>NZ_CM149974.1:0-5882948 GCF_056311855.1 Actinomycetospora sp. ABD4_176 | reverse complement strand
CGCCGTACTGACCTGCTCACTGAGCGGGACTTCCGGAGGGCGACCTTCCCATCTTACTGCGTCGACCAGACCGGGATCAACCTCTGCGTCCTGGCGACACGAGAAACAGTACACGGGCGATCCGTGGGCCCTGCACCGGGGGGTGGGGATGGCCAACGCCGCAGGTCACGGTCTTTCCCCCCGCGTGCCCGGTGGTGGCCGCGCCACGCCGCCCGCGTCCGCGCCGGCCGCTGGGGCGCGTCGGGCGCCCGCCGTCTCCTCAACCGGCCCAGTGCACCTGGAGGAGGTCGACCCGCCCCAGGTGCTCGATGACGACATAGGTGACGAGCCCGGTGGCGCCGAAGGCCATGGTGCGGACCGCGCCGTCGGGGTTGCGGTCGACGAGGGGGTCCCCCGCCCACGGCGTGTGCTCGAGGACGTCGATCACGGCGGCCAGGGCCACCAGGGCGTCCCGTGGCAGGGCCTCGAGCACCTCCCGGACCGAGGCGACGTCGACCTCGTATCCCACCTAGAGCCCGAGACCCGTCCGGACCTCACGCCACGGAGCTCTCGGCGGCCGCGGCCCGTCGCTCCGCGCGGCGGCAGCGGCCTCGAGCACGGCCCGGTACCCGCCGGCGCCGCCCGCCGCGACCGTCACACGAGCGACGCGTCGCCAGGCCTCGAGGCAGCGGTGCACCACCTCGAGGTCGTAGGTGTCGGCGGCCTGCGCCAGCGCTGCGCGCCACTGGCGGTCGAACTCCACCGCGCTCTCGGGGGCGAGCACCGCGCGCACCTCGGCCGGCGTCGCCTGCGCCCAGGTCTCCGTGCCACCCCCACCCGGGTCGGGAGACGATGCTGCGGCGGTCACGGGATGAGGGTAGCGAGCCCTCCCGTCGAGGACCGCTCCCATGGACGGCGCGCCGTGACGGACCGGGACACGGGCCGCCGCGGTTCCGGGGAACCCGGCGGGCCCGAGACCGCACGCGCCCGAGTGAGGCGGCCCGGCGGTCCGGAGCTGTCCGGGCCGCCGGGGAGGGCGCGGACGACCGGCCTCCGGCACCGGCGAGCGCAGGCGGCACTCGTCAGGCGCGCAGGGCCCGCAGGAAGCGGCCGCCGTAGCTCGTGGTCACCGCGGCCATGCCGACGCCCACGAAGCCGTGCACGACGTTCGCGGCGGCGCCCTCCACCACGGCCACGAGACCGGCGAGCCCGATCAGCACGCCGGCGCAGGCGGTGACGAGGTGCATCCGGTGCCGGGTCCTCTCGTCGGCCTGGAAGACCAGGAAGTGGAGGCCGACGACGACGGCGATCGCGGGCTGGATGAGCTCCGGGTCGACGGTCCGCAGGACGACGACCGCGACGGGGATCGAGACGGTCTCGACTCCCAGAGCGATCGGCAGGATGCGCGACCCGCCGAGGTCCCGCCCCGGCGCGGCCGCGTCACGCAGTTGCACCCGGCGCACCAGGAACAGCAGTCCGACGGCGACGAGGAGAGCGCCGAGCCCGACGAGCACCACCGCCCCGGACAGCACTGCCCACATCGCCCAGAAGATCGTGAACACGGCCATCAGCCCGAGCCCGGTGAGCACCGGGCCATGGTGGCACCCGTGGACCGGTCGTTCCGCGGTGACGAGGGTCCCGCGCAGCTGGCGGCCATACCTGACCGGCCCGGTCCGGTCACTGCTCCCCCCCGGCTATCGGCGCTCCACGGCGCGCGGCGACCGTTGTCGCGGGGACCGCCCGACCGGACACCGGGCACTACTTGCTGCGGGGCCATTCGCTGTGGACCCGCGCCGACGACGGTGCACGCCCGCGAAGGCGGTCACCGCATCCGCAGCAGCCCGGCCGCGGTCGGTGCGAACCGGCACGCCCCGGCGGACAGCGTGGCCACGGGCTCGGCGACGTCCACGTGGAGCCCGTCGCCTCCGGCCTCCCGAGCACCGGTGATCGCGCGGTCGACCAGAGCGGTCGCGACGCCGCGGTGACGGCGCGCCGGCGCCACGGCCGTGTCGAGCAGGAACGCGTGCGCCCCGCCGCCGCCGGCCACGTTCATGACCCGCACACGGCCCGGATCGCGCGCCACGACCCAGCCGAGCGAATGCCCCCGGACGCGGTCCCACGTGGCCGGCAGCGCCCACTCGACGACGTCCGGTGCGAGGTGGACGAGCTCGCCGTCCGTCACGGGTGCTCGCCATGTCACGGACAGGGAACGGCCCGGTCGGTCGTCAGGGTCTCGACACGTCGGGGGCGTGCGCTCGCCGAGGCCGCGGGCCGGCCGCGTTCGCTCGTACCGACGGAGGGCGACGACCGCGGCCCTCGGTCCGTCCCCTGGGGGGAGGCGTGAAAAAAAGGGGCGAGTGCTCCTGGGTGGGAGTTCTCGCCCCTTTTTTTTGGGGGTGGTGCTCGAGATGTGTGTGTGTGTGGGGGTGGTCGGGTGTTCCGGCGGTGTCCTACTCTCCCACGACCTGTCGGTCGCAGTACCATCGGCGCTGGAGGGCTTAGCTTCCGGGTTCGGGATGGGTCCGGGCGTTTCCCCTCCGCTGTGACCACCGGAACACCCCACCACCCCCACAGGTCACCTGTGGGGTGGGGTGTGTGGTCGTTGGGATATGCACAGTGGACGCGAACATCGGTTGTTCGTTACGCAGTTGTACTTGCCGTGAGTCTTGATGGGTGTGTGGGCAAGTCCTCGGCCTATTAGTACCAGTCCACTGAACGCCTTGCGGCGATTACATGTCTGGCCTATCAACCCACTGGTCTGGTGGGGGCCTTAACCCTCGAAGGGGTGGGAGACCTCATCTTGGAACAGGCTTCCCGCTTAGATGCCTTCAGCGGTTATCCTTTCCGAACGTAGCCAACCAGCCGTGCCCCTGGCGGGACAACTGGCACACCAGAGGTTCGTCCGTCCCGGTCCTCTCGTACTAGGGACAGCCTTCCTCAAGTCTCCTGCGCGCGCGGCGGATAGGGACCGAACTGTCTCACGACGTTCTAAACCCAGCTCGCGTACCGCTTTAATGGGCGAACAGCCCAACCCTTGGGACCTACTCCAGCCCCAGGATGCGACGAGCCGACATCGAGGTGCCAAACCATGCCGTCGATATGGACTCTTGGGCAAGATCAGCCTGTTATCCCCGGGGTACCTTTTATCCGTTGAGCGACACCCCATCCACCTGGTGGTGCCGGATCACTAGTCCCGACTTTCGTCCCTGCTCGACCCGTCGGTCTCACAGTCAAGCTCCCTTGTGCACTTGCACTCGACACCTGGTTGCCGACCAGGCTGAGGGAACCTTTGGGCGCCTCCGTTACCCTTTGGGAGGCAACCGCCCCAGTTAAACTACCCACCAGGCACTGTTCCTGGACCAGATCATGGTCCGAGGTTAGATGCCCAATTCGACCAGAGTGGTATTTCAACGTCGACTCCACGACCACTAGCGTGGCCGCTTCCCAGTCTCCCACCTATCCTACACAAGCCGAACCGAGCACCAATACCAAGCTGTAGTGAAGGTCCCGGGGTCTTTCCGTCCTGCCGCGCGTAACGAGCATCTTTACTCGTAGTGCAATTTCGCCGAGTCTGTGGTCGAGACAGCGGGGAAGTCGTTACGCCATTCGTGCAGGTCGGAACTTACCCGACAAGGAATTTCGCTACCTTAGGATGGTTATAGTTACCACCGCCGTTTACTGGCGCTTAAGTTCTCAGCTTCGGCCTTGCGGCCTAACCGGTCCCCTTAACGTTCCAGCACCGGGCAGGCGTCAGTCCGTATACATCGTCTTGCGACTTCGCACGGACCTGTGTTTTTAGTAAACAGTCGCTTCCCCCTGGTCTCTGCGGCCCCACCCCGCTAACCCGCAAGGGGTTTCACGGGACAGGGCCCCCCTTCTCCCGAAGTTACGGGGGCATTTTGCCGAATTCCTTGACCACAGTTCGCTCGAACGCCTCGGTATTCTCTACCTGACCACCTGTGTTGGTTTGGGGTACGGGTCGCGTAGGAACTCGCTAGAGGCTTTTCTCGGCAGCATGGGATCACTCTGCTTCGCCTCAACCGGCTATGCGTCACGTCTCAGCCTCATGGTGTACGGATTTGCCTGTACACCGGCCTACACGCTTGCACCAGCACTACCACTAGCTGGCGGAGCTGCCCTCCTGCGTCACCCCATCGCTTGGCTACTACCAGGCGGGGTCCCGCGCTCCCCCCGAGCTGCTCCCGAAGGAGACAGCCGGGGCTCGGGCGGTTAGCACACCTGGATTCGCCAGGGACGCGCCTACACGAGCACGGGAATATCAACCCGTTGTCCATCGACTACGCCTGTCGGCCTCGCCTTAGGTCCCGGCTCACCCTGGGCGGAAAAACCTGGCCCAGGAACCCTTGGTCATCCGGCGGCAGAGTTTCTCACTCTGCTATCGCTACTCATGCCTGCATTCTCACTCACACGGGCTCCACGGCTGGATCACTCCGCCGCTTCACCGCCCGCATGACGCTCCCCTACCCAACACCACCACCATCCCGCAGGAAGTGTTCACGTGGTGTTGCCGCGGCTTCGGCGGTGCGCTTGAGCCCCGCTACATTGTCGGCGCAGGACCACTTGACCAGTGAGCTATTACGCACTCTTTCAAGGATGGCTGCTTCTAAGCCAACCTCCTGGTTGTCTGGGCGATCCCACATCCTTTCCCACTTAGCGCACGCTTAGGGGCCTTAGCCGGCGATCTGGGCTGTTTCCCTCTCGACGACGAACCTTATCGCCCGCCGTCTCACTGCCGCGCTACACGCTCACCGGCATTCGGAGTTTGGCTGACTTCAGTAAGCTTGTCGGCCCCCTAGGCCAACCAGTGCTCTACCTCCGGTGAGTACCACGCGACGCTGCACCTAAATGCATTTCGGGGAGAACCAGCTATCACGGAGTTTGATTGGCCTTTCACCCCTACCCACAGCTCATCCCCCAGGTTTTCAACCCTGGTGGGTTCGGGCCTCCACGCCGTCTTACCGGCGCTTCACCCTGGCCATGGGTAGATCACCCCGCTTCGGGTCTAGAGCACGCGACTAGAAACGCCCTGTTCGGACTCGCTTTCGCTACGGCTACCCCTCGACGGGTTAACCTCGCCACGTACCGCTAACTCGCAGGCTCATTCTTCAAAAGGCACGCCATCACCCCGCTGTGAAGCTAAGGCTCTGACGGCTTGTAGGCACACGGTTTCAGGTACTATTTCACTCCCCTCCCGGGGTACTTTTCACCTTTCCCTCACGGTACTCGTCCGCTATCGGTCACCAGGGAGTATTTAGGCTTACCGGGTGGTCCCGGCAGATTCACAGCGAATTACACGGGCTCGCTGCTACTCGGGCACGCCACCACGAGGTGGGCGGTGTTTTCGTCTACGGGGGTCTCACCCTCTACGCCGACGCGTCCCAACGCCTTCGACTAACACCACACCACCACCGCACCGGCACGGCAGTACCGGTCCGTGACGCCCCACAACACCCCACCAGCAACGCCTGCCGGCTCTCACACTGGCGGGGTTTAGCCTCTTCCGCTTTCGCTCGCCACTACTCACGGAATCACTCTTGTTTTCTTCTCCTGCGGGTACTGAGATGTTTCACTTCCCCGCGTTCCCTCCCACCGTCCTATACATTCAGACGGCGGTGACACCCCATGACGGGTGCCGGGTTTCCCCATTCGGACACCCTCGGATCAACGCTCGGTTGACAGCTCCCCGAGGACTATCGCGGCCTCCCACGTCCTTCATCGGCTCCTGGTGCCCAGGCATCCACCGTGCGCCCTTGACAACTTGACCAACACACACATCAAGAAATCACGACACAAATGTGCACAGAAACAAAAGATGCTCGCGTCCACTGTACAATTCTCAACGACCACACGAACCAGCGCCCAACCCCACCACACGGTGAAGCGGGCGCTGCCCGTCCAGAGAAGACGTTGTCCCCTCAGGACCCAACAGTGTGCCGCCCCCCGACCCCACCAAGAGGCCAGGAGGACATGTCCGGTGTTTCCACTTTTCTCGAGCAACCCCTTCCCACCCCACGACCACGCCCGAAGACGCGGACCGTGGGAGGTACCGGGGCCCTCCACCACCACGGTGCAGCGCGCAGGACACTCGCCTGCGAGCACCACACCACCAGCGGTGTCCGGTGAAGCTCCTTAGAAAGGAGGTGATCCAGCCGCACCTTCCGGTACGGCTACCTTGTTACGACTTCGTCCCAATCGCCAGTCCCACCTTCGACCGCTCCCCCCCTTGCGGGTTGGGCCACGGGCTTCGGGTGTTACCGACTTTCGTGACGTGACGGGCGGTGTGTACAAGGCCCGGGAACGTATTCACCGCAGCGTTGCTGATCTGCGATTACTAGCGACTCCGACTTCACGGGGTCGAGTTGCAGACCCCGATCCGAACTGAGACCGGCTTTACGAGATTCGCTCCACCTCACGGCTTCGCAGCCCTCTGTACCGGCCATTGTAGCATGTGTGAAGCCCTGGACATAAGGGGCATGATGACTTGACGTCATCCCCACCTTCCTCCGAGTTGACCCCGGCAGTCTCCCATGAGTCCCCGGCATAACCCGCTGGCAACATAGGACAAGGGTTGCGCTCGTTGCGGGACTTAACCCAACATCTCACGACACGAGCTGACGACAGCCATGCACCACCTGCACACCAGCCACAAGGGAACGCCCATCTCTGGACGCGTCTGGTGCATGTCAAACCCAGGTAAGGTTCTTCGCGTTGCATCGAATTAATCCACATGCTCCGCCGCTTGTGCGGGCCCCCGTCAATTCCTTTGAGTTTTAGCCTTGCGGCCGTACTCCCCAGGCGGGGCGCTTAATGCGTTAGCTGCGGCACGGAACCCGTGGAATGGACCCCACACCTAGCGCCCAACGTTTACGGCATGGACTACCAGGGTATCTAATCCTGTTCGCTACCCATGCTTTCGCTCCTCAGCGTCAGTATCGGCCCAGAGACCCGCCTTCGCCACCGGTGTTCCTCCTGATATCTGCGCATTTCACCGCTACACCAGGAATTCCAGTCTCCCCTGCCGAACTCTAGTGATGCCCGTATCGACCGCACGCCCAGAGTTAAGCCCCAGGTTTTCACGGCCGACGCGACACACCGCCTACGAGCTCTTTACGCCCAATAATTCCGGACAACGCTCGCACCCTACGTATTACCGCGGCTGCTGGCACGTAGTTGGCCGGTGCTTCTTCTCGACCTACCGTCAGCCATGCCAAAAGCATGACCTTCGTCGATCGCGAAAGAGGTTTACAACCCGAAGGCCGTCATCCCTCACGCGGCGTTGCTGCGTCAGGCTTCCGCCCATTGCGCAAGATTCCCCACTGCTGCCTCCCGTAGGAGTCTGGGCCGTGTCTCAGTCCCAGTGTGGCCGATCACCCTCTCAGGCCGGCTATCCGTCGTCGCCTTGGTAGGCCATCACCCCACCAACAAGCTGATAGACCGCGGGCCCATCCCCCACCGAAAAAACTTTCCACCAACCAGCATGCACCAGTTGGTCCTATCCGGTATTAGACCCGGTTTCCCAGGCTTATCCCGAAGTGGAGGGCAGGTCACCCACGTGTTACTCACCCGTTCGCCGCTCGTGTACCCCGAAGGGCCTTACCGCTCGACTTGCATGTGTTAAGCACGCCGCCAGCGTTCGTCCTGAGCCAGGATCAAACTCTCCAACAAAAAACATTGGAACAAACAGTCCCAGCAAAAACACCCAGCCCCCACTAGCCAAGGACCAGGCGACTCAAAGAAACCCCACGACACCACACACACGCCACCAACGACGCACACATGATGCCGACGAGGACAAACACACCAAACATTCAGCACACTGTTGAGTTCTCAAACGACAACCACACGCGCTTCTGCCAGACCGTTTCCGGCCCGTTTCTTCGCGGTGTTGACCACTCTACCCGACCCGATCGTGGCCGTTTCCGGGGGGTCCCGGTCGGTCCGTCCGATGATCGGACGCGGTCGGTGCGTGCACCCGGAGGGCTCGGCGCGACCGCGGTCTTCGACTGTACCCGAGGCGCTGGGCCCCGGTCGGCTCCCGGCCGGCCGCCGTCGGCGTCCGTTCCCCGGGTGCGGCATCAACTGTACGCGACCGTCCGGGCTGGCCCGCAACGCGGGGGTCAGCTCCGGCGTCGCTCCAGGTCAGGGGCATCGTCCTCGACCCGGGCCGGGTCGTCGGCGTGGGTCTCCGGTGCCGGGCGACCCGACGTCGCCAGCGAGCGGAGCATCGCGTTGTACGCCTCGAGGTCGGCGTCGCCGTCGCGGTCGGCCCGGCGGTCCTCGCGTCGCGCGGTGCGCTCGTCGGCCCGCGACCACTGCACCAGCAGCGCGATGAGCACGAGCAGCATCGGCACCTCGCCCGACGCCCACGCGAGCCCGCCGCCGGTGGTCTGGTCGGCGAGCCGGTCGATCCACGGCATCTCGAGCTGCTGGTAGAAGCCCGACCCGATCACCGTGTCCGAGCTCATGACCGCGACCCCGAAGAAGGCGTGCAGCGGGATGGCGACGAAGAGCAGGCCGAGGCGGCCGATGGGCGGCAGCGGCCGGGGGCTCGGGTCGATCCCGACGATCGGCCAGAAGAAGATCAGGCCGACGAGCAGGAAGTGCACGTTCATCGCCACGTGCGCCCAGTGCGACGCGAGCGCGACCTCGAACAGGCCCGAGAAGTACAGGACGTAGAAGCTGCCGACGAAGAGCGCCAGGGCGACCAGCGGCTGGGTCAGGACCCGCGCGACCGGCGAGTGCACCGCCGCGAGCACCCACTCGCGCGGTCCCGGCGGCGCGCCCGCGCCCGCGGGCGGCAGCGCCCGCAGCAGCAGCGTCACCGGACCGCCGAGGACGAACAGGATCGGCACCAGCATGTTGAGGACCATGTGCTGGGCCATGTGCACGGAGAACACCGCCGGCGCGTACCGGCCGAGGCCCGAGGAGGTCGCCACCAGCAGCACGAGGCACGCGGCGAGCCACGCCACCGTGCGCCCGACCGGCCAGCCGTCCCCGCGACGACGCAGGCGACGCACCCCGGCGAGGTAGAGCCCCGCGAGGACGAGCGCCAGCGTGCCGAAGATCAGGTCGAACCGGGCCTCGGTCAGGACGCCGGCGGCCGTCAGCGGCCCGTCGATCGGGTAACCGAGCAGCGCCTCGGTGCGCGTCGGCAGCGGCGCGGGCACCACCGGTGGCGGGGTGCGCCCGAGGGCCACGGCGACGCCGAACGTCGCCGCCATGAGCAGCACCTCGAGGCCCGCGAAGCGCACGAGCGCGCCCCGGTCGCCCGCCGCGAGGGCGGGCAGCGTCCGCCGGCGGTGCCAGAGCCCGAAGCCGCCGAGGGCGACGAGCGCCAGCACCTTGCCGAGCACCAGCGCGCCGTAGGTGGTCGACACCAGGTCGCCGGGGGTGATGCGCACCAGCGCGTTGACCACGCCGGAGACCGCGAGCACGACCCAGCAGACGAGCGCGACCGCGGAGAACCGCCGCGCGGCGAGCACGGGGAGGCGCCCCCGGGCGGCGAGGTGCGTGACGAGCGCCGTGAGCCCGCCGACCCAGAGCGCCGCGGCGATCACGTGCATGACGAGGCTGTTGCTCGCCACGTCGTGGGCGCTGCCGCCGGCGGAGTGGCCGGTGAAGGCGAGCGGGAGCAGGCCCGCGAGCGCGACGCCGAGGCCGACCACCGTGGCGCCCCAGCCCAGGACGACGCGGGTCACGACGAGGGCCACGAGGGCGACCACCGCCGTGAGCGCCCACGCCGTGGTCGTCTCGATGCCGGTGACCGAGGCAGCGAGGATGCGCACGTCGAGCATCTCGGAGACCGGGCGCCCGTAGGCGTCGGCCGCGCTCAACGGGATCATCAGCAGCGCCGCCGCCGACCACGACGCCACGGACCACGACGCCACGCGCACCGCCCGGTACCCGTCGGCCGACAACCAGCCCGACGAGGCCGGTGGCGTGAAGAAGGACGCGAACAGCAGGAACCCGACCGTGGCGGCCGCCGCCACCTGGCTGATCGCCCGAACCACCGGCAGGGCGTAGACCGTGACGGGGCCGGGGTCGGGCAGGCCGAGGCGGGCGAAGGTCGCCGCCCCCGACAGCGTGCTCAGCGCGAGGGCCACCACCGCGGCGACGGCCAGGAGCGGCCCGACCTGCGCGGCGAACAGGCCGCCGGGTGCGGCACGTGCCGCGGGCGTCGGCGCCTCGGCGGGCGGTGGGGTCGTGGTGGCCACGCGACCAGGGTAGGTCGCCGTCGTGGGGTGCACGTCCGGTCGGGCTACGCTCCCCGCGAGCCCCCGTAGCTCAACGGATAGAGCATCGGCCTTCTAATCCGACGGTTGCACGTTCGAGTCGTGCCGGGGGCGCATCCGCTCGACGAGGGTGGCGAGCCCGTGGGCCCGGTCGCCGAGCAGCCGCCGGCACAGCGCGGCCTCCCGGTCGTGGCTGAAGACGTCGGTGGTGTCGGTCATGCCGCCACGCTGACGCGGCGCCGGCGGCCGGTCGAGGTTCCTTGCCGGAACGGCAAACCTCAGGGGCCGGCCAGGAAGTCGAGGACCTCGCGGGTCAGGCGGTCGGGGTCGTCCTCCATGAGGAAGTGCCCGGCCCCGTCGACCACGACGAGCTCGGCGCCCGGGATGTCCTTCGCCAGGCGCTCGGCGTAGGAGACGGGCTGCCACCGGTCCTCGCGGCCCCACACGACGCGGACGGGCACCGCGATCTCCACGAGCCGGTCGGTGAGCTCCTCGGTGTGGCGCGAGTCGTAGTGCCGGACCTGGTGCTCGAAGAACGAGGTGCGGCCCAGGGGTGTGCGGTGCGGGGCGAGGAAGGCCGCCAGCTCGTCGCCGGTCATCACGGACCCGTCGGCGACGGTCATCGTCAGCTGGCGGGTCATCATCGCCTCGAAGTCGTCGGCCGACATGGCCGCGTCGCTCTCGAGCCGGGTGCGGATGATCTCCCGCCAGGTCTCCGACGGCCACGAGTCGTAGCTGACGGTGTCGATGAGCATGAGGCGCCGGATCGTCCCGGGGTGCAGGACGGCGACGCGCTGGCCGATCGCCCCGCCGATGTCGTGGGTGATCAGGGTCGGGCGAGTGACGTCGAGCTCGTCGAGCAGGGCGAGCAGCAGGTCGGTCTGGGCCGCGACCGAGGTGTCGCGGTCGAGCGGGCGCTCGGAGTCGCCGTAGCCGAGGAGGTCGTAGGTGACGACCCGGTGGCCCGCGGCCTCGATCGCCGGCACGACATGGCGCCACTCGTAGGAGTACGAGGGGGTGCCGTGCACGAACACCACGGGATCGCCCTCGCCGCGGTCGCGGTAGGCCAGGCGGACGCCGTCGACGAGGAGGTGTCGGTCGAGAAAGCTCATGGGAGGTAGACTAGTCTACCTATCATGAGCGCACGAGGATCGGCCCGCGCGAAGCTGCTGGACGCGGCGGCGGCGCGCTTCTACGCCCAGGGCGTGGCGGGCACGGGCATCGACGTCATCACCGCGGACGCGGGCGTCGCGAAGATGAGCCTCTACAACAACTTCCGGTCGAAGGCCGAGCTCGTCGCCGCCTACCTCGAGCGGCGCCAGCAGGAGTTCCTCGACCTGCACCGGCAGCGGCTCGCCGCGCTCCCGGCCGACGCGGCGCCCGGGAACCGCGCGCTCGCGGTCTTCGACGCCTACCTCGAGCACGCCGAGGGCGCCGCCGACTTCCGGGGTTGCGGGCTGCTCAACGCGGCCGGCGAGCTGCCCGCGGGCGACCCGGGGCGGGCGACGGTGGCGCGGCAGAAGGCCGAGGTCGAGGGGCTGCTGCGGGAGGCGCTGGCGCCGCGGGAGGACGCCGACGCGCTCGCCGAGCACCTGTCGCTGCTGCTCGAGGGCGCGATGGTCCGCGGCGGGCTCGACGGCGATCCGGACCGCCTGCGCCGGGGCCGGGCCATGGCGGCCCTGCTCGTCGGCGCGCACTGAGCGAGGGCGGCGACACGGCAGCGACACGGCAGCGACAGGGGGTCGACACGGCGTCGACACGGCGCCGTCGGGTGGATCGGGAGCCCGGGTCGTCGACCCGGTGCACCGCCGGAGAGCGCGCGCCGCCCCGGCGCATCGGGGGGACGGGTGAGCCGCTCCGCGGGGGTGACCCCCGCGACACCGACTCACGAGTAGGTCACACTGGTGGACGAATCCGTGCGTCCGTCCCCGGACGGACGCGCACCGGGGGTCGGAAGGGGTGTCGATGGCGACCATGTCGTTCCGGGACGCGATGTTCCTGCTCGCGGAGTCGAGGGAACGACCGACCCATGTCGGGTCGCTGATGCTCTTCGACCGGCCCGAGGGCGCGGGGCCGGACTATCTCACCGACCTGCACCGGAAGCTCGTCTCCGGTGACGTGGAGGTCGCGCCGCTGTTCCGGCGGCGCGCGACGCGGGGCCCGTCCACCCTCGGTCAGTGGTCCTGGGTGAACGACGACGACGTCGACATCGAGTACCACGTGCGCCTCTCCGCGCTGCCGCGGCCGGGCCGCATCCGCGAGCTCCTCGAGCTCGTCTCACGCCTGCACGGGAGCCTGCTCGACCGGCACCGGCCGCTGTGGGAGTTCCACCTCATCGAGGGCGTGGAGGGCGACCGCTTCGCGGTCTACAGCAAGATCCACCACGCGATGATGGACGGGGTGCGCGCGATGCGGCACCTCGAGAAGGCGCTGTCCACCGACCCGGAGCGCCGCGACATGGCGCCGTTCTGGGCCGTCGACCCGCGCCCGGGCCGCGCGAGCCGCCCGGTGGGCGAGAAGGCCCCCGCGCCGACGGGCGTGCTGGGAGCGGCGCGCGAGTACGTCGGCGGCGCGCTGCGCACCGCCGGCACGCTCGCGGAGACGGTCGGCTCGGCGCTGAACGTCGGGCCGGCGCTGGCGTCGTCGCTCTACCGGGGCCTGGTGGAGCACGACCTGGCCCTGCCGTTCGAGGCGCCGCCGACCATGCTCAACGTCCCGATCACCGGGGCCCGCCGCTTCGCCGCCGAGTCGTGGCCGCTCAAGCGCATCCAGCGGGTGCGGGAGCGGACCGGGACGACGGTCAACGACGTCATGCTCGCCATGAGCGCCGGCGCGCTGCGCCGCTACCTCTCCGACCACGGCGGGCTGCCCGACAAGCCGCTGGTGGCGGCGCTGCCGGTGGCCCTGGAGGACTCGGGGTCGGGCAACGCGCTGGGCGCGATCCTCGTCAACCTGGCGACGGACGAGCCCGACCCGGCCGAGCGGCTGAAGAAGATCCGGCAGTCGGGGCTCGCGGCCAAGGAGAACCTCCAGGGGCGCGACCCGATGGCGATCGCCGCACTGTCGGCCGTCGTCGCCGCCCCGATCGGTCTGGGCCTGGTCCCCGGTTCGTCGGCGATCAACCAGGGCTTCAACCTGATCATCTCCAACGTGCCCGGCCCGAAGGACCCGCTGTACTGGGAGGGCGCGAAGCTCAGCGGCATCTACCCGATCTCGGTCCCGCTGGACGGGCAGGCCCTCAACATCACGGTCATGTCCTACGCCGACGACATGGAGATCGGCATCACGGGCGACCGGCGGGCGGTGCCGCACCTGCAGCACCTGCTCGGCCACCTCGAGGAGGCGCTGGTCGAGCTCGAGGCGGTCGCGGACGCCGCGGACGCCGCCGACCGCTGACCACCGCCGGCTGATCACCGCCGGCCGATCACAGCTGCCCGGTCACCGCCCCCAGCGCGTCGTAGGCCTGCTCGAAGAGGGGCAGGCGCGCGGCGTGGACCGCGGCGTCGGGGCCCGGGTGCAGCGTCTCGCCGAGCGGGATGCGCTCGGCGACGTCGACGAGCGCGTCCGGGCCGGGCGGGAGCAGGCCGACGCCCTGCATCCCGAGCAGCGCGGCGCCGAAGGCGGAGCCCTGGTCGACGGTCGGGAACCCGACGGGCAGGTCGAGGGCGTCGGTGAGCAGGCGACGCCAGAGGGTGCTGCGGGCGAAGCCGCCGGTGGCGCGCACCTCGTGGACCTCGAGCCCGGCCTCGCGCATCGAGTCGAGCACGAGGCGCAGCTGCAGGCAGACGCCCTCGAGCAGGGCCCGCACGACGTGGCCGGGCGTGTGCCGCCGGTGCAGCCCGACGAGCGCGCCGGCGCCGCCGACGGCCCAGTGCGGGGCGCGCTCGGGCAGCAGGTGGGGCAGGGCGAGCAGGCCGTCGGCGCCCGCCGGCACCTCCGCCGCCGCGGCGAGGAGGTCGTCGACGTCCGCCCCGAGCGTCTCGTGCGCCCAGTCGAGGACGAGCCCGCCGTTGGTGATGGCCCCGCCGACCACCCAGCGGTCGTCGGTGAGGTCGTAGCAGAACACGCGGCCGCGAGGGTCGACGGCGGGTCGCTCGACGGTGACGCGCAGGGCGCCGCTGGTGCCGATCGAGCACGCGGCGACGCCGGAGCGCACGGCGCCGACCCCGAGGTTGGCCATGGGCCCGTCCCCTCCCCCCGCGACCACCGGCACGCCGGTGGGCAGGCCCCACCCGGTCTCGCGCAGCCGCCCGACGACGGTGGTCGGCGCGACCGGCTCGCCCAGGACCGCCCGGGTGATGCCGGCGATCTCGAGGGCCTCCGGGTCCCAGCGGCCGGCGGCGACGTCGAGGAGCCCGCTGCCCGAGGCGCAGGAGGTGTCGGCGACGCGGGCGCCGGCGGCGCGGGCGAGCACGAACTCCTTGATGCCGCCCCAGGTGTGCGCGGCGGCGTGCAGGCTCGGGCGGGCGCGGCGCAGCCAGACGAGCTTGACCAGGGGGCTCATCGGGTGCACGGGCGTCCCGGTGCGGCGGTGCAGGTCCAGGGCGCCGTCGCGGGCCCGCAGCTCGCGGGCGACGTCGCCCGCGCGGCTGTCGGCCCAGGTGATCAGGGGGCCGATCGGGTCGCCGCGGTCGTCGAGGGCGAGCAGCCCGTGCATCGCCGAGCTGAACGACAGCGCCGCCACCCGGGCGGGGTCGAGGCCGGCGAGGGCGTCGCGGACCGCGTCGCCGACCGCCTCGTAGACCGCCTCGGGGTCCTGCACGGCGGCGCCCGGCTCGGGCTCGTCGAGGTGGTGGGGCGCCTCCCCGGCGCCGTGCTCGGCGCCGTCGGCCGAGAACGCGACGGCCTTGGTGGCCGTGGTGCCGATGTCGACGCCGAGGACGAGGTCGGGGGTCACGGCGTCGCCACCGGCCGGGTGCTCGGTCGGCGTCCCCATGCCCGGCCCTGTTCCCCGAGGGGACGGCGCCTCGAACCTGCTCCCGCGTCCTCGTGCCCCGACCTGCGTGGTCACGGACCCCGACCTAGGCTGCTGCGCGGAGGCGTCAGGGTTCCTGGTGGGCCCCGCGGTCTTCAACACCGTAGTGGCCGAGCATCTCGGCCAGGCGGGTTCGATTCCCGTCCGCCTCCGCCACTTCTCCTCGACACCTGGGGGACCAACACGTGGGTGCGCGCACCTGGCTCGGCGAGTGGCCGATGTTCCGGCAGGCCACCGGAGCCGACCCGCTCGGACGCGGCGCCGCCGTGCAGAGCCCCCGGACGCAGGCCCTGGGGCCACGGACCGCGGACGCCGACGAGGTCGTCAAGTCGGTCTGCCCGTACTGCGCCGTCGGCTGCGGGCAGAACATCTACGTGCGCGACGGGCGCGTCACCCAGATCGAGGGCGACCCCGACTCGCCGGTCTCCCGCGGGCGCCTGTGCCCCAAGGGTTCCGCGTCGACGTCGCTGGTGACCTCCCCGACGCGCGTGACGACCGTGCGCTACCGGCGCCCGTACGCCACCGAGTGGGAGGACCTCGACCTCGACACGGCGGTCGACATGATCGCCGACCGCGTCATCGACGCCCGCCGGCGCGGCTGGCAGGACACCGACGACGACGGCCGCGTCCTGCGGCGCACGCTGGGCTTCTCGAGCCTGGGCGGGGCGACGCTGGACAACGAGGAGAACTACCTCATCAAGAAGCTGTTCTCCGCACTCGGCGCGATCCAGGTGGAGAACCAGGCGCGCATTTGACACAGCGCCACCGTCCCCGGTCTGGGGACCAGCTTCGGTCGTGGCGGCGCCTCGAACTTCCAGCAGGACCTGCAGCACAGCGACTGCATCGTCATCGAGGGCTCGAACATGGCGGAGGCCCACCCGGTGGGCTTCCAGTGGGTCATGGAGGCCAAGGCGCGCGGCGCCACGGTCATCCACGTCGACCCGCGGTTCACGCGCACCAGCGCGGTGGCCGACCTGCACGTGCCGTTCCGGGCGGGCGCGGACATCGCGTTCCTCGGCGGGCTCATCAACTACGTGCTCTCCGAGGGCAAGGACTTCCGCGAGTACGTCACGACGTTCACGAACGCCGCCGAGATCGTCGGTGAGGACTTCGTCGACGCCGACGCCACGGGCATCTTCTCGGGCTACGACCCCGAGACCGGGCGCTACGACCCGATCTCGTGGCAGATGGAGGGCGCGGGCTACGAGGCGCCGGCGGCGGGGATGCGCGACCACTGGGAGCCCGAGCTGCGCGAGCACCACGCCGCGCACGCCTCGGACACCGCCGGGGGTGCGGGCGAGCAGGCCCACGCCCCCGCCGACCCGCCGCGCGACGACACGCTGGCGCACCCCCGCTGCGTCTACCAGGTGCTCAAGCGGCACTACGCGCGCTACACCCCCGAGGCGGTCGCGTCGGTGTGCGGGATGTCGGTCGAGCAGTTCCTCGCCGTCGCCCGCGCGATCACCGCGAACTCGGGGCGCGAGCGCACGACGGCGTGGGTGTACTCGGTGGGCTGGACCCACCACACCGTGGGGGCGCAGTACATCCGCGCGGCGGCGATCCTGCAGACGCTGCTGGGCAACATGGGCCGTCCCGGCGGCGGCATCCTCGCGCTGCGCGGCCACGCGTCCATCCAGGGCTCGACGGACATCCCGACGCTCTACGACCTGCTGCCGGGCTACATCCCCATGCCCAACGCGCACCTGCACGAGGATCTGCAGAGCTTCCTCGACGCGGACGCCGCGAAGACCGGGTTCTGGGGCCACATGGACGCCTACCTGGTCAGCCTGCTCAAGGCGTGGTGGGGCGACGCGGCGACCCGCGAGAACGACTTCGCGTTCGACTACCTGCCGCGCCTGACCGGCAACCACGGCACCTACGGGATCGTCCGCGACCAGATCGACAGGAAGACCTTCGGCTACTTCCTCGTCGGCGAGAACCCGGCCGTGGGGCACGCCAACGGCAAGATGCAGCGCCTCGGGCTCGCGAACCTCGAGTGGCTCGTCGTCCGGGACATGCAGATGATCGAGTCGGCGTCGTTCTGGAAGGACGGCCCCGAGATCGAGACCGGGGAGCTGCGCACCGAGGACATCGGCACCGAGGTCTTCTTCCTGCCGTGCGCGAACCACACCGAGAAGTCGGGCACGTTCACCAACACCCAGCGGCTGCTGCAGTGGCGCCGCGAGGCGGTGCACCCGCCGGGCGACGCGCGCTCGGAGCTGCACTTCTACTTCCACCTCGGCAAGCGGGTCCGGGAGAAGCTCGCCGGCTCCACCGACGAGCGCGACCGCCCCCTGCTCGACCTGACCTGGGACTACCCGACGTTCGGGGTGCACGCCGAGCCGGACCCGGAGTCGGTGCTCGCCGAGATCAACGGCTTCGACGCCGACGGGAACCACCTGTCGAGCTACACGCAGATGCGCGCCGACGGGTCGACGTCGGGCGGCTGCTGGATCTACACCGGGGTCTACAAGGACGGCGTCAACCAGGCCGACCGGCGCCGGCCCGGCTCCGAGCAGGACTGGGTCGCCGCGGAGTGGGGCTGGGCGTGGCCCGCCAACCGGCGCACGCTCTACAACCGCGCGTCCGCCGACGCCGACGGACGCCCGTGGAGCGAGCGCAAGGCCTACGTGTGGTGGGACCCCGAGCAGTGCTCCTGGACCGGCCACGACATCCCCGACTTCGAGGCGACGAAGCCGCCGTCGTACCGGCCGCCGGAGGGCGCGCAGGCCGAGGACGCCCTGGCGGGCACGGACGCGTTCATCATGCAGGCCGACGGGAAGGCGTGGCTCTACGCGCCGACCGGGCTCGCGGACGGCCCGATGCCCACGCACTACGAGCCCGTCGAGTCCCCGGTGGCGAACCTCCTGCACGACCAGCAGGACAACCCCGCCCGCGAGGACATCGATCGCGCGTGGAACCGGCTGAACCCGGCCATGTCCGAGACGTATCCCTACGTCTTCCTGACCTACCGGCTCACCGAGCACCACACGGCGGGCGGCATGAGCCGCTTCCTCGGCTACCTCTCGGAGCTCCAGCCGGAGTTCTTCTGCGAGGTCTCCCCCGCGCTGGCCCGCGAGCGGGGCCTCGAGCACCTGGGGTGGGCGACGCTGATCTCGGCGCGGACCGCGATCGAGGCCCGCGTCGTCGTGACCGAGCGCATGAAGCCGCTGCGCATCGGGGACCACGTGGTGCACCAGATCGGACTGCCCTACCACTGGGGGTCCAACGGTCTGACGCACGGCGACCCGGCGAACGACCTGCTGGGCGTCGTCATGGACCCCAACGTCCACATCCAGGAGTCGAAGGTGGCCACCTGCGACATCCAGCCCGGGCGTCGACCTCGCGGACCCGCGCTGCTCGAGTTCGTCGAGTCCCACCGCCGCAAGGCCGGGCTGGAGCCGGGAGGGACCACGTAGTGACCAACGTCTTCGACGCTTTTTCCGGGACCACACCGTCGCTGTCCGGCCCGCTGCCGGATCCCTCCACCGACGCGGGCTGGGCGGGCGACCACCCCAAGCGCGTCGGCTTCTTCACCGACACCTCGGTGTGCATCGGCTGCAAGGCCTGCGAGGTGGCGTGCAAGGAGTGGAACCTGGTGCCCGACGACGGCACCGACGCCTCGGACCTCTACCGCCTCACCGGGATGTCGTACGACAACACCGGCGACCTGGGCGCCTCGTCGTGGCGGCACGTGGCGTTCATCGAGGACGTTCGCCCGCACGGGTCGGCGACGCCCGCACACGGTGGTCAGGTCGGGGGCCAGGAGACCGGCTTCCTCCCGGCGGGGCTGCCCGCGGTGCACGGCGGGGGCAACGGCCACACGCCCCGGGACGCGGCGACGGCCCCGCCGAGCCCCGATCCCGCCCACCCGGGCACGGTCGACCTGCTGGCCCTCCTGCCCGACGCCGGCGCGCACGGCCAGCAGACCCCCGACGACGAGCGCGACGTGCGCTGGCTGATGTCGTCGGACGTCTGCAAGCACTGCACGCACGCCGGCTGCCTCGACGTCTGCCCGACCGGGGCGCTGTTCCGCACGGAGTTCGGCACGGTCGTCGTGCAGGACGACATCTGCAACGGCTGCGGCTACTGCGTGCCGTCGTGCCCGTACGGCGTCATCGACGTGCGCGAGTCCGACGGCGGCGCCCACAAGTGCACGCTGTGCTACGACCGGCTCGGCGAGGGCCTCGAGCCGGCGTGCGCGAAGGCGTGCCCGACGAACTCGATCCAGTTCGGCGACCTCGACGAGCTGCAGGCCGCCGCCGACGCCCGGCTCGCCGAGCTGCACGGGCGCGGCGTGCAGGAGGCGCGGCTCTACGGGCGCGACCCCGACGACGGGGTCGGCGGCGACGGCGCGTTCTTCCTGCTGCTCGACGAGCCGGAGGTCTACGGGCTGCCGCCGGACCCGATCGTCACCACCCGGGACCTGCCCGAGATGTGGCGCAACGCGGCGCTCACGGCGGTCGGCCTGGGCGCGGCCGTCGTCGCGGCGTTCTGGAAGGGGGGTCGGCGGTGACCGACGCCAACCCGGCCGAGATGCCGGCCCGCTCCGGGCACGACGAGGGCCGCGCGGCCGACCGCGGCAGCGGGAAGCGGCGGGGGCGCAGGGGCGAGCAGCTGCAGGTCCCCGAGGCCGAGTTCCGCTCGTACTATGGCCGCCCGATCATCAAGGCGCCGGTGTGGAAGAACCCGGACGTCCCGCTGTACCTGTTCCTCGGTGGGCTCGCCGCGACGTCGGCGGGGCTCGGCGCGCTCGGCGGGGCGACCGACCGCCCGACGCTGCGGCGCACGGGACGCCTCGCCGCGGCCGGTGGCGCGGTCGGCGGCACCGTCTTCCTCGTCCACGACCTGCACCGGCCGTCCCGGTTCCTGCACATGCTGCGGGTGTTCAAGCCGACGTCGCCGCTGTCGGTCGGCACCTGGATCCTCTCGCCGTTCGCGACGTTCGCCGCGGCGACCGCGGCCGCCGAGGTGGTGGAGCCGTCCCTGCGCCGGCGCGGCGCCCGCCGGCTGGCCCGGTTCGTGCGGCGCGCGGGCAACGCCTCCGGCGCCGCCTCGGCGGTCGTCGGCCCGGCGCTCGGCACCTACACCGCCGTGCTGTTCTCGAACACCGCGGTGCCGACCTGGCACGAGGCTCACCGCCACCTGCCGATCGTCTTCGCCGGCAGTGCGGCGGCGGCCGGCGGCGGGATGGGGCTGGTCGGGTCGTCGGTGCGCGACAACGTCCCGGCGGCGCGGCTGGCCGTGGCGGGCGCCGCGGTCGAGCTCGCCGCGGGCGAGGTCATGGAGCGCCGGCTGGGGCTGCTCGGCGACGTGTACCGGAAGGGCCGGGCGCACACGCTGATGCGCGCGTCGAAGGCGTGCCTGGCCGCCGGGGCCGTCGGGACGGTGCTGGGGCGGCGTCGTCGCTGGTCGGCGGCCCTGTCCGGGCTGGCGCTGATGGCGGGCTCGGCGCTGACGCGGTTCGGGGTGTTCGACGCGGGCATCGCGTCGGCGAACGACCCGGCCCACATCGTCGTCCCGCAGCGCGAGCGCCTCGAGCAGCGGCGCTCGACGATGGACCAGGACGTGGCCCCGCCGGACCGCACCTTCGCCTGATCCGCCCGGCGCGCGGCGACGCCCCGGTCGTGTGACGATCACGATCTCGCTGACGCGTGATCGGAGGCGGCCGTGACCGGGACCCCGCTCGCCCGCCGGACGGGACCGCCGCCGTGGGCCGTGGCCGCCGGGTTCGGGGTGCTCGTCGTCGGCGGCCTGCTGTGGGCGAAGTGGGCGCCGTACTGGGCGAAGGTCCCCGCCGTCGCGGGGTCCGGGTCGCTCGGCTCGTCGATCCTGACCGGTGGCGAGCCCGCGCCGCCGGGGGTGTCGCTCTCGGCGGGGCTCGCGTTCGCGGGCACGTACTTCCTCGCGATCTGGCCCGCCCTGGTCGTGGGGCTCGTGCTGGCCGCGGCCGTGCAGGTCGCGCTGCCGACCGCGTGGGTCACCCGGGTCCTCGGCGCCGGCGTGCGCGGCGGCGTGCGTGGGAGCGCGCTGGCCCTGCCGTCGCTGATGTGCTCGTGCTGCGCCGCGCCGGTCGCGGTCGGGCTGCGGCGGCGCGCCGCGGACCTGACCGCGACGCTCGCGTACTGGCTCGCCAACCCCGCGCTCAACCCGGTCGTGCTGGTGTTCTGCGCGTTCGTGCTGCCGTGGCCGTGGACGGTGCTGCGCGCCGTCGCCGGCCTCGCGGTGGTGGCCGCGGCCGTGGGACTGGCGCGGTGGTGGTCCCGCCGCTCCCCCGGTGACGCCGTGGTGGAGGCGAGCGAGATCGTCGAGGACACCCCGGCGGACCACCGCCCGCTGCCCGTGCGCTTCCTCGCCGCCCTCGGCGGGCTGTCGGTCCGGCTGCTGCCCGAGTACCTCGTCCTCGTCGTCGCGCTCGGGGCGTTCCGGGGCGTGCTCTTCCCGGTCGGGGCGTCCTGGCTGTCGGGGACGGGCCTCTCGCTCGCGGTCGCCGCGGTCGTCCTGCTCGCCGTCGCCGGTACGCTCCTGCCGATCCCCACCGGCGCCGAGGTCGCGGCGGTCGCCGCGCTGCTGGCCGTCGGGGTGTCGGGACCGCTCGCCGCGGCCCTGCTGATCACCCTGCCCGCGGTGAGCCTGCCCTCCCTGCTCATGGTGCGCGGGGTCTTCCCGCGGCGGCTGCTCGTCGCGGTCACCGCCGCCGTCGCGGGCGTCGGGCTGCTGACGTCGGCGGGGGCGCTCGCCGTCGGGCTCTGAGCGCACAATGGGCGGCGTGAGCGACGATCAGCGCCGCCGGGTGCCGCGGACCGACACGGTGCTCGCCGACGCCCGGCTGGAGCCGGCCCTGGCGACGCTGGGGCGCGCGCGGGTCAAGGAGGTCGTCGTGGCCGCGCAGGGCCGGGCGCGGGCCGGGGAGATCGCGCCGGAGGCGGTGGCCGACGAGGTCGTCGCGTCCCTCCCGCGCACGGCGGCGAGCATGCGCCCCGTCCTCAACGCCACCGGGGTGCTGCTGCACACCAACCTGGGGCGCGCCCCGCTGTCCGCCGCCGCCCGGGACGCGCTGGACGCGGCCGCCGGCACCACGGACGTCGAGCTGGACCTGGCGACGGGCGGGCGGGGGCGTCGCGGGGCGGGCGCGCTGGCGGCGCTCGCGGCGGCGGTGCCCGACGCCGGCGGCGTGCACGTGGTCAACAACGGGGCCGCGGCGCTGATCCTGGCGGCGACGGCGCTGGCGGGCGGCGGCCGGGAGATCGTCATCGCGCGCGGCGAGATGGTCGAGATCGGCGACGGGTTCCGCCTGCCCGACCTGCTCGAGTCGACCGGCGCGCGGCTGCGCGAGGTCGGCACGACCAACCGGGTGCGGGTGGACGACTACGCGGACGCGGTCGGCCCGCAGACCGGCATGATCCTCAAGGTCCACCCCTCGAACTTCGTCGTCACGGGGTTCACGTCGTCGGTGCCGGCGTCCGCGCTGACCGGGCTGGGCGTGCCCGTCGTCGCCGACATCGGGTCCGGGCTGCTCGCACCGCACCCGCTGCTGCCCGACGAGCCCGACGCGGCCACCGAGCTGCGCGGCGGGGTGCCGCTGGTGACGGCGTCCGGGGACAAGCTCCTCGGCGGCCCCCAGGCCGGGCTGCTGCTCGGCGACGCCGACCTCGTCCACCGGTTGCGGCGCCACTCCCTCGCGCGGGCGCTGCGCGTCGACAAGCTGACCCTGGCGGCGCTCGAGGCGACGCTGCGCGGTCCCGAGCCGCCGGTGCGGGCGATGCTCGCCGCGGACGTCGCCTCGCTGCGCTCGCGGGCCGCCGAGGTGGCCGGGGCGATCGGCGGGCCGGCCGCGGCGGTCGACTGCGGCGCGCAGGTCGGCGGCGGCGGCGCGCCGGGGGTCGAGCTGCCGAGCGCGGGGGTCGCGCTGCCGGAGGCGTGCGCCGCGGCGCTGCGGGCCGGCGCCGACCCGGTCGTCGCGCGCGTCGAGCAGGGCCGGTGCGTGCTCGACCTGCGGTCGGTGCCGCCGTCGGAGGACGCGCGGCTGGTGGTGGCGGCGCGGGCGGCCCTGCCGTGAGGGTCGTGGCGACCGCCGGCCACGTCGACCACGGGAAGTCGACGCTGGTCCGCGCGCTGACCGGGATGGAGCCCGACCGGTGGGCCGAGGAGCGCCGGCGCGGCATGACGATCGACCTCGGCTTCGCGTGGACGACGCTGCCGGGTTCCGCCGAGCCGGTCGCCTTCGTCGACGTCCCGGGCCACGAGCGGTTCGTGACGCAGATGCTGGCCGGGGTCGGTCCGGTACCGGCGACGATGTTCGTCGTCGCGGCGGATTCGGGCTGGATGCCCCAGTCGACCGAGCACCTCGACGCGCTCGACGCGCTCGGGGTGCGCGACGGGCTGCTCGTCGTCACCCGCAGCGACCTGGCCGACCCGGAGCTGGCGCGGGACGAGGCGCTGGAGCACCTCGCGGAGTCGTCGCTGGGACGGCTGCCGGCGGTGTGCGTGTCGGGGGTGACCGGCGCGGGACTCGACGAGCTGCGCACCGCGCTGTCGGAGCTGGTGGGCGGGCTACCGGCGCCGGACCTCGACGCGGACGTGCGGCTGTGGGTCGACCGCGCGTTCACCGTGCGGGGCGCGGGGACGGTGGTGACCGGGACGCTCGGGGCCGGGACGATCCGCGTCGGCGACGAGCTCGCGCTGGGCTCGCGGACGGTGAGCGTGCGCGGGCTGCAGGCGCTGGGCGAGAGCGTCGACCCGGTGGCGGCCGTCGCGCGCGTCGCGCTGAACCTGCGCGGCGTGGGGCTCGACGAGGTCGGGCGCGGCGACGCGCTGACCACGCCCGGGAAGTGGCTGCGCTCCGACGTCGTCGACGTGCGGGTGGGGCCGCCGCGCGGGTCCGACGTGGCGGTCGACCTGCCGCAGCAGGTGATGCTGCACGTCGGGTCGGCGGCGGTGGCGGCGCGGGTGCGCCCGCTGTCGTCGGAGCCCGGCGCCGAGCGGACGGTGCGGCTGACGCTGCGCGAGCCGCTGGCCCTGCGCCCCGGCGACCACGCGCTGCTGCGGGACCCGGGCGCGCACCGCGTGCTCGGCGGGGTGACGGTGCTCGACGTCCGACCGCCGGCGCTGCGGCGGCGGGGTGCGGCACGGGCGCGGGCCGGGGAGCTCGCGGCGACCGACGGGACGGCCGACGCCCTCGGGGAGCTGGCGCGGCGGCGGCTGATGCAGCGCGACGAGCTGGTGGCGCTCGGGGCGTCGGTGCCCGACGAGGTCCCGTCGGCGGGCGGGTGGCTGGTGGACCCGGGGTGGTTGCCCACGCTGGCGTCGCGGCTGGTGGCGGCGGTGGCCGCGCACGCGGAGGCGCAGCCGCTCGACGCGGGCCTGCCGGCGAAGGCCGCGGCGCGGGCGCTGGAGCTGCCCGAGCCGCGCCTGCTCGACCTCGTGCTCGCGGAGCCCGGCGCGTCGTCGCTCGTGGCGGCGGGCGGGCGGATCCGGTCGCGGGACGCCGGCGGGCTGCCCGAGGGGGTGCGGGCGGCCGTGGAGACGGTGCGCGCCGAGCTCGCGGAGGCGCCGTTCGCGGCCCCCGAGGCGCACCGGCTCGCCGAGCTGGGCCTGCGCACCCGCGAGCTGGGCGCGGCGGTGCAGGCGGGCGCGCTGCTGAAGGTGGGCGACGGGATCTACCTCGGACCCGACGCGGTCGACGTCGCCGTGGCCCGGCTCGCGGACCTGCCCTCGCCGTTCACCCTGTCCGAGGCGCGCCAGGCGCTGGGCACGACCCGGCGCGTGGCGGTGCCGCTGCTCGAGTACCTCGCCCGCCACGGCCGCACCCGCCGCGACGACGAGGGCCGGCACGCCCTGCGGTGAGGCCCGGTGCGAGCGATGCGGCATCCCTGGCGTCCAAGGCCAGGATCGCCACATCCTCGCTCGCGCGACACGCCGTGGGGCGGGCTGCTCGGCGCGAGGGCGGTGCCGGCGTGGCGTCCACGCTCGCACTCGACGTCAGAGGATCCCCCGCGATCACCCGCCTTCCGCACCGCCCCGACCCGCGCCAGGATCGTGTCGTGGACCTCCGGCGCGACGTCGCCCTCGCCGCGCGGCTGGCGGTGACGCGCGCCGGCGGGCTGGCGATGGCCCTGGCCGGCGACCCGGTGCTGCGCCTGCTCCACCGCCCCTGGATCGACGACCCGACATCGGTGTACCGGCAGCTGCGCGAGGGGCCGCAACCGTACGCGAGCCGCACCGGCGTGCTCGTCGTCGCCACCCACGCGATGTGCCGCGACCTCGTGCGGGACCGTCGCTTCCTGGTGCGGCCGCGGGACGGCGGCTCGCTCGGCGGGTCGGTGGCGGGTGCGCGCGACCCGCTGCTCGAGCCCGTCGACCTGTCGTTCCTCGGCATGGACCCGCCCGAGCACACGCGCCTGCGGCGCCTCGTGGGCGGCTGGTTCACGCCGGCGCGGGTGGAGGCGTACGAGCCGCTGGTCGCCCGGCTGGCCGAGCGGTTGGTCGACGACGCGGTGCGGCGGGAGCGGTTCGACCTGGTCGCCGAGGTGGCGACGCCGCTGCCGGTCGCCGTGATCGCCGAGCTGCTGGGCGTGCCGGACGAGCACGCGGCGTCGTTCGCGCGGTGGGGGCGGTCGGTGGGCGCCGGGCTCGGCGGGGTGCGGTCGGTGCGCGCGCTGCACCGTCTCGACGCCGCGGTCGGCGAGCTGCGCGGGCTGCTGGGCGACCTGCTCGCGCGGCGGCGCCACGACCCCGCCGACGACCTCCTCAGCCACCTCGCCGCGCAGGACGCCGACGTCGAGGAGACGATCAGCCTGGCCGCGCTGCTGCTGCTCGCCGGGTTCGAGACGACGAGCACGCTGCTGGGCAACGCCGTCGCCGCCATGACCGACGCCCGCGAGCCGTGGGCCGGGCTGGCCGCCGACCCGGCGCGCGCCGCCGACGCGGTCGAGGAGAGCCTGCGCTTCGACGCGCCGATCCGATTCACCGCGCGCACGCCGCACGAGACGGTGCGGCTCGGCGAGCGGGACGTCGCGCCGGACACCGTGGTCCTCGCGATGCTCGGGGCGGCCGGGCGCGACCCGGCGGTGCACGACGATCCCGACGTGTTCGACCTCGACCGCCCCACGCGCGGCGAGCACCTCGCGTTCTCCGGGGGCATCCACTACTGCCTCGGCGCGCCGCTGGCCCGGCTCGAGGCGCGCGTCGCGCTGGCGGCGCTGGCCGGGCGGATGCCGAGGCTGCACCGGACGAGGGGCGCGGTGCAGCGCCGCTCGCTGCTGCTGCGGAGCTACCTGCGGCTGCCCGTCGAAGCGTGAGCCCTCGTGATCGTCAGGCCGTCCACGGGTTGAGTGGCAGCGTGGATGCCACGCTGGCACACCCCGTGCGCCGAGCAGCTCCGGCGTGTCGCGCGGCGAGGATGTGGCGATCCTGGCGATGGACGCCAGCGATGCCGCATCGCTCGTACCGACCTACGACGCCGGCGGGTCCGAGAGGTCGGCGCGGAGGGTCGCGAGGGTGCGGGTGAGCAGGCGCGAGACGTGCATCTGCGACACGCCCACGCGCTCGGCGATCTGGGTCTGGGTCATACCCCCGAAGAACCGCAGCATGACGATCGTGCGCTCGCGCTCGGGCAGCTTGCGCAGGGCCGGCTGCACGGTCTCGCGGTGCTCGACCTGCTCCAGCTCGGCGTCCGCCGACCCCAGCACGTCGGCCAGGCGCCCGGACGAGGGGTCGTCGACGAGCATGTCGTCCAGCGAGCTGGAGCGGTACGCGTTGGCGGCCTCGAGCGCCTCGAGGACCTCCTCGCGGCTGCGCTGGAGGTGCTCGGCGAGCTCGCCGGCGGTGGGCGCGCGGTTGAGCTCCTGGGACAGGTGCGGCATCGCCGACCCGATGGCCAGGCGCAGGTCCTTGAGGCGCCGGGGTACGCGCGTCGACCACGCCTTGTCCCGGAAGTAGCGCCGGACCTCGCCGGTGATGGTCGGCACCGCGTAGGACAGGAAGTCCGAGCCCCGCTCCGGCGAGAACCGGTCGACGGCGTGGATCAGGCCGACGGTCGCGACCTGCTCGAGGTCCTCCTGCGGTTCGCCGCGCTGGGCGAAGCGTCGCGCGATGTGCCGCGCCAGCGGCAGGTAGCCCTCGACGAGCCGGTCGCGCAGCACCTCGCGGCGCGGGTCGTCCTGGTCGAGCCCCGCGTGCTCGGTGAGCATCGGGACCAGGTGGTCGTACGAGTCCTCGTTCCGGGAGCTCCCCCCGCCCGACGACCCGCCCGCGCGGCCCGGCAGGGCGCGCGCCGCCTCGCTCACGGGTCGAGCCGTTGCTTGCGCAGGTGGATACCGAGCCACTCCGGGTCGGCGTCGAGGACCTGGGCGTCGTCGGTGAGCGTCGTGAGGACGCGCCAGCCGAAGGTGTCCTGGCGCAGCGTGGCGTCGCCCGTGACCGGCACCCGGCAGATCACGTCGATGCGCCCGTCCGTCGTCGCGAAACCGCAGCGCAGCTGCCCGCCCTCGCGGGCCAGCGGCACCAGCGCCGAGCACGCCTCGTCGACCGCCATCCGGAGGTCGGAGACGGCGTCGAGGTCGAAGTCGGCGCGCGCGGCGAGGTCCGCCGCGACGGCGCGCACCGACGGGATCAGCGCGGGGTCGGCGTGCACGCGGACCTCGACGGGCGTCGGGGTCTCGGCCAGTCCGCCCGAGCCGGCGCCCGGATCGGTGGCGGTGGACGAACGATCACGCTGCTGCGGTTCCGGCGTCTGCACGGCTGCTGATCTCCGTTTCGCGGCAGGTGAGGCGGGCGGTGGCGGGGTCACCGTATCGGCGCAGGCGATGCCGACGGCAGGCCCCCGCACCGGTCATCCGGCGAGCGCGGCCTCGACCGACGGGTAGAGCGCGAACAGGTCGGTCAGCCCCGTGGCCTGCAGCGGCCGGCTCACCGGGCGCGAGTTCGCCACGAGGCGCAGCGCGACGTCGCGGTTGCGGGACTCGTCGAGCGCCTCGACGAGCAGCGCGAGGCCGCTCGACCCCAGGAACTCGACGGACAGCATGTCGAGCACGAGCACCGTGGGCTTGCCCTGGAGCTCCTCGTTCACCTTGGCGCGCAGCGCGGGGGTCGTCAGCATGTCGATCTCGCCCGCCAGCCGGATCACCGACGCGCCGTTCGACCGCTGCACATCGACGCCCAGCGGGTCCTCCGCGGTGAGGTCGTCATCGGTGGCCACGGTCTGGTCCCCCTCCGGTCTGGTCGGGTGTGCTCGGGGCGTGCGCTGAGCACTCCTCGTCGATCGGGCAACGTACTTGCCGTGCCGGTGAGCCTACTCGTCACCCCCCGTGGGCACCCGCCAACGACCCGGACGACCGCCCGGACGACGTCGTGCGACACCCCTGCGGGTGGCGACACGCCGAGCATGACGGAGAAGACGCTCGATCGTGACCCACGCTGGGCCGTTCAGGGGTGTTTGGGGTCTCGGAGCCGCGGGGACTCCGCGCCTGCACCTCCGGTTCCGGGAGAACAGTCCCCCGCCCGGACGTCCCGACTGGGAGGACCGCCATGGCCGACATCCGCCTCCTGCCCGGCCCGATCATCGACGAGTGGGACTGGCAGCTCCACGGGTCGTGCCGCGGGATGGACTCGAGCTTCTTCTTCCACCCGGACGGGGAGCGTGGGCCGCGCCGCGAGCACCGCGCCGCCGAGGCCAAGAAGGTGTGCGCGAGCTGCCCGGTGATCGAGCCCTGCCGCCGGCACGCGCTGGCGACCCGCGAGCCCTACGGCGTCTGGGGCGGCCTGACCGAGGATGAGCGGCGCGTCGCGCTGCGCGGTGACCGCCGCGGCGCGACCCCCGAGGCCGGCGCCGTCGTCTACGAAGCCCCCTGACCGTTCCTCACCTTCCCTCACAGCCCCTCACAGGTACTGCCCGCCGCCGCCGTCCCCGCCCGCCGAGGGACGGCCGCGGCCCTGACGCATCTGTTCGAGCTGCCCGCGCGCGGCCATCTGCTGCGCGAGCACGGCGCTCTGGATGCCGTGGAAGAGCCCCTCGAGCCAGCCCAGCAGCTGCGCCTGGGCGATCCGCAGCTCGGCCTGCGACGGCGTCGCGTCCGAGGAGAACGGCAGCGTGATCCGGTGCAGCTCCTCGCGCAGCTCCGGGGCGAGCCCCTGCTCGAGCTCGCGGATCGAACGCTCGTGAATGTCGGCCAGTCGTGAGCGCCCCGCCTCGTCGAGCGGCGCCGAGCGGACCTCCTCGACGAGCTTGCCGACCATCCCGGCCACCCGCATGACCGCGCCCGGCGAGGCGACCAGGTCGCCGGTGCCCGCGCCCTCCCCCGCACCCGACGCGGCAGCCGCCGCGAGGGCGGACGAGGGACGTTCGTCCTGATCGCTCATGGCCCCATCATGGCCCGCCGTGGGCGGCCCGTCAGGTCGGTCGGCGGCCGGTTCCCACCGCTCGTCCACGGCGGGCGAGCCGCCCGGAGACGACGCGCATGGCCCCCCGGGGGCGGGGGTACCAGGGTCCGGAGGTGAGTCGTGGACACAAGGATCGAGCTGCCCCTCGAGAACACGGGGGACGGCGAGGGCGACGCGTGGCCGGACCGGGACGGTGCGGAGGGCTCGGCCCCACCGGTGGTCGTCGCGCTGTCCGGTCCCCTGTCCCTGACCACCGCCCGCCCGCTCGTGGAGCGAATCTGTCGGGCGTTGCGCCGCTACGGTGCGGTGGTCGCCGACCTGTCGCGGGTGGAGCTCGTCCACTCCGGCGCGGTGCACGCGTTCCCGGAGGCCGCCGCCCGGGCCGGTGAGTGGCCCGAGGTCCGGCTCGCGCTCGCGGCCCCCGACGCGACGACCGCCGCGCTCCTCGAGAGCTCGCGGGTCGCCGAGCGGATCCCGGTGCACCCCGACGTCGACGCCGCCCTGGCCCACCTCGACGAGCGCCCGGCGCTGGTCCGCGGCTGGTGGCGCTTCGGCGTCGACCCCCGCGCCCCGGGCGACGCGCGGACGAACGTCCGCCGGGTCTGCGCTCACTGGTCGGTTGACGAGGACGCCCGCGAGGCCGCCGAGATCGTCGTCACCGAGCTCGTCACCAATGCCGTGGAGCACGCGCAGAGCCGTTCGGTGGTCGAGGTGGAGCGCCGCGAGCAGCGGCTGCGCCTCACCGTGCGGGACTTCGACCTCGCGCCCCTGCCCGAGGCCCACCTGCCCGCCCCCACGTCACCGCGGGGGCGAGGCCTGGCGATGGTCGCCGCCGTCGCCTCCTCCTGGGGCGTCGAGCCCCACCGCGACGGCAAGACGGTGTGGGCGGAGATGACGACCGCCTGAGCGCCCTGCTCTACGCGGCGGCGGCCAGGTCGACGACCTCGCGGTGGTCGAGCAGCTCGAGGACCGCGCGCTCGACGTGGAGGCGCAGGGCCCGGTCCTCGGCGGGGGCCGAGCGCAGCGCCTCGGCGATGGACCGGCCGTGCTCGAAGTGCGACACGATCACCGGGTCGACGTAGGAGCGCTTGCACACCGCGGGGGTGTTGCCCAGCTGCTCCGCGACGGCCTTCATCGTCCGCGTCACGGCGCCCTTCTGCTTGCGCTGCGCCCGCGGCGGGGCGCCGGCGTCGTCGCACTCGCCGGCGAGCGCCACCGCGGCCTGGACCCCCGCGTTCCAGGTGCGCAGGTCCTTGGCCGTGAACTCCTCGCCGATCAGCTCGCGCACCGCGTCGTTGACGTCCTGCGCGGTGACGTCGTGCCACGGACCGCGGTCACCGCCGCGACCGCCGCGCCGGAACGCGAGCAGGTCCTCGCCCCCGCCGCGGCGGCGCTTGAGGGAGGTGACCAGGGCGTGCACGTGCTCGTCGTGCAGCGTGATCCGCCGCGGGACGCCCGACTTGGCGGTGTAGCGGAACTCGACGCCGCCGTCGCGCCGGGCGATCGCGTGCTCGCGGCGCAGCGTCGCGAGCCCGAAGGACGCGTCGCCGGGCGAGTCGTCGCTGGCGTACTCCTCGTGCCCGACGCGGAAGACGCCGAGGTCGAGCATCCACACCGCGCCGGCGAGCACCCGGTCGCGCCCGAGGCCGCGCCCGGCGGACAGGCGCTGGGCGATCTCGGTGCGGGCGTCGCCGATGACGTGCCCGAGGCGGGCGACGCGGACGAACTTCTCCTGGTTGCGCTGCAGCGTCCACTGCTCGTGGTAGCGGTACTGCCGCCGACCCGCGGCGTCGGTGCCGACGGCCTGGATGTGGCCGAGCGGGTCGGCGCAGATCCAGACGTCCTCCCACGCCGGCGGGATGACGATCTTGCTGATGCGGTCCAGGTGGGCGGCGTCGGTCACCGACGCACCCGACTCGCGGTCGAAGTAGCTCCAGCCCTTGCCGCGACGACGGCGGCCGAGGCCGGGCCCGTAGGGCTCGACGTGCACCAGTTCCACCGGTCGGGCGTACCCACCGGTCACCCGGCACGAACGCCGTTTCCGGCGCGATCCGGTCGGCTACCACCGGCCGGTGACCGACCCCCGCCAGGATCTCCTCGGGCCGTGTGGCCCCGTCGACCGCCCCACCCGTGACGCGGTCGACGCGGCCGTCGTGCGGGTCCTCGGCGAGGGCGCCGAGCTCGGCGACGGCCAGCGTGACGCCGTGCTCGGCGCGCTCGTCGACGACTGCCTCGCCGTGCTGCCGCCCGCCGCGGGCAAGACCGCCGTCTACGCCGTCACCGGTCTCGTGCTGGGTGGTCGGACCGTCGTGGTGTCGCCGACGCTGTCGCTGCACCGCGACCAGGTCGCCCACCTCGTCGACGCGGGACTGCGCGCCGAGGTCCTCAACTCGACGCTCGCGAGGGGCCGGCACGCCGAGGTGCTCGACGCGTTCGAGGCCGACGAGCTCGACGTGCTCGTCACCTCGCCCGAGCAGCTCGCGCGCCCTGACGTGCTCGACGCGCTCGCGGCCGGTGAGCCCTCGTTGCTCGCGATCGACGAGGTCCACTGCGTGTGCGACTGGGGCCCGGACTTCCGCCCCGACTACCTTACGCTCGCCGTCGCGCGCCGCCGCCTCGGCCATCCCCGGGTGCTGGGGCTCACGGCGACCGCGTCGGTGCCCGCCCGCCAGGAGATCCTGGAGCTGCTCGGCGTGCCCGAGGCGTGCGTCGTCGTCCGCGACCCCGACCGCCCGCACATCCACCTCACCTCGCACCTCGTGCACGACGAGGAGACGAAGTGGGAGCGGGTGGTCCGCGAGGTCACCGAGCTCTCCGGGGACGGGTCCACCGGCATCGTCTACGTGACGACCCGCGGGCACTCGACGCTCGTGCGCGACCGGCTGCGCGACGCCGGCATCGCCGCCGAGGCCTACCACGGCGGGATGAAGAACGCGGAGCGCGCGCGGGCCCAGGACGCGTTCATGGCCGGCGAGGCCCCGGTCGTCGTCGCCACCAGCGCGTTCGGGATGGGCATCGACAAGCCCGACGTGCGGTGGGTCGTGCACGGCGACACGCCGACCTCGATCGACGCCTACCACCAGGAGATCGGGCGCGCGGGCCGCGACGGCGAGCCGGCGACGGCGGTGCTCTTCCACCGCCCCCAGGACCTCGCCCGCCCCAAGCTGTTCGCCTCCGGCCGGGACGCGAAGCCGCGGGCCCTGTCGACCGTGCTCACCGCTCTGCGCGCCAACCCGCGCGGGGTCACCATCGACGACCTCGCCGACCCGGCCGCCCTGTCGAAGGCCGCGCTCGCCCGGGCCGTGCCGGGGCTCGTCGCCCTCGGCGCGGTGCGCCAGCTGCCCGGGCGCGTCCTCGCGCCGGGTGACGCGCTCGCCGAGGACGACATCGACGCGATCGCGCGGGCAGCGGCCGAGCTCGTCACACGTCGCCGCGAGCGCGAGCAGAGCAAGGTCGAGCTGGTGCGCCGCTACGCCGAGGCCACGGGGTGCCGGCGCCGCACGCTGCTCGAGGCGCTCGGCGAGGCCCGCGACGAGCCGTGCGGGTCCTGCGACATGTGCGACGCCGGACGCGCCGGCGACCCGGGCGACCGCACCGGCCTGCACGAGGGCGGCGGCCGGGAGGGCGACCCGGTGCCCGGCGAGGCCGTCCGCCACGACGCGTGGGGCCGGGGCACGGTCACGACGGTGGCCGAGGACTCGGTCGTCGTGCTCTTCGACGGCGGCGGCTACCGGACGCTGTCGTTGCCGCTCGTGCGGGAGAAGCAGCTGCTCGCACCCGCGTGATCGTCACGTTTCCGGCGGCCCCGCGGAGCCGATCCCGGTGGTGCGCCCACGACGGTGCGCCCACGACGGAAGGTGACCGTGCTCCACGAACCGACGATCCCCACCCTGGCCCCGCCGGCCGCCGCCCCCGACACGCTCCCCGCTCCCCGCACGACACCTGCCGAGACCACACCTGCCGAGACCATCGCTGCCGACACCGAGCCGCGGGCGGTCACCGTCCGGTCGAGCGGGCGCCCGACGCCGCCGCCCGACCTGCGGGCCCTGGCCCGCCGGGTCGGGCGGGACGCCGTCGCGGCCCGGGAGCTGGCGGCCGCGCTGCTCTCGCGCGGGTGGGAGGTCCGGGACGCCGTGGCGGCCACCGGGCTCGCGGAGACCGCGGTCGCCGCGCTCGCGGGTGTCCGACGTCCGGGTACCGCGGCCGGTGCCGTCGCCGCGGACGTCGTCGCCCGCGCGCGGCGTCGGGCCGCCGGCACCGAGGAGCTGCCGCCCGCGCCGCGCGCCCGCCCGTCGGCCTGACATCCTGCTCCTCCCCCGCCCCACCGAACCCAGGAGACGCCGGTGCCCGAGCCGGTCGAGCCGGACCTCGCCGAGCTCGCCACCGCCCACGGCGTGGCGGTGCGCTACCGCGACGCCGACGAGCAGGAGGTCGAGCTCGACCGCGGCGTCGTGCTGGACGTCCTCGCGGCGCTCGACGTCGACGCGCGCACCCCGGAGGCGCTGCGCGCGGCCCTGGAGCGCCTGCGGTCGGCGGACCCCGACGCGCTGCCGGCGACGCTGGTCGTCGACGTCGGGGCCACGCGGTCGCTGCCGGCGCCGGGCACGCTGACGCTGGAGGACGGGACACACCGGTCGGTCGACGAGGTGCCCGCCGACCTGCCCGTCGGCTACCACCGTCTCGTCTGCGGCGACCAGGACGTCGCGCTGATCGTCGCGCCGCCCGCGCTCGACCCGCCGCCACCGACGTGGGGGTGGATGGTGCAGCTCTACGCGCTGCGCTCGGCGGCGTCGTGGGGGTGCGGGGACTACGGGGACCTCGCGTCGCTGCTGGCGCGCACGGCGTCGGAGCAGGGCGCGGGGGCGCTGCTGGTCAACCCGCTGCACGCGCTGGCGCTGGCCCCGGAGGTCGAGGCGTCGCCGTACTCGCCGTCGAGCCGGCGCTTCCTGCACCCGCTGTACGTGCGGGTGACGGGTCTGGCCGCGTACGCCGCCGCGCCGGCGTCGGTGCGCGCGGAGGTGGACGCGCTGCGCCCGCGGTCGGGCGACCTCGTCGACCACGACGCGGTGTGGGCGGCCAAGCGGGCGGCGCTGGAGCTGCTGCGGCCGTACGACACGACGGCGCCGGCCGACGTCGACGCGCTCGACGAGGAGCTGCGCGACGTCGCGACCTGGTACGCGCTGGCCGAGCGCCACGGCAGCGACCTGCACGACTGGCCCGCGGGGTTGCGGCACGTCGGGGACAGCGGTGTGGAGGCCGCGCGACGGGAGCTCGCCGACCGCGTGCTGTTCCACGCGTGGTGCCTGCAGCTGGCCGACACGCAGCTGGCGGCGGCGCACGAGGCGACGTCGGGCATGGCCGTCGGGCTGATCGCCGACCTGGCCGTCGGCTGCTCGGCCGGGGGCGCCGACGCGTGGACGCTGGCGGACGCGCTCGCGCCCGGGGTGACCATCGGCGCGCCGCCCGACGACTTCAACCAGCAGGGCCAGGACTGGGCGCTGCCGCCCTGGCGACCGGACGCCCTCGCCGCCTCGGGGTACGCGCCGCTGCGCTCGATGATCCGCGCGGTGCTGCGCCACGCCGACGGCCTGCGCGTCGACCATGTCGCGGGGCTGTGGCGGCTGTGGTGGATCCCGCCGGGCCGCGGGGCGCGCGAGGGCGCCTACGTGCACTACGACGCGCGGGCGATGCTCGCCGTCGTGGCGATCGAGGCGTCGCGGGCGGGCGCGGTGGTGGTCGGCGAGGACCTGGGCACCGTCGAGCCCGAGGTGACCGAGGGGCTCACCGAGCACGGCATGCTGGGCTGCGCGGTGCTGTGGTTCCAGCGCTCCGCCGACGGCGAGCTGCTGGCGCCGCGGCGCTGGCACCCCGACACCCTCGCGAGCGTCTCGACCCACGACCTGCCCACGGCGGCAGGATTCCTGGCCGACGAGCACGTGCGCGCCCGCGCCGAGGCCGGGGTGCTCTCCGACGTGTCGGCGGCGCGGGCGGACGCGGCGCGCGACCGGGAGGAGCTGCTCGCGCTGCTGGCGGCCGAGGGGTTCGAGGTGTCCTCGACGTCGGGCGCCGACGAGGTGGTGCTCGCGATGCACCAGCTGCTCGCGACCGCCCGCTCGCGGATCGTGCTCGCGGCGTTCACCGACGTCCTCGGCGACGTCCGCCAGCCCAACCTCCCCGGCACGGTGGACGCCTACCCGAACTGGCGGATCCCCCTCTCCGCCTCCCTCGAGGACCTCCTCACCGACCCCCGCGTCCACGCGGTGGCGTCGGCGCTCCGCTCCCGCCCCATGTGAGCACTTTCCTGCCCTATAGGGCAGGAAAGTGCTCACATCCCGGGTCGTGGAGCCGCGAGGCCGTCGCCTGCGTCGAACCGGGTATGGACGACCTGGATATCGACGGGTGGCGGGCCCTCCGCCGCGAGCAGCACGACGTGGTGACGATCGAGCAGTTGTACCGCCGCGGCTTCACCGAGCGCGGCATCGAGGCGCAGGTCCGTGCCGGCCGGTGGCAGCGTCTCCATCGCGGCGTCTACGTGCTCCACAGCGGGCCGGTGTCGCCCGAGGCACGGCGCATCGGGGCCCTCCTCGCCTGCCGAGGCGGGGCGGTGCTGAGTCACGACACGGCCGGCGCGCTGTGGGGCATGGTGCCGCCCCACCCGGACGGCCCGATCCACGTGACCGTCCCGTACGGGAGCGCGGCCGTGCGCCGGGACGGGCTACGGCTTCACCGGTCTCGGGCCTTCTCCCACATCGGCGCCCCGCAGGCCGATCCGCCGCGCACGAGCCGGGTACACACCCTGCTCGACCTTGCTGTCGCCGCCCCGGGAGCCGGCGAGGCGATGCGTGTGGCGCACGAGCTCGCCGTGGCCCACCGCATCCATGCGACGACGCTGGAGCGAGCCGTCGATCTCCGTCGTCCGACTCGGCACGGCCGGGCGATCGCCGACGCACTGTCGCTCCTGCGCGACGGCATCGACTCCGTGCTCGAACTGCGCTACCGGGAGGACGTCGAGCTGGCCCACCGCCTCCCCGTCGGCAAGCGTCAGGAACCCGTGCTGGTCGACGGACACCGCCGCCTCGAGGACGTCGTGTACGACCTGCCGAAGGGCAGGGCCATCGTGCGTCTCGACGGCTACTGGTCCCACGCCGACAAGCTCACGGCCCTGACCGATCGACGTCGGTCCGTGGCCGCCGTCCTCGATCACGCCCCGGCCCTGCCCTACGGCTGGACCGAGGTCACCACGGCACCGTGCCGGACGGCCCGCGAGGTCGGAGCCGTGCTCCACACGCTCGGATGGGCGGGGCACGTGATGCCCTGTCCACGGTGTCGATGTGAGCAGTTGCCTGCCCTATAGGGCAGGCAACTGCTCACATGGGGAGGGCGTCGACGGCCGAGATGCCACGGTCGGGAAGGGCGGTGGGGGACTCCTGGTGGTAGGCGCCCCCGGGCAGGATGCCGGCGGCGCCGCGACGGGCCATGACCCGCTGCTGGGAGTACACGTCCTCGCCGTGCGCGTCGGGCGGCACGTCCCGCCAGAACTCGAACCCGCCGGCCTCGACCAGCGCCGCGCGGTCGAACAGCACGCACCCCGCCACCCACGCCACCTTGTACGCCACGTAGCGCTCGGGCGACGGCACCGGCGACCCCGGGCCGTCGAGCCCCAGCGACTCGGCCAGGTGCAGCCCGTTCGCCGCGTTGTGCAGGCGCCAGCGCTCCCAGCCCGGGCCGTCCTTGACCAGCGTCTCCGGCTCCACCGGCCCGGACCACGGCTGGAACGACGTCACCTCGCCCGGCCGCCGGTCGTCGGCGTGCCCGAGCGCCTGCATCGCCGCGCCGACCATCCCGCAGCGCAGCTCGCCCAGCGCCCGGTGCAGGCGCGCCAGGGCGCCCGGCTCGAGCCACACGTCGTCGTCGAGGTAGAGCACCGCCGGCGCCGTCGCGCACGACAGCAGGAAGGCGCGCTGCTCGGCCATCCCCCGCCGGGGCAGGTGACGGTGGAGATCCACGGCGACGCCCCGCCGGCGCAGCCACCGGATGACCGTCCACGCGGGCGAGGTGTCCCACGAGGGCGCGTCGTCGGACTGGTCGGAGACGACCAGCCGGTACGACACCCCGGTCTGCGCCGCCAGGCCCGCGAGGGTCGTCGCGAGCTCGATCGGCCGGTCCTTGGTGGGGACGAGGACGTCGACGTCGGTCACCGCGCGGACCCCCGGATGCGGTCGACGATGGCGCTGGTGGAGCGGTCGGGCAGGTAATCGAGGATCACCGTGCGCCCGCCGTAGGCGCGGACCGTCTCGGCCTCGCGCAGCATCTCGGGGGTGTAGTCGCCGCCCTTGGCGTAGACGTCGGGGCGCAGCAGCTCGAGCAGCTCGACGGGGGTGTCGGCGTCGAACGTCGTGACGTGGTCGACGCAGCTCAGCGCGCCGATCACCGCCGCGCGGTCCGCGAGCGGGTTCACGGGGCGCTCGGGGCCCTTGAGCCGGGCCACCGAGTCGTCCGAGTTCAGCGCCACGACCAGCACGTCGCCGAGCCGCTTGGCCTGGTTGAGCGAGGCGATGTGCCCGCGGTGCACGACGTCGAAGCAGCCGTTGGTGAACACCACCCGCCGGCCCGTGACCCGCTGCTCGTCGACGAGCGCGGCCAGCGATGCGGCGTCGAGCAGCGGGCCCTCGGCGGCGGCGACGCGCTCGGCGAGCTCGCCGGTCGCGCACACCGAGGTCCCGGGCCGGCCCACGACGACGTCGGCGGCGGCCTGGGCGAGCTCGACCGCCGTGGCGGCCGGGGTGCCCGCGGCGAGCGCGAGGGACAGGGCGGCGGTGAACGTGTCGCCGGCCCCGCACGTGTGGCTCTCCGGTGCGGGGCGGGCGAAGGTGCGGTGGGTCGGCGCCTGCTCGTCGGGCAGCAGCAGCGCGCCGTCGCGGTCGAGGGTCACGACGACCGCGCCGGCTCCCGACCGTGCCCGCAGCTCCGGGCCCGCGGCCTCGGCGGCGGCGACGCGGTCGGGCCCGCCCAGCTCGCGGCCCAGCAGCCACCCCGCCTCCCCCGCGTTCGGGGTGACGACGTCGGGCCGCGCGGGCGCCCAGCGCCCCGCGTCGTGCGCGTCGACGACGAGGCGCCAGTCGCGGCCCTCGTGCAGCGACCCGACGAGCGCGATCGTCGAGTCGTCGAGCACCCCGCCGCCGTAGTCGCAGACGACGACGGCGTCGGCGCCCTCGACGGCGTCGCGCAGCGCGGCGTGCACCGTCTCGCGCGCCCCGGCGTCCAGCGGCGTGCGGGGCGTGGTGTCGAAGCGCGCGACGAGCGCGTCGTCGGCGAGCACGCGGCGCTTGGCCGCGGTGGGCCGCGTCGGGTCGGTGATGACGCCGTCGGTGCCGACGCCGTAGGCGGTGAGCAGCTCGCGCACCGTCGCGGCGTCCGCGTCGTCGCCGAGCACCGAGACGAACTCGGTGCGGGCGCCGAGCGCGGCGAGGTTGGCCGCGGTGTTCGCGGCGGCACCGGGCGAGCCGCGGGTGTGGTCGACCTCGACGACCGGCACCGGGGCCTCGCGCGACAGGCGCGTCGACGGCCCGGTGAGCCACTGGTCGAGCACGGCGTCGCCGAGCACGACCACCCGCGGGGCCGCGGCGGCCAGGCGCGCGGGGAGGTCCGCCGCGAGCGGGGCGGCGTCGAGCGGGGGCAGGACGCCGGTGTCGCGGTGACCGGTGTCCGGGCCGGTGTCGGGACGACCGGCGTGACGGCGGTCGATCTCGGGGGCGGCCATCAACGATCCGTCCTTCCGGGGGAACACCTACAGGTGCGTTCGGCGGGGTGTGTTCCCGCCGGTCGGCGCGTCGCCGGTGGCGTGGGTACTGTCGTCCCCCGCCCCGTCACGCGCCTCCGGGAGTGCCGATGGCCCAGAACCCCCCGACCGATCCCGCGCTCGAGACCCCGGTCGCCGCGGACACCACCGTCACCGACGTCACCACCCGCTTCCTGACCCCGACCGTGGCCGTGGTCCGCCCGGTCGGCGACGTCGACACCGCGACGGCCGGCCCGCTGCGCGGCACCATCCAGGAGCAGGTCACCGCGGGCGCCCAGCACGTCGTGCTGGACCTCTCGGGCGTCGACTTCATGGGCTCGGCCGGGCTGGCCCTGCTCATCGCCGAGCGCGAGGCGGCGATCGCCCGCGAGGGCGAGCTGCGCCTGGCCGGCGTGCCGCGGACGGCGGGCCGGGCGCTGAGCCTGACCGGGCTCACCGAGCTGTTCGACACCTACCCGGATGTGGACGCCGCGGCCGCCGACCTGCGCTGACGGCTCGGTCACGGGGGCCCCGGTCACGGGTACGAGCCCTCTTCCGACGACGTGACGACGAGCTCGCGCACCTCGCTGCCCGCGGGGCGGGTCAGGGCGTAGAGCACGGCGTCGGCGGTCTGGGCGGGGTCGTTGAGCTTGGCGTCCGCGCCCGGCTTGTACTGGTCGGGGCGGTCGTCGAAGAAGTGGGTCCACATGCCGCCGGGGATCAGCAGGGTGACCCCGACGCGACCGGCGGTCTCGGCGGCCAGGGCGCGGGTGAAGCCGACGACGCCGAACTTCGAGGCGCAGTAGGCGGTCGCGTTGGAGACCGCCTTGACGCCGAGCGTCGAGGACACCGTCACGACCTTGCCGCGACGCGACTCCAGCTCGGGCAGGGCGGCGCGGACGACGGCGGCGGTGCCGAGCAGGTTGACCGCGATGACGCGCTCCCACTCCGCGGCGTCGACGTCGACGAGCCGGCCGCACCGATCGATGCCCGCGGCGGTGACGACGGCGTCGAGCCCGCCGACCTGCTCGCCGGCGCGGCGCACGGCGGCCTCGGCGGCGCGGGTGTCGGACAGGTCGACCTCGACGAAGGCGTGCCCGGCGTCGGGCGCCTTGACGTCGAGCACGACGGGCGTCCCGCCGGCGGCGACGACGGCCTCGCACACGGCGGCGCCGAGGCCCGACGAGCCGCCGGTGACGAGCACATGGCCCGGGCCGCGGCGCTGCGTGTCGGCGGCCCGGGTGGCCTCGGGGTCGGCGGCGGGGACGGGGGACGCGGCGGCGCTGGTCATGGGGTTCCTCCCGAGGGGACGGCGTCAGGGGTCTCGTTCTCGAGGCGCGCCAGCAGGCGGGTCGACGAGCGGCCGGCGTGGTACGGCACGGCCACGACCTCGCCGCCCCAGCTGCGCACCAGCGGGGTCTCGAGCAGCTCGTCGGTGGCGTAGTCGCCGCCCTTGACCCACAGGTCGGGTCGCAGGCGGTCGAGGACGGCGCGCGGGTCGTCCTCGTCGAACACCTCGACGGCGTCGACGGCGGCGAGCGCGGCGAGCATTTCGGCGCGGTCGGCCTCGGCGACCACGGGCCGGTCGGGGCCCTTGAGGCGGCGCACCGAGGCGTCGGAGTTGAGGCAGACGACGAGGACGCCGTCCTCGCCGGCGAGCCGCCGCGCCGCCGCCAGGGTGCGGGCGTGCCCGGCGTGCAGGAGGTCGAAACACCCGCCGGTGGCGACGACGGTGGCGCCGCGGGCGCGGGCGGCGGCGACGACGTCGGCGGTCGGCGGCTCGGCGGGGCTCTCCGGCCCGGGCTCCACGTCGTCCAGGGCGGCCGCCCCACCGGCGGCGACGAACGCGGCCGCCGCGGCGACCGCGGTGCGCACGGCGTCGTCGACGGCGGACCCGTCGGCGAGGGCGACGGCCACGCTCGCGGCGAACCGGTCGCCGGCGCCGCAGGGGTCGCCGCCGCGCGCGGGTGTCGCGGGCGTGACGGAGGTGCCGGTGGCTCCGCGCAGCACGGCGCCGTCGCGGCCGGCGGTGACCGCGACCGCGTCGACGTCCCAGTGCACGCGCAGGGCCTCCCCGAGCGCCGCGGGCTCGTGCGGGAACCCTTGTGAGCACTTTCCGGCGCTATAGGGCATGAAAGTGCTCACGTAGCCCCGGGCCTCGCCCAGGTTCGGGGTGACGAGCGTGGCGCCGGGGATGGGCGGGGCGCCGTTCGGGTGCGGGTCCCAGACGACCGGGACGCGCCCGGCCGCCGCGGTCAGGGCCTCGCGCACGGCGGGGTCGGCGGTGATCCCGCGCCCGTAGTCGGACACGAGGACCACGCCGGCGCCGGCGATCGCGTCGAGCAGCTCCCGGCTCGCCGCGCACGGCGCCAGGCCGCCCTCGTCGAGGCGCAGCAGCACCCGGTCGTCGGCCAGCATGCGGGTCTTGGTCGGCGTGGTGCCGCCGGTCTCGACGGCGACCACGTCCACGCCCGCCAGCAGCGCGCGCATCGCGTCCGCGTCGGACCCCAGCACCGTCGCCAGGCGCACCGGGCGCCCGGTGCTGCGCGCGGCGAGCAGCGCGGTCAGGCCGGCGCCGCCGGGGCGTTCGCGGCGCCGCGCGGCGGCGAGCACCGGCGCCGGCGCGTCGGGGCAGAGCCGCTCGACGGCGCCGACCACGTCGACGTCGCGCAGGCAGTCCCCGACCACCACGATCGACGAGCGCGTCCGGGGGCTCACGGCACGAGCTCCTCGGCGGCACGCGAGCTCGGGGCCGAGCTCGGGGTCGAGTTGGCGGCCGCGGCGCGCCCGGCGAGCGCGCGGTCGACCATCTCGCAGATCAGGTGCACGGTCACCAGGTGCGCCTCCTGCACCGAGGGGGTCTCCCCCCGCAGGCACAGCGCCTCGCTCGCGGCGTCGGCGAGCGGGTTCGGACCGGGCCCGGTCAGCGCCCACACGGTGAGCCCGAGGGACCGGCCGGCCTCCGCGGCGGCGACGAGGTTCGGGCTGCGCCCGCTCGTCGAGAGCAGCACGAGCACGTCCCCGGGACGGCCGTGCGCGCGGACCTGGCGGGCGAAGACCTCGTCGTAGCCGTAGTCGTTGCCCAGGGCCGTGACGGTCGAGGTGTCCGCGTGCAGCGCGATCGCCGACAGCGGCTCGCGCTCCCCGCGGTAGCGCCCGACGAGCTCGGCGGTGAGGTGCTGCGCCTCGGCCGCGCTGCCCCCGTTGCCCGCGGCCAGCAGCCGCGAGCCGTGGCGCAGGCGGGTGGCCAGCTCGGTGCCCCAGCGCTCGATGCGCCGCGACTCGCCCGCGAGCCCGTCGAGCGTCGCGGCCAGCCCGCCGAGGTGGCGGCGCACGATCCCGTCACCCGCCGGGCCGGTCATGCCGGGCTCCCCGTCGTCAGGGCACCGACGGCACGGTCGCTGCCGACGGCACCGGCGATCACCTCGCCGTACACGCGCTCGTGCGCGGCGGCGACGCGGTCCCAGCCGTACTCGGCCTCCGCGCGGCGGCGCCCGGCCCGTCCGAGGGCGCGGGCGCGGCGCGGGGCCTCGCGCAGGCGGCCCAGGGCCGCGGCCACGGCCGCCGGGTCGCCGGCGGGCACGTGGTGGCCGGTGACGCCGTCGACGACGGTGTCGGCGAGGCCGCCGACCGCGGCCGCCACGACGGGGCGGGCACACGCCATCGCCTCGAGCGGGACCAGGCCGAACGGCTCGTAGGCGGGCACGCAGGCCACGGCGTCGGCGGAGCGGTACAGGGCGGGCAGCGCGTCCTGGCCGACCGCGCCGAGGAAGCGCACCCGGTCCGCGACGCCGAGCTCGCGGGCCAACCGGCGCAGCCGCGTGACCTCCGGGTCGTCGTCGAGGCCCTCGGCGCGCGGTCCGCCCGCGACGACGAGCTCGGCGTCGGCGGGCAGGGACGCGAGGGCGGCGACGACGGTGTCGACGCCCTTGCGCGGCACGAGGCGGCTCACGGTCAGCACGCGGAAGCCGCCCCGGGGAGGCGTGTCCCCCTCCGGGCTGAAGTGGGCGACGTCGACCCCGCACGGCACCACGGTCACCCGCTCGACGGGCACCCCGAGCGCGACGAGCTCGTCGACCTCCTCGCGGCAGGTCGCGAGCACGCGGTCCACCGAGGCGCCCAGGTCGCTCTCGACCGCGACGCGGCGGGCGGGGCTGGTGTCCTCGGCGCCCTGGTGGCGGCGCTTGACCGACCCGAGGGCGTGGAACGTCTGCACGACCGGCGCCCCGAGCGCGCGGGCGGCCGGCAGCGCCGCCATCCCGGACATCCAGAAGTGGGCGTGCACGACGTCGGGGCGCTCCTCCCGCCAGCACGCGGCGAGCTCGGCGGAGAAGGCGTCCATGTGCCGGGCGAGCTCGTCCTTGGGCAGCTCGACGGGCGGGCCGGCGTCGACGTGGTCGACGGTGACGCCCGCGGCGAGCGCGACGCGTCGCGGCGTGCGGCGGTCGGTGCGGCGGGTGTGGACGACCACCTCGTGGCCGGCGTCGGCCAGCGCCAGCGCCAGCGCGCGCACGGCGACGTTCTGGCCGCCGGCGTCGACGCCGCCGAGCCCGTCCGACGCCGCCAGCGGGCTGGCGTGCTCGGAGACCATCGCGATCCGCATGCGCACTCCTCCCTCGGCCCGTGCGGGGGCCGGGTCATCGATCGGGGGCGGCGCGGCGGGCGCGCCACGGGACGAGGGGGGACTCGGACCGGCACGTGGCTGGACCGGTCCCGCACCCCGTGGGGTGGTCAGACCGCGGGTGCCAACCGGCGGGGGTCTCGGGCGCGCCCCGTCGCGTCGCCCTCGATCAGCTCGTCGAGCAGGAGATCCCAGTCGGCGAGGAAGCGGTCCACCCCGTGGCGGGCCAGCGCCGAGGCCCGGGCGGTGGCGCCCGCCGCGCGGGCGAGCCCCGGATCGTCGCGGTAGGTGCGCAGGCCTTCGTGCAGGACCCGCAGGTCGGTCGCCACGACGCCCGCCCCGTCCGGGACGTCGACGGCGGCCTCGGTGGTCGCGAGCGCGACCACCGGCATCCCGAGCATCATCGCCTCGATCAGCGACAGGCCCAGCGAGGTCCAGCGCACCGGGTGCAGGTAGACGCGCCGGCGCGCCATCTCGGTGTGCAGCCGGTCCTGGGGCAGGTCGCCGCCGATCGCGATGCCGGGATGGCGGACGGCCTCGCCGAGGCGCTCGCTGCCGATCCCGTAGACGTCGAGACCGACGGTGTCGGCGAAGCCCGCGAGCAGGTCGGTGCCGGTGACGCGGTGGCGCCGCACCGGCTCGTTGACGACGACCGCGGCGCGGTCGAGCTCGCCGGTGTAGCGGTCGCCCGGGTCGAGCACGCCGTGCTCGACGACGTGGACCGGTGCCCGCCCGGTGTCCCACATCAGCGCGTTGAAGTGCGTCACGTGCACGACGGGGATGTCGTCGCGGTCGGCCATCGGGTGGCGCGACGTGGGGACGTCACCCTTCGGCGTGTTGTGCTCCACGAACACCGCGGGCAGGTCGACGCCCGGTCGCCGCCCCGTCCAGCGCTCGGTGAGCTCGATCTCCTCGGGGCGTTGGAGCACGACGGCGTCGATCGTCGCGGCGCGCTCGCGCAGCTGCTCCGGGGTGGCCTCCTGCACCCGTGCCGGCCAGTCCCAGGCCGCCGGCCGGCCCCCGCCCCAGGGCCCGCGCTCCGGCAGCACCGGCAGCAGGCACGTGTGCCGCCCCTGGACGAACGCGGTGCTCCAGGAGCCGTGGACGTGCCAGTGCAGGACGGTGCGCGCCGGCGTCCGGGCTGGTTCCCGGACCGACGCCGGGGACGGCGCGGGGTCGGACGGGTAGGTCACCGGCGAGGTATTGGTTCCGCGTCGAACCCATAAACTCCGCCCGCCGAACTACTACTCTCCGTACACGACCGTGGCGACGGCCTCGACGACGTCGCGGCCGCGGACCTGGTCCAGACAAGGGTGACCAGGCACGGGGCAGGTCCGCGCGCGTGTCCCACGGCACGGCGCGTCCTGATCGCCGAGCAGAATCCGTGGCACTCCGTAAGGGGCCCACCGCTCCGGCGGCACCACGGGAGCGAACAGGGAGATCACCGGCACACCCACGGCGGCGGCGAGGTGCGCCGGGCCGGTGTTGCCCACCACGACCGCCCGCGCACCGGCGAGGACGGCGGCGAGCGTGCCGAAACCGGTGCGCCCGCCGAGGTCCACCCCGTCGCGGCCGGCGACCCGCGCGGTCAGCGCCGTCTCCCCCGGCGCCCCGGTCACGACCACCCGGTGCCCGGCCGCGGCGAGCGCCGTCACGCCCTCGGCCGCCCGGTGCGGTGACCACGCACGCGCGGGCACCGACGCGCCGGGGTGCAGCACGAGGTAGTCGTCGGTGACGGCGTGCGCGGCGAGCAGGTCGGCGGCCTCCCGGCGGGCGTCGTCGTCGACGGTGACCGCGAGGCGCCCCTCGTCCCCCGGGGGCAGCCGGTAGCCGGCGCGCTCGGCGATCGCCAGGGCGCGCTCGGCCTCGGGGAGGTCGTCGGGCAGGTCGACGGTCGGGTCGAGGGCGGGGTCGCCCGGGCGCAGGCGGACGTCGAGGAGGCTGCCGGGGTAGTCGACCGACGCCGCGGTGATGCGCGGGACGCCCGCGAGGCGCAGCACGAGCGCGGTGGGCAGGGGCGACTGGTGGAACGAGGTGAGCACCACCGCCTCGTCGACGCGCAGGGCGGCCAGGGCGTCGACGACCTGCGCGGTGCCCTCCCGCGTCACCGGCGGCGGCTCGCCGTCCACCCACGGGCAGCGCCAGACCGCGACGGCGTCGACACCCGGCAGCAGCCCGGCCGCCTGCCGCCCCCGGGGCCCGACGAGCGCCACCACCTCGTCGGCGCCGGCGGCGACGGCGCGGATCGCGGGGCCGGACAGCAGCACGTCGCCGTCGCTGTCGAGGCGCACGACGAGCACGCGCGTCATGCGTCGAACCCCAGGAGGGCCACGGCGCCGAGCAGGTCGCCGGCGAGGATGCCGCGCGCCCGGGCGGCGTCGACCTCCTCGGGGCGGGTGGCCGCGGTCGGCACGAGCACCGCCCGCGCACCGGCCGCGTCGGCCGCGCCGACGTCGGCGGCGATGTCCCCGACCACCGCGACCTCGCCCGGCGCGACCCCCAGCGCCGCCGCCGCGGCGAGCACCATGCCGGGCGCGGGCTTGCGGCAGTCGCACCCGTCGTCGGCACCGTGCGGGCACCACCGCCAGTCGGCGAACGGCCCCAGCAGCTCCTCCACCCGGCCGTTCACGGCGACCACCTGCGCGGGGTCCAGGAGGCCGCGCGCGACACCCGACTGGTTGCTGACGACCCCCACGGGCACTCCCGCCGCGCGGAGGCGCCCGAGGGCCGCGGCGGCGGTCGGCACGGGCTCCACGCGATCCGGGTCGCCGTTGTAGGGGACGTCGACGACGAGGGTGCCGTCGCGGTCGAAGAGCACCGCGCGGGGACGGGTCACGGCGCGGCAGCACACCACACGGCGACGCGCGGCGCGCACGTCACCCCGTCGCGAGCTGGGGCGTCGAGGGGCTCGGTTTGTGGGGTGGGGCCCCGGGTACACGCCGGGAGACCGGAGCCTCGCCGGTCTGTCCGCCGCCCGCGCGGGCGTGACCGACCAGGAGGACCTGCGTTGATCAGCCCCCAGCCACCCGAACACCGGGGCATGGGTGCACCGCGTGACGTCGAAGTGCGCGTGCTGCCCGTGCCGGAGGCGCTCGTCACCGTGCGCACCGTCGCCGGCGACCTCGCCGCGCGGGCCGAATTCACCCTCGACGTGGTGGACGACCTGCGCCTGGCGGTCGACGAGGCGTGCACCTGCCTCGCCGCGCTCGCGCGTCCCGACACCAAGCTGACCGTCACGTTCGCCGTCGACGACGAGCGGATCGTGATGACCGCGTCGGTGTCCACCACCGGGCCGACGACCCTGCCGGTCGACACGTTCGCGTGGCGTGTGCTCACCGTCCTCGCCGACGACGTGCGCGTGCTCGCCGGGGCGCCGTCGTCCCCGGGCGAGGCCCACCGCCTCGCGCTGCGCGTGATCGTCGAGCGCCGCCGCGGCCTCCCCCTCGCCGACGTCCTGCCCGACACCGGGACCGGCGAGGACATCGAAGAGACGGCCCCCGCGGCAACCGTCACCCGACTCCCCGAGCCCCCGCGGAGCGTGGGCCCGTGAGGAGCCCCGCCGCCGGCGCGCAGGCCGGAGCCACCGCCCCCGATCCCACGGATGTGAGCTCGATCGACGTCATGACCGACACCGCCGGCGCGACCGGGACGCAGGCCGCCGACGGCGACGCCACCACGGCGCCGCGTCCCGAGCCGCAGGACAGGGGCACCGAGGAGCGCACCGACGGCCGCAACGGTGGCCGCAACGGCGATCGCAAGGGCTCGCGCGGGGAGTACGACCACCTCATGCCGAAGCTCGCCGAGCACGCGTCGCTGGAGCAGGGCTCGCCGGAGCGGCTGCGGCTGCGCGACGAGCTGGTGCGCGGGCACCTGCCGGTGGCCCAGCACATCGCGCGCCGCTTCTCGCGCCGCGGCGAGCCGGAGGAGGACCTCGAGCAGGTCGCCACGCTCGGTCTGATCAACGCGGTCGACCGGTACGACCCGGCCCGCGGCACCGACTTCCTGTCCTACGCGGTGCCGACGATCACCGGGGAGGTGCGCCGGCACTTCCGGGATCAGGCGTGGTCGATGCGCGTGCCGCGCCGGCTCAAGGACCTCAACGTCACGCTGAGCTCGGCGATGTCGCAGATGTCGCAGACGCTGGGCCGCGCGCCCAACGCCGCCGAGCTCGCCGAGCACCTCGGCATCGGCAAGGAGGAGGTGCTCGAGGCCCTCGAGGCGTCGAACGCCTACCGCAGCGGCTCGCTCGACGAGATGCTCGTCGACGACCCGGACTCGGGCACGGTCTCCGACCTGCTCGGCGAGGCCGACGCGGCGCTCGAGCAGGTCGAGTACCAGCAGTCGCTGGCCCCGCTGCTCGAGAAGCTCCCGCAGCGCGAGCGCACGATCATCATGCTCCGGTTCTTCAAGAACATGACGCAGTCGCAGATCGCCGAGCGCGTCGGGATCTCGCAGATGCACGTGTCCCGCCTGCTCGCCAAGACCCTCGCCCAGCTGCGCGACGGCCTCGGCGACGCGCGCTGAGGTGTCCTCCCCGGGTCGCCCGACGGCCGTCGTCCTGCGCGACCTCGGCCTCGGCGACCTGCTCGTCGCCGTGCCCGCGCTGCGCCTGCTGCGCCGCGCCCTGCCCGACCACGAGATCGTCCTCGTCGCCCCCGACGCCCTCGCCCCCCTCGTGGCGCGGCTGCCGGAGGTGGACACCCATGTGAGCAGTTGCCGCCCCTATAGGGGCGGCAACTGCTCACGTACCGACGTGGCCGTCAACCTCCACGGCAAGGGGCCCGAGAGCCACGCGCGGCTGGACGCCCTGGCGCCCCGGCGGCGGATCGGGCACGCCGCGCCCGGCTGGGACGGGCCGGCGTGGACCGACGACCCCGCCCGCCCCGAACGCCGCCGCTGGTGCGACCTGCTCGCGGCCACCGGCCTCGTCTCCCCCGACGACGCCCGCGACGGCGCCGACGACCTGGTGGTCCCCGGCCGGCGCGCGGTCCCCGGCGGCCCGGTCGTCGTGCACCCCGGCGCCGCGTTCGGGTCCAAGCGCTGGCCGCCCGAGCGGTTCGCCGCGTGCGCCGTGGCCCTGGCCGCGCGGGGCCACGCGGTCGTCGTCACCGGCAGCGACGGCGAGCGCGCGCTGACCGCCGAGGTCGTCGCCCGGGCGGGCCTGCCCCGCGACGCCGACCTCGGCGGGCGCACCGACCTCGCCGGCCTGCTCGACCTCGTCGCCGCCGCGTCCCTGGTGCTCGCCGGCGACACCGGCATCAGCCACGTCGCCACGGCGTTCGGCACGCCCTCGGTGACCGTCTTCGGCCCCGTCCCGCCGACGCAGTGGGGACCGCCGCCCGGGGGCCCGCACGCCGTCCTCGGCGACGACGCGGTGCGCCGCGGCGAGCGCTTCGCCGACGACCCCGACCCCGCGCTCCTCGCCGTCACCCCCGCCGACGTGCTCGCCGCGATACCGGCCGCCGCCGTGCCCGCCTAACCTCGCGCCCGTGAGGCTGCGCTACGAGCTCCTGGGCTGTGCGCTGCACGGGCACGCGCTCGTCGGCACGGACGCGGCCGCGGTGCGCGCCCGGGACGCCCTGCTCGTGCGCGAGGACGCCGAGGGCCTGCGCTGGCACCGCTGCCTGCGCTGCGACGCGTGGGAGCCCCGCGCGGCCCCGGCGTCGCCGGCGCGGGACACCGTGCCCGGCCCCGACGAGGTCGACGTGCCCTTGCGCGGGCGCCCGCTGCGCGACCGGTTCGTCCTGCGCCTGATCGCCCTGGACCGCGCGGTGCACGTGGTGGCCCTCTCGCTGCTGGGCACCGCGGTGCTCCTGTTCGCCACCTACCGCGAGGCGTGGGGCCCGACCGCCGGGCAGATCGTCGGCATCCTGCAGGCCGGGATCGGCGGCCCGGTCGGCCACGGCGGACCGACCCTGCTCGTCGAGGTCGAGCGCGCGTTCGACGTCCCCGCCGCGACGCTGTACCGGCTCGCTGCCCTCCTGCTCGCCTACGCGGTGCTCGAGGCCGTCGAGGCCGTCGGGCTCTGGTACGCGCGCCGGTGGGCGGAGTACCTGACGTTCGTCGCCACCACGGTCCTGCTGGTGCCCGAGGTCTGGGAGCTCACGCACGGGCCGACGCCGCTGAAGATCCTGGCGCTGGTGGTCAACCTCGCCGTCGTCGCCTACCTCCTCGTCGCCAAGCGGCTGTTCGGGCTGCGGGGCGGCGGGCGGGCCGAGGAGGCCGAGCGGGCGCACGACACGGGGTGGCCCGCGGTGGAGCGCGCCGGCCCGGCGGTCGCGTGCGCCCAGGTCAACGACCGATCGGCCCCCGGGCAGGGCCCTCTCGACCCCCACGTGTGAGGTCCGCGTGACCGGTTGTCCGCCGACGGAGCGGGGTACGCCGGGGCAGTGCCCCGTTCCGTCTCGTCGTCCCCGCCGGTGGTCTTCGCCCGGTCGGTGGCGGCGTCCGTGGCCGCGACGCTGCGCGGACGTGACCTCGCCGCCGTCGCCGCCGGCCTGACCTACTTCGCGGCGCTCGGCGTCGTGCCGTGGCTGCTGCTCGCGGTGTGGGGCGCGGCCCTGCTGACCTCGCCCGCGGCGATCGCCGGGTACCTCGCCGACCTGCGGATGCTGGTGCCGGCGGAGATGGGCGCGCGGCCGGTGTACGACGGGCTCGTGCGCGCGGGGCTGAACCTGGGGTGGTGGGGAGCGTTCGTCACGATCATCCCGGCCACCTTCTACGGCGAGGGCCTGCGCCGGGCGTCGCTGCGCCTGTCCCCGCGCACCGACCGCTTCACCGGCTGGCGCGCGCGGGTGAGCCTGCTGCCGCTGGTGCTCGCGGTGCCGGTGCTCGCGCTCGGGGTGTTCGTGACGGCCCCGCTGCTCGCCGACCTCGCCCGCACCGGCGGCTTCTGGGGCACTCTCGGCCAGGTCGTCGTCGCCTTCCACGTCTCGTTCGTCGCCGTCGGCGTGGTCCTGACCTGGGGGTTCCGGGTCGTCGCGCCCGGCGGGCCCGGCTGGGCCGCGACGCTCCTCGGAGCGTTCGGCACCGCCGCGGTGATCTCCGGCTTCCTGCAGGGCTTCCTGCTGTTCCTCGCGCTCCCGATCGACCTCGGCATCCCGTTCGGCGGCCTCGACGTCGTCGGCGCGACGGTCGCGATCGCGCTGTGGATGTTCGTGCTGCACGTGCTGCTGCTCACCGGCTGGGCCACCACCGACGCCCTCGACCGCCGGTTCCGCGCCGCGCGGGAGGCCCGCGCCGACGAGACGCCCGACCCCGGCCCGGCCCCCTCGTCCGCGCCGCTGACCGTCGGGGCGGGACGGTGAGCCACACGACCCACACCCGCCCGGTCACGCGGCGCCGCCCGGCCCTCCGGCCCTCCCGGCACGCCGTGCCGTGGGCGCTCGGCGCGGGCGTGGTCGGGGTACAGATCGCGTTCCCGCTCACCGGCGGCGGCACCCCGGCGCTGACCGTCCTGGCCGTCGCCCTCTTCGCGGCCGCCTCGGTGTCCCACGCCCTGCTCACCCGCGGGCCGGGTGCCGCGGTCGGCCTCGTCGTCGTCGCGGGCGGCGGCGGGCTCGTCGTCGAGGCCGTCGGGCTGGCGACGGGCCTGCCGTTCGGCGAGTACCGCTACACCGGCTCGCTGGGCGCCGAGGTGCTCGGCGTCCCCGTCGTCGTCCCCCTCGCCTGGACGATGATGGCCTACCCGTCCCTGGTCGTCGGCCGCCGTCTCGCCGCGGCGCTCGGTCGCGGGCGGGGCACGGTCACGCTGCTCGGGGCGTGGGCGCTGGCTACCTGGGACGTCTTCCTCGACCCGCAGATGGTCGAGGCCGGGCACTGGTACTGGCTCGAGCCCTGGCCGACGCTGCCCGGCGTGCCGGGCATCCCGCTGTCGAACTTCGCGGGCTGGCTGCTCGTCGCCCTGCTGATGATCGCCGCGCTCGACCGCGTCGTGCCGGCCCCGACCGAGGGTGACGACCGGCTGCCGCTGACGCTGTGGTGCTGGACGTTCCTGTCCTCGACGATGGCCGCCGCCGTGTTCTTCGGACGGCCGTCGGTGGCGCTGGTCGGCGGCGTGCTCATGGGGCTGGTCGGGGTGCCGCTGCTCGTGGTGCTGCGACGCCACGGGGCGCGGACGTGAGGACCACGGCCGTCGGGACCGCACTCGGGACCGCGCTCGCGCTGGGGTCCCTCGGTCTCACCGTCGACAACCTGCGCCGGCTGCGCGTCCCGGACCCGACGGCACCGCCGCCGCGCGAGCGGGTCGCCGTGCTCGTGCCCGCGCGCGACGAGGAGGCCGACATCGTCGACTGCGTGCGGGCCCTGCTCGCCGCGGTCGAGGGCTGGCCGGTGCCCGCGGAGATCCTCGTCCTCGACGACGGGTCCACCGACACCACGGCCGCCCGGGTGCGCGAGCTCGGCGTGCGCGTCCTCGACGGCGTCGCGCCCCCGCCCGGCTGGCTCGCGAAGCCCTGGGCGTGCCACCAGCTCGCGCGCGCGACCGGCGCCGACGTCCTCGTGTTCGTCGACGCCGACGTGCGCGTCGCGCCGCACGGGCTCGCGGCGACGGTCGACCTGCTGCGTCGCGCCGGCCTCGACCTCGTCAGCCCCCACCCGCGCCAGCGCGCCGAGGGCCCGGCCGAGCGGCTGGTGCAGCCGCTGCTGGCGTGGTCGTGGCTCGCGATGCTGCCGCTGGGCATCGCCGAGCGCTCGCCGCGCCCGACGCTGTCGGCCGCCAACGGCCAGCTGCTCGCCGTCGACGCGCGCGCCTACCGCGCGGCCGGCGGGCACCCGCCCGACCAGGTCCTCGACGACCTCGCCCTGCTGCGCGCGCTCAAGCGCCACGGCCGCCGCGGGGTGGTCGCCGACGGCACCGGGGTCGCGGAGTGCCGGATGTACCGCGGGGCGGCGGAGGTCCGCGCCGGCTACACGAAGTCGCTGTGGGCGGCGTTCGGCACCCGCCCGCGCGCCGCCGCGGTCGTCGGAATGCTGGCGCTCGTGCACCTCGTCCCGGCGCTCGCGGCCCTCCGGGGCTCGCGGGTGGGGCTGGTCGGCTACCTCGCGGGGGTCGCGAGCCGGGTGCTCGCGGCCCGGCGCACCGGCGCGCGCCCGGGCGACGCCGTCGCGCACCCCGTCTCGGTGCTGGCGGTCGCCGCGCTGACCGTCGAGTCGTGGCGCCGGCGCCGTGCGGGCACGCTGCGCTGGCGCGGGCGCCCGGTGGTGGCCGAGTCGCCGTCGCGGGCGGCATGACGCGCGCGGTCGTCGTCGGCGGGGGGCTCGGCGGGCTGGCGGTCGCCGCGCGGCTCGCCGCGGCCGGCCAGCAGGTGACGCTGCTCGAGGCCGCCGGGCGGGTCGGCGGCAAGCTCGGCACCGTCGAGGTCGACGGGTTCCGCTTCGACACCGGCCCCTCGCTGGTGACCATGCCCGCGGTGCTCGAGCGCCTGTTCGCCGACACCGGCGTGCCCCTGCGCGACGTCCTCGACCTGCAGCGACTCGACGTCGCGGCGCGCTACCGGTTCGGCGACGGCGTGGAGCTGGACCTGCCCGGGTCGCGCGCGGAGATCGCCCCGGCCCTCGACGACGCGCTGGGCGCCGGCGCGGGCGCGCAGTGGGAGGCGTTCCTGTCCCACGCCGAGCGCGTGTGGGACGCGACGCACGAGCACTTCCTGGAGTCCCCCGTCTCCCCCGCCGGGCTCGCCCGAGTGTCGCTGCGGGTGCGCGACCTGCTCGCCGTCGCCCCGTGGCGCAGCCTGCGCGGGGTCGGCGACCGCTACCTGCGCGACGAGCGCCTCGGCCTGCTGCTCGACCGCTACGCCACGTACTCCGGGTCGGACCCGCGGCGCGCGCCGGCGGCGCTCGCGGTGGTGCCCTACGTCGAGCAGCAGTTCGGGTCCTGGTACGTGCGCGGCGGGCTGCGCCGGCTCGCGGAGGCGGTGGCCGACCGGTGCCGGGCGCTGGGGGTCGAGGTGCGGACCGGCGCGCGGGTCGCGGCGATCGACACGGTCGCCGACCGGGTGTCGGCCGTGCGCCTGTCCGACGGGGAGCGGCTGGCGGCCGACGTGGTCGTCGCCAACGCGGACGCGGCGACGGTCTACGGGCCCGGCGGGCTGCTCCCCCACGCGGCGTCGGCCCGGCGCCTGGCGCGCACCACGCCGTCGTCGTCGGGGTTCGTGCTGCTGCTGGGGCTCGCCGGGCGGGAGCCCGGCACGCCGCACCACCGCGTGCTCTTCCCGCCCTCGCGCGCGGCCTACGACGCGGAGTTCGACGCGTACCGCTCCGGCGCGCCGGCGTCGGCGCCGGCGGTGTACGTCCACGCCCCGGACGACCCGGCGCTGCGCCCGGGCGATGACGGCGAGGGGTGGTTCGTGCTGGTCACGGCCCCGCGCCACGACCCGGAGCGGGGGGTCGACTGGGACGCGCCGGGGGTCGCGCCGCGCTACGCCGAGCGGATCCTCGAGGTCATGGCGCGCCGCGGGCTCGACGTGCGCCACCGCATCCGCTCGTGCACCGTGCGCACGCCCGCCGACCTGGAGCGCGAGACCCTCTCCCCCGGCGGGTCGATCTACGGCACGTCGTCCGACGGCGCGCTCGCGGCCTTCCTGCGCCCGGCCAACCGCTCCCCGGTCGCCGGGCTCTACCTCGTCGGCGGCTCCTCCCACCCCGGCGGCGGCCTCCCCCTCGTGACCCTCTCCGCCGAGATCACCGCCCGCCTGGTGCGGTCCCGTATGTGAGCACTTTCCTGCCCTATAGGGCAGGAAAGTGCTCACATACCCTCACGTGCGGAGCCGGCGGCGCACCGTCACCACGACCTGCACGAACCCGACCACGGCGAGCAGCGCCGCGATCACCATCGCCACGGTCGCCGCCGGCACCGAGGGCGTCGTCGTCGCGCCGACCAGCCCCAGCGCCGTCACGATCACGCGCGAGGGCCGCTCCCACACGCTGACCACGCCCACCTCGGGCAGCGCCGCCGAGGCCCGCACCGACTCCTGCAGCAGCGTCAGCGTCCCCACCCCGACCGCGAGCCAGCCCGGCGCCCCCGCCAGCACCAGGGCCACGAGGAACGCCACGTCCCCGACCCGGTCGACGAGCTGGTCGAGCACCCGGCCCCACGCCGTCACGGTGTCGGTGAGCACCGCGACCGCGCCGTCGAGCCCGTCGAGCAGCGCGCACAGCACCGCCAGCACAGCCCCGAGCACCAGCCCCCACCGGCCCAGCACGACCGCGAGCGGCACCGCCACCCCGCACACCAGCGACGCGAGCGTCAGCACCCACGGCGGCACCCCGCGGCGGGCCAGTGGCCGCACGAGCACGTGCACCACCCGCAGCCAGCCGAGCACGAGGCCCCGCGGCTCGATCCCGCCGTGCGCCGCCGACCACCGGCGCAGGTGGTCGGGGAACTCCGGGACGGAGGTCACTGCTCCCGCACGACGTCGGCGGGGTCCTTGTCCTCGCGCAGGCCCTGGTAGCGCGGGTGGCGCAGCCGTCCGTCGGTGGTCCACTCCCCGAACCCGACCGCGCACACCAGCTCGGGGCGCACCCAGTGCTGGCCCTTCTCCCGCACCGCGTCGACGAAGGGGCTGTCCCCGACCGTCAACGGGTCCAGCCGGTCGCGCAGCATCACCAGCGTCGCCGCGTCGTACCCCGTCCCGACCTTCCCGGCGTAGCGCAGCCCGCCGTCGGCGTAGTAGCCGACGAGCAGCGCGCCCAGCCCGCGCCGCGAGCCGCTCGGGTCGGTCCAGCCGCCGATGACGAACTCCTGGTCGCGGACGCACTTGAGCTTGAGCCAGTCGCGGCTGCGCCCGCCGACGACGTACGGGGCGTCGCTGCGCTTGGCGATCAGCCCCTCCCAGCCGTCGGCGCACGCCTCGGCGAGCAGGTCCGACGGGTCGCCCTCGAGCGCGGGCGAGCGGAACAGGGGCGCCTCGAGGCCGACGACGGCGTCGAGGATCCGGTGCCGCGTCGACTGCGGCAGCCGCGTCACGTCGACGTCGTCGAGCACCAGCAGGTCGAACAGGTGCGCCTCCACCGCGACGCCCGTGCGCCGCGCCCGGTCGGGATTCGTGAGGTGCATGCGCGCCTGCAGGCTGGAGAACGTCCCGTCGGCGGCGGTGATCTCGCCGTCGAGCACGAAGCGAGACGGCCCGTGCTCGGCCAGCGCCTCGACGATCTCGGGGTAGCTCGCGTCCATCGACTTCTCGTTGCGCGACCACAGCCGCGGCGCCCCGCCCCGCTCCCGGGTCGCGATCACCCGGACGCCGTCGAGCTTGCGCTCGAACACCCAGCCCGCCCGCAGGTCCGCCCCCACCCGCCCGGGCTCCTTGGAGAGGGTCGCGAGCATCGGTGCCCGGGAGCGCACGTCCTCCGCCCGGCGCAGCGCGCGCTGCTGCTCGGGCGGCAGGTCCCACACGTCGTCGGGCACCCCGCCTTCCTACCCCCTACCGTTCCGGTCCATGAGCGAGCAGCGTCAGGACGCCGCCGACATCGAGCAGCGCTACGTCCAGGAGTACGACGAGGACGCGGCACTGGTCGAGGGCCTCGACCCCGACAAGCCGCGCGGGCAGAAGACCACCGACCAGGTCGAGGCCGTCGGCGACGACGTCGAGACCGACGTCGAGGAGATGGCCGACCCGGAACGCTGAGGTCACGACGGTGACCGGCCGGTAACCACCCGTGGCGGCCGGTGGTGGCCTGTGCCACGATCCTCCGCCATGCGGTATCTCGTGACCGGCGGTACCGGGTTCCTGGGGCGGATGGTGCTCGCCCGCCTGCTCGCCCGCGACGACTGCGAGGCGGTCTACGCGCTCGTGCGCGAGGGCTCGCGCGACCGGCTGCTGCGCCGACTCGCCGACACCCCGGGTCACGACAAGGTCGTGCCCGTCGTCGGCGACCTCACCCGCCCGCGCCTGGGCCTGCACGACACCGAGGTCGACGGGCTCGCCGGCCGCGTCGACCACGTCCTGCACCTGGGCGCGGTCTACGACATCACCGCCGACGACGACACCAACCGCGCCGCCAACGTCGACGGCACGCGCGGCGTCGTGGAGCTGGCCTCGCGACTGCGCGCCGGCTGCCTGCACCACGTCTCGAGCGTCGCCGTCGCCGGCGAGTACGAGGGCACGTTCACCGAGGACGACCTCGACGTCGGGCAGCGCTTCGGCAACCCGTACCACGAGACCAAGTACGCCGCGGAGCGCATCGTCCGCGAGGAGTCGACGGTGCCCTGGCGCGTCTACCGGCCCGCGGTCGTCGTCGGCGACGCGCAGACCGGCGAGATGGACAAGGTCGACGGGCCGTACTACCTGCTCACGGCCATCTCGCTGCTCGGGCGCCTGCCGAGCGCGCTGCGGTTCGCGATCCCCGAGCTGGGCGCCACCAACGTCGTCCCGGTCGACTTCGTCGCCGACGCGATGGTCCACCTCGTGCACCGGCCCGGCCTCGACCGGCGGGCGTTCCACCTCGTGCACCCGCGCCCGCAGCCGCTCTCCGAGGTCTACAACGCCCTCGCCGCGCCGCTGGGCGCCCCGCAGGTGCAGGCGACGATGCCCACCGGCGTCGGCGACCTCGTCCGCCGCGGCGCCGGTCTCGCCCGGCGCGTGCCCGCGCTCGGCGCGGCCCGTGACATCGTGCTGGCCGAGCTCGACATCCCGCCCGAGGTCCTGCCGCACCTGACCTTCGGCGCCCGGTTCACGGCCGACCGGACGAACGCCGAGCTCGCCGGCAGCGGCATCCGCAGCCCCGAGATCGACGAGTACGCCGGGAACCTCGTCGCGTACTGGCGCGAGCACCTCGACCCCAACCGCCACCGCCGTCCCCGGCCGGGCGGCCCGTTGCAGGGCCGGCGCGTCGTCATCACCGGGGCGTCGTCGGGGATCGGGCGCGAGACGGCGTTCAAGGTGGCGCGGGCGGGCGGCGTCCCGCTGCTGGTCGCGCGGCGCACCGAGGAGCTCGAGGAGGTCAAGACCCAGATCGAGCGCGACGGCGGCCAGGCCTGGGTCTACTCGTGCGACATCACCGACGCCGAGTCGGTGGACGCGCTGGTCAAAGCCATGATCAACGACCACTCGGGGCCCGACACCGGCATCGACATGCTGGTCAACAACGCCGGCCGCTCGATCCGGCGGGGCGTGCGTCTCGAGCTGGAGCGCTTCCACGACTTCGAGCGCACCATGGCCATCAACTACTTCGGCGCCGTGCGCCTCACGCTCGCGCTGCTGCCGCACATGCTCGAGCGGCGCTTCGGGCACGTCGTGGACATCTCGTCGATCGGGGTGCAGACCGGCCCGCCGCGCTTCTCCGCCTACGTCGCGAGCAAGGCCGCGCTCGACGCGTGGGCGTCGATCGTCGCCACCGAGGTGCTCGGCGAGGGCGTCACGTTCACCACCGTGCACATGCCGCTGGTGCGCACCCCGATGATCGCCCCGACCCGCATCTACGACGCCTTCCCCACCGACTCCCCCTCCGAGGCGGCGGACAAGGTGATGCACGCGCTGGTCGACCGGCCCAAGCACGTCGGCACCGCGCTCGGCACGTTCGGGGCGGTGGCGGGCGCGCTGACCCCGGGCGTCAAGGACGCCGTCATGCACGTCGCCTACCGCGTGTTCCCGGAGTCAGCGGCGGCACGTGAGGGTAGTGACCGTCCGAACCACGACGACGCGCGGACGCTCGACACCGGCCCGCTCTCGCGCGGCGCCCAGGCCATGGCCCGACTTCTCCCTGGAGTGCACTGGTGAAGACCCCGTTCGGCACCCCGACCGAGCTCGCCACCGGCCTGCGGCTGCTGACCGGGGCGGGCGTCGTCGCCCCGGTCCCGCCGCACCGGCTCGCGATGTTCCCCACGGCGCTCTACCGCTACGGGTTCACGCCGACCACGGCCTACGTCGTCTCGCGCTGGCGCCACCCGGACCGTGTCGCGATCATCGACGATCGCGGCACCGTGACGTTCCGCGAGATCCACGACCGCACCGACCGCCTGGCCCGCGCCCTCGCCGACCGGCGCGTCGGGCCCGGCAGCCGGGTCGCCGTGCTCTGCCGCAACCACCGCGGGCCGATCGAGACGATCCTCGCGGTGAGCAAGCTGGGCGCCGACGTCGTCCTGCTCAACACCGGCCTGTCGCCCGCGCAGATGAAGGCCGTGGTCGAGGAGCAGGAGATCACCACCGTCGTCTCCGACGCGGACCTCGCCGACCGCCTGGACGAGGTCCCCTCCGACGTCCGGCGCATCTGGGCGTGGACCGAGGGCCCCGGCTGCTGGGGCGACGACACCCTCGAGGGCCTCATCGGCGCCGACGGATCGCAGGAGCTGCCCACCAAGCCGCCGATCGGCAAGACGATCGTGCTGACGTCGGGCACCACCGGCACGCCCAAGGGCGCCGAGCGGCCCTCGATCGGCGGGATCGGGCCGGTCAACGCGATCCTCTCGCGCATCCCGCTCTCCGCCCGCGAGCCCGCGCTGGTGTCGGCGCCGCTGTTCCACACCTGGGGTTTCGCCGCGTTCCAGATCGGCTCGCTCATGGGCTCGACGCTGGTGCTGCGCCGCAAGTTCGACCCCGAGGACGCCCTGGCCCAGCTCGCGCAGCACCGCTGCACCGCCATGTACGCGGTGCCGGTGATGCTGCAGCGCATCCTCGAGCTCGACGAGGAGGTCATCGCGCGCTACGACGTCTCGGCGCTCAAGACCGTCACCGCGACCGGCTCGGCGATGCCACCGGCGAAGGTCACCGAGTTCCTCGAGACCTTCGGCGACAAGCTCTACATGCTCTACGGGTCCACCGAGGTGTCGTGGGCGTCGATCGCCAAGCCCGAGGAGCTGCGCGCCGAGCCCGGCACCGCCGGCCGCCCGCCCGTCGGCACCGTCCTGAAGATCCTGGGCGACGACGACCGGGAGCTCCCGGCCGACGAGACCGGCCGCATCTTCGTCGGCAACGAGATGCTCTTCACCGGCTACACCGGCGGGCGCGGGGAGACCGAGCTCGTCGACGGGATGCTCGGCACCGGCGACCTCGGGCACTACGACCGGAAGGGCCTGCTGTTCATCTCCGGCCGCGCCGACGACATGATCGTCTCGGGCGGCGAGAACATCCACGCCGGCGAGGTCGAGGGCCTGCTCGCGGAGATGGACGGGGTCAAGGAGGCCGCGGTCGTCGGCGTCGACGACGACGAGTACGGCCAGCGCCTCGCGGCCTACCTCGTGCTCGAGTCGGGCGCGACGGTCGACGCCGACCAGGTGCGCGACCACGTCAAGAACCACCTGGCCCGCTTCGCCTCGCCCCGCGACGTGGAGTTCCTCGACGAGCTGCCGCGCAACAACACCGGCAAGGTCCTGAAGAAGGAGCTGGGCTCGTCGGCCTCGTGAGTGTCAGCGGAGTGGCTCCGCTGACATTGAGTGTCCGTATCTCCACTCCGTCGCCCGGCGGGCCGCGACCCGGCGCGCCCCCGCGCCGATCGGTCAGACTGGAACGGTGACGACGCCGCCCGCCGGCTCGCGGCTGCGCGCGCCGGCGCACCGCGTCAGCCCGCGCGCCCGGTGGTGGTGGACGCTGCGGTCGGTGATCGGCACGCTCGTGGTGCTCGCGCCGCAGGTCGCCGCCGCCGTGGTCGTGCCGCGCGTCGCCGACGTCCTGCTCGTGACCGGCGCCGCCACGCTGGTCGTCGGCGTCGCCCACGCCCTCGTCGTGCCGCGCGTGCGCTACGCGCTGCACCGCTGGGAGGTCACCGACGACGCCGTGCACACGCTCTCGGGGTGGCTGCGCCTGGAGTGGCGGATCGCCCCGATCTCGCGGGTCCAGACCGTCGACACCGACCGGGGCCCGCTGCAGCGCGCGTTCGGCCTGTCGTCGGTGACGGTGACGACGGCGTCGTCCAGCGGCGCCCTGACCGTCGACGGCCTCGACGCCGGCGACGCCGTCGTGCTCGCCGACCGCCTCACCCGCGCCACCGAGCACCTCAGCGGGGACGCGACGTGACCGCCGCGGATCCGGCGACCCAGCTGCCCTGGCAGCGGCTCGACCGCCGGATGCTCGTGGTGCACCCGATCGTCGACCTGGCGAAGCTCGTACCGGTCCTGCTCGTCATCGCGATCACCGGCGGGACGGCCGACGACCGCTGGCGCCTCGGGGGCGGGCTGGCGCTGGCGGTCGCGGTGATGCTCTTCGGCGTCTCGCGGTGGTTCACGACGACCTACCGGATCGGCGCCGACCGCGTCGAGCTGCGCACCGGCCTGCTGCGCCGCCACCACCACAGCGTGCACCGCGACCGCATCCGCACCGCCGATCTCACCGCCAACCCCGCGCACCGCCTGTTCGGGCTCGCCGTCGTGCGCGTCGGCACCGGCCGGCGCGAGGGCGGCGAGGACGCCGAGCTCACCCTCGACGCCGTCGCCCGCAGCGAGGCGGAGCGGCTGCGGACCCTGCTGCTGCGCGAGGCCGCCCCGGCCGGCCCCGACACGCCCGCGGCGCCCGAGCTCGCCCGCCTGCGCTGGACGTGGGTGCGCTTCGCGCCGCTGACGTTCTCCGCGCTCGCCGTCGTCGGCGCCGTGTGGTTCGGCCTGTTCCGCCTCGCCGAGGAGTTCTCGGTCCGGCCCGGCACGCAGGTGCTCGAGGAGACCGCCGGGCGCGCCCCGATCTGGCTCGGGGCCGTGGCGCTCCTGGTCACCGCGGTCGTCGGGGCTTCCGTGGTGTTCGTCGAGGGCTGGTGGGGCTACCGGCTCACGCGCGCCGACGACGGCGGGCTCGTGCTGCGCCGCGGCCTGCTGACGCGCCGGACGCTCTCGCTCGAGGGGCGCCGGGTGCGCGGCGTCGAGCTCGACGAGCCGCTGCTCGTGCGCCTCGGGCGCGGCGCGCGCCCGCTCGCCCTGACCACCGGCCTGCGCTCCGACGGCTCCGGCGAGCACGTCGGCGCGGTCGGCCCGGCGATGCCCCGACGGGAGGCACACCGCGTGGCCGCCGGTGTGCTCGGGGTCGGCGAGGACGAGGCCACCCGCACCCGCCTCGTCCGCCACCCCCGCGCCGCACTGGTGCGTCGGGTGACCCGGTCGCTCGGGCCGGCGCTCCTCGTCGCCGCGGTCCTGCTCGTGCTGCAGCGGGTGCCCGGGGACGAGGTCGTCGCGGCGGTCGTGCTCGGTGGAGCCGCGCTGCTGGCCGTCGACCGGATCCGCTCGCTCGGCCACGCGTTGACGCCGTCGGCGCTGGTCGCGCGGCAGGGCGCCTGGGTGCGCCGGACCGTGGTGCTGCGCCGCGGCGGGGTGATCGGCTGGCGCCTCGAGCAGAGCCTCACCCAGCGCCGCGCCGGGCTCGTCACGCTGCAGGCGGTGACCGCGGCCGGCCGGGGGCGCTACGAGGTGCTCGACGTCGACGCCGCCCGCGCGTTGGAGCTGGTCGACGAGGTCACCCCGGGGCTGCTGGCACCGTTCGTGATCGACGGTCGGGGGGCTCGATCGTTCGTGCGCCGTTAGGGTCAGTCGCGTGAGTCCCCGGTTGGTGTGGATCGACTGCGAGATGACCGGCCTCGATCTGCGGAACGACGCGTTGATCGAGATCGCCGCCCTGGTGACGGACGCGGACCTCGTCCCGTTCGGCGAGGGCGTCGACGTCGTCATCCACGCACCCGACGCCGCCCTCGACGCGATGCCCGACGTCGTGCGGGACATGCACGCGAAGTCGGGGCTGACCGAGGAGGTCCGCCGCTCGACGGTGACGATGGCCGAGGCCGAGAAGCTGGTGCTCGACTACGTCCGCACCCACGTGCCCGACGGCCGCTCGGCGCCGCTGTGCGGAAACTCGATCGCCACCGACCGCGGCTTCATCGCCCGCGACATGCCGGAGCTCGACGGCTACCTGCACTACCGCATGGTCGACGTCAGCTCGATCAAGGAGCTGTGCCGGCGCTGGTACCCGCGCGTGTACTACGCGCAGCCGGAGAAGGGCCTGGCGCACCGCGCGCTCGCCGACGTGCGCGAGTCGATCCGCGAGCTCGAGTACTACCGCCGCACCGCGTTCGTGCCGATGCCCGGCCCCACCACCGAGGAGGCGCAGGCCGCGGCGTCGTCGGTGGTCGCCGACGACCGCGCCGGCGTCGTCGCCGAGGAGGCCTCGACCGCGGGCCCCGCCGGGGGGCAGGCGCCGCCGCCGGGGGCGTGACACCCACGTTTGGGTGACGGTAGGGCCCGGTATCCCGGGACCCGGCACACACGCCTCCAGCACCGAGGGGCCGTCTCGTCCCTGCCTCCCCACCGCGAGGAGCGCCGATGTCGCACGCCGTGACCACCCTGGGCGCCGAGAGCGCCCCGAGCCGCGTCGCCACCCCCGACGACTGCACGTGGGAGGTGTGGAACGACGAGCGCGGCGAGCTGCGCTGGTGCCTGCTCGTCGACGGCGCCGACACCGCGCCCGACGTCGTCACCACCGGCATCGTGGTCCTCGAGACCGGCGGACGGTTGGCACCGCACCGCCACAGCGCGCCCGAGGTGTACTTCGTCCACGAGGGCGAGGCGGTCGTCGACGTCGGCGGCGAGGAGGTCTCCGTCGGCCCGGGAGCCGTGGTGCACCTGCCCGGCGACGTCGAGCACGGCGTGCGCGCCGCCGGCACCGGTCCGGTCCGCATCCTGTTCGTCTTCCCGACCTCGGCCTTCGGCGACGTCGTCTACCGCTTCAGCAACTGACCCGGGTCACCGGCGCCGGCGCCGCAGCATGAGCCCGATGACGATCCCGACGACCAGCGTGATCGTCAGCGCCGCCCACTGCGGCATCACCACGACCGGGATCAGCAGGCGGATCGTCACCAGGTCGCGGTTCTCGAGGATGAACACGACCACGAGCACGGCCAGGACGGCGGGGAGCACCCAGCGGGCGCGCCACCAGGGCGTCGCGCTCGACGGTCGCGGGGCGCTGCGGGGCGGGGTGTCGGTCACGGTGTCCTCCGGGCGGTCGACGGGTGACGACGACCGTGCCGCACCCACCGGCCCCCGGCCTCCCCCGTCGCGGATGAGGTGGGTGTCCCGGTCGCAACCGCCTCGCGACCGGCTTGTAGGCTGGTCACAGCTCACCGGGGACGCCCGGCGGGTCGCCATGGTGGGTGTAGCTCAGTTGGCAGAGCACTGGGTTGTGATCCCAGGTGTCGCGGGTTCAAGTCCCGTCACTCACCCGGACGGCAGCGGGGCCACCCGCTGTCGGATCGAGAGCCTGGCTTTGCTAAGGTTCTCGATCACGCGCCGTTAGCTCAATGGGCAGAGCAAGTGACTCTTAATCACTGGGTTCGGGGTTCGAGTCCCTGACGGCGCACTCATCGTTGCAGGTGTCGGGCCTGCGGTGCTTTCCTCCCGGAGATCGACCGGCCGTTTACCGGCCGGAAACTCCTCCGAGCCTCGTCCGGGAGCCTCTCGATGGCCCGTCCACCACTCCCCCTCGGCACGCCTGGTGCGATCACCACGAAGGAAGAGTCGCCCGGGCTCTGGGTGGCCCGGTGCCGCTTCCGGGACCACGACGGGGTGACCCGTCGGCTGTGGAAGCAGGGTCCTTCGAAGACGGCCGCGAGGGGCGCGCTGCACCAGACGATCCAGGACCGTCAGCGCGGCTCTGGTGGTGGCAGCACCCTCACTCCCGCGTCGCGGTTCAAGGACACGGCCGAGCTCTACCTCGCCAAGGTCGACCGCAAGCGCGAGGACTCGACCCACGCGCTGTACGCGTACCACCTCAACCGCACGGTCCTCCCCGCCCTGGGCGCCCTCCAGTTGCGCGAGTGCACCGTCGCCCGTCTCGATGCCTTCCTCGAGGCCCTTGAGCCCCGGTACGCAGCCTCCACCCGCCGCACGCTCCGCTCAATCGTCAGCGGGGTCCTCCAGGTTGGCGTCCTCCATGAGGCGCTGGCGGCGAATCCCGTGCGGGAGCTCGATCGCATCGAGCAGCCCAAGGGCCAGGCGAAGAAGAAGCCTCGTGGGCTGACCATCGACGAGCGCCAGGCCCTGCTCGACTGGTTCGACCGCGACTCGGACGATGACCGAGTCCGCCGCCTCCAGCGAGTGGCCCGGTCGGCTGAGCTGCCGGACCTCGTGCGCTTCTCCCTCGGAACGGGCCTGCGTATCGGAGAGGCGTTGGCGGTCCGTCGGCTCGACGTGAATCTCGACGGGGTGCCGGTTCGCGGCCAGCACGGCACGCTGCGCGTCCCGGTGGTCACCATTGCCGGCAACGTCACGTGGGTGAAGGGCAAGGGCCTCGTGCGTCATGATGGCAAGAGCGAGGCCGCCCTCCGCGTCATCCCGCTCCCCCAGTTCACCTCCGACCTCCTCCGTGGGCGACTCGCGCTGCCGGGCGAGGACAGCTGGCCGCTGTTCCCTGCGGCCGGCCGGGACGGCCGCATCACCTATCGCTGGCCGTCGAATGTCAGGCGGACCCTGCGGTCCGTCCGCCAGGAAGTCGGCCTCGAGTGGATGACCCCGCACACCTGGCGCCGCACCTACGCCACCATCCTCGATGACGAGATCACCTTCACCGACCGCATGAAGGCCGACCTCATGGGCCAGGCCCAGTTCCTCAAGGACACGTACGTCAGCCGCGGCGAACTGCATGCCGGCGCCGCCGTCCTCCTCGATGCGGCCCTCGCCGCTTGACGTTGCGCAGCCAATGTGTCGAGAAGAAGGGGCACCCCCTGACCGACGGCTTGTAAGAACGCGGGAAGGCGTTTCTCAAGCCGCCTACCTGCGTCTTCGTTGTCGCGCGCGTGTCACTGGGGGCTCCACAAGCCTCTCGTAGCCTCCAGTTCGCACCACGATTCGCACCACGAGCCAAGATCTTGCCCTGAGACCAACAGCGCGCGCCTCGCCCACGGCTAGCCGCAGGCGCCACCTCGCCATGGGCCGCCTGGACCAGCGTCGAGGTGCCCATCAGGGATCGCATGCCCAAGACCGCCAAAGGGCTGTCGGCGGCGCACCGCGGCTCCTTCCCACCCCGAGCTGTGTCGACCTACTTCGGGATACAACAAACCACGACTATTGCGGAAGCGATGAAAATTAGACTAAGAGAGGGATAGCGCTGCTCCAAACGGGTAGGACCGGACGGCAGAGTACTCGCAGAGTGTGACACTCGTCTTCACGCGACGCTCCGAGCGGCAAGTATCTGGGGGATGCAATGGATATTCGTCCGGCTCCTGGCATCGGACCTTCCAGGCCCGTCGTCCGAGGTCTTCAGCAATTTCAAGCTGACGCAAGCGGTGCGGCACCAACTGCGGACGAGCTTGGCGATTGGGTACAAGAGCAGAGCTCCATGAGTTGGAACGCTGCAGTGCGAGCCGGGTTTGCACTTGCCGAACTCTCGACAAGTTACAACCGCAAAGTCTTCCTTGGCTCGTTCAGTCGCTCAGCATCTGTTTTCGAAGGAGACGAGGAGAGGATTCTACGGGACGTCTCTGAGGCTTCTCGTCAGCGTGTCGTCTCTTGACGCAACCGCCACCCTCACACTCCCTGCTGTGGCTGCGCAGGCCGAGCTTGGACGGGTTGAAGCAAGCGCACGTCTATCTCTAGTTGGCTTTCGAGACAATAACGTAGGCCAATTGATTCCACCCCTTTCCGAATTCGACGTATCTGCGTTCGGGAAGTACCTCGAGGCGGCTACGCGAATTCAGGCTTATGTCGGAAGTCACTCAGAATCGATCACGCCAACGCTTCTGATGACGCGCAGTCGCACCAGCGCCCCCTTCGACTTCAGCGAAAGTATCGGCGTAGTACTTGCACTTAGATCGATTACCGCGGGAGATACGTTGGAAGACGCGGTTAAGAACAACAGAGATACAATTGGCATCGAAGATGTGATCCGATCTACCTACGCGCAGCTCGGGCCAAACCTGCTACCGGACCAGGCGCCAACCGGGGCGATACGGCTCGATGCTGAGCGTGCCCTCGGGCCGCTCAGCTGAGATCCTGCCTCGAGTTCACCGATCAGCCACACCAATTTCTCGCTCCTATGGCAACAAAGGAAATCACCGGCGTGACGATCATTTCCAGCTCCGAGCGGACGCGCCTGCCTCGAGAGGCCGAGTGTTTGGTGCTCGCGAAGAAGCACGCGACAGAGGTCGTCGAGGACCTAACGCAGCGAGGCCTCACGTGGACTGCGGTGCCGCGGCCGCTGTCGAGCCAAGTCGCCGGCAGGTTGGCTAAGCACATCGTCTCGCTGAGCGGCGGTGACAAGCTCGACGCCACGACGAAAGCGCCCCGGTGCTTCGGCGTCTACATCTGCGCAGTCGACCAGCAGGTCGAACTTGCGGACTGTTACTGCCTCCGTCCTCTCGCGCGAGTAGAGGCCGAGGCGAGAGCGAAGGAAGAGGTCAAGCGGACCGTCGGCCACAAACGTGCGGTGCTCGAAGACGTCTTACCGGACGGTGCTACTCCAGCCGCTCCTTCAGGCTGAGCGCCCCACGTTGTCCCGATTCCGCCCGGTAGAGCGTCGTAACGCTTGCTCCGCTGCGACCGCGCGACTCGCCTCGCGCTCCATGGAGAGAAGGTCATGACAGACGAAGAGATGCGCGGTGCGTATGTCCTGGCTCAGAGCTACCGCCGTGACGCTGTGCTCGAGGGGAACCGGGCCAGCAGGCTCCCTGAGGGTCCAGAGCGCGAGCAGCTCACCGCGGACGTCGACCGCTGGGCAAATTATGCCCGTGAGCACGAAGCCCGCGCTGCCGAGCTCGAGAAAACGCACGACAACCGGGGTCGACTCGGCGAGCGCGTTGTCGAGCGCATCGCCGACGGTGCCGACCGAGGGGGCGACGCCGGCTTCGGCGAGCCGCTCGGTGAAGGCGATCGAGGTGTATTGCGACCCCGCGTCGCTGTGGAAGATCAGCTGCCCATGGCGGTTGCGGCCTTGCTGCTCGCGGGTCCACACGGCCTGCTCGAGCGCGTCGAGTACGAGGCTGGTGCGCATGGTGGTGGCGGCGCGCCAGCCGAGGATGCGCCGGGAGTAGGCGTCGAGGACGAAGGCGACGTAGACCATGCCCGACCAGGTCGCGACGTAGGTGAAGTCCGCGACCCACAGCCGGTCCGGCGCCGGCGGGTTGAACTCCCGTCCGACCAGGTCACGGGCCCGCACACCCTCGCCCGGGATGGTGGTGCGCACGTGGCGGCCGCGGTGTACGCCGGCCAGCCCGTGGGCGCGCATCAGGCGCTCGACGGTGCAGCGCGCGACCGGGATGCCTTCGCGGTTGAGTGCCAGCCACACCTTGCGGGCGCCGTAGACGCCGTAGTTGTCCGCGTGCACTCGGCGGATCTCCAGCACCAGTGCCTCGTCGGGCAGGGCCGCGGGCGGCGGATGGGCCAGCGCGCGGCGGGCGTCGTAGTAGGTGGACGGGGCGATCGGTGCGCCCAGCTCGGCGAGCTGACCGCAGATCGACTCGACGCCCCATCGCCGCCCGCAGCTGGTGCGGGCGGCGTGCTGCTCGATGAACCTCACGAGCGTCGCGGTGGCCGGTCGATCTCGGCGATGCTCCTATGTCAAGCGACCGCAGTCAGATCGCGGTCAGTGGTGGCGACGGCCGGCGAGGGCGGGTGCGCGGTCGCGGGTGGTTCGTCGGCCCGCAGGGCCGCGAACACGGCGTCGGACACGCGACGACGGAGCAGACGCAGCGCCTCGGTACGGGTCTTGCCGGCAGCCAGGAGCTTCTGGTGGTAGCTGGCGCCGGGTCCGATGCCGCGGGTCTGGGTCAGGGCGATCATGTGCAGGGCGCAGTTCGCGGTGCGGTTGCCGCCACGGTTGAGCCGCACCTTCCCGGCGGTGTTGCCCGACCAGACCGGGATCGGGGCGGTGCCGGTGAAGCGGGCGTAGGCATCCTTATTCCGAAAGCGGCGTGCTCCGGCCGTCTCGGCGAACAGCGTCGCCGCCGAGAGCACCCCGCAGCCGGGTAGGGCGAGCAGGGTCGGGGCGAGCCGGCGCATCAGAGTGCGCAGTTCGCGTTCGAGCTCGTTGATCTGCACGGTCAGCTCCCGGCAACGAGCCAGCTGCTCCCGGCTGACCCGCCCGAGTGCGCCGTCACGGTCGGCGAGCAGCTCGGCGAGGTAATCCATCACGCGGAAGCGCCGCAGCCCGCGGCTCGGCACCGCCAGGGTCGGATCGAGTTCGTGGAGGTACCAGCGCAACCGGCTCTGGATACGGGTCCGCTCGGCGACCAGGTCCCGGCGATGGTCGACCAGCAGCCGCACCTCACGGGCGGGGCCGTCGAGCTCCGCGACCGGCAGGCCGTCGTGGCGCAGCGCCGCCAGCGCGACCGCTTGGGCGTCGATCGGATCGGACTTGCCCGGCTCGCGTCCGCCACGTCGGGCGCCGGCCATCAGCCGCGTCGGAACCCGCACCACCCGGGCGCCAGCGCCGAGCAGGTCCCGCTCGAGGCGACGGGTCAGATGCCGGCAGTCCTCGAGCGCGAAGCTGACCTGCTCCCACTGCCCTGACCAGGCGAGCAGCTTCAGGTGCCCCTCGGTGGTCGCGGCAACGGTCAGCTCCCCGAGCCGACGTCCGACGTCGTCGAGCGCGACGACGGTGTGGGTGCGCTTGTGCGAGTCAGTTCCAATCATCACCACGCGGGCCGCTCCAGAAGATGCGTCGGGACGTGTCCTCCGCATCGCCCGGGAGCGGGCACGCCTCAGTGGGGCCGAGCGCACGCTCCTATCAAGCCACGCCTCCCGGGCGACCCGGACGCCCGACAGGGCCGCACATCGCCGAGAAGCCACCACGCTCGTCTCGGGGCGGGCACCGAAGAAAGGAGCGAACCCTGCCAGGCGGTGATCATCGTGGCACTGACGCGAAGAAAGCCGAGGCCGCCTTGAGGATGTCGTTGGCCCGCTTGAGCTCGGCGTTCTCCCGACGCAGCCGCTTGAGCTCGTCGGACTCTTCGCTCGTGGTCCCCGGCCGGACACCGCCGTCGATCTCGGCCTGGCGGACCCACGTGCGCACCGTCTCCCCGGTGCCGATCCCGAGCTTCTCGGCGACTGCGTTCATCGCCGCGCAGGTCGAGTCGTAGTCACCCTGGACCTCGGCGACCATGCGCACCGCCCGATGCCGCAACTCCAGCGGATAGGGCGGCTGGGAACGACGTGTCATGACCAGATTTCCTCAGACCGTCTGGTCTCCGGACACGCCGGGGCGGTTCACCTTCCCAATGTCGCGGCGACGACTGACCCAAGTCCCATCATCGGATGCCTTGCAGGCTCGCACCGCAGGCCACACGCAGGCGCAAGAGGCGCTGTCCGACGGTGTTGCCAGCAGTGGCAACACCGCCTAGCCTCGTGGCGTGAGCACACCCGAGTCCGCCGCGAGCCTCCTCCGCCGCCTTCGGCGCGAGCAGGGGCGCTCGCTTCGTGCGGCCTCAAGCCACCTTGGACTTGCACCTTCCCAGCTCTCGAGGATCGAACGAGGCGAACGTCATCCCAACGCGGAGACCACGAGGAAGCTCGCTGACTACTACAGCGTGCCAGCCGACGTCCTTGCACTCCAGAATGGCAAGGTCCCCGATGACATTGTTCAGATCCTTACCGAGCACCCTGAAGAGCTTGACCGGCTAAGGCGAACGTACAGCTCGATAGACACTTTGGAGTCCAGCCTTAATGAATGACTACTGGCGACAGTTTTTCGAAGGCAAGACAGTCGGCAAGTACGAGATTCGCGAATTCATAGCGCCCGGCGGATTCGCACTCGTGTTTCGAGCGGAGCACAGCGAAACGGGCCAGGAAGTAGCGCTCAAGCTACTCCCGCCCAGTGCTAGTCAAAGTCAGGCTAGTGAGTTCCGGAACGAGGGGGTCCTGCTCGGAATCCTGAACGTCTCTTCTAGCGTTGTCCGGCTCTTCGAGTCGGACGAGGCCGACTGCTTCGTCCCGGTCGCCAACGGGGACACGATGCCGGTACGTGTTCCCTACCTCGCCCTTGAGCTTGGCTTTGGCTGTCTAGAAGAGTTGGTACTGAACCGCGAGACACTCGCATGGCGCGATCGGCTTTCCCTCTGGCGCGGAGTTGTCCGAGGGGTGCACCAGATGCATCTCCGCAAAGTTGCTCACCGAGACATGAAGAGCGAGAACTGCCTCCTTTTCATGCGCCCGAAGAACTCTGTTGAGAGTAAGGTTACGGATCTCGGCCGATCGCGCCATTGGGCGGGGCCACGCCTTCATCCTCTCGAGATGTACACCCACCCCTTGGGTGATTACCGCTTCGCTCCACCAGAATTGCTACTCGGCCTCGGGTCCGATTCGCCCAAGTGCCATACACTCGCCGACCTCTATGGCCTAGGCTCCGTGTTCTTCGAACTCGCCACAGGCCAAGGGATTACAAGCATAGCGCTGGGGGACGGTTTCAGCGCAATGCAGAGGTTCGCGACGTTACACGCTTCAGGGCAGAAGTTGCCGCCAGACGCGCTCATAGACGACTACGAAAGAGCTTTCGAACTCTTCGCCAGCTCCGTCCCGCTCTCTATCCGAGATAAGGCGACCCCGCTCCTTCGCCAGTTGTGCTGTCCGCTTCCCGCCCACCGAGTTCCTAAGACATCGAACAAGAAGAAGGAACGAGTCGTCGAGCCTGGCCTAGACTGGCTCCTCCGGCGCGTCGATATTGTGCGTAATAGCCTAGTCGAGGTCGAAACCCCACACCTAGTCGCCGCGGGGGCGTCATGAGTCTCTTCCAGCCCACTGATGGAAACTTGCTAGACCTGGTATCCAAGAGCGACTCTTTCTCGCCCCTGCCCAGGAATCCGGACAAGAAGAGTGAGCCGGGAGACTTCGCAACCTCGAGCGGGCACGGAGCACTGAAGCAAGAGCCAGCGACCATCGATCTTACTGCGTGGACGGCCAGAGCGGAGCAGTGGGCGCAGCAGGCGCGAAATGCGCGTGACTCCAATCCCGAGTCGCCGGCCGCCTACAGCCGCCTGGCTCACGCTGAGCAATGTGCCGGGAACAAAAACGCGGCAGCAGCTGCAGCGGAAGCATGCTTGCGCTTGGTATACAAGCGCAGCGCGGAGTCTGGCTTCCGGATGTTTGATTTTCCGTCGGCGCTCGCGGCAGCCACGACCTTGACAGAGGAAGGCCGCCGCGACCTCGCAGATAATCTTCTTGCAGAACTTCCCCCTACCCTCGAACTTCGCCGTCTACGGGCCAGGTACGCCGTGGACGCGGGCCGAATCAAGAGTGCACTCCGCCTATTGGCGGACGACGAGTCAGCAGAAGCAGCGAGCCTTCGTGGGTACATCTATCTTGTCGGGCAAGAGTACGCGAAGGCACTACACGAGCTGAGACTGGCTTGGAGCGAGAACAGTCGTCGAGCGGACACAGCCCTCAACATGGCGATTTGCTTCTCAAAGCTTGGCTCTCTCAATAAGGCCATCACAGCTGCTCGGCAGGCGTCTAAGATTGCTCCTAGTCGACGGGACGTCAGCCTGACGCTTCTCGATCTCTTGGCGACCTCAGGCCACGTCGATGCTGGTCGGAATGAGGTTCGACGGCTGAAGAGTCTCGATGGATTTGGCACCATTGACTTAGCTATCGCCGAGGCGAGAATCGAGCTTACCGCTGGAGCGCGAGGAAAGGGCAAGCGCCTGCTGCAGGCCGCTGCCCGTGGCGCTCGAGCGGCGGGCCTCCTCCGGCTAGAGAAGGAGTTGGAAGCGGATGTATCGATTTTAACAATCGGCTCGGAAGAAGACGCTGAGTTAGCGCGCTTACAAGTCAAGCGTCGAACGGACGAAGAGCCGGAGAGCGTAGCCCTTGTCGAAGCACTTTCGCACTTGAGCCGGAAGCGGCAGCATCATCAGGCGCTCGAAGAGAGCTTTGGACGCATTGAGGCCAATTGCGCGCAAGCCACCTCGGTCAGCCTGCGAGCCAAGCTTGCCTACTTGAGGTGCGACTTCGAGGAACACCTTGAACTCACTGCGAAGTGGCAAGAAGTCGAGCCTCTTCTTCCGACTGTTTGGGCTGAACGCGCTTTGCTTCTTGGGCAGGTACGGGACGACTGGAAGGGGGCTGGCCGGCTTGCGATGCAGACGCTCCGCAAATTCGGTCCGATTCGCAGCATCTCGAACAACATCGCTTACACGCTTGCGCTAGCAGGAAGAAGTGATGTCGCCCAGAATGTTCTGAACTGTTCCAGCTCGAGCACGTTCTATCAGCGCGCAACGTCTGGGCTCGTCCAGATCGTGAAGGGAAATCTCGACGAGGGCTTGAAGCTCTATCGAGAGGCCGCAAACCAGGCGGATAAGGAAGTGGACGGCGGCAGGTCTCGTGCACTAATGACCATCCACCAAGGCTTCGCGCTCCGGCACCTGAATCTACTTCCCGTCGCTGAACACAAGTCGATTGCCGCGAAAGCCCTTCCTCCCGTGGCGCTTCCACACGACTGGGAGGATTGGCCAGGTTTCGTCCTCTTGCACGACGCTGCCCTGAGACATGATTGGTCATGGCCACTCACGATCGATTAGGCGTCAGGGGCATCGAACCTCGAAACTAGCCTTCACAAGTGAGCGACGCGCCGACGGCGAGGAAGGCCTCGCACAAAGGTCTATGCCGAGAGAACCGACTGTGACAGCGATGGGCTCCGTGGGTGTCGCTGGTTACAGAGCCTGCTACATGAGCAGTTCGATCACCCCGTTGTGCGATTGGCACGGCTCGGCGCAGTGGCCGTTGTCAACGATGCCGGCGAAGTCGTGATGTGGCGCCACCGATTCGCGGTCGACGAGTGGATAGGAGCTCCAGGGCGGGGCCGAGGAACCGGACGGGGGCCCGTCGCGACTGCGGCGAGGGAGTTCGAGGAGAAACTGGCTGGCGGCGGACGGGCTCATTACGGCAGGTTGTGTCGTTCCAGCCCAGGAGTAACACGCTAGCCTTCGAAGGGCCTGCGCGAGGGCCGAGTCAGCTTCAAGGTTGGCCGACCCCACAACCCTTTGATATACGCACCTGCCCACTCGGGTTCAGAGCCGACTGGTCGAGGTCCCAGAGCTCGACTTCGCTGGACCCGCCTCGACGCCCCATCACTCAGACGACTGACACTTCCCGCGAGCTTGAGCAGCGAGAGAGCTTCGCCGGCGCCGCTTCGATGCCTAGCGGCCCTTGTCAGCGGCGCTCACTCACAACTTTCTGGTTCGTCGGGGTGTCAGACCCCAACCTCGCGGCTTTGACCAGATCATATATCATGTGCGCGTGAAACTCACGCCGGAGAATTATGCCGTTGCCGATTTGATCAAACTGGTCGATGATGGCAATCTTGCACTTCCGGAGTTCCAACGCGATTTCATCTGGCGGCCACCCCAAGTTGCAGAACTACTCCGAACCTACACCCGCAAATGGCCAGCCGGAACGTTCCTGCTACTGGCGGTCGACGGTCAACCCGATTTCGCTACAAAGCCCCTGAAGGACGCACCACCGTTAACGAGTCCGACGCTTCTCATACTCGATGGGCAACAGAGAACGACAGCACTCTATCAGGCGCTGTGCGACCGAGCAGAAGAGGTCTACTACATAGACCTTGGAGAGGTGAACGCTAACGACACTTTCGATGACGAGAACCTCCAGTACCTCAAACGGAGTCGATTCGCTAAGAAGTACCCGACACTGAAGGAGCAGGCGCAGAGTCGAATTGTACCTGTCCACATCCTGATCGACGACAGCGTATGGCAGAAGTGGCTTCGCTATGTGGAAGACACCGAGGAGCAGGACGCGCTGATTTCAGCACGAACTCGCCACCTACCGGGTTTCAAGGGTTACGACGTTCCTGTCGTGCGACTTCCGTTTGAAGTACCGCTTCAAGCTATTGCGAAGATCTTTGAGACCTTGAACAAGACAGGCACTCCTCTCGCCACTTTCGACCTGATGGTCGCCCGCCTCTATCCTTACGAGTTTAGGCTCCGCGACCGATGGCTCGAGGCCCGCGACACCCACCCCGAGCTTATTGAATTTGGACTTGACAAAGACCGAGACGGTGTGGAGATCCTAAAAGTCATCGCGCTATTGGAGCATCTCCAGCAGAGAGCGGCGAACGTCAGACGCACGGTGAAGGGCGTCCGAGAGTCGGATGTCCTTAGCCTTGAACCACACACCGTTATCTCGCATTGGGATGATGCCGTCGCGGCATACACGTCGGCGGTGAACTTCCTAAAGGACAGTTGTGGGGTCATTCAGCGTAGCCTCCTACCTTCTCAGAGCATGTTACTACCGCTTGCCCACTTGATGCTTCCTAAGAACCCTCGTCGCGCTGGACTGGAGTCCGACCTAGAGCGCTGGTTCTGGGCAACGAGCTTCTCGCAGACATACTCGCAGGGCGCCAACACGCGCGCAGTCTCAGATGCGCAGTCGCTAACGGCATGGCAATACGATCCAGCGCAGATTCCCCCGCTTATCGCCAACTTCAGACTCGACAGCGAGCTCTTGAAGGATGGGCGTCGCAGGAACGAGATGCTGCTCCGAGGAATCCTCTGCCGAACAGTCACTCTAGATGCTCGAGATTGGCTGCAGCACAAGCGCTTCCTAGAGCTTGCGAGTCCAGTGGAGTTCCATCACATTATCCCGGACGAGTACCTGAAGAAACATTGGAAGGGCGATGCGGATCCAGTCGCAAACTTCGCAGTTCTTGCCGAGGCGACAAACAAGGCGCTGAGGAATACCTCACCCTTTGACGTTCTGGCGCGTCCTGACGTGCGTGAGTCGGACGTCGATAGTGGTCAGGTTGACCCCGAATGGGTCAGACAGGCCTGGGCGATCGAGGACACCGCCGAGCGCATCGAGAAGTTCCTGAGCCTACGTGCCGCGAAACTCGAGGCGTTGTGCTACGAGGCGGTCGGAGTCCCAAAGCCACGGGACTAGTGCGTCACCCTCCCATGGCAGTCCGCAGGCCGACACTAGCGCGGCCTACAGCGCAGGGGACGACTCCAAGTCGTAGTACGAGCCGACAGCTGGGTAGCCCTAGCCGTGACCGCTTAGCTGACGGACGTCACTCGCCTCCTGCGCCTCAGGGTGTCACCCTCTACACGTGGAAGTCACCCGGTCGGACATTGATGGTGTCCCGATCGGCAATCTTCGGGTGCCTCGACAGGCGTTCATCGCGCTGTGGGAAGCCGCGAGTGCTCGGGCTACTGAGCACGGAGCTCGGGACATCACCGACTGGTACGCCGGGGCAGTGGCCCTAACCTGCCGCTGGATGGCAGCCGCGCCACTTCGGACTTCGCGCGGTAGCGGCATCACCCGCTCGCCCGCAACGAGGAGGAGGGTCCTCGCCTACGAGGAGCTGATCGAGGAAGAGTTTCTCGCGGCGCAAAGCCTTGAGCGGCAACGGCCTGATCTCGCCGCTCGTCCTGGCTGGTGCGAGGGGGTACGCGCGACGTTGACGTGGGCGTGGCGCGCGGAAGGCCCGCCGCCCCTCGCGCTGCCGTCGGCCGCCAGTGCCGACGACCCTGCTCACACCTCGACCTGATCGAAGGCGTCCACCTCCTCCTGGTCTGTGCTCTCGCTGATGTCCGCGTCGACGTCCTTCTCGGTCTCGTCTCGCTTCTGCCACTCCGAGAGTTGGTCGGCGCGGTGTTGCTCCTCCTCGCGGGCGTCCGTCTCCTCGCGTGCTCGCATCTCGGCGAGTGCTCGGTTGGCCCGCTCGACCGCTGCCGACGTCTCGTCGGCCGTCGGGACCCGGACGTTGTCCTCGGCGACCTGCGGCGGCTCCGCGTCCGCGATCTCGCGGATGTCGGGCTCGGGCGGGGCGTGAGCGCCCTGCTCCTCGTCCGCGGCTGGCTCGTCGTCGAGGACCTCGCCCGCCTCGGGCTGTTCTCGTCCGGCCTCGTCCGCGCTCTCATCGTCGATGTCCGTCGGGCGGTCGCTGACATCGGCGTCGGTTACGTCTCGGTTGGCCTCCTCGTCCACGACGGCCTGGCGGTGCGCTGCGAGCCACTCTCGCGCGGTGACCACAGGCTCGGGCGCGACGTCGTCGGCGTGGCGGGCGGCAAGCTCGGCCTTTGCGCGTTCCGCGGCCGCACGAGTCCCGGCGGTGTGCGCAAGCCAGCGGGACCGCGCATCGTCGAGCTCGGCGAGCTCGCCGGCGCGAGCCTTGAGCGTGCCGGCGAGCGCCTCTGTCGCGTCGGCGGCCTCGTGCAGGCGTGTCTGTTCGGCTTCGTCGGCGGCGGCCTGAGCCTCGGCGCGGCGAAGTTCGGCGTCCTGGCGTGCGCGGTCGGCGGCCTGGTTGGTGCCGGCGACCTCGTTGGCGACGTAGCGGGGTGCCCAGGCCGCCTCGCGTTCGTGGGCTCGGAGCCGAACTCTGAGTTGGCCGTCGGAGAGCTCGAGCTCTTCGCGGTCGATGTCAGGGCGGCCGAGGGCTTGCCAGGCGGCGCGGTAGGAGGCGTAGGCCTCGACCTTGCCGGGCGCCGGCGCGGGGCCGAGGGCGTCGTCGGGGTCGTTGTGGTCCTGCAGCTCGCGCCAGTTAGCGACCGTGCCAGCCGCGTCGAGCCACTCCTCTCTCTCCTGCGGGTCGGCAGGCGCGGGCCCGAGTGCCTCCATCAGCCAGGGTGGCGCGGTCTCGGCGAGCTCCTCGGCGAGCTCGGCGGTCCGTTGATCAGCGGCGTCGGCGAGGGTCTCGAGGTACCGGTCCCAGTCGGCACGACCAGTCGCCGGCGTCCACTCGCGCCACATGGTGCCCTGAGGGTCGAAGCTGTGGGCGTCGCGGATGCGGGCGTGGACGACGTTGGTGACGTTGCGAGCGCCGTCGAGGGGCCGGTCGGCCACGGCGTCCCGAAGCACCAGCTCGGGGTCCTTGCCGGAGATCTCCGCGCGGCGCAGCACGCGGGTGAGCGAAGCGGCGCCGTCCTCGGCGGCGAGCCGGGCACGGTCGTCGCCGGTGATCACCCCGTCAGCGGCGAGGCGGTCGAGCCATCGGCCGGTGCGTTCGGTTGCGGCCAGAGCGGCGGCATCGGCGAACAGCTCCCCCGCGGTGCGAGTGGTCTCCGCGTCGGCGGCGGACTCGGTCGCGATGGCCAGCGCGGACTTGGCTTCGAGCCCGTCGTCCTTGGCCATCACCGCGGCGAGCACGGCGATGGGGTCGCGGTGGACGGAGTGGTCGGCGGCGAGGCCGCGGGCGGGGTCGGTCGGACCCGTAATCGTGGTGACGTAAGCGGTGTTGGCTTCCTGGCCGCGGCTCAGCCCGACGTAGGCCGCGGCACGACCGGTGGCGGGAGTGATGACCTGGTGACCGGTGTCGACGTTCGCGCCTTGCGCGGAGTGGACGGTGCCCGCGTAGGCGAGGGAGACGTCAGCGTCGACGTACTCGGCGGGGAGCACGATCGGTCGGGCCGACGACCGCTCGGACCCGGCCTTCTCTCCGTCGGTGCGGATGACGGTGAGGGAGCCGTCGTCACCGACGGCGGTGACGCGGTAGGTCTCTCGGTTGATGGGTCCGCGGTGGTTGCCGGCGCGGCCGGTGAGTTCCCAGCCGTTGCGGCGGGCGGCGACCAGATCGCCGATGCCAGCGTAGGTGCCGTCACGCCCGAGGAACGCGCCGTGTTCCTCGACGCGTCCGAGGCGGACGAGGTCAGTACGCAGGGAGGCGTTCAGGCGGGCGGCCTGGTCGTTGGTGTCGACGATCAGCAGTGAGCGACGTCCGGCGAGGGTGTCGGCCAGCCAGGCGCGCGAGGCGGATACCTCGGCGTCGTCAAGGCTGCCTGCGTCGATCAGGCGACCGTGACGGTGGTAATCGCGCAGCACGGTCTCGTCGCCATCGCGAAGGCGCAGGGACGCCGGCCCCTCCCAGCTCTCGTGGAAGCGGCGGGCTTCGGCGAGCTCGTAGCGGGTGCCGGTCTGCGCGACGAGGTCCATCGCCCCGCCGGCGCCGATGGCGGCGAGCTGGCGGTGGTCTCCGACGAGCAGCAGCTTGGCGCCGGCGGCTTCGGTGTGGGTTCGGACGGCGGTGAGCGCCGAGGTGTCGGACATCGCCGACTCGTCAATGACTACGAGGTCTCCGGCGGACAGGGTCCAGGCGGCGTCGGCGGGGTGCGGACGGTCGGCTTGCGCGAGGCGCTCCTGGGTCTTGAGCCAGCGCTCGACGTTGCGCGCGGTGAGCCCTTCGTCGGTGAGGACGTCGGTGGCGACCTGGCTGGTCGCCAGGCCGAACACGCGGCCCGCGGCAGCTCCGCGCAGCTCCGGGTCGGACCACGCGCGGGCGATGGTGCCGACGACGAAGCTCTTGCCGGTTCCTGCCGGTCCGACGAGGGTCTCGACCTTCGCACCGGAGGTGAGGACGCCTCGGACAGCCGCCGCCTGGTCGACGCCGAGCTCGAGTCCGGCCTCGCGTAGCTGGGTCAGGAATCGGTCGGCGACGAAGTGCGGTGCTGCTGCGGCCTCGCCACGTCGGGCGGCGGCGACCATGGCTCGTTCGGTGTGCACATGGTCAGGCGTGGCGTAGAGCCGCGCGCCGGGTGCTTGGTAGGCCGATGATCCATCAGCCAGGCGCAGTTCGTCGGGCAGTGCGTCGTGGCCGGGGCGGGCGGCGTCGAGTGGCGTGGCCAGGGCGATGCCCTGGTCGGTGAGTCGGTCGAGCAGGGTGGTGACGTCGTCGCCGTCGGCGATGCCGAGGGTGTCGGGGAGCGCGTCGTTGATGGCGCGGGTGAGGTCGGCGCGGGTCCATCCGGCCTTCTTGTCCTGGACCTCGGCGAGCGCGGTCTCGAGCACTGCGGTCGGCGACCATGAGTCGACCGCAAGCTGCGACTCGCTCCTCGCGGCGAGGACGTCCTCGGCGACGCCGCGCAGCCCGCCGACGACCTCGTCGCGCAGCTGGCGGTCGATGCGGTCGAGTAGCTGCTCGCGGGTCTCTCCTTCGTGGGACTTCGCGCGGCGCGTGACCAGGGTGGCCTGGCGGGAGAGCCGGTCCCGCTCGAGCCCGTTGGCCGCGCGGTCGTGACGGGCCTCGAAGTCGGCGATGAGCTCGGCGGCCTTCGCGGTCACAGCGCGGCGACGCGACGAGAGCAGGTCGGTGGCGGTCTCGTCGACGCCGATGACCTCCCGGGCCTTGCCGTCGGGGCGCATCGCCAGACGAACGCCAAGGGTCTCGGTGAGGCGCTCCTCGGTGGTGCGCTCCCCCACCGCGGCGGCGGCCGGGCGGAAGCGGTAGATGCTGCGCCCGTCCAGGGTGCGCCACTGCCCGTCCGAGCCTTCGACGCGGTTGAGGATCGGGTTGTGGATGTGCAGCTGCGGGTCGTGGTCGCGGGAGTCGTGCTGGAAGAACGACGTGCCGACCCAGTCGTGAGCGTCGACATAGCGGCCGGCCGCTCCCCCGTGGTGCCCGACGCGGGCGTAGCCGGCGTGCTCGGCCAAGTAGGACAGGGCGGCGTTGTTGCCGGCCCAGATGGCGTCCTCGACGGCCTGCCGGTACTCGCCCCAGGCTGATGCGGCCTCGTCATTACCGGCCGCCCGCGCGGCGACTTCTTGGGCTTCGAACGCGGTGTGCAGCACCGTCACCGACTTCTGAACGCTGAACGTCGCATCCAGGAACGCGACGTTGTGGCGGGCCTGCTTGCCTGCCTCGACCTGGAGTTCAGCGCGGCGTTCAGCCGAGGCGTCCGGCTCGCGTTCAAGCGCCGCGGCGTACAGCTCGTCCTCAGTTGCGTACCGACGACCGCGGTGGCCGAGGGTTGGGACCTCGTCCCACCGGTCCGGGTCGCGGAAGGCCTCGTGGCGCGGATCGAGGAAGTGCTCGTAGACCGCGCGCATGTCCTGCGGGTCGACCAGGCCCGTCAGACCGAGCTTCTCCGCGCCACTCCCCCACCAGCGCCCCGGCGGTTCGCCGTCGGTGACCGCGCCGGTGTAGTAGTTCTCGCGGCCGGCGGCCACTTCCTTGAGCAGGTAGTCCGGTGAGTAGCCCGATGCGACGCTCAGCATCCGGACGACCTTCTCCGCGGTGCTCCGGCCGCCCTTGAAGATCAAGAAGCCGGTCCGGTCGCCAACGGTGTGTTTCGGGCCGGCCGGAGGCCGGCCCGTGCCTAGGGATCGTGATGCATAGGTGTGCAGCTCTTGATCTTTCCCTTGATCTTTTCGCCCTTCGGTCCTGTTGCTCGTGTCTGGTCGTCTGTTTGGCGTAGTGATCGGTGTCGGGAAGTGGTCGTGCTCGTAGCTCTTGTTCTTCTGCTGGCCGGTGGGTCTGGTCGGTGATGCTGGTTGTGGTGATCGGCGCTTCGGTGGTCACGGGTGGGCCTCGTCGGTGGTGTCGGAATCGGCGATGTTGATCAAGTGCAGGGGCAGCGGTCGGTCGCGGAGCGCTTTGAGCGCGGCGGCGGTGCCGCGGGAGACGGTGGCCGCAGTCTCGAGCTCGCTGACGGTGGGCCAGGCGCCATGGCGCTGGGCGTGCTGCGACGCGGCCGCCTCGGCCCGGTCGCGCGCCGGTGACGGCGCGGCGCGGGGCGTCGAGGCACTCGTCGGAGCACGCCCAGCGCCCTCCGGCTCCGCGTCCTCGACCTCCGCGTCTCCTGGCGGGTGAACGGCGCCGGGGAGCGCGTCGGGTTGTACGAGGGGCGGAGTGAACGGGGGCAGTTGAACGCCGTGGTGCTGAACGGACACGACGTCGAACGCTGGGTCCCGCGGCGGCGGGGGCTGAACGGCGTGATCGGGGTGCGCGGTCGCGAGCAGGTAGAGCAGGTGCGCGACGACCGCCGCCGCGATCGCCGGCCAGGCGCCGACCCCGAACCGCAGCGCCGGCGCGACCTCGACCGCCGGCCCTCCGGCGAGGTAGGCGGCCTGGGCGAGCCCGGCCGCCGTGACGACGACCGACCATGCGTAGCGGGCCGCGCCGTCGCGCAGACGGGCGGTGGCGCTGTAGGCCACCAGCGCAAGCCCGTCGGTGATCAGCGGGTAGAGCCACGCAATACCGGTCGGCACCCGCGCCGCTACGGCGACCTCGAACAATCCGTGAGCGGTGGCGATGGCCGCGCCGAGCGCAACTGCCAGACCTGGGAGCCAGAGCAGCGCGCCCCTCGCGCCCGCTCGGGGCGCCTGGTTGTCGACGTCGCCCACAGGGTCGGTCTGATTCTCAGCCACCGCGATCACCCCGCGTCGGCGTCGCCGGCAGCGTGCGCGGCTTCGCGGTCGTCGCCGTGCCAGCGGGTGAGTTGCTCGCGGCGGGCCTGGTCTCGGAGGGCGCCGTTCTGGTGGGCGGCCCCGCGGTTCGCGTCCCGGACCGCCATGGGCGTCCTTGCGGGGTCGCGCGCTGCCTCGCGGTCGAGCTCGGCGACCGCGGCGCGGAGGTCGTCGAGAGAGCCGCAGAAGCAGTGGAACTGGTCCGGCGCGATCGCGTTCATGTGCGCGAAGTAGATGTCGCTGAGGCGGTCCCACTCGGCGCGCTCGGCGTCGCGTGCGCGCTGCTCCGCGCGACTCTCGGACTGGTCGGCAGCGGTCATCGCGACCATCCCTCGCGGCCCCCGGTGCCGTTCATGGCCGTGCTGATGCCGGCCCCGTTCGGCCGGTTGGTGTCCTCGGCCGCCGGCTCCGGGGGCGCGTCATCCCGAGCGGCGGCCCACCACCAGGCGATCGATGTCGCCGCGCCGGCTCCGGGGACCGGTGTGGCGCCGAGCGGGGCGCTGTTCCACCCGGGCCGGGTCTGGTGCCGTTCCCGCGAGCACGACGCAACCGAGGTCTTGAATCGACGCACGACCCCGGGGCGCTGGCGGTCGTGCCAGTCCCCGGCCAGTTGGACCGACGCGCCCCGGCCCTCGTAGGCCGCGCGCCAGGCGTGCATCAACCAGAGCAGCTCCTCGACGACGTCGGGGTGCCAGAGCCAGCACTCGGGCAGCACCGCGGCACCGTCGGGGTAGCGCAGGAAGACCGCGTGCAGCCAGCGGCACAGCTCGTCGAGCAGCGCTGCGAGGGCTTCGGAGTCGGTCGGGGCGGCCAGCCACGAGGGCGCCACGGTCGGGCCCGGGCGCGCGGGGACGGCGGACACGGCGTCGGCGAGCTGGGCGACGGTGCGGGCCAGGTCGTCGACCCGGGTCGGAGTGCCGACCAGGGCCTCCAAGCCGCGACGCAGCCCGTCCACCTCACGGGCGAGGCCGGCGAGGGCCTCGACCCGGGCGAACTCGCCACCGTCGGTCCCGCCGGGCTGTCCCGGTGGGCGGCGGGTCACCGGGCCCACCCCGGCTCGCCGTCACCGTCGCCCCGCGTGTCCAGCTGCACGTCAGTGGCGCGGTGATCGTCGTCGTGCCAGCGGATCAGCTGGTCGCGGCGCTCACCCTCAAAGCTCGCTTCCCGAGTGGCGATCGTGGCCTGCAGGTCCTCCACGCGCTGGCGCAACCGCTCGAGGTCGTCAGGTGGCGCCGCGTCGTCCGCGGTGACGGGGTCATCAGCACCGGCAGCCTTGGTGGTCACCGCACCGGTCGACGACCCGACGCTCCTGCTGTCGTCAGAGCCTCCCTCGTCGGCAACGTGCTCGCGGAGGCGGCGCTCGTCGCCGTGCCAGTCCTGCATCGATCCACGGTCCGGCTCGTCCCGGCCGATGCGAGGTAGGTCGTCGAGGGCGTCGCGCTCGGGCAGCGGGGCGAGCTCGGCGAGGGCCTCGAGGCGTCGGTACTGCGCCCACGCGTAGGGGTCGTGGTCGTGGGCCCAGTCGGAGTGGATCGCCCGCTCACGGGCTTCAGCCAGGGCGTCGTCGACCTCGGTGCTCGGCTGCAGCGACCAGCCCGCCGCGGGCGGGGTGTTCTCCTCGAGCCACGCGGTGCGTGCCACGGCTTCGGCGTCCGAGGCGGGCTCGCGCCAGTCCGGGTCGCCGTAGTCCGCGGCCGGGTTGAACGGCGAGGCCTCGTCGGGCCGGCTGTCGAGGTAGGCCTCGTGCTCGTCCGCGGTCCACTGCGCTGGCTGCGTCGGTTGGCCGGTGCGAGCCTGCTCGACGAGCGTCGCGCGCTCGGCGGTCAGCGTGCGGACCCCGCCGGGCGCGGTCAGGTCGACCAGGACGAACCCGTCGCGCTCGGCGATCGCGGAGGAGACCTCCCCGTCGACTGCGTCCGGGTCCTTCGCAGCGGGTCGTCCGTCCAGGCGGACGACCTGCTCGGTGTCAGGGTCGGTGTAGACGTCGGTGTCCGGGTCGTAGCCGGCGACATCCACCCCCGCGGCCTGGGCCAGGCTCTGCGCGCGGTCCGCGCGCTCCCCCACCGTCAGCTCGCCGCCAGCACCGCGGGCGGCGGCGGTGCTCCGGACGCGGTCGGCGGCGAGGCCAAGGGCGTGTTCGCTGGGCGGCAGCGCGGTGCCGAGCTGCTGGCGCCACGTCGCAGCCTCGGCTGCGAGCGCATGGTCGTAGTCCTCGCGGACCAGACCGATGTAGCCGGCGACCTGGGCCGGCATGCTGATCGCGGGCTGCCCGGCGGCGCGACGCTCGGCCTCGTCCCACGCGGCGTCGAGGTCGCGCAGCGCGACGGCCTGGTCGGCAGGGCTGCCGGTGTGGGCGATCTCGTCGCAGTACGCGGCACGCGCGATCAGCTCCCGGTCGGTGAGCTGCTCGGGTGGCAGGGTCGGGTCCGGCGCCGGCCATGCGGGGTCGGCCTCGACGGTGCGGGTCCGATCGTCGGTGGGCTCGCTCATCAAGGACTCCTGTACGAGTGCGGCGTGCTCGACGCTGTCGAGGTCGTGCTGGGGCTCGTCCGCATCGAGGCGGTAGCGGTCGTGGTCGAACTCGGGGCCCGCCGTCAACGCGGCTGCCTCCGCGCGCTCGACCTGCTGGGCGGCGCAGGTCGGGAGAGGTCATCGCAACCACGTCCGATCACCGCCGTGCTCGTGGTCGTGCTCGCCGAGCACGGGAGGGGCGACGGGCTCGACATCGATCACCAACGGCGGCCCGTCCTGCGTTTCCGCAGGAGGCGCCGAGCTCGTGGTCCGCCGGCAGGCGTTCACCAGCCGCCGCCACCAGGCGCCAGTGCTGGCGGTGCGGCGGCGCTGCGGGGCGGCGACCCGACGCCGCAGGGCGGCGAGTCCGACCTCGGCCCACGCGCGGGTGCGCTGCCACCGGCCTCGCCACCCGGTCGCGACCTGCTGACGCTGGGCGCGCACGTCGCTGCGGGTCCAGGCCATGCGCGCCCGCCCGATCACCGGGGCGATCCCCCGCCGGTAGACCACGACCTTCCCCGCCGGGAGATTCGCAATCTGGGCCGGGGCGAGCACTGGCACCTTGCGCACCGTCCGCGAGGCGACTCGCCCGCGCATGTCTGTGGTGGTGATCCGCTCGTCGCGCTCCCCGGCCAGCGTCGACCAGAACTGCAGATCCTCGCGGTCGCGGGTGCCGCCGAACAGCAACACGGAGCCGGTGTTGTTCAAGATCGTGGCGGTCTTGTGCTCCCCGTACCGGGCCAGCAGCTGGGCGCGGGACTGGAACGGGGCGATGATCGTGACCCCGCGCCCGCCCATGTCCGCGGTCCAGTTCTCCAACGGCACCGGGCTGATCAGCGCCGCCTCGTCCAGCGCCAGCAGCAGCGGCGGGTCCAGCCGCCCCGATGGCTTCTGTACGGCGAGCCGGCGGGCCTCGCGGGCGATGTGCCCGGTCAGCGCGCACACCAGCGGGCCGGTGTCGGCCTCCTCAGCGCCGAGCAGGAACACCGTCGCCCGCGACCGAAGCAGCTCCTCCACGTCGAAGGGCTGATCCGTGGGCGCCGCGGCGGCCGCGGCGTCGGGATGGTTGAGCCACCCCAGGGCCGGCATGATCGAGTTGGTGATCGAGGTCCGGGTCCGGTCGTTGGTCTCGACGAACTGCTCGGCGGCCTTCTCGAACGACTCCACCTGAGAACGGCGCAGCAATGCCGGCACCTCCCGCGAGGCACGCGCGTTGTCCGCGACCCACCCGAGCACGTCGCGCATCGACCCGCCGCCGAGCGCGGCCGCATGAAGCAGCGCCGCGAGGACTCGGCGGGCTTGGGCGTCCCAGCGCTCCGCGTCCCCGTGGGTGGCCCGAGAGGTCGCGGAGACCATGTCGGTGGCGCGTTCCATCGCGGTCACCGGGTCGGTGCAGCCGGTCAGGGGGTCGAAGCTGATCGTCGAGCGCAGCCCGCCCAGGCCGACCGGGTTGAACACGAACACCGGACCCCGGCTCTTCTGCCGGATCGGGGCGCACAGCTCCAGCAGATCGGTGCGGGTCGAAGTCACGACCGCCGCGCCCGGAGCATCGAGGACGCGGCCGGCGAGCCAGCCGGTCTTGCCGGTGCGCGGGCCGCCGAACACCAGGGTCACGTCCTCGACCGAGGACCACACCCGCTGTAGCGCGACGCGGCACAGCTCCACCCCGACCGCGGAGGTCGGCACCGCCCACCCCTCGCGGCGCAGCAGCGGCCCCAACGACGGGCGCACCGTGCTCCCCCGCCGCCGGGTCGCGACCGTGCCCGCGTGCCGGGCGATGTCGATGGTGGAGGCGACCCCCGCGCGGCGGCGTGACCGCGCCGACCACCGGGTGATCGTCGCCCGCGACCGCGACCAGCGGTGCCAGCCCACCAGCACCAGCACGGCGATCCCGACCAGCAGCGCCGACCAAGACAGCGCCTGCAGCAGCGTCGTCGCCGGCAGCGCCGCCAGCGCCCCGCACACCATCGCCGGCCGGATCGCCCCGCGCGTCAGCGACACCGCTGTCGCTGCGCACAGCAGCACCAAGATCACGAATGTGCCCATCACCGTGACCACCCGCCGTGGCCGGACGGGGCGCGATCAGCCCCGTCGGCGAGCCAGTAGCCACCGTCGCGATGGCCGAGCTGGAAGCGCACGCCGTCGCCGAGCATCCGCCGTGCCCACCCCTGGGCCGCCTCGTCGGTCATCACCTCGTCGGTGCGGCCGACCAGCACCGCGTCGACGAACAGCGCCCACGTCACCGGCCCGCCGGCCGGGGCCTCCCCCAACGGCAGCCCGAGCATCGTGGCCGCGACATCGGCACGGACCAGCTCCGTGCCCAGCAGCAGCGGCGCGGTCTGCCCCAGGGCTGTGCTGGGCGCCGACGTCCTGCGACCTCTACTCCTCGACATCGGACCCTCCCTCCGTCTCGCGGCGCCATGCCTGCAGGGCGGCGGCCCGTCGGGCGCAGCCGTCGACGTGGCCGGTCTCGCGGTCGTCCGGGTGTGAGGCGAACGGGCCGGTGTCACGCACACGCCCTCGGCAGGTCGTGCACGCCCACACCGCCGACCCAGGGCAGCCGGGCTCGCAGGACGGCGCGGCCGGGCGGTGCTCGACCAGCCACTCCCACGCCGCCTCAGCGCGCGTCCCGCCCTCGAGGGCGGCGGGCAGCTCCAACGCCTCGCCGACGTCGTCCCAGGTACGACCGGCACCCCGGGCGCGCAGCGCCCACTCCCGCAGCTGGCCCGCGGCGACGTCGGACACCAGGCGCCCCGCGCGCACCCCGGCCAGCGGGTCGTCCAGCGCCGGACGTGACAGCTCGTGGAACCCCTCGATGGGCTCCCGGTGCTCGATCGCGTCGAACGCGATCACCGCCACTCCGCGCACGAGCTCGCGGGTCCTCCACGCCGCCTGCTCACGTCGGCTCACCTCGAGCGCGCTCATCGGGCACCTCCCTCGGCTCCGGTCTGCTGATCACGGCGCAGTCGGGACGCCCATCGCTCGACGGTCCGCACGCTCACGCCGAACAACCGCGCCACCTCGGGATGCGGCCGGCCGGCCTCGAGGAGCGCGCGCCACCGCGGAGCGCCCAGGCCGGTCGCGGGGCGCAGGTGGCGGCGTTCCTGCTCGGTCAGTCCGCCAGCGATCCCGTACGGCATGCGACGCAGCGCTTCGGCGAGACAGCTCGACCGCACGGGACAGCGACGACAGACCGCCTTGGCCGCCATGACCTGGGCCTGGTAGGCCGGGCCCAGCGACGCCACGGGGAAGAAGAGCTCAGGATCCTCGCCGCGACAGGCCGCCCAGGCTCGCCAGTTCTCGCGTGCTGCCCCTGCATCGGTGCCGGGCGTGGAGAGGTTCATCGCGGCCCTCCCTCGGCATCGGCGTCCTGCGTGCCCGAGAGGGCCGGGGTGGTGGCCTGGTCGACCGTCGACATGAGCGTGGAGATCGCTCCGGGCAGGCTCTGTCCGGCGGGAGTGCCGATGAAGAGCACCAGGGCGACCAGCGAGAACACGACGGCGCCGGCGGCGGAGCGGGTCTTGGCGCAGATGAAGGCGCCGAGGATCGCGAAGAGGATCAGGAGACCGACGCTGGGCATCACGCGCCTCCCAGAATCTGGTTGTCGGGGTGCGCCATCGCGGACGCGGCGTCGGACCCGGCCGCCCACGCCTCGGCGATCGACCGGTTCACGTACCAGCGGTTACCGATACGACGCGCCGGGAGGACGTGAGGAATGAGCCGCCGAATGCGTTGGCAATTCGTGCTGGCCGAACCGTTCTTCCCGACCTCACCGAACCAGAGGCGCGCCACCTCCTCCACGGTGATGAGTAGTCCGCTGTCGCCGCGCCCGATGACCTCGGGCGCTTTCTTGCGCTCTTCCATGTCCGCTCCCGCTCTCACGTCCCTCGTGCTGCGGCCCTGACGGCCACCACCCGTTGACGTACTGAACGGTGCTGTGACGAGGCGTCGCGTTGCGACGCCTCAGATGTCGCATCTCCGCCGTGAGCGTCTCCCGACGTTGCGTCCGTGTCTCGTTTCGTCGTACAATTGACGCTTCCGGGAACGAGTTGGGGAGTCGGAATGGCCGATCCCGTTGTCCTGCGCGACCTACTTCGCGAGAAGCACTGGCAGAAGTACCAGACGTTTCTTCGTGAGTACGACAAGGCCGCGGCGAGCATCGACAGCTCGTTGGTGGGCACGGCGCCGAGTCGTGCGCAGCTGCACCGTTGGCAGTGCGGTGAACTGAAGGGCCTGCCGCATCCTCAGCACTGCGAGGTCCTCGAGGCAATGTTCCCGGGCCGCAAGGCGGCCGAGATGTTCGTCCCCGCTCAGCGCAGTGCCGCGCCCAGCACCGCCGACCTCGCGGTCGCCGTCGGGGACGGCCTCGAGGGCGTAGCCCCGGTTCCTTCGGCGTGGTCGACGCCCCTCCGTCCCGTGCCCGAGTCCTCTGGCCCGCTGCCGGTCGACACACTTCGAGGTCCTGCCCACGACCAGGCCGAATCCCTGGCGAGAGCGCTCCAGCTCCTGGGCAAGCGCCGGCGCATCCCCGACGAGGAGATCGCGGAGCTGGCGCTCCTCGCCGGCCACCTCGTCGACCTGGAGATGGAGTGCACCATCGACATCGAGCCCGACGGATGGTCCTCGGTCACGTACCGGTTCGAGCTCCTCAACCTGACGAACGCACCGATCAAGCGCCTCCTCCGGGAGCAGTGGTTCGAGAACACCGACGGAGTCCGCATCGAACCGCATCCCGACGGTGAGCGACGGGTCTCGATCCAACGGCTGCACGACATCGGCAACATGACGAAGTTCGCCTGCGTGCTCTCGCCGCCGATCGAACCGGGCGGTATCGGAACGGTGTCATACACTTCCCGCGGTGGCCGCTTCGTCCACGACCACTATTGGCAACAGTCCACTCCGCGGAACACCCGGCACCTCACGCTGACGATTCGTCACCGCGGCGTAGATATGCTGGTGGGCTGCACCGCCGTAGAAGACCAGCCGGATGGCGCGCAGGTCTCCGCCATCGATGACCTGTTCTGCGTCGAGGACGACGAGGGCGCACTCATCACACTGACGCGCGATTATCTCCAGCCCGGCCAATCGGTGACGATCCGATGGGAGGTCGCGCGTGGGGGATCGTGACCGCGTGGAGCGCCTCGTTCGCGGATGGCACGACCTCGAGAAGAAGGTCGGCTCGAGCGCGGTCATCGACTTCGACTGCGCGCCTGATGTCGTCGGGGACGTCGTCCAGGACAGGTTCGAGGTCCTCGACCGGTTCCTCGCGTTGCGATCCGAGGCGGACGACTGCGACGACGTGAGCTACGTGCTGGACGCCCACCTCGCCTACCTTCGAGCGCTGCTCGGTGAACGCCTCGACTTGGCCGAGTACATCGAGCTCACTCAGGGCGCGCCCACCACAGGCTGGGCGCCCGCCTACGTCGCCGAGGTCGGCGAGCAAGCGCGCCGCGCTCTCGCGGACGTCGACGTCGCATGGGACGACCAGACGCGCACTGCTTTCGACGCCTTGAGCCCCACCGTGCCGGCGGAGGACGCCGGCGACGTCATCCGCGATTACGCGCGCGAGTACGAGGCGCAGGTCAGGAGCCTGACGGGAGCGGAGACCACCTTCGAGCTCGACGTGGAGACGGTGGAGGTCGACGCGTACTGGTCCTACTGGCTGGACGGCGAGGGCCGACGAGCTCGGCTGCGGATCAACCGGCGCAACGCGTCCTTCACCCAGGTCGACGCCTACCGCTTCGCGCTCCACGAGGTGCTGGGGCACGCGCTGCAGTACGCCAACCTCACCGACGTCTCCGAGCACGCGGAAACGCCCTGGCCCCGGCAGCTCGCCATCCACTGTCCGCACCAAGTCCTCTTCGAGGGCCTGGCGCAGGTCCTTCCTCTCGTGGCGAGCCCGGACGACCCTCTCGTGCGGGCGCGGACCCGGCTCGACCACTACGTGCAGCTCGTCAACGCCGAGCTCCACCTCATGGTCAACGCCGGCGCCAGCGCGTCGGCCTGCCGTGACCATGCGCTGTCGAGGTTGCCGTTCTGGCGACCGGCCGACGTCGCATCCGCCCTTCGCGACCGGTCGCTCGATCCCCAGCTGCGCTCCTACCTCTGGGCGTACCCGGCCGGCATTGACTGGTTCCTCAACGTGCACGATCACCGCGGTAGCCTCCTCGCGGAGGTTCTGCATGCCGGTTACCAGCGACCGCTTGTCCCGCGCGAGCTCGAGCAGCTCTGGCCCGCCGGACCGCGGATCGGCGGGAACGCCTGACCTGTTCGTCTACGGCACGCTCGCACTCGACGACGTGGTGCGGACGTTGATCGACCGTGTTCCGGCGAGCGAGCAGACGAGCGCTCCCGGGTGGCGGGCGGCGCGGCTGCCGGACCTGCCGTACCCGGGTCTCGTCCGCGATTCTGAGGCCGAAGCGACAGGTCGGGTGTACACCGACCTCAGCGAGACCGAGTGGAGCGTCCTCGACGCCTTCGAAGACCCGACGTACTCCGTCGAAGTCGTGCGCCTAAGGTCGGGACGGTCGAGCCTTGCCTACGTCTGGCCCGACGAGGTGCTGGCCGACAGCTGGACGACGGGCTCGCTCGAGGGCGCCGACATGCAGGCCTACCTCGAGCGTTGCTCCCGTTGGCGCGCCGGCTGGGAGACCCGCAGCGGAAGTGGCTGAGCGCCGCCTCACCCGCTCGCGTGACATGCCGGTGTCGTCTCCCCGTCGATGTCGGTGGTGCTTCCTACCGTTCTTCCGTGCCGGAGGACTCGCCGCAGGGAGAAGACGCCCGCCCGCTCACCGTGCTCGAGCGGCTCGTGCGAGCTGGCATCGAGGAGGAACGGGCGCGCACCTGGATCCACTCGGGTGGTGCTCGCGTCGATGGCGAGCCCATGACTGATGTCGACTACCCGGCCGAGCCTCCCCGCCGCGTCGTCCTCTACCCCGCGTGACTCCTGAAGTCCTGTCGCTCTCCGCGCGGCTCAGCGGTCGGTGCTGACGCGAGCTGTTCGAGGAAGCGGTCGAGACCTACGCGGTCGTAGAGGTCCTTGGCGTCCTCTCCGGGCTCGCCGACGAGCACGCGGGCGTGGGGCAGGGCAGCGACGAGGCGGTCGAGGCAGGCAAGCCCGGCGCCGTCGTGGTCGGGGACGATGACGACGTCGGCGCCCTCGAGGACCCGGGTGAGGGTCTCGACGGGTGGGCTGCCGGCTCCCCCGGCCCAGGTGGTCGCGTAGACGCCGTGCAGGGCGTCGCAGGAGGACTCGCTCTCGCAGAGCACGACACTCTCGCCGGCGGCCGCGGCCATGCGGACCTCGTCCTCCCGGTAGAGGGGCAGATCGACTTCACGCGTGCCGAGCAGGCCCGGGACCCACTCCCCTCGCGCGTTCCGCGACTCCCACCGCATGGTCTTGGAGCCGTCGGCTCGGCGCATCCGTTGCTTCGCGTGGTCGGGGCCGTAGAGGTGCCAGGCCTCGTGGCGGTAGCCGGCCCTCTCCGGGTGGGCGGCGTTCTTCAGCTCCGGCCATTCCCGACGGAGCCTGCGGAGGTGGACATAGCGGCTGGGGGTGATGTGAGGCGGCCGCTGAAGGTGGTTGGGGCGCAGCCCGAGAGCGCGCAGGACAGCGGTGACCGAACAGCCGGCGTGACAGTGGAGCCAGGCGCCCCGATCGTCGTCGCGACGGCCGATCGCCAGGGCGGCCGAGTGCAACCCGGTGTGGCCGTGCGCGGGGCACTGCCACTTGCGTCCGGCACGGCGACAACCCATCGCCGCGAGCACCTCACCGAGCCAGTGTTCGGGCGAGGGCGTCAGCGTGCCGGGACCGCTGCGTTGGCTGGGGACCCGCGTTGTCGGGCTCGACGTGGTGCGGGCCTCGGTGTCGGTCATGACGTTCTCCTCGGGATTGTCGGGAGGGTTCCCTGTCGAGCGGTCTCGACGCGCGTACGTGGAGTCGGGGCTCGGGGCGATGGGTGGAGGCGTGCTGTCTGCCTCCACCGCCCAGCGGGCGCGCCTCGGGCTGCGGAGGCTCGCGGTCCAGGGGCCGGACGCAGTCCGGTCGCGCCGCGACGCGCAACGCCCTTGACCGCGAGGGCGGCCCGATCAAGCTCCCCCGGGCACCGACATGGACCAGGGCAGCGCCGCGCAGCGGCTCCGCCATCGGCCCGGAGGGCCGCTCGGCCCGGGCGGCCTTGAGCCCCTCAACTGACACCGACCTGACCGCGGACGAACTCGCCGACGGCGAGCGCCTCGAACGCGGCGGCCGCGGTCGAGTCCCAGGGGGCCAGATCGGCGAGCTCCTCGCCGGCGACCGGGTCGCCATCGAGGGCGGCGGCGAAGAGTCGCTCAACGTAGCCGCGTGGCGGCCCTGTCGTGTCGTCCGTCGAGTGGCGATAGGTGCTGGTCGGCGGGCTGAGGTCGGGTGGGAGCTCGTGGTCGTGACGCATACCGGTTGGAAGGTCGGGGCCGGTTCCGGGTTCCCGGGTCGCCCGGACCTGTGGACGGGGACCTGCGGAGCGGCGCCCTCGTCGCAAGGGCGCCGCCCGGAGGTTCAGAGCGGGAACCGCAGACCCCTCGCAGCGGCCGCCGCACCCATGGCGGCGCGGGCGCGGGCCCGGCGGGACTTGAGGGTGCCCTCGGCGACCTCGAGGCGAGAGGCGGCCGCACCGATGTCGAGGCCCTGCAGGTCGACGAGTTCGACGGCGGCGCGTTGCGCGGGGGTCAGCACCGCCAACAGATCGTCGAGGACCGCGCTCGCATCCAGCTGTTCGATTGTTCCGAGGGCATCTGAAGGACCGTCAAGAGAGCGCCGAATCTCGGTGGCGACCTGTGCCGGGTCGCCGAACAGCTCAGCCGGGCGGGACCGGGCCCGGCGGGTCGAGTCGAGGGCTGCGTTGTGCGCGATGCGGTAGAGCCAGGTGCCGACGGCGGCATCCCCGCGGAAGGTGTCGGCCTTCGTCGCCACCTTGATCCAGGCGTTCTGCACCGCGTCGTCGACCTCCCCGCGCGCACCCAGAATCCGACGGGCCGCGCCGACCATGACGTCGTGGTATCGGGTCGCCAGCACCGCCAGCGCGCCACGGTCGCCGTGCTCGGCGTAGGCGGTCAACAGCTCGCGGTCCTCCCGCTCGTCGTCGGCGGACGCAGCGACGCATCCGCTCGTGGGCGTCGTTGCCTTCGCCCCGCTGGCCAGGTCGCGCGCCTGGCTCGTCGCCTCGGCGTGCACCGCCCCCGGCTGGCTCGGCTCCGGCGTGCTCCGCCGCGGCGCGGGGTCCACATCGTCAGGACGGAGGAACGGCGCGGGAGGCGCGGTTGGTGAGGTGAGAAGTCGCGCGCAGTGGGTCCAGACCTCGGCGAGTCGGCGGGCGGCCACGCGATCGCAGATCTGCCAGAGCACCGGTCCGACGCGAACCCAGACGTGGGCGGGAACGATCTGACCGCTGATCTCGCGGCGACGCTGGTAGCCGACGGAGCTGGCGGCCGGGGTGCCGTACCGAAGGAGAAGGGTGGGCGGGTACGTGCCGGGCTCGATGCCCAGCCAGGTCAGCGACGCGGTCCAGGCGAGCTGCTGGCGCTCGGCCAGGGCCAGGGCATCGGTGAAGCCTCGCGCGATCCCCGCCGCAGCCTCGACAGCGGTGACGTAGGTCAGCGTGTCCCCCACGCGGACCCCGACCTGCTGGGACGGCGTCCCGTAGTGGTGGGCGAAGGCCTCGGTAGTGAGCTGTCCGGCCACGCGGTTGGTGACCGAGCGGATGACCGAGGTGTGCGAGCTGGGGTCGACGGACACGTGAGCCTCCCGGGCCAAGAGCGCCGGGGCTGGTGGGCCCCGGGGCGATGGGTGGAGGCGCCTGCTGCCTCCACCGCCCGAAGGGCGCCGAGTGGGCCGCCGAGGCTCGCGGTCAAGGGCCGGACGCAGTCCGGTCGCGCAGCGACGCGCAGCGAAGCGGAGCGCCCTTTACCGGGAGAGCGGCCCGATCAAGCTCGCCGGGGCCCACCAGACCGCGCCGCGCAGCGGCGTCCGCTCGGGCCGCAGGCCCTCGGCCACGCGGCCTTGAGCGTGAAGACCGACATCGACGAGAACGGCCATGCCCGCCAGGGACGCTTCCAGCTGTGTCGGGTTTGGTCGCCCGGCTACCCGGACTCAGCGGCGAGGTCGTCGACCGAGAGGTCGCGTCGGACGCGTAGAAACCGGGTCGCGTGTCGCCAGCGGCCCTGCTCGAAGGCGGTGTCGGTCTCGATCTCGACGACGAGCTCGGGGACGACCTGCACGTGGTCGATCTCGTCGCCGGGCGTCTGCCCGAACCGGCTCGACGGCAGGCGGGTCGGCCATGGGTGACCGAGAGGCGCGGGGCGCAGGAGGCGCGCGACCTGCGCCCACGCGGCCGACGAGAGGGGTCCGGTGCGTCCGGCGACGCGCAAGCGCCCCTGCTCGTAGCTGCCGAGCACCAGCCCACCGGGCTGGCCCAGGCCACCCAGGACTCCACCGACGACGGCCTCGGCGGTGCGTCGTGCCTTGAGCTTCTGCCAGCCGCGGGCGCCGGGTCGGTAGCGCTGGTCGCGCTTCTTGGCCACGACCCCCTCGATGCCTGGCGGCTGGTCCCGCAACCACGCCGCTGCCGCGACGACGTCGGTCGTCATCGGCACCAGCCCCAGACCCGGTCGCGGCTCGGCGAGCAACGCCTCGAGCACCCGGCGCCGCACGTCGTAGGACTCGCCCCGCAGGTCCCGCCCCTCGTGGCGCAGGACGTCGAACACCGCCAGGTGCGCAGGGGCTTGCCGGGCCAGCTCGGCGACCCGGCGGGCGCCAGCGTGGAGGCGGTGCTGGAGCGCGGCGAAGTCGACCCCGCCGCCGGCGGGGATGACGAGCTCACCGTCGAGCACGAGGCCCTGCGGCAATTTGCGGGCCGCCGAGACGATCTCGGGGAAGTACCGGTCGAGGGCCTTGCTGCGGCGCGAGTCGAGCCGCACGTCGCCGAACTCCGACACCGTCAGCAGCGCCCGAAACCCGTCGAACTTCGGCTCGTAGGCCCAGCAGTCCGCCGTCGGCAGCGCCTCTACTGACCGCGAGAGCATCACTGCGACCTTCTCCACCACCGGCGGCGCAGTCTCACCTGGTGGTGCGCCGCCCGCTCCCCGACCAGTGGCTGGCCTCGATTGGGCGACCGTTCCGCCCCCGGTTCCGCTGCAGGCCGCAGTGCTCCTGCTTCCTGCCGCTGACAGCCTCGGGTTCGAGGCGATGGAGCTCGCCGCGGACACCGGGCTGACCCTCGCTCGATCCCGGTGAGTGCTTGCATCAATAGTCGCCAGTGGTCCATCGGACAGGTCACGCGAAGGAGAGCTGCGCGAGCGCAAGATAGCCCCTTCGATCGCAGCAGGCTCGACGTTTCGTGGCGGCATGTGCAGGCACCCCGTTGAGCGCAGTGTTAACTTCTATGGGCTTTCGACGAGGGCTTGTTCGGTTACGGCGGTGGTCGTTTCGACCACTCACTGTCAACATGCGTACATTCGGCGAATCGCCACCGGTGGCCTGGGCGAAATCGAGCGGAGCTGTGCGTGCGAGACCGGACGCGACCGCCTCGACGATCGCGGTCACGGGGCCGGTCACGTTCTGAACGACTTCGTTGGCCAAACACCCTTACCCTGGCACGTACGAGGACCGTCTCCCTCCTGGCCGCCGCGCCAGCGGCGGCCGTCTCCGGCGCTCCAGGCGTTCCCCGGATTCGCCGAAGACGCGCAAGGATCATTCACTGACTTCCCGCAACCGGAGCGCAGAGAATGCAGTAGGCCGCAACACTGAAGAATAACCGCCGCATCCTGTAGTTTCGCTACGTCGAGAGTAACAGTGCACGCCAGAGAAGCACTGACTGGTGAATCTAGCATCACAGCACGACCACAATCTGAACAATCAATTGGATCATACAGAGAGTCACAACTCGTGTACGAAACGTGGTTCTTTCCTGTTACCACCCGATTCGACTAGAGCCTGACGATGCATCTTCGCGTACCGTCAAGGTGCGCTGTCGCTCCTCGTCGCCGATTCGCCGCGACTTTCGGCCACTTATCGATCTCCGGCGTCAGCGCCTGGGACCGCCCACCACTTAAGCCGCTCGGCTTCTGCATCGACCGGAGGGTGTGCGATGGCTGAGGACCCACTTGCGCTGTTCGCCGTGGCATCCGCCGGAACAGTCGAGCAATGGGACGGCCACCCCACACCACCCGGAATTCTCCTGCGCTGGTTCCTGCCCACCGGGATCGATCCTCCCGACTTTGGGTTCGACGTGCACCGAGCGCGGGTGCCCGACGTTCCACCGTTGCCCTTCAACGACCTGAATGTGCCCTTTGTCGAGGGAAAGCCTTCCTGGACCTACGGCAGTGTCACCCTGTCCTGCCCGAACGGGCTGCATTTCGAGCCGGCCCAGCTCATCGGCTGGTGGCAGCTCATGGTGACCGCGTCCAACCCGCTGACGCTTGATTTCGCCACGCCAGCCTGGCTGGTGCAGGTTGTGGCGGGTGACCGCACCGTCGGGCTGGACGCCATCGGGTCCAGCGGAGGCACCGTCCGGGTCAGTGATCGGCTCACGGTCTTCGGCGCGTACTTGACGTGGCGGACCAGGGGTCTCCAGCGGGTCGTTATCACCGGCGAGGGCTCGATCTCCTTCGCTGGCTTCCACTTGCTCGAGGACAAGGCGTCTTGGCAGCTCCTGAGCCATCTGTGCCTGCCGGTTATTGACCCGGGCTACCCATGCGGGCCGCTTAGCGGGGTCGACGAGGCCGACACTGCCAGGCGGCGGCTGCCGGCGGGCCCGGCCACAGAGTGGTCGACCAGGTTCGCCGCCCAGTTCGACGACATGCTGCCCGTGCTGCGTCGGCTGGCCCTGCACGGTCCGAGCGAGCAGTTGCCATCGTCAACGGACCCGGAGGCACCGGCGATCGGTGCGGACGACCGCGCGCTGCTGGAGTTCGGCCTGCTCGACCCGCACGTTGCGCGCATGGCCGGATTCGCCTTCGACGACCCGCTCGGCGGCGTGCTTGACGGGGTTGAGTACATCTACAAGGTCACCGGCGCCTGGCGGGGCACGCCGGCCGCCTACTTGGCTGCGGACGGCGATGTCCTGCAACGCCTGGCGGCCGATGGGGCGGCCACGGTGGTCCCGTCGCAGACTCCGCCCGGAGTTGAGGTCACCTTCACCCCGCCTGTGCTGGAGCTGGATGCCACATGGAGCCAAGGCGCGGGCGTGGTGTGGGTGGTGACCGACCTTGGGGGCGGAGTCACCAGCGGCGTTCTCGGCTCGGACGGGCAGCTCACAGCGGGCAGGGTGGGCAGCCTTTCGCTGGCCTTCGCGGGGGCGGCGCCGGTGTTGGAGGCGCTCTCGTTCACCCCGCGCGTGACCCGTGTCGGCCTCATCCCCGGGATCGTCGCGGTCGAGCCAGGTCCGCCACCTGGACCTACCTCGATCAGCGCAGTAGTCACCCGGTTGAGCCCGTCGCTGCCGGCCTTGGCGGCGCTTGATTGGGTCACCGACCGGGCGCCGGATGGCACCGTGCAGGAGGGCTCTCCGGTGGGGTACCAGGTCGGGCACCGCCAGCTCGCCACTGACCCGCGCGCCCCGGAACCGACACCGCCGGCCTGGACCGACCGCAGCGACCTGGTCGCCGACGGCGGCCTGATCTACCTGCCCGAGCCAACGGCGCAGCGCGAGTCGATTGGGCCACCAGGGCTGTACCTCGACGGCCTGCACACCCGGCTGTCCGAGGGGTGGTGGGGCTGGTGGTGCCGTGGCGTCGACCTCTTCGGCCGGGTCAGCGGGCCGACGCCGTGGGCCGTGGCCGCGGTCGCCGACGACGGTCCGCCGCCCGCCCCGGTGCTAATCGCGGCCGAGTACCTTCAGCCCGCCGTGCCCGTCATCGCCACTGGGCGTGGGCCGGAGGCGGTGCGTTGGCTGGCCGACCATCCCGACGCCGACGGCTTGCTGGTGAGCTGGCGCTACGGCCCCGACCAGGCCGACCAGAACGGAGACGTAACTCGCTTCCGGCTGGCCCTGCGCCACCCGGCACCCGGACAAACGGGGCCGGGCGCGTACCCGGCCTTCCCATCGGGGCCGCCCGGCGCGACATCGGGCACCACCGGAATTGTGGCCGAGCTCGGCCCGGTGACGATCCCGATGACAGCATCCGTCACAGCCGCGACGACAGACCCTGTCATCGCGGTCACGATCACCGCGGTCACCGCCTTGCCGCCCAACCCACTGACTCCGGCTGCAGGCCGGGCGAGCAGCCTGTGCCGGGTCGACCTGGCGGGCGACGGCACGGGAACGATCTTTGCCGGCGGCACCTTAACCGTCGCCGGGTCGGCTCTCAGCGTCGTGGCCTGCGGCGATGGCCCAGAGCTGGTCCTCACCGTCGAGCACCCGACCGGAACGGTGGTCGTCGAGGGACCCGCCGAGCTCCGCGCCCCCACCGGGCGGATCGTGGCCGTCGAGGCCGCACTGACACCGCCGACCGTGGCTGGCCTACGGGCTGGCGGCGGCCTGCTCACCTGGCAGAGCGTCGGCGGTGACGGGCGGCTCGTGGTCGTGGTCGCCAGCGGCTCGCGGCTGCTGTGCGCCTCCGGCGACGCGGGTCCGGCCGTCGGCTCCACCGTTGCGTGGTACCCCGACTGGTTCGCCCAGCTCGACGGCAACCTCGTCGGTCTCACGCCAGCCGCAGACCGGCCAGCAACAGCCCAAGTCGCCGTCCGGGCGGTGCGGGAAGGGGGGCCGGAGTCGAGCCCGAGCGGCCCAGGCACCGTCACGGCTGTGGACGCCACCGTCCCGGAGCCACCAGCCCTGAGCGCGATCGCGTTCGACCCCGCCGACCGGTGTGTAGTCCTGGCGTCTCCGGCCACCCCATTCCATGGGCGGTCGTCGTTTACCGTTCGCTGGACGGCCGACGCGAGCCGCACGGTGCGGGTGTGGCGGGCGCTGGCAGACGAGGTGTGCCGTCTCGACCTGGCCGAGCATGACCGCGAGGGCCGGGCCCACAGCTTCCCCGATCCGGCCTGGCCGACGGGCGTCCGGTCCGACCCGGTCCGCCGGCAGCGGGTGCTGGCCGAGCTAGCCGCCGTCGACGCCGCCCGGGCGGCCGTTGGCCCGGGTCGACCCGACGCTGTTCAGGCGGCCTACGACGCCCTCACTATTGACACTCAAATGCTTCTGGCGCGCCAGACCTACGCCAGCGCCGCCTTCACCGCCCTGACCGCCGAGCCGCTGGCCGGGGACCACTACGAGGACGAGTTCGACGGGCGCAGCCACGGACACCGCTTCTATCGGCTGAGCAGCAGGACTGCCTCCGGGATGGAGAGCGGCCCGAGCGAGCCGACGCCGCCCATCTGCGCGCCGGACGTCGTGGCCCCGGCTGTGCCCCTTGCTCTGCTCGTGCTGGCGGACGAGGCCGGCGGCGCCGTCGCCGTCCGCTGGCAGGCGTCGCCCGACGCAGACCTGGCCCTCTACGAGCTGGTCGCCGCTCGGCAGCCTGTTGCCGAGGCCGACCTCGAGCGGCTGACGCCCGCCCTGACGGTCACACCGAGTCCGCACAAGCCAGGAGCGACCGTCGAAGCCACCCTCCGGCTCGACCCTGGCGACTGGTGCATCTGGGTCAGGGCGGTTGACATGTCCGGCAATTGCAGCGCCTTCTCCCGCATGTTGCGGGGCCGGTCGCTGGTGCCAAGGCCGGCACCACCTGTCTGGATACGGGCAGAGCGTATGGGCGGGGTCGTGCGGCTGGAGTGGAATCACCCCGCCGACGGCCGGTTGGCGACGCTGGTCGAGCGGCGGATGCCGGGGACCGACCTGTGGCGGCCACTTACCGCGGCTTTCCTGCCTCGCGGGCGGTACACCCTCAACGACGATCCACCCGACCCCGCAACGGGCTGGGAGTACCGCCTGCGCGTGGCAGACCACCAAGGCCAGTCGGCCGTGGAGCTGCCAGTCATAACGCTGGGAGGACCATGACATGGACCTCAGCGAACTGGTGGCGACGTATGTCACCTCCGATCCCGGTGTGTCCGGCGATAGCCGGGTCACCGCGTTCATCGACGGCAGCGATTACAACGACGCTCTCGCCGCCGCCCTTGCGCGAGTCGGCACGGATGCGGACTCGGTGGTCAATAGGGCCAAGGGCGACTTCATTTACATCCACGGTTGGTGGCTAGGACTGCTGGGTGGCAAGGTCGCCGGCGGCAGCGGGATTCCGGTGCTCGATGCCGGCGTCGAGGTCCCGCCCTACAGGCTCGGCGCCGAACCGCTGCTGAACATTCTCAAGGAAAAAGCGGCCAAGGGCGTCGATGTCAGGGTGATGGGCTGGTGCCACTTTGCAGTGATCAACTCGCCCTTTGCCAGAGGGAAGATCCCTTCCATCACCCGCAGCAACGTGATGACCCTCGAGTCCATAAGGGCGCTGCGCAACGACCCGAACATCGGCGGCAAGGCCATCCTCAATATCATCCATCACACCGGCGGGGCAGCCCACGCCAAGCTTGTCGTGATCGGTAACACCGCCTTAGCGACGGGGTTCACCGGCGGGATCGACCTGGTTGCCGACCGCTACGCCACCTCGCTACACCCAGGCGGGGAGTTCTGGCACGACGTCATGGCCAGGGTCGAGGGCCCAGGGGTTCAAGGACTGTACGACTGGTTCCGGGTCACCTGGGCCGAGGTGACGACGCTCGACGGGCGACCCAGACCCCAGCTCAGCTTCCGGACAGCGGCCGGCGAGCTGCGTCACGACCTGCTCACCAGCCCGGCCGTCGAAGCCCGCGACTTCTCCGGCTCGCCGTCCCCAGTCGGCGGGGCCGGCACGCCGGTGCGCCACCGCGTCCAGTCACTGCGCACTATCCCGGCGAAGCGCTACCAAGCGCTGTCGTTCGCGCCAGCGGCGCTCCGCAACGGCGAACCCGAGGCGGGAGAGTTCAAGCTCCGTGATGCCTGGGAGAAGGCAATCAAAGCGGCCACCCGCTACGTCTACATCGAGGACCAGGCGCTGCAGTCAACCGAGATCCTCGGCTGGGTTAACGCCCGAGTCAAGCAGGTCTCCGACCTCCGGGTCGTGCTGGTTACGGGAGCGACGGGCGACCCGAACGATCCGGCAACTAACACCCACTCATACCTGTGCCAGAGCTTCAACAACGCTTTACTGACTGGGCTAGACGCCGCGCAGCGAGCCCGGGTGCGGGTGTTCAGACGCTGGGGCGACGGGATCACGATTCCCGGCTCCAGCTCGATCATCTCGATTGCGCCTGGGCCGGGCGGGACCTTCACCGTCCGGACGGACCTGCCGGGTCCGGCCAAGGCCGATGCGCTCAAGGGCAAGCAGGTGTACCTGCGCCAGGGCAGCGTGTACGCCGAGATCACCGGCAATAAGGCCGCCGCGCCAGGGCAGCAGCTCGAGGTGATGGTCAAGGCGCCGACCCCAACCGGTGCTCTGGTCGCCGGGCCGGTGAGTCTCTACATCGTCCAGGGCCTATTCGTACACACCAAGACCACCATAGTCGACGACCACTGGGCGATCATCGGCTCAGCCAACTGCATGCGCCGCAGCCTTTACACCGACCACGAGCACGCTGTCGCTTTCGTCGACGCCGACGACACTGGGGTGAAGGAGTACCGAAAGAGCCTCTGGGCCCACCACTTTCGCAACGCCGACCCAAACGCCTTCGACGACATCGACGCGGCGCTGCACGCCTGGGAACCGTCCTGGTTCACGGCCGGTGCCGCGCCGGCCCGCCCGTCACGGGTCGGCGCGGCTGGGCCGGAGTGGATCGAGCCGCTCCCGCTGCCGCTGACGGACTGCGCGCCGCTGACCTCCGAGGAGCAAAGCAATTACGACGTGGTCCTCGACGTCGACTCCCGCCACCCGTGGGGATTCGTCTTCCCCCCGAGCCTCTGATCGGAAGCAACGATGACCGTCGTCACGGAGGAGCCGTACTACCGTCGGGTACGCGAGCTGGTGCCCGACGGGCTGCCGTTCTCGGGGCTAGTGGCAGCTTTGCCTGAGGCGCTCGATCTGCTTTGGGTCGGCGAGGCGGGGATCGATCCGGCCACCGGGCGAGCCTCCGCTCGCCTCTTCGTGGAGGTCCCGGTCGAGTTGGCCGTGCCCGGAGTGGAGTCGCTGACCGTCGTCGTCTCGCCGGGTAGCGGCGGGGTCGAGTTCATGCTCGAAGCCGGCCTGGTCCCAGTCTTCTCCCTCGCGCTCCGCGAGGTCAGCCTGGCCCTGCGCGTCTCTGGCGACGTCCTGCGGCCGGTCAAACCGGGCACGACCGAGCTGGACCCGGACCGCGATCACGTCGACATCACCCTGCCAAGGGTGGACCTGGAGGTGACCGGCGAGGGGCACGTCTCGCTCACCCTGCCCGACGGGATCGACCTCGAACGCGCGATGATCGGCACCAGCGGAGTCATCGTCGAGGCCGAAGGGCTGCGCTGGCTCACGCTGGCCGATGCGGCACCCCATGCGAGCGCCCCGGCCGCCTTCGCCGGGCTCTACGTCGAGTCGGCGTCGCTCGACCTACCCGGCCTGACCGCACCTCCTGGAGCATCGGCGTTCACCCTGCGCCACCTGTTCATTGGGACGGGCGGGGTCACCGGCTCGGCGGCCCTCCAGCTAGCCGCCACCTGGGATGGCACCCGCTTTACCGGCCCGGGCAGGCTCGACGAGCTGTTCGGCTTCGACGGCTGCCTTACCGCCGTGTCGATCACCGTCCGACAGTGCGCCCTGACCGCCTTCGATGTGAGCGGCAGCGTCCGGATCCCGTGGCTCGACCGGGTCGTAGGAGTCACCATCGGGGTCGGCGACGACGGGCTCACGGCCATCGCCCGGACACCGACCTGCCAGTTCACTCCCGCCGCGGCTGTCCAGGCGGCCGGGGCAGGCCCGTCCGGCTATCTGCTCACGGTCACCACCGAGGCCGGCATCCTCGACCTCAACCGGGTCGAATTCCAAGCCGGATCGAGCGGGGCCTCCGTCACTCTGGCCGGACGGATCGCGGTCAGTGCGGCCGGGTTCGATATTCCGCCGGTGGTGTTCCAGGGGCTGCGCATCGCCACCGACGGCAGGGTCACGGTCGAGGGCGGCTGGCTGGACGTCGAGTCGGTCAGGACCGCCTCGCTTAAGGGTTTTCCGCTCCAGATCACCAAGGTCGGCTTCGGCGCCGAGGCAGACGGCCGGCGCTGGATCGGCCTCAACGGCGCCATCAAGCTCGCGGACCCGCTGCCGATCGGAGCCTCTGTCGAGGGGCTGCGGGTGAGCTGGGCACCCGGCGGCGGCAACGTGCGTTTCAGCCTTGAGGGCATCGGGGTCGAGATGTCCTCGCCGGGCACGTTCTCCTTCGCGGGCAGCGCGGCCTTCTTCTCCGGACAGGGTGCCTCGGGGTTCAGGGGCAGCATCAAGCTCAGCCTGAACACCCTCAAGCTCGATATTGACGCCAGCATCATGGTCGGTCGGACCGATGACGGCACCGCGTTCTTCTTCCTGTACCTGGACATCACCCTGCCGGCTGGAATTCCGCTGTTCTCCACCGGCGCGGCCATCTACGGCTTTGCCGGTCTGCTGGCCGTGAATCTGCGTCCTGACCGGCACGACGGGCAGCATTGGTACCACGGCTACTATCGGCGCTCGCCGAGCGGCGTGACCCGGGCCGAGAAGTGGGCGGTCAGGCGCGACGCGTTCGCTATCGGGCTCGGCACAACGATCGGCTCGCTGCCAGACCTCGGCTACACCTTCGCGGCGAAGCTGTTGCTGGTCATCGTCCTGCCCGGCCCCCAGCTCATCCTCAACGGCAAAGGCGGCTTCCTCGTCGCCACCGAGGAGGGCGACACGGCCGAGGGCCAGTTCGAGGCGCTGCTCGTGCTCGACATCCCCGGCCGGCTCTTCCAGGTTAACCTGAGTGCCCGCTACATGGTTCAGGCAGAGGACCCGAAGCTGGTCGACGTCGGCGGCGGGGTCGACGTGGCGTTCACCTGGGCAGACGCCCCGCCGCCCGACTACTGGCACGTCTACCTGGGTGAGAAGACCCCGTCGGAGCGCCGTATCCACGCCACGCTGCTCAAAATCGTCCAGGGCGACGCCTGGGTCATGGTGAACCGGCCGGGCTCATTCCAGGGGCTCAAGGCATTGACCCCCGAGCGGCTGGGCGAATTCGAGCTGGGCGGCTCGGTCAGCATCGGCGGCGACTGGAGGTTCGGGCCACTACGCGCCTGGTTCGAGGCGGTGATGGAAGGCGGAGCTGGGATCAGCGTCGCCCCGGAGCAATTCTCTGGCTACCTAGAGGTCCGCGGCGGAGCCGGGCTGTCGGTCTTCTGCTTCCGGATCGAGGCCGTGGTCAGGGCCCGGGCCGACGCCAAAGCGCCGACGCCCTGGTGGCTGGCGATCGCCGTCGAGGCTGGCATCAAGATCGACCTGTTTTTCTGGAAGTTCGAAAAGAAGGTGCGCTTCCCACTGCGGTGGGGCGACGAGCACGCGCCTCTGCCGTCACCAGTTACCGGGATCGCCTCCATCGCGGTCGAGCACCCCAAGGTTGACGAGGACCGTGCCCTCGACGGGGTAACCGTTCCCGGCGACGCGAAGCCCTTGATCACATTCTCCCGGCCGGTTACTGACGGCGCCCGCTTCGGCAGCCCCGGGCCCATCTCAGCGCCGCCGGAGCAGGTCGGGCCGGTCGCCTTTTCTTATCATCTTCGGCACGTCGTGCTGCGCACGGCAGCGGGCGGGCTGGTCGGCGCTGCCGGCCAGGCGGTCGCGGCAGGGACAACGGTGTCCTTCCCGGGCATCCCAGCCAGCGGCGCGGACGCTCTGCCCCCGCTAGCTGGGGCCGCGCTGAGCGTGGTTGACGACACCTTCACCGAGCGGGGGCCGTGGACTGTGGTGTCCGGTGGCGGCAATAGCGCTGTCCTGTCGGGCGCACCGCCCGCTGGCACCCACGGCTACCGTCTCAGCGCCCCCAGGCCATCTGCGAGAGTCGAGGTGGCTGCAGTGGTCGCAGTGGCGGACGGCAGCTCACTGCTCACCCTCGCCAGTGCCCCCGCCGACCCGGAACGTTTCGACGGCGGCACACTGGACATGGAGGGGCAGCGCTGGCCGGTGCTGGCCGTCGCCGGCGCTCAGGTGAGGGTGCTGACAGGAACGAACGCGCCAGCCATCGGTCCTGCCATCCTGGACGGGCCTAACCCGGCCGCGGTCGAAGCGTGCTGGGCGGCCGTCGGAGCGCCTGGCGACCTTAGCTCGGCAACCCGGTTGTCGATCGGGGCGAAGACCCCCTTCGGCTTCTACCGGCGCAACGAGATCGAGTCGGTCAAGGGACTGGACCCGTTCACGGGTCCCTACGCCTGCGGCCCCGCACCAACTGAGGAACCGATCTGCCTGGACATCGCGGGCATGGCCGACGGGCCGCTGAGCGGCGCCGTCAGTATCGACGGCGTTCAAGCCACGACCTCGGGATTCGTCCGCAAAGCCGGGGCGGAGATCCAGCTCGGGCAGGCCACGGGCGGGAACGGGACGATCACGTTCACATTGACACCGCCGGCAGACGCAGTCTGGGTCACGGCTAAGGCGGCAGAGTCCGGTCGGGTTACCGTCCGCCGAGACGGGGCGGTCGTTAGGCAGGCGACATTGGACGCGACTGGCCAGCAACTGCGGGCGCCAGGGGCTGATGAGGTCGAAATCACCGGCACGCTGGTGACCGTCTCCGGATTGTGCTATCTACCCGGCTGGACGTGCACTCATTTCAGCGCAGTCAACTTCCCCCAAGGCGCCACTGGTTCGACCACCTATGCCGGGCTGAACCTCCACAGCCCAGGCATCATGACTGTCGATGGCGCAGGTGTGCTGGTTGTGACGGCCGGCCCGCAGGAGGCCAGGCCGCTCCCGCCCCACCTGATCGCCTGGCTACTGGGCGACGATAGGACGGCGACCGAATTCGGCCTGACCGGGACCGTTCTCGAAGTCAACGACCTGGAGCGAGAAAGCGTAGCGGCGGTCCCTGCTGTCGGCGAGGTCGTCGTGGTCCCACCGGGCAGGACGGCGGCCGCTGGCCCCTCACTTGTCCGGGCGTTCCTGGACGGCGCGACCGAGGTGCCGGCCCCGCTGCTCAGGGGACGGGCCAGGCTGGGCGCGCCAGCCATGTTGACGGTCGTAATGCCCGCCCCAGCCACCAGGGTGAGGATTAGCCTCGACGGCGATGCGACTGTAATTGCCCTGGCCGGTGAGGTGGAGGTTGACAGGGGCCACGGCACCGCTAGCGCGAGCGTGGCCCTTGTAGCCAATCCGGCAGGGCCGGCCCGTATCGGCTGGTGCGACAGAGTCGCCATCATCGCCCCAACCACGGTCAGGATCACCCAATTCTGCACCGACGCCGGGCCATTCGGCTGGGCCCGATTTGAGCAGTGGCGCTGGTCCAAGGGCGTCCAGCGAGCGGTCGAGTCGATGTACCGGCCAGATACGATTCTCCGTCCCGGAACATATCGGCTGCAGGTCCATACCGCGACTGTGACCACCGGAGCGGCGCAGGGTGAGCAGCTAGAGTCAACAAGTGCATCGTTCGCCGTAGGTGAGCCGCCGGGCTTCCCGAGCGGGGGAACGCCAGCCGGGCTGGCCGGAGCGACCTACCCGAACGGCGGTCCCCTGACCGACCTGACTACCTATACGGCAGGGACTGTTCCGGCAGCGGGAATCCGGCCTTGGTACCGCAAGCTGGACACCGGGGTGGTGTTCAACGAGGGCTACGTAACCCGGATGTACCTGCAGACTGGGCGCGAGCTGCGCGTGGTCGTAAGGGACGCCTCAGGTCGGATTGCTCGCGGGCCGACGCCCCACCGCTGGGGTACCACGCAGGTCGAGCTGGACGGCTGGACGTGGGAGTGGGTCCGCACCCTCAACGGCGATGGCAGCGACCCCTGCGCAACCGTCGACCTTGATCGGATGACCAAACCGGAAGCGGTCTCGGCGGGAGGCGGAGAACCGCTAGCGCCGGCCGAGCTCCACCGCAGTCAACTGGTCGCTACCGCCAAGGCCGGTGAGCGGGTCGTCCACAACTTCGAGTTCGTCACCTCGCGTTTCACCGACATCGTGCAGCACCTCGCAACCTTCGACGGGCGCTGCCGCCGGGAGCCTGCTGCCGCCGCCGCAGCCCCGACCGACTTGGCCGCCTTGGCCGCAGCATGGATCAACACCGCCGACGGGCTTGCTGCCCTGGCAGTCGACGCGCGCACGAAGGCGGCGGCGGCGCGCAGCGGAACCGTGCCCGCCGCCGCCATTGAGGCCGACCGCGCCGCGCGAGCCGCCCTCGTAGCGAGCAGGGCCGCGGTCGGGGCGAGCGGCGTCACGGACTTCACGCGCTATTGGTCGAGCTGGCTCGGCGAGCTCCCGGGCGGAGGGCTGCCCGTCGGGCTGATGCTTTCGGCACTGCGGGTGCCTGGCCCAGGTGGCGGGAACGTGCTGTTACTCGAGAGCCCGGAGCCATTGGACTGGGACCGGCTGGCGGTCACAGCTGCAGCCGGGGCGCCGCTTGCGCTCGAGCTGGCGGTCAGCGCACCAGGTGGACGGTTCGGCGCCCCAGACGCCGGCTTCGTCGTCGAGCACGGTGGGTTGCGCTGGCGGGCGGGCGTGGAGCTGTGGGCGGCAGGCGGGGCGGTCAGGGCCAAGCGAGACGACGAGGACCTGGACGTCACCATTGAGGTCGGCTGGGCAACGGGCGTTACCCTACGGCTGGCGCTGGCCGCTGGAGAGGCCGCTACGGTGACGACGATCCCACCTCGGGCCACTGGCGCCATGACCGTCGCCGCCCCGTCCGAGGGTGGCGAGGTGACCGCCACCGTCGCGGCCGGGCGCTCCGAACCGGTCAGCGCCCTCACCGTTACCGGGCGTGGGGCCGGGGTGGTCTCGGTGACCGCCGCCCGCCGATTCGCCCCGAGCGTTCCTGATCGCGAACTGCGCATCAGCGAAGTCGTGCTGCCGACCGCAGCCAACCCGTCCGGTCACCATGTCACCGTGGTCGCTCTGGCCCCGGTGCCATCGCTCGACGGCTGGAGGCTGGAGTGGAGCGACCCAGACACGCCGGGCGAGCCAGCGCTGTACGCCCAATTACCAAGGATCGCGCTCGCCGACGGCGACCGGCTGCGGCTGTTCCCCGGCCTAGCACAGCCGCCTGTGCTGGACGACGTTCTGGCCACGGCCGGCGGACCGGGCGACGACCCGCCCATCCATGGCGTGATCATGCGACTGCTCGACCCACTTGGCAGGGTCGCTCATGAGACTGTGGCTACCGTGGCGTCCGCCGCGACTCATCGGGTGGCCGCAGTGGCTGACCGCGACGGGACTCGTGCCTTACTCATCAACACCGACGGCGGCTTTACTAGCGGCTGGTGGACGCTGACCTTCGACACAGCGGCCGACGCGGGGCCCGACCTACCCCTCCAGTCGGTCGCCGGCCGTCCGGAAAATCGGACAGCCAGCCTGCGCTTTGAGGTCCCGAGCTGATCCCAGCTGGTGACGGAGGCCCGCCCGCCGGGTGGATGCTTCGAGCAACAAGGTGAGATCCACCGCTGGCGCTCGAGCGCGCACGGAATGTGCTGGAGGCTCGTCGACGGGGGGCGCCCTCGACCGTGCCGACCTCCGTCGTGCGCTGGGGTACCTGCGGCCGGTGTGCAGCGATGCGGTCCTCTCGGCGTGGTCGCGGGAACGTTACGCCGGCTGGCGGGTAGGGGTGGCGGTCCGACGCTGGACCCATTCGGGGTTGTGGCGACCCCATCGCGCCAGTGCGGCCCAGTAGTCGGAGCGGCAACTCGCTCAGTGGGCCAGGTTTGCGAGCCTGGGCCTCCCGCTGCTCCCGCGACCGACATCAGTGCGCCTGAGATCGACCGGCCCGGTCGCGAACTCCGCGCCGTGGGTCGAGGTCGTGGCCAAGAAGGCGGTCTCGTCGACCCGGAGCGCGGCCTCACCCTCGAGCCGGGGCCGGGGTCCTCGACCAACGGGGGGCCGTGCTCGACCACCGCGCGCATCACCGTCGCCAGCCGACCCCGAAGTCGGCGGCAGCGACGGTCATCGTGGTGCCGAGGGCTTCGTGCGCCGACGGTGGCGTGCCGGAGCGAAGGTTGGTCCCCAGCAGGTCTCGATGTGTGACCTGGTCGACCGACAGGCCGAGTAGCTGGGCGGCGAGGACGTTCGATCAAGGCAAGAATGACAACGCTGGAATCGTCACATCACCCCGGCGCGGTACGTGCGTGCGCGGAGCTGGGACCCGCCATAGGCACCTACCTGCCGTGATTGACCCCTGGCCGGGCCAGCGCTCGGTCGAGCGTGCGCGCGCTAGTAGCTATTTCCTTTCGTCCAAACGACCTCTAGCCATAGCAAGAGCGTCCGAGGAGCGTGTTGCTGACTGGAAGCTAACCTGGGGGCGCTGTCAGACGTGAGCCAACAAGAATTTCGAGGCGAGACATGGCTTCGGCGTATTGTTCCAATTGTCGGGCTCGTCGCCGCATGCGGTCTTGCACTGTTTGCCCTTTGGATAGCTCCAGACGACCAAGCTCAAGGATTCCAGCGCGATGCTGAACTAATGAGATCTTCCCTTACGTTGGCTATCGCCCTAGTGTCCGGTGCGGTCGTGTCCTTCTTGATAGGCGAATACGGGCGTGCGGCTGACGATAGCCGTAAGGAGTCCGAGAATTTCGCCCAGCAAGAGAAGAGTGACGAGGCAGAGAGACGACGCCTGGTTGGCGAGCTGCGCGGATTGCATCACGCCGTCAAGACAGCACAATTGCGAATTAGAGCCCATAGAAGCGTGCTGACTTATGGGAAGGAGGTTCGCGATGTAATTATGCCGGCAATCGCCCGGCTTGGGGACGTGATAAGCGATGTTAATCGGCATTCTGGAGGACTGATCCCGAGAGATTGTGCCGCTGCGACTAATGGGCGACTCAAGGTTGTCAATTTCTATCTGAATGGAATCACGGACGAATTTGAGAAGAAGTACCTGCCCGCATCCCGCCTACAGGAGGCCGACCATAAGTGGCGCCAGGAGAAGCTCGGTCAGCTTGTAAGAGATTCATCCGCTCCACCACCACTATCCGAGTTACCGGACACAGGGGAGAAGGAAAGCTCAGTATGGAATTACATCATATCGGTGGACGATAGAAGCCTTTATAGGTTCCCTCACCTCCTAGTCTTTCTCGAGCGGTTTGATGCTAGCGACCTCGCGAGGCACCACGTGCGACACACGCATAGAAAGGGATTCTCGGAGCCTATTCGCTACGCGATGAAACTAATCGATCAAGCCCAACGTAGCGCTACTTAAGGACGCAGTACCATCGAAGGATCACCTGGGACACCCCTATCGCATTGGGTAGGTGGCACCAGCCGGGACCTCACCGGGCCCGACATGCTCATTCTCGCCGACCGCGACTTCTACGGCTACGCCCTGGCTTCTCCGCGCGAATCGCCATCAACGCCGTTGGCGATGGCGGCGCTGCTGTCACTCGTAGCTGCCAGTTCAGCTCGTGGGCCGCCCGAGCCATGCCCAAACGATGCGATCACCGTCGCTCAGCCCGGACGGCCAGCCGCGTCTTGAGCGTTCGCCGGTCTTCCGCCGTCGTTACCGCTTCCGACTTGCGACACGAAAGGCAGAAATTGCGTCGTAGCGGCAGGATTATCGAATGTCCCAGCGAAGACGGCTCCCATTCCGAGCGCCATCGATGTAAGCGCAGGAGCGCCGATACCTCCGCTCGCGATCGTGACCGCTGCGTTCGTTCCTACAATCCCAGCGCCGGCAATGATTGATAGCCCGCGCCGAAGAGGCGCATGAAGCGTCCGGGACTGGACTGGCGCTCGGTCTGTTCAAGTTTCGCTCGACAACCTCCTTACGTCCTGCCGCACGCTATCTGCCTTCGGAAGGTCTGAGAGGTGCATTCCCGTACTTTTCGAATCGCTGCCACTGCCCACTCTCCCGAGGTGAAGAAGCATGGCTGCGGGTTCCGTCTCGTTCATATTCGCATGCCGCCTCAGCGTCGCCGCCTCGAAATCAAGAAACTCGCTGGAAGTCCTATTCATCTGTTCTGGAAGCCGGGCACTGTTGTCCTTGAGCGCGTCCCACCCCTTCCAGAAACCGTCGTGATCAGATAGGTATGATAGTCCATACGGCAACGCAGAAGAGTTGCCGCGCAATGCCTCGCGATAGGCGTCCAGAAGTGGACCTAACTCTACGAGTCGGCGTACCTCGTCCTCTGACACGGTCATCGGCCTACACCCCTGAGAATAGTTGACGTCCGATGTTCGCAGCCTGCCGAATGGCAAGCCAACAAGGTCGCTCGAACGGACCATTGCGATCGGGTTAATACGGCTGCCGCCCGGAAGCAACTGATTACTTGCCGCTACCAGGACGGAGCGTGGAACTCTCTCGAAGCTTCGCCCGGCGACGCGTTGGGGCCCTTCCCTCGGCGGCGCGGGCTCTGCCTGCAGGGCCGGTCGGGCGGGTGCAAGCACCCCGATCGTCGAGCACGGGCGCCGGTGCTGCCAGGTGGCGTCCGGGCGGGGGCGGCGCCAGCGCGGCCTCCCAGCACCCGGGTATCCATCTGCAGTAGCAGCCCCCCACTTGGCCATCACCGACGGGCCGGTCGCCGGCGCTCGCCACCAGGTGCCCGACGCCGGCGCCGTCGGCGAACCCCCACCCGAGCAACTCGCGGTGAAGGTGCGGGTGGTGCCGGGCTCGGCCGAGCCCGCCTCGGTCCGGCGAAGAAGCGCATGCAGGTGTTCCACCGGCCCTCCAGGGCGGCCTTATGGCAGCGGGCGGCCAGGTCGCCGGCGGTGGTGAAGTGCACCCGCACCCCGGCCTCGGCCGTGCCCCGGGCCAGGGCGGTGGCCAGCATGGTCTTGCCGACTCCGGGGGGGGGGCGACGAACAGCACGTTGGCGGCGTCGTCGAAGAAGCGCAGCGCCGCGAGGTCGCGGACGAGTTTCTCGTCGACACCGGGTTGGGCGGCGAAGTCGAAGTCGCTGATGGTCCAGGGCCCGGGCAGGCAGGCGCACCGCAGCTGGATGGCCAGCCGGCGGGCTCCGGTGGCTTCGACCTCGACCTCGAGGAGGCGCTCGCGCGCGACGGTCAGCGAGAGCCCCTCTCTGCGGGCGGCGTCGAGCACGGTGTTCAGGGCGTCGGCGGCGTCGTCGAGCCTGAGGTAGCCCAGGTGGGCGCGCAGGTTCTGGTAGCGGCGGGCCTCGCTGGTCGGGCTGGTGGTCATCGCAGCTCACTGTGGTTGGGACACTTCGGATGCCCGCGAAGTCCCGTCACGAAGTCCGCGTTCGGGTCGTCGGTCGTCGACAGGACCTCAAGGTGATCGACCACCACGGCCTGTACGTGTGCGACTTGTCGGTAATGCGTCCAGTTCGGCGGCCAACCCGGTCCGCACCCTCACCGCGTTCGCGTTGCGTCTGGCCGACCACCTCGGAGGGTGACGGGGTCGTGTCCTCGTACTCCGGGCTTCTCCGGGAGTCTCCCGAGAGCGTGTGGAGCACGCGGCCGGTACTCACCTCCGCGCGGGGCCCGGGCACGGCGGGGACACGGACGGTCGGGCGGCCGCCGTCGCGCTGCCTGGTGTCGTCGCCGCGCCCTCCATGTGGGCTCGGTTACGGTTCTTCTGCGAGGCCCTCGATCCGCTGACGTTGCCGTCGGGATTGGTGCCGCCCCGCCTCTCGCAATGGCTGGGCGGCAATCACCGACCGCTTAGGTGGCCGCTTACGTCCCACCATGGCGCTGCGCGAGGCCCTACCGCAGATGATCGAAACCCTCGGGCGCCATCGCTGAGCAGGACGGATGGTCACCGTTCATCACGAAGGACGCCCTGACTCTTGTCCACTGGGTTCGGGGTTCGAGTCCCTGACGGCGCACAGTCTTCCCAGCTCCGAGGCCGGATCACCCTCCGCGCCCGCGCCGAGGTCCATGATTTGCCCACGATCTACGTCCTCCTGGTCGTGCTGGTCGTGCCACGCGTCGAGGGCGGCGGCCGCGGCCGGGTTAGCGATGCGCTGGCCCAGGTAGTGGGATGGGTCATCGACACCTGTGCATGCCCGAGCTGGTCGGCGACCGAGCGCGACGACTGGCCGGACTGGTCGAGGATCGTGGCGCAAGTCCGGCGGAACACGTGCCTGGTGACCCACGCGAAACCCTCGTGGTCGACGGCCCGCTGGTGAGCGACGGGCGGGTCGAGAGCTACACCGGCCTGACCTACGGCCGCGACGCGTCGCCGGCGTCCTCCACCGGCACGGTGGGCGCTGCGCCGCTTGCCCTACGGGATCGCCAGCGCATTGACGAACATAGTCGGGCGGCCAGCCGTTGGTGGGCTTCCGGCCAACCGGTCGGACTACCGCACGACGACCTGGAGCGCACCGAAAGGAGGCGGCTCCTCCCGTGGCGCGCCGGGCGATCTTCCGGTCCGCTTCAGGTCGCGGTGCGAGGATTCCCGCCGTCCGAGCCGGGGCGGGCGCGCGCCCCGGAGCGCCCCTTGGCTCCCTCCCGTCCGCAGACCTCCAGGAGTCCTCCCCGATGCCCACGGCCACCGGTCGTCCCCCTGCCGCTCGTAACCGCCGCCCTGCTTCGCGGCGCCACGCCGCTCTCGGTGCTGCCGCGGCGCTCGCCCTCGTCCTCGCCGCGGGCTGCAGCTCAGGGGGCGGGGTCAGCGGAGGGGGCGTCGGAAACTGCGCACCGTCGGGGGCGACACCGACAGCGCCGGCGGCCGGGGCCGTGCCCGCCCCGGCCGACGCCCGCTCCGTGCAGGGCGCGGTCGAAGCCTCGACCGCGTTCCTGGCCACGCTCACGCCGGAGCAGCGGGGCGCCGCAGTGTTCGCCTACACCGACCTCGACGGCAAGCGCTGCAGCTGGTCGAACTTCCCCGCCGGCGCGTTCACCGGCCGTCAGGGCGCCAAGCTCGGGGACCTGAGCGAACCGCAGCGCGCCGCAGCGCTGGCCGCCGTGCGTAGCGTGATGTCCGCCGCCGGCTACAGCCAGGTCGAGGGCATCATGGCCGCCGACGACTACCTCGCCACCCAGGAGCCCGACGGACCTGGTTTCGGCTCCGCGAACTACTTCCTCGCTTTCTACGGCGAGCCGTCGACCGGCCAGCCCTGGACGCTGCAGTTCGGCGGGCACCACCTCGCCGTCCACGTCTCCCTCGGCGGCGAGACGCTGAGCGTCTCCCCGAACTTCACCGGCGTCGAACCGATCAGCTTCGCCCTGGGCGATCGCCAGTACGCGCCGATGGAGGCCGACGCCCGCGACATGTTCGGCCTGTTCGGCTCCCTCGACGAGACCCGCCGCAGCACCGCCGAGCTCTCCGGCTCCTACGACGACCTCGTGATGGGCCCGGGCGTGGACACCGGCTACCCCGCGACCGAGGGGCTGCCCTATACCGAGCTCACCCCGGAGCAGCAGCAGACCGTCCAGCGGGTGATCGCCGACTGGGTCGCTGACGCCGCCCCCGAGATCGCCCAGCCGCTGCTCGATCTCTACGCCACCCAGCTCCCCCAGACCCGCATCGCCTGGTCGGGATCCACCCAGCCCACCGAGACCGCCTACTTCCGCGTTGACGGGCCGCGCGTGTGGATCGAGTGGATCAATACCCCCGGGGACACGGGCATCCACTACCACACGCTCTACCGCGACAAGCAGCTCGACTACGGCACCGGGGTGGGCGGGTGAGCCGACGCGCGCTCGCCGTCGCGCTGGCCGCCGTCGCGGCGCTGCTCGTGCTCCTGCCCGGCACGGCGCTCGCCCACGACCCGGCCTCGACCCTGGTCGAGGTCGCCGTCGACGAGCGGACCGACCGGCTCGGTCTCACGCTCACCGCGCACGTGCCCGTCGACCGCCTCGACTTCGCCTACGACCGCGGCCTCGCCGCCGCGCCGGCCGTGACCGTCCCCGCCCAACACCCGTAGCTCACCGAGCTGTTCGCGCGCAGTGTCGCGGTCACGGCACCGGACGGGACGCCGTGGTCGACGACGGTCACCACCGTCGAACCCGAGGTGTTCGAGGGTCTGGACAACGTCCGCGTCGTGATCTCCGCCGTCGCACCCGACGGCGCTGTCGGCGACACGACGGTGGGCCTGCGCTGGGGCGCGATCACCGAGGTCGTGCACTCCCACCAGGTCGTCGTCGGCGGGGTCGGCACCGACGGCACCACCCATCTCGCCGGGGCCGTCACCCACGCCCACCCCGTCCTGCCCCTCGAGGTGCAGGCCCCGACCACGAACCCGTTCACCGCCCTGTTCACGTCCGGGTCCACCTCGCCCGCCGCGGGCACGTCGACCGGCGACCCCCTGACGGACTTCCTGCGCCGACCCCTCGGCTCCGCGTGGGCCGTCGCCGTCCTGCTCGGGGTCTGCGCCCTGCTCGGCGCCGCCCACGCCCTGACCCCCGGCCACGGCAAAGCCCTGATCGCCGCCTACCTCGTCGGCGAACGAGCCCGACCCCGCGACGCCGTCGTCCTCGGCCTCACCGTCACGACCACCCACACCGCCGCGGTCATCGGACTCGGCGTCGCAATGCTCCTCGCCGGCCGCTACCTCCTGCCCGAGGTCGTCACACCCCTGCTCACCCTGCTCGCCGGCGCACTGGTCCTCGGGCTCGGCGTCAGGCTCGTCCGCCGACGCTGGACCGCACCCGAGCCTGCCCTCGCCGGCCACGGCCACGGGCACGGGCACGGGTATGGATACGGGCACGTCGGCGTCGACCCGCCGGGCCTGCGGGGCGTGACGACCCTCGGCGTCTCTGCCGGCCTCATCCCCTGTCCCGAGGCCCTCGGCGTGCTCCTGCTCGCCGTCGGGCTCAACCGGACCGCCCTGGGCATCGTCATGATCGTCGCCTTCAGCGTCGGACTCGCCCTCGTCCTGACCGTGCTGGGCCTGCTCCTCGTCGCCGGCGCGCCATGGCTGAGCAGGCTCACCCACCGCATGCCCGCCGGAGCCGCGTCGCGGCTGCCCTTGATCTCGGCGAGCGTCGTCGCCGCGCTCGGCAGCCTCATGGTGTTCGCCGGCGTCGGCGCGCTCGTGGGGTGACGCGGCAGGGTGCCCGACGCACAGCGTCCTCTCATCGAACGCACCGGTTCCGGTGCCAGCATCGAGGCATGGCAGCACCCCGGATCGATCCCGCCAACAGCCTGAGCCGCCCGCCGGTCGCCGACGTCCTGAGCGAGCTCTACGCCGACGCCGCCCGCAACCGCGGCGGCAGCCCGCCGCGGCCGAAGGGGCTCCACGCCCGTGGCGGACGCCCAGCCGAGGGACGGGACGGCCGACCCCGCTCCAGCCGCGAGCAGTTCGCGCTCATGCGCCACGCCTACATGGCGGTCACTCCCTCGGTCGGCCGACTGCTCTACCAGCTCGCGCGCCTGCACGGCGCGCGGTCTGTCGTCGAGTTCGGCACCTCGTTCGGCATCTCCACGCTGCACCTGGGCGCCGCGGTCCTCGACAACGGCGGCGGCCTGGTCATCGGCACGGAGTACGAGGCGAACAAGGTCGAGGCCACTCGACGCTCGGTCGCCGCCGCCGGTCTCGCCGACGTCGTCGAGGTGCGCGACGGCGACGCCGCCGACACCCTCGCCCACGACCTACCCGACCGGGTCGACCTGCTCTTCCTCGACGGCGCGAAGGACATGTACTCCGACGTGCTCGGGATGCTCGAGCCCCACCTCGCCACCGGTGCGCTCGTCGTGGCCGACAACGCCTCGCGGGCGACCGGCTTCCTCGAACAGCTCGACGCCGACCCGCGCTGGCTGTCCACCTTCCTCGAGGGCGAGGACCTCGTGATCGCCCTCCGCATCACCTGACGTCGCCCGGCAGCTCGTGACCCGACCACTTCAGAAGTGACCGCGCGCGATGGTCGAGCGCCATGGAGTCGGTGATCGTTGAGAGGAGTTGCTGTCGACCGGAGGCTGTGCGAGCCGTCGACACGGGCGCCGTGGCCGTCAACAGAGGCGGCGGCTCACGCCGGCGTCCGGGGGCCCCCGGTCAGACCGAGGACCCGTTCGAGCACGCGGTGGCGCAGGACGAGGCTGAGCGCGAGGAACCAGGCCGCGAGCGCGATCCCGGCGGCCTCGATCACAGGCGGGTCGGGCGCGGTGAGGCCGAAGTAGCTGCGGGTGGCGGGGACGATCAGCACAACCGCGAAGGCCACGAACAGCGCGAGTGCCAACCACAGGGGTCGGCGGTCCTCGCTCACCGGGGCCCAGGCGGTGAACATGCGGTGCGGTGGCTCGAGCAGCAGGATGAGGACGATGGCGGAGCTCGAGACGAACACCGACAGCCCGCTCTGCGCGCCGAGGGTGGCCGCGGCCGCGACGAAGTCGGGGTCGCTCGGCGGCAGTCCGGTGTACCGCTGCCACCCGACGATGAACTCCGGGCGCACGGCCGGGCCGCTGAGAATGGCGGTCACTCCCGTGTAGAGGTAGGCGTACACCGCGGTGCCGAACCCGGCGGTGAGCACGCCGACCGGGATCACGAAGCGCGCCAGGGAGACCAACAGGTCCTCGGCCGGCGGCTTCGGGCGCGCCCACAGCGTGAGGAAGAACGTCGGCACGCCGACGGTGAACAGCGTCAGCCCGACTTGCGTCGGTGTGTAGGGGAAGCCGAGACCCAGCAGCGTCACGGACAGGATGACCAGCATCTGTGTCGACACCCGCGACAGGAACAGGTACATCGAGCTGCTGACGCCGGCGATGATCCGGCGGCCCTCGACGCGCGCCGGAGGAAGCGTGGTGAACGAGTCGTCGAGCAGGACGATGTCGGCGACGTCGCGGGTCACCGAGCTGCCCGAACGCATCGCGACGCCGACCTGGGCGCGCTTGAGGGCGCGGGCGTCGTTGACGCCGTCGCCGACCATCGCCACCTGGTGGCCGCGGCGGCGCAGCGAGTCGACGATCTGCTCCTTCTGCTCGGGGGCGATGCGGCCGAAGACGCCGTGCGCGTCGACGGCGTCGTCGAAGGCCTCGCCCTGGAGGGCCGCGAGACCCGGGCCGGCGATTGCCGGGGCGTCGAGGCCGGCGCGGCGGGCGAGGGCGGCGACCGTGTCCGGGTCGTCGCCGGAGATCACCTTGACCGCGACGCCGTCGTCGGCCAGGCCGGTCAGGACGTCGGTGACGCCGTCGCGCAGCTCGTCGGCCAGAGCGACGAGCGCCACCGCCCGCAGGCGCGGCAGGCGCGGGCGGTCGTCGGCGTCGCGCAGCGTCCCGGTGCCGCGGGCGAGGACGAGCACGCGCAGGCCCTGGTCGGTCCGTCGGCGCACGGCCTCGTCGGCAGTGAGCGATGTGTCGTCCAGCGCGGGGCGCAGCGTCGACGGCGCACCGAGGACCAGCGTGGTGCCGTCGGCGAGGGTGATGCCGCTCCAGCGCAGCGACGAGCGGAACTCGACCTCGTCGGCGATCTCGCGACGGTCACCGGGCAAGGCCTCGTCGGCGGTCAGGGCGGAGGTGGTGGCGTTGGTGCTCGACATCGAGCGGGCGAAGGTGCCCAGCAGTTCCCGAGCACCTGCCTCGTCACCGTCAGCGGGCACCACCTCGACGAGCGCCAGCCGACCGCTGGTGAGGGTGCCGGTCTTGTCGGTGCAGACGACGTCGACGCGGCTGACGGCCTCGACGGCGTTGGGCAGCTGCACGAGTGCGCCACGACCGGCGATCCGCGCGGCGCCGACGGTGTAGGCGACGGCGATGAGGAAGAACAGCCCGTAGGGCACGAGACCCGAGAGCACCGCCGAGGTCTGCACGAACCGCACCACGGTCGTCCCCTCGAGGGCGGCCTGGGCGAGGATCGCGCCGCTGATGAGCACGACGAGCAGGATCAGCAGCCGCACGACCAGCTCGATGCGCCACTGCAACGGGGTCAGGGCGGTGGTGTCGGCGCGGGCCGCGAGGGTGAGCCGGCCCGCGTGGCTGTCGGTGCCGACGGCCTCGGCGCGCTGCAGGCCCTCGCCGCCGGAGATCGAGCTGCCCGAGAGCAGCACGTCGCCCACGGCCTTGGCGACCGGGTCCGACTCCCCGGTGAGCAGGGACTCGTCGGCCTCCAGCCGGCCTGCGGCGAGAGGACCGTCGACCACCACCTGGTCGCCGGTGCGCACCCGCACGAGGTCGCCGACGACGACCTCTGACGGCGGCACCGGCCGGTCCTCCCCGTCGCGCACCACCGTGACCGGCTCGCGTGCGAGCAGCTGCAGCCGGTCGAGCTGGCGCTTGGCCCGCAGCTCCTGGAACGCCGCGAGCGCCGCGTTGATGATGCCAAGACCGACACTGACCACGGCGTCGCTGTAGCGCCCGAGCACCAGCAGCGCGATCCCGATGACGAACAGCGTGTTGTTGTAAAACGAGAACACCGTCGTGCGCAGGATCGTCGCGGTCGTCCGCCCCGACCCGGACACCGGTGTGTTCGCCCGGCCCTCCCGCGCCACCTGCTGCGCCTGCGCCTCGGTGAGGCCCTCGACGGTCGGCGTGATCATGCTGTCGTCCCCCGCTCGATGCTCGGTCGGCACCATGATCCCGACCGAACCTGGAGCGGAGCTGAGGGGTGCACGGTGCGTTCCCGAGGCAGTGCCGGTCTCCAGCTTTTGGACAGGGGGATGGGTCATATACCTGGGTGACGGCAACGGTCGGCTCCAGCGCCGCGGCCGGCTACCAGCTCGCGAGCGGGGCATCGGTGATGGCGCTCGGCGGATTCAACGGCACCGACCCGGCACCGACGCTCGAGCAGTTCCAGGCTCACGTGGCAACCCGGAGCCGTCCACACTTCGCCGGCGACGCGTCATCGGCGTCGGCCTCCACCAACCACACCGACGGCAGCGACGCGGCGGCCCAGATTGCCGACTGGGTGGCCCGGCGCTACACCGCGACCACCGTCGGCGGGACCACCGTCTATGGCCTCCCGACGTCCGCCCGATGAGCGGCACCGTGCAGGGCCCGCGGACGCACAGCTCGGACACAGCCTCGGCCCACGGCGTATCCATCTCCGCGCCCGACTCTTCGAGCATGACCGCAGCGACCCCGGCCCGCGCCCTCGCGGACGCTCCCCAGCCCGGCCCCGCGCCCGCCCCGGTGGCCGCCACCGCAGGCGTCGCGCTCGACGTCGTCGTCCCCGTGTTCAACGAGGAGCGCGACCTCGGGCCCTGCGTCCGGCGCCTGCACCGCCACCTCACCGACGGGTTCCCCTACCCGTTCCGGATCACCGTCGCCGACAACGCCAGCACCGACCGCACGCTGGCCGTGGCGCGGGAACTGGCCGACGAGCTCGACGCCGTGTCCGTCGTCCACCTCGACGAGAAGGGCCGTGGCCGGGCCCTGCGGACCGTCTGGGCGGCGTCGGACGCGCCCGTGCTCGCCTACATGGACGTCGACCTGTCGACCGACCTCAACGCCCTGCTGCCGCTGGTCGCGCCGTTGATCTCCGGCCACTCCGACCTGGCAATCGGCTCGCGGCTCTCGCGCAGCGCGCGCGTGGTGCGCGGGACCAAGCGGGAGGTCGTCTCCCGCTGCTACAACGTCATCCTCCGCGGGACGCTGAGGGCGCGGTTCTCCGACGCCCAGTGCGGCTTCAAGGCCATCCGCCGCGACATCGCTCAGCGGCTGCTTCCCCTCGTCGAGGACACCGGCTGGTTCTTCGACACCGAGCTGCTGGTGCTCGCCGAGCGCTCCGGGCTACGCATCCACGAGGTGCCCGTCGACTGGGTGGACGACCCGGACTCGACCGTCGACGTCGTCGCGACCGCGATGGCCGACCTGCGCGGCGTCGCTCGCGTCGGCCGCGCCCTGGCCACCGGCGCGCTGCCGGTGGCTCGGTTGCGCGAGGAGTTCGGCCGCTCTCCGCTGGCCCCCACCACGTCCGACGAGGTGGCGGGAGTGGCTCCCGGCATGACCGCCCAGATTGTCCGCTTCGCGGTCATCGGCGTCATCTCCACCCTGGCGTTCCTGCTGCTCTACACCGTGTTCCGCGGGGCGTTGGCTCCGCAGCCGTCGAACCTGCTGGCCCTGGTGATCACGGCGGCGGCCAACACCGCGGCGAACCGGCGTTTCACCTTCGGCATCCGCGGGCGCCGCCACGCCGGGCGTTCCCAGATCGAGGGGCTGCTCGTGTTCGGGTTGGGCCTGGTCCTGACGTCGGGTGCGCTGGCCCTGCTCGGGCACCTGGCACCGGCCGCGAGCCACAGCGTCGAGCTTGCCGTGCTCGTCGTCGCCAACGCCGTCGCGACCCTGCTCCGCTTCGTCGCCTACCGCGCCTGGGTGTTCCACCCGCGCCGCCAGCGCTCCTGACCGTTGCTGCCCCGATCCCGCACGTCTGACGGAGGGCCCGCTCCCCGATGAGCACCAGCACGTCCGAGACCGCCGTGACCGACCCTGTGGCGGCCCCGCCCGCCGACCCCGTCCCGCCCCGCGCGGGCCGGAGCCGACGGTTCGTGCGGGGCCGCGAGGACGACCCGCGCTGGGTTCGTCCCACCTACCTGCTCCTGCTGACCGCGACCGCGGTGACCTACCTGTGGAACCTCGGCGCGTCCGGCTACGCCAACAGCTTCTACGCGGCCGCGGTGCAGGCCGGGACCCAGTCACCGAAGGCCTGGCTGTTCGGGGCCCTGGACGCCCCGGGCCTGATCACGGTGGACAAGCCGCCCGCCGCGCTGTGGGTCATGGCCCTGTCCGGCCGCATCTTCGGGTTCTCGTCGTGGTCGATGCTCGCCCCGCAGGCGCTGATGGGGGTCGCCTCGGTGGCCCTGGTGTACGCCACGGTGCGGCGCTGGTCCGGCCCGCGAACGGCGCTGGCCGCCGCCGCGATCCTGGCCTTCACCCCGGTGGCGGTGCTGATGTTCCGGTTCAACAACCCGGACGCGCTGCTGGTGCTGTGCATGGTCGCCGCGGCCTACGCCACGACCCGCGCGGTCGACGCCGCCGGCCGTCGCGCCGGCACCTGGTGGCTCGTCGCCGCGGGCGCGCTGGTCGGCGCCGGATTCCTGACCAAACAGCTGCAGGTCATGCTCGTGGTACCCGGCCTCGCGCTGGTGTACCTGCTCGTCGCGCCGACGACCCTGCGGCGGCGCGTCCTCGACCTGCTCGCGGCCGGTGTCGCCATCGTGGTCTCGGCCGGTTGGTACCTGCTGCTGGTCGAGCTGTGGCCCGCCTCGTCCCGCCCCTACATCGGCGGGTCGACCGACAACTCGTTGCTCGAGCTCGCCCTGGGCTACAACGGGTTGGGCCGCATCCTCGGCGGTGAGGGAAACGGCGAGGGAGGCGGCGGCCCGGGCGCCGCCGGTGGTGGCTTCGGCGGCGAAGCGGGTCTCACCCGCATGCTCACCAGCGAATTCGCCGGCAACGCCTCGTGGCTGCTGCCCGCCGCGCTGGTCGTGCTGGCGACCGGGTTGTGGCTGACCCGCCGTGCTCCCCGCACCGACCGCACTCGCGGCCTGCTGGTGCTCGGCGGGACATGGCTGCTCGTGCACGCCCTCGTGTTCAGCTTCATGAGCGGGACCATCCACCCGTACTACGTGGTGGCCCTCGCTCCCGGTGTGGCGATCACCGCCGCGGTCGGCGCCTCCATCCTCTGGCGGCGTCGCGCCTCGCCGGCGGCCCGCGCCGTGCTCGCGGTGGTTGTGGCGGGCACGGCCGCCTGGAGCGCCGTCATCCTCACCCAGGAGCAATCGCTGCTCCCGCTGCGGTGGGTACTCCTCGTCGCCGGCGTCCTCGCCGCGGTGGCGCTGTCGTTCTCCTCCGGTGCGGGGCGACGGGTCCGGGCCGTCCGGGCCATCGGGGTCGTCGCCCTCGCGGCGTCGCTGCTCGCCGCGCTCGGCGCGTCGACCGCCTACGCCGCGATCACGGCGGCCACGCCCCATCAGGGGTCAATCGTCTCGGCCGGAGCGAGCAGCGGCACGGGCGGCCCCGGCGGCGGCGCGGGAGGCCCGGGCGGGCGTGCGGCTCCGGACGGCCGTGACGGTTCGGCCCAGGCACCCGGGCAGGCCGGCCCGCCGGGCCGGACCGGCGGCGGGGGCGCGATGGGCGGCGAGACCGCCTCGCCCGCGATGGTCACGCTGCTCCAACAGGCCGGCACCCGGTGGGCGGCCGCGACGACCGGGGCGATGAGCCAGGCGTCGTTGCAGCTGGAGTCCGGCGTCCCGGTGATGGCCCTCGGCGGTTTCACCGGCAGCGACCCGGCACCCACCCTCGCCCAGTTCCAGCAATACGTCGTGTCCGGGCAGGTCCGCTACTTCGTCGTCGGTGGGGGGCCCGGTGGCGGAGCTGGCGGGAGCCCCGCGTCCCCGTCCGGCCAGCCGGGCCAGGGCGGCGGGGGTGGTCGCGAGAGCCGCGGCACCACCGGTGAGATCAGCACCTGGGTGACCACGCACTTCACACCGATCGATGTCGGGGGGCGCCTCGTGTACGACCTGGCCCGACCGACGTCCTGACCGCGGCCGCCCGGCCATGCCCGGGCGGCCGGAGACCACCGGCCCTGCCGGTGCCCGCGAGGGCCGCGCGCCGCCGTTCCCCCCACGGCTCGCGCGGCCCTCGCCCCGTCGTGCCCGCCGCGCCGGACCACACTCGACCGCACCGGACCGCACAGCGGGCGCACAGGAACCACCCAGCCAGGACCGACGTCCGCAGGGCACTCTATGGAACATGGCTGCGACCCCCTCCGACCTGCGGCGTTCCGACGGCACCCCGGTGCGGGCGCTCGTCGTCGACGACGAGCCCACGCTCGCCGAGCTCCTGTCGATGGCGCTGCGCTACGAGGGCTGGGAGGTGCGCAGCGCCGGCGCCGGCATGGCAGCGGTGAAGCAGGGTCGCGAGTTCCGCCCGGACGTCGTGGTCCTCGACGTGATGCTCCCGGACATCGACGGCTTCGAGGTGCTGCGCCGGCTGCGCGCCGACGTCCCCGACGTCCCGGTGCTGTTCCTGACCGCCCGCGACGCCGTCGAGGACCGGGTCGCGGGCATCACCGCCGGCGGCGACGACTACGTGACCAAGCCCTTCAGCCTCGAGGAGGTCGTCGCCCGCCTGCGAGGGCTGCTGCGCCGCGCCGCCGCGGCCACCGTCGCTCGCGACGAGGCCGCCCTCACCCTCGGCGACCTGCACCTCGACGAGGACAGCCACGAGGTGACCCGCGGCGGCGATCAGATCGACCTGACCGCGACCGAGTTCGAGCTGCTGCGCTTCCTCATGCGCAACCCGCGTCGGGTGCTGTCCAAGGCCCAGATCCTCGACCGGGTGTGGAACTACGACTTCGGTGGCCAGTCCAACATCGTCGAGCTCTACATCTCCTACCTGCGCAAGAAGATCGACGCCGGCCGCGTCCCGATGATCCACACGGTCCGGGGAGCCGGCTACGTCCTCAAGCCGGCCGCCGGGTGAGCACCCCGATCCGCCGAGCCCTGCGACGGCTCCCGTCGTTGCAGAACCGGCTCGTCGTCTCCACCGTGCTGCTGCTGACGGTGGTGAGCGTCGTCGTGGGGGCGGGGGCTGCACTGTCGTTGCGCGGGTACCTCTACCAGCAGCTCGACAGCCAGGTGCAGGACATCGCGCGGTTCCGCAGCGACCCGCCCGGTCCCGACGCGGGCACCCGGCCGCCCCCGCCGGACGCCGGCGGCGGCTTCGTCGGCGGCGGGCCGGACCGGCCGGCCAACACCCTGGAGGTGACCGTCGACGACGGACGCGTGGCGAGTGCGGTGCTCGTCGGGCGTCGGGGCGCCGTCCAGCCGGTGAGCGTCGCTCAGGTCGCCCCGGTCATCGCGGTGGCTCCGGGCGACGCGCCGCGGACCGTCGACCTGGACGGCCTCGGGAGCTACCGCGTCGCGTCCGCCCCACGTCTGGACGGGACCGTCACCGTCGTCGGGCTGGGTACCGGCGCTCTCGAGGACACCGTCGACGAGCTGGTCCTGCGGGAGGCGGTCATCTTCGGGATCGGCGTCGTCATCGCCGGCTTCGGCGCCGCATACACGACCCGGCTGACCCTCCGCCCGCTGCACCGCGTCTCGGCGATCGCGCGCCGCGTGTCCGAGCTGCCGCTGGAGAGCGGCGAGGTGGAGCTGGTCGAGCGGGTACCGGACAGCGACGCCGATCCGCGCTCCGAGGTCGGCCAGGTCGGGATCGCCCTCAACCGCATGCTCGGCCACGTCGGTGCCGCGCTCGAGGCCCGCCAGGACAGCGAGACCCGGCTGCGACGCTTCGTCGCCGACGCGAGCCACGAACTGCGCACCCCGCTCGCGGCCATCCGCGGGTACTCCGAGCTCGCCGCGCGGCGCTCCGACGAGATGCCGCCCGAGGTCGCGCGGCTCCTCGAGCGTGTCGGCTCGCAGACCCGGCGGATGACCGCCCTGGTCGAGGACCTGCTGCTGCTCGCCCGCCTGGACGCCGGGCGCCCGCTGGCCCGGGAGCGCGTCGACCTCGCCCGCACCGTCGTCGACGCCGTCACCGACGCCCACCTCGCCGCCCCGGACCGCCACTGGTCGCTCGACCTCCCCGACCGGGCCGAGGACGACACCGGCGCCGACCTCGACGTCGTCGGCGACCCGGAGCGCCTGCACCAGGTCCTCAGCAACCTGCTCGCCAACGCCCGCACCCACACCCCGCCCGGGACCACGGTGACCACGCGGCTCGTGCGGGCGGACGATCTGGTGCGCCTCGAGGTGGCCGACAACGGGCCGGGCATCCCACCGGATCTCCTGCCGCACGTGTTCGAGCGCTTCGCCCGCGGCGAGACCGGCCGGGCCCGCACCTCCGGGAGCAGCACCGGGCTGGGCCTGTCCATCGTCTCGGCCGTCGTCACCGAGCACGGCGGCTCGCTGGACGTCACCAGCCGGCCCGGCGACACACGGTTCCGCGTCGCCCTCCCCGCGGCCCCGGGTCAGGGCCCACCCTCTCCCGACGAGCGAGCCGACCTTCCGTGAATCGGGTCCCCGAGAGCCTGGCGACCGAAGAGGAGGCCGGGCGGCGCTCGGTGCGCTGGCCGAGATGGACGCGCTCGTCGAGGGCGAGGCACCCCGCTGCGCGCGAACGAGGACATCGGCCGCCCTCTCGACCGACGCACGCGCACCGCCAGCGGCTGCGGCGGCCCGCTCAGGGGACCACTTGCGTCACACCATCGTCTGCCGCAGGGCTCCGCCACAGATGATCCAGATCGACGGGCACCATCGCTGACCAGCACCAACGCTCACCGTGCATCACAAGCGAGTCCCTGACTCTCGTCCACTGGGTTCGGGGTTCGAGTCCCTGACGGCGCACAGTCTTCCCAGCTCAGAGGCCGGACCACCCTCCGCGCCCGGGCCGGGTCCCATGATTTACGTCCTCCTGGTCGGGCTGGTCGTGCCACGCGTCGAGCGCGGCGGCTGCGCCGGGGTTCGCGATCCGCCGGCCGAGGTAGTGGTTCTGGGTCATCGAGACCTGCGCGTGCCCGAGCTGATCGGCGATCGAGCGCGACGACTGGCCGGACTGGTCGAGGATCGTGGCGCAGGTCCGGCGGAACACGTGGCTGGTGACCCACGCGAAGCCCTCACTGCCGCGAGCGTCGCGCAGCGCGCGGCGGGTGTTCGAGGGGTCGCGCCAGCCGCCGAGGGTGTCGGGGAAGACCGGCCCGAGCGCGTCGCCGTCGGGATTGCGCCGGCGCAGCATGGTGACCACGAACCGCGGCAGGGTCAGGATGCGCTCACCGGTCTCGGTCTTGGTCGACTTGCGGATCAGCCCGACGCCGGTGAGCCGGATCAGCGTGCGCGAGACGTCGACCGTTCGGCGGCGGACTTGGCGATCGAGATGAGCGAGAAGTCCAGGTCGGCGACGACCAGACCCTCCTCGGTCTCGGCCAGGTCCTCGCCCAGCGGCGTGCCCTCCGGGCCGTAGATGCGGGTGAACCCGCCGCCCTGCAGCAGCAGCTGCCGCTTCGTGTCGGTGTCACAGTAGAGGTCGTGCGCGGCCTGGCCGACCACGGAGCACGGCGCCACGACGAACGTCTGGCCCTCCACGGCGTACATGAGGCTGGCGGCGTTGTTGACCTCCGGGCCGAGGGCCCGCGCGCCGCCGCGGTACACCGAGAAGCTGGGCCACGAGGCAACGTGGATCTGCTCGCCGAGGCTGTACATCGCGTACTTGGTCAACGGCTGGAAGTGCTCCCACCAGGTGAGGGCGCCGAGGCGCCCAAGCGGTGTCTCGTGGACCTGGAGGTCGCTGCCGTCGCCCTCACCGAACACCGAGTACCGGGCGTCAGGCGCGCCGTGCGGTCCTCCTGCGAGACGAGCCCGGTCCCCTCGAGTTGGATGCTCGCGAGCAGGTACTCCTCGTGGCTGCGCCGGATGAGGCTTCGGGTGCGCTCCACCAGTTGGGCGTCGGCCGACACCAGGGACAGCCCCACCTCATCGACCCCACGGTGCTCCAGCCGCCCGGCGAACGGCCCGGACGCCGCCGGGCGGGCGGCGAACTGGACGAACGTCTCGCAGATGATGTCGCGCCAGTAGCCGAAGGCCTCGTCCTGATCGACGACCACTCGGCCGATGCCGGGGTCGCTCCCATACCTCGAACATCGAAGCGTCGTCCGGCGCCGGTGTCCACCACGGAGAACGCCTCCACATCGTCACGGTCAGTGCACGACGGTGCGCACACCCTGGATCCAGGCGTCGAGGTCGTCGACGGGGTAACCGTGGGTGGAGATGATCAGCTCCGGGCGCAGCTCGGCGAGACGCCAGCGCGAGGCGACGGCGGCGCCGGGGTCGTGGTGCAGCTTCTTGGGCATGTGCAGCCAGCGCGGGTGGCTGGGGTCGGTGGACAGGTTGATCGGGCCGTCCCCGACGACGAGGACGCGGTCGGCCTCGCGCCAGAAGGCGAGCAACCCGGGGCTGTGCCCGGGTTGAGCAATGACCTGGAAGCCCGCGACCGTGTCCCCTTCAACCAGTCGCCGGTCCACGGTGCGACGACGGTGACCCATGGGCGCGATGAGGAACCTGCCGCCGGCGCCGGCGTGGTAGGCGATGTCCCCGCGCTCGAAGTCGTCGGCCTCGACGGCGCTCATGGCCAACGGCGCGCCGGTGTGCGCGCAGAGCCACGCCGTCGCGCCGACGTGGTCCCCGTGCGCGTGGGTGACGACGTGCTCCGAGACGTCGCGGCCCCGCAGGAACCGAGCAAGGCGGCGGCCCGACCAGGGCGGGCCCGCGTCGACGACCACGTCCCCGGCCGGACCCTCGAGCACGACGGTGTTGAAGACGTGGCGGGGGAAGAGGGCGCCGACGTGCACACCGTCGGCCACCTTGCGCAGGGCGGGAGCCATGGTCGGGCAGCGTGGCACGACGGCAGCCACCTAGCCGGTACAGCATCTGTACCGGCTCAGGTACTCCGCACGGCGACCCCGTCGGCGAAGGCGCTCAGCGCGAACCACCGGGGAAAGGCGGCGACGAGGGCCGCCTCCCCTGCGAGCTCCAGCTCGCGGCGCCCGAGCACCTCCGACCACTGGCGGTGGCCGTACCAGAGCTCGTGCCAGACGCGGGACGGCGCGCGCGCGTAGACGTCGACGTCGAACATGGGGTGCCTGGTGCAGGCCGAGGAGTCCTCGCCGTCGAGGACGAGCCAGCCCCGGACCGGCGCCGGCTCCTGGTCGAAGATCAGCTCGACGGTGACCCGACGCCCGGGAAGGTGCTCGCTGAGCAGCCCCTGCCGCATCCGCCAGAGAAGCAGGTGCGGGTCGAGCTGGGTGTCGGTCGGCTCAGGGAAGCACCACCGCACGCTCCACGCACCCAGCTCGGCGAGGACCCCCCGGAGATCCGCACCCATCGGCGTGAGCCGGTAGCCCTCGCCCCCGGACCCGTCCTCCGCGGCGGCGGCGACCAGCCCGGCGTGCTGGAGCGCCCGCAGACGCTGGCTGAGGAGCGTGCGCGAGAGACCCGGCAGACCACGGTGGACCTCGTTGAAACCTCGAGCGCCGGAGAGCAGCTCGCGCAGGATGAGCAGGTTCCAGCGCTCGGACACCACCGCGGCGCCGATCGAGACGGGGCAGTACTCGGGGGCGCGTGCCATCGGCGAAGGGTAGGGCGAGGAACCCGACAAGGTACAAATCCTGTACCGGCGTGATCGGGACGACACCGTCATGCTGCGCGCACCCGACCCTCGCCGGATCGCAGGAGGAGCCACGTGACGCGCACATTCGTGCTGGTGCCGGGGTGCTGGGTCGGCGGCTGGGCCTGGCATCCCGTCGCGCGAGTCCTCACCGAGCGGGGCCACCGCGTCGTCGTTCCCGAGATGCCAGGGATGGCCCATGACGACGACCCACGTACCGTCTCGCTGGCGGACGCGACCACGGCTCTCGTCGCCCAGATCGAGCGGGCGGACGTCTCCGGGGCGACGGTCGTCGCCCACGACTGGAGCGCCTACCCGGTCACCGCCGCCGCCCACCGCGTCGGGAACCGGTTCGGACACCTCGTCCACTGGGCCTCGTTCGTCCCGGCCGCCGACGAGTCGATGCTCGACGCGATGCCCGACGAGGACGCCGAGATGCTGCTCGGCCGCGCGAAGGCCGCCGGCACCGAGAGCGTGCTCCTGCCCTTCGAGCGATGGCGCACCAATTTCGCCCAGACGGCAACGCGCCCGGTCCAGGAGCTGACCTACGGCCTGCTGCGGCCCCAACCGCTCGCCTACCTCGCCGAGTCCTTGTCGGCGGCCGACGCCGCGCTGCCCGACCTGCCCACGACCTACCTGGTCGGGGACCGGGACCTCGCCCTCCTGCCCGGGAACGAGTGGTGGGCCCCGAAGTACTCGGATCGGCTCGGCGTCGCCCCGGTCCGCTTCGACGGCACCCACGCCGCGCACCTCACCGATCCCGCGACCGTCGCCGACGTGCTGGCCGCCACCGCACCCTGATCCGCCCGACCTCCACCGATGCCGCCGCCGCGGCGTGAGGAACCGATCGCGATGACCACCCTGGAGAACCGCACGCACGCCCTGGCCATGGCCACCGAGGACGAGATCCGCGTCGTCCGCGACGTGCTCGCCGAGGCCGGGCTGGTCACCGAGACCGTGCGCTACGCCTTCTGCCTGCCCGAGGAGCCTCCGAAGGCCGACGTCCTCGCCGGTGGCGCGACCGACCGCCGGTTCCGCGTCGCGCTGCTCGACATCGCGACCGGTCGGTCCTGGGACACGGTCGTCTCCACCGATACCCGCGCGGTGGTCTCGTCGCGCGAGCTCGACCCGCCGCGTGACGGCCAGCCGCCGATCATGGACTTCGAGTTCGAGATCGTCGAAGGGATCCTCAACGCCGACCAGCGATGGCTCGACGCGCTCGCCACCCGCGGGATCGATCCCGCCGCGGTCCGCGCCGTGCCGCTGGCCGCCGGCGTCTTCGACTACCCCGAGGAGACCGGCCGGCGCATCGCCCGCGCTTTCGGATTCCGGCAGGACCACGAGGCCGACCACCCCTGGGCGCACCCCATCGACGGGCTCGTCGCCTACGTCGACCTCATCAACCACATCGTGGACCGGGTCGTCGACACCGGGGCCGTCCCGGTCCCCGACACGAGCGGCAACTTCGACGATCCCGAGGTGCAGGGGCCGCCGCTCGAGGGCCTGCGGCCCATCGAGATCACCCAGCCCGAGGGCCGCTCCTTCACCGTCGAGGACGGCCACGTCCGCTGGGGGCGATGGGACCTGCGCATCGGGTTCAACGAGCGCGAAGGCCTGACCCTGCACCAGATCGCCTTCGACGGCCGTCCGATCTGCTACCGCGCCTCGGTCGCCGAGATGGTCGTCCCCTACGGCGACCCCGGCTCGGTGCGGTTCTGGCAGAACTACTTCGACTGCGGCGAGTACATGTTCGCCCGCTACGCCAACTCCCTGAAGCTGGGATGCGACTGCCTCGGCGACATTCACTACACCGATGTCGTCATCGCCGACGACTTCGGCAACCCCAAGACCATCGAGAACGCCATCTGCATGCACGAGGAGGACTACGGCGTCCTCTGGAAGCACACCGACCTGTTCACCGGCGCCAGCGAGACCCGGCGTCAACGACGGCTCGTCATCTCGTTCTTCACCCCGATCGGCAACTACGACTACGGGTTCTACTGGTACCTCTACCTCGACGGCACCATCGAGCTGGAGACCAAGGCGACGGGCATGGTCTTCACGTCGGGCACCCCGGGCGAGTACGCCACGGAGATCGCCCCGGGCCTCGGTGCGCCGTTCCACCAGCACCTGTTCTCGGCACGCCTCGACATGACCGTGGACGGGACGTCCAACGCCGTCGACGAGGTCGACGCGGTCCGCGTCCCGCTGGGGCCCGGCAACGAGTACGGCAACGCGTTCGGCCGCCGCGTGACGCGCCTCGGCCACGAGTCCGACGCCCAGCGCCGCACCGACGCCGCCTCCGGTCGGGTGTGGCACGTCGTCAACCCGGACAAGACCAACGCCGTCGGGCAGCCGGTCTCCTACGTGCTGCACCCGGAGTCGCAACCCACGCTGCTCGCGCACGACGACTCCTCGATCCACGGGCGGGCCACGTTCGCCACGAAGGCGCTGTGGGTCACCCGCTACGACCCCGAACAGCGCTACCCCGCCGGCGACTTCGTCTACCAACACCCCGGGGGCGCCGGGCTGCCGGCGTGGGTCGAGGCCGACCGCGACGTCGACGGCCAGGACATCGTCCTGTGGCACACCTTCGGGCTGACCCACTTTCCGCGCCCCGAGGACTGGCCGGTCATGCCGGTGGACTCCAGCGGGTTCACGCTCAAGCCGTACGGCTTCTTCGACCGCAACCCCGCCCTCGACGTCCCCCCGCCGAGCAACGGTCACTGCTAGTCCTGCCGGCCGTCGGTGGACGAGCCGCGGCGCCCCCACCGACGGCCGGTTGGCGGTCGGCATCCACTCCCTCGACGAGGTCGCACCGACAACCCGTTCTTCCTCATCGACGCGAGCTGTCACGAGGGCGACGCCGACGGCGCCGCGCTCACCGCGGCAGGCGTCGTCAGACTGCCCGAGGAGATCGGATCTCGTCAGGTCCATCCCACCCGCCGTGTACGCCGGAGCTGAGAAGCGTGCGGTGCGGATGGTCGGTGAGATCGCCGCGGACTACGAGTCGCCGTGACCGAGGGTGCGTGCGGTTGCTGAAAGCCCGGGATCGGGTCGACCGAGTCCGTCCGGCTTCCGGGTGCGCCACGCCGGGAACAGGCATCCCCGGGACTCTCGGAGCCTCCAGCGCGCCCGGCCGCTGCTGACCGAGATCCCGCAACGGACCGACGAGACCCACGCGTCCTCTCGCCCCGTCTCCGTAGTCCAATCCGTGCTCACCACGGATGTGGGCATGCTCCTGCGACACAGATAGTGGCGGCGTCCTGCTGTGGGCCACGGCCAGACGACCCGCCTACGAGGAGTGGCGCAACCAGCCTCGCCGAGAGGTTTCCCTTGGGCCACCGCACGACCTCGACCTGCCCAAGTCGTCTGGACGCGAGGCTCAGGGCCATCGCGGCCCCGAGCGAGACGAACCCCCGTGGCCGGCCACGACGCCACCCCGTGCAGCTCCGACACCGCTGGATGGTCATCCGTTGTCCGCTTCCACCGATGGTCGCACGCCATCTGCTGCCCACGCCGGACGCGGTCGTGAGAGCAAGACCTTCTCGATCGCGATCCTCCTGCTCAGTCAGGTCATGGCGATGAGCGTGTGGTTCTCCTCGACGGCCGCCCTGCCCCAGATCCTGCTCTTCGAGCCGTTGTCCGACTTCCGTATCGCCGCGATGACGAGCGCGGTGCAGATCGGCTTCGTCGTTGGCACAGTCCTCAGCGCGGCCGGTCGCCTACCGGACCGGATCGACCCCCGCAAGCTGTTCATGATCTCCGCACTCATGGCCGGCCTCCTGACCGCGAGCCTGGTCGTCCTCCCCGCCGCTGACGGATGGTCGATCTGCGTGCGACTGGCGACCGGAGTGTGCCTGGCCGGTGTCTATCCGATCGGATTGCGCATCGCCGCGACATGGGCGTCGGGTGACCTGGGCTGGCTGATGGGGCTGCTGGTCGGGGCACTCACACTCGGTTCCGCGAGCCCCCACATCATCACCAGCATCGGTGGTCCGAGGTGGCAAGTGGTCTATGCGGTGGCAGCCGCGGCGGCCGTCGTGGCCGGCCTCCTCATCACGCTGATCGGCCTCGGTCCGCGGCGGGTGACCGCTCCCCGCCTCGAGCGTGCGGCGTTGGCGCAGGCGTGGAGAAGGGTCCCGTTGCGGCTCGCCAACCTCGGATACCTCGGCCACATGTGGGAGCTGTACGCCATGTGGGCCTGGATCGGCTTGTTCTTCCACGCCAGCTTCGCTGCCTCGGGAGCCTCATCCGCCGGCTTGCTGGCAGGGCTCGCCACCTTCGTCGTCATCGGTGTCGGCGCGTTCGGCGCCAGCCTCGGTGGCCTCCTGGCCGATCGCGTCGGACGCACAGCAACGACGATCGCCGCGATGTCCGCCAGCGCGAGCTGCGCCCTCGTGATGGGCTGGCTGTTCGCCATGTCGCCGGTGCTTCTCATCGCTGTCGGTGTCGTATGGGGCGTCACCGTGATCGCCGACTCCGCCCAGTTCTCGGCCAGCATCGCGGAACTCTCGGAACCCTCGACGGTCGGAACGATGCTGACGATCCAGACCTCAGCCGGCTTCCTCCTCACCCTCGTCACCATCCAGCTCGTCGGTCCTGTAGCCGACCTGCTCGGGTGGGCAGGAGGCTTCTCGATGCTGGCTCTCGGTCCGCTCCTGGGCTGCTGGGCGATGGCTCGGTTGCGCAAGCATCCAGCTGCGCGGCAGCTCGCCGGAGGCCTCCGATGACCTGAGACGCCCTCCCGCCGTCCTCGCCCCGCTGACGCTCCACCACACATCCGAGAGGTCGACATGACCAAAGAGATCATTCTCAACGCCTTCGACATGAACTGCGCGAATCACCAGTGCCACGGCCTGTGGCGGCATCCTCGTGACCGCACTTCCGGGTACACGTCGATGTCCTACTGGACAGATCTCGCGCAGACGCTGGAACGAGGCCTGTTCGACGGCCTGTTCCTCGCCGACGTTCTCGGCACGTACGACGTCTACGGCCACGGCCCGCAGGCGGCCTTGCGGAACGGCACACAGATACCCGTCAACGATCCGATGCTCGTCGTGCCGCCGATGGCCATGGCGACCGAGAATCTCTGCTTCGGCATCACCGGAACTCTCTCGTACGAGAGCCCGGTGCCCTTCGCACGACGTATGTCCACCCTTGATCACCTCACTGACGGTCGGGTGGCCTGGAACATCGTCACCGGCTATCTCAAGAGTGCCGCGAAGGGGGCGGGTCACGCCGATCAGGCGCAGCACGACACGCGCTACGACATCGCCGACGAGTACATGGAGATCATGTACAAGCTCTGGGAGACGAGCTGGTCGCAAGACGCTCTGCGACGCGATGCCCGTACTGGCGTCTACGCCGACCCGGACCGGGTTCAGCAGGTGGAACACGACGGCACGTACCTGCAGATCGACTCGGTACACCTGTCCGAACCCTCGCCACAACGCGTCCCTGTGCTCTACCAGGCCGGCGCGTCGCCGAAAGGAAGGGCCTTCGCGGCGAAGCACGCCGAATGCGTGTTCGTCACCGCGCCCAGCGTCACGGTCTTGGCACCCGTCGTCGCGGACCTGCGCGCGCGAGCAGCGGCCGCAGGACGAGCCCCATCCGATTTGAAGATCATCGCCATGATCACCGTGATCACAGCGGTCACCGACGAGGATGCACAGGCCAAGCTCGCCGACTATCAGAGCTACGTGAGCCACGAGGGCGCATTGACCGTGCTGTCCGGATGGACCGGGATCGACTTCTCCACGCTCTCGCTCGACGACAAGATGGTCAATTCGACGGTCAACGGCATCCAGGGAGTCGTCGATGCCTTCACTGCGGACCCGGGGCGGGTCTGGACCATCAGGGAGATCGCCGAGAAGGTCGCCATCGGTGGACCGGCACCGATCGTCGTCGGTTCGCCGACCACGGTCGTCGACGAGATGCAGCGGTGGGTCGACGAGGCCGATGTCGACGGATTCAACCTCTGCCGCGTGGTCGCTCCCGAAACGTTCGTCGACATCGTCGACCTGGTGGTTCCCGAGCTGCAGCGTCGCGGCGCCTACAAGACAGCGTATCGGTCCGGCACCTACCGCGAGAAGTTGTACGGCCGGGGGCCCTGCCTGACCGCTCCGCACCCGGGAGAGACCTACCGTCGGTGACCATCGAGGCGTCGGCTCGCGCGATCTTTCCTCGCTGCCCTCCGTCGGCGAGCGGGGAGCTCGGAGTCGGACAGCCCGACGTCGCTGTTGACCGGTCTCACGTCGGCACGCCTATCGTTGCTGGGTGGGCACGGGACATCGCTGGCCGGCGTCGTCGCTGTCCGCGAGGGGTATCACCGATCGTGAGGCCGAGGTCCTCGCTGAGGTGGCCGAGCACCGGTCGAACGCGACGATCGCCACCCTGCTCGGCATCTCGGTACGTACCGTGGAGAGTCACGTCTCCTCACTGCTCACCAAGACCGGACTCTCCTCGCGGAGCTCGTTGGTCGAGCTGGGGCGTGAGATCGGCTCCGAGTGGCGCAGGGCGGTCGGGCTGCCCGCTCCCGTGGTCGCCCTGGCCGACCGCGGCCCCTTCGTCGGCCGGGCACACGAGATGGACCACCTCCAGGGCTGCTGGCGGGATGCGCTGGAGGGGCGGCAACGACTGGTCTTCCTCTCCGGTGAAGCCGGTATCGGCAAGAGTCGGCTTGCCGCCGAACTCGCCGTCACGGCACGTCGCGACGACGCCCTTGTCCTCTACGGACGTTGCGACGAGGAGCAGACCGCGCCGTACCAGCCCTTCGCCGAGGCGCTCGCCGCCTACGTCCGAGCCTGTCCTCAGGAGACCCTCGAGGCTTCGCTGGGTGGTCTGGTGGCCGAGCTCCCGCGTCTCGTGCCCGGGCTGTCGGCCGGCGGCCCGGCGCCGATCGGCGTCGGGCAGACGGAGCCGGAAGCAGCCCGCTACCGACTCTTCGAGGCCGTTCGCCTCCTGATCCGCGAGGCGGCCGAGACCGCCCTGCTGCTGATCGTCGACGACCTCCACTGGGCGTCGCGTCCGACGCTGCTGCTCCTGCGTCACATCGTGCGGGGTCTCGAGCCGTGCCAGGTGATGGTGCTCGGGACGTTCCGTGACACCGAGCCGGACGACCGCATCACCTGGTTCCTCGGGGACACGCGTCGAGACGTCGCGCACGAACGGGTCGACCTGCGAGGCCTGGACACCAGCGAGGTCCGAGCGCTCGTCGAAGGCACCCGGCCGCGAGGCCGCGACCTCGTCGATCCGAGCGGTGCCCTCACTCGCACCATTCACGCCGAGACGAACGGCAATCCGTTCTTCGTCGGCGAGATGGTGCGGCACGCCCAGGACCCACGCGGAGGGGAGCAGATTGCGCGGACGATCCCGGTGGGTGTGCGGGAGGTGGTCGGACTACGCATCGGGCGCCTCGATGCGCGGACCGGTGCCGCGCTGCGCGCCGCTTCCGTCCTCGGTGACGAGTTCGAGCTCGCCGTCCTCGAGGATGTCGCGGAGATGGGCGGAGCCGACGTGCTCGACGCGCTCGAAGAAGCCGTCGCGGCCGGCCTGGTCCACGAGGTGCACCAGGCTGCGCGTGCACCTGGAGCGGCGAGCGAGCGCTACGGATTCGGACACTCCATCGTCCGCCGGACCTTGCTCAGCCAACTCTCGTCCGCTCGCCGGCGCAGGCTTCACGCACGAGCGGCCCGCGTGCTCGTGGCCAGGCAGGTCGACGACCTCGGGCACCGCGCCGACGAGATCGCTCGTCACCTCGTCGAGGCCGGTGATGCCACGGAGCGCGGCCAGGCGATCCATTACCTCATCAAGGCGGGTCGGCACGCGTTGCGATGCGCTGCGTTCGAGGAGGCTCTGACCTACTTCGAACAGGGCCTCACTCTCGCGGCCGACGGGGACTCGACAGAGAAGGCCGAGCTGCACTTCCAGCTCGGCGTCGCAGCACGAAGCCTCGCCCAGTGGGAAACCGCGATCACGAGCTGGCGGTCGTCGCTACGAATCTTCTCGGCGCTCGGTGACGTCGAAGCCGTCGGAAGGGTCTGCGAGGCAGCCAGCTACAACCTCATGTGGGCACTGCGGATGGCCGACGCCATCGACATGGCTCGTGACGGCCTCGCCACGCTGGGCAGTCGCAGGGGGCCCGAAAGGGCTCGCCTGCTCGGCGCATTCGCCTTCATCGGTGGCTGGGCCGGCTTGTACGACGAGAGCGCGAACGCCGTCGAGCAGGAGCTTCAGCTGGCAGACGACCTCGGAGACGAGGGTCTCCGGGGACATGCGCTCGCGGCGAAGACGATGCAGCGCACCGCCTACATGCAGCACCGCGAGGCGGCGGAGGCCGGAACGGAAGGCGCGGAGATCCTCCGTCGCCACGGGGAGTGGTGGGATCTGGCCAACCTGCTCGGCTTCCTGCAGGTCGCCCTCGTCGGCTCGGGCCGGCTGGACGAGGCCCGTCGGGTCAGCGCGGAGCTCAATCCTCTGGCAGAACGACTAGGCAATTACGGCGCCTTGTCCCAAGGCACCCGAATGGACGCCATGATGCAGTTCTTCCAGCATGGCGACCCCATCGCACTCGAGGCATTCGCGCAGCGTGACCTCGAGTTCTGCCGAGCCATCGGCATCGGCCTCGCCGACCACTCGCAAGGGTGGCTCGGGCTCGCCAAGTTCCTCCGCGGAGACTGGCCGGCGGCCCGAGCTGACCTGGAAGCAGCCGCGCTCATGGAGGCCCCCGGAACGACCATGGTGGGCTGGGCGTGGGCATTCATCTTCGATCACCACGCCTACTCCGGCGAGCGGGAAGCCGCCCTGGACAAATTGGACAGGGCACGGTGCCAACTGCCCCACGCCGGGCGACCGAACGCCTGGGGTTCCTGGGTCATGCTCCTGTCTGCCGTCGAGGGCCTCGTGGTGCTCGGTGAACTGGCCCTCGCAGCCGAGTGGTACCCCCTTGTGCTCGAGTGCATCTCGAGCACCGGTGCCGTCTGCATCAACTTCCGGGACGGCCGTCTGCTCGAACGGGTCGCCGGTATCGCCGCGGCCGCCGGAGGACGATGGAGTGCAGCGCAGGATCACTTCGATGTCGCGCTCAGCCTCGCGCGGTCCCTCCCCCACCGCGTCGAGGAAGCGCACACGCTGCGCTTCCACGCGCTCATGCTCGACGGACGTGACGCGCTGGGCGATCGCGATCGCGCCGCCGAGCTCCGTCGGCAAGCGTCGTCGCACTATCGACGCATGGGGATGCTCCGACACGCCCAGCTCGTCGAGCACCGCGCCGCAGCCCGCTGAAGTGCGGTCGCCTCCCCCGGGAGGCCTCCGTGCGCGCTCCGCGCCCGCCAGGTGCAGATGGCCACCCGGGTGCTGGGGGTCGCGGAGTCCGGCCACGACGAGGCCCTGACCCGAGCGCCCTCGGCCCGCTCGATCCGCCACGCCTGGCTCACCGACCAGAGCCGGCAGGGTCGCCCAGGCCTCGAACGGCACCGACGGCGGCCCTCGGGTGTCCGCCGAGCTCACCCTCGGGCGCGGGATCACCGTCGGGCCCAACGCGGTCGAGATGCTCATGGCCCGCGCCGGCATCCAGGGCATGACCGGCCGGCCGCGCTGGCGCCGCCCGCGCCCAGACCTGATCGCCAAGGACCTGGTCGACCGTGGAAGACCCGCACCGAGCTCGCCAACGCGATCTTCTAAGTACCTCGAGATTTGGCGTCACCGACGCTGCCGACACAGCGCCCTGGGCTGGCGGTCCCCGAGAGAGTTCGAGAACCCGAACAAGATCGTCGTGGCGGGAAGCCTCCAGCTACCCGACCCCGCTGAACCCAGGCCACCCCGGGTCGGCGTGGGTCTCGAGCAGGACCGGGGCGGTGCTCAGCGACCGGGACGTATGAGGCGCGACGGCGGATACCCGTAGCGGCGTCGGTAGGCGGCGGCGAACCGGCTCGCGCTGGAGAAGCCCCACGCGGCCGCCACGTCGCTGATCGTCGCGCTCGGGTCCGCGGCCAGGGCGGCGTCGGCCCGCCGGAGACGCACGCGGACGAGGTACTCCATCGGCGTGCAGCCGACCCAGCACCGGAAACCCTCCTGGAGGCGACGCACGCTCATCCCGGCGATGGCCGCCATCTGCGCGGCGGTCCAACCCCGCGCGGGATCGTCGTGCAGGGCGTCGACGACGAGGGCGAATGCGCGCGGCCGACGCGCCGTCGTCCGGGCAGCTCGCCGTGAGGAAGCCGGCAGCCACGGCGCCGGCGAGCTGCTCCTTGACCTTCGGCGAGCTGCCGAAGGCGCCGGGTTCGCACAGGTGCTCCGCGATCCCGGTCACGAGCCGGGACCACTCGCGGGCGGCGCCGTCACCGAGCTGGAGCTGGTCGGGCACGAGGCCACCGACACGCACGACGTCGCGATCGAGCACCTGCGCGGCCTCACGGTCGAGCCAGTCGGCGTCGAACTTGACCCCCAGCACGGTGCACGAGGAGTCCCAGCGGCTGATGAGCGAGGGGGTGTCGGCCCGGAAGACGGTCGCCTGGCCCGGGGCCGACGTCACCGTGTCGTACCGGCCGCGGCTCTCGAGCGTGCCCCGCAACGGCATGTTGACCTCGTAGGCGTCGGGGTAGTCGCAGGCGATCTCGACATCGGCGCCCCACCCCACGTAGCCGATCAACACCGGGCCGAGGTCGAGCGTGCGCAGCGTCGGTCGGGGCGCGGTCCCGCCACCGAGCACCCGCAGCTCGTGGGGGAAGTAGGCCGCGGCGACGGCGCGTGAGACGTGGTCCCAGTCGCGCGGTGTCGTCTCCGGTTCGGCCGGCATGGGCGGAGAATACCTGAGATCGCGATCACAAACTCGTCGCGCGATCGGTATCGGCGCCGCGCGAAGCGTGTCGTCGGCGGCGTCACCGATCCCTACCTTCTCCGTCCACCACCACGACGAGGCGGGGAGGCCGAACGCCGATGACGACCACCGAGCATTCAGATTCTGGCGTGGCTCAATGATGTCACCGTCACCGAGCTCGAACGCGATCCGTATCCGGTCTACGAACGCCTGCGTCGCGAGGCACCGGTGGCCTTCATCCCGGCGCTCGGTTTCCACGTCGCCACGACGAAGGAGACCTGCCAGGAGGTCGCCGCGAACAGCGACATCTGGGACGGGGTCATCAGTCCGGCGGGTGGTCGCACGTTCGGACACCCCAACGTCCTCAACGCCAACGGCCCGGAGCACGACGAGCTGCGCGGCATGGTCGAGCCGTCGCTGCAGCCCGCCGAGGTCAACCGGTACGTCGAGGACCTCGTGCGCCCGATCGCCCGCCGCTGTGTCGAGGCCATCGAGGACAAGGGCGAGGCCGACCTGGTCGCGGAGTTCTGCGAGCCCGTCAGCGTGCGTTCGCTCGGTGATCTCATGGGCCTGCAATCGGTGAGCTCCGACAAGCTGCGTGAATGGTTCCACAAGCTGTCGGTGTCGTTCACCAACGCCGCCGTGCTACCCAATGGAGACTGGGCCAATCCCGACGGCTTCATCCCCGGCGACGAGGCCCGCGCCGAAATCCACGAGGTCGTCGATCCCCTGATCGACGGGTGGATCGCCGAGCCCGACGACAGCGCTCTTTCTCACTGGCTGCACGACGGGATGCCCGAAGGGCAGACGCGACCGCGCGAAATGCTTTATCCCACGATCTTCGTCTTCCTGCTCGGGGCCATGCAGGAACCCGGTCACGCGATGGCGTCCACGGTCGCGGGCCTGTGGACCAGGCCCGAGCAGTTCGAGCAGGTCGTCGACGACCCGAAGCTGATCCCGCGCGCGATCATCGAGAGCCTGCGCTGGACCTCACCGATCTGGTCGGCCGTCGCCCGGACGAACAAGGTCGACACCACGGTCGGTGGAACGTTCCTGCCGGCCGGATCGGTGGTGATGCTGTCCTACGGCTCGGCCAACCACGACACCAACGACTACGGCGCGCCCTCGCGCTACGACCTGGACCGACCGCCGGTGCCCCACCTCGCCTTCGGCGCGGGCAAGCACGCCTGCGCCGGGGCGTCGTTCGCGAGCGAGGTCTGCCGCATCGCCCTCGAGGAGCTCTTCGAGGCGATCCCCAACCTCGAGCGCGATGACCGGCACGACATCGACTTCTGGGGCTGGGGCTTCCGTGGCCCCACCGAGCTCCACGCCCGATGGGAGGTCTGAGATGACCGAGCAGTACACCGCGCGCCTGAAGACCCTCGAGACCGAGGTCGCCTGCGGCGCCGACCAGAGCATCCTCGACGCGTTCCTGCGCGCCAACACCTGGCTGCCCCACGGCTGCAGCCAGGGCACCTGCGGCAGCTGCAAGATGCACGTCCTCGAGGGCGAGATCGACCACCGCGGGTCGTCGGACTTCATCCTCACCGGCCAGGAGCGCACCGAGGGTCTCGCTCTGGCCTGCCAGGCGACCCCGGCGAGCGACCTGCTCGTCGAACCGGTCGCGGACGTCGCCGACGACGGCGTGGTCCGCCACCCGCTGCGCGACGTCCACGGCACCGTCTCCGTGCTCGACGACATCGCGCGCGAGACCCGCCGCCTGGTGATCGACCTCGACGAGCCGATGCCGTTCACCGCCGGCCAGTACGTCGAGCTGCTGGTGCCCGGCACCGACATCCGCCGCCAGTACTCCATGGCCAACGCGCCCTCCGACACCGCGGCGCTCGAGCTGCACGTCCGGCGCACCGAGGGCGGCGCCGCAACCGCTGGCTGGATCTTCGCGCACCTGGCGGTCGGGGACCGGGTCGAGGTCCGGGGGCCGATGGGCGTGTTCGGCGTCGGCAAGCCCCAGGACGAACCCGCGATCCTGGTCGCGGGCGGGACCGGTCTGGCGCCGATGAAGTCGATCGTCCACGCGGCGCTCGCCGAGGACCTGGTGCCCGAGCTGTGGCTCTACCACGGCGGGCGCACCTCCGAGGATCTCTACGACGTCGAGCTCTTCACCCGCCTCGACGCCGAGCACCCGCACTTCCACTACCGCCCGGTCCTCTCCGAGCAGGAGTGGGAGGGGGCGGCCGGCATGGTGACCGACGCGGTCCTCGAGGACTTCTCCACCTGCAAGGGATACGCCGGCTACCTCTGCGGCCCGCCGGCCATGGTCGAGGCCGGACGCAAGGTCTTCAAGCGTCGCCGTATGGCGCCGCGGTTGATCCACCAGGAGGAGTTCACCGACGCCTCCGACCTCGCTGCCGGGTAGCCGTCGCGGCGGAGGAGACCGGGCAGCCGGGTGGTGGCCACCAGCGCGACGAGCGTGAGGGCGAGCGCGCTGACGGCCATCACCGGCACGGCCACGGTCAGGGGGACCACCATCGTGATGAGACCGGTGAGGAGGGTCGGGAGGGCGGCGCCGAGGTAGAAGGCGACGTAGACCGCAGCGGTGACACCGCTGGCTCGATGCGCGGGCACGACCTCGCTCACCATCTGCGCGGCGCCGGTGTAGAGCAGTCCGTGGGCCAGTCCGCCGACCCCGCACGCGAGCAGCATCGCAGCCGGCGAGACCGTGCCGGAGGCCAGCGTGCCCAGCGGTACGACCATGGCGAGGAGACCCACGAGCTGGGCGCGTCGCGGCCCGAGACGCCGCAGTGCGGGTGTCGCGAGCGCCGAAGCGGCGAGCAGCGCCCCCGCGACGCCGCCGGAGACGGCCGGGCTGCCCGTACCCGACGCCCGCTCGACGAGTGACGAGAGCAGGCCGAGGAACAGGCCGACCACCGTCCACCCCAGGAAGCCGTTGCCCGCGGTGACCAGCAGCACGCGTCGCGTCGCCCGGTCCAGGGCGACGGGCGAGGCGACCGCCGCGTCCTCCCCCACCTCGCCGTCCCTCGGATCCGTGTCGCGGCTCGCGGTCTGACGCGGCTGGTGCACGACCGCGTCCCGCACCGAGCCGAGCCCCGCGAACACGATCGCGAGCAGGACCAGGTGCACCAGGAAGGGCAGGACCGAGGGCGCCGGTGCGTACTGGGCGAGCACGCCGGTGACCGCGGGCCCGGCCGCCGAGCCGAGCAGGAACGCCACGGCTCCCGCCCCGACGGTGCGCGCGCCGGGGACCGTGCGGGTGGTCAGCGCCATCCCCACGCCGGTGACGGCGCCGAGCGCGAGGCCGTAGGCGATGCGGCCGGCCACGAGCCAGGCCGGGCTGGTCGCGACGGCGAGGCACACGGTCCCCGCCGCGGCGGCGGCGACGCCGGCGCGCAGGACCCGTCGTGGCGGGAGCCGGTCACCGAGAGGCCCGAGCAGCAGCAGGGCCGGCACGCTGACCAGCCCGTACACCGCGTACACCGTGGTCATCGTCAGGTCGCTGAACCCGAACGTCTGCTGGTAGTGCGGGTAGAGCGGGCTGGGCATGTTGGCGCCCGCCGCGAGGAGCACGAGCACCCCGAGGACCCAGGGCCGGGTCGCCCGGGGCGAGAGTGCGGCGGGGCCGGACGGACGGAGGGCCGCGGGAGAGGTCATCAGGGGCACGCAATCGACGGTGCACCTGGTGATGTTTCACCGCCATCACAGAGATTTGCAGCCAGTATGTAGCACGTCTACATGATCGGATCGTGGCGCCTCCGCCGCAGGTCGCCGCCGACGTCGCACTCGGGAACGCCCGGTCAGGGCGGCTGCCCCCGTGCGCCGGGTCACGCGGTCGACCGGCTCCCGACCGCGTGGGGCGGCGACGGGCGTCGGAGTCCCAGGTGGTCCCGCAGCGTGGTGCCCGCGTAGTCCTCCCGGAACAGACCGCGCGAACGCAGCACGGGCAGGACGCCGCCGGCGAAGTCGTCGAACCCCGACGGCAGGTGGGAGGACGCCACGAGGAAGCCGTCGACGGCACCCGCCGCGTGCCACTCCTGGAGCGAGTCGGCCACGGTCTCGGGCGTCCCCACGAGGGTGCGGTGTCCGTAGGAACCGACGACGGACCGGTAGAGCTGACGGATCGTCAGCCCCTCCGAGCGGGCCATGCGCACGATCAGGTCCTGGCGGCTGCGGTACGAGTTGGTCGTCGGGATGTCGTCCGGGAGGGGCCCGTCGAGGTCGTGGCCCGAGAGGTCGAAGCCCAGGAGCTGCGAGAGTCGTGCGAGCCCGACCTCGGGGTGGATCAGCTCCTGGAGCTCGTCGTGCTTGCGCCGGGCCTCGTCCATCGTGCCGCCGATGACGGGGTTGATCCCTGCGACGACCAACAGATCGGCCTCGTCGCGCCCGTGCTCGACGGCCCGCCGCTTGACGTCCGCGGCGAAGGAGACGGCGGCGCCCAGCTCGCGCTGGGCGGTGAAGACCACCTCGCCGATGGCACCGGCCAGTTGCCGCCCGGGCTCGGAGGCTCCCGACTGGACGATGACCGGGTGTCCCTGGGGTGACCGCACGACGTTCAGGGGTCCGGCGACGCGGAAGTGCTCGCCCTCGTGGTGGAGCCGCCGCAGGCCCGACGGGTCGAAATAACGTCCGGAGGCCTTGTCGAGCACGAACGCATCGTCGGTCCAGCTGTCCCACAGACCGGCGGTCACCTCGCAGAACTCCCGCGCCCGGTCGTAGCGGTTGTCGTAGGTCGCATGTTCGGAGAGGTGGAAGTTCCTCGCCTCGGCCTCGACGTAGGAGGTCACCACGTTCCAGCCCACGCGCCCCCCGCTGAGGTTGTCGATGGAGGCGAGCTTGCGCGCGAGGTGGTACGGCTCGTTGTAGGTCGTCGTCGCGGTGGCGACGAGCCCGATCCGCTCGGTCGTCACCGCGAGGGCGGAGAGCAGGGTGAGCGGCTCGAAGCGGTGGACGACGGGGTCGCGGCTGAGGACGTCGTCGCTCGCGTCGGGCAGGCACAGCTCGTCGGGGAGGAACACGAAGTCGATCTTCTCGGCCTCGGCCCGTCGCGTGATGTCGCGGAGATCGGCGAACGTCGCCCCGGCGTGGGAGAGCGCGTCGGGGTGGCGCCACCCGGCGATGTGCACGGTGGAGGGGGCGAGGACGACGCCGAGGTGCATCGGACGGGATCGGTCGAGCGTCACGTTCGCCTCCGGATCGCACAGCAGCTCTCCGCGTCAACGTAACAGTCGTTCCAAGAACTGCTCGCGGTCACCGCTCGAGGGCCGCAGCGAGCAGGTCGAGGGCGTCGTCGACGCGCCGGATGTTCTCGGTGTCCTCCGAGCCGCCCGCGTCCTCCCCCGTACTCAGGTGATCGACGATCAGACCTGTGAGCGCCGCGAGCATCAGCGACGCCAGACGTTCGGCCTCCCGCCGGCCACGACCCTCGGCCACGAGCCACTCGGTGAAGTAGTGCACCCAGAACAGCAGGAGGTCCCGGCGGCGCTCGGGCGACACCGTCGCCGTGTCCGAGGTGAGCATCGCCTCCAGGTTCAGCCGGGGGAAGGCGAGTCGCTCGGGCTCCTCGCGCCACCACGCCCACAGCTCGCGCACCGCGTCCGCCACGGGGAGCTCCGGCCGGCGGGTCCGCAGGTCGGTCAACATGTCGAGGGTCGCGGAACGCGCACGAGCCAGCGCCGCGTCGATGAGCCCGTCCCGGGAGCCGAACTGGTAAGAGATGGTGTTCGTGCTCACGCCCAGGTAGGCGGCGAGCTTGCGCATCGACAGGCCGACCAGCCCGTGCCGGGCGAGGAAGGCGACCGCGAGATCGAGCACCTCGTCCGCGCGGCGCGGGTCCACCGGTCGGCCCATCGACCACCTTCCCGATCGTCGCCCGGAGCGTAGGCCACCACCGCGACGGGCGATCGGTGCGGCGACGGCGATCCGATGCGAGTCCGCGTGTTCAGCGACGACCCGAGACCGGCGCCAATGCGGTGTAGCTTCGCTACATGATCGATTCGCGCCTGCGGACCCTGCAGCTCGTCGCGCACCACGGCTCCGTGACCGCGGCGGCGCGGGCGCTGCACTTCACGCCGTCGGCGATCTCGCAGCAGCTGCGCAGCCTCGCCGAGGAGTTCGGTGTCACCCTCGTCGAGCAGGTCGGCCGCCGGATGGAGCCGACCGCCGCCGGCCACGTCCTGCTGCGGCACGCCGACGTCCTGCACGCCCAGTCCGAGCGGGCCCGGGCCGAGCTCACGGCCGTCGAGGACGCCGCGGGGTCGATCGGGCTGTGCGGGTTCTCCACGGCCGCGACCACCGTGCTGGCCCCGACCGCCGCCTCCCTGCGCGACCGCTTCCCCGGCCTGGCGATCCAGGTCGTGGAGGCCGAACCCGCCCGCTGCGTGGACCTGCTGCTCGCCGGCGATTGCGACCTCGCGCTGCTGGTCGTCGACGACCGGGTCCCGCCCGAGACCGACATCCGCTTCGAGCAGCGCCCGGTGCTCGACGACCCCATCGACCTCGCGGTCCCCGTCGGCCACCGGCTCACCGCCCGTTCCCGGGTCACGCTGCGGGATGCGGCGTCGGAGCCGTGGATCCTCGGCCGGCCCGACGGCGCCTACCACCGCCTGGCCCTCGCCGCGTGCCAGGCCGCGGGTTTCCGGCCCACGGTCGCCCACTACTCCGACGAGTGGAGCACCGGCGCCGCCCTCGTCGCCCACGGCCTGGGGATCTTCATGATCCCCCGTCTCGCGACGCTGCACCGCGACGACGTGGTCCGGCTGCGGCTCGCCGGCCCCAGCGCGCCGGTGCGCCGCATCGTCGCGCTGACCCGCGCGGGCACGGCCGAGAGGCCGACCGTCGCCCACGCGCTGCACGCCATCGACGAGATCGCCGCGGAGGCCCTGCAGGGCTGAGGCCGCCGGTGTGGTGGGCGGACCCGGATGGCACCGTGGCAGCGCATCGCCGGGAGGGAGGGCCCATGACGCTGGAAGGCAGACTCGCGCTGGTGACCGGAGGTGGCGAGGGCATCGGCCGCGGCGTCACCGAGCGGTTCCTGGACGCGGGCGCCCAGGTGGCGGTCCTCCAGCGCCGGCCCCTCGCCGCGGACCTCGGCGGGCGGGCTGGCGTCGTCGGCGTCCGGGCCGACCTGACCGACCCATCGAGCCTCCGCGACACCGTGGACCGTGCCGCCGAGCTGCTCGGCGGCCTCGACATCGTGGTCAACAACGCCGGAACGATGCTCGAGCGCAGCATCGACGCGATCACCGCCGAGGAGTGGGACCGCATGGTCGCGCTCAACCTGCGCGCCCCGCTGTTCCTCGTCCAGGCCGCGCTGCCCCACCTGCGCGCTCGCGGCGGCGGCAGCATCGTCAACATCGGATCCATCGAGGGGCGGGCGGCCAACCCCGAGCACGCGGCCTACAGCGCGACGAAAGCCGGCCTGCACGGCATGACCCGCGCCATGGCCGTCGACCTGGGCCGCGACGGCATCCGCTGCAACGCGATCGCCCCCGGATGGATCGACACCGACCTCAGCGAGTACTACCTCGCCGCCCACCCCGACCCCGGCGCGGCCCGGCGGGCCCTCACCGGCCTCCACCCGGTGGGGCGCACCGGCCGGCCGACCGACGTCGGCGACCTCGCGGTGTACCTCGCCGGCGACGGCGCGGCGTTCCTCACCGGCGAGGTCGTGGTCCTCGACGGCGGCCGGACCGCCCGGCTCTCCCTGCCGTCATGACGGCCGGGACCGTGCGACTCACCGGTGGACAGATGATCGTCGAGCACCTGGTCCGGGAAGGCGTGGAGCACGTCTTCACCATCCCCGGGCACGGCAACACCGCGCTGCTCGACGCGTTCGTCGGGCGCGGCGACATCAGCGTCATCCCGGCGATGCACGAGCAGGGCGCGGTGCACATGGCCGCCGCCCGGTACCGCGCGACGGGCCGGCTCGCCGCCGCGTGCGTGTCGATCGGACCCGGCGCGACCAACACCCTGACCGCGCTGGCCGGCTCCTTCGTCGACTCGGTGCCCTTGCTGCTGCTCACCGGCGGCGTCCACACCTACCTCGTCGGGCGGGGCACCTTCCAGGAGATCGACCGGCCGCACGGGGCGAACTTCCCGCGCATGGCCGAGCCGGTCGTGAAGCGCTGGTGGCAGCCCCAGCGCGCCGACGAGCTCCCCGCCGTCCTCGCGCGGGCGTTCACGACGATGACCGAGGGCCGCCCCGGCCCGGTGCTCATCGACGTTCCCCAGGACGTCCAGGCCGAGAGCGCCGAGTGGCGCCCGCCGCCCACGACGACGGTGCCGTCGCGGCCACGCGGCGAGCACGCCGCGATCGTGGCGGCGGCGGAGCTGCTCGCCGCGGCCCGGCGTCCCGTCGTCCTCGCCGGCGGCGGCGTGATCGCCGCGTCGGCCACCGAGGCACTGCGGGCGGTGGCCGAGCACCTCGGCGCCCCGGTGGTGCACACCTACCAGGGCAAAGGGGCTCTCCCCGCCGACCACGACCTCGAGGCCGGCGGGTGCGGCGACATCGGCACCGACGCCGGCAACGCGATGACCCGCACCGCGGACGTCCTGCTCGCGGTCGGCTGCCGCTTCACCGACCGGATCGCCTCGTCCTACCGGCCCGGGGTGACCTTCGCGATCCCCGAGGTCACGCGGCTCGTGCAGATCGACATCGACGGCACCGAGATCGGCAAGAACTATCCCGCCGAGATCGGGATCCACGGCGACGCCCGCCTGGCGCTCGAGGACCTGGCCCGGGAGCTCGCCGGGCGCGCGGGAGCGGGCGTCGACCGGGTTCCCGAGCTGCGGGAGCTGCGCGCCGGCTGGGAGTCGCGGCTCGCCCCGGCGCGCACCACCGAGCACCGCCCGTCGACCGTCTCGCGTGTGTTGGTCGAGGTGCGCGCGGCCCTTCCCCGGGAGGCCGTCCTGGTCACCGACACCGGGTACTGCGCCGATCAGGCCTTCTCCGAGTTCCCGGTCTACGAGCCCCGGACCACCATCGTCTCCGGGGGCATGTCGGAGATGGGCTTCGCGATCCCCACCGCGATCGGTGTGCGGCTGGCCCGCCCCGACGTGCCCGTCCTCGCGCTCGTCGGCGACGGCAGCGTGCTGCAGAGCGGCACCGAGCTCGCCGTGGCCGCGGCGCTCGACCTACCGCTCGTGGTCCTGGCCTGCAACAACGCCGGATGGACGTCGGTGCGCGACAGCCAGCTCGCGCTGCACGGGCCCGACCGCGCCCTCGCCACCGACTTCCGCCACCTCGGCCCCCGGCCCTACGCCGCCGACCTCGCCGGGTTGGCGCGCTCGCTCGGCGCCGGCGCCGAGCGGATCGAGGACCCCGACGCGATCGGTCCCGCCCTGCGCCGCGCCCTGCGCGCCGACGGGCCGGTGCTGCTCGAGGTCGCCACGACCTCCGACCCCGAGCACACCGCGATGGTGCAGACCGGCTGGTGGGACGTCACCGTGCCCGAGTACCTCACCGCGGCGCGCGCCCGGTACACGCACCGCCGAGGGTTCTGAGAGCCGCGTCCACGCGGCGGGCACAGCGCCGGACGCGGTGTGGATCGTCGACACAGGAAGGCCTCGAGCAGGCCTGCAGAACGAACACGGCCCGTGGGCCCAGGGCCCTGCCGGCGTTCAGCAGGTGAACACGCTGACTACACTCGTCGGGCGCCGAGGCGTACGTACACCGGCGCCGTGGTCGAGAGAAGGGCAGCATGGGCGACTCTGCCGAGGCTGGCGAGCAGCCCGAGTCGAGCAACCGCTCGGTGCGGAAGGCCGTCCGGCTCCTCCGCGAGCTCGCGAACCACCCGCGGTCGGGGGCTACGGCGACGGCTCTGGCGCGGGCCACCGGGCTGACCCGGCCGACGACGTTCCGCCTGCTCCACAGCCTGCAGCAGGAAGGCCTCGTCGAGCGCCTCGACACCACCTATGTCCTCGGCTGGGAGCTCGCCCGCCTCGGACGGCACGCCGACCCCTACGCCGGCCTCGTCGCCCGCGCCCAACCGCTGCTGGAGGGACTCGCGGAGAAGTTCGACGAGTCGGTCACCCTCTCGGTGCCGAACCCGCAGGGCGGCATCGACCTCGTCGCCGAGGCGTCGGGCTCGCGGGTCGTCGGGGTCATCGCCCGCAACATGATCGGCGAGCGCTACCCCCTCCACGCGAGCTCGACGGGCAAGGTGCTGCTCGCCGAGCAGGAGCCCAGATCGGTCGTCCGAGCGCTGCCCGAGACGCTCGAGGCGTTCACGCCCAGCACGATCGTCGACCGTGAGGTCCTGCAGAGAGAGCTCGCGCAGGTGCGGGAGCAGGGCTTCGCCATCATCGACAACGAGCTCGAGGACGGCCTGCTCGCCCTGTCGCGCCCCGTCCGCGACGGCGCGGGCGCCCTCGTGGCAGTGCTGACCCTGAACGGGCCGCGGAACCGCTTCGGGCGCGAGCAGATTCCCGAGGCGCTCTTCGAGATGCAGAAGACCGTCGACGAACTCACCGCTCAGCTCTGGAGCGGGCGCGACACCTGAGTCGCGCCGACACCCAGGCCACCTCCTCCACGCGCCGGCTCGGACCGACGCGTACTTCGTTTTGTGAACGAACCGTCCAACTGGTGAACGATCTGTCGGCCGCAGGATGGCACCGTCGTAGAGCCGTGGTCAATGCAAGCTCCTCTCACTCTTGCGGCTTCACGGCCCTTGACGGCGTCGACCGTGGCATCGCACCCTGTTTGTGCTCACATACTGAACATATCGTTCAATCGCTGCCGCCCGTTCCGTCCCGCCCTGAAAGGAAGACCGATCGTGTCCGACCGGATGCGGCTCTTCGCCTTCGACTTCGGCGCCCCGGCACACCTCTCGGCCGGCCTCTGGCGTCATGAGCGCGACCGTGGCCACCGCTACACCGACCTGCACTACTGGGCCGACTACGCCCGGATGCTCGAGGCCGGCCGCTTCGACGGCGTCTTCTTCGCCGACAACACCGGCTACCACGACGTCTACGAGGGCAGCCCCGCCTCGGCACTGGCCGACGCCGCTCAGATTCCGCTCGTCGACCCGTTCCTCGTGGTCCCGGCGATGGCGAGCGTGACCGAGAACCTCGGCTTCGGCGTCACGGCCTCGACGGCCTACGAGCACCCGTACGCGCTGGCCCGACGCTTCGCGAGCCTCGACCACCTCACCGGAGGGCGCGCCGGCTGGAACCTCGTCACCTCGTACTCCGCGAGCGCTGCGCGCAACCTGGGCAGCGGTCACCAGGTGCCCCACGACGAGCGCTACGCCATGGCCGCGGAGTACCTGAAGGTGTGCCGCCGGCTGTGGGAGGAGTCATGGGAGGACGGCGCCGCCGTCCATGACGCCGAGCGCGGTGTGTATGCCGACGCCTCCCGGATCCACGACATCGACCATGACGGTGCCTACTTCCGCGTGCCCGGCTTCGCCCAGTGGGAGCCCTCGCGGCAGCGGACACCGGTGATCTTCCAAGCGGGTGGCTCGTCGCAGGGGCGCGCGCTCGCCGCCGCCAGCGCCGAGGGTGTCTTCGTCAACGCGATCACCAAGGGAGCGCTGCGGCGTCAGGTCGACTCCCTCCGGACCCTGGCCGCCGAGCGGGGACGCGACCCGCAGGAGCTCAAGGTGCTCCAGATGCTCAACGTGGTCGTCGCCCCGACCGACGAGCAGGCCCACGCGAAGTACGAGTCGTACCGGCGGCTCGTCAGCTACGCCGGGGCGATGGCCCGCTACAGCGGCTGGGCCGGCCTGGACATGTCCCGGTTCGACCCCGACGTGCCCCTTCGTCACGTCCGCACCGACGCGGGCCAGACCATGATCGACCTCTTCTCCACGATGGACCCGGAGAAGGAGTGGACGCCCCGTGACATCGCCGAGTTCGTGGGCATCGGCGGCGCCGGCCCGACGATCGTCGGCTCGCCGCACACCGTCGCCGACGAGCTGACCGCCTGGAAGGACGAGACCGGCGTCGTCGGCTTCAACCTCGCCCACGCCGTGAAGTTCCAGGACATCGCCGACTTCGTCGAGCTCGTCGTCCCCGAGCTACAGCGCCGCGGCCTCGTCCAGACCGAGTACGCGGGGTCGACCCTGCGCGAGAAGCTCTACGGCCCCGGGGTGGTCCGCCGACGCGACGTACCGGCCTCGCACCGGCCCGCCGACGCCCCCGTCGTCGCGGCCTCCGCCTGATCGCCACACCCCCGGGAGGACGACCCCATGCCCGACCTGGACCTGCACGGAATCCTGGCCGCCGTCCCCACCCCGCTCGGCCCCGACGGCGCGCTCGACCGGTCCGCCGTCGACCCGCTGACCGAGCACCTCGTCGACGGAGGTGTCCGCGGTCTCGTGGTCGGCGGGAGCACCGGCGAGTTCACCGCCCTGGACTCCGACGAGCGCACGCTCCTCACCGAGACGTTCGTGGCCGCGACCCGCGGACGGGTCCCCGTGATCGCCGGGACCGGCGCGCCGACGACCGCGGCCGCCGTCGAGCTCAGCGTGCACGCCGCGAAGGCCGGGGCGGCGGGCGTGATGGTCGCGCCGCCGTACTACGAGAAGCCGACGTTCGACGAGCTCGTGACCCACGTGCACGCGATCGTGGAGTCGGTCGACGTGCCGGTCACCTACTACCACATGCCCTCGTTGACCGGCGTCGAGATCACCGCCGCCCAGCTCGTCGAGCTGGTGCAACGCTCCGGCGTGGCGTCGGTGAAGGACAGCAGCGGGGACATCACCGTCCTGACCCACCTCCAGCACCATCCCGACGTCGGCGCGGTGCTCAACGGATGGGACAGCCTGACCCTCTCGGCCTTCGCCGGCGGGGCCCCGGCCGCGGTGTGGGGCCTGGCCAGCGTCCTGCCCCGGCAGTGCGTCGACCTCCACGAGGCCCTCGCGGTCCGCGGTGACCTGGCCGCGGCGCGGTCGCTGTGGGCCGACCTCTTCCCGATCTGCGCGTTCCTGGACACCGTCAACTACATCGCGGCGGTCAAGGCCGGTCTCGAACTCGTCGGCGTCCCCGTCGGTGAGCCCCGCCCTCCGGTCCAGGAGCTGGACGTGTCACACCGCGGACGACTGGCCGACCTCCTGCGCGCGGCCGGCGCCCGGGTGGTGGGGGACTCCCCCGCCCACATCGCACGTCGCGGGACCGACGGGACGCCCGTGCGGCGCGGACGGTCGCTGCTCGATCCGCGGCTGCTGCCGGCGCGCGGGCACGTCATCGACGGAGGAACGAGTCCCGGCGACGGGGACGCCTGGATCGAGGTGGTCGATCCCTGCACCGAGGTCGCCGTGACCGCCGTCGTCGCCGGGACCCCGTCCGACGTCGATCGCGCCGTCGCGGTCGCGCGACGCGCGCAGGCCGGCTGGGGCGCGACCGTACCGAGGGACCGCGCCGCGGCCCTGCACGCCGTCGCCGACCGGCTCGAGCAGCACACCGAGGACCTCGCGGTCCTCGAGTCGGTCAACACGGGCAAGCCACTCGCGGTCTCCCGCGACGACGTCGCCGGCAGCGTCGACACCTTCCGGTTCATGGCCGGCGCGGTCCGGGGCTTCACCACCCAGGGGGCCGGGACCTACGTCGAGGACCACCTGTCGGTGATCCTGCGCGAACCGCTGGGCGTCGTCGGCGTCGTCACGCCCTGGAACTACCCGCTGATGATGGCCGCCTGGAAGATCGCCCCGATCCTCGCCGCCGGCAACGCTCTGGTGATCAAGCCGTCGGAGCAGACGCCGCTGACGACGCTCCGGCTCGCGGAGCTGACCGCCGACCTGCTGCCGCCGGGGGTGCTCAACGTCGTCACCGGTTACGGCCCGGAGGTGGGTGGTCGCCTCGCCGACCACCCCGACGTCGCGATGATCGCGCTCACCGGATCGGTCGCGAGTGGTCGCTCGGTCGCGCGCCGGGCGGCGGAGTCGCTCAAACGCGTGCACCTGGAGCTCGGGGGCAAGGCACCGGTCGTCGTCTTCCCGGACGCCGACCTGGCCGCCGCGGCCGTGTCGCTGCGTGCCGCCGGGTTCTGGAACTCCGGCCAGGGGTGCGGGGCCGACTGCCGGGTCCTGGTGCACGAGGACGTGGCCGCGGAGCTTGTCGACCACCTGGTCCGCGAGGTCGGGACGCTGGTCGTGGGCGAGCCCGGCGCGGGCGAGGACGTCGAGATCGGCCCGCTGGTCTCCCGGGCCCACCACGACCGCGTCGCCGGGTACCTCGAGCGGGCCGCGCGCCAGGGCATCCGGGCGGTACTCGGCGGCACGCCGTCGCCCGGTCCCGGGTGGTTCGTGCCGCCCACGGTCCTCGTCGACGTCCCCGAGGGCGCCGAGTGCGCCCGCGAGGAGATCTTCGGACCGGTCGTGACCGTCGAGACCTTCACCGGCGAGGACGAGGCCGTCCGCCGCGCGAACGCCACCCCGTACGGCCTGGCCGCCTCGGTGTGGACCGACGACGCCCGGCGCAGCCACGACGTCGCGGGCCGGCTGGACTTCGGCACGGTCTGGGTCAACGCCCACCTCGTGCTCTCCAGCGAGGTGCCCTGGGGTGGTTTCAAGGGCTCGGGCTACGGGCGGGACCTGTCGATCTACGCCCTGGACGACTTCTCGCGGACCAAGCACGTCATGCACCACCACGGGCGGCGGGACGGCGTGCGGTAGGCGGCGGGGCGGGGTCGGGGACGCGTCGTCGGGCTAGGCGAAGGAGGCGACGGGGTCACCGAACACGCCCTCGTCGGGGGTGATGCCGAGACCGGGCCCGGTCGGTAGCGGGATGCTCCCTCCCGTCACCCGCACGGGGTGGCTCGAATCGTAGTGGACGTCCATGAAGGGAGCGGCCAGCCAGACCCCCTCGAACAGGCGTGGCTGCACCGTGGCCCCGAGGTGCGTGCACGCTGCAGCGATGATGTCCCCTCCCCACGAGTCGTCGCAGGTGTGGGGCATCGAGCGGGCCTCGCAGACGTCACGCACGGTGGCCGTGGCGCCCAGACCGCCGAGGCGGGTGATCTTGAGTCCGAACCCGTCGCAGACTCCGAGGGAGATGGCTCGGAGCACGTGGCCGAGGGACTCGGTGTTCTCGTCGAGGTAGACCGCGTGGTCCAGTTGCCCGCGGATCGCGGCGATCTCCTCCATGGTGTTGCAGGGCTGCTCGAGGACGAGGGGGATGTCGACGCACTCGCGGTCGATCCGGAGGACGTCACGGGCGGGCAGCGCTCGATTGGCGTCGACGGCCAGCCGGGTGCATCCCGTGGCCTCCCAGACCTTCCGGATCGTCTCGATGTCGGCGTCCACCGGGCGGCCACCGATCTTGACCTGGAGGCGGGGGTAGCCCTCGGCGATCTTCTCCGCGGCGAGGGCGGCCACGTCGTCCGGATCGCCGATCGTGAGGGAGTAGTAGGAGTCGACGCGCTCGCGCGTCACGCCACCGAGCATGTCGCACACCCGCATGTCGTGGGCTCGGCCGAGGAGGTCGTGGACCGCGATGTCGATCGCGGCCTTGGCATAGTGGTGCCCGTCGAGGAGCCCGTCCAGCGCGCGTCGGATCTCCAGGGGACCGGTCACGGCTCGCCCGATGAGGCCCGGCGCCATCTGCGCGAGGGCCGCTCGCGCCCCGAGCGCGTGCGCGGGCGCGTAGGTCGGACCGACCGGGCACGTCTCCCCCCACCCGGCGATGCCCATGTCGGACACGATCCGCACGATCGTCGAGTCCAGTGCCGTGCGGGCGCCGTCAGCCATCCGGTAGACCGTGCCGCTCAACGGCAGATCCACTTGGTAGACGTGGATCTCGGCGATGCGCACGATTCAGAGCTCGAGCTCGAGCCGGTCGCATCCGCGCTCGGCCCGCGAGACGCAGATGAAGATCGTGTTCTGGTCGGCCTTCTCCTCGTCGGTGAGCAGCGAGTCACGGTGCTCGGCGCGACCGGCGAGCAGCGGCGTCTCGCACGAACCGCAGGTGCCCTCGCGGCACGACCAGAGCGCCGCGATCCCGGCCTCTTCCGCCACGGTCAGGATGCTGCGGTCCGGCGGCACGGTCGCGGTGATGCCGCTGCTCGTGAACTCGACCTCGAAGGTCTCACTGCCGGTGTCATCGATCGCCTTCGGCGTGAACCGCTCGACGCGCAGGCTGCCCGGACGCCATCCCGCCGTGATGGCCTCGACGGCGTCGAGCATCGGGGTCGGGCCGCAGGCGTAGACGAGGGTGTCGCTACGAGGGGCCGCGAGGAGCCCGACGAGGTTGAGCAGCCCGACCTCGTCCTGCGGGGCGAGGGTGACCCGGTCGCCGTGGCGGGCGAGCTCGTCGACGAACGCCATCGAGCTCCGGGTGCGCCCGCCGTAGAGCAGCGTCCAGTCCGCGCCCGCCGCCTCGGCAGCCGCGATCATCGGCAGGATCGGGGTGATCCCGATGCCGCCGGCGACGAAGACGTAGCGCGCGGCCGCCTCGAGCGCGAAGTGGTTCCGCGGCTCGCTGATCTGGACGATGTCGCCGTCGTGCAGCTTGTCGAACACGTACTGCGAGCCCCCGCGGCTCGACGGCTCACGCAGGACGCCGAGACGCCAGCGCTGCCGGTCGCCGGGGTCGGAGCACAGCGAGTACTGGCGGACGACGCTGTCCTCGGCGTCGGAGCCGAGCGTGACGTCGACGTGCGCGCCCGGTGCCCAGGTCGGCAGCTCACCCCCGTCGGCCCGGCCGAGGATCAGGGACACCACACCGTCGGCCTCGTCGCGCCGCTCGTGAATGATCAGGTCCATCGTGGTCTCCTCAACGCATCTGGCCGGCGCCGACGTAGGGGTGGGGGCTGGTGAGCAGGTCGCCCTCGGCGAACCGGGAGAGACGGAAATCGGCCGCGGGGACGTCGGCGTCGGAGCTCTGCCCGTCGATGACGAGGTCGGCGACGAGCCGCCCGACCGCCGGGGAGATCTTGTAGCCGTGCCCCGAGAACCCGGCGGCGACGATGAGCCCGTCGAGCTCGGTCCGCGAGATGACCGGGTTGAAGTCCGGCGTGACGTCGTAGCAGCCGGCGTAGCTCCCGGCGATCGCCGGGTTCGCGAGGCCCGGCAGACGGTCGCCGACCTTGTCGACCGTGAGGTCGACGAACGCGTTCGTGGCCCGGTTCGAGTACCGGTCGGGGTCGGCCGGCTCGAGCACCGAGAGGTCGGAGTTGCCGAACAGGAGCTGGTTCGCGCCCTCGGGGCGGATGTACTGGAGGGACACGAGGTCGGAGAACACCGGTACGGGACCGACGTCCTGACCGGGGTCGACGAGCACGATCTGTTCGCGGTGCGGGGTGATGGGCAGCTCGACTCCGTGCGCGGAGAGCAGGGCTACCGACCACGGGCCTGCGGCGAGGACGACGTGCCCTGCTGCGATCGTGCTGCCATCGGCGAGGTCCACGCCGGTGACCCGGTCGTCGGAGGTGCGGATGGCCGTGACGCACGTGCCCTGAAGCAGTCGCGCGCCGGCCCGACGCGCGCCTCCCGCGAAGGCCTGGGCAGTCTGGTAGGCGTCGCCGTAGCCGCCGCGCTCTTCCCACGCGAAGGCCGCGAAGGGCTCGAGGTCGGCGACCGGCCAGAGCTTGCGCACCTCGGTGTGGTCGATGTCCTCAGTACGCACCCCGACGGCGCGCTGGGCGGCCATCGAGGCGTGTAGTGCGTCGACGTTGGCCGGGCCGACCCCGACCACGTACCCGGTCTGGTGAAAGCCGACGTCCGCCCCGAGCACGTCGTGCGCGTTCTCGAACGTCTCGAGGCTGCGGGTCGCCATCGCTGCCAGCGACGAGACGCCGTAGTGGCAGCGCACGACACCCGAGGACTTGCCCGTGCCCCCGGCACCGACCGTGGAGCGCTCGACGATCGTGACGTCGGTGACGCCGGCCTGCGTCAACGCCCACGCGGCCGCGCAGCCCTCCAGCCCGCCGCCCACGACGACGACATCGGCGACGTCCGTACTCACGATGGCTCTCCTTGTCCGGGGGCGCGCCCGACACGGGCGACGACGGTCTTGTGGCGGAGGTAGCTGTCGAGCGCGACGAGCCCGCGCTCCCGTCCGGTGCCGCTGAGCTTCGTCCCACCGAACGGGACGGCCGGGCCGCCGGCGAAGTACTCGTTGATCATCACGTAGCCGGCGTCGACGCGGTCGGCCACGCGCAGCGCGCGGTCGACGTCGCGGGTGTGGATACCGACGCCCAGGCCGTAGTCGGTGCCGTCGGCGAGCGTGATCGCCTGCTCCTCGTCGTCGAACGGCAGCACTGCCAGCACCGGTCCGAAGATTTCTTCTCGGGCGATGCGCATGTTCGGCGTGACGCCGGTGAACACGACGGGCGGCACGAAGTAGCCGCCGTCGGGCACCCGTTGCGGCCGATCGACCCGCGTCGCGCCCTCGACCCGACCGAGCTCGAGGTAGTCGTTGACGCGCAGGTGGTGTGCGGCCGACACCATCGGGCCCAGGTCCGGGTCGTCGATTCCGGGAGCCAGAGTGAGCTCCGACGCTCGGAGCGCGATGCGCTCGGCGAGTTCGTCGTGGACCGATCGTTCGACGAGCAAGCGTGTCCCGGCGTCGCAGTACTGCCCGCTGTTGGCGGTGAAGCCGGTGACCACCTGGCCGGCGACGTCGTCGAGGTCGGTGTCGGCGAAGACGATCTGCGGGGACTTGCCGCCGAGCTCGGTCACGACAGGGGTGATGTGCTCGGCCGCGGCCCGCAACACGGCGCGGCCGGTGACGACGGAACCGGTGAAGGTCAGCGACCCGATGCCGGGGTGGGCGGCCAGCGCGGCGCCCGCCTCGGCGCCGAGCCCGGTCACGACGACGACGGTGTCGGGCGGCAGCCCGGCCGCGAGAGCGAGCTCGGCGAAGCGCAGCGCCGTGAGCGGCGTCTGCTCGGCGGGCTTGACCACCGCGGTGTTGCCGGCCGCGAGCGCCGGGGCGACGCTGCGGCACAGCATCGACAGCGGCGCGTTCCACGGCACGATGTGCGCGGTGACGCCGACCGGCTCGGGCACCGTGTACGCCAGCGACCCCGGGCCCTGCGGGATCGTCGTGCCGTGCTGTTTGTCGGCGGCGCCGGCGTAGTAGTCGAGGTAGGCGACGCAGCCCGCGATCTCGGATCGGGCGAGGGAGAGCGGCTTGCCCGTGTCCCGGGTCTCGAGGCGGGCGAGCTCCTCGCGGGCGCCGTCGAGCTCGGAGGCGAGGTCCCGCAGCATGCGTCCACGGTCGGACGGGGTGCGCCGGCGGGCTCGTCGCGCACCCGCCCGGGCGGCGGCCACCGCACGGTCGATGTCCTCACCATTGCCGCGCGCCACGTGGGCGATCACCTCGCCGGTGGAGGGGTCCTCGACGGCCAGGCTGTCCTGGTCAGTGAGCGTCGCGGTGCTCACGGGTCGGGGAACATACGGGTCATGGTGTCCTCGTCACCCCCGGGCACCCGATCGATCCCGACCATCCGGTCGACGACCATGTTCTGGTAGCGGTGCAGCGGCTCCTCGAAGCGGAAGCACATCCGTCCGCCGCGGTAGGCGGGGTTCTCCAGCCCCTCCTGGACGCGTTCGACGATCTCGAGGTCCTGGCGGTTGACCAGGTCCCAGAACTTGGCCAGCTGCTCCACCCCCTCAGCGGCGGTGTGGTCCCCGCCCGTCCCGTCGAGCGACTCGGGGTGGGCGAGCAGGACCGCGGTCTCGACCGTGCGGTTCGGCGCGACGGGCCGGTTGAACAGCACGAAGGCGTGGTTGGGCAGCACGACCAGCGCGGTGCCGGGGAACAGCCAGACGAACCGGCCGCTGTCGGCGTCCTGCGGGCCGAGGAACGACAGGGGCGCGAGGCCGTCCCAGCCGCCGGCGTCGGTGTTGCGCGACACCGGCGTGGTGCACATGCCGGTGTACTTGCCGGGGCCCTGCCAGCGGTAGTGGTCGGAGAACTTGGAGACCTGGTTGAGCTCGGGGTGGACCCAGGGCAGGTGGTAGTACTCCATGAAGTTCTCGCCGATGAGCTTGTAGTTCGCGGCGACGTCGTAGGTGAGCGTCCGTAGCGTGACCCACTCGTCGAGGCGGTGGTCGGCGAAGCGCTCCGGCAGGTCCCCCAGCTGGGTCACCAGCGGCGCGGGGTCCGGCGACAGGTTGACGAACAGGAACAGGCCCCACGAGTCGACCGCGACCTCGAGCAGTCCGTAGTCGGCGCGGTCGAAGCCCTTGGCCACCGAGGTGTCGAAGATCGGCTCCTGGCCGGCGGGCACGTCGGAGTCCTCGAACAGCGGCGTGCCGAGGCACGTGCCGTCGGTGTCGTAGGTCCAGTTGTGGTACGGGCAGCGGATGCGCCCGCGCTTGCCGACCTCGCGGGCGTCGTTGTCGAGCAGCTTGGTGGCGCGGTGGCGGCACAGGTTGTGGAAGGCGCGCAGCTCGCCGTAACGGTTGCGGGTGACGAAGACCGAGCGTCCGGCGACCTCGACGACGATGCAGGCGCCGGGCTTGGCGACGTCGCTGGTGATGCCCACGGCCACCCACGAGGTCGTGAACAGGCGCTGCTGCTCGAGGGCGAAGAACTCCGGGCTGGTGTAGGCGTCGGGCAGCAGTGTCGAGGCGAGCTCGACGGGCAGCCGCGTGGGCGCGTAGGTGCTCTCCGCGGTGAACAGGGCCGGGTCGACGGGCCGCGCCGGGAGCGCGGCGTACGGGTCGACGCGAGCGGTGCGGCCGGTCGTGGTGTCGCTCGTCATGGCTGTCGGGCTCCTCTCGGTGGTGCTGACGCGCTCAAGGCCTGCTCAGACGTGGAAGCTGCGGGGGAACGACGAGTCGGTCAGCGCGGGGCGGGTGATCGAGAAGGCGTCCACGGGGTGGGACGGCTCGTGACCCAGGGCCAGGTCCGCGAGCAGGCGCCCGATGAGCGCGGCGAACTTGAACGCGTGACCGGCGCCGTTGGCGACCGTGATCTGCGGGTGCTCGGGCAGCGTGTCCAGGATGAAGTTCTGGTCCGGCGGCACCGTGTACAGGCAGGTCTTCGAGTACAGCTCCGGCCCCCCGAAACGCGGGACGTGCCGCGCCACGAAGTCGGCGTAGCGCTCGCGCCGCACGGGGTCGGGCTCGAAGGTGCGGGTGTCGGCGGTGGTCTCGTCGCCGCCCATGTGCTGGCCGAGCTTCGTGGCGACCTCGCCGTAGACCGGGAAGCCGTAGAAGTTGTGCCGACCGTGCCACATGAACACCGGGAACCGCGACGGCGCGAACTCCGCGAGGTGCGGGGTGGCGTAGTACGTGACCTGCTCACGCAGCACGGTCAGCGGGAACTGCACGCCGGTCTCGGCGAGCACCTGGTTGGTCCAGGCGTCGGCCGCGACGACGACGCGGTCGGCGTACAGGGTCTCCGCGTCGGTGACCACCGCGACGCCCTCGCCGTCGGGCCGGATTGCGCGCACGGGGGTGTTCGCGCGGACCTCGGCCCCGTGGGCCCGGGCCAGCGCGATGTGCACGGCGTTGGCCCGCGCGGCGTCGACGATGCCCGAGTCGGGCTGGTAGAGCGCCGCCACGCCGTCGTGGGTGCGGAACTGGGGCCAGCGCGCGGTCAGCTCGTCGGCGTCGAGGCGCTCGTAGGCCACCCCGTGGCGGTCGAACATCGCGGTGTAGCCCTCGATGTTGCGGGTGCCGGTCGCGGTGCCGCGGCGCTCGTCCCGGTCCTCGATCACCAGCCCGCCGGTGGGGGTGACGATCTGCTGGCACGCTTCGGCCTCGACCTCGTACCAGGCTTTGTAGGCGGGGGCGGCCAGGGCGGCGTACGCCTCCTGGTGCTGGGCGAGCCGGATGATCCGGGAGTGGTCCTGGGAGGCGCCGCGGTGGTGCCCGAGCTCGAACTGCTCGATCCCCAGGACGCCGCCGGGTTGCGAGCCGACAGCGGAGGCGAGGCGGAAGAGAGCAGCGGACCCGAGACCCCCGAGGCCGACGACGATCACGCGGTAGGCGGACATCCTTGACTCCTGCAACAGCCGAGGGATCGCCCCGGCGGGGGTGATGGAGCACCAGCGAGGCAGCCGTGACCCCGTGGTGCCTCTGCAGTGTCAGCGGCGATTTCCGTCCGCGTCCATCGCAACGTCGAACCTCTGATCTTGTACGTTGTGTACATGATCGACCGGCGGTTGCGGGTGCTCGCGGCCATCGCCCGCCACGGCACCGTCACCGCCGCCGCCGAGGTCTGCCGGCTCACCCCCTCGGCGGTCTCGCACCAGATGCAGGCCCTCGCCCGCGAGCTCGACGTGGCGCTGCTCGAGCCGGTCGGGCGCGGGGTCCGCCCGACCCCGGCCGCCCGCACCCTGCTCGAGCACGGCGACACACTCACCGCCCAGTGGGAGCAGGCCCGCGCCGACCTCGCCGCCCACCGGGCCGGCGCGGTCGGCGGCACCCTGCGCTTCGCGGCGTTCTCCTCGGCCGCCGCGGTCGTCGTCCCCCGGGCCCTCGAGCACCTGCGCGACGAGCACCCACGGCTGCGCGTGCACCTGCGCGAGAGCGAGCCCGCCCGCTCGTTCGACCTGCTCGCGGCCGACGAGGCCGACCTCGCCGTGGTCGTCGCGACCCCCAGCATCCCGCCGGCCTCCGACACCGCCTTCGACCAGCACGCCCTCTACGACGAGCCGCTCGACGTCCTCGTCGGCCCCGAGCACCCCCTGGTCGGCCGCCGCCGGGTCGCGCTCTCCGACCTCGCCGGCGACGCGTGGATCTGCGGCACCCCCGGGCGGGCCTACCACCAGCTCGTGACCCTCGCGTGCGCCGCGGCCGGGTTCGCGCCCGACATCGCGCACTTCGCCGACGAGTGGGACACCGGCGCGGCCCTGGTGGCCCGCGGGTTCGGCGTCGCCCTCGTCCCGCGCCTGGCCGACCTGCCCGCCCATCACGACACCCGCCGCATCCCGATCACCACCGACCCCGTGCCGACCCGCCGCGTCGTCGCCGCCGTGCGCGCCGGCAGCCGCGACCAACCGACCATCGCCGCGGGCCTCGACGCCCTGCGCCACGTCACCGAGACGGGGCTCCCGGCGCTCGGGTGATCGTGTGATCGTTGCCGCCGGGTCGGCGCCGGTCACGTGGTCGGGATGGACGTGCGGACGCTCGAGGTGAACATCGCGTTCGAGCTCGCCTCCGGTTGACGCGCCATGGTCGGGTCGGAGGTCGAGGCCGTCGTCGGCCCGCCCTCGGCGGCGATCATGTCCGGACGACGACCGGTCCGCCTCGCCCTGGGCGCGCTGATTGCCCAACGAGTCCGCGAGTGACCGATCGGCATCGACGCGATCCGTGGTCGGCACTAGGAGAACGCCTGGGCCGACGTCCGTCACCAGGGTGGTTCCTAGCTGAGGACTAGGCACATGCCTGGTGTGTCCGGCGCCATCGTCGAGCACCGTCGACGGCAGAACTTCCCGGTCCGGACACCCGGACGTCCACCACCTGGGAGGGTGCGATGACGCAGAGCCTCGACCGAGTCGGCCCCACGGTCGCGGAGATCCTCGACGACGCGGTCGTCGACGACCGCGAGTCCGGGGTGGTGAAGGCCAACCGGCGCATCTTCACCGACGAAGAGATCTTCGAACTCGAGATGAAGCACATCTTCGAGGGCAACTGGGTCTACCTCGCGCACGAGAGCCAGGTCGCCGAGCCCGGCGACTACTTCACGACCTACATCGGCCGCCAGCCCATCATGATCACGCGCGACAAGGACGGCGGGCTTCATTGCCTGATCAACGCCTGCGCGCACCGCGGCGCGATGCTGTGCCGCAAGAAGCGGGACAACCGCAAGACGCTGACCTGCCCGTTCCACGGTTGGACCTATCGCAACGACGGCACGCTGCTCAAGGTCAAGGACCCGGAGGGCGCCGGCTACCCGGAGAGCTTCAACACCAACGGGTCGCACAACCTGGTCAAGGTGCCGAAGTTCGAGAGCTACCGCGGCTTCCTGTTCGGCAGCCTCAACGCCGATGTCGTCTCCCTCGAGGAGCACCTCGGCGACACCACCGAGATCATCGACATGCTCGTCGACCAGTCGCCCGACGGGCTGGAGGTGCTGCGGGGTTCGTCGACCTACACCTTCGACGGCAACTGGAAGGTCCAGGCGGAGAACGGCGCCGACGGTTACCACGTCACCGCGCTGCACTGGAACTACGCCGCGACCACGTCGCGCCGCTCGAGCGGCGAGTCCAAGAACGAGACCAAGGCCCTCGACGCCGGCGGCTGGGGCAAGTCCGGGGGTGGCTACTGGTCGTACCCGAACGGCCACCTGTGCCTCTGGACCTGGAAGGCCAACCCCGAGGACCAGCCGCTCTTCACCGAGATCGACAAGCTCAAGGAGCAGTTCGGCGAGGCCACCGGCGACTTCATGGTCCGCGGGTCCCGCAATCTCTGCCTCTACCCGAACGTCTACCTCATGGATCAGTTCTCGACCCAGATCAGACACTTCCGCCCGATCGCGCCGAACCAGACCGAGGTCACGATCTACTGTATCGCCCCGAAGGGCGAGAGCGACGAGGCCCGCGCCAACCGCATCCGCCAGTACGAGGACTTCTTCAACGCCTCGGGCATGGCCACCCCCGACGACCTCGAAGAGTTCCGCGCCTGTCAGTTGACCTTCCAGGCCACCACTGCCCCGTGGAACGACATGACCCGCGGGGTGCAGCACTGGATCGACGGCCCGGACGAGGTCGCCCAGTCGCTCGGCATGGGCGGTGTCATCTCCTCCGGCGCGAAGAACGAGGACGAGGGCCTCTACCCCGTCCAGCACGGCTACTGGCTCGAGACGATGCGCGCCGCACTGGCGACCGAGAAGGAGGCCTGATCATGACGACGACAGAGAACAGCGCCGCCCAGGGCTCCACCGGCGCCACCGGGAACGCCCTGATCACCCAGAACATCATCGAGCAGTTCCTCTACCGCGAGGCCCGCTATCTCGACGACCGCGAGTTCGAACGTTGGCTGGAGTGCTACGCCGACGACGTCGTGTACTGGCTGCCGTGCTGGGACGACGACGACAAGCTCACCCAGGACCCCCAGCGCGAGATCTCGCTGATCTACTACCCGAACAAGGGCGGCCTCGAGGACCGGGTGTTCCGCATCCGCACGGAACGCTCGAGCGCGACCTCGATTCCCGAGCCGCGCACCAGCCACAACATCTCGAACGTCGAGGTCATCGAGCGCCGCGGCGACCTGGTGGACGTGCGCTTCAACTGGCACACCATGTACTTCCGCTACAAGACGGTCGACCCGTACTACGGCACATCGTTCTACACGATCGACTTCTCCGGACCGTCGCCATTGATCCGCCGCAAGACCGTGGTGCTCAAGAACGACTACATCCACCACGTCGTGGACATCTATCACTTCTGAGGAGGCTCGAGCGATGAGTGCACCGACGCACGACGTCGCTCTGACCTTCGAGGACGGCGTCACCCGCTTCGTGCGGTGCCGCGAAGGTCAGACGGTCATGGACGCGGCTTACCGGTCGAAGATCAATATTCCGGTGGACTGCAGCGACGGGGCCTGCGGGACGTGCAAGTCCCGCTGGGAGTCCGGCGAGTTCGAGATGAGCGACTACGTCTCCGACGCCCTCTCGCCGGACGAGGAGGCCGACGGGTACGTCCTGACCTGCAGCATGAGCCCGAAGACGGACCTGGTGCTGCAGATCCCGACCACCTCGGCGGTCGCGAAGACCAGCGCGGGTAGCTTCACCGCCACGATCGTCGACGTGCAGCGGCTCTCGTCGACGACGATGTCGCTCACGCTGGACTGCGACGACCGCGACAAACTGGTGTTCCTGCCGGGTCAGTACGTCAACATCGCTGTGCCGGGAACCGACCAGACACGCTCCTACTCGTTCTCCAGCGGCCCGGACGACGAGCAGCTGACCTTTCTGATCAAGCTCTCCCCGGGCGGGGTCATGTCGGACTGGCTGGAGAACTGGGCGTCGACCGGTGACTCGGTGCAGTTCACCGGTCCGCACGGCAGCTTCTTCCTGCGCGAGTCCGAGGCGCCGCTGCTGCTGCTCGCGGGGGGCACCGGCCTCGCCCCCATCCTGTCGATCCTGCGCCGACTCGAGGCGTCGGGCAGCGAGCGACCGGTGCACCTGATCTACGGCGCGACCACCGACGACGACGTCGTCGAGCTCGACACCCTCGCCGCCCTCGACGAGGAGATGGACGCGTTCACCTGGGCGTACACCGTGGCGGACGAGAACACGGCCGCCGAGCGCCAGGGCTACGTCACGGCGCACACCGAGCACGAACACCTCCACAGCGGAGACGCCTCGGTCTACCTGTGCGGGCCGCCGCCCATGGTCGACGCCGTGCGCTCGGACTTCTCCGATCGCGGCTTCGAGCCCGCCGGCTTCTACTACGAGAAGTTCGCGCTCGCCGCCAAGCCGGACTCCGAGGAGCACGCCGAGGACGTCGAGGGGGCCGAGCCCGAGGCCGACGCGAGCACCCCCACCGTCGAGAGCCCCGTGGGTGAGGAGCTGCGGACCGACGACATGCGGCCCTCAGCCGTGGTGCCCCTCGACTCCGAGCCGTCGGTGGAACTCCTGCAGAGCCTCGAGGGCCGGGAGCTCGACGGCCAGACGGTCCTGCCGCGGGTCGAGCTGGCTGAGGTGGGTCCCGACGCGCAGATGACCGCCGCGTCGGATCTGCCCGACGGCAGTCCGGTCGAGGACCTGCCCCGCCGGCTCCTCGGCCGGGTCGTGCTGCCGGGGGCCGAGCACGACGACGGTGTCTCCGTGGTGTCCGACGATGACGAGCTGCTGGTGGCCGACGGGGCCCGGGGCATCCTCGGGCAGGACGTCTTCGCCACGAGCGTGGTCGAGCCGCTGGTCGCGCCCCGCGCGCCGGAGCCGGCCGCCGAGGCCGTCCCGGGCACCGTCACCACCGACGGCTACGAGATCGGCCAGCAGCACCCGTCCATCCAGGTGTCCGACGCGATCTTCGACGCGCGCCGCGCCCTCGAGCTGGGCGCGCTCGAGCTCACGATCGGTCGGATCACCTCGCAGCAGGTCGCCGGGTATCGCGTGCTCGCCCAGGCGACGGTGCCCTATGTCGACGTCGAGAACGAACGGTTCACCGACGCGGCGGCCTACACCGAGACCAACGCCGCCTTCCACGACTACCTGTTCACCCTCACCGGCAACGAGCACCTGCTGCACGCGTACCAGGACCTCGGGGTGAAGGGGCACATGGAGGACTCCCTGCGCTCGGCGACGTGGTGCGACCCGCGCTGCGCGCAGGACCACCTCGACATCGTCGACGCGTTCGAGTCCGGCGATCGTGACGGGGCGCGGCGCCTGATCTCCGAGCACGCCGAGAGGTCGAAGGCCACGACACGACGGGCGATGGACGAACGGCTGGCGTCGCGCCGGCCGCGCTTCATCACCCCGGGGCGCTTCCGCGACCAGGTCGTGGTGATCACCGGGGCCGGCCAGGGCATCGGCGAGGCCACCGCGCGGCGCATCCATGCCGAGGGCGGGCTCGTCGTGCTCGCCGACCGTGCCGACACCGTCAAGGAGCTCGCCGCCGAGCTGACGGAGGACCCCTCCGAGGGCGTCGGCGACGCGGTGGCCGTCATCGCCGACCTGGAGACCTGGGACGGCGCCAGGGCGGTGGTCGACGCGGCGATCGAGCAGTTCGGTCGCGTCGACGTCGCCATCCACGGCGTGGGGGGCACGATCTGGGCCAAGCCCTTCGACCAGTACCCGCCCGAGGAGATCCAGGCGGAGATCAACCGTTCGCTGTGGCCCACGCTGTGGTGCTGCCGCGCCGTCGCGCCCCACATGATCGAGCAGGGCCGGGGCACCATCGTGAACGTCTCGTCGAACGCCACCCGGGGCATCCTGCGCGTCCCCTACTCGGCGGCCAAGGGAGGCGTCAACGCCATCACCACCGCGCTGGCGATGGAGCTCGCGCCGCACGGGGTCAGGGTCGTGGCCACCGCGCCGGGCGGCACCGACGCGCCCGAGCGGAAGACCGCGCGGGGGCCGGCGCCGGCGTCCGACGACGAGGTCCAGTGGCGCCACGAGATGGTCGATCAGGTCACGCAGTCGTCGCTGATGAAGCGCTACGGCACCCTCGACGAGCAGGCCGCGGCGCTCGCGTTCGTGGCCTCCCCCGAGGCTTCCTACATCACCGGCACGGTGCTGCCCGTGGCCGGCGGCGACTTCGGCTGATCGGATCACCGACGATGGCGATGGCGATACCTCCGGAGGCGGGTGAGACGGAGCGTCCGAACGGTGACACGCGCCTGCTCGACGGCGTGCCGCGTGGCCCGCACGAGCGCCAGGAGGTCCGCCGGGCCCTGGTCGACGTCGTCGTACAGGGCCGGGGAACGGTACTGGTCACCGGTGAGCCCGGGATGGGCAAGTCGAGGCTCCTCGCCGAGGCCGAAGCTGCGGCTCCGGGGCGGGTGGCGACGGCGTCCGGCGTCGAGTGGGAGACGGACCGCCCCTGCGCGGTCCTCGCGCAGCTGCTCGGCCGGGACGTCGAGTCCCTCGATGGGGGCGACTCCTTCGCCGCCGCGCGTCATCTCGCCGAGCTGGGCGGGGACGAGCACCTCCTCGTCGTCGTCGACGACGCCCAGTGGTGCGACGAGGAGTCGCTGCGCGCTCTCTCGACCCTCGTCCGACACCACCGTCAGGTCCCGGCCGTCGTCCTGTTCGCGGCGTCGCCCGGTCGCGGAGCCTCAGCGACCACGGAGCTCCTCCGTCGGATCGCGGGCGCGACCGTGTCGCTCGGCTCGCTGTCGTCGCACGAGCTCGAGGAGCTCTGCGCCGACCGCGGGCGTCCCCTCCCGCCGTGGCTGACCGAGCGGCTCCGACGTCACACCCACGGCAACCCGCGCCACGTCCTCGCGCTGCTCGACGAGCTCCCCGCCGACCGGTGGGAGGCGCCCGACCTGCGCCTGCCCGCCCCTGGCGAGGTCGCGGTCCGCGTGCAGGAGGCCTGGCTCGCCCTCAGTGCTCCGGCGCGCCGACTCGTCGAGGCCGTCGCGTGCTTCGGCGACCCGGCGAGCCTCGACGAGGTCGCGCGCACGGCCGATCTCGACGACGTGCTCCGTCCGCTCAGCGAGGCCGCGAAGCACGGGCTCGTCACCCGGTTCGGCGGGCGATCGCTGCCCGTGGTCGGCCCGACCGATCCCATGGTCCGCGCCGCGGTCCTCGACCTGGTGGGACCGCACGAAGCCGCCGAGCTCCGCCGGCGCGCCGCCGGGGTCGTCGCCGAGGAGCACCGACGGCTCGCGCTGCTCGCGGCGGCCACGCCGGGCCCGGACACGGACCTCGCGGGCCGGCTCGCCGACCTGGCCCAGAGCAAGGCCGCCGACGGCGCCTGGTCCGACGCGGCGTACGCGCTGCTGGAGGCGAGCCGGCTCACCGATCGGCACGCGGACCGCGAGCTGCTCCTGATCAGGGCTGTCGACGCCATGATCGGCGCCGGCGCGGTGTTCGAGGCCGAGGCGATGATCCCGGCGATCGAGAACCTGCTCGACACCGCGATCCGCAACTCGGTGCTCGGCTATCTCGCCATCCTGCTCGGCCGGACCGGACAGGCCGAGCGGGCTCTCGGCCGCGCATGGGAGCTCGGCGCGCCCGAATCCGACCCCGACACCGCCGCCTGGATCTGCCAGCGCCGTGTCCTCGACGCGCTGTGTCGCGGCGACGGTCGCGCGCTGGTCGACTGGGCCGACCGCGCCACCGAGCTCGTCGGGCCCGAGCACCCCGCGGCCGTCGAGGCGCTCGCGATGCGCGGTCTGGGCACGGCCGCCACCGGTCACCCGCACGACGGCCTCGCCGAGTACCGCGTCATGGCCGACCGCGTCCGTCAGGGAGCGCAGCTCCAACGCGTCACGATGGGCCACGGCTGGCTGCACCTGGTGCTCGGCGAGGTGGACGAGGCCCGCGCCGAGCTCGAGGGCGCCATCCCCACGACCACCCTCGGCGGGTCGTCCCGCATCTCCCTGTGGGCCTCAGGCTGGCTGGCCCGGGTGCACTTCCTCGCCGGCGACTGGGACCTCGCGTTGCGCGCCGTGGCCCAGGGCCTGCGCCGGGCCGAGCAGACCGGGATCGCGATCGTCACTCCTCTGCTCGCGTGGACCGCCTGCCAGGTCCACAGCCTGCGCGGCGACGCCGAGCGGGCCGAACGGATCCTGCGCGACGCCGACAGCGGCGCGGACGACTACGAGATCATGGCCGTCCCCCGCCGCCTCGCCCGCGCCTCGATGGCCGAGGTCCGTGCCGACTACGCCGCGGTGGTTCGGGCCCTGTCACCGCTGAGCACGCAGGACGACACGGCCGTCGCCCAGCCCGGGTGGTGGCCCTGGCGCGACGTGTACGCCAACGCGCTGGTGATGGAAGGTCACCTCGACGACGCCGACGCCTTCCTGACCCGCCACGAGAAGCGCGCCCGCGAACAGCAGAACCGTGCCGAGATCGCCCGACTCGGTTGGGCACGGGGCCGCATCCACACGGCGCGGGGCGACCTCGACTCCGCCCGCGACGCGTTCGAGGCATCCATCGCCGCGCTCGACAGCCTCCCGCTGCGGTGGGACCGGGCCCGCGCCCACTACGCCTACGGCCAGTCCCTGCGCCGGCTCTCCCAGCGACGCGAAGCCGACACCATCCTCTCGACGGCACGAGAGCTCTTCCTCGCCCTCGGCGCCAGCAGCTACGTCGCCCGCTGCGACCGGGAGCTGCGGGCGGGCGGGGTGCACCAGTCCCGCCCCGAGCGCGGCACGCAGGGCCTCACCGCGCAGGAGTCGGCCGTCGCCGACCTCGTCGCTCGCGGCCTGTCCAACAAGGACGCCGCCGCCGAGCTCCACGTCTCCCCCAAGACCGTGCAGTACCACCTCACCCGGATCTTCACGAAGCTCGGCGTCCGCTCACGTGCCGAGCTCGCCGGGCTCCCCCGCGACAAGCCATGACACCGTCCACCACCAGGAGAGAGACATGACCACCACCGACGACCAGCCCGTCTCCCCCACCTCCCCTTCGGCTGCCGTCACCGCCGGCGCGCACGCCACCGAGATCGCACGCTCCGGCGCGTCCAACCAGCGCGGCCCCGCCGCGGGCGGGGTCGACCAGCGGCGCGTCGCGGCCGTCGTCGGCGCCGCGCTCGAGGGCATCCGCGCCGCGATCCGCGAGCACGAGGTCACCTACGAGGAGTTCGACGCCTTCAAGCAGTGGCTGATCGCGGTCTCCGACACCGGCGAGTGGCCGCTGTTCCTCGACGTCTACCTCGAGCACGAGGTCGAGAAGGTCGCGGCGAAGAGCCAGCAGGGCTCGCTCGGCACGATCCTCGGCCCGTTCTGGCTCGACGGGCAGGCCCAGCTCGACTCCCCGGCCACGTTGCCGATGCGCGACGACGAGCCGGGCACGCCGATGATCCTCGCCGGCCAGGTCACCGCCACCGACGGCACGCCGCTGGCCGGCGCCACCGTGGACATCTGGCACACCGACGACGAGGGCTGGTACTCCGGCTTCGCGTCCACGCCGCCGGCCGGCAACCTGCGCGGCGTCGTGCGCTGCGACGACCAGGGCCGCTTCGAGATCCACACCCGCAGGCCCGCCCCGTACACGATCCCGCTCGACGGCCCCACCGGGCAGATGACCCAGGCCGCCGGCTGGAGCCCGTGGCGCCCCGCGCACATCCACCTGCTCGTCGCCGCCCCCGGGCACCGCACCCTGACCAGCCAGCTGTTCTTCACCGGCGACCCCTACCTGGGCCACGACGTCGCGTCGGCCGACAAGCCCGAGCTCACCCTCGACCCGCAGGCCACGGGGAACGGCGACGAGATCCGCGCGGACCGCGACTTCGTCCTCGAGCCCGAGAGCTGAGGCCGCGACAGAGGTGACCGGGCCGGCTCCGTCCACCCGGCCACCTCGTCGCGCCTCCATCCGACCCAACCGGAGACCTCACCATGAAGATCGCGTCCGTCGAGGCGATCCCCCTCGCCGTCCCCTACCGGCGGCCGTTCGCCTTCGCCAGCGGCGTCGCCACCAGCGCCGACCACGTCCTGGTGCGGATCACCACCGACGATGGGCTGGTCGGGCACGGCGAGGCCCCGCCCCGGCCCTACACCTACGGCGAGACCGCGACCTCGATCGTCGCCGTCGTCCGCGACGTCTTCGCCCCGCTGCTCGTCGGCGCCGACCCGTTCGCCCGCGAGCGCCTGCGCGCCGACCTCGCCCGCACCGTCGCCAACAACGCCGCCAAGGGCGCGATCGACGTCGCGCTCTGGGACCTCGCCGGGCAGGCGTGCGGGCAACCGGTGCACGTGCTGCTCGGGCACGCCGCCGACGACGTCGCGGCCGCGCACATGATCGGGCTGGGCACGCCGGCGCAGATGGTCGCCGACGCCGTGGAGATGACCGAGCGCCACGGCGTCGCCGCGTTCAAGGTCAAGGTCGGCCGCGACCTCGCGCACGACATGGCCGCGGTGCGCGAGCTGCGCCGCGAGCTCGGCGACGCCGTCGAGCTCTACGCCGACGCCAACCGGGGCTGGGACGCCGACACCGCGATCGTCGCCGCCCGCCGCCTCGCCGAGCACCACGTCACCATGCTCGAGGAACCCAACCCCGCCGACGACGTGCTGGGCCGGCGCCGGATCGTGCGCGAGAGCCCGATCCCGATCGTCGGCGACGAGTCGACCATCACCCTCGGCGGCGTCGCCCGCTCCCTGCTCGACGGCGACGCGCACGCCATCAGCGTCAAGGTCGCCCGCACCGGGTTCACCGACTCCGCGAAGATCGTCGGGCTGTGCGAGGGCCTGGGCGCCGCCACGGTCGTCGGCAACCAGATCGACGGCATGCTCGGCACCGTCGCCTCCACCGCCCTGGCCTGCGGACAGCGCGCCCTGGCCCGCCACCCCGTCGAGGTCACCAACTTCCTGCTCATGACCGACGACATCCTCGCCGAGCCACCGGTGATCGCCGACGGCCGCGCCACCGCCCGCCAGGCCCCCGGCCTCGGCGTCACCATCGACCCCGACAAGCTCGCCCACTACCGCACCGATGGGCGGGGGTAGGCATGACCGTCGACAAGACCGTGGCGTCGGCCGACGAGGCCGTCGCCGACATCACCGACGGGGCGTCGCTGGCCGTCGGCGGCTTCGGCCTGTCGGGCGTGCCGATCGTGCTCATCGACGCCATCTCGCGCGGCTCGGCCACCGGGCTGCACCTGGCGTCGAACAACTGCGGCACCGACGGCTGGGGCCTGGGCATCCTGCTCGAGCAGCACCGCATCGCCCGCGTCGTGGCCTCCTACATCGGGGAGAACAAGGAGTTCGGCCGCCAGTACCTCGCCGGCGAGCTCGAGGTCGAGCTGACCCCACAGGGCACCCTCGCCGAGCGGATGCGCGCCGCCGGCTCCGGCATCCCCGCCTTCTACACCCCCGCCGGCGTCGGGACCTGGGTCGCGGACGGCGAGATGCCCTGGCGCTACGCGGGCGACGGGTCGGTGGCGGTGACCTCGCCGCCCAAGGAGGTCCGCGAGTTCGACGTCGACGGCGAGCGGGTGCCCTTCGTCCTCGAGCTCTCGCTGACCTGCGACTTCGGCCTCGTGCGCGCGGCCAAGGGCGACCGGCACGGCAACCTCGTCTTCCACCGTTCCGCGCGGAACTTCAACCCGCTCGCGGCGATGGCCGGGCGCACGACGATCGCCGAGGTCGAACAGCTCGTCGAGCCCGGCGACATCGACCCCGACCAGGTGCACGTGCCCGGCATCTTCGTCCACCGCGTCGTGGAGCTGACCGGCGAGCAGGTCACCACCAAGCACATCGAGAAGCGCACGACCCGGGAGGCGTGAGATGGCCCTGACCCGCGAGCAGATCGCCACCCGCGCCGCGCGCGAGCTCGCCCACGGCTCCTACGTCAACCTCGGCATCGGGCTCCCGACGCTCATCCCCAACCACCTGCCCGAGGGCGTCGAGGTCCTGCTCCACTCGGAGAACGGCCTGCTCGGCGTGGGCCCCTACCCGCTCGAGGAGGAGGTCGACCCCGACCTCATCAACGCCGGCAAAGAGACCGTGACCGTCCGCGAGGGCGCCTCGTTCTTCGACTCCGCGCTCTCCTTCGGGATGATCCGCGGCGGCAAGGTCGACACCGCAGTGCTGGGCGCGATGCAGGTCGCGGTCACCGGCGACATCGCCAACTGGGCGGTGCCCGGCGCGATGGTCAAGGGCATGGGCGGGGCGATGGACCTCGTCCACGGCGCGCGGCGCGTGCTCGTGGTCATGGAGCACGTGACGAAGAAGGGCGCGGCCAAGCTCGTCGAGTCCTGCTCGCTGCCCCTGACCGGCCGCGGCGTCGTCTCCCGCGTGATCACCGACCTCGCCGTCGTCGACGTCACCCCCGGCGGCTTCGTCCTGCGCGAGCTCGCCCCGGGCGTCACCACCGAGGAGGTCCGCGAACAGACCGGGGCGCCGCTCCTCGACGCCGACGACCTCGCCGAGACCGCTGCCTGAGGAGGAACGAGCTGATGCCTGACGCTGTCGTCTGTGAGCCCCTGCGGACCCCGGTGGGTGGTTTCGGGGGTGCGTTGCGGGACGTGGCGCCGCAGGAGCTGGCGGCGACGGTGATCCGGGAGCTGGTGTCGCGCACCGGTCTGCGGGCCGAGGACGTGGACGACGTGGCGTTCGGGCACTGCTACCCGACGATGGACGCGCCGGCGATCGGGCGGGTGGCGGCGCTGGACGCGGGCCTCGAGGTGACCGTGCCCGGCATCCAGGTGGACCGGCGCTGCGGGTCGGGCCTGCAGGCGGTGCTCTACGCGGCGATGGCGGTGCAGACCGGCGGGGCGTCGGTGGTGCTCGCGGGCGGCGCGGAGTCGATGTCGGGCGCCACCTACTACAGCCAGGCGCCGCGCTGGGGCACGAAGGCGGGCGGGTTCCAGTTCAAGGACGCGCTGGCCGAGGGCCGGGTGCACGCGGGCGGGGTGAACCACCCGGTGTGGGGCGGGATGATCGAGACCGCCGAGAACGTGCGGAAGCGCTACGACATCCCGCGCGAGGAGCAGGACCGCCTGGCCGTCCGGTCGCACGAGAAGGCGACGGCGGCGGTCAAGGAGGGTCGCTACGCCGACGAGCTGGTGCCGGTGACGATCCCGGGCCGCAAGGGCGACACCGTCGTCGACCAGGACGAGCACATCCGCCCCGACGCGAACCTGGAGTCGCTGGCGAAGCTGCGCCCGATCATGGGCAAGCAGGACGACGCGGCGACGGTGACCGCGGGCAACGCCTCGGGCCAGAACGACGGCGCCGCGGTGTGCCTGGTGACGACGCCGGAGAAGGCCGCCGAGCTGGGGCTGCGGCCGCTGGCGCGGCTGGTGTCGTGGGGGCTCGCGGGCGTGGGCCCGGAGGTCATGGGCATCGGGCCGGTGCCGGCGACGGAGCAGGCGCTCTCCCGCGCGGGGCTGTCGCTGGCCGACCTCGACGTCATCGAGCTCAACGAGGCCTTCGCCGCCCAGGCCCTGGGCGTCGGGCGGGAGTGGGGCATCGACCTCGTCACCGACGAGCGGGTCAACCCCAACGGCTCGGGCATCTCGCTGGGGCACCCCGTCGGCGCCACCGGCGTGCGCATCCTCGCGACGATGCTGCGCGAGATGGAGCGCCGCGAGGCCCGCTACGGCCTCGAGACCATGTGCATCGGCGGCGGCCAGGGCCTCGCCGCCATCTTCGAACGGACCCTCTGACCATGATCTTGGCCAAGAACACTCGTACGCTGACGAGCGACATCAACGTGCTGCAGCGTGAGTCGGGCATGGCGATGGCCACCATCGCCAGCCTCACTGATGACGAGCTCACCGAGCCGACGAACTGCGCGGGATGGACACGGGCGCACGTGATCGCGCATCTGGCACTCGATGCAGACGCCACGGCGAACCTCGTTACCTGGGCCGTCACCGGGCAGGAGACGCCGGCCTACGAGTCCCGGGAGAAGCGTGACATCGACATCGAGTCGGCTGCTCAGCTGTCTGCCAGCGGCCTCACAAAGGCCCTCGAGCAGGCTGATGCACGCCTGCTCGAGGCGTTCCGAGGTCTGAGGAACGGGGTGAAGGTCGAGACGGTGCCGACCCTCTTGTCCGGGGAGGTCAACGTTTTCTCGCTGCCGGCCCGACGCACCACTGAGATCATCGTTCACCACGACGACCTCAACACCACGTGGGAATGGCACGAGGCCGATCCCGACGCCACCGTGGACGCCATCGAGGTTTGTGTGCACCGGCTACAGGGACACCCCGTCAGCCCAGGCCTACGGATTCTGGCCCGCGAGGGTGAGGAATGGGTGGTCGGCGACGGCTCCCACCGGATCGAGGGCTACTACGAGTCGCTGCTGCCGTTCCTGGCGCGTGAACAGGTGAGTGAAGATCTTTTCTGTGAGGGCGACGTACCGCACCTGCCCCATTGGTGAAGCCAACCCGATCTGCGGGCCCACGGGGCGACGTCGTCAACGCTCGGAGACGACACCGTGCCCAGTGCTCGATCGACAGGGCCCGTCCCGCCTCTCCTCGAACCGCACCCCACGGGAGCGAAGAAGATCGCCCACCTCGGTGCCCGCCTACTGCCCGTCGGCCCGCTTAGGGGACCGCTTACGTCACACCTTGGTCCCCCACAGCAGCCCACCACTCATGATCGAGAAGTGATGAGACCGCTGCTGACCAGCACGAACATGCACCACACGCCATCGCGAAGGAGGTGACTCTCGTCCACTGGGTTCGGGGTTCGAGTCCCTGACGGCGCACCCTTTCCGCAGGTCACAGCTTCGCGAAGCGATCTTCGATGTGAGTCTCCGGCCGGTCCACCGGCCGTTTACTCCGCGACATCCTGCCGCAGGAAGATCAATAATCGGCGTGCTGGCCATCGGGTGCGCCTGCATCGACACCCGCCGCGACGGCGCTCGCGGGGTGTCGGTGGGTGCCGCTACCGTCGAGCCGTGACTGCCGCAGCCCGTCGCGACCCGGGCCCTCACCCTCTTGCCCGCGGTGCCTCTCCTGCGGTGGTCAAGGCGTGGTTGCTCCCCCACGACGCCGACCGGTTCGTCGTGGAGTACGAGGCGGCGCTGGATGACGCTCGTGCCTCGTTGGAGCTCGCTGAGGTTTTCGAGGTCGTCGAACGGTGGCGCCGGATGGCGATCCTGCAGACCGATCCGGACGCCTACCGACGCACCATCCGTCACGCGGCGGCACTTGCCACCGGCGAACCCTCTCCCGATGACGAGCCGCTGGAGGTCACCAGCACGAAGGCCGGTCTCTAGCAGGTGTACGTCGTCGAGCCAGTCGGCGAGGACGTCGCAGCGTCGATCGAGGCGCTACCGCCAGAGCTTCTCGTTCCGTTCGCCGAGCTCAGGGCTGCGCTCGAGGTCGCCCCCTGGATGGTCGGAAGCCCGCTCGTACCGTCCAACCCGACCGGTCTCCGCGTCGCCACCATCGGCCCGGGCGGCACCGGCCAGGTCGTCTTCCACATCCTCGAACGCGACCGGGTGGTCCCGATCGTCCAGGTGACCTTTCTCTGATCACCACGGTGACCGGCGCCCGTCTGAAGCGTCGTCGCAGGAATGCCACCGTACCTCGGGGACCTTGTTGGTCACTTCGCCGGATTCTGGGTGCTCCACTCCGCTGAATGACGCGCGTACGTGACGCCGAGCTCAACCACCGTGCTGACTGACGTCTCCGGCGCCAGCTTGCGGTAGCGGTAGACGAAGTCGTCGTCGAAGCGGTTGAATTCGAGCCGGCCATCATGAGCGGAACGAGACCGGCCGTCGTCGTGACTGAGGACATTCTGCATCGGGCCGAAGTCGAAGAACTCAGAATGCTCGCGAGCGACTTGCATCCGAGCGGCGCGACTCTCGTCGGACCGTCCGGCGAGGTCGCCGAACATCATTGCCAGTCGCCACTGCCCGTTCTGGAACTGCCAGCCCACGCGACGTCTCGGTCCAGCCCAGTAGTACATCGAGAGCAACGGGGTGCCGTTGCTGAAGTTGGCCTCAAAGCGCTCGGGCGTACCCCTCGTGTCGCCCACTGGCGTGCCGATGCGAGCCCGGATCAGGTTCATGGTCGCCTGCACGCGTGCTTTGGCCACTGCGTCAGCGATCCGGATGCCCTTCATGCGCTCCCGTAGGTCGGCGGGCAGCACCAGCGGGTCGTCGGGGCCGACATCAGCGACCAGGTCCATCAGATCGGAAAGCTGCTGCATCAGCGTCGCGTGGTGGACCACCACCTGCTCGGCGAAGCTCTCGCCCGGCGCGAACGCATCGTGCAGCCGGCGACCCAGCTCGCGGTAGGAGACGAAGCGCCAGGTGCCGTGCTCAGTCGGCAACTCGCCGCCGCGCCACCCCGGGTCGGTGAGGCTGAGCAGAACCAGCCTGGCGCTGCTGGAGATTCTCTCGGCGACGACCTCGGCGTACCGGCGTAGCTGACTCTCGTCGGGAAGCGCGAACGCCTTGTTCTCCACGACGAGGACCTCACCGTCAGCGAACTCGACCACGAGGTCGAGATCGAGGTACTCCCGGCGGACCCCGCTGACCAATGCGTCGCCCGACAGCCCGAGGACGTGACGACTCCGGTCGGCCCACGTCTCCAGGGCCCACCCGAGCAAGTTGGAGTGGAACAGCTCCTTCGACCCGAGCGAGGCGTGCCAGAGCGGTTCGCACCCCAGAAGGGTGCTTGCCTCGTCGACCGCCGCGCGCAACGCGTCGTCGTCCACCTCAGACCCCCCGTGGTCAGGACACTCCGACAACTACGTCGGTCGCCGCCCATGGCGTACGCGCGTGACGCCGCCAGAGTTCGGCCAGACGTCTCCCACACTTGCGACGGCGTCGAGGTAATACGGATCTTGGGGTCCTGTCTGACCACTTTCCGTCGTCGGCAGGAGGAGCCTGGTCGAGCCGAAGATCGCGACGACCGGCCGTCTAGCAGTCCGCTTACGTCACACCATGGCAGCTCGCGGTCGCCGACCGCTCATGATCCGAATGGTGTGGCACCGTTGCTGACCAGCACGAACGAGCACCGCGGCCCACGGCAACAGACGTGACTCTCGTCCACTGGGTTCAGGGTTCGAGTCCCTGACGGCGCACCCTTTCGGCTGGTCACGGCTCTACAGAGCGATCTTGACAGTTGACTCCCCTGAGGGCTCGCGCCCCGCTTACTCGGTCACTCTCGTCGATTGAGATCGATGCGGGAGCGCTGCGAGGTGCCCCAACGGGTTCGAGTTTGGGTGCCGCCGCGCCACACAGTCCTGCTTGGGCGCGGGCTCCCGACTTGACCACGTGGCGTCGAATCAGCGCTGGGCTCGGTGCGCCGTCGAGCACGAGAAGGTTCAGACCGCGGCGACGCCATCGAGCCGACGATCCGGACTCAGCGAGCCCGGGTCACCCGGCCGGCTGGGTCAGAAGTCCTGGTCGGCATCGACCTGACGGCCGGTGGCCGTCGGCAGTCGCTGCAGGTGCACGCGCCGGAGCAGGCGAAGGTTGGGTCGGATCAGCAGTTCGATGCTGCCGATGACGAAGAGCCAGGTCCCGGCGTACGTGGTGGCCTCGGAGAAGAAGAGGATGCTTCCCACGAGGAACCAGAGCCCGACGAGGATGTCGTTGATGATCGACAGCACCTCGTAGCGCCGGCGGATGACGAGCTCCTCGCGGCCCATCGTGAACACCAGAGGTGGTGGGTGCCCGGGTGCCGACCCGTCGTCGGAGCCCGAGTGGTCGTGGGCGTTTTCCGGTGCGCTCACCACCCCATCCTGCCGGACTGTGCCGACGGCCTGCGTCCCGAGCCGGGCCGCTGGCGGCTTCACCCTGCTCGCCACAGGCCGCACCTCGCTCACGCGTGCGGTCGGCCTTCGATCGAAGTGTCTGGACCAGGACGGTCGCGCCACCGCTCGGCCCCCGCGCTCGGGCGCCGGCGCCCACGCAGCCTCGTGAAGCGGAGTCTCACCTGGTGCGTGGCATCGCTCAGATGAGGTTGGCGTCGGCGAGGAGCTCTTCGATGTAGGTGCCCTGAATCCTCTTGAGGCCCCACTTCTCGAGGATCGAGACGACGAGCGGCGTCTCGATCTCGGAGAGCTTCTTGCGGTCGTTGAGGTAGTAGACGGTGCGCAGGAGCATGCGTGCGTCGAAGGCGGAAGCGAACACCTCCGGCACGCCGCGGTCGACGTCGAGCAGGGTGTAGACGGCCTCCATGGCCGTGCGCACCGAGTACTCGGTGGTGAAGACGGTGTCGCGCTCGGTCTCGGCGAAGTTGCCGAGGAAGGCGAGGTTCTTCGAACCGTCGGGTACCACCTGGGGCCTGTCGCCCAGGGATCGGGGCATGAAGTACGAGGTGATGTAGGGCATGTAGCAGGGGATGGTGCGCGCCGACGTGGTCGCCAGGTCGACGATCTCGTCCTCCGGGACGCCGAGGTGGTACAGCCATTCCTGGCACAGCTCCGAGCCGGTGCACTCGGTGATCGGCTTGCGGACGAAGTCCCCCGGGCGGTCAGAGAAGAGCCCGTAGAGCCAGACGATGACCTGGTCGGCTCGCTGTGCGGCGAAGTGGGGCTGCCGGCTGATGCTGAAGCCGTAGAGCCAGCTGGAGTCGGTGATGTTGACCGGTCCGCTGGTGACGATGGAGCCGCTGCGGGGGTCGACCTGGGTGATGCGCTCGATGTAGGGGAGCACTCGATCGTCGGTGAGCGTCACGGTCGCCGAGATGACCCAGTTGGCCTCGGGGACGTTCTCGCAGAACTTCTCCGGCTTGCCGAACTCCGGGTCTTGGGCGGCGAGGTTCTTCCACAGCTTCCAGCTGCTGCCGAGGTCACGGCGTCGCGGAGCGGGCGAGTCGTTGTCGCCGAAGGAGGTGCTCTCCGTGATCGATCCGTTCGTCACGAAGACGAGGTCGTCCTCGGTGAGATCGAGGGTCTGCTCCTGGCCCTCGACGTCGAGGACGAGCGCCTTGGCGACCTTCGCCCCGTCGACGTCGTCCACGACCACGTTGGTGACCTGGGTGCCGTAGCGGATGGTCACGCCCTGATCCTGCAGGTATGCCGTGAGCGGGCGGATCAGCGATTCGTACTGGTTGTACTGCGTGAATTTGAGTGCGCTCATGTCGGACAACGTGCTGATGTGGTGCACGAAGCGCATCAGGTACCGGCGCATCTCCATCGCGCTCGCCCAGGGCTCGAACGCGAACATCGTGGCCCAGTACATCCAGAAGTTGGAGGCGAAGAACTCCGCGCTGAACACCTCGTCGATACGGGTGTCGCCGAGGTCCTCCTCCTTCGTCAGGCAGAGGTGGAGGATCTCCTTGATGGCCTCCTGACTGAGGGTCAGCAGCCCGTCGGTCTCGAGGCGTTCTCCTCGATTGTGGATGAGACGGCACCGGGAGTGGCTCGGGTCGTGCTTGTTGAGCCAGTAGAACTCGTCGAGCACCGACACGCCCTCGGTCTGGAGCGAGGGAATCGATCGGAAGAGGTCCCACAAGGTCTCGAAGTGGGCCTCCATCTCGCGGCCACCTCGGATGACGAAACCCTTGTGGTCGTCGTAGATGCCGTCCATGCTCCCGCCCGGTACGGCGAGCTCCTCGAAGAAGTGGATGCGCTCGCCGGGAATCTGCGCATCGCGGATGAGGAACGCGGCGGCGGCGAGCCCGGCGAGCCCGGAACCGACGAAGTAGGCGGACTTCCGGTCCGCGCCGGCCGGCTTCGCCGGTCGCGCGAATGCCTCGAAATTGCCGTTGCTGCGGTACACGAGCGACTCCATCGCCACTGGTCGGACCGGAACCACCGGCAGACGACCTGAGGAGCCGATGGGATGGCTTTGCACGGTAGGCGACGAAGATCGACGTGTCCCTACCTACTCACGAGATTCCTCCGGACGGAGTCCGCCTGGGCACTATTCGTCCAAGGTGCTGCTCAGTGGGCGCCGCGTCGCCGCGACGCCGTTCTGTCCGGCCCTGAGAGCGAGGCCTGAGCGGGTGACCCGGCGAGCACGGTGACACTCCCGAGCGCCAGTAGAAGTCCGATCGCGAACATCGGCCACCAGCCGGCCCTCACGCTGTCCCCGAGCACCAGGAGCCCCACCAGTCCGGGGACGAGGGTCTCGGTGACCGCGAGGACCGCCACGACGGGCCCGACCGTCCCCCGGCCCAGCGCCACTGTGTACAGCCCCAGGCCCATCGCGCCGTACGCGGCGATCAGGTAGGTCAACGGATTGGTCAGCAGACCCGGGACGACCAGCTCGGCGGGCCCTTGGAGATGCACCAGGCGGACCGTGATGGCTGTCCCGCTGAAGGCGAGGCCGGCGAGCAGGGCCACCGGCCATGCCGCGCGGGTGTGGCGAACCGTGACGACTCCGGCCACCGCCACGATGAGGAGGCTGGCGACGAGCAGCGCGGTCCCCTCGCCGAGGGCCTGCGGGACCGCCGACGTGGTGGAGGCGGAGACCAGCAGCGCGAGGCCGAGGACGCTGGTGACCGCGGCGGCGACGTCGAGCCGACGCAGCGGGGTGTCGAGCACCCAGTGCGAGGAGATCACGGTGATCGCGACCTGACCGGCCACGATGGCCTGGACAGCGACGATGGGCATGTAGCGCAGCGCCACGACCGAGAGCACCCACCCGGAGGCGTCGAGCACGAGGCCCACCAGGTAGGTGGGGTGGAGGAAGACCGTCCGGGTGTGGGTCGTCCGGCGTGTCGCCGACGCCTCCAGCAGTGCCGCGCCGGCGTTCGCTCCGGCAGCCGCCAGCGCGACGACCAGACCGACGAGGAACACGGAAACCCCCTCGGGAGAAGCGATCGAACGGTCCGGTTCGCCCATCGTCGTCGCGGCTCGCGCCGATGCGCCTCCGGGATCATCCCCGACGTACGCCGCGCTCGTGCGGGGCGAGCGATCGACCGCGGCGCTGGCGCGACGGCGGCCCGCCGGTGGCCCCACGATTAAGGTGCGCGACATGGGGCTTCGCAGCGTCCTCGTTCCGCCGCTCCGTCTCGACGCGACCGACGAGGACCGGCTCCGGAGGCTCGGATTCGTCATCGTCACGCCGTCGGCGAGCGTGGTCGTCTCGGGGAACGGCCCGGCACCTGGCGATGAGGGAACGACCCCTGATCTGGCCGAGGCCATCCTCCTGGGAGGGCGAGCGGGCGCGATCTCGACCGTCGTCGGACGCGGGACGGAGCCGCGGGGCTGGCGGCGTGAGGGGGCGGCACGGCTCGAGGCGGTGACGAACGCCCTCCGCGTCACGCCGCTGCTCGGCCCGCTCGCTCTCGTCGTCCTGCCTGCCCGGTCGGCTCCGAGACCCGGGGCGGTCGCGGTTCTCTCGCCGGCGGGATCGGTCTCGTCCCACGAGATCTATGTCGGGGCCGCGCTGGCAGCGTCCTCCGGTCGACGCGTCGAGCACCTGAACGGCCGCGGCACCGCGGGGTCGGCGATCCACTGGGGGGTGCCCGGCCGAGCCGCGGTGCGCGCTGCGTCCCCTGACTGGCACGAGCGGGCGGCCCCCCGCCCGGAGCGTGCGCTGGCGACGCTGTCGACGCGTCCGGCGGTCATCGTCGTGCCCGTTCTTTCCGGCGCGGTGCACGCGGCGCCGGTCGTCGCCGATCACCCCGACGCCGACGTCGTCCTGCTCTTCGACGTCGCCCACGCACGGCACGGTCCGACGGTGGCCCGGCAGGTGGCCTCGATCGTCGAGAACGCGGCGGGCGTCGAACTGAGCTTCGCCGAGGTCGGTTCGGACCATGGTGCGTCCGAACCCGGCCCCGCACCGGTTGTCGAACCGACGACCCGCGACGATGCCCGCCGGTCGGTGCGTGCGTCCGACGTGATCCACGTCCGCCTGACCGATGTCGCCCTCGAGCTGACGAACCGCACGACGCAGCAGGTCCACCTCCGCGTGACCCTCGGCGCCGCGTCGGGCTCGCAGCGCGTCCGGGCGGTGTTCGAAGCCTCTCTGGAGGCCGGCGAGACGCACGCCGAGCCGACCGACACGGTCGCCGGCGTCGCGGACCTCGCCTCACCGACCCGGGTGGTGTGGCACGGCAGCCACGGCACGGACGAGGTGTACGAGGGCGGCGAGCGTCGCATACTCGCCGTCGAGACCGCCGTGGTCGATGCCGCCGGCGTCGTCCGTGGGCGGCGCCGGGACGACGCCCCGAACGGTGTGGATTTCTCGATCACCGCGCGCGCTCTCACCACCCTGGTCGGCGAGGAGCCGGCCCGCCCGGCGCTCCCCGAGCCCGCCCCCCACACGGCTGCGCGCTCCGCGACGCAGGACCTCTTCGCCGCCCTCGAGACGGCGCTCGCCGTGGGCGCGGATGTCCTGGCCCGCCATCACCGCTGACCGGCGCCGAGAACGGTCAGCTTCGCTCGAACCGGACCCGAATCTTCACGAGCGCGGAGTACACGCTCTCGCGGTCGCTCAGGTACTGCGCGATCGTCGCGGCGTCCGCGTCACCGCTCAGCGGTACCTGCCCGATCGCGAGCACGATGTAGCGGCGGCCGATCGCGTGGCCGGTCCACTCGTCGGTGACCGGGTGGTCCAACCACACCCCGTCCGGGGTGCAGAGCTCGACCCGCATGGCCCGCAGCGAGGCGTAGAGCGTGTCGGTCCCGATGGGCAGGATGTCGCCGTCGGCGTCGAGGCGCTTGAGGCCCAGACCGGCGACCGCATCGGCGAGTGTGCCGTCGTCCGGCGTCGCGATCGGGTGCACGAGCACGAAGGCGGTGGGCTCGCCGAACGGGTTGGGTGCCGACCATGTCGTCATGCCGATCTCGAGGGTGGACGAGGTGGAGGGGCTCGGCTCACTCACGGCGGGAGAGTATCGGGCGCCCGTCGGTCTCGGCGCCCTTCCAGGGGGGTTGCGTGGGCGCGCGTGAGCATCGGTTCCAGGTCGGCCAGTTCGTCCGCCAGTTCCCTGAGGGCGGGGTTCTCGGTGTCCTCGCCGCTGCGCGGCGGGGAGGGGGCACGGTGCTCGTGGTCCTGGCTCCCACGCCGGCTGAGCACGGCGAGCTCGTCCGCCAGGTCGGAGAGCACGGTGACGTCGGAGGTCGTGGGGCCGGGGACGCGTGAGGCGGACGCGTCGGTGATCCGGTCGGCGACCCGCTCGGCCGCGGTCACCACGGGGATCCATGCCCACGCCTCCGCGCCCGCCGGTGGCGGTTCGGAGAGCGTGCGCTGGAGGTTGGCGGCCGTGTCGGAGAGCCTCCGGTAGGCCGTCCGCCGGGCTGTGGCGATGGTGGTCGTCGCGGCGCCGGCAGCCACGTCGCGGGCGTACTGCGTGAGGGCGGTGAGGGCGTCCTCGAATCGCGCCGCGAGGCGCGGGTGGCGGGCCGACGGCCAGATCAGGTAGCCGGCGACGATGGCGATGAGTCCGCCGAGAACCGTGGTCCCGATCCGGGCCCACGTCAGACCGACGATCGAGGCATCGGGCGCGACGAGATCGATGAGGATCATGACGAGCGGGGTGAGGAAGAGGGCCTGCAGGGCGTAGGACCGGGCCATGCCCCAGGGCAGGCAGGCCGCGAGCAGCGCAATCGCGACGCCGACCCCGACCGTGTCGTGCAGGAGGAGACCGACGACGACCGCGATGGCGGCTCCGGCCACCGTTCCGACGCTGCGCAGCACGGCCCGGCCGAAGACGGAACCGAGGTCGGGCTTCATCACCAGCGCCACGGTCAGCGGTATCCAGTACCCGTGCGGCACCGGGAGCAGGAAGTAGGCGGCGTAGGCCAGCGCGGTGCACAGGCCGACCACGCCTGCCGCGGCGAGGAGGTCCGGTCCGGGCGGCGCAAGCCGTGCGCGCGGACCCGTCGCTCGAGAGGGTGAGGGTGAGGTCGGCGCAGCGTCGCCTTCCCAGATCGCGTCTTCGAGCATCGCGAGCCGCACCAGGGTCCCGGGCGCCGCTGCTCGTGGTGGGGGGCGGAGACGCCGCGAGACCGCCGTCGCGCACTCTCGGAGTCGCTCCGCAGCCGCCGCGGAGAGGGCCGGGTCGGCGTCGTGGGCGAGGAGCCGCGCGAGCAGCTGGTCCGCGGCTCTCGAGATGCGCGCGGCGCGCTCGTACTCGGCGAGGGGACCCTGAGCGGTGCCTCGACGTACGAGCGCGATGCGGTCGAACTCGTCGATCGCGCCGAGCGCGCTGGCGCGGAGGGCACTGAGATCGGTCGAGGTGGTCGCGGCGCCGTCGGACAGATCGGCGAGGGCCTGCAACAGCGCCCCGAGCGCGGTGCGCTCCGGGCGCCGGCGGTCGACCGCCATCTCGACGCCGAGCAGCAGGACGTAGAACACGGCGCCCGCCAGGAAGAGCACCGCGGGCCACCAGTACGGAGCCGCAGCCTCGACGCCGATGGCGATGGCACCGATGAGCATGGCCTGCATGGCGGCCACGGATACCGGCCCCGAGTAGTTGCTCACGACGCTCCCGGCGAACGCCACCGCGGTCATGACCACGACCGTGACGAGCGGTGGGAGCCCTGATAGCACCCCGAAGAAGTAGGAGAGGGCCGCTACCGGCGTCACGATCGCGATCTGCCGTAGCCGTGAGGTGTACGACACGGATCGCTCGCCTGCCGTCAGCAGCAGCGTTCCCATGGCCAGCCACATGCCGACGACGGCGTGCCCCATCAGGGAGGCCACGACCACCGGGCTGCCGACGCCGATCGCCGCACGGACGGATCGTCCGACCGGCCAGGTGGCCGGTGCCTGGCGGGCCAGGGCGCGCAGCCACAGCGATGGTCGCCACGGCGGGGCGCCCGGCCCGTCCTCGGTGCCGGTCGTACGGGACGGCGGCCTCGGGTCGGTCACGCGAAGGAGCCGCCCGGAGTGGGGTCCACGTCACGGAACTTCCGGCTGGAGGCGACGGCCACGAGGATCAGGGCTATCACCGCCGGGATGAAGATCGAGGCGCCGTTGGCGACGACTCTGTCCACCAGGAACCCGAGCGCCCCGCCGCCGGCGAATCCGAGCAACGTGAGGAAGAAGATCCCCGACCACATCAGGTTCGGCTCGCCGTTGATGCCCTTCCTGTTGAACAGCGACTGGATCAGGAAGTTGAACGCCATCTGCACGACGAAGGTGACCGCCACGTTCCCGTACAGCATCCCGTGGTTCTTGTGGAACGCGTTGCCCTGCGCCCCGGCGACGAAGCTGATGGCGATGGCGATCCAGTGCGCCGTCGCGGAGTGGTCCCTCGTGAGGTCGAGTGCCGTCCCCGCCGCGGGTCCCTCACCGACCAGGGAGAGGGCGAGCACGCCGAGAATGATCAGGAGAACGGCCTGAGTGGCGAGGACGGCCACGGTCATGATGCGCCCGCTGCGCAGCAGCGACGTCATGAGAACACCGCACGCCGCCGACCCCAGACCGAAGGCCAGGACCGAGAGTGCGGGGAAGCTGAACTTCTCCCAGTTGCCTTGGACCGCCCAGTAGCCGAGGGAGACCATGTTCCCGGACTGGACGGTGGAGAAGGTCGACGCATTGGCCAGGGTCCAGGCGTTCAGGCTCCCCGCCATCAACGCCAGGAGGAAGCCGACCCCCGGGAGCTCCATGAGCGGGAAGCGGACCCGTTCCGGATGGTCCTGGATGACCTGGACCCCGGCCGCCGACGCGGACGTGGACATCTGCGCTCCTCGAGGACTCGGTCAGCTGAAGACGTCTGCGGCAGTAGGCGGAGGCCGGCGCCCGGCGGGTGGTTCGCCTTCCGTCTCCCGGGTGGCGTCCCGAAGTGCCGCCACCGCTCGGGTGACGTGGACGAAGCGCCTGAGGTGCTCGTCGAGGACCGACGTCACGAGATCGCTCGCCGGCAGCTTCCCGTGGTCGAGCACGAACGTGAGCCCGTACGGATTGCCGTTGATCTTGTTGATCGTCGCGTTCGCGGTGCTGGGCGGGACCAGCAGGCAACCCCACGCGGCTCCGACGGCATTGAGGTCGTCGACGACGCGCTCCTGGCCCGCGTGTGCGAAGCCCGAGGTGGCCATCGCGGTGAACGTCTTGTCGAGGTAGGCGCCTGCGACGGCGGCGTCGTGGTTCTGGTCGATGAACGCCTTGATCGAGGCCGAGGGCAGACCGGTGTGCGAGGGCGAGCCGAACACGTAGCCGTCGGCCCAGGCGAGGTCGTCGGCGGTGGCGAGCTCGGCGTGCTCGGCGGACGGCTGGGCCTCCGCCGGCAACGCGACCTCGTGGACGCGGCGGACCCGGACCTCGGCGCCGACCGCGCCGAGGGAGGAGCCGACCAGGTTCGCCAGCTCGGCATTCGCGCCGAACAGGCTCGCGAAGACGCAGAGGATGCGAGCCACGGCGCTACTTCTTCACCTTGGACTGGTCGTACCAGATGACCGGCGCGGGACGGTCATCGGTCGGCAGCGACTCGACGAACTGGGTGGTCACGTTGAGGTGGTCGGCGACGATCTTGGCCGGGTTGGACGCCAGCCACTTGTTGGCCGAAACGTCGGAGTACTCCGGGTACTTGAACACCTCGACGAAGATGAGCTTCTCGTCGCCGATGTTCTGCACGTAGTGACCGGCGACGAGGGGGACGATCCCGACGTCGCCGGCAGTGAAGTCGAACGTGCGGGCCAGGCCGTTCGAATCGAAGATCGACATGCGCGCCTTGCCCTGGATGTAGTACTGCCACTCCGCGGCCTTCGGGTGCCAGTGCAGTTCGCGCATGCCTCCCGGCTCGACCTCGACGAAAGCAGCCGAGATCGTCTTGGCCGCCGGGAAGGTGTTCACGTCGACGATCCGCACCCGTCCCGCCTCGGACTCGATCGGCGTGACGTCCTCCATGTGCAAGGTGAAGGGCGACGGGACCTTGCCACCGGGGACGGGGCGGTCGACGTCGGCGATCGGGCCGGGCAGCTCGGCCGGGAAGATGTACTTCTCGGACGTCGGGAAGACGCTGATCTCGCCCTCCGTCTTCTTCAGGTTCGCGGCGACCACGTCCTGGGGCATGTGGGCGAACCAGTCCGACAACAGGAAGGTGAAGTTCTCCGAGAAGTCGGGATCGCTGAACACCAGCAGGAACTCGACACCGTCGTCGAGGCCCTGGATGGAGTGGGGAAGGCCGGCCTCGAAGTTCCAGAGGTCACCGGCCTTGACGTCGTCGATGAACGACCGGCCGTGCTCGTCGACGGCCGTGACCCGGCAACTGCCGACCAGCACCAGGCCCCACTCGGCTTCCTTGTGCCAGTGCAGCTCGCGATAGGCGCCCGGCTCGAGGGCCATGTTGACGCCGGCCACGTCCTGCGACGCCGGGATCTCGCGGTTGGTGACCTCGCGCGCCCATCCACCCGTCTCCAGCCGCTGGTGGGAGTCGGAGAACGAGAACTTCATGTTCGCCATCGTTCCGTGATCGGTCGGAGGCGGAACGAGGATGTCGGGGTTCTCGCGGTCGCGCCAGATGTCGCGTGGACCGAGGTCCAGCCATCCCTTGTTGTCGGATGCGCGGATCGGCTGCGGGGTGGTCGCCTGATCGGTCATCGTGCCCCTTCGAGGCCGAGCGGGTGCGAGTGTGACGATGGAGATCCACCGACCAGCGCAACGTAGCGGCGACCGCCTTGCATCTCAGTCGTCCGGCGCAATATCGCCCTCGAAGTCGGCACGGAATCGAGGTTTGCTCGCTCCTCGTGATCAGCGTGCGGGGACCGTCGGCCGCCGCGACCTCCCGAGCTCGACGAGCTGACCTGGGCCTGAGCTGCACCGCGGCCGTCGTCGATGCTTCGGACCGTACGTTCGCCGAACCCTCGTTCACCCGACGGGGGGCTTGGTCCTTCCCGAGACGTGCACGATGGTGATCTCTGGACGATGACCGGGCACGCAGTCCGTCCGACATGGGGGGGCCATGGGAGGTGCGACGGAACCCGCTGCCGGTGAGCGGCCGAGAGACGGGGGCCGCGCGCCGGCCGCCGCGACTCCCCTGGGTCGGCCGCCCTCCGACGGTGCGCCGCGTGCGGTCGCCTTCCAGAGGTGCGCGATCCTCGTGGATTCTCTCGAGGCGGTCCGGCGCGGCTGGCGGGCGCTCTCGCCCTACGAGCCGAGAGCTCTCCTGGTCCACACGCGTCGAGGTGGCGGCGGTCAGCCGGTCGCCGGATCACCGTGCCGAGCACGCTCGCTGCTGTTGACACGTCCGGACGCCGAGAGCGCCATCTCGGAAGACGCCGCCGTGGTGGCCCTCGCGGTTCCGCAGGCGCGACTGACAAGCCCTGCGCTACCACCTGCGACCGTCGTCGACGAGACGCCCCTCGTGCGCGCCTCGCGCTCCATGCTGGAGACCCTCGCCGAGGAACTACCGGCTATCGGTAGGCCCGAGCCCGGCCTCGACGACGTCTTCGTCGGCATGGTGCGCAGCATCCTGGCGGGCCTCCCCGTCCCCACCACCGCCGATTACGGCGGAGAGGCACTCGTGGCGCGTCTGGAGTCCCTGATCGAGGCGCGGCACGGCGACCCGAACCTCGACGTGACCCAGATCGCGCGCGAGCTCCACACCAGCCGCCGCAATCTGTACCGCCACGCCCCGAGTAGTGGCGTGGCCGCCATGCTGACGCAGCGCAGGATCGCGACCGCGACGGAACTGCTCGAGAACCACCCTGAACTCTCGGTGGCCGAGGTCGCCGAGCGCTCGGGCTTCACCAGCGTTTCCCGCCTCCGTGGCCAGTTCTTACGCCGTACCGGCACCACGCCATCGTCCTACCGCTCGCGCGGGAGCGGTCCCGCTGGCCATGCGGAGGATGGGGGCGTCTCGCTGGCGGTGCCGATGCCGAGGGTGCCCCGGCAGCTGGCCCTCTCCATCTGTCGCGACGACGAGAACGCGGTGAGCTGACGCCGCCGGGAGAGGACCAGGTGCACTACAGCAGCGGCAACTACGAGGCATTCGCCCGCCCTCGCCCGCCGGCCGGCGTCGAGGGCAGGACGGCCTGGTTCGTCGGGGCCGGCCTCGCCTCGCTCGCGGGAGCAGCCTTCCTCATCCGCGATGCGCAGATGCCCGGCGACAAGATCACGATCCTGGAGCGCCTCGCCCTCCCCGGCGGGGCCCTCGACGGGATCAAGGAACCGAGGAAGGGCTTCGTCGTTCGCGGGGGCCGCGAGATGGAGAACCACTTCGAGTGCCTCTGGGACCTCTTCCGTTCCATCCCCTCGATCGAGGTCGACGGCGCTTCGGTCCTCGACGAGTTCTACTGGCTGAACAAGGACGACCCCAACTCCTCGCTCCAGCGCGCGACGGTCGACCGAGGTCAGGACGCCCACACCGACGGCCTGTTCACGCTCGGCCGGCACGGCCAGCGCGACGTCATCCGCCTCTTCCTGGCGACGCGGGAGGAGATGGAGGGCAAGCGGATCGACGAGGTGGTCGGGGAGGAGTTCCTGACCAGCAACTTCTGGCTGTACTGGCGCACGATGTTCGCCTTCGAGCAGTGGCACAGCGCGTTGGAGATGAAGCTCTATCTCCACCGCTTCATCCACCACATCGGCGGCCTTCCGGACTTCTCGGCACTGAAGTTCACGAAGTACAACCAGTACGAGTCCTTGGTTCTCCCGCTCTATCGCTGGCTGCTCGACCACGGTGTCGTGTTCCGCTTCGACACCGAGGTGACCGACGTCGACTTCCACATCACCCTGGACGCCAAGGTGGCCACGCGCCTGCACTGGGTCGCCGACGGCGCCGAGGATGGTGTGGACCTCGGCGCGGACGACCTGTTGTTCATGACGATCGGCTCACTCACCGAGAACTCCGACGACGGCGACCACCACACGCCGGCCCGGCTCGACGAGGGGCCGGCGCCGGCCTGGGACCTGTGGCGGCGCATCGCCGCGAAGGACCCGGCGTTCGGGCGCCCCGACGTCTTCGGTGCCCACATCCCGGAGACGAAATGGGAGTCGGCCACCGTCACCACCCTGGACGCCCGCATCCCGGAGTACATCCGGCGAGTGTGCAAGCGCGACCCGTTCAGCGGCAGAGTGGTGACCGGCGGCATCGTCACCGTCAAGGACTCACGCTGGTTGCTGAGCTGGACGGTCAACCGACAGCCACACTTCAAGCAGCAGCCCTCCGACCAGATCGTGGTCTGGCTCTACTCGCTGTTCGTCGACACCCCGGGTGACTACGTCGACAAGCCCATGCAGGAGTGCACCGGGGAGGACATCACGCGGGAGTGGCTCTACCACCTCGGCGTCCCCCTGGAGAGCATCGACGAGATGGCCGCGACCGGCGCGAGGACGGTGCCGGTGATGATGCCCTACGTCACGTCGTTCTTCATGCCCCGGCGGGCGGGGGATCGCCCGGACGTCGTTCCTGACGGAGCGGTGAACTTCGCCTTCATCGGCCAGTTCGCCGAGACCGGTCGCGACTGCATCTTCACCACCGAGTACTCCGTCCGCACCCCGATGGAGGCGGTGTACCAGCTGCTCGACATCGAGCGCGCGGTGCCCGAGGTGTTCGCCTCCACCTACGACGTGCGCTCGCTCCTGGCGGCCACGGGACGCCTGCGTGACGGCGAGGAGATGGCGCTGCCCGCCCCGCATCTTCTCCGCCGTTGGCTGCTCGACAAGCTGGACGACACCGAGATCGGCGGGCTGCTCGCACGGTACGGTCTCGTCGCCCAGGACGACTGATCTCCCGACGGATGCGAGGCGGCCCGATCCGGTCCGGTCCGATCCGGTCCGAGGAAGGAGCGCACTTGTCGTCCCCGGATCCCGAGATGTCCCCGGCCATGGGGCGAAGCCTCCTCGTCCTCGCGACACTCGCGATCGTCGCGGGCGCGGCCGCCGGTCTGGTCGGCGGCGCCTTCCGCTGGCTGTTGGTCCGCGCCGCCGAAGTGCGCACGGCCGGGGCCATCTGGGCCCATTCCGTTCCGTGGGGATGGGCGATCCCGGTCCTCGCCGCCGCCGCCGCGGCGGCCGCGGCGGCGGCCATCGTGCGGCTCTCACCGCGCGCAGCAGGTAGCGGCATCCAGGACGTCGAGGCCGTCGTGCGCCGTGAGGCCGACCCTCCTCCGATGTCCGTCGTGCCGGCGCGCTTCCTGGGCGGCGTCCTGTCCATCGGCAGCGGGATGGTGCTCGGACGGGAGGGGCCGACGGTCCATATCGCCGCCGCGCTCGGGGCCGGCACCGGACGCACGGCCCGGCTCGGTGACGAGGACGCCCGGGCCCTGCAGACCGCCATGGCCGGCGCGGGCCTCGCCGTCGCGTTCAACGCGCCCGTCGGCGGAGCCCTCTTCGTGCTGGAGGAGGTGACGAAGTCCGCGCGGCTCCGGTTCCTCGCGCCCACCCTCGCCGGGGTCGCGGTCGCGGTGGCCTGCGCTCGTCTGATCCTCGGCGACCATCCTGACTTCGCTGTCGGGGAGGTGCCGACGCCGTCCGCCGCAGTCCTCCCCCTGTTCGTCGTCTTCGGTGTCGTCGTGGGACTCGTCGGGGTCGGCTACAACGTCGTCGTCCTCCGGCTGCTGCAGTTCACCGACGGCCTGAACAAGATTCCTCCGATCGCGCGCGCTGGACTGATCGGCGGCGTCGTGGGGCTCCTGCTCTTCCTCGACCCCCGGTTCGTGGGCGGCGGAGACGACCTCACCCAGGCGCTGCTCGCCGGCCAGGCTCTCGCCCTCCCGGTCCTGCTGCTCTACCTCGCGGTCCGCTTCTTCGTCGGTCCCCTGTCCTATGCGGCCGGGACGCCCGGTGGGCTCTTCGCGCCCCTCCTGGCGCTGGGGGCACTCCTGGGATCGGGCTTCACCACGGTCGTCGAGCTCGCTCTACCGGCGCTCCCGCCGGGGTTCGCGCTGGGCATGGTCATCGTCGGCATGTCGACCCTGTTCGCCGCCGTGGTGCGCGCGCCGCTGACCGGCATCGCCCTGACCGTGGAGATGACAGCGATCACGACGGTCACGGTGCCCATGCTGCTGGCCGGGATCGCGGCGGTGATGACCGCGACGCTGCTCAGGTCCGCTCCGGTGTACGACAGCCTCCGCGAGCGGATGATCGGGGCCGGTCCGCGGTGATCCACCGATCGGCACCGAAGGTCTCAGAGGGCGCGCAGTGCCGGGGGCGTCCACCGCCCGGCGAGGGCGACGGGAGCCGGTGCGTAGAGACGCAGGACGAGGCGGAGCGGTCCAGGAGGCGTCGGCAACCAGTTGATACTCCGAGCGCCACCCGGATCCGTGGGGCCGACGAAGAGATCGAGCGACTGGTCCGGGTTGGTCCGCACACCCTGGCCGCGGAGCACGGACCGATCGTTGCCGTCGGTACCGGCCGTGATCGACCAGAATGCGCCTGCCGGCGGAAGCTGACCAGCGGGAAAGTGCACGGTGTAGTTCCTGTCCCCGGCGACCGGAGCGCCCGTCGCGTCCGAGACCGCAGTCACGGCCATCGCCTCCTCGAGGGGCACAGTCCCGGGACCGAGCATCGCGTCGCGTGCGCGCTCGCGGTAGCAGTTGCCGTAGACACCGAGAGGCGTCGAGGGGAGCCTCCATCCGTTGAGTACCTGGTCTCGGCCCTCGACTCCTGCGCGGCGCAGGTCGATCGAGTCGCGCGCGCCAGATCGGATCGCCGCGAGCTGGTCGTCGTCGAACCGCTTCGGATCGAACCCGACCTCGTCGAACCCCAGCCGTGCCAGTCGAGCCAGGACCGAGAAGTCGGTGGGATGGGGAGGGTAGACGGCCAGGAGGTCGGAGGCGAAGGCGAAATACTCGGTGGCGTCCAATCCATCGACGATCACCGTCCGGGCCCGGCTCAGGTCCACCGACGCCGGAGGCGCCGGACCACGCACGTTCGTCCACGGTGCCTCGCCGTCGATCGTCTTGAGGGAGAGCCCACGCTCGAACTCGTGGCGCTCTCCGCCAGGTGCCCCACCATTGCTCTGCACCAGAGCGATCAGCCGCATGACCGGTGTCGGGACATGGATCGGTTGCGCGTCAACGGGCAGCGGCCCTCGCCAGGCGGGCGAGATCAGCGCGATCCGGGTCGCGCCATCCCCCGTGGTCCGGCTCCCCGATGCCGCGAAGACGTCGCTCCACATGTCCAGCATCACGAGCATGTAGTGATGCCCCCCGCTCTCCGGCACGTCGAGCACGAGAGGTCCATCGGAGAGGTCGAGCCAGGCGTCGGAGCAGCGCATGTCGGCCTGTGGCTCACCCAACGGTCGTGGCGCCGTTCCGGCTCCCGCTCGGCCGTGGCTGAACGTGTTCGATGCGGAGACGGCTTCCTCGACGCCGATCTCCTGCCACCGACCGATCTCCATCGTCACCAACGGGTAGAAGTACGTGTGGGCCTCCGCCGCGATGGCGCGCAGATCGGCGGACGGCAGGCTGATCTCCGCGTGGTCCGCGCTCCGCCTGCTGAACAAGTGCCTCAACCGCGACGCTCCCCGACCGCCGCCCACCCCGCCCGCTCGGGCGCTCTCGTCACGCCACCCGAGACGCGGACCCGACGACTCCGACACCATGCCCCTCACCTCTGGGCGACCCGACGGCAAGATCAAGCCCGCGCGTTCGACACCGCCCCGTACTCCATCAACACAGTAGCCCGGCGGAGCGCGCCACGACTCTGATGCCCTACACAGGGTGCACATGCCCGCCTCACGCTGTCGGATCTCCAGAAGCTGCGGGCGTCGAGCGACGAGTCTGATCCACGAAAAGGACGAGAGAGTGGCCGCGACTGAGGGAGTCTTTCGTCCGGGACGGCGTATCGACATCCCGTCGGTTCCCAACCTCCGGGACATCGGGGGCTATGAGACGGCGGGCGGCGGGCGGGTCCGCCCAGCGCAGCTCTACCGGTCGACGGAGCTGAGCCACCTCCGAGACGACGAGGACCTCGAACGGTTCTCAGCGCTCGGCGTCCGTGTCGTGCTCGACCTGCGCACGGCACCTGAACGTGAAGCCGAGCCCGACGTCGCCCTGGTGGGCACCGATCACGTGGTCTGTGACGTACTGGGGGGCTCCCAGGGCGCGCCTCCTGCCCACGTTCTCGACTTCCTGTCGAACCCGGCGCAGGCCGAGAAGGTCCTCGGCGACGGGAAGGCGACGGAGCTGTTCGAGCGTGCCTACCGCGAGATCGTGAGCTCGCCGGGCGCGCTCGCGGCCTACCGCAAACTCTTCACCACGATCGCTGACGACAGCCGCCGGCCTGCGCTGTTCCACTGCACGACCGGCAAGGATCGCACCGGTTGGGCCGCCGCGGCGACACTCCTGTTGCTCGGCGTCTCGATCGAGGACGTGCTGCACGACTACGAGCTGACCAATCGCGACCTGTTGCCCGCGCTCAAGCCGGTGTTCGAGCACTTCCGCGCCGCCGGCGGTGACCCGCGCCTGCTCGAGCCGGTGCTCGGGGTACGGGCCGACTACCTGCGCGTGGCACTCGATGAGATGGGTACGGCGTTCGGCCCGATCGAGGCCTACTTCGCGGACGGTCTCGGCATCGACGAGGATCAGCAGAACCACCTGCGTGACGTTCTGGTCCTCAGGGACTGAAGCTCCTCGACGTCGCGCCGCGCGGGGCCACCTGCACGACCGGCCGCGACCAACGTCCGAAGGCACGCAGGGCCCGAATCTGCTCGAGCCGCGGCCTCCGTTCGGGTGACCGGCAAAGATCACCTTGGGGGATTGATGGGAGGTCACCGACGCTGTAAAGATAGGTGGCCCGTGCGTCGTCGAAAGCAGACATGATGGCAACCGAACTCCTGCACCGCCTCCAGTTCGGCATGACCATCTCCTTTCACTTCATCTTCCCTCCGATGTCTCTCGGACTCGGACTGCTCCTCATCATCTTCGGAATTCAGTCGGTGCGCACGAACGACCCCAAATGGCGGCGCCTTTCCCTTTTCTGGACCAAAGTCTACGGGCTGATCTTCTCGATGGGCATCGCGACGGGGATCGTCCAGGAGTTCCAGTTCGGGACCAACTGGTCGGTGTACTCGCGATTCGTCGGGAACATCTTCGGCGCACTGCTGGCCGCCGAAGGAATTTTCGCCTTCATGCTCGAGGGCGGATTCCTGGGGTTGATGATCTTCGGAGGGGCGAGGCTGGGAAATCGGCTGTGGCTGTTCGCCACGACCATGGTGGTGGCAGGAGCGACCTTCAGCGCCACGTGGATCATCATGGCGAACTCCTGGATGCAGACGCCTCGCGGATACGTGGTCCGCGACGAAGGCAATGGGCCTCAGGCCTTCATGCAGAGTTTCGCGGAGGTCGTCTTCACGCCCTCGTTCGGGCCGCGGTTCTTCCACACCCTCGTCGCGTCGTGGATGGTGGGGGCTGCGCTGGTGCTGAGCGTCGCGGCCTTCTACCTGCTCAAACAACGACACATCGATCTGTCGAAGACGATGGTGCGCGTCGCTCTGCCTGTCTTCGCCGTGCTCGCGCCGCTGCAGGTGATCCTCTTCGGCGCCAATCAGGCGACCGAGGTCGCGGACTATCAGGCCGTGAAGCTCGCTGCGATGGAGGGCGTGTACACCACACAGTCCTGTGCACCCATGACCATCGTGGGATGGACGGACCCGCAGACGCAGACGACGACCGGCCTCAAGGTCCCCTGCCTGCTCAGTCTCCTCGTCGGAGAGAGCCTCGATACGCCGGTTCAAGGCCTCAACGAGTTCCCGCGTGACGAATGGCCCAATGTCGGGCTCGTCTTCCAGATGTACCACATCATGATCCTTCTCGGGATGCTCTTCGTCGCCATCGGAGTGGTCGGGCTCTTCTTGTGGTGGCGCAGGGGCAAGCTGTGGAACACGCGATGGATGTTGTGGGTCCTCGTCGGGACCATCGTCCCCGTCCACGCCGCGATCCTCACCGGTTGGTGGACGGCCGAGTTCGGGCGCCAGCCGTGGATCGTCTGGCAGGAGCTCCGCACCGTCGACGCGGAGAGCCCCTTCGTGTCGACCGGCGAGGTGGCGTTCTCCGTCGTGATGTTCGCTGTGCTCTACACCGTGGTGCTCGTCCTCTTCCTGTTCCTCCTGGACCGCAAGATCAGGGTAGGGCCTCCGGCCACCCCTCTCGAGACCGACGTGGAATCACTCCCCGACAGTTTCGGTGAGATCTTCCGAAATCCGCCACACCGGGCGTCGAGCGAGGACGACCCCGCCGATGACGCAACGCCCTCCGGAGTCAAGTGACATGTGGCTGAATACGACGTGGTTCATCCTGTACGTGTTCGTCATCGGCGGCTACGTCATCCTCGACGGGTTCGATCTCGGTGTCGGCATGCTCGCCCCCGTCGTCGGCAAGGACGAACACGATCAGCGCATCCTGCTCAACAGCATCGGTCCGGTCTGGGACGGCAACGAGGTGTGGCTGGTGCTCGGTGGTGGCGCGCTGTTCGCCGCCTTCCCTCTCGTCTACGCCTCGCTGTTCAGCGGGTTCTACCTGGCCATGATGCTCGTCCTGCTCGTCCTGATCCTGCGGACCGTCGCCGTCGAGTTCCGCTCGAAGCGCCCGGGCCAGGGTTGGCGGTCGACATGGGACTGGACCTTCTTCGGTTCCTCCCTCGGGATCACCGTTCTCCTGGGTGTCGCCCTGGGAAACGTCGTGCAGGGCGTCCCGGTCGACGCCCGGGGCGACATGGACATCGACCTGATCAGCCTGCTCAACCCGTACGCGATCGCCCTCGGCCTCGTGGCCGTGGTGATGCTCTCCCTGCACGGCGGTATCTACCTGTGCCTGAAGGTCGAAGATGACCTGCTCGAGCGTGTCCGGCGTCTCGTGCCGCGGCTGATGGTCGCGGCGTTCGTCCTGCTCACCCTCATCATCGGCTGGACCCTGCTGCTCGACGACAGGATCCCCCAGAACTTCCGCGAGCGGGCCTGGCTCGCCGTCTTCCCCCTGGCCGCGCTCATCGCGGCGATCACGGCCTGGCGGATGATCGGCCGGCAGCGATACCTGTCCGCGTTCGCCGCGTCCTCCACGATGATCGGATTCTTGTTGACGACGGTCGCAGCCGGGCTCTACCCGGTGCTCCTGCCCTCGTCGATCGATCCGGCCAACGACCTGACGATCTACAACGCGGCGTCGGCCGAACCCACCCTCTTGGTCATGTTCGTGATCGCCATCATCGGGATGCCGTTCGTGCTGCTCTACACCGCGGGGGTCTACTACTTCTTCCGCGGTCGGGTACGCCTCGACGAGCACAGCTACTGATCGGCGGCGGCGCGTGGCCTCATGGTGGCCGTCCGGGACCGGCGCCCGCCGTCCCTCCTCCTCGCCCCTCTCCCGGCTCCGGGTGCTCACCGAGGATCGTCGGATCGCGCTCGCGTCGGCGGCATCGATCGGGGCCGCCGTGGTCGGGACGGTGTCCACCCTCGCGTGGTTGATCCTGCTCGCAACAGTGATCGACACCGTCTTCCTCGGTGGCGGGGACCTGGCCGACGTCGCCACGACGATGGGCGTGATGGTCGTGCTGCTCGCCCTTCGCGGCGTCTGCACCTGGGCGACGGAGGTTCTCGGTGAGAGGGCCAGCGCGCTCGCCCGCGACCGGATGCGCTCCCGTGTGGTCGGGCACGTGTTCGCAGTCGGTCCGGCCGGGTTGTCCGAGGAGAGGACGGGGGAGGTCGCGGCCGTCATCGGCGACGCCGTCGAGGCGCTGCACGACGACATCACGCGCTACGTCCCCGCGGCCGTTCTCGGCGTCGTCGGGCCCGCCCTGGTGTTCGGCGCGATCCTGGTCCTCGACCCGTGGACAACGCTGGTCCTGCTGTTCGCCGGCCCGATGCTGGTGCTGCTGCTGGCGGTGATCGGTGGGCGGACCCGGCAGTTGACCCGTCGTCGACTCGAGGAACTCGGATGGCTCAGCGCCTTCTACCTGGACATGCTCCGCGGTCTCGGCACGCTCAAGTCGTTCGGCCGCTCCCGCGACGGCGCCGCGATGATCGAGCGCGCCAGCACCAGACTCGGCGACACCACCATGGACGTTCTCCGGACGGCGTTCCAGACGTCGCTGGTGATGGAGTGGGCGGCGACCGCGGCCACGGCGCTGGTGGCCGTCGAGGTCAGCTTTCGCATGATCGTCGGGGACCTGCCGTTCGCGACGGCGCTGATGGTCCTCGTGCTCACCCCGGAGTTCTTCGTGCCGTTCCGACGACTCGCACTGGAGTACCACGCGGGGCACGCGGGCGCGGCGGCCCTGCGGCGGATCGACGAGTTGCTCGCGATGCCGGCGACCGCCATGTCGACGCCGAGCCGGGGGCCGGCGCGCGTGGTGCCGAGGGATCGTGACCTCCCGGTGGGGGTGCCGAACGGTGCGGCGGCTGCCCTTCCTGTGGAGTTCGACGGAGTCGGCTACCGCTATCCCGGGGCGGCCTCAGCCGCCCTCCGGGAGGTGGACCTCCGTGTGGAACCCGGTCGGACCGTGGCGCTCGTCGGCCCGACCGGCGCAGGCAAGAGCACGATGGCCCGCCTGCTGCTGCGATTCATGGAGCCGACGGAGGGCCGAATCCTCGTCGGTGGCCGGCCGATCGCCGAGATGGACGTCCGTGAGTGGCGACGTCACATCGCGTGGGTCCCGCAGAATCCGACGCTCCTGGCCGGCACCGTGGCGGACAACATCCGTCTCGGCGATCCCCGCGCGACCGACGAGGCGCTGTACCAGGCGGCCGAGGTCGCGCGTGCCACGAGCTTCGTCCGCGACCTTCCCGAGGGCTTCGACACCGTGGTCGGGGAGCAGGGGTTGCGGCTGAGCGGAGGGCAACGCCAGCGGCTGGCCATCGCCCGGGCCGTCCTCCGGAACTCGCCGGTCGTGGTCCTGGACGAGTACACCGCGCACCTCGACGACCGCACCGAGACCGAGATCGTCGAAGCGATCACCGCGCTCCTGCGCGGGAGAACCGCTCTGGTGATCGCCCACAGGACGAGCACCGCACATGCTGCCGATCGGATCGCGACGCTGCGCGACGGTCGCATCGTCCCGACGACGACAGCGTCCCTCGGCGCGGGGCCGCGGTGAGCGTCGCCGGGGCCCCGTCCGCCGGGACGGCCGCCCGTCTCGCCCGCCTCGTCGGCCGGTTGCGGTGGTGGCTGCTCGGTGCGGCTCTGATCAGCGCGGTGACGCTCGCGGCCGGTATCGGGCTGCTGTCGACGTCGGGCTACCTCATCTCGAGGTCTGCGCTGGTGGAGTCCACAGCGACCCTGGGGCTCACCATCGTCGCCGTTCGATTCTTCGCCGTCGTCCGGGCCGTGGGACGGTACCTCGAACGCTACGTCGGGCACCTCGTGACGTTCCGGATGCTGACGCGAGTCCGGGTGTGGTTCTACGAGGAGATCGAACCGCTGGCGCCGGCCGGGCTCATCGACGAGCGCTCGGGTGACCTCCTGACCCGCATCGTCGGGGACGTGGAGACGCTGCAGGACCTGCCGCTGCGCGTGGTGATCCCTCGCGTCGCCGCGATCCTCGGTGCGGGGGTCGGTGTCACGGTGCTCGGCCTGCTGCAGCCGTCGCTCGCCGTCGTGGCGAGTGCGTTCCTGCTCATCAGCGGCGTGGCGGTCCCCGTGCTGGCGCGCCGATCCGGACGGGCGGCGGCCGAGGCGCTGGTGACCGAGCAAGCGGCGCTCAACGCGACCGCCGTCGAAGGGGTGAACGCGCTCGCGGACCTCGTCGCCTACGGCCGGGAGGACCTCTTCACCGGCCGTCTCGCCGAGGTCACGAGCAGGCGCACCAGGGCGCAGCGTCGCCTCGCGCACGTGCGGGGGATGCAGAACGCCCTCGCCGGAGTCCTGGCCGGCGCGGCCGCCCTGGGTGCCGCCGCCCTGGCCATCGAGCTCGTCATCGATGGCCGGCTCGACGGCGTCCTGCTCGCGGCCGTCCCGTTGGCCACCCTGGCGACGTTCGAGGCGATCGCCCCGGTGGGGGTGTCGTACGAGCACATGGACCGATGCCGCGCCGCCGCCCGCCGCCTGTTCGAGCTGGCCGACCGGGCCCCCACCGTGCGCGGGGACGGGCCGCACGAGTCCACGGCTGAGCCGGGCGTCGGGGCAGGTGCTGTCGAGTTCGACAACGTGACGTTCCGCTACCGGTCCGAGGGCCCGGACGTGCTGCGCGAGGCCACCTTCACGGTGCCGGCAGGTACCTGGGCGACGATCGTCGGACCGAGCGGGGCGGGGAAGTCCACGATCGCGGCGTTGCTGCAGAGGTTCTGGGACCCTCAGCGCGGAACGGTTCGCCTCGACGGCCGCGACCTACAGGAGACCGGAGCGCGCACCACCCGCGTCGCCGTGGTCGCGCAGCACGACCACCTCTTCGACACCACCGTGCGGGACAACCTCCTCCTCGGCGATCCCGCCGCCAGCGACGATCGGCTGCTCGCGGTGTGCCGCGCCGTGGCGCTGGACGAGGTGCTGTCCGGGCGGCCCGGCGGACTCTCGGCGCGGGTCGGGGAGAACGGCATGCGGCTCAGTGGTGGCGAGCGCCAGCAGGTGATGATCGCGCGCGCGCTGCTCGCCGACGCCTCGGTGCTCGTGCTCGACGAGGCGACCGCCCATCTCGACGCCGACACCGAGGAACGGGTGCGGGCGGGCGTGCGGGCGTGGCGCTCCGGTCGCACCACGCTGGAGATCGCTCACGGTCCTGTTCGGCCCGGAGCGTCTGATGGTGACCTCGTCCTCGAGTTCGCCGCAGGCCGGATTGCGTCCCCCGCACAGCCCTGAACAGCAGTGCTGCGGCGACCGTCAGACCTGCTCGCGGCTCTGGTCGGCCCCTGCCGTCTCAAATCGCGACCGGCCGTCCGCCGGGCACACGCTGGGTGCCGGGCTCGAGGCGGACGATCATCTGCTTCGATGCCGGGGTGTTGCAGCCGTCGGCCACGGAGGCGCGGGGCATCAGCTCGTTGGCCTCCGGGAAGTAGATCGCGGCGCAGCCGCGCTTGGTCGGGTAGGAGACCACGCGGTAGCCACGGAGGACCCGGTCGGCCTCCCCCGGCCACTCGCTGAACACGTCGACGGTCTGCCCGTCGGCCAGGCAGAGCTCCGCGAGGTCCTCGGGCGACACGAAGATCACGAAGCGGCCCTGGTGGATCCCGCGGTAGCGGTCGTCCAGGCCGTAGATCGTCGTGTTGTGCTGGTCGTGGGCGCGCATCGACTGCAACATCAGCCGCCCCTCCGGCACCTGGACGTGCTCCGTCTCATGGAGCGTGAACTGCGCCTTGCCGGACGGCGTCGGGAACGTGCGGCTGTCGCGCGGGCCGTGCGGGAGCACGAAGGTCCGCTCACCCCGGATCCGCTCGTTGAAGTCCTCGAAACCCGGGATCACCCGGGCGATCCTGTCGCGGATCCGGTCGTAGTCCGCCTCGAAGCCCGCCCAGTCGATGTCCACCGATCCGTCGAGCACGCGCCGCGCGAGCCGGCACAGCACGGACACGTCCGACAGCAGACCGGGCGCGACGGGCTCGAGGTCGCCCACGCTCGTGTTGATCCGGCACACCGTGTCCTCGACGGTGACGGTCTGCACGCCGGTGGCCTGCACGTCGCGCTCGGTGCGCCCGAGCACCGGCAGGATCAGCGCCTCCTTCCCGGTGACCACGTGCGACCGGTTCAGCTTCGTCGCCACCTGCACCGTCATCCCGACCTTGGCGATGCCCTCCTCGGCCTTCCGCGAGTCCGACACCGCGGCGACGACGTTGCCGGCCATGCTCATGAAGAACGAGATCGCGCCGCGCTCCATGGCGTTCACGCTGTCGACCGTGTCGAGACCGTGCGCGCGCGGTGGCGCGAAGGCGAACTCCTTGCCGAGCGCGTCGAGGAAGCGGTCGTCGACCTTGTCCCAGACGCCCATGGTGCGGTCGCCCTGCACGTTGCTGTGCCCGCGGATCGGTGACGCGCCCGCACCCGGCTTGCCGATGTTGCCCTTGAGCAGCAGCAGGTTCATGACGTCGGCGATCGTGGCGACGGATTTCTTGTGCTGCGTGACACCGAGCGCCCAGGTGACGATGGTCGCGCCGGAGCGGATGTAGCGCGCGGCGAGCTCGTCGATCTCCGCCGCCTCGAGGCCGGTGGCTGCGAGCACCTCCGCGTCGTCGATCGCGAGGATCGCGTCACGGTACGCCTCGAACCCCTCGCAGTAGGTGGCGATGAAGTCGTGGTCGAGCACCGTCCCGGGCGCCGCCTGCTCCGCCAGGAGTACCCGCTTCGCGACCGCCTGCACGAGGTGCTGGTCGCCGCCGATGCGGATGTGCACGAACTGATCGGACAGCTTGGTCCCCTCGCCGACGATCCCGCTCGGCTGCTGCGGGTTCTTGTAGCGCAGGAGCGACGCCTCGGGCAGCACGTTCACACCGACGATCTCGCCGCCCTCGTGCTTCGTGGCCTGCAGCGCGTTCAGCATGCGGGGGTGGTTCGTGCCGGGGTTCTGCCCCATCACGATCACGAGATCGGCCTTCTCGAAGTCGTCGTAGTGCACGGTCGACTTCCCGATGCCGATCGCCGCCGTCATCCCGGCGCCCGTGGCCTCGTGGCACAGGTTCGAGCAGTCCGGCAGATTGTTCGTCCCGAACGCGCGCGCGAAGAGCTGCAGCAGGAAGGCCGGCTCGTTCGTGATGCGACCGCTGGTGTAGAACACCGCCTCGTCGGGCGAGCTCAGTCCCTTCAGGCGCGCAGCCGCCAGATCGAGCGCCTCGTCCCAGCTCACCGGCACGTAGTGATCGCTGTCGGCCGCCTTGTACAGCGGCTCGACGATCCGCCCCTGCATACCCAGCCAGTACTCCGACTTGTCGCGCATGCTCGTGAGCGAGTGCTCACCCCAGAACGAGCGCGGGATGGTCAGCGGCGTCGCCTCCCACACGATCGACTTGAAGCCGTTCTCGCAGAAGTCGATCGGGCGCCCCTTGTCCGGGTTCGCCCACGCGCAACTCGGGCAGTCGAACCCGCGCTTGTGGTTGATCGTCAGCGCCGTTTCAGCGCTCCGCTCGGGCCCCATGTCCCCGAGGGCGGGCAGCAGCGCATGCTCGATCGCCGGGATGCCGACCGCCCACGAGGCAGGTGGCCCGACGCTCAACTCCGAGTCGCTGAAATCGTCGACCAGGGGGTGCCGATGACTCACGCGTGCTCCATCCTCGTCACGTCGCTGACGGGCGCGATCGTACGGCGAGATCCACACGCTACAGCGACTTCGGCACGAAACCGCCTGCGTGATGGCACCGAGCCAGTGCACCCGCATCATCGGGCACCACGAGCAAGGGCGGCGCTCCACGAGACGCCCGCTCCCGCACCTGTTCAGTCGGGAGATGGACGCACGCACTTCTCGCCCGGGCCACACGATGACGATCGACGGCGAGGACCGCTTTGGGTACCGCTTACGTCACACCACGGCCGATTTCGGAGGGTGATCGCTGATGATCGATACTCGACGACACGTCCACTGACCAGCACGAACGAGCACCGGACGGCACCACTGCCGACGTGACTCTCGTCCACTGGGTTCGGGGTTCGAGTCCCTGACGGCGCACCCTTTCCGCTGCTCAAAGCTCTGCGGAGCGATCTTCGAAGGTTACTCCCTCTACCCTTGTGGCCCGCTTACTTCGGGCTGTCGGTGGTCCCGGGCCAGCGCGAGCACGGCGAGGGGCTCGCGGCTGCGGGGACCGCCGTCTATCGCGCTCGCTCGGCCTCGACCGCCCGCGGGTGCACGAGCAGGCGATCGAGCCCGGCGCGGCAGGCGCCGAGGAACACACCGTCGTGGACGGGCCCCCGCTCCCCCGCCGTCGTATCGGGCGACGCGTCCGGAGCCTGCGCGGGCGCACCGGGCGTGCCGATGACGAGGGGGACCTGCGGAGGCACCGTCGCCAGCAGGGAGGTCGAGGCACCCATGTCGGGTCGGAGCTCGTCGGCGGGCACGCGGACATAGCCGAGCGCGTCGCCGGCCGTCACGACCAGCTCGGCCACCTCCTCGGGGTCGGCCGTCGACGGTGCGACGTCGAGCACGACGCCGCCCCGCGTGCCCTCGACGACGGCCAGCGCCGTTCGGGGCGTGGTGACGGGCGTGCCGGATGCGGGTACGAGGAGCGGCCGTACCCGGAACGGGCGAGCCTGCTCGCAGAGCGCCGCGAAGGCGACGGCAGTCGCGCCGACCGTCTGGGCCGCTCCGGCGCGTGCAGTCACGAACTGCGCACCCAGGCGGCTCGCGAGGTCGAGGACCCGGTGCTCGGACCGGTGCGGCTCGCGAGGATCTGCGCCCTCGTCGACGGCGAGGTCGATGCGCCCGACGTCGAGGGTGGTCACTCGGGAGACGAGCAGCGCGTCGATCAGCTCGGCGAGCATCGGCGTCCCGGCGCCACCGCCCCACGTCTGTTCGACGTCGGCGGCCGAGGCGACGTGCAGGCCCACGGAGTCGATGCCTCCGGCGCAGGCGGCGAGCACACAGGCGACGGGGTCGGCGGGCGACAGCACGGACTGGTGGACGGCGACGCGATTCACGCGACCATGATGTACTGCTTGGTGAACTACGGAGCACGCGCACGGATCCGGCAAGGACGGGGGCACGGTGGCGGCAGGGCCCGAGGCGGTCCCGGGACGGCAACGCGACGCCGAGCGCACGCGGGCGGAGATCCTCGCGGTGGCCACGGAGGAGTTCGCCGAGCGTGGCCTGGCCGGCGCGCGGGTGGACGAGATCGCCGCGAAGACCCGCACGACGAAGCGGATGCTCTACTACTACTTCGGCAGCAAGCAGGGGCTCTACCTCGCGGTGCTGGAGAAGGCGTATCTCGGCATCCGCCAGCTCGAACAGGGCCTCGACGTGGAGCACCTGCACCCGACGGCGGCGATGCGGGCGCTGACCGACCTCACCTTCGACCACCACGAGGCGCACCCGGCGTTCATCCGGCTGGTGAGCATCGAGAACATCCACCACGCCGAGCACCTGCGGAGCTCGCCGATCCTGTCCGGGCTCGCGGACCCTGCGCTCGACGTGCTGGGCAGCATCCTCGAACGCGGGCGCGCTGCCGGGCTGTTCCGGGACGACGTCGACGCCCTCGAGATGCACATGGTCATCAGCGCCTTCTGCGTCTTCCGCACGGCCAACCGCTACACCTTCCGGGCCGTGTTCGGGCGCGACCTGCTCGACCCCGCCGACCGCGACCGGCAACGTCGGATGCTGGGCGATCTCGTCGTCGAGTACCTCACCGCCCACGTCGCGCGCGCTTGACCGCAGGCCGTCAGCGGACCGCGCGGGCGCTGCGCGCGGCGCGGGCGCGGCGGTGCGCGGCCATGCGGACCGGGGCGCCGGGCGCGCCGTGTCCGGAGTACCCGCCGATCCGCTGCACCGCCTCGAAGAACACGCGCCCGCCGAGGACCTCGGTGACGACGTGGCGGTACTCGCCGTGCTGATCGCGGTCCCGCAGGACCCGGTGGGCGCGCAGCTCGGCGACCGAGGCCTCGTCGAGGTCGCCGCGTGCCGCGAGGTCGTCGTAGTAGTTGTCGCCCGGGTCGAGCAGCGGCAGGCCTGCCGCCGTGGCCACCCGCGCCAGGGCGACGACGTCGTCGACCGCGAAGGCCACCGACTGCGGATCGGGGACCCCCGGCGCCCATCCCCCGCGACGCACGACCGCGGACGACAGCACGAGCCGCACCGCGTCGGCGCCCGCGCCCGCCGCGAGCAGGCGGCTGCGGACCAGGCCGAACGGTGCCGCGACCTCCCATTCCCCCGCCGCCTCGAGGCCCAGCACCATGCGGTGGAACAACGAGGCCTCCGCGACGTGGTCGTAGGGCGGGGTCAGCGCGACGTGGTCGACACCGAGGACGTGCCCGGTGCGGCGTGCGACCCCGGTGGCCGCGAAGTCGCCCGGCCAGAAGTCGTCGTCACCGGGCAGTGGACGCTCCGGGCAGCAGAACAGCAGTGACCCGTCCGGCGCGGTCACCGCGCGGAGCTCGGCCTCGTCCGTGGCGTGCGGCGGGACGCGCGGAGCGGCGAGCAGGGCCTCGGCGCGGGCGGCGAGCGCGGCGGGGTCGGGGGTGCGCACGGCGAGACCGGCAACGGCCGTGGTGGGACCCGGCGCGGTCCCCGGCCCCGGCTCGAACGCGTCGCTGCGCACCACGACGCGGGCGTCGCCGGCCTCCCACAGCGTCACCGGTTTGGTCCGGTGGCGGCCGGTGCGGTCGAAGCCGAGAGCGTGCAGGGCGATGGTGACCTCGTCGGCGGTGACGGGGTCGACGGCGAGCTCCACGAACGCCGTGCCTCGCAGACCGGGGTGTGGTGGCACTCCGGACACCGCCGAGGCTGCCGACGCCGCTTCCTCGAGGGCGAGCAGCGAGCGTCGCGCGTCGACGGCAGCTCCACGGGGGTCGGCCTGGCGGAACACGTCGTTGAACACCTCGAGCGACCACGGGCCGGAGTAGCCGGCGGTGTCGAGGTGGGCCACGAGGGCGGCGAGGTCGAACGCGCCCTGCCCCGGGAAGAGCCGGTGGTGGCGGCTCCACTGCAGGACGTCCATGTCGAGCTCGGGAGCGTCGGCGAGCTGAAGGAAGAAAACCTTGTCGCCGGTGACATCGGCGAGCCCCGAGGCGTCCGAGCCACGCGAGAGGATGTGGAAGCTGTCCACGCAGAGCCCCAGCGCGGGGTGGTCGGCCTCGGCGACGATGCGCCACGAGTGGTCCCAGGTGTTGACGTGCCGGCCCCAGGCGAGGGCCTCGTAGGCCAGGCGCAGGCCGTGATCGGCGGCGCGGTCCGCGAGGGTGCGCAGCTGATCGGCGGCCAGCGCGTCGTCGTCGATCGCCTCGGGCGAGACCGACGAGCAGATCAGCGCCGTCTCGACCCCGAGGTGCTCCATCACGGCGAACTTGTGCTCGATCCGGCGCAGCGCGGCTGCGAACGACTCCGGGGGGAGGGCCTCGACGTCGCGGACCGGTTGGAACAGGTCGACCGACAACCCGAGGTCCGCGCAGCGGGCGGCGACGTCGGCGGGCGGTTCCGGCGAGGCGATCAGGTCCGGCTCGAAGATCTCGACGCCGTCGAAGCCCGCCGCCGCCGCGGCCGCCAGCTTGTCCTCGAGCAGGCCGGAGAGGCAGACCGTGGCGATGGCGTGTCGGTGCATCATGCGCTCCTCAGCCGCCGTCCGCGACGAGCTCGGCGAAGTGGGCCGTCATCCGCTCGACGTCGGGTTCGACGCCGGTGAACAGGCGGAACGACTCGACGGCCTGGAACACGGCCATGCCACCCCCGTCGAGCACGCGTGCTCCGCGCGCGCGGGCGTGGCGCACCAGCTCGGTCGCCAGGGGGCGGTAGACCAGGTCGGCCACCCAGTGGCGCGCGTCGAGCAGGTCGGGGTCGACCGGGCATCCGGGGTGGGCGGCCATGCCGGTCGGCGTCGCATGCACCAGGCCGTCGGCGTCCCGTAGTGCCGCACCCAGCCCCCGAACATCGGCCACCGAGGCGCCGGCGGCCAGCTGCCCGGTCACCGCGGCCGCGAGCGACTCGGCTCGTGGGCGGTCGCCGTCGACCACGACGAGGTGCCGCGCGCCGAGGCGGACCAGCGCGTGCGCGACGGCGGCGCCGGCACCGCCGGCACCGAGCAGGACCACGCGGTCGGTCGCGGCGTCGGGCAGGCCGCGGCGGAAGGAGCGGGCGAAGCCGGACCAGTCGGTGTTGTGCCCGACCACGCCACCGGGGTCGAACACGACGGTGTTCACCGCGCCGAGGGCAGCGGCGTCCTCGGAGAGCGCGTCGAGGTGGGGCAGGACGGCCTGCTTGACCGGGTGGGTCAGGTTCAGGCCGCGGAACCCCGCCAGCTGCGCGGCGTCGAGCACGCGCCCGATCTCCTCCGGCCCGAGCCCGAGAACGTCGAGGTCCAGATGCTGGTAGTGGTAGCGCATCCCCCGCGCGTCGCCCTCGCGCTCGTGCAGCGCAGGGGTGAGCGAGGGGCCGATGCCGGACCCGACGAGCCCCACCAGGCACCGCGGGATCGGCCGCGTCCCGACAGCGAGATCGGCGCGTGTCGAGGTCGGGGTCTCCCTCGGGTCGTGGTCGACGAGCATCACCGGACCTCGAGCGACGCCGGCGACGCGGCGGGGGCCACGACGGCGTCGAGCTCTGCGGTGGGCACGTGCGCGGTCTCCCGCGCGGTCGCCGCCGCGCCCGCGGCCAGCAGGCAGAGCACCGCACCGAGAACGGCCACCGGCACCCAACCCCCGGGGCCCTCCCCCGCGATCGACTCGGCGATCGTGGGGACGAAACCGCCGATGGCGAACCCGATCTGCGTGCCCACCGCGACGCCGGTCAGGCGCACGCGCGTCGGGAACATCTCCCCGTACAGCGACGGCCAGACGCCGTTCGAGGCGCTGTAGACGACCCCGGTGAGCAGGATGCCGGTGGCGAACACCAGCGCGTACTGCGCCGAGGAGATCGACCAGAGATAGGCCGCGAACACGACCGCGCTGGCCAGGGCGCCGCCGATGAAGACCGGCTTGCGGCCCGTGCGGTCGGCCAGCCACGCGAACGCCGGGATCGCCGCGAGGGCGACGACGTTCGCCGTGATGCTCACCCACAGCATCGTCGTCCGCGAGAGCCCCACGGTGCCGGTGGCGAACGACAACGCCCAGACGCTGAACAGGGTGCTGATCGACGAGACGAGCGCCGCGAGCACCACACGCATCACCGCCGCCCAGTGGTGGCGGAACAGGACCGCGATGGGGAGCTCCTGCCGGCGCCCCTCCTCGGCCTCCGTGGCCGCGAACACGGGGGTCTCATCCAGGGTCCGGCGGATCAGCAGGCCGGCGACGACCACCACGACGCTGAGCCAGAACGGCACCCGCCAGCCCCAGGCGAGCAGCTCATCGCGCGGCAGCGCCGCGAACGGCAGGAAGACCGCGGTGGCCACGATCATCCCGGCCTGCGTCCCGCTGAGGGTGAAGCTCGAGAAGAAGGCGCGGCGGTGGTCGGGGGCGTGCTCGAGGGTCATCGAGTTCGCGCCGGCCTGCTCACCGCCGGCGGAGAAGCCCTGCAGCAGGCGCGCGACGACCAGCAGGATCGGTGCGATCGCGCCGGCGGTCTCGTAGCTGGGCAGGCAGCCGATCGCGAACGTCGCCACCCCCATCAGCACGATCGTCGCCACGAGCACCCGCTTGCGCCCGAACCGGTCGCCGATGTGACCGAGCACGACTGCGCCCAGCGGGCGAGCGACGTAACCCACACCGAACGTCGCCAGCGCGAGCAGCGTCCCGGTCGCCGGGCTCGACGACGGGAAGAACACCTCGCTGAACACCAGCGCGGCGGCGGTGCCGTAGATGAAGAAGTCGTAGTACTCGAGGGCGCTGCCGATCCAGGCGGCCAGCGCCGCCTTCCGTGGCTGGGCCACCGGGGCGGCGGCCGGGGGGTGCGACATGGACGTCTCCTGACCCGTGCTCCGTTGCCGGTCGGGACGGTGTAGCGCGAGCGCTTATGTACCGTCTAGTTACGTACTGGATGGTGAGTTAGGTGCCGAGATCGTGTCAAGTCGCCGAGCAGCTGTTCAGGGAGACGGTCGACCGGGCCGGGCCACCCACCGTCCTGGTGCTCGACGGGCCGGGTCCGGGATCGGGCACCGCCCGCGACATCGACCCGGACGGCATCCGGACGGGCGATCGACACCCCCGTCGCCCCGCAGCAGGTCCTCGTCGACCTCGCTGTCCGACCTGGGCCCGGCGGGTACCTGAAGACCCTGGCCGCGGAGGTGGCCCCCTCCGGGATCACCGTCCACTCGCTGCTGCCCGGGCGCGTCGCCACGGCGCGCGCCGAGCAGATCGACACGGCGCTCGCCGAGCGCACCGGGCGCTCCCGCGAGGAGGTGGAGCAGGGTGCGCAGCACGATCCCGGTGGGTCGGTACGAGACCCGCCCGAGTTCGGGGCGGTGGCCGCGTTCCTGTGCAGCGACCCCGCCGCGTACGCCACCGGGACGGCGCTGCAACGGCGGCGTGGCGAAGGTGAGGCGGTACGGGCCCCGCCGACCGGTCAGCGCGACCCCGTCCGCATCGACGTGGGTGTTGAACGAGGTGTTCTCCTCGGCCACGTCGGCCCCGAGCCCGACGTGGTTCATCACGGGCAGGTCGCCCGCGTGCCCATCGAGGGCGGTGAGGTCGAGATCGTCCTGGACGGACTCGCCGCCCCGTGCTCCTGCCGCACGGGTCCGGACGGCCGTATCTACGTCGGCCTGGGCGGCTCGGGCGAGATCCTGGCCTTCGACCCCGAGACGTCCGTGACGGAGAGCGTCGGCACGGCCGCCCGGGGATGGACAACCTCGACGTCTCGACGGCCGGTCGCCTCTTCGCGTCCTACTACATCGACGGCGCCGTGGACGAGCTCTTCCCGGACGATGGGTCGCGGGAGATCGTGGCCCCCGGCCTCATGGCGCCCTACGGCCTGGCGGCCACCACCGCCGGCCTGTGCGTCGCGGACGGCCTCGGGGCCGCCACGGTGACCGCGGACCTCGCTCTCGTGCGGACGGAGAAGATCACCGACCCGGACTTCCCCGGCTTCGTGCGCGGCGTGTGCGCGTCCGCGGACCGGGCCGCGATGTTCGTGACGAACAACCTGCGCATGGTCACCCGTCACGCCGCCGGTGCGTGGACCTCGCCGGAGACGTGGGCCGAGGGCCTCGGCGAGTGCACCGGCGTCGCCGCGTGGGGCGACGGCGTCGTCGTGGCCGACTCCGGGGGTGGCCGGGTGCTCGGGCTCCCCCGCGCCGGCGAGACGGTGGAACTCGCGACAGGACTCGAGCGCCCGAGCGACGTCGCGGTGGGCGCCGACGGCAGCGTCTACGTGTCCGACGGAGCCCGGGGCACCGTGGAGGTGGTCCGGCCCGACACCACCTGTGTGGTGTTCGCCGACGACCTGCACATCCCCCAGGGCGTCGCGATCGACCGTGACGGACTCGTCGTCTGCGAGGTCGGCCGTCGTCGCCTGGTGTGGCTGCCGTTCGACGGGAGCGAGCGCCAGATCATCGCGGACGACCTGCCCGTCGGCGAGAACGGCGCGCTACGTCCCACCGTGAACGGTCTGCCGATGATGATCCCGGGACCGATTGCTCCGTTCGCGGGTGTCGAGGTGGACGACGACGGCACGATCTACGTCGCCGCGGACCAGGAGGGCAGCGTGATCGCCCTGAGTCGCCTCTGACTCCGGGCCGCACCCTCGACGGTCGCCTACCGGGAGCCCCCGCCGCTCGAGCGCTCGGCGCGCAGCCGGGCCTCCTCGCGCTGCACCTCGGCGCGGAGGTCGCGCTCGCGGCGCAGCCACTCCGGGTGCTCCTCCTTCAACGCCGTGATCTGGGCGGTGGTCAGCGGCTCGGTGATCTCGGCCCGGGCCAGGGCGGAGATCGACACACCGAGCCGGTCCGCGACGACGGGGCGCGGGTGGGGGCCGTCGCGCCGCAGCTCGCGCAGCCACGCGGGCGGGTCGGCCTGCAGGGCGTCGAGCTCGTCGCGGGACACCACGCCCTCGCGGAACTCGGCGGGCGTCGCGTCGAGGTGCACGCCCAGCTTCTTCGCCGCCGTCGCGGGCTTCATCGTCTGCGTCGCCCTCTGCCGCGCCATCGGTCCAGCTTATCGGCCTCGACCGGCGGATAGCCTGAGCCCGTGACCGAGTCCGGCGAGACCGCGTCCTTCCGGCTCGGCTACGTCCCGGGCGCCACACCGGGGAAGTGGGCGCGGATCTGGGCCGAGCGTCGCCCCGACGTCCCCCTCGAGCTCGTCGGCGCGCCCACGGAGGAGGTGGTGAGCCGCATCCGGGCCGGTGCCGTGGACGCCGGTGTGGTGCGGCTGCCGATCGACCGGGCCGGGCTGCACGCGCTCCCGCTCTACACCGAGACCACCGTGGCCGTCGCGCCGAAAGACCACGTGCTCACCGCGGTCGACGAGGCACGACTCGAGGACCTGGCCGACGACGTCGTCCTCCGGCCGCGGGACGACACCCTCCCCTGGCCCGCCGGCCGGCCGGGCCGAGCGGCGACGTCCGACCCGCCGACGACCGCCGAGGCGATCGAGCTCGTCGCCGCCGGCGTCGGCCTGCTGGTCCTCCCCCTGTCGCTGGCACGCCTGCACCACCGCCGGGACCTCGCTCACCGGCCGGTGACCGACGCGCCGCAGTCCAGCGTCGTCCTCACCTGGCCGGACGCGGAGAACACCGAGCTGATGGAGGAGTTCATCGGCATCGTCCGCGGCCGCACGGCCAACAGTTCGCGCACTCCCCGCCGTCCGGACGGCACGCCACCGGCCGCCTCCGCCCCCGCGAAGAGAGGTCGCGGGCGCCGCGCCGCCCGTCGCCGGTGACCGGGAACGGGCAGGTCCGCGGGGAGACCGGGGACGGCTCCCGTCAGTGCGTGAGGTCCACGACGACCTTGCCGCGCCCCTCGCTCTCCGCGAGCTGGTGAGCCCGGGCCACGTCGTCGAGGCCGACGACGTGCTCGAGGGGCACCCGCAGCCGACCGGTCGCGACGAGGTGCAGCAGCGCGGCGAGGTCCGCGCTGCGCGCGGCGGTCCGTACCGCGGTGAAGGCGCCACCCCCGGGACGCAGCGAACGCAGCACGTCGGGGTGCAGGGGCCGGACCGACACCACGATTCCGCCCCGGGACAGGAACGGCGCGAGCTCGCGGCGCCGGGAACGCCCGGCGGCGTCCAGCACGAGGTCGAACGGACCGGCGTCCGCCAGCTCCGAGCCCAGGTCCGCCGCGCGGCGATCGAGCACCCGGTGGACGCCCAGGTCCCGCACCCACGCGACCTTGCCCGCGCTGGTCGTCCCGGTCACCCGGGCGCCCTCGAGCGCCGCGAGCTGGACCGCGAACGCGCCGATGCCGCCGGCGGCCCCGGAGACCAGCACCCGCGGCGGGCCGCCGTCGGCGTGCCGTCGGGCCCGCAGGCGCCCCTGGCGATGCAGGGCCTGCAGAGCGGTGAGTCCCGCCAGCGTCACCGCCGCCGCGTCGGTCGCGGCGACGCCGTCGGGGATCCGGGCGGCCCGGTCCTGCGCGACGAGGACCTGCTCGGCCAGCCCTCCCCCGCGGTGCGGCAGCAGCGCGGCGACGCGGTCACCGGGCGAGAAGGCCGTCACCGCCGGCCCGACCGCGAGCACCCGCCCCGCGACGTCGAAGCCGGGCACGAACGGCATCCGCCCCCACGTCGCCGGCGGCAGGTCGCCGCGGCGCAGGCCGAGATCGGTCCCGTTGATGCTGCTCGCCTCGACCCCGACGAGGACCTGCGCCCCCTGCGGCGCAGCCGGTGCCGGACGGTCCCCGACCCGCATGACCGACGCGTCCCCGAACTCCGCGAAGAACCCCACCCGCACCCGCCTCACCCACCTCGCGCGACCCGGTTCCCCTCGCTCCCGGGTGCCCGGTCGGCGCCGGAGCGCACCTCCGGGCGCACCGGCAACGGTGGATGCCGTGGTCGGGACCGGGGTCCCGCGAGACCCGCCGACAGCCCCGCCGCGGCCAGCAGAGGAACCTGCGAACGTCGGGGTCGGCCGCCCGCTCCGGGCCCACGGTCGCCACGCGATCGTCATCCGTGCCGCCGGGACGCAACGCCGCCGACGCACCGCGGCAACGAGCCACGCCTTCACTCGTCGACGACTCACCCTCCGGTGAGGCGCGTCTAGGGTTCCGTCTGCACCGCGACAGGGGCAGGGGCTGGTCCGAGAGACGCAGGCGGCGGGTGCACCGCCGCTCCACGGCGGGACAAAAGCCCGGGAGATGACCGAAGTCCCGGTCGTCTCGCGACGGCCGGCCACCCCGGGAGTCGCCCGTGCAGCTCGCCCCGTCGCACCCCGTCCCGCACGCCGGCCCCCCGGCACGGCCCCGAGGCCGCCCGGGCCGTCGAGATCGAGGCCACGCTCGGCCACGCCGGCCGCGACGCCGAGATCGCCCGTGGCCTGGAGATGGGCCTCGAGGCCGCCGACTCGGTCGTCGACCGCACGATCCCGACCTTCTCCCGCGGCGAGCTGCCGCACTTCGCCGGCATCCCCACCTTCATGAAGGCGCCGTTCGTCGAGGACGTGCGCGCGTGCGGTGACTACGACGTCGCGATCATGGGGGCACCCTTCGACGGCGGCACCACCTACCGGCCCGGCACCCGGTTCGGCCCCAAGGGGATCCGCGACATCTCGTTGCTCTACGGCACCTACTCCTTCGAGCTCGGGGTGGACCTGCGCGAGTCGATCACGATGTGCGACGTCGGCGACGTCTTCACGATCCCGGCGAACATCGAGAAGACGTTCGACCAGATCACGAAGGCGGTCAGCCACGTCTACGCCTCGGGCGCCTTCCCGGTGGTGCTCGGTGGCGACCACTCCATCGGCTACCCGACGAGCCGCGGGGTCGCCGAGAACCTCGGCGACGGCAAGCTCGGGATCATCCACTTCGACCGTCACGTGGACACGCAGGAGACCGACCTCGACGAGCGGATGCACACCACGCCGTGGTTCCACGCCACGGACCTGCCGAACGTGCCGCCGGAGAACCTCGTCCAGATCGGCATCGGCGGCTGGCAGGCACCACGGCCCGGCGTCGAGGTCGGCCGGGACCGCGGGACGACGATCATGACGGTCACCGACTGCGTCGAGATGGGCATCGAGGCCGCGGCCGAGCGGGCCCTCGAGGTGGCCTGGGACGGCGCGGACGCGGTGTGGCTGTCGTTCGACGTCGACTGCCTCGACGCGGCCTTCGTCCCGGGCACGGGCTGGCCCGAGCCCGGCGGCTTCCTGCCCCGCGAGGTCCTGAAGTTCATCCAGCTGATCGCCGACGCCCGACCCCTCGCCGGGATCGAGATCGTCGAGTGCTCCCCGCCCTACGACAACGCCGAGATCACCGCGCTGATCGCCTGCCGGGTCATCTGCGACACGCTCGGCTGCCTCGTCCGCTCGGGCCACCTCCCGAAGCGCGGTGTGTCGTGATCATCCTCGGGGTGGGCGTCGGCGTCCTGCTCGTCGTCGCCGTCGGCCTGTGGTTCGCCCGCCGGGTGGACGGCGACTCGACCAACTTCCTCGTGGCGGGCCGGTCGCTGGCCCTGCCGCTCTCCGCGGCCGGGCTGATGGGCCAGGCCGTCGACTCCAACGCGACGCTCGGCAACACGGACCTGACCTTCTCGCTCGGTTTCTGGGCCGGGGCCTCGCTGCCGCTGGGGCTCGCGCTCTGCCTGCTCATCACCGGGTTGCTGTTCGCGGCGCGGATGAACGCGATGGGCCTCTACACGCTGCCCGACTTCTACCGCCTGATCTACGGGCGCGGTGTCGAGGTGACCGCTTCGGTGCTGATGATCGCGAGCTTCTGCATCCTGCTCGCCGGCAACCTCGTCGCCGGCGGCTACCTGTTCGAGGCTTTCCTCGGCACCAGCTACACGGTCGGTGTCCTGATCATCGTCGGGGTGGTGCTCGCGTACACGATCACGGGCGGCATGTTCTCCGACGCCTACACCGCGCTGGTCCAGATGGTGATCACGGTGATCGGTTCGGTGTCCCTCCTGTTCTGGGTGGCGGCGACCTACGGGCTGTCGACGCCCGAGGGGCTCGGGCCCTTCGACCTGGAGCAGCTGACCTCGGCGAGCGCCGGTGCGCCGATCAACTGGGCGACCCTGGTGTCGCTCGGGATCGGCGACATCGTCGCGATCGACTTCATGCAGCGGATCTTCTCGGCGGGCTCGCCGGGCATCGCCCGTCGTGCCTGCTTCGTGGGTGCCGCGATGACCGCGGGGGTGGGCGTCGTCTACGCGCTGGTGGCCCTGGCGATCGTGCCCGTCCTCGGCCCGGAGCCGGCGACGCCGGTCCTGTTCGCGCTGCTCGAGGGGTTCGCGCCGGCCTGGCTGGCGATCCTCGTGCTCTCGGCGATCGTCGCCGCCTCGTGCTCGACGGCCAACGGCGTCATCCTCGGCACGGCGTCGGTGGCCGTGCGCAACATCCGGGGATTGCGCGACCCCGAGATCGGCAGCGGCGACAGCCGCACCGACCCTCTGTTACGGGCGGTGCGCTGGACGATGCCGCTGGTGTGCGCGCTGGCGATCCTGCTGGCCCTGCGCGTGCCCCAGACCGGCATCCTGTTCACGCTCGCGTTCGACCTGCTCCTGGCCTGCCTGCTCGTGCCGTTCGTCGCCGGGCACTGGTGGCCCCGGCGGGCCACCGCGGCGGCGGCGGTCGCGGCCGTGGTCGTCGGGCTGGTCGTGCGGCTGACGCTCTTCGTGCTCACCCCGACGATCTTCGGCGCGGAGAACACGCTGCTCCACGTGCCCAACGACCTCGTCGGCCCGGGCTTCGACGGCTACCCGACCTTCATCGGCTTCGCGGCCTCGTTGCTGGCGTTCGTCGTCGTGGCCCTCCTGCGCCCGCCCCGCGAGCCGGCGGTCCTCTCCCGGCGGGAGGACCTGGCCGCGATCTCCTCCGACGCGAGGCGCGTCGCCTGACCGGGCCTCCACGAGGACGACGTGGTCGGGACGGGCGCCGGAGGTGCCGCACGACGGCTCGTGCGCCGCAGCGTAGGGTGCGGTCACCGAAGGTTTCTCGCACGTCGGCGTTCGAGCCGTCGTCGTCGTCGGCGAACTTCTCCCCCGGTCCCCCGGGCCGGAGACGGGAGTTCCGGCATGAGCCCGGCCTCGAGTCACCCACTCTCCACGACGGCCGTCCGCGGCGATGACACCTCCTCGTCCGCACGCGTGCGGCTCAAACCCGAGGCGCCGGTGTCGGGCCACGTCGACGGCGGCTGGTGGCCGCACTCGCGCGACCTGCCGACCGAGCTGCCGTCCCTGCTGGTCGAGCTGGGGCCGCGCGTCGGCCCGGCCGCACGCGTCAGTTACCACCTCAGCGGGTGGGACCGCGCCCCGCGGCGCCTCCCGGGCGACCGGGTGCGGCTCGAGGGCTTCCGCACGATCGACCGGCACACGCTGACCGTCGTCGGCGTCTCGGGCAGCCGGCTCGTCCTGCTCGTCGTGCCGGCGGAGAGCTCAGGAGCCGCCGCCGGGTCCGCCCTCGACGCGGCGGCCACGCCGGACGATCGACGGTCGACCGCCGAGCTGCTCGCCGACATCGGGACGGGGGCGTCATGACCCACCGACCGCCCGTCCTCGCCCGATCACGTCACCGCACCGACGAGCACGTCGCACCCGTGGCCGGACCACGACGCCCTCGGGCGCCGCTTCTGCAGCGCGACCCAGAGCTCCGCACTGACACGCGGGTGCATCTGCGCCCCACCGACCCGGGACGTCCGGTGACCGGCGGGGAAGCGCCGGGGAACGCGGGCGGATGACCGCCGGGGCCACAGGAGTCACCCGGCACGGACCTCCGTTCGCCGACCTCACCCGCGCGATCAAGGACGCCGGGCTGCTCGGTCGGCGCCGCGGCGCCTACGCCGCCCTCACCGCGCTCAACGCGGCGATGCTCGCCGGCGTCATCGCCACACTCGTCCTCGGCGGGCCGTCGTGGTGGCAGCTGCTCACCGCGGTCGTGCTCGGGGGCGTGTCCACGCAGCTGGCCTTCATGGGCCACGACGCCGGACACCAGCAGATCTTCGCCCGTCGCCGGGCGAACGATGCGGTCGGGTACGTCCACGGGGTCCTGGTCGGCATGAGCTACGGCACCTGGGTGGGCCAGCACAACCGTCACCACGCGCAGCCCAACCACGTCGACGCCGATCCCGACATCGACATCCCCGTCCTCGCCTTCAGCGTCGAGCAGGCGACGAAGCGCTCGGGCCCGGCGCGGTGGATCGTCGCGTACCAGGCGGTCGCGTTCGTCCCCCTGCTGCTGCTCGAGGGCTGGAGCCTGCATGTCACCGCGGCGAGGGCCGTGCTCCGCGGCGAGGTGGCACGCCCCCGCCTCGAGGGCCTGTTGCTCGGCGCCCACGGGCTGGGCTACCTCGTGCTGGTGGCCTCGCTGCTCACGCCCCTGCAGGCCGTCGCCTTCACCCTGGTCCACCAGGGCGTGTGGGGCCTGTGCATGGGCTTGGCGTTCGCGCCCAACCACAAGGGCATGCCGACCGTGGCGCCGGGTGTACGGCTCGAGCACCTGCACAAGCAGGTCCTGACGTCCCGCAGCATCCGTGGGGGGCGGCTCGTCGACTACGCGTTCGGCGGGCTCAACCATCAGGTCGAGCACCACCTCTTCCCCCGCATGCCCCGCCCGAACCTGCGCCGCGCCCAAGTGGTGGTGGAGGCCTTCTGCACCGGTCTCGGCCTGCCCTACACGCGCACCGGCGTCCTCGACTCCTACCGCCAGGTCCTGCGCCACCTCCACGACGTCGCCGCACCCGTGCGCCGGCGGCCCCGGGCGGAGACGTCACCACCGGCACCACGAGACACGTGATCGAGCGCCGGCGGCCCACGCCCGACATCGGGGTCGGTGACTCGACGAAACGGTGGGTCACGGAGGTCAACCTCCGCGGCCCGACGTCCCGCCGATCCCGACCACCGCCGGTGAGGGTGTTCGGCGGGCGCCCGGGCGGGCAATCGTCCTAGGGTCGGCTCTGAGGAGTCGTCCCACGGCGGGGGGCGAGAGCACGACAGCCCACGGTGAGAGAGAGGCGGTCCGTCCGTGTCCGAGATGTCCGAGCGCTCCGGGCTGAAGGTCGACGAGCACCTGCGAGCGTTCGTCGAGGACGAGCTGCTCGCGCAGGTCGAGATCACGCCCGAGCAGTTCTGGTCGACCCTGGCCGACCTGCAGGAGCGGTTCGCGCCGCGGATCGCGACGGCGCTCACCGAGCGCGACGACCTGCAGGGCAAGATCGACGCCTGGCACCGGGAGCACGGCGCCGGCTCCCGCGACGACTACGAGAAGCTGCTCACCGATCTCGGCTACCTGGAAGCGGAGCCGCCCCGCGTCCCCACGATCGACGTCGACCGGGTCGACCCGGAGATCGCCGAGGTGCCCGGTCCGCAGCTCGTGGTGCCGTCCACGAACGCGCGGTTCTCGCTCAACGCCGCGAACGCGCGTTGGGGCTCGCTGTTCGACGCGTTCTACGGCACCGACGCGCTCCCCCAGGACCACGAGCTGGCCAAGGGCTACGACGAGCGGCGCGGCGCCAAGGTCATCGCGGCCGCCGACGAGCTGCTCGACGAGCTGTTCCCGCTCGAGCGCGGGAGCCACGCCGACGTCACCGCCTACCGCCCGTCGACCGACGGGCTGGCCGCCGACACCCCGGACGGCACCGTGGGCCTCGCCGACCCGTCGGCGTTCGCCGGCTTCAACGCGCCCGACGGCGACGGCCGCGGGAACGTGCTGCTCGTCCGCCACGGCCTGCACGTCGACCTGGTCATCGACCCCTCGACCCGGGTCGGCGGCCAGCACCACGCCGACCTCAGCGACGTCGTGCTCGAGTCGGCGGTGACCACGATCGTCGACCTCGAGGACTCGGTCGCGACCGTCGACGGCGAGGACAAGGCCCTGGCCTACCGCACGTGGCTCGGGCTGATGACCGGCGACCTGGTCGCGGAGTTCTCCAAGGGCGGCGAGACCGTCACCCGCCGGGTCCACCCGGACCGCGAGTACACCGCCGCGGGGGCCTCCGCCGGCTCGACGCTGACGCTGCCGGGCCGCTCCCTCATGCTGGTGCGCACCTGCGGGCACCACATGACCACCAACGCGGTGCTCACCGCGGACGGCGAGGAGGTCGCCGAGGGCGTGCTCGACGCGCTCGTGTGCGCCGTCGCCGCCCTCTACGACCTGCGCGGGCTCGGACCGCACACCAACTCCCGCGCCGGGAGCGTCTACGTCGTCAAGCCCAAGCAGCACGGGCCGGCGGAGGTCGCGCTGACCGTCGAGCTGTTCGCGGCGGTCGAGGAGGCCCTCGGCCTCGACACGAACACGCTCAAGATCGGCATCATGGACGAGGAGAAGCGGACGACGGCCAACCTGTCCGCCTGCATCGGCGCGGCCGCCCACCGCGTCATCTTCGTCAACACCGGCTTCCTCGACCGGACCGGCGACGAGATCCACACCTGCATGGCCGCCGGCCCGGTGCTGCGCAAGGGCGACATGAAGTCGACGACCTGGCTGCAGACCTACGAGGACCGCAACGTCGACGTCGCCCTGGCGGCGGGCTTCTCCCACCGCGCGCAGATCGGCAAGGGGATGTGGGCCAAGCCCGCCGCCATGGCCGAGATGCTCGAGCAGAAGATCGGGCACCCGAAGGCGGGCGCCAACACGGCGTGGGTGCCCTCGCCGACCGCCGCGACGCTGCACGCGCTGCACTACCTGCGCGTCGACGTGCACGCCGTCCAGTCCGAGATCGCGCAGCGGGAGACCGCCGACCGCCGCGGTCTGCTGGAGCTCCCGCTCTCCGACCCGAGCACCCTGACCGACGACGACGTGCGCCGCGAGCTGGAGACCAACGCCCAGTCGATCCTCGGCTACGTCGTGCGGTGGGTCGGGATGGGCATCGGCTGCTCGACGGTGCCCGACCTCGACGGGGTCGGGCTCATGGAGGACCGCGCGACGCTGCGGATCTCCAGCCAGCTCATCGCGAACTGGCTCGAGCACGGCGTCGTCGACGCCGACACCGTGCGGGACACCTTCGTGCGCATGGCCGCCCTGGTCGACGAGCAGAACGAGGGCGTGGACGGCTACCCGCCGATGGCGCCCGACCCGGAGAACAGCGAGTCGTTCCAGGCCGCCCTCGAGCTGGTCTTCACCGGCGGCACCGAACCCAACGGCTACACCGAGCGCCCCCTCACCCAGTGGCGCCGCAAGGCCAAGGCCCACGCCTGAGCGGACCGGGGTCGTCGGCGATGCCGCGCTCAGGGCGCGGGGTCGGCGGCGCGGAGGCGGAGGTGCTCGACGTGGTCACGGGCCTCGTCGAGCAGCTGGGCGACGTGGTCGTCGTAGAGCCGGTAGTGCATCGACCGCCCGCTGCGGGTGGCGACGACGAGCCCGAGATGGCGCAGGACGCGCAGCTGGTGGGACACCGCGGACTGCTCCATCGCGACCGCGGTGGCGATCTCGCCGGCGGCGCAGGGCCCGCCGACGAGGTGCAGCAGGATGCGCAGTCGGCTCGGGGTGCTCAGGGCGTGGAGGGTCTCGGCGACCCGCGCGAGCTCGGCCTCCGTGGCCGGGCGCGCGTCGGAGGAGACCCCGTGACCCATGGCCGGAGCCTACCCGGGCGCGACCTCACCACCTGCTGAGCTGTGGGAGCATGAACATCTGAGCGATCGTTCATGCATGCTCCCGACGGACACCCTCGACGAGGCCGCCCCGGCGGCCGGCCGTGGCCGCACCCTGCCCCGCGCCCCCGGCGCGCTGCGCACCCTGGCCGGGCTGCCCGAGGCCCGGTGGGCGGGCGCCTCGGTGCTGCTGTTCGCGCTGGCCCTCCCGGCGCAGCTGCTCGAGACGTCGGGCTGGGTGTGGGCGCCGCTCTACGTCGGCTGTTACGTCACGGGCGGCTGGGAGCCGGCGTGGTCCGGCCTGCAGGCCCTGCGGGAGCGCACGCTCGACGTCGACCTGTTGATGATCGTGGCCGCGCTCGGGGCGGCGGCGATCGGGCAGGTGCAGGACGGCGGCCTGCTCGTCGTCATCTTCGCGACCTCGGGCGCGCTGGAGGCCTGGGCCACCGCGCGCACCGAATCATCGGTGCGGGGCCTGCTCGAGCTCGCCCCCGACCGCGCCACCCGCCTCGACCCCGCCACCGGCGACGAGGAGCGTGTCGCCACCGACGAGCTGGCCGTCGACGACGTCGTGCTCGTGCGGCCGGGCGAGATGGTCGGCGCCGACGCCGTGGTGCTCGACGGGGTGAGCGAGGTCGACCAGGCCACGATCACCGGCGAGCCGCTGCCGGCCGCCAAGGCCCCCGGCGACGAGGTGTTCGCCGGCACCCTCAACGGCACCGGCGCGCTGCGGGTGCGGGTGGTCCGCGAGGCCGGCGACTCGGTCGTCGCCCGCATCGCCGAGCTCGTCGAGCAGGCGTCGGCCACCAAGGCCCGCACCCAGCGGTGGATCGAGAGGATCGAGCAGCGGTACTCGGTGGGCGTCGTGGTGGCCACCCTCGCGGTCTTCGGCGTCCCGGTGCTGCTCGGCGAGCCCCTCGCCGACGCCCTCCTGCGCGCCATGACCTTCATGATCGTCGCGTCGCCCTGCGCGGTGGTCCTCTCGACCATGCCGCCGCTGCTCGCCGCGATCGCCACCGCCGGCCGCCACGGCGTGCTGGTCAAGTCCGCCGAGGTCATGGAGCAGCTCGGCACGGTCACCGCCGTCGCGCTCGACAAGACCGGCACCCTGACCCGCGGGCGCCCCGAACTGGACGCCGTCCACGTCGTGGACGCCTCCTGGGACGCCGACACGGCCCTCGCCGCGGCCGCGGCCGCCGAGCACCCCAGCGAGCACCCGCTCGCCCGCGCGGTCGTCACCGCCGCCCGGGAGCGCGGACTCGCCCTCCCGCCCGCCAGCGACTTCACCGCCCGGCACGGGCACGGGGTGCGCGCCACCGTCGCGCAACGGGCGATGGCGGTCGGCCGCCCCGGCGAGGACGCGCCCGGGCATGTGCGGGAGATCGCCCGGGAGATCGAGGACGCCGGCGGCACCGCCGTCGTCGTGCACGCCGACGGCGACCCGGTCGCCGTGCTCGCCGTGCACGACGCGCTGCGGCCCGCCGCCGCCGACACCGTGGGCGCCCTTGCCGCCCGCACCGCCACGCCGCCGGCGCTGCTCACCGGCGACAACCCCCGCGCCGCGCGGCGCACCGCCGACGCGGTGGGCATCACCGACGTCCATGCCGCACTGCTGCCCGCGGACAAGGTCACCGAGGTCGAGCGCCGCCGCGCCGACGGCGAGCGCCTGCTCGTCGTCGGCGACGGCGTCAACGACGCCCCGGCACTGGCCGCCGCCGACGTCGGCGCCGCCATGGGCCGCGCCGGCGCCGACCTCACCCTCACCGCCGCCGACGTCGTGGTGGTCCGCGACGACCTGACGACCCTGCCCGCCCTGCTCGACCTCGCCGGCCGCGCCCGCCGCGTGGTGATCGCGAACCTCGCCATCGCCGCGTCGATCATCACCGGGCTCGTCGTCTGGGACCTCGTCGGGCACCTGCCCCTGCCCCTCGGCGTCGCCGGCCACGAGGGCTCGACGATCCTCGTCGCCCTCAACGGCCTGCGCCTGCTCCGCTCGTCGGCCTGGACGCGGCCGCCCAATGCGCGCACCCCGGCGGCCCGTCCGGACGCGCGCCCGGCCTCGTCCCGTGCCGCCTCCGATATCCTGGGCCGGTGAGCCCACCGAAGCCTCCCCGGTCGGGTCGCGGTCCGGCGCGCTTCACACGGCACCGGTCCGCGGTCCGCGAGGCGCTGGCCGCCAACCACGGCTTCGTCAGCGCCCAGGAGCTCCACCGCCAGATGCGCGACGGCGGGGACACGATCGGCCTCACCACCGTCTACCGGCAGCTGCACCTGCTGGCCGAGCAGGGCGACGCGGACGTCGTGGTCTCGGAGGAGGGGTCGCTCTACCGGATGTGCCGGGACGACGACCACCACCATCACCTCATCTGCCGGGCCTGCGGGCGCACCGTGGAGATCGGCGGTACGGACGTCGAGCGCTGGGCGCAGGAGGTGGGCCAGGCGCACGGTTTCTCCGACCTCGACCACACCGTGGAGGTCTTCGGTACGTGCGAGGGCTGCGCAGGGAGGAAGGCGCGAGCGGCCTCCGGCTGACCCGCGCGCGGACCGCCGTCAGCGGCCGGTCCGCCCGTACCGGCGCCGGAACTTCTCGACCTGGCCGCCGCGCTCGATCGGGCGCGCGGAGCCGGTCCAGAGCGGGTGGGAGTACGCGGAGATCTCGACGTCGACGACGGGGTAGGTCCGCCCGTCCGACCACTCGATGGTCCGGCCGGACGTGACCGTCGACCGCGTCAGGAACGCATCGCCGGTGCTGGAGTCCCGGAACACCACGGGGTGGTAGTCGGGGTGCAGGCCGTCCTTCATGCGGTTCCTCCGTGTGCGTCGTCGGTGAGGGTGGTCGCCGTGCCGGGCTCGCAGGGGTCGGTGTGCCAGAAGCCGAAGGGGTCGTCCCAGCTCCGCCAGGCGTCCTCGCCCTCGGCGAGCTCCTCCGGGGTGACCAGGGCGCGCTCGACCGCTGCCGCGAGCGCCCCGGGATCGGCGTCGTGGGCCAGGATCACGAGCTGCTGCTCCCGGTCACCGAAGCGCTCGTCCCAGCGCAGCGCCGACGCGATCCGCCGGTCCGGGCCGGCCTCGTCCCAGGCCTCCGGGCCGGCCGCGACGAGCCACGATCCGGCGTGACCGATCTGCAGCCCGCCGCCGGCCGACTCGACCCACAGCACGGACTCGGGCTGGGAGGCCACCCAGACGCGGCCGCGGATGCGGACGGTGCCCTCGAGCAGGGTGTCGAACGCCTCGTGGAGGCGGGTCGGGTGGAAGGGGCGGCGCTCCGCGATGTGCACCAGCGACACCCCGGCCTGCGCGGTCAGGGGCGGTTCGCCACGCAGCAGCGGGCCGTGCGGGTCGTCCGGGCGCCCCCGCCGCGCCGAGGGCGGGAGCCGGTCGACGATCGACGCCACGTCGGGCACGGCGGCGCCGCGTCCGAGCACGGTGCGCGTGGCCCGCGGTGCGAGCCGGTCGAGCACGGCATCGAGCCGCGCCCGCTCCCACCCCTCGGGCGCGCGGCCGGCGAGGAGCAACAAGTCGGCGAACTCGGCCTGCCCGACCACGATCTGCGCGACCGAGCGCTCGTCGTCCGTCGCGAGGCCGAGCCCGCGCTCGACCAGTGCGTCGTCGGAGGTGGCGTCGTCGATCCAGGTCGCCGCGTCGAGCACCGCGACGACCGCCTCGATGTCGACGACGTCGAGCACGGTCACGTCCTCCCCCTCGGGAAGGACCAGGTCGAGCGTCTCGCAGACGGACTCGGGCTCCATCCCGGGATCGAGCAGCAGGACGATCCGCCGGACCGTCGGCTGCCGACCGAGACGCAGCAGCAGCGGGAGCACGTCCTCGCGCAGCGTGCAGGAGATGCAGCCGTGGGCCAGTTCCAACGCCGTCCACGCGCCGCCCGGGTCGATCCCGCGGGCGATGCGCCGGCGGACGACACCCTCGGTCAGCCCGGACAGGTCGTGTTCCACGAGGACCGTGCCCGGTCCCTGCAGCAGAGCGCCGGTCCTCCGCACGTCCGCGCGCGAGGCGCCGCAGACCATGACGAGGCCGGTGCGCGGGTCCTCAGCCATGTCAGGACCTCCCGTCGAGATCATCGTTCCCGTTCTGAGGGCAAGCGGCCGGACGCGAGCACGACCGGCAGGACGGCGTAGTGGCCCGGCTCGTGGAGGAGGTTCTCCGTGCTGTCCGGAGCGAGCAGACGCTCGATCTCGGCGAGGTCCTCCGGCGTCATCCCGGCCCGCACGCCGTGGGAGCGGATGGAGGCCAGCAGCTCGGGGTGCACGCCCCGCCCCAGGTACGCGCGCCCGGCCGGGTCCTCCCCCGGGCCGATCACGCGGGCCACGGATCGGAGCCCCACGTCGCGCAGGCCGGCGTCGACGAGCCAGCGGACGTGACGTTCGGGATGGTCGGACCCCTCCCGGGGCAGGTCCCAGGCGAGCTCCGACGCGGTGTGGGCGAGTCGCTCGAGGCGGGTGCGGCCGGGCAGGAAGACCGAGCGGTGATAGTGCCCCGAGAGGATCGCGACCACGCCCCCGGGCGCGAGCGCGCCGGCCATCGCGGCCACGACGGGGCCCGGCGGGCCCACGTTGCCCGGCCACAGCAGCTCGCTGGACCACACCGCCGCGTAGCCGCCGGCCGGCGGGTCGGCGAGCGCCGAGGCGACATCGAGGGTTCGCAGCTCGGCCCGGTCGGCCACCCCGCGGTCCACGATCTCCCGGCCGGCGAGCGCGAGCGCCCGCGGGTCGACGTCGACGCCCACCACGCGACCCTCCGGCACCGCCGCGGCCAGGGCGCCGAGAGCCCCGCCGGCGCCGGTTCCCGCGTCGAGGACGACGCCGTCGCGCGGCAGGTCCAGGGCGTGCACGGCCTCCTCGATCACCGGGGCCATGACGTCGCGGTGGGAGAGCAGGTAGGCCTCGAGTGGCTCGAGCAGCGCGTCGGACGTCGTCTCCACCGAGGCCTCAGCCCTTCGGCCGCAGGATGCCGCGCTGGTAGGCCCGCACGAGGGCGCGCGGCACGAGCAGCTCCCGCCCCTCGACCGTGATCGGCACGAGGTCGGGCGGGGTCGCCTTCCACTGAGACCGGCGGGCGTGGGTGTTCGCGCGGGACATCCGGCGCTTCGGTACGGCCATACGATGATGATAACGGTTGTCGATAGTGGCCGCCTCCCGGGTCACGGCGAGGAGCGAGCCGTCACCACCAGGTACTCGGCGGGCACGTCGACCGGGCCACCGTCGGGCGAGAACACCGCCTCGATCGCCGCGAACATCTCCGCGGCCCGCTCGCCGGCTGCCGCCGCCGCGCCGGCGTGGGCGGGCGAGTGCTCGCGGAAGAAGGTCGTCATCGCCGTCGGGGTCGGGAACGACCACGGCAGCGCCGCCGACTCCGTGCGCACGTCGGTGAATCCGGCACCGGCGAGCAGGTCGCCGACCTCGTCCGCGTCGCCCCACGCGAACGGGTTCGGGCCGGGCGAGGCGCCTGCGGGTGGTGGCGGGAAGAAGCCGCCCATCGCCTGTGTCATGCGCGCCATCACGCCGTCGGCGGTCCAGGCGGTGAAGGCCAACCGGCCGCCGGGGACGAGGACCCGTCGCACCTCGGCCAGGGCCGCCGCGGGCCGGTCGGCGAAGATGAGGCCGAAGGAGGACAGCACGAGGTCGGCCGACCCGTCCTCCACCGGCAGCGACGCCAGGTCCCCCACGTGCCAGGTGACCGGGACGCCCCGGTCGGCGAGACGCCCACGGCCGGCCGCCACCATGCGCGGGGACCCGTCGACGGCCGTGACCGTCGCGCCGCGGGCCGCGGCGGCCTCCGCGACCTGGCCACGACCGGCGGCGACGTCGAGCACCCGATCACCGGGACCCGGCGCCGCAACCTCGACGAGGCGGTGGCCCGCGGGCGCGAGCCGCTCGCCCAACGGGCCGTAGTCGACCATCCCCCACAGGTCGTCAGCAGTGGTCATGACTCCTCCTCACGAGATGTCGGTCGGCGCTCGCGACCGCACCTCCGCCGATCACACCGATGTGAAAATCATTATCATCGACACACTCTGCCCGACGGCCACCCCTGGGTCGCCCGCTGCGGCCGCTCCCTCCCGGGCACGGGCCGGCGGAGCACGACCGGCCCGGCGCGACCGACGCGAGCCCGCTCGTGAGCCCTCACCGCGCGACCAGCCCTGGACAGCAGGAGTAGGTGACCCTAAATTCTTGCGTACGGCGTATACCGAGGAGGGACCGTGACCGACACACCGACGCGTCCGACGGAGGTGCGTCGTCGTGGCCGCGGCCTGCTCGACCTGCCCTCGATCGTCGACGTCGCGCTCGCGATCGCCCGCAGCGACGGGCTGGCGTCGCTGAGCATGCGCCGCATCGCCGACGAGCTGGGCCGCTCCCCGATGGCGCTCTACCGCCACGTCGCCGACCGCCAGGCGCTCGTACTGGCGATGCTCGACGCGGTGGCGGCGCGCATCGTCGTCCCGCCGCGCCACGACGACGTCCGGGCCGAGATCACGGCCCTGATGCACGCGGTGCACGACGCCGCCCGAGGTGAACCGTGGCTCGTGCCCGCCCTCGTGCAGGAGGGGCTGGCGAGTCCCCGCATCCTGCCGATCATCGACCGGACGTTCGGCGCCCTCGAGCGGGTGGGCCTGCACGGGGCGGAGGTGATGTCGGCCCACGCACTGCTGTGGGAGTTCGCCTACGGCGAGCTGCTGACCTCGCACCACGACCGGGCCGACGCCTGGAACCGGCGGATGGTCCGCGCCTCCGACCCCGAGGACTTCCCGGCACTGCACAGGGCCGTGCGCGCCGTGGACGACGCGCGCGGGGACGCCCCGCCCGATCTCTTCGCCGCCCACCTGCAGACCGTCCTCGACGGCCTGCTCGGCGGGCGCCCCACCCTGGGAGGAACGTCATGACCGGAGTCGGGGGTGCGCGGTGACCGCCGCCGCGACCGAGACGGTGGCCAGAACCGACATCACACCCGCCACCGCTCCGCCGGACGTCGATGGCCGTGCCCGGGCTCGGCGGGAGAACGCGGCGCTGACAGCGCTGCGCGCCCCGGTCGTGTGGAAGATCCGCATCGGCTGCGTCCTGGGGGCGCTGGGCGCGCTGTGCGCCCTGGTGCCCTTCGCCGGGCTGGCGGAGCTGGGCGCGCTGCTGCTGGCGCCGGGCCCGGTGGACACCGGCCGGGTCGCGCTCGTCGCCTGGCTCGTCGCCGCGGCCCTCGGTACCCGCGGGCTGCTGCTGGGTGCCGGGCTGACGCTCACCCACGTGGCCGACCAGCAGTTGCAGGGCATCCTGCGTCGGCGGATGGTCGACCAGCACGGCCGGGTACCGCTGGGCTGGTTCAGCCAACGGTCGTCGGGGCTGGTGCGCAAGGCCGCGCAGGAGGACGTCGACGACCTCCACCAGCTGATCGCCCACCACTCCGTGGAGCTGACCGCGGCCACTGTCCTGCCGGTCGGCGGCCTGGCCTACCTTCTCTGGCTGGACTGGCGCCTCGCCCTGCTCGCGCTGGTCACGCTGCCGTTCTACGCCGCCGCGTACGCCTGGATGATGCGCGGTTACGCGGAGAAGATGCAGGAGATGAACGCCGCGTTCGGGCGCATCAGCGCGGCGGTGGTCGAGTTCGTCAGCGGCATCGCCGTGGTCAAGACCTACGGGCAGGGCCGGCGGGCCAACGAGAGCTTCCGCCGCGCGGCCGCGGACTTCGGCCGCTTCTACGCCGAGTGGGTCCGCCCGATGCTGCGCCTCGAGGCGGTCAGCTCGATGGCGATCGGCGCCCCGGTGGTCGGGCTCGTCGCCGGCGGCGGCGCGGTGTGGTTCGCGGCGGAGGGCTGGGTGACGCCGATCGACGCGCTCACCGGCGTCCTGGTCGCGCTCGTCGTCCCGACGACGATCATGGCCATGGGCTTCGGCGCCCAGAACCGGCGCACCGCCGCCGCCGCGGCGCTGCGGATCCACGAGCTGCTCGAGACCCCGACCCTGCCGATCACCGACCACCCCCGGGAGCCGGTGGGCCACGAGGTCGCGTTCGACGGCGTCCGGTTCTCCTACGACGGGGTCACCGACGTCCTGCACGGCGTGACGCTGCACTGCGCGCCGGGCACGGTGACCGCGCTCGTCGGGCCGTCGGGGTCGGGGAAGTCGACGCTGGCCACCCTGCTGCCCCGCTTCCACGACGTCCGCGAAGGCGCCGTACGCATCGGCGGGGTCGACGTCCGCGAGATCGCGCCCACGGTCCTCTACCGCCACGTCGGGTTCGTCCTGCAGGACGTGCAGCTCGTCCACGGCACCCTCGCCGACAACGTCCGGCTCGGACGACCCGCGGCGGCGGAGGACGACGTGGGCCGGGCGTGCCGAGCCGCCAACATCCACGACCGGATCCTCGAGCTGCCGCGGGGCTACGACGCCGTCGTCGGCGAGGACGCCCGGCTCTCCGGGGGCGAGGAGCAGCGCGTCTCGATCGCCCGGGCCCTGCTCGCCGACACGCCCGTGCTCGTCCTCGACGAGGCCACGGCCTTCGCCGACCCCGAGTCCGAGGCCGCGATCCAGGACGCGCTCTCGGTGCTCGCGGCCGGCCGCACCGTGCTCGTCATCGCCCACCGGCTGTCGACGATCACCGGCGTCGACCGGATCGTCGTCCTCGACGGCGGCCGGATCGTCGAGTCCGGTACACACGCCGAGCTGCTCGCCCTCGGTGGCACCTACGCCCGCCAGTGGGACGCGCACGAGGGCACGTCGCCGGAGAGGACGGTCCAGGCATGATCTCCGATCTGCTCACGCTCCTGGGGCACCAACACCGGCGCCGCCTGTACACGTACTTCGGCTGGGTCACGGCGTACGGCGTGCTCCAGGGGATCGCGACGGTCCTGCTGGTCCCGGTGTTCTCCGCGCTGCTCGCCGGCGACACGGGGCGAGCCCTCGGCGGTCTCGCGGTGGTGGCGGTCGCGGTGATCCTGGCGTGCCTCGCGCACTACGTCCAGGCGATGCAGGGGTTCGCCGTGGCGATCGTCGTGCTCACCTCCATGCACGAGCGGATGGGCGACCACGTCGCGACGCTGCCGCTGGGCTGGTTCACCTCGGAGAAGGTCGGGCGGCTCTCCCGCACCGCGACCGGCGGCACCACGATGGTCGCCGGGCTGTTCGCGCACCTGCTCACTCCGGTCGTCGTCGGGGTGGCCACACCGGCCACGATCGTCCTCGGAATGCTGTTCTTCGACTGGCGGCTCGCCCTGGTCGTGCTGCTCTGCACCCCGCTGCTGTACCTGGCCTTCCGCACCGGCGCGCGACTGGTCGGGCGCGGTGACGAGCTGAACGACGCGGCGGCGGTGGAGTCCGGCAACCGTGTCGTCGAGTTCGCCCGGACCCAGCGGGTCCTGCGCGCGTTCGGACGGGGTACCGACGGCTACGCACCGCTGGACGATGCCCTCGAGCACCAGCGCGCGACCGGCCGGCGGGTGATGTGGTACGGCGTCGTCGGGATCGTGCTCGGCGGGATCACGGTGCAGTTCGCCTTCACCGTGCTGCTGGTCACGGGCGTCGTTCTCGCCGTGACCGACCAGGTCGCGGTGGCCACGGCGATCGCGCTCGTCGCACTCGCCGCGCGGTTCACCGGTCCGCTCGCCGAGATCGGCGACTACGCGGGCGTGCTCAAGATGGCCCGCAACGACCTGCGCCGGCTCACCGTGATCCTCGAGGAACCCGCGCTGCCGGAGGCGTCCGCGCCGGCCGCGCTGCCCGAGCCGGGTGCGCTCGAGCTCGACGGTGTGACCTTCGGCTACGACGCGGATCGTCCGGTCCTGCGCGGGGTCGACCTGCGCATCCCGCCACACAGCATGACCGCCCTCGTCGGCGCCTCCGGCTCCGGCAAGACGACGATCACCCGCCTGCTCGCCCGGTTCTGGGACGTCGACGCCGGCGTCGTGCGCGTAGGCGGCACCGACGTGCGCGACCAGCCGACCGAGCAGCTGATGTCCCAGCTCGCCCTGGTGTTCCAGGACGTCTACCTGTTCGACGACACCCTCGAGGCCACCATTCGGGTCGGCCGGCCCGACGCCACGGCCGCCGAGCTGGCCGAGGCCGCACGGCTCGCCGGCGTGACCGAGATCGTCGACCGGCTCCCGCAGGGCTGGCAGACCCCGGTCGGCGAGGGCGGAACCGCGCTCTCCGGCGGGGAGCGCCAGCGCGTCTCGGTGGCCCGGGCCCTGCTCAAGCAGGCCCCGATCACCCTGCTCGACGAGGCCACCGCCGCGCTGGACCCGGAGAACGAGCGATTTCTCACCGCTGCGCTGCGGACCCTCGCGGAGCGCAGCACGGTGCTCGTGATCGCCCACCGGTTGCCGACGGTCGTGACCGCCGACCGGATCGTCGTGCTCGACGACGGCCGTGTCGCCGAGTCGGGCACGCACGCCGAGCTGCTGGCCGCGGGCGGCCCCTACGCGGCGTTCTGGGAGTCCCGGCGCCGGGCCCGCGGGTGGCGCCTCGTCGGCGCGTCCGGGAGCTGACGGTGCCCGCGACCGCAACGACGACGCCGAGTGCGTCGCGGCGGTGGCACCTCACCTCGCGGACCACCGGACCGTCGTGCCGGTGACCGGGCCGTCTACCGCGATCCGACCCTGGCCGCCCACACCGTGCGTGTGGTCCGGGCCGCCGAATCCTCCCGGTGCGCCAGGCCCTCGGGGTCGTCGGGGTCGAGCAGCCGGTCGAGCGCGGCCAGGTCCTCGCCGGGCAGGGCGTCGGCGAGCGCACCGCGCAGGCGGCGCAGCCCGCCGTCGGCGTACCGGACGACGGGGTCGGACCCGGAACCCTGGACGATCACCGTGTCCGACCGGCGTGCCTCGACGGTGAACCCGGCGGCGGCCAGCGCCGGCGCAAAATCGGCCCCGCGGAAGGGCATGGCCTCCCCGGTGCGCCGGTCGATCACGTCGTGGGCGCGGGCCTCGAGACCGGTGCAGAAAGCGGGGCCGTCCTCGGGCAGGAAGTACGGGAAGCCGTCGGGCTCGACGACGACGAGCAACCCACCCGGAGCGAGCAGATCGTGGAGGCGGCTCAGGGCGGCCTCCGGGTCGGCGAGGTGGTGCAGCGACGCCGAGGCCCAGACCAGGTCGGGCCGAGACACCTCGGGCCAGACGTCGTCGAGGTCGGCGAGCACCGTCGTCACCCGGTCGGTGGCCCCGACCGAGGCGACCTTGTCGCGGACCCGGCGCAGGTGGCTCTCCGACGCGTCCACCGCGGTGACCCGTGCGCGCGGGAACCGCGCCAGCAGCGCCACCGTGCCGCCGCCCGGCCCGCACCCCAGGTCCACGATCCGTTCGGCACTCGCCGCCGGGAGCCAGTCCACGATCGATGCGGTGTACGCGGCGAACACTTCGGTGTCCAGGTCGAGGACGTCTCCCATCGCGTGGTCGTCCTGCTCGCCGTGCCCGTGGTCTTCCCTGGTCGAGGTCATCACCGGAAGCTAGCCAGGCCGCACGCCGCGACCAACGGTACTTGCCGGCATGGCAAGTCCGGTCCGTCCCACCCGCGTCCTCGGTGACTGCGACAATGATTGTCATGTCGCTGACCCAGTACCGGATCGAGCGCGACGGTGTCGATCGTCTGCTCTTCCTCATGCACGGATACACCGCCGAGCAGCATCACCTCGCCTCCTACGTCCCCCTGGTCGACCCCGGCGAACGGTTCACCGCCATCGCCCCGCGGGGGCCGCTCACGATGCCCGACGGCGACGGTGCCGGCTGGTGGCCGCTCGACACCGAGACCTTCGAGCACGACCTCTCGGGCGTCGAGCCGGCGCTGACGGCCCTCGAGGCGTTCGTCGCCGAGGAGGCCGACAAGGCGCGGATCCCGCCGGAGCGATGCGTCCTCGGCGGGTTCAGCCAGGGCGGGTACCTGGCGCTCGCGCTCGCCAACAAGTCGGACGCGCCCCGCTACGCGGGCGTGTGGGCGATGTGTTGCGGGGCGCCGAGCAAGCTCGGTCTCGACATCGACCTGTCGGGCGGCGACGGTCGCCCGGTGCTGTTCCAGTGGGGCACCCGGGATCCCGTCATCGGTCTCGATCAGCCCCGTGAGGCGATCGCCGCGCTCGAGGCCGGGGGATGGGACGTGCGCCACCACGCCTACGACATGGCGCACAGCCAGACGATCGAGATGATGATCGACGCCAGGGACTGGCTCGCCCGGGTGTTGTGAGAGCGCCGGCGACGCCGACAGCCGCTCGACGCGGGTGACCGGTCACCGCGTGGCGTGGATCAGGAAGCTCTGCGGGACACCGGGGGTGTCCCGCGGGAACGTCGGACCGGGCCACCGTCCGAACCGCGCGCCCACCTCCGAGTAGAGCGACACCGTCGCGTGCCATCCGCGAGGCCGGAAGAGGTCATCCTCGGGCCGATCGGTGCCGAAGCGCCACGGGAAACCCTGGGCCGCGAGATGGTCGAGCCACGGCGCCGTGTCGGGATCGTCGAGCAACGACCGACCGACCGTGTCGGTCAGGAGCTCGCTACCCGACGCGGAGAGCCGGGTGATCTCGTCGAACAGCCGGTACACCTCGTCGGGGTGGAGGTAGAAGATCAGGCCCTCCACCAGCCACACCGTGGGCGCAGCCGACTCGAACCCGGCAAGGGACAGAGGGCTCGCCCAGTCCTCGGCCAGGTCGACCCCGACCGGGCGCCGGGCGCACCGCGGCGTGGCGCCGAACTCGGCCAGCGTCCGGCTCTTGAGGGCCAGCAACTCGGGTCGGTCCAGCTCGTACACGACCAGCGACTCCGGCAGGTCCAGGCGGTAGGCCCGGGTGTCCAGCCCTGCGGCCACCAGCACGAGCTGCGCCGCCACCCCACGGGCCCCCAGCGCGTCAATCAGCGCGTCGTCGTAGAACCGCGTCCGGATCGCGAACCCCGGGCGGTCCGACGTCCCGCGCATGCGTGCGGCCAGCTCATGACCGGCCTCGCCGGCCAGCGCGCCGGCCAGCGGGTCCGCGATGAGCCGGTCCGGGCGCTCGGTCTCGCGGGCTCGCTCGGCGGCGGTCCACCGGGCGGTGGCGGCGAGCCGATCCAGGTCGTCCGTCACGAGGGGGGCGGACTCGGCACCCGACCCCCGCCGCGACCGTCCCCGTGCACCTCGCGGCTGACGTCGGTGGCGACCGCGTTGATGGTGATGTCGTCGAGCAGCAGGAGGTCCCGCTCCCGGGCGAGGCGACCGAGGACCGCTCGCACGGCCTGCGCGGCGCGCTCCTGCGGCGTCGAGGGCTCGGTCGACGGGATCAGCCACATGCGCACCACAGTCGACGATGACAACCATGTTCGTCAAGCGAGACGACGACCGATCCCGTCCGGCCGGGCAGGTCGGATCCAGAGTGACAACGGTTACCGTTCGTGTATGCCGAAGTACGTGATCGAGCGTGAGCTGCCGGGAGCCGGATCGCTGTCCGACGACGAGATCCACGGCATCAGCGCCACCAGCAACGACGTCCTCTCTCGGATGCCGGACGTGCAGTGGGTACAGAGCTACGTCACCGACGACAAGCTCTACTGCGTCTACATGGCCCCGGACGCGGACAGCATCCGCGCCCACGCCGAGGAGGGCGGCTTCCCGGCGAACGCGGTCAACGAGGTCGCCCGCACGATCGACCCCACCACCGGCGGTCGCTGAGTCCGCTCGGTCAGGGAGGAGACGCCGGTGGTCGGCTCGACCCAGCGCACGTAGGCGTCCCGCAGGGCGGCGGCCGCGGCGTCACTCATCCGGCGTGGCCTCGACGACCGACATCGCGGCCGGCGCCGGCAGCTGCGTCACCGACCGCACGGTGAAGCCCGACGTCGCACACAGGTCGCGGAACTCCGCCTCCTTGCGCTCCCGGCCGCCGACGTTGACCAGCATGTTCACGTCGCTCAGGTACGTCGTGGCCGGCAGGGCACCGTCCACCCGCTCGGGCAGGATCGGCTCGACGATCAGCAGTCGGCCGGTCGGCGGAATCACCCGGCGGACGTGCCCGAGCAGGAGACGTACCCGGTCGTCGTCCCAGTCGTGCACGACGCTCTTGAGCAGGTAGACGTCCGCGCCCTCGGGTGCCGCGGCGAAGTTGCCGTGGGAGACCGTGCAGCGCTCCGACACCCCGGCCTCCGTGAGGACCGGGGCCGCCTCCGCGGAGCCACTCCGGGGTGTCGAAGAGGACACCTCGCAGGTGGGGGTGAGCGGCGAGGATCCCCGCGAGGAGGGTCCCGTCGCCGCCACCGAGGTCGGCCACCGTGCCGGCGCCGGAGAACTCGACGACGCCGGGCAGGACCTGGGCGGTGAGGCGCCCTGCGACACCGGTCGGGACGAAAGGCGTCGATCCTTCACACCGATGATAATCGTTACCACGATGACTACTGTCGAAGCGGTTGATAACGAGTCGCACGACGAGTACGCCCCGTCGGCGCCGTACCTGCACCTGCTGAGCCTGCCCGCCTGGACCCACCTGCGGGACGGGGTCGTCGCGGAGCTGCAGGCCGTCGACCCCAGGGCGGGCACCGTGGTGGAGCTGGGTCCCGGCACGGGCATCGGCACCGAACTGCTCCTGGAGACCGTGCCGGCAGCTCCCGTGCTGACGGCCGAGCCGTCGGACGCCCTGCGTGCCGTGCTCATCGGCCGTCTCGCCGCGCACCCCCAGGTCCACCGGCTGACCGTGCGGCCGTGCCGCGCCGAGCAGCTCGAGCTGCCAGATCGGATCTCGGCTGTGCTGGGCGCCCACGTGCTCGGGCACATGGCGCCCGACGCCCGCCGCCAGCTGTGGCGTGCAGTGGCCGAGCGACTCGCCTCCGGTGCACCGGTGGTCCTCACCGTGGAGCCACCGGCCGTCGCGGAGGCGGTACCGGAGCTCCCGCCGTTCGACGTTCACGCGGCGGGTCTCGTGTACCGCGGCACCGGCAGCGCGGTCCCTCTCGGGCCCGGCACGGTGCGCTGGCACATGCGCTACGCGACTCTCGACGGCGATCGCGTCGTCCATCGTGCCGAGGCCACCTACCTCCATCACGTCCTGTCGCGGGAGCAGCTCGCCGACGAGCTCACCGACGCCGGCCTGTCGGTGGGCGACGGTCCGCTCGCCGGGACGCAGGACGGCCTCGTCGCCCGGGCCCCCGGTCCGGTCCCCGCGGTGACCGGGGCGGGACGGCTGCGCGCGCACTCGATGCTCGCCGACCTCGGACGGGCCGACGACTGGCGACACCTGCTCGCCCACGAGGCCGCCGTCGAGAGCGGCCTGCTCGACGCCCTGCCCGGCACGGCAGGCGACCTCGCGGCGCGCACCGGGCTGGACCCGGACGCCGCACGTGCCGTCCTCGGCCTGCTCCGGGCCGGCGGCGACGTCGTCGGGGACGCCGGCGCCGATGCCGTCCTCCGACGCCCGGAGCGACCTCGCGACGACGTGGAGCAGACGCTGCTCCTCACCCAGGCCCGGGCGCTGCGCCGCTGGTCGCAGGTCCTGGCCCCGCGATTGCGCACACGCACGGCCGGGCCGGACGGCGCCGTGACCCCGGCGCCGCTGCGCCTCGACGCCCTGGCCGCCGTCGCCCGTCCCGTCGTGGGCCCGGTCGCCGAGGCGTGCCTGCGCCGACTGCCCGCCGGGACCCGGGTGCTCGACCTCGGCGGGGGCCACGGCGTCTTCGCACGGGCCCTGGCCGAGCGCGGGGCGAGTGTCGTGCTGCAGGACCTGCCGGCGGTGGTCGAGAGGGTGGGCCCCGAGATGGCGGCCGCGGGGGTCGCAACCATCGGGGCGGACCTGCGCGACGAGCTCGCGCCGGGCCCGTTCGGACTGGTGCTGCTCTCGACGGTGACGAACATGTTCCCCGGGGACGCCTGCCGCGACCTGCTCACCCGCGTGCACGACGTCCTCGTCCCCGCCGGCGGCGTCGCGATCGTCAGCTACCTGCGGGGCCGGACGGCCGTGGCGGACGCCTTCGCGGTACAGATGCTCTGCTTCACCGACGGGGGCGACGCGCACGACGAGGCGGCCTACCCGCCGCTGGCTGGAGGCAGCGGGCTTCACGGGGGTCGAGGTCACCGACCTCGACGAACCTCCCCAGACCCTGGTCCTCGCTGAACGGCACGGCGACACGTCCTCCTGACGCTTCTCTCGAAATGCCGTATCGCACTATTCGCATATCACCAACGACAGTTCTCCCCGCGTCAGGGAACGGCCGGTCCGTCAATTCCTGGGGTAGATTCGCCGCATGCTGACCGGGGAGACGCGCGACGCGGCACTGGCCCGTGTCGGCCGCGCCCTGGCCGATCCCACACGGTGTCGCCTCCTGGTCGCCCTGCTCGACGGCCCCTGCTATCCCGGCCAGCTCGCCGCGGCGCTGGGGCTCTCGCGCTCGAACGTCTCCAACCACCTCGCGTGCCTGCGTGGCTGCGGCATCGTCACCGCCTCGCTCCAGGGTCGACAGACGCGCTACGACCTGACCGACCCGCACCTGCGGACCGCGATCAGCGAGTTGGCCCGGGTCGTGCTCGCCGTCGCCACCCCCGAGCCCTGTCCGGACGAGGCCGAGCCGGCCGAGGCCGAGCCGGCCGAGGACCGGGACGGGATCACCGCCTCGCTCCGCGGGGCCTGACCTCCACCTGACCTCCGCCTGGCCTTCTTCCCGGGCCCGGGGCTCACGACCGTGCACCCTTCAGTTATGATAATCGTTGTCATTACTGAGGAGGTGCCATGGCGCGGAACGACGTCCGGCCGATCATCAAGCTCCGGTCCACCGCCAAGACCGGGACGACCTACGTGACGCGGAAGAACCGCCGCAACAACCCCGACCGGCTCGTGCTGCGCAAGTACGACCCGGTCGTGCGGCGCCACGTCGAGTTCCGTGAGGAGCGGTGATGGCCGGCAGGCCGCGCGTCGGCGCCGCGCGACGCAAGAAGCAGAACCCACTCGTCACCCGGGGAATCGAGTACGTCGACTGGACTGACATCTCGCTCCTGCGCACCTTCATCTCCGATCGCGGGAAGATCCGCTCACGGCGGGTCACCGGCCTCACCGGCCAGCAGCAGCGCCAGGTCGCCTCCGCGATCAAGACCGCGCGCGAGATGGCGCTCCTGCCCTACACGTCGAGCCCGAAGTAGGTGATCCCATGTCACGCCGCTGCCAGCTGACGGGCCGCGAGCCCGGCTTCGGCAAGAACGTCTCGCACTCGCATGTGCGCACGAACCGCCGGTTCGACCCCAATGTGCAGGACAAGCGCTACTGGCTGCCCAGCGAGGGACGCTACGTGCGCCTGCGACTGTCGACCAAGGCGATCAAGACCGTCGACCGCGACGGCATCGAGTCGGTGGTGGCGCGCCTGCGCGCGGCCGGGCAGAAGGTCTGAGGCATGGCGAAGAAGAGCAAGATCGTGGCCAACAACCGGCGTCGGGAGATCGTCGCCAAGTACGCCGCGCGGCGGGCAGAGCTCAAGGACACGATCCGCCACCCCGACACCCCGGACGACCAGCGCGCGGCGGCGCAGCTCGAGCTCCGGCGCCAGCCCCGGGACGCGAGCGGCACCCGCGTCCGCAACCGCGACGCGATCGACGGGCGCCCGCGGGGCCACCTCCGCGCGTTCGGCCTGTCCCGTGTCCGGCTTCGCGAGCTCGCCCACGGCGGCTACCTGCCCGGCGTGACCAAGTCCAGCTGGTGAAGGAGGAGACGTGAAGGTCCGCGCCTCGTTGCGGTCGCTGAAGAACAAGCCGGGATCGAAGGTCGTGCGTCGGCACGGGAAGATCTTCGTCATCAACAAGAAGAACCCGAAGTGGAAGGCCCGGCAGGGCTGATGTTGCCGGAACGGCAAGAAGGTGTGCCGACCGGAGCCGTGATCGCGATCATCGGTGTCACCTGCTGACCGAAGGAGCCCGATGACGTCCGCCGAGCACGAGACCGCGACCAGCGACCCCGACGAGCCCGCGCGGTTCTGGGACGGCCTCTACCGCAGCCGCGAGGTGCCCTGGGGAGCGCGGCCAAACGCCCGGCTCGTCGAGGTCGTCGAGTCGCTGGCGCCCGGCGCCGCCCTGGACCTCGGGTGCGGCGCCGGCGGGGACGCCGTCTGGCTCGCCCGGCACGGCTGGCAGGTCACCGCCGTGGACATCGCGGCGGCCGCGGTGGACGGGGTGCGTGACCACGCCGCAACGCTCGGACTCGCCGACCGGATCACCGCCGAGCGCCACGACCTGCCCCACACCTTCCCCGCCGGCACGTTCGACCTGGTCTCCGCCCAGTACTTCCACTCGCCCTTCGCGGTCGACCGCGCGGACGTCCTCCGGACCGCCGCCCGGGCGCTGCGCCCCGGCGGCCTGCTCCTGCTCGTCGATCACGGCTCGATCGCACCCTGGTCCTGGAACCAGGACCCCGACACCCACTTCCCCACCCCGCACGAGATCGCCACCGAGCTCGCCCTGCCGGACCCGCCGTTCGCGGTCGTCCGCGCCGACATGCCCCAGCGGGAGGCCACGGGACCGCAGGGCGAGACCGCGACGGTCACCGACAACGTGCTGGTGATTCGGCGATCGGCGGGCTGAGCGCCCGATCGAGCAGCGGGGTCCGGATTCAGGGGGTCGCCGGGGCGAGGGCGGCGAGTCCCCCGAGGACGAGGCGCAGCTTGGTCCGCATGTAGTCGCGTGGGTCGACCATGACGCGGTGGACCTCTGCCGCGACGTCCTCGGAGTAGGCCGTCAGGTGATCCCGCGCGTCCTCGGACAGACCGCTGGGGTGGTGGACGTCCTGGGACCACCGCGCCTGGGTCGCGTCGCTCTCGGCCACGCCGAGCACGGTGTCCGCCACGAGGGTCGCATCGCCCACGGCGAAGCCCAGGTCGGTCAGCACCCTCACGACCGCCTCGAATCGTGCGGCGAAGACGGGCAGGAGCGCCGCCTCCCGCCCGGCGACCAGACCCGGGTGGTCGAGGAGGAGCGCCCACCAGAGCTCGGCCTCGTCGATGAGGAACGCCTGCCAGCCGCCGTCCGCCGAGGGCAACGGCGTCCGGAGGAACAGGCGCTCCGCCGCGGCCAGGGCGAGGTCCTCGAGCCCCTCGACGTACCGGTACAGGCTGGTCGGGGCCATCCCCAGCTCCGCCGCCACCCGCTCCATGGACAGCGGACGGTCGCCCGTCGCGATCGCCGCGTCGATGATCGCGTCCCGATCGAGCCGCGGCTTCGGGCCGGGGCGCTTGCCGAGACGCCGCGAGGGGCTGCCGGACACCCCGACACCCTAGTACGGTCATTGCGAGGCACCCTCGCCAATAGGTAAGGCTTACCTTATTAGGAGGCTCGATGCCGATCCGCATCCCACCGTCGCAGCGTCTGCTCGAGCCGGGACGCCGCCTCGGTACGCGGCGGACGCCGTGAGCGCGGCGGGCGCCACCACCCCGGTGGACGCGGACGAGGATCTCGAGGCACCGGCGTCGGCCTCCGCGGAACCGGGCGCGGAGCCCGCGGACGGCGCATCGAGCGGCCGGCGCGCGGCCGCCGCCCTGCGGGAGCTGCGCCGCCCGGTCATCTGGCCGACGCGGCTCGCGGTCGCGCTGTCGGCACTCGGCGCCCTGGCCGGCCTGGTGCCGTTCGCCGGGCTGGCCGGGCTGGCCGAGCTGCTCCTGGCCCCGGGGTCGACCGACCGGTCGGCGGTCCAGCTCGTCACGTGGCTCGTCGTCGCCGGGCTGGCCCTGCGGCTCCTCTGCTCCTGGACCGCGCTGAGCATCACGCACTTCGCCGACGTCCGGCTGCAGGCCCACGTGCGTCGGCGGATGATCGCCCATCTCGGCCGCGTCCCGCTGGGATGGTTCACCGAGAACGCGTCGGGATCCGTGCGCAAGTCGGCCCAGAACGACGTCACCGACATGCACCACCTGGTCGCCCACCAGAGCGTCGAGAGTGCGGCCGCGGCGGTCCTGCCCGTCGGCGGGCTTGCCTACCTGGTCTGGCTCGACTGGCGGCTCGGCGTGCTCGCCGTGGTCACGCTCCCGATCTACGGACTCGCCTACGCCTGGATGATGCACGGCTACGGCGAGATGATGGAGGAGATGGACTCGGCGTTCGCCCGGGTCAGCGCCGCCGTCGTCGAGTTCGTCAGCGGCATCGCGGTCATCAAGACCTATGGCCGGACCCGCCGCGCCCACGAGAACTATCGGCGCGCGGCGACCGAGTTCGGGGGTTTCTACGAGGCCTGGGTCCGGCCGATGCTCAAGGTCGAGGCGCTGAGCTCGATGGCCCTCTCGGCGCCGCTCGTGGCCGTGGTCAACGTGGTCGGTGGCCTCTGGTTCGTCGGGGCGGGCTGGGTCACGCCGATCGAGGCGATGACCGGGGTCCTGGTCGCCATGGTGATCCCGACGACGGTGGTGGTGCTCGGCTACGGCGTCGAGGCGCGCCGCACCGCGGCCGCCGCGGCCCTGCGGATCCACGACCTCCTCGCGGTCCCCGCGCTGCCCGTGACCGACGACCCGCGGCTGCCCGTCGGCCACGACGTCAGCGTCGAGCGGGTGACCTTCGGCTACGGCAGCACCGACGTCCTGCGCGACGTCAGCGTCCACCTCGGGGCCGGCACCGCCACCGCGCTGGTCGGGCCCTCCGGATCGGGGAAGTCGACGCTCGCGACACTGATCCCCCGGTTCTACGACGTGCGGTCGGGCGCCGTGCGCATCGGCGGCGTCGACGTCCGCGACATCGCCCCCGACGAGCTGTACCGACGGGTCGGGTTCGTGCTCCAGGACGTCGAGCTGCTCCGCGGGACGATCACCGAGAACATCCGGCTCGGCCGCCCGGAGGCCACCGACGCCGAGGTCCACGCCGCGGCGGCCGCCGCCCAGATCCACGACCGCGTCCTCGCGCTGCCGCGGGGGTACGACTCGGTGGTCGGCGAGGACGCGCTGCTCTCGGGGGGCGAGCAGCAGCGGGTGTCGATCGCGCGGGCGCTCCTGGCCGACACTCCCGTCCTCGTGCTCGACGAGGCCACGGCGTTCGCCGACCCCGAGTCGGAGGCGGCGATCCAGGAGGCCCTCTCCACCTTGGTTCGGGGACGGACGCTCCTGATCATCGCCCACCGCCTCGCGACGGTGACCGAGGCCGACCGCATCGTCGTGCTGGACGCCGGCGCGGTCGTCGAGAGCGGGACGCACGCCGAGCTCGTGGCCGCCGGTGGCCGGTACGCACGGATGTGGGACGTCCACGACGCCTCGGGGAGCTCACGATGATCGACGACCTCGTCCGGATCGTCGGCCCGGAACACCGCCGCACACTGATGACCTACGGGGCCTGGGTGACCGGCTACGCGGTCGTGCAGGGCGTCGCGATGGTGCTCCTCGTCCCCGTCCTGGAGGCCCTGCTGGCCGGCGACCGCACCGCCGCGTGGTGGTGGGCGGGGGCGCTGGCGCTCGCCGCGTCGGCGACCTGCGTCGCGCACTACCGGCAGGCCATGGCCGGCTTCCGGGTGTCCATGGAGGCGATGCGGACCATGCACCTGCGGGTCGGCGACCACGTCGTCGGCCTGCCCCTGGGCTGGTTCTCCGGCGTGCAGGTCGGGCGGCTCTCCCGGCTGGTCACCAGCGGGACGATGACCGTCTCGGGCCTCTTCGCCCACCTCCTCACCCCGCTCGTCGTCGGCGTCGTCACCCCGACCACGATCATGGTGGGGATGGCGTTCTTCGACTGGCGCCTGGCGCTGGCCACCGCGATCTGTACGCCGGTGCTCGTCGTGGCGTTCCGGTTCTCGGCCCGCCTGATCGGCCGGGGCGACGAGCTCACCGACCACGCCGCCGTCGAGGCCGGCGACCGCGTCGTCGAGTTCGCGCGGACGCAGCGTGTCCTCCGGGCGTTCGGCCGCGGCGTTGAGGGCCACCGACCCCTCGAGGAGGCCATCACCGCACAACAGGTCGCCGGACGGCGAGCCCTGTGGCTGTCGGTGCCCGGGCTCGTCGCCGGGGGTTTCGCCGCGCAGTTCACCTTCACCGTCCTCATCGTCGTCGGCGTCCTGCTGGCGCTCGGCGGCAGCCTCGACCCGGTGACGTTGATCGCCGTGCTGGCCCTGGCCGCACGCTTCACCGGTCCGCTCGCTGAGGTCTCCGCCTTCGCCGGGCTCCTGCGCCAGGCTCGCAACGACGTCCGCCGCATCGCCGCGGTCCTCGACGAGCGCCCGCTGCCCGAACCGGACTCCTCCGAACCCCGGACCGCACCGGGTGAGGTCGAGTTCGCCGGCGTCGGCTTCGGTTACGACCCCGGCCATCGCCTCCTCCGGGACGTGTCGTTCCGCGCGCCCGCGCACACGATGACCGCCCTGGTCGGCCCCTCGGGCTCGGGCAAGACCACCATCACCCGGCTGGTCGCCCGGTTCTGGGACGTCGACGAGGGAACGGTGCGCGTCGGAGGGGTCGACGTCCGCGACCAGACCACCGAAGGCCTGATGGGTCAGCTCGCCCTGGTCTTCCAGGACGTGTACCTGTTCGACGACACCCTCGAGGCCAACGTCCGGATGGGGCGCCCCGACGCCTCCGACGAGGAGGTCCGCGAGGCCGGGCGGATGGCCGGGGTCGAGGAGCTGGTCGAACGCCTGCCGCACGGGTGGGCCACCACGGTCGGCGAGGGCGGGACGTCGCTCTCGGGCGGGGAACGGCAACGCGTGTCCGTTGCGCGGGCGATCCTCAAGAACGCGCCCGTCGTCCTGCTCGACGAGGCGACGGCCGCGCTGGACCCGGAGAACGAGCGCTTCGTCCGGGACGCCCTGCACACCCTCATGGACCGCTCCACGCTGCTGGTCGTCGCCCACCAGCTGCCCACCGTCGTGGCCGCCGACCAGATTCTCGTCCTCGACGAGGGACGGATCGCCGAGCGCGGCACCCACACCGAGCTGCTCGCCGCCGGGGGCCGGTACGCCGCGTTCTGGCACGAGCGCCGGCGCGCGCGGGGCTGGCGGGTCACCACCTGAGTCCGGACGATTCGGGCCAGTTGATATTGACAACGGTTATCATTGCTTTTACCGTCAGTGCCTGTTCGGCCACCCAGGGCGACTCGTCAGCCACCTGATCGAGGGACGCATGACGTCCGGACATTGCTGCCCCGTCAGCACCCGCCCCGTACCAGCCACACGATCGAGGAGATCGAGGACTTCGATGAGGCTCACGCTCGACGGGGTGTCGGTGACGATCGACTCCGTACCGATCGTGACCGGGGCCGACCTCGAGGTCTCCGACGGCGAGAAGGTGGGGCTGGTCGGTCCCAACGGGTCCGGGAAGACGACGCTCCTGCGCACGATCTACCGCTCGATCCGCCCCTCCGCCGGCACGATCACGCTCGACGACCAGGACCTGGCCGCGCTCCGCCAGAAGGCGGTGGCGCGGCGCGCGGCGCTGGTCGCCCAGGAGTCCTCGTCCGACTTCGACTTCTCGGTCGACGACGTCGTCGCCCTCGGACGGGCCCCCCACCAGAGCGCGCTCGACCGCGAGAGCGATGCCGACCGGCGCCACATCACCGACGCCCTGCTGCGGGTCGGCATGGCCTCGTACCGGTCGAGGTCGTTCGCCACGCTCTCGGGCGGGGAGAAGCAGCGGGTGCTGCTCGCCCGCGCCCTCGCCCAGCGGACCGAGCTCCTGCTGTTGGACGAACCCACCAACCACCTGGACGTCAACGCGGCCCTCGACCTGCTCGAGCTCGTGCGGTCACTGGACCTCTCGACCCTCTGCGTCCTGCACGACCTCAACCTCGCCGCCGCCTACTGCGACCGGGTGTGCGTGCTCAGCGCCGGGCAGGTCGTCGCGGTCGGGTCACCGGCCAACGTCCTCACCGAGAGCCTGGTGCACGACGTCTTCGGGGTCCGCGCGCACCGGATGACCCACCCCGCGACGGGCCGGCCGCTCCTGGCCTTCTCACACGCGCACGCCCCGGAGAGCGCGGGGACCGCGATGGCCGTCGCCGACCACGACCACCCATCGGGATGACCTCGACCCGTCCCCGCCACGAAGGAGACCGATGACGACCGACGCCGCCCCCGTCGACACCTCCCCCGCCGGCATCACCGCCATGGTCCGCGCCATCTGGGACGCCGCCGCCGACGGCGACTACAGCTACGGCAACCTCGACGCGACCGACGCCCAGCGCCAGGCCTGGACGATCCTGCTGCGCCGCCTCTTCCCCGTCGAGCGCCCTTTGTCGATCCTCGACCTCGGGTGCGGGTCGGGATTCATGACGCTGATCCTCGCGGGACTCGGCCACACGGTGACCGGCCTCGACGTGTCCTCCGGGATGGTGGGTGTCTGCCGGAAGTTGGCCGACGAGCAGGGCTTCACCGACGTGGCGCTGGTGGAGGGCGACGTCTCGCATCCGCCGCCGGGTCTGGGCCCGTTCGACGCGGTGATCTCCCGCTACCTCCTGTGGACGCTTCCCGACCCGCAGCAGGCCGTGGCCGCGTGGGTTGGGCTGGTGCGGCCGGGCGGGCGGGTGCTCGCCGTCGACGCGCTGTGGTCGGAGGAACTCGTCCGCGCGGCCGCGGGCGAGGAGTACCCCGAGGAGGTCCTGCGCATCCTGCCCTTCCTGCACGCCCAGGACCTCGAGCCGGTGCGCAACGCATGGCATCGCGCCGGCCTCGGCGACCTCATGGCGGAGGAGCTGACGTGGATCGACTCCCTGGTTCGCTCCGAGGTCGACGTCCACATGCGCCCGATGCTGCGGCGGTGGCGCTACTACCTCGTCGAGGGGACCCGGCCCGACCGCTCTAGTCCGCCGTCCACCCCGCGATCGTGAAGGAGCGCCCGCGATGACCACCCGTACCGACCCCACGACCGGCTGGCAGGCCGATATGGCCTCGACCATGCAGCGCTACTGGGACGCGACGGCCGAGAGCTACGCGAACTACGAGCTGTTCAATTCCAACGACCCGCAGCGTAAGGCGTGGATGTCGCTGCTCGCGCAGATGTTCCCCCCGCGGGAACCGATCTCCATCCTGGACATCGGCTGCGGGTCCGGCCACGTCGCGCTCTGCCTCGCGGAACTCGGGCACCGGGTCGTCGGCCTCGACATCTCCCCGGAGATGCTCAAGGTCTGCCGCGCCGACGCCGAGGCCCGCGGCCTGGACGTGACGCTCGTCGAGGCGGCGGCCGAGGCCCCGCCGACCGACATCGGGCCGTTCGACGCGGTCGTCTCCCGGCACGTGCTGTGGACACTGCCCTGGCCGGAGCAGGCGGTCGCGGCGTGGACCGCTCTCACGCGCGCGGGCGGACGCGTGACCGCCATCGACAGCCTCTGGTCGCCGGAGCTGATCCGCGAGATGGACAACGACGACTACCCGCCCGAGGTCACGCGCTTCCTCCCGCTCGTCCACGCCCGCGACCTCGAGCCCACCCGCAACGTGTGGCGCCGCGCGGGCCTCGAGGACGTCCTGGTCGAACGCCTTGCCTGGATGGACGGGGTGCTGCGCACCCAGTCGCCCTCCGATACGGCGATGATGTACCGCGAGCTCACGTTCTACCTCGTCGAGGGAATGCGTCCGCCCGAGGGGGCGGGCTCGTCGACGGAGCAGGAGCGTCGGTGACGCCCTACTCCGTCTCCTTCGACCACCGGGCGAGCCTCGTCGACGACGAGGACCTGGCCGCGGTCGCGGAGCTCATCCGCTCGAACGAGGCACTGTCGGGAGGGAAGCGCCGCGAGGAGTTCGAGGCGGCCTTCGCCGCACGGACCGGGACCCGCCACGCCCTCACGGTCACCAGTGGCACGGTCGCCCTCGACATCGCGACCAGCCTGCTCGAGCTGGGTCCCGAGGACGAGGTCATCGTCACCCCGCAGACCTACCACGCCACCATCCAGGCCCTACTGGACCAGCCGGCGCGAGTGACGTTCTGCGACGTGGACGCCGACACGCTCAACATGGACCCGGACGCGCTCGCCGAGCTCATCGGCCCGCACACGAAGGCCGTCTTCCTCGTGCACTACGGCGGCCTGCCCGCCGAGATGGAGCGCATCACGGCGCTGGCCCGGCGTCACGGGATCATCGTCGTCGAGGACTGCGCGCACGCACTGGGCGCCACCTACGACGGCCGGGTGCCGGGGAGCTTGGGCGACATCGGCTGCCACAGCTTCTTCGCCACCAAGAACATCACCACCCTCGGCCAGGGCGGCATGCTCACCCTCGACCGCGACGACTGGGCCGGCCGCGTCCGCCGGGTGCGGGCGAACGACGTCGACGGCCACGTGGTCCCCCGCGTCGACGACGCCGAGCCCGAGCCGGACGCGCTGCCGTACATGAAGTTCCACGACGACCCGTACCGGCGCGCCTACGAGACGGTGGTACGCAGCGGGACGAACGCGAACATGCCCGAGGCCGCCGCCGCGGTGGGGCTCACGCAGCTGGCGAAGCTCGACGACATGATCGGGCGGCGCCGGGAGATCGCCCACCGGCTCGACGCCGTCGCGGAGCGCTTCGCCGGCGTCCGGGTCCATCGCGCGCCACCGCGCGACCAGCACGCGAACCACCTCTACACCTTCTTCCTGGACACCGGCGCCGAGGCACGCGACGCGCTCGTGCGGGAGCTGGACGGCCGCGGCGTGGAGATCCAGCTGCGCTACTACCCGCTGCACCTGCGACCCGAATGGCGCCACCTGGGTCACGGCCCCGGCGAGTGCCCGGTGGCCGAGGACAGCTGGTTCTCCCGCCACATGAACCTGCCGTGCCACCCCGGGCTGACCGACGCCCAGGTCGCCCATCTCGTGGACGCGCTCGAGGAGTCGCTCACCGCCGTTCTCGGACCGGCCGGCCCGGCCGGACCGGTTCGGCCGGCGCCACCGGCCATCCGGCCGGCGGACGAGCGCGACACCGAGAAGGCCGGGTGACGACGATGACCGGGACCGACGCCGACACCGTGGTGCTGGGTCTGGGCGCGTGGGGTGCCGCCACGCTGTGGCGGCTGGCGGCCCGCGGCGTCGACGTCGTCGGGGTCGAGCGGTTCGCCCCGGGCCACGCCTTCGGCTCGTCGCACGGGGGCAGCCGCATGTTCCGGCTCACCTGCTACGAGCACCGCGGCCTCGTGCCGCTGGCGCGGCAGTCGCTCGACCTGTGGACCGAGCTCGAGAGGACGACCGGCACGCACCTCGTGGACCACAGCGGGGGTCTCATGATCGGCGCGCCGGACGGGCGGATGATCGGCGGGACGCTCGCCCACGCGCGGGAGTTCGGCATCGCCGTGGAGTCCCTGGACGCCGCCGAGATCACGCGGCGCTGGCCCCAGCACGTCGGCGTCTCCCCCGACCAGGTCGGGGTGTGGGAGGCCGCGGCCGGGATCGTGCGGCCCGAGGCCGCGGTGATCGCGGCGATCGCGGCGGCGGTCGATCTCGGCGCGCGCGTGTACTCCGACACCCGGGTCCTGCGGCTCGAGACGGTGCCCGGTGGCGTCGTCCTGCACACCCCGACCCGTCAGCTGCGGGCGAAGCGCGTGGTCGTGGCGGCGGGTCCGTGGTGCGCGTCGCTGCTGCCCGGGCTCCCGCTGCGGGTGATCCGGAAACCGGTCACCTGGTTCGCGCCTCTCGCGGAGCCCGACGAGTACGCGCTCGACCGCTTCCCGATGTTCAAGCGCGAGTGCGAGGACGGGATGGTGCTGTGGGGGTGCGGCGCGGTCGGGGACCCGGACGTGAAGCTCGGCATGGAGGCCAAGGGCGGCTGGGTGCCACCCGAGATCGACCCGGACGTCCTCGACCGGTCGACGTCGATCGACGACTGGGAACGACTCGCCGACGTGGTCGCGCGGACGGTCCCCGGCGTCCGCCCGGTGCCGTCGCGTGTCTCGGTCTGCATGGGGACCCACACCCCCGACAACCAGTTCCTGCTCGGGCCGGTCCGCGGCGACGACCGGATCCTCGTCGCCGCCGGCGAGAGCTCGCAGGGCTTCAAGCACGCCACCGGCGTCGGGGAGTTCCTGGCGCAGACGGTCGTCGGTGAGCCGCCGACGGTCCCCGTGCCCTTCACCGACCCCGACCGCTTCGCCACCGCCCCCCGACCGGCCGCTCGCACCCCCGAGTACGCGAGCGCCACCGAGCCACGAGAGGAACGCCGATGATGCCGACGAGGTCCCCCGGACGGGAGCGCCACCTGTCGGGACGCCTGCCGGCGCGAACGACCACGCCGCGCCGCCGGACGGTGCGGGTCGTGCTGGTCGCGCTCGCCGGGATGCTCGTCGCGGCCTGCGGGTCCGGCTCCACCGAGCAGGGAGGCGGTGGGGACGCCCCGCCCGGGTTCCCGGTGACGGTCGAGAGCTGCGGGCGGACGCTGACCTTCGACGCCCCGCCGCAGCGGGTCGTGATCCTCTCCCCCATGATCGCGGTGGACCTCGCCGCGCTCGGTGTCGCGGACCGGGTCGTGGGCCAGTCCGGGACGGACTTCTTCGTCCCGCCGCCGGAGACCGCGAACGTCCCGGTGCTCAGCCCCGGCGAGTCGACCAACACCGAGGCACTCCTCGGGGCGCAGCCCGATCTGATCATCAGCGAGGGCAGCTACCGGCTCGACCCCGCCCAGGGCGGCGCCTCGCGCGAGCAGCTCGACGCGGCGGGCATCACGTCGTACGTCTCCGCGGCCGGGTGCGACTTCGTCGCCGGCCAGGTCGGGAACATGTTCACCGATCTGGAGAACCTCGGACGGATCTTCGGTGTGCAGCCCCAGGCCCAGGCGCTCGCGCAGCAGCTGCGGTCGGACCTCGCCGACGTCGAGGGGCGTGTCGCCGACCTCCCGCCGGTCACCTCGTTCGCGGGCACGGTCTACGACGGCGGCCAGTACTACCCGGTGTCCGGCATCGGGTTGGAGGCCCTCCGCGCGGCCGGCGGAGAATCGATCTTCCCGCAGGTGGACAACCCGAACGCTCCGGTGAGCGTGGAGGCGATCACCGGCGGTGCCCCGCAGGCGTTCATCTATCAGGAGTCGTACCCGAGGGCCCTGGACGAGGCTGCGGTGACCACAGAGCTGGCGACGACCTTCCCGACGGTCCCCGCGATCCGCGACAACCGGATCTACTTCATCAACTACTTCTCGGCGGCTCTCCCAGGCAGCGCCGTCGAGACGGTCGGCGCCATCCGTCAGATGGCCACGTTCCTGCACCCGGCCGCGTTCCAGGCGTAGCCGTGGCGAGGATGACACCGGGCCGAGTGGTGCTGCGCCCTGCTCCCGAGGATCGCCGCACCACCGGCGGCAACCGCGAGGGAGTCGAGCCGAGCACGTCCGGGCCGCCCCGGTCCACACGGGAGACGCCCCTCGCGGTGGTGCTACCGGTCCTGTCGCTCGTCCTCGTGCTCGCCGTGGGGGTGGGCGCCGGGGTCGGGACGGTGACAATCGGACTCCCGACCGTGGCGCAGGTGGTGGGCCACCACCTGCTCGGTGACCTGGTGCCCGCGACCTTCTCGCCGCTCGAGGACCAGGTCGTCTGGCAGCTCCGGATGCCCGGCGCGCTACTCGCCGCGGTCATCGGCGCGGGCCTGTCCGTCGTCGGCGCCACGCTGCAGGCGGTGGTCCGGAACCCGCTCGCCGACCCCTACCTGCTCGGTGTGTCCTCCGGGGCCGGGTTCCTGGCCGCCGCGGTCATCACGCTCGGGTCCGCCGCGGTCGCCGGCCTGTCCACCTCGGCGGCAGCGTTCGTCGGCGCGCTGCTGTCCACGGTGCTGGTCCTCGCCTTTTCGGCGGGCGCGGGTGGACGGTTCGCGCCGACCCGCGTGGTGCTCGCCGGGGTGGTCCTGAGCTTCCTGTTCCTGGGCCTGACCAACTATCTGATCTTCCAGAGCGACGACCCGTCAGCAGCCACCTCGGTGCTGTTCTGGCTGCTCGGGTCGCTGTCCGATGTGACCTGGTCGAGCCTGGTCCTCCCGACCCTCGGGGTGGTTCTCGGTGGGGCCTACCTGCTCGTGCAGGGCCGGGCGCTCAACGCCGTGGTGGTCGGCGAGGAGACCGCGCTGTCGGTGGGAATCCACGTGCGGACGTTCCGGATCGCCATGCTGGTCGTGACGTCCCTGATGACCGGCCTGATGGTGGCGGCTGCAGGAGGCATCGCTTTCGTCGGTCTGGTCGTGCCCCATGCCGTGCGCCTGGTGGTCGGTCCGGACCACCGCCGGGTGTTGCCGGTGTCGGCGCTCGCCGGCGCGATCTTCCTGGTGGTGACCGACCTGATCACCAGGGTCGCCGTCAGCCCGCAGGTGCTGCCGGTGGGCATCGTGACGTCACTCGTCGGCGCCCCCTTCTTCCTGTGGCTGCTCCGGCGTTCCCGGACCGGGGCCATGAACCGATGACATGACCCGGCGATCCAGCGATTCGCGGACGAAGGAGGAGAGCGCGGTGTCGAGCACAGAGCGGAGCCGGTCCGCGGCGGGCAGCCCCGTGTGGGCGCCGTGGCCCGAGGAGGTGGCCGCGGAGTACCGGCGGCGGGGCTGGTGGCGCGGCGAGACGCTCGGGGCGATGCTCCGTGGTTCCGCGCAGCGGCACCACGGCGCGATCGCGGTGGTGTCCGGGGACACGAGACTGACCTACGCGGAGCTCGATCGCCGCTGTGACCGGCTGGCCCGCGGGATGCGGGACCTGGGCGTGGGTGCGGGCGACCGGGTCGTGATCCAGCTGCCGAACACGGCGGCGTTCGTCGAGGTGCTCTTCGCGTCGGCACGGCTCGGAACCATCCCGGTGCTCGTCATGCCCGCCTACCGACAGCACGAGCTCCGGTCGGTCATGGAGATCGCCGAGCCCGTCGCCTACGTCGTCCCCGACGGCCACGGCGGCTTCGACTACCGCGCCCAGGCCGCCGCGCTGCTCGACGACGTCCCGACCCTGCGCCACGTCGTCGTCGCCGGGGATGCCGGGGACACCGGAGGGTTCACGCCGCTCGCGGACCTCGCCGCACACGACACCGCGCACGACACCGGGGACGACGCCGGTGCGGACTTCCCGGACGTCGATCCCGAGGGCATCGCGCTGTGCGTCATGTCCGGCGGGACCACGGGGGCACCCAAGCTGGTGCCGCGGACGCACGAGAACTACGCCTACCTGCCCACGGTGTGCGAGGCGGCGGGACTCGACCGCGACGAGGTCTACCTCGCCACCCTGCCGCTGGCCCACAACTTCCCGCTGTCCTGCCCGGGCCTGCTGGGCACGCTGCAGACCGGCGGGACCGCGGTGATGGCGCCGTCCTCGAGCCCGGACGAGGTGTTCCCGCTCATCGAGCGCGAACGCGTCACCTGGAGCACGGTCGTGCCCACCATCGTGGATCTCTGGACGCACGCGGTGCAGTGGCAGAGCGGCGACCTGTCGAGCCTACGGATGCTGCAGGTCGGGGGCGCGGTCTTCCGGCCCGAGACCGCACGGCGTGCCGTGGAGGTCCTCGGATGCGGGCTCCAGCAGGTGTACGGCATGGCCGAGGGTCTGCTGACGATGACGGCGCTCGACGACCCGGAGGAACTCGTCCTCACCACCCAGGGCCGACCGCCCAGCCCCGGCGACGAGATCCGCGTCGTCGACCCCGAGGGCGACGACGTCGAGCCCGGCGCGGTGGGCGAGCTCTGGACACGCGGCCCGTCCACGGTGCGCGGGTACTTCGGCGTGCCCGCGGGGAGCTCCGAGTCGTTCACCCCCGACGCCCACTACCGCACCGGGGACCTCGCCCGCCGGCTGCCGTCGGGCCACCTGGTGATCGAGGGCCGGGTGAAGGACGTGATCAACCGCGGCGGTGACAAGGTGCCGTGCGAGGAGCTCGAGGGCCATCTGCTCGCCCACCCGGCGGTGCGGTCGGTCGCCGCCGTGCCGGTGCCCGACCCCGGCCTCGGGGAGCGCGTCTGCGTCTACCTGGTGACCGAGGAGGACGCGGAGCTCCCGACGCTGCGGACCCTGCGGGTCTTCCTCCAGGAGCGGGGGGTCGCGAGCTTCAAGTTCCCGGAGCGCATCGAGCCGATCGATCGGCTCCCGCTGACCAAGATCGGCAAGGTCGATCGGAAGTCGCTGACGGCGCAGGCAGTGGCCGACCGTGGGGCCGACCGTGGGGCTGACCATGGATGAGCGCCACTCACGCCAGCCCGAAGCAGGCCGCGAGCCGGCGCGGGAGCTGCACGTCGGGGGCCTGCAGGTAGAAGTGGCCTCCGGACAGCACGGCCCGCGGGTGGACGTGGACGGCTCGGGCGCTCCAGCCGGCGAGGCGCTCGGGCGAGACCTCCTCGTCCCCGTCGCCGTGACAGACGAGGATCTCGCCCACCTCGGTCGACGTCGGCACGTAGGTCTCGAGCACCCGGTAGTCCTCGCGCAACGGGGGCAGGAACATCGCGCGCAGCTCGTCGACCTCCCAGACGGCCGCGGACGCCGGGTTCTGCCGGAGGACGTCGTCGACGAGGGCGGCGTCGTCCGCGCGGTGAAGCGCGGTGCCCGGGCGGTGGTCGGGGGAGTTCTGCCCGGAGACCGCCACCCGCACGCCCGCCGCGCCCGCGCGGGTCAGCGCGGCGCCCGTCTCGTACGCGACGTAGGCACCCATCGAATGACCGACGAGCACCGGCGACCCCAGCCCGTCGGCCGTGATCGCGTCGGCGACGGCGCGCGCGGCACCGGCCAGGTCGTCACCGTGGGGCCCGTCGGCGTAGGACTCGTCGACCCGCGTGTCGCGACCGGGATACGTGACACCGATCAGCGTCGTCCCGGGCAGGACCGCGGACCAGTGCGCGAAGAATCGGGCGCTCCCGCCCGCGTGCGGAAAAGCGACGACGGTCGGCGAGCCGGGCGATCCCCGGTGCAGGACGGTGAGCATGGGAGCCATTGTGGGACAGGGGGGCCGAATTCGCGGTGTGGAACCGGCCACCGAACCGATCGCCGCCGGACGACGATCAGACGAAAGGGAATGGCGACGTGACCGAGACTCTCGTAGAACACGACTCCCGTCGGGACGACGACAGCCCCGATTCCGCGCTCGCGGCGTGGCTCGGCGGCATGGGGCTCGGTGTCGAATACGTCCGGGCGTCCGGGAACACGCTCTGGTTCCACGACGGCGACGGCACCGAGGTCGCCGTGCTCGACCACGCCGGCGGTCTCGGGACGCTCATCTTCGGACACCACCACCCCGAGCTCGTCGAGCACGCGAAGGCCGCGCTGGAGGCGCAGGTCCCCGTCTACGCGCAGCTGTCGTGGCAGACCGTCTCCGACCGTGTCGCCGGGATCCTCGATGCCGCGATCGCCCGCGAGACCGGGAGCACCGAGCGCCACCACGCCGTCTTCGCCAACAGCGGGGCCGAGGCCGTGGAGGTCTGCATGAAGCACGCCGAGCTGGAGCGCGGGGCCCGGCTGGCCGAGCAGACCGCGCTGATCGCGGAGCATCTCGACGAGGCCCGACGCGCGGCGACGGACGGAGCGGTGGTCACCGATCCGGACGGCCTCCTCGCCGGCGCCACAGGGTCGACCCCGGACGGTGTCGAGGCCGCCGTCGCCGCCATCGAGGTGGAGAACACACGGCGCCGCGCCCTGCCCCCGGTCTGGCTGGCTCTCGAGGACTCCTTCCACGGGAAGCTGATCGGGTCCCTCCAGATGACCCAGAATCCCCTGTGGCGGACCCCCTTCGCCGGCCTCGCCGCGGGGGCGTGCTTCCTGTCACCGGACGACGGGACCGCGCGGGAGGCGTCCCTCGGCGCGGTGCGGGTCGGCGTGCTCGACCTCGCCGTCGAGGGGGCCGGTATCCGCGTGGTCGAGCGCGAGATGCCGCGCGTCGCCGGCTTCCTCGTCGAGCCCGTCCGGGGATGGGCCGGCATGGCCACGGTCTCCCCCGACCTCGTCGCCTGGATCCGCGAGACGTGCACAGCGCTGGGCTGCCCGATCATCGTGGACGAGGTGCAGAGCGGCATGGGCCGCACCGGCTCGATGCTCGCGAGCGCGCAGCTCGGACTGGTCGGCGACTACTACGCGTTCGCCAAGGGCCTCGGCGGCGGCATCGCCAAGAACGCGCTGGCGTTCATCCGCGCCGGCCGTTTCCGACCGGAGTTCGACATCATCCACAGTTCGACGTTCGCCCGCGACGGATTCTCCGCACGGATCGCGTTGAAGGTTCTCGAGATGCTGGAGACCGACGACGGAGGCACCTATCGGACCATTGCCGAACGAGGGGACCGACTGCGGGAAGAATTGTCGACGGTGTGCGCCGAGTTCCCCGACGTGCTCGGCGGCGTGAACGGCCTGGGACTGATGCTCGCGGTGTCGGTCAGCGACCAGTCGGAGGCCGCGCACGAGGGTGTGCGGGAGCTCGCCCGGGGCGGCGCGCTGTGTTTCGCCGCGGCGGGCTTCCTGCTGCGGGAACACCGGATCCGGACGGCACCTTTCGGCCCGGCGATGGACTACCTCCGGTTCTCCCCGTCCCTGCTGCTCACCGACGAGGAGATCGCGGCGACCGGCGTCGCCCTCCGGTCACTCGCCGGCGCGCTGCGTGAACGACCCGAGGCATTGATGCCGTCGCCCGGGCGCTGAGCCCGTCCGCCGACGCGACCGAGAGACGTGTCTCCCTTTATCGACAATGACAACCATTTAAATCACACGTTCGACTCGATCACCTGGGGAGTGGCATGGACACCGACTTCCGGCCCAGCGGGACGCACGACTGGCACTCGGAGGAGTACGTCTCCGAGTGGATCTCCGGTGATGCGACACGGGACGACGAGCGCCGGCCCCATCTGGAGCGGCTGGCGGGCCTGATCCCGGCGGAGGACCGGCCGACGAGGGTGCTCGACATCGGGGGCGGCTACGGCGCCCTCGCCGAGGCGGTCCTGGAACGGTGGCCCGACGCGTCGGTCACCCTCCACGACTACTCGGAGGTCATGATCGAGGCCGCCCGGACCCGCCTGGACCGCTTCGGCCCGCGCGTCACCTTCCATTTGGCCGACATGACCCGGCCCGGCTGGCTGGACGGTCTCGGCGAACCGTTCGACGCCGTCGTGTCGGCCCTGGCCGTCCACAACGTGGAGGAGCCGGACCTGATCCGGGGTGTCTACCGCGACCTCCACGGGATCGTCCGGCCCGGCGGGGCCCTGCTCACCTTCGACCTGGTCTTCCCCACGCGAGCGGGTCTCGCCGAGCTCTACCAGCGTGATCCCACCCGCGACCTCAACTGGGACGCCCGGGTCGGCACGGCCGACGTGCGGGACCACCTCGCGTGGTTGCAGGAGGCAGGCTTCGACGAGGTCGACTGCGTCTGGAAAGACCTCGAGCAGGGCCTGCTGTGGGCCCGCCGCACCGCATGAGGCCCGCGACCGACGGTGCGGGGCCCGTGACGCCCGACGACGTGCGGGCCGTCGTCGCGTCCGTCCTGGAGCTCCCCGTCGACCAGGTCGACGAGCACACCGACCTCATCGGGCTCGGCATGGACTCGATGACGATGATGCGGCTCGCGGGTCATTGGCGGCTGACGGGCTCCGGCGTCGGGTTCTCCGATCTGGTGGAGGCGCCGACCGTCGCGGCCTGGCGGGAGCTCGTCGCCCGGCGAGCCGAGCCCGGGTCGAGCCCGGACGACCATGGCGGTCCCGGCGACCCCGTCGACGAGTCGGCCCCCTTCGCCCTGACGACGATGCAGCACGCCTACTGGGTGGGCCGGGCGCCCGGTCAGCGGCTCGGGGGTGTCGCCGCACACTTCAGCTACGAGTTCGACGGCGTCGACGTCGACCCGGAGCGCCTCGAGACAGCGGTCCGCGCGCTGATCGCGCGACACGGGATGCTGCGGGTGCGCATCGGCGACGACGGGCGCCAGCAGATCCTCGACCACGACCCCTGGCCGGGACTGGACGTCCACGACCTGCGCGGCCTGACGGCGGACGAGGCCGACACCGCACTCGCGGATCTGCGCCGCCGGCTGTGGACCCAGGAGCTGGACGTGCGGTCGGGCCGCGTGCTCGACGTGGCGCTCTCCCTGCTGCCGGACGCCCTGCGGCCGGGCGGGACACGGCTTCACCTCGACCTGGACATGATCCCGGCCGACGCCCTCAGCGTGCAGACCCTCTTCAGCGAGCTCGCCCACCTCTACACCTCACCCGGGACCCCGCTGCCCGATCTCGGGTACGGGTTCGCGCGCTACTGCGCCGACCGCGTGGCCGCGGGGAAGACCGGGGGACGCCTCCGGTACGAGACCGACCGGGAGTACTGGCGGGAGCGTCTCCCCGGCCTGCCGCCCGCCCCCCAGCTCCCGGTCCGCGCCGAGGGCGAGGACGCGACCCCCACGCAGGTGGTCCGCCGCAGCCACTGGCTCGCACCGCAGGCCGCCCGCCGTCTCGAGCACCTCTCGCGCGAGCACCGCCTGACCCCGGCGATGACGATGGCCGCGGCCGTCGCCGAGACCCTCTCGGCGTGGAGCGCCGAGCCCGACCTGCTGCTCAACCTGCCCCTGTTCGACCGCGAGCCGCTGCACCCCGACGTCGACGCCGTCGTCGGCGACTTCACGTCGTCGGTCCTGGTGAGCTGGGTCGGGTCTCGTCCGGGCTCGTTCGCCGAGCGCGCCCGGCGGCTGCAGGACCGCTTCCGCGCCGACGCCGCGCACGCCCGCTACTCGGGCGTCGAGGTGCTCCGGGACGCGTCGCGGCTCCTCGGCGAGCCGGTCCTCGCCCCCGTCGTCTACACCAGCGCGCTGGGGTTCGGCGACCTGTTCTCCCCGCAGCTGCGGTCGAGTCTCGGGGACCCGGTCTGGGTGGCCTCCCAGGGGCCTCAGAATCCACCTCGACGTGCAGGTCAGCGAGTTCGACGGCGGGATCCTGCTGAACGCCGACGCGCGCGAGGCCGCGTTCGAGCCGGGTGTGCTGGACGCGATGTTCTCGGCGCTGCGCGATCTGGTGACCTGGTTGGACGAGGGACGATGGGACGAGCCGGTCCCCGACCTGCTGCCGGACGAGCAGCGACAGGTCCGGGTGGCGGTCAACGCGACCGGCACCCCCACCGGCACCGCTGGGACGCTGGACGGGGGGTTCTTCCGCCGCGCGCGTGAAGCCCCGGAGCGGGAGGCGCTGCTCTGGGGCGACGACGGGGCGATGAGCTACGGCGAGCTCGCCGACCGGGCGCTGCGGGTGGCCGGAGCCCTGAGCGCCCGCGGAGTCGCCCGTGGTGAGCCGGTCGTGGTGAGCCTGCCCCGCGGCGCCGACCAGGTGGTCGCCGTCCTCGGGGTCCTCGCGGCGGGCGGGGCCTACCTGCCCATCGGTCCCGACCAGCCGGCCGCGCGACGCGGACGGATGCAACAGCTCGCCGAAGCCCGGCTGGTGCTCACCGACGCCGCCGGCGCCGACGGATGGACCGCCGCCGAGGTGCTCACCGTCGACGGGGCGACCGCCGGGCCACCGGCGCCCGCTCCGGTGGCCGTCGATCCCGACGAGCTCGCCTACGTCATCTTCACCTCCGGGTCGACCGGGGAGCCCAAGGGTGTCGAGATCACCCACCGTGCCGCGGTGAACACCGTCGAGGACATCAATCGCCGGTTCGGTGTCGGTGACACCGACCGTGTTCTCGCCGTCTCGGCCCTCGAGTTCGACCTGTCGGTGTACGACGTGTTCGGGCTCCTGTCGGCGGGCGGTGCGGTGGTGCTCGTCGAGGACACCGCGCGCCGGGACGCGCGACGCTGGGCGGAGCTGGTGGCGCGGCACGGCGTCACGGTCTGGAACTCGGTGCCGGTCCTGCTCGAGATGTTCCTGACCGTCGTCGAGAGCGGCGACACTCCCCCGCCGCCGCTACGCCTCGCGATGGCGTCCGGGGACTGGGTCGGTCTGGACCTGCCGGGCCGCGTTGCCGCCGTGGCGCCCCGCTGCCGCTTCGTCGCCCTGGGCGGAGCGACCGAGGCGGCGATCTGGTCGAACTTCACGGAGGTCGCGCGGGTCGACCCGGACTGGACCTCGATCCCCTACGGACGCCCGCTGGCCAACCAGTGCTTCCGTGTGGTCGACGGCGCAGGCCGCGACCGCCCCGACCGTGTGCCGGGCGAGCTGTGGATCGGCGGGGCGGGCGTCGCCCGGGGCTACCGCGGCGCTCCGGAGATCACCGCTCGGCAGTTCGTCACCGACCGCGGACAGCGGTGGTACCGGACCGGCGACCTCGGGCGGTACCTCCCGGACGGGACCCTCGAGTTCCTCGGCCGCGCGGACCAGCAGGTGAAGATTCGCGGGCACCGGATCGAGCTCGGGGAGATCGAGGCGGTGCTGGCGGGCCACCCGAGGGTGGGCCGCGCCGTGGCGACCGTCACCGACGACCGTCAACTGGTCGCCGCCGTTCTCGAGGCGACTCCTCCCCTCACCCCGGCACCACGAGCCCCCTCCCCCGCCGGCTCCGCGGTGGGCGACCCGTCGGACACCTCCGGGGATGTCGTCGACACCGTCCTGGTCCGTGCCCTCGGCCTGGACACGCTGCTCGACGGTCGGAGCGAGCCGGTCGACCCGCTCGGGGACGGGTGGATCGCGGAGGCCCACCGTCCCGTCGTCGCTCTCTGGCTGCGGTACCTGCTGCAGCGCGAGGTCTTGACCGGTGACGCCGAGGCGGTCACGTCGGGCCCGGGTCTGCCGGCCGCGCCGCGGCCGGCGGAGCGCCGGGACACCGGGGCCGACGGCGACCGGGACGACGCGGTCCACGACCGCCTCCTGTCCCGGATCGACGACTACCGCCGGATCCTCGCCGGCGACCTCGACCCCGCGGTCCTCCTCGACGACGAGCTCCTGGCGCCGGCCGCGCTCGCCGACCGGGACCCCGACGGCCGCGCGGCACTGGCGGACGTCGCCGGGGAGATCGCCGCGCTGGCCGCGGCGCAAGGGCGCCCCGTCGAGGTCGTCGAGCTCGACGGCCGCGCCGGCCTCACCGCCGCGCGCCTCCTCGAGGCGCTCACCCCCGATCAGGTGCGGTACACGCTGCTCGACCGCTCGACCGGGATGCTCGCCGACGCGGCGACCCGGCTCGACCCGTTCCCGCACGAGACGGGGACGCACCTGCTCCCCGCCCCCCGCGTGCCGTCGGAGCTCCGGCACCGCTTCGACGTCGTCCTGGCCTCCGGCGCGCTGCACCGATGTCCGGACCCGACCCAGGGCCCGGCGCTGGCCCGTCTGCTGGCCCGCCCCGGCGGACGGCTGTTCGCGATCGAGCAGGGCGAGCTCGGCCCTCTCGCGCTGGTCACCGCGGCCCTGCTGGACCACGGCTACCGGGATCTCGACGCGGAGCGCCGGGCGGCCGGATCGCCGACCCTGCCGCCGGACCGCTGGACGACGCTGCTCGAGCACGCCGGGTGGGCGGACGTCGCACACCACGCTCCGGGCCGGTCGCCGACCGTGCTGTTGCGGGCGTGCCGCCCCGCGGACGCCCGCGACGTCGACACGGTCGAGCTGCGGGAGCACGCAAGCGCTCTGCTGCCCGAGCACATGCTGCCCGAGCGTGTCGAGGTCGTCGCCTGGCTGCCGCTCGGCCACAACGGCAAGCTCGACCGCGCCGCGCTCGGCACCGTCCTCGGCACCGACCGCCCGGCCGAGCCGACCGAGCCGCCGCAGGGCGACCTCGAGTGTTCGGTGGCCGGAGTCTGGGGGGACCTGCTGGGAGTCCGGGACATCGGACGGCATCAGAACTTCTTCGCGCTCGGCGGCGACAGCCTGCTCGCGACGAGGCTCGTCGAGAGCCTCGCCCAGCGTCTCGGCACGACCGTGTCCCTGCGGCGGTTCTTCACCGACCCGACGGTGCGCGCGGTGGCCGCGGAGATCGGGAGCATCGCCATCGAGGTCGACGAGGGGGTCCTGTGATCGGGCTGCTGGGCGCCTCGGGCGGGGTCGGCGCGGCGACGGGCCGGCTGCTGGCACGCCACGTCGAGGGCGGCCTGCTCGTCGGTTCGCGGCGCCCGGAGGCCGTCACCGAGGTCGTCTCCGGGTGGGCGGAGCCGCGCGCGGACGTGACCGTGGCACGGGTCGACGTCGCCGACGACACGTCGCTGGCCGCGTTCGTCCGGGGCTGCTCCCTGGTGGTCGACTGCGCGGGCCCCTCGGCGGGCCTCGCGGCCCGGGCGGCCCGGGCGGCGTGGGCGGCGGGTGCGGACCACGTCGACGCCGGGGGCGACGCGGGTGTCGCGGCGGCCCTCGCCCGCGACCCGGCGGCCGCCACGCGCCGTGCGGTACTCGCGGCCGGCGCGTGGCCCGGGCTGTCGGGCCTCCTGCCGCGCTGGCTGGCCGCCCGGGAGCTCACGACCACGCACGCCCTGATCGCCTACGTCGGCGTGCGCGACCGGTTCACCCCGGGCGCGGCGTCGGACTTCCTCGACGGCGCGCTGGACGGGACGAGCGAGCCCCTCGCGGCCTGGCGCGACGGACGGCGCCGCTCCGGGGCGCTGACCCGGCGGGTCGGCGAGGCCGTGCCCTTCTTCCCCGGTGAGGTCGCCGCGCTGCCCTACCTCGACGACGAGGGCGACACCGTCGCGCAGCTGCTCGGGCTGTCCCGCGCCGACTGGTACAGCGTCGTGCCGGAGGCGTGGTCGGTCGCGCTCGACCACGCGCGGACCCGGCCCCGCTCCGAGGCGGTCGCCGACCTCTGCCGCGCGGCCGAGCTGGACGCGGCGGGTCAGCCGCCCTCGACCACCTTCCTCGCCCAGCTCGACGGGGAGACCGACGGCGCCGCGCGCACGCGCACCGCGCTGCTGCGCGGCCCCGGGGTGTCCGAGGTGACCGCCGCGGTGACCGCGGTGACCGCCCTCGCCGTCCTCCACGGAGAGGTCGAGCCCGGTGCCCACGTCGCCGCCGCCGCCCTCGACCCGCTCGCCGCGGTGGCCGGGCTCGCCGCGATGGGCGTGGGCGGACCCGACGTCCTCGAGACCTCGATCGCGGCGCTCGCCACCATCGAGGAGGGAGCGCTGTGAGCCGCCCGCTGCGGGTGGTGGTCTGCGGCACCACCTTCGGGCAGTTCTACCTGGCCGCCCTCGCCGGCCTGACCGACGAGTTCGAGCTGGTCGGCCTCCTGAGCCGGGGCAGCGCGCAGTCGCGGTCCTGTGCCCGCCGGCACGGGGTGCCGCTGTACCTCGACCCCGACGACCTGCCCGCCGAGGTGGACGTCGCGTGCGTGGTGGTCCGCTCGGGCGTGACCGGCGGGGCGGGCGGCGACCTGGCCCGGCGCCTGCTGGCCCGGGGCATCCACGTGCTGCAGGAACAACCGGTGCACCACGACGACGTGGCGGGGTGCCTGCAGGTCGCCCGGCGTCACGGCGTGGCCTACCTGCTCGGCGACCTCTACGTCCACCTCCCGCCCGCGCGGCACTTCGCGGCCGTGGCCCGCACGGTGCTCGCCCACCGCCCGGCGCGCCACGTCCGCGCAGCCTGCGCGATCCAGGTGGCCTTCCCGCTGGTCCACCTGCTCGCCGAGGCGCTGGGCGGGGTCCGCCCGTGGCACGTCGCCTCCGCCGACCCCGCCGTGTCTGCCGAGGCCGGGACGACGGAGAACACGGCGAGGACCCCGTTCTCCGTGGTGACGGGCTCGATCGCCGGCACCCCGGTGACGCTGACCGTGCACCACGAGATCGACCCCGACGACCCCGACAACCACCTGGGCCTGCTCCAGGAGATCACGGTCGACACCGACGCCGGGCGGCTCGCGCTGGCCGACACCCACGGCCCCGTGACCTGGGCTCCGCGGCTGCACATCCCCGACTCGGTGAAGGACGCCTTCGACTTCGACACCGCCTCGGCGTCGCACCTGGACGAGCCCAGCCTGGTGCCGCTCGACCCCGCGCCGCCGAGCTACCGCCGGATCCTCGCCGAGTGGTGGCCCGCGGCGATCGGCGCGGACCTGCTCCTGCTGCGGGAACGGGCCCTCGGGACGGGCGGCACCGCCGCCGCGCTCACCTCCGCCCAGTACCACCTGACCCTGTGCCGCCTCTGGCAGGACGTGACGACCGCGCTCGGCTATCCGGCGCTGCGTCCCCGACAAATCCATCGACCGCTGCCGGTGGGCGAGCTGACGGCCGTCACGGCGGCGGCCGGCGCCGACCGGACGTGAACGGAGTGTTCCCGTGCTGAGCTGCAGCCATGTGATGTGCCGGGTCGACGACCTGCGCGCCCTGGTCCGCGACTACGAGGACCTGGGATTCACCGTGGAGTGGGGGGCCGCGCCCGAGCGCGCCCACAACGCGTTCGTCCACTTCTCCGAAGGTCCGTTCCTCGAGTTCTACGACACACCCTCGTCGGCCCGGTGGTTCCGCGTGCCGTTCGCCCTCGCCTTCGGCACCGCGGCGGGCGAGCGCCTGGTGCGCTGGGCCGGGCCCGGGCAGGGGTGTCGCGACGTCGCGGTGGCCACCGAGGACACGAGCCTCGCCACGGCCCGCTCCGCTCTGCGCTCGCGGGGCGTCCCGACCTCGCGGGTGATCAAGGGCAAGCGGACCCGACCGGACGGAGTGCTCGTGCGGTACGAGTTCCTCGCGACCCGTCCGGCCGGGATGCCCTTCGTGGTGTCGGCCTACGACCCCCCGCAGCGTCCGGGGCACGTCGAGCACGCCAACGGCGCCCGCGGCATCCATCGGGTGCGGCTGGGCGTGGCCGACACCGACCGGGGCGTCCTCGACGCCCTCGTCCCCGACGACCCCCACCTCGAGATCGTCGCCGGTCCCGTCACCGGCGTGCTCGGCGTGGAGCTGGACGGGCTCACCGACGAGCTCGACGCCGCGAAGCTGCACGGGGCGGCGCTGACCCGCGCCGCACGGACGACGGAGGAGGGTCTCTCATGACCAGCACCGCCGGGGCGGAGGACCTCCTCGCCGACCTGCACCGCATGGGGGTGCATCTCTGGGAGGAGGAGGGCCGCCTGCGCTACCGCGCGCCCCAGGGCGTGCTCACCACCGAGCGGCTCGAGGAGCTGCGCACGCACAAGGACGACGTGCTCGAGTGCCTGCGCGCGCAGGACCGCGCGTCGACGCTGACCCCCGACCTCGACGCCCGCCACGACCCGTTCCCGCTGACCGACGTGCAGGCCGCCTACCTGCTGGGGCGCGAACGGGCGTTCGACTACGGCGGCGTGGCGTGCCACGTCTACCTGGAGATCGACCACCCGCATCTCGACCCGGCGCGGACCGAGGCCGCATGGAACCGGCTCGTCGAGCGCCACGACATGCTGCGCGTCGTCATCGAGCCCGAGGGCTACCAGCGGGTGCTGCCGGAGGTGCCCCGCCTCGTCGTACCCGATCTCGACCTGCGCGACGCCGACGAGGCGCGGGTGGCCGCCGAGCTCGCCGCGATCCGGTCGGACCTCGACCACAGCATCCACGACACGACGACGTGGCCGGTCTTCGCGGTCCGGCTCACGCGCACGCCCGACCGCGCCGTTCTGCACCTGTCGATGGACTTCCTCGTCGCCGACTGGACCAGCATCTGGATGCTGCTCGGCGAGTTCGAGGCCCTCCACGCCGACCCCGGTCACGAGCTGCCCCCCGTGGAGGTCACCTTCCGGGACTACCTTCTCGCCGAGCGCAACCTCCGGGACACCGGCCGCTACCAGCGGGACCGCGACTACTGGTGGTCGCGTCTCGACGAGCTACCGGGTGCCCCCGAGCTGCCCACCCTCCCCGACGCGGACGGCGCGGACGGCGCTGTGGCGCCGCCGCGGTTCACCCGGCGCAGCCTGCGCCTGGACACCCCCGACTGGGAACGCCTGCAACGGCGCGCCCGGGACCGCGGCCTCACCCCGTCCGCGGTCGTGCTGACCGCCTACGCCGCGGTGATCCAGCGCTGGTCCGGGATGCCGCGCTTCAGCCTCAACCTCACCGTGCTCAACCGGCTCCCCCTGCACCCCGGTATCCGCCAGGTCGTCGGCGACTTCACCTCCGTCGACGTGCTCGCGGTCGAGTGGGGCAGCGGCGACACGTTCGCGGACCGCGCGGCCGCGATCGGCGGCCAGCTGTTCGACGACCTCGACCACTCCCTCTGCACGGGTGTCGAGGTGCTGCGCGAGCTCGCTCGGCGTCGTGGGCGGGAGGCCGCCCTCATGCCGGTCGTGTTCACCAGCGCGATCGGGCTCGGCGACTCCGCCGAGGGGGCAGGCGGTCGGGAGCAGCCCGCGCACCGGTTCGGCGAGCACGGGGTCTCCCAGACACCGCAGGTCTTCGTCGACTGCCAGACGATGGACGACGCCGACGGGCTGGCCGTGAACTGGGACGTCCGCGACGGCGTGTTTCCCGAGGGCGTCGCGGACGACATGTTCGCGGCCTTCGAGGCGCTGCTGCTCGCGCTGGTGACCGACGAGCGTCACTGGGGCGCCGACGACGTCGTCCCCCTCCCCCACCGCCAGGTTCAGGAGCGCCGGGCGGTCAACGACACCGGTGCGGCGCTGCCGACCGGGCTGCTCCACGAGGAGGTGCTCGCCCAGGCGGTGCGCACGCCGGACCGCCCGGCGCTGGTCGCCGCGGACCGGACCGTGAGCTACGAGCGTCTGGCCGGGTGGGCCGGCGCGGTCTCGCGCGCACTGCGGGAGGCGGGGTGCGCGCCGGGCGACCGGGTCGCGGTCGTGATGGACAAGGGCGTCGAGCAGGTCGCCGCCGTGCTCGGCGTCCTCGGCGCCGGCGGCGTCTTCGTGCCGGTCGACACGGTGCAGCCACCCGCGCGCCGCACGGCGATGCTCACCGACGCCGGCGTGGGCCTCGTCCTCACCCAGTCCTGGCTCACCGCGGGCACGGCGTGGCCCGACGGCATCCGGACGATCGCGGTGGACACGCTCGGGGCCGACGCTGCCTCGCCCGCGCCACCCGGGCCGACCGCGCCGTCCGACGGGGACCCCGACACCCCCGCCTACCTCATCTACACCTCGGGCTCGACCGGACGCCCCAAGGGCGTCGTGATCACCCACCGCGCCGCGCTCAACACGATCGTGGACATCAACCGGCGCTTCGCCGTCGGCGCCGAGGACCGGGCGCTCGGGGCGTCCAACCTCGGCTTCGACCTGTCGGTCTACGACGTCTTCGGGCCGTTGTCGGTCGGCGGCGCCCTGGTCCTTCCCGAGTCCGACCGGCGCGCCGATCCGTCGCACTGGGCCGACCTGCTCACCGAGCACCGGGTGACCCTGTGGAACTCGGTGCCCGCGCTGATGCAGATGCTCACCAGCTACCTGCGCGCCGACCCGTCCGCGTCCCCGCCGTCGCTGCGCCTGGTGCTGCTCTCCGGCGACTGGATCCCGCTCGCCCTGCCCGACGAGATCGACGGCTGCGTCCCGGGAGCTCAGGTCGTGAGTCTCGGCGGCGCGACCGAGGCCTCGATCTGGTCCATCTACCACCCGGTCACCCGTCGCGAGCCGGGATGGCCGAGCATCCCCTACGGCACGCCGCTGGCCAACCAGGGCTTCCGGGTGCTCGACCCTTCGATGCGCGACGCCCCGGAGTGGGTCGCCGGGGAGCTCTGCATCACCGGTGCCGGCCTCGCGCAGGGGTACCTCGGCGACCCGGCGACGACCGCCGCCCGGTTCGTCGAGCACCCCCGCGACGGGCAGCGGCTCTACCGGACCGGCGACCGTGCCCGCTACCGCCCCGGTGCGGTCCTCGAGTTCCTCGGACGGGACGACACCCAGGTCAAGGTGCGCGGCCACCGGATCGAGCTGGGGGAGATCGAGGCCGCTCTCGCCGACCATCCGGCCGTCGCGGCCGCGTGCGTCGTGCTCGACGCCCCCGCGGCCGGCGCGCAGGGCCAGCAGGGTCAGCAGGGTCTGCTCGGCGTCGTGGAGTCGGCCCGGCGCGAGCCGGTCGGTGACCCGGAGCGCGCGGGACGCACCACGGGGCTCGTGGCCGCGGAGACCGGCCCGCTTCTCGCCGGCGTCGACCCGGTCCGGGTCGCGACCTACATCGAGCGCCTGGACGACGCCGTGCTCGCCGCCATGGTCCTGGCGTTGCGACGGCTCGGACTCTTCGCGGACGCGGACGCCGTCCACGACGCCGCGGAGATCGCCGCGCCGGTCGACCCGCGCCACCACTGGCTGCTGCGACGCTGGCTCGCGGCGCTGATGGACGCCGGGTACCTCGAGGAACGGGAGGGCGGCCGCTACGCGGTCGGCCGCCCCGTCGACGAAGCCGTCGTCGCGGACCGCAGGCGCGAGGCCGAGGCCGCGTCCGACGGCCTGGGCTCGGAGGGGTTCCTGCGGTACCTGCACAGCAACACCGACGCCCTGCCCGCACTGCTGACCGGGGAGCAGGACCCGGTCGCGCTGCTCTTCCCGGGCGGCCACTCCGCCACGGCCGACGCGCTGTACCGCGAGAACCTCATGGTTCGCTACCTCAACCGCGCCGTCGCCACGGTGCTGCGGGAGGTGGCCGAGGCCGCCGCCGGGGGCGGGGAGGGACCCGTGCGTGTCCTCGAGGTCGGGGCGGGGACCGGCGCGACCACCGAGGCGGCGCTCGACGGGCTCGAGGGCATCGAGATCGACTACCTGTTCACCGACGTGTCGACGTTCTTCCTGCCCGACGCCCGCAACCGGTTCGGGGACCACCCCGGCATCCGGTTCGGGGTGATGGACGTCGACACCGACCCGCGCGACCAGGGTCTGGTCCCGAACTCGTTCGACGTCGTGCTCGCCGCCGGTGTCCTCGAGAACGCGCAGGACCCGGCCGCGGCCCTGGGCCGGCTCCGGGATCTCGCCGCTCCCGGCGGCCAGGTGGTCCTCACCGAGCCGACCCGGGAACACCCGTGGATCCTCGCGTCCCAGGCGTTCATGATGACGCCGCCCGAGGACGACCTCCGTCGCTCCGGGTCGACCTACCTCGACCGCGACGGGTGGCTCCGGCTGCTCGAGCGGGCCGGTGCCGTGGACACGGTGTGCCTCCCGGCCGACGACCACGCCCTCGCGGCACAGGACCTGCACCTGTTCGCTGCGCGGGTCAAGCCCGACCGTGTCCCGGTGCGGCCCGGCGAGCTGCGGTCGTTCCTCGCCGAGCGCCTGCCCGAGCCGATGATCCCCGCGCACCTCCAGGTCGTCGACGCGCTGCCGCTGTCCGCGAACGGGAAGCTCGACCGCGACACGGTGCGGAGCTGGCGGACGACCGCGACCGGGACCGGGGCGGAGGTGTCGGTCGACGCGCCGGCCGACGAACTCGAGGGCGAGCTCGCGAACCTCTGGGCGCAGGCGCTCGCGACCGGCCCGATCGGCCGCACCGAGAGCCTCCTCGAGCGCGGTGCGGACTCGCTGATCACCGCCCGGACCGCCGGTCGGCTGCGCGAGGACATCCCGGCGGCCGCGGCGGTGCCGTTCGACACGCTGCTGCGCCACATGCTCAACGACCCGACCGTCGCGGCGCTCGCCGGCTTCCTGCGCGAGCGGGCGGAGCGCGAGGCGGAGGGGCCGGCGTCGGGGCAGGCCCCGAGCACCAACGCCGCCCTCGTCCGCTTCTCCGAGGGCGGCGACGGCCCCGTGCGGGCGATGTTCCACGCCGGCATGGGCACCATGGATTGCTTCCGGCCCCTGGCGGCCCGCCTCACCGATCAGGACCTCGGGCCGGTGATCGGGATCGCGATCGACGACCCGGAGGTCTACTGCGCGCTCGACCCGGTCGAGGCCGTCGAGCGGCTGGCCGACGACTACGCCGAGCGCCTGCTCGCCGAGGGGCACGAACGGTTTCAGCTCATCGGGTACTGCGTGGGCGGTCTCTACGCCACCGAGGTCGCCCGCCGGCTGCTGGAGCGCGGGGTCGAGGTCTGCGAAGTCGTCCTGGCCAGCAGTCACCCGCTGCTGGCCGATGTCCGGGAGGACCTGATGATCGAGGCGCTCTTCATCCCGAACCTCGGCATCGGGCTGGGCGATCTCGGGCTCGGCCCGATCGACCCGGACGCGGCGGGTCGCGCGTTCGCCCACGCCATCGAGACCCACGGCGGTGTCGTCCCCCGGGGCTCGCTGGGCGAGGTCGGCGGCGACCCCGGCCTCGACGAGGCCGCGGCGTTCTTCCGCACGCTGGGCGCGTACCCGCAGGAGGACCGCTTCGCGCTGTACGCGCAGGTCGCGTCCCGGGTCGCGGGTCAGGAGACCCCTGCGGCGATGGTCTCGGGCATGTTCCGGGTGCTGCGGCAGAGCTTCCTGTCCACCCGCTTCCAGCTCCCGCCGTTCGCCGGGGACATCCGGTTCCTCCTGCCCCAGGCCACGTCCGGGTTCGCGCCCGGGCTCAACGACACGACCATGGGGTTCTGGCGGGAGGTCTGCCTCGGCGACCTCGACGTCGTCGAGGTCGACGGCGACCACTTCAGCTGCATGAACGAGCCCCTGGTCGCCCAGATCGCCGACCACGTGGCCGAGCCGGTGCGCCGGGCCGCGGGGCCCGCGTGACCACGACCGGGAAAGGTGTGCCGTGACCACCACGCAGAGTTCGGAGGACCAGCGGCTGGCGGAGGTCCTCGCCGCCGACGCCGAGGTGCGGGCGCGGGAGCCCGCGCCGGAGGTGACCCGCGCGATCGCCGGGTGCGAGGGCCCGCTCGCCCAGGTCGTCGAGACGGCCATGCTCGGCTACGCCGAGCGCACGGCTCTCGGCGAACGCCCGCTGCAGCTGAGCTCCGTCCCCGGTGCGGGCCACGTGCTGGCGTCGGACTACGAGACGGTCACCTACGAGGAGGTGTGGCGCCGGGCGCGGTCGGTCAGCACGGCCTGGCGGCAGCCGGGCAGCGAGCTCCTCGCGGCCGGTGACGTCGTCTGCTCCGCCGCCGCGGCCGGCATCGACCACACGGTCCTCGAGCTCGCCACGATCGCGACCGGCGCCGTGTCGGTGCCGGTCACCGCGTCCGCACCTCCCGGCCAGTGGCACGCGATCCTGCGGGACACCCGGCCGCGGGTGCTGGCGCTCGACGCCGAGCTCGTGGCGGGCCTGCTCCCGACCCTGCTCGGCGCCCTGCCCGACGACCTCCCGCCGCCGGGGCTGCTGGTCCTGGGCCGGGCGGGAGCCTCGCGCCGGACACATGCGGCGGTCGAGGGCGCGCGCCGGCTGCTCCCCGACGGCACCGCGGTGCACACCCTCGACGGCCTCGACGACCGGGGACGGGACCTGCCGCCCGCCCCCCTGTTCGTCCCGGAACCGGGCACCGAGCCACTGGCTCAGATCCTCTACACCTCTGGGGCCACCGGCGACCCCAAGGGGGCGATGTTCACCGACCGTCTGCTGACCTCGACCTGGCGCGGTTTCGCCCAGATCCCCCGCCCGGCCGTCGTCATGCACCACGCGCCGATGTCGCACATCGCCGGGCGGATCGCGCTGGTCGGGACGCTCGCCCGGGGCGGCACCTGCTTCTTCGCCGGGCGCGGGGACATGTCGACCCTCCTGGAGGACTTCGCGCTGGCCCGGCCCACCGAGCTCTCGCTGGTCCCGCGCGTGTGCGAGATCCTCCGGGACCGCTACCGCAGCGACCTCGAGGCGCGCCGGGCCGCCGGGTCGGCCCCGCAGGACGCCCACCGTGAAGCCCTGGCCGCCCTGCGCGACGACGTCCTCGGTGGCCGCGTGGTGGCGGCCTCCAACGGCAGCGCCCTGCTCGGCGACGAGCTGCGCGCCTTCATGGAGTCGGTGCTCGGACTGCCGTTCCACGACGGGTTCGGCACGACCGAGGCCGGCGGGCCCATCCTGTTCGACAACCGCCTCCTGCGGCCCAACGTCATCGACCACAAGCTCGTCGACGTCCCCGAGCTCGGCTACTTCGCCACCGACCGGCCGCACCCGCGAGGCGAGCTGCTGATCAAGACCATGTCGATGATCCCGGGGTACTTCAACAGACCCGACCTCGACGCCGAGCTGTTCGACCCCGACGGCTTCTACCGGACCGGCGACATCGTGGCGCAGACCGGACCCGACGAGCTGCACTTCGTCGACCGGCGCAACAACGTGCTCAAGCTGTCGCAGGCCGAGTTCGTCGCCGTCTCCCAGGTCGAGGACACCTTCCTCCGGGCCGAGCTCGTCGAGCAGATCTTCCTCTACGGCGGCCACGGGCGGAGCTTCCTGCTCGCCGTGGTCGTCCCCGGCGCCGACGCCGTGACGGCGCACCCGGACCCCGCCGGGCTGAGATCGGCGGTCCTGCGTTCGCTGCAGGAGCGGGCCGAGCAGGCCGGTCTGCGCCCCTACGAGATCCCCCGCGACGTCATCATCGAGCACGACCCGTTCACCGCCGGGAACGGGCTGCTCTCGACGCTCGGGAAGCCGCTGCGGCAGAAGCTCGTCGAGCGCTACCGCGACCGGCTGGAGGGCCTCTACGCCGAGCTCGCCGACCGGCAGTCCGCGGAGCTGGCGTCGCTGCGGGACGGCGCCGACGACCGGCCGGTGATCGACACGGTGCTCCGGGCCACGAGGATCGTCGTGGACGGCGGGGGCGACGAGGTCACCTCCGACCGGTACTTCGCCGAGCTCGGGGGCGACTCGCTGTCCGCCCTGAGCCTCGCGACGTCGCTGGGCGATGTCTTCGGGATCGAGGTCCCGGTCAGCACGATCGTCGCGCCGGGCACCACGCTCGCCGGGCTCGCCGACGCGATCGCCGACGCGCGGACGGCGGGGACCACCCGCCCGACGGCCCGGTCGGTGCACGGCCGGGGCACGGTGGTCCGCGCCGACGACCTCACCCTTGAGGCGTTCGGTGTACCGGCCATCCCGGCGGTCGCCCGCACCGGCCGTGACGGGCGCACCGTGCTGCTGACGGGGGCGAACGGCTTCCTGGGGCGGTTCCTCGCCCTCGAGCTGCTCGAGGATGCGAGCACACGGGTCGTCTGCCTGGTCCGGGGGTCCGACGCGACGGCGGCACGCCGCCGCCTCCACGAGGCGTTCGACACCGATCCCGAGCTCGCGCAGCGTTTCCGCGCGCTCTCCGCGGACCGGCTCGAGGTCGTCGTCGGGGACGTCGCCGAGCCCCGCCTCGGGATGACCGTGCCGGAGTGGGACCGGCTCACCGACACCGTCGACGCGGTCGTGCACCCGGCGGCGCTGGTGAACCACGTCCTGCCCTACGAGCAGCTGTTCGGCCCGAACGTCGCCGGCACGGCCGAGGTCGTCCGCCTGGCCGTGACCTCCCACCTCAAGGAGGTCGTGTTCATCTCCTCCGTCGGGATCGCCGACCAGGCGGGCGAGTCCCTCCGCGAGGACGACGACGTCCGCGTGTCCCAGCCGACGCGCGAGCTCTCGTCGGCGTACGCGGGCGGCTACGCCACCAGCAAGTGGGCCGCGGAGGTCCTGCTGCGCCGTGCCCACGACCGGTGGGCGCTGCCCGTCACGGTGGTGCGCTCGGGGCTGATCCTCGGCCACCGGCGCTACGTCGGACAGCTGAACCTGCCCGACGTGTTCACCCGGCTGGTCGTGAGCATCCTCGCGACCGGGGTGGCCCCGGCGGCGTTCCCGGCGGGCGGCGGGCGCTCTCCGGTGTCCGGAGGCGTCCCGGTCGATGTCGTCGCCCCGGCGGTCGTCCGCCTCGGCCTCGGTCACGACGGCGGGTACCGCACCCTCCACGCGACGGCCCCCGAGACCGCGGCGCCCTCCCTCGACACGATCGTCGACTGGCTGGTCGACTCCGGCGAGCCCGTCGCCCGCGTCGACGACCCCGCCGAGTGGCTCCGCCGCTGGGAGATCGGTCTGAGCGGCGTACCGGACCGCCTGGCCCCCTACACGGCGCTGCCGTTGCTCGAGGCGTTCCGGCGCCCGGTGGACGCCGGACCGCCCGCCCTGGTCACGGCCTCCCGGTTCGCCGCCGTGGCCGCTGAGGCCGGGCTGACCGAGGACGGGGCAGTGCCGGGACTCACGCGCCCGCTCGTCGAGAAGTACCTTTCGGATCTCGCGGCGCTCGGCCTCACCGACGGGCCGGCCAGGCGCTGAGCACCCGGCGAGCCGGTCAGAGCCCCGCCACCGCGGGCGCGGGCGCCGGAGCACCGTTCCAGGCCAGGCGCGACCAGGGCAGGGCGAGCTCGTCGGTGCCGGACACCACGTGCGGGGCGAGGTCTGTCACCGGCGCGGCCTCGCGGTGGCGGGCGAAGACGCTGTCGACGTAGCGGTTGCCCGTGTCGGCGGCGATGACGAGCGCCGTCCGACCCGGGTCCCGCGCCTGCTCCCAGCGGGCGGCGAGGTAGGCGGCCCCGGTCGAGAGGCCGGCGAACACCGCGTGCCGGCGCAGGAGATCGACCGCGCCGGCCAGGGCGACGTCGAACCCGACGTAGTGGATCGTGTCGTAGCGGCTGTGGTCGACGTTGCCGAACGGGATCGAGCTGCCGATGCCGGCGATGATGATCTCGGGGTCGTCGACGTGGGCGCTGTCGAAGGTGATGCTGCCGAAGGGCTGGACGCCGACCAGGTCGACGTCGACGTTCGCGCGCAGGAATCCGGCCAGACCGCCGGTGGACGCGCCCGAGCCGACACCCCCGACCAGACGCACGCGATCGGTGTCGAGCTCCGCGAGGACGCGGTCGGCGACCGCCCGGTAGCCGAGGTAGTGCACGTCGTCGTGGTACTGCTGCATCCAGTGGTAGTCGGGGTGCTCCTCGAGCAGCCGGTGGACGAGGGCGACGCGGCGGTGCTGGTCGAGCTGGAGGTCGTCCGACGGCGGCATCTGGTCGAGCTGGACCCCGAGGATCTCCAGCTGGATCCGCACCGTCGGGTCGACGGTGGTCGACCCGACGATGTGGCAGCGCAACCCGTGGCGGTGCGCGGCGAGGGCGAGCGCGTAGGCGTAGATGCCGCTGGAGCTGTCGAGCAGCGTGTCGCCCGGCCGCACGACGCCGCGCTCGAGGAGGTGGGCCACGGCGGCGTCGGCCGAGAGCACCTTCATCGTCTCGAACCGCAGGCAGATCAGCCCGTCGTCGAGCCGCACGAGATCGGGGCGGCCGACGGCGTCGCTGACGTGGTCGTCCACAGGGGCGCTCCTCGTGACGGGGTGGCGGGTGGCGGGACGGCGAAGGGCGCCGTCGGGACGAGGTCGTGGGCGGCCAGGGCGGCGGTGGTCCGTCGGAGCCGCCGGGACGACTCCGGGTCCCGCGCGTCGAACAGCAGCCCGGCGACGTTGCCGCTGTGGGCGATCTGCACCCCGACCGCGCCGAGCTCCTCGGCGAGCCCGACGAGCAGGTCGAGCTCGTCGAGCGGCCGCCGACGCTGGTGGCGTCGGGCGCTGCCGGTCGCGACACGACCGAGCAGGACGGGGTCGTCGCGCACGACCGCCTCCCGGAGCAGGTCCCGGAGCTCCTCGAAGGCCGCCAGATCCTCGTCGTCCGTGGCCCCCGGATCGGGTGTCGCCACGGCGAGGGTGTCGACGGGCCGGCCCTGCCCGGTGAGGCAGCCCGCCACCACGACGGGCGGCAGCGTCTCGCCGAGGACCTCGAGGACGCGGCCGCGGCGCTGGGCGAAGAGCATCGGTCGCGGGTCGAACATCGTGGGGTCGCTGGCCTGCTCGGCCGCGACGGCCAGCCGGGCGATCTCGGTCGGGGACAGGACGATGTCGTGGGAGGACGCCACGGCGCGGACCGCCGCGATGACGTCGCCGGTCGACGAGCCCATGCCCAGGCCCACCGGGATCGTGCCGTCCAGCTCGAGGTGGCCGCCGCGCACCGGCGACCCGGTCCGTCGGGCGCAGAGCGCCGCGGCGAGCCGGGCCGCCCGCCCGGCCTTCCGGCGGTCGGTCGGGGCCACGGTGATGCCCGGTCCGGTGCCGCCGGGGGACGGCCGGAACACGGCATGCACCGCGGCGTGCGGCGAGGGCAGGGTCACCAGACCGTGCTGGGGCCGCCCGTCCGCGTCGAGGAACACGCCCTGGAGCAGTTCCCCGTGGTGCCCACCCGCCCGCCCGGCGGCCGCCCTCGGGTCAGCCCTGCCCGGCACGGTAGCGGTAGAGCCAGGTCGGCTCGGCGCTGAACTGGGAGAACGGGAAGGGTTCGGCGCACACGCGATCCACCCCCGCGTCGATGAACGCGCGGGCGACGGCGCTCCCGGTCTGGGCGTAGACGGTCAGCGGGATCCCGCGCTCCCGGCAGCCCGCGAGGATCCCGCCGAAGGTGCCGTTGGCCAGCGTCATGCCGGTGGCGACCACGGCGTCCGCGGCCGCGATGACCTCGTCGCTCGAGCTCGAGACCGGCTCGTCCCACTGCGTGCGACGCAGCACGAGGTCGCAGGGCAGGCACTCGCCGCCCCGCTCCCGGATCGCGGCGATCAGCGGGTTCACCACCCCGATCAGCGCCACCTTCGCGCCGGGGGTGATGTCGACGAGATCGGCGATCGCGGCGTCGCGGGCACCCGCGCGCTCCTCCGGGGTGCCGGCGGGCAGCTCGACGGCCTCGGCCCGCGGATCGCCGAGGTGCGGTGTGGTGTGGGCGAGGTAGGCGTCGAGCGCCGCCACGCGCAGGCCCGTCGCCTCGTGGCGCAGGAGGGACGCGACCGGGGTCCCGGACGCGGCGTAGAAGATCTCCGGGTCGATCGCGTCGGTGCCGAGGGAGCAGGCACCGAACGCCCGGCCGACCCGCACGAGGACGTACTGGTTGCGGTAGACGACGTCGCTGCCGGCCAGCCGCGTGCCGTGGGCGGCGTGGAAGACGCTGGTGGCGGTGACGTCCTCGGGGTCGGCGCCGTGGCGTCCGGCGAGGACGTCGGCGACGAGGCCCTCGACCGGGTCGACGGCGACGTCGGCCGTGCCCGTCATCGCCCGCCCTCCCGGGTGAAGCGGAACAGGTAGGTCACGACGCCGTCCTCCCAGTCGTACCGGTGGAGCACCTCCGGGACGAATCCCTGCTCGACACCGGCACCGACGACGGCCCGCAGGTCCGCGGTGTTCGACGCGGCGACGACCACCTCCCCGCCGGGGGCGAGCACGTCGCGCGCCACGATCTGGGCGAACAGACGCTCCAGGATCGTGGCGCCGACGCACACGTTGCGGACGACGTCGGGATCGGTGCTGACCTGCTGGCTGACCAGCGGCGGGTTGAACGTGATCACGTCGAGCTGCGTGTCCGGGGGCAGCGCGTCGAGCAGGTCCGAGACGAGGGGGAAGAAGGGCGCCACCGACCGCCCGACGAGGCGCTCGTACGCCTCCTCGGCCGTGGCGACGCTCGCCGGGTGCACGTCCGAGGCCCACACCTGCGCGGCCCCGCCGATCCCCGCCGCGACGGCGTCCACCCCGAGCCCGGTGCCCACGGCGAGGTAGCGCCGGCCCCGGACCGGGATCCCGCCGTCCCGGAGCCTGTCGAAGATCATCGCGCTCGTGGCGCCGGGCCGGAAGACCGCGGGCGGCACCTCGAACGCCCAGCCGTTCCACTCGTATCGGCGCGTGGTGTGCAGGTCCCCGCGGGGGCCGTTGAGAGCCACGATCTGCTCCGCCGGCAGAGGTGGGGGCAGCTCGTCGAGTACGGCGGCCGAGGGACGATCGCTGTCACTCATAGGTGAAAACGATAACCATACGCGATCAGCAGCGGAGTGTGACACTTCGGACACGCCTGGTGGGGTTGCCAACTCGATAATCGTTGTCATCATCGGAGCGCTCGCACGCTGGCGCGCTGCCCGCGGACCGTCCCGGCAGCGCACCCGATCGCCACCGACGTCAGGACCCCCGCCCCGTGACCGATCCGCTCCCGCCCGCCACCCGCGCGCGGTCGGTGTACCTGGAGCCCGCGTTCCTGCGCCTGTGGATCGGGGCCACCGCGTCGGGCCTGGCCACCTGGGCGCTCCCCTTCGTCCTCGGGCTCGCGGTCCTCGACGGGGCGCTCTCCGCGGTCGACCTGGGCCTGGCACTCGCCGCCCGCACCGTCGGCTTCCTCGCCGCCGTGCCGGTCAGCGGCGTGGTCGCCGACCGCCTGTCGCGACGACTCGTCATCACGGTCTCGGGGCTCGCCGCCACGGTCGCCTCGGTCGGCGTCGCCGTCGGTCTGGGTCGCTCCCTCCTGCTCGTGCTCGCCGCCGCGGCGGTCGCGGGCGCCGGGCAGGGCGCCTGCCGGCCCGCTTTCCAGGCCCTCGTCGCCGAGGTCGTGAACGACGAGCGTCGCCAGCAGGCCAACGCGGCCATGACGCTGGCCGTGCGGGTGACCACGCTGGTCGCGCCGGCCGGGGTCGCCCTGCTCGGCACCGTGCTCGACGTGCGCGCGCTGCTGATCGGGATCGGTCTGTGCTGGCTGGTCACCGCTCTCGTGCCCCCGGCCGGCACCCACACGGCCGTCCCCGGCGGCCGTTCGGTGCGGGCCTTCGTCGGCGAGTTCGCCGACGGGCTGCGCGAGGCCCGCCGCCACCCCTGGTTCCTGGCGGGCCTCGGCGCCCTGACCACCGTCATCGCCACCGGCTACTCGGCCACGGGCGTCGCCCTGCCCCTGGTCAGCCGCGACCGCTTCGGCACCGAGGCGGCGCTCGCCGCCGCGCTGACCGCCTACACCGCGGGCGCGCTGATCGGGGCGCTCGTCATCGGGCGGTGGCGACCCCGCAACCAGGGCTGGGCGGCGCTGGCGGGCCTCGGTGTCTACGGATTCGCGCCGCTGGCCCTGCTCCTGCCCGTCCCGATCGCGGTGATCGTGGCCGCGTACGTCGTCGCCGGGATCGGGATCGAGCTGTTCAACGTGCCGTGGTTCACCGCCACCCAGCGCGAGGTCGACCCCGCGCTGCTGGCCCGCGTCTCGTCGCTGGACTTCCTGCTGTCCTATGGCCTCGCGCCGCTGGGCCTGTCGCTGATCGCCCCCGCGATCGTGGCGTTCGGCGCTGCCCCGGTGCTGGGGGTCTGCGCGGTGCTGTGCTTCGCCGCGCCGGCCCTCGCGGCCCTGGTCCCGAGCGCGCGGCACTTCTCCGTGTCGCACCGGGACCGGGCCGCCGTCGCCGACGGGGGGCGGTGACGGTGGCCGTCGAGGACGTCACCACGCGGTCCGTCGAGGGTGGGGACGGCGACACGCGATCCAGCGGACGGCGGGGGCGCGTCGCCGTCCTGGCCGTCGTCCTCGCGGTGCTGCTGGCCGGGTCGGCCCTGGTGGCGATCGGCATCGGCGCGGCGTCGGTCTCCCCACCCGACACGGCCGCGTTCCTCTGGGCCTCGGTCACCGGGGGATCGATCGACGCGGACCAGGCCTCGCAGTACGCCATCGTCTGGGACATCCGGACCCCGCGGGTGCTGCTGGCGGCCACCGTCGGGGGCGGGCTGGCGACCGTCGGCGTCGTCATCCAGGCCCTCGTCCGCAACGCCCTCGCCGACCCGTTCGTGCTCGGCGTCTCGTCCGGGGCGTCGGTCGGTGCGGTCGCGGTCATCGTCACCGGCGCCCTGGCCGTCGCCGGCATCTACGCGGTGTCGCTGGGCGCCTTCCTCGGCGCGCTCCTGGCCTCGGCGGCGGTCTACGCGCTGTCCCGCAGTCGTGCCGGCACCACGCCGCTGCGCCTCGTGCTCGTCGGCGTCGCCCTCGCGTACGGGTTCCAGGCCGCGATGGGGCTGCTGGTCTACCTCGTGCCCGGGGGCGAGGCGACCGGCACCGTGCTGTTCTGGACCCTCGGCAGCTTCGGCGCGGCCACGTGGGGCTCGCTGCCCCCGGTGATCGTCGCGGTGCTGGCGTGCCTGGTCTGGTCGTGGCGGCGTGCCCGGGCCCTCGACCTGCTCGCCCTCGGGGACGAGACGGCGACCAGCGCCGGGCTCGACCCGCCGGTCCTGCGCCGCGAGCTGTTCGTGCTCACCGCGGTCGCGACCGGGGCCATGGTCGCGGTGAGCGGGGCGATCGGCTTCATCGGCCTGGTGCTCCCCCACGTCGTCCGGCTCGTCGTCGGGGTCGCCCACGCCCGCGTGCTGGTCGTGGCGCCCCTGGTCGGCGCGGTCTTCACCGTCTGGGTCGACCTCCTCGCGCGCACCGTCGTGGCGCCCCGCGACCTGCCCCTCGGCGTCATCACCGCGCTGATCGGCGTGCCGGTGTTCGTCACGCTCATCCGCCGCCGCGGCTACGTCTACGGAGCGAGCTGACGTGGACCTGCAGCTCACCGATCTCACGATCGACCTGGCCGGGCGGGAGATCGTGCACCGGCTGACCCTCGAGGCCGGCTCGGGCACCGTCCTCGGGCTCGTCGGTCCCAACGGCAGCGGCAAGTCGACGGTGCTGCGCAGCGTCTACCGCGCCCTGCGACCCTCGGCGGGCACCATCCACGTCGGCGGCACCGACCTCGACGAGCTGTCGCGCCGCCAGGGCGCGCAACGGATCGCGGCCATGCCCCAGGACGCGGGCGCCGACCTCGACTTCACGGTCGACGAGCTCGTCGCCCTCGGCCGGGCGCCGCACCTGCGGGGCAACCGGGCGCTCGGCGCCGAGGACCGTGCGCTGTGCCGGCGCGCCATGGAGCAGCTCGATGTGCTCCACCTCGCGCACCGTGGCGTCCTCACGCTCTCCGGCGGCGAGCGCCAACGCGTGGTCGCCGCGCGTGCGCTGGCGCAGGACCCCGAGGTGCTCGTGCTCGACGAGCCCACCAACCACCTCGACGTCAGCCACCAGCTCGACCTGCTCGGCGTGCTGCGCCGCAGCGGCGCCACCGTCCTGATCGTCCTGCACGACCTCAACCTCGCCGCGGCCGTGTGCGACCGGATCGGCGTGCTCGAGCAGGGCCGCCTCGTGGCCGCCGGGACCCCCGCGGAGGTCCTCACCGAGGACGTCGTCGCGCGGGTGTTCGGCGTCGCGTCGCGCGTCGTCACCCACCCCGACACCGGAGCCGTCCAGCTGTTGTTCACCCTCCCCTCCCCCGTCCGAGGAGCCTCATGACCACCACGCGTCGCGTCCGCACCGTCGCCGTCGCCGCCGTCGCCACCGCCCTGGTGCTCACCGGATGCGGAGCCCAGGTCGAGCAGGACCCGGCCGCGCCGCCCGGCACCGTCGTGCCCCGCTGCGCCGAACCGATCGCCTACCAGCCGCCGACGCGGACGGTCACCTACGAGGCCGGCAGCACCGACAAGCTCCTCGTGCTCGGCCTCCGGGACCGGATCCGCGGGTACGTCATGCCCCCCGCCAACCCGCCGGTGCAGGAGTCGCCGTACGCCGACCAGTACGCACAGCTGGAGCTGCTGAGCACCGACCTGCTCAACCGCGAGCTCGTCGTCGACGCCGGCGCGGACATGGTGGTGGCCGGCTGGCGCTCCGGGTTCAGCGACGAGCGGGGCATCACCCCCGAGATCCTCGAGACCCTGCGCATCCAGAGCTTCATGCACACCGAGACCTGCTACAACTACCCGGGCTTCGGAGAGCAGGTCCCGCCGCTGGAGGCGCTCTACAGCGACCTCGACCGGCTCGGCCGGATCTACGGCGTGCCCGACCGCGCCCAGCAGGTCATCGGTTCCTACCGGGAGCGGATCGCCGCGGTGGAGCAGGCCGCGCCCACCGACCGCCCCCGTCCCCAGGTCTTCGTCTACGACTCGGGCACCGACCGGCCCATGTCGGCCGGGTCCCAGGTCCCGCCGACCGATCTGCTGCGCGTCGCCGGCGCCGAGAACATCTTCGGCACCGAGCCGAGCCGCTGGAACGAGGTCACGTGGGAGGCCGTCGTCGACCGGCAGCCCGACGCGGTCGTCATCGTCGACTACGGCGACCAGAGCGCCGAGGACAAGATCGCGTTCCTGCGCTCGCTGCCCCAGCTGCAGACCGTCCCCGCGATCCGGGACAACCGGTTCTTCGTCCTGGACTACAACGAGGCGATCAGCGGACCCCGCAACATCGACGGTGCCGAGAAGCTCGGAGCCTGGGTGCGCTCGCTGCCCCCGACCGCGCCGTGACCCGCTGACGGTGGAGAGCATGGTGCTCACCGACGGCCTACCGACGCCCGAGGAGCACGCGCGGCTGCGCGGCGCGGCGGGGATGAGCCCGTTCCCCGTCGCGCCGACGCCGGCGGCGCTGGCCGCCTCGTGGTTCGCGGTGACCGCCCGGGCGCCGTCGGGCGAGGCGGTGGGCATGGGCCGCCTCGTCGGCGACGGCGCCCTGTTCCTGCAGGTCGTGGACATCGCGGTCGATCCCGCGTACCAGCGCCGCGGGATCGGCACGGCGGTCCTGCGGCGCCTGCTCGGGCACGTCGACCGGCACGCCCCGGACGCCTACGTCTCCCTCGTCGCCGAGCCCGCCGGGCAGGCGCTCTACCGGCGGTGCGGCTTCGTCGACGTCGCCCCCAGCACGGGGATGAAGCGCGGCCGACGACCCTGATCTCAGAGCCACTCGCCGCGCCGCCGCGCACGGATCAGCAACGCGATGAGCAGGGGCGCCCCGCACACCGCGGTCACCACGCCGACCGGGACCTCGGACGGCGCGGCGATCCGTCGCGCCACGATGTCCGACAGTCCCAGGAGCACCGCGCCGCACGCGGCGGAGAGCGCGAGCGGGGGCGGCCGGCCGCGGTCGAGGCGACGGGCGATCTGCGGGGCGGCGAGCGCCACGAACGCGATCGGCCCGCCGACGGCGGTGACGGCGGCGGCCAGCAGGGTCGCGGCGGCCAGCAGACCGGCGCGGGCGCGCTCCACCCGGAGCCCGAGCCCGCCCGCGGCGTCGTCGCCGAGGTCGAGCAGCCCCAGGGCGCGGCGACCGGCGGCGACCAGGAGGCACGCGACGGGTGCCGCGACGAGCACCGGCAGGACGAGGTCCCACGATCGGCCGGTGAGGCTCCCGACCAACCACACCGTGGCCTGTTCCGCGACGTAGAGATCGGCGGTGGTGAGGAACCACGACGTCAGGGCGGTCGCGACCGCGCCGACCGCGATGCCGACGAGCACCAGGCGCCCGCCGGTGACACCTCGCCGCGACGACAACCGGTACACCGCCAGCGCGGCCAGTGCGGCGCCTCCCGCCGCGCCGACGACCAGGCCGACCGGCCCGGCCGCGAGCACGATCAGCGCGCCGACCGCCCCGAGCCCGGCGCCGGCGCTGACGCCGATGACGTCGGGGCTCGCGAGCGGGTTGCGGGCGAGCCGCTGGAACACCGCGCCCGAGAGCCCCAGCGCCGCCCCACCCACGGCGGCGGCGAGCGCCCGGGGCAGCCGCAGGTCGAGCACCACGTAGCGGACCCGCGGACTCCCGGCGCCCGCGACCGCGGCGGCGACCCGGTCCGGGGGGATCGGGTAGTCGCCGAGGACGAGGGCCGCGCCGACCGTCAGTCCGGCGAGCGCGACCGCCACGAGCAGGCGCCACCGGGTCGCGCGCCCCGTCACACGGCGACCTCGTGCCGCCGCCGGACCAGCGCGATCAGCACCGGCGCGCCGACGACCGCGGTGACCAGCCCGACCTGGACCTCGCGCGGCGCGAGGACGAGCCGCCCGACGGTGTCCGCGGACAGCACGAGCACCGGGCCCAGCACCACGGCCAGCAGGACCTGACGACGGTGGGAGACGCCGACCAGCAGGCGCGCCCCGTGCGGGACGGCCAGACCGACGAAGGCGATCGGGCCCGCGAGGGCGACCGCCGTCCCGGCGAGGAGGACCGCCGCGGTCGCGGTCGTGGCGCGGACGAGGGCCAGGCGGGCTCCGAGCCCGGCGGCGACGTCCTCTCCCAGCGCCATCACGTCGAGGGCGGGCGTGACGGCCGCGGCCAGCACCAGCCCGGCGAGGACGAACGGCAGCGCGCCGAGCAGGGACGCCGGGTCGGCCGCGCCCAGTGCGCCCACGTTCCAGAACCGGAACGCCGCAAAGGTCGTGCGGTCGGACAGCGTCACCGCGGTGGTGACGGCACCGAGCGCCGCCGACACGGCGGCGCCCGCCACGGTGACCGACGCCGGCGTCGCGCCCCGTCCCACCGCCGCGAGCAGGTGCACGACCACGCCGGCCACTGCGGCGCCGACCATGGCGCACCAGGCGAGCCCGGGCATGCCGGCCACACCGAGGACGGCGATGCCGACCACGACGGCGAGCGCCGCCCCGGCGTTGACGCCGACGATGCCCGGGTCGGCGAGCGGGTTGCGGGTGAGTCCGATGAGCAGCACGCCGGCGACCCCGAGCCCGGACCCGGCCAGCACCCCGGTGAGCGTCCGCGGAAGGCGCAGGTGACGCAGCACCAGCGCGTCGGGGTCGAGCCCGGGGTCGGTGAGGTGGCGCAGCGCCGAGAGCGGGACCGGCTCGGGGCCCACCAGCAGGGACGCGAGGACCGCGAGGGCCAGCAGCGCCAGGGCGAGGGCGAGCGCACCGGCGGTCGGCACGCCGCGTCGCCTCACAGGCCGGGGGCGCCCGGGTGCAGGATGCGGGCGACGTTCGCGACCGCGTCGGCGTTGCGGATGCCCGGGCTGATCTCGGCGAACGTGATGCCGGCGAGGCGGCCGTCGCGCACCGCCGGGACCGAGGCGAGCGCGGGGTCGGCGCGCAGCCCGTCGATCACCTGCTGCGCACCCTCCGGACCCGTGTCGGCCGAGCAGCAGGCGGGCACGAGGATGACGTCGGGGTTGCGCCGCACGATCTCCTCCGCGCCGACCTGGGTCTGGCGCCCGCTGACGTCGGCGAACGCCTGCTCTCCGCCGGCGGCCTCGACGATCGTCGTCGCGATGTCGTCGGTCCCGAAGACGCGCAGGCCCGACCCACCCGACGCGAGCCTGTTGAGCACCGCGACGCGCGGCTTCGGCAGCGGCTCGACCACCCCCTGCACCCGCGCGATCTCGGCCCGCATCCCGGCGACGCGCTGCGCGGCGAGGTCGGGCCGCCCCAGGATGCGGCCGAGGTTCGTGATGTCGGCGTAGACCTCGTCGAACGGCACCGGCGCGGCGACGACGTCGGCCTGGGCACCCCCGTCGGACGGCGGGCAGTAGGGCGTGAAGAGGTAGCTGGTGATCCCGATCGACTCGAGCTCCGTGCGCGTCCCCAGACCCTCGGTCGTGAACGCGCCGGTGAAGCCGCTGACGACGAACTCCGGGTCGAGCCGGAGGACCTCCTCGCGGCTGGGGTACTCCTCGGGGAAGTACGCGGACCGCGCCTGTGTCGCGGCGAACTCCGGAAGGATCGGGTTGTCCAGGTAGGCGGTGCCGACCAGGCGGTCCCCGGCGCCGAGCGCGTGGACCATCTCGATGCCGTTCTGGAACGCCGCGAAGATGCGCTCCGGCGGCGCCCCGACGGGCACCGGGCGTCCGCAGTTCTCGATGGTCGCTCCGGCCTCCGGCGGAGGAGCCGCCGGCGCCGAGCTGCACGACGCCGCGAGGGCCAGCGTCAGCACGGCGCCGGCGAGGGCGGCGAGACAGCGGGATCGCGGCACCGGGTGCTCCGTTCGGGCGGGGGTTCGGTGCGCGAGAACGTACCTTCACCTCATCATCTGATGAAGTGTGTTGTCGATAACGACAACCGATTCGCCTCGGTCTTGCTTCCACGTTGCTGCTGCTAGACGTTGGCATCATGTTCGCGAGCACGGTCACCGGCGACGGCTTCCTGGTGCATCCCGGAGCGTTCTCTCCGGACGAGGTCGTGGCGCTGCGCGAGGGCGTCGAGTCGGCGGTGGCCCGGGCGGTCGCCCTCGTGGAGCACGCCGACGCGCACGACCCGGACCGGGTCACCGCGTGGACCACCGACGCCGGACACCTCCTCCAGACGGTCCACGACGCACCGCAGGACACCTCCCTGCACTGGGAGCCCGACAGGACACCGGCCGGCCCGGTCGTCCGCAACCTGCGACCCGTCACGCATCTCGACGCCCGCCTCGACCTCTGGGCCGATCCGCGCCTCACCCGGCCCTCCGCCGATCTCCTCGGTGTCGACACGGTGAGCCCGCTGACCTCAAAGATCAGCGTCAAGCGCGCCCACGTCGGGTCCGAGTTCGTCTGGCACCAGGACCACAGCTTCCTGACCGGATTCCTCGGTCCGCAGCACGCCGCGGAGGTCGTCACCGCGATGCTGCTCCTCGACGACGCCGACGGCGACAACGGCGCACTGTGGCTGGTCCCGGGCACCCACCGCGGCCCGGCGCGCCCGGACCACGAGCCCCCGCGTCCCGGAGACGCCGATCCGGTGCGCGTCGATGCGGCGGCCGGCACGGTCGTGTTCTTCCCGACCCTGATGCTGCACCGGTCGGACGCGAACGGCTCCGACCGCGACCGCCGTGCCCTGTTCCTGCTCTACCAGCCGGCGGGCCGGCCCCACCTCGACGAGACCCGACGGTACGACGGCCCGACCTGACACTCCTGCTTGAACTGTTCACGTTGGCCTGTACCGTTCACCATGTGCTGACCAGTGAGACCCGCCATGCCGCGCTCGCCCGCGTCGGCCGCGCCCTGGCCGACCCCACCCGGTGTCGCCTGCTCGTCGCCCTGCTCGACGGGCCCGGCTATCCCGGTGAGCTGGCCGAGGCGCTCGGGCTCTCCCGGTCCAACGTCTCCAACCACCTGGCCTGCCTGCGCGGCTGCGGACTCGTGGTGGCGTCCTGGGAGGGCCGGCGTACCCGGTACGAGCTCGCCGACCCCCACCTGAGGGCCGCCCTGCGCGAGCTCGCGACCGTCGTGCTCGCCGTCGCACCCACGGACGGCTGCCTCGACGACGCCGAGGTGCCGGCGTGAGCGCCCCCGAGGACGGGCGCCCCGCCCTCCCGGTCGTCGCGGTCACGGAGGCCGGCTCGTCGTGCTGCGCCCACGACGGGGAGCCCGCGACGGAAGCCGCCGGCCCCGAGCGCCGCGCGGTGCTCACGCGCCGGGTCCGGTGGCTCGTCGGCGCGACGATCGCCTACAACGTCGTCGAGGCCGTCGTGGCGATCACGGCCGGCACCGTGGCCTCGTCGGCCGCGCTGATCGGCTTCGGGCTGGACTCGACGATCGAGGTCGCCTCGGCGACGGCCGTGGCCTGGCAGTTCTCCGGGCGCGACCCCGAGTCCCGCGAGCGGGTCGCCCTGCGCGTGATCGCGTTCTCGTTCTTCGCCCTCGCGGCCTACGTCACCGTCGAGGCCGTGCGGGCGCTGTTCGGGGCCGCGGAGGCCGCGCCCTCGACCGTGGGGATCGTGCTCGCCGCCCTGAGCCTGCTGATCATGCCGTTCCTGTCGTACGCCCAACGGAAGGCCGGCCGCGAGCTCGGCTCGAACTCGGCGGTCGCGGACTCGAAGCAGACCCTGCTGTGCACCTACCTGTCCGGCGTGCTCCTGCTCGGCCTGGTGCTCAACGCCACGCTCGGGTGGAGCTGGGCGGACCCGGTCGTCGCGCTGGTCATCTCCGCCGTGGCCGTCAAGGAGGGACGCACCGCCTGGCGCGGCGAGCACTGCTGCTGACGGGACACTCGACGGCATGCGCCTGGGCCTGTTCCTGATCTCCCCGCAGTGGCCGGGCCGCTCGCACGGCGAGGCGCTCGGCGAGACGGTGCGCCTGGCCCGTCTGGCCGACGAGGTCGGCCTCGACGAGGTGTGGCTGGCCGAGCACCACTTCATGTCCTACGGGGTCTGCCCGTCGGCGATCACCCTGGCCGGGCACCTGCTCGCGGCGACACGGCGGATCGGGGTGGGGACGGCGGTCAGCGTGCTGCCCAGCACCCACCCCGTCGCGCTCGCCGAGCAGGCGGCGATGCTCGACCAGCTCGCGCCGGGACGGCTGCGGCTCGGGGTCGGGCGCGGCGGGCCGTGGCGCGAGATGACGGTGCTCGGCGGCGCCGACGGCCTGCGGCGGTGGGAGCGCGGCGTCGGCGAGGAGCTCGACGTGCTGCTCGCCGCCCTGCGAGGACCGACGGTGCGCGGCTCCGGCCCCGGGCTGCGGTTCGACGAGGTGCCGGTGGTCCCGGGTCCCGCGACGCCGGGCGGGCCGCCGGTGTCCGTGGCGGCGACGTCCGCGGCGACGGTCGACGCGGCGGCCGCCCGCGGACTGCCCCTGCTGCTGGGCATGCACGCGGGCCTCGACGAGAAGGCGGGGGACGTGCGGCGCTGGGCCGAGCAGGCGGGCGGACCGGTCGCCGATCACCTGTCGGTCGGGATCGCCCACGTCGCCGACACCCGCGGCGAGGCGCAACGCGCGGTGCGCGCGGCGCTGCCCCGCTGGCTGCGCCCCGGCCTCGCCGGCTACGTCCGCGCCGACGGTGCGCCGCGCACCCCCCGCGACGCCGACGAGTACACCGACCTGCTGTGCCGCCTGCACGCCGTCGGCACCGCCCTGGACCTCCACGCCGCCCTGGAGGACACCCGCGTGCGCGTCGGGGTCGACCGGGTGGCGCTGATGGTCCAGACCACGGACGACCCCGGGCGCACGACGGAGACCGTCACCGCGCTCGGTGAGGTGCGGCAGAGCCTCGTCAGCAGTCGCGCAGCTCCGGCGACTGGTTGAGCAGCTGGCCGCGCGGCGACACGAACGCGCGGTGGGTGTCGCCGCCGACCGCGTCCGGGCGGAAGGCGGCCACGCGGTGGCAGTTCTGGAACGCCAGGCGCATTCCGAAGTGCCGCTCCAGGCCCCCGCGGATGGCGTCCGACGCCAGCGCCCGCAGGAGCTGGCCGCGCTCCGCCTCCGAGGGAGGCGGTACCTCGTGATCGGCCATCTCGCCCCCGGACACCTCGAGGTCGGCGGCGACGGAGGAGATCACCTCCCAGGCGTAGGGCAGCGACGTGCGGACGCACGCGACGAACTCGTCGTCCGACACCGCGCCGCGTTCGGCGGCGGCGAGCAGATCGGGGGACACGTCGAGCGACATCGGACCTCCAGCGGCGGGGAACGGGCGCACCTCAGCCAACGCGGCGGAGGAGAGCGACCACAAGCTCCGGTCGGGCGGTGCGGCGCTCGCTCTCCGTGACGCCTCCTCGCTCCCGCGGCGAGAGCACCACCCCGTCGGCGCAGGCGCGGAACCATCAATGCTCCCGCATGTGACCAGAGGGTCACGGCCCACGGGATGCACGAAAAGTGGGAACGATTACCATTTGACGAACGGACCGAGGAGGAGGACGACAGCGATGACGATCCCGAGTACCGCGCGCGGCGCGGCACGCCCCCGTCGACGCGGGGCGATGCCGTGGCTGGGCGCCGTGGTGGGACTGCTGGGCCTGGTGACGGCCTGCTCGTCCGGTGGCGGGCAGGCCCCACCACCGAGCGCCGAGGCCCCGGCGCCCGCCCCCTCGGCGGCCCCCGCGCCGACGCGCACCCTCAACGTCGTCGCGACCACCAACGTGTGGGGTGACATCGTCTCGCGGGTCGCCGGGCCGGAGGCGCAGGTGCGCGCGATCATCTCCGACCCCAACGTCGACCCGCACTCCTACGAGGCCACGCCGGCCGACGCCCAGGCGATCACCCAGGCCGACATCGTGGTGTTCAACGGCGGCCACTACGACGAGTGGGCCGAGCAGGCCCTCGAGGCCTCCCCCGGCGCGCAGGAGAAGTCGATCGAGGCCTTCGCCCTGCGGCCCGACCAGGCCGAGGAGAACGAGCACGTCTGGTTCGACCCCGCCACCGTCAGCGCGGTCGCCCGCGAGGTCGCGAACCGGCTCGGTCAGGTCGACCCGGCCCAGGCGCAGGCGCTGAACCAGCGGGCCGACGCCTTCGCCGGTCAGGTGGAGCAGATCGGCCAGCAGTACGCCGCGATCGGGCAGGCCCGACCGGGACTGCAGAGCCTGGCCAGCGAGCCGGTGCCCTTCTACCTCACGCAGGCGGCCGGCATCACCGACGCCACCCCCGAGGAGTTCGCCGAGGCCATCGAGGCGGAGACCGACCCGCCCGCCGCAGCCGTCGCGGCGACCAACGCACTGTTGACCAACCGCCAGGTGAACGTGCTGTTCTTCAACCCCCAGACCGAGTCGCCGGTCACCCAGAACCTGCGCACCCTGGCCGACCAGAACCAGATCCCGGTCGTGGAGGTCGGCGAGACGCTGCCCCCGGGTATGGACTACCTCGCCTGGTATGGCGGGCTGCGCTCGCAGCTGGCGACCGCCGTGGGGGCGCCGCAGTGACCTCGGGTCACGCGATGTCGACGACCGGCGCCGCCCAGGTGGCGCCGGTCGTCGCCCTGCGCGACGCCGCCGTCGAGCGCGGCACACGCCGGCTCTGGTCCGACCTCGACCTCGACGTCACCCCTGGCGAGTTCGTCGCGATCCTCGGGCCCAACGGGTCGGGCAAGACGACCCTGCTCACGGTCCTGCTGGGCCTGCTGCCTCTCGCCGACGGGGAGGTCCAGGTCGTCGGGCGACGGCCCCAGCGCGGTTCGCCGCGCGTCGGGTACGTGCCGCAGCAGAAGACGCTCGACCCGTCGGTGCCGCTGCGCGGCCGGGACTTCGTCGGCCTCGGTCTCGACGGGCACCGCTTCGGACCGGTCCTCGGTGCCCGGCGCCGCGAGCGGCGCCGGCGCATCGACGACGCGCTGCACCAGGTCGGCGCGGACGCGTGGGCCGACGCGCCCGTCGGGCGTCTCTCCGGCGGCGAGCAGCAGCGTCTGCGGGTCGCCCAGGCCCTCGTCGGCGACCCCGAGCTCCTGCTCTGCGACGAGCCCCTGCTCTCCCTCGACCTCGCCCACCAGAACATCGTCGTCGACCTGCTCGACCGGCGACGCCGCGAGCACGGCACCGCGGTGCTGTTCGTGACCCACGAGATCAACCCCGTGCTCCCGGTGGTCGACCGCGTCCTCTACCTCGTCGACGGCCGGTTCCGTGTCGGTACGCCCGACGAGGTCATGACCTCCGAGACGCTCTCCGAGCTCTACCGCACCGACGTGGACGTCGTCCGGATCCGCGACCGCATCGTGGTCGTCGGGCACGAGAACGCCCCGCGACACCACGTGGGCGAGCAGGACGACGTGGTCATGACCTCCTCGCCCGCCGCCTCCTGACCGGCCGGAGCCCACCGTGGACGACCTCATCGACCTCTCCCAGACCGCCGAGCTGCTCGGGCTGTCGTTCGTGCAGTCGGCGCTCGCCGCCGGGGCCGTGCTCGCGCTGCTCGCGGGCCTGCTCGGCCCCCTCGTGGTGGGGCGCGGCATGGCCTTCGCGACCCACGGCATCAGCGAGCTCTCCTTCGCCGGTGCCGCCGGGGCGCTGCTGATCGCCGGCACCGCCTTCGTGGGCGTCGGGGCGCTGGTCGGCGGCATCCTCGTCGCGGTGATCTTCGCGACCCTCTCCACGCGCGCCCGGCACAACGACACCGTGATCGGCGTCGTGCTGGCGTTCGGGCTCGGTATGGGCGTGCTGTTCCAGTCGCTCTACCAGGGCCGCACCGCGAACAAGTTCAGCCTGCTCGTCGGTCAGATCGTCGGGGTCGACAGCGAGCAGGTGATCACCCTCGCCACGGTCGGCGTCGTGGTCGCGGTGGCGCTCGTCGCGCTCTACCGCCCCCTGCTGTTCGCGAGCCTCGACCCGGACATGGCCCTCGCGCGGGGCGTGCCGACCCGCGCGCTGGGCATCGCCTTCGCGGTGATGCTGGGCACGACGGTCGCCCTCGGCATCCAGATCGTGGGGGCGCTGCTCGTGCTCGCGCTGCTCGTGACCCCGGCGGCGGCAGCGACCGCCGTCACCGCCAACCCCGTCGTGGCCACGGTGCTCTCGGTGGTCATCGCCGAGGTCGCGGTGGTCGGGGGCATCATTCTCTCCCTGTCCCCGGGCCTGCCCATCAGCCCCTACGTCACCACGATCGGGTTCGTGATCTACCTGGGCTGCCGCGCGATCGGCGCCGTCCGGCTGCGCCGTGCCGGGCGACGGGTGCCGGCCGAACCGTCCGTCACCGGCCCCGCACCGGTCACGACGGCCCGGTGATTCCCCCGCCCGGGTCACGCCCGGACCCTCGGCCGACCCGCCGGCTGCCCGATGCCAGGCTTGCGCGACCCGTGATCACACGCAGGAGGAGCAGGACGTGAAGGTGGCCTTCGTCGGCAAGGGCGGCAGCGGCAAGACGACGCTGGCGTCGTTGTTCGCACTGCGCGCGGCCCAGAGCGGCGCCCCCGTGCTCGCCCTCGACGCCGACATCAACCAGAACCTCGCGGTGGCCCTGGGCGCCGACGAGGAGGTCGCGGCGGGACTGCCCACCCTTCCCGACCACCTGACCGCGCTCAAGGACTGGCTCCGCGGCGAGAACCCGCGCATCCCCTCCGCCGCCGCGATGATCAAGACGACACCGCCCGGACGGGGCTCGCGGCTGGTCACGGTCACCGAGGACAACCCGGTCTACGACGCCGCCGTGCGCGAGGTTGTCCCCGGGGTAAGGCTGGGCCTCGCGGGCGCCTTCACCCCCGACGACCTCGGGGTCGCGTGCTTCCACGCCAAGACCGGTGCGGTGGAGCTGCTGCTCTCGCACCTGCACGACGGGCCGGGTGAGTACGTCGTGGTCGACATGACCGCCGGTGCCGACGCGTTCGCGTCCGGGCTGTTCACCCGGTTCGACGTCACCTTCGTCGTGGTCGAACCGACGATGCGCTCGGTCGGGGTGTACCGCCAGTACGCGGGGTACGCCCGCGACTTCGGGGTGCGCCTCGCCGCCGTCGGCAACAAGGTCGACGATCCCGCCGACGAGGAGTTCCTCCGCGACGAGCTCGGAGGCGACCTGGCGGGCGTGCTCGACCGCTCGGCGCACGTGCGGGCCGGCGACCGGGGGGCCGCGCGCGACATCCGTAGCCTCGAGGAGCACAACGCCGCCGTGCTCGACGCCCTGCGCCGCACGGTGGACGCGGTGCCGAAGGACTGGGCCCGGTACCAGGACGACGCGGTCCGGTTCCACCTCCGCAATGCAGCGTCCTGGGCCGGGCCCGAGCTCGCCGAGCAGGTCGATCCCGACTACGTCCCCGGGCTCCTCACCGGACGGACGTCATGAGCACGAGAGGACGGAGCAGCCAGTGATGTTCGCGGGAGCGCTCGCCAGGGCCGCGGGTGCGGTGGCCACCGGTGTCGTCGGGGTGGCCGTGGTGGAGGGCGCGCGCAAGCTCGTGGGCCCGCAGTCGGTGCACCGTGCAGCCGTCGCGGTCACCACGGTGGGCCTCCGGGGGGCCCGAGCGGCCGAGACGGGCGCGGAGCGGGCACGTCTCGCCCTGGGTGACGTCGTCGCCGAGGCGCGGGAGCGCGTCGGTGAGCAGGCCCCGGTCCCGGGCAGCACCGGCGACGGCCACGCGCACGACCACGAGCACTGATGCCCGCGGCGGTGGTGGACATCCGCTCGGCCCCGAGCGCCTCGCGGCTCGTCTCGGACGCCGCGGGGCGCGTGCGCTACGACTGCCCCTGGCTGCGGGGTGACGTCGCGCGGGCCGTGCTCGTCGAGGAGACCCTCGGGGCGCTGCCCGGCATCCGCCAGGTCCACGCCTACCCGCGGACCGGCGCCGTCGTCGCCTGGACCGAGCCCACCACCGGGCGCGACGGCCTCGTCGCGGCGCTCACCGACGTGGCGACGCGCGCCGTCACCGGTCCGCCCGCGCGGGCACCGCGGTCCGCCGAGGTGCGCAATCGCGACCTCGTGCGGATCGTGGCCGGCGGCGTCGCCCTGCTCCTGCTCGGCGGGCGCCGCTGGGTGCTGGGCCGCCCGCCGGTGCTCGGCCCGACCAGCCGGACCCTGGCCACCGGCGTCACGATCTTCACGGGCTACCCGTTCCTCCGCGGCGCCCTGCGCGCCCTGGTCGGCGGGCGCGGCGCCGGCACCGACGCGCTGGTCTCGACGGCCACCGTCGCGAGCCTCGTGCTGCGCGAGAACGTCGTCGCCCTGACCGTGCTCTGGCTGCTGACCATCGGCGAGTACCTGCAGGACCTCACGCTGCGCCGCAGCCGCCGGGCGATCTCCGACCTGCTCACCGGCTCGCGCACCACCACCTGGATGCGGCTGGTCGACGGCACCGAGATCGAGGTCGACATCGCCCGGGTGGCGGTGGACGACGAGGTCGTCGTCCACGAGCAGGTGGTCCTGCCCGTCGACGGCGTCGTCGTCGAGGGCACCGGCGTCGTCGACCAGGCCGCCATCACCGGGGAGAACCTCCCCGTCCAGGTCGAGGCGGGCACGCGCATCCCCGCCGGCGCCGTCCTGTTGCGCGGGCGGCTCGTCGTGCGCGCCGTCGCGGTCGGCCGTGACAGCGCGATCGGGCGGATCATCGAGCGCGTCGAGACCGCGCAGGCCGACCGGGCGCCCATCCAGACCGTCGGCGAGTCGTTCTCCCGGCGCTTCGTGCCGCTGTCGTTCGCGCTCGCCGGCATCACGCTCGTGCTCACCCGCGACGTCCGCCGGGCGATGACGATGCTGCTGGTCGCCTGCCCGTGCGCGGTCGGTCTCTCGACACCGACGGCCATCAGCGCGGCCATCGGCAACGGGGCCCGGCGCGGCATCCTCATCAAGGGCGGTTCGCACCTCGAGGCCGCGGGACGTGTCGACGCCGTCGTGTTCGACAAGACCGGGACCCTGACCACCGGACGGCCCGTCGTCACCAACGTCGTCTCCTTCGACGACGACTGGGAGCCCGAGCAGGTCCTCGCGCACGCGGCCAGCTCGGAGATCCACTCGAGGCACCCGCTGGCGCAGGCGGTGATCCGCTCCACCGAGGAGCGGCGGATCGTGATCCCGCCGCACGAGGAGTGCGAGGTCATCCTCGGGCAGGGCATGCGCGTCCAGGCCGACGGCCGCACCCTGCTCATCGGGTCCCGGGAGCTGCTGCGCAAGCAGGGCGTCGCCGTCTCGCGCAAGGCCCACGGGTGGGTCCGCAAGCTGCAGCGCGCCGCGGAGACCCCGCTGCTGCTGGCCGTCGACGGGGGGCTCGTCGGCCTCATCAGCCTGCGGGACACCGTGCGGCCCGAGTCGGCGGCGGTGCTCGACCGGCTGCGCGCCGACGGGGTCACGCGCATCGTCATGCTCACCGGCGACCACCCCGAGACCGCCGCGGCCGTCGCCGCCGAGCTCGGGATCGACGAGTGGCGGGCCCAGGTCACGCCGGCCGACAAGCACGACGTGGTCCGGGACCTGGTGGCCGAGGGCCACACCGTGGCGATGATCGGGGACGGCACCAACGACGCGCCGGCCCTCGCCCTCGCGGACATCGGCATCGCCATGGGCGTCGGCGGCACCGACGTCGCGGTGGAGACCGCCGACGTCGCCCTCGCCGGCGACGACCTGACCCGGCTGCTCGAGCTGCGCGACCTCGGCCGGCACGGTGTGGCCCTGATCCGACAGAACTACGGCATGTCGATCGCGGTCAACGCCGTCGGCCTGGTGGTCTCCGCCGCCGGTGCCCTCTCCCCCGTCGTCGCCGCGATCCTGCACAACGCCTCGTCGGTGGCCGTGGTCGCGAACTCGAGCCGGCTCATCCGCTACCAGCTGGCGGGGGACGACGCGGTGGAGCGTCGGCGACCCGCGTCGTGAGCGCCGCCCCCCGCTCGGGGACGGCCCCGGACCCCTCCGGGCAGCGGGGCCTCACGGCGGCGGCCCTGCTGCTCGCCGCCGTCTGCGTGGCGATGCTCGTCGGGCGGCAGGTGTGGGCCGTCGCGGGCGGCGACGGCGTCACGGCGGCGACCTGGGCGACCCTGTTCTCCGCGGTCGTGCTCCAGGCGCTGCCCTTCCTCGCGCTCGGCGTGCTGGTGGCCGCCGTGGTGTCGACGATCGTGCCGACGCGGTTCCTGCGACGCACCCTCGGCGGTCGCTCCTGGGCCGCGGTCCCGATCGCGACGGCCTCGGGCGTGGCGCTCCCCGGCTGCGAGTGCGGGTCGGTACCCGTCGCGGCCCGGCTCATGACCCGCGGCGTCCGACCGCCGGCCGCCCTGGCCTTCATGCTGTCGTCGCCGGCGGTGAACCCGGTGGTGATGGTGGCGACCGCGGTGGCCTTCCCCGGACGGCCGGTCATGGTCGTCGCGCGCGTCGCGGCGTCGGCGGCGGTCGCCCTGGTCGTCGGGGCGCTCTGGTCGCGGTTCGGCCGCGGCATCCCCGGGGCCACGGCGGAGGTCGACGAGCACGACCACGGTGCCGCCGCTCCGCCGTCGCGGGCTCGCGAGATGCTGCTCACCGCCCGCCACGACCTCCTCCAGGCCGGCGGGTTCCTCGTGATCGGGGCCGCGGTCAGCGCGACGCTGACCATGGCCATCCCACCGACCTGGGCCGAGACCCTGGCCGGGGTCCCGGCGATCTCGGTCCTGGTGCTCGGTGTCCTGGCCGTGCTGCTCGCGGTGTGCTCCGAGGCGGACGCCTTCGTCGCGTCCGGGCTCACCGCCTTCTCCCCCACCGCGCAGCTCGCGTTCATGGTCGTCGGCCCCGCCGTCGACCTGAAGCTCGTCACCCTCCACCTCGGGACCTTCGGCGCCGACTTCACCGCCCGCTTCGTCCCCCTGGCCTTCGCCACCGCGCTCCTCGCGAGCCTCGCCGTCGGGGGGCTGCTGCTGTGAGGGGACCGATGAGCGCCGCCGTCCTCGTCGGGCTCGGGGGCACACTGCTCGCGCTGACCCTGTCCGGGGAGTACCTCGACTACGTGCGCGCCGCGCACCGGCCGTGGCTCCTGCTGACCGCCGCCGGGCTGGTCGCCCTGGGGCTGTTCGGCCTCCTCGTCCCCGACGAGCAGGCGCCGCGACCGCGTGCCCGGCTGCACACCCACGGCCCCCTCGCCGCGCCGCCCGAGGCGATCGCGGCGGCCCGTCGCGCCGAGCGGCGCCACGACCACCATGCGATCCCCGCCGTGGGGTGGCTGCTGTGCCTGCCGATGCTGCTGGTCCTCGTGGTCACGCCGCCGCCGCTGGGCGCCTTCGCCGCCGCGCGGTCCGACGCCGCCGTGCCCCGACCACCGGCCAGCACCCGCTTCACCCCTCTGCCCGCCGGTGACCCCGTGCCGCTCGCGGTCCACGACTACGCCGCCCGCGCCGCGTGGGACGACGGCCGGACGCTCGCCGGGCGCACCGTCACCCTCACCGGCTTCGTCACCCCGGACGACCGCGGCGGCTGGTCGGTGACCCGCGCCGTGATGACCTGCTGCGCCCTCGACGCACGCAGCTACCTCGTCCACGTCGACGGCGACGGCTCCCCGCACGCGGCCGGCGCGTGGGTCGAGGTCACCGGCCGCTACGCGCCGCCGCCGGACCCGGCGGGCCACACCGCGACCGTCGCGGCCGCCGCCGTGCGTCCGGTCGCGCGCCCGACGAACCCCTACGAGGAGACCTGACGACCGCTGCCGGGGAGGGCTCCGGCCGGCACGCCCGCGCCCCAGGGCCGCAGCACCTCGCCGGCCCAGGCGGCGAGCAGGGGCTCGTCGTGGCTGACGGTCAGGACGCCGAGGCCCCGCTCCACCTCCTCGCCGATCACCGACACCAGCGCCGCGGTGGTCGAGGCGTCGAGCATGGCCGTCATCTCGTCGCACAGGAGGTACGCCGGCGCGGGGGCCAGGGCCCGGCCCAGGCAGGCCCGCTGGAGCTGGCCGTCGGACACCTCGTGCGGACGCCGGGTGCGCAGCTCGGCGGTCAGCCCCACCCGCTCGGCGAGCTCGTCGGCGCGCGCGCCGAGCACGCCCGGGTCGCGCTCGCCGGCGGCGCGCAGCGGCTCGAGGAGCAGGTCCTCGAGGGTCAGGCGCGGGTCGGCGGCGGCACGCGGCTGCTGGAACACGACCCCGAGGCGCCGGCGCAGCGCCGCCGGTGCGCCGAACCGCACCCGGGGCGTGGTCGCGCCGTCGACCGCGACGTGCCCCGCCCACGGCGGGTGGAGCAGCGCGAGCATCCGCACCAGGGTCGACTTGCCGCACCCGCTGGGGCCCGCGACGCCGACGACCCGCCCGCGCGGCACGGTGATGTCGAGGTCGCGCACCACCGCGTGGCCCCGGCGCCAGCCGCCGGTCAGCGCGCGTCCGTCGAGGCTCATCGCGCCACGCACCCCACCGCGCGCTCCCCGAAGAGCACGAGCCGCGGGTCGTCGGTGCAGGTCGCGGCGTGCTCCGGGCTCCGCGGGCGGAACGGGCACCCGTCGGGCAGGGCCGAGAGCTCGGGCGGGTGGCCCGGGATCGGCGCGAAGCCCTCGCCGGGCAGCGCGCCGAGCAGGCCCGCGGTGTAGTCGTGCCACGGGTCGGCCAGGACGTCGGCGACCGGTCCCGTCTCGAGCAGCCGCGACGCGTACATCACCGCGAGGTCGTCGGCGGCCCGCCGTGCCGCCCGCAGGTCGTGGGTGATCACCAGGACGGCGCGGCCCTCGTGTGCCGTGGCGGCGAGCAGGTCCATCGTGTGGTCGACCAGCGGGCGGTCGAGGCCCGCGGTCGGCTCGTCGGCCAGCAGCACCGGAGGATCGCCGGCCAGGGCGGCGGCGAGGCCGACCCGCTGCGCCGTGCCGCCGGACAGCTCGTGGGGGTAGAGGTCGAGTGCCGCGACGGGCAGCTGGACGCGCTCGGCGAGCTCGCCGACGTCGATCCCCGAGCCCAGGTGCCGCACCGTCTCGCGCAGCTGCGCGCCGACCGTCCGCGTCGGCGTGAGGTAGCTGCCCGCCGACTGCCCGACCAGCCCGATCCGACGCCCCCGCACCCGCTCGCGCAGCGTGCGCTCGTCCGCCGCGAGCAGGTCCAGGTCCCCGAGCACCGCCTCTCCCCGCACCTCGGCGGTCGACGGCAGGAGCCCCGTGAGCGCCTCGGTGAGCACCGACTTGCCACAGCCGGACTCCCCGACCAGCGCGAGCAGCCGCCCGGGGCGCAGGTCGAGGTCGACGTCGCTGACCGCCCGCACCCACCGCGCCGGGCGCCGCCCCAGGCGGAAGCGGACGTCGAGGCCGCGCACCCGCAGGCCCGTCCCGGTAGTCACAGGGCCAGCTCCGAGCGTCGGCGCGGCAGCGTGCGGTCGCGCCACCACGCGGCGATCCCGGCGACGGCGAGCGTCGTCGCGGCGAGCAGGGCCGACGGGAAGACCACGATCCACCAGCTCCCGAGCAGGACGGCCTGGCGGCCCTCGGCGAGGATGTTGCCGATGCTCGCCAGATGGGGCGGCAGGCCGAGCCCGAGGAAGCTCAGCGCGGTCTCGTGCCACACGGCGTGCGGCAGGATCAGCACCGCCGAGAGCACCGCCGGCGGCACGACGGCGGGCAGCAGGTGGCGGCGCAGCACGCGCCCCCGCGAGGCCCCGCCGCTGACCGCCGCGTCGACGAACGGGCGCTCGCGCAGCGAGAGCACCTCGGAGCGGACCACCCGCGCGACCGTCGTCCAGTGCGTCAGCCCGATCGAGGCGATCACCGCGAGCACGCTGCCGCGGTAGAGCGCGACGATGACGATCCCGAGCATGAGGTGCGGGACGGCGTTCACCCCGTCGACGAAGCGCATGAGCACCCGGTCGACCCAGCCGCCCAGCAGGCCCGACGCCGCCCCGAACAGGGTGCCGATGACCGTGGCGATCACCGCGCACGACGCCGCGACGAGCAGCGAGATCCCGAGGCCCTTGAACGCGCGCAGGGCCACGTCGCGCCCGACCGAGTCGGTGCCGAACGGGTGTGCGAGCGAGGGTGGCTGCCGGATCGCGGTGTAGTCGACGAGGCCCTCGTCGAGCCCGCCGAGCCACGGGACTCCCACGGCGGCCAGGGTCAGCACGACCAGCCCGCCCACACCCCAGACCAGCCGTGCACGGCCCCGCCACGGCGACCGCGCGCCGCGGACCGACCCCGGGCGTCGGTGGCCCGCCGGGCGCCACGCCGACTCGGTCCTGGGTCGCGTGTCGACCTCAACCATCGGCGCGCACCCGCGGGTCCAGCAGCAGCACGGCCACGTCGGCGATCAGCGCGCCGGCGAGCACCGCCACGGTCGTCAGCAGTGTCAGCGCCGCGAGCAGCGGGAAGTCGACGGCGAGCGCGGCGGTGACGATCGCCGCGGCGATTCCCGGCCACGAGAACACCGTCTCGACGAGCACCGCGCCGGTCACGAGCTCGGGCAGGCGGTTGCCGAGCACGGTGACGAAGGGCAGCAGCGCGGTCGGGAGGGCGTGGCGCAGGACCACCACCCGCTCGGGCAGGCCGCGGGCCCGGGCGCCGAGCACGTGGTCCTCGTCGAGCGCCCCGATCAGTGACGACCGCGCGTGCAGCACGAGCCACGGCGTCTGCGACACCCCGAGCACCAGCGCGGGCAGGACGATGTGCCGCGCGACCTGGTCGAACGTCGCCGGCGCCCCCGCGTCGGTGAGTCCGGCGACGGGCAGCACCGGCCAGGCCACGGCGAACACCGCGATCGCGGCGAGGGCGAGCACGAACGGCGGCAGGCCCTCGAGGGTGTGCCCGACGGCCGTGACCGCGCGGTCGACCCACCCGCCCTGGCGCCAGGCCGCCACCACCGCGGCGCTCAGCGAGAGGACGACGCTGACCAGCAGCCCCAGCGCCACCAGCAGCAGGGTCCACGGCAGGCGCTGGGCGATGACGGTGGCGACCGGCTGCCGGAACGACAGGCTCTGACCGAGGTCGCCGGAGAACACCCCGCCGATCCAGCGCCCGAACTGCTCCCACACCGGGATGTCCAGCCCCAGCTGGGCGCGCGCGTTGGCGATGTCGGCGCCGGACGCGGAGAAGATGCCGGCGCCGAAGTACTGGTAGACGGGGTCGAACGGCGACACCGCGGCCAGCACGAACACCGTGATCGCCACGAGGACCACGACCGGCACGGCCACCAGGAGCCGCCAGGCCACGAGCTTCGCGACCTCGCGGCCGCGGTGCCGCGCGGGGAGGGTGTCGACGGCAGCCGTCACGAGCTGCACCTGATCATGACCGGGGCGTCCAGTCCTCGACGTTCCACCACGGGCCCCACGTCGTGCCGTGGGTGTGGGGCTCGACGACGGGCTGGTAGCCGTCGAAGCGGTCGCGGGTGAGGTAGCTGTGGCCGAGGAAGGTCAGGAAGACCATGCCGGGGTCGGCGGCGTAGGCGGTCTGGAACCGGCGCAGCTCGGCGGCCCGCGAGGCCCGGTCGGGGGCGCGCTGGGCGGCCTCGAGGGCGGCGTCGACCTGCGCGTTCCGGTACGAGCCGGGGTTGTTGTAGCCGTCGGCGGCGTTCGACGAGTGCAGCAGCTGCCAGCTCTTGAACGCGGTGTCGAACGGGTTGCCGCCGCCGAGGACGACCGCGTCGGTGCCCAGGCGTGGGTCGATCGCGTCCCAGCCGAGGCCCTCGAGGCGGACGTCGACACCGACCGCCCGCGCGTCCGACGCGAACGCCTGCGCGAGGTCCCGACGCACGGTGTCGCTCGCCCCGTACATCAGCGTGAACCGTGCCGGCAGACCGTTGCGCGCCCGCACGCCGTCAGGACCGCGCACCCAGCCCGCGGCGTCGAGCATCGTGTTCGCCGCGGCCGGGTCGTAGGCGAACTGCGCGGTCGGCTCGACCTCCTCGGGCAGCACGTCGGGGACCGGAGTCGACGCCGGGCGCCCCTGGCCCGCGAGCAGGGCGTCGATCATGCCCTGGCGGTTGACCGCGCGGTTGAGCGCCTGGCGGATCGCCAGGTCGGCGGTCACCGGGTTGGCCATCGGCATCGTGATCGTGCGGTAGTCGGCGCTCGCGTGCTCGCGCAGCACCATCCCCTGGGCCTGGACCTGCCCGGCGATGCCGCGCGCGAGCGAGGGCGGGAGCACGGTGCCGTCGAACTCGCCGGTCGCGGTGCGCTGGGCGCGGGTGTTGTCGTCCTCGGCCATGACGATCGTGATGCGCCGGACCGCGGGCGCGCCACCGTGGTACCGCTCGTTGGCCTCGAGGACCATCGACGAGCCCTGCCGCCACTCGGTCATGCGGTAGGGACCGGTGCCGACCGGCCGCGTGCCCAGGCTGAGGTTCGACGCCGGGCCGGGGGTCGCCAGCGCCTCCGACGGCACGATCGGCAGGGTCAGCCGGCCCGGGAACAGCAGGAACGGGTAGCTCAGGTCGAACCGGACCGTCTGCGGGTCGACGGCGGTCACCCCGCGCAGCATCGGGAAGCCCGAGCTGACGGTGGCCGCCCGGGCGGGGTCGAGCACGGCCGAGTACGTCGCGACCACGTCCTGCGCGTCGAACGGCGTCCCGTCGTGGAAAACGACGCCCGGCCGCAGCGGGACCGTCCAGGACAGCCCGTCGGGCGACGGTGTCGGCACCGCCACGGCGAGGTTCGGCTGCGGGTTCCGGTCGGCGTCGAACGCGATCAGACCGTCGTAGATCTTCGACGCGCCCTCCTCGCCGTAGCCGAGCAGGGGATTGAGGTCGTCGGGCTCGTAGCCGTCGGCGAGCACCATCGCGGACGGGTCGGCGCCGGACGGCGCCGGCCCGGTGGTCGGGGCGGAGCAGGACGCGGCGACGAGGCCGGCGAGGAGCGCGACGATCACGAACCGGACGCGGGGCACGTCGGGGGACAGTAGGTCGCTGTCACCGACTCGGGCAACGGCTTGATTATCGCTACTGCCTAGGATAGGCAGTAGAACGCAGCGCTCAGGGTGACGCACAGACGGCGACGAAGACGAGCCCCTCCGGGCCGGCCCTGAGGTGCCGGGACGACTCCACGGTCACCCCGATGAACTGCCCCGGTCCGACGGGGGTCTCCTCCCCGTCCACGACCAACCACCCGCGCCCGCCGAGGATCGCGTAGGCGTCCTCGGCGTGGTCGTCCCGGTGGTCGTGCGGAACCGTCTCCTCCCCCGCCGGCAGCTCGATCTGGTACAGCCCGAACGCGGTGATCCCGAGGGCCTCACCCACGCGCTTCTCGAAGGGGCTCGCGGCGGGGTGCGGGCCCCGCCCCGTGGTGAGGGCGGCCGGATCGACGATCTGGAAGGTCACGAGCACGAACCTACGGGGCGCCGCCCGCGCGGGCGGGCGGCCGCGAGCACGAGGCGTGACGCCCGGGACGGTCGGTCGACCGATGCCGCCACGTCACGCGCCGCGGCACCCGGCGACCGGCGCCGCAGCAGCGTCCCGCGATCCGGGACGCCCACTTGACTTCACAGACCAGTGAACCTACCGTCGGTGGCGACTTCACAGATCGGTATAGGAGGCGCGGTCGGGATGAGTGAGGGACGGGACGCCACCGGATGGGTGCTGCCGGAGGAGTTCGAGACCGACGAGGGGGTCGTGCGCTGGGCGCGACTGGGCGAGCGCGGGGAGCCGATCGTGCTGGTGCACGGCACCCCCTACTCCTCCTACCTGTGGCGCGACGTCGCCCCGGCCCTGGCCCGCACGCGCACCGTCTACGTCTTCGACCACCTCGGCTACGGGCGGTCCGACCAGCGCGAGGGCCAGGACCTCACCCTCGCCGCCCAGGCCCGCCGCTTCGCCCGGCTCCTCGAGCACTGGGGACTCGAGGCCCCGAGCGTGGTCGCGAACGACATCGGGGGCGCGATCGTCCTGCGCGCCCACCTGCTCGAGGAGGCCCGCTACCGCGACCTCACGATCTTCGACGCCGTCAGCGGCGGGCGCTGGGAGCGCGGCCTGTTCGCCCTGATGCGCGAGCACCCCGAGGTCTTCGCCGCCCTGCCCGGCTACGCCCACGAGGCCCTGGTCGCGGCCCACCTGCGTAACGCCAGCCACCGCGGTCTGCGCCCCGAGGTGCTCGACGCCTACCTCGCGCCGTGGCGCGGCGCCGACGGCCAGGCCGCCTACTACCGGCAGTACCGCCAGCTCGCCGAGGCCGACACCCGCCCCTACGAACCCCTGCTCGCCGACATCAGCATCCCCGTGCGGCTGCTCTGGGGCCGCCACGACCGGATCCTCCCGCCGGAGTACGGCACGTGGTTGCACGAGCACATCCCGCACGCCGAGATGCACTGGATCGACGACGCCGGCCACCTGCTCCAGGAGGACGCGCCGGCCCGGCTCGTCGCCCACCTGCTCGCCGACGTGCCGGCGCCCCGCTGAACGGAGCGCCGGGCCCGGTCGGGGATCAGACCCCCGTCCCGACCTCCACGGGCTTGTTCTTCCTCTTGTCCATCCCGTTCTCGACCGCTCCCCAGGTGAGGACGGCGGCGACGGGGGCGAGGGCCACCGCGAGGGCCTTCGCGCCGGGACCGAGCACTCGCAGGACGAGGCCAGCGATGATCACCATGGGCTCCTCGGGTCGGGGAACACGACGATAGCGGGGTGGCGTGCGGCCGAGAGCCCGATCCGGGTCGGACGCGCTGGATCGGGCCCCTCCGCACGAGCTCACCGCGGGATCGCGTCCGGCGGGAGGTCGCTGCTCGGGGCGTTGCCCCCGACGACCGGGGTCAACGTGACCGTCCACGTCGTGAACTGCGTCGAGGACGTGGTGAACGGGAACGGGTCGTCGTAGCGAGTGGCCCGGCGGTCGGCGGTGAACCCGCGGATGTCCTCGTTCCACCCGCTGCCGGTGGCGATGTAGATGTCGTAGGTGCCGTCGGGGACGTCGCTGACGGTCGCGCTCTCCCCGGCCCGGACGTAGACGCCGCGGACCACCTGCTGGCCGGACGCCAGGGTGACGTAGGCGTCGGTGCTCCCGCCGTTCTCGGCGGTCAGCCGGCCGTTCCCGGTGCCTCCCTGCTCGACGAGCACGGTGCCGGTCGCGGGACGCGGCCCCTTCGGTCCGGGGAGGGGCGGTGTGCTCGGTGCCGGAGCCGCGGTGGTCGCGGCCGGTCCCGGAGGCGACGCGTCGGAGGCACCGAGCCGGACCAGCCCGACCAGGCCGAGGACGACCACCGCCACGGCGATCAGCACGTTCCGTCCCGTCCGGGGGCGCGGCGGCCCGGGGGGCCGGCCGGGAGCCGGAGGACCTCCGAGGCCAGCGGGCGGCGGACCCGGCGGGACCGCCGGCGACGGAGGCCAGGCCGGCTGGCCGGCCGGCGGGGTCGCCGGGGAGAACGGGTGCACGTACGGCGCGGGCGTCCCGGGGTGGACGGTGCCCGAGGAGAGGACGGGCGGTGCTCCCGGGAACGGGCCGTTCCACGGGGTCCGGTCGTGATGGGTGCGGGGTGTGGTCATCGCGTGCCCCTCGTGGAGCGGGACCGCCCGGTCGGCCTGTCCCGGATACCCACGAGCGTGCTCGCCGGTGACCGCGGTCACGAGGGGGCGGACACCCGGCCGGGGTGGTGTCGGCCCCCGGTCCCACCGGGGGCAGCGCAGTCACCGTCCGGCGCGCCCGGCCGACTGGTGATATCAGTCTGTTGATCCGAGCGCGGTGCGCACGTGCCCGAGGAGCTCGTCGAGCATGCCGGCCTGGGCGGGCGTGAGACCCAGCGCGGCCGGGGTGTTGAACGCCCACACCGACGGCCACGCCCGCTCCAGGGCCGTCCGCCCGGCCTCGGTGAGCGCGATGCCCACGCGCCGGCCGCGCCCGCCCGGCCGCGCGCGGACGACGAGACCCTGCTCGAGCAGCGAGCTCAGCAGTACGCCGATGCTCTGCGGGCGGACCAGCACCCGCCGGGCCAGCTCCGCCTGGGTCAGTCCGTCGTCGCCCTCGTCGAGCCGCTGGAGCTCGAGGAGGACGGCGAACTGGGTGGGCGTGAGGTCCGTCCCGGCGAACAGCTCACCGAACCGCAGCCCGACGACGTGCGCGGTCTGCACGAGGTGGCCAGGACGTCGTGGTCTTCGCGGCCGGTCCGCCGGGCCGGCGCGCCCGAGGGCTCTACTCGGACGCGGCACGGGCCATCGTGGCCGCCATGCACCGTTGCGGGGTCGACCGCTTCGTCGGCATCACCTCGGCCGGGGTGCGCGACGACGATCCCGAGCTCGCCCTCTGGTACCGCCTGCTGGTCCGGCCCCTCCTCCGCGAGCTCTACGCCGACATGGTCCGGATGGAACAGATCGTGCGGGCCGGCGGTTTCGACTGGACCTTCGTCCGCCCCGTCCTGCTCCTCGACGGCGAGGCCACCGGCACCTACCGCGTGCTCGACGGGGCCACTCCCGCACGGGGCCGCACCATCACCCGCGCCGACCTGGCGGACTTCATCGTCGGGGAGATCGACCAGCCCCGGTGGTCGCGCCTCGCCCCGACGCTGGCCCAGTGAGCGCGTCGACGTCACCCCGGCCGCCCGAGCCCGCCGACCGGCCCGCGCCGGGAGGCAGCTGTCGCAATCCACTGGGTCGCCGGCACCAAGCTCGCCGGTAGGGCGTTTCCCGCGTCGCCCTGCGGCAACGTCACACAGGTGGCACGCCATCGCGACACGGGCGCCGGCACGCGCCCGGAGCTGCCCGCCGAGGGCAGCCGTTCCCACCGTCGCCCCGAGAGCGTGACCCGCAACCGCGCCGTCTCCGTCGTGGCTGTCGGTGCCCTCGCGGGCGGGATCGCGGTCGCCGGCACGTCCGGACCCTGGTCGCCGGATGCCGGACCGGACCGGCCCGAGACCCGTGCCGGGGACCGGTCGGGGACGGAGGACGCCGAGCCCGGGGTGTCCCCCGTGCCACCGCCGAGCGCTCCCGCGCCGCCCGAGGCGATCCCGGCCGCCGCGCCGGCGCCGGTCGCGGAGCCGCCGGCGCCGTCGATGTGGCGGGCCGACGGTCCGGGCGCGTTCCGGCGGACACCGTGGAACACCGTGGGCGCCCTGCCGCCCCGGGTGGACGACGACGAGGTGGCCGTCGCCCTGACCGGACGCGGCCAGCGCAGCGAGGTCGAGCCCGACGTGCCCGCCGCCCAGGAGGGCGACCGCCACGACCTGACCTTCTCGGTGCGGCTGGACGGCGAGTTCGCCCGGACTCCCGCAGCCCAGCAGGTCATCGCCCGGTGGGAGAACGACGGCCCGGGGTCGGCGCCGATCGATCTGCGGGTGCGCGACGGGGAGCTCGTGCTGCACGGCGGCGAGGGTCACCCGTCGGGGCCGCGCACGGTCACCCACGACCTCGGTCCGGCGCCGGTGGGCGAGTGGACCGACCTGCGCGTGCAGGTGGACTTCTCGGCGAACCCCGACAAGGCCCGCGTCAGCGTGTGGCGGGACGGACGGCTCGTCGTGGACGATCACCCGCCCGGCGGCACGCTGTACCCGGGCCAGCAGAGCTACCTCAAGGTCGGCCTGCACCGGGACCGCCTCCTCGCGCAGCCCAGCTCCGTGCGGTTCCGGACCTGGCACCTCGAGCACGGCCCCACCGCGCCGGAGGCCGGGACCACCGACCCGGCGCCGCCGGCGGAGAGCTCGTCCCCGTCGGACGCGTCGGCGCCGGAGACGTCCGAGGCGTCGTCGCCGACCGCGTCGGCCCGGGACCTCGCGGCACTGGCCCGGGCGGTGGAGCGGGAGACCGACCGGGAGACGACCTCGAGCGAAGGGGCGCGTCGCACCGCGTCGGAGGACCGGTCGGCGTCGGACCGCGACGGGAGCTCGACCCGCGGCTCGGGGTCCGACCGCCGCGCGACGTCCGACCGCGGCTCGACCGCGGAGGGCTCGGAGCACCGCGCGCGGGCCGGCGACGACCGCGACGACGACGAGCCCCGGTCCCGCGCGACGGAGCGGGACCGGCGGACGCAGGACCGCTCGACCGACGACAGGCCAGGGGACGACCGATCCGGGCAGGACCGGTCCGAGGACGACCGATCCGGAGAGGACCGGTCCGGCGAAGACCGATCCGACGACGACCGATCCGACGTCGACCGGTCCGACGACGACCGGTCCGGGGCCGACCGGTCCGGGGACCACCGGTCCGACGACGACCGATCCGACGACGACCGATCAGACGACCGGTCCGAGCGCCGCGGATCCTCGCGCGACGAGTCGGACGGCCGGTCGGAGCACGACCGGTCCGACCACTCCGACCGCGACCACTCCGACCGCGACCACTCCGACCGCGACCGCTCCGACCGCGACCGCTCCGGCGGAGGCCGCGCCGACCGCTCCGGGCCCGACACCGACGCGTGACACGGCGTGCGCGGTCCCTACCCCACCGCGGGGACGATCGCCTCGATGAGGTGCGGCCCCGGTTCGCGGTGCGCCCACCGCAGGGCGTCCAGCAGGTCCTCGGTGGTCTCGACGCGCCGTGCCGGGACGCCGTAGCCGGTCGCGAGCGCGACGAAGTCGGGCGTCGGGTCGGTGAGGGTCAGCATCCGCCCGGCACGCCCGGAGTGGGCCGCCTCCCCGGCACCGGTCCGCGCCAGCTCGACGCGCAGGATCGCGTAGGCCGCGTTGTTGATCAGCACCGTGGTGACGTCGAGCTGCTCGCGGGCCTGGGTCCACAGCGCCTGCAGCGTGTACAGGGCGCTGCCGTCGGCCTGCACCGCGACGACCGGCCGGTCCGGGGCCGCGACCGCCGCGCCCACCGCCGCGGGCGGGCCCTGGCCGATCGCGCCGCCGGTGAGCGCCAGCTGGGTGTGCGGGGCTGCGGTCTGCAGGGCCGGGGCGAGCACGGCCGCAGCGGTCAGCGACTCGTCCACCACGATCGCGTCCTCGGGCAGCGTCGCCGCGACCGCGGCGCACAGCGAGCGCACGTCCAGCGGGCCGGGCGCGGGTTCCGGGGCGTCCCGCGGCGCCGGCTCGGCGACCGCGTCCGGCGCCACCTCGGCGGCGAGCGCCTCGAGGGCGGCGGCCGCGTCGGTCGCCGCGTCGGCGAGCCCGACCACGGTGGCGCCGCCGGGCACCAGGTCGCCGGGCACACCGGGGTAGCCGAAGAACGACACCGGGGAGCGCGCCCCCGCCAGCACCAGCGACGACGCCCCGTCGAGCTGCTCGAGCGCCTGCTCGGCGAAGTAGGCGAGCTTGTCGACGCGGGGGCGCCCGGCGCCGGTGTCCCAGCGCCGCGGGAAGGTCTCGACGAGCAGGCGCGCGCCAGTGGCGGCGGCGACGCGGCCCGCGGCGTCCATCGCGCGCGCGGTCAGCGCCGGGCCGCCGAGCAGCATCACCGCGCCGGGCTCGCGCACCGCCTTGGCCGCGTCCGTCACCCGCGAGGCCGCCGGCGGGAAGGGGGCCGCGGCCGGCAGCGGCGGCACCGGCACCGCGCCGTCGGACCACGACACGTCCGCGGGCAGGACCAGCGTCGCGACCTGGCCGCCGCGCTCGGTCGTCGCCGCCACGGCACGCACCGCGTCGTCGGCGACGTCCCGCACGTCGCCGCAGGTGTGCACCCAGCCCGACACCGTCCGCGCGAGCGCGGTGATGTCGGACTCGAGCGGGGCGTCGTGGCGGACGTGGTCGGTGGCGTGCGCGCCGACGACGCAGAGCAGCGGGGTGCCGGCCCGCCGCGCGTTGTGGAGGTTCGCCATCCCGTTGCCGAGCCCGGGCCCGAGGTGCAGGAGCACCGCGGCGGGCCGCCCGGTGATGCGCGCGTGGGCGTCGGCCGCCCCCGTCGCGACACCCTCGAACAGCGTCAGGACGCCGCGCATCGCCGGGACGTCGTCGAGGGCCTGCACGAAGTGCATCTCGGAGGTGCCGGGGTTCATGAAGCAGACGTCGACACCCGCCCCGACCAGCGAGCCGACGAGGGCCTCGGCGCCCCTCACGCGGCCCGCCGGCCGTGGGTGGCGGACGGGGAGCACCACGAGATCGTCATGGGTCCACCTCACACGGTCTGGGCCGGCGGCGGAAGCCGGGGCCGGCAGTCGACCGCCCCGTCAGGACGATGACCCGGTACTGACGCACGGCGCATACTCCTCGGCGAGCGGGAGCACCGGCGCTCCCCGACGGGAGGACGGTGCACGATGCCGCTCGATCCGCAGATCGAGGCCCTGCTCGCGCAGATGGCCGCCGAGGGCGCGAGATCGCCGGAGAGCATGACGGTCGCCGAGAACCGGGCCATGATCGAGGAGTTCGCTCCGCTCGGCGGGCCGCCGGCGGAGCTCGCCCGGGTCGAGGACACCGCCGCGCGCGGCCCCGAGGGCGACATCCCGGTGCGGGTCTACGTGCCGCCGGGCGGAGGTCCGCTGCCCGTGGTCGTCTACTACCACGGCGGAGGGTGGGTGATCGGGAGCCTGGACAGCCACGACGTCCTCTGCCGCGCGCTGGCCGCCAGGTCCGGGTGCCTGGTCGCGGCCGTCGACTACCGGCTCGCACCCGAGCACCGGTTCCCCGCCGCGGTCGACGACGCCGAGGCCGCCCTGACCTGGGCGGCGGAGAAGATCGGCGACTTCGGCGGCGACCCCGCCCGACTCGCCGTCGCAGGTGACAGCGCGGGCGGCAACCTCGCGGCCGTGGTCGCCCAGCTCGCCAAGGAGCGGGGAGGGCCACGACTGGCGTTCCAGCTCCTGATCTATCCCGCCACCGACCGCTTCGACGACAGTCCGTCGATGTACGAGAACGTCGGCGGCCCGCTGCTCTCCCGGGCCTGGATGGAGTGGTTCTACGGCTGCTACCTCCACTCGCCGGACGAGGGCGCCGACACCCGGTTCTCGCCCGGCCGCGCCGAGGACGTGAGCGGCCTCCCGCCCGCGCTGGTGATCACCGCGGAGTTCGACCCGCTGCGCGACCAGGGCGCGGCGTACGCCGGCAAGCTGCGGGCGGCCGGCGTCGACGCGCAACTGCTCCCGGTCGACGGCATGATCCACGGGTTCGTCTCGATGGCCGGGGTCGTCGACAAGGCCCGGGAGACCGTGGACGCGGCGGGCGACGCGCTGCGGTCGGCGCTGGCCTGAGCGGGCGCCGTCGCCCTCCAAGGCGCTGGTCTACAGCTACTTCGGCTCCAAGGAGGGCGTGCACGCGGCGTGCCTCGCCGAGGCCGGCGGCCTGCTGACCGCGGAGATCGAGCGGGTGGCCCGCGACGGGAGCGCCGGCGTCGAACGGGAGTGCGCACGCTCGCGGCGATGTTCGCGGTGCTCGACGACCGTCGCCACGTCTGGCGCCTCCTGCACGACCGCACGGCCCCCGCGGACGGCCCGGCGGCCGAGGTCGTCGCGCGGTACTCCGCCCGCATCGAGGCCCTGGCCCAAGAGGGGGTCCTCGAGCTGCTCGGCGACGCGGGGATCACCGACGAGCTCGACGTCTCGGCGATGGTCCGGACGTGGCTCGGCATCGTCGACTCGTTCATGAACTGGTGGGTCGATCACCCCGACCAGGACGCCGAGGAGATGACCCGGCGGGTGGCCCGGCTGATCGCAGCGCTGGTGTCCGACCACACCCGTCGCCGGACCCGGGACCCGGGACCCGGCGGCGCGGCGCCCGACGGGTAGATCGCGCCCGGGTCGCCGGGACGGACGTCGGCGGTGGGGAGCAGCGCGCATCGGGGCCGGCCCCGGACTTCGTCCCGGGGGGAAGGAACCGCGTCCGGGACCGGCACCACCATGGTGGCACTCGCCGCGGTGTCGCGCTTCCGGGTCGCCGACCTCGAGGGCCGTCAGGCGTCAGTCGCCCTGTCGGGCGGCAGGCGTACCGGGGGTGGCCACGGCGTGGACCGCGAGGGCGTCGATGTCCCGCGGACCCACCCCGGCCGGGCGCCGCCGCTCCCGCCAGGGCCGCGCGGACCACCGTCGGGACCAGTCCGCCGTGGCGATCAGCGGCAGGAACCCGGCCCAGAACTCGTTGACGAGGTCCCAGAGGGGCGGTCCGCCGCACCACTCCTCGGACATCGTCGCCCGGCCCGCGAAGCCCGCGACGACCTCGCAGGCGACCCAGCCCGGGTCGGCCTCGTCACGGAGCAGGCCGCCCGCCCGCGCCCCGACGAGCAGTTCCTCGGCCTCGTCACGCCACCACGTCCCGACCTCGGCCAGGGTCGGCGCGGTGACGACGCGGTCGCGCAGCACCCGGCCCGCACCGCGCACGATCGGGTCGTCGAGACGGACGATCACCGCGTCGGTGAGCAGGACCAGCGCTTCGAGATCGTCGCCGGCGACCCGACGGACCGCGGGCAGGACCTGCTCCCACGACTCGCTCATCGCCACCACGAGGGCCTCGGCGACGGCGAGCTTGGACGCGAAGTGGAAGTAGAACGCGCCCTTGGTCGGGAGTCCGCCGTCCCCCAGGAGCTCGTTCAGCGCCGTGCCGTGGAAGCCCTGCACCGCGAAGCGCTCGCCCGCCGCCGCGAGCAGGGCGCGCCGGGTCGCGCGCGACCGCTCCTGCTGCGGGACCCGCCCCCCGTCCGTCGTCGACGTGGCCTCGCTCGCCACGGCACGCTCCTCCAACCCGGTCGGCCTGCGCGACCGACCCCACAGCCTGCCGGTCGACATCCACCCCCGACAGAGGGCAGCCCACCCGGAGGGCGCCTGGTGCGCCGATCGGCCGCATTTCCTGGACGAGGGGCGCCTCGGCTGGCCGGCGAACGGATCCGACCCTTCCCCGGAACCGTACCGCTGGGTACGGTTCAGGGGCGGGCCTGGTGCAGTCGGGGGCCCTGATCCGCGTACGGGGGGTGGCGACGTCGCCGGAAGGGGGGCCGGCGACGTTGTCCCCGCCCGTCGGCGACGGCGCTGCCCGTCCGCTCAGCCGGTCGTGCGGACGGCGTCGCGGATCAGCTGCGCGACGGCGTCGGGCCGCGACACCGTGACGGCGTGGGAGGCCGTGACCTCCACCGAGTGCGCCCCTGCCCTCTCCCCCATGAACCGCATCGAGGCGGCGGGGATGGCGAGGTCGTCGGTGGTGACCAGGTTCCAGGACGGGACGGTCTTCCAGGCGGCCCTCGTCGCCGGCTCCTCGAGCGCCGCGGCGGTGATGGGCCGCTGGGTGGCCGCCATGAGGTCCGCGACGTCCTCGTCGACGTCGGCGGCGAACACCTTCCGGAACTCCTCCTGCCGGATGGAGAGGTCGCTGGCGGTGCCGCCACCGGGGAGCGGGACCGGGACGGCGTCGAGGGCGGCACCGAGCTGGGCGCCGGGGAACCGCGCAGCCAGCTCCCCGGTGCTCTCCCCCGGCTCCAGGATGAAGCTCGCGACGTAGACGAGCGCCCGGACGCCCGGGTGGCCCTCGGCGGCTTCGCTCATCACCGAACCGCCGTAGGAGTGGCCCGCCAGCACGATCGGGCCCTCCACGCCGTCCAGGACGCCGCGCACGTACGCGGCGTCGTCGTGCAGGCCGCGCAGCGGGTTGGCGACGGCGACGACGCGGAGGCCGTCACCCGCGAGTTCACGGATGACGCCGTTCCAGCTGGAGGAGTCGGCGAACGCGCCGTGGACCAGGACCACGGTGGGACGGGTGTCGGAGTTGCTCATCGGAGGCCTTCCTGAGTGTGCGACAGTTACATGCAAAATATTGCACTACGCACGGCGCAGAGCAAGGGTGTCGCGTTGACAGGAGCCGACATTCGGGATGCGGTGTGCCGCATGCCGGTGCCAGGAGGTCGGGGACTCGTCGCGCGGTCGCTCCTGCGGGAGGACGCCTACCGGGCGATCCGGGACGCGATCGTCGACGGCACGCTCGCCCCCGGGGAGCGACTGGCCGACGCCGACCTCGTCGAGTGGCTGGGCGTCAGCCGCACGCCGGTGCGCGAGGCCCTCGCCCGACTCGAGCAGGCGGGCCTGGTCCAGACCAAGCCCGGCCGGTACACGATGGTCAGCCCGCTCGACGTCCGCGCGGCCCGCAACGCCCAGTCGGTCACCGCCGCCATGCACGAGCTCGCGGCCCGGGAGGCCCTGCCGAACCTGTCCGCCACCGAGCTCGACGCGATGCGGACCGCCAACCGGCACTTCGCCGACGCCCTGCGGGCCGACGACGCCGACGCGGCCATCGCCGCCGACGACGACTTCCACGGCGTCCTGGTCACGGCCAGCGCGAACGACGCCCTCCGCGAGGTCCTCGAGCGCTACACGCCGGTGCTGCGCCGCCTGGAGAGGCTCCGCTTCTCCTCCCTCAGCGGCCGGGACTCGGTCGCCCAGCACGAGCGGATCATCGCGCTCTGCGCGGCCGGCGACGTGGACGGCGCCGCCGCCGCGAACCGCGCCAACTGGCAGACGCTCGCCGTGCTCATCGACGGTCTCGACGAGGCCGCCGACGCTCCGGAGCGGTGATCAGCTGGTCGCGCTGTCGAGCCCTATGGCGTGGCCGAGACGCTGCTGCTTGGTCCGGAGGTAGCGCAGGTTGTCCGGGCCGGCGGCGGGTGGCAGGCCGACCCGCTCCAGGATCTCGAGACCGTAGCCCGCGAGCCCGGTGTACTTCGCCGGGTTGTTGGTGATCAGTCGCAACCGGCTGACGCCCAGGTCGGCGAGAATGTGCGCGCCCGTACCGTAGGTGCGGGTGTCGACGGGCAGGCCCTGCGCGATGTTCGCGTCGACGGTGTCCAGACCGGTGTCCTGGAGGGCGTAGGCGCGGATCTTGTGGGCCAGGCCGATGCCGCGCCCCTCGTGTCCCCGCAGGTAGACCAGCACCCCGGCGCCCTCGGCGGTGATCGCGCGCAGCGCCTGCTCGAACTGCGCGCCGCAGTCGCAGCGCAGGGAGCCGAGGACGTCGCCGGTCAGACACTCGCTGTGGACCCGTACCAGGGCGCCGCGGGCCGAGCGACCGGCGGCCGCCGCGTCGCCGTGGACGAGCGCGAGGTGCTCGGTGCCGTCGACGGTGGAGCGGTAGGCGACGGCCCGGAACGGCCCGAACGCGGTGGGCATCGCGGAGGTCGCGACGTGCTCGACGAAGCTCTCGGTGGCGCGACGGTGGCGAACGAGGTCGGAGATCGCGACCACCGGTAGGTCGTGTTCGGCGGCGAACCGGACCAGCCCCGCGCCGCGGAGCATGCCGCCCTCGTCGTCGACGATCTCGCCGATGACCCCGACCGGGGTGCGGCCGGCCAGCCGGAGCAGGTCCACCGCGGCCTCGGTGTGGCCGGCCCGGACGAGGACGCCGCCGTCGCGGGCGCGCAGGGGGAAGACGTGGCCGGGGCGCCGCAGCTCGTCGCCCCGGGTCGCGGAATCGGCGAGGGCGGCGATGGTGCGCGCCCGGTCGGTGGCCGAGACACCGGTGCCGGTGGCCACGTGGTCGACGGTGACGGTGAAGGCGGTGCCGTGGGGGTCGCCGTTGGCGTCGACCATCGCGGGCAGGCCGAGCACGTCGGCGCGCTCGCCCGTCATCGGGGCGCAGACGATCCCGGTCGTGTGCCGCACGATGAATCCCAGCTGAGCGGGGGACACCGTGTCGGCGGCCACGACGAGGTCGCCCTCGTCCTCGCGGTCGGCGTCGTCGGTCACGACCACCATCCGGCCCTCGGCGAGCGCCGCGACCGCGCGCTGCACCGACGTCGTCGACGGCAGCTCGGCCACGGGTGTGCGTGGGTCCGGTGCGGTCTCGGTCATGGTGGTGTCCTCTCGCGCGACGATTCCTGCCGTGACGCTAGGAATTCCGGATCGGCCACCACCATCCGTTCCGCGCACGTCGATGACCGATCCCCGCCGGACGCCGTGGACGGATAGGCGGCGGCGGTGTGCGGATATCGCCGATCCGGCGCGCCTCCCTACGTTTTCCGGACATGGACGAATGGTCGGCGGACGAGGTCCGCATCGAACCCACGCACATGCGTCACGTGCTCGGCCACTTCGCGTCGGGCGTCGTCGTGATCACGGCGATGACGCCGGACGGGCCGGCGGGGTTCACCTGCCAGTCGTTCGGCTCGCTGTCGCTCGACCCGCCGCTCGTCTCGTTCTCGCCCTCTCGCACGTCGACCACCTGGCCCCGGATCCGCGAGGTCGGGCACTTCTGCGTCAACGTGCTGGCCGACGGCCACCGCGACACGAGTACGGCGTTCGCGCGCTCCGGTGCCGACAAGTACGCCGGGGTGTCGTGGGCTCCCGCGCCGTCGGGCGCGCCGCGCCTCGACGGGGTGGTCGCCTGGATCGACTGCACGCTGCACGGCGAGTTCCCCGGTGGCGACCACACGATCGTCGTGGGCCGGGTCCGGTGCCTCGACGCCGACCCGGACCCCGCCCCGCTGCTGTTCCACCGGGGCGCGTACGGCGTCCTCGCGGTGGGCAACGGGATCTAGCCCCTGTCGCGGAGCGTCTCGCGGGGCAGCTCCCCGAAGCGCTCGCGGTACTGCTGGGCGAAGCGACTCTGGTGCAGGAAGCCCCAGCGCAGCGCCACCTCGGTGACCTGCAGGTCGGCAGGGTGGCCGCGCAGCAGCTCGGCGCGGACGTGGTCGAGGCGCAGGCGCCGCAGGTAGCTCATCGGGGACTCCCCGAGCTCCTGCTGGAAGGTCGCGTGCAGGGTGCGGACGCTCAGGCACCCGACCCGCGCGAGCTCCTGCGGGGTGAGCGGCTCGTCGGCGTGCTGCTCCATGTACTCGAGCACGGGCCCGAGCCGGCCCCGGCGCACGGGGTCCGCGGGCGCGGCGAGCGCGTCGGTGTAGCGGTGCCGGCCGGCGTGCAGCAGCTGGGTCATGACGAAGGCCTCGAGCTGCTCGCGGGCCAGCGGCATGTCGCCCAGACCGCCCGGGCGGTCGAGCTCGCGGGCGAGGAACTCGACCGACGACAGCAGAGTCCGCCCGGCCGGTGACGTGAGGTCGATGCCGAAGGCGAAGTCGACGACGTCGTGGACGGGACGTCCGAGCTGGTCCCCGAGGTGCGACTCGAGGCTCGTCCGCGGAATCTTCAGGATCCACTGCTCCGCGTCGGCCGACCACCGGACCGTGTTCGTGTGGGTCGGCAGCAGGACCACGCCCGACCGGCCGGCCGCCGTGGTCCCGCGCGTCCCGTCCGACCGCTCCGCGCGCGTGGCCCCCGCGATCGTCAGGTTGACGTGGTAGTTGTCCTCGGTCGGCGGCATGACCAGCTTCGCCGGCGACTGGTAGGTCAGGAACCCGAAGGTGAACAGCCGGTCGGTCGTCGCGTTGAGCGTCATGGCGACGTCCTCGGCGGGCGCGTCCAGGTCGTGGTCGAGGTAGACCCGGGCCACCGCCTCACGCGCCTCGTCGAGCCGGCGGGTGTCGAGGACAGGGTGGCGCCGCAGGCGCCCCGACCCGTGACCCTCGTCGTCGCGGACGGATGCCATCGCCCGACACCTCCCCGTGCCGATCCCCCGGGACCGCTTCCGAGGACGCTAGGCGGGACGCGGGGCGACGAACAGCCCGAGAGTGCAGCGCGCCATCCGTTCCGTGCGGGAGCGCCGCGCGACGACGTGGATCGGCTCACCGTGGGGACGCGCGACGAGCGTGCACGGAACGGATCGGGCGGCGCCGTGCGCGGATATCGGTTCTCCTCTCCCCGTTCCTAGCGTCGTCCTCGCCGGAATCGCCTCCGGCAGGACCACGGCAAGGAGAACGTCGATGACGACATCCCTCGAGGAGTTCAAGCTCTTCATCAACGGCAAATCCGTCGACGCCGTTTCCGGCGGCACCTTCACCTCCGACGACCCCTATCGCGGAGAGGCGTGGGCGCGCCTCGCCGACGGGCGCGCCGAGGACGTCGACGAGGCCGTCGCCGCGGCCCGCTCCGCCTTCGAGGGCGAATGGGGGCGGATGACGGGGTTCCAGCGTGCTGCGGTCATCCGGCGGTGCGGCGACGCGGTCGCGGCGAACGCCGAGCGCCTGGCCCGACTCGAGGTCAACGATTCCGCCAAGCTGCTGCGCGAGATGCGCGGGCAGCTGACCAGCCTGCCGCAGTGGTACCACTACTTCGCCGGGCTGGCGGACAAGATCGAGGGCCGCACCGTACCGCCGGTCAACCCGAACTACTTCGGCTACACCCAGCGAGAGCCGGTCGGCGTCGTCGGCGCCATCACGCCGTGGAACTCGCCCCTGCTGCTGCTCACGTTCAAGCTGGCCCCGGCGCTGGCGGCGGGCTGCACGATGGTGGTCAAGCCCTCCGAGCACTCCCCCGCCTCGACCGTGGCCTTCGCCGAGATCCTCCACGAGGCCGGCCTCCCCGCCGGGGTGCTCAACGTCGTCACCGGCTGGGACCGCGCCACCGGCGAGGCACTCGCCGGCCACCCCGGCGTCGACAAGATCGCCTTCACCGGGTCGACCGCCACCGGCGCGAAGATCGCCCAGGCCGCCGGCGCCAACATCAACCGCGTCACGCTCGAGCTGGGCGGCAAGTCGCCGCAGATCGTGTTCCCCGACGCGGACCTCGACGCCGCCGCCAACGGCCTGGTGGCCGGCGTCTTCGCCGCGACCGGGCAGACCTGCATGGCCGGCTCCCGGCTCATCGTCCACGCGGACGTGCACGACGCCCTGGTCGAGAAGGTCGCCGCCCGCGCCGAGGCGATCGTCCTCGGCGACCCCACCGAGGCGGCCACCGAGATGGGCCCGGTGGCCAACCGCCCGCAGTACGAGAAGGTGCTGGGCTACCTGCGAGGCGCCGCGGACGAGGGCGCCACCTTCGCCTCCGGCGGCGGCCCCGACGAGCGCGGCGGGCTCTTCGTCCGGCCGACGGTCATCACCGGTGTGACCCCGGAGAACACCGTGGTCCGCGAGGAGGTCTTCGGACCGGTGCTGGCCGCCTACACGTTCACCGACGAGGACGAGGCCCTCAAGCTCGCCAACGACACCCCCTACGGCCTCGCCGGCGCCGTGTGGACGAAGGACGTGCACCGCGCCCACCGCGTCGCCGCCCGGCTGCGCGCCGGCACCGTCTGGATCAACGCCTACCGCGTGATCGCGCCGAACATGCCCTTCGGCGGCTTCGGTTCCAGCGGCATCGGCCGCGAGAACGGCGTCGACGCCATCGCCGAGTACACGGAGAACAAGTCCGTCTTCGTCGAGCTCACCGGCGGCACCCGCGACCCGTTCCAGCTCGGCTGACGCGCGCTCGCCGACGACACCCACCCCGACGAAGGAGATCCCGTGACCGTCACCGCCAACGAGCGCCTCGGCCTCGCCCCCACCGACCCGCGCCCCGCGAGCGAGACGCGCCCCCTGGTCGACCGCACCCTCACCAACCCGCTGTTCGGCGACCAGAAGATGAAGCTCGGCCTGTTCGGCGTGAACTGCTCCTACGGGCTGATCATGAGCCACGCGCCCAGCACCTACGAGATCACCTGGGCCCACACCAGGGAGATCGCCCGGCGCGCCGACCGCATCGGCTTCGACGTCCTCGTCCCGGTGGCCCGCTGGAAGGGCTTCGGCGGCTCCACCAACTTCAACGGCAACTGCTTCGAGACCTTCACGTGGGCCGCGGGCATCGCGGAGGCCACCGAACGGATCGCGGTCGCGTCCACCTCCCACCTGCCGACCGTGCACCCGATCGTCGCGTCCAAGATGGCGACCACCATCGACCACATCTCGGGCGGCCGGTTCGCGCTGAATCTCGTGATGGGCTGGGTCGCCCCCGAGATGGAGATGTTCGGATCCGAGCAGCGCGAGCACGACGAGCGCTACGCGTTCGGTCAGGAGTGGCTCGACTTCGCCGACCGCCTGTGGAGCGAGGAGGGCACCTTCGCCGTCCACACGCGGTACTTCGACGGCGAACTGCTCGAGGCGTACCCCAAGCCGCACCAGGCTCCGCGCCCGGCGCTGCTCAACGCCGGCAACTCGGCCTCGGGCATCGAGTTCTCCGCCCGCAACGTCGACATCAACTTCGCGTCCCTCGACACGCTCGAGAACATCCGGTCCTACAGCGACAAGGTCCGGGCGAAGGCGCGCGACGACCACCGGCGCGACATCCAGGTGATGACCTACGGCCTCGTCGTCTGCCGGGACACCGAGGAGGAGGCGCAGCGCGCCTTCCAGCAGGTCGTCGACGAGGGCGACTGGGGCGCGGCGGGCAACGTCATCAAGATGGCGACCTCCGGGGCCAGCCAGTCGTTCGCCCACGCCGCGACGAAGATGCAGGAGCGCTTCATCGCCGGCTGGGGCGGCTACCCGATCGTCGGGACCCCCGAGCAGGTCACCGAGAAGCTCGGCGAGCTCAACGACGCCGGCATGCAGGGCATGATCTTCGGGCTCATCGACTACAACGAGGAGCTCGAGTACTTCGACGACAACGTCATGCCCCTGCTCAAGCAGGCCGGGCTGCGGCACTGACGACGGTGGGGGCGCGGGGACACCGCGCCCCCACCGTCTCTCACGCCAGGGCGCGAGGGAGGTGCCGTTCCTCGAGCTCAGGGTCCCGCGGAGCGCGGCGGATGCGCTGCGGGCTGCTCCGCGGCACCCGCTCGACCTCTCCCCGGGCTTCGAGATCGACCTTGGTGTAGGTGCAGTAGTTGCGCGTGCGCCCGCCGGGGAAGAGCGGATGGGTGGCGTAGCGCTGCTGCGCGGTGGCGACGACGTCGCGCAGGGCGACGGTGCCGTCCTCGCCGGCCTCGTCGTCGATCATCTGCAGGATGTGGGCCCGCATCAGCTCGTACTGGGCGAGGTCCATGGTCCAGCCGTCGAGACCGTCGGGCCGGGTCGCGTTGAAGATCTCCACCCGGCCGCGCTCGCGCGCGAGGGCGTCGGCGTGCCAGGCCCGCTCGGAGACCGGGCCGCTGTGCGGGTCCACGTCCGGGCTCAGCGCTCGTGGGCCGGGGCCTGCTCGACGTGGTCCTTGAGACGCACGAGGTCCTCGTCGTGCAGCCGTCGCACGCGTCGGCCCAGCAGCGCCTCCACCAGGTGCCGCGCACCGGGCGGGAGCGGGGCGGTGGCGCGGAAGTCGAGGTGCACGCGGGTGCGCTCGGCGTCGATCGCCTCGAGGCGGAAGTCGACCTCGGGGGTCATCACCCGACCTCCGGGGCCCTCGTTGCGCAGCCGGTACTCCACCCGGGCGGGTTCCACCGCGGTGAGGCGTTGGCGGCCCTTCTCGGTGCCCGCCGCGTCGCGGAACACGATGGCGGAGCCGAGCGAGCGGCCGTCGCCGTCGAGCGCGCACCGGTACCCGGTCGCGTCGGGCCACGCCGACCACTGCACGAGCCGGTGCTCGTCGGCGATCGCCTGCTGCACCTGCGGCAGTGGCCGCTCCACGGTGATGCTCCGGGTCCACTCCATCGTCCGTCCTCCGTTGGTTCGATCGGTGAACGATGAGACAATGGAACCATGACGTCGCTCGAGACGCACCTCGACGGCCCGCTGCTCCTCGCCTGCCGGGAGCTGGCGCGGGCCATGGACGAGTTCGAGGAGGCCGCGTGCGCGACGCTGGGACTGGGGCGCAGCGACCTGCGCGCGCTCAACCTCCTGGAGCACGGGCCGCTGCGCCCCTCGACGCTGGCCCGGCGCCTGGGCCGGACCCGCCCGGCGGTGACGGCACTGATCACCCGCCTCGAGCAGGCCGGTCACGTGGCGCGCACCGCCGTTCCGGGAGACCGTCGCGCCGCTGCGGTGGAGCTGCGACCGGCGACCTGGCAGGTACTGGCCCGGGTCTACCGGCCGGTCGGCGAGGAGATCGGACGGCTCGACGCGGGACTGGACGACGCCACGCGGCACGCCGTCGTGCAGACCCTCGGGACGATCGTCGCCTCCTTCGACGGGGTCCGCGCGGCCCGGGCGGACGGGGCCGGTCCGGACCACGAGCCCGTCGAGCCGGGGTGATCGGTGCGGCGAGCACGGCGCCGATCTCGCCGGTGGTCGTGCTCACGCCCGCGAGCGCGTGAGGATGCGCGGCCGGTCGTGTCCAAACCGAACGAGGTCGACGGTCAGCGCCGCCCGACCGGACGGCTCCGTCGACACGTGAGGGAGGACCGACGTGAGCACCCCGTCCAGCACCACCAGCACTGCCGGCACCGCCCGCCCGCGCCGGCGGGGCCGGGACGTGCGGGTCCGGGTGCGGGGCGTGGTCGCGCTGGCGGGACTCCTGGCGTTCTCCGTCGTCGGCGGGGTCCATCGCTTCGCCCCCGACCTCTGGACGCTGCCGGGCCACTGACGCGCGCGCCCCGAACCGCCGGGATGCCGACGTCAGCCGCGCGCCGGCGGGGTCAGGATCCGACGCCGGGGGCACGGCACGTGACGGGCGGACCGCCGCGTGCCCTTCCGTCCGTCGCGGACGGGGCCGGGGGGGTCGACGCGGACGGCAGCGCCGCCGCGTAGCGCTGCACGCGCCGTCCCCGGAGCACCGCGACCAGCACCGCCCCGGCGGCGAGCACCGCCAGCGGCGGCTCGACCAGCAGCAGCCCGCCGGCGACCAGCGCGCCGGCGAGCGCCAGCACCTGCCAGCGGCGCAGGGCCGCGCGGCAGCGGGCCACCTCGGCGGCGACCTCACGCGGGTCGGCGTCGGCGGGTGCCACCAGCGCTGAGCCCTGGCCGTCGCCCCGCAGCGCGAGCCACGCGTTGGCCACCGCGGCGAGCCCGAAGACCACCGCCCACACGGTCGCCCCCTGCGCACCGCGGACGCCGGCCAGGGCCAGGAAGCCGACCGCCAGCGCCAGGTACCGCCACGTCACCGTCGTCCTCACGCGATCGCCCCCACCAGCTCGAGGATCGCCACCACGCCGCAGACGGTGAGGAAGAGCGAGCCGAGAGCGACGAGCACCCGCAACGTCCGGCCCATCCGGTAGGGCCCCGGCAGGTTGACCTTGTCGATGTAGAGCAGCCCGGCGCCGTAGATGCCGCAGGCGAAGACCCCGCCGAGGATGGAGGCCGGGGTGATGAGGTCGGTGAAGCTCAGGTCGGAGAGGATCGCGGCGAGGGCGATGACCCCGGTCCAGCCGTAGACCAGGGGCCGGATGCCGCGCTGGCCGCGGGCCCGCACCTTCTCCGAGACCGCCGCGAGGCTCTCGTAGGCCGTCCAGGAGTACGCCTCCCACAGCGCGTAGATCGTCCCGAACAGGACCATGACGATCGCGACGATGTAGAAGTACTCGAACACGGGCGCGACCACGCCGAAGAACTGCGACTGGTAGGTCAGGACGTCGTCGTCCTCGGGCACCTGCTGCTGCGCGCCGAGGATGGTGGCGCCGTTCATCATGAACGCGGCCGCGATGACGCCGAGCGCCACGAACGCGGCGAGCATGTCGAACAGCGGAGCGCGGCTCCAGGCCCGTGCCGTGGCGACGTCCTCCGGCGCGGTCGACAGCGGGAGCGGGGCGCGGTCGTCGTGGGCCGCCAGGTCCTCCTCGATGCGGGCGGCGTCCCGGTGGCCGAGCATCCCCCACTTCTTCTCGCGCAGCATGCCCGTGTAGCCGATGTAGTCGTACATGCCGCCGCCGAGGCCGCCCATGAACACCGCGAGCTCGACCCACACCGACGTCTCCGCGACGTCGGGGTACCGCTCGGCCACGAACGGGGCGTAGTCCGGGATGACCGGCACCAGCCCGCGCAGGGCGGCCAGCCAGTCCGGGTTCGACACGAACACCGCGACGAGGACCAGGAGGACCATGAGCCCGGCGATCGCGACCTGCACCTTCTCCAGCACCGCGTAGCCGCCGATGAACGACAGCGCCGCGGCGAGGAGCAGCACGCCGATGGCCCACAGGGTGGCGTTGCCGAGCCCGAGGGCGTCGAGGTAGTCACCGAGCGCGGTCGCCACCCCGCTGGCCCAGCCCGGGAAGGAGGCGAAGCAGATGATCACGAGCACGATCGGGAACCATCCGCGCGGGCCCGGCAGCACCCGCGCGAAGCGCCGCATCGGGTGCTCGCCGGTGAGCGTGATGTAGCGGTTCGAGGCGTAGACCAGCGCCCCCTTGGCGACGCAGCCGACCACCACGGCCCAGAGCACCGCGTAGCCGAAGACCGCGCCCTCGCGGGAGGCGAGGATCGACTCGCCGCTGCCGATCGTCAGCGACGCGATGATCGCGCCGGGTCCGAAGTACCGCAGCGCGGTCGCCAGCCCCACGCGTCGCTTGCGCAGCGCCGCGGGCGCCTCGGGAAGGCGCAGCGCCGGGCCCGCGCGGTCGGTCTCGGAGGTGGACACACCGCTCACCCCATCCGCACGACGTCGGAGGTCCCGAACCGCTCCGCGACCAGCTGCTTGACCCCGCGGGGGAAGTCACGCTCGGCGGCGAGGTGGGTCGGCGTGAACTTGCGCATCGCGTCGCCGTCGCCGGCGAAGGCCGCGGCGCAGAGCTCGGGGGCGACGTTGGCGAGCGCGAGGATGCCGCCCGCGCAGCCGAGCGCCCCGGCCAGGTGCATCAGCCCCGGTTGCCCGGTCCAGACGGGCCCGGCGTAGGAGTCGACGGTGGCGAGCAGGCGGGTCGCGTCGCCGGAGGAGTCCTTGACGCCCGCGACCGGCAGCGAGGGCAGCATCTCCACCGGGATCCCGGGCGGGGACACCGCCGGGAAGTGGTAGGCGAGCACCGGCGTCGAGCCCGCCGCGTCGGCGATCTCGCGGTAGTAGCCGGACGGGTCGGCCAGCCCGCGGGGCGTGCGGGCGATGACGGCGTCCACCCCGGTCTCGACCGCCTGCGCGGTGACGCGGGCGGCCTGGTGGGTCGACGCGGCGCCGGTGCCGCCGATGACGACGGCGTCCCCGACCGCGGCGCGCACGGCCGTGAAGAGCCGCAGGCGCTCGTCGTCGTCGAGCGCGTCGGCCTCGCCGGTCGTGCCGGCCACGACGATCGCGTCGCTGCCGAGGTCGACCAGCCGTGCGGCCAGGTCGGCGGTGGCGTCGGCGTCGAGCGCCCGGTGCTCGTCGAACAGCGTCACGAGGGCGACGCCGACGCCGGTGAAGACGGGATCCATTCCGGTACCTCCTCGTCGGAGTTGTGCAGTGGGTGCAGTGGGTTCAGTGGGACTCGCGCGGGACTTCGGCGCCGCTGTGCCCGACCAGGAAGTCGAGGTCCGCGCCGCGGTCGGCCTGCTGCACGTGCTCGGTGTAGAGCCGGGTCCAGCCCCGGCTGCTGGGCGGCGCGGGAGCACGCCACCGCGCGCGCCTTGCGGCGAGCTCGTCGTCGTCGACGTGCAGGACCAGCCGCCGGCCGGGGACGTCGAGCTCGATCTCGTCGCCGGTCTCGACCAGCGCGAGCGGGCCGCCGACCGCGGCCTCGGGGGCGACGTGCAGCACGACCGTGCCGTACGCCGTGCCGGACATCCGCCCGTCGGAGACCCGCACCATGTCGCGCACCCCGCGCTCGAGCAGCTTGCGGGGCAGCCCGACGTTGGCGACCTCGGGCATCCCCGGGTAGCCGCGCGGCCCGTTGTTGCGCAGCACCAGCACCGTCGAGGGGTCGCACTCCGGGGCGTCGAGCTCGTCGCTGACCGCCCGGTACTCCTCGGGGGAGTCGAAGACCAGCGCGCGGCCCCGGTGCTGCCGCAGGTCCGGCGACGCGGCCGACTGCTTGATCACCGCACCGTCGGGCGCGAGGTTGCCGTGCAGCACGGCCGTGCCGCTGCCCGGGGGCGCCAGCGGCGCGTCGAACGGGCGGATGACCTCGCGGTTCCAGCACGCGGCGTCGGCGATGCCGTCGCCGAGCGTGCCGCCGGCCACGGTGGGGCGCCCGAGGTGGAGCAGGTGCGCGATCTCGGCCATCACGGCCGGCAGCCCCCCGGCGTAGCAGAGGTCCTCCATGAGGAACCGGCCCGACGGCTCGAGGTCGACGAGCGTGGGCACGTCGCGACCGAGGGCGTCGACGTCGTCGAGCGTGAACGGCACGCCGAGGCGGCCGGCGATCGCGGCCAGGTGGATGACGGCGTTGGTCGAGCCACCGATGGCCGCGTTGACCCGGATCGCGTCCTCGAACGCCTCCCGGACCATGATCGCCGACGGCCGCACGTCGTCGCGGACGAGGTCGACGATGCGCTGCCCCGCGCGTTGCGCGGTCTCGTCGCGACGGGCGTCGACGGCCGGCCAGGTCGCCGAGTAGGGCAGCTGCATCCCCAGCGCCTCGACCAGGCACGCCATCGTCGACGCGGTGCCCATCGTCATGCAGTGCCCGGGCGAGCGGGCCATCGCGCCCTCGGCCACGGCGCACTCGGCCTGGGTGATCGTGCCGGCGGCGAGCTCCTCCTCGAACCGCCACACCTGGGTGCCCGAGCCCAGCTGACGGCCCTGGTAGCGGCCGCTGAGCATCGGCCCGCCGGTGACCACCACCGCCGGGATGTCGACGCTGGAGGCGGCCATGAGCAGCCCGGGCGTCGTCTTGTCGCAGCCCGAGAGCAGGACCAGCCCGTCGAGGGGGTTGGCCCGCATGAGCTCCTCGGCCTCCATCGCGAGGAGGTTGCGGTAGAGCATGGCGGTGGGGCGCAGCAGCGTCTCGCCGAGCCCGGTGCACGGGAACTCCCGCGGGAAGCCGCCCGACTGCCACACCCCGCGCTTGACCGCCTCGGCCACGCGGTGCAGGTGGGCGTTGCAGGGCACGAGCTCCGACCAGGTGGTGGCGATCCCGATGACCGGGCGGCCGTCGAAGACCTCGTCGGTGACGCCCTGGTTGCGCATCCAGGAGCGGTGGATCATCCCGGACCGGCCCTCGGCGCCGAACCACGCCGTGCTGCGTCCGCTCATGGGCGGCCTCCCGCGGTCGTGAGGTGGGCGCGGACCCATTCCTCGACCTCGACGACGTGGGTGGTCGCCGCGGTCCACGCGGCGAGCGAGTCCCGCGCGCGCAGGGCCCGCAGGATCGCCACGTGCTGGTCGTGGGTCCACGACAGGACGTCGTGCTCGACGATCGCCCGCCAAATCCGCACACGTGCCGTGCGCCCGGCGACGGCGGCGGTCAGCGACGCGAGCGTCGCGTTGCCGGCCGCGGTGGCGATCGCGGCGTGGAAGTCGAGGTCCTCGGCGACGAGGCGCTCGGGGTCGTCGAGCCCGCGCATGTGCTCGAGCCGGTCCTGCAGGCCCGCCAGGGCGGCCTCGTCGATGCGGGTCGCGGCCAGGGCGGTGGCGCCGGGCTCGAGCACCCGGCGGCACTCGAACAGCTCGGCGACCCCGTGCTCGCCGACGAGGTCGAGGAACGTGCCGCTCGCCCGCACGAGCCGGTCGGGCCGCAGGTCGCTGACGAACGTGCCGTCCCCGCGCCGCACCTCGAGCACGCCCGCTCCCGCGAGCGTGCGCACCGCCTCGCGCAGCGACAGGCGGGAGACGTCGAGCTCGGCCGCCAGGTCCGCCTCCGGGGGCAGGCGCTCCCCCGCCGAGAACTCCCCGTTCTCCACGCGGGCGACCAGCGCCCCGATCACCCGGTCGACGACGCTCCCGGTGCGGGCGCTCTCCTCGGTCCGCGTCACGTCGCGGCCCGCCAGGCCGAGCCGTGCGGGAACGCGTACGCGGCCCGGGACGCCGGGAGGATCTCGGCGCTGTAGCCGGGCCGGGTCGGCGTGAGGTAGGACGGGCCGCGCATCCGGACCGGGTCGACGAAGTGCTCGTGGAGGTGGTCGACGTACTCGATCATGCGGTCCTCGCGGGAACCGCTGATCGCGACGTAGTCGAGCATCGAGAGGTGCTGGACGAGCTCGCAGAGCCCGATGCCGCCTGCGTGCGGGCAGACGGGGACGTCGTGCGCGGCCGCGAGCAGCAGGACCGCGACGGCCTCGTCGACACCGCCGGGCCGGGCCGCGTCGAGCTGGCAGACGCCCATGGCGCCCGCGGCCAGGAACTGCTTGAACATCACCGCGTTGTGGGCGTGCTCGCCGGTGGCGACGCGGGTGGGGGCGATGGCGCGCGCGATCGCGGCGTGGGCGAGGACGTCGTCGGGGCTGGTCGGTTCCTCGAACCACCAGATGTCGGAGGGCGCGAGCGCCTCGGCCCAGCGCACCGCGTCGGCGGCGCCGAGCGTCTGGTTGGCGTCGATCATCAGGCGGCGTCCCGGCCCGATGACCTCGCGGGCGAGCGCGCAGCGGCGCACGTCGTCGGCGAGGTCCCGCCCGACCTTGAGCTTGACCGCGTCCCAGCCCGCGTCCACGACCTCGCGGCACAGGCGGGCGAGCTTGTCGTCGTCGTAGCCGAGCCACCCGGCGCTGGTCGTGTAGGCCGGGTAGCCCTCCTCGCGCAGCCGGGCCTCGCGCTCCGCGCGCCCGGGCACCTGCTTCTCGAGCATCTCCAGCGCGGCCTCGGGGGTCAGCACGTCGCGCAGGTAGCGCCAGTCGACGAGGTCGACCAGCTGCTGCGGGGTCATGTCGGCGAGGACCTTCCACACCGGCGCGCCGGCGACCTTGCCGATGAGGTCCCACGCGGCGTTGACGACCGCGGCGAGCCCGAGCTGGATCGTGCCCTTCGCCGGCCCGAGCCAGCGCAGCTGGCTGTCGGCCTGCAGGTACCGGGAGAAGCCGCCGGGGTCGGCGACGAGCTCGTCGATCGACCGGCCCCGCGCCCGCCGGCCGATCGCCGCCGCGGCCGCGGCCGCGAGCTCGTTGCCCCGCCCGATGGTGAACGTGAAGCCGTGCCCCTCCAGGCCCACGTCGGTGTGCAGCACGACGTAGGCCGCCGAGTAGTCGGGCGCCTCGTTCATGGCGTCCGACCCGTCGAGCGCGCGTGACGTCGGGAAGCGGAGGTCTACGGTCTCCACGTCGACGATGACCCCGGGCATCTCACTCCTCTGACGTCTCGACCTCGTCGTCGGGCCCCTACCACACGAAGCAGCGGCTCCTGCACCGTGCCAGGGCGAGACATCAGATGTCTAGGCTCGGTGAAGAGAGCTCCCACCGACAACGGGCCTCGAACGTCGACGTGGAGTGCGGCACGATCGCGGCATGTGCCGCAACATCCGGGTCCTGCACAACTTCGAGCCCCCGGCCACCGAGGGCGAGGTGCACGAGGCCGCCCTGCAGTACGTGCGCAAGATCAGCGGTGCCGCGCGCCCCTCGAAGGCGAACGAGGAGGCCTTCGCGCGGGCGGTCGCCGAGATCACGGCGAGCACCCGCACGCTGCTCGACGAGCTGGTCACCACCGCCCCGCCGAAGGACCGCGAGGTCGAGGCGGCCAAGGCCCGGGAGCGGGCCCGCGAGCGCTACGCCCGCTGAGCCGGCGCGCGCCGGGGTGAGCCGGTCGGCCTCACCTCCGACGGATGAGGCCGGGACCCGGCGCGTGGCCCACGATGAGGGCGGCGACCCGGGGGACGACGGCCTGGTCGGGAGGACGGCGTGTTCGAGACAGCTCTGCGCGAGGGCATCGAGCGGGCCCAGGAAGGACTGCGGCGCGCCCGTCGCGAGGACCTGCCGTACGAGGCGTCCGCGCACGCCGCACGCCTGCTCGATCTGCAGGACCGCGCGCACCACGCCGGCATCGACACCACGGGCTGGGTGGACCCGGAGCTCGTGACCGTGGCGCAGGCCCTGGCGGGAGACCTGTGACGGGAATCCGCACCGGTCGGGGTCGAGGGACCCGCGCGCCGCTCGACGACCCCGCGCTCAGCGCGCCCGGGTCCGCGAGCTGGGGCGGCGACTGAGCACGCGCTCCGAGGAGGTCGGCGTCGTGGGGACGGGCGCCGGTGCCTCGGCGGGAGCCGGTGCCTCGGCGGGAGCCGGCGGATCCTCGCCCCGGGCGCGACCGCGGGGCAGGCAGCACTTCTTGTACTTCGCGCGGGAGCCGCACCAGCACGGGTCGTTGCGGCCCGGCGGCCAGGGCAGGCGGGGGCCGGGCACGGGGTCGGCGCCGGGTTCGGTATCGGGGTCGTCGCCGGACAGCATCGCCGCGAGCAGCTCCGGGGTCGCGACCTCGACCTCCAGGACCTCGCCTCCGGCGTCCGCGGCCTGCAGCTCGCCCTCGACCAGCGCGCGGTGGGCGTCCCAGTCGCGGCCGATCTCCTCGGCCATCGACGGCTGCGCGGCGAGCAGCTGCGCGAACGCCGCCTCCGGGAAGAACACCAGGTCGGGGGCGGCGTCGAGGTCGTCGGCGAGCACGTCGTACTCGTCCGGGGCGAGGCCGAGCCCGGCGCGCACGTCGCGGCGCGTCACGACCAGCTCGTCCACCACCTCGGACACCTCGAGCTCCTCGTCGGACCCCTCGGCGGTGCGGTCCTCGCGCTCGATCGCCGTGAGCACGGCAGCGGTGAGCCACTGCTCGGCCAGCTCGCCGCGCCCGGTCTCCGTGAGCGCCTCGGCGACCGGTCCCACGGCGTCGGCCTCGCGGTGCAGGAGGGGGCGCAGGGCCGCGAGCGCCGCCATCCCCTCGTCCTCGCGGCCGAGACGCAGCAGGCGCTCGGCGTGGTGGGCCGCCAGCCACGACGCGTCGAGGGTGCCGCCGCCCGTGCCGGCCGCGCGCGCCGAGAGGGAGATGGCCTCCTCGTGGTCCCCGGCGCGCTCGCGGGCCTCCGCGGCGAGGCTCAGCGCGTAGCCCGTGTCGTCGGGATCGGCCAGCCGGCCCCCCTCGACCGCGGCGACCAGCTCGTCGGCGTGGGGCCGCGGGTCCCGCGCGCTCTGGACGGCGACGCCGATGTCGTCGAGGTCGTCCGAGGTCAGGAGCGGAGCCACCACCGCACCGTAGTCGGCGCCTCAGCGTCGCGGGTCCTCCGGCCACGCGTGCTTCGGGTAGCGCCCGCGCAGCTCCGCGCGCACCTGCGGGTAGCCGGAGTCCCAGAACGAGGCGAGGTCGGCGGTCACGGCCGCGGGGCGTCCCGCGGGCGAGAGCAGGTGGACGACGACGGGCACGCCCGCCAGCACCGGCGCCCGCTCCCACCCGAACGCCTGCTGGACCCTCAGCGCGACGACGGGCGCGGCCGGGTCGGTGTAGTCGACGCGGACGCGGTGCCCGGACGGGGTCGCGACGGCGGTCGGGGCGAGCTCGTCGAGCCGGCCGGCCTCCGACCACGGCACGAGGTGGCGCAGCGCGGGCGCGACGCGGAGGCGCGCGAGGTCGGCGCGGCGCCGCACCCGGCTGAGGTCGAGCCACTCGTCGAGCCGGACCAGCAGGGACTCGTCGTCGACGGCCGGCCACGGGTCGCCGCGCGCCGCGTGCAGGAACGCCAGCCGGGCCCGCAGCGCCGTCGCCGCGTCATCCCAGCGCAGCAGCCCGAGGCCCTCGGTGGCCAGGCCGTCTCGCACCGCGGCCGCGACCGCGGCCGGGTCGGGGTCGGTCAGGGGCCGGCGGGCCAGGACGATCGCGCCCAGGCGCTCGCGGCGCTCGGCCACGACGTCGCCGTCCTCCCAGGCCACCACCGGGTCGTCGCGCCACCAGCCGGCCGCGGCCTCCCGGGCGCGGTCCTCGTCGATCGGGACGGCGAGCCGGACCCGCGCGACCCGGTCCCCCGGCCCGCGCACCGCGTCGGCGACGGCGAGCCACGGACTGCCTCGCAGCCGCGACCCCGCGGCGAGCTCGACCCCGGTGCCCCCGGTCGTCAGGTACTCGCGCGCGTCGGCGCCGCGGGCGCGGGCGAGGCGGTCGGGGTAGGCGAGCGCGACGACGGTCGCCGCGGCCCCGGGAGCGGGGTCGGCGCGCCCCCGCCGACCACGGGACCCCAGCCGGCGGACCTCCGCCCGCCACCGCGGGTCGTCCGATGCCCGGACCGCCCGCCAGCGCTCCTCGAGGTCGTCGCCCTCGCCGGGCACGTCGGCGGCGAGCAGCGCGACCACCTCGGTCGCGGCGTCCGCCCCGACGGCCTCCCCGCCGTCGAGCAGGGCGCGCCCCAACCGCGGGTGGACCCCGGCCGTGGCCACCGACCGACCCCTGTCGGTGACGCGCCCGCTCCCGTCGACGACCCCGAGACCGCGCAGCACCTCCCGCGCGGCCTCGAACCCGGCGGCCGGGGGCGCGTCGAGCAGGGCCAGCCCGGCGGCGTCCGGTGTGCCCCACCGCGCGAGCGCCAGCGCGAAGCCCGCGAGGTCGGCGTGCGCCACCTCGGGGGCGTCATCGCGGTCGCGGTGCGCGTGCTCGGCCTCCGACCAGCAGCGGTACACCGTGCCCGGCGCCTCGCGGCCCGCGCGCCCGGCGCGCTGCGTCGCCGAGGACTGCGACGCGAGCACCGTGACCAGGGCGTCGAGACCGCGGGCGTGGTCGGTCCACGGGCGGCGGGACAGCCCCGCGTCGACGACGACCCGCACCCCCGGGACGGTCAGGCTCGTCTCGGCGACCGCGGTCGCCAGCACGACGCGGCGCTCGTCCGTCGAGCCGCTTAGCACCCGGTCCTGGTGCGCCGCGTCCTGCCCGCCGTGCAGCGACAGGAGCTCGGCGCCGACGTCGGGGACACCGCCCAGGCGCCGGGCGACCTCGTCGATCTCCCGGCGGCCGGGCAGGAAGACGAGCAGGTCACCGCTCGCCCCGGCAACGTGCCCCGTCGCTCCGCTCGCCCCGGACAGCGCGCGCCGCACGACCGCGGCGACGTGGTCGAGCAGGGCCGGTTCCACCCGCATCCCGCGCGGCGGCGGGACGGGGCGCGGCGGCGGGCTCCAGACGACGTCGACGGGGTGCAGCGGGTCGGGGGCGGTGACGACGGGGCCGTCGAGGACCGCCGCCAGGTCGTCGGCGGCGGCCGTCGCGGACGTCGCGAGCAGGCGCAGGTCCGGACGCAGGGCGGCGCGCGCGTCGGCCGCGAAGGCCAGTGCGAGGTCGGTGTCGAGGTGGCGCTCGTGGCACTCGTCGAGGACGACGGCGTCGACGCCGCCGAGCTCCGGGTCGCGCTGCAGCCGGGCGACGAGCAGCCCCGTGGTCACGACCTCCACCCGGGTGTCGGGCCCGCCGCGCCGCTCGCCGCGGATCGCGTAGCCGACCCGCCCGCCCACCGGCTCGCCGAGCAGCCACGCCATCCGCGCGGCCGCCGCCCGGACCGCGACGCGACGCGGCTCGGCGACGAGGACCCGCCCGCCCACCCGCCCGGCGAGCGCCAGCGGCACCAGCGTCGTCTTGCCGGTACCGGGCGGGGCGACGAGGACCGCGGCCCCGCGCTCGCCCAGCGCCGCCCCGAGCGCCGGCAGCGCCGCGCGCACCGGCAGGTCGAGGTCGACCTCGTCGATCACACCTGCCGGTCTACCAGCCGCGGCGACGTCCAGCGTCGGTGACCACACCGACCGCCGGGGTCAGCCCTGCGGTCGCTCGTCCACGACCCGGCGGGCCTTGAACGTCGTCTCGGGGAGGGTCCCGGGCTCGAGCAGCGTCACCGGCACGCGGATGTGGACGCTGCGGCGCAGCGCGTCCTCGACGCGACGCACCAGCTCCTCGCGCTCGTCGGCGGGCAGCGCACCCGACGCCCGGTGGGTGAGCTCGGCCTCGACCGCCATCTCGTCGAGCGCGCCCACCTTGCTCACCCGGATGCGGAACTCGGGTCCGAGCTCCGGCACGGTGCGCAGGCCGATCTCGACCGCGCTGGGGAAGACGTTCGCGCCGCGGATGACGAGCATGTCGTCGAGGCGGCCGAGGATCCCCTCCGGGAGGCGCGGGTAGGTGCGCCCGCACGGGCACGGGTCGGTCGCCAGGTAGGTCTCGTCCCCGGGCGCGAACCGGATCATCGGCTGGGACTCGCGCCAGAGGTGGGTGTAGACGACCGCGCCGCGCTCGCCGGCCGGCACCGCCACGTTGAGGTCGTCCGCGGAGGCGACCTCGGTGAACACCTCGTCGGTGATGAGGTGCGTGCCGGTCCCGGCCTCGCAGCCGACGCTGGTCTGGAACGGGTACATCTCCGAGGTGGAGCCGGCGTCGCTGGCGATCGCTCCCCAACCCTCCTCGATGATCTTCCGCGTCCCCGGCAGGCTGCCGCCGGGCTCGCCGCCCACCAGGATGCGCCGCACGCTGCTCGCGGCCAGGTCGATGCCGAGGCGCTCGGCGACCGAGAGCAGGTGGATGCAGTAGGAGGGCGTGGCGCTGAAGACCGTCGAGCCCAGTGTGGTGATCAGCTCGAGGTGCCGCTGCGAGTCGGTGACGCCGAGCGGGAAGACGGTGGCCCCGATGCGCTCGGCGCCCTGCACGACGCCCCAGCCGCCGAAGAACAGGCCGAACGGGAAGCCGACCTGGACGAGGTCGTCGGGCCGGATGCCGGCGCACCACTGGGCCATGGCGTGGACGTCGGCGGCGCGCCGCCAGTCGCCGTGCGAGACGGCGTACATCGTCGGCGTCCCCGACGTGCCCGACGAGCCGTGGATGCGGGCGATCTGCCCCGGCGCGAGCTCGGGCGTGTAGCTGCCGAAGGGCGGGTGCTCGCGCTGGTCGGCGATCAGCATCTTCTTGGTGATCACCGGGACCCGGGCGGTGAAGTCCTCGAGCGACCGCACCTGGTCGGGGTGGAAGCCGTGGGCGTCGTAATGGCGCCGGTAGAACGGGAGTTCGTCGTACGCGTAGCGCAGCTGGTGCTGCAGGCGCTCGAGGATGATCCGGTCGCGTTCGGCGAGGTCGCGGGTCTCCCGCTCGGCGTCCCAGAAGCGCGGGAACCCGCGGTCGTCGAGGGCCGCCACCGCCTGCGGCCGGGCCTCGGTGGTCACGACGCCGGCCGCGCGACGATGCCCTGGGCCTCGGCGACGTCCCAGTACGAGTGCAGGCCGCGCACGTGCTGGCCGCCGTCGACGGGGATGAAGTGGCCGGTGATCCGGCCCGCCGCCGGCGACATGAGGAACAGCGCGACGTCGGCGATGTCGGAGGGCTCCTGGTGCCGCGGGGGCCCCACCAGGGTGCGGTCGAGGAACTCCTGGCCGATCTGCCCGACCGTGAAGCCGGCGCCCAGCGGCGTGTTGACGGTGCCGGGCCCGATCGCGTTCACCCGGATGCCGTGGCGCCCGAGCTCACCGGCGCAGACCTTGGTGAAGTTCATGACCCCGGCCTTGGCGGCGCAGTAGTGCCCGAGGCCGTCGGTGGCCGCCACGGCGTTGAGCGACGAGATGTTGACGACCGTGCCACCCCGGCCCGCGGCGAGCGCGCGGCGGGCGAACGCCCTGGTGCACAGGAACGTGCCCTTCAGGCAGGTGTCGACGATGAGGTCCCAGTCGTCCTCGCTCGTGTCGACGACCAGCGACAGCGAGGCGGTGCCGGCGTTGTTGACCAGGTGGTCGACCGTGCCGAAGCGGCTCTCGGCGAGGTCGAACGCGGCGTCCACGTCCACGGCGACGCTGACCGAGCCCTCCGACCAGGCGAGGCGCTTGCCACCAGCGAGCTCGTCGGTCGCCGACTTGATGTTGGCCGGCTCGATCTCGAGGCCGACGACGTTCGCGCCGCGCTCGAGCAACGCCGCGGCGATCCCCTTGCCGATGCCGCTGCCGGCCCCGGTGACCACGGCGGTCTGTCCAGCGAGGTCCATGCGTCTCCTTCGGTCGTCGCCAGGGTTCGTCGCAGGAGGTCGCGCGGGACCGACGCCGGGGGGAGACGCCGGTCCCGCGCTGCACCGGCCTGTCAGCCGGCGCTGCCCTTGGTGTTCCAGCCGCCGTCGACCGGGAGGATCTCGCCGGTGCAGAAGGCGGCGTCGTCGGAGAAGAGGAAGGCCGCGGCCGCCGCGATGTCCTCGGGCCTGCCGAGACGCGGGATGATGTGGGCGGCCTCGAAGTTCTTCCGCATGCTGTCGGTGATGCCGGCGAGGATCGGGGTGTCGATCGTGCCCGGGCAGATGCAGTTGATGCGGACGCCCCGGGGCCCGTACTCCATGGCCGCCTGCTGGGTCAGGCTCACCACGCCGCCCTTGGCCGCCGAGTAGGCCGCGAGGTTCTCGAGGCCCTTGAGCGCGGCCATCGAGCCGATGTTGACGATGCTCCCGCCACCGTTCTCGAGCATGCGCGGGATCGCGGCCTGCATGCCCAGCCAGACGCCGCGCAGGTCGGTGCCCACGACGTGGTCCCAGCCGACGTCGTCCAGGTCGACGACGTTGTCGGGGCCGAACGTGTTGGTAACCCCGGCGATGTTGCCGAGCATGTCGAGCCGGCCGTGACCGCCGATCGCCTCGTCCATGAGGCGCTTCCAGTCGTCCCGCTGGCGGGTGTCCATGACGATGTGGGTGGCCTGCCCACCGTCGGCGATGATCTGCTTGGCGGTGGAGTCGTCGTCCTGCAGGTCACCGATGATCACAGTGGCGCCCTCGCCGGCGAGGCGCAGCGCCACCGCGCGGCCGATCCCCTGCACGCCGCCGGTGATGACGGCAACCCGCCCCTCGAGGCGGGTGATCCCGTGCGCCATCAGGCGATCCCGAGCGCGACGTTGGCCATCTGCTGCCGGCGGGCCATCCGCTGGTTGGCCTCGAAGTTCGGCTTCACGTAGCGGGCGAACATCTCCAGCGAGCGGTTCCACTTGTCGGTGGTGACCCAGTCGCGGCAGTTGATCAGCAGCGTGCCGAAGCCGCCGGTTTCCTCCTCGAGCTCCTTGATCTGTCGGGTGCACTCCTCGGGGCTGCCGACGATCCAGGGGATGTTCTCGACCATCCAGTCGAGCGTGAGGTCGGCGTCGGTCATCCCGTCGCCGATCTTCATCAGGGCGCCGAGCCCCAGGCCGAACAGGTAGTCGTAGGAGAGCTTGACGCCCTCGCGGATGTCGCGGAGCGCCTGGTCCTTGTCGTCGGTCACATAGACCTCGCGCACGACGCGCCAGTTCTCGCGGGTCACCGACTCGGCGATCCCGGCGCGGTTGCCGGCCTCGAGCATCGCGGCGCCCATCGCCTTGAGGTCCGGGGCGTCCATGTAGGTGCCGTTGTCGGTCGGCGCGAAGTGCACCGACAGCGGCTTCCAGCCCTTCTCGCCGCACTTCGCGTAGTTGTGCGTACCGGTCAGGCCGGCGATCGCGAACGGCGGGACGTCCTGGTACGGGCCGACCTGCAGCTGGCGGTTCTCGTACTTCCAGTACACGCCCTCGTAGCTGACCGGGTCCTCGGACGTCAGCAGCTGCCAGATGATCTCGAGCGCCTCGTTGGTCCGCGGCGCGGCCTCCGACGGCTCGAGCCCGAACAGTGCCTTGTCGGTGGGCAGCCCACCCCCGCCGAAGCCGTACTCGAGCCGGCCGTGGGTGAGGTGGTCGAGGAACGCGAGGCGCTCGGCGACCATGAAGGGGTCCTGGTACGGCAGGTTCACCACGCCCGTGCCCAGCCGGATCCGGTGCGTCACCGCCGACGCCTTGGCGATCATGAACTCCGGCACCGGAACGTTCTCGTACCCGCCCGTGTGGTGCTCACCGATCCAGTACTCCGAGAACCCGAGCCGCTCCGCTTCGACGATCGCGGCGATGTCGCGGTCGTAGGACAGCGTCCAGTTCTCGATCGGCGGGTGCTCCGGCATGGTGAAAAAGCCGAACTTCATCGATCGGTTCCTCCTGCTCGACTCGAGCGCGCACTCACGGGGCGGGTCGGCGTTGGCAAACGATCGTTTGCCATCGGTGTCGGAATCACTGTGGTACGGCTCACGCGTGGTGTCAAGGTCAGCACGATGGTCGTGCTGTGCGGCTTTCACCGCGTCCAAACCTCGCTCACCGCTGGTTGTTAACCGACCTTTCGTTTGCTTACATGGGGCCGCCAGCCGAGACGCAGGAGTGCTCATGCCCTCTCCGACGGGCCCCGATCCGCGCCCGGAGGTCCACCGCACGGATCACGGCGACTGGGTCGTCGTGGGCCGTCGTTGTCGCGCCTGCGCCGAGCCGGTGGCCTACGCCTGGCCGCGGTGCCCGGCGTGCGGCTGCGCGGTGGATGAGGCGCACTTCGGGCCGCGAGGCACCGTCTGGAGCAGCACAGTCGTCCGGATCGCCGTGCCCGGGCACACCCCGCCGTACTCCCTGGCCTACGTCGATCTCGACGACGGGCCGCGCGTGCTCGCCCACGTGGCCGGGGACGAGCCGGCCCCGATCGGCGGCCCGGCCTGGCTGATCGGCGCCTCCGACGAAGGGGACCTGCAGGTGGAGGTGGTGCGGTGAGCCCCCGATCGACCACGGCGGTGGCCGGCGTCGGGACGTCCCACTTCGGCCGACAGCCCGACCGCGACCTGGTGGGCCTGGCGTACGACGCGGTCGGCGAGGCGCTCGCCGACGCGGGCGTCGAGGGTGTCGACGCCGTCTGGGTCGGCACCGTGTTCGGGCCGGCCGGTGTCGCCCAGCGCGTGCTGCGCGCCATGGGGATCACAGATGTCCCGATCGTCACCGTCGAGAACGCCTGCGCGAGCGGCACCACGGCGTTCGTCGAGGCGCACGAGGCCGTCCGCACCGGGCGCTACGGACGGGTGCTGGCGCTCGGCCTCGAGCAGATGAGCACCGCCTTCTCCGGCGCCATCACCCCCGAGGCCACCGACCCCGAAGGACGGGCCGGGCTCGCGATGCCGGCCATGTACGCGATGAGCGCCGCCCGCTACCTGCACACCGGCGCCGCCACCCCCGAGCAGCTCGCCGCGGTGTCGGTGAAGAACCACGCCCACGCCGTGCACAACCCGCGCGCGCAGTACTCCGGGCGCTACAGCGTCGACGAGGTGCTGACGTCGCGCATGATCGCCGACCCGTTGACGCTGCTGCAGTGCTGCCCGACGTCGGATGGGGCCGCCGCGGCGGTGCTCACGGCGGCGACCGGTGCCGCCGGTGAGGTCGTCGTGCGCGGCACGGCGCTGCGCAGCGGCGCGCCCTGGAACCACCGCTCCGCCCACGTCTGGGGTCACGACGTCGTCGCCGACACCACCCGCGACGCCCTCGCCGCCGCCGGTGTCGACGCCACCAGGGACGTCGACGTCGTCGAGGTCCACGACGCCTTCACGATCGGCGAGATCGTCACCACCGAGGCCCTCGGCCTCGTGCCGCCCGGCGACGGCGGCAAGGCCGCGGCCGGCGGTGTCACCACCCTCGGGGGCGCGCACCCGGTCAACCCGTCGGGTGGGCTGCTCTCCCGCGGCCACCCCCTCGGCGCCACCGGTCTCGCGCAGCTCGCGGAGATCACCTGGCAGTTGCGCGGGCAGTGCGGGGCGCGGCAGGTCGAGGGGGCGCGCCTCGGGCTCGTCGAGACGATGGGCGGGGGCGTCTCGGTACTCGACGGCAACGCCTGCGTGGTCGCGCTGCTGGAGGCCCGGTGACCCGCGGGGGCAAGCGCAGCGGCGGGGGAACGCCCCAGCACGACCTCGAGCGCGCGGACCTGCTCAGCGCCGAGGCCGTCGCCGACCCGTACCCGCTGCTCGCGGCCCTGCGCGAGCACGACCCCGTGCACTGGAGCACCCGGTACCGCTCGTGGTTCGTCACGCGCTACGACGACGTCCTCGCCGCACTGCGCGACGAGCGCTTCTCGTCCGACCGGATCACGCCCTACCGCCGCGCCAAGCTCGAGGGCCCCGACACCGACCCCGGCGTGCGCGCGGCGTTCGAGGTGCTCGAGGGCTGGATGGTGTTCAAGGACCAGCCTGACCACAGGCGTCTACGCCGCCTGCTCAGCCGCGCCTTCACCCCGCGCGCGGTCACGCGGATGACCTCCTCGATCGAGGTGATCGCGTCGGAGCTCCTGGACGGGATCGCCGCTCGGGACGCCGGCGGCGTCGACCTCATCGGCGATTTCGCGTACCCCCTGACCGCCTCGGTGATCGCCGACATGCTGGGCGTGCCCCGCAAGGACCGCGAGCAGTTCAAGGACTGGTCCGACCAGATCACCGGGCTCGTCTTCGGTGGCATGGGCGACGCGTCGCGGCACGCGGTCGGCGCCCGGGGCATGGGCGAGCTGACGTCGTACCTGTCGGACCTCGTCCGCCGCCACGAGCGCGAGCCGGCTGACGACCTCATCTCCGCGATGATCAGTGCCCGCGACGAGAAGGACGCGCTGAGCCACGACGAGGTCATCTCCACCGGGGTCCTGCTGCTGTTCGCCGGGCACGAGACGACGACGAACCTCATCGGGAGCGGGATGCTGGCGTTGCTGCGGAACCCCAAGCAACGCGACCGCCTGCGTGCCCGGCCCGAGCTCGTCGCCGGTGCCGTCGAGGAGGCGCTGCGGTTCGACGGACCTGCGAAAACTGTCGCGCGGGTGATGGGTGAGGACGTCGAGCTGCGCGGCCGCGTGCTGCACCGCGGGGAGCGCGTGTTTCTCAGCCCGTCGTCCGCCAACCGCGATCCCGAGGTGTTCGCCGACCCGGACACGTTCGACATCACGCGCGAGAAGTCCGGCCAGCTCGGGTTCGGGATCGGCACGCACTACTGCCTGGGCGCCCCGCTCGCCCGGCTCGAAGCGTCGATCGCGATCCCCCGGGCGTTCGCCCGCCTGCCGGGGCTCCGGCTCACCGACGAGCCGCTGGAGTGGCATCCCGTCCTGCTCTCGCGCGGCATGCAACGCTTCCCCGCGCAGTTCACGCCCTGACCCCCGGAGTCCCCCATGCCCCGTCCCAGCCGCTGGCCGGAGATCCTGCAGGCCGCCGGCCAGGAGTTCCGCGAGCACGGGTACGAGAACGCGACCCTCGAGGGCATCGCCACCCGCGTCGGCATCCTCAAGGGCAGCGTCTACAACTACGTCGACAGCAAGGAGGACCTCCTCCTCGCCGTCGTCGAGCAGCCCGCCCGGGCCCTGCTCGACGAGCTGGAGCGCCTGCTCGCCGACACCGACAGCGGGGTCGCGATCCGGCTCCGCGAGCTCGTGCGGATGCAGGTCCGGATCTTCAGCGAGTACTACCCGGCCGCGTTCGTCTACCTCGAGCACCTCGGACGCCTCGAGCAGTCGGCGCGCTTCGCCGAATTCCGGCGGATGGACGCGCGGTACATGGAGGCCGTCGAGGCGCTCGTGGCCGAGGGCGCCGCGTGCGGTGAGTTCTCGCTGGCCGCCGAGCCGCGGATCGTCGCGCGCGCGATCGTCGGCATGATCGACTGGATGCAGCACTGGTTCACGCCGCACGGCGAGGAGGAGGACATCCGCCTCGCGGACCAGCTGTTCGCGCTCGCCCTGGGCGGTCTCGCGGCCGGGGGCAGCATGCGCGCGATGCTCGGCGCGCTGCCCGACCCGATCGCCGCGCCGTGAGCTCCCGCCTCGACGGTCGCGTCGCCGTCGTCACCGGGGCCTCGTCGGGGCTCGGCGCGCACTTCGCCGTCGTCCTCGCGCGCGCCGGGGCGGACGTCGTCGTGGCCGCGCGGCGCGCCGACATGCTCGCGACGGTCGCCGCGTCGGTGGAGGCCGAGGGGCGGCGTTGTCTCGCCGTACCGACCGACGTCACCGACGCCGCGGCGTGCTCGGCGTTGATCGACGCCGCCGTCGAGGGCCTGGGCGGCTTGCACGTCCTGGTCAACAACGCCGGCGCCGGCTACGCGCGGCGCAGCGAGCGCGACGACCCGGCGCAGGCGGCGCGGTTGCTCGAGGTCAACCTGCTCGGCGCCTACCACGTGGCGGTCGCCGCGGGACGGGCGATGATCGGTGCCGGACGCGGCGGCTCCGTCGTCAACGTCTCCTCCGCCCTCGCGCTCGCCACCAGCGACATCCCCCAGGCCGCGTACTCCGCATCGAAGGCCGGGTTGCTGGGGATGACCCGCGACCTCGCCCGCCAGTGGGCGCGTCACGGCATTCGGGTCAACGCGCTCGCGCCGGGGTTCTTCGCGTCCGAGATGACCGACCCGCTGCTCTCGCACGACAGCGGCGCCGCGTCGGTCCGCGCCATCACGCCGCTCGGCCGGATCGGTCGCCTCGACGAGCTCGACGGCCCGCTGCTGCTGCTCGCGTCCGACGCCGGCTCCTACATCACCGGGACCACGCTCGGCGTCGACGGCGGCATGGCGATGCACTGAAGGGACACGTGGTGCGCACAACCCTGGGAGCGGAGTTCACCGCCGCGTTCGATCGGCACCGCGACCGGATCGCCGTCGAGTCGCGGGGACGACGCTGGACCTTCGCCGACCTCGACCGCTGGTCCGCGGCGGTCGCCGCGCAGCTGCAGGAGTGCGGCGTCGGGCCGGGCGAGCCGGTCGCGCTCCACCTCGTCAACGGCGTCGAGTTCGTCGTCGCCGACGTGGCGGTCATGCGACTGGGCGCCGTGAAGGTGCCGGTCAACACCCTGCTGCCGGCGGACACGGTGCGCCACATCGTGGCGACGACCCGGGCCCGCGTGACCATCGTCGACCCGGCGATCGGCGTGGCGGTCCCGGGCCCGGTGATCCTGGTGGACGACCTCGCCGCACCGTCGGCGGCGCCCCCGCCCGCTCCCCCGTCGATCGGCCCCGACGCCCGGGCGGCGATCTACTTCACCGGCGGGACGACCGGGAGGCCGAAAGGCGTCGTTCACACCCAGGCATCGGTCGTCGCCCTCCAGTACGCCCAGCTGCTGGAGGCCGAGATCGTGCAGGACGACCGGTTGCTGCTGACCACGCCGCTCGCCCACGCGGCGGGCCTGTTCGCGCAGTCCGCGCTGCTCCGGGGCGCGACCAGCGTCATCGAGCCCGAGTTCGACGCCGACACCGTGCTCGCCGCCCTCCGCGGTCGCGGGATCACGTGGACCTTCCTCGTCCCGACGATGCTCTACCGCCTGCTCGACGCCATCGGCGACCCCGAGGAGTTCGGGCTGCGGACCGTCGTCTACGGCGCCGCCCCCATCACGCCTGATCGGCTCGCCCGCGCCCTGGAGGTCTTCGGGCCGGTCTTCGTGCAGCTCTACGGCCAGACCGAGTGCCCGAACTGGGGCACCCGACTGGCCAAGGACGACCACGACCCGGCCCGCCCGTGGCTCCTCGACTCCTGCGGCCGCCCGTCGATCATGGCCGACGTGGCCGTCGTCGACGACCGGTCCGAGACGGCCCCGACCGGGGAGACGGGCGAGGTCTGCCTGCGCTCGCCCTACGTCCTCGAGAGCTATCTCGACGACCCGTCGGCGACCGCCGAGAAGTTCCTCCCGGGCGGCTGGATCCGTACCGGCGACGTCGGTCTCCTCGACGCGGACGGGTACCTGCACCTGCGCGACCGGCGCGCGGACATGGTGATCAGTGGCGGGATGAACGTCTACTGCCGCGAGGTGGAGGACGTGCTCGCGAGCCACCCGTCGGTCTCGCAGGTGGCGGTGATCGGGGTTCCGCACGATGACTGGGGCGAGGCCGTGCACGCGGTGCTCGTCGGGTCCGTCGACGTGGACGAGGTCCTGGCGTGGTGCCGCAACCGGCTCGCCGCCTACGCCCGCCCGAAGTCCGCCGAGCTCGTCGACGACCTCCCCGTGACGCCGTTCGGGAAGGTCGACAAGAAGGCCCTCCGGGCTCCGCACTGGGCGGGTCGAGGTCGCGCGATCGGCTGACGTCCAGTGGCCGGCGCGCGCTGCTCGTCGTCGAGGACCTCAGCCCGGCGCGCCGTACCCGGACCCACGCGGTGTCGGTGGCGACGAGCTGCAGCCCACGCAGGCCCGGCCCAGAACGGCGAGCCCATGCGCCACGGCGCGCGGCTCGTCCGGACCACCGAGCGGGACACCGCGGCGTGGAGGCCTCGCGGGCGGTCGTGGCCCGTGTGGAGCGGAGTGGGAGGCCCACCTCGGCGGGTGGGCAGCTGCGGCGCGTCCTCACCGACCTGCGGGAGATCACCGACCGTCGCAGCGAACCGGCGCGCTCCGGCCGGTGTGATCGCCGACCGTCGCGGACACCCGGGTTCCACGCCCCGCCGACCCGATGGGGCCCGGGAAACGAACCGGGAGCGAACGGGGGCGCCCGGCACGCTGGTCCCCGTCCGCGGCCGGCACCGGTCGCGCCCTGCTCCGCCCGTCCGACCCGAGGTGCCCGTGAACCAGCCGCCCGCCCTCCCGCCCGGTGACGGGCGGCGCCCCCTCGACGACCGCGAGGCGCGCGCGTTCGACGAGATCGTGCAGGGCTACCGCCGCACCGCCCGCCGTCGACCGGCCGAGCCCGGGGCGCCGCGGTTGCGGTGGCGCACGGTCGTGCTGGTCCTGGCCGCGGCCTCGGTGTTCGCGGTGATCACCGCGCTCCTGCCGTCACCGGCGAACCTGTGGAGCCCGGTGGCCGCCCTCGTCGCCGTCGCGGTCGCGAGCGTGGTGTGGGCGGTGCGGGCCCATCGACGGGGCGGCCGGCCGTGACCCTCGCGGGTCGTCAGAGCTCGAGGCCCGCCGGCGGGCCCGCCAACGCCCCCTTCAGCGTGTGGCTCGGGGCGTCCGCGAGCACCTGGTCGTCGTCGGCCGCGACCGCGTCGAGGATGCGTGCCGCGACGTCGGGCGCCGCGATCTTCGGCACGTCGAGGTGGGCGACCATGTCGGTGTCCATGAACCCCAGGTGCACGCCGACCACGTGCGTGCCCTGCGCGCGGAGCTCGGCCCGCGCGCTGTTGGTGAACGACCACGCGGCCGCCTTGGTCGCCCCATAGGAGCCGGCCCACGGCGCCGCCGCCCACGCCAGCGCGGAGAGCACGTTGACGACCGTGCCCCCGCCGCGACCCGCGAGCACGGGCGCGAACGCGCGCAGGACCGCGACCGGGCCCCAGTAGTTGGTCTCCATCTCGGCGCGGGCGCGCTCGGGGTCCGCGATCAGCAGCGACCCGGCGCCGCCGACGCCGGCGTTGTTGACGAGCAGGTCGACGTCGTCGGCCCGCGCGGCGGCCTCGCGGATCGTGCGCAGGTCGGTGACGTCGAGGAGCAGCGGCACGACGCGCGGGTCCGGGTGCGCGAGCCGGCGGGGGTCGCGCGCGGCCGCGTACACGGTGCCCGCGCCGCGGGCGAGCAGCTCCTCGACCAGCGCCGCGCCGAGGCCCCGGTTCGCGCCGGTGACCAGGGCGGTCGTCCCGGAGATGATCATCGGTCGAGCCTCTCGACGATGGTGGCGTTGGCGGTGCCGCCGGCCTCGCACATGGTCTGCAGGCCGTAGCGCCCGCCGGTCTGCTCGAGCACGCCGAGCAGGGTGGTCGCGAGCCGCGCCCCGCTGGCGCCGAGCGGGTGCCCGATGGCGATGGCACCGCCGTTGACGTTCACCCTCGTCGGGTCGGCGCCGGTCTCGGCCAGCCAGGCCAGCACCACCGACGCGAACGCCTCGTTGACCTCGAACGCGTCGACGTCGCCCAGCGCGAGCCCGGCGCGGGCGAGGACCTTCGCGGTGGCGGGGATGATCCCGGTGAGCATGAGGACCGGGTCGTCGCCGGTGACGGTGGCCGTGTGCACGCGCGCTCGGGGCGTCCAGCCGTGGGCGGCCGCGATCTCCGACGTGGTGACGAGCAGGGCGGCGGCTCCGTCGTTGACCGGGCTCGCGTTGCCGGCGGTCACCGCCCAGTCGAGCGGGCCGAAGCGCTCGGTCCAGCGCGGGTCGGCGAACGCCGGCCGCAGGCCGGCCAGCACCTCGGCGGTGGTGCCGGGGCGGACGGTCTCGTCCGTCTCGAGCTGGGCGACCGACCCGTCGGCGCGGGTGGCCTTGAGCGGGGCGACCTCGCCCGCGAAGCGGCCCTCGGCCCACGCCGCGGCGGCCTTCTGGTGGCTGGCCAGGGCGAACGCGTCGAGCCGGTCGCGCGAGAAGCCCCACCGGCGCGCGATGAGCTCGGCGCTCACGCCCTGCGGGACGAGCCCGGGCGCGTAGCGGGCGCCGACCGACGGGCCGGCGACGTCCTGGCGCACCCCGTCGACCTGCGTCTGGCTGCCGATCGGGATGCGCGACATCGACTCCACGCCGGAGGCGATCGCGATGTCGTAGGCACCGGCGACCACGCCCTGGGCGGCGAACGACAGCGCCTGCTGGCTCGAGCCGCACTGCCGGTCGACCGTCACCCCGGGCACCGACTCGGGGAAGCCCGCCGCCAGCGCCGCGAAGCGCGTGGTGTTGCCGCTCTGCTCGCCGACCTGGCCGACCACGCCGCCGATGACGTCGTCCACCTCGGCGGGGTCGAGGCCCGTCCGGTCGACCAGCGCCCGCAGGACGTGCGCGTGCAGCTCCACCGGGTGCACCCCGGCGTACGCCCCGCTCGGCTTGCCCTTCGCGAGCGGGGTGCGTACGGCGTCGACGATGACCGCGTCCCTCATGGCTCCTCCTCCGAGACGGACCGGACGGTCCCGGACCGATCGGTCCCGATCCGGCTCCCCGTTGGAACGAGAAGCAAGCGACCGTCGCGCCGGTCACGCGCCGGGCCGGCCACCCCGTCCCGCCGCACCGAGCCGCAGCGCCGAGACCAGGAAGAACAGCCCGCCGAGCAGGGCGTAGCCGGCCACGCCGACCAGCGACGCCGCCGGGGCGGTGAGGACGAACGCCACCCCTGCCAGCACCGAGAGGCCCCCACTGACGATCATCGCCCACTGTCCGCCGAGGTGGCGCCGCCGGAGAGCGACGGCGAGCTGCACGAGGCCGGCCACGACCGCCCAGGTGCCCCACACCCGCAGGACGGCCGGGACCCCGGAGGACAGGGCGACGGCGAGACCGACGGCGGCGACCAGGCTGATCGCCACGTTGACGGCCAGCGCCCCGGTCGATCCGCCGGCCCGGCCGTGGCGGGCGTCGACCACCGCCGCCGCCGCGTCGACCACCGGGTACAGCACGAGCAGCACGGCGGCCGCCACTCCGGCCCCCACTCCGGCCTCCACGTCGGCGCTCGACGCGGCGAGGACGAGCAGGACCGCCCAGACGAGGGCGAAGACGGCCCGCGCGGCGTGGAGCCGCCGGAGCGTCGGGGCGCCGGCGGGCGCAGCCGGCGTGGTGGTGGCGGTGGTCATGGCAGGTTCCTCTCGTCGACGGCGCGTCCCGACGAGCGTCGGGCAGAAAGACCGTTCTCTCTTGCGCTGTGGACGAGGCTGGCACATCGGGGCGGTGACAACAAGACCGACCGTTCTTTCTGTTACCGTCGACGCGTGTCGACCCCGACCCGCTCCGGCCACTCCGAGGCCCGGGAACGCCTGCTGGCCACGGCGAGCGCGCTGTTCTACCGCGAGGGGATCCGGGCCGTGGGGGTGGAGCGGATCCTCACCGAGGTGCCGACGACGCGGGCGACGTTCTACCGGCACTTCCCCTCGAAGGAGGACCTCGTCCTGGCCTACCTGGCGGGTGTCGACGCCCGCACCCGCGCCGGGGTGCAGGCCGCCGTCGAGGGCGCCGCGTCGCCGGCCGACGCGCTGCGGGCCATCGGCGCCGCCGTCACCGACGACCTGACCGACCCGGGGTTCCGCGGCTGCGCGTTCCTCAAGGCCGCGGCCGAGTACCCCGACCCCGACGACCCCGTGCGGCGGCTGATCCTCGACCACCGCGCCTGGTACGTCGCCACGCTGTCCGGGCTGTTCGCCGAGGTCTTCGAGGACTCACCGCGACGCGGTCGGCCGGAGGACGCCGCGGCGCACTTCGCGATGATGCGCGACGGCGCGATGACCGGCGCCTCCCTCGATGGCGCCGAGAACGTCGGCGCGGCGTTCCGGCGGGGCCTCGAGGGCCTGCTCACCCTGCTCCACTGACGCGGGCCGGCGTCCGCGTGGCCCCTGGTCACCGGGAGGGGTGTTCTGTTCTGATCTGGGACCCGTCCGGTGGCCCGACGGCGCACCGGTCCGCACCTCCGGGAGGACACCGTGGACCAACCGGCTCCGGCGCTCGGGACGACGCCGCTCCTGCTCATCGCGGTCGGCGCCGTCGCGCTGCTCCTGGTACTGATCATGGGGTTCCGGCTGCACGCCTTCGTCTCCCTGATCCTCGTGAGCGTGCTGACCGGTGTCGCGACGGGACTACCGGTGTCCGAGCTCGTCGACACGCTGCTCGACGGCTTCGGCTCTACCCTGGCCGAGGTCGCCCTGCTCGTCGGCCTCGGGGCGATGCTCGGGAAGCTGCTCGAGGTCACCGGCGGCGCGCAGGTGCTCGCCGACAGCCTCATCTCCCGCTTCGGCGAACGGCGCGCGCCGATGGCGCTCGGCGTCGCGTCGCTGCTGTTCGGCTTCCCGATCTTCTTCGACGCAGGCTTCGTGATCCTGCTGCCGATCATCTTCACCGTGGCCCGGCGCTTCGGGGGGTCCCTGCTCTTCTACGCCCTGCCCTCGGCCGGGGCCCTCGCGCTGATGCACGCGTTCGTGCCGCCCCACCCGGGTCCGGTCGGCGCCGGCAACCTGCTGGATGCCGACATCGGGCTCCTCGTGGTCGCGGGACTGGTGGTCGGTCTACCGACGTGGTTCCTCGCGTCCTACCTGTTCTCCCGGTGGATCGGCGCCCGCATCGACCTGCCGGTGCCCACCATGTTCGGGCAGTACCCGGGTGACGGTGGCACCAGGGACGACCGGGACGACGGGCCCGTTTCCGACGAGGGCCAGGACGGCGGCTCGTCCGGCTCGTCCGGGGGCACCGTCACCGCGACCCCGGTCCGGGCGCCGGCGTTCGGCACCGTCGTCACGCTGCTCCTGCTCCCGCTGGTGCTCATCCTGTTCAACACCGGCCTGAACACGCTCGGGACCTACGGCGCCGTCCCCGAGGACGCCACCTGGGTCGTCTCCCTGCGCCTGGTCGGGGAGACCCCCATCGCGCTGCTGATCACCCTGCTCGTGGCGCTGGTCGTCCTCGCCCGCGAGCGGTTCACCCGCGAGGAGACCGAGGAGCTGCTCAACTCGTCGCTCGGCCCGATCTGCTCGATCATCCTGATCACCGGTGCCGGGGGCATGTTCGGCGAGGTCCTGCAGGCCAGCGGCATCGGGACGGCCCTGACCGCGTCGCTCAGCGCGCTCGGCCTGCCCGTCATCGTCGCCGCCTTCGTCATCGCCCTGTGCCTGCGGGTGGCGCAGGGCTCGGCCACGGTCGCGCTGCTGACGACGGCGGCCCTCGTCGCGCCGGCCGTCGCGGCCGCCGGGATGTCGCCCTTCGACGTCGCGCTCGTGGTCATCGCCATCGCCGGTGGCTCCACCGCGCTGTCCCACGTCAACGACTCGGGCTTCTGGCTGGTCGGCCGGTTCCTGGACATGGACGTCTGGACCACCCTGCGCACGTGGACGGTGATGGTGACGCTCATCGGCGTGATCGGGTTCCTCATCGCCGCGGCGCTCAGCCTCGTCGTCTGAACGCCGCGGCGTGGCCGTCCCCACCCCCGGCCGCGTCAGCGGGTGACGTGCCGGGTGGGCCGGTAGACGAGCTCCTGGGTGTGGCCGTCGAGGGTCCGGTGCTCGAGCAGCTCCAGGTCGACGTCCGGCATGCCCCCGAGGACCGGCTCCGTGCCGGTCCGCCCCGTGATCACGGGGAAGATCGTGATCTGAAGACGGTCGACCAGCCCGGCGGCCATGAGCGCCCGGTTCAACGTGAGGCTGCCGTGCGAGCGCAGCGGCACGTCGGACTCCTGCTTGAGCCGGGAGACGACCTCGACGGCGTCGCCGCTCGCCACCGTGGCGTCGGGCCAGTCGAGCGGGCCCTGCAGCGTCGACGACACCACGGTCAGCGGCATCGCGCGCATGCGGTCGACCCACGGGTCGCGCACCTCGGACTCCTCGGTGCTCTCGGCCAGCATGGACGCGAAGACCCGGAACGTGGTGGCCCCGAGGACCATCCGCTGCGGCTCGGCGAACGAGGCGAGGCGGTGGTCGAGGAGCTCGGGCCCCTGCTTGCCCCAGTAGCCGCCCCAGTCGCCGTCGGCACCGTAGGAGCCGTAGCCGTCGAGGCTGGCGAAGACGTCGAGCGTGTACGTGGCGGTCACGGTGTCCTCCGTCGGCACGGTGGACCGGCCCGACGCCGGTCCCTCACCCTGGCGACGAACGGGACCTGGCCGGATTCGACATCCGCACCCGGCGGGCAACCACCGGGATGACCGGTGCAGCCGACCACGGCCCGACGCGGGACGACCCCGCCGCGGAGCACGACCGCAGCCGCCACCACCACCAGCAGGGTCCGCGCACGCGGAGGGACGAGAAGGCGCCCGCGGACGGCCGGGGCGGGCGCGGGCTCGCCGTCGGCATCGCGGTCCTGCTGGTCCTCGTCGCCCTGGCACTCGTCATCGGGCTCCTCGTGCTCTGACCGGGGCGAGCGGGACCACCACCCGGACGGCCGATGATCCCGCTCTCGGCGGGCCCGATGATGACGCGGTGTCACGCCTCGGGGGCCGACTCGGGATCCAGGGTCCCGTCCTGCGACCCGGTGACGACGGCTACGCCGCCGAGCTCGCGGGCTTCGACCTCGCCGTCGACCAGCACCCCGCGGTGATCGTCGGCGCGCTCGGGGCGGCCGACGTGGTGGCCGGCGTGCGCCACGCGCTCGAGCAGGGGCTCGCGGTCGGCGTGCAGGCCACCGGCCACGGCATCACCGCGCCCGCCGACGACGCCCTGCTCATCACGACGCGGCGGGCCGACGCGGTGCGCGTGGATCCGGCCGACCGCACGGCGTGGGTCGAGGCCGGCGCGGTGTGGAGCCGGGTGCTGCACGAGGCGGCGCCGCACGGGCTCGCCCCGCTGGCGGGCTCCGCGCCGGCGGTCGGCGCCGTGTCCTACACCCTCGGCGGCGGGCTGGGCGTGCTGGGACGGCGCTGGGGCTTCTCCGCCGACCACGTGCGCCGCCTCGACGTGGTCACCGCCGACGGCGTCCCGCGGCGCGTGACCGCCGACGAGCACCCCGATCTGTTCTGGGCGCTGCGCGGCGGTGGCGGCAACGTCGGCGTGGTCACCGGGATGCAGATCGGGCTGGTCGAGCTCGCCGAGCTCTACGGCGGCGGGCTGTTCTTCCCCGGGGAGGACGCGGGCGCGGTGCTCACCGCCCTGCTCGCGGCCGGCCGCGACGCCCTCGACGAGATCAGCCTGTCCGCGGCGGTCATGACCTTCCCCGACCTGCCGGCCGTGCCCGCGCCGCTGCGGGCCCGCTGGTGCGCCCACGTGCGGGTCAGCTCCACCGGGAGCCCCGACCGCTGCGAGCAGGTCATCGCCCCGATCCGGCAGGTCGCGACGCCGCTCGCCGACACCGTGCGCACGATGCCCGTCACCGACGTCGGCAGCATCCACAACGACCCGACGAGCCCGCGCGCCACCAACAGCCGCTCGCTGGTCCTGCACGCCGCCGACGACGACACCGTCGCGACGATCCTGCGCCACGCCGGGCCGCACGCCCCGTTCGTCACCGAGATCCGCCAGATGGGCGGGGCGCTGGGCCGCGATCCCGCCGTGCCCAACGCGGTCGGGCACCGCGACGGCGCCTACACGGTCTACGCCACCGCCTACCCGCACCCGGGCGGTCCCACCGCCGCCGACGGCGCCGCGGAGCAGGCGCTGCTCGACGACCTGCGCCCCTGGAGCAGTGGCGGCGCGCTGGTCAACTTCCTCGCCGGCCCGCACGTCACGCCGGCCGACGTCCGCGCCGCCTACGACCCCGACCGCTGGGACCGTCTCGTCGAGATCAAGACGGCCTGGGACCCGGGCAACCTGTTCCGCATGAACCACAACGTCCCGCCGCGAGCGGGCGCCGAGGAGCCGTGATGGACCGGGCACCCGCGTACGTCGCCGAGGTCACCGAGACCGCGTCGGGGCCCGTCGAGTACGCCGTCGTCGGCACCGGGACACCGGTCCTCGTCGTGCACGGCAGCCCCGGCGGCATCGACGCCGCGGCTCTCATGGCACGGATCCTCCCCCGCGACGGCGTCGCGGCGATCCTGCTCTCCCGTCCCGGCTACCTGCGCACGCCGCTCGCGGGCCGGGAGGGCATCGACGAGCAGGCCGACCTGCTCGCCGCGCTCCTCGACCACCTCGGCGTCGACCGCGCCGGCGTCTACACCTGGTCCGGCGGTGGGCCCGCGGGGTACCGGCTCGCCGTCCGCCACCCCGAGCGCGTCGGCGCCCTCGTCGCGAACGCCGCGGTGAGCCGGGCCTACGACCCGCCCGACCAGGACCTCGCGACCCGACTGATGTTCACCACCGCACCGGGCCGCTGGCTCCTGCGGCTGCTCGCCGCCCACCAGCCCGAGCAGTACATCCGGGGCGAGCTCGCGGGCGAGGGCGACCTCACCGAGGAGCAGCTCACGCAGCGCGTCCGGGAGGTCCTCGCCGACCCGGACAAGCGCGACCTCGCCCTCGCCCTCGGCCCGACCGCGGTCCCCGACGCCCACCGCCGCGCCGGCTACCACAACGACCTCGACCGGTTCGCCGCGATCACCTCGCTCGAGCTGGAGAAGGTGGCCGCGCCGACGCTGGTCGTGCAGGGCAGCGCCGACAGCGACCTGCCCCCGGCGCACAGCACCTTCGCCGCGAGCACCATCCCCGGCGCCGAGCTGCTCACCCTCGACACCGGCACCCACCTCGCCCTCTACACCCACCCCGACGCCGCTGAGGCGCAGGCGCGGGTCGTCGCGTTCCTGCGGGAGCGAGGGACGCCCCGGCTCAGGACGTGACCCGGGCCAGGATCGCGGCGCGGTCGGGCTTGCCCTGCTCGGTGAGCGGCGTCTCGTCGAGGGGGACGACGACCAGGGTCGCCGCGACGGCCTCCCCGTGCTCGGCGGCCACCGCGTCGCGGCACGCCGCCGGATCGACGTCCGTGCCGGGCCACGGTTGTGCCGCGGCCACGCGCCGGTCGCGGGCGAGGTCGGCGACGACGACCGCGTAGCGCACCGCCGGCAGCCGCATCAGCGTGTCCTCGATGCCGGTCGGGGTGACCAGGCGCCCGTCGACGACCGCGCAGTCGGCGGCACGCCCCAGGACGTGGAGGTGCCCGTCGGCGCCGAGACGCCCGAGGTCGCCGGTGCGGTACCAGCCGTCGACGAAGTGCTCGGCCTGCTCGACGGGGCGGTTGCGGTAGCCGTGGGCCATCGCGGGCGAGCGCACCTCGATGCTGCCGTGGTCCGGGTCGAGGGTGCCGTCGGTGCGGCGGAACCGGACCTCGACGCCGGGCAGGATCCGCCCGGCGCTGGTGGCGCGCTCGGGGTCGTCGGGGTCGTGCTCGGCCGGGCGCAGGGCGCTGACGATGCCGATCTCGCTGGCGCCGTAGGTGTGCTGGACCACCGGGCCCAGCCGCTCGCGGGCGCGGCGGCGCAGCGCGGGCGGCGCGGACGCGCCGATGTGGGTCAGCGTCCGCAGGCTCGACAGGTCGCGGCGGGCGACGTCGGGGTGGTCCATCAGCGCGACCAGCTGGGGCTCGACGAGGAAGAGGTCGGTGATCCGCTCGGTCTCGATCTGCGCGAGCAGGGCGGCGGGCTCGGAGTCGTCGCGCAGCACCACCACGCCTCCACCGATGATCGTCTGGGCGACGAGGATCTGCGTCAGGTAGGCCTCCGCGCCCGACGCGAGCTGGCGCCGCTCGGGACGCGGCGGGGTCGCGACCGCGGCGGCCCACGCGGCGACGTCGCGGATGCTCGCCTTGGGGATGCCGGTGGTGCCGCCCGAGGACAGCACCGTGCCGAGATCGCCCAGCTGCGAGCGCGACGCGAACGCCTCCGGCGACTGCGCGGCGGCGAGCTCGTCGAGGCGCAACGGCACGCCCTCGACCGGACCGACCGCGGCGACCGGCGCCGTCGTCCCGGGCAGCCAGTGCGCGGTCTGCGGGAACACCACGACCAGCCGCGGGTCGATCTGCTCGAGCTGGCGCGCGCGGCGCTCGGGCCCGGGCGGGGCCGACAGGTACACCGCGCCCGCGTCGACCAGGTGCGTCGCGTAGCGCACCGCGAGCGCGTCGGGTCGGTTCGGCGCGTACTGGGCGACGAGGTCGCCGGAACCGATACCGAGACTCGACAGCGCGCGGGCGTAGCGGTGGACGGCCGCCAGCAGCTCCGCGCCCGTGGTTGCCCCGTCGGGGTGGCGCAGCACCACGCGCTCCCCCGCCGCCGACAGCGCGGCGACGATCTGTTCGACGGACGGGTGCACCTCGGGGAGGGCGGCCTGGGTCGCCGTGTCGATCACGCTCCGTACCGTCCCTGCTGATCGAAGAGCGGACCATCGGCCGACCGGGTGAGGCCGCCGCCGAGGGCGACCGGGCGTTCAGCGTCACCGGGCCTCGAACGTGTCGCCTCCTTACGTTCGTGGGTATTTCTCTTCGCATGGCGTCCACACGGGAGAGTGACGAGCGGGAGCACGTCCACCCGGGAGCCGACGCACGCGTCGGCGAGGACCTGGCGCGCACGCTGGAGCAGGCGGCCCGGAACCTGCTGGAGCGGGGTGAGGAGGGTGTCGAGCACACCCTCACGCTCGTGGTGCGGGGCGCGATCCAGACGGTCCCGCACGTCGAGCAGGCCGGCGTCTCGCTCGTCGAGGACGGCCGGCGGGTCGAGTCGTACGCCCCGAGCACCGACGTCGTGCGCCAGATCGACGAGCTGCAGAACGCGCTGGGCGAGGGACCGTGCCTGGAGTCCATCTGGCACGAGCAGCGCACCGTCATCGACGACATGGGCGAGGCGGAACACCGCTGGCCCCGCTACGCGCGCGCGGCGCAGGAGCTCGGCATCGGCTCGTTGATGTCCTTCCAGCTCTTCGCCGAGCGCGGCAGCGCCGGGGCCCTGAACCTCTACGCCTCGCGACCGCACGTGTTCGACGAGAGCACCGTCGACGCCGGCCGGCTCTTCGCCGCGCAGGCGGCCCTGGTGCTGCACGGCGCCCAGCGCGTCCAGGGCCTGCACACGGCCCTCGAGAGCCGCGACGTCATCGGGCAGGCCAAGGGCATCCTCATGGAGCGCTTCGGCGTCGGGCAGGCGCAGGCGTTCTCGATGCTCGTCGAGTCGTCGCAGAACACGAACATGAAGCTGGTCAAGGTCGCCGAGTGGCTCGCCGGCGAGGCCGAGAAGAAGAGCGGCACCGACCGACGCTGAGGCGGCGTGCGGCACCCTGCTCGGACGTCAGCGGAGGTCGTCGCGCCGCCGCGTCCGCCGTCGCAGCGCGAGGATCTCCCGGATCGCCATGAGCAGCGCGAACACCGCGAACACCAGCCCGAGGACCTCCGCGTCGAGGGCCAGACCGAGCACGGCACCGGCGACGACGCCGGGCGCGGCGGTCAGCCCGAGCAGCCACCCCCACCGCGCCGACGCCGTGCCCTGGCGGACGTGCACCACCGACCCGACGACCGAGTTCGGGATGAACATCAGCAACGACGTCCCCGCGGCGACGTGCAGCTCCACGCCGAAGAGCAGGACGAGGGCCGGCACCGCCAGCAGCCCCCCGCCCAGGCCCATCGCCCCGGACCAGGCCCCGATCACCAGCCCCACCAGGACGGTCGTCGGCACCACGAACCACGGGTCCGCGAGGAGCTCCGCCGGCACCAGCGCGTGGCGCAGGAGCGCCGGGTCGACGGCGTCGAGCGTGAACTTGCCCGCGGCCATCAGCAGGATCGCGATGAGCAGGACCCGCAGCACCGTCTCGCGGGCCCGGGCGAGCAGCCACGGCCCGAGCAGCCCGCCGAACGTGCCGCCGACGAGCATCCCGGTCCCGACCCGCAGGTCCAGCGCGCCGCCGCCGACGGCGTAGGTCGCGGCGCCGGCGACGCAGACGCCGATGTTGGCGATGGTCGACGTGCCGTGCACCCGGGCGCGGGTCATCGCCGTGAAGCGGTCGAGCGCGGGCACGAAGAGCACCCCGCTGCCCCCGCCGATCAGCCCGCCGACGACCCCGCCGACCAGCCCGATCGTCGCGATGCCGGCGCGGGAACCGCCCTCGACGGCGACGTCGTGCGCCGTGCCGCTCGCGCGGACCACGGCGACTCCTCTCGCGGACCGGTCACGGGCCCGACGACCGCGCCACGAGGTCCGGCGCACCCTGTCCCGACGACCCTAGCGACCGTCCGGTCCGGCAGCGTCCGCATCACGACGGCCCGCCGGGCGACCCGGCCGCCGTCGGCGAGGGCGGTCACGCCACCGCGCGTCGCCGGCGCCCGTACACCCCGACGTGGCTGCTGACGTCGAGCAGGAACGCCAGCACGAGCCACAGGAGATCGAGGCCGCCGACGCCACCGGGCACGACCAGCACGTACGCCAGCGTCGTCCACGGCAGGAACAGGAAGCCGAGGATCGGCACCAGCAGCGTCCCGAACGCGGCGTCCCACACCAGCGGCGCGAGGAGCCACCACACGAGGATCACGGCCCGGGGCCCGAGGAGCAGCAGGATGATGAGCAGGCACACCCGACCGTCGTAGCGCCGCAGGCACCCGGCCGTCCCCACCCGCACGGGATGAAGCGGGCTCACGGCACGAGGGCGCACCTCCGCCTCGACGCCCCGTGGTGTCAGAGGGGGACGCGGGGTCGGCCGCCGGGTCGGGGCTGCTGGTCGGGGTCGATCCAGGGTGGTGGGGTGAACCAGGGCAGGCCGTCGCGGATGGTGACCTGCCAGTGGCCGTGGTGGATGAGCCGGTGGTGGTAGCGGCATGCCAGCACCAGGTTGGCCAGGCAGGTCGGCCCACCGTCGGCCCAGTGGTGCAGGTGGTGGGCCTGGCAGCGGCGGGGTCGGCGGTCGCAGCCGGGGAAGGCGCAGCCGCCGTCGCGCAGGTTGAGCGCCCGGCGGATCGCCTCGGGCACGGTGCGGGTGGCCCGGCCGACGTCGAGGGGCTCGGAGCGCGACCCGAGCACCACGGGCACGACCTCGACGTCGCAGGCCCAGCGGCGCGCGGTGGCGGCGGCGACCCGGTGCCCGGAGTCGAGGGTGGCGTGGCCGGTGGCCGCCTGCAGCCACCGGTGGTCCATCGTGATCGTCAGCAGCGCCCGGCCGGGCCGCTCGACCCGCGGCGGCCGCTCGACCCGCCCCGCCCGCTCGGGTGCCGGGCGCGGCGCGGAGATCAGGGCGTCCTCGACGTCCTCGACGTCCTCGGTGTCCTCGACGTCCTCGGTGTCCTCGGTGTCCTCGGTGTCCTCGGTGTCCTCGGTGTCCTCGGTGTCCTGGGTGTCCGGGGCGGCGGTGCCGTCGACCGGCTCGAGCTCATCGGTGGGGGTGAGGCCGCCGGGGCGGCGGGCGTCCTGGACGAGGTCCTTGAGCCCGTCGGCGCGGCGGCGCCCGATCTCGCGGCGGTCCTCGGGCCCGCACGGCTGGGCCAGGGCGTCGATGACCTCGCAGAACGCCTCGGCGTCGACCGGGTCGTGCAGCCGGCCCTTGTACTCCAACGCGCCGTCGCGGCGCCGCCGGGCCCAGATCAGCTCGTCGCGGCAGTCCTCCCCGTCGGCCGGGGCGACCCCGTCCGGGTCGAGCCGCGCCAGCAGCGCCTCGGCGGCCTTGGCCAGCGCGCGCGGCGCCAACCGCGTGGCCTGGGCGGCCAGGATCGCCTCGGCCTGGGCCCACTGCTCGGCGCTCACCGTGTCCACCCGGTCGAGCCGGGCCATGGTCCGGCGGATCACCGCCAGGTGCCCCGCCCCGATCTGCCCCGCCGCGGCCACGGCCGCGGTGGCCGGCAGCCGCGGCGGCAACGACTCGCCCAGCAACGAGCACCGCGCCACGAGGTCGGCGGCCTCCTCGCACCACCGCTTGGCGTCGTGGGCGTCGACGTGCCCCAGGTCCGCCACCAGCCGCGCCGTGCCCGCATCGCCGGTGCGCTCGGCGACCCCGTCGGCCTCCAGCGCGGCGATGTCCTCGAGCAACCGGAACTGCTCGGCGCGCAACGCGACCATCCGCGCTCGGGCACGGTCGAGCAGCTCCTGCCCGACCACACCCACCGGTTCGCTCATGTGTTCGAACCTAGAACACACCCCCGACACCGCGGCGCCCAACGCTGAGACCCGTCTCAGCAACGGGAGCTCAGCGCGGGTGCAGGAGATCGCCGAGACTGGTGTGCCCGGTGTCGCCGCCGGAGAGCGGCTCGCCCATCACGACCTCGACACCGGTCACGAGCAGGAGGGCCAGCACGAAGACGATCAGCGCGGCGCCGAGGCGGGCCACGGCGGCGGTGGCCCGGCTGCGGGGACGGCCGTGCGCCGGCCCGCCGGACTGGCCGACCCCGGCGAGGTGGATCCCGGGCGGGGACACGGGACCCCGGTGGTGTCCGCGCTCCGGGGGACGCACCCGGTACGGCGTCCCGGCGCGCTCCCCGGTCTTCTCGAACCGGGCCATGAGCCTCTGTACCCCGGGTGCCCGGGCCTGACTCGCCGTCACCTCCGCACGGTGCGGTGACGGTGCCGGACGCGGTCGTCCCGGGCCGCCAACGCCTCGTGGCGCCGGACGTCTACCGCGGCACCACCGCGGGCACCGGCCGGGCCCACGACGCCCGGCCGTCGCCGGCGACGGGGATGGCGGCGCCGCCGGTGACCTCGGGGCGCAGGGTGGCCTGGCCGAGCCCTCGCACCCGGGCCAGGACCTCGCGCCCGGCCCGGCCGCCCTCGCCCGTCACCAGGCCCTGCGCGTCGAGCCCCGCCGCGCGGGCGAGGTCGACCGCCCGCGCGGCGGCGGGCGCCTGCGTGACGACGACCGCCGAGGCGACACCGAAGACGTCGTGGGCGCGGCGCATGGTGTGCCAGGTGTCGAAGCCCGCGTAGTCGGTGAAGACGTCCTCGGGTGCGACGCCGGCGGCGAGCGCGGCGTCGCGCATCGCGTCGGGCTCGTTGTAGTCGGGGCGGCCGTGGTCGCCGGACACGAGCAGTTTCTGCACGCGTCCGTCGCGGTAGAGCGCGACGGCCGCGTCGACCCGCTGGCGGACCACGGCGCCCAGCGTCCCGTCCGGGCGCACCAGCGACCCGGGCACGATCGCGACCTGGGCAGGGCGCACCGCGGCGACCTCGGCGGTCACGACCTCGTCGGTCCGCGCCACGACGAGGACGTTGGCCGCGGTGACCACGAGGACGGCGAGCAGGACGCTCGCCACGAGGATCGTCGCGAGGACCCGCCACGGTGCCGCGTCGTCGCTCACGGCAGGTGCGCGGCGAAGAAGGCCGCGAGGCGCTCGACGGCCTCGTCGACGTACGCGGGCACGTCGTACATCTCGTAGTGCCGAGCACCCTCGACGACCAGCACCTCCTCGGCCACGGGCGCCAGGCGGGCGAGGCGCTCGCCGCCGGCGCGGGAGCCGGTCGTCCCGGCCTCGCCGCCGACGACGACCTGGACGGGCTGGGTGAGCAGCACGTCGGCGAGGTGGAAGGCGTCGAAACCGAGGATCGCGGGGTCGCTGCGGACGTGCCGGCGGTTGGTCGAGCGGGGGTGGTGGCCCCGCGGGGTGCGGTAGTACTCGACGGCCTGGAGCAGGTCGACGTCGGTGACGCCCGCGGCCCGCGCGTCCTCGAGGGTGTCGGGCAACCAGGGCTGCCGGGCCTCGTCGCCGTCGTCGCCGGCACCGTCGCCATCGGCCGGCGCCCGCCGTGCCAGCGCCTCGAGGGTGCCGGCGACCCCCTCGGGCGTGGCGGCCGCCATCGCGCGGAACGCGCCACCGATGTCCGACGGGACGACGGTGCCGAGCGCGCGCAGGCGGTGGTCGGTCATCGCGGCGCGCACGGCGTAGCCCCCGCCCGCGCAGAGGCCGAGCATGCCGAGACGCCGCGCGTCGACCCCCGGGCGGCGGACCAGGTGGTCGACGACCCAGCGCAGGTCGGCGACCCGCTCGGCCGGGTCCTCGAGGTCCCGGGGCTCGCCGCCGCTCTCACCCTGGAAGGCCGGGTCGAACGTGACCGCGACCCAGCCGCGGTCGGCCAGCCGTCGCGCGTAGGTCGCCCCGATCTGCTCCTTGACGCTGCTGCCCGGCGTCGCGAGCACCAGCGCGGGGAGCGGCACCGCGCCGTCGAACCCGTCGGGCACGTGCAGGTGCGCGGCCAGGTCGATGCCTCCGCGGTCGATCGACGTCGAGATCACCGACGACACAGGGTTCCTCTCGTGGGGTGGTGGTGCCGGCCCTCAGTGCGGCGCGGCGGCCGGAATGCCGATGACCGACAGCAGCTGGAGCTTCTCGTGGCTCTCGCTGCCCGGGACGGCGGTGTGAACGAGCAGCAGGACGCCGGCCTCGTGTCCGCCTTTCTATCGCCGAACCCGGCGGCCGGCCACGGATCGCCGATCCGCCCGTACGCGGACGGGATGGGACACGAGACGAGTGGGATGTACATTCTCGGAGCGGGTGACCAGCCACCCTCCACCGTGGCGCGCCCGGCGGAGGCAGCGGCGCGCACCTCGCGAAAGGCACTTCCCCGATGACGGCGGACGATCTCCGGACCTCGGACGACGACCTCGTGGTCACCATGCGGGCCGCGCTCCAGGACCTCATCGACAAGCGCAGCATTCGCGACCGGGACGCGCTGCTGTCCCAGCTGGTGACCGCGGCGGTCGCCCTCGTCCCGGCCGCCGCCGGGGGTGGCATCTCCCGGACCGAGGAGCGTGACGTGCGCTCCAGCCACGCGACGGACCCGGTCGTGCACGGCCTCGACCAGCTCCAGAGCGAGCTCGGCGAGGGCCCGTGCGTGGAGGCCGCCGACGAGCCGCCCGAGGCGGGCGTCCTGCTCGCCCGCGACCTGGGCGGGGAGGACGCCCGCCGCTGGCCGCGCTTCGCCCCGCGCGCCGTCGACGCCGGCTTCCGGTCGATCCTCTCCGCGTCCATGACCGGGAGCACGGGCGGGCGGCGCGCGGCGCTCAACCTCTACGCGCCCGAGCCCGACGCCTTCGACGAGCAGGCCGTGGTCACCGCCGGGGTGTTCGCCGGCCACGCCAGCGCGCTGCTCTACGGCGCCGACCACGCCCAGCTGCTCGGGGCCGCCCTCGACACCCGCGACACCATCGGGCAGGCCAAGGGCATCCTCATGGAACGCTTCGCGCTCGACAGCGACGAGGCGTTCGCGCTGCTGATCTCGTCGTCGCAGGAGACCAACATGAAGCTCGCCGACGTCGCCCGCTGGGTCGTGTCGGAGGTCACCGAGCGCCGGGCCGAGCGCGAGTAGCGGGGCGCGTCACTCCGGCAGGACGACGACCTTGCCGCGCAGGGTGCCGGCGGTGGCCTCGGCGTGGATCGTCGCCAGCTCCGGCAGGGACACCCGCCGGTCGACGTCGACGTGGAGCTCGCCGCGGTCGACCAGGGCCACGAGGTGCGCGAGCTGCTCGGCGTCGCTGCGGACGAAGACGTCGACCGCGCGCACGCCGCGCGCCTCGTCGGCGGGCGCCGGCGTGGAGGGCACGGTGTTGACGACGACCCCGCCGTCACGGACCCGGCCGACGAGCGCGCCGAGCTCCTCGGGGGTGATCGGGGCCAGGTTGACCAGGACGTCGACGGGCTCGGCGACCGCGGTGGTGACGTCGGTGCTGGTGTGGTCGACGACCTCGTCCGCGCCGCGAGCCCGCAACCGGTCGCCGCTGCGCGGGCTCGCGACCGCGATGACGTGGGCGCCCGCGTGCTTCGCGAGCTGCACGACGTAGCCGCCGACGCCCCCGCCGGCGCCGTTGACGAGCACGCGGTGGCCGGCGGTCACCTTCGCGTCGTCGACCAGCGCCTGCCAGGCGGTGAGCCCCACCATCGGCAGGGCCGCGGCGTCGGCCAGCGGGATGCTCCGCGGCGCCGTCGCCAGGACCGCGGCGGGGGCGACCACGTACTCCGCGGCCGCGCCGTCGGCCACCATCGGCAGGAAGCCGACGACCTCCTCGCCGACGTGCAGCCCGTCCCCGCCGTCAGCCCCGTCGTCGACGCCCTCGCCGAGCGCGTCGACCGTGCCGGCCACCTCGATGCCGGGCACGTGCGGCAGGACCACCGGGAAGGGGCCCTGCAGGTAGCCCCCGCGGATGCCGTCGTCGACCAGGTTGAACGCCGACGCCGCGACCCGCAGCCGCACCTCGCCCGCGCCCGGGACGGGCTGCTCCACGTCCTCGTACCGCAGGACCTCCGGGCCGCCGTACTCGTGGAAGCGCACTGCCTTCATCGCCGGGCCGTCCTCTCGAGACCGCACTGCTCGGACACGGTGATTCGAACTCGAAGCACCTCTCCACGACGCTAGTCCTGCTTCCAATTCGAAGCAACTAGACTCGGGTGATGCCCGACCCACCGCGCGACCCGCCCCACGAGGTGGACCCCGTGCAGCTCGGCGCCTACTTCGCGCTGATCGAGGTGACGAGCCTGCTCCGCCACGCGATCGAGCAGCAGCTGCACGCCGACGGCGGCCTGACCTTCGTGCGCTTCCAGGTGCTCATGCGCCTGCACCGGTCGTCGACCGGCAGCCACCGCATGACCGACCTGGCCGACGCCATCGTCGTCAGCCGCAGCGGGCTGACCTACCAGGCGGGCCTGCTCGAGAAGGCCGGCCTCGTGACCCGACGCCCGTCGCACGACGACGAGCGGGGCGTCACGATCACCATCACCGACGCCGGCCGCGCGCTGCTCGCGCGGGTGCTGCCCGGCCACGAGGAGGTCGTCGGCGACCTGCTCTTCGAGCCGCTCTCCCGCGCCGACGCGCAGGCCCTCGCCGGCCTGCTCGGGCCGGTGCGCGACCACATGCGCGCCGCGCCGCCCCGCTCCGCCTCGCGCCGCCGCGGACGCCCGGCTGCGCAGGGATGACCAGCTCGGCACCCCTCACGCGGGAGATCAGGAGTAGGTCGCGAGCCGACGGGTGAGGAGTGCGGGATCGGGGGCGACGCCCAGCCCCGGACCCTGCGGTACCGCGATGTGCCCGTCCTCCACCACGACCGGGTGGGCGGGGTCGTAGTGGGTGGCAATGCGGTCCTGGGCGATCCAGGTGCCCTCGAGCAGCCGGGGCTCGACGGTGGCGGCGAGGTGCACGCAGGCGGCGGCGATCACCGAGCCACCCCAGGCGTCGTCGACGGTGTGGGGCAGGGAGCGCAGGGCGCACAGGTCGCGCGCCTGCGCCGCCCGGGTCGGGCCGCCGAGGCGGGTCACCTTGAACGCGAACCCGTCGGCGAGCCCGTCGCTGATCGCGCGCAGGACGACGTCGACGTCCTCGGTGTTCTCGTCCAGCGCGACCGGGTGGGCGAGGCGTCCGCGCAGCAGGGCCATCTCCGCGAGGGTGTTGCACGGCTGTTCGAGGACGAACGGGATGTCGGCGGTGAGCCGGTCGAACTGCACGGCGTGCGCCACCGTCATGCCCCGGTTGGCGTCCACCGCGAGGCGCGCCCGGTGCCCGACGGCCTCCCAGCTCGGGCGCACGACGTCGACGTCCTGCGCGAGGTCCCGCCCGCCGAGCTTCACCTGCACCCGTGTGTAACCCTCGGCGACCTTCTGCTCGGCGAGCCGGGCGACGTCCTCGGCCGGGCCCACGGGCACCGCGTCGTAGGCCGGGACCCGGTCGACGAGGGCCCCGCCGAGCAGCGTCGAGACCGGGACACCGAGGTCCTGGCCGAGCAGGTCGAGGACCGCGATGTCGAGGGCGGCCTTGACGTAGCCGTGCCCGGCCAGCAGCGCGTCCATCCGCTGCGCGAGCCGGCGGGGTGAGGTGATCTCCGTCCCGACGAGGCCGGGGGCGATCTGCTCGAGGCCGGCGCGGGCGCCGAGGGCGTGGTGGGGCTGGTAGACCGGGCCCAGCGGGCAGGTCTCGCCCCAGCCGCTGCGCCCGTCGTCGGTGACGACCTCCACGAGCGTGCTGTCGAGCTCCTCGAGGGTCACGTGCGACATCCGGTAGGCGTCCCCGACCACCGGGAGCAGGGACTGGTGGACGTGGATGCGCTGGATCTTCACAGCAGCGGTAACACCTCGCGGGTGAAGAAGCGTCCGTCGGCGGGGTTCGACAGCGTCCCTGCGACCGACGCCGGTGGCACCCAGCGGGCCTCGGGGTTGGCCGGGTCGAGCGGCGCGAGCGTCGCCTCGACGCTCCGGAAGAGGAAGAGCGTGATCGTCTTGCTCTCGGGCAGCCCGTACCGGAAGCCGAGGCGGGTGTAGGAGCCGAGCTCGCGCACCAGCTCGAGGTCGGCGAGGCCGCACTCCTCGTGGATCTCGCGCCGCGCGGCCTCGAGCACGTCCTCGCCGTCCTCGAGATGGCCCTTGGGCAGCGACCACGTCCGCGCCGGCTGGCGCACGACCGCCACCCGCCCGTGCGGGTCGACGACCACCCCGCCCGCCGCCTCGCTCCGGAACATGACCTCGAGTGTCATCCGTCCGGTCTCCCTCCCGCTCGTCGGGACGACCCCTGGTGACCGGGACACTCCGCTCCGTATGGTGTCCGTCACACGGATTTCACATATCCGCGCAGCGGAGGGCCGGAGGTCGAGCACATGGCGACAGACCCGGGCGAACGCCCCGCCCCGACCGCGGCCGAGACCCGCCGGGTCGCGGGCGCGACGCTGATCGGCACGTCGATCGAGTGGTTCGACTTCTTCGTCTACGGCGCCGCGGCCGCGCTGGTGTTCAACAAGCTCTTCTTCCCGACCGCGAACCCGCTGACCGGCACGCTGCTCGCGCTCTCGACGTTCGGCGTCGGGTTCGTCGCCCGGCCCTTCGGCGGCGTGATCTTCGCGCACTTCGGGGACCGCATCGGGCGCAAGTCGATGCTGGTCCTGTCCGTGGTGATGATGGGCGGCGGGACGTTCCTCGTCGGCCTGCTGCCGACGTACGCGACGATCGGCGTCGCCGCGCCGATCATCCTCGTGCTGCTGCGCATCGTGCAGGGCATCGGGCTGGGCGGGGAGTGGGGCGCCGCCGCGGTGATGGCGGTCGAGTACGCGCCCCCGCACCGCCGCGGGTTCTTCGGCAGCTTCCCGCAGACCGGGGTCCCGGCCGGCATGCTCATCGCCAACCTCTCGCTGCTGATCATGTCCGCGGTCGTGTCCGACGAGGCCTTCCTGTCCTGGGGCTGGCGCGTCCCGTTCCTCGCCTCGATCGTGCTGGTCGCCGTCGGCATCGTGATCCGGCTGCGGGTCGCCGAGTCGCCGGTGTTCGAGCAGGCGAGGTCGGCGGGGAAGATCGAGCGCCAGCCGGTGCTCGCGGTGCTGCGCCGCCAGCCGGGCAACGTCCTGCGGGCCGCCGGCCTGCGCTTCGCCGAGAACAGCACCTTCTACATCCACACCACGTTCGTCCTGACCTACGGCACGGTCGTGCTGGGGATGCAGCGGGGCGACCTGCTGCTCGCCGTCATCATCTCGTCGGCGGTCGGGCTGGCCAGCATCCCGTTCTACGGCTGGGCCTGCGACCGCTTCGGCCGGAAGCCGGTCGTGCTTTGGGGCTCGATCGTCCTGCTCGCGATGAGCTGGCCGTACTTCTGGGCGCTCGACACCCGCTCGGTCCCGCTGATCGTGCTGGCCACCGTGATCGCGGTGAACGTCGGCAACTCGGCGGTCTACGCACCGCAGCCGGCGTACTTCTCCGAGCTCTTCGAGCCCGAGGTGCGCTACAGCGGGGCGTCGATCGGGGCGCAGGGCGCGAGCGTGTTCGCGGGCGGCCTGGCCCCGGTGATCGCCACGGCGCTGCTCGACGCGACCGGGGGCTACGACTGGATCGCGGTCTACATGTCGGCGATGGTGCTGATCACGATTGTCGCGGCTCTGCTCTCGCCCGACCCCTACCGGGCGTCGCTGCGCCGGGGCGAGCCGGTGCCGGTGTAGGCGGACCTCCGCGTGGCGGCGGCTCCGCGCGGTGGGGGTCAGCCGCCGGCGTCGCCCGACGCGCGCTCGGGCGGGAAGGCCATCTGCGGGTGGTGGGGCACCTCGGGGGACGACGAGTCCAGCGGCACCGACACCGAGCGCACCAGCCCCAGCTGGGTCGACTGGCGCGGCAGGACGGCGTCGAGCAGCCAGTCCGCGGCCGTGCGCAGGCGGTTGCCGGGCATCGAGAACAGGTGGTAGCCGCGCGCGACGGCCTTGGCGGGGAGACCGGCCAGCCGCAGGTGCAGGGGGTTGGCGGCCGCGTCGGTACTGCCGAGGTCGACGACGAACCCCAGGTCGCGGTGCCGGTACGGGCGGCGTCGCCCGCCGGCGAGCGACGCCGCGACGTTGCGGCCCGCGAGCCTGCCCTGCCGCTCGGCGTGCTGGGCCGTCATGGCGGTGTACCGACCGGGCCGGCCGGGATCGGGCACGGCGGCCGCGTCACCGCACGCGAAGACGTCGGGGTGCCCCGGCACCTGGAGGGTCCGGTCCACGACCACGCGACCCTCGGCGAGCTCCAGGCCGACGCCCTCGATCAGGGGGTCGGGGCGGACACCGACGCACCACACGAGGGTGCGGGTCGGCACCTGCTCGCCGTCGCGCAGGTGCACGCCGTCCTCGGCGGCCTCCTCCACCGTCTCGCCGGTGCGCACCTCGACGCCCCGCTCGCGCAGCACGCGCTCGGCGGTGCGCCCGAGGTGGGGGTCGAGACCGGAGAGGACCTCCCCGCGGGTGACGAGCAGCCACCGCACGGCGTCCTCGCCCAGGCCGCGGGACCGCGCGAGCTCGCGCGTGTACAGCACGCCCTGGGCGGCGACCTCGGTCCCCGTGTAGCCCGCGCCGACCACGACGAAGGTGCACCGGGCGCGGCGCTCGTCGGGGTCGTCGGTGGCGGCGGCCAGGTCGATCTGCCGGATCAGGTGGTCGCGCAGGTAGAGCGCCTCGGGGATGCCGCGGAAGCCGCGGGCGTACTCGCTCAACCCGGGGATCGGCAGCAGCTTGTGCACGCTGCCGACGGCCAGCACGAGACGGTCGTAGGTCGTGGTGTGGTACCGGCCCTCCGGGTCCATCCACCGCACGGACCGTTGGTCGAGATCGAGGTCGTCGACCTCGCCCTGGGCGTGCCGGATGGAGACCGGCAGCGTCCGGGCGAGCGACACGGAGATCCGCCGGGGCTCGACGACACCGCTCGCGACCTCGGGCAGCAGCGGCAGGTAGAGGAAGTAGTTGGTCGGGCTGACCAGGACGATCTCCGCGCTGTCGCCCATCGTGCGGGCCAGCGACCGCACGGCGTGGTAACCGGCGAACCCGCCGCCGACGACGACCACCCGGGGGCGTCCGCCCGACCGCTCCCCCGGTCGATCCGCCGCCGCGATGCCGGTGCCGTCCTCGTCCCCTCGCGTCATGGCGGCAGGCCTCCCCCGGCGCTCGCGCCGCGAAACCGCGTGATCGCCGCCTACGCTGGGGACGTGCCCCTCGACGCCCGGCCGGCCTGAGGCCACCGGTGCTGCGTCTCCGGACCCGGACCCGGACCACCGCCCGCCCCCTCGCGACGTTCACGACGGCGTCGGTCGCCTTCGTCGTCGCCTGCGCCGCGGCGGGCGTGCCCGCGCCCCTCTACGTCGTCTACCAGCAGACGTACGGGGTCTCGACGGTCGCGCTCACCGGCGCCTTCGCGATCTACATCCTGCCGCTGCTCGCGGCCCTGCTCTGCTGCGGCAGCCTGTCCGACCACCTCGGCCGGCGGTGGGTCGGCGTGCCGGCGCTGCTGGTCGGCGCCGTGGCGTGCCTCGTGCTCGCGACCGTCGACTCGGCGGCGCCGCTGATCGTCGGGCGGGCGGTCCAGGGGCTCTCGGTCGGGCTCGCGCTGTCCGCCCTCGGCGCGTTCGTCGTGGACCTCACGCCGCCGTCCCGGCCGGGGCTCGCCGGCGCGGTGACCAGCGGCGCACCGCCCGGGGGCATCGCGATCGGCGCGCTGGCCTCGGGCGCCGCGGTGGCGCTCGCGCCGGGCGGGGCGCCGGTGTGGTCGTTCGTGGTCGTCGCCGCGCTGCTCGTGCTGGCGGCGCTCGCGGTGCTGCTCCTGCCCGAGACGGTCACGCGCGGGAGCCGGTCGGCGGCCGTGCGGTCGCTGCGGCCGGTGGTCCGGGTGCCGGCGAGCGCGCGCCCGGTGTTCGGGCTGGTGTGCCTGCTCGTCGCCGCGACCTACGTGCTGGGCGGGTTCACCCAGGCGCTGTCCCCGTCGCTGGCGGTGTCGGTGCTGGGCCGCGGCGACCTGTTCAGCGGGGCGCTCACCGTCGCCGTCTACCACCTCGCCGGGCCGGTCGCGGGCCTGTCGGCGAACCGGCTGCGCGCGACGCGGGCGCTCGCGGGCGGGGCGGTGGGCCTGGTGGTGGGGGTGGCCGGGTTCGTCGGGGCGATCGCCGCCGCGAGCTTCGCCGCGTACCTCGCCGCCGCGGTGGTCGCCGGGGCGGGCTTCGGCGTGGCGTTCGCCGGCGCCATGCGGGTCCTGCTCGAGCGCAGCCCGGACGGCGCGCACGCCGGCACCCTCAGCGCGGTCTACCTGTTCTGCTACCTCGCCGCGGCGGTCACGAGCATCGTCGCCGGGCTGGCCGTCGACGTGTGGGGCCTGGCGCCCGTGGCGATCGTGCTGTTCGGCCTCGTCATCGTCATGGTCGCGGTGGGCGCGGTCGGGTCCGTGCTGCGGGTGCGCTCTCCCTGATCCCGGCGCTGCTCGTCGCGCCGGGAGCCGTCCGCGTCGCGCGACTCGGCCGACCGGGCGACACGCTCCGCCACCGTCCGCCGGGATTCGCTACCGCGCGTCACTCATCGGCGTGACGGGGTGCCGGTGCGTCACCACTCTTCGGAGTGGTCGTTGGGAGGTCGTGGTCACCGACCGGGCCGGGAGCCCGGGCGTGGCCGCGCTCCCCCGACATGCTCTCCGAGGAGTAGATACGTTGATCAAGAAGCTGGGTGTGGTCACGGTCGGCATCGCCGCGAGCCTGCTCGCCGCCGCCCCGCTCGCGTCGGCCACCGAGTGCCACGACGAGCACGAGCACCACGAGCCGAAGGCCGGCTCCGACTGCAACGTCACCGGCGGTGACGCCGAGGCCAACGGCGGCATCAGCGGCGACGCGCTCCTCGGCAACGCCCTGGCGCAGGCGCCGGTCGGCGGCGCCAACATCCTCAACATCACCTGCAACGAGATCCTGAACGACAACCTCAGCGGCAACTCGGTGTCGATCGACGTCCTCTAGCGGCGACGACCGACCGCCGGCACCGGCGGGGCGCCCCCGGTCGTCGGTGCGGGCGGGATCAGCGACGCAGGTAGCGGGTGAGGGCGAGCTCCGTGCCCGCCGGCGTCGACTCGACGACCACGTCGTCGACGAGCTGCCGCATCATCGCGAGCCCCCGCCCGCGGCCCGTGGTCTCCCGTCCGGGCGTCTGCCAGGTTCCGTCGTCGCCGACGGTGATGACCAGGGCGTCGTCGAGGGCCCGCGCGGTCAGCGTCATGGTGCCGACCGACGACGCCGCCACGAAGGCGTGGTCGCAGCAGTTCTCGAGCGCCTCGGACGTCGCCATGACGACGTCGTCGACGAGGTCGGCGTCCAGGTGGTCGCCGGCGAGCCACGTCGAGAGCCGACGGCGCAGTGCCCGCACGTGGTCCGCGCGTGCGGGCACGCTGATGCGGAAGGGCTCGGGCCAGGGAGCGACGTCGTCGTCGAGGGCGGGGTCCGGTGTGGTCATCGCGGCGGGGGGAATGCCCCGGGATCGCCCTGCCCAACCCGGGGGCTCACTCCCCCGGACGCCGCCCCGCCCGGATCACCAGGAGCGCGGTGTCGTCGAGCGCCGCCCCGGCCGCGTGGGCGTCGACGGCCGCGAGGACACCGTCGGCGGTGACGTCGGCGCCGGCCGCCGGGTCGAGGCCCTCGACGACGGCCAGCAGGCCCTCGAGCTCCAGCTCGCCGCCGCCGGTCGGGCGCGCCTCGGTGACGCCGTCGGTGAGGAGGATCAGGCGGTCGCCGACGTCCAGGTCGACGCGCTCCAGGGCGATCCGCGGCTCTTCGCGGACGCCCAGGGCCCGGCCCCCGGCCTCGAGGGCCACGACCGTGCCGTCCCGGCGCTGCAGCACCGCGGGCGGGTGCCCGGCGCTGGCGACACCGATCGCGAGCCCCTCCGCGCCGGTGCGCGGCGCCATCCCCGCGTAGACGGCGGTGACGAAGCTCGGGCGCTGGTCGAACCAGACGTGCAGCACCCCGTGCAGCGCCGCGAGCACGGCGGCGGGGTCGTCGTCGGTGTGGCCGATCGCCCGCACCGTCGAGCGGGCCAGTGCCGTGGTCCGGGCCGCCTGCGGGCCCTTGCCGCAGACGTCGCCCACGACCGCACCCCAGCCGCCCGGCGTGGGGAACAGGTCGTAGAAGTCGCCGAGCACCGAGGCGCCCGTGCCCGGCCGGTACCGGGCGGCGACCTCGACGCCCGGGAAGTCGGGCAGGCGCGCCGGCAGCAGGCTCTCGCGCAGCGTGGCCGCGAACTCGTCGGCCTCCGCGGCGTGGTCCTCGGCGAGCTTCGCCAGCCGCTGCGCGTCGGCGGCGAGCTGGTCCGACGTCGCGGCCTGCGCGCCCGCCGACCGGGCCTGCTCGCGGTAGTAGACGACGGCCGCGCCCGCCTCCCGGGCCTGGACCCCGGCCTCGCGGGCCTGCCGCCCGGCCTCCGCGGCGGCGTGGTCCGACGCCGCGGCCCGGCGCGCCGCCGCCGACCCCTCGGCCCGCGAGGCGGCCAGCGCCGAGCGCAGGGCGACCTCGCCGGTCGCGGCCTGGGCCAGGGTGGTCAGGACGTCGCGGTCGTGCGCGGACCAGGGATGACGGGCCGCGTCGACCGCGCACAGCACCCCGACCGCCGTCCCCGCGGGGTCACGGATCGGGACGCCGGCGAAGGCGCGGACGTCGGTGAAGGTGGTCTCCACCCAGCCGCGCGTGTGGGGCTCGTCGCCCGCCTCCTCCACCCAGGCGGGCCCGTCCTGCCCGAGGACGACGGAGCACAGTGACCGGTCGACCGGCGTCCCCTGCTGCCGGGCGTCCCGTGCCGCCGGCGCCGACGTCCCGGCGCCGGACGCGCTGCGCAGGTAGGCCCGGCCGTCGAGGACCAGCCACACGGCGCCGAGCGCCACGCCGGTGAGCGAGGTGGCCAGGCGGGCGAGCCGGTCGAACGCGTCGTCGGCGTCGGCGTCGAAGACGCGCGCGTGGGCGTGACCCGCCGACATCGCCAGGCCGCTGTCCCTGATGGTCGCCACCGCTCCTCCCCCGGTCGTCGGTGAACGTCACCATCCTGCCCCGGATTCGCGCGGAGGCCGACCATCCGGCGCCGTGACGTGCTCACGTCACGCCGTCCTCCCCCCGCGCGGGCCGCCGCCGGGCGAGCGCCTCGGCGCGCAACCGCCACGCGTCGGCGACCGGTCCGAGGTGGCCGAGCTTGTCGGGGTTGACCACCGTGCGGATCGTCTGGATGCGCCCGTCGAGCACGTCCAGGGCGAGCACCGCGACCACCCGGCCCTCCCGGTCGCGGACCACGACGCCCGGCTGGTCGTTGACCCGCTGGAACGCCACGTCCGCCACCCCGTCCATGAACGTCGAGAACCCCAGGAGCAGCCGCGCGACCCGGGCCGCGCCGCCGACCGGGTGGGCGAAGGCCGGCCCCTTGCCGCCGCCGTCGGCGACCGCGGAGACGTCGGCGGCGAGGAGCTCGGTGAGCCCGTGGAGGTCGCCCTCGCGCAGCGCGTCGACGAAGCGGGCGGCGAGCTCCTCGCGCTCGCGGCGATCGGCCTCGAACCGCGGACGCCCCTCCTCCATGTGCCGGCGGGCCCGCACCCCGAGCTGGCGGCACGCCGTCTCCGAGCGCCCGACCGCCCGCGCGATCTCCGGGAAGCCGAACCCGAACACCTCCCGCAGCACGAACACCGCCCGCTCGGTCGGCGTGAGCCGCTCGAGCAGCAGCAGCGCCGCCATCGACACCGAGTCGGCGAGCTCGGCCGCGCGCTCCGGGTCGGAGTAGGGGTCGCTGAGCAGCGGCTCCGGGAACCACGGCCCGACGTAGGCCTCCCGCCGCACCCGCGCCGAGCGCAGGACGTCGATGGCGATGCGGGTGACGACCGCCGACAGGAACGACCGCACCGAGGCGGGCTCGGTCGTCGACGACTCGTAGCGCAGCCACGCTTCCTGCACCGCGTCCTCGGCCTCCGCGACGCTGCCGAGGATCCGGTAGGCGATGGCGAACAGCAGCGGGCGGTGCCCGATGAACTCCTCGGCGCGGGTCACGACGCCGAGCCTGCCGCGACGGCCGGGGTCGCGGCACCGGTGTCGGCGGCCGCGTGCGGCCAGTGGGCGGCACCGGGGAAGCGGCGCTCGAGGCCGATCGCGGCCACGGTGGCCCGGACCTGGAACCACTTCGTGGCGACCGCCGCCCGGCCGGTGATCGGCCGGCCCCGCGCGGTGTCCCGGCGGTCGGTCGGCTGCAGCACGGCGTGACGGCGGCCCAGGCTGACCACGCGGGCGGTGAAGCCCAGATCGAGGGGGCGGGTGTCGGGGGTGCCCAGCGCCTCGGCCACCAGGAGGTCCGCGGCGTGCGCGGCCGACGGGAGCGCGTACTGGCAGGACATGCTGTACCGGCCACCGCCCGGCGCGGGCGCGTGCCCGGCGTCGCCGACGGCGAGCACGTGGTCGTCGGTGAGCGAGCGCAGCCGCCCGTCGGTGAGCACGGCGCCGCGCTCGTCGACGGCGAGACCGGCGTTCCACGCCAGCGACGGGGCGACGAACCCGCCGCACCAGACCGTGAGCGCCGCGGACAGCGTGTCGCCGCCGTCGAGGAGCACCCGGCCGGGCTCCACGGCCGTGACCCTCCTCCCGCCGACGGCCTCCACACCCAGCGTCGCCAGGGTGCGCCGGACGTGCGCGGCGCCGCGCGGGGTGAACCACGCCCCGACCTCGTCGGCGGTCACCAGCCGTACCCGCAGGTCGGGGCGGTGCTCGGCCAGCTCGCCGACCGTCTCGAGCCCGGTGAACCCGCCGCCGACCACGGCGACGTCCGCGCCGGCCGCCACTTCGTCGAGCGCGTGCCGCAGCCGTCGGGCGGCCCCGATGTCGCCGACGGCGTGCGCGTGCTCGCCGCCCGGCACCGGTACCTCCGTGGTGCTGCCGGTGGCGAGGACGACCCGGTCGTGGCGGATGGTGCGGGGCCCGCCGGGGCCGGCGACGATCGCGCGCCCGGTGTCGAGGCCGAGGTCGGTGACCTGGCCCTCGACGAACCGGACGCCCGCCCCCAGCATCGTCGCCAGAGCCGGTGCGGCGACCCGCCGCCCGACGGCGACGTGGTGCAGACGGAGCCGGTTGACGAACCCGGGCCGCGGGTTCACGACGGTGACGTCCACCCGCCCCTCGGCCCGCCCGGCCAGGCGCACGGCGGCCGTGGCCCCCGCGTACCCGGCTCCCACGACCAGGACCTGCATGCGTTGCGTTGCTGTGCTCATGCCTTCCCGACGAGACGGGCGCCCCGTGCTGTGACACGGCGCGGCGGGTCAGGCCCGGCGCGCCCGGTGACGTCGGCCTCGGCGCGGGCGACGAGGCGGTCGAGGTCGATCTCGGCCGGCGGGCCCGCGCCTCGGCTCCGGGCGAGGGCGTGGGCGACGGCGGCGTCGAGCAGGCGGGCGACGCGGTCGGCCACCTCGGTCTCCACGACCCGCACGCGCCCGGGCACCACGAGCCGCACCCCGACGTCGTCGGGACCCCGCCGCAGCGAGACGGCAACGAGCCGGGCGTCGGGGTGCTCGGAGCGCACCAGGTCGACCACGACACCAGCCTGGAGCGTCGCGCGGGGCGCCGGGAGTTTCAGCGCCGCGCCGTCACGCACTGTTCGCGCTCCCGCCACCGTCGGACCCGGCGCTCAGGCCGTGGCGTGCCCCCCGGCCGGGCCGGCTGACCGACCCTGCGGCAGCCGGCTCATCGCGGCGAGCATGGTCGCGAGGTTGTTCTCGAGGTGCTCGGCCACCGCGGCCCGCAGGCGCTCCGGCTCGCGGGTGCGGGCCGCGTCGACGAGCGCGTCGTGGGCGTGGGCGCGGTGGGCGGCGAAGGAGTCGGGGGCCTCGAGCGGGTCGAACACCAGGCGCGTGTAGCGCTCGGAGGCGTCCCACAGCGGGGCGAGCATGCGCCGGTCCCAGGCGCTCGCGGCCGGCTCGATGAGCGCGGCGTGGAAGGCGCGGTGCGGCTCCCAGAACGCCTCGCCCAGCACGTCGCCGAAGGTGGCGCGCACCATCGCGTCGAGGTCGGCGATCTCGGCGTCGGTGCGGTCCGGCGCGGACAGGGCCGCGAGCTCGGGCTCGACGGTGAGCCGCAGCCGGTAGATCGCGCGCAGGTCGTCGGGGTCGAGCGGGGTGACCATCGCGCTGCGCGACGGGCTGAGCACGATGAGCCCCTGCGCCTCGAGCTGCCGGAGGGCCTCGCGCACCGGCACGTGGCTCACGCCGAGCTGCTCGGTGAGCGCCGGCACCGTGAACGGCTGCCCGGGCGGCAGCTCCCCGCGCAGGATCGACCGGCGGATCTCGTGCAGCACGAGGTCGACCGCCGACGCCTTGCGCGCCGCGACCGACCGCACACCGCGGGGACCCGCGTCCTCCCCGCCGGCCGTCACCGTCACCCCTCGCCCTCCCTCGCACCCGACCGCCGGCGCTCACGGTAGCGCACGTTGACAACTTATAAGATAGCTCTCTAGCGTCCGGTCGTGGCACAGGTCACGCCGAGGTGACCGACCCGGCCCCTGGAGGTGCTCGATGACGTCACCGTCGATGGACGACTGCTCGCTGGACCGCCCCGGTACGACCCCCGAGGCGCGGGCGCTGCGCGCCGAGCTCGTCGGGCGCGCCCGCGAGATCGTCCCGGTCCTCGCCCGCAACGCGGCGCGCACCGAGTCCGAGCGCCGGGTCGCCGAGGAGAACATCGCGCTGATCGACGAGGCCGGCCTCTTCTCGATCATGAAGCCGCGGCGGCTCGGCGGGCTCGAGACCGACCTGCGCACGAAGCTCGAGGTCTCCCGCGAGCTCGCCCGCGGGTGCGGCTCGACGTCCTGGGCCACGACGCTCATGAACGTCTGCGCCTTCTTCGTCGGCCTGTTCGGGGACCGCGCCCAGCGCGACGTCTGGGAGGACACGCCCGACGCGCGCATCGCCGGTGTGCTCGCCCCCTCGGCCGAGGCGACGCGGGTCGACGGCGGCTACCGGCTGACCGGTCGGTGGGGCTGGGCGTCGGGGTGCCTGCACGCGCAGTGGGCCGTGGTCGGCTTCCCGGTGCCCGACGAGCACGGCGAGGTCGTCGACCAGGGCCTCGCGCTCGTGCCGATGACCGACCTCGCGATCGAGGACACCTGGTTCGTCACCGGCATGCGCGGCACCGGCTCGAACACGCTGGTCGCGCGCGACGTCCTCGTCCCCGAGCACCGGGTGATCTCGATCCCGGCGGCGATCGGCGGGCGCTACGGCACCGAGCACACCGACGAGCCGCTCTACCGGTCGGCGTTCGTCCCGGTCGCGGCGATCGTGCTGGCCGGCCCGCAGCTGGGGCTCGCGCAGGCCGCCCTGGACCTGGTGATCGAGAAGGCACCCAAGCGGTCGGTCTCCTACACCTTCTACGACACCCAGACCGAGGCACCGACCTTTCAGCTCGCCGTCGCGAAGGCGGCCGGGCTCGTCGACGCCGCCCACCTCGTCGCCTACCGCGCCGCCGCCGACATCGACCAGGCCGCCGTCGACGGCGTCTACCCCGACCACGCGGCCCGCGCCCGCGTCCGCATGGACACCGGCGCGGCGATCGAGAACGCCCGCGAGGCGATCCGCGTCCTGGTCTCCGCCCACGGCGCCGGGTCGTTCGCCGAGGCGAGCCCCCTGCAGCGGATCTGGCGCGACTCCGAGGTCGCGTCGCGTCACGCCGTCGTCAGCCCCGCGATCTCCACCGAGGTCTACGGGCGCGCGCTGCTCGGCATCACCGACGGCGTCACCGCCCTCGTCTAGGAGAGGACACACGTGCGCATCGCCAATCACGCGGGCCGGCTGGCCCTGGTGGAGCCCGACCCCGAGTCGGCGGGCGGCCTGCGCGGGCTCGACGTGGAGCGCGCCAGCGACGGCCGCTTCGTCGCGGACCCGCAGGCCGTCTACGACCGGTGGGACGAGTTCCGCGCGTGGGCCGACGGGGCGGACCTCGCCGCGGCGGTCCCGCTCGGCCCGGGCGCCCTCGGGCCGGTCGCCCCGCGACCGCCGCAGGTCTTCGCCGTGGGGCTGAACTACCGCGACCACGCCGCGGAGTCGGGCATGGAGCTGCCGACCACGCCGCTGGTGTTCACGAAGTACGCGTCGAGCTTCACCGGTCCGCAGGGCGACATCCGGCTCTCGCCGGGCAACGTCGACTGGGAGGTCGAGCTCGTCGCCGTGATCGGCACGGGCGGCCACCACATCCCGGCGGCACAGGGGTGGGACCACGTCGCCGGGCTGACCGTCGGCCAGGACCTCTCCGACCGCGTCACCCAGTTCGCCGCCCCGCCCCCGCAGTTCGGGCTGGGCAAGTCGTACCCCGGGTTCTCCCCGATGGGCCCGGCGCTCGTCACCGCCGACGAGCTCCGGGCGGCCGGCCTCGACCCCGACGACCTGGAGCTCGGCTGCCTCGTCAACGGCGAGAGCGTCCAGAAGGGCCGGACCGGCGCGATGATCTTCTCCGTCCCTGACCTCGTCGCCGAGCTCTCCGCGATCGTGACGCTGCTGCCCGGCGACGTCGTCTTCACCGGGACCCCGGCCGGCATCGGCGCCGGGCGCACTCCGCCGCGCTTCCTCGCCGCCGGCGACGAGCTGGTCACCTGGTGCGCCGGGATCGGTCAGATGCAGCACCGCTTCACCGACGGGAGTGCGTCGTGACGATCCTCGAGGCCGCGGACCGCGCAGGGGTCTTCGTCCCCCACGCGTACCCGGAGCAGACCGTCGACCTCGGCGAGGTCCGGATGAACTACGCGGTGGCCGGCGACCCGTCGTCGCCGGCGCTGCTGCTGGTCCCCGGGCAGTCCGAGTCGTGGTGGGGCTACGAGGCGGCGATGCCGCTGCTCGCCGAGCACTTCCACGTCCACGCCGTCGACCTGCGCGGGCAGGGCCGGTCGACGTGGACGCCGGGCCGCTACACGCTCGACCTGTTCGGCGGCGACCTCGTCCGCTTCATCGACGTGGTGATCGGGCGCGAGACGCTGGTCAGCGGTCTGTCGTCGGGCGGCGTGCTCGCGGCGTGGCTGTCGGCGTACGCGAAGCCCGGCCAGGTGCGCGCCGCGGTGTGGGAGGACCCGCCGCTGTTCGCCTGCGAGCAGTCACCGGCCGTCGGGCAGGGCATCCACCAGGCGATCGGGCCGGTGTTCGCGGCGTGGAACCGGTGGCTGGGCGACCAGTGGTCGGTCGGCGACTGGGCGGGGCTGATGGCGGCCATGCCCCGCGAGGTCCCCATGGACCTGCTCGGCCGGTTGTCCGCGATGATCCCGCCGGACCCCGGCGCCGACCCGTCCGTGCCGCCGCAGAACCTGCGCGAGTACGACCCCGAGTGGGGCCGGGCGTTCGTCACCGGCACCGCGACCGCGTCGTGCGACCACGCGGCGATGCTCTCCCGCGTCCGCGTGCCGGTGCTGTTCACCCACCACGTCCGCACCGTCGACGAGCAGACCGGCCGGCTCGTCGGCGCCTCGTCCGACGAGCAGGTCGCGCGCGTCCGCGAGCTCGTCGAGGGCGCCGGCCGGTCGTTCGCCTCCCGGTCCTTCCCGGAGATGCCGCACTCGATGCACGAGCACGCGCCGAAGCAGTACGTCGAGACCGTCCTGGACTGGGTCACGACGCTCGACCGAGAGGAGTCCCGATGAACGAGCACAAGCAGGCGCCGATCATCCCGCCGAAGCTGCACCACGCCACGTTCCTGACGTTGAAGCTGGACGAGATGGTCCGCTGGTACGGGCTCGTGTGCGGGCTCCACCCGGTGCACTACGCCGAGTCCGCGGCGTGGCTGACCAACGACGAGGCCAACCACCGGATCGCGCTGATCAAGCACCCCGCGGTGCACCCGCCGGTGAACAAGCCGACCAGCGCGGGCCTGCACCACACGGCGTTCGAGTACGACTCGTTCACGCAGTGGCTGGACAACTACGAGCGCCTCCGCGACCACGACATCCGCCCGTTCATGTGCCTGGACCACGGCATCACGATGTCGATGTACTACGCCGACCCGGAGGGGAACGGCGTCGAGATCCAGTTCGACGCGTTCGGCGACTGGGCGGTGTCCAAGGAGTGGATCTGGGCGTCGCGGGAGTTCGCCGAGAACCCGATCGGCGAGTGGTTCGACCCCGACAAGCTCGTCGAGGCGCGGGCCGCGGGCCTGTCGGCCGACGAGATCCACGAGGGCGCGCGCGCCGGGAAGTACCGCCCGGAGGAACCGCCCGCCGATCTCCTGCTGCCCGAGGTGTACTGAGGCGTGATCCGGACCAGCGTGCTCGTCGCCGGCGGTGGCCCCGTCGGGCTCGCCGCCGCGGTGGAGCTCGGGCGGCGCGGGGTCGCGTGCGTCGTGGTCGAGCCGCGCGCGACCGTGTCCCACGCGCGGCCGCGCTGCAAGACGGTCAACGTCCGCACGATGGAGCACCTGCGGCGCTGGGGCGTCGCCGAGCGCCTGCGTGCCCGGGCGCCGCTCTCGCCGGCGTACTCCACCGACGTCGTGTTCTGCACGTCGCTCGTCGGGCACGAGCTCTCCCGCTTCACCGGCGTTCTCGGGCTCGCCGTCGGCGACGACCGCTCGCCCGAGACCGGGCAGCAGGCGCCGCAGTTCGTCCTCGAGGAGCTCCTGCGCGACGTCGTCGACGAGCTCCCGACGGTCTCGGTGCACCACCGCCGCGTCGTCGACCTCGTGCAGGACGACGACGGGGTGACGGTGGCGCTGGACGACGGCGAGGCGGTGCGCGCCGAGTACGTGCTCGGCTGCGACGGCCCGCGCAGCGCGGTGCGCGACGCCGTCGCGGCGCGGTACGTCGGCGAGCACGCGCTGCGCCCGAACGTCGGCATGGTGGTCCGCGCGCCCGGGCTCGCCGCGCGCGTGCGGCACGGGCCGGCGGTCCAGTACTGGACGGTGAACGCCGCGACACCCGCGCTGCTCGGTCCGCTCGACCTCGACGGCACGTGGTGGGTGATCGCGTTCGGCGTCGACCGCGAAACCGGGGAGCGCGAGGGGGCGCGGCTGCTCGACGGCGCCGTGGGCGAGCGGGTGGACGCGGAGGTGCTCTCGACGGACCCGTGGACCGCGCGGATGCAGCTGGTCGACACGCTGCGGGTCGGACGGGTGTTCCTCGCCGGCGACGCCGCGCACCTCAACCCGCCCTTCGGCGGCCACGGGCTCAACACCGGGATCGGCGACGCGGTGGACCTGGGCTGGAAGCTCGCCGCGGTGCTCGCGGGCTGGGGCGGACCGGGCCTGCTCGACAGCTACGAGGCCGAGCGGCGGCCGGTGCAGGAGCGGGTCGTCCACGCCGCGAGCGAGAACATGCGGACGCTCTCGACCGACCTGCTCGCCGACCACCTCGACGCCGACACCCCCGCCGGCCGCGAGGCGCGCCGGGCCGCCGACCGGCGCATCCAGGAGACCAAGAGCGCCGAGTTCCACGCGCTCGACCTCGTCCTCGACGTCGAGCACCGGGGCTCGCCGGTGGTCGCGGACGGCGCGGGCGGGCGTCTCCCCCACGCCCGGCTACCCGACGGCCGGTCGCTGTACGACGCGCTCGGTCCCGACCTGACGCTGCTGGTGCGCGACCCCGCCGACGGCGCGGCCCTGTCGCAGGCGTGCGCGCGCCGCCGCATCCCGCTGACCACCCTCGTGGACGACGACCTCGGCGCGCGCTGCGCGGCGGGCGTGGTGCTCGTCCGCCCCGACCAGCACGTGGCGTGGGCCGGGCCGGCGGCCCCGTCCGACCCGGACGCGCTCCTCGACCGCGTGACCGGGCGTCAGGCGCTCAGGTCGTCGAGCGCGGCCGCCACGAGCGCGTCGTCGCCGGCGTCGAGGCCGTGGACCACGGCGTAGCAGGGGCCCACCGTGCGCCAGTCGTGGGCGCGCGCGGTGAGGTCCTCCCCGTAGGCGTCGATCACCGCGGGCGCGAGACCGGTGTCGAGCAGCAGCCACTCGAGGTCCTTGGCCGGGTCGCCGGCGCGGGCGTCGCCCCAGTCGATGACGCCGGTGAGCGCGCCGTCGACGACCAGCACGTGCTCTGCGCGCAGGTCGCCGTGGACGGCGGCGGTCGGCGGGACCTCGCGCAGGCGGTCGAGGGCCGCGCGCAGGCGCCGGTCGTCGGGCACGCGCGGGGCGACCTCGGCCTCGAAGCGCGCGAAGGCACGGCGTCGCCAGTCGCTCGTCGTCGCGGCGTCGGGCAGGCCCCGGGCGACGGCGTCGGCGAGCGGGACGTCGTGCAGGGCGCGCACGAAGGCACCGAGGCGGCGCGCGTCGTCCGGGGTCAGCGTGTCCGGGGGGAGCGTGTCCAGCCCGGCCCCCGGGACCAGCGCGTGCCGCACGGTCAGCGGTGTCTCGCCGACGACGACGGGTCGCGGCACCGGCAGCGGGAGCCGGTCCGCGAGCCAGGGCAGCAGGAGCGTCTCGCGGCGCAGCCCGTCCTCCGCGTCGGGGCGGCGGGCGGTGCGCTCGACCCAGCGGTCGTCGACCAGCACGGCGTCGCGGTCCCAGCCGGACCCCAGCGGCACGCGGCGCGGCTCCCGTGGCGGCACCCTGTCACCGTGACGGACGCCCGCGCGCGCCGCGCGCCGGCGAGGAGGAGAATGGTTGTACGAACAACTATCCGAGCCATCGGAGGAGTCCCATGACGCAGGCCGAGCGCCGCCCGCTGCTGCAGATCATCGTCGCGAGCACCCGCCCCGGGCGGATCGGCGACCCGATCGCGCGCTGGTTCGCCGACTACGCCCGGGCCTACGAGGGCTTCGAGGTGGAGATCGTCGACCTGGCCGACGTCGACCTGCCGATGTTCGCCGAGCCGGAGCACCCGCGTCTCGGGCGCTACACGCTGGACTCGACGAAGGCCTTCAGCGCGACCGTCGCCCGCGCGGACGCCTTCGCGATCGTGCACCCCGAGTACAACCACAGCTACAACGCCGCGCTGAAGAACGCGCTCGACCACCTCAACCGGGAGTGGGCGGGCAAGCCGGTCGCGCTCATCGGCTACGGCGGCGTGGCCGCGGGCGCCCGTGCCGCGGAGGCGCTCCTGCCCGTGCTGCTCGCGCTGCGCATGGTGCCGGTCGCCGCCACCGTGCCGATCCCCTTCGCGGCCAAGCACGTCAGCGGCGAGGGCGAGGAGCGCACCTTCGACCCGGCCCCCGAGACCGAGGCCGGGGCCAAGGCGGCGCTCGACGGGATCACCGAGTGGCTCGGGACGCTGGGCCTGCGCGGGGAGCGCTGACCCGGGCTCAGGTCAGGTCGGCCAGGCCGGGGCCCGCGAGCTCGTCGGGGCGCACCGGTCGCCCGCTGACCGCGAGGAGGAGCGCCAGCGCCGTGCCCCGCACCTCAGGGCCGTCCCCGATCACGACGTCGGTGTCGGTCGCGCGCAGGCGCAGCGAGGCCACGCGCTCCTTCGCGCCGCCGAAGGACGCGGGGGTGCGCACCTGGAGCCGGAGCGCGCGGACCACCGCCTCGGTCGGGTAGGTGTGGGCGATGCCGAGGGGCCGGCGGACGTCCTCGCCGTGCACCACCTCCTCGACCAGCCGGGTGTCCGACGGCGCGGGCGGCGCCGAGGTCCGCGTGACGACATCGGCGAGCCGCTCGAGGGTCTCGCCCGGCGTCGCCCCGCGCTCGCGAGCGACGCCGCGGGAGTTGAGGCGGTCGAAGTCGAAGCGGGCCCGGACCATGCCGGCCACGAAGCCGAGCCGCGTCGTCCGGGCACTGTCGACGAGGTGCGCGACGACGTCGTGCACGCTCCACCCCGCGCACGGCGACGGCGTGTCCCACCGCGCCGCGTCGACGCCGCGCAGGTCCTCGACCAGCGCCGCGCGCTCCGCATGCACCAGCGTCCAGACGTCGGCCACGGCGGGTCCTCCCGCGATCCTGTCCATGCCGGGTGGGACGGACGGCGCGGCCGGAAATCATCGCGCACGGTGCCGACCGGTCCCCGCGCGAGTCATCGCCGGCTGCCGCGAACGCCAACGCCAACGCCAACGCCAACGCCAACGCCAACGCCAACGCATCGAGGAGACAGGCCGGGGACACGGAGGAAACCGGGACCTCGCCGTACTGAGCTGAGACGGGTCTCAGGATCTCCGGCGTCGTTGTCGGGGGTCGGGGCTAGATTCGAACACATGAGCGAACAGGTGGGTGCGGCGGAGTGGGAGGCGCTCGCGCGCGCCCGCGCGGAGGTGGTCGCCCACCGCCGTGGCTACCACCGCCGGCTGCAGGCCATCGCCACGCTCGCCGAGCTGAAGACGGTGGTCTCCACCGGCTACCGCTCGCTCGAGGCCATGCTCGCCGACCGCGACAACCTCGACCGCGCCGACGCGACACGCCTCGTGGCCGAGGCCGCCGACCTGTGCCCGCGCAGCACGATGCACGGCCAACCGCTGCCCGCCCGGCTGCCCGCCACCGCCGACGCGCTGGCCGCGGGGGCGATCGACCCCGCCCACGTGAAGATCATCCGGGAGACGATGCGCCGGCTCGACGCCCTGATGGCCCCGCCCCCACCCGAGGAGTGGTCCGGGGTGGAGCGCACGCTCGCCGAGCAGGCCCAGGTGCTGCCGCCGCGGATGCTGCGGGTGCTGGCCAAGAAGTTCGTCGACCTCTACGACCCCGACGGCGCCGCCCCACCCGACGGCGAGAACAGCCGCGACGAGCTGCGGTTCCTGCGCCGCCGCGACGGGTCGCTGTGGTTCACCGGCCGCCTCGGCGACCCCCTCGACGCCGAGATGGTCATCGAGGTGTTCGGGGTGCTGGCCGCCCCCGCCGGCACCGACGACGAACGCGGCCTCGAGCGGCGCCAGGCCGACGCGTTCACCGAGCTGGTCCAGGACGCCCGCGGCCCCCGCGGCCTGGCCACCGACACCCGCCACGAACACCGCGACACCGAGCCCGCACCCGAGGACGAGCCGGTCACCGACACCGAGCCCACCGACACCGAGCCCACCGACACCGAGCCCGAAGACGCAGACGCCATGACCGCGGCCGCCGAGCCCTTCCCGGGCAACGGCGAAGGCCCGCTCGCGCTGATTCCCGCACCGCGCCGGCCAGGTCCGCCCGCATCGTCAGGTGGCTGGACCGAGCGGCCCGGCCGCGCCCTGCTCACGATCACCATCGACCACCGCTGGCTCTGCGCAGCGCTGAAGGAGCGCAGCGGTGCCGGCACCCTCGACTCCGGCCACCACGTCGACCCCGCCACCGTGCGCCGCTGGGCCTGCGACGCCGAGATCGTCCCCATGATCCTCGGCACCCGCTCCGAACCCCTCGACGTCGGCCGCACCCAACGCACCGCCCCCGACGCCCTGCGCCGCGCCCTCAACCAGCGCGACCGCGGCTGCGCCTTCCCCGGCTGCACCCGCCGACCCCGCCGCTGCCAGGCCCACCACCTGCGCCACTGGTACGACGGCGGAGCCACCGCCCTGCACAACATGTGCCTGCTCTGCCGCTACCACCACCAGCTCATCCACCACAGTGAGTGGCAGATCGAGATGATCGACGGCCGACCCTGGTTCACCCCACCCTGGATCATCGACACCGACCGAAGACCCCGCCCCGGCGGACGCCCCCGCATCCCGCTCTGACCGTAGCCGGGCGACGCGGCGGTCGTGGTCGAGTCGATCGGTCCTCCTGACCGCACCCGCTCCCGGGTCCGGCTGCGGGACGAGAGGGTGGACAGCGCAACCCGGACGGCAATGTCCCACGTCGGCCCTCGACCTCGAGGCAGCCGGGACCACGGCGCTCCAGCGCGCGGCCGTGACCGGAGTCAGCCCCGGTCTCGCTCGACCCGCGCCAGCACCTCGTCGCTGATGGCCGCCCAGGCCTCGACCTGGGCGTCGTCGAGACCGTCGAACACCAACGACCGCACCGCCTCGACGTGCCCCGGCGCCGCCTGCTCGATCGCCTGGCGGCCCTCGTCGCTCAGGAGGATGAACGCGCCGCGCGCGTCGTCGGGGCAGTCCTGGCGGTCGACGAGGCCTCGCTTCTGCATCCGTGCGAGGTGGTGGGACAGCCGGCTCTTCTCCCACTGCAGCTCGTCGGCGAGCTCCTGGACGCGCAGGGGTCCGTCGCGCTCGCTCAGCGCGACCAGCACGTCGAAGTCGGCGAACGAGAGCCCCGCATCGGCCTGCAGCCGGCGTCCGAGCTGCGCCTGCAGCCGCGCGTTCATCGCGAGGTAGCCGCGCCACGCGCGCTGCTGGTGGTCGTCGAGCCACCGGGGTCCGCCCATGGCGTCGATGCTACTCGTTGACGTGTCATCGAACAGGGTGCAACATAGATGACACGTCAACGTCTACCGAGGAGAGTCCGATGACCGTCGACACCGCCACCCTCGACGCCGAGCGCGCCCGCATCCGCGACGCCCACCTCCATCCGCTCGCCGAGCGGCCCGCGTCCACGGCGCGGGGGCTGCACCACACGGCGCTGGTGTCGAGCGACGTCGAGCGGACCGTGCGCTTCTACCAGGACGTGCTCGGCTTCCCGCTCACCGAGCTGATCGAGAACCGCGACTACCCCGGCTCCTCGCACTTCTTCTTCGACATCGGCAACGGCAACCTCGTCGCCTTCTTCGACTTCCCCGGCCTCGACGTCGGCCCCTACGCCGAGGTGCTGGGCGGGCTGCACCACCTGGCCATCAGCGTCGAGCCGGAGCGCTGGTCGGAGCTCGTCGCGCGCTTGGAGGAGGCCGGCGTCGAGCACGAGGTGCACAGCGGGGTCTCCGTCTACTTCCGCGACCCCGACGGCGCGCGCATCGAGCTCATCGCCGACCCCCTCGGCGAGATGTACGGCCACCAGGTCCTCTGATCGCCCTACCGCGGCGAGGCGCGCCGCACGGGGTCGTCCTCGAGCTCGGCGCGGTCCCAGTCGCCGTGGTCCGCGGCCGCCTCGTAGGTGTCCTGGAGGAAGTCGAGCAGCGTGTTCTCCGGGTCGGCGCTGGTGCGCACGGCCTCGTAGGGCAGCAGGAACTGGCCGCCCGCCTCGTAGTAGAAGGCCTCGGACGGGCGCACGGGGTGCTCGCGGAACCCCGTCGGCTCCGGGTAGGCGTAGGCGTAGAACGAGCCCTCCCCGCCGCCGCCCGGCCAGAACCCGGCGCTCGACAGCTCGTGCGAGTAGCCCTCGACCATCACCCAGTCCCCGCAGTTGGGCGCGCCGCCGGGGTGGTCGGGGGCGCGGCGGCCGGAGAAGCGGGTGACGGCCATGTCGAAGCTGCCCCAGAAGAAGTGGACGGGGCTGACCTTGCCGATGAACCGCGACCGGAACGTCGACAGCACGCGGTCGGTGGCGACGAGCTGGCCCCAGAACCGGTGCACGGCGTCGGCGTCGTAGCTCGCGTGCTCGGCGTCGGACTCGAACGGGATCGCGCGCACGACCTCGACCGGCCGCGTGTTGATCGGGATGTCGAGGCCGAGGTCGTCGAGCGCGCGGCGGGTCTCGGCCCAGAACTCCGACACCGGCTTCGGCTCGAGCGCGACCGTGCGCTCCTCGCCGCTGCTGACCCGCAGGCGCAGGCGGTGGGAGACGAAGTCGAACTCGGCGTCGAACAGGCGCCGGCCCCACGGCACGGACGAGGTGGTGAGCCCGCGCGGGGACACGTAGAGCGGCACCTGCCACCAGTGGTTGACCATCGGCGCGGCCGCCAGCCGGACCTTGCCGATCACCTGCGTCCACATGTGCAGCGTGTCCCGGGTGGCCTCCCAGTCCTCGACGCGCAGCGACGGCCAGCCCTCGTCCGTGGTCATGGTCGAGAAGGTACGCGTCACCGGGCGACCGCCTCGTCGACGAAGCGCGCGATGGCCGCGGTGAACTCCCGGCGGCTGTCGGTCCAGGCATAGAACATGTGCCCGCCCTCGAAGTGGTGCACGGTCAGGCGTTCGGCCGTGCCCGGGTCGAGGCGCATGAGGTTGCAGAGGCGGTCGGTCGCGAAGTAGGGCGTCTGCAGGTCGTGCCGGCCGTGGGTGATGAACGCGCGCGTGTGCGGGTTGAGCGCCATCCCGTACCGGAAGTCGTCGGTCGCGCCGGGGATCGGCTGCAGGTAGACGCCGGCCGCGTCGTTCTTCCAGTTCACCACCACGTCGGTGTTGAGCAGCTTGTATTCCCGGTCGGTGTCGACGCCGATCTCGGAGCGCAGGACGCGGTTGACCCCGGCGGTGAACACCGGGCCGATGCCCGTGAGGGTGGGGTCGCCGCCGGCGAAGACGTCGCGGTCGGGGAACGGGTCGGTCGTCGTCACCGTCGCGTCGTACCGGCCGACGACCCGGCCCTCGTCGCGCAGCAGCTCGCGGGTGAACTGGGCGACGCGCACCCGCCCGGCCACGCGGGCGACGAACGCCGGCGCGAGCCCGAGCAGGTCCGCGAGCCGCGCCATCACGCGCTCGCGCTCCTCGACCGGCATCGAGGCGCCGCGGGTGAGGAACACGGCGTACTCGCCGGTCGCGAACTCCTCGACCGTGCGGCGGACCTCCTCGAGCGACGTCCCCGGCGCGAACGCGCGGGAGCGTCCGTGGTGGTGGGCCGCGAGGACCATCGTCGGGAGCACGTCGACCCACGGCACCACGTCGTAGTCGCCGCCCCCGAGCGCCCCGACGGCCAGGCTCGCGAACTCGAGCGCCGGCGAGATGAGGATCGACCCGGCGATCCCGATCCCGGCACTCTCCTGCAGGACCCGGGTGAGCCGCCCGACGCGGTAGCCGCCGTAGCTCTCGCCCGCGAGGAACACCGGCGAGCTCCAGCGCCCGTTCTCGGACAGCCAGCGCCCGATGAACTCCGACATCGCGGCGAGGTCGCGGTCGGTGCCGAAGTAGGCGTCGGCGTTCTTGGACGCCTCGCCGTCGCCGCCCTCGTCGATCATGCGGCTGAAGCCGGTGCCGACGGGGTCGACGAAGACGAGGTCGGTGAACGCGAGCCACGCGTCGTCGTTCGTCACGAGCCGCGGCGGCGGGGCGGGCATGGTGCCGTCGCCGGGGACGTCGATGCGTTGCGGGCCGACGGCTCCGACGTGCAGGTACGCCGACGAGGCACCCGGACCGCCGTTGAAGACGAAGGTCACCGGCCGGAGGGCGTCGGAGGTGTCGTCGGGGCCCATGACGTACGCCACGGAGAAGATCTCCGCGGTCGGCTTCTCGTCCTTGCGCAGCACGAGCCACCGCGCGGTCGCCTCGTACTCGGCGCCGTGCCAGGTGCCGGTGGTCGAGGCCCCGGGCGGCGGCTCGTGCGCCGACCTGCCCGCCGGCTCGGTGGTCGTCGAGGTGCTCGTCGAGGTGCTCGTCGAGGGGGTCGCGTCGGGGCGGTCCGCGTCGGCGCGGGTCATCGGGCTCCTCCGGGGACGGTCGGGGTGACCCGACCATCACAGACCGTGCCGTGGCGGCACGGTCAACCCGCCCCGCCGACGCCCGCCCGCGACCCGGATGTCTTCCCCCGACGGGGCCCGGGTCCGCACGCTGGGACCCATGGACGCAGCGAGCATCGAGCGCGCCGACGAGGGCGGCTTCCCCTACCTCCTGCACGAGGGCGAGGCCCCGGTGCGGGCGCAGTGGTACTTCCGCGAGCAGACGCGGCTGCCGGTGGCCGTGCACCGCTGGGTGTTCCCGCCCGGCGCGACCGAGGGCAACCACGTCCACCCCCACGACGAGCCGCTCGACGAGCTCTACCTGCTCGTCGCGGGCCGGGCGACGATGACGCTGGGCGAGCGGCGGGTCGACATGGTCGCCGGTGACGCGCTGCTGGCGCCGGCGGGTGTCGAGCACGGCGTGCGCAACGACGGTCCGGAGCCCGCCGTGTTCGTCGTCGTGTGGGGGCGGCCCGGCGAGGGCTTCGACTGGACGCCGTACGGGACGGGTCGGGCGGCGGAGCAGGCGGCCGACACCTGATCCGGCGCGCACGACGTCAGCCGCCGTGCACCAGCACCACGCCGCCCAGCACGAGCGCGAGACCGACGAGCTGCGGGCGGGCCAGGCGGTCGCGGAACACCAGCACGCCGGTCGCGGCGCCGAGCGCGACGCCCGCCCCGCTCCACACCCCGTACCCCACCGCGAGCGGCATCCCGAGCACCAGGGCGCGCGACATGAGCAGCACCGACGCCGCCATCCCGGCGCACGCCGTGACCACCCACCGGACGCGCCGGAGGCCGTCCGAGGCGCGCATGGCGGCCAGGGACACGGCCTGGGCCGCGACGGACCCGACGAGCAGGAGGGAGGCGGTCACCGCGGCACCTCGGTGCGGTGCAGCAGCACGGAGCCGCCGAGGATCAGCAGGAGACCGGCGCCCTGGACGGGCGCGAGGGGCTCGCCCAGGAGGACCGTGCCGAGCGCCGTCGCCGACACCAGCCCGCAGCCGGTCACCGTGCCGTAGGCGACACCGAGGGGCAGGCCGTGGTCGAGGGCCCGCGAGAAGAGCAGGACCGCGGCCGCGTAGCCCGCGAGCACCCCGAGGGCGCCCGCGGGCCGGGTGAAGCCCGCCGCGGCGGGCAGCGACAGCGTCCCGGCGACCTCGCAGACGATCGTCCCGACCAGCAGCAGGCGACCTCTCCACGCGTCCACGTCCGCCATGGTGGGCCCGCGATGACATCAGTGGGAGTGACTTCTCCTCGCGTACTGGTTCAGCATGACTGCATGCCTCTCGACCCCCACCGGCTCCTCGTGCTGCGCGCGGTGCACCGCACCGGGAGCGTCCGGGCCGCCGCGTCGGCCCTGCACCTCACGGCCTCCGGGGTGTCGCAGCACCTCACCCGGCTCGAGGCCGAGACCCGCCTCGCCCTGCTCGACCGCACGCGGCGCGGCGGGGGCCGGACGGTGGCGCTGACGACCGCCGGGCTCGCCCTGGCCGAGCGTGCCGACGACGTCGCCGAGGCCCTCGCCGGCGCCGACCGCGAGGCGGACCGCCTGCGCGGGGGCGCCGGGGGCACGGTGCGCGTGGGCGGCTTCCCGACCGCGCTCGGGAGCTTCGTCGTGCCCGCCCTCCAGGAGCTCGCGATCAGCGACCCGGCGCTGCAGGTGCAGGTCGTCGAGGTCGACGGCGAGGAGGGCGTGCAGCTCGTGCGGGCCGGCGAGCTGGACCTGCTGCTGGGCGAGCGGTACTCGGAGGCGACGTCACCGCGTGGCGGTCCGCACCCGGGGCTCGTCGAGGACGACATCCGCCGCGACCCGTTCCGGATCGTCGTCCCGCACATCTGGGCGCGTCCCGCGACGCTCGAGGAGCTCCTCGCCGGGGCGTGGGTGACGACGCCGCGGCGCCTCGGCGTGCGCCAGGTCCTCGACCGGCTGGCCGACGAGCACGGCGTCGCCACCGGTCACCTGCACCTGTGCACGGACTCCCGCACGGTCCTGGCCCTCGTCGCGGCGGGGCTGGGCGCCGCGGTCATCCCCGAGCTCGCCCTGTCCTCGTTGCCCAGCGGCGGCGTCGACCTCTACGCCGCCGCGGTCGACCTCGGCGCCCGGGTGCTGACAGTGGTGGGGACGGCGCACCAGCGCCGCTCGCCCGCGACCGCGCGCTTCCACCGGCTGATCCGCGAGATCGCGAGCCGGGAGGCCTCTCCCGCCGTCTCCACCGTATAGCGCGCGCGGGGGCTTGCCGCAAGACCGGGGTCGTTCCGCACCCTTCTCCGCATCGAACCGGCGAGGAGGCCCGTGTCGGATCAGGGACACCACGAGGAACTGCGCGCCGAGCAGCGCTACGTCGCCGGGCTCTACGCCCGCCTGGACGCCGAGCGCGGGCGGGCGCGGGCGGCGTACCGCGCCGCGCTGCGGGGCGACGGCGAGTCGCCGATGGACCGCGACGTGCGCGTCCGCGCGCTCGCGTCGCAGGTCAGGCGACTGGACGTGGCCGACAGCGGCCTGTGCTTCGGGCGGCTGGACGCCGAGAGCGGCGAGCGCCACTACGTCGGCCGGATCGGGATCCTCGACGAGGACGACGAGTACGCGCCGCTGCTGCTGGACTGGCGGGCGCCGGCCGCGCGACCGTTCTACACCGCGACCGGCGCGCACCCCGAGGAACTGCGGCGGCGCCGGCAGTTCCACACGCACGGTCGCCGGGTGGTCGACTTCTCCGACGAGCACTTCGGGGACCTCCGTGAGGAGGCCGGCGGCGACGAGGCCCTGCTCGCGGCGGTCGACGCGCCGCGCGGCGAGGGCATGCGCGACATCGTCGCGACGATCCGGGCCGAGCAGGACGAGATCATCCGCCTCGAGCACCCCGGCGTGACGGTGATCGAGGGCGGCCCGGGCACGGGGAAGACCGTCGTCGCCCTGCACCGCGTCGCGTACCTGCTCTACACCCAGCGGGAGCGCATCGCGCGCCACGGCGTGCTCGTCGTCGGCCCGAACCCGGCGTTCCTCGACCACATCGGACGCGTGCTGCCCGCGCTCGGCGAGACCGACGTCGTGTTCGCGACGCCCGGCGACCTCGTGCCCGGGCTGTCCGTCACCGCCGAGGACACGCCGGCGGCCGCGCGCGCCAAGGGGTCGCTCGCGATCCTCGCCGTGCTCGCGGTCGCCGTCGCCGACCGTCAGCAGCTGCCCGACGAGCCCCTGGACATCGAGCTCCAGGATCTCACCGTCCGCATCGACGCCGCGACCGCGCAGTGGGCGCGCGAGGAGGCGCGGGCGAGCGGGCGCCCGCACAACGAGGCCCGGTCGGTGTTCCGCGAGATCGTCGTCTACGTCCTCACCGAGCGGGCGATCGGGCGGATCGGGCGGGGCTGGCTGACCCGCGACGACCGCGCGGCGTGGGAGCAGATGCGCACCGAGCTCACCGACGAGCTCGCCGAGCACGAGGGGTTCGCCGCCGCGATCGACGCGCTGTGGCCGGTCCTGACCCCCCAGGACGTGCTGGCGACGCTCTACACCTCGCCCGCGCGGCTGCGGGCCGCCGGCGCCGACCCGGCGCTGCACCGCGGGGTCGGCGACGCCTGGACCGTCTCCGACGTGCCGCTGCTCGACGAGCTGGTCGACCTGCTCGGGCAGGACCCCGCGGCGGCGCGCGCGCAGGAGCGCCGGGCGAGCGCCGAGGAGCGGGCGGAGGCGGAGTACGCCGCGGGCGTCATGGACATCCTCACGCTCGACAGCGAGGAGCTGGACGAGGACCTCGGCGTGCGCGTCGGCGACCTCACCCACGCCGGCGTCCTCGCGGAGCGCTTCGAGCAGACCGACACCCGCGAGCTCGCCGAGCGTGCCGCCGCAGACCGCGACTGGACCTACCGCCACGTCGTCGTCGACGAGGCGCAGGAGCTCTCGGCGATGGACTGGCGCGTGCTCATGCGCCGCTGCCCGGGCCACGGGTTCACGGTGGTCGGGGACCTCGCGCAACGCCGCTCCCCGGCGGGCGCGACGTCGTGGGGCGAGGTGCTCGACCGGTACGTGCCGGGGCGGTGGGTGTACCGGTCGCTGACGGTCAACTACCGCATGCCGGCCGAGATCATGGCCGTCGCGGCGGGGGTGCTGGCGGCGTTCGCGCCGGGGGTCGCGCCGCCGGAGTCGGTGCGGGCGAGCGGCGCCGTCCCGTGGTCGCGGCGGGTCACCGCGGCCGAGCTGCCCGCGGCGATCGCGGCGTTCGTCGCCGACGAGCAGGACCGGCCGGGGACCAGCGTCGTCATCGGCCCGCCCGACGTCCCGGGGGCGACGGCGCCGTCGGCGACCAAGGGCCTGGAGTTCGACGCGGTGCTCGTCGTCGAGCCGGAGCGCATCCTCGCCGACGGGCCGCGCGGTGCGGCCGAGCTCTACGTCGCCCTGACCCGCGGGACGCAGCGCCTCGGCGTGCTGCACCGCGAGCCGCTACCGGCGGTGCTGTCGGGGCTGGCGGAGGTCGGGGTGGCGGAGGTCGGGGTGGCGGAGGTCGGGGTGGCGGAGGTCGGGGTGGCCGCCGCGTCACGGTAGGCCGGACGGCGCGGCACCATGGGTGCGTGGCCGCCGTCGTCCCGCACACCGCAGCGGTCCTGCGGCTGCCCTGCCTCGGCCCCGAGCCGCTGCCGGTGGGCCGCGCCCTCGACGCCGTCGTCGGGTATGCGCGCGCCCGGCGGTGGCTGCGCTTCCGGTCGCCGGGGACGCCGGAGGGGCGCTGGGTGGCCGTGCCGGCGTACGGGTGGGCGCGGTTCGACGCGCGGCCGGCGGCGCGCGGGGTCGACGCCGAGGTCCTGCTCGCGGAGGGCCTGCACGGGCGCCTGGACCGCGACGGCTGGCAGGAGGTCCACGACGCGCTCGCCGCGACCGCGCCGCTGGCCGACGCCGTCGTGGCGCGGGCGGCGGGGCGCGCGTTCTGGGACCTGCCCGGCGAGGAGCTCTCCGTCCTCGACGAGCCCGGCACGGTCGGCGCGCTGCTGCGCCGGCTCGGCGAGGAGGCCGGGCCGCACGCCGCGCACGTCCTCGCCGCCCGGCACCACGCGCACCCCGACCTCGTGCCGCACCTGACGCGCACCACCCGCCGGGCCCTGCTCCCCCACCTCGAGGAGGGCGACAGCGGCGTCGAGGCGGTGGTGCACCGGGACCTGCGCGCCAACGCCGACGCGTTCGCCGCGCTGGAGGCGGCGGTCGCGGCGGCCGTGCCCGACGCCCGGCCGACGCGCCTGCGCCTGCACGACGTGCTGCTCTGGCTGACGACGACCCTGCGCGCCGCGCACGCGGAGCAGGCGGGACGGTCAGGCGACGAAGCGTGAGCGGTACCGGCCCGCCAGCACGAGCAGGGCGAGCTCGACGACGACGGCGCTGACGACGAGCTCGGCGTCGAGGTAGCCCAGCGCGACGTTGACCCCGGCGAGGGCGACGAGCAGGCCCGCGCGGCACAGGCGCACCCCGATCCGGTCCCGGCCGAGCGCCAGCGCGCCGGCGGCGAGCACGAGCAGCACACCGACGACGGCCTCCCCCGCCGACGCGACGACGAGCATCGGCGGGCGCGTGCCCGGCGGCACCACCCGGTCGTCGAGGACGATGCTGACGTCCGGGTCGCTGCTCCACAGCGCGACGAGCACGACGAGCCCGACCAGCGAGAGCAGGCCGAGCAGCGCCGATCCCGCGATGAGCAGCAGGCGGTGCGCCCAGCGCGGGAGGAGCAGGGCCTCGGCGCGCCGGAGGGCCGGGCGTGGCGGGCGCTTCTCCGGCACGCGCTCCGGGCGCCGCGCCAGGACCGACACCCCGAGCACGCCGAGGAACACGCCGTAGATGATCGGCGCGGCGAGCGGGGTGAAGTAGTCGTTGCGGGCGGTGATGAACTTGCCGACCTCGTCGACGAACAGTCCCGACCCGACGCCGACGCAGACGGCGGTCACCCGCGGCACCCAGGCGTCGGACCACAGCAGCGCCGTGAGCCCGCCGAGCAGGAGCAGCAGCCCGCCCCACAGCGCGTGGGCCAGGTGGTACTCCCCGCCGCCGATCTGCGGGTAGCCCGTGAGCTCGAGATAGAGCCGCGTGACGACGACGGTGACGCCGAACGCCACGGCCACCAGCCGCACGCTCCGCGCGGCGTCGGGGCGCAGGACGGGGGCGCGGGAGGACGGCGCGCCCGGGGACGACGCAGACGGGGCCGACCGATCGTCCGCGTCGTCCGACGCGGGCACCGCGGTCGTCGTCATCGCGTCTCCCGGCCCTGGTCCTCGCTCCCCCGACGGTAGTGACCGGGGCAAGCGGGCCGGGTGCGCTCAGGTCCTCCGGGGCCGGCTGCCGCCGCGGGGCCGCAGGGTGACGCCGGCGTCGAGCAGGAGGCGGCGGACGTGCCCGAAGCTGCGGCCCGTGTCCTCGGACAGACGCATGAGGCTCACGCCCGCCGCGTACCGCTCGACGAGGTACCGCGCGAGCGCGGCCCGGTCCGCGTGCTGCCCCCGTCCGGCCTTCGACGACGTCCCTGTCCTCGCCACCGTCTGCGACACCAGCGATCTCCTTCGGTCGGTTGCCGACGACGGTAGGGACGAGCGGACGGTCATCCCGGGAACCGTCCAGGATTGAGACATGACCTCTCTGTGGCCCGAGACCCCGCCGCCGTCCGCGGAGGATGTCGCCGCGCGGGTGCGGACCGAGCGCCGCGGCCACGTCCTCGTCGTCCGGATGACGCGCGCCGACAGGCGCAACGCCGTCGACGCCGCCATGACGAGCGCGCTGGACCGCGCCCTCGACACCCTCGACGACGACCCGGACCTGCGGTGCGGTGTGCTCACCGGCGGGCCGGAGGTGTTCTGCGCGGGCACCGACATCGCCGTGGGCCCGGGCGCGCCGACACCGCGGGGCGGCAACTACGGCGCGTGGCGCGGCGGCGCACGACGCCGCTGGTCGGCGCGGTCGAGGGCGTCGCGTTCGGCGGCGGTTTCGAGATCGCCCTGGCGTGCGACGTGCTCGTGGCGGGGCGCACCGTGCGGTTCGGGCTGCCCGAGGTCGGGCTGGGGCTCGTCGCCAACTGCGGGGCGCTGTTCCGCGGGCCGCGGGCGCTGCCGCCGATGGTGGCGCGGCAGATGCTGCTCACCGGCGACCCGCTCGACGCCGAGCGGGCCCACGCGCTCGGGCTCGTCGGTGACCTCGTCCCGCCCGGGCAGGCCGAGGAGCACGCGCTCGCCCTGGCCGAGCGCATCGCGTCGCGCTCGCCGGTCGCCGTGACGGCCACCCTCACCGCCCTCGACGCCGCGGTGGAGGACGCCGACGCGCGTGGGTGGGCCGACACCGGGTCCGCGGTGGCCCGCGTCCTCGCGAGCGAGGACCGCGTCGAGGGCTTGGCGGCGTTCTTCGCGAAGCGCCCGCCGGTGTTCCCGGGCCGCTGAGCCCGCGCGGCTACTCCGCCGCGCGCTCGGCCCGCTCCCGCTCGCGGGCCTCGACGTCCTCGCGCGAGCAGAAGCCCCGACCGTGGCGCTTGCGGCAGAGCAGGCCCAGCAGCCCGCCCTGCTCGTCGACGACGGCGAGGCGCCGGCCCGTCATGGCCTGCCGGACCTCCTCGACGTCGGCGTCCGGGCCGACGGTCCGCCCGGCGAGTCGCCCCCGGTCCACGACGGCCGCGCCCGCCGGCGCGCCCTCCAGGTCCCCCCGCTCGACGACGGCGAGCAGCTGGGGACCGTCGACGACGAGCACCGCGTGCACGTGGTCGTCGGCGAGCACCGCCCGCGCGTCCCCGACCGTCGCCTCGGGCGCGCAGGTCTTGGGGCACGCGAGCATCGCGTCGGCGACCGTCGCCCCGGCGCGCAGCCGGTCGCCGCGGCACGTGTCGGGCAGCGGGAGGGTCACGGCTCCGGATTCTCCGCGTCGGACCCGGACCTTGCACAGGGCTGTGAGCGACGGGCTCAGGACGCCGGGGCCCCGGTGTGGCTGAACGACGCGTCGGCGGTGTCGCGCATCGGCCGTTCCTGGCGCGCGAGGCGGTCGAGCACGCGGCGCAGGTCGTCGAGGAGCTGGTCGGCGAGGTCGTGGGTCAGCCCGTTGCGGACCACGAACCGCAGCACGGCGAGGTCGGTGCGCTCGGGCGGGAACGTGTAGGCCGGCACCTGCCAGCCGTGCTCGCGCAGGCCGGCCGAGACGTCGAAGACCGAGTACGCGGTGACGTCCGGGGCGAGCGTCGCCGCGAACACCGGCAGCTCGTCGCCGCGCGTGAGCAGGCGGAACGGGCCGAGCGCCGCGACCTCGCGCGCCAGGCGCGTCGCGACGTCGCGGCAGTGCTGCTGCACGCGCGTGAAGCCGTCCCGCCCGAGGCGCACGAACTGGTAGTACTGCGCCGCCACCGGGGCGCCGGGGCGGGAGAAGTTCAGGGTGAAGGTGGCCAGCTCGTCGCCGAGGTAGTTCACGCGGTAGACGAGCTCGTCGGGCAGGTCCGCGGCCTCCCGCCAGGCGACCCACCCGAGCCCGGGGTAGACCAGCCCGTACTTGTGGCCCGAGGTGTTGATCGACGCCACGCGCGGGAGCCGGAAGTCCCACACGAGCTCGGGGTCCAGGAACGGCGCGATCATCGCCCCGGACGCGCCGTCGACGTGGACCGGCACGTCCGGCCCGCCGCGCGCGGCGAGAGCGTCGAGGGCCGAGCAGATGTCGGCGACGGGCTCGTAGCTGCCGTCGAAGGTCGAGCCGAGGACGGCGACGACCCCGATGGTGTCCTCGTCGACGTGCGCGAGGGCCTGCTCGGCGTCGAGGTGGAAGCGGTCGCCGCTCATCGGCACCAGGCGGGGCTCGACCTCGAAGTAGTTCGCGAACTTGTCCCAGCACACCTGCACGTTGCCGCCCATGACGATGTTGGGCCGGCCCGTGCCGCGACCTCCCGTGCCCCCGCCCTTCCCCCGCCAGCGCCGCTTGAGCGCGAGGCCGGCGAGCATGCAGGCCTCGCTGGAGCCCGCGGTCGAGCAGCCGGGCGCGCCCGCCGGGTCCGGCGCGTGCCAGAGGTCCGCGAGCATGCGCACGCAGCGGCGCTCGAGCTCGGCGGTGCGCGGGTACTCGTCCTTGTCGATCATGTTCTTGTCGGCGCACTCCGCGAGCAGCTGCGCCGCGTGCGGCTCCATCCACGTCGTGACGAACGTGGCGAGGTTGAGCCGGGCGTTGCCGTCGAGCATCAGCTCGTCGCGCACGAGCTGGTGGGCCAGCTCCGGCGCGAGCTCGCCCTCGGGCAGGCGGTGCGCGGGCATCCGCCCGGGCTCGTCGGTGAACGTGGGGACGACGGCGGCGTCGAGTCCGCTGCCGGCGTAGGGCGCGTGGCGCGGACGGGGGTGCTCGTGCGGCATGGGGTGATCGTGGTGCACGGGGACCGCCACCTCGACCCGCTCCACGGACGTGACGCCCGATCAGCCGGGCCGGCGTCCGGCATCGCGGCCGCGCGGCGGCACGACCATCGCCTCCGGGGTGTCGGGCAGCGCGAGGGTGGCCCGGGCGGTCGGGCGGTGGCCGAGGAACGCGGCGCGGTTGGCGTGGCCGAGCAGCAGCGGCAGCAGCTCGCGGGCCGCGACGCTGCCGTACCAGCCGGCGCACGCCGGACCCTCGCCGAACGCGGTGACGCCGTCGGAGCGCACGGTGGGCCCGGCGACGACGAGCGGGGTGGGGTCGCCGGTGTGCAGCACCCCGCCCGTCGACGGGGTGGCGTGGTCCCCGGTGACGGCGACGACGGCGCGCTCGGCGAGCTCGAGCAGCGGCGCGAGCCCCGGGTCCGCCGCCTCGAGGACCTCGAGCTTGGCGCGCGGGTCCTTCGTGTGCCCGGCGTCGTCGGTCGCCTTCGTGTGCACGTGGACGAACGCCGCACCCTCGTCGAGGAGCTCGCGGGCGGCCGCGAGCCGGTCGTCGAGCTCGGCGCCGAGGTCGGTGCGCGGGTCCAGGTAGGGCGGCACGTGCCGGCTGCGCAGCCCGAGCAGGGCGGCGAGGCCCCGGTAGAGCCGCGTGCTGGTCACGGCCGCGCCGGGGATCCCGACCTGCTCGGCGAAGCCCGGCACCTCTCCCCGCGTCCCGGACCACTTGGTCGTCAGGACGTCGAGTGCCGGCAGCCCCCGCTCGCGCCGCGCGGTATTGCGGGGGTGCTCGACGAGGGCGGCGCGGAGGTCGAGCAGCAGCGCGGAGAGCGCCGCGGCGGTCGGGGCAGCGCCGGGCGCGTCGTCGTGCGGGAGCACCCGCAGCCAGGGGTGGCGATCCTCGAAGAAGGGGTCGGAGTCGGTCACGCGACCGTCGGCGTCGTCCCCCAGCACCAGCAGCGCCTCGCCCCGGCCGCCCAGCGCCTCGAGCCGCATCCCGTGGTCGCCGGCCAGCGCGGCGACGTCGCCCAGCAGCGCCGCCGCGTCGTCGCCGTCGGTCGACGCCGTCCGGCCGGTGATCCACACCCGGCCGTCCGGACCCGTCGCCGACGTGCGCAGCGCGGCGTGGGTGACGGCGACGCCCGGCGGGACCTCGATCCCCGCCCCGAGCGCCTCGAGCACCGCGCGCCCCGGGAACGGCACGTCGGCGTAGCCGAACACCGCCCAGTGCGCGAGCTCCGAGGACGGCGCCCGCCCCCACCCGAACGGCAGGTGCCAGCCGGACGCACCCCGCGCGGCGAGCTCGTCGAGCACCGGGGTGTGCGCCGCCTCGGACGGCGTGCGGTCGCCGAGCGCAGGCACCGTCCGGTCGCCCAGGCCGTCGAGGACGACGAGCACGACGGGCAGCCGGTCGTCGTCGAGCCGCGGCTGCCCCTCGCCGTACCCGGGCGGTCTCACCACGCGCGCCCCGCGAGGAGCTCCTGCAGCACGGGCACGGTCGCCGGCGGTACGAGGTCACGCCACGTGCCGTCGGCCAGGTGCGCGCGGATCGTGGCGGCGTCGAGCTTGGTCGCGGGGTCGCCGTCGACCACGACCACCGCGTAGCCGCCGTCGGCGAGCCGCCCCGCCTTGTCGGTCTCCCACGCCGAGTACGCCCGCACGAACTGCACCGCGTCCCGCGGCACGTACTCGGGCCACAGGTGCGGGCGGGTGAGGTCGAAGGGGACGACGGTCGCGCGGTCGGTCAGCCCCGCCCCGGCGAGCGCGGCGGCGAGGAGGCGGACGCGCTCGAAGTAGGTGAACGGGTTGGCGTCGTCGGTGTGCCGGTGCGCGGAGGTGGCGGCCTCGTGGCGCGCGCCGGTGTCGGGGTTGGTGACGGCGACCACGAGGTGATCGTGCTCGGCGAGGGCGAGCGCGAACAGCTCGAGGTGCTGGGCGTGCACCGGCTGGAACCGCCCGGTCACCGCGGCGAGGCTCACCGCCGCGAGCCCCGCAGCAGCCCCCGGGCGATGGCGTTGCGCTGGATCTCGACGGTGCCCGCCGGGATCTTCAGGTTGCGTGCGATGCGGAAGAGCTTCTCCTCGGGCGACCCGAGCCGCAGGCCCGTGCCGCCGTGCACCTGCACCGCGCGGTCGGTCACGCGGAAGAACGCCTCGTCGTTGATGACCTTGACCAGGCTCGTGAGCCGCGGTGCCTCGGGGTGCAGCGGCATCCCGAACGCGCCGCCGGGCAGCTCGTCGAGCTCGGCCTGGGCCTGCAGCGACGCGGCGCGCGCGGCGTACAGGTCGGCGTCCATGTCGGCCAGCATGTGCTGCACGGACTGCAGCTCCGCGATCGGCGCGCCGCCCGAGGTGCGGGTCCGGGCGCGGTCGAGGGCGCGCTCGAGCAGCCAGGTGCCCCAGCCCGCGCACATGCCCCCGCGACACAGCCGTCGCCAGTTGATCCACGCCATCGCCAGCGCGAACCCGCCCCCGATCTCCCCGACGACGTCCTGCGCCGGCACCCGCACGCCCGCGAGGTGCAGCTCGCCGGTGAGGCCGTCGTTGAGCATGGTCGGGATGTCGCGGCCGCGCGTGAAGCCGGGGCTGGTCGCGTCGACGAGGAACATCGACAGCGACCGGGTGCCGGCGCCCGGCTCGGTGACGGCGACGACCTGCACGACGTCGGCGAAGTGCGCGTTGGTGATCCAGGCCTTGGTGCCGTCGAGGACCCAGTCGTCGCCGTCGGGGCGGGCGCGGGTCTCCATCGCGAGCACGTCGGTGCCGACGGCGATCTCGGTGTTGGCGAACGCCGCGGTGATCTCGCCGGCCATGAGCGGGTCGAGCCAGCGCTCGCGCGCCGCCGGCGAGCAGTGCTCGATCGCGGGGTTCGGGCCCTCGGTCCAGGCCAGCGCGGCGAGGCCCAGCCCGAGGCCCGCGTGCCGGTAGACGAACTCCTCGACGTGCTGCATCTCCGCGCGGGTGAAGCCGCCACCCCCGACCGCCGCCGCCACCTGGGGCGTGTACAGCCCGGCCGCCGCCGAGCGTCGCTGCACCTCGCGGCGCGCCTCCCACACCGCGGGGTGCATCCGGCCGGCCGCGTCGAGGCGGGGGTGGGAGGCGGTGCCGACGTCCTGCTCGGCGAGGGCGGCCTCCAGGGGCGCCACCTCCGTCTCCAGGAACGCGGCGAAGCGCGTGGTGTAGTCGGCGACGCGGTCGGTGCGGCCCGTGGTCACCCGCATGCCCTACGGCGCGCGGGGAGGTCCCGTCAACCTCCCGTCGATCATCCCGGCGCTCTACGGTCGACGCCGTGCCGCTGCTGACCTCCGGGGACTCGACCCTGCTCGTCGTCGACCTGCAGGAACGCCTCATGCGCGCGATCGCCGGCGCGGAGGCGGTGCTGGAGAACACCGGGCGCCTCGTGCAGGCGGCGTGCCGGCTCGGGGTCGGCGTCGCCGCGACCGAGCAGAACCCTGAGGGGCTCGGGCGCACGGTCGGCGTCGTCGCGGACCTGCTGCCCACCCCCGCCGTCGCCAAGACGTCCTTCGCCGCCGACCCCAGCGTCGCCGGCCCGGGCACCGTCGTCGTCGCCGGGTGCGAGGCGCACGTGTGCGTGCTGCAGACCGTGCTCGCGCTGCGCGCCGCGGGCCGGGAGGTCGCCGTCGTCGCCGACGCGGTGGGCAGCCGCCGCGACGCCAACCGCGACCGCGCGCTGGACCGCCTGCGCGCGCACGGCGTCGACGTCGTGACCACCGAGATGGTCGTGTTCGAGTGGCTGGGGACCAGCGAGAACCCGGTCTTCCGCGAGGTCCAGAAGCTGATCAAGTGAGCACCCTGGCCTCCGCGTCGCTTCTCCGCTAACGTTCGTGGTCGCTGACGGAGGTGGAGCGGTGGCCGATGACGACGACCCGGAGGGCGTGACGCTGCGCGCCCTGGTCGAGCCGCGGCGCCGCTCGATCCTGCGCCTCGTCGCGCACGACGAGCTCTCCGCCGGGGAGATCGCCGCCGCGTTCGACGTCACCCGGCCCGCCGTCAGCCAGCACCTCACCGTGCTCAAGGACGCCGGCCTGCTCACCGAGCGACGCGAGGGCACCCGCCGGCTCTACCGCGCCCGCCCCGAGGGCCTCGACGGCCTGCGGGAGTTCCTCGAGGACATGTGGGCCTCGTCGCTGGACACCGCACGCCGCCTCGTGGAGGCCGGCCGAGAGAGTGGACACAGGGGGATCGCCGATGACGAGCACCACGCCGCGGGCTGAGACCGCCACCGTCACCACCCTGCGCCGGCCCCCCATCCGGCAGGCGACGATGGTGCGCAGCACTCGCGAGCACACGTTCGACGTCTTCGTCGCGACCATCGGGCAGTGGTGGCCGTTGCAGCCGTACTCCGCCGGCAAGGAGCGCGTGCGCACGGTGGAGGTCGAGCCGCGCCTCGAGGGCCGGGTCTTCGAGCGCTGGGACGACGGCACGGAGTGCGACTGGGGTCGCCTGCTCGCCTGGGAACCGCCGGCGCGCCTCGTCATGTCCTGGAACATGACGCCCGAGCCCACCGAGGTGGAGCTGACCTTCACCGCCCTCGGGCCGTCGCTCACCCGCGTCGCCGTCGAGCACCGCGGCTGGGAGGCCCTGTCCGACGCCCAGCTCGGCGAGGACTGCGCGCGCCCCGGCGGCTACATGGGTGGTGCCTTCGTGCAGGGCTGGACCGAGGTGCTCGGCCGCCTCGCCGCCGCGGCCGAGGCGGGCTGACGGCGGGGGCGGCCCGCGACACGGACGGCTACCGTCCCCCGACGGGAGCCGACGCGGACGTCGGACCCGGGGAGGGACGACGGATGCGGATCACGGCGCTGTGGCGGTACCCGGTGAAGTCGATGCTCGGTGAGGCCCTCGAGGTCTCCCGGGTGGACGCGGGCGGGGTCGCGGGCGACCGCGCGCTCGCGCTGGTCGACGACGTGACGGGCATGGTGGCGACGGCCAAGCACCCCCGGCTCTGGCGCGGCCTGCTGCAGTACACGGCCGCCTCCCGCGACGGCGGGGTGCGCATCACGTCGCCCGCCGGCTGGACGCGCGACGCCCTCGACCCGTGGGTCGCCGACGCGCTCGCCCGCGAGCTGGGCCGTCGCGTGCGGGTGGCGGCGGACCGCCCGGATGCGGCGTCGGTCGAGCGCCCCGACCCCGAGGAGGTGCTGGACCGGGGCGTCGAGGCCGAGGTCGAGGCGCCGACGCTGGAGATCGCCCAGGGCACGACGGCCGGGTCGTTCGTCGACCACTCCCCCGTGCACGTCATCACCACCGCGACGCTCGCCGCGACCGGCGCGGAGTACCTGCGCTACCGGCCGAACGTCGTCATCGAGACCCCGGAGGGCACCGGGCCCTGGGTCGAGAACACCTGGATGGGGCGGGAGCTGCACCTGACGCGGGACGACGGCTCGTCGGTGACGCTGGAGGTGTCGCTGCCGACGCCGCGTTGCTCGGTGCCCACCCTCGAGCACGGCGCGCTGCCGCGGGCGCCGCACGCGGTGCGCGAGCCGATGCGCGCCAACCGGGTCGAGGTCCCGGGCTTCGGGGTGCTGCCGTGCGCCGGCGCGTACGCGCAGGTCACGCGCGGCGGCGAGCTGCGGGTCGGCGACACCGTGACCCTGGGCGACGCGCCGTGACGGTGCGGGTCGAGCGCCACGACGCGGTCACCGTCGTCAGCATCGACCGCCCCGAGCGGCGCAACGCCGTCGACCGCGCCACCGCCGAGCGCCTCGCCGACGCGTTCCGGGCCTTCGACGCCGACGACGACGCGGCCGTCGCGATCCTGCGCGGCGAGGGCCCGTCGTTCTGCGCGGGCGCGGACCTGCAGGCCGTCAGCACCGGGCACGGCAACCGCGTCGACCCCGACGGCGACGGGCCGATGGGGCCGACCCGGCTGCGGCTGTCGAAGCCGGTGATCGCGGCGCTGCACGGGCACGCGGTCGCGGGCGGGCTCGAGCTCGCGCTGTGGGCAGACCTGCGGGTCGCGGACACCACCGCGGTGTTCGGGGTGTTCTGCCGGCGCTGGGGCGTGCCGCTGATCGACGGCGGCACGGTGCGCCTGCCCCGGCTGATCGGTCGCAGCGCGGCGATGGACCTCGTGCTCACCGGCCGGCCCGTCGACGCCGACGAGGCGCTGCGCCTCGGCCTCGCGAACCGTGTCGTGCCGGCGGGCCAGGCGCTCGACGCGAGCCTCGAGCTCGCCCGCACGCTCGCGGCCTTCCCGCAGACCTGCCTGCGCCACGACCGGGCGGCGCTGCTCGAGCAGGAGGGGCTCGACGAGGACGAGGCCCTGCGCCGCGAGTTCGCGCACGGCCAGATCTCGCTGCAGGCCGACACCGTCGTCGGCGCGACCCGCTTCGCCGAGGGCGCGGGGCGCCACGGTTCGGGGGTGTGACGAGGGGTCACGGCGGCCGCCCCCGGTGGCATGCTGGCGCCGTGACCGAGCCGGCGCCGCCTCCTTCCGGGCCGCCCTCGCCCCGCATCGGCACCGCCGAGCGGGACGCGGCGATGGCGGCGCTCGACGCCCACCTCGAGGCCGGGCGCCTCGACGTCGAGGAGTACGGCGAGCGCAGCGCCCGGGCCGCCGAGGCGCGCACGGCCGCCGACCTCGAGCCCCTCTTCACCGACCTCCCGGACCCCCGTCCGCCCTTCGGTCCGACGCCCGCCCCGGAGACCCCGCGCGCGGCCGCACCCGCACCCGCACCGACGGCGCCCGAGCGCGCCCCCGTCGCGCGCCGCGAGCCCGGGGCGCTCGCCCGCTACGGGCCGGCGATCAGCGGCGCGCTGCCGATCATCGCGCTGGTCCTGTTCCTCACCGTCCCGATCCCCAACGCCTGGGTGTTCTTCCTGCTCATCCCCCTCGGCGGCTGGCTCTTCGCGAGCTCGCGACGCGACGGGCGCTGACCCTCGACCCACGGCCCGCAGCGGAGGACCATGCGCTGCACACGGCGGGCGGTCGGGGTGCTGTCGGGGCGAGGACACGGGGTGAGGACATGACACACGCGACGGGGCCGATCGGCTCGGGGGGCGCACCGACGGTGCGGATCGCGCAGGGCGGGCGCCGCTCGACCATGCCCTGGCAGGTCCTGTCCGCGGTCGCCCTGCTGGCGATGGGCGGCATCCACCTGTGGCTGGTGTTCAACGGCACCGGCGGGGTGCTCGGGAACCTGTTCATCCTCAACGCGGTCGGCGCGTTGATCCTCGCGATCGCCGTGGTCCTCACGCGCGGGGAGCTGCTCGCGATCTCCGTGGTGCTGGGCCTGCTGTTCCTCGCCGGCACCCTCGCGGCCCTGGTGCTCGCCCTCACCGTCGGGCTGTTCGGCATCAGCTCGAGCCTCGACTACGACCTGGCGCCGACCACCCTCGTCGTCGAGTCGATCGGCACCCTCGTCCTGCTCGTCACGACGATCCTGGTGCTGCGGCAGCGGCGCCGCGTCTAGCCCGAGAGCGCGGGCAGCGTCTGCGCCCGCCCGAGCAGCGGCCGCAGCGGGTCCCCGACCGCGGCGAGGCGGTCGAGCGCGGTCCGGACCGTCCAGCGGTCCGGCGTCAGCTCCGGGTCGTCCAGCTCGTCCCAGGTGATCGGCATCGACACCGGCGCGTCCGCCGCCGGTCGCGGGCTGAACGGCGCCACGAGCGTCTTGTTGATCGCGTTCTGCGTGTAGTCCAGCCGCGCGAGGCCGCGGCGCCGGTCGGTGTGCCACTCCCACGACACGAGCTGCGGGACGGTCCGGCCGACCGCGCGGGAGAGCTTCTCGACCCACGCGCGGGTGTCGTCGAAGGTGTAGCCGTCGGCGATCGGCACCCAGATCTGCACGCCGCGCTTGCCCGTCACCTTCGGCGCCGCCTCGACGCCCACGTGCCCGAGCGCCGTGCGGTAGAGCCGGGCGAGCACCAGCACGTCGGCGAACCCAACGGCGGGACCGGGATCGATGTCGATGAGCGCCCAGGTCGGCTGGTGGACGTCGGGCAGGCGTGACGTCCACGGGTGCAGCTCGATCGCCCCGTAGTTCGCGAGCCACACCAGCGCCGGGGTGCTGTCGACGACGAAGTACTGCTGGGTCTCGTCGGGCGCCGCCTCCGGGTTGCGCCAGCGCCGCAGCCAGCCCGGCGCGTGGTCGGGGACCTCCTTCTGCCAGAAGCCCGGGCGGGCGGTGCCGTCGGGGTAGCGGTGCAGGTTGACCGGCCGTCCCGCCAGGTACGGCAGGAGGTGCGGGGCGATCCGGGCGTGGTAGCGGATGAGGTCGCGCTTGGTGACGGGCGGGCCGGCGACGCCCGGGACCAGCACCTTGTCCAGGTTGGTCAGCGCGAGCTCGCGCCCGCCGACCGTCCAGCTCCCCCGCGCGCCCAGGGCGTCGAGGGCGGCCAGCTCGTCGTCGGACGCCGCGGCCTGCTGCGCGGGGTCGTCCGGCGCCAGCGGGACCTCGGCGTGCTCGGCGCTCGCCTTCGACACCCACATCGCCGTCGGGGCGGCCGCGACCTCGTCGTTGGTGCGCCCGCTCGTCACCGAGTGCGGGTGGTCCTCGGGGTCCCAGCCGTCGACGGCCACGTCGTCGCGCTTGTGCACGAGGACCCACTGCTCCTTGCCGCCCGAGCCCTCACCGCGCCGCCGGACCAGCACGAACCGCCCGTGGAGCTTCTCGCCGTCGAGGTCGAAGTGCAGCTCGCCCGCCGCGAGCGCCGCCGCCGGGTCGTCGGTGCGCGCCGGCGTCCAGGTGCCGCGGTCCCACACGATGACGTCGCCCCCGCCGTACTGACCGGCCGGGATGACGCCCTCGAACGACGCGTAGTCCATGGGGTGGTCCTCGGTGCGCACGGCCATGTGCCGTGCGGCGGGGTCGAGCGTCGGCCCGCGGGGCACGGCCCAGCTCGCGAGCGCGCCGTCGACCTCGAGGCGGAGGTCGTAGTGCAGCCGCCGGGCGCGGTGGCGCTGCACCACGAAGATCGGCGCCGCGGTGCTCGCCGACCCGCCGGCGGGCTCGGGCGTCGCCGCGAAGTCCCGCATGCCGCGGTAGGTGGCCAGGCGGTCGGTCCCGGGCTGGTCCTTCGGGGGCGAGACCAGCGTCCGCACCCACGCTGCCGAGGCGCGCCCCGGCTCGTACGCGGCGTCCCGGCGCTTGGCGACGACCCCGGCCAGCCCCTGCTCCCGGGCGAGCCCGAGCACCACGGCGGGCGCGGACTCCGTCGTCGCCGGCGCCACCGCCACCCGCGGCCACGCCTCGAGCCCGAGCTCCTCGAGCCGCGCGCGCCGCTCGTCCCAGGTCCGGTCGCGCAGGTCGTCGGCGTCGACGCAGAGCACGTCGGCGAGGTAGAGCGAGACCGCCGCGTCGTCCGGGCCGCACCGGTTCGCGACACGCTCGGCGAGCAGGTCGGGCCGCGGGCGGCCGCGCTCGTCCAGCACGACGACCTCGCCGTCGAGCACCAGGTCGTGCTCGGTGTCGAGGTGCGCGAGCTCGGGGTACGAGCCGGTCACGTCCCGGCCGTCGGCGTCGGTGAGGTGCACGCCGCCGGCGACGGTGGTCACCAGCACCCGGACCCCGTCCCAGGTGAGCTCCGCCGCCCAGCCGGGGCCGGTCGGCGGGGCGCCGTCGGTCGGGAGCATCGGACGCTCGGGCCCGGCGCGGTGTGCGGTCACCCCGCGGCGGTACCCGATCCGGGCCGGGCGGGTAGCCGGGGGCCATGTCACGACCAGACGAGGCCCGCAGTGACGCCCGCGACGAGTCCCTCGACGCCACCGACGTCGACCCCACCGGCAACGCGGTCGACAACGACGCCACGGGCGCGAAGGACAGGGCGGCGCAGGACACGTCGGCGACCGCGCGCGAGCACGAGGGCGACGAGGAGGAGGCCAGCCCGACCTGATCGCCGACCCCGCTAACGTCGTGGCGGTGACCGCCCGGGCCTGGATGAGCTGGTCGGGCGGCAAGGACGGCGCCTTCGCGCTCGCCGCGGCCCGCACCGACCCGGACGTCGAGGTCTCCGGGTTGCACACCACGGTCCGCGCCGACGGCGAGGTGGCCGCCAGCTACGTCCCGCTCGCCCTGGTCCGGGCCCAGGCCGCGGCGTTGGGCCTGCCGCTCGAGACCGTCGAGCTGCCCGTGCCGTGCCCGGACGAGGTCTACGAGGAGCGCACGCGCGCCTCGTGGGCCCGCCTGCGCGAGGGCGGGGCGACGCAGGTGCTCTACGGCGACCTCTTCCTCGCCGACATCCGGGCGTTCCGCGAGCGGGCCCTCGAGGGCACGGGGCTCGCGGCGCGCTTCCCGCTGTGGGAGCGGCCCACCGCGCCGCTCGCCCGGGACATGCTCGCGGCCGGGGTCCGCGCGGTGGTGGTCTGCGTCGACCCGGCGCGGGTGCCGTCGGCACTGGTGGGCCGGGCGTGGGACGCCGAGCTGCTCGCCGAGCTCCCCGACGGCGTCGACCCGTGCGGGGAGAACGGGGAGTTCCACACCCTCGTCACCGACGGCCCCGGGTTCGCCCGTCCCGTGCCCGCGACGGTCACGGGGACCGCCGAGCGCGACGGGTTCGTCACGGCGGTCCTCGCCTGACACCGTCCCCGCCTGCCACGCTGCGCGCATGGCTCCTCGTCTGCGGGAGGTGGCCGACGGCGTGCACCTCGGCGCCCTCGTCCCCGCCGGTCTCCTGCACACGGTGCTGATCGAGGGCCCGGAGGGCGACGTCGTCGTCGACGCGGGGTTCCCGTGGTCGGCGCGCCGCCTCGTCGCGCTGCTGCGGGGCCGTGACGTCGCCCTGCACGCCGTGACGCACGCGCACGGCGACCACGTCGGCTCGTCGGCGTGGCTGTGCCGGCAGACCGGCGCCCCGCTGGCGATGGGCGAGGCGGACGCGGGCCGCTTCGAGGACGGGCGGCTCGACACCCACTCCGGCGCGCTCGGCCGGCTCGTCCTCGCCCCGCTGGCCCGCGAGCGGCGGCCGGTCGACCGGCGCCTGCGCGAGGGCGACCACGTCGGCGGGTTCGAGGTGCTCGCCGTGCCCGGCCACAGCCCCGGCACCCTCGCGCTGTGGCGGGCCGAGGACCGCGTGCTCGTCGTCGGCGACGGGCCGGTCAACGTGTCGACGGACCCGCGCTCGCCGCGGTGGCTGCCCCTGCCGCGCGGCCTACACGACGACCCGGCGGTCGCGGTGGCCTCGCGCCGCCGCCTGGCCGAGCTGCGTCCGGCGCTCGTCGTCGCCATGCACGGCCACCCGGTGGCCGACCCCGACGCCTGGGGCGCGGCCGTCGAGTGATCTTCCGCGAGCAGGGTGCGGACGCCCGATCCGGGCGTAGCGTCACGAGATGGCCAAGGACCAGAAGACGAAGGACCCGAAGGACGCGAAGAACAAGGACAAGCGCGAGGACCCGGTCGCGACGGCGCTCACCGCCCCCGACGCCCCCGTCGGCGACCCCGGCTCCCCGGCGGTCGTGCCCGCCACCGGCCCGAGCGAGCGGGTCACCGCCGGCGCGCCGAGGACCTCGACCGCCCGCCGCGACGCAGCGTCGGCAGCGCCCGCCGCGCGCGGCGTGACCGACACGGTGGTGTCCACCGCCGCCGACGCCGCCCACGTCGTGCAGCGGGTGCTGCCCCACCGCGCGCCCGTCTACCTGGGCGGCGCGGCGCTGCTCGTCGTCGGGATCCTCGACTTCCCCGCCGTCGCCGGTGGCGCGCTCGTCTACGAGGCGCTGCGGCGCTGGCGCCCCGCCAGGCCCTGAGCCGCGCGGTCGTCGACGCCGCACCGCTGCGTGGTCCCCGACCTATCATGGTCGGCCGCGACGGCCGGATCGACAGAGGAGGAGAGGCACCGATGACGCTCAGCGACGACGCCGTGGAGGCACTCACCCTGCTGTGCCGACGGAGCCGGGACGCCGGCTGCGTGGTCCGCATCCGCTCGGTCAGCGCCGGCACGCTGCCGACGGTCCACCTCGAGCTCGACGCGGTCCCCCGCGACCGCGACGTCGTCGTCGCCCGCGGCGGCGTCACGGTCGTCGTCGACCGCGAGCTCGCGCCCGCCACGCAGGACAAGGTGCTGCACGCGGAGCCCCACGGCGAGGACGAGGACCGGCCGGTCTTCCTGCTCGAGGACGTCTCCGAACGCGCCTGACGCAGGAGGGGTCTCGTCCCGGGCGCCGACACGCCGATGCGCGGACCGCCGGTGGCGGCCCGCGCATCGGGGATCGCGGTGGTGTCAGTCCTCGGCCTTCACGGCCAGGACCGGCACCGGGCTCTCGAGCAGCAGCCGCTGGGCGACGCTGCCGAGCAGCGCCTTGCTCACCGGCGAGCGGCGCTTCATCCCGATGACGAGGCGCTGGACGTCGGGCCGCTGGTCGATCTCCTCGAGGACGGTGTCCGCCGGGTCGCGGTCCTCGGGGCCGGAGCGCTCGAGGAGCGTCACCTTCAGGTCCTCGGGCAGGCCCGAGACGTCGATGCTGTGCAGGGTCAGGTTGAGGACGACGAGGTCGGTGTCGAGCAGCCGGGCCTCGCCGGCGCCCGCGTGGAGGGCCTGAGGGCCCTCCCGTCCCTCGGGGACGGCGACGAGCACGGTCATGGTGGGTCCTTCCGGGAGGGTGGGCGGGTCAGGAGTACTGGCGCATGAACTGCTCCTCGAGGTCCTCGAGCGAGCGGCCGCGGGTCTCGGGCACCGAGCGGTACACGAAGATCAGGGCCAGGACGCCGAGGGCGACGAAGATGAAGAACGTCGGCGCGATGCCGAGGCTCTCGACGACAACGGGGAAGCCGAGCGAGACGACCGCGTTCGACAGCCACAGCACGAGCACGCTGATGCCGATCGCCAGACTGCGAATCTTGAGCGGGAAGATCTCGGCCAGCAGGAGCCAGACCAGCGGGCCGATGGTGCCCTGCATGCAGAAGACGAACAGCACGACGAAGACCAGGATGAACCACGCCTTGGCCGGGCCGTCGGGCAGCAGGGTGGCCGACAGGCCGACGAGCAGGTGGAAGAACGTCGTCAGCGCGAAGCCGCCGAGCAGCAGCGTGCGGCGGTTGACCTTGTTCATGATGAGCAGGCCGACGGTGATGCCCAGGACGCTGAACAGGCCGTTCGCGGTGTTGGCGATGATCGCGGCCTGGTCGGAGAAGCCGGCGTCGCCGAGCAGCTGCGTGCCGTAGTACATGATCGAGTTGATGCCGGTGAACTGCTGGAACATGCCCAGGCCGGCCCCGAGCAGGATCAGGCGCCGGATCCAGCGCACGCCCAGGTCGCTCGCCCCGGCGGTCTTCGACGCCCGCTCCTCCTCGGCGAGCTCGTGCACCTCGGCCATCTCGGCCTGCGCCCGCTCGGGCGTCCGCACCTGCTGCAGCACCGCCAGGGCCTCGTCGTCCCGGCCCTGCGAGACGAGCCAGCGGGGGCTCTCGGGCATCCGCAGCATGCCGATGAACAGCGCGATCGCCGGGAGCACCGCGACGACGAGCATGATGCGCCAGACACCCGGGTTCTCGCCCCAGATGTTGAAGATGATCGCGTTGATGACGAAGGCGGCGAACTGACCGCTGACGATCATGACCTCGTTCCGGGTCACGATGCTGCCCCGCCGCTCGGCCGGCGCGACCTCGGCGAGGTAGACCGGCACGGTGGCCGAGGCGCCACCGACCGCGAGGCCGAGGACGAAGCGGAAGAACGCCAGCACCGGCCAGGTCGGCGAGAGCACACAGCCGATGGTGGCGAGGGCGAAGAGGATCGCCAGTAGCAGGATGTTGTGGCGGCGGCCGAACCGGTCGGACAGCGCGCCACCCACGACGGCACCGACGGCCGCACCGAAGATCAGGATGCTCACGACGATGCCCTCGGTGAGGGCCGTGAGGCCGAGGTCGGTGGTCATCGGCTCGAGGGCGCCGTTGATGACGCCGGTGTCGTAGCCGAACAGCAGGCCACCGAAGGTGGCGACGACGGCGATGATGCCGAGCCGCTTCGAGTGCGGGCCGGGCACGTCCGGCGGGAGAGCAGCCCGTGACGGCTGCTCGTTGTAGGTGGTCATGACGTGGCGCTCCCCGTTGAGGAATGGCGTGACGAGATGTGTCGGGCTCTCGGCGAGGGCAGTCGCGGGCATCGTCCGGAACAGCGTCCCGGGGCCGTCGAGATCGACCGAATGTCCCTGGTGACGACGAGGATGACCGGGGGGTGTGATCCAAGTCAAGAGTTCCTCGACAGTTGTCTGTCGAATTCTTCTGCGCGATCGACATGCCACCTGAGCAGCGACGATGAGAACGAAAAAGGCCCGGGACGACGGTGCGTCCCGGGCCTCGCGCAGTTCGTGGTGGTCATTTTGTCGACCATTCTCCGACCGCCTTTCGAGCGCGGCGAAGAGAAGTCGGGAAAGGGCGGGAGAACGGCCCGACACCGATCCGGACGGGGGTTCTCCCTGGTCGGCCCGCGGTGTCGCGCGATGACGGAGACGTTACGGACCCGACCACCACCCGTCAAGACTTTGTCCTGACATTAGGTCCAAGTCGCCGGCCTAGACGTCCGCCGCTGCAGCGGTGAGCACGCCGGCCGCGACCTCGAGGCCCTCGAGGCGGCCGAGCTCGACGTCCTCGTGCTCGATGTTCACGGCCATGTCGGGGTCGACCTTCGCGAGGGCCCGCAGGAAACGGGTCCAGAACGCCTGGTCGTGGCCCTTGCCCAGCGCCACGAAGTCCCAGCCGGCGTTCTCCGGCCACGCGTTGAGCGTCGCGTCGCCGCCCAGCCGGACCGGGTCCTCGGTCACCTTGCGGTGCCGGTCGTCGAGGACACCGTGGACGCGCACGGCGTCGTTGATGCGGGTGTCCTTCGCCGCCGCCAGGTACACGAGCTCGCCGAGGTGCTCGATGGCGGCGACCGGGTCGATGCCCTGCCAGAACAGGTGGCTGGGGTCCATCTCCGCCCCGACCGAGCGCGCCCCGGTCTCCTCGACGAGCCGCGTGAGCGTCGAGGGGTTGAAGACCAGGTTGAACTGGTGCATCTCGATGCAGACCTTCACGCCGTGCTCGCCGGCGAGCGCGTCGATCTCCCGCCAGAAGGGGACACCCACCTCCGCCCATTGCCGGTCGCGCACGTCCGAGTACGTGGACTCGAACGGCATGGGGTTCCAGACCGGGATCGTCCCGCCCGGCTCCCCGGCCGGCAGCCCCGACATCGTGACGACCCGGCGCACCCCGAGCCGCCCGGCGACCTCGATGGTGCGCCGCAGGTCGCGGGCGTGGACCTCGCCGATCCGCGGGTCCGGGTGCAGCGGGTTGCCGTTGCAGTTCAGGGCGGTGAGCTCGACCCCCTCCGCGGCGAAGACGCCGAGGTAGTCCTCCGCCGCCGTGCGGCCCGCGAGCAGGTCGTCGACGGGCAGGTGCACCGGGGGCAGGAAGCCGCCGGCGTTGACCTCCAGGCCGGTCAGGCCGAGCGAGCGCACGGTCCGCAGGGCCTCGGACAGGGGCCGGTCGTGCAGGACCGCGTCGTAGACGCCGAGCTTCATGATCGATCTCCGGGATGTGGGCACGCCGGGGACACCCGCGGCCGGTCGACGGACCGGCCGCCGGGCCTCCGGGGCACGCGTCAGCTGTTGCGGGGGAACCCGAGGTCGAGCTCGCCGGCCTCGCCGCGGCGGGCGGGGTCGATCCAGCGGGTGGTGACGACCTTGCCGCGGGTGAAGAAGTGCACGCCCTCGGCGCCGTGGGCGTGGGTGTCGCCGAAGAGCGAGTTCTTCCAGCCGCCGAAGCTGTAGTAGGCCATCGGCACCGGGACCGGCACGTTGACGCCGATCATCCCGACCTCGACCTCGTTCTGGAACCGCCGCGCGGCGCCGCCGTCGTGGGTGAAGATCGCGGTCCCGTTGCCGTACGGGTTGGCGTTGATCAGCGCGACGGCCTCGTCGTAGGTGTCGACGCGGACCACCGAGAGCACAGGGCCGAAGATCTCGTCGTTGTAGATCGACATGTCGGTGGTGACGTGGTCGAACAGCGTCGGGCCGACGAAGAAGCCCTCCCCGTCGGCGTCGGGCTCGACGCCGCGCCCGTCGACCACGAGCGACGCCCCGGCGGCCTCGCCGGCGTCCACGTAGCCCGACACCCGGTCACGGGCCGCCGCGCTGACCAGCGGGCCCATGTCGCAGCCGCGACGCCCGTCCCCGGTGCGCAGCCCGCGGGCCCGCTCGGCGATCCTCTCGACCAGCGCGTCCCCGCACGAGCCGACCGCGACCACCGCCGAGATCGCCATGCAGCGCTCGCCCGCCGACCCGAAGCCGGCGTTGATCGCCTGGTCGGCGGCCAGGTCGAGGTCGGCGTCGGGCAGCACGACGGCGTGGTTCTTCGCCCCGCCGAGGGCCTGGACGCGCTTGCCGTGCGCGGTGCCGGTCTCGTAGACGTAGCGCGCGATCGGCGTCGAGCCGACGAAGCTGATGCTCTTGACGTCGGGGTGGGTGAGCAGCCCGTCCACGGCGACCTTGTCGCCGTTGAGGACGTTGAACACCCCGTCGGGCAGCCCGGCCTCGCGCCACAGCTCGGCGAGCCACAGCGCCGCGGACGGGACCTTCTCCGAGGGCTTGAGCACGACGGTGTTGCCCGCGGCGATGGCGATCGGGAAGAACCACATCGGCACCATCGCCGGGAAGTTGAACGGCGAGATGATCCCGACGACCCCGAGCGGCTGGCGGATCGACGAGACGTCGATCCCGGTGGACGCGTTCTCGGTGGCCGAGCCCTTGAGCAGGTGCGGCATGCCGCACGCGAACTCCACGACCTCCTGGCCGCGCGCGACCTCGCCGGCCGCGTCCGCGAGCACCTTGCCGTGCTCGGCGGTGATGATCGCGGCCAGCTCGTCGGCGCGGGCGTTGAGCAGCTCGCGGAACCGGAACAGGATCTGCGTGCGCTTGGTCAGCGACGAGTCGCGCCAGCGCGGGAACGCATCGCGCGCCGCGCCGATCACGGCCTCCACGTCCGCCTCGGTCGCGAACGCGACCTGGCGGGTCACCTGACCGGTCGCGGGGTCGGTGACGTCGCCCAGGCGCTCGCCGGTGGACTTGAGCACGGCGCCGCCGGCCCAGTGGTGCAGGGTCTCCATCAGGGGTTCCTCCCGGGTGCGGGCTCGAGGACGGTGTCCGTGCCGAAGTGCTTCGCCACGAGGGCGGTGATCGTGTCGCGGTCGCCCGTGACGACCTCGGTCGCGCGCTCCTCCCACCCGAACACACAGTGGGTCAGCGTGCCGTCGAAACCGGCCACGGCCAACGCCGCGAAGACGGCGTCGAAGTCGACCTCGCCGGCCCCCATCGGCGCGTGCTGGTGCACGCGGACCGTCGAGCCGGGCGGGTTGACGATGTAGCGCAGGCCGCCCGACGCGGTGTGGTCGAGGGTGTCGGCGAGGTGCACGTTGGTCACGCGGGCCCCGGCGCGGGCGATGATCCCGGCCGGGTCGTTGCCCTGGTGGAACGTGTGCGGGGTGCAGTACAGGAACGTCACCCAGTCGCGGTCCAGCCCGGCCACCATGTCGACCGCGGCGTGCCCGTCCTCGATGAAGTCGTCGGGATGCGGCTCGAGCACGAGGCGGATGCCCTCGCGCTCGAAGTCCGGGGCCAGCTCCTCGAACGAGCGCAGGAACATCGCCTCGGCGTGCTCCGCGCCCTCCGGGCGGCCGTTGAACTCGGTGTTCATCGTGTCCACACCGAGGTCGACGGCGATCTGGATCGCGCGCCGCCAGGCGCGCACGGCGGCCTGCCGGGCGTCCTCGGACGGGCCCGACCAGCGCAGCACCGGCAGCACCGAGGAGATGCCGACGCCGGCGTCGGCGGCCCGGCGCCGCAGCGTGGCGACGGTCGCGGAGTCGACGCGGGGGTGGGCGAAGAAGGGGATGAAGTCCTCCTTCGGCGAGAGCTCCATCCACGCGTAGCCGGCGCGGGCCACGGCGTCGGGCAGGTCGGTCAACGCGTGGGTGCGGTGGAACATCTGGGCGTCCAGGGCGAGCTTCACGACTGCTCCTCCCCCGTCGTTCCGCTCGCCCCGGACCGGACCTCCATGCCGGTCTCGATGCGCTCGCCCTTGACGACGGCGGCGACCCCGGCCTCGCAGATCGCCGCGGCGGCGTAGCCGTCCCAGCTGCCGGGGCCGTGGACGGCGTCGCCGCCCGACGCGATCCCGGTGCGGGCGGCGTCCACCCAGCGCTGCATCTGGTCGTCGTAGGCCTGGCCGAAGCGGGCCACGAAGTCCGGGGTGATCGTCCCGCCCCAGGTCCCGCCGCGCCGCTTCGTCACGACGTTCTGGTCGAGTCCGATCACCGCCGAGCCGTGCTCGGCGACGACCTCGGTGCGGACCTCGTAGGCGATCCCGGTGCGCACGAAGATCTCGACGGTCACGAGGGCACCGGAGTCCGCCTCGAACAGCACGAGCATCGGGTCCGACACCCCGGCCGGGGCGTCCGCGGTCGGGCGTCCGCGCACCACGCTGACCGCGGCGATCTCCTCGCCGAGCAGGAAGCGTGCCGAGTCGGCCTCGTGCACGACCGAGTCGCGGATCATGTACTCGGAGTCGAAGAACTCGGGCACCGCGGGGTTGCGGTGGGTGCAGTGCAGCATCAGCGGGGCGCCGAGCTCGCCGCCGGCGATCATCTGCTGCAGCGCGACGTACTCGTGGTCGAAGCGGCGCATGAACCCGACCTGGATCAGCCGGCGCCCGAGCTCGGTCTCGCGGCGGTGCACCGCGGCCGCGGTCGCCGCCTCGGTGGTCAGCGGCTTCTCGCACAGGACGGGCTTGCCCGCCTCGAGGCAGGCGAGCACCTGGGCCTCGTGTGCGCTGCCCGGGGTCGCGATGACGGCGGCGTCGACGTCGTCGGCGGCGATGGCCTCGGCGGGGTCGGCGACGACGCGGGCGCCGATCGGGTCGGCGACGCGGTGGGCCTGATCGTCGGAGACGTCGCTGACCACCGTCACGCGGGCGCCGCGGGTGCGCCGGGTGAGGCTGTCGACGTGGAACGAGCCCATCTTGCCGACGCCGAGGACCGCGATGCGGATCTCGTCGTTCACGAGCGGATCTCCTCTCCGGCCGGCGTCCCGATGCGGACCGAGCCGGCGCCGCACGAGCCGAGGTAGGTGTGGGTGCGCTGCGCGATCGGCAGCGGCTGGTCGGGCGGGCAGGGGTACATGTCCTGCTCGACGATGGCGAAGACGTCCAGTCCGGCCTCCTCGATCGCACCGAGGACCTCGGGCATCGAGGGCACGCCGTACGGCGGCTCGATCATGGCGCCCGCCTTGACGGCGTCCGGGAACGGCAGGTCCTCGGCCTCGACGCGGTCGATGACCGTGGGGTCGACCTGCTTGAGGTGCAGGTAGCCGATGCGCTCGGGGTACTTCCGGATGATCGCGACGTTGTCGCCCCGGTAGTAGGCGACGTGCCCGGTGTCCAGGCAGAGGTTGACGAAGCGGGGGTCGGTCGACTCGACGAACCGCTCGATCTCGGACTGGTACCCGACGTGCGAGTCGGCGTGCGAGTGGAACTGCACGCGCAGCCCGTACTCCTCCAGCACCCGGCGCCCGAGGGTGTCCATGCCGGTGGTCAGGCGGTCCCAGCCCGCGGCGTCGAGCGTCGGCGACTCCAGCGGCGCGCCGGTCTTGTGGTCGCGCCAGGGCTCGGGGATGACGACGAGGTGCTCGCCGCCCACGGCGCGGGTCAGCGCCGCGACCTGCGTGACCTGGTCCCACACGTGGTCGAAGCTGTCGGGGCGGTGCAGGTGCTCGAACACCGTGCCCGCCGAGACGGTCAGCCCGTGGGTGCGCAGGGTGTCGGCGAGCTCGGTGGGGTCGGTCGGCAGGTAGCCGTACGGGCCGAGCTCGATGACGTCGTAGCCGGCGGCCGCGACCTCGGCGAGGAAGCGGTCGGCCGGGGTCTGGTCGGGGTCGTCCGGGAACCAGACGCCCCAGGAGTCGGGCGCGGAGCCGACGCGGATCGAGGTCACGAGGGAGACACCTCTTCGCTGGGGTGGAGGAAGTTGCGCTGGGTCGACTTGGCGTCGTCGTAGGTCTTGCGGGCGCGCTGGGTGGACTCGAGCGCGGCCACCGCGGCGACGGGGACGTCCCACCAGGAGCGGGAGTCCGGGGCGGGGACGAGCGGGTCGGTCTCGACGTGGACGACGACGCTCTCCGTGGCGGCCTTGGCCTCGCGCAGGGCGGCGGCGAGCTCGTCGGCCGTACGGGCGGAGATCACCCGCACGCCGAGCGACGCGGCGTTGGCGGCGAGGTCGACGGGCAGGCGCTCGCCGTCGAGACGACCCGAGCTCTCCGAGCGGTACCGGTACCGGGTGCCGAACCGCTGCGAGCCGAGCTCCTCGGAGAGGGCGCCGATCGAGGCGTAGCCGTGGTTCTGCACGAGGACGGTGATCACCTTGACGCCCTCCTGCACGGCGGTGACCAGCTCGGTGGCCATCATCAGGTAGGAGCCGTCGCCGACCATCACCACGACGTCGCGGTCGGGGCAGGCCATCGCGACGCCCACGCCGCCGGCGACCTCGTAGCCCATGCAGGAGTAGCCGTACTCGACGTGGTAGCCCTTCGGGTCCCGCGTGCGCCACAGTTTGTGCAGGTCACCGGGCATCGACCCGGCGGCACAGACCACGACGTCACGCGGGTCGGTGAGGTCGTTGACCAGGCCGATGACGGCGTTCTGGGTGAGCAGGCCGTTCGACTCGGCCGCCACCTCGGCGGCGTCGACCGTCGACTCCCACTCCGCGTCGAGACGCCGGTACTCGTCCTCGTACGCCACGTCGACGCGGTGGCCCTCGAGTGCTGACGTCAGCGCCTCGAGGGTCTCCCGGGCGTCGGCGACGACGCCGATACCGGCGTGCTTCACCGCGTCGAGCCCGGCGACGTTGACGTTGACGAACCGGACGTCCGGCGCCTGGAACGCGGTGCGGCTGGCGGTGGTGAAGTCCGAGTACCGGGTGCCGATCCCGATGACGACGTCGGCGTCGCGGGCGATCGCGTTGGCCGCCGTGGTGCCGGTGGACCCGAGGGCGCCGAGGCACTGCGGGTGGTCGAACACCAGCGTGCCCTTGCCGGCCTGGCTCTGGCCGACCGGGATGCCGGTGGCCTCGCAGAACGCCGCGAGGGCCGCGGTCGCTCCGCTGTAGTGGACGCCGCCGCCGGCGACGACGAGCGGGCGCCGGGCCGACCGGACGGCCTCCGCGGCACGGGCGAGCGCCGCGCGCTCGGGCAGCGGACGGGCGACGTGCCAGACCCGCTTCGCGAACAGCTCCACCGGCCAGTCGTGGGCCTGCGCCTGCACGTCCTGCGGGAAGCAGACCGTGACCGCGCCGGTCTCCGCCGGGTCGGTGAGCACCCGCATCCCCGCGAGCATCGCCGAGGGCAGCTGCTCGGGGCGCCACACGCGGTCGAAGTACCGCGACACCGGACGGAAGCAGTCGTTGACGGTGACGTCGCCCGAGGCCGGCAGCTCCAGCTCCTGGAGCAGCGGCGACGCCGCCCGGTCGGCGAAGGTGTCGGCGGGCAGCAGCAGCACCGGCAGCCGGTTGATCGTGGCCAGCGCCGCACCGGTGACCATGTTGGTCGCACCGGGGCCGACGCTCGTGGACACCGCCCAGGTCTGCAGGCGGTCCTTCATCCGGGCGTACGCGGCCGCGGAGTGCACCATGGCCTGCTCGTTGCGGCCGAGGACGTAGGGCAGCTCGTCCGGGTCCGCCAGCTCGGACTCGAGCAGTGCCTGCCCGATGCCGGCGACGTTGCCGTGCCCGAAGATGCCGAAGCAGCCGGCGAACAGCCGCTGCTCGACGCCGTCGCGCTCGGAGTACTGGGCGCCCAGGAAGCGGACGAGGGCCTGGGCGACGGTGAGACGGACCGTGTCAGTCATCGGTGGGCACCAATCGCGGGTCGACCGGCTGGTCCGCCCACGTCGCGCGGACCCAGGCCTGGTCGGGGTGGTCGGTGATCTTCCAGGCGCGCTCGCCCGGGCCGGCCATGACGTTGAGGTAGTACATGTCGTGACCGGGCGCCGCGGCGCACGGGCCGTGCCAGCCGTGGGGCACGAGCACCGTGTCGCGGTCGTGGACCTCGACGAGCACGTCGATCTCCCCGGCGCCGGAGGCGCTGGTGCGGTGGAAGCCGAGACCGGGCTCGCCGTGCGGGCCGGGCGCGATCTCGTAGTAGTAGATCTCCTCGAGGGCCGACTCGGTGTCGGTCTCCTCGTCGTGCTTGTGGGCGGGGTAGCTCGACCAGTTCCCGCCCGGGGTGACGACCTCGACGGCGATGAGGTTGCCGGCCTCGACCACGCCGGCGGCCCCGAAGTTGCGGACCCGGCGGCTGCACTGCCCGGCCCCGCGCAGCTCGACGGGCACGTCGGCGGCCGGGAGGTACCGGAACGGCAGCACGACGTCGCAGCGCGCGCCGGTGAGCGCGACCCGGGCCGGCCCCTCCGCGGCCCGGATCGTGGCCGTCGTGCCGAGCGGCAGGTACGCCGTGTCGGTCGGCCCGGCGAAGACGTCGGGCCGGCCGGCGAGCACGTGCTCGGTGACGCCGTCGGTGACCGTGACGCCGCCGGACAGCGGGACGACGATCATCTCCTCGTCGCCGGTGTCGAGGGTGTGCGCGGTGCCGGCGGGGAGGGTCAGGGTGCGCAGGCTCGAGTGCGACCAGCCGGCGACGGTGGGTGTCACCTCGAGGTCGTAGCCGTGCGTCGCGGCCGTACCCGCGGGCAGGTGCAGCTCGGTGCGGGTCGGTGCGCTCACGACGCCACCTCCGGCCGGACCATGGCGACGGCGGTGTCGACGGCGCCGGCGACGTCGTCGTCGGCGGGGTAGAGCAGGGTGCGCCCGACGATGAGGCCGCGCACGCCGGGCAGCGCGAGCGCGTGGCGCCACGACGCGTAGGTCTCGTCGGGCGCGGTGGTCGGGTCGCCCCCGAGCAGGAGGGTCGGCAGCGTGGTCGCGTCCATGACGCGCTCCATCTCGTCGACCACCGGCAGCTTCATCCAGGTGTAGGCGCTGCCGGCACCCAGGCCCTGCGCGATGTGGATCGACCGGACGACGGCGTCGGCGGAGAGGTCGTTGACGACCTTGCCCTCGATGCGCCGGGAGATGAACGGCTCCACCATGGCGACGGTCTGTGCGCGGTTGAGCTCGGTGACGGCGTCGGCGCAGGCCTGCAGCGTCGCGACCGTGGCCGGGTCGTCGTAGTCGATGCGGGTGAGCATCTTGGCGGCGTCGAAGCCGGACTCGACGGTGCCGCGCACGTCGTAGCCGGTCATGCGGTCGTCCATCTCGAAGGTCGCGCCGGCGAGGCCGCCGCGGTTGAGCGACGACACGACGACCTTGTCCTCGAGCGCGCCGAGCAGCAGCAGGTCCTCGAGGATGTCCGCCGTCGCGAGCACGCCGTCGACGCCCGGGCGGGCCAGCGCCGCGGCGAGGCGGTCGAGCAGCTCGGGACGGCTGGCCATGGCGTCGGCGCGCCCGGCGGCGGACAGCGCACCGCGGGCGGGGTGGTCGGCCGCGACGATCATGAGACGACCGTCCGCGGGCACGAACGGGCGCCGGCGGCGGGCGGCGAGGAGCTTCGCGATCCGCTCGGGCTCGGTGGCCCGGATCTCGCGGACCTCGTCGTGGGTGGCGGCGAACTCGGCCTCGCTCACAGCAGGGTGCCCTTCTCGAGCAGGTCGTTGATCTCGTCGGGGGTGGGCATGGCGGTGGAGCACTCCAGCCGCGCGGCGACGATGGCGCCGGCGGCGTTGGCCCGGGTCAGCACGGTCGCGAGGTCCCAGCCGCTGAGCAGGCCGTGCGCGAGCGAGCCGCCGAAGCTGTCGCCGGCGCCGAGGCCGTTGAACGGAGTGACGGGGATGGGCGGGGCGACGACGCGCTCGCCGGCGCGGGTCTTGCCGAGCACCCCGCGAGGGCCCTGCTTGACCACGGCGACCTCGACGCCGGCCTCGAGCAGCGCGTCGGCCGCGCGCTCCGGGTCGGTCTCGCCGACCGCGACCTCGCACTCCTCGCGATTGCCGACCGCGACGGTGACCTGGCCGAGGACCTTCTGGACCTCCGAGGTGGCGGTCGCGGCGTCGGGCCAGAACATCGGGCGGTAGTCGAGGTCGAGCACGACGTGGCCGTGCCGGTCGCGGGCGGCGAGCACGTCGTGGTGGGTCTGCCGGCTGGGCTCCTCGGAGAGCCCGGTGACCGACAGCCACAGCAGGTCGACGTCCCGGACGGTGTCGAGGTCGACGTCGGCGGTGCGCACCTGGAGGTCGGGGGCGGTGGGCCGGCGGTAGAACCACAGCGGGAAGTCGTCCGGCGGGAAGATCTCGCAGAAGGTGACGGGCGTGAGGTGGTGCGGGTCGGTCACGACGTGCGCGTCGTCGACGCCGAGCCGGCGCAGCTCGCGGCGCACGTAGCGGCCGAACGGGTCGTCGCCGACGCCGGTGATGATCGCGGCGCGCCGACCGAGCCGGCTCGCGGCGACCGCGACGTTGGCGGTGGTGCCGCCGAGGAACTTGCCGAAGGTCTCGACGTCCTCGAGGCCGATCCCGGTCTGCAGCGGATAGATGTCGACGCCGCTGCGACCGAACGTCAGGACCTCCGGCACGGTGCGCGGGGCGGTGCTCATGGGCTGTCCTCGGCTGCTGGGGTGGCTGGCTGGTCGCCGGCTGGTGGGTCCCCGCCGTCGCACGGTGGCGCGGCGATGACGAGGACGTTAAGCAGCGCGACGCGGCAGCGTCAATACTTTGTCCGGACATAGAGTCATAGAGACGAACGACGCTGCAGCCGCTACGCTGACCACCATGACCGTCGCCTCCGGGCCCGTCGAGCTGGACATCGACCTCGACCGCTCCAGCCCGGTGCCGCTCTACCACCAGCTCGCGGTCGCCCTCGAGCGCGCGATCGGCGACGGCCGCCTGCGCGCGGGCGATCGCCTCGAGAACGAGCTGGCCATGACCACCCGCCTCGGCCTCGCCCGCCCCACGGCGCGCCAGGCCATCCAGGAGCTCGTGCGCAAGGGCCTGCTGGTGCGCAAGCGCGGCGTCGGGACGCAGGTCGTCGCGGCACCGCCGATCCGCCGGGACGTCAAGTTCTCGAGCCTGCACGACGACCTCGCGTCCTCGGGCCACGAGCCGTCGACGGAGCTGCTCGAGCGCGCGACGGGCACACCGGCCGAGCTCGGCGTCGACGACCTCGTCGAGGTCGACGAGCCGCTGACGTACCTGCGCCGCCTGCGGCGGGTCGACGGCGAGCCGCTCGCGATCATGTCCAACTACCTGCCCGCCCGGTTCCGGCTCGAGGACGACGACCTGCGCGAGCGCGGCCTCTACGCGACGCTGCGCGCGCAGGGCGTCGGCTTCGCCATCGCGCACCAGACCATCGGCGCGCGCCTCGTCACCACCGAGGAGGCCGGGCTCCTCGGGGAGGCCGAGCCGGCGGCCTGCGTGACGATGCAGCGCCTCGTCTACGACGACACGGGGCGCCTCGTCGAGCTCGGCCGACACATCTACCGCGCGTCGCAGTACTCGGTGCAGACCTCGCTGGTGATCTGAGGGCGCGGAGTCGGGCGGGGCGGAGTCAGGCGGGCCGGAGTCGGACGGGCGGGGTCAGGCGGAGCGGGCGGCGCGCAGCACGTCGGCCCACACCGCGGTCTTGGTGCGGTGGGGCGGCTCGGGGGTGAGGCCGTGGCGCGTCAGGAACCCCGCGAGGGCCTCGGCGGTGACGCGGGCGTCGGCGGGCGCGCAGCGCGCCGAGAACTCCTCGAGCACCCGCCCGCCCGGGAAGCGGCAGCGCTCGTGGCGGGCGTGGGCGAGCCGGCACCGTGGGCGGGGCACCGAGGCACGCTCGACGACCAGCGGCCCGTGCATCCCGAGCTCCGCGCCGGCGAGGTCGGGCACCGCGCCCGCGAGCAGCGCCGCCTGGTCGTCGGTGAGCAGGTCGTGCACGTCGACCCGGCCGTCGCGGCAGGCCGTCGCGGGCCCGACGGGGAGGGGCTCGCGCACCTGGGTGCTGCGGAAGACGACACCGGGCAGCACGTCGAGCTCCACGCGCACCCCGGGCGGCAGGACGCCGCCGGGCACGGGGTCCTCTCCCCGGACCCGGACGGTGAGGTCCCACCGGTCGCGACCACGGTCGCGCAGGCGGACGTGGACGCCACGGCGGGCGAGCGCGAGGTCGGGCGTGTCGAGCAGGTGCAGCCGCCGGGTGCGCACGCGCCCGTGGCGCCCGGCGAGGCGCAGGGTCGAGCCCTCCCGGGGCACGAGCAGCACCTTCAGCTCGACGCTCTCGGCGCCGGCCTCCGCGATCCGGCTCCACGCCGCGTCGCCCGGCCGTGGGAAGCCGAGGGCGGTCGCGAGGTCGGTTCCCTGGAGCGTCCGGGAACGCTCGAGCATGCGCGCTCCTGCCCGACGCGGACGTCGCGGGTCGGTGACGGCTCTCTGGCCGGTCTGATGAGTCGGTGGGGAGGTCGCCGCGGCGCGCTGCTCGACCGCGGTCCGTCGACCGTAGGCGATGACCGGGCGGTGGGTCACCTCACCGACGGCGCCGCCCCGCCACCCCGGGCCGCGCGCTGCTTGCCCTCCCACAGCTCGCCGCCGGTGAGCACGTAGACGAAGGGGACGATCGGCACGAGGGCCAGGACCGCCCACACGAGCTTGGCGGTGCCGCTGAGCTCCGGGCGCACGACGAGGTTGAGCCACACGAGCACCACCGCGACGGGGTGCAGGAAACAGACCAGCAGCTCGGCGAGCTTCTTCATCGTCGCGTCCGCGGTGTTCGGGGTCGCCCGGAGGGCCACCGAGGAGCCGACCGTAGCGGGATCCTCCGACGCCGCACCAGACGCGCCGATCACGGCGGGACCCCGGGGACGAGGGCCCGCAGCACCTCCTCGACGTCCGCGGCCGTCCACGGCGTCGGGTCGCACCAGCAGCGCAGGCACAGCCCGTCGACGGCCGCGCCCACCGCCGCACGACGCCGCGGGTCCGGGACGACGGGGGCGAGCGCGGCGTCGAGCGCCCGGGTCCAGCGCTCCCACTCGTCGCGCAGCCCCGGACGCCGTCCGGCCTGCAGGAACAGCTCGTACTCGGCGTCGACCGAGCCCCCCGGCTCCACCGACCCGGCCGCGACGAGCGCGGCGAGCGGGGGCAGCGGGTCGTCCTGCCGCGCGCAGCGCTCGAGCGCGCCGACCCACCCGTCGTTCACCGCGGCCAGCGTCGCCCGCAGCAGCGCGTCGACGGTCGGGAAGTGGTAGCTCACGAGGCTCGGGGCGAGTCCGGCCTCGGCCGCCACCGCCCGCTGGGTCACCGCGGCCACCCCGCCGCGGGAGATGACGCGCATCGTCGCCGCGCGCAGCAGCCGGCGGCGCTCCTCGCCCTTGCGCCGGCGGCCGTCGGTCTCCGGCAGCGTGCTCGTCACGCGGCGCCCGGGCTGCGGGCGCCGAGCTCGAGGGCGAGGACGCCGGCGATGACGAGCCCGATGCCCCCGACCTGGACCCACGTCAGCGACTCGCCGAGGAACAGCGTCCCCGCGATCGCGACGAGGGCGACGCCGGCGGCGGCCCACACGCCGTAGGCGACGCTGACCCCGAGGCCCCGCGCGAGGGCCTGGGAGAGCAGCGCGAACGTCGCGAGGTAGCCGACGACCACGACGATCGAGGGCACGAGCCGCGTGAAGCCCTCGGAGAGCTTGAGCGACACCGTGGCGACGACCTCGCAGAGGATCGCGATCGCGAGCAGCAGGTAGGCCACGGGGCACCATCTCCGGAGAAAACTGGTCGACTGCCCAGGATTCTACGTGCCGTCTCCGCTGCCCGCTGATGAAAAGCCTGGCGAAGTAGCCTCTCGCCGATCGAGGACCGATCGGTCATCATCAGTTGCGCACGATCGACCGGGGAGCGTGGGATGACGGACGGCAGGAGCGGGCCGGAGCCGGTCCTGCGCTACCGGTGGGCGAGCACCGACCCCGAGGCCGCCACCGAGTACGTGCGCAAGACCTACACCGACCTGGCGCCGGTGGACGTCCCGTCGGAGGACTTCGTGTTCTCGGTCGAGGGCGCCGCGGCCGGACCGCTCGAGATCAGCCGCCTGCGCCACTCCGGCGGGCTGCGCGCCTCCTCCCGGCCGACGGACGCGCTGGTGGTGGTCGAGACCCTGGACGGCGGCCCGAGCTGGGTCGACGACGGCACCGGGCGCGTCGCCGGTCCGGTGAAGCTCCTGCCCGCCTGGGCGCCCTACGAGACCGGGTGGGACGACCTCACCGCCCGCGTCTGCATGGTCGACCAGGCCGAGGTCACCCGGGTCGGCGCCGAGCTCTCCGGACTCGAGCCCGCGGCCGTCACGTTCACGGCGCCGGCGCCGGTCTCGCCCGCCCTGGCGGCCTACTGGTCCCGCGTCGCCGCCCACGTCGACGACGACGTGCTGGCCTCCGACGTGCTGATGGCCTCGCCGCTGGTCCGCGCGAACGCCGTGCGCCAGCTCGCCGTCGCGATGCTCGCGACGTTCCCGAACACCGCCCTCGACGCGTTGTCCGTGGCGCGGGACGACGCGAGCGCCGAGCCGGGCACCGTGCGCCGCGCCGTCGAGTTCATGGACGCCCACGCCCACGAGGACATCGGGCTCACCGAGATCGCGGAGGCCGCCCGGATCGGCCCGCGGTCGCTCCAGCTCGCCTTCCGCCGCCACCGCGACACCACGCCGCTGGAGTACCTGCGCCGCGTGCGCCTCGAGAGCGCCCACCGCGACCTGCAGGCCGCCGACCCGACGCGCGGCGACCGCGTCGAGGCGATCGCCGCGCGGTGGGGGTTCGGCCACCCGGGCCGCTTCTCGGTGGTCTACCGGGCGCAGTACGGCCGCTCGCCGAGCGCGACGCTGCGGCACTGACCGGCACTGACCGGCGCTGACCGGCGCTGAGTGGCGCCGACCGCTCAGCGACCCCGGCCGGTGAGCGCGTCGCGCAGCCGGTCAACCAGCCCGGCGCCCGGCGCGAGCGCCGCGAGCGCGCCGCCCTCGGACGGCGCGCCGGGGTGCGGGTGCGTCGGCGCCGTGCGCTCGGTCGACAGGAGCCGCCGGCCGATCTCCTCGCGGTCCTCCGTCGACACCGACGCGGCGAGGCGGGGGAACAGGTACTGCTCCTCCTCCCCCACGTGCTGGGCGATGAGGTTGGTCAGGATCCGGTAGGTGATCCAGAAGTCCCCGCTGCGCGCGGGCAGGGCCTCCAGGCGCTTCATGGTGCGCTCGGCCTCGTCGTGCTCGGCGATCTCCCGTTCGGCCAGCGCGTCCCCGTCGTCGAGGACCTCGCGCACGAGCGGGTAGAGGTGCACCTCCTCGGCCACCGAGTGCTGCACGAGGCGGGTGACGACCTCGCGGGCCGTGTCCTCCACCTCCGCCGCCGACGACCCGAACCGGGCCTCGAGCTCGGCGAACAGCCGTTCGACCTCGCGGTGCTCGGCGGACAGGACGTCGATGAGGTCGCTGGACTGCTGGGACTGCTGGGACTGCTGCGTGGTGGTCACAGGGTGACTCCCGTGTTCGCTCGCGGGCACTTCTCCGGCGGCTGGGGCATCAACCGGGCGCGGTGTACCCGCTCTGGCCGCGCGTGCGCGCGACGGTGGACGAGGACGGCGGCGGGGCGGACCGCCACCGCGGCCGCGGCGAGCACGAGCTGCACGGCCGTCGGGCCCCCGAGCACGTGGGTGATCAGGCCGGCGGCGACGAGGGCGAGCGCGAGCAGGGCGGCGGCCACGAGACGGTGGGGCAGCACGGCGGGCTCCTCGGGAGCGCAGGCGTCCCTCGTCGGCGGGTCCCGGGCGCACCCGGGACCCGCCCACGGGGGGTGGACGGCGTCAGGCCTGGCCGGACGCGCTCCGGCTGCCGTTGCGCGTGCCGTCGGGGCGCTGGCCGTTGGGGCCGCCCGGCACGGTCGCGTAGAGGTACGGGTCCGCCGAGGGCGGGACCGGCTCGCCGGTCAGCGGCTCGGGGCTGTCAACGTAGCTGAACTGGCCGCGGCCGTCGGGCCGGGGGCCCGAGGCCCAGCGGCCCTGGGACGAGTCGCTGCCCGCCGAGAGGTTCCACAGCTGGCCGGAGTACTCGTCGAACTCCTCGTCGATGACGCCGGCGGGCACCGGGTCGTACTCGAGGCCCTCGTCCTTGAGCTCCTCGATGGCGGCGAGCCACTGGTTCTGGTGCATCGAGTCGCGGGCGAGGTTGAACTTGAGCATCTTCTTGACGCCGGGATCGTCGGTCATGTTGTAGACGCGCGCGGCCTGGATCTTGCTCTGACCCTCGGCGGCGGCGTTGACGCGGAAGTCGGCGAGGAGGTTGCCGCTCGCGACGATCCACTTGCCGCTCCACGGCGTGCCCGCGGAGTCGGCCAGCACCGGCCCGCCGCCGGAGACGATCGAGTGCTGCGGGTTCTGGCCGCCGACGATCGCGGCGAGCATCGGGTTGTCCTCGCAGGCCCGGGCGGTCTGCTCGGCGGGCGCGCCCTCGAGCAGCTTCGCGATCATGTTCGAGATCATCTCGACGTGGGCCAGTTCCTCGGTGCCCGTGTCGAGGAGCAGGTCCTTGTACTTGCCGGGGATGCGGCAGTTCCAGCCCTGCATGAGGTACTGCATGGCCACGGTCAGCTCGCCCCAGTGCCCGCCGAGGAGCTCCTGGAGCTTCATCGCGAAGACGGGGTCGGGGCGCTCGGGGGTCGACTCGAACTGCAGGCCCTTGTAGTGGAAGAACACGGCTCTCGTCGCGAGGGGTCGCGGACGTGACGCTCACGCCGGGTCTCCGGCGACCGGGGACACGCTGCCGGTGGGCCGTGTCCGCCCCGTGGCAGCGCGTGTACCGCCGGGCGTGGCGGCGGGCGTGGCGGCGGGCGTGGCGGCGGGCGTGGCGGCGGGCGTGGCGGCGGGCGCACCGCGTCCCCGTCACCGTCGGCGTCACGGGACCGTCACCCGCAGCGGCAGGGGCGACGGGGCGAGACGGGGTCCCGCGCGGTTTGCCGACGACGGCGTCGGGAACCAAGCTGGGGCGCAGGTTCACTACCGAGAGCCGCATCGCGAGTCCGTGACTCAGGGTGTGGAGGCCTCGTGGATGTGTCCGCAACGGCCGAGCTGTCGGTGCTCGGCCGCTTCTCCTGCCGCTCAGCGGGACAACCGCTGCTGCTCGCCCCGCGCGGGGAGCGTCTGCTGGCGTACCTCGCGCTGCAGCGGACGCCGGTGCGGCGCGACCAGGTCTACGGCGCCCTGTGGGGCGACTCGTCCGACAGCCGCGCGGCGTCCAACCTGCGCTCGACGCTGTGGCGTCTGCCACGGACCGCGGCCGGACCGCTGGTCGAGGTCGCCGAGGGCCACGTCGGGCTGTGCCCGGGCGTCGCCGTCGACCTGTGGCGTCTCGAGGCCGGTGACGTCGAGGGCTGCGAGCCGATGCTCCTCGCCGGGGACCTCCTGCCCGGCTGGGACGACGACTGGGTCGCCGCCGAGCGCGAGCGCTACCGGCAGCTGCGCCTGCACGCCCTCGAGGACCTGTGCGCCGCGCGGCGCACCGCGGCGCGATTCGGCGACGCACTGCGGCTCGCGCTCGTCGCGGTGCAGACCGAGCCGCTGCGCGAGACCGCGCACCGGCAGGTGATCGAGGTGCACCTCGCCGAGGGCAACGCGGGCGAGGCGCTGCGCCAGTACGACGCGTTCCGCCGCCTGCTGCACGCCGAGCTGGGTCTCCCGCCGTCGCCGGCGATGCGCCGCCTCGTGGACACGGTGCTGGACGCCTGAGACACGTGTGGGCGGTCCGGCGCACCGGGGACCCGCCCGAGCCCGACGCACCCGTCCCCGGGAGGGACCCTCGTGACCACCGCTCTGCGGACCAGGCCCGCCGACCGCCTCGGCCCCGTCGACCGCACCGTGCTCGCGCTCGGGCGCGGGGCGCTCGCCGGCCTCCTCGGCACCGCGGCGATGACGGTGTCGAGCACGATCGAGATGCGCCTGCAGGGCCGCGGGTCGTCGACGACCCCGGCGCAGGCGGTCGCGGAGGTCACCGGCGTCCGTCCCGCCGACGACGACGCCCAGCAGCGGCTCAACACCCTCGCGCACTGGGGCTACGGCACCGCCTGGGGCCTCGCCCGCGGCGCGCTCGACCTCGCCGGGCGCCGCGGCCCGCTGGCGTCGGCGATCCACCTCGCGGCGGTCCTCGGCGGCGAGCAGGTGATGATGCCCGCGCTGGGCCTCGGCTCGCCGACCCCGCGCTACGGGGCGTCCGCCGCGGCCACCGACGCCCTGCACCACGTCGTCTACGCCGGTGCGACGGGACTGGCCTACGACGCGCTCGTGGGCCGCTGAGGCCCGGTCAGGCGGGCCGGTCGACCGAGAAGATCTGCAGGTCCTCGGGGGTGCCCTTGAGGCGCGTGTGCCAGCGCTTGCGGCGCACCCGCAGGCTCGCCTCGTCGAGCCGGGCGAGCAGCTCCCCGCTGACCAGGATCTCGCCGGGCCCCGCGCGGTCGCCCAGGCGCGCCGCGGTGTTCACCGCGACGCCCAGGTAGTCCCCGCCGACCCGCCGCGGCCGGCCGAGGTGCAGGCCCGCGCGCATCCGGGGGGTCCAGCCGTCGGCGTGCACGTCCGCGAGCCGGGTGCGCGCGGCGAACACGGCCTCCAGCGCCTCGACCGGGTCGGCGAACGCGGCCATCATCCCGTCGCCGAGGCGCTTGACCACCGTGCCCGCGCGGGCGGTGACCGGCTCTTCCAGGCCTCGCTGACCTCGCGCAGGACGCGCTGCACCTCGTCGTCGCCGACCTGCAGCGCCCAGCGGGAGAACTCGACGAGGTCGGTGAACACGAGCGTGACCTCCCGCTCGCCGGCCCCGCCGCCGAAGCGCTCGAGCACCGCCTGCCACAGCTGCAGCCCGCCCAGCGACACCTCGCGGGTGACACCGGGCCGGTCGCCGGTGAGGTCGACGACGGCGCGGCCGACGAACTCGGCGTGCCGGGCGCCGCCGAGCGAGAGCGGGTCACCGAAGTGCGCGTCGCCGGGCAGCGCGCGGCGCACCCGCGCCACCGCGGCGCGCAGCCCCTCGGAGCGGTCGAGCTCGCGGGCCCGCCGTCCCGCGTCGCCGAGGGCCGCGCGGAAGCGGGCGGCGCGGCTGCCGGCGGCGGGGGCCTCGTCGTCGGTCACGGGACGATCCTCGCGCACGGAACGATCACGGAAGGGCTCAGAGATCGGCGCGCCGTTCCGCGAGCGTGGCGGCGACGTCGCGCAGCTTGACGTTGAGATCCTGGGACGCGCGGCGCAGCACGTCGAACGCCTCGTCGGCGGGCAGGCCGCGGCGCTCCATGAGGATGCCCTTGGCCTGGCCGATGACGTCGCGCGAGTCGAGCGCGGTCTGGAACTCGACGTCGCGCAGCTGCGAGGCCTCGGTGACGGTCACGTAGGCCAGCGCCGTCGACACGTGGGCGGCGAGCAGGAGCCCGGCCTCGCGGTCGGCCTGGGAGAACCCGCCGGTGCCGCGGCGGTAGAAGTTCAGCGCCCCCCGCAGCGGCCGTCGCTCGCCGACCGGGAAGAGCCCGACCGCGAACACGCTGCCCACCCCAAGTGCGGCGGCGGCGGGGCCGAAGCGCGGCCACTCCCCGTCGCGGGCGAGGTCCTCGCTGCCGGCGACACCGAGCCCGCCCGCCTCCAGCGCACGGACGCACGGACCCTCCTCGTGCTGGTACTGCACCTGGTCGAGGCGGACGGCGAGCTCGTCGGAGTACGCCGGGGTCGAGTAGCCGTCGCGACCACCCCGGCGCAGGGTGACGCTGACGACATCGGCCGCGGGCACCAGGCGGGCGCCGAGGTCCACCACCCGCTCGAGGACCTCGTTGACGCCGCCGGCCTCGGGCGTGGCCAGCAGGGTGCGGGTGAGCTCGCCGACGGCGCTCGCGAGCAGACCGATGCGCGGGCCCCCGGGCGGCGACCCGTTGACCGGGTAGCCGTCGTTGCCCTTCGCGCGCTCGGTCGCGTCCTCGGCCACGAAGGCCGTGCGCTCCGCGTCCCAGTCGACCTCGCTACCGGTCACCCGATCTCCTTCCAGCGCCGCTCCGACGGCCCGTACCCGTCGTGGTGTCCTGCCTACACGAGTCTCCCAGGTCAGGAAGGTGCGGCCGGCGTGGCGAGGGCGACGGCGACCTCACCGGCCAGCGCGGTGTTGCCGAGGTAGACCGCCGTGTTGACCTCGAGGCTGCGCCCCTCGGTGGCCCGATGCACGTGGTCGAGCAGGAACGGGGTCGTGTCGTGACCGGTGACGCCGCTCGCGTCGGCGGCGGCGAGCGCGGCGTCGAGCACCGCGCGGTGCTCCGCGACGTCGAGCTGCGCCGCCGCGGCGACGGGGTTCGCCAGCAGCACCGCCCCGGACAGGCCCAGCGCGTCGCGGGCCCGGACCACCGCCGCGGCCTCGCTCGGCGCGTCCACCCGCGCGGGCACGGGCACGCCGGCGTCGGTGACGTAGAAGCCCGGGAAGGCGTCGGTGCGGTAGCCGAGCACGGTGACGCCCCACGTCTCGAGGCGCTCGAGCGTCGCCGGGACGTCGAGGATCGACTTCACGCCCGCCGACACCACGGTGAGCGGCAGCCCCGCGAGCGCGACGAGGTCGGCGGACTCGTCGAAGGTGGTCGCCGCGCCGCGGTGCACCCCGCCGAGGCCGCCGGTGGCGAACAGGCGGATGCCGGCGCGGTGGGCGAGCCAGGCCGTCGCGGCGACCGTCGTGCCCCCGTCGACACCGCGCGCCACCGCCACCGGCAGGTCGCGCACGCTGAGCTTCTCGACCCGCTCGCCGGAGGCGAGGTGCGTCAGCTGCTCGCCGGTGACGCCGACGACGGGCTCCCCCGCGACGACGCCGATCGTCGCCGGGACGACGTCCGCCCGGCGCAGCAGGTCCTCGGCCGCCCGGGCGACCTCGAGGTTGCGGGGCCGCGGCAGGCCGTGGGTGACGATCGTGGTCTCGAGCGCCACGACCGGCCGCCCGGCCGCGACCGCCGCACGGATTTCCTCGGACACGAGCACCGTGCTGTCCTCCCGAGCCTGGTCCGGGTGCCACCGACGGTGAGAGTCTGCCGCCCGTGAGCGGATACACCGTCGCGGACCACCTCGTCGACCGGCTGGCCGAGCTGGGGGTGGACCGGGTCTTCGGCGTCCCCGGGGACTACAGCCTCGCCATGCTCGACCACGTCACGCACCATCCGACGGTGCGCTGGACCGGGTGCACCAACGAGCTCAACGCCGGCTACGCCGCGGACGGCTACGGGCGCCTGCGCGGGATCGCGGCGCTGTGCACGACGTTCGGGGTCGGCGAGCTCAGCGCCATCAACGCGATCGCCGGCGCCTACGCCGAGCACGTCCCGGTGGTGCACGTCGTCGGGGCGCCCGCGCTGACTGCGCAGGCCCAGCGCCGCCCCGTGCACCACACCCTCGGCGACGGGGTGTTCGGCCACTTCACCGCCATGCACGCCGACATCACGTGCGCGCGGGCCTCGCTCACGCCCGAGAACGCGGTCGCCGAGATCGACCGGGTGCTGGCCGCGGTGCGCGACCAGCGCCTGCCCGGCTACCTCGTCGTGCCCGCCGACGTCGCCGCCGCCCCCGTCCCCGAGGCCACCACGCCCCTGCCCGCGCCGGTCGACACCACCGACCCCGAGGCGCTGGCGGGCTTCGTCGACGCCGTGCGCCGGCTGCTGGAGACCGCCGGCTCCCCCGACGACGTCGCGGTGCTCGCCGGGCTGATCGTCCACCGGCTCGGCGCCGCGGAGATCCTCGCGGACCTCCTCGGGACCGGTCCCCTGCCGCACGCGACGACGCCGTGGGCGAAGAGCCTCGTCGACGAGAGCGCCCCGCGCTTCGCCGGCACCTACACCGGGGCCGCGAGCCCGCCGGCCACCCGCACGGCGGTCGAGGACGCCGCGGTGCTCCTCGTCGCCGGGGTGACGTTCACCGACCTCGACAGCGGCATGTTCACCCAGCACATCACGCGCAGCCGCACCATCGACGTCGGTCCGCGCTCGGCGACGGTCGGGGCGGCGACGTTCGCGCCGGTCGAGCTGCCGACGGCGCTCGCCGCGCTGGCGCCGCTGGTCGCCGAGGTCGCCGCGCGCCGCACCGGCCCGGCCCCGTCGGCGCCCCTCGCCGCGCCCACGCCCGCCGCCGAGCCCGCGCCGGACGACGAGGCGCTGAGCCAGACGACCCTGTGGCGGGAGGTCGGCGCGGCGCTGCGCAGCGGCGACATCGTGCTCGCCGACCAGGGCACGAGCTTCTACGGCATGGCCCCGCACCGCCTGCCCGCCGGCGTCACCTTCGTCGGCCAGCCGCTGTGGGCCTCGATCGGCTACACGATGCCCGCGCTGCTCGGCACGTGCGCCGCGCTCCCGGGGCACCGCGGGGTGCTGCTCATCGGCGACGGCGCCGCGCAGATGACCGCCACCGAGCTCGCGACCGTGCTCCGCGAGCGCATCCCCGCCGTGGTCGTCGTCGTCGACAACGACGGCTACACCGTCGAGCGCGCCATCCACGGCCCCGACGAGCCCTACAACGACATCGCGCGCTGGGACTGGCCGGCGCTGGCCCGGGCGATGGGCGACGGCGAGCACCTCGCGGCCACCCGCGCGACGACCGTGGGCGAGCTGCGCGCGGCGTTCGCCCACGCGAGCGAGCACCCCGACGGCGTCACCCTCGTCCAGGCCGTCGTGCCGCGCGACGACGTCCCCGACCTGCTCGCCGCGCTGACCCGCGTGCTGGGGTCGCGGCCGGCGCCGTCGGGGTCGGAGCCGGCGCCGTCGCGCTGACCGTCCCGCGTCGCGGCAGGCCGGTGGCGGTGCCGAGCCCGGCGCGGCCGGCGTGATCACGACCTCGGTGACGAACCCCGGCAGATGTGCGGCGGTTCGTCACCGGGATCGTGATCTCGCGGCCAGGGTGCGCCGCAGGCGGCCCAGGAACGCATCCGGGTCACCCACCAGTTCGTGCCAGTGCGTGCGCAGGACGACCCACCCCTCCGCCGCGAGCGCGGACTGCCGCGGCCCGTCGCGGAGGAACGCGCGCAGGTCCCGGTGGTAGGCCCAGCCGTCGATCTCGAGGACCACCCTCGCCTCCTCGAACACCACGTCCCCCAGCGCGCGGCCGAACCCGGGCAGGACGATCTCCGTGTTCGCCGTCCAGCCGGTGAGCCCGGCGCCGCGCATCAGCCGGTGCGCCCGCCGCTCGGCCTCCGAGCGCGCCCCGTCGCCGGCCAGGCGCAGCAGACGACCCGCGAGCGGCGCGCCGTGACGGCCGGCCGCGCGGTGGTGCGCCGAGCGCAGGGCGTCGAGCCCGACCAGGCGCCGGACCAGCGCGCGGTCCATGAGCTGCGCGCCCTCGTGCAGCCCGAGGCGCACCGCGGCGTCGAGCACGGTGGGTGCGCGGCGGGTGACCACCAGACGGCGGTGCCGTGTCCGGTCGACGGGGTCGACGTCGCGGCGGAGGATCTCGACACCGCGCCGCGGGCGGACCTGCCGGTCGCGGCCCACCGCCACCTCGACGAAGGCGGGCGGTGTGCCGTGCAGGTCCCACCACCAGGCCGCCGAGCGGCCCACGAGCACCGCGCCCTCGCCGACCGACAGCATCGCGGCGACCGTGCGGGACGCCGGCGTCTCCTCGTGCTCGGCGACGAGGACGACGCGGGTCCCTGCCGGCAGCCAGGCGCGGGACGCGAGGCGCCGGCGGATGGTGTCCGCGCTGAGCCCCGCCGCGCGGGCCTGGGCGAGGCTCAGCACCCCGTGCTGGGCGCGGACGAGACGGCGGAGCTCGGAGCGCTGTGCAGGTGTGCTCACACCGTGTCCGACGCAGCACCGGGCCCCGCGGATCCATCCGTCGTCGACCATGATCACGGCTTCGGTGACGAAACCCCGCAGCCCTGCGGTGGTTCGTCACCGAGACCGTGATCAGCCCAGCTCGGCGAGCACCGCGCGGTGGTCGCTGCCGGGGAGGTCGAGCACCCGGGTGTCGCGGACCGCGATGCCGCCGCCGGCGAGGACGTGGTCGATCCGGAACCCGAGGCGCCGGGGCCACCGCGACGGCCAGGTCGGCGGACCTCCGGGTGCCCGCACGTCCCCGAGGGCCGCGAGCGCGCGGTGCTCGACGGTGGCGTTGAGGTCGCCGGCGATCACCGTCGGCGCGCCCGCCCGGGCGCGCCAGGCGGCGAGGAGGTCGAGCTCGTCGGCCCAGGTCCGCACCAGCCCGGGCACCGGGGCGACGGGGTGCGTCGCGAGGACCCGCACGTCGCCGAGTGCGCCGCCCCGCACTTCCAGCCAGCCGTAGAGCCCCCCGGTCGCGACGGGCACCGCCTCGACGTCGCCGAGGGACGGGGCGACGAGCACCGTCGTCCAGGGGCCGTCGGGGTCGTCGGGGACGTGGCGGTGCGGGCGCGGCGGCGGGGCGGTCTCGGCGCGGTAGTCGAGGTCGGCGCCGAGGTCGGTGTCGAGGTGGGGCTCGAGGTGGGGCTTGAGCCGCGCCCGGAAGCGCTCGCCGGCCTCGGGCAGCACGACGAGGTCGGGGCGCTCGGCGCGCAGGATCGCGGCGAGCGCGGCCGGGTCGGCGCGCCCCTGCCGGACGTTGGCGACGAGGACCCGCAGGCGGACCGGTCCCGGCGCCGGCCGGGCTCCCCGCGCGCCGCGCAGCAGCGAGGCGCCGGCCACCACGGCCGAGGTCACCACCGCGCCCACCGCCGCCGTCCGGGCCCGCGACGACCCCGCGGCCAGCGCCCCGGCCACGACACCGATTCCGCCCGCCAGCGCGGGCCGCGCGGCGAGCAGCACCGGCCACGGCTGGCGCCGCTCCAGGCCGATCAGCTCCGGGACGAGCAGCGCGGCCGCCGCCCCGGCCCCCGCCGCGCCCTGCACGGACCTCGACGCCACGGTCTCTCCTCTCGCTCGACTCCGCGAGGATGATCGCGGGCCGGGGCCGTTCGGTTCTCCGTGCCGCTCGATCGTCGGCCTCCCGGATCGCGACCGTGGTCCGCCGTGCGCCGTGTCCGACCGATCCACGACGCCGACGCCGACCCGCGCCAGGATCACGTCCCATGGAGAGCGAGACGACCGGGTCACGGCTGGTGCGCACCGTGATCGCCCGCGACTGGCGCGAGGTGTACGCCTACGCCGCCGACCCGCGCCACCTCGTCGACTGGGCCGCGGGGCTCGCGAGCGCGCGGGTCGAGCCCGTGCCCGACCGTCCCGGGACGTGGACCGCCGACTCGCCGCTCGGGCACGTCGAGATCACCTTCGCGCCGCCCGACGACCTCGGCGTGCTCGACCACGTGGTCCGCCTGCCCGACGGCACGGACGTCGACAACCCGCTGCGCGTCGTGCGCCTCGACGACGGCGCCGAGGTCGTCTTCCACGTCCGGCGACGCGCCGGGATGAGCGACGACGACGTCGCCGCCGACGCGGACGTGGTCGCCCGTGACCTGGAGACCCTCCGGCACATCCTCGAGAACGGGGGCTGGACGTCCGGCCGCGACCCACGATCGTCACCTGTGCGGGCTACGGTCCCCGTATGGCCGACCGCCAGCCCGAGTCCATCGCGTACCCCGGTCCCGGCTCGCGTCCCTTCCGGCGCGACCTCGAGCCGACCCTCCCCCACGTCATCGTGCTGTTCGGCTGCACCGGCGACCTCGCGAAACGCAAGCTGCTGCCGGGCCTCGCCTACCTCGCCGAGTCCGAGCTCGCGCCCGCGATCCGCATCGTCGGCACGGCGATGGAGGACCTCGACACCGAGCAGTTCCGGGCCCTCGCGCACGACGCCGTGCAGAACTACGGGATGCACCGGCTCGCGGAGGACGACTGGGAGGACTTCGCCACCCGCCTGACCTACGTGCCCCAGGGCGCCGGGCCGGAGGGCCTGACGTCGGCGGTGAAGGAGGCGCAGTCGCTGCTCGGCGACGACGCGCGGCTGCTGCACTACCTGTCGGTGCCGCCGAAGGCCGCGCAGGCCGTCGTCGAGATGCTGCGCGACGCCGACCTCGTCGGCGGCTCACGGGTGATCATGGAGAAGCCCTTCGGGCACGACTTCGAGAGCGCGGTCAAGCTCAACGACTTCGTCCACGAGGTCTTCGACGAGTCGCAGGTCTTCCGCATCGACCACTTCCTGGGCAAGGAGGCGGCGCAGAACATCCTCGCGTTCCGCTTCGCCAACGGGCTGTTCGAGCCGATCTGGAACCGCAACTTCATCGACCACGTTCAGATCGACATCCCGGAGGAGCTGGGGCTGGACACCCGGGCCTCGTTCTACGAGGCGACGGGCGCCTACAAGGACATGGTCGTCACCCACCTCATGCAGGTGATGGCGTTCGTGGCCATGGAGCCGCCGACGGCGCTCGAGCCCCGGTCGATCAGCGAGGAGAAGAACAAGGTCTTCCGCTCGCTGCTGCCGATCCACCCCGAGCACGTCGTGCGCGGGCAGTTCGGCGGCTACCGCGACCACCAGGACGTCGCGAACGACTCGGACACCGAGACGTTCATCGCGCTCAAGGTTGGGCTCGACAACTGGCGCTGGGCCGGCGTGCCGTTCTACCTGCGCACCGGCAAGCGCCTGGCCGAGGGCCAGCGGATCATCTCGATCGCGTTCAAGGAGGCGCCGCGCACGATGTTCCCGCAGGGCTCGGGCGTCGGCACCCAGGGCCCGGACCACCTGACGTTCGACCTCGCGGACTCCTCGCGCGTCTCCCTGTCCTTCTACGGCAAGCGGCCCGGGCCGGGCATGCGGCTGCAGAAGCTGTCGATGCAGTTCTCGACGCAGGAGACCGGCGAGGCGGCCGACGTCCTCGAGGCCTACGAACGCCTGATCCTGGACGCGATGCGCGGCGACCACACGCTGTTCACGACGTCGGAGGGCATCGAGTCGCTGTGGGAGCGCTCGATCCCCCTGCTCGCCGACCCGCCGCCGGTCAAGCCCTACCCCATCGGCTCGTGGGGGCCGAACGCCATCCACCAGCTCATCGCGCCCAACGCCTGGCGCCTGCCGTTCGAGCGCGGGTGGCGGGAGAAGAGATAGCTCACCGGTCCGGCAGCATCGGCATCTCGAGCCCCTGGTCGCGCCCCAGCAGCGTCCCGCGGGTGAGCGCCGAGAGGCCGTAGCGCTCGCGCACGTCGTCGACCGCGAGGTCGAGGGCGAGGGGATGCGCCTCACCGGCGAACGGCAGCTCGAGCTGGGCGCCGCCGGTGTCGTCGAGGTTGCCGACGGCGACACCGAGCATCGTCAGCCCGCGCTCGGCGATCAGCGGCGCGGCGGCCTCGGCGAGCTGCCGCACGGCGCCGAGGACCGCGTCGTGCTCGGCCGTCGCCACGGTGAGGGTGTGCGAGCGCGTCGCGCGGGTGAAGTCGTCGAACCGCAGCCGAAGGGTGACCGTGCGCCCGGTGCGTCCCGCGCGGCGCATGCGGCGGGTCACCCGGTCGACGAGGCCCATGAGCACGGCGTCGGTGCGCTCCGGCGACACCGGCCCGCGCCCGAGGGCGCGCTGCGCCCCGACCGAGCGCCGGCGTCGCCCGACCTGCACCCGGCGCGGGTCGCGGCCGTGGGCCAGGGCGTCGAGGTGCCGCCCGGCGGCGCGCCCGAGCAGTGACTCCAGCGTCGGGGCGCCGATCGCGGCCAGGTCGCCGACGGTGGTGACGCCGTGGCCGCGCAGCTTGCGGGACGTCACCTCGCCGACGCCCCACAGCACCTCGACCGGCAGCGGGTGGAGGAACTCCAGCTCGCCGCCGGGCTCCACCACGAGCAGCCCGTCCGGCTTCGCGACCCGGCTCGCCACCTTCGCGAGGAACTTCGTGCCCGCCACGCCCACCGTGATCGGCAGGCCGACGTCGGCGGCGACCTCGCGCCGCAGCCGCGCCGCGATCTCCGACGGCGCGCCGGCGATCCGCCGCAGCCCCGAGACGTCGAGGAACGCCTCGTCGATCGAGAGGGGCTCGACCAACGGCGTCACCGAGTCGAACACGGCGAACACCGCCCGGCTCGCGCCGCTGTAGGCCTCCATGCGCGGCGGGACGACGACGGCCTCCGGGCACAGCGCGCGCGCCGTGCGGCCGCCCATCGCCGTGCGCACCCCGCGCGCCTTGGCCTCGTAGCTGCAGGCGAGCACGACGCCGCCGCCGACGATGACCGGGCGCCCGCGCAGCGCGGGGTCGTCGCGCTGCTCGACCGAGGCGTAGAAGGCGTCGAGATCCGCGTGCAGGATCGTCGGCTCGCCGGGCACGAACACACGTTCGCACAGCTCACCGACGACGTGCCCGCCCTCACGGGACCTCCCCTTCTGGCGCCACAGAAGTTTCATCGACCTCTTGCACGAACCTGTAGGTAGAGCTATAACTATGGCCATCGGACCCCCGCAGCGCAGTACGTCGAGGGAAGGAGATGACCGATCGTGCTGCTGAACTACGACCCCTTCGACCCGTTCCGCGCGCTCGAGCGCCTCGCCGGCGCCTCCCGGCAGCAGCAGGCCGTGAGCGGCATGCCGATGGACGTCTACCGGGCCGGCGACCACTTCGTCGCCTCGTTCGACCTCCCGGGCGTCGACCCGGGGTCGATCGACGTCTCGGTCGACGGCAACGCGCTCACCGTGACGGCCGCGCGGACCGCACCGAGCAGCGACGGCGACTACCTCGTCGCCGAGCGGCCCCGCGGGCGCTACAGCCGCCAGCTCGTCCTGGGCCGCGACCTCGACCTGGACCGTCTCCACGCGTCGTACACCGACGGTGTGCTGACGCTGACGATCCCCATCGCCGAGCGCGCGAAGCCGCGCCGCATCGAGGTCGAGCACGCCCGCACGACGACCAGCATCGAGGGGACCCCCGACGAGCACCGCGAGGAGGCGCCGACGTCCTGACACCCACCGACACACCACGACACCCATCAGCCGAGACCGAGACCGACGCGTGAGCACCCGCCGGGCGCCCCGGCGGGTGCTCACGCACGCCTCGCCGAGCTGCGGGAGAGGAGGGGCCATGGGCGTCGACCGGCTCGACGACCACGACTACCCGTCGCTGACCATCGGCCAGGCCGCCGACCTCATCGGTGTCGCGCCCGCCTTCCTGCGCAGTCTCGACGCGGCCGACCTGCTGCACCCGCAGCGCTCGGGGGGCGGTCAGCGGCGGTACTCGCGCCGGCAGGTCGACTTCGCCGCGCGCGTGCGCGCCCTCTCCGACGAGGGGCACACCATCGCCGGGGCGGCGTCGATCCTCACCCTGCGCGGCGACCTCGCCGACGCGCAGCGCGACCTGGCCGCCGCGCGGGCGGAGCGCGACGAGGCCCGCGCCCAGCGCGACGAGGCCCGGGCCGACCTCGCGCGGGCGCACGACGCGCTCGACGAGCTCCGCACGGAGTAGGACCGGGTCGCACCGGGTCTCACCCTGCTCGACTCAGTCCCGCAGGCGCAGGATGACCCGCTCCGTCGGGCCGCCGCGCCCGACGAGCGCCCCGAGCCGGCCGACCAGCCCGAGCACCGAGATCAGCCGGTACTGCAGGCCGTACTTGGCGGCGAGTGCTCGGCGCGGCCCGTCCTGGGCGGCGGGGTCGTCGACGATCTCGGCGCGTCCCTCCGCGGTCGGGGCGTCCGGCGCGACGGTGCCGGCGCGGTCGCAGGGCCGCAGCACGATGCGGGGGTCGCGGCGCAGCCGCATGACCTTGCCGCTGGTCGCCGACGTGATCACGACCAGGGAGTCGCCGTCGCGGGCGACCCACACGGCGGTCGGCACCGGGGTGCCGTCGCGACGGTGGGTGGTCAGGGAGAGGAAGGGTTCGTCACCGAGGGCGGTCACGTCCGTGGTCGCGCTCACCCGTCCAGCTCACCACGACTGCGGTGGGCCCGCGCAGCGAGGGAACGAGGGGGGAACATGGGCCACATGGCCACCACAGCCCGGCGACGCCGCCCGGCGGACCTCGTGCTCGAGGGCGGCGGGGTCAAGGGCATCGGGCTCGCGGGCGCGGTCGCGGCGATGACGGACCGCGGCTGGGCGCCGCACCGGATCTCGGGCACCTCCGCGGGTGCGCTCGTCGGGGCGATGGCCGCCGCGGGCGCCGTCGGCGAGCAGCTCGGCGAGATCACCGCGCGTCTGGACTTCCGCGAGGTGGCCGACCGCCGCGGCATCGGCCGGCTCCCGGTGGCGGGCCCGGCGCTCGCGTTCCTCGGCGGGCAGGGGCTCTACCAGGGCGAGTGGCTGCACACCTGGGTCGGCGAGGAGCTCGCCGCGCTGGGCGTGCACACCTTCGGCGACCTGCGCATCGACGACCCCTCGCTGCCGCCCGCCCAGCGCTACCGCCTCGTGGTCACCTGCTCGGACCTGACACTCGGGCAGCTGGTGCGGCTGCCCTGGGACTACCGGTCGGTCTACGGCCTCGACCCCGACGAGCAGCCGGTCGCGGACGCGGTGCGCGCCTCGATGGCCATCCCGTTCCTGTTCAAGCCGACGACGTTGACCAACGCCCGCACCGGGGTGACGTCGACGCTCGTCGACGGCGGGCTGCTCTCGAACTTCCCCATCGACTCGCTGGACCGCACCGACGGGCGCGAGCCGGCGTTCCCGACGTTCGGCGTCACGATCACCACGGCACCCAAGCCGGGGATCGGCGACAACGTCGCGCTGTTCCACTCGCGGTGGTTCGACATCCCGCAGCCGGCACCGCTGCGCCTGCTCGAGCAGCTGATCACCACCATGATCCTCGGGCGCGACCAGGCCGTGCTCAACCAGCCGTGGGTCGCGGCCCGCACCATCCACGTCGACGCCGGAGCGGTCGGCCTGCTCGACTTCGGGATCACCCCGAGACGGGCCCGCGCGCTCTACGACGCCGGGTACGTGGCCGCCGAGGAGTTCCTGGACCGCTTCGACTGGCGGGCCTACAAGCGCCGCTTCCGCCGCGACGCCCACGAGGCGATGGCGGGCTCGGCCGCCGGGGTGCGGTGACGCCCCGCGGGCGTCGCGCGTGAGGGCCGGCGGGCAGACTCGGCGGCGTGAGCACCGCCGGGGCGCGTGCCCGCGCCGAGCGCGCGGCGCGCGAGCGTCTCGTCACCTCGCTGCTGCGCGAGCTGGACCCGCCGGTCACGCGCGACGGTGACGCCCTGCGCCTGACGCTCCCCGCCGGCACGCTCGGGGTGACGCTGGTGCACCGGTCCCCGACCGGGCACCACCGCCTCGGCGACGCGGTCACCCTCGACGGGAGGCCCGCGACGCACGACGAGGTCGTCGCCGCGGTGCTCGAGACCGTCGGGGAGGGCGAGCCGGTCGACCACCTCGCCGCGATCGTCGCCGACAGCGTCGCGCGCACGGCCCGCTACCTGGACGCGCCCGCCGTGCCGACCGGCGACCGCACCCGCGACGCCGAGCAGGCGGTGCGCCACGGCCACCCGTTCCACCCCACCCCGAAGAGCGCCGAGGGCCTCGGCGACGACGACCTCGCCGCCTGGGCGCCCGAGCTCGGCGCGTCGTTCGTCCTGCACCACCTCGCCCTGCGCGACGACGTCGTCCTCGCCGACGGGGCGCCGTTGACGCCGCCGGCCGCCGTCGCCCCGCACGTACCGGCCGGTTGGACCGCGCTGCCGGTGCACCCGTACCAGGCGCGCGTCCTCGCCCGTGACCCCACGCTCGCGCTGCTCGAGGCCGAGGGCGCCGCGCGGTGGCTCGGGCCGCTCGGGGACCTCGTGTGGCCGACGTCGTCGGTGCGCACGGTCGTCGACACGGTGACCGGGGCGTCGTGGAAGCTGCCGCTGCGGGCGCGCCTGACCCACTTCGTGCGCACCACCCCGCCCGAGCACGCCCGGCGGGCGCTCGACGCCGCGCGCGTGATCGCGCAGCTCCCGGCCCTGCCGCCCGGGTTCGGCGTCGTCACCGACCTCGGCTTCGCCACCCTCGACCCGGCGGTCGGCGGCGAGCGGCTCGCCGCCGACCTCACCGTCATCGCCCGCGCGCCGTTCCCGCCGGGCGGCCCGCGGGTGCTCGCGGCGGTGCTCGAGGACGGGCCGGCGGGCGAGGACCCGCCGCTGCTCGCCGACGTGCGCGCCGCCGGCGACGCCCACGCCTGGCTGCGACGCTGGCTCGCGGTCTCGCTCGTGCCGATGCTGCACGTCTTCGGCTCCGCGGGCCTGGGGTTCGAGGCGCACCCGCAGAACACGCTGGTCGTCACCGACGACGGCGGGTGGCCGGCGGCGTGCCTGGTCCGCGATCTGGAGGGCGCGCACCTGCGCCGTGACCGCCTCCCGTCCGGGCTGCCCCCCGGCTCGCCGCTGGTCTACACCCGCGAGGAGGCCTGGCAGCGGCTGCGCTACCACGCCGTGACCAACCACCTCGCCCTGCTCGTCGCCGTGCTCGGGCGGCACACCGTCGGCGAGGAGCCGTTGTGGGCGACGGTGGCCGACGTGCTCGGCGCGGTCCGCGACCCCGCCGCCCGGCCCTGGGCCGACGAGCTGCGCCGCAGCCCGACCCTGCCCGCCAAGGCCCACCTGCGCAGCTGGGCGGCTGGGCGCGGGGAGGACCCGATCTACGTCGAGGTGCCCAACCCGATCGCCGCCGCGGGGTGGAGGATGCCCGCATGAGCTTCACCCACGTCGTCACCTTCAGCTGGGCCGGGCAGGCCGCCGAGGACCCCTCGATCGCAGACGGCATCGCCGAGACCCTGCGCCGGTGGATCGCCGACGCCGACCTGGCGGGGCTGCGGTCGTGGACCTGCGGGCGCGACGCGGGCCTCGCCGAGGTCAACGCGGACTTCGCGGTGGTCGCGGTGTTCGACGACATGGACTCCTACCTCGCCTACCGCGACGACCCCGAGCACCGGCGGATCATCCTCGAGGACATCGCGCCGCACGTGGGGCAGCGCACGTCGGTGCAGTTCGCCGGGTGACGGTCGGCCCCGCCCGATCGGGGGCATGATCGGGCCATGACGGGCTTCGAGCTCGGGACCGACGGCCCCGGCACCATCCTGGTCGGGGTCGACGGGTCGATCACGTCGCTGCGCGCCGGCGCCTACGCGGCGGGCCTCGCGCGTCGCCAGCACGCCCACCTGCTCGTGGTGACGGTGGCGACGACGTCCTCGCTGGCGGCGATGGCGCCCGGCGCGCTGGCGGTGCTGTCCGACACCGCCGAGCAGCTCGCCGCCGAGGTGCAGGGCGAGGCCAGGCGCTATCTCGAGGACCTCGCGCTCACCGGCGAGCTGGTCCGCGTGCAGGGCGACCCGTACGCGGAGATCGTGCGCCTCGCCGACGAGCGGAGGGTGGACGCCGTCGTCGTCGGCGCCTCGACCAGCGCGGGTCACCGGATCGTCGGCTCGCTGGCCGGCCGGCTCGTGCGTGCGGGGAAGTGGCCGGTCACCGTCGTGCCGTGACGGGGCGGGGTGGAGCGACGGATCGGCCCAACGAATCACCCGTCCGCACCAGCGAACGATCACGCACGGCACCTACAGTGAGGCGGGTCACCCGTCCCTGTCCTCGTCGAGGTCGCTGTGGCCACACCGCTGACACCCGCCAGCCCCACCCATCTCGCGCCGTCGTACGCGACGCCGGCCTGGCTGCTGCGCGGGCTCACCAACGAGCCCGGGGTGCTGAGCCTGTACGCGGGGCGGCTGCGGCTGGTGACCGCGGAGGGGGTGGTGTTCGACGCCCCGCTCGGCGCGGTCGAGCGCCTCGCGTTCCCGTGGTATCAGGGCTCGGGCGGGCTGCGGGTGACGGTCGGCGGGCGGCGCCACCGGGTGACGCTCAGCCGCCCCAAGGGCGCGGCGTTCCCGGCCTCGCGCCTGCTCGACGCCGGCTCGCGCGCGCACGCCGGCACCGACCGGGCCGCGCCCGTCACCGTGCACACGGTGCTGGAGGGACGTGGCGCCGGTCGGGTGTGGCGCACGCTCCTCGACGCCTGAGCTCGCGGGACATCGCAGCGAACGGCCTGTTCGCTGCTTCTTGGCGCGCGAACCCCGCGTTGATCAGTCGTCAGCCCATGTTCGGCTGACCGTTGGAGGCGCCCAGCCCGCCGTCGACGGGGATGTGGGCGCCGTTGACGAAGCGGGCGTCGTGGCTCGCCAGGAACGCGATGACGTCGGCGACCTCGGCGGGCTCGGCGGGGCGCCCCATCGGGATCCGCCGGCGGAACGCGGCCATCGTGTCGTCGTCGGAGCGGATGCCCGCCGACATGTCGGTGGCGGTCAGGCTCGGGTGCACGGCGTTGACGCGGACGCCCTCGCTCGCGTGGTCGAGCGCCATCGCGTTGGTCAGGTTGGTGACCGCGCCCTTGGCGGCGTTGTACGCCGCCATCCCCCAGTCGCCGCCGAGGCCCGAGACCGAGCCGACGTTGACGATGCTGCCGCCGCTGGCGCGCAGGTGGCCCAGCGCCGCCTTCGAGGCGTAGAAGACGCCGTCGACGTCGGTGGCCATGACGCGGCGCCAGGCGTCGCCGTCGAGGTCGGCGACGGTGCCGGGCTCGGCGACCGCGGCGTTGTTGACCAGCGTGTCCAGGCGCCCGTGCTCAGCGACGACGTCGTCGACCAGCGACGTCACCGCCTGCTCGTCGGACGTGTCGGCGACGCGCGGGACGATCACCGAGCCCTCCGGAGCGTCGGCGGCGACCTTGTCGAGCTTCTCCTGCGTGCGCCCGGTGATGACCACCGTCGCGCCCTCGGCGCCGAAGCGGTGGGCGGTGGCGGCGCCGATGCCCGAGCCGCCTCCCGTGACGATCACGACGGAGCCGCTGAACCTACCCTCGGCCACGGGTCCTCCTCGACGAACGGTTGACGGCCTGACCGGCCGCGGTTACCCGTGCTTGTCGGCCTCACCCGTGGTGTCGAGCACGCTCCGTCGAGTGGCGGGTCAGCCGTACCTAGGTCACGCTGACCTATGTGTGGGTGGACGTGCTACTCCTGGGCCAGCTGGCGCGGCGGCCGGCGCACGGCTACGAGCTGCGCCGGCGCATCGAGGCGGCGACCGGCATCAAGCTGCACAACAACTCGCTCTACCCGGCGCTGAAGCGCTTCGGGGAGGCCGGGGCGGTCACGCGCACGCTCGAGCCGCAGGAGGGCCGCCCGCCGCGGCACGTCTACACGCTCACCGACGTCGGGCGGGAGCTGCTGCACGACCAGCTCGCCGACCTGCCCGACGAGCTCGCGGGCGACGAGGCCGAGTTCCTCGCCCGCCTCGCGGGGTTCGGCCGCCTGACCCCCGCCGAGCGCCGCGGTGTCCTCGACGCGCGGGGCCGGGTGCTCGCCGAGCGCCGGGCACGGCTCGCCGGGCTGGCCGAGGCGGCGGCCCCCACGTCGGCCGACCCCGCCACCGACGACCCCGCCACCGACGACCCCGCCACCGACGACCCCTGGGCCGCGCTCGTCCTCGACGAGGTCCTGCGCCGCATCCGCGAGGAGCAGGGCTGGCTCGACCGGCTCGCGCTCCGCGCCGACGACCCGACCACCACCACCCGTCAGCACGAGGAGAGGCCTTCATGACCAGCGGGACCACGATCACCACCTCGACCGCGCACGACGACGCCCCGGACCTGCCGCAGCTGCCGTTCCCGCGCGAGGACGCGCTGACGATCTCCCCGCTCTACGAGCGCCTCCGTGCGGCGGGCCCCATCACGCGGGTGCGCACGCCTACGGGCGACGCCGTGTGGCTCGTGTCCCGCTACGAGGAGGCCAAGGCCCTCTTCGCCGATCGCCGCCTCGGGCGCTCCCACCCGCAGCCCGAGCAGGCCGCCCGCGTCTCGGACGCCGGGGTGATGGCCGGACCCTCCGGCGACCACGAGCACGAGGACGACGACCACACGAGCATGCGGCGCCTCCTGACGCCCGCGTTCTCGGCGAAGCGGATGCGCCGGCTGCACGACCGGGTCGCGGAGCTCGCCGACGGGCTCGTCGACGACATGCTCGCGACGGGGTCCGCCGGCGACGACGTCGTCGACCTGCACGCCCGCTTCTCGGTGCCGCTGCCGATCTTCGTCATCTGCGAGCTGCTCGGCGTCCCGGTCTCCGACCGCGCCTACTTCAAGGGCCTCTCGGAGCGGATGGCCACGCTGACCGGCGACGACCCGGCGGTCGCGCGCGCCGAGTTCGAGCGCTACACCGCCGGGCTCGCCGAGGCCAAGCGCGCCGAGCCCGGCGAGGACGTCATCTCCGACCTCGTCGCCGCGCAGGCGCACGACCCGCGCCTCACCGACACCCGCGTCGCCGAGCTGACCGCCGGGCTGCTGTTCGCCGGGCACGAGACGACGGTCAACCGGCTCTCGCTCGGCGTGGTCCTGCTGCTGGTCAACCCGGCGGTGCGCGACCGGCTCGTCGCCGACCCGACCGGCTCGGTCGACGCCATCGTCGAGGAGGTCCTGCGCCTCGCCGAGCCGGGCGGGATGGGGCTGCTGCGCTACGCCCACGAGGACGTGACGGTCGGCGAGGGGGACGAGCAGGTCACGATCGCGCGCGGGGACGGCGTCGTCATCGTCACCAGCGCGGCCAACCGCGACGAGGACGCCTTCGACACCGCCGGGGCGTTCGACCCCGACCGGTCGCCGAACCCGCACCTGTCGTTCGGCCACGGGCCGCACTTCTGCATCGGCGCGAGCCTCGCCCGGACCGAGCTGCGCGTCGGGCTCACGACGCTGTTCACCCGCCTGCCCGAGCTGCGCCTCGCCGTCGACCCGTCGTCGCTGACGCTGCACACCGAGCGCCTCACCGGCGGCCTCGACGAGCTGCCGGTGCGCCTGCGCGGTTAGAGCTCCTGGCGGCGGGTCACCAGGGTCTCGGCGACCTCGCGGAGCTTGACGTTGAGGTCCTGCGAGGTGCGCCGGAGCAGGTCGAACGCCTGGTCGGCGGTCAGGCCGCGGCGCTCCATGAGCACGCCCTTCGCCTGGCCGATGACGTCGCGGCTCTGGAGGGCCTCGCGCAGCTGCGCCTCCCGCAGCTCCGAGGCCGTCCGGGCCTGCACCGCGGCGATCGCCGTCGCGGCGTGGGCGGCGAGCACGAGGGCGTGGTCGCGGTCGGCGGCGTCGAGGCCGTCGCTGGTCCATGAGTAGAAGTTCAGCGCGCCGAACCGCGGCGGCTCGCCGCCCGGGAACATGCCCGTCGACAGCACGGCGCCGAGCCCGAGGCCCTCGGCGGCCTGGCGGCCGAACGTCGGCCACGGAGCGTCGGGGCTGGTGAGGTGGTCCATCGAGGCGCCGACACCGCTGCTGTGCATGGCGGTGTGGCTGGGGCCCTCACCCACCTCGTCCTGCAGCGCGTCGGCCTTGAACGCGACGTCGTGGCTGGCGGCGACGGTGTCGAGGCGACCGTCGGGGTTGCGCAGCACGACCGACACCACGTCGGCACCGGGCACGATCGCCCGTGCGGCGTCCACCACCCGCTCGACCACCCCGACGACACCCGTGTCCGGGGGCACGGAGAACAGGGCGTCGGCGAGGAGCACGAACGCGGGGCCGAGCCCGTCGATCGGGCCGGAGTCCGACGTGCTGTCGAGGGTCATCGAGGGGCACCTTCACCGGTGACGCAGGGACACGGACCCCCGCAATTATCCGTGATCCCGCGCGCCGGTCGGCGACCAGGTCGGTCCGTCTCTCCCCGTGACCCCACGGTCACCGAGCGATGAGCTGCCCCAGCCGCTTGGTGAGCTTGACGTTCTCGCTGTAGTCGACCGGGACGACGATCACCGACGGCTTGTCGCGCCGGTCGAACGCCTCCTTGAGCGCCGGCCGGAACTCGTCCGCCGAGCCGATCCGCCGCGCGTGGCAGCCCAGCCCCTCGGACACCGCGACCAGGTCCGGCGTCTTGAACTCGGTGCCGAAGTGGTGCCCGAACTCCACCTCCTGCTTCCAGGAGATGAGCCCGTAGTCGTTGTCCTCCCACACCACGTTGACCGGGGCGACGCCGAGCCGCGTGGCGGTCGCGAGCTCGGCCATGTTCATCATGAAGCCGCCGTCGCCGGAGAGCGCCACGACCCGCTTGTCGGGCTCGACCAGCGCCGCCGAGACGCCGCCGGGCACCGCGATCCCCATCGAGCAGAAGCCGTTGGAGATGATGCAGGAGTTCGGCGCGTAGGTCGGGTAGTGCCGCGCGACCCACATCTTGTGGGCGCCGACGTCGCTGATGAGGATGTCCTCGTCGTCCATCTCGGCGCGCAGCTCGGCGAGGATGCGCTGGGGCTTCATCGGGAAGTCGCCGGTCTCGGCCTCGGCGCCCGCACCCGCCTCGGTGATCTCCTCGGTGAGCGACTCCCGCACCCGGTGGTGCAGGTGGATGTCCTCGTAGTGGTGCTCGTCGGTGAGGCCCTCGTTGATGGCCCAGAGCGTCGCGGCGACGTCACCGACGATCTCGACCGTCGGCCGGTAGGCGTCGTCCACCTCGGCGGGGTCGAAGTCGATGTGCAGCAGGCGCTTGGTGCGACCGATGTTCCAGCGCGCCGGCGGCCACTCGACCATGTCGTAGCCGACGGCGATGACGAGGTCGGCGGCCTCGAAGACCTCGGTGACGTAGTCGCGCGACCCGAGCCCGACCGCGTAGAGGCTGCGCTCGTGGCGGTCGGACAGCGCGCCCTTGCCCATGAACGTCATGCCGGCGTAGATGCCGGTGCTCTCGACGAAACGCTGCAGCTGGCGACTGACCCGCGTGCGCACGCAGCCCTGCCCGACGAGCAGGACGGGGCGCTCGGCGCGGGCGATGAGGTCGAGCGCGGCCTCGATGGACTTCTCGTCCGGGACCGGTCGGCGGACCTTCTCCGGCGGCACGATCGGCGCCGCCTCGACCTCGTGCTTGGCGATGTCCTCGGGCAGCTCGACGTGCGTCGCCCCCGGCTTCTCGGCGACGGCCAGCTTGAACGCCTTGCGCAGGACCTCGGGGATCGTGGTCTCGTCGCGCAGGGACGTCGTCCACTTGGTGATCGGCGAGAACATGTTGACCACGTTCATCGCCTGGTGCGACTCCTTGTGCAGGCGCGTCGTCGCGCCCTGCCCGGTGATCGCGACGACCGGGGAGTTGTCCATGTTGGCGTTCGCGACGCCGGTGACCAGGTTCGAGGCGCCCGGCCCGAGCGTCGACAGGCACACGCCGGGACGGCCGGTCAGCCGCCCGTACACGTCGGCCATGAACGCCGCGCCCGCCTCGTGGTGCGTGGCGACGAAGCGTACCGACGACTCGCGCATCGACATGAGGAGATCGGCGTTCTCCTCGCCGGGGACACCGAAGACGTACTCGACGCCCTCCGCCTCGAGACAACGCAGGAACAGGTCGCTGGCCCTCATGTGTCGGTCCACTCCCGGGGATCGGCGCGCGTCGGACCACGGACTGATGCCCAGGGCGCGCGCTCGGCACACCCCGGACGGCGCCCGGCCCTACCCGGACCCCGGCCGGACCACGCCGATCCCGCGCGACGAGCGGTCGCGGGAGCTCGTGCCGGTGCTCGAGCCCGTGCTCGTGCTCGTGCCCGTGCCCGCGCCGGTGTTCGACGCGTCGGTGCCCCCGCCTCCCGAGGCGCCGTCACCCAGGGTGCCGGCGTCACCGGCGCCCGCGTCGCCCCCGGCGCCGGTGTCGTCGGCGGCGCCGCCCTGCTCGGCCCCGGCGAGGTCCGACACCGACGCGAGGGTCTCGCCGATCTTGAGGTCGTTGAGGAACACCGTCGCGGGCCGGGCGTCGCCGTCGGAGTCGCGGTAGATGCCGGTCTTCAGGTAGTCGAACGAGTCGATCATCGTGCCGCGCGGCGGGCGGAAGTCCTGGAGGACCTGCTGCCCGTCGCGGTGGACCGACACCGACCCCCCGCCCACCTCGAACTCGATGTCCATCTGCACCGCGAGGTTGCGGCCGGCCTGCACCGGGCCGAGATCGCGGACGCGGTCGCCGACGTTGGCCAGCCACAGCCGCCCGTCGACGATCTCCAGCGCCACCGGCGGCGAGGTGTTGGTGCCGCCGTCGTGCAGCTGCCACACGACCTGCCAGTCCGACGTGTCGACGGGGAAGCCGGGCGGGAGGAAGGCGCTGTAGCCGAAGAACAGGTGCTGGCCGGCCCGGATGTCCTGCGCCTCCTCCGGACGCACCTCGGAGCGCTTCGCACCGTCGGGCACCTCGAGCTTCACGACCTCCCGGCCCGGCACGTTGGGGCTCTCGACCTCCTCCGGGTCCAGCCCCCCGCCCTCGACGTTGCCGCCGTTGGAGTCGCGGAACCCCGCGAGCCCTGACGTCAGGGCCCACAGCGCGCCGGTGTCCCCGCCGGCCGAGCCGGTGCCGGTGCTGCCGGACCCGCTGCCGGCGGCGTCGGCCTCGGCGTTGGCACTGCCGCTGCCGCCGCCGTCCGTGCCGCCGCCGTCCGTGCCGCTGCCGCTGTCCTCCGCCGCGCTGCCGGAGCCTCCGGCCCCGTCGGACGGCGGCCGGGTCGTCGTGCCCGGCGACGACGTGCCGGCGTCACCACCCGAACCGCCGCCGCCGTCGCTGCCACCGCTACCGCCGCGACCGGTCGGCGAGCCCTCGCCCGGCGGCGTGGTCGACCGCGGCTGCGAGTTCGTGCCGTCCTCGGCCGCAGCGCTCCCGCCGCCGGTCCCGCTCCCGGTGCCGCCGTCGCTCCCGGTGCCGCCCGTCCCGCCGCGGCCGGCCGCCCCGCCCTCGTCGGGCGGCGTGGTCGAGCGCGGCAGGGAGCCGGTGCCGTCCTCCGCCGCGCCCGAACCGGCACCCGTGCCGCCGGACCCGCCCGCCCCGGTGCCGCCCGTGCCCGTGCCGCCCGTGCCCGTGCCGCCCGTGCCGCCGCGTCCGGCCGCGCCGCCCTCGTCGGGCGGGGTCGTGGGCCGCGGCTGGGACGCGGCGTTGTCGTCGGCCGCGCCGGGCGGCAGGGTCGACGCGCCACCCGAGCCCGAACCGGTCCCCGAGCCCGAACCGGCACCCGAGCCGGTGCCGGTGCGCGGCGCCGCGCCGGTCGGGGCGGCACCGCCGTCGCCGGTGTCGGGGTAGAGGTCGCCGCCCGCCGGCGGCTGCGACGACCCGGACCCCGACCCGGGCTGCCCGGACCCGTCCGGCACGGTCGTCGCCGGCACGGGCGTCGCCGGCCCGGCCGTCCCGGGGGCCGTGGTCGGCGGGACCGGGGCCGTGCCGCCCGGGAGGCCGCCCGCGTCGTCACCGGCGCCGGGGGCACCGGCCGTCCCGCCGCCGTCGGGCGGGCTGGTCTCGTACCCGCCGCCGCCCGGAGCGGGCTCGTACCCGTCGCCGCCCGGCGCCGGCGGACCCGGGGTCGTCGTCCCCGGCGCCGCGGTGCCGGCACCGGGCAGGCCGGTGGCGGTGGTCGTACCCGCCGGGTCCCCCGACCCCGGCGTGCCCGCCGGCGCCGCGCCCGTGGACGCGGGCGCGCCGGACCCGGCCGGCGCCGGCAGCGAGGTGACCAGCCGGCCCAGGGAGTCGGACGCCCACCGCGTGGCCGGCGTCCCGGGCGCGACGTCGAGGCGCGCGTACCCGGCGTGGGCGGGCGCGGTGACCGCCTGCTCGAGCGGGGGCGCGGCGGTGCCCGGCGGGGTCGAGCACACCGGGTCGTCGGGCGCGCAGACCTGGATGGTGCGCGACGCCAGCGCCCCGAACCCGCCCGCCCGCGCGGGCAGCACGCCCCGCCCGTCGACGCCGTCGGGGACGGTGCGGGCGGCCGGGTCACGGGCGGGGTCGCCGAAGAGCCCGACGGCCACGACCCGGTCGGCCGGCACGCGCGCCTCCTGCCCGCTCCCGATCCGCGCGGCGACGTCGCCGGCGACCTGGGCTCCCTGCGAGTAGCCGAAGAGCATCACCCTGCTGTCCGGACACGCGGCGAGCTGCGCGGCGACCTGGTCGGCGAGCGCCGTGACCGCCTGCTGCTCGCTCGCCGCGTACGACTCCCCCACCTCAGGTCCGGGCACCGCGACCACGGCCAGGCGGTTGCCCACCTGCCCCACCAGCGGGTCGGTGAGCGCCGCGAGCGTCTCGCCCCCGGCCGCGCCGCTGCCGTTGACCGCGAAGAGCGTCACATCCCGGCACTCGGCGGGCGCGCCGGGCGCTGCGAGCGTCACCACGCCCGTCCCGCCGGAGAACAGCGTCACGACGAGCACCGCCGCGGCGGCGACGACGCCGGCGGGCACGTGTCCGACGAGACCGCCCCGCACCGACCGCCGCATCTCGCCCTCTCACCGGGGTGCCCGGCCGTGACCGGGGCGGGGCGGGACCGGCACACGCGGCACGGGTCGCCCTCGCCCGGTCAGCTTCGGCGACCGCCGTGGGGCGTGGGTGCGGTTTCGGAGAACTCGTCGCGACCGTTCCCGATCGCACACGCGCTACCCCAGCGCGTCCCGCAGGAAGGCGACCTGCAGCAGGAGCAGGTTCTCGGCCACGACCTCCTGGGGGGTCATGTGCGTCACGCCCGACAGCGGCAGCACCGTGTGCGGGTGGCCGGCCGCGAGGAGCGCCGACGAGAGCCGCAGCGTGTGGGCGGCGACGACGTTGTCGTCGGCCAGGCCGTGCACGACCATGATCGGCCGCTGCGGGTCGCGCGTGCCCGGGTCGGCCAGGATCGACGACCGCGCATAGGCCTCGGGGTCCTCGTCGGGGTGGCCGAGGTACCGCTCGGTGTAGTGGGTGTCGTAGAGGCGCCAGTCGGTCACCGGCGCCCCGGCCACGGCGGCGTGGAAGACGTCGGGGCGGCGCAGCACCGCGAGGGCGGCGAGGTAGCCGCCGAACGACCAGCCGCGGATGCCGACGCGGTCGAGGTCGAGGTCGCCGACCTGCTCGGCGGCCGCGTGCAGGGCCGTGACCTGGTCGTCGAGCACCGGCGTCGCGGAATCCCCCCGCACCGCCCGCTCGTACGCCGGGCCGCGCCCGGGCGTGCCGCGGCCGTCGGCGACCACCACCGCGAAGCCGTGGTCGGCGAACCACTGCGAGGTCAGGAACATGCCGCGCGTGGCGAGGACCCGCTGCGAGTGCGGCCCGCCGTAGGGGTCGAGCAGGACCGGGAGCCTCCGCGAGCCCGGCACGTGGTCGCGGGGCAGCAGGACGGCGACGGACGGCCCGCCCGCCTCGGTCGCGACGCGGCGCACCGCGGGCTCCAGGCCCGGCGACTCGGCGTACGACGGGACACCGATCGTGCGCCCGTCGGCGCGCAGGACGGTGGTGCGGGTGCCGTCGGTGTCGAGGTCGCCGCCGGCGAGCACCGTCGTCCCCCCGGCGCGCCGCCCGCCCCACACCCCGTGCTGCGGGCCGACGCGCGCGGCGCCGTCGGCGCGCGACCACGTCCACAGCGTGCGGTCCTCGGGACGCTCCGCGGCGCTGAACAGCACGACGTCGCCGTCGACGTCGGCGACGGCCTGCACCTGCAGCCCGGGCGGGCTCACCGGCTCGTCGGCGACGACCAGCCGGCGGGTGTCGTCGCGGTCGGCGCAGCGCACGAGGGAGCCGTCGGCGAGGTGCGCGGGCACGCCGGGGACGAGGTCGACCCACACCGCGTCCTCGTCGGACACGAGCACCGCGGAGGTGCCCTCGTCCGGGTCGACCCGGCGCACGTCGACGCGGCGCTGGTCGCGGGTCGAGACGGTGACGAGCAGGTCGTGGGTGTCCCACGTGACGTCCGCGAGGTACTCCGTGCCCCGGCCGAGGTCGACGGGCACGCGGGTGCCGTCGAGGTCGACGAGGTGCAGGGTCACCTGCGCGTTCGCGGTGCCGGCGGCGGGGTAGGCGTTCTCGACGGGGCGCCGGTCGGGGTGGGCCGGGTCGGCGATCCACCACCGCGTCACCGGCGCGTCGTCGACGCGGGCGACGGCGAGCTGGCTGCCGTCGGGCGACCACCAGTATCCGCGGTAGCGGTTCATCTCCTCGGCGGCGACGAACTCCGCGAGCCCCCACGCGATGTGCGGGCCGTCCTCGGGGTCGGGCCCGGCCAGGACGTGGGTCGTGCCCGTCGAGAGCTCGTGCACGTGCAGGGTCCCGCCGCGGACGAAGGCGACGCGGGCGCCGGTGGGGTCCGGGCGAGGGTCGACGACGGGGCCGTCGACCGGCAGCAGCGCGGGCTGCGCCCCCGGCACGAGCTCCACGGTGAACGCGCGCCCGGACAGCACGAACACCGCCAGCCGCGCGGCGGCGTCGAGGGCGTACTCGACGACGCCGCCGGACTGCTCGCGGACCCGCTCGCGCCGCGCGCGCTCCTCGGGCGGCAGGTCCTCCTCGCCCAGGACGTCGAGCTCGCGGGGGTCGACGAGCAGGTGCTCCTCCCCCGTGGCGACGTCGAGCAGCCAGAGGCAGGTCACGGGGTCGTCGCCGGCCCGGCTGCGCAGCAGCACCACCCGCGCGCCGTCGGGCGAGACCGTCGGACGCCGGGGCGCGCCGAGGGTGAACCGGCGGGTGGCGGCCTGGCGGCGCGGGAAGGATGCCGGGGCAGCGGGCACGGCGGGGTCGGCGGGCACGCCCCGCAGTGTGCCGGGCGGGCGGGTGCGACGGGCGAACCCCGTCGCACCCCTTGGCTAGGCTCGGGGCCGTGGTGGAGACGGAGCGGCGCATCGCCCTGACCGGGATCAAGCCCAGCGGCGAGCCGCACCTGGGGAACTTCGTCGGCGCGATCCGGCCGGCGCTCGAGCTGGCGCGCACGGCGGACTTCGAGTCGCGGTACTTCATCGCCGACGAGCACGCGCTCACCGGCACGCCGGCGTCGGGTGACGTCGCCGCGTGGACCCGCTCGGTCGCCGCGACGTGGATCGCCGCCGGCCTCGACCCCGAGCGCACGATCTTCTACAAGCAGTCCGACGTCCCCGAGACCTTCGAGCTGACCTGGATCCTGTCCTGCGTCACGGGCAAGGGCCTGATGAACCGCGCCCACGCCTACAAGGCCGTGCGCGACCGCAACGCCGCCGCCGGCGAGGAGCCCGACGCCGGGGTCAACCTGGGTCTCTACAACTACCCGGTGCTCATGGCGGCGGACATCCTCGTCATGCAGTCCGACCTGGTGCCGGTGGGGCGCGACCAGCTCCAGCACGTCGAGATCGCCGCGGACGTCGCGGGCAGCTTCAACCACCGCTACGGCGACGTGTTCCGCCTGACCGTGCCCGAGGCCGTCGTGCCGCCCGAGACCACCGGGCACACGCTGCCCGGGCTCGACGGCCGCAAGATGAGCAAGTCGTACGACAACTACATCCCGCTCTTCCTGCCCGCCCCGCAGCTCAAGAAGCTGGTGCGCCGCATCCCGACCGACTCGACGCCGGTCGAGGCCCCGAAGGATCCGGACGCGTCGGCGGTGTTCCAGATCCTCGCCCAGTTCGCCGAGCCCGACGTCGTCGCCGACACCCGTAAGCGTCTCGAGGCCGGCGGTGTCGGGTGGGGCGAGCTGAAGAACCAGCTCGCCGAGGTCCTGGAGGCGCAGCTGGGGCCGCTGCGGGCGCGCTACGAGGAGCTCGTCGCCCCCGACAGCGAGCTGGACGCGATCCTCGCCCGTGGTGGGGAGGTCGCCCGGGAGCAGGCGTCGCGGGTGCTGCGCGGGGTGCGCCGCGCGGTCGGCGTCGAGGTCTGACGCCCGGGGTCAGCTCAGGGTGGCGCGGTCGGCGGGCGCCGGGCGACGGGGCGCCGGCAGGTCGGCCGGGGTGTCCCAGCCGCCGCGGCGCTCGAGCTCCGCGAGCGTGCCGGGGACGTCGGGCAGCTCGCCGACCCACAGACGCAGCGGGCCGGTGTCGAGGGGCCGCAAGGCACCCTCGGGGTCGGTGGCCTCGGCGCGGCGGCGCAGCCACGTCCCGAGCGCGAGCGCGGTGGCCACCGAGGCGACACACCACAGGACGACCAGCACGGCGACCCACACGAGCACCGACACGAGCACCTCCGACATCGGGGAGCGGGACGCAGTGACCGAGCGTGCCCGGGGGACCACCGCGTGCGTTGCCCTGAGGATGACATCCCCGAGGTGCCGCAGGGGCCGTTCTCACTCGATCGGACGTCCCGACTCCGACCGTCGGGCGCACGCTCGCGACCATCTGCTGCCGCTTCCGACCGTTCGACGCCTCGTCCCGGCCGTTCGTCGCCCATGAACCCCCGGAGCTGAACCGGTTCTCAGGTCGCGTCCAGCGCAGCGGCAATACGTCCGGCGATCGCAGCGGACTCGTCCGGGGAGCCGTACGGGTGCCGGGGTCCGAGGAAGAACCGGAGCCCGTCCCTGGGTCGGCGCGGGATGACGTGCAGGTGCAGGTGCGGCACGGACTGGCTGACAACGTTGTTGATCAGCACCAGCGAGCCGGGCGCGTCCATCGCGGACTCGACGGCCCGCTCGAGGCGCTGGGCCAGCGCGAAGAAGTCCGGCACCTCGTCCGGCGGGAGGTCCGCGAGGGTCGTGACGTGGGTGCGCGGGACGAGCAGGACGTGCCCGTGGAAGATCGGCGAGGTGTCCAGGAAGGCCGTCGTGGCCGGCCCCTCGTGGACGATGTCGGCCGGCGCCTCCCCGGCGACGACCGCGCAGAAGGCGCAGGGCTTGGTCGGGCGCGACGGCACGGGGCGAGCCTGTCAGGCGGGTCGGCCGACCCGACGCCGGGTCCCGGGGACGCACAGGGGGTGCCGGCGCGTTGTCCCGGACATGGGTGCACCGAAGATGTTGGTGATCGGCCACGAGGTCACGTCGGAGACCGTGCTCGTGCAGGCGGGGTCGCTGGCGAGCTGGGCGGCCGACCGCGGGGTGGAGATCGTGCCCGGTGTGGCAGGGGAGCCGCTGCCCGCGCCGACGGACGTGGACGCCGTCGCGGTGCTCGGGTCGGTCCGGGGCGCGTGGGACGACGACGTGCCCTGGCTCGCCGACGAGATCGCCCACCTGCGCGCCGCGATCGCCGCGGACGTCCCGGTGCTCGGCATCTGCTTCGGCGGGCAGCTCCTCGCGCGCGTGCTCGGCGGCACGGCCCACCCCGCCGAGGGGCGCCACGAGAACGGGTGGCGCGAGATCACCACCGCCGCGCCCGACGTCGTCGCCCCCGGGCCGTGGATGGAGTTCCACTTCGACAGCTTCACCCCGCCGCCGGGTGCGGAGGTGCTCGCGTGGTCCGACCGTTGCAGCCAGGCGTTCCGCGACGGCGCGCACCTCGGGGTGCAGTTCCACCCCGAGATCACGCCCGCCGAGCTCGAGACGTGGGTGGCGCGGTGGACGGGCACGCCCCTCGAGGCGCGCCTGCCCGCGCTCGGCATCGACGTCGACGCGCTGCGGGCCGAGACGGCCGCCCGCGCCGAGGCGTCGCGCGCCGTGAGCTGGGTCCTCTTCGACGCCTTCGCGGCGCGGACGGGGCTGGTCGCCGATGTCCCCGCGGACGCGGCCCGGTGACCGCGGCGGAGATGAAGGTCCGCCTCGGCATCGGTGCCGGGCCCTCGCGGGACGACCCGGCCGCGGCCACGCTCGAGCTCGTCGACGGGTGCGAGGCCCGGGACATCGACTCGGTGTGGTTCCCCGACCGGATCGCCGCGCCCGCCGTCGAGCCCCTGATCGCCCTCGGCTGGGCGGCGGGCCGCACGCGCTCGCTCAAGCTCGGCACCGGCGTCGTCGTGCTCCCCGGCCGCAACCCCGCCGTCGTCGCCGCCCAGCTCGCCTCGCTGGCCGCGCTCGCGCCCCGGCGCGTCCTGCCGGTGTTCGGCCTGCGCCCGGCCACCGCCGCCGAGCGGACCGCCTACCCGGTGCCCGGCCCGCGCGCGGCGGTGTTCGAGGAGGCCCTCACCGTCGTGCGCCGCCTGCTCACCGAGGAGTCGGTGACGTTCCACGGCCGCTTCTTCGACCTCGACGCGGCCGTCGTGGAGCCCCGACCGGCGCGGCCGCTGGACCTCTGGCTCGGCGGGCTCGTGCCGGCCGCGCTGGAGCGCGTCGGCCGTCTGGGCGACGGGTGGCTCGCCTCGTTCGTCACCCCGTCCGAGGCCGGCGCCGCCCGCGCGACGATCGCCGCCGCGGCCGCCGACGCCGGGCGGGAGGTGGAGGACGACCACTACGGCACCAACCTGCTCGTCCTGCCGCCCGGCACCCCGGACGCCGACGCGGACCGCGCCCGGGCCGCATCGGTCCACCGGCGCCCCGAGCTGGACCCGCACGACCTCGTCGCGGACGGGTGGGACGACGCGCGCCGCCGGGTGGGGCGCTTCGTCGACGAGGGCATCACGAAGTTCGTCGTGCGGCCGGCCGTCGCGCCCGACTCGTGGCCGGCGTTCCTCGACGGGTTCGCCGAGCACCTCGTCCCGTTGGAGACCTAGACGCCGCGGCTGCCCAGCACCCGGGTCAGCGCGATCTCCAGGACCACCCGCTGCGGGTTCTCCCGCGGCACCCGGTAGCGCTGCGCGTAGCGGTGCTCGGCGTCGGCCACGGCGTCCGGGGCGTCGCGGACGACCGCCAGCCCCTCGAGCGTCGACCACCGCCGCCCGTCGACCTGAGTGACCGCGACGCGCGCCCCGTCCTCCCCCGCCGCACGCACGTGGCGCGCCTTCGCGCTCGTGCCCGAGGTGATGACACGCGCGATCGCGGTGTCGAGGTCCAGCACGGCCCCCACGGGGACGACGTGCGGCGAGCCGTCCCGGCGCAGCGTCGCGAGCGTGCAGAGGTGGCGTTCGGTCCAGAACTGCGCGAACTCCTCGCCCCGCGCGCGCAGGTCGGCCGGGCTGACGGTGGGTGTCGGGCTCACCCGTCGATGGTCCCGCCCCGCCGCCGCCGGCCGATCACCCGCCCGGCGCCGGCGCCCGCGTCACGGTGCCGGCGAGCCAGGCCCAGAACCGTGGGTCCATCGGCGACGTGGTCGGGATGACCATCTGCGGGTCGGTCCCGGCCGCCTCGCTCGAGTCGGAGTCGGAGTCGGAGTCCGAGGTCGAGCCGGAGTCCGAGCCGGAGTCCGAGCCGGAGTCCGAGCCGGAGTCCGAGCCGTTGTCGATGCTCTCCCCGATGACGTTCGAGCCGTCGCTCGCGGAGTCGCTCTCGCCGGCGGCGGTGGTGCGCCGCGACGTGGGGCCGGAGCTGCCCCCGGAGTCCGAGGAGTCGGACGCCTCCTCGGCCGTGGAGCGTTCGGTCGAGCGCTGCGTCGTGGGGTCCGCGGACTCGTCCGCCGTCGGCCGCGTGCTCGGGTCGGACGAGGAGTCGGAGGACGACTCACTCGACTCCGGTGCCTCCGTGGTCGTCCGCGGCCGGGTCGACTCCACCGTCGCGTCCTCGTCGGGGCCCGACGAGCTGGAGGTCGTGCCGGCCGGTGTCGAGCGGCGGTCCGCCTCGGCCTGGCCCGTGGGCAGGAGCGAGCCGGAGTCGCCCTCCGCGGTCGTCGTGGCCGGATTGCGGGTGGTCAGCGAGGCGCCGGTGGTCGGGTCCACCGTGGTGGTCGTCCCCGCGGACGGGTCGATGGTCGTGGTGACGCCCGTGGACGGGTCGGTCGTGGTGGTCGGCTCCTCGGATCCGCCACGGCGGTCCGGGCCGGCGTCCGGCGCCACGGTCGCGTCCGCGGGCAGGGGCCAGCCCTCGGGTGTGGTGCTGGGCAGACTGCGGGTCGCGCCGCCCGGCTCCGTGGTGGCGCCCGTCGAGGCGGTGGACGCGTGCGCGTCGTCGGTGGGCTGCCCGTAGGTGGGCCAGCCCTCGGGCGTCGAGACGGGCGCCGCCGAGCCGGTCGGCAGCTCGAGGGTGGGCCCGCCGGTGGTCGTCGGTGGCGCGGCCCCGTCCGTGGTGGTGCGCGCCGGGCCGCCCGCCGGCTCGTCCGCCCCGTCGCCGGCCGGCGCGCGCCGGGCCGGGGGCGGCTCGGGCTCGTCGCGGTCGTCGCCGCCGGGCCGGAGGTCGGGCAGCAGGCCGCCGTCGCCCCGTTCCCCGCCGCGGCCACCGTCGTCGCCGCCCCGGCCGCCATCGTTGCCGCCGCCGTTGCCGCCGCCGTTGCCGCCGCCGCCGCCGTCTCCGGGCGGGAGGTCGGGGAGCAGGCCACCGTCGCCGCCCCGGTCACCGCCCCGCTCGCCGTCCCGGCCACCCCCGTCGCGGCCGCCGGGCGACCCGGTGGGCTCGTCACGCGTGGGGTCGGGCAGCAGCGGGAGGTCGAGGACCGGGCCCGGGTCGTCGGCCGTCGGTGTCCCGCGCGGCACGGTGGGCTCGGCGGGACCCGCGTCGCCGCCCGGGGCGTCCGGCACCGTCGGCCCGCCCGGGGCGGGCGGGCCGCCGGCGCCGGGCAGCGGCTGCGGGTCGAGGCTCGGGACCAGCTCGTCGAAACCGGGCGGCGGTGTCACGGGCGCCTCGGCGCCCGGGAGCACAGGCTCGCCGGGCGCGGACGACCCCGTGCCGAGCGCCCGCGACCCCGGCAGCGGGATCGGCGTCAGCGGCGGGGCGACGTCGTCGGGCAGGGCGGGGTCGGGCGCGCCGTCGGGGAGGGCGAGGGGCGCGCCGCCGGGGTCGTCGGCGGAGGGTGCGCCGGACCCGGCGGTGTCGTCGGCGGTGTCGTCGGCGGAGTCGCCGGGCTGCTCGGAGGTGGTCGGGGCGTCGGTCGCGCTGCCGGTCAGGCCCGTGGCGTCGTCCCGGGGACCCGGCACCACCGCGGTGCCCACGCCGACGAGCGCCGCGACGAGCGCCACCGCGAACAGCGACGTGATCACGATGTTGCGCGGCGTGCGGAACGGCCACGGTCGCGGACGCGGTGCCGGGTTCCAGCCTCGGGACGAGGTGGACGGCATGCAACCCCCTTCGAAACCAGCCCGCCCCCGACAGCGGTCCGCGGCCCCACGGCCCCGGAGATCCGTACGGTACGCCGTGCGTGTGTCCGCGGTCAGCCGTTCGGTGATGTCCGTGGAGATTCGGACAGGCACCATGGAGGACGTGGGTGTCGAGCCCGGGGCGCGCGCTGTCGCGCGGACCCCGACGCAGCGTCGGCCCAGCCCTCACCTCGATCTGGATCTGGCCACCGTGCGCCGGGCCTATCACGCGATGCGCACCGCGCTGCCCGGGATCGAGCTCTGCTACGCCGTCAAGGCGAACCCGCACCCCGCCGTGCTGGCCCTCCTCGTCGCCGAGGGCGCCTCGTTCGACCTCGCGAGCGTCGGCGAGCTCGACCTCTGCCTGCTCGCCGGTGCGGCCCCGGCGGGCCTGTCCTGGGGCAACCCCGTGAAGAAGGTCACGGACGTGCGCGCGGCCCGCGCCGCCGGCGTCACCCGCTTCACCACCGACGCCCCCGCCGACGTCGACCTCCTCGCCCGCGAGGCCCCGGGCGCCACGGTGGGGGTCCGGTTGGCGGTCGGCGACGACGGGTCGGCCACACCGTTCGCGGGCAAGTTCGGCGCGGGCGAGGACGAGGCCGTCGCCCTGCTCGAGCAGGCACACGCCGGTGGTCTCGACGCGGCCGGCGTCGGCTTCCACGTCGGATCGCAGCAGAACGACCCGCGCGCCTGGGCACGCGCGATCGACGCCGCCGCCCGCGTGGCCGCCCGCCTCGGCGAGCACGCGCCGCGGGAGCTCAACCTCGGGGGCGGCTTCCCCACCCCGCACGCCGGGGGCGCAACGCCCGACGTCGACGCCTGCGCGGCCGCGATCCGCGAGGCCCTCGCCCGGCACGCCGGCTGGTGGCGACCGCGCGCGTTCGCCGAGCCCGGCCGCGCCCTCGTCGCCGACGCGGGCGTGCTGCGCGCCGAGGTCGTCCTCGTCACCGAGCGCGCCGGGCGCCGCTGGGTCTACCTCGACGTCGGCCGCTACCAGGGGCTCGCCGAGACCGAGGGCGAGATGATCGTGTACCGCCTGCGTACGCCGGGCCGTGACGGGGAAACCGGGCCGGTCGTGCTCGCCGGACCGACCTGCGACGGCGACGACGTCCTCTACCGCCACGCGGACGTCCGCCTGCCCCTCGACCTCGCGCCCGGCGACGTCGTGGAGTTCCTCGGCGCCGGCGCGTACACGGCGAGCTACGCCTCGGTGGGCTTCAACGGCCTGCCCCCACTGCCCACGTACGTCCGCGACGAGACCCCGGAGGAAGGTGGAATTGACCACCACACCAGCGAGTACTGAACCCGCCACGTTCGCGGGCCGGCACGTCCTCGCCGAGCTGCGCGGCGTCGACGCTGCGCTCCTCGGCGACGAGCAACGACTGGCCGACGCCCTGCGTCGTGCCCTCGACACCGGCGGGGCGACCGTCCTCGACGTCGTCGCGCACCGGTTCGAGCCCCAGGGCACGACGGTCCTGGCCCTGCTCGCCGAGTCGCACGCGTCGGTGCACGCCTACCCCGAGGCGTCGGCGGCGTTCGTCGACGTCTTCACCTGCGGCGTGCAGGCCGACCCCGAGCTGGTGGTCGACGCGCTGGGCCGGGAGCTCGACGCGCGGGAGGTGCGGGCCCAGGTCGTGGCCCGCGGGGCCGGACTGGCGCCCGCGGCCGGGGGCCGGGAGGTCGACGAGCCGCTCGCCGCGGGGATGCGGCGGCGCTGGCGCCTCGACGAGGTGCTCTGGCGGGGACGCACGGAGTGGCAGGACATGATGGTCGCCCGAACCGCGCAGGGGGTCTCGCTCTTCTGCGACGGCGAGCGCCAGTCCACCGAGGCGACCCAGCTCGTCTACCACGAGGCCCTCGCCGTGCCGCCGATGCTGCTGGCCGACGAGCTGCGCTCGGTGCTGGTCGTCGGGTCGTCCGAGGGTGTGGTCTCGCAGCTCGCCGTGGCCGCCGGCGCCTCCCGCGTCGACCACGTCGACATCGACACCGAGTGCGTCCGCCGCTGCGCCGAGCTCCTCCCCTACGGCTACACCCCCGAGGAGCTCGCGGCTGCGGAGCGCGGCGACGGCCCGGTGCGGATGCACGACGCCGACGGCTGGCAGTTCCTCGCCGACGCCGCCGCGCGCGGCGACCGGTGGGACGTCGTGATCGTCGACCTCCCCGACGAGCCCGTCGAGATCACGGACCCGGCCCAGCACGCCCGCCTCTACGGCGCGGAGTTCCTGCAGCGGTGCCGCGACGTCCTCGCCCCCGGCGGTGTCGTCTGCTCGCAGGCCGGCTGCCCGACGCTGTGGCGCAACGACACCCTCGGGCGCATGACGCGGCGCTTCGACGACGTCTTCGCCACCGTGCTGCCGTACTGCTCCGACGAGCACGAGTGGGCCTACCTGACCGGGCGCGTCGACGACGTCGACGACCCCGTCGAGCTCGCGATCTCCCGCCTCGACCGCTTCCCGACGCTGACGTCCGTCGACGCCGACGCCCTGCGCCGCGGCGCGGTCCTGCCGTTCGCCCTGCGGGCCCGCGAGCGCGTCTCCGTGCCCTGACCGGTCACCCCGGCCACGGTCGCGCACCATCGACGGTGTGCTGACCGTGGCCGGGTGGGTGCCGGGCGGGCTGTGGCTGCTCGGGCTCCTCGGGCTCCTCGGGCTCCTCGCTCGCGGTGTCGGTCGGCTGCCTCGTCACCCACCTCGCCGGCGACCGCCGTCGTTCAGGCCCCTGACAGCGCCGCGGCCAGCTTCTCCGGGATGCCCGGGGCCGTGGACCACGCACCCGTCGCCTCGTCCTTCTCGACGACGACGTAGACGTTGCGTCCCGTCACGGCCACCTCGTCCGCCGAGCGGTAGACGCTGAACCCGAGCGTGAAGCTCGTCGTCCCCTGCCGCTCGCAGACGACCTCGACGTGCGCGTCGTCGCGCCAGCGCACCGACCCGCGGTAGTCGAGCTCCGAGTGCACGACCATGACGTCCACGCCCGCCGCGATGAGGTCGGGGTAGGACATCCCGGCGTGATCGAGGAAGCCGGTGAAGGCCTCGTCGAACCACGTCAGGTAGTGGCCGTTGAACACGACGCCCTGCTGGTCGACCTCCGCGTAGCGCGGGACCACCGGGAACGAATAGGTCACGCGCGCAGCTCCGGGAAGTCCTCGTCCCGGTACTCGCCCTCGGGCGCGGCGCCGGCGGACGGATCGGAGCGCAGGTCGGTCTCGCGGGTCCGCAGCTCGACGCGGCGGATCTTCCCGGAGATCGTCTTCGGGAGCTCGTAGAACTCGAGGCGCCGCACGCGCTTGTAGGCCGGCAGGTTCTCGCGCGCGTGGCGCAGGATCGCCAGCGCCGTCTCGCGGGACGCCTCGTACCGCGACGAGAGCACCACGTACGCCTTGGGCACGGCCAGGCGCAGCGGGTCGGGCGAGGGCACCACCGCGGCCTCGGCGACGGCGTCGTGCTCGATGAGCACGCTCTCGAGCTCGAAGGGGCTGATGCGGTAGTCCGACGCCTTGAACACGTCGTCGGAGCGGCCGATGTAGGTGATGTAGCCGTCCGCGTCGCGGGAGCCGACGTCACCGGTGTGGTACAGCCCGTCGCGCATGACCTCGTCGTTGCGCTCCGGGTCGTCCTTGTAACCGACCATGAGCCCGAGCGGGCGCGCCGCGAGGTCGATGCAGATCTCGCCCTCGTCACCGCGCTCCCCGCTGACCGGGTCGACCAGCACGATCGGGTAGCCGGGCAGCGGCCGACCCATCGAACCGTCCTTGACGGGCTGGCCGGGCGGGTTGCCGATCTGCAGCGTCGACTCGGTCTGCCCGAACCCGTCGCGGATCGTCATGCCCCAGGCCTCGCGGACCTGCTCGATGACCTCGGGGTTCAGCGGCTCCCCGGCCCCGACGAGCTCGCGCACCGGCACCTGGACCCGGGTCAGGTCGGCCTGGATGAGCATGCGCCACACGGTGGGCGGCGCGCAGAAGGTGCTGACGCCCTTCTCGACGATGACGTCGAGCAGCCGGTCGGCGTCGAACTTCGTGTAGTTGTAGATGAAGATCGTCGCCTCGGCGATCCACGGCGCGAAGACGTTCGACCACGCGTGCTTGGCCCAGCCCGGCGATGCGACGTTGAGATGCACGTCGCCGGGCTGCAGGCCGATCCAGTACATCGTCGACAGGTGGCCGACGGGGTAGCTCGTGTGCGTGTGCTCGACGAGCTTGGGCTTCGCCGTCGTGCCGCTGGTGAAGTAGAGCAGCAGCGTGTCGCTGCCCCTGGTCGGCCCGTCGGGGGTGAACTCCGCGGGCGCGTCGTAGGCCGCGGCGAAGTCCAGCCACGGCTCGGTGAGGCGGTCTCCGACGGCGATCCTCGTGTAGTCACCGGGCACGTCGTCGAACTTGTCGACGTCCACGTCGCGGACCACGACGTGGCGGGCGTGCCCTCGGTCGATGCGGTCGCGCAGGTCGGCCGGGCCGAGCATCGGGGTCGAGGGGATGAGGATCGCGCCGAGCTTCATCGCGGCGAGGATCGTCTCCCACAGCTCGACCTGGTTGGCGAGCATGAGGATGATCCGGTCGCCGCGGCCGACGCCCTGCGCGCGCAGCCAGTTGGCGACGCGGTTGGAGCGCTCGCTCATGTCGGCGAACGAGTACCGCTGCTCGCGCCCGTCCTCCTCGACGATCCACAGCGCCGGGCGCTGCGCGGTGCCGGGGTCGGCGCCGATGGCGTCGAAGTGCTCCAGGGCCCAGTTGAACTCGTCGAGCTGCGGCCAGTCGAAGTCCCGCATCGCGGCGTCGAGGTCCTCGCGCCGCTCCAGCAGCAGGTCCCGCGCCCGGCGGAACTCGGTCGCGGCCTTGCTGAGCTCGGACACGGAAGGATCCTCCCCTACAGACGCCGATGGCCGAGGCGGTTTCTACCACCTCGGCCATCGCACCCGGGAGACGAGACGTCTCCGCCGGTGCCCTACCGGAACAGCTTGCGAAGGATCAGCAGCCCCACGAGCGCGCCGGCGGCGTAGACGGCGTACTTGACGCGGGGGTCGGCCCACTTCTGCGCGGCCATCTCCTTGCCCTGCTCCGAGAGGCGCTGGGGATTCGCCCGCTCGGAGAGCTCGTCGAGGGCCCCGGCCAGCGCCTCGCGGGCCTGCTGGATGTCCCTCTCGATGGCGTCCGTGTCCCGTGCCACGGCACCTCCCTTGGTCGTCTCCTCGCCCGGACGGTCCTCGCTGGGGAGGCGACCGGTGTGTGGTCGGCGGCTATCCTGCCCGCCCGTGACCGCCGATACCCGCCTGGCCCCCGGTCAACCCGCCCCGGACTTCTCACTCACCTCCGATCGTGGTGAGACGGTGTCGCTGGCGGACTTCCGGGGACGCCGCGTCCTCGTGTACTTCTACCCGGCCGCCATGACCCCGGGGTGCACCAAGGAGGCCTGCGACTTCCGCGACAACCTGGCGACGTTCGACGACGCCGACGTGGCGGTGCTGGGCATCTCGCCGGACAAGCCGGAGAAGCTCGCGACGTTCCGCGACAAGGAGGAGCTGACCTTCCCCCTGCTCTCCGACCCGGACAAGTCGGTGATGCAGGCGTGGGGTGCCTGGGGCGAGAAGACGATGTACGGGAAGTCGACCACGGGCGTCATCCGCTCGACCTTCCTCGTCGACGCCGACGGGTTGGTCGAGGAGGCCCGGTACGGGGTCAAGGCCACCGGCCACGTGGGCCGGTTGTTGCGGGATCTGAAGCTGTAGGGAGTGCCGGCGGAGGGATTCGAACCCACACTGTCGCGGTCCTAGGCCGCGTGCCTCCTGCCGTTGGGCTACGCCGGCTCTGCCATTGGTCTACCTCTTCCGGCCGCGGGAGCACCACGTCTCGGTCTGTGAGTGACAGTTGGCGCAGAGGATACGGAGGTTCTCGAGCTGGTTGTCGGTGTGGTCACCGTTGATGTGATCGAGCTGCAGCGGGAGCTCCTTCCCGCTCCACTCCGACAAGCCACACTCCTCACACTCAGCCTCCTTCAACCCCGCAGCGATGAGTCGACGGCGGAGGGAGCCTGATCCGACCGTGGACCCCTTCACGAGGGCGTCCGCTAGGGCTCGGGACCTCTTGGCCTCGAAGGTCCGCCCGCGCGACCATCCTTGGCCGGTGAAGTGTTCGGTCTCCGCTCCGATCGCCTTGAGTCGTGCGCTCATCCATCGATGCATGCCGCCGTTGGGCTGACCACCGACCGCCCTGATGACGTCGGACAGATCGGTGGACCGAGCCGCCAGGTCTCGGAGCTCCTCGTCCGACCATGTCCGTGCCCGTCGCGGTCTCCGCTTCCCATTGATCGTGGCCATGAGGTGGTCGTGCGGGATCGCGAGCCTCCTGATGTGTCGGAGCATGGCGGAGTACTTGCCGGGGCGAAGGCCGAGGCGCCGGTGCACCTCGGCGAGAGTCGTACTCGCTGCGACGGCCTCGCGGAGCTGCTCGTCGGTCCAGGATCGTGCTCGGGGCATGACCCCATCTTCGTCGAACACGTGTTCGAACAGGGCTCGTTTCGCGGAACTCCTACAGGAGAGCCCGCACCGCCGCGGCGACCTCGTTCGCCGCCTCCAGCGGCACGAAGTGCCCCACGTCCTCGAGGTGCGACACCCCGCGCAGGTCGGTGAACGCCTGCTCCAGCCCCGCGGCCAGGCGCGGCGGGAAGAGCGGGTCCTGGTCGCCCCAGAGCACCGTGGTCGGCACGGCGACCGGCGCCGGCGGCTCCTGCCCCCGCATCGCGAGCGCCGTGGCCAGCGTCGCCGAGCCCGAGCGGTACCAGTTCACCGACACCGTGAAGGCACCCGGCCGCGCGTAGGCCTCGACGAGGTCGTCGGTCACCGCCGCGATCCTCCGGTGCCCCCAGTGCGACCAGAAGTGCTCCAGGTACGGACGGACGTTCGCCGCGGACCCGTCGAGGAGGTCCTCGACCAGCTCCAGCTGGTGGAAGTCCTGGTACCAGAACTCGGCGCGGTGGTCGTCGTCGAGCGCCGCCCGTGCGGCACCGGGGTGGATGGCGTTGCCGAGCACCAGGGCACGCACGCGCTCGGGGCGGGTCCGCGCGAGGTGGGTCGCCGTCGTCCCGCCCACGTCGTAGCCGACGAGGACCGCGTCGTCGAACCCGAGGTGGTCCATGACCTCGAGCACCGCGGCGGCCTGGGCGTCGCGGCCGAAGTCCGACGCCGGCCGCGCCTCGTCGCCGGGCGTGAACGACGCCCCGAACCCCAGCAGGTCCGGCACCACCACCTGGGCGTCGCGTTCGAGCAGCGGCAGCAGCGCGCGGTAGTCGGTCGCGGCCCCGGGCCAGCCGTGCAGGCAGACCACCGGGACGCCGTTGCCCTCGTGCGCGTACGCGATCACGAGACGTCCAGTACCCGGAAACCCGCGTGCGACGAACGGCGTCGTGTCGGGTGCCCCTGCTCGTCGAGCCACCGGGCCAGGGAGTCCGAGCCCAGGTTCTTGCTGACGACCAGGTACGACGGCCCGTCGACGCGCGGCAACCACCGCAGCAGCAGCTCGTGCAGCGCCGCCTTGCCCGACCGGATCGGCGGGTTGGACCACATCTCCGCGAACCGCACGTCGTCGGGCACCTCGTCGGGACGGCAGGCGCGGACGTTGGTGAGGTGGGCCGCCGCGGCGTTGGACCGCACGAGGTCCAGCGCGCGGTCGTTGACGTCGACCGCCCACACCGTCGACGCGGGCCGCTGGGCGGCGAGCCAGAGCGCGATGGGGCCGTAGCCGCACCCGAGGTCGAGCAGGTCGCCGGTCTCCGCGGGGTCGGGGGCGTTCTCGAGCAGCACGCGCGTGCCCTTGTCGAGACGGCCGCGGGCGAACACCCCGGCGTCGGTCGTGAGGTCGAGCGCGACCCCGCCGATCTCGAGCCGGAAGGAGACCGGGTCGGAGGCCGACGTGGGCTGCTCGGAGAAGTACTGGTCGGTCACGACACCGCTACGCCAGCTCGGACAGACGGGGGATCAGCGCCCGCAGCGCCTGCGCCCGGTGCGACACCGCGTCCTTCTCCTCCGGCGCCATCTCCGCCGACGTCCGCGACTCGCCCTCCGGCACGAACGCCGGGTCGTACCCGAAGCCGTTGGTGCCGCGCGGGAGGCGGATCAGGCTGCCGGCCCAGCGCTCGACGACGACGACCTCGCGGCCGTCGGGGTGCGCGGCGGCGGCGGCGCACACGAACGCGGCGCCGCGACGCTCTTCGGGGACGTCGGCGGTCTGGTCGAGGACGAGCGCGAGGTTGCGGGCGTCGCGCTCGGCGCGCGACCCGTTGCGCCCCGACCAGCGCGCCGAGAGCACGCCCGGCATGCCGTTCAGCGCGTCGACGGCGAGCCCGGAGTCGTCCGCGACCGCCACGAGGCCGGTCGCCGCGGCGGCGTCCCGGGCCTTGGCCAGCGCGTTCTCCTCGAACGTCGCGCCGACCTCGGGGGCCTCGGGGAACTCCGGCACGTCGTCGAGCCCGAGGATCTCGAGGCCCTCGACCCCCTGGGCGGCCGTGAGACGCCGCAGCTCCGCGAGCTTGGCGTCGTTGCGCGTCGCGAGGAGAACCCTCACGGCAGCTCCCCCGGGTACGGCTCGGCGAGCGCGGCGACCTGCAGCTCGGTGAGCTGCGAGCAGCCGGCGAGCGCCGAGTCCAGCATGGCGTCGAGGGTGGCGCGGGTGTAGGTGGCGCCCTCGCCGGTGCCCTGGACCTCGACCAGCGTGCCGGTGTCGGTGGCGACCACGTTCATGTCGACCTCGGCCCGCGAGTCCTCCTCGTAGGGCAGGTCGAGGCGCACGCGCCCGTCGACGACCCCGACCGAGACCGCGGCGATCGAGCACGACAGGGGCTGCGGGTCGGCGAGGCGCTTGTGGGCGCGCAGCCAGGTCACGGCGTCGGCGAGGGCGACGTAGGCGCCGGTGATCGCCGCGGTGCGCGTGCCGCCGTCGGCCTGCAGGACGTCGCAGTCGACCTGGATGGTGTTCTCGCCGAGCGCGCGCAGGTCGATCGCCGCGCGCAGGGCCCGCCCGACCAGGCGGCTGATCTCGTGGGTGCGCCCGCCGACGCGGCCCTTGACCGACTCGCGGTCGCCGCGGGTGTGCGTCGCCGAGGGCAGCATCGCGTACTCCGCGGTGAGCCACCCCAGCCCGCTGCCCTGCCGCCAGCGCGGCACGCCCTCGGTGACGCTGGCTGCGCACAGCACCGTCGTCTGCCCGAACGAGACGAGCACCGACCCGGCCGGGTGCTGCTGGAACCCGCGGGTGATGCTGACCTCGCGGAGCTCGTCGTCCGCCCTGCCGTCGCTGCGTGCCACGGGCGACCACCCTAGGTCTCACCCGGCAGCGCCCCGGTCGTCGGGCCTAGCCTGGACCTTCGTGCGTACCGATGGCCGGACCGGCCTCGTGCTGTTCGCGAGCTGCCTCGCGCAGTTCATGGTCGTGCTCGACGTGTCGATCGTGAATGTGGCGCTGCCCGCGATGCGGGAGGCGCTGGGGTTCGACGCCGAGGGCCTGGCCTGGGTGGTCAACGCCTACACGCTCGCGTTCGCCGGCTTCCTGCTGCTCGGCGGGCGGGCGGCGGACCTCTTCGGTCGCCGCCGCGTCTTCCTCCTCGGCCTCGCCCTCTTCGGGCTGGCGAGCCTCATCGGCGGCCTGGCGAACGACCCGGCCCTGCTGCTCGCCGCGCGGGCCGTGCAGGGCCTCGGGGGTGCCGTCCTCTCCCCCGCCAGCCTGGTGATCCTGCAGACCACCTATCCCGAGGGCGCGGCGCGGTCGCGGGCGTTCGGCTGGTGGTCGGCGATGGGTGGGATCGGCGGCGCCGCGGGCGGCCTGGCCGGCGGGGTGCTCGTGGCCCTGCTGAGCTGGCGCTGGATCTTCCTGGTCAACGTGCCGGTGGTGGTCCTGACCGCGCTGCTGACCCTCGCCGTCGTCCACGAGACCCGTGCCGACGACCGGCCCGGCCTCGACGTCCGGGGCGCGGTGCTCGTGACCGGCGGGCTCGTGGCGCTGGTCTACGGGGTCGTGTCGCTGGAGTCCGCGCCGTGGACCTCCCCGCGCGTCCTGGGCGGGGTCGCCGCGGCCGTCGTGCTGCTCACCGCGTTCGTGTTCTCGCAGCGGCACACCAGCCACCCGCTCGTGCCGCTGTGGGTGTTCCGCATCCGGTCGGTGACCACGGCGAACGTCGTCATCCTGCTCATCACGTCGTCGATGTTCTCGATGTGGTTCTTCGTCTCGCTGCACATGCAGGGCGTCCTCGGGTTCGACGCGCTCACCGCGGGGCTGGCGTTCCTGCCGCAGTCGTTCTCGATCGTGATCGGCTCGCAGATCTCGTCGTGGCTGCTGCCCCGGGCCGGGGCGCGGGCGCTGCTCGTCGGCGGGGGCCTGCTGACCGCCGCGGGCTTCGCCTGGTTCGCGCTCCTCACCCCGACGACGAGCTGGGTGGCCGGCGTCCTCGGGCCCGGCATCGCCGTCTCGCTCGGCATGGGGATCGTCTTCCCGGCGGTGACGACCGCCGCGACGAGCGGGGTCGAGTCCGGGCTCGCGGGGCTGGTCAGCGGCCTGGTGACGACGTCGCGGCAGATCGGGGGCGCGGTCGGGCTGTCGGTGCTCTCGACGCTCGCGGCGGCGCACACAATGTCGGTGGCGGCGACGGGCGCGGCACCTCCGGTGGCGGCGACGGCGGGCACGACGCGGGCGTTCGCCGTCGCCGCGGTGATCGTGCTGTGCTCGGTGGTGGCCGCCCTGTTCGTGCCGGCCCCGCGGAAGGCGGAGGCGCCGGAGCCCGCCCGCACGTAGACGGCGTGTCGCGCCGGCGAGGATGTGGCGATCCTGGCGACCAGTGCCAGCAAAGCCGCATCGCTCGCACCGGCGGTGTCAGATCGTGTAGTGCCCGTCCGGGACGACGAGCTCGGCGGGGCCGGAGAACTCCTCGCGCGCCTCGGCCAGCAGCGCCGGGCCGTCGGCCCAGGCCGGGACGTGGGTGAGCAGGAGCCGCGCCACCCCGGCCTCGCGGGCGGTACGGCCGGCCTGGCGGCCCGAGAGGTGCACGCCGGGGGGGCGCTCGGGGCCGTCGGACCACGTCGCCTCGCACAGCAGCACGTCGGCGCCGCGGGCGAGGTCGACCAGCTCGCGGCACGGCCCGGTGTCGCCGGAGTAGACGAGGCTGCGGCCCTCGTGCTCGAGGCGCACGCCGTAGGCCTCGCACGGGTGGTCGACCGGCGCGCTGGTCAGCGCGACCGGTCCGATCGCGGCCGGGCCCCGGACGAACGGGCGGTGGGAGAAGACGTCGGTGAGGTCGGTGGCGACCCGCTCGTCGGACGACGGCGCGTAGGCCACCGCGAGGCGCACCTCGGACTCGGTCGGCCCGTGCAGCGGGATGATCTTGCCGGGGCCGTCGGGGTGGTAGCGCCGGTGGACGATCAGCCCGGAGACGTCCGCGCAGTGGTCGGGGTGGAGGTGCGAGAGCACCAGGGCGTCGAGCTCGAAGGGGTCCATGTGCCGCTGGAGCACACCGAACGACCCGTTGCCGAGGTCGAGCACCAGGGACGTGTCGTCCGCGCGCACGAGGTAGCCCGAGGCCGGGGAGTGCGGCCCGGCGCCGCTGCCGGAGCACCCCAGGACGATCAGTTCCACGCGCGCACCCTACGGGCCCGACCTCTCCGAACGCACAGGACAGGAGACCGCGGCGGTCACGGAACGAGCACGATGTCTCCGCCGGCGATCAGGGCACGGCGGGCGTGCCGGGCGGGGTGCGCCGGCGGTCGGCCGCGACGGTGATGCGGGCGGCGAGGACGCCGCCGATCGCCCCGCACAGGTGCGCCTGCCACGAGATGCCCGGGTTGCTCGGCAGGACGCCGAGCAGGAGGCCGCCGTAGATGGCGAACAGCACGACGGCGAGCACGATCTGCCCGGCCGACCGGGCGAAGAAGCCGCGGACCAGCAGGAACGCGAACCAGCCGAAGATGATGCCGGACGCGCCGATCGTGGAGCCGGGGCTGCCGATCAGCCAGGTGCCGACGCCGCTGACGACCCAGATCACGGCCGTCACGGCGATGAACTGGCCCAGCCCGCCCGCGAGCACGAGGAACCCGAACACGAGCAGCGGCACGGTGTTGCTCGCGAGGTGGTCGAAGCCGCCGTGCAGCAGCGGCGCCCACAGGATGCCGCCGAGCCCGTCGAGCGTGCGCGGCACGATGCCGTCGTCGTCGAGGCCCTGGGGCGGGTCGAGGGAGACGAAGACCGTCCGGTCGGCCAGCTCGAGGAGCCAGAGGACGGCCACGATCCCGACCATGAGGATCGCCGCCCGCAGCGGACGCTCGGGCAGGAGGCGGGGTGACGGACGGGCCGGGCTGGTCACCCCACCGAGGTTACGGCCGCCGGCGCAGGATCCGCGTGGGTCGCGGCCCCCGGCTTTCCTCGGGGTCGGCCGGACCGCGCCGGTGTGGCGAGGACGGAGTGGAGATACGGACACTGAACGTCTGCGGAGCCACTCCGCAGACACGCCCGCTACGCCCAGAGCTGTCCTTCCAGGGCCTCCGCGGCCTCCTCGAGCGTGCCGGAGTAGGCGCCCGTGGACAGGTACTTCCACCCGCCGTCGCACACCACCATGACGATGTCGGCCTCGTCGTCGGCGCCAGCGGCCTTCTCGGCCTGGGCCAGCGCGGCGTGCAGGATCCCGCCGGTCGAGATGCCGGCGAAGATGCCCTCCTGCTCGACGAGCTGGCGGGTGCGCCGCAGGGCGTCGTACGCCCCGACCGAGTAGCGGCCGGTGAGCACGTCGGGGTCGTAGAGCTCCGGGACGAAGCCCTCGGCGATGTTGCGCAGCCCGTAGACCAGCTCGCCGTAGCGGGGCTCGGCGGCGATGATCTGGCAGTCGGGCTTGTGCTCGCGCAGGTAGCGCCCGGTGCCGACGAGCGTGCCGGTGGTGCCGAGACCCGCGACGAAGTGGGTGATCGTCGGCATGTCCCGCAGGATCTCCGGCCCGGTGCCCTCGTAGTGGGCGAGGGCGTTCGCCGGGTTGCCGTACTGGTAGAGCATCACCCAGTCCGTGTGCTGGGCCGCGATCTCCTTGGCCGTGGCGACGGCCTGGTTCGACCCCCCGGCGGCGGGCGAGAAGATGATCCGGGCGCCGTACATCTCGAGCAGCTGGCGCCGCTCGGCCGAGGTGTTCTCGGGCATGACGCACACCAGCTCGTAGCCCTTGAGCTTGGCGGCCATCGCCAGCGAGATGCCGGTGTTGCCCGAGGTGGGCTCGAGGATGGTGCAGCCAGGGGTGAGCCGGCCGTCCGCCTCGGCCGCCTCGATCATCCGCAGCGCCGGCCGGTCCTTGATCGAGCCCGTCGGGTTGCGGTCCTCGAGCTTCGCCCACAGCCGCACGTGCGGCGCCGGGGAGAAGGACGGCAGGCCGACCATGGGCGTGTCGCCCAGGGCGTGGATCAGGGAGTCGTACCGGGCCATGGGCCTCTCCTGGAGCGCTCCGACGGTGGAGTCGCGCTGGTCAGCGGGCCCCGCCCGCGACCGCGGGCAGGATGGTGACGGTGCCGCCGTCGGGCACCTGCGCGTCGAGGCCGCCGCTGAAGCGGACGTCCTCGTCGTTGACGTAGACGTTGACGAACCGGTGCAGCGCGCCGTCGGTGACCAGCCGGTCCTTGATGCCGGGGTGGTTGGCCTCGAGGTCGGTGATGACCTCCTGGAGCGTCGAGCCCTCGGCCTTGACCTGCTTCTCGCCGCCGGTGTGCGTGCGCAGGATGGTCGGGATCGAGACGGTGGCGGACACGGGTTCCCTCCGGTTCGTGGTGGACGCCTTGCTCGGGTGTCAGCGTCCCACGCGGACGCGACATTCCGTGACCCCGCGACGGGGCACGGCGGGACGTCAGGCCTGCGGGTCCGGGACGTCGTCGGAGCCGGTGTGGGCGAACATGTAGTTCTCCACGACCGCCACGTCGTCCTCGACGACGGCGCCGGCCTCGTCGAGCAGGAACGAGCGCAGGTCGTACGACGACTCGGGCCCGGTCAGCGCGACGATCGCGAAGTGCACCCCGGGCTGCAGGCCCATGTACTGGATGTCCTTCTCCGAGGGGTACGCCTCGGGGAGGCCGGTGTCGGTGAGCGGCCGGCGCGGCACCCGCGTGTGCGAGTGGAAGACCACGACCGGCTCCTCGCCGCGCTCCTCGCTCTCGCGGTGGACGCGCAGCTGCTCGCGCGAGTCGAACGCGTAGTCGCTGGAGACCGCGTCCGTGTTGGTCATCGGGATGTAGCGCTCGGGGCGGTCGGAGCCCTCCGGCCCGGTGAGCTGGCCGCAGGCCTCGAGGGGGTGGTCCCGGCGGGCGTGCGCGACCATCTGCTCGACGAGGTCGGCCCGGATCACCAGCACGCCGTCCAGGATACGGATGCGGGGGCGACTCAGCCCGTCAGCGTCGTCACCAGGGAGTCCTGCAGCCACGTCAGCCAGTGGTAGACGGGCAGGTGGTCGGCGCGGGGGTCGTCGGCGGGAAGCTGCTCGGGCATGTCCTCGGTCACCTCGAGCGCGACGCCGAGGGCAAGGCGCACGTCGTTGACCGCGGCGATCCACTCCTCGGCCTGGGACGGCGCGAGCTCGACGCGCCCGCCGCCGGGCGGACAGGTGGCCAGCACGGTGGCGATGGCGGCCTGCTTGGCCTCGATGAGCTCCGGCTCGCGCACCGAGCGCAGCGCGGCCGACAGCTCGCCCGCGTCGTCCTCTCCCGACGAGGCGAAGTCGGGCAGCAGGCGCGCGAGCACCGGGTCGTCGGGCGGGGTGGACGGGCCGGTGCGGATGCCCGTCAGGGCCGCGAGCTCGTCGTCGGGGGACTCGGCCCCGCGCCCGGTGAGCATCTGCTCGACCTGCCCCATGAGACCCCGCAGCACCGACGCCTCGGGCCGCTCGAGGACCGCGACGATGCGCACGCGGTCGCCCCGGCCCTGCCGTTTCCAGGCTTTCACCCGCGCTAGCTCGCCCGCTGCATCGTGGCCCAGAGGCCCGCGGCGTGCAGGCGCGCGACGTCGCCCTCGACCTTCTCGCGGCTGCCCGAGGACACGGTCGCCCGGCCCTTGTGGTGCACGTCGAGCATGAGCGCGGTGGCCTTGGCCTTGTCGTAGCCGAAGAGCTTCTGGAACACGTAGGTGACGTACGACATGAGGTTGACCGGGTCGTTCCACACGATCGTCTGCCACGGCGTGTCGGCGAGCGTGGCCTCGTCGGCGTCCGCCTCGGCCCGCTCGTCGACCTCGGGGTCGGCCGGAGCGGACAGAACGACCTGCATGGCTCCATCGTGACACCTCGGCGGCACGCCCCGCACGGGGGCGGGCGGACCCGCGTGACCCCCTACTGTGGTGCGCGTGACCTCTCCGGGGCCGAGCACCGCGCTCCTCACCGACCAGTACGAGCTCACGATGCTCGACGCCGCCCTCGCCGACGGCACGGCGCAGCGGCGGTGCACGTTCGAGGTGTTCGCGCGCAGCCTGCCCCACGGGCGGCGCTACGGCGTCGTCGCCGGCGTGCCGCGCCTGCTCGAGGCCCTGTCGCGGTTCACGTTCGACCGGGCCGAGATCGACGTGCTGTGCCACGCCGGGGTGCGTGACCGCGTCGCCGAGTACCTCTCGGGGCACCGCTTCTCCGGGGACATCACCGGCTACCCCGAGGGCGAGCTGTACTTCCCCGGCTCGCCGGTGCTGTCGGTGACCGGGACGTTCGCCGAGTGCGTGCTGCTCGAGACCCTCGTGCTCTCGGTGCTCAACCACGACTGCGCGGTCGCCTCCGCCGCCGCGCGCATGACGACGGCCGCCAACGGCCGCCCGCTGATCGAGATGGGCTCGCGGCGCACCCACGAGGAGGCCGCGGTCGCGTCGGCGCGCGCCGCCTACCTCGCCGGGTTCTCCGCGACCTCGAACCTCGAGGCGCACCGCCGCTTCGGCGTGCCGACCACCGGCACCAGCGCGCACGCGTTCACGCTGCTCCACGACAGCGAGGCCGAGGCGTTCCGCGCGCAGGTCGAAGCCCTGGGCGTCGGCACCACGCTGCTCGTCGACACCTACGACATCACCCGGGGCATCACGACCGCCATCGAGGTGGCGGGCCCCGATCTCGGCGCCGTGCGCATCGACTCCGGCGACGTCGGCGTCCTCGCCCAGCGCGCCCGCGCCCAGCTCGACGCGCTGGGCGCGACGGGCACCCGGGTGGTCATCTCCGGCGACCTCGACGAGTACGCCATCGCCGCCCTGCGCGCCGAGCCGGTCGACGCCTACGGGGTCGGCACCTCGGTGGTCACCGGCTCCGGGGCCCCGGCCGCGGGGATGGTCTACAAGCTCGTCGAGGTCGACGGCCGGCCCGTCGCCAAGCGCAGCTCGTCGAAGGAGTCGCGCGGCGGGGCGAAGTCCGCGGTGCGCCGGCACAAGCCGACCGGCACCGCGGTCGAGGAGCTCGTGCACCGCCTCGACGCCGAGGTCGAGATCGGCGAGCACGACCGCGTCGTGCCCGTCCCGCTGCTGGTCAAGGGCGAGCCGGCCGGCGAGCTGCCGACCCTCGAGGAGTCCCGCGAGCACCTGCGCCGCGGCCTCGTCGCCGTGCCCTGGGAGGGCCTCAAGCTCTCCCGCGGCGAGCCGGCGATCCCGACGACCCAGGTCCCCTGAGGTGTGTCAGCGAAGTGCCGTCGCAGACGTTCAGTGTCCGTATCGGTACTTCGATCATGCTCGGGGCGCTCGGGGCGCTCGTAGGCTCGGGGCATGACGACCGCACTCATCGTCGTGGACGTGCAGCTCGACTTCTGCGAGGGCGGCTCGATGGGCGTCGACGGCGGCGCGGCGGTGGCGGCCGCGATCAGCCGGTTCCTCGGCATGAACGAGGCCGAGTACGCGCACGTCGTCGCGAGCCGTGACTACCACGACGACCCGGGCGACCACTTCTCCTCGACCCCCGACTTCGTCGACACCTGGCCCCCGCACTGCCGCGTCGGCCACCCCGGCGCCGCGTTCCACCCCGACCTCGACGTCGGCCTCCTCGAGGCCGTGTTCTCGAAGGGCGAGTACGAGGCCGCCTACTCGGCGTTCGAGGGCCGCGGGCCGGGCGGGCTGCTGCTGGCGCCCTGGCTGCGCGACCGGCACGTCGACACCGTCGAGATCGTGGGCATCGCCACCGACCACTGCGTGCGCGCCACCGCCCTCGACGCCGTCCGCGCGGGCTTCGCGACCCACGTGCGCCTCGACCTCACCGCCGGCGTCCTGCGCGAGACCACCGACCGCGCCCAGGCGGAGATGGCCGACGCCGGGGTCACGCTGACGGGCGCGCCGCATCGGCCGTGAGCCTCGACGGAACCGATCGGGCCTCCTCGTAGTCTGAACCGTCGTGGGAGACGCGAGCACGGACACGATCACCGGGCCGCCCCCGGTGGCCGAGCTGCTCGCGGCGGCGGTCTCCGCGCTGGGCGGCACCGAGCGCGAGGGCCAGCAGCAGATGGCCGCGGCGGTGGAGCGCGCCCTGCGCACCGGGGAGCATCTGGCGGTGCAGGCGGGCACGGGCACGGGCAAGTCCCTGGCCTACCTCGTGCCCGCGGTGCGCCACTCGCTGTCCGGTGAGCAGGCGGTCGTCGTCGCGACGGCGACCATCGCCCTGCAGACCCAGCTCGTCGACCGCGACCTCCCCCGCCTCGCCAAGGCCCTCGAGCCCGAGCTCGGGCGGGCCCCGACGTTCGCGATCCTCAAGGGCCGCGCCAACTACCTCTGCCTCCACAAGATCCAGAGCAGCGCGCAGGCCGAGGACCCGGTCGACGAGCAGCTCTTCGACCCGTTCCAGGTCTCGGCGCTGGGGCGCCAGGTCACGCGGCTGCACGAGTGGGCCGAGAAGACCACCACCGGCGACCGGGACGAGCTCGTGCCCGGCGTCCCCGACCGCGCGTGGCGGCAGGTGTCGGTGTCGGCCCGCGAGTGCCTCGGGGCGGCCCGCTGCCCGGTCGCCGAGGACTGCTTCTCCGAGCACGCCCGCCACGCCGCCGGCGCCGCGGACATCGTCGTCACCAACCACGCCATGCTGGCGATCGACGCCATCGAGGGCCGCGCCGTGCTGCCCGACCACGACGTGGTCGTCGTCGACGAGGCCCACAACCTCGTCGACCGGGTCACCTCCGTCGCGACCGGCGAGCTGACCGCCGCCACCGTCACCGCCGCCGCCCGCCGCTGCGGCAAGCTGGTCGACCAGGGGCTCTCCGACGCGTTGCTCGACGCGGGCGAGGGCCTCGGCACGGTCCTCGAGGACGTCGTCCCCGGTCGCTGGGAGCGACTCCCGGAGGCGGTCGGGCGGATGCTGTCGTCGATCCGCGACCGGGCGTGGGCGTGCCGCCAGGCGCTCGGCCCGGACCGGGAGCGCGGGAAGGACGACGACGCCACGAACAGGAAGCTCGCGCTGGCCCTCGTCGAGGAGGTCCACGACGTCGCCGGACGCCTGCTGACCGCCTTCGACCGCGAGGACCCGGCGACGCGGCCCGACGTGGTGTGGTGCTCGGAGACCGAGCGGAACTCGGTCACGACGCGCGCGCTGCACGTCGCGCCGCTGTCCGTCGCGGGCCTGCTGGCATCGCGCCTCTTCGGACGCTCGACGGTCGTGCTCACCTCGGCGACGCTCGCCCTCGGCGGGTCGTTCGACGCGCTGGCCCGGCAGTGGGGGCTGCCCGTCGGGAGCTCGCGGGAGGTCACCGAGCCCATCCCCGACGACGGGACTGGTCACGGCAACGACCCGGCCACGAACCTCGTCTGGCACGGCCTCGACGTCGGCTCGCCGTTCGCGCACGACAAGGCCGGCATCCTCTACGTCGCCCGCCACCTGCCCCCGCCCGGGCGCGACGGCCTCTCCCCCGCGGTGCTCGACGAGATCGAGGGCCTCGTGCGGGCCGCCGGCGGGCGGGCGCTGGGGCTGTTCTCGTCGATGCGGGCGGCCAAGCAGGCCGCCGAGGACCTGCGCGGGCGGTGGGACGGCACCGTGCTCTGCCAGGGCGACGACTCCACCGGCACGCTGGTCACGAAGTTCGCCTCCGACGTGGAGAGCGTGCTGTTCGGGACGCTGTCGCTGTGGCAGGGCGTCGACGTGCCCGGCGAGTCGCTGCAGCTCGTCATGATCGACCGCATCCCGTTCCCGCGCCCCGACGACCCGCTCGTCTCGGCCCGCCAGCGCGCCGTCGACGCGCGGGGCGGCAACGGGTTCCTGACGGTGTCGGCGACGCACGCGGCGCTGCTGCTCGCCCAGGGCGCGGGGCGGCTGCTGCGCGGCACCGGCGACCGCGGGGTCGTCGCCCTGCTCGACTCGCGCGTGGCGACGAAGCAGTACGGCGGCTTCCTGCGCGGGTCGCTGCCGCCGTTCTGGACGACGCAGGACCCGGCCGTCGTGCGCGGCGCGCTCGAGCGGTTGCGGGACTCGGCCGGCTGACGTCCGGACCGGGCGGTCGGTGCCGGCGCGCCGAGTCGAGGGACTGACGCACCCCGAGTGTCAGGCCAGGGTCGCGAGGAGGGCGTCGGCGAGGCGGTCGGGGGCGGTGGGGGCGCGGCGGAGGAAGAGCTCGGGCTCGATCAGCTCGAGCTCCATCACCACCGGCTCGCCGTCGAGGCGGACCAGGTCGACGCGGGCCACGGGGACGTCCGTCGGGGCGGCGGCGAGGGCCGCGTCGGCCACCGCCACCTCGCGGGCGGTCGGCGTGTGGTCGTGGAGGCGCCCGCCGTGCTTCTCGTGCACGAGGAAGCCGCCGGCCGCGGGCACCTTGCGCACCGCGTGCGACCACGTCCCGCCGATGCGTACCAGCGACACCTCGCCGTCGCGCGCGATGCTCCCGACGGCGGGCTGGACGAGGACGTCGCCGCCGGCGAGGAGGTCGGCGACGGTGTCGCGCAGGTCGTCGGGCCGGCCGAGGTGCGTGCCGCGGCCGCCCGCCGACACCGCGGGCTTGACGACGAGCGGCCCGGGGCCCAGGTCGTCGGGCACCGCCGCCCCGAGCTCCAGCAGGGTCGTCGGCACCGTCGGGACGCCCGCCGCGGCCAGCTCCACCAGGTAGCGCTTGTGGCTGTTCCAGCGCAGCACCGGCAGGGGGTTCACCAGCCGCGTCGCGGCGGCGACCCGCTCCGCCCACGCGAGGAAGTCGTCGCGGCGCTCGGTGTAGTCCCAGGTCGTGCGCACGGTGACGAGGTCCGCGTCCGCCCAGTCGACGGTGCCGTCGTCCCACGGCGCGTTCGCGGCGTCGACGCCCCGGGCCGCGAGCGCGGCCAGCAGCGGGCGGGTCTCGGCGTCCGAGCGCTCGCTGCGCACCCGCGAGCCGGCGACGAGGACCCTGGTCACGCCGTCGCCCGGCGCTGCGCCAGGCAGGTCACCGTTCCGGGCGCGACCTCGGTGAACCCGGCGTCGCGCACCGGCACGACGCCGTGCTCCTCCCACGCCGTGCGCCCGGAGGGGTCGGCGTCGAGCGCGCGCACCCAGCCGCCCCAGGCCTCCCGCGGGGCCGGGCGCACCGAGCACCGCAGGGCCGCGGCCGGGTCCCCGTGGTTCGAGCCGTCGGCCGCCAGCACCGTCGCGAGGATCATGCTGGCGTGCCCGACCTGTGCGGCGGCCTTGCCGACCGTCTGCTCGACCTCCGGGCTCAGCCAGATCACCGGCCGGTCCTCCGCGGCCGGGCCGGGCTCGTCGGCGGGGAGGTCGGTGCCGCCGATCTGCAGGCGACGCACCTCGTGCGGCACCTCGTCGACCGGCCCGGGCACGAGCGCGCGCACCAGCTCGTCGACCGTCACGCCCTCGACCTCCTGCACCGCGCGCCAGTGCGCCGTCCGCGCCCGCCGCGCGAGCTTGCGGATCCGCCCGGCCCCGGCCCACGCGGCGACGGCGTCGTACCAGGGGCCGCCCGGGGCGGCGCGCTCGTCGAGGCACAGCGCGACCGCCGCGGACGCCGCCGCCTCCAGCACGGCGGTGCGTGTCGGGCCCTCGCGCTCCAGGCGCAGGACCAGCGTCATCGCCCGCACGACACCGTCGGCGGGCTCGTCGTCGGAGAGCTCCGGCGCGGGGCCGTCGACCAACCACGGAGCGACCCGTGCGGCCAGCGCACCCAGCGCGGGGGTCAGCGCGTGCTCGAGCACGAGCTCACAGGGGCACCCGGCGCAGGAGGCCCTCGGCGGCGTCGGCGTGCTCGATCTCGTCGCGCGTGACCCCGAGGATGAACAGCACCGCGTCCAGGTACGGGTAGGACAGCGCGGTGTCCGCGGCGGCCGCCACCACCGGCTTCGCGTTGAACGCCACCCCGAGCCCCGCCGCGGCGAGCATGTCGAGGTCGTTGGCGCCGTCGCCGACGGCCACCGTCTGCTCGAGCGGCACCCCGGCCTCGTCGGCGAAGCGCCGCAACGCCTCCGCCTTGCCCGCACGGTCGACGACGGCCCCGACGACACGGCCGGTGAGCCGGCCGTCGACGATCTCGAGCTCGTTGGCCGCCGAGAAGTCGAGGCCCAGGTCCTCGACGAGACGGTCGATGATGGTCGAGAAGCCGCCGGAGACGACGCCGCACCGGTAGCCGAGGCGCTTGAGGGTGCGCACGGTGGTGCGCGCGCCGGGTGTGAGCTCGAGCTCCGCGGCCACGTCGTCGAGCGCGCCGACGGGCAGGCCGGCGAGTGTCCCGACGCGCTTGTGCAGCGACTCGGCGAAGTCGATCTCGCCGCGCATGGCGGCCTCGGTGATCGCCCGGACCTCGTCCTCGCAGCCCGCACGGGCGGCGAGCATCTCGATGACCTCGCCCTGGATGAGCGTCGAGTCGACGTCGAACACGATGAGGCGCTTGGCCCGCTGGGCGAGCCCGACCCGCTGCACCGCGATGTCGCAGCGCGCCCGCCGCCCGGCGGCGGCCAGGGCCTGGCGCAGCGCGGTGTCGCTCGGCGGGTCGAGCGACGGCAGCGAGACCCGCAGCTCGAGGCCGATCACCGGGTAGTCGGCGATCCGCCGCACCCGGTCGATGTTGACGCGCAGGGCGGCGAGGCCGCGAGCGACCTCGGCGAAGTTCGCCGCGGTGATCGGGCGCCCGAGCACGAGCACGACGTGGGTCGAGAACGGGTGCACGGCCGACGCGTCGCCGCCGGTCTCGATGCTCACCGACAGGCCGAGCGACGGCATCGTCAGCTCCAGCGCCGCCTGCAGCCGCGCGGGGTCGCCGGGCAGCGTGACCAGCGCCGACAGCGTGATGCGGCGGTGGATGGTCGCCTGCTGCACGTCGAGCATGGCCGCGTCGTGCTCGGCCAGGACCGCGAAGAGCGCCGCGTTGACGCCCGGGAAGTCCGGCCCGGTGACGGTCACGAGGACCGGTACCGGGTCGGGCTCACCGTCGGGCGTCGGGGGCGAGCCGGCGTCGGTCAGCACGAACGCCGGGGTCTCGCCGTCGGACGGGTCGTCGGGGACCGCGCGGCTCACTTGTTCCGGGGGTCGGAGCCGGGGATGTGCTCCTGGCCGGTCTGCCCCGCCGCGGCCTCACCGATGCTCGAGTGCCCGGACCCGACGTGGGCCTCGAGGCGGATGCGCTCGGTGAGGTGCGGGTAGTGCAGCTCGAACGCGGGGCGCTCGGAGCGGATGCGCGGCAGCTCGGTGAAGTTGTGCCGCGGGGGCGGGCAGGACGTCGCCCACTCCAGGGAGTTGCCGTGGCCCCAGGGGTCGTCGACCTCCACCGGCCGGCCGTAGCGCCAGCTGTGGAAGGCGTTCCACAGGAACGGTAGCGTCGAGGCCCCGAGGATGAACGCCCCGATCGTCGAGATCGTGTTCAGCGTCGTGAACCCGTCCGTCGCGGCGTAGTCGGCGTAGCGGCGCGGCATGCCCTCGTTGCCCACCCAGTGCTGCACCAGGAACGTCATGTGGAACCCGATGAAGGTCAGCCAGAAGTGGAACTTGCCGATGCGCTCGTCCATCATCCGGCCGGTCATCTTCGGGAACCAGAAGTAGATGCCGGCGTAGGTGGCGAACACGATCGTGCCGAACAGCACGTAGTGGAAGTGCGCCACGACGAAGTACGAGTCGGACACGTGGAAGTCCAGCGGCGGGCTGGCCAGCAGGACACCGGTGAGGCCACCGAAGAGGAACGTCACCAGGAACCCGACCGAGAACAGCATCGGCGTCTCGAACGTCAGCTGGCCGCGCCACATCGTGCCGATCCAGTTGAAGAACTTGATGCCGGTCGGCACGGCGATGAGGAACGTGGTGAACGAGAAGAACGGGAGCAGCACCGCACCGGTGGCGTACATGTGGTGGGCCCAGACGGCCACCGACAGCGCCGCGATCGCCAGCGTCGCGTAGATCAGCGTCTTGTAGCCGAAGATCGGCTTGCGGCTGAACACCGGGAAGATCTCGGTGACGATGCCGAAGAACGGCAGCGCGACGATGTAGACCTCGGGGTGCCCGAAGAACCAGAACAGGTGCTGCCAGAGGATCACACCGCCGTGCTCGGGCGCGAAGAGCTGCGCGCCGAGGTGCCGGTCGGCAGCGAGCCCGAGCAGCGCGGCGGTGAGGATCGGGAAGGCCAGCAGCACGAGCACGACCGTCACGAGGATGTTCCAGGTGAAGATCGGCATCCGGAACATCGTCATGCCCGGCGCGCGCATGCAGACGATGGTCGTCACGAAGTTGACGCCACCGAGGATGGTGCCGAGACCGGAGACGACGAGGCCGACGATCCAGACGTCGGCGCCGAGGCCCGGCGAGTGCACGACGTCCGAGAGCGGCGTGTAGGCGAACCAGCCGAAGGCGGCGGCGCCGTCCGGGGTGAAGAACCCGGAGATGACGATGAGGCCGCCGAAGAGGAACAGCCAGTACGAGAAGGCGTTCAGCCGCGGGAACGCCACGTCCGGCGCGCCGATCTGCAGCGGCACGATGTAGTTGGCGAACCCGAACAGGATCGGCGTCGCGTAGAGCAGCAGCATGATCGTGCCGTGCATGGTGAACAGCTGGTTGTACTGGTCCACCGACAGGATCTGCAGCCCCGGCTGCGCCAGCTCGGCGCGCATCAGCAGCGCCATGAGCCCGCCGACCAGGAAGAACCCGAACGATGTGATCAGGTACAGGATCGCGATGTCCTTGGGGTCCGTCGTCTTGAGCATCCGTCCGACGAACGACCCGCGCTTCGCCTCCCGCGCCGGGTACGGCGTGGTCGCGATCGGCTTGGGTGCCACGGCGGTCACGAGGGCCTCCTGCTCACGGTGCGTCTCCTCCACCCCGGCGGCCGGACCGGCCGCGCGTGCGGACACCGGGATCGTAACCGCCGTGCGGCACCCCGGCTCGCCGGGTGAACCCTCCCACGACGTCTCGTCGTAGACCAGCCGGGGGCCCGCGACGGGTCAGCCGGGCCGCGCCCCGCGGACCTCGTCGTGGTGGCTCACCGGCGCCGCCGGGCCCGGCTGTTCGCGGTCGGGGGCGGGGCCCCGCGAGGTCTCCGGGCGCTCCCCCGTGCGGAGGACCGGCCGCCGCTCCACCGCTCCGGAGGCGCCGGCCAGGGCGTCGTCGAGGGCCCGCAGCGCGCCGGCGCCGCGGCCGCCGAGCACCCGGTCGACGACGCCGCCGACCTGCTGGAGACGGTCGCGCGTCCGGTCGAGCACGGTCAGCGGCAGGGCCGAGAGGACCTGGCCCGGCGGGCGCCGGGACACGACGGGGTGGGCCCGCGTCGGCGACGTCAGCCGCAGCACGCCCCATGCCAGCCCGAGCAGGCGCAGCCGCCACGGCGAGAGCTCCTCCTGCAGGCGCGGGAGGAGCTCGTCCTCCTCGCTGCGCACGTCCTCGTCGAGGGCGGCGAAGGCGCGCTCCATGAGCTCGGCGTGCTCGGGGTCACCCGCGTCGGAGCGGTCGAGGCGAGCCACCAGCTCGTCGACCTCCTGGTGCTCCTGCTCGATGTGCCGGCTCAGCGGGTCGCCCTCGGGCAGCACGCGGCGCGCGGCGGGGAAGAGCACGGCCTCCTCGGCGAAGGCGTGGGTGAACACCAGGCGGGCCAGCGCCCGGAGGGCCACCGCGTGCTCGGGACCGCCCGTCGTCAGCGTCGTGCGAGCACGGTCCATGAGCCGGTCGAGCCGGACGTGGTCGCGGCGTTGCAGGGTCAGGATGCTCAGCGGCCCGCCGAGGGCGGCATCGTCCTGCTGGGCGATCGAGGTCGTCACGAGGGCCTCCTCGGCCGTCGGGCACGCCGCGGGCACGAGGCGCGGCAGCGTGGAGGGCACGGGCAGCGGCGGACTCGGCTCGACCTGCGCCTGACGCTCGTGGCGGTACCCGATCGCTCGCGGCGGCGAACGGGCGTCAGGGCCCGTACGCGGCCGCCAGCGCCGCGGCCCGGTCGCGCACGGCGGCCCGCAGCGACGGCGGGGACACGACCTCGGCGTCCGTGGCGAGCTGCCAGAGGACCCACTCGGCGTGCCGCGCATCCTGGAACGTGACCTCGAGACGGAGCCGGCCGTCGGCGTCGGCCTCCTCACCGTCGAGCGCCAGCGCGGTCCCCACCAGCGCCTCCCGCCGCGCCGGGTCCACCCGGACGACGGCGGTGACCTGCTCGCCGCCGGTGCGGAACCGCGTCGTGCGCTCCTGCCACAGGCGCTCCAGGTCGACACGATCCGGACGGTCGGCGGCCTCGACGAGCTCCTCGGCCTCCAGGACCCGGGACAGCCGGTAGGTGCGGTCCGCGCCGTCCCGCGTCGCCACCAGGTAGCCCCGCCCGCGCACGGTGACCAGGCCGATCGGGTCCACCGTGCGCCACACCGGGTCCCGATCCGTCGCCGCGTACCGGATCCGCAGCCGGTGCCCGGCCAGCACCGCGCGCCGGACCGCGGCGAGCACGGCGCCCGGCACCTCCTCGGCGACGAGCCGGCGCGCGAGCAGGTCGGCCTCGGGGTCGACGAGCAGGCGCTCGGCGGCGCCCGCCGCGACGGCCCGGTGCCCCTCGGGCAGCGCGTCGACCACCTTGAGCATCGCCGACGCGAGCGCCGCGCCGAGCCCGAACGCCTGCGCACCCGGCCGCGACCCGGCGACGAGCAGGGCGAGCGCCTCGTCGTGGTTCAGCCCCGTGAGCTCGGTCCGGAAGCCCGGGAGCAGCGCGAACCCGCCGTGGCGGCCCCGCTCGGCGTACACCGGCACGCCGGACGCGGAGAGCGCCTCGACGTCGCGCAGCACGGTGCGCGTCGACACCTCGAGCTCGCGGGCCAGCGCCGCGGCGGACAGCCGCCCGTGCCGGCGCAGCAGCAGCACCAGCGAGACCAGCCGGTCGGCACGCACGCGAGGACCCTACGGAGATGTACGACACAGGGTGTCGCCTATGGCGCGGATGCTCGTCCCAGGACACGGGAGGAGACCCGGATGACGCTCGCGATGACCAACCCCGACGGACTGCACGACCCCGTCCCCTTCGGGTACAGCCACACCGCCACCGTCCCCGCGGGGTCGGACCTGGTGCTCGTCGCCGGGCAGTACGGATCGGGACCGGACGGCACGGTCACCTCGGGCGACTTCGGCGAGCAGGTGGCGCAGGCGTTCCGCAACCTCGGCGTCGCCCTCGCCGCCCACGGCCTGGGCCTGCGCGACGTGGTGCAGCTGCGCACCTACGTCGTCGACCACGACCTGGCCCGGCTCGGGGCGATCACCGGGGCCGTGCAGGAGGGCTGGGGGTCGGCGCCGCCGACGCAGACCCTCGTCGGGGTGGCGCGCCTGGCGATGCCCGAGATGCTCGTCGAGGTCGAGGCCGTCGCGGTGCGGGCGCCCGGCTAGCGGGCCGGAACGCCGACGAGGCCCGTACCCCGCCGGCGGTCGTGCCGGAGGATGCGGGGCTCGTCTGCCGGGTGGAGCTGAGGGGACTCGAAACCCTGACCCTCACACTGGTCGTCCGCCTGGGCATCGACCGACCGAGTCTCGCTCGGCGCGGCCCCGCTGCTGCTGTCCGCCGCCGTCAGCCGTCAGCCCACGTGCTCGCGGCGGGCGACCGGGTACCACTCGTCTCCAGCGGGTTCCCCACTCAGATTCCAGCTCCACGAGGTCGTCGGCGTGATCCGCATGTAGGTGCCTGGCCCGACCATGCCGACACGCTCGAAGGGCTGCTCGGCCTCGCCGTCCACCCTGATGCCGCGGGCCACGAACGGCTGCATCGACGGCAGGTCATCGAAGACGATGCTGACCCGAGCAGAGCCGCCGGCGACGTTGCGGAACTTGCGTGTCCGGACGACGTCCCCGGGGCCTCCCACCCAGAAATGCTGCCCGTCGAACTCGACCGCGACGGGCACGACGTCCGGCTGACCGTCGGGATCGACCGTTGCCAGCCGTCCGATGCCTTGGGACCGGATGAACTCGATCTCCGCGTCGGTGAACGACACGAGGTCACCCCCTTCGGTACGCCGCAGTATCGGGCACAGCGCCCGCGGTCGACAGCAGTCCTCGGCGCTGCGTTCGGCCCTCGGCCTCCGAGGACCACGACGACGTTGCTGCCATCGCCCGCTGTCACCGACACGACGAAGGCCCGCCGACCGGGGTCGGCGGGCCTCTGTCCTGGGGTGGAGCTGAGGGGACTCGAACCCCTGACCCTCACACTGCCAGTGTGATGCGCTACCAGCTGCGCCACAGCCCCAACGCGGCGCAACGTTACACGCCGGGGGCCGCCGACCGACGCCGGGGGGTGCACGCCGTCCGGTCTAGAAGTCCTTCCGGCCGTGCTCCTGTTCGAGCACCGTATCGAGGTCGGAGAGACGGTCCATCGTGGCCACGGCGCGGGCCGTGCGCTGGTTGCCGCGCAGCAGGGTCTGGTGCCGGTGCACGAACTGCCAGTAGCCGGCGGTGAAGGGGCACGCCTTCTCTCCCACGCGCACCTTGGGGTCGAAGGCGCAGTCGCCGCAGTGGTCGGACATCTTGTTGATGTAGGCGCCGCCCGAGGCGTAGGGCTTGGTGGCGAGCTTGCCGCCGTCGGCGTGCTGGCTCATGCCGATGACGTTGGGCGGCATCACCCAGGCGAACCCGTCGACGAACGACGTCGTGAACCACTCGGACAGCGCGCTCGGGCGGTACTCGCGCTGCAGGGCGTGGTTGCCGAGCACCATGAGCCGCGGGATGTGGTGCACCCAGCCGCGGTCGCGCACGCCGTTCAGCGTCTCGGACAGGCACGCGGCGGTGACGCCGTCGCCGTCGAGCTCGGTCCACCAGGACGGGAGGGCCTTGCGGTGGTCCATCTCGTTGCGCTTGGTGTAGCCCTTCCCGAAGTGCCAGTACAGGTGCCAGATGTACTCGCGCCACCCGAGGATCTGGCGCACGAAGCCCTCGACGGAGTTCAGGCGCGCCGTGCCGTCGTGATAGGCCTGCTCGGCGGCGTGGACGGCCTCGAGAGGGTGCAGCACGCCGAGGTTCTGGGGCACCGAGAGCAGAGAGTGCGCCATCCACGGGTCGCCGGACAGGATCGCGTCCTCGTGCGGCCCGAACGGGTCGAGGCGGTGCTCGACGAACCGCGTCAGCGCCTGGCGGGCCTCGTCCGGGGTGACGGCGAACAGCCGCGGCCCGTCGGACCCGACGGTGGGCAGGTCCATCCCGTCGAGGTCGCGGCGGACCTGCTCGTCGATCTCGTCCTCGGTCGGCCACCACGGGTCGGGCACCCCGAGGGTCCCGGCCTTCTTCGGCGGGGGCTCCCGGTTGTCGTGGTCGAGGTTCCACTTGCCGCCGACGGGGCTCTCGCCCTCCATGAGCACGTCGAAGCGACGGCGCTGGTTGCGGTAGAAGTTCTCCATCGTGAAGGAGCCGTCCTCGCCCGCCCAGGCGGTGAACTCCGCGCGGGGCCGGGCGAAGGTCGTCGGCGGCAGCACCGCCGCGACCAGCCCGTCCTTGCGCAGCCGCTCCACGAACTCGACGGCGGTGTGCGAGGTCGGCTGGTGCACGACGACCGGGCGCCCGACCTTCTCCAGCGCCTCGCGGTAGCCCTCGGTGCGGTGGTAGGTGGCGCGGTCGCCGAGCTCGGCGTCGAGGTGGCGCATCCCCGAGAGCACCAGGTGCAGCTTCTGGCGGTGGTAGCGGCGCCGGCGCAGCACGCCCGCGGACTCGACGAGCACGACCTCGCGCTCGGCATGCTGGGGCAGGCCGTGCACGGCGGGGCCGAGCTGGTCGCCGAACACCCACAGCGGCGCGTCGTGCTCCGCGCCCGCGTCCTCGAGGGCCTGGTCGATCGCCTCGGTGTAGGTGTCCTCGACGCCCGCGGGGACGCCGGTGCGCCGTCGGCTCATGGGCCGCGGGTGCCCGCCTCCTGCTCGGTCGAACCGGCGACCGGACCGCGACCGAGCCGCGCCCACACGACCAGGGCCACCAGGGCGACCGCGGCGGACAGCGCGAAGGCGGCCGGGAACGACGCGCTCTCCGCGAGCGCCCCGGCCGCGATGGGCCCGACGATGGCGCCGACGTCGGCGGCCATCTGGAACCCGGAGAGCGCCGGGCCGCCGCTGCGCCGCGACCCGACGAGGTCGGCGACGGCGGCACCCTGGGCGGGCTGCAGCAGGCCGGCGCCCGCGCCGGCGATCGCGGAGGCGCCGAGGAGGACCACGAGCCCGAGGGCGCCGGGCACCTGCGCCAGCGCGATCGACCCGGTGCCGAGGGCGACCAGCCCGAGGCCGGCGACGACCACCGGGCGCCGTCCGCGCCGATCGGAGAGCCCGCTCGTAGCGAGCAGGACGAGGCCGTCGCCGACCGCGAAGACCGTCAACGCGATCCCGGCCCACAGCGGCTCGCGCCCCAGCGCCACGGCGACGAACAGCGGCACGAGCGCGACGCGCACGCCCTGAACGGCCCACCCCGTCGCGAGGCTCGAGACCAGCGCCGCGCGGTACATCGGCAGGCGCAGCGCGGCCCCGATGGTCAGCGGCGCCTCCTGCCCGCCGTCGCGGCGCGCGCCGACCTGGCGGGACCGCGCGAGCAGCGCCCCGACCACGATCGTCGCCACCACCAGGGCGACGGCGTACACGACGAACGGCGCGCGCAGGTCCACGGCCACCAGCGCGCCGCCGAACGCGGGCCCGGTGACCCCGCCGAGCAGGAACGCGCCGGTGAACAGGCCGCTGGCCTGCCCGCGGCGTCCCTCGGGCGCGAGCCGGAACATCAGCGAGAAGGCGGAGACGGTGAACATCGTCGAGCCGATGCCCCCGAGCCCGCGGAACACGAGCAGCTGGACGTAGCTGGTCGCGAGCGCGCAGGCCCCGGTGGAGGCGGCGACGACGAGCAGGCCGGTGAGGTACATCGTGCGCTCGCCGGTGCGGGCGACCAGCCGCCCGGACACCGGCGCGAACAGCAGCCGCATCACGGGCAGGGCGCTGACCACGGCGGACGCCGCGGTCACCCCGACGCCGAAGCTGCTGGCGAAGACGGGCAGGGCCGGCGCGACGATGCCGTAGCCGGCGGCGACGAGGAAGCTGCCCGCCAGCAGCGCCCAGACCTCCCAGGGCAGGCGCGCATGCTCCGGGGGGCCGGAGGGCCCGTCGGGCGTGCGGTCCCGCTGCGGTGCGGCACCCATTCCTGCTCGGGGGCTCCCTCGCGCTCGGTGTGTCGGCGTGTCTCGGCGGCCGTCCGCCAGTCTGCCCCTCCCCCGGCGGTGCCCGCCCGGGCGGGGCCGGTGATCAGGGACTCGTGCTCCGGGGGGACTCGCGGTCAGGGTGCGGCGAGCGTGGCGCCGCGGGGTGCGGTGGGCGTCGTCGTGGTCGGCCCGGTCGGCCCGGTCGGCCCGGTCGGCCCGCTGGTCGGCCCCGTCGTCGGCTCCGGCTCCGTGGGTCCCGTCGTGGGCCCCGTCGTGGGTCCGGTCGTCGGGCCGGTGGGCACGGTGGTCGGGACGGTCGTGGGCGGCACCGTCGAGGGCACCGGCGGGACCGGCACCGAGGGATCCGTGGACCCCGGCAGCGTGGTGACGTCACTGGTGATCGGGCTGCGCGAGGTCGTGTCCCGCGCGGTGGTCCCGGCGGAGCCGTCGGTGCCGTCCGAGCCGTCGGAGCCGTCGGACTCGTCGCGGGAGACCGGCTCGTCGCTGCCGGACGCGCCGCCGGGCGGGGCCACCGCCACCGGCCCGGGCGCCGCCGGCGTGGTGCGGTCGGAGAGGCCCGCCTCGAGCGGGGTGCCCGGGTCCTCGCCGGTCCAGATGACGAACCCGGAGGCCGCCGCGACGGCGAGCACGGCGCCGCCGAGGGCCGCCATCCGCAGGCCGCCGACCCGCCGGCCCCGACGCGCGCGGCGGGGCGCGGCGGCGGCCGCGAGCGCGGGCTCCGGAGCGGGCGCGGGCGCGGCGGGTGCGGGAAGGGGGGCGGCGGGCTCCGCGACCGGCGCGAGCAGGGCCGCGGGCAGCGCGACGACGCTCGTCTCGTCCTCGTCGACGTGACGCAGCACCTCGGCGACGCGCGCGAGGGACTCGGACGCCGCGCGGGCGGTGACCTCCCCCGCGGCCATGGCGCCGAGCGCGTCGGCCAGCGCAGGTGCGGCGGGGGCCTCGGGGTCGAGGACGACGGTCAGGGCGTGGCCGAGGTCCGCGACGTCGTCGTCCGGGCGCGGCTGGGCCGGGCCGGCCCCGTCGGCGTCCGGGATCTCGCCGGTGCCCGGGCTCGCGGGCGGCGCCGGGTGGAGCGCCGCGGTGAAGCCGGTGAGCCAGGCGTAGGGCGCGCCCGGGGTGCCGCCGACGACCACGCTCGCCGGCCCGATGTGCCCGTGGACCACCCCGCGACCGTGGGCGTGGGCGAGCGCGGAGGCGACCTGCGCCCCGATCTCGGCGACCGCGAGCGGCGACCAGCGTGCGAGGTCCGCGGCGGGCTCCAGGCCCCGTCCGGCGACGCTCTGGAGCACGAGCGTGCTCTCGGTGTCCTCGGCGAGCCCGTCGACGTCGAACACCTCGACGAGGTGGGCGTGGTGCAGCCCGGCCAGCCGGCGGACCTGCTCGGTGCGCACGACGAGGTCGTCGCCGCGCGCCGGCGGCAGCGTGACCATCGCGACCTCGCGGCCGAGAACCGCGTCGAGCCCGCGGGTCGCGGCGTCGACCGCACCGGGCCAGGCGTCGGGCCAGGCCTCGGGAGCCGGGGTCACCGACGGGGGACCGTCGCCGGGCGCGGACGGGGACACGCCGTCGGGCTCCGTGGCCACGTCGCACCTCCCCGTCCTCGTGCTCCTCCGGACGAGTGAGCACCGGTCATTCACGGTAGCGCCCGCCCTCACGCTGAGTCGACCGGTCGACCAGCCAGAGCCGATCAGCCGACAGGACGAGGCCACCTGTCCGAACGACGACGGGCCGGGGAGCGTGTGCTCCCCGGCCCGCCGTCGCCTCGGGGTGGAGGTGCCGGGAATCGAACCCGGGTCCTCCGATCAGCAATCAGGACTTCTCCGTGCGCAGTCCGCCTCGTCTCTGCTCGGATCCACCGGGCCTGCGGACGGGCCGGTGTGACGATCCCAGTCACTGTGCGGTGTCCCGACGGGCTCCGTGACCGAGCCCGCCGGTGGAGTCATCTAGCTGATGCCGGCGACCGGGCCGATGACGAACCCGGGCCGACAGACTTCCCTACTCGCTGTCAGGCAGCGAGCTGGAAGTCGCGCTGAGAACTCTCGGCGCTTATTTCTTTGCGACGGATGGTTAACGAGATCATCGTCGCCTTCCTCGGCACGCTTCTCCTGATGAACCACTCGGAGTCGAAACCAGTCACCCCCTCGGCGCCCGCGCGGTGCGGACGGCCATCGATCATAACGCGGACCGGCGTCCGTTTCATCCGGCCCCGCGTCCTCCCGTCCCCAGCAGCCGCGCCGGGGTGTCGTGCAGGACCGCGCGCAGGAACGACCCGCCGAGGCGGTCGTCCGCGGCGGCCCAGCCGGCGATCGCGGCGAGCTGCTCGTGGTAGGCGTACGGGATGTTCGGGAAGTCGGTGCCGAGCACGACGCGGTCGGCGACGTCGACCAGCCGCGCGGGCCAGTCGGCGGGCACCGGGGCGAACGACTCGGTGAACGCCGTCCCGACCATCGTGGTGTCGAGGTGCACGTGGGAGAAGCGGTCGAGCAGCCGCAGCGTGGTGTCGTACTCCGGCAGGCCCGCGTGCGCGATCACCGCGGTGAGCCGGGGGTGGCGCTCGAGCACCTCGGCGAAGACGTCCATGCCGGTCCAGGTGCCTTGACGCGGCCCGTCGCCGCAGTGGGTGATCACGGGCACGCCCGCGTCGGCGATCAGCCCCCAGGCGGCGTCGAGCAGCGGGTCGCGGGGGTCGTAGTCGCCGACCTGGACGTGCGCCTTGACCGCCCGTGCGCCCGCGGCGAGCGCGTCGCCGAGGTAGGTCGTCACCGACTCCTCGGGATAGAGGGTCGCGGTCGGCACCGCCTCGGGCACCTCCGCGGCCCACTCCAGCGACCACGACGTCAGCCACGCCGCCATGCCCGGCTTGTGCGGGTAGACCAGGGGCGCGAAGGTCCGGACCCCGAACCCCCGCAGCAGGTCCAGGCGCGTCTGCTCGGGCTCGCGGTAGTGGATGGGCCAGGGCATCCCGTAGTTCTGCTCGGCCTGGTCGAAGAACGCCCAGACCTTCTGCAGCATCCGGTCGGGCAGGAAGTGGACGTGGATGTCCACCAGGCCCTCGACCCCGGTCGCCGCCACCCACGCGGGCACGTCGGCGTCGTCCACCGGCGGGGTCGCCAGCGGGTCGCGGGCGGGGCTCACCACCCCTTGATCCGCCGCCCCACGACCCGCTCGGCCTCGCGCTTCGCGTCGCGCTCGGCCATCGCCTCGCGCTTGTCGTGCTTGGCCTTGCCGCGCGCCAGGGCGAGCTCGACCTTGCACAGGCCGCCGCTGAAGTAGAGCGAGAGGGGCACGAGCGTGTGCCCGGTCTCGCGGGTCTTGCCGACGAGCCGCGCGATCTCGGAGCGGTGCAGCAGCAGCTTGCGCGCGCGCCGCGGCTCGTGGTTGGTCCAGGAGCCGAAGTCGTACTCCTGGATGTGCAGGCCGCGCAGCCACACCTCGCCGTCGGTGACGGTGGCGAACGCGTCGTTCAGCGACACGTGCCCGGCGCGCAGGCTCTTGACCTCGGTGCCCTGCAGCGCGATGCCGGCCTCGTAGACGTCGAGGATCTGATAGTCGTACTTCGCCTTACGGTTGGTCGCGACGATCTTGCGTCGCTCCTCGGGGCGGTTGCTGCTGGCCTTCGCCGGCGCCGACTTCGTCTTCGCCATCCCAGCACCTCCCTCGCGCCTACGACCTGACGTAGAGCCTCAACGTCACGTACCCGGTGGCCGTCGCGATCACCGCGCCCACCACCACCAGTACCGGTCCAACGTAACCGAGCACGTCGGTCATCCCGATCGGCGGGATCGTATTGGCCAGGAGCCGGCCGGACAGCAGGTTGTCGAGGAAGAAGACCTTGCCGGCGACCAGCCCGGCGGTGGCGAGCACCGCCCCGACCACGCCGGTGACCACCGCCTCGATGAGGAACGGCACCTGCGTGTACCAGCGGGTGGCGCCGACCAGGCGCATGATCCCGACCTCGGTGCGGCGGGTGAACGCCGAGAGCTGGATGGTGTTGGAGATCAGGAGCACGGCGGCCAGGGCCTGCACGATCGCCAGCCCGAACGTCGCGTTGCGCACGCTGCCGAGGAACGAGAAGAGGTCGGCGACGGTGGCCCGCTGGTCGACGACGTTGCGCACACCCGGCCGGCCGGTGAACCGGTCGACGATCTCGGTGCCGCGCAGTGGGTCGTCCATCGTCACGCGCAGCGTCGCGGGCAGGCTCTGCGGGCGCACCAGCTGCAGGATCGACTGGCCGGCGTAGATCCGCTGGAAGCGTGCGAACGCGGCGTCGCGGCTCTCGTACTCCACCGACGCGACCAGCGGGTCGGCCTCGAGCTGCGCGCGCAGGTCCCGGCACACCGGGCTCGAGCAGTCCGGGTCCTCGGCGCTGGTCGGCTCGTCGAGGGCGACCTGCACGGCGATGAGCGAGTAGTAGAGGTCCTCGGTGCGGTCGATCGTGCGCACCGCGAGCAGGCCGGCGCCGAGCAGGCCCAGCGAGATGGCGGTGGTGATGACCATGGCGAGGGTCATCGTCAGGTTGCGCCGCAGCCCGACGAGGGCCTCGCGCCACACGAAGAGCATCTAGCGGGCCACCCCGTAGACCCCGCGGTGGTCGTCGCGCGCCAGCCGGCCCGACGACAGCTCCACCACCCGGCGACGCGCGCTGTCGACGATCTGGCGGTCGTGGGTCGCCATGAGCACCGTCGTGCCGGTCCGGTTGATCCGCTCAAGCAGCGTCATGATCCCCGTCGCGGTCTCCGGGTCGAGGTTGCCCGTGGGCTCGTCGGCCAGCAGCACCAGCGGCCGGTTGACGAACGCCCGCGCGATCGCGACCCGCTGGGCCTCGCCGCCGGAGAGCTCCGAGGGCATGCGGTCGGCCTTGCCGCCGAGGTCGACCATGTCGAGCACCTCGGGGACCACGGTGCGGATGGTGTGCCGCGGCTTGCCGATCACCTCGAGGGCGAAGGCGACGTTCTCGGCGACGGTCTTGTTCGGCAGCAGCCGGAAGTCCTGGAACACGCAGCCCATGCGCTGGCGCAGGCGCGGGACGCGGCGCCGGGCGAGACGGCCCACGTTCCAGTTGGCGACCCACACGGTGCCCCGGCTCGGCACGTCCTCGCGCAGCAGCAGCCGCAGCAGCGTCGACTTGCCCGACCCCGAGGGCCCGATGAGGAAGACGAACTCGCCCCGCTCCACGTCCACGGTGACGTCGTCGAGGGCCGGCCGCGTCGACGTCGCGTAGACCTTCGAGACGTTCTCCAGCCGGATCACGGCCCGGGATGCTACTGAGGGGTCGTGATCTCCCCGACGGCGCTCCCGCTACGCCGCGGTGTCGATGCGCCGCTACGCGGCGGTCTCGTTCTGCTTGCGCCAGCGGATGCCCGCGTCGAGGAAGTCGTCGATGAACCCGTCGAGCACCTGCGAGGTCTGCGACGTCTCCTGGTTGGTCCGCAGGTCCTTGACCATCTGGTAGGGGTGCAGCACGTAGGACCGCATCTGGTTGCCCCAGCTCGAGCCGGAGTCCTTGAGCGAGTCGAGCAGGGCCTGCTCCTCCTCGCGGCGGCGCGCCAGCAGCTTCGCCGCGAGCACCGCCATGGCGGACGCCTTGTTCTGCAGCTGCGAGCGCTCGTTCTGGCAGGACACGACGATGCCGGTGGGCAGATGGGTCAGGCGCACCGCCGAGTCGGTGGTGTTGACGCCCTGCCCGCCCGGGCCCGACGAGCGGTAGACGTCGACGCGCAGGTCCTTCTCGTCGATCTCCACGTGGTCGGTGGACTCGACGACCGGGGCGACCTCGACGCCGGCGAAGCTCGTCTGGCGGCGGCCCTGGTTGTCGAACGGCGAGATGCGCACGAGCCGGTGGGTGCCCTGCTCCACCGACAGCGTGCCGTAGGCGTAGGGCGCCGAGACCTTGAAGGTCGCCGACTTGATGCCGGCCTCCTCCGCGTACGAGGTGTCGTAGACCTCGGTCGGGTAGCCGTGCCGCTCGGCCCAGCGCAGGTACATGCGCAGGAGCATCTCGGCGAAGTCGGCGGCGTCGACGCCACCGGCCTCCGCCCGCACGGTGACCAGCGCGTCGCGCTCGTCGTACTCGCCGGAGAGCAGCGTGCGGACCTCGAACGCGTCGACGTCGGCCTTGAGCGCGCTGCGCTCGCCGTCGGCCTCGGTGCGCAGCTCCGCGGCGTCGGCGCCGTCGGACTCGTCGGCCATCTCGTAGAGCGTGCCGAGGTCGTCGAGCCGGGAGCGCAGCGACTCGGCCCGCTTGAGGTCGGCCTGCTTGTGGGTGAACGCGCTGGTCAGCTTCTGCGCGGTCTCGACGTCGTCCCACAGATCGGGGGCCGCGACCTGCTGCTCGAGCTCCGCCACCTCGCGCCGCAGACCCTCGAGGTCCATCGCCGCCTCGACGCTGTCGAGGGAGGCGGCGAGGTCCTTCAGCTCGGTCGCGGTCGCGTCGTCCACGCCCCCAGGGTAATCACCGCACGGTCGCGGTCAGTGCGGGCGCGTCGCCTGCTCGGCCGGGCCGGGCTCGACGCCGCGGACGAACGCCTCGCGCTCGGCCGCGGAACCCTCCCGCATGGCGAGCACGGCGGCGAGGGTCACCAGGCACACGAGCACCATGTAGACCGACACCGACAGCGACGTGCCCGTGGCCCCGAGCAGGGCCTGCGCGATCAGCGGCGCGAAGCCGCCGCCGAGCACGGCGCCGAGGGCGTAGGCGAACGAGGCGCCGCTGTAGCGCACCGCGGCCGGGAAGAGCTCGGCGTACGCCGCGGCCTGCGGTCCGTAGGTCAGGCCCAGCCCGATGCCCAGCCCCGCCACGGCGACCAGCATCCAGGGCAACGACGCGGTGTCGAGCAGCCAGAAGAACGGGAACGACCAGGCGAGCAGGGCGATCGTGCCCACGAGGTACACGCGCCGCCGGCCCACCCGGTCCGACCACGAGCCACTCGTGACGATCGCGACGCCCCACACCACCGCGCCGACGATGCCCACGGCGAGCATCGTGGCGCTGGAGACGCCCAGGCTGCGGGTGCCGTACGAGGTGACGAACGCGATGAGCAGGTAGCCGATCATGTTGTTGGCGATGAACAGGCCGATCGCGACCAGCACCGCGCGGGGGTGGTCGCGCAGCACCACGACCAGCGGCGCGGAGCGGCGGGCCCGCTGCTCGCGCAGGCGGGAGAACACCGGGCTCTCGGACACCCGGGCGCGCACGAAGAAGCCGACGCCGACCAGCACGACCGAGAGCAGGAACGGCACGCGCCAGCCCCAGGCGAGGAACTGTTCCTCGGTGGTGCTCGCCGAGACCACCAGGAACACGAGGTTCGCGAGCACCAGGCCGATCGGCACGCCGACCTGCGGGTAGGTGCCGAAGAAGCCGCGGCGGCCCTCCGGGGCGTGCTCCACGGCCATGAGCGCGGCCCCGCCCCACTCCCCGCCGGCCGAGAGGCCCTGCAGGAGGCGCAGCACGACGAGCAGGACCGGCGCGGCCACCCCGATCGAGGCGTAGGTGGGCAGCAGACCCACGCCGACGGTGGACACCCCCATGATCAGCAGGGTCGCGACGAGCATGCCCTTGCGTCCGAACCGGTCACCGAGGTGGCCGGCGAGCACCCCGCCCACGGGCCGGGCGACGAAGCTCACCCCGATGGTCGCGAACGAGACGAGCAGCGCCGAGCTGGCGTCGAGCGCGGTGAAGAACAGCTGGCTGAACACCAGGCCCGCCGCGCTGGCGTAGATGAAGAAGTCGTACCACTCGATCGTCGTACCGACGAGGCTGGCGACCGCGACCCGGCGCACCTCGGTCGGCGACGGCGGGCTCTGCGTCATCGCGGGCTCCCCTCGTCGAACCGCGGGGACCGTAGCCATCCGGACCGACCCCGGGGAAGACCTCGGGGCTCAGCCGCTCGCCACCGGTTCGTACCGGCTGAACCGGCGGGTGAAGCTCGCCGTCCCCGACGTCAGCGCCCGCAGGTCCACCGGGTAGCGCAGCAGCGCCTGCTCGGGCACCTCGGCGCGCACGAGGGTGGTGCCCGGCGCGCCCGGCTCGGTGCCCACCACGCGCCCGTGGCGGGAGGCGAGGTCGCCGAGCACCGCGCCGAGCTGGGCGTCGTCGACGGTGACCTCGACCTCGTAGAGCCGCTCCATGACCACCGTGCCCGCGGCCGCCACCGCCTCCTTGACCGCGAGCGACCCCGCGGTCTGGAACGCCTGGTCCGACGAGTCGACGCTGTGGGCCTTGCCGTCCACGAGCGTCACGCGCACGTCCACCACCGGCCGGCCGGGCGTCACGCCCGCCTCGAGCTGGGCGCGCACGCCCTTCTCGACGCCGGGGATGTAGGCCCGCGGGATGACCCCGCCGACGATCCGGTCGACGAACTCGACGCCCGACCCGCGCGGCAGCGGCTCGATCTCGATCCGGCACACGGCGAACTGCCCGTGCCCGCCGGACTGCTTGACGTGCCGCCCGAGCCCCGTCGCGGGCCCGGCGACCGTCTCGCGCTCGGGGACGGCGACGTCGGTGACCTCGACACTCGCCCCGGACGCCCGCAGGCGCGCGAGGACGACGTCGGCGTGCGCCTCGCCGGTGCACCACAGCACGATCTGGTGGGTGTCGGCGTTGCGCTCGACGCGCAGCGTGGTCTCGGTGGCGGCGAGGCGGGCGAGCCCGCGGGCCATCGCGTCCTGGGCCGAGCGGTCGGCCGCGGTCACCGCGACGGGCAGCAGCGCCTCGGGCAGCTCCCAGCCGTCGAGACCGACGGGGTCCTCGGCGGCGCACAGCGTGTCCCCGGTGGCCACGGGACCCAGGCGGGTCAGCGCGCACAGGTCGCCCGCCACGCACCACGGCACCTCGCGCAGCGTCGCCCCCAGCGGGGCGTAGACGCGGTTGACGCGGACGGTCTCACCGCCGGAGCCGCCGGAGCCGCCGGAGCCGCCGGAGCCGCCGGAGCCGGCCGAGCCGCCCGCGCCGCCGGGGTCGGCAGTGTCGCTGTCGTGGGAGCCGTCGCGCGGGGCGGGGATGCGCAGGGGGTCGGCGCACACGGTCAGCGCGGTGTCGGGGCGCAGCCGGCCGGAGAACACGCGCACGAGCGAGACGCGGCTGCCCTGCGCGTCGGTGCCGGTGTGCACGACCTCGGCGACCAGCGGGCCGTGGGGGTCGGGGTCGACGGGGTCGTGCCCGGCGCCGTCGGGGGCGTGCGCCGGCAGCGGCGGGTGGGCGGTCGGGGGCGGCACGGCGTCGACGACGAGGTCGAGCAGGGCGTCCAGGCCGGCGCCGGTCGGGGCGCAGACGCCGGCCACCGGCACGAGGGCACGGCGCGCGACGGCCGTCGCCAGGTCCGCGCGCAGGGCGTCGAGCGCCACCGCGTCGCCACCGATCCAGGACTCGAGCAGCGCCTCGTCCTCGCTCTGCTCGATGAGGGTCTCGACGAGCTCGCGGCGCAGGTCGTCGGGCTCGTCGGCGGTCGGGTCGTCGCCCGCCAGCAGCGGGTGCACGGTCACCGTGCCGTCGGCGTCGCGCCCGGACCGCGTCACGGGGACGAGCACCTCCCCCGACCCGGCGGCCACCTCGCGGCACGTGGCGAGCGCGGCGTCCACGTCGGCGCGGGCGTGGTCGAGGCGGCTGAGCACGAGCACGGCGGGCAGGCCCGCGCGGCGGCACTCGGCGAGCAGGGCGGATGTCGGGGCGGCGACGCCGTCGGCGGCGTCCGCGGTCCCGACGACGAAGAGCACCGCGTCGGCCGCGCGCAGGCCCGCGCGGACCTCGCCGAGGAAGTCGGGGCAGCCCGGGGTGTCGATGAGGTTGATCTTGACGTCGCGGTGGACCAGCGACGCGACGGACGGGGCCACCGAGCGCTGCTGGCGGCGGGCGTCCGGGTCGTGGTCGGTGACGGTGGTGCCCGCGGTGACCGACCCGGCCCGCGGGATCGCGCCCGCCGCGGCCAGGAGCTCCTCGACCAGCGTGGTCTTGCCCGCCGCCATCGGTCCGACGACGGCGACCGAGCGCACGGCGGCCGGGTCGTCCGGCGCGAGCTCCTCCGTACGCCCGCCCCGACCTCTCCGGGCGTTGTCGGCCTTCCCCATGACGACCACCTCGCAAGTCCCGACCCGTCGTCGCGTCGACGCCCTCAGTCCACCGGAGTGACCGAGATCACGACAAGGGGTCGGGACGGACGAGCTGTCAGACCTGGGCGACGCCGCCGTCGACGGCGAGCACCGAGCCGTTGACGTAGCTCGAGGCGTCCGAGGCCAGGAACACGGCGGCCGCCGCGATCTCCTCGGGCCGGCCGTGCCGCCCCAGCGGGATCACCTCCGCGGCCTGCGCGCGGACCTCCGCGGGGACCAGGTCGAGCAGGCCCGGCGTCGGGACCATGCCCGGGGCGAGGACGTTGACGCGGAAGCCGTACCGGCGCGAGCTGTGGGCCCAGCCGCGCACGAGGTTGTGCACCGCGGCCTTCGTCGCCCCGTAGACCTCGAGGCCCGGATCGGGCCGCGTCGCGGCGGTCGAGCCGGTCACGATCACCGAGGCCCCGTCGCGCAGCAGCGGCAGCGCACCCTGGACGGTGAAGATCGTGCCCTTGACGTTGGTGGCGAACTGGGCGTCGACCTGCTCCTCGGTGACCTCCCCGAACGCGGCGTCGATGCCGATCCCGGCGTTGGCGACCACGACGTCCACGTGCCCGGCCTGCTCGCGCACCGTCTCGTAGAGGGCGTCGAGGTCGGCGGGCACCCCGACGTCGCAGACCACGGCGGTCACGTCCTCGCCGAGCTCGGCGACCGCCGCGTCGAGCGCCTCCTTGCGGCGGCCGGTGATGACCACCGTCGCGCCCTCGTCCCGGAAGGCACGCGCGATCGCGAGCCCGATCCCGCTGCTGCCCCCGGTGACCACCGCGACCTTGTCCGCGAGGACGGGCATGCCGTCCACCTCCCCTAGTTATTGACCGTTCCGTCCAGAACACCTTCGCCGATATGGGCCGCCCGGTCAACATCCTGCGGCTGGTTCTGGCCTGTCGGGTCCAGAACTCGTACGGTCGGGGGGTGCCGCGCCCCCGGGAGTTCGACGAGGACCGCGTCGTCCTCGCCGTCCGCGACGAGTTCTGGGACAAGGGCTACGCCGCGACGTCGATGGACGACCTGCTGCGCGTGAGCGGGCTGGGCAAGGGCAGCCTCTACGGGGCCTTCGGCGACAAGCACCGGCTCTTCCTGCGGGTGCTGCGCGACTACGACGACGCGAACCTCCGCGGGCTGCGCGAGCGTCTGGCGTCCGCCGCACGGGGGGTCGACCTGGTGCGCGAGTTCGTGCTCGGCGCGGCCGGCGACCCGACCGGGGCCGCCGCGCGCCGCGGCTGCCTGCTCGCCAACAGCACCGCCGAGCTCGCGACCAGCACCCCGGACGTCGCGGCCGAGGCCCGCCGCAGCTACGACGCGATCACGGCGATCCTCACCGAGGCGCTCGAGCGCGCCCGGCGCGAGGGCGACGTCGACCCCGACGTCGACCCCGCCGAGACCGCGCGCGCGGTCCTCGCCGCCCAGCTCGGGGTCGTGGCGCTCGGTCGCACCGGGATGGACGTCGCGGCGCTCACCACGGTGGCGCGCTCGGTCCTGGCGCGGTTGCTGCCGGCACCGACCCCGGGCTAGTCGATGGTGAGCGCGGCCAGCCGCTCGCGGTGCTCGTCGGCCGACCCGAACAGCGGGGCGCGGCGGCGGGCGCGCTTGTAGAAGAAGTGCGCCTCGTGCTCCCAGGTGAAGCCGATGCCGCCGAAGAACTGGATCATCGCGCCGGTGGCCGCCCACGCCGCGTCCGACGCCTTCGCCTTCGCCACGGCGACCGCGATGTCCGTGGCCGGGTCGCCCGCGTCGCCCGAGTCGAGCGCGTGCGCGGCGAAGAGCACCGCGTGCTCGGCCATCGTCACGCCGACGTGCAGGTCGGCCATCGTGTGCTTGATCGCCTGGAACGACCCGACCGGCACGCCGAACTGCTTGCGGTCGCGGTCGTAGTCGACGGTGCGGGTGAGCGCCTCGCGGGCGACGCCGACGAGATCCGCCGCGGTGAGCACGGCGCCCCGGGCGGTCACCGCGCCGACGGCCTCGCCGCCGGAGAGCGTCCCGCCGGTGAGGAGCTCGCCCGGGGTGTCGGCGAGCTCGACCGCGCCGACGCGCGCCGTGCCGTCGTAGGTCCGCTGGTCGCGGACGGACAGGCCCTGGGCTCCCGCCTCGACGAGGTAGAGCCCGGGCGCGCCGTCGGCGTCGGTGGCGGCGACCACGAACAGCCCCGCGACCCCCGGGTAGTCGACGGGCGACGCCGTGCCCGAGAGCCGCTCGCCCGAGGCGTCGACGGTGATGCCGCGCCCGCTGCGCCCGTCCCACGACCCCGCCTCCCCGCGCAGCGCCACGGTGCCGACGGTCTCGCCCGCGGCGAGCGCCGGCAGCCAGGCGGCCTGCTGGGCGGGCGAGCCGGCGAGGCGCAGGGCCTCGGCGGCGAGCACGGTGGTGGTCCACGGACCGGGCGCGACGGCGGCACCCAGCTCGCGGGCCACGACCTGCGCGTCGAGCAGCCCCAGCCCCAGGCCGTCGTGCTCCTCGGGCACGAGCACGGCCAGGGCGCCCTGGTCGGCGAGGCCCTTCCACAGCGTCAGCGGGTGGCCGTCGCCGTCGGGGTCCTCGACCACGGCGCGCACCGCGTCGAGGTCGAACCGGTCGGCGACGAACTCGCGGACCGTGGCGGCGAACGCCTGCTGGTCCTCGGTCAGCGCGAAGAACACTCCGGGCTCCTCTACGGTTCTCTACCGTGGCAGGCCGAGCACGCGCTCGGCGACGATGTTGCGCTGGACCTGGGACGAGCCGCCCCAGATGGTGACCGACCGCGACCACATGGCCTGGGCCTGGTACGGCGCGAGGTCGACGTCCGGGCGCGGGCGCTCGAGCGAGGCCTCGGGGCCGAGGACGTCGTCGAACGCCTCCCACAGGTCCTGGAACGTCTCCGACCACTGCAGCTTGGTCATCGACGACTCGGAGCCCAGGTCCCGGCCCTGCTCGACCTGGGTGAGGATGTGCATCGCGTGGTAGCGCAGGCACTCGAGCTCGACCAGGCAGTTCGCCATCTTCTGGCGGGCCACCGGGTCGTCCGAGCGCCCGAAGCGGCGCATCTGCTCGACGATCTCGTCGTACTGCCGGCGGAACTCGGTGTACTGCCCGACGCCCGACGCGCCGCGCTCGAACGAGAGCAGCAGCATCGCCGTGCGCCAGCCCTGGCCGATCTCGCCGAGGCAGTCCTTCGCGGGGACCCGCGCGTCGGTGAAGAACACCTCGCCGAACTCGCTGGCCCCGCTCATCTGCTTGAGCGGGCGGGCCTCCACGCCCGGCTGGTCCATGTCGATGAGCATCATCGACAGGCCCTTGTGCCGCTCCGAGCCGGGCTCGGTGCGCACGAGGGTGAAGATCTTGTCACCGTGCATCGCGTTCGTGGTCCAGATCTTCTGGCCGTTGACCACGAAGTCGTCCCCGTCGCGCACGCCGCGCGTCGCCACCGCCGCGAGGTCCGACCCGGCGCCGGGCTCGGAGAAGCCCTGGCACCAGATGACCTCGTTGCGCAGCATCGGCCCGATGATCTCGGCCTTCTGCTCCGGCGTGCCGATGGCCATGACCGTCGGCGCGAGGAAGGTCAGGCCCAGGACGTTGACGGTCTGCGGGGCGTGCGCCCGCACCGTCTCCTCGTCGTAGATGGCCTTCATGCCCGGCGTGCCGCCGCGCCCGCCGTACTCCGTCGGCCACTGGATGCCGGAGAAGCCGGCGGCCGTCTTCGACGCCTCCCACTCGCGACGCAGCCGGAACGACTCGTCGTCGTCGAGCGAGCGCCAGAAGCCGGGCTCGGCCCACTCCGGCGGGATGCTCCCGGCGAGCCAGTCCCGCAGCTCGGTGCGGAACTGCTCCTCCTCGGCGGTGTAGCTCAGGTCCACGGGCGCCACTCTGGCACGGCCCACCGACGGCCGCAGAGCCGGCTACCCGTCGGTAAGCCGGAGTCGGTCAGGGAGTGCAGCGCAGGACGCCGCGGTGGGCCTTGAGGGCCAGGATGCGGCGGGCGCTCTCGTCGATGCGCGCGGCGAACGCGGGGTCGGCGGCCTCGTCGACCAGCGCGTCGACCATGGGCCCGACGTCGTCGGGCTCGATGGTGAGCACCTGGTCGCCACCCGCGGCGACGAAGCGCACCGCCCGCTGCCCCACCGGCACGTCGGCGACGGCCCGGGCGGCGCCGACGTCGTCGGTGGTCACGACCCCGTCGAAGCCGAGCCGCCCGCGCAGCAGGTCGGTGACGACGGCGCGGGAGAACAGGGCGCGCTCGTCGGGGTCGATGCGGGCGTAGACCGCCGAGGACATCATCACCACCGGCGCGCCGGCCTCGATGCCGGCGCGGAACGAGGCGAGCCCCGGGTCGTCGACGGTGGTCCGCGTGTCCGCGGCGTCGGCGAAGTCGGTGTTCTCCCGCACGCGCCCGAGGCCCGGGAAGTGCTTGAGGGTGCTGTCCACCCCGCCCGCGTCCATGCCCTCGACGAACGCGGCCACCGCCCGCCCGACGCGCGCCGGGTCGGTGCCGAACCCGCGGTCGAGCGCCCCGACCGGCTCGTTGGCGTCGCCGAGGGCGGGGTCGACGACGTCGGCCACCGGCGCGAGGTCCAGCGTCACCCCGGCCCCGGCCATCTCGCGCGCCCAGCCCTGGGCGTCGGAGCGCAGGTCGGCGACGTCGCGGCCCTGCACCGACGCCGACGGGATGCGCGTGAACCCGGCGCCCTTCAGGTCCTGGACCTTGCCGCCCTCCTGGTCGGTCGCGATCGTCACCGGGACGGTCGCGGCCTCCTGCACCGCGGTCGTCGTCGCCGCGACCTGCGCGGCCGAGGCCTCGCCGCCCGTGGCGTCGGTGAGGATCACCCCGCCCGCACCGGCGTCCAGCGCCTCCCGCCCGGCCGCGGTCAGCCCGTCGGCCGGCACCCCGGCCATGACGAGCTGCGCGGCGCGCTCCCGGGTGTCGAGCCGGTCGAGGGTGTTCTGCACGCAGCTCGCGGCGGGGTCGGGGGCCGCGGGGTCGGCGGCGGCGGGGCCCGCCGGCGACGGGGCGGCGGAGCGCCCGCCCGGAGCCGCGGCGGGCTCCGGCGCCGGCGCCGGCCCGCCGCAGGCGCCGAGGGCCAGGGCGGTCGCGAGGGCCGCGGCGGCGGCGAGGACGGGGAGGCGTCGGGCACCGGGCATCGTCCCGGGATTGTGCCGGGCGCCCCGGCGGGCACCTGGAGGGCCTCCGAGGTCTGCTCCGGTCGGCCGACGTCGGTCGACCGTGCCGTCGGACCCCGACCAGGACAGGATGGCCAACGATGACCGCCACACGCCGGACCCGCACGCTGCACGGCCAGCAGATGTCCTACGTCGAGGCGTGCCCGGAGGTCGCCGGCGACGGTGCGGCCGACGGCGACCCGGAGGTCGTCGTCCTCGTCCACGGCATCGCCGGCAGCGCCGAGACCTGGACCCCGGTCCTGCAGGCCTACGAGCGCTCGGGCTGCGACCGGCTGCTCCTGGCCCCCGAGCTCCTCGGCCACGGCGAGTCGGCCGGCGTCGGCGGCGACTTCTCCCTCGGCGCCTACGCCAACGGGCTGCGCGACCTGCTCGCCGTGCTCGGGCACCGGCGGGTCACGGTCGTCGGGCACTCGCTCGGCGGCGGGGTGGCCATGCAGTTCGCCTACCAGTTCCCGGAGATGTGCTCGCGGCTCGTGCTCGTCTCCTCCGGCGGGCTGGGGCGGGGGGTCAGCCCGCTGCTGCGCCTGGCCGCGCTGCCGGGCGCGGAGTACGTGCTGCCGGTGCTCGCGTCCACCGGGGTGCTCCAGCTCGGCGCGCGGGGCCTGCGGCTCGCCGCCGCCCTGCCGTCGTTCGGCGAGGAGTCGGTGTCGCTGCGCGAGACGGCCCGCCACGCCGCGTCGCTGTCGCAGCGCGCGCACCTCGACGCGTTCGTCGACACCGTCCGGAGCGTCATCGGACCCTGGGGCCAGCGCGTCAGCGGCACCGACCGGCTCTACCTCACCGAGGGCCTGCCGACGATGATCGTGTGGGGCGCCCGGGACCCGGTCATCCCGGTCGGGCATGCGCGCCGCGCGGCGGGGCTCGTGCCGCACGGCCGCCTCGAGATCTTCGACCGGGCCGGACACTTCCCGCACTGCGACGAGCCGACGCGCTTCGCGGCGCTGCTCACCGAGTTCTGCGACGCCACCGAGCCCGGCGATCTGTCGGTCGCGAGCCTCGGGCCGCGGGTGGCGGCGCGCGGCACCGGCTGAGCGCCCGGGTCGACGTCAGGCCGTGCGCGGGTGCCGGCACTGGTAGGCCAGCGCCGGGGGCAGGTTGCGCCACACGGTCGGCGTGACGGTCACCTCGGTGAACGCCTGCTCGAGCACCCCGCGGAAGCGGCGCTGGGTCGGGAGGCGCCTCACGTGGCTGTAGGCGAACGTGGTGAACGTCGCGCCGGGGGCGAGCACGCGCGTGACCTGCTCGACGATCCCGCGCTGCGCCGGCTCACCGAACAGCGTCCACGGCAGCCCGCTGATGACGGCGTCGACGCGGTCGACCCCGGCGTCGGCGAGCAGCTTCTGCAGGTCGGCGGCGTCGCCCTGGACGACCTCGAGCCACGGCCGCGTGCGGCGCAGGTGCTCGACCATCCCCGGGTCGATCTCGACCGCGATGTGCCGCGCGCCCGCGGGCAGCCGGCGACGCAGGGCGGCGCTGACGACGCCCGTGCCGGGCCCGAGCTCGACGACGACCGGCCGGCCCTCGGCCGGGGCGACGGAGGCGAGCAGGTCGGACAGCGCCCGCCCGCTGGGCGCGACGGCGCCGATGACGGCCGGGGAACGGACGGCCGAGGTCACGAAGGTGACGAGGTCGCGCACAGGGCTCACGCGGGACACAGTGGCAGCTCCGGACGCGGGTCGCCCACTCGAGAGCCCTCCGTGTGGGCAACGGCGCGCGGGGCGCCGCCCCGGCAGGCGGGGGACTCCGCGGAACGGCTCAGCGCGGGTCGACCACGCGCATGAGGATGAAGGTCACCAGCAGCAGGATCATGATCGACAGATCCAGGCTGATGTTCCCGATCCGCACCGCGGGGATGAGCCGGCGCAGCAGTCTGACCGGCGGGTCGGTCACCATGAAGAGCACCTCGAGCCCGGCCGCGGTGCCGCCGGCCGGGCGCCAGTCGCGCGCGAAGCTGCGCACGATCTCGACCACGAGCCGGCCCACGATGAACAGCCACAGCACGAACAGCGCGTAGTACACGAGCAGGCGGGCGAGCTCCATGCCCTCCAGAGTGCCTGATGTCTCGGGGTCGCCGGTCACGGCCCTGCTCCCGACCCCGCACCCGACCCCGCACCGGACACCGAGGGGTGGCTCCTGCGCGCCCGGACGATTGGCTACCGTCAGCCCCGCCACCACGCGGGTGGCCACGTCGACGGGTGGAGGTCCGGTGGTCGTCCTGGTGCCCGTCGACGATCGGCTGACGGGCCCCGGCGCACCCGGTCTCGCGGAGCTGCGCACCGTGGGGGTCGAGCCGCTGGTCGAGGCGGTGCTGCGCAGCGAGGGCCCCGACGAGGAGCAGTTCGGGGCGCCCGCGGCGTGCGACACCCCGGCGGGCGGTCTGCCCCACGCCTCCATCGAGCCCTGCACGTTCCTGGCCGTCGATCCCCGCGACCGCCAGGTCGTCGGCACCTGCGGCTTCCGCGGGCCGATGCGCGGCGGCCGCGTCGAGATCGCGTTCTGGACCTTCCCGCCGTTCGAGGGCCGCGGCTGGGCGACGGCGATGACCCGCGCCCTCGTCGCCCGCGCGTTCGCCGACCCGGCGGTGCAGACGGTGGTCGCCCACACCCTGCCCGAGCGGGCACCGGCGGCCAGCGTGCTGACGGCGAACGGCCTGGTGCGGGTGCAGTCGCGCCGGCGCGACGAGTCCGGTCCCGGCGGGGCGAAGCGGGGCAAGGTGTGGCGCTGGGAGTCCCACCGCCCGATGCGCGCGCCGTCCCCGACCGCATGACGCCGACCGCCTGACGTGATCCTGCACCTCTGCACGCGCGACGAGCTCGAGGCCGCGCGCCGCGACGGGGCGCGCCGGCCGCCGTCGCTCGACGAGGTCGGGTTCGTGCACTGCTCGGACCCGGGCACCGTGCACCTGCCGGCGTCGCGGCTCTTCGCGGGCCGCACGGACGTCGTGGTGCTCGTCGTCGACCCGGCGCGACTGGACGTGCCGGTGCGCTGGGAGCCGGGCGTGGGTCCCGGCGGGGGCGAGGACCCCCGGGGCCCGTGGTTCCCGCACGTCTACGGCCCGCTGCCCCTCGCCGCCGTCGTGGCCGTGCACGCGCTCGTGCCCGAGGCCGACGGCACCTTCCGCCCGCCGCCCGGGGTCGCGGCGCCGCCCGCGCGTCCTGAGCGAAGGGCACCTTCGGTCGAATAGACGGGCGAGGGGCGCCCTTCGCCAGATCGCCGGGGCAACGACTCCCCTGGCGCCACGCCCCGGGAACGACGACGGCCCCCGACCGGATCGGTCGGGGGCCGTGTCGCGCGTAGCGGGGACAGGATTCGAACCTGTGACCTCTGGGTTATGAGCCCAGCGAGCTACCGAGCTGCTCCACCCCGCGCCGTGCCCGTGGCCCTGGGCTGGGGATCCCGTCGTCCGGAGAGGCTCCGGCGACGGTGTCGTAGCGGGGACAGGATTCGAACCTGTGACCTCTGGGTTATGAGCCCAGCGAGCTACCGAGCTGCTCCACCCCGCGCTGCGTTGTGCCCCAACAGTACACCGGCGCCCACCCCGTCCCGCGGAGGGGGGGTGGGCGCCGGCGGGCTGTCAGCCTCCCGCCGCCGAGGTCGCCGGCGAGGCCCCGGTGGCCGAGCGGAAGCGCTGGATCGCGGAGTCCAGGGCGGCCTCGGCCTCACCGATACCCTGGAAGTCGCGGGCCGCCTGCGCCTGCGCCAGGCGGTCGAGGGCGTCGTTCATCGCCGTCACCGCCTCGGAGAGCTCGGGGCTCAGCGCCTGCCCCGGCGTCCCCGACGGCAGCGGTCCGGACCCCGTGTTGGCGCCGGGGGTCGGTGTCGTCGGCGCCTGCTGGGTGGCCCCCAGCCCCGGCACCGTCAGCCCCGGCGGCAGCGGGACGCCCTGGAACGCGGCCTGCAGCGCCCCCTGCAGCGTCGGCGCGTAGCCGATGTCGCCGTTGTTGAAGCGGGCGATCACGCCGAACAGCTGCGGGAACGACGTCTGGGCGTTGCGCTCGACGTAGATCGGCTCGACGTAGAGCAGCCCGCCCGCGACCGGCAGCGTCAGCAGGTTGCCGTACTGCACCTGCACCGGGGTCCCGGACTGGCGCAGCGGGAACAGGCCCTGGTTGACCGAGTTGCTGGTCAGCAGCTCCGCCTGGACCTGTTGCGGGCCCTGCGGACCGCGCTGGTCCCCGGTGAGCTGCGCGGGGAGCTCGAGCACCGTCATCTGCCCGTAGGTCTCGGGCTCCGAGCTCACCGACAGGTACGCCGAGAGGTTGGGGCGCGACAGCGCGAGGAGGGTGCTCGTGATCTGGAACTGGGTGTCCGGGGCCGCGCCGGGCCGCGGGTCGCCCGCGAGCAGGTAGTAGGGCGGGATCGCGGCGTTGCTCTCCCGCGTCGGGTCCTCCGGGACGGTCCAGAAGTTCTGGGTGGAGAAGAAGTCCCGCGGGTTCTCGACGTGGTACCGGGTGAGCAGGTCGCGCTGGACCTTGAAGATCTCCTCCGGGTAGCGGAAGTGGGCCCGCAGGCTCGGCGAGATCTCGGCGGCCGGCCGCACCACGTCCGGGAAGGCCGCCATCCAGGTGCGCAGCACCGGGTCCTGCTCGTCGACCTGGTAGATCCGCACCTCGCCGCTGTAGGCGTCGACGGTGGCCTTCACCGAGTTGCGCATGTACCCGACCGAGCCCAGGGCGCCGGTGGGCCGCAGCGAGTCGCTGGTGGCCTGGCCGAGGCCGACCTGCTGGGCGTACGGGTAGCGCGGGAGCGTCGTGTAGCCGTCGACGATCCACTGCAGCCGGCCGTCGACCACCGCCGGGTACGGGTCGACGTCGGTGCGCAGCCACGGCGCGACCTTCTCCACCCGCTCGATCGGCGTGCGGTTGTACATGATCCGCGAGTCGGAGCCGATCGAGCCGTTGAACAGGATGTTCCGCTCGCCGTAGGCGGCGGCGAAGATCAGGCGCTGGGCCCAGTTGCCCAGCGGCACCCCGCCGGGCCCCGTGTAGGAGTTGGCGGGGCGTCCGGGGCCGTCGAACTCGCGGGGCGGCGCTCCCGGGTTGCCACCGACGATCGCGTAGTCGTCGGTGCCGCCGACGAACTCGCCGAAGTAGATGCGCGCGCCGTCGGGGCTCAGCCCGAAGGGACCGGGGTTGCTCGAGTCGCTGACGGAGAACTCCGGCAGGCCGCCCTGGCTCGCCTCGGCGTTGCTGGGCACGTTCACCCGGTCCGCGGGGGCCGAGACGATGCCCTGGCCGTGGGTGTAGACGAGGTGCCGGTTGATCCAGTCCTGCTGGTTGCCGATCAGCGCGTCGGGGTTGATCTCGCGCGCCGCCAGCACGAAGTCCTGGCGCTGCCCGTTGACCGTGTACCGGTCGATGTCGAGCTGGGGCGCGAAGGCGTAGAAGTTCGTCAGCTGCTGCTGCACCGCGAAGGTGCGGTTGAGCCGCGACGGGTCCTGGATGCGGATGTTGTTCAGCGTCGCCTGGCTGTTGGCGACGTCCTGCGGGGGCACCGCGGCGTTGCCCGCGGCCGAGGCGACCTGCGGCGCGTAGGGCACGACCCCGACGTTGCCGAGCCCGAAGGCCTGGCGCGTGGCGGCGATGTTCCAGGAGATCGACTGGGCCTCGCGGTCGATCGCGTTCGGGCGCACCGAGACCTGCTCGAGCACCGCGGGCCAGGCCGCGCCGACCAGCACGCTGGAGAGCACCAGCAGCGCCAGCGCGATCGCCGGGATCTGCAGGTTGCGCAGCACGACCGCGGAGAAGAACGCCGCGGCACAGATCACCGCGATGATCAGCAGGATGAGCTTGGCCGGCATCGCGGCGTTGAGGTCGGTGTAGGTGGCGCCGAAGAAGTTGGCGCCGCCCTCGGCCGCCTTGCGGTCGGAGAAGAGCAGCTCGTAGCGGTCGAAGAAGTACGCGACCGCCTTGAGCAGCACGAACGTGCCGGCGAGCACGGCGAGGTGCGCCCGGGCGGGCGGCGCGACGGCGCCGTTGCGCCCGGCGAGGCGGATGCCGCCGAAGAGGTAGTGCGCGACGAGCGCGGCGATGAAGCTCACGGCGATCGCGACGAACAGCCAGCTCAGCAGCCAGCGGTAGAACGGCAGCTGGAAGACGTAGAACGCGATGTCGTGGCCGAAGACCGGGTCGGCGACGCCGAACGGCGTCGAGTTCAGGAAGAGCTGGACGGTCTGCCAGTCGGCCTGCGCCGAGAGCCCGGCGATGAGCGCCACGACGGCCGGGATGCCGATCGCGAACCAGCGGGGTCGCGAGAGGACCACGGTGCGGTAGCGCGCCACCGGGTCCTCGCCCGCACCGGCGCCGGCGACGGGCACGAACACCGGGCGCACCCGGTAGGCGATGACGAGGTTCAGCGCGAGCAGCCCGCCCATCAGCACGGCGGCGACGACGAACTGCAGGACGCGGGTCCACAGGATCGTCGTGAAGACGCCCCGGAAGCCGACCTCCCCGAACCAGGCCCAGTCGACGTAGACGTCGACGAGCCGGGCACCGCCGAGCAGGACGACGAGCGCGACCGCGCCGACGATCAGCAGCGTCTTCGTCCGTCGCGACAGCTGGGGCGTCGCGGTCGGGGGCCGGTTGGCCACGGGGTCACACTCCTGCCAGACGTTTGTTCCTCAGCGCAGGCGAGCCCGCGCGTGCGGACGCCACTCTACGAACACGGTGTGGGGTTGACGTGGCCCGGCATGTCCGGATCCCTCGCGCCCTGCTCCGGACCGGGTGGCCCGCCACCGGAGGTCTCGGGGCGTCAGCAGGAGACGGGCGGGCGACCCTCGCGGACCGCCTCCAGCGCGGCGATCCCCTCGCCCAGCGTCCCCACCCGGGCGAGGGTCAGCCCCTCGGGCGCCTCGGCGACGGCCTCGGCGCAGTTGCCCGCCGGGACGAGGAACACCTCGGCGCCGTCGTGGCGCGCAGCGTCCATCTTGAAGCGGATGCCGCCGATGTCCCCGACGCGGCCGGTGGCGTCGATCGTGCCGGTGCCGGCGACGACGTGGCCACCGGTGAGGTCGCCCGGGGTCAGCTTGTCGACGATCGCCGACGCGAACACCAGCCCGGCCGACGGGCCGCCGATGTCGCCGAGGCTGATGCGGACGTCCACCGGCGAGTCGACGACGTTGGTCGGCGTCACCCCGAGGAAGCCGCGCGGGTCGCCGTCGGGGCGGGCGGCCGCGACGACGGTGACGTCGGTGCGCGGGCCCGGGTTGCCCAGCGGGCCGCGCTGCACGGTGACGGTGACCGGCTGGCCGGGGCGGGTCGGCGCGAGCGCGTCCACGACCTCCTGCGGCGTCGTCACCGGGCGCCCGTCGACGGCGACGATCCGGTCGCCGGGCGAGAGCAGCCCGGCCGAGGGCGAGCGGTCGAGCACCGAGCCGACCTGCACCGCCGTCGGGTACCCGAGGTAGCGCAGGGCCGCGGCCTCGGCGTCGGTCTCGGACTGCACGAACTGCCGGGTGTTCTCCTGGTCGACCTGCTCGCTGGAGCGCCCCGGCGGGTAGACCGACTCGCGCGGGAGCACCTGCTCCTCGCCCGACGCCCACATCGCCATCGCGCCGAACAGCGTGACCTGGGTCGTCACCGCGACGGTGGTCATCCGCAGCTGACCGGACGTCGGGTAGACGCGCACGGGGCCGGTGACGTCGACGACCGTGCGGCCGTCCTCCCCGCCGGCGAGGACGTCGAACGTCGGGCCGTCGCCCAGCGCCACGAACGGCACCCGGACCGTCGCGCCCAGCAGCCCCAGCACCCCGGCCAGGACGAGTCCGAGCGCGAGGGTCGCGCGCAACCGGGTCACGGGCGGACAGGGTAATGATCGGACGTGGGGTCGTCGTGCGGGGACGGCGCCCGGGGCGTTCCTGGGAGGTTCCTGGGTGTTCGCCGTGGGCATGCGTGCACGCCCCCGCGGCCCGTCGTACCCGCGTACCGTCGACACCATGAGTGACCTGCCCTTCGGCTTCGGGCCCTCCGATCCCGACGACGAGTCCCGCCGCTCCGGATCGGGCGGCGCCGGTGGTGCGGGCGGCCACGGGTTCGGCCTGCCCGGCATGGGGGGCCTGCCCGGCGGCGCCGGCGGGCCCGGCGGCTTCGACATGGGGCAGCTCGGGCAGATGCTGACCCAGCTCGGGCAGATGCTCAGCCAGTCGTCCGGCCCGGGCGCCGAGGGCCCCGTGAACTACAAGCTGGCCACCCAGATGGCGCACCAGCAGCTCGGCGAGGACGGCAAGAAGGCGCCGACCGGCGAGCAGCAGCGCGCCGCCGAGGAGTCCGTGCGCCTCGCCGAGCTCTGGCTCGAGGACGCGACGACGCTGCCCTCGGGCGCCTCGCAGGTGGCCGTGTGGTCGCCCGCGCAGTGGATCGACACGACGATGCCCACCTGGCAGCGGCTGTGCGACCCGGTGGCGCAGCGCGTCGCGGGCGCCTGGGTCGAGGGCCTTCCCGAGGAGGCCCGCCAGATGGCGGGGCCGATGCTCGGGATGATCTCGCAGGTCGGCGGCATGGCCTTCGGCTCGCAGCTCGGGTCGGGCCTCGCGCAGCTCGCCAAGGAGGTGCTCACCTCCAGCGACGTCGGGCTGCCGCTCGGCCCGGAGGGCACCGCGGCGCTGCTGCCCGCGGCGATCGCGGACTTCACCGCGGGGCTCGACCGCCCGGCCGGCGAGGTGCTCGTCTTCCTCGCCGCCCGCGAGGCCGCGCACCAGCGCCTGTTCGGGCACGTGCCGTGGCTGCGCCAGCGGCTGCTCGCCACGGTCGAGGAGTTCGCGCGCGGCATCCACATCGACACGTCGCGCATGGAGGAGCTCGCCCGCGAGGTCGACCCGACCAACCCGGCGTCGCTCCAGGAGCTCATGAGCTCGGGGATGTTCGAGCCGCAGACCACGGAGTCGCAGAAGGCGGCGCTGCGCCGCCTCGAGACGCTGCTCGCGCTGGTCGAGGGCTGGGTGGACGTCGTCGTCGCCGACGCGGTCGGCGAGCGCCTGCCCGGGGCCGTCGCCCTCGGCGAGACGCTGCGCCGCCGGCGCGCCTCCGGCGGACCGGCCGAGCAGACGTTCGCGACGCTCGTCGGGCTCGAGCTGCGGCCGCGCCGCCTGCGCGACGCCGCCACCCTGTGGCGTCGCCTCACCGACGAGCGCGGCATCGAGGGCCGCGACGCGGTGTGGGCGCACCCGGACCTCATGCCGACCGCCGACGACCTCGACGACCCGGAGAGGTTCGTCGGCGAGCGCCGGTCCGTCGCGCCGTCGCAGGAGGGCGCCGCCCCGAAGACCGACGAGAGCTTCAGCGACCTCGACGACCCGCTCGCCCGCCTCGAGGCCGAGATGAAGGCCGAGCAGGAGGCGCGCGGCGAGGGCGACCGGTCCGGGGAGAAGGACGGGTCCGGGGAGAAGCCGGACGACGAGGGCCGGAGCGGCTAGTCCTCGTCGGGGTCGGGGTCGGGGTCGGGGTCGGGGTCGGTGTCCGGGTCGCCGTCGGTGTCGGTGATTGGCAGTCCGGCGCCGGCGGCGAGGCCCTCGAGGTAGCCGATCGCGCGCTCGCTGCGCGGGTAGGCGGCCTCGGCGGCGCGGAAGGCCGGGCCGTGGTGCGGCTCGCGCAGGTGCACGAGCTCGTGCACGAGGACGTGGTCGAGCACCCAGCCCGGGACGTCGCGCAGCCGCTCGGACATCCGGATCGTGCCCTCGGTCGGCGTGCACGACGCCCACCGCGTGCGCATGGGCCTCGTCCAGCGCACCGACGCCGGGCGCGGCCAGGCACCACCCGGCGCGATCGGGTCGAGGTGGGCGCGGGCGAGGCGGTCGGCGCGCGCGGCGAGGTCCGCGTCCCCCGCGCGGCGCCCGGGCCGCCGGCGGGTCTCGGCGCGCTCGAGGCGGCGCAGCGCCTCGTCGACCCACCGCCGTTCCTCGGCGCGTGACATCGACGCCGGGATCTGGACGACGACCTTCTCGCCCTCCCGTCGCCACGCCACCGTGCGCCGCCGCCGGGCGCTGCGACGCACCTCCACCTCCGGCTGCGTGTCCGCCACGTCACCGAGGGTAGGAGTCGGATCCGAACGGGCCGCCGGTGCGTCGAACCAGGTGTGCTCCCAGCTCCCGTCGCGTCCCTCACCCCGTCCCTCGCCCCGTCCCTCCCCGACCGGCCGCGCCTGCGCCGCCCGGCGCTGCACCGGTCGGCCGACGTCCTGCAGTTCGGCACCGGCGCGTCCGGCGTCCTCGTCGTCGAGGGCCTGACCCCACCGCTCGCGCGGATGGTCGCGGCCCTCGACGGCACCCGCCCCGTCGCCCGCGTGCTCGCCGAGGCGGTGGCCGCCGGCTCCTCCCCCGCCGCGGCGCGGGCCCTGCTCGACCGCCTGCACGCCGCGGGCCTGCTCGCCGCGCCCGCCACGCCCGACACCGTGCCGGCCGACCGCCGCGTCGTCGTCCGCGGCGCCGGGCGGATCGCGGTGGCGATCGCCGGCCTGCTCGCCGCGGCCGGCGTCGGGCGGGTGCTCGTCGAGGCCGAGGGCGTCGTGACCCGCGACGACCTCGGTACCGGGCTGCTCGCCGGCGACGTCGGGCGGCCGGCGCAGGACGCCGCGCAGGACGCGGTCGCCCGGGCCGCCGTCGCGCCCCCGCCGCCGGGCGCCCCGTCCGCGCGCCGGTGGCTCACGGCGCAGGCCGACCTCGTCGTGCTCGCCGACGCCGCGCGGCCCGACGCGCTGGCCGCGCACCGGCTGGTCCTCGACGGGCGCGCGCACCTGCCGGTCGCCGCGGAGGACGGCATCGCGGCGGTGGGCCCGCTCGTGCTGCCCGGCGCGACGCCCTGCCTGCGCTGCGACGACCTCGCGCGCACCGACGACGACCCGGCCTGGCCCCGCGTCGCCGCCGAGCTCGCCACCCACCGGGCGGCGGTGCCCGTCGCCCTCGCGGCCACCGCGGCGGCGCTGGCCGTCACCGAGATCCTCGCGGTCCTCGACGGCGCCCCCGCGGCCACGCGCGGCGTGGTGCTCACGCTCGGGCCCGACGGCGCCCGCGACGCCCGGCCCGTGCGCCGGCACCCGGGCTGCGGCTGCGACGCGCTGCACTCCCGGCGCGGCGGCAGGAGTGGGCGCGACGTCACGTCCGGGGCGACGGTCCTGGTCAGGGAACCGGCCGGGCCCGTAGCGGCGGGGGCGGCGTGACCTGATCGCGCCGTCACTCCTCGCGCGGGGGAGAATCGTCCCCGTGACCGATGACATCCCCCGCCGGTCGGTCCAGCGGTCGGCGCGGCTGGCCTCGCTGCCGCTGGGCTTCGCCTCCCGCACCGCCGCCGGCTGGGGTCGGCGCCTCGCCGGGGGCGACCAGGGCGAGATCTCCGCGGACGTCGCGCGCCGCGGTGCCGAGCAGCTCTTCGCCGTGCTCGGCGAGCTCAAGGGCGGGGCCATGAAGTTCGGCCAGGCCCTGTCGGTGTTCGAGGCCGCGGTGCCCGACGAGCTCGCCGAGCCCTACCGCGAGGCCCTGACGCGGCTGCAGACCGCGGCGCCGCCGATGCCGGCCGCCCGCACCCACCGGGTCCTCGCCGAGCAGTTCGGGCGCGGGTGGCGCGAGCGCTTCCGCGAGTTCGACGACACCCCGGCCGCGGCGGCGAGCATCGGCCAGGTGCACCGGGCGGTGTGGCACGACGGCCGCGACGTCGCGGTGAAGGTCCAGTACCCGGGCGCGCAGGAGGCCGTCATGGCCGACCTGCGCCAGCTCCAGCGCTTCAGCCGCATGGTGCAGCCGCTCGTGCCGGGCATGGAGATCAAGCCGCTGCTCAGCGAGCTGCGCGACCGCATGGCCGAGGAGCTCGACTACCGCGACGAGGCCGACGCCCAGCGCGCCTTCGCCGCCGCCTACGACGGCGACGAGCACGTCGTCGTGCCGCGGGTGGTGGCGTCGGCACCGAAGGCGATGGTCTCGGAGTGGATCAGCGGGACGCCGCTGTCGGCGATCATCCGCGCCGGCGAGCCCGAGGAGCGCGACCGCGTCGGCCTGCTGCTCTCGCGCTTCCACTTCTCCTCGCCCGCGCGGGTGGGGCTGCTGCACGCCGACCCGCACCCGGGCAACTTCCAGATCCTGCCCGACGGTCGGCTGTGCGTGATCGACTTCGGGGCCGTCGCGCGCCTGCCCGACGGCCTGCCGCGCGAGCTCGGCGAGATGCTGCGCCTCGCGGTCGAGGACCGGGCCGAGGAGCTGCTCGAGCTGCTGCGCGACCTGAACTTCGTCCTGCCCGGCGTCGACATGCGCTCCGAGGAGGCGATCGCCTACCTCGGGCCGCTCACCGACCCGCTGCGCACCGAGAAGTTCCACTTCACGCGCTCGTGGCTGCGCGGGCAGGCCGACCGGCTCGGTGACCTGCGCCGGCCCGAGTTCACCACCGGGCGCGGGCTCAACCTGCCCCCGCAGTACATGCTCGTGCACCGCGTGACGCTCGCGTCGGTGGCGGTGCTGTGCCAGCTCGACGCGGAGATCCCACTGCGCAGCGTCTTCGAGGAGTGGCAGCCGGGCTTCGCGAGCTGAGCCTCGGAGCCGCGGAGCGGGAGCGCCCTCCTCGGGGCCCGGTGCGCACGAGACGCGCACCGGGCCCCCTCTCCCCCTCGTGGGGTCCGGGGCCGGGTCCTCAGGCGACCCCGGCGGCGGCCCGGGCGGCGGCGAGCTCCGCGTCCCGGGCGAGGTCGGCCTTGGAGGGCCGGCCCCGGGGCCGCTTCCGGGCGATGACGGCACCCCGGTCGAAGATCTCGCCGCCCCACACGCCGCAGTACTCCCGCCGCTCGAGCGCGCCGGCGAGGCAGGCCCGCCGCACGGGGCAGTCGCCGCAGAGCAGCTTGGCCCGCTCGAGGTCGGCCGGCTGGTCGGAGAACCAGAGGTCCTCGTCGGCGAGCCGGCAGGGGAGGTCGACGGTGGTCAGGGCGTCGAACAGGTCGACGTCGAGGGTCTCGGGTCCGGTCTCGGGGGCGGGCGGGACGGCGAGTCCGGCGGGGGACACGGTCTACCTCCGGTGGGCGGGTCGGCGGGGCCGGGAGCCGCGGAGGTTCCGTCGGGTCGTGTGACGACGGAGGCCGCGGGTCCCTGGTGCGGGTCCGCGGCCTCGGGTGTTCGGAGGAGTCCTGCTTGCTAGGGACTCCACCGCGAGGGCGCGGACGGTCGCTGCGGGGCGGTCGGGAAGCGGAGATCGTTCTGGCGGGGGCGCAGGTCCTGCGGCATCCCCTGCTGCTCGCACACGGCGGCGACGCCGACCAACGGCGTCGCGTACGCGTTCGAGCGCCAGCTCGCGACGTGGCGACCGGTACCCGCGAGAGTCACGATGTCCATCGTCACGAGCCCCCTTCCTGTCCCACGCGGCGTTCTGCCCGACCGGCAGCCTCGTGCGCCGGTGTGTGATCGACCGTAGGGGTGGCCCGCGAACCGGGGCAACGCATTTTCCGGAAGATTCTCCGAAGATCTTTCTCCGGCGACCGACGACCCGTGTCGGCGGAGATCAGGAGGACGTGGGGCACGCGGGGGGCGCGTGCGGGGTGCCTGAGGTCCTGCTGATCTTCCCGCACGGTCCGCGGCCGGCCGGCGGGACCGCGAGCACCCACACCCCGTCGTCCTGCCGAGCGGCTCCTACGACGCGTGCTCGCGCACGAGGGTCAGGACGTCGGCGCCGTAGCGCTCGAGCTTCGACGACCCGATGCCGGGGATGGCGACGAGGCCCGACGGGTCGTGGGGCCGCTGCTCGGCCAGCGCGATGAGCGTGGCGTCGGTGAACACGACGTACGCCGGCACCGACCGCTTCTTCGCCTCCGCCGAGCGCCAGGCCTTGAGGGCCTCGAGGAGCGACTCGTCGACGTCGGAGGGGTGGGTGCTGCAGCGGCCGAGCTTGGACGACTCCGGGTCGCCGAGCGGCTTGCCGCACAGCCGGCACGTCGGCTTGCCCCGCGAGCCCCCGTTCTCGCCCCGCCCGGTGGGGACGCGGGCGGCCGGGTGCTCCTCGGGCACGAGGCCGTAGAGGAAGCGGCTGCGTCGCCGTGAGCGCCGACCGCCGCTGTTGCGCGAGAGCGCCCAGGACATCCGCAGGTGGACCCGCGCCCGCGTCACGCCCACGTAGAACAGCCGGCGCTCCTCCTCGACGGCGTCGTCGTCGCCGTCGGCGTGCTGGATCGGCAGCGTGCCGTCGGTGAGCCCGACGAGGAACACCGCGTCCCACTCGAGGCCCTTCGCGGCGTGCAGGGACGACAGGGTGACGCCCTGGACCGTCGGCGGGTGCTGGGCCTGCGCGCGGGTGGTCAGCTCGGCGAGGAAGGCGGGGAGGTCGGCGTCGGGCACGGCGGCGACGAGCTCCTCGGCGAGCTCGGCGAGCGCGCGCAGCGACTCCCACCGCTGGCGCGCCGCCCCCTGCCCGGCCGCGCCGGCGGGCGGGGAGTCCGTCAGCCCCTGCTCGCCGAGGACGGCGCGCACCAGGGTCACCATGCCCTCGCCCCGAGCGTCCTCGGGTGCCCGCGTCGCGGCGGTGCGCAGGGCGGCGACCGCCGTGCGGACCTCGGTGCGCTGGAAGAACCGCTCGCCGCCGCGCACCTGGTAGGCGATGCCGGCGTCGCCCAGCGCGGTCTCGTAGACCTCCGACTGCGCGTTGACCCGGTAGAGCACCGCGATCTCCGCCGGCGCCACGCCCTCGTCGATCAGCTCGCGGACGGCGCCCGCGACGGCGGCGGCCTCGGCCGGCTCGTCGTCGTGCTCGGCGAAGTCGGGCGCGGGCCCGGGCGGGCGCTGGCCCTCGAGGCGCAGGCGGGACCCGGCCGCGCGGCCGCGGGCGGCGCCGATGACCGTGTTCGCCGCCGCCACGACCTGCGGGGTGGAGCGGTAGTCGCGCACGAGGCGCACGACGGTGGCCTCTCCGAACACGCGCGGGAAGTCGAGCAGGTAGGACGGGCTGGCCCCGGCGAACGAGTAGATCGTCTGGTTGGCGTCGCCGACGACGGTGAGGTCGTCACGGCCGCCCAACCAGGCCCGCAGCAGGCGGTACTGCGCCGGGGTGACGTCCTGGAACTCGTCGACGACGAAGCAGCGGTAGCGCTCGTGGAACTCGTGGGCGACCTCGGGGTGCTCCTCGAGCGCGGCGGCGGTGTGGAGCAGGAGGTCGTCGAAGTCGAGGACCTCGGCGCGGTTCTTCAGCGCCTCGTAGGCCTCGTACACCGCCGAGACCTGCTCCACCGGTGCCGGCACGTCCCGTGCTGCCCGGCCCGCCGCGGACGCGTAGTCCGACGCGGGGACCAGCGAGGCCTTGGCCCACTCGATCTCGCTCGCGAGGTCGCGCAGGGACTCGCGCGTGGTGGGGGCGCCGGCGCGCTGGGCGGCCTGGCCGACGAGTCGCAGCTTGCCCTCGAGCACCTCCCACGGCGCGCCCCCGACGACGCGCGGCCAGAAGTAGCGCAGCTGGCGCAGGGCCGCGGCGTGGAAGGTGCGCGCCTGGACCGGGGGCTGCCCCGGACCGCCGACGCCGAGATCGCGCAGGCGGGTGCGCATCTCGCCCGCCGCGCGCGCGGTGAAGGTGACGGCGAGGACCTGGCCCGACCGGACGTGCCCGGCGGCGACGAGGTGGGCGATCCGCCGGGTGATCGTGCGGGTCTTGCCCGTACCGGCGCCGGCCAGGACGCAGACCGGACCGCGCGGGGCGAGGACGGCCTGGGTCTGCTCGGGATCGAGTCCTGCCGTCGCGCTGCTCCCGTCGCTGCTCCCGTTGCCGCCGCCCACGGCCCCATGGTCTCAACCCGGACCGACGGCCACGGGCGGGACTCCGAAATCTCCATGACCACTGTCGGACCCCCGTGCCACCGTGGAGGAGTGCCACCAGCCATCGAGGCCGAGGGTCTCGTCAAGCGCTTCGGCGCCACCACCGCGCTCGCCGGTGCCAGCCTCTCGGCCGCCGAGGGCACCGTCCTCGGCGTGCTCGGGCCCAACGGCGCCGGCAAGACCACGGCGACCCGCGTGCTCGCGACGCTGCTCGCTCCCGACGAGGGGCGGGCCCTGGTCGGCGGGTACGACGTCGTCGCCGAGCCCCACCGCGTGCGCTCGCTCATCGGGCTCACCGGGCAGTACGCCGGGGTCGACGAGGCGCTGACCGGTACGGAGAACCTCGTGCTCATCGCGCGGCTGCTCGGCCAGTCGCGGGCGGCGTCGCGGCGGCGGGCCGCCGAGCTGCTCGCGCAGTTCGGGCTCACCGAGGCCGGCGGCCGCGCGGCGCGCACCTACTCGGGCGGCATGCGCCGCCGGCTCGACCTCGCGGCCTCGCTGGTCGGGCGCCCGCGCATCCTGTTCCTCGACGAGCCGACCACGGGGCTCGACCCGGCGAGCCGCAACGAGCTGTGGGACATGGTCCGCTCGCTCGTCGGCGAGGGCGTCACGGTGCTGCTCACGACGCAGTACCTCGACGAGGCCGACCAGCTCGCCGACGACATCGTCGTCATCGACCGCGGCACGGTGGTGGCGACGGGCACGCCCGACGACCTCAAGGCCCGCGCCGGCGCCGCGGTGCTGCAGATGCGCCCGGCGCACCCCGAGCAGCTCGCGGTGGTGCAGCGCGTCGCGGGCGAGCTGGGCGGGGCGACGCCGACCGTCGAGCACGGGTCGGTCGCGGTCCCCGCGCCCGACGAGTCGCTCATGCCCGCGGTGGTGCGCCGACTCGACGACGTGGGCGTGCGCCTCGCCGAGCTGACGCTGCGCCGGGCGACCCTCGACGAGGTGTTCCTCGCCCTCACGGGCCACCGCGCGGTCGAGCCGACCGACGACCAGACCGACATCCGGGAGACGGCGTGACCCTCGACCGCACCGCCCCCGCGCGCCCCGCCGAGCCCGCCGGCCCCGCCCCGGCGGCGCCGCGCCGGGTGACGCCCGCGCAGTGGGCGGCCCAGTCGCTGACCATGGCCTGGCGCAGCCTCGTGCAGATCAAGCACAACCCGTCGGAGCTGCTCGACCTGTCGATCCAGCCGATCATGTTCGTGCTGCTGTTCACGTTCGTGTTCGGGGGCGCGATCTACGGCTCCGCCGACGCCTACCTGCAGTTCGCGCTCGGCGGGCTCATCGCGCAGAACGCGCTGTTCCTCACCATCTACACGGCCACCGGTCTCGCCACCGACCTGCAGAAGGGCACGTTCGACCGGTTCCGCAGCCTGCCGATCGCCCGGTCCGCGCCGCTGTCGGGTCGCATCGTCGGCGACGTGGTGCGCCAGCTGTGGTCGCTGGTCGTGCTATTGGTGGTCGGGGTGGTGCTCGGCTTCCGGATCACGACGAGCCCGGTCGCGGTGCTCGCCGCGTTCGGCCTGCTCGTGGCGTTCACGCTGGCGTTCTCGTGGACGTCGGTGCTGCTCGGCGTGCTGGCGCGCGACCCCGAGAAGGTCCAGATCTACGGCTTCACCGTGCTCTTCCCCCTGACCTTCGCGAGCAACGCCTTCGCGCCGACCCAGACGATGCCGGGCTGGCTGCAGGCGTGGGTGTCGATCAACCCGGTGTCGCGGATGGCCGACGCGCTGCGGGGGCTGCTCGTCGGCGGGCCGGTGGCGGCCAACGCGGTCGCGACGCTGCTGTGGGGCGTGGCGTTCGCCGCGGTGTTCGGGCCGCTCGCCGTGTGGGCGCTGCGCACGCGGACCTGAGCGTCAGGCCGGGTCGACCGCCCGCAGGAGCAGGACGTCGCGGACGCCGGCGACGCGGTGGACCCAGCGGGCCGCGGGGCCGACGTGGGGGTCGGCGACGGCGACGGGCGCGAGCTCGGGGCGGTGCACGGGGACGCTCCGGCCGTCGTGCTCCACCCGCGCCCCGCCCGCGGCGAGGACGTTGCGGACCCAGTCGGCCCCGGACCCGTAGGGCAGCACGACGAGGAAGCCCTCGTCGGTCGGCAGGAGCCCGACCGGTGTCCGGTAGCTGCGGCCGCTGCGCCGCCCGACGTGGTGCACGACGGACGGCCAGGCCCCGGGCCCACCGGCGTGGCGCAGCTGGCGCGGGTTGGTCACCGACCGGTTGAACCGGCGCACCGCGTCCCGGACCGGGGCGAACCCGGTGCGCAGCGACGCCAGGAGCCCCGCGAGGAGCAGCACTGCGGCGAGGGCGGCTCCCCCCGCGATCCTCGCCACCATGGTCAGCTCCGTGGACGGGCGGTCGACTGGCCCCGCAGGCTAGCGGCCGGGTGTGCCCCGCGGGGCGGCGGGGAGGGCCGGCGCCGGGACCTCAGCGTGCGCGGCGCCGGTACTGCCCCGGGGTCTCCCCGGCCAGCCGGGCGAACTGGCGGGTGAAGGCCGGCTGGTCGTGGAAGCCGCACGCGGCGGCGACCTCGGCCAGCGGGGTCGTGGTGCCGCTGAGCAGCGCGCGGGCGTGGTCGATGCGCGTACGCAGCACGAACTGCGAGGGGGCGAGCCCGAAGACCCTCCGCACGCGCCGCTCCAGCACCGAGGTCGAACACCCCGCGGCCGCGGCCATCTCCTCGACCCGCGGCGGGCGGTCCGGGCGCGCGGCGACGAGGTCCACCATGCGCCGCAGCGCGGGCATGGCCGGGTCGGCGTCCTCCGGGCTGCGCAGGTCCTCCGACACGCTGACCACGCCGACCACCGCCCCGTCGTCGCCGACGAGCGGGAGCTTGGTGGTGACGTACCAGCCGGCCGCACCCCGTCCCCGCCGGATGAGCTCGAGCTCGTGGCGCAGCGGCCGCCCGTCGGCGAGCACCGCGGCGTCCTGCTCCTCGTAGCGCTCGGCCAGCGCCGGGACGAACAGATCGGTGGCCCGGCGGCCGAGGACGGCGCCGCGGCTGCGCTCCCGGGTCCGCCGGACGAAGGCGTCGTTCACGGCGGTGTAGCGGCCGTCGGCACCCTTCGCGCAGAACATGACCCCGGTCAGCTCGCCGAAGAGCTCGAGCAGCGCCGAGGGCGAGGGGATGCCGGCCCGCTCGGCCGCCGGATCGGTGCTCGCCGCGGGCTCGGACACGCCCGCGAGCATGCCGCAGCCCGCCGGCGCGTGCGCCGGCCGCGTGGTCGGCATCCCGCGCGTGCCGCGCCGGATCGGGACAAGACCGCGACCCCGCCGTGGGGCCACGATGGGGGCATGACCGAGCAGCTCGCGCGTCCCAACCTCGAGGCCGGCGGGATCGCCGACGACCTCGTCGAGCGTGCCGTCGTCCGCGCCGACCAGTGGGCACGTGCCGGGTCGGCGGGCGAGCAGTCGGGGCCGTCGGCGCAGCTCGCCGCGCTCATGCACGACCCGGCGGGTGTCGACTTCACGCTGCGCTTCGTCGACCGCGTCGCCCGCCCCGAGGACGACGAGGTCGCCGCGCGCGAGCTCGCCCGGCTGGCCGGGCCGCGCGCGCCGCTGCCGGGGTTCATCGAGGGCCGCGACCGGGCGCTGCTGCGGGCGGGGGCGCTGGCGGCACCCCGCGCGCCGCGGGTCGTGGTGCCGCTCGCTCGGCGGCGGCTGCGGGCGCTGGTCGGGCACCTCATCGTGGACGCGGGCGGGCGGGGGCTCACCCGGCGGCTGGCGCAGGCACGCGAGGAGGGCTTCCGGCTCAACCTCAACCTGCTCGGCGAGGCCGTGCTCGGCGAGGACGAGGCCGACCGGCGCCTCGAGCGGACCATGGAGCTGCTGCGCCGCGACGACGTCGACTACGTGTCGGTCAAGGCGTCGTCGGTGGCGAGCCAGCTCGTGCCGTGGGACCTCGAGGGCAGCCGCGACCGGCTCGTCGAGCGCCTGGTGCCGCTGTTCGAGCTGGCCCGCGACACCGGGTCCTTCGTCAACCTCGACATGGAGGAGTACAAGGACCTCGACCTCACCGTCGCCGTGTTCACCGCGCTGCTCTCGCGGCCGGGGCTCGAGGACCTGCCGGCCGGCATCGTGCTGCAGGGCTACCTGCCCGACGCGCTCGACGCGCTCACCGAGCTCGCCGGGTTCGCCCGCCGTCGGGTCGCCGCGGGCGGCGCGCCGATCAAGGTGCGGCTGGTCAAGGGCGCGAACCTCGCGATGGAGCACGTCGACGCCGAGCTGCACGACTGGCCGCAGGCCCCGTACACGAGCAAGGCCGAGGTCGACGCCAACTATGTCCGGCTGCTCGACCGGGCGATCGGCGGCGACCTCGTCGACGCGCTGCGCCTCGGCGTCGCCAGCCACCACCTGCACCACGTGGCGCTGGCCGTCGAGCTCGCCGCGGCCCGCGGCGCGGAGCGGCAGATCGACGTCGAGATGCTGCAGGGCATGGCGCCGGCGCAGGCGCGGGTGGTCGCACGCGACGTCGCGGAGAGGCTCGTGCTCTACACCCCGGTGGTGCATGCGGGCGACTTCGACGCCGCCGTCTCGTACCTCGTGCGCCGGCTCGAGGAGAACGCGTCGCCGGAGAACTACCTCTACGCGCTGTTCTCCGACACCGGGGTCACGTCCTACGTCGACCGGTTCCGCGACTCGGTGCGCGACCGCGACGCCGTGCCGGCCACGCCCCGGCGCACGCAGGACCGCAGCACCGAGCACGTGACGATCCCCGACCGGTTCCGCAACGAGCCCGACACCGACCCCTCGCTGCCCGCCAACCGCGACTGGGCCCGGCGGGCGATCACCACGCCGGCCCCGCCCGCCCGCGAGCCCGAGATCACCGACGCGGCGACGGTGGACGCGGTGGTCGAGCGCGCCGCCGCCTCCACGTGGGGCGCGCGGCCGGCCCACGAGCGCGCGGACGTGCTGCGGGACGCCGCGCGGGCGCTCGCCGCGGCGCGGGGCGAGCTGCTGACGGTGATGGTCGGCGAGGCGGGCAAGACCATCGCCGAGGCCGACCCCGAGATCTCCGAGGCGATCGACTTCGCCGCCTACTACGCGGACCGGGCCGCCGAGCTCGCCGACGCGCCGTTCGTCCCGGACCGCGTCGTCGTCGTCACCCCGCCCTGGAACTTCCCGATCGCCATCCCGCTCGGCGGCTGCGTCGCGGCCCTGGCGGCCGGGGCGTCGGTGGTGATCAAGCCGGCGCCGCAGGTGCGCGCCTGCGCGGAGGTCGGCGTCGCGGCCCTGCACCGGGGCGGCATCCCCGCCGACGCGCTCCAGCTCGTGCACACCGACGAGGGCGAGGCCGGGCGGCGGCTCGTCACGCACCCGACCGTCGACCACGTCGTGCTCACCGGGGCGTCGGAGACCGCGGCGCTGTTCCGGTCGTGGCGCCCCGACCTGCGGCTGGTGGCGGAGACGAGCGGCAAGAACGCGCTGGTCGTGACGCCGAGCGCCGACCCCGACCTCGCCGTTGCCGACCTCGTGCGCTCGGCCTTCGGGCACGCCGGGCAGAAGTGCTCGGCGGCGTCGCTGGCGATCCTCGTCGGGTCGATGCGGTCGTCGCGGACGGCCGCCGGCGCCCGGTTCCACCGCCAGCTCGCCGACGCCGTCCGCACCCTGCGCGTCGGCCACGGCAGCGACCCGTCGACGACGATGGGCCCCCTCATCGGGCCCCCGGACGCGAAGCTCGAGCGGGCGTTGACCCGCCTCGACGAGGGCGAGCGCTGGCTGGTCGAGCCCCGCCGGCTGGGCCCGACGCTGTGGACCCCCGGGGTGAAGGAGCCCGTGGCGCCGGGGTCGTGGTTCCACCTCACGGAGTGCTTCGGGCCGGTGCTCGGGCTCATGCACGCGGCGGACCTCGACGAGGCGATCGCGCTGCAGAACGCCACCGGCTACGGCCTGACCGGGGGCCTGCACGCCCTCGACCCGGACGAGATCGACCACTGGAGCGAGCGGGTCGAGGTCGGCAACGCCTACGTCAACCGCCACATCACCGGCGCGATCGTGCAGCGGCAGTCGTTCGGCGGCTGGAAGGGCTCGGTCGTGGGACCCGGGGCGAAGCCCGGCGGGCCGAACTACGTTGCCCAGTTCGGGACGTGGCACGACGGCCCGCTCGACGCGCTGCCGTCGGCGCCGCTCGAGGCCGCCGCGGCCGAGCTGCTCGCCACCGCGGCCCCCGACTTCGGCCCCGACGACCTCACCTGGCTGCGCGCCGCGGCCGGGTCGGACGCCGCGGCGTGGCGCGACGAGTTCTCCGTCGAGCACGACCCCACCGGGCTGCGGGTCGAGGCGAACATCTTCCGGTACCGGCCGCTGCCCGCCCTGCGGCTCGTCGTGGGGTCCGACGCGCGCCCGCGCGACGTGCTGCGCGTGCGGCTCGCCGCGGCCTGCGCCGGCGTGCCGGTGCAGGAGCGGGACGGCGCGCCCGAGCCCGGCGAGCGCCTCCGCGTCGTCGGGACGCCCGCCGACGACCTCCGCCGGGCGGCCGCCGAGGCGGGATCGTCGCTGGTCGAGGGCCCGGTGGTGGCCGACGGCCGGCGGGAGATGCTGACCGTGCTGCGCGAGCAGGCGGTCAGTGTGACCCGTCACCGGTTCGGCCACGTGGAAGCCTGAGCGACCCCGCGGCGTTGCACCCCCCGTGGCACAGATGACGATGTACACGACCAGCTGGTGCGGCTTCTGCCGGCGGCTGAAGATGCAGCTAGACCGCGAGGGCATCGGGTACGCCGAGGTCGACATCGAGCGTGAGCCCGACGCCGCCGAGATCGTCACGAAGATCAACGGCGGCAACCGCACCGTGCCGACCGTCGTCTACCCCGACGGCAGCGCGGCCACGAACCCCGGCTTCGCCGAGGTCAAGGAGACCCTGGCGCGCGTCGAGGCAGCTTCCTGAGTCGCTGCCGCCACCCCGGGGCTCAGACGGCGGCGGCCCACGCCTCGAGCATCGCGCGGGCGATGGACACGCCGCCGGGCAGGATGAGCTCGCGCCCGCCGCCGGCCTCGAACGCCGTGCCGCCGACGCCGCGCGCGCCCTTCGGCACCCCGTCGCGGTGGGACCACTCCCCCGCGTCGAGGGCGGCCTGCAGCTCGGTGCGCGTCACCCAGCGGGCGCCCTCGATCTCGCCCTCCTGGAGCTTCAGCGGCTGGCCCGGGTCGGCGACGGCCGAGAAGCCGATCATCAGCGAGCGCGGGAACGGCCAGGGCTGCGACCCGAGGTACGAGATCGTGTGCACGTCGACCCCGACCTCCTCGGCGCACTCGCGGGCGACGCACGCCTCGAGCGACTCGCCGGCCTCGACGAACCCCGCCAGCACCGAGTAGCGGCCCGCCGGCCAGATCGGCTGGCGGGCCAGCAGCACCCGGGCCTGGTCACCGGCCGTGCCGTCGTGCACCAGGCAGATCATCGACGCGTCGGTGCGCGGGTACTCCTCGTGCCCGTTCGCCCGGCACAGCTGCGCCCAGCCCGACTTGATCGCGTCCATCTCCGAGCCGTCGCGCGCGCAGAATCGCGAGCGCTCGTGCCAGTTGAGCAGGCTCACCGCGGTGGTCAGCAGCCCGGCGCTGCCGGCGTCGAGGTCGGCGCCCGAGGACCGCAGGTCGGTCCAGTTCTCGTGGTCCGGGCCGCCGCCGGCGCGGGACCACTGCTCGGCGGTCATGAACCCGGACCCGGCGTCGTTCGACTCGGCCTCCGACGGGTCGGGCACGCGCACCGCCCAGAACGCGGTGCCGTCCTCCTCCCCCAGCACCACCGCGCCGTCGGGGATGTCGCCCATCCCGTCCGTGGGCGCCAGCGCCAGGGTGAGCGTGCCGTCGGCGTCCCGCTGGGTCGGCGTCCGGCCGTGCGGGTCGACGAGCACGACACGGGCGTCGGGCCACAGCGCCTTCGCGTGGTCGGGGTCGACGCGCAGCTGCTCGCGGCGGTCGACCGTCGAGCGCGACAGCGCGGGGTCGGCGTCGAGGTGGAAGGCCGCGCGCAGGTCCGGTCCCGCGGTCCCCGTCACGAGCGGATCTCCACGCCGCCCAGCGCCCGCAGCGCGTCTGCGGTGCTCGCGGCGTCCGCGACGACGACGCCGGTGAACCCGGTGGGCGCGTAGAACGTCGTGGCGGCCGCGGCGACCTCGTCGACCGTCACCGCCTCGACGCGCCCCGGGTGCTCGCGCAGCCACGCCGACGACAGCCCGTACGCGGCGAGGCCGGCGAGCGTCGAGGCGTAGCCGGCCTGCGTCGTCATCGAGATCAGCAGCGAGCCGACGAGGTAGCGCCGCGCCGACTCGACCTCGTCCGCGCTCGGCGGGACCACCGCGAGCCGCCCCAGCTCGTAGCGCGTCTCGAGCAGCGCCGCGGCGGTGACCTCGGACGCGACGTCGGTCTCGACGAGCAGGACCGCGCCGTGCGGGTCGAGCTCGAGGCTCGAGGACGCGTGGTAGGTGTAGCCCTTGTCCTCGCGCAGGTTCTCCACCAGCCGCGACGAGAAGTAGCCGCCGAGCGTGAGGTTCGCGAGCTGCAGCGCCGCGTAGCGCGGGTCGTCACGACCCACCGCGGGCGCCGAGAGCCGCAGCTGCGACTGCACCGCGCCCGGCCGGTCCACCAGCAGCAGGTCCTGCGCGGACAGCGCGGGCAGCGGCCCGAGCGCGCTCGCGTCCCCGCTCGACCAGCCCGCGAGCGCGGACTCGACGCGGCGGACCGCGTCCGCCGGGTCGAGGTCGCCGACGAGGACGAGCACCGACCCGCCCGGGCGCAGCGCCGAGGTCTGCAGGGCGCGCACCGCGTCGGCGGACACCGCCGAGACCTCCTCGGGCCGCGGCATCTCCCGCGTTACCGGGTGGGCGCCGTAGCGCCGCTCCTGCAGCGCCCGCCGCGCGATCACCGACGGCTGCGCGGACGCCATCTCGATCCGCTCGACGAGGCGCTCGCGCTCGCGGGCCAGCTCGTCGGCGGGGTGGGTGGCGTCGAGGAGCAGGTCGGCGAGGACGTCGAGCAGCGTGTCGAGGCCCTCGGCGAGGGCGTGCCCGGACACCGCGAGGCGCTCGGGGTCGACCGAGAACCCCATCTCGCCGCCGACCCCGGCGAGGTCGTCGTCGATGCCGACGCGGCTGCGACGGCGGGTGCCGGACAGGATCGTCGTCGCGAGCAGCTCGGCGACCGCGGCGTGGTCGGTCACGTGAGCGGAGTGGAGAGACGGACGTCCAGTGTCTGCGGAGCCACTCCGCTGACCACCCGGGTCGGCGAACGGCACCCGCACCCGCATCTCGACCATCGGCACCTCGGCGCGGCGCACCGCGATGACCCGCAGCCCGGAGGCGAGGACGGTGTCGACCTCGTCGGGCGCGGGCACCGCGCGCTGCGGGCCCAGCGGCGGCAGCGGGCGGGGCCCGGTGGGCGTGCTGCCGATCTCCTCGGCGCTGCGTCGGGTCGAGCTGGTGGGCGCGCTCACTGCCCACCCCCCGGCGTCACGGTGAGGATCGCGCGGGCGTCGGGACGCAGCGCGCCGGCGGCCGCGGCGACCGCGGCGGGCTCGACGGCGGCGATGCGCCCGGGCAGCTCGTCGGCCAGCTCGGCGCGGCCCTGCACCAGCTCGGCGGCGCCGAGGGCGAGCATGCGGCTCATCAGCCGGTCGTGCTCCCGGTGCAGCGAGGAGGCCCAGCGCGCGGTGACCCGGCGCAGCTCCTCGGCGTCGGGGCCCTGCGCGGCGAGCCGGGCGAGCTCGTCGTCGACGGCGGCGACGACGCGGTCGGTGTGGATCGTCGCGGGGTGCACGGCGGTGATCGTGAAGGTGTCGGGGTCGCGGGCGTCGAGCGGGGCGCCCATGAGCCCGGCGGAGGCCGAGACGTCGGTGACGAGCTGGTCGCCGTAGACGAGGCGCTGGGTCAGCCGCGCGGCCTCGCCGTCGGTGAGCAGGCTCGCCAGCACCGCGTGGGCGAGGTAGCCGTCGAGGTCGGCAGCCGGGTCGGGCAGGCGGTAGCCGAGCGCGAGCGCGGGCAGCGGGGCGTGCGCGTCGATGACGGCGTCGCGGCGCTCCCGGTCGGGCGGCGGCTCGGCGAAGCTCGGGCGCGCCGGCACCGGGCGGGCCGGGATGTCGCCGAAGTGCTTCTCGACGAGCGTCGCGGCGTCGTCGACGTCGATGTCCCCGACGACGGTGAGCACCGCGTTGCCCGGCGCGTAGTAGGCGTCGAAGAACGCGGCGGCGTCGTCGAGGTCGGCCTGCTCGAGGTCGGTGAAGTCCCCGTAGCCGTTGTGGGCGTTGGGGTAGGTGTCGTAGAGCACCGGCGGCAGCAGGATCCACGGGAAGCCGCCGTAGGGCCGGTTGAGGACGTTGAGGCGGATCTCCTCCTTGACCACGTCCACCTGGTTGCGCAGGTTCTCCTGCGTCAGGCGGGGGGCGCGCAGCCGGTCGGCCTCGAGGAACAGCGCGCGCTCGAGGGCCGCGGACGGCAGGACCTCGAAGTAGTTCGTGTAGTCCTGGTGCGTCGAGCCGTTGAAGACACCGCCCGACGACTGCACGTGGCGGAAGTGCGCGAGCTTCTCCAGGCTCTCCGAGCCCTGGAACATGAGGTGCTCGAAGAGGTGCGCGAACCCGGTCCGGCCCTCGGGCTCGGAGCGGAACCCGACGTCGACGTGGACGGCGACGCCGACGACGGGGGCGGCAGGGTCGGGCACGAGCAGCACGCGGAGGCCGTTGTCGAGCACCCGTCGCTGCAGCCCGCTGTCGGTTCCCGACGGGGCGGTCAGGCTGGAGGTCACACGGTCAGAGACTAATCGCGGTGCGGTCCGGAGGCCGGACGGCGCGGCCCGGCCGCCGTGCCGCGGGTGCGGGGCCGTGCTGTGCCCCGTCCCGCCCCGCGGGCCGTGCTGCGCGTCGAGGGCTGGCGACGTCCGACGTCGAGGGCGGCGGGACGCCCGGCCCGGGCCGACCGCCCGGGCCGCGCCGCCGGGCGGTGCGCCGTGCGGCGGGCCGCCGGGCGCGGGGTCGCGGGGCCGCTCGCGGTGGTGACGCGGCGGGCGGGGCGGGCGCGGCGCGCCGGGGCCGTCGTCGCCCGGCGGGAGCGCTCGCGGACCACGGCGACGAGCAGGCCGGCCATCCCCAGGCCCGCGACGCCGGTGAGCAGGATCGCGAGGCGGTCGGTGAGCGGGGACTCGGCGGCCTCGGGGTCGACGAGGGCGGCGGACGACCCGGTGCCGAGCACCCGGGCGGGCGCGTCGGCGGGCTCGGAGCCGACGAAGGCCATGCGCACCGTGAGGTGCGAGCCCATCGGGGTGCCGCAGCCGTCGAGCGGCATGAGGCGCCGCCCGGCCGGGCCGTCGACGGCGACCGTGTCGCGGGGGTCCTCCCCCAGGCACGAGGCCGTGGCCACGACGGTCGCGGGACCGACGCTCTCGACGGTCGCGGGCGCCGCGTCGGTCCCGGCGTCGGCGCCCTCGCCGCGGGCCCCGACGGGGTTCGCCACGAGGATCAGCCAGAGCGCCACGCCCGCGCCGATCGCGAGCGCGAGGAGCACGCCGAGCACGGGACCGCGCCGCTGCCGGCGAGCCGGTCGATGCGGTGATCGATTCCCGCCCCGCACCAGGTGGGAACGATCCAGATCCGAGCCCGCCACAGCTCCCGTGAACGACACGAGCCGGATTCAAACACCCGCGACGCTCCCACGATCGAGGTGTCCACCACACACGCGATCCGGCGTCTGCTACGGCGATCCGGGCACGGTCGGGCCGGGCGCGCGGCCGTCGGCGCGGGCCCGTCGCACCGCAGAGCGACGGGTCCGCGACCTTGAGGCCGCCGTGCGGGTGATCTTCCGTCGCGGCGCCCCGGCGCGGGCCCCGCGCGACACGATCGGCTGACACTCCGGGCGCGCCGGGCGGCGTCAGGAGAAGGCGTCCACCCCGGTCCGCTCGACCGAGACGGCCCACAGGCGGGCGGCCGCGTCGGGGTCGATCGCGTAGGGCCGCACGCCGTGGGCGCCCGGCTCCTGGGCGACCGTGGCGACCTCGCAGTCCTCGAGGTAGAGCCCGCCGAGGCCCGCGAGCTGCGGCGACGTCGCCGCCCAGACCTCGGTGGCGGCGCCGGCCTCGGGCGTCTTGAAGCCCGCGGCGGCCTCCGGGGTGGGGTTGCCGTCCTCGTCGACCCAGCCGAGGGCGACCATCTCCTCGCGCGGGAGGTGGCGCTGCAACGGGGTCAGGATCCCGCCGGGGTGCAGCGAGAACGCCCGCACGCCCTGCGGGGCGGCGAGCCGGTCGAGGTGCAGGGCGAACAGGACGTTCGCGGTCTTCGCCTGACCGTAGGCCTGCCACTTGTCGTACGGCTCGGCGCGCCAGTCGAGGTCGTCGAAGCGGACCGGCGAGCGGTGGTGCCCGCGGGACGACACCGAGACCACGCGCGCGTCGCGCCCGCGCGCGATCGCCGGCCACAGGCGGTTGACCAGCGCGAAGTGCCCGAGGTGGTTGGTCCCGAACTGCGCCTCCCAGCCGGGGCCGACGCGCATCTCCGGCGTCGCCATGATGCCCGCGTTGTCGATCATCATGTCGATCGCGCGGTCGGAGGCGAGGAAGCGGTCGGCGAAGGCGGCGATGCTGTCCTGGTCGCCGAGGTCGAGGGCGTCGGTCTCGACGCCCTCGACGCCGTCCAGGGCCTCCTTCGCGGCGTCGGGACGCCGGGCGGGGACGACGACGTGCGCGCCGGCCGCGGTCAGGGCGCGCGTCGCCTCGAGCCCGAGTCCCGAGTAGCCGCCGGTGACGACGGCCAGCCGGCCGGTGAGGTCGAGGCCGGCGAGGACCTCGGCGGCGGTGGTGTCCTTGCCGAAGCCGGAGCCGATGGGGTGCTGCTGTTCGATCACGCCACCGACGCTAGGTCTTCGAGCGCGCTCGAACGCAAACTTGCGGCGACGCCGACGATCAGACGCCGCGGTCGCCCAGCATCCGCCACAGGTGCGCGGTCGCCTCGGCCCCGGCGAGCAGCAGGGGCACGACCGCCCGCTCGTCGGGGGCGTGGATGCGGTCCGAGGGCAGCATGACGCCGAGGAACGCCAGCGGGGCGGCGAGCTCGGTGGCGAGCAGGGCCTCCGGGCCGCTGCCGCCCTCGCGCGCCGGCAGCACCTCCGCACCGAGCGCGGCGCCCATGGCCTCGCGGATCGTCGTCACCAGCGTCGAGTCGACGTCGCAGATCAGCGGCGGGACGCCGGGACCGCCGGCGACGACCTCGGCGGTGATCCCGTGCGGGGTGTGGGCGGCGACGAAGGCGCGGACGCCGTCGAGCACGCGCGCCGGGTCCTGGTCGGCGACGAGCCGGAAGGTCAGCTTGGCGGTCGCCGAGTGCGGGACGATCGTCTTGTGGCCAGGGCCGCCGTAGCCGCCGTGCAGGCCGTTGACCTCGGCGGTCGGGCGCGCCCAGAGCCGCTCGTAGGTGCTCCAGCCGGCCTCGCCCGCGGTGGCCTGCGCCCCCGCGGCGGAGCCCGCGAGCCATGCGGCCTCGTCGAAGGGCAGCGCGGCCCAGGCGGCACGCTCGGCGTCGGTGGGCGGGCGGACGTCGTCGTAGAACCCGGGCACCTGCACGCGGCGCTCGTCGTCGTGCAGGGCGGCGACGAGGCGGGCGAGCTCGGTGACGGGGTTGGGCACCGCGCCGCCGAACTGCCCGGAGTGCAGGTCCACCGACGCGCCGCGGAAGACGATCTCGGTGTCGACCATGCCGCGCATGCCCGTGCAGACCGTCGGCGCGTCCCGGCCGACCATGCCGGTGTCGGTGACGACGATCGCGTCGCAACGCAAGGCGTCCCGGTGCGCGGCGAGCAGCGCGTCGAGGTGCGCCGAGCCGGACTCCTCCTCGCCCTCGGCGAGGAGCTTGAGGTGCACGGCGGGGCCGCCGGCGCCGGTCGCGGCGAGGTGCGCGGCGACCCCGAGCCGGACCATCGCGAGGTGGCCCTTGTCGTCGGAGGCGCCGCGCCCGCGCAGCTCCTCCCCGACGACCTCGGGCTCGAACGGGGCGAAGGACCAGCCGTCGGCGAGGTCGGCGGGCTGGACGTCGTGGTGGCCGTAGACCAGCACGGTCGGGGCAGCCGGATCGGCCGCGGGCCACGAGGCGAACACCGCGGGCAGGGCGTCGGTGTCGTCCCAGACCTCGACCTGCGGCCAGCCCTCCGCCCGCAGCCGCTCGGCGAGCCACGCCGCGGAGCGGGCCACGTCGTCATGGTGTCCGGGGTCGGCCGAGATCGACGGGATCCGCAGCCACTCCTGGAGGTCCGCCACGAACGCCTCGGCGCGGGCGGCGACGGCGGCGGCTTCTCCGGAGGCTTCGGTGCTGGTCATGCTCGCCACGCTAGTTCGCCCCGGCGCGCGCGACACCGCCCGGCCACCGGGTCGGGCGGCGGCCGGGCGGGAGCCCTCGACGGGTCAGCGGCGGGCGAGCACCGTCGGGATCTCGGCGCGGCGCACCCAGGCCACGACGCCGAGCAGCACGCCGAGGATCACCGGCGTGTACCAGAAGCCCTCGGAGAGGAAGAACAGCTGCGCGCCCGTGGCGCCGACCATGAGCGCCACCAGGCACGCCGCGGCGAGGCCCGCGAGCCGGGGCACGAGCAGCCCGATGCCGCCCGCGACCTCGAGCACGCCGACGACGTAGCGCAGCCACTGCCCCGTTCCGAGGTCGGTGAAGATCTGCACCGCGTAGGCCTCACCGAACAGCTTGGGTGCCCCGGAGCCCACGACGAACACCAGCGCGAGCAGCACCTGCAGGGTCCACAGCGCGATGGTCGCCCCGCGGGAGCGGGCCGGGCCCGACGTGCTCGACGGGGTCGGGGCGGTCGCGGCGGTCATCTCGGTCCTCCGGGGACGGCGGGGTGGTGGGCACAGCGTGGCGAACCCCACCATCCTTCGTCAATACCTTCTGGTTGCTCCGTCGTACTTTCGTGCAGGGCGACGATCGGCTTCGCTGGCCCGATGACACCCGCGGGATGGACGCCCCCTCCGGAGTTCACGACGCGCCCGGTGCTCGAGGGCACCGTCGGGATGGCGGCGGCGACGCACTGGGCCGCCGCGGCGACCGCCATGGGCGTCCTCGAGCGCGGCGGCACCGCGTTCGACGGCGCGGTCGCGGCCGCGTTCGTCCTGCACGTCACCGAGCCGCACCTCAACGGGCCGGGCGGTGACCTCACGGCGGTGTTCGCCACCGCCGACGACCCGACGCCCCGGGTGCTCGACGGGCAGGGCCCGGCGCCGGCCGCCGCCTCCGCCGCGGCGTACCGCGACCAGGGCCTCGAGCGCGTCCCGGGCTCCGGCGCGCTGGCGGCCGCGATCCCCGGGGCGGTCGAGGCGTGGTTCCTGCTGCTGCGCGACCACGGGACCTGGGAGGTCGGCGACGTCCTCGCGCCGGCGATCGACTACGCCCGTCACGGGGTGCCGGCGGTGCCGCGGCTGTCGTCGACCGTCGCGACGGTGGCCGACCTGTTCCGCGAGCACTGGCCGACCTCGGCGGCGCTGTGGATGCCGGGCGGGCGGCCGCCCCGGCCGGGCGAGGTGGTCCGCAACCCGGCGTGGGCGGACACCCTCTCCCGGCTCGCCGCCGCCGCGCAGGGCCGCGACCGGGACGCGCGCATCGACGCCGTGCGCACGGTGTGGGCCGAGGGGTTCGTCGCCGAGGCGCTGGCCGCCGCGGCCCGCACGCCCCACCGGCACTCCTCGGGCACCGACCACCCGGGCGTGCTCACCGTCGCCGACACCGCGGGCTACCGGGCGCGGGTCGTCGACGCCGCCGTCGGGTCGTTCCGCGGGTGGCGGGTCGCCAAGACGCCGGCGTGGGGGCAGGGCCCGGCGCTGCTCGCGGCGCTCGCGGTGCTCGAGGGCTTCGACGACGCCGACCTCGACCCGGGCGCCGAGACCGGCGCGCACCTCGCCCTCGAGGCGATCAAGCTCGCCCAGGCCGACCGGGACGCCTGGTTCGGGGAGCCGGCGGACCTCCGCGACCCCGCCGACCTCCTCGCGGACCTCCTCGCGCCCGACTACGTCGCCGCCCGTCGCGCGCTGATCACCGACGAGGCCTCGCCGGACCTGCGCCCCGGGCGCCTGGGCGGGCGCGACCCGGTGCTCGCCGACCTCGCCCTGGCCGGCGCGGGGATCGGCGGCACCACCGACGGCACCGTCGGCGAGCCCACCGTCACCCTCGCCGGGGAGACCAAGGGCGACACCTGCCACGTCGACGTCGTCGACCGCTGGGGCAACATCGTCTCGGCGACGCCCTCGGGCGGCTGGCTGCAGTCGTCGCCGACGGTCCCCGAGCTCGGCTTCGCGCTGGGCACGCGGCTGCAGATGACGTGGTTGCAGGAGGGCCTGCCCTCGACGCTCACGCCCGGGCGGCGCCCGCGCACCACGCTGACGCCGACACTGGTGCTCGACGACGACGGTCCGGTCACGGCCCTGGGCTCACCCGGCGGCGACCAGCAGGACCAGTGGCAGCTGCTCTACCTGCTGCGCACGCTCGTCGGCGGCTACGACCCGCAGCAGGCGATCGACGCGCCGGCGCTGCACACGACGTCGTCGCCCAGCTCGTTCTGGCCACGGGGGCGCGAGCCCGGCGGCGCGGTCGTCGAGGACCGGCTGCCCGCGGCCGTGGTGGCCGGTCTCGAGCGGCGCGGGCACCGGGTGACGCGCAGCGGGCCGTGGTCGCTCGGGCGGCTCTCGGCGGTGGGCATCGACCGGTCCCGGGGGCTGCGGTGGAGCGCGGCCAACCCGCGGGGGATGCAGGGCTACGCCGTCGGTCGGTGACGTCGGGCGGGGACGGCGGCCGTCTGCCAGGGTGCGGATCATGACCCGTTCCCGGTCCCGGGGGCCCCTGCTCGCCGGCGGCCTGCTGACCATGGGCGTGCTGCACGGCGTCGCGCCGCAGCCGTTCGACACGATCGTGCCGCCGTGGCTGCCCGGCTCGGCACGGTTCTGGACCTACGCCAGCGGCGTCGCCGAGCTCGCCGTCGGGACCGCGGTGGCGGTGCCGCGCACGCGTCGGCTCGGCGCGCTCGCGGCGGCGGCGCTGTTCGTCGCGGTGTTCCCGGCGAACGTGCAGATGGCGTGGGACTGGCGGCGCCGCCCGTGGCCCTGGCGCGCGGTGGCGTTCGGCCGCCTGCCGCTGCAGGCGCCGATGATCGCCCACGCGCTGCGGGTGCACCGCGAGGCCGGCTGACGCCGGCCCCGCGGGCCCTCCCCGTTCCCCCCGGCTCCGGCCCCCGACCGGAGTGGTCCGCTACAGCCCCGACCCGGCGCCGCCGAACACGCCCGCCGGGTCGACGCGGCGGCGCACGGCGTCGATGCGCGCGCGGGTCGCCGGCGTCCACACGAGCTCGGGGCGTGCCGTGGCGACGTCCGGGTGGATCCAGTTGAGGCTGGTCTGCGGCGCCGTCCACCGCGCCAGCCCGTCGAGCAGCTGCGCCGCGACCGCCGGCACCACCGCGCGCAGCTCCGGCGGGAACGGCCCGACGACACCGGCCAGCCAGCGGGCCTCGCGGGTCACCACACCCCGGGTCCCGCGCTCGACCGCGCCGGCGACGTGGCGCAGCTCGACGAGGAAGAGCGGGAGCTGCTGGTCGGGGCCCGCGACGGCGAGCACGGCGTCGACGAGGTCCTCGTCGAGACCGGTGAGGAAGCGCCCGTCGGCCCAGGCGGGCATCGGGTCGACCGGGTCCATGTGGATCGCGTCGATCGCCGCGTAGGGCATGACGTCGACCATGTCCATCATCGGCGTCGCGACCGCGCGCATCGGGGCCACGAGCTCGCGTCCCTCCTCCGCGCCGCCGAGGTGGGCGACGCGCAGGTGGGCGACCGTCCGGCCGCGCAGGGGCGGCGGGACGGCCTCGATGTCGGGCGCCCGCAGGATCGCCACGGAGGTCGTCGTCTCCTCGGGCAGCGTTGGCGCCCACGCGCGCCAGGCGTGCAGCACCGCGGGGATGTCCGCGGCCTCGTAGATCAGGCCGCCGCCGTAGAGGGACGGCAGCTCGATGAGCTCCATCTCGACCTCGGTGACGATGCCGGCCGCGTCCTTGCCGCCCAGCACCACGTCGAACAGCTCGGGGTCGGAGTCGGCGGTGACCTCGCGGATCGCCCCGTCCCCGGTGACCAGCTGCACGCGGCGCACCCGGTCGCTCGCGTAGCCGTACTTCCGGGCGAACGGCCCGACACCGCCGCCGACGACGTAGCCGGCGATGCCCACGTCGGTGGTGGACCCGTTGAGGCCCGCCAGCCCGTGCGGCGCCGCCGCCTCGACGAGGCGCGCCCACTTCACGCCGGCGCCGACGATCGCCCGCCGGGTGGCCGGGTCGACGTCGACGCGGTCCATGCGCCGCGTGGTGACGACGAGCGTGCCCCGCTGGGCCACGTCGCTGTGCCCGGTGGCGAAGACGCCGACCCGGATGCCGCGGGCGGCGGCCCAGCGCACGGCGGCCGCGACGTCCTCCGGTCCCGTCGCCCCGACGACCGCGACCGGGGCGTGCTCGGGGCCCAGGTTGTAGGCCGCGAGCTCCGCGACCACCTCGACGTCCTCGGGCCCGAGGACCGGGCCGGCCACGGAGCGCCGCAGCTCGGTCAGTGCGTCGTCCCGGTCGACCGCGGCGGTCGGGGCGCCCAGCTCGGTCATCGCACGCTCCGTGATCGTCGACTGGTCCGTCAGCGTGATGCTGCCGGTGACGACGACGCTAGAGAGTCACGCAGCGTGCTACAAGTCCGATTCGGGTCGCCGCATCGTGACGGTCGGTGAGAACCGGCCGCCGGCGGTGCCGACGGAGGGTGGCCGGTCAGTGCCCCCGGGGCGGGTTGCCGCGTGGCCGGATGGTCGCGTGCGGCAGCGCGGGTGCGGGCAGGCGGGCGGCGTCGCCGCGGCGGCCGTCGAGACCCACGTAGCCCTCGACCTCGCCGAACCGCGCGTCGCCGCCCTCCCACGCGGCGCGGAACGCGACGATCTCCTCGTGGCTGCGGGCGACGAAGTTCCACCACATGACGATCTCCTCGCCGAACGGCGGGCCGCCGAGGAGGACGATGCGGGCAGGGTCCGTGTCACCGTCGTCCGCGGTGATCTCCACCGTGGGAGGTCCCGGCGGGAGGACGCCGAGCTCGCCGCGCTCGAGGGGACGGTCCTGCAGCGCCACGCGACCCCGGTCGACGAGCACGCCGTGCTCGAAGGTGGGGTCGACCCGCAGTTCGAGGTGCGCACCGGGATCGAGGAGGAGCTCGGCACCGAGCAGGGGGGTCGCGGTGGCCACCGGCGACGTCGCCCCGGCGAGCGTGCCGAGGAAGACGCGGGCGGCGGCGCCGTCCAGGGCCACGGGCTCCGGCACGAAGTGCGCGAAGTCGCGGGGCACGTCGCGGGCGTGGTCCGGGAGCGCGACCCACAGCTGGACCCCGTGCAGCATCGTGGTGTCGGGGGTGCTGACCTCGGAGTGCGCGACGCCGTGCCCGCCGGTCATGAGGTTGAGCTCGCCGGGGCGGACGAGGGCGTGGGTCCCGAGGCTGTCGCGGTGCTCGACCGCGCCGGTGAACAGCCAGCTCACCGTCGCGAGCCCGGTGTGCGGGTGCGGCGGGACGTCCATGCCGCCCGAGGCCGCGGTGTCGTCGGGGCCGTAGTGGTCGACGAAGCACCAGGCACCGATCAGCGTGCGCGCCCGCTGCGGCAGCGTCCGGCGCACGGTCATCGCCCGCGGCCCGCCGAGGGGCACCGCGCGCGGCGTCAGGACCTCGACGGATCCGTCCGTTCCGTCCGCTGCGCTCGCGAACTCCGGCGGCGCCACCTCCGTGTTGCTCACACGGTCGATTGTGCGCCCGCGACGACCGAACGCCACGGCGTGCCCGCCGTCCACGACGGCCACCGCGCGAGGGCGGCCGACCGCCGGTCCTCGAGGTGGCCGCGCAGCGCGGCCGGGTCCGGCGGGCCGAGGGCGGACATGGCCTCCGGCTCGTAGGTCGCCCAGGCGTCCCAGCCCGACCGCTCCCAGATCGCGAAGGCGAGCTCGGTGTTCCCGGTCGGGTCACGCCACCGGATGCCGTCGAGCTCGTCGCCCCAGTAGAAGTCGTTGATCTGCCAGAGTCCCCGGTCGGTACCCGCGTGGTTGCCGGCGGTGTTGGTGCTGTCGGGGATCCGCGCCGATTCGGCCCGGGTGATCGCCACCCCGGTCCCGATCTCCTCGGGCGGGAACCCGGCATCGAGCATCAGGGTCTGGACCTGCGCCTCCGACAGCGCCACCGAGCGGTCGGTGGGCAGGGGCTCGGCGGGCGGGTCGGGGAACACCGGCGCCAGGAGCTCCACGAGGTGCTGCCGGTTCGCCGGCTCCACAGGGGCGGCGCGGGGGGCCCCGTCCGGCCGGGCCGCGCGCTCACGCCACGGACTGCACGCCACCAGCGACGCCGACACCACGACGCCGAGGCAGAGCACCCCGATCCGGACCGCGCGGGCACCCAAGCCGCTCGAACGGGGCCGGCGTGGTGGCCGATGGGGTGGGCGGCGTGGTGGCCGATGTCGGACCTGCAATCCCGGTACCTCCCGTGATCGGCGGCGGGCTCGAGGGCCGTCAGGGGTGAGGCGCACCCCACGGTACAGACCGTCGGGCCCGGGGCCGGGTCCAGCGACCGCTCCCGGTGGCGTCGCGCGCTCTCAGCGCGGGTCGAGGTCGACGTCCTCCGCCGGCCCGTCGTCGCGGTCCGGGTCGCCGTGCTCCCCGTCGTCGGTGGCGTCGCCGTCCCGGCCCCGGGCCGGGTCGGTGCCGGGACCGGTCGCGCCGCCGGACGCCGCCGGGTCGCCCTCGGGGGCGCGCAGCTCCTCCGGCACCGCCGCGACGAGCGCCCGCAGCCCGGCGGCGTCGAGCAGGTCGGCGGGGCTGACGGTCCGGTCGTGGCGGACGTAGTGCAACGCGGCGCGGACCTTCTCGATCGGGGTGCCCGACAGCGACGACCACGCCAGCCGGTAGGCCGCGAGCTGGACCGCGAGGGCCGGCAGCGCGTCCTCGTGCGGGAGCCCGCCGGTCTTCCAGTCGACGACCGTGGCGCCGCCGTCGGCGTCGGCGAACACCGCGTCGATGCGGCCGCGGACCAGCGTGCCGGCGACCTCGGTCTCGAACGGCACCTCGACCGCCACCGGCGTGCGGTTCGCCCACCGGCTCGCGACGAACCGTTCGCGCAGCTCCGCGGCGTCCGCGGCACCGGCGGGGTCGGCCGCGGCGTCGGCGTCCTCGTCGGCGGCGCCGGGCAGCTCGTCGAACTCGAGCAGCTCGGTGGCCGAGAACCAGCGTTCCAGCCAGGCGTGGAACTCCGTGCCGCGGCGCGCCCGCGGGTCGGGCGGGCGCGGCACGGGGCGGCGCAGGCGGCGGGCCAGGGCACCGGGGTCGGCGGCGAGGTCGACGAGCTGGCTGACCGAGAGCTGCGGGGGCAGCAGCACCCGCGCGTGGCGGTCGCGCGCCGCCGCCCGCTCGGCGAGCAGGACCTCGATGTCGGCGGTCCAGCCCTCGGGGTCCGGTTCGTCGTCGCCCGCCCCGGCACCGGCGTCCTCGGGCGCCGCCGCGCGGGGGGCCCGGGCCGCCCGGACCAGCGCGGCGCCCTCGTCGACCGCCGCGCGCCGGGACCCGAGCGGGTCGACCGGCCACGCCGCCTCGTGCACCGCCTCCGCCATCGGGTTCGGCTCGCCCTCGTCGGGCGGCTCGGCCCAGGTGTCGACGACCCCGCCCCGCCCGGCGGCCACGAGCTCGCCCACCTCGGCGAGGAGCTCGGACGGCCCGCGCGGGCTGTCGCCCGTCTCGCCCCACCAGTGCCCGGACACGAGCAGGGCGTGCTCGGCGCGGGTCAGGGCCACGTAGAACAGGCGGCGCTCCTCGATCAGCCGCCGGTCGTCGAAGGCGCGCTCGTGGGCGTCGAGGCGCTCGGCGACCTCCTTGCGGTCGGCGGCCGCCTCGAGATCGTCGAGGTCGAGCGCGGGCAGGTCGGGCCGGTCGCCGCGGAGGTCGACCGGCAGGGACGCCACCGACGTCAGCCACGACCCCGACCGCTTCGCCGCCGGGAACACCTTGTCGACGACGTGCGGCAGCGCCACCAGCTCCCACTCGAGGCCCTTGGCCGCGTGCACGGTGAGCACCTGCACGCGCGTGCCGCCGGTGGCCGGGTCCGCGACGTCGACCTCGCCCGGCGTCAGCCCGTCCTCGGCGTCCTCGGCGGCGTCGAGGTAGGCGAGCAGCGCGGTGACGGTCGCGGTGCCCCCGGACGCGGTGGCCCCGGCGGTGAAGTCGGCGACGACGTCGGCGAACGCGTCGAGGTGCGCGCGGCCGGTGGGCCCGGGGCGCGCCGCGGTCTCCACGTCGAGGAGCAGCACGCGCTCGACGTCGGCGACGAGGTCGACCAGCGGCGCGGTGACGCGGCGGCGCAGCATCGTCAGCTCGTGGGCGAGGTGCCGGAGGCGTTCGTAGCCCGCGGCCGAGTAGCGCGCGGGCGGGCCGAGGTCGTCGAGCGCGTCGACCAGCCCGGCACGCTCGGCGTGCTCGCCGGGCAGGGCGGCGGCGACGGGGTCGGGCACGGCCTGGCTGACGGTGCTGCTCGGGGTGTCGTGCCGGGCCTCGGCCGGCGCCGCGAGCTCGCGCGCCCGGCGCCAGAGCGCGGCGAGGTCGGCGCCGCCGATGCGCCAGCGCGCGCCGGTGAGCAGCCGGACCGCGGCCCCGCCCGCGAGCGGGTCGACCACCAGGCGCAGCGCCGACACGACGTCGCGCACCTCGGGCTCGTCGAGCAGGCCGCCGAGGCCGACGACCTCGACGGGCAGGTCACGGGCGCGCAGCGCGGCGGCGAGCGCGCTCATGTCGGCGCGGCGACGGACGAGCACCGCCGTGGTCGGCGGCTCCGCACCGGCGTCGGCGGCCGCCCGCCAGCGGTCGGCGATCGCGTCGGCGACCCACGCCCGCTCGGCCTCGACGTCGCCGTGCAGCGCGACCCGCACGTCCCCGGACGGCGCGCCGGGACGGGGCCGCAGCTCGTCGACGGGCACGCCGGCGTGGCGCAGGGGCTCGGCGACCTCGTTGGCCAGCGCCAGGACCTCGGGCGGGTTGCGGAAGCTGGTCAGCAGGCCGTGGCGGGTCGCGGCGAGGTGCTCGCCGTCGGCGCCGACGCGGGGGAAGTCGGTGACGAACCGGGGCAGGTTCGCCGCGCTCGCGCCCCGCCAGCCGTAGATCGACTGGAACGGGTCGCCGACCGCGGTGACCGTGGTGCTCTCGTCGCCGGCGAACAGCGAGCGCAGCAGGATGCGCTGGGCGTGCCCGGTGTCCTGGTACTCGTCGAGCAGGATCGCGCGGAACGCGTCGCGCTCGGCGGCCCCGACCTCGTCGTGGCCCTCGGCGAGGCGGGCGGCCGCGGCCATCTGGTCGGCGAAGTCGAGGCAGCGCTCGGCGCGCTTGCGCGCGGCCAGCTCCTCGACCAGGGGCAGCAGGGCCGCGCGGAACCGCTGGGTGGCGACGCGGTTCGCGAGGGCCTGCGGCAGGGCGGGCCGCTGCCCCTTCGCCGGCGGGGCGTCCTCGACGGCGCGGGCGAAGCGCTCGGCGTGCCCGCGCAGCACCGCCGGGTCGGCGAGGTGCTCGCCCAGCTCGCCGGCGAGCGCCTGCACGAGCGCGGTGACGGTGGCGGGCACGCGGTCGGTGTCGAGGTCCGCGGCCCAGGTGGCGACGATGCGGTGCGCGAGCTGCCACGACGCGGTGGGCGAGAGCAGGCGCGCGCCGGGGTCGACGGGCAGGCGCAGGCCGTGCTCGGTGAGCAGGCGCCCGGCGTAGGCGTGGTAGGTCGAGATCGTGGGCTCGCCGGCGCGGGCGGCGAGGCGGCGGTCGCCCGTCGGGTCGAGCTCGTCGAGCAGGCTCGACGCCCCGAGCACGCGCAGGCGGCGGCGCACCCGGTCGGCGAGCTGCCCGGCCGCCTTGCGCGTGAACGTCAGGCCCAGCACCTGCTCGGGGCGCACCAGGCCGTTGGCGACGAGCCACACGACGCGCGCGGCCATCGTCTCGGTCTTGCCGGAACCGGCGCCGGCGGTGACCAGCGCGGGCTCGAGCGGCGCGCCGATCACCGCGGCCTGCTCCTCGGTGGGCCGGCGCAGGCCGAGGCGCTCGGCGAGCTCGACGGGGTCGACGAGCCCGGTGCCCGGGGGCGCGAGCGCGGTCACGGGACCTGCCTTCCGGAGACGTGGACCGGGCAGGCGGTGCGCACCGGGCACCGCGGGCAGGCGTCGTTCTCGCGCCCGACGAACACCGGGCCCTCGGTGGCGCGTGCCGCGGCGCCGACGTGCTCGCGCCACTGCGCGAGGCCCTCCTCGTCGAGGGGTTCCTGCGCGCGCTCCTTGGCCGCGGTGCCGGCGCGCGAGAGGTAGACCAGGCGCGCCCCGCCCGGCGTGCTGCGCGCGGCCGTGCGGTCGGGACCCGCGAGCGTCTCGGCGAAGGCGCCCAGCGCCGTGGCGAGCTGGTAGACCGCGAGCTGCGGGTGGGCCTGCGCGTCGGCCTTCGAGATCGGCGTCTTGCCCGTCTTCACGTCGATGATCACCGGCCGGCCGCGGGTGTCGATCTCCAGGCGGTCGACCCGCCCGCGCACCCGCACCCCGTCGGTGACCGCGACCTCGAGCTCGCGCTCCACCGCGGCCTCGGTGAGCTGTGCGCGCGTCTGGTCGCGCCAGGTCAGGAAGCTCGCCAGCATGCGGCGGGTGTTGGCGAGCTCGCGGCGCGAGAACCAGGGCGCGCCCGCGTCGACCGACGCCCACGCGACGTCGAGCGCCTCGTCGAGCTCGCGGGCCTCGGCGCCCTCGGCGGCGCGCTGGACCAGCGCGTGCACGAGCGAGCCGGTGACGGAGGCGAGCGAGTCGGTGTCGTCGCCGCCGTGGGTCTGCAGGGCCCAGCGCAGCGGGCAGGTCAGGATCGTCTCCACCGCGCTCGGGCTGATCGCGATCGGGCCGGGCGGGCGCAGCGGCGCGTCGGTGGACGGGGTAAGCAGGCCGTACCAGTCGTCGGGGTCGGCGCCCGGCACGCCGGCGTCGGCGAGGCGCGCCAGCCCCTCGGCGGCCCGCTCGCGGCGACCGGGCTCGGCCGTGGGGTCGGTGACGACGCGGCGCAGCTCGCCGACCAGCTCCGCCAGCACCAGCGCCCGTCCCGGCCGGCTGCGGGGCCGCTGGGCGTCGGCGGGATCGGCCGACTCGTCCGCCACCCCGCCGCCGTCGACGTCGTCGAGGAAGCGTGAGGGCGTGACGTCCTCGGCCTCGACCGCGCTGACGTGCACCGCGCGCCGCGCCCGCGACAGCGCGACCGCGAACAGCCGGCGCTCCTCGGCGAGCAGCGGCGCCTGGCCCGCGACGGCGGGGTCGTCGGGGATGCCGGCGAGGACGTCGACCAGCCGCTCGACCCCGAGCAGCGTGCCGCGGCGGCGCAGGTCGGGCCAGGTGCCCTCCTGCACGTCGGGGATCACCACCACGTCCCACTCCCGGCCGCGCGACGCGTGGGCGGTGAGCAGGGCGACCGCCTCGCCGTCCGGGGCGCGCGGGGCGAGGGTGTCGGCACGGATGCGCTGGTCGTCGGCCTGCGCGACGAACCCGGCGACGGTGCCGCCGGGCAGGTCCTCGACGTAGCGGGCGGCGCGCTCGACCAGCGCGACGACGGCGTCGAGGTCGCGGTCGGCCTGCGCGCCGGTGACCCCGCCGCGCTCGCTGGCGGCGACCCAGCGGCGCTGCAGCCCGCTGCGGTCCCACACGGCCCAGAGGACGTCGGGCACCGAGGCGCCGGCGTCGATCGCGCCCGCGGCGGCCGCGAGCAGCTCGCCGACCCGGGCCAGCGGCGCCGCCTCCGAGGGGCTCAGCAGCGCCAGCGGGTTCTTCTCCTGCGCGAGGTGGTCGAGCAGGGCGTCGACGAGCAGCGCGTCGCTGGGGGTGTCGGCCGCGCCGCCGCCGGCCTCGTGGCGGCGCAGCAGCCCGCGGCGCAGCCGGCGCACGGCGAGCGGGTCGGCGCCGCCGAGGGGCGAGGAGAGCAGCCCGAGGGCGGTGTCGGCGTCGAGGCGCTGCGGGTCCGCAGCGCAGCGCAGGACCGTGAGCAGGGGGGCGACGGCCGGCAGCGCGGCCAGCGGGGTGTCGTCGGCGGGGACCGCGAGCGGGACGCCCGCGGCGAGCAGCGCCCGGCGCAGCGGCGGCAGCGAGCCCGAGACGCTGCGCACGACGACGGCCATGCGCGACCAGGGGACGCCGTCGGTGAGGTGGGCGCGGCGCAGGCGGTCGGCGACCGCGGCGGCCTGGCGCCCGGGGGTGGCGTAGACGTCGACGGTGACGCGGCCGTCGTCGTCTCCGTGGTCGCGCTCTTCGTGCTGGTGCCCGTCGTCGTGCTGCGGCGGCGCGGTCCGTGTCCGTCCCGGGCCGGTGCCCGGCAGGGCGGCGACGACGCGGGCGACGGCGGCGCGCAGGGCGGGGCGGCTGCGGTGGTCGGGGTGCAGGACGACGGTGGCGAGCCCGCCGGGGTCGGCGTCGCGCAGCAGCGACGGGTCGGCGCCGCGGAAGCCGAGCACGGAGGAGTCGGGGTCGCCGGCGAGCACCCAGTCGTCGGCGGCGGCGCCGAGGGCGCGGGCGAGCTCGACCTGCTGCGGGTCCATGTCCTGGACGTCGTCGACCACGAGGTGGCGCACCGCGGCGCGCTCGGCCTCGAGGAGCTCGGGGTCGGTGACGAAGGCGTCGAGCACGGCCGCGACCAGCTCGGCGGCGTCGAGCGGGGGCGCGCTCGCCAGCGGGTTCGCGGAGCCCGCGGCCGCCCGCAGGAGCGTGACCTCCTCGTAGGTGCGGTAGAAGCGCCCGGCCGCGATCCAGGCGGGCACGCCGTGGCGCTTGCCGAGGTCGGCCAGCTCGCGGGGCCCGGCGCCGCGCTCGGCGGCGCGCAGCAGGAGATCGCGCACCTCGCCGGCGAACGCGGGCGCCTCGAGCGCGGGCCGCATCCGGAGCGGCCAGCCCGACGCCACCCCGGCGCCCGCGACCTCGCCGGCGAGCAGCTCGCGGACCATGGCGTCCTGCTGCGCGCCGGGCAGCAGGCGCGGCGGGGCCTCGCCGCGGCGCTCGGCGTGGCGGCGCAGGACGGCGAACGCGTAGGAGTGCACGCTGCGCACGAGCGGCTCGGCGACCGCGCGCGCGGGCCGGTCGGCGTCGTCGAGGGCCCGCCGCCGCGCGGCGATGCGCTCGCGGAGGGCGGCCGCGGCGCGCCGGTCGCCGACGAGCACGAGCGGGCGCGCATCGGGCTGCGCGTGGAGCAGGCGGGCGACCCGCTCGGCGAGCAGGGTGGTCTTGCCCGTGCCGGGCCCGCCGAGCACGCGCAGGAAGCCCGCGTCGTGCTCGAGGAGGCGGCGCCCGGCGTCGTCGAGCACCAGCTCGCCCGGCACCCACGCCGCGGCGCGGCGCAGCTCGGGGGCGCGGTCGGCGCTCGTCGGGTGGCTCACGGGCACCACTCCACCACGACCCCCCGACAACCCCGCGCCGGGTGGGCTCGTGGGTCCGGCGCACACGGGGTGTGCGAGCGATGCGGCTTTGCTGGCGTCAGACGCCAGGCTCGCCACATCCTCGCCGGGCGACACGCCGGGCATCGAGGCGAGCGTGCTGGACTGCCCGCGTGGACGAGGCGCGGCACGACCGCATCCGTGCGGCGGTGATGGCGATCCCCGAGGGACGGGTGGCGACCTACGGCGACGTGGCCGCGGCCGCCGGCGAGCGCTCGGCGCGCGTGGTCGGCTGGGTGCTGCGCGACGACGGCGCCGACCTGCCGTGGCACCGCGTCCTGCGCGCCGACGGGACCAGCGCGCCGCACATCGCCGACGAGCAGCACGCGCGCCTGCGCGCCGAGGGCGTCGAGATCCGCGACGGGCGCGTGGTGCTCGCGAACCACCGCGTACGGCGTGTCGCCGAACGAGGATGTGGCGAGCCTGGCGTCTGACGCCAGCAAAGCCGCATCGCTCGCACACCCCGTGTGCGAGCGACGGGCTCAGGCGTGCGCGGGGTTCCGGCGGTAGAGGTCCAGGTGGGCGGCGGCGGCGGCGTCCCAGGTGTGGGCGGCGGCCAGCGCCCGGCCGACCGTCGCGTGGGCCGGGTCGAGCTCCGGGTCGGACCCGTGGAGCACCCGCCCGATCTCGCGCGCGAAGCCCTCCGGCCCGTCGGCGAAGCGCGCCGCGCCCGCGAACACCTCGCGCAGCACCGGCAGGTCCCGCGTCACGAGCGGCACGCCCGCCGCGAGCGCCTCCATCGCCGCGAGCCCGAAGCCCTCCTTCGTCGACGGGAAAGCGAAGACCGCCGCACCTGCCACGAGCCCGGGCAGGTCGGCGTCGTCGACCGGCCCCAGCACCACCGGCGACACCCCCAGCGCCGCGGCCCGCGCGAACACCTCCTCGCGGTAGGGCCGGTAGTCGAACAGGGTGTCCCCGCCCGCGATCAGCAGCGGCACGCCCGGGAGCAGCGCCATCGCCTCGACCAGCTCCAGCGTCCCCTTGCGCGGCTCGATCCCGCCGACGGCGAGCACGTAGCGCCCGTGGCGCGCCCGCCACGGCTCCCCCGCGCCCGCCGACGCCGCCGCGGCGAAGCGGGCCGCGTCCACCCCGTTCCCGATCACCGCCGGCGACCGGCCCCACCCGGTCCGCACCTCGGCCGCCACCGCCTCCGACACGCACACCAGGGCCGCCGGCTCCACCAGGGCCCGCTCGTGGCACGCCGCGAGCTCGGGTGTGGTGAACCGGTCGAGGTGGTGCACGGTCCGCCAGAGGTCGTCGTAGCCCCGCGCCCGACCCACCGCGTTCGCCGTCAGGCAGTCCTGCGCGTGCACGACGTCGTACGCCCCGGCGAACTCGGAGGCCAGCAGCGCGATCGACCGCAGGATCCGCTCCCCCACCGACTCGCCGTCGATCTCGGGCACCGGCACCAGCCGCACGGTCACGTCGGCGGACACGGGGCGGAAGAACCCGGTGTCCCCGCCCCGCGCGAGCGCCCACACCGTGACCTCGTGCCCCGCCCGCGCGAACGCCTCGCCCAGCGCCAGCGTGTGCACGACCCCGCCGCGCGGCTTCGTCGAGTAGGTCAGCAGGGCGATGCGCATCACGTGTACGTCTCGGGCCGGCGCTCGACGAGGTGGTGCAGCACGGCCCGGGCGGCGCCCACCGCGCCCGGCAGGTCCACCTCGGCCACGGCCAGCCCGCCCTTCGACCACGTCCGCGCGAGGATCTCCCCGCCGGGCCCGACGACCTTCGCCCGGCCCAGGAAGTGCAGCGCCCCGTGCCGCCCGCTCTGGTTCGACGAGAGCCAGACGACCTGGTTCTCGGCCGCCCGCGCCTGGTCGTAGAGGTCGAACAGCCGCGCCTGGCGGTCCTGGGCCATGCGCGGCGCGCGGTTGGTCAGCGACGTCGGCCAGGCCGAGAGACAGGCGATGATCTCCGCGCCGTCCACCGCCAGCGCGCGCGAGGCCTCCGGGAAGGTCTTGTCGTGGTCGATGAGCAGGCCCATCCGCCCGATCGGCGTGTCGAACGCCGAGAAGCCGTCGCCGGCGGTGAACAGGGACGCGATGCCGGCGGGGATGTGCACCTTGCGGTGCCGCCCGAGGATGCCGTCGCCCGAGAGGCACACCGCGGCGTCGTAGCGCAGCGACCGTCCACCGACGTCCGGACCCCGCTCGCTGTACCCGAGGCAGACGATCATCTCGCCGGCGATGTCGATCACCGACCGCACCTCGTCGCCGTTCGGCTCCAGCAGCGGCGGCAGGCAGTCGACGTCGGGGTGGCGCAGGTCGGTGAGGTACCCGCCCAGCGCCCCGTCGGGCAGCGCGAGCAGCGCGACCCCGGCGTCCCGCGCGTGCGAGATGATCATCTTGATGCGGTCGAGGTCGAACCCGACGTCCCGGGTGAAGTGGGCCGCGGCGGCGGCGAGGCGGACCACCCGTCGGCCCCTAGCCGGCCCGCGCCGGGACGGGGGCGAGTGGTGCCGCGTCGTACGACGCCGGCCGCCGGTCGCGCAGGTGGCCCATGAACCGGCGCGCGCCGTCCACCGCGTCGTCGACGTCGACCGACGCGACGGCCAGCCCCGCCTCGGTGCCCGTGGTGGCGAGGACCTCCCCGCCCGGGTCGACGATCTTCGCGCTCGCCACGAGCCGCATGTCCCCGAACGTGCCGGCCTGGTTCGCCGACACCCAGACGATCTGGTTCTCCAGCGCTCGGGCGCGGTCGAAGAGGTCGAAGCGGCGGGTCCAGCGGTCGTCGGCGAGCACCGGTGCCTGGTTCGTGCGCGACGCCGGCCACGCCGACATGCACACCACGACCCGCGCCCCGTCGACGGCCAGCGCCCGCGCGGCCTCGGGGAAGGCCTTGTCGTAACAGATCATCATGCCGAGCCGGCCGACCGGCGTGTCGAACGCGGTGAACCGGTCGCCCGCCGCGTACGAGGTGTGCTCGTTGAGCGGCTGGTGGACCTTGCGGTGGTGGCCGAGCACGCCGTCGCCGGTGACCGCCACCGCGCTGTTGTACGGACGCCCGCCCGACGCCGCGTCGCCGCGCTCGCAGAAGCCCGCGGTGACGACCGTGTCGCCGGCCATCGCGACCAGCCGCCGCACCTCGGGCCCGTCGACGTCCAGCTGGGGCGGCACGTCAGCCGGATCGTTGGTGGCTGGACCCTCGTGCAGCGACGACAGGTACCCGCCCAGCGCCGCCTCGGGCAGCGCCAGCAGGTCGGCGCCCGCGGCCCGGGCCTGCGCGAGCAGCGCCTCGATCCGCGCGAAGTCCTCGTCGAGGTCGCGGCCGAAGCCCGCGGCCGCGGCGGCGAACGTCCTGGCGGTCATGGGGTGGTCCCTTCGGTGGTCCGGGCGGTGGTCCCTTCGGTGGTCCGGGCGGGGGCTCCAGCGGGGCCCAGTCCGGTGACGCCGCCCGCGACGGCCTCGGTGGTCTCGCCGTCGGGCCAGCGCAGGGCCACCCCGCCCGGTCCGGTCGAGCTCTCGGTCAGCGCCCCGCACACCGCGCTCGTCGCCGGCCCCGCCGACGGTGCCGGTGCCCCCGGCTCGTCGGCGGTGAGCAGGGCGAAGCCGGGGAAGCACGTCAACCAGTCGGCGAGGGTCGCGCCGGGCGGGCGGGGCACCGCGGCGACGTCGAGCACCGCGCCGGTCCCCGACGCCTCGGCGAGCATCCCGAGCGTGCCGACGACCCCGGCCATCGACACGTCCTTCGCGGCCGCCGGCCGGTGCGCCGCGTGCGGGCCGATCGCCCCGACCATCGCCCGCAGGTCGGCCGGCGCGCGCGTCGACGTCGAGTCCCACTGCCGGCCCGTGTAGCCCGGGCGCCAGGTGCCGTGGAGGTCGGCGGTCAGCCGCACGGCCATGCCGGGGCGGCCGCCGGAGGCGGGGACGGGCGTCGTCGTGCGGCCGAGCGCCGTGACCGCCAGCGACGCGGGCACCTCGAGCTGGGTGTGCCCGCCGATCACCGGCACCCCGTAGGCGTCGGCGGCGGCGCGCAGGCCGGTGAGCACGCGGTGGGCGAACGAGGCGTCGCGGGCGCCGAGGGCGTCGAGCAGCGCGGTCGGCGCGGCGCCCATGGCCGCGAGGTCGTTGACGTTGACCAGCACCCCGCACCAGCCGGCCCACTCCGGGTCGCGCTCGACCATCGCGGGCAGGATCGCGTCGCAGGCCGCGACGACGTCGCTGCCCGGCACCGGGGCGCCGTCGTCGCCGAGGTGCGCGCCGCTGCCGGCCAGGCCGGCGACGAGCTCGCCGAGCGGGGCCTTCGTCGCGGCGACCAGCGCGGCGAAACGCCCGACGGGCCAACGCATGCGCACGTGCGGGCGCGCCCGCACGGTCGTCGGCGCGACCCGCTGCCAGCCCAGGCGGCGGAAGAGGGTCTCGTTGACGGCCTGCACGTCGGCCTCGAACCGCAGCACCCCGGCCGTCTCGGCGCGGGCGCACGCCGCGCGGACCAGCGCGGCCCCGATCCGGACCCCGGTGCGACGCCGGGCGTTCGGGGCGACGACGAGGCGGCTGCCCGTCCACCAGCCGAGGTCGGGGCGGGCGACGTCGGGGTCGACGGGCGCGAGGCGCACCCCGCCGAGCACCTCGCCGGCCCCGTCGCGGGCGACGAGCACGACGGCGCGCGGGTCGTGGTCGTGCTCGTCGAGGTCACCGACACCGTCGTCGCGGAACAGCCCCTGCTCGTCGACGAACACCGCGCGCCGCAGGGCCCGGTGGGCGCCGACGTCGGGGTGGCGGGCGTCGGCGGCGGGCGCCTCGGTGATCGTGACGTCGCGGGCGGGCCGGCGGGTGCGGCCGCCGAGGATCTCGTCGGCGGCCCCCAGCCCGAACGAGTCGTCGAGGAGCGACACGATCCTCAGCCCCCCGCCGCCGACAGCGCCGAGCACGCGCCGCACGCCGCGCAGCCGGCGGCCTGGTCGGCGCCGCGCATCCCGGCGGCCTGCAGGACCTTGGCGACGCGGGCGGTGACCTCGGCGAGGAGCTCGGGGTCGGGCGCGGGGTCGCCGTCGGCGAAGGCGAGCGTGCCCGGGATCGGGCGGTAGGGGACGACGAAGGGGTAGACGCCGCGGTCGACGAGCTCGGCGGCCCCGGCGACCAGCTCGTCGGGATCCTCGCCGAGCCCGACGATGAGGTAGGTCGAGACGGCGTTCGGGCCGAACAGGCGCACGCTCTCGTCCCAGGCGAGCCGGTACTGGCTCAGCGGGACGGTGGCCTTGCCCGGCATCCAGTGGGCGCGCACGGCGTCGTCGAGGGACTCGACGTGGATGCCGATCGTGTCGGCGCCGGCCGCCTTCAGCTCGTGCAGCGCGGCGAGGTCGGACGGCGCGGGCGGCTCGCACTGGACCTGGATCGGCAGCCCGGGCACCGCGGCCTTGATCGCGCGCACGCAGCGGGCGAGGTGGCGGGCGCCGCGGTCGCGGCCGTTGGTCGTCCCGGTGGTGAGCACCATCTGCCGCACGCCGTCGAGGCGGACCGCGGCCTCGGCGACCTCGGCGAGCTGCTCGGGCGTCTTCACGGCCGTCGTCGCGCCGGAGCGCAGCGACTGCTCGATGGCGCAGAAGCGGCAGCGGTCCTCGCTGTCGTCGTCGGCTCCGTAGCGCACGCAGGTCTGCACGACCGTCGTCGCCAGGACGTCGTCGCCGTGCAGGCGGGCGATCTTCTCGTACCCGACGCCGTCGGCGGTGCGCAGGTCGTAGAAGGCGGGGCGGGCGACGGTGGCGACGTCGACGCCGAGGTCGGTGACGCCGCCGTCGGGACCGGTGCGCACGAGCCGCCCGTTGCGCAGGCGGTAGGGGCTCGCGGGGTCGATGGGGACCGTCGTCCGGAGCCCGTCGACGAGGAGGTGGCCGTCGGCGGACGGGCCGGCCCCACCGGGGCGGCGCAGGGGGATCGTCGCGCCGAGGTCGGTGGTGGTGCTGTCGGTGGTGGTGCGGTCGGTGGTGCGGTCGGTGGTGCGGTCGGTGGTGCTGTCGGTGGTGCGGTCGGTGGTGCTGTCGGGGAGGTCGAGCGCGACGCCGCGGACGGCCACTTCGGAGCGGGCGGACAGCCCGGGATCGGATGTGATGGCGGACCTCCAGGACTCTCGGTGCGGGGTGGCTTGGGGCCGGTGCGGGGTGGTCCCGCACCGGCCGCGGCGCGTCAGAGCTGGTAGGTCGAGTTGATGATCGCGCCCTTGCGGGCGTAGTGGATGAGCGCGTCCTGGACGTCGAGCGGGTGCGTCGGGATGACGCCCTCGATGAGGTCCTCCTCGCGGGCGCCGTGCAGCGACAGCCCGAAGCGGCAGCAGTAGACCTTGCCGCCCTCGCCCATGAACGTCTTGAGCTGGTCGTTGATGTTGTGCTCGCCGGGGAACGCCGAGGTGCCGGTGGTGGGGAACCCGCGCGTGGCCAGGCAGTTCAGGGAGCCGGGGCCGTAGAAGTACATGGCCGACTCGAAGCCCTTGCGCAGCGCGCGGGTGGCCTGCAGGACGGCGACGAAGCTGACCGACGACTCGTGCGCGATGCCGTGCACGAGGGTGAAGTAGGTCTCGCCGTTCTCGGCCTGGAGGTCGGGGAAGACCTTGGTGCCGCCGTAGATGCTCGAGCCCTCGGGCAGCGACGGGTGCGGGATCTCCTCGAGGCTCTTCTTCTCGACGTCGGAGAGCTCGGTGCTGGTCATGGTTCTCCTCGGGCAGCCGGGGTGGGACACGGTGGGACGGACGGCGCGGGCGTGCGGCGCCGGGCATCGTGGGGAGGGAGCGGGGTCCTCGCCGACCCCGCGGGAGGAGCGGCGGGACCGTTCCTCGCTGCGACCCAGCACACCAACGACCGATTTCCGAAGTGTTTCCTCGTGACTACGAGAGCGGGTCGTCCTCCCCCGCGTGTTTCACCGCGGTGACCCACCTACGAGCGATGCGGCATCGCTGGCGTTCAACGCCAGGATCGCCACACCGTCGGCGACGGGACACGCCGGGCCAGGGGTTCACGTGCCCCTCGCCGCGTCGGGACCACGGCGGGACCGCCGAACGCCGCCACGAGCAGCAACGCCCTGCGCCATCCCCATGGTGCGGTCGGCCGGCGTGCGCGCGGCCGGTCCCCATCCCCCCGCGGCGTCCACAGGGCAGCACGACGACGCTCACGCTCCGGCGGACGACCGACCGACACTCCCACCGTGCGACACGGAGACTGGCTCGGCGATCCCGACCTGCTGACCGCGGTGAGCGTCGAGGGGGTCGTCGCGGTGCGCACGCTCGTCGCGCTCGGGATGGACGAGACGACCGTCTATCGCCGGTGCCGCCACGGCGGCCCCTGGCAGCGCCTCCTGCCCGGGATCATCCTGCTCCACAACGGCACGCCGACACGCCGCGAGCGCGAGATCGCCGCCCTCGTGTACTGCGGCGAGGGCGCGATGCTGACGGGCGTGGCCGCGTGCCGGCACCACGGACTGCGCCGCCTCCCCGACGACGACGACGTCGTGCACGTGCTCGTCCCCGCCCATCGACAGGTGCGCAGCGTCGGCTTCGTCCTCGTGGAGCGGACCACCCGCCCGCCGCGCCCCGTCGAGCGGGGCGGCCACGCCGTCGCGCCCCTGGTCCGGGCGATCCTCGACGAGGCACGTCGCCGGCGGGCCCCGAGGTCGATCTCCGCGTTGCTGGCCGAACCCTGCCAACGCGGGATGCTCCTGCCCGAGCACCTCGAGGAGGAGCTCGAGGCCGGGTGCCGCAAGGGCACCGCCGCGCCCCGCCTCGTCCTGCGCGCGCTGCTCGCCGGGGTGCACTCGGCGGCGGAGTTCGACGCCCGCGAGTGGTGGCTCGCGAGGGACCTGCCTCCGGCCGGGTTCAACGTGCGTCTCCTGCGACCCGACAGGCGACTCCTCGCCGTGGTGGACGCCTACGTGGAGGATGTCGGACTGGTGTGGGAGATCGACTCGGTGGAGGCGCACTTCGCCACCCCCGAGCAGGTCGAGGCGACCGTGCGACGGCGCCGGTCGCTGCGGGACGCCGGTCTCGTCGTCATCGGCTCACGACCGACACAGATCCACGACGACCCGAGCGGGGTGGAGGACGACATCCGCGAGGGCCTCACGGTCGCTGCTCTGCTGCCGGCCCCGCGGGTCGTCGCGGTCACCGAGCTGCAGCCCCACGCCTGAGCCCACCTCACGGCGTGTCGCGGCATCGAGGATGTGGCGATCCTGGCGTCAGACGCCAGCGATGCCGCATCGCTCGTACGGCCGGGGGTCAGCGGAGGGTCGGGGTGGAGCCGTCGCCCGTCTCGATGCCGCCGGACGGGTAGTAGTAGGTCCCCGTGGAGGAGCTGGTCGTCCCCGCGAGGTTGTTGACCACGCTGGACAGGAAGACCGTGATCGACGTCCCGGCGTCCGCCAGGGTCGAGGCGCCGTCGCGCGTGTTCTCGGCGGCGTCCTGGGGGTTCGAGATGATCGCGAACAGCACCAGGATGATGACGATCGTGCCGATGACCCGGGCGAGCATGGTCACAGCATCACCCCATCGTGACGCCGAGTAAACCTCGGTGTGGCGCTCAGTCGCCGACGAGCCGGTCGAGCGGCACGTCCGTGAACCCGATCGGTGGAGGGACGGCCTGCGCCCGGTCCACATCGGGCGGTCCGACCGGTCGTCGCGGCTCAGGGACCCTCGACGGGATCGGCCGGGGCCGGCGTGCGGTCCGCACGAGGAGACGGTCGCCGACGACCGTGCCGAGGTACGCGTCGGACGGGTCGAGCACGTCGTCACGGGGCTCCGGCGTCGTCTCGTCTGCCCAGGGGAACCAGCCGATCCACCGGTCACCGGTGTTCCACAGGTACGGCAGCCCCGGCCGGTACCAGGCGATCCAGCGCCCGTCGGACGCGAAGAGGCGCACGACCAGCCCGACCGGCGCCCGGCCCCGCGCGGTCACGTCGCCGCCCGGTAGCGCCGCACGGCGACGGCGACGACGTCCGGGTGCTCGCCCAGCGGCTCGGCGACGACCGCCGCGCCCGCGCCGGCGAGCCACCGGTGGAACGCCCCGGGCGCGAGCAGCCAGCTCGCCACGACGACCCGCGGTCCCCGCGACCCCGCCGACGCCACCACCGACGCCACCCGGGGCTCGCCGCCGGCGATGTAGCCGACCGGCACCTCGTGCCCCACGCGCGCGGTGAGCAGCGCCGCCGCGGTGTCCAGGTCCCCGCGGGCGCGCGGGTCGGTCGAGCCCGCCGCGGCGAGCACCACGGTGTCGCCGGGCTGCGCACCGGCCTCCGCGAGCCGGTCGAGCAGCACCCCCACCAGCTGCGGGTCGGGCCCGAACGCCTCGGCGACGACGACGTCGGTGCGGCCCGTGGCCGCGAGCTGCTCGGGCACGTCGACGCGCACGTGGAACCCGGCGGCCAGGAACGCCGGCACGATCACGACGGGGCCGGCGAGCCCGGCGAGCGACTCGGCCATCGTCGGGCTCACCACGTCGGCGTAGGCCAGCCGCACCTCGACGTCCGGCACGGCCCGCGCCACCGCGGCGGTCAGCCGTTCCCACGTCTCGCGGCCGGCGGCGTCCTGCGTGCCGTGGGCGAGCAGGAGCAGGGCGGGAGCGCTCACACGCCCGCCACGGCGCGCGCGTGCTCCTCGAGCCGCTTCACCATCGCGCCCAGGCGGAACCGCTCCGGCGCGATGCCGACGACGCCCAGGCGCTCGAGCGGCGCGCCGGTCACCGGCCCCACGCAGCAGGCGAGCACCCCGCCCCCGTCGAGGCCCGCGCGCAGCGCGGCGACCACCTCGGCGCGCAGACCCCGCGCCTCGGCCCGGTGCACGAGCCCCTCGACCGCTGGCGCGCTCGTGAAGGTCACCGTGTCGACCGCGCGCGCCACGATCGCGTCGATGAGCGCGTCGACCGCGGGCAGGTCCGGCGGCGGCTCCCACCGGTAGACGTCGACGGTGGTCACGTCGGCCCCGGCCGCGCGCAGCGCCGCGAGGAAGTCCGTCATGGGGTCGCCGTGGCGCTGCACCACGACCCGGGTGCCGTCGACCCCGGTCGCGAGCAGGTGCTCGAGCACCTCGGGCGACGACTCCGTCGCGTCCGCCGACCACGCCTCCCGCAGCCCCGCGCCGCGGATCGCCCCGCGCGCCTTGGGGCCGCGCGCGAGCAGCGTCACCGACGCCAGCACCCGCGCCAGCTCCTCGCCCAGCCCCCAGCTCTCGGCGACCTCGAGCCAGCCCCGGAACCCCTGCCCGGTGGTGGCGACGACGACGGCCGGCGGGTCGGCGAGCAGCGCCCGCGTGGTGGCGGCGAGCTCCGCGTCGTCCTCCAGCGGCACGATCCGCATCGTCGGGCCGTGCACGACCTCCGCGCCCTTGCGGCGCAGCAGGTCGAGCTGGTCGTCGGCGCGACGGTCGGCCGTCACGCCGACCCGCCACCCGGTCAGCGGCCCGCTCACGATCACACCTCCAGGATAGGTCGTGACGAGGCGCGACGGCGTCGGTACGGGGATCAGACCTCCGCGTAGGAGACGCGCGTGCCGGTCCTCGGGTCGGTCGCCGCCGTCGCGTTGCGCATGTAGACGGCGAACGTCACCGCCATGCAGGCCGCGTAGAAGACCAGGAACGCCCAGAACGCCGGCGCGCCCGACTGCGTGGCCTGGAACGACGACCGGAACGCCAGGTTGATGAGCAGGCCGCCGAACGCGCCGACGGCCGCGGTGATGCCGATCGCGGCGCCGGAGATGCGCCGCGCCCACAGCAGCGCGGTCTCCCGGTCCCACCCGCGCTCCTCGGTCGCGGCGAGAGCCTTGGTGCGGAAGATCGACGGGATCATCTTGTACGTCGAGCCGTTGCCGATGCCCGACGTGATGAACAGCAGCACGAACCCGACGGTGAACAGGGCCAGCGAGTCGATGCCCGACGCGACGATGCAGATCACGGTGGACACCGCCATCGCCGCGAAGTTCCAGAAGGTGACCTTCACGCCGCCGACGCGGTCGGAGAGCCAGCCGCCGACGGGGCGGATCAGCGACCCCAGCAGCGGACCGATGAAGGTCACCGCCGCGGCCTGCAGCGGGGTCCGGCCGAACTGGTTCTGCAGGACCAGGCCGAAGGCGAAGCTGTAGCCGATGAACGACCCGAACGTCCCGATGTAGAGGAACGCCATCACCCACGTCTGGGCGTCGCGGGCGGCCTCCCGGAGCGCGCCGGCGTCGTTGCGCACCGACGCGATGTTGTCCATGAACAGCGCGGCGCCCACCAGCGACAGCACGATCAGCGGGATGTAGACCGCGAGCAGCAGGCGCGGCGCGTCGGGGCCCGCGGTCGCGATGACCAGCAGGCCGACGAGCTGGATGACGGCCACGCCCAGGTTCCCGCCGCCGGCGTTGATGCCGAGCGCCGCGCCCTTGGCCCGGTCCGGGAAGAACGCGTTGATGTTGGTCATCGACGACGCGAAGTTGCCCCCGCCGAGCCCGACGAGCGCCGAGATCACGACGAACGTGGTGTACGAGGTGCCGGGCTCCATGACCACGGCCAGCAGGATCGTCGGCACGAGCAGGAGCGCGGCGCTGATCACCGTCCAGTTCCGCCCGCCGACCACCGCGACGGCGAGGCTGTAGGGCAGGCGCAGCGCCGCCCCCACGAACGTCGCCACCGAGACCAGCAGGAACTTGCCGGCCGCGTCGATGCCGTAGTCGGGCCCCATGAAGAGCACGAGGACCGAGAACAGGGTCCAGATCGAGAACCCGATGTGCTCGGAGAAGACCGAGAACCACAGGTTCCGGTTCGCGATCCGCTTGCCCGTGCGCTGCCAGAACGTCTCGTCCTCGGGACGCCAGTCCTCGATCCAGCGTCCGCGCAGCAGCGCTGCGGTCATCGTCTCGCCTCCTCACCCGGCCGCGGGGCAGCCGGTCGGTGGTGGAGAGGCGGACGTTAGGAAGCCGGTGTGACGCGGGCGTGACCGCGGGTTGCCGTGGCGGGAACGCACCGTGCGTGCCGCGTCACCCTGCCGAGTCCAGGACGGCGGGCTCGGGACGGCGCGCTCAGGACGGCGGCAGCAGGCTGCCGACGAGGCGCGCCGCGTGCTCGAGGCCCTGCAGCGACTCGCGGGTGCACGAGGGGTGCTGGGCGTGCACCGCGAGCCGGAACAGCAGCGCGTGCAGCAGCATCTGCGGCCACGCCGCGAGGTGCGACCAGCGCGTGAGGATGCCGGGGTCGGCGCCGCCCCAGGCCAGGGCGTCGATGACGACGACCGCCGCCGCCCACTCCACGGGGCGCCAGAACGGCACGAGGTCGAGCACCGCGGGCGGCGCGCCCGGGTCGGACGGGTCGAAGAGCACGGTGCCGAACAGGTCGCCGTGCACGAGCTGTGACGGGCGCTCCAGCGCACGCCGGCGACGGGCGAGCTCGCCGAACAGCGTGCCGCCCGTCTCGGGGTCGAGCGGGACGGTGCGCTCGCCGAACGCCGCACGGTCGGCGCGGGCGAGCAGGTCGTCGCGGTCGTCGACCAGGCGGGGGCGCTCCAGGCGCGCCGTCGCCCGGTGCAGGCGCAGGGAGGCGGCGACGACGTCGTCGTGGCGCGGCTCGACGCGGCCCGCGACGTCGTGGCTGGCGGCCCACCCCGCCACCACGCGGCGGCCGTCGCTGGCGCGCACCGGCCGCGCGAGGCGCAGCCCGTCGACGCCGACGGTGGCGAGCTCCTCGATCGCGCCCGCCGACCACGCCGCCAGCACGGTGTCCGCGACCGGTCGCAGCACCAGCGAGTCGCAGCGCCAGGCGGGGCCGGGGAGGTCGGGGCGCGGCCGCGGCACGGCGTCGCGCACGCCGAACGCGGTGCGGACGTGCTCGGGCGGGCCGTGCTCCAGGCGCGGGTCCGACCCGGCGGCCCCGGTAGCCGTGCCCGCGACCGCCTCGGCGTCCTCGGCCTCGGGCGGTGGGGCCTCGGGCGAGGGCGCCGTCTTGTGCGTGGGCGCGGCGGTCACGCTGCGCACGCTACTCGCGCGCGGGGAGCGACCCCCTCAGCCCGACCCGGCGTGTCTCGGTACTTCTACCAGACCTTGTACGGCAGGAACTTGCCGTTGAACGTCAGCTTCACCCGGTCGCCCTTGGGGTCCTCGACGCGCTCGAGGTCGAGGGTGAAGTCGATGGCGCTCATGATGCCGTCGCCGAACTCCTCGCGGATGAGCTCGTGGATGCTCGTCCCGTAGACCTGCAGGGCCTCCTGGAGGCGGTACGTCACCGGCTCCGTCGGGTCGTGGGCGAGGTCGCCGCGCACCGGGGGCAGGGTCAGGGCGTCGACGGTGACCTCGTCGAGGTCGAGCAGGTCGCCGATCGTGCGCGCCTGCTCCGCGTCGAGCGGCTGCTGCCCGAGCAGCGCCGACGTCGTCCAGACCAGCGACCGGTCCAGCGCCTTCGCGAGCTCCGCCCAGCTGACGCCCCGGGCCTCCTTCGCGCGCACGATGTCGCGGCCGGCCTCGAGGCGGTCGTCCTTGTCGCTCATGACAGCCCTTGTACCCGGGCCAGACGCGCGGTCCACCGGTCGCGCGCGGCCGGATCCGCGGCGTAACACGCGAGCAATGCGGGATCCGGCTCCGGCGGCCGGCGGGGGACGTCGAGGTAGCCGTCCACCGGGTACAGGGGGGTGGCGACGACGTCGCCGGCGAGCAGGTCCGCCGTGCCCAGCCCGCAGGCGTACGGCAGCTCCGGCAGCGCCCCGGCGAGCGCGAGTCCCGCGGCCAGGCCCACCGAGCTCTCCACCGCCGACGACACGACGCACGGCAGCCCGATCTCCTCGGCCACCCGCAGCGCCGCGCGCACCCCGCCCAGCGGCGCGACCTTCAGCACCGCGACGTCGGCGGCCCCGGCGCGCGCGACGCGCAGCGGGTCCTCGGCCCGGCGGATCGACTCGTCCGCGGCCACCGGCACGTCGACCCGGCGGCGCACCGCGGCCAGCTCGTCGACCGACGCGCACGGCTGCTCCACGTACTCCAGCCCGCCCGCGGCCCGCGCCAGCGCCGTGATCGCGGCGACGGCACCGTCGACGTCCCAGCCGCCGTTCGCGTCCACCCGCACCCGCCCGTCCGGGCCCAGCGCGTCGCGGACCGCCTCGACCCGGGCGAGGTCGTCGCGCGCGTCCTGGCCCTTCTCGGCGACCTTGACCTTGGCCGTGCGCGCACCGGAGTCGCGCACCATCCGGTGCGCCTGCCCGGGCCCGACGGCGGGCACGGTGGTGTTGACCTCGACCCGCTCGCGCACCGGCGCGGGCCAGCCCTCGTGCGCGGCCTCGCGCGCGCAGCGCCACCAGCCGAGCGCCTCGGCGTCGTCGTACTCGACGAACGGGCAGAACTCGCCCCAGCCCGCCGGGCCCTCGACCAGCGCGGTCTCGCGCGCCGTGATCCCCCGGAACCGGGTGCGCATCGGCAGCGCCACGACGAAGACCCCGCTCATCGCGCCTACCCTAGATCGGTGCGCGCCGTGGAGCCGGTCCCGACCGACGGGAGCCCGCGGGCCGCGGCACACCTCGGCGAGCTCGCGGCCGCCGCGCTCGACGGCGAGGGTCCCGCGGTGCTGCCGACCGGTCCCGGCGAGCAGGCCCCGGCCGCGGCGCTGACCGCCCCGGTCGACGACGACGTCGCGGCCGTCGTCACGACCACGGGCTCCACCGGCGACGCCAAGGCCGTGCTGCTCCCCGCGTCCGCTTTGCGCGCCTCGGCCGACGCGACCCACCGGCGGATCGGCCCGCCCGGGCGCTGGCTGCTCGCGCTGCCCGCCCACCACGTCGCCGGCCTCCAGGTGCTGCTGCGCTCCGCGCACGCCGGGGCGCCCGCCGCGGCGATGGACCTGCGCGAGGGGTTCCGCCCCGACGCCTTCGCCGCGCTCGCGGGCGAGGCCGGCGCCGCCTACACCTCGCTCGTCCCCACCCAGCTCGGGCGCCTGCTCGACGCGGGCGGCGCCGCGCTCGACGCGCTGCGGTCGTTCACCGCGGTGCTGCTCGGCGGGGCGGCCGCGGACGTCGCGCTGCTGGAACGGGCCCGCGCGGCGGGGGTCCCGGTGGTCACCACCTACGGCATGAGCGAGACCTGCGGCGGCTGCGTCTACGACGGCCGCCCGCTCGACGGCGTCACCGTCGACCTCGAGCCCGACGGGCGCATCGTGCTCGGCGGGGGGACGGTCGCGGCGGGCTACCGGGGCGCGGTGTCCGACGCCGACCGCGCGGCCTTCGCCGCGGACGGACGTTTCCGCACCAGCGACCTCGGCGCCTGGTCCCCCGACGGCCGCCTCGCGGTCCTCGGGCGCGCCGACGACGTCATCGTCACCGGCGGCGAGAACGTCGCCCCCGCGACCGTCGAGCGCGCGCTGCTCGCCCAGGTCGGGGTGCGCGAGGCGTGCGTGGTCGGGGTGCCCGACCCCGAGTGGGGCGCCCGCGTCGTGGCCGCCGTCGTCGGGGACGGGCTCGACGGCGAGGCGCTGCGGGCGGCGGTCGCGCCGGACCTCGGGCGGGCGGCGCCGCGGGCGGTGGCGGTGCTCGACGCCCTGCCGCTGCGCGGGATCGGCAAGCCCGACCGGGCGGCCCTGCGGGCCTACCTGGCCGGCTCCCCGGGCGGCTCCTTGGGCTCCAGTGACCGCACGTAGGTCACGCCCTCGTCGACCCAGCCCTGCAGCGCGGCGTCGTCGAGCTCGCCCTCGACGTCGAGCCAGCCGCGCATCGGGCGCCCGCGCATCTCCGTCGGCCGGGCGCCCGCGCGATCGAGCAGGGTCTCGGCGCGCGCCGGGTCGATGCGCACCATCAGCCCGCCCCGGCTGCCCGCGCAGACGGCCATGTGCCCGCCGAGCAGGAACGCCTGACCGCCGAACATCCGCTTCTCGGTGAGGTCGTCGTGCCCGGCGAGCAGGGCGTGCAGCCGCTCGGCGAGCTCGGTGTCGTAGGCCACGGGCGGAGTATGGCGAGCTTCGTGCCCCACGTCACCGCCCGACGTCACCGTCCGGGCTGCGCAGCGCGCTCGTCATCGCCGACTCGAGGTGGCTGATGTCCTCGCGCAGCAGCGCCAGCGCCGCCCAGGGCCCGGCCTCGACCTGCCGGCCCTCGTGCCGCCGCACGCCGGAGAGCGCGACGTCCACCAGCACGTCGGCCACCGCCTCGGCGTCGCCGTCGTGGTCCGGGCGGTACCACCAGGCCACCCAGTTCGCGGTGCCGAGCATCGCGAGGGCGACCGTCCGCGCCGGCAGGGGCCGGAAGTGGCCCGCCGCCACGGCCGCCTCGATCATCCCGGTGAGCAGCGCCAGCACGCGGCGCCGGGCCGCGCGGTGCACCTCGGCGATCTCCTCGGGCAGGTCGGGCTCGCTGCGGTCGAGCAGCCGGAAGCGCGACGTGTTGTGCGCGTTGTTGACGATGATCCGCCGCAGCGCGAGCTCGACGCGCTCGCCCGCGTCGAGGTCCTCGCGCGCCGCCGACTCCTCGAGGATCTCCACCACGCGCTCGAGCACGTCACGGACGAGCGCAGCGAGGATCTCCTCCTTGTTGCTGACGTAGTGGTACAGCGCGGGCCGGCTCACGCCCATGGCGTCGGCGATGTCCTGGAACGACGTGTTCGCGTAGCCCTTGGTCGCGAACAGCCGGCCCGCGTGCTCCAGCAGCTCGTCGGCCACCAGCCGTCGGCGGCTCTGTTGCCGTGCCATCCCCGCCCCCCGCTCGGCCTCGTCCCCGGCCGGTCCCGCCCCATCGTGCCCGTCGGCGCCCTACCCCGCGCAGACCAGGTCGGTGCGCCCCGCGACGAGGCCGGCGGTGAGGTCCCCCAGCGTGTCCGGCGGCCCCTCGACGACGACCAGCGCCCCGGTCTCCTCGCGCAGCCGCTCGCCGACGTCGAGGCGCGTGAGGACGGCGCCGCGCGCCGCCGGCCCGGTCAGCCAGAAGCCGTGCCACCCGCGCTGGGCGAGGTCGTGCAGCCGCTTGACCAGGGCGTCGCCGTCGGCGCTCCACGGGTCGTCGAGGTCGACCGCGACGCGGGCCAGGTCGCCGGCGGTGTCCTCGGGGGGCGCCGAGAGACGGTCGCGGTCGGCGGGGTCGAGCAGGCGCCCGGGCCAGTGGCGACCGCCGTGGTCGAGCGGCCGGTCGAGCACCCAGGCGGGGAGGTCGTCGGGCAGGGCGGCGAGGTCGGAGCCGTCGGTGCCCGCGTACGCCGCCAGCCCGCGGCGCGCGACGTCGGGGCTGGTGCCGGCGAAGCGCGTGAGGTCGACGTTCCCGGTGCGGGTCATGTAGGCGACCATCAGCTGGTCGACCGGCAGGTGCGTGCGCTGCGGGAACGAGTCCCACCACAGTCGGCTGCGGCGCGCGAGCTCCTGGAGGCGTTCGACCTGGGGCCGGCGCTCCGCCTCGTAGCCCCGCAGGGCCGACGGCAGGTCGCCGGCGGCGTCGACCGCGCGGACCAGCGCGATCGCGTCCTCCATCGCGAGCTTGGTGCCCGACCCGACCGAGTAGTGCGCGGTGTGCGCGGCGTCCCCGAGCAGGACGACGTTGCCGTGGGTCCACCGCTCGCAGTGCACGGTGCGGAACCGCAGCCAGCGGGTGCGGTTGCCGATGAGCCGGTGCCCGCCGAGCCGGTGGGCGAACGCGTCCGACAGGTAATCCAGCGACGCGGTGTCCGACGCGTCGGGCGGCGTCTCCTCGGTCGTCGCGTCGAACCCCGCCGCCCGCCACGTCGCCTCGTCGGTCTCGACGAGGAAGGTGCTGCGACCTCCCGCGTAGGGGTAGGCGTGCGTGACGAACGTGCCGTGGGCGGTGGTGGCGGGCGCGAAGATCGCCGTGTCGAGGGCGACGTCGACGCCGGCCCAGAGGTAGAGCCCGCCGGCGACGTCGACATGGGCGCCGAGCTCGTCGGCCAGCGCGGCGCGGGTGCGGCTGTTGACGCCGTCGGCCGCGACCACGAGGTCGGCGTCCAGGTCCTCGACCGCGACCCGGCGTCCGTGCTCGATCTCGACGCCCGCCGCCCGGGCGTGGCGGGTGAGGATCGCCAGCAGCTCCGGGCGCGCGATGCCGATGAGCGCCCCGTTGTGGACGCGCGCCTCCCGGTCGCCGACGAGCATCCGCATGTCGTGCGGGCGCCCGGCGGCGAGCATGTCCGCGAGCGTCGCCGGGTCGGCGGCCTCGAGGTTGCGCTGGGTCCGCGCGGCGATCGCGACGCCGAACCCGAAGGTCGTCTCCGGCGTCGACTGCTCGTGCACCACGACCCGCGCCGCGGGGTGGGCGAGCTTGAACAGACGCGCGGCGTACAGGCCCGCCGGGCCGCCGCCGAGCACCGCGATGCTGCCCAGGTTCACGACGGGCTCCCCTCGTGCTCGAGCTTGGCCGCGATGTCGGCGCGCAGGTCCTTCTTCGAGACCTTGCCGACCGAGGTCAGCGGGAACGCCGCGACGGCCTCCACCCGCTCCGGCAGCTTGAACCGTGCGAGCCCCTGGTCGAGCAGGAACGCGGTGAGCTCCTCGAGCGTCGGAGCCGTCTCCCCCGCGGGCACGACGTAGGCGCAGAGGCGCTCGCCGAGCACGGCGTCGGGCATCGCGACGAGCGCGGCCCCGTGGACGGCCGGGTGGCGCACGAGCAGCTCCTCGACCTCCTCCGCGTGGATCTTCTCGGCCCCGCGGTTGATGACGTCCTTGATGCGACCGTCGATCGCGTAGAAGGGGACGCCGTCGACGACGTGGCGCGTGACGAGGTCGCCGGTGCGGTAGAAGCCGTCGGCGGTGAAGGCGTTCCCGTTGTGCGCCTCGGCCCGGTAGTAGCCCGGGATCGTGTACGGCCCGCGGCAGGCCATCTCGCCCAGCTCGCCGTCGGCCACCTCGTCGTCGGTGCCCACGTCGAGCACGCGCACCTCGTCGGCGGGCGAGATCGGCGTGCCGACGGTGTGCCGGCGGACCCATCGGGGGCTCTCGGGCGGCGTGTACAGGAACATCCCCTCGGCCATGCCGAACATCTGCTGTGTCGGGATGCCCAGCTCGGCCTCGAGACGGTCGAGCAGCTCCACCGACGGGCGCTGCCCGCCGAGGGCGAACCTCCGGAGGCTGCGCAGGTCGGTCCCGCGGGCCCGCGGGTGGTCGAGCAGGCGGATCGCGACGGCGGGCGGCACGACGGGCACGACGGTGACGCGCTCGCGCTCGACCAGCTCCAGCACCGTCCCGGCGTCCGCGTTGGGCGCGAGCACGAAAGTGCCGCCCGTGAGGTGCGCCGGCTGCAGGGCCGCGGCGATCCCGGCGTTGTGCATGATCGGCAGCGGGTGCATCACCACCGAGTCCTCGTCGAGCTCGAGGGCGCGCGCCCAGGCCAGGAAGTTGTAGGCGTACTCGTGGTGACGGCGCGGGGCGACCTTGGGCAGGCCCGTCGTGCCCCCGGAGAGCTGGAAGGCGACGACGTCGTCGGGGTCGAGGTCCGGGAGCGCCGTGGCCTCCGTGGCCTCCGCGGCCTCCGCGGCCAGGAGCTCGTCGAACGCGACCGCCCCCGCCGGCGCGGGCCCGCGGACGACGATGAGCGTGTCCAGCCCGTCGACGGTCTCCTGCAGGCGCTGCCCCTCGGCGACGAGGTCGCGGCGCGGGGCGTCGGCCTGCACGAGGTGGCCGCGCGCGCCGGTGTGCTCGGCGAGCAGGCCGATCTCGCGCACGCCGTGCTGGGGCAGCGTGCAGACCGGCACGATGCCGGCCTTGACCGCGCCGTAGTAGGCGACGACGGTCTCGGCGACGTTCCCGAGCTGGACCATCACCCGGTCACCCGGGCGGAGCGGGGTGCGCGTCAGCAGCCCCGCCGCGAGGGCGTCGCTCGCGGCGTCGAGGTCGGCGTACGTCCAGCGGGACTCCGGGGTGACGAGCGCGGGGTGCCCGGGTCGGCGGCGCACCACGGCGCGCAGGACCTCCCCGAGGGGCTCGGTGCCCCAGTGACCCTCGCGGCGGTAGCGGTCCGCGAGCTCGGGCCGGAACGGCGGCGACGGGGCCGGCGGGGCTGAGAGTGCCGGCGGTGCCGGCGGGACGGTCTCGACCGACATGGTGGCTCCTCCTCTCGCGTCGACGCGCGTGTCAGGCCTGGACCCGGGCGGGGGCGGCGGCAGGGGTCGCATCCGTGGTCCGGGCGGTGTCGTCGGCGGGGTCGGCGGTGCTCGTGGCGCGGGGCACCAGGGCGCAGGCGACCGCGCCGAGGACCGCTACCAGGGCGAAGATCGCGACGTTGCCGCCGAGCCCGACCCCGGCCGAGAGCAGCGCCCCGCCGAGGACCGGGCCGGTGACGGCGCCGAGACGACCGATCCCGCTGCTGACCCCGAGCGCGGTGGCGCGGTGCGCGAGCGGGTGGTGGGCGGCGACGTAGCCGTAGACGACGATCTGGTTGCCGGTGGTCGCGGCGCCGGCGACGAAGACCAGCGCGTAGAGCACGACCGTCGGCAGCGGCACGGCGATGAGCAGCAGCGACGCGGTCGCGAGCACGAACAGGGTGGTGGCGATCCAGCGGCTGCCGAACCGGTCGGCGAGCGACGAGCCGACGAGCCCGCCGACGATCGCGCCGAGGTTGAGGACCAGCAGGAACGCCAGCGCCGAGCCCAGCGCGTAGCCGGCGCCGCGCATCAGTTGCGGCAGCCAGGTGTTCAGGCCGAAGACCAGCAGGAAGCCGCAGAAGTTGGCGACCACGAACAGCAGCGTCGCCACGGCGGCGCGCCCGCGGAAGAGGGTGCGGACCTGTCCGCGGGCGGCCCGCGCCGCGCCGGCGACGAACCCGGGCGACTCCGGCAGCAGCCACAGGGCCAGCGGGACGAGCGTGACCAGCGGCAGCGCGCCCACCGCGAACAGCACCCGGAACCCGGCGGGCTCGAGCAGGAACAGGGCGAGCAGGGCCGCGAGCACGCCACCGAGCGGGAAGCCGCACAGCATCAGGCCGTTGATCATGTGCCGGCGGGCGGCGGGCGCGACCTCCATGACGAGGGCGATCGCCGTCGGCGGGATGCCGCCGAAGCCCAGCCCGCCGAGGAACCGGAAGACGCCCAGCGCGAGCGGCGTCGGGGCGAGCGCGGCGAGCAGCATCATCAGCGAGAACCACGTCAGGGCGACGATGAAGAGCCGGCGGCGGCCGAACCGGTCGGTGAGCGTGCCGGCCGTGATCGCGCCCAGGAACATGCCGAGCAGCGCGTAGCTCCCGATGGCGCCGACCTGCGCCGGGGTCATGTCCCACTCGGGGTGCGCCAGCAGCGCCGGCACGGCCGAGCCGTAGACGATCAGGTCGTAGCCGTCGAACACGATCGCGCCGAAGCAGATCGCGACGGCGGCCGCGGCGCTGCGCGGCGAGATGCGGGCGGCCGGGCCCGTCGATGTCGGGCCTGCCGATGCCGGGCCTGTCGATGCCGGAGTGGGGGATTCCGAGGACGACACCGTCGTCTCCCTTCGTGGTGACGCCCGCGGACCGTGGCGGGCGTCACGACGGTAGGACCATCTCGACAAAGGTGTCAATTTTTCGACACTCGTGAACAGGGCCCGGCACGTGCGCCTCCTCCCGCGTGGCCCCCCGTAGGGGCGCGGGTCAGGCCGCGACGCGTGCTCGTCCTCCGAGCCGGGGTTGTCGGTCCGGGTCGATCCAGCTCGGCGGCGTGAACCAGGGCAGGCCGTCGACGATCGCCACGGCCCAGTGCCCGTGGTGGACCAGCTGGTGGTGGAACCTGCACAGCAGGGTCACGTTGTCCAGCGCCGTCTCGCCGCCGTCCTGCCAGTGCTCGACGTGGTGCGCGTGGCAGCGCCGCGGCCGTCGGGTGCAACCGGGGAACGCGCACCCGCCGTCGCGGAGGACGAGCGCGCGGCGGATGGCCTCGGGAACCGTGTACGACAGCCGCCCGACGTCGAGGGGTTCGGAACGGCTCCCGAGGACCACCGGGACGATCCCGGCGTCGCACGCCCACCGGCGCACGGTGTCGACGTCGACGGCGACGCCGGAGTCCAGCGTGCCGTGCCCGGTCGCCGCGCGGAGCCAGCGGTGATCGATGGTGATCGTCAGCAGCGCGCGGCCGGCTCCGGCCACCGGCTCCGGGGAGGCGCGCCCGCCGCGCGGCGCGGGGGACGGTGCCTGCGGCACCGGACCGGCCGCGTCGGCGGGCCCCTCGGCGTCGACGGGCTCGTCGGCAGCGGCGCTCGAGGAGCCCTCGCCACGAGCGTCGGTGGCCACACCGGTCGCCCCGAGGGCGTTCTGGGCGAGGTCCTTGAGGGCGTCGGCGTGGCGTCGCGGCAGGTCCCGATCGTCGTGGGGACCGGCCGGGGTGGACAGCAGGTCGAACACCTCGACGATCGTCTCGGCGTCGAGCGGGTCCTGGACCCGGCCCTTGATCGCCAGCGACCCGTCCCGGCGGCGCACCAGGCGCAGCTCGTCGTACCGGTCGGCGTCGTCCGGCGGAGCGACCCCGTCCGGGTCGAACTCGGCGATCAGCCGCTCGGCGACCTTGCGCAGCATCCGCGGCGGCATCCCCGTCGCGGCCTCGGCGAGGATGCGCTCGCAGCCGGCGAGGTCGACCGTGGAGATGGCCTCCAGCCGCCCCAGCCGTGCCATCGTCCGGCGGATCACCGCCACCTGCTCCGGGCCGGTCCGACCCTCGGCCAGCGCGAGCGCCGTGCAGGGGTAGCGCGGCGGCAGCAGCTCGCCCTGCAGCGACCGGCGCGGCACGAGGTCCTCCGCCTCGTCGACCCACCGCTTGGCCTCCGCCCGGTCGACCAGCCCCAGGTCGCCCACCAGCCGGTCGACCACGCGATCGCCGGTCTGCAGGGCGACGCCGAGACGGTCCAGCTCGGCGACGTCCTCGAGCCGGCGGTAGTACTCGCGCCGGGACGCGACGAGACGCCGCCGGGCGCGGTCGAGCGCCTCGCGCTCCGCCGGCCCGACCACGTCTTCGCTCATGTGTTCGACGGTAGACCGCACCCCCGACAGCCCCGCCGGTCAACGCTGAGACCGTCTCAGCGACCGGCGGGCCGGTCGAGGGTCCAGCTCCTAGGCTCCCGGCCCATGGTCGACACCGACGCCCCGCTCTTCGACCCGACCGCGTGGCGGCAGGTGCCGGGGCACGACTTCACCGACATCACCTACCACCGCCACGTCGAGCTGGGCTGCGTGCGGATCGCCTTCGACCGTCCCGAGGTCCGCAACGCCTTCCGGCCGCACACCGTCGACGAGCTGGCCACCGCCCTCGAGCACGCGCGGACGAGCGCCGACGTCGGCGTCGTGCTGCTCACCGGCAACGGGCCGTCGGCGAAGGACGGCGGGCACGCCTTCTGCTCCGGTGGCGACCAGCGCATCCGGGGGCGTACGGGCTACCAGTACGCCGAGTCGGAGACCGAGGTCTCGGCCGACGAGAAGGGTCGCGCCGGGCGGCTGCACATCCTCGAGTGCCAGCGACTGATCCGGTTCATGCCCAAGGTCGTCATCGCGGTCGTCAACGGGTGGGCGGCCGGCGGCGGGCACTCCCTCCACGCGGTGGCCGACCTGACGCTGGCCAGCGCGGAGCACGCCCGCTTCAAGCAGACCGACGCCGACGTCGGGAGCTTCGACGCGGCGTTCGGGTCGGCGTACCTGGCCCGCGCGGTCGGCCAGAAGTTCGCCCGCGAGATCTTCTTCCTGGGGCGGACCTACACCGCCGAGCAGATGCACGCCATGGGCGCGGTGAACGAGGCCGTGCCGCACGCCGAGCTCGAGACGACGGCGATCCAGTGGGCGCGGGAGATCCTCGGCAAGTCGCCTCAGGCGCAGCGGATGCTCAAGTACGCGTTCAACCTCCCCGACGACGGCCTCGTCGGCCAGCAGCTCTTCGCCGGCGAGACGACCCGGCTGGCGTACATGACCGACGAGGCCACCGAGGGCAAGGACGCTTTCCTGCAGAAGCGCGCGCCCGACTGGAGCCCCTTCCCCTGGTACTACTGAACGGTCACGGCAGCGGGCCGCGGACCTGCACGGACTCGCCCTCGGGCCGTTCGGTGCCGGCGCGGCGGGCGTACCCGGTGACACCGGGCGTCGAGGTCAGGGTGTGCACGAGCACCGAGACGCAGATTGCGAGCGACCCCGCGGCGAACAGGCGCTCGTACTCGGGCAGGCCGTAGCGCTCGACGTAGGCGATGTAGTAGATGCCGGCCACACCGAGGGGCCCGAACCACGCGAGGAAGGTGCGGGAGGTCCGGCCCGTGTCGGTGGGCAGGAGCGCGAGCCAGACCACCGGCGGCCGCCGCACGAGGAGGACCCACACGCCGAAGGCGACCCCGAGCACGCCCAGCTCGGCCCATCCCGGCCAGGGCAGGACGGTCCCGAACACCCCGAAGACCGCGACAACGGCGAAACGGGCGGCCGCGGTGAGGGTCGTGCTCTGCGCCTCGCGCACTGTCTCGGGCAGGGTCAACGACACTGTCAGCGCGGCCACGAAGGCCCCTAGGATGCCGCTGCCACCGAGCAGGTGCGCCACCCCGAGGGTCAGGAGCGCCAGCGCGACCCCGACGAGCGGGAGGTAGCTCTCGGCCACGAGCTCCTCACGCTCGGAGAAGCGCAGCAGGCGTCCCGCGAGCCACCCCAGCGCCACCCCGACGACGACGGCCACACCGACGCCCCGCGCGGCCTCCCCGAGCCACTCCGTCACCGCCGACCCGGCCGGCCGGGTGGCGAGCAGGCCGGCGAGCAGCACGAAGGGCAGGGCCAGCCCGTCGTTGACCGCCGACTCCCCCTGCAGGCTGGTCCGCAGGCGGCTCGGCAGCATCCGCGACGGCAGGACCCCGCTGACCAGGGCCGACGCCACGGCCGGGTCGGTGGGGGTGAGGGTGGCGCCGAGCACCAGGGCCACCACGACGGGCAGGCCGAGGAGGAACCAGCCGCCGAGCGCGGTGAGCAGCCACATCCCCGCCATGCCCACGGTGAGCAGCAGCGCGAGGCGGGCGGCGTTGCTCCGCAGGTCCTGGCGCGTGAGCTTGAGCCCGATGTCGGCCACCGACAGCGCGAGGGCGACCCGGGTGACCTCCTCCAGCAGTGGACCTCGCGGGAACGTCAGGGTCGGGTCGACCCAGCCCAGGGCGGCAGGCCCCACCGCCGTGCCGAACAGCAGGGCGAGGAGGACCGGCGAGAGCGAGTTGCGCTTGAGCAGGCGAGAGGAGAGACCGAGGACGAGGACGGCCCCGGCCAGGAGGGAGAGCACCGTGTCCACGGCCGCCGCGCTACCCGAACGCGGCGAACGACCAAACGGCCCGGGAAGGACGGCGCCGAGGACGAGACGCCCGTGGAGCCGGGGCAGTTCGTCGCGGTCACGGTCACGCGTCGAGCTGTCGTGCGGGGAACACACGGACCGGTGAACCCCGGAGCCCGAGTCGGCGTGCGATCGCCGGGATCGCCGGGTCGGCGAGGAACCCGTCGTAGTCCTGCTGGTCCCAGTCGAACACCGACCACACCCGGTGCGGGTCCTCGGGATCGACGTAGGCCCGGGCCGCGCGGCAGCCGTGCTCCCGCCGTTTCTCCACGCCGACGGTCTCGAAGACCTCCAGGAAACGATCAGGGTCGGTGGCCCTGGCGACGGTGACGATCACGGCTGGTGCTCCTCCGTCCGGTGGGTCCTCCGGACCGTAGGAGCTCGATCGCGGTCGAGGCCGAGGTCGAGGTCGAGGTCGAGGTCGAGGCCGAGGTCGAGGTCGAGGCCGAGGTCGAGGTCGAGGCCGAGGTCGAGGCCGAGGTCGAGGTCGAGGCCGAGGCCGAGGTCGACGCCGAGGCCGAGGTCGAGGCCGGCTGCCCTTCCGTCACGATCCCCCCGGGACGACCGACCGCTCGATATCGGGTGCCGGCGGCGCGGCCCCGCTGCCACTGTCCGGGCGTGCCCGCCACCGTCCGCACCTTCGCGCCCGCCGACCTCCCCCGTGTCGTCGAGCTCTCCCTCGAGGCCTGGGCGCCCGTGTTCGCGTCGATCGAGGCGCAGCTCGCCGGGTCGGGGGTGTTCGAGCGCCAGCACCCGGACTGGCGTGCGGGCCAGCAGCGCGCCGTCGAGGCGGCGTGCACCGACCCGGCGCACGCGGTCTGGGTGGCCGAGCAGGACGGTGAGGTCGTCGGCTTCGCGGTCGGGGCCGAGCACGCCGACGACGCGATGGGCGAGATCGTCATGATCGCCGTCGACCCTGCCCACCAGCGCGCGGGCATCGGGAGCGCGCTCACCCGCGTCGCCGTCGACCGCTTCGCCGAGCGCGGGCTGACGACGGCCATGGTCGAGACGGGCGGCGACCCGGGCCACGCCCCCGCCCGTCGGACCTATGAGCGCGCCGGCTTCACCTCGATGCCGATCGTCCGGTACTTCACGGCGTTGCCGCCGCCCGGTACGGCCGCCGCCGGTCCGGTGCGCTGAGCGGGTTCAGGCCGACGAGGCCGCGCCCGCCCTCGCCGGCTCCGCCGCGAGCGGGTCCTCGTCGGGACCGTCGTCGGGGCGTCCCACCAGCATCGACCCGACCACGCAGATCAGGACGTTGACCGCGAGCCCGAGGAGCCCGCCGGGCACGCCGCCGAGATCCTCGACGCCGGCCAGCGTGAGGCCGCCCGCGATGACCGCACCCGCGAGCATCCCCCAGAACGCCGGCCCGGCCGCCATGCGCCGCCAGTACAGGCCGAGGATGAAGACCGGCGCGAGCTGGACGATGAGCTCGAACTTCAGCACGAAGATGTCGTAGAGCGTGCCCGGCGGGTTCCAGGCGATCACCAGCAGGACGGCGACGGCCGCGACGCCCGCGATCTTCCCGACGAGCACCTGGCGCTTCTCCGGCGCGGACGGGTTCACGTAGCGCCCGTAGAGGTCGCGGGAGACGACCGACGAGAACGCGAGCAGCGCGGAGTCGGCCGTCGACACGATGGCCGCGACGACCCCGCCGAACAGCAGGATCATCATGAGGTAGAAGAACAGGTTGATGCCCGCGACCTCGTTGGCGATCATGCCGACGAGCTGCTCGGACTCGTCCCGGGACAGGCCCGGGAAGAGCTGGGTGCCGACGATGCCGACGACGAAGACCACGGCCGTGGTCACCAGCGGCATCCAGGCCATCACGGCCAGCGAGCGCTTCAGGGTGCGCTCGCTGCGCGCGGCGTAGATGCGCTGGATCGCGTGCGGGTAGACCGCCGCGCCGAGACCGATCAGCACGATCATCGACAGCCACTCCACCGACGTCGCGGTGTCGGGCACCGCGACCTTGTCCGGGTCGGTGTCCGCGAGCGCGGTCGTGACCGCGCCGACGTCACCACCGACGAGGTAGAGCGCGCCGAACAGGAGCACCGCGACGCCGATCATCAGGGCGATGCCCTGCATGACGTCGGTGAGGGCCACGGCCCGCATCCCGCCCGACCAGGAGTAGGCGAGCATGACCAGCACGAAGGCGATGACGCCGATCTCGTAGGGCACCGTGGCCCCGGTCAGGCCGGCGATCCCCTGCCCCATGGCCACCAGCTGCTCGAGCAGGTAGTTCGCGAGACCCCAGAGCATGAGGACCGCCACGAGCACGACGAGCTTGCCCGAGCCGAAGCGGTGACGGACCCAGTCGGTGGGCGTCACGAAGCCCTCGCGCTTGGCCACCACGTACAGGCGGGGCGCGAAGAGCAGGTACACGGCGATCACCGCGACCATGAACGGCACCGACTGCCACCAGGAGAACCCCGCCCGGTACGCCGAGGGGGCGTAGCCGACGATGGAGTTCCCGCTGTACTGCGTGGCGTAGAGGGTGAAGAACAGGGCGACGAACCCGAGACCCCCACCGGCGAGGTAGTAGCTGCGGGCGGAGTCCGACGTCGTCCGGCGACCCGCCCACCAGCCGATGAGCAGCATCATGACCGCGTACGCGCCGAGGACGAGGACGCCGCTGGTCCCGGAGAAGGACAGGCCGGTCACGACCGCACCTCCTCGTCCTGCTCACGCGCCGCCGCTTCCTCGGCGGGCTCGGCGATGTTCCAGGCGCGCAGGCACGCCCAGCAGGTCAGCGCGCAGAAGGCGACGGTCGCGGCGACGCTGATGAGCAGCCAGAACGGGACCCCGCCCACCAGGGGCCGGATGACCCCGGGCGGCAGGTAGAGCGGGACGCCCGCGAGGACGACGACGCCCATGGCGACCCACAGCCACGGCATGCGGACGGGTTCGCGCAGCGGTGGGCCCGACGTGTGGGGGGTGGCAGGCGGGGCAGCGGGCGGGGTGGCGGGCGGGTCGGATCGTCGTCGGTCCATGGTGCTCCCGTCGTGGTGGGCGGTAGCGCGCTGGAACGCGCGGTGGGTCAGCGACCGTCGGGGTCGCGTGTCGAGCGCAGGGTGGCGCCCGCGGCCCGGATGTGGGCCTGCATGACCGCGGCCGCCCAGTCGCCGTCGCCGGCGGCGAGGGCCTCGACGAGCTCGCGGTGCTGGCCGAAGCTGCGGCGCAGCTCGGCCTCCGAGTAGGTGTGGAACGTCCGGCGCACCACCGGTACGTCGATGAGGCGGACGAGCAGGTCGGGCAGGAGCCGGCCCGCGGCGCGGTGCACCGCGCGGTGCAGCTCCATGTTGAGGCGGGTGATCTCGTCGGCGGCGCGCCCGTCGGCGTCCTGCGCGCGGGCCTCCATGCGCGCGCACAGGTCGCCCAGCGCGACGAGGTCGACGTCGCCGCCGATGGCCGCGCGCCGCGCCGCGTGTCCCTCGAGGAGGGCCCGCAGCTCCACGAGCTCGGCGATGTCGTCGTCCCGCCAGCGCACGACCTCGGCGCCGCGCCGCGGGGTGACGACGACGAGCCCGTCGGCCTCGAGCCGGCGCAGGGCCTCGCGCACCGGCGTCCGGCTGACCCCGAAGCGCTCGGCGACCTCCTCCTCGCGCAGCCGCGCGCCGGGCGCGCACCCGCCGCCGAGGATCTCTCCGCGCAGCTCTGCGTGCACGCGGGTGGCCGACTGTGACACCGATCATCTCCCCTGCTCTGTGTACAAGCTAAGGAAGGCGACCAGGCCGGACAAGCCCGGAAGGCCGACGACTACCGAGCGGAGTCGGTTCTTGTGTACAAGGGCCGCGTCAGCGACCCGCCTCGTCGCCGGACCAGTGGTGCCGGCCGGTCCCTCCGGAGGGATCGGACGTGCGGCGGCGGGACGGGGCCTCGGCGAACGACAGCACCTGCTCGTCCCCCGCCGACGGCACGAGGGCGGTCAGCCCGCCCGGGGGCGAGGCCGGTCCCGCCGGCGGCCGTCCCGGGGCGGGCGCGGGCAGCGGGGGCGGCGGTGCGGGAATCGGCGCCCCGGTCGGCACCGGAGCGGGACGTCCGCGACGCGCGGCCCCCGCCGACGTCGGCGGCGACGGCGACGGCGACAGCGAGCCCGCCGCGGGACCGGCGACCGGACCGCCCCCGACCGGCACCGGCGTGTAGCGGCCGGTGCCCGGTCCTCCGCCGGCGCTCGGGGTGCCCGACGGCGGCGACGCGACCGGCCCCCGGGCCGCCGGCACCGGTCGGGGGCCGGGACGGGCACCGGGCTGAGATCCGGGGCGGGCACCGGGGTGAGATCCGGGGCGGGCCACGACGCGGTCGGCCGGACCGGGCGGCGGGGCGGGCGGCGGGGCGGGCGGTGAGGCGGGCGAGGCGGCGCCGACGACCCGGCCGAGGAACGCGCGCAGGGAGCCCTGGGAGAGCGCGGAGGTCTCGCCGCTCTCGACGTCGGTGGGGATCACGGGCGGGCGGGGGCCGACGACGGTGCGCCTCGCGGGACGGGCGTTGCCGCGCCCGTCGGGGAGGACCGAGAGCCGGCGGCCCGCCGCCAGGTCCTCGACCCAGCCGAACGCGAGGACCGCCACCACGACCAGCCACACGGCGATGGCGAAGTGCTGGCCCTCGGAGTCCCAGCCGAACAGGTCGCCGATCTCCGGGGCGAAGGCGATGGCCACGTTGTGCCACAGGTAGATCGTGATCGCGCGGGCGTTGACCACCGTGACCAGCCGTCCGAGCACCGGCACCCGCTCGAGCCACGCCACCTGCGGGTTCATCCGCAGCACGAGCAGCACCGCGCCGAACGACACGAGCGCCTGCGCGAACGGGATGTCGTTGAGGTCGACGCCGTCGTCGCCGGCGGGGTGGGTGAACGCCCAGAACAGGCCGCCGGCGACGAGCCCGACCGCCGCGATCGACGAGATCCACGGCGTGAGGCGTCGCAGCGTGCCCTCGCGGTGGGCGAAGCCGAGCATCCAGCACGCGGCGAAGGTGGCGCCGTCGACGACCACCGGGCCGGCCGCGCCCCACTCCCCCAGCGGCGAGCCGGCGAGCGCGTCGAGACCCACGACGACCAGGGGCACGGCGAGCGCCAGGAGCGGGCGGCGGCGGAACGCCCACAGCATCAGGGGCGTGAGCAGCACGAACCACAGGTAGGCGCGGATGTACCAGAGACCGATGACGGCGTCGGCGCCCCAGTCGCTGCCGGGCGGGTCGACGAGCGGGAAGAGCCAGTACAGCAGGTCCGACCACACCAGCGGCGAGGTGATCGTGCCGTCGGCGTCCTGCGCGGGCCACCCGTGCCAGAGCATGACCGGCACCGCGAGCAGCCCGAAGAACCACAGCGGGGGCAGCAGGCGGCGCAGGCGGTGCCCGATGACGTCGAGGGCCTCCCCGCGACGCAGCGACTGCACCATGAGCGACCCGCCGAGCGCGAACATCACGCCCATCGACGGGAAGACCATGCTCATCCAGCCGCCGCCGAACGCGTGGTAGGTGACGACGCGCAGCAGCGCGATCGCGCGCAGGAGGTCCAGCCAGCGTTCGCGACCGCCGCCCGTCGGCTTCGCGACCGGCACCTCGGACGACGGGGCGTCGTCCGGCGCCGGCCCGCGGGTCACCGATGGCGTGGGGAGCCGGTCGGCGGCCGGGCGCGAGCGGCCGTCCTGGCCCTGCGGCGCGTCGAGGTGCTCCGCGACGGCCCCGACGCGCTGCAGCTTCTGCCAGCGCACGCCGGCCCCGGTGACCGCACTGATCACGGCCTGCACCAGCACCACGTACATGAGCTGGCGGTACATGAGCTGCTGCACCGGCAGCGCCCACAGCGGCCCGAGCGGCTCGCCGTCCATCCGGAACGCCAGCACGCCCGCGATCACCTGGAGCAGCAGCATCGAGCCCCAGAGCAGGAGCGCGACCGCCGGGTCGCCGAAGAGCAGCCCGTAGACGAACAGCAGGTCGACCAGGGGCGCCGCGAGGGGCAGCGCGACGTGGAAGACCGCGATGTGGGCGAGCCCGAGGCGGCCCATGCGCCCGGAGGCCCCGCGCTCGCGCAGGGCGCGGCGGTGCTTCCAGAGCGCCTGCATGGTGCCGTAGCTCCATCGGAAGCGCTGGCGCCACAGCTGCCCGGCGCTGACGGGCGCCTCGGTCCACGCCAGCGCGTACTCGTTGTAGACGACGCGCCGGCCCGCGCGGCCGAGGGCGATGGTCAGGTCGGTGTCCTCGGCGAGGGTGTCCGACGACAGCCCGCCGACCTCCTGCACGGCCTCGCGCCGGAACGCCCCGGCGGCGCCCGGGATCGTCGAGATCGAGCCCCACGCGTCCTGCACGCGCCGGTCGACGTTGAAGCCGACGACGTACTCGAGGTGCTGCATGCGCGGGACGAGGCGGTCGCGGTTGGCGATCTTGACGTTGCCGGCCACGGCGCCGATGTCCGGGTCGGCGAAGGGCGCGACGAGCTGGGCGACGGTGTCCGGCTGGAAGATCGTGTCGCCGTCGATCATGACGACGAGGTCGTGCCGCGCGGCGGCGACGCCGCGGTTGAGCGCCGCGGACTTGCCGGCGTTGGTCTGGCGCACCACCCGCACCCGGGGCAGGGCGAGGTCCTCGAGCAGGTCGGCGGTGCCGTCGGTCGAGCCGTCGTCGACGACCACGACCTCGAGCGGGTGGTCGTTCGCGAGGATCGAGCGGACGGTGGCCTCGATGTTCTCGGCCTCGTTGTAGGCCGGCACCACCACCGACACCGGGTCGGTCACCGGCGCGCCCCACGTGAACGCGGGATCGCGCCGACGGCGGGCGTGCCGCCGGGCGACCACGAGCATGACGACGAGCCGGGCGATCACCAGCCCGCCGACGCCGACGAGCGCGATCTCCATGAGGGTAACGAGGCCCTGCGCGACCCCGACGGTGGCGAGCAGCGCCCGGCCGACCATGCGGTCGCGCGCCGGGGCCGGCTGCCCGTGCGGGCCGAGGCCGGCGGCGTCGCTGACCGTCGTGAAGCGGTAGCCCTGCGCCTGGAGCTGCGGGATCAGCCGGTCGAGCGCGGCGACGGTCTGGGCGCGGTCGCCGCCCGCGTCGTGCAGCAGGACCGTGGCGCCGGCCCCGTTCTGCGGGGTCGCGTTGCGCACGATCGCGTCGACGCCGGGGCGCTGCCAGTCCTCGCCGTCGACGTCGGTGAGCACGGTGACGTAGCCGGCGCGGCCCGCGGCGACGACGGTGCCGTAGCCCGGGTCGTCGAGGGCGTCGGAGGTCGACGAGAACGGCGGGCGCACGAGGTGGGTCGAGATGCCGGTCGCGCCGGCGATCGCCAGCTCGGTGTCGGCGATCTCGCGGTCGCGGCGCCAGTCGGAGACGCCGGCGAGGTCGGGGTGGGTGAAGGTGTGGACGCCGAGCTCGGAGCCGGCCGCGACGATCCGCTGGGCCATGTCGGGGTGCCGGGCGACCATCGAGCCGACGACGAAGAAGGTGCCGGGCACGCGGTGGCGCGCGAGCACCGCGAGGATCTGCGGGGTCCACGTCGGGTCGGGGCCGTCGTCGAACGTCAGCGCGACCGTGCGGTCGGGCAGGTGCGCGGAGCGGACGGGGTCGGCGCGGGCGTCGATGATCGGGCCGCCGGCGGCGATGTCCGCGGGCACGGCGTCGTGGCCCTCGGGCGCCCGGGCGTGGGCGTCGTTGCCGATGCCCGCGTTCACGAGCCCCGACACCGTGAGCACGGTGAGCACCATGACCGTCAGGACGCTCGTCATCGTCCAGACGCCCCAGCGTCGCGGCCGACGGGTGGGCCGCCTGCCCCGCGTTGCCCTCACCGAGCGTCACCCCCTCCCCCGGTCACGGGCAGCGGCCGTGTCCCGGCCGTCACCTCGTCGTGTGTCAGACGATATCCGCGGGCTCCCCGTCGTCACGCGGCGTGGGTGCCGGCCGCGGGCCCCGGGAGGGCGGGACGGCGGCCCGCCCGCCGGGTCCGTGTCCCCTCGTCCCGCCCCGTCCGATTCGTCCCGCAGCCCCCGGCGTCCCCCGTGCCGATCCGGCCCCGACCAGCGAGGCGACGACCACACGACGACCACACGGCCGCCGCGCGCGGCGGCGCGGGAGACGGCGCGGCGACACGCCGGGAGCGGCCGGGGCCGGGCACCCGGAGCCGGTCCCGGGACCCCTGCCCGGTGCCGCGGAGCACCGAGGAACGGTGGCGGAGCGTGATCGTCGGGCCCGTCCGGCCGTCGTCGCTCTCCGCGACCAGCGGTGCCGGAGCACGCGGGGCCTCGCTTGCGCGTCCGGGGTGCAGGCGCGACGGTCGGCGTCGTGAGCTGCCCCTCGTCGACGCGCCCCGCCCGCCGGGGCTCGTCGCTCGTGCGCCGGCTGCTCGCGCTGGAGATCGCGACGGTCGTGCTCGCCGCGGTGATCGCGGGCGGGGTCAGCGCCTGGAACACGCGCGAGACGATCGAGCGCGACGCCGCGGACAAGATGGTCGCGGTCGCCGTGGCGCTGGCGTCGTCGCCCGGGCTCGCCGACGCCGTGGCCGCGCGCGACGTCCCGCGCGTGCAGGCGGCGGCGGAGGACACGCGCACGGGGACGGGCGTCTCGTTCGTGACCGTCATGGACCCGGCCGGCACGCGCCTGAGCCACCCCGAGCCCGCGCGGATCGGCGAGACCTACCAGGGCACCTACCTGCCCGCGGCCGCCGGCGCGACGCTGGTGGAGACGTTCCCGGGGACGCTCGGGCTCTCGGTACGGGCGATCGTGCCGGTGCGGGGTGCCGACGGCACGGTGGTCGGGATGGTCGCGGTGGGGCAGCTGCGGGTGCAGGTCGCCGAGCGCATCGCCCGGGAGCTCGCGATCCTCGGGCTGGCGGCCGCGGTGGCGATCGGGCTCGGGGTGGGCCTGGCCGTGGTCGCGGCGCGCCGGGTCAAGCGCGACACCCTCGGCCTGGAGCCCCGCGAGATCACCGCGCTGCACCGCCACCACGAGGCCGTCATGGCCGCCATGCGCGAGGGCCTGCTGGTGCTCGACGCCGCGTCGGGCCGGGTGGTCGTGCTCAACGCCGAGGCCGCGCGCCTGCTCGGGCTGCCGGCCACCGTTGCCCCGTCCCGTGCCGCGGGCCCGACGCTCGCCGAGCTGGCCGTCGACCCGGCCCTGCAGGAGCGCCTCGCCGACCGCTCCCCCGTCACCGACGAGACGGTGCTCGTGGGCGAGCGGCTGCTCCTGGTCAACCGGACCGAGCTCTCCGGCCCCTCCCCCGACGTGGTCGTGACCCTGCGGGACCGCACCGAGCTCGAGGCCATGACCCGCGAGCTCGACGACGCCCGCTCGGTCACCCGCGCGCTGCGCTTCGCCGCGCACGAGCACGCCAACCACCTGCAGGCGGTGTCGACGCTGATCGAGCTCGGCGCGGGCGACGACGCCCGCGAGCTCGCCCAGCGCTGGACCCGCGACCTGCTCGCAGGCTCCGACGGCGAGCTGCGCGAGCGCCTCGCCGACCCCGCCCTCGCCGCCCTCGTGCTCGACAAGGCCGCCGACGCCCGCGACCGGGGTCTGGAACTGCGCGTCGGCGACGGCACCGCGCTCCCCGACACCGAGGCCGGCGACGAGCAGGCGTCGACCGACCGCGTCACCGTCGTCGGCAACCTCGTCGACAACGCCCTCGACGCCGCCCTGCAGAGCGCGCACGCCGGGGAGGGCGGGGTGGTGGAGCTCGACGTGCACGCCGCCGGCGGGTCGGTGGTGATCCGGGTGGCCGACGACGGCCCCGGCCTCGCCGACCCCGACGCCGCGTTCGCCCCCGGCTGGTCGACGAAGGACGGCGACGGTCCGCCCGGGCGGCGGGGCCTGGGGCTCGCGCTCGTGCGGCGCGTGGTCGACCGGCGCCGCGGGAGCATCGAGGTGGCGCCCGGTCCCGGCGGCCGCGGCACCGTGTTCACGGTGACGCTCCCGGTGGGCGCGGCCCCCGGTCCCGCGGCTCAGTCCCCGGCCGCGAGCCGGTAGCCCACACCGCGCACGGTCACCACGGCGCCGGGGGCGTCGAGCTTGCTGCGCAGCGCGGCGACGTGCACCTCGAGCGAGTGCAGCCCGGCCTCGAGCCCCGGGTCGTCGGGCGCGAGGCCCCACACGTCGTCGAGGAGGTCCGTGCGCGACACCACCGCGCCGTCGCGGCGGGCGAGCGCGGCGAGCAGGTCGAACTCCTTGCGGCGCAGCGCCACCTCGCGCCCGGCCACCTCGACCACGCGCCGGGACAGGTCGATCCGCACCGGCCCCGCCTCCACCACGGGCGCGACGACGTGGCCCGCGCTGCGGCGCAGCACCGCCTCCATCCGCGCTGTCAGCTCGTCGATCGCGAAGGGCTTGACGACGTAGTCGTCGGCGCCGCTGCGCAGGCCCAGGACGCGGGCCTGCTGGTGGCCGCGCGCCGTGACCGCGATGACCGGCACCGACGACCGCGCGCGCAGCCGCCGGCACACCTCGACGCCGTCGAGGTCGGGCAGGCCGAGGTCGAGCAGCACGAGGTCGGGCGGGTCGGCGGCGGCGTCGGGCCCGGTGACGGCGTCCAGGGCGGCGGCGCCGGTGCCGACGGGCGTGACGCGGTACCCGGCCGCCCGCAGCGCGGCGGCCAGCGCGTCACGGACCGCCCCGCTGTCCTCGACGAGGACGACCTTCACGCCGCCTCTCCTTCTCGGGTCTCCCGGGAAGCTCCCCCGGGCCTTTCCTCAACTCCTGCCCAACTCCGCGTCGGCGGAGTCGCACGGAGGGTGATGCCGCCCCTAGCGTCACTGCTCGGTGAGACCCACGCCACCTCACAGCGGGGAACCGCGGGCCGGAAGGAGACATCGATGTCGACCCAGGAAGCGGACGCGCCCCCGCCCGTGCCGGAACGGGCGCCACGCCGCCGCAGCCGGGTGTACACCCAGCTCTGGTTCTGGGTCGTCGTCGGCATCACCCTCGGCATCGTGGTCGGCCTCGCGGCCCCCGGCTTCGCCGAGGACCTCAAGTTCCTGCCCGACATCTTCATCCAGCTCATCAAGATGATCACCGCGCCGGTCATCTTCTGCACGGTCATCGTCGGGATCGCCTCGATCGGCAGCCTCGCCGCCGCCGGCGGCATCGCGGGGCGGGCGCTCGCGTACTTCCTGCTGATGACGCTGCTGGCCCTCGGGCTCGGCCTGATCGTGGTCAACATCGTGCAGCCCGGTGCCGGGTTCCCGCCGATCCCGCCCGACCCGGCGACCATCGCCGAGGCGCAGGCCGACGTCGCGACCGGCTCCGAGGGCGGCGGCGCGATCGAGTTCATCGAGAACACCCTGCTGCCCGACAGCTTCGTCGGGCCGTTCGTCGAGAACGAGATCCTGCGCGTGCTCGTGCTGGCGATCCTCGTCGCCGCCGCGACCTCGATGCTCGCCCCGGCCCTGCGCCGCCGCGTGGTCGGCGGGATCGACCTGTTCGCCAAGGTCATCTTCGGCATGATCCGCCTGATCATGTTCCTGGCGCCGGTCGCGGCGTTCGGCGGCATCGCCTACACCGTCGGCGCGCTCGGCGGCGAGAGCCTGGGCAACCTGCTGGCCCTGATGCTGACGTTCTGGGGCACGTGCGCGCTGTTCGTGGTCGTCGTCCTCGGCGGCGTGGCCGCGCTCTCCGGGTTCAACGTGTTCAAGCTGATCCGGATGATCAAGGACGAGATCCTCATCATCGTCGGCACGTCGTCGTCGGAGACGGTGCTGCCGCGGCTCTTGGCCAAGCTCGAGTCGGCGGGTGCGTCGCGGTCGACGGTCAGCATGGTGCTGCCGACCGGGTACTCGTTCAACCTCGACGGCACCTGCATCTACCTGACGATGGCGGCGCTGTTCATCGCCCAGGCCGGCGGGCAGGACCTCCCCTGGGGCGTGCAGCTCGGGCTCGTCGCGCTGATGCTGCTGACCTCGAAGGGCGCCGCCGGCGTCTCCGGGGCGGGGCTGGTGACCCTCGCCGCGTCGCTGCAGGCCTTCGGCGGCGAGTTCTACACGACGGAGTCGATCGCCATCGGCATCGCGATCATCGCCGGGATCGACCGCATCATGAGCGAGGGCCGGGCGCTGACCAACGTCATCGGCAACTCCGTCGCGGTGATGGTCGTCTCCGGGTGGAACGGCGACCGGGACGACGAGCGCTTCCGGGCGGCGCTCGACGACCCCGAGCTCGTCCGCGACGCCATCGAGCAGGAGACCCACGGCGACCTCGACCACGACGAGGACGACGCCACCGGCACCTCCGGCACCGCCGCCGCGACCGACCGCACCCCGGCCACCGCCGGCGCACGCTAGGACTCGCCCGACCCCACAGGAACGAACGCGCCGTTCGCTGCTTCTAGCGCAGCGAACGGCGCGTTCGGTCGTTCTCGGGCGAGCCTCAGTAGGTCGGCAGCGAGGTGTCGACCTGCTGCGCCCAGCCGGTGACGCCGCCGCCGAGGTGCACCGCGTTGGAGAAGCCGGCGTGGTGCAGTGCCGAGAGCGCCTCGGCGGAGCGGACGCCGGACTTGCAGTACAGGATCGTCTGGCGGTCCTGCGGGATCTCGGTGAACGCCTCGCCCGACAGGATCTTGTCCTTCGGGATGAGCTTGGCGCCCGGGATGCGGACGATCTCCCACTCGTGGGGCTCGCGGACGTCGATGAGCTCGAACTTGTCGCCCGCGTCCATCTTCTCCTTGAGCTCGGGCGCCGTGATGGTGTGCCCGGCCGCGGCGGTCTGGGCCTCGTCGGAGACGGTGCCGCAGAAGGCCTCGTAGTCGATGAGCTCGGTGACCTCGGTGGCGTTCGGGTCACGCCGGATCCGGACCTCGCGGTACTCCATGTCCAGCGCGTCGTAGACCTTCAGTCGGCCGAGCAGCGGGTCGCCGATGCCGCAGATCAGCTTGATGGCCTCGGTGACCATGATCGAGCCGATCGACGCGCACAGCACGCCCAGCACGCCGCCCTCGGCGCACGACGGGACCATGCCCGGCGGCGGCGGCTCGGGGTAGAGGTGCCGGTAGTTCAGGCCCTGGCCGTTCGGCGCGTCCTCCCAGAACACCGAGACCTGGCCCTCGAACCGGAAGATCGAGCCCCACACGTACGGCTTGCCCAGCAGCACGGCCGCGTCGTTGACGAGGTAGCGCGTGGCGAAGTTGTCGGTGCCGTCGAGGATCAGGTCGTAGTCGCGGAAGATGTCCAGCGCGTTCGACGAGTCCAGCGGCGTCTCGTGCAGGTTGACCGTGACGAACGGGTTGATCTCGGCGACCGACTCCTTGGCCGACTGCGCCTTCGACTTCCCGATGTCCGACTGGCCGTGGATGACCTGGCGCTGCAGGTTGGACTCGTCGACGACGTCGAAGTCGACGACCCCGAGGGTGCCCACGCCCGCGGCGGCCAGGTAGAGCAGCGCGGGGCTGCCGAGTCCGCCGGCGCCGACGACGAGCACCTTCGCGTTCTTCAGGCGCTTCTGCCCGTCGACGCCGACGTCCGGGATGATCAGGTGGCGGCTGTACCGGGCGACCTCGTCCTTGGTCAGCTCCGCGGCCGGCTCCACCAGGGGCGGCAGGGATGCCATGACGGCGCTCAACTCCCCATCTCTTCTGCTCGGGTCCTCACGACGCTTGAACCGCCGCGCACCCCGCCATGTTCCCCGGCCGGGGCCGCCACGTCAGCCGACGGGGGCGACGGGTCCCTGCGGATAGGGCCACGCGTTGGGCCGGCAGACCTTCCCGTCGCGGGGGATCTGCGTGCCCTGCGGGTTCTCCTCGGTGAGCTGGGCGAGGTAGTCGTTCGCCGTCCCGAAGCTCTGCTGCATCATGATCGGCGCGAGGGCGCCGTTCTCCGGGCAGGGCACGTGCGGGTTGTCGAAGACGTGCCCGACCTCGTGGTTGAGGGCGTACTGCCGGTAGAGCCCGAGCTGGCCCTCGAACGCCGCCGCGCCGCGCACCCAGCGGCTGCCGTTGATGAGCACGCGCCCGATGTCGGACTTCCAGCACGACGCCTCGTAGCGCAGCGAGTAGCCGCACAGGCCCCGGATGGTCATCTGCGCCGAGATGCTGACGCGGAAGTCGGGCTCGCCGGCGTCGATCCGGCGCACCGCGATCTGCCCCGAGCCGATCCAGCTGCGCGGGTCGGTGAGCGTCGCGTCGACGGCGGTGGCGAACGCCTGCTCGCCCTCGGGGACGGTGATGCCGTCCTCGACCTCGACCGTGTACGTGTAGACGCGGCCCGTGCCGGCCTGGGGCGTGGTGCCCGGCACGACGTGCCAGCTGCCCGGGCCCGTCACCGGGAACGCGCCGCCCGCGGGCAGCTCGGCCGACGGGATGTCGACGTTCTGGCCGACGCCGCGCGGAGCCTCCGTGACCACCGGCGTCGGGCGCTCCGGCGGCGCGAGCAGCGGCGACGCCGACCCCGCGTCACCGTCGGGCGACACCGCCTCGACGACGGCGAGCACCGTGAGCACCACCAGCGCCGGGATCACCCAGGTCCGCCAGGAGCGCAGCACCGACCTCCGCGGCGCCGACCGCGAGGGCGGGCGCGCGCCGGACCGGCCGCGCGGCGGCGGGCCGCCGGGACGGGACCCGGAGCGGGGCCGGTCGCGCACGGCGGTCGAGGTGGGCTCGCGCCCGGGACGCCCGGCACGGGACGGGCGCCCGTCGCCGGTCGGGGAGGCGTCGTGCGGGGAGTCGGCCGGGGCCTCCTCCCCGTTGGCGGGGCGCCTGGCCGGCCGGGTCACACGGGCACTGTGCCACACGTGTCGGGTCGGGCGACGCCCCACGGCCGTCGGTCACGGACGCGGCGCGCCGCGGCGTCGACCCGAGCGCGCACCGTGTCGCGCGCCGGCTCCGGACGCGCGGCGCCCGGCCACGAGCCGTCGGCGGCCGCGTCGACCAGCCCCAGCACGGCGCGCGCAACGGTCTGCGGCTGCTCGATCTGCGCGACGTGGCCGACGCCGGGCAGCCGCAACAGCCGCCCCGCGGGCAGGGCCGCGGCGGTGTGCGCGGCGCGGTGGACGCCGACGAGGCGGTCGACCTCGCCCCACACCACGAGCGTCGGCGCACCGACCCGCGCGGCGGCCGCCCACAGCGAGCGCGGCGACGGGGTCAGCCAGGTGCCCAGCAGCCCGAGGAACGACCGGTGCAGGGCCTCCGGGGCGTGCGCGAGGGCCGCGCGCTCCTCGGCCTCCGCCGCGGCCATCGCGAAGGCGCGGGCCCCGACCCGGTCGGGGTCGGCGTGGCACAGGGCCATGGTGCGGGCCAGGCGCTCGGCCGGCGTGGCCGCGGCCTGCTCGGCGCGCGCGCCCGCCCCGAGCAGCGGCAGCAGGGCCAGCGCCGCCCGCTTGCCGCCGAGGCGCGAGGGCAGCGGGCGCAGGTCGGGCATCGCGGGGCTGACGAGGGTCAGCGTGCGCACGAGGTCCGGGCGCTGCGAGGCCACGAGCAGGCAGACCGCGCCGCCGAGGGAGTTGCCGAGCAGGTGCACGGGCCCGGTGCCCCGGTGCTGCAGGTCGTCGAGGTAGGCGACGATCGTCGCGGCGTGGGCCGCCGGGCGGTAGTCGCCCGACGACGGCGGCGGCGTGCGGCCGAAGCCGGGCAGGTCGACGGCGAGGCCCCGGAAGCGCGCGGAGAGCGCGCCGGCGAGCTCGGTCCAGTTGTTCGACGAGCCGCCCAGGCCGTGGACGTAGACCGCCGTCTCGCCCGCCGGGCCCGGCGTCTTGCGGACGTGCAGCGATCCCGAGCGGCCCACCGGCACCACGCGGCCCGGCCAGTACGGCGTCGGCGCCGCCGCCGTGCCCGTCGGGCCGAGCGCGGACACGTCGGCGAGCGGGGGTGCGGGCACGTCGGGACCGGCCGACGGGAAGAGGTCGCCGCGGCGTACGGACCGGGACCGGCCGGTGGACGGCACGGGGCGGCGAACGATCACGCGGACCATCATGCGGTGTCCCGCCCGTGGCGTCACGGTGACGGGGGGCTGAACGAAGGGCGGACGGGACGTCGCCCCGATCGGGCCGGAGAGCGGCCCGCGCGCCGTGGCCCGCACGGACGTCACCCGATGGGTAGGGTCGTGCGTCCGAGGCGGTCGAGACCGGTGCCGCCCGGCGACGACGGTTGGGGGCGGGGGCCATGAGCGGGCAGGCGAGCCTTCCGGGCAGCCCCGGCACCCCGACGGGGCGGCCGCGCATGACGCGCTCCGCACGCCGGGCCCAGCTGCTCGAGGCCGCGCGCGACGTGTTCGGGCACCGCGGCTACCACGCGGCGGCGATGGACGAGATCGCGGAGCGGGCAGGGGTCAGCAAGCCGGTGCTCTACCAGCACTTCCCGGGCAAGCTCGACCTCTACCGGGCGCTGGTGCAGGGGGCCGCGGACGACATGGTGCGCACGGTGCGCGCGGCGATCCGCTCGACCACCGACAACAAGGCGCGCGTCCAGGCCACCATCCAGGCCTACTTCGACGTCGTGTCGTCCCGCGACGGCGCGATGCGCCTGGTCTTCGAGACCGACACGCGGGCCACGCCCGAGATCGCGGGCCTGGTCGACCGCGCCACGTCGGACTGCATCGACGCGGTCACCGAGGCCGTCACCACGGACGCGGGGCTCGAGCCCGAGCGGGCCCGGCTCCTGGCGGTCGGGCTGGTGGGCCTGTCGACGACGGCGGCGCGCTACTGGCTCGACGCCGGGCTGCAGCCGCCGCGCGAGGACGCGATCACGCTGATGTCGCAGCTCGCGTGGCGCGGCATCGGCGGGTTCCCGCGCCAGGAGGGGTGAGCCCTCGCGGGAGGTGGAGCCGGAGCGGGGTGCGCCCGCCCCGGCCACCCGGGTGGCTAGCCGCCGACCCCGAAGCCCACGCGACGCCCCTCCGGCGGCCCGATCTCCACGTAGGCGATGCGGGCCGCGGGGATGACGTACCGACGGCCCTTGTCGTCGGAGAGCGCGAGCGTGCCGCCGTTCGAGGCCAGCGCCTCGTCGAGGAGCGCCTGCACCTCGTCGGGCGACTGGTCGCTCGCGATCACCAGCTCGCGCGGGCTCTCCGCCACGCCGATCTTGACCTCCACGCGTTCCTCCGCTCGGTACTGCTCGGTCCTGCTCGACGTGCCCGGTCGTGCCGTCGCTGTGCCCGCGCGAGGCTAGTCCACGTCCGGCGTCCGGGTGGGCTACAGGCCGAGCGCCGCCAGCCGCTTCGAGTGCCGCGACTTCAGCGCCTTGAACACCGCGCCCCGCGACGCCCCGCCGAGCAGGGCGGCGGCCGCGTGCGGGTGCTCGTCGAGCACCTCGGCGGCCGCGGCGAGCGTCTCCCCCAGCAGCCGCCGGCCCCACATCGCGAGGCGTCCGGCCGTCCGCTCGTCGACGACCAGCTCGCCCACCGCCCGCTCGGCGAAGGCGTCGAACCCGCTCTCACCGGCCGCCTCGCGGCCCGCGTCGGGCCCGCGCAGGAGGTCCGACGCCTCACCCTCGCCGCTGCCGTCACCGCTGCCCCCACCCCTGTCCTCACCGCTGTCCTCACCGCTGCCCCCGGCGGCCCCGGAGGCGGCGACGAGGTCGACGGCGAGCGTGCGCCCGACGTAGGCGCCGACCAGCGCCTCGCCCCAGTCGCGGGAGGCGGTGCGCGCCGCGAACGAGTCGAGCACCGGGGCGAAGGGGGCCATCGTGGTGACGAGGTCCACACCCCGCGCCGCGAGATGGGCGCGGACGCGCTCGACGTGCGCCATCTCGACCGCGGCGAGCGCGGCCATCTCCGCGCGCCCCGTGAGGTCCGGGGCGAGCGCGGCGTCCGCGGCGAGCCTGGTGAACGCGGTCAGGGCGCCGTAGGCCACGGCGCCGAGCAGGTCGACGGGCGGGTCACCGGACGGATCGGTGCTGGTGGCGGGGCGGTCGCCCCCGGGCTCGCTCACGGCCGACCACCCTAGGGGGACACGGTGGGAGACCGGCGGTGCGACGGCCGTGCCGGGGCGACCGGTACCATGGGGTCGTCCCGCGGTGGCATGCATCGTCGCCGACCGCCCGGTCGCCGTCGTGCGCCGCGAGACGCACCCGAGCGTGCGGGCGCCTCCGCCGGCTCTCCCGCGTCCGGTGACGTGGGGTCTCGCTCCGACGAAGGAGCGGGCCCGTGCACCAGTGCGCACCGTCGCCGACCCCGGACGTGGTCGAGCCAGCCGGCCCGCCTCGCGCGCACGACGCGAGAGAGGCAGACCCCTGACCACCGTCACCACCGACCCCCGTCCCGACGCCGGCCCCCCGGACGACGAGCCGGTCGCCGAGCCCCTCACGGCCCGCGCCCCCGTCACCGAGGACGCCCCCACCTTCGCCGAGCTGGGCGTCGACCCCACCATCGTCGAGGCCCTCACGAAGGTGGGCATCGAGCGCACCTTCGCCATCCAGGAGCTGACGCTGCCGCTGGCCCTCGCCGGCGAGGACGTCATCGGCCAGGCGCGCACCGGCACCGGCAAGACCCTCGGCTTCGGCGTCCCGCTGCTCCAGCGCCTCGGCCGCCCGACCGAGGACGGCACGCCGCGCGCGCTGATCGTCGTCCCCACCCGCGAGCTGTGCGTGCAGGTCGCCAAGGACATCGAGACCGCCTCCCAGGGCCTCGGCACCCGCGTGGTGTCGATCTACGGCGGGCGCCCCTACGAGCAGCAGATCGCCGCGCTGCAGCGCGGCGTGGAGTTCGTCGTCGGCACCCCGGGCCGCCTGCTCGACCTCGCCCAGCAGGGTCACCTCGTGCTGGCGAAGGTCGGCGGCCTCGTGCTCGACGAGGCCGACGAGATGCTCGACCTCGGCTTCCTGCCCGACGTCGAACGCATCCTCGGGATGCTGCCGGACAAGCGCCAGACGATGCTGTTCTCGGCCACGATGCCGGGGCCGATCATCACGCTGGCCCGCACCTTCCTCACGCAGCCGACGCACATCCGCGCCGAGCAGGTCGACGCCAGCGCGATCGGCGAGAAGACCCAGCAGTTCGTCTACCGCGCCCACGCGCTCGACAAGGTCGAGATGCTGGCGCGCACCCTGCAGGCCACCGACCGCGGGCCGACCATGGTGTTCACCCGCACCAAGCGCACCGCGAGCAAGGTCTCCGAGGAGCTCGCCGAGCGCGGCTTCGCCGTCGGGGCCGTGCACGGCGACCTGGGCCAGGGCGCCCGCGAGCACGCGCTGCGCGCCTTCCGCGAGGGCCGCATCGACGTCCTCGTCTGCACCGACGTCGCCGCCCGCGGCATCGACGTCACCGGGGTCACGCACGTCGTCAACTACCAGTGCCCGGACGACGCGAAGACCTACATCCACCGCATCGGTCGCACCGGCCGCGCCGGCAAGACCGGCATCGCCATCACGCTCGTCGACTGGGACGACCTGCCGAAGTGGAAGATGATCTCCGACGACCTGGGGCTCGGCGCCCCGGAGCCGCCGGAGACCTACTCCAGCTCGCCGCACCTCTTCGCCGACCTCGGCATCCCCGAGGGCTCGGGCGGGCGCGTGGCCCGGCGCCGCCGCCCCGCCGAGGAGGAGGCCGAGGACGGCCCGCGCCGCGAGACGCGCGAGAGCGGCGGACGCGGCCGGGGCCGGTCGCGGGGCGGCCGCTCCGGGAGCCGCGACGAGGCTCGCGGTAACGGTGAGCCCGACGGTGACAGCGAGGCCGACGGTGACAGCGAGGCCGGCGCCGAGGCGGGCGAGGAGTCCGGCGAGGGCTCGCGGCGTCCGCGCCGGACGCGCTCGCGCACCCGCCGGCGCGCCGGCGAGGTCGTCGCCGGGGGCACCGAGGACGGTGCCGAGGGCACCCCGGACGGCTCCGATGCCGAGCGCCGGGAGGACACCACCGACGGCTCGGCCGAGGGCGCTGTCGACGGCTCGGGCGAGGGCGGGCGCCGCCGTCGTCGCCGCCGGGGCGGCCGCGGATCGGGGTCGCGCTCCGGGTCCTCGTCGAACGGGAGCACGAACGGGAGCACGAACGGGAGCGGGGACGGCGCCCCGCAGGAGGGGTCCGAGGGCTCGACCGGCCCGACGCCCGACGAGGCCGCCCCCGTGGCGTCCACGACCGAGTAGGGCCACGCGCCGGTGAGCTCGCCGACGTCGGCGTCGCCGCCCGGATCCACCGACCCGGGCGGCGGGGCCGGGGACGGGTCCGCCCGCCCGTCCCGGCTGCCGCCCCCCGAGCGGCGCAGCCGCGGCGACCTCGTCGCCGCCGCGTTCCTCGTGGTGGCGGCCCTCGTCGGCACGCTGCTGGTGCTGGCGTCCGGCGACGCGGCGGACACCGAGCTCACGCCGGCGTCGCCGCCGCTGCAGCCCGGCGCGGACGGCCCCGTGCCGACCGCGCTGGGCGAGGTGTGGCGGGCCGCGAGCCCGGCCACGCCCGCGCCGCTCGCGGTCGGCCCGGCGGTGGTCACCGCGGGACCGGACGGCGTCGTCGGCCACGACCCGGTCACCGGCCGCGAGGCGTGGCGCTACGCCCGCCCCGAGGCGCCGTGCACCGTCGGCACCGGGTTCGGCGACGTCCTCGCCGTCTTCCGCACCGACGGGCCGCTGGGCACGTGGTGCTCCGACGTCGCCGCCCTCGAGCCCGACACCGGCATGCGCGGGCCCGCCCGCAACGCCGACCTGCGGGAGGGCACCCGCCTGCTCGCCGACCGCGACCACGTCACCGGCACCGGGGCGGACCACGTCGAGACCTGGCGCTCCGACCTCGTGCTGACCACCGAGGTCGGCCGCGTCTCGACGCCCGTGCAGCCCCCCGACGCGCAGCCGCGCGCGGGCTGCACCAACGGCTCGGTCGCCGTCGGCGGCGGGACCGTCGGGATGATCCAGCGCTGCCCCGGCGAGGACAGCGACCGGCTGACCGTCGTCGACGCCGACCCGCAGAGCTCCGAGAAGCCCGAGGAGCGCTCGAGCACGATGCTCGGCGTGCGCGGTGCGCGCCTCGTGGCGCTGACCGACCAGCGTGCCGCGTGGGCCGCGCCGGACGGCACCCTGCACGTGGTCGGCACCTCGGCCGACGCCGAGACGCTGATCCCCGAGACGGTGTACCCCCTCGGGGAGGCGGCCGGCCCCACCGGCGACCCGTCCGACCTCGCGGCGACCGTCCGGCCCGTCGGCCCGGTCCTGCTGTGGTGGACGGGCACGGCCACCGTCGGGCTCGACGCCGGCGACCTGCGACCCCGATGGACCCTGCCCGGCACGCTCGGGGCGGGCGCGGCGTGGCCGGGCAGCGCGCCCGCGGCCGTGGCGCTCGTGCCGGTGCCCGGCGGCCTCGCCGTGATCGACGCCGCGACCGGCACCCCGCGCGGCCCGGTCGTCCCGGTCGCCCGCGGCGGCGACCCGGCCGCGCCCGTGGCCGTCGCGGCGACCGGCACCACCGTGGTCGAGCTGCGGGGGACGACCGTCGTGGCGCTGCGCGCCCCGGGCTGACCGCGCACGGGGCCGGACCACGTCACGGCCCTTCCGGGCCCGTCATGCGGCAGACTCCCCGGGGTGGGCCGTCCCGATCACCCCGGCACCGCCGCGCCGTCGGACGCCGCGGCGGCCACCGGAGCGGACGGCGGGCCGGACGACGGGCGGCACGGCGTCGTGGGCGGCCCCGGCGAGGTGGCTCCCGGCCCGCCCGACGCCACGCCCGCGCTCCCGACGGGCCGCGGCCGGGCCCAGCGCCACCCCCACCGCGCGCGGCGGGTGACGGTCGCGTCGTCGGCCGGACCCATCGCGGCGCTGCGGGCCGAGCCCGACGCGGCGGCCGCGATCGAGGGCCGGCCCGCCACCGCGCTGCTGCTGCCCGGCTACTCCGGCTCCAAGGAGGACTTCGCGCCGCTGATCGACGCCGTCGCCGCCGGCGGGATCGGGGTGCTCGCGCTGGACCTGCCCGGCCAGTACGAGTCGCCGGGCCCCGCCGCCGAGAGCGAGTACCACTCGGCGCAGCTCGGGCCGGTGGTCGCCGGGATCGTCGCCGACGAGGTCGCCGCGGGCCGCCGGGTGCTGCTGCTCGGGCACTCGTTCGGCGGGCTCGTCGCCCGCGCGGCGGTGCTGGCCGGGGCGACCGTGCGCGGGCTGACGCTCATGGACTCCGGCCCCGGCGAGCTGCCCATGGGCCGGCGGCGGACGGACCTCGACGTGCTCGAGCCGGTGCTGCGGCGCCGCGGCATCGAAGAGGTCATCGCGCTGCGCGACGCGTCCGGGGAGTGGTCGTCGGCGGACCCGCACGTCGTCGACCTGCTGCGCGAGCGCCTCCGCCGCTCCACGGTGTCCGGGCTGCTCGGGATGGGCGACGCGCTGCGTGCGGAGCCCGACCGCACCGCCGAGCTGGTCGCCGCCGTGCGGGCCGGCCGCGTGCCGTGCCTCGTCGTCTGCGGGATCGACGACGACGCCTGGCCGGTGAGCGTGCAGCGCACCATGGCCGACCGCCTCGAGGCCGAGTTCGCCGCCGTGCCCCACGCCGCGCACGCCCCGAACGTCGAGAACCCGTCGGCGCTGCTCGACGTGCTCGTCCCGACCTGGCGCACCTGGCTGCGCGACGACCTCCTGGGCTGACGAAGTCCGCAGCGAACGCGCTGTTCGCGGCCTCTACGCGCGCGAACTCCCCGCTCGCGCCTCGGCGGCTACGCCCACCAGGTGATCGCGAGGAGCAGGAAGAGGATCACCGGCACCGCCGCGGCGGCGAGGACCGCCACCCCCGAGGAGGTGCGGCGGTGGGCGGCGATCGCGGTCGCGCCGACCGCGACGACCGCGCCCATCAGGTGGGCGGCCACCGTGTCCGCCCCCGCGCCGGGCCCGGCGAGGAACCACGGCGCGACGGCGACGACGACCGCGAGGACCACGAGCCCGCCCGCGAGTACCCGGGCCAGGGCCACGAGGCGCCGCCGGACGCCGGCCAGGCGGTCGGGGCGCCCGGCGCGCGCGACGGCACCGGTCGACAGGCCCGACGGCGGCGTGGGACGGCCCACGGTGCGCGCCCGCTCCCGGCGGGTGGCGGCGCGGGGCACGCCGGCGGGCGAGGTCCAGCGCTCGGTCGAGGTCGGGCGCCAGGAGCCGGTGGAGGTGACGCCCGGTGCGCGGCCGCGGGGCGAGGTCGGCGCCTCGCCACTCGCACTGCCACCCGCCCCGCCGGCCCAGGGCCGCGGCGGCGGGGACCGCCTGTCCGGCCCGTCCCGGTGCGCCGGGTCGGGGGCGCTCACGGCGCGAGCCCGGACCACGCCGGCTCCGCGGGGGCGGCGGCGCGTCCTTCCGGGCAGTGCCGGCGGACCTCGCAGGCGCCGCAGCGGGGCCCGGGCAGCGGCGGGAAGAGCTCCTCGGCGCGGCGCGGGTCCTCCTCGAGCGCGTCGGCGGCGGCCCCCAGCGCGGTGGCGGCGGCCTCGGCCCGCTCGCGGTGGGCGGCCAGCGAGGCCTCGTCGTGCTCGGCGGCGGCGATCGTGCCGCTCGGCAGGTGGTGCAGCTCCACCCGCCGGCAGGGGCGGCGCAGCGTGCGGCGCGCGGCGAGGACGTAGAGCGCGAGGGCGGGCGAGCCCGCGGCGTCGGCGGCGTCGGGCACGCGGCGGCCGGTCTTGTAGTCGACGACGGTGACCTGCCCGTCGCGGTCGTCGAGACGGTCGGCGCGACCCTCGGCGACCATGGCCCCCACGGGTGCGGACAGCCAGCGCTCGAGCCCGACGACCTCGCCCACCGGCTCCGGCGCGTCGACGACGGCGTGGCGTTCGACGTAGTCACCGACCCACGTCCGGGCCCGCTCGCGGTACGCGGCGGCCTGGACGTCGTCGCGGAACCCCTCCGAGGACCAGTGCCGGTCGACCTCCAGGGCCGCGCGGGCGGCGCTGCGCCGCGCGGGGCGCTCGCCGAAGACGGCGTGCAGCGCGTTGTGCACCACGGCGCCGAGCGTGCTCGCCGCCCGCGGCCCGCCGCGCGGGGGCGCGGGGCGGTCGAGGTAGGTCAGGCGGTAGCGCCGCCGGCAGTCCTGCCAGGTGGCCAGGCGCGACGGGGTCACGCGGACCAGGCGGGCGGGCATGCCGTCCAGACCCAGCTGCATGCTCATCGCCTCCACCCTAGGCCGCCGCGGTGGGTCAGCCCGCGAGCACCTCGGCGCCCGTCGCGCGCGCCGCGAGCACCTCGAACTGGTCCCGCGCGGTCGTCTCCGCGGCGATGGGGGTGGCCTTGTTGGTGCCGTGGTAGTCGCTCGAGCCCGTGACCAGCAGGCCCTCGACCGCGGCGACCTCGTGGAGGGCCGCGCGGTCGTCCGCGTCGTGGTCGGGGTGGTCGACCTCGATCCCCGCGAGGCCCTCCCGCGCGAGGTCCGCCAGCACCGACGCCTCGACCACCGGGCCCCGCCGCCGGGCGAACGGGTGCGCGAACACGGGCACGCCGCCGGCGGCCACGATCATCGCGATCGCCCGCGCGATCGGCGTGTCCTGCTTCTCGACGTAGTACGGGCCGTCCCGGCGCAGGAGGTGCTCGAACGCCTCGGACACCGACCCGACCACGCCCGCCTCGACCAGCGCCTGCCCGAGGTGCGGGCGCCCGGCCGGCGCGTCGGCGGGCAGCCGGGCCAGCAGCGCCTCGCCGTCGACCGGCAGCCCGCCCGCCGCCATCCGCTCCCCCATCGCGCGCACCCGCTCGCGGCGCGAGGCCCGCAGGCGCTCCTGCTCGGCGAGGATCGCCGGGGCGGCGGGGTCGAACAGGTAGCCCAGCAGGTGCGCGGTGACCGTCCCGCCCCGCCCGTCGGGGCTCTCGGTGGAGAACTCGGCGCCGCGCACCAGCGTCAGCCCCGGTGGGCGCGCCGCCGCGGCCTCGTCCCAGCCCGCGGTCGTGTCGTGGTCGGTCAGCGCGAGCACGGTGACGCCGGCGGCCACGGCCGTGGCGACCAGCTCGGCCGGCGACTCGGTGCCGTCGGAGGCCGCGGAGTGGGTGTGGAGGTCGATCACCGGGACAGTGTCGATGAGGGGTCGGCGACGGGTCAGCGACGGCGACCGCGCGCGCCGCCGAACCCGGACCCCGGCAGCGTGTACGAGCGGGTCTGGCGCTTGTCGCCGAACACCAGCTCGGAGATGGCCTCGTAGACCTCTTCGGGGTCGGGCAGGTAGTCGATGCGGTTGAGCGCCTGGATCTGGCCGGCCGACTCGATGACCATCGTCCCGTAGCCGAGCATGCGGCCCAGCAGGCTGCGCTCGAAGGTGAGGTCGGTGACCTTGGTCAGCGGCATCATGCCGGCCTGGTGGGTGATGATCCCCTTGGTGAGCATGACGCGCTTGTCGGTGACGACGACCTTCTCGACCCACCACTCGCTGACCTTGTAGCTGGTCTTGAGCAGCACGAGCAGGGCGCCGTACCAGAACAGGTTGTCCAGCACGACGTTCTGCGGCAGGAACGCCGCGCCGAGGGCGAGCAGGACGAACAGGACGACGGCCTGCAGCACCTCACCGACGATGACGGCCCAGTGGCGACGGAAGCGGATCACCCGCCGCTCGGTGGGCAGGACGTACTCGTCGACCTCGCGGGGTGCCAGCACGTCGGACCTCCGGACCTAGAACAGCGCGCGGATGAATTCCACCACCGATGCGGCCGCGTCGCCCAGGATGGTGAGGATGCTCAGCACCAGATCCGCGGATCCCTGGGGTTGGGAGATGACGAAGAAGAGCAGGAACGCGACCCCCACGAAGATGCCGATCTTTCTCGCGTTCACCAGGTTCCCTCGCGGTCGTCGCCGTGGTCGTGATCAGTGTGGATCGTCCGGGCCGGGACGGACATCCGGCCATCGGTGATACTAGTGTGATCTCGTGTGACGATGCGTGACCCCCAGGCCGCGCCCGGCGCGTCGCGGGCCACCGGGGGTGACGGGCCGGGCGACGGGGCGGGTGACGTCGTCTGCGTGGGCGGGATCGTCACCGACCCGCGGGGCCGCCTGCTGCTCGTCCGCCGGGGCCACGACCCCGAGGCGGGGCGCTGGTCGCTGCCCGGCGGCAGGGTCGACCAGGGCGAGACGACGGCCGCGGCGACGGCGCGCGAGGTCGCCGAGGAGACCGGGCTCGACGTCGTCGTCGGCGAGGAGGTCGGGCACGTGCGCCGGCCCGCGCCGGACGGCCGGACGTTCGTGATCCACGACTTCCGGTGCCGGCTGGCGGACGAGCGTGACCCGGGGGCGGCGCCGCGCGCGGGTGACGACGCCGCCGACGCCCGCTTCGTCGACGCCGCCGCCTACGCCGCCCTCGACGCGGCCGGTGAGCTGGTCACCGGGCTCACCGCCGCGCTGCGCGGGTGGGACTGCCTGCCGCGGTGACTCAGTCGCGCTGCGGGACGGGGCGGCGGGGCTGCTCGGCCTCGAACCCCTCGTCGGTGCCCTCGGGCGCCGGGCGCTTGGGCACCATCACCTTGCGGCGGTAGATGCAGACGACGACGCCGTCCTGGTTGTAGCCGATCGTCTCGACCTGCACCACGCCGCGGTCGTTCTTCGACGACGACTCCTTCTTGTCCAGCACCGTCGACTCGCCGTAGATCGTGTCGCCGTGGAACACCGGCTTGACGTGGCGCAGCGACTCGACCTCGAGGTTCGCGATCGCCTTGCCCGACACGTCGGCCACCGACATCCCGAGCAGCAGCGAGTAGACGTAGTTGCCGACGACGACGTTGCGCCCCTGCTGGGTGCCCTCGGCGTAGTGGGAATCGAGGTGCAGCGGGTGGTGGTTCATCGTGATGAGGCAGAAGAGGTGGTCGTCGTACTCGGTGACCGTCTTGCCCGGCCAGTGCTTGTACGTGGCGCCGACCTCGAACTCCTCGAAGTACCGACCGAACTGCACGGATCCGCCTCCTGAACGTCTCTGGTCGAGGCGCCGCCGCCAGGAGACATGGGACTCCTCCCCTCCGACGGCGCCGACGAAGGTCGCTAGGATGACGGACCGACCGAGTTCGTGTCGCGCGAGGCGAGGGAGGTGAGACGTGGACGACTCCACGAGCAGGTCCGACGGCCTGCCCTCCAGTACGGGCCGCGTCCCCTCCCGTGGGGCCACCGGGCGCTGACACGCCGGCGGGTGGCCCGGGAGGGACGCGGTGGCTCGATTGTTCGTAGCCCGCACTCCGTCCGCTCCCCGGAGGTCGCCATGCCTGCCCTGCCCACCCTGCGCAACGCCGGAGCCCGCGTGATCCGCCCGGGCCGCCCGCGCACGCAGGACCCGCGGGTCCCCCACGTGCCCCTCTCGGCGTTCGTCGTCGACTGCGCGGTCTACGTCGACGGCAGGCGGCTCGACGGGCACTGGAACCACCGCGACGCCATCGGCGAGGTCCGCCGGCGCGGCGAGGGGTTCGTGTGGATCGGCCTGCACGAGCCCGATGCCGAGCAGATCCACGACATCGCCGAGGTCTTCGGCCTGCACCCGCTGGCCGTCGAGGACGCCGTGCACGCCCACCAGCGCCCGAAGATCGAGCGCTACACCGGGGCCGCGGGCGGCGGCGACGACATGTTGTTCTCGGTGTTCAAGACCATGCGCTACGTGGCGCACGCGTCGCCGACCACCGCCAACGAGATCGTCGAGTCTGGCGAGCTCATGGTGTTCCTGGGCCGCGACTTCGTCGTCACCGTGCGCCACGGCCAGCACTCCGGGCTGCGGCGGGTGCGCCACAACCTCGAGGCCGACCCCGAGCACCTCGCCCAGGGCCCGGCGGTCGTGCTGCACGCCGTCGCCGACCACATCGTCGACTCCTACCTCGACGTCGCCGCCGGCGTGGAGAACGACATCGACGTCATGGAGACCGAGGTGTTCGCGCCCTACACCGAGGTCGGCGCCGAGCAGATCTACATGATGAAGCGCGAGGTGCTCGAGCTGCGCCGGGCCGTGACGCCGCTGGTCACGCCGATGCGCCGACTGACCGAGGGCTACTCGCCGCTCGTGCCGTCGGAGGTCCGCAGCTACTTCCGCGACGTCGAGGACCACCTCGCGACCGTGGCCGAGCGCGTCGCCTCGTTCGACGAACTGCTGACGACGCTGGTCGACGCGGTGCTGGCGAAGATCACGCTGCGCCAGAACAACGACATGCGCAAGATCACCGCCTACGCGGCGCTGCTCGCGGTGCCGACCATGCTCGCCGGCATCTACGGCATGAACTTCGACTACATGCCCGAGCTGCACTGGGAGTTCGGCTACCCGGCCGTGATCCTGGGGATTTTGCTCATCTGCGGCGTGCTCTGGCGGACGTTCCGCAAGAACCGCTGGCTCTGACCCGACCCCGGGGTCGGCGCTCACGTTCGGCCCGGACGAGGTGAAGTGGGCGCGTCGCCGTGACAACGCCTGAGCGCTACCGCGTCAGGTTCGCTGCAAGGGCGCGCCCAGACCTCGATGCCCTCCCGCTCGCCGTGGCCACGGCGGTGGTCGAGCATCTGCTCGGCCCGGTCCCCGAGAACCCGCACCGCCTCGGCGGCCCGCTCCGCGGAAGGTGGGTCGGCTACCTGGCGGCCCCTCGAGGCGGCCACCGCATGATCTATCGCGTCGATGAGCAGCGGCACGAGGTCCTCCTCGTCCACATCGGCCCGCGCGGCGACGTCGACGGCGGGGGCTCGACTCGACATGATCGCCGTCTCGGTGACAAACCCACGCAGATCTGCGCGGGTTCGTCACCGAAGTCGTGATCACGGCTCTGAGGGCCGGCGAGACGCTCCCCCGGCGTGTCGCACCGGCGAGCATGTGGCGAGCCTGGCGTTGAGTGCCAGCGAAGCCGCATCGCTGGCCCACCCCGTGCGCCGTCCGGCTCAGCAGCCGCGGTGGGAGAGGGTCAGCCCTCGGTGCCCATCGCCAGCTTGCCCAGCATGTCGCGGGCCTTCTCGGCGTTGCGGGGCTGGCAGAGGACGTCGTAGCGCCCGGCCACGATCTGGCTCTGCGAGGTGAAGTCGCGCCGGCCGCGGCTCGCGCCGTAGGTGATGGCGCCCGAGACCACGCCGAACACGATACCGATGACGAGGCCGGTGAGGATCGAGGCAAGCCCCCCGGTGGGCGAGAGCAGCGAGAGCACCAGGCCCACGAACAGACCCAGCCACGCGCCGGACGCGGCGCCCGTGAGCAGCACGCGGCCCCAGGTCAGGCGGCCGATGACCCGCTCGACGAGCATGAGGTCGACGCCGACGATGGTCACGTCGGCGACCGGGAAGTCGTTGTCCGCCAGGTGGTCGACCGCGCGCTGGGCTTCCTCGTACTTGGCGTAGGAGCCCACCGGCCAGCCGGACGGCGGCTCGGGGAGGTTGGGCAGCCCGGGCTGGGTACCGGGTCGGCCGGTGAACGGCGCAGTCACGACGATTCCTCGCTGTCCTCTCGACGGTTGGCATCCCGTACAACGCCGGACCCGGCCCGGGAGTGCCCGGGCCGGGTACCGGTGTGACCGAGGACGGTACCGCCGATCAGCGCAGCTTGTAGTCCTTGAGCAGCCCGCGGCTGATGATCGTCTTCTGGATCTCCGAGGTGCCCTCGCCGATGAGCAGGAACGGCGCCTCCCGCATGAGGCGCTCGATCTCGTACTCCTTCGAGTAGCCGTAGCCGCCGTGGATGCGGAACGACTCCTCGGTGACCTCCTTGCAGTACTCGGAGGCGATCATCTTGGCCATCCCGGCCTCGACGTCGTTGCGCTCGCCCCGGTCCTTGAGCCGCGCGGCGTTGACCATCATGTGGTGCGCGGCCTCGACCTTGGTGGCCATCTCGGCGAGCTTGAACGAGATGGCCTGGTGCTGGGCGATCGGCTTGCCGAACGTCGAGCGCTGCTGGGCGTACTCGATGCCGAGCTCGAAGGCGCGGATCGCGATGCCGCAGGCGCGGGCGGCGACGTTGACGCGGCCGACCTCGACCCCGTCCATCATCTGCGCGAAGCCCTTGCCGGGCGCCGCGCCGAGGACCTGCGACTGCGGGATCCGGAAGCCGTCGAACACCATCTCGGTGGTGTCGACGCCCTTGTAGCCCATCTTGTCGATCTTGCCGGGGATGCTGAGGCCCTCGGCGACCTTGCCGAACCCGCGCTCCTTGTCGACGAGGATCGTCGTCAGGTTCTGGTACGGCTTCTCGGCGCCCTCGTCGGTCTTGACCAGCACCGCCGACAGGTTCGACGACCCGCCGTTGGTCAGCCACATCTTGGCCCCGTTGACGACGTAGTCGTCGCCGTCGGCCTTCGCGCTGGTCTTGATGGCCGCGACGTCGGAGCCGAGGTCGGGCTCGGACATCGAGAACGACCCGGTGATCTCCCCGGTCGCCATCTTCGGCAGGTAGTGCGCCTTCTGCTCGGGCGTGCCGTGCTGGCGCAGCATGTAGGCCACGATGAAGTGGGTGTTGATGACACCCGAGACGCTCATCCACCCGCGCGCGATCTGCTCGACGACCAGCGCGTAGGTCAGCAGCGACTCGCCCAGACCGTCGAACTCCTCCGGGATCATGAGCCCGAACAGGCCCATCTCCTTCATCCCGTCGACGATGTCCTGCGGGTAGACGTCGTCGTGCTCGAGCTGCTGCGCGTGCGGGATGATCTCCTTGTCCACGAAGTCGCGGACCGTGGACAGGATCTCCTGCTGCACATCGGTCAGGCCGGCGGTCTGGGCGAGGCGTGCCATGCGTGGTGCTCCTGCTGTGTAGAAGTTACCGGCGAGTATCGCCCTAGCTCTCCGGCGGCGTCCACCGCTCGCCGCGGCTCATGCCCGCGGCGCGGCCCTTGCCGGCGATGACCAGCGCCATCTTGCGCGACGCCTCGTCGATCATCTCGTCGCCGAGCATCGCGGAGCCCTTGGCGCCCCCGGCCGCCGAGGTGAACCACTCGTAGGCGTCGAGGATGTTCTCGGCGTGGTCGTAGTCCTCCTGCGACGGCGAGAAGGTCTCGTTCGCCGCGTCGATCTGGCCGGGGTGCAGCACCCACTTGCCGTCGTAGCCGAGCGCGGCGGCGCGGTTCGCGACGCGCCGGAAGCCGTCGACGTCGCGGATCTGCAGGTACGGGCCGTCGATGGCCTGCAGGTCGTTGGCCCGCGCGGCCATGAGGATCTGCATGAGGATGTAGTGGTAGGCGTCGCCCTCGGTGTAGCCGGGGGGCTGCTCCCCGACGACCAGCGACTTCATGTTGATCGAGGCCATGAAGTCGGCCGGGCCGAAGACGATGGTCTCCAGGCGCGGCGACGCCTCGGCGATCGCGACGACGTTGTTGAGCCCGCGCGCGTTCTCGATCTGCGCCTCGATGCCCAGCCGGCCGACCTCGTAGCCCATCGTCTTCTCGATCTGCGTGAGCAGCATGTCGAGCGCGTGGACCTGCTCGGGCGTCTGCACCTTGGGCAGCATGATCGCGTCGAGGTTGGCCCCGGCGCCCTCCACGACCTCGGTGACGTCGCGGTAGGTCCACTCGGTGGTCCAGTCGTTGACGCGCACGACGCGCGTCTTGCCCTCCCAGCCGCCCTCGTTGAGCGCGGCCACGATCGTCTTGCGGGCCTCGGGCTTCACCAGCGGCGCGCAGGCGTCCTCGAGGTCGAGGAAGATCTGGTCGGCGGGCAGGGTGCGGGCCTTGTCGATGAACTTCTGGCTCGACCCGGGCACCGCCAGGCACGACCGGCGGGGGCGGTTCACGACACTCACGAGACTGCTGACCTCCTCGTCGACACTGGCCGCCGATGCTGACACGGACCGTCACGGCGCATCGGTCGAGGTGGCGACCCTCTCACCGGTGACTCGATCCAGCCGCACGGCACGACCGGCGGCGCGCGACCGTTAACCTGCTGCCGTGACTACCGCCATGTCCAGGGTGTTCGTGGCCCGCATGGTCGGGCTGCCCGTCCTGGGCCCGGACGGCGAGCGGATCGGCCGCGTGCGCGACGCGGTGTGCGCGGTGGCGGTGGGCCCGCGGCCACCGCGCGTGCTGGGCCTCGTCGTCGGGGTGGGCTCGCGGCGGCGCATCTTCGTGCCGATGCTGCGGGTGACGGCGGTGGACGCCGCGGCGGTCACGCTCGCGACCGGGCAGGTCAACCTGCGCGCCTTCGCCCAGCGCCCCAACGAGGTGCTCGTCGTCGGCGAGATGCTCGACGCCCGCGTGCGGGTGGTCGACCACGACGCCGACGCGCAGGTCGTCGATGTGCTCATGGAGCACCAGCGCAGCCGAGACTGGCTGGTCACGCGCCTGGCGGTGCGCGAGCTCGTCGGGCGGCTGGGCCGGCGGGGCCCGGTGCAGGTGCTGCCGTGGGCGGCGATCTCGGGGCTCTCGCTCTCGGAGACCGGGCAGGGCACCGAGCAGCTGCTCTCCACGTTCGAGGACATGCGCCCGGCCGACATCGCGCACGCGCTGATGGACCTGCCACAGCGTCGCCGCCACGACGTCGCCGACGGCCTGGGCGACGACCGGCTCGCCGACGTGCTCGAGGAGCTCCCGTCGTCCGAGCAGCAGGACCTCCTGCGCCACCTGTCCACCGAGCGCGCCGCCGACGTGCTCGAGGAGATGGACCCCGACGACGCCGCGGACCTGCTCGCGGACCTCCCCGGGCCCGAGTCCGAGGAGCTCCTCGGTCTCATGGAGCCCGAGGAGTCCGAGCCGGTCCGGCGCCTGCTGACCTACTCGTCGGACACCGCGGGCGGGCTCATGACGCCCGAGCCGATCGTGCTCCAGCCCGGCGCGACCATCGCCGAGGCGCTCGCCCACGTCCGCAACCCCGACATCACCCCGGCGCTGGCGTCGATGGTGTTCGTCTGCCGCCCGCCCACGGCCACCCCGACCGGGCGCTACCTCGGCTGCGTCCACGCCCAGCGGCTGCTGCGTGAGGCGCCGTCGGACCTCGTCGCGGGCGTGCTCGACGCCGAGCTCACCCGGCTGGGGCCCGAGGCGTCGCTCGCCGAGGTCACCCGCTACTTCGCGACGTACAACCTCGTCTGCGGGCCGGTGATCGACGAGGGCGGGCACCTCGTCGGCGCCGTCACCGTCGACGACGTCCTCGACCACCTGCTGCCCGAGGACTGGCGCTCGCAGCCCGACCCGGAACCGGGGGCGACCGCACCCGCCGCGCCCGCAGGAGGCGGCCGTGCCTGAGCCCACCACCCGCCGGCGCCTCGACCAGCCCGCCGGCAGCCGCCGCCTCCGCCTCACCGTCGACACCGAGTGGTTCGCGCGCGTCGCGGAGCGTCTCGCGCGCTTCCTCGGCACCGGGACGTTCCTGCTGTGGCAGTCGGTGATCGTCGCCGCCTGGATCGCGCTCAACGTCTTCGCGATCAGCCTGCGGTGGGACCCCTACCCGTTCATCCTGCTCAACCTCGCGTTCTCGACGCAGGCCGCGTACGCCGCCCCGCTGATCCTGCTGGCGCAGAACCGCCAGGACGACCGCGACCGCGTCTCCCTCGAGGAGGACCGCACGCGCGCCGGGCGCCTCTCGGCCGAGACCGAGTACCTCGCCCGCGAGCTGGCGTCGATGCGGCTGCAGCTCGGCGAGGTCGTCACCCGCGACTACCTGCGTGGCGAGCTGGAGCAGGCCCGGGGCACCCGCGACGGCGTCCGGGAGGGCGACCGGTCGGGCAAGCCGGACAAGGCCCTGGAGAAGGCGGTCACCAAAGCCGTCGACCGGGCCGTCGACCGTGCCGTCGACCGTGCGGTGGGCCGCACGCTCGACGACGCCGTGGAACGCGCCCTGGTCCGCGCCCTCGAGCAGCGGGCCCTCACCGCGGAGGGCGAGCGGACCAACGGTCGCTGAGCCGTCACGGTCCCGTGCACGGGGCGTGACGCGCACCGCCTGCCGTGCCGGCGCCCCGCGGGTGACCGGCACGTAGCATGGGGATGAGCCGACGGGGGCCTCACGCCCCCGCCCCGGTGCCCCGGCGGGTCCCCCGCGGAGCGTGGGCCCGGGTGTCCTCGAGATGTCGAGAAGGGTCCGATGGCCGCAGCACCATCCGTCGACGCGATCCGGTCCGCACTGGCCGGCGTCGAGGATCCCGAGATCCACCGTCCGATCACCGAGCTGGGCATGGTCAAGGACATCAACGTCCTCGACCACGGCAAGGTCGAGGTCGGCGTCTACCTCACCGTGGCCGGCTGCCCGATGAAGGAGACGATCACCCAGCGGGTCACCTCGGCAGTGTCCGCCGTCTCGGGTGTCACCGCCGTGTCGGTCGACCTCGACGTCATGAACGACGAGCAGCGCCGCGAGCTGCGCAAGACGGTGCGCGGCGACGCCGACGAGCCCGTCATCCCGTTCGCCCAGCCCGGCTCTCTGACGCGCGTCTACGCCGTCGCGTCGGGCAAGGGCGGGGTCGGCAAGTCGTCGGTGACGGTGAACCTGGCCGCCGCGATGGCCGACCGCGGCCTGTCGGTCGGCGTGGTCGACGCCGACATCTACGGCCACTCGGTGCCGCGCATGCTCGGCACCGACGACCGGCCCACCAAGGTCGACGACATGATCCTCCCGCCGCAGGCCCACGGCGTGAAGGTCATCTCGATCGGCATGTTCACCCCGGGCAACACCCCGGTGGTCTGGCGCGGCCCGATGCTGCACCGCGCCCTGCAGCAATTCCTCGCCGACGTCTTCTGGGGCGACCTGGACGTTCTGCTCATGGACCTGCCCCCGGGCACCGGCGACATCGCCATCTCGGTCGCGCAGCTGATCCCGAACGCCGAGCTGCTCGTGGTCACCACCCCGCAGCAGGCCGCGGCGGAGGTCGCCGAGCGTGCCGGGGCGGTCTCGCTGCAGACCCGCCAGCGCCTGGCCGGGGTCGTCGAGAACATGAGCTGGATGGACATGCCCGACGGCTCGCGGATGGACCTGTTCGGCTCCGGCGGGGGTCAGGTCGTCGCCGACTCGCTGGCCAAGTCCGTCGGCGGTTCGGTGCCGCTGCTGGGCCAGATCCCGATCGACACCCGCCTGCGCGAGGGCGGTGACGCCGGCGTCCCGCTCGTGCTCAGCCAGCCCGAGTCCCCCGCCGGCGCCGCCCTGCGCGCCGTCGCCGAGAAGCTCTCGGTGCGCTCGCGCGGCCTCGCGGGCATGTCGCTCAACATCTCGCCGGCGGGCCGGTAGTCACCTCCCTGCGCGGTCCGGGGTCGCAGCGAACGGGCTGTTCGCTGCAACACCCCGATCAGCGCCCCCGCGCGCGGTACGCCGCGCGCTGGTCCTTGGTGACCTGCTTCCAGCGCCCCCGACGCTCGGCCGCGAGCCGGGCGTCGGTGCGCGAGGCCGCCCACTCGTCCTCGCGGAGGAGCTTGCGGTAGGCCTCGAGCCGCCGCGCCGGGAGCGTCCCGCCCTCGACGGCGCCCTGCACGGCGCAGCCCGGCTCGCGGTCGTGGGCGCAGTCGGCGAACCGGCAGGCCTCGGCGAGCTCGACGACGTCGACGAAGGCGCGGTCGATGCCCTCGGCGGCGTCGCGCACGCCCACCGCCCGCAGGCCCGGGGTGTCGACGAGCACCCCGCCGCCGGGCAGGGGCAGCAGCTCGCGGTGCACCGTGGTGTGGCGGCCCTTGCCGTCGACGGCGCGCACCGCTCCGGTCGCCATCGCCTCGTCGCCGAGCAGCGCGTTGGCGAGCGTGGACTTGCCGGCGCCCGAGGGCCCGACGAGAACCGTGGTGCCGCGGGCGGCGGCCGCGACCTCCGCGAGCCCGTCGCCGGTCACGGCGCTGGCGGGCACGACGTCGACCCCGGGCGCCGCGACGGCGAGGTCGCCGAGCGCCTCGACCAGCGCCCCGTCGTCCCGGTCGATCTTGGTGAGGACGACGACGGGCGTCGCGCCGCTCTCCCACGCGAGGGCGAGCAGGCGTTCGACGCGGCCGGGCCGCAGCGCGGTGTCGAGGGGCACGGTGACGAGGACCGTGTCGACGTTGGCGGCGAGGACCTGCGCGTCGGAGCGCCCCGAGACGGTCGCTCGGACGAGGGCGGTGCGACGGGGCAGGACGTCGGTGACGGCGCCGTCACCGACGAGGACCCAGTCGCCGACGGCGAGGGCGTGCCCGCGCGGTTCGGCGTGCAGGCGGTCGTCGGCAGTGAGGACGTCGACCCGGCCGCGGTCGACCCGGGCGACCCGGCCCGGGACGGCGTCGCCGGCGGACCCGGGCACGAGCGCGGCCCACGCGTCGTCCCAGCCGTAGCGGGTCAGGGTGGTGCGGTCAGGGGTGGGAACAGCTGAGATCAACGGAGGGGACCCTTCGAGGAGCCGCCGTCGGGCGACGACGGGCAGGAGCCCTGGTGCGCGCGGCACTCGTCACGAGCCGGTCCGCGTCACCAGGAGGTGCGTCGGACGGCGCCCTTCACGGCGCCCGTGCGGGCCGCCATGGCGTTCACTCCTCGAACGGTCCCCGGGGATCGACCTCCCCGGACGGGGCCAGCGTGCCCCCCGCTCCCGGCCGGCGCCATCTCTTTGACAGACGGCCTCCACTCGGCGCTGGGGCCTGGGCCGATCGCCAGGTCCCCGCCGACACGACAGGGGACTTCGTGCGCGTAGAAGCAGCGAGCAGCGCGTTCGCTGCGACAGGACCCGACGCTCAGGCCACCTGCAGCGACCGGCGGGACAGGCCCCACATGGTGCCGTCGATGGTCGTCGTCACCGGGGCCTCGGGGTCGGTGGCCGCGCCCAGCGTGACGAACAGCGGCACGAAGTGCTCGGCCGTCGGGTGCGCGTAGGGCATGCCCGGGGCCTGGCGGAAGCGGTGGAGGGTCTCGAGGTCGCCGCGGTCGAGCGCCTCGGCGGCCCAGGCATCGAAGTCGCCGGTCCAGCCCGGGGTGTCCGTCCCGCCGAGCATGGCGCGGGTGAGGAACGGCAGGCCGTGGGTCATGAAGCCCGAGCCGACGACCAGCACGCCCTCGCTGCGCAGCTCGCGCAGGCGGGTGCCGATGGCGAGCAGGCGGTCCGGCTCCTCGGTGGGCAGGCTCATCTGCAGGACCGGGACGTCGCCGAGCGGGTACATGACCTTGAGCGGCACCCAGGCGCCGTGGTCGAGCCCGCGGCGCGAGGTGTGCACCGGCTCGCCGTCGGGCAGCGTCGCGGCCACGCGGGCGGCGAGCGCGGAGGCATCGGGCGTCGCGTAGGTCATGCGGTAGAAGCGCTCGGCGAACCCGCCGAAGTCGTACACGAGCGGGGTGCCGGCCTCGGGGCTCGAGAGGGTCAGCGGCGCGGACTCCCAGTGCGCCGAGACGCTGAGGATCGCGCGCGGCGTCGGCAGGGTGTCGGCCCAGGCGCCGAGGCGCGTGATCCACTCCGCGTCGTCGAACAGGGGCGGGGCCCCGTGGCTGACGTAGAGCGCGGGCAGGGGCCCGTCCTGCGGGGTCCACGGCGCGCGGCGGGCGGCGCGCTCCCGCGCGGCGGGCTCGTACGCGTCGAAGGCCGCTCCCGGGTGGGCGGTGGCGAACGGGTCCATGACCGACTCCTCGTGCGACGATGCGGCCGCCGAATCTACTCGTCTTGAGTTGAAGCATCAAGTAAAGTGTGGGGGCATGGACGACTCGCCGTGGCTCGACGACGCGGAGCAGCGGGCGTGGCGCCGCACGGCGGCGGTGATGACGCTGCTGCCCGCGGCGCTCGACGCCCAGCTCCAGCGGGACGCCGGCCTGACCCAGTTCTCGTACCTGACGCTCGCGATGCTCTCCGAGTCGCCCGGCCGCACCCTGCCCATGAGCGCCCTCGCGGCCACCGTGAGCTCGTCGCTCTCGCGGCTCTCGCACGTGGTGGCGCGCCTCGAGCAGCAGGGCTGGGTGACGCGCGAGCCGTCGCCGGAGAGCGGGCGGGTGACCGTCGCGCGGCTGACCGACGCGGGCATGGAGAAGGTCCGCGAGACCGCGCCCGGGCACGCCGCGGAGGTCCGCCGGCTGATCTTCGACGCGCTCGACGACGACGGGGTGTCATCGCTGGCCCGCGTGACCGCGGCGATCCTCGGCCGCCTCGACCCGGACGGCGGGATGCGGGCGAACCCGCTCAGCCGCGAGTCCCACCCGGACGCCGACCGATCCGCCACGGGGTGATGTCGGGCGGCACGCCCTTGCCGCGGCGCCCGCTCAGGGGGAACGCCGCGAAGCGCTCGGCGTCGAGGTACGACCGGCTCGTGCTGGACACGCACACCTCGCCCGGCCCCGCCGCGTCGGTGATCCGGGCGGCGATGTTGACGTCGCGGCCGTAGTAGTCTCCGCCGAGCTGCTGCGGGGTGCCGACGTGCACGCCCGCCCGCAGGGCCAGGCGGTGCCCGTCGACCTCGATGTCCCCGACGGCGTCGCGCGCCGCCAGGGCCACCTCGACCGCGTCCTCGACGGTCGGGTGCACGGCCATCAGCCCGTCGCCGAGCCGCTTGACGACGCGCCCGTGCCGGCGCACGAGGGGCTCGACGGCCGCGCCCACCCGCCGCAGCGCCGTCACCGCGACGTCGTCGCCGACCTCGAGGGTCCAGTCGGAGAACCCGGCGAGGTCGGTGAACAGGACGACGACGTGCTCGTCGCTGGGCCGCTCCTCGATCCCGGCGTGCGCCTGCCAGACCTGCAGGGCCGTGAGCCCGACCTCGCGCAGCACGCTCGGGCGGGTCGCCGCGAGCGGGGCGAGCTGGGCCGCGAGCCGGCCGACGGCGTCGTCCCCGGTGGAGAGGGGATCACCGTAGGTCGCGTCGCCGGGCAGCCGGGACCTGGCCCACTCGAGCGCGGCCAGCAGGCGCGGGTCGGAGTCGAGTCGGTGGGCCGCCTCCAGGACCCGGCGGCGCACCGGCTCACGGTGGGACGCGAGCACGTTGATCGACGGTAACAGCCGGCCCGCCGCCCACCCGTGCCCGGAGACACCTCGTGAGGAGGGACACGGGCGGCCTCTCAGGTGGCGTCGGGGTCCACCGGGGCGATCTCGCCCGGGCCCAGCGGGCGGGCGGCCTCGGGGCGGCGGACGGCCGGCGTCGTGGTCGCGGGACCGGCCGCGCCGGCGGCCGCACCGGCGGAGGTGCCCGCGGTCGTCCCCGGCGTCGGCGACCCGCTCCAGGTGCCGTCGACGGGCGGCTCGGTGAACAGGTGCTGGCGCACCGCCCGGCGGGGGTCGAGGTCGCGCACCGAGCGCAGGTCCTCAAGCGGCTTGCGCAGCTCGTCGAACTCCGGCCCGAGCTCCTGGCGCAGCTGGTCGCGCGCGCCGGTGGCGTAGTCGCGGATCGCGCGCACGGTGTTCGCCACCCACGCCGCCGCGGCCGGGAGGCGCTCGGGTCCGAGGACGAACAGCCCGACGAGCGCGAGGACGATCAGCTCGGGCCACCCGATGTTGTCGAACACCCCGCGCCCCCTTAGAGCGTGACCTGCAGCGTCAGCGGACGGCCCTGGCGCACCACGCCGAGGGTGATCGTCTGCCCGGGCGGGTGCTCCCGCACGGCCACGACGAGCTCGTCGGCGGAGCCGATGGGCCGGCCGTCCACCCGCAGGACCACGTCGCCCTCCAGCAGCCCGGCGCGCGACGCGGGTCCACCCTGACGCACGTTGAGCACCTGCGCACCGTCCGCGGTGCCGTCCGTGACGGACTTCGCGTTCACCCCGAGGTCGCTGTGGGTGTAGCCGCCGGTGCGGATGATCGACTCGGCGATGACGCGGACGTCGTCGATCGGGATGGCGAACCCGAGGCCGATGGAGCCGCCCTCCCCGCCGCCGAGGGTCCGGATCGCGGTGTTGATGCCGACGACGGCCCCGGAGGTGTCGACCAGCGCGCCGCCGGAGTTGCCGGGGTTGATCGCGGCGTCGGTCTGGATGGCGTCGATGACGGGGTTGGACTCGGCCGACTCGGCGTCGAGGCGCACCGGGCGGTCGACCGAGCTGACGATGCCCTCCGTGACCGTGCCCGCGAGGCCGAGCGGCGAGCCGATCGCGATGACGCCGTCGCCGACGCGCAGCTCGGACGAGCGCCCGAGCTGGGCGACCACGGGGTTCGCGATGTCCACCTTGACCACGGCGATGTCGGTCTGCGGGTCGCGGCCGACGACGCGCGCGGGCGCCCGCAACCCGGAGGCGAAGACGGCCTCGAGGGTGGCGCGGGGGTCGGTGGCGGCGAGCTCGACGACGTGGTTGTTGGTGACGATGTAGCCGTCGGGGCTCAGCACGACGCCCGACCCGGTGCCGCCGCTGGTGCCGGCCTGCAGCTCGAGCGAGACCACCGCCGGGGCCACGCGGCCCGCGACCTCGGCGACCGAGCCCGGCGGGCGCTCGCGGCCGATCTCGACGGGGGTCAGCGTGGCGCCCGGGTCGACGAGGCTGTCGGCGCCGCCCGCGACCGCCCAGCCGACGACGCCGCCGACCCCGCCGAGCAGCAGCGCCACGACCGCGAGCAGCGCCAGCGCGGCCGGCTGCACGCGGCGGCCGAGGATCAGCTCGCGCGCCGAGAGGCGCGGGCCCACCGGACGGGCGGCCTCGCCGGCCCGGGACTCGCCCAGCGCCGGGCCGCCGAGCTCGGCGCCCGTGTCGGGGTCGCGCCAGGGGTCGGCGGTCGCGGTCTCGCCCGACCAGAAGTCGTCGGGCTCGTCGGTGGAGCGCTCCGGGGGCCGCTCGGGGCGCTGCAGCGACGTCGCCGCGCCGCCCTCCGGGCGCCCGAACGCCGCGGTGAGCGCCGGGGCGGGCGCGTCGCGGTGCCCGGCCGGGCGCCGGCCCGCGTCGCCGTTGCGGGCGCCGAAGCCGCCCTCGACCCCCGCGGGTCGGCCGAAGACGGCGGCGAGCTCCCGCTCGTCGACGGCATGGCCGTTGGCGTGGGAGGCGCCGTTGGCGTGGGCGGCGCCGTCCGGGTGGGAGGCACCGTTGGCGTGGGCGGCGCCGTTCGGGTGGGCCGTGCCCTCGGAGGCGGCGCCCCGGGTGTCGTTCGTGCCGTGCCCGTTCGTCGGCGCCGGGCCGTACCCGTCGGCGGCGTGGCCGTTGCCCGGGCCACGGCCGTTGCCGTTGCCGGAGACGGAGTGCCCGTTGTCGGGGCGCGGGTCGGTGGGTCCGCTCATGGCCCCTCCCCGCGGGGGGCGGCGGGCCGCAGCCCGGGCTCAACGGTGGTGCTCATCGCCCCTCCACCGTAGAGCCTCGGCCCGCGGCACGCGTCGACACGGTCACAGCGTGCGACCGGTGCGGTGAAGGGCCCGTCAGGGGGTGGGTCAGGGAGCGCCCGGTCCGGGCAGGCCCGGCGCCGGGGAGGTGGTGGTGCGCGCGCGGACCGCGAGGTCGGCGGCCGCCGCGGTGGGCGTGACGGTGGGCGTGACGACGCCGGGCGCGCCGGGCGCGGGCGCGGAGGCTGGCGCTGTGCCCGCCACGACGGCGGGCCCGGACAGGGCGGCCAGGGCGGCGGCGCCGACGACCACCCCCGAGCTCAGGGCCACGGGCACGCCGAGGCTCCGGCGCCGCGTGCGGCGGCCGCGGGCGGGGGTCTCGGCGGGGACGCCGAGCTCGCCGTCGGGGCCGACGCCCAGCCCGGCGGGCGGCTCGGGCAGGGGGGCGGCGTCGGGGATCGAGCACAGGGCACTGAGCAGCGAGCTCGGCACGGCCGGTCCCCCGGCGGCGCGGACACGTCGTCGCGCCTGGCGCTGCGCGGCCACCTCGGCGGCACAGGACAGGCAGCGGTCGACGTGCGCGGCGGCCCGGCGGGCCGGCCCGGGCGGGAGCTCGTCGTCGACGAACGCGACGACGGCGTCGAGCGCGAGGTGGCCGGCGTCGGTGAACCGACGCGGCCAGCCCCCGGTGCGCCCGGAGATCACAGCGACCTCCCCGGCGACCTCCGTGGGCCGGCGCCGACCCGGTCGGCGGCACGGGACTCGAGCGCGGCGCGCAGCGACTGGCGCCCGCGGTGGATGCGGCTTCGCACGGTCCCCAGTTTGACACCGAGCGTCGCCGCGATCTCCTCGTACGAGAGACCCTCCACGTCACACAGCACGACGGCGGCGCGGAACTCGGGGGCCAGGGCGTCCAGCGCGGCCTGGAGGTCGGGGTCGAGGTGGGCCTCGGACCACACCTGCTCGGGGTCGGGGCCGCCGCCGGGGAGGCGGTCGGTGTCCTCGGGCAGGCCCTCCATCCGCAGGCGGGCGCGGCGGCGCACCATGTCGAGGAAGAGATTCGTGGTGATGCGGTGCAGCCAGCCCTCGAACGTGCCGGGCTTGTAGCCCGCGAGCGACCGGAACACGCGGATGAACGTCTCCTGCGTGAGGTCCTCGGCGTCGTGGGCGTCGCCGGTCAGGCGGTACGCGAGGCGGTAGACGCGGTCGGCGTGCTGGCGCACGACGTCGTCCCAGGTCGGCGGCACCCAGGCCTCGGTGCCGTCGGCGAACGGGTCGTCCGGTGTGGTGACCTCGGGACGCTCGAGCAGGGCCGTCCCGCCGTGCGACGGCCGGACGCCGTCGGGCACCGGACCGGGGGAGGCGGCGTCGGCGGCGGGGACGGGGCGGTCGGGCATCGGCGGGCGCGCTCCTCGGCTCGTCGGCGGGGGCGCCGGTCGGGGGTGCCCGGCGACCTGGCCACCACTCTGGCGGCCCGTGATGTCACGGGGGTGAGGTCGGCCTGAGAGACCCCTGAGTTTCACCGACGCCGGGGTGACCCGTTCCTCACCCCGACCGTGTCGGCGGCGTGTCGGCGCGGCACGCCGCCCCGCGCCCGCAGTCCGATCTAGCCTGCACGGATGGCGACGGGACGCCCCGGGGGGCGAGGGGGCGGCGGCGCGCGCGGCCCGTCCCGCCCGCTGCGGGCCGTCCGGCGCACCCCCGACGCCCCGACCGGCCCGGTGGCCGTCGGCGACGCACGCGAGCCGGACGCCTCGTCCGATGGCTCGTCCGATGCCGAGGCCGCCCGCACCCGCGCGCGGACCCGCCTCGCCGAGCGCGCCGAGGCGTTCCTCGCCGAGGACGAGCTGCTCGCCGGGCTGCGCGAGCGCGCCGTCGCGGAGGGGGTCGTGCCCGTCGCACCCGCCACCGCCGCGACGCTGACGTTCCTCGCGGCGACCACGCGGGCGCGCGCGGTGGTCGAGATCGGCACCGGCCTGGGCCTCGGCACCGTCGCCCTGCTGCGCGGGATGCCCACCGACGGGCTGCTGACCAGCATCGACCCCGACGGCGACCGCCAGGCCCGGGCCCGCGCGGCGTGCGTCGAGGCGGGGTTCGCGGCCAACCGGGTTCGCATGATCAAGGGCACGTCGCGTCAGGTGCTCCCCCGCCTGTCCGACACGGGCTACGACCTCGTCGTCGTCGACGGGGTCACCACCGAGTCCCCCCGCGACCTCGAGGCGTCGCTGCGCCTGCTGCGCCCCGGCGGGGTGGTGGTCGTCGACGACGTCCTGTGGTCCGGGCGCGTCGCGGACCCCGTGCGCCGCGAGGCGGTCGCCGGCGCGCTGCGCGAGACCCTGCGCCTCGTGCGCGACGACGAGCGCCTCGTGCCCCTGCTGCTTCCGGTGGCCGAGGGCCTGCTCTGCGCGGCCCGTCGCTAGACGCGGGCGGCGACGAGCTCCACGAGCGTGCGGGCGGCGAAGCCCGTGGCGCCCTTGGCGACCTCCTCGTGCGGGCTGTCGCAGCGCGCGGGCCCGGCGATGTCGAGGTGCGCCCAGGGCCGGCCGTCGGTGAAGCGGCGCAGGAAGAGCGCCGCCGCGATCCCGCCCGGGCCGCCCGGGGCCTGGCGCACGTCGGCGATCGTGGAGTCGACGTCGGGGTCGAGGTCCGCCGACAGCGGCATCGGCCACCACGACTCCCCCGTCGCCGCGCCGGCCTCGACGACCGCCGTGCGCAGGGCCGGGTCGCTGGCGAACACGCCGCCGGTGCGCACGCCGAGCGCGACCTTCATCGCCCCGGTCAGCGTGGCGACGTCCACGACGACGTCGGGGGCGAGCACCTCGAGCGCGTAGGCGATGGCGTCGGCGAGGACCATGCGGCCCTCGGCGTCGGTGTTGGTGACCTCGGTGGTGGTCCCGCCGCGGTGGCGCACCAGGTCGCCGGGGCGGTACGCCGAGCCCGAGACGTGGTTCTCCGCGAGCGGGACGAGCCCGGTCACCCGCACCGGCACGCGCAGCCGGGCCAGCGCGCGCAGGGCGGCGACGACCGCCGCGCCGCCGGCGCAGTCGGTGCGCATGTCCGCCATGCCGGCGTTCGGCTTGATCGAGATACCGCCGGTGTCGAACGTGATGCCCTTGCCGACGAGCACGACGTGCCCGGCGGCGGGGTCGGCGTCGGTCGGCGACCAGGTCAGCTCGAGCAGCCGCGGCGGGCGCGACGAGCCGCCGCCGACGGCGAGCACGCCGCCGAAGCCCTCCGCGGCGAGCCAGTCCTCGTCGCGCACGGTGACCTCGAGGCCGCGGGCGTCGGCGACGAGCTCGCCCGCCGTGGCGGCGAACCACGCCGGAGACTTGGCGCCCGAGGGCGTGTCCGCGAGATCGCGGGCCCGCGCGGTCGCGGTGGCGAGCTCCACGGCGCGCTCGACGGCGTCGTGGTGCTCGGCGGGGACGTCGAGGTGCACGCGCACCCGCGGCGGGGCCCCGTCGGGGCGGACGGTGAAGCGGTGCGAGCCGAGGACGACGCCGAGGGCCAGCGCGGCCCACTCGTCGGCGCCGGCGGGCCGGTCCTCGTCGCGGTCGGGGCGCAGGAGCGCGCTCCGGGTGCCGTCGGCGACGGCGTCGCCGAGGGCGTGCGCCGGGGCGTCGCGCACCGCGCGGACCGCCGCGGCGCCGGCGGAGCGCCAGTCGCGGGCGCGGCCCTCACCGGCCCCGACCAGCCAGCTCCCCGGGGCCTCGCCGGGCAGCGCGACCACGGCGCCCGCCGAGGGGCGCCAGCCGGGCGGGGCGCCCTCGACCACCGGGGGGGCGTCGTCGTCGGTGCTGGTGCTGCTGCCGTCGGTGCTGGTGCTGCTGCCGTCTGTGGCCGTGTCGCCGGTGCCCTGGTCGGGGGTGCGCTCGTCGCGCCGTCGCCAGCGCAGCACGGCGACGGCGCCGGCGGGCGCCTCGGGGGTGAGGACGGCGAGCGGGGTGGGCAGCGCCGGGGCGGCGAAGGGCACGGAGCCCACGGAGCCCACGGAGCCCACGGAGGCGACGGCGCCGTCCGCCCCGGCGGCGCCGTCCGGCCCGGCGGGCGTCGGGGTGCTCAGCCGACCACGCCCTGCAGGGCCTCCCGCAGGTCGCCCGCCTCGTCGGCCGTCATCTCGACGACGAGGCGCCCCCCACCCTCGAGCGGCACGCGCATCACGATGCCGCGCCCCTCCTTGGTGACCTCGAGGGGACCGTCACCGGTCCGGGGCTTCATGGCCGCCATAGCGTGCTCCCTCCACGAGCTGGTCGTCTTCGCCCTCCCGTCGCCCGAAGGGACCACCGGGGAGCGAGCGCCGTGTGACAGGCGACGATTCTTCCCTATGCGTCCGACCGGCACGACACCGGAGCGATCATCCGGGCGTGTCCTCCCCGGTCAGGCGCCGTCCCCCGTCCTCCGCCGACCCCGCCGCGCGGAAGCAGCCGGCCACGTGGTCGTCGACCATGCCGGTCGCCTGCATCAGCGCGTAGCACGTCGTCGGGCCGACGAACCGGAAGCCGCGGGCCCGCAGTGCCCTGGCCATCGCGGTCGACTCCGGCGTGGTCGCGGGGACGTCGGCGAAGCTCGGCGGCGCGGGGCGCGGGGCCGGCGCGAACGACCAGAGCAGCGTGTCGAGGTCCTCGTCGCGCTCGGCGAGCCCCAGGACGGCGCGGGCGTTGGCGACGGTCGCCTCGATCTTCGCGCGGTTGCGGACGATGCCGGCGTCGGCGAGCAGGCGCGCCACGTCGTCCTCGCCGAAGCGGGCCACCGCCTCCGGGTCGAACCCGGCGAACGCCGCCCGGAACGCCGGGCGCTTGCGCAGCACGACGAGCCACGAGAGCCCCGACTGGAACGCCTCGAGGCTGATCCGCTCGTAGAGCGCGTCGCGGCCGCGCAGCTCCCGGCCCCACTCGGTGTCGTGGTACTCCGCGAGCAGCCCGTCCCCCGCGCCCCATGGGCAGCGCCCGACGCCGTCGGCACCGACGACGGCGGTCGGCGCCGCGGTCACGCCGTCACCCCGTCCCCGACCGTGTCGTTCACCGTGTCGCGTCCCGCTCGCACCGGCGGGCCAGCTCCTGCAGCGAGCGCTGCAGCCCCCAGGCGAAGGCCGGCTTGACCACGGGCCAGCCGAGGGCCCCGAGCGGGCCCAGCGGCAGGTCGAGCTGCTCGCTCCACACGAACGTCGCCGCCTCGCGCCCGTCGTCGGTGCGGCGCTCCAGGACGGTGAACACGCCGCTGCCGCGCACGACGTGACCGGTGTGCCGGACGGTCGCCCGGTGCGGCGGGTCCCAGCCGACGATCTCCATGGTGTCGGTGACCCCGAGCGGGCCCACGCCCGTCGTCGCGGCCAGCTCCGAGCCGATGCTCGTGCCGTCGCCGCGCGTGACCTTCACCGACGTCCCGAGCATCCACTCGCCCTGGGACTCCCAGTCGGTGACCTCGCGCCACACCGTCTCGACCGGGGCGTCGACGTCCACCGACACCGTGATCTCGCGCCGCGCCATGTCCGCTCCCGCCTCGCCCGGAGTGTCGGCGGAGTGGCTCCGCCGACGATGAGTGTCCGATCTCCGCTCCGTCGGCTCAGCGCCGCGGACCGTCGATGCCGGTCATTCCCCGCGCGGGGCCCGCCGACGCGCCGTTGCCACCCGGGTCACCGGCGGGGCCCGTGGGGTCGGTGGGCGTCGGGTCGGCGAGCCCGTCGGCCGGCCCGCCCGGCTCGCCCGGCTCGCCCCCCGCGTCCCGCCCGTGGCCGTTGACGCGCACCACCGCCGCCGACGCGACCGCGGGCCCGTCCCCGGCGGCGCCGGCCTCCATCGCCTCGACCCGCGCCCGCAGCGCGTCGACCTCGGCGGCGAGGCGCTCGAGCGCCCAGTCGACCTCGCTGCACTTGTAGCCGCGCAGGGTCTGCTGGAAGCGCAGGTCGCGCACGTCGCCGCCGGTGAGGTCGCGCGCCGGCAGCCGGGTGGGCGTGGCGCCGGGCGGCATGGGCGCGAGCTCCTCGCCCCGGCCGAAGACGAAGGCGGCGAGCAGGTAGACCGCGGCGGCCACGAGGCCGACCACGATGACGTACACCAGCGCGCTGCCCATGCCCCCGATCGTAGGTGCCCGTCCCGACGCTCCCCGCCGGCTACCGCCCGTCAGCTCCCGGTGGCGCGCCGTGTCGTCACCGACGCCAGCGGCGGGCGATCGGTGGTGGCGACGGACTGCTCGTCGGGGAGCCAGTCGCCGTCGACGGGCACGAACTGGGTCAGCGGGTCGCTGCCGGCGTGGCCGGGCACGCAGCGGCGCAGCACGGCGTCGAGCACCTCGGCGGCCGTCGCGCCGAGCGCACGGAGACCGCGGTGGCGGTGCTTGCGCACCCCGAGGTCGACCTGCGCGATCGCGTCGAGGCCCCGCTCGCGGTGGGTGTCGAGCAGCAGGCCGATCTCGACGCCGTACCCGGCGGCGAACGGCAGCGACTCGAGCAGCTCGCGGGTGGCGGCGTACTCCCCGCCGAGGGGCTGGACGACGCCGGCGAGCTCGGGGCGCAGGGCGGCGAGCGCGGGGCGCGCGGTGAGCTCGGTGACCCGCCCGCCGCCGGTCAGGGCGGCGTCGTGGTCGGACATGCGCAGCGGCCGGTGGTAGAAGCCCTTGACCAGGGCGACCCCGTCGACAGTGAGCAGCGGGCCGAGCAGGTGGGTGACGAAGTCGGGGCCGAGGTCGACGAGGTCGGAGTCGAGGAAGACGACGAGGTCCCCCGACGTCGCGGCGAGCGAGCGCCACAGCACCTCGCCCTTGCCCGCCCGGACCGGGACGTCGGGCAGCACGGCGTCGCGCGGCACGACCCGTGCGCCGGCCCCGCGGGCCCGCTCGGCGGTGGCGTCGGTGGAGCCGGAGTCGACGACGACGAGCTCGTCGACCAGCGTGCCGAGCAGCGGGCGCACCGCCGCGACGACACCGCCGACCGTGGCCTCCTCGTCGAGGGCCGGCAGCACCACCGACACCGTGCGCCCCCGCTTGGCCGCCGTGAGCGCCTCGGCCGTCCAGTCCGGGCGCGCCCAGGTGCGGCGCGCGAACCAGTCCTCCGTCGCGTCCCTCACCGGTGCGCCTCCGGCGCGGGTGCCCTCACGCCAGCGCCCGCACGGTCCGGACCGGGGCGCGGTCGCCGCGGATCGCCGACACCATGTCGACGAGCCGGCGGGTGGCCGCCACCTCGTGCGCGCGGAACATCTGCGCGCCCGCCCACGCCGCCACGGCCGTCGCGGCGAGCGTGCCCTCGAGGCGCTCGCTGAGCTCGGTGGTGCCGAGGGTCTCGCCGACGAAGTCCTTGTTCGACAGGGCCATGAGCACCGGGCGCCCGAGCGCGACGAGCTCCTCGAGGCGGCGCAGCAGCTCGAGACCGTGGAAGGTGTTCTTGCCGAAGTCGTGGGTGGGGTCGACGAGGATGCGCGAGGGGTCGACGCCCGCGCGCTCGTGGGCCCGCGCCTGCCGCGTGACCTCGGCGACGACGTCCGCGACGACGTCGGCGTAGCGCACGCGGTGCGGCCGGGTGCGGGGCACCGCGCCGCCGGTGTGCGAGCAGACGATGCCCGCGCCGAACTCGGCGGCCACCTCGCCCAGCTGCGGGTCCACGCCCGCCCACGTGTCGTTGATGAGGTCCGCGCCCGCGGCACAGACCTCGCGCGCCACCTCCGCCCGCCAGGTGTCGACGCTGATCGCGATGGCGGGGTGACGCTCCCGCACGGCCGCGACGGTCGGCAGCACCCGGTGCAGCTCCTCGGTGACGTCCACCCCGGGCCCGGGGCCGGCCTTGACCCCGCCGACGTCGACGACGTCCGCGCCCTCGGCCACCGCGCGGTCCACCGCGTCGAGCGCCGCCGCCGGGTCCCACGCGGCGCCGCGGTCGTAGAACGAGTCCGGCGTGCGGTTGACGATCGCCATCACCGCGACGCGCCCGTCCGGGGGCAGCAGGGGCCGCTGTGTGGTCATCACCCCGATCCTGACACGGCCCCCGAGGTGCGGGCCGGGTCGAGCGCGTCCAGGGCGGTGTCGACGGTCGTCGCGCGCACCACCCCCGACATCCCGCGCGCGGTGACGAACCCGGTGCCGCGCAGGTCGTCGAGCCACGTGAACAGCGGGTCGTAGTGGCCGTCGGGGTCGAGCACGACCACCGGCTTGTCGTGCATCCCCAGCGCGTGCGACGTCCAGGCCTCGAAGAGCTCCTCGAGCGTCCCGAGCCCGCCGGGCAGGGCGAGCACCGCGTCGCTGCGCGCGTCCATCTCGGCCTTGCGGGTGCGCATGTCGCCGACGACGACGAGCTCGTCGGCCCGGTCGTCGGCCACCTCGAGCGCGACCAGCGCCTCGGGGATGACGCCGACCGTGCGGGCCCCGCCCTCGCGGGCGGCGCGGGCGACCGCACCCATCATCGAGACGCGCCCGCCGCCGGTGACGAGGCTCCAGCCCCGCGCGGCGATCGCGGTGCCGACCTCGCCGGCCAGCGCGATCGCCGTCTCGGGCACCGGGCCCGAGGCGCAGAAGACGCAGACCCTCACGAGCCCACGACCTCGCGGAAGCCCTCCTCGACGATGGCGACCACCTCGTCGATGTCGTCGGTGAGGTGGACGAGGTCGACGTCGTGGCGGCTGATCGTCCCCGCCTCGACGGCGGCGCCCGCGAGCCACTCGACCAGCCCGCCCCAGTAGCTCCTGCCCAGCAGCACCACCGGGAACCGCGTGACCTTGCCCGTCTGGACCAGCACCAGCGCCTCGAACAGCTCGTCGAGCGTGCCGAAGCCGCCGGGCAGGCAGACGAAGGCCTGCGCGTACTTGACGAACATCGTCTTGCGGGCGAAGAAGTAGCGGAAGCCGACGCCGAGGTCGACCCACGGGTTGAGGCCCTGCTCGAAGGGGAGCTCGATGCCCAGGCCGACCGACAGCCCGCCGGCCTCGGCGGCGCCGCGGTTGGCGGCCTCCATGACGCCGGGACCGCCACCGGTGATGACCGCGTAGCCCGCGTTCGCCAGCGCCCCGCCCAGCGCCATGCCGAGCGCGTAGTCGGGGTGCTCGCGCGGGGTGCGCGCCGACCCGAACACCGTCACCGCGCGCGGGATCTCGGCGAGGACGCTGAAGCCCTCGACGAACTCGGCCTGGATGCGCTGGAGGCGCCAGGCGTCGGAGTGCACCCAGTCCGCGGGCCCGCGCGAGTCCAGCAGGCGCTGGTCGGTGGTGGAGCTCAGCCGTGCCGGGTCGCGGTGCTCCGGTCGACGGCGGTCGATGGTGGTCGGGCGCGGCGCGGTGGCGTCAGTGCCCGCCGGGTCGTCGTGGAGCATGCGGCCGAGCCTAGGAGCCCGACCCGAACGGGGCCGGACCGCCGGGTCGACGGTTTGCGACGGCCCGTCGTGTGGCACGCCCGGGATGGTTGAAGCACGAACCACCCCGAGGAGGAACCACCCATGGCGACGGTCACGCCCAAGGTCGCGGTCATCTACTACAGCTCGACCGGCACCGTCCACGAGCTGGCGCAGGAGTACACGAAGGGCCTCGAGAACGCGGGCGCGGAGGTGCGCTTCCGCAAGGTGCACGAGCTCGCGCCGCCGGAGGCCATCGCGGCCAACGAGGCCTGGCAGCGCCACGCCGAGGCGACCGCCGACGTCCCCGAGGCGACGGCGGACGACGTGCTGTGGGCCGACGCGGTCGTGTTCGGCTCGCCGACGCGCTACGGCAACGTCGCCGCGCAGCTCAAGCAGTTCATCGACAGCCTGGGCCCGCAGTGGGCGCAGGGCCAGCTCGCCGACAAGGTCTACTCGGGCTTCACGTCCACCTCGACCGCCCACGGCGGCCAGGAGTCGACGCTGCTCGCGCTCTACAACACGATCCACCACTTCGGCGGCGTGATCGTGACCCCGGGCTACACCGACCCGATCCAGTTCACGGTCGGCAACCCCTACGGCCCGTCGCACGTCGACGGCCAGGGCTCGATCCCGATCTCGGACGACACGCGCCACGCCACGCAGTACGCCGGCCAGCGCATCGCCACCGTCACCCGCCAGCTCGTCGCGGGCCGCAGCGAGGTCGCCGCGGTCTGAGGCTCGCCCGGGTGGTTCGAGCGAAGGGCCCCTTGGCTCGAACTACCCGGCGGTGGGCGCCCTTCGCCGGCGCGGTCGATGCGCGCCCGGGGTTCTGAGCGAAGGGCCCCCCTTGCTCGGCCTAGGCGAGCGAAGGGACCCTTCGTTCACCCGGACCGGCTTCTCCCGCCAGCCGGCAAGATCACGGGCATCCGGGTGCACGTCTCACCGGGGCCAGCGGGTCGATGGGCGCGCCCGTGATCTCCCGGGACCCACCGTGGTGTCACATCGCGCCCGCTCGGCGTTCCGGCGGAGGGCGCCCTCCGCCCGTCTATGCGATCGAAGGTGCCCTTCGCTCGGAAACGCGGGCGGCCCCTCAGGCGCGCGTGAGGTAGGTGCGCAGGACGTCGCACGCCTCGGAGATCGCCGCGACGGGCACCGACTCCTCGCGCGTGTGGGCGAGGTTCGGGTCGCCCGGGCCGAAGTTCAGCGCCGGGATGCCGAGGGCGGCGAACCGGGCGACGTCGGTCCAGCCGTACTTGGCGACGGGCACGGTCCCGGTCGCGGTGACGAAGTCGGCGGCGGCGGGCGCCGACAGCCCCGGCAGCGCGCCCGGGGAGGCGTCGGTCTCGGTCAGCTCGTACCCCGCGAACACCTCCGCGACGTGGGCGCGCGCGTCGTCGAGCGAACGGTCGGGCGCGAAGCGGAAGTTGACGGTCACCTCGCAGACGTCGGGCACGACGTTGCCCGCCACCCCGCCGGCGATCCGCACCGCCTGCAGGCCCTCGCGGTACACGCACCCGTCGATGTCGACGGTGCGCGCCTCGTGCTCCGCCAGCCGCGCGAGGACCGGCGCCGCGGCGTGGATCGCGTTGCTGCCCAGCCACGACCGCGCCGAGTGCGCGCGCCGTCCCGCGGTACGCACCACCACCCGCAGCGTGCCCTGGCACCCCGCCTCGACCTGGCCGGACGTCGGCTCGCCGAGCAGGGCGAGGTCGGCGTCGAGCCAGTCGCGGTGCTCGCGCTCGAGGCGCCCGAGGCCGTTGCGCGACGCCTCGACCTCCTCGCAGTCGTAGAGCACCAGCGTGACGTCGTGGGCCGGCTCGACGAGCGCGGCGGCGAGGTGCGTCATCACCGCCACCCCGGACTTCATGTCGCTCGTCCCGCAGCCGTACAGCGTCCCGCCGTCGCGCCGGGAGGGGACGTTGTCGGCGATCGGCACGGTGTCGAGGTGCCCGGCGAGCAGCACCCGGCGCGGGCGCCCGAGGCGCGTGCGGGCGAGGAGCGCCTGCCCCGAGCGCAGCAGCTCCAGGTGCGGCGCCTGGCTCGCCAGCGCGGCCTCGAGCGCGTCGGCGAGGGCCTCCTCGTCGCCGGACACGCTCGGGACGTCGACCAGCGCGGCGGTCAGCGACACCGGATCGGCGAGCAGGTCGAGGGTCACGGGCGGGGCACTCACGCTGCCGGAGGCTAACCGGGTGTTCGGTCCGTCGGAGCCGGGGACGCCTCACCGCGTGGCGGGACGACGTCCGAGCACGACGAGCGCGACCCCCGCGAGCACCAGGGCGAGCGCCGGGACCGCCGACGGGAGCACCCCGAGGACCACCGCGGCCGCGGCCGCGCCGCCCACGGCGGCGACCAGCTGCTTGAGCGCGACGACCCGCCGGCGCGGGCCGCCGGTCACGAGCGCCACCATCGCGCCCGTCAGCATGCCCGTGAGGTAGGTGGTCGGCTCGCCCAGCCGCAGCGCGATGCTGCTCTGCCCGCCCATCGCGACCGCCGCGCCGGCGAGCAGGACGAGCGTCGGCACGGCCTGCAGCGTCCACGCCCCCGCCAGGGCGGCGAGCAGGACGAGCTCCGCGACCAGGGGCGCCGCGACCGCGCGTGGACGCCGCCGCCAGGCGAACGACCACGCCGCCACCCCCGCGGCGAAGGCGAGCACCGCCACCAGCGGGGGCCACACCCCGATCAGGTCACCCCGCCCGAGGGCGCCCCCGACGGCGACGAGGTTGCCGGTGACCACCCCGGCGAACGGCCCGCCCAGGCTGGTCACGGCCCACAGGTCGACGACACCGGACGCCGCCGCGAGCACCGTGGAGGCCGTCCCGACCCGTCGGGCCGCACGATCGGCCATGCGCGCTCCCGTCGTCGGCGCCTCCGCTGCTCGGACCGATAGCCTGGCGGACGATGAGCACCCCCGCGCAGCCCTCCCGCGCCCTCGGCGTCGGACTGGCCACCGTCGCCCTCGACGGCACCGTCCTCGACACCTGGTATCCGCTGCCCGAGCTGGTCGATGCCCGTGACGGGATGGCCGAGGAGCCGGGCACGGTGATCGTGCCCGCCGGGGAGCTCGAGCCGTCGCTGGTCGACGCCCTGGGCACCGACCAGGACCGCGGTGTCGAGGTCGTCGCCGTGCGCACCGTCGCCGACCTCACCGGCCCGCCGACGTCGGCGTACGACGTCTACCTGCGCCTGCACCTGCTCTCCCACCGCCTCGTCACGCCCCACGGCGTCGACCTGACCGGCATCTTCGGCCACCTCGCCAACGTCGTGTGGACCAACCACGGCCCCTGCCCGGTCCCCGAGTTCGAGCGCGTGCGGGCCCGCCTGCGGGGCCGGGGCCCGGTCACCGTCTACGCGGTCGACAAGTTCCCGCGCATGGTCGACTACGTGGTCCCGTCGGGCGTGCGCATCGGTGACGCCGACCGCGTGCGCCTCGGCGCGCACCTCGCGAGCGGCACCACCGTGATGCACGAGGGCTTCGTCAACTACAACGCCGGCACGCTGGGCACCTCGATGGTCGAGGGCCGCATCTCCGGCGGCGTCGTCGTCGGCGACGGCTCCGACGTCGGCGGCGGCGCGTCGATCATGGGGACGCTCTCGGGCGGCGGCAAGGAGGTCATCGCGATCGGCGAGCGCTGCCTGCTCGGCGCCAACGCCGGCATCGGGATCTCGCTCGGCGACGACTGCGTCGTCGAGGCCGGCCTCTACGTCACCGCGGGCACGCGCGTGACCCTGGAGGACGGGGGCGTGGTCAAGGCCGTCGAGCTCTCCGGGCGCCCCGGGCTGCTCTTCCGCCGCGACTCGGTCACCGGCACCGTCCACGCCCTGCCGCGCACCGAGGGCGCGCGGGTCGAGCTCAACAGCGCGCTGCACGCGAACGACTGACGCCGACGTAGCCTGGCGATCGTGGACGTCGAGGTCACCCGGCTGCCCGGGATCGGCACCAAGCAGGAGTTCGACACCGCGTCCGGGCGCCGGATCGGGGTGCTGACCCACCGCGACGGGCACCGCGAGCTGCTGGTGTCCGGCCGCGAGGACCCGGACGCGTGCAGCGCGTCGGTGGCGCTGTCCGACGCCGAGGGTCAGGCGCTCGGCACCCTGCTCGGCGCGCCGAACCTCGTCGCGCAGCTGCAGGACCAGCAGCGGGAGGTCGAGGGCATCAGCACCGCGCAGTTCCCGGTCGGCGCGGGGTCGCCGTACGACGGCCGCACGCTGGGCGACACGGGCATGCGCTCGCGCACCAGCGCCTCGATCGTCGCCGTGGTGCGCGACCACGTCGTGTCGCCGTCGCCGGGCCCGGAGTTCGTGTTCCGCGCGGGCGACCTCGTGGTCGTGGTGGGCACCGGCGAGGGTCTCGGTCAGGCGGCCGCGATCCTCGAGGACGGCTGAGGCCCCCGGCCGTGCACACCACCGCGCTCTCGCTCATCGAGCTGGGCGCGCTGTTCTTCGGGCTCGGCGTGCTCGGGCGCCTCGCCGGACGCCTCGGCATCTCCCCCGTCCCGCTCTACCTGCTCGGCGGGCTCGCCTTCGGAGCCGGCGGCCTGGTGCCGCTGGAGGGCATCGAGCCCTTCACCGACGTCGCCAGCGAGGTCGGCGTCGTCCTGCTGCTCCTGCTGCTGGGCCTCGAGTACTCCGCGTCCGACCTCATCGGCGGCCTGCGCCGGTCGTGGCTCGCGGGGATCGTCGACATGGTCCTCAACGCCGCGCCCGGCGCGATCACCGCGCTGATCCTCGGGTGGGGCCCGCTCGGGGCGCTCGCCATGGCCGGGGTCACGTGGGTGTCGTCGTCGGGGATCGTCGCGAAGGTCCTCGACGAGCTCGGCCGGCTCGGCAACCGGGAGACGCCCGCGGTGCTGTCGGTCCTCGTCATGGAGGACCTGGCGATGGCCCTCTACCTCCCGATCACCACCGCCGCGCTCGCCGCGCTGGGTTTCGCGGCGGGCCTGCGCACAGTCGCGATCGCCGTCGTGCTCCTGATCGTCGTGCTCGTCGTGGCGCTGCGCTACGGGCGGTTCGTCTCCATGGTCGTCGAGTCGCCGACGACCGAGGTGTTCCTGCTGCGCGTGTTCGGCATCGCGCTGCTCGTGGCCGGGGTCGCCTCGCAGCTGCAGGTCTCCGCCGGGGTCGGGGCGTTCCTGCTCGGCATCGCGATCTCCGAGGACACCGCGGAGAACGCCACCCGCGTGCTCGCACCCCTGCGCGACCTGTTCGCGGCGGTGTTCTTCGTCGTCTTCGGCCTCAACACCGATCCCCGCCAGGTCCCCGCGGTGCTGCCGGCCGCGATCGCGCTGGCGATCGTGTCGACGGCGACCAAGCTCGGCGCGGGCTGGTTCGCCGCCCGCCAGATCGGGGTCGGGCGGCTCGGCCGCTGGCGCGCCGGCGCGGCGCTCGTGGCGCGCGGCGAATTCTCGATCGTCATCGCCGGGCTGGCGCTGACCACGGGCTCCGTCGACCCCGGCCTCGCGCCGCTGGCGACGACGTACGTGCTGCTCATGGCCGTCCTCGGCCCGGTGGCCGCGCGGGTCGTCGAGCCCGTGCACGGGGCCGTCACGCGCCGCCTGCGGCCGTCGGCGGGCTGACGGGCGGGCTCAGGAGCCCTCGTACGTGACCCGCCGGGGGCCCAGCCGCACGACCGCGACGCCCTGCACCACGACGGCGGCCAGGATCACGCCCAGCGCCGCGCGGAAGCCCGCGAGGTCGATGAGCACGCCCATCACCGGCGGCGCGAGCGCGGCGAGCACGTAGGCCGAGCCGAGGGTCAGCGCGGAGACCGACGCCGACGTCGCGCCGTCCGGGGTCCGCCAGGCGACCACCGCGAGGCCCAGCGGGAAGCCCGCGCCCACCGCGACCGACGCCAGCACCACCCACGGCCACGGCCCGACGACCGGCAGCACGGGCGCCGCGAGGATCCCCGCCACACCGATCCCGGCGCACACCACGCAGAACGCCGCCCACGGCGCCCAGGCGCGGCGGCGCTCGGCCAGCACCGGCACCAGCAGGGCCGCCGGGATCTGCACGACGTTCCACACCGACAGCACGACCGCGGCGCGGGCCGTCGAGAACCCCTGCGCCTCGTAGAGCGGGGCGAGCCACGTCAGCCACCCGTAGAACTGCACCGACGACATCGCCTGGAACAGCACGGCGAGCCGCGCGAAGCGGTTGCGCCACGGCAGGTGCACCGGTGGCGGCGCCGGCACGTCGTGGAGGCGCCGCGTCACCGGCCACCACACGACCAGCGCGAGCACGGCGAGCACCGTCCACGCCGCGAGCGCCCACCACCAGCCGCCGAGCAGGTCCTGCAGCGGCAGCGCGGTCAGCGAGGCGACGGTGGCGCCGCCCATCATCGACACCGTGTAGAGGCCGGTGGCGGCGCCGGCGCGGTCGGGCAGGTGGTCGCGGACGATGCCGGTGATGGCGACGCCGACGACGCCGATGCCCAACCCGATCGCGAGGCTGCCGGCCACCAGCGGCACCGCGGCGGGCAGGCCGTGGGTCAGCGTGCCGAGCGCGATCGCCGCGATCCCCAGCGCCGCGGCCTGCTCACGTCCCGTGCGGCGCGCGAGCGCGGGCGCGGCGAACGAGCCGGCGCCCATCATGAGGATCGTGGCGGCCTGCACGAGCCCCGCGAAGCCCGCGGAGACGCCCAGGTCCGCGCGGACCGTCTCCAGCAGCGGCGGGTAGACCGACAGCGCGGCGCGCAGGTTGAGGCCCAGCGCGAGGACCCCGAGCAGGACGACGACCGGCCGCACCGGCTGCCGGGTGTCCGGCGGTGTCACCCCGCGCGGCACAGCGCCGTCACTGCGCCAGGCGTCGCGCGGCGGCGGCGATCCCCTCGTCGGAGGCCGTCAGCGCGACGCGGACGTGGGACGCGCCGGCGGGCCCGTAGAACTCGCCCGGGGCGACGAGGACGCCGCGCGCGGCGAGGCGGTCGACGGTGGCGCGGCACGGCTCGCCGGCGGTGGCCCAGAGGTACAGGCCCGCCTCGGAGTGCTCGACGCGCAGGCCGGCGGCCTCGAGCGCGGGGCGCAGGACCGTCCGGCGGGCGTCGTAGCGCGCGCGGGTCTCGGCGACGTGGACGTCGTCGCCCAGCGCCGCCGTCATCGCCTCCTGCACGGGGCGCGGCACGATCATCCCCGCGTGCTTGCGGACCTGCAGCAGGCCGGCCACCAGCGCGGGGTCGCCGACGACGAGGCCCGCGCGGTAGCCCGCGAGGTTCGACGTCTTCGACAGCGAGTGCACCGCGAGCAGGCCGGTGAGGTCGCCGCCGTGCACCACGGGGTCGAGCACCGACGTCGTCACCACGCCCGGTCCGGGCAGGGCGAGGTAGCACTCGTCGGCGGCCACGACCGCCCCCAGCGCCCGGGCCTCGGCGACGCGGGCCTGCAGCGCCGCGGCGTCGAGGACGCGGCCGGTCGGGTTCGACGGCGAGTTCAGCCACACCAGGCGGGTGCCCGCGGGCAGCGGCTCGTCGTCGCCCACCCGCGCGGGGCGGGCGCCGGCGAGCTGCGCGCCGACCTCGTAGGTCGGGTAGGCGAGGTCGGGGAAGGCGACGAGGTCGTCGGACCCGTTGCCGCCACCCAGCCCCAGGAGCGTCGGCAGCCAGGCCACCAGCTCCTTGGAGCCGATCGTCGGCAGCACGGCGTCGGGGTCGAGGTCCTCACCGGCCGACCCGGCCGCGCCGTGCCGGCGGGCGAGCGCGGCGACCGCGGCCCGGCGCAGCGCCGGCGTCCCCCAGGTCTGTGGATAGCCCGGCGAGTCCCAGGCCGCCCGCAGCGCCTCGCCCACCGCGGTGGGCACGGGGTCGACGGGCGTGCCGACCGACAGGTCGACCACCCCGTCCGGGTGGCTGCGGGCGACCGCGGCGGCCCCGGCGAGGCTGTCCCAGGGGAAGTCCGGGAGCGCCGGGAACCGGACGCGCGTCGGACCCGCGGTCCGGTCGGTGGTCACTCCCCCTGCGGCGGCAGGTCGGGCACGGGGCCCGCGTCGCGCTCGACCTTGCCGACCTTCGCCGCGCCGCCGGGCGAACCCAGCTCGTCGAAGAAGTCGACGTTCGCCTGGGTGTAGACCGACCACTGGTCCGGGACATCGTCCTCGTAGTAGATGGCCTCCACCGGGCAGACCGGCTCGCACGCCCCGCAGTCGACGCACTCGTCGGGGTGGATGTACATCATCCGGCCCCCCTCGTAGATGCAGTCGACAGGGCATTCCTCGATGCACGCCTTGTCGAGCACGTCGACACACGGTTCGGCGATCACGTACGTCACGTCTGCTCCTGCTCCTCACTCACGAAAGTCCGGCACGACCCTGACCCACGCGTGGTGGTGGCACGCGGCCGCGGATGGCGCCTGCGGCGAGTATTCCGGTCGCCGCCGCGTCATGCCCGTGCGGGGGCGACCTGAATGCCCCGCAGCGGCATGTCAGCCGTCACATCGTCACGCCCGACCCTGCTCGCGCGCCACCCAGCGGGCCGCCGCGCGGGCGGCGCGCTTGAGGCCCGAGCGCTCGCTGCGGTAGCTGGCGAGGGCCCCGACGACGGGCAGGTTGGCCAGCGCGCGCCAGAACCGGTTGCCCTGGGGGCGCCGGTCCAGCTCGCCCTGCAGGCCCCAGAGCGTCTTGCCCATGCGCCACACGGCGCTGGCCAGCGCGGACAGGTGCCCGCGCTCCTCGCGCTCGGTGCTCACCGTGCCCGCCAGCTCGCCGGCCTCGCGCTCGACGTCGGCGCCGTGGGCGTCGCCGTGGCGGCGCGGGTCGACGTCGCGGCCGAAGAGCACCGACGCGAGCAGGCGCACCTGCTCGTCGCGCCCGTCCATGCCGTGCTCGCTCGCGATCGCGCAGACCACGAGGCCCTGCGCGGCGAGCCCGAGGATGTCGGAGACGGGCAGCCGGCGCGCCAGCGCACCGCCGATGCCCGGGATCGAGGCCACCACCGAGGTGAAGCGGCCGACCCGCGACACCCACCACCGGTCGCGCTCCTCGGGGCTCATCGTCTGCCAGCGCGGGGTGCCGGGGAGCTTCGAGGTGGCCAGGCGGTCGAGCACGCGGGCGCGCGCCGTGCGGGCCGCCCGCCCGAGCTTCCCGCGCCGGGTCGTGGGCGCCGGGGCCGTCTCCTGGCCGCCCTGCTGCAGCTCGAGCGCGCGGCGGCGGGCCAGGCGTCCGAGACGGAAGGGGTCGGCGTCGCGCAGGCCGCGCAGCACCGGGCCGGTGGCGGCCACGAAGGGCCGCAGGACGCGCACGACGTGCTCGTCGGGGATGGCGGGCATGGCGGCTCGTTTCCCGACGGTCGCCCGGCTCAACCCCCGGACGGCGGGGCGACACCCCCGCCGCGCCGGGCGGCCCTGCCCGAGCGCCACGACAGCGCCAGCGCGCCCGGCACGACCCCGGCGCCGAGCAGCAGGACCGCGCGCCAGTCCGGCGGCAGCACCCCCGCGCCCGCCGGGCTCCACAGGCCCGCGACGAGCACCGTGAGCGTCCACGCCGCCAGCGGCACCGCCGGCGCCCGCCCCGCCGGCTGCACCGCGTCCGCGGCGAGCACCAGCACCGGCGTCGTCACCAGCGCCACCAGCGCCGAGAGCGGCAGCGGCAGCCCGGCGTCGGCGGTGCGCAGGGTGAGCCACGCCATCTCGGTCCACGCGAGCAGCACCGCGTCCACGGCGAGCAGGACGACCACGGCGACGGGGAGGACGGCGCGGGCTGCGCGCGCGGCTGGGGTCGTCGAGCGAGGGTCACGCTCGCTACGGGCCACGCAGCCGGGGACACCCTCGCTGCTCGCGGGCCCGCTCCCCCCGGGCCCGCTCCCCCCGGACGCGGTCACGCCGGCGGGAACAGGTCGTCCGGCGCGCTCGCGGGGCCGCGCAGGTGCACGAAGCACTCCGCGGGCAGCACCGGCTGGGCGAGGCCGTTGGACAGCGCGAACGCCGGGGGCTCGCTGCCGTCGTCGTACACCGCGATCTGGGTGGCGTGGGCGCGCAGCGCGGCGAGCTTGCGGATGCGCGCCCCGCCCAGCGGCACCCGGGTGGTGATCGTGGCGTCGGGCACCGTCGGCAGGTCCTCGACGGGCGGCACCGGCAGCCCCAGCCACGACCGGCGGCGCAGCGCCGCGAGCCCCGCCGCGACCTCGTCGTGCGCCGCGGCGGTGGCGGCGACGGTGATCTCCGCGGCGTCCGGGTCGACGGCCTCCACCGCGGCCATGGTGATGTCGTGCGCGCGCACGTGGTCGGGGTGGCCGTAGCCGCCGTGCGCGTCGTAGGTGACGACCACCTGCGGTCGGACCTCGCGCAGCACCTCCACGAGTGACGCCACCTGCGCGTCGAACCCCTCCGGGCCCGCGAACGAGCCCGGCGCGATGACCGACGGCGCGGCCGCGAGGATGCCCTCGCCCACGCGCTCCATCCCCGAGTCCTGCCACGTGCCGGCACCGGCGAGCCAGCGGTGGTCGGTGACGCCCAGCGCCGCGCACGCCTTCGCGAGCTCGCCCTCGCGGTGCTCCCCCAGCGCCGGGCCGGTGAGGTGCGCCAGCTCGGGCGGGATCACCTCGCCCTGCTCGCCGCGGTTGCACGTCACGAGCGTCACGGGCACGCCTGCCGCGGACGCGAGGGCCATCACCCCGCCACAGGTGATCGTCTCGTCGTCCGGGTGGGCGTGGACGAGCAGCAGCGGACCGGGGCTCACGAGCACGTGACCGTAGGTGCTCGGCGCGGCCGGCGCGGTCACCGGGTATGACGTCACAGCGCGCGAGCGGGAGGAGAGCGGTGACGGAGCTGCACTGGTCGGTGTCCTGGGAGACCGACGTCGACGACGCGGACCACGAGCCGCTGACCGCGCTCCTCGCGCGGGCCTACCCGGACGAGGCGCACCGGCTGGTCGGCGCGCGCAGTTGGACCGGCGCGCGCCCCGAGCTGCGCGTCGTCGCCCGCGAGGCCGGCGTCCCCGTCGCGCACGCCGGGGTCATCCGCCGGTTCCTCCGCGCCGATCCGCACGACGGCCTGGGGCGCGACGTGCTCGTCGGCCACGTCGGCCTGGTCGCCGTCGACCCCGACCAGCACCGCGGCGGCCTGGGCCGCGCGCTGATGGCGCAGGTCGTGGACACCCTCGTGGGCCTCGACGTCCCGTTCGGCTTCCTGACCTGCGGGCCCGACGTCGAGGGCTTCTACCGCGCCGTGGGCTGGACGCGCCTGGCCGACGTGGCGGTGCGCATGGTCGGCATCGACGACCGCGTCGTCACCGACGAGGACCCTGCGATGGTGCACGCGGCGGGCCGCCCGCTGGCGGACTGGCCCGCCGCGCACCTGCTCGCCCAGGACGGTCGCGGGCTGTAGCGGGCCCGCGGTGATCGAAGGAACGATACGGACACTGAACGTCAGCGACGGCACTTCGCTGACACCGGGCGGCTACTCGGCGCGCACCAGGTGCGGGGGCTCGGCGAAGTGGCAGGCCGCGGGGTGGTCGGTCGACGGGCGCACCTCGAGGGCCGGCGGGTCCTCCGCGCAGACCGGGGCCGCTTTCGGGCAGCGGGTGCGGAACCGGCAGCCCGACGGCGGGTCGGCCGGGCTGGGGACGTCGCCCTCGATCGCGATGCGCTCGCGGCGCACGGTCGGGTCGGGCACCGGCACCGAGGAGAGCAGCGCCTGGGTGTACGGGTGCGACGCTCGCCCGTAGATCTGCTCGGCGGTCCCGGTCTCGACGATCGAGCCGAGGTACATCACCGCGACGCGGTCGCAGAGGTGGCGCACGACGCCGAGGTCGTGGGCGATGAACAGGTAGGCCAGCCCGAGCTCGCGCTGCAGGTCCTGCAGCAGGTTGAGCACCTGCGCCTGGATCGACACGTCGAGCGCCGACACCGGCTCGTCGCAGACGATGACCTTGGGCCGGAGGGCCAGCGCGCGCGCGATGCCGATGCGCTGGCGCTGCCCGCCGGAGAACTGGTGCGGGTAGCGGCGGATGTGCTCGGGGTTGAGCCCGACGAGCTCGAGCAGCTCCTGCACGCGACGCTGCCGATCGCCCTTCGGCGCCACCTCGGGATGGATCTCGAAGGGCTCGCCGACGATGTCGCCGACCGTCTTGCGCGGGTTCAGCGAGGTGTACGGGTCCTGCAGGACGATCTGCATGTCGCGGCGCCACGCGGTCAGCGCCGCGCCGTGCTTGGCGAAGAGGTCCTCGCCCTCGAAGGTCGCCGTCCCGCTCGTCGGCGGCGTGAGGCGCATGAGCACCTGGGCCAGCGTCGACTTGCCGCAGCCCGACTCCCCGACCACCCCGAGCGTCTCGCCCGGGTGCAGGTCCAGCGACACCCCGTCGACGGCGCGGACGTGCCCGATGGTCTTGCGGAAGACCACGCCGCGCGTGACCGGGAAGTGCTTGACCAGGTCGCGGACGGACAGGATCGGATCGCTCATCCCGACGCCACCTCCTGGGTCGACGGACGGTCGGGGCCCTCGGCGACGAAGCGCTCGGCGAAGTGGCACGCGGCCTGGTGGCCGGCCGCCGACGAGCCCGCCACCTCGCGCAGGAGCGGCACCTCGTCGGTGCACACGTCCTGCGCGTAGGCGCACCGCGGGTGGAACGGGCAGCCGTTCGGGATCGCCGACAGGCTCGGCGGCAGGCCGGGGATCGGGCGCAGGGTGGCGCCACGGGCGTCGTCGACGCGCGGCACCGAGTCCATGAGCCCGCGCGTGTAGGGGTGCCCGGGGCGCGCGTAGAGCGTGGCGGCGTCGGTGTGCTCGACGATCCGTCCCGCGTACATCACCGCGATCCGGTCGGCGACCTCGGCGACGACCCCGAGGTCGTGGGTGATGAGCACCAGGCCCATCCCCCGCTCGCGGCGCAGCTCGTCGAGCAGGTCCATGATCTGCGCCTGCACGGTGACGTCGAGGGCGGTGGTCGGCTCGTCGGCGATGAGCAGCTCCGGGTCGAGCGCGAGCGCCATCGCGATCATCGCCCGCTGGCGCATGCCGCCGGAGAACTGGTGCGGGTACTCCTTCACGCGCTGCTTCGCGTTCGGGATGCGCACCAGGTCGAGCATCTCGGCCGCCCGCGCCGTCGCGTCCTTGCGCGACATGCCGCGGCGGAACCGGAACTGCTCGGCGATCTGGAAGCCGACCGAGTAGACGGGGTTCAGGGCCGACAGCGCGTCCTGGAAGATCATCGCCATCGACTCGCCGCGCAGGAGCCGGCGGCGCTCCTCGTCGGCGCCGAGCAGTTCCTCGCCCCGGAAGCGCACGGCGCCGCCGGTGATCCGCCCGGGCGGGGTGTCGAGGATGCCCATCACCGTCTGCGCGGTGACGCTCTTGCCCGACCCGGACTCGCCGAGCACCGCGAGCGTCTCGCCCTCGTCGACGTGGTAGCCGACGCCGTTGAGCACGTGCGCGGTGTCGCGCCCGGTGCCGAACTCGACGTGGAGGTCCTCGACCTCCAGCAAGCGCGCCATGGTCAGCGCCCCCTCGGGTCGAAGGCGTCGCGCACGGCGTCGCTCAGCATGACGAAGGCGAGCACCGCGACGACGAGGAAGAGGGCCGGGAAGAACAGGGCCTGCGGGATGTCCGCGACGCGCTCCTGCGATTCGGAGATCATCACGCCCCAGGACACCACGGGGTCGCGCAGACCGATGCCGAGGAACGACAGCGCCGCCTCGGCGCCGATGAACACGCCGAACTGGATGGTGGCGAACACGAGCACCGGGGCCAGCGTGTTCGGGAGGATGTGGCGCGTCAGGATGCGCAGCGGGCCGGCGCCGAGCGCGCGGGCGGCCTTGACGTACTCCTGCTGGCTCGCCTCGATCGCGGCGGCGCGCATGATGCGCATCGCGAGCGGCCACGTCAGCACGACGATCGTGAGCACCACCTGGGCGACGATGCGGACCTCGCCCACCACCTGGCCGGGGTCGTTGAACGTGGTGAGGATGACGATGCCGCCCAGGATGAACGGCAGCCCGGCGAAGACCTCGGCGACCCGCGAGACGAGGACGTCGGCCCACCCGGCGTAGAACCCGGCCGCGAGGCCGGCGAGCGACCCGAGGAGCACGGAGCCGACGCTCGCGAGCAAGCCGACCGTCAGGGTCGGTGCGGCACCGTAGATGGTGCGGGCGTAGATGTCGCGGCCCTGCAGGTCCCGCCCGAAGATCGCGTCCGGGGACGGGTCGGCGCCCGAGAGGGCGAGGTCGGCGATCTGCGGGTCGGTCGAGGTGAACACCGACGGGAACACCGCCATCACCAGCAGGACGAGGATCAGCGCGGAGCCGATCCAGAACAGGGGCCGGCGGCGCAACTGGGCCCAACCGTCGGCCCACAGGCCGCCGGTGCCGGGACCGGTCTCCTCCGGCCCGGCGCCGCCGGGCGCTCCCTGGGCCGGCGCGGTCGCCGTCGTGTCAGTCATAGCGGATCCTCGGGTCGAGCACGGCGTAGAGCAGGTCGACGACCAGGTTGGCCAGCAGGAAGACGATGACCAGCAGGGCGACGATCCCGACGACGGTGGCGATGTCCTGCTGCTGGATGCCGCGGAAGACGAGACCGCCGATCCCGCGGATGTTGAACACGCCCTCGGTGAGGATGGCCCCGCCCATGAGCGCCCCGATGTCGTAGCCGAGGAACGTCACGACGGGGATGAGCGAGTTGCGCAGCATGTGCACCCCGACGACGCGGCGGCGCGTGAGCCCCTTCGCCACCGCGGTGCGGACGAAGTCGGCCCGCTTGTTCTCGATGAGGCTCGTGCGGGTCAGCCGCGCGACGTAGGCCATCGACAGGCTCCCGAGCACCAGGCCCGGGACGAACAGCTGCCCGAGCGTCGGGTCCCCGGGCACCGAGGGCCGGATCCAGCCGAGCTCCACACCGAGCACCTGGCGCAGGACCAGGCCGGTCACGAACACGGGCAGGGCGATCAGCACGAGGGTCGAGACGAGCACGAGGTTGTCGACGAACCCGCGCCCGCGCAGGCCGGTGAGCACGCCCGCCGCGACGCCGACGACGGCCTCGATGGCCACCGCGACCAGGGCGAGCTTGATGGTGATCGGGTAGGCGTCGGCGATCAGCGTCGACACCTCGGTGCCGGAGAACGTCTGGCCGAAGTCGCCCTGGAGCAGCTGGCCGAGGTACTTGAGGTACTGCAGGATCAGCGGGTCGTCGAGGTTGTAGCGCTCGGTCATCTCGGCGATGAACGACGGCGAGCAGGCGCGCTGGCCGCACTTGCCCGCGAAGGGGTCGTCGGAGATGCCCCAGACGAGGAAGTAGACGAGGAACGTCGTCCCGAGGAAGACCGGGACGAGCTGCAGCAGGCGCCGCGCGGTGTAGCGGCCCACGGAAGGCTCCCTTCGCGCCGACCCGTCCCCCGCGGCCGCACGTCGGTGGGCGGCCGCGGGGGACGGTGGTGGAGGTCGGTCGCGGGCCTCAGCCCTGGGGGGCGAGCTGGAACGACGTGGTCACCAGGCGGTCGAGCGGGTTGCGCTCGCCGCTGGCCAGCCGCTGCGAGTCGCCGTAGACGATCGGCCGGGTGTAGATCGGGATGACGGGCATGTCCGCCAGGATGAGGCGCTCGGCCTGCTGGTACCCGGCCTCGGCGGCCTCGCGGGTCGGGGCCTGGTCGGCCGCGGTGAGGGCGGCGTCGACGGCCGGGTTGGAGTAGCCGCCGTCGTTGGAGGACGCCCCGGTCCGGTAGAGCTGGGTCAGGAACGTCTCGATGTTCGGGTAGTCGCCGATCCACCCGGTGCGGAACAGGCCCGTGAAGCCCTGGGAGTTGGCCAGGCGCCGCTGCTCGGAGAACGAGGGCACCGGGGTGTAGCGGGCGTCGACGCCGAGGTTCTGGCGCAGCTGGTTGGTCACCGCCTGCATCCACACGTCGTGCCCGCCGTCGGAGTTGGCGGTCAGGGTGAGCGGGCCCTGGAAGCCGCCGGCCTCGGCCAGGAGCTGCTGGGCACGCTGCGGGTCGAACGTGCAGGCCTCGCCGCACTGGTTCGGGACGTAGCCCTCGGCCGCCGACGTGGCGAGCCCGTCCATGGGGTTGTAGACGCCGTTGAACAGCTGGTCGACGATCACCCGGCGGTCGATCGCCATGGACATCGCCTGGCGCACGCGCGGGTCGGCGAACCGCGGGTCGTAGAGCGGGAAGGTGAGCGTGGTCGTGCTCAGGCCCTCCTTGAGGTGGGCCCGGTCGCCGAGGTCCTGGCGCCACTGGCCGCCCGAGAGCGCGGAGGACGGGATGGCCTTGACGTGGTCGAGGTTGCCCGACACCAGGTCGTCGTAGGCGACCTGGAGCTCGGAGTAGACGCGGAAGTCCAGGCGCGGCACCGACGGCTTGATGTCGCCCGCGTACTGGTCATTGCGCACCAGCGTCAGGTTCTGGTTCGGGGTCCGCGACTCGAAGCGGTACTCGCCGTTGCCGACCGGGCGCTCCTCCCAGGCCTGCTGGTTCTGGAAGAACGCGGTCGGCAGCGGGTAGTAGGCCGAGTACCCGAGCGTGGTCGGGAAGATCGTGAAGGGCTGCTTGAGGGTGACGGTGAACGTCTGCGGGTCGACCACGCGCAGCCCGCTCATCGTCGGCACCGTCGGGTTCTCGGTGCTGACCTCGTCGTAGCCCTGGATCTTCTCCATGAACGACTGCGCCTGCGCGGCGTTCGGCCCGTAGGCCGTCCAGTTCCAGGCGTCCACGTAGTTCTGCGCGGTGACCGGCGTGCCGTCGTGGAACGTCCAGCCGGGCTCCAGCCGGATGGTGAACGTCCGGTTGTCGGTCGTGTCGATGGCCTGCGCGGCCTCGAGCTCCGGGGCCGCGGTGTCGACGTTGTAGCGGACCAGACCGGCGAACAGCGCGTCGATGACGTCCCCGCCGTTCTGCTCGGTGGTGTTCCCGGGGATGAGCGGGTTCTCCGGCTCACCCCAGTCGAGGGTCACCGTCTGGGCCGACTGCTCGTCGCCCCCTCCCCCGCCGCACGCGGTGGCGACCAGCGCCACGGCCAGCGCGGCGGCCACGGCGGTGACCAGGCGGCGCATCGACAACGTTCCTCCTCGAGGTGTCCAGGGGACCGGTCGCTCGCGCGGCGCGATCGCGTCGTCACCGCCCGTCACTCGGTCGCGGGAAACCTTAGCGTTCGCCAAGAAGTCGGCAAGAGTTCTCGGGAACGTTCACGTGAACCGTCACGTAAACGTCAGGTGGCGGCCGTCAGTTGATGCCGTCGTCGCCCCGCTCGGTCGCGGGCGGCGGGGTCCAGCGGTCGGCGCCGGCGAACGGGCTCTCGGTCAGCGGCGGCACCACGACGTCGGTCCGGTCGGTGGGCCCGACCAGCACCGACGCGGCCTGGAAGAGCGGGATCGTCGGCAACGACGACCACAGCGAGGGCTCGGCGAGCGCCAGCGCCGTGTCGGTCGAGACGGCGCCGGACGAGGCCGCGTCGAGCAGCGACTGCAGCGCCGGGTCGCAGAACCCCGACGGGGTGAGGGCCTCGGAGGCCTGGGGCTCGGCGAGCTCCTCGGTGAGCTCCTCGACCTCGCTCGCGTCGGGCGTCGTGGCCGCCGTGGAGGAGGGGTCGGAGGGGCCGGCGGCGTCGGTGGACGTCGGCGCCGCGCCGGTGGCCGACGCGGGCGGCGCGGCGCTGGTCGGCGGGGACGTGCTGGTCGGCGCGGCGGCGGTGCTCGGCGGGGCGGCGGTCGCCCCCGGGGCCGCGGGCGTGGCCGGGGCCACCTCGGCGGCGAGGTCGACGCCGGGGTCGACACCGGTGCGGCCCGACGTCGCCGGGGCCCGCCCGCCGGGGCAGCCGACGACGGAGGCGAGGTCGGCGATCGGGTCGCTGCCGATCGGCAGGGCCTGCACCGACACGTCCGCGACGGCGAGGTCCGACGGCGAGTTCGGGATCGGCGGCACCGTGGTGGTCGTCGAGGTGGTGCTGCCCGGGCTCGTGGTGCTGCTCGGGGTGCCGCTCGGGGTGCCGCCGCCCGGGGTCGGGGTCGGGGTGGTCGCGAGGATCGCCCCGGCCGGCGGGCCGGTGGTGGTGGTCGACGCCGGGCCGCGGCCGGGCGAGAAGCCCGCGGTGCCCCCGTCGGCCACGACCACCGAGGCGATCCCGGCCGCGCGCAGCTGCGTCCCCAACGTCGCGATCAACCGCCCGTAGGGCGCGACCTGCGGCGGGGCGGCGAGGCGCAGGATCAGCGGCTGCCCGCCCCGCTCCCAGGTGCCGTCCGCACCGCGGGTGTAGCCGGCCTCGGTGAGCAGGCGCGCGGTCTCGTCGAGGTCCCGGCGGGCCGCGGGCGAGTCGGCCGGCAGGGTGGCGCGGTAGCCGGGCTGCGACGGCGCGCGAGCGAAGGCGTCGGCGGGCAGCGTCGCCGCGGGCCCGCCGTCGGTACCGACGTCGCGCAGCGCGGAGCGGTCGGTCGCCGCGGCCACCGCGCGCCGGACGCGCAGGTCGGCGAGCGGCCCGTCGTCGCTGCGCAGGACGAGCTGCACCAGCGCGGGCTCGGGCAGGGTGCGGACGGTGAGTCCCGCGCCCACGGTCCGCAGCGCGGCGAGGTCGTCGGCGTCCGCGCGGAACTGGGTGGCCTGCACGTCGCCGGAGCGGACCCGGTCGATCAGCGAGGACGCCTCGGCCGCCTGGAACACGATCTCGTCGGGGACCGCCGGGGTGCCCCAGAAACGATCGTTGCGGGCGAGGGTGACCTGCCCACGGATACGGTCGACGACGCGGACCACGAACGGCCCGGCCGAGACCGGGATGCTGTCGGTCAGCGCGCCGCCCCACGAGCCGGGGGCGTCCTTGAGCAGGTGCGCGGGCAGCAGGTGGTCGAAGAGCGTCGGCCACGCCGGGTAGGGCCGGTCGAAGACGACGTCGACGGCCTTGCCGCCCGCGCGGGAGCGCACGTCGCTGATCGCACGGTAGCCCGCGGCGCCCACCACGCCGGGCTGGCTGCGCATCTGCTGCCAGAGGTAGACGAAGTCCTCGGCCGCGACCGGCGCGTTGTCCGACCAGGTCGCCGCCGGGGCGATCTCGTAGGAGACGGTGAACGGCTCGGTCTCCGTGACGCGCGCCGAGGTCACCACCGCGGTGTCGAGCCGCGGCTCGCCGTCCGGGCCGGGGCGGAACGCCGACGGGAGCACGAGCGCGGCCATGGCGCGCGAGAGCGGGGTGTCGTCGGCGACGCGGTGGGGGTTGAAGCCGACCCCGAGGTCGTCGACACCGATCCGGAGCTCGCTGGGGTCGGGCTCCAGCTGCGGGGTCGGGGCGGGCGCGGGCGTCGGCACCTGGCCGACGACGGGCGGTGGCTCGCCGGAGCAGCCCACCAGGATCGCGAGGGCGGCCAGCAGGGCCGGGAGGACTCCGACGGCACGTCGGGGACCGCTCACGCCGGCGCCGGCCCTTCTGCCTCGGGGGTGGTGCTCCTGGTCGACCCGGTCGGCGACACCGGCCGTACCGGAATCCTCATCGTGACACGGTCGCCCGGGCCGGGGCCCGAGGGGTCTGGTCCGGACGCCAGAACGGAGGTTAGCCTCACCTCATGGGCAAGGGCGGGAAGGACGGCAGGCCGGCCGAGGTCCCGAGGTCGCCGAAGGTGCCGCTCCACCTGGCCCACCTCGCGCACGCCGCCCCGCTCACCGGTGCCAAGAAGATCAAGAAGAAGTGTTGCCGGTCCTCGCCGCGCTGCAAGGGATGCCCGGTGGTGCTGCTGGCGGCCGCGCGCCTGTCCGAGGCCGGCGTCTCCGGCAAGGACCTCAAGAAGGCGCTGAAGAAGGCCCGGGCGGCCTGAGCAGGTCCGCGAGCGCCGGCAGGACGGCGCGGTCGGAGTCCAGCCAGTCGACGTCGTCGAGCTCGTCGGGGCCCAGCCAGCGCAGCGCGTCGTGCTCGAGGGCCGTCGGCTCCCCCGCGCTCGCGCACACCCGGATGCGCAGCACCCGCTCCCCCGCCAGCGGCACCTCGGGACCCAGCCGGTCGCCGACGGCGACGGCGAGGTCCAGCTCCTCGCGCAGCTCGCGGGCCAGCGCGGTCGCCTCGTCCTCGCCCGGCTCCACCGCGCCCCCGGGCAGCTCCCAGCGCCCGGCCGCGGCGGCGGGGCGGGTGCGCCGGGCCGCGAGCACCCGCCCGTCCCGGACGAGCGCGGCCCCGACGACGATCCGCTCCACGGTCACGAGTGTGCGGGTCGCGGCGCGCGTGCCAGGATCCGGGCATGGCTGAGCTCCTGGGAGAGGACGCGATCGCGCAGGCCCTCGACGGCCTGCCCGGCTGGCAGCGCGAGGACGACGCGACGATCGTGCGCTTCGCGAAGCTGGCGAGCTTCCGCGAGGCGATCGCGACCGTCGGCGAGGTCGCCGACCTCGCCGAGGAGGCCGACCACCACCCGGACATGGACATCCGCTTCAACAGCCTCAAGTTCAAGCTGTCGACGCACTCCGAGGGCGGTCTGACCGCCAAGGACACCGACCTCGCCGCGCAGATCTCCTCGGTGCTCGACCGCCGCGGCGCCTCCTGAGCACCTCCCCCGGCGGCTCCCTCCGGTCGCCGGCGTTCGTCGCGGTCCTCGCCGCGACCGTGCTCGCCTTCGGCGGGTACGCGCTGCTCCTGCCCGTGGTGCCGGTGCACGCGGCCGCGGGCGGGGCGAGCCCGGCGGCCGCCGGCGCGACGACGGGCGTGTTCATGGCGGCCACGGTCGCCGCGCAGCTGACGGTGCCCGCCGTGCTGCGCCGGGTGGGTCCGCGCGCGGCGATGACCGCCGGCGTGCTCGCGATGGGCGCGCCGGCGGTCCTGCTCGCGGCGACGGCGGCGCTGCCGGTCCTGCTCGCGGTGGCGGTGGTGCGCGGGATCGGATTCGGGCTGGTCACGGTGACCGGGGCGGCGCTCACCGCCGACCTCGCGCCGGAAGGTCGCCGCGGGCGGGCCATCGGGCTCTACGGCGTCGCGGTCGGCCTGCCGCAGCTCGTGCTGCTCAGCGGCGGCGTGTGGGCCTACGAGGCGCTCGACGCGGCCCTCGTGCTCCTGGTCGGCGCCGCGCTGCCCGTCGTCGCGGCGCTGGTGTGCGGTCGCCTGCCGACGACCCGCGCGGCACCCCGGCAGCGCGCCGGCGGCCTGCCGGCGTCGATCGTCGTGGCGCCGTGGTCGGCCATGGTCGTGTCGGCGGCGGCCGCGGGCGGGGTGATCACGGTGCTGCCGTTGTGGACGCCGGCCACGGGCTCCGGCCTCGCCGGCGGCACCGCCACCGCCGCCGTCGCGCTCGCCGTCCTCACCGCGGGCCAGCTCGCCGGTCGCGGGGTCGCGGGCGAGCTCGCCGACCGGCCCGGACGCGGGGTGCGCACACCGGCCGTCACCGTCGTCGGCCTGCTGCTCGTCGCGGCGGGCGCCGGGGTGGTGGCCGCGGGCGGGACCACCGCGGGCGCGGCGGTGCTCGCCGGCGCGGTGCTCGTCGGGCTCGGGTTCGGGGCGGTGCAGAGCGACACCCTCATCGCCCTGTTCGCCCGCGCCGGCCCCGACCGCTCCGGCGCCGCGAGCACCTGGTGGAACACCGCCTACGACGCCGGCACCGGCCTCGGCGCGGCCGCCCTCGCCGCGGTGCTCGGGGCCGCCGGCGGCCCGGCGTCGTTCGTCGCCGCCGCCGCGGCCTGCCTCCTCGCCGTCCCGGTCGCGGTGGTGGGCGGGCGGGGGCCGCGCGGTTCCTGAGCGAAGGGCACCTTCGGTCGGATAGACGGGCGAGGGGCACCCTTCGCCAGCACGAGAGCCCCGCGCGGCTGCTGAACGAAGGGCACCTTCGATCGCATAGACGGGCGACGGGCACCCTTCGCCAGCACGGGCGCCGGCGCTCGCGTCGCCCGCTCACCGTCGCTCGCCCGTGGCTGACCGTCGCCCGACCGGCCGCCGTCGATCACGCGCACGGGCCGCCGGGCCTCCCCTCGGGTGATCCCCGTACGCAATCGGGGGAGAGCGCGTCGTCGCAGGTCACGAGCCCGATCCCGCCCGCGATGTCCGGCTGCCCGGGACGCGGGAGATCACCGGGGCAGGTGTGGCGGAGCGCGCTCGGAGGCCGGCGTGGTGAAGAAGGTGCTGCTCGCGGCGCTGCTCGGCGCCGTCGTCATGCTCGGGTCCGCGCATGTCGGTTACCTGACGCCGGGCACGCTCTCGGACTCGACGACCACGGGCCGTCCGGACGCCGCGCGTCCGGGCCCCGGGACCGCCCCGGCCCCCTCCGGCGCGGTCGGCCCGGTCGCCCCGCCGCCCGGAGCGGCCCTGCCCGGTGCCCCGCCCGCGGACCCCACCGCGATCCCGGCCGGCGCTCCGAGCCCCGCGAACGCCGCCGTCGCCGACCCGCGCCCGGCGCGCAGCACGGACCGCGCGACCGATGGGAGCACGCGGGAGCGCACACCGTCGCGCGTGACCGACGCGGGCTCACGGGAGGACGACCGCGACGACCCGCCGGCGCGCTCGGGCGGGTCGAGCAGCTCAGGGCGCTCGGACGGGTCGTCGGAGCGCCCCGCGAGCAGGCCGGACAGCGGCTCGTCCGGCGGGGTGCGCGCCGAGGTCTGCCTCGAGCGCCTGCTCGACGGGACGTGCGTGCGCCTGGGCCTGGGGTGACGTGGGCCGACCCCGCCCTCAGCCCGCGGGCACCGCCGCGCGGGCGGCGGTCTCCCCGGCGCGCGCCCGGCGCTCGGCGTCGCGCACCGCGGCGATCGTGTCGTCGAGGAGCCCGAGCAGGACACGGTCGCGGGCCTCGGCGTCGAGGTCGGCCACGCGGGCGGCGACGAGCAGGTGCGCGCAGGCGTGGTTGACCGGCCCGACGTGCAGCAGGGTCGCCAGACGCCCGCCGTCGCCGTCCTCACCGCGTCCCCGCCGGCGGGGCGCGACGGCGGCGCGGCGTTCGAGGCGGCGCTGCAGGCGCGGGAAGAAGCGGTTGCCCGGGTCGATCGCGAGGCCCGCCCGGGCGATCGTCGCGAGGACGATCGGGCGGACCTCGACGCCGGCGGCGCGGCCGAGACCGATCAGGGTGACCGCGCGGGTGGCCAGCTGCTGGCGGGTCGCCGACGACACGGCGTCGTTGACCTGCCAGGCCACCGCCGCGAGGGCGGGATGGGTGCAGCGGGGCCGGTCGCTGAAGCGTTCACCGGCGAGCACGGAGACGTACTCCATGAGACAGCTGCCGGCCTCGGCGTCGCGGTGCGCGCCGGCCTCGAGGACGGGCAGGCCCTCCGGAGGGCGGGTGGACGTCATGGGAAGCTCCCTTCCCCGGCCCCGGGCCCTCGCGCCCGGTTCGGAGGCCCTACCGTAATCCGTTTTCCCCGCTTCGGCAGGGGGTCCGGACGAAGGAAATCTTCGGGCTGCGGCCCCGGGGCCGCGATCAGCGGTCCGAACCGATGACCGTGGTCGCGGTCAGCGCGGCCAGCACCGACGCGACGGTCGGCGACACGAGCCGGCGGATGTCCTGCGCGACGCCGAGCGTCACGTGCCGGCCGTCGGCGATCGCGCGCGCCCGGCGGGAGGCGCGGGTGAGTTCGACGGGGCTGAGGTCGCGCACCCGGCGCCCGTGGTGCAGCAGGACCACGAGCATCGCGACCGCCTCGTCGGGGTCCTCCCCGTCGAGGACGGCGCGCACCGCCGACCGGTCGTGGTGCAGCGCGTCGACCTCGTGCACGCGCAGCGCCGACCCGAACACCGGCATCGCGAGGTAGCCGAACACCCGCCGCGGCTCGCGGCCCGCGAGGCCGCGCTCGACGAGGCGGTCCATCGTCCGGCGGATCATCTGGGCCCCGCGCGCCCCCGTCACGGCGTGCTGCAGGTCGGCCTTGGCGCCGCCGTGGGCCAGCAGCCCGTCGGCCACCCACGACAGCAGCGGATCGTGCACCTCCACCGGGCCCCGCCGGTAGGCCGTCCCCGCGTCGAGGAGGGACGCGTCGAGCAGGAGCTCCACCATCGCGGCCGCGACGAGCAGGCCCGCGGGTTCGGTCAACGTCGAGACGGGCCGGCCGTGGTCGTCGCCGAGGACCCACGCCACCCTCTCGGGCAGCGTCAGCTCCGCGGTCCGGGACGACCACCGATCCGAGCGCACGGAGACAGCCTAGGCACGTTCGTCCCCCACCCGAGCGAGCAGTCCCCGGGCGGCGGCACGCGGCGTCGAGCGGTGCGTCCGCCCGGGTCACACCGGTCGGCCGTGCGGCCGGAGCGGCGGTGGCGCGCTGTGAGGAGCGGGCGGCAGAGGCCGGCGGCAGGATCGCGCTGTCGGGCCCACGCGGCACACTCCGGCCCATGAGCACGACGCCGGTCGGGCCCGCCCCCGATCCCGATCTCGAGCGCGCGCGGGCGGGCGACGACGCGGCGTTCGAACGGCTCGTCGCGCCGCTGCGCCGCGAGCTGCACGCCCACTGCTACCGCATGCTCGGGTCGGTCCACGACGCCGACGACGCCCTGCAGGACGCCCTGCTGCGCGCCTGGCGCGCGATCGCGCGCTTCGAGGGCCGGCCGGACCGTCCGGGCGCGCTGCGGTCGTGGCTCTACACCGTCGCCACCAACGCGAGCCTCGACGCCTTCGGGCGACGCGGCCGACGCGCGCTACCGATGGATCTCGGGCCGTCGAGCGAGCAGCCCGGGGACGACCCGCCGCGCACCGAGGTGGCCTGGCTCGGCCCCTACCCGGACCTCCCGGACGCGACGGTCGAGGAGCGGGAGGCGGTCGAGCTCGCGTTCGTCGCCGCGCTGCAGCACCTGCCGGGCAACCAGCGCGCCGCGCTGCTGCTGATGGAGGTCCTCGGCTTCTCCGCCGCCGAGGTCGCGACGATGATGGCGACGACGACGGCGTCGGTGAACAGCGCCGTCCAGCGCGCGCGGGCCACGCTGGCCGCCAAGGTCGACGGGCCGAGCCAGCAGCGCACGCTGCGCGCCCTGCCCGACGCGCAGCTCGCCGCCACCGTCGCGCGCTACACCGCGGCGCTCGAGGCCGGCGACGCCGAGACGCTGATCGGCCTGCTCACCGCGGACGTCACGTGGGCCATGCCGCCGAACGCGGAGTGGTACCGGGGCACCGCGGCGGTCTCCGCGTTCCTCGAGGCCGCGCCGCTGCGCACGCCCTGGCGCCACGTCCCGGGCCGCGCCAACGGCCAGCTCGCCGTCGGCTGCTACACGTGGGACTCCGACGCCGGGACCTGGCGGGGCATGGTGCTCGACGTGCTCACGCTCGCGACGGACGGGCGGATCGCCGAGGTCACGGCGTTCATCGGCCCCGAGCACCTGGCGCTGGCCGGCCTGCCGGCGACGCTGCCGGCGGACACGCCGGTCGGGGCTCCCGGATGATCTCCTCGCCGTCAGGGCCGCCCGCCGTGGGGCACCTCGACCCGGGTGGCGAGCAGGACGGCCTCGCGCACCGGCCGCCGCTCGTGCTCGGCGAACGACGGGGCCGCGCAGGCGTAGAGGGTGCGCCCGTCGTCGCCGCCGAGCATGCAGGCGTAGACGCCGAGGCCGCCGGTGGGCCGCTCCTCGAGCACCTCGCCGCCCTCGGCCACGCGCAGGACCCGCTGGTGCAGGGCGTCGGCCACCCAGATCGCGCCCTCGGCGTCGCCCCCCATCCCGTCCGGGGCGACCGTGAGCGCGCCGAGCGCCTCGCCGACGTCGTCGGTGGTCGGCGGCGGCCCGAGCCGCGCCCAGTCCCGGCGCCGGGCCAGCCCGCCGTCCGCGGCGACGTCGAACGCGGTCAGGCGCGCCCCGAACGTCTCGGCGACGACGAGGACGCGGTCGAACAGCACCATGCCGTTGGGGAAGAGCAGGTCGTCGGCGATGGTCGTCGGGGAGCCGTCGGGGTCGACGTAGGTCAGCGTCGTGCGGGCGATCGGCGCGCCGGACATGAGGTCGAAGCCGAAGTTGCCGACGTACGCGCCGCCGCGCTCGTCGACGATCATGTCGTTGAGCACCGGCTCCACCAGGCCCGACAGGTCGGCGTGCTCCACCAGCGACCCGTCGTCCTCGCGGCGCAGGATGCGCCGGTCGCGCATGGAGACGATCAGCGCGCGGCCGTCGGGCAGGAACCCCAGCCCGGACGGCTGCTCCGGCACGTGTGCCATCACCTCGTGGCCGCCGTCCGGGTCGATCGCCACGACCCTCTCGGTGTAGAAGTCCGACACCCAGAGCCGGCCCTCGTGCCACCGCGGCGCCTCGAGGAACGACCAGCCGTCGGACACCACGTCGAAGTCCTGCTGCCCCACGGCTCCTCCTCGAGACCGGTGATCGTCGGTGTGCGCACGATCGGGGCAGGCAGGGGCGGGCGTCAAGCCTCGGGGCGGTCGGGCAGGGTCGCGGCGGCGCAGCGCACGAAGTCGACGACGAGCGGGTGGCGCTCCCCGGCGCGGGTGGCGACGACGACGCGCACGGGGTCGACGCCGTCGAGGGGCACCGCCACGAGGTCGGGGCGCAGCCGCATGCCCGGGGTGCCGACGGCGATCGCCAGGGCCTCGCCGGCGGCCACCGTCTCGAACTTGTCCTCGAGGTCGGCGATGAGCGGGCCGTCGGGGGCGGGCCGCCCGCCGCGGTGCGGCTCGAGCAGCCAGAACGCGGTCCACGCCGGGTCCGCACCGCGCACGCGGGGCAGCGGCTCGTCGGCGATGTCGTCGACGCCCACCGACTCCTTGCCCGCGAGCCGGTGGTCGCGCGGGACGACGACCACGCGGGGCTCGGCGTAGAGCTCGGTGACGTCCAGGCCGTCGGTGGCGAACGGCAGGCGCGAGACGACCGCGTCGACCTCGTGGTCGCGCAGCGCGGCCGTGGCGACGGTCATGTCGACGTGGCGGGCGAGCACCTCGGCGTCGGGGTGGCGCCGCCGCAACGCGCGCACCGCCGGCGTGACGATCAGCCCGCTGACGTAGCCGACGGTGATGCGGCGGCTCGCGCCGGCGGCCCGGGCGTCGGCGCTCGCGCGGGCCGCGGCGGCGAGCAGCTCCCGCGCGCTGGGCAGGAACGCCTCGCCCGCGGCGGTGAGCCGGGTGCCGCGCGGCGTGCGGTCGAGCAGGCGCACCCCGAGGTCGTGCTCGAGGCGTCGGATCTGGCGGCTCAGCGACGGCTGGGCGATGCGCAGCTCCTCGGCGGCGCGGCCGAAGTGCTGGTGCGCGGCGACGACGGTGAAGTACCGCACCACACGGAGCTCGAGGTCGCTCACGTGCTCAACCTACGCGGTGAGCAGCGGTGATGCCTCCGAGGCATCGCGCCGTGCGGGACGGGTCTTGGATCCCTCGGGGCCCGCGGCCCGACGGTGGTCGTGCCGGGCCGTGCGGTCCGGCGGGTTCCTCCTCGGGAGTGCGTGATGAAGGTTTTCGTGACGGGTGCGACGGGCTTCGTCGGGAGCGCCGTCGTCGACGAGCTGGTCGGCGCGGGCCACGAGGTGGTCGGCCTGGCGCGGTCGGAGGCCGGCGTGGCGGCGGTGACCGCGGCGGGCGCTCAGGCACGCCGGGGCGACCTCGCCGACCTCGACGGGCTGCGCGAGGCCGCCGCGGCGGCGGACGCGGTGGTGCACACCGCGTTCGTGCACGACTTCGCGGCGTTCGCGGCGTCCGCCGCGACCGACCGGAGCGCCATCGAGGCGCTCGGCGGAGCGCTGGTCGGCTCCGACCGGCCGCTGGTGGTCAGCGCGGGCACCGCCGGCCTCGCTACCGGCCGGCTCGCGACCGAGGACGACGTCCCGGCCGAGGGGTCGCCGCGGGTGTCCGAGCAGACCGCGCTGGCGTTCGCCGACCGGGGCGTGCGGGCGATCGCCCTGCGCCTGCCGCCGTCGGTGCACGGCGAGGGCGACCACGGGTTCGTCCCGCGCGCCATCGAGATCGCCCAGGAGACCCGTGTGGCCGGTCACCCCGGCGACGGCAGCCAGCGCTGGGCCTCGGTGCACCGCCACGACGCGGCCCGGCTCTACCGCCTCGCACTCGAGGCGGCACCCGCCGGCAGCGTCCTGCACGCCGTCGCCGACGAGGGCGTGCCGGTGCGCGCGATCGCCGAGGTCGTCGGCCGCCACCTCGACCTGCCCGTGCAGGGCGTCCCGACCGAGCACTTCGGGTGGCTCGGGATGTTCCTCGCGATGGACATGGCGGCCTCGAGCGCACTCACCCGCGAGCGGTTCGGCTGGGCGCCGACCGGGATCGGGCTGCTCGAGGATCTCGAGCAGGGGCACTACTTCGACCTCGCCACGGCCGGTCTTCGCTGAAAGTTCGGGGGAACCCCCCGAGGCCGCGGGCCGCCGTGCACCTCACCCTCGAAGCCCGCAGGGATTCCGGCTCCGGGGGGCGCACCATGACGACGATCGAGACCCGTCCCGCGCTGGGCGGCTTCCACCACTTCTCCGTCACGGCGAGCGACGCGGAGTCGAGCGCGGGCTGGTACGAGCGGGTGTTCGGGATGTCGCGCGTGCCCGCATCGTTCCCGCACCACGAGGACCAGGACAAGGGCTACGGGGTGGTGCTCATGGACCCGGCCTCCGGGCTGTGCGTCGGCATCCACCACCACCCCGGCAACACCGGCGAGCCCGCCGACGAGCGCCGTTGCGGGCTCGACCACATGGCGTTCGCCGTCCCGACCCGTCCCGATCTGGACGCCTGGGCGAGCTGGCTCGACGGCCTCGGGATCGCGCACTCCGGCGTCAACGACACCGACGACCCGATGCCCTACTCGACGCTGATCTTCCGCGACCCGGACAACGTCCAGCTCGAGATCTTCCACATGGAGCTCCCCGGCTGACACCGCGGTGGAATGCCGCCCGGTGCGCGATCGTTCGTTGAAACGTGAAGCGCATCGGGTTCCTGTCCTTCGGGCACTGGTCGCCGTCCCCGCAGTCGCAGGTGCGGTCGGGGGCCGACGCCCTGCTGCAGTCGATCGAGCTGGCCGTGGCCGCCGAGGAGCTCGGGGCGGACGGCGCGTACTTCCGCGTGCACCACTTCGCCCGCCAGCTCGCCGCGCCGTTCCCGCTGCTCGCCGCGGCCGCCGCGAGGACGAGCCGCATCGAGCTCGGCACCGGCGTCATCGACATGCGCTACGAGAACCCGCTCTACATGGCCGAGGACGCGGGCGCCGCGGACCTCATCTCCGGCGGGCGCCTGCAGCTCGGGATCAGCCGGGGCTCGCCCGAGCAGGTCGTCGACGGGTACCGCTACTTCGGCTACGCCCCGCCCGAGGGCCAGACCGACGCCGAGATGGCCCGCCACCACACCGCGCTCCTCCTCGACGTGCTCCAGGGCGAGGGCTTCGCGCAGCCCAACCCACGCCCGATGTTCGCGAACCCGCCCGGCCTGCTGCGCCTCGAGCCGCACGCCCCGGGCCTGCGCGACCGCATCTGGTGGGGCGCCGGCAGCCGCGCGACCGCCGAGTGGGCCGGCGAGCAGGGCATGAACCTCATGAGCTCGACGCTGCTCACCGAGGACACCGGCGTCCCGTTCCACCGCCTGCAGGCCGAGCAGATCCAGCGCTTCCGCGACGCCTGGGCCGCCGCGGGCCACGAGCGCGAGCCCCGCGTGTCGGTGAGCCGCAGCATCTTCCCGATCGTCAGCGACCTCGACCGCCAGCTCTTCTGGCGCGAGCGCCACTCGACCGACCAGGTCGGCCACCTCGACGGCGGCGACGCGCGGTTCGGGAAGACCTACGCCGGCGAGCCCGACAAGCTCGTCGCCGAGCTGGCCGAGGACGAGGCCGTCGCCGCGGCGGACACGCTGCTGCTGACCGTGCCCAACCAGCTGGGCGTGGACTACAACGCCCACGTCGTCGAGGCCGTCCTCACCCACCTGGCACCGGAGCTGGGCTGGCGCTGAGCGTCACCTCTCGAGCAGCTTGTTGACGTTGTTCGCGAAGTCCTCGTAGCGACGCAACGCCGAGACCGTGATCTGCACGTGCTGACCCATCTCGACCATGATCGGGAGTGTCAGGGAGATCTCGTCGAGGGTGTCGTGGCTGTCGACGTCGACGATCGCGATGACGCGCCGCTCGCCGGCGACCTTCCACAGGTCGACCACGACCCCGGCCTTCTTGGCGCCGAGGGCCGCCTCCGCCTCCCGGGACCAGGTGCTGAAGAGGTCCTGCTGACTCATCGTGGCGCCGTACTCCACGTGGAAGTCGAGGTGGAAGAGCATCGGTGGCCTCCGCAGGGGTGTCGACGGTGAACCGGAACCTACAACTGTCGATCAGGCGCGAGCACCAGAATCTTCGCGGGATCATCTAGTCCTGTCGTAGGATCGACCGATGCTCATCATCGCTGGCCACGTCCAGGTCGACCCGGAGCGCCGCGACGCGCTGGTCGCCGAGTTCGCCGACCTCGTCCGGCGGGCGCGGGCAGCCCCGGGCTGTCTCGACGTGGCGATCACCGCCGACTCCGTCGACCCGGGCCGGATCAACAATCTCGAACGCTGGGCGTCGCAGGAGGATCTCGACCACTGGCGCAGCGTCGCCCACGCGCCGGACGTGGGCGACGAGATGCTGGCGGTCCACGTCAGCCTCTTCGACGTGGCGAACGAGCGCTCCCCGTTCTGAGCGCTACGCCGTGGGATGAGCTGCACTCGAGCACGATCACCGAGGTCGGGGCGGGACGTCGTCGGCGGGCGGAAGCAGCTCGGTGAGGCCGGGCAGGTCCCGGGCGAGCCCCTCGTCGAGCGTGGCCAACCGCGACTCGGGAGTCGTGCTGACGAGGCTCGCGAGGTAAGCGTCCGTCACCTGCCGGTGCCCGCGCACGTGGTCGAGGCCCGCGTCGGTGTAGGACAGGGAATCGGGCCAGAAAGCGCAACCGGGCATGGCGTGGACGGCTCGCAGCAGTGCGGTCGCCACCGAAGGCGTCTCGCCGGTCCGCACCAGGAATCTCACCAGGGCACCCTCGACCACCGGGCACACGGCAAAGCGCTCGATGTGAGCAGCCCACGTGGATGCGCGGTCGTGGTGCTCGTGCTCGGCGACGGTGAGCGCGATGAGGACGTTCGCATCGAGGAGGTAGGTCGTCACTCCTCGTCGACCACCGTCGCGACCTCGTCCGAGGTGACCCGGTGCCCGACGCTCACCACCGGGAAGCCCGACCGGTCGTCAACACCGATCACGGGCGGCTCGCCGAGCTGGATCAGCCCGCGCGCCGCCAGTTCCGCGACCACCGCCGAGAGGGACAGACCGCGACGGTCAGCGATCTCCTTGGCTCGGCGGTGCACCGCAGGCGGCAGGTCGACGGTGGTCCGCATGAGCTGCATCCTATCTGCTTCACCCGTGATGCAGGAAAGCCTCGGACTACACGTTGAACCGGAACTCGACGACGTCGCCGTCCTGCATCACGTAGTCCTTGCCCTCCATGCGGACCTTGCCCGCGGTCTTCGCCGCGCTCATCGACCCGGCCGCCACGAGGTCGTCGTAGGAGACGATCTCGGCCTTGATGAAGCCCTTCTGGAAGTCGGTGTGGATCACCCCGGCCGCCTCGGGCGCCGTGGCGCCGATGCGGATCGTCCAGGCCCGCGACTCCTTGGGCCCGGCCGTCAGGTAGGTCTGCAGGCCGAGGGTGCGGAAGCCGGCGCGGGCCAGCGCGTCGAGACCCGGCTCGGGCTGGCCGATCGACTCGAGCAGCTCCTGCGCCGACTCGGCGTCGAGCTCGAGCAGCTCCGCCTCGACCTTCGCGTCGAGGAACACCGCCTCGGCCGGGGCGACGAGCTCGGCGAGCTCCTTGCGCCGCGCGTCGTCGGTCAGCACGGGCTCGTCGGCGTTGAAGACGTAGAGGAACGGCTTGACCGTCATGAGGTTCAGCTCGCGCAGGCGTGGCGAGTCGAGGCCTGCCGAGAACAGCGTGCGGCCCTCGTTCAGCACCGACTGCGCGTGCTGGATCTCGTCGACGGCGGCCTTGGTCTCCTTCTTGACCCGGGCCTCCTTCTCGAGGCGCGGGAGGGCCTTGTCGATCGTCTGCAGATCGGCGAGGACGAGCTCGGTCGCGATGGTCTCGATGTCCGCGGCCGGGTCGACCCGCCCGTCGACGTGGACGACGTCGTCGTCGGCGAACACGCGCACGACCTGGCAGATCGCGTCGGCCTCGCGGATGTTGGCGAGGAACTTGTTGCCCAGCCCGGCGCCCTCGCTGGCCCCGGAGACGATGCCGGCGATGTCGACGAACGACACCGTCGCCGGCACGATCTTCTCCGAGGAGAACATCGCCGCGAGACGGTCGAGGCGCGGATCGCGCAGGGGCACCACGCCGACGTTCGGCTCGATGGTGGCGAACGGGTAGTTCGCCGCCAGGACGTCGTTGCGGGTCAGGGCGTTGAACATCGTCGACTTGCCCACGTTGGGCAGGCCGACGATGCCGAGGGTCAAGCTCACGGGATCCCAGTCTGCCAGCGGGGGATCCGGACGGGCCGCGGCGGCGTCCAACCAGGGTGACGACACTTCTCACCCGGAGGCTCCCGTGCCCGCCATCGCCACGATCCCCACCGTGCTCGGCCCGTTCACGACCCTCGTCGACGACGAGGGCGCCGTCCTCGCGTCGGGCTGGACCGACGACGTCGACGGCCTGCTCGCCCTCGTCCACGCCGAGCTGCGCCCCACCGACCCCGCCCGCCGGGCCGACCTCGGGGCCGTCACGGCCGCGGTCACGGCGTTCCACGAGGGCGACCCCGCGCCGGCGGCGTCGGTCCCGGTGCGCCAGATCAGCGGGCCGGCGACGACCGCGATCTGGACGGCGCTGCGGGCGGTGCCGCCCGGGGTGTCGACGACGTACGGCGAGCTCGCCGCGGCCGCCGGGCACCCGAGGGGCCACCGCCTCGCGGCCCGCGCCTGCGTGCACAACGCCGCCACCCTCTTCGTGCCGTGCCACCGCGTGGTGCGCCGCGGCGGGGCGCTCGGCGGTTACCGCTGGGGCCTGGAGCTCAAGGACCGGCTGCTCGCGATGGAGAAGAGCCGGCTCCCCGCGCCGCCCGGGGGATCACTGTCGGGGGTGTGATCCATCCTCGGTGACCATGACGGTCGAGGGGGTGCTCACGGGGCTCCTGCTGGGGCTGGTGCTGGGCGCGGCGATCGGCGCGTGGTTCGCGCTGCGCCTGGCGCGGGCGTGGCGGGACGCGGCGGTGTCGGACGCGGTGCGCCGCGCGGGCGCCGAGGTGGCGGCGGCGCGGGCCGAGCTCGACGCGGAGCGGCGGGGCGCCGGCGAGCGCGAGCGGGCGATGGTGCCCGCGGTACGCGCGGCGGCGACGTCGGCGTCGTCGGACGCGCTCGATCGCGTGCTCGAGCCGGTGGCCGCCACCCTGCAGCGCATGGAGCGCCAGCTCGCCGGCGCGGAGCGGGAGCGGGAGGTCGCGTTCGCCTCGTTGCGCGAGCAGGTCGGGGCGGTCGCCACCAGCGCGCAGGGCGTCGCCGGCGAGACGCGGGCGCTGGCCGGGGCCCTGCGCGCCCCGCACGTGCGCGGGCGCTGGGGCGAGCTGCAGCTCGAGCGGGTCGTCGACCTCGCGGGCATGGTCGAGCACTGCGACTTCACCCGGCAGGCGCACGCGGCGGGCAGCGACGACGACGGCGCCCAGCGCCCCGACCTCGTCGTGCACCTCGCGGGCGGCAAGCAGGTGGTGGTCGACGCCAAGGTCCCGTTCGCGGCGTACGTGGAGTCCACCGAGGCCCGCGACGACGCCGCCCGCCGCGAGCGGGTGGCCGCGCACGCCAAGCAGGTCCGCGCGCACGTCGACGCGCTCGGCGCCAAGGCCTACTGGCGGCGCTTCGACCCGTCGCCGGAGTTCGTGGTGATGTTCGTGCCGGGCGAGGTGTTCCTCTCCGCGGCGCTCGAGGCCGACCCGGCGCTGCTCGAGCACGCGTTCGGCGCCGACGTCGTCATCGCGACGCCCACCACGCTCATGGCCCTGCTGCGCACCGTCGGCTACGCCTGGCGGCAGGAGGCGCTGGCGCGCAACGCGGCCCAGGTGCACGCGCTGGGTCGCGAGCTGCACGGCCGGCTGGCCACGCTCTCGGGGCACCTGACCCGGCTCGGCCGCTCCCTCGACGGCAGCGTGCGGTCGTTCAACGAGACGGTGAGCTCGCTGGAGTCACGCGTGCTCGTCAGCGCCCGCCGCTTCGCCGACCTGTCCGTGACCGGCGCGGAGCTCGAGTGCCCGGATCAGGTCGAACGCCGCCCGCGGGCGCCGGCCGACGACACCGGTACCACCGCGTAGGGCGATCGGGTGGTCCACGTCACGGAGATCGCCGGGCGACGTGGCGGCCGGACGGAACGGCACACCCCGACCGCTAGCGTTGAGGGGTGACCAGCACGCGGGAGGACGCCGCGACCGGGGCCGTCGGCCCCGGCGAGCGCTCCGTCGTCCGGTCACTGCGCGGGCTGCGGTGGTGGGGGTCGCTGGCGCTCGGCGCGACGTTCACCGCCCTCGGCATCGCCGTCGACCTGCTGACCGCCGGCGAGCTCGGGGTCGTCTTCACCGCCTGCTTCGCCGCCGGCGGCATCCTCGCGACGGCGTGGGCGCGCCGCGACTCGCTGTTCGTCCCGCTCGTGCAGCCACCGCTGCTGCTCGCGATCGGGGTGCCGGTGGTCGTCGCCGCGACCGGCTCGCTCCCCCGCTCCGGCGGCACCGCCTCGACGCTGCTGGCGGTCGGCGGGCCGCTGGTCAACGCCTTCCCGACCCTCGCCGTCACCACGGCGATCTGCCTCGCGCTCGGGTTCATCCGCTCGCGTCTCGAGCCCTACCAGCGGCCGGAGGAGGAGCTCGACCCCGGCGCCCGCCCCGAGCGCCCCGACCGGCCGCCCCGGGACCCGCGCGACCGGCCGCCGCGCGACCGCGGTCCCCGCGACCGGGACCTGCGCGACCGGGACCCGCGCGACCGGGACCCGCGTGAACGCGACCCGCGTGACCGCGACCCGCGTGACCGGCCGTCGAAGGACGGTGACCGGCTGCCCAAGGACCGTGACCGGCTGCCCAAGGACCGCGACCGGGACCGGCCGTCCAAGGGCCGCGACCGCGACCGGGACCCGCGCGACCGGGACCCGCGCGACCGCGACCCCCTCGACCGCGACCCCCGCGACCGCGACCCCCTCGACCGGCCCCGCCGGGTGCGCATCCAGGCCCGGCCCGCGCGGGACGAGGGCCGTCGCCCGGCCGACGACCGGCGCCGCCCGGTGCGTCCCGACGACCCGGACGACGAGTTCGGGCCCGGCGTCCGCCGCGTGCCCCGCCGCGTCGACGGGCCCGACGGCCCGCGCTGAGCGATCCGTCGGGTGGACCCTCACTCACGTGATCAACGAGGAGTTCGCGCGCGTAGAAGCAGCGAACAGCTCGTTCGCTGCTTCTACGTGGGGCCGGCGAACGGGACCTACCGCACCGCCTGGGGCTTCATGTCGCGCTTGAGCTCGCGGGGCAGGGAGAAGGTCAGCTTCTCGTTCGCGGTGGTGATCTCCTCGACGTCGGCCCAGCCGCGGTCGGCGAGCCAGTGCAGGACGTCGCCGACGAGGATCTCGGGCACCGAGGCGCCGCTGGTCACCCCGACCGTGCGCACCCCGTCCAGCCACGCCTCGTCGATCTCGCCGGCGTGGTCCACGAGGTGCGCGTCGGCGGCACCGGCCTGCAGCGCGACCTCGACGAGACGCACGGAGTTCGAGGAGTTGCGCGACCCGACGACCAGCACGAGGTCGCACTCGGGCGCCATCTGCTTCACCGCGACCTGGCGGTTCTGCGTGGCGTAGCAGATGTCGTCGGACGGCGGGTCGGACAGCGCGGGGAAGCGCTCGCGCAGGGCGCGGACGGTCTCGAGCGTCTCGTCGACCGACAGCGTCGTCTGCGACAGCCAGATGACCTTCTCGGGATCGCGCACCGTGACGTCGGCGACGGCGGACGGACCGTCGACCAGCTGCACGTGATCGGGCGCCTCGCCGGCGGTGCCCTCGACCTCCTCGTGGCCCTCGTGGCCGATGAGCAGGATGTCGTAGTCGTCGCGGGCGAAGCGCTTGGCCTCCTGGTGCACCTTGGTCACCAGCGGGCAGGTGGCGTCGACGGTGCGCAGCTCGCGGGCCGCGGCCTCGGCGTGCACCGCCGGGGAGACGCCGTGCGCGGAGAAGACGACGGTGGCGCCCTCGGGCACCTCGTCGGTCTCCTCGACGAACACCGCGCCGCGCTCGGCGAGGGTGTTCACGACGTGGCGGTTGTGCACGATCTCCTTGCGGACGTACACGGGCGCGCCGTAGGTCTCCAGCGCCTTCTCCACGGCCACGACGGCGCGGTCGACGCCGGCGCAGTAGCCGCGGGGCTTGGCGAGCAGCACGCGGGACGCGCTGGCGGGCTCGGCCGGGTGCTCACGGGACATACCACCAGCCTACGGGCGACGCGCGTCACCGACCGGCCGCGCGACCCCGCCCGTGGCCGTCCGCACATCACCCGCCCGCTGCTGGCACCCTGTGCCGTATGAGTTCGCTCCCGTTCCCGGTGCGGGTCGCCGCCGGTCTGGTCGTCACCGCCGTCGAGGAGGCCAAGGACCTCCCGCGCACGGTCGCCGGCCTGCCCATCACGGCCGTCAGCCGCGTGCTGCAGATGACGATGCGAGCGCAGCAGGTCGTCACCGAGCTGGCGATCAAGGGCGACACCGCGCTCGACGGGATGCGACCGGTCGAGGAGGCCCCGTCGTGGGCGCGCTTCGACGACGACCTGCCCGAGGCGCTGCCCAGCGGGTACGCGTCGTACGACGTCGACGACACCTCGCTGGAGAGCACCGACCTCGCCGGCACCCCGCGCGTCAACGGTCACGCGGCCGCGCCCGCGCTCGGCGTCGTCGGCGACGACGGCGAGACGGCGTCGGTGACCCCCGACGTGCTGCCGGGCTACGAGACGATGACCATCGCCCAGCTGCGCGGGAAGCTGCGCTCGCTGTCGGTCGAGGACGTCGAGGAGCTGCTCGCCTGGGAGCAGGCCCACGCCGCGCGCCCGCCGTTCGTGACGATGCTGTCCAACCGGATCGCCACGCTGCACGCCGAGTGACCACCCCGCCGGCCACCAGCGCCGAGGAGCCGTGGCCGGTCCGCACGGTCGCGCGCAAGATCGCGGCCTGGATCGAGCGGCTCGGTGCGGTGTGGGTGGAGGGCCAGCTCACGCAGGTCACCGCGCGCCCCGGGAGCTCGACGGCGTTCCTCGTGCTGCGCGACCCCGCGGCCGACGTGTCGCTGGGGCTCACCGCGCCGACGTCGATGGTGCGCGGGGCCGTGCCGCCGCTGGCCGAGGGCGCGCGGGTGGTGGTGCACGGCCGGCCGTCGTACTTCTTCGGGCGCGGGACGCTGTCGCTGCGCGTCGACGAGATCCGGCCGGTCGGGGTCGGCGAGCTGCTCGCCCGCATCGAGCGCCTGCGCGCGCTGCTCGCCGCCGAGGGCCTGTTCGACCCGGGCCGCAAGCGCCGCCCGCCGCGGCTGCCGCGCTGCGTGGGCCTGATCACGTCGCGGGCGAGCGCCGCCGAGCACGACGTCGTCACGGTCGCGACGACGCGGTGGCCGGCGGTGCGCTTCCGCACCTACAACACCCCCACTCAGGGCGCGCAGGCGGTCCCCGAGATCCTCGACGCCCTGCGCGCGCTCGACCGCGACCCGGACGTCGAGGTCATCGTGCTCGCCCGCGGCGGCGGCAGCGTCGAGGACCTGCTGCCGTTCTCCGACGAGGCGCTGTGCCGCGGGGTGGCGGCGTGCCGCACGCCCGTCGTCTCGGCGATCGGGCACGAGCCCGACACCCCGCTCGTCGACCACGTCGCCGACCTCCGCGCCGCGACGCCGACCGACGCGGCGAAGCGGATCGTCCCGGACCTCGCCGAGGAGACCGCGCACCTCGCCCAGCTGCGCCGTCGCGCGCACCGCGCCCTGCACGCGTGGGTCGAGCGCGAGGAGGCGGGGCTCGCCGCGCTGCGCCGCCGCCCGGTGCTCGCCGACCCGCTCGGCCCCGTGACCGCGCGCGCCGACGCCGTCGCGGCCCTGCGCGCCCGCGCCCGCCAGGTGCTCGACGCCGGCCTCACCGCCCGCGACGCCGACGTGCGCCACCTGCGGGCCTCGCTGACCGCCCTCGGGCCCGCCGCCACCCTCGCCCGCGGCTACGCGATCGTGCAGCACGGGGACGCGGTGGACGCCCCGGTCCTGCGTTCCGCCGCCACCCCCGCGGCCGGCGACCACCTGCGCGTGCGCCTCGCCGACGGCGCCGTGCACGCCGTCGTCAACCCCGTCACCGACCGCGACGACGACTGAGGCCCGGGGTGTCAGCGAAGTGGCGTCACGGACGTTGAGTGTCCGTGACGGCACTTCGCTGGCACGGGGGAAGATGGCGGGCATGACGGAGAGCGACGAGCCGGGCTACGAGGAGGCGCGGGCCGAGCTCGAGCAGGTCGTGGCGCGCCTGGAGTCCGGGGGGCTGAGCCTCGAGGACTCGCTCGCGCTGTGGGAGCGCGGCGAGACGCTCGCCCGGCTCTGCGAGCGCCACCTCGCCGGCGCCCGCGAGCGCGTCGAGACCGCGCTGGGCGAGGCCGACGGCGGCCACCGCGACGACGGCTGAGGCAGCCGGGCGACACCCGGGCGAGGGAAGCCCGCGCGAGCGCCGTGATGGCGCAGACTCGACGCCCATGAGCAGCCCGTACACCCCGAGCGGGAGCGGCGGCAGCGGCGGCGGTGAGGTCGACCGGGCGGTGTCCGGCGCCCACGCCGACTACCACCGCGAGATCCAGCAGCACGTCGAGCCCGACGGGCTGGTCGACGACGTCGTCACCTACCGCATGCTCGCCCCGCACCTCATGCGCACGCTGCTGTTCCTCGTCGTGCCCACGGCGCTGCTCCTGCTCAAGGCGGTCATCGACTACCTGGCCGCGATGTCCTCGCCCGACGACCTCACCGACGTCGTGTCCCTGCTGCTCGGGCTCGTCATCGTCGTGCTCTACCTCGCCGGCATCGCGTCGTTCTTCGCGCCGGCCAAGGAGCCGATCGCCGAGCACGCACGGCTGCTCGAGAACCGCGGCGACGCGGCGGGCGCCGCGTTCGAGCACGTGCGCGCCGCCGCCGAGGCGCGCCGCAGCCCCGCCGAGGTCCGCTCGTCGAGCGTGGCGGGCGTGCCCGTCCTGATCTTCGAGCAGTACAGCGAGCGGGCGATGCTGCTGCTCCAGCCCTACGGCCGCGACCTCTACGTCGGCTGGACGATGTGGCGCTCGCGCTCCACCGCGACCCTGCTGCTGGCCTTCCTGCGCGACACCTTCGGCCGCTTCGCCCCCTCGCCGCGGTTCTCCGCCGAGTTGCGGGCCGCCGCGACCCGGGCGCTGCGCGAGAGCGTGCACTCGCTCTCGCGGGAGGGGGTGGCCGCCGCGCTGCACCTCGCGCCCGGGCCCGCTCCGTACCCCGCCGGCCCCGAGCCCGAGCCGTACACCCCGCAGGGCCACCGCGCCGAGCCGTACGCCGCCCCCGCCCCGACCGACGGCCGGGCGTGGCGGCCCGAGCCGCCCGAGCCGCCCGAGCCGCCCGCGGACCCGGCGCCGTCGGCATCCCCCGGCGCCCTCCCCACCGCCGGGCCGGACGAGCAGGCGTGGACCGGCGGCTGGTCGGCGCAGCGAGGGGGCGGGGGCGGCCGCGGGGACGAGGACCGGGTCGGCGTGGGCCGCCGCGAGGCCCCCCGCCGCGACGCCGACCGCCGCAACGCCGACCGCCGCGACGCCGACCGTCCCCAGCCCCGTCCCGAGCCCCGTCCCGACCCCGACGACGGCTGGGGGCCGCCGCCGCGCGACCGCTGGTGAGGATCAGCGCACGAACGGCGCCGCGAGCGTGGCCTCGGCGAGCTGGCGGAAGCGCTCGACCGGCGCGCTGCCGGTGACGAGCAGGCGCACGCCGTCGACGTCGGTGACCCACAGCGCCTCGCCGCGCCGCCCGGTGTGCGTCACCCACATCCGGCCGCCGGCCTCCACCGTGCCCGTCGCGGTGGGATCGCCCGCCTCCGAGACGACCAGCGCGACCTCGTCGGCGTCCGACTGCACGAGGCGCGCGAACTCGTCCTCGGGCGTCACCCACCCGACGCGCGCCGCCCGCGGCACCGCGGTGGCCCCCGGGGGGCCGAGGAGCACGACGTCGGACGACTGGGCGATCCAGTCCGGCGGCAGCGTCGGCACCCGCAGCGGCACGCCCACCGAGGGCTGGGCGCGGCGCAGCTCGGCGGCCGGGTCGATCCGGGGCAGGCTGTCCCGGTCGACCTCGGGTTGGCCGGGCGCGAACGAGCACGCGCGCAGCAGCCCCGCCAGCAGCAGCACCGCGACGCCGAGCACCACGAAACCCCGCAGCAGCGCCGCCGGCCCGCTGCGGGGCCCGGGGTCGCGCGCGCCGGGGTCGCTGGGGGAGGTGGACACGGCGCCATCCTCGCAACCCGCGGTGTGAGGCGCTTCCGCACACCGGCCCGCCGGGCCCGGTTCTGCGAGGATGGGCGATCCGTCCGCCGGGACCACCGCCGGTCGGTGTCAGGACCCCGTCAAGGACCCCGTCACGACCCGTGACCCCGCCCGCCCCACGGAGGTGCACCCGGTGAGCTCGCAGGAAGCCGCGTCCCGCGTCCGGTCCCCCGAGCAGCCCGACCGCAACCTCGCGCTCGAGCTCGTCCGGGTCACCGAGGCCGCCGCCATGGCCGCCGGCCGCTTCGTCGGTCGCGGCGACAAGAACGGCGGGGACGGCGCCGCCGTCGACGCGATGCGCAAGCTCATCGGCTCGGTGTCGATGCGCGGCACGGTGGTCATCGGGGAGGGCGAGAAGGACGAGGCCCCGATGCTCTACAACGGCGAGGAGGTCGGGAACGGCGACGGCCCCGAGTGCGACGTCGCGGTCGACCCCGTCGACGGCACCACGCTGATGGCCAAGGGCATGCCGAACGCGCTGGCCGTGCTCGCGGTCGCCGAGCGCGGCGCGATGTTCGACCCCTCCGCGGTCTTCTACATGTCCAAGCTCGCCGTCGGCCCCGAGTGCGCCGACGTCGTCGACATCGACGCCCCGGTGCGCGACAACCTGCGCGCGGTCGCCCGCGCCAAGGGCATCAACGTCTCCGACGTCTCGGTGGTGGTGCTCGACCGGCCGCGCCACGAGCAGCTGGTCCAGGACATCCGTGACGCGGGCGCCCGCATCCGCTTCATCTCCGACGGCGACGTGGCCGGCGCCATCGCCGCCGCCCGCCCGGAGAGCGGTGTCGACATCCTGCTCGGCATCGGCGGGACACCCGAGGGGATCATCACCGCGGCCGCGCTGGCCTGCATGGGCGGCGAGATGCAGGCCAAGCTCTGGCCCAAGGACGACGACGAGCGCGAGAAGGCGCTGGGCGCGGGCCACGACCTCGACCGCGTGCTGCGCACCGGTGACCTCGTGCGCGGGGAGAACATCTTCTTCTGCGCCACCGGCGTCACCAACGGTGACCTGCTGCGCGGGGTGCACTACCGGGCGGGCGGCGCGTCGACGCAGTCGCTGGTGATGCGCTCGAAGTCCGGGACCGTCCGGATGATCGACGCCTGGCACCGCCTGCACAAGCTGCGGGAGTACTCGAACGTCGACTTCGGCGGGCGCGACGACGATCCCGACGGCACCCCGGCGTGGGGACCCGAGCACCCGGCCCTCTAGCACGAGGATGGGATGATCCGGCGTCGCTCGGGGTAGCCCGATGTGACCAGAATCTTCTCGGAGGTCCCCGTGTCGACCCCTGTGCACAGGTCCCCGTCCGCCCTGCTGACCGTCATCCTCGCCGTGCTCGCCGCGCTCCTCGTCGGGGCCGGCGGCGCGGCCGCGGCGCCGTCCCCGACACCCGCCCCGGCCGGGCTGCCGGCCCAGGCCGCGCCGGCTGTGCCGGCCGTGCCGGCGGTCGCCATGACCGCCGGCACGCCCTGCGCCGCGACCGTCGACGCCTGCGTCGACCTCTCCGAGCAGCGGGCGTGGCTCACCGACGGCGCGGGGACCGTCACCTACGGGCCGGTCGGCGCGCTCGGGGGCACGCGGAAGGACCCGACGCCGACCGGCACGTTCACGGTCGACGACAAGGACCGCGACCACGTCAGCAACCTCTACGACGCCGACATGCCGTACTCGGTGTTCTTCGCGCCGGCGATCGCGTTCCACACCGGCAGCCTCTCGGAGCGCTCGCACGGCTGCATCCACCTCGGGAAGACGGCGTCGAAGCGCTTCTTCGCGAACCTCTCGCCGGGTGACACCGTGCAGGTGGTGCGCTGAGCCCGGTGAAAGACTGGCCGGTATGACCGACGAGCAGGAGTACCGGACCGAGCACGACACCATGGGCGAGGTCCGGGTGCCGGCCGCCGCGCTGTGGGCCGCGCAGACCCAGCGCGCCGTCGAGAACTTCCCGATCTCCGGACGCCCCATCGAGCCCGCGCAGATCCGGGCGCTCGGGCTGGTCAAGGGCGCGTGCGCGCGGGCGAACCGCGAGCTCGGGGTGCTCGACGCCGACCTCGCCGACGCGGTTGCCGCGGCCGCGGACGAGGTGGCCTCCGGCGCCCACGACGGGGAGTTCCCGATCGACGTGTTCCAGACGGGCTCGGGCACGAGCTCGAACATGAACGCCAACGAGGTCATCGCGACCCTCGCGTCGCGCGCCCTGCAGAGCTCCGGGGCCGACCAGAAGGTCCACCCGAACGACCACGTCAACGCCTCGCAGAGCTCGAACGACGTCTTCCCGACCACCATCCACGTCGCGGCGTCCGAGGCGATCGTGCGCGACGTCGTCCCGGCGCTCGACCACCTCGGCGCGGTGCTCAACCGCAAGGCCCAGGAGTGGCGCCACGTCGTCAAGGCCGGGCGCACGCACCTCATGGACGCCGTGCCGATCACCCTGGGCCAGGAGGCCGGGGGCTGGGCGAGCCAGTGCAGCCACGGCACCGAACGCCTGCGCGCCGTGCTCCCCCGCCTCGCCGAGCTGCCGATCGGCGGCACCGCGGTCGGCACCGGCATCAACACCCCGGAGGGCTTCGGCGGCCGGGTCGTCGAGGAGCTGCGGCAGGCCACCGGCATCCCCGAGCTCTCCGAGGCCCGCGACCACATCGAGGCCCAGGGCGCCCGCGACGGGCTCGTCGAGGCGTCGGGCGCGCTGCGCACCGTCGCGGTCAGCCTCTACAAGATCGCCAACGACGTGCGCTGGCTGTCGTCGGGACCCTCGACCGGGCTCGCCGAGATCCGCATCCCGGACCTGCAGCCCGGCTCGTCGATCATGCCCGGCAAGGTCAACCCGGTGATCTGCGAGGCGACGATGATGGTCGCCGCGCAGGTGATGGGCAACGACGCCACCGTCGCGTTCTCGGGCAGCCAGGGCAACCTCGAGCTCAACGTCATGATGCCGGTGATGGGCTACAACGTCCTGGAGTCGGCGCGGCTGCTCTCGGCGGCCGCCCGCCTGCTCGCCGACCGGGTCCTCGAGAACACGGTGCCCGACGAGGAGGCGTGCCGCCGGTACGCCGAGTCGTCGTCGGCGATCGTCACGCCGCTCAACCGGCTCATCGGCTACGAGGAGGCGGCGAAGATCGCCAAGCAGGCGATGAAGGAGCGGAAGACGATCCGCGAGGTCATCGAGGACGAGGGCTACGTCCGGGACGGCCGCCTCACGCAGGAGCAGCTCGACGAGGCGCTCGACGTGCTGGCGATGACCCGGGTCGACTCCTCGTCGTGATGCGGTCGTGACGCTGTCGCTGATGCTGTCGCTGATGCTGTCGTGACGCTCTTCGGCGCGGTCGTCGCCACCTCCGGCGAGGTGGCGGCGACACGCTCGCGCAAGGCCAAGACGGCGGCGCTCGCCACGCTGCTCGCGTCGCTGGAGCCCGACGAGGTCCGGCCGGCGACGGCGTGGCTCGCCGGCGAGATGCTGCAGGGCCGCACGGGCATCGGCTGGCGCACGCTGCAGGCCGTCACCCCGACGCCGGCCACGGTGTCGACGCTGACGGTCGGCGACGTCGACGCCGCCCTCGACCGGCTCGCGGCGCTCGCCGGCTCGGGGACGGGCGTCGGGGCGCGGCGCGCGGCCGAGCTCGCCGGCCTGCTCGGCGCGGCGACCGAGGACGAGGGCCGCTTCCTCGTGCGGCTGCTCGGCGGCGAGCTCCGCCAGGGCGCGCTCGAGGGGATCATGATCGAGGCGGTGGCGGCCGCCGCGACCCTGGCGGGCGGAGCGACGGGACGTCGGGTGGAGGTGCCCGCCGACGCCGTGCGGCGCGCCTTCATGCTCTCGGGGCGGCTCCCGGCGACCGCGCACGTCGCCCTCACCGGCAGCGACCCCGTCGTCGAGCTGGGCGCGGTCGGGCTCGAGGTCATGCGGCCGCTGCGCCCGATGCTGGCCTCGCCGGGCGACTCGCTCGCCGCGGCCCTGGCCGAGCTCGGCGCCCCCGACGGCGACCCGGGTGTCGTCGTCGAGCACAAGCTCGACGGGGCGCGCATCCAGGTGCACCGGCGCGGCGACGAGGTGCGGGTGTGGTCGCGGACGCTGCACGAGATCACCGACGCGGTGCCCGAGATCGTCGCGCTGGTCCGGGGCCTCGCCGTCGACACCGTCGTGCTGGACGGCGAGACCCTCGCCGTCGCCGAGGACGGCCGGCCGCGCCCGTTCCAGGAGTCGATGAAGGGCCTGGGCAGCGGCGCCATGCAGCCCTGGTTCTTCGACTGCCTGCACCGCGACGGCGTCGACCTCGTCGACGAGCCGCTGGCGGCGCGCCGTGAGGTGCTGGCCGGGGTCGTCGGTGACCGGCTCATCCCCGGTGTCGTCCGTCCGACCGTCGCGCAGGCCGAGGCCGCCGTCGCCGACGCGCTCGCCGCGGGGCAGGAGGGGTCGATGGTCAAGGCCCTCGACTCCACCTACTCGGCGGGCCGGCGCGGGCGGGCGTGGCAGAAGGTCAAGCCGTCGCACACGCTCGACCTCGTCGTGCTGGCCTGCGAGTGGGGCTCGGGGCGGCGGCGCGGGTGGCTGTCGAACATCCACCTCGGGGCGCGCGGGGCCGACGGGGACTTCGTCATGATCGGCAAGACCTTCAAGGGGATGACCGACGCGACGCTCGCCTGGCAGACCGAGACGTTCCCGCGGTACGAGACGCACCGGGACGCGCACACCGTCCACCTACGCCCGGAGATCGTCGTCGAGATCGAGCTCGACGGCGTCCAGACCTCCACCCGCTACCCCGGCGGCGTGGCCCTGCGCTTCGCCCGGGTCGTCCGCTACCGCGACGACAAGCCGGCGTCGGAGGCCGACACGATCGAGACGGTGCGGGCGCTGCGGGGCTGAGGTGGTGCAGCGAACGGGCGGTTCGCTGCTTCTACGCGCGCGAACCCCCCGTTCGCGCCCCCACCGGCTCCCCGCCGAGCTCGCCGCGCCGGACCGCGCGGCGCTCGAACCAGATCGTCGCCGCCGGCGGGATGCTCGCCGCCAGCGCGAGCACGGTGGTGGCCGCGCTCCAGCGGAACACGCGGGCCGTGACCAGCGCGACCACGACGTAGGCGACGAACAGCGCACCGTGGACCGGCCCGAACACGCGGACGCCGAGGTCGTCGAACACGACGAGGTACTTGAACACCATTCCCACCAGCAGCCCGATCCAGGAGCAGGCCTCGGCGATCGCGACGGCGCGGAAGGTGCGGGCGAGGGCGGGCGCGCGCGACGGGGTCAGGGTGGACGACACCCCTCCACTCTGCCGGGGCCGTGCCGGATCGGGAGCGCCGTGCGGGGATCGCCACGCGTAGGCTCGTGACACGTGCAGTTCCTCGACGGCGGGCGCCCGCCCCACGACCTGACCTACGACGACGTCTTCCTCGTCCCGACGCGGTCGGACGTGGCCTCCCGCTCCGACGTCGACCTCGGTGCCGCCGACCCGTCGGGCGCCACGATCCCCGTCGTCGCGGCGAACATGACCGCGGTCAGCGGGCGGCGCATGGCCGAGACGCTGGCGCGCCGCGGCGGGCTCGCCGTCATCCCGCAGGACGTCGACCCGGCCGCCGTCGCCGACATCGTCGCGGGCGTGAAGTCGCGGCACACCGTGTGGGACACGCCGGTCGTGCTGCACCCCGGCGACGCGGTGGCCGACGCGCTGAACCTCGTCAACAAGCGCGCGCACGGCGCGGTGGTCGTCGTCGACGACGCCGGGCGGCCCGTGGGGGTGGTCAACGAGTCGGCGTGCAGCGGGGTCGACCGCTTCACCCGCCTCGCCGACGTCCTGTCCCCCGCGGTGACGCTGCCGGTGACGACGGCCCCGCGCGATGTGTTCGACGCGCTCCAGGACCCGGCGCACGCGGGCACGCCCGCGCTCGGGGTCGACGAGGACGGCCGCCTCGCCGGCATCCTCACCCGCACCGGCGCGCTGCGCGCCGAGGTCTACCGGCCCGCGGTCGACGCCGACGGGCGCCTGCGGGTCGCCGCGGCGCTCGGCGTCAACGGGGACGTGGCGACGCGGGTCAAGGAGCTGGTCGCGGCGGGCGTCGACGTGCTCGTCGTCGACACCGCGCACGGCCACCAGGAGAAGATGCTCGCGGCGCTGGCCGCCGCCCGGGGAGCCGCGCCGGGGGCCGTCCTCGTCGCCGGCAACGTCGTCACCGCCGCGGGCACGCGTGACCTCGTCGCGGCGGGTGCGGACATCGTCAAGGTCGGCGTCGGCCCGGGCGCGATGTGCACGACGCGCATGGCCACCGGCGTCGGGCGGCCCCAGTTCTCGGCCGTCGCGGAGTGCGCGGCCGCGGCCCGGGCGGCCGGGGCGCACGTGTGGGCCGACGGCGGGGTCCGCCACCCCCGCGACATCGCGCTCGCGCTCGCGGCCGGGGCGTCGGCGGTGATGGTGGGGTCGTGGTTCGCCGGCACCTACGAGTCGCCCGGCGACCTGCTGCGCGACGAGCACGGCGCGGCGTACAAGGAGTCGTTCGGCATGGCGTCCAAGCGCGCCGTCAGCGCCCGCACCCGCGGCGACGGCGCCTTCGACCGCGCCCGCAAGGGCCTGTTCGAGGAGGGCATCTCGTCCTCGCGCATGCGCCTGGACCCCCAGCGCCCCGGCGTCGAGGACCTCCTGGACGCGATCTGCGCGGGCGTGCGCTCGGCGTGCACCTACACCGGCGCGGCGACGCTCGAGGAGTTCCACGCCCGCGCCGTGCTGGGCGTGCAGTCGGCGTCGGGGTTCGCGGAGGGTCGCCCGCTGCCCGCCGGCTGGTGAGCAGCGAACGGGTATCTCGCTGCGTCTATGCGTGCGAGATACCCGTTCGCTGCGACCACCCTTAGAGCCGCTCCCCCTCCAGCATCTCGGTGACGAGCGCGGCGATGGGCGAGCGCTCGGACCGCGTCAGCGTGACGTGGGCGAAGAGCGGGTGGCCCTTGAGCTTCTCGATCACGGCGGCGACGCCGTCGTGGCGCCCGACGCGCAGGTTGTCGCGCTGGGCCACGTCGTGGGTGAGCACGACACGCGAGTTGGTGCCCAGCCGCGAGAGCACGGTGAGCAGCACGTTGCGCTCCAGCGACTGGGCCTCGTCGACGATGACGAAGGCGTCGTGCAGCGAGCGCCCGCGGATGTGGGTCAGCGGCAGGACCTCGAGCATCCCGCGCTCGATGACCTCCTCGACCACGTTCGACGAGACCAGCGCGCCGAGCGTGTCGAACACCGCCTGCGCCCAGGGCGCCATCTTCTCGTTCTCGCCGCCGGGCAGGTAGCCGAGGTCCTGGCCGCCGACCGCGTAGACGGGGCGGAAGACGACGACCTTGCGGTGCTGCTGGCGCTCGAGCACGGCCTCGAGGCCCGCACACAGTGCGAGCGCCGACTTGCCGGTGCCGGCGCGCCCGCCGAGGGACACGATGCCGACGTCGGGGTCGGAGAGCAGGTCGATCGCGATGCGCTGCTCGGCGGAGCGGCCGTGCAGGCCGAACACGTCGCGGTCGCCGCGCACCAGGCGCACCTGCTTGTCCGGCGTGACGCGGCCCAGTGCCGAGGACGTGCCCCCGAGCAGGCGCAGCCCCGTGTGGCACGGCAGCTCGCGGGCGGCCTCGACGTCGGCGAGCCCGTCGGCGAACAGCGTCGACACCTCGTCGGGCGTGGCCGTGACCTCGGCGGTGCCCGTCCAGCCCGTCGTCGTGACGTCCTGCCCGTGGTACTCGTCGGCCGGCAGGCCCACCGACGCCGCCTTCACCCGCAGCGGCATGTCCTTGGTGACGAGGGTGACCGGGTGGCCTTCCGCCGCCAGGTTGAGGGCGCAGGCGAGGATGCGGCTGTCGTTCTCCGCCGTCCGGAACCCGGCCGGCAGCACCGACGGGTCGGAGTGGTTGAGCTCGACGCGCAGCGTCCCGCCCTCGGGCGTCATCGGGAGCGGCTGGTCGAGGCGGCCGTGGTGGATGCGGAGGTCGTCGAGCAGTCGCAGCGCCTCGCGGGCGAACCACCCCAGCTCGGAGTGGTGACGCTTGCCCTCGAGCTCGGAGATGACCACGAGCGGCAGGACGACCTCGTGCTCGGCGAACCGCGTGGGGGCCCACGGGTCCGACAGCAGCACGGAGGTGTCGAGGACGTAACAGCGCACGCCGTCCGCGACCCCGGAGGGGTCGGCGGCGGGGGTGCTGGCGGTGCTCACGGAAGCGGGACGCTCGGCCGGTGCTGCGCTCACGACGACTCCCTCGAGCGGCCACGGCACCCGCGACCACTGTGTTCCTCGGAGGAACGGGTCGGCTAGCCCGGTGGCTCGACGGCGCGGTGGCGCGGCCCGGGGGCCGTCCTGCGCCATCGCGGGGCAGTGCCGGGTGCCGGCCCTCCCCCGGGACCGGAGCGCGGCGGTCGCGTCGCGCCGATCGCGGTGCGCAGTGCCGCGTGGGCACCTGCTCCGCGAGCGGTGGACGTCCCCGTCCCGCCCCGATCTGCCACTACCGGCCTCCCCGGACGCCCCGCATCCGGTGCGGGTCCGTCGGCGCGGACGCTACCGCCGGTAGCCGGTCGTTGTCGCGCGACGAGCGTGACGAGTTGGTGACGTGACTCACCGATTCTCGGGCGATCTGCGACGACCGCCGACCGTTCGGCGCAGCACCGAGGACCGGACGGGGCGACCGCTGGTCGCGGGCGACGGGGCGGCGACGGCCGCGGCACGCAGGTCGGCCCGGCGCTCGGCCCGCAGCTCGGCGGGCGTCGGCGGGGCGTCGAGCACGCGGACGAGACGCGCCGTGACCGCGTCGGCGGGTCGGGACCCGTCACCCAGCAGCCACGGGCGCAGCAGGCGGGCGCCCTCGACGTAGGTCGTGGTGTGGGTGCGCCACCGGGGATGACCGAGGAACTCGAGCATCCGCCGCGCCCGCGGCTCGTCGAGGAGCAGCCAGCGGCACAGGTGCGCGACGACCTCGTCGGGCGAGCGGTGCTCGTCGTGCAGCATCAGCGCGGCGTCCTGGCGCACCGGCGCGAGCCGGGCCATGACGTCCTCGACGGCCTCCCCGAGCGCGCCCCGCTCCGGGTCGGCGGGCACGCCCGCGGCGGCGAGGACCTCGGCGTTCCACCGGCCCCACCCCGGGCCGACCACCGCCTCGAGACCCAGCTCGGCGGCGCCCTCGGCCACGAGGCTCTGCGGGGTGCGGGCGAGGAAGACCTCGCGCTCGGGGCGGGTGCGACGCCCCGCGCCGTCGAGGGAGTCGGCGAGGCCGGCAGCGGTCCGGCAGTGCTCGGTGTGGTGGCCCGGGTATGCCTCGTGGGCCACGAGCAGGGGCAGGTGCGTGACGCGGTGCCCGATACCGCCGTTGACGGCCACCGCGGAGCGCCGGGGTCCGATCCAGCGACTGAACCCGCTCCACGGCGCGGCGTCGACGACCTCGATCGTCACGTCCTCGCGGGGCGGCAGGCCGACCGTGGCCGCGGTCCGCTCGCGCAGCGCGGCCACCGCCGCCGCCAGGGCCGTCGCGAGGTGCTCGGCGGGCAGGCGGTCGCCGTCGCGGAACGCCGCGAGGCGGTCGGGCAGCGCCCCCGTCCCGCCGAGCAGGGCGTCGAGGTCGCGGTGGGCCTCGCGGTAGCGGTCCTCGGCGCCCCGGGCGATCCGCACGTCGAAGCAGCGCTCGACCTCGTCGACGAAGCCGACGTCCCGCCCGCCGGCCCGCTCGGCGAGCACCCGGCAGGCCCGCAGCTGGGCGTCGAGGAACGCGACGCGGGCGGTGTCGGCGGGGTCCGTGGAGTGGGTCGCGGCTCCGGCCAGCTCGGCGCGCAGGCGGTCGGCCTCGCGGGCCAGCTCGTGGGGGTCGGGCGCCGGCGCGGCCGCGACCCGGGCGGCGTGGGCGGGGTCGCCGAAGTGGGCGTCGAGCACCCCGGGCACCACGCGGTCGAGCCGCAGCGCGAGGTCCACGTAGGCCCGCGCCGGCCCGTCGAGACCCCCGCCCGGGCCCGGGTCCGCAACCACCGGACGAGGCTACGCCGAGTGGCGCTCCGGAGCCTCGTCCAGCGGCGCACGGCCCTTGATACGACACCCGGGTGTCGAGGGCTGCGACGCACGGCCACTGAATGCCCCGCCGGCCGCGGAAAACGGGGTGCGACCGCGCGGTGGATCACCCGGATATCGCACTACAGTCGCGCTCGGAATTGTCAATCACTCGATGGTGGGCCGCCGCTGGAAATGCGGCTCCGCCGGCAGATAGCTTTTCTCCCGTCAGCCGCACCGTCCGTGGGGCTGGAGCCATTCGACGGGAACCCCGAATTCCCGCCGATGACCACGAACGAAACTGGAGCACTGGATGCTGAAGAAGGCGGGAATCGTCGTCCTGGGCGCGACGGCGGGCATGATCTCCCTCGCTCCCCTGGCCAGCGCCGGCGAGATGCGCGGCCACGACCACGACCACGACCGCGCCGAGAGCCACTCCTCGAGCGACTGCGCGAGCGCGACCGCGGTCGGCGGCCGGCAGGGCAACACCGGCAGCCAGCTCGTCGGCGTCAACAACACCAACATCCAGGCCCCGATCAACCAGCTCGGCGTGCTCAGCAGCTACGAGAACGACTGCGACGACGACGACGACCGTCGCGGGCACCGCGGCGGTCACCACGGTCACGGCGGCCGCGACGACAACGACGACGACGGCGGCAGCAGCGCCACGGCCGTCGGCGGCGACCAGATCAACACCGGCGACCAGCTGATCGGGATCAACAACACCAACATCCAGGCCCCGATCAACCAGCTCGGCGTCCTCAGCTCGTACGACAACGACTGAGCGACGAGGCGCCGCGGAAGGCGCCCTCTGATCTGTGCGCGACCGTGCCCATCGGGGGATGGCACGGCCGACGCGAGGACGCAGGTCACGACGGCCCCGGGAGCACCTGCTCCCGGGGCCGTTTCGCGCATTCCTACTGACCGAGCCGGCGATTCCGCCGCGAATAATCGCGCAGGGCGCGCAGGAAATCGATGTGCCGGAACTGCGGCCACAACGCCTCGGTGAAGTAGAACTCCGAGTACACGGACTGCCACATGAGGAAGCCCGAGAGGCGTTGCTCGCCGGAGGTGCGGATGACGAGGTCCGGGTCGGGCTGGCCCGAGGTGTAGAGGTGCTCGGCGATGTGGTCGACGTCGAGGACCTCGGCGAGCTCCTCGATCGACGTGCCCGCCTCCGCGTGGCGCAGGAGCAGCTTGCGCACGGCGTCCGCGATCTCCTGACGCCCGCCGTAGCCGATCGCGACGTTGACCTGCATCCCGTCGCGGCCCGCGGTGCTGCTCGCGGCGGCGTCGACCCGCTCGGCGATCTCGCGCGGGAGGGCGTCCGGGTTGCCCACGACGCGCAGCCGCCACCGCCGTGCCGGGGCCGCGAGCTCCTCCACGGCCGAGGCGATGATCTCGAGCAGCGCGTCGAGCTCGGCGGCGGGCCGGTCGAGGTTGTCGGTCGAGAGCAGGAACAGGGTGACCAGCTCGACGCCGGCCTCCTGGCTCCAGTCGAGCAGGTCGACGATCTTCTCCGCGCCCGCGCGGTGCCCCGCGCTCGGATCGGCCAGCCCGGCCTCGCGCGCCCAGCGCCGGTTGCCGTCGAGGATGACCCCGATGTGACGGGGCGGCGCGCTCGTCGCCCCGCGCCGGCGCAGCCGGCGCTCGTAGAGCGAGTAGGCGACCCTGCGCAGATCGTCCCGGAGTGTCACGGGCCACCACGCTAGCCGGTGGCCCTGACGGCGCGGATCCCCGTCACGGGGCGGTGACGTGTCCACGAACGTCACCGACAGGCGCGGTCACGGGCCGGGACCACACCTACCCTGGTGACCGTGACCGTCATCGACCCCGCCGCCGAGCCGACGCCGGTCAAACCGCGGATGCGCGGCTGGCTGCACCTGTGGTCCTTCGTCGTCGCCGTGGCGGCCGGGATCGTGCTGGTCTCGCTCGCGGGCGCGACCGTCTCCGCCGAGGCCGCGGCCGCCGTCGCCGTCTACTCGGTGACCGTCTGCGGCGTCTTCGGCGTCAGCGCGCTCTACCACCGGCGGACGTGGGTCACCCCCCGCGGACGCGTGCTGATGAAGCGCCTCGACCACGCGATGATCTTCGTCTTCATCGCCGGCACCTACACGCCGTTCGCCGTACTCGCCCTCCCCGAGCGCACCGGGCTGATCGTGCTCGCGACGGTCTGGGCCGGGGCGCTGGGCGGGGTCGTGCTCAAGGTGGCGTGGCCGCACGCGCCGCGCTGGGTCGGGGTGCCGTTCTACCTGGCGCTCGGGTGGGTCGCGGTGTTCGTCATCCCCGACCTGCTCCACCGCGGGGGCGTCGCGGCCCTCGTGCTGCTGCTGGTCGGCGGGGTGTTCTACAGCCTCGGCGCCGCGTGCTACGCCTGGCGTCGGCCGGTGGGCTGGCCGCGGACCTTCGGGTACCACGAGTTCTTCCACGCCGCGACGGTCGTGGCCGCCGCCTGTCACCACGTCGCCATCTGGCTGGTGCTCTACGCCGGCTGAGGCGTCGGGTCCCGACGCGAGCGAGGGACGCCCCCGCGGCGTCGGGCGCAGCGGGGGCGTCCCTCGGTGACCTCAGGCCTGCGGTGGGATCGGGTCGCCGCCGCCCCCGTCGCCGGGGTCGCGAGCGCCGCCCGTGTCGTCCTGGCCGCTCGGGGCGTCGTCGTCGAGCACCGGCCCCTTGGCCCGCAGCTCGTCGACCGCGCTCATCGCGCCGCGCAGGTCCTCCAGCCACGTGCCGGCGTGCTCGCCGACCAGGGCGACCGCCCAGGCCAGCGCGTCCGAGCGCGAGCGGGCCACGCCGGCGTCGACCAGCGTGTCGAGCACCAGGCGCTCCTGCTGCCGCAGCCGCGTCATCACCGGCACCGACAGCGTCGTGAACAGCTCCTCGACGTCACCGATCCGCGCGCCCCAGGCGACCTTGCGCCCGTAGCGGTGCTCGGCCTGCCGGGCGACCTCGATGCGCTCGTCGCGGGTCTCCTCGCGGAACCGCTCGATGCGCCCACGCGCCGCGGCGCTGCGGGCCGCCTCGTCGGCGCCCTCGTCGAGGGTCGGGGCCGGCAGCTCGCCGACCACGAGGATCTCCTCCCGGTCGACCGTCACCGACGGCGCGCCGACGAACCAGCCGTCCGGCAGCCGCCCGAGCAGCCAGCCGGTGAGGTCGTCGGTGCCGGGCAGGTCCGCCGGCACCCGACCGCTGCCCCGGCGTCCCGGACCACTACGACCCGGCCGACCCCGGTGTCCGCGTCCCACCATCATCGCGCTCTCCCTCCGCGCTCCTGCAACGCTTACAGCATTACACAGCAACGGTGAACGTGGTGTTCGCCGGTGGCGTAGGGCGCCGAGGGCCCGGTCCGCGGGTGATCGACGGGGAGTTCGCGCGCGTAGAAGCAGCGAACCGCCCGTTCGCTGCGGAACCCGGGAACGCTCAGCGGGCGAGCGCCGCCGCGAGGTCGTCGACGGCGGTGCGGGGGCGGTCGCACACGAAGCCCCGGCACACGTACGCGGCGGGCGCACCGTCGACCAGGGGCCGCTCGGCGAGCAGCGGCACGCCCTCGGCGTCGGGCTCGCCGGCGACGACCACCGAGCCGCCGGGGGCGTGACGCCGGGCCGCGTCGGCGAGGCGGACCCGCCCCACGCGGCCGTCGGGGTCGTCGGCCGCGACGACGGCGACCTGCAGCGGCCCGTGCGCCGCGGCCTCGGCGACGGCGAGCCATCCGCCGGCGAACCGCGCGTGCCGGGCGAGCAGGCCCCCGACCTCGGTGACCGCGGCGTCGGCGAGCTCCCGGTAGCGGGTGGACGCCGCGGGCTCCACGAGCAGCGACGCCGTCAGCAGCGCGCCCGCCATCAGCGACGACCCGCACGGCGAGGCGCCGTCGGTGACCTCGCGGGGCCGGGTGACCAGCGACTCCGCGTCGTCGGCGGTGTCCCAGAACCGGCCGGTGAACGCGCCGTCGTCGCCGGTCTCGGCGAAGTGGTCGAGCGTGGTCTCGAGCAGCGCGCGGGCCTCGGTGAGCCAGCGCGCCTCCCCGGTGGCCTGGTGCAGGGCGAGCAGCGCCCCGGCGAGCGCGGCGTGGTCCTCGAGCACCGCGGGGGCGTCGCCGACCACGCCGTCGCGCGAGGTGCGCCGCAACCGGCCGTCGACGACGTGCACGCGTAGCAGCAGCGCCGCGGCGCGCCGGGCGGCGGCGAGCCACTCGCCGCGCCCCAGCGCCGCCGACGCCTCGACGAGCGCGGTGACCGCGAGCCCGTTCCACGCGGCCACGACCTTGTCGTCGCGCTCGGGCTGCGGGCGCCGCCCGCGGGCGGCGAGCAGGGCCTTGCGGACGGCCTGCCAGCGGCCGGGGTCGTCGGGGTCGGCGCGCAGCTGCAGCGTCGAGCGGCCGCCGGAGAACGTGCCCTCCTCGGTGACCCCCAGCAGTGCGGCCGCCCAGGCGCCGTCGTCGGGGCCCAGCACCTCGACGAGCTCGGCGGGGCTCCACACGTAGGTCGTGCCCTCCTCGCCGGCGGCGTCGGCGTCGAGGGCGGAGGCGAAGCCGCCCTCGGGGGTGCGCAGGTCGCGCAGGAGGAACGCGGCGGTCATGTCGGTGACCCGCGCGGTGGCCTCCGACCCGGTCAGCCGGGCGAGGTGGGCGTAGACGCCGAGGAGCTGCGCGTTGTCGTAGAGCATCTTCTCGAAGTGCGGCACGACCCACTCCGGGTCGACCGAGTACCGCGCGAACCCGCCCGCGAGCTGGTCGAACACCCCGCCGCGGGCCATCGCCTCGGCGGTGATCTCGGTCATCGCCAGCGCGTCGGAGCTGCCGGTGCGCTCGTGGTGGCGCAGCAGGAACTCGAGCACCGCCGACGGCGGGAACTTCGGCGCGCCCCCGAACCCGCCGCGGGACTCGTCGAAGTCCTCGGTGAGGGCGGCGACGGCGCCGGCGAGCGTGGCGGGGTCGGACGGGTCGACCCCGGCGGCCGGCAGCGAGCGCGACACCGACGCGAGCCGCCCCGTGATCGCGCGCGCGGCGTCGCGGACCCGCTCGCCCTCCTGGGTCCACGCCCGCACCACGGCCCCGAGCAGCTGCGTGAACGACGGCATCCCGCCGTGCGGACGGGCCGGGTAGTAGGTGCCGCAGTGGAACGGGTCGCCGTCGGGGGTGAGGAAGCAGGTCATCGGCCAGCCGCCCTGGCCGGTCATGGCCTGGGTGGCCTCCATGTAGACCGCGTCGACGTCCGGGCGCTCCTCGCGGTCGACCTTGATCGCCACGAAGTGCTCGTTGACGAACGCCGCGACCTCGTCGTCGGCGAACGACTCGTGCGCCATGACGTGGCACCAGTGGCAGGCCGCGTACCCGACCGACAGCAGGACCGGCACCTCGCGCCGCCGCGCCTCCGCGAACGCCGCCGACGACCACGGCTGCCAGTCGATCGGGTTGTCGGCGTGCTGTCGCAGATAGGGGCTGGTGGAGCCGGCGAGCCGGTTGGCCATGACCGGGAATGGTCGCAGTCGGATCCGGTCAGGGCGAGCCGGTGGGGGGCGACCCGTCCGTCCGTTCCGTCACGCCCTGTCCGTTCCCCCGGGCGGCCGGCGGTCGACCTCCGGCGTCCGGCTTATCGTCCTGGTCCGGACGGTCGGACGGCCCCGCCTCCTCCGGCGGGTCGAACGACGCGGGGACGTTGCGCAGCCGCTTGGTCATCGAGCGGATGAGCAGCGCGGTCGCCAGCCCGAGCAGCAGGATGACGACGAGCGCCATCGGCGAGGACTTGCCGAACTCCTCGCCGCGCTCACTGCCCGGCGGCACTCCGGGCGGGGGCGCCGCCACCGGCAGCAGCGTCCACCAGACGCCCAGGCGTGTCATGCGCCGACCCGCTCCCGGATGCCCGCGAACAGGTCGCCGTCCTCGGCCGACTCGGTCTCCGCGACGTCACCGACGAGCGAGCGCGCGAGCTCGTACTCCTCGGTGGGCCAGACCCGCTGCTGCATCTCCATCGGCATCGCGAACCAGCGCCCGTTGGGGTCGATCTGGGTGGCGTGGGCCTTCAGGGCGTCGTCGCGCACCGGGAAGTACTCGGCGCACCGCACCCGGGTGGTGACCCGCGCGCCCGGGTCGGGACGCGAGTCGTCCCAGCGCTCCAGCCACTCCGCCCACGGCGACTCCATGCCCGCCTCCAGCAACGCCTCGTGGTAGGCCAGGATGCGCGCCTTCGAGAAGCCGTGCGAGTAGTAGAGCTTCAGCGGCTGCCACGGCTCGCCCGCCTGCGGGAAGCGGTCCGGGTCGCCGCACGCCTCCCACGCCGCGATCGACACCTCGTGGCAGCGGATGTGGTCGGGGTGGGGGTAGCCGCCGGTCTCGTCGTAGGTGACGACGACGTGCGGGCGGAACTCGCGCATGACCCGCACCAGCGCCTCGGTGGGCACCTCCAGCGGCTCGAGCGCGAAGCAGCCCGGGGGCAGCGGGGGCTTTGGGTCGCCCTCGGGCAGCCCCGAGTCGACGAAGCCGAGCCAGCGGTGCGCCACCCCCAGGATCTCGGCCGCCCTCGCCATCTCGGCGTACCGGGTGCCCGGCATGTCGGCGCGGACCTCGGGGGTGTCCATCGCGGGGTTGAGGATGCTGCCGGCCTCGCCGCCGGTGCACGTCACGACCATGACCTCGATGCCGTCCGCGACGTAGCGCGCGCACGTGGCGGCGCCCTTGCTGGACTCGTCGTCGGGGTGGGCGTGCACCGTCATCAGCCGCAGCGGCTGGTCGGAGTGGAGTGCGCTCATCGTCTGTCCGGAGCCGTCCTCGTGCGTCGTCCTGTTGCCAACGGGTTCACCGATCGCTTCACCGCGGGGTACTCGCTGACGTCAACGCCCCCGCTCTGCTCCATCATCCCGGGCACCCCCGACAGTCCCCGGCGCGGGCCGCGCAGGACCCGGGGCGGGACCCGGGCGGGACCGTCGCCGAGGGACCTGTCGCACGGAAAAGTGCAGGTGGTCAAGGCCCTTCACGCGTAGCCGATCCCGTCGGCGGCACCCTCGAGCGGGTTCCACACGGGCCGCGGCGTGTTACCGTGGATCGACACGGCCCGCATGCCGCGGGCCGTGTTTTTCCGTCTGTGGCCCCCGGGCCGCCGGCACCGCACCACCCGGTGCGGTGTCAACGGGCCCGCGAGGAGAGCAGGCCACCGACCCGCGCAGCGCGGGACCGGACCTCCGAGGAGTTGATCGACGTGACCGAGACGCAGACGCAGGTGACCTGGCTGACCCAGGACGCGCACGACCGGCTGAAGGCCGAGCTCGACGACCTCGTCGCCCAGCGTCCCGTCATCGCGCAGAAGATCAACGCCGCGCGCGAGGAGGGCGACCTCAAGGAGAACGGCGGCTACCACGCCGCGCGCGAGGAGCAGGGCGTCATGGAGGCACGCATCCGCCACCTCCAGGAGCTGCTGCACACCGCCAAGGTCGGCGAGACGCCCACCGAGAGCGGCGTCGCCGTGCCGGGCACCGTGCTCACGGTCCGCTTCGAGGGCGACGACGACACCGAGACCTTCCTGCTCGGCTCCCGCGAGGAGGGCTCGTCGGGGACCATCGAGGTGTACTCGCCGAACTCCCCGCTCGGCTCCGCCCTCATGGGCGCGAGGGCCGGCGACACCGTGAGCTACGACCTGCCCGACGGCGGGTCGATGGAGGTCACGCTGGTCTCGGCCGAGCCCTACTCGCCCTGACGGCCCGCCCCGCCCGCTACTCGGCCGCCACCTCGTAGCCCGCCGCCGCGAGGTCGGCCAGGATCGCCGCCCGGTGGTCGTGGCCCCGCGCCTCGAGCGTGAGGGCCACGTCCACGGTGCCCGGCGTCGTACCCGCGTCGGACAGGCGCCGGTGCTCGACGTCCACGACGTTGCCGCCCGCCTGCCCGACGAGCCGCAGCACGTCGGCGAGGTAGCCCGGGCGGTCGGTCAACCGCACCCGCAGCGCCGCGTAGCGACCGGCGGCGACGAGGCCGCGGCGCACGATGTCCTCGAGCAGCATCGGGTCGACGTTGCCGCCCGAGACGACGGCGACGACGGGCCCGGGCCAGCGTGACGGGTGCTCCGCGACGGCCGCGACCGCCGCGGCCCCGGCGGGCTCGACGAGGAGCTTGTCGCGCTCGAGGCAGCGCAGGACGCCGCGCGCCAGCGCCTCCTCGGACACGCTGACGATCTCGTCGACCAGCGCCCGCACGTGCGCGAACGTCACCTCGCCGGGCCGCGAGACCGCGATGCCGTCGGCGATGGTGGCGCCCGCGACCCCCGTCGGCGCCCCGGCGGCGAGCGACGGCGGCCAGGCCGCGAGCGCCGCCGCCTGCGCCCCGACCACCCGCACGCCCGCCGGGACGCACGCCGCGGCGATCCCGGAGAGCAGGCCACCCCCGCCGGTGCAGACGACGATCGTCGCGACGTCCGGGACCTGCTCGAGGATCTCCAGACCGACGGTGCCCTGGCCCGCGACGATGTCGGGGTGGTCGAAGGGGTGGATGAGCACCGCCCCGGTCCGCGCCGCGAACGCCTCGGCGCCGGCGAAGGTGTCGTCGAGCGAGTCCACGAGCTCGACGTCCGCCCCGTACTCGCGCGTGGCCTCGATCTTCGGCAGCGGCGCCCCCGCCGGCATGAACACCGTCGCCCGCGCACCGAGCAGCGCCGCGGCGAGCGCCACGCCCTGCGCGTGGTTGCCGGCACTGGCGGCGACGACGCCCGCCGCCCGCTCGGCGGCGTCCAGGCGCTGGATGCGCCGGTACGCGCCCCGGATCTTGAAGCTGCCGGTGCGCTGCAGGTTCTCGCACTTGAGGAGCACCGGGCCCCGGCTGAGCCCCTCCAGGGCCCGCGACGGGGTCACCGGCGTCTCGCGCACCACCCCGGACAGGGCCGCCCGGGCGGCCTCGACGTCGGCGGGACGGACGAGCTCCACCCCCCGATCCTGGCAGCCCGCCGATCCGGCTCTCTCAGGCCCCTTTCAGGACGAGCGGTCAGCGAGCGGCGGGCGGCGCCGGCGTCGCCCATAGCACACCGGGTGTGTGACCGGTCGTCGCGCCCGCCCCGACGCCGGTCGCCCGATCGTGCGCGACGGGTCAGCACCCCCCGCGCATCGGTAGCCTCGTGGTGTCGGCGTGAGGCGCCGGCCTCGAGCGACCGGGGGGTGGGCACCGTGGGCACGGTCCCGACGTCCGACGCGCGCATCACCCGCCTCGCCCGGACACTGCCGCTGCTGCTCGCCGCGCTGCTCGCTCTCGGGGCCGTCGGCACGGTCCGGACCGCGGGGTGCGACGACCCCGCGCGCTACGTCAGCACCCCCGACGGCATCTCCCTCGAGGGCGGCTGCCTCTCCCCCGGGAAGATCGACCCGCTGGTCGGCGACCCGAGCGACGGCGACCCCGCCGCCCGCCGCGGCTGACGGGCCCCGAGCGGGGGCCATCATCGAGGCCATGACCGCGTCCCCGTTCGACCCCCGCGCCCTGCTCGCCGAGAGCCGCCTCGGCGTCCTCGCCACCATCAAGGCGAGCGGGCTGCCCCAGCTCTCGCCCGTCATGCCGTTCTACTACCCGCAGGCCGGCACGCTGTCGGTGTCGATGACCGAGGGCCGGGCGAAGACCGCGAACCTCCGCCGCGACCCCCGCGCGGCGCTCGAGGTCACCTCCCCCGACGGCCGGGCCTGGGCGACCGCCGAGGGCCCGGTGACGCTCACGGGCCCGGGCGACGACCCGCGGTCCCCCGAGGTCGAGGCGCTCGCCACGTACTACCGCACCGCCGCGGGCGAGCACCACGACTGGGAGGACTACCGGGCCACGATGGTCGCCGACCGCCGCGTGCTCATGGTGATGACCGTGCAGCGGGTCTACGGCGACCGGATCTAGGAGAGCGAGTCAGCCCAGGGAGTCCAGGGCCTGGTGCAGGTCGTCGACGAGGTCGTCGGCGTCCTCCAGCCCGACCGAGAGGCGCACGAGGTCGGCCGGCACCTCGAGCAGCGAGCCGGCCGCCGACGCGTGCGTCATGGCGCCGGGGTGCTCGACGAGCGACTCCACCCCGCCCAGCGACTCCGCGAGGGTGAAGACGCGGGTGGCGGCGCACAGGTCCCGCGCGGCCTGCTCGCCCCCGGCGACGCGCACCGAGACCATGCCGCCGAAGCGGCGCATCTGCTTGGCGGCGACCTCGTGGCCCGGGTGGTCGGCGCGGCCCGGGTAGAGCACGGTCGTGATCTTCGGGTGGGCGGCGAGGACGTCGGCGACCCGCTCGGCGTTGTCGCTGTGGCGCTCCATGCGCACCGCCAGCGTCTTGATCCCGCGCTGGGTGAGGAAGCAGTCGAACGGCGAGGGCACCGCGCCCATCCCGTTCTGCATCCGGCCCAGCGTCCCGTGCAGCTCGTCGTCGTCGGTGACGAGCGCGCCGCCGACGACGTCGGAGTGCCCGCCCAGGTACTTCGTCGTCGAGTGCACGACGACGTGCGCGCCGAGCGCGAGGGGCGTCTGCAGGTACGGCGAGGCGAAGGTGTTGTCGACGACGAGCAGGAGGTCGTGCTCCCGGCCCAGCGTGCCGAGCCCCGCGATGTCGGCGATGCCGAGCAGCGGGTTGGTCGGCGTCTCGCACCACAGGACCTTGGTGTTCGGCCGGATCGCGGCCCGCACCGCGTCGAGGTCGGCCGTGTCGACCGCGGTGTACTCCACGCCCCAGTCGCAGTAGACCGTGGAGATCAGCCGGTAGGTGCCGCCGTAGGCGTCGAGCGGGATGAGCACGTGGTCGCCCGGGCGCAGGACGCCGCGCAGCAGCGCGTCCTCGGCGGCCATGCCCGACGCGAACGCGCGGGCGTGCCGGCCGCCCTCGAGGGAGGCGAGCGTCGTCTCCAGGGAGGTCCGGGAGGGGTTGCCGGTGCGCGCGTACTCGTAGCCCGACCGCAGCCCGCCGACGCCGTCCTGGGCGAACGTCGACGAGGCGTGGATCGGCACCACGACCGCGCCCGTCGTCGGGTCGGGCTCCTGGCCGTCGTGCAGGGCGCGGGTGGAGAAACCGTTCACCCCGACCAGGGTAGGCCGCTCGTCGCTACGCCGGTCCACCGACGTCGTAGCGGCTGCCGGTGGCGAGGAAGGCGAGGATGTCGGCGCGGGTGACGATGCCCGCGGGCCGGCCGTCGACCACCACCAGCGCCCCGTCGCCGCCGCGCAGCGCCTCCACCGCCTTGGAGATGGGTTCGTTGCTGCCGAGGCTCGGCAGGGGCGTGGACAGGTGGCGTTCGACGGGGTCGGTCAGCGAGGCCTGCTCGTTGAACACCTTGTCGAGCAGGTCCCGGACCGTCACCGCGCCGCGGACCTCGGCGGCCATGACCGGCGGCTCCGCGCGGACGATCGGCATCTGCGAGACCCCGAACTCGCGCATGATCGACACGGCGTCGGCGACGGTCTCGCTGGGGTGGCCGTGCACGAGGTCGGGGATCGAGCCGTCCTTGCGACGGAGCACGTCGCCGACCGTCCACTCGCCGGTGTCGGGCGCGAGGAAGCCGTACGAGGCCATCCACTGGTCGTTGAACACCGTCGACAGGTAGCCCCGGCCGCCGTCGGGCAGGAGCACGACGACGACGTCGTCCGGCCCGGCGCGCTCCGCGACCTCCGCGGCCGCGCACACCGCCATCCCGCACGAGCCGCCGACGAGCAGCGCCTCCTCGCGCGCCAGCCGTCGGGTCATGAGGAAGGAGTCGCGGTCGGCCACGGCGATGATCTCGTCGGGGACGCCGCGGTCGTACGTGCTCGGCCAGAAGTCCTCGCCGACGCCCTCGACGAGGTAGGGGCGCCCGTCGCCGCCGGAGTACACCGACCCGACCGGGTCGGCGCCGACGATGCGCACCGCCCCGTCCGAGACGTCCTTGAGGTACTGCCCGGTGCCCGTGATGGTGCCGCCGGTGCCGACGCCGGCGACGAAGTGGGTGATGCGGCCCTCGGTCTGCTCCCAAATCTCGGGCCCGGTCGACGCGACGTGCGAGGCGGGGTTCGCGGGGTTGGCGTACTGGTTGGGCTTCCAGGCGCCCTCGACCTCGCGGGCCAGCCGGTCGGACACCGAGTAGTACGACTCCGGGCTCTCCGGCTCGACGGCCGCGGGGCAGACGACCACCTCGGCGCCGTAGGCGCGCAGCGCGTCCTGCTTGGCGACGCTGACCTTGTCCGGGCAGACGAAGATGCAGTGGTAGCCGCGCTGCTGGGCGATGATCGCCAGCCCGATCCCGGTGTTGCCCGAGGTCGGCTCGACGATGGTCCCGCCCGGCTTCAGCTCGCCGGACGCCTCCGCGGCGTCGATCATCCTCTCGGCGATGCGGTCCTTCACGCTGCCGCCGGGGTTGAGGTACTCGACCTTCGCGAGCACCAGCGGCGCGTCCGAGCCCGTCGGCACCACGTGGTTGAGTCGGACCAGCGGCGTGTTCCCGATGAGCTCGGCGACGTGCTCGACGTAGCGCATGACCCCATCCTCCGACGTCGGCGTTCCCCCACGCTCGCCGGCCCCACGGTCGTGCCCGGGATCACGTGGCGCCGACCCGCGTGTCAGCGGAGTGGCTCTGCTGACGATGAGTGTCCGCAACGCCACTCCGTCGTAGTCTCGCGGCATGGTCGACCCTGGCCGCGAGGCCGTCATCGTGTCCGCCGTCCGCTCGCCCATCGGCCGCGCCCGCAAGGGCTCGCTGGCCGCGATGCGCCCGGACGACCTCACCGCGCAGGTCGTGACGGCCGCGCTCGACGCCGTGCCCGCCCTCGACCCGACCGAGGTCGAGGACCTCCTGCTCGGCTGTGGCCTGCCCGGCGGCGAGCAGGGGCACAACCTCGCCCGGATCGTCGCCGTCGAGCTCGGGCTGGACCGGCTGCCCGGCGCCACGATCACGCGCTACTGCTCGTCGTCGCTGCAGACCGCGCGCATGGCCGCGCACGCCATCCGCGCCGGCGAGGGCGACGTGTTCCTCGCCGCCGGCGTCGAGACCGTGTCGCGGTTCGAGAAGGGCAACTCCGACTCGCTGCCCGACACCCACAACCCGCTGTTCGCCGACGCCGAGCGCCGCACCGCCGAGGTCGCCGCCGCGGGCGCGTCGGAGTGGCACGACCCGCGCGCCGACGGCCTGCTCCCCGACCCGTACATCGCCATGGGGCAGACGGCCGAGAACGTCGCGCTCGCCGAGGGCGTGAGCCGCGAGGAGATGGACCGCTTCGCGCTGCGCAGCCAGCAGAACGCCGCGCGGGCCCAGGAGTCGGGCTTCTGGGCCCGCGAGATCACCCCGGTGCGCCTGCCCGACGGCTCGGTGATGGAGCGCGACGACAGCCCCCGGCCGAGCACGACGTACGAGGCGCTCGCCGACCTCAAGCCCGTCTTCCGCCCCGACGGGCGCATCACCGCCGGCAACGCCTGCCCGCTCAACGACGGCGCCGCGGCGCTCGTGGTCATGTCGGCCGAGCGCGCCGAGGCGCTCGGGGTCCCGCCCCTCGCGCGGATCGTGTCCACCGCCGTCAGCGCCCTCTCCCCCGAGATCATGGGCCTCGGGCCGATCGAGGCGTCGGCCCGCGCCCTGGCCCGCGCCGGGCTCGGGATCCGCGACGTCGACCTCGTCGAGATCAACGAGGCGTTCGCCGCCCAGGTCATCCCCTCGGCGCGCGGGCTCGGGATGAGTGACGAGGACATGGAGGCCAAGCTGAACGTGCACGGCGGCTCCATCGCCGTCGGCCACCCGTTCGGCATGACCGGCGCCCGCATCGCCACGACGCTGCTCAACGGCCTGCGCGAGCGCGACGCCACCCTGGGCCTCGAGACCATGTGCGTCGGAGGCGGCCAGGGCATGGCGATGGTGCTCGAGCGCCTGAGCTGAGCGGGCGCTCGCGGGGCCGGCCCGCGACGCACGACGGCCCCTCCCGCACGGGGCGGGAGGGGCCGTCGCTCGGGTGCGAGTGGCTAGCTCACTCGCGGAAGTAGCTCAGCAGGCGCAGGATCTCGATGTAGAGCCAGACCAGCGTGGTCATGAAGCCGAAGGCGAGGTACCACGCGAAGCGCGCGGGGACGCCGGCCTTGACCGCCTGGTCGGCCTGGTCGAAGTCGAGCATCAGCATGAAGGCGCCGATGGCGATGCAGACCAGGCTGAAGATGATCGCCAGGGCGCCGCCGTCACGCAGGCCCATGCCGCCGGGGACGAAGAAGCCCGCGACGAGGTTGGCCAGCATCAGCACGACCACGCCGATCGCGGCGCCGATGACCATCTTGGTCAGGCGCGGCGTGACGCGGATGGCGCCGGTCTTGTAGACGACGAGCATGCCGATGAAGATGCCGAGCGTGCCCAGGATGGCCTGGACGCCGATGCCGGCGAAGCTGGAGCCGCCCGTGGTGGCCATGCTCTGGAAGAGCGCCGTGATCGCGCCGAGCGCCATGCCCATCGACGCCGAGTAGCCGAGGACCAGGAACTTGTTGGTGCTCTGCTTGAAGATGATGACCAGCGCCAGGACGAGGCCGACGACGAAGCCGACCAGGCCGAGCGCGTAGAAACCGCTCAACGCGGTGAGCACACCGACCGTGAGCGTGAGCACGACGTTGATGGCCGTCTTCTGGACCACGTCGTCGATGGTCAGGGGGCGGTCATCGGCCGCCGACGTGGGCTGCGGGCTGCCGCCCCCGCCGAACATGCCTCCGGCACCGGCCATGCCGGCCGGGGCGTCGCCGAACCGCGCGTACCCACCCGGTGAGGTGGGCAGGTTGCGGAACGCCGGGTTGCTGCTGGTGCGCACCTCTCGTCCTCCTCCTACGCGGAGCCGGCACCGATGGCGGGATGTCATCAGCCGGGTCGACCGCGGACTGTTCGTCCACCCGGTGCAACGACGTGCGGGGTGGATCGGTTCCCGCCTCGGTAAAAAGAACTTTACCGGACCCGTGGTGAACGCAGCGTGTCCGCTTCGCCCCGGGATGGGGTCCGCCAGGAAGTCTATCCCCCCTGATGGCGGCACCCGCCCGGGTCGGAGGTGTCACCCCGGGCCGGGACGGGGAACGCTGGGACCGCAGACCTCGCAAGCAGCGACGAGGAGGATGTCGATGGTCGACTTCGGCAAGATGGTGGACAAGGCCAAGGACTGGGCCGGCAAGAACCCGGACAAGGCCGACTCGTACGTGGACAAGGGCACCGACGCCATCGGGCAGCGCTTCGGCCACGAGCAACAGGTCGACCAGGCCGGCGACCGGGCCAAGCAGTTCCTGCACGGCGACCAGGCGCAGGACCAGCCCCACGAGGGCCAGGCGCCCCCGCCGCACGAGGGCCAGGCGCCCCCGCCGCACGAGGAGCCGCCGCGGCCCTGAGCGGGCTCCGGTCCGGCACGGCCCGGACCCGACACCACGGCCCGGTCCCGCGACGCGGGGCCGGGCCGTCGTCCGTTCGGGAGGTCCGGGAGCGGGCCTACGCCGGCGCGGGCCCGTCCTCGCCGTCGAGGCGGATCGCGAGCAGCACCGCGTCGTCGCGCAGCCCGTCGACGCCGAGCATGCCGAGCAGCCGGTCGCAGAGCTCCTCGACGGGCATGTCGGCCGACTGCGCGGCAAGGGTGTCGGCGATGAGCCGGGTGCGGTCGTCGGGGTCGGCGCCCGGCGCCTCGATGAGGCCGTCGGTGTGCAGGACCAGCAGGTCGCCGTGCCCGCACGCCACCGTGGTCTCCTCGCGCGTGACCGCGCGGGTCGCCCCGATCAGCGGGGACAGGTTGCCGGTGAGCAGCTCGACGGTGCCGTCGGCGCGGCGCAGCAGGGGCGGCGGGTGGCCGGCGTTGGAGTACCGCAGCACCCAGCCGCCCTGCTCGCCGCGCTCGAGGCGCGCGTACACCGCGGTGGCCATCGCCGCCATGCCCAGGCCCTGCACCACGTCGTCGCAGCGGTCGACGACGTCGGCGGGCCCGAGGCCCTCCCACGCGTACGAGCGCAGCACCCCGCGCAGCTCGCCCATCGCCGCGGCCGCCCGCAGGTCGTGGCCGACGACGTCGCCGACGGCGAGGCCGACCGCGCCGTCGGGCAGCGAGAGCATGTCGTACCAGTCGCCGCCGACCTGGGCGCCGTCGGTCGCGGCCAGGTAGCGCGACGCGATGGTCATCCCCGCCATCCGCGGGACGGCGGGCAGCAGGCTGCGCTGCAGCGTCTCCGCGGCACCGTGCTCGCGGGCGTAGAGGCGGGCGTTGTCCACCGCGAGGCCGGCGCGGGCGGCGAGGTCCGCGGCGAGGTAGAGGTCGCGCTGGGAGTAGCGGCGCCCGTAGGGCAGCTCCGTGCCGAGCGTCAGCGCGCCGAGCATCTGCCCGCGGGCGCGCAGCGGCACGACGATCGCCGAGCGGGGCCGCAGCGCCTCGTAGCGGCGCAGCAGGTCCGGCTGGTCGGAGATGCCGGCGGGCCGCACCGGGAGCTCGGGCAGCAGCGACGGCGTGCCCGAGCCGAGCGCCTGGCCGATGGGGTCGCGGCCGTCCTCGGTGGGCGCCACCCAGCGCCCGAGCCCGCGGACCTCGTCGGCCTTCGTCTCGTCGCGGTGGTTGACCGCCGCCCGGCGCACCGAGGAGTTGCCCTCGGCGTCCTCGAGCAGGTCGACGCAGCAGAAGTCGGCCATCGCCGGCACGACGATGCGCGCGAGGGCCTCCGCGACCCCGACGGTGTCGAGGCTCGCCGACATCGCCGAGGTCGACTCGGTGAGCAGGCGCAGCTGCTCGCGGGTCTCCTCCGCGGCGGCGAGCGCGGCGCGGCGCTCGTTCTCGACCATCACGCGCTCGGTGACGTCGGACTGGACGCCGACGAAGTTCACGACGCGGCCCTGGCCGTCGAGCACCGGGGTGATCGACACCTGGTTCCAGAACGCGGTGCCGTCACGGCGGTAGTTGAGGAGCACCTCGGTGATCGGGCGCTCCTCGTCCAGCGCCGTGCGGATGCGCGAGATCGAGGCCGGGTCGGTGTTCGGGCCCTGCAGGAAGCGGCAGTTGCGGCCGAGCACCTCGTCGAGCTCGTAGCCGGTCAACCGCGTGAAGGCCGGGTTGACCCAGACCAGCGGGTTCTGCTCGCGGGCCGGGTCGGAGATCGTGAACGACAGCTCGGTGGCGACGACGGCCCGGTCGCGCACCATCTCGAGGTGACGCTGGGCACCCGCGCCGGAGAGCTGGAGGAACACGACCAGCGCGAGCCGACGCTGGTCCTCGTTCACCACCTCGGAGAGCGGGAAGCCGGTGACCCACAGCAGCCGGCCCTCGGCCTCCTCGCGCTCCTCCTCGGTGGCCTCCGAGCCGCGGCGCGCGGCGTCGGCGACCGCCACCGGCTCGCCGGAGACCGGGATGCCCTGCGCGACGCGCGAGAGCGGCGAGGCCGTGTCACGCATGGGACGGCCCGACAGGTCGGTGAGGCCCGCGGCCTCGCTCCAGGCGTCGACGTCGACGGGCAGCGAGGCGCGGCCGCCTGTCAGCGCGGCGGCCGAGTCGTTGGCGTAGGTGACCAGGCCCTCGCCGAGGTCGATGAGGGCGACGGCGGCGGGCGCGGTGTGCAGCACCTGCGGCAGGTCGGGCTCCCGGACCCCGCTCGGGTCGACGACGGCGTCGCGCACCCGCTGCGCCTCGGTGGCGTAGTCCGGGCCCAGCTCGGCGGGCCCGGGCGCGTCGGTCGCCACGTCGCCGTGGTCGCCGTTCGTCCTGCCCGTCACCTGCCGGAGCCTATCGGCCCCAACCGATCGACGAGTCGGGTGTGACCCCCACGGGGCGCCACCGTGACTGCCGTCGTGACGAGGAGCCTCCGGGGCTCCGACGGAACGGAGCGCGTCGACACGCCCGTTCGGGTGATGGGGGACCTGCTCACACCAGGAAGACCTCGCGGGGACCGGGGGCGGAGCCGTCGGGCAGTTCGCGATCGCGTCCGGGACGGCCACCGAACGCCGCGCTGGCGGCGAGCTTACGGGCCTGCACGGTCTCCGACAGCGCGAGCTGGCGAGCCCGTCGCCACGGCACCTCGGCGGACTCCGGTCCGGCCCAGCTCCACGCCTGGTCGAGCCAGCGGACGAGGCGGACGCGGTAGGCGGCGCAGACGGTCTCGGCGGCGCGGCCGGCGGCCTCGTGGTCGTCGTCGCCGTCCCCGGACCAGGGCGCGAGCACGCACAGCCCGTGCGGGTCGTCGGCGAACCCGACGATCTCGCTCAGCGCGGCGACGACGTCGGCCTCGCACCCCGAGAGCCCGGCGTCGGGCAGCCCGAGGCGGTGCCGGCGGACCTCCACGACCCCCAGCGCCTCGTAGGCGGCGGCGAGCTCGGCCTCCTCGCGGTCGACGGGGTGGTCGACGGGGTGGTCGACGGCCGCGGAACCCTCGTCCTCCGGCTCCTCGGCGCCCTCGAGGCGCGCCAGCACGGAGGCGAGGGTCTCGGGGTCGGCGAGGTCGTCGGGGCGCACCACGAGGTCGGCCGGCGGCCGCTCACGCTCGCGGGGCACGGCGAGCCCCTCGGGCGGCGTGCAGGTGCGGCCCGGGCCGTCGGTGAGCGCGAGGACGTCGACCGAGGCGTGGCGTGCGGCGAGACGGCGCAGCAGGCCCCCGGCCGCGCGGATCTCGTCGCGCGGGTGCGGGGCGACGACCACGAGCCGCCGGCACTCCCGCAGCGTCAGCGGGCGCAGCCCCTCGAGCTCGCGCCACGGCGGACGTGCACCACCCGGCACGGGAATCCGACCCGACAGGTCCCCCGGATCAGCCACGACGCCTCACCTCCCGACGACGAGTGTGGCTGATCTTCTCGCCCGTTCGGAGCAGCTCGGATCGGGTCGGCGTCGAGCGGTCCGTCCGGGGCGCCCGAGCGGTCGGACGTCACGCACCCGGTCGTGGCACCGACCGCTCTCCGCGTGGCCGCTGCGACGGGCGGGTGACCGTGAGCTGTCGTCACGGGGTGGATCGGGTGACGTCGGAGCGGCCGGCCGGGAGACGGCGTGCGCTGGGTGACGTCGGGGTCGTGCGCGGTGCGGTCCCGCCGAGCGTGCCCCCGGTGGGGTTCGAACCCACACTGTGGCGATTTTAAGTCGCCTGCCTCTGCCGATTGGGCTACAGGGGCGGATCTCTCGTCGGTGCCGACCCTAGTCGCCGGCGCGCGTCGGGACGGTCGGATCCAGCCCCGCGGCCCGCGCGGCGTCGGCGAGGACGTTCTCGAGCATCGCGGGGGTGAGGCGTCCGGTGAAGGTGTTCTGCTGGCTGACGTGGTAGCTGCCGAACAGCTCGAGCGGGGCGGCGGGGGTCGGGGCCCGGTCGTCCGCCGGGGGGAGCGTCACGTGCGCGGCGTGACCGAACCTCGGCCGGGGGCGCGGGACCACCCAGCCGGGGTGCCCGCCCGCCGGGTCCGGCGTGGCGAGGACGGGCAGGAGGGCCTGCCACCCGAAGCCGCCGAGCACCACCACGGCGCGCACCGTGCCGCGCAGCAGGGCGAGCTCGCGGGCGAGCCACGGACGGCAGCGGTCCCGCTCGGCGGGCGTCGGCTTGTTCTCCGGCGGGGCGCAGCGCACCGGGGCGGTGATGCGGGTGCCGTAGAGCTCGAGGCCGTCGCCGATCGCGACGGACGTGGGCTGCGAGGCGAGCCCGACGGCGTGCAGGGCGGCGTAGAGGACGTCGCCGCTGCGGTCGCCGGTGAACATGCGGCCCGTGCGGTTGGCGCCGTGCGCGGCCGGGGCGAGACCGACGACGAGCAGCCGCGCGTCGGTGGCGCCGAACCCGGGCACCGGGCGGCCCCAGTAGGTCTCGTCGCGGAAGGCGGCGCGCCGGTTCGCCGCGACCTCCTCCCGCCACGCCACGAGCCGCGGGCACGCGCGGCACCCGGCGACCGCGGCGTCGAGGGTCGGCAGGTCGGGCGCGTCGGCGGGGCCGGGCGGCGGGACGGGCTGCACGGGCTCCGGGGTCTGCGAGGGCTCAGCCGTGCCAGGCACCCCACGCCTCCCGCGCGGCGAGGACCGCGACGACCGCCGACACGGCCGGCGCGGCGAGCGAGGCGGTGACGGGGCCGGCGCTGGCGAGCAGGTCGACGGCCGAGGCGGCCAGCAGCACCACGACGAGGGCGACGACGAGCGGCGCGGGCGCGGCCCGGCGGACGCGCGGGTCGCGGAACGCACCCTCCGCCCGCCCGGCGCGCGCGTCGAGGGCGACGAGCACCGGCAGGGCGACCGCCCCGGCGAGCCCGAGCAGGCCGCCGACCAGGGCCTCCCCCGGGCGCCCGGGGGTCAGGGCGTCGGCGACGGCGTCGACCGCGCTGTAGACCGCGAGCACCACGAACGACACCGTCATCGCCCGCACCGCCCGGGCCTCCCGGCGCGCCGGGTCGCCCGCGAACTGCCAGCGCACGGGCAGCGCCGCGCCCAGCGAGACCGCGAGGTGCGCGACGAGCGAGGCGACGCCGGGCAGCGTGGGCCCGTTGCCGGCGAGCCACGCGGCGACGGCGAGGACGACGGTGTGCACGACCGTCACGGCCACCAGCGCCCGCACCCGCCGGGCGAGGACCAGCGCCGCCAGCGGCAGCACCCCGGGGACGGCGCCGGGCGGGTCGGCCGGGCGCGCGCTCACCACGTCACCACTCCCGTCGTCACCACTCCCGTCGCCACCACTCCCGTCCTCACCACGGCGTCCTCACCACCGCGCGGCCAGCTCCCGCGCGATCCCGTCGAGGATGTCGTGCTCGGACACGACGAGCTCGGTGACGTCGGTGCGCTCGGCGAGCTCCTCGGCGAGCACGCGCATGACGAGCGACCCGCCGCCGATGACGTCCACGCGGCCGGGGTGCATCGGCCCGAGCGCGGCCCGCTGCTCGCGCGGCATCGCCTCGAGGCGCCGCGCGGTGGCGCGCACGTCGTCGAGGCCGAGGCGCGAGAGGTGGATGCGCTCGGCGTCGTAGGTGCGCAGGTCCATGGCGACGGCGGCGAGCGTCGTGGCCGTGCCCGCGACCGCCACCCACGTCTGGACCTCGTCGACCGCGACCTCGGCGAACGCCGGCGCCAGCGTGGCGCGCGTGAACTCCTCGGCCTCGGCGATCTGCTCGGCGGTCGGCGGGTCGTCGTGGAGGAACTTCTCGGCCAGGCGCACGCAGCCGACGTCGGTGGAGCGCGCGGCGGTGACCTGCGCGTGCACCGCGTCCCAGGTGCCGGTGACGAGCTCGGTGGAGCCGCCGCCGACGTCGGCGACGACGAACGGGCCCTCGTCGGGGTCGAGGTCGGCGACCGCGCCCGCGAACGACAGGCGCGCCTCCTCGTCGCCGGTGATGACGTCGGCGTCGACCCCGATGACCTCGCGGACCGCGCCGAAGAACTCCTCGCGGTTCGCGGCGTCGCGCGTGGCGGAGGTGGCGCAGACGCGGACGGTCTCCGGGGAGACGGCGACGCCGTGGCGGCGCAGCATCTCGGCGTAGGCGCCGAGGGCCTCGCGCGTGCGCGCCAGCGACTCCGGCGCGAGCCGGCCGGTGGCGTCCACGCCCTGGCCGAGGCGGTTGATCCGCATCTCGCGGTGGACGTCGCGCAGCCAGGCCGAGCCGTCCTCGCGCACGGTCACGTCGGCCACCAGCAGGCGGATCGAGTTGGTCCCGCAGTCGAGCGCCGCGACCCGTGGCATCTGCTGCTCCCCCTGCTGCGCTCGGCGTCCCCGGCGGACCCGGCTACCCGACGACGCTAGCGAGGACGCCCGCCCCGTGCCGTCCTCGGGGTGCGCGGAGCGCACCGGACACCGGGCGACCCCAGGCGGGTGGGGTCGCCCGGCGACCGGTCCGCGGGCAGGAGCCGTGGGGCAGCCGCGCGCGGCGCCACGGGGCGACTCACCGCCCGTGCGTGCGACGGGCCGTCCGCACCGTCGCGCCGAGCCGGTCGGGGGAACCGGCTCCTGCCCATCCTGGAGCGCCCGGCGGGCGTCGATCAAACCCGCGCGGGGGCCGCCACCGGGCCGGGTCCGATCGGCACCGGTCCGTGGAACGGCGGCCACCGAGCGTGCCGGCCGGTCGCGTGCGACCCGTCGCCCGGTGGGGGTCGGGGTGTCAGCCCGTCGGGTCCCCGCGGTCGGGCCCGCCGGGGTCCACGCACGGCCCCGCGTGCCACCAGTCGCCGAGCCGCGCGAGGGTCTCGTCGCCCACCGGGTTCACGCCCGGCCCGCGGGCGAGGGTGTGCGCGACGTGCACGTGCAGGCACTTGACCCGCTCGGGCATCCCACCGGCGCTCACGTCCGTGCCGAGCGGCTCGATCGCGTCGCGGTCGGCGAGGTAGTCGGCGTGCGCCCGGGCGTACCGGGCGGCGAGGTCGGGGTCGGTGCCCAGGCGCTCGGTCTGCTCGCGCATCAGCCCGTCGGCCTCCAGCGTCCCGAGGCGCGAGGTCAGGCGCGGGCACGTCGCGTAGTACAGCGTCGGGAACGGCGTACCGTCCTCGAGCCGCGGGGCGGTCTCGACGACGTCGGGCAGCCCGCAGGGGCAGCGGTGCGCGACGCGGCGCAGCCCGCGGGGCCGGCGGCCGATCTGCGCGGCGACGGCGGCCCGGTCGGTGTCGGTGGGCGGGTCGGTGGGCGGGTCGGTGGGCGGGTCGGTGGGCCGGTCGGTCGGCGGGTCGGCGGGCCCGCTCACGGTGCGGTACCGAGCGTCGACCGGGCGACGCGCGCGTACCAGGGCAGCTCGGCCTCGGCGGGCGGCAGCCCGGCGCGGGGGTCGGTGTCGCGGGGGTCGCGGGGCGCGGTGGCGTCACCGGGCAGCTGGACCCGGTAGGGCACCTCGCCGGGCCGCGCGTAGCCGAGGCGGTCGCGGGCCAGGGCCTCGATGTGCGCCGGGTCGCGCAGGGCGGCGCGCTCGTCGGTGAGCCGACGCACGTCGCCGGCGAGGCGCTCCTGCTCGGCGGTCACGGCGGCGATCTCGTGGCGCTGGGTGACGTAGTTGCGCAGCGGCACGGCGACGGTCAGCGCGAGGGCACAGACGACGACGGCGAGCACCGCCGCGCGCCGGGCGGTCGACAGGCCCAGCGCGCCCCCGGTGGCCTGCGCGGCGCGCCGGGCGCGGGCGGCCGCCGCGGCCGGGCCCGAGGGCACGCGCAGCGGGTGGCGCCGGCGCACGACGCGCTGCGGGTCGCGCCGCGGCCCCTGGCGGGCGCGCGTGCGCCCGCGCGCCCCACCGGACCGCCCGGCGGACCCGCGGGTGCCCGAGGCCGTCCCCGACCGGCTCCCGCGACGCCCCCGGCCCCGCGCGCCGCCGGGCCGGCCGGCGGCGCCACGGTCGGCGGAGCGGTCCGCGGCACCGTCGTCGGGGGTGCGCTCGGGGCCGGCCATGCGGCTCAGGCGTCCGGGTCGAAGCGCGGGAAGGCGAGGTCGCCGGCGTAGCGCGCAGCGTCGCCGAGGGCCTCCTCGATGCGCAGCAGCTGGTTGTACTTGGCGACCCGCTCGGAGCGGGCGGTGGCGCCGGTCTTGATCTGCCCGCAGTTGGTGGCGACGGCGAGGTCGGCGATCGTCGTGTCCTCGGTCTCGCCCGAGCGGTGGCTCATCATGCAGCGGTAGCCGTACTGCTGCGCGAGGCTGACTGCGTCGAGGGTCTCGGAGAGCGTGCCGATCTGGTTGACCTTCACCAGCAGCGCGTTCGCGGCCCGGCGCTCGATGCCCTCCTCGAGCCGCTCGATGTTGGTGACGAACAGGTCGTCGCCGACGATCTGGATGCGGTCGCCGATGTCGCCGGTGAGCTTGGTCCAGCCCTCCCAGTCGTTCTCCGAGAGCGGGTCCTCGATGCTGACCAGCGGGTACGCGTCGAGCAGCTCCCCGTAGTAGGAGCTCATCTGCGCGGCGCTGCGGGTCTCGCCCTCGAAGGTGTAGACGCCGTCGGCGTAGAACTCGCTCGCCGCGACGTCGAGGGCGAGCACCACGTCGCGGCCGGGGGTGTAGCCGGCATCACGGATCGCCGACATGATCAGGTCGAGTGCCTCGCGGTTGTGCGGCAGCTTCGGCGCGAAGCCGCCCTCGTCGCCCAGGCCCGTCGACAGGCCCTGGGACTTGAGCACCTTCTTCAGCGCCTGGTACACCTCGGCGCCCCACCGCAGGGCCTCGCGGAACGACTCGGCGCCGATCGGCGCGATCATGAACTCCTGGACGTCGACGCCGGAGTCCGCGTGGGCGCCGCCGTTGAGGATGTTCATCATCGGCACCGGCAGCACGTGCGCGTTGGGGCCGCCGACGTAGCGGAACAGGTCGAGCTCGGCGGACTCCGCGGCCGCGCGGGCCACGGCCAGCGAGACGCCCAGCAGCGCGTTGGCGCCGAGCCGGGACTTGTCCGGCGTGCCGTCGAGGTCGATGAGCTTCTGGTCGACGACACGCTGCTCGGCGGCATCGATGCCGACCAGCCCGGGACCGATCTCGTCGAGGACGCCGGCCACGGCCCGCTCGACGCCCTTGCCCAGGTAGCGCGAGTCGTCGCCGTCGCGCAGCTCGACCGCCTCGTGCTCGCCGGTCGACGCCCCGGAGGGCACCGCGGCGCGGGTCAGCGTGCCGTCGTCGAGCGCCACCTCGACCTCGACCGTGGGGGTGCCCCGCGAATCGAGGATCTCCCGTGCGCCGACCTGCTCGATGACCGCCACGGACCATGCCTCCGAACGCTGTGTGAACGCTGATCGTCTCGCCGCGCCCCGGGGCACGGCACGTCGCCCGCATCGTAGACGCCGCCGCTGACCCGATCGGTGAGCCACGCACGGACCGTCCGCGAGCGGCCCTCGCGCGGTCGTCGGAGTCGGCATACGGTGACGGGGATGTCCGCCGCACAGCCCGACCCCGACGGACCGGACGGCACCGGGGCGGTGTCGGCGGTGGACGCCTTCCGCCGTGCCGAGGACCTCCTCGAGCGCCGCCGGCCCCTCGACGCCCTGAAGATCGTCGTCCCGCTGCTCGAGAGCGAGCCCGAGGCGGCGTCGGTGCACCTGCTCGCCGCCCGGGCCTACCTCGCCTCCGCGCAGTTCCGCCGCGCCGAGGCGGGCTTCCTGCGCGTGCTCGAGCTGGACCCGTCCGACCACTACGCGCGCTTCGCCCTGGGCCGCACGTTGCAGCGCCAGAGCCGGCTCGAGGAGGCCAGGACCCAGCTGCGCATGGCGGCGGCGATGGACCCGCGCCCCGAGTACCAGGAGGCGCTCGGCGAGGTCAGCGCGAACATCGCCGTGCGGTCGGACCGCGCCGGCGGCGGGTGACTTATCAGCGAAGTGCCGTTACGGACGTTCAGTGTCCGTATCGGTACTTCGATCATGCACCGCGGTCGCGTTCAAGATCGAAGGAAGAATACGGACGTTGAGTGTCCGCAACGGCACTTCGCTGACACCTCGCTAGGCCCGGTTCGCCGCGGCGTAGGAGTCGGCGGCGGCGTAGACGCGGCGGCCGTACTCGTCGGAGTAGTTGTACGAGAGCACGGCGTTGCGCCAGCCCGGGCCGGTGGCGAGGTCGCGGCCGCCCGCGCAGAGGTAGCGGCCTGCGGCGAGGGCGGCGTCGTCGATGTTGTTCGGGTCCGCGACGCCGTCGCCGTTGCCGTCGGAGCGCCACTTCGCCCAGGTCGACGGGATGAACTGCAGCGGGCCGACGGCGCGGTCGAGCGCGGTGTCGCCGTCGAGGACGCCGCGGTCGGTGTCGCCGATGGTCCGGTTGCCGCCGGTGCCGTCGAGCGGGACGCCGATGATCCGCGGGGTGACGTCGCCGTTCGCGGCGATCGAGGCGCCCCGGTAGCGGCCGTGGTTGGACTCGATGCGCGCGAGGCCCGCGATCGTGACCCACGACAGGTTGCAGCCGGGCTCCTCGGCCTTCACCGCGAGGTCGGCGACGCCGTAGGCCTGCACCGCGCGGGCGGGCACGTCGACGCGGCTCGCGATGCCCTCGGCCCAGCTCGCGAGCGACGTCGGGGCGCCACCGCCGGCGGGGGCGCGCCCGGGCAGCCCGAGCGACGGCGGGGCGAGCGCGTCGGGCTGCGCGACCGTGCCGAGCCGGACCGGCGCGGGCTCGACCTCGAGCGCCGGGATCTCCTCGGCGCCCGCGTCGGGCCGCCCGAACTCGCCCTGCCGGCTGACCAGCACCACCGTCCCGACGACGGCCGCGAGCAGCACGACGACGAGCCCGAGCCGCCCGAGGACCGCGAGGCGGCGCCGCGGGGCCGTCCCCTCCGCCTCGACACCGCTGCGCACCGTCGAGCGGCGCGGGGCCGGCTGACGGTCGCGGGAACCGGGTTCGGTCGGCGCGCTCATCGTGCGGGAGATTACGCGGCGGTAGACAAGGCCTCCGGTTCGCCCGGGCGGCTCAACCCTCGAGGACCGTTCGGCCCCGGGAGCAGCATGGTTGCCTGTCCCTGGAGCAGCCGGACGTAGGCCTCGTACTCCCCGACCGCCTGGTCGATCATCGACGTGCGGGTCCGTCGTGGGGGGTGCCGCGACCGGCGCGGCCGGGGACGGCCGCGCGGCGGCCGGGGCCGGCGGAGCACCACCGCACGCCGCGAGGCCGACCACCGCTGCGAGGGCGCCGACGAGCCGCAGGACCTGGCGCGAACCGGTGCCGGGCACGTCGAGTCTTCAGTGAGGCTCACCTTGCTCGTGGCCCCGGTGGTGACAAGGCTCGAGCTGTCGCGAGGATGAGCACCCGTGGCATCGGCACGCGGCACGGCCCGCACCGCGTCGGCCGCCTCGGTGGGCGCCGGCGTCGCCGCGCTCGTCGCCGTGCTGTGCGCGCTGCTGCTGCCCTTCGCCCCGGTGTCGGTCAACGAGCCCACCGTCGATTGGCCGGTCGACCCCTCGCGTCCGGAGTCGACGCTGCTCACCCTGACCGCCTACCGTCCGCTCGCGGTCGACATGCGCTTCAGCTGCGATGTCGCCCGCCTCGCCGAGCAGGCCGGGCAGCCCGGTGCCGGCGGGTCCGGAGGGGCGGGCGTGGTCCTCTCGACCGCGCTGCCGGGGTCACCGGAGGCGGGGTCCACCGGGCTGCTCGTCACCGCCGCCGGTGGCAGGGTGACGGTGCGGGCGCTCGACCGCGTGCTGGTGGACGAGCCGCTGCCCGCCGGGCCCTGCCACTACAGGATCACGGGCCGCAGCGCCGGTCGTCCCACCGACGTGCGCCCGCCCGAACCCGCCGGTGGGCCACGTGCCGCAGGCGCCTTCGCCGGACCCGACGACGCGGAGCTGGTCGTCACCCGGGACGGGCGCGAGCTGGCCCGCGCCGTCGACGACCAGCTCCCCGACGTCGACGTCCTGGTCAGCTCCGTCACGACGCTCCCGCGCGCCCTCGCCGGGGACCTCGCGGTGCGGCTGCGTGTCGACGACGAGTTCACCAGCACCCCGACCCCGCTCAAGAGCGCGCTGACCGCCGCACTCGTGCTCGCCCTGGTGACCGCGGCCGGTCTCCTGGTCCTGGCCGACCGCACCTCGCCCGGGGCCACCCCCCGGCGGTTCCGGTGGCCCGGGCGACCCCGGGTCGTCGACCTCGCCGTGCCGACCGTCCTGGTGGCGTGGACGTTCGTGGCGCCCGCCACCGACGACGACGGGTACTTCGCCGCGCAGGCCCGCAACGCGGTGCTCTCCGGCGAGGTCGGGAACTACTACCAGTTCTACGACCAGAGCTTCGTCCCGTTCACCTGGGTCTCCCAGGGGCTGGGCGCCTGGCAGCAGCTGGTCGGGTTCGGGACGGTCCCGCAGCGGGTCCCGGCGCTGGTCCTCGGGGTGCTCACCTGGCTCGTGCTGCGCCGTGTCACCGCGGCGGCGCTCGAGCAGCCGGCGGGGTCGCCGGCGCCGGGACGGTGGCGGACCCGTGCCGGCCCCGTCGTGCTCGGTGTCGTCTTCCTGGCGTGGTGGATCCCCTACGACATGGGTGTCCGGCCGGAGCCCGTGGTCGCGCTGTGCGGCGTGGCCACGATGCACGCCGTGCTGGTCGCCGGCCGCGACCGGAGGCTGGCGCCGGCGTGGATGGCGTGCGCGATCGCCGGGGTGGGGTTCGTCGCCCACACCACCGGGGTCACCATGATCGCGCCGCTGGTCGCCGGACTGCCCGCCCTGTGGCCGGTGCTGCACGTGCCGGGCGCGCGCATCGCCACGATCGGCCGTGTCGTGGCCGTGGCCTCGGGCGCGTTGACCGCACCGCTGCTCGGGTTCGCCGACGGGGCGCTGCGCGACTTCCGGCGCGGGCAGGCGCTCTTCCTGTCGGTGCTCGACCAGGACGGGTGGACCGCGGAGATCGAGCGGTACGCCTCCCTGCTCGACCAGGTCGCCATGGGCAACTTCGCCAAGCGCGCGGCGGTGCTGGCGTGCCTGGTCGCGCTCGCGTGGTGCGCGGTGCTCGCGGTCGCCGCCCGGGCGCGGCGCCTCCCCCTGCCCGCACCGCTGGGGCTCGCGGCCGCCACCACCGCGTGGTCGTTCGTGGCGCTGGCCGCGGCCCCGTCGAAGTGGACCCACCACTTCGGCGCCCTCGCCGGGGTGGGCCCGGCGTTCCTCGGCGTCCTGCTGATGACGGTGGTGCCCCTGTCCCGGCGGGTGCTGGGCGGGGCGAGACCGCCGGGTGGGCTCGTCGCCGTGGCGACCGCCTCCGTCGTGCTGGCGCTCGCGCTGGCCTGGCACGGACCGAACACCTGGCCGTACGCCTGGCTCGCCGGAGTGCGCACCCCCGACCAGCCACCCTCGATCCGCAACGTCGGGCTGGACAGCCCGCTGCTCTGGGCGCTCGCCGTCGGGCTGGTGGCGCTCGCCCTCGCGTGGCGGGGCCGCCGGCGGGACGCGCTGTGGGCCCTGCCGATCGTGGTGGTGGTCTCGCTCGCCGCCACCACGGCCTACACCGTCGGGACGTTCGGCGTGGCCGCCGTGCGCGGGGTCCCGCCCGGCTCGGTGTGGGAGCGGACGCTGGCCGATCCGCTCGGGTCGGGGTGCGGCGCGACGGCGACCCTCCGCGTGCTCGACCCGTTCACCGCGCGGCCGCTGGCGCCCGCGGGCCTGCCGCCCCCGCCCCCGGCGGTCGGCTTCGTGCCCGACGGCGGGTACTACGCGAACCACCGCCCGCAGGGCAGCGTCACCACGGGCTGGGGCAGCCTCGTGGCCGGCGGCGCCCGCTCCGCGGACCGGAACACCGGGGAGGTGTCCACCGGCTGGTACGCGCTGCCGGGAGCGCGCGAGGAGGGATCGAGGGTCACCGTGTCCGCGGCGGGGACGCTCGGCGAGGGCAACGCCCTGGTCGCGGTGTACGGACGGCGCGTCGGGGCGTCGGTGGTCCCCGCCGGCGAGGAGGCGCTCGCCGACACCCTGCGCAGCCCGTCGTGGCGCACACTGACGCTGACACCGCCGCCCGGCAGCGACGTCGTCCGTCTCGACGCCGTGGACGGCACCGGGGACCGTCACGGCTGGCTGGCGTTCACCGCGCCGGCGCTGGCCCGGTCGGTCGGGCTCCTGGACCTCCTCCGGGACCGCCTCGGCCCCGACGCCCCCGTCGCCCTCGGCTGGCACGTGGCCTTCGCCCACCCCTGCCTGCGGCCGCCCGTGGTCGTCGACGGCATCACCGAGCCACCGGCGGCGGCGATCCTGCGGGTCGACGGTCCCCGCGCCGCTCTCGACGACATCGCGTGGCAGCCCGGTCGGGGCGGGGTGTTCGGGCAGGTGGCGCGCAGCCAGTCGGTGCTCGCCCTCGCGACCGTCGGCCCGGTCGACCCGGACCTGCGGGTCTACGTCCTCGACACCCCCCTGGCCCGGGAGGCCTTCACCCTGACCACCGGGCGGCGGACCGTGCCCGGGGCCCGCGCCGCGATCGATACGCCACCGCCGCCGAGGTGAGGCTGCCCTCACCTGCCCGCTAGGGTTCCCGTCGTGCCACGCCCCCCGCTCCGGGCCCCGACGGCCCCGGCCCCGGCCCCGGCCCCGGCATGAGCGTGTCCCCGGGAGCGACGCGGGCCCTGCGCCTGCGGGCCCCCGTGCGCGCCGGGCTGCTCGGCAAGGCGGCCGAGGCGGTCACCCTGGTACTGCTCGCGGTCCTCGTGCCGCGGGCCCTCGGCCCGGCCGACTACGGCCGGTTCTCGGTGGCCCTGACGGTGGTCGCGGTCGGTGCGGTGGCCATGACCCTCGGCGGCGCCACCCTGCTCGCGCGCTACGTCCCGGCCGCACCCGCGCCCGAGCGCCCGGCGCTGGCCCGGGCCCTGACCCTGCGGCTGGCCCGCCACCGGGCGTGGGCGTGGGGGGCGCTGGCCGTGGTCGCCACGGCGCTCGCGATCGCCGATCCGGCGAGGTTCCCGCCGCTCGTGACCGCCTTCGTCCTCCTGGCCCTCGCCCTCAACGTCGCCGCCACGCTCGCCCTCCAGGCGGATCTCGGGCTCGGCCGCGCCGGACCGTGGTGCGCCCGCTACCCTCTGCAGAACGCCGCGCTCGTGGTGGCGGTGATCGTGCTGCACGACCTCGCGGGGTCGACCGGCGCGGCCGGGGCGATCCTCGTCGCGGCCGCGGTCGGCGCCGGGCTCGGGGCGGTCGCCGCCCGCCCCCTCCTGCGGGCGCGGCAGCATCCCGTCGTGGCGTGGCCCGAGGGCGCGGCACGGTTCGGGGTCCTCCAGGCCACCAGCGGGGTGCTGGTCCAGCTCACCCAGCGGGGCGGGATCGTCGTCGTGGCGGTCGTGGGCGGAGCCGCGGCGCAGACCGGGTTCGCCGCCCTGGCGCTGGGCGTCGCGCTGGCCGCCACCTACGCGGTGGTGCAGGTGTTCACCGTCTCCCTGCCCACGCTCGCCGAGCGCGACGACACGCAGGCGGAGACCGGGCCGGAGATCGGGCCGGAGCCGGAAGCGGAGGCGGCCCTGCGCCGTCTCGCCGGGCGGCTGTTGGTCGTGGTGCTGGTCGGGGCCGTCGTCGCCGCACCCCTGCTCGACCTCGTGATCCCGGTGGTGTTCGGGCCCGGTTTCGCCGGGGCCTCGGCGGCCTTCGTCCCGGCGCTGGCGCTGGTCGTGCTGGCCCCGGTGAACGCGCTGGCGGTGCAGGCGGCGGCGCTGCGGCTGCGACCGCAGGCGACCCTGCAGGCGGCGCTGGGCGGGTTCGTGGTCTTCGCCGCGACGGCCGCGCCGGCCGCGTCCTCCTGGGGGGCGGCGGGGGGGACGTCCGCGGCACTGCTGGGGGCCGCCGCCTCGGCCGTCGTGGCGATCCGCGTCCTGCCCGGCGCCGTGCGGACCCGGCTCGCCGTGGCGTCCCTGGCCGGTGCCGCGGCCGTCGTCGCGCTCGGGGTGCTGACGTGACCGACCCGCGCCTCTCGGTCGTCGTGCCGACCCGTGACCGGCCCGACCGGCTGGCGGTCTGCCTGGCCGCGCTGGAGCACCAGGACGCGACGGACCTCGAGATCGTGGTGGTCGACGACGCGTCGCGCGACACCCGGGCCGTCGCCGACGTCGTGGCCGCCGCTCCCCGCGCACGGCTCGTGGCCGGCGCGGGGCGGGGTCCGGCGGCGGCCCGCAACGCCGGGGTCCGTGCCGCCCGGGCGCCGGTGGTCTGCTTCACCGACGACGACTGCGAGCCCGTGCCCGGGTGGGCGCGGGCCCTCGCGGCGCGGATCGCCGACGGCGCCGAGGCGGCGGCGGGACCGACCCGCAACGCCCGGCCCGCCAGCGCGCTGGCCGCGGCCTCCCAGGCGATCGCGAGCCACCTCGCCGAGGCGGGCGTCGACCCGGTCACGCAGCGGATGCATTTCGCCCCCACCAGCAACCTCGCGTGCCGGGCCGACGTCTGCCGCGCGGTGCCCTTCGACGAGCGCTACCCGCTGGCCGCCGGCGAGGACCGGGACTGGTGCGAGCGGCTGACCGGCGCGGGCTACGCCCTGGTCTTCGAGCCCGCCGCCCTGGTCGGCCACCACCAGGTGCTCTCGCCCGCCGGGTTCTGGCGCCAGCAGGTGCGGTACGGGCGCGGCGGCTACCGCTTCCACACCGACGCTCGTCGCCGGCGCGACCGGGGCGAGCGCGCGCCCCGCCTCCAGTCGCCGGGGTTCTACGCCGGGCTGCTGCGTCGTGGGTTCGCCGAGGGTCCCCGGGCCGGGCTGATGGTCGGCGTGGCCCAGGTGGCGACGGCCTGGGGCATGGGGCTGGAGGCCGCCGGATCGATCACCTCGGCCCGACGGCGGAGCCCGGGGGCCTGACCCGCTCAGGTCACGCGCGTTCCAGGAGGGGCTCCCCGGGCAGTCCGGTCGGGTCGACACCGGCCAGCGCGGCCGCGGTCGCGGCGATGTCGGCGAGCCGCGGCGGGCGGGACGTCGCGCGCACCCGCGAGGCGCCCGGGACCACCAGCGCCCACGCGTCGCCGGCGGTGTGGTTGCCGGAGCGGCCGCTGCCCCCGCCGCGCCGCTGCACGGTGCCGAAACGGTCGGAGACCACGGCGTCGAGCCGGGTGGCGGGCCGGTCGCTCCACCGCACGATCAGGTCGGGCAGCCGGTCGGAGTGCGCGCCCGTCTCAAAGGTGTCCGCGACGCGTTCGACCGCGGCGACCGACGGGGTGCCGTCGGGGTCGCGGAAGGTGCCCAGCCCCTCCGCGATGCGGTCCATCAGCGCCTCCGCGTCCTTCGGGTCGACGATGCCGTCGCGCTCGCGCCCGGCCAGGTTGAGGCGGATGTAGCCCTGGTTGTCGGCCGGCTGGGCGAAGGCGCGGGTGGAGCTCCAGTCCCGTCCCCGGAGCTCGAGGCGCTCGGTGAGCATCAGCGCCACCCGGTCGGGCAGCGCGGACGCGACGCGGGCCCGCAGCCCCGTCGGCACGGCCGCGCGCAGCTTCCACACCGCACCGGACCCCGGCGCGGGCCGGTCGCCGCCGGCCGAGCCGGCGCTCCCGGCGGGACCTCCGTCGAGCACGGCGTCGAGCATCTCCGGCATGAGGTCGGCCCGGCTGGTGTTGACATCCATGCCGACCGGCGAGGTGACGACGACATCGGTGCCCTCGGGCAGCCCGGCCAGCACGCGCCCGAGCGCGGCGTCGACGCTCTGGTACACCTCCTCCAGGGCGCCCGAGAGCACGTGGCGGGTGGCGTCGTCGGCGTGCTCGTCGAGCTGCGACAGATCCCAGAACTGGTGCCCGGCGACGTGGCCGGCGCTGAAGGTCAGCCAGGTCAGGTCGAACCGGTCCCGGGCCAGCAGCAGCGTGGCCGCGTCCGCCGCCCGGCCCGACGCGGCGAGCAGGTCGCGCCGCAGGCGCAGCAGGTCCCGGGGGGAGCTGCGCCCGAAGACCTCCTCGACCGCGGCCGCCGGCCCGAACAGCCGCTCGAGCCGGCCGCGCGCGTCCGGCGGGGACGACCACGGCTGGAGCACGACCCGGTCGGTGAACTGCCAGCCGCTGACCACCGTGCCCGCGGGCGGGCTCAGCGGCGCCCGGCTCTCGTAGGGATCGAGGGCGAGGGTCCGCGCCCCCGGCCGCTCCCAGACCGGGGGCGGCGCCTCGAAGGCGGTGGTGTAGCGCACGCGCTGCTCCGCCGCCGACCACTGGAACGGGTAGAACAGCCCGTGGTCGGCGAGCTCGGTGCCGCTGTAGAGGGTGTGGAACGCGCCGGCCGCGAAGTGCGTGGCCGGGGTCCGGAGCTCGTGCCACACCCCGCGCTCGCGCAGCCCCGCGAGGGCGGGCAGCCGGCCCTGGGCGAGCATCCGGTCGAGCACCGCGAGGCTCGGGGAGTCGAACTGCAGAACGGCGAGCATGCCTACCCTTCCGGGGCCGCGCCGCGCGCGAGCGCCCGCACGGCGTCGATCGTGGTCATCACGGCGACGCCGTCGGCGGCGCTGCCGAGGGTGGGTGCGGGCTCGCCGCGGACGGCCCGGGCGAAGGCCTCCACCTGGGCGGTCAGGGAGGCGACCAGCGGATGCGGTCCGGGGGACGGGGCGAGGCGGCCCCCGACGGCGGCGACCAGCCCGCCTCGACGCCGCCGCCCGAGCCGGCGGCCGTCCGGCCCGTGGACCTCGACGCGCTCGCGGTAGGGCCGGTCGGTGGCGCAGCGGACGTGCGCGCGGGCCGCCCCGAGGGCGAGCTCGAACGCGGCCCGCTCCGGGGTGACCGTGGCCGCGACGACGGAGGTGACCTCGGCCCCGGTGATCCAGCGCGCCAGGTCGACCAGGTGCGGGCCGAGGTCGAGCAGCGCGTCGTCGGCGACCGTGTGCGCTCCCCACCCGGCACGGCGGTAGGCGATCTCCAGGGACACCCGCACCCGCTCCCCGCGCGGCGTGGCGGCCCGCAGCTCCTCGGCGCCGACCTCGAAACGCCGGTTGAACGCGATGCGCGGCGCGGGGGCGAGCGCGGCCAGCTCCGCCGCCCCGCCGCCGTCGGGGGCCGGCGGCTTCTCGACCAGCACGGGCAGGCCGGCCGCGGCCGCGACGCGGGCGTCGGCCAGGTGCGCGTCGGCCGGTGTCGCGACGATCAGCCCGTCCGGCCCCGCACCGGCAGCGGTCAGCGCGCCGAGCAGCTCGCCGGCGCCGGCCGCGGCGGGCACCCCGCCGGCGACCTCGGCCACCGCACGGCGACGGGCCGGGACCGGGTCGGCCACGCCGACGAGGGTCACCCCGGCGGCCGCCCGGAGCGCCGGCACGTAGCCGACCTCGGCGAGGCGCCCGGCCCCGATGAGCGCGAGCCGTACCGGCCCGGTCATCGGGCCCCCGCCGACCGGCGGCGGTCCCGCAGGTGCGCCAGCAGCCCGGCCGGCACCGAGGCGACCGCGGTGAGGTGGTGCACCACGTGCAGCCCGACCCCGACCACCGCCTCCCCGACGCCGCGGCGGCGGGCGAGCAGGGCGTAGAAGTCGCGGTTGAGGCCGACCAGGACGAGGACGGCGCCCACGGCGACGCCCGGGCGCCGCACGGCCGTCGCGAGCACCGCGACCGTGCAGGCCAGCGCGCTGAGCCGGTGCCGCCAGCCCAGGTTCAGGACCGTCGCGACGCGCCCGGTCCGCCCGGTCCTCAGCACCAGGGCCACCCAGGGCACGCCGCGGCGGGCGAAGTCGGTCGCGACCATCGTCCGCAGCGTCCACGCCTTGAGGTGCGTGCCCTGGATGGTGGGGTCCAGCTCGATGCGGGCCCCGGCCGCGACCAGTCGCACGCCGAGGTCGACGTCCTCGACCGACGGGTGCGGGAAGCGGTCGCCGTCGAAGCCGCCCACGGCGAGGAACGCCTCCCGCCGCACGGCGCCCAGGCCCGACCAGAACGTCTCGGCCGGGCCCGCGGCGCCCTGGTGGACGTGGTGGTGCAGCAGGTTGCGGAAGGCCGCGACGGTGCCGCCGGCCGGAGGGCTGTCGTCGTAGGACCCGAAGACGGCGGTCAGCTCGGGTCGCGCGCTGAAGCGGGCGGCGATGCGGTCGAGGGCGTCCGGATGGATCTCCACGTCGGCGTCGACGAACACCACGACCTCGCCGGCCGCACGCCGCGCCCCGAGGTTGCGGGCCTCGCAGACCGTCAGGTCCGCCGGCCCGTCCACCACGACGACCTCGCCACCGGCACGCTCGATCGCCGCCACCGCGTGGGGCAGGGTCGCCGGCCGGTCGGTGGCCGGCACGACCACGGAGAGGGTGGGCATCGGCGAGGACCCTAGTGCCCGCCCCACGCCATCCGGACGCGGGTAGGTGAGGCTCACCTTGGTGCCTGACTCCTGCGGCATCACGGCCCGGGGCAGCCGACCGCGACCACGGTCCAGCGGTCGCTGACCCCGAGCACCCGCCCGCCGCGCACGGTGGGTGCGGCGAGGGCGGGGTCACCGCTGCGCAGGATCGCGACGCCGGGACGGCCGCCCAGGGAGTACCCGACGGTGGCGAGCGGGACGTCGAGGGCCCACGCCAGACCCGGCCGGGCCTGCAGGTCGATCGGGCGCGTCGCGTCGATCGCCAGGGCGCCGCACCGCAGCAGGGCGTCGCGGCCGCCGGCCTGCGCGACGGCGCCGTCGAGGTCCGCCTCGACCTGCGCGCGCTCCCCGGCCTCGGTCACCTGACGCGGCAGCCAGCCGACCCGCGGCAGGGCGAACGGCACGACCGCGGCGACCACGAGCGCGGCCACCGCCGCCCGCGCGCCTCGGGCGCGGACCGCGACGAGCGAGCGGGCGACCCCGATCCCGGCCAGGACGCAGAGCACCGCGGCGGGCGGGGCGAGGAACCGGCTCAGCGCGGCATAGCCGAGCAGGGCCGCCATCGCGGCCACCATCGCGATCCAGACCAGCGCCGCGCCCGCCAGCACGACCGGGGTCCGCGCCCGGTGGCGGACCGACCAGGCCACGCCCACGGCCGCCGCCACCCAGACCGGCACGATGACGAGGCCGCCCAGCTGGGTGCTCGTCCCCACCAGCCGCTCCGCCGCGCCACCCTCGAGGACCTGCGCCCGGGTCGCCCCGCTCCAGGGGTCACCGGAGATCAGCCAGTCCCCGCCGAGCCACAGCACGGGCGCCGTGGCGAGGACGGCGACGAGCGCCGGGAGGAGCACCGGCCACCGGGCGCGGTGCGCGCGCAGCAGCCAGCCCGTGTACAGCACCAGGAAGGGCCAGGCCTCGGGCCGCAGCAGGCACGCCGCCGCCCCGAGGGCCACCGCGACGCCGGGCCGGCGGTCGAGGTGGCAGAGCACCGCGCCCAGGCACAGCGCGACCAGCAGCGGCTCGACGTTGCCCTGCAGGACGAGCCGAATCCAGCGGGACTCGGCGTCCGGGGTGAGCAGCAGCGCCAGGACGGCGACCAGGCCCGCGACGGGACCGGCGAACCGCGCGGACCCGGCCGATCCCGGGCCGGCGGTGGGGGCGGCGGTGAGATCCGCGGCGAGCCGCGCGGCGAGCCGGTAGGTCAGGCCCATCGCGACGAGGCCACCGGCGCGGGCCAGCACCAGCCACAGGTCCGGTGCGGCGCCACCCGCGTAGGACAGCGGCGTCGTGATCAGAACGGGCAGGGGCTTCCAGGTCGGCCCCCCGGCCGTGCTCACCGTCCCGCGCGTGGCCTCCCGACCCCACAAGAGCCAGGCCCAGGGGTCGTAGCCGAGGGCCGCCGGCGCCGCCAGGGAGGCGACGGCGAGGGCGGTGCTGACCGCGAGGAGCAGCAGCGTGGCCGCCCCGGGCCGGCGGGCCGTCGGGTGGCCGGCCGGGGCGGTCCGCACGCCGGCCTGCGGTGGGGACGTCACGAGGCGTCTAGGTGGACGCCGAACCGGACGCCCCGAGCACGGTCACCGAGCCCCGGACCGCCACGCGCACCCGATCGCCCGCGCGCCAGGCCGCCGAGCCGGGGTTGCGGCTGCGCAGTCGCAGGCCGCCCGCCAGCTCGAGCCGCACGAGCTGGTCGTGGCCGAAGTAGGAGCGCCCGAGGACGACCGCCTCGGCCGCGTCCTCGGGCGGGCCGCCGGGGCCGTCCGGACCGATGACCAGCCCCTCGGGGCGCAGCACGATCTCGACCGGGCCGCGCAGCGCGGTGTCGACCGGGAACCGGCCCAGCGGACACTCGGCGACCCCGTCGGCCGCCGTCCCGGGCACGACGTCGGCGTCGCCGAGGAACTCCGCGACCCAGCGGGTCGCGGGGTCGCCGTACACCGTCGGCGGGGGCCCGACCTGCTCGATCCGCCCGTCCCGCAGCACGGCCACCACGTCGGCCAGCGACAGCGCCTCCTGCTGGTTGTGCGTCACCAGCAGGGCGCTCGCACCGGCGGCGCGCAGGACGCCCGCGACCTCCTCGCGCAGCTCGGCCCGCAGGCCCTCGTCCAGCGCGGCGAACGGCTCGTCGAGCAGGACCACGTGGGGATCCGTGGCCAGCGCACGGGCGAGCGCGATCCGCTGCCGCTCGCCTCCGGAGAGCTCGTGGGGGTAGGCGCCGGCGCGATCGGCGAGCCCGACGAGCTCCAGGCACTCCTCGACGCGACCGGGGCGCGGCCCGCCGAACTCGAGGTTGGCGCGCACCGAGAGGTGCGGGAAGAGGGCGCCGTCCTGGAACACCATGCCGATGCGGCGCTTGTCGGGTTCGACCCACGTGCCGTGACCGGCGACCGTGATCCCCCCGATGGCGACCGAGCCGGCGTCGGGCGCCTCGAACCCCGCGATCAGACGCAGGAGCGTGGTCTTGCCCGACCCGCTCGGGCCGACGAGCGCGACCAGCTCACCCGGTCCGATCCGCAGCGACGCCCCGGCCACCGCGGGGTGGTCGCCGAACGCTTTCTCGAGGTCCACGGCGTCGATCGCGGGAGCCCCCATGGTTTGGATACCCTAGCCTATGCTCGGGTCGTGTCGCGGCGTCCCGCACGGGCCGGCGACTCGTCCAGCGGCGCGCACCGGGAGACCAGTCGATGCGAGACACCCTTCTCCGCCCCCGGGTCCTCGTACCCGCCGTCGCCCTCGCCACCGTGCTCGTCGTCGTCGTGGTGGTCGCCGTGATCGGCGTCGGCGGGAACGACTCGACACCCGCCACGGCGGCGCCGACACCCGCCGGGGCGCAGACGCCCGAGGTGGTCACCGCGGGCGCGCCGCTCGCCGACCGCCTGGTCGTCTACAACGGGCGTTCCCACTACGGCGACGAGCAGGTGTTCCGCGACTTCGAGGCACAGACCGGGGTCCGCATCGAGCTGCGCGGAGGCACCGCCGGGGAGCTCGGCGAGCGGCTGGCCCAGGAGGGCGCGGACACCCCCGCGGACCTGCTGATCACGACCGACCTGGCCAACCTGTGGCGGGCCGAGGAGCAGGGCCTGCTCCGGCCCGTCACCAGCGAGACGCTGCGCGCCCAGGTGCCCCCGGGCCTGCACGCCGACGACGGCGCCTGGTGGGCGATCTCCACCCGGCTCCGGGTGCCCGTGGTGTCCACCGAGCGCGTCGCGCCCGGCGCCGTGACCAGCTACGAGAGCCTGGCCGACCCGGCGTTCGCCGGACGCACCTGCCTGCGCACGTCCAACAGCGAGTACAACCAGTCGCTGGTCGCCGACATGATCGCCAAGCGGGGGCCGGAGGCCACCGAGGCCCTGCTGCGCTCGTGGATGGCCAACGACCCCGACGTCCTGAACTCCGACGGAGAGATGCTCGCGGCGATGGCGGCCGGTGACTGCGACGTCGGCCTCGCCAACCACTACTACCTGGGGCGGGCCCTCGAGGACGACCCGTCCTTCCCGGTCGCTCCCGCCTGGCCCGACCAGGCCGGGGCAGGCGCCCACGCCAACGTGTCCGGGGTCGGCGTCGTGCGCGGCTCCGACGCGGTGCCGACCGCCGTGGCGCTGATGGAGTGGCTCACCTCGCCGCCGGCGCAGGCGCAGATCGTGTCCCGCAGCGAGTTCGCCGCGAACCCGCAGGTGCGCCCGCCGGAGCACCTCCGCTCGTGGGCCGACGTGCGGATCGATCCGATCGCGGTCGAGGAGGCCGGGCCGCTGCTGGACGAGGCCGTCGCGATGATGCTGGCCGTCGGGTGGCGGTGACGGCGCCACCCGACACCGCGTCGACCGCGCGGCCGCCCCGGGCCCGTCGGCGCACCCCGGGGTGGGCGGTGGTGGGCGTGCTCACCGCGCTCGCGGTGGCCGGGCCGCTGGTCGCGCTGCCGCTGAGCTTCCTCACCGGGGACGACGGTGTGGACCGGATCGCCCTCGCGCTGCTGCCCGGTGCACTGGGACGCAGCGTGCTGCTCGGGGCCGGCGTCGCGGTCGGCACGCTCGTGGTCGGTGGCGGGCTCGCGGTGCTCGTCTCGTTCTGGGACTTCCCCGGGCGCCGCTGGCTGGACTGGGCGCTGGTCCTGCCGCTGGCCATGCCGGGGTACGTCCTGGTGTTCGTGCTGGTCGGGCAGCTCGGGTACGCGAACCCGCTGCAGAGCAGCCTGTTCGGCGCCGGGCTGGACGTGCCGGGCCTGCGCGGGCCGGTCGGGGCGGTCGCCGTCCTCACCGCGGTACTCTACCCCTACGTCTACGTGCTCGGGCGCAGCGCGTTCCTCGGCCAGTCGCGGCGCTCGATGGAGGCCGCCCGCAGTCTCGGCCGCAGCCACGGGCAGGCCGTCCGCTCGGTGGCCCTGCCCCTGGCCCGCCCGGCCCTGGCCGCCGGCGCCGCGCTGGCGGTGATGGAGGCCCTGGCCGACTTCGGCGCGGTGAACCTCCTGGGCTACCAGGCGCTGACCGACGCGATCTACCGGCTCTGGTTCGGCGCGTTCGACCGCGCCGCGGCGTTGCAGCTGGCGACGGTCCTCGTCGGGCTGGCCCTGCTCATGGTGGTGATCGAGCGGCTGCTGCGCGGGCGGGCCCGGTACCACCAGGCGCTCGCCGCCGGCGACACCGTCACCCCGCGCCGGCTGCGCGGCGCCCGCGCCGCAGTGGCGACCGCCGTGCCCTGCCTGCTGCTCGCGGTGGTGTTCGCCGTGCCGGTCGCCCAGCTGCTGGCCTGGTCGGTCGAGACGGTGCTGGCGGACCGGGTCGGCGCGGACCTCGCGCAGGCCGCGCTCAACACGCTGGTGCTCGGGCTGGCGGCCGCCTTCCTCGCCGTGATCACCGCGACGGTCATCGTGTACGGCCAGCGGATCGCCCCCTCCCGGCTCGGGAAGGCCGCCGCCCGCCTGGCCTCGGTGGGGTACGCCGTGCCGGGCACGGTGATCGCCGTGGCGATCTACGTGCCGCTGGTGTGGGTCGACCGCCGGCTCGTCGACCTCGCCGGCGCCTTCGGCACCACCCTCGGTCTGGTGTTCACCGGCACCGCGCTCGGGCTGCTGCTGGCCTACCTCGTCCGGTTCCACGCGCAGGCGTTCTTCGCCGTCGACGCCCGGATGGGGCGCGTCCACCCCGACCTCGACGACGCCGCGCGCTCGCTGGGCGCGGACCGCGGCCGCGTGCTCGCCGAGGTCCACCTCCCGCTGCTGCTGCCCGGGCTGCTCAGCGCGGCGCTGCTCGTGATGGTCGAGGTCATGAAGGAGCTGCCGGCGACGGCCCTGCTCCGCCCGCTCGGGGGCGACACGCTGGCCATCATGGCGTGGGAGGCGACGAAGGACTCCCGGTTCGACACCGCGGCGCTGCCCTCGCTGCTCATCGTCGCGGTGGGCCTCGTCCCCGTGGTGCTGCTCATCCGGCTCTGGGGTCGGTCCGGCCCGGCCGAGGCCACCGGTCGGGTCGGCCAGGTCCCGCCCGCGTAGGCCGGCGCGGCAGGACCGGGGCGTCCCGCCCGGAGCCCCCCGCAGCGCCCTCCTCGTGATATGCGGTGTCCACGTTCACCGCCCAGATGTCGTGGCCGGTCCCGAACAGGACGTTCTCCACCGCGAGCGCGGCGGTGAGCATCGAGTGGTCCTGGTTGTTGTAGCGGTGCTGACCGTTGCGCCCGAGGGGGTGCACGTTGGTGGCGTGCTCCTCCAGCCAGGCGCGCAGGAGCGCGACGTTGTCCCGGTACCCGTGGTCGTAGACCGGGTAGGCCTTCGGCATCCGCACCACGTAGCCGGCCTCGACGCCCTCGGGGTCCAGCAGCCCCAGCTCGCCCAGCTCGCGGGTCCCGAGCGCGACCAGCTCGGCGTCGGGGAGCTCCCAGAGGTCGTCGCCCGCGAACACGAAGTACTCGAGGCCCAGGCAGGTCCGTCCGGGCTTGACCATCGCCTCCGACCAGGCCCCGAAGTTCTGGATGCGGCCGACCCGCACGTCCGGGGAGTGCACGTAGATCCAGTTGTCCGGGAAGGCGGACCGTTCGGGCACGACCAGCGCCACGGTCAGGAAGTCGCGGAACGTCAGGGCGTCGGCCGCCGCGCGCACGTCGGGTGGCGCCGGGGGGTCCATCGCGCGCACGAGGTCGGGCAGCGGCATCGTCGAGAACACCTCGGTGCACGGGTAGGTGGTCACCGCGCCGTCCTCGGTGGACGCCTCGACCTCGAGCACCCGGCCGTCGCGGTGGCGGATCCTGGTCACCGTCTGCTCCAGCGCGACCTTGCTGCCGGCGGCCTCGACCAGCTCGTGGCAGCGCTCCCACATCATGCCCGGCCCGTGGCGGGGGTAGTGGAACTCCTCGATCAGGGAGGTGATCGCGCCCTCCCCGCGCACAGGACGCACCCCGTTCCACACCGCCGTCGCCAGCGACACGTCCTTGATCCGCTGGGCCGCCCAGTCGGCCGCGATGTCGGTGGCCGGGACGCCCCAGACCTTCTCGTTGTAGGTCTTGAAGAAGTGTCGGTAGAGCCGGCGCCCGAACCGGCCCGCCACCCAGCCCTCGAGGTGGGACTGGTCGGCCGGAGGCCGCAGCCGGGCCCGCACGTAGGACAGCGTGCAGAGCACCGCCTCGAGCGGTCCGAGCGTGCGCAGCGCGCCGAGCGGGCGCAGCGGGTAGTCGTAGAAGCGGCCCCCGTAGAGGATGCGGCTGCGGCGGGGGCGGAGCAGGAAGTCCCGCTCGTCCAGGATCTCCTCCCACAGCGTCCGGACGCGTGGCACCTTGGTGAAGAACCGGTGGCCTCCGATGTCGAAGCGCCAGCCGTCGCGCTCGACGGTGCGGCTGATCCCGCCCACCACGTCGTCGGCCTCGAGGACCGTGGCCGGGCAGTCGTGGCGGCTGAGCTCGTAGGCGGCCGTGAGCCCGGCGGGCCCGGCGCCGATGACCACGAAGCCGGACCGCGTGTCCTCGGACTCAGATCGCACGGGACGGCACCGACCGCTCGGAGTCCGCACGAAACCACTCGATCGTCCGGCGCAGCCCCTCGCCCAGCCCGACGACCGGCTCCCAGCCGAGCTCCCGCCGGGCGAGCGTGATGTCGGGGCGCCGCACCGTCGGGTCGTCCTCCGGGCGCGGGACGGGCCGGATCGTGCCCGGCACGCCGACGAGGTCGAGGATCCCGCGGGCCAGCTCCTCGATGGAGACCTCGTGGGGGTTGCCGATGTTGACCGGTCCGGCCAGGGGCGAGTGCAGCAACCGCACGCAACCCTCGACGAGGTCGTCGACGTACTGGATCGAGCGGGTCTGACGGCCGTCGCCCGCCACCGTCAGCGGCTCGCCCGCGAGCGCCTGGCGGATGAAGGTGGGCACGGCCCGGCCGTCGTCCGGCCGCATGCGCGGACCATGGGTGTTGAAGATGCGGACGATGGCGGTGTCGACCGACCACGACCGCCGGTAGGCCATGGTCATCGCCTCGGCGAAGCGCTTCGCCTCGTCGTAGACGCCACGCGGGCCGACCGGGTTGACGTGTCCCCAGTAGGTCTCGGGCTGAGGGTGGACCTGGGGGTCCCCGTAGGTCTCCGAGGTGGACGCGAGCAGGTAGCGCGCCTTCTTCTCCTTGGCGAGCTCCAGGGTGTGCAGCGTCCCGACCGATCCCACCTTGAGGGTCTCGATCGGCATCCGCAGGTAGTCGATCGGGGACGCCGGCGAGGCGAAGTGCAGCACCACGTCGACGTCGCCGACGACGTGCACGACGTCGGTGACGTCGGCACGGACGAACCGGAACGGGCCGACCTCGGCCAGGTGGTCGACGTTGCGTGCCGAGCCGGTGCTGAGGTCGTCCAGGCACAGCACGCTGTAGCCCTCGCGGATCAGTCGCTCGCACAGGTGCGAGCCGAGGAAGCCGGCCCCTCCGGTGACGACCGCTCGTGGACGGGGCACGCCCTCACCCGTCCGTGGAGGAGGGGCGTGGACCACCGCAGGACCGCGTCGGCGACGTCCGGGACCGGAACGACATGGAGACCTACTTCCGCGCGACGTCGATCTGCGCGGGTAAAGCTAGCCTATCCTCGCCTTCAAGCGCTCCCCCTCCGGGTCACCCCACGTGCGGCTCAACCCTCGAGGACCGTTCGGCCCCAGTACGCGCCGTCGCCGAGCCCCGGCGGGATGGCGAAGACCGCCGACCCCGTGTGCTCGATGTACTCCATCATCTTGTCCCGGCGCGCCAGCCGGCTCTGCATCGGCACGAACTGGCGGTGCGGGTCGCGCATGAACGCCACGAAGAACAGGCCCGCGTTCAGGTGCCCCAGCCCGTCGGAGCCGTCGACGAAGTTGTAGCCGCGCCGCAGCATCCGCGCGCCGTCGTTGGCCTGCGCCGACGCGAGGCGGATGTGCGCGTCGGCCCCGATCGGCGAGGCCGGGCCCAGGTCCGGCACGTCGAACTCGCGCGCCTGCCCGATCGGCGCGCCCTCGCCCTTGGTGCGCCCGGTGAGCGACTCCTGCTCGGCGAGCGAGGTCCGGTCCCACGTCTCGACGTGCATCCGGATCCGGCGCGCGAGGAGGTAGGTGCCGCCCGCGAGCCACGCCGGCCCCTGCGCCGGCGGCACCCACACGTGCTCGTCGAGCAGCGCGCCGTCCTCGGCCTTGAGGTTGTTCGTGCCGTCCTTGAAGCCGAAGAGGTTGCGGTGGGTCTGCTGGGTGGTCGACGTCGACGAGGTCCGCCCGAAGCCGAGCTGCGACCAGCGCACCGTCGTCGTCCCGAACCCGGTCCGGATGAGGTTGCGCACGGCGTGCACCGCGACCTGCGGATCGTTGGCGCACGCCTGCAGGCACAGGTCGCCGCCCGAGAGCGCGGGGTCGAGCTGGTCGCCGGTGAAGGGCGGCAGGTCGGCGAGCTCGGGCGGGCGCGGGATACCGAGCTTGTCGAGCAGGCTCCCGCCGATCCCGAAGGTGATCGTCAGCGCGGCGGCGGGGAGGCCGAGGGCCTCGCCGGTGTCGCTGGGCGGGGCGTCCGGGTTGCGCTGCACCGCCCCGCCCGGGGCGGCCTCGGCGCCGGCCGTCATCCGCTCGGCGGCCGTCGTCCAGCGCTTGAGCAGGCTGATCACCGCGGCGCGGTCGGTGGTCGTCAGGTCGAGGGCGACGAAGTGCAGCCGGTCCTGCGCCGGCGTGACGATCCCGGCCTGGTGCACGCCGCGGAACGGGACGACGCCCCCGCCGGGATCGGTGTCGCCCCCACCCGCCCCGTCGGACGCCGACTCCCCCGCCGCGAACCCGGCGACGGCGCCGGCCCCGGCCAGGGCGGCCCCGGCGCCGGTCCACCCGAGGAGCCGGCGCCGGGAGATGCCCCGCATGCCCGAGCGCGTCATGTCACCACCGTCACGCCGAGATCACCGCCGCGACCTGGCTGACCGGCTCGCCGAGGGCGTCGACGGCCTGGGTCATGCGCTGCTTGTCCTGCTCGGTGAGCGCGGTGTAGAGGACGAACCCGTCGCCCTGGCGGTAGCCCTCGAGCAGCACGTCGACGTCGCGGAAGCGCTGGTCGAGCACGGGGCCCAGCGCCGGGTCGCGCTGGTCGAGCACCGGGCGCAGCGCCGCGACCGCGGCCTGCGAGCCGTCGACGTTGGCGCGGAAGTCCCAGAGGTCGGTGTGCGAGTAGCGGTCCTCCTCGCCGGTGATCTTGCCGGTGGCGACCTCGTCGAGCAGCTCCTTGGCGCCGTTGGCCAGCTGCAGCGGGGTCAGCTCGATGCCGGCGGTGCGGGCCTGCAGCTCGCGGATGTCGGCCATGAGGCGGTCGGCCATGGCGTTCGAGTCGGGCTGCAGGCCGGTGACCCACAGGTCGCGCTCGAGCCGGTGGTAGCCGGTGAACTCGACGCCGGGCTCGCCGTCGTCGCGGCCGTCGATGCGCGGGTCGAGGTCGCCGAACGACTCGGCCACCGGCTCGATGCGCTCCCAGTAGGTCCGTGCGACCGGGTAGAGCTGCTTGGCGCCCTCGACGTCGCCGCGCTTGACCGCGTCGACGAACTCCTGCGTGCGCGTCACCAGGGCCTCGACCTGCGACGTCGTGTAGCGCTGGTAGCCCGACACCGCGCCCGCGAGCAGCGCGTCGCCCTCGGTGGAGCCCGGGACGTTGCCGGTCACCGTGAACGGGCCGCGGATGCCGTCGCCGACCATGCCCGGCTTGCACGCCGTCGTGTACTGGCCGCCCTGGGGGACCTCGACGATGAGCTGGCGCGTCAGGCCCGGCCCGATGTTCTCGACCTCGCCGAGGATCCGGTCGCCGGTGCCGAGCAGGTAGAACTCGGTGACCTTGGTGCCGGTGTTCTGCACCGAGAACGCCACGTTGCCAGCCGGGGCCTCGGTGACCGAGACCTCGCAGGCCGTGTCCGACGCGCGGACCTGCACCGGGCCGCCCCCGGCGGCGCCGCCCGGCGGCGGGGCGGTGCTCGTGCACGCCGACAGCGCGATCAGGGCGACGACGGCCAGCGCCGCGGTGGTGGCGGCGAGGGACCTGCGGGACATCGTTCTCCTCCGGGCGCGCATCTCCTGCGCTGGTCGATCGGGTCGGGGTCGTGAGGGGCTCAGACGCCGCGGTCGGCCGGGGCGGGCGACGCGGGCGGGGCGGGGGTCGCGCGGCGGGGCCTGCGGACGAACAGCGTGAGCACGATCGCCACGTAGAGCACCCACACCACCGCCTCGAGCACGGTGGTCTGCGGGGAGAAGTTGAAGACGCCCTTGAGCAGCACGCCGTACCAGGAGTCGGCCGGGACGGCGGCGCTGACGTCGAAGGCGAGGGTGTGGAGGCCGGGCAGGATGCCGGCCTCCTGCAGGTCGTGGACGCCGTAGGCGAGGATGCCGGCGGCGACGAAGATCAGCAGCACCCCGGTGACGGTGAAGAACGTCCCCAGGTTCAGCCGCACCGCGCCGCGGTAGACCAGGTACGCGAGCACGACCGCGATCGCGATGCCGACGAGGAAGCCGATGAGCGGGCCCGTGGTGTCCCCGGCCGCCTGCACGGCCGCGAAGAAGAACACCGCCGTCTCGAGGCCCTCGCGCCCCACCGCCAGGGCGGCCATGACGACGACGGCGATCGAGCCCATCGCGATCGCCTTCTCCAGCCCGCCCTCGAGCTCGGCCGCGATCGTCCGGCCGACCCGGCGCATCCAGAAGATCATCCAGGTGACGAAGCCGACCGCGACGATCGACAGCGAGCCGCCGAGCGCCTCCTGCGCGGAGAACGTCAGCGCCTGCTGCGACAGCGTCAGGGCGAGGGTGACGCCGACGCTGACGGCGATCGCCAGGCCGACGCCGAGCCAGACCTTGGGCAGCTCGCGCCGCCGGTCGGTCCGGACCAGGAACGCCACCAGGATGCTCACGACGAGGGAGGCCTCGAGGCCCTCGCGCAGCCCGATCAGCGCGTTCCCCAGCATGGCGTCCTCTCACCTCGAGTTCAGGTGATGCTCACCTGCTGTGAGGTGAGGCTAGCCTGACTCCACCGGACGAGGGAAGACGACCTCGACACGATCACATAAAGTGACCGAATTGTCCGTTTCCTGACGAGGACCTCACGCCGGCCAGAACCGGCGCCACCCCTGCTCGTCGAGGGCGGTGGGATCCTCGCCGGCCGCGCGCGCCGCGCCCTCGGCCTCCCGGACCCGGCGCGCGAGCTCCCCCGCGGCGGCGCGCAGGTCGCCCTCGGGGTCGGCGTGCGCCGCGGTGGCCGCGTACAGCGGGTCGGACGACGCCCCGGCCAGCAGGTCGTCGGGCACCCCGGCTCGGCGGGCCCGCGAGAGGTACTTGGCGACCAGGGCGGCCGCCGGCTGGGCCCGCGCGACGCCCTCGAGCGCCGACGCGCGCCGCTTCTCGACGGCCTTGAGCTCCTCCCAGCGCACCTGCTGCTCAGCGGCGCCGGTGATCCTCTCGCCCTCGCCGAAAACGTGCGGGTGGCGGCTCACGAGCTTGCCGACGAGCTCGGTGGCCACCTCGTCGATCCCGAACGGGTCGGCGCGGTCCTCCTGCGCGATCCGCGCGTGGAAGAGCACCTGGAGCAGGACGTCACCGAGCTCCTCGCGCACCGCGACCCGGTCGTCGTCGGCGACGGCGTCGTAGAGCTCGTAGGTCTCCTCGACGAGGTAGCGCAGCAGCGACGCCGGGGTCTGCGCGGCGTCCCAGGGGCAGCCGCCGGGCGAGCGCAGGCGGTCCATGACCCGCACGGCCTCGAGCAGCTCGGCGCCGGGTGGTGCGCCGGCAGGGCCGGGCACCAGCTCGACGACGGTGCCGTCGACGGCCGGCGCGTCGGGGCCCACCGCCCCGAGGTCGCGGGCGAGGGCGGCGGCGACGTCGGCGGGGAGGTCGGGGTGCAGGCGGACCTGGTCGGCCGCCGCGACCGTGCGCACCGCCGCGGCGGGCAGGACGGCGCCGAGCCGGGGGTCGACGGTGACGGTCTCCCGCGCGCTCACGGTGCCGGGCTGCGGACCGGGGTCACGACGCCCACCGAGGCCTCGTCCTCGACCACGTCGAGCTGCGTGGGGTCCCAGGCGCCGTAGCGCGGGCTGACCGTCACGCCGAGCTCGAGCGCGAGCGGCTGGAGCTGGCGCAGGCCGAAGCCGAACATGGTGTCGTCGTCGACCGCGGAGGCCGGGGTGACGCCCGGGGGCGGCGGGGTGCCCGGCGCGTCGAGGGTGCGCTCGCGGACGTGGACCACCGACCACGGGCCCTGCGCGGGGTCCTGCCCGCCGGCCTGCGAGGACGACGATCGCCCCGGCGTGATCGTCACCGTGCCCGCGGGCAGGCCGAACAGCAGCGACGACGCCGACGACTGCAGCCCCGTGCCCTGGTCCTGGCCTGGGCGCACCGTGAGCCCGGCCGGCGGCGTGCCCCCGACGGCGCCGAAGAGCTGCGGGGCGCGCGCCGGGTCGGCCGCGACCGCGCGGGCGAGGGCCTCGGCGCTCGCGCGGTCCGGGGCGGTGGCGTAGTCGAGGGTGACCTGGAGCCGGTCGAACACCGCGCGACCGATGTCGCTGGCGGCGAGCTGGTCGGCGACGAGCCCGCGGATCGTCGCCGGGTCGAACCCGCTGCCCTGCGCCGCCGCCTCGGCGCCGCCCGCGCGCGCCAGCGCGGCGTCCACCCGCTGCGGGGTGACGACGATGCCGTCACGGCGGGACTGCTCGGCGATGAGCTCGTGGAGCACCCGTACCGTGACCAGCCGGCGCGACTCCTGCGCGAGCAGCTGCGGCGGGATCGGCGCGCCCGGTGCGATGCCCTGCGCCGCGCCCTGCTGGTCGACCGCGACGCGCAGGTCCGGCGCGGCCGTCCGCAGGCCGCTCTGGATCTCGCTGATCGGGATCACGGTGTCGCCGACGATCGCCGCGGCCTGGGTGCGGTCGGGGCCCGTCCCGCACCCGGTCAGCACGACCAGACCCACGAGGACCGAGGTGACCAGCGTTGACAGGCGACGCACGGGCGTCACCTTCTCACCCGGGCGGTGGCGTCATCCCGGCCGCCCCGCCCGGCGGCCTCTTCGGTCGCGGCCGCGCGGTGATCACCAGGCGGAAAGGCACCGCGCGCGTGCCTCCTGGCGTGCGTTTCGGCCTGGTGATCACCCGAGGACGGGCCTCAGGTCGCCGCGGCCGCCGCCGGCTCCGGTGCCGGGAAGAGCTGGCCGAACAGCTGCTCGCACCACGCCAGGAGGGCGAGGTCGCGCAGCGGGGCGGCGCCCATGCGCACCGGTCCTCGGGATCCTGATGGGCCGTCGGAGCCCTCCACGGGCCGGGGCAGCGAGAGGGTGCGCGACGCCGCCTTGTACTGCGCGCGCGGGTGCAGGCGGCGCAGCCGCATCTGCATCGACTCGGGCAGCTCCACCGGCGCGAACCGGATCATGTTGCCCTGGCCCGCGACCTCGGTGATCCCGTGGCGGCGGCACGCCTGCCGGAACGCGGCGACCGCGAGCAGGTTGCCGACCGGCACCGGCGGCTCGCCGTAGCGGTCGACGAGCTCCTCGCGCACGGCGTCGAGGGCCGCGGCGTCCGCGGCCTCGGCGATCTTGCGGTAGACGTCGAGGCGCAGCCGTTCGGTGTCGACGTAGTCGTGCGGCACGTGGGCGTCGATCGGGAGGTCGACGCGGACCTCCGCGAGCGGCTCCTCGCCGCCGTCGGCGCCGGCGTGCGCCTTGAACGCCTCGACGGCCTCGCCCACCAGCCGGACGTAGAGGTCGAAGCCCACGCCGGCGATGTGGCCGGACTGCTCGGCGCCGAGGATGTTGCCCGCGCCCCGGATCTCGAGGTCCTTCATGGCCACCGCGGTGCCCGCGCCCAGCTCGGAGTGCTGGGCGACGGTGGCGAGGCGGTCGTGCGCGGTCTCGGTGAGCGGCTGGTCGGCCGGGTAGAGGAAGTAGGCGTAGCCCCGCTCGCGGCCGCGCCCGACGCGCCCGCGCAGCTGGTGGAGCTGCGAGAGCCCGAGGGTGTCGGCGCGCTCGACGATCAGCGTGTTGGCGTTGGAGATGTCGAGGCCGTTCTCGACGATCGTCGTGCACACCAGCACGTCGTGCTCGCGCTCCCAGAACTCGTTGACCGTGCGCTCGAGGCGCTCCTCGGCCATCTGCCCGTGCGCGGTGGCGATGCGCGCCTCGGGCACGAGCCGGCGCAGGCGCGCGGCGGCGTCGTCGATCGAGTTCACGCGGTTGTGGATGTAGAAGACCTGCCCGTCGCGCAGCAGCTCGCGCCGGATCGCGGCGGCGACCTGCTTCTCCTCGTGGGCGCCGACGTAGGTCAGCGTCGGGTGCCGCTCCTCGGGCGGGGTGAGGATCGTCGACATCTCGCGGATGCCGGCGAGGCTCATCTCCAGCGTGCGCGGGATCGGCGTCGCCGACATCGACAGCATGTCGACGTGGGCGCGCAGCCCGGTGATGTGCTCCTTGTGCTCGACGCCGAAGCGCTGCTCCTCGTCGATGATCACCAGGCCGAGGTCCTTCCACGCCACCCCGGTCTGCAGCAGCCGGTGGGTGCCGACGACGACGTCGACGCTCCCGTCGGCGAGCCCGCGGATCGTCGCGTCGGCCTCCTTGGGCGCGGTGAACCGCGAGAGCCCCTTCACCGTGATCGGGAAGTTGCGCATGCGGTCGGTGAACGTCTGGAGGTGCTGCTGGGCGAGCAGCGTCGTCGGCACGAGCACCGCGACCTGCTTGCCGTCCTGCACCGCCTTGAACGCGGCGCGCACCGCGATCTCGGTCTTGCCGTAGCCGACGTCGCCGGAGATGACGCGGTCCATCGGGACCGGCTTCTCCATGTCGGCCTTGACGTCGTCGATCGCCGAGGCCTGGTCGGGCGTCTCGGTGAACGGGAACGCGTCCTCCATCTCCCGCTGCCATGGAGTGTCGGCCGCGAACGCGTGCCCGGGCGCCGACTGGCGCGCGGCGTAGAGCTGGACCAGGGAGGCCGCGATGTCGCGGACCGCCTTGCGCGCCTTCGACTTGGTCTTCGACCAGTCCGAGCCGCCGAGCTTGTTCAGCGTCGGGAGCTCACCGCCGACGTAGCGGCTGACCTGGTCGAGCTGGTCGGTGGGCACGAACAGGCGGTCGGAGCTCTGCCCGCGCTTGGACGAGGCGTACTCGAGCACCAGGTACTCGCGCGTCGTTCGCGCCGGCCCGGTGCCGGTGGTGCGCTGGGTCATCTCGACGAACTTGCCGATGCCGTGCTGGGCGTGGACGACGAAGTCGCCCGGCTGCAGGGTCAGCGGGTCGACGGCGTTGCGCCGCTTGACCGGGGCCCGCTTGACCGCGCCCTCGGTGCCCGGGCGGGTGCCGGTGAGGTCGGCCTCGGTGACGATCACCAGCGAGGTGCCGCCGGCGGTGACGCCGTCGGCCAGCCCGCCGCGGGTGATGGTGACGACGCCCGCCTCCGGCGCCCCGGCCAGGCCCTCGGCCGCGAGCTGGACGGGCACCTCGTGCTCGCGCAGCTGCTCGGCCGCGCGCTGGGCGGTGCCCGCCGCGGGGACGACGAGCACGCCGGTGCCGCCGGCGGCGGCCAGCGCGCGCAGGTCGGCGGCGGCGCGCGGGACGTCGCCGCGGTAGGCCTCGACGCCGGTGAAGCCCGGGCGCAGCACGCGGGCCCCCCTATCGGCGTGCTCCCCTCGATGGGTGTGGGAGTCGTCCTCGACGTCGGGGTCGGTGGCCAGGCTCGACAGCGTCCACCACGGCCGCCCGGCCTTGGCCGCGACGGCGCGCACGTCGCCGAGGTCGCGGTAGGCCGAGGCGCCCAGGTCGATCGGGGCGCGCCCGTCGGTGCCGTCGGCCGCGGCCAGCCAGGACGCCTCGAGGAACTCCTGGCCGGTCCGCACGAGGTCGGCGGCCCGGGTGAGCACGCGCTCGGGGTGGCAGAGCAGCACGTGCCCGTCCGCGGGCAGCAGCTCGGGCAGCAGCGCGAGCTCGGGGGTCTCCCCGTCCCCTCCCAGCAGCGCCGGGATCAGCGACTCCATGCCCTCGGACGGGATGCCCTCGGCGACGCGGCCGAGCAGCTCCGCGAGCGCTTTGTCCTTGGTGTGCTCGGCGGCGAGCTCCGCGGCGCGGGCCCGCACGGTCTCGGTGAGCAGCAGCTCGCGGCACGGCGGGGCGACGACCTCGGCGGGCCGCGCGTCGGCCCCCTCGCCGGGCAGCGAGCGCTGGTCGGCGACCGAGAAGCAGCGCAGCTCGGAGACCTCGTCGCCCCAGAACTCGACGCGCACCGGAGCGGCGGCCGTCGGCGGGAACAGGTCGACGATGCCGCCGCGCACCGCGAACTCGCCGCGCTTCTCCACCATCTCGACCCGGGCGTAGGCCAGGTCGACCAGGCGGGCGGTGAGGTCCTCGAGCTCGTACTCGGTGCCCTCGACCAGGCGCACGGGCGCGAGGTCGCCGAGCCCGGGCACGACGGGCTGGATGAGGCTGCGGGTCGCGGCGACGACCACGCGCAGCGGGACGTCCGGGGTGTCCTCCGCCTCGGGGTGGGCCAGGCGCCGGAAGACGGTGACCCGCCGGCCGACCGTGTCCGCCCGCGGGGACAGGCGCTCGTGGGGCAGCGTCTCCCAGCTCGGCAGGTACGCGACGGCGTCGGGGCCCAGCAGCTCGCCGACCGCGCCCGCGAGCTCCTCGGCCTCCCGCTCGGTCGCCGTGACGACGAGCAGGGGCACGTCGGCGCCGCCCGCGGCCCCGGGGGATGCCAGCGCGCCGGCCACGAAGGGCCGCAGGCCCGTCGGGCCCTCGACCGCCACGTCGCGGCCGGCAGCGGCGACGACCTCGCTCAGGCCGGGGTCGGCGAGCATGGCGGGCAGGAGGGGGGCGAGGGGTGCGGACCCGGGCGACGTGGAGTTCTCGGGCGGGGCAGCGAGCGACGCAGCGGGCGACAACGCGGAGGGACCCTTCGACGGACCGTCGGGCGCGACCTGGTCGGGCGATCGCGCCGGGGGATGAATCCAGGGTACGTGCGCACCCCGACAGCGGCGCCGTGGCTCCGGTGCGCTCGGTCTCCCCGCCGGCGACGCGGCCATGATCGAAGTACCGATACGGACGTTCAGTGTCAGCGAAGGCACTTCGCTGACACGGGGAGCCGCTGGTCAGGGGGGCGCCGGTGGGACCGCCACCGGCACCCCCCGGCCCCGTAGCGACCGTGCGTGCCCCCCGGTCAACCGCACGGGCTCCCCGGCGCCGCGGAAAAAGTACCGTGCGGTCCGTTCAGCGACAACACCAGGTCGGACGCCGGATCTCCGGGGCCGCGGAGGCCGTGCGGGGGCCGTTCGGGGGCAGGGCCCCACGCCGACCGGACGCGGCGGACGGCATCATGATTCCCCGTGACCCCGAGCCGACCACGCCCGGCGCGCGCCCTGCTGGCCCTCTCGGCGCTGCTCGCCCTGGCCCTCACCGCATGCGGCGAGGCCTCCGAACAGACCTCCGCAGCCCCCCGGCAGGGCGGAGGCGCGGGGGCCGCCCCGGCGCCGACGACCGCGTCGCCGACCGGGACCGGCCTGCGCGTGGAGACCGTCGCGGGCGACTTCGCGAACCCCTGGGACGTCGCGTTCGTCGGCGGCGACCGGATGCTCGTCACGCAGCGGGACGGGTCGTTGTCGCTGGTGACGGGCCTGGGACCCGGCGCGCGGGTCACACCCGTCACCGCCGACCTCCGGGACGTGTACGCGCGCGGCGAGGGCGGGCTCATGGGCATCGCCGCGGCGCCGGACGTCGCCACCTCCGGGACGTTCGTCACCTGCCAGACCCACCAGGAGAACGGCCGGCCGGTCGACGTCCGCGTCGTGTCCTGGCGCCTGTCCCCCGACGGCACGCGCGCCGAGAAGGTGCAGGACCCCCTCGTCGGCGGCCTGCCGATCAACCCGTCGGGCCGGCACTCCGGCTGCCGCCCGACCTACGCCCCCGACGGCATGCTGCTCGTCGGCACCGGCGACACGGCCCGCGCCACCATCCCCCAGGACCGCAACTCCCTCGGCGGCAAGGTGCTCCGGGTCGACCCCGCCACCGGCGGACCCGCGCCGGGCAACCCCTTCGGCGAGTCCGGCAGCGCGAACGAGCGCCTCATCTCGGGGTACGGCCACCGCAACGTCCAGGCCGTGACGGTCCAGCCCGGCACCGGCCGCGCCTGGAGCTCCGAGCACGGCCCCGACGTCGACGACGAGATCAACGTCGTCGTCCCGGGCGCGAACTACGGGTGGGACCCGGCCCGGGGCGGCGAGTCGCCCGGCGGGTACGACGAGGACGTGCCGATGACCGACCTCGACCGCTACCCCGAGGCGGTCCCCGCCGCCTGGAGCTCCGGCGACCCGACCGAGGCGATCAGCGGCGCGACGTTCCTCGACGGCGCGGCGTGGGGCGACATGGCCGGGATGCTCGCGGTGTCCGCGCAGAAGGGCGAGAAGCTCCTGCTCATGCGGCCCGGTCAGGGTGCGGACGAGAACAGGATCGTCGAGGTCACCGTCCCGGCCGCGCTCGACGGCGAGTTCGGCCGGCTGCGCGGGGCTCGGCTCGGCCCCGACGGGGCGCTCTACCTCACCACCGACAACGGGTCGGACGACGTCATCCTCCGCGTGACCCGCGGGTGACCGGACCTCCTCCCGACCGGCCCGGGCCCGGCGGGTACCGCCCCGGGCCCCCGGTGGGAGGACCCGGCGGGGCGCGACCGCCGTACCGCTCCGGGCCGCCGCCGGGCCCGGGTGGCCGGCTGCCCGGCCCGCCTCGACCGTCGGGGCCGTCGGGGCCCCCGACGCGCCACCTGCCGCCCCCCGGCGAGCAGAGGGGCGACCGCGCCGCGTCGCGCCCGACGGCGGCGATCCCCCGGGCCGGTGCCACCGAGGGCGGGCGCGGCGGGTACGGCGAGCGCGGTGGCAGCGGTGGCAGCGGTGGCAGCGGTGGCAGCGGTGGGCGCGGTGGGCTCGGTCCGCCGCCGAGCCCGCCGGGCCGCACGGCGGGGTCGGTCCTCGGCGCCGCGCGCCGGCGCTTCGGGACGCCGGCCCCGGCGGCGATCGGGGCCGCGGTGGTCCTCGGGCTCCCGGCGGCCGTGGTGATGTTCTCCGACCTGCTCGGCATCGACCACCGCACGCCGTTCGTGCAGACGATCGCGTTCCGGCCCCAGCTCGCGGCGGCGACGACGGTGTTCGCCGTGCTCGTGGTCCTCGGGGCGCGGCGGGCGTGGCCGACGGCGCTCGCGCTCGGGCTGGTCGGCGTGCTCGGGCTGGCGATGGTGCTGCCCCGCGCCGTGGGCTCCGGGGAGACGGGCGCCACCGGCGGTGCCGAGCTGACCGTGCTCACCGCCAGCGCCTACCTCAGCCGCGCGGACCCCGACGCGCTCGCCCGCCTCATCACCGCCCGCACCCCCGACGTCGTCGTGCTGCCCGAGGCGCGCGGCGGGCTGCGCTCGGACCTCCAGGACGCCCTGGTCGACGAGTCCGGCGGCGAGGAGGGGACGAGCGGCTACCGCGTCTTCGCCGCCGACGCGGAGAGCGACGACAGCCCCATGACGGTGTTCGTGCGCCGCGACCTGGGCCGACCGACGGTGACGCCGGACCGGGACACCGAGTTCCCGTCGCTGATCGTCGACCTCGCCGACGTCGACGGCCAACCGGTGCGCGTCGTCGCGACGCACCCGCAGTCGCCCAAGCCCGGCGACACGAACGCCTGGCGGCGGGACGTCGCGGCCCTGTCGCGCTGGTGCACCGGCGAGCGCGCGACCGTCGTCGCGGGCGACCTCAACGCGACCCTCGACCACGCCGAGCTCCGCGAGGCCATCGAGGGCTGCACCGACGCCGCGAGCGACGTCGGCGCGGGCCTCATGGGCACCTGGCCCGCCGCGGCCCCGCGACTGCTCGGGGTGCAGATCGACCACGTGCTGGTCTCGGGCGGCCCAGCCGCCCGGGAGGTCGACATCGTCGACGTCCCGGGCAGCGACCACCGGGGGATCCTCGCCCGCGTCGGGCTGGGCTGATCCCGCCTCAGTTGCGGCGGAAGCCCGGTCGCGGTGTCGGCACGGCGCCCGTGACGGCGCCGGGGAGCGTGCGGGCGGCCGCGAGCCGGGCGGGGTCGACGCCGCGCTGGGCCGGCATGCCGGGGGCGTGCTCGTCCTCCAGACCGCGCCGCCACGCCTCGTCGAGCGCGGCGCGGGCGCCGTCCCGCACCGAGTGCAGCATGTCGTGCATCGACACCCCGAGGGGGCGCGGCACGAGCGGCGAGTCGGCGAGCCGCACCAGGGGCTCGAGGCGCGCGACCGCGTCCTGGAGGAGCGCGGCCGCGGCGACCGGGCCGTCCGGCGGCTGCGCGACGATGCGGTCGCCCAGCGCGGTCTGCCACTGGCGGACGCGCTCGGCGAACGCGGTGGACAACCGCTCGAGCAGGCGCGCCTCCACGTAGGAGCCGAAGCCCCCGCGGACGGGGCCGAGCCCCTCGGTCGACGGGTCCTCGCCCCGTCGGAAGGCCTCCAGCCAGCTGACCCAGGCGGCGTATCCGCCGCGGGGCGGGGCGCTCATCGTCGCCCGATCGACAGGGGTGCTGTCGTGCTCACGTTCGAACCCTTCACCACGCACCGGCGACCCGGCGGTGTGCTCGTCTTGGCGGGCGCTCCGATGCACCCGGATACGGCCCGGAAGTCGCTCGGCGGTCGAGTGGTGTTTCGCCGTGAGGCCAGTTCTCGTCATGTTCGCCCGGGCAGAGCAGCGCCACCGCTCGACGGTGTGACAGGATCGTCGCGTCCGCGCCGCGCACCGACCGCGCTGTCCGTCGAGCGAAGTCGGTGCGTGCCCGGATCGTCGCGCTGCGTCAGGCCCGGACGACCAGGGTCCTCGCGGCCATGTCGCCCACGCGCTGGTGCCGCGCGGAGGTCGACATGACGACGAGCCCGACGACGCCGGCGAACAGGCCGTCGACGACGAGGAGCAGCCAGCGCACGGCGCACTGGCCCAGGGTCGGGACGCCCCCGTCCTCCTCGCGGACGATGCGGATGTTCAGCCAGCCCATCGCCGGCGTCTGGCCCTGGTGGGTGGAGGGCCAGTGGACGAAGACGGCGAACCCGGCGCCGAGCCCCAGCAGCAGGGCGAGGACGTAGCCGATGCCGATGACGGTGAACGCCGTCGACGGGTCCGCCGTGGCGCCCGCGATGCCGATGACCACGAACAGGACGACGAACGTCGGCACCGCGGTCAGCAGCCCGTCGAGGATGTACTGGCCGACGCGGGACCCGACGACCTCGGTGGGATCGCCGCCGGGGACCCCATACACCGGCGGGCCGTAGCCGGGCTGCGGGCCGTAGCCCGGGCCGTAGCCGGGTTGCCCGCCGTAACCCGGGGCGTAACCGGGTTGCCCGCCGTGGCCCGGGCCGTAGCCGGGCTGCCCGTACCCCGGCGGCCCGTACCCCGGCGGCCCGTACGGGACGGGGTGCTGCCCGTAGCCGGCCTCGGGTTCCGCGAACGACCGGCCGCTCTGCTGCCCGCCCTGCTGCCCACCCCACGGCACGGTGCCGCCGGCCGCCGGGTCACCGCCGGACGGGCCGCCGAGCCCTTCGGGGTGGAATTCGAAACCCGACTGCTGCCGGTACTCACCGGGGTTGCTCACGCTCTGTGCTCCCGAGGTCGTCGACGAGGGCGGTCCGCTCCCCCAGTGACTGCTGACCGTAGTGCTCGCCGCGGGGTAGGGGCGGCGTCGGCGCCCGCGCCACCGGTCCGGGGCGGTGCCCTCCGCCGACGGCGCGGCAGCATGCCACCGATCGGTCACGGAGGGCGGCACCGGGCGGGCCGTTCGGGGCACCCGCTCACCCGGCTGGCCCGGACCGTTCCTCACGCAGCGCGCCCGGCGTCGGACCACTCCTTTGCCCGCCGCGCCTCGCCCGACCGGAGCATGACACCCCGGGGGCCTCGCGCGTTGGGTGTAGGTCAGGTCACGACACCGCAACGACCCGGGAGGAGGTCACGATGACCGTCCCGCCCCGGCCCACGACGACGGGCCCTGCCGCCGCGCTCGTCGCCGTGCCCACCCCACGGTCCGCGCCGCCCGGTCGCGCCCACCACGACGCGTCCCCGGACGCCTCCGCCGACATGGCCGGCATCGCGTGGATCGTCCGCGAGGTCACCCACGTACCCGGCATCCTGCGCCTGCGCGACGGGCGGCTGAGCTTCGAGTCGACGCGCGGCGTGCGCTTCGACGGGACACCGGACGAGCTGGTCCTCGAGGTCGGCCGCTCGGCGCGCGCGGGGATGCACGTCACCTCCGGTGGCGAGCGCCTGCGCGTGTGCGTCGTCCGTCCCGCCGGCGGCGTCTCCCCGTGCCGCGAGCTCGTCGACCGGGCCGCCGACGGCGTGCCGGTCACCGCCGGGGACGCGGCCGCCTGGGCCGTCTGGGCGCCGTTGCTCGCGCCCGCACCGGCCGCCGCCGCGCGCGGGCGGGGCGGTCGCTTCGCGTTCGCCCGCCACCCGCTGCGCGCCCAGGGCGCCTGGCCGAGCTGAGCCCTCCCGGCGCGGAGCGGCAGGTCAGCGACCCGCGTGGGGCAGCGACGCCCAGCGGTCGCCGCTCGGCCGCCCGTCGGCCTCGCTCTCCTCCTCGTCCTCGCCGTCCGGCCAGGCGTGGCGGGAGCGCGACGCCGGTCGCTGCTCCCCGTCCCCGTGGCGGGCGTGGGTGTCGACGTGCCCGTCCGGGGGCGACGGCTCCTCCGCGTCGTCGCCGGCCGGCGACGGCCGCGAGGGCGCGTACTGCCCGGGCACGGCCGCGGCGCCGGTCATCGCGCCCGGGGGCGGGACGTGAGGTCCGGTCGGGCGGCGCGAGCCCGTCGGGGCCAGCGCGCCCGGCGCGCCCGCGGGGACCGGGGCACCGTGCGCCGGCCCAAGCGGGTACGGGGCGCCCGGCGGTCCGGGCGGCGGTCCCGGAGCTCCGGGCGGCGGTGCGAGCGGGGGCCCGGGAGCTCCCTGCGGCGGTGCGGGCGGGGGTCCGGGTGGTCCGCCCCGCGGCGGCATCCCGTGCGGGGCCCCGACCGGCATCCCGGGCGGCGGCATCCCCGGTGCCGGGCCCACCGGCATCCCCGGCGGCACGCCGTGCCGGCCGGTCGGCGCCGGGCGGCGCGGCGGGCGCATCGGCCAGGGCACGCCCGCGCCGATCGCGTCGACCAGCGGCCGGATCGCCCCGTGCATCAGGCGCGCGGCCTCGGCGTGCTCGGCGGCCTCGCCCTGGACCGGATCCGGGATGGCGTCGTCCTCGGCGTCGACCGGTGCGCCCTGACCGCGCTGCGCGAGCGCCGCGGCGACGAGGGCGTGCGCGCGCTCGCGGGGGTCGGCGGGCAGGGCGGCGTGCTCGGCGGGGTCGATGCTCGCGAGCAGGCGCGCGAACTCCCGCATCGTGAACGTGCTGCGCAGCGCGCGCGGCTCCAGCTCGAGCACGGCCGAGCGGTGCGAGCGGCTGACGGTGAGCACGAGGTCGGCGAGCTCGACGTCACGGGCGGGCAGCTGGCGGGCACGGAAGGCGGCGACGTCGGGGTGCGTCGCGAGCGGGCCGAGCTGCGCGCGCGACAGGGGGTGCATCTCCGCGCCGACCACCGCGCCCGTCCCGCCGCTGGCGACGTCGAACCACGACGCCCACCGCGGACCGAGCCGCATCTCGAGCAGCGCGCGGGCGTGGAACCGGGCGAACGGCGATCGGCAGATGTTGCCGGTGCAGACGAACAGGAGCCGGAAACGCCGCGGCGCGCCGTCTCCCCGACCGTCCATACCGCCGATCGTCGCAGTCCAGAGCGGTTCTCGCGAGCCGTCCCCTCAGATGACCTGCCCGTTCGTGGCGCGGACCCCCCGGAGGAGGGCCAGCACGGCCGTGTTGAGCGGGGTGGCGACGCCCGTGCGCGACCCGGTCTCGACGACCGCGCCCGTGAGGTACTCGTGCTCGAGCGGCCGGCCGGCGAGGCGGTCGTAGAGCATCGAGGTGCCGAGCCCCGCGGGCATGTCGGCGTAGTGCGCGACGAGCGCCTCGACGTCCGCGGCGGTGAGCGCGGCGCCCACCGAGCGCCCGACGGCCACGACCTCCCGGGCCAGCGCGACCACGAGACCGCGCGTCGCCGGCTCGGCGAGCACGTCGTTGCGCCGGCCCGTCAGGGCGGTGACGGGGTTGGCGATCGCGTTGCTGAGCAGCTTGCGCCAGGCGACGGTGGTGAAGTCGTCGGTGGCCAGGACGGACAGCCCGTGGGGTGTCCCGGGCGTGCCGTCGCCGGGGTCCGCGCCGAAGAGCGCCGCGAGCCCGCGGGCGGCCTCCCCGTCCGGCACGGTGAGCCGTCCGTACCCGTGGTGGACGACCCGGCCCGGCGCGACGGCCTCCGCCCCGAGGCGCACCGAGGCCGGCAGCACCGTCGCCCCGGGGTCGACGAGACCGTCGACGCGCCGCGCGTGGTCGACCCCGTTCTGCGCGACCACCACGACCGCACCGGGACCCGCCAGCGCCGCGAGCCAGCCCGCCGCGGACGCCGTGTCCTGCGCCTTCGTGGCGAGCAGCACCCAGTCGGCGGGGCCGACGTCGCCGGGGTCGGTGGCGACGGTGACCGCCGCCGCGCGCTCGACGCCCTCGCGGGTCACGTGCAGCTCGTCGAACGGCGTGCGCACGCACACCGTGACCGCGTGCCCCCGCTCGGCCGACAGCGCCGCGAGGACACCGCCGATCGCTCCCGCGCCGACCACCGCCACGCTCGCCACGGCTCGATCGTCCTCCGGGGCCGGCGCGTCACGTCGCGGCGGGTCGATCAGCGCCCGTGGCGGGCGAAGGCCTCCAGGTCGAGCACGACGCGCGCGACGCGCAGGGCGGTGACGACCGCGTCGACCTCCACCGCCGACGCGGCGCGCTCCTCGGCGTCGAGACGTTCGAGCAGGGCCTCCGCCGCCTCGTGCAGCGTGGTGGCGGTCTCGGCGGCACCCGCGAGGTCGTCGGCGGCGAGGCCGGTCGACCACCCCGCCTCCGGCACGCCCGACGCGGACAGGCCGAGCGCACGCAGGAGCGCGCGACGGACGGGGTCGTCGCCGCTGCCGCCCTCGAGGTGGGCGAGCTCCGCGATGAGCTGGTCGACGGCGCCGACCAGCTCGGCCGGCGCGGCGCCGGCCCGGCCGAACACGGCGGGCGGGACCACGCCCTCGGGGCTGCGGGGCGCGGGGATCGCCGTCTGCTCCGGCTCCAGGCGCTCGCGGGCCTCGCGCAGCCGGGTGGTCAGGCGGCCCCCGGCGGGCTCGTCGGGGGCCGGCTCGGGGACCTGCCGGGTGCCCGGCGTCCGCTCCGCGGCCGTGACCGCGCCGTCGGCCGCCCGCGGGGCGGGCACGACGGGGTCGGGCAGCTCGGGGCGGGCCTCGGCACCGTCACCGGTCTCGTCGGCGGGGCCGGTGGCGGTCGAGCCGGTGGCGGTCGGGCCGGTGGCGGTCGGGCCGGCCGCGGGCGTGTCGGATGTGTCGGTGGTGTCGGTCGGGTCGGCAGCGGTCGCGTCGGCGGCGGGCCCGGCGTCCTCCACACCGTCCGGCGCCCCGTCGTGCACCCCACCGTCGGGTTCGGCAGTCACGGGTGTCTCCGGGGTCGCGGCGTCGGTCGACAACGGCGCTCCTTCATGGGCGAGGTCGTGTCGCCGCCGGGTGCGCCCAGGGCGTCGGTGCGGCGACACAGGGTCACCCGGTGGATCGTCCCCGCCAGCCTGACGCGTTGCGGACGGCTCGCGGAACAGCCCGTTCGGGGGATCTCCTTCACCCGTTGGACCGCCCACCACCACGAGACGCGGCCGTTGGGAGCTACCGGCTACGCCGTGCGGGCGCTCACCCTCCAGCACGGACGGTCCTGTGCTCCACCGGAGAGGGCGTCACCGGCGGTGTCCCCGGTGGGATCTCGGGCGTGTCACCGCAGGTCCCGGGGCCGCGGCCCGGAGGGCACGCCACGACCGGTCCGCGCCATGAGCGCCCGCCGGGTGGCCGACGCCGAGCTGCCGCGGAACCGGCTGACGACGACGACGCCCGCGAACGCCACCCCGTTCACGGCACCGAGGCCGAGCATCGCGACCTCCAGCACCTGCTCGTCGGCGAACGACCCGCCGGGGTCCGGGGCGTCGAGCGCCCCGCCGTAGGGCACCGGCGCCGGCACCGGGGCCGGCGCGGGGTCGGCGGCCCGGGCGGGACCGGGGTCGGGCAGCTCCGACCCGAGCAGCAGCCCACCGGCGACGAGCAGGCCCACCGCCGCGCCGCGCGCGATGGCGGTCCGGAGCCGACGTGCCCGCACCCGGGGGAGACCGTCGGCGCCACCCCCGCCGCCCCCGCCGCCCCCGCCGCCTCGGTGGCCTCCACGGCCGTCTCCGCCATCGACCCCGCGACCGACCCCGCGACCGTCCATGTGCCCGCCCCGTCCGCCCGGTGTGCCCTCGGGCACTCATCGGGGCGGTCCGGCGGGCTCGTTACCGACACGACGCCGGAACTCCCGCGACACACCGTGATCGTGACCGGACCGTGATCGACGCGTCCGATCCGTCCGGTTCCCGCAGCGCACGGCGCTGCGGAGCAGGGCTCAGACGCGCTGCGTCTGGTACTCGTCGACGACCTGGCGGTACTCGTCCTCGCCGATCTCGCGGCCCAGCAGGCGCCCGGCGAGGCGGCGGGACAGACGGGCCACGTCGGGCTGCAGCTCCGAGGCGACCGACGAGCGCTGCGAGGCGAGCTCCTCGCGACCCTGCGCGACGAACGACGACGCCTCCTCGCGCGCGGCGGCGAGGACCTCGTCGTTGCGGCGCTGGCCCTCCTCGCGCGCGGTGTCGCGGATGCGGGAGGCCTCGTCGCGCGCCTCGCCGATGCGGGTGCGGTACTCGGCGTGCACGCGGCGCGCCTCGGCGCGGGCCTGCTCGGCGCGCTCGAAGCCGCCCTCGATCCGGTCGTGGCGCTCGTTGTAGACCTTCTCCAGCCGCGGCAGCAGCACTCGGCTCATGACGAGGTAGAGCGCGCCGAACGCGATCATGCCGATCACGATCTCGTGCCAGATCGGGCTGAGCACGAAGTAGCCGCTCGCCAGGGTCATCGCCGGCTGCACCGCCTGTCCGGTCGTCGTCGTCGTGCGTCGGGGACGTCCTCGACCGACGTGCGTCGACCGGGGCGCTCGCGCACAGTCTGTCCGATCTCTCCCCGCGAAGCGACCCGGGGTGGCTCGACGGGTCGCCGCCACCCTGCGGGAACGCCCGCGCGGGCGACCCCTAGGGTGCCGCCGTGGGTGACTACAAGCTCGTGGCCGTGGGCACGGACGGGTCCTCCTCGGCCACGCTCGCCGTCGGACGCGCCGCCCGGATCGCCGCCGACGCGGGAGCCAAGCTCCTCATCATCTGTGCCTACGAGCGCTCGAGCCGCCCGGGCGGGCGCGACCAGGCCGAGGCGGAGCGCGCGCTCGGCGACGAGGCGTACAAGATCATCGGGGCGAACCCCGCCGAGGAGAAGCTCCGCGACGCCCGCGACGTCGCCCGGCGCGAGGGCGCCGACGAGGTCAACACCGTCGCTGTCGAGGGCGAGCCGGTGCAGGCCATCTGCGACAAGGTCGAGCTGCACCACGCCGACCTGGTCGTGGTCGGCAACAAGGGCCTCGCGAGCTTCGCCGGGCGCCTGCTCGGGTCGGTGCCCGCGGAAGTCTCCCGCCGCTCCCCCACCGACGTGCTGATCGTTCACACCACGTAGGCGGTCCTCAGCGCGCCGCTTCCTCCAACGGCACCGTCGTGTCGACCTGCACGGCGAGGTCGCCGCGCCGCGGCGCCGGGGTGGCCGGCGTCGGGGGCGTCGCCCAGGTGCCCGGCACCGAGCAGTAGGGCGCGGCGCGGTGGCGCCCGAGCAGCTCCGACAGCGGCGCGTCGGCGAGCACGTCGGCCAGCGCCTGCTCGAACGAGCGCCGGGTGCCGCGGTCGCGCGGGCGGGCCAGGGCCTCGGCGAGCCGGCGGGTGAGCCGCTCGGAGTCGGCGAGGAACGTCGTCAGCGACAGGCGCCCGCGACCCAGCTCGCGGCGGCAGCGGCCGGCGACCGTGTCGCCCTCGCCCACGATGCAGACCTCGACGTCGACGTCGCCGTCCTCGAGCAGCGACCCGGCCGGCCCGGCCCCCTCGGGCGCGGGGCGCGCCATGGTGGCGCGGAAGACGGCGTTGGTGACGCGGTCCGCGGGCTCGCGGACGAGCGACGCGAGCAGGTTCCAGCCGCCGCGACTCTCGAGGACGTCGCGCAGGCCGCGGACGTCGACGGTCAGCCGCCGCACGCGCACGCCGTCGCCGGCCCGGTCGAGCAGCTCGCCGACCGTGTCGGGGCGCGGCGCGTCGCCGAGGACGACGACGTGCAGCCGCGGCACGGCGGGGGTGCCGGGGACCTGGGGGTCGATGCCGCAGACCGCCACCTCCGGCGCGGGCGGGCGGACCGCCTCGCGCGCCGGGGTGTCGAGGTACTCCATCCCGACCATGACCTCGGGACCGGGCACGTCGCGGGCCGTGGTGGTGGCCCGGGCCGCGGCGGTGCCGGACGCGCCGGCCCGGCGGGTGGTGACCCCGCTCTCGCGGCTGGACGCACGGCTGGTGGCACGGCTCGTGGGACGGCGACGGACGAACGGGATGCGCACGAGCTCTCCGCTCACTCGGCTCCGGAGCCACCCACGATGCCACGACGGAGTGACCGTCGCCACGTCGAACGATTCAGGGGACCCCGGCGCGCGCGACGATCACCCGTCCTGTCGCTCCCTCAGCCCGTCGCCGACCCGTCGAGCCGCCGTTCGAGGTCCGCGAGGGTCCGCTCGAGGTCCTGCTGGACCTGGTCGTGGTGCTCCGGGTCGTCGCCCCCGGGCGTGTGCAGGCTGACCGTGACCCGCGAGTCCTCGTCGCCGATGCCGGTCACGAACAGCTCACCGTGGTAGTCCGCGACCCGGTCGGCGCCCCACCGCACGCTGCGCGCGTCGGCGTCGGCGTGCATCCAGGCCCGGTCCTCGTGCTGCTCGCCGCCGCCGGCCGCGACGACGTCGACCTCCTCCCCGCCGGCGCGTCTCGCCTGCTGCAGGCCGCTGACCCACTCGGGCAGGTGCTCGGCGTCGGAGAGGTACGCGAAGACCTCCTCCGGCGGACGGCGGACGTCGATGCTGTGCTGGTGGTCGCCCATGCCCGGCGGCTACCCGGGCCGGGGATCAGCGACGCGGGCCGGTGCGGTTCAGGGCGCTCCGGCGCGGGTTCAGCGCGTCGCCGGGGTGATCGCCGCGCCGCCCCCGAAGCCCGCGACGCCGGTGGTCTCGACGCCGAGCCCGAGGTAGGCGTTGACCAGCGCCGGCGCGGCGCCGGGCCGGGTCTCGCGGTCGGCGCCCGTGCGCGCGTCGAGCACGACGGGGCCGTTGACCGTGGTCCCGTACACCGCGCCGTGCCACGCCGTGGTCATCTGCGGGGCGACGCGGTTGGCGGCGGGGTCCGGCAGCTCCCACAGCGGGGCGGCCGTGCCCGCGTCGACGGCGAACAGGCGGGTGTCGCCGCCGCAGACGGTGGTGGCGGCCTCGTCCCAGACGCAGCGCGGCGCCGTGTACGTCCGGCCGACGTCGACGGTGCGCACGGTGGCCCCGCGGGGGTCGACGAAGCGCAGCGACGCCGCGGGTGCGGAGAGCGTCGTCGCCGTCGTGCGCCCGCTGACCACGGCGAGCGCGGGGCCGGCGACGGTGATCCGCGGGTCGCGCAGCACCTCGGGCAGCGCGAAGCGCCGCAGCCCGGTCACGACGTCGAGCCCGACGACCGTCGAGTCCGCGTAGGCGCCGCTCTCCCCCGGCGTCGTGGCCACCCCGACCGCGGTGCCGCCGGCCGGCCCGTCGGCGAGCAGGGCGTCGACCGCGACGCCGTCGGCGGTCCAGAGCACCCGCCGGGTGGCGAGGTCGACGCCGAGCGCGGTGCGTTGGGTGTCGGTGCTCGCGGTGAGCACGGCGACCCCGGCGACCACCCCGGCCACGTCCATCGCGACGGCCGGGGGGCGCTCGGTCCACGGCAGGACGGTCGGCGCGGTCCAGCGCAGCGCGCCGTCGGCCGCGTCGAAGGCGAGCAGGTCGACGGCGAGCCCGGGCGGCGTGGTGCCCGAGCCCGGGACGACGCTGCCCGCGCCGACCAGCACCGCGCCGTCCGGGCTCGCGACGGGACGCCCGGCGGCGTAGCGGCCCGGCGGCGCGTCGGTGCCCGGCACCGGGGTGCCGGTGGAGTCGAGGCGGGCGACGCGTCCGCCGTCGGTGGCCCAGATCGCGGTGCCGACGAGGGCTGCGGGCAGCGCGTCGGCGTCCCGCCCGAACACGGACGTGCCCGAGCCCCCGAAGATCGTCCCGGTGGGCGCGCCGAAGCCGGTGGGCGGGTCGAAGGCGGGTGGCGGCGCCGCGGCCGTGGGCGCGCCCCCGCAGCCGGCGAGCAGCAGCGTCAGCAGTGTCGTCAGCAGCGTGGCCAGCACCGCCGTCAGCAGGGGGGCGGCCGGCCGATCACGCACGCCGCGCAGGATTCCACGGCGGCGCGGCGCGGCGGAGCCGGGCCGTCGAGCCCCGCGCGCCTCAGTCGGTGGGGACGGCCTCGCTCGGGACGGCCTCGTCCGACGAGCGCCGCGGGGACACGACGGGCAGCGGGCCGGTGGCCTGGGCGAGGCGGCGCTGGGCGCGGGCGACGCGGGCGGCGAGCTCGACCGCCGCGGCCTGCTCGGCCTTCTGCGCCCTGCGCTCGGCGCGGGTGAGGCGCGGGGGCGTGTCGTCGGCACGCTCCGACGGGGCGTCGGCACGGCGGCGCAGGAACGACATCGGCTCTCCTCGATCACCTCGAGCGGGTCTCGCGAGGAGTGTCGTCGCGATCACCGAGGTCGTGAGCAGCGATCACACCATCGTGTCGCAGCTGTGACCGTGTCCGGGCACGCGATCGGGCAGCAGGTCACGGGCAGGGACGAACCGGGCGTCACGCGGGCTGGAGGACCGTCCCGGCGATCAGGTCGGCCGCCCGCTCGCCCAGCATCAGGGCGGTCGCGGCGGGTCCGCGGCGGGGCACGGTCGGCAGCACCGAGGTGTCGACGACCCGCAGTCCGCGCAGCCCGTGCACGCGCAGCTCGGGGTCGACGACGGCCTCGGGGTCCGACGCCGGGCCGAGCTTCGCGGTGCTGCACAGGTGCGCCGACGTCGTGAGGTGGGCGGTGATCCAGGCGTCGAGGGCGCGGTCGTCGCTGCCGCGGCCGGGGTCGAGCGCGAGCCCCCCGGCCGCGAGCAGCTCCCCTCCCCGGCGCACGACCTGGCGCATGCGGGCCCGGTCGCGGCCCGAGACCAGGTAGCGGTGCTCGAGGCGCGGGCACTCGCCGGGCGCCGACGCGAAGGACATGACCCCGCGGCTCTCCGGGGCCTGCAGCGCGCACATGAGGTGGCACGACCCGCCCGGTGCGAACGGCCGGGCGAACAGGAGGATCTCGAGGTCGCCGGCCGGGTCGTCGCCGGAGTCGAGGTGCACCGCCGCCTGCGCGCCGGGTGCCTCGGGGTGCAGACCCTCCCCGGGGTCGGGGAACGCCAGGTAGACGCTCGGGTGGTCGCCGTAGCCCCGCCCGACGCCGCGCAGCTCGTGGCGCACGGCCAGGCCGGCGGTGTGCAGGGCGTCGGGCGGCCCGATGCCCGAGAGCGCGAGCAGCTGCGGGGTGCAGACCGACCCGGCCGCGAGCACCACCTCGCCGGCCTCGATCCGCTCGCCGTCGGTGCTCTCCACGCCGACGGCGCGGTCGCCGTCGAGCAGCACCCGGGCGACGGTGACGCCACCGCGGACGGCGAGGTTCTCCCGCGCGAGGTGCGGCAGCACGTAGGCCATCGCCGCGTTCACGCGCACCCCGCGGCGCACGTTGCCCGGCACCAGCCCCGCGCCGGGCGGCTGGTCGCCGTTCTTGTCGGTCTCGGCGGGCACGCCGACGCGGGCCGCGGCGGCGAGGAACCGCTCGGTGACCGGCGCGCGCAGCTCGCCCGCGGGGCGCACGACAGGCACCGGGCCCGCGCCGCCGTGCAGCGGGCCGTGCATGTCCAGGTCCCGCTCGCCGCGGACGTAGTAGGGCAGCGTCGCGTCGTACGACCACCCCGGCCACGCGTCGAGGTCGGCGCGCGTCGCCCGGAGGTGGTTGGCGCCGTTGACCGCGCTCGACCCGCCCAGCAGCCGCCCGCGCCCCACGCGCGTGTGCCTGCCGGGGAGCAGCTCGACCCGGACGTCCCAGGTGTGGGGGCCGTCGGGGTCGGCGGCCGCCAGCGAGGCGACGTCGCGGACGTCCGCGCCGTACGCGGCCGCGTCGGACACGGCCGTCCCGCACTCGAGCAGCAGCACGCGGCGGTGCGGGTCCTCGGTGAGGCGCCCGGCCAGCGCGCAGCCGGCCGAGCCGGCGCCCACGACCACGACGTCCCAGTTCATGGACCAGGCATACCCGGATCTAGCGCGGCGTGTCGGAGAGCTGCTCCTGCGGGCGCTGGGCGACCCACTGCGGCACCGTGTCCGTGTTGACCGCGAACCACAGGTCACGCCCGGCGCCCTCGTCGAGGTAGACGACCGACTGGTCGCCCTCCATCCCCGTCCCGGTCACCGGCACCGTCAGGAACGAGACGTTCGAGTTCCGCAGGTCGCGCAGGCCGAAGGCGAGCTGGGCGAGGCCGGTGTTGGACAGCGAGTCGTCGACGCCGACGTGGCGGGTCACCGTGTCGACCAGCGTGTAGGCACGGGCGGGGTCGGACAGCGTCCCCGACGACAGGGCCTGCTGCAGGAACGCGCGCAGGGCCGCCTGCTGGCGCCGGACGCGGTCGAGGTCCCCGCCGGGCAGGTTCTTGCGCTCGCGGACGTAGACCAGCGCCTGCTCGCCGTTGAGGTGCTGCTCGCCGGCCGGGACGACGACGCCGTCGCGCTCGGACTCCTGACCCACGTTGACGTCGATCCCGCCGACGGCGTCGGTCATCTGCGCGAAGCCCGCGAAGTCGATGACCGCGAAGTGGTCGATGTGCACGCGCGTGAGCTGCTCGACGGTCTGGATCAGCAGCGGCGGCCCGCCGAACGCGTACGCCGCGTTGATTTTGTTCTGGCCACGGCCGGGGATGTCGACCCACGAGTCGCGCGGGATCGAGACGATGCTGGCGCTCTGCCCGTCCTCGGCGATCGACGCCACCATGATGACGTCACTGCGCTGCGAGCCGAAGACGGCGTCGGGCGCGGCGTCGGTGCCGGTGGTCGCCTCCGGGGACCGGGTGTCGGTGCCCATGAGCAGGAACGTCTGCCCGGCGGCGTCCGCGGGGCGCGTGGACGGGTCGATCGGGGCGAACACCGAGGGATAGCGGCCGACCTGCGAGCCCAGCTGCTGCGTGACGATGACGATGCCCGCCGCCGCGAGCAGGACCAGCACCAGCAGGGCGATCAGCCCGTAGACGAGCGCGCGGACCCCGCGCCGCCGCTGCCCGCGCTCCTCGTCCTGGTCCGGTCCCGGCCCCCCGCCGTCGACCATGCCGCCGATGCTCATTCCCCGACCACCCCTGCTGCCGTGGACCGCCCGCCGTCGGCCGGTCACTCCCGTAGCTCTCGGACGACGAACGGCACGCGTTACGCGCTGCGCGGTGCGGCGCCGCCCCGATCGACCCAGCGTGACAGCCCCTCGACACGCCGTGCCACGCGGTCCGCCGCGCCGAGCTGCGGTTCGTCGCGGCCCGCCCGCCGTCGCCCGCCCGGCGGCCGCGGTGCGCCCGCGGCGGACACCCCCGACCTACGCTCGGACGAGTGACCCCCGATCGTGACGCCGGCGAGTCCGTGCTCGACCCGGCCGGGCCCGACACCGCACCCTCCGACCCCGTCGAGCGGGCCGACCTCGCCGGGCGCGCCGCCGAGGTCGCCGTGGGGCCCGTCCCCTCACCCCGGCCCGAGGTCCTCGCCCGGGTGCTCGACGGCCTGCGCCTGCTGCCGGCGGCCCGGCGCGCGCCCCGCGACGGCCGCGACGACACCGGCGGCACCGGGCCCGCCATGCCGCTGCCGCGCCGCCGCTCGTGAGCGGGGCCGGGCGCGCGCCCGGCGATCTCGCCGCCCGGTACCCGCGGCTGTTCCACATGGCCGAGCCCGGGGCGTGGCCCTCGATCCGCGCGCACGGGCTCGTCAGTGCCACCGCGCTCGTCGAACGCTTCGGGGCCTCGTCCGCGCTGGTGACGGGCCGGCGGGCCACAACGGTCCCGCTGGGCGACGGGGTCGTGCTGCGCGACAACGGGGTGCTGCACGACGGCCAGCTCGCCCGCTGCCTCGACGGCATGGCGATCCGGGACTTCTACCGGATGCTGAACGGCCGCGTGTACTTCTGGCCCACGCGCCGGCGGGTCGCTCGGCTGCTCGCGGCGCGCGCGTACCGGGGTCGGGCGCACCTGGTGCTCGAGGTCGACACCGCGGGCCTGCTCGCCCGGCACGCCGACGCGGTACGCCTCTCGCCGATCAACATGGGCGCCACGCTCATCAACCCGCCCCGCCGCGGCCCGGACACCGCACGCCGCCCGGAGGACTGGCCCGTCGGCCGGGACGTGGCCGAGGTGTCGGTCGAGCACGCCGTACCCGACGTCGCCGAGCTCGTCCTCGCCGCGGCCGTGCACCACCCCGACGGCCGCGTGGAGCCCGTCGCCACCTGACGCACGCCTCCGGCGCCCGCTCGCGCTCCCGATCCGGCGGGCCCTCGGGCACCCCCGCCGTCCGGTGATCAGGAGGACGTGACGCACCTCGCCCGGCCGTCCCGGGTGCGTCAGGTCCTGGTGATCTTCGGCGCGCGCTCCCCGTCGGCCGGCTCGGCACGGGTTCGCCGCGGGTGAACGTGCGCGGGGCCGACAGCGCGGTGTCGGCGGCCTACGGTGGTCGGCGCGCACGCCGCGGCGTGTCGCGCGAGCGAGGATGTGGCGATCCTGGCGGTGGACGCCGGCGATGCCGCATCGCTCGGACACCGACGAGGGAGCGTCACATGACCGTCCCCGACCCCGGACACCCCGACGCCCGACCCACCCGGAGCCCGTCGAGCGGGCTCGACCCCCTGCCGTCCTCGACGCCGCCGCCCCCGCTGGGCGACCGGCCCCCCGAGCCCGAGCCGCCGCGCCGCCCCACGCCGGGCGACCCGGAGCCGGACGGCACGCTCGTGCTCGTCGCCGCCGGCCGCGACGACCGGCGCCGCCACGTCGTCGACGTCACCACCGGCGAGCTCGGCGACCCCACCGGCCTGCGGGCGCGCTGCGGCGCGGCGGTCGAGCAGGTCGTGCCCGGCCTGCGCGCCGAGCAGGCCGACTGTCCCGGCTGCCTGCTCTCGGTGCACCGCTGATCCATCGGGCGACGGTGATCGAAGTACCGATACGGGCGTCGAGTGTCCGCAACGGCACTTCGCTGGCACCACCTACTCGTCGTCGGGGCCCGCGCGGCGGACGCACAGGAGGCGGTCGCCGCGCTCGAGGGCGTCGACCTCCGGGGCGTCGATGGCGTGGACGTGCCCGTCGCGCACGACGCCCAGCACGATGTCGCGCAGGTGCCGCGGCGAGCCGCCGACCTCGGCCTCGGAGACCGTCCGCTCGCCGATGCTCATGCCGGCCTCGGGCGAGATGAGGTCCTCGACGACCGACACGACCGCCGGGGTCGTGGTCGCCATGCCGAGCAGGCGGCCCGCCGTCTCCGCGGACACGACCACCGAGTCGGCGCCCGACTGCCGCAGCAGGTGCACGTTCTCGGCCTCGCGCACGGCGGCCGTGATCGTGATCTTCGGGGCCATCTCCCGCGCGGTCAGCGTCACCATCACCGCCGTGTCGTCGCGGTTGGTGGCGACGACCAGGGCCGTCGCGTGCGGGAGGCCCGCGGTCCGCAGCACCGACGACTGGGTCGCGTCGCCGCGCACGGTGACCAGCCCCAGCGCCGACGCCGCGTCCAGGCGACCCCGGTCGGTGTCGACGACGACGATGTGGTCGACGTCGTGGCCGTCGCCGCGCAGCGTGGTCACCGCGGCCTGGCCCTTCGTCCCGTAGCCCACGACCACCACGTGGTTGCGCACGCGCGACCTCCACCGTCGGATGCGGAACGCCTGCCGGGACCGTTCGGTGAGCAGCTCGACCGTGGTCCCGACCAGCACGATGAGGAACAGCAGGCGCAGCGGCGTGATCGCCAGGATCGTCCAGAGCCGCGCCGACTCGGTGACGGGCACGATGTCGCCGTAGCCGGTGGTCGAGAGCGAGACCGTGGCGTAGTACAGCGCGTCGACGAAGCCGATGCCGTCGTCGCTGTTGTTGTCGATGTAGCCGTCGGCCTGGAACCAGACGATCAGCGTCGCCGCGAGCAGCGCCCCGACGGCGAGCACGAGGCGCCGCACGAGCGCCATGACCGGCCCGACCCGGCCCTCGGGCATGAGGACCGTGGCACCGACGGCGGGTCCTCCGGGCGCGACGTCGCGCGCCACCCGGCTCCGCAGGACCATCCGGCCCCTCCCGCGCTCGAGACCCCCGACCGATGGCGGGCCCGACGCCGCGCCGGGTGGAGGTTACTCGCGCGGACCGTCAGGTCGCCGGGTACCGGTGGTAGCCGGGGAAGTTGCCGTAGAGGTTCTCCCCGGGCGGACCCTCGGTGACGGCCTGCACGAGGTACTCCCCGCCGACGAACGCGCCCTTCCACGACTCGCCGCGCCCGCCGAACGCCTCGTCCTTGTCGCCGCGGGAGCGCAGCTTGTTGATCCCGACCTTGAACGCCTGGACCTGCTCGGCGAGGCGCTCGCCGTGCTGGGTGTCGTCCGTGGCGATGCTCGCGACGAGCGCGCCGTTCGACGCGTTCATCTGGGCGAGGAGCTCCGCCTCGGTGTCGACGACGACGATCGAGTCGACCGGCCCGAACGGCTCCTCGTGCATGAGTCGCGACGCCCCCGGCGGGGCGAGCATCGACACCGGCGCGTGGTAGGCCGACGTGTCCTGGCCGGGCAGGAAGCGGCCGTGCCCGAGGCTCCCGCGGTAGAGCGGGATGGCGCCGTGGCGCAGGGCCTCGGCGACGCTGTCGTCGAGCTCCTGGGCCTTGCCCGCGGAGATCAGGGGGCCGAAGTCGAGGGCGGGCAGGTCGTCGGTCGACCCCGACGACCCCTCCTCCACCGCCAGCGGGTGCCCGAAGCGCACCCCGTCGAGCACCGGCAGGTAGGTCGCGAGGAACTGGTCGACGAGCTTGCGCTGGACGACGAAGCGCGGGTAGGCGGTGCAGCGCTGCTTCGCGTACTCGAAGCCCTTCTTGAGGATCTCCGAGAACGACTCCCAGTCGGAGAACTCCCAGATGCCCCAGGTGTTGAGGCCCTCCTGCTCGAGCATGTGCCGCTTGCCGGTGTCGGCGAGCTGCGCGGCGACCTTGCCGCCGTTGGAGCGCCCGCCGACGAACGCGAGCGCACCGATCTCGGGCGAGCGGATGAGCGCGTCGGAGAGCTCGGAGCCGTCGCCGGAGAGCAGCGTGACCGGCAGGCCCTCGCGCGCCATGAGGGCGTGGGCGACGGTCAGCGTCATCCACCCGCCCTGGGTGGGGGTCTTGGCGACGACGCCGTTGCCGGCGAGCAGCTGAACGAGCTCGGCGTGCACCTGCACGCTCATCGGGTAGTTCCAGCTCGCGATGTTCGAGACCGGCCCCTCGAGCGGCACCCGCTTGGCCGGCGCCCCCTCGACGTCGCGCGCGAGCATCCCCTCGATCTCGTCGACGTACCAGCGCACGCCGGAGATGGCGCGGTCGACGTCGGAGCACGCGGCCTTCCACGGCTTGCCGATCTCCCACGCCAGCAGCAGGGCGAGGTCGTCGCGCGCGCCCTCGATGGCGTCGAGGGCCGACGAGACGCGGCGACGGCGCTCGTCGAGCTCGGTGCCCGCCCACCCGCGGTGGGTCTGCGCCGCGCGCTGCACGGCGTCGGTGGCCGTGGCGGAGTCGACCTTGAGCATCGTGCCCAGCGACGACCCGTCGTTGGGGCTGATCTGGTCGGCCGGCGTGCCCACCGCCTGCCACTCGCCGTCGATGAGGTTGGCGGGCCCGTCGTCGGCGAAGGCCTCGCCGACCAGGTCGCGGACCCGGCCGGTCACCGCGGACCAGGTCAGGTTCTCCGGAACGTGGAGCTGCGTGTCGCTCATGGCCGTCCTCCCGTGTGGCGGTCGTGGGCGTCGACCGACACTAGGCACCCGCTGCCCGCACGGGAACCGCCGGAGCGGAGGGGATCACGCCCCGTCGCCCCGACAACCGGCCCGAACCGGACCTATCGGGTGGCGGTGACGAACGCGGAGCGGCCGTTCAGGCGGCGGGTCAGCGGATCGAGCTCCCGTCCCCAGCCGGCGGCGACGTCGGCCGCGACGTCGCGGCGGACCGTCCACCCGAGGGCGGCGAGCCGGTCGCCGGGGTCGGCGCGGTCGTCGGTGTGGAGCAGCGCGGGCATGTCGACGCCGATCCCCGCCGCCACCCGCCGGAACGCGGGGTCCTCGAGCTGCCGGCCGATGTCGGTGAAGTCCTCGACCGCGATCCGCGATCCCGGCGCCGAGCGCTCGTGCACCGCCGCGAGCAGCGCCTCCTGCGCCTCGGCGGGCAGGTAGGGCAGCAGCCCCTCGGCGAGCCAGGCCGTCGGGACGGTCGGGTCGAGCCCGGCGCGGTCGAGGGCGCCGGGCCAGTCGTCGCGCAGGTCGACGGCCACGGTGCGCCGGTCGCACCGTGCCCGGGCGCCGTCCTCGGCGAGGACGTCGTCCTTGAACGCGAGCACCGCGGGCTGGTCGATCTCGAAGAGCGTCGTGCCCTCGGCCCAGGCCAGCCGCTGCGCCCGCGCGTCGAGCCCGGCGGCGAGGATCACCGCCTGCCGGACGCCGTCGCGTCCCGCGGCTGTGAAGAACTCGTCGAAGAAGCGGGTCCGCACGCCCATGTAGCCCGACATCATCTGCCAGAGCTCGTCGTCGGAGTCGTCGCGCGGTGGGACCGGACGGGTCGGCAGGGGCTGCGGGGGCGCCGCGGCCGCCACGAAGCGCTCGGCGTAGGGGTCGGAGATCAGCCCGTCGGTGCGGTGGGTGTCGACCGACCGGCCCGCCGCGACCACGAGTGCCGTCAGCCCGACGCTCGACCGATGTCCCACTGCTCGTACCGGCTCACGAGATCGCCTCCCGGTAGAAGTTAGTTCGCCTAACGATCTAACTCTGGTCGCGGGGAGATCAACGAGGAGTGAGCGGGCCGACACGCCCGGTGCCGATCACGTTCGGCGCGTGACGCAGGTCGCCGAGCGGTACCCCCTCCCGAGTGAATAGTTGAAAGCTTGAGTCAGAGGTTGGGCACCCTGGCGTCACCACTCGTGACAGCGACCCGCACACGACCGGTCATCGTCACTCGACGGTGTCACGGACCACGGGGTCACCGGGACGGCGCGCGGTACCCAGCGCCGAGCGCGGAGGAGGAGCCGATGAACCACGACCCCCGGTGCTGCGCCCGTACCGACCCCGCGGCGGGCGAGCCCGGCCCGGAAGCGGCCGCCCCGACCGAGCCGCCGGCGGCGATCGACGGTCCGGTCACGGCGGAGCAGGTGGCGTACGTCGACTGGATCGCGGTGCAGACCGATCTCGACCGCTGCGACGGCTACGTCGTGCTCGCCGTCGACCCGCAGACCGGCGAGGTCGACGCGCACGGGCCCTACCCCGGGCTCGATGCGCTGCAGACCGCCGACGGGCTCCGGCGGACGCTCGACCGCGAGGGTCTCGACGACGTCGTCGTGCGCGTCGTGCGCTGGCACCAGCAGCGCGGCGGCGACACGGCGGCCTGAGCGGCGCTACCGCCCCGGCCCCCGCAGGATCTCGTAGAGCAGCTGCGCGGTGACGGTGTCGGTGGTGACGGTGCCGCCCGCGACCTCGTGCTCGGTGATGACGGCGGTGCCGTCGGCGGCGATCTCGGCGATCGGGTAGCCGAGGTCGTCGACACGGGGCACGGACGTGAAGCCCGAGAAGTTGCCGCCGGTGGCCTGCGGTCCGCACTCGATGACGTGCGCGGCGGCGACGGCGCCGGCGAGCGGGCCCCAGTCCTCGGTCCGCCAGCGGTGCCACCACGCGGCTGCGCCGACGGTCAGCGAGGCGTCGGTGACCCGCGGGTCCAGTCCGGCGTCGTCGATCACCCGGCGCACCTCGCGGGCGAGGCCCGCGGGGTTCAGCCCGCCGGCGTCGACCACGAGGCGCGCGCCGCGCTCGGCGGGCAGCCCGACGGCGTCGGTGAACTGGGCGAGGAAGCTGCGCGCGTACCCCAGCGACGGGTCCTGCGCGCGCTCGAGGGCGAGCTGGCGCAGGGTCGGTTCGGCGAGGTAGTCGCCGGTGACGACGCCGACCGGGCCCGCGAGCGCGTCGCGCAGCCCGGAGAACCGGTCCCACCGCCAGCCGGCGCAGTCGGCACCCGGCGACCCGGAGCCCGCTCAGTGACCCACGTCACCGACACGTGAGAGCAACCTGAGCAGCCGTCACCCGGACGGCTCACGGCAGGCCACGGGTGCCGCTCTACCGTTCCGGGTGCCGGCCGGTGGTCGGCGTGCAGCAGCGCCCGACGCCGATCGGGCCAGGGGGGAACACCGCATGAAGACGATCGCGCTCGCCCTGGGAGGCCTGGGCGGACTCGCCGCCGCGACCTGGGTCGCGACCCCGACGGTGCTCATGAGCACGCGGGGCACCATCGAGCAGCGGACCCGGGCCGCGTGGCGCACGACGTCCGGGCCGCCCGTCGCCGTTGTGCCCGCGCCCCGGCGCGCGCCGCGGGTGGAGCGCATCCCGGCCTGAGGGGTACGAGCGCCGTCCGCTGGGCGGCTGTCCCGTTCCTACGCCGTCCGCGCCGCGGGCCGCAGCCGCGGCAGGGGCTCGAAGAGCGAGCCGCCGAACAGGCCGCGCCCGGTGCCGACGCTCGCGAGCAGCAGGTCCTGGCAGCGCCGGGCGAGGCCCGCGGCCACGGTCCCGCCCGTCGCCGACGCGACCTGGTCGAGCACGTACTGCGGCCAGCCGGCGAGGTCCGGCCGCATGCCCGCGCGGCCGGCCTCGCACGCGGCGACCACCTGCGACCAGCGCGCCGCGTCGAGATCCCCACGCCCGCGCTCGAGGAACAGCGCGCCGAGGTGCTCCTGCACGGCCAGCACGTTGTGCGGCGTGGCCGGGAAGCCGGCGCGGAGCAGGATCGTCGCGGCGAGGTCCGGGGCGAGGCGCGGCCCGGGCAGCGGGCCCGACCGGTCGCGGCGCGCCACGACGACGGTGAGCACGACGGCGAGTACTGCGACGATGCCGAGCACGATCTCCACGGCGACCCTCCCCCCGTCCGCCCGGGTGGCGGATGCCTGCGGAGTCGTCGCCCGCGACGCGCTCGTTACCGCGCCGCGACACACCCTCCGGAGGAATCGATTCCGCTGTCCGCGGGCGGCCGGTATACCGGCGCCATGCGCACCCTCGAGGTCACGAAGCTGCGGGACCTGACCGGGCCGGGCCACACCGACGACTACGGGATCGGTGGGACCGACCTGGGCGCGGCGGCGCTCGCGCCGGACGGGCGGCTGGTCGCGGTCTTCGGCGACACCTTCGAGAGCAGGCAGCCGGGCGGTCCGGGCTGGCGCTCGCCGGTGATCCTCTTCGGCGACCCCGCGACGGTGCGCGACCCCGGGGGCGTGCGCTGGACCGGCTCCGCGGGCGGCGACCACCCCTACGCCGACCAGGTCATCGCCTACCGGCACAACGCCCGCATCGGCGGGCGGTTCGGCGGCCTCGTCGGCGGCACGCGGATCACGACGCAGCTGCCGACCGACCTCATCACCGTCGGCGACCAGATGTACCTGCACGTCATGGCCTGCGAGGGCCTCGGCAACGTCCACTGGACCGAGATCCACCGCTCGCGCGACAACGGCGTCACGTGGGAGTCGACGGGCCTGTCCTGGCCGGGCGGGCACCTCGGCGGGCTGTTCCAGATGCTGACCTGGGAGCTCGGGCCCGACGGCTACGTCTACGCGCTGACCACCGGATTCCAGCGCGACAAGCCCCTCCTGCTGCACCGCGTGCCCGCCGACCGGCTCCTCGACGCCGCGGCGTGGGAGGGCTGGGGCTTCGCCGACGGGGCCTGGGCGTGGGGCAACCCGCCGACGCCGGTGCTGGCCGGCGCGTTCGGCGAGCTGTCGCTGCGCCGCGTGGGCGACCAGTGGTGGCTCGCGCTGTTCGACGCCGGCCACTACCGCGTCGACCTCATCCCGATGCCCCAGGGGCCGACCACCGACCTCACCACCGCCGAGCGCCTCACCGTGATCGCCGGCTGCGGCTGGGGCGACGAGGACCACGGCTGCGGGCGCGTCGCCCAGTGCTACGGCGGCTACATCCTGCCCGGCTCGACACCCGACGAGATCCACCTCGTCGTCAGCCAGTGGAACACGCGCGACAACTGGCCGTACCGCGCGATGCACTTCCGGGCGCGGATCGGGGCCTGATCACCCGACCGCGCGGGCGAACACCACGGTGTTGTCGCGGTAGGAGCCCGCGCCCCGGTCGAAGCTCCCGCCGCAGGTGATCAGCCGGAGCTCGGGGCCGCGGGTGGGCCCGTAGACCCGGTCGGTGGGGAACGCGTCCTTGGGCACGACGACGACCTCGGTGACCTCGAACGTCACCGCGACACCGTCGGCGCGCGTCACCTCCGCCCGGTCGCCGGGGCGCAGCCGGCCGAGCTCGTAGAACACCGAGGGGCCCGACGCCGCGGAGTCCACGTGCCCGATGAGCACCGACGGGCCCTGGCGCCCCGGGGTGACCGAGTACCGGAACCATGCGGCGTGGTCGTAGCCCGGCGAGCCCTCGGCCGGGACCTCCATGGTGCGGTCGGGGTTGAGGCCGACCCGGTCGACCGGCGTGTCCACCCCGATCGCCGGGACCCGGAGAGTCGCGGGCGGGGAGGCGGCGGGCGGCCGATGCGGCGTGCTCGAGGGAACGAGCGGGGCGGTCGCCGGCGAGGCCGGGAGGGGCGGGCCGGCGGGGGCGCCGGCGGGGGCGGGGGCTGCGGTGGGCGTGGGCGGCGCCGACGACTGGTGGCCCGCGGCCCAGCTCAGCAGTGCCACCCCGAGCACCGCGAGCACCACCGCCCCGGCCAGCAGGGCCCGGCGCGGGCGGTCGGGGGCGGGCCGGTCCTCGGTGATCCTGGGTACCTCACGCGCCCCGCCGGCCGGCTCGGCGTGCGTGGAGTGCTCCTGATCATCCTCGGCGGGGTCCGGCACCTCGCTCACGCTGCCCCCCCTCCCGCCCGGACCGCGAGCCGGCTTGCCGGTGGCACACGACGACCCCGCGCACCGGGCGGTGGGCGGGGTCGTCGGCGTCACGGTCGTCGAGGGTGCTCAGCTCTCGGAGCGGCGACGGCGCGCGGCCACGCCCCCCAGCGCGCCGGCCCCGGCCAGCGCGAGCGCGCCGGCGCCGATGAGGCCCGCGTGCTCGACGCCCGAGGTCGAGCCGCCGCCGGTGGCCACGCCGCCCGACGGGGTCTGGCTCGCGCCGCCACCCGCGCCCGAGCCGCTGCCCGAGCCCGAGCCGCTGCCCGACCCGTCCTGCGACCCCGAGCCGTCGGCGTTCGCCCCGTCCGGCGCGCCGGTGCCCCCGGCGCCGCCGCCACCGGGCGCGGTGCCCGCACCCGGCTGACCCGCCGCACCCGGCTGACCCGACGCACCCGGCTGCCCCGCCGCACCCGGCTGCCCCGCCGCGCCCGGCTGGCCGGGGGCCGGCTGCCCCTGGCCCGCGGCGGCACTCGGCTGCCCGGCCGGCGCCGGGGCCGCCGCCGGCTGCTCCTGCGAGCAGCCGGCGAGGACGCCGAGCGACAGGGCGCCGGCGAGCGCGGGTGCCCAGAGCAGGCGCGTCGTGTTCCTTGAGATCACGGGTTCCCTCCCGATCGGTCGCGGCACGCCAGCCCCCGACGGGGCGTGACGCGGTCGCGCAGACCCTTCCCGGTCCCCTCCCACCACACACGCCGACGGGGGAGTCGATTGCGACGAACGGCGGCACCCCACACGGCGAACGGCCCGTCGTGATCGACTCCGTGGATCACTAGCGTCCTCGCGGTGCTCGGCATCGTGCGGCCCTGCCGCCACCACTTCCCGCCCGCGCTGCACCGCCGGTGGGCGGCGCACCTCTGCGGCACGTGCCTGGCGCTGCGCGACGGGCACGGCCAGCTCGCCCGCACCGCGACGAACGTCGACGCCCTGCTGGTCTCGGTGCTCACCGCGGCCCAGACGACGACCCCCGACCGGCACGATCGCCGCGCCGGCCCCTGCCCCGCCCGCGGGATGCGCACCGCCACCGTCGTCTCGGGCGACGGCGCCCGCCTCGCCGCGCACGCCGCGCTGCTGCTCGCGGCCGGGCACCTCGCCGACCACGTCGACGACCGCCAGGGCGTCCTGCGCCACCGGCCGGCGGCGGCGCTGGCGCGCCGGGTCGCCGACCGGTGGAGCGCGCGGGCCCGCGCCACCGCCCCCGCGGGCTTCGACCCGTCCGCCCTGCTCGCGGTGCCCGCGCGCCAGCACGCCGTCGAGCACGCGGCCGGAGCGGTCACCCTCGACGAGGTCACCGCCCCGACCGCCGACGCGGTGGCCGCCGCCTTCGCGCACACCGCGGTCCTGGCCGGCCGCCCCGGCAACGCCGCCCCGCTGGCCCGCGCCGGCGCCGCCCTCGGTCGGCTGGCGCACCTCCTGGACGCCCTCGACGACCTCGACGACGACCGGCGCACCGGCCGCTGGAACCCCGTCGACGCCACCGGGGCCGGCGTCCCCGCCACCACGGCCGCGGCGCGGGCGCAGGTCGCGACGCTCGCCGCGACGCTGCCCGTCGTCGACCTCCCGGACCTCCACGGTCTCGACGCCCGCCTCGCCCATCGCCTCCTCGTCCACGAGACCGAGCGCGCCCTCGACCGCACGTGCGTCCGGACGGAGCAGCCGTCCACCGACCACCCGCCGCAGCCCGGCGACGGCTCCCCGGGCCGCGGGCCGCGCGGGCTCGTCGGCGGCTGCGTCGCGGCGGCGGGCCTGTGCTGCACCGGGCAGCTCTGCTGCGCCGAGGAGATCACCGGCCCCTGGAGCGGGCAGCCGCGGTCCAACCCCTGCGCGAGCTGCTGCGACTGCACGGAGTGCGGCTGCGACTGCTGCGACGGATGCTCCGAGGGCGGCAGCTGCTGCGACTGCTGCTCCTGCGGCAACTGACGGCACCGGTCCCGACGAACGGGCGAACTCGCGCGCCGAAGGGGCGACCCGCCGTTGCCGACCCGCTCCCGCACCGTTGGTCCCGTCCGGGTGATGCTGACCCGCGTCCCCCGCGCACCCCGGCGGGCACCGACCACGAGCGGAGGCACGAGGAGCGCATGTCGCAGGCGACGCTGGTGGCCGGGCGGTACCAGCTCGGCCCGAGCCTGGGCCGTGGCGGCATGGCGGACGTGCACGCGGGCCACGACGTGCGGCTGGGACGCGAGGTCGCGATCAAGGTGCTGCGCGCCGACCTCGCCCGCGACCCCTCCTTCCGCCTGCGCTTCGAGCGCGAGGCGCAGAACGTCGCCTCGCTGAACCACCCCGGGATCGTCGCGGTCTACGACACCGGCGAGGTGGCCGCGGAGGGGGTCGGCCTCCCGTACATCGTCATGGAGTACGTCAGCGGCTCCACGCTGCGCGACCTCCTGCGGGCCCACGGCCCGATGCCGCCCGAGCGCGCCTGCGCGGTGATGGCCGACGTCTGCGCGGCGCTGGGCTTCAGCCACGAGCACGGCGTCGTCCACCGCGACGTCAAGCCGGCCAACATCATGATCACGCCGGGCGAGGTCGTGAAGGTGATGGACTTCGGCATCGCCCGCGCCCTCACCGAGACCGGCCCGGCGCTGACCGGGGACATGGTCATCGGGACCGCCCAGTACCTCTCCCCGGAACAGGGGCTCGGGCAGGAGGTCGACGCCCGCGCCGACGTCTACGCCGCCGGGTGCGTCCTGTTCGAGCTGCTCACCGGCGAGCCGCCGTTCACCGCCGACAGCCCGGTCGCCATCGTCTACCAGCACGTGCGGGAGGACCCGCCGCTGCTCGCGACGCTCGCCCCGCCCGGGACCGTCGTCCCGACCGAGCTCGAGGCCGTCGTGCGCCGGGCGATGGCCAAGAACCCCGACAACCGCTACGAGACCGCCGCCGACATGCGCGCGGACCTCCTGCGGGTCCTCGCGGGCGAGCGCCCGGACGCGCCGGCCGTGCTCGCCGAGCACGAGCGCGTCAGCGGCGCGGACACCGCCGCGACCGACCCGGGCCGGCGGCGGGCGCGGGGCGGCCGGTCCGCCGCCCACGACGACACCGCCGAGACGGTCCTGACCCCCGAGCTCGCGCGCGGCGGCCACCGCGGGACGCGGACGGGGGCGCACGCGGCCGTCGGGTCGTCCCGGCGGCGCGGGCGCCTCGTGGCGGTCGTGGCCGTGCTCGCGGTGCTGCTCGGCGGCGGCGCGTGGTGGGCGCTGGGCCCGTCGGACAGCGAGGTGCCGCGCCTGGTCGGGCTCACCCGCGGCGAGGCGGAGCGCACGCTCGCCGACGTCGGGCTCGCCGCGATCGTCGTGCCGACCGCCTCGCCGCCCGAGCAGGTCGACCGGGTCGTCGCGGCGACCCCGGACGTCGGGGCGCGGGTCGAGGAGGCCTCGCCGGTGACGCTGCGGGTCGGGCGCGGGCCGGGCCTGGTGCAGGTGCCGCTGCTCACGGGGCGCAGCCCGGAGGCCGCGCGCGTGGCCGCGGAGGGCGCGGGCCTCGTGCTCACCCCGGTGCCCCGCCTGCGCGAGACCGACGACCCCACCGAGGTGGGCCAGGTCGTCGGCCAGGACCCGGTGCCGGGCTCCCTGCGCCCCGCCGGCGGCGCGATCGAGCTGACCATCGGTCAGCGGCGCGCGACGCTGCAGGTGCCCGACGTCGTGGGACGCTCCCGGGCCTCGGCAGAGGCGACGCTCGAGGGCGTGGGTCTGGAGGTCTCGGTGCGCGAGGTCGACGGCGGCGGCGCGGCCGGCACCGTCGTGAGCCTGACGCCCGGCGTGGGCACCGCGGTGCCGCGCGGCAGCACGGTGACCCTGGACGTGGCGCGTGCCGGGTCGTCGTCGGGCGGCGACGACGAGTCCGGTGAGGGCGCCGACGGCGGCTCGGGGACGGGCGACACCGAGGGCGGCGCGACCGGCGACCCCGGCGCCGGGGAGACCGGCGACACCACGGACGACACCGGTGCGGGCCAGGACGACGGGTTCTTCGACGACCTGTTCGGCTGACCGGGGCCGGGGCCGGCCGGGCCGTCCCTATCGGCCGATCGGGCCGCGAACTGGAGTCCACCGGTCGGCCCATCAAGAACCGCCGCGCGGCGCTCGATGCAGAGGGTGACAGCACGTCGGCCCGTCGCACCGAGGGACGTGATCCACGATGTTCCGCCGCTCGACCACCACCACCCGCACCCGCCGCTCCACCGCCCGGCGCGCCGAGGTCGTCGACACCGGGCACGAGGACGCCGGGCCCCGCCACACCCGCCGTGCCGAGCGGCGCCGGGCCGTCGACGACGCGGCGCTGCAGGCGCGTCTCGACCGGGTGCACCGCCGGCTCGCCGAGGTCGGCTCGGTCCGGGTGACGGCGGGTGCCCACGTCATCGGCAACGAGGACGCCCGCCGCGACCCGCTGACCCGGCCCTTCGCCGCCGTCGACGGGGTCCCGGCGGCGCGCCGGTCGCACACCGCGCCGCTGCCGCGTCCCGCCTGAACGGAGCTGCTCACACTTGGTGATGGTTCGCCGCGATTATCGCGAACCCCCTGGCTGAGACCTTCTCGCGAACACAGACTGTCACCGCTCGGGTGGGGGCCCGGGCGCGGTGACGTCGCCGGGCCCTCGGGCCCGGTCCGCGAGGAGGAGGAAGCGTGCACCCCGTGGAGCCCGTGCCCCGGCCGGTCGCCGGTCGCCGCCCCGCGCGCGGGCGAGCCCTCACGGTGCCGCAGCTCGAGCTCACCCACGGTGACCGGCGCCTGGTGGTGCCGACCGGCCGGGCCCTGACGATCGGGCGGGACGAGGCCGCGGGGTTCCAGGTGGTGCACCCCCTCGTGTCGCGGGTGCACGCCGAGCTCCGCCCGCTGCCCACGGGGTGGGAGCTGGTCGACCGCAGCCAGAACGGCCTCTACGTCGGCACGGAGCGGCTCGCGCAGCTGCGCCTCTCCCCCGGCTCGACGCCGCGGATGACGCTGACGCTCGGCGTCGGCGGCCCCGAGGTCCACCTCGTCCTGCGGGCCGTGGGCGCGGACCCCGGGGCCCCGCCGGTGCCGATGCTCGCCCCGGCGTCCCGGCCCGCCGTCCCGCCCGCCGCCACGCCGTCGGCCGCCACCCCGTCGGCGGGGACCCCGGCCGGCGCCACCCGGCGCCTCGGGACCCCGAGCCGGGGCACGCCCGTCGACGCCCCCGCGCCGTCCGGGCCCACGCCGTCCGGGCCCAGCGCCCAGGGCCGCTTCTCGGCGGTGCACCGCCTCCCCTCCGCGCCCCCGCCCCGCGAGGACACCGCGCCCACGGGGACGCCGGGCCCGGCCGCCCCGCACGGCGGGCGCATCCGCATCGGCCGCGAGTCCGACAACGACGTCGTCGTCGCCGACCTCCTCGTCTCGCGCCACCACGCCGAGCTGGTCGCCGACGGCGCGGGCGGCTGGGAGCTGGTCGACCTCGGCAGCCCGAACGGCACCTACGTCGACGGCCGCCGCATCCGTCGCGTCCCGCTGCGTCCCGGGATGCTCGTCGGCATCGGGCACGCGCTGTTCCACCTCGACACCGGCCCGGACGGTTCGGTGCGGCTCGTCGAGCGCGAGGACGCCGGCGCGATCGCCTTCCGCGCCCAGGACCTCGTGGTGCGGACCGCGGGGGGCCGCACCCTGCTCGACGGGGTCGGGTTCGCGCTGGAGGAGAACAGCCTCCTCGCGGTCGTCGGGCCGTCGGGGGCGGGGAAGTCCACGCTGCTGCGCGCGCTGACCGGGTTCCGGCCCGCCGACGAGGGCGTGGTCACCTACGCCGACCGCGACCTCTACGCCGACTACGACGAGCTGCGCCAGCGCATCGGCCTGGTCCCCCAGGACGACATCCTCCACCCGCAGCTGACGGTGCGACGCGCGCTCGCCTACGCCGCGCGGCTGCGCTTCCCGTCGGACACGACCTCCGGCGAGCGCGACCGGCGGATCGACGAGGTGATCGGCGAGCTGGGGCTGACCGGCCAGGCCGACCAGCGCATCGACTCCCTCTCGGGCGGGCAGCGCAAGCGCACCTCGGTCGCCCTCGAGCTGCTCACCCGTCCCTCCCTGCTCTTCCTCGACGAACCCACCTCCGGGCTCGACCCGGGCCTGGACAAGTCGGTCATGCACACCCTGCGGGGTCTGGCCGACGACGGGCGCACCGTCGTCGTGGTCACCCACAACGTCGCCCACCTCGACGTCTGCGACCGCCTGCTGCTCCTCGCCCCCGGCGGCACCGTCGCCTACTTCGGCCCACCCCGGGATGCCCTGGCCCACTTCGGCGTCGCCGACTTCGCCGACCTGTTCCTCCTCCTCGACCGCGAGCAGCACGTCGACTGGGCCGACCGCTATCGCCGCTCTCCCCTGGGCGAGCGGTACATCGGCACCGCGCCCCCGTCCCGCGCGCCCGCGGTCCGCGGCCCGGTCCTGGCGGCGCCCGCGGCACCGCCGCCGCGCCAGCAGTCGGCGATCGCGCAGTTCGGGGTGCTCGCCCGGCGCTACCTCGCGGTGATCGCCGCCGACCGCCAGTACGCGATCTTCATGGCCGCGCTGCCGCTGCTGCTGGCGGCGCTGTCGCACGCGCTGCCGGCGGAGACGGGGCTCTCGCTCGCCGAGCAGCTGCGCGGGGTGCCGGGCGCGCCGCAGAGCCTGCTCATGGTGTTCATCGTGGGCGCGGCGCTCATGGGGTCGGCGGCGTCGATCCGCGAGCTCGTCAAGGAACGCGAGATCTACCGTCGCGAGCGCGCCATCGGGCTCTCGCGCGCGGCGTACCTGCTGTCCAAGGTCGTCGTGCTCGCCGTCGTCACGGGCCTGCAGGCGGTGGTGCTGGGCGTGCTCGGGACCATCGGGCGGCCGGGTCCCGACGAGGCCGTCGTCCTCGCCGACCCGCGCCTGGAGATCCTCGTCGCGATCGCCGCGACCACCATCGCCAGCATGGCCGTCGGGCTCGCGGTCTCGGCGTGGATCGACAACGCCGACCGCGGGATGCCGCTGCTGGTGCTGCTCGCGATGCTGCAGTTCATCCTGTCGAGCGCGCTGCTGCCGATCCAGGACAGCCCCGTGCTCGCGCAGCTGTCGTGGCTGGTCCCGGCCCGGTGGGGCTTCGCGCTCGGCGCCTCGACGATCGGCGTGCGCAGCGGGCCCGGCGTGCCGCCGCCCTACACAGAGGCCGAGCCGCTGTGGGACCACGACGCCGCGACCTGGCTGTTCGACCTCGGGGCACTCGCCGGTCTGACCGTGCTGTTCGTCGTCGTCACCGCCCTCCTGCTGCGCCGCCTCGACCCCCGCGCCCGGCGGCCGCGATGAGCACGCCGACGACCGCGCGGCCGGGCCGGATCGCGGTCCGCGTCGTGCCACGGACCGAGCCGCGCGCGCCGATCGGGGCGGTCGGGGCGGTCGAGGCGGTCGGGGCGGTCGGGGCGGTCGGGGCGGCGGTGGCGCCGGCGACCCCTCGCTACGTCCCCGTCCCCGACGGCGGGGCCGCGCCGGGCGCGCCCGTCCCCGCGCCGCGGCCGCCGACGTCGCCCCGCGTCACGGCCACCCCCGCGAGCCCGGCCCCCGCGAGCCCGGCCGCCCCGCCCACCGCCCCGCCCACCGCCCCGCCGGTCCCCCGCCCCGGGCCACGTCCCCGGGCGCGCCGGCGCGCGCCCGCGGCGCTGCTCGGGTTCGTGGTCGGCCTGGTGATCGAGCTGCTCGGGGTGGCGGCGATGCTCGCGGTCGTCGGCTGGCCGCCCGGGGCCGACCGCGCCACCCCCGGGTCCGTGCCCGCGCCCGTGCTGCCGGGCCGGCTCACCGCCGCGTTCCCCGACCTCACCGTCCTCGGCGGCGCCTGCACGACCTATCCACCGAGCGCCGACGAGTACGTGACCTCGACCGGCGCCCGGCCCCTCGCCGTCGTCCGCTGCGACCACGGCGCGGTGGTCCCGGGCGGCTACGTCTACTACACGGAGTGGCCGACCGTCGCCGACGCCGTGCAGTGGCAGAACGACCAGGTGCGGTGGGGTCCGAGCATCGACGGCGCCGTGCAGTGGCGTGACGGCGGCGGGCAGCTGCAGGGCCCGTGGCACACCCGCGCGGCCGCCGACGGCACGGTCTACGCCACTGCTGCGTACGCCGAACGGCCGTACTCCTTCGACGTCGTCACCCGTTCGCCACAGGACGCTCAGCGCATGCGGGCCGCGCTCCACCTGCAGCCGGCGACGGACGTCCCGGGCTGACAGCGCCCGAGGGGTGTCACCGAGAGTGAAAATGATCGACGAAAAGCGTGAAGTCTATGGCCTGCATTAGGGGCATCGCGCATACTCTCGGTGACTTTTACCCGGGCTGTCGGTCGTCCCGGTGAGCCACGATCCAGGAGAGCGCCGCATGAGCACCGAGGCCCCGGGCCACACGCCGCCGTCGTCGGGCGAGCCGGTGGAGATGTTCGGGCCGTACCGCCTCGAGGAGCGCATCGGACGTGGCGGGATGGGCGAGGTCTTCCGCGCCTACGACACCAGCCGGCAGCGCACCGTGGCGGTCAAGCGCCTCCACGGCGGCCTCGCGGACGACGGCGACTACCAGGAGCGCTTCCGTCGGGAGTCGCGCACCGCGGCGCGCCTGTCGTCGCCGCACGTCATCCCGATCCACGACTTCGGCACCATCGACAGCCGCCTCTACATCGACATGCGCCTGGTCTCGGGGGTCGACCTCGCCGAGGAGATCGAGCGGAACGGCCGTCTGGAGCCGCGCCGCGCGGCCGAGATCGTCCGCCAGACCGCCGACGCCCTCGACGCCGCGCACGACGACGGGCTCGTCCACCGCGACGTCAAGCCGTCGAACATCCTCATCACGCAGCACCGCGGGCGCGACTTCGTCTACCTCGTCGACTTCGGCATCGTCCGCGCGATGGGGGGCGACACCAAGAGCTCGCTGACCGGCACCGGCTCGGCCATCGGCACCCTCGCCTACATGGCCCCCGAGCTGTTCGTGGGCCGCGAGATGGACCGCCGGGTCGACGTCTACGCGCTGGGCTGCCTGCTCTTCGAGGCGATCGCCGGGCGCCCGCCGTTCGTGTCCGAGGGCCCGGGCCTCATGTACGACCACCTCAACGAGACGCCCCCGCGCCTCTCGGAGGTCGCGCCGGGCTCACCGCCCGCCCTGGACGCCGTGCTCGCGACCGCGATGGCGAAGGACCCCGCCCAGCGCTACGCCACCGCGGGCGACTTCGCCGACGCCGCCGTGCGCGCGGTCGGCGGGGACGCCCCGGTCGGCACCGGTGCGACCCCCGGCGCCGAGGACGCGACCGTCCGCGGCGTCCGCGCCGGCGGGCTGGGCGCCGGGGCCGCCGGGGCCGCCGGCCTCGCGGGGGCGGCCGCCGCCGCGGGCACGTCGGGCCCGCAGGGCGCCACCCCGACCCACGTCCCCGGACCGCGTCGCCAGTCGGGCCCGCAGGCCCCACCGCCGCCGCAGTCCCAGCCCTGGTCACCGCAGGGCCCGTCGTCGCAGGGCTCGTCGCCGTTCGGGGCGCCGCAGGGCTCGGGGCCGCAGCCGGCGCCCGCCGCGTGGGGCCCGACGCAGCCGGCCGGCACGCAGAACCACGGCCAGCCCGGCTACCCGCCCACCCAGGGCTACCCGCCCGGCTACGGCACCGGCCAGTACCCGCCGCCGCCCGGCACGAGCGGCCCGCAGGGCTGGTACGGCCAGCCGCAGCCGCCGGAGCGCAGTACGGGCAAGATCGTGGCGATCGTCGCCGGCGTCCTCGTCCTGCTGCTCGTCGTCGCCGTGGGCGCCGTGGTGCTGCTCAACCAGGGGTCGACGACGGCCACCCCGCCCGCACCGCCGGTCACGACCGGGGCGCAGCCGCCGGCCACGACCGGCTCGGGCTCGGGCAGCGGCGGCGGGTCGGGCGGCGCCGCGAGCGTCCCGGCCGGCCAGGCGACGATGGCCCAGGTCTTCCCGGACACGACCACCGGCAACTGCCGGCCGTCGACCGCCCAGGACCAGCTGACCACCAGCAGCGGCGTCAACCCCACCGAGGCCTACATCTGCGACTTCGCCACCGCGGCGCCGGGCGCCCGGGTGATCTTCGCCCGATGGCCCGACGCCGCCGGCGCGCGATCGTTCTACGACGACACCGCCGCCCTCGGACCGCGCATCGAGCAGTTCGACGTGTGGCGATCGGGCGGGGTCGAGCAGGGTCCGCTCTACACCGCGGAGCGCGACGGCACCGTGTACTCCACCGGCATCTACAGCGGCCTGAACTACAGCTGGGAGATCCGGACCTCCACGCTGGAGCAGTCCAACGCCGTGTTCGAGCGGATCCAGTTCCGGGCCCGGACGAGCTTCGGCGGCTGAGCGACCGGCGCACCGGGTCGGCCGGGACGGTGACGGTGACGGTGACGGGGACGGGGACGGGGACGGGGACGGGGACGGGGACGGGGACGGGAGGAGCGGCCGGCGGCGACATCGCGCCGGGCGCCCCGGGCGAGCTGCTCTCGGGCGGGCACTACCGGCTCGGCGACGCGGTGACCGCCGCGGTCCGGGTCGCGCACGACGACTGGGAGGACCGCGCCGTCGTCGCGGTGGCGCTCGCCCCCGACGACGGTGTCGGTCCGCCGGCGCCGCGGACCCTGACCCGCGTCGTCCGCGACGTCCGGCGCGGCGCCGAGCACCCCCACCCCGGGCTCGCCCCGGCGCGCGACGTCGCGGCCGGACGCGGCCGGGACCTGTGGCTCGTCCACGACCTCCCCGCCGACGTCCGGGGGCTCGCCGACGTCGGTGCGCTGCCCGCGTCGCGGGTGCTCGCCCTCGCGGTGGTGCTGGCCGGGGGGCTCGCGGCCGCCCACGCGGCGCGCCTGGTGCACGGCCGGATCGGCGCGGACGTCGTGCTGGTCGATGCGGAGCCGTCGGCGGTCCGGCTGGTCGGCGCGCCGTCGGGGCGACGTCCCGACGACCGTCCGCGGGCCGAGGACGACGACGCGCGCGCCCTCGCCGCGACCCTCGCCGCCGTGCCCGTGGCGCCCGACCCCGTGGCGCCCGACCCCGGTGGCGACGGCCGGCTCGCCGGGGACCTGACCGCGCTGCTGGCGCGCGTCGCGCAGGAGCGCCCGGCCAACCCCGGTGGGCTCGGGGCCGCGCTGCTCCGGGACCTGCAGGTCCTCGCCGGCGAGGCGGACACCGGCCCCGAGCGCCCCACCGAGGACGTCGCCACCGACCTTCCCACGCGGACCACGGACGTCATCCCCACGCCCGCCGCCGTCGACCCGCCGGGCCCGGAGGCCGCCACGATCGACCTGTACGAACCCGTCCGCGTGACGCAGACTGCCCCGACCAGCAATCACGCACCGACGTGAGCGTCTCGATACTGCGGCCGGAACCGATCGAGGAGGCCACATGACCAGCACGGGGCCGATCACCGCGCGCGGGGCGGCGGCGTGGCGGTGAGCGCGTCGGCCGCGTCGGCAGGTGCCGGGCGCGGTCCGTGGATCGCGAGCGCCGCGCTCGCCGTCGCGATCGTCGTGGCGGCGGCGCTGGCCGTGCTGACCCTCGTCACCGCGCCGAGCTCCGGCGGGAGCTCCGCGCAGACCGCTCCCGCGGTCCCCGCCCCGGCTCCGAGCGCTGCCGCGCCGGCGGCGCCGCCCGCCCCGGCGGGCAGCCCCGCCGTCACCGACGCCAACGGCCGCGCCCTGCCCGCGGCCGTCGCCACCGGCGTCCAGGGCCTCTACACCGCCCTCGGCACGGGCGACCTCGCCGGCGTCGAGTCCCGCTACCAGCCGTCGGCGGCCTTCGACGCGGCGCCGTGGTCGCAGGTGGCGCCGCTGCTCGCGCAGCCCGACAACCGCGAGGAGCTCCTCGCCGCCCTGCGCGAGCCGCCGCAGCGCCGGTCGGGCATCTACCGCTACGCAGCCGGCGGGGCGCGCGTCGGTGTCGACGCCCAGGGCCGCATGGCCTTCCTGCTGCTGCCCTGAGCAGCCGTCCTGCCAGGGTTTCGCCAGGAACATCGGCGGGCGCCCGCACCGTCGGAGGGTCGACGCACCGACCACCTCGGCGAGGAGACCCCGATGAGCGACCCCGGCACCGACACCTACACCTCCGGCGACGGCACGACCTACGGCGCCGACGGCGGCCTCCTGTCCTTCCCGGCGGGCACGCCGAGCGCGACCTCGTGGGACGGCGACCACGACGGTGACGACGAGTCGACGGCCACCGACGCCGACGGTGACGGCTACGCCGAGACCGCCTCCGCGGACCGGGACGGTGACGGCTACGACGAGTACGCGGTCTCGGACCACGACGGCGACGGCGCCGTCGACGAGGTCGTCGTGGACCTCGACGCCGACGGGTACGGCGACGCCGCCATCACCGACGGGGCGGCCTACGGCGAGGACGGCCCGGTCGCGGTGGCCGACACCGACGGCGACACCTACGCCGACCTCGTCGTCCCGGCCTCCTGACCCCACGCCCGGCGCTACGTCGCGGACGGCACCGACCCCGGCGACCCTTGCCGGCAGCGGCCCTCGGACGACAGCGCACCCGCCGACCCGTTTCCCGGAGAAACGCCTCCTCCGCCGTGACCGGACAGGCCGCGCGATGCCGCCGGTCCCCCACCACCCACGACGATCGGACCAACACCCCCGCGCGCCACTACGATCCGGGTCGTGAGCTCGCCGTGGGAACCGCCGCGCGACGGCCGCGACGGGGCCGAGACCCCCGCGCCGTCCGCTCCCGACACGCACCACCCGACGCCACCGGAGGCCCGCTCCGAGCCGTCCTCCTCCGAGCCGTCCTCCGCCGGGGCGTCCGGCCCCGGCCCGTACACGCTCGAGCCCTACTCGGACCCCTACGCCGCCGACCGCGCCGCCGGGTACGGCCCCGACGGTCCGGTCCCCCAGCACCACGATCAGCAGTACGGTCACCAGTACGGTCACCAGTACGGTCACCAGTACGGCCAGCAGTACGGCCAGCAGTACGGCCAGCAGTACGGCCAGCAGTACGGCCAGCAGTACAGCCAGCAGTACGGCCACACCCCCTACGGGCCGAGCCCTTTCGCGTCCCCGCCCGCCGCCGCGCCGACGCCCTACCCGTCCGCGCCGTACGGCGGCGGCCCCTACGGCTGGTCCTCCCCGGGCACCCCGCCGACGTCGGGGCTCGCGGTGGCGGCGCTGGTGTGCGGCATCCTCGGCTTCTTCACCGCCGGGCTCGCGTCGATCGCCGCGGTGATCTGCGGGCACCTGGCGTGGCGTGACACCGGCAGCGGCCGGTACGCGGGCCACGGCATGACCATCGCCGGCCTGGTGCTCGGCTACCTCCCGATCATCGGGTGGATCGCGTTCTGGCTCTTCTTCGTCGTGGTCGGCCTCGGCGCGATCTGACGCGCGAGCAGGACTGGCACCATCGGCGCCGTGCTGTTCGCCCTGCGGTTCGCCGAGCCGGTCGCGCGCGGCGAGGTCGACCTGACGTTCCGGCGCTGGCGGCGGGCCCAGGTCCGTCCCGGGCGGCCCTACCGGACGCCGATCGGGCGGTTGCAGGTCGACGAGGTGGACGTCGTGCGCCCCGAGGACCTCGGCCCCGACGACGCGCGGCGCGCCGGGTTCGACTCGATCGACGCCCTGCTCGCCGCGGCCGCGAAGCAGGCGGCGCCGGACGCCGAGCTCTTCCGGGTGCGCTTCCACCCGCTCGACGAGCCCGACCCCCGCAGCGAGCTCGCCGCGACCGTGCCCGGGGCCGACGACCTCGCCGCCGTCGCCGGGCGCCTCGACGCGATGGACGCGCGCAGCGGTCACGGGCCCTGGGCGTGGGCGACGCTCGCGGCGATCGCCGAGCGCCCCGCCGTGCGCGCCCCCGACCTCGCCGCGTCGTTCGGCCGGGAGACCGCGCCGTTCAAGGCCGACGTGCGCAAGCTCAAGGCGCTGGGGCTGACGCACTCGCTGCCGGTCGGCTACGAGCTCTCCCCGCGCGGCCGCGCGGTGCTCGCCGCCCGGGGCTGACCGCGCTACAGCGCCCGGGCCGGGTGCACCGCGCGCACCACCGCGACCCCGTCGAGCTCGGTCCCGGGCACGCAGGGAACGGTCGCGCGCGCCGGCGCCGCCGCCGAGACCTCGTCGCCGACCGAGCGCCGCACCGTCGCCTCGCCGGCCCACGCGGTGACGGCGGGCGGGGTGGCGGGGTCGCGCAGGTCGAGCACCGCGTCCCGGGGCAGCGCGTCGAGCAGTGCCCCCTCGAGCGAGGACGCGGGCACCTCGCCGAGGCGGTGGGTCGCCGGGGTGCGCGCGGGACCGAAGAGGCGGCGGCGCCGGGTCGCGCGCACCGTCCCCGTGCCCGCGGAGAGCACCAGCGCGCGGTAGCCCTCGCCGAGGCGCTCGCGCAGGTGCGCGCCGAGGGTCTGCTCGCGGACGACCACGTGGTCGGCGTGGGCCCAGAGGACGAGGCGGCCACCCTGGTCGAGGGGGTCGTGCGGGTCGAGGGCGTCGAGCACCCCGTCGGCCATGAGCCGCGCGGCGACGGCGTCGGCGCGCGCGGGCGGGGTGGCGGCGAGCTTTGCGGCGCGGGCGAGGAACCCGGCGTGGCGCACGGCCTCGGCGTGCCGGGCGGGCGAGGTGGCCGCGACCAGCGCGGGCACGTCGCGCTCGAGCCGCTCGCGCACCTGCTCGACCGCCGCGCGCGTCCCCTCCCCGTCGCCGTACCCGAGCGCGAGGTCGGCGAGCCCGTCGGCCACCGGCGGCAGCGCGTCCGGCGCGGCGGTCCGCAGGAAGGCGCCGACGACGCGGACGGCGGGCGCGGGGCGGCGCGGGTCGACGCCGACGACGCGGACCCCGCCGCGGCTCGCGAGCGCCCGCACGACGTCGAGCACCTCGCGGGTGTGCCAGCTCCACGACCCGAGGCCCTGGAGCGCCTCGCGCAACCCGCCCGCGTTCCCGGTGCCCTGGCGGAGGTGGTCGTCGAGCACCGTCGTGCCCGACTCCGCGGCCTGCAGCGCGACGGTCCCGACGCCGCCCTCGGGGTCGCCGACCAGCTCCTCCAAGCACCGCCCGGCCAGCGTCGCGAGCTCGCGCGTCCCGCCGACCGCCGGCCCGAGCGCGACCACCCGCGCGTCCCGCGCGGCACGCACCCACGCGGCCAGGCCCTCCTCCGCCGCGGACGCACCGGTCTCGTCGTCGGGCAGGTCGTCGGGGACGCCCAGCGGCCGGGCGTGGGCCGCGAGGGCGCGGGACAGCTCGGTCGAGGGTGCGCTCACGCCGAGCACCCTGGCAGGTGACGATCACACCGGGATGGGCAGCCCCGTCGGGGCTCGACAGCCGCGGGCCGGCGACGGAGGGTGCAGGGGTGACGACCACGGACAGCCCGCCCGACGCGCCGGACGCCACCGCACTGGCGCGGCGCGTCGAGGAGTTCCTCGCCGAGCACGACCCCGCGAGCAGCGACCCCGCCGAGTTCCTCCGCGAGCGCTTCGCCGCCGGCCTCGCCTGGGTGCACTACCCCGCGGGCCTCGGCGGCCTCGGCGCCGAGAACGGCCTGCAGGCCGCCGTCGACGCCGCGTTCGCCCGCGCCGGCGCACCCGAGAACCGGCCCCGCCTCAACGTCATCGGCCTCGGCATGGCGGCGCCGACGATCCTGCGCTTCGGCGACGACGACCAGAAGCAGCGCTGGCTGCCCTCGCTGTGGACCGGCGAGGACATCTGGTGCCAGCTGTTCAGCGAGCCCGGCGCGGGGTCCGACCTCGCGGGCGTGGGCACCAGCGCCCTGTGGGACGGGGACGCCTGGGTGCTCAACGGGCAGAAGGTGTGGACCTCGATGGCCCACCACGCCCGCTGGGGCATCATCCTCGCCCGCACCGACCCCGAGGCCGTCAAGCACCGCGGCCTGAGCTACTTCGTCGTCGACATGACCGCACCCGGCGTCGAGGTCCGCGGGCTGCGGCAGATCACCGGCGAGGCCGAGTTCAACGAGGTCTTCCTGACCGACGTCCGCGTCCCCGACGACCAGCGCCTCGGCGAGGTCGGCCAGGGCTGGACGGTCGCGCAGTACACGCTGATGAACGAGCGCGTCGCCATCGGCGGCGGGACGCTCCCCCGCGAGAGCGGCGCCGTCGGCACCCTCGCGACCCGCTGGCGCGAGCACCCCGAGGCCCGCACCCCCGGCCTGCACGACCGGATGCTGCGCCTCTGGGTGCAGACCGAGGCGGCGCGCCTGACCGCCGAGCGCCTCGGCCAGCAGCAGGCCGCCGGGCAGCCCGGGCCCGAGGGCTCCGGCGTGAAGATTACCTACGCGCGCCTCAACCAGGAGTGCTCGAGCCTGGAGCTGGAGCTGCAGGGCGAGGACGGCCTGCGCTACCCCGACTACACCGAGCGCCGCCCCGAGGTCGAGGACTACGGCAGCCGCGACGCCGGCTGGCGCTACCTGCGCTTCCGCGCCAACTCGATCGAGGGCGGCACGTCCGAGATCCTCCGCAACGTCGTCGCCGAGCGCGTGCTCGGCCTGCCCGCCGAGGCCCGCGCCGACAAGGACGTGCCGTGGAAGGACCTGCCCCGATGACCGCTGCCGCGACCACCCCCACCACCCCCGAGACCGGCGACCTCCTCTACTCCGACGTCGAGGAGGACCTGCGCGCGAGCGTGCGCGCGCTCGTCGAGAAGCAGGCGCCGTGGGACGCGGTGCTGCGCCGCACCGACACCGAGGACGCGGTCGACACCGACCTCTGGAAGCGGCTCACCCAGGAGATCGGCGTGGCCGGCCTCGCGGTGCCCGAGGAGCGCGGCGGCGCGGGCGCGTCGTGGCGCGAGGTCGCGGTCGTCGCCGAGGAGCTCGGCCGGGCCGTCGCGCCCGTCCCGTTCCTCGGCACCGTCGTCGCCACCGCGCTGCTGCTCGGCACCGGCTCGTCCGACACGACCGAAGACCTGCTCGCGGCCGTCGCGGGCGGCGAGCGCACCGCCGCGCTCGCGGTCGGCGCCACCCGCGGCGCGGGCCGGCCGGTGCCGGTGACCGTCGAGCGCCACGGCGGGGGCGACCTGCTGGCGGGCACCGTCACCGCGGTGGTCGACGCCGTGACCGCCGACGTGCTGCTCGTGCCCGTCGAGGGTGGGGTGGCCGTGGTCGAGGCCGACGGGGACGGCGTCACGCGCACCACCGCGGAGTCGCTCGACATGACGCGCCGGCTCACCGACGTGACGTTCGACGGGGCGCCGGCGCGGATCGTCGAGGGTGCCGACGTGGACCGGGCACTGCGGATCGGCGCCGCGATCCTCGCCTCCGAGCAGCTCGGGCTCGCGGAGCGCTGCCTCGCCGACACCGTGGCCTACCTGCGCGACCGCCACCAGTTCGGCCGCCAACTGGCGTCGTACCAGGCGCTCAAGCACCGGCTCGCCGACCTGTGGGTGGCGATCACCCAGGCCCGCGCGACCGCCCGCTACGCCGCCCGGTGCGCCGCCGACGACTCACCGGACCTGCCGGTCGCGGCGGCGGTCGCGGCGGCGCACGGGGCCGAGGTCGCGCTGCTCGCGGCCGAGGACGGGCTGCAGCTGCACGGCGGCATCGGGTTCACGTGGGAGCACCCGGCGCACCTGTTCCTCAAGCGCGCCCGCGCCGACGCCCTGATCCTGGGGTCGGCCGACCACCACCGCACGGTGCTGGCCGACCTCGTGGACCTGCCCGCCTGACTCACCCCCGGGTGTGCGGGGTGCCCGCCTCGACGACCCCCTCGGGGGCCAGCTCGGACAGGTACACCCACACCAGCTCCGCGGCCACGTCGGTCGCGGACACCACGGCGTCCCGCGCGGCGCCGGCGAGCGCGCGCATCGTCGCCTCGTCGGCGCCCGCGGGCACGTGGCCGCGCACGAACACCGAGCCCGTCGGCGCCAGGCGGCCGCCGATGAAGTGGTCGCGGCCCTGGACGTCCTCGATGAGGATCTGGACGAGGCCGGGCGAGGTGCCGGTGGTGTCGGCGTGGGCGGTGGTGAGGTTCTCGGCGAGACGTGCTCGACGTCCGGGCCCGAGAGTCTCGGTGCGGGCGCGGACGAGGTAGGTCGGCACGTGGGGGCTCCCGGGGTCGGCGACGCCAGAAGCTTGGTCAACCGAACGGCCACCGTCCAGAGGCCGGCTGCGGAGACTGTCCGCGGGCACCGCCGCCGGGCAGACTGCAGCGATGGCGGGTCGGCGGGGTCTGCGGTGGCTCGTGCGCCGCGACCCGGGGCTGACGGCGACGCGGCGCGCGGTGCGGATCGCCGTCGTCGCGACGGTCGCGTTCACGGTGTGCCGCTACGGCCTCGACAGCACGACGGCCGCGATCTACGCGGCCTTCGGCGCGATCGGGTTCGGGGTGCTCTCGCAGGTCGTCGGCACCCCGCGCGAACGCACCCGCACCCTCGCCGCGAGCTTCGTCGCCGGCACCGCGCTGCTCGTGATCGGGACGCTGCTCGCGGGCAGCACGATCGCCGCGTCGGTCGGGATGCTCGTCGTCGGCGTCGTCGTCGCGTTCCTGCCGATCGGCGGCCCACGGCCCGCGGGCGTCGCCAACGGCCTGCAGCTGCTCTACATCCTGCCGTCGTTCCCGCCCTTCGCCCCGGAGACGCTGCCCGAGCGCGTGCTCGGTCTCGCGCTGGGCATGGGCCTGCTCGCGCTCGCCGACCGGGTGCTGTGGCCGGCCCGGCCGGTCGAGAGCTACGCGTGCCGCGCGGCCGGCGCGGCGCAGGCGCTCGCCGACCTGCTCGACGCGCTCGCCACCCGCGCACCCGACGTCGCCGCCCGCCGAGCCGCGTCCGCGCACGCCGTCGGCCGGCTGAAACTGCTCGCCACCCCGTGGGAGGAGCGCCCGACCGGCCCGGGGCCGAGAGCCCGGGGCCTCGAGCACCTCGGTGCCGCGCTGCGGGCGGCGCAGGGCCGCGCCGAGGCGCTGCTCGCCACCGACGCCCGCAGCGGCGTGCCCGACGAGGCCACGCACCCGCTGGCGGCGACCGCGACCGCGCTGCGCCACACCGCCGTCGCCCTGCGCGGGGCGGGCCCGCTGCCCGACCCCGCGGCGATCGACGCGGCCCGCGCCGACTACACCGCGCGCCGCGTCACCGTCGTCGCGACCCTCCTCGACGGCGACGAGGCGGTGGCGCACGCGCGGTCGGCGGTGGCGGTCGGCCAGGTCCTCACGGCCGCGCACGTCGCCGTGCAGGCCGCCGCGGTGGTCGTCGACCCGCGGGGCCGCACGCGGGCGCCCGACGACCTCGCGTGGTGGACGGGTGCGCCCGTCGTCCAGCTCTGGGCGCGGCGCATCCGCGTCCACCTGTCGCTGCGCTCGGTGTACCTGCAGAACGCCCTGCGGCTCGGGATCGGGCTGGCGATCGCGCGCCTCGTCGCCGGGGGGCTCGACCTCTCCCACGGCCTGTGGGTGCTGCTCGCGACGCTCACGCTCATGCGCACGTCGGTCACGTCGACGCGCGCGACGCTGCTGCCCGCGATCGTCGGGACCGCGGCCGGCGCGGTCGTGGCCGCCGGACTGCTCGAGGTGGTCGGGACGCAGGCGGCGGTGTACGCGGTGCTCTTCCCGCTCCTCTGCGTCGCAGCCGTCCTCGCCGGCCAGCTCGTCGGGATGATCGCGGCGCAGGCGTGCTTCACCGTGCTCGTCGCCGTGCTGTTCGCCCAGCTCGCACCCGCCGGCCCGGCGCTGGCGGGCGTGCGGCTGCTCGACGTCGCGGTCGGCGCGACGATCGGGATCGCCGTCGGCGCCGCGGTGTGGCCGGCCGGCGGGCACGGGGAGGTCCGCCGGGACGCGGCCCGCTCGCTGCACGCCCTGTCGGCCCTGATCGTCGCCATGGTGCGGTGGACGGCCGGCACCGGGCGGCGCGCGGACCTCCTCGCGTGCCTCCACGCCAACGACCGCGAGCTGCTGTTCCTCGAGGCCGACTTCCTGCAGTACCGCGCCGAGCGCCGCCGGCGTCACGAGGACGACGTCGACTGGTTCACCGTCCTCGGCGTCGCGCACCGCACCATCCGCACCGTGCGCTCGGCCCTCGACGAGGATCCCGACGAGCGCTCCGTGCCCTGGCCCGACCTCCTCGCGCGGCTCGAGCACGACGCGACCGCCCTCGCCGAGGGCTACGCCGCCGTGGGGCGGGCGGTGGCCGAGGGCCGGCCGCCGTCGGTGGTGCTCACGATCCCCGCCGACTTCCTCGACCGCGCCCTGCACGCCGTCGCCGACGCACCCGGGCGGCGCGAGCACCCGCGGGAGACGCTGCTGCTCGTCGACGCCTGGGGGCGGCTGGGGTGGTCGGCCGACGACCTCGCGGCGCTCGGGGTCGTGCTCGCCCCGGCCGCGAGCCGCCGGCCGCTCCCCGCGTAGGTCAGGCGACCCGGTCGGCCTGCTCAGCGGCCTGCTCGCCCTCCGCGGCCCGGTCGTCCTCGGCGTCGAGGCGGGCGCGGCGCTGCTGCTCGCGGGTGCTGTACGCCGCGGCGCGCACGTCCCCGGGCGCGGTGAGCCCCGACCCGACGGCGCCGGCGACGATGCCCATCGACGTCGCCATCGACGCGACCGCCAGGTACGCCGAGGGCCCGCCCGGGTGCCCGAGGGTCGCGGCGAGCGTGTCCGGCGGGATGACCACCACCGCCGCCGTGCCCGCCAGCGCCAGCAACAACGCGTAGCAGCACACGACGCCGAGCACGATCGTCGAGGTCGTCGCGGCGTTGTACAGGTGCACCTCGGCGCGCAGGCGCCGCGACCGCGCGCGCTCCCACAGGTCGTTGTCGGCGATGAGCCAGGTGCTCATCGCCGCGACCGCGAGCACGGCGATGAGCGCCAGGCGCCACGGCCCCGCGTCGCTGGCAAGGCTCCAGATGTTCGAGTAGAAGATGCCGAACGCGGCACCGGCGGCGGCCGCCGCGAGCGCGGTCGAGAGGCTGGGCACGAGGCGCCACGGCCGGTTGCTGCGGACCATGCCCGCGAGCAGGCGCGCCCGCCCGCGCGTGCCGCGCAGCGCGAGGTGGCTGTCGATGCCCTCGTGCTCGGAGGCGATCCGGCAGATCGGCGGCCCGAACAGGCCGCGACGGGCCGGTCCGGCCACCGCCGGGGCGACGGGGTCGGCGAGGCCGTGCTCGAGCAGGTCCAGCACCGCGGCGCGCAGCCGCCGCCGCAGCGCGACCGCGCCGAGCGCGGGCACCGACACGAGGCCGACCCCGTCGTCGGACCCGAAGTCGGAGACGAGCGGCTCGGTACCGGCCCGCCGCGGCAGGTCGGTGACGATGACGACGACGTCCCAGCCGTGGCGGCGCTGCTGCTCGCAGCCCAGGCGCAGCATCGGCAGGAGGCCCTCGGCGTCGAGGCCGACCGGCCCCTCCGCGGTCTCGACGCGCCACGTGCGGCCGGGCAGGTGCTCGGCGAGCAGGGCGGGGAGGTCGCCCGCGACCTGCTCGGCGAGCTTCGTCGGCAGGCCCGGGTCGGCGAGCAGGCCGACGGTGCGGACGGGGGTGTCGGGGTCGGCGGGGGTGGTCGTGGCGGGGGTGGCGTTGGTGGCGGCGGTGGCGGGGGTGGTCGTGTCAGGGGTCTCGTCGTGACGAGGCACCGTGGAGGTCACTGGCGTCTCCTGGCGCGGAGCGGGGGAGAGCGCGCGCACGGACGCGGAGCAGCCGTGTCCTCGGGACACGGTGGGGAAGCCTCGGCCGTCGTCGCGTTCTCGGGGGTGATGACGTCCCGCCACCATCTCGACGGGCCGAGGGAAGCAGAGCTTCCGATCTCATCCTCCGCGTGCCCGCCACGGACGCCGTTCAATCCCGTGCACCCGCACCGCGTGGTGGACGTGCTCGACGGCACACCGCGCATGGCCGCCGGAGCGGGCGAGCGCCGCCGTCAGAGGGGTACGCGGGGTCGGCCGCCGGGGCGCGGTCGGCGGTCGGGGTCGATGACGTCGGGCGGGGTGAACCACGGGGTCCCGTCGCGGATCGCGACGGTCCAGCGGCCGCGGTGGATCAGCTGGTGGTGGTACCGGCAGAGCAGCACCATGTTGTCGAGGGCCGTGCCGCCACCGTCGATCCAGTGATGGACGTGGTGGGCGTGGCAGCGCCGCGGGCGTCGCGTGCAGCCCGGGAAGGCGCAGCCGCGGTCGCGCAGGTCCAGCGCGCGGCGGAGGGCGTCGGGCGCGGTGCGGGCGGCCCGGCCGACGTCGAGGGGCTCCGACCTGGTGCCGAGCACCATCGGCACGACCTCGGCGTCGCACGCCCACCGCCGCACCGTCCCCGCCGCGACCCGCACACCGGAGTCGAGCGTGCCGTCGCCGCCGCCCGCGCCGAGGGCAGCACAGAGCCACCGGTGGTCCATGGTGATCGTCAGCAGCGCCCGCCCCGGCCGCGCCACCCGGCCGCGCCCGCCGCCGGTCGTCGGGCCTCCGACGTCCTCGGGCCGGCGGGGGGCGGGGATGAGCGCCGCCTGCGGCCCGTCCCCGTCTCCCTCGGCACGGTCGGCGGCTGCGTCCTCAGCCGTGTCCGCGTCCTCGGTGGCCGACTCAGCGAGGTCCTCGCCGCCGTCACCGCGGGCCTCGGCGGCGACACCCCGTGGGCCGCGGGCGTCGGCGACGAGGTCCTTGAGCCCGTCGGCCCGGCGCACCGCGAGCTCCCGCTCGTCGTCGGGCCCGCACGGCTCCGCGAGCCCGTCGACGACCTCGACGAACGCCTCGCCGTCCACCGGGTCCGACAGGCGGCCCCGGAACACGACGGCGCCGTCCTTGCGGCGCACGATCAGCAGCTCGTCGTCCCGGCCCCGACCCTCCTCCGGAGGCTCCTCGCCGTCCGGATCCAGGTGGGCCAGCAGCTGGTCGGCGACCGCCTGCAACCCCCTCGGCCCCAGCTCGGTCGCTCTCTCCGCGAGGGTCTGCTCGGCCTCCGCCCACCGCGACGGCGGCAGAGCAGCGACCCGGTCGAGCCGCGCCATGGTCGCCCGGATGATCGCGATGTGCGCCGGGCCGATCTCCCCCGACGCCGCCACCGCCGCGGTGCACGGCAACCGCGGCGGTAGCTCCTCGCCCAGCAGGGAGGACCGGGGACACAGGTCGCGAGCCTCACGCACCAGCCGCTTCGCCTCCGCCGGGCCCACGCGCCACAGCTCCTGCACCAGGCGGTCCGTCCCGCGGTCGCCGGTCTCGACCGCGGCGTCGAGGCGCTCCAGCTCGGCCACGCGCTCGAGGCGCTCGAGGTACTGCCGCCGGTGAGCGACCTCCGCGACGCGGGCGCGCTCCAGCGCCTCACGCGTCGTCGGCGCCACCTCGTCGCTCATGTGTTCGAACGTAGACCCACCCCCCGACACTGCCGCCGCCGTTTCCCGAGACCACCTCGGCGGAGCGGACGGGTGTGAGCGGGGCCACTCGACGGGCACCCGGCTGGTGTCCCCGAGAAGCGACCGAGGAGGGTCTCTTCATGGCCGACAGCGTCTACCGGGTCACCGAGGTCATCGGCACGAGTACCGAGTCCTGGGAGAAGGCGGCGCAGAACGCGATCGCCACCGCCGCGGAGTCCGTGCGCGACCTGCGCATCGCCGAGATCAAGAAGTCCGATCTCGTCGTCGAGAACGGGCAGGTCTCCTCCTACCGCGTGCGGATGGACCTCTCGTTCAAGTTCGACTCCGCCAGCTGACCCACAGCGCAGCGACGGCCCGCCGACCGCCCGGTCGGCGGGCCGTCGTGTGTCCGCGGCGGGTCACAGCGACGTCCCCTGCCCGGGCAGGCAGATCACCGCGTCGTAGCCGGCGGCCACGTCCACGGCGATGTGGGTCGTGGCGTGCCGGATCGAGGCCGGGCCCGCGTCACCGCGCGCCTCCTGCAGGTCGAGCAGCACCGGCTCCGCGCCGAGGCCCGCGTCGAGCACCGCGCGCTCGAGGCTGTCGGGCGCGGGGTCGGGCAGCGGGTCGGTGGACAGGGCGACGCCGTGGCGCGCGGCGTCGTCGAGGGCGAGGCCGGTGGTGGTGCCGGCGAGCGCGGTGACTCCGACGACGGCGTAGTCGTCACCGAGCTCCGTGGCCAGCAACGTCCCGGCCGACGGCGCGGCCACCCCGGGCAGGAACGCGAACGGGACGCGCTGGGCGTGCCCGTTGTGCAGGAGCAGGACGATCCGGCGGTCGGGGTGCTCGGCGAGCAGGAACCGGACCGTCTCGGCCATGTGCACGTCGCGCGACGACACCACCCGCGCCGGCGGGTCCGGCGCAAGGAGCACCCCGAGCTCGCGCAGCTGCTCGTCGAGCCGCAGCGCCCCGCGGGCCAGGTGCCGGGCCACGTCGTGCCCCTCCCCCAGCGCCTCGACGCGCAGCAGCAGACGGGCCAGGGCCGTCGTCGCGGCGTCCTGCGACGCGGCGTCCAGCGCCGACCAGCGACCGGGCGCCACGCCGTTGTTGGCCGACGCGTACGGCGCGGTCGCCGCGAGGGCCCGGTCGACGGCGTCCATCAGCTCGGACGTCAGCTCGGACGTCAGCTCCGACGTCAGCTCCGACCGCAACCGCCGCAGCGCCGGCGCCGGCGACCCGCCCGACCCCGGCACGTCGAGCCCCGCGAACCGCACCGCGCCCCCGGCCGCGCGGTGCTCGCGCAGGCCCGCGACCAGCGCCGCCGTCTCCGGGTGTTCGCCCGCGCGGAAGGTGAAGCCGTCCCGCGCGACGTCGTTCCACGACGCGTCCCCGCCCTGCACCCACGCGTCGACCAGCGCGCCCTCGGCGAACCCCGACTCCAGCGCCACGACGCCGAACCCCCGCTCGCGCACGAGGAACCGCACGAGCTGCTCGCGCAGCACCCCGAACTCGCGGATGCCGTGGTTGTTCTCGCCGAGCGCGACGACCCGGGCGTCACCGATCACCGCGTCGACGGCGTCGTCGAGGGCGGTCGGGTCGGCAGTCGGGTCGGCAGTCGGGTCGGCGGACGGGTCACCGACCGGCCGGCACCGGACCGACGGGGGCAGGCTCACGGCCGCATCGTCGACCCGGGACGGCGGTGCCGTCGAGCGGGTTCGACCCGTCCCGGACGTCCAGCCTTCAACCGAACGGGTGGTGTGGCGCACCGCCGATAACGAGCGGGCCCTGCGCCGCGACGACGAGGCAGAACGTTCCATCGGGGGAGCGTCGGGGATCGTCGGGGGATGACATGGGTGTTCTGGCTGCCGTGGGCGCGATCGGTGTCGGTGCGGGCGCGTGGATGGTGACGCCGCTGGTGAGCATGGCCCGTCGGGGCACGCTCGAGCAGCAGGCAGGCGCCGCGCTCCGCGACGAGGCGCAGCAGGTGGCGTCGGTGCAGCGCGCCCGTCGCCGCGCCGCGCTCGTCGCGACGATCCCGGCCCAGCGCACCGCCGCCCCGGCCACGCGCCGCTCGCCGATCGCGAGCTGAGCGCCCGGCGCACGGCCGCCGGTCCGTGGCGCCGGGCCTGTTAGCGTCCGGCGCCCGACCGGCCCCTCCACCGTGGCGCCGGTCGGCGACCGGGGGGTCCGCCATGACTGCACGACACCGGCTGCGCGTGTTCGTCCTCGTCCTCGCCGCGGCGGTGGTCGCGGGGTGCGCGGCCCCCGCGCCCGCCGCACCGGCACCGCCACCGGCGGAGACGGCGGCCGGCCCGGACGCCCGGGCCGGCGACGCCGGCCCCGTCGCGGGGGACGGCTCGGTGCTCGCCTTCACGGACGCCCGGCTCGCCGCGACCGCCGACACGCTCGCCCCGCCGGCCTACCCGGTCCGCACCAACCCGGACGGGTCGTGGCTGACCAAGCCCGCGAAGGACTGGACGGCGGGCTTCCTGCCGGCGGCGTTGTGGCGCGTCTACGAGCGCACCCGGGACCCGGCGTGGCGCGAGCGCGCCGAGCGCTGGCAGGAGCCGCTGACGCCGGAGACCACGCACGACGACACCGACCTCGGCTTCAAGATGTTCATGACGTTCGCGGTCGACCACCAGCTCACCGGCGACGAGGCGGCGAGGCAGACCGCGCTCGCGGCCGCGGACACGCTGGCGGCCCGGTTCAACCCGACCGTCGGCATGATCCGCGTCTGGGACGAGAAGGACGACGAGACGCAGTACCAGGTCAACATCGACGCGATGATGAACCTGGAGCTCCTGTACTGGGCGGCGCAGAACGGCCGCCCCCAGTACGCCGACATCGCGAACCGCCACGCGGACCGCACGATGCGCGACCTGGTGCGCCCCGACGGCAGCACCTCGATGTTCGGCGGCTACGACCAGCGCACGGGCGCGCTCCAGCGCACCTACACGATGCAGGGTTTCCGCGACGACTCGACGTGGGCGCGCGGGCAGGCGTGGGCGGCGTACGGGTTCGCGACGGCCCACCGGTACACGCAGGACCCGCGCTACCTGGAGACCGCGCACCGCACCGCCGACTGGTTCCTCGGCCACCTGCCGCCCGACCGCGTGCCGTACTGGGACTTCGACGTCGCGCAGGCGCCGCCGGAGCCGCGGGACACCTCGGCGGCCGCGATCACGGCGAGCGCCCTGCTCGCCATGAACGAGCTGGACACCGACCCGGCGCAGAAGAACGCCGACGTCGACGGCGCGCGCGGCATGCTCGCGTCGCTGTCCTCCCCGGCCTACCTGTCCCGGGGCACCCCGTTCCGCTCGATCCTGCTGCACGGCACGCAGAACCTGCCCGAGGGCCAGGCGGACTCGGGGATCATGTTCGGCGACTACTACTTCGTCGAGGCGCTGAACCGCTGGGAGCGCCAGGTCGGGCCGTCGACGCAGCTCACGGGCGGCTGACCGGCTCCCCGGGGTCCGCGGCCGCGCCCGCGGGTCAGGCTCCCGGCGTACCGACCATGCGGGCGAAGACCACGACGTTGTCCCGGTAGTCGCCGGTGCGTTCGTCGAACGGCCCACCGCAGGTGATCAGCCGGAGCCCGGCGTGGTCCAGGTTCCGGTAGACGTCCAGCGTCGGGAAGTCGCTCTTGGGATAGCGGCCGACCTCCTCGACGACGAACTCCGCCGTCAGCCCGTCGCGCCGGTCCACCTCGACGCGGTCGCCGGGCCGCAGCTCCCCCAGCCGGAAGAAGACGCCCGGCCCGGCCTGCGCGGAGTCGACGTGACCGAGCAGGATCGACGGTCCGCGGGCCCCCGGGGTCGGCGAGCCCGTGTACCAGCCGGGGACCTCCACCGCGTCGAGCGGCGGCACCTCCATCGTCCCCTCCGGGGTCGTCCCCAGGGCGGCCAGCTCGTGTCGGACCCCGATCGCCGGGATGGCGAGCTCGGTCGGGGGCGACGGTGACAGGACCGGACCGGCGGGGTCCGCCGTGCCGACCTCGCCGTCACCACCCGCCGTGCCGTCGCCCGGGCGCGGCGCGGCGGGATCCGACGACGAGACCCCCGCTCCGGGGCCCGCGACGCGGGGCGGTTCCTCCTGGGCGACGAGCCCGGACACGAGCAGCGCCACTCCCACCAGGGCGAGCACGGCCGCGAGGGCGACCGCGACGACGGTGGTCCGGGCGGCCCGCGAGCCGCCCGGACCACCGTGTGCGTGCTGTGGCATCAGCGCCGGGCGTCACCGCGACGGCGGGCGGCGTAGGCGCCGACCAGGGCCGCGCCACCGAGGGCGGCACCGCCGGCGGCGATCACCCCGGCCTGCTCCACCCCGGCGGTCGCGCCGCCGCCGGTGTCGACGCCCCCGCCGGGCACGTTGCCCATCTGCGCGGGCTCGAGCGCACCGCAGAGGGCGGGCGCGGTCGCGGCCAGCGGCAGCGAGGAGACCAGCGGGCTGTCCTCGGTCCCCGCAGCCTCCGGCGCGGTGGCCGGATCGAGACCGTGCACGACGATCTCCGCGCTGCCGTCCTGGAGCGCCTGCACGGCGTCGTCGCTCAGCTCGATCGTGCGCTCGTACTCGAACGACTCCCCGCTGGGTGCGACGGCCGTGTCGGTCCCGGCGTCCGGGCTCGTTCCTCCGCTGGTGGACAGCGTGGTCTGGATCGCGCCGTAGCTGTCCTGCGCCTCCGGGGTGGAGATGACCCCGTTGCCGTCCGCGTCCGCGTCCGCGGTCGGGCACGCCCCCGCGGCCAGCCCGTGGATGTGCTGGACGTGCGGGAACGGCCCGCCCTGGAACTCCGCGGCGAGTCCGCTCACGCTGCCGGTGATCGTGGCCTCGTTCCCGTCGAGCGTGATCATGTACGTGCCCTGGGCCGAGTCCTGGCCGTTCAACGGGATCGGCGACAGCGTCGCCTGGTACGCCGAGGTGTCGTCCTCGGGGGCCGCTGCGGCGACGGGCGCCACCGCCAGCATCCCGGCCATCGACGCCGCCGCGGCGGCTCCGAGCATCTCTCGCTTGCGCATGGGATCGCTCCCCAGATCGGTTCAGGCACCCAGGTCGTTCCGGGCGCCCGTCCCTGGGTCCGTCCGGCGTCCCGGGGGTGTTCGCCATCCGCACCTTGCGGTCGTCTGACGCCGATCCCGGGCCCTCGGCGCCGGACGAGCGAGGGCCCGGACCGTCAGGAGGCCGGCACCGCCTCCGGCTCCGGCAGCTCGGCCCAGAACTCCGTCAGTGCCCGCGCCACCGGAGCCGGGGTCTCCTCCGGCCACCAGTGGCCCACGCCCTCGAGGTGCACCGTCCTCGCGCCCGCCTCGCGCGCCGCCCACTCGTGCTGGGCCACGGTCCCGCTGGCCCGCCCGACGTCGTCCACGGCGATGAGGGCGAGCCCCGGGCGTCGCGCGGCGTCCGGGAGGGACCGTCCCGCCTCGGCCATCGCCGGCTGACGCGCCGAGCGCAACAGCCTCAGCACGGCGCGACCCATCTCGGGGTCCATGCCCGCCGCGACCCGCTCCGCCATCCGCCCGGTCATCCCGAGGGCCGACGCCACGCCGAGCCGCGCCGCCAGGTCACCGCCCCAGATCTCCTGCACCGACGCCTCCCCCGCGCCCTCCTGCTGCCACACCTGGGCCCGGGCGTGCCACTGGTAGTCGGGCGCGAACACGCCGAGCGCGTCGGAGGCCCAGCTGCGGACCAGGTCCGGCCGGCTCGCGGCCAGTGCCGCGACGTGGATGCCGCCCCAGTCGTGCCCGACGAGGTCGACCGGCGCGCGGAACAGCTCGAGCTGGGACGCCAACCAGTCGCGGTAGGCCGTGGCCGACGCGTCGAAGCCGCGGGGCGCCGGGACGCCGAACCCGGGCGGGGACAGGGCGACCGCGTCGGCGCGGTCGAGCTCGCCGACGAGCGGTCCCCAGACGGCCGCGGACTCGGGGTTGCCGTGGACGAGGACGAGCGGAGTGCGGTGCACGGTGCCACCTCTCGAATACTTGCTAGTCGGTTCACAAGTATCGTAGCAGGCGGATTCGGTCAGAAGTTGCCCTTCGCCGACCAGCCGCCGTCCACCGGGTAGGTGAGGCCCGTCAGGAAGGCACCCTCGCGGAAGAAGTACGCCACCATCGACGCGATCTCCTCCGGGCGCCCGAGCCGGCGCACCATGTGCGCGTCGGCGTTGGCCTGGCGCATCTCCGGGGTGATGTCGGCGAGGATCGGGGTGTCGATGGTCCCCGGCGCGATGGCGTTGATCAGGATGTGGTGCGGCGCGTACTCGAACGCCGCCTGGCGCGTCAGGGCCGCGACACCACCCTTGGCCGCCGAGTAGGACGCGAGGTTCGGCAGGCCCCGCAGCGCCGCGAGCGACGAGATGTTGACGATGCGCCCGCCGCCGCGCTCGATCATCCCGGGGATCACCGCGCGCATCCCGAGCCACGGCCCCTTGAGGTCGGTCGCGATGACCTCGTCCCACGCCTCCTCGGTGAGCCCTGTGACGCTGTCCTCGCTCTGCAGGTTGACGACGCCGGCGACGTTCGCGAGCAGGTCGACGCGGCCGTAGGCGCCGACGACGTCGTCGACCGCGTCGGACCAGGCCTGCGCGCGGCGCACGTCGACCCACACCGAGCGGGCGGTGCCGCCGTCGGCCTCGATCTGCTTCACGGTGTCGGCGGTGTCCTGGATGTCGGCGCACGCGACGAGAGCGCCCTCGGCGGCCAGCCGCAGCGCCGTGGCGCGCCCGATGCCCTGGGCGGCACCGGTCACCAGGGCGACGGAGCCGGCGAGGGACGCGGTGCGCGGGTCGGGGACGGAGCTCGAGGTCATCTGCTTGCCTCCGGAGGTGGCGGGCGGGGTGACCCCAGTCCGACCCGCGCCCCACTCCCCCGCGACAGGACCGCCCGCACCGGCGGTTGTCGGCGAGCACAAGACCCCGCGACGTCAGCCCGCGTCGCGGAACCACCCGGCGAGCTCGAGGATCTGGAAGGCCGCACGTGCCGCGAGCAGCGTGTCCAGCGACGCCGGGTCCTTGCCCGTGATCTCCCGGACGCGGCCCAGCCGGTAGCGCACGGTGTTCTCGTGGACGCCGAGGTCGGCCGCGGCGCGCTGCACGCGGGCCTCGGCGGCGAGGAACGCCCGCCACGTCGCGAGCAGCACCCCGTCGGCGCCGTCGTGGTCGCGGACCGGGCGCACCAGCTCGTCGGCGAACCGTACCGCCTCGCGCACCCGCCCGCTCGCCACCACCACGCGGAACAGGCCCAGCTCGTCGAGGGTGACCACGCGCCGCGACCAGCCGAAGGACCGCGCCAGCTCCTCGACCTCGCGCAGCTCGCGGTGGGCGCGCGGGAAGTCCTCGGGCTCCCGGCACACCGCCGACACGACCCCGCCGCGCACGTGCACCCGCGGCACGACGGCGTCGGCGACCGCGGCGACGTGGGTGCGGACCTCGTCGGGGTGCGACACCCCCGCGCCGTCCCCGAGGCGCACGAGCACCACCACCGCGCCGGGCAGCGTCGTCGCCGGCGCCTCGTCGGTGCCCAGCCGCGCGGCGAGGTCGGCGACGACGAGCCGGCGCGCGACCGAGGCGTGCAGGTGCCCCTCCCCGCCGTCGACCGCGAGGCGGACGAGGACGTGCGGCTCGGTCAGGTCGATGCCGAACGGCACGCCGCGGCGCGCGAGCTGGGCGACGTCGCGGTGGCTGTGGAGCAGGTCGGAGAGGAAGTCGTCGCGCGCCTGGCCCTCGGCCTCGATCTGCCGGCGCTCGGAGAGCACCTGCAGCGCGAGCACCGTGGCGCCGCGCTCGGCGAGCTTGGTGTCGAGGTCGCCGAGCGCCCGCCCGGCCTCGACGACGGTCAGGTAGCCGCTGGGCCGGCCCTCGACGATGAGGCGGCAGACGACGTGGCGGCGTCCCAGCCCCCGCGCCGACGACGGCTCGAGCACCGCGCTCGGCCGCGCCGCGGAGAGCTCGGCGAGGGTCCTGCGCAGCTCGGGACGCTCGCGGGCGCGGTCACCGAGCACCGGCGGGCCGGCGCGCAGCGGGGCGGGCGCGGTCCACGTCAGCACGGCGAGGTCCTCGTCGAGCAGCGCGACCGGCGCCCCCGCGAGATCGGACAGGAGGGCCACGACCGCCCGCATGTCGGCGCCCTCGAGGACCGCGCCGGTCAGCCGCGCGTGGACGTCGGCGAGGTACTCGAGGGTGCGCTTCTGCCGGTCGAGCTCCTCGGCCTGGGCCGCGAGGCGCGACGCCTGCAGCGCCTGGCGGATGAACAGGGCCGCGAGGCGCCCGAAGAGCTCGGCGAGGGAGACGTCGTCGTCGGTGTAGGTGTGCTCCTGGGCGACGTTGTCGACGAACACGAGCCCGATGACCTCGCCGTCGAACACCAGCGGCACGCCGAGCATGGCCCGGACGCCCCAGTGCTCCATGGTGCGGCGGTGCGGGCGGGGGTCGTTGGGGACGTCGCTGATGAGCACCGGAGCCGCGCTGCCGATCACCTCGCGGCTGAAGGCGTCCCCGGGGATGCCGGCCTCCTGCGCCTGCACCGCGGCGCTGATGTTCCCGGCCTCGCCGCACCAGCCGGCGCCGCCGCGGAAGCGGCCGTCCTCCTGGCGCAGGTAGACCGAGCACCGGCTCACGCCGAGCAGGTCGCAGAGCTTCTGCCCGACCAGCGCGAGCAGGTCCTCGAGGCGGGTCGCGGTGATCGCCTCGGTGGTGACCTCGGAGAAGGCGGCGATGACCTCCCGCTCCCGGGGCGTCCCGCCGGCGGCGGCCGGGCGTGCGGCAGCGAGGGGGGTCACCATGCCGGTACCGCCTCCCCGACGACGCGTCCGCAGGCCGAGTCTGCCCTGCGGACCCGCCGAGGGGGAGGGGTCACGGTGCGGTCAGCGGCCCGCGACGGCGGCCGGGGTCTTCGTCCGCATCTTGTGCAGCTCCGGCACGACCTTCTCGCCGAACAGCTTCATGCTCGCGTGCACCTTGTCGTAGGGCAGGCCGGCGTAGGAGAAGGCGAGGTTGGCCATGAAGTCGCCGACGGCGTCCCGGCGCTCCTCGTACCTGCCGATGATCTGCTCGGGCGTGCCGTAGACGTTGGCGTCGACGTACGCGCTGGCCGCGGTCTCCATGCCGGCCTCGCGGATCATGTCCGCCCCGACCTGGTAGGCCTCGTAGCCCGGCGTCTCGCGCCAGTGCGAGCCGGCGAAGTCGTAGTGCTTGATCACCGACAGGAAGTACCGCGAGATGTACTCGTGGGCGACCGCCTTCGCCTCGTCCGGGTCCTCGTGGCAATAGGTGAAGTCCTGCAGCAGCGGCGGACCGGGCTCCGTGCCGTGGTGCTCGCGGTGCAGCCCGCGCCAGCGGTCGATCGCCTCGGCGTGGGTCCCGATGTCGTACTGCATGAACGTCATCATCTGCACCGGCAAGGTCGCGATCGCCGGGATCGAGTCCGGCGACATCGCCACGCCGAACAGGCGCCCCTCGAGCGAGCGGCTCGGTCCGGGACGGACCGCGGCCCGCGGCTGGTGGTAGTGGGTGCCCTCGTGCTCGACGATGCCCTCGGCGAGCCCCTTGATGATCATCGGGGCGGCCTCGTCGAAGCGCCCCCGGGCCTCGCCCATGTCGGTGCGGAAGGCCTCGTACTCCATCTTCGCGAGCCCGCGGCCCATGCCGAACAGCGTCCGCCCGCCCGAGAGGTGGTCGAGCATGATGACCTTCTCGACGACGCGCAGCGGGTCGTTCCACGGCAGGATCACCGCACCCGTACCGAGCTTGATCCGCTCGGTGCGCCCGGCCAGGTAGCTCATGAGCTGCAGGTTGTCGGGGCACATCGAGTAGTCGTCGAAGTGGTGCTCGGCCGACCACACCGAGTCGAAGCCGTACTGCTCGGCGAGGACCCCGAGCTCGGCGTCGGAGCGGAACACCTCCTCGTCGGTCTTGTCGGAGAACCAGTTCTGGAACACGAGCAGGACGCCGACGTCCATGGATGTACCTCCTGGGGGAGTGGGGTGACGGCCGGTCAGCCGAGGAAGATCGCGCGGGTGTGCTCGGTGTCGAGGTACTCCTTGACGCGGCGGATGCGGCCGCCGGAGAGCTCGAAGACGAAGTGGTAGTGGTTGTTGTAGACGCGGCCGTTGGTGAGCTCGGCGTACGACTCCGTCTCGGCCGCGACCCGGTCGCCCTCGGCCGTCAGGGCCTTCGGCGTCAGCGCGATCGCGCCGGTCGTGGAGAGCGTGGACAGCCCGGAGAGCATCTCGCCGAACGCGGCCTTGTCCTTCTCCCCCGAGATCCCCTCGATCGTCCCCGCGACCCACCAGGTGGCGTCGTCGGTGAGGAACGCGAGGATCGCGTCGACGTCGCCGCGGGAGAACACCTGCATGAACTCGGTGACGACGGCCTTGTTGGCGTCTTCCTTGCTCGGGGTCGCGGTCTCGGTGCTCATGCGGCCGACGCTAGGAACTCCGACGGCGGCGACGGAACGTCGCTGCCCGGTGACCGTTGGAGGTCTGCACAAGTCATCCGGCGCCCCCGAACGTCGCCATGAGGCCGCCGTCGACGGGGATGACGGCGCCGGTCATGTAGGTCGCGCCGGCCACGGCGACCACGACGTCGGCGATCTCCTCGGCGGTCCCGGTGCGCCCCGCCGGGATCGCCGCGACGATCCGCCGGCGCGCGGCCGCCGAGACGCCGGCGGTCATGGCGGTGTCGACGAAGCCCGGCACGACGAGGTTCGCGCGCACCCCGGCGGGCGCGAGCTCGACCGCCAGCGAGCGGGTGAGGCCCGCGAGCCCCGCCTTGGCCGCCGCGTAGGCGCTGTCGCCCGGGAAGCCCCGGAAGCCGACGACCGCGCCCACGTTGACCACCGCCGCGCCGTCGCCGAGGTGCGGCACCGCGGCGTGGCAGACCTCGTAGGCGCCGGTGAGGTTGGTGGCGAGCACCTCGTCCCAGCGCGCGCGGTCGAGGTCGGCGATGCGCCCGCCGCGGTGCACGCCGGCACAGTTGACGACGACGTCGACGTCGCCAAGGTGCGCGCGCGCCCGGGCGAGCGCGGCGGCCACGCCCGCGGCGTCGGTGACGTCGGTGGGGATCTCCAGGACGTCGTCGGAGGGGTAGGGCTCGGTGGCGGGCGTGCGCGCGAGGACCGCGACGGCGCCGCCGGCCTTCGCGACGTGGTCGACCACCGCCCGTCCGATGCCCCGGGTCCCCCCGGTGACCAGCCAGCCCCGGCGCACCGTCACCGGGCCGTCTGCGCCAGGAACGAGCGGAGCTCGGCGAGGTAGGTGTCGCGGGCCTCCAGGTGCGGGGCGTGGCCGACGCCGTCGAACGGGACGAGGCGGGCGTCGGGGTACAGGTCGATCGCGGCCTCGACGCCGGAGAACGCGACGAAGCCGTCGCTGCGACCGTGCAGGGCGAGGACCGGCACCTCGAGCGTGCCGATCGACTTGCGCTGGTCGATGGTCGCGAGGTCGCGGAGGGCGTCGTCCCCGCGCGGCCCCATCTCCATGAACATCCCCCACATCCAGTCGACGACGTCGCTGCTGACCGGGACCGCGCACACCGCCTGCGCGACGCCCCGGAACGTCGTCGCGCGGTCGGCGGCGGCGCCGGCGAGCACGGCCTCGACGTCGTCGACGGTGCCGCCGTGCGGCCAGTCGGACGCCGAGGTGTAGCGCGGGGTCGCGCCGCCGGTGAGGACGAGCCCGCCCGCGGCGGACCCGAGCCGGGCGACGGCGTCGACGGCCACCGCGCCGCCCAGCGACCACCCGTTCACCACCGGGCGCTGCAGGCCGAGGTGCCCGCAGAGCCGCGCGACATCGGCGCCCATCGCGGCGATCGAGACGTCGGCGACGTCCTTGTCGGACCGGCCGTGGGCGCGCGCGTCGAGCAGCACGACCTCGTGCCCGTCGGCGCGCAGCGCCGGCGCGACGGTGTCCCACGACCGCGCCGTGACGCCCCAGCCGTGCACCAGCACGACCGGCTGCCGCTCCCCCGCGTGGTGCTCGAAGTAGATCCGCCGACCGTCCTCGACCTCGAGGTGTCCCACGTCGTCCTCCCGCTGCTGGTCGTGTGCTCGCTGGAACCTAGGAAGGGGCCGGGGAGGCCCGGGAGTGGTCGGCGCCCGCGACGTTGTGGCTTCCTCCAACGACCTCGCGGAGCCGACGCTTGTCGACCTTGCCCACGCTCGTGCGGGGCAGGGCGTCGACGACCTCGACGCGGTCCGGGCACCACCAGCGCGGCACCCGGCCCGCGAGCGCCGCCAGCACCGCGTTCGGGTCGACCCCGTCCGCGGCCGGCACGACCACCGCGACCGGGCGCTCCTGCCAGCGCTCGTGCGGCACCGCGACCACGGCCACGTCGGCGACGCCCGGCGCCTCGAGCAGCGCCGCCTCGAGGGCCAGCGAGCTGATCCACTCGCCGCCGCTCTTGATGAGGTCCTTGAGCCGGTCGACCACCCGCAGCCGGCCGTCGGGGTCGATCGTCGCGACGTCCCCGGTGCGCAGCCAGCCGTCGGTGAACGCCTCGGGCCGGTCGCCGCGGTAGTAGGAGCTCGCGACCCACGGCCCGCGCAGCCACAGCTCCCCGCGCGACACGCCGTCGTGCGGGACGACCGCGCCGTCCTCGTCGACCAGGCGCCAGCGCAGCCCGGGCAGCAGGCGGCCCTGGGCGCGGACCTGCTCGATCCGCTCCTGCGGGGTCGCGCCGGGCTCGGGCGCGGAGAAGGTGGCCATCGGCGAGGTCTCGGTCATCCCCCAGCCCTGGAACGCCGGCACGCCGAGATCCTCGGTGACCGCGCGGATCAGCTCCCGGCTCGGCGTCGACCCGCCGAGCACGAGGGCGCGCAGGCTCGACAGGTCGGTGCCGGTGCGCCGGACGTGGTCGACGAGGTCGACCGCGAGCGTCGGGACCACGCCCAGGTAGGTGGCCCGCTCGCGCTCGACGATGGTCGCGACGTCGGCGATCCGCGGGTGCGGGCCGGGCAGCACCTGGTCGGCGCCGACCATGAACGCCGCGAGCGGGACCCCCCACGCGTTCGCGTGGAACATCGCGACGAGGTGCACGACGCGGTCCCGGCGGCTCAGCGCGTGCCCGTCGGCCAGGCCCGCGGCCATGGTGTGGAGGTAGAGCGCCCGGTGGGAGTAGCCGACGCCCTTGGGCGCGCCGGTGGTCCCGGTCGTGTAGCAGAGGGCGGCGAGGTCGTCCCCGTCGCGCGGCGGCGGGCCCTCGAGCGGCTCCCCGGACGCGACGAGGTCCTCGTAGGCCAGCTCCCCCGGCTCGGGCTCGCCGTCGAGGACGACGACGCGCATCCCCGGCCGCGCGACCCGGGCGGGCGCGGCGGCCGGGCGCAGCGCCGCGTCGAGGAGCAGCACGGAGTCCTCGGCGTGGTCGACGACGTAGGCGATCTCCGCGGGGTCGAGGCGCAGGTTGACGGTGTGCAGCACGGCCCCGGCCAGCGGCACGGCCAGGTAGAGCTCGAGGTGGCGGTGGTGGTTGCCCGCGAGCGTCGCCACCCGGTCGCCGGGGCGGACGCCGAGCGCCACGAGCGCGCCCGCGACCCGCCGGATGCGCGCGTCCTGCTCCCGGTAGGTGCTGCGGCGCACGCAGACGCCGTCGACGTAGTCGACGATCTGCCGGTCGGGGGCGTGCTCGCGGGCGTGGTCGAGGAACGTGGTGACGAGCAGGCTCACGCCATCGCTCCGGGCGCCTCCGAGGTCGCCGGAGCCAGGCGTTCGCGGACCCGGGGCGCCACCTGCGTCGCCAGCAGCTCGACCCGCCGCGAGCCGTGGTCGACGGACTCGCCGGGCAGCTGCGCCCAGAAGTGGACGTCGCGGATCTGCGGCCGGTCGGTGAGCATCGCCGTGAGCTCCTCGACCGCGGTCGCCGGGTCCCACAGCGTGAAGGCGCCGGCGGCGACGATCTGGTCCGGGTCGGCGAAGCGGGGCGTGGTCTCCGGCGGCCCGAACGCGCCCCACGCGATGTAGGTGTTGAGCTGGGCGAGCACCAGCGGGCCGATCTCCGCCCACTCGCGCTCCGGGTCCTCGGCGATGAGCGCCCACTGGCCGGCGTAGATGCGCCCCTGCTCGCGGGGCGTGCCCTGGCGCTCCAGCGCGTCGAGGTAGGCGGCGTGGTGGTGGTTCTGGGTGGAGAGGAACCCGTCGCCGATCCGCGCGACGCGCTCGATCGCGGGGTCGGCCATCGCTCCGACGAGCAGCTGCGGCGGCTGCTCGGGCTGCGGCGTCACGGGCAGGCCCGGGAACCGGTAGCGGCGGCCCTCGTAGGGCTCGGTCGACCCGGACCAGGCCCGCCGGATGATCTCGACGCCCTCGGTCAGCAGGCTCGGGCGGTTCTTGATGTTCTTGCCGAACGCCGCGAACTCGCGCTCCCAGTAGCCCTGGCCGACGCCGAGGTCGAACCGCCCGCCGGTGAGCAGCGAGACGGTCGCGGCGTCCTCGGCGAGCCGGATGGGGTCGTGCAGCGGCGAGACGATGAGGTTCGTGCCCACGCGCAGCCGCCGGGTCCGCTCGCCGATCGCCGCGGCGAGCGTGAACGGCGAGGGCGTGTAGCCGTCGTCGCAGAAGTGGTGCTCGGTGAGCCACGCCGAGTCCAGCCCCAGCTCCTCGGCCCACGCGATCTGGTCGAGGACCTGCCGGTAGAAGGTGCTGAACGGCCGGTCCGGCACCGGGTTGCGGAAGTCGTACCAGAGCCCGAACGCGACCTCGTGATCCATGCCCCCGATGCTGGCGAGCCCGCCCGCCCCGACGGCACCACCGACCTCGCGGGGTGTTGTGGACCTCCCCAAGGTGCGCTGCGCCTATGTGAGCACTTTCCGGGCCTACTAGGCCCGGAAAGTGCTCACGTACGCGTGGCGCACCAGGCCTCCTCGAGCAGCGCGGGCACGTCGCGCTCGAGCGCCGCCGCGTACGGGGTGTCGAGCTCGCCGCGGCGGTACTGGGCGTAGGCCGCCTCGACGATCGCGGCGAGCTTGAACAGGGCCAGCACGCGGTAGTACGCGACGTCGCCGACCGGGTGCCCGACCTGCTGCTCGTAGCGCGCCACGAGGTGCTCGACGGGCGGCGCGCCGGGCCGCCGGGAGACGGCCTGCAGGGCGGGCATGGCCGGCGGGTCGACGGCCCGCGCGCCCCAGAACCCGAGGAGCAGGCCGAGGTCGAGCAGCGGGTCGCCGATCGTCGCCATCTCCCAGTCGATGACGGCGAGCAGGCGGGGCTCGGCGCGGGCGAACAGGCAGTTGTCGACGTGGAAGTCGCCGTGCACGAGGCCGGGGCGGGAGGTCGCGGGGCGCCGGTGCTCGAGCCAGGCGGCGAGCTCGTCCATGTGCGGCAGCGGCCGGCAGGCGATCTTCTCCCACTGCCCGTGCCAGCGGCGCACCTGGCGCTCGAGGAACCCGTCGGGGCGCCCGAAGCCGTCGAGGCCGACCTCCTGCCACGCCACCCGGTGCACGGCCGCGAGCGCGTCGACGACCTCGTCGGCGAGGGTCGCCACCGCGTCGGCGGGCCACGGCGCCGGCAGCGTGTCGGTGATCGAGACCGCGTCGGGCAGGTGTTCCATGACGAGGAACGGGCCGCCGGGGACGTCGGCGTCCTCGCAGCACGCGGCCGGTCGGGGGGCCGGGGCGCCGGCGGCGGCCAGCGCGGTGAGCACCCGGTACTCGCGCCCGACGTCGTGCGCCGACGCCGAGAGGGCGTGGCGCGGCGGGCGGCGCAGCACCCACGAGGCGCCCGTCGCGTCGGTGAGCAGGCACGTCTCGTTGGAGTTCCCGCCGGTCAGGCGCTCGAGGCGCCAGGGCCCGGTGCCCTCGAGGTGGTCGTCGAGCCAGGTCTGCAGGCCGTCGGCCACGGCGAGGGTCACACGGTCTCCAGGGGGTGCTCGAGCACCTCGGCGAAGCGGGCCAGGGCGGCCGCGCGCCGGGTGGGGACGTGCTCGGTGGGCGTCTGTGTGGGTGTGTAGTCGCGCAGCAGCCGGCGGGCAACGCTGACGCGGTGCACCTCGTCGGGGCCGTCGTAGATGCGCGCGGCGCGGGCCCAGCGGTACATCTGCTCCAGCGGCATGTCGGTGGTGAAGCCCAGCGAGCCGTGGATCTGCACGGCCCGGTCGAGGACGTCGTGCAGCACCTGCGCGCCGTGGTACTTGATCATCGCGATCTCCGTGCGCGCGGCGGGCGCGCCGACCCGGTCGATGCGCCACGCCGTTTGCAGCGTCAGCAGCCGGGCCGCCTCGATCGCCGCGGCGCTGTCGGCCACCCAGTTCTGCACCGTCTGCTTGTCGGCGAGCGGGCCGCCGTGCACCGAGATCGACACGGCGCGCTCGGCGAGCATGTCGAAGGCGCGCCGGCAGACCCCGATCCAGCGCATGCAGTGGTGGATGCGCCCGGGCCCGAGACGGCGCTGGGCCAGCGTGAACGCCTCGCCGCGCCCGCCGAGGAGGTTCTCCGCCGGGATCCGCACGCCGTCGTACACGACCTCGCCGTGCGCCCACACCGGGTTCTCCCCGCCCGGGTCGTTGAGCAGCCCGAGGTCGCGCACGCGGATGCCGGGGCTGTCGCCGGGCACGAGCAGCATCGACATGCGGTGGTGCGGGTCGGCGTCGGGCTCGGTGACGGCGAGGACGATGTGCAGGTCGCCGCGCGAGGCGTTGCCGACCATCCACTTCCGCCCGGTCAGCACCCACTCGTCCCCGTCGCGCTCGGCGCGCGTCGTGAACTGGCGGGGGTCCGAGCCGGTGCCCTGCTCGGTCATCGCGAACGCCGAGAGGATGCGGCCGTCGAGCAGCGGGTCGAGCCAGCGACGCTTCTGTTCCTCGGTGCCCGCGAGGGCGATGAGCTCGGCGTTGCCCGAGTCGGGGGCCTGGCAGCCGAAGACGAACGGGGCGAGCTCGCTACGCCCGAGCACCTCGTGCAGCAGGCCGAGGCGCAGCTGCCCGAAGCCCTGCCCGCCGAGCGCGGGATCGAGGTGCGCCGCCCACAGCCCCCGCTCCTTGACCCGCTCCTGCAGCGGCGCGGCGAGCCGGCGGAACGACGCGTGGTCGAGGTCGAGCGCCTCGAGGGGATAGATCTCCTCCTCCACGAAGGCCCGCGCCCAGTCGAGCTCGGCCGCGAACTCCGGCTCGGTCGAGAAGTCCCAGGCCATCGCTCTCCCTTCGTCGTGACGTGGTGACGCTAGGGAGCGGCCCAGATGGTCGCGACCGGGGACGGATCGCGCTTTGGAGGTTCGTCCAACGCGCTCAAACGCCTCCAGCAGGACGCTCTGATCCGGATCAGCGGCCGACCTGTCGACTCCCACAGGTCTCCTCGCACGCCGTCCTTCGGTTGACGCAGCGCAAGACGGGATGGGCGGGGCCCGGCCTCAGCGCCTGCGGCGGCCGAGGGCCCGGGCGAGCTCGTCGACCTCGCGCAGCGCCGAGGCCAGCTCCTTGCCGCGAGCGTTGAGCGCGCGGCGGTTCCACTGCTGTCCGATGAGGACGCCGAGCACGAAGACCATGCCCACGGCGACGACCAGGACGATGGCGATCACCAGCGATCACCTCCCTCGGTCTGCGAGGACCGATCACCGAGCGAGTGCGGCGAGCCGGCGTCGTGCTCGGATATCCCGCCGATGATCACGAAGAGTCCGATCAGCGCGGCCGCGACCAGGACCACGACGACGAGCTTCAGCACCACCCGCCACAGGGCGACGAGCGCGGCGGCGGCGACGAACGCCGCGAGCACCAGCCCCGACGACCCCTCCGACGGAGGTGGCTGCGTAGCCGCGAGGTCACCGACGACCACTGAAGCGAGCACCGCCTCCACCACCTCTCGTAAGTGTCAGATGTAAGTGTCTTACAGGCACAGGATGCGGTCGGAGTCGCCGTAGGTCAAGCGCTGAAGAGGGACGACGGCGACGACGGCTGGTTAACTGGAGGAGAACCGGTGGGACGGGGGCGGGTCGACCTGAGACAGAGGGCGCTCGGTCCGGGGGGAGATTCGGTGGACGCGTACCCGTGGCGCCCGAAACCCGTCGAGCTCACCAGGCTCCACGACCTCGCCGAAGGGCTCTTCGATCTCCTCCGCGAGACCTTCGAGGTGCCCGTCGTCTTCGAGCTGCACCTGGACGACGTCGACGCCCACTCCCACCACGACGCCGACGCAGTCCGCGTCGTCGCCGCTCTCGCGATGGCCGACGTCCAGGCCCTACGTCGCGCCGCTCAGCACGGCGAGCCCGTGACCAACACCGAGGTCGTCCGGATCGCGAGCGCACTCGACCACGCCGTGGAGGTCCTCGCGGCAGCCGAGCACGCCCGCGGTCAGGCGCCGGCGCTGTTGAGGACCCGCGACCACATCAACGAGGCCGCCCGTGTGGCGACCGGGATCGGCCTGCACGTCGACGGCGGCATCGTCGAACTCCGGTGAGCGGCGCAGCGCCGCCCTGCGGACCTCAGATCGAGCGCTTCGCCTCGGCCGCGTCGCGCTCCTCGGACACCTGCCGACGGATGCTCTCGAGACGCTCCTCGAGACGCTGCTGCGCGGCGCTGCGCTGCTCGTCCTCGTGCCGACGGTCGCCCTCCATCACGGCCTGCGGGCCGACTTCGGCGATTACGGCGCGGGCGCTGGCGAGCACACTGTCGCGCATGAAGGTCGAGACCGTCTCGTTGCGGTAGTGAGCGACGGCGCGGATCAGATCCTGGTCCTCCGGTGAGACCCGAAAGTTCATCAAGGAGGAGTCAGCAGGCATGGGATGCTCCTCGTCCATCTACCGCGCGCCCCGTGTAAGTCGTAATACAAGTACACCTGCGGGCCGCCGTTAGACAAGCCTTACCCGCCAGTCGCGGGCACGTGTCGCGACGGAGGACGGCTCGTGGCGAGTCGTGCCGCCGCGTCAGTCCGGGGCAGCCCCGCCTCGGACCCGGCCGGCCGCGTCACCGGGACGCGGGACGAGGACGCGGGTAGCCAGCCACGCCGCCACCATCCAGCGGTGCTCCCGCGGAGCGAGCGGCACGTGCTCGGCGAGCTCGTGGAGCAGGCGGACGACCCCGTCCAGCCGCGTGTGCCGCAGTCGCTCGACGGCGGCACGCTCGTGGCAATCGACGATCTCCGGACGGGGGTCACTACCAGCACCCGTCCCCAGCGGCGGACCCATCTCCGACATGGCGCCCTCCCAGCCGTGTCGCCGCGAGTGCCGCCGATGATCGAGGGCGCCCCCGGTCCGACTCGCCGCACCGTTCGTCCGTCGTGACGCTCCGGTGCAGCAGCAATTTCATACCCTGCACCGGCTCCGATAAGCAAGACTAGAGCGAGCAAGCACAAGATCAAGAAAATTGCACGAGTGGCGAGGAGTGGACGTGACCGACGCCGACAGGCCTGTTGGGCCGGTCATCGTCCGGCGGCGTCTCGGCCACGAGCTGCGCCGGTTGCGCGAGGAGGCCAACCTGCGGCTCGACGCCGTCGCCGAGGAGCTCGAGATCTCCACGGCCAAGCTCTCCCGACTGGAAAACGGACATACACCGCCGAAGACGTGGGACGTCCGCAACCTCCTGACGCTCTACGGCGTGGAGGGCGACCGCCGAGAGGAGGTCCTCACCTGGGTCCGCGAGGCCCGCACCGAGACGTGGTGGCAGGAGGACGCGGCCGCAGGTCCCGCACAGCTCGACTACTTCATGTCCCTCGAAGCGGAGGCATCGACCCAGCTGGCGTACTCGACGCCCTACGTGCACGCACTACTGCAGACCGAGGACTACGCCCGCGCTCATATCGCGGGGATTCTTCCGCAGTTGCCAAGCGATGTGACCCGGCGACTGGTGGCGATGCGACTGGGCCGCGGTCGTGTCCTGCGTCGCGAGTCGGATCCCCTTCACCTGAGGGCGATCCTCGACGAGGCCGCGCTGCTGCGCCGCGTCGGCTCTCCCGAAATCATGCGGGGTCAACGGCGGGCACTCCTAGACCACCTGCCGAATGTCGAGCTCCGCATCTTCCCTTTCGACGCCGGCCCGCACGGGGCACTGACCGCCCCGTTCACGATCTTCGTACCGAGGATCGGCGACATAGACCCCATCGTCGTCGCCCGAGAGGGCTCGCTCCTAGACGACTCCTTCGTGGACCAGCCAGCCGACACTGAGCCCTACGAGAGGGCATTCGACGAACTGTGGGCGCGGTGCCCGTCAGAGGATGACTCCCAGGCGCTGATCGATCCGGACCATCGAAGTCGCTACTAAGCGAGGTTCAGCGGGGCAGGTTGCTCCGGTCGAACTCGCCCGCGCGCACCCCCTGGAGGAACGTGTCCCACTCCTCCGCGCTGAACACGAACGGCTCCGCCGCCTGCTTGGAGTCCCGCAGGGCGACCTGCCCACCAGGAAGGGCAGCCACTTCTACACAGCTGCCGATGTTGCAGAACGAGGAGACGTGGAAGCGGACCGCGGACAACGAGTTCCCCCAGAGGTTGCTTTACGACCGTAGCCTCCACGCGGTCGCGCGTGTCGACGGATGGCCGAAGCCTCTCAGGAGCGCTCGAGGAGTCACGCGCAGGACCCGCCGAGCAGGGGCGGCGCGGAGCGCCGAACGGTAGGTCTCGGCCGATCAACGACGGTAGCTTGATCAGATGAACAAGATCGACCCTTGCGGTGCGTCATAGCTGCGCCTCGCCTGCTCGACCGGGGCGTGTTCTAAGCGCTGACACGCTGGCCGATTGAGCCCGACGGCGATCGACAGTCCATACTGATCAGTCTGACCTGATTAGCTAGGCTGAGCACATGTCCGGGACCCAGGAGCTCAGCCCGTCGTCGGTGCGCGCGGCGCACGAGGTCCGCGTCGCGCTCGGGCGGCTGCGGCGCCGGCTGCGCGAGACGGCCGACCGCGACGAGCTCACCCCGTCGCAGACCTCGCTGCTCTCCCGCCTCGACCGCGACGGCCCGCGCACCGCGAGCGAGCTCGCCGTCGCCGAGGGGGTGCGCCCGCAGTCGGTGGCGGTGTCGGTGGCCGCGCTGGAGGAGCGCGGGCTGGTGACGCGCCGCCGCGACCCCGACGACGGCCGCCGGCAGACGATCTCCGTCGCGCCCGCCGGCCGGACCTTCCTCGACAGCACGCGGGCCGCCGGCGAGCAGTGGCTGGCCCGCGCGCTGCACGAGCGGCTCACCGAGGACGAGCGCGCGACGGTCGTCGCGGCGATGGGGCTGCTCGACCGGGTGGCGAGCCGGTGACGACGGCACTCCAGCGCCTGCGACGCGGGGCGGAGGCTGCCCCGGACCGTTTCGACCGCCGGCTCGTCGTGCCCATGGTGCTGGGCGCGATCCTCAACCCGATCAACTCGTCGATGATCACGGTGGCGCTCATCCCCATCGGCGCGGCGCTCGGGGCGCCGCCGTCGCAGACCGCCTGGCTCGTCTCCGGGCTCTACCTCGCGACGGCGATCGGCCAGCCGGTCGTCGGGCGCCTCGTGGACCTGATCGGGGCCCGGCCGCTCTTCCTCGCCGGCGCGACCCTCATCGGCGTCGGCGGGCTGCTCGGGGCGCTCGCGCCGTCGATCGGGGTGCTGGTGGCCGCCCGCGTCCTGCTCGGGCTGGGCACGTGCGCGGGCTACCCGGCGGCGATGACGCTGATCCGCGGCGAGGCTGACCGCACGGGCCGCGACAGCCCCGCCGGCATCCTCACCGTGCTCGCGGTGTCGACGCAGACGGTGGCGGTGATCGGGCCGACGCTGGGCGGGTTCCTCATCGGCGTCGGCGGCTGGCGGCTGACGTTCACCGTCAACGTCCCGCTCGCGCTCGCCTGCCTGGTCCTGGGCGCGCTGTACCTGCCGCGGCAGGGACGCCGCACCGGCCCCGCCGGCCGGCGGGCGGTGGTGCGCGCGGTCGACCCGCCGGGCGTCGCGCTGTTCGTCGTCACCCTGGTGTCGCTGCTGCTGTTCCTCACCCACCTGCGCGCCGACCTGTGGTGGCTCGTGGTGCTGGCGGTCGTCGCCGGGGGCGCGCTGGGCTGGTGGGAGCTCCGCGCGCCGCTGCCGTTCCTCGACCTGCGCCTGCTCGGCGGCAACCGCCCGCTGCTCGCGACCTACGCGCGGTCGCTGCTCGCGGCGATCACGTCGTACGCGCTGCTCTACGGCTACACGCAGTGGCTCGAGGAGGGTCGCGGGCTGTCGCCGCAGGTCGCCGGCCTGGTCCTGCTGCCCGTGTTCGGGGCGGCGATCCTCGTGTCGTCGGCGACGGGACGCCGGCCCGAGATCCGGGGAAGCTCGTCGTCGGGGCCGTGGGGCAGGTGGTCGTGGCCGCGATGCTGCTGCTGCTCGACGTGGGCAGCGGGGTGTGGGTGCTCGTCGCGCTCGCGGTGCTGGCAGGCGTGCCGCAGGGCCTGAACAACCTCGCCAACCAGAACGCCGTCTACGCCCAGGCCGACCCCGAGCGCCTCGGATCGTCGGCGGGGCTGATGCGGACGTTCTTCTACCTCGGCGCGATCGCGGCGTCGGCGGCGAACGGCATCGTCTTCCGCGACGGCGCCACCACCGCGGGCATGCACGAGCTCGCGGTCGTCATGCTCGTCGCGTCGGCGCTCTTCCTCGTGCTGACGCTGGCCGACCGCTCGCTGGCGCGCACGACGCTCAGGAGCGACTCGTCTCCCGCGGTCGCAGATAGATGAGGCGGCGGGAGGAGGGGGGCTCGGGCTCCGGGTCGGGCCCGGCGGCCGGCGCCGCGTCGGCGGGCGTGCGGGCCCGGGGGATCGCCAGGTCGTCCCCGCTGTCGGGCTGGCCGCCGCGCCGAGCCTCGATCCCGAGGATCGCGCGGTGGGTGCGGGCGACGAGGTCGGGGTCGGCGCGGTCGAGGGCGGCGGTCAGCCACCGCAGCGCGCCGCCGTCCCACCGGCCCGGCTCGGGGGTGTGGGCCGCGGAGCGGGCGGCGAGCACGACGCCGAGGCGGTAGAGGGCCTCGGGCTCGAGGTCGTCGGGCGGGACACCGGTCGCGAGCCAGAGGGCGACCTGGTCGTCCCCGCGGGCGAGGGCGACGCGGGCGAGGCGGGCGCGGTCGTCGGGGACGAGGCGGTGCCACAGGTCGCGGGCGAGGTCCTCGGGCACCGCCCAGCCCGTGGTGTCGCGGTCGGCGAGGTGGGAGAACAGGCGGTCGGCGGCCAGCGCGCGCCCGCCCGGGAGCACGTGCAGGAGGCGGACGCCGCCGTGGTCGGCGCGCAGCAGCCGGCGCACGACCCCGCGCAGCTCCGCCGGCGCCGGCGCGGGTGCGCCGAGGGCCGCGAGGTAGGGCGGGGCGAGATCGACGAGCAGGGCGGGCGTCAGTGGGAGCGGGACGCCGAGGCGGTCGTGGTCGACGGCGGCGCGCAGCAGGGCGAGGGGCACGCGCGACGACCAGCCGACGGGGTCGAGCACCGCGTGCGCCCGCGCCACCGGCCGGACCGTCTCGCCGATCGGGGGGTCGCCGGGCAGCACGACCAGCGCCTCGGTGAGCCGCGCGCGGACGCCGGGGGCGAGGTGGGCGTCGAGGAAGGATCGCCGGGTCGTCAGCACCAGGCGCACCGCCGGCGTCAGCGCGGCGTGGACCTCGGCGGTGAGCTGGTCGAGCAGCCCCGGCGGCGCGTCGTCGGCGACGACCACGACGGGCCCCGAGCGGGCGGCGACGGCGCGGGCGTCGCGCAGGACGGCGGCGAGGTCGGCGCCGTGGGGGTCGGCGACGGGCAGCAGCAGGCGGTCGCCCAGCATCCGGCGCAGCGCGCGGTGAACCGCCCGCGAGGTGCCGGCGAGGCGCTCGCCCGTGACGACGACCAGCGGGCGGTCCCGCCCGCACGCGTCCTCGAGGGCGTCGTCGACCGGGCGCGGGACGTAGGGCGCCGTGGCGTCGGGGTCGCGGACGCCGAGCAGCTCCGGTCCCGCGTCGCCGACCTTCACCGGCTCCGCGCGCCGCCGTCCCCGCCCCCTCGCCACCCACGCAGTGTCACCGGGACACGGACGGGTGACCAGACCTGATCTCGGCATCACCCGTTCGCCCGGCGTGTCGTTCCCCCGGGATCGATAGGGAGACGGTAAGGCGCACCCGGTCGAGATCGGTCACCCATGTGTGAGCTGCGTCCCACCGGCAACCCTCGACTACGCCGACAAGCCCAGCGCACGAGGAGCGCCGGGCCCACGGAGGTGCTCCATGGGACGCCACGACCGTCACGACACGACCAGCACGCCCGCCGCGCGGGGCGGGGGGCAGGACAGCAGGCAGGACAGCAGGCAGGACCGCTCGACCCCACGCCGGATCGCGCTCGCCGTCCGGCAGACGATCCCCGCGCCGCCGGCCCCGTTGCCGGGTGCCGACGCTACGACGCTGACTATCCGCCCGTTCGGCGCCGCCGGGCCGACGGTCGCGCCCGGACCCTCCCCGCACGTCGGCGGCGACGGCCTGATCCCGACGGCCGGCCCGCCCGCCCGGTTGAACCGTCGCGAGCGGCGGGCCGCGAAGCACGAGCAGGCCGAGCGGGACGCGCTCGCCGCGCGGCTGTCGCGCGCGCAGCGCCGCAACCGCCAGGTCGCGGCCTGGGGCACGCCGGCGGTGCCGGCCCCCCGGTCCCCCGACCCGTCGACCAGCGGCCCGTCCGCCGCCGACAGGCTCCGCGCCCGGCGCGCGGCACGGCCGCCGGGGGCCGACGTCTTCGTCCCGACCCAGCGGTCCTGAGCGGCGGTCCTGAGCGGGGCCGGTGGCGGGGCCCGAGGGTCCCGCCACCGGCGGCGCTACTCCTGGTCGGTGCGGAAGTCGTCCGGGGTCGCCTCGGACAGCGCGCGGCGCAGGGCCTCGACCTCGTCCTCGACGTCGGCGGTCGCCGCCGTCGTCCCGGCCTCGGTCTCGTCGGGCTCGTCCTCGGGACCGCCGACCGTCGCCACCGCGTTCGCGGGCAGCGCGGCCTCGCTGAGCACGTCCTCGGACACCTCGATCGTGCAGCCCTGGTGCACGGCGAGGGTGACCGCGTCGCTCGCCCGCGCCGACACCGACCGCGAGCCGCCGTCGGCCGTCGTGAGGTCGAGCTCGGCGTGGAACTGCCCGTCGACCAGCGCGGTCAGGCGCACGCCGACGAGCTGCGCACCGAACGCCTCGACGGCGTCGAGCAGCAGGCGGTGGGTCAGCGGGCGCGGCAGGGTCGCGGCGACCTCGGCCGCCGCGAGCGCCGTCGCCTCCGGCGCCCCGATCCAGATCGCGAGGTAGCGACGTCCCCCGCCCTGCTCACGCAGCAGGAGCACCGGGTCCTCGCTCCCCTGTTCCTGCCCCACACCGGCGACCTCGACCACAGCCATGCCACCACTATCCGCCCGCCCGCAGGCCGGCGTCGACCCGGCCATCGATCGGCCACGGCCGCGGCACGTCACGCGACGCCTCCCCCTCGGCGGTGTGGCGCCGGTCATACCCGCGAGCACCGCGGAAAGCTCCCGACTATCTACCTTCTCGCCGGAGCATAGTTCCGGATCGGGTCGGGGTACCCGTCCCCGCGTGCACGCTGATCTCTCGCTGACCGTCGACGGTCGCCACCACACGCTCACCGTCGACACCCGCACCACGGTGCTCGACGCGCTGCGCGAGCACCTCGCCGTCACCAGTCCCAAGAAGGGCTGCGACCACGGGCAGTGCGGTGCCTGCACCGTGCTGCTCGACGGCCGACGCACCCTGTCCTGCCTGTCGCTCGCCGTCGCCCACGACGGCGCCGAGGTCACCACCGCCGACGGCCTCGCGCCCGAGGGCGAGCTGCACCCGGTGGCGCAGGCGTTCCTCGACCACGACGCCTTCCAGTGCGGCTACTGCACGCCCGGCCAGATCTGCTCCGCGGTCGGGATGCTCGACGAGGCCGCCGCGGGCCACCCGAGCGTCGTCACCGACGACCTCACCGGGCCGGTCACGCTCGACCGCGCCGAGATCGCGGAGCGCCTCTCGGGCAACCTGTGCCGCTGCGGCGCGTACGCCCACATCGTCGACGCCGTGGAAGAGGTCGCCCGATGAGGCCCTTCGCCTACGAGCGCCCCGACGACGCGGCGGGCGCCGTCGCCACGGTCACCGCCGACCCGGACGCCGTCTTCCTCGCCGGCGGGACCAACCTCGTCGACCACCTCCGGCTCGGGCTGGCCGCGCCCGGCACGGTCGTCGACGTCACCGGGCTGACGTCGACGGAGATCACCGAGCTGCCCGACGGCACGCTGCGCGTGGGCGCCGGGGTCCGCAACGCCGACCTCGCCGCCGACGAGCGGGTGCGCACCCGCTACCCGGCGCTCGCGCAGGCCCTGCTAGCCGGGGCGTCGGGCCAGCTGCGCAACATGGCCACGACCGGCGGGAACCTGCTGCAGCGCACCCGGTGCGTCTACTTCCAGGACCTCACCACGCCCTGCAACAAGCGGGCGCCCGGGTCCGGCTGCTCGGCGCTCGACGGCTGGGCGCGCCACCACGCGATCCTCGGTGCCACCCACGAGCCGGCCGACGTCGCCTGCGTCGCCACCCACCCCTCGGACATGGCCGTCGCCCTGGTCGCGCTCGAGGCGCAGGTCCGGGTGCTCGGGACGGGCGGGGAGCGCACGATCCCGATCGGCGACCTGCACCGCCTGCCGGGCGACGACCCGTCGCGCGACACGGTGCTCGAGCACGGCGAGCTGATCACGGCGGTCGACCTGCCGCCGTCGCCGGTCGCCGCGCAGTCGACCTACCGCAAGGTGCGCGACCGCGCCTCGTACGCGTTCGCGCTCGTCTCGGTCGCCGCGGCGCTCGACGTCGCCGACGACGGCACGATCCGCGACGCCCGCGTCGCGCTCGGCGGCGTCGCCCACCGGCCCTGGCGGGCGACCGCGGCCGAGCAGGCCCTGGTGGGCGCGCCCGCCACCGAGGACACGTTCCGCGCCGCGGCGCGCGCCGAGCTCGTCGACGCCCGCCCCGTCGGGAGCCCGCGCGGCGGCACCGCGTTCAAGCTGCCGCTGGTCACGGCGACGCTGCTCGCGACGCTGCGCGATCTCACGGCGCGCACGGCTGCTGCGACGACGAGGGAGGACCCCGCATGACCTCCGCATCCCGCCCCTTCGTCCCGCGGGCCACCGGTCGGCCGATGACCCGCCCGGAGGGTCCGCAGAAGGTCCGGGGCACCGCCCCGTACACGATCGAGACCTCGGGCACCGACGCCCTGTACCTCTTCGCGGTCCAGGCCGGCGTCGCCCGCGGGCGCATCACCGCGATCGACACGAGCGCCGCCGAGGCGCTCGACGGCGTCGTCGCCGTGCTCACCCACGAGGACGCGCCGCGGCTGGCGCGCGAGGCCGACGCCGACCACGGCGTGCTGCAGTCGGCGACGATCCACCAGCACGGCCAGTACCTCGCCGCCGTGCTCGCCACCTCGTCGGAGACCGCGCGGGAGGCCGCGTCGCTGGTGACGGTGGACGTCGTCGAGGAGCCGCACGCGGCCGTCCTCGACGAGGACTCCCCCGACGTCTACGCCCCGGCGTCCCTCGTCGTCGGCGCGACCGACGACACCCGCGGGGACCCCGAGGCCGCCCTCGCGGACGCGGAGGTCGTGCTGCGGGCGACCTACCGGACGCCGATGGAGCACCACCAGGCGATGGAGCCCCACGCCACCGTCGCCCTGTGGGAGGACGGCGGGGAGGGCGAGCGGCTGGTGGTCCACGAGGCGACGCAGGCCGTGAGCTGGACCCGCCAGGCGCTCGCCACGGCGTTCGGGCTCGAGGAGTCGGCGGTCGAGGTGGTGTCCCAGCACGTCGGGGGCGGCTTCGGGTCCAAGGGCGGCACCCACCCGAACACGGTGCTCACCGCGCTCGCCGCCCGGGCCGTCCCGGGGCGGTCGGTGCGCTACGCGCTGACGCGCCAGCAGACGTTCGACCTGGTCGGGTACCGGCCGGCGACGATGCAGCACGTCGCGCTGGGCGCCGACCGCGACGGCCGGCTCACCGCGATCACCCACGACGCCGTCACCCAGGGCTCGCGCATCGGCGAGTTCGTCGAGCCGGCGGCCGCCTTCAGCCGCGGCATGTACGCGGCGCCGGCGCGGCGCACGACCCACCGGACGGTGCCGCTGGACATCGGCACGCCGACGTTCATGCGCGCGCCCGGGGAGGCGCCGGGCAGCTTCGCCGGCGAGTCGGCCATGGACGAGCTCGCGATCGAGCTCGGGATCGACCCGGTCGAGCTGCGCGTGCGCAACGAGCCCGAGGTCGACCCGGAGACCGGGCTGCCGTTCTCCAGCCGCAACCTCGTGGCCTGCCTGCGACGGGGCGCGGAGCGCTTCGGGTGGGCCGGGCGCGACCCGGCCCCGCGGGCCCGCCTGGTCGACGGCTGGTGGCACGGCACGGGGGTCGCCGCGGCGTCGTTCCCGGTCGTGCGCTTCCCCGGCTCCGAGGCGACGATCCGGGCGGTCGGGGGCGAGAACGGAGACGGCGACGGCCCGGTGCGCTACGCCGTCGAGATCGCCGCCGCCGAGATCGGTCAGGGCGCGCGGGCGGCGCTCACGGCGATCGCCGCGGACGCCCTCGACGTGCCCGTCGAACGGATCGACCTGCGCATCGGCGACACCGCGCTGGGCGCGGCCGGGCCGGCCGGCGGCTCGGCGGGGACGACGTCGTGGGGCGCGACGGTCGTCGAGGCGGCCGAGCGCTTCCGCGACAAGTACGGCGACGACCCCGACGACGGCGACGAGGCCGACGCGTCCACCCCGGACAACCCGTGGGCGTCGGACTACGCCATGCACGCCTACGGGGCGCACTTCGTCGAGGTGGCGGTGCACGCCGACACCGGCGAGATCCGCGTGCCGCGGATGCTGGGGGTGTTCGCGGCGGGCCGGATCGTCAACCCGCTCACCGCGCGGTCGCAGTTCCTCGGCGGCATGACCTGGGGGCTCTCGGCGGCCCTGCACGAGGAGAGCGTGCTCGACGACCGCTTCGGGCACGTGGTCAACCGGGACCTCGCCGGCTACCACGTCGCCACCAACGCCGACGTCGGCGCGGTCGAGGTGGAGTGGCTCGACGAGGACGACCCCTACGTCAACCCGATGGGCACCAAGGGCATCGGCGAGATCGGGATCGTCGGCGTCGCCGCCGCCATCGCCAACGCCGCCCACCACGCCACCGGCGTCCGCGTCCGCTCGCTCCCGATCACCCTGGACGCGTTCCTCTGACCGGCCTGTGTGAGCGATCTTCCCGGCTGTAGCTGGGAAGATTGCTCACATGGTCAGCGGGCCGAGGCGATGCCCGCGGCGAGGCGGGTCACGGCGGTGCGGGTCTCGGCGACGGCGGCGACGCACGCGCCGGGGTCGGGCGTGGTGCCCGCGACGCACCCCGCGCGCACGAAGCGCTCGTGACCCGCGCGCACCGCCGCCGCCGGGTCGGTGATCTCACGGTCGCCGGGACGCGCGCCCGCCGCCGCGTTCCCGACGTTCAGGACCTCCTCCTCCCAGCGCCCGCACAGCGGCCAGCGCCGGTCGACGTCGCGCGCGGTGTAGCAGGGGTCCTGCTGGACCAGCGCCAGCTTGGTGCGCGCGGCCTCGAGCGATCCGTCGGGCCGCGCGGGCGGCGCGGACGTGCCCTCGGTGTACGACGACGTGCAGCCGGCCAGGGCGAGCACGCCGACGAGCAGGCACAGCGCCAGCCCGGCCACGAGGCGTCCCGTCACCGCCACACGGTGTCAGGGGCGACGGGGCCTCGCCACCGGTGTGATCAACCAGTCCGTGCGGTCGGTGTCGATCTCCGTGGTGACCGCACGGGCTGGGTGATCAGGCCGACGCCGGGAAGTCGGTGTCGCGCCCGAGCGCCTCGACCTCGTCGAGCTCCGCCAGGCGCGCCGTCAGCGTCGCGCGGATGCTGTCGAACGCGCTCGGGCCCAGGGGCAGGCGCAGTGGCGGGTCGGCGAGGTCGGCGACCGCGACGACCACCTGCGCCGCCCGCTCCGGGTCGCCGGGCTGCGTGCCGTGGAGCGTTGCGAACTTCGCCCGCGACGCGTCGAGCACCGCCGCGTACGCCGCCATCGGCTCCGCGCGGGCGGGCGAGCGGCCGGCGAAGTCGGTGCGGAACGGGCCGGGCTCGATCATCGTGACCTTGATGCCCAGCGGCGCCACCTCCGCCGCGAGCCCCTCGGACATCCCCTCGAGCGCGAACTTGCTCGCCGAGTACGCCGACCCCCCGAGCGCCGAGCGCACCCCCGCGAGCGACGACATCTGGATCACGTGCCCCGACCCCTGCGCGCGCATCACCGGCAGCACCGCCCGGGTCACGGCGAACGCGCCGAACACGTTGACCTCGAACTGCGCGCGGATCTGGGCGTCGGTGAACTCCTCGAACGCCCCGCGGCTGCCGTACCCGGCGTTGTTGACGACGACGTCGATCCGCCCGAGCTCGGCGACCGCGCCGTCGACCGCGGCGCGCACCGAGTCCTCGTCGGTGACGTCCAGCGCCGCGACACGCACCCGGTCGGGGGCCTCGGCGGCGAGGTCGGCGACGTCCTCGAGCCGCCGGGCGGTGGCGACGACCCGGTCGCCGCGCGCGACCGCGGCCCGCGCGATCGCCCGCCCGAAGCCGCTGCTCGTCCCCGTGACGAGCCAGACCCGCCCGTCCTGCACTCCCTGCGGCGCCGACATCGCCGCCTCCTCCCGCTGCTCTCCCACCTGTCCCCGACGACGCCGAGTCTGCCCGCCGTCGCCCTCAGGACCCGCGCACGACCGCCGCCGCACCGAGCACCAGGGCCACCGACAGCAGGTCGGCGGTGGTGACCGCGTGGTTCTGCGACAGCACGAGGAGCGTGGGTCCCTCGACCCGCTTGTCCAGGTTGTTCACCGGCACCCAGGCCAGCGCCGCCGCCGTCATGAGTCCCGCCAGGGTCCACCGCCGCCGTCGCGTCACGGCGCGAGCGTGCCAGCCGGGCAGGATCGGTCGGTGTGGACCAGCGTGGCGACCGGGCGGGGACGGCGGGCGTCGTCGTCACGACGAGCAAGTCGCCCTCGGACGCGCTGCGCGCGGAGGCGCAGCGGCTCGCCGCGACGTGGGGGCTGCCCGTCGTCGAGCGGCGCCGTGGCTCGGTGGCGACAGCCCGGGGCGACGCCGCCACGGCGCTGGTGTGCACCACCGAGGGCCTGGTCGCGGAGTCGGCGTCCGGGCGGCTGGCGTTCCACCAGGGCACGGCGGCCAAGCGCCTGCGGGCCCTGCGCCACGGCGGCGCCGACCCGCTCCTGCGCGCGGGCGAGCTCCGCCCCGGCGACCGGGTGCTCGACACCACCCTCGGCCTCGGCCGCGACGCCCTCGTCGCCGCCTGGGCGCTGGGCCCCGAGGGCGAGGTGCTCGGCGTCGAGGCGGACCTCGTCCTGGCCGTCCTCGCCACCGAGGGCTTCGCCGGCGCCATCCCGCGCCCCGGCTCGGCACCGGTGCGCGTGCGCCACGACGACTCGCGTCGGGTGCTGACGGCGATGGCGACGGCGGGCGAGCGGGTCGACGTGGTGCTGCTCGACCCGATGTTCGCCGACCCCCGGTCCTCCGACCACGGCTTCGCCCTCGCCCGCGACCACACCGTGCCGACGCCGCTGACCCCGGAGTGGGTCGCGCTCGCGCGCACGGTGGCGCGCCGCTGGGTCGTCGTCACCGCCGAGCGCGCCCGCCCGTGGTTCACCGAGTCGGGGCTGGAACGCCTCGAGGGCACCCGCTCGGGCCGGTGGTTCCGCGCCCGCCCGGCCCCCTGACCCGCGAGCGATGCGGCATCGCTGGCGTCCACCGCCAGGATCGCCACATCCTCACCGGCACGACACGCCGAGCGAGGTCAGCGCCGCGGTGTCGGCGAGGGCGGTGACCGGCGGGGGCCGGCCTGCCGGGTGGGCGGGGCCGGTGGGGGCGGCGGCTGCGCGGGGCCCCCGAACGGCGTCGACTGCCAGCGGTCGTCGCCCGCCGGCCACCGCTCGGGCCGCCGGTCCTGACGCGGGTCCGGGTCCCGCCACGACGGCCAGGCGATCACCACGGCCATGGCGAGCATGACCAGGGACAGCAGGTCGGCCGTCGTCACCCCGTGCCGGCGGGAGAGCTCCAGCAGGACCTCGCCCTCGACGGGCTTGTTGATCCGGACCCAGATCACCGCGCCGACCACGAGCAGCCCCGCGAGGAGCAGACGCCGCGTCGAGAACACCATGACCGATAGACGTGCGCGGGCCACGGATCGTTCCCCGGGTGTTCACCGCGCCACTCGTCAGTGCTCCAGCACCAGCCGCAGCAGCAGCACGACCAGCCCCAGCACGCCGGCGCCGACCGCGCCCCGCAGCGCCCCGGTCCACCGCCGCCCCGCGCGCCACCCCGCGACCCCGCCGATCACGACGAGGAACGCGAGCCCCAGCCAGACGACGGCGTCGATCGCCGTCACGGGGTCGTAGAGCCCGCTGACTCCACCGACCACGACGACGAGCAGCGGGAGCACGCCGAGCAGCAGGAACTGCGCGGAGTGCCACCGGATGTGCCGCAGCTCCGCCCGCGTCGGCGGCGGCAGGTCGTCGCGGGCCCGGCGGGCGAGCGACTTCGCGAAGGCGTGGGCGGCGAAGGCCGCGATCAGCGGTCCGAGGACGACCTGCCCGGCGACGACGAAGTCCTCGATGCCGTCGTCGAGCGCCACCACCAGCACCGTCATGAGCACGACCGTGCCCTCGACACCGATCTCGACGTCGAGCCGCAGGGGGCCCCACCGGACGACGGGCATGTCGGTCACGGGGCGCATCCTCCCCGCGCGGCCCCGCGCGGAGGCGTCAGGTCACCGACCGGGTGATCAGGGGTCCATCACGGGTCCATCGCCAGGACGTCGCGCAGGCCGCGGTCGATGAACGCCGTGTCCTCGTCACACATCCCGCCGCCGGCGAAGTGCCCCCACACGCCGGGGATCACCCGCACCTCCCCGCGCGGGATGTGCTGCGCGGTCCACTGCTCGTCCTCCGGCGGGAAGTACAGGTCCTTCTCCGCGGGCATCGACAGCAGCGGGCAGCGGATCGAGTTCAGCGCGGCGACGGTGTCGCCGCCGAAGCCGGGCGTCTGCCCGACGTCGCCGTGGAACCAGGTCCAGGCCATGGCGAGCAGGTTGTTCGGGTCGCGCTCGTCGAGCCAGAACCCCTCCCAGAAGCCGACGAGGAAGTCCTCCAGCGACGAGGCGCCGAGGCGTCGCCACTCCTCCTGCCAGTAGAACGCCTGCGAGAACCCCCATCCCGCGTAGACGCGCGCGAAGGCGCGGATGCCCTTCTCGGGCAGCTCGCGGTACCACCCCTCGGCGAACGCGGCGTCGGCGCGCAGCGCGGCGGTGATCGACTCGAGGAAGACGCGGTTGTGGGGGCTGGTGACGCTCGACCCGCAGAACGGCGCGGCGCGCTGGACCATCTCGGGGTGGCTGACCGCCCACTGGTAGGTCTGCCCCGCCCCCATCGACCAGCCCGTCACGAGCCGCAGGCTCTCGATGCCGAAGTGCTCGGTGACGAGCTTGTGCTGGCACTCGACCTGGTCGTAGAAGGTGACGTGGGGGAACCGCGCGCGGTCGTAGGGCGGCGGGGTGTTGCTCGGCGACGAGGAGAGCCCGTTGCCGAGCATGTTGGGCACGATGATGAACAGCTCGTCGGGGTTCAGGGCCTTGTCGGTGCCGATGAGCCACTCGTTGTCGGTGTGCCGACCCGAGTACCAGGTCGGGTACACGACGGCGTTGCTCTTGTCGGCGTCGAGCGTGCCGTAGGTCTGGTAGGCGAGCTTCGCGTCGCGCAGCGTCAACCCGTCCTGGAGGACGACGTCGCCGAGCTCGAAGATCTGGTGGTCGGTGGGGATCGGCATGTCAGCCCGCCGTCGCGCACTGGCCGCGCTCGACGAAGGTCGGCCCGTCGCCGTTGGGGCGGATGTCGTCGTCGAAGATGCCCGTCGGTAGGTAGAGCGAGCAACAGGCGTTGGGGATGTCGACGATGCCGCTGACCCGACCCTCGATCGGCGCAGCGCACAGGATCAGGTACGCCTGCTCGCCGGTGTAGCCGAACTGCTTCAGGTACTCGATCGCGCTGAGGCAGGCGCGCTTGTAGGCGATCGTCGCGTTCATGTAGTGCTGGTCGCCGGCCTCGTCGACCGAGATGCCGATGAACGAGACGAACTCGGTGTAGCGCGGCTCGTGCCGTCCCGGCTGGAAGATCGGCATGTCGGCCTTGTACTTGTTCACCCCGTCCTTGACGAGGTCGACGTGGACGTCCACATAGCCGCCCATCTCCATCGCGCCGCAGAAGCTGATCTCGCCGTCGCCCTGGGCGAAGTGCAGGTCGCCGATCGAGAACTTCGCGCCCGGGACGTAGACGGGGTAGAAGACGCGCGAACCGATCGAGAGGTTCTTGATGTCGACGTTGCCGCCGTGCTCACGCGGGGGGACGGTGCGGGCGGCCTCGGCGGCGGCGCCGGAGAGGTCGGAGCCGGCCATGGTCCCGAGCAGCGCGTGCTGGGGCAGTGGCGGCAGCGCGAGCGGCGGCACCCGGTCCGGGTTCGTGTCGATGAGGGCCTGCTCGCGGCGGTTCCACGTGGCGAGCAGGTCCGCCGAGGGGGCGCACCCGGCGAGTCCCGCGTGCACGTTCGACGCTATCCGCACCCCGGGCAGGTGGCGCGACGTGGCGTACATGCCCTGGAAGTCCCAGATGACCTTGCCGGCGCGGGGGAAGTGGTCGGTGAGGAAGCCGCCCCCGTTGTTGATGTCGAAGATGCCGGTGTAGCCCCAGCCCTGCCCGGGCTCGTCGCCCACGGCCACCGTGCCGGACTGGGCGGGCCCGAGGTCGAGGTAGTCGACGACGAGCAGGTCGCCCGGCTCGGCGCCCTCGACGTGGATCGGCCCGGAGAGCATGTGGTTGTGGTCGAGGACCATGTCACGGATGTCGTTGGCCGAGTCGTCGTTGCGGACCTGGCCGTCCGTCCAGTCCTTGCACTCGATCCGGAACACGTCGCCGGGTCGGACGGAGGCGGCGGCGGGGATGTCGGGATGCCACCGGTTGTGCCCGGGGACCTCCTGGTCGCGCATCGACGTGGACTGGTCCACGCGGAACACGGTCTCGGGCATGAGCACTCCCCGGTATCGGAAACTTTCTCATATGAGAGTGCTCATGCGGCCACGCGTCAAGGGGTGACAGGCGGCAGCGCCGTGAGCACGTCGAAGTCGATCCCGTCGGCCACCGCGAGGTGCACCGTCTGCCGAACCGCCCGCCCGCGGAACTCGACGGTGCCGCGCGGGCCCTCCCACGCGGTGCCGTCGACGACGGCGTCCCACGCGGCGACCTCGTCGGTGGCCGCGCGCGTGGCCAGCGCGGCGAGGGCGTGCAGGCCCTCGTAGCAGCTCTCGGCGGCCGCGGAGAGGGCGGGCGCGCCCGCGCCGTGGCGGTGCAGGTAGTTGTCGAACAGGTCCATCGCGCCGGTCGTGGCCATCGAGCGGAAGTAGGACGCGGCGACGAACAGCTGCTCGGTGGCGTCGGGCCCGCTCGCGAGGAGCATGTTCTCCTCCATCAGTGGGCTGAAGCGCACGAGCCGATCGGCGAGCCCGCGGCGAGCGAACTCGCGGTTGACCTCGACGGCGTCCTGGCCGACGAGCAGCATCAGCACCCCGTCGCACACCGCTCGCTCCACGCGCTCCATGAGCCGGTCGAGGTCGACGGCGCCGAGCGTCACGAATGCCTCGTCGACGACGTCGAGCCCGAGCCGGTGAGCGAACCCGCGCACGGCCCGGGCCGACCGGTGCGGCCAGACGTAGTCGTCGCCGACGACGAACCAGCGCCGCACCCCGAGCTCGTCGCGCAGCCAGCGCAGCGCCGGGGCGATCTGCGCGTCCGGGGTCTCCCCACTGCAGAACACGCCCTCGCGGGACTCCCCGCCCTCGTAGAGGGAGGGGTAGGCGTACGGCACCCGACGTGCCAGTACGGGCGCGAGCGCCTGGCGCACCGAGGAGATGTGCCAGCCGCTGACCGCCTGCACCGTTCCGGCGTCGACGCGGCGCCCGACCTCCGCGGCGACGCGGGCCGGCTCGTCCCCGCCGTCCACGATCTCGACGACGACCTCACGCCCGAGGATGCCGCCGCGAGCGTTGAGCTCGTCGACCGCGAGCGCCGCGACCGCCTCGCACGACGGCGCGAACAGCCCGGCCGGCCCCCGCAAGGGGACGACCATGGCCACGCGCCACGCGTCGTGCGGCATGGATCTCCTGGATGCGTGCCCGGGCCGACGGAGCCCTTATCGTCACACCAGGCGCGGAATTCTCAAACGGGGACGACGACACGGAGGTGGCCCGGGTGGACGAGTCGCTGACCCTGGCGCTGGTCCGTGCGCTCGACGAGGTCACCCGGCGCGTCGAGGAGACCACCTCCGGCGAGGGACTGTCGCTGGAACAGTGGCTCGTGCTGCGCGGGCTCGCCGTCGACGGCGGCCAGGCCATGCGCGACCTCGTGGCCGCTACCCGGCTCAACGACTCGACGCTCACGCGCATCGTCGACCGCCTCGCCGCCCTCGGCCTCGTGTTCCGCGAGGCCGACCTCGTCGACCGCCGGCGGGTCCGGGTGTCGGTCAGCGATCGTGGCCGCACCCTGCACGACCGTCTGGCCCCCGCCGTCGAGGACGCCGAGCAGCAGTTGCTCCGGGACCTCGACGCCCCTGCCCTGGTCGACGCACTGAGCCGGCTGGGCCATGCCGGCCTCGGGATCCTCGCGCCTCCGTAGCGAAGCGCGGCCCGCCTCGGCGTCCGACCTCAGCCCATCCGCCACGTGCAGGGGCCCTCGAGCACGACCCCGGCGTCGGCGCGGATCACGCGCAGCGTCGTCGGCCCCTGGACCTCCCGCTCGGCGATGACGTCCTGCGGCCGCCCCGCGAAGCCGGAGACCCGCACGGTGGTGCAGGACGCGTCACCGACCGGGCCGGCGGTGACGTAGCGCCCGGCCGACATCTCGCCCGCGCCGTCGCCGACGACGTGGACCCCGGGCCGGTAGACGGGCAGGGGCGGCGCGGTCGTCGGGTAGGGCGTGTCGCTGCCGCCGGTGAACGCACCGATCCCGACCCCGAGGGCGACGCCACCGACGAGGGACGCCACGAGCACCAGCCCGATCGGCCACCGGCGTGGCCGGGCCACCCCCGGGGACTCCCGCGAGGGGTCCGCGGGAGGCGGCACCGGGTCCTCGGCCGGCGATTCCCGGGGCGTTGTGACCACCTGTGTGACGTCGTCGTCCGGGCTCCTCGGGATGGCCGGATCCGAGCGGCGCGCGGCCGGCCGCGGGGCTGCGACGTAGCGTCCCGACTCCGGGTCGAACACCGAACCCACGCGACTCCCTCCGCGTCGCCGCCACCGGCGGGGTGCGACGGGGAGAGGGCGCGTGACGGGCCCGCTCCCCAGCGGCCCTCCCGCGTGACCCTCTCCCCGGCCCCCCACGGACTATCGCGACGAGGGCGCCCGTGCGCTACGGCCTGGACCTTGCGATCGCCGTCAGCCCGATCTCACACCGGCCACACCCGGCGAGGGCGCGCGGGCGGTCCTACGGTCCCCGGGTGACGCTCTGGCACGCGGTGCTCATCGCCGTCGCCGGCGTGTGGGCGGGGACCATCAACACGGTGGTCGGGTCGGGCACGCTCGTCACGTTCCCCGTGCTCGTCGCGCTGGGCTACCCGCCGGTGACGGCGACGACATCGAACGCGATCGGCCTGGTCCCGGGCTCGATCACGGGCGCCTGGGGCTACCGCCACGAGATCACGGGAGCGCGCCGGCAGCTCGTGACGTGGTCGGTGTTCTCCGCCGTCGGGGCGGTCGGGGGCACGGCGCTGCTGCTCTCGCTGCCCGAGGACGCGTTCGAGACGATCGTCCCGTTCCTGGTCGGGGTCGCGCTGGTGCTCGTCGTGGTCCAGCCGATCCTCACCAAGCGGCTCGCCCGGACCCCGGCCGCGTCCCGCCGCACCTGGCCGCTCTACCCGCTGATCACCCTCGTCGGCGTCTACGGCGGGTACTTCACCGCCGCGCAGGGGATCCTGCTCGTCGGCGTCATGGGCCTGCTGCTCACCGAGCCCCTCCAGCGGCTCAACGGCTACAAGAACGTCCTCGCCGCGGTGGTCAACGTCGTCGCGGGCGCGGTCTACGCGGTCGTCGCGCCGATCAGCTGGCCGGTCGTGGCGATCCTGGCCGTCAGCTCGACGCTCGGCGGCCTGCTCGGCGCGAGGATCGGCCGGCGCCTGTCCCCCACGGTCCTGCGCGCGGTGATCGTCGTCGTGGGGCTCGTCGCGATCGTGCGGCTGGTGACGGAGTGAGGCTCGCCCGCGACCTCGGTCCCGTGCTGCGCCGCACCGTCGAGGACGGCGCCGCGCACGAGCCCGGCGTGCTCCCCGAGGACGCGCGCCGGGCCCTGCTCGCCGAGGTCGACGCCGAGAGCTACGCGCGGCTGCCCGCCGTCGAGGGTCCGCACGGCGTGCGCCAGGACGGCGAGTACCTCGTCCTGGCCGGCGAGGAGGTCGCCCGGCGGCCCGTCGTCGACGCCCTGCGGACCGCCCTGGTCGACGCTCTTTGCGCAGCGGGGCTCGACACCTGGTGGCCGGACGAGGTGACGATCCAGCGCTACGCGCCCGGCAGCGGCGGCATCTCCGCCCACCTCGACGGGCGGCGCCACCGCCACCTCGTCGCGATCGTCACCGCCGAGGGCTCGGCCGTGCTCCGGCAGTGCTCCGACCGCGCGGGCACCACGGTGCGGTCGTGGGACGCCGCCGCCGGCAGCCTCGTGCTGCTCCGCGGGCCGGGGCTCGCCGACGTCCAGGACGGCCGCCCGCTGCACGCCGTCGACGGCCCGCGCGCGGGGCGCCGGACGTCGGTGACCTTCCGCGCCACCGGACGGCAGAACCTATCCGTGTGACGCATCGACGACCAGGATGAGGCCCGGGAGGAGGTGCCGTGCCCGCCGAGCAGCCCGAGGTGATCGGTCGCGCCGACGAGCGCGCCGAGCTCGCCGCCGCCGTCGACCCGCAGCGCCGCGACGGCACGGTGACGGTCCTCGCCGGCGAGCCCGGCAGCGGGAAGTCGACGCTGCTCGACGAGGTCGCGGCGGCGTCGACGCGCCGGGTCCTGCGCACGGCCGGGGTCGAGGGCGACGCGGTGCTCCCGTTCGCCGCGGCCGCCGACCTGCTGCTCCCGCTGACGAAGCACGCCGACGGCCTGCCCGACGTGCAGCGGGAGGCGCTCGAGATCGCGCTCGCGCTGCGTGTCGGCGTCGTCGGCAGCCCCCTCGCGGTGTGCGCCGCCGCGCTGGCGACGCTCGCCGCCGCGGCCGACGACGAACCGCTGCTGCTGGTCGTCGACGACTTCCCGTGGATCGACGCGCCGTCCCAGCAGGTCCTGCTGTTCGTCGCGCGGCGCCTCGCGCGGGAGCGGATCGCGCTGCTGCTCTCGGTGCGCTCCGAGGTGCCCGTCGACCCCGCGGTGTGGCGGCTGCCGACGATCGAGCTCCCCCCGCTGACGCCCGACGAGAGCCGGGCGCTGGTGGCGGCGCTGCCGGTGCGGGCGTCGCCGCGGGTCGTGGAGACGATCGTCGAGCGGTGCGCGGGCAACCCGCTCGCCGTCGTCGAGATCGCGCGGGCCGCCGGCCCCGACCTCCTCGTCCCCGGCGACGCGGCGACGCCGTCGTTGCCGCCGGGCTCCGCGCTGGAGCGCACCTGGTCGGCGGCGGTCGATGCGCTGCCGCCCGCGAGCCGCACGGCGCTCGCAGTCCTCGCCTTCGGGCGCACGACGTCCCGCGAGCAGCTCGAACCCGTCTTCCGCGACCTCGGGATCGCCGACGACGACCTGCTTCCCGCCGAGCGCCGACGGCTCGTGACGCGCGATGGCGACGAGGCGGGCCTGCGCCACGGCCTGCTCCGCCCGCTGGTCGTGGCGCGCACCTCGCGCAGCCTCCGCCGCCGCGTGCTCGACGGCCTCGCCCGCCACGCCCCGCCCGACCTCGCGGTCTGGTACCTCGCCGAGGCCACCGAGCCGCCGGACGACGACCTCGCCGCCCGCCTCGTCGAGGCCGCGCACACCGCCCGGCAACGCGCGGGCCTGCTCGCCGCGGCGCGGACCTGGGCGCGCGCCGCCGACTTCACCGCCGACCCCGAGCTGCGCGCGAGCCGCCTGCTCGCCGCCGCCACCGACTCGTCGCTGTCGGGCGGCGCGGAGCAGGCGGTGCGGTGGTGCGAGGAGGCGCTCGCCGTCCACGACGACGTCCTGTTCGCCGCCGAGGTCGAGGTCGTCCGTGCCCGCTCGTTGACGTGGCTGGACCCGACCCGTGCGGTGGACCAGGCCCTGCGGACCGCCGACGCCGTGCGAGTCCGCGACACGCAGGCGGCGGTGCGCCTCTACGGCGAGGCCGTCATGCCGCTGACGATGCTGGCGCGGCTGCGCGACGCCGAGGCGGTGGCCGACCGCGCGCGGGCTCTCGACGACGGCGAGGACCTCGCGCCGCTGACCGAGGTCTGTCACACCTACGCGCTGGTCGGGCGGTGGGGCGAGGCGCGCGCCCTGCTCGACGGCTTCCTCGGGCGCGCCGACGACGCCGACCCGCTGTGGGACGGGCCCGTGCTCGCCGGCGGGGCCCAGTCCGCCGTGTACCTCGAGCGACCCGAGGACGGGCGCCGGCTCGTCGACCCCGTCGCGACCACCGCGCGCCGCGCCGGCGCCCCGCTGATCCTGGCCTACGCCCTCGGGGTGCGGGCCGAGATCGACTGGTGGGCCGGGCGCTGGCCGTACGCCTACGCCGACGCCAGCGAGGCCGTCGCCTGGGCCGACGAGCTCGGCCAGCCGCACAGCAAGGCGTTCGGCCTGACCCTCCTCGCCCGCCTCGAGGCCGCCCGCGGCGACGTCGCGACGAGCCGCGAGCACGCCGAGGAGGGGCTGCGCATCGCCGGCTCCCTCGGCGTCGCCAGCCTCCACGGCTACGCCGCGGCCGCCCTCGGTGCCGCGGCACTCGCCGTCGCCGACGTACCGACCGCGATGGCCCACCTCACGCGGGCCCGCACCCTCGTCGAGCGCCAGGGGTCCGTCTGCGACGTCGCCATCCCGTTCGCCGGCGACCTCGTCGACGCCACCGTCCGCACCGGCGACCGGGCCGCCGCCGAGGACGTCGTCGCCTGGGTCGCCGCGAACGCCGAGCGCACCGGATCGGCCTACGCCGAGGCGGTGGCGGCCCGTGGACGCGGCCTGCTCGCCGACGACCACGCCGAGGCCGAGCACTGGTTCGCCGCCGCGCACCGCGCCCACAGCCGCCTGGTCGCCCCCTACGAGCGCGCCCGGACGCTGCTCGCGCAGGCCGAGGTCCGCCGGCGCTGGCGACGTCCCGGCGCCGCCCGCCCGTTGCTGCTCGAGGCGGAGGGCGCGCTGACCGCGCTGGGTGCCCGCCCGTGGGTCGAGCGCGCCCGCACGGAGCTCGCCGCGACCGGGCACCGCGGCGCCGCGCCCGAGGCCGCGGGGGAGAACAGGCTCGAGTCGCTCACCCCGCAGGAGTTCCAGGTCGCGCGCGCCGTCGCCGAGGGGCTCTCCAACGTCGAGACCTCGTCGGCGCTCTTCGTCTCGCGCAAGACCGTCGAGGCCCACCTGACGCGGATCTACCGCAAGCTCGGCGTGCGCTCGCGGACCGAGCTGGCCGCGGAGTTCACGCGGCGTCGCGACGCGGGTGAGGGACCTCCCTAGTACCGGGTTCAACCGTCACCCGTCAGAGTGATCCACGAACACGATCGGTGATCGGGACGGGGAGGTGGAGACGGTGATCAGCACCGAACGGCCGCGCTTCGCCGGGTTCCACCACTACTCCCCGGCCATCACGGACGTCGACGCCAGCGCGGCCTGGTACGAGCGGGTGCTGGGTCTGACCCGGACGTCCGCGCCGTGCCCGGAGGACGAGGGACCGGAGACGGTCGTGCTGTCCGACCCGGAATCCGGCGTCGCGATCCAGCTGACGGCCCCGGCCCTCGGCCGGCGTCACAGCCACACGGCCTTCTCGGTGGCGAGCCGCTCGCAGCTCGACGCCTGGGCGACGTGGCTCGACGGCCTCGGGGTCGCGCACGGCGGTGTCGTCGACGTCGCCGAGCCGGAGCCCTACGCCTACCTCGTGTTCCGGGATCCGGACGACGTCCCCCTGGTGCTGGTGCACGTGGGGATGTGAGTCCAGCAGGCCGCGGAGCGCGGTGCACACGTCCGGGACGCGCGGGGGGCGCCGGACGGCGTGTCGCGGGGACGACGTCGGGGGGCGTCGGCACCGGCTCCGCGTCCCGGCTCCGGCGGCTCGGGGGGAGCCGCCGGAGCCGGGCGTGCCTCACCGGTCGGTCGGCGCCTGCCCGCGCGACCGGGGGTGAGCGGCCTCGTCGTGCCCGCCGCCACGGGGGGCGGGGACGTCGGGGTCCTCGTCCGGCTCGGGCAACCGGCGCCGCTCGGGCTCGTCGACGTGCGCCAGGACCCGCGCCACGACGAGCGCGATGACCAGGCCGACGACGAACCACAGCACGACGACGCCCAGCACCCACCACAGCGTCGACGTCGCCACGGTCCGCCCCCACGGCCGTCCGGGGCCGCTTCCCGACCCCTCCCCCGCCCGTCACCCCCCGTGACGAGTCGTGGCCCCATGTTGGGGCCTCTGAAGCTCGGGCAGGGCAGCGGTGGTGTCACGATGCGGTGACGCCCACGGCTTCGACGCGCGGTGGGGGGAGGAGGGCGCGGACGCGCGCCGTCAGAAAGCCCAGACCACCGGCGGCGAGGCCGAGAACAGAAGCAACGGAGCGGAACGGGTTGCCGTCGCGACCGACGAGGCCCCACAGTGCAACGGTCGGCACGATCCGAAGAGCGAAGCGGCGTTCCGGCGCCAACGAGACCGCGCTCCGCGATGTGTTGACCCATCGAGCCATCTCCGCCCCTTCCTCCCAGCAGCGCTGCCCAAACCATGCGAGCCCGACAGCATCTCCCCGTAGATCGCGCCGGACGACGGCTGTCGGGACGTAGACGAGCCTGCCGTGCGGCGCGACCGCGCGAAGCCGGGCAGCCAGCTCCACGTCGTGCGCTTGTCCGCCGAGACCGCTGAGCAGCCCTCCGGCCCGCGCCAGGAGCTCGCGGCGAAAGCTCGTGTTTCCTCCCAGTGTGTTCCGCACCTCGCTCGTCTCGACGGGCATCCCCACCCAGGAGCAGCCGAACAACCAGTTGAAGCACGCGGGGAACCACCGGGGCCGAGGCGCGATCCACCGGGGGAACACGGCGCCGCCGACGCCGACGACATCGTAGGTTGAGTACGGGCCGAGCAGCGCCTGGAGCCAGTCGTCGTCCGGGAGGAGGTCGTCCTCGAGGAGGACGACAACCTCGCCCGTATCGCGATCTGCTGCTTCGTTGCCGGAGTCCTCGTCGAGAGTGAGGACTTCCGCCGTTCCCAGCTCCTCGGAGGACTCGATGACGACGACCTCGTCGTTCGCGTCGAGCTGCCGGTCGAGCGCCGTGAGAAGAGCCTGCCGCGTCGTCGGAGATGTCCTCGGTCGCGGGGTCACCAGGACAGTGACGCGGGGACGCCCCCTGCTCAGCGCACGTCGCTGACGGCCGGCCACGTCGTCAGGCCCCCCGCCCGCGCCACCGGAACAGCACCGATCGAGTCCGAGCTCCCGCGCGCGGCGGCCGCAGCCGGGTTGACGAACGGGCCAGGCGCGCCATCGGGACTGCGCCAACGCGAGCGGTCGCCGACCAGCGACGCCGGACGCCGCCGAGCGAGGCGCCAGCGCTCGGAGAGGACGGTGGCAAGCACGCGGAGCCCGTCGCGGCCGGCGTCGAGATTGCTGACCCCGTGGATGCGGCACCGCTCTACGCTCGCCACCTCCCTCACGCGAGAACCCGATGCCGCCCGGATGTTGAGGAGGGTCTCGATCTCGAACCCGTCACCCCACGCACGGTCCGAGCCCGAGTCCATCTCCACCGGCGGAAGGTTCATGGTCGCGACGAGATGGCCCCAGAAGGCGTTGTAGCCGTAACAGAGATCGGTGAACGTCATGCCGAACAGCACATTGACGAGCGTCGTCAGCGCGCGGTTCCCCGCCGAGCGGAGGCGCGTGATGTCCTCACTGCCTCCGCCCGAGGCATATCGAGTTCCCTTGGCGAAGTCGGCCCCGCCGAGGAGCACCTCGACGAAACGTGGAATCTCCTTCGGATCGGCGGAACCGTCGGCGTCCAGAGTGACGATGATGTCGCCGGTCGCGGCAGCGAAGCCGCACACGAGGGCGTTGCCCTTCCCGCGACGGGTCTGCCTGATGATGTGTGCGTCCGGTCGAACCCGCCGCGCGACCTCCACCGTGGCGTCCACGGAGTGCCCGTCGACCACCACCACCTCGTACTCCTGCGGAATAGCGCCCAGCACGAAGGGGAGGTTGGCGGCTTCGTTGCGGGCCGGGATCACGACGGAGACCGACACGAGCGCCGACCTCGGCTCCCGAGTACGACTGGGCACGGTGTCGTCCACGGCTGCTCCTCGGGATCGTCTCGACGGCGCCTCTTCGGCGACGCTCTGTGTAGATCGATGAGCGTTCTACGGCCGAGCGGATGACACATCCTCAGGATTGAGGAACCGCCGTGAGCGAGCTGTGATCAGGGCCGGTCCGGGGTGTCCGGGTCAGCGGGCTCGCGCACCAGAGCGACGGCCTCCAGCTGTGAGCTGACCTCCAGCTTGCGCAGGATCGCCCGGATCTGGCTGCGCACCGTCGTCAGCGACGTGATGAACTCCTCCGCGATCGCGGCTGCGCGGCTACCGTCCGCGAGCCGGTCGAGCACCTGGCGTTCACGCACGGTCAGACGGCCGAGCCGCTCGTCACGAACCGCTCGTTGCCGCCGCGCCGCGCGGGCCATGGTGATCCATCGTTCCCGCTCCTCCGGGCTCATCAGCGGACGTCCCTGTGACACCATCCTGACCGCTTCGACCAGGTGCTCGAGCGGGTCTGCCTTATCCACGAACCCGACGACTCCCGCCTCGACCGCCACAGCAATTTCGATCTCTCGCGCGTTGCCGCTCACCGCCAGGACCTGCCAGCGGCGCGCCGACAACGGGCGCACGAGGTCTGTGCCCCGGCGACGCTCTCCCCGTGACCCCCGCCCGAGATCGAGGTCGAGCAGAGCGACCGCGGGCGGGATCGCGTCGGTCGCAGCTCCCAGGATGTCATCGGGATCGCCGACCGGAGCCCGTCGCGCGTGGAAACCGCTGCGGCGGAAGACGGCGACCAGCGCCGAGCTGAGGACCTCGTGATCATCGATCACCAGCACGGTCGTCGTGGGAAGTGACGTGGTCACGGCGCCGTGGCCGTACGAAGGCAGATCACCGCCGACCAGCCTCGGGCGTCGGGCCGAGGCTCGAGATCGATGGTTCCGCGCTCGCCGGCGAGGAGGCGCCGGGAGAAGGCGAGGCCGACACCGACACCCGGGCATCGCGGCGAGCGGGGATGAGGGATCGCGGGACCGTCGTCCTCGACCTGGATCTTCGTGCCCTGATCGGTGACCTTCGCCCGGACGACGATGGCCGACGCGGGCGCATGACGGACACAGTTGAGGAGGACGTTCACCATCGCGTGACGAAACGCATTGGGATCACCGACGACAGGGAGCGACGACGAGATGTCGACGTGCACGGGGACCCCGCACGTGTACATCGAGACGATGTCGTCGATCACCGGCACCACGTCGTAGACGACGTCGTGAAACGGGCGCTCCGTCGACTCCGCTGTCAGACGTCGCATCCGCTCGATCTCGTCGCCCACGATGCGCAGAAGACGGTCACGTTCGATCTTGTCCTCCACGTGCCCAAGAAGATCGACGACGGCACTGAGACCGAGGAGGATGTTCGACAGCTCGTGGCCGCGGACCCGCTCGGTCTGCGGATGCGCGCGCGGAGAAAGCTCCATAGACCTGAATCGATCCGGCAGGCACCACGTCAGCGAGTCGCGCCACACAAACGATCCCCTCGATGTCGGCATGCTTCCCCCCCGAACGAGCGAACCCCATGCCGCCGATTCGTTCAGATTCAACACTAGCAGCCACCGGGTGGCGCACAAGCAGCCCGAATGCCGGACCCTATCCGGGTGACGCGGCGTACTCAGAGTCACAGGTATCGCTCCGTCGCACTACCGCCACTGTCCGTCGTGCAACGGCTCGACTCGCTCTCGAGGAAAGCGATCTCCGGGCGACCTGAACGACCTGCGGAAGGAATGGGCCGTCAATCCCGGGGACGGAGACGACGGCCCCAGCGCGTGAAACGGGGGCAGGCCCCGGGCGGGCACAACGAGCACTCCGTGCCGCGTCGATGATGCTCGTGCGCCTCGCGGTCATGCCCGCACGAGCATCGTGACAGGTGGCCCCGCAAACCCACAGAGCCGACGGTACAGCCGCCGGCCTGCGCCCGCGTTCGGCCTATCGGCTACGACGCGCTCGCCCTGCCTCCGACGGCCGGCACCTCGGCACGCGGCGGGCTTTCCGGGGAGCCGAAGAGCTCCTCGGAGGTCGTCCCAGCGGCCGGGGGCAGCGCGCCCGTACGGCCCCGCACGTAGCCGGCCACGGTCACGGCCAGGCCTCCGAGCATGACGGCCGCCTTGGCTGCGCCGGCATCCTCGCCACCGAGCGCTCTGACGAGCCCCCGCGGGAGGTCCGAGCGAATGTAAGTGCGCTCCGACGCGAGCGCGGCCTGGTGCCCCGCCATCCTCGACACGGCAGCCTTGGAGACCCCCTCCGCGTAACAGCGTCGGGCGAAGTAGCCGAGCGCCCCGCGTTCCACGCCGACCGTGTGTCGAACGCGGGCGGCGGGCTCGTAGACGAAACGGGCGCCCGGCGCCCTGCGCCTCGCACGGATGCCGAACTCGGTCTCCTCGCACCCGAGCGGAACCGCCCCGATGCGACCGAGACCGACGGTGAACCCACCGGCACGCTCGAACACCTCGCGTCGGTAGCTCATGTTGGCGCCGACGAAGTTACGCACATCCCGCGCAGCAGTTGGCATGCCCGAGTGTGAGCAGCCCACCACCCAGTCGAACTCCTTCGGGAACCACCGGGGACGCCGCCCCTGGCGCCATGCCGGTACGACGCCACCACCGACGCCGAGCACCGAGTCGTCGCGGTAAGGCTCGACGAGCCGCGCGAGCCAGCACTCTTCCGCCTCGGCGTCGTCGTCGAGGAACGCCACCACCTCGCCCGACGCCTCGGCGACGCCGGTGTTGCGCGCCCCCGCCAGCCCCGCCGGCCAACGGCTCGCCACCACGCGCACGCCCGGAAAGCGGGCTCTCGCCCACGCGAGCAGCGCGTCGCAATGATCGCTCACCAGGATGATCTCGCCCGGAGGACCCGGCTTCTGAGCCAGGAGTGATTCGACAGCCCGGACGATGTCGTCGCGGCGCCGCAGCGTGTAGGCGCAGACGACAACGGTGACCGCCGCGGCGTCGGGCCTCGGCGTCGCGGTCGGCCCGTCATCCCGCTCGCCGACCTCGTCTCCCATGAGGCTCCCCGTCTCGAGACCATGCTGATAACACAACGCAATGGTCGTGATGATGAGAGGTCCGGACGGGTGAAGCATCGTCAACAATGACGACGCGAGCGTTCGCTCGTGGTGACAGGCTCCCTGCCGGAGGACGCGAGGGCGGAGGGGAGCGTCGTGGCGAGGTGCCCGGTACTGCCGGATCACGGCGCACTCCGTCGACCGTGAGCGCCACGAGCGGAGCCCGCCGGTCGGCCGGCCCGACCCCCATGGCCCTCGGTACCGTAGACGCCGCGGTGCACGGCTTGTTCTCGCGCGACGCCGCCTTCTCGGGGCTGCGTGCCGTCCAGATGCTTTCGGTGGCCCTCGCGACGCCAGTGATCACTCGCTTGCTGGGGCCGGTCGAGTTCGGCCATTTCGCCACGGCTCTGGCGGCCATGCAGGTCGCGGTGATCGTGGCCGGGCTCGGGCTGGAGACCGCGATACAGCGCGCCTTCGCCGGCCCCGGCGGCGAGGACGAGGCCCGCCGCGTCCTGACCCTCGCCGTCCTCGCGGCCGCCTGCATCGCCGGCGTGGTCGGGGCGACGACCGCGGGGTGGGGTCCGCTTCTCGGCTTCCGCGACGGGGCGGTCGAGCTACGACTCGCCGTGATCTCGGCCGGGCTGCTCGCCGTCGTCTCGGCCGGACAGGCGCTGCTCCGCAGCCAGGACCGGTTCCAGCCCTTCGCGGCCACGTGTGTCCTGATGGCCGTCGCCGCGCCGACGGCCGGCGTGGTCGTGGCCGGCGGCTTCGGCCGGACAGCACCTGCGTACTTCGCGGGCCTGGTCTTCGCCCAGCTCCCCGTCGCCGTCCTCGTGATCGCCCTGGCACGACCAGCGCGCTTGAGGTTCGTCGACCACGGCGCCGTGCGCCGGGCCCTCGTCTTCGGCGTCCCGTTGATCTCGGTCGGTCTCAACGCGGTCGTGCTCACGGCCGGCGACCGCTTCGTGGTCGCCGAGGCCCTCGGGACGGTCGCCGTGGCGCGCTACCACATCGCCTACAGCGTGGGGTCGTTGCCTCTCCTCCTCGTCTGGCTGATCAGTTGGGCCTGGCTCCCCCGTCTTCTCGCGCTCGAGGGCGAGGTCGACAGGGCCCTTGTCCTCGCCGCGACGCGGGACACGCTCTACCGGCTGATCGTCCCCGTCGTCGTCGGCATCGGCTTCGGCGCTCCGCTGGTCCTTCGCGTCTGGTCCCCGGCGAGCTTCGCCGTGGACGATCTCCTCCTCACCACCGTGGTCGTCCTGATCTCGGTCGTGCCGTACACGGCGGCGATCATTAGGGAGAACGTGCTCCTCGTCCGGGGACGCTCCGTAAGCATCGCGCTGACGACGACCGCGGCCGCTGCGGTCAACGTCCTTGTGAACCTGCTCCTGGTCCCGGTACTCGGCCTCGGCGGCGCCGCGCTGACGACGGTGCTCGCGTACGGCCTGCTCTATGTCACCCAGCGAGCCTCGAGCGGCACGTCCTTCGGTCTCGTTCCCAGCTCCACGCGCAGCCGCCTGGGGCTGCTCGCAGCGGTCGGGCTGGCGTTCCTGACCGCGGTGGCCCTGCCGACCTCGCCGCTCTTCCTCGCACTCCGAGCCGTCGCGGCCGCGGGGTGCGTCGTGTGGTTCCTGCGTCTGGCGGCGGACGCGATCCGCGGCCCCCGAGTCACGCACCCCGTCGTCGAGGAGGCCCGAGAGCCGTGACGATCCTGCTCGGCCTGCTGCCCTGCGCACTCGCGGCGATGGCCGGAGCGAGTGCGTACCGTCACCGCGGCCCGGCCGCGGCCTCCCCCTCGCCACGGCACGGAGCCCTGCTCCTGATCTTGGCGACGGCGAGCGCGACCAGCACCATCGCGATCGCCTTGGCGCCCTCCCCGCTGCGCGTGGCGGTCGTCCTCGTCGCGGTGCTCCTCGCGCCGGGCTTCGCCCTGACCACCGTCGTTCCCGTCGACGACCCGATCGACGAGCTCGCCCTCGCCGTCGGGCTCGGCGTCGCGGCGCTGATCCTGGGCGCCACGATCATGGTCAGCAGCGGACTTTGGGCCCCTGTCGAGGTGAACGCCCTCGTCAGCGCGGTCGTGGCCCCCACGCTGGCGCACCGTGGCGTGCGGGAGGTCTTGCATCGGGCCGCCTCCCGCGAGGCACACCATGTCTGAGCTCGTGGCCCTCCGCCCGCGCGACCGAGCGATCGAGCGGGCGCGTCTGGGCGCGCGTCCGGCCATGCACGTGGTGCTGATCGCGGTCGCCCTGGGCGAGTGGGCTGTGTCGCTATGCTTCGTCGAGCTCGATGACATGACCGGATGGGGTCTGGTCTCGGTCCTCCCGCCGACTGTCGTCGTCGCCCTGCTGCTGCTGTGCCTCGGCTTCGGCGTGGGACTCGCCCTGCGCCTCTCGCCGCGGCTGCTGATGGCCTACCCGGCGGCAATCCTGGCGGTCACCCAGGTGACGGTTCCGCTGGCCTACGACACGCCCCGGCACGCGTACGCCTACAAGCACATCGCGGTGACCCGCTACATCGCCGAGAACGGGTCGGTAGATCGGGCGCTCGACATCTACCACAACTGGCCCGGCCTGTTCTCCGCATGTGCCGCGCTGAGTCACCTCACCGGCGTCGACGCCTTCGACTACGCTAACTGGGCGCAGGTCTTCTTCGCCGCGGCCAACGCGCTCGCCGTCTACTTCCTGGCTCGCTCCCTCACCCGTGACCGACGCCGGGTCGTGACGGCTGTCTGGCTCTACACCCTGACCGCCTGGCTCGGCCCCACGTACTTCTCGCCGCAGTCCGCGTCGTTCGCCCTCGCCCTCCTCGTATTCGGCGGCGCGCTGCGCTGGCTCCCGCCGGCGCCACAGGACGCCGCACAACGAGTGTTCCGCGGTATCGAGGAACGCGTGCTCGCCACCGGCGACCGTCTCGTCCGTCGACTGCCCGTTCTCACGATCCTTCGGATGCCTGGGCGCCCTGCCGTGGCGCCCCCTGAGCGGCCCTGCGGCGAGCTGCGGGCGAGCGTCGCCGTACCTCTCCTCCTGGCGCTCTGCGCGGCCGTCGTCGTCAGCCACCAGCTCACCCCGTATTTCCTCATCAGCGGGCTCGTCGCGCTCTTCCTGCTCGGGCGGTCCCGCTCGTGGCTCCTGCCCCTCGTCGTCGCGCTGCTCAGCGTGACCTGGTTCATGGCGGCCTACGGCTTCGTTTCGGAGCACTACTCGATCTTCAGCTTCGACCTGTTCTCCAACGTGCGCGGCACCCAGGCGGCCGTGCAGTCGGCCGGCTCGTTCGAGCACCAGATGGTCGCGCTCGCGGGGCGGACCGAAAGTGTCCTCGTCGTCGGGCTGGCCGTCGCGGCGTGGTGGTCGGGGCGTCACGGACGCCGCGACTCCTTCGTCTGGGTCATGGTCGCTGCCGCGGCGAGCGTGCTCGTCGTCCAGCCCTACGGCGGGGAGGCCATCTACCGGGTCTACATGTTCGCCTTGCCGTGGCTCTGCTTCCTCGGGGCGCGGGCGCTCGTGGACCTCGCGGGGCGATGGCGTCAGGTGACCGCGGCGGTGTCGGTGGTCGGTGGCGTGGCGGCGATGCTGTTCCTCGTCGGACAGTACGGGCTCGACCAGCTCAACCACGTCCGGCCGCACGAGGTCCGTGCCAGCGCGTGGTTGGAGGAGTCGACCCCGACGGGCAGCACCGTCGGCCTCCTCATCGCGAACTGGCCCAGCCCGCTCACAGCGAACTACCCCGCCCACATGAATGCGTACGGCGGGTGGAATTTCGACATCTATCAGGACGCCGACTTCGTCGGCCGTGCGCTCACCGCCGCGGACATCCCACGGGTGACATCCGCCCTCAGGGACGCGAGTGCCGGCGGCCCGGTCTACCTGGCGGTCGGGCCGGCTCAGCTTGCGGCGATCGAGAACTACGGATATGCCCCTCCCGGGAGTGCGGGTCGCTTCGTGGAGTCGCTCCTCGCCGATCCGAGTCTGCGCATCGCCTACCGCGACGGCGACGTCGTCATCTTCGAGCTGCCCTCCGGGTCGCCGCCGTGATCAGGCCACAGGAGGTCCGCGTCGCGCTCGGCGTCCTCGTCATCGTGATCGCCATCTCCGCACTCGCGCCGGTGGGCCCCCCGCGAACCGTCGCCCACAAGGAGACATGCCCTGCCGGGGCGACGGACACGAGCACCTCGGCGACGGGCACAGCCTGCTGGACCTGGGTCGACGAATTCGACGGGCCGGCCGGCGCCCCGCCTTCGCCGCAGCACTGGCTCGTCGAGACGGGGGGGCTGGGGTGGGGCAACGGCACGCAGCTGCAGGCCTACACGTCGGCACCGTCGAACGTCGCTCTCGACGGTCAGGGCCGGCTCCTCCTCACCGCGCGGCAGGAGGCAGGAGCCGGCGGCGCCCGCTACACCAGCGCGCGCATCACTACCTGCGGACGCTTCGCCTTTCTCCACGGACGGGCGGAGGCTCGCCTCCGGCTGCCCGCAGGGCAGGGCCTCTGGCCCGCGTTCTGGACTCTCGGCGCGGAGGGCCCCTGGCCGGAACACGGCGAGATCGACATCGTCGAAGGCCTCAACGACGTCGAACGAGTGATCTTCAACCTTCACCAGCCCCGCGCCGACGGCTCGGACTGGACGGCGCTGACGACATCGCCCGTCCACCCGTCCGGCAGCTGGGCCGGAGAGTTCCACACCTATGCCGTCGACTGGAGCGCCGATCAGGTCAGCTGGAGCATCGACGGAGAGGTCCTCGCCACGCGACGCCGGACGGAGACCCCACCCCAAGGACGCTGGGTCCTTGACCGGTCGCCCCAGGTTCTCGTCCTCAACCTCGCCGTCGGCGGGTGGCCGGGCTCGCCGGACGAGACGACGCGGTTCCCCGCCGAGATGGTCGTCGACTGGGTCCGTGTGACCCCGGATACCGATGTGCCCACTCCGCGCACGCCGAGCACCGGCCGCTGCGCCATCCCATCCGCGCTCGGAGCTGCCCCATGACGATCGTCGAGCACCCAGTGTCCGCCGTCCCGATCCTGCTCTATCACTCCATTGCCGCGCCCGGTCGATACGTCGAATCGCCCTGGCAGGTCCGCGCCGCCGACTTCGCCGCCGACATGGAGGCCGTGGCCCAGACGGTGTCGGACGGGCGCCGGTCGATGACGGCGACGGACCACGGGGCGTGGCTCGCCGGCGAGCTCGGCGACGCCCGACCGATACTCGTCACCTTCGATGACGGTTTCGCCGACTACGTCGACGTCGCACTCCCCATCCTGCGGAGCCTCGGTATCTCGTCCACGATCTTCGTGACGACGGGGTACCTCGATCGGCCCCGGATGCTCTCCCGGAGCGCGACGGCCGACCTCGTTGGACAGGACGGCGTGGAGGTCGGCGGCCACACCGTGACCCACCCGCACCTCGACACCGTGCCGCTCGCGCACGCGCGCCGGGAGATCGACGACTGCCGCCGCGACCTCGAGGACATGACCGGCACGACCGTCAGGTCCTTCGCCTACCCTCACGGTAGCGTCGATGCGCAGGTCCGAAGGCTCGTCGTCGGAGCCGGCTACGAGGTGGCCCACGCCGTGAAGAACGCGCTGTCCCACCCAGCTGATGATCCGTTCGCGCTCGGGCGCTTCACGGTCACGGCGGCGACGTCACGCGCCGTGGTGCGTGCAGCGCTGAGCGGGGAGGGGCTCCCGCTGGCCTGGACCCACGACCGGGTCCGCACCCGCGCTTTCCGCATCGTGCGGCGCGCACGTCGGGTCGCCGGCGAACTCACATCCGGCCGCGGACCCGGCCGAACTCGTTGAGGGTCTGCCGGGCCGCTCGACGTAGCCCGGGATGCGCCAGAACGAAGTTCGTGGCAGCACGTGCGGGCTCGGTACGCAGCCAGGACGCGGCGGCACCGGGTGTGGCACGGCGGACCGCCCCCGAGCAGACGATGCGGTCGCGGTCGCGGAAGGTGTCCTTGTAGACGGCCTCACCCGCGCCGAGATCGAAAAGCCCGACACCGTCCTCGGCCGCCAACCTCGCGATCGCGGCGAGGTGGATGGTGCCGGGCGAGTAGCGGGAGAGCGCCGTGTCGTAGGTAGGGAACCACCCAGCCACCGTGTCATCCGCGCGCAGGAACAGGTAGAGCGCGGCCACTTCGCCACCGACCGTCATGACGGAGAGCGGCACCGAGAAGCCGTCGATCCTCGTCTCGACGAGCTCCCGCACCGCGCGGGCGACGCGGACGTCCCGGAAGCGGTCCCGCCGGCCGGTCCGACGGTACTGCGCCGACTTCCACGTCATCAGACGATCCAGGAGGGCCACGCGCGGGGTGTCCAGCTCGACGGAGACCTCGCCGACCTCGCGAGCGAGCTTGCGCTCGTACTGCCGCACCTTCTTCAGACGGGAGCCTTGGTGGCGGGACAGATAGGCCTCCCAGCCGTCACACAGGTCGAGCACCGGAGAGGGCCGTTCCTCGATCACCTGCGGCCCGAACGCATCGGCTTGGGAACGGATCAGGTGGGTGAACTCCCAGGCCCCGAGCCCGCACCGCTTGAGAAGTTCCACTCCCCGCCAGGGCAGCCCCGCTTCCGCGACGAGCCCCTGATGGTCGGAGAGCCCGTAACCGATCGCCCTGCCCGCACCGGACGGCGACCGTTGAAAGGCGAAGAAGCCGACAATCCGACCCGACGGCTCCTCGACGACCGCGACGCGAGCGTCCGCCCGATGGCGCCCGATGGCGATTGCGAACTCGGGTCGCAGAAAGGGGTTGGCGAGCTCGGGGTCGGCTCGATTCAACATTCGCCAGCGAGCCTTCTCCGCCGCGCCGAGCTCCTCGGGCCGACACACCCGAACCTTCACGCCACCTTCTCCGGGTGGTCGCCCGTCGGGGCTCCGGGGTGGAGAAAGTGGCGATATCGCCAGCTGCTCAACGCGTAGCGGAACGGGCCCTGGAGCATACCGAGGCGCTCGGCTCGATCGAGTTCGCGCGGGTACGTCGACGGCTTCTGGTGGTTCTTCGCGGATTCGGGATCGAGGACGTGGCGGAGCGCGCGAGGGAGACGCCGCAGCATGGTGAGGACGACCCCTGGGTCGTGGCGGACCGCGCTGGCGAGATAGGCACCCAGGCCGACGCCGTAGTGCCCTGCCTGGCGGCGCAGGAGGTCGTAGTCGCGGCGGTGCCAGTGGTGGACGAGCGCCGCGGGTGCATAGGCGACGGCACGGCCCGCCCTGAGGACACGAAGGAACATCGCGAGGTCGTCCCCTCCCCGCGCGGGCGTGCCGGCGCCAAGGGCGGGGTCGATAGCGTCGGTGTCACGCAGCAGCGCGGTCTCAAACGCCATGTTCGCCCCGGAGCCGAGCCTGCCCGCGGAGAAGGGGAAGAGCGCATCGTCCGGCCGACGAGGTCCGGTGTCGACGACTCGCGCCGCGAAGCCCCGGTCGAAGCCGCCCTGCTGTTCGAGCAGCAGCTGCGCCGTCGTCTCCAGCTCGGCGGGCACGATGAGCCCCGTCACGCAGCCGACGCCGGGAGCGGCCGCGGCCTCGGCGATGGCCGAGAGCCATGAGCGGTCGACCACGACGTCGTCGTCGGTGATCGCCACCCAGTCGCCCGTCGCGACCTCGAGGCCTCGGCGATGCGCAAGACCGAGTCCGGGCATCGGCTCGTGGACGTAACGGACCGGTACGTCGCCCAGCTGTCCGTGCAAAGCGGCGAGCGCGCGGGCCGTCTCGTCCGTCGACGGCGCGTTGTCCACGACGACGATGTCGTGGCGCGTCGGGTAGTTCTGCACGGCGACCGACCTGAGACAGCGGAGCAGAGCCTCGGTGCGGTCGTGCGTTGCAATGACGACGGTGATGCTCGGAGCGTCGGCGAGGGCCAGCGCCCGTCGTCGATCGCAGGCGGGGTCGGCGACCGCCGGCAGCCCCTCGGGACCCAGGAGGGCCGGGGGGTACAGCCCGTCCTCCGCGAGGTGCGCGGCGATCGCCTCGGAGGCCCGCTCGGCGATGTGCCGTGCCAGCGTGGCAGCGCTCATCCCCGTCGGAGCGAGCGGCAGGAGCAGCCGGGCCACCGGCCGACCGTGCAGTCGGACGAGCACGTGCACGCCGTTACGCCCGGGGGCGGGGAGGACGCCCGGGAGGGGCCTCGACAGTTCGACCTCGAGCGTCTGCGCGGACGTCACCTGGTTCGCGAGATCGGCCGATGGTGGTCGGGCGTCGTGCTCGAGATCGTCGTGGCCCTGCATCGCTCGTCCCCTCGTCGAACCTCGCCGACCGATGGAGTTCGGTGCCGAATTCCGACCCTAGCGGCCGGACAATTCTCTCGATAGAGCTGACGCCCGTGCGTGACGACTAGTCGCCGCCCGAACGCCGGGCGTGAGTCAGCACCCAGAAGACTTCAGCGACAATGCACATCGAGCGCGAAGGATTCCTCAATAGTGGGGATGACAGCGGCCTGGTGCGTGTCGGTGCCGCCGGACATATCGCGTGTTCTTGAGGACGCCGCACGCCGTCCCACGCGGCCACGTGCGCACGGTGGGGGCCGTTGCTTCCCGCCGCGGGAGTGGTGGTATCACCGTCCGGTGACATCGGTGGCGGACCGCGCGTGAGGACGGACCGCCGGGGCTTTCTCGTCCTCGGGGGGCTGACTGCGGTCGCCCTCGCCGCCTGCAGCGCCCCCAACGCCGCGGCCGCCCGCCCGGAGGGTCTCCTCGACCCCCAGCGCCGCCGGGTCGCCGACGCCGTCATCAGCACGTTCGAGAACTCGACGGTCGACCTCCCCTACGCGCAGGCCCAGCGCCTCGGCGACGGCCGGGGCATCACGGCGGGCCGCGCCGGGTTCACCAGCGGCACCCACGACCTGCTGCTCGTGGTGCGGCGGTACGAGGCGAGCGCCGGCGGGGCGACGCCGCTGACCCGGTTCGTGCGGCCGCTGGAGCGGATCGACGCGGCCGGCGGCGGGTCCAGCACGCGGGGGCTCGACGGGTTCGAGGACGTGTGGCGCTCGACGTCCCAGACCGACCCGCGCCTCAATCAGGCCCAGGACGCGGTCTACGACGAGCTGTACTTCCGCCCGGCTGTCGACCTGGCGCGGGGCGCGGGGCAGGTGACGGGGCTGGGCCAGCTCGTCGTCCTCGACACCGCCGTCCAGCACGGGCGGGGCGGCCCGGACGGGCTGCAGGCGCTGATCACGGAGACCGGCGTCCAGCGCGACGCCACCACCTGGCTCGGCCGCTTCCTCGAGGTCCGCCGCGCCCACCTGCAGGACCCGGCCGACGAGGAGACGACCGAGGTGTGGCGGGAGTCCATCCCGCGCGTCGACACCCTCGAGACGTTCCTGCGCGAGCGGCGGTTCGAGCTGGAGACGCCGCTGGAGTGGGACTTCGCGGGCGACCGCTTCAGCCTCGCCTGAGACTCACCGGATGCGGTCCGCGAGGGTCCGCAAGCCGTCGGGCGCCTGGTCGCCCGCCGCGGCGGTCGCACGGAGGTCGACCCCGAGGGTCCCCCGGGCCATCGCGAGGCTGCGGCCCGCGGCACCGCCGAGCGCCGCAGCCTGCTCGTGCGCCTCGGCCTCGCTCGCGAACGACGTGATCGTCGCGGTCAGCAGGGTCGTCGACCCGTCGGCGACCGTGCAGGTCAGGGAGGTCCCCGACCCGCTCGGGGAGACGGCGAGCCCCGCCGCGGGGACGCCGAGCGCCTCGGCCACGGCCGCCGGGGCGAACGCCTGCGCACAGAGGCTCCGCGGCACCGGCTGCGGTGTCGCGGTCGTCGTGGTGGGCGGGGTCGTCGTGCTTGCCGTCGGCGGGGTCGTGGTCGTGGCGGGCGGGGTCGTGGTCGTGGTCGTGGTCGTGGCGGGCGGGGTCGTCGTGCTCGCCGTCGGCGGGGTTGTGGTCGTGGTGGGCGGCGTCGTGGTCGTGGCGAGCGAGCTCACCGGCGGCGAGGTGGACGTCGAACCTGTCGCCGTCGTGCCCGTCGCGCTCGTGCCGGGCGCGCTCGTGCTCGGCGCGCTCGCGCCCGCGGCGCCCGGCGTGGTCGTGCCGGTCGCGGAGGTGGACGTCGCTCCGGCCGTCGGTGACGGTGCGACCGCCTGTGCCGGGTCGAGTGACGGCACAGGCCCCAGCGGCGGCGCCGGCACCACGACCGGCGCGGCCCCCGACCCGGGCAGTGCCTCCGGCGCGACGGGCACGTCGAGGGGCTCCGGCTCCCGCGCCACAGCCACCGGGAAGGACGAGGCCGAGTCGCCGGCCAGCGCCAGGTCCGCCGCGCCCGACGGGTCGTCGGGCAGCACGGTGACGCCGCCGTCGTAGATCGCGGCCCAGCGCAGCACCGTGTCGACGTAGCGCTCGGAGTGGTTGTAGCGGAACACCGCGGCGCGGAGCTGGCCCGGATCGGCCAGGTCCAGCCCGCCCGCGCACAGGTAGCGACCCGTCGAGACCGTCGCGTCGTGGACGTTGTTCGGGTCGGCGCGGCCGTCGGCGTCGCCGTCGGCGCCGTAGGTCGCGAACGTCGACGGGATGAACTGGGTCGGGCCGACGGCCCGGTCCCAGACGTTGTCGCCGTCGAGCAGGCCGTCGTCGGTGTCGACGATCGCGGCGTTGGCGCCGGTGCCGTCGAGGCGCGGCCCGAGGATCGGCGACAGCGTCGTCCCGGTCGCGTCGATGGCGCCGCCGCGCGCGTGGTCGGACTCGACCTTGCCGATCCCCGCCACCAGCGACCACGACAGCCCGCACGCCGGCGCGCTCTGCGCCAGCTGCGCGGCGGCGCCGTGGTAGGCGGTCAGCACCCCGCCGGGGATGCCCGGGTGCTCCGGGGAGGCCGGCACGTCGACGTCGGGCAGCACGAGCTCGGGAGGCGGTCCGGGCAGGAGGTGGTCGGGGAGCCGGCCGGTGGCGCCGAGCGGGCTGGTGTCGGGCGGCGGCAGGGCGGCGACGGTCGTCGCCGACTCCCGCGACCCGGCCGCGGCGACCGACGCCACCAGCACGGCCAGCACCACCCACGCCGCGACGCGACGCCGGTGCGCCCCACCACGACCACGGCGCGCCCGGTGCGCACCGCCCCCCGATGACCGATCCACGCGTTCCCCCCGGAACCGCCGACGCGCCGCCGGCTCCCGCCCGGAGTCGGCCCGCCGATGCTCGTCGTCACCCCACGCCCCCGCCAGCCCGCCGACGGGTGGTCCTCACCGCCGGCTCAGCACCACCAGCTGCTGACGGGGGCGCTCCGCGGGCCTGGTGGTCGGCTGGAGGTGCGCCTCCAGCCCGCCGACCCGCCGCAGCTTCTGCCACCCCAGCCGGATGCCGCCCGCCGCCGTCACCACCGACCGGATCAGCACCGCGTACATCAGCTGCCGGTACACGACCTGCTGCAGCGGCAGCAGCCACAGCACGCCCAGCGGCTCGCGCTCGAGCCGGAAGGCGATCACGGCGGCGGCGAGCTGGACCGCCTGCACCGACGACCACGCCACCAGCGTCGTGGTCGGGTCGAGGAACAGCAGCCCGTAGAGCAGGAAGATGTCCACCAGCGGCGCGAGCAGCGGCAGCAGCACCTGGAACACCGCCAGGTGCCCCAGCCCCGCCCGCCCGAAGCGGCCCGACGCGCCGGACTCGAGCACCGCGCGGCGGTGCTTCCACATCGACTGCATCGTCCCGTAGCTCCAGCGGTAGCGCTGGCGCCACAGCTGGCCCAGGGTCGCGGGCGCCTCGGTCCACGCCGTCGCGGTCTCCTCGTAGACCACGCGCCAGCCGCTGCGGCAGACCGCCATGGTCAGGTCGGTGTCCTCGGCGAGGGTGTCGTCGCTGACCCCGCCGACCTCGAGCAGCACGCGACGCCGGAACGCCCCGATCGCCCCCGGGACCGTCGGCATGCAGCGCAGGACGTCGTAGACGCGGCGGTCGACGTTGAAGCCCATGACGTACTCGATGTGCTGCCAGCGCGCGATGAGCCCGCGGCGGTTGGCCACCTTCGCGTTGCCCGCCACCGCACCCACCGACGGGTCCGCGAACGGCTGCACGAGACGTCCGACGGTCTCGGGCGCGAAGACGGTGTCGCCGTCGATCATGACGACCAGCTCGTGGCGCGCGTGCGCGATGCCCGTGTTCAGCGCCGCGGGCTTGCCGCCGTTGGCCTGCCGGATCACCCGCACGCCCGGCAGCCGCAGCCCCTCGACGATCTCCGCGGTGCCGTCGGTGCTGCCGTCGTCGACGACGATCACCTCGACCCGGTGCGTCGACGCGGCCAGCGACCGCACGGTGGCGGCGATGTTCTCCTTCTCGTTGTAGGCCGGGACGATCACCGACACCGGCGCGGTGACCGGCGGTCCCCACGAGAACCCGGGCCGGTGCCGGCGACGGTGGTGGCGGACGGCGACGACGAGCATCAGCACCAGCCGCGCGACGACGAGCGCGCCGACCACGACCAGCAGCCAGGTCAGGGCGTCGACCACGACCCCGGCGATCGCGACCAGGCCGATCAGCACGCTGCCCAGGAGGTGGTCGACGGTCCCGACGGGCTGGTTGTCCAGCGGCAGCCCGACCGCGGCCTCGGGGACGTCGAAGCGGTAGCCCTGCGCCCGGAGCTCGGGGATGAGGCGGTCGAGGGCGGCGACGGTCTGGGAGCGGTCGCCACCCGCGTCGTGCAGCAGCACGATCCCGCCCGCGCCGTTGGCCGGGATCGAGTTGCGGACGATCGCGTCGACGCCGGGGCGCTCCCAGTCGCGACTGTCGACGTCGGAGAGCACGGTGACGTAGCCGTCGGCGCCGGCCGCGCGGAACGAGCGCAGGGCGTCGTCGTCCACCGCGTCGGCGGTCGACGAGTACGGCGGGCGCAGCAGGTAGCTCGACTCCCCCAGCGCCCCGGCCAGCACCAGCTGGGTCTCGGAGAGCTCGCGGTCGATGCGCAGGTCCGACGCCGCGGACAGGTCGGGGTGGGTGAAGGTGTGCACGCCCACCTCGGAGCCCGCGGCGCGGATGTCGCGCAGCAGGTCGGGGTGCTGGGCGGCCATCGACCCGACGACGAAGAAGGTCGCGGGCACCTGGTGGCGGCGCAGCACCTCGAGGACCTGGGGCGTCCAGGTCGGGTCGGGGCCGTCGTCGAACGTCAGCGAGATCGTGCGCGTCGGCATCCGCGCGCTCACCGGGGTGGCGCCGCGGGCGTCGACGACCGGCCCGCCGTCGATGATCGCCGCCGGCACCTCGCCGTGGGCGCCGTCGGTCGCGTGCTCGGCGTCGACGCCGACCTCCGACCGCGCGAGCCCGTTGACCACCAGCAGGCAGCCGAACATCAGCAGCGCCACCACGACGAGCAGGACGCCCGGGCGGGGACGCAGCCGGCGCCACCCCGAGTCGGCGACCGGGGCGCGGTGCGGGTGGCGCACCGGCGGGAGGTCCCGGGCGCCGGGACCGGCGGAGCGGTGACGGGACACGGTCAGGCCCCGATCGCGAGCACGTCGGCGGTGGCCGGGTCGGTGACCGTGGCGCCGGGCGGCGGGGTGGTGGTGCTGCCGGTGCCCGTGCTGCCCGTGCTGCCCGTGCTGCCGGGCGTCGCGGTGCCGCCGGTCGGGCCACCCGTCGAGCCGCCCGAGGCGGTGCCACCCGACGTGCCCCCGGTCGTGCCGCCCGTGGACGTGCCGCCGCCGGTGGTCGTGCCGCCGGAGGACGACCCGCCCGAGGCCGCCCCACCCGAGGCCGCCCCACCCGAGGCCGCCCCACCCGAAGCCGTCCCACCCGGGGCCGTCCCGCCCGCCGGCGGGGCCGGCTGTGCCACCGGCCGGGGCGAAGCGACCGGCGCGGGACCGACCGGGGCGGGAGCCACCGGCGCGGGAGCGGCCGCCGGACGGGGCGCGCTCGCCGCGGCCCGCGGCGTCACCTCCCGCAGCGGCACCAGCGCGGGGCGCGCCGGCGCGGCGTCGACGCGGCCGGCCGCCTCGGGCTCGTCGTGCTGCGCCGGGCCCGAGCCGTGGTCCTGCGCGTCCGCCACCTCGACGACGGTGTCGATGCCCTCGACCGGCTCACCGCCGGCGTCGTCGACGGCCTCGTCCGCGGTCACCGGGCTCGGCGTCAGCGCGACGCCGGTCGTGTGCAGCTGGCCGGCCGTCGTGCCGATGGTGATGCCGAAGGCCGCGAGGTACGCCGCGGCCGCCGAGGCGCCGAGGTAGCCGATCACCGTCACCCCGCGGCGCCGCCGCCCCGTCGCGTCCACGAACACCGGTCCGTGCGGGCGTTCTCCCTCGCTCATGGCCGTCCCCCCGAGTCACCGCTGAGTCACCGCGAGACCTCGTGTGGGTCTCGTCGATCACTCATCGTCAGCGTGACGGCGGAGTGCTACGGAGAAGCAGCCACTCGTTCGGGTGATCCGACGGCCGGGAGCGGCGGAACGGTGACGCTCAGCCCCCGAGGTTGATGTTCAGGTCGATCCCGAGCAGGACGAGCGGCCACAGGAACATGGCGAGGAGGAAGGACAGCAACGAGGAGAGGTCGGTGATCCCGTAGCCGTTGGACAGGGCCACGACCACACCGATGATCAGGTAGAGAGCGGTCCCCAACGAGATACCGCGACGCTGGCGCATGCCACTCCTCATCTCCGACGGCGTCCCCCGGCGCGACCGCAGGGTCGGGCCACCTTGACGTACCGGTCCCGACTCGCCGCGCGCGCCACGCCGAACCCGCACACCTCGGTCCTCGTACTCCGATCGCGTGACGTCCTCGTGACCCGCTCGTTGTGATCACAGGCGGCCCTCCTGCGGCGCGATCGCGCCGCGCCTGACGGTGACCCGGGCCGGCGGGAAGGCACCTCGTGGCACCGATCGGACCCCTGCGGCGCGGACTCGTCACGCTCGTCGCCGCGGTCGGCCTGACGGCCCTCGGCCTCCCGTCCGCGCTCGCGGACGGCGGTGACGGTCACGGCGGCGCGAACCCCGGCGGCGCCGACGTCGTCGAGTACGTCAACATGGGCGACAGCTACAGCGCCGCCAGCGGCGTCCTGCCGCCCGCGCCCGGCGCGCCGCCCCAGTGCCTGCAGTCGGCCCGCAACTGGGGCCACGTCCTCGCCGCGCGCTGGGGCATCGACGGCGACGCGTTCACCGACGTCTCCTGCGGCGCCGCGGAGACCCGGCACTTCACCGAGCCCCAGTACCCCGGCGTCCCGCCCCAGGTGGAGGCCCTGTCGGCGTCGACCGACGTCGTGACGCTGACGATCGGCGGCAACGACAGCGGCGTCTTCATCGGCACCATCCAGGCCTGCGCGACCGCGGCGGCGCTGACGCTGGGCACCGGCAACCCGTGCGAGGAGCAGAACGGGGACCGGTTCACCGACACCATCGAGGACGTCACCTACCCGTCGCTGGTCGAGGCGCTGGAGACGATCAAGGGCGCGGCCCCGAACGCCCGGATCGCGATCGCCGGCTACCTGCAGATCCTCCCCGAGGAGGACGGCTGCTACCCGGTCATGCCCGTCGCGCGGGGCGACGTCCCGTACATCAACGACATCCAGGCCACGCTCAACGACGCCGTGCAGCGCGCCGCCGCGGCCACGGACGTGACCTACGTCGACGTCACCGAGGCCTCCCAGGGCCACGACGCGTGCCAGCCGATCGGCACCCGCTGGGTCGAGCCCGCCGTCGGCGGCACCAACCCCGTGGTCGTGCACCCCAACGCCCTCGGCGCGAAGGCCATGGCCGACCGGGCCGCCGAGGAGCTCGGACTGGGCGCGCCGGTCCGCACGCCCGAGGTCCCGCTCGCCGTCGCCGGTCCCTGATCTACCCGGTCGGGCGTCGGAGCAGCAGGCGGTAGAGCACCGCCACGACGGTGCTGATCACCAGCGCGGGCAGGGTCAGCGGCGCGAGGTCGTCGGCGGGCGGGCGGGTCAGCACCGAGGTGCCGGCGACGGCGACGAGGCTCAGCAGGACGCCGAGGACCGACCCGCGCCGGGCCCGCAGCGCGCCGCTGACCAGCAGGAACCCGTCCCGCGTCCACCGGCGCACCAGGACCCCGCCGAGCGCCGTCACCAGCAGGGCGCTCGGCGCGAGCAGGCCGAGGACCAGGACGGCGGGACCGGGCGGGTACGACGAGAACGCCGGCATCCGCCCGTAGGCGGTGAGCACCAGGACGAGCGTGACCGCCCCGGCGAGCCCGCTGACCACCGCGACCGCGAGCGCGACCGCGCGGGTGCGGTGGGACCGGTGCTCGCCGATCCAGTCCCACTCCTCGTCGGTGGCGGGCACGGGGGTCATCGGTTCGGCCTCCAGTCCGAGCCGTCGCCGTCGGTGACGCTCGCGTCGGCCATCGCGGCCGTCGCCGCGGGGTTCGGCGCGGGCCAGGTGTCGCCGATCCCCTGCAGCGACTGCTGCATCGCCCGCTGCTCGGCCGTGATGCGGTCGGTCAGCAGGTTCATCTGCTGGACCGCGACCGTCACGGCCGCGGCGCCGCCGGTGATCGCGGTGAGGACGGCCGCGGCGGCGGCCGGGATGCCGACGACGGTGTACACGCTGACGGCGGCGGCGACGACGGTCAGCCCGAGGAGGACGAGGGCGGAGGTGATCGCCGTCCAGAACGACTCGATCTGGTCGGCGAGGCCGTTCAGCGACGTCGCGAGCGCGAGGCACTGGGTCGCCACCGCCGTGACCTGCGTCTGCTGGCGGGGCACGAGGGCCTGGTAGGCCGCGGCGGCGGCGCCCTCCCACTCGATGGTCGCCCGCATCCGATCGGGCGCGACCGTGCCGGCGGTGTCGGCGACGCCGTTGCCGACGACCTGCCAGCCCGTCGCCGCCTGGCGCAGGCGCTCGGGGTCGCCGGGCTGGTCGAGGAGCTGCTGGATGCGGTCGAACAGCGGCTGTACCTGCGCCTGGACGTCCTGCACGCCCCGCCGGATCGCCTCCATCAGCTCCGGCGAGATCAGCACCGGCCCGCCCGGGCTCCCCGGCGTGCCGGCCGGGGCGACGGCGGCGCGCCGCAGCGCCTCGTCGACCGCGGCGAAGAAGTCGCGGACCTGCTGCTGGAGCGATTCGAGCTCGGCCCGCGCGTCGTCGATGACCGTCACCGCGACCTACCCGCCGTCCCGGCGTGACCCGTCGAACCGGTGCGCGCCCGCCGCGTCCTCGCGGCCGTAGGTGTCGGCGGCGGCGGCGAGGGTGTCGGCGAGTGCCGTGAAGATCGCGCTGCCCTGACCGAGCAGCCTCTCCACCTGGGCGCGGACCTCCGCGTAGCTGCGGTCGAGGCCCTTGTCGACCGCCCACATCGAGAACGCCGCCGGCGCGACGAGCATCCCCTGCACGTGGGAGCGCCGCCGCTCGAGCTCGCCGGCGGCGCCGCGCCACCGCTGCGCGTCGGCGCGCAGCGCCTCCAGCTCGACCTCGACGCCCTCGCCCGGGGCGCTGGGGCCGGTCACGGCCGCATCCCGGCCAGCCGCACGAGCAGGGCGGGGTCGGTCATGAGCTGCCGGAGCGCCACCGACGCCGGGTGCGACGGTCCGCGGCGCAACGCCTCGGGCACCGCGTCGCGGCGCAGCCCGGCGAGCACCTCGCCGAGCTCGACCTCGATGTCACGGACGGGGGCGCCGGCGGCCCAGGTCACGTCGACCTCGACCTCGGTGACCACCCCGCCCCGAGCGGTCCCGCTGACGTGCCGCCCGGCACTGGTCCCCGTGACCACCCGGTCGGCCAGCTCCGTCGCCGCGGCGGCGAACCGGTCCCGGTCGCGGCGCGCCTCGGCGAGCAGCCGCTCGAGCGAGCCCTGCCAGGGGGTGAGGTCGGGGATGTCCGTCCCCGCCTGCGGGGTCGCCGCCTGCAGGCCCTGCTCCAGCCCCCGCGCCACGGCCCGCCCGGTCGCGACCACGACCTCGGCGCCGAGGCGACGCGGGTCGACCTGGGCTCGCCAGTCCGCGGCCAGGGTCACGCGCACGGGGTCGAGCGCGACGGTGACGACCTCGGTCGGCGGCGGAGGGACGGGGGAACGCCGCGACGACGCCGGCGCGGCGAGCTGCGCGAACTCCTCGTCGCTCAGCCCGGCGAACCCCCACCGCCGCTCGTCCACGCGCTGCCACCCTCCCCACGAGCCACAGGTCCTCCGGAGCGTCGCACGGCGACGATCTCCGGAGGCGGCGATCGCGCGAAGTCGCCCGGACCTCCCGACAGACGGGGTGACGGCCCGGAGCACCCGGGCCGTCACCCCCGCGGACCCGCAGCCGGAGCCGCCGGCCGCGGGACCCCGACCCGTCACGACGTCGGCGGCACGACCTCGCCGTCGACGGTGAACGAGCCGCCCTCGACGGGGCTCTCCTGGTAATTGTCGTCGCCCTCGCCGTCGGCGGCGTTGCCCCGCACGAGCGAGCCGGTGACCGTCAGCGTGCCGCCGGGGGAGTTCCACAGCCCGCCGCCGTCGCCGGTGGCGGTGTTGCCGAGCACGGTGGTGCCGGCGATGTCCACGGTGGCGGCGCCGGTGATGTGCAGCGCGCCGCCGTTGCCGGGGTTGTCACCGGTGCTGTTGTCGCTCAGCGTCGAGTGCTCGACCGCGACGGTCGTGCCCTCGGCGGCCTCGATCGCGCCGCCGGCGCGGGAGGCGTCGTTGTGCTGGAGCACCGAGCTGCGCAGCGTCACGCGGTTCTCCCCCGCGTTCTCCCCGGTGACCGCGAGCAGCGCCCCGCCGGAGCCGGACTCGCCGGAGGCGGAGTTGCCGGTGACCAGGCCGCGCTCGACGGTGAGCGTGCCGCCGTCGTTGTAGAGCCCGCCGCCGCCCTGGGTCGCCTCGGCGCCCTCGGCGACGTTGTCGCGGATCTCGGTGTCGGTGACGGTCATGGTGCCCGCCGCGGAGTTCCACAGCCCGCCGCCCTCAGCCGCTGCGGTGTTGCCGATGACGCTGCTGCCGGTGATGTCGACGGTCCCGGGCCCGGTGAGGTGGAAGGCACCGCCGTTGCCGGGCTCGCCGCCGGTCTCGTTGTCCGAGAGCACCGAGCGCGTGATGGTCGTGCGCGAGTCCGCGGTCGCCTCGACGGCACCGCCGGCGCGGACCGCCTCGTTGCCCGTCAGGGTGCTCCCGGTGGCCTCGAGGGTGCCGGCGTTGAGCACCGCGCCGCCCGAGTTGCCGACCTCGCCGCCCGCGTCGGCGACCCCGCCGGTGACGGTCAGGTGCTCCAGGGCCAGCTCGCCGCCGGAGAGCACGTGGAACGCGCGGTCGATGCCGTCGGCGTCGACGGTGGCGCCGTGCCCGCGCACGGTGACGGGCGAGGTGACGTCGAGGTCGCCCATGGCGCCCTCGTCGTCGTCACCCTCGACCGACAAGCGGTACGTCGACCCCGGCGAGAGCACGACCTCGCCCCCGCCGGCGGCGTTGGCCGCGCGGATCGCGGAGCGCAGCGTGCCCTCGGCGTCACCGTCGGCGGTCGAGGAGACCTCGAAGACCTGGGACGGCGCCGCAGGGACGTCGGACGGAGTGGCAGGTGCGGCCGCCGCCGGCACGGCGAGCGCCGTGCCCAGTCCGGTGGCCAGAGCGGCCGCAGCGGCCGCGGATCGGAGCGTCATGGGAACTCCCGCGTCGATGTCGTGTCGGGGCGGGCTACGGGCCGCCGGACGGGCGCCGTTCACCCGCCGCGGTGTGACGCAGGCCATGACGCGGGTGGTGAACGAACGGGCCGCCGCGCCCGTCCGAACCCGGCGTGACGATCGGCGGAGGGAGGCGTGTGTCTTCAGGACGCGGATGGGTCCCGGAGGCCCGCCGGGCGGACCCCGCGGAGATCGACCTCTCCTCCGAGGCCGGCCTGCGGCGCGCCTACGACGCGCACGGTCCCGAGATCTATCGGCTGGTGCTGCGTCAGACCGGCGACGAGACGGTGGCCCAGGACGTCGTGCAGGAGACGTTCCTGCGCGCGTGGCGCCACGCCGACCGCTACGACGCGACGATCGCCAGTGTGCGCGGGTGGCTGTTCGCCATCGCGCGTCACCGGGTGGTCGACCACGTTCGCGCGGATCGCGCCCGCCCCGGGAACGGGACCGCCCTCTCCCCCGAGGACCTGTTCGACGTCGAGGGCGACCGGGGACGCTTCAGCGACACCGTCCTCGATCGCTGGCTGGTGGAGGAGGCCCTGCTGCGCCTGAGCCCCGAGCACCGCCGCTGCCTGGTGGAGATCCACCTTCGCGGGCGACCCGCCGGCGAGGTCGCCGCCGAGGTCGGTGTGCCGGTCGGCACCGTCCGCAGCCGCGTGTTCTACGGCTTGCGGATGCTGCGTGTGGTCCTCGACGAGATGGGAGTGGAGCCGTGAGCCCCGCCGACGTGCCGGACCCGGGCGCGGCGCACCGCGCCGTGCGGGAGGCCCTCGGGATGCACGCCCTGGGCCGGCTGCCCGCCGACGAGGTGGTGGGACTGCAGGCCCACCTCGACGGCTGTCCCGACTGCCGCGCCGAGCTCGACGACCTCGTCGCCACCGCGGCGAGGCTCGACGCCCTCGACCCCGACGCCCTGCCCGACCACGCCACCCGCCCCGCCCCGCCCCCGTGGCTCGGCGACGCGCTCATGGCGCAGGTGCGGTCCGAGGCGGCGGCCGCCGCGTCGGCCCGTGCCGCCGACCAGGACGCCGAGGGCACCGTCGTGCGGCCCCGGCGCGAGCGGTGGGGCGGCAGCCGGGGACGGCGCCGGGTGCTCGTCGGAGTGGCCGCGGCGGTGCTCGCGATCGTCCTGGCCGGCGGCGGCGTCGCCGCGGGTCTGGCGCTGGCCCCCGACGGCGGTCCGTTGGAGACGGTCGCGCTCGCGCAGGAGGCGCCCGGGCTGGACGCCACGGCCGGGGTCGTGCCGCACACGTGGGGGATGGAGGTCCGCATCGAGGGGTCGGGCTTCACCCCGGGCGGGACCTACCGCGCGACGGTCCTCGACGCCGCGAACCGGCCGGTGGACGCGGGCAGCTTCCTCGGGACCGGCGCCGACGAGCTGGTGTGCAGCCTCAACTCCTCGGTGCCCCGCGACCAGGCCCGGGGCTTCACCGTCGTCGACGGTCAGGGGAACCCGGTGATCGTCGCCCGGCTCTGAGACGGCCGGGACGGGCTCAGCGGACCCGTCCCCGACGCAGGACCCGCGCTGTGGTCAGCAGCAGCACGACGGTGCCGATCGCCTCGACGACCAAGGAGGTGGGCGCGAGGTCGTAGGACAGGCTCGACTGCAGCCCGAACAGCCCGACGGTGAGGGCGAGGACGAGCGCCAGCAGCGAGCCGACCATGAACACCAGGGCGAGCACGGTCACGAGCGCCAGCAGCCGGCCCCGCACCACGACGATCCCGAGCGCGAGCACGAACGCCCCGATCGCCTGCAGGGTGAAGAGCGTGCCCAGCAGCCCGCCGGTGCTGGTCGCGACGAGGTAGAGGTGGATCCCGCCCACCGCCAGCAGGAACAGCGCGCTGAGCACCCGCCAGACCAGCGACCCCCGTGCCGCACCGACCGATCGCGCTCGTGTCGCCATCCCGCCACCCTGTCCGCCACCGGGCCGGAGGGGAACCGCCCATCGCGGTCGGAAACACCCCGCGCCGACCAGGGCGCCGGCCCGCATCGGTGATCAACATCCAGTGTCGGGGGTCGGGTCTACCGTCCTTCTCGTGAGCATCGACCACGACCTGCGGCCCGGCCTGGCGGCCGAGCTGGCGGGCTGCGCGCTCGACGCGCAGCTGGTCGACCGGCTCGACGAGGTCTCCCCGGCGTCGCTGGCGGGGGAGGACCTCGCGGCCTACGTGCGGGCCCGCTGGCAGCTTCAGAGCCGGGCGACCGCGCAGCTGCTCGAGGCGCTGCACCACCTCGGTCGCGCCGACGACGGGCGCACCGAGCGCCGCTCCGGGCTCGACGAGTTCTCCAGCGACGAGGTCGCCGGCCTGCTGGGCTGGTCACGCACCATGGCGGCCCGCAAGCTCGACCTGGCCGACGACCTGACCGTGCGCCTACCCGAGGTCGGCGACGCCCTGCACGAGGGCCGCATCGACGAGCCCAAGGCCCGCACCTTCTGCGAGCAGACCAGCGACCTGTCCGACGACCACGCCCACCACGCCTGCCGCCTCGTGCTCCCCGAGGCCCCCGAGCTCCCGGTCGGCGCGCTGCGCGAGCGGCTCGAGCAGGTCGTGCTCGCCCTCGATCCCGACTGGGCCGAGCGCCGCCGCAAGCGTGCCGAGTCCCGCGCCCGGGTCCTGCTCACGCCCAACCCGTCGGGCACCGCCACCCTGTCGTTCTGCGACGCGCCCACCCCCGAGGGCATCGCCTCCCAGGCCCGCATCGACACCCTCGCCGCCGCGGTGCGCCACCTCGGGGTGCTCACCCCGATCGCCGCGCTGCGCCTGCGGGTCGGGATGCGGCTGCTCGACGGCTCCACCGCCGGCATGACCGACCGCGACATCGCGCTCCTGCTCGCCGCCGAGTACCACGCCGAGCAGAACCCCACCGACGCCCAGCCCGCCGAGCCGCCCGCCGACCAGCGCGACGACGACGACGAGGGCCGCGACCAGGGCGGCGACGACGACCAGGACGGGCCCGACGACGACTCCGGCCCGGACGACGATCCGGACGACGGCCCGCACGACGGGCCGGATGAGGGCCCCGACGACGGTCCCCTCGACCACGACGGCGACGCCGGAGCCACTGACGACGAGGCGCCCGCCGACCCCTCCAGTCGACCGACACCCGAGCAGGGTCGGCTCGCGCTGCCCGGCCTCCCCGACGCCCCGGAGCCACCTGAGCCCGCCGTCCCGGGCTCGGCACCCGACCGGGCACCCGGCCGGCTGCGCTCGGGCACCGTCGAGGTCCGGCTGCGCCTCACGACCGCGCTCGGGCTCGACGAGCTCCCCGGCAGCGTGCCGGGCTTCGGCGCGGTGCTGGCCCACGACGTCCGCACCCTGATGTGGCGCCACCGCCACGGCGAGTGGCGCGTCGTGCTCACCGACCCGGACGGCCGGCTCGACCAGGTGCTGCTCGCCCGCCGCCGCCCCGCGCGACATCCCGGCCCCCGCGACCAGCACCGGACGCGGGGGCACGGCAGCCGGCGCAGCGCCGCGATCGTGGAGCTCCAGATCCCGACCACGGTGCTCGCCAGCCTGCGCCCCACCGACCACGGCGCTTGGGCGCCACTGCTCACCGAACTCCAACAGCGCCTCGCCGAGCGCAACCAGCCCGGTCGCCGTCCCGGTCGCCCGCCCGACGCCGACACCGGCCCCGACCAGTGGGCCCGACGACGCCACAGCATCGAGGTCGACCGCTGGACCCGAGCGCGCGATCGGCACTGCGTCGCGCCCGCCTGCCGCCACTCCGCCCAGCGTTCCGACCTCGACCACACCCGCGACCACGCGTTCGGCGGGCCCACCGTGACCTGGAACCTCGGCGCCTGGTGTCGGCACCATCATCGCGCGAAGCACCATGCCCGGTGGCAGGTCCGCCAGCCCGCGCCCGGCCGCTTCGTCATCCGCACCCGCGCCGGCATCACCCACACCACCACGCCCCGCCGCGTCCTCGAGCCGCTGCCCGCGCCCTGCCCGACCGCGCAGCCCCGGCCCCTGCCCGACGACGGCTGGCCCGAACCGACCGACGACCACGGACCCCTCGGCCCCGACTGGCTCACCAAGGTCGCGCCGAAGCTCGCCGCCGCCCGCGCTCGCGTCCCAGCGGTGCAGCCTCAGCGAAGCCGTGCGCTGCCCGAGGAACCGCCGTTCTGAGGAAGCGGGCGGGGCTTGCTGCCCGACGACCTCCGTGAAGGCTCTCCCGGTTCGCTCGAAGGAGTGACGTTGCGTGGTCGCGGGATAACGAGTCGTGGCCACCTCTCGATGCCGTGGGTGCACGCACGATCACCACCGAGAGCCGGGAGCACCCACGTGAGCAAGCACCGTCGCCCCACCGCCGCGGCCGTGGGCGGGATGACCCTCGCCGCCGCCCTGCTCCCGCTGTTCGGCGGCACCGCCTCGGCCGAGACGTTCACCGAGTGCCAGCAGCGCCGCGCCGACGCGGTGGAGGCCCTGAACGCCCAGCGCGAGGACATCGCGCCGGGCCAGGCCGCCCTGGCCGAGGCGCGCACCACCCTGAACGACGCCATCGCCACCCGCGACGCCGCGCAGGGCCCAGCTCGCGAGGCCCGGCGAGCCCTGGCCGGACTCGAAGCCGAGGTCACCGAGGCCCGCGCCGCCCTGGAGGCAGCGCAGGGCGTCGAGGCCGACGCCCGCGACGAGCAGGCCGCGGCGCAGGAGGCGGTCCGGGAGGCCAACGCGCTGCCGAAGGACACCGCCGAGCAGCGCGCCGAGCGCCAGGAAGCGATCCGGACGGCGCAGGCCCGGCTGGCCACGGCCCGTGAGGCCACCGCCGACGCCGTCGCGGACAAGAAGGCCGCCAGCTCCGCGCTCTCGGAGGCCAACCAGGCGGTGCAGCAGGCCAACCAGGCCATCGCCGCGCTCGAGGACGCGCAGGACGCCGTCGCGACCGCACGGGCGGAGCTCGCCGAGGCCCGGTCCGCGCTCGACGCCGAGCAGGCCGAGGTCCGCGACGCCCGCGCCGCGGTCGACGCCGTCGCCTGCGAGCGCCCTGCCCCCGCCCCGGACCAGCCCGAGCCCTCCGAGCCCTCGTCCGACCCGGAAGGCCACGGAGTCGAGCACGTCGCCCACCACGGGCACGGCCACCACCACAAGCACGACGGCCACCAGCACGGCCAGCACGGCCAGCACCACCAGGACCAGGGCACCGACGACGACCGGTCCCGAGTCGAGGTCGTTCATCAGGTCGCCCAGGTCTCCGAACACGACAGCGCCGACCACCACGCCGGCAGCGACCACTCCGGCAGCGACCACTCCGACAGCGACCACTCCGACCACGACTCCGACGTGTCGGCCTACCCGCAGGGCGGGGTCGACGCCGGCGACGGTTCGGGCGGCGGCGACCACATCGGCCTCGCGGTGACCGGGATGGCCGCGCTGGGCCTGACCGGTGCCGGCGCGTACGCGTGGCGGCGCCACCAGCTGCACTGACCTGCTCCTCCGACGGCACGCCGCCTCGAGGTCGCCGCGGGCACGGCCTCGAGCGACGAGCACGGACGGCGCGATCGCCCGCGGTACCGTGCCGCCATGGAGCCCGCCGAGCTCGCCCGAGCCCTCGCCGGCCACCCCGCCCTCTCGGGTGTCGGCGTCCTGGTGCTCCACGGCTCCCGCGCACGTGGCGACGCAGCGCCCACGTCGGACTGGGACCTCGCCTACCTGAGCGACGACGCCCCCGGCGCGCCCGCCCCCGATCCGGTCGCCGTCCTCAGCGCGGCCACCGGTGTGCTCGGCACGGACGCCGTGGACCTCGTCGACCTCGCCACCGCCAGCGCGCTGCTGCGCTTCCGGGCGGCGCGGGACGGCGTCCTGCTGCTCGAGACCCGCGAGGGAGCGTTCCTCGACTTCCGCGTCGAGGCGGTGATCTTCTGGTGCGACGCCGGGTCGGTCCTCTCCGCCGCCCAGGCCGACGTCCTCGCCTCACTCGGATGAGCCGCGCCATTGACGGCGAGCTCCTCGCCGAGCGCAGCGCCACCGTCCTCGCCCACCTCGACCGGGTTGCGGCCCACCTGCCCGACGACCCTGATGACCTGCGCCCGATGTCGTCGGCGACCGACACCGTCGTGCTCCACCTCTGGCAGGCGATCCAGGTGGTGATCGACCTGGCCGTGTCGACGGCTGTCCGACTCGGGCTGGGCAGCCCACCGACCTACGGCGACGCCTTCCGGTCACTCGCCGACGCCGACGTCATCGACGAGGCCCTCGGCGCGCGGCTCGCGCGAGCGGCCGCGTTCCGCAACCTCGTTGTGCACGGCTACGGACGCCTCGACCTCACCCGCGTCCACGCCATCGCCCACACTGGCCCGGAGGACCTGCGCGCCTTCCTCGCCGCCCTGCGCGACCTCGCCGCTCGCTGACCCCGAGCCGCCGGGGACCACCGCAGCGCCGCCGACGACACTGGCCCCGTGGGCACCGACCTCGCCGACCACCTCGCCGCCCTCGACGAGCCGTCGCTGGCCGCGGTGCTGCGGCGCCGCCCGGACGCGTGCGCCGAGCCGGCCCCGCGGGACCTGCAGCGTCTCGCCCAGCGGCTCACCGGCCGGGCGTCCCTCGCCGCGGCGCTGCGGCGTCTCGACCGCGACGTCCTCGAGGTCGGGCGCGCCGTGGCCTCGCTGGGCACCCGGGCGACGCCGGACGCGATCGCTGCGCTCCTCGACGCCGAGGGCGCCCCGGTGCAGCGGGCCCTCGGCGTCCTCACCGACATGGCCCTGGCGTGGCCCGACGGGGACACCCTGCGGCTCCCTGAACCGCTGGCCGACCACTGGCTCGCCGAGATCGGCGCCGACGAGCCGTTCGCCCGGATGGCCCGCCACGTCGTCGCCGACGAGGTGCGCCGCATCGCCACCGCGCACGGCCTGGCCGTGTCGACCCGCAAGCCCGAGGTGGTCGCGGCGATCCACGACGCCTGGACCACGCCCGGCTTCCTACGCGCCGGCATCGCGGCCCTGCCCGCGTCCACCCGGCACCGTCTCGCCGCGCTCTGCGGCCTCGGGTTCGACGACCTCCGTCCCACCACCGAGGACCGCCGCCTGCTCGACGCGGGCCTGCTCGTGCTCGACCGGCACGTCGCCCGCATCCCGCAGGAGGTCGCGGTCGCCGCCTGGGCCGTCGGCGCGACCCTGCGCGGCGTCCCCGACCTGCCCGCCCCCGCCGACGACGCCACCAGGCTCGCCGACGGCGCCGTCGCGGCCGCCCGGGGCTTCCTCGACACGGTCGTCACCGTCCTCGACGAGGCCGCCGCCCGCCCGATCGCGGCGTTGAAGAGCGGCGGGGTGGGCCGGCGGGAAAGGACGCGGCTGGTCAAGCGCCTCGATCTCGCCGACGACCACCTCGCCTGCCTCCTGCTCGACCTCGCCGCGCACGCCGGCCTGCTCGGGCCCACCGACGCCGGCTACGCGCCGACCGCCGCCTACGCCGCGTGGCGCGAGGAGGACGCCGCACCCCGCTGGGCCCTGCTCGCCCGGACGTGGTTCGGCCTGGAGTACGCGCCCGGCACCCGCGAGGTGGACGGCAAGGAGGTGCCCCCGCCCACCCCGCTGATCAGCGCGGCCGGCGACGTCCGCCGCACCCTGCTGGCCGCGGCCGGCGACCGTTCGGTGCACGCCACCGAGCAGCACATCAGCTGGTTCTGCCCCGCCTACGCCCCCGACGACCCCGCCCTCGCCGACACCCTCGCCGTCACGCGCCGCGAGGCCGAGGTGCTCGGCGTCGTCGTCGGCGACGCCGTCAGCCCGCTGGGCCGTGCGCTGGTGGACGGGGACGGGACCGAGGCGGTCGCGGCCACGGTCGCCCAGCACCTCGTCGACACCGCCGGCGAGGTCGTCCTGCAGTCCGACCTCACCGCGCTGGTGTCGGGGCGCCCCGCCCCGGCGGTCAGCCGCCTGCTCGCCGACGCCGCCGTGCCCGAGTCCCGCGGCGCGGCCACCACCTACCGCTTCTCCCCCGCCAGCGTGCGCGGCGCCCTCGACGCCGGTTGGAGCGCCGAGGAGCTGCTCGCGGCCCTGCGTGACGCGTCCGACCGCCCGCTGCCCCAGCCGTTGGAGTACCTCGTCACCGACGTCGCCCGCCGGCACGGGCACGTCCGGGTCCGGCCCGCGGGGGCCTGCCTGGTGCTGGACGAGACGCTCGCCGAGGAGATCCTGCACGCCCGCGCCCTGCGCGGCCTGCGCCTCGCCCGTCTCGCGCCCACGGTCCTGACCAGCCCCGACGACCCCGACGCCGTCCTGCGCGCCCTGCGCGGCGCCGGCTACCTCCCGACCCGCGAGGACGAGACCGGCGCGCTCGTCGTCGAACGCCGCGAGACCCGCGTCGCCGACACCCCCACCGGACCCGACCGTGCCCGCGCCGTCGTCGACCCCGCGACGCTCGCCCGCCGGCTGCGCGATGCGGGCCTCGGCGACCAGCTGGTCGGCTCCCCCACCGCGGCCGCGCTCGGCGAGCTCAACCCGCACCTCGACCCCGCCGAGCTCGACCTCCTCGCCGACGCCGTCGACCACCACCGCGACGTCCGCATCACCTACGCCGACCGCAACGGGGCGGTCTCCCACCGCGTCGTGACCCCCGGCGAGGTCCAGCACCGCTGGCTCATCGCCTGGTGCCACCTCCGCAACGACGAGCGCGAGTTCACCGTCGAGAAGATCCTCGACGTCGCCCCGCCGCTGTGAGACGACACCCGCCGGTTCTCGCCGATCGACGGGATGACGGTGGGACGATGTGCCCGTGAGCACACCGCACGAGGGGCTGGCCCGCCTCGAGGTCGCCGCGGCATCCGGCGACCTCGACACCCTCGCCGCGCGCCACGGTATCCGTGGCCTGACCGTCTTCGGCAGCACCGCGCGGGGTGAGAGGCAGGCCCGCGATCTCGACATCGGTGTCCTGTTCGAACACCGCCATCCCGCCGACCTGCTCGCCGTGATCGACGACCTCGACGAGCTGACCGGCGCGGAGAACGACGTCGTGCACCTCAACCGTGCCGGCCCGGTCCTGCGGGAGCGCGCTCTGGTCGCCACCGTGTGGCTCTTCGAGAGCGAGCCCGGGGCGCTGGCGACCGCCATGGCCGCGGCGATCGGCGAACGCATCGACACCGACCCCTCTCGGCGCCTCGACCTCGAGCTCCTCGCCGAATGAACCCGCGACCGCTGGACTGGCGCTCGGTACGTCCCAAGCTCCGCAAGATCGAGGACCTCGCCGCGACCCTCGAGACGATCGGCCCTGTCGATGCGGCGACTCTTCGGGCCGAGGCGACGACCTCGCTCGCCGTCGAGCGGATCCTCACCCTGTTCGTCGAGCTCGCCTTCGCCGTCAACTCCCATGTCTCCGTGGCTCGGCTCGGCAGGCCGACGCGATGAAGCCCGCCGCGGGGATGCGGAACGTCCTCGTGCACGCCTACCTCGACGTCGACCACGACATCGTCGCTGCGGCGATACCGCTCGCCCTCGAACACAACCGGCTCTACGTCGGCCAGGTCGCGCGGTGGTTCCGGGCAGGACCTGCCGAGTAGCGCTTCGCGTCACGGGCGCTGGCGGCCTCGGCAGTCCTGGAGCCACGGCGTCCTCGTGCGCCGGATCGTGGAGCAGCGCCCGTTGGGGTGACGACGAACCGGCTGGTGGTCCACGCAGCCACCTCGCCGCCCGTCCTGCGTGGCGCCTGTCCCCGCGGCTGGTCGGCAGGGACCATCGAGCGGAACCGCGGAGCACGACGAGATGTCGGCGCCGCGGCCCCCTGGGGAGGAGGCCCGGATGCGGGTCCGGACGGCAGCCGTCGGTCGACGCGGCCACCCACCGGAGCACGGACGATCCCGTCCCGCCGCGACCGTGGCCGGGCTCCTCGGTGCTCTCATCGTCATGACCGGCTGCGCCGCGACCGGCGGTGCTCCGACCCCGGCGCCCGCCTCCGCGCCGGCCCTGCCTGCCGCGCGGCCGGCGAGCCTGCCGCCCGCTCCAGCCGTGCCGCCCCCGCCGGCCTCGGAGCCGGTCCGGACGGTCGTGCTCGATCCCGGCCACAACGGCGGCAACGCCGATCACCCCGAGCAGGTCGACGCGCTCGTCCCGGACGGCCGCGGCGGCACCAAGCCGTGCAACACCACCGGCACCAGCACCGACGCCGGCTACGCCGAGCACGCGTTCACCTGGGACCTCGCCCGACGGGTCGCGGAGACGCTGCGCGGTCAGGGGATGCGGGTCGTGCTCACCCGGCCCGACGACACTGGCGTCGGACCCTGCGTCGACCACCGCGCCGCGGTCGGCAACGAGGCCGGAGCCGACGCCGTGGCCTCCCTCCACGCCGACGGCGCCGCGAGCGACGCCCGCGGCTTCCACGTCGCCTACTCCTCGCCGCCCCTGTCCCCCTCGCAGGGAGCGCCCTCGCGCACGCTGGCCGACGCCGTCGTCGAGGCGATGACGACCGGAGGCTTTACCCCGGCCACCTACATCGGCGACGGCGGTCTCGACCCGCGCGCCGACCTCGCCGGCCTCAACGGCTCGCGCGTCCCGGCCGTCCTCGTCGAGTGCGCCAACATGCGCCACCCCGCCGAGGCCGCGACAGTGTCCGGCCCCGCGGGCCGGGACCGCTACGCCGCCGCCATCAGCCGCGGTGTCCTCACCTGGCTCGAGCGGCAGCCCGCATAGCTCGGCGCCGACATCGCTCGAGGCGACGTGAGCCGGTCGCTACGGCCCGCACAAGTCAGGCTGGGGGCGAGTTCGGCCGGCTCCTCCTCGGGACACCGGAACGCCTGCTCACGGGGCCCACAGTGATCAACATCCTCTGTCGGGGGTCGGGTCTAGCGTCCTTCTCGTGAGCATCGACCACGACCTGCGGCCCGGCCTGGCGGCCGAGCTGGCGGGCTGCGCGCTCGACGCGCAGCTGGTCGACCGGCTCGACGAAATCTCGCCGGCGTCGCTGGCGGGGGAAGACCTCGAGGCCTACGTGCGCGCCCGCTGGCAGCTGGCGAGCCGGGCGACCGCGCAGCTGCTCGAGGCGCTGCACCACCTGGGCCGCGCCGAGGACGGGCGCACCGAGCGGCTCCGGGCTCGACGAGTTCTCCAGCGACGAGGTCGCCGGCCTGCTGGGCTGGTCACGCACCATGGCGGCACGCAAGCTCGACCTGGCCGACGACCTGACCGTGCGCCTGCCCGAGGTCGGCGACGCCCTGCACGAGGGCCGCATCGACGAGCCCAAGGCCCGCACCTTCTGCGAGCAGACCAGCGACCTGTCCCACGACCACGCCCACCACGCCTGCCGCCTCGTGCTCCCCGAAGCCCCCGAACTCCCGGTCGGCGCCCTGCGCGAACGCCTCGAACAGGTCGTGCTCGCCCTCGACCCCGAAGGAGAGCCTGCGCGGCCAGGACCGTGAGGAGCACGACCGGCTTGCGCAAGCGCGCCTGGAGACCGTCGAGTACCGCGAGTGGGGACAGCGCGAGGCCGACGATCGCCGCGAATCCGAGCGCGCATGCTTTCGAGCGGTGGCGCCCAGTCGTGTGAACCTCACTTGTTGACGTAACCGCCAGCGCCGGCCGCCGAGTACGAGCACGGCGTCGCCCTCCTCGCCGCCAGCGCCCCGGGCCCAGCTCCGGCGAAGTCTCGGAGAGCTCGCGGTCGATGCGCGGCTCCGACGACGCAGGCAAGTCGGGGTGGGCGAAGGTGCCCACGCCCACCTCGGCCGAGGTGCAGGGCCCAACTCCAGACGAGCCGGTACGGATCAGCTACGACAGGAGCCAGCCAGGTTCTCTATCGTTACTTGATCGGTAACGAACGCCCCCGACCGTGCGACAGACCAGCTGCAGAGGCAGTCGTTGATGACTGTCGGGGGGCAAGTCGTAGCCCGGTCAGCCATATGTGGCACCCTCGTGGGTCAGACCGGTGGCGCTGCGTCGAATGGCGGAGCATGGCTTGGGGGGCAACCATGGTCGGAGCTGAGCGGTGACCTTCGGAGATTTCGTCCGTGTGGTGCGTGAGCAGTGGCTTCTCATCGCCGTCGGTACGTGTCTCGGCGCCGTACTCGGGCTGTTGGTCTTCCTTGTCCGGCCTCCCGAGTACGCCGCTCAGACCACTCTCTACGTGTCCAGCCAGGCGGGAGCAGACCCTCAGCAGGCGTATCTCGGCGCTCAGCTCTCCCAGCAGAGGGTCAAGTCGTACGTCGAGTTGGTGACCGGCGAGCGGGTCCTCGACGAGACGATCCGTCGGCTGCAACTCCCGATGAGCACCGAAGGTTTGGCCTCACAGGTTTCGGCCTCCAGTGCGCTGGACTCGGTCGTGATCACCATCTCGGCTCGTGCCGCGACACCCCAGCTCGCCGCACAGGTCGCCAACACGGTCGGCGAGTCGACGATTCAGGTGGTCGACGAGTTGGAACGTCCGGGCCGCCCAGACCTTCCACAGCCGGTGCTGGTTCGCGTCGTGCAGCCTGCCGACGTTCCCGACGGCCCGGCGACACCGAGCGTCGCCACGAATCTGGCGCTTGGTCTGGTTGCAGGGTTGGTGCTCGCCACGTTGGCAGGCATCGCCCGCAGTCGGTTCGACACGTCGATCCGGTCCGGCGCGGTGGCCGCGGAGGTTGGTGGGGCTCCGCTGCTGGGCCGAATCCCGCTCGACCCGCGTGTGGAGAAGTCTCCGCTGATCGTCAAGGAACACCCGCACTCGCCCTGTGCCGAAGCGTTCCGACAAGTGCGCACGAACCTGCAGTTCCTCGACGTCGACAATCCTAGGCGAGTCCTCGTCGTGTGCAGCGCGATCCCGGAGGAAGGTAAGTCGACCACCGTCGCGAACTTGGGGCTGACTCTCTCCCAGGTCGGTTACAGGGTTCTGATCGTCGAGGCCGACCTGCGACGGCCGCAGCTCTCCAACCTGCTGGGGCTCGACCGTTCCGTGGGCCTGACAACCGTGCTGGCCGGCAGGACGGCACTCAAGAACGCGATCCAGGCCTGGGCGGGGGGCATGCTGGACGTGCTCGCCAGCGGCCAGACGCCCCCGAACCCGAGTGAGCTGCTCTGCAGCAACCAGATGCGCTCGCTGCTCGACGAGTGTCGTCACCGCTACGACTACGTACTGATCGACGCCCCACCACTCCTCCCGGTTACCGATGCGGCCGCCCTGGCACCGCTCACCGATGGTTCGATATTGGTCTGCCAGTGGAAGCGGGCGCGCCGAGCCCAGGTGGCATCTGCTCGAGCTGCACTTGAGGCGGTATCGCAGAGTCCGTCGGGCGTCGTCCTCACGATGTCACAGGAGTCAGACCACCAGGCCGGGACTTACCAGCAGTACTACGGCGAGGACACGGCCACGCAGCCCTCCGAGCGGAACAGTGAGGGCGCGACCAATCGAAATCGCAGGGAACATCCCGTCGGTGTTGGTCAACATACGGCACGGATTGTTCGGCCGTCGTCGCCGTCGCCGTCGCCCCGTGGCCCGTCAGCGAGTCCCTGATCCTTCACGTCGGCTCAGCTCCATCCGATCTGTCTCCTCGCTCCGGCGACCCGACCACTCCCCAGGTGCCCTAATGCAACCCGCGATGCTTCCCGACCCCAAGATCAAGAACGATGTCTACGACATCGCGTCAGCACAGACGTTTCTCGTCGAGTACATGGCGAACCTGAATGAGGCACTTTCTCATGTCGACGCATCAGAACTCGAGTCGGCGAGCCAGACTCTAGAACGGGCAGCCCAGGCGGGCGCGCATATCTACACGATCGGCAACGGTGGGTCCTCCTCCATCGCCAACCACATCTGCTGCGACCTTGTCAAGGGGACGCAGGTTCCAGGCGAGCCGGGCCTCATGGCGCACTCCCTCGCCGCGAACCAGTCTCTGATGACTGCGATCGCCAATGACTTCGGCTTCGAGAACATCTTCGCCACCCAGGTCGCGATGTACGGCAACGCCGGCGACGTTCTGATAGCGGTCTCTTCATCCGGAGACAGCGCGAACATCGTCTCCGCCGCCCGTCGCGCAAGCGATGTCGGCATGACGACGATCGGCTTGACCGGATTCAGCGGCGGCATGCTCCGCAAGATGGCTGACGTCTCGCTACACGTCGACTGCGCCAATTACGGCGTCGTGGAGGACGGTCACCAGATCGTCATGCACGTCCTGGCGCAGTACATCGACAGTCTGCGCCTCAAACGAGCCAACGCGTTCAGCACGGACGGCCCTCGATGAGGGCGGTCGTGACGGGTGGTTGCGGGTTCATCGGTAGCCATCTGTGCGAGCGGCTCGTCCGCGAAGGGTACGAAGTCGTCGCCGTCGACAACATGCACCTCGGGACTCGCGACAACGTCGCCCATCTCGCCAATGAGCCCCGGTTCGAGCTGCACGAATTCGACCTACTCGACCCGAGCCGCCTCGACGAGCTCCTCATTCGCCAGCCCGTCGACATTGTCTTTCACCTCGCGGCCAACTCTGATATCCGAGCCAGCGCTGGCGACCCTCGAGTGGATGTGGATCTCACGTTCATGACGACGATTCGGGTGCTGGAGGCAATGCGGCACGCAGAGATCCCGAAGATCGCCTTCGCCTCCAGCTCGGCGATCTACGGTGAGGCGCCCGGCAAGATCGTCGAGTCCTACGGACCATTGAAGCCGATCTCTCACTACGGCGCTGCAAAGCTCGCTTCCGAGGCCTTCATCAGTTCGTACTGTGTGAACTACGGATTCGAGAGTTGGATCGCGCGTTTCCCGAACGTAGTCGGCGAGCGTGCGACACACGGGGCGATCATCGACTTCGCTGCCCAATTGCGAACCGACCCGGGGCGGCTCGACGTACTCGGCGACGGCCGCCAGACCAAGCCCTATCTCCACGCAGGGGACCTGGCCACCGCCATCCTAACCGCCGTCGAGAAGCTGCCGGGGACCTGCTCCATTTTCAATCTCGCGGGAGACACCCGAACCTCGGTGGCGCGCATTGCCGAAATCGTCGCAGAGGAGTCCGGGACCAGCCCGGAGATTCGCTTCCTCGGTGGTGACCGTGGCTGGGTCGGGGATGTCCCCTACGTCGAGTTCGACACCACTGTTGCCCGATCGATCGGCTGGAAGCCTGAGCTGAGCTCGGAAGAAGCCGTCCGGGTCGCCGCCCGTTGGGCCCTGGGAGGGACAAGATGAAGGTTGTCGTCCTCGCTGGCGGGAGGGGGAGCAGGCTCGGCCTGGTCGATAGACCCAAGCCGATGGTCGATGTGGCCGGCGAGCCGCTGCTGAGCAGGACCGTTCGCATGTGCCGTGACGTCGGGCTGACCGATTTCGTCTTCCTGAATGGTCACCTCGCCGATGTCATCGAGGACCACTTCGAAGACGGGCGAGACTGGCAGGTATCGATCACTCACGTCCGTGAGCCGAGCCCGCTGGGTACCGCAGGGGCGATCAAGAGCGTCGCTCACCTGCTCGACGAGGCGTTCGTTGTGCTCTACGGCGACGTACTTATGGACGTCGACCTTCCACACATGATCGCGTCTCACACGGCGCGGGGTGCCGAGGCAACTCTCTTCGTCCACCCCAATAGCCACCCGGAGGACAGCGACGTCGTGCGGGTCGACGCGACGGGCAAGATCGAGGAGTTCATGCCCAAGCCGCACCTGGACGTCGCGGCGATCCCCAACCTGGTCAGTGGAGCGCTGTACGTCGTCGAGCCCGGTCTGCTCGATCTCGTTCCGACCGATCGAGCGACCGACTGGGGTGCTGACATCTTCCCGTGTGCCGCCGCTGATGAACGCAAGCTGTACGCCTATCGCAGCGTCGAGTACGCGAAGGACATCGGTACGCCGAACCGCCGCGCCGATGCCGAGTTGGCGTTGACCACGGGTCGGGTAGCTCGGCTCAGCCGCCGCAACCCCAAGCCGGCAATCTTCCTGGATCGGGACGGCGTCATCAACAGGGAGATTGGGGGTGTCCACGCCCCGGAAGCTCTCGACGTCGGCTCCACCGAGGCCGCTGCTATCCGAGCCATCAACGACGCTGCCGTACCGGTCTTCTGTGTGACCAACCAGCCCGATGTCGCCAAGGGTTTCATCGATATGGACGGCCTGGCCTCTATCCATGTGGCGCTCGACCACGCGCTGCTGGAAGCGGGAGCATTCCTGGACCAGGTGTACGTCTGCCCGCACCATCCCGAACGTGGGCATGCAGGCGAGCGACCGGAGTACAAGCTGCCTTGCCGCTGCCGCAAGCCAGGGGCAGGACTGCTTCTCGAGGCAGCAGCGGAACACAATGTCGACCTCAGTCGGTCGGTGTTGGTAGGGGACCGAGCGGTCGACCTCCAAGCAGGCCTCGCGGTCGGTGCGACCACGATCCTCCTCAGGGCGTCCTACTCGTCCGACACCCCTGGGGCGGCGGCCGAGACGCTGGCCGATCATGTTTGCGGCGACCTTCCGACGGCGGTCGCCATCGCGCTGGAGGCGGTCAAGTGATCATCTCCCGGACCCCGTTGCGGGTCAGCTTCTGCGGTGGAGGCAGTGACCTGCCGTACTTCTACCGCGAACACGGTGGCGCGGTCCTCGGTATCGCTATCCGGCGCTACGTGTACTTGTCAATGCACGAGTACTTCGAGAGTGACGGCTTCATCCTCAAGTACTCGAACATCGAGAAGACATACTCAAGAGATACCATCCAGCATCGAATCATTCGCGAGGTCTTCGACCAGTTCGAACTCAGCGGCGTAGATTTCAACTCTAGTGCTGACGTTCCCGCGGGGACCGGTATGGGCTCATCGAGCGCGTTCACAGTCGGTCTGCTGAACCTTTGCAACGCCTACAGGGGACGGTACGAGTCGCGATTATCGCTCGCCGAGCAAGCCTGTGAGATCGAGATCGACCGCCTCGGCGAGCCGATCGGCAAGCAGGACCAGTACTCGTGTGCCGTCGGTGGACTGAAGTTTCTCCAGTTTCATCAGGACGACACGGTCACCCATGAGTCGATCGCTACCACCCAAGAGATCCGCGACAGGCTCGAGGATAATCTCGTCATGTTCTACCTCGGCGGGCAACGGTCCGCGGGTGCCGTTCTCAGCGAACAGGCCTCCGAGGTGAAGGCGGACCCGGAGAAAGTGCGATCCCTGCGCCGGATGGTCGGCCAGGCACACGATCTGCGAGTGGAGATCGTCAAGGACGCCGACGTGCTGGGCCCCTTCCTGCACGACGCCTGGATGGAAAAACGCTCCCTCTCGCGGACGATCTCTTCCTCCGGTATCGACTCGGTGTACAACCGTGCGCGTTCCGCCGGTGCGACGGGGGGCAAGCTGCTCGGCGCTGGCGCGGGCGGCTTTCTGCTTGTCTACTGCCCGAACGGCTACGTCGAATCGGTTCGTTCGGCCCTGGCAGAGTTCAGCGCCTATGAGGTGCGAATCGACTCGATCGGCAGTTCGATCATCTACTCCGACTGATGACGACTCCGACAGCAGAAAGGACCCACAAGATGAAACGGCTGCTCATCGTGGGGGGATCATCCACGGTGACAGGCGGAATCGAATCGTTCGTGCGCAACGCGGCGGACGCGCTCGGTGAGATCGGCGGTTGGCACGTCGACGTCGTTCCGACCGACTCCGCTTACCTCACGGTGCACGACGTCCCCCGGCTGACTCGGCAACTATCACGGATGGTGCGCGGATGCCGCGGCGCGGACTGCGTTTGGGTGCAGTACGGAACCCTGTTCGACCTGCTCTTCGTCGCCATCGCCCGAGCGTGCGGGCCCGCGGTCATGGTGACCCCGCACCTAGGAACAAAGTGGCGCTCTCAGGAGAACCCGCTGCTGCGTCGGCTGAGCACAGCCCTTCTTCGGTGCGCGAGTCGACTGGCCTTGATCTCCCCGACTCAGGAGCTCGAGTTGGACCTGCCGACTCATATTCCGCGTTCACTGATTCGCAACTTCGTTCCACTCCACGTTCTTGCGCACCAACCCATGCCAGCCGACCCAAGCAGAGAACTGATTCTGGTCCACTCGGGCCGGCTGTCGGCGACGAAGGGGACCCTGCGGTTCATCGAGGTCTGCAACGAACTACATCGCCGGGGAACCGACTTCACGGCCTACATCACAGGGGCCGCCGAGCCCGACATGCAAGATCAGATCCAGAGGGGGCTCGCAGACGGGGGGACCGCCGAACAGGTTCGTTACCTGGGTCGACTAGACTCCGCCGATCTGATCGACACGCTCGGACACGCGGACGTCCTTATTCACCTGTCGGAGGTCGACTCCTACCCGCTCATCGTCCTGGAAGCGATGGCTCTCGCAACCCTCCCGATCTGTGTCGATCTCGCTGGTGCGACGGACATGGTCCACCGCTACGGCGGGCACACCGTCGGCCTCACGGAGTCGGTACGCCAGACCGTCGAGATCCTCCGGGGCACGGACGTCAACAGCATCCGACGGGAGTCCGAAGCGTGTGCGCGGCGAGTCCGCGCGGATTACAGCCGTGCCGCCTCGGCCTCAGCGCTCGCTTCAGCGTTGGAAGCAACACGGGGCGGCAGCAGTGTCTGAAGCATCCGCGGCGCTACCCCGACGGTTCTCCGGGGAGTCCAACGGCGTCAGCGTCAGCGTCATCATTCCGACCGTCGATCGACCACATGAGGTTCGCCGCGCGGTACGAAGTGCACTCGGTCAGAGTGTCTCTCCGCTCGAGATCGTCGTTGCCCATGACGGACCGGACCCGGAGGCTGTGGCCGGCCTGGCGGAGATGGACCCGCGTGTCCGAGTCATCGGGGTCGGTCCACACCCAAAGAACGCGGGCTCATCGGCCCGGAACGCCGGTATCGCTGCCGCGCGCGGCTCGTGGGTGGCGTTCCTGGACGACGATGACGAGTGGCTGCCCGGCAAGCTCGAGGCTCAACTCGCGTTCGTCCGCGTCGATGCTGGGCCTCTCATCCTGGCCGGACGCGCAGAGCGTCGTTCCGTCCGGGGATCCGTGGTCTGGCCGTTGCGTGCACCGCGCAAGGGGGAGCGGATCGGTGACTACCTCTTCGTGCGCGAACACTCTGGAGAAGGTTGGCTACCGACTCCCGTCCTGATGGTCCCGACGGCCCTGGCCCTGCAAACGCCATTCGACGAGGCACTGCAGCAGCACGAAGACCTCGACTGGCTCCTGAGGTTGGAAGCTCACGGGGCACGGCTCGAAGTGGTGCCAGACACGGTCGCCATCGTCCACTATGACGACTCCGGAAACTCGCTCAGCGGAACAGGAACGTGGAGGGGGGCACTCGCATGGGCCCACCTCCGTCGGGCAGAACTCGGCGAGACGGCATTCGGCGCGTTCTGCCTGACCGAGGTTCCCCGACACATCCGGCGCTCCTCCAAGTGCGTAGCCATCGTAGCCATCGTCCGTGCGGCAGCCACTGGCCGCCCTCGCTTACAGGAGTGGAGCCGATTCGTGGCGACGATCGTTCTGCCGGATGGTGTCGCCGACCGACTTCGCGCGCTGCGCGACCGGGGGGTAGGCGCTTCCCAATTGCGGAAGCTCGGAGCCACTCTCCGGAGCATCGATAAGCCAAGCTTTGACCCGAGTCAGAAGCTCGAACCACAATCAACACCTACTACGTTGGGAGCGCGAGTGACGCGACCCGAGTTCGCACTGTTCTACGACGAGACTCTTGAGCGGGCTACCCCCTACTCAGCCAAGAATGACTACGTCGGCAAAGCACGGGACCGCATCGAACGCACTTTCGGTCTCATTAGAGACGAAGCTCATGGGGGGGTGGTGGCGGACATCGGCGCGTCGCCGTTCTACCTGCTCTACCTTTGCCAGTCGGTTGGCGCATCGGAAGCCCACGGTATCTATTTCAGCTATGACACCCATCCCCTGAAAGATTATGAGTTCATTCACTCCGAATATGGTCCTATCCGTCTGAGCCACTGCAACGTCGAGCGAGAGAAACTGGACCTTGCAGACGCCTCAGTCGATGTTCTGACCGCCTGCGAGATCTTTGAGCATTTCGACGAGTTCCCTGAGCACTTCTGTAGCGAGATCCTGCGGGTGCTGAAGTCAGGCGGAACACTCACGATCACAGTCCCCAACGTCTGCTCTCTTGGCAATATCGCGAAGCTGATCCTCCAGCGCAACATCTACATGAAGTACAGGTCGGACACAACCGGTCGCCACAAGCACGAGTTCACGATGTCGCAACTTCGGGATCTCGTACGCTACCTTGGACTCGACGAGGTCGACCACGGATACTTCCCTTCGCCCACCTCGGACAAGTTCTACCTGCGACCGTTCTACCGGGCGCTGGCGTCGCTACCGATACTCCGCCGCTACTCACCCAACTTGTACATCAAAGGCAGGAAGCCCTCCAGCCAATTGCTCGTCGATCTCGAAGACTACCCGGCATCGCTGTTCGACCGATCTTCCTCGATTGAGGAGTGACTCCTTTCTCGCGCGATCGAGTTGGGGGCAGTGAGGTGACGAGTACTCGGACAAGTGTCACGCTGAGCCGGATTTCCTGGACCGTTGGCGCCTTCGGCGGGACATTCGCGTTGAAGCTTGGTTCGACACTCATTCTCTCCCGCCTGCTGACGCCGCAGGTGTTCGGTGTCGTCGTCATCGTCAATACCGTACGAGTGGGCGTCGAGCTACTATCCGATATCGGCGTCGAGCAGAACATTGTTCGACACAAGGATGGACTGACCTCTCGATTCTTCAACACGGCGTGGACACTTCAGATGCTGCGCGGGCTGGTTCTCGCGTTGATCTTTGCCATCCTGTCGCCGGTTCTCGCAAGTTTCTATGCGGTTCCCGTCCAAGTGTTTCTCTTGATGAGCCTCGCGCCGCTGTTGAATTCCATGCATTCGACGTCGATCTTTGCCCTGGTCAAGCAGCTGGAAGTGCGGAAGCGCAACCTCTTCGAGCTAGCCGCGGAAGCTACCACAACCATTCTTATGGTGGTGTTCGCCGTGGTGTCACCGACAATCGAGTCCGTCGTGTCGGCGGTTCTGGTTTCAGTTGCGGTGCGATCCGCTCTGAGTTACCTCCTGCCACGTCCGGGCCACAGACTTCTCCTTGACCGTTCAGTGGTCCGGGAAATCTTCGGGTTTGGGAAATGGATCACGGTTTCCTCGCTGTTGATGTATGCCTCAACAATGATGGACCGGATCATTCTCGGTCGACTCGCCCCCCTCGGCGAGTTCGGCGTCTACGGACTGGCTCGACAAATCTCCGATCTACCGCCGAACCTTGCTCAGCGCGTGAGCTATCAATTATTGTTTCCGAGCCTTTCGGAGCGCGCCGCGTCCAACGACCAGATTGATTACCCAGCGGTGCGGCGCGCGCGAGGGCGCTTCCTTCCGGTCGGGGTGGTGGTCATGGCGACAGCGATCGCGTTCGCCGACTTCGCGGTCAAGATTCTGTTTGACGCGCGGTACCAGGCGGCCGGAGCGATGCTGTCGCTGCTGTTCATCGCCTCGGCGGTCGCGGCCCTCACATCCACCAACGAGGCTCTCTTGCTGAGCTCAGGACGACCGGCGTTCATCGGGGCAGGGAATGGAGCTCGGGTCGCGGTCCTACTGGCCGGACTGCTAATCGGGTACCTGTCCATGGGAATCACGGGCGCGATCCTCGCGATCATCGCTGCCGAAGCCGTTCGCTACGTTCTCGTGCTGGTCGGTCAGCATCGGCTCGGACTGGCATTCCCCGATCAGGACATCCTCTCGATGCTCGGCTGCGCGGCCCTCGTCGGGGTCTTCGTCCTGATTCGGATCGGTTTCGGTGTCGGAACCCCGTGGTCGGGTATGACTGGATGACATCTCGAGCGATGGTTTCAGCAACGCGACGGCTTCTTGTCGTCCAGTTCGCAGGAGACTTCCGAGCTGCTCACGAGCTGTGGTCGCGATCTGGTGAGGAGGAGTACTTCGGGCATTCCCACGTCCTCGAACAACTAGCGGCGGCCGCGACCGAGTTTGATGCCGCCGGTGTCGTGACGTGCCTCAGTGGCGAGCCGTTCTATGAGCATCTGGACACCGGGGTCGTCGTGGCCGGCGCCGCCGCCCACCCCGACCGCCAGCACCGCACGGTGGAATCGGTCTTGGAGCACTTCGATCCGACTCATGTCGTGGTACTGGGCCCTATGCCCAAGGTATTGCGTTGGTCCGTTCGCTCAGGTCGCCGAACCATGTGTCTGATGGCGGATTCGTTCAACCGCGGCGGAATTGCACGGTTCATGCGTTACGGGCTGATCATCTCACTCCTCAACGATCCGCGCATAGAGGTCGTGGCGAACCACAACCGAGACGCGTGCGGCGCGCTGATCCGGCAAGGTGTCGACCCAGACAAGGTAATAGCGTGGGACTGGCCTCGGCCTCAGCCGTCAGCCTGGCCGTCGCGCACTCTAGACCTCACTGCGCCTTCCATATTCTTCGCTGGAACGCTGAGCAAACAGAAGGGCCTCGACGACCTCGTCCGAGCTGTCGGGCGAGTACGGCGGACGGGGCGCGATGTCGAGTTGAGGGTGGCGGGTGGTGGCGATACGGAGAAATACCGCCAGATGGCCCGGGTATGCAATGTCGCCGAAAGCGGTTTGACCCTGCTGGGCCAGATTCCGAACAGCGAGGTGGCCGTCGAGATGCGACGGGCCACGTTGGTTGCTGTACCTAGTCGCCACAGCTATCCCGAGGGTATGCCGCTGACGATCTACGAAGCCCTCGGTGCGCGTACGCCAATCGTCGCGTCGGATCACCCGATGTTCCGGCGCATCCTGCGCGACAGGGAGACTGCCCTTACGTTCCGCGCAGGCGACGTGACCAGCTTGGCGGATGCCATCGTCGTTGGACTGTCTGAGGCAGACCTCTACTCTCGCTTGTCCATGGCAGCGTCGAGCACGCTTGCGGAACTCGCGGGCTCAGTGTCGTGGGGGGACCTCATTCGTCGATGGGTGCGCGACAGCGACGAGGACAAGCAGTGGCTCGACGCGAACAGCGAGGGTCGTCGAGGTCGATGGATTCGGAGCATTTAGGATGGCGTCTCGGTCGGACGAGCTGCCGTCTGGGCCGCTAGGTAGTCAATCGTCCCCCACCGTCCCTGTAGCGCGCCGAACCGCTATCCAGGTGGTGATGGGCATGCTCACCTTTGGTGCGGCGTGTTCACCATTTCCTTCCTATAGCGTAGTGCTCGGCGCAGTGACGATGGCCGGCCTGATCTTAACGCTCTCATCGCCTCGACCGTTCAAGCTGACAGCTTTTTGGGTAATTCCGCTCGCAGCATTAATAGCATGGTTGGCGCTGTCAAGTACGTGGTCCGCTCTCCCATCAATCACGCTACGTTATGCGTTGGTGTACGGCGGGGTCAGCCTGCTCCCACTGCTCGCCGTTCAGGCGATGACCCCTGCCGAGTTCCTCCGGCCCATTCTCTACGCTTTGCGATCTTTCTTCATTCTGTCGCTTCTCATAGCTCTCGCCCTTCCTGGAGTGGGCCGTGTTGCAGGAGGCTACGAAGGAGGTGCGGTGCAGGGACTCGCCGTATCTCGAAACACGTTGGGCTGGATGAGTGTCTTCTATCTCATCATCGCGGTATGTTTCTTTCTAATCGTGCGGAAAGTCGGTGGGTTCGCATTCGACTCCGTTATCGGGCTGGGCTGCCTCTGGGCCGCGCAGGCTCAGACTTCCCTCTTGACAGCAGGAGCGGTGACCGTGCTGCTGATCGTACTTCGCTCCATCTCACCTTTTCGTGCAGTCGCCAGAGCCTCCCTTCTGGCGACCGCGATACCCGTGCTCGTATACTCTTCTTTTCAAGTGTCAGCGTCTCTTGATAGTGTTGCTGAAAGCTTGGGTCGCGACGCTACGTTCACAGGTCGGACGGAAATTTGGGAAGCTGTAAGTGATGAGATTGCCCGAAGTCCCAATCGTGGATACGGCTGGTTCGGTGTTTGGTGGGAAGGCTTGCCGATCACCTATCGAATGTGGAATTCCGCCGGTTTTGCCATGTACCACGCGCACAACAGCTACCTAGACCTGTTGCTGCAGATCGGAACGGTCGGCCTGGCTCTAGTTGCCACAGTTCTGGTCGTCGGTGTTTCCGGCCTGCTCGTCGCTATCGTGCGAGGCGTTCATCTCGGCGTCACTGGTTGGCCAATCCTGATATTTATCACGTTGACTGTGACCAGTTTTGGAGAATCGGTCATCATTGAGCTAAATGGGTGGTTCTTTTTTTCATTGGCGTACGCCGGTAGCGCCGCCGCGGTTCTTGCGGCGAAGCAAGGCCGCAACTCGGGTGCTTAGAGCGTCGGTTGAGTAGTGGCTGAGACGATCCGACGTTCCGGCTGCCGATCCGAGAAGCGAGTGCTCGCCTCGTCGCCGCAATTGATCTGAGCTTGTACCCCGGTCACGGCTACCGCGTTCGCCCACTTCGCTCGGGTGCCCGCCACGACCGTCGAGGCCCGCAAGACGATAGAGGTCTTACCGCTGCGCCGCCCACTTCAGGTAGTCCGCTTGCATCCCTGAGCCCGGGACCTTCACGCTCGCTACTGCTTCGAGATCGACCTAGTCGTCGAATGCGTTCCGTCACGGGGCGCGCGAGCTCGTATTCTTGCGCTGCCTTGCAAGTACGAACAGTACGGCAACCGCAATGGCGGCCTGGATTATCGGCTCTTCCGGATCTAGAGTGCGAGTTGCCCGCAGTGCAGCAGTGATTGAATCCAGTAGTTGAGGGGGTTGCGGAATCCGAGGGCGTTGCGGCGGAGCGCCTCGAGACGGCCGTTGATGGCCTCGGTCGGGCCGTTCGAGGCCCGCCGGTTGAAGTAGGCCAGCACGTCGTCGCGGCGCCGCTGGAGGGTCCGGCCGACCTGGGCGAGTTCCTCGAGCCCGGCCGGGAGCCCGCGGCGGAGGCTGTCGATGACCGCAGCGAGCAGACGGCGGCCCTGCTGGGGGTCGGGCTGGGCGTAGGCGTCGATGATCCGCTGGTAGGCCCACCAGGTCACCTCGACCGCGACGTGCTGCTCGGCGGCGAACACCGCGGCCAGCCGGGCCTTCTGCCTGTCGGTGAGCAGCGCGAGTCTGGTGCGCAGGGCGCGGCGGACCCGGTAGAGAGGGTCGCCAGCGCGGCCGCGGTGGCCGAGCGTGTCCTGCTGGACTCGCTGGCGGTACAGGTCGAGCTTCGCCCCGGCCAGGGCGACGGTGTGGAACGGGTCCATGACGGTCACCGCGTCGGGCAGCTGCTCGGTGGCGGCGGTCTTGTAACCGCCGAACCCGTCCATCGCCACGACCTCGACCCGATTCCGGAACTCGGCGGGACGGGCGGCGAGCCAGTCGGCCATCGCCGCCGCCAACCGGCCGGGGACCAGGGCGAGCAGCCGCGCAGGGCCGTGACCGGTCACGACGTCGGGTGGTCGACGATCACGGTGACGAACCCATCGCTCTCGGTGTGGCGAGTGTGGGCACACCGGTGCTCGTCCACCCCGATCACCCGCACCCCGTCCAACCTCGTCGTGTCGCCGGCGAGCAGGGTCCGGGTGGCGGCGACGGCGATGCCGTTGACGGTGTCCCACGACCGCCCGAGCTCCCGCGCGACCGCGACCACCGTCGTGCGGTCGACCGCCAGGCGGCGCAGCACGTACCCCGCGCAGCGCCGCGTGGTCGTCCACCCCGGCCGGGCCAGCGTCGAGGTGTCGGCGGCGAACACCTCACGGCCACAGCCCGAGCGGGCGCACCGGTAGCGCGGGACCCAGACCCGCAGCTGCGTCGGGTGCCGGGCCAACGGCAGGCCGGTCAGCCGCCGCTCCACCGCGTCCCGGTAGCTACCGGCGACTGCACAGCCCGGGCACCTCGCCGGCCCGCCAGCGACCAGATCGCACCACAGCACCGTGGCCTCCCCGTCGAGAGCGGCGTCAGTGATCCGCACCCCGAGCTCGACCGTCCTGACGATCGTGTCGGCCACGACCTGAGCGGTACTGGCCGTAGGCTGCGGCATCAGGCCCCCGAGATGTTGAAGGCGACTGGCGTAGGAACCGTCATCATCAACTTCTCGGGGCTCGCCTCACCGCACCGACACGGCCTCACCGGCCCGGTCGCTCACGGCCTCCCGTGCACTCAGTATCCGGGAGAGCCGGAAAAGGCTTCTGGCGTCGTTGATCTAGGCCTGCGTCGACTCGCGGTCCGAACGACGACGAACTAGGACGCGGGCAAGGAACAGGGGGTTTCCCACCACGTATCGACGAAAAAGTCGTGATGGTTCATTCGCGAGCCGAAAGAGCCACTCTAGCTTACTCTGGCGAATAAACCTCGGGGCGCGAGTAACACGGCCAGCCGCAAAATCGATGAAGGCGCCCACGGCCACCCCCAGCTGCGCGCCGGTTCGATCGAGGTACTGATCGAGCCACAGCTCCTGCGTCGGAACACCCATACCCACGATCAGCACGTCGACGCGGAGCGCGCGGATGCGATCGATGAGGGCCTCCATGTCCGGGCCCGCCTCGACGAAGCCATGCGCCGTCCCAACAACGTTCAAGCCTGAGATCTCAGCCTCGAGGTTGCACTGAGCGGCTTCGGCGACACCGCTTGCGCCACCAAGCAGGAAGACTCGCTTTCCACGCTCGGCCGCCACCCGCAGTATTTCGGGCGTCAGGTCCGTACCGTTGAGATTCGCGGGGAACCGCCGGCCCTGCAACTTCGCCGCAATGTCGAGGCCAACGCCATCATTCAGGATCAAAGCTGAGCCAACGACAACCTCACGGTAGGACCTGTTGGTCATCGCAATGTTGGCGCAAGCCGCATTCATGAAGACCACGCGCTTGGGCTCGTCGCAAGAGAGCATGGCGTCGACTTCGCCGAGCGCCTCCGGGCCCGTTAGGGCCGAGACGCGGACGCCGAGGACGCTGATCTTCTCGATCGGCGGTTGCGGGACGAGAGTGAGTGGCGGTCGCGGTGCGGGAACCGCTACGGCAGAAGCCTCAAGGATCGCAGTCATAGCCAGAATCTCCTACGCAGTGACACTAAGAGATTTGAGAACTTCAGTACGCGCCACGGCCGCGGAGTACGGCGCCGACCGTCTTCCAGAGAATCGAGATATCGAGGGCGGCCGACCAGTTCTCGACGTAGCGCAGGTCCAAGCGGACCGACTCTTCCCAGGTGAGTTCCGAGCGACCGCTGACCTGCCAGAGGCCCGTGAGGCCGGGGCGGACGCAGAGCTTGCGCAGGGCGTCCTCGGTGTAGGTGGCCACCTCGCGCTGCAGCGCGGGCCTGGGGCCGACCAGCGACATCGACCCACCGATGACGTTGAACAGCTGCGGGAGCTCGTCGATCGAGAGCCGGCGGAGCACGCCACCGATACGGGTGATCCGCGGGTCGCGCTTCATCTTGAACAGCGGGCCAGCGCCCTCGTTGGTGGCGGCGAGCTGGTCGACCAGCTTGTCGGCGTCCACCACCATCGAGCGGAACTTGATCATCCGGAAGGTCCGGCCGCCGCGGCCGACCCGCTCCTGGCGGTAGAAGACCGGGCCGCCGTCCTGGCGGATGAGCACGGCCAGGGTCAGGAAAACCGGAGCCATCAGGACCACCAGGGCGAGAGCTGCGGCGCGGTCGAAGAGGTTCTTAGCCACGCGCGCCGGGCCGCCCCAGCGGGGCTCGGTGAGGCGCAGCAGTGGCAGGCCGTCGACCGGCGCCACGTGCAGGCGGGGACCGGTGACCTCCATGAGGCCCGGGTCGACGACCAGCTCGACGCCGGCGCCCTCGAGGTCCCACGAGAGCCTGTGCAGCCGCTTCGGGGTCCAGCCGGGTGTCGGGGCGACCGCGACCACCTCGATGGAGAGCTCGCGGACGTGGCGGGCGACGTCGTCGAGGTCGCCGACCACCGGCACGCCGTCGACGTCACCGATACCGGTCGAGGTGCAGGCGGCCGCGACGGTCCAGCCGTGGTGCGGGACGCGACGGGTGCGAGCGACGAGGTCGGCGACCGCCGACTCGGAGCCGACCACCAGCACCGAGGACATGCAGCGGGCGTCGCGACGAGCGCGGTGCAGCACCCGGCGTACCGCGTAGCGGCCGAGCAGCAGGGCGGCACCCATGGCGGGGACGACCCCGAAGATCCAGGGGCGGACGTCCTCGACCTTGAGGGCCATCCCTGCCAGTGCGAGGACGATCGCGGCCACGGCGGTGCCGCGCAGGACGCGGTTGAACTCCTCGGCGCCCTGGCCGATCACGGCGCGGTCCCACGCGCGGTAGGCGACCAGGCCCGCGAGCACCAGGGTGGCGGCCACGAAGTTGTAGCGCGCGGCGGCGTCGATCCCCCACCCTCCGACGAGGGCGGCCAGGCCCGCGACCACCGCGATCATGGCCAGGTCGGTGGCGACGGTGATGCGCGCCAGGCGGCTGCGCCAGCGGCGGGAGCTCGGGCGAACGGTAACACTCGGTGAGCGGTCATCGGAGCCGTGGGGAGCCGGAAGGGCCTCCTCGATCGATTCCGACAGGTCGATTCCGCTGCTCACTTCGACGTCCCCCCGGTGTCATGGATGGCGAGCGACTGCTCGTCTGACCGTCGCAGCGGGGGTAGCTCTGTGTTGAACTCCGGTCCCGGCGCCGTTGTCCCGCTATCGCGTGATGCGCCCTGGTCCGTTACACGAGCCGTATCCGACGCCAGCGGCGTGTCGTTGGGACACGCCGTGCTTCATGACGCTTCTTCACTCGTTCAGCTCTGTGTGGTCTAGGTCGCATAGCGCTCGAGTAACGGCCCGGTGCCGGACAGTCTGCTCCCAAAGGACTCTTCCTGTCCCTCGGGCGAGTGACACCGCGCATAGCACGGTCGGCCTTGCAAGGGCAGCGAAACGCCGCGACACGCGGGCGCACGGGGCCGTATGGGCTAGTCCTCGTCGTCACCTCTGGCGCAGGCCGAAAGGTCCGTGAAAGCGGGACGGGTTTTGCTCTGCGTCACGGACCTCGGGGCTGGCGGTGGAGGGAGCGGGTCGGTGTCGATCTCGCGCGACGACGCCGGCCGGCCCACGGGGTCCGGGACCACGGGTGATCGCTCCCGTCGTCCTGGCGAGGGGGGTACGTCAGGACGGTGGGAGCAGCCCGAGGGGACGGGCGTCCGGCGGCAGGGTCGGGGGGACCTTGGAATCTGCTGCCGGGCGCCCGGCTCCTCCCCCGGCCTGGCTGCGCACGACGCGGGCGAAGGTGCGGGCGGTGTCGGCCCAGGGCGCCCAGCCGAGGCCGTCGGCCAGCGCCGCGGCTTGAGCGAAGAGCTTGCGGGCCTCCGCTCGCTCACCGAGCACGGCGGCCGCGAGCCCCTGGTAGAGCGCGATCGGCCCGAAGGTGGCCGAGCCGATGCCGACCACCACCACCGCGCCCGGGTCGGGCGGCAGGTCGCGGCGCACGACCTCGGCGGTCGGCACATCGCCGAGCGCGAAGGCCGCGCACGCGGCGAGGCACAGGCCGGGACGGTCGAACAGCGCGCCGGCGCGTCCCTCCCGCTTGCGGTGCCAGTCGGCGAGGTGGGCGGCGGCACCGTCGAAGTCCTCCCCCACCGCGGCGTCGACGGCAGCGGCCGCCGACCAGGCAGCGACCAGCGGATACAGCGTCGCCGCGCCGGCGGGCAGGCCCTGGAGCGAGGGCAGGGTCCCGGCGAGCAGGTGCCGGACGAGCAGGTGCACCCCGTAGGCACCCATGGCGTCGGGAAGCCCCAGCTCCTGGCCGCGGGTCATCGCCGCGAGCGCGGCCTCGTCGGCCTCCGCGGTGTCCCCGCGCGCGAGGGTGAGCCCGGCGTCGAGCAGGGAGACCATCCACATCGTCCGGGGACGGTGGCGGTCGACGGCGAGCGGCTCGAGGTCGCGGCGCGCGGCGAGCGCCTCGTCCTGGCGCCCGGTGGCGAGCAGGGCGGCGATGCGCAGCTCCTCGGCCTCGAACCAGACGGCGTCGTCACCGGCCTCGGCGGCCAGGATGCAGGCCTGCTCGCAGACCGCGAGCCGCTGGGTGGCGGGCACGGGCGCGTCGACGAGGTGATTGGCCTCGAGGACGCGGACGCCGGCGAGCAGGCGCCGGTCGTCGAAGCCGGCGGCGGCGAGGGCGAGCAGCTCGGGCAGGGCGGTGGGGTCGCCGACGTCGCCGTGGAGCTGCTCCTCCTCGAGGATCAGGCTGCGCAGGACCTCGGCCCGCTGGCGGTTCGACAGGGGCAGCCCGCGGGTACGACGGAGTCGCCGGGCGCGTCGGGGGCGCCCGGCGACGCTGATGCCCATCGCGTCGTGGCCGACGGCGGCGACGACGGCATCGTCGATCACGGCGGCGGTCGCCGTGTCGAGCGCGGCGCCGTCGTCGACCTCGCCTCCGTGCGCCGCGGGCTGGCCCTGCTCGACGGCGACTGCGGCCTGCTCGACGACCTCGTCGAGCACTTCGTCGGCCTCCTCGTGCCGCCCGAGGGCCTCGAGGACGAGCCCGCGGTGCAGGGCGAGGGTGCTCGGCCGCGAGGTCTCCAGCACCGCGTCGAGCTGCGCGGAGGCTTCGTCGAGCGCGCCCTGGCCGTACGCCGCGATGCCCGCCGCGAGCCGGGCGTCGCCCAGGTCCCGCGCCTCGACCAGCGGCCCGGCGCCCGCGGCGTGGCGCAGCAGCGTGAACGGCTCGGCGTCCCCGGCCGCGACGAGCACCTGGTACCGGGCGTCGTGCAGCGCCTGCGCGATCGCCGGGGGGACGGCGTCGAGCACCGCGTCCCGGGTCAGGGCGTGCCGGAAGGCGAAGCCGTCCGCGGTGGCGGCGAGCAGGCCCCGGTCGGCGGCCGCGCGCAGCACCGTCGACAGGGACCGGGGGGTCACGCCGAGGACGGTGCCGAGCTCGGCGAGCGAGAGCGGCGCCAGCACCGCCAGCGCCTCCAGGGCGTCCCGCGCGGCGGGCGCGAGACCGGCGAGCTGGTGGGAGAGCAGGGGGCGCAGGCGCCCGGGGATGACGGTGGCGAGCTCGTCGCACGCCTTCTCCCCGTCGGGCTCGTCGAGACCGGAGAGCGTCTCGATCAGCGCCGCGACGTGCAGGGCGTGCCCGTGCGTGCGCTCCCACAGCGCCGTCGCCACCCGCTCCGCGCCGTCGGGCGCGAGCCCGGACAGGTCCCGGACGACGAGCCCCCGCACGGTGGCGCGGGCGAGCTCGGGCAGGCGCAGGTCGCGGACGTTGTCGAGGAGCGCGAGCTCGGCGTGCGTCGCGCCCCAGGCGGGGTGGACCTGGGCGTCGGGCTCGCGGGCGGCGACGAGCACGACGACGCCGGCCGGCAGGCCGGCGCGGGCGAGCCCGCGGAGCGCGGCGAGGGTCACCGAATCGGCGAGGTGCGCGTCGTCGATCGTCACGAGCACCGGGGCGCGCCGGGCGGCGAGACGCTCGCACAGGGCGCGGCCGGGCGCGGGCTCCTTCGGATGGACGGGGTCGGCGCCGAGGTCCGCGAGCGCCTCGGCCCACGCCGACCAGGGGGGCGCGTCGGCGTCGCAGGTCCCGCCGCCGACGACGACCCCGTGGCTCCGTGCTTCGGCGCGGGCGGCGGTCATGAGGGCGGTCTTGCCGATGCCGGCCTCGCCGGTGAGGAGCAGGACCGCGCCGCTGCCGGGGGCCTCGAGCAGGGTGCGGACGAGGCCGAGCTCGTGCTCGCGGCCGAGGAGGGTCGGTCGGGGTCGGTGCTGTCGTGTGGGTGCCTGGAGCCGGCGGGCGAGGTCCTCGATCTCCGGGCCGGGAGCGACGTCGTAGTCGTCGCGCAGGGTCCGCCGCGTGGCGGCGAGGACCTCGAGGGCCTCGGTGGTGTGCCCCTGGCGGTGCAGCCCGGAGGCGGCGACGACGGCGAGGCGCTCGCGGGAGCGGTCGGCGGACAGGTCGCCGAGGACGAGGTCGACGGCCTCGCCGGGGCGGTCGAGGTCGAGCAGCGTGGCGCCCATGCGCTCGAGGAGGCGCAGCCGGCGGTCCAGGGCGCGGGTCCGTTCGGCGTCGAGACGCGCGCCCACCGGCGTGCCGGCGAAGGGCTCGCCGCGCCAGGTCGTCAGGGCCTCGTGGCCGTCGTCGAGGACCGTCGCGCGGTCGGCGTCGGGAGCCAGGGCGGCCGCGGCGGCGTCGTGGAAGCGGTGGAGGTCGACGGCCTCGCGGGGGAGGTCGAGGCGGTAGGTCTCGCCGATGGGCGGGATCGGCAGGCGGGTGCCCTCGTCCGGCGCCTCCCGCCGCAGGCGGCTGACCAGCACCTGCAGCGCGGCGTCGGGCCGCTCGGGGAGGTCCTCGCCCCAGATCTCGTCGATGAGCGCGGGCACCGCGACGGTGCCCCGGCAGGCCGCGGCGAGCAGGGCCAGGAGGGTCCGCAGCCGCCGGCCGGGCTGCGCGACCGCGCCGGACGCGCCCTCGACGGCGACCTCACCCAGCACACGTATCCGGATCTCCGGGGGCGGCGAGGATGACAACGAACCCCCTGGAGTCACGGACCGTCACGGCGGCACCAGACGTTACGGTCTTCCGGACTATTCAACCAAGTCAGGTCCGGCAGGGCGATCTACTGTTGGTGACGCAGATCCCGGGCGAGCCGCTGGGCCGGCTGATGCAGGACCTCGACGGCACGTGCTTCTCGCACTCGGGGATCGCGGTCTCCCCGGACGGTGGCGACGGACCGGCCACGCACCTGGCCAGCGCCCTGGCGAAGGACCTGCCCGACGAGGGCCCGGACTTCGGCGGCGTCCGGTGGGACCGGTTCGACCTCTTCTGGGACAAGCACCGCGAGCTGTACTGCATCCCGATGCCCGACGCGGCGCGTGCGGATGCGCTCGCGTACCTGGCGCGTTTCCACCCCGAGCCCGGGCGCGAGGGTCGCTTCTCCTACGTCAAGCTGATCGCCGTGGCCGCCGGGCTGCGGTCGGTCGACCTGCTCGACAGCGACCCCGCGCTCGCCGACGACCTGTTCGCCGCGGCCTGCCGGGTCGGCGAGACCTGGACCGCGACCCACCACGCGCCCAGCTACTACTGCGCCGAGCTCGTCGCCTCGGCCTACGGGCGCCGGTTCACGCGGGCGGAGATGGTGCCTGCCTCTGCTGCCGGCCTGGACGACGACACCGACGAGCCGGAGTGGTTCGTGCGCCTGCTCGGGCTGCTCGACGACGAGATCGACGACGTCGACCGGTCGCGCTGGGACGCCTGGAAGGACCTGCTGGCGCTCCTCGTCCGCCGCGACTGGCCGTTCCTGGGGCGGGCGATCAGCTCCAGCGCGCGGGCAGGGCTGTTCGTGTTCGACGAGGTCGAGGGGCCGGCGGCGGTGCCGTCGGCGTTGGGAACGGTGCGGCCGGACCACCCGGGGCTGGCCTACACCGACCCCGTCCCCCACGCGCTCGTGACGCCGCGAATGCTGTGGCAGGCCTTCGGGCGGGAGACGATCCGGCGGGTGGAGCGGGAGGGCTGAGCCGAGTCCTCGGGACACGGGTCGTCGCGCCTGGTTCGGTGATCCCAGCCGGTCGGACGGGCGTGCCAGGCTCGCCCTCGTGACCGAGGCCGTCCCTCCGCAGCTGCGGGAGGAGATCGTGTCGTCACTGCGGGAGGCCGGGGCGCGGTTCGCCCTGCTGCACGGCAGCCGCGCGGCCGGCACGGCGCGGCACGACTCCGACGTCGACGTCGCGGCGTGGTGGGGCGGTGGGGCCCCCGCGTCCTTCGAGGTCCTGCTCCCCGCGGACGTCGACCTCCTGGTCCTCGACAGCGCCCCTCTCGAGATCGCGGGGCGCATCGCGCTGCACGGCGTCCTGCTGTTCGACGACGACCCGCCGGCCCGGGTGCGCTGGACCGCCACCACGCGCAAGATCTACCTCGACGAGCTACCGCGCCTCGAGCGCAACCGGCGGGGGTTCTTCGAGAGCGTGCGCCGGCAGGACGGGCCGGACTGAGCGCGATATGGGCCGCGCACTCGACGCCCCCGAGCAGAACGTGTCGAGAAGGCGATGCGGGAGCGTTAGACCGTTTCCTCAGGAACGGCTCCTGGCTACCGCCGGGTGATGTGGGCTCCGCTGGTCTCGAGCTGCTCGCGGCTGAAGCCGACGCCGTCGCCGGAGCTGCTGCCGCTCTTGACCCGGTACCAGTCGTGCGTCGCGTCGACGTCGTTGATGGTGAAGGAGTACTCGCAGCTGTCGGCGTAGCCGTAGGACGAGGTGTTCCATGTGTTGCGGGCGGTGCCGTAGCCGGTCAGCGTCGTCGTTCCGACGAGGTTGCCGGTGGCGTCGTAGATCGTGACAGGCATGCCCTCGGCGGAGTTGATCGAGCAGGACGTGCCCGGCGTGAGGGTCCCCCAGCCGTAGACGGCGACCGAACCGGTGACGGTCATCGTCCGATTCGCGGCCACCGTCCCCATCAGCGTGACCGCGGCGATCACCGCGACGATCGCGATGACGACCCAGCCGGCGCGCATCCCCGAGCGGGCCGGCGGGGCGGGAACACCGGCGACCGGTCCGAGACCGGCCGGCGGTGGCGACCACATCGGCGGCCGGCCCTGCCACACGGGCTGCGGATCACGTGGCGGGCCGAGGACGACGGGCGGGGGTGTCCACGGGCCGGTGGGCCGCGGGATGGCCGTGGTCGGCGCATCGTCGGACGCGTGCTGCGGCGCCTGCGGACGTGATTCGGTGTCGCTGCTCATCGCTGTCTCCCCCGACGGTCCCGAGGCCGTCGATGGCGCTCGGATGCGGCGGTGTCGCACCGTGCGGGCTCGCCGTTACAGCCCGACCACTCGTTCGGGTGGCGCGAGTTGCATCGTCCTGACCAGCGGTAACGGCGGCCGCCGCTCGGCGATGTCGTGGCCATGCAGGCCGCGTCGGGGCGGCCTCGAGATCGTCGGGGGTTGACGTGGAGCGGTGCGGTTGCGGGGCGGACCTGATCGCCGACGTGCCGATGTGTTTGGCCTGTGGAGCGCGGCGCCCGGCGCCGCGGGTGCTGGTCGGGGCGGGCGGGCCGCGTCCGGTCGTGCGGCCGGCGCCGCGCCCGGTGATGACGGTGCCGCCTCGTCCGGCGACGACGGTGCCGCCGCCTCCGGCCATGGCTCCGCCGCCGCGCGTGCCGCAGCCGGTGGTCCCGCCCGCCGCGCCCATGCCGCTCGCGGCGCCCACCCGCACGTCCTCGGCGCCGTGGATCGTGGCCGCCGCCGCGGTCGTGGTGCTCGCGATCATCGGTGCCGTCGCCGTCGTGCTGCTGCGCCCGGCCTCGAGCGTCGCGCCGATCGTCACCGCCGCGCCGGCACCCGCGCCGGTCACCGTGACCGTCGCACCCGAGACCACCACGACCGTCACGCCGAGATCGGGCTCCGGCTCGAGCAGTGCGCTGCAGGCAGCCGCCGACGCCGGGAGCGGCTCGGTCGAGAGCCTCGACGGGATGTGGGTGCCGCAGCTGTCGTCGAAGCGGGCCGGCACCGTCGACAACGGCACCACCTACGACTCCGCCTCGATCTACGCGCACTACCAGGCGCTCGCGGCGTCCTACCCGGGTGCGCTGCTGCTGTGGTCGGGCGACTGGTCGACCTACCGCGAGAGCGACTACTGGGTCGTCATCAGCGGCCAGGGCTTCACGACGGCCGCGGCCGCCAACGCCTGGTGCGACGCGCAGGGCTTCGCCGCCGACGACTGCTACGCCAAGCGTCTCTCCCACACCGCCGGCCCGACCGGTGCCTCCGTCCCCCGCTCCTGACCACCACCGCCGCCCGGAGACACCGATGACCCCGCCCGCCCCGCGCCTGCCCGACCTGTCGGTGCTGTTCCCCTTCCGCGCCTGGCTGCGCCACCCGGCCCTGCGGGCCTGGACGACGTGGCTGTTCGTCGCGCTCGTGGCGACGCCGCCGCTGGCGCTGGTGCTCTTCGACGACTCCACCTACCGCGGCACGGCCATCGTCTTCGCGGCCTACTTCGCGGCGGCGTGGTTCCTCGTGCTCTGGGTGCTCGTGCGCCCGCACAACGTGCCCGGCGCGCTGCTCGCCCAGGTCGTCGGCCTCGCGCTCGTCATCGAGATGCCGCTGGCCATCTGGCTCGAGCAGCTTCTGGGCGCCGGCACCGAGGACCTGTTCCAGAGCGTGCTGACGGTCGGACTGCCCGAGGAGCTCGCCAAGGCGTTGCCCGTGGTCCTGCTCGTGTTCTTGCACCGACACCGCGTCCTGGTTCCCCGGGACACGCTCTTCCTCGGTGCTGTCAGCGGCCTGGTCTTCGGTGCGGCCGAGGCCGTCAAGTACGCCGTCGAGATCATGCCGAGTGACCTCGGACGCGGTGGCGCGATGGTGCTGGTGTGGCGGTTCGTGACCGGGCCGATCGGTCACGCCATGTGGGCCGGCATCGCCGGCTACTTCGTCGGCCTGGCCGCGCAGTACCGCGAGCCTCGCTTCTTCCTGGCGCTGGCGGGTCTGGGCGTGGGCGTCCCGGCAATCCTGCACGGCCTCAGCAACTGGGAGCCGGTGAACGGCGGCATCCTCTGGGTGCTCGTCGAGGTCGTCAGCGCGCTGCTGTTCGTCGCCTACGCGAAGGTCGGCCTCGTCGCGCGCCCCGCCACTCCGGTGCCGACCGCGCCGGCGCCGCCGCGGCCCGTGGTCGCCGACCCGCCGACGGTGCGGCTCGCTGTCCCCGACCTCGTGGGGGCCTCGACGGCGTCGGGCCGGCACAGCCGGAGCTGACGACCGGCGCGCCCCGCTGGCGCGTCACGGCGTGTCGCGCGATCGAGGATGTGGCGATCCTGGCCTTGAACGCCAGCAAAGCCGCATCGCTGGCACACCTCGTGCGCCCGTCCCTCGCTGAGGATCTAGCGGCCGCGGGCGAAGAGGACCTCGCTGATCGTGCGCAGCAGGACCTTGGCGTCCAGCCACAGCGACCAGTTCTCGATGTAGAAGTTGTCGAACCGCGCGCGGTCGGAGATCGGCGTATCGGCCCCCCGCAGGCCGCTGACCTGCGCCAGGCCCGTCAGGCCGGCGGGGACGCGGTGGCGGTGGCCGTAGCGGGGCAGCTCGGAGGAGAACTTCTCCACGAAGTGCGGGCGCTCGGGGCGCGGGCCGACGAGGGTCATGTCGCCGCGCAGGATGTTCCACAGCTGCGGGAGCTCGTCCAGCGAGGTGCGACGCAGGACCCGGCCCACCGGTCCGACGCGCTCGTCGTCGGCGACCGACCACTGCGTCGCCGACTCGCGCTCGTCGGCCGGTCGCATCGACCGGAACTTCAGGCACTCGAAGAGCAGCCCGTCGCGCCCGACCCGGGCCTGGCGGAAGATCACGCCGGGCCCGCCCTCGAGGCGCACCGCCAGCGCGATCACCGCCAGCACCGGCGCGAGCAGGAAGAGCGCGACGGCGCTGACGGCGACGTCGAAAACCCGCTTGAGCGCCCAGCTGACGCCGTCGAGCGGGGGCGTGCGGATGCGCATGATCGGCACCGAGCCGATGTGGTCGCCGGTGCCGGTCTGGGTCACGAACGCGGGCAGCCTGGGCACGATCAGCAGGTCGCAGCCGGCGCACTCGGGACTGCGGACGCGGTCGAGCAGCTCGACCTCGTCGAACTCGCCGCCCGCGACCAGCACCACGTCGATGCCGTTCTCGGCGACCACGCGCTCGAGGTCGGCCAGCGCCCCGACGTGCGGGGCGAACGCCGCGGCGGCGCAGTCGCGGCCGTCGTCGAGGAAGCCGGCCACCGCGAGGCCGTAGCGCGGGTGGCGCTGGAGGAGCTCGATGACGTCGGCGGCCAGCGAGCCCCCGCCGACCACGAGCGTGCGGTGCGCGACCACACCGCGCCGCCGGGCCGCGAGGATGAACCGCGTCGTCACCATCCGCCCGAGCACCACGAGGCCGAGGCCGGGCAGCACGATGAGAAGGAAGGTCTCGACGCCCTCGCCGTCGTGGCGCAGCGCAAACACCGACGCGACGAGCGCCGCGGCCACGAGCAGGCGGCCGATGACCATGGGCAGCTCGTCGAGGACCGAGAGGTGCAGGCGCGCCCGATAGCGGCCGCCGCCGGAGAGCAGCGCGAGCGCGATGACGGTCATGGCCAGCACGGCCTTGGCGTACTGCGGAAGCCAGAGCACCGGCGCCGCGAGGAGCAGCGCGTCGACCGGGAGGACGAGCATCCAGGCCTGCCAGTGCACGGCCGTACGGAAGCCGAGCAGGGGCCGGGCGGGCGGCGGCTGATCGGGGCTGTCGTAGCGCGCTGGCACCCGGTCGGTCTCCGCCCGCGCCGCCGGCGGCAGACGGGGCACGTCGACCCGCGTCCGGGTGTGGAGCACGCGCGCGGCCACCGGTCCCAACTCGTCGCCCCTCTCCCAGCACCCGTGACGGCCGGCAGATGCACGAATCGCCGGACGTCACCCGATCGAGCGATCGGCAATCTACGTGCTGAACACGTGTGGGTGAAGCAGTTGGTCAGACGGGTGACAGTGTCAGTGCTCTTGACGGAGTAGTGATCTCGTTGCCCTCCGTCAGATCTCCCAGCTCACGGCGGGGATGGGGGCGCGTGTCGGTACCGATCAAGGGTGACGATCATCTCGACGCCCGCGACGGGACGAGAGCACGCGGGCGGCGAGGCGGTGGACGCGCGAGTCGGGGTCCGAGGACGCCGACATGATCACGTGGTGGCGGAGCCACGTCAGCGGCCAGCGCGCGAGCCCCCGGGCCACGTCCTGCCCCCGCACGACGTCGGCGTGCTCGCGTCGCAGCCCGCGGATGAACGCGCGCTGGCCACGGAGGTTCTCGCGCCGCGCCGACGACGTGCCCGACCCGAGAGCGAGACGGAAGCGCGAGAGGGTCTCGGGGAGCCCGTAGAAGTCGCCGACGGTGGTGAGGCGGACGGCGAGCGCGACGTCGAGGACGAAGGACTCGTCGGTCGGGAAGCCGCCGACCGCGTCGAACGCCGAGCGCCTGAACAGCATGTTCCCGGGGCCGCCGAGCGGGTTGCCGCCGTGGCGCACGACGCGTCGCACGACCGCGGCGCGGTCCTGGCGGCCGACGAGGTCCGGAGTGCGCAGGGTGCGGTCGCGGGCGACGACCTCGCCGCGGTCGTCGATGAGGTGGTGCCGGCTCGACACGATCACGACGTCGGGCTCGGCGTCGAGCACGGCGACCTGACGCGCCAGGGCGTCGGGCTCGACGAGGTCGTCGGCCATGAGCACCTTCACCAGCGGGGCGCGGGTCGCCGCGACCGCGGCGTTGAAGTTCGCGATCATCGGCACGGTCTCGGTGTGCCGGACGACCCGGAGCCGGGGGTCGTCGTAGGCGTCGACCACGGCAGACGACCCGTCGGTGCTCGCGTTGTCGAGCACGACGAGCTCGAAGTCGGTGAAGGTCTGGGCGAGGACGCTGTCGATGGTCCGACCGACGTAGTCGACCTTCTGGTACAGCGGGATGCACACCGACACCCGCGGTTGCGCTTCGTCACCAGAGGTCGACTGTGATGCCGACGTCAGAGTGATGGCGGGATCCGGGGACGACACGCTGTTATCGTCTGGGTGATCGTCGGCGCGGTCAACGGCTGCGCCGCCCGGACCAACCACCGTCCCCGTTTCGGGCGATGTGACCGTGGTCGACAGGAAGGCACGCCGAGCGATGGAGGACGGACGTCCGGACGCGTCGGGCGCCCTCGACGTGCTCGTGCTCGGCATGCACTACCCGCCCGAGCACACCGGCAACGCCCCGTACACGGCCGGGATGGTGGCCGCGCTCGCCGCCGCCGACCACCGCGTCCGCGTCGTCACCGGCTACCCGCACTACCCGCAGTGGGCCGTGCACGACGGCTACACCGGCCTGCGCCGCCATGAGGACGACCGCGGCGTGCCCGTGACCCGCGTACGCCACCCCGTCCCGCGCTCCCCCAGCGCCCTGCGCCGCGCGGTCATGGACGCGACGTTCACCGCGCACGCCGCGTCGATCGGGCATCAGGGTGCGCGGCGCCCCGACGTCGTCGTCGCCGTCAGCCCCGTCCTGCTCACCGTCCTCGCCGGGCTGCGGTGGAAGAAGCCCGGCCGCACCGCGCTCGGCGTCGTCACCCAGGACCTCTACAGCCGGGCCCTGACCGAGACCGGCATCGCCTCGGCCGGCGCGGGTCGGGCCGCGGCGCGGCTCGAGGGCGCGCTGATGCGGCAGGCCGACGGCGTCGCGGTGGTGCACGAGCAGTTCCGTGACGGGCTCGCCGCGCTCGGCGTCGACCGGGACCGCGTCACCGTCCTCCGCAACTGGTCGCACATCGGTTCCGGAGCCGGGGATCGTGCCGCGACGCGGCGCGCACTCGGGTGGCGCGACGACGAGGTCGTCGTGCTCCACGCCGGCAACATGGGCCTCAAGCAGGGGCTCGAGAACGTCGTCGACACCGCGCGCCTGGCCGACGAGCGGGGTGCGGCCGCACGCTTCGTCCTGCTCGGCGACGGCAACCAGCGTGCCGTCCTCGAGGAGCGCGGCGCCGGCGTCGGCCGGCTGCAGTTCCTCGACCCGCTGCCCGGGGAGCGCTTCCCCGACGCCCTCGCCGCCGCCGACGTCCTCCTGGTCAACGAGGCCACGACGGTGGCGGAGATGTCGGTGCCCAGCAAGCTCACGTCGTACTTCACGGCGGGTCGGCCCGTCGTCGCGGCGTCGTGGGAGCGCAGCGCGGCGTCCGCCGAGATCCGTCGGTCGGGGGGCGGCGTGCGCGTCGACCCCGGCCGGCCCCAGGATCTGCTCGACGCCGTACGGGGGATCGCCGAGGATCCCGCACGCGCCGAGGCGCTGGCCCGCGCCGGGCGCCTCTATGCCCAGGACCACCTCGGCGCCGCCGCGGCGCACCGCGACTACCAGCGCTGGGTGGAGGACCTCGCCGCCTCGCGCGCACGTCTGGGGGGGAGAAGCCATGTCTGACCCGTTGGCCGGCTGGGAGCTCGGCCGGCCGCTGCCGCGCGACGCGCGGGTGTTCGTCGCCGGCTCGTCGGGGCTGGTGGGCTCCGCGGTCGTGCGGCACCTGCGCGCCGCGGGCTTCACCGACGTCGTCGGCGTGCGCTCGGCGCAGGTCGACCTGCGCGACGCCGACGCCACCGCGCGGTTCCTCGACGAGACCGCCCCCGCGGTCGTCGTCGACGCCGCGGCCAAGGTCGGCGGGATCGCGGCCAACGCAGCGAAGCCCGTGGAGTTCCTCCACGACAACCTGCGCATCCAGGCGAACCTGCTCGACGCCGCGCACCGCGTGGGCGTGGGGCGCCTGCTGCTGCTCGGGTCGTCGTGCATCTATCCCAAGTACGCCGAGCAGCCGATCCGCGAGGACTCCCTGCTCACCGGCGCCCTCGAGCCGACCAACGACGCCTACGCGATCGCGAAGATCGCCGGGATCATGGGCGTGCAGTCGTTCCGCCGGGAGTACGGCCGCGCCTGGATCTCGGCGATGCCCACCAACCTCTACGGGCCCGGCGACAACTTCGACCTCGAGACCTCGCACGTGCTGCCGGCGCTGATCCGGAAGTTCCACGAGGCCCGGGTGTCGGGCGCGCCGTCGGTGACCGTGTGGGGCACCGGCACCCCGCGCCGCGAGTTCCTGCACGTCGACGACCTCGCCGCCGCCTGCCTGCACCTGCTCGAGACCTACGACGACCCCGCGCCGATCAACGTCGGCGTCGGCGAGGACGTCGCGATCGCGGAGCTCGCGTCGCTCGTGGCGACCACCGTCGGCTTCACCGGCGAGATCGTCTACGACACCTCCCGCCCCGACGGCACGCCGCGCAAGCTGCTCGACGTGTCCCGCCTGCAGGCGCTGGGCTGGAAGCCGACCATCGGGCTCGCCGAGGGGCTGGCCTCGACCTACCAGTGGTTCCTCGAGCAGCAGGGGGCGTCATGACCAAGCGGGCGTTGATCACGGGGATCACGGGGCAGGACGGGTCGTACCTGACCGAGTTGTTGTTGGCCAAGGGCTACGAGGTGCACGGGATCATCCGGCGGTCCTCGACGTTCAACACCGGCCGGATCGATCACCTCTACCAGGACCCGCACGACCCCGCCCAGCGGTTGGTGCTGCACTACGGGGACCTGACCGACTCGTCGCGTCTGGTGACGTTGATCGAGAAGGTGCGCCCGGACGAGGTGTACCACCTGGCCGCCCAGTCGCACGTGCGCGTGAGCTTCGACGAGCCGGAGTACACCGGCAACACCACCGGGGTCGGCACCGCTCGCCTGTTGGAGGCGATCCGGATGGTGGGGGTGGACACCCGCTACTACCAGGCCTCGTCGTCGGAGATGTTCGGGGCGAGCGCGCCGCCGCAGTCCGAGGACACCCCGTTCTATCCCCGCTCGCCCTATGGGGCGGCGAAGGTCTACGGCTACTGGATGGCGCGGAACTACCGGGAGGCGCACGGGCTGTTCGCGGTCAACGGGATCCTGTTCAACCACGAGTCCCCCCGCCGGGGGGAGACGTTCGTGACCCGCAAGATCGCCCGCGCCGCGGCCCGGATCAAGGCCGGGCTCGAGCAGCACGTCTACCTCGGCAACCTCGACGCGGTGCGGGACTGGGGGTATGCCCCGGAGTACGTCGAGGGCATGTGGCGGATGCTGCAGGCCGACGAGCCGGCCGACTACGTGCTGGCCACCGGCACCGCGACCACGGTCCGCGAGTTCACCGCGTGGGCCTTCGAACGGGTCGGGCTCGACTGGCAGGAGCATGTGCGGTTCGACGAGACCTACCTGCGCCCGACCGAGGTCGACGCCCTGATCGGCGACGCGGGCAAGGCCCAGCGCGACCTCGGGTGGAAAGCCCAGACGATGCCCGAACAACTCGCCCACCTCATGGTCGACGCCGACCTGGCGGCACTCGAGAAGTGAGGACGCCCGGCGGGGCGCTCGGACTGCTGCTCGGGCGCATCGGCGGCGTCGCCGGGACGCTGGTCGCCGGCCAGCTCGTCCTCGGGCTGACCTACGTCGTCGGGGCCCGCAGCATCGACCCGGCGACCCTCGGGCTCATCGCGACGGTGGCCGCGGTCGGGCAGATCGCAGCGACGGTGTTCGACGCCGGGTTCATCAACTACTCGGTGCGCGAGACCGCCGCCGGGCGCCTGCCGGTGGGCACGGCGCGGGCGCTGGTGCGGGCGAAGCGGCGGTGGTCGCTGCTGCTGCTGGCGGTGGGGCTGGCGGTGTCGTTCGCGCTGGCGCCGTCGGTGGCCGCGGCCCTGCTGCTGTCGCTCACGGGGCCGGCGATGTGGGAGGCGCAGACGGCGCACGGGCTGCTGCGCGCGGCGGAGAAGTTCTCGCAGGCGTCGATCGGGCAGCTCGTCGGGCGGGTCGCGGGGCTGCTCGTGGCGCTGGCGCTCGTGCCGTTCGGGCTAGGCGAGGTGGCGCTGGCCGCGGCGATCCCCGCAAGCTTCGTCGCCGAGGCGCTGCTCGACCGCTGGTTCCTCGGAGCGCCGCCGGAGCGGGCGCGGGCGTCCCGGGAACTGGTCTCCCACTCCCGGGAGAGCATCGGCTTCGGCCTGTCCAACCTGGCGGCGCAGGCCCAGCAGCTCGACACCCCGCTGGTGACGCTCGGGGCGGGCGCGTTCCAGGGTGGCCTCTACGCCGCGGCCGGACGCCTCATCGGGCCGCTGACGTTCCTCGCCACGTCGTTGCAGCTGGTCGCGGCGCCGTGGCTCGCCCGCGCCGGCACCGACCCCGACGCGCTGCACGCCGAGGAGCGCCGGGTCGTCAAGGTCGGCGCGGCGCTGGCCGTCGCCCCCCTGCTCGTGGCGCTCGCCGGGCCGCCGCTGATCCCGCTGCTGCTCGGCGCGGAGTACGCGAGTTCGGGCACGGTGTTCGCGGTGCTGGCCGTCGGCGCCGCGATCGTGACGCTCAACCAGCCGCCCGCGATCATCGCGCAGACCCGGGGGCACCAGCGCGGCGTCGCCACCGCCATCGCGATCGGGCTGGCGTTCGGCCTGGCCGCGACGCTGGTGCTCTCGTACCTCGGCGGCGCTGTCTGGGCGGCCGCCGGCTACGTCGTCAGCCAGGTGATCATCTTCGTCCTGCTCTGCCTCGTGGCCCGCCGCGCCCGGCGGTCTCCCCTGCCCACCGCCATGTGAGTGCTTCTCCCGCCTATCAAGCCGTGGGGGCGCGGCGTCGTGACCGACGGCTTCGAGGACCTACGCACATGATCGCGTCGAGTCGGACGTCGGACTCGACGCGATCTTGCAGCTATGTCTCGCCGTCGGTGTGGGTGCCCGGCGACACCGAGCCGGTGGTCGGCGCCGCGTCCTCCGGGTCGGCGCCGGCGTGGCGACCGCGACCGTTGCTGTGGCCGTTGCTGTGGCCGTTCCCGTGGGCGAGGCCGTTCGTGGGGCCGTTGGCCCGGCCGGTGCCGAGGTGCCCGTCGTCGCCGGTCGCGCCGTCGACGGTCGTGCTCGTGCTCGGGGCGGCGGTCGTGGTGGTGGCGCGGGTCGCGCGACGCCGGGCTCGCGGCGCCGGCGTCGCGGTGGCCGTGGTGCCGGCGGGCGCGTCGGTCGCCGGGGTCCCGGTCGTAGTGCTGTCCGCGGAGGTCTCGGCGGGCGGACTGGTGGCGGCGGGGTCCTCGGCCGGGGCCGTCCGCTTCGCGGTGGTGCGCTTGGTCGTGGTCCGCTTCGGCGTGGTCGGCGCCGCGTCGTCGGTGCTTGTCGTGCTCGTCGCCGGGGCCTTGCGCGAGCGCACCCGGACCGTGGGGTGATCGGCGCGAGCCGAGGCGCTGTCGGAGGCGGCGCCGTTCGTGCTCGCGGCGGAGGCGGCGGTCGAACGCGCCGTCCGCGTCCGCGTGGTGCGCTTCGGCGGGGCCGCCTCGGCCTCGCCCGTCGGTGCTTCGTCGGTCGTGGCCGCGTCCGCCGGGGCCGCGTCGGCCTTCGCCGCCGCCGTCGTGCGGCGGGTGCGCTTGGGGGCCGCGGCGGGCGCGGGCTCGGCCGCCTCGGGCGCCGGCTCGGGACTCGCCGGTGCGGTTGTCGCGCTCGCCGCTGCCGGCTCGGCCGCCGGCTCTGCCACCGAGGTCGTCGGCTCGGCCACGGTCGGCGCCGCCGCCACGACGGGCTGGGGGACGGGGTGGGCAGCGGGGTGGGCAGCGGGCTGGGCGGCGGGCTCCGCCGGGGTGGACGGGCCGGAGGGCAGGGCCAGCACGGTGCGGCGGTGGGCGCCGGGGGCGTCGCGGACGTCGGTGGCCCAGGTCAGGAGCGCGCCGAGCACCGTCGCGCCGGCGAGCCCGAGGGCCGAGGCGGCGACGTCGATGTCGTCGGGGCGCGTGCTGCCGCGGCGGGCCACGAGCACGACGCCGTCGGCGTGGCGGGCGACGTCGACGGCGTCGGCCGCGTCCGTGACGGGCGGGGTGTCGACGAGGACGTGGTCGTAGCGCTCGCGCAGGCCCGTGAGCAGCGACGAGAGCCGCGAGCCGACGAGCAGCTCGCTGGGCCGCGAGCCGGTGGCGCCGGCGGTGAGGACGTCGATGCCGCCCCGCGGCCAGCGCTGGATCGCGGCGTCGACGTCGAGGCCCTGCTCGAGGACCTCGCGCAGGCCGGCGCGGGTGTCGAGGGCGAGGGCGTCGGCGAGGCCCGGGCTGCGCAGGTCGGCGTCGACGAGCAGCACCGACGCGCCCGAGGCGGCGAAGGCGACGGCGAGGTCGACGGCGGCGGTGGAGGTGCCCTGGTCGGCGCCGGTCCCGGTGAGCACGAGGCAGCGGCGCTCGCCGGCGACCGACCGCAGCGCGGCGCGGGCCCGCCGGAAGGACTCGGCGCGGGCGCGCAGCCGGCGCGCCTGGCGCCCGCCCGCACCGACGGGCGGCTCGGACAGCAGCGCCGGGTGCTTCGGCGCGCGGCGCAGGGCCGGCACCACCCCGAGCACCGGCGCCCCCAGCCGCTCGGCGAGCGCCTCGGGGGTGTCGACGGCGTCGCGCAGCGCCCGCCGGGCCAGCGCCACCCCGACGCCCAGCACCAGGCCCACGAGCAGCGCGACCGCGAAGAGGATCGTCGTGCGCGGGCCCGACGGCTCCTCGGGCTGGGTCGGCGGGAGGATCACCTCGGCGGTCGCGATCGGCCGGTTCACCGCCTGCCCGGCCGACTCGATGGTGCCGACGAGCCGGGTGAACGCGGTGGCGACGGCGCCGGCGACGAGGCGGGCCTGGTCGGGCGAGCGCTCGGTGACCTCGAGGGTGAGCACGACGGTCTCGGTGACCGAGCTGGCGCTCACCGCGCCCTGGACCTCGTCGGGGGTCGGCGTCCCGCCGAGCAGCGCCGAGGCGTCCCGCGCGACCCGCTGGCCCTGCAGCAGCTCGGTGTAGGACTTCACGCGCTCGGTCGAGAGCTGCGCGCCCGAGTAGGCCTCGGTCGACGACGCCTCGGTCTGCGGCGACGCCACGTAGAACACCGCGGTGGACGTGTACGTCCGGGGGAGGAAGACGTCGAGCAGCGCCGCGCCGAGCAGGCACAGCACGAGCACGCCGGCGATCAGCTTCCGGTCCTCGCGCAGGACGGTCCAGTACTCGCGCGCGCTCATGCTCGTTCTCCTCCGAGGGCCGCGGGGGGTCGGGCCGGGGTCGGGACGGGGTCGGGGGCGTCGGGTGACGCGGGTGTGGCGGCCGGCTCCCGGCCGGACCAGCGGCGGTGCCAGCCGGCGAGCGCGGGCGACCCGGGCGCCGCGCGCTCCTCGGTCGTCAGCCCCTCGGCCGCGCAGGCGACGGCGAGGAGCGCGAACGCCCAGGTCGAGGCGGCCGCGGGCTGCGAGAGCAGCAGGGTGAGGAACAGCACGAGCGCGACGGGCACCGCCCGCCCCACGGGGTCGGCACCGCGTCCCGGGGCGACCAGCGGCGGGACGAGCACCGCGAGCGCCACGAGGACGACGAACGGCAGGCCGTTGACCGCGACGTCGGAGACGAGGTTGATGCCGGCCTGCTTCTCGGTGCCGAGGCCGCCGAGCGGTGACTCGGTCAGGGCGCGGATACCGGCGTCGGTGGCGTCCTGGCGCTCGGCGAGCGAGGCCTCGTTGGAGCTCTGCTTGGCGGTCAGCCCGAGGACCGGCGCGTAGAGCGCGACCCACGCGGCGCCGGCCATCGCCGCGAGCCCGCCGATCTGGCGCAGGAAGCCGCCCAGGGCGATCCCGCCGCGCGGGCGCAGGAACAGGTCGAGGGCGAGCACGACGACGAAAACGCCGAACCCGGCCGTCGACAGGGTGCCCGCCAGCCCGGCCAGCAGGAGCACCTTGACCCAGCGCGCGTGGTAGCCGACGGCGTCGCTGAGGAACCAGGCCGCGGCGCAGTACATCGCCATCCAGCCGGACTCGCGGCCGAAGCCGGTCAGGCGCGGCACGTCGACGCCGAACACCTCGGACGTCGAGTAGCTGATCGTGAACGGGACGTACACCGGCTGCGGCTCGACGGTGCCGACGGGCACGGTGGTGAGCTGGCCGGCGCCGAGCCCGGCGACCGCCCAGACCAGGGCCGTCACCACCCACGCCGCGCACACGAGCACGACCGCGACGACGAAGCCGCGGGCGACGGCGCGGCGGACCCGCGGGTCGGCGAGGACGACCGCGAAGGCGACGAGCGACCCGATGGTCAGGACGAAGTCCTGGAACAGGTCGCGGACCCGGTCCGGGGCGAACACCGCGGCGCCGTGCCCGACCATCCACAGGTACGCGAGGGCCAGCACGCCGACGAGCAGCGGGACCGCGGGCACCGGCCGCGCGCGCACCCGCTCGCGCCGCAGCAGCGCGGTGACGGCCGCGACCACGGCGAGCGCGCAGCCGACCAGCGCCGTGCTCTCCCCGAAGACCCCGGGTCGCAGCAACGGCAGGGTCGCGAGCATCGCCGCCGCCGGCACGAGCGCGGGAAGGGTGGGTGCGGTGAGCGAGCCCCACAGGGTCCGCCGCGCCATGACACCCCCGCTGGTCTGCTTCGTGGGTCCGTTCGGGCTAAACGCTAGCCGATCGGGTCACGGACGCACGAGCTGCGGGGTCGAAATCTCACGGACGGTCGTCGAGGAGCCCGTCGAGGAAGTCGTTCACCCCGAGCGAGTGAGCCGCTGTGCGGGCCGAGACCACGCAGCGCTCATGGCCGGCGACGACGCGGCCGAGCGCGTCGGCGACCGCCCCCGGGTCGTCGACGCGGGCGCCGACCCCGGCACCGGTGGCGTCCAGGACGGTGGCGATCCACCCGCGGTCGGGCCCGAGCACCGGCACGCCCCGGGCGCACGCCTCGGCGACGATCCCGCTCGGCGCGTCGTTGTCGTGCAGCACCGCGGCGACGTCGACCGAGCGCAGCGCGGCGTCGAACTCGTCGGTGTCGAGCAGGCGGTCGTCGACCTCGAGGCGTCCCTGCGCCCGCAGCCGGGCGGCGTCCGGGTCGGTGGCGAGGAACGCCCGGACGTCGGGCTCGCAGCGCCCCGCGACGACGACGTCGACCTCCGGCCGGGCCACCGCGGCGCGCACCAGCACCGGCACGTTCTTCCGCGCGCTGATCACGCCGAGGACCCCGACCCGCACCCGCTCGCCGAGGGGCCGGGCGTCCGGCACGCCGTCCGGTGGCGTGACGGGGTCGCGGACGGGCGTCACCCCGGGGAAGCCGGGGCGGCGGGTGACGACGCCGAACGCGTCGGTGAGGAACAGCACCCGGACCCCGGGCAGGCGTCGCAGCGCCGCGACGAGCGCGGGCTTGAGCGCCATGCCGACCGTCGCCGTCTCGGACCCGCCGGGCAGCGCGGTGCGCATGAGCAGGAGGGTGATCCGCGGTCGGCGCGGGCGGGCCCGGGACAGCGACCCCCGCAGGAGCGCCCGCAGCAGCGGCCGCACGGCCTTGTCGCCGTCGGGGACGACGAGGTGTCCCGCACCCCGGGCCGTCGCGACGGCCAGCGCCTCTCCGATTGCGGCGTCGTGGTCGTCGCCGGACAGGACCGCCGTCTCGGTGTCGAGGCCGCCGAGGTGCTCGGCGAGCTCGGGCGACGCGACGACACGGGGCGAGACCACGAGGAGACGCTGCGTAGGCGGTAGGGCGTCCAGGAGCCACCGGATGTAGCGCAGACGGTGACCGAGCGGATCGAGCTCGACGATTGCGGTAGGCCGAGAGTGATCCACGCTGCTCCATCCTGACGACACGGCGCTCGGCTCGTTAGGTTACGCACGGCCGATCGACGGCGAGGGCGAGGTGGCGATGGAGATCGCGTGGCTGACCGACGCGCAGGCTCCGTACCGCGAACCGCTGTTCTGCGAGCTCGCGCGGCGCAGCGACCTGACCGTCCACTTCCTCTTCACCGAGGAGCCCGAGCGGCACTTCCGCTACCGGCCCCACCCGGGCTACGCGTCCGCGTTCGTGCCCTGCTGGCAGCTCCCCCGCCGCGGCCCGCTCGCGAGCCTCGACTCGTATCAGGCGATCCTGCGGCCCGGTGCGACCCGCGCGGTCCTCGACGCCGACGTGGTGGTCATCCCGACGTGGGCGCAGCTCGCCAGCGCGTGGACGATGCTGCGCGGGGTGCGCCGCGGCGTGCCGTACGTGATCTTCTCCGAGAGCACCCTGACGAGCCGCCGCTTTTCGCGCGGTCCGGTCGACCGGCTGCGGCGCTGGCTGTTCACCCACGCCGGCGCGGTCGTCGTGCCCGGCCCCGCCGCCCGCGAGGCCGCGATCGCGTCCGGCGTCGCGCCCGAGCGGATCGTCGAGTCCGTCAACAGCATCGACCTCGGCCTGTTCGGCGGGCGCACCCGCGAGCTGCGCGCCGACGCCGGGGAGACGACCGGCCCGGACGCCGCGGGACACCGCTACGTCTACGTCGGGCAGCTGATCGCGCGGAAGAACGTCGGCGCGCTGATCGACGCGTTCGCCCGGCTCGACGGCAGCCCCGAGCTCGACGTCGTCGGTGACGGGGTGGAGCTGCCGGCGCTGCGGGCGCGGGCGCGGGAGCGGGGCGTCGCCGACCGGGTGCGGTTCCGCGGGTTCCTCGACGAGGACGGCGTGGTCGAGGTGCTCGCGACGACGCAGACCCTGGTGCTGCCCTCGCTCGAGGAGGTCTACGGCTTCACCCCGCTCGAGGCGCGCGTGGCCGGGCTGCACGTCGTGGTGTCGGACAGGGCCGGGATCGCCGAGAACCTCCGCGACGTCGACGGCGCCTGGATCGTGGCGCCGGACGCCGACGGCCTGTATCGCGGGCTGGAGGCCTCGCGGCGGGCGTGGACGGGGTGGGCGCAGGACGTGCCGACCGACTCCGCCTCCCCCGAGCGCTCCGCCGACGACGTCCTCGCCGCCGCGAAGATCGCCCTCGAAGGTGCTGCGCCTATGTGAGCACTTTCCGGGCCTATAGCCCCGGAAAGTGCTCACATAGTCAGGTCGGGCGGCCGTTGAGGACGTTGCCGGTGACGCGGATCGGGCCGGTGCGGCGCAGGGCGAAGGCCGTCTCGGGGGTGCCGACGCCGGGGCCGTCGACCCGGTTGCCGGTGATCGCGCCGGCGGGCACGTCGTCGAACGCCACCGCGCGCACCGCGGGCGCGCAGCGCATGACGTTGTCGGCGACGACGACCTCGCTCGGCGGGTCCTGCGGCCGCCCGCCCGCGGTCAGCGCGTCGCCCCCGGCCAGCGCGCCCACGACCGGGATCGGGTTCTCGTTCGCCGTCGCGTCGTGCCGGTTGCCGCGCACGGTGACGCGTCGCGAGCCGCTGATGATCTGCACGTGCGCGAACTCGCGCAACCCGCACGCGGTGAACGTGTTGTCCTCGACGAGCACGTCGGTGGAGAAGTCCTCGATGTGCACGGCCTCCATGCGGTAGCGCTCCATCGTGCAGCCGCGCACGACGACGTCGGCGCAGTAGGCGATGCCGACGGCGAAGCCCGGGGAGTCGTTGTCGCGGAACGTGCAGCCCTCGACGCGCACGCCGCGGAAGGAGCCGTAGGGGCTGTTGAACTCGAGGTCGGTGTTGGCGTTGCGGACGAACGTCGACCCGCGCACCGCGACCTGCTGCGAGACCGCCCGGGACTCGTTGGCCTGGTAGAGGCCGTAGGTCGTCGTCGCGACCGCGGTGTCGGTGATCGCGAGGTCGGTGCTCGTGTCCCCCGCCGTCCCGAGCTGCACGCCGTGGGCGAACCGCGTCAGCGCGTCGGTGTGCCCGAGCAGCACCGAGCGCGAGAGCCGGAACCCGTCGACGCGCCCGAGGCGCAGCAGCACGGTGTCGACGTCGACGAGGCGCTCGACCACCAGCCCGTCCAGCGTCACCCCGGGCGCGTCGACGAGCAGCCCGACCAGGGCGTCCGCGGTCCCGGAGCCGACCCCGGGGCCCGGCTCCGGGCGCAGCGACGACCGGCCGGGCTCACCCGCGAGGGTCACACCGGCCGGGACGCGCAGCGGCTCCCCCACCACCAGCCGGTACAGCCCGGCGGGGACGGCGACCGTGCGCGGGCCGCCCGGCGCGCCGGCCCGGGCGAGCGCGGCGCGGAAGGCCGGGGCGTCGTCGGCGCGCCCGTCCCCGCGCGCCCCGAGGGCGCGGACGTCCACCACCGGCCCCCGGCGTAGCGGCGCCCCGCCGGGGGTCGGCACGTCGCCCGGGATGCCGGGCATCAGCGGCGGGCGCGGCACGGCGGCCCCGGCGCACGCCGCGGGCGCGGCCACGGCGACGAGGCCCACGGCCGTCGCGAACCGCAGCGCCCGCCGCCGCGACCAGGTGTCGATCACGGCCGCAGTATGCCGCCGTGAGGGTGAGATGGGGGCCCGGCGACGTCCCCCGTCCGGCGCGTAACTCCGGCGCCCCGTCGGGCGACAGAGCGGGCAGGACGTGCTCGGGAACACGGAGGCCTGCGATGACCATGATCCTGACGGCGGTGGCGGGAGCGACGGCGGGAGCCGCGGCGTGGCTCATCGCGCCCTGGGCGAGCATGGCCGTGCACGGGACGGTCGACCAGCGGCACTGGGCCGGGGACCGCCCGGTCGGGTGAGTCACGGCGGAGATCGCTAACGGACGGGTGCCGGGGCGCGAGAAGAGGTCGACAGCCGGCATGGAGGCCGGCCGCACCTCGGGGGGTTCCCATGGCCAAGCACTCGGCGCCGCACACGGCGGCCGGCGTCCCGACCGCGAGCACGATCATCCGCCCGGTCGCCCTCAGCGCGGCGGCCTACCTCGACCGGCTGCGCGCCGCGACCACGACCGTCACGCCCGCCTCGATGGCGGCGGGGCGGCACTCACGCTGACCCCGCTCCCGTCGGCCGGCGCGGCGCCGACGGGTGCGGGGGTCACGCCGGCAGGACCGTGCCCGCGTGCAGGGGGCCCTCGTCGTTGACGGCGAGGAGCACCGGGGCGGTGCCTGCGGTGTCGATGCGGCAGACCGCGGCGTCGACGAGGTACATGCGCCACGCGATGTCGATCCCCACGCCGAGCGCCCAGCTGATCGCCGCCTTGATCGGCGAGACGTGGCTGACGACGACCACCTCGCCGGCGGCGGCCTCGGCCGCCAGCTCGGTGCACGCCCGGGCCACGCGCTCCCGCACCGCCACGAGCGACTCGCCGCCGGCCGGGACGTGCTCCGGGTCGGACTGCCAGGCGCGCCACGCGTCGCCGTCGAGCGCGGTCATCGGCTGGCCGTCGAGCTCGCCGTAGTCCATCTCGGTCCAGCGCGCGTCGACCTCCACCGGCACCTCGGCGCGCAGCAGCGCGGCGGTCTCCTGCGCGCGGGCCAGGGGGCTCGACAGGAGGCGGGTGGGCCGGGGAAGGCCCGCGGCGAGCGCCCGGGCCTGGCGCCGCCCGACGTCGGTGAGCGGCGGGTCGGACCGGCCGCACATCACCCCGCGGGCGTTGGCCTCACTCTGACCGTGGCGGACGAGGGTGAGCACGTACTCCACGGTAGTGCCGGGAGACCGGGCACCCGGTGCGCATTCGGGCGACCGAGCGCGTCCACGAGCAGGACGAGCGCCCCGGGCAGGCACGCGATCAGCGCCAGCACCCCGTACACGACGGCCGTCGCGAGCCCCTGGGCGGCGTCGAGGCCGACGGCGGCGAAGGCGACGGCGGCGGCGGCCTCGCGCGGCCCCCAGCCCCCGATGGTCAGCGGCACCGCCATCGCGAGCAGCGCGACGGTGACCAGCGGCAGCAGCTGCCCCAGCGGCACGCCCACCCCGGCGACCCGGGCGGCGAGCACGAACAGCGCCAGCAGCGCGCCGAGCGCGACGAACGAGCACAGGAGCACCGCCGGCCCCGTCCGCGCGCGGCCGAGACCCTCGCGCACGTCCCGGCCGGCGCTCGCCAGCGCGGCCCGGACCCGGGCGGCGCGCCGGGCGTGGCGGACCCACAGGCCCGCGACCAGCAGGGCGAGACCCAGCACGGCCGCGACCACCCCGAGGCCGGGCCCGACGAGCGCGTGCAGCAGGGCCGGGCTGGCGACGAGCACGACGACGCCGACGGCGACCACCACCGCCTGGCCCGCGACCCGCTCGATCACCACCGCCCGCGCGCCGCGGGCGTCGCCGGGGCGGTGGTGGCGCACGGCGCGGTGCACGTCACCCAGGACGCCCGCGGGCAGGAGCGAGTTGAGCAGGGTCGCGCGGTAGGCGTCGGCGGTGGCCGTGCGCAGGGACAGGTCGAGGCCCACGCCGCGGGCGACGACGCACCAGCGCGCGGCGCCGGCGACGGTGGTGACGGCGCCGAGGGCGAGGGCGGCGAGGACCGTCGGCACCGTGATGGCGCCGAGCGCCTCGACCACGTCGCCCGTGCCGACGCGCATCGCGAGCAGGGCGGGCAGGCCGAGGCCGACGAGGACGCGGAGCACGGTGCCGAGGGTGACGCGTCGGGCGCGCGGGGAGGGTGAGTTCGCCGGGATCGGCGGGAGATTCTCGGGGCTCGTGCGGGGGGCGGGGAGCCCGGGGAGGTCGGGGAGCTCGGCATCGGTCGGCGGTGCCGAGGGAGCGGTCGCGGGGAGCGGCACGGGGAGGTCCAGACGGGGAGCGGTCGCGGGGAGCGAAGGGAGAACGGGGAGGGCTGAGGCCCTGCGGGGGGGCTCTAGGGGAGGGCTCTAGGGGAGGGCTCTAGGGGAGGGCGAGGAGGTCGAGGTGGCCGACGGTCACCCGCAGGCGGCCCTGCTCGGCGGCCTCGAGGCGGCGGGCGAGGTAGGCGTCGGCGTGGCGCGCGAGGTCGGGGTCCTGCGCGACGGCCGCGGCCACCCAGCCCTGCAGCCAGGCGACGACGAGGTCGACGTCGTCGAGCCCGAGGTGCCACGGGCTCGCGCGGGAGCGGACGTGCGCCCCGTGGCGGGCGAAGGCCTCCTCGGCGACGGTCGGGGCCCGCGGGCCGAGGAGGGCGCGCCCGTCGACGGTGCGCTGCTGGTGGGCGTCGAAGGCCGCGGCCATCGCCACGTCGCGCGCCTCGGCGGGCTCGAGGCGGACCTGCCCGGTGACCGACAGCGTCAGCAGGGCCGCCACGCCGGCACCGACGCACGCGGCGGCGACGGCGTCGATCTCGTCGGCCGTGAGCAGGTCGAGCAGCGCCGAGGCGGTCACGAGGTCGACCCCGGCGAGGTCGGCGGCCGTCAGCGTCGTGACGTCGAGCTCGCGGACCTCCGAGGTGATCGGCGACCCGTCGCGTGCCCGCGGCGGCAGCGAGTCGGCGACGTGGGCGAGCAGGCCCGCGTCGCGGTCGGCGAGCACCCAGTGCTGCGGCCCGGGCAGGCGGGGCGCGAGCCAGCGCGCCATCGACCCGGTGCCCGCGCCGAGGTCGAGGATGCGGCCGGGCGCGGGGTGCCCGGCGCGCAGCTCCTCGACGAGGTCCACCGCGCGCGCCTCGGCGTCGGCGTTCTCGCGCAGCGCGAGCCAGTCGGCGGCGGCCGGCGCGCCCGGCAGGGCGTGGTCCGGGGTCAGGCCGGCGGGCTCGCGAGCAGGTCCGCCAGCGCCTGCTCCACCCGTCGCGACGTCTGTGTCCACGTGGCCAGCCTGCCTCGTGGGGATCTCGCTGAGACCCGTAACCCGTCCCGGTGCGCATGATCGGCGAACCAGCGGCGCAGCATTGCGACGAGTGCCGGTACGTCCTCAGCAGGCGTTAAGACTCCGCCGTTCGCCAGCGTGTCCGGCAGCCCGCCGACGGCGCTCGCCACCACGGGGATGCCCCGCGCGCGGGCCTCGCTCACCACCATGCCGTACGTCTCGACCCGCGAGGGCGCGACGAGCAGGTCGGCGGCATGCCAGATCGCGTCGAGCGCGGCACCGGTGCGGGGGCCGGTGATGCGCACGCGGTCGGCGAGACCGTGGCGCGCGACCGCCGCGCGCAGGTCGGCGACGAAGGCCGGGTCGCGGCCGGTCGGGCCGACGAGGTCGAGCGTCCACGGGTACTCGCGCAGGGCGGCGAGGGCCGCGACGAGCAGGTCCTGGCCCTTGGTCGGTGTCACCGCGCCGAGGCACAGCAGCCGGTGCGCGCCGTCGGTGCCCGCCGCGCGCGGGGCCGGGTCGACGCCGGGGACGGCGACACTCGCCTCGACGCCCTGTTCGGCCAGCCGCCGCGCGGTCCACGGGCTGGTGGCGACGACGACGCGGGCGGCGCGCAGGACGGCGTGCTCGCCGGCGGCGAGGTCGGGGTGCTCCTCGCCGAGGGGCAGGTGCACGAGGACCGCGAGCCGCGCGGCGTGCGGGACGACGACGTCCGGGACCCCGCCCGCGACCAGCCCGTCGACCAGCACCGGGCCCGCGTCGCGCAGGACGTCCGCCAGCGCCCGCCGCGCGGCGTCGTCGGGACGCGGCCAGGCGCCCCCGAGCTGGACGTCGCGGACGTCGAGGCCCCGCGCCCGCAACCCGTCGATCACCCGCGCGTCGTACACATCCCCGCCGCTGACCAGCGCGGGGTCGGCGACCGGCCGCACCATTGTGAGCGGATTTCCCGGTCCTGGCCGGGATTTCCGCTCACGTGGGGGCACGCGTCCAGCATGCCGGGGTGGCCCCGTGGTCGACGGCCCGGCGCCGGGCTGCGCACGAGGGCGTCCACCACGTGGCCGACGTCTCCGCCGCCGGACGGCCCTGACCCCCCGCCCGGGTGGTCGCGGGTGTGCGTGCGACCGTGGCCGGGAACGCCGACCGCACTTCGTCGCCACCCCGAACCGACGAGGAGGCACCCCTGGTGGGCCGACACCACCCCTCCCCCGCTCCCCGGCGCGCCACGAGCCGCACGGCCCGTCGCGCACTGGCCCCGCTCGGGGTCGCCTCCGCGGCCGTCCTCGCCGCCGCGCCACTGGCGAGCGCCGCACCCGCCGCTCCCCGCCCGCCCTCCGAGGCGGAGCCGCCGCCGTGCAGCGACGTCGCCGACGTCTGCGTCGACCTCGGCGAGCAGCGCGCCTGGCTCACCGACGACGGCCGGGCCACGTCCGGCCCGATGGCGATCACGTCGGGCTCCGACGACGACCCGACGCCGACCGGCGAGTTCACGGTGCAGCGCAAGGAGCGCCACCACGTGAGCCGCGAGTTCGGTCGCGCACCGATGCCCTACTCGGTGTTCTTCGACGACGAGGGCCGGGCGTTCCACAGCGGCAGCCGGGCGAGCAGCTCCCACGGCTGCATCAGGCTCGACAAGGACGACGCGCAGGACCTCTTCGCCGCGCTGGAACCGGGCGACCGGGTGGAGATCGTCAGGTGAGCGCCAGCTCGTAGCTCGCCGACGCCACGTGCGACTCGTGCAGGGTCACGGCGATGCCGGCGAGCCCGCCCGCATGCGGGCCGAGCCGCCCGTCGCCGACCCGCGTGGCCAGGCGCCGGGCGATCACCTGCGCCAGGAACTCGGTCGTCGTGTTCGCCCCGGCGAACTCGGGGTGGTCGTCGAGGTTGGTGTAGGTCAGGTCGGCCAGGGCGTCGTGCAGCTGCTCGGTGGCGAGCCCGATGTCGACGACGATGCCGTCGGCGTCGAGCTCGGCGCGCTTGAACGTCGCATCGACGACGAACGTCGCTCCGTGCAGGGCCTGCGCCGGCCCGAAGACCGCGCCCCGGAAGCTGTGAGCGATCATGATGTGGTCGCGGACGGTGACGGCGAACATGCCGACCATCCTGACGCCCGTCAGATCAGGACCACCAGCAGGGCGACGGCCAGGCCGAGGGCGAGCACGACGAGGAACAGCTGGACGTCGGCGAGCAGCCGGTCGCGCCAAGAGGTGTCCCGGTCCCGCGCAGTCGCGGGTCCGACCGAGGACGGGGTGGTCACGGACACGGTGGCGGTCTCCCGAGCTCATCACGAATGGTCACGTCAGCGGGGCCAGTAGACAGCACCACCGCCCGCCCGGCCCAGGGCCGGGTCACCAAGGTGACACGGTGTGATGACGTCTGTTCTTCAGCTGCCGCGCCGCACCAGGGCCGAGCGGCGCAGCGCCGAGGCCTGCGACCACACGCGGCGGGCGGCGCCGCTGCGCTCGGCCATCCCGCGCGCCTTGACGTAGACCGTCGGCGGCAGGTGGGCGAGCAGCGAGGAGCAGCGCCGGTGCAGCAGCGTCGCGAAGCTGTCGACGTCGGTGTCGATGTAGCGCTCGAGGTCCTCGAGCCAGCGGGCGCTGTTGCGGGCGTCGCGCCGGCTCGGGGCGAGCGCGGCCTGCCGCTCGGCCTGGTACTGCTCGAGGGCGGCCGGGACGTCCGCGGTCCCCTCGATCGCCCGCGCGAGCGCGATCGCGTCCCCCAGCGCCAGCGTCGTCCCCGAGCCGATCGCGAAGTGGGTCGTGTGCGCGGCGTCGCCGGCCAGCACCGTGCGCCCGGACCACCACCGCTCGCAGTGCAGCGTGCGGAACTCCAGCCACGGCAGCGGGGCGTCGGGCTCGGCGGGCAGGCCGATCAGCGGGTGCCCGTCGAGGTGCCGGGCGAAGAGGCGCTCGAGCAGCTCGCGGCTCTCCTCGGCGCCCATCCGGTCGAGGCCCAGCCCGCGCCAGGTCTGCGGCGAGCACTCCACGATGAAGGTGCTGTGGTCGGCGTCGTAGCCGTAGGCGTGGCACCACAGCCAGCCCGCCGACGAGCGGACGAAGGCGAACAGGAACGACGTGTAGACCTTGGTCGTCGCCAGCCAGACGTACTTGTTGGTGCCGACGTCGACAGTCGGCGCGAGGTCGTCGGCCAGGGCGCGGCGATGGGCGCTGCCGACGCCGTCGGCGGCGATCACCAGGTCGGCGTCGAGCTCCTCATCGTGCGGGCCCGGCACGACGTCGCGCTCGAACTCCGTGCGCACGCCGAGCTCGCGGGCCCGCGCGGTGAGGAGGTCGAGCAGCCGCTGCCGCGAGATGCTGTAGCCGCCGCTGGGCCGCGCGACCCGCCCGCGCCCCTCGACGTCGACGTCCTGGCCGTCCCAGGCGAACGCGGCGTCGGCGATCTGGGCGGCGCTCACCGGGTCGCTCTCGCGCAGCGAGGCGAGCAGCGGCTCCCAGAACACGACGCCCCAGCCGTGCGTGACCCCGGCGGGGTTGCGCTCGACGACCGTGACGTCGTGGCCCTGCTGGGCGAGCAGGACGGCCGCGTACAGACCGGCCGGCCCGCCGCCGACGGCGGTGATCCTCACTGAGCACTCCTCGCGCGGCCCGCGCGCAGCCGTTCCACCTGGCGGGCGAGGGCCGGCCGGCGCCGGCGCACCTCGTCGCGGGCGACGTCGACCGCCGCGAACAGGGGCGGGACCCGCCGCGCGCCGCGGCCGAGACCGACCACCGTCGTCCCGATCTCCACGCGGTCACCGTAGACGTCGGCGTCGGCGCGGCTCGGGTCGGACGACGTGTCGATCCACGCCAGCTCCGGCTGCTCGTGGAACCAGGCGAGGAGGTCGGCGTCGAGCAGGGTGCCCGGCGAGCTGCGGGCGAACTCCTCGTCGAAGGCGCGCTTGAACCCGAACAGGCCGGGGCCCGCCGTGATCGCGAGGCTCCGGGCGAGGACGTGGGTGTCGGTCCGGAGCGCGAACGCCCGCAGCCGGCCGTCCTCGGCGAACCCCGCCGCCGTCTCCCGCAGGAAGAGGGCGTGGCCCGGCCGCACGGCCATGGCCGTCCCGGCGCGGCCCTTCCACCCGCGCGCCTCCAGCGCGAGGAAGCGCGTGACGGCGTCGTCGGGGGCGGTCCGCCCGTGCTCGGTGGTGCCGACCTCGCCGCCGAGCTCGCGCGCCAGGACCCGCCGCTTGCGCTTGAGCTCGGCGCGCTTCTTGCTGCTGGTCCACTCCGCGAGGTAGGTCGGCGACGGCCGCCGGCGGGCGAAGGAGCGGGCCCCGAGCGTCGTGTGCCGTGCGGGCCGCGCGGCGTTGACGCGCTGCAGCGAGCTCCCGACGGGTCCCTCGACGGGGATCTTCGGCAGCTCCAGCCACGGCGTCGCGCGCAGGGCGGGCAGTCCGCACAGGACGGACTCCCAGACCCGCTCGGGGTCGGCGTCGCGGTCGACCAGCGGCGTGCCGAGGAAGCAGTACGGGTGCAGCCACGTGCGCAGGCCGGTCAGCCCGCACCGCGACAGCGGGACCCGGCGCGGTACCGGGGCGAGCGCGTAGGGCGTCGCCTCGACCACCGGGAGCAGGAACACCGCGCGGTCCCCGTGCTCGAGGGTGAGCAGGCGCAGCGAGGTCGGGGCACCGAGGTGCCGGGCGGCCGGGAGCACCATCGACGGCGCGAGGAACGGGTTGGGCTCGGACGCCCGCCGCTCCAGGTCCCGCCACCGGGCGAGGAAGCCGGGGTCGCCCTCCGCGGCGGACACCGGGGTCAGGGCGACGGTGCCGCGGTGCCGACGTGACCGCGCCGGAGGCGACGGCGCCGTGTGCTCGACCAGCGGGTCGCTGAGCAGCATTCGCCGAACGTACAACGGCGGGAGACCGGCGCCCGAGCAGGTGCTCGCTCGGATGGAGCAGGCTTCCGATCGCAATTCGGCAACATTCTGTGACCGACGGCGACCCAGGCTCCGCCCTGCGATGCCTCAGCTGCCGGTCGCGGCCACCACCACGGCGGACCGCTGTCACCGATCGTCATCACTCGGGGGCGCTCCGCCGGTGAACCTGACGGTCGGCTGACGAACGGGGTCGCGCGTTCTGGACGCTCGAGCCCTGCGCCACGTCGCCGCGTTGTCCGGTCACCGCCGGGGGTCCGCCGAGTCGACCGACGAGACATCGGCGCAAGATCGCATCGAGTCCGACAGTCCGACTCGACGCGATCATGTGCGTAGGTCCTCGGAGCCCTCGGTCACGACGTCGGGGTGAGCGACCTCAGCCGGTGCGCTTCGCGCTCGTCAGTAGTCCACCCGCACCGCGAGGCCGGGGCGCTCGCCGGCGGCGAGCTCGGGCACGACGGTCGGCAGGTCGTCGAAGGCGCAGGTGTCGGTGATGAGCGCCTCGAAGCGCGGGTCGGCGAGCAGGCGCAGGGCCAGGCGGAGGCGGTCGGTGGTCGACCACCGCGCACGGCGGGCGGGGGCGACGCGGCCGACCTGCGACGCGCGGATCGCCAGGCGCCGCGAGTGGAACGCCTCGCCCAGCGGCACCCGGGGGGCGTTCCCGCCGAACCACGACAGCTCGACGACCTCGCCCTCGTCGCCGAGCAGCTCCAGCGACCGGGCGAGCCCGGCCTCGGTGGTGCTCGCGTGCAGGACGAGGTCGCACTCCCCCGCCGCCGCGTCGGGCGTCGCGAACCCGACGCCCAGCGCCTCGGCCACCGCGCGGCGGGACGCGTCGACGTCGACGAGCTCCACCCGCACGCCCGGGAACGTCGCGAGCACCCCGGCGACGGCCGAACCGACCATCCCGGCCCCGAGCACCGCGACCCGGTCCCCGACGCGCGGCGCGGCGTCCCACAGCGCGTTCACCGCGGTCTCGACCGTGCCGGCGAGCACCGCGCGCGTGGGCGGGACGTCGTCGGGCACCTCGACGACCGAGTCGGCGGGCACCACCACCCGCTCCTGGTGCGGGGAGAGCGCGAACACCGTGCGCCCGGCGCCCGGGCCCGCCTCGACCTCGCCGACCGCGAGGTAGCCGTACACCACCGGGCCCGGGAAGTCGCCGACCTGGAACGGCGCGCGCATCAGCCCGTACTGGCTGGCCGGGACCTGCCCGCGGAACACCAGCGACTCGGTGCCCCGGCTGACCGCGCTGTGCCGAGTCCGCACGACCACGTCGTCGGGACCCGGGTCGGGCAGCGGGATGTCCGCGATCTCCGCCCGCCCGGGCGCCGCGACCCGGAACGCCCGTGTCGTGCCCGTCATGCCGCGACCCTCCTCGCACCCACGTGATCTCCCGGCGGCCATGCTGGCACGTGTGCGCCTCCCGCCCCCGGTCCTGACCGCCGAGCTCCTCGGCGGCGCGGTGACGGCCGCGGGCCTGCTCGGGGTGCTCGCGGCGGGCCTCGGGCTCGGTCCGGTCGGCCTCGTCGCGGGGGCGACGGCGGCCGCGGCGCTGGTCGCCGTGCTCGCCGGGGCGCCGGTCGACGCGCTGGGACCCGCCGGGCGGGTCACGCTGCTGCGCGGGGTGCTCGCGGCCGGGGTCGCCGCGCTCGTCGCCGACCCCGTCTCGACCCCCGCGCTCGTCGTGCTCGCCGCGGTGGCGCTGGTGCTCGACGGCGTCGACGGGGCGGTCGCCCGGCGCCGGGCGGTGGCCTCGTCGTTCGGCGCGCGCTTCGACATGGAGCTCGACGCCGCGCTGCTGCTGGTGCTGTCGGTGCACGTCGCGGGCCTGCTCGGGTCGTGGGTGCTGCTCATCGGGCTCGCGCGCTACCTCTTCGTCGCCGCCGGCGTGGTGCTGCCGTGGCTGCGCGGCGAGCTCACACCCCTGTTCTCGGGCAAGGTCGTCGCCGCCGCGCAGGGCGTCGTGCTGGTCGTGGCCTCCTCGCAGCTGCTGCCGGTCGTCGTCGCGACCGTCCTCGTCGGCGGCGCCCTCGCCGCGCTGCTGTGGTCGTTCGGGCGCGACGTGGTCCGGCTGTGGCGCGGCGCCGACACCCACCCGGTGCGCGTGCGCCGGGGTCTCGCGGGCGTCGTGACGCTGCTCGCCGGCGTGCTCGTGCTGCTCGCGTTCGTGACGCCCGGCGACGTCGCCCGGCTGGTGACGCCGGCGTTCGTCCGCGTGCCGGTCGAGCTGCTCGTCGCGCTCGTCGTCGCGGTCGTGCTGCCCGGCCCGGTGCGGCGGGTGCTCGCATGGGCCGCGGGTGTGGTGCTCGGGCTCGCGCTGGTCCTGACGCTGTTCGACCTCGGCTTCTCGGTCTCGCTCGCCCGCCCCTTCGACCCGGCACGCGACGCGGTGCTGCTCACCAACGCCTACGACTTCGTCGCCGGGACCTCGGGCCCGGTCCTCGCCGTCGTCGTCGCCCTCGTCGTCGCGCTGCTCGCGGTCGCGCTGCTCGTCGCGATGGGCGCCGCGGTGGCCCGGTTCGCGCGGATCGCCGCGGCGCACCGGTCGGCGACCCTGCGCCTGGTCGCCGTGCTCGCGGTGGCGTGGCTCGCGGCGTGGACGCTCTCCGCGCAGCTCGTGCCCGGCGTGCCCGTCGCCTCGCGCGACACCTCGATCCGCACCGTCGACCGCGCGCTCGCCATCGGCGAGGGGGTGCGCGACCAGCGGGCCTTCGAGATCGAGGCCGCCACCGACGCCTACCGCGACGTGCCCGGCGACCGGCTGCTCACCGCCCTGCGCGGGCGCGACGTCGCCGTCGTCGTCGTCGAGAGCTACGGGCTCTCCGCCCTCGACGACCCGGCGATGGCGGGGCCGGTGCGGGCCGTCCTCGACGACGGCGAGCGACGCCTCGGCGCCGCGGGCTACGCCGCGCGGACCGGGGTGCTGACCTCGCCCATCGCGGGCGGGGGCAGCTGGCTCGCGCACGCCACCCTGTTCTCGGGGCTGCGCATCGACGGCCAGCAGCGCCACGCCCAGCTCGTCACGTCGGACCGGCTGACGCTCCCCCGCGCGTTCCGCGAGGCCGGCTGGCGCACCGTCGCCGTCGCCCCGGGCACCTCCGGACCCTGGCCCGAGGGTGCGTTCTACGGCTACGACCGCGCCTACGGCGGCGCCGACCTCGGCTACCGGGGCCCGCCGTTCTCCTGGTCGCCGATGCCCGACCAGTACGCGCTCGCCGCGTTCGACCGCCTCGAGCGCGGACCCGGCGCCCCGCCCACGATGGCCGAGATCGCGCTGACCTCCAGCCACGGCCCCTGGTCGCCGGTGCCGCGGACCGTGCCGTGGGACGCGGTCGGCGACGGGTCGGTGTTCGGCCCGCCCGACGGTCCGCAGCTGCCGTTCCAGGCGATCTTCACCCAGGACCCGGCGAAGGTCCGCGACGACTACCGCCGGTCGCTCGAGTACTCGCTCGCGACGGTCTGGGGGTGGACCGAGCGCCAGGCCGCGGTGCACCCCGGCCGCGCGCCGGTGATCGTCCTGCTCGGCGACCACGAGCCCTCGCCCGTGGTCACCGGCCCCGACGCCGGGCGCGACGTCCCGATCTCGATCGTCAGCAGCGACCCGTCGGTGCTCGCCGCGGTCGGCGACTGGGGTTGGTCGGCCGGGCTCACGCCGGATCCCGGCGGGCCGGTGTGGCCGATGGAGGCCTTCCGCGACCGGTTCCTCGCCGCCTACGGACCGCGCCCGTGATCAGCCCTGATCAGTCGATCTCCTCGCTCGAGAACCCGCCCGACGCGTAGGTGATCGTCACGCCCTTCTCCGCCGTCGCGAGCAGGCGCATGAGGGCGTCCCGGCAGCGGGAGGCGTCCTCGACCTCCTTGAGCCGGCCGGTGACGTCGATGTTGTCGTGCCGGTGCGTCTCGACGGTGACCATGAACCCGCCGTCGGGGTTGTGCGGCATCGTCTTGACCGCGACCACCTCGGAGGCGCGGTACCAGTCGCCGTCCTCGGCCCGGATCCAGCTCGGCTTCGCCATGCGCCGGATTCTGACCGCCGGGGCGGCCCGACGTCACGCGATCTCGGCGGCGGCGCCGGCGGCAGGTCGGCGCCACGCCGACGAGAGCAGCCCGCTGGGGTCGCGGGGCACCGGGCGCTCCCGGGCGTCGGCGGTGCCGGTCGCGTCGGCGGCCTCGGCGGCTGCCGCGAGGGTCGTGACCGCCGCCGCCAGGTCGGACGAGTCGACGCCCAGCGCCGCGAGCATCTCCGCCGCCTGCCCCCACGGCCGCGCGGCGAGCGCGGTCAGCAGGGCGCCGGCGGTGACCTCAGCACCGGTGACCTCAGCGCCGGTGGCCTCCGCGCCGGTGTCCCCCAGGGCCGCCGCCTCGGCGAGCACCTCGGCGACGCTGGTGCCGGCGACGGGCCCGGCGTCCCGTCCCGGACCGCCGGGCCCGCGCACCACCGGCTCCGACACCGACGAGAGCGCGACGAGCGCCATCGCGGCGTCCGCGGTCGCGGCGGTGACCCCGGTCGCGGCGAGCAGCCCCGCCTCGGGACCCCCGGCCCGGACCAGCCCGAGCAGGAGGTGCCCGGTGCCGAACACGGCGTGGCCGCGCTCGTCGGCCTCCTGCCAGGCGAGCGCGACGACCCGCTCGGTGTCCTCGGCCACCGAGCGGCGCGTCCGCGGCGCGGGCGTGCGCCCGCGCGGGAAGGGAGTGGGCTTGACCGGGACCTCGAGGCGGACCCCGGCCAGCGCGTCGTGGATGGGTGTGGTCGTCCCCATGGGTGGAACTTCTAGCGGGTCGCGACGCGCTCCACGAGCAGGTCGGCGCCGTGCCGCGCACGTCCGGGTCCGGCGCGGCACCCCTGGTCGCCGAGGGACGGTCCGGTCGGGACCGGCGCCGGGAGGGCGGGACGGGCGTGGGTGACGCGCGCGACGCGCGGTGACGCGCGGCGACCATCGGCGGCGCGCCGGACCCGTTCGGCGGAACCGAACCCGACACGCCGGACAGCGGGGCGACGCGGCGTCGGCAGGTGGCACGCCCGGGTGGGTGCCGGGGATGGCGCAACGTGGAGCGCAGCCGGGCGTCTCTCGCTCGGCGGTGCGCTGGGCCTCAGGGCTCGTCGACGGCGTGCACCGCGTGGTCGAAGTAGCGCAGCACGCCCCGGGCGCCGTGGGCGGCGAAGCCGGGGTCGACGGTCGGCGACGCACCGGCGGCGGGCTCGTGAGGCTCGTCGGGCACCTCGGCGAGGAGGCCGCGCAGGTGGCGGTCGAGGAGCGCGTCGAACGCCTGCCAGCGTCCGACGGCGGCCTCGAGGTCGCGGGGCTCCGCGCCCGGCGCGAACGCCGCCTCGGCTGCGGCGACGGCCTCGGCGAGGGCGGCGCGACGCTCGGGACCCCCGAGCCCGGCGGCGAGCACGAGGCGTGCGGCCCACCGGACGTCCTCGACGTGGTTCCCGAGCCAGCGTCGGCGCCGGTGCACCGCGCCGAGCGTCGGCCACCGCTTGCGGGCGGCCTGCCGCGACCGGCCGGTGACCCCGCCGAGATCGGCGAGGCTCGCGCCGAGCCACACCGCCGTCTCGGCCCGGCGCGCGACGACCACGGCCGCGGCGTGGCGCGCCTCCGCCTCGACCGCGAGTGCCGCGCCGAGACCCGCCAGCGCCCGGTGCCGCGCCGCGCGCTCGCCGTCCCGGTCGTCGAGCTTGGCGCCGGGGTCGGCGACCGCTGTCCCGGCGACGCGGCCGGCGACGGCCCGCTCCAATGACAACTCCAGGTTCACACAGCCAGGATGCCGAGCATGTCAACCACGGGTTCACCGAAACTATCGCCGAGTGTCACCGTACCCGCCACAAGATCGACGCGTTAACCTCTCGGAGTGAGCCGTGGGGGCGGCTCGCACACGCAGCGCAGTTCTTGATCGATCACCGGGGGGCACCATGAGCAGCACCGTCACCGTCAGGCGTCCACCGGATGACGTAGGGCTGCGCGGCCTGCTCGGCCTCGCCGCCCTGCCCTCGCTGCGCGGCATGGCGCCGACCGAGGCCCGGGCCGCCCAGGTGCTGGGCATGGTGTGGGACCCGGCCGACGTCGTGGAGCTCGCCATCGAGTGGGTCGGCACCGGCCTCGACGCGCCGTCGCTGGTCGACCTCGCCGGACGCGACTGGGACGACCCCGACCTGCCCGTCCTCTGGGACCTCGTCCTCGACGACCTCGGCGCGCGCCACCCGGCCCCCAGCACCGCGCGCCGCCACGTGGCCGCCTTCCTCGCCCGCCGCCGCGCGGCCCTCCGGCGGATCCCGGCGCCGCGCGACGCACGCTGAGGCTCAGCCCACGAAGCCGGTGCGCGGCCCCTCGTCGTGCACCCGGGTCATGACGACGGCGTCGGTGCGCACCGTGGTGCCGTCGCCGAGGTCGAGCACGGGGTGGGACTCGCGGGCCTCGAGGTGGGCCACGATGCGCGCCTGCAGGGCGGCGGCGGTGTCGTCGTCGAGGCCGGTGGCGGTGTGCTCGTGGCCGCTGCGCAGGGCCACGTACAGGCTGGAGCTCATGGCCCCAGCGTGATCCCTGCGGGGGCGGGCCGGGGCCGTGTTCGCCCAGAGCAGGACGGGCGGCGACCCTCACCGGGTTCCCGGGACCGCTCGTCCCGAGTAGTGCTCCGAACGGGTCAGTGACCCGTTAGGGTGAGCGCGTGCCCCGGGGGGAGTGGACCGACGCGCTCCGCGCCACCGGCGGTGGTGGGCGGCCACCGTGACGGGCGCGGACTCCCCGACGCCGGCGGCACCCCCGACCCGGCCCGCGCCGCCGGATGGACGCGCTCTACCTCCCCCCGTTCTTCAGCCGTCGAGGAGCTCCCCGTGCCTGCACCGCAGGACCCGCCGACCGCGATCGTCCCGTCCCCCGAGACCCCCGAGACCCCCGAGACCCCCGGGACGCCGCCGACCGCCGATCGCCGTCGCTGGCGCCGTCCCCTGGTCTGGACCGCGCTCGCCGCCGTGGTGCTCGTCGCGCTGACCGTGTCGCTGACCGTCGGCGTGCGCACCGCCACCGCCGACCCCTCGACCGGGATGCTGCGGATCGCCCACCTCTCGCCGGTGACGCCGTCGGTGGACATGTACGTCTCGGGGCCCGACCTGGACGAGACGCTGGTCGCGCCCGGTGTCGGCTACCGGGGCACCTCGCCCTACCTCACCGAGCCCGCCGGCACCTACACGCTGACCGCCCGCCCGGCCGGTGCCCCCGCGACCAGCCCGCCCGCGGTGCAGGTGTCGGTCGAGGTGCCCGCGGGGACCGCGCAGACCGCGGCCTTCGTGGACTCGCCGATCTCGGGTGCCCCCGAGCTGCAGGTCCTCGACGACCAGACCGCGCCGGCCGCGCCCGGCTCCGCCCAGGTGCGCGTCGTGCAGGGCGCGAACGGCGTCGGCGCGCTCGACGTCGACCTCACCGGCGGCCCGCCGCTGGCCCGCGACCTCTTCTACGGCTCGACCACCCCCTACATCACGGTGCCCGCGCGGGAGTGGGAGGTCGACATCCGCTCGCGGCTGGGCTCGACCAACGAGACCAGCGTGACGCTGCCCGACAGCGGGGTGACCACGCTGTTCGTGGCCCGCGAGCCCGACGGCCAGATCATCGTGGCGGCGGCCCCCGACGCCGCGACCGTCGCGGGTGTGCCCGGGCCCGGCACCGAACCCCCCACGACCCCCACCCCGCGCCCGACGCCCGACCCCGAGACCCCGCTGCCCACGCCCCCGCGCGTGCCGCCGGTGCCCCGTGGCGGCACCGAGGCCGGGCTCGGCGGGCTCGCGACGCCGACGCTGCTCTCGACCGTCGGCGACTGGTTCTCCGGGCTCTTCTCCGACGACCCCGACGCCCCGCCGGCCCCGCGGATGCCGCTGGCCGCGGCGCTCGCGGCGCCCGAGGGCCTGCGGCCGACCGGCATGTCGATCCCGGCGGTGGGGCTGGCCGCGGTGAACCTCACCGACCTGCGCATCGACTACCGCGGCGCCCTGCAGGTGCCCACCGACTTCGGCCGGGTCGGCTGGTACACCGCGAGCGCGGTGCCCGGCGACCCCGGTCCCGCGGTGTTCGCCGGCCACGTCGACACCCGCCGCGGCCCGGCGGTGTTCGCCCAGCTCGACCGGCTGCGCCCCGGCGACGTCATCGAGGTGCCGCGCTCCGACGGCGAGACGGCGCGGTTCGCCGTCGACAGCGTCGAGTACTTCCCGAAGGACACCCTGCCCTCCGACCGCGTCTACGGGCCGGCGACCACGCCCCAGCTGCGGCTGCTGACGTGTGGCGGACCCTTCGACGAGGGCACGCTGTCCTACCAGGACAACGTCGTCGTCTTCGCCTCGGCGCGCTAGCCGGGCGGGTCAGGAGAGATCACCGTGGACGCCATCGACGTGCTCGTCGACGCCTTCGGTCGCGCGCAGGACGACGCGCACCGCGCGGTCGGCGGGCTGAGCGCCGAGCAGCTGTCGTGGCGCCCGGACGGCGACGCCAACCCCGTCGCCTGGCTGGTCTGGCACCTCACCCGGGTGCAGGACGACCACGTCGCCGACCTCGCCGGCACCGAGCAGGTGTGGACCGCCGACGGGTGGGCGCGGCGGTTCGACCTGCCGCTCGACGACGCCTCGATCGGCTTCGGGCACACCTCCGAGCAGGTCGCGTCGGTGCGCGTCGACGACCCGGCCCTGCTCACCGGCTACCTCGACGCGGTGCACGAGCGCACCGTCGCCTACCTGCGCACGCTGTCCGAGGCCGACCTGGACGAGGTCATCGACGACGCCTGGGACCCGCCGGTCACCCGCGGGGTGCGGCTGATCAGCGTCGTCGACGACGACATCCAGCACGCCGGGCAGGCCGCCTACCTGGCCGGGCTGGCGCGCCGCCGCTGACCCGGGCGTGTCAGCGGAGTGGCTCCGCTGACGATGAGTGTCCGTATCTCCCCTCCGTCGCCGGCGGCAGGCTCGACGCTCAGCACGCTCGACGCTCAGCGCGGGCAGAGACAGAACGGGTGGCCGACCGGGTCGAGGAGCACCCGCCACCCCTCGCCGGGCTGGTGCTCGGGCACCGTCGCGCCCAGCTCGCGGGCCCGGGCGACGGCGGCGTCGAGGTCGTCGACGGTGAGGTCGAGGTGATAGCGCTTGTGGCCCTCGGGGTCGGGCCACGGCGGCGCCGACCAGCCCGGCACGCGGCCGAACCCGATCGGGGCGCCGTCGCCCGCGATCATCGCGTACTCGTCCTCGGCGTGGACGGTCCGCCAGCCCAGCAGCGCGCCGTAGAAGGCCGCCTGGGCGCGGGGGTCAGGGCCGTCGAGGTTGATCATCGCGAGCGTCGTCGCCGCCGTCGTCGAACCTGCCGTCATCGCGGTCTCCGGGTGCTCGGTGGGAGCGGACGCGACGAACGCTAGGACCCGTTCCTGTCAGGGTGCGTCAGGTACGGGCACGGTGACGAGCGTCCGATCGGACCCCGGAATTCCTCCTCCTCGTCCCGTTTCTCCGTCACCCGACGTGGTGAACCCCGGTCTCGGGACGCCTCGGGCGCTAACGGCGAGGGCGGTTCCTGCGACACCGCTCACACAGCGTCCACACGGCCGCTGACGACTAGGCCGTTCGGGGGTCGATCATGGGGCAGCACCACCGGCGCGAGGACCATGCGTCGTCGCGGCCCGTCGGCGCGCCGCTCGCCCCGGTGCACACCCCGGCCCGTCACGCCGTCCCGCAGGACGCCCCGCCCGCCGGCCTCGGCTACCCGCCGCCGACCGCCTACCGGCCCGACCCGGTCACCGGCGTCCCGACCCCGCCGCACGCCGTCCCGGCCGCGCCCGCGTTCCGCACCTCGAGCCGCCGCCGCGCCGCCACGCGGGCCCCGCTGACGGTGGCCGTCGCGGGCGCCGCGGTGGCCCTGGTCGGGATGGGCGCCCAGCTCCCCGGCCTCGTCGACGCGGTGCGCACCTCCGCGGCCAGCGCGCCGGGCGCGAGCGCGCCCGCCCCCGCGACCTCGGCCGTCGCCGACCAGTGCGCGCACGTGGTCGCCGACGCCATCGACGACACGATCACGACGCTCGGGCGCACCCCGAGCGGGCAGTGGGCGGGCGTGGTCGCGGGCCGCGAGGACGCGCTCGCCGCGACCTACGGCGAGGGCTCCGCCGAGCAGCGGGCCTACGCGGCGGGCGTCGACGACGTCGTCGCCTGGCTGACCACCGACCCGGTCGCCGCCGAGGACTGGAACGTCGTCACGGACCGCGTCGCCGGCACCGTCGCGGGCACCTGCGCCTCCTGAGTGATGTGAGCACTTTCCTGCCCTATAGGGCAGGAAAGTGCTCACATGGGTGCGGCTAGTGCGAGAGCAGCGACCCGGTGCGCACGGCCGAGATGTGGCGGTCGCGCTGGGACCGGCGGGCCCGGTCGGCGGCCTGGTTCTGGGCCACGCTGACGCCCAGCAGGGCGCCGCACACGAAGATCACGCCGACGATCACCACGGCCACGATGACGAACATTCCCGAGCTCTCCTTCTCCCCCGAGCGCCGGGGACGCCCCGCGCTCGTGGATCCAGACGGGTGGACGCGTCGGCGGTTGCGGTCACGCTGCGTCGTCCACGTCACGGGCCCGTCCGCGCCTGCGCAGGCAACCTCGGCGCCGTCACGTGCTCGTGACACGGCGACCGCGTCGGGGCGCGGGAACGGGGGTACGGGTCCAGTGATGGACAGCGAGCAGACGCCGGACGAGACCGACCTCCAGCGCGTCGACCGCGAGGAGGGCATGACCCGCCCCGAGCCGACCGACGACGCCGCGGCCGACGCCGACCCCGACGAGGTCGAGCCGGCCTTCGACGTCGACCTCGAGCCCGACCAGCAGGGCCTCGCCGAGACCGCCGACGAGCCCTCGGGATAGCTCCTACCAGCCCAGCAGCGCCGGCAGCCGCGCCCCGACCGCCGGTGACATCGTGCGCGCGTACGACGCCGTCAGGTGGTTGTCGTCGAGGTAGACCAGCACGTTCCCGATCTCCGGCGGGCAGGCGGTCGGCGTGCAGATCTCGTCGCTGAGGTCGAGGAACGCGACACCCGCCGGCACGTCGTCGCGCAGCGCGTACGGCGGGTCGGCGGCGAGCAGCTCGGCGCGCGGGACGTCGCACTCCGGCGCCCCGCGCCCGTAGGACTCGAAGCACTCGGACGGTCGGTGGGCGAACCGCGGGTTGTCGCGGACGGCGACGACCGGGATGCCGCGGTCGTCGAGCTCCCGCCAGCCGGCGACGAAGCCGTCCGGCGTCTGCTCGGTCAGCCCGGCGCGCACGTCGCGCGTGGCGCTGACGAGCACGGCGTCGGGCGGGTCGGCGGCGAGGTGCTCGATCGCGGCGGCGTTGCGGTCGAGACAGAGCGCGTCGCCCGGGTCCGTCTCCGACGTCGTCCCGAACGGGCAGCGGGCCCGCACGAGCGTCCGGACCTCCCACCCGCGCTCCCGGGCCACCGGCTCGAGCGCGGGCAGCAGCTGCTGCATGTGCGAGTCGCCGAGCAGCACGATCCGCCGCTGCGGCTCCCCGTCGGCGCGGACCGGGACGCACTCCTCCAGCGCCGGCGACTCGCCGACCGGCCCGCACCCGTCGCGGTACCGGGCCCAGTCGTCCTGCACCCGCGCGGTGGAGGGCGCGACGGCCGGGACGACCTCGCCGGCCGGCGCGGGGTCGGACGCCAGCACCGTCGCCCCCGGGTGCGTCGGGTCGCCGACGGCGAGCGGTGGGGCGGCGTCGGTGGCGGCCACCGCGGCCCACACGCCGAGCGCGACCAGCGCCGGGGCGAGGAACGCCGCGATCGCGAGGCCGGCGCGGCCGGCGGCCGCCGGCAGGGAAACCGTGCGCAGGGGCGCCTCGAGGAGGTGGTGGGTGACGACCGCGAGCCCGACCGAGACCGCGACGACCACCAGCCCCCCGACCAGGCCCGGCGTCGGCGACGCGGTGAGCCCGAGCGCCAGGACCAGCACCGGCCAGTGCCACAGGTAGAGCGGGTAGCTGATCCGGCCCAGGTACTGCGCGGCCGGCGTCGTCAGCAGGCGCTCGCCCGCGCCCGCCCGGCCCGCGACGATCACCGCGGCGGCCGAGAGCACCGGCCACAGCGCCAGGTAGCCCGGGAACCCGGCGCCGACGTCGAGCACCGCGCCGCAGCTCACGAGCCCGACGACCCCGGCCCACCCGAGCACCGCGCGGGCGCGCGCACCGATCCGCACCCCGTCAAGCACGAGCGCCAGCACCCCGCCGAGCGCGAACTCCCAGAGCCGGGTGCGCAGGTCGAAGTACGCGAAGGCCTGATCGGACGCCGTCGTCACCACCGAGTGCACGAACGACACCACGACCGTCGCGGAGAACGCGGTGAGCAGGGCGGCGCGGACGTCCAGGGCCCGCGACCGCGCCCACCACGCCACGAGCAGCACGAGCAGCGGGGCGAGCAGCGTGAACTGCGCCTGGATCGACAGCGACCAGAAGTGCTGGGCGATGCTCGCGGTGCCGTGGTCGGCGTAGTAGTCGACGGCGTCGGTGGCCAGCCGCCAGTTCTCGACGAAGAACACCGAGGCGAGGAGCTCGCGCAGGTTGCGCGCCCACGTCGACGGTGGCAGCAGCACGGCGGCCGCGACGGTGCTCGTGACGAGCACGAGGCCCGCGGTCGGCACGAGGCGCCAGAACAGCCGCGTCCAGGTACCGGTGACGTCGACACGCTCGCCCCGGATCGCCGTGCGCGCCGTCATCCCGAGCACGAAGAAGCCCGAGAGCAGGAAGAACACGTCGACGCCGCCGGAGACGCGCCCGACCCAGACGTGGTAGAGCACGACCAGCCCGGCGGCGAGCCCGCGCAGTCCCTCGATCTCCGGACGGCGCTCGCTGCGGGTCCGGGTGCGCGACGCGGTGGTCGACGCGGTGGTCGTCGTCCCGCTCTCCACCACCGCTGCCGGTCCTCCCGTCGATCGTCCCGCCCGGTACTCCAGGGTCCCGTACGGCCTGCGCCGCGCCGACGCCGGGCCGTCGCCCGTCCGTGGGCATGATGGCGGCACACTGATCGGGTGAGCGTGACGCGGCGCCTCGTCGTCTGCTGCGACGGCACCTGGAACACCGCCACCGACCGGACGAACGTGGGCCGCCTGTTCGACCGCCTCGCCGCCACCGAGGACCAGGTCCCGCAGTACTTCGCGGGGCTCGGGGCGGACGGCGGCCCGATCGGCCGGGTGCTCGACGGCGCGTTCGGCACGGGGCTGCCGGAGGCGGTCCGCGAGGTCTACCGCTGGTTCGCCGAGACGTTCCGGCCCGGCGACGAGCTGGTGCTCGTCGGCTTCTCGCGCGGGGCGTTCACCGTCCGCAGCGCGGTCGGGATGCTCGCGCAGTGCGGGCTGGTCGCCTTCGCGCCCGAGCAGGACGACGCCGAGCGCGCGACGATCGTCGAGCGCGTGTTCACCGAGGGCTACCGGGCGAAGCAGGACCTCTCCGACGCCGGCCTCGTCTTCCACCCCGGCTTCGCGCCCGACGACCCGGCGCCGATCGCGTTCCTCGGCGTCTGGGACACGGTCGGCGCGCTGGGCGTGCCGCGCACGTTCGGCCTGCTCTCGGGCCTCGTCGGCCGCGAGATCACCGCGTTCCACGACCTCGGGCTCGCCCCCGACGTCCGCCACGCGCGCCAGGCGCTGGCCGCCGACGAGCGCCGCGGTCCCTACGTGCCCTCGGTGTGGCGGACCCCACCGACCGGGCGGCACGCGTCGTTCGCGCAGGTGTGGTTCCCGGGCGGGCACAGCGACGTCGGCGGCGGCACGCCGGAGACCGGGCTGTCCGACGGCGCGCTGCGCTGGATGATCGACCAGCTCGACGCGACGGTCGCCCCGCGCTGGGACGCGGGCGCGCCGCCCCGGCCGGTCGGGCAGCCGTGCGCACCGATGGACGACGGCGTCGACGGCGTGTGGCGCCTGCTCAGCCCGCGCCCGCGCGCGGTGCCGCGCATCGAGCCCGGCGCGCCGGACGTCAGCGCCTCCGCGGTGGCGCGCCGGGAGTGCGACCTCGACCCGCCCTACCGCCCCGGGCGCGTGCTCGCGGTCGGCGAGTCCGCCGAGGTGGCGGTCGACGCCGACGAGCCGTGGGTCGAGACCGGCCTCTACCTCGACCCCGGCCGCTACGCGCTGACGGTGCTGGGTCGCTGGACCGACCACGGCGCCGCGTCGCCGGGCACGGGTGCCTCGCCCTGGCCGGTCGTGTCGTGGCCGTCGTACGCGGTCGGGACGGCGCTCGACGGCGTCCGCCGGCTCGTCGAGCGCGTGACGGGCAACCCGCGCAGCGACGTCGTCGGCAGCCGTCGCGTCCCCGAGGCGGCGTGGCTGGAGCTCGTCGCCGCGGTGGCCGACGACCTCGTCGACCTCGACGGGACGGTGCGCGAGGGCACGACCGTGCCGATCGGCCCGACCGGCCGCCGCGAGCTGGCGACGGCGCGCGGCGGCTACCTCTACGCCTTCGCCAACGACGCCTGGACCGGCTACGGCTCGAACGGCGGCGCCGTGGCCCTGCAGGTGGCCCGGGTCTCCTGACACACCGCGGCGGCCCCGGCCCGTCGGGGGATCGGGCCGGGGCCGTGCGGCGCCGGGGAGCGGGGTCTCGAGGGTGTGCGGGTGCTAGCGCACCTTCACGCGGTGGGAGCGGCGCGCGGCGGTGTTCGCCTCGAGCTGGCGGCGCCAGAGCTCCCAGGTGTCGGGGTCGAGGTTCTGGCCCGCGGGCGGGGTGTGCGGGGCGCGCGGGGCGGGCAGCGCCGGCTGGCGGTCGCGCGTCTCCCGGTTCGCGGCGGGCAGGACCGGCAGGTCACCGGTGAGCGGCTCCCACGGCCAGGACTGGCGGACCGAGCGGGAGCGGTGGAAGCCCAGGCCCATGATCCAGCCGAAGATGAGGTGTCCGATGAGCGAGAGCGTGACGGTCACCCACGTCAGCGGGAACATCATCGTCTGACCGCGCGGGGCGATCGCGACCGTGCCCATGAGGCCCGCCCACACCGGGAAGACCGAGAACGCGATCGACGCCCCGACCACGGCCCGGCGCGACCAGCGCTGCAGGCCGAACGCGCAGGCCAGCGCGAAGAACGTGATGCCGATGCCGCCGCCGTCGCCGACGTAGCGCCAGAGGTACCCGACGACCGCGCCGGCGGTGAGGTCGTCCGGGTTGCCGGTGATCCAGGTGCCCATGGTGGGGATGAAGTCCGCCCACCAGCCGAAGGCGTGCACGGTGGTGAGGCGGAAGCCGTCGTAGACGGCGCACCCGACGATCCCCCAGATCATCCCGTCGGCGACGACGCGGTCGCCGGTGTGCGGGGCCAGGACGGTGAGGGCGACGACGGCCGTGGCGAGGGGGATGACGAGGATGCCGGCCGACATCTGCATCGTGATGAGCCCGAAGACGTGGGCGGAGATCGCGAGCAGCGGCAGCGCGGCCAGCAGCAGGTGGAGACCGATCCGCAGGAGTCCGGCGCCGTCACGGCCCGCGGGGACACTCGTGGCGCGCGGAGAGGGCCCCGTGGCGGGGCGCTCCGGCGTGGTCGTCGTACGCATCGCCTCGGAACGCTAGGCAGGCGCGCGGCCACGCAGCGCGAACCTGAGAGACGCTGAGGGCGTCACCCGCCCACGCGCCGGCGGGACGCGACGACCGGCCCGCCGGATGCCCCGATCGGACGAGCCCCGCCGGTGGCCGGGCACACGCTCCTTTCATCTCCGGCGATCCGGGCGCCCGCACGGCGACGACCCGCCCGTGGCGCGCGCCGAACGGCCTACGGTCCCGGCCCCGGTCGGGGGCACCCGCCGCCCGTCGGACCGGTCGTCGACGCCGCGCCGACACCGGGCCGTGACCGCACCGCGATCCAGCCCGGACGAACCGCCGCGCCGTCATCGGGCAGGGTGCGACGCACCGCGACCGGCCCGTTCCGGCGCGTCGCGCGGTCGGCCGCGCCCGTGAGGGGCCGGACGCAGTGTGGTCGCGGTGAACGGGCAGGATGGAGCAGCCATCCGCCGCGAGGGGCACGCCGTTCGGCCCAAGGACACGCTCGGAAGCACGCCAGGATCACGGTCGGGTGACAGGCTGTCGGCGGACGAGCACGATCTGCACGGCCACGCGACGGGCCACCCCCGTCCGGACCGACCCGGGAGACGCCCTCGATGACCGACGTGGCCGGCCACGCCGACACCTCGCCCGGTGACGGGCGGCGTCCGGTCCGCAGCCATCGTGCCCGCCGCGGTCTCCGCGTGCCCGGCGCGCCCCCCGACACGGTGGCGACGCCCGACGGCGCGCAGAGCGCCCGGGCCCGGCACCGCCGTGCCCCCGGCACGGGACCCCTCGTCGTCCCGACGAGCACCGCGGGCCCCAGCCGTCACCGGGCCACCGACGCGACCGGCGGCTTCGACCGCGACGCGTTCACCCGCGCGGTCGCCGACGCCCCGACCGGCCCGATCACCACCGGCCCGGCCGCGACCGCCGCCGTCGTCACCGGGCCCGGCACCGGCCGCCACGCCGCGCCCGAGCCCGGCGAGGTCCCCGCGCCGCCCGCCCACCCCGGCGCCCCCACCACCCACGTCGCGGCCCCGACCTCGCGCCACGCCCGCAGCAGCCCGGCGAGCACCACCACCGACACCACCGTCACCGCGGCCCCGACCGGCGCCGCGTCGGTCACGCGCCTCCCCGGGCCGGCCGCCGCCGCGCCCGGCGAGGCACCGGACGACACCGCCCGCGACGAGCCCGCGCGCAAGCGCCGCACCGGCGTGCCGCTGCGCGCGACGATCGGGCTGGTCGGCGGGGGCGGGGTCGCGGCGCTGGTCGCGCTGACCACGCCCGGTGCGCCCCTGCCCACGACGCCCGACGAGCCCGCCCCCGCGGCGGCGTCGCCCGCCGGGCTGTTCGCCGAGGTGCTGCCCGACGCGCCCGTCGCGGTGCCGCCCCCGCTCGTGCCCGTCGCGCCGCCCGCGGTCACCACGGCGCCGACGCCGGAGGGACCCGAGCCCGTCGTGAACGCGCTGTTCGACGCCGCGGCCGGCGCGTTCGAGGACCTGTTCGACAACAGCGCCAACGACGGCCTCGTCGAGGACGGGCCGAAGCCCCGGATCGTCGCCAACCCCGACGACCCGAACCGGGAGGCCTGGCAGTTCTCGCTCGGACCGGGCGGGAAGCGCAGCGAGGTCCTGCCGCAGGGCCCGGGCACCGAGCCGGTGGTCGGCCAGGAGCAGTTCATCCGGTACACCGCCCGGCTCTCCGACGACTTCCCCACCGACACGAGCAGCTGGCAGGTCATCCTCCAGTGGCACCACACCTCGCCGAACGGCTCGCCGCCGATGGCCCTGCAGGTCAGCAAGGGCCAGCTCTACATGGTCAGCAACGGTGACGACATGCAGGCGATCGGGCCGGTCTCGCCGGGTCAGCGGATCGACCTGACCATGAACATCGTCTGGTCCATGGACGCCGACGAGGGCCGCGTGACCGTCTGGCGCGACGGGCGCCCGACCGGGGTCACGAACTGGCAGCCGGACGACGGCACGATGAGCACGCGCGAGGCGTACATGAAGATGGGGATGTACCGGGACCCGGACATCCGCGGGCGCGGCTCGATCATCGTCACCGACCTCAAGGTCGGGCGCGACGCGCAGGGCATCGGCGGCATCGGCCCCCGCCGAACCACCGACTGACGCCCCTGCGAGGCGCACGGGTCCTGGCCCGCGCGCTGGTCCCCGTCGCGCTCGCCGCGCTCGTGCTCCTGCCCGACCGCGTGCGCCTGGACCACAACCTGCCCTTCGCGGTGTTCGCGGCACTGCGTCCGGCGCTGACGGTCCTGGTCGCGGTCCTGCTGGTCGTGCTCGCGCTGCGGCGGTGGCGGCGGCCGGCGGTGCGACGCCCGGGCGGCGCGGTGGCGCTGGCCGGCGTCGCGGTCGTCGTCGCCCTCGCGGCCGCGGTCGTCGTGCCGCGCACCGTCGCCGCTCCCGAACCCCCGCCCGGCGGCACCCCGCTGACCGTGCTCGAGCTCAACGTCTTCCAGGGCCTCGCCGACGTCGACGCCGTCGCCGCCCTGATCCGTCGCGAGCGCCCCGACCTCGTCGTGCTGCCCGAGGCCGGCGAGCGCTTCCGCGCGCGGATCGCCGCGCTCGTGCCGGAGTACCGGTCGTGGACGAACGTGCCGGCCCGGGCCCTCGACGTCCGCGGGATCACGGTGCTCGCCGCGCCCCGGGCCGGCGACGTCGCGTTCCGCACGATCTCCGACCCGCCCGGCTCCCCCACCGACACCCGCTACCCGTGGGCCGAGGTCACCGGCGGCATCCTCGGGCCGGTGCGGCTCGGCGCGGTGCACGTCGTCTCGATCACCCCCGGCTGGATCCGCTACTGGCCCGGCGAGCTCGCGCTGCTGGCGCGCTGGTGCGCCGGCGCGGGACCGGCCCTCGTCGTCGGCGACCTCAACGCGAGCCCCGACCACTCCGCCTTCCGCGCCGGCACCGCGGGCTGCGCGGACGCCGCGACCGAGCGCGGGGCGTCGCTGACCGCCACGTGGTTCGCCGGGGTGCCGCGGGCACTGGGCGTGCAGATCGACCACGTGCTCACCCGGAACGGCCCCCGGGCCCGCGACGTCGCGGTGCTCGACGTGCCGGGCACCGACCACCGCGCCCTGCTGGTCCGCCTGGTGCGCTGACGCGCACCTAGGAGACTGCTGAAGAAGTCAGCGCGTCGAGGCTGGTGGTCGGCGGGTGGGCTGGGATCCTTGTCGGGTGCAGGGTCGCTCTGATGATCAGCGTGAGTTGCTGGATGTGGAGTCGGTCGCCGGGCATTTGCTGAAGCCGGGCAGCGTGTTCGCGTTCCTGGCCGCGCATCGGGCCCGGCTGTTCGCCCCGGAGCTGTTCGCCGACCTGTTTCCCACCCGCCGCGGCCGGCCGAGTGTGCCGCCGGAGGTGGTGGCCACGGTGCTGGTTCTGCAGGCCCTGCACGGCCTGTCGGACCGGGAAGCTGTCGAGGCACTCACGTTCGATCTGCGGTGGAAAGCCGCCTGCGGGCTGGCGATCACCGACACCGCGTTCGACGCCTCGACGCTGACCTACTGGCGACGCCGGCTGGCCGCCTCGAACAGCCCGAACCGCATCTTCGAGACCGTCGCCGCGGTGGTCGCCGAGACTGGTGCGGTGGCGGGGAAGACCCGCCGGGCGCTGGACTCGACGATTCTGGATGACGCGGTGGCCCGCCAGGACACCGTGACCCAGCTGATCGCCGCGATCCGCCGGGTCGCCCGCGACGTCGGTGCCGGCGCCGAGGTCGTCACGGCGGTCACCACGAGCGGGCATGACTACTCCCACCCGGGCAAGCCGCAGATCGCCTGGGACGACCCCGCGGCCCGTGACGAGCTGGTCTCCGCGTTGGTCAACGACGCGTTGGCGGTACTCGCCGAGCTGGAGACGCGCCACCCCGGCGGGGCCGGGCTCGACGAGCGCGCCAGTCAGGCGGTGGCGTTGTTGGCGCTGGTCGCCGGGCAGGACGTCGAGCCTGCCGAGGGCTCCGATGGCACCGACGGGCGCTGGCGCATCGCGACCAAGGTGGCCCCGGACCGGGTGATCTCCACCGTCGATCCCGACACCCGCCACGCGCACAAGTCCCGGGAGCGCCGCCAGGACGGCTACCGCGCGCACGTGGTGGTCGAGCCCGACACCGGGCTGATCACCAACACCAGGCTCACCCAAGCCTCGGGCCCGGACAACAGCGACGCCACTGTCGGTATCGCCCTGCTCACCGGCGACCCCAACCTCGAGGCCGCCGCCAGCGAGCCGGGCGAGGCGCTGGAGGTGCTGGCCGACTCGGCCTACGGCACCGGCGACGCCCTGGCCGCGCTCGCCGCGGCCGGGCACACCGCGGTGATCAAGCCGTGGCCGCTGCGCCCGACCGTCCCCGGCGGGTTCACCATCGACGACTTCACCCACGATCCGGCCGCGAGCACCATGACCTGCCCGAACGGGATCACCCGCCCGATCACTGCGAGCGGAGCAGCGATCTTCGGGGCGCACTGCCGCGACTGCCCACTGCGCGCGCAATGCACCACCGCCACCTACGGGCGCACCCTGCACCTCGGGCCGCACCACGCGCTGCAACGAGCACACCGCGCCCGGGCGAGCACCCCCGAGCACCTCGAGTCCTACCGTCGGCACCGGCCCATGGTCGAGCGCTCCATCGCCTGGCTGACCCGCGGCAACCGGCGCGTCCCCCACCGCGGCGTGGTCAAGAACAACGCCTGGCTGCACACCCGCGTCGCCGCGCTCAACCTCCGCCGAATGATCACCTTCGGACTGCACCTCGACCACGGCCGATGGGCCCTGGCCGCAAGCTGATCCGAGGACCCAGCCGACTACCGGCCCGGCTACGGCCTCGACAGCCCATCAACAACCCGCCACTATCAGCGCCGGGCGGGGCGACCTCTTGTCGCACCCACGGGTGCTGACCGCAGCACGACTGCCGAGGCGCCCCGCCCACCAACCCACTTCTTCAGCGGGCTCCTAGCTCGCGTGGCGTTCCGGGGCGGGCAGCGCGTGGGCGTGGCGGGGGCGCACGGGGCGGCCGCGCAGGTCGTGGTGGCCGCCGACGAGGCCGCACCAGGAGCAGGTCGGCCCGGGGATGCGGGTGACGGGCGCGGGGACGGCGGTCAGGCGGTCGGAGTGGGCGGCGGGGGCGGCCGCCGGCTCGCCCGACCCGGCCCGCCGGGCGCGGACCGCGCGCCAGACCCGCCGCAGCGCGAAGCGCAGCACGGCGAGGAGCACGAGCGCGGCGAGGGCGACCACCGCGAGCCACTTGGCGAGCAGGACGGCGCAGAACGCGATGAGCAGACCGACGACCACCGTCGTCACCCGCGCGTCATCGTCCACGCCGCAGAGGGTAAGCCTGTCGAGGGACGTCGCGGCGTCACGGACACCCCGCGTGTCCCGACGACCTCGTGCGTCACACGACCCGGGCGTGCCGGACCACGGACGGGGCCCGTGAACGAGAAAGCCCCGCGGGCCACCGGGTCGGGGGTCCGGTGGCCGCGCGGGGCACTCGGGATGTCGTCCGGGCCCGGCCGGTCGTTACACGGTCTCCGAGGAATCCTCGCCCGGGATCCCCGTGGGGGTGACGTCGTCGGGCCACGCGACGGTGCGTGTCCGCACGGTCACCCCGCCGGGGGTGCGACCGCCCGCGAGCGCCGCGGACCGGACGCAGAACTCGACCCACAGCAGGTACTGGATCTGCTTGGCGAGACCGAGACGGCTGTAGAGGACGTCGGCGACCGGATCGCCGGCGCGCGCCCAGGTCGTGATGCCGAACTCGAGCCCGTCGTCGAGGTCGCGGGCCGCGAACTCGATCTGGCCCGCCTCGAGGTGCCCGACGAGCGTGCCGAGCCGGAACGACGTGGCGTCACGGCGCAGCACCCGCACCGGCCCGTCCCACGGCCCGGGCATCCGCACGACGAGCTCCTCGCCGACGGTCATCGCGCCGCTCGCCGCGACGTAGTCGAAGCGGGCGACGCCGGGCACGACGGCGCGGTTCATGTCGCGGGCGAGGGCGTCGACCAGGTCGGCGGCGCCGCGCCGGGCGCCGACGACGTGCACGCGGAACCGGCGGTGCAGCGCCGGGCCGTAGCCCTGCTCGAGGGGCTGGTCGCGCTCCGTGGCGTCGGTCAGGGCGGGCGGGAGGTCGCGGTGGTCGCCGGCCTCCTCGATGATGTGTACGGCGGCGTCGGGCCGCACGCAGCGCCACAGCATGCCCGCGACCCCGCGCGGCAGCCGCGTGAGCATCATGGCCTCGCGGAGCACCTGGCGCGGCCCGGGGATCCAGGCCGAGGTGCCGAGAGCGGGATCGGGGGACGCCGGGTGCGCAGCGGGGGACGCCATGGGCACGGCGTACCCCGGGACGGCGCGGTCCTCCCCGGGATGTGCCTCAGGACGCCGAGGGCACCCCGGCGGGTGACGCGTCGGACTCCGCGCCGGTGCGTCCCCCGCGCCGCGTCTCGCAGTGGGCCTTGAGGTCGGCCGCGAGGGTCTGCAGGTGCCCGGCCACGGTCCGGGCGGTCAGGCGGGCCACCGGCGAGCCGATCCAGCCGGCCCGCTCGTGGGTGACGACGAGCCGCGAGTGCGCGTCACCCGCCGCGGTGAGCGTGAAGCGCACCTGCGCGTGCCCCCCGAGGCCCTCGCTGCGCAGCGCGAAGCGGTGCCGGCGCGCCTGGAACTCGGCGACGCGCCAGGTCCGCTCGGGCAGCCGGGGGGCGCGCAGCCGCAGGACCCCGTCGTAGGCGAGCGCGCCACCGCCGAGCAGGACCGCCGCGCGCACGGCCGTCGTCCACCGCGGCCAGCGCGTGACGTCGGTGACCACGGCCCAGACGTGGTCCGGGCAGGACGCGATGTCCACCGCGATCTCGCAGCGCATGGCTCGCCTCTCCGATGAGACTCCCCGACGCCCGCCCGCACGGCCGCCCCGACGCCCACCCACGGTAAGCGGGCACCCGCCGCAGGGCCAGGCCCGGGCACGGGTCGACCGCTCTCAGGCGACGCCGGTCTCCCGGCGACCGAGGCCGATGCCGGTCAGGCCGGCGCGGCGCAGGGTGGCCGAGTCGAGCAGGTTGCGGGTGTCGACCACGATCGGCTGCTTCATCACCCCGGCCATCGCGGCCCAGTCCAGGGTCCGGAACACCGGCCACTCGGTGAGCACCACCACCGCCTCCGCGCCGTGGGCGGCCTCGAGCGGGTCGGCCACCAGCGTCACCCCGTCGACCTCGCTGCGCCCGGGCTTGTCCGGGTTGCCCGGGTCGCCCACCAGCGCCGGGTCGTAGCCGACCAGCTCCGCCCCCGCCTGGCGCAGCAGCGCCGCGATCGCCAGCGCCGGCGAGTCCCGCAGGTCGTCGGTGCCCGCCTTGAACGTCAACCCCAGCAGCCCCAGCCGCACCCGCGTCAACGACCCCGTCCGCCGGCCCGTCACCGCCTGGCGCACCTTGTCCACGATCCGGCTCTGCTGACGGGTGTTGGTGTCGATCGTCGCGCGCAGCAAGCGGAACTCGAAGTCCGCGGCGTCGGCCACCTGCAGCAGCGCGTGGGTGTCCTTGGGCAGGCACGACCCGCCCCACCCCGGCCCCGGCGACAGGAACGCCTGCCCGATCCGCCGGTCGTAGCCGATCGCCTCGGTCACATCGCCGATGTCCGCGCCCACCCGCTCGCACAGCTCGGCCATCGCGTTGACATACGACAGCTTCATCGCCAGGAAGCAGTTCGCCGCGTACTTCATCAGCTCCGACGACGACGCGTCGGTCAGCACCGTCGGCGCCCCCAACCGCGCGTACAACGCCGCCACCCGCTCCGCGGCCTCGGCGGTGTCACAGCCCACCACGATCCGGTCCGGGTTCAGGAAGTCGTGCACCGCCGAACCCTCACGCAGGAACTCCGGGTTCGACACCACCGCCACGTCCGGACGGTCGAGCAGCTCCGCGGTCCGCGCCGCCGTCCCCACCGGCACCGTCGACTTGTTCACCACCACCGTGCCCGGCGCCAGCAGCTCACGGGTCTCCTCGACCACCGCCTCCACCGCACGCAGGTCGGCCACCCCACCCACCCCCATCGGTGTGGGCAGGCACAGGAACACCACCTCGGCGTCGAGCCCGTCGGGGAAACCCTCCGAGACCGCCGACGCCGCCCCCACCACGAACGACAACCGACCCGCGGTCACCTGCTCGGCCACCAGCTCCGACAGACCCGGCTCCAGGATGTCCACCACACCCCGACGCAGCCGCTCCACCTTCGCCGTGTCGATGTCCGCGCACACCACCTGGTGACCCAACGACGCCAGACACGCCCCCGTCGTCAGACCGACGTAACCGGTCCCCACCACCGCCACCCGACGCGTGAACACGGCGCTCCCCCTGTAGTCCTCGGGTCGAGAAGTCTCGTCGTCGCCGGACACGCTGCCAGATGACGCTCCGCACCCGTCCGCGTGGTCGGGCGCGTCACCCCCGGACCGGCACGGCTACGCGTCCTGGGGCTCCCGGCTCTCCTGCGCGGGGGCGCCCGTCCGGCGCCGGTCGAGCAGGGTCTCCAGCAGCAGAAACGCGAGCAGGCTCGCCCCGAGCAGCGGGACCAGCACGCCGATCAGGATCGTCACCGCGACGACACCCACGAGGAGCCCGCGGGGCAGCGAGCGCAGCACGCCGTCGGCGGGCACGTGGCCCGGCCGGCGTCCCGGGCCGCGCCGGAACCACAGCACCCAGCCCCACACGACCATGCACGCGAGCCCGAGCGCGAGCACGCCGAGGGCCACCTGGTTGGCGACCCCGAACAGGTAGCCCATGTGCGCGTCGATGCCGTAGGTGGCGAGCTTGGCCGCGAGCGGCCAGTCGGCGAAGCGCACGACGTCGGTGACCTGTCCCGTCGCCGGGTCGATCGCGATCGCGTCGTGCTCCTCGGGCCACGTGCGGTCGATCTGGGTGACGGTGGTGGCCGCGCCGGGCTCCTCGCCCGGGGTGATCTGGATCAGCCCGTCGAGGCCGTAGTCGGCGGCCACGCGCGCGGCGAGGTCGTAGGACGCCGGGGACGCCTCGGCCGTGCTCGTCCCGGCCACGCCGCCGTGGTCGGCGTGCGCCCCGGCCTCGGGCACGACGTCCGTGGTGCCGGGGAGCGCGGTGGCGGGCTCGGGGGTCTCCCAGGAGAGCTGCGCGCGCAGGGCGCCGATGTTCTCGCCCGCGTAGGTCGACCAGGTCAGACCGGTGGCCGAGAGGAACAGCAGCCCGAGCGCGGCCCAGAGCCCGACGACGGCGTGCCAGGACAGCAGCCGCGCCCGGCGCCCGCCCGAGGTCCGCGGGACGAGGAGCGCCGACGCGCGTTCCTTCCGGCGGCGCCGGACGAGCCCCACCCAGAGCGCCAACCCGGCGAGCACGAGCACCCACAGCCACGACGCGGCGAGCTCGGTGTAGAGCCGGCCGGCGTCGCCGAGGTGCAGGTTGCGGTGCAGCTGGTCGACCCACGCGCGCAGCGGCATGGCCTGCCCGGAGCCGTAGGTCTCGAGGACGCCGCGCAGGTCGCCGGTGTGCGGGTCGACGAAGGCGGTGCGGTAGTACGACTCGGGCAGCGTGGGGTCGTTCGCGATGACCTGGGTGGTGTCGGTCGGCGTCGGGCCGGGGCGCACGGAGCGCAGCTCGGTGCCCGGCATGGCGTCCATGCCCGTGCGCACCTGGTCCGCGAGCGGGCGGTAGGTATCGGAGGCCGGCACCGTCAGCTCGTGGCGGTACACGACCGGCTCGAGCGAGGGCATGAGCGTGTACACGAACCCCGTCAGCGCCGCGAGCAGCAGGAACGGGCCGACGAGCACCCCGCCCCAGAAGTGCACGCGCAGCACGAGCGGGCGCAGCAGCGCCCAGGTGCCGGTCCGCGTCGAGGCGGGGGCACGGGTCGGGGCGGGCTGGTCGTCGACGGTCACGGGGGCCTTCCGGGGAGCGGGGAGCCTGGGTCAGTGCAGGAGGAGCATGAGGGCCATCCCGGCCCCGGTGACGGCCTGGCAGCCGAGCTGGACGGCGGGCGCGTCGACCACGCGTCCGACGCGGGCCACCGGCCCGGCCGGCCCGCCGCCCCCGACGACGACCACCGCGGACGACGGGCGCACCAGCGCCGCCACGGTCAGCGTCGTGTGCACGAGCAGGTAGAGGGCCAGGGCGACGCCGACGGCCTGGAGCGCGAGCGGGGTCGCGCCCGCCGCCGCCGTCCCGTGGCCCGCGTGCCCGGCGTGGCCGCCGCCCGCCGCGCCACTGCCCGGGACCATCAGCGCGTACATGACGACCATCGCCGCGTTCGACAGCAGCAGGTGGGTGGGGTGGGCCGCGCAGCGGTCGGCGCCGATCGGCGAGCCGAGCGCCCGACCCCGGGCGCGCAGCGCGACGAGCCGCGCCGCCCAGGCGAGGCCGAGCACGGCGAACGCGGCCACGCCCACGGCGGGCGGCACGAGCACGATGGTCGCCGGCAGCACCATGAGCGCCATCCCGACGCTCATGGCGACGTGGTTGGCCTCGGCCGCCGCGGCGGCGCGCTCGTGGCGGGCGCGGCGGCGCCACAGGCTCACCACGCAGAGCGCGGCGGCCGCGGCGAAGACGGCGGCGAGCAGGCCGGGCAGCGGGGCGGGGAGGCTCACCGCGCGTCCGCGAGCAGCCCGTCGAGGACCCCGGCGCGGGCGTCGTCGACGATCACCGCGAGCTGCCCGAGGCTCATCCGGATCGAGGACCCGAAGTCGTCGGTGATCACCACGCGGCGGTCGTCGTCGGCGGCCGGGTCGACGAAGAGCTCGGGGCAGCCGCACGAGCACTGGCCGCAGAACGTGGCGACGTGCTGCAGGCCGCCCGCCGGCAGCGGGTCGGTGTCCGTCGTGGGGTCCGTCATGGCGGTCTCCTCGGGTGGCCGGTCGCGGATGCCGGGGTGGCTGGGAGGCTGTGAGCAGCGGCGACGGTACGACGGTCCGGTTCGGCCGCACACCGCTCACCTCGCCGCCGGGGGCGGATGTGCCCGGACGGCGCAGCGTTCTCAGGCGGGAACCGTCTCCCTCTCAGGAGGACCGCTCGGCGTCCGTCCGGCGGATGGGCCTACCGTCTGGGGAGGCACGGTAGGCACCGCCGATGCGACGGCGGAGCCCGTTGTCGGAACGGTCACGCCGGGGAACTCCGGGGGCCCGTGCGACGACGCGGACCGTGGCGGGACCGCCGGGAGACGGCGGGACGCGACGAGGAGCACGGGTGGACGACGCGAGGATCACCGCGCTGGCGCTGCGGGCGCGCGACGGCGACCGCGCCGCCGCGGGCGAGTTCGTCGCCGCCACCCAGGCGCAGGTCTTCCGGCTGCTCGCGCACCTCGCCGACCCGTCCGTCGCCGAGGAGCTCGCCCAGGAGTGCTACGAGCGCGCGCTCGGCTCCCTGCGGCGCTACCGCGGCGACGCCCCGGCCCGCAGCTGGCTGCTGGCGATCGCGCGCCGGGTCGCCGCCGACCACCTGCGCCGCCGCGCCCGCCGCCCGGTCGCGCACACCGAGCCCACCGAGGACGACCGCCCCCTCGGCCGCGCGCCGCAGTCCGACCCGGCCGAGTCCGCCGCGGTCCGCGACGCCCTCGCCGCCCTCGACGCCGACCGGCGCGAGGCGTTCGTGCTGACCCAGGTGCTCGGGCTCAGCTACGACGAGGCCGCGGCCGTCGTCGGCTGCCCGATCGGCACCATCCGCTCGCGCGTCGCCCGGGCCCGCACCGACCTCGTCGACGCCCTCGGCGAGCCCGGTCCGGAGCGCCGGCACCGGTCCGGATGATCGGCGGGAACTCCGGTCGCGGTCCGGGCGACCAGCAGGGCGTGTCCCGTTCCCTCGACTGCGACGCCTGCCGGGAGGCGGTGTCGGCCGCGCTCGACGGCGAGGGCGACCCCGCGGAGCAGGCCGCGGTCGACGCCCACCTCGCCGGCTGCGCCGCGTGCCGCGACTGGCAGCAGCGGGCGGCGGCGATCACCCGGCGGGCGCGCACCGGGACCGCGGACACGGGACCGGACCTGGTGGCGCGCGTCGTCGACCACGCGCCCGGCCCCCGCGTGCGGTGGCGCGGCACCGCCGCCCGCGTCGGGCTCGCGGTGGTGGGCGCGGCGCAGGCGACGCTCGGGCTGGTCCCGCTGCTCGGCACGATCGACGACACGGCGGACCACACGCATCCGGCGGCGGGCGACCCGCTGATGGTCCTCGGCGCCGAGCTGACCCACGCCACGCACGAGAGCGCGGCGTGGAACCTCGCCCTCGGGGTGGCGTTCCTCGCCGCCGCGCTGTGGCGCCGCCACGTCGCGGGCCTGCTCCCGGTGCTCGGGGTGTTCATCGCCGTGCTCGCCGTGATGAGCGGGATCGACCTGGTCGCCGGACGCGTGGAGCCCGCCCGCGTCGTCGCGCACCTGCTGCTGGTGGTCGGCTTCCTGCTCGTCGTGGCCGTCGTGCGCACGGTCCCGCGGCCCGGCCCGGGCCCCTCACCGGGCGCGCGGTGGCGGCGGGACGGGGAGCGCCGGATCACGCCGGACGGCCCCGAGCCCGCCCCTGCGGCACGCTGGGATCGTGAGTCCGACGTCGCCTGAGCAGGGTCCCGCGCCGCGCCCGTCGGGAGCGAAGGACGCCCCGGCTGCGTCGCGGGCAGCGAAGGACGCCCTCGCTCCCACCGTGCCGGGCGCTGCAAGCGCGGTGGGCGTGGTGGGTGCGGTCGCCGCCCTGGTCGTGGTGGTCGTCGTCCTGCGGGGTGGCGCGCCGTCGGCCGCCCTGGGCGTCAGCGTGCCGTCGACCGGTGTCCGCATGGTCGCGCCGCTCGCGCGCCTGGCCGTCCTGCTCGCCGCCGGCGCTTGCCTCGGCGGGCTGGTGGGGGCCCTCGTCGCGCGGCCCTCGACGGGCGGGGCCCGCGGGCTCGGGGCCCACGGGTACCGCGCGGTGCGGTGGGCCGGCGGCGCGGCCGTCGTGTGGGCCGTGGGGGCGACCGTCGCGGCGGCGGCCACGGTGCTGGCCGCGACCGGTGGCGACCTGCGGGTCCTCACCGCGCCGGGGCCGTTCGTCGACGCCGCGAGCGCCCTCGAGGAGCCCGTCGGCTTCCTCGTCGCCGCCGTGCTCGCCGCGGTCGTGGCGCTGATGTGCCGGGTGACCCTGTCCTGGCGCACCGCGGCCGGCGCCGTGCCGCTCGCCGTGCTCGCGATCGTCGCCCCGGTGGTGAGCGGACAGGTGGCCAGCGCCGGCGCGGGCCACGACATCGCCACCGACAGCGCCGCGATCGGGGCGGTGGCGACCGCGGCGTGGCTCGGCCTCCTGGCGCTCGACGCGCTCGTGCCCGGCCCCGACCGGGACGTCGCCCGGCGGGCCCGGCCGGTGGCCCTGGTCGCCGCGGGGGTCGCGGTCGTCGCCACGCTCGTCACGGAGTCCGTGCTCGTGCGCGGGGCGTGGCTCACCGGGGTGCACGGCCCGCTCGCCGTCCTCCAGCTCGCCCTGCTCGCGGCCGCCGCGGCGGCCACCGTCGCGTGGGCCCGCGACCGGCCCACGGCGCCGGTCGCGCTGTCCCTGCTGGCGGGCGCGGCCGGAGCGGGCGCGCTGCTGGCCGTGGAGCCCCCGCCGGCCCTGACCTCCCCGACGACGATCCAGGACACGCTGCTGGGCTTCACGCTCGACCCGCCGACCGTGCTCGGGCTGCTGGGCCCCGGGCGGCTCAACCTCCTGTGGGCCGTGATCGCGGTCGTGCTCGCGGGCGCCTACCTGGGCGGGGTCCGGCGCCTGCGGGCCCGCGGGGACCCGTGGCCGCCCGGACGCACCGCCGCCTGGCTCGCCGCGTGCGCGCTCCTGCTGTGGGCGACGAGCTCGGGGCTCGGGGCGGCCGCGATGGGGATGTTCAGCGCGCACATGGGCGTGCACATGCTGCTCTCGATGCTCGTGCCGATCCTGCTCGTGCTCGGCGGGCCGGTGACGCTCGCGCTGCGCGCCCTGCCCGCGCACCGCGCCGGCGAGGTCGACGGGCCGCGCGCGTGGCTCCGGTCGCTCCTCGACGCCCCGGTCCCGCGGCTGCTGACCCACCCGCTGGTGTCGCTGGTGCTGTTCGTGGGCTCGTTCTACGTGCTGTACTTCTCGCCGCTCTACGGCGCGGCCCTGCCCTACCACTGGGCCCACCAGCTGATGTTCGTGCACTTCCTGGCGACCGGCTACCTGTTCTTCTGGCCGATCATCGGGGTGGACCGTTCCCCCCGCCCCCTGCCGCACATCGGGCGCCTCGCCCTGCTGCTGGCCTCGATGCCCTTCCACGCCTTCTTCGGCGTCGCCCTCATGAGCACCGACCACGTCATCGGCGAGCAGTTCTTCCGCCAGCTCGCCCTGCCCTGGGTGCCCGACCTGCTCGCGGACCAGACCCTCGGCGGCGGCATCGCCTGGGCCTCGGGCGAGCTGCCGCTGCTCGTGGTGATCGCTGCGCTGCTCGTGCAGTGGTCGCGGGCCGACCAGCGCGACGCGGGCCGTCGCGACCGGCACGCCGACCGCGACGGCGACGCCGAGCTCGCGGCGTGGAACGCGATGCTCGCCGACCTGGCGAAGGGACGCTAGGGAACACCTTCGGGGCCGCCGGGAACCGCTCGGGGCCCGTCGACGACCGGACGACTGCCCGACCCCGAGACCGACCCCGAGACCGACCCCGAGACCGACCCCGAGACGAGGAGACACCCCGGATGGCCCGGCCCACCCAGCGCTCGACGCGCCCGAAGCGCCCCACCCCGCCGCGGACGTCGTCGCGGATGCCCATGATCGTCGGGGCGGCGGTCGTGCTGCTCGTCGCGGTGGTGGTGATCGGCGGCGTGCTCCTCTCGGGCGGCAACGGGGAGTCCTCGGGGCAGGCGATCCCCGCCGTCCCGGCGCCCGCGCAGTACGCGACGACGGTCGAGAACGGCGTCGTCGTCGCCGGCGGCCCCGCGCCGCACACCGTCGACATCTACGAGGACGCGCTCTGCCCGGCCTGCCAGGCCTTCGAGCAGCGCTACGGCGACCGCATCGCCGAGGCCGTCGCCGCCGGCCGCGTGCAGGTCCGCTACCACCTCGTGAACCTGCTCGACCAGCGCTCCGAGCCGCCCGGCTACTCCTCCGCCGCGGGCAACGCCATGATCTGCGCGGCCGAGAACGGCGCCTTCCCGGCCGTGCACGCGAGCCTCTACGCCGCCCAGCCCTCCGAGGGCGGGCGCGCCTACGACACCGCCCAGCTCGTCGACCTCGGCCAGCGCGCCGGCGCCGGCCCCGGCTACGCCGACTGCGTGCAGAGCAACCGCCACACCGGCGAGGTCGCCGTGAACTTCCAGCAGGCGCAGAACGACCCGGCGCTGCTGCAGGGCGGCAGCTTCGGCACCCCGACGGTGGTGATCGACGGCCGGCGCGTCGAGCTCGGCTCGCCGGCGCTCGACCAGGTCCTCAGCGGCTGAGCGGCGCCCGCACCTCCGTGATCGCGACGGGTGCTCCGCCGGGGCGACGTCATCGACCCGGCGGAGCGCTCGCAGCGATCACCGCCGGCGGGCCGGCGGATCCGTGACGGCCGGTGCTGCGTCAGACCCCGTGTGGACACCGAGAACGACCTCGCCGCCCTCCTGCGCCGCCAGGACGGGGTGCTCAGCCGAGCGCAGGCCCTCGCCTGCGGCCTCTCCCCCGCGGCGATCAAGCACCGGCTCTCCCGGGGCCTCTGGACCCTGGTCTGGCCCCGCGTGTACCTGTCGGCCGCGCACGCCATCGGTCCGCGGGCGCGGGTGCGTGCCGCGTCGCTGTGGCTGGGGAGCACGGCGACGCTGATCGGTGCGGGCGCGGCGTGGTGGTGGCGTCTGCTCGACGAGCCGCCCGACGTGCTCCGCTTCGCGGTGCCGCCGGATCGCCGCGTCCGGAGTCGTCGCCGGGTGAGGGTCGTGCGCCGGGAACGTCTCGGGCGGCGCGGCGCGGTCGACGGCGTGCCCGTGGTGTCGAAGGCGTACGCGGTGGTCGACGCCGCCGCCGAGCTGGGCCTGCGACGTGGCGCCGATCTCGTGGACCGCGCGCTGCTCTCGCGACGCGTCACGCTGGAGGCGCTCCGGCGCGCCCACCACGAGCGGCTGGGATGTCCGGGTTCCGCGATCGTGGGCCGGCTGCTGGTCCTCGCCGCCGGTGGCGCGCGCTCCGAGGCCGAGCGGCGGCTGCACCGCCTGCTCCACGCCGCGCGGATCGTCGGGTGGGTCGCCGACCACGCGGTGGATCTCCCGGGGTACGGCACGGCGGTCCTCGACATCGCCTTCCCCGAGGTGCGCGTCGTCGTCGAGGTCGACGGCTGGGCCTTCCACCGGGATCTCCCGGCCTTCCGCCACGACCTCGCCCGGCAGAACGCGCTCGTGCTCGCCGGGTGGACGGTGCTGCGCGTGACCTGGCACGACCTGGAGGGTGACGCCGACGCCGTCATCGCGACGCTGACCGCAGCCCTCGTCCCGGCGGCGTGATCGTCAGGAGTGCTCCCCGCGGGCGGTGTCACCGACCCCGCGGAGCACTCGCGGCGATCAAGGGCAGGGCCCGGCCCTACCGTCCCCGCAACCGCAGGCTCGACGTCACGACCAGGAGCGACGACAGCGCCATGGCCAGGCCCGCGAGCAGCGGGTTGAGCAGCCCTGCGACGGCCAGCGGGATCGCCGCGACGTTGTAGCCGAACGCCCAGCCGAGGTTGACGCGGATCGTGCGGTGGGTCGCGCGGGCGAGGGCGAGGGCCTCGGGGACGGCGGTGAGGTCGTCGCGCACGAGGATGACGTCGGCGGCCTCGAGCGCGACGTCGGTGCCCGTGCCGACGGCCAGGCCGAGGTCGGCGGCGGCGAGGGCCGGGCCGTCGTTGACCCCGTCGCCGACCATCGCGACGACCGCCCCGGCCGCGCGCCGGGACGCGAGGAACGCCAGCTTCCCCTCGGGCAGCACGCCGGCCACGACCTCGTCGATGCCGACCGCGTCGGCCACGGTCCGGGCGGCGCGCTCGTGGTCGCCCGACAGCAGCACCGGCTGCAGGCCGGCCGCCCGCAGCGCCGCGACCGCCGGGGCCGCGCTGGGCTTCACCTCGTCGGCGAGCACCACCGCGCCCCGCACCGCGCCGTCCCACCCGACGGCGACCACGGTGCGCCCGGCCTCCTCGGCCTCCGCCCACGCGTCCCGCAGCGACGCCGGCACCTCGCCGACGAGGTCGGGCCGGCCGACGGTCACGGTCACCCCGTCGACCACCGCCCGCGCGCCGAGGCCGGGCAGCGCCACGAACTCCTCCGGCTCGGCGGCCGACGACGGGCAGGCCGCCACGACGGCCGCCGCGATCGCGTGCTCGGAGCCCCGCTCGACGGTCGCGGCCCGCGCCAGCACCAGGTCGGGGTCGTCGCCGAGCACGGCCACCACCGTCATCCGGCCCGTGGTCAGCGTCCCGGTCTTGTCGAGCACGACGGTGTCGACGCGGCGGCTGGTCTCGAGGGCGTGGTGGCCCTTGAGGAAGATGCCCCGCCGCGCGCCGCGTCCGGACGCCACGACCATCGCCATCGGCGTCGCCAGTCCCAGCGCGCAGGGACAGGCGATCACCAGCACCGCGAGCGCGGGCGAGAACGCCCGCGCCACGTCCCCGGTGCCGAGCCACCACGCCACCCCGGTCGCCACGGCGAGGACGACGACCGCGGGGACGAACCACGCCGAGATCCGGTCGACGAGGCGCTGCACGTCGGCCTTGTCGGCGCGGGCGTCGCGAACCAGGCGCACCATCCCGGCGAGCGCGGTGGCCTCGCCGACCGCGGTCGCCTCGACGACCAGCCGCCCCGAGGTGGCGACGGTGCCGCCGACCACCCGGTCGCCGACGCCGGCGTCGTCGGGCACCGGCTCGCCGGTGAGCATGCTGCGGTCCACCGCCGAGCGGCCGGCCACGACCCGCCCGTCCGCGGCGACCTTCTCCCCCGGGCGCACGACGAACCGCGCGCCCACCTCGAGCGAGGCCACCGGGATGCGCCGCTCGGTGCCGTCGTCGTCGAGGACCGTGACGTCCCGGGCGGCGAGCCGGGCGAGCGCGGCCAGCGCGTCCCCCGACGCCCGGCGGGCCCGGCGCTCGACGTAGCGCCCGGCGAGCACGAACGTCGTCACCCCGGCGGCGACCTCGAGGTACACGGGCCCCGTCGGGTGCAGCAGGAGCTCCCACGTGCTGCCGACGGGCACCGTGCCGTCCCCGCCGAGCACCGCGCCGAGCGACCACAGCGTCGCCGCGACGATGCCCAGCGAGACGAGCGTGTCCATCGACGTCGTGCCCTGACGCAGACCCGCCCACGCGCGCCGGTGCAGCGGCCACGCCGACCACACGACGACCGGGGCGGCGAGCGCGGCGAGCACCCACGCCCAGCCGGGGAAGCGCAGCGAGGGCACGGCCGTCATCGCCAGCGCGAGGTCGGCGACCGGCACGAACAGCGCCGCGGCGACGACCAGCCGGCGCCACAGGTCGCGCAGCTCGGTGTCCTCGGCCGGGGCGTCCCCGGGCTCGTCGGCGACGGGACGGGCGGGCCGCGCGGTGTAGCCCAGCCGACCGACGGTGTCGACGACCGTCGCGGTGGTCACCTCCGGCGAGGAGAGCACGACGCGCGCGCCCTCCCCGGCGTAGTCGACGGTCGCGGTCACTCCGTCGATCTTGTTGAGCCGCCGCTCGATCCGCGCCGCGCAGGCCGCGCAGGTCATGCCGCCGATCTCGAGGTCGAGCACCGGCGCCGGGTCGGCCGGGGCGACGTCGGTGGTCGGGTTGGTGGTCGGGGAGGTGGTCGGGTCGGTGGTCGGGGAGGTGGTCACAGGCCCACCAGCTCGGCCGCCCAGGCGGGGAACGTGGCCACGATCGCCGCGGCGATCGCCAGATACCAGGCCGCGAGGCCCCAGCCGTGCCCGCGCAGCGTCGCCGGGGCGCCGCCGAGGCGCCCCGCGCGCAGGTTCGCGACGGTGACCCACCAGAACATCGCGATGACCGCGACCCAGGCCACCATGCACCACGGGCACAGGGCGTGGATCACCGCGAGGCTCTGCACGATCAGCCAGTGCACGAAGAGCATCCCGGCGGTGGTGCCGGCCTGCAGCGACCACCACGCCCAGCGGGGCAGGGCCACGCCACCGAGCACCAGGGCGCCCGCGGCCGCCGCGACCGGGAAGGTCAGCAGGCCGATCACGGGGTTGGGGAAGCCGAGCAGCGACGCCTGCCAGGTCCTCATGATCGTGCCGCAGGACAGGACCGGGTCGATGCTGCAGGACGGCACGAACGTCGGGTCGGCGAGCAGCGCCAGCTTGTCCAGCAGCAGGACCAGCGACACCACCGCGCCGGCGAGCCCGCCGACGAGCAGCACGGCGCCGACCGCGCGGCCCGGGACCGTCCCGGCGTCCGGGTCCGGCACCTCGGCACGGTCCTCGGGGGATTCGACGACGACGTCCACGCCTCGATGGTCCCCCCGCAGAGCGGGCAGGACCTCGGTGGGGGCAGTTCGGCTGGCCACACCGTGCCGGTCGCCGCGGGGCCCCGCGGAGTTCCGGGCCGCCGCGGGCGTCACCCCGACGAGGCCGTCTACCGGTCGACGACAGGGCCCGACGGACCGTCGTCCTAGACTCGACGGACGCGCCCGTCACTCCACGGGGCGACGCAGGAGGAACCCGCCAGGTGGAACGGCCCTGATCCATGAGCGCGCGACGGACGACCCGATGACAGCTCGATGACACAGCCCGCGGGCCCGGCCGGTCCCTCGCCCGGGGCGACCGGCTCCCCCATGCCCCCCTACGGGCTCGTCGCGCGGCTGGGCGACTGGTGGCAGGCCCGCGCCGACGCGCGCGCCGGGCTGCCCAGCCTCGAGCCCGGCCGTCCCGTCGGCACGCCCTCGCTCGAGGAGTACCACCAGGACTTCCTGGCGCGCGTGCACCGCGAGCGGCTCCGCCTCGACGTCGAGATCGCCCCGATGCACCAGACCCGCGCGACGACCGCCGCGCGCCTCCCCGAGACCGAGGAGGCGCTCGCCCGGGCGCGGGCGCGCCTCGACGCGATCCCGGTCCTGCTCGACGCCGAGCAGCTCGCCGTGCGCCGCGGCGGCGAGGGCGAGACCGCGCAGGACGTCGTCGCCGCCCGCCGCGCCCGCGAGCACGAGGCGGTGCGCCGGCCCCTGGTCGACGAGGCGGCCCGGCTGCACGCCCAGCTCACGCAGATGCGCGTCGAGTACGCCCGGCTGGCCAGCACCATCAGCGCGTGCGAGCTGGTCGGCGCCACCCGCGTCCGGCGGCTGCACGCCCAGGTGATGCGCCGGATCAGCGCCTACGAGCGCCACCTCGTGCGCCGTCACCCGGCAGGCGACCGCATCGGCCCGGCGCTCGCCGCCCAGCACCCGGTGGTCCCCGGCTGGGTCGCGGCCGCGGAGGCAGGAGATCCGGCGATCCCGGACACCGGCCCCGTCTCCCCGCCGACGGGCTTCCCGACCACCTCGTCCGCGCGCACCGGATCGAGCGCCCCGCAGGGCGCCGCGACCCCCCAGGAGCAGTGATGGCCACCCGCAGGTTCTGGCCCGGCCGCCGCGGCGGCACCGGCCGTCCCCCGACCCCGGCCGGCTCGCCCCCGGGCACCGACCCGTCGGCGCCCCGCGGGACGCTCTCCAGCCTGCCCGGGATCTCGGCGGGCCCGGGGACGCCCGAGGAGCTGCGGTTCGCGCAGGTCTACGCCGCCGACCGCGTGGGGCCGATGCCCTACCCGAACCAGGCGACCCCGGACGTCGGCGCCGCCCGCGGCCGCGTCCGCACGCTCGTCGCGGAGCTGCTCGACGGTGTCGACGAGGGCACCGGCGCCGCCCTCGACCCGCTGATCGCCTCCTGGGCGTCGGGGTGGCTCTCGCGCATCGACTCGCAGCACGCCGACCACCAGGCCGTCATCGACCGCCTCGTCGGCGGCGCCCGCCAGCAGCTCGCCGAGGCCGAGGCCGCCCACGAGCGCGACCGCCGCGCCCTCGCCGTCGCCCGCCGCGACTACGACGAGGCCCGCGAGCGCCTGGGCGAGCCGGTGGCGGCCGCGGCCCCGGGAGGGACGGGAGCGCCGCGGCCCGCCTCGCGCCGGACGGGCGCGGCAGCCGACGAGCCCGGTGCCGCGTCCGGTCTGGAGCCCGGTGTCGCACCCGCCGACCCGCCCACGGGTCCGATGCCCCGGCCGGTGGGCGGCGCGTCGGTCGACGGCCCGCCGCCGCGTCCCGGGCACGCCGACCCCGCGCGCCCCGGCCGGCACGGGAGCGATCGGTGAGCGCCCTGTTCGACCGCTCCTCGCGGCGCGGCGGCGCCGACGACGAGGGCCCGCGCCCGCGCTCGTACCGCGACGCCACGCTGATGATCAACCGCTCGCGGGAGGACTACCTCTCGCTGACGATCATCCTGCTCGCGATCGGTGGCGACATCGCCGCGTTCTACGTCGTGCTCGCGCGGGTGTTCCGGGGCTCGCCGTTCCTCATCGTGCTCGGCACCGTGGGGTTCGCGGCGGCCGCGGTCGGGCTCGCCCACCTCGTCGGCCAGGGCCTCGCCCGGCGGCGCTGCGGCGACCCGCGCGCGTCGGTGACCCTGACCGTGCTGGCCGCGGTCACCTGGGCCACGCTCGGCGCGGCCGCGTTCTACACGCGGCTGATGACCCCGAGCGGCTCGTCGTCGGGCGGCTTCGGCTCGGGCGGCGGCTTCGGCTCGGGCGGCGGCTTCGGCGGGGGCTCGGGCGGCGGCGGCTTCGGCTCGGGGGGCTCCGGCGGCGGCTTCGGCTCCGGGGGCGGCGGGGGCTTCGGCGGGTCGTCGGGCGACATCGACATCAACGCCCTGCTGCCCGCGCTGCTGTTCGGCGCGCTGTTCCTCGCCAGCGGCATCGCGGCGATGGTGGCGACGTTCGTGTCGTTCAACCCCGTGGCGGGCGCGCTGCGCCGCGCCGAGCGCCGGATGCAGGACGCGACCGAGCGGGAGCGCGGCAGCCGCGCCGAGCTCGAGCGCGCCCGCGAGGCCCTGCGCCAGCAGGAGAACGAGCGCGAGCGCGAGGACCAGCGCTGGCGCGCGGCCCGCCAGCAGGTCGTGGCCGAGATGCTCGAGCTGCAGAACTACGCGCGCACCCTCATGGCGTCGAAGAAGGGCAACCCGTCGGTCACCGACGGCCTGACCGGCTCGTCGTTCTACCCGCTGTTCACCCCGGCCAGCGAGGTCGTGCCCGGCGAGGAGGCGCCGCCCGAGCTTCGCCCCTTCCTGCCGACCGCGGCCGAGCCCAGTACGAACGGAGATCATCGTTGAACCGAGTGACCGGTCTGCTCGCCGTGGTGCTGGCCGGTGCGCTGGCCGCCGGGTGCTCGAGTGACGACGGCGGCGCCGGCGGCGGGTTCGCCGGCGGGGGCGGCGGGGCCCTGTCGTGCCCGGTGCCCGTCGGACCGATGGCCTTCGCGGTGTCCGGGCGCGCGAACTCCCCCGAGCCCGGCCTCCCGCAGGCCGTCCAGGACGCGACGGTCTCGACGCTGACGCGCGCGGTCGACGAGGACTACCGCCCCCGCATCACGCTCATCAACGTCGACGGCCGGCCGGTCTCGGCGGGCAGCGACACGTTCTCCTCCGACGCCGGCAACGGCGTCGCCGCCGAGGACGACCGCAACGCGTTCCTGAACGGGTTCGGCGAGGCGCTGACCGGCCTGCGGGCGCAGACCCCGGAGGTCGACGTGCTCGGCGCGCTCGACCTCGCGGGGCGCTCCGCCGGCGCGGGTGGGCAGGGCGGCCGCCCCGGCACCGTCGTGCTCGTCGACTCCGGGCTCTCGACGGTCGCCCCGCTCGACTTCCGCCAGCGCGGCCTGCTCGACGCCCCGCCCGCCGAGACCGTCGAGGCGCTGCGGGCCAACGACGCGCTGCCGGGCCTGCAGGGCGTCACCGTGGTCCTCGCGGGCCTCGGTGACGTCGCGGAGCCCCAGCCGGCGCTGAGCCCCGCCCAGCGGTCGTCGCTGGTCGCGCTGTGGACCGCGGTCGCCGAGGCCGGCGGCGCCTCGTGCGTGGCCGTCGTCGACGAGCCGCGCGGCGGCGACGCACCGAGCGACGTCCCACCCGTCAGCGTCGTGGACGTCCCCCCACCGCCGACGATCACGCCGGGACAGACGACCACGCTGCCCGACGACAATTCCGTGGGGTTCCAGCCCGACACCGCGGAGTTCCGCGACCGGAATGCGGCGCGCGCCGTGCTGACGCCTTTCGCGCAGTTTCTGGAGGAATCCCCGTCACGGCGTCTCGCGCTCACGGGCACGAGCGCGCGGGCGGGCACCCCGCAGGGACAGGTCGACCTCTCCACCCGGCGCGCGGAGGCCGTCAAGGCACTGCTCGTCGAGCTCGGGGCGCCCGCCGACCGCATCAGCACCCGGGGCGTGGGCAGCCAGTTCCCGGGCTACGTCGACGACGTCGGCCCCGACGGCCGGCAACTGCCGGGCCCGGCGAGCCAGAACCGGACGGTGATCGTCGAGCCGACCGGGTGACCGGTCGGTGACACGCCGTCGACACACCCCGCTCGGCGCATTCCCCGAGAAACGTGGCTGCCGTCACAGCACGATGTGATCACGGAGATCTCCTGCCGCGCGCACCCGGTCGGAGCAGCGCCGATACGGCTGTGTGCGTTCCGGGACACAGGGTATCTGTATCGATTCTGCCGACCGTACGGCCTCGGGGGGTGGTTACGGGCCGGCCGCGCGCTGCCTAGCGTCGTCTCCCCGGAAGCGTCACCGACGTCCGGAGGACACATGACCGCAGCCGCAGACCGGAGCCCCGACACCGCGGCTGGCCTCGAGTACACCGAGGCCGATGTTCATCAGGAGTTCGGCGAGAACCCGGTCGAGGTCCGGGACACGAACCATTACCAAGAGGAGTACGTCAAGGGGTTCGTGGACAAGTGGGACGACTACATCGGCTGGGAGGGTCGCGCCGCCAGCGAGGGGTCGTTCTTCATCGACCAGCTGAGTGCCCGCGGCGTGGAGAAGGTCCTCGACGTCGCCACCGGCACCGGGTTCAACTCCGTCCAGCTCCTCAAGGCCGGTTTCGAGACGGTCTCCGCCGACGGCAGCGCGGAGATGCTCGCCAAGGCCTTCGAGAACGGTCGCCAGCACGGGCACGTCCTGCGCGTGGTGCAGGCCGACTGGCGCTGGCTGAACCGGGACGTCCACGGCGAGTACGACGCGATCATCTGCCTGGGCAACTCGTTCACGCACCTGTTCAACGAGCGTGACCGGCGCAAGGCGCTGGCCGAGTTCTACGCGATGCTCAAGCACGACGGCGTGCTGATCCTCGACCAGCGCAACTACGACGAGATCCTCGACCACGGTTTCTCGTCGAAGCACAAGTACTTCTACTGCGGTGACACGGTGACCGCGGAGCCCGAGTACATCGACGACGGGCTCGCCCGGTTCCGGTACACGTTCCACGACGACGGTTCCGTGTACCACCTCAACATGTTCCCGCTGCGCAAGGACTACGTGCGCCGGCTCATGCGCGAGGTCGGGTTCCAGAAGATCGACACGTACGGCGACTTCCAGGAGACCTACGGGACCGAGAGCCCCGACTTCTGGATCCACGTCGCGGAGAAGACCTACCGACCGGACGACGAATTGACCGAGAGCTACTCGACCGCGGTCCACACCGCGCGCGACTACTACAACTCGACCGACGCCGACACCTTCTACCACGAGGTCTGGGGCGGCGAGGACATCCACGTCGGCCTCTACGACACCCCCGACGAGGCCATCGCCCCGGCCTCGCAGCGGACCGTGGAGCGCATGGCCGAGGGCATGGGCATCACCGCCGAGACCCGCGTGCTCGACATGGGCGCCGGCTACGGCGGCTCGGCCCGGTGGCTCGCGAAGCAGTACGGCTGCCGCGTGACGTGCCTGAACCTCTCCGAGGTCGAGAACGAGCGCAATCGCGAGAAGAACCGCGCGCAGGGCCTCGACCACCTCGTCGACGTCGTCGACGGGTCGTTCGAGAGCATGCCGGTGCAGGACAACTACTACGACCTCGTGTGGTCGCAGGACGCGTTCCTGCACTCCGGCGAGCGCGCGGCGGTCGTCCAGGAGATCGACCGCGTCCTCAAGCCGACCGGGCAGGTCGTGTTCACCGACCCGATGGCCGACGACGACGCCGACGTCTCGGCGCTCTCGCCGATCCTCGCGCGCCTGCACCTCGACACCCTCGGCTCGCCGGGCTTCTACCGGGACGAGTTCGCGAAGCACGGGTTCTCCGACTTCACGTTCGAGGACCACACCCACCAGCTCACGACCCACTACGGTCGCGTGCTGGCGGAGCTCGAGGCCGCGGAGCCGAGGTTCAAGGGCGCGATCTCCGACGAGTACATCGCGAACATGAAGACGGGCCTGCGGAACTGGGTGAACGGCGGCCAGAGCGGCCAGCTCGCCTGGGGCATCTTCCGCATCAAGCGCTGACGCGCTCGCTGCCCTGACGCACGAGGGCCGGGCGGGGACCCCTCACGTGGTCCCCACCCGGCCCTCGACGTCTCGCAGGCAGGACCCGAGGTGCGAGCGATGCGGCATCGCTGGCGTCAGACGCCAGAATCGCCACATCCTCGCCGGCGCGACACGCCGGATCAGCGTGCGTCGTCGAGCGCCCCGGCCAGCGCGTCGGCGACGGCCTCGCGACGCCCGGGATCGCGGCGCAGGGACCGCGACAGCTCGAGGTGCACGAACGCCGCGCCCGCCGCGGCCGCGGCGCGCCCCTGCACGTTGCGCCGCCCGAGGAGGTCCGCCCACCGCGGGTCGTCGCCCTCGCCGACCCGCTCCCCCACCGCCGCCAGCCGCGCCCGGACGGCGTCGAGCAGCGCGCCCGGCGGTGCCGCGCCCGGCGAGAGCACGACGTCGACGTCGCCCCGGTCGGCGAACCCGTGCAGCTGGACCTGCGCCAGCCCCCGTGCCGCGAGCGCCGCCGCCACCCGCGAGAACGCCGCGTCGTCCCGGGCGGCGACGTCGGCGGGGAAGTCGGCGCGCACGCAGGCGTCGGCCGGCGCCCCCGCGCCCCGGTGCGCGCCCGCCTGGAGGTAGAGCACCCCGGGCCGGCGGTCGGCGAGCGCCAGCCCGACGTGCTCGGTGTCGAGGTCCGCGTTCGGGTGCGGCACCTCGACCACCGCGCCCGGCGCCACCCCGCACCGGAGCGCGAGCACGAGCCAGGCCCGCTCGGCGCCCGGGTCCGACGCGAGCAGCAGGCGCTCGCCCTCCTCCGTCGCCGCGAGCCCCAGCGACGCCCCGCACGACGACGCCGCGGCCGCGTCACCGCGCGCGAGGGCCTCGGCCAGCACGCCGAGCGAGGCGACCTCGCCGTTCTCCGGCGGGCGGTAGGGCCCGCGGCGGCGCATCTCCGGGACGAGGCGGGCGGCCATCCGCGTCAGCTCCGTCCCGCCCACCGCCGCGACTCTGCCAGCCGGTGGACTTCCTGGCGTCCGGTGCCGGCGTGGACGCCACGCCGGCCACGGCCACGGGCACGGGCGAGCCCCACGGCCCGGGCGCCCTCAGCGGGCGGGGCGCGGCGGGCCCCAGACCGGGCGCGCGGCGGCGAGAGGGGTGCCGGGGACGGGCGCGTGGCGGATCGGCGCCCGCCGCGGAGGTCCGCCCGCAGCCCCGCCCCCGTCGATGCCCACAGCCCCGCCCCCGTCGATGCCCGCAGCCCCGCCCGCCTGCTCCCGCGGCGCGAGGCGGATCAGCGACGAGGGCCGCCGCACCAGCCCCGGCACGCCCGCGCGGGCGGTCGGGGCCAGCGGCGAGCCGGGCAGGACGGCGGTGGAGGGCTGCGGCTCGACCGCGGCGGGGGCCGCGAGCGTCGCCGTCACGACCTCGGGCGCCGCGGCCACCGGCCACGGGGCGCGCCGCTGGGGTGTGGACGCGAGCCGGCGGCGGGCCCGGCGGCCGCGGGGGACCACGCTCGGGCCGGCGTCGTCGAGGCGAGCGTGCCGCCCGACCGGACCGGACGACGCTGCTCCGGGAGGTGTTGCCGGTGCTGCCATGTGGCCCAGTGTCGACGGCCGGAACGGTCCGTCTGGACCGGGGGACGGGCGCTGCGCCGTCGGTGTGGCGGCCCCGGTGGTCCCGATGACCGGCCGCAGCGGAGGATGGCGACACGCGCCGTCCGAGGTGACACGGATCCCGCCCGGAGCAACGCCTCCGTCACCCGCACGTCGCACGTGCCGGGTCGACGGCGACCCCTGCAGCAGCCATCGCCCGCCGACCAGGGAAGCTGAGGCCCATGACGTCCCCGTCGTCCTCCCCCACCGCCCGCGGCACCGAGGAGCCGAGCTTCGCCGAGTCCGCGCGGCTGCAGGCACGCCTGCACGACCTGGTCCCCGGCGGCGCGCACACCTACGCGCGCGGCTCGGACCAGTACCCCGAGCACATGACACCGGTGCTCGACCACGGGCGGGGCGCGCGGGTCTGGGACGTCGACGGCAACGAGTTCGTCGAGTACGGCATGGGCCTGCGGTCGGTGACGCTCGGTCACGGCTACGAGCCCGTCAGCGCGGCGGTGCGCGCGGTGCTCGACCGCGGGCTGAACTTCTCGCGCCCGACCCGCCTCGAGGTCGACGCCGCCGAGGACTTCCTGTCCCTGGTGTCCGGCGCGGACATGGTCAAGTTCGCCAAGAACGGCTCGGACGCGACGACGGCGGCGCTCAAGCTGGCCCGGGCGGCGACCGGCCGCGACATGGTCGCCGTCGCCGACCAGCCCTTCTTCTCCACCGACGACTGGTTCATCGGCAGCACCCCGATGGACGCCGGCATCCCCGACACCGCCCGCGCGGGGACGGTCGGGTTCGCCTACAACGACCTCGGCTCGCTGCGCGCGCTGTTCGACGCGCACCCCGGCCGCCTCGCGGCGGTGTTCCTCGAGGCCGCGACGGCGCTGCAGGAGCCCGCGCCCGGCTTCCTCGAGGGTGTCCGCGAGCTGTGCACCGCGCACGGCACCGTGCTGGTCTTCGACGAGATGATCACCGGCTTCCGGTGGTCGGCGCACGGCGCGCAGGCCGTCTACGGCGTGACGCCGGACCTGTCGACCTGGGGCAAGGCCATGGGCAACGGCTTCCCCGTCTCGGCGCTCGCCGGCCGCCGCGAGCTGATGGAGCTCGGTGGGCTGCGCACCGACGCCGACCGCGTGTTCCTGCTCTCGACCACCCACGGCCCCGAGACGGTCGGGCTCACCGCGTTCCGCGCGGTCGTCGACGTCTACCGCCGCGAGGACCCGGTGGCCACGATGCACCGCCAGGGCACGAAGCTCGCCGAGGCGTGCAACGAGGTGGTCGCCGCGGCCGGGCTCACCGACTTCGTCGACGTCGTCGGGCACCCGGCGTGCCTCGTCTTCCGCACGCGCGACGCCGACGGGCCGTCGCAGCCGATGCGCACCGTCTTCCTCGCCGAGCTGCTGCGCCGCGGGGTGCTGGGGCAGTCGTTCGTCATCTCCGCGGCGCACACCGACGACGACGTCGAGCAGACCGTCGCGGCCGTCGCGGGCGCGCTGCCCGCGTACGAGAAGGCCCTCACCGACGGCCCGGAGGCCGTGCTGGAGGGCCGTCCGGTGGCCCCGGCCCTGCGGGCGACGGCCGCGCCCCGCCGCCTGCGCTGAACCGGCGGCGGGGCGGGCACCGGGGTCAGACCGGCACGGCCTCGCCGTCGTAGGCGGCCGCGAGCTCCTCGGGCATCGGCGCGAGGTCCGAGGCGCGGTGGAAGTCGCGCAGCGTCGTGCCGGTGCAGCGCGAGTCGACGTTCACCGAGCCGCGACGGGACGCGACGTCGTCGATGTCGACGATCCGGAAGTCGATCGAGAACCGGGTGCGCCCGGAGGTGTTGGGCACCGAGGAGTGCAGCTGGTTGCCGGAGAACACCATCATCCCGCCGACCTCGGGCACGACCCGCACCTGCGGGTCGAGCTCGATGGGCTCCTCGGGCGTCGGCTGGTCGCGGGTGTCCTTCCCGATGTGCTTCGCGGCGTCCTTCCGGCTCGACCTGTTCCACTCGACGTAGTCGTAGCGGTAGGAGCCGTTGGCGATGCCCTGCGTCATGTACTTCGGGTGGAACGCCATCACGTTGTCGCTGCTGACGGGGTAGACCGGCATCCACCAGTTGGTCTGCGACATCGGCGCCGAGTACCACGTGTCGCGGTGCGGGTGGAACGCGAACGCGATGCCGGTGGTGAGGTAGTCGTCGGAGGTCGACGTGCGCAGGCGCGGGACGTCGAAGTAGGTGCGGTCCAGGTCGCAGCCGCGCTCGGACAGGATCGCCGGCAGCAGTTCCTTGCACCGCGGGTGGTGGATGAACCGGGGCTTGAGCTCGGCGAGCAGCGCGGCGTAGTCGTGGACGTCCATCGAGTACTGCGCGAGCTCCGGGTCGAGATCGCCGAACGCCTCCTCGACGAGTTCGCGGGTGAACTCGACGAGGGCGAGCGTGCTCGGGCTCGCGCCGTAGACCACCACGTCGCCGCGGTACAGGTGCTCGCGCCGGGTGGCGTCGTCGAACGACGGGTTCGAGAGCACGTTGGTCACTGGGTACCTCCTCGGGCCGACCGGTCCGTCCCCCCTGCCGCGGGCGCCGCCCGCGTGGAATCACCGGTTCGGCGGCAAGGTACCCGTGACCGCGACCGCGGAGTGCACCGCGTCACGCCGATGGACCACCCGTTCGTGACCATCGGACATACCGGACGCGTCGTCGGCGGCGACCCCTGCGGACGCTCCGTATCCGGACGGCGTGGGCGGCGTGGGCGTCGTCGTCCGCCCGCCACCCCTTAGCCTCGGGTCCGCAGGCACACGCGAGGGGGGACGGCATGGCGGCGCGCTGGCTCGTGACCGGCGGGGCGGGGTACATCGGCGGGCACACCGTCCGGGCCCTGCGCGCGCGGGGCGACGCGGTGGTGGTGCTCGACGACCTGTCGACCGGCCTGCCCGAGCGTCTCGACGACGACGTCCCGCTGGTGCGCGCGAGCGTGCTCGACGGCGACGCGGTCGCGGCGGCGCTCACCGGGCACCGGCTCGACGGCGTCATGCACTTCGCCGCCCGCAAGAGCGTGCCCGAGTCGGTGGCGCGCCCGCTGCACTACTGGCACGAGAACGTCGAGGGGCTGCGCAGCGTCCTCGACGCCTGCGCCCGGGCCGGCGTCGAGCGCTTCGTCTACTCCTCGAGCGCCGCGGTGTACGGGGCGACGACCGGTCCAGGAGGCACGGGCGTCACCGAGGACTCCCCCACGGTGCCGGTGAACCCGTACGGCACGACGAAGCTCGCCGGCGAGTGGCTGCTCGCCGACGTCCACCGCGCCACCGGCCTGCGCTACGTGGCCCTGCGCTACTTCAACGTCGCCGGCGCCCGCGACCCGCGCCTCGCCGACCGCGGGCAGGCGAACCTCGTCCCCATCGCGCTCGAGGCCGTCGCCCGGGGCGCGGCACCGACGGTCTTCGGCACCGACTACGACACGCCCGACGGCAGCTGCGTGCGCGACTTCGTGCACGTCGACGACCTCGCCGACGCCCACGTCGCCGCGACAGCGCTGCTCGACGGCCCGTGCGCCGAGACGCTCAACGTCGGCGTCGGCCGCGGCTTCTCGGTGCTCGAGGTGATGGCGACGGTCGCGCGCGTCGCCGGCCGCCCCGTCGAGCCCGCCGTCGCCGCCCGGCGCCCGGGCGACCCGGCCGCCGTCGTCGCTGACGTCACCCGCATCGGTGAGCGCCTCGGCTGGCGGGCCCGCCACGACCTCGACGACATCGTCGCCTCGGCCTGGGAGGCCCTGCTCAGCCGGTCGGCGTCAGCGTCCTGACGACGCGCCGGGCCATCCCGGTGCCCTTCCGGGCGACCTTGCCGAACAGCTCGGCCACGTCGGTGAGCGGCGTGAGCACCACGCGGTGCATCGCGAACGGCGGGTCCTGCGGCCCGACCAGGCCCGGACGGGTGGTCACCGCGGCCCGGTAGCCCGCGGCGCGCGCCAGCTCCATCGTCTGCTGGTCGTAGTCGCCGGCGTTCCCGTTCGGGTAGGCCAGCAGGTCCACCGGCTGCCCGAGCCCCTCCTCCAGCGCCGCCCGCGACGCCGCGAGCTCGTGGCGCTGGGTGTCGGCGTCCTCGCGGGCGAGGATCGGGTGGGTGACGGTGTGCGACCCGATCCCGTGGCCCGTCGCGGCGAGGGCCCGCGCGCCCGCCCAGTCGAGGAACATCGGCGGGCGCTGCGGGGCCGGCGGGGCGATCCGCTCGGCGATCCGGGACACCGCCTCGACGCGCGTCGCACGGTCGACGAGCTTGAGCTCGTCCTTCAGGGCGTCCTGCGCCGCACGCCGCGCGACCGGCGTCGTCAGGTCGTGCGTGCGCCCCGCCCACTCGAGCGAGGTGGCGGTGCACCGGTCGAAGGCGTCGGCGAGCTCCTCCCACCAGGCGCCGATGCGCCCGGAGAGGATGTCCGAGACGAGGAAGAAGGTGCCGTGCAGGCCGCGCCGGTCCAGCGCCGGGACGGCGGCGTCGAGCCAGTCGGCGTAGCCGTCGTCGAAGGTCAGGGCCACCGCGCGGGGCGGCAGCGAGCCGCCGGCGGCGAGGGTGTCGACGGCCTCGGACAGCGGGACGACCGTGCCCAGCCGGTCGACCGCGGCGAGCTGGCGCTCGAAGCCGCGACGCCCGGCGCCCGGGGCGGCGGGGTAGAACGGCGTCGGGTCGATGTTGTGCCAGCCGAGCACGAGGAGCCGTCGACTCATGGCGCCCGACGGTATCGGCACGCTCAGCGCTTGCGCGTCCCGGGCATGCGGGCGAGGACGGGCCCGGCGAGGTCGCGCAGCCGGGCGCGCAGCTCGGGCGAGAGGCCGTCGGTGGCGCGCCGCACGCCGGCGTCGACCTGGGCGAGCAGGCGGGTGGGGTCGAGCGCGCCGGCGACGACGAGGGTCTCGACCGCGCGCTCGTCGGTGGCGAAGCGGGCCTTGTAGGTCTCGTCGCCGAGCAGCAGGTCGTACTCGTCGGCGCCCTCCTCGATGGCCTCGCGCACGGTGTGGGCCATGAGCACCAGCCCGACGCTGCGCTCCGCCCACGCCGGGTCGAAGCCCGCCTGGAAGTAGGCGTAGCGCCCGCCGATCCGCCAGGCGTAGAGCGCCGCGACGGCACCCCCGTCGATCTCCAGGAAGGACATCCGCAGCCAGCCCCGCTCCAGCGCGGCGGCGGCGAAGTCCTCGTGGAAGGCGCGCACGGTGGGGCTGGTGATCGTCGACCCGCCCTCGCGCTCGTCCCACCGCAGGGCGTGCAGCCGGAAGAACTCGCCGACGTCGCCGACGACCTCGCCGGGCGACGACGTCGCGCGCACCTTCGCGCCCAGGCCGTCGACCAGCGCGCGCTCCTTGCGCCGCACCTGCTGGCGGAAGTTGCGGCTGCGGGCGCCGAGGAACGTGTCCCAGGTGTGCCCGGTCAGCGGGACGTAGGGCATGACGCCGCCGCGCAGCCGCGTCGCCGCGGAACGGGTGTGGAGCCGCCCGCGCAGGCCCTCGCCCAGCGCCGGGATCCAGGCGGCGCCGGCGTCGACGTTGTGCAGCACCACGGCCTCGCGGCCCAGCGCCCCGGCGGCCGCCCGGGCCACCTCGGCCTCGCGGCCCGCCGCGGCGACGGGGGCGAAGCGGTCGCCCACGTTCGCGCCGGCGAAGCGCACCGTGCGCCCGGAGCGGCAGAGCGGCAGCAGCCCGGCGAGGCGCCCGTCGGCGTCGCGGACCCGCACCACGAACGGGGGAGCCTCGGTGCCGTAGTGGCGGGCGTAGGCGCCGTACCACTCGGGGGACACGAACGCGTTGCCCGCGGCCTCGGCCAGGGCGCGCCACTCGTCGACCAGCCCGGGCTCGTCGGCGGGATCGGCGAGGACCTCCACATCGGGCACGGCAGGCACGTCACGGCTCACCCGCCCGAGGCTAACGGTCCGGTCTCGCCCCCATCCGGGGCCAACCTCGCGGCCTCCCGGACGTCCTCCGTATCGGTGAGTGGATCCTCAGCGTCGTGTCCCGGCGCACTGCCCGACGGCGGTGTGGCCGAGAGCCGTCGGTACCGTGACCGGGACCCGGCGTGCGGTCCCGCTCCCCACTCGACCGCCGCGACCCCGACCCTTCTGCGAGGACTCCCTGCGATGAAGGTCAGTGTCTTCGGTCTCGGCTACGTCGGCACGGTGAGTGCGGCATGCCTGGCCACGGAAGGGCACGACGTCGTCGGTGTCGACGTCAACCCCGCCAAGCTCGCGATGATCGGCGAGGGGCGCACGCCCGTGGTGGAGGAGCGCATCGGTGACATCGTCACCGAGGTCGTCGCCGCCGGGCGCCTCACCGTCACCGACGACGTGACGACGGCGATCCACGGCACCGAGCTCTCGCTGGTGTGCGTGGGCACCCCCTCGGCGCCCAACGGCAGCCTCGACACCACCTACCTCCAGCGCGCCGCCCGCGAGATCGGCGAGGCGCTGGCCTCGCGCGACCCGGAGGCCGGCCGGCACACGGTGGTCTTCCGGTCGACGATGCTGCCGGGCACCTGCCTGGGCGTGCTGGTCCCGCTGCTCGAGGAGGCCTCGGGCCTCGTCGCCGGCCAGGACTTCGGCGTCGCGGTGAACCCGGAGTTCCTGCGCGAGGGCTCCAGCGTCAAGGACTTCTACGACCCGCCCAAGACCGTGGTCGGCGAGTTCGACCCGGCCAGCGGCGACGCGGTCCTCGCGCTCTACGCCGGCCTCGGCGCCCCGGAGTTCCGGGTCGAGCCGCCGGTGGCGGAGATGACCAAGTACGTGGACAACACCTTCCACGGCCTCAAGATCGGCTTCGCGAACGAGATCGGGGCGCTGGCCCGCGAGCTCGGCGTCGACTCCCACGACGTCATGGAGATCTTCCTCTCCGACACGAAGCTGAACATCAGCCCGGCCTACCTGCGCCCGGGCTTCGCGTTCGGCGGCTCGTGCCTGCCCAAGGACCTCCGCGGCCTGGTGCACGCCGCGCGCCGCCACGACGTGCGCGTGCCGATCCTGGAGAACGTGCTGCCGTCCAACGACGAGCACATCCAGCGCGCGTTCGAGCACGTCGCCGCCACCGGGAAGCGGCGGGTCGGCGTCTTCGGCCTCGCGTTCAAGGGCGGCACCGACGACCTGCGGGAGAGCCCGCTGGTCGAGCTCTGCGAGCGGATGCTCGGCAAGGGCTTCGACCTGCGCATCTACGACCCCGCCGTCGTCGAGTCGGCGCTGCTCGGGGCGAACCGGGCCTTCATCGAGGCCCGCCTCCCGCACCTGCGCGACCTGCTCGTCGACAGCGTCGCCGAGGTCGTCGACCACGCCGAGGTGCTGGTCGTGGGCAAGGCGGACGACGACGTCCGCGCCGCCCTCGGCGACGGCACGCATGTGCCCGTGATCGACCTCGTCCGGCTGCCCGACGCGGCGTCGCGTCGGCGACAGGAGGGATATGTCGGCCTTGCCTGGTAGAGCCCTGATCGTCGTCGAGAACCTCTCGGTCCCCTTCGACCGGCGGGTCTGGCAGGAGTGCCAGACCCTCACCGGGCACGGGTGGGAGGTCGAGGTGATCTGCCCGCAGGGCACGAAGCGGGACACCGAGACCGAGGTCGTCATCGAGGGGGTGCGGATCGACCGCTACCCGCTCGAGGCCGCGACCGGGGGGCCGCAGGGCTACCTCAAGGAGTACGGCACCGCCCTCTGGCACACCAACCGGCTCATCAGGCGCATCCAGAAGCGCGCGCCGGTCGACGTCGTGCACCTGTGCAACCCGCCGGACCTGCTGTTCCTGCCCGCGCTGCGGGCCAAGGCGCGCGGCGCGCGGGTCATCTTCGACCAGCACGACCTCGTCCCCGAGCTCTACCTCTCGCGCTTCCGCGAGAAGAAGGACTCGATGTACTGGGGCATGCGGCTGCTCGAGTGGGCGACCTACCGCACCGCGGACACGGTCATCGCCACCAACGAGAGCTACCGGGCCGTCGCCACCGGCCGCGGGCGCGTGCCCGTCGAGGACACCTTCGTGGTGCGCAGCGCGCCCGCGATCGAGCGCTTCCGGCTCGGCGAGCCCGAGCCGGCGCTGTCGCGGGGCAAGGAGCACCTGCTCTGCTACCTCGGCGTCATGGGTCCCCAGGACGGGGTCGACTACGCGATCCGCGCGCTCGCGCAGCTCGCCGAGCGCCGCGACGACTGGCACGCGGTCTTCATGGGCACCGGCGACGCCTTCGACGACGTCGTCGCCCTGTCGCACGCCCACGGGCTCGACGACCGCGTGACCTTCACCGGCCGCATCTCCGACTCCGAGGTGCTGCGTCACCTGTCCACCGCGTCGGTCTGCCTCGCGCCGGACCCGCGCAACCCGCTCAACGACGTGTCCACCATGAACAAGATCATGGAGTACATGGCGATGGGGCGGCCGGTGGTGTCGTTCGACCTGGTCGAGGCCCGTGTCTCGGCCGGGGAGGCGGCGGTCTACGCCCGCCCCAACGACGTCGGCGAGTTCGCGGGCCTCGTGTCCGAGCTGCTCGACGACCCCCGTCGTCGGCGGGCGATGGGCGAGATCGGCATGGAGCGCGTCTCCGGGCCGCTCTCCTGGACGAACTCCGAGAAGGAACTGCTGGCGGCCTACGAGTCGGCCACGCAGGGACGCTGAGGGACCCGCAGCGATGACCCGCGCCATCGGCCCCGCCCCCGGGTGGACCGGCGAGCGCAGCACGGCGGTCGCCCCGCACCACCACAGTAGGATGCCCACCGGCGTCCCCCGGGGGCGACACGCCGACGATCGGACGAAAGGCACGTCATGAGCCCGCTCCAGATCCAGTGGGATCGCATCCGCCGGCGCTGGGTGCTGATCCTCGTCATCGGCATCGTGGCAGCGGTCGGCTCCCTGGGAGCCTCGCTCCTGCAGGGGTCGACCTACACCGGCCGGTCGGCGCTGACCATCGTCTCGCAGGACCGCGCCCCCGAGCAGGACACCGTCCTCGCCCAGGGCTACGCCGACTACTTCAACCAGGCGTCGTCGCAGCAGCAGCTGCGCCAGACGGCCGGCGTCCCCGACTCGGTCGCGCTCAACGCCCGCATCGCCGCGGCGAGCCCGATCGTCTACATCGAGGCCGTCGCCGACAGCCCCGAGGTCGCCTCCGACTCGGCGACGAGGATGGCCGTCACGCTGCGGGACGACGTCAACACCAGCCTCAGCGGCGGCGAGGCCCAGCGGCAGCAGGTCGAGACGCTCACCCAGCAGCGTGACGCCGCGCGCGCCGCCGGCAACACCTCCGAGGCCAACCGGCTGCAGGACCAGATCGACGACCTGAGCAGCACCACCAACCAGCTGCAGGACCTCCAGCTCAACGCCGGTGTCGTCTCCAACCCGACCAACGCGGGCCGCAACGCCGGCGCCGCCCTGGTCGGTGGCCTGCTCCTCGGCGCCCTGCTCGCCATGGCGCTCGGGCGCTTCGAGAACCGCATCGTGACGCCGAGCGAGGTCCGCGACCGCCTGGGCCTGCAGGTCCTCGCGGTGGTCGGCGGCAAGCGCCGCTCCGGCGAGAACGCCCGCAACGAGATGCTGCGGGCGCTCATGGGCCTGACGAACGCCCACGGCATGCCGGTCCCGGGCTCGCTCGCGATCACCGGCCCGAGCACCGCCCGCGCCTCCAAGACGCGGGTCGCGGTGGCCCTCGCCGGGCTGCGCGCCCTACAGGGCCAGACCACCCTGCTGGTGCAGGCCGACCTCGAGAGCGACGCCGGCGGCTCGTCGGAGCTCGCGTCGATGTCCGGTGTCGCCGACTTCCTCGCCGAGCGCGGCGACAGCCGCATCGACGGCAAGGTGTTCTCGAACGGGCGCGCGCTGCTCGTCTCGCCGCGGGGCAGCAAGCGCGACGACCTGTTCGCGCTGTTCTCCCGCTCGCACGTCTCGCGCCTGCTCGCGCAGGGCCGGATGCTCGCCGACCTCGTGATCGTCGACGCCCCGCCCGCCGAGAGCGTCGAGGGCCAGGTCGTGTGCTCGGCCGCCGACCGCGCGCTGCTCATCGTCGAGGAGGGCCAGACCCGCTCGCGCGACGCCTCCGCGGCGCTCGACGCGCTGGCCCGCTCCGGCGGCACCGCGCTCGGCGTGGTGCTGGTGCGCAACCCCGGCCAGCTCGCCGACCCCGGCTTCCTCGCCGAGCGCTCCTGGACCCCGGCGCGCCTGCCGGCCGGCCCGCCCGTGCCCCCGGCCCCCGGCGGCGGTCCCGGTGGCCCCGGTGGTCAGGGCGGTCAGGGCGGTCAGGGCGGCCCCGGTGCTCAGGGCGGCCCCGGTGGTCAGGCCCCTGGCGGCGCCCCGGCCCGTCCGGCGCAGGTCCCGCCGGCCGACCGCACCGCCCCGATCTCGCGCGAGAAGCTCGAGGAGGCCCGCGCGGCGATGGGCGCCGGCGGCGCGGCGGGTGCTGTGGCCGGTTCCGCGGCCGGTGCTGCGCCCGGTGCCGCCTCCGGCGCCGCGGGGAGCTCCGACGGCGCCAACGGCGCGCCGGTGAACGGCGTCGCCAAGCCCACCAACGGCAGCCCCACCAACGGGAACGCGGCGCGCGGTGGCGCGTCCTCGGCGTCCTCCGGGTCCCCCGCGTCCCCTGCGTCCGCGGGGTCGGGCCAGCCCGCCAACGGCACCCCGCGGCGCGACGACCCGTCGGCGCGCCCCGGCGCGAAGCCCTCGCCCGGCGGCGCGCCGCAGGGCGGGTCGGCCGCCAAGCCGTCCCCCGGCGCGAAGCCCTCGCCCGGCGGCGCGCCGCAGGGCGGCGGGTCGGGCAGCAAGCCGCCCGCGGGCGGCGGCGGCGGGCAGCCGGGCCCGGCCGGTCAGGCCGGTCAGGCCGGTCAGGGTGGGCCCACCGCGCAGGCCGGTGCCGCCGGCGCCGCCGCGGCCGGTGCCGCCGGCGCGTCGGCCGCGAAGCCGGGCGCCAAGCCGACCGGGAACGCGCCCCAGCCCACCGGGAACGCGCCCAAGCCCACCGGCAGCGCGCCCCAGCCCGGCGCGGCCTCGGCACCCGGTGCGCCCTCGGGCCCGGGTGCGCCCGGCGGTCCCGCCGGTGAGGCGCCCGGGGTGAGCGTGCACACCCGCCGCAGCGCGGGGGCCAAGCCGTCCCCGAGCCCGAAGCCCAACCCGGGCAGCGGCCCCAAGCCGACCGGCCCGCAGCCCGGCGGCCCGTCGGCCGGTCCCTCGGCCGGTCCCTCGTCCCCGGCCCGCCCGGGCGGTGGCCAGGGCGGGGCGTCGCCCGCGGGCAAGGACGGCGCCCCGGCCTCGCCGAGCTCGCCCCCCGGCGCCAAGCGCGTCGGCACCGCGCGGTTCTCGCGCAGCGCCGCCCCGACGAGCTCGGGCACCGGCGCGGCGAGCAAGGACGGCGGCGCGTCGGAGGCCAGCCACGGCAACCTGTCGGCGCCCACGGTGACGATGCGCACCGAGAAGTAGCCGACGCCCCGGCACGAACGACGACGGCGGGAGGGCCCTGGTGGCCCTCCCGCCGTCGTCGTCCCGGGGCGTGTCAGGCCGTGCCGAGCACGCCGCGCATCCACGCCGCCTGGGCGGCCAGGCCCTCCTCGAGCGACACGGCGGGCCGCCAGCCGAGGACCTCGGCCGCGCGGGAGGCGTCGCCGCCGGTGCGGAAGACGTCGCCGGCGGTCCGGTCGTGGCGCACGATCCGCAGCTCCCGGCCGACGACCCGCTCGAGCACCGCCAGCGCCTCGTTCAGCGAGACGCTGCTGCCGCCCGAGATGTTGAGGACCGTGCCGGGCGGGCTCGGCCGGTCGGCGGCCAGCAGGTTCGCCTCGACGATGTCGTCGACGAAGGTGAAGTCGCGGACCTGCTCGCCCGTGCCGAAGACGGTGATGGGCTCGCCCAGCAGGCCCGCGCGCACGAACCGCGTGAACGCCATGTCGGGACGCTGGCGCGGGCCGTAGACGGTGAAGTAGCGCAGCGACACCGTCGGTACCCCGAAGTTCGACGCGTAGAGCGTGCAGAGGTGCTCCGCGGCGAGCTTCGTGACGCCGTACGGGCTGACCGGGCGCGGGAGGTCGGTCTCCAGCGTCGGGTAGCGCTCCGCGTCGCCGTAGACCGACGACGAGCTGGCGTAGACGAACCGCTGCAGCGTGTCCGACGCCCGCGCGACCTCGAGCAGGCGCTGGGTGAGCTCCACGTTGTTGCGGGTGTAGACCGCGAACTCCTCGCCCCAGCTGCTGCGCACGCCGGGCTGGCCGGCCTGGTGGACGACGTGGGTGACGCCGTCGAGCAGGGCGGGCAGGTCGGTGGCGGTCAGGTCGGCCTCGACGAACCGGAAGGAGCCGCCCTCGATCGTCGCGAGGTTGTCCTTCTTCTGCGTCGTGTCGTAGTAGTCGGTGAAGCAGTCGACGCCCACCGTCTCGACCCCGGCGGCGGCGAGCCGGCGGCAGATCGTGCTGCCGACGAAGCCCGCCGCCCCCGTGACGAGATACCTGTCGGTCATGTCTTCTCCCCCGTGGACGGCGGTGCGGGCACGACCCATCGAACCCGGTCGTCCCGGGGGCGCCCGCGACGGCCCCGTCCGCCCCGCTCGCGCAGCCCGATATCCTGGTCCGGCGTGTTCCCGGCGCCCGCCCGCGGTGCCGGTCGACGACTGCCGACGAGAGGGCGCCGATGACCCCGACCCCGGGTGCTGCGGCGGCGACGCCGGGTGAGCGACGGTGAGCCTGCTCCCCGGTGGCGTGCGCGACCGGTCCCGCAGCGAGTACGTGATCGGCGCGATCGTCGTCGTGGTCGTCGCCGCCGTGGCCTTCACCTCGCCGGGCGACGCGGGCATCCTGCTCGCCGCGATCGGCGTGGGCGCGGCGGTGTTCGCGCTGGCCCTCAACAACCCGCTGATCGCGCTCCTGCTGGTGGTGCTGGCGAGCTTCGGCCGCACCGCGCAGAAGGAGTTCGTGTCGGCCGAGGGGCTGGCGCCGCTGTTCTACGCCATGGTCCTCGCCCTCGCCCTGGCGGTCGCCCGGCGCACCAAGGAGATGCCGCGCCTCGGCACCGTCGAGTGGCTGATGACGACCTACCTGGTCTGGAACATCGTCTCGGCGCTCATCCCCCGCGAGCTCGACGCCGTCGATCCGGTGACGGGCGCGTCGTCCGAGGTCTACCGCTGGATCTTCAGCGGCACGATCCTGCCGTTCGTCACCTACGTCGTGGCGAAGTCGGTGCTCGACTCCGAGAAGGCCGTGCGCTGGCTGCTCTGGACGACAGTCGCCATCGCGACCTACTCGGCGTGGGTCAGCATCCTGCCGTTCTACGGGCCCGAGCGGCTCGTGTGGCCGCGCTACATCGTCGAGAACCCGGGCTGGGAGGGCCGCGCGGTCGGCGTCTTCAACCAGCCCGTCGTCAACGGGCTGCTGCTCGTCATCGGGTTCCTGGTCTGCATCTTCCTCGCCACGCGTCCGGGCACCGCCAAGCGCACGCGGTGGCTGCTCTACGCGCTGACGGTCCCGATGGCGGCGGGGGTCTACCTGACCCACACCCGCTCGGCGCTGCTCTCCCTCGTCGTCGCCCTGCTCGTCGGGGCGGTCCTCGCGAAGGGCTGGCGCCGGCCGTTCGTCGTCTACCTGGCGCTCGGTGCGGCCGGCGTGGCCGCCAACGCCGGGACCTTCTTCTCCTCGGAGCGCTCCGAGGGCGGCATCGGCTCGTCGAGCGAGATCTACGACCGCCTGAACATGATGGCGACGGCGTTCAAGGCCATCTACGAGCACCCGCTGCTCGGGATCGGCATCGCGCGGTTCCGCAGCTACAACACCTTCGAGCACGTCGCCTGGTCGCAGGACGTCGCGTGGGAGCGCGGCCGGGGGCTGATCTCCCACGAGAACGAGCTGGGCATCGGCGCCGAGCTCGGCATCCCCGGGCTGCTGCTGTGGCTGGCCGTGCTCGTCGGCGTCTTCTACCTGCTCCACCGGGCGCTGCGCGAGCTGCCGGAGGGCACGTTCCTCGGTCGCCCGCTGGCGGTCGTCGGCTTCACCGCGATGGTCATCCTCGTCGTCAACGGCGTGACGGTGGACCTGCGCATCCTCGACTTCGCCGGGCTCATCTGCTTCCTCTACGCCGGCATGGTCGTGGGCCAGCTCGAACGCTTCCGCGACACCCGCCCCGCACCCCGCCCGGGCACGCCCGGCGCGGGCCTGCCCGGCGGGATGTCGCCGGCGGACCAGGTCGCGTGGGCCGAGGAGGGCCGCGCGCGGGAGACCGGCAGAGACGCCGTCCCCGCCGGCGCGCCGATCATCACCGGCCGGCCCCTGGGTGCGCGGTGACCCGCGCCCCGCGGACCCTCTGGGTCTCGACGAGCACCACCACGCAGGGCGGGATCGCGACGTGCGTCCGCACGCTCGCCGCGACCGGGCTGTGGGCGCGGTGGGGCGTCCGGCACGTCGCCACCCACCGCGACGGCAGCGCGGTCGCGAAGGCGGCGACGTTCGCCACCGGCCTCGCGCGCGTGCTCGTCGAGCTGGTCGCGCGCCGTCCCGACCTGGTGCACGTGCACATGTCGGCCGCGGGCAGCTTCGTGCGCAAGGCCGTCGTCTGCTGGGCCGCGTACGCGCTGCGGGTGCCCGTCGTGCTCCACGTGCACAGCGGGCGGTTCCACCTGTTCCACGACCGCGCGCCCACCCCCGTGCAGCGGGTCGTCCGGGCCACGCTGACCCGCGCGGACGTCGTCGTCGCCCTCGGCGGGCTGATGCGCGAGCGGCTGGCGCGGATCGCTCCCGACGCCGTCCTGACGTCGCTGCCCAACCCGGTGCCCGCGGCCCCGGTGACCCGGCGCGCTCCGGACGCGGCGCCCCACGTCGTCTTCCTCGGCCGCATCTGGGCCAAGAAGGGCGCGTTCGACCTGCTCGAGGCGTGGGCGAAGGTCGTCGGCGGCACCGCGACCGGCGCGCCGGGCCCCCGCCTCACCCTCGCCGGCGACGGCGAGCACGACCGGGCCCGTGCCCTCGCCGACGAGCTCGGCGTCGTCGGGTCGGTCACCGTGCACGACTGGCTCTCCGGCGACGAGGTCGCCGCGCTGCTCGCCGACGCCGACGTCCTCGCGCTGCCCTCGGAGAACGAGGGCCAGCCGATGGTCGTGCTCGAGGCCATGTCGCGGGGCGTCGCGGTGCTGGCGACCGAGGTCGGCGGCATCCCCGAGCTCGTCGCGTCGGGCACCGAGGGCCTGCTGGTCCCGCCGCACGACGTCCCCGCGCTCGCCGACGCACTGGGCGAGCTCCTCGCCGATCCCGGGCGGCGCCGCGCCCTCGGGGAGGCGGCGCTGGCCCGCGCCCGCTCCGAGTTCCTCGCCGAGGCGGTCGCCGAGCGGATCGAGGAGCTGTACCACGACGTGCTCTCCCGCCGCCACCCGGCCGCGCCCGGGTCCGACCCCGCGGCGTCGGTACCGTCCGTGACCGTGACGGACCCCGACACCCGCACCGGCTCGTGAGGCGCCCCCGCCGACCCGTGACGGCGGAGGGGCCGCTGCGGGTCATGTTCGTCGTCCCCACGCTCGCCGTGGGCGGCGCCGAGCGCCACGCCGCCACCCTGCTCACCTCGATGGACCCCGACCGTGTGCGCGGCTCGGTGGTCTGCCTCCAGGACCGCGGCCGCCTCGGCGCCAACTGGGCGCGCATCGAGGCCGCCGACGTGCCCCGCACCGAGCTGAAGCGGGGCAAGCGCGACGTCGTGGGCATGGTCCGCGGGCTGGTGCACGAGATGCGCCGCCAGCGGCCCGACATCGTCGTGCTGCGCGGGTTCAACGCCGAGGTCCTCGGCCGCGTCGCCGGCATCCTCACGAGGGTGCCGCGGATCCTGGTGTGGGTCCGCAACTGCGGCGACGTCGTCCCGGCCGGGCGCGGGCGGCGCTGGGTCAACAAGCAGCTCGCCCGCACCGCCGACGAGGTCTACGGCGTCGCCTGGGGCCAGCTGCCCTACATCACCGGCGAGCTCGGCTACGACGCCCGCAAGCTGCGCATCGTCTACAACGGCATCGACCCGACGTGGATGGCGGCCGCCGGCGACGACCCCGCCGCCACGCGCCGCGAGCTCGGGCTCACCGACGAGCACACCGTCATCGGCACCGTCGCGGTGATGCGCCAGGAGAAGGACCACCCGACGCTCCTGCGCGCCTTCCGCCGCGTCGTCGACCAGCGCCCGGACGCGCGCCTGCTGCTCGTCGGTGACGGCCCGGAGCGGGCGAACCTCGAGGCGCTCATCGACGAGCTCGACCTCACCGAGCACGTGCTGCTGCTCGGCCACCAGGACGACCCGCGCCGCCTGCACCGGGTGTTCGACATCTTCACCCTGAGCTCGCGCACGGTGGAGGCCTGCCCGAACTCGCTGCTCGAGGCCATGAGCGCCGGCAGGCCCGCGGTGTGCACCGCGGTCGGCGGCGTGCCGGAGATGATCGTCGACGGGGTCACCGGCCGCGTCGTGCCCGCCGAGGACCCGGCCGCGCTGGCGGCGGGGTTCCTCGAGCTGCTCGCCGACCCCGCGGCCGCCCGCGAGATGGGCGCGGCCGCACGCCGCCGGGTCGACGAGGTGTTCACGCTCGAGCGGTCGGTCGCCGAGGCGCAGAACGCGTTCGAGGAGACCGCCGGCCGCGAGGCCCGCACCCCGGTGCTGCCGCGCCGCGACGAGGACGCCCCCGAGCTCGCCTGGCCGGGCCCGCGCACCGACGTCATCGACCGCCGGCCCCTGCACGTCACCCTCGTGCTCGACCTCGCCGCGCACGGCGGCGCCGAGACGGTGCTGCGCAACACCTTCGCCCACCTCGACCCGGACCGGGTCGTCACCGACGTCGTCTGCCTGCGCGAGGAGGGCCCGCTGGCGGGCGACTTCCGTGCCGGCGGCGTGCCGGTCACGGTGCTCGAGCGCTCGGGCCGCTTCGACCCCTCGACGCTCCCGCGCCTGGTGCGCCACCTGCGCCGGGTCCGCACCGACGTCGTGCTCGTCGCCAACTACCACAAGGCGGCGCTGCTGTTCGGGCGTCTGGCCGCGGTGCTGGCCGGCGGCCCGGTCTCGGTGGTCGCCGCGCACAACATGGACCGGACGGTCGTCGGCAGCCGCGTGCTGCCGCGCTGGGCGGTCAACACGCTCTTCCTGTCCCGGGGGCTCGCCCTGCTCTCGCCGTCGCAGGGCCGCTACCTGCACGACGAGGAGGGCGTGAACCGCGGGCCGCTCAGCCGCGTCCGCGAGTACCTGGTGCCCAACGGGATCGTCGTGCCGCCGCTGCGCACCGACGCCGACCGGGCGTCCGCGCGCGCCGAGCTGGGCGTCGACGACGGGCACGTGGTCGTCGTGGTCCTGGCCCGGCTGACGCCGGCGAAGGCCCACCACGTGCTCTTCGAGGCCGTCGCCGACCTCCACGACCCCCGCCTGCACGTCGCCGTCGTGGGCGACGGCCCGCGGCGCGCGGAGCTCGAGGGGATCGTCGCGTCGCGGGACCTGGAGCGGGCGGTGACGTTCCTCGGCCAGCGCCGCGACGTCGTGCGCCTGCTCGCCGGCGCGGACGTGTTCGCGCTGTCCTCCGACCACGAGGGCGTGCCGATCTCGATCATGGAGGCGATGGCCCAGGGGCTGCCGGTGGTCTCCACCGACGTCGGCGCCGTGGCCGACCTGGTCGCCGACGGCGAGGAGGGCTACCTCGTGGAGCGCGGCGACGCCGCGGCCCTCGGCGCCCGCCTGCGCAAGCTCGCCGACGACCCGGACCTGCGCCGCGAGATGGGCGAGCGGGCCCGGGCGCGGGCCCGGCGCGACTTCACCATCGAGGGGACGGCCGAGGCGTTCACGCGGCTCGCCGAGTCGGTCACCGGCCGGGACGATGCGACCGCCCGCTGACCCCGGTCAGGGTGCGGTGACCCGCAGCCCGTCCTGCATCACCCACGTGGCCGGGCCCGTGTCGCGGTAGACGCCCTGCTTGAGGTAGTTCTCGTCGTCCTTCATCGCCGCGCGGTTGTAGCGGGGCACGGTCTGGCGCCCGTTCTCCCAGCCCTCGACGAACCCCTTGTCGCGGTCGCGCGAGAACTTGACGTGCAGGACGTAGTCGACCCACTCGCCGGGCCGGACCTTGCCCAGGGAGCGCCGGGGCTCGCTCTTGAGCCCGTCCCCGCCGATCATGACGTCGCCGTTGCGCTCGATGTTGATGGCCAGCGGCGGCGAGCCCGACGAGCTGTGCCACTGCAGGACGATGAACCAGACCCCGCGCGGGTTCTCGAAGTCCTCGGGGAACTTCATCGACCACTCGTACCACCGCTCGTCGCCCTCGTGGACCAGCGCGCCGGCCGCGTTGGACTGGACCTCCGAGCGCTCCTTCCCGCCGAACGGCGGGATGTCGCCGGGGCGGATGTTGAACCTCGCCGCGTAGCGGCCCTGGCGCGCGTCCGGGGCGGGGACGATCCGCATCTGGTCGTTGCCGGCGCCGATGGTCCGGCAGCGCTTGTTGAGGTTCTTGGCCTGGCAGGTCGTCCACTGGGAGAAGTCGCCGGTCTCGAAGTCGCCGACGAAGAGCTCGCGGCTGCCGACGGGCACGCGGGTGGGCGCGGCGCTGGCCGCGGTCTCCGCCGTCGCACCCGCCGCGGCCCCGGCCGTCCTCTCCTCGAGGGCCGGGGCGGCCCCGCCGACCCCGGTGCCGAGCGCCAGCCCGGCACCGAGGACCGCGCCGACCACCGCTCGGCGCTGGGCCCCCCGCACACCCCGCGCACCCCGCGCACCCCACGACGCCCCGCGACCGTTCGTCCGCATGCCGACCCCTGCTCCTGCCGTTCGTCGAACCGGATCGACCGTGCGCCGTAAGGACGCTGTGCTTGTCGACCGTTTGCCGCAGTGATTCGACCACTCGTCGTGACAGGAGACAACGACACGGACTGATGAGACTGATGTGGCGCATGTGGTGACATCCTCGGTCGCTGCAGCGGCGCCACCTGGGCGGGCCCGGGGGTCGTCCGGACGCCCCGTACAGTCGGCCCATGGCCCGCCCCGGAGCGCCGACCCGCTCCGCCCTGACCTGGTACGCGCGGCGGCTCCGCTCGATGAGCCCGCAGGAGGTCGCGCACCGCGCGGCCACCGTCGGCGGCTCGGTCGCCCGGCGCGTCACCGGCGACGCCGAGCCCACCGACGCCCGGCTGCTCGGCACCGACGCGATCGACTGGGCGGCGCGACGCGAGGACTTCCGGGCCGGCACGGGACGGCCGGTGCTCCTCGACCGGACGACCGCGACGGCGATGGCCGCCGAGCACCCGGAGGCGACCGCGGCCCTCGTCGCGGCGGCCGACCGGGTGCTCGAGCACCGCTTCACCTACTTCGCGCACCCCGAGGCGCGCTACGACGGCCCGATCGACTGGTGGCTCGACCCGCTGGCCGGGTTCCGCTGGCCCGACCGCCCGGCCGACGAGATCAACCACCGCAGCGGGCACGGCGACCCGAAGTGGATCTGGGAGCTCAACCGCCTGCAGCACCTCCCGTGGCTCGCGCAGGCCTGGCTGGTCACCGGCGACGACCGCTACGGGCGCGAGGCGCTCGACCAGCTCGACTCCTGGATCGCGGCGAACCCGCCCGGGCGCGGCATCGCCTGGCGCGGCGCCTTCGAGGCCGGCGTGCGGGCCCTGTCGGTGACCGTCGCGCTCCAGGGCCTCGCCGACCACCCGGACCTCGACGCCGACCGCTACCGCGACGCGGTGCGGATGCTCGCCGCCGGGGCCCGGCGCTGCTGGCGCGACCGCTCGCGGCACAGCTCGGCGAACAACCACCTCGTCGGCGAGCTCGCGGGCCTCGCCGCGGTCGCGATGACCTTCCCCGAGCTCGCCCGCGCCCGCCGGTGGGAGCGCGACGCGATGGCCGCGCTCGCCGTCGAGGCCCGGCGCCAGGTCCTCCCCGACGGCGTCGGCGCCGAGCAGGCCGTCGGCTACCAGGTCTTCACCGCCGAGCTCCTCGGCGTCGTCGCCCTGCTGCGGCGCCTGCGTCCCGGCCACACCCCGACCGCCGACGACGCGGCCCTGCTCGCCGCCGTCGGGCGCTCCGCGGGGCACCTCGCGGACCTCGTCGGCGACGACGACCCGGTGCCGCGCACCGGCGACGACGACGAGGGCTTCGCGCTGCGCCTGGACCCGGCGCCGGTCCGGGAGGTCCGCGAGCACCTCGCGCTCGCGGCCGTGCTCACCGGCGAGCCCGCCGCCCGCCGCTGCGGGCGCGAGGACCTCACGTCCGCCTGGGTGGCGGCGCGCCTGGGTGCCGGCACGGACGTTCCCGACGTCCCCGGGGAGCCGCGCTCGGCGTACGCCCGCGACGGCGGGGTCGTCGTCCTGCGCGACGGCGCCCGGCGCGTCCTCGTCGACGTGGGCCCGCTCGGCTACCTGTCGATCGCCGCGCACGGGCACGCGGACGCGCTGGCGGTCGGGCTCGCGGTCGACGGGCACGACCTCGTCGGCGACCCGGGCACCGGCAGCTACTTCGCCCACCCCGCGTGGCGCACCGCGCACCGCAGCACCCGGGCGCACGCGACGGTCGCCGTCGACGACCTCGACCAGTCGGTGAGCGGCGGCCCGTTCCTGTGGACCGAGCACGCGCGCACCTCGGTGCGCGAGGTCGACCTCGCAGCCGGGCGCGTGGACGCCGAGCACGACGGCTACCGGCGCCTCGCCGACCCCGTCACCCACCGCCGACTGGTCGAGGCGCCGCCGGGCGAGGACGCGCTGCTGGTGGTGGACGTGCTCACCGCCCGGCGCACCCCGCACCGCGCCCGCACCACCTGGCCGCTGCACCCCGACCTGACCCCCGACGGGCACCACGACGGCGTCCTCGCGCGCCGCGACGGCACCCCCGTCCTGCGCCTGCTCACCGCCGCCTCCGAGCCGGCCACGCCGTGGCGGCTGCGCGGCGGCGACCCCGGCGCCGGCGAGCTCGGCTGGTGGTCCGGACGGCTCGAGGGGCGGGACCCCTGCTGGTTCCTCGGCGACGAGGTCTGGCTGCGCCCGGGGAGCCCCTGCGTGGTGGCCACCCTGCTGCTCACCGGCCCCGCGGTGACGGGCGTGACCGCGCCGCTCGACGTCGCGACGAGCGGGGACACCGTCACCGTGACCTGGGCCGGGACCGGCGGGCCGCGCCGGACCGTCCTCCGGCCGGACCGCGAGGTGTCCCACCTCGCCGACCCCGCACCGCCACCGGACCGGACACGCGGGGAAACGCGACTACGATGAGCGGTCGACCCCCGACGGGACGGGACCACCCGTCGTCCTCCAGCGGTTGGGATCGATGACGCGACGACCAGACGGCCCGGATCCGGCCGGGTCCGGACCCGGTCGGCGCTCCGACGACCCTGCAGGAGGGCCGCCGGCGCTGGACACCGCGCAGCTCCAGCCGGGGGAACCCGCGGGTGACCGGCCGGGCGCCGAGGTCGAGCCCGAGCCCACGCCGAAGGTCAGCGACGACGAGCACAACCCGAACCTCTCGGGCCTCGGCAAGACGCTGCGCCGCGGCGCGACGATCTCGGCGGCGATGCTCTTCGTCACCCAGGTCATCTCGCTCGCGCAGACGGTCGTCGTCGCGCGCCTGCTGTCCCCGGCCGAGATCGGTGTCTTCACGCTCGGCACGCTCTTCGCCAACTTCATGACCGCCCTGGCCGGCGGGGGCATGAAGGCCGCGCTCATCCAGCGCGAGCACGACATCGAGGAAGCCGCCAACACGGCGTTCTGGGCGAGCGTCGCCACCGGCGTGATCATGTCGACCGGCGCCCTGCTCGCGTCGCCGCTGCTCGGGATGTTCTTCGACGACCAGCTGGTCGGGCTCATCGCCGCCGTGACCTCGGGCACCCTGCTCGTCCACGCGCTGCTCAACGTGCCCGAGGCGCTGATGCAGCGGCGCTTCAACTTCAAGCGCAAGCTCATCGTCGACCCCCTGACCGCCGGCTCGTTCGCCGTCGTCACGGTGACCGCCTGCGCGATGGGCTTCGGCGTGTGGGGCATGGTCACCGGCCTCTACGCCTCGCAGATCGCGACCCTCATCGCGTCCTGGACGCTCGCGGGCTGGCGCCCGGGCAAGGCGAAGTTCGTCTTCAAGACCTGGCGCGAGATGGCGCGGTTCTCGTTCCCGCTCATCGTGCAGGGCGTCACCGGCAACTTCCGCGAGATCGCCCAGCAGGCGATCGTCGGGCGCGCGCTGGACATCCCCACCGCCGGGCAGTACCGCTACGGGCGCCGCATCGGCACCCTGCCCGGGCAGGCGATCATCCAGGTCGCCTCGTACGTCCTCTTCCCCGCGTTCGCCCGCATCTCCAGCGACGCGGTGCGCTTCAAGCGCGGCTTCCTGCGCGCCCTGCGCCTGCTGTGGACCGCGACGGTGCCCCTCGCCGCGCTGCTCGTCGTCATCGGCGGCCCCGCGATCGTCGTGCTGCTGGGTGAGCGCTGGGCGCCCGCCGGCGTCTTCGTCGCCGCCATGGCCGGGTTCGGCCCGGGCACCGCGCTCAACGCGGTCGGCATGGAGTCGATCAAGGGGGCGGGCAAGAGCCGCCTCCTGCACTGGATCACCGGCACGTCGCTCGTCATCGGCATCGGCGCGCTGATCCTGCTGCTGCCCTTCGGCCTGCTCGGCGTCGGCCTCGCCGCCTCGATCGACGGGCTGGTCGCCGGTCTCGTGACGATGGCGCTCGCGGCGCCGCTGGTGGGCCTGCGCTGGCGCGAGCTCGCGAAGGTCATGGTGCCGCCGGTGCTCGCCGCCGCCATCGCGGGCGCCGCGACCTGGGCGCTCGAGCACCTGGTCCTCGACTCCGACTCGCGCGGGATCGTCCTCGGCCTGCTCTTCCTCCTCGCCGACTTCCTGCTCTTCGTCACCATCTACCTCGGCACCCTCGCGCTGGTCGCGCCGGCGACGATCGTCGAGCTGCGCGACCTCGTGCAGAAGTTCCTCCGTCGCCGCCGCGGCGGCGGGGAGGCCGGGGTCGCGGCCACCGAGGGCCCCGACGGGCCGGACCAGGACCCGGCGTCCCGGCGCGGCGAGGACGACCTCCTCGACGCGCCGACGGTCATCCTCGGGCTGCGCTACGACCCGCTCACCCAGCAGATCGTTCCGGTCGACGTGCGCCGCGCCGGCGCCCCGAGCCCGGGGCCACCGGCCCGCCCGCCGGCGTCCCCGCAGGCCCCCGCCGGCCCGGACACCCACGCCCCGACGGCCCAGCTCCGGCCGGTCGCGCGCTCGGTGCCGCCGCCGCACATCGACCCGCCGACCACGGCCATCCGGCCGGTCGCGCGCCCCTCCGGCCCGTCCCCCTCGTCGCCCGAGGCACCCGAGACGCACGGGCAGCCCGAGGCGCACGAGGCGCCCGACCCGCTGCACGCGCCGACCACCCAGGTCCCGGCCGACGCCGGCCGGAACGGGACCACCCACGGCTCCTCGCACGGGAACGGCCACGGGCCGTCGAACGGCCACGGCGCTGCCGACGGCCACGGCTCCCACGGCTCGCACGGCTCGAACGGCGCCACGGGCAACGGCTCCACCGGCAACGGCTCCACGGGCAACGGCGCCACCGGCGGCCGCCCGCGCGACCGGGAGGAACAGGGTGAGCAGGGCGAGCAGGGCGAGCAGGGCGAGCGGGCCCGCCGGGTCGTCACGATGACCGAGGTGCGCAAGCCGTCGGAGTGAGCCGCCCTGCCCGGCCGCCCGCCCTCTCCGCCCGCTCCGTCCCGTCCGCCGTCAGCAGCCCTGCGGCGCCCCGCCGGTGCCGTCGGCGAACGGGCCGGCGCAGGCGGCCCGCCGGGGCGTCCCCAGCGACCCGCCGCCCGGGGTCTCCCGCGCGCTGTTGGTGACGACGTGCAGCGACCGGAACAGGCGCAGCATCTCCGCCGACCCGATGCTCGGCACCTCCCGCTCGGCGCCCGCCTGCACCGACAGCGAGTTGGTGCTCGGCCCGCCGGTCTTGTCGACCACGTAGGCGCCGTAGTCGCGCATCGCCGTCGCCAGCTTGCGGACGTCGGGCGAGGTGAAGCGGCCGAGGTCGACGTCGGGCGGCAGCGCCATGAGCGTGCCCATCTTCACCTGCGGGTCGCTGCCCCGGTACACCTCCTCGAAGTCGCGGTCGGCCTTCGACGCCGGCCAGCGGAACCCGCCGTCCTGGCGGCTGCACGACAGCTCGCAGTTCAGGCTGATCTTCAGCGCGTGGGTGATCGGCCCGGACGCCCGCATCTCCCCCACCCGCAGCGTGCCGCCGATGCCCGACAGGTTCGACCCCCCATGGCAGCCCGCGATCCCCGGCCCGCGCAGCGACAGCGGGTCCCAGGTGTGCTCGTAGGACGGGTCACCGCCCGCCTCCAGGCGCAGCGGCTGCCCCTGCACGACGGTCGCGCGGTCCGGGGAGTCGACGAGGAACGTGGCGCAGTGGTTGTACGACCCGTCGGCGGTCAGGTCCGGGTCGACGTGCACCCGGTAGTCCCGCCCGCCGTGGTCGAGGGTGCGCACCGGGAAGGACGGATCGACGCTGATGTCCTCGATGTCGAGGTAGGTCTTGCGCGCCCGCGTGTCGAACGGCTGGTAGCGCGCGGACGCCGCGAGCGGCAGGTTCCACGGCGAGTCCCACGCGAAGGGCGCCCGGTGGAGGTCACGCGGGGCGCGCTCCGTCTCCGGGCTCGTCGGGAGCGCCGTCGCCGGCACGGCGAGCCCCACCAGCGCGACCACCACCAGCACGAGCACACCCCGGCCGCGACCGCGACCCCGGCCCCAGCCCCGCCGCCGTCCGCGTCCCCACCAGCGCATCACCGTGACCGCTCCCCGCATCGTGACCATCAGTGCGATCGCTCGTCCGATCGAGCGCACCGCTGAGCGACGCGAGACAACCACTCGGCGCAGTTGTCCGACAACTACCGAGACGGATGAGATGGATGAGAAACGTGTGACGCGTGGGGCAGAACCGAACGGGTCAGTCTTCCCGCGGCGGGATCACCCGGACGCCGGGGTCGACGACGACCCAACGACCCCCGCCCGCCTCCACTGCGGGCAGGCGGGTGCGCATCTCGTCGAGCAGGTCGGTGACGAAGAGGACGACCTCGTCCGGCGAGCGCCGCTCGACCTCCTCGGGCCCGACGATCGGCACGGCGACGCCGGGGACGCGCCGGCCCCACTTGCCCGGCGAGCCGTCGGCGACCGCCGGCAGGAGCTCGGGCCCGACGCCCGCGCGGTTGAGCAGCGGCACCGCGCGCGACGCGGCGGCGTAGCCGAGGACGGTGCGGCCGGCCTCGCGCCGGCCGGCGAGGTGCTCGCGCAGGGTGTCGGCGCTGGCGGCCGCGGCCGCCTCGAGCCCGCCGACCACGGCCGGGTCGCGCACGCCGACACGCTCCTCGCGATCGGTCTGGACGCGCACCGAGACGTCGTCGCGCGGGCCCGCCACGCCGCGGCGCCGGGCCGCGAGCAGCACCGTGCCGCCGTAGAGGTCGAACAGGAGGGCGTGAGTGACCTCGAAGCCCACCTCGGCGAGCATCGCGGTGAGCACGGGCGTCGAGTAGTAGGCGAAGTGCCCGTGGCGCAGCGCGTTCCAGCCGCCGTCGCCGACGATGGCGGCGAGCGTGTGGAACTGGACCACGAGCACGCCCTCGGGGGCCACGGCCCCGGCGCGCACGGCGAGGCCGGCGCGCTGGTCCTCCTCGTGCATCAGGCCGAAGCAGTCGACGACCACGTCGGCCGGCTGCCCGGGCGCCGCCTCGGCGAGCCCGGCGCCCGCGAGCAGGTCGAGCCAGGAGCCGCCGTGCGGGCTGCCGAACTCGGTCACCGTGCCGCCGCCCGCCGGCAGGAGGCCCGCGGCCTCGACCCGGGCGACGGCGTCGCGCGCCTGGTCGACGAGCGCCTGCGGCTCGGCGCCGCGCGGCTCGTCGGGCGTCGTCGGGTCCTCGGCGAGCTGGGCGAGCCCGCAGGCGCGGCAGAGCCACATGCGCAGCGGGTGCACCGGGTCCGGGCCCGGGTCGTCGGCCGCCGGGAAGAGGTCCGCGGGCGGCTGGTCGCCGAGGTCGAGGACGACGTCGCCCTCCCCCGACCCGCACCACCGGCAGGTCGGGTCGGCGCGGTGGGTGTCGGACATCGGGGTGGCCACGGTGCCTCTTCTATCCGGGTGCCCGCCGGCGCCCGCGCGCGGGGTGGGAAGGTGCGGCGGTGGAGGTCATCACGAGCACGATCGACGGGGTCCTGCTGTTCGTCCCCACCCCCCACCGCGACGACCGGGGGCTGTTCGTCCGCACCTTCGACACCGCGATCGCGCGCGAGCACGGCGTGGACCTCGGCCCCGAGGCCCAGGACAGCCAGTCGCGCTCGCGGCAGGGGACGATCCGCGGGATGCACGGCCGGCGCGGGCGGGGCGAGGCGAAGCTGGTGCGCGTCGCCCACGGCGCGGTCCAGGACGTCCTCGTCGACGCGCGCCCCGACTCCCCGACGTTCGGCACGGTCGCCTCCTACCGCCTCGACGACGAGGAGTTCCGGCACCTCTACGTCCCGCGCGGGCTGCTGCACGGTTTCCAGGCGCTCACCGGGGTCGCCGACGTCTGCTACCGCATCGACCGCCCCCACGCGCCCGGCGAGGACGTCGCCGTCGCCCACGACGACCCGGATCTCGCCATCTCGTGGCCCCTCCCGGTCACCGCGATCTCGGAGCGCGACCGCACAGCGGGTACATGGCGCGACCTGATCGAGGCGACGTGATCACTCGCACCGTGCGTGCTCGCCGTGTCTTGTTTGCGCTACCGTGACCGAACCGTGGCGAGATGTCGCCGAACGGAGCAACCCCACACTGCCGAACGGTCCGCCCCAGGGTCTAACATCCGCGCCGTGACCAGTCCGGTGGAACGCGCTGCGGAGGCCCGCGAGGGCGCGGGCGCCACGAGCCCGCGGCGAGCTGCGACCGCGCCGGTGAGAACGCACCCGAGGACCCCCTCAGCGATGACCCCGCCGCCGGCCTCCGCCACACCCGCCCCGCGCGCGCCCTCGCCCTCGGAGAACGACCCGGCCCCCACGCGGACCGTGGTCGTCGCGGCGTCCACGCCCGCGCCGACGTTCAGCTTCCTCACCACGGCCTACCGCACCGAGGACGTCCTCGGGCGGATGATCGAGTCGGTGTTCGCCCAGACGTCGGCGGACTGGGAGCTCGTCGTGGTCGACAACGGGTGGTCCGACCCGATCGCCGACGTCGTGCGGCCCTACCTGTCCGACGGGCGCATCACGTTCGTCCGCCAGGAGAACCGCGGCGCGGCCGGCGGCACGATGTCCGCCGCCGCCGAGGCCCGCGGCCGCTTCCTCGTGCCGCTGAACTCTGACGACGGCATCGAGCCCGAGTTCTGCCGCCGGATGGCCGACGTCCTCGAGCACGACCCGGACGTCGCCGCCGTCACCTGCGACGCCCACCTGTTCGTCGACCCCGGCGAGCAGCGGATGGTGCGCACCTACCTGCGCAGCTCCGGCCTGCGCCGCCGCCCCGACCCGACGCGCCCGCTCACCGTCGCCGACGTCATCGGCGGGCCGAGCCCCTACTACGGCGCCGCGATCCGCCGCGACGTGTGGGAGAGCCTCGGCGGGCTGGCATCGGACACGCCGATGGTCGACGACCTCGCGTTCTGGCTGCGGGCCCTCGTCGCGGGCCACGACGTCCGGATGATCCCGGACGTCCTCGGCCGCTTCCGGATCGAGCGGAACTCGGTGAGCCGCCCGACCGAGGCCGACCGCGCCGAGGAGTTCGAGGTGCAGCGCGAGCGCGCCCTCATCCGCGCGGTGGAGATGTCCGGCGACCCCGAGGCCCAGGCGGCGCTCGACCGCGTGCTGCGCAAGCTGCGCTACGTCCAGGCGCTGCGCCGGGCGCGCTTCGCGTTCCGGGCCGGCGACGTCGAGGAGGCCCGCGGGCACGTCGGCGAGGCGTTCGCCCAGCAGCGCACCGCCCGCAGCGGGGGGCTCCTCCTCGCGCTGCGCCTCGCGCCCGGCCTGCTGCGTCGCCTGCACCCCGCCAAGCAGGCCGTGACGGCGCGGCTCGACGAGGTCCGCCGGCTCGGGCTGCGCAAGGCCTCCCGGGCGCGCCGCGACCGCAAGGCCCCATGAGGTTCCTGGTCCTGACCAACCGGCGTCTGGACTCCCGCCAGAGCGGCTACGACCTGCGTGTCGTCAACCTCTGCGCGCACCTCCCCGGCGACGTGCACCTCGTCGTGGCGCCGTACCAGGCGGCCGGCACCGCGCGGAGCGGGCTGCCCGTCGAGGGCGTGTTCAGCTCCGTGGAGGAGCTGCCGCCCCTCCAGGGACGCGTGACGGGCTGGCGCCGGCACCTGCGGCTGTCCAACGCCCACTTCCTGGCGACGACCCGTCCCGCGGCCTTCGCCGCCGCCCGCGCGCGGCTGGCCGAGATCGTGCGGGAGAAGGAGATCACGCACCTGCTGGTGTTCGGCGGCGACGTCGCCGAGATCGCCGACGGGATCGACGTGCCGCGCACGGTGCTCGACGTCTGCGACAGCACCGGGCTGACCGCCCGCCGCGCGCTGGCGGGCGTGGCGCGCCGGGCCCGCCGGCTGCAGGGGCGCCTCGACGTCGCCCGCAAGAGCCGCACCGAGGCACGCTTCCCCGACCGGTTCGGCCTGGTCACGGCCATCAGCGACGCCGACGCCCGCGCCGTCGAGGGCGGCCGGCACCCCGCGGGGACCGTGCGCACGGTGCCCAACGGCATCGACGACGGCTACGTCGGCGAGGTGCCGCCCGCCGGCGACCGCCGCGCCGTCGTGTTCTGGGGCAACCTCGCGTTCGGCCCCAACCACGAGGCGCTGTGGTTCTTCGTGCACGACGTCTTCCTGCCCCACCTGCAGCACCGCGGCGTGGAGCTCGTCATCGCCGGCGGCGGCCCGCCGTCCTGGCTCACAGAGCTCGCGCAGCGCGAGGCGGGGATCCGCCTGCTCGGCTACGTCGAGGACCTGCCGGCGGCGATCGCGCCGTACCCGGTGATGGTCAACCCGATGCGGACCGGCAGCGGGCTGAAGAACAAGGTGCTCGAGGCGTTCGCGCTGGGCCGGGTCGTGGTCACCACGCACCGCGGCGTCGAGGCCATGCCGGAGGTGCGTGACGGCGAGCACGTCGTGTGCGCCGAGGACGCCGCGGGCTTCGCGCAGGCCGTGCTGGACGTCCTCGACGACCCCGAGCGCGCGGAGAAGCTGCGCCGCGCCGCTCACGACCTCGTCCTCCGGCACTACCGCTGGAGCGCCGTCGGCGCCCGGTGGCGCGCCCTCGTCACCGGCGAGCCGACCGCCCGCTGACGCCCCTCGACGAGCGGGCTCCGGCGCGGTGGCGCCGGAGCCCGCTCCCGGGGTCAGCTGGGGCGGAGGCTCTCGTCGAGGGAGCCGGCGGCCTGGCGGTCCCGGAGCACGGCGAGGCGGGTGAAGCGCCGGTCGAACGCCTCCTGGGTGAGCCCGCGGGCGCGGTACTCGCGGACGAGCTCCTCGGCGCCGTCGGCCACCGACCACGCGGGGCGGAAGTCGGGGAGGAACTTGCCGATCTTGGTGAAGTCGACGCGGTAGGAGCGCGGGTCACCGCCGGTCTCGCCGGTGATGACGAGCTCGGCCTCGGGCACCGCGACCTTGACGGCGTCGGCGATGTCGCGGACCTGCACGTTGTTCTCCGTCGAGCCCACGTTGAACGCCTGCGCGCGCACGGTGTCGGCCGGGGCCGCCAGGGCCGCGACGACGGCGCCGCCGATGTCGCGGGCGTGGGCCAGCGGACGCCAGGGCGTGCCGTCGCTCATGACGAGGATGCGGTTCGACAGCAGCGCGTGGCCGACGAGGTTGTTGAGCACGATGTCGGCCCGCAGCCGCGGCGAGAACCCGAACGCGGTGGCGTTGCGCATCGAGACCGGCACGAAGTCCTCGTCGGCCATGTCGACGAGGTCGGCCTCGACGCGGACCTTCGACTCGGCGTAGGGGGTCACCGGCCGCATCGGCGCCTCCTCGTCGAGCACGTCCTCGGTGCCCGACGCGCCGTACACCGAGCAGGTCGAGGCGTAGACGAAGCGGCCCACCCCGGCCTCCTTGGCCAGGCGCGCGAGGCGGGTGGAGGCGTGGTGGTTGATGTCGTAGGTGTGCTGGGGCGCCAGCGCGCCCAGCGGGTCGTTCGACAGCGCCGCGAGGTGCACGACGGCGTCGAACCCGGCGAGCTGCTCGGCGGTGACGTCGCGCAGGTCGACGGCCAGCGCCGGCGGCTCGGGGACGGGCAGCTCGCCGAGCACGCAGTCGGCGTAGAGGCCCGAGTCGAGGCCGGTGACCTCGTGCCCCGCCTCGGTGAGCTGCGGCGCCATGAGGGTGCCGAGGTAGCCCTGGTGGCCGGTGAGCAGGACGCGCATCGCGGCGGTCCCTCCTTCGTGTGACTTCTGGGGACGCTAGACAGACGGTACGGGTGCCCCGAGCAGCGCCCGCGTCAGGTGGAACCCCTCCGCGTAGCGCACGCCCGCCTGCACCCCGCGCACGCGCGCGAGGCCCCGGAACGTCTCCTCGTCGAACCAGGCGCGGACCACCTGGGACGGGTAGTGCTCGTGCAGCAGGCGGACCTTCTCCGCGACCACGTCGGCCTCGAGGGGCATGAGCAGCGCCGGCTGTACCAGGTCCGGCTCGGCTTTGAGGATCTCGTAGCCGAGCGTCAGGTGGTCGCGGAACACGGTGGGCACGAGGCGGGCGAGCTCGCGGTGGTCCTGGTGGTCGTCACCGCGATGCCCGGCGAGCACGAGGTCGGGCTCGCAGGTGCGCCGGAACGCCTCGAGCTGCTCCTTGCACCACTCCCAGTGCGTCGGGAGCCGGCCGTCGGGCATGTCGAGGACGGTGACGGCGAGGTCCGCGCCCGGGCAGAACGCCGCCAGCGCGGCACGCTCCTCGTCCTCGCGGGGCGTGCCGCCGCCGGACAGGACGAGCGCGCGCACCCGCAGCCCGGGTCGGGCCCGGCAGAGGGTCAGGACGGTGCCGCCCGCGCCGATCGGGACGTCGTCGCAGTGCGCGGCGAGCAGGACCAGCTCGTCGAGCGCCCCGGGGAGCAGCGCGCGCACGGCTCAGCGGCCGAGGACCTCGTCGACGAGGCCCTCCAGCGGCGTGCGCTCCGGCTCGCGCTCCCACACCATCCACGGCCGGGTGCCGGCGCGGTACGCGGCCTCGAGGGCGTTGCGCTCCTTGAGGGTGTCCGCGGGCTGCCAGAAGCCGTCGTAGGTGTAGGAGAGCAGCTTGCCCTCCTTCGCCAGCGTCGTGCAGGCGTCGCCGACGAGGTCGCCGTTCTCCGGGATGTAGTCGATCGTCTCGGGCCGCAGCGCGAAGTACCCGCCGTTCTCGCGGATCCGCATGTCGGTCACCGGGTAGATCGAGTTGACCCGCTCGCTCCCGTCGATGTCGACGATGTGGAACACCGCCTGCGGCGGTACGGCGAGCAGCGACGCCGTCGCGTCCGAGGCCTTGAACCGGTCGATCATGTCGTCGAGCGGGGCGTCGGTGAGCACGTCGGCGTAGTTGGCGAGGAACATCTCCTCGTCCGCCACCAGGTGGCGCACCCGGCGAAGGCGCTCGCCGATCGGCGACTCCAGCCCGGTGTGGACGAAGTGGATCGTCCAGTCGGCGATGTCCGAGCCGAGCAGCTCGACCTCGCCCTGCCGCATGACGAAGTCGTTCGACTCGGTCTCGTGGTAGTCGAGGAAGTAGTTCTTGACGTGGTGGGCTCCGTAGCCCAGGCAGAGGATGAACTCCTTGTGCCCGAAGTGCGCGTAGTAGCGCATCACGTGCCAGATGAGCGGGCGGGGCCCGACCATCTGCATCGGCTTCGGCGCATCGGAGTCACCGTTGCGCATCCGCATGCCGTAGCCACCGCAGAAGAGGACGACCTTCACGATCGGAGGACCTTGCCAGACCCGGGCTCGACCACCTGCAGCGAGGGGATGGGGAAGACGAGTGAACCGCCCCAGTCCGCCACGTGGGCCAGCTGGGCGGTGATCTCCTCGCGGAGGTTCCACGGCAGCACCAGCACGTGGTCCGGGCGGTCGGCGTCGATCCGCTCCGGCGCGTGGATCGGGATGCGCGTGCCCGGCGTGTACCGGCCGTGCTTGTAGGGGTTGCGGTCGACGGTGTACGCGAGCAGGTCCGGGCGGATGCCGCAGTAGTTCAGCAGCGTGTTGCCCTTGCCCGGCGCGCCGTAGCCGACGACCGACTTCCCGGCGTCCGCGGCGTCGATGAGGAACCGCACGAGGTCGTTGCGGATGCGCGAGACCTCCCCGGCGAAGCCGGCGTGGCCCTCGACCGTGTCGAGCCCGGCCGCGGTCTCCTCGGCGAGCACGTCGGCGACGGCCGCCGAGGGCCCCTGACCCAGCTCGGTGGGCCGCGCCCAGCACCGGATCGACCCGCCGTGGGTCGGCAGCAGCTCGACGTCGACGAGCTCGAGCCCGCCCGAGCGCAGCGCCTTCTGCGCGGTCGCGAGCGTGTAGTACTGGAAGTGCTCGTGGTAGATCGTGTCGAACTGCCGGTACCGCATCAGCGTGAGCAGGTGCTGCACCTCGATCGACACCCAGCCGTCGTCGGCGACCATCGCCCGCAGGCCGCGGGTGAAGCCCACGACGTCGGGGATGTGCGCGTAGACGTTGTTCGCGACGACGAGCGCGGCCGGGCCGTGCTCGGCGCGGACCGCCGCCCCCGTCTCCGGGGAGAGGAACGCGGTGATCGTCGGCACGCCCTTCTCCCGGGCGGCCTGGCCGACGTTGGCGCTGGGCTCCACGCCGACGGCGCGCATCCCGTCGGCGACGACGTGCGCGAGCAGGTAGCCGTCGTTGCTCGCCGCCTCGACCACCAGCGAGTCGCGCGTCAGACCCGCGCGCTCGGTGGCGGCGGTGACGAAGCGGCGCGCGTGCTCGACCCACGACGTCGAGAACGACGAGAAGTACGCGTACTCGGTGAACGTCTCGTCCGGGTCGATCAGGGGCGGGATCTGCACGAGCAGGCACGAGCGACAGACCCGCGGGTGGAGCGGGAACGTCGGCTCGGGGGCCTCGAGCGCCTCCTCGGTGAGGAAGAGCTCGCAGGGCGGGGTGGCCCCGAGGTCGACGAAGCTCGCCAGGTCGGCGGATCCGCAGAGCCGACAGATGATCTTGTCCAAGGCTTCCGTCTCAGTAGGCGCCGTCGCCGCGGAACACCGCGGAGACCGTCTTCCACATGATCACCAGGTCCATCGCCGGCGACCAGTTCTCCACGTAGCGCAGGTCCAGCCGGACCGACTCCTCCCAGGACAGGTCGGAGCGTCCGCTGACCTGCCAGAGCCCGGTCATGCCGGGGCGCACGAGGAACTTGCGCTTCGCCGCGTCGGTGTACGACTCGATCTCGCCGGGCAGCGGCGGGCGCGGCCCGACCAGCGACATCGAGCCACCGAGGACGTTGAGCAGCTGCGGGAGCTCGTCGAGCGAGTAGCGGCGCAGCAGCTGCCCGATACGGGTGACGCGGGGGTCCCGGCGCAGCTTGAACAGCGGCCCGGAGCCGTCGTTCGTGCCGGCGAGCAGCGCGTCGCGCATCTTGTCCGCGTCCGGCACCATCGACCGGAACTTGATCATCTTGAAGGTCTTGCCGCGCTGCCCGACGCGGGTCTGGCGGTAGAACACCGGGCCGCCGTCGAGCTTGACGACGAACGCGATGACGGCGAAGACCGGGAGCAGGACCAGCAGGATCGCCGCGGTGGTGACGCGGTCGAACATGAGCTTGAAGACCCGCGGCACGCCCGAGAGGCGCGGCTCGGTCAGGCGCAGCAGCGGCAGGCCGTCGACGGGCGCGACGTGCAGGCGCGGCCCGGCGACCTCCATGAGGCCCGGGTCGACGACCAGCTCGGAGCCGGTGCCCTCGAGGTCCCACGCGAGGCGCTGCAGGCGCTTCGGGCTCCAGCCGGGCGTCGGGGCGACGGCGACGACGCCGTAGCGCCCGCTGCCCACGCTGGTCGACAGGTCGTCGAGGTCGCCGATGACGGGCACGCCGGCGACGTGGCCCTGGCCCTCCTCGCCGAGACCGGTCGGCGTGCAGGCCGCCACGACGACCCAGCCCATGTGCGGCACGCGGCGGGTGCGCTCGATGAGGTCGCGCAGGGCCTGCTCGGTGCCGACCGCGAGGACCGGCAGCATCCCGCGGCCGCGCTTGCGGGCCTGGTGCAGCCAGCGGCGCAGCAGGTAGCGGCCGGCCATGGCGCCGAGGCCCGCGACCGGCAGCACGCCGAACACCCAGGGGCGCACGCCCAGACGCTCGACCGCGAGGCCGCCGAGGCCCAGCACGATCGCCGCGGAGACGAACGCGCGGATCAGGCGGCTCCACTCCTCGGCGCCCTGGCCGAGGGTGCGGGGGTCCCAGGCCCGGCAGGCCACCAGCGCGAGCGGCACGAGGACCGCCGTGCCGGCCGCCAGGTTCCAGGGGTCCGAGGCCTGCGGGCCCGTGCCGTCACCGAAGCCGATGAGCGCGCCCAGCAGGATGCAGACGGCCAGGGTGGCGAGGTCGGAGGCGGCCACGGCGAGCGCGAACTTGCGCTGCCAGCTGGTGGCCGTCGCGACGCTGCCCGGCTGGCCCGGGCCCTCGTCCTCCCAGATGCGGACGAAGCCGGGCGCGGTCGGGGCCGGCTCGACGAAGACGTCGCGGCCCTGCGCGGCCAGCTCGGCGTCCCGCGCGGCGGCGGCCTCGCGGGCGATCGCGTCGCGGGTGGCCGCGTCCGTCACCGGGTCCATCGCCGTCCCCGGGTGCATCTCCGCGGGCGGTAGCCCGCCCAACGGCACCTCGCTCCGTGCGACGTCCGGCATCGGCGGGTCGGTGGGCACGGGCCCCCCGGCGGGCACGTCGGCCCGCTCCGCCTCGACTCGTCCGTTCCTCACGTGGTCGCCCCCGCGTCGTCGATCGCGCGGGGAGAACGCTCTCCCCGCGACACCTCGTCGGCCATGGACACCTCTCCGAGACGTGGGACGTCCCGGAACCGATCCGGTTGCCTCCGTGACCGCGCGGATTCCGGGACCCCGCTCGGACCCCCCGCCGTGCAGCGATCAACGAGGGCGTCGCCGCGGAGGTCACGCTCCGGACCCTTTCGTGGCTCGGCCGGACGGGTCGGCAGCGTGGCTACCGATCCGCCCGCGAGCACGGTACGTGCCGAGCTCCGCGGCCCGGACGGCGGCCGAGGGCCGCGGGACCGGCGCCGGTGGGCCGAACGGGATCGGGGCCTCGCCGGGCGCCGTCGCTGGCCGTGATGACGCAGCTCACGACCCCGCGGGCCTCGACACCAACGCGGGGCTCACCGTGGCGATCGGTATCGTCGGTGACGACGAGCCGACGACGAGTCGCAGCACCGGGCCCCTCGGGGCCCTCCCCGCACGGCACCGCGGTGCCCGCCGGCCCCGCCGGCTCCGGGGCCTGTCGGACCATCCAGGACGAGGAGAGCAGTCGATGCCCAACGACGTCGTCAGCCGACGACCGCACCGTCCGCGGCGCGGTGGTCCGGCCGTCGTCCTGGCGCTCGTGTCGCTGCTGATCCCGCTGCTCGTGGCGCCGGCCGCCTCGGCGGAGACGGCGCCTGCGGCCCCGCCCCCGACCTCGGACCGCCCGCTCTGGGTGCTGCCCGAGACCGGGAACATGCTCGCCGCGTTCAACCGCAACGACTACGACGAGCAGGACGGCGAGCCCGAGCAGGTCGCCGCACCCGGCGAGCCCGGCCGCCAGGCCATCGAGTTCACCCTCGAGGGCGGTGACCAGCGCTCGGAGATGCGGCCGCGCATCCCCGACCAGCGCGAGGGCGACGTGCAGTACTACACGTACGGGGCGCGTCTCGCCGAGGACTTCCCGGTCGACGCGCGCACCTGGCAGCTGCTCTTCCAGTGGCACCACTTCGGCGACTCCGGCTCGCCGCCGGTGGCGGTCGAGGTCCGGGAGGGCCGGCTCATGCTCGCCGCCGAGGGCGAGGACCTGCAGGACCTCGGGCCGGTGCGCGGCGGGGACCGCGTCGACCTCACCATGCGGATCGCGTTCTCCCGCGACCCCGATCGCGGCACCGTCGACGTCTGGCGCGACGGCCGCCCGGTGCTGCAGGACTACCGCCCGCCGGGCGGCACCCTGCTCGACGAGGGCAACTACATGAAGGTCGGCCTGTACCGGGACACCGACGTCGACGAGGAGGGCCGGGTCTACGTCGACGACCTGCGCATCGGCCCGACCCTGGCCTCGGTGCAGCGGCCCGGCTCGGCGTCGTCGGCGATCCCGAGCGGGTCGGACCCGACCGACCGCCCGACGTCGTCGACGTCCGGCACCTCGGACGTCGCGCCGTGGCTGGCGGGCGTGCTGCTGGTCGTCGTCGGCGGGGCGGCCCTGCTCGCGATGACGCGGGGACGCGCCCGGCGCTGAGCGCGGCGCGGACCGCGAGGCCCCGCCCAGGTCCGCGTGTCACCATGGTCACCGTCGCCGCTGCGGTGACGGTCCGCCGTGGTGTAAGGGCAACACCTCGGATTTTGGTTCCGATGATCCTGGTTCGAATCCAGGCGGCGGAGCAGTCCTCCCGGCCGTTCCCGGGTCGCTCGGCCGTGTCACCGGGCCGTCTCTACGCTTGCTCGCCATGAGCACGCACAGGACCGGGGATGCGGCCGCCGCCGACCCCGGGGCCGTTCCCGCCTACGTCCTCGGCGGGTACGAGGCCGGGCTGGCCGTGGTCGGGTCGCTGGGCCGCGCGGGGGTGCCCGTGGTGTCGGTGGTCACCTCGCCGCGCGAGTCGACCCGGCACTCCCGGTACACCTCCGCCTGCGTCACCGTCCCCGACCCCGCCGACCGGACCGCCGACCACGTCGAGGCCCTCCTGCGGCTCGCCGACACCCACGGTCCGGGCGTCGTCGTGCCGACCACCGACGAGGGTCTCGAGGCCGTCGCCGCCCACCGTGACGTGCTCGCCGCGCGGCACACCGTGGCGTGCGCGGACGACGTCGTCGCCCAGCGCTTCCTCGACAAGCGCCTCACCAGCGAGATCGCCGACCGCGTCGGCGTCGAGGCGCCGCGCACCGTCTCGCCGGGCACGCCCGACGAGCTCGACGCGCTCGCCGACCACCTGCGCTTCCCCTGCCTGGTCAAGCCGGCCGAGAGCTACCGCTACAACCGCGCCTTCGGCGTCAAGATGAAGCGCGTCCACACCACCGACGAGCTGCGCGTCGCGTGGGGCGAGGCGCACGCGCTGGGCATCGGCACGATGGTCCAGGAGCTCATCCCGGGCCCGGAGACCGGCGGCGTCAACTACAACGCCTACGTCGTCGACGGCGAGGTCCGCGTCGACATGACCTCCCGCAAGCTGCGCCTGTCCCCGCCCGAGTTCGGCTACCCGTGCGCGGTCGTCAGCGCCCGCGTCCCCGAGGTCGTCGAGCCGGGCCGCGCGATCCTCGCCGCGATGGGCGTCGAGGGCTTCGCCAACGTCGAGTTCAAGCAGGACGAGCGCGACGGGCGCTACAAGCTCATGGAGGTCAACGGGCGGCCGAACATGTCGGGCCGCCTCGCGCCGCGCTGCGGTGTCGACTTCCCGCTGCTGACCTACCGCCACCTCGTGTACGGCGAGCTGCCCGTCGCGACGCCGTGGCGCGAGGGGGTGCACTGGGTCAACGAGTTCAAGGACCCGTCGATCCTGCTCGAGCGCTGGCGCGGCGGCCGGCTGCGGTGGCTCGGCGGCACGAGGCCGTACGTCTCGTCGCGGGTGTTCGCGACGTTCGACGCCCGCGACCCCGGGCCGTTCGTGGCGCGCACCCGCCGGCGCCTCGGGCCGGACGCCGCGCCCGCACGGCCGGGCGCCGGGGTGCACTGAGGTCGCGCCGGGACCCTCAGCGCTCCGAGGCCCGCGGCAGGACGTCGGTCGGCCGCTCGCGGGGGTCGAACGCGCGCGGGTCGGGCCCCGGGTCGGCGAGGACGTCGGCCCACGCGTCCACGGCCAGGGCGACGCCGAGCACGACGGCCACCGCGACGCCGAGGGCGCCCAGGGTGTCGGTCGGGTAGTGGTAGCCGCGCACCACGAGCCCGGTGCAGACGGCGACGACGAGGCCCGCGAGCCCGGTGACGGCGAGCAGGCGCACCGCCCGGGGCAGCGCGCGGAGGCCCAGCACCAGCACCCCGCACGTCACCGCCAGCGAGGCGACCGAGGTCGTGTGGCCGCTGGGGAAGGCGAGCTCGCCCCCGCGCGTGCGCTCGACCAGCGGCTTGAGCACCAGCGACGTCGTGACCATCGCCGTCGGCGGGCCGGCGAGCACCAGCCCGAGGCCGCGCCCGCCCCGCAGCACCCACGCCAGCGGCGCGAGGACGAGCAGGGCGACGGCCACCGGCAGCGGCCCGCCCAGGGCGGCGAAGGCCTGCGCGAGCAGCCGCCACGCCCCGTGCTGGGCGTCGACCAGGCCCGCGAGCGAGCGGTCGGTGCGCCCGCCGGTCGTGGCCCCGGCGTAGCGCCACGCGAGGACGGCGGTGACCAGCGCCGCCGCCAGCGCGATCACCGCCACGCGGCCGCGGGCGCCGAGCCGCACGAGGCGGGAGCACCGGTCGGGGAGGGTCGTGGGCCCCGCGAGGGCGGGGGTCAGCACGGGAGTCGTGCCCGTCGTCGAGCGCGCCATGGCGGGACAGGATGCCCGATGATGTCGACCGGCCCGGGCCGGGTCCGGGGGGGCTCCCCGGGACGGGGCAGACTGACGTCCCGACGATCGGCGCTCCGTCAACCCCGTGGCCGCGCCAACCGCTCGATCGTCCGAACCGGCTCCCCGCGGGAGGGAGCCGGTGCGGCGCCGGAGGTGGGTCATGCCCGCGGATCACGGTCGAGCACGCACCCAGGTGCTCCCGCTGGCGCACGACGCCCACGCGGAGGCCCACGCGGAGGCCCGCGCCGCCCTCCTCGAACGGACGTCCGCCGCGGTCCGGACGGCCGGCCTCGTCCCCTCCCCCGACCCCGCCGGCAGCACGCGGGAGCTCGCCGCGGTGCTCGACACCCCCGCCGCCCGCGCCGCCGCGCCGGGCACGCGCGCGCTCCTGCTGCGCCAGAGCCTCGTCGCCCGGGTGCTGCTCGCCGCCGCGCCGGGCTCCGCGCCCGTCCCGCCGGCGGTTCTCGATGAGCAGCTCGACGAGCTCCTCGCCCTGGTCACCGAGCACGGGCTGTCGCTGTTCGGGGCCGACGCGCAGATGCTGCGGGCCCGGCGCGCCCTGCTCGTCGACGACGAGGACGCGGCGCTCACCGCGGTGGCCACGGGCCTCGCCCACCTCGAGGAGCCGGTCCTCGTCGACCACGCCCCGACCGCCGCCGAGCACCGCCACAACGTGCGCTGCGCCCGTCGCCTCGCCGCGGGCACGCTGGTCACGCTCGGCCTGCACGACCTCGCGGGCACGCTCGTCGACCAGGCCTGGGGGCCCGCGGCGACCGACGGCGACGGCACCTCCCCGTGCGGCTACGACCGCGTACGCCTGGGCGTGTCGTGGGGCCTGCGCCTCGAGCGCGCCGGGCGTCCCGGCGGCGACCGCCTCGCCGCGGCGGCGGCCGTCGCGGCCGGCCTGCGCCCCGCGGCGCCCGAGCAACAGCCCCTGCTCGTCGCGGCCGCGGTGCTCGCCGACCCCGCCCGCGGGCCCGCCGCCGCCGGCGCCGATCGCGACCGCGCCCGCCGCGACGCCGCGGTGCTCGGGCGCGGGGATCCGGTGCCCTCCCAGCACGACCGGCTGCTCGTCGAGCTCGCCCGCTCGCGGGCCCTGGAGCGCGCCGGCGAGGACGACGCCGCGGTCGGGGTGCTCGCCGCCCGCCGGGCCCGCCCGCCGCGGGGCGAGGCGAGCCTCATGCTGTCGGTGACCCGGGAGCTCGCGCGGCTGCGCACCCGCGTCGCGGTCGACGGGCGGGCCCGCCGGGCGGCCGAGGCGGCGCTGGGCGACTACGTCGCCGACCTCGAGGCCGAGCTGTGGGCCCTGCACCGGGCCCGCGCGCTGTCGCTGCGCACGGGCCTGGCCCACGACCGGCTGCGCCGCGAGCACGGCCAGGTCACCGCCCTCGCCCTCGCCGACCCGCTGACCGGCCTGCCCAACCGCCGCGCGCTGGACCGGCACCTGGAGGAGGTGCTGGGGAGGCGCGGCGGCGAGGCGACGCCGGTGGGGGTCGCGGTCGCCATGGTCGACGTCGACCGCTTCAAGCAGATCAACGACACGGCGTCCCACGCCCGCGGCGACGAGGTGCTGCGCGGCGTGGCGACGGCGCTGCGGTCGTCGCTGCGCGCCCCGGACCTGGTGGCGCGCTACGGCGGCGACGAGTTCGTCGTCGTGCTGCCCGACACCGCGGTCGGCGACGCGGCCGCCGCGCTGGGCCGGGCCCGCGCGGCGGTGACGGCGCTGCCGGACGCCGGCGCGGTGGGCGGGCCGGTGACGCTGTCGATCGGCGTGGTCGCGGCCCGCGACGGCGAGGGCCCCGCCGACGTCCTCGCCCGCGCCGACGCCGCGATGTACGCGGCCAAGCGCGCGGGGGGCGACGCCGTGCGCACCCACGACGCCTCCGGCGCGGGTGCCCGTCCGTGAGCCGCCCACCGGCACCCGTGGGGAGGCCCGCCCGGACCCGTCCCGTTGCACGCCCCGCCCGGGCGCCCGGAGCGCGGTCGTAGGATCAGGGCCGACGAGCCCCGGACCCGGGGCCGACCCGCCACCCGAGTGGGAGTCACGCCAGCGATGCCGCCGAGCCCGACCGCGAGCCCGACCGCCGTCGTCGTCCTCGCCGCCGGTGAGGGCACCCGGATGCACTCCGCGACGCCGAAGGTGCTCCACCCCGTGGGCGGGCGCAGCCTGCTCGGCCACGCGGTCCACGCGGCCGCGGGCGCGACGCCCGAGCACCTGGTCGTCGTCGTCGGGCACGAGCGCGAGCAGGTCGGCACCCACACCCTCGGGCTCGCCGCCGAGCTCGACCGCGAGGTCCTCACCGCCGTCCAGGACCGCCGCCGCGGCACCGGCCACGCCGTGTCCTGCGGCATCGGGCGGCTACCCGCCGACCTCACCGGCACGGTGCTGGTCTCCTACGGCGACGTCCCGCTGCTCGACGCCGCGACGCTGCGCGCCCTGGTCGCCGAGCACGCCGACGGCGGCTACGCGGTCACCCTGCTGACCGCCGAGCTCGACGACCCCCGGGGCTACGGCCGAGTGGTCCGCCACGACGGCCAGGTCACCGCGATCGTCGAGCACCGCGACGCCACGCTCGACCAGCTCGCGATCAACGAGGTCAACTCCGGGGTCTACGCCTTCGACCTGGCCTTCCTGCGCGAGGCGCTCCGCCGGCTGACCACCCACAACGCCCAGGGCGAGCTCTACCTCACCGACGTCGTGGAGATCGCCGCCGGCGAGGGCCGCGGGGTCGGCGCGGTCGAGACCGCCGACCCGTGGCTCGTCGCGGGCGTCAACGACCGGGTCCAGATGGCCGACCTCGGCGCCGAGCTCAACCGCCGCCTGCTGGAGCGCTGGATGCGCGCGGGCGTCACGGTGGTCGACCCGCGCTCAACCTGGGTCGACGTCGGCGTCCGCCTCGAGCGCGACGTCACGCTGCACCCCGGCACCCAGCTGCACGGCTCGACGACCGTCGCCGAGGGCGCCGCGATCGGCCCGGACACCACGCTGACCGACGTGATCGTCGGCGCGCGGGCCACCGTCGTGCGCACGCACGGGTCGTCGTCGCGCGTCGGCCCCGAGACGTCGGTGGGGCCGTTCGCCTACCTGCGCCCCGGCGTGGAGCTCGACGCCCGCGGCAAGATCGGCACGTTCGTCGAGGTGAAGAACGCCCACATCGGCGAGGGCAGCAAGGTCCCGCACCTGACCTACGTCGGCGACGCCGAGATCGGCGAGGGCAGCAACATCGGGGCGTCGTCGGTGTTCGTCAACTACGACGGCGTCACCAAGCACCGTACGGTCGTGGGGTCCCACGTCCGCACCGGCTCGGACAACACGTTCGTCGCGCCGGTGTCGGTCGGGGACGGCGCCTACACCGGAGCGGGCACCGTGGTGCGCGAGGACGTCCCGCCCGGGGCGCTCGCCGTGTCCTCGGGCCCGCAGCGCAACGTCGAGGGCTGGGTGGCGCGCAAGCGGCCCGGGACGGCGGCGGCCCAGGCGGCCGAGGCCGCGCAGAAGGCGGCGGACGCCGAGGAGCAGACCATGCAGGAGGACCCGTGACCGTGAGCATGTCGTCGACGCCGAAGAAGAGCCTCATGCTCTTCTCGGGACGGGCCCACCCCGAGCTCGCCGAGGAGATCGCCAAGGAGCTCGACGTCACGATCACCCCGCAGCAGGCGTACGACTTCGCCAACGGGGAGATCTTCGTCCGCTTCGAGGAGTCGGTCCGCGGCTCCGACGCGTTCGTGATCCAGAGCCACACCTCCCCGATCAACCAGTGGATCGTGGAGCAGCTCATCATGATCGACGCCCTCAAGCGGGCGTCGGCCAAGCGGATCACCGCCGTCGTGCCGTTCTACGGCTACGCCCGCCAGGACAAGAAGCACCGCGGCCGCGAGCCCATCTCGGCCCGGCTCGTCGCGGACATGCTCAAAACCGCCGGCGCGCACCGGATCATGACGATCGACCTGCACACCGACCAGATCCAGGGCTTCTTCGACGGCCCCGTCGACCACCTGCTGGCCAACAAGGTCCTCGCCGAGCACCTGCGCGACACCTACGCCGACCACGACCTCGCCGTCGTCGCCCCGGACTCCGGTCGCGTGCGCGTCGCGGAGAAGTGGGCGGACATGATGGGCGGCGTCCCGCTGGCCTTCATCCACAAGACGCGCGACAAGACGCGGCCCAACGAGGTCGCCGCCAACCGGGTGGTCGGCGACGTCGCCGGCCGCTGCTGCATCCTCGTCGACGACATGATCGACACCGGTGGCACGATCGCCAAGGCCACCGAGGCGCTGCTCGCCGACGGCGCGTCGGACGTCGTCATCGCCGCCACCCACGGGGTGCTGTCGGGCCCGGCGGTCGAGCGGCTCTCGACCTGCGGGGCGCGCGAGGTGATCATCACCAACACGCTGCCCATCCCGGACGAGAAGCGGTTCCCCCAGCTCACGGTGCTCTCCATCGCGCCGGTCATCGCCCGGGCCGTGCGCGAGGTCTTCGAGGACGGGTCGGTGACGAACCTCTTCGACGGCAACGCCTAGGGCGGCGGCGCGTAGCGTGCCGGCGTGGCGTTCTGGACCGAGCACGTCGTCCCGCGGATCGTCGACATCGCACTCGGCGGCGAGGAGGTCCGCGCCCTGCGCGAGCGCGCCGTCGCCCGAGCCCGCGGCGAGGTCGTCGAGCTCGGCTTCGGCAGCGGGCCGACGCTGCCGCTCTACCCCGCGGCCGTGACGTCGGTGCGCGCGGTCGAGCCGTCGGCCGTGGCCCGCCGGCGCAGTGCCGGGCGGATCGCGGCGGCGGGGATCCCGGTCGAGTACGTGGGCCTCGACGCGTCCGACCCCTCGGCCCACCTCGATCTCCCCGACGGCTCCGCCGACACCGTCGTCAGCACCTTCACGCTGTGCACCATCCCCGACGTCGACCGCGCGCTGCGCGAGGTCCGCCGGGTCCTGCGCCCGGGCGGGCAGATGCTCTTCCTCGAGCACGGCCTGTCCCCCGAGCCCCGCACCGCCCGCTGGCAGCACCGGCTCGACGGGCTGCAGCAGCGCCCGCCGGCGGGTGCCACCTGACCCGGCCCGTCGACGTCCTCGTCCGCGACGCCGGCCTGACGGTGACCGACGTCGCGCACCCGAGCCTGCGCGCGCCGGGCCCGATGTCCTACCTGTACCTCGGCGCCGCGACCCCGTGATCGGCCCCCGACCGCGGTGATCACCAGGCGGAAACGCACCTCCGCAGGCCCTCTACGCGGGCGTTTCCGCCTGGTGATCACCCGCAGCGGGCCGGCGGGCGAGGATCGCCGCCTGCGGCAGGGCGGCGGCGCGGCTGTCGGGCACGGGCTCGCGGACGAGGCGGGCGGTGACCGCGAACCCCGCCTCCTCGAGCAGCGTGGCGAGGGCGTCGGGGCGCAGGCGGCGGAAGTCGAGGTCGACGCGGTGGCCGAAGGCCTCGTCGTGGTGCGAGACGTCGTCGCCGACCTGGAACCCGATCAGCAGGTGCCCGCCGGGGCGCAGCGCCCGGTGGAACCCGGCGAGGACACCGGGCAGCTGGTCGGGCGGCACGTGGATGAGCGAGTACCAGGCGACGATGCCGCCGAGGTCGGCGAGGCCCCTGACGTCCAGGTCCGCGAGGTCGCCGACGTCGAAGACGAGCTCGGGGTGCTCGCGGCGGGCGAGGGCGACCATGCCCGGCGACAGGTCGATCCCGCGGACGTGCAGGCCCAGGTCGCGCAGGTGGGCGGTGACGCCGCCGGGCCCGCTCCCGGCGTCGACGACGTCGGCGTCGGGACCGACGAGCTCGGCGAAGGCGGCGAGCAGCGCGCGGTCGAGGGGCGCGCGGGCGAGCTCGTCCGAGAAGGTCGCGGTGTAGGGCTCGGCGATGGCGTCGTAGCCGGCCCGCGTCGCCGCCCGGTCCGCCGGCTCACCCACGACCCCGCCCACGATCCGGCAGCGTAGGGCCGCCCGGTATCGTGGACCGCGCACTTCGGCGAGGGCCGGTCACGACGACCGGCCGTGATCGACGCGGTGCGGCCTCCCGGTCGTCCGGGTCCCGGCCGCGCGCGGCGCGCCGACCAGGAACGACAGCAGGAGAGATCAGCATGGCCGACGAGATCCGCATCGCCGCCGAGGCCCGCACCGAGTTCGGCAAGGGCGCCGCGCGCCGGACGCGTCGTGCCGGCAAGGTCCCCGGTGTGCTCTACGGGCACGGCACCGACCCCGTGCACCTCGCCTTCGACACCGTCGAGTTCGCCGCGGTGATGCGCGAGAACGGTCGCAACGCGCTGCTCACCGTCACCGGGCTCGGCGGGCAGCCGCAGCTGGCGCTGACCAAGAGCATCGCCCGCGACCCCATCAAGGGCTTCTTCGAGCACGTCGACCTCGTGCTCGTCCGCCGCGGCGAGAAGGTCCAGGTCGACGTCCCCGTCGTCACGATGGGCGAGCCCGCCGCCGGCACGCTGGTGTTCCAGAACGAGGACACGCTCACCGTCGAGGCCGACGCGACCAACATCCCCGAGGAGATCACGGTCGTCATCGAGGACGCCGAGATGAACACCCAGTTCCTCGCCGGCGAGATCCGCCTCCCCGACGGCTCCGAGCTGGTCTCCGACCCCGAGCTCCTCGTCGTCAACGTCACCGAGGCCCCCACCGAGGACGCCATGGAGGAGGAGATCGACACCGAGGGCGCCGGCGTCGAGGAGGACACCCCCGAGGCGGAGGCCGCCGAGACCGGCGAGTCCTCCGAGGCCGCCTCCGGCGACCAGCCCGCCGAGGGCTCCACCGGGTCCTCCGACGAGAGCTGACGCGCGTCCGTGAGCTCCCCCGCTGCCCGGCCCGACGGCCCCCTGCTGGTCGTCGGGCTGGGCAACCCGGGCCCCGACTACGAGGGCACCCGCCACAACGTCGGGTTCCTGGTGGCCGACGTCCTCGCGGGGCGGGTCGGCGCCCGGTTCTCGGCGCACAAGCGCTCCGGCGCCGACGTCGCCGAGGGCCGGCTGGCCGGCCGCCGCCTCGTGCTCGCCAAGCCCCGCGGCTACATGAACCTCTCGGGCGGGCCGGTCGCCGGCGCTGCCCGCTTCTTCTCCGTCGCGCCGACCGACGTGATCGTCGTCCACGACGACCTCGACCTCGAGTTCGGCGTCGTGCGCCTCAAGCGCGGCGGCGGCGAGGGCGGCCACAACGGGCTGCGCTCGATCTCGAAGTCGCTCGCGACCAAGGACTACCTGCGGGTCCGCTTCGGCATCGGCCGCCCGCCGGGGCGTCAGGACCCCGCCGACTACGTGCTCAAGCGCTGGTCGTCGGCCGAGCGCAAGGAGCTCGACGTCTCCGTCGAGCTGGCCGCCGACGCCGTCGAGGCGCTGGCCGCCGAGGGCCTGGAACCGGCGCAGAACCGCTTCCACTAGCCCTCCGCCGGCGGCGTCGACGGCAGGCTAGTCGACGGCGTTCTCCAGCCACGCCTCCTCCAGCTGCTCGCGCTCGCTGACCAGCGCGCGCAGCTCGGCGTCGAGGGCGAGGAGCCGGTCGGGGTCGGTGGCCGCGGCGGCGAGCTTCTCGTGCAGCGTCGTCTCCTCGGTGGCGATGCGCTCCAGGCGCCGCTCGATGCGCGCGACCTCCTTGCGCGCGGCCCGCCGGTCGGCCTCGGAGGGCCCGGCCGGTTCCGAGCGAAGGGGCCCCTCGCTCGATCTCCTCGAGCGAGGGTGCCCTTCGCTCGACTCCTCGAGCGCCGCCCGCCGCCGCAGGTACTCCTCGATCCCGCCCGGCAGGTCGGTGATGCGCCCGTCACCGAAGAGCGCGACGACGCGGTCGCAGACCCGCTCGGTGAGGTAGCGGTCGTGGCTGACGACGACGAGCGTGCCGGGCCAGCCGTCGAGGAGGTCCTCGAGCTGCTGGAGGGTGTCGACGTCGAGGTCGTTGGTGGGCTCGTCGAGCAGCAGGACGTTCGGCTCGGTCATGAGCAGGCGCACGAGCTGCAACCGGCGCCGCTCGCCGCCGGAGAGCTCGGAGACCGGGGTCCACTGCCGCGACGCCGGGAAGCCGAAGCGCTCGGCGAGCTGGGAGGCGGTCTGCTCGTACCTGCCGATCGTCACGCGCTCGGCGATGTCCTCGACGGCCTGGAGCACGCGACGGTGCAGCGGCAGATCGGCCAGGTCCTGCGACAGGTGCGCGAGCCGCACGGTGGTGCCCTGGACGCGCTGCCCGCCGTCGAGGGGACGCTCGCCGCCGACCGCGCGCAGCAGCGTCGTCTTCCCCGAGCCGTTGATCCCGACGATGCCGACGCGCTCGCCGGGCGCGATGCGCCAGGTCTGCCGGTCGACGAGCGTGCGGTCGCCGACGCGCAGGGTCGCGTCCTCGAGCTCGACGACCGTGCGGCCCATCCGGTGCTTGGCCATCGTCACGAGCTCGACGGTGTCGCGCGGCTCGGGGACGTCGGCGATCAGCGCCTCGGCGGCCTCGACGCGGTAGCGCGGCTTCGACGTGCGCGCCTGCGGGCCGCGGCGCAGCCACGCGAGCTCCTTGCGGGCGAGGTTGCGGCGGCGCTGCTCGGCGGCGTCGGCGAGGCGGGCACGCTCGGCGCGGGCGAAGATCCAGTCGCCGTAGCCGCCCTCGTACTGCTCGACGTGCCCGTCGACGACCTCCCAGGTCCGCGAGGCGACGGTGTCGAGGAACCAGCGGTCGTGGGTGACGACGACGAGCGCGGTGCGCCGGGCGAGCAGGTGCTCGGCCAGCCAGCCGACGCCCTCGACGTCGAGGTGGTTGGTGGGCTCGTCGAGCACGAGGAGGTCGAGGTCCTGCACGAGCGCCGCGCACAGCGCGATCCGCTGCCGCTCGCCGCCGGACAGCCCGTCGACCGGGGCGTCGAGGCCGCGGTCGCCGCCGGGACGTAGGCCCTCGACGACGGCGCGGCTGCGCGGGTCGGCGGCCCACTCGTGGTCGGGCACAGACCTCGCCCCGAACGCCGGCCCGAGCACGGCCTCCCGCACCGTCTCTCCGGACAGCCGCGTCTGCTGGCTGACCAGCGCCATCCGCAGCCCGCCGACCGGGCTGCGGCGCCCGCTGTCGGGCGCCAGCACCCCGCCCAGCACCGACACCAGCGTCGACTTCCCGCCGCCGTTGCGGCCGACGACGCCGATCCGGTCGCCGGTGTCGACGCCGAGGGACACGCCGTCGAGCACCGGCTTCGGGCCGCCGAAGCCGATCGACACCGACTCGAGGTTGACGAGGTTGGGCACGTTTCCAGTCTCCCGGGGACGCGAACGGGGTGTTCGCGCGCATAGAAGCAGCGAGATACCCGTTCGCTGCGGACAGGGCGGGGGCGGGGCGGGTCAGGCGTAGGCGCCGGGACCGGGGTCGACGGGGCGCGGGGGCGGGCCGGTGGAGCCCCCGTTGCCGTCGACCACCCGGGCGCCGGGGACGGGCCCGTGGGCGACGCGCACGGTGCGGCACACCCCGGCACCGGCGAGCTCGGCGGCCACGCGCACCGCGGCGTCGTGACCGTCGCACAGGAACACGCACGTCGGCCCGGAGCCGGACACGACGCCCGCGAGCGCGCCCGCGTCCACCCCGGCACGCAGGGTGCGACGCAGGCCCGGGTCGAGGCTGACGGCCGCCGCCTGCAGGTCGTTGCCGAGCAGCAGCGCCAGCGAGCGGGCCTCCCCCGACGCGAGCGCCTCGAGGACCGGCTCGACGTCGCCCACCCGCCGCGGCGCCTCGGGGCGGGCGCGCAGCCGGTCGAGCTCGCCGAACACGGTCGGCGTGGACAGGCCGTGGTCGGCGACCGCGACGACCCAGTGGAACGTGTGCCGCGAGAGCACCGGCACGAGGCGCTCGCCGCGCCCGGTGCCCAGCGCCGTCCCGCCGTGCAGGGCGAACGCGACGTCCGAGCCGACCTCGGCGGCGACCTCCATGAGCGCCTCCCGGCCGAGGTCGAGGCGCCAGAGCCCGGCCGTCGCCAGCAGGGCGCCCGCGGCGTCCGCGCTGCCGCCGGCCATGCCGCCCGCGACCGGGATCGCCTTGCGCAGCCCGACGCGGACGTCGGGGGTGCGGTCGACCCGCCGGCCCAGGGCCTCGACGGCGCGCCACGCGAGGTTGGTGGTGTCGGCGGGGACCTCGGAGACGTCGACGCCGTCGATGGCGCTGACCGAGACCCCGGGCTCGATGGCACCGGGCACCGCGGAGGTCACCGTGACCTCGTCGGTCATGCTCAGCGCCTGGAAGACGGTGACGAGGTCGTGGTAGCCGTCGGCGCGCAGGTCGCCGACGGCCAGGTGAAGATTGATCTTGGCCGGGACGCGGGCGGTGACCGGCGGTCCGACGGCGGAGAGCACCCGTCCAGCGTACGGATCGGGGCCGCGCGCTCAGGGCGCCGGCACCTCGGGGCGGGCGCGCGCGATCGCGGTGAACGCGGTCACGTCGAGCGACTCCCCGCGCGCGCCCGGGTCCACCCCGGCCGCCCGGAGCACCGCCTCCGCGGCCGGCGCCGACCCCGCCCATCCGGCGAGCGCGGCCCGCAGCGACTTCCGGCGCTGGGCGAACGCGGCGTCCACGACGGCGAACACCGCGCGGCGCTCGACGTCGCCCGCGGCCTCCTCGGCGTGCCGGGTGAACGCCACGAGCCCCGAGTCGACGCCCGGCACCGGCCAGAACACCGCGCGCGGGACCGGGCCGGCGCGCCGCGCGTCGGCGTACCAGGCGAGCTTGACCGACGGCGCGCCGTAGGCCTTCTCCCCCGGCCGCGCGGCGAGGCGCTCGGCGACCTCGGCCTGGACCATGACCAGCCCCCGGCGCAGGCCCGGCAGCGCGGCGAGCAGGTGCAGCACGACGGGCACGGCGACGTTGTAGGGCAGGTTCGCGACGAGCACGTCCGGGGCGAGCGGCAGGTCGCCGGGCCCGAGCCGCAGCGCGTCGGCGGTGACGACGCGCAGGTCCCGGCCGGGCGCGCGCTCGGCGGCCGTCGCCGGGAGCCGGTCCGCGAGGACCGGGTCGATCTCCACCGCGACGACGCCGGCCGCCGCCTCGAGCAGCGGCAGCGTCAGCGACCCGAGGCCCGGGCCGACCTCGAGCACGACGTCGTCCGGGCCCACCCCCGCGAGGCGGACGATGCGGCGCACGGTGTTGGCGTCGTGCACGAAGTTCTGGCCCAGGCGCTTGGTCGGGCGCAGGTCCAGCTCGGCCGCCAGGGCCCGCACGTCGGCGGGCCCGAGCAGGCGGGCCGGGGTCGTCACGGGTCCATCCTGACGCCCGGGCACGTGCCCGGGGGCGGCGGGCGCTACTTGCGGCCGCAGACGGGCCAGGCGCCGTAGCCGCCGCGGTCGGCGCGGACGCGCTCGGCGACGGCGATCTGCTCCTCGCGGCTGGCCTGGTGCGGCAGCGAGGCGAACTCGTCGCCGTCGTACGCGCGCCAGGTCGAGCGGTCGAACTGCAGGCCGCCGTAGTAGCCGTTCCCGGTGTTGATCGACCAGTCGCCGGTCGACTCGCACTGGGCGATGCGGTCCCACTTGCCGCGGCCGACCGACGGCGCCGAGCTCTCCGGCTTGGTGCCGCGGCGGACGACGCCGCCGACGGGCTGGCGGGTCACCTGCGACTCGCCGATCTGCGTCCGGCCGGTCTCCTGGCCGTTGGTCGCGTTGACCGACCAGGTGACGATCTCCTCGCCGGCCTGGCCGGGCTCCTCGACGCGGGTCTCGCCCTGCTCGAGGTCCGGGTCGTCGACCGTGCGCATCGGCGGCGCGATCGGGCGGGTCTCGGTGACCTGGTTGACCGTGTTGCGCGTGACCGTGACCGTCGAGCCGTTGGCGAGGCCGTCGCCGCCCGCGAGCACGTCGGTGGGGCTCAGCGCGAGGCCGTTCTGCGCGAGCAGCTCGGGGCCGGTGAGCGCGGTGGTCGTGATCTGACGGGGGGCGTTGCCGCCGTCGACGAGTGTGACCGTCTTCGGCGTGCGCACGTCCAGGTTCATCCCGTTGACGGGGATGTTCGCCGTCAGCGGCGCGGAGCTCGCGAGGCCGTCGGTCGGCAGGCCCAGCTGCGCGAGCGCGTCGGCGACGGTGCGGGCGGTGGTCGTGATGGTCTGGGGGCGACCGTCGACCATCAGCGCGACGTCGCGCGAGCGGTTGATGACGAGCCGGTCGCCGTCGTTGACCTCGGCGTTCGGGCCGGGGGCGAGCTGGTCGCCCGGGCCGAGCTCGATGTCGCCGCTGTCGAGGGCGCCGGCGACGTCGGAGGAGAAGGTGTGCACGACCTGGTCGACACCGTCGACCGTGACCGTCACCTCCTTGTCCAGCGCCACCGCGGTGCTGCCGCCGGCCGCGACCGCGAGCAGGGCGACGGCCACGCCGCCCTTGACCGCGACGGCGCGGCGCCGGGTGTCGGTGCCCAGGCGCTCCGGGTCGTCGAGCGCGGTGAGCCCGGCGGGCGCGGCGTCGCGCAGGCCCGCCTGCTCGGCCGAGCCATCCGTGTCCTGCTCGCCGGTGAACGACTCGAGGTCGCTCCACTCGTCGGGGTCGCCGAGGGCGATGGGGCCGCTCGCGGGGGACTGCACCGGCAGCGGTCCGGTGATGGCGTCGAACCAGCCCGGGGTCCGGTCCCCGTACGCGCCGTACGCCGAGTGGTAGCCCGTGTCGTGCCCGAGCTCGTGGGCGGCGTCGTAGCCGTAGTCCGGGGCGTACTCGGGGGTGTACTCCGAGCCCTGGTCCCAGCCCTGGTCCCAGCCCTGGTCGTACCAGCCCTGGTCGTAGCCGTCGACGATCGGCAGCCCGGCGGTGTCCGACTCGCCGATGTCCGCGTGGCCGGAGTGGCCGCGGCCGCGGGTCGTGGTGTCCGCGCTCATCGGGCGTCCGCCACGGCGGTCGCGAGCGGGCTGCACGAGGAGGACCTCAGGGCGAGCAGGCAGTGCACAGGCACAGGGGGAGTCCACTTCGTCCGTACATCCGGGCAGGAGCCGCGCCCTGGGGAAGCCGCCACGACCTCGTGGCGCCCTCCCTGTGGTGGCGACCTGGGGAAGTCCCCACCACGCGGGCCTCGGGGGTGGCTCCACCCCGGCGAGTCACAGCACGGTAACGAGTTGGGTGTCGCCACCATCAAGCCGACACGACCGTGTTGCGCCGAACGGCACGTCGACGACGACGAGCGTGGCTACTCGGTGCTCTCTCGTGCGACGGAGCGTGAAGGTTGAGGCTGTTCGGCCAACCGGAAGGCCCGCCTGGCGTTGTCGGCGCTGATCCGGGCCAACCGCTCCGCCGGCTCGTCACGCAGCTCCGCGAGCGCGCGCACCGTGTGGGGGACGACGTAGGGCTCGTTCGGCCGACCGCGGTACGGGTGCGGAGTCAGGAACGGGGCGTCGGTCTCGACGAGCACCAGCTCGACGGGCATCCACTGCGCCGCTCGGCGCAGCTCGGCGGCGTTCGCGTTCCGGAAGGTCGCCGTGCCCGACAGCGACGCGTACCAGCCCTCGTCGGCGCAGACGCGGGCCAGTTCCGGGCCGCCGGAGAAGCAGTGGAAGACGGTGACGGGCGGCGCCCCTTCGGCGCGCAGGACGTCGAGGATCGGGTCGTGCGCGTCGCGGTCGTGCACCACCAGCGGGAGCCCGGTGCGCTTGGCGAGGTCGATGTGCCAGGCGAAGGCCTCGCGCTGGACGTCGAGCGGGGCGCAGTCCTCGCGGCGCGTCGTCCAGTAGTCGTCCATCCCGGACTCGCCGACCGCGACGACGCGCGGGCGCGCCGTCAGCTCCGACAGGGCGCGGCGCGCGTCGTCGGTGAGGTCGTTCGAGCGCGTGGGGTGCAGGCCGACGGCGGCGAACACGCGCGGGTCGGTGTCGGCCGCCCACGCCGCCCAGCGCGCCGAGTCGAGGTCGTCGGCCGTGGTGACCATCGCCTCGACCCCGGCGGCCGTGGCGCGGTCGAGGACCTGCGCGAGGACCTCGGGCTCGGTCGCTCCGCACGCGTCGAGGTGCGTGTGGGCGTCGACCACCCCGGGCCCGATCGGCTCGGGCACCGGCGGCGGGACGCGGTCCTTACTCACTCGTCCCGATCGGCGCCCACGAGGGACCGGTCTCACCGAGGCTCGGGTCGAGCTTGGCGAACAGCGGCGTCGGGCGGGCCAGCGGCCGGCCGACCGGGATCGGCGTCGACGCCCAGCGCGCCTGCTCGCGCGCGTAGTCGCCGGTGAGCACCGAATGGCTCGTGCCGAGCTCCCCGGACGTCCCCGCGTCCTCGCGGTGCGGCTGCTCCGCCCACACCCCGGTGCCGCCGAGGGCCTCGTGGACCTTCTGCGCCGCGTGCGGCAGGAACGGCGTGAGCAGCGTGTTCGCGTCCTGCACGACCTGCAGCGCGGTGTGCAGGATCGTGTCGCGGCGTGCCGGGTCGTCCTTGCGCTTCCAGGGCTCCTGGTGGCTGAGGTAGGCGTTGGCCTCCCCCACCACGCGCATCGCCTCGCTGATCGCCTGCTTGAACCGCGAGTGCGCGAGGTGCCCCCCGACGACGTCGAACGCGGCCCGCGACTGCGCGAGCAGCGCCTCGTCGGCCGGGTCCGGCGACGTCGGCTCCGGGACCGCGCCGACGTTCTTCGCCGCCATCGACACCGAGCGGTTGACGAGGTTGCCCCACTCGTTGGCGAGCTCGAAGTTGGTGCGCCGGACGAACTCGTCCCAGGTGAAGTCGGCGTCCTGGTTCTCCGGGCCCGCGACCGCGATGAAGTAGCGCAGCGCGTCGGGGCCGAACTCGCGCAGGAAGTCGCCGACGTAGATGACGGTGCCGCGGCTGGTGGAGAACTTCGAGCCGCTCATCGTCAGGAACTCGGAGCTGACGACCTCGGTGGGCAGGTTCAGGTGCCCGAACGAGCCGACCTGGCCGCCTCGTCCATCGGCAGGGTCGCCCTCGCCGTTGTGGCCGAGCAGGATCGCGGGCCACATCACCGAGTGGAAGGTGATGTTGTCCTTGCCCATGAAGTAGTAGGCCTGCGCGTCGGGGTCGCACCACCACTGCTTCCACGCGTCCGGGTCGCCGGTGCGCTGGGCCCACTCGACCGACGCCGACAGGTAGCCGATGACGGCGTCGAACCAGACGTAGAAGCGCTTCATCGGCGCGTCGTGCCAGCCCTCGAGCGGGATGCGCACGCCCCAGTCGAGGTCGCGGCTGATCGCGCGGGGCTTGAGGTCCTCGGCGAGCCGGCGGCTGAAGTTCAGGACGTTGGGCCGCCAGTGCGTGCGGGTGTCGAGCCAGGACGCGAGCGACTTCGAGAACGCCGGCAGGTCGAACAGCAGGTGCTCGGTCTCGACGAACTGCGGGGTCTCGCCGTTGATCCGGCTGCGCGGGTTGATGAGGTCGGCGGGGTCGAGCTGGTTGCCGCAGTTGTCGCACTGGTCGCCGCGCGCGCTCGGGTAGCCGCAGATCGGGCAGGTGCCCTCGATGTACCGGTCGGGCAGCGTGCGGCCGGTGGACGGGCTGAGCGCGCCGAGCGTGGACTCGGTGCGCACGTAGCCGTTGTTGCACAGCGCGGTGAAGAGGTCCTGGGTGACGCGGTGGTGGTTGTCGGTGCTCGTGCGCGTGAACAGGTCGTACGACAGGCCGAGCCCGACGAGGTCGTCCTGGATCACCCGCGAGTACCGGTCGACGAGCTCCCGCGGGGTCGTGCCCTCGGCGTCGGCCTGCACCTGGATCGGCGTGCCGTGCTCGTCGGTGCCCGAGACCATGAGCACCCGGTTGCCGACCATCCGCTGGTAGCGCGAGAAGACGTCGGAGGGCACACCGAACCCGGACACGTGGCCGATGTGCCGGGGGCCGTTGGCGTAGGGCCACGCCACGGCGGTCAGCACGGGGACGCTCATGTCTCCATCCTCCACGGGGCCGCCACCGCGATGGTCACCGGTGCGCTGCGCGCAGGTGAGCACAGCCAAGTGCTCGAGCACTTCTTTCTGCTCACGAGCGCGGAGCGCACCTAGCTAGGGCATCGCCCCGAACTGCCGGTCCCCGGCGTCGCCGAGGCCCGGGACGATGTAGCCGTGCTCGTTGAGCCGCTCGTCGATCGCGGCGGTGTGGACGGGCACGGTCGGGTGCGCCCGCGCCAGGCGCTCGACGCCCTCGGGCGCGGCGAGCAGGCAGATGGCGCGGACGGCGTCGGCGCCGCGGGCGGCGAGCAGGTCGATCGTGTAGGCCATCGACCCGCCGGTCGCGAGCATCGGGTCGAGCACGAACACCGGGCGCCCGGCGAGGCTCGCGGGCAGCGACTCCATGTACGGCGTCGGGCGCAGCGTCTGCTCGTCGCGCGCGACGCCCACGAACCCCATGACCGCGCCGGGCACCTGGGCGTGCGCCGCCTCGGCCATGCCCAGCCCGGCGCGCAGCACCGGGACGAGGACCGGCGGGTTCGCGAGCTGGGCGCCGGTCGTCGTCGCCACCGGGGTCCGCACCTCGAGCGGCGTCGTCGCGGCGTCGCGCATCGCCTCGTAGACCACCATCGCGGTCAGCTCGCGCACCGCGGCGCGGAACGTGGCGCGGTCGGTGGTCTCGTCGCGCAGGGTCGTCATCCGGACGTCGACGAGCGGGTGGCGCAGGACCTGCGGCTCAGCCATGGGCGCGCAGGCTAGCGACGAGCTCGGCGACCACCCGGCCCAGCTCCGCGCCCGCGTCCTCCTGCAGGAAGTGGCCCGCGTCGGCGATCAGCGGGTGCTCGCGGCCGGCGGCCCCGGGCACGTGGCGCTGCAGGATCGGCGACATCGCGCCGGTGATCGGGTCCGAGTCGCCGAACGCGCACACGAACGGGCGCTCGTAGCGCCCGAGGGCGTCCCAGGCCTCGCGGTTGGGGCCGTTCTCGGGGTCGTCGGGACGGGTCGGGACGAGCAGCGGCATCGCGCGCGGCCCCGCCTTGTAGCTCTCGTCGGGGAACGGGGCGTCGTACGCGGCGCGCTCGGCGTCCCCCAGCCCCCGCGCGCAGCCCGACGCGACGAGGCGCCCGACGTCGAGCTGCTCGGCCGTCTCCACCGCGCGCCGGAACCGCCACCACACCTCGGGCATGTCGCGGTCGCCGGTCGGCAGGCCGGTGTTCGCGGCGACGACGGCGGCCCAGCGCTCGGGCTGCGCGGCCACCAGCCGCAGCCCGATCAGCCCGCCCCAGTCCTGCCCGAGCAGCACGGCGTCGCGCAGGCCCAGCGCGTCGACGGCCTGCTGCGTCCAGGCGACGTGGCGGGCGTAGCTGTGGTCGGCGACGCGCGCGGGCTTGTCGGAGCGCCCGAACCCCACCAGGTCGATCGCGACGGCGCGTGCACCCGCGGCGGCCACCGTGGCCATGACGTCGCGGTAGAGGAACGACCACGACGGCTCGCCGTGCAGCATCAGCACGACCGGGCCGTCGTCCGGCCCGCCCGCGTAGGTCGCGACGCGCACCGCCGCGCCGCCGTCGGGGTCGTCGACCTCGACGTAGCTCGGGGCGGGCAGGGCCGTGAGGTCGGCGAAGCGGTCGTCCGGGGTGCGGAGCAGGTCCATGCCCGGCAGGGTGTCACGCGGTCGACCGGTACGAGCAGGTCACAGCCGTCGTCATAGGGTGCGCCGCGCACCCCCCACACCCCCGCTCGCGGAGGCCGCCGGCATGGCGCAGGACATCATCCCGATCACGCTGGCGCTCACCGCGGGCGACCTCGTCACGCTCTGGGCTCCGCGGTGGCGCCAGGACGGCGAGGAGTGGGAGGCGTTCCTCGGCGACGACGACGCGCTCTTCGCGTTCGCCGACGCCGCCGACCTCGCCGCGTGGGTCGCGGGCGCCGAGGAGTCCGGCCAGGAGCACGACCTGGCCGACCACCCGGCCTGGCCCGTGGTCGTCAAGCTCTCGGTCGACGAGCTGACCCCCGAGGACGTGCAGCGCTACGACGTCGTCGGCGTCCCCGAGCTGGTGGCCGGCGACCCCGACACCTGGACCCTCGACGACCTCGCCGAGGTCGCCGCGATGTGCCGGTCGCTGGCCGACGTCTGCGACCTCGAGGTCGTGCACGAGGTGCTCGACGCGACACCGGCCTTCGCCGCGCTGACCGCCGGTACGCCCGCCTTCGCCGGCCGCGACGGGCAGGCGCTGTGGGCCGAGCTGGCCGAGGTCGTCGACGAGCGCTGGGACGAGGTCGTCGACGCGCTCGACGCCATGGTCACCACGCCCGAGGTCGACGAGGAGCGCGCCGCCCGCCTGCGCGCGACCGCCACGCCGGTGGCCACCGAGGGCGGGGATCTCGACCCCGACGACACCGACGGCGAGGAGGCCGCGCCGGCGGAGAACGCGGAGGGCGACGCCGCGGACCCGGCGGCCGTCGCCGACGACCCGAAGGACGCCCCGGACGACGCCCCCTCCGATCTGCGCGAGGACACCACGGGCGAGTCGCTGCGCACCGACCTCGTCGACGCCGCCGAGGAGCCCGAGGAGGGCTTCTGGGAGGAGGTCGGCATCGACCCGATCGGCATCACCACGCCCGACGGCGAGGTGATCACGCTGCGGTGCTACCTCGACGACGAGCCGGTGTTCCTCGGCCGCGCCGGGACGATCGAGGCCTTCTCCTCCGCGCGCGCCCTGCGGACCTGGATCGCCGGCGAGGGCGCCGACGACCACGACCTCGCCGCCGTCGCGACCTGGGAGGAGGTCGTGTCCGCCGCGACCGGTGGGGACCTCGAGATCGAGGTGGCGCCGGAGAACCGCTACGTGCTCGCCGGGCTCGCCGACGACATCGGCGAGGGCCCCGACGTCGTCGACGCCGAGCAGCTCGAGCTCGCCGTCGAGCTCATCACCGACGCCGCGTACTGGGCCGGCGACAGCCGCACCCGCGAGGCGCTCGCGCCGTCGGAGAGCCTGGGCTGGCTCGTGTCGTTCGTCGTGCGCCCGGACCCGACCCGTCTGACGCCCTCGCCGCCCTTCGACCGCGAGGCCGCGGCGTGGCGCGCCCTGGAGGACCGCTTCCTGGGACGTCTGCGGCGGCACTGAACCCCAGCGCACCCCTGGTGCTCGTGTGGTGGACGGCAGCCTGCCTGTCCATCACCCGGATGGGGTGGCCCCTCGGGGGGTGTTTACGCTTCGGCGCTGCCGAGTCCGGCCGTCCCCGGGGCCGGAACCGACGCAGAGAGTGGGCGCCGTGATCGACAACAGCCAGACCATGTCCTTCGACCGCATGCGCAGCATGCTGGTGCGGGCGGCCGAGGTCCGGGACAGCGAGCAGCAGCAGATCTTCGACTCGCTGGACGAGATCCACGGCCGCCTCGCGGCCCTCGACGGGCTGGGCGCGATCCGCAAGCGCCTCTCCGACGTGCCCGACCGCACCGAGATGAGCGTGCTCGCCGAGCGTCTCGACGAGACCGTCGCGAAGCTCGACAGCCAGGAGTCCTCGGTGGCCTCGCTGGCCCGCCTGGTGGAGGGCCTCGTCGACCGGGTGGCCGACCGCCTCGCCACCCCCTTCGCCCAGCTCGACGGCCGTCTGGACGGCGTCACCGGCCGCTTCGAGGGCGTCGCGGGCCGCATGGACGGGCTCGAGGACCGCATCTCCGGGCTGCACAAGCGCCTCGACGACCTCGACAACCGCCTCGACCGCCACGAGATGCGCCTCGACGGGCTGCCCGCCGCGGTGACCGGCCCGGTGCGCGAGCGCGTCGACGCCGTCGACGCCGGCCTGCGCGACCGTCTCGAGGACCTCGCCAAGGGCGTGTCCGAGGAGCTCACCGGCACCCGCGAGGCCGCGCGCACCGACGCCACGACCACCCGCACCGAGACCGCGGAGCAGGTCGGCGAGGTCACCCGCCGCCTCGAGCAGCTGACCAGCCGCCTCGACCAGGTCGGCACCCGCATCGACGGCGTCGAGTCCGGCCTCGGCGACCGCGTCGGCGCCCTGTCGACGTCGGTGGAGAACGGCCTCGACCGCCTCGACGGGACCCTGGTCAACCGCCCGGACCACGAGGCCGTCGTCGCCCTGGTCCGCCAGGCCAACGAGGAGTCCGAGCGCCGCAACGCCGGGCACCTCGACGAGGCCATGGCCACCTTCGCCGAGATCATCCTCGGCCCGGGCGGCGGCTCATCCGGCTCGATGCCCGCCCCGCGACCGACCACCCGCCGCGGCAGCCGCAAGCCGGCCGCGCGCGACACCCAGGTCAACGGCGCCGAGCTGCCGACGGAGAACACCGGCGCCGAGGGCTGAACGCCCGTCCGGGTGTCCTGCCCGGCCCGTCGCCCGCGGGCCGGGCGGGACCGGCGTCTACTGTCGCCCCGGTGCGTTCCCGACGGCCGCTCGCGCTCCTGACGGTGCTGGCGGCGCTCCTCCTCGGCGCCCTGCCGGGCCTGGCCGGCACCGCGAGCCCGGCGAACGCCGCCCCGGCGGGCGTCGACTGCCCGTTCGGCACCGCGCCCGGTCCGCCGGTCGACGACTCGGAGGTCCCGCAGCCCGGGCAGGCCGAGCCCGCCCCGCTCCCCGTCCCCGACCCGCCCGTCGGCGGCCCGGCGATGGGCGCCTGCGGCGACGTGGTCGCCCCGGGCGCCCCGGCCGCGCCCGCGGTCGGCGTCGAGTCCTACGTGCTCGCCGACCTCGACTCCGGCGCCGTCCTCGCCGCCCGCAACCCGCACGCGCGGCTGCGCCCGGCGTCGCTCATGAAGACGCTCACCGGCCTGCTCGTGGCCCGGCGTCTCCCGCTCGACGAGACGATCACCGGGACGCAGGAGGACGCCGACCAGGAGGGCACGCGGGTCGGCATCGGCGCCGGCGGGCAGTACACGATCCGCCAGGTCTTCGACGCGATGATGATGGCGTCGGGCAACGACGCCGCCCACGCGCTGGCGGTCCGGCTGACCGGCAGCGTCCCGGCCACCGTCGACCTCATGAACGCCACCGCCCGCGAGATCGGCGCGCTCGACACCCGTGCGGCCACGCCGTCGGGGCTCGACGGCCCGGGGATGCAGACCTCGGCCTACGACCTCGCCTCGATCTTCCGCGTCGCCATGCGCGAGGAGCCGTTCGCCCAGGCCGTCGCCACCCGGCGCATCCCGTTCCCGGGCTACGCCGACAACCCGGCGTTCGAGGTCGTCAACGACAACAAGCTCCTGACCACCGGCTACCCCGGCTACATCGGCGGGAAGACCGGGTTCACCGACGACGCCCGGCACACGTTCATCGGCGCCGCGGAGCAGAACGGGCGGCGGCTGGTGGTGGTGCTCATGCGCGGCGAGCAGCGCCCGGTGCCGATGTACGAGCAGGCGCAGGTCCTGCTCGACCACGGCTTCGCGCTGCCCGATCCCCGCGGCATCGGCACGCTGACCGACGAGCAGGCGGCCGACCCGGAGCTCGCGTCACCGCCGGACGGGCAGGACGGCGACGAGGACACCGTCGCGCCCTCGTCCGGTGCGGCCTCGTCGTCCTGGGGCACGCCGCTGCTGCTGGTCGCGGTCGTCGCCGGTGTCGGGGGGCTCGTCGCGCTGCGCGCCGGACGCCGATGAGCACCGGCGCGGACGGGCCGCCGGACGAGCCCCTCGGCGAGGCGTTCACGCGGATGGCGCGCGGGCGCCCCGACCGGCCGGCGGTCACCGACGACACCGCGACGTGGACGTTCGCGGGGCTCGAGGCCCACGCCGACCGGTGGGCGCACGAGCTCGCCGGTCGCGGCGTGGGCCCCGGCGACTTCGTCTCGATCGCGCTGCCCAACGTCGCCGAGCACTACGCCCTGACGCTCGCGGCGTGGAAGCTCGGCGCGGTCCCGCAGCCCGTGTCGCACCGCCTCGCGCCCGGCGAGCTCGCCGCCGTGCTCGACGTCGTGCGCCCGCCGGTCGTGGTCGGCCTCGCCCCCGGCACCGACGTCGCCGCGCCGGAGGGCACCGACGTCCTCCCGCTCGGGCACCGCCCCGAGGGTCCCGGCACCCCGCCGCCGCCCGCGCTCGCCCCGCCCGCGTGGAAGGCGCCGACGTCGGGCGGGTCCACCGGGCGACCCAAGGTCATCGTCGCCGGCGAGCCGGGCACGACCGGGTCCGTCACCACCCGCGCGCCGGTCTACCGCATCGAGCCCGACGGCGTGCTGCTGTGCACGGCGCCGCTGTTCCACAACGCGCCGTACCTGTTCTCGCTGCTCGGGCTCATGACCGGCAACCACGTCGTGCTCATGGGCCGCTTCGACGCCGCCCGGGCCCTGGAGCTGGCCGAGCAGCACGCCGCGACCTGGATCTACGCGGTGCCCACGATGATGGGGCGCATGGTGCGCCGGCCCCACCTCCCGGAGCTGCCCGCCCTGCGCACCCTCTTCCACATCGGCGCGCCGTGCCCGCCCGCGGTGAAGCGCGCGGTGATCGACTGGCTCGGCCCCGACCGCGTGCTCGAGGGCTACGCCGCCAGGGAGGCGCAGGCGCGCACGACGATCACGGGCCGGGAGTGGCTCGCGCACCCCGGCTCCGTCGGGCGGGTCAGCGGCGGCGAGATCGAGGCCCGCACCCTCGACGGGACGCGGCGCTGCGCGGTCGACGAGGTCGGCGAGCTGTGGCTGCGCCCCGAGCCCGGCCCGGTGACCTACCGCTACGTCGGCGCGGAGCCCCGCACCCGGCCGGGCGGGTGGGAGTCGCTCGGCGACATGGGCCGGTTCGACGCCGAGGGCTACCTCTACCTGGCCGACCGGGCCGGCGACATGATCGTCGTCGGCGGGCAGAACGTGTACCCCGCCGAGGTCGAGGCCGCGGTCCTCGAGCACCCGGCGGTGGTGTCGTGCGTCGTCGTCGCCGCGCCCGACGACGACCTGGGCTCGGTGCCCCACGCGGTCGTGCAGACCGATCGGGAGGTCACCGACGCCGACCTCGACGCCCACGCCGCCGCGCGGCTGTCCCGGGCCAAGCGGCCACGGGTGTGGCGACGCTCGGAGGGACCGCTGCGCGACGACGCGGGCAAGGTACGGCGGTCGTCCTACCAGCAGTGATCAGCGGTACTCGAGCGACCCGTCGTCGAGATCGGCCGCGGGCAGCGTGTGCCGCTCCTCGGCGTACTCGTGCATGTGCGTCCACGGCGCGCGGTCGCCCTGCTTGAACATCTTGTGCTGGCTGCGCATGACGTACCCGGAGTTGAAGTTCTCCGGGTCCGACCACGGCCGGATCTCCATGTCGGCGTCCTCGGGCCGCAGCCTCGGCGTCACCGTCGTCGCCCCCTTGGCCTCCATGTGGGCCATCAGGCGGCACACCAGGTCGGAGACGAGGTCGGCGCGCAGCGTCCAGCTGTGCCGGAAGTAGCCGAAGACGTAGGCCATGTTCGGGATGCCCGAGATCATGATCCCGCGCCAGGTGATCTGCTGCGAGACGTCGACCGGCTCGTCGTCGACGGTGAAGGGGATGTCGCCCAGCGCACTGAGGTTGAACCCGGTGGCGGACACGACGATGTCGGCCTCGAGCTCCTCGCCCGACGAGGTCCGGATGCCGGTCTCGGTGAAGGTGTCGATGGTGTCGGTGACCACCGACGCCCGACCCTCCTTGATGGCGGTGAAGATGTCGCCGTCGGGCACGACCGCGATCCGCTGCTGCCACGGGCGGTAGCCCGGGTTGAAGTCCTTCTCGACGTCGTAGCCCTCGGGGAGGTACGGCCGCATCTCCCCGAGCAGGAACTGCCGCGCCTCCTCCGGGGTCTCCAGGCACATCCGGGTCAGCTCGTTGAACTGCTCGATGTAGGCCCGGCGGAGGATCTCGTGCGTCCAGTCCTCGGGGATGTCGAGCGCCCGCAGCTGCACCGCGAGCTCGTGGGTCTTCGGCACCGCGGCCACGAACGTCGGCGTGCGCTGCAGCATCGTCACGTGCGCGGCCTTCTCGGCCATCGCCGGGACGACCGTCGCCGCCGTCGCGCCGCTGCCGATGACGACGACGCGCTTGCCCTCCCAGTCGAGGTCCTCGGGCCAGGTCTGGGGGTGGACGATGACCCCCCCGTTGGCGACGAAGTCCTCCGTCCCCGGCCACTCGGGGCGGTAGGGGTCCTGGTGGTTGTAGTAGCCCTGGCACATCCACAGGAAGCCGCAGGTCATCCGGACGCTCTCGCCGGTGTCGTCGCGGTACACGTCGAGGGTCCAGCGGTGCTCGGACGACGACCAGGACGCCGCGGTCACCTCGTGCCGGTAGCGGATCGCGGCCTTGAGGTCGTCCTCCTCGATGACCTCGTCGAGGTAGTTGGTGATCTCCTCGGAGGTGGCGATGGACGGGCCGCGCCACGGCTTGTGGGCGTAGCCGTAGGTGAACAGGTCGGAGTCCGACCGGGCGCCGGGGAAGCGGTGGGTCCACCACGTCCCGCCCCGTCCGGGCATCTTCTCGAGGATGGCGAAGGTCTTGTCGGGGAAGCGCTCGCGCAGGTGGTGGCCGGCGTCGATGCCGGAGACGCCGGCCCCGATGACGAGGACGTCGACGTGCTCGACGCCGTCGGCCCCGGTGGCCGCGCCCGCGGGCGCGTTCTCGGTGATGGTCACGGGTGCTCCTCTCAGGCGCTGACGGTGGTGCTCAGGACGGGACGCATGGCGGCGACGGCGTCGTCGACCATCCGGGCGCCCGACGGCGTGGCGCCGAGCGTCCAGAGGAAGCCGTGGATCATGCCGTCGTAGCGGATGGCGGTGACGTCGTTGCCGGCCTCGCGCAGGCGGCGGGAGTAGGCCTCGCCCTCGTCGCGCAGCGGGTCGAACTCGGCGGTCGCGACGAACGCCGGCGGCAGGTTGCTCAGGTCCTGCGCGCGCAGCGGGAAGGTGTAGGGGTCGTCGCTGGGATCGGTGGCGCCGAGGTAGTGCGCCCAGAACCACTGCATCGTGGCGCGGCCGAGCAGGTAGCCCTCGCCGTTGTCGGTGATCGAGGGGCTCGTCCAGTCGAAGTCGACGACGGGGTAGATGAGCAGCTGGAAGGCGATCGCCGGGCCGCCGCGGTCGCGCGCGGCGAGGCTGACCGCCGCGGCGAGGTGACCGCCGGCGGAGTCGCCGCCGACCGCGAGGCGCGACGCGTCGACGCCCAGCTCGTCGGCGTGCTCGGCGACCCACTGCGTGGCCGCGTAGCAGTCCTCGAACGCCGCGGGCTGCACGTGCTCGGGGGCGAGGCGGTAGTCGACCGACACCACCGTGACGCCCGCGGCGTTGGCGATCTGCCGGCACGGGCGGTCGACGGTCTCGATGTCGCCGATGACCCAGCCGCCGCCGTGGAAGTACACGAGCACCCCGTGCGGCAGGTCCCCGTGCGGCGTGTAGATCCGCACCGGGATGTCGCCGGCCGGGCCCGGGATGGCGCGGTCGCTGACCGTCGCGACGTCCTCGGCCGGCGGCTGGAGGTCGACGAACGCGGCCGTCGCCTGGCGCGCCTGGGGCACGGTCATGCACTCGATCGGCGGCATGCCCTGCTCGACGAGGGCGTCGAGCAGTGCTTGGGCCTCGGGATGGACGGGCACGGGGGCCTCCTGGGGGATCGACGACGTCGGCCCCCTCACCGTGACGGAGCACACACGCGCCGCGCCTCGTCCCCGGGGCACGAAGGCCGCGCGCGGATTTGTCCCCGCCCGGTCGGTCGCCGTCGGCCACCCCGCGTGTGCTGGTCGCCACTCTCCCGGACGGCTACCGTCGCGCGGGAGGGCCGACAGCGGCGGTCGGGACTCCGGGTACTGATCGCAGGGTGGTGGTCGCGGAGTGGTGACGATCGAGCCGTCGGCGAGCCCGGCCCGTGCCGGCGCCGCGGCAGACGTCACGGACGTCGCAGGCGAGGTCGCCGAGGTGGCGGCCGCGCTCGCCCCGCGCCGCGGCGAGGTCAGCGACTCGATCAGCGACGTGCTCGCCACCCGGATCGACGACCTGCGCGGCGACCCCGCCCTGCGCGACCTGCTCGGCGCGAGCGTCGAGGGCAACGTCGAGACGATCCTGCACCTTCTGCGCCACGATCTCGACCCGCGCGCCGTCGAGCCGCCGGCCGCGGCCGTCGCGTACGCGCAGCGGCTCGCGCAGCACGAGGTACCGGTCAACGCGCTGATCCGCGCCTACCGCGTCGGGCAGTCGCACCTCATGGAGTGGGCGTTCGCCGAGGCCACCCGCCGGGCCGGGGACGTGGCCGCCGCCGCCTCGCAGCGCATCGTGCTCGTGGTCATGGAGTACGTCGACCACGTCACCCAGCACGTCGTCGCGGCCTACGAGGCCGAGCGCGAGCGCGGGCGTCGCAGCCGGCACGCGCTGCGGGTGGCGCGGGTGCGCGACGTGCTCGCCGGCCGGGCCGCGAGCTCTCCCGACGACCGGCTCGCGGTGGAGTCGACGCTGGGCTACCGCTTCTCGGCGGTGCACCTGGGGCTCGTGGTGTGGCGCGACCCGGGCGAGCGCGCCGGGGCCGACGGCGCCGGCTTCGGGACGTTCGAGCGCGTGGCGCTGGACGTCGGCACCGCGCTGGGTGCCGCGGGCCGCCCGCTCGTGGTGCCGTGGGACGCCGACAGCGCCTGGGCGTGGCTGCCGTGCCGGGACGACGCGGCGCCGTCGCGGGAGCTCGTCGCCGGGGTCCTCGCCCGCCACGATCCCGGGCTGCGCGTCGCGGCCGGGTCGCCGGCGGGCGGCGTCGATGGCTTCCGCACCACCCACGAGCAGGCACGACGGGCCCGCGACGTCGCGCTCGCCGGCGGCGGGGAGCCGCCGGCGGTCACGGTGTTCGACGAGGTCGGCGCAGTGGCCCTGCTCTGCGCCGACCGCGACGGCGCCCTGGCCTGGGTGCGCCGGGTGCTCGGCCCGCTCGCCGACCCGGACCCGGGGGTGGAGCGGCTGCGCGAGACGCTGCGGGTGTTCCTCGCGACCGGGGGCAGCCTCGCGAGCACCGCCAAGCGCCTGCAGGTGCACCGGAACACCGTCAAGTACCGCGTGGGGCGCGCCCACGAGGTCCGCGGCCGGCCCCTGGGCGACGACCGCATCGACGTCGAGCTCGCGCTGCTCGCCTGCGCGTGGCTGGGGCCGGCAGCGCCGGCGGAGTAGGCACGAGCCCCTTCCGGGCCCGCGTGACCTTGCCTCTCCTCAGCCGACGACGCCGCGATACTCGTCCTGAGTGTCGGATCGGCGTGTCAGACTGCGCTCATGCCGACGGTGCTCGAGCGCGAGATGTACTCGGAGGCCGAGGCTGCTCGGCTGCTCCGGGTGTCGCAGAGCACGCTCAACTACTGGCTCGAGGGCGGCGAGCGTCGAGGCCGCACCTACCAGCCCGTGATCCGGCTCGAGCCTCGCGGTGGTCGTGCCCCGGTCACGTGGGCCGAGTTCGTCGAGGCGGGCCTCCTACGGATGTACCGGGTCGAGCAGCGCGTCCCGATGGCCGAACTCCGCGCCTTCATCGACGTGCTCCGGCAGGAGTACGGGGTGCCGTACCCGCTGGCGGACAGACGCCCGTTCGTCAACGAGCGTCAGCTCGTCATCGAGGCGCAGGACCGGGCGAACCTGGCTCCCGAGTTCTGTCTCGTCGCGGTCGTCCGCAACCAGACGCTTCTCACGCCTCCGGCCGAGGAGTTCTTCGCGCGAGTGGGATGGGACGGCGACGTCGCGTCATCGTGGCGGCCGCACGCCGACCGTCGCTCGCCGGTCAGGATGGATCCGGCACTGCGCTTCGGGAAACCTGCCGTCGGCGGCGTCAGCACGCAGGTGCTCTGGGAGCACGTCGATGCAGGTGAGAGCCTCGATGACGTCGCCGACAGCTTCGACCTGTCCATCGACGAGGTGCGGTGGGCACTGAGCTACGAGACGGCCGACCGAGCGTCGTAGGTGACCGACAAGCCGGCGAGCATCCGTTACTACTTGGATGCCGACGTGCTCGGTCTGGCCAAGGTGTTGGTCCGGTTGCGGTCGGACGTCACGTTTCCGGGTGACCCTGGTGGCACGGTGCACCGGCGACAGCGGCCGCCCTGCCCGATCACGGCGCCGGCGGCCCCGGACGATGTGTGGATACCTGAGGTAGCGCGGCACGGGTGGCTCATCATCACTCGCGACAGCGCGATCCAGGACAACCGGCGAGAGATCGACGCAGTCCGCGACAACGCAGCTCGCATGGTGGCGTTGGGTGGGAAGGAGGCCCGAGACACCTTCACCCAGCTCGAGGTGGTCATGTGCCAGTGGCGTCGGATCGAGGCGTTGATCGCCGAGCCGGGACCGTTCATCTACATAGCCACCAGGACGAGTCTCAGGGCCGTCGGCCTGGCTTGATCGTCGACAGAGGGCAGCCCTACTGCTCGTCGCGGCGGCGCCGTCCCCCGTAACCGAGGCCCAGCACCCCGAGCAGCGCGCCCGCCCCGAGCAGGCCGACCGCGGCCCGCGGGCCGGGCGTGCGCCCGACCGTCACCGCCGGCCGGACGACGAACGGGGCCGGCTCGGGCAGCTCCTCGCGCTCGTTCTCCTTGAGCGTCGCGGCCCAGGCGGTGACGAAGAGGATGAACCGCGAGACGAAGTTCGCGAACACCAGCAGACCGATGATCGGGCCGAACGCCGCGCCCGCGGGCGAGCTGGTGACGCTCGAGATGTAGACCGTCATGACCTGCTGCAGGATCACGAACCCGACCGCGGCGAGCAGGGCCGCCCGCGCGGCCGAGCGCAGCGTGACCGGCTCGCGGGGCAGGCGGGCGATCACCCAGAGGAAGACCAGCCAGTTCGCCGCCAGGGTGATGGCGAGACCGGCGAGGAAGAACAGGACGCTCGCCCAGGTCTCGTCGGCCAGCCCGAGGAACTCCAGGATCGTGGTCGACAGGCCCGTCCCGATCGCGGTGATGGCGAACGACAGGGCGAACGCGAGCCCGAGGCCGATCATGGCGAACAGGTCGCCGAGGTACTTCTTGACGATCGTCGGCGGCTCGCCGCGCTGGTCCCACTGCTCGGAGAGGGCCTCGCGCAGATTGCCCATCCACCCGAGCCCGGAGAACAGGGCACCGAGCAGACCGATGATGCCGACCGCGTTGCGCTGGGCGATGGCCTGCTCGATGACGTCGTTGATCAGGTCGTTGAGCCCCGGCGGGACGGCGTCGGTGATGCTCTGCTGGATCTGCGTCAGCAGCGCCTCGTTGTTGGCCAGCACGAACGCCGCGGCGGCGAAGGCCACCATGAGGATCGGGACGAGCGCGAGGATCGAGAAGAACGTGATGGCCGCGGCGTAGTGGTCGCCGTGCTTCTCGGTGTAGCGGCTCGCGGCGCGGACGAGGTGGTCGAGCCAGGGGTAGCGGGCGCGCAGCTTCTCCAGCTGTGTGGGCTCGCTCGACGTGTCCGTGTCGGCCGTACCGGCCGTGCTGGCGGTGCTGCTCATCGCGCGCGCGTCCCCTCGCGGTCCCCGACTGGCCGCGGACCGGCGGGCCCGCGCGCGGGATAGCTACCCCGGGTGGCGGCCCCCCACGCGCGGTCACGTGCCCCTGGCGGGCGGTTGTCCGTACGGCCGCGGGTCGAACTGCCCGTTGCGGGCCCGGAAGGAGCGGGCGGTGCCGGGCCAGAGCAGGGTGAGCCGCCCGCTGGCCTCGTCGACGTACCAGCTGCGGCACCCGCCCTGCAGCCACACGGTCTCGGCGCCCATCGCGTCGATCTCGCGGGTGTAGGCCTCCTCGGCGGCCGCGGTGACCTCGAGCGGCGTGCCGTCGCCGGCGGCGAGGTGGTCGAGCGCGCCGAGGACGTGGTCGATCTGGGTCTCGATCATGTAGACGGCGGAGTTGTGCCCGAGGCTCGCGTTCGGGCCGTTGAGCACGAACATGTTGGGGAAGCCGTGCACGGCGGTGGAGGCGTGCGCGGTCATGCCGTCGGCCCAGCGGTCGGCGAGAAGCCCGTGGCGGCCCTCGATGCGCTGCGCGAAGGGCAGCCGGGTCGTCCAGAAGCCGGTGGCGAGCACGAGGGCGTCGAGCGGGTGGTGGGCGCCGGACGCGGCGATCGCGGTCGACTTCTCGACGCGCTGCAGGGCGCTGGGCTCGAGGGTCACGTCGTCGCGGCCGAGTGCCGGGTAGAGGTCGTCGGAGATGACGATGCGCTTGCACCCGATCTCGTACTCGGGGCGCAGCCGGGCGCGCAGCCGCTCGTCCGGGACCTGCGCGGTCAGGTGCGCGAGGGCGCGGTCGCGCAGCCGGTCGATGTCGGGACGCACGCGGCGGCGGGCGCCGATGGCGCGCTCGGCCTCGTCGAACAGCTCCTCGCGCAGCGCCCGCTCGGCGCCCGGATCGAGGGCGAAGGTGCGGCGCTCCTGGGCGGAGTAGGCGCGGTCGCCGCGCGGCACCACCCAGGGCGGGGTGCGCTGGAAGACGACGAGGTGGGAGGCGCTGCCGGCCAGCGCGGGCACGATCTGCGCGGCCGAGGCACCAGTGCCGACCACGCCGACGCGGCGCCCGGTCAGCGCGGCGGCGCCGTCCCAGCGCGCGGAGTGGAACACCGGCCCGTCGAACGCCGAGAGCCCCGGGATCTCGGGGATGCGGGGCTCGGACAGGCGCCCGGCCGCGACGACCAGCACCCGGGCGCGGTAGGTCCCCGCCGACGTCGCGATCCGCCAGCGGCTGCCGTCCCATCGGGCGCGCTGCATGTCGGTGCCGAGGCGCAGGTGCGGGTCGAGGCCCTCGTCGCGGGCGCACTCCCGCAGGTAGGAGTGGATCTCCGCGCCGGGCGCGAACACCCGCGACCAGTCGGGCTTGGGCCGGAACGAGAACGAGTAGAGGTGCGAGGGGACGTCGCAGGCGACGCCGGGGTAGCGGTTGTCGCGCCACGTGCCGCCGACGCCGTGGGCCCGCTCGAGGACGACGAACGACTCGCGCCGCCGCCGGGCGAGGCGGATGCCCAGGCCGATCCCGGCGAACCCGGCCCCGACCACCGCGACGTCGACGTCGACGTCGACCGTTCCGGTCACGGCGTCACGGGGTGGTCGGCCACGCCCCGAACGTACGCCGCAGCGTCGCGGGCGTCAGAGCAGGACGATGAGCCCGAGCACCAGGAGGGCGGCCAGGACGACCAGCGCGAACCACAGCCGCGCCCGGCTCGTCGCGCGCTCCACCTCGGCGGCGACCGCCGACCGGCGTCCGGCCTGCGGCGACCCCACGCCGTGCTGCGTGCCGCTCGCGGCGTCGTGGAACGACTCCCCCGCCATGCCCGTGCCCCCGACCATGCTTCGACGCTAGCCGGGGATCCCCGCGCGCAACACCGCCTGCCGGTCGGCGGGCGCGTCGTCGTAGAGGGTCGTGCGCTGGCGCGGCGTGCGTCCGAGCGCGGCGGCGAGCTCCTCGACCTGCGCCAGAGTGAGCTGGCGGCCCGCCTCCGCCCCGGCCGCGGGGTCGAGGGCGCCGTCGAGCAGCAGCCCGCCGGCGTCGTCGGCACCCCCGCGCAGCACGGCGGTCGTGAGCTCGGGCCCGAGCTTGGGCCAGGCCGCCTGCACGTGGTCGATCCGCCCGTGCAGCACCAGCCGCGCCACCGCGTAGAGCGCGCGGGTCTCCCGCGCATCGGGGTTGTTCCGCGTGCGAGCGATGCGGCTTCGCTGGCGTTCAACGCCAGGATCGCCACATCCTCGATCCGCGACACGCCGCAGCTCGGGTGGCAGCAGCTCCAGCGGCAGCGCCTCCGGCTGGATCGGCATGGGGATGAACTCGGTGAACCCGCCGGTCCGGTCCTGGATCGCGGCGAGCGCGCGCAGGTGCGCGACCTGCTGCGCCGGGGTCTCGACGTGCCCGTAGACCATCGTCGCCGTGGAGCGCAGCCCGACCGCGTGCGCGGTGGTGACGAGCTCGGTCCAGCGCGCGGCGGGGATGTCGGTGCCGCCGGTGAGCAGGGCCCGGACGTCGTCGTCGAGGATGCGCGCCGCAGTGCCCGGCACCGACCCGAGCCCGGCCTCGCGCGCGGCGAAGAGGAAGTCGCGGGCGTCGAGCCGCAGGCGCGCCGCGCCGTCGGCGACCTCCGCGGGCCGGAACGCGTGCAGGTGCAGCGGCACCCGGCCGGTGATCAGCGCGACGAGGTCGAGCGGCGCGCGGTGCGGCACGTCCGGCGGCAGCGGGCCCTGGACGCAGATCTCCGTGGCCCCGAGCGTCCAGGCCTCGTCGACGAGCGCGGAGGCGTGGGCGGGGTCGCGGACGACGGCGGTGTCGAGGTTGCGGTTCGCGACGAAGGTCAGCTGGTCGCCGACGACGTCGCGCCGCACGCCGTCGGCGAGCGCGCACAGCGCCTCGAGCTCCTCGCCGTCGGCACCGAGCAGGTCGACGTAGGCGTCGTCGGACAGGCCGGCGGGGGTCGCCTCGGCGCGCGCGAGGTGCGGGCGCAGGCTCACCGTGCCGCTGCCGGCCGGCGCACCCGGGCCAGGCCGTCGGGGTCGGCGAGTGCGATCACGGGGTCGACGAGGTCGGGGTGCAGCCAGCGGTCGGGGTCGCGGGCGTAGCGCGGGTAGACGGTCAACCTCGGGGTGAGGGTGAACCCCGCCGCGGCGGTGACGTCGCGCAGCGCGTCGAGCCCGGGCCAGGGGCGCTCGGGGTTGACGTGGTCGGGCGTCACCGGGGAGACGCCGCCCCAGTCGTCGATGCCCGCGCGCAGCAGCAGCGCCTGGTCCTGGGCCGCGCTCGCGCTGTCGTCCAGGTCGCCCGCGAGGTTCGGCGGCGCCTGGACACTGACACCGAGTGGCATGATCAGCCGGGCCACGGCGACCGCCGCGACGAACGCGTCGAACTCGGCGTCGGGCTCTCCGCGCATGGCCGTGTCGGGCTTGGCGCGGAAGTTCTGGACGATCACCTCCTGCAGGTGCTCGCCCCGCCGTGCCGACTCCGCGAGCACGAGCAGCGACTGCGCCCGCTCGGCCCGGTGCTCGCCGATGCCGACGAGGATCCCGCTGGTGAAGGGCACGCGCGCGCGACCGGCGTCGTCGACGACGCGGCGGCGCAGCGCGGGCTCCTTGTCCGGCGAGCCGTAGTGCGCGCCGCCCGGCCGCGACCACAGCCGCGTCGCCGTCGTCTCGAGCATCATCCCCATCGACGGCGAGACCGCGCGGAGGCGCTGCAGCTCGACGAGGTCCATGACGCCGGGGTTGAGGTGCGGGAGCATGCCGGTCTCGTGCAGGACGGCCCGGGCGGACTGCTCGACGTGCTCGAGCGTCGTGCCCAGTCCCCGCGCGCCGAGCCACTCGCGAGCCGCCGACCAGCGCCCCTCGGGCCGGTCGCCGAGGGTGAACAGCACCTCGGTGCAGCCCTGCGCGGCGCCGGCGCGGGCGATGTCGAGCACCTCGTCGCGCTCGAGGTAGGCCGCGGGCAGGCGCCCCGGGACCGTCGCGAACGTGCAGTAGTGACAGCGGTCGCGGCACAGCCGGGTCAGCGGCACGAAGACCTTGGGGCTGTAGGTGACGACGCCCGGACGGCCCTCGGCGAGGAGGTGCGCATCGCGGCGGGCGGCGGCGAGCCCGAGCAGCGCATCGAGCTCCTCGCCCCGCGCCGCGAGCAGCGTCGTCGCGTCGAGGAGCGTGGCGGGGTCCTGCGGGTCGTCGGCGAGCGCGCCGTCCGCGGCCCGTCCGAGCGCGACCCGGACGTCGGTGCGCGACGGCTCCGCCGGCTCCGGCAGCTCCACCAGCCCGCGCGGCAGCGGCGCGGGTTCCGGGAGATCGGCGAGGAAGACCACGTCCCGAACCTACGCGTGCGAGCGATGCGGCATCGCCCGCACGGGACGCCAGGATCGCCACATTGTCGCCCGTGCGACACGCCGGCCGGCGGCCCCGCTGGTCCAGGGTGGGCGTCGTGGAGCCCCGGAGCCGCGCGCTGGCCGCGCTGTGCGTCACCGAGGTCGTGAGCTGGGGCGTCCTCTACTACGCGTTCCCGGTGCTCGTGGGGTCCATCAGCGCCGACACCGGCTGGTCGGTCGCGGCCGCCACGGGCGCGTTCTCGGTCGGCGCCCTCGTGTCGGCCGGCGCCGGCATCGTCGTCGGGCGGCTGATCGACCGCCGCGGCCCGCGTGTGGTGATGACCACCGGCTCCGTCGTCGGCGTCCTCGCGACCGTCGCCGTCGCCACGGCCCCGACCCTGCCGCTGTTCTACGCGGCCTGGGCGCTCGCGGGTCTCGCCCAGGCCGCGACGTTCTACCCGCCGGCCTTCGCCGCGCTCACCGGCTGGTACGGCGACGAGCGGGTGCGCGCGCTGACGACAGTGACCCTCGTCGCCGGCTTCTCGAGCACGGTCTTCGCGCCCCTGACCGCCGTCCTGCTCGACCCGCTCGGCTGGCGCGGGGTGTTCGGAGTGCTCGCCGTGGTGCTCGCCGTCGTCGCCGTCCCCCTGCACGCCGCCTTCCTCACCCCGCCGTGGCGGGCGCACGACCGGGCCGCCGGCGGGCCGAGCGACGCCGACCACGCCCGCGACGTCCTGCGCAGCCCGCGCTTCGCCGTCGTCACGACGGTGATGACGGTCGGCGCGTTCGGCCTCTACGCGACCACGATCAACCTCGTCGCGCTGCTCGTCGGGCGTGGCCTGGACCTGGGCACGGCGGCGCTCGCGCTGGGGCTCACCGGCGTCGGGCAGGTGGCGGGGCGGCTGGCGTTCGTCCCGCTGGTCCGGCACTCGACGGCGCGCACGCGCGTCGCGGGCGTCCTGCTGCTGGGCAGTGCCGGTGTGCTGGCGCTGGCGATGGTGCCCGGGCCGACGGTGCTGCTCGCCGCGCTCGCGGTCGTCGCCGGCGCGGGGCGCGGGCTGCACACGCTGCTGCAGGCCTCGACCGTCGCCGACCGCTGGGGCACCCGCGCGTTCGGCCGGGTCAACGGCGTCTTCTCCGCGCCCGTGACGCTCGCGGTCGCGCTGGCCCCGGCCGGCGGGGTGGCCGTCGCGACGGCCGTCGGCGGCTTCCCGGCGGCGTTCCTCGTGCTCGGGCTCGCGACGGTGCTGGCCGCGCTGGTCGGGCTCGCCGCCTGACCGCGCCGGGTCACAGCGTCGCGAGGTGGGCGGCGACGGCGGCGTCGAGGCGCTCGGCGTCGCCGGTGGCGAGGAGGTCGAGCAGGGCCCCGCGCAGCACGGCGAGCAGCAGCACGCGCCGGGCCGGGTCGTCGACGGCCTGGTGCGCGGCGAGCAGGGCGTCCCAGTCGGCGACGGTCTGCGCGGCGAACCCCGCCCACGGGCCGTCGCCGGTGTCGGTCACCGAGTGCGTGTAGGCCTCGAGCCACAGCCGCAGGAGCGCGCGGTGCTCCGGCGCGGCGAGCCACGCCCACACCCGCGCCCCGACCTCGGCGAGCTCCCCGCCCTCGCCGACGGCGTCGACGACCGCGAGCTGGTCGGTGCGCGAGCGCGCGAGCAGGGCGCGGACCAGCCCGTCCTTGCTGCCGAAGAGGAACAGCAGCACGCGGGGGCTCGACCCGATGGCCTCGGCCAGCGGGCGCAGGCTCATCCCCGCCCACCCGTGCTCGAGCACCCACGCGTACGCGGCCTCGAGCAGCTCCTGTTGCCGTGCCGAACCGTTCCCCGTCACCCCGGCAGTGTGCTTCACTGAAACAGTCGTTTCAGTGAGGAGGTCGTGATGGGCGAGGTGGCGATCCGGGAGCTGGGCCGGCCCGGGGACCTGGGCTGGGTGCTCATGGCCCACGGCGAGCTCTACGCCTCCGAGTACGGGTGGGCGATCGACGCGGTGACGGCGCCGATCGTCGCCCGGTTCGCCACCGGTGCCGTGCCGGGGCGCGACGCCGGGTGGATCGCGGAGCTCGACGGCGTGCGCGTCGGCAGCGTGCTGTGCGTGCGCGACGACGAGGCAACGGCGCGCCTGCGGCTGCTGCTGGTCGACCCCGCCGCGCGCGGGCACGGCGTCGGGCGCCGGCTCGTGGCGCGGTGCGTCGACTTCGCCCGCGACAGCGGCGCCGCCCGCCTGGTGCTGTGGACCAACGAGCCCCTCGCGGCCGCGCGGCACCTCTACCTCGAGGCCGGCTTCGTCCTGACCGGCGAGGAGGTCCACACGGAGTTCGGGGGCGAGGTGCGGGGCCAGTCGTACGAGCTCGCACTCGTCTGACCCCTTGACCGGACTCTCCAGTCCTGTTCTTATATCAAACCGATGGGTTGAACAGACTGGAGGACTCCACCATGAACGCCGCGACCGTCACCACCGCCACCGCGCGCCCCCGCGCCGTCCGCTGGGCCCTCGGCGTGCTCCAGGTCCTGCTGGCCGCCGTCTACCTCTTCTCCGCGGCTGGCAAGATCTCGCTCGAGCCGACGGTCGTCGCCGGCTTCGCGATGATGGGGATCGGCGGGGCCGGCACCGTCGCCCTCGGCGTCGTCGAGCTCGCGGCGGCCATCGGTTTGCTCGTCCCCCGGCTCGCCGGCCTCGCCGCCACCGGGTGCGTCGCCCTGATGACCGGTGCCGTGATCATCACCGCCATCACGCTGGGCGGCGCGATGATCCTCGTCCCGGCGGTCGTGCTCGTGCTCGTCGCGGTCGTCGCCTGGGTGCGCCGCCACGAGACCGTCGCCCTGCTCCGGAACCCGCGCGCGGTCCTGTTCGCACGGTGATCCCGCCGGTCCTCGGCGCCCGACCTCGCTCGCGGGGCGGGCACTGCGGCGTGTCGTCCTCGCGAGGATGTGGCGATCCTGGTGACCAGCGCCAGCGATGCCGCATCGCTGGTACGGGGGGCGAGGTCAGGGCCGCAGCGACGACCCCGACCCGCCCCGGCTCTCCGGCACGCCGTCGTGCGACGGGACGTCCGCGTCGGTCCGGGTGTCGGTCGGGGTGTCGGCGGGGCTGTCGGTGGGGCTGTCGGCCGGCGGGTCCGACCCGTTGCCGAGCGCGTCCTCGACCGGCCGCACCCCGGTCGGCTCCTCGTGGTGCTCCAGCGTCTCGTCCTCGGCGACCTCGTCCGGCGCCTCCGCGCGCTCCCCGGTCCGGACGTCGATCTGCTGGCCGATGTAGCGCAGGATCTCCGCGATCACGGCTGCCACCGGCACCGCGAGGAACGCTCCGGCGATGCCGGCGAGGCTCGAGCCCGCGGTCACGGCGAGGATGACCAGCGCCGCGTTGAGCCCGAGGCCCCGGCCCTGCACGAGCGGCTGGAGCAGGTTCCCCTCGATCTGCTGCACGGCGAGGATGAGGATCAGCACCCCGATGGCGGTGCCGAGACCCTGCACGACCAGCGCGATGAGCACGGACAGCGCACCGGCCACGAGGGCGCCGACGATCGGGATGAACGCGCCGAAGAACGTCAGCACGGCGAGCGGCAGCGCCAGCGGCACCCCGAAGATGACCAGACCGATGCCGATGAACACGGCGTCGACGAGGCCGATGAGCGCCTGGCTGCGGATGAACCCGCCGAGGCTGCGCCAGCTGCGGCGGCCGACCTCGGCGAGGTGCCCGCCCGACGTCGGGCCCGCCACGCGCTGCAGCCAGGGCAGGAACTTCGGGCCGTCCTTGACGAACAGGAACGCGAGGACGACCGCCAGCACCGCGTTGATGACGCCGTTGGCGACCGTGGTGACGCCGGTGAGGACGCCGGTGGCGATCTGGCCGGCGCTCTGCTGCAGACGGTCGGTCGCCATCTGCACGTAGCCACCGATCTGGCTCGCGCCCAGGTTGAACGGCGGGCCCTGCAGCCAGCTCTGGATCTGCTGGATGCCCTGCGACGCGCCCTGGACGATCGCCGGTGCCTGCCCCGCCACGGCCGGCGCGATGAGCGCGACGATCCCGCCGAGGACGCCGAGCCCCAGCACGAGCACCAGCGCGGTGGCCAGCGCGGCCGGCACCCGGCGGCGGCGCAGGAACGTCACCGGCGGCTCGATCACGGTCGCGATGACGAGCCCGAGGAACACCGGGAAGACGATCGACCAGAGCCAGATCGCCATCAGCCCGAGCAGCGTCAGGGCGGCCGCGACCAGCAGGAACCGCAGGCTCCACCGCGCGGTCCAGGCGAGGCCCTCCCCGATGACGTGACCGCGCGTGGGCTGGTGCCCTCGCGCGATGTCCCGCGACGCGGGTGCCTCGTCCATGGACGTGAGTCTCCCAGCGATCGAGGTCCTCCGGGGATGCGGTGACGTCGCGCGGCGGCGCAGGGTCGTGGTCGGCGCCGGGGTGCCCAGCCGCCGCTCGCCCTACCCGTCGGTGGTCGTCCCGCCCGCCCTGCACGGCCGCGGAGACACGTCGGGCCCCTCCCCGACGTGCGGGGAGGGGCCCGAGCGGGCTGTCTGCGGGCGCTAGTTCGCGACGGCCTTCTGGAGGCCCTCGTCGATGGCGTCGAGGAAGTCCTGGGTGTTGAGGTAGTCGGCGTCCTTGCCGACGAGCAGCGCCAGGTCCTTGGTCATCTTGCCGCTCTCGATGGTGTTCACGCAGACGTCCTCCATCTTCTGCGCGAAGTCGACGAGGGCGTCGTTGCCGTCCAGCTTGCCCCGCTGCGACAGCCCGCGGCTCCAGGCGAAGATCGACGCGACCGGGTTGGTCGAGGTCTCCTTGCCCTGCTGGTGCTGGCGGAAGTGGCGGGTCACGGTGCCGTGGGCGGCCTCGGCCTCGACCGTGCCGTCGGGCGTCATGAGCACCGAGGTCATGAGGCCGAGCGAGCCGAAGCCCTGCGCGACGATGTCGGACTGCACGTCGCCGTCGTAGTTCTTGCAGGCCCAGACGTACCCGCCCTCCCACTTCAGGGCGGCGGCGACCATGTCGTCGATGAGGCGGTGCTCGTAGGTGAGGCCGGCCTTCTCGAAGTCGGCCTTGAACTCCGACTCGAAGATCTCCTCGAAGGTGTCGCGGAACATGCCGTCGTACGCCTTGAGGATGGTGTTCTTGGTCGACATGTAGACCGGGTAGTTGCGGTCCAGCCCGTAGCGCAGGGAGGCGCGGGCGAAGTCGACGATCGAGTCCTTGTAGTTGTACATGCCCAGCGCGACGCCCCCGTCCTCCGGGAACTTCGCGACCTGGAACTCCATCGGCTCGCCCTCGCCGTCGGGCGTGTAGCTGATGGTGACCGTGCCGGGACCGGGGACCTTGAAGTCCTGGGCCAGGTACTGGTCGCCGTGGGCGTGACGGCCGACGACGATCGGCTTCGTCCAGTGCGGGACGTAGCGCGGGATGTTCTGGCAGACGATCGGCTCGCGGAAGATGACGCCGCCGAGGATGTTGCGGATCGTGCCGTTGGGCGAGCGGTACATCCGCTTGAGGCCGAACTCCTCGACCCGCGCCTCGTCCGGCGTGATCGTCGCGCACTTGACGCCGACGCCGTGCTTCTTGATCGCGTTGGCCGCGTCGACGGTGACCTGGTCGTCGGTCTCGTCGCGGTGCTCGATGCCCAGGTCGTAGTACTCGAGGTCGATGTCGAGGTACGGGTGGATCAGCTTGTCCTTGATGAACTGCCAGATGATCCGGGTCATCTCGTCACCGTCGAGCTCGACGACGGTGCCCTCTACCTTGATCTTCGCCACGACTCGGGAGACCTCCTCCTGGGGCACCGACCACCGGCGCCCGGCTGACCTGACCGCACGCTATCAACGCGTCCGGCGACGACGACGGGTGAGGAATACCCCGGTGGGCGGTGTCACCGGCACGTCACCGGTAGGCCAGCGGGCCCCCGCTGATCGTCAGGGAGACGGCGATCATGACCAGCCCGAACAGCACGTAGGTGACGATGTCGACGCGCCGGCTGCGGACCGCGAGCAGGCCCGCCGCGGTGCGGGTGAGGCTCGCGCGCAGGACCCCGGCGAGCAGCAGCGCGAGGCCCAGCTCGGTGGTCCCCTCGCGCCAGTGCTGCAGGCCGATCCGGCCGAACGCGACGGCCACGACGACCATCACCGCGAGGAACGGCAGGTGCCCGCGGATCTTGCGCAGGGTCTCGGCGCGGGTGCGGCGCGGCCGCGCGTGACGGCCCGCCGGGAGCATCTCGGTGGGGCTCTCGTCGGGCGGGGGCGCCGGGGCGACGGGGGCGGGCAGCGGGGCCGGCTCCGACATCGACGTCGACGCGGCCGGACGCGCCGCCGGCGGCCCCTGCGGCGGCGGCGTGGGGGGCGCGGGCGTCTGCGGCGGCGGGCCCGGGCGGGGTGTCACGAAGGTCATCCGGTGCTCATCCGGTGCTCACCCGCTCACCCGCTCCGCGCGCTCGACGACGTTGGTGAGCAGCATCCCGCGCGTCATCGGGCCGACGCCGCCGGGGACCGGCGCGAGGAACGAGGCCACCTCGCCGACCTCGGGGGCGACGTCACCGACCAGCCCGTTCTCGCCGCGCGTGATGCCGACGTCGAGCACCGCCGCGCCGGGCTTGACCATGTCCGCGGTGACGAGCCCGGGCACCCCGGCCGCCGCGACGACGACGTCGGCGGCCCGCAGCTCCGCGGCGACGTCCTTGGTGCCGGTGTGGCACAGGGTCACGGTGGCGTTGACCGAGCGCAGCGTCAGCAGCAGCCCCAACGGGCGCCCGACCGTCACGCCGCGGCCGAGGACGGTGACCTTCGCGCCGTCGAGCGGCACGTCGTAGCGGCGCAGCAGCTCCACCACGCCGCGCGGGGTGCACGGCAGCGGGCCCGGCTCCTGGAGGACGAGCCGACCGAGGTTGGTGGGGTGGAGCCCGTCGGCGTCCTTGTCGGGGTCGATGCGCTCGAGCACCGCACCCGAGTCCAGGCCCCGGGGCAGCGGGAGCTGGACGATGTAACCGGTGCACGCCGGGTCGGCGTTGAGCTCGTCGATCGCGCGCTCGACGTCGGCCTGGGTGGCGTCGGCGGGCAGGTCGCGACGGATCGAGTCGATGCCGACCTTCGCGCAGTCGCTGTGCTTGGCCTTGACGTAGGAGTGCGACCCCGGGTCGTCGCCGACCAGCACGGTGCCGAGGCCGGGTGTGCGGCCCGCGGCCGTGAGCTTCTCCACCCGTCCGCGCAGGTCCTCGAGGATCGCGGCGAGGGTGGCCTTCCCGTCCAGCTTGGTCGCGGTCACGACCTCATGATGGCAGGCCGGACCCCGTGCCCCGCGGAGCCGACCGCCCCGCCGGCCCGGACCGTCGCCGCGACCCCGGCCGAAACAGCGGCCACGGCGCCGACGCCACCCCCGCCGCGACCAGCGTGAGCACCGCGCCGAGGATCGTCGTGGCCCCCGGGGTGCCCGCCGACGACGGGATCGCGAGGTCGATCGCCAGCGAGCCCACGATCTGCCCCGCGACCGCGCCGAGCGAGAGCAGCAGGACCCCGATCTGCCCGACGATCCACGCGCTCAGCCCGATGAAGACCGCCCCGAACGGCCCGCCGAGGTAGAGGTACCAGGCGCTCGGGAAGGGGTGCGGCGGGCCGAGCAGCAGCACCGCGACGATCCCGGCGACCACCAGCGCGGCGAGCCCGACGACGAAGTTGATCGTGGCGGCGGGCAGCACCGACGCGACGACGGAATCGCGCTCGCCCGGCGGGACGGGGTCCTCGGCAGGGTCCTCGCCGGGGTCCTCGGCGGTCCCGCGCACCCCGCTCGCCGCGGCGGCGACCTGCCCGTTCAGCGCCTGCTGCGTGGCGATCGCGACCCCGGCGGCGAGCGGGAGCAGCGCCAGCACCACCGGCGCCTCGGTACTGACCGACGGCGCCACCGACAGCGCGACCGCCCCGAGCATGAGGACCGCGCCGAGCACGCGCGGCGGCGTCGTGCGCCGGGGGCCCGCCGGGCCGAGCCCGGCGCGGTCGACGACGAGGCCGCCGCTGGACTGGCCGGCGACGACGGCGATGGTGAACAGCGCGGTGCCGAGCACGTGCGCGGTGAGGCCCTGCCCGGCGACGAGCAGCGCCCCGCCCAGCCCGCCGAGCAGCTGCCAGGGCCGCAGCGTGCCGCGGCGCCGGGCGGCCCGGACCCGCCGGAGCCCGCGCCGCCCCGCGGGCAGCAGCGCGAGGAGGACGAGCAGCAGGACCAGGCCGAGACCGAACGACACGACCGCGGCGAGCACCCCGTCGCCGAGGGCCACGCCGAGCTCGGCGTTGATCCGCGCCTGGGCGACGATGAACCCGCCCGTGACGAAGGCACCGGCGAGCCCGAGGGCGGTGCGAGGAGCGGCCACGGTCCCGGGAACCTAGCGCCTGGTGATCATCCGGGTGGTCGCCGAGTTCGCCGCGGCGACCGCGCCGGCGTAGATGCCGTGCTGGACGAAGCTCGTCACCAGCAGCCGGCGCTCCCATCGCCAGGGCGGCGGGGTGTCGCCGAGCACCGGGAACAGGCCGAGGGCCATCACCTGGCTGCCGGCGAAGAACGCCAGTCCCGGGCCCGGCTCGCGGGCCAGGAGGTGCTGGAGGCCGACGTGGGCCGTGCCGACCGCCGAGCCGTAGCCCCAGTGCACGACCCAGAACAGCGCCCGGCGGCCCTCCGCCGTCCGCGGGGCCCAGCCGATGGCGTGGCGCAGCAGCGTCGACGCCGCGATGACGACGTGCTCGCTGTCGTCGTAGTCGAGGATGATCTCGATCTCGGACGGGTCGATGCCCTGCCGGCGGGCGTATCGCCGCCGCCGGAGCGCGGCCGCGGCGGCCATCGCCCCGGTGCCGGCGGCGCCCCCGAGCACGCCCCGGGCGATCTCGCGCAGCACCGGCGCGCCCCTCCGTCGACCCATGGACGCCCATCGTGCCCTGGATCGGTTCACGATGCGGTCGGGCAGGCGCCCCCTCCGGTCGTGCCCGTCCGTTCGACCGGTGCCCCTCGTGACGTGTCCCACAGCAGACTCGACCGCGCACCGGGTCCACGACGTTGCGCTCCGTGGCGCATCGAGGGGGGCGAGTCCCGATCGCGCGGTCCCGGGCGGACACGGAGGAGCTGGGGATGAGCACGATCGACGAGCGACCCACCGCCGCCCACGCGGCACCCGACACCGACGCCGACGAGGCGGCCGCGGCGGCCGCCGCCAACCCGGCGCTGGTGGGCGTACCCACCTTCGTCATCGGGTCGGTGGCCCTCGGCCTCTACCTCGTCGGGTTCACCGGGGCTTCGAGCACGGCGCTCGTGGGCATGCTCCCGATCCTGTTCATGTGCACCGGCATCGGGCAGCTCATCGCGACGTTCTGGGCGATCCGCACCGGGGCCGGGCCCGTCGCCGCGATCTTCGGCATCTTCGCGGGCTTCTGGTTGAGCTTCGCCGTGCTGGCGACGTCGCTGGGCGCCGACTGGTTCGGGCCGACGTCCACCGACACCGCCGTCGCCACCGGGGCCCAGGAGACCTTCCTGCTGTCGTGGCTGGTCGGCATCGTCGTGCTCACCCTCGCCTCGCTGCGCCTGCCGTCGATCTTCACGCTGCTGTTCGTGCTGGTCGACGCCGCGCTGCTGCTCGTGCTGCTGGGCACGGCCAACGGCTCGACCGGGCTGCTCTTCGGCGGCGGGATCGCGGTGTTCGCGTTCGCCCTGGTCGGCGTCTACCTCTTCGTCGACGCCCTCGGCCAGGCCACCGGCGGCGAGGCCCTCCCGATGGGCAAGCCGCTCATCGGCGGCTGACCGCGGCCCGCGGGTCACCGGAAGTCCCGCGAGCTCGAGGGGACGCGCAGGTCGAGGCGTTCGACGCGGTCGGCGATGAGGTTGACCACGCTCGGGGCGTCGTGGGCCCGCTCGACGCGCCCGCGGATCACGAGCGCGGCGCTGGTGCGGGCCACCACCCGGTGGCGCGCCCACAGGCCCTCCGAGCAGACGACGTTGAGCATGCCCGTCTCGTCCTCGAGGTTGAGGAACGTGGTGCCGCCCGCGGTGGCGGGGCGCTGGCGGTGGGTCACGACCCCGCCGACCTCGATGCGCTCGCCCTCGGGCACGCGGGCGACGGCGGCCACCGACAGCGCGCCGCGCTCGTCGAGCGCGGCGCGCAGGTGGGTCACCGGGTGGCTGTCGGGGGTCAGCCCGGTGGCCCACACGTCGGCGACGGTGAGCTCGACCGCGCTCATGCCCGGCAGCGCGGGCGCCTCGATCCCGACGGCGGTGTCGGGCAGGCGGTCGTGGCGCACGCCGTCGCGCACGACCCCGACCCCGGCCGCCGCGGCGCCGGCCGCCCAGAGCGCCTCGCGGCGGTCGAGCCCGAAGCACCCCAGGGCCCCGGCCGTCGCGAGGGCCTCGACGTGGGCGGTGGTGAGCTCGGCGCGCCGGGCGAGGTCGGCGACGTCGCGGTAGGGACCCCGCTCCCGGCGCTCGGCCACGATGCGGGCGGCCACCTCGTCGCCGAGCCCACGCACCCCGGCCAGCCCGAGGCGCACGGCGACCCCGCCGGTGCTGTCGGGGTGCGGCTCGAGACCGGGGGTGTCGGCGGCGACGAGGACGTCCGGGCCGAGCACCACCACCCCGTGCCGGCGGGCGTCGGCGGTGAGCGACTGTGGCGAGTAGAAGCCCATCGGCTGGGCGCGCAGCAGCGCCGCGCAGAAGGCGGCCGGGTAGTAGAGCTTGTACCAGGCGCTGACGTAGACCAGCGACGCGAAGCTGATCGAGTGGCTCTCCGGGAAGCCGAAGTTCGCGAACGCCTTGGTCTTGGAGAAGATCGTGTCCGCGAGGTCGCCGGTGATCCCGTTGGCCGCCATGCCCTCGTAGAACCGCGCGCGCATCCGCTCGATCCGCTCGCTGGAGCGCTTGGCCGACAGCGCCCGGCGCAGCTCGTCGGCCTCGGCGGCGGAGAAGCCGGCGACGTCGACCGCGAGCTGCATGAGCTGCTCCTGGAACAGCGGCACCCCGAGGGTCTTCTCCAGCGCGGGCTCGCAGAGCGGGTGGTCGTAGACGATGCGCTCCAGCCCGTTGCGGCGCCGGATGTAGGGGTGCACCGACCCGCCCTGGATCGGCCCGGGGCGGATGAGCGCGACCTCGACGACCAGGTCGTAGAACTCGCGGGGCCGCAGCCGCGGCAGCGTCGCCATCTGCGCCCGGGACTCGACCTGGAACACGCCCACCGAGTCGCCCTCGGCGAGCATGGCGAACACCGCCGGGTCGGTGGCCTGCAGGTCGTGCAGCTTCACCCGCACCCCGTGGTGCTCGGCGACGAGGTCCGCGGCGTAGTGCAGCACCGAGAGCATCCCGAGCCCCAGCAGGTCGATCTTGACCAGGCCCACCGCCGCCGCGTCGTCCTTGTCCCACTGGATGACGCTGCGCCCCGGCATCCGCCCCCACTCGACGGGCACCACCTGGTCGACGGGCCGGTCGCAGATGACCATGCCGCCGGAGTGGATGCCGAGGTGGCGCGGGAAGCCCGCGATCTGCTCGGCGAGCGACGCCACCGCCGGCGGCATCTCGGGCACCTGCCCGGCGAGCTCGGCGCCTGGGCCCCACCGGTCGATCTGCTTGCTCCACGCGTCCTGCTGGCCCTGCGCGAACCCGAGCGCGCGGGCCGCGTCGCGCACCGCCGAGCGCGGCCGGTAGGTGATGACGTTGGCGACCTGCGCGGCCCGGTCGCGCCCGTAGCGCGCGTAGACGTACTGGATGGCCTCCTCGCGGCGGTCGGACTCGATGTCGAGGTCGATGTCGGGGTAGCCGTCGCGCTCCGGGGACAGGAAGCGCTCGAACAGCAGGTTCATCGCGACGGCGTCGACGTGGGTGATGCCCAGCGCGAAGCAGACCGCCGAGTTGGCCGCCGACCCCCGGCCCTGGCAGTAGATGTCGTGGTCGACGCAGAACTGGACGATGTCGGCGACGATGAGGAAGTAGCCGGGGAAGCCCTGGCGCTCGATGACGTCGAGCTCGTGGTCGATCACCTCGAACGCCCGGGGCGAGCGCAGCCGGTCGCCGTAGCGGACCGCCGCCCCCATCCACGTCAGCCGGCGCAGCCAGCTCGCCTCCGTCTCGCCCTCGGGCACCGCGAACGGCGGCAGCTCGGGCGCCAGCAGCTCGAGGCCGAACGCGCACTCGCGGCCCAGCCGCGCGGCGTGGGCGACGGCCTGCGGGTGGCGGGCGAACCGCTGCGCCATCTCCGCCCCGGAGCGCAGGTGCGCCGGGCCCGGCGGCAGCCAGCCCTCGGCGTCGTCGAGGCTGCGCCGCGCCCGCACCGCGCCGAGCGCGGCCGCGAGCCGCGCGCGGTCCGGCGTCGCGTAGTGGGCGCCGGTGGTGGCCACGGTGTGCAGCCCCCGCCCCCGGTCGGCGCGCCCGGCGAGCTCGGCGAGCGCCGCGTTGCGCTCGGTGTCGTCCGGGAGGCCCTGGTCGGTGAGCTCGACCGCGACGTTCTCGGCCCCGAACAGCGCGACCAGCCGGTCGATCTCGCGGGCCGCGCCGCCGGCGCCCTCGGCGGCCAGGGCCCGGCGCACCGACCCCTTGCGGCAGCCCGTCAGCACCTGGACGTGGCCGCCGAGCGTCGCCGCGACCCGCTCCGGGTCGTAGACCGGGCGGCCCTTCTCGCCGTGGGTGTGCATCTGCCCCTCGGTGATCGCCCGCGAGATCGCCCGGTAGCCGTCGGGGTCGCGGGCGAGGACGAGCAGGTGGTCGCCCTCGGGATCGGGCACGCCGTTCTGCGGGGCGGTCAGGCCCAGCGAGAGCTCCGCGCCGTAGACCGTCGGGACCCCCAGCTCCTGGGCGGCCTCGGCGAAGCGGACCACGCCGTACATGCCGTCGTGGTCGGTGAGCGCGATCGCCTCGAGCCCCAGCCGCGCGGCCTCCTCGACCAGCTCCTCGGGGTGCGACGCCCCGTCGAGGAAGCTGAAGTTGGAGTGCACGTGCAGCTCGGCGTAGGGGACGGTCAGGCCCGCGTCCCCGCCCCGCGACCGCGGCGGCGGGCGGTAGGGCGCGCGGTGGCGCGACCAGGCCGGGCTGTCGCCCCCGTCGCCGAGGAACTGCTCGTCGCGCGGCGGGCGGATCCGTCCCGGGCCGTCGACCCGCTCGCCGTCGTCGAACGCCAGCGGGTCGCGGACGAACCCGTCCGGGACCTCCCATTCCGACGGCCGCTCCGGCGGCCAGGGGCCGACGTGCCCCTCGTGCGACTCGTCCCGGTGGCTCCCCCGACCCCGCGGACCGGCACTGCCCCCCTGACCGGCACTGCCTCCCCGGCCCTGGATCGCGTCGCGCGAGCCGTTGCCCCGCCCCTGCATGCTGGGGTTGTCGGCCGGGCGCCCGGACAGCAGGCGCTCCATCTCCGACCAGTCGACCGGTGGGTTACTCCAGCCCACGACCGCTCCTCCCCGCACCTGAGCGAGCAGCCGTAGCACCTCTACCCGAAGTGCTACGTTGCTCGACTGTGGAGCACATCGGACAGCGTGAGCTACGGAACGACAGCGGTGAGGTGATGCGCCGGGTCGAACAGGGCGAGAGCTTCACCATCACCCGCCACGGGCGTCCCGTCGCCGACCTCGTCCCGCACGCCCGCTCGGAGCCCGGTCCCGACCGGACCCTGGACGACCTCCAGGAGGTGTTCCGATCGCTCCCGGCGATCGACCGGCAGCGGTGGGAGGCCGAGCGGACCGAGGCCGACGGCGTCCTCGGTGACGACGCCATCGACGCCGGGGCGGGCGGGACGGGAGGGCGATGACGCGGCGGGTCGTTCTCGACACGTCCGCGGTCATCGACCTGGGGCGGTGGGAAGCGGCCGAGCTCGGGTCTGCCGTCCCGGTGGTCACCGCCGTCACCGTCGCCGAGATGGCCTTCGGTCTCGACGTCGACGACCTCGTGGAGCGCCGGGCCCGCTCCGACCGCTTCTACGCCGTGCTGCGCGAGATGGCGGTGCTCCCCTTCGACCTCGCCGGCGCACGGCTCTACGGCACGCTCGCCGCCACCGTGCGTCGAGCGGGCCGCAACCCCCGGCCGCGCCGGATGGATCTGCAGATCGCGGCGTCCGCCGGCGCCCACGACATCCCCCTCGTCACGCGGAACCCCGCCGACTTCGCCGGTCTCGAACGCCTCGTCGAGGTCGTCGCGGTGTGAGCGGTCAGTCATCAGATCCCCTCCACCGCCCAGCGGCCGTCGCGGTGGACCAGCAGCAGGCCCCGGCCGACCGCGTCGGCGCCGGAGGCGACCGGGTCGGGCGCCAGGTCGGCCGCCGGGTCGGGCTCGGGCTCGCGGCCGGCGGCGAGCTCGTCGGCGTCGGTGCTGCAGACCACCTGGATGCGCACGCTGCCCTCGGCCCCGACCTCGGCCACGGCACGCGGGTCCCACCAGCGTCCGGGGTCGGGCCACGGGCCGCCCCAGGCGCGGACCGGCGCGGTGGGGGCGGCCGGGTCGGCGCCGAGCGCCACGTGCGCGGGCGGCGCGGTGAGCCGGCCACGGGCGGCGCGGCGCACCGGCGCACCGTCGGCGTCGAACACCCGCGCCGGCAGCGGCTCGGGCGGGACCCGGGCCGGCGAGGGCGCGGGGAGCGCGCCGGGCCAGGGCGCCTCCGTGTCGGTCGCCGGGGTGCGCTCGTCGCCCCAGGGGACCAGCCGGACCCGCTCCCCCGGCCCGCGCCCGCCACCGGCGACCCCGGTGAGCACCTCCTCGGGACCGAGCAGGCCCTGGACCCGCACGAGCGCACGCCCGGCCCGCTCGTCGGCGACCCCGACCTCGCCCCAGAGCCCGAGCTGCAGGCGCCCGGCCTCGACGACCTCCTCGGGCACCAGGCGCAGCACGACGAGTCCGCCGTCGGGACCGCCCGGACCGCCCTGGCCCGGACCGCCCCGCCCCCGCCGCGACAGCCAGCCCTCGAGCTGCCAGCGCACGCGGTCGGCGGTGCCGTGCGGGGTCAGCGGCTCGGCGCAGCGCCACACCCGGGCCAGCTCCTCGCCCTCGGTGGTGCGTGCCTGCACCCCGAGACGCGTGCACGCGAGCCCCGCCCGCCCCAGCGCCTCGTGCAGCCGCTCGGCCAGCGAGCGGGCGGCGAAGGCGGCGGCGTCGACCCGGTCGACCGGGGGGTCGAGCGGGAGCTCCACGGTGAGCTCGTCGGGGATGCGCCGCCGTGAGGGCGGGCGCTCGTCGAGCCCGCGGGCCAGCCGGTGGGCCCGCACCGCGCCCGCGTCGAAGCGCGAGGCCACGTCGGTGGCCGACAGGTCGGCGAAGGCCCCGAGCGTGCGCAGCCCGAGCCGGCGCAGCAGCCCGATCAGCTCCGCGCGGGCGGCGCTGGCGTCGTCGTCGGCGCCGGCGGTATCGGGCTCGACCCCCGGTTCGAGCTCGAGCTCGGTGACCGGGAGGGGCGCGAGGAACCCCGGGCTCTCCCCCGGCGGCACGAGCAGCGAGCGGCGCGCGGCGAGCCCCGCCGCGAACAGGCCGTCGGCCACCCCGACCTGGCACTCGACGCGGGTGCGCCCCGCCACGTGGTCGACCAGGCGCTCGGCCACCACCTCCTCGCCGCCGAAGTACCGTGCCGGCCCGCGCGCCGAGAGCGCGACCAGCCCCGGGCGGACCACCTCGACCCCGGGCGCCAGCTCCTCGACCGCCGCCGCGACCGGCTCGAAGCAGCGGGCGTCGCGCTCGGGATCGCGGGCGAGGACCGCGAGGTCCGGGCAGCGGGCCTGGGCCTCGCGCCGCCGCAGCCCCCGGCGGACCCCCTGGGCGCGCGCCGTCGCCGAGCAGGCCACCACCCGGTGCGCCGCGAGGACCGCCGCGGGCCGGGCGGGCGGCAGCCCCGCGTCGGCGGCACCCGCCACCACCGGCCAGTCGGGACACCACAGCGCGAGCACCCGCGCCGGCGCGCTCACCCCGCTCACCCCGCAGCCCCGATGCGGGCGGGCGTCGGGAGGGGCTCGTCGATCCGCTCGCCCGCCCGTCGCGGCGGGCCGGTGAGCGGCGCCCCGATCGGCAGCTCGCCGTCCGGCAGGCACGTCCCGGCCGGCCCGGGCAGCAGCAGCGGCTCCTCCTGCTCGCCGGGGCGGCCCCGGGCGGCGCAGCGGACGCGGACCCGCCGCGAGCGCAGGCGTCCCGTGCCGTCGCCCCCGAGCCCGGCCCAGGCACTGCCCTCGGCGCGCAGCTCGACCTCCGCCCCCGGCCACGCGCCCGCCGCCCCGACCGGCACCAGCACCGCGCCCCGCTGACGGACCCGGGCCCCGAGCCGCTGCCGCTCGCCCGCCGGCCACCGCACACCGGGCAGCGTGGTGTCGAGCACGACCACGTCGACCCCGTCGACCAGCGCCGCCACCACCGCCGCCGGACGGAGGCCGGGCCGGGGCACCAGTGCCGTGCGCGCCAGGTCGAGCCCCGCCTCCGCGGCCGCCTGGACCCCCAGGTCCGGCAGCCCGACCACCGCGCACCACGACCCCGCCCGCGACGCCTCGGCCAGCAGCGCGAGGAGCAACGACGTCGACCCGCACACCGCGACCGCCGACCCGCGCCGCAGCCCGCCGTGGGGCAGCAGCCCGGCCAGCGGGGCGCTCACCGGCAGCACCGCGCTGCCCTCACGGTCGACACGGTCGACCGGCACCGGCTCCACCGGTGGCGGGACCGGCCCCGGGCTCGGCTCCGGACGCTCCTCCACCGGCGCCGGGCCCCCACGTCCGGACCGCCGCCCCCGCAGCTCCGAGGCCCGCACCACCCCGAGGTCGGACCACCGCCGCGACGGGGAACCCTGTTCGTCGAGCAACGACGACGCACCGCCCATGAGCGCCCTCCTCGAACACGTGTTCGAACGACGAAGAGAACGCTAACCCACACCCCCGACAACCGCCGAGTCCCCGGGCGAGGGTCACCCCGGCGCGGGCAACCGCAGCGGACCGAGCTCCCAGCGCCCGTCGCCCTGGAGCTCGAGGCGGGTGTCGTGGAAGGCCTCGAGGCTGCTGCGGTGGCCCACGCTGACCACGATCAGCTCCGGCAGCTCCCGGCGCAGCAGCGTGTAGAGCTCGTGCTCCAGCCCCTCGTCGAGCGCCGCCGTGGCCTCGTCGAGGAACACGACGTCCGGACGGGCGAGCAACAGCCGGGCGAAGCCGAGACGCTGCTGCTCACCGGGCGAGAGCTCGCGCCACCACACGCGCTCCTCGCCGAGCCGGTCGACCAGCTGGCCCAGGGCCACCTCGCGCAGCACGGCCGCGACCCGGTCGTCGTCGACGTCCTCGGGTCGCTCCGGATAGGCCACGCCGGTGCGCAGGTCGCCGAGGGGCACGTAGGGCTGCTGCGAGAGGAACACGGCGCCGGGACCCCTCGGCCGGGCGACGTCGCCGGCCGCGAACGGCCACAGACCGGCCAGACTGCGCAGCAGGGTCGTCTTCCCGGACCCGGACCGTCCGGTGACGAGGAGCCGGTCGCCCGGACCGAGGTCGAGGTCCAGGCCCTCGACGAGGACCTCTCCGTCGGGCCGGCGCACGGTCAGGTCGCGCACGACGACCCCGTCCCGCCGCTCGGTCACGCCGACCTCGGGGAGCTCGCGCGCGTCGGCGTCCGCGTCGAGCAGGCCGGTCAGGCGATCGAGCACCGCGCGGTAGGCCGCGAACTCGTCGTAGGCGTTGCGGAAGAACGACAACCCGTCGTGCACCTGACCGAAGGCGCTCGCGGTCTGCTGCACGTCGCCGAGGGTGATGGCCTGGGCGAAGAAGCGCGGCGCCTGGATGATGATCGGGAAGACCTGCGAGATCTGGGTGACCGCCAGGTTGAAGCCCTGGAACCGCAGGTTCCGCCGCACGATCCGCCAGAAGTTGGCGATGACGGCGGCGAAGCGGGCGTCGAGCGTGCGCTTCTCCGGCTCCTCGCCGCGCAGGAAGGCGATGTTCTCGGCGTTGTCGCGCACCCGCACGAGGCCGTACCGGTAGTTCGCGCCGAGCCCCTCGTTGAGGAAGTTGAGCCTGATCAGCGGCCTGCCGATGCGGAACGCGATGACCGTCGCGACGATCACGTACAGGAACGCGAGGAAGGTCATCGCCCGCGGGATCTCCACCCCCGCGATCGACAGCGGGCCGGACAGTTCCCAGAGCACGAACGTGAACGACGCGACCGAGAGCACCGCGTTCACCGCGCCCGACGACCCCACGGAGAGGGAGACCGAGGTGCTGGCGAAGGAGGTGATGTCCTCCTGGATGCGCTGGTCGGGGTTGTCGACCTGGTGGGACGTGAACCGCGACCGGTGATAGGCCCGCCCGGCGAGCCAGTCGCCCAGCAGCCGCTCGTTGAGCCACTCCCGCAGCCGGATGACGAAGGTCTGGCCCAGGTAGTAGGCCACCAGGACCTGCGCCACGAAGACGGTGGCGAGGACCGCGAAGACGCCCACGGCGGCCCAGAAGCTGCCGGCGTCGAGCTCCTGCAGCGCGGTGTAGAGCGCGTTGCTGTTGTAGGAGAGCAGGACGTTGAGCCGCACCGAGACGACGACCAGCGCCAGGAGCGCGAGCGCGAGCAGGGTCGGGCGCCACCCGTCCTCTCCGCCGGGCCGCAGCCACGGCCCCACGAGGCGCCGGACCTGCCGTCCCCACGTGGTCGTCCGGCCGAGGACCACGCCCACGATCGCGACGACCACGACGGTCGCCACGAAGACCGCGGCGATCCAGATCAAGGAGCCGAGCCACTCCTGGCCCCAGTCGATCCCGCCCACCCGCGCCCCCTCGCCAGCCGGAAGATCGGCGCAGCGTAGCGACGGTGCCGAGTGGTCCCCGGAGCGGTCCGCCCCGGTCGCCGACGGATCATCGGACGGGCAGAGTCGCCCCCATGACCGAGCGCATCCTCGTCACCGGAGCCGCCGGGCAGATCGGCGGCTACCTGCGCGCACGCCTCGCCCGACCCGGCCGGATCCTGCGCCTGCTCGACGTGCAGGAGCTCCGGGACCCGGGCGACGCCGAGGAGGTCGTCACCGCGTCGGTCACCGACCTCGACGCGGTGGCCGCGGCCTGTCGGGACGTCGACGCCGTCGTCCACCTCGGCGGGTACGCGGGCGAGGAGGCGTGGGAGGACATCCTCGCGGTCAACGTCCACGGCACCTACGCGGTGTTCGAGGCCGCGCGCCGGGCCGGGGTGCCGCGGGTGGTCTTCGCGAGCAGCAACCACGCCGTCGGCTTCCACCACGCCGTCGGCTTCCACCCCGCCGTCGACCCCGTCCCCGACGACCTCCCGCCCCGGCCCGACACCTTCTACGGCGTGAGCAAGGTGGCCGGGGAGGCGCTCGGCAGCCTCTACCACGACCGGCACGGCCTCGACGTGGTCTGCCTGCGGATCGGGACGTGCCGTGAGGCCCCGACCGACGCCCGTGCGCTCGCGACCTGGCTCTCCCCCGACGACTGCGGCCGGCTCGTCGAGGCCGCGCTGACCTGCCGCGCGCCCGGGTTCCGCGTGGTGTGGGGCGTCTCGGCCAACACCCGCCGGCGGTGGGCGCTCGCGGGCGCGCACGAGATCGGGTACCGCCCACAGGACGACGCCGAGGTGTTCGCGGCGGAGGTCGGCGACCGCGTCGCCGACACGGACGGCTACGTCGGCGGCGAGTTCTGCGGCCCCGCCGACGCCCCCGCCTGAGCCACGATCTCCTCCTCGACCCGGATCGCCTCCGCCATCAGCAGGTCGGCCAGCCGCACGAGGAAGCCCTCGTCGAGGCCGTGCTCCCGCGCCCGCGCCGCGGCCTGGCGCTCCACCTCGGCCGCCCGCCCGGGCTGGAACACGGCCATGCCGGCCCGCGCCTTGACCGCGCCGACGCGCTCGATGCACCGCATCCGCGCGCGGACGAGGTCGTAGAGGGCGGCGTCGATCCCGTCGAGCTCCGCTCGCAGCGACCCGAGCTCGTCCGCAGCGGTCACGGTTCCCACCCTTCTCGACGCAGAGTGATGACGACTGGCGCGGAGCGCCCTACGGTACCTCTCATGGCCCTGTCAACGGCTACGTTGCGTGCCGCGACGCCGTTCCTCCCCGTCGCCGCGGGCCTGTTCTGCATCCAGCTCGACTTCTTCTCGCTGGGGCTGGCGCTCCCGACCATGGCCGACGACCTGGGCACGACGGTCACCGACCTGCAGTGGCTGCTCAGCGGCTACATGATCGCTCTCGGCGCCCTGCTGATCCCGGCGGGACGGCTCGGCGAGATGCTCGGGCGCCGCGAGGTCGTGCTCACCGGGATCGCGGTGTTCGGGCTGAGCTCGCTGGTGTGCGGCCTGACGAGCTCGGTGCCGGTGCTCATCGGCGCCCGCGTGGCCCAGGGCGTCGGCGCGGCCCTGATCATGCCGTCGAGCTTCGCGCTGGTCACCAACGCCACGAGCGAGCGGGAGCGGCCCGGGGGTCACCGGGGTGCTGCTCGGCATCTCCGGTGTGGGCACGGCTCTCGGGCCCGTCGTCGGCGGCGTCCTGTCCTCCACGGTGGGCTGGCGCTGGGTGTTCCTCGTCAACGTGCCGGTGGCGCTGGTGGCGCTCTGGGGCGGGCGCCGGATGCGCACCTCGCGCGACGAGGAGGCCGGGCGCGACCTGCGCACCCTCGACTGGTGGGGCGTCGTCACCGTCGTCGGCGGGCTGGTCGCGGTCAGCGTGGCCATCGACGACGTCGGCGCCGAGGGCTGGACGAACCCGGCGACGTGGGGACCGCTGCTCGGCGGCGCGGTGCTCCTCGTCGCCTTCGCGGTCCGCGAGCGCCACGCCCCCGCCCCGCTCGTGCGGCCCTCGCTCGTGCGCCACCGGGTGTTCGTGCTGCTCTGCGCGGCCGGGACCCTGGCCAACGTCGGCACCGTGGCCTACGTCGTCGCCGCGACCATCGACCTGCAGACGCTGCGGGGTCTGTCCGCGGCCGCGGCCGGGCTCGTGTTCGTGGCGTCGTCGATCGGGCTCGCCGTGACCGGGCCGCTGTCCGGTTGGCTGACGACGAAGGTCCCGCCCGGCCTCGTCATGGCGGTCTCGGTGCTGGCGGGCGCGCCCGCGCTCGTGCTGCTCGCCCTCGCCGAGCCGCTACCGCTCGTCGTCGTCGCGCTCGGCCTGTGCGGGCTGACCACCGGCATGGGCTACGGGCTCGGCCCCCTGGCGGTGCAGAACGTCCTGCCCCCGCAGCGCTCGGCCGAGGGCACCGGCGTCGTGCTCACCTCGCTGATCTGCGTCGGCGGCATCGGCATCGTCGCGGTCACGGCGGTCATCGAGGCCGTGGGACCGCATCCCCCGACGCCCGCCGGCCTGGCGCTCACCCTCGTGGCGGTCGCGGCGCTCCTGCTCGTCGCCGGGGTGGCGACGCTCATCAGCCAGTGGCCGCGCCGCCACGCCGCCACGCCCACCGATCCCGTACCCGCCTGAGGAGGACGCCCGTGGCCAGTGTCGAGGCCGAGCGCTTCGCCGACATGCTGCGGCAGGCGCCGCGCATGGCCGAGATGCCGCTGGACCAGCAACGACAGGCCGGCGAGCACGCCGAGGACCTGAGCGCGGCGCCGACGGACGTCACCTACGAGACCGTCGCCGGGGACGGCGTCGCCGGGGTGTGGGCGACGGGCCCGACGCACACCGGCACCGTGCTCTACCTGTTCGGCGGCGGGCACGTCATCACCTCGCCCGCGGCGCGCCACAAGTTCGCCGGCCACCTCGCCCGCGCCCTCGACGCCCGCGTCCTGCTGCTCGACTACCCCCTCGCACCCGAACACCCGTACCCGCAGGACGTGGACGCCGCGGTCGGGGCCGCCCGGTGGCTGCTGGAGCGCCACGGCGTCGCGGCCGACCGGCTCGTCCTCGCCGGGGAGTCGTCGGGGGGCGGGCTCGTGCTCGAGACGCTCCTCGCCGCCGCCCGCGCCGGGCTCCCGCGCCCCGCCGCGGCCTACCTGATGTCGCCCTGGGCGGATCTTCGGTGCCGGTCCGCCTCCTTCGACCAGCGCAGCGAGGTCGACCTCGAGTGCAGCCGCGGCAGCCTGCGCCGGATGGCCGGGCAGTACCTCGCCGGCCACGACCCCGCCGACCCGGCCGCATCGCCCGCCCTGGCGCCGCCCGCCGAGGTCGCCGCGGCGTGGCCGCCGCTGCTCGTTCAGGTCGGCAGCCACGAGGTGCTGCTCGACGACGCGCTGGCCGTGGCGCGCGCCGCGGCGCTGGGCGACGTCCCGGTGACGCTGGACGTCTGGCCGGAGATGCAGCACTTCTTCCAGCTCGGCGTCGGCGTCTACCCCGAGGCGGCCGCGGCGCTCGACCGGGCCGGGGCCTGGCTGCGGGAGCTGCTCGCGCGCTAGTGGGCGAAGTGGCGCGTGCCGGTGAGGTACATGGTCACGCCGGCCCGCTGCGCCGCCTCGACCACCTGCTCGTCGCGCACCGACCCGCCGGGCTGGACGACGGCCGCGACGCCCGCCTCGGCGAGCACCTCGAACCCGTCCGGGAACGGGAAGAACGCGTCCGAGGCGGCCACGGCGCCGCGCACGCGGTCGCCGGCGCGGGTGACCGCGAGCCGGGCGGCGTCGACGCGGTTGACCTGGCCCATGCCGACGCCGACGGTGGCGCCGTCGTGGGCCAGCAGGATCGCGTTCGACTTCACCGCGCGGCAGGCCCGCCACGCGAACGCGAGGTCGGCGAGCACGGCCTCGGAGGCCGGCTCCCCGCACGCCAGCGTCCAGGCCGCCGGGTCGTCGCCGGGCGCGTCGACCGCGTCGCGCTGCTGGACGAGCAGGCCCCCGGAGATCGGGCGCTGCTCGACCGGCGAGGGCGCCCACGTGGCGGTCAGCACGCGGATGTTCTTCTTGCGGGTGAGCAAGTCGACCGCGCCGTCGGCGTAGGACGGGGCGACGATCACCTCGGTGAAGATCTCCGCGACGGTCTCGGCCATCGCCACGCTGACCTCGGTGTTCGCGGCGATGACGCCCCCGAACGCGCTGGTGGGGTCGCAGGCGTGGGCCTTGCGGTGCACCGCGGCCACGTCGTCATCGCCCGTCGCCACCGCGATCCCGCACGGGTTGGCGTGCTTGATGACGGCCACGCACACCCCGTCGTGGTCGTGCGCGGCGCGCCAGGCGGCGTCGGTGTCGACGTAGTTGTTGTACGACATCTCCTTGCCGTGCAGCTGCGTCGCGCCGGCGACGCCGGAGGCCACCTCCGGGTCGCCGTAGAGCGCGGCGGCCTGGTGCGGGTTCTCGCCGTAGCGCAGCACGGCGCGGCGCCGGGCGGTGGTGCCCACCCAGCCCGGGAACGGCGAGCCCGGCACCGACGGGTCCGGGTCGGAGGTCAGCACGTTGCCCATCCACGACGCCACCGCGACGTCGTAGGACGCGGTGTGGCGGAACGCCTCGGCGGCCAGAACGCGCCGGTCGGCCAGCGTCACCCCACCCGCCGCGACCTGCTCGAGCACCCACGTGTAGCGCGTCGGGTCGGTGACGACGGCGACCGACTCGTGGTTCTTCGCGGCCGCGCGGATCATCGCCGGGCCGCCGATGTCGATCTGCTCGACGCAGTCGTCGGGCGAGGCGCCGGATGCGACGGTCTGGGTGAACGGGTAGAGGTTGACCACGAGCAGGTCGAACGGCGCGATGTCCAGCGACTCGAGCGCCTCGGTGTGCGTGGGCAGCCGCATGTCGGCGAGCAGGCCCGCGTGCACGCGCGGGTGCAGCGTCTTGACCCGCCCGTCGAGGACCTCCGGGAACCCGGTGACCTCCTCCACCCGCGTCACCGGCACGCCCGCGTCCTCGATGCGACCGGCCGTCGACCCGGTGGAGACCACCTCGACGCCCGCCGCGTGCAGCCCGGTGGCGAGGTCGAGCAGGCCCGCCTTGTCGAACACGCTGACCAGCGCGCGACGGACGGGACGCCGGCCCTCGACGCCGGCGGTGGGCTGGGCCTCGGTGGCAGTGGCGGTGGCGGTCGCCGAGTTCATGGCATCCTCACTCCTCGTCCGGTGACGGTGGCGCCGTGGCGGGCGAGCGCGGCCACGGTCTCGACGAGCATCCGGCGCTCGACCACCTTGATGCGCTCGTGCAGCGTGTCCTCGGTGTCGTCCGGCTCGACCCCGACGGCCTCCTGGGCCAGGACCGGCCCGGTGTCGACACCGGCGTCGACCAGGTGCACGGTCGCACCGGTGACCTTCACCCCGTAGTCGACGGTGTCGCGCACGGGGTGGGCGCCGGGGAACGCCGGCAGCAGGGCCGGGTGCGTGTTGATGGTGCGGCCGCCGAAGCGGGCCAGGAAGGCCTCGCCGAGCAGCCGGGCGAAGCCCGCGGAGACGACGAGGTCGGGCTCGGCGGCCGCGACGGCGTCGGCCAGCGCGGCGTCCCAGACGACGCGGTCGCCGTACTCGGCCGGCCGGACCACGGCGATGTCCACGCCCGCGGCCGTCGCCCGGTCCAGCGCGCCGACGCCGGCGCGGTCGGAGACGACGGCGACGACCCGCGCCGGGTAGTCCGGGCCCTCGCACGCGTCGAGCAGGGCCTGCAGCAGGCTCCCCGACCCGGAGGCGAGGACGACGACGCGGGCGGGCACGGGCAGTCGCAGCCGGTGCGGCTCGGTGGTGGTCAGCGCTGCTCCCGGGCCGATGCGGATGTCCCGCCCAGGTTAGCGGCGGCCGTCGTCACCAGCAGCAATGCCCTCGGTGCGTCCGGACCCGCCCTCGGTCCCGCCCGCCGGCTCCTCCTCGGACGCCGGGTCCGGCTCCTCGTCCGGCTCCTCGTCCGGGGTCTCGTCCGGGGTTCCATCCGTGGTCGCCTCCGGGGTCGCCCGCGGCTGCCGTCGCGCCTGCGGGCGCGACCGCCGCCCGGTGCTCGGCGCCGTCCCGACCGGCACCGCGAGCAGGGCGACGACGAGCCCGGGCACGAGCACCCACGCCAGCACCGCCAGCGCGACCGGGCCGGCGGGCACGGTGACCGGGTCGAACGGGCCCGCCCCGAGCCGCCCGCCGGACAAGGCCGCGGCCAGCCCGAGCAGCAGCGCCGCGGAGAGGGCCGCGACGACCACCGAGCGCACCCGCGTCGCGACGTCTGGGGCCGTCGGCGCGAGGCGCCAGCCGACGAGGCTCCCGACGGCGAGCGGGACGGCGAACGCGAGCCCGGCCCAGGTCGGCGGCGGGCTCTGCGGGAGGACGGCGGCCAGCGGGATCGGGGGGAGCAGGCCCGAGCTGATCGCCGTCGGCGTCGCCGAGGCGGCCCCGATCGACACCCCGGGCCCGATCAGCCAGGACACCGCCCCGACGACCGCGTTCGGCACGTAGGCGAGCGTGAGCAGCGTCAGCCCGGCGCCGCTGCCCGCCTCCGGCGCGACGTCGGCGAACACGTCGGCCACCGCGGCCGCGTCCGCGAGCAGGGCCGCGAGCAGGAGCCCGGCGCCGGCGGTGACCAGGGCCGCCGCGGCGAGGAGCCCGCCACAGAGCCCGTGACGAGCCCAGTGCGGCAGCCGGCGCGGCAGGGCGAGCAGGCCGCACGGGCGCGCCACCCCGGCGACGGCCGCGAGCCCGGCGAGCACCCCGCACACCACGCCGGCGAGCCCGGGCGAGGCGTCGACCACCGTCTCCGGCGTGAGCAGCGCGGCCGCCAGCACCCCGATGACCGCGTGCGCCGCGGCGGCCGTCGCCACGACCGGCACCCCGACCCCGTGCAGCAGGCCGGCGGGCCGCCCGCCGCCGTCGAGGCGCGCCACCGCGCCCCGCGCGACGGCGGCCACCAGGACCGCGAGCAGCGCCGCGGGCGCCAGGGGCAGCACGCCCAGCGGGACGCCGGTGACCTGCAGCGGGACCAGGTGCGCGACCAGCCACAACGGGATCCCGACGGCCAGCGCCTGGCCCAGGCCGGGCTCGCCGCCCGGGGTGGTGCCCGACGCGAGCGCGGCGACGACGCCGGCCACCACCACGGCGATGCCGTAGCAGGTCAGCGGCGGCAGGAGCGCCACGCGCGCGAGGACCGGCACCCAGGCGGGGGCGCCCTTCGCGTCGCTCTCCGTCCCGCCGGCACCGGCGGCGTCACGCCGGCCGCCGGGCCGGCCCCCGCGCCGCGAGGGGCTGGTCCGCACGGTCACGACCCGACCCTGTCAGGCGACGCGTCCCGCCCGGCGCTCCCACGCCGGGCGCGGCGCGGTCAGCGCGGGGAGCCCCACTCACCGCGCCGGTCGTCGGACGACGGGCCCTCGGCGCCCTCGCGGGGACGGCCGGGGTCCTCGCCGGACTGGTGGGCGCCTCGCTGTTCGCCTCGCTGTTCGCCACGGTGCTCGGCACGGTGCTCGCCGCCCGGCGCCGGGGCCACCGGACCGTTCGACGGGCTCGACGAGGCGCCGCCCGACGGGGCGCCCCAGCCCGTGGACGGGATGCCGTAACCGGGCGTCGACGACCCGCCCGGCGCGCCCGCGGCACTCGCGGGGGAACCCTGCGGCGGGGTGCTCGGCCCGGCGTCGGCCGAGGACGCGCCGGGCGTCCCCGACGGCGCGCCCTCGGTCGTGCTGGTCACGGCGTCGTCGCCCCCCGGCCGGTCCGGGCGGGAGGTCCCGGCTCCGCCGTCACCACCCTGACCGGCGGCCGTGGCGCCCGGCACGACCTGCGTCGTGGCCGCCGCGGACCCGTAGCCGGCGCCGAAGGGACCGGCCTGCTGGCCCGGTCCCTGCTGACCACCGGGACCCGGCTGACCCTGCCCGCCGCCGAGCCCGCCCTGGCCCCGCGGGGCGGCGAACGGCCCGGAGCCGGGTCCCGGAGTGCCCGCGCCGGGGGCGCCCGCGCCCGGAGTGCCGTAGCCCGGCTGCTGGTGCGCGCCCGGCGAGGACATGCCACCCGACGGCGGGCCGGCCGGACCGCCCCACGGGCCGGCCGCGCCCGGCGGGTTCCCCGGCGAGCCGGCCGCCGCGCCGTGCTGCGCCACCGCTCCCTGACCGGCCGGCGCGCCGAAGCCCGACGACGCGGGCCGGCCGGCCGGGGCGGCGACGACGCCCGTGCTGAACAGCACCGCCACGACCGCCGCGATCGCGGCGAGCACCGCGAGGACCACCTGCACGATGAGCAGGGAGTCGGCGTACGCGAGCAGCGGGAGCATCGCCAGCGCCCCGGTGACGGCGACGACCGCGCCGGGCACGAGCGTCTGCGGTCCCCGCGGGAGCAGCGAGGCCGCGGTGAGCAGGCCGCCGGCGACCACCAGCGGCATGTAGAACAGCGACCCGAAGGCCGCGCTGAGATCGGAGGCCACGCCCGACGCCTCGGCGGAGCCGAAGAACCCGAGGATGTAGGCCAGCAGCGCGAGCGCGCCCGCGGCGAGCGCGACCCCTCGCTCGGCCCCGGAGGCCCCGGAGGTCCCGCGGGGCGCGCCGCCCCGGGACGTCGGACCGGTGCCGGCGTCGCCGCCCTGGCCACCGAGGTCGTGCGCCGGCGTCACCGTCGTCGCGGCGGCGGGGAAGCCCCCGGTGCCCGGTCCGCCCTGGCCCCAGCCCGCCTGCTGACCCGGGCCGTAGCCCTGGCCGGCGCCCTGGCCGTAGCCCTGCCCGGCGCCCTGGCCGTAGCCCTGCCCCGGTGCCTGGCCCGGCCCCTGTCCCTGGCCCGGCGCCGGGCCGCCGTAGCCGGAGTACCCGCCCTGACCCGGCGCGCCGTGGGGCTGCTGGCCGGCGCCGGCCCAGGAGGACCCCCCGTAGGGCGAGCCGCCGCCGGCGCCCCAGCCGCCGGGGCCGGTCTGGCCCGGCCACTGGCCGGACGGGCCGCCCGGGGGCGGGCCCTGCGTCGGTGAGCTCATGAGGTGTCCTCCCGGGACGACGGCGTCGGCGGTGGCGCGGTGGGGTCGGCCGGGTCGTCAGCCCCGGTCGACCAGCGAGCGCGCGAGGTCCGCGGTCTCGGTCGGCGTCTTGCCCACCTTGACGCCCGCGGCCTCGAGTGCGGACTTCTTGGCCTGCGCGGTCCCCGCGGAGCCGGAGACGATGGCGCCGGCGTGGCCCATCGTCTTGCCCTCGGGAGCCGTGAACCCCGCAACGTAGCCGACGACGGGCTTGGTCACGTTGGCCTTCACGTAGTCGGCCGCACGCTCCTCGGCGTCGCCGCCGATCTCGCCGATCATGACGATGGCCTCGGTCTCGGGGTCCGCCTCGAACGCCTCGAGGGCGTCGATGTGCGTGGTGCCGATGATCGGGTCGCCGCCGATGCCGATGGCGGACGAGAAGCCGATGTCCCGCAGCTCGTACATCATCTGGTAGGTCAGCGTGCCCGACTTCGACACGAGGCCCATCTTCCCGGCGCCGCTGATGTTGGCGGGGATGATGCCCGCGTTCGACTTCCCGGGGCTGATGATGCCGGGGCAGTTCGGGCCGATGATCCGCGTGCGGTTGCCGTTGGCGCAGGCGTGCGCCCAGAACCAGGCGGAGTCGTGCACCGGGATGCCCTCGGTGATGACCACGGCGAGCCCGATGCCGGCGTCGATGGCCTCGACCGCGGCGTCCTTGGCGAACTTCGGGGGCACGAAGAGCACCGAGACGTCCGCCCCGGTCTCCTTCATGGCCTCCTCGACCGCGCCGAAGACCGGCACGTCCCGGCCCGTGACCTCGACCGTCGTGCCCGCCTTGCGTGCGTTGACGCCGCCGACGATGTTCGTGCCGGACGCCAGCATCTTCGTGGCGTGCTTCATGCCCTCGGAGCCGGTGAGCCCCTGGACGATGACCTTGCTGTTCTCGTCGAGGAAGATCGACATCGCTCTACGCCCCTGCCGCCAGCTCGGCGGCCTTCGCGGCCGCGTCGTCCATCGTGTCCACCACCGTGACCAGCGGGTGGTTCGCCTCGGCGAGGATCCGGCGGCCCTCGTCGACGTTGTTGCCGTCCAAGCGGACGACGAGCTGCTTCGTCGCGTTGTCGCCGAGGATCTTCAGCGCCTCGACGATGCCGTTGGCCACCGCGTCGCAGGCGGTGATGCCGCCGAAGACGTTGACGAAGACGCTCTTGACGTCGTCGTCGCCGAGGATGACGTCGAGCCCGGCCGCCATGACCTCGGCCGACGCGCCGCCGCCGATGTCGAGGAAGTTGGCGGGCTTCATGCCGCCGTACTGCTCCCCCGCGTACGCGACGACGTCGAGGGTTGACATGACGAGGCCGGCACCGTTGCCGATGATCCCGACCTGGCCGCCCTCCAGCTTGACGTAGTTGAGGCCCTTCTCCTTGGCCTTGGCCTCGAGCGGGTTCTGGCTGCGCTCGTCCACCAGCTCGGCGTGGGCCTCGTGCCGGAAGTCGGCGTTCTCGTCGAGGGTGACCTTCCCGTCGAGCGCGAGGACCCGGTCCTGGGGGTCGCGCACCAGCGGGTTGATCTCGACCAGCGTCGCGTCCTCGCCGACGAAGGTGTCCCAGAGCTTGACGATGACCTGCGCGGCCTCGTCGGCGACCTCGGCGGGGAGGTTCCCCCGCTGGACGATCTCGTCGGCCTTCGCGCGGTCGACGCCGGCGATCGGGTCGATCGGCACCCGGGCCAGCGCCTCGGGCCGCTCGACCGCGAGCTCCTCGATCTCCATGCCGCCCTCGGCCGAGCACATGGCGAGGAAGGTGCGGTTGGACCGGTCGAGGAGGAAGGAGAAGTAGTACTCCTGCGCGATGTCGCTGGCCTCGGTGACCAGGACCCGGTGGACGATGTGGCCCTTGATGTCGAGCCCGAGGATGGCCTCGGCCTTCTCCTTGGCCTCGGCGGGGGTCTCGGCGAGCTTGACGCCGCCGGCCTTGCCGCGGCCGCCCGTCTTCACCTGCGCCTTGACGACGACGGCGGTGCCGATCTCCTGCGCGGCCCGCTCGGCCTCGGAGGCGGTGTCGACGGTGCGACCGGGCAGCACCGGCACCCCGTGGGCGGCGAAAAGGTCCTTCGCCTGGTACTCGTACAGGTCCACTCGTGAACTCTCCTCACCAACTCCCCGGTGCGCCGCCCGTGGCGGCGTTCGGGCGAGGTCGCGTGGCGCCCACCGTCCAGCGGCGCGCCCACGTCCCGACGGATGCGCGGCGACCCTATCGACGCGACGGGTACCCGGGCGGGGCGACGGGGGCGACACCGGACACACGCGCCGGTCAGCGCGGTGCTGAATCGTTCCGGCGTGCGATCGGGTGCGCCCGATCGGGGTCGTTCTTGATCGGTCCGGGCACGTCCTACCGCGACTGTTCGCGTGAACAACCCTTAACGTCCACCTCATGGACGTGACGGGCGTCATGTCCCCGGCCGGGGAGCCGGGGACCGAGCCGGCGGGCCTCGCCGCGCCCGTCGAGCGGCCGCTGGCGACCGTCGCGGGCGCGGTCTGGCGGGGGCTGGGGTACGCGGCGCGCACCGTCGGGGTGCCGGCGGGCGTGCGCGGGCTGGCCGTCGAGATCGCGTGGACCGCGGTCCACGTCTCCCTCTATCCCTGGGGGCTCGTCGACGAGGTGCTGCGCCCCGCGGGCACCTTCGTCCACCACCGCACCGCGTCGCTCTCCCCCGCGCAGCGCAGCCTGGTCGTCTCGGACATGGAGTCCTCGACGACGCCGGTGCTGCTCGTGCACGGGATCGTCGACAACCGTTCGATCTTCGCGCTGCTCTCCCGCGCGCTGCGCCGCCGCGGCTTCGGCGTGGTGCACGCGGTGAACTTCAGCGTCCTCACCGCGTTCACCGGCGACATCCGGGCCGCCGCCCGCGAGCTCGGCCACCACGTGGAGCGGCTCTGCGCCAGCACGGGCGCCGACCGGGTGCACATCGTCGGGCACTCGCTGGGCGGGCTGATGGCGCGCTACTACGTGCAGCGGCTCGGGGGCGACGCGCGCGTCGACACCCTCGTGACGCTCGGGACCCCGCACCGCGGCAGCCTCATCGCCCACTTCCTGCCGCCGACGCGGGTGCCCCAGCAGCTGCAGCCCGGCTCGGACCTCCTGCGCGAGCTCGAGGAGCCGGCCCCGGAGTGCCGCACGCGGTTCCTCGCGGTGTGGAGCCGCCAGGACCAGTTGATCGTTCCGCAGTCGGCGGCGCGGCTGACCCACCCCGACCTCGCGGTCACCGAGGTCGAGCTCGAGCACGTCGGGCACCTGTCGATGACGATCGACCCGGAGGTCGTGCACGTCGTGACCCGCCTGCTGGCCCGCCGGCCGGTGCGCGGCCGGGAGCGGGCGGGCCCGGCGCGCGCCGTGGCGGGCTGACCCGGCCTTTTCGGGCATCCCGGGCGATCGGGACACCGGCGGGGTCGGCGCCGCCGGGTGAGTGGTCGACCGCGCGTGACGGCCCGCCGCGGGCGCGCGCCGAACGGGGAGGACGCGTCCGACCGAGCGACGAGGGGTCACCCGACACGGTGACGACCGCTCGGCGCGCACGCCCGCACGCACGGCGTAGCGACCGGCTCGGGGCACTCCTGTCGTTTGCCCAGCGCGTGACCGCGTCGCTACGTTCTCGCCGTCCTCATCACGGTCAGGTCACGAACGACATACGGAACGACCCCGAACGTTCCGTCAGGGCACTCCCCGAAATTCCCGCCCTGGATGTCGCCGGGACCGACCCCGATCCGCGGGAAGGATGGTCTTGGCGAACAGCTCCCCACGCCCGCCGTCCGCGCCCCTCTTCGGTTCCCTCGGCCTCACCCCCGCCCTCGCCGGCGGCTTCGGTGGCGGCCCCGCGGGACCGCGCTTCCCCGACCTGTCCGGCCTCGGTGCCGGACTGCCCGGTCTCGGCGCCCGGGGCGGGCGCCGCGGCGGTGACGCCGCCGGGTTCGTCAGCGGCACCGGCCGCGCACCGGAGGCGCCCGCCCGTCCCGTCGGGCTGCGCCCCGGCCCCGTGCCCCCGGCGCCGGCGCGGCCCGCGGGCCCGACCACCGGGGGCCACCGGCGGCCCGTGCACCGCGACGTCCCCCGCGAGGAGACGCTGCGCGAGCTGCCGCGCGAGCACCGGGGCCCCCGGGACCACCGCGCGCCCCGCCCGCCGCAGGGCGCTCCCCGGCGCCGCGACCTCGACCCCGGCCCCCCGCCGCGTTCCGCGCCGCCCGCCGGCCGCGGACCCTCGCCGCTGCGCGGGCGCCTCGCCGTCGCCGCCGTGGCCGCCGGCGCGCTCGCGACCGCGGGGCACAGCCTCGCCGGCCTCGACGCGCTGTCCGACGCGCCGACGACCGCCGAGCTGGCCCTGGCCTCCGACCGCGCGACGACGACGAGCGACGCGACCTCGTCCCGCGCCACCGGCCTCGACGCGGCCACCTCGGGCGTCCTGCCGGTGACCTCACCGGCCGCCACCGCGTCGACCGGGTCCGCGGACACCGCGACCGCCGACGAGGGGCACCAGGTCGGCTCGCTGAGCAAGGCCGCCGACCGCGCGGCCGCCGCCGCCCGCGCCGCCGCCGAGGCCGCGCGCCCCGACTACGTCAAGCCGGCCGAGGGCCGCTTCACCTCGGGCTTCGGCGCCCGCTGGGGCTCGTCGCACCGCGGCATCGACATCGCGGGCCCGATCGGCACCCCGATCGTCTCCGTCGCGGACGGCACGGTCGTCGAGTCCGGGCCGGCCAGCGGCTTCGGCATGTGGGTCAAGGTCGAGCTGGACGACGGCACGATCAACGTCTACGGCCACGTCAACCGCTCCTACGTCGAGGAGGGCCAGCGGGTCCGGGCCGGCGAGGAGATCGCCGAGATCGGCAACCGCGGCCGCTCCACCGGCCCCCACCTGCATTTCGAGGTGTGGGAGGACGGCTCCCGCAAGATCAACCCGCTGCCGTGGCTCGCCGACCGCGGCATCTCGTTGGGTTCCCCCCAGGACTAGTCCGCTCCCCGCAGGACGGCCAGGGCCCCGGAGCACGCGCTCCGGGGCCCTCGTCGTTCTCGGGGGTGTGTCAGCGAAGTGCCGTTGCGGACGTTGAGTGTCCGTATCGGTACGTCGATCACCGGGGCCGGGCGACCGGCACCTGGCGCATGATCGACAAGCTCGCGAGCGTGCGGCCGTGCCGCTCGCTCCACGTCGCCAGCGACGGTGCCCTTCGCTCGGTACCGATCGGCGCGCTCCCGGGCCTCGCGTCCGGGCGAAGGACGCCCTTCGCCCGTCTATCCGAACGAAGGTGCCCTTCGCTCAGTACCTACCGGCGCGCACAGCCCGAGTCGGCGCGGCCCGGGCCGGCGGGGCTACAGCTTCGTGAGCGGCACGCCGCCGATGAGCATCAGCCGCACCGTGCCCGAGGAGCCGAAGTCGATGGTGGCCGTGGCCCGCGAGCCGACGCCGTCGACGGTGACCACCGTGCCGAGGCCGTACTTGTCGTGGCTCACCCGGTCGCCGACGTCGAGCGAAACCGTCGGCGCCTCCTTCCAGTCCGGGCGCATCGGCGAGGGCCGCGAGGCCCGGCCGGACAGGTCGGTGCCGGGGCTCGCCCAGCGTCCGGAGCCGAAGCGGGTGCGCCCCACCGGCGAGGAGCGCTCGGAGCTGGGTTCGACGCGGCGCCACTCCCACACGTCGGCGGGGACCTCGTCGAGGAACCGCGACGGCGGGTTGGCCTGCGGCTGGCCGTACGCCGAGCGCATCACCGCGCGCGAGAGGTAGAGCCGCTGCTGGGCGCGCGTGATGCCGACGTAGGCGAGCCGGCGCTCCTCGGAGAGCTCGGCGGGGTCGGCGAGCGCCCGCGAGTGCGGGAACACGCCGTCCTCCCAGCCGGTGGTGAACACGACCGGGAACTCGAGGCCCTTCGCGGTGTGCAGCGTCATCAGCGTGACCACGCCGTCGCCGCCGTCGGGGATCGAGTCGGCGTCGGCCACGAGCGACACCCGCTCGAGGAACGCCTCGAGCGAGCCCGGGACGGCCTGGCCGTCGGTGTCCTGCCCGGTGTCCTGCGCGGTGCCCTCCGCCTGCTCGGCCGTCTGCTCCGCGGCGACCTCGACCGACTCGTCCAGTCCCTCCGCGTTGAGCGCGTCCTGCACGAACTCGCGCGCGACGCTGACGAGCTCCTGCAGGTTCTCCAGCCGCGACTGCTCCTGCGGGTCCTCCGAGCCCTCGAGCTCCGCCCGGTAGCCGGAGCGGTCGAGGATCGCCTCGAGCACCTCGTCGACCGACGTGCCCTCGGCCACCAGTCCGGCGAGCCCGTCGAGCATCTCGACGAAGTCGGCGATGCTGCGCTGCGAGCGCGTCGCCAGCCCGTGGACCTCGCCCGCCGCGGCCCGGCGCAGGGCGGCCGCGAAGGTGATGCGCTCGCGGTCGGCGGCGTCGGCGACCACGGACTCCGCGCGGTCACCGATGCCGCGCTTGGGCACGTTGAGGATGCGCCGCAGCGAGACGGTGTCCTCGGGGTTCGAGAGCACCTTGAGGTAGGCCATGGCGTCGCGGACCTCGCGGCGCTCGTAGAAGCGCACCCCGCCGACGATCCGGTACGGCAGCCCCAGGCGGATGAACACGTCCTCGAACACCCGCGACTGTCCGTTGGTCCGGTAGAACACCGCGACCTCGCCGAAGCGGGCCTCCCCCGCGTCGACCAGCCGGTCGATCTCGGCGGCGACGAACGCGGCCTCGTCGTGCTCGTTGTCGGCGACGTAGCCGACCACCAGCTCGCCGTCGCCGGCGTCGGTCCACAGCCGCTTGTCGCGACGGTCCGGGTTGCGGCTGATGACGGCGTTGGCCGCGGTGAGGATGCGCTGGGTGGAGCGGTAGTTCTGCTCGAGCAGGATGGTGCGCGCCTCGGGGTAGTCGCGCTCGAACTCCACGATGTTGCGGATGGTCGCGCCGCGGAAGGCGTAGATCGACTGGTCGGCGTCGCCCACCACGCACAGCTCGGCCGGGGGCACCGAGCCGTCCTCGCTGCCCGCCGCCAGGGCCCGGACCAGCATGTACTGCGCGTGGTTGGTGTCCTGGTACTCGTCGACCAGGATGTGCCGGAACCGGCGCCGGTAGTACTCGGCGACGTCGGGGAACCGGGTCAGCAGGTCGACGGTGCGGCCGATGAGGTCGTCGAAGTCGAGCGAGTTCGACTGCTGCAGCCGCTGCTGGTAGACGGCGTAGACCTCGGCCGTGCGCTTCTCCGCCTCGGTCGCCGCGGCGTCGGCGGCCTCGACCGGCGGGACGAGCTCGTTCTTCAACGCCGAGATCCGCGCGAGCAGCCCGCGCGGCGAGTACTTCTTCGCGTCGAGGTCCAGCCCGCGGGCCACCGACGCGACGAGCCGCCGCGAGTCGTCGGCGTCGTAGATGGAGAACGTGGAGCTCAGCTCGAGGTGGCGGTACTCCCGGCGCAGGATGCGCACGCACATCGAGTGGAACGTCGACACCCACATCGCGTTCGCCCGCCGACCCACCAGCGCGGCCACGCGCTCGCGCATCTCCGCGGCGGCCTTGTTGGTGAACGTGATGGCCATGACCTGGCCCGGCCCGACGCCCTGGTGGCGCATCTGCCAGGCGATCCGGTGGGTGAGCACCCGCGTCTTGCCCGACCCGGCGCCGGCGACGATGAGCAGCGGCGACCCCGTGTGCACCACCGCCTCCCGCTGCGGGGGGTTCATGCCCTCGAGCAGCGGGTCGTCCGCCGGATCGGGACGGTCGGTGCCGCGACGCAGGGCGGCGCCGGCCCCCGCGTCGTCGCCGCCCGCGGCCGCGGCGGCCAGCCGGCGCGAGAGGGCGGAGGCCGCCGAGCGCGCGGGCGGGCCCGACCCGACGTCTGACGTGGTGTCGGACGCGGCGCGGCGGGTGGCGGGACCGGTGCTCATCGTCGGTCCACGCTACCGGGGCCCTCCGACAGCGGTGGTGCCGTGGCGCCCGGGGCGCCCGCCGGGTGGCCGTTTGGCCGCGCGGCGCGCCGATGGCATGATGACCGCCGTGCGCGCGCAGTCCCGGCGATTTTTCTACGGGTACCGGACCCCGGTGCCCGTGGTCACCTGACGCGCCCGCCGCGCTGCCACGCCGCCCCGGAGTCCACGGACCCCGGGGCGTTCTCGTGTCCGGGGTCGCGAGGGCCCACCGACCCGGGAACCACCCGGACACACCCTGGAGGCCGATCCCCGTGAGTGCCGCGACCAGCTCCACTGACAGCCCCGCCGGCGCCGGACCCGACGCCGGCTCCGACGCCGGGTCCGACGCCGGGGACGCGTCCACCCCGTCCCCCGCCTCCACCGACGCGCGGGCGCCGCTCGCCCCGGCCACCGCCGACGAGATCCCCTCCCTGCGCGAGGAGATCGACGCGATCGACGCCGAGCTGCTGCGGCTCGTGCAGCGCCGCTCGGAGATCTCCCAGCGGATCGGGCTGGCGCGGATGGCCGCCGGCGGGCCCCGGATCGTCTACAACCGCGAGATGCAGGTCCTCGCCCGGTTCCGCGACCTCGGCGCCGAGGGCCGCGAGCTCGCCATGTTGCTGCTGCGCCTGGGGCGCGGGCGGCTCGGCGGGCGGGCCTGACGCCCCCGGGACGGCGCTAGCACCCCGCGCGGGACCGGACCCCGAGCCGACACCCTGAGGTGTTCCGGGGTCCGACCAGCGCCGACCACACGCCGGTGGTGGCACGCTGGTGGCATGGGAACGGTCATCGACCTGATCGCCACGATCGTCACCGTGCTGAGCCTGCTCGCCGCGGTCGGCTACGGCGGCTACCTGCTCATGATCTCGTCGGTGGCCTCCAAACGCCCCGGGGCCGCGCACCTGGCGACCGACGCGCGCAAGCGGCTGCCCGCCGCGGGCGGCCTCGCCCTGGGCGCGCTCGTCGCGCTGCTCCTCACGGGTGGCGGCATCCCGCTCGACGTCATCGGGCTGCTCGTCGGCGGTGGCGTGGGCCTCGTCGCGACGAACCAGCTCCAGGGCGCCCGCAAGCGGCTCGCCGCCCCGCCGCGCTGAGCCGAGCGGTCACGTTCCGGCGCCCGGCGGTGCATGGTTCTGAGCTGTCCGGACTGCGACCGTCCGTGATCGGCCCAACCTGCTGACACGCCCGCTGGGCGCCCGGACACGAACGGTGGCACCTCGTCCCCTGGACGGCTCTCCCCGTCCGGGTGATGCCCCGAGTAGCTATTCCCCTACGGGGAGTGGACACGGGACGAGGAGCAGAGGGACATGGACGAGCGTGGTGGCCGGCACGCCTGGTTCGACGAGCCCGCCGAGGTCACGGGCGGCCTGGTCGCCCCGCCGACGGTCCCTCCGCCCGCCCTGCCCGGGGACGTTCCGGACGCCGACGACCGTGTCGCCGAGGGCGTAACGCCGGGCGAGGTCCCGATCGATCTCGTTCCCGTGCCCCGACGTCCGGTCGACGACCTGCCGCCCGTGCCGCACCAGGACGAAGCCCGTCACACCGACGGCGTCCCGGTGACCGAGCTCCTCGCGCGCCTCACCGCCTCCGCCCGCCGCGTCCGCGAGGCCGAGCGCGGCGAGGCCGTGCCGGAGCCGCGGTCCGCCGCCTCAACCGCCGCCGCGATGCGCGACGCCCCGCGTCCCACCGTGGCCCCGGTCGCGACCCCGGGCCGGGCCGACGCGACCGCCACCGGCTCCACCGAGCTCGACGCGGCGCTGGCCTTCGCCGCGGCGCTCGAGGCGGCCGAGGCCGCCGAGGCGGCCGGCGCCACCACGGCGGGTCCCGCCGACCCCCGGCCCGACGGCCCTGTCCCGGACCGCGGCGCGGCGCGGGCCGCGGCGGCCGCCGACCTGCGCGCGTTCGTCCGCCGGGGCGACACAGGGCCGGCCCTCGTGCGCCCGCTGCCCACCCCCGGGCGTTCGGCGCGGCGGCGCACCAACCCGTTCCGCCGCCCCGACACCCGGGCGTTCGGCGCCACCACGGGCGCGCTGCTCGTGGCCGGCACGGTCGCGAGCGTCGCCGGGCTGCCCCTGCCGGGCCTGCCGGTCGAGGAGGCACCGTCGCCCGGCGGCCCGGTCGCGCTCCCGCCCGGCGCGAGCAGCGTCCCGGGCCTCCCGGGCGCGCCCGGCACGGTTCCCGGTGCCCTGGGTCCCGACGGCCTGCCCCTCGGCACCGGGATCGCCCTGAGCGCCGCCGTCTCCGACCTGGGCCTCGGGCTCGACGGGGTCGGTGGGCTCGGCGCGCCCGGCGCGCCCGGGGGCCCGGCCCTCGCGGGCGGCGGGCTCGCCGGCGCCGACGGCCCCCTCACCGGGGCGCCGGGCGGTGCCAGCGGCGTGGTCCCGCCCGGCGGCGGAGGCAGCGCCCTCCCCGGGGTCCCCGGCATCCCGGGTTCCCCCGGCGGCCCCGGCGCCCCGGGCGCCCCCGGCGACGGGGGTGGCGGCGGGGGTGGCGGCGTCATCGGTCCGGTGACCGGCGGGGTCGGCGGGGTCATCGGCGGGACCGGCGACGTGGTCGGCGGTGCCGTGGGCGGCGTCGGCGACACGGTCGGCAACGCGACCGACGGCCTCGGCTCCACCGTCTCCGGCGCCGGTCGCACCGTCGAGACGCTGACCGACGGGCTCGACACGACCGTCACCGGCGTCACCGACGGCCTCGGCACCACCGTGGGCGGGGTCGGCGGGGTGCTCGACGGCCTGCTCGGCGGCGAGACGCCGGCTCCCACGCGCGACCCGGGCCTCGTCGGCTCCGTCGGCACCGTCGTCGGCGACACCACCGGCACGCTCGGCGGGACCCTGCCCGGCCCCGTCGGCGGCACGGTCACCGGCCTGGGCGGCACGGTGAACAGCACGCTGCGCTCGCTCGAGTCGCAGGTCGTGGACCCGGCGGTCGGCACGGTCACCGGCGCCGTCCGCGACACCGGCGGCACCGTGGGCAGCACGGTGCGCTCGGCGAACCACGACGTCGTGGGCCCCCTGGCCGGCACCGTCTCCGGCGCCGTGGGCGACACCGGCACGACCGCCGGCACCACCCTGCGCGCCACCGCGACCGGCGTCGTCGAGCCCGCCGGTGAGACCGTCACCGACACCCTCGACGCGGTCGGGGGCGCGGCCGGCGGGTCGACCTCGCGGCTGGTCGAGGACACCGTCGACACCGCCTCCTCGAGCGTCGAGCAGACCGGCGACGCGGTGGAGGACACCACGGACGCGGTCGAGGAGACCGTCGAGGACACCGCGGACACCGTCGGGTCGGTCGTCGACACGACCGGCGACACCGTCGAGGACACCACCGACGCGGTCGGCGACACCGTCGGCGGGCTGCTCGGGCTCGGTGGGGACGACGACAGCGGCGACGACAGCGGCGACGACAGCAGCGACGACAGCAGCGACGACGGGGCCACCAGCGCCAGCAGCGACGACAGCGGCAGCGATGGCAGCAGTGCCGACAGCGGTGGCAGTGCCGACAGCGGTGGCAGTGCCGACAGCGGCAGCGACGACGCCTCGGACGGCAGCAGCAGCGCCGGCAGCGACGACGGCAGCGCCGACGACAGCGCCGACGGCAGCAGCTCCGGCGGCGACGACTGAGCGGGCCGGCGGTGATCTGGTCCGCCGCCGGGCGCGTGGTCGTCACCCGGTCGGGACCTCTACTGTGACCCCCGTGGACCCGCGGACCCGGAGCAGCCGGTGAGCTCTCCCCGCGTGGTCGCCGGGCGGTACCGCCTCGAGGAGCGCATCGGGTCCGGGGCGATGGGCGTGGTCTGGCGCGGGACCGACGAGCGCCTGGGCCGGGTCGTCGCCGTCAAGCAGGTGTTCCTGCACGCGGGGCTGGACGACCGCGAGGCCGAGGAGGTCCGCCAGCGCACGCTGCGCGAGGGTCGTATCGCGGCGCGCCTGCAGCACCCGCACGCCATCTCGGTGTTCGACGCCTCCATCGAGGGCGACGAGCCGTGGCTGGTCATGGAGTACCTGCCCTCGCGCAGCCTCGCGAACGTGCTCGGCGAGCAGGGCACCCTCGAGCCGCGGACGGTGGCGCGCATCGGGCGGCAGGTCGCCGACGCCCTCGACGCCGCCCACCAGGCCGGCATCGTCCACCGCGACGTCAAGCCCGGGAACGTCCTGCTCGGCGCGGACGGCACCGTCAAGATCACCGACTTCGGCATCTCCCGCGCCACGGGCGACCTCACGCTCACGCGGACCGGGATGCTCGCCGGCACCCCCGCCTACCTCGCCCCCGAGGTGGCCCGCGGCGAGGACTCCACCTCGGCGTCCGACGTCTTCTCCCTCGGCGCGACCCTCTACGCCGCGGTCGAGGGCATGCCGCCGTTCGGTGCCGACGACAACGCCCTCGCGCTGCTGCACAACGTCGCCGCCGGCAAGGTCGTGCCGCCCGCGCAGGCCGGGCCCCTGACCGCGCTGCTCATGCGTCTGCTGCGCGACGACCCCGCCGAGCGCCCCAGCGCCGCGCAGGCGCGCCAGGAGCTGGGCCGCATCGCGCACGCGGGCGGACGCACCGAGGAGCCGCTGGCCGACCTCGTCGCCCCGGGCCCGCCCGCCCCGTCGGTCCCCGAGGCCCGGCACTCCTCGGACCCGTGGCCGGCGAGCCCGGCCGCGCGCGCCACCGGCCCCGGCAGCGATCCCCGTCCGGTCGGCCCGCCGACCCGCCAGGGGCTGCCCGCGCCCGACGCCCCCGCCCGCCGCCGCACGCCGCGCCGCCCGACCGCGGCGATCGTCGTCCTCGTCCTGCTCGTCGCCCTCGCGGCGGGCGGGATCGTCGGCGTCGCCCTGCTGTCGGGCAACGGGTCCGACTCGACCGGGGCCACCGTCGCGTCACCCGACCCCGCGAGCACCGACCCGGCGGCCGCCATGGTCGCCGCCGTCCGCGACTACTACACCGTCGTCACCGCCGACGAGGCCGCGGGCTGGGCCCGCCTCGGCCCGGGTCTGCAGGGCCAGACCGGCGGGTTCGCCCGGTACCAGGCGTTCTGGTCGACGATCGCGTCGGTGCAGGTCGTCGACGCGACCGCGGTCGACGGCGACACCGTGCGCGCCACGCTCGACTTCGTGCCCCAGGGTCGCGACCCCATCCGCGAGGTCCACGAGCTCGGGATGGTCCGCGGCCCCGACGGCCGGTGGCTCATCGACACCGACGAGAGCGTCGACGGGGCGAGCCCGCGCGCCGCCGCGACGGGCCTGCGCCTCGACCCGCCGCTCGCGGAGGGCCCGACCACCTCGGCGTCACCGTCCCGCGCCGCCGAGTCGGGCGGGGACGACGGTGACCACGGGGACGACGACGAGCACGGCGACGACGACGCGGGCCACGGCTCCGACCACGGCTCCGACCACGACTCCGACGACCGCTCCGACGACGGCGGGCACGACGGCTGAGCCCGCCCGGCTCAGACGAGCCGGCGGTCGCTCGCCCAGCGCGAGAGCTCGTGGCGGTTCGACGACTGCGTCTTGCGCAGCACGCTCGACACGTGGGTCTCGACGGTCTTCACCGAGATGACGAGCTCGGCGGCGATCTCCTTGTACGACCAGCCGCGCGCGAGCAGCCGCAGCACGTCGCGCTCGCGGCGGGTGAGCTGGTCGAGCTCGGGGTCGACGACGCCGGTGGCGCCCGGGCGGTCGGCGAACGCGTCGAGCACGAAGCCCGCCAGCCGCGGGGAGAACACGGCGTCCCCGGCGCGGACGCGCACGACGGCGTCGGCGAGCTCACGGCCCGAGATCGTCTTGGTGACGTAGCCGCGGGCGCCGGCGCGGATGACGGAGATGACGTCCTCGGCGGCGTCGGACACCGACAGCGCGAGGAACACGACGTCGGGGTGCTCGGGGCGCGTGCGGGAGAGCACCGCGGCCCCGCCGCCGTCGGGCATGTGGACGTCGAGCAGCACGACGTCGGGCTTGCGGTGGCCGATGACCGCGACGGCCTCGTCGACCGACCCGGCCTCGCCGACGACGCTGACGGTGCGCCGCGCCAGCGACTCGAGCTCGGCGCGCACCCCGCGGCGGAAGAGGGCGTGGTCGTCGACGACCACGACGGTGACCGGCTCGTCGGGAGTCGCGGACGTCGCTGTGCCGGACGGCTCGGTCATGGAACCTCCTCCTCGAGGGGCGTCTCGGCGGCGGTGGTGCCGTTGCCGGTGGCGCCGTTCGTACCGGTACCCGTGCCGTTCGCGCCGCGCCGGGCCCGGGGCAGCACCAGGCCGACCTCGGTGCCCTCGCCGGGGGCGGTGCGCAGCCGCACGCGCCCGCCGTGGCGGGTCATGCGGTCGCGGACCGAGCCGGCGAGGCCGCGGCGGTCCTCACCGACGGCGTCGGGGTCGAAGCCGCAGCCGCGGTCGCGGACGAACACCTCGACGGTCTCGGGCTCCACCTCGGCGTAGACGTCGACCTCGTCGACGCCCGCGTGCTTGGCCGCGTTGACCATGGCCTCACGGGCGGCGGCGACGAGCGCGGTGGTGTCGGGATCGAGCGGGGCGTCGCCGACGACGACCGGCGCCACCCGCAGCCCGTAGTCGTCCTCGACCTCGCCGGCCGTCGACGCCAGCGCCGCGGCGAAGGTCGCGTCCCCGGCGCCCGCGCGGCGTCCCGCGTCGCCGCCGGGCGGGCCGTAGAGCCAGGCGCGCAGCTCGCGCTCCTGGCCGCGGGCCAGGCGGCGCACCTCGCGGCCGGCGGCGTCGTCGCCGGCCTGCTTCTGGATCAGCGCCAGGGTCTGGAGCACCGAGTCGTGCAGGTGCGCGGCGATGTCGGCGCGCTCCTGGCCGCGGATGCGCTCGCGGCGCTCGGCGCCGAGCTCGCGCACCAGCCGCATCCACCACGGCACGGTGAGCACCACGACCCCGGCCAGCGTCGCGAACGCCGCGAGCAGGCCGAACTGCACCTGCGAGAGGTCGACGTTGCCCAGCAGGAACGCCGCGATCCCGGCCGTCACCAGCACCGCGCCCGCGAGCAGCCGCAGGAGGCCCAGCCGGCCCCCGACCAGCCGGCGCGAGCGCTGCGCGAGGCCCGTCTCCGCGTCCGGGGTGTCGGCCTCGCGCCACACCAGCGCGACGCCGGTGAGCACCACGGCCAGCGGCCCGACGACCCAGCCGGAGAGCTGGCCGCCGATCCCGGAGAGCACGAGCGCGAGGAGCACGCCGAGGGTCGCGAGCCCGAATCCCTGCCGGCGCTCGCGGGGCGGCACGGCGCGGCGCACCCCGCGCGGCTCGATGGGGCAGAACAGCCAGAGGAGCGCGTACGCGGCGAACCCGGCGCCGGCGGCCGCGACGAGCAGCACGAACACGAGCCGGACGCGCAGCACGTCGACACCGAGGTGATCGGCGACGCCGCCGGTGACGCCGGCGATGACCGCGCCCTCCCGCCGGCGCCGGACGCGGCGGGTCCCGGGAACGGTCGCCGCGGGCGGGGATGCGGGCGGGGATGCGGGCGCCGCAGCCGGGTCGGACGCAGCGGCAACCGTGCCGCCGCCCGGGCCGTCGACGGCCTCGTCGGCAGCGGGGGCGACGGCAGGGTCGGCGGCAGGGTCGGCGGCACGGTCGACGGCAGGGTCGACGGCGGGGCCGACGGCAGGGCCGACCCGGTCGGTCCGGGGTGCCACGTCCTCCACGTCACCCATCGTCACACGTCACCGGCCCGGGGTGGTTCCGGTGCGACCCCCGGGGTCCTCGGGGTCGCCTCGGGGTGGGGACCGGGGTCGCTCCCGGATTCCGCGGGGCCCCCGCTCACCCAGTCTCGGTGGGGCGAGCCGGCCCGGGACGTGGCCGGCGGGACACGCGCCGCGGAGTCCGGCTCCGGCGGTCGACGAGGGAGGATGAGGACGATGAGCAGTCCGGGGCAGGGGTCGCGGGCGCCGGCCGGCGCCGACGTCGGCACGACCCTGCGCGAGATGTGGGCCACGCGCCCCGCCCGCCTCAAGGAGGACCGCAAGGTCGCGGGCGTCGCGGCCGCCATCGCGCGCCGCTACGCGATCGACCCGACGATCGTGCGGGTCGCCTTCGTCGTGGCGGCGTTCTACGGCATCGGCCTGCTGGTCTACCTCGCGGGCATCCTCGTGCTGCCGCGCGTCGACGAGCGCGGACGCCGCGAGACCCCGATGTGGGCGATCGTCCTCGGGAGCATCCTCGGCGTCGTCGCCGTCACCGGGGCGTTCTCCGGCGACCTCGGCACCGTCATCGGCGTCGTCACCGTGGTCGGCCTGTTCTACGCGCTGCACCGCACCCGCGGTCACCTGCGCGACCCGCAGCGCCCGATCGCGCCGGCCGACAGCGCCACCACCACGGAGGGAGCCGCGACGGCGGGCGACACCGCGGACACCCCGCGCCCGCCGTCGTGGGACCCGCTGGGTGCCGCGCCGTTCGCGTGGGACCTGCCCGAGCCCGCCGAGCCGCCCGCACCGAAGCCGCCGCGCTCGCGGCTGGTCCCCGTGACGCTCGCCGCGGCCCTGCTCGCCGCCGCGGTGGTCGCCGGGCTGGGCCTGCTCGGCCTCCTGCCGCTCGGGGTGACCGCGGTGGTCGCCGCCGCGCTCGGCGTCGTCGGCGCCGGCCTCGTCGTCGGGGCGTTCCTCCACCGCGGCCGCGGCCTGGTCGTGGCCGCCGTGCCGCTCGCGCTGATCCTGGTGGCCGCCGCCAACGGCGGGCCCGGCCGCGGCGGGCCGTGGGACGACGGGGTCGCGCCGTGGACCGACGACCGCACCGGTGCGGTCCAGGCCCTCGGCGACGCGACCTGGGCACCCGCCCCGGGCGCCGTGGCGCCGGCCTACGAGACGGCGTACGGCGACATCACCCTCGACCTGCGTGCGCTCGCCGCGGTCCCGCCCGGCTCCCCGCCGGTGCGCACCCAGGCGCAGAGCGGCGCCGGCGACGTCACCGTCATCGTGCCGGCGAACGCCGACGTGGCCGCGACCTGCGAGTCCGGCGGCGGCGACGCGCGGTGCCTGGGTGCCGGACCTCTGCGTGACCTCGGACCCGACGGACCGGGCGGACCGGTCATCGACCTGCAGGCCGTCAGTGGCGGCGGGGACGTGGAGGTGCGCCGTGGCTGAGCACTCGCCCCGCGACCCGTACACCATCCACGAGGACGTGGACGCGATCGAGACGACCACCGGCGCGCAGACCGGGGTCCGCGAGGAGGACGCCGGCACGGCCCCGGCCCGGCGTCCCGGCCCGGACCCCCTGGCCCTGGTGGCGGGGCTGACCGCGATCGTCGTCGCGCTCCTCGCCGTCACCGGCACGCTGGTCAGCGTCGACCCGCGCTGGGTCCTCGTCCTCGCCGCCGTCGGCGTCGGGGTCTCCGTTCTCTGGGTGACGGTGCGCCGCCGCTCCTGACCCCCGGACACGCCACCGGCCGGTTCCGCACGTCGCGGTACCGGCCGGTGTCGTCTGTGCCCTAGTGGCAGTGCCCGTTCGACGACGGCGGCACGTCCAGCGTGGGGTTGCGGTCGAAGAACCCGACGGGCATCAGCCGGAACCGGGCGTGGTCGACGGGCATGATCGGCCAGTCCTCGGGCCGCGGCACGTGCGTCAGGCCGAAGGTGTGCCAGACGACGACGTCGGCGCCGCGGCCGTCCTCGTCGAGGCTCCGGTCGGCCGCGGTCCAGGCCGGGAGGCCGGCCCCGCCCGGGTGCTGGTTCACGTGGTCACCGGCGGGGTAGCGCTCGTCGGCGTCGTAGGCCGTGACCCACAGGTGCCGCGTCGCGAAGGCCGCCCGGCCCGCGACCACGGAGGTGGGGTCCGACAGCAGCGTCGGGGTCCCCTCCGCGTGCAGCGCGTACGCCACGGGGCGGCCGAACCGGTTGGTCGAGCCCGGGTTGACCACCTGCCAGCTCCGGTTGCTCGCCGGGTTCGCCAGGCGTGCGGCCTGCGACTCGCGGGTCAGGCGCGTGCGCGACTCGACGAACGCGTTGCCCCAGGGGTTGTCCTCGCCGACCGGCAGCGCGACCGCCTCGACCTCCTCCACCGCGTTCGCGGTGCCGTCGACGGTCATGTCGAGGCGGGCCGAGAACAGGTGCTGGTGGAACGGCAGCCCGAGACCGGGCGCGGCCTCGGTGGCGAACCGGTGCTCGCCCGACGGCATCCCCGAGGTGAACGGGATGCCGGTCAGCTTGGCCTCGCACTCGATGGTGCCGTCGAGGTAGAGGTACCAGTAGAAGCCGTAGTCGTAGTTGCCGATGGTGGTGAAGAACGAGACCACCATGCGGCGCTGGCGGCGGGTCTCCTGCGCCTCGGTGAAGAGGTCGGTGTGCTTCCAGAGCACCCCGTGGTCCTCCTCGTGCAGGCAGATCGCGTTGGTGATGGTGCGCGGCTCCCCGAGGTCGTCGGCCACCACGACGTCCATGTACCGGATCTCGCCGAGGCAGTCGCAGCCGAGCTCGAGGGAGTTCGCGTAGCGGGCGAACATGTACTCGCCGGCGTCGAAGTAGTTCTGCCAGAAGCGCACGGGCGACGGGTCGCCGTAGGGCACGACCATCTCGGCGATCGACGCCCGGTAGACCACCGGGCGGCCGTGGATGCCGATCTGGTGCAGGGTCAGGCCCTCGCGCTCGTTGAACCCGATGCGCAGGTCCCAGCCCTCCCACCGCAGGCGGTTGCCCTCGAGGGTGAAGCTGACGCCCTCGGGCTGGGTGATCTCGATCGGCTTGAGGGTCGTGCGCTGCGGGCCGACCTGCTCGGGGTCGTCGAAGTTGCCGGGCTCGTCGGGGACGGGGATCTCGGCGTGGTCGATGACCCGGGTGACCTCGCGGCGGGTCAGGTCGATGTAGGCGACCAGGCCGTCCACGGGGTGCGCCCAGGGCGAGTCCTTCTCATGGTCCTGGCGGAAGCCGAGCACGCGCGCCATGCGGTGCCCGACCTCCTCGGGGTAGTAGGCGCCGGCCGAGAGCGGCACGGCGCGCACCGTGTCCGGGTCGATGCCGCGACGGCTCAGGGCGTCGCGCCACTCGGCAGAGGTGTTGACGATCCCCTCGATGATCTCGAACTCGGCGTCGATGATCGGGAGCTGGCCGCTCGTGGCGGGGTCCAGCTCGACGGTCGAGTCGACCTCGCGGCGGGTGGCGGAGACGACGACGTCGCGCGACGGCGCGCCGCTCATGTCGAGCAGCAGCGCGCGGAAGCGCCGGTCGACCGGGTCGCCGTCGGCGTGGGCGAGCACGGCGGCCTTGTCGGGCTCCTCGAGCCCGGCGAAGCAGAACCGCACGGCCTCGCCGAGCAGCCCGGCGTCGGCCAGCACCTCGCGGACCGTGCGGAACTCCTCCGAGGTGGCCATGTCCAACGGGTGCGTGGCGGCGCCGGGGGCGACGCCGGTGGACGTGGGGGCGGTGGCGGTCACGGGCACTCCTCCTGGTCGTGGGTGGGGTCGGGTCGGGCGTCAGACGTTCTCGTGCGGGGCGCGGCGCGCGACGCCGTCCGAGATGTCCGGATCGGCTCCGCCAGTCTCGGCCGTCGTCGGGCGCCGCACCAGGGCGACGACGACGCCCGCGAGGAACACGGCGACGAGCACCGCGGCGATGCCGACGGCCAGGGCGGTCGAGCCGCCGATGAGCGTCGCGAAGTTGTTGATCGTCAGCGCGAGGCAGACCAGCAGCCCGACGAGGCCGAGCGCGGGCGCCACGCGCGTGTGCCAGAGCCGCCGGTCGACGCGGCTGCGGGCGAAGAAGGCGAGCACGGCGACGCAGGTCAGGACCATGAGCACGAGCACGCCGAGCGTCGCGGTGCCCGCCATCCACGCGAAGACCTGGGCGACGGGGTCGAGGCCCGCGACCGCGAAGACCACGACGAGCAGGGCCGCGAGCACGGTCTGGGCGAGCGAGGCCACGTGCGGCGAGCCGTGGCGGGAGTGGGTGCGGGCGCACGCGCCGGGGAAGGCGCCGTGCACGCCGAGCGCGAACCAGTAGCGCGCGGCGACGTTGTGGAACGACAGGATCGCCGCGAACAGGCTGGTGACCAGCAGGACCGTCACGAGGTGCAGGCCGACCGGACCCAGCCAGTTCTCGAACGTCGTGAGCAGGAACGTCGCCGGGTTCGCGCCGGCCTCGGCGACCGCCGCCTCGTCGCCCCACGCGGACACGATCGCCCAGGTCGACAGGGCGTAGAAGACGCCGACGACGACGAGGGCGAGGTAGGTGGCGCGCGGGATGGTGCGCTGCGGGTCGCGGGCCTCGTCGCGGAACACCGCGGTGGCCTCGAAGCCGATGAAGCTCGCGATGGCGAACATGATGGCGATGCCGACCTCGCCGGAGGTGACCTGCGCGGGGTCGAGCAGGGCGGTCGAGAAGCCCTCGGCCCCGCCGCCGCGGGCGATGACGACGGCGTCGAGCACGAGCACGATGGCGATCTCGGCGATGAGCAGCACCCCGAGCACGCGGCTCGAGAGCTCGATGTGGCGGTAGCCGAGCACGCCGACGATCGCGACGACGAGCAGCGTCCAGGCCCACCACGGCACGCTCGGGCCACCGAAGCTGGTGACGAGCTCGTCGAGCGCCGCGCCGATGTAGCCGTAGACCGCGGCCTGCACGGCGGTGTACGTGGCGAGGGCGAGGAACGCGGCGCCGAGCCCGAGGGGCCGGCCGAGCCCGTGGCGGATATAGGTGAAGAAGGCGCCGGCGTCGGGGACGTGCGGGCTCATCGCGCAGAAGCCGACGGCGAAGAGCAGCAGGACGACCGCGCACAGCACGAAGGTCATCGGGAAGGCCGCGCCGTTCCCGGCGCCGACCCCCAGCGGGATCGTGCCCGCGATGACGGTCAGCGGCGCCGCGGCGGCGATGACCATGAAGACGATCGACCCCACACCGAGCGCCCCCGAGAGGCGGGTGGGCGGTGCGGGGGATTCGACGGGTGCGGCCATGGCGACTCCCGGGAGAATGGTGAGCAGGGGCTGTGCGGGAACAGGGAGAATGTCGCGCGTCACGTTTGCGGAGGCGTTCCCGCGGGGTCAACCCCTCGTTGAGCTGCGCGGTCATCGGTGCGACCCGCTCTCTCGTTCCCCGCCGGAAGGAATCGTGGCGTTCTCCGAACGGAGAATCGAGGCACCGTTGTCGGGCCCGAACGAGAAATGGTGCGGCGTGCTTTCTCGTTCGGGCCGCGGACCCTTCGCTCCGGGCGATGCGGGCTCTACGGTGACGGCGTGACACGGATCCCCGGCTTGCGTGCGCGGTCGCCCGTGGCCGGCCTGCACCGGCGCACGCTGCGCCCGCTCGGGGTGTTCGCGCAGTCCGTGGCCACGACGGCGCCGGCGGGCGCGATGGCCTCGACGCCGCTGCTCGTCATCGCCGTCGCCGGGCGGGGCGCGCCGTGGTCGTTCGCCGTGGCCGCCGTGCTCGTCGGACTCGTCGCCGCCTGCATCGCGGTGTTCGCGCGCCGGATGGCGGCGGCCGGCGGGCTGTACAGCTTCACGGCCAAGGGCCTCGGCGCGGGCGGCGCCTACGCGTGCGCGGTGGCGATGGTCGTGGGCTACGGCCTGCTCGTCGCGGCCGCGTTCTCCGGGGTGTCCTGGTACGGCGGCGCGCTGGTGGCGCGCCTGCTCCCGGGCGTGCCGGCCGTGGGGTCGGGCGTCGCGCTCGTCGTGGTGCTGGCGGTGACGGTGGCCGTGTGCGCGGTCCGCGGCGTGCGGCTCGCGGGCCGGGTGATGCTGGTGATCGAGGCGGCGTCGATCGGGCTGATCCTCGTCGTGCTCGTGGCGCTCGCGGTGACGACGGCGCCGGCGGGGGTGCTCGCCGGCGCCGGGGTCGGCGCGACGGGCGGGGTCGGCGCGGCCGGCGGGGTCGGCGGCATCGCCGTGGGTGTGCTGCCGGCGCTGGCCGCGTTCATCGGCTTCGACAGCGCGGCGACGCTCGGCGTCGAGGCGCGGCGCCCGTACGCGTCGGTGCCGCGGGCGATCGGGGCGACCGCGGCGGTCACCGCGGTGCTCTACCTCGTCGCCACGCTGGTGCTGCTCGGCGCGCCCGGGGCGGCGTCGTCCGGGGTGACGAGCCCGCCGTCCGGGGACCTCAGCTGGGCCTCGGTGCTCATGGACGCCGGCATCGTCGCCTCGTTCGGCGCGTGCGCCCTGGCCGCCCTGAACACGCTGGTCCGGGTGCTGTTCTCGCTGGCCCGCGAGGGGCTCGCGCCGGCGGCCCTGGGGCGCACGCACCGCCGGCACCTCACCCCGGCGGTGGCCGTCGGGGTCACGGTGCCGGTGCTCGCGGCGGTCGTGGTCGTCGGCACCCTCGCCGGGATCGCGCCGGGCGCGGTGTTCGGCGGGCTCCTCTCGGTCGGCACGCTGGCCTTCCTCGCCGCCTACCTGCTGGTCTGCGTGGCCGCGCCCCGGTTCCTCGCGCGGATCGGGGAGCTGACCCGCGGGGTGGTCGTCACCGCGGGGCTCGCCTCCGTCGCGCTCGCCGCCACCGCGGTCGTCGTCGTGCTGCACGCGGGCACCGGGCTGGTGGTGACCCTCGCCGCGCTCGTCGTCGCCGGCGCGGGCGGGTGGCTGCTGTTGCGGCGGCTGCGGGGGCCGGCGCTGCGCGCGATGGGCGTCTACGACGAGACGACGACCGCCGACGTCCTGGCCGTGCGGGCGCGGTGACGCCGGTGACCTCGGGCTCGATCAGCGGCCGGCAGCCACAGGCCGTCCGCAGCGCGCTGGCGATCCTCGAGGAGGTGGCCGCGGCGGGGGTCGGGATCACGGCGAAGGAGATCTCGACGGCGCTGCGCATCCCGCCGGCGACGACCTACCGGCTGCTCAACCTGCTCGTCGCCGAGGAGTACCTCGTGCGCCTGCCCGACCTCGGCGGCTTCGCCCTCGGTCGGCGCAGCGCGAACCTCGCCCCGTCGCCGGTGGCGGCGCCGACCGCCGCTCGCCGGGTCATGCGCCGCCTGCGCGACCGCGTCCGGTGGGGCGCGCACCTCGTCGCGTTCGACCGGCACCGGCTGACGTTCCTCGACCCGGACCCCGACCACCCGCCCACCGACGCCGACGAGCTCTCCCGCCACCCCCACGCCACCGGCCTCGGACGCCTGCTGCTCGCCGAGCACGGCCTGCCCGACGGCCCGCTGACGCGCCTCACCCCGCACACCGTCGTCGACCGCGACGAGCTCGCCCGGCGCCTCGACGAGGTCCGCGCGACGGGGCTGGCGCGCCAGTGCGGGGAGTTCCACGCGACGCTCGGCTGCCTCGCCGTCCCCGTCCGGGGTCCCGACGACGGGCGCCTCGTCGCCGGCCTCGCCCTCACGGGCCCCGCCGAGCGCGTCGCGGCCCCGAACACCGAGCTCGTCGACCTCCTCCACACCCACGCCGGCGACCTTGCCCCGCTCCTGGCGTGAGACTCCCGGTCCGAGCGATTCCGAGCGATGCGGCATCGCTGGCACTCATCGCCAGGATCGCCACATCCTCGCCCGCACGACACGCCGCGCCCCGCCCCGCGACGTCCGCGCCGTCGCGGAGGCACGGGTGTCTCAGCCCGGCGTCCAGCTGACACTCGACGTCAGGAAGGCCCCACGATCACGGCGCGCCGGCGGCGATCACCGGCACCGGCGCCGGCACCTCGACCCGCGAGCGCCGCCCCGCCAGGCGCGGGAACCCCGGCACGCGGGCCAGCGCGCGCAGCGCCTCCGGCGGCCCGGCGTGCCCCTGCGCGATCCTCTGCACCGCCAGGCGCTCCGTGCGCACCTGCCCCCGCTGCTCGCGCTCCACCGCCGGCCGGCGCGCCACCTCGAGCCCCGCCGCCGCGTCGTCGAGCTGCGCCGGGTCGGGCGGGGTGCGGCGCAGGGGGCCGATCAGCCGGTTGGCGAGGTCCGCGGCGTCGGCGAGCGCGAGGTTGATCCCGTTGCCGCCGACCGGCGACACGACGTGCGCCGCGTCCCCGAGCAGCACGAGCCCCGGCCGCGTCCAGCGCTCGACGGTCGTGATGCGCACGGGCAGGAGGGTCAGGTCGGCGACGTCGTCGAGGTCGTCGAGTCGGCCCGCGAGCCACGGCAGCGCCCCGACCGCGGCGTCGCGCAGCGCGCCGACCCCCCGCGCGCGGACCTCCGCCAGCGAGCCGGCGCGGATCGTCCACCCGAGCTGCCAGTCCCGCCCCTGGTCGAGCAGTGCGACGCTGCCGGTGGGCGTGCCGAAGAGGTCGAGCCCCGAGTACGACGGGTCGTCGGCGCGGCGCGGGAAGGCGTGCCAGAGGATGTCGAGGCTCGCGCCCAGCTCGGTCGCGGCGAGCCCGGACGCGGCGCGGACCTTGGAGTTCCGCCCGTCGGCGCCGACGACGAGCGCCGCTCCCAGCTCGTGCTTGACGGCGTCGACGGTGTACTCGACCCCGCAGACGCGGCCCGAGTCGTCGTGCCGCAGCGCGGAGAACCGCGCGCCCATGTGGATCCGCGCGCCGTGGGCCCGCGCCCGCTCCGCGAGCCACGGCAGGAAGGACGCCTGCGGGATCAGCGCGTAGAAGGGGAAGCGCCGGCTGGCGCCGCGGTAGTCGACGAGGGTCCAGGTGCGCTCGGCGGTGTGCCAGCGGAAGGCGTCCGAGCGCGTGTGCGGGACCTCGTCGAGCAGCGGCCGCGCCAGCCCGAGCGTGTCGAGGTACTCGAGCACGCCCGGCGCGAGCGTGTCGCCGCGGAAGCGCCGGGCGAAGTCGTGCCGCGACTCCAGCAGGGTGACCGACGTCCCGCCGCGGGCGAGCAGGTAGGTCAGCAGGACGCCGCCGGGCCCGCCACCGACGACCACGATGTCCGTCACTCCACGACCGTACCTCTCGATCGTCGAACTATCTCGCCCACGGCGGGGCGAGGCGCGAGCCGTCGGCCAGCTCCGCCTCCAGTCCCGGCGACGTCGTGACCCACACCGACGCGGGCCCCTGCCCGCCGTCGACCCGGAGCTCGGCGCCGGCCGGCACGAGGACCACGTCGCCGGCGACGACCGGCGCCGTCGTGCCGTCGAGGGTCACCCGCAGGTCGCCGTCGAGGACGAGCAGTACCTCCTCGCGGGTCGGGCGGTGCGGGGCGCCGACCTGGCCGGCGGGCACCTCGAGGCGCCAGGCGCAGAGCTCGGCGCTGCCGCGCGACGGGGCGACGAGGGCGTGGAACGCGGCGCCGTGGGCCTCGTGGCGGACGGCGTCGGCGGGACGGAGGACGGGCATCGGAGGACTCCTTCTGGTCAAGACGATTGACGATATGGTCAGTCTGCTTGACCACCGTGTCAAGCTCGACCCGTGGAGGACCGTGCCGCGACCGACCTGGCGATGCTCGTCCTGCGGGCGGCGACGGAGGTGGTCGACGGCGTGCAGGAGGGCCTCGCCGCACGTGGCTATGACGACCTGCGCCCCGCCCACGGCTTCGCGTTCGCGCGGATCGCGGCGGCGGACACCACGGTCGTCGACCTCGCCGAGCACCTCGGCACGACGAAGCAGGCCGCGAGCCAGCTCGTCGCCGGGCTCGTGGCGCGGGGCTACGTCGTGCGCGAGCCCGATCCCCGCGACGCCCGGGCCCGGCTGCTGCGCCTGACACCCGCCGGCGAGGCGTGCACGCGCGCGGCGGAGGAGGCGGCGGCCGAGGTGGTCGCGGGCTGGAGCGACGTGCTGCCCGGCGCGTCGCTGGGCGCCCTGCACGCGATGCTGCGGCGCCTCGTCACCCCGGGGCCGCTGCGGCCGGCGTGGTGACCCGCATCCGGGACGACCAGCGCCGAGTGATCGAAGTACCGATACGGACACTCAACGTCAGCGACGGCACTTCGCTGACACCCGGCGAGCCGGCACCCCGACGCCTTCCCCCGGCCGTCGTCACAGGGCACGCTGGGCCGCTCACGCACGGTTCACACCGCCCACCCCACCGCTGCCGCCCCGGGAGACCGCCGTTGCACCTCACCCCGCGCGAGGAGGAGAGGGTGCTGCTGCACGGCGCGGCGGAGCTCGCCCGCCGGCGGCTGGCCCGCGGCGCGCGGCTCGGGGCGACCGAGGCGATCGCGCTGGTGTGCGACGAGGTCTGCGAGCTCGCCTGGGACGGACACGACCTCGACGACGTGGTGCGCCGGGCCCGCGAGCTCGTCGGGCCGCAGCAGCTGCTCGACGGCGTCGCGACGGCCGTGCCGTCCCTGCAGGTCGAGGCGCTCTTCCCGCACGGCACGAGCCTGGTCCACGTCGACCGTCCCTTCGGCCCGCCCGACGCCGACGGGCCCGGCGCGGTCCGCCCCGCGCCCGGCACCGTCGCGCTCGCCCCCGGCCGTCCGCGCTCCGGGGTCGTCCTGCGCAACGACGGCGAGCAGGCGGTCTGGGTGACCTCGCACATCCCCCTCGACCGGCTCAACCGCCGGCTGCACGTCGATGTCGACGACGGCACCGACCCCGCGCAGCTGCGCCTCGACCTCCCCGCCGGGACGGCGCTGCGCGTCGAGGCCGGCGCCTCGCGAGACGCGACCGCCGTCCACCTCGGCGGTGCCCGGTGAGCCGTCTCGAGCGGGGCGCCTACGCGCGGGTCTACGGGCCGACCACCGGCGACCGCGTCCGCCTCGGCGACACCGACCTGTGGGTGGAGGTCGAGGCCGACGACACCGAGCCGGGCGAGGAGATGCTCGGCGGCTGCGGGAAGACCGCGCGCCAGGGCGCGCTGGTCGCCGACCGGGCCCCGCGCGACAGCGCCCTCGACCTCGTCGTCCTCGGGGTCCTGCTGCTCGACCCCGTCCTCGGCGTCCGCAAGACGTCGATCGGGGTGGCCGACGGGCGCGTCGTCGGCGTGGGACGGGCCGGCAACCCCGACGTCCAGGACGGCGTCGAGCTCGTCGTCGACGCCCACACGGCGATGGTGCCCGGCGAGGGCCTCATCGCCACGCCGGGCGTCGTGGACTCCCACGTCCACCTGTCCAACGCCGACCTCGCGCCGGCCGCGCTCGCGACCGGCGTGACGACGATGGTGGGGATGGGGATCGGCGGGGTGTGGGACGTCGGCGCCAACCCCGCGCCCAACCTGCACACGCTCATGGCGTCGTGGACCGGCGCCCCGGTGAACGCCGCGTTCCTCGCCCGCGGGTCCTCGGGCTCGGCGGACCTGCTCGAGCGGGCGGTGCTCGCCGGCGCGGGCGGGTTCAAGGTCCACGAGGACTGGGGCGCGGGCCCGGACGCCGTCGACACCTGCCTGGGCGTCGCCGAGCAGGCCGACCTCCCCGTCGCCCTGCACACCGACACCCTCAACGAGTCCGGCTACCTCGACGACACCCTCGACGCGATCGGCGGGCGGACCGTCCACGCGTACCACGTCGAGGGCGGCGGCGGGCACCCCGACCTGCTGCGCATCGTCGGCGACCCGGCGGTCCTGACGTCCTCGACGACACCGACCCTGCCCCTGACGCCGGCGACGGTCCGCGAGCTCGGTCCGATGACGATGACCGTGCACCGCGGGCACCCCGACCTGCCCAGCGACCGCAGCATCGCCGCCGGCCGCATCCGCGAGCACGCGATCGCCGCGGAGAACCGCCTGCACGACGACGGCGCGATCGCCATCGTCAACTCCGACGCGCTCGGCATGGGCCGCATCGGCGAGACCGTGCGCCGCACCTGGCAGCTCGCCCACGTCCAGGCCCACCTCGCCGGCGAGACCGGCCCGGACGTCGCGAACAACGCCCGCGTGCTGCGCTACCTCGCCAAGCTCACGCACAACCCGGCAGTCGCCCACGGTCTCGCCGCCCACGTGGGCTCGCTGCGCGCGGGTCGGCTCGCCGACATCGTGCTGTGGTCGCCCGCATGGTTCGGCGCGACGCCCGAGCTGGTGATCAAATCGGGGTTCGTCGCCTGGGGCGCCGCGGGCTCGGGATCGGGGTCGACGCGGCTCACCCAGCCCCGGCGGATGCGTGGGTTCCACGGCGCCCGCGGCGGCGCTCCGGCCCGCCTCGCGCACCAGTTCGTCGCCGCGGCCTGCCTCGACGACCCGGCCGCCCGCGCCGCGCTGCCGTCCGGACCGCGCTACCTGCCCGTCGCCGGCAGCCGCGGGCTCGGCGCCGCGGACATGCTCCACAACACCGCGACGCCGCGGGTGGAGATCCCCGGCGAGCCGTCCCCGGTGCGCGTCGACGGCCGCGAGGTGCCGCTGCACCGCGCCGTCGCCCTGCCCCTGACCCGCCTGCACCACCTGGGGTGAGACCGCCGGTGACGATCGACATCGACCTGCTGCTGAGGAACGCCGACGTCCGCACCCTGGACGACGCGCACCCCCGGGCGCGGGCGCTCGCCGTACACCACGGGCGCGTGCTCGCCGTGCTCGACGACGACGCGCTGCCCGCCGGGGTGCGGGCGCGCCGCAGCGTCGACGCCGCCGGCGCGACCGTCGTGCCCGGCTTCGACGACGCCCACCAGCACGCGGCCTGGTTCGGGCAGTCGCTCGCCGAGGTGCCGCTCGCGGGCCTGAGCGACCTCGACGCCCTGTACGACGCCGTCGCCGCCCGCGCCGCGGAGCTGCCCGCGGACGCCTTCGTCATCGGCAGCGGCTACGACGACGTCGCGCTCGGCGGCTCGCCCGACCGGCACGTGCTCGACCGCGTCGGGGGCGGGCGGCCGGTGTGGCTCAAGCACCGCTCCGCGCACGTCGGCGCCGTCTCCAGCGAGGTGCTGCGCCGGGCCGGGGTCCTCGACGGGAAGGCCACGGTGCCCGCCGGCGGCGTCGTGGTCCGCGACGAGGCGGGCGAGCCGACCGGCGTCCTGCTCGAGGCCGCCCAGGCGCTGGCCGGCGACCTGCTGCGGCCCTACCCGGTGGCGGAGCTGGCGGACGCGGTCGGCGCGGCGACCGCGGTGTTCGCGCGCCAGGGCCTCACGCACGTCACCGAGGCCGGTATCGGCGGCGGCTGGATCGGGCGCTCCCCCCGCGAGCTCGCCGCCTACCAGCTCGCCCGCGAGCGGGGACACCTCGCGGTGCGCGTCGACCTCATGCCCGAGACCTCGGTGCTGCGCGCGACGCCCGGCGAGCCCGGTCGGGGCCTCGACCTGGGCTTGCGCCCCGGGCTCGGCGACCTCGACCTGCGCATCGGGCCCATGAAGATCTTCTTCGACGGCGCGCTGAGCTCCCGCACCGCGGCGATGCGCGAGCCCTACGCCGACCGTGACGAGTCCGGCTACCTCGGCGACGACCCCGAGGTCCTGCACGCCGCCGTCGTCGAGGCCGTCGCCGGCGGGTGGACGGTCGCCGCGCACGCGATCGGCGACCGCGCCGTCGACGCCGCGCTCGACGCCTTCGCCGACGCGGCACGCACACCCTGGCCCGGCGTGCGCCCGCCCCGGCACCGCCTCGAGCACGCCGGCGTCGTCGACGACGCCGCCCTGGCCCGGCTGGCCGCCCTCGGGATCACCCCGGTCCCCCAGGCCCGGTTCCTGTACGAGATCGGTGACTCGATGATCGCCGCCGTCGGCGAGCACCGCGCCGACCTGCTCTACCGCCACGCGTCCTTCCTGCGCGCGGGCGTGCGGGTGCCGGCGAGCTCCGACCGCCCGTGCGTCGCCGACGGGCACCCGCTGCGCGGGATGCAGGCGATGGTCCAGCGGCGGACGTCGTCGGGTCGGACGCTCGCCGCGGACGAGGCCGTCGACGTCGACACCGCCCTGCGCGCCTACACGGTGGACGCCGCCTGGATCGCCGGCGACGAGGACGTCCGCGGGCGCCTCGCGCCCGGCCTCGTCGCCGACCTCGTGCTCCTGGGCGACGACCCCCTCCGCGTCGACCCCGACCGTCTCGGCGACATCGACGTCGTCGCCACCCTGCGAGGCGGGCGCGCCACCCACGGCGCCGACGTCCTGGACCTGCCGCCGGACGGGGACACACCATGACCACACCGCAACCCGTCGCCGCCGACGCCCGCCGCGTCGCCGTCGGGGCCTTCGTCGGCACGGCGCTCGAGTGGTACGACTTCTTCCTCTACGGCACCGCCGCGTCGCTGGTGTTCAACCGCCTGTTCTTCGCCACCGACGACGCCGTCGTCGCGACGCTCGCCGCGTTCGCGTCGTTCGCGGTCGGCTTCGTGGCCCGGCCGCTGGGCGGCATCGTCTTCGGCCACCTCGGCGACCGGATCGGCCGGCGCGCGTGCCTGCTCATCACCGTCGTCATGATCGGCGCAGTCACCGGCCTCATCGGGGTGCTCCCGGGGTTCGCCGACATCGGCGTCGCGGCGCCCGTGCTGCTGACGCTGCTGCGCCTGCTGCAGGGCGTCGCGGTGGGCGGCGAGTGGGGCGGGGCGATCACGCTCGCCGTCGAGCACGCCCCGCCGGAGAAGCGCGGCCGGTACGCGGCGATGCCGCAGATCGGGTCGCCGGTCGGGACGCTGCTGTCGTCCGGGGCGTTCCTGCTGGTCGCGCTGCTGCCGCCCGACGACTTCGACGCCTGGGGCTGGCGCATCCCGTTCCTCGTCGCGTTCCCGCTGCTCGGGGTGGCGCTGTGGCTGCGCCGGCGCGTCGAGGAGTCGCCGCTGTTCGACCGCCTGCTCGCCGAGGACGCCCGCGCCTCGGCGCCGGTCAAGCAGGTGGTCACCGGGGCGTGGCCCGCGCTGCTCGTCGGGGCCGGGTCGGCGCTGCTCGGGGTCGGCGGCTTCTACCTCGCCACCACGTTCGTCATCAGCTACGCCACCGGCGACCTCGACCTGCCGCGCCCGCTCGTCCTGGGCGCGACGCTCGTCGCCGCCGTCGTGGAGATCGGCGTGCTCGTGCTGGGCGGGCGGCTCGCGGAACGCTTCGGCGCCGCCCGGGTCACCGTCGCGGGCGGGATCGCCTCGGCGCTCGTGGCGCTGCCGATGTTCTGGCTGCTCGACACCCGCAACGGCGTCGCGGTCGTGCTCGGTGTGACGGTCGGGGTCGCGATGCTCTCGATCCCCTACGCCGTGTCCGGGGACCTGCTCGCGCGGCTCTTCCCGGCGCGCCTGCGCTACAGCGGCATCGCGCTCGCGGCCAACCTCGCCGGGATCGTGTCGGGCTTCGTGCCGCTGGTGGCCACCGCCGTGCTCGCGGCGGCGGGCGGCAGATCGTGGGCGCCGGGGCTGCTGCTGGTCGGCATCGCGCTCGTCACCGTCGTCAGCGGCCTGCTCGCCCCGCGGCTCTACGTCCCCGATGAGGAGATGACCGCCGAGGGCGTCGCAGCACCGCGGTGATCGGAGTGGAGTTGCGGACACTGGGTGTCAGCGGAGCCACTCCGCTGACACGAGCACTCAGAGCTTGCGCAGCCGCAGCAGGGCGTCGGCGAGGATCTCGTCGCGCTTGCAGCAGGCGAAGCGGACCTGGGTCTCGACGCCCTCGGGCGAGGCGTGGAACACCTGGTTCGGCACCGCGGCCACGCCCACGCGCTCGGGCAGGGAGCGGCAGAACTCCAGCGAGTCGGTGACGCCGAGCGGCGCGACGTCGGCGGTGACGAAGTAGGTCGCCTTGGACCCGAACACCTCGAGTCCCAGCTCGCGCAGACCGTCGGTGAGCAGGTCGCGCTTGCGGGCGAGGTCGTCGCCGAGGTGCGCGAGCCGCTCGTCGGGCAGCGCGAGCCCCGCGGCGATCCCGTGCTGCAGCGGCGTGCCGGCGGCGAACGAGAACCACTGCTTGACGCCCAGCACCTTGCCCACGAGGTCCGCCGGCCCCGTCGCCCAGCCGATCTTCCAGCCGGTGACCGAGAACGTCTTCCCGCCCGACCCGACGGTGACGGTCCGCTCGAACATGCCCGGCAGCGAGGCGATCGGGACGTGGCGGTGGTCGTCGAAGACGAGGTGCTCGTAGACCTCGTCGGACAGGACCACCAGGTCGTGCTCGATCGCCACGTCGGCGATCGACTGCAGCTCGTCGCGCGAGAGCACCGCGCCCGTCGGGTTGTGCGGGGTGTTGAGGATGATCATGCGGGTGCGGTCGGTGACCGCCGCCCGCAGCGCGCCGGCGTCCAGCGCGTAGTCCGGCGCGTGGATGCGCACCGGCACGAGGCGCGCGCCGAGCAGCGCCGCGGTCGCCCCGTAGAGGTCGTAGTACGGCTCGAGCGCGATCACCTCGTCCCCCGGCGAGAGCAGCGCGGTCATCGCCGACGACAGCGCCTCCGACGCGCCGGAGCACACGACGACCCCGCCGTCCGCGGCGACGTCCAGGCCGTACCAGCGCCGCTGGTGGTCGGCGATCGCCCGGCGCAGCGACGGGATGCCGACGGCCGGCGGGTACTGGTTCCAGCCCTTGTGCATCGCGGCCACGGCGACGTCGACGACCTCCCGCGGCCCCGGCGTGTCCGGGAAGCCCTGACCGAGGTTGATCGCGTCGTGCTCGGCCGCCAGCCGCGACATCTCGCTGAAGATCGTCTCAGCCATGCGACCTCCGGTCTCGTGAGCACTTTCCGGGGCTATAGCACCAGAAAGTGCTCACATGTGCGCAGCGCACCTACTCCCACTCGATCGTCCCCGGCGGCTTGCTGGTGACGTCGAGGACGACGCGGTTGATCTCGGCGCACTCGTTGGTGATGCGCGTGGAGATGCGTTCGAGCACGTCGTAGGGCAGGCGGGTCCAGTCCGCGGTCATGGCGTCCTCGCTGGAGACCGGGCGCAGGACCACCGGGTGGCCGTAGGTGCGCCCGTCGCCCTGGACGCCGACCGACCGCACGTCGGCGAGCAGCACCACCGGGCACTGCCAGATGACCTCGTCGAGCCCGGCCGAGGTCAGCTCCTCGCGCGCGATGGCGTCGGCGCGGCGCAGGGTCGCGAGGCGATCGGCGTCGACCGCCCCGATGATCCGGATCGCGAGCCCGGGGCCCGGGAAGGGCTGGCGCCGCACGATCGTCTCGGGCAGCCCGAGCTCGGCGCCGACGCGGCGGACCTCGTCCTTGAACAGCGCCCGTAGCGGCTCGACCAGCGAGAACTGCAGGTCGTCGGGCAGGCCGCCGACGTTGTGGTGCGACTTGATCGTCGCGGCCCCGGAACCGCCGCCGGACTCGACGACGTCGGGGTAGAGCGTGCCCTGGACGAGGAAGTCCGCGCCCTTCCCCTCCGCCACCGAGCGGGCCGCGCCCTCGAACGCGCGGATGAACTCCCGCCCGATGATCTTGCGCTTCTCCTCCGGGTCGACGACGCCGTCGAGCTCGCGCAGGAACGTCTCCGCCGCGTCGACGGTGACGAGGTCGACGCCGGTGGCGGCGACGAAGTCGCGCTCGACCTGACCCCGCTCGCCCTCGCGCAGCAGGCCGTGGTCGACGAAGACGCACGTCAGGCGGTCGCCGATCGCGCGCTGGACGAGCGCCGCGGCCACCGCGGAGTCCACGCCGCCCGACAGCCCGCAGATCGCGCGGCCCTCGGGACCGACCTGCTCGCGCACCGCGGCGACGGTCTCCTCGATGATGTTCGCGGTGTTCCAGTCGGCGTCGACGCCCGCGACGTCGCGCAGGAACCGGCGCAGCACCTCCTGGCCGTGCGGCGAGTGCCCGACCTCCGGGTGGTACTGCACGCCGGCGAAGCGCCGCTCCACGTCCTCGAACGCGGCCACCGGGGCGCCGGGCGAGGACGCGGTGACCGTGAAGCCCTCGGGCGCCTTCGTCACGCCGTCGCCGTGGCTCATCCACACCGGGTGGGCGTCGGGCAGGTCGTCGTGCAGCCGCCCGGGTGTGGTCACCGCGAGCTCGGTACGCCCGTACTCGCGCGCCCCCGTGTGCTCGACGACGCCGCCGAGCGCGCCGGCCATGAGCTGGAAGCCGTAGCAGATGCCGAACACCGGCACGCCGGCGTCGAACAGCGCCGCGTCGATGCTCGGCGCGCCGTCGGCGTACACGCTCGCGGGCCCGCCGGAGAGCACGATCGCGGCCGGGTCCCGGGCGAGCATCTCGTCCACCGGCGTCGTGTGCGGCACGACCTCCGAGTAGACCTGCGCCTCCCGCACCCGACGGGCGATGAGCTGCGCGTACTGCGCGCCGTAGTCGACGACGAGGACGGGGCGATCACCGCTGGCGGTCACGCCCACCATTGTCCAGATCCCCGACCGGCGGCGACCCTTGCCGTCGTAGTGTCGATGACACTATTCTGGCTGACACCATGACCCAACGCTCCGGACTCGCCCTCGCCGTCCTCGCCCTCGCCGCGGAGGAGCCCATGCACCCGTACCGCATGGCGCAGCTCATCCGGGAGCGCGGCAAGGACCAGGTGGTCAACGTCGGCCAGCGCTCGCAGCTCTACAAGACGATCGACCGGCTCGTCCGGGACGGGCTGCTGGTCGCGCAGGCCACCGAGCGGGAGTCCACGCGCCCGGAGCGCACCGTCTACGCGGTGACCGACGCCGGCCGCGAGCTCGCCATCACCTGGACCCTCGACATGCTCACCGCACCCCGCCACGAGTTCGCCGAGTTCACCGCCGCGCTCGCCTACCTCCCGCTGCTCGAGCCCGAGGTCGCCGCCGACGCGCTGGCCCTGCGCCTGTCCGACCGCCGCGGCGAGCTCGACCGGGTGTGCCGCGAGCTGGAGCACGCCCCCGGGTTCCTGCCGCGGATCGTCGTCATCGAGGCCGAGTACGCCATCGCCCACCTCGAGACCGACGTCGCCTGGATCGCCGCCCTGCTCGACGACCTCCGCTCCGGCGCCCTGTCCTGGGACCGCGCCGACCTGACCGACATCGCACGCCGCGCGCACGCCGGCGGAGAGGACCCGGCATGAAGGTGATCATCATCGGGGCCGGCACCGGCGGGATGTGCCTCGCTCACGGCCTGCGCCGCGCCGGCATCGACGTCGCCGTCCACGAGCGCGACCGCACCCGGACCAGCGGCCTGCACGGCTACCGCGTCGGCATCTCGCCGAACGGGGCGCGGGCCCTCAAGGCGTGCCTGGACCCGGAGCTCTTCGCGACGTTCGTCGCGACCACCGCGGCGCCCTACACGCGACTCGCGATGCTCACCGAGCGGTACCGCCCGCTGATCAGCATCGACTTCGCCGACCTCCCGCACACCAGCGGTGATCCCGAGGACACCGAGCACAACGTCAGCCGCATGACGTTGCGCCAGGTGCTGTTCACGGGCATGGAGGACGTCATCACGTTCGACCGCCGCTTCACCCACTACACCCGGCACCCGGACGGTCGCGTGACCGCGCACTTCGCCGACGGCAGCAGCGACACCGGTGACCTGCTCGTCGGCGCCGACGGGGCGAGCTCGCGGGTCCGGCAGCAGTACCTGCCGCACGCGACCCACACCGAGACCGGGCTGGTCGCGATCGGCGGCAAGACGGCGCTCACCGACCGGTCCGAGCGCCTCCTCCCGGAGCAGGTGCGCCACGGCTTCGGCATGTACTTCGACCGGCGGGGACAGTTCGGGATCACGCACGTCATGCGGATGCCGTGGGGCAGCCGGAGTGACGAGGAACTGGTCGCGCGCCACCCGGGCCTGCGCTTCGACAACACCGCCGACCACATCTCCTGGGCGATCACGACCTCGCGCAGCATCGCGCCGCCGGACCTCCTCGAACGCTCCGGCGCCGACGCCCTCGCGCTGGCCGGTGAGCTGAGCGAGGGCTGGGACCCCCGCTGGCTCGACCTGCTCGCGACCGCCGACCCGGGCGCGACGGTCACGCTCGCGATCCGCACCTCCGACCCGGTCCCGGCGTGGACGCCGAGCCCGGTGACGATGGTCGGCGACGCGATCCACACCATGACCCCGGGCCGCGGGGCCGGCGCGAACACCGCGCTGCGCGACGCCCGCGAGCTGCGCGACCGGCTCGTGCGCGTGCGCGACGGCGAGCTCTCGCTGCTCGCGGGCGTCGGCGAGTACGAGGAGCTCATGCGCCGCTACGCCGCCCTCGCCGTGCGCGAGTCGCTGGAGTTCATGAACGACGACGGCACCGCGCGGCGCCCGGTGATCGGGCCGCTGTCGGTGCTGGCCCAGCGCACGGGCATGCGCATCGTCGACCGCATCCCGGCGGCCAAGCGCCGCATGGCGCGCGGGATGCAGAAGGTCCGGGACTCCGAGCTGGTGTGACGGCGTCCGATATGTGAGCACTTTCCGGGCCTATAGGCCCGGAAAGTGCTCACGAGCGCGGAGCGCACCGGACGTCCGGGGCGGCTGGTACGCCGCCTCGAGCAGCGCGGTGAGGCTCGCGCGCGTCACCGGCGCGGGGTTCGCGTAGGGCTGGGCGAGCACCCGGTCGACGACCTGCGCCAACCCGTCGCCGGGCATCCCGATCGCGGCCAGCGAGGTCGGCGCCCCGAGCTCGCGGGCCCGGTCGGCGAGCGTCGCTGCCACCGTGTCCGCCTCCCCCACCACGCCGAGCGCCCGGCCAAGCGCGGCCACGGCCGCGGGCGCCGACGGCCCGTTGTGGGCGACGACGTGCGGCAGCACGACCGCGTGGGTCTCGGCGTGCGGCAGGTCGAACGAGCCGCCGAGCACGTGGCAGAGCTTGTGGTGCAGCGACATCGTCGTCGCTCCGAGCACCGCACCGCACAGCCACGCCCCCTGCAGCGCCCCGGAGCGGGCGTCGACGTCGTCGGGCCGCTCGACGATCGTGGGCAGCGCGGCGAGCAGCGACCGGGTGCCCTCCTCGGCCATCAGCGCGGTGATCGGCGTGCCGTCCGGCGCCCACAGCCCCTCGACGGCGTGCGCGACGGCGTTGAGCCCGCTGGTCACCGACAGCCCGACGGGCAGCGAGCGGGTCAGCTCGGGGTCGTAGACGACGGTGCGCGGCAGCACGGCACGGTCGCGGCCGGTGCGCTTCTCGCCGTCCTCGGTCAGGCCCCAGATCGGGGTCATCTCCGAGCCGGCGTAGGTCGTCGGGACGGCGACCACCGGCAGTCCGTGGCGCAGGGCGACGGCCTTGCCCAGCCCGACCGACGACCCGCCTCCGACCGCGACGCACCCGTCGGCGCCCAGCTCGCGAGCCCGGTCCGCCGCCGCGGTCGCGACCGCGACCGGCACGTGCTGGCGCGCCCCGGGGAAGATCCCGGCGGCGCGCCCTTCGAGCCCGTCGGCGGTCGCCCGCAGCGTCGCCTCCTGCTCGGGCGTGCCGAGCACGAGCACCCGGCGCAGGCCGAGGCGCTCCACCTCCGCGCCGAGGTCGGCGAGGCGGCCGGGACCGAAGACCACGCGCATCGGGAGCGCGTCGTGGACGAACGAGAGGCTCACGATGCCGACGCTAGCCCGGCGGGGACCAGGACGACCTCGACGTCGGCGTGCCGGTACGGGCGGTCCAGGCCGTCCTCCGTGATCGCGCCCTGAGGCGTCCCGTCCCGCGCGGTGTCGGCGTCCACCTCGGCGAAGTCCACCACCAGCCCCTCCTTCACCGCGAACACCGCGTCGGCGTCGAGGTACGGACTGCCCCGGACGAACAGGTGGGTTGTCAGCGTCGTGAAGCCGGGGGCGCCCACGAGGAGGTGGACGTGGGCGGGCCGGTAGGGGTGGCGACGGGTCGCCGCCAGCAGCGCGCCGACCGGTCCGTCGGTGGGGATCGGGTAGTGGCCCGGCACGACGGTCCGGAAGCGGAACCGACCGTCGGCGTCGGCGCGGAAGAACCCGCGTCCGTTGCCGGCCGGCTGCCGCTCGGGCTGCTGGACGTCGTAGAACCCGTCCTCGGTGCACTGCCAGACGTCGATCTCCGCGCCCGGCACCGGGTCGCCCGACGGGTCGACGACCCGGCCGGTGACGAGCGCCCGCCGCCCGCCCCCGAGGTCGTCGATGCTGTCGCCGAGCTCGCGCGGCGGGGACGCCGTGAGGTGGAACGGGCCGAGGACGGTGCTCTCCGTCCCGTCCACCGAGCCGTTCAGCGTCTCCACCAGCGACGACACCCCGAGCACGTCGGAGAGCAGGATGAACTCCTGGCGGGTGTCGTCGCACGCGGCGCCGACCGCGGTGAGGAACCCGATCGCGGCCTCCCACTCCGCGGTCGTCGGCTCCACCTCGCGGACCAGCTCGTGCAGGTGCACGACGACGCGCTCGAGGATCGTGCGGAGCCGCGCGTCGGGCGTGGCCGCGAAGCTCGCGAGGACCTCCTCGGTGTGGCTCACAGCCGCAGCAGCCGCTCGGCGTTCCCGTGCGCGATCTTCTCCCGGTCGGCCTCGCTGATCGGGGCGGTGCGCAGGAACTCGGTGGCGACGTCCATCTCCTCGAAGGGGTAGTCGGTGCCGAAGAGGATGTGGTCGGACCCGAGCGCGAGCAGCGAGCACAGCAGCGGCGCGGCGGAGCACACCCCGCTGGTCGTGATGTAGAGGTTGTGCCGCAGGTACTCCGACGGGCGGCTGCGGGCGAGCTCGATGCCGTGGTGGGCGTGGAAGTCCCACCGCGAGTCGAGGCGCCACAGCGTGAACGGCAGCGCCTCGCCCATGTGTCCGAGAAGGAGCTTCGCCTCGGGGAAGTCGTCGAACACGCCGCCGAAGATCAGCCGCAGCGCGTGCGAGGCGGTGTCGGTGCCCCAGCTCCACATCGGCCCGATCAGCTCGGGGTGCCCGGAGAGCACGTGGGCGGCGTCGACGCCGTTCGCCGGGTGCAGGTACAGCGGCACGTCGAGGCCCTGCGCGTACTCCCAGACGACCCGCAGCTCGGGGTCGTCGAGGTAGCGACCGTGGGTGTGCGCGTTGACCAGGGCGCCGCGCAGCCCGAGCTGGGTCACCGAGCGCTCGAGCTCCTTCGCCGCCGCCTGCGGGTCCTGCAGCGGCAGCGCGGCGAACCCCGCGAAGCGGCCGGGGTGCGCCTCGATCGTGCCGGCGAGCAGGTCGTTGACCGCCGCGGCGCGGGAGACGGCGAGCGCGGCGTCCGGCTCGGCCTGCAGGCCCGGCGAGTTCAGCGACAGGACCTGGACGTCGAGCCCGGCGGCTTCCATGCGCGCGAGCCGGGCGCCCGTGAGGTCGAGGAGCCGGCGCGACATCTCCTCCCACACGTGGGGCTCGGCGATCGTCGCCGTCCCCGCCCCGTAGGGCGCGAGCTCCGGGGTCACGAAGTGCTCTTCCAGGCCGATCGTCCGCATCCTGCCCTCGATCCGTTTCACCATCGTGCATTGACTTGCTCAATGATGAATCCTACGGTTCGGCGGTGTCAAACCTCACAGGGGGAGCCCGCATGATCGAGACCGACGCCGTCGACGAGCTGGTCGACGTGGCCGTCGTGGGCTACGGGCCGGTCGGGATGGTGACCGCGGCGCTGCTCGGCGCCGCCGGGCACCGGGTCGTCGTGCTGGAGCGCTACGCCGGGCTCTACCACCTGCCGCGCGCGGCGATCTTCGACGACGAGACGATGCGGACCTTCGCGCGCGTCGGGATCGCCGAGGAGCTGCTGCCGACGCTCCACGTGCAGCGCAACTACGAGTGGCGCAACGCGGCGGGCGAGCTGCTCATCGAGCACCACTTCGCCGAGACCGGCCGGAGCGGCTGGGCCGAGTGGTACATGATGTACCAGCCCCACCTGGAGACGGCGCTGGACGAGCGCGTGCGTGCCCTGGGCGTCGAGGTCCGGCTCTCCAGCCCGGTCACAGGGCTGGTCGAACGCGCCGACCACGTCGAGCTGCAGGTCGCCGGTGCGCCGGCCCTCCGCGCGCGCTGGGTCATCGCGTGCGACGGCGGTAACAGCTTCGTCCGCTCCGCGCTCGGGCGCACGATGGACGACTACGGGTTCTCCGAGCCGTGGATGGTCTGCGACTTCCGCTTCCGCGGCCCCGCCGCGCCACCCGCCGTGCCGACGGCGCGCCAGGTCGGCGACCCGGCCGGCCCGACCTCGATCATCTCGCTCGGACCGGAGCACCACCGGTTCAGCTACATGCTCGACTCGGTCGACGACTTCGCCGCGGAGCGCGACCCCGAGAAGGTCTGGGCCCGCACCCGGCGCTGGCTCTCCCCCGACGACGCCGAGCTCATCCGCGTCGCCACGTACACCTTCCGCTCGCTGGTCACCGACCGCTGGCGGGTCGGGCGCACGCTGCTCGCCGGCGACGCCGCCCACCAGATGCCGCCGTTCCTGGGGCAGGGCATGTGCTCGGGCATCCGGGACGCCCAGAACATCGCCTTCAAGCTCGACGCGGTCCTGCGCGGGCGCCTCGGCGACGAGGTGCTCGACACCTACCAGCAGGAACGCGAGCCCCACGTCCGCGCGGTGATCGAGAAGGGCATCGAGCTGGGCCGCCAGCAGACGGTGCGCGACCCGGCGCGAGCCGCCGAGCGCGACCGCGTGCTGCTCGAGCGCCGGGCGGCGGACCAGCACCCCGAGTCGATCCGCTTCCCGGGCCTGGTCGACGGTCTGCTGGCCCGTGGGTCGGGGCCCGGGCGCGGCGAGCTGATGGCGCAGGGCGTCGTCGACGACGGCACGCGACGCGACCGGCTCGACCAGGTCGTCGGGGCCGGCGCGCACCTGCTGCTCGACGCCCGCCGGGTGACGCTCGACGACGCCCTGGCCGACGCCCTCGCCGAGGCCGGGGTCCGCGTCGTGCCGCTGCACCCGGACGGACCGGCGTCCGCCGACCACCTCGTCGACGTCGAGGGCACCCACCTCGCCTGGCTCGCGTCCCACGACGCGGTCGCCGCCGCGGTCCGGCCCGACTTCTACGTCTACGGCACGGCCGCTGACCCGGCCGACGCCGACGCCCTCGCCCGCGCGTTCGCCGCCGCCCTCGGCGCGCCCGCGCTCGTCCTCGCCACTCCCTGATCCGCCGCCGACGCCGCCAGGAGCCCCGCATGACCGCCCCACCCACTCGCGCCACCGAGCGCGTCGTCCTGACCCTGTCCGCGGGCTTCGCCGCCCTCGAGGGCTACGATCTCGCCTGCTACGGCGTCACCGTCCCGTCCCTGCTGCAGGACCCGGGCATCGGCGCCGACAAGGCCTCCGCCGGCACCGTGGGCTCGCTCGTGGCCATCGGGATGCTGGTCGGCGCCGCGACCTGTGCCGCGACGATCCGGCGCGCCGGCAGCCGGCGGCTGCTCATCGGCGGCGCGGCCCTGTTCTCGGTGGGCATGCTCGTGTGCGCGATCGCGCCGACCTTCGCGCTGCTCGGCGCCGCCCGTTTCGGGGTCGGCGTCGGGCTGGGGATCGTGCTCCCGACGGTGACCGCCTACGTCGCCGACCTCTCCGCGCCGGGGCGCCGGGCCCGCAACGTCGGGATCATGATGTCCGGCTACGCCGTCGGTGCCCTGCTCGCTCCGCTGCTCGGCGCCGCGCTGCTGACCGGCGGGAGCTGGCGTTGGATCTACGTGATCGGCGCGGCACCGGCCGTCGTGCTGCTGCCGCTGGCGATCCGGATGCTGCCCGAGAGCCCGGTGCACGAGGAGTCCGGCGGCGGCTCGTCCCGCGGCGAGCTGCTGGGCCTGCGCCCGCTGCTCGCGCGCGGCGTGCGGGGGGCGACGCTGCTGTTCTGGGCGATGTCGTTCTGCGGCCTGCTGCTCGTGTTCGGCATCAGCACCTGGCTCCCGACGATCATGCAGACCGCGGGCTACTCGCTCGGCTCGTCGCTGCTGCAGACAGCGGCCATGTGGGTCGGCGCCGGCGTGGGCATGGTCCTGGGCGGAAAGATCGCCGACCGCGTCGGCATCAAGCCCGTCGTCGCCGTCGCGTTCCTCGCGGGCGCCGCGAGCCTGGTGGTCATGAGCGCCCGCCCGGCGCTGGGCCTGCTGTTCCTGCTGATGTTCGTCAGCGGCCTCGGGCTCATCGGATCCCAGGTGCTGACCAACGCCTTCATCGTCGGGCACCACCCGCCGGAGCTGCGCGGACGCGCCATCGGCTGGGCGCTGTCGATCGGTCGCCTCGGCGCGATCGCCGGGCCGCTGATGGGTGCGGCGATCCTGTCCTCCGGGCTGGGCGTCGAGTGGAACTTCTACCTGTTCGCCGTCCCCGGCGTCCTCGGCGCGCTGCTGGCCGCGGCCGTGCCCGCGATCCGGTCCCGCGCCGCCGACCCGGACACCCCCCGGGTCAGCGCGTGACCGGCGGGGGCCGCGCCGCCGTCGCTAGGGTCGACGGCGTGGCCCCCGCCGGCACGGACGACGACACCGACCCACCCGGCTCGTCGGGCTCCGCACGCCAGGGCATCCAGTCGGTCGAGATCGCGATGACCGTGCTCGACGCCCTCGAGCGCGGCGGTGGCCCGATGAGCCTCACGCAGATCGCCCACGCCAGCGGCATGGGCGCGAGCAAGGCCCACCGCTACCTGGTGAGCCTCGGCCGGGCCGGGATGGTGGCGCAGTCGCGCAGCTCGGGGCTCTACGACATGGGGCCGGCGCTCCGCCGGCTCGGCGCGGAGTCGCTGCGGCGCATGGACGAGGTCGGCCTGGTCTCGCAGTACATCCCCGGGCTGCGCGACCGGACCGGGCACGCGGTCAACCTCGCGGTCTGGGGCGACCACGGCCCCGTCATCGTCCGCTGGGACTACGGCGCCTACGCGCTCCCCATCACCGTGCGGGTCGGCGCGACGATGCCGCTGCTGACGTCGTCGGTCGGGCGCGTGTACCTCGCGCACCTCCCCCGGACCCTGACCGAGCCCGTCCTGCGGGCGCAGGGCGCGGAACCGGCGCCCGCGGAGATCGACCGGATCACCGAGGAGGTGTGCCGGCGGGGCTGTGCGCTGACGTCGGGCGGCGTCATCCCCGGCATCGCGTCGGTGGCGGCGCCCGTGCTCACCACCGGCGACTCGCTGCCGCTCGTCGTGGCCCTGGCCCTGCCGGAACGCGCGGCGTCGCCGGAGGTCCTCGAGGACGTCACGGCGGCGCTGCTCGAGGCGACGGCGGCGATGTCCACCGAGCTCGGGGTCGCGTAAACCGGAGGTGTCCGACCGGTCCCCGTGGTTACCGTCCCCTCGACCGCCGGCACCCGAGCCGGGGAGGGGGGAACGGACCGTGAAGAAGATCAACGAGCGTCTGCTCAACTGGGCGTCGATCCTCGACGACGGCACGGTGGCCCAGGCCGAGCGCACGGCGGCCATGCCCTTCATCCACCCGCACGTCGCGCTCATGCCCGACGCCCACCTGGGCCGGGGTGCCACGGTGGGGTCGGTGATCCCGACGCTGCGGGCGATCATGCCGGCGGCCGTCGGCGTCGACATCGGCTGCGGGATGGCCGCGGTGCGGACGCGGTTCGACGTGTCGGAGCTGCGGGCCAAGGGGTCGCTCGCACCGCTGCGGGAGGCGATCGAGCGGGCGATCCCGCTGGGCGCCGGGCACCACAACCGCAAGGTCGTGGCCACCGCCGAGCCACGGATCGAGGAGCTCACGAAGCTCGCCGAGGAGGCCGGGTTCGACCCGGCGGGCGACAAGAAGGGCTGGGAGCTGCAGCTCGGCACGCTGGGCAGCGGCAACCACTTCATCGAGGTCACCGTCGACGAGGCCGCCCGGGTGTGGCTGTTCCTGCACTCCGGCTCCCGGGGCGTCGGCAACAAGATCGCGCAGCGGCACACCGCCGTGGCCCGCGCGGCGTGCGCCGGCGTCGACCTGCCCGACCAGGACCTCGCGTACCTCACCGAGGACACCGACGAGTTCTGGGCCTACATCCGCGAGCTGCGGTGGGCGCAGCACTACGCGCTGCAGAACCGCGAGGAGATGATGGACCGGGTGGTCCGGCAGACCGCGGAGTTCGTCGGCGCCGAGGTGGTGGAGGAGGAGCGGATCTCCTGCCACCACAACTACACGACGCAGGAGACCCACGCGGGCGAGGAGGTCTGGGTCTCGCGCAAGGGCGCCATCGACGCCGCGGAGGGCCGGGCCGGCCTCATCCCGGGGTCGATGGGCACGGCGTCGTACGTGGTCACCGGCAAGGGCGAGCCGCAGTCGCTGCACAGCTCGCCCCACGGGGCGGGCCGGGCGTACTCGCGGACGAAGGCCCGCAAGACCTTCACCCACGAGCAGCTGCGGGAGGCCATGGCGGGCATCGAGTTCCGGGACACCGAGGCGTTCCTGGACGAGATCCCGGCGGCGTACAAGGACGTCGACGTGGTGATGGCCGACGCGGCCGACCTCGTCGAGGTCCGGCACACCCTGCGGCAGGTGGTGAACGTCAAGGGCACCTGACGGCGTTCCCGTGACCCGGGACGGGAACGCTCCCCCAGCACGCCGTGACTCTCCGGGAGGCCCTCGTGATCCGTCGCCAGGTCGTCGTCGCCACGCCCCGCGGGCTCGATGAGGAGGCCGCCGGTCGGTTCTGCACGACCGCCCGCGCGCAGCCGGCCCGGGTCCGCCTCGTCGCCGACGACGGGCGCGAGGCCGACGCGCGCAGCGTGCTCGGGGTGGTCGAGCTCGGCGTCGCCGCCGGCCAGGAGATCACGCTGACCGCCGACGAGCACGAGGCCGGCGCGCGGACCAGCATCGACGTCCTCGCCGGCGAGCTGGCCCGCGACCTCGAGCCCGACGACGAGCCGGCCGCCGGGCAGGAGGCCTGACCGGTCGGGCGACGGCTGCACCACTGCGGTCTCGCCCCAGATGTCCTTGAGGTAGCGCCCGACGGCGCAGCCCCGCGAGCGCCGCCGCGCCGTCGGCATCCCGCGGCGCGGTCGCCGCGAAGCAGCGGGGGCGTTCGACGAGCTCCGGGGGCAGGTCCCCGGCGTGTCCTCATGGTCCGAGACGACAGTGCAGGTCAGCGCGTGTGTCCAGGACCACTTCCGAGGGAGACCGGACGGTCGCAGCCGGTCAGCGACCCCTCAGCGGCCTCTCACCGCCGCACCGAGAGCCCCACCCGCTGGAACTCCTTGAGGTCCGAGTAGCCCGTCTTGGCCATCGCCCGCCGCAGCGCCCCGAAGAGGTTCATCGTCCCGGCACCGGAGCGGGCGGGGCCGGTGAGCACGGTCGCGAGGTCGGGCGCGACCGTCGGCACCCGGCTGATGCCGCTGCGGGGCAGCGAGGGGTGGGCCGCCGCCGGCGTCCAGTACCAGCCGCCGCCCGGCGCCTCCTCGGCCGCGGCGAGCTGCTCGCCGAGCATCACCGCGTCGGCGCCGCAGGCGATGGCCTTGGCGATGTCGCCCGACGTGCTCATGGCGCCGTCGGCGATGACGTGGACGTAGCGCCCGCCGGTCTCGTCGAGGTGGTCGCGGCGCGCGGCCGCGGCGTCCACGAGCGCGGTGGCCATCGGAACCCCGATGCCCAGCACGTCGTCGGTGGACGTCGCCGCCGACTGCCCGTAGCCGACGATGACGCCGGCCGCGCCGGTGCGCATGAGGTGCATCGCCGTGCGGTAGTCGCCCACCCCGCCCGCGACGACGGGGATGTCGAGCGACTCGATGAAGTCCTCGAGGTCCAGCGGGCCCTCGACGGCCTCGTCGCCGCCGACGTGCTCCGCCGAGATGATCGTCCCCTGCACCACCAGCACCTCGACGCCGGCGGCGAGCAGGGTCGGCGTCAGCTCGCGGGCGTGCTGCGGGCTCACGCGGGCGGCGACGGTGGCGCCGGCCGCGCGCACGCGGTCGAGCGCCTCGGTGACGAGCGAGGTCTGGACCGGCGCGGCGTGCAGTCGCTGCAGCTCGGCGACGGCCTCCGCCGGGTCGACCGCGGCGCGCGCCACGACCTCGGCCAGCGCCTTCTCGGCCTCGGCGTGCCGCGCCCACAGGCCCTCGGCGTTGAGCACCCCGAGCCCGCCGAGCTCGCCGACCCGCGCCGCGGTGGCGGGGCTGACCACGGCGTCGGTGGGGTGGGTCAGCAGCGGCAGCTCGAAGCGGTAGGCGTCGAGCTGCCAGGCCGTCGACACCGCCGACGACGACCGGGTCCGCCGGGACGGGACGATGTCGAGGTCGTCGAAGACGTAGCTGCGCTGGGCGCTGCGGCCCCGCCCGATCTCGACCTGCTCGCGCACGGCGGGCTCTCCTGACTAGCGCGCGCCGTAGTTCGGCGCCTCGGCGGTCATCGTCACGTGGTGCGGGTGCGACTCGGCGAGCCCCGCAGCCGTGATCCGGACGAGGTGCGCGCGCTGCAGCTCCGCGGTGGTCCGCGCGCCCGTGTAGCCCATCGCCGCCCGCAGACCGCCGACGAGCTGGTGGGCCACCTGGGCGAGGGGCCCCCGGAAGGGTACGCGGCCCTCGACGCCCTCGGGCACCAGCTTGTCGTCGGAGAGGACGTCGTCCTGGAAGTAGCGGTCCTTCGAGTACGAGCCCTGCTGCCCGCGGCTGCGCATCGCGCCCAGCGAGCCCATGCCGCGGTAGGTCTTGAACTGCTTGCCGTCGAGCAGGACGAGGTCGCCCGGCGTCTCGGCCGTGCCCGCGAGCAGCGAGCCGAGCATGACCGTGTTCGCGCCCGTGGCGAGCGCCTTGGCGATGTCGCCCGACGACTGCAGCCCGCCGTCGCCGATCACCGGCACGCCCGCCGGCGCCGCCGCGGCCGCCGCCTCGTGGATCGCCGTGATCTGCGGGACGCCGACGCCCGCGATGACGCGCGTGGTGCAGATCGAGCCCGGTCCGACGCCGACCTTCACCGCGTCCGCGCCCGCGTCGACCAGCGCCTGGGCGCCCGCCCGCGTGGCGACGTTGCCGCCGACGACCTCGACGCGCTCGCCGAGCTCCTGCTTGAGCTTCGCCACCATCGCGGTGACCGCGCGGGAGTGGCCGTGGGCGGTGTCGACGACGAGCACGTCGACCCCGGCGTCGACCAGGGCCATGGCGCGCGACCACGCGTCGTCGCCGACGCCCACCGCGGCACCGCAGAGCAGGCGGCCGTCCGGGTCCTTCGTCGCCATCGGGTACTGCTCGGTCTTGACGAAGTCCTTGACCGTGATGAGGCCGCGCAGGATGCCGGCCCCGTCCACCAGGGGCAGCTTCTCGATCTTGCGGCGGCGCAGCAGCCCCAGCGCGGCCTCCGCGGTGACGCCGACCTGCGCGGTGACGAGGTCCTCGGCCGTCATGACGTCGCGGACACGGCGCGAGTGGTCGACCTCGAAGCGCATGTCACGGTTGGTGATGATGCCCACGAGGCGCCCCACCTCGTCGACGACCGGCAGCCCGGAGATGCGGAACTTCGCGCACAGGGCGTCGACGTCGGCGAGCGTGTCGTCGGGCGAGCACGTGACCGGGTCGGTGACCATGCCGGCCTCCGACCGCTTCACCACCTCGACCTGCGCCGCCTGCTCCTCGGCCGGGAGGTTGCGGTGCAGCACGCCCATCCCGCCCTGGCGCGCCATGGCGATGGCCATCCGCGACTCGGTGACGGTGTCCATGGCGGAGCTGACCAGCGGCACCCGCAGGGTGACCCGGCGCGTCAGCCGCGCCGACGTGTCCGCCTCGGAGGGGACGACGTCCGACTCGCCCGGCAGGAGCATGACGTCGTCGAAGGTGAGTCCGAGCAACGCGAACTTCTCGGGCAGACCGGGGTCCGTCAGCACCATGCCCCCGATGGTAGTCCGCACCCCGACGGGGTCCCCCGGGCGCGCACACCGCCGCTGGGTGACGCGCTCGGCGGGACGGGTAAATTGCTGGTCGTGGCCTACGAAGCGCTGCCGCCCGACCCGTTCGCGGGAGATCCGGCGGACCCCGCACGCGCGCTCGGGGGGCAGGACGCCGACGCCCTGGACGACGCGCCCCTCGACGACGCCGAACGCGACGAGGTGGTCGCCGACCTCGGCGACCTCGCGGTGTTCGAGGCGCTGCTCGCCCCGCGCGGCATCCGCGGCGTGGTCGTCGACTGCGAGGACTGCTCCGAGCAGCACTACCACGACTGGGACCTGCTGCGGGCGAGCCTGCAGCAGCTGCTCGACGAGGGGCACATGCGCCCCCACGAGCCCCCGTTCGACCCGGACCCGGCGTCCTACGTCACCTGGGAGTACTGCCGTGGCTTCGCGGACGCCACCCTGGCCGAGTAGCTGGCCGAGCAGCCCCCTCGACACACACGAACGGCCCGGTCCCCTCGCGGGGGCCGGGCCGTTCGGCGTGACGGGTCGGTGGGCGTCAGTTCGGCGTCGAGGACGTGGCGCCCGAACTCGTAGGGGCGGGTGAGGCGGGAGGCTCCTCGGAGTTGCGGGTGTCCGGCGTCGCCGGGTCCTCCGCCGCCGGCGAGGACGGGTCCTCCGGCTGGGGCCCCGCGGGCTCCTCCGGGCTCGGGGTGGCCGCATCCTCCGGCGTCTGACCCGCGCCCGCCGCCGGGGCCTCCGGCGAGGGCTCCGTCGAACTCGACGAGGGCTCACGGACCGACGGCGACGGGTCGGCCGACAGCGAGCTCTGCACCCGGTCGCGCTCGACCACCAGCGGGGCGCGCTGCTCGGGCGCGACCTGCGGGATGACGATGTCGACCTGGGCGAGCTCGTTGCGGGCCGACTGGGTGTCGCCACGGGCGAGGGCACCGTTGGCGGCCTCGATCCGCGTGCGGACCTCCTCGACGCGCTCGACGCTCTGCGCGCGCTCGGAGAAGAAGACCTTGGAGACGCCCCACAGCGTGTCGCCGGGCATGGCGCCGTGGACCGCGACCGTCAGGCCCGCGCAGGCCACGGCCGCGGCGACCGCCGCGATCGCGAACGGCATGCGCCGCCGTCCGCGCGAGCGCAGCCGGTCGCGGCTCTCCTGGCCGGCCGCGACGGCCTCGGCCGCCTCGTCCAGCGTCACGAGCTCCGGCATCGGGTCGGCCTCGATGTCGGCCCGCCACGCGGCCAGGATCGCCGCGAGACGGTCGTCATCGGCGCCGCCGAAGCCGTACGCCCCGGTGTCACCCGCTCCGCCGGCGCCGCCGGCGAGCGCGTCGATCAGGGCGTCGTCGGCCCGGACCGCCGCGAGGTCGACGGGGCCGTCGACGAGGTCACCCTCGGACCCGCCCGACGCCCGGTGGCCGCCCACTCAACTCACCTCTTCCGAGATCGCGGACACGGCGGTCCGCAGTTTCGACAACGCCCGGTGCTGGGCCACCCGCACCGCCCCGGGGGTGGACTCGACCGCTTCCGCGGTTTCCTCCGCCGACAATCCAACGACGACACGCAGCACGAGGATTTCCCTCTGTTTGGGCGGCAGTGTGTCGAGGAGTTGACCCATCTGGACGGACAACGCTCCGTTCAGTGCCCGCTGCTCGGGGCCGTCCCGGGGATCGAGCTCCTCGGGGAGCTCCTCCACGGGCTCGGAGCGGCTGCGCGCGACCGACCGGTGGGCGTCGACGACCTTGTGGGCCGCGATGCCGTAGACGAAGGCGAGGAACGGGCGGCCCTGGTCGCGGTATCCCGGCAGCGCGGTGAGCACGGCGAGACACACCTCCTGGGCCACGTCGTCGGCGGAGACCGCCGACCGTTCCTGCCGGCCGATGCGCGCACGGCAGTACCGCACGACCAGCGGCCGGATGATCGCGAGAACGCGGTTGAGGGCCGAGCGGTCGCCGTCGTTGGCGGCGGCCACCAGTCCCTCGAGATCGTTCCCTGCGTCAGTCATCGCTGCACGTGGCCCCGGTGTTACGCGGGGCGGTGACTCCGGGCGCAACGGCACTGCCGTCGACGCGGGAGCCCCCGCCGGACGGTCCGGCGGTCCGGCCGAGGTGAGCGGGCCGGGCGCCGACATGGTCCGGTCAGCGTAGCGGGCCGTCGGCGGACCCGGCGCGGGCCAGGACGGGGGTGGTGGGCCCGGAGGCGCGGCGTTCCCCCGATCCGGGGAACGCCACCGGTCCGCGGCGCGGTGGACCGCCCGCGGGACACCGATCACCGGCGTCGGGACGTCGTCGGCGTGCACCCCGCGTGTCACGCCTCCCGGACCTCCCGAGCGACCGTCGTTCCGGGAGGCGGTCAGGAGACCAGGCCCCGTCGGAAGCCGTGCGCCACGGCCTGCGCGCGGTCGCGCACGCCGAGCTTGCGGAACAGGCGCCGCGCGTGGGTCTTGACTGTGTCCTCGGACAGGTAGAGCTCGCGCCCGATCTGGCCGTTGCTCTTGCCCTGGGCCATGCCGCGCAGGACCTGGAGCTCGCGCTCGGTGAGCTGGACGCCGGTGTCGGCCGGGGTGCGGGGAGCGGGGACCGACGTGCTGGCGAGGGTGTGGGCGAGGGCGGCGACGAGCTCGGGCCGGGATGCGTCCCAACGCAGGTAGCCCCGTGCGCCGCCGGCGATGGCCGCGGCGATGCTGCCGGAGTCGTCGGGCGCGCCGAAGACGATGACGTTGGCCTGCGGGTGGGCGGCCACGAGCCGGCGGGTGGCCTCCACGCCGGTGGGCACCGCCCGCTGGGTACCGACCAGCACCACGTCGACCGTCTGCCGGGAGAAGCGGGTGAGCAGTTCGTCGCCGTGGGCGACGCAGTCGATGCGGTGGACACCCGGGACCGCGGACATCACCCTGGTGAGGCCTTCACGGACGCTGCGACGGTCGTCGCAGATCAGCACCGTGGTCACGGGAGCTCCTTTCTGCAGCGACCCTGCAGCCGATGAGCGAGCACTCTCCCCCATCGGCGTAGCGGCCACCGAGCTTGACCCGCCGTTCGGAGCGAATTCGGTCCGCCGTCCGGCCGGTCCGCGTGCGCGGTCGGGTCCCCGATCGGCCTGCCGGTCCATGCGCTCTCCTCGTTCGACGGGCGCAGGACGGTCCACGCCTCGATGGGGCCGAGGGCCTCCACGACCGATCGGCGCCGGTCCGGACGTCGACCGGCCGGTGTGGCGACCCTCCCCCTGTTCAACGTGCGGGCGACCCTACGGTGACGACCGGAGATCCACCGGATACGACCGTCGGGCGACACCGTCGTGTACTCCGCGTGCGGGGAATGATCACGGATCGGAGCCGGTTCGGCAAGCACCTCGACATGTAGGCGACCGCTCACCGACGCGTGGGTCGTGGAATGGCGCACGTCGCATGCCCTGGACGGGTCGTGCACAACCGCCATAGGGTCCATCACGGTGGTCGCGGCGCGCGCCGACGTGCGTACGCAGGGTGATCGCCGGGCACGGCACGGTGTGGAGCCCCGGCACCGCGACGGCCGTGCCGCCCAGTTGGACTCAGTCGGAACCAGCAGGACCCGCGGGTCCCCGACGTGGAGGTGGCCCATGGCCGACGTCCGCCGGCTTCCCGGACCCAACGCCGACATCTGGGACTGGCAGCGCCTGGGGGCCTGCCGAGGCATGGACAGCGCGTTCTTCTTCCACCCCGACGGCGAGCGCGGGCCCGCCCGCGCCCACCGCGAGCGCCGTGCCAAGGCCGTGTGCCGCAGCTGCCCGGTCCTCGAGCCCTGCCGCCGCCACGCGATCGCGGCGGGCGAGCCCTACGGCATCTGGGGCGGCATGTCGGAGTCCGAGCGCGTCGCGGCCGTCACCGGCCGCCCCCGCCGCCTGAACTGAGCCCTCGGGCACCGCAGACACGACGGGCCCCCACCGCCTCGCGGCGGTGGGGGCCCGTCGTCGTCCGTGCCCGGGTGTCCCCGCGACGGCTAGTGGCCGTGGCCGTGGCCGTGCCCGTGGCCACCGGCGGCGGCCGCCGGCTCCTCTTCCTCGGGCTTGTCCACGACGGCGCTCTCCGTGGTGAGCACCATGCGGGCGATGGAGGTGGCGTTCTCCAGGGCGGAGCGGGTGACCTTCACCGGGTCGATGATCCCGGCGGCCATGAGGTCGCCGTAGGTCTCGCCCGCGGCGTCGTAGCCGGTCTCCCAGCCCCCGTCCGCGACCTTGGCCGCGACGACCGAGCCCTCGAGGCCCGCGTTGCGGGCGATCGCCTTGAGCGGCGCCGAGAGCGCCCGGCGCACGAGCGCCACACCGGTGGCCTCGTCGCCGGTACGGCCGAGTCCGCCCTCGAGCTCGGCCGCGGCGTGCAGCAGCGCGCTGCCGCCGCCGGGCACGATGCCCTCCTCCACCGCGGCGCGGGTGGCCGCGATGGCGTCCTCGATGCGGTGCTTGCGCTCCTTCATCTCGGTCTCGGTGGCCGCGCCGACCTTGATGACCGCGACGCCGCCGGCGAGCTTCGCCAGCCGCTCCTGGAGCTTCTCGCGGTCCCAGTCGGAGTCGGTCTCGTCGATCTCGCGACGGATCAGGGCGACGCGGGCGTCGACGGTCTCGCGGCGTCCGCCGCCCTCGACGAGGGTGGTCGTGTCCTTGGTGACGACCGCGCGGCGCGCGGTGCCGAGCACCTCGGGGCCGACCTCGGACAGCTTGATGCCGACCTCGGGGTTGACGACGGTCGCGCCCAGGGCGGCCGCGAGGTCGTCGAGGAACGCCTTGCGACGGTCGCCGAAGAACGGCGCCTTGACCGCGGCGACGCGCACGGTCTTGCGGATGGAGTTGACGACGAGGGTCGAGAGCGCCTCGGCCTCGACGTCCTCGGCGATGATCAGCAGCGGCTTGCCGCCCTCGACGACCTTCTCCAGCAGCGGCAGGAGGTCCGAGATGGCGCTGATCTTCTCGCGGTGCAGCAGGACCTGGACGTCCTCGAGCACCGCCTCCATCGAGTCGTTGTCGGTGACGAAGTAGGGCGAGATGTAGCCCTTGTCGAACTGGAGGCCCTCGGTGATCTCCAGCTCGGTCGCCAGCGTCGAGGCCTCCTCGACGGTGATGACGCCGTCCTCGCCGACGGACTCCATGGCCTCGCCGATGAGGTCGCCGATCGCCTGGTCGCGGCTCGCGACCGCGCCGACGGCGGCGATGCCCTGGCGCCCGTTCACCGGGGTGGCCCGGGAGCGCAGGACCTCGGTGACCTTCTCGGTGGCGGCGAGCATGCCGGCACCGAGCGCCGAGGGGTTCGCCCCGGCGGCGAGGTTGCGCAGGCCCTCGTGCACGAGCGCCTGGGCGAGCACCGTCGCCGTCGTGGTCCCGTCGCCCGCGACGTCGTTGGTCTTGGTGGCGACGTTCTTGGCCAGCTGCGCGCCGAGGTTCTCGAACGGGTCGTCGAGCTCGATCTCGCGGGCGATGGTGACGCCGTCGTTGGTGATCGTCGGACCACCGAACTTCTTCTCCAGGACGACGTGGCGACCCCGGGGTCCGAGGGTCACCGTCACCGCCCCGGCGAGCTGGTCGACGCCGCGCTCGAGCGCGCGGCGGGCCGTCTCGTCGAACGTGATCTGCTTGGGCACTGAATCCCTTCCTGTCCCGCGGAACGACGCCGCCCCGGTGCCCCGTGGGGCCACCGGGGCGGCGATCGACGTGTGCGCGCGGGGGTCCTAGTTGACGACCGCCAGCACGTCACGCGAGGAGAGGATCAGGTAGTCCTCGCCGTTGTACTTGACCTCGGTTCCGCCGTACTTCGAGAAGATGACGACGTCGCCGACGGCGACGTCGAGCGGGATGCGGTTCCCGTTGTCGTCGACGCGGCCCGGGCCGACGGCCAGGACCTTGCCCTCCTGGGGCTTCTCCTTGGCGGTGTCGGGGATGACGATGCCGGACGCGGTCGTGGTCTCGGCCTCGCTGGCCTGCACCACGAGCTTGTCCTCGAGCGGCTTGATGTTCACGCTGGCCACAGCGGTGACCTCCACCTGTCCTGGGGTCGGGATGGCGTTCCTCTGCCATCACGGCGCCGGCTGGCCGTCCCGCCGTCGCGGGTGCCGGAACGGCTCCGACGCCGTGCTGATTGGCACTCTAGCGCCGAGAGTGCCAAGGCATCAACGAGGGTCGTGCGCGGGCGGGTCGCCGGCCGGTCCACGCCGCATGGTGAAGGCGTCCGCGCCCGAGGCGTAGTAGCGCCGCCGCGTGCCGAGGACGGCGAAGCCGGTGCTGCGGTAGAGGCCGAGAGCGGCCTCGTTGTCGACGCGGACCTCGAGGAACGTGGTCGCGCCGATCGCGTCGGCGGCGGCGAGCAGGCCCGCGAGCAAGGCGCGCCCGATCCCCCGGCCCTGGTGGGCGGGGTCGACCCCGATCGTGTGGATCTCCGCCTCCGCCTGCTGGCCGAGGCGCGCGGGCATGAGGGCGACACCGCCGTAACCGACCAGCTCGCCGGCGTCCCGCGCCGCGAGGTAGTGGTGGCCCGCGCGCAGCTCGGTGCGGAACGCCCGGGCGCTCCAGGGGTCGTCGCCGGGGAAGAGGATCGCCTCGAGCTCGGCGCAGCGGTCGGCGTCGTCGGGGGTCAGCGCGTCGACGACGACGGCGCTCACGGGCGTGTCATCCACGGGTCACCCGCGGGTCACGGCCTTCGGGGCGCCGGGCGGGACGGCGTCGGGGCGGCGCAGGTAGAGCGGCACCAGCGGGCCCGGGTCGGTGCCCGCGCGCAGCGCCGGCGCGGCGACGGTCACGAGGCCCTCCGGGGTGGGGCCGGGCGAGGAGGTCTCGGCGCCCACCTGGGCGGCGGCGTCGCCGAGGACCCGGTCGACCGGGCGCAGGTCGCCGTCGGGGCCGAGGCGCGCGGCGAGCTCGGCGGGCGCGACGACCTCGGGGCCGTGGGTGCGCACGCCGTCGACCAGCAGGCTCCAGTAGACCTCGCGGCGGCGGGCGTCGGTGACGACCAGGACGCGGAGCGGAGCGGACCCGTCACCACCGTCGCGCCCGCTCGTGCCCGCGGCCAGCGCGTCGTGGGTCGGCACGCCGTGCACGGGGATGCCCAGCCCGTCACCCATCGCCGCCGCGGTGACCAGCCCGACCCGCAGGCCGGTGAACGGCCCGGGCCCGACGCCGGCGACGACCGCGTCGAGGTCGGCGCGCGTGCGCCCCGCCGCGGCGAGGGCGTCGGCGACGGCGGGCGCCAGCAGCTCGGCGTGGGCGCGGGCGCCCTCGGCGTCGCGGGCGGCGAGGGTCCGCGGCGCCCCCGTGGCGTCGAGCTCGACCACGCCGGCGGTGATGCGGGCGGTGGCGGTGTCGAGGGCCAGGACGAGCACGGCAGCAGACCCTACGGAGCGACCAGCCGCGCCGGTCCCTGCAGGTGCGCCTCGCGGGTCTCGTCGGCGCCGGACCGGTCCAGCCGGACGAGCAGGTGCTCGCTCGCGAGGTGCTCGGCCACGCCCTCGCCCCACTCGACGACCACCGCGGCGCGGGTCAGGTCGGTGTCCAGGTCGAGGTCGTCGAGCTGGGCGGCGACCTCGCGCGGGTCCGGTTCGCCGGTGCCGACGCCGAGCCGGTAGGCGTCGACGTGCACGAGCACGACCCCGCGCCCGCCGAGGGGGTCGGGCAGGGGCGGGTGCTCGCGGGCGATGACGAAGGTCGGCGAGGTGATCGGCCCCTCGACCCCGAGGCCCTCGCCGATGCCGGCCGCGAGGCAGGTCTTGCCGGCACCGAGCGGGCCGGCGAGCACCACCAGGTCGCCGGGCCCGAGCCGCGCGCCGACCATCCGCCCGAGCTCGGCGGTGTCGGCGGCGGTGGGCAGCTGGATGCGCCGCTCGACGGCCACGTCGGCCGCCATCACGCCCGCCGCCGCGGCCGGCGCAGCCCGCGGCGGGGCCGGTCGGTGGTCGCGCCCCGGCCGGGCCGCAGCCGGCGCAGGACCTGGCTGCGGTGGGTGCAACGGCGCAGCAGCTCGAGCAGCGCCGCGTCGAACTCGCCGGGCTGCTCGAGCATCGCCATGTGCCCGGCGCCCTCGAGGGGCAGGAGCTCGGCGTGCGGCATCTCCGCGGCGATGAGCTCGGAGTGCTCGTAGGGGATCATCCGGTCCCGCGTGCCGCCCGCGACCAGCACCTCGCACTGCGACAGCCCCGCCAGCGCGGCGCGGCGGTCGTGCGTGGACAGGGTGGTGGCGAACGAGGTCAGCGCGTCCAGCGGGGTCGCGGCGATCGTCCGGTCGACGAGGTCGACCAGCGCCGGGTCGGTGGCGCGGTCGCCGAACGACAGCGCCTGCACGAACGCCCAGATGACGTTGCCGGCCGCGCGGCGCACGCGGTCGGCGAACGCCGGCTGCGCGTGCGCGATGCGGCCCAGGACGTTGACCGTCGGGTTGCGGTGCGAGAGCACGGCCTGCTTCAGCCCGCCGGCCATGACGTCACCGGCCGAGGTGCACAGCAGGGAGACGCCGACGATCCGCTCGCGGAAGAGCTTCGGGTTGCGCTCGGCCAGCGCCATGATCGTCATGCCGCCCATGGAGTGCCCGACGAGCACGACCGGCCCCTCGGGGACGACGGCGCGCAGCACCGCGTCGAGATCGGCGCCGAGCTGGGCGATGGTGCACGACCGCGCGCTCGCCTGCCCCGAGCGCCCGTGGCGGCGCTGGTCGTACAGCACGGTGCGCACCGCCGGCTCGGTGAGCTCGGAGAGCATGCGGCGCTGGAAGTGCCAGCACTTGCGGTCGAGGGCGAAGCCGTGGACGAGCACGACGGTCAGCTCGGCCTTCGCGCCCGGCGTGACCGGGTCGACCTCCTCGACCGACAGCCGCACGCCGTCGTCCGCGGCCACCGACGACTCCCGCCCGGGCGGGAGCAGGCCGAGCTGCGACGGGTGGGCCCTCTCCTCCTCGGAGAGCCGCTCGCGCTGGCGCAGGATGCGCGAGCGTGCCCGGCCGGCCCCGACGGCACCGGCCGCGGCCGCGCCGCCGAGCACGGTGCCCGCCACGGCGCCGGCGACGGCACCGGGCGAGAGGTGGTGGGGGCGGTCCTCGTCGCTCACGGGGCCGTCCCGTGCGTGCGGGTCACCCGCGGACGGCAGCCGACGCCGGTGACGACCTCGTAGTGGATCGTGTCGAGCCACCGCGCCCACTCGAGCGCCGTCGGCTCGCCGGCGTCACCGGGCCCGAAGAGCACGACCTCGTCGCCGGGCGCCACGCCGGGCGGCTCGCCGTCGGCCGGGCCGAGGTCGACCACGACCTGGTCCATGCACACGCGGCCCACGACCGGTCGGCGCCGACCGGCGAGCTGCACCGTCATCGTCCCTCCGAGCCGTCGCGGCACGCCGTCCGCGTACCCCGTCGGCACCAGTGCCAGCACCCGGTCGTCGGGGGCGATCCACTCGTGGCCGTAGGACACACCCTCCCCGGCCGCGACCCGTTTGACCAGTGCCACCCGGGTGCGGAACGTCATGGCCGGGCGCAGACCGTGATGGTCCGGGGCCTCGAGCGGGTCCAGCCCGTACACGGCGATCCCGGGCCGGACGAGGTCGAGGTGCAGGTCGGGACGGGTCAGGGTGGCGGCGGAGTTCGCGAGGTGCCGCCACGGCCGCGGGCCGCCGAGCCGCTCGCCCGCCGCGCGCCAGGCCTCGTCGAAGCGCCGCGCCTGGACGTCGATCGTCGAGTGGTCGGGGGCGTCGGCGTGCGCCAGGTGCGACCACACCGCGGCCACCTCGACGTCGCCGGAGGCCCGCGCCGCCTCGGTGGCGGCGAGCAGGTCGCCCCAGGCAGCGGGCGGGCAGCCGTTGCGGCTCAACCCCGTGTCGATCTTGAGGTGGATGCGGGCGGGCCGCCCGGCCCGGCCCGCGCCGGCGACGACGCCCGCGAGCTCCGCGCGTGACGAGACCCCGAGGTCGACGCCGTCGGCGACGGCGGGGGCGAAGTCCTCGTCGGGCAGGTGCAGCCACGACAGCACCGGGGCGCGGATGCCGGCCGCGCGCAGCTCGGCAGCCTCGTCGAGGGTGCAGACGCCGAGCCAGGTGGCGCCGCCGGCCAGGGCGGTGCGGGCGACCTCGGGGGCGCCGTGGCCGTAGCCGTCGGCCTTGACCACGACCATCGTCGCGGCACCCGAGCCCCGCGCGAGACTCGCGAGGAGCCGGACGTTGTGCGCCACGGCGTCGTGGTCGATGCGGGCCTCGACGCGGGGGGACGTCCGCGTGCTCGTGGTCGTGCTGGTGCTCACCGGACCTCCCGGACCTGACGGATCGCGGCCGGCAGGGCCCGCTGGACGTGCGAGGCGGGCACGGGCGAGCCGGGCCCCTCCTGCGCGCCGGCGCCGATCTCCGCCGCGCGCGCGTGGACGAACGCCGCGCAGCCGCCCGCCCACCACGGGTCGAGGCCGGCGGCGAGCAGCGCGCCGGCGACGCCGGACAGGACGTCGCCGGACCCGGCGGTGGCGAGCCACGCGCTGCCGGCGGGGTGGACGAGCACGCGGCCGTCGGGGGCGGCGACGACCGTGGCGTTGCCCTTGAGCAGGACGGTGAGGCCGAGGTCGGCGGCCGCCCGCCGGGCGGAGTCGACGCGGTCGTCGGTGAGCTCCGCGATGCGGCCGAACTCGCCCGCGTGGGGGGTGACGAGCACCGGGGTGTCCCGCGCGCGCTCCCGCAGCTCCGCGTGCTGCCCGAGCAGCGTCACCGCGTCGGCGTCGGCGAGCACCGGCAGGCCCGCGTCGAGGACGTCGGCGAGGGTCTGCGCGCCGGCGTCGTCGGTGCCGAGACCCGGGCCGACGACCCATGCCTGCACGCGCCCGGCCCCGCCGACGGTGTCGGTGGCGACGATCTCCGGCCAGGCGGCGCGGACCTCGTCGGCGGCGCTCCCGGCGTAGCGGACCATGCCGCTGGTGGCCAGGGCGGCGGCGCCGGAGGCGAGCACCGCGGCGCCGGGGTAGGTCCGCGAGCCGGCGGCGACGCCGACGACGCCCTGGGTGTACTTGTCGTCGAGGGGCCCGGGCACCGGCCAGCGCGCGGCGACGTCGGCGTCCTCGAGCACGGTGACCGGCGCGGGCGGCAGCTCGGGGCCCAGGCCGATGTCGACCAGCGTCACCGGGCCGCAGCGGGGCGCGGCGAGGACGTGGACGGGCTTGCGCGCGCCGAAGGTGACGGTGCAGGCCGCCCGCACGGCCTCGTCGGCGGCGACGCCGGTGAGGGGGTCGACGCCGCTGGGGGTGTCGACGGCGAGGACGGGCACGCCGGCGGTGGCGGCCGCGTCCGCGAGCGTCGCCGCCTCCGGTCGGAGCCCGCCCCGCGCGCCGGTGCCGACGACGGCGTCGAGGACGAGGTCGGCGCGGTCGACGGCCGCGACCCCGTGCTCGACGGCGGTGATGACACGGCCCTTCTGCCGTCGCAGGGCCGCGAGGCCCGCGGGGTGCGCCTTGTCCGGGCTGAGCAGGACCGCGGTGACCGCGACCCCGCGGCGTCGGAGCTCGTAGCCGGCCCAGAGCCCGTCGCCGCCGTTGTTGCCCGCGCCGGCGAGGACGACGACCCGGCGCCCGACGACCCCGCCGGTGCGGCGCTCGAGCTCCTCGAGGGCCACCTGCGCGACGCCCCGGGCCGCCCGGCGCATGAGCGCGCCCTCCGGCGTGCGCGCCAGCACGGGCTCCTCGGCCGCGCGCACCTGCTCGGGCGTCCAGACGCCGTACATGTGGCTCCTTCGTCGCCATGTGAGCACTTTCCGGGCCTATAGCCCCGGAAAGTGCTCACATACCCCGCTACTCCACCGTGACCGACTTCGCGAGGTTGCGGGGCTTGTCGACGTCGTAGCCGCGAGCGCGGGCGACCTCGGCGGCGAAGACCTGCAGCGGGACGCTCGCGACCAGCGGCTGGAGCAGCGTCGGCACGGCCGGCACCTCGATGAGGTGCTCCGCGAACGGGCGCACGGTCTCGTCGCCCTCCTCGGCCACCACGATCGTCCGGGCGCCGCGGGCCTGGATCTCGCGGATGTTCGAGAGCAGCTTCTGGTGCAGGATCGCGCGGCCCTTGGGCGAGGGCATGACGACCACCACCGGCAGGTCCTGCTCGATCAGCGCGATCGGCCCGTGCTTGAGCTCGCCCGCCGCGAAGCCCTCGGCGTGCATGTAGGCGAGCTCCTTGAGCTTGAGCGCGCCCTCGAGGGCCACCGGGAACCCGACGTGGCGGCCCAGGAACAGCACCGCCTTCGACGGCGCGAGGTCGCGGGCCAGCGCCCGGGTGGGCTCGACGACGGCCTCCAGCACCCGGGCCACGGCGTCGGCGCTCGACTCCAGCTCCGCGTACTCGCGGGCGACCTCGTCGGCGTACTTCGTGCCGAACGTCTGCGCCAGCGCCAGGCCCACCAGGTAGCAGGCGATCACCTGCGCGGTGAACGTCTTCGTCGCCGCGACCCCGACCTCGGGGCCGGCGTGGGTGTAGAGCACCGCATCGGACTCGCGCGGGATCTGGGCGCCGTTGGTGTTGCAGATCGCCAGCACCCGGGCCTTCTGCTCGCGGGCGTGGCGCACGGCCTCGAGGGTGTCCGCGGTCTCGCCGGACTGGGAGATCGCGACGACGAGCGTGGAGCGGTCGAGCACGGGGTCGCGGTAGCGGAACTCGCTCGCGACCTCCACCTCGACCGGGATGCGGCACCAGTGCTCGATCGCGTACTTCGCGAGGAGCCCCGCGTGGTAGGCGGTCCCGCAGGCGACGACGAACACCTTGTCGATGTCGCGCAGCTCCTGGTCGGACAGGCGCTGCTCGTCGAGCACCACGCGGCCGTCGACGAGGTGCCCGCGCAGCGTGTCCGCGAGCGACGCCGGCTGCTCCTCGATCTCCTTGAGCATGAAGAAGTCGTGGCCGCCCTTCTCCGCGGCGGCGATGTCCCAGTCGACGTGGAAGGGACGGGTGCGGGCGGTCTCGCCGTGGAAGTCGGTGACGACCGCGCCGTCGGCGGTGAGGGTGACGATCTGGTCCTGGCCGAGCTCGACCGCGTCGCGCGTGTGGTCGATGAACGCCGCGACGTCCGACGCCACGAACATCTCGCCCTGGCCCACGCCGACCACCAGTGGCGACGACCGGCGCGCCGCGACGATCTCGTCGGGGCGGTCGGCGTGGGTGAAGACCAGCGTGAACGCGCCCTCGAGCCGCGCCACCACCGCGCGCACGGCGGCGGTCAGCCCGGCGTCCGGATCGGTGTCGAACGCCCGCGCGACGAGGTGCGCGGCGACCTCCGAGTCGGTGTCGCTCGCGAGCTCGACGCCCTCGGCCTCGAGCTCGGCGCGCAGCGCGGCGAAGTTCTCGATGATGCCGTTGTGGACGACGGCCACCTTGCCGGTCACGTCACGGTGCGGGTGGGCGTTGCGGTCGGTCGGCGGGCCGTGCGTGGCCCAGCGCGTGTGCCCCATCCCGGTGGTACCCGCCGCACCGTCCTCGGGGAGGACCGCGACGAGGTTGTCGAGCGGACCGGCCGCTCGGTGCACCTCGAGCCCGCCCGTGCCGTCGACCACGGCGACGCCCGCGGAGTCGTACCCGCGGTACTCCAGACGCCGCAGTCCGTTGACGAGGACCTCCTGGGCACCGCGCCGGCCGACGTATCCCACGATCCCGCACACGGGCCTCAGGGTAACGACGGCGTTCGCCGGCCCTCCCCGCCCGTGGGGCCGGGGGTCGCGCCGGGCGGGTCACGACGGGCCGTCACCGGCCCGCTCCGCTAGGTTCCCGGGCCATGGCGAGCGTGATCGGAGGCGGCGTGATCGGAGGCAAGGCCCTCGCGCCCAAGGCGCTGGTCGCCGAGCTCTCCCGCCCCGGCCCCTACCCGGTGCTGCGCGGGGAGCTGGCGCTCGTCGGGCTGCCGGGCGTGGTGTTCACGCCCGCCACCGGAACGGGGCTGCCGGCCGTGGCGTTCGGCCACGACTGGTTGCAGCCCGCCGCGCGCTACCTCGGCCTGCTGCGCCACCTCGCGTCCTGGGGCATCGTCGCCGCGGCGCCCGACACCCAGCGCGGCCCCGTCGGCTCCCACCGCGGGCTCGCCCACGACCTGCGCACCGCGCTCGGCGTGTGCGCCGGCGTGCGCCTCGGCGGCTCCGCCCGCGGCGCCGCCGTCAGCGTCGACCCCCACAAGCTCGGCCTCGCCGGCCACGGGATGGGCGCGGGCTCGGCGGTGCTCGCCGCCGCGGTGCCCGCCGCCGACACCCGGGTGCAGGCCGTCGGCGAGCCCTACTGGGAGGTCGGGCACGGCGTCGCGATCCAGGCGGTGGCCACGATCGCCGTCACGGACACCCGCCCCTCGGCCGTCGAGGCCGCCCGCGCCGTGCACCTGCCCGGCATGCACCTCGCCTACGGCCGCGACCTCGTCTCGCCCCCCGCCGCCGGCGCCGAGCTCCTCGACGACGCCTGGGCCGGCGAGTCGTCGCTGCGCACGCTGAAGAAGGCGACCCACCTGGGGCTGCTCGAGGGCCGGCACTGGAGCGACGTCCTGCTCGACGGCAAGGGCGAGGCCGCGACGCGCACCCTGACCCGCGCGCTGCTGACCGGCTTCCTGCTCCACCGCCTCGGCGGCGACGACCGCTACGCGGCCGCGTTCGACGGCGCGGTCAAGGGGACGGAGCTCCGCTCGGCCTGAGCGGATCGCCTCCGCCCGCGGCGAGGCGCTCGCGGACCCGGGCCCCGGCCTCGCGGCCCACGGCGCGGCTGCGCGCCGCGGCGGCGAGGAACGCGCCCGCGCGTTCCTCGAGGTCCGCGGCCCACGCGCGCAGCGGGGCCTCGACCGACGGATCGGTGCGCACCCGCGCGAGCAGCGCGTCGACCTGCGCGGGCAGCAGGCCGCCCACCGGGTCGGCGGGACGGACCGCGGCCGCGCCCGCCGCGAGGTCGCGCACCCCGGCCGCCACGCGCGCCGCGGCGACCTCGAACACGTCGGCGGTGTCGCCGAGCTCGGTGACCAGGCCGTGCGCCGAGCGCGCCAGCGCCGAGACCCGGCGCTGGACGGCGTCCGCCGACGGGCCCGCCCACGTGTCCCACAGCGGCCCGAGGTCCTCGGCGGTGTCGACGTGCTGGCGGCGGACCAGGGTCACGGCCTCGCGCAGGGCGTCGGCCTGCGCCGCGAGCGCCACCGGGTCGGGCAGCTCGCGGGCCTCGGCGCCGGCGCGCCGGATCGTGGCGGGGTCGGTGTCCGGGCCGGCGGGCACACCGCGCCAGCGCGGGGGCAGGGCCGACCAGCGCGCGAGGTGGGTGGCGAGCACGCCGACCGCGGCGTCCACGGCGGCCAGGAGGGCAGGACGGTCCGGCCCCGCGAGGTCGACCGGGCCGGCGGCGGGGGCGAGCCGGAGCGGGCGGTCCGGCCGGTTCACCCGACGCTGCGCGGCACGCCGCGCGCCGCCGCGGGATGCGGGCCCGGGGCGGCGTCCTCGGGACCGTCGGCGTCCGCCGCCGTGGTGGTGGCCGTGCCGTCCGCGTGCTCGCCTCCCGCGGCGAGGAGGTGCTCGGCGAGGTCGCCCACCGCGCCGGCGTGGGCGCGGAGCAGCGCCACCGCGGAGAGCCCGCCCGTGGTCGCGTCGTCGCCGCCCAGCCGGTCGGCGAGACGGTGGAGGTCGCGGGCGCGCCCGCTGACCGCCTCGACGACCTCGGGCAGGTCGGGAGGCGGGCCGTCGTCGGCGCCGGTGGTGTCGGCCAGGTCGTCGGCGAGACCGTCCGCCGTCGTGGCGGCCGTGGTGTCGGCTCTGGCGTCGGCCAGGTCGTCGGCAGCGGCGTCGGCAGTGGCGTCGGCAGTGGCGTCGGAAGTGGCGTCGCCGGTCCCGGGGGTGTCGGTCCCGTCGTCGGGGCCGCCGCCCAGCTCGGCGAGCACGTCGTCGAGACCGCGGACCGGGCCGTGAACGGGCGGGACCGAGTCCATCCGCGTCCTCCGCGTCCGGCCCGCGCTGCCGCGGGGTGTGCCGACGTCCGCGTCCCGCGCGCCCGGCGCCGGGTCCGCGGGACCACCGCCAGGTTAACGCGTGGCGGCACACCGGTGGGCGGGAACCCGGGACCGGCGGGACCGCATGGGTGACCTGCGTGGCCGCACCCGGCCCGCATCGGCACCGTGCGTGCCCGGCCGACCGGTGCGGCCGCGGGCGACCGGCGCCGGTACGGCGCCGGCTCAGCGCCGTTTCGGCGCCGGCTCAGCGCACCGCCGAGACGAGCCCCGCGAGGCGGTCGGCGACCTCACCGGCCACGACCTGCGTCGGCGCCTCGACCATGACCCGCACGAGCTGCTCGGTGCCCGACGGGCGCAGCAGCACCCGGCCCTTGCCGCCGAGCTCGGCCTCGGCGGCCGCGACGGCGTCGGCGACCTCGGACGACGAGCCCACCGCGGCCTTGTCGGCGACCGGCACGTTGACCAGCACCTGGGGCAGCCGCGTCATCACCGACGCCAGGTCCCCGAGCGCGCGCCCGCTCTGCGCCATGCGCGCCATGAGCCGCAGCGCCGTGAGCAGGCCGTCGCCGGTGGTGGCGTGCGCGGGGAGCACCACGTGCCCCGACTGCTCGCCGCCGAGCGCGAACCCGCCGGCCCGCAGCTCCTCGAGCACGTAGCGGTCGCCGACGGCCGTGGTGCGCAGGGCCACGCCGGCGTCGGCCATCGCGAGGTGCAGGCCGAGGTTGCTCATCACGGTGACGACGAGCGTGGCGTCGGTGAGCTCGCCGCGCTCGAGCAGGTCGAGGGCGAGCACCGCGAGGATCTGGTCGCCGTCGACGACACTCCCGTCGGCGGCCACCGCGAGGCAGCGGTCGGCGTCGCCGTCGTGCGCGATGCCGAGGTCCGCACCCTGCTCCACCACGGCCCGGGCGAGCGCGTCGATGTGCGTGGAGCCGACGCCCTCGTTGATGTTCCAGCCGTCCGGCTGCGCATGCAGCGCGGTGACCCGGGCACCCGCGGCAGCGTACGCGCGCGGGGCCGCCGCCGACGCCGCACCGTGGGCGCAGTCGACGACGACGTGCAGGCCGTCCAGCCGGGTCGGCGTCGCACCCGCGAGGTGCTCGACGTAGCGGTCGAGGGCGTGCGCCACGTCCCGGACGCGGCCGATGTCGCGGCCCGTGGGACGCGGCGCGGCACCGCGGGGCGGGCCGTCGCCGTTCTCGCGGACGTGCGCCTCGATCTCGTCCTCGACGACGTCGGGCAGCTTGTGCCCGCCGGCGGCGAAGAGCTTGATGCCGTTGTCGGGCATCGGGTTGTGCGACGCCGAGATCATGACGCCGAGGTCGGCATCGAGCACCCCGGTCAGGTACGCGACGGCCGGCGTCGGCAGCACGCCGACACGCAGCACGTCGGCACCCGCCGCGCTCAGGCCCGCGGTGACCGCGGCCTCGAGCATCTCGCCGCTGGCCCGCGGGTCGCGACCCACGACCGCCACCGGCCGGGAGGCCGCGCCACGGCGACCGTCGGCGCGGGCGTGCTCCGCGAGCACGCCCGCCGCCGCGGCCGAGACGGCGGTCGCCAGCTCGGGCGAGAGGTCGCCGTTGGCCAGGCCGCGGACACCGTCGGTGCCGAACAGACGGGGAGCGTGGCCCCCCATCAGCGCTTCGAGTACTGGGGCGCCTTCCGGGCCTTCTTCAGGCCGTACTTCTTGCGCTCCGTGGCCCGCGGGTCGCGGGTGAGGAACCCGGCCTTCTTGAGGCCCGGACGGTCGTCGGGGTCGACCTCGGTGAGCGCACGGGCGAGCCCGAGGCGCAGGGCGCCCGCCTGCCCGGAGGTCCCGCCGCCGTGGAGGGTGGCGTAGACGTCGAACTGCTCGGTGCGCTCGGTGACGACCAGCGGCTCACGGATGAGCTGCTGGTGCACCTTGTTCGGGAAGTACTCCTCGAAGGCCTTCCCGTTGCACACGATGCGCCCGCTGCCGGACACGAGGCGCACGCGGACGATGGCCTTCTTGCGACGGCCCACGGTCTGGACGGGGCGGTCGATCCCGGCGAACACCGGAGCGGCGGTCTCGCCGAAGACGTCGGTCCCGGCGTCCTCGCCGTCCTCGCCGTCGACGTCGTCGCCGTCGGTCACGACGTCGACGAGGACCTCGTCGTCTCCGGGCTCGTCGGTGGCGGAGGCGGGTGTGCCGCCGACGGCGGCCTCGGCGCCCTCGGGGAGGTCCGCGGCCTCCGCGAGCGTCTGCGCCGCGTCGTTGTCGGCGACCTCGGGCAGGTCGGCTGCGTCGTCGGGGGTGGTCACTGGCTCACCTGTCGAATCTCGTACGGCACCGGCTTCTGCGCGGCGTGCGGGTGCTCGGGGCCCGCGTACACCTTGAGCTTGCTGGCCATCGCCCGGCCCAGCCGGTTCTTCGGGAGCATGCCCTTGACGGCCTTCTCGACCAGCCGCGCCGGGAAGCGCTCGAGCTCGTCACCCACGGTGCGGGCCTTGAGGCCGCCCGGGAAACCACTGTGGTGGTAGACGAAGCGGTCGTCGCGCTTGCCGCCCGTGAGGGCGATCTTCTCCGCGTTCACGATGATCACGAAGTCACCGGTGTCGACGTGCGGTGCGTACGTGGGCTTGTGCTTGCCCCGCAGCAGCTGGGCGCTCTGGCTGGCCAGGCGCCCGAGGACGACGTCGGACGCGTCGATGACGTGCCAGGCGCGATCGATGTCGCCGGGCTTCGGACTGAACGTGCGCACGGAAGCTACCTCGTCACGGACGGCTGGGCGGGCTCGGCGCAGAGGCCGATGTGTGGTCGAGCGGGCGCGGGACGTACACCGCGCAACGATCCTCCAGGGTACGCGTCGCTCCTCCGAGCACGCCGACCACCCCCCGGAGGGCCGATCACGGCTCAGCCGCGGAACATCATGCCGACCCGGCGCTCCGCGTCCTCGTAGCCCTCACCGGCCTGCTGGGTGTTCGCCGCGATCTTGTTCAGCAGCAGGTTCAGGTCCTGCCACGCGGTGTCGATCTCGTGCTGCTGGGTGCGGTAGAAGTCCGACGACGCGCCGTCCCACACGGCGAGCCGGCCCACCGCGGCGCGGATGTCCGCGAGCTCCTGCTCGATCTGCGCCTGCGTGGTGCGGATGTCCTGGGCGGCCTGGGCGATGGCGCCGAAGCGCACCTTGATGTTGTCGGGGCTGGTCATCTCGTCCTCGTCTCCGTCGTCTCGGGAGGGTGTCTCGGGAGGGTGTCTCGGGTGGAGTGGGCGCCGGGCTCAGCGGCCGTCGAGGGCGCTGCTGATGGTTCCGGGGGACGACGCGGTCGGGGCGCCACCGCCGCTGCCACCGGCACCGGCACCGCCACCGTCGCCCAGGACACCGAGCAGGCGGCTCATGTCGTCCTCCGTCGCCTGGTACTGCACGCCACCGGCGCGCACCCGCCCGGCGATGCCCAGGAGCGCGTCGTTGATGCGCTTCGCGTCCGTGGACCAGTTCGCCATCGTCCCCTGGAACGCGGTGGAGCCCCGGCCCTGCCACTCGGCGACGAGTGGCTCGACGCGTCCGCGCAGCGACTGGAGCCGGCCCTGCAGCTCCCCGTTGATGGTCTCCAGCCGGTTGGCCACCTCGGTCATGACGCCGGTCTGGGTGCCGAATCCTCCAGCCACGCCACACCTCCTCTCCTCGCGGGGGCGCGCACCCCCTGTGCTCGCCTGCGGATCGAGCATGACGACCGCGCGGGCGGCGTGGTGGCCGTTTCGGAGAAGTCAGCCGGCGGGTTCGAGGGTCTCGACGACCTGCTCGCAGGCGGCGAGGACGCGGCGCGCGTCGGCCTCGTCGGCGCCGTGCCGGCAGCCGACGCTCACCATCGACGGCGACGAGAGCACCACGAACCAGTCGACCCGCACCCCCGGCGCCGGGTCCTGGCGGTAGCGCGCCACGTCGCGCCCGCCGAACTGCGCGCGCGGCTCGTAGTCGGCCACCGGGTCGCCCGCTGCGCGCGCCGCGTCGAACTGGCCGGCCAGCTGGTCGCGGGCGCGGTCCGGGTCGGTCGCGGCGACCGGGTCGAGCGGGTTCTCCTGCACCGCGACGAGGTCGGTGCCGCGCGGCGCGTCGGCGGGGCGCAGCAGCACCCGGCGGGCCGCGGGGTCGCCGCCCGCGGTGACCCAGCCCAGCGGCGCGACGAACGCCTGACCGCCGACGACCGTCGTCGTACCCGTCGGTCCCCGCAGCGCGCGGGCCCCGAGCACCACCCCCGTGACCAGCGCGACCACCGCCAGCAGGGCGACGACCACGGCGCCGACGCCCACCCGTGCCCGCGCCGGATGCCGGGTGGGCGGCGGCCGCCGCGCGGGCAGGCGCCGCGATGCGACGGGGCCGTCGGGCTCGAGGGGCGGCACCGGGTCGGCGCGGCCCGTGCGGTCGGTGGGGTCGGCGTCGTCGCGGTCGAGCCGGCGCACGGGCAGCAGGGCGTCGCGGCGGCCCGGTGACGTCGGGGTCAGCCAGTCCGGGGTCCCGTCGACCCCGGCCTCCCCGTCCAGCCCGTCCTCCCCGTCGACCCGCCCGCCCAGGTCGTCGGTGACCTCGCCCCCGCGCGGCGCGGGCGCCCGGCCCCGCTCGACCGGCGGCAGCTCGACCGTCGGCGGGTCCAGCAGGGGCCCCGGAGCTCCGGCCCACGCCCCCGCGGGTTCAGCGGGCCCCGACGACGCGGCGCCCACGGCCGCCCCCACCGGCGCCGCGGCCGCCGGGACACGCGGCCGTGGCGGGCCCGACCCCGAGCCCGACCCCGAGCCCGACACCGACACCGGGCCCCCCGGCCGCGCGCCCTCCTCCTCGCGCGCCACCACCAGCGCGCCCCGCGCGACGACCAGCCGGGGCTCGGGCGCGACGGTCGCGGGCACCCCCAGCTCGCGGTGCACGAGGGCCGCGAGCAGCGGGATCCGCGCGCCACCGCCGGTGAGCCACACGCCGTCGAGGTGCTCGGGGCCCGTGCCCGCGGCGGCGAGGGTGTCCGCGAGCAGGTCGACGACCCCGCGCAGCGCCGGGCGCAGCACCTCGGTCAGCTCGCCGCGCGAGAGCCACGACGCCGTGACCCGCCCGGGCAGCGGGACCGCGGCCTGCTCGGCGTCGGAGAGCTGCTCCTTCGCGGCGCGCACGTCGTCGAGGAGCACCTGGCGGTGCCGGCGGTCGGCGAGCGTGGTGCCGGCGACGACCTCGCGGACCCGGTCGACGTCGGCGTCGGGCTCGTCGCCCAGCGTCGCGAGCAGGTGGCCCAGGAGCAGGTCGTCGGCGTCGTCGCCCCCGAAGCGGTCGTCGTCGCGGTGGGCCAGCACCGCCGCGCCGCCGCAGCGTCCGGGCTCCGGGGCGAGCACGGCCGCCGACGCCCCCCGGGTGCCGAGGTCGAGCACCGCGAGCGGCTGCGGGCGCGGGGTGTCGCGGGGCCGCATCCACGCCGCGTGGGCCGCCGCCGCGACCGGCTCCGCGACGAGGGTGAGCTCCTCGGCCAGCCCCGACCCGGCCCGGCGCAGCACCTCGCGGCGCCCGCCGTCCCAGCCGGCCGGGTGGGTGAGCACGAGCCGGCGCGGGCGCCCGCCGCGCAGCAGCGGCCCGGCGCGGTCGAGCACCCCGGCGAGCACCGCGCCCCACGCCTCGGACACGCCGACCACCCGCGTGCCGAGCAGCAGGTCGGGCTCGTCGACGCGCAGCCGCGGCGTCGACTCGTAGCGCGACGGGTCCGTGACCGCCAGGCGCCGGGCCTCGGCGCCGACCGCCAGCGCGGTGCCGTCGGCGGGCGCGAACACCGCCGCGAGCTCGACCGGCGAGCCGTCGCCCGCGAGGACGTCGGCGGGGTCGGCGGTCTCGACGGGTCCACCCGGGGGCGCGGCGTCGACGGCGGCCGCCACCGTCGTGACCCCCAGGTCGACCGCGACCGTCGGGCCGTCGCTCACGGGTCGGGACCGTCGGTGCCGGCGGGGACCGGGCCGGTGATCGGCGGGTCGGGCGCGCGCCACCCCACCTGCACGAGGCGCTCGCCGTGCCGGCGGCCGACGAGCCAGCCCCGCCCCGGCGGCTGCGGTCCCGGGCGCACCGAGCCGAGCAGGACGCCCTCGTCGCGGCTGCCGCTCATGACGATGCCCGGCGAGGAGAGCTCGCGGAGCCGGGCGAGGACCGGCTCGAACACCGCCCGCGACGCCCCGCCGGTCCGGCGGGCGACGACGAGGTGCAGGCCGACGTCGCGCGCCTGGGGCAGGAGGTCGAGCAGCGCCGCGAGGGGGTTGGTGGCGGCGCCGGCGACGAGGTCGTAGTCGTCGACGAGGACGAAGACGTCCGGCCCGGTCCACCACGAGCGCGCCCGCAGCTGCTCGGGCGTGACGTCGGGTCCCGGGAGGCGGCGCTGCAGCGACCCGACGAGCTCGCCCATCGCGTCGGTGAGGGCCGCCGCCGACGACGTGTAGGAGATGAGGTGGTCGCTCGCCACGGCCCCGAGCAGTGAGCGCCGGTAGTCGACGATCATGAGGCGCGCCTGGTCGGGGCGGTAGCGGGTGACGATCTGGTGCGCGAGCCCCCGCAGCAGCGCCGTCTTCCCGGACTCGGCGTCGGCGTAGCAGACGAAGTGCGGGTCGGCGGCGACGTCGAGGCGCACCGGGGCCAGGCGGTCCTCCGAGAGGCCCAGCGGCAGCAGGTGCGGCGGGCCGTCGTCGGCCCCCGGCAGCGCCTCGACCCCGACGAGCTCGGGCAGCAGCCGCACCCGCGGCGCGCCCGGCCCCTTCCAGGCGGCGGCGACCCGGGCGACGAGCTCGGCGGTCGCGCGGCCCAGGTCGGCGGCGTCGGCGACCCCGTCGAGACGGGGCAGGGCGGTGAGCACGTGCAGCTTGTCCGGCGACAGCCCGCGCCCCGGGCGCCCGGCGGGCACGACGGCCGCGGTGCGCCGGTCGACCTCGGACTCCGACGGGTCGCCGAGGCGCAGCTCGAACCGCGTCCCGAGCAGGTCCTTGAGGGCCGGCCGCAGCTCCGCCCACCGGCTCGCGGTGATGACGACGTGCACCCCGTACGACAGGCCGGCCGTCGCCAGCGAGATCACCGTCTGCTCGAGCTGCTCGTGCTCGCTGCGGAACGCGTGCCACCCGTCGACGACGAGGAAGACGTCGCCGAGCTCGTCGCTGCCGCCGGTGCCGGGCGCGAGCTCGCCGCGTCGCCGGCGGGCGCGCAGGTCGGCCATCGACTCCACCCCCGCGTCGCGGAACCACCGCTCCCGGCCCGCGAGCAGCGCGGCCACCTCGGCCACGGTGCGGCGCACGAGGTCGGGCTCCCCGCGTCCCGCGACGGCGCCGACGTGCGGCAGCCCGGCCAGTCCCGCGAGCGTGCCGCCGCCGAGGTCGACCGCGTAGAACTGCACCTCGGCCGGGGTGTGCGTGAGCGCGGCGCCCGCGACGAGCGTGCGCAGCAGCGTCGACTTCCCCGACTGCGGCCCGCCGGCCACGACGACGTGACCCGCCGACCCGGCGAGCTCGGCCCACAGCACGTCGCGGCGCTGGTCGTACGGGCGGTCGACGATGCCCACCGGCACCGCGAGCGCGCCGTTCGCGGGGAAGCCGGGCGCGCTCAGGCCGCGGTCCGGGGTCTCGGTCAGGGGCGGGAGCAGGGCGTCGAGGGTGGCCGGGTCGGCCAGCGGCGGCAGCCAGACCTCGTGCGCCGGCGGGCCCTGGCCGCGCAGCCGTTCGACGACGACGTCGAGCACCGAGGGCGCCCCGCCGCCGGCGCCGCGCGGGGTCGACGGGCCGTGGGGGCCGATGACCGCGGGCGCGCGGTCGTCGGGCCGGGGCGCGCCCTCGAGCACCGTCGGCGCGGCCGGCTCGACCCACCGCGCCGAGAACGGACGGGGCGAGGACTCGCCGGAGACCGGGGAGGGGTCCGGGGCGGCGCGCTCGGCGGCGCGGTGCGGCGCCGACACGTACCCGGCCGTGAACCGGACCATCGTCGACGACTCGACCTTGAGGTAGCCCGAGCCCGGCACCGGCGGCAGCTCCGCCGCGTCGGGGACCCCGAGGACCGCGCGGGAGTCCGACGCCGAGAACGTCTTGAGGCCGATCCGGTAGGACAGGTGCGAGTCCAGACCCCGCAGCCGCCCCTCCTCGAGGCGCTGCGAGGCGAGCAGCAGGTGCATCTGCAGCGACCGCCCGAGCCGCCCGATCGCGACGAACAGCTCGGCGAAGTCGGGCTTCTGGCTCAGCAGCTCGGAGAACTCGTCGACGACGACGAACAGCGTCGGCAGCGGCTCGAGCGGCGCGCCGTTCTCCCGCGCCCGCTCGTACTCGGTGACGTTCGCGAGGTTGCCCGCGGCGCGCAGCAGCTCCTGGCGCCGCTGCATCTCCCCCGCGAGCGCGTCCTGCATGCGGTCGACGAGGCTCAGGTCGTCGGTGAGGTTGGTGATGACGGCCGCGACGTGCGGGGCCGGCGCGAGCCCCGCGAACGTCGACAGACGCCGCACGTCGGTCGCGATTAACCATCACGCTGGCTTCAGGCAACCGGCGGCGCCCGACCTTGCCCGCCCGTCGTGCGCCTGTTGCCAGACGACCGGGCTGAAGCGGCCCAACTGATCGTTAGCTCTAAGGAAGACCAAGCCAGCGCAAGAACCCTCGGCGAGCCCGCCCCGACCTCACCTCGCCCGAGGTAGTGGACGCCTCAGCAGCTGCGACGTCACCCACGGTTCCATTGACGGTGAAGCTCTCTACCTTGCCATCTCTCCCGTGCACGACGACCTTGCCGCCGCCGCCCTGCGACACAAGCTCCGCCGCCTGCACGATGGCCTCGGCCTGCGTCGCCGCCTTCGCGCTCACGCGCCGGGCGCCCTTCGGCCGCACCACCCGGTAACCGCCCTCTTCAGGGGCAACGACATAGCGGTCGGGGTCCACCTTGTGTCTACCGGCGCGCTGGGACCCCTCCTTCAGCACGCGCCAGCCGCCGTCGGTAGGCACCACATCCATGGTGCTGTCAGCATCGTCTCCGCTGGTGCGCCTCCGACCGTTGTGCACACGACGGCGCGCACTCCGCTCCAAGACGGCGCGCAGCGAGGACGATTGATCGGCGGGCTCCTCGCTCCGCCCCCCGCCCGCGTCCTGGGCGGACCTGGGCGACCTGACCGCCTCCGCGATCGCCTGGATGGAGCCATCTACAGGCTCGCCGGTCTCCTTAGCTCGCTCGACCAGGAGCTTGGCCGCCTCGACCTGAGCCCGAGTGACCGCGATCTCCCGTGGCATCCGGTTCACCCCGTCTCTTCGTCCTCGACCGTTACGACGACGTCCTGGTTACTCTCCAGGGCCTCCACGATATCCGCTGCCGGGCCACTTGTGACGGCCCTGAGAACGACGTCTATGAGAGGCTCGTCCTCCGGTTGGAGCAGCTCGGAGTCCCTCAACGCACGCAGCGTCGCTACTCCGACCTCAGCGAGCTTCTCGTCCTTCGACACCGCCTGCTCACTAGCCCAGCGCAACAAGCGCATCGTCTCCTCCCGACGCCTCCACTTGTCCAGTTCGACGGCCGCGATTCGAGCGTCGATCTGCTGCGCCAGAGCGTTGATGTTCGCAACCGCTGCGTTGATGTTCGCCTCGCTGCCGGTGCGTCGAGCCAAGATCGCCGTGAGAACAACACCGGCCAGCGCGATGAGGCCGACGACCAGGGTTAGCCACCACGGTGTCCCGCCCCCTTGGGTCACCGTCGATGTCACCCCCGGGTCGGCTGGGACCGAAGTCGGCGCTATTGGAGCGACCGAGCTCGGCGGGACGGGACTCGAGGGATCAGGAGGCAGCGTTGGGCCAGGTGGGACCAGCATGGCGCCTCTCACTACAGCGACTGCGCCCTCCAACCAGACCACCTGCTCGTCCCCACTTCCCAAGAGGCCCAATGCCCGCAACGTCCTACCAGGTAGTAGGTCGATCGAGGCGCTCCGCTGCCCTCAAGGGCGAAAGTTGCGTGATTGAGCGAAGATGAGGCGCGCCGATCGAGGACAGCGCGCGCCTCGCGCCGGCTCTGACGCGAACGGGCAGGGCCCAGGGCCGGCCGAGCCGGACGCCCTGGGCGCGCTTCGCGGCGAGGCCTTCGCGGGTGCGCTGCCCGATGAGCCGGCGCTCGTACTGCGCGGAGTTGGCAATGGTGTTGGCGACGAACTCCCCGGCCGGGGTCGAGGTGTCGACGCCGAGGTCGAGGAGGACGACCCGCCACCCGCGGGTGCTCGCGCGCTCGAGCAGGCGAGCGAAGTCGGCGACCGACCGGGAGACCCGGTCAAGCTTCGCGGCGACCAGGGCATCCGCTCCGCCGGCGTCGAGGCAGGCCAGGGCCGCGACGAGCTCGGGGCGGTCGTCGACGGTCTTGGCCGAGAGGCCCTCGTCGGCGACGAGCTCGAGGTCCCAGCCCTCCCGGTCGGCTCGCTCGACGACCGCGGCGCGTTGGGCGTCGAGGCCGGCGCCCGACTCGACCTGCCCGCCGGTCGACACCCGGAGGTAGCCGATCGCGCGGACGGGGGCGTCGGTGCGGCGGCTGCGTCGAGGGCGGCGCGGGGCGGCCACACCCACTACATCGCGACCTACCCTGACATCAGCTCGGCTGCTCGCTCCGCCGCACTCCGCTGATGAAAGTCGGGGTCGACCTGGCACATGGTGATCGCCCGGAACTGCGCTGCAGCGAAGAGCATGCTCCGGGGGTCCACGACGCCCGCGAGTGATCGCTGGACGCAGAGTTGGGAACGGACTAGTCGGGGCTGCAGCCGCACTGCCGGGTGGTCACGACAGTTCGCGGCCCACCTCGTCCACTTTGAAGCGCACATCCGGCCCTCGATCGCGTCGTCGATGATGCCGCCCCCGCGGTCGGTCGTGACGATGGAGGGGGCCCCGCCGGTGACAGCTGGGGAGGCGCCGGCCGAGGGCGCCGCTCCAACGCTGAGCGCGAGCACCGCCCCACCGCATGCCGCAGCTGCGCCGATAGATCGCAGTAGTCCTCGAACCTGATGCACCTGGCCCCCCTACGCAGCGTGAGTCCGCTGTTGCGGTGATGGAACACGATCGAGGGGCTTCTTCACAAGGGCGCTTTCACCTATCGAGCCTTCAACGGACGTACACCGGCTCGGGCATCCGGGGTAGATCGCGTCTCTGACGCAGGCGGGGGCGGTGTGGCGTGGTGGGCGGCGGCGTCCTGGCCGTGCAGGACGGCCCGGACGGTCGAGGGGTACCAGCGGGCGCCGCCCTGGGCGGTCGGGACGCCCTCAGCGGTCAGGGCGGTCGCGAGGCCGCGCAGGGAGGCGCCGTCGGCGTGCTCGCGGACGATGCGGGCGACGACGTCGGAGGGCAGCGAGGAGGGCCGGCCGAGCCGGACGCCCTGGGCGCGCTTCGCGGCGAGGCCTTCGCGGGTGCGCTGCCCGATGAGCCGGCGCTCGTACTGCGCGGAGTTGGCAATGGTGTTGGCGACGAACTCCCCGGCCGGGGTCGAGGTGTCGACGCCGAGGTCGAGGAGGACGACCCGCCACCCGCGGGTGCTCGCGCGCTCGAGCAGGCGAGCGAAGTCGGCGACCGACCGGGAGACCCGGTCAAGCTTCGCGGCGACCAGGACGTCCGCTCCGCCGGCGTCGAGGCGGGCCAGGGCCGCGACGAGCTCGGGGCGGTCGTCGACGGTCTTGGCCGAGAGGCCCTCGTCGGCGACGAGCTCGAGGTCCCAGCCCTCCCGGTCGGCTCGCTCGACGACCGCGGCGCGTTGGGCGTCGAGGCCGGCGCCCGACTCGACCTGCCCGCCGGTCGACACCCGGAGGTAGCCGATCGCGCGGACGGGGGCGTCGGTGCGGCGGCTGCGTCGAGGGCGGCGCGGGGCGGTCACACCCACTACATCGCTCCCGGACGCTAGGTGTTACAGCAAACGGTCGGATGCTGTACAGGCGAGCCGAAGAAGCTCTGGCGTAGCCGAGGATTGGATCGGGAGAACAGTGCAGCGCCAGGCAGGATGGCTGCGTGCCGCTTGATCCCACGATCGCAGGGCTGGTCGGCGCGGGGATTGGCGCGGTCGCGACGGCGGCGGGTGCCCTGGTTTCAGCTCTGGTGGCGCGCGCGAACGTGCACCGTCAGTTGCTCTACGCGAAGCGGCTCGAGACCTACGAGGCCCTTACGCGGCATCTCCGCACGGTCCTGGATGACGACCCGCTCAACTACAAGCGCGACGATGACGTGTGGGCGCACGTCCACCTGTACGCATCCCAGCGCGTGATAGACGAGTTCCACAAGCTGGCGCTCGCCCTGCTCGAGCTGGACAACCTGCGTGAGGTCGGGCTCTGGGACGAGATCGACGACGGTCGACGGAAAGCCCGGCGCGCCGCTGGTGAAGTGGGCGATGCGGCGATGTCCGACGCGCAGCGGGTGCCGACGCGGAGCAGCCGCGTCCTCGGCGTCAGGTTCAGTCGGCGCTGATTGGGCGCGATGGCGACGACTCATCATTGCGACCCGGAGGCCGGGTCGAGGACGTCGGCGACGCCGAGGAGGTAGCCGCGCGCGAACGTGTCGCCCTCGACCTCGTCGCGCTCGACGGCCTCGACTATGCGCCGCAGCGACGCTGCGGCCGCGTGCCGCTCCTCCGGCGAGAGGTCGGTCATGGTGCTCCCTTCGTCGCGAGCGCAAGGCCGGCGCGACGGCGACGTCGCGAGGACCGGGCCTCGAGGGGTGTCGACCAGGCCCCGGGCGACCGTAGCGGCGAGCCCGGCCCGCCCGACGAGTTCGTCGACCCGCGCCGGGTCGAGATCGACGACTCGCCGCGCCGACGCCCTCGAGCTGCTCGTCGGTCATCTCGGCGAACAGCGACGCCGCCTCCGGGTTCCGGCCCAGGTCGCGCAGCGTTTCCCACTCGACGGCCTCGCCGGTGAACGCCCGGCTCTTCGGCCCCCGCGCGCCCGGTAGAGGAGTGCCCCTGCGGGTCGACCCGCACCCGGCCCACGATCACCGCCGGCACGATCACCACAGACCGGGCCTCTTCGACTCTGGGGACACACCGTCGCTGAGGCTGCCGCCAGCGGTCGGTGCGACTATTGCCGGGCGGTATAAGGCCATCCGTCTAGCTGGCGGTGCTAGCGGGTAGCGCAGAGAGCGGCTCCTACGAGCCTCTTAAGCCTGGAATGCCATGCCCGCTTCTCTTTGCTCTAGCGCATGTGCTTAGACTCTAGTCAGCAAGTCGGCCACGTGGCCGAGACACGTGGCCGAAGCAAGAGACGACGATGACGTGGGACCCAAGACCTCGGGCCCCACGCCACCGTGGTGAGGGTGTAGCGGCGCTAGCGCTGCTGAGAGTGGATCACTGGCCGGTCAACCAACGGATCATCTCAGCGAGCGCGTGGAGCGCACCGCCGAGAACCGGGGGCCACAACGGCCTCCGGTTCTCCCCCTCGGGCTCGTCGATCTTCCTGTGACGGCCCATGGCGGACCTCCTTCCGCCGGGACCTTCCCGGCCCCCGGGGAGCCGGCACGGTGTCCCCGACGGGGGTGTCCACCACCACGCACTGTAGTGCGGCGATTCGCCAGGGTTCGACGCCACCCCCGTGCCCCCGCCGCTCGGCACCGCCCGACGCAGTCTGCCCAGGCCAGACTGCGTGCCGGGCACCGACGACTAGGTCAACAAGCGGTCGGTCCGGTCGAGCTCGAGCCTGTCGGTCTCCCGCCGGCGCCGGCCCCATGGGGCCCCGTCCGCGGTCGTTCCGTCGTGGGCAGGGCCGGCGGCGGGGTCGTGATCACCAGGTGGTCACCGACCCTGATGGGCCTGCGGAGCCGGCGCCCGCCGCAGGAGCGTCGACCGGTCCGACGTCCCGGCGTCGAGCGAGGCCAGGACCGCCGCGCCGTCCCGCGCGCGCTCGTCCGCGTCGACCCGGGCGAACACGTCCGCGCAGTCGATCGACGCCAGCAACGCCGCGCCCTGCCGGGCCCGCTCGTCGGCGTCGGACGGTGCCCGCGGCACGACACCGGCCGCGACGAGCGCCCCGACGGCTCCCGAGGCGGTGAGGGTCGCGCGCGGCATCGGGAACCCGCCGACGTTGACCACGTGCACGGCGACGAGCTCGAGGTTCCGGCCGACCGGTCGCCAGTCCCCCGACCACACCGACGCCCGCAGCGTCCGGAGCTGCTCGTCGGTGATCCCCGGCCGGAGCGCGCCCGAAAGCCAGATGCCGTGCGCGTCCTCCCCCACCACGGCGTCAGCGACCGCCGCCGAGACGTTGTCGTAGTGCTCGACAGCGGCCGCTACACCGCCCGTGAGGTCGGCGTGCCCACCGCCCATCGTCACCCGCCCGGTCGCGACGAGCCGGCCCGACTCGGTCTCCACCTGCCCGGTCAAGTAGTAGCGGTACGCCGACGCCGACCGGGGCGCCGTCACGTGGCCGGGGAGCCCGATGTGGCGCGTCGACCAGTCCGCGACGTGGCCGAGGATGCGGCCCTCCCTCGTCACGGTCAGCGGCGTCGGACCGAGGAGGCCCGGGTCGTCGAACCACGCGTCGGGCGGCCGGACCGGGATCGTCGTCATGGTGATCACTGTTCTCCGTTCGGGTCGTGCGGTGAGGTAGAGCTCGGGTCGGGCCCGGGGCCGGTGCGGGGCTCGAGGGAGGCGGCGAGGTCGACGGTCGCCGCGGCCAGGTCGACGAGGTCGGGGTCGGCGGAGTCGTACGGGCCGATCACCTCGAACACGTCGAGGACCTCGGCGGGCAGCGGGACGCCGTCCTCGTTCCTGCTCCACGTGAAGCCGGACGGGTGCGCGGCCGCGGCCCGGATCACCGCGAGGGCGTCGGTCACCTCGCTCGGCCATGTCGACCCGTCGAGCCGGTCCGCCACGGCCTCGAGCACCGTGTACCGCCGGCCGGTCACGCCGACGCTCCCTCGTTCACGACGCGGAGGTGACTCGCCGCCGCCCGCCGCGCCTCGCCGGCCCGCTCCCCGGTCACGCCGGCGGCGGCGAGCCCGGCTTGCAGGGCCTCGATCACCGTCTCCGCCTGCTGCTCGGTGATCCGCGCGAGCCGGGCGTCGAGGTCGAGCCGCGCGATCAGGCCGAGGACCTTGCCGCACCGGTCCATCGCCCGCTCGAAGAGGAGGACCTCGCCGCGGACCTGCTCGCCGTAGCCCTCGCTGTCGTACCGCAGGGTCCGCAGGTCGGCGACGAGGCGGCCGAGGGCGTCCTTCCATGCGAGGACCTCCCCGGCGAGCTGGGCGAGCGCCTCGAGCGGGTTGTCACACGGTGCGGCGTCGAGCCGGCCCACGGCGCGCCGGACCTGCTCGTCGACCTCGCGCTCGGCGGCCGCGGCCCGAACCTGCGGCGCGGCGCCGCCGTGCATCCGGCACACGACCGCGCCCCGCACCGGCGCCAGCCTGCACCGATGGCCGTCCCGCCGGCGGGCCGTGCACCGCTCTCGCTCCGCGGTCACGACGCGCTCCGGTCCATGGGGTGCGGGTGCTCCCCGTCGGTGCATGGGGTGGTGTCGAGCCATGCCCGCATCTGGCCGGCGAGGGTGACCTGCGTGCGGTTCGGGGTGCCGGTGGGGTGTGACGAGGCGGCGTCGAGCGCGAGGGCGAGCCGCTCGGCGGTGATCGGGCAGCCCTGACCCGGTGTGGGTCGCGGCCTACTCATGGTCGCTTCCCTCGGCGGCCAGCTGGTCGGTGCGGTACACGCCGAGCCGCAGGTACGGCGGCAGGCCCCCGCGCTTGAACTCCGGTCCGGCGATGGTCATCCCGGCGACGTCCTGGAGCTCGGCGCGCGCGACGGCGTTTCGGGCATGGCACCACTGGTCCATCTCGCGGGTGACCACGCGGCGGGCGTTCTCGCCGTCGCCGACCTCGCGGGCGAACGCCTGGATCGCCGCGAGCCATCCTTCGATCGTCTGGCGGGGCCTCGGCTGGGTCGGCTTCCGTGAGGCGCCCTCGTCCCAGGTGCCGTGCCGGATGACGAACTCCCATGCCGGGCCTCGCGGCTTGGCCCGGGTGAGCATGCTGACCGCCCTGGGGTGGTCGACGGCGATGAGCCCCCAGGTCTCGAGGTCACGGAGCTGGGTCTCGATCTCGACGGTGCGCCGCTGACGCTGGTCGGCCCTGGTGTGCCATGCGCTCACGTCGGCTGCGGCACGGAGGGGGTCGTCGATTCCGTCGAGCTCGAGCTGGGCGAGCTCGGCGCGGAGGGCGGCGATCCGCTCGTCGGCGGTGCGGGGGTCGGCGTCGGTGGCCGGCGTGGTGGTCACGGGGGTCTCCTGGCGGGGTCGGGGGGTGAAGAGGTCGCGGAGCTTCATGGCCGGCGGTGTTGCGTCGCGGCGAGCCACATGTCGGCGCGCACGGCGCCCTCCGCCGCGAGCTGGTCGGCGAACTGATCGACGGCGTCGGCGAGGCCGTGGGGATGGAGCTCGGCCTCGTTGACGAGGTCGCGGAGGGCCTCGACGAACGCTGTGAGGTCGGCGAGGCCGTCGCCTGCCGCGATGCCCGCGCGGGCGAGGTCGTGGACGAGGGTGGCGTGGTCGCAGCCCGCTCGGATGGAGGCGAGCGCGTTGCATCTCGCGTGCCAGCGGTCGCCGTAGTGGCTCGTGCTGTCGGTGCTCACTGGTCGTCCTCCTCGATCCCTGTGGGGTAGGCGTGGCGCAGGCACAGCCGGCGGCCGGTGTCGTCGGGTGGCCGGCTGGTCGGGACGCCGCAGCGGTCGCACTCGGCCTCGAGTGCCGGAGGACGCTGCTCGTGGGGAGGGACGGTCATGCGACTTGCCTCCGAGCTAGACCGGCACGCGCGTCGTGGGAGTGCTTCTTGCTGCCGCCCTTCTTGCGGCAGGCGTATCCGGGCGGCACGCGGCACGTCGGGCACTCGTAAGCCAGCGGGTCGTCGTCTGGCGCGGTCTCGTCCTGCTCGTCGGAGCGCTCGTCGTCGAGCTCGTCAGAGGCGCGTGCAGGAGACCCCGGAGAGATTTCAGGAGAGGAAGAGATATGTGTCCGGGAGCTGGACGGGATGTAGTCCGTGTCCTGGACTAGAGCCGGGCCGTCTCCTGGACCCCTCTCGTCTATCTCCTGGACCGGTTCGTCTCCTGGACCCGGTCCATGTGTTGGACGGGGATCGGATGTCGGGGTCCCCCGCCTCGCCTCCCGGATCCCCTCACGTTCTGCCTTGGAGCACCCCGGCGGGATACGAAGCTCGTAGTTGGTCCGCGCGTGAGTGCGCATCGCCTCGCTCGTCGACGGTGGATGCCTGATGATCCATCCGTGCGTCTCCAGCTCCGCGAGGCTTGCGGCCACCGTCGATCGGCCCAGCCGCGTGTCGAGCACCAAGCGCCGCAAGCTCGGTGAGAACCTCGGCGGGATGACCGCAGTTTCGGTGTCGGCCCGAGCGATCAGCACATGCATCACGTGACGCACCGGCGCCGACAGTTCGCAGTCCTCATCCATGATCGCGTCGCTGACGTCCCACCGGCTTGTCTCTGACACTGCCGCCACCTCCCCCGCGGAGGAAGGCGACGCGCGCGGTCACGAGGACGTCGGGACGGACGGCCAGCGCGGTACGCTGCGGGACAGACTCAGCACGCTGGCGGCGGCGGGTCGTGGACGGCGCCCCTCCGTGACGGACGGGGCGCCGTTCCGCTGTTGGAGGGCTCACGACGCGCCGTCCTGCCGGTCGCCGGCGCTGGTCGTGGCCGGGCGCAGGAGCGTCGCCAGCCTGTCGCGCTGGGCTGTTGAGAGAGCAGGGGCGGCCGCGACGATGCGGGCGATGTGCTCGTCGAGCTCGGGGTCACGGCATGCCTGGGCCGGCCGCCGCTGACGCGTGGTGGTCATGCGCTCGTCGCGGTCGACGGTTCGCGGGACGCTTCGATCCAGGCGCGGACCTCGGCGGGCACGTACCTCACGGCGCCGCCGATCCGGATTCGTGGCGGCCCCTTCCCCGCCGAGTCGAGGTACTCGAGGGTGCGGACACTGATGCCGACCGCGGCCGCGACACGGCGGCGGTCCCACAGCGGCTCCTGCGCGTTCTTCATGCACGGAGCGTCTGAAATGATCTTGTGCCAACCGCGGGAATCTCGGGGCATCTGCGCCGCTATCGGCCGCTGACCAGGGGGAACAGGCGTGAAGAAAAAGTTCTACGTGATTCCCGCAGAGACCCGAGAACTGTCCGTAATCGGTGTGGTGGCTATCTGTGTCCGCCGCTCAACTGCGGGATGATCGCATCGCTCCCGGCGCGTGCCCTCCCGGGCCTCGGCGCCGCCCTTCGCCCGATGGGGTGGGAGACGCGCAGCAGCGGCGCTCGCACCGGGAGCCACCAGGCCCATGGTGGGAGGTGCCGCGGTCCCCGCCGTCGGAGGTGCGTGATGAGGTTGAGCCATGCCGAGACGGGAGCGGCTTGCGGAAGGTGCGTTCTCGCATCCGCCGTGCCCGGGCTGCACGGGTGAGCCGGCGACGAAGGTCAAGGTCGACACCGACAAGCGGTGGGTCGTCCGGCTGCGATTCTGCAGGTCCGAGGACGGCGCCCTGGTCGACTTCTCCATCGGCCTGCAGATCGACACCCCGACCGGGTGGCGACCCGTGGCCCGGTGGAGCGTCGCCCACGCCAACTTCCACATCAACCAATGGTCATGGCGAGGACCGCGCCGGATCAGCCATGTCTACGGCCCGGTCAACGAGGTAGCCGACGTCGCGTGGGCCTACCGGCAAGCCGTCCAGGACGCATACCCTGACTTGGAGAAGCTGATCGGCAAGTGGCGGAAGGGGCTGCGGTCATGACCCCGCTCGCAACTCGCCGCGCCGAGGTCGCCCAGGCGGTCGCTACTCACCTCGTCGACCCGAGCCTCCGCCAGTACCTCGCTGCGCACCCTCAGACCCGGGACGCTGACGGCGAACCGGTGATCCTCGCTCACGACCCCGACGAGGGCATGGACGAGGTGATCACGGCCAAGGGTCCGCACGACCACCCGGTGATGCTCGCGACGCTCGTCGACGGCAACGTTTTCGTGTGCATCCTCGGCGCCACGGCCGCACCAGGGACGGCGGTCCCGACGAGCGCCACGCCGATCCACACGGACGCGTCGACCACAGTCGCCGAGCTCGCCCGGATGATCATTCCTCTCCCCGAGGGCGCGGAGTTCGTCGTCACCTACCAGGCTGCGGCGCAGGAACAGCACCTTCTCGTCGGATCGGTGTAGCCGGCCGACACGCCGCGAGGGCGTTACCGCGGCTCCTCCGGGTGCCGTGGCGCATCGGCAAGGCCGGGTGCGAACGGAGGCCCAGCGTCGTCGCGCTCTGCAGTCCGGAGTTGTTCCTCGAGCTCGTCAAGGTCCCAGCGGTACTGGCCGCCGATGGTCCGTCTGCTCGGCTTGACGTAGCCCGCCGCGACCCAACGCCCGAGCGTGCTGCGGTCGACGCCGATGTGGCGCGCAGCCTCGCCTGTCGACACCAATCGTCTCTCCTCGGGCACGGGCGCATGTTCGCAGCGCGGTTGACACGATCCCACTGATTGCCCTACTTGCACCAGATTCCACGTTTCCCCTACTCTCGTGTTGCCCCCGATGCATCAGTTGCACCGGACGAACCGACAGGACTGGACAGCCATGCCCCTCCGGACCATCCCCGTCGCCCTCGACCAGCTCCCGCTCGTCGCCGCCGGCCCCTGCGAGCCCCAGAACGTCTGGGAGGAGCAGAACGGCCGCCGCGTCCTGACCGACCGCCAGGAGACCGACCCCGACACCGGCGAGCGCCTCTGGACCGGCTACGTCATGCCCGTCGGCGTCGACCGTCCCGAGGTCCTGCAGGTCCGCGTCCGCGCCGAGCACCAGCCGGTCGTGACGCAGTTCGGCCCGGTCACCTTCGACTCCCTCGAGGTCAACGTCCGCGTCGGGAAGGACGGCCGCCTCGCGCAGTACTTCTCCGGCCGCGGGCTCCGCGACGCCGCCCAGCCCGGCAAGCGCAACGGTCAGGAGCACAAGCAGCACGAGGGACAGCCGGCGTGACTGCCTCGCTGAGCGCCTCGACGACAACGCCATGAGCGCCCGGCCCGTCCTGCGCGACTCCGGCCGCGGCGCGATGGCCGGCGGCGGCACCGTCTCCCACGAGGTCTACCTCGAGGGCCGCTGGATCGGCTGGGTCGGCGACGAGCGCGCCTGGCTCGGCCACCGCCACGGCGGCCGCCGCTGGTGGGCGTGCTGGCGCGAGGACGGCGACCGCACCGCGCGGTGGAACACCGAGGGCCACCGCACACGCGCCGCCGCCGCGGACGCTCTCGTCTCCCAGGTCCGCGGCTTCCGCGGCTGATCGACACACCACCTCGCCCGACGGGCCCGGCCGCCCTTCCTTCCCCTGCGGCCGGGCCCGTCCCGTCTCCGGAGGCTCCACCGTGGCCCTGTTCGCGCCCCACCGCCGACGGCTGATCGGCGCACGGTCCGGCGCCTATCGCCGCGAGGTCGACGCCCTCGCCGCCCGGCACCGCTGGACCGCGACGTGGCGCCAGGCCGCCGAGGGCGCCGGGATCACCCGCGCCGTCCGCGTCGCCGCCGGCCAGACCGTGATCCTCCCCCCGCTCGTGTCCGTCTCCGCCGGCGCGCCGCTGGTGCTGATCGTCCGGCTCCTGCCCGGCCAGCTCCCCGCCGACGTCCGTGCCGTCGCCGACCGCCTCGCCCCCGCCCTCGGTGCCGTTCGGCTCCGGGTGGCCGGCCTCTCCGACGGCGTCCACGTCCGCCTCGAGCTCCTCGACGCCGACCCGCTCGAGACGCCGTTCGTCCTCCCCCCGCCCGGCGAGCTGCCCGACGGGTTCCTCGGCGTCGACGAGGGCGCCGCCAACCTCGGCGTCCCGTGGGTCCGCCGCCCGCACGCGGTTGTCCAGGGCTCGACTGGAACCGGGAAGTCCTGGTGGCTCTACGGCGCCCTCTCCGCCCTCGCCGGCGACCCGCTCGTAACCGTCGCGGGCGTCGACCCCTCCGGCCTGCTCTGGCGGCCCTGGACCGCGCTCCCTGGCGCCGAACTGCGCGTGTCGGGCCTCGCCGGCGACCTCACTGAGCACGTCGCCGCCCTCGAGGCCCTCTGCGCCCGCATGGACGAGCGCCTCGCCGTGCTGCCCGACGACCGCGACCAGCTCGACCCCACCCCCAACCTCCCGCTCGTCGTCGTCGTGCTCGAGGAGCTCCCCGGCTTCTACGCGGCTGCCGACCTCGTCGACCGCAAGCTCGGCCAGCGCGTCCGCGGCCTCGTGGGCCGGCTGCTCGCCGAAGGCCGCAAGGTCGCCTACCGCGTCGTCATCGTCTGCCAGCGCGCCGACGCCGCGATCGTCGGAGGCGCCGTCCGCGCCCAGGCGCAGCTCCGGCTCTCGTTCCGCGTCGAGCCCGACGGGTTCCGGATGCTGCACCCGACCGACGTCGTCGACCCCGACGAGCACGAGTGGGCACCGTCCGGCGTCGCCGTGCTCTCCGCCCCGGGCCTGGGCACGCTGCGGCTCCGCGCTGGCGCCCTGCCCTACGACCAGTACGTCGCGCGCGTCCGGCGGACCGCCGCATGACCCCGCCGCCTGTCCCGCTGTCCTCCGCCCTCGAGGACTACATCGCCGAACTCGTCGCTGCCGCCCCGCCGCTGACGCCGGCCCAGCGCGACCGCCTGGCTGTCCTGCTGCGGCCTCAGCCCCACACCCCGGCGCCTGGCCCCTCCTCCCCGGTCGCGTCGGCGAGCACCGCCTCGCACGGGTTGTCGGCCGGGGCAAGGCCCCACGACGCCGCCACGACGCCGCACGTGCCCTCCCAGGGCTCCGCCTGGGCCTTGCCGCGGCCGGCGTTCCGTGCGACCCCTGAGGCGTCGTCGTGACCGGGGAGGAGGGGCGCCCCTCCTACACCCCCGGGAGCGAGGCCCCCGCCGGAGGCGTCCCTCGTCCGTTGCCCAGCGCGCCGCCCGCGGCCGCCGCCGCTCCCCTCCCCGGGGCGGGGCGGGTCGCGGAGGCCGGAGGCCGTAGCGGCCCGCCCTCGCCCACCCCTCCCCCCTCTTCTCTCTCTGCTGCTGCCTCCACGTCCTCCCACCTCTACGCCCCTCGCGCGCCCCAGGAGGGGCGCGCAGCGCCCGCAGGGCCCGCTCTTGGTAACTACGCAGACAACCCGTCCGGCCGGGCCCGCGCCGCCCGGAGCGAGGGGGTTGACGAGGCAATCTCCGCCCGGTTCCGTCGCGCTGAGCGGTGGTGGATGCTCGCGGGCACCCGGAAGATCACCGGCCTGGACCGGCTGCGGAAGTGCCGGAAGGTCACCGTGACCGGCACCGGTGGGCCGACGATGCGCGCTGGTACTCGACGCGGCGCCGGGTACGCCGGGCTGTCGACGTGCGCGAGCGTGTGGGCCTGTCCGTGCTGCGCGGGGAAGATCGCCGCGCGCCGTGCCGCCGAGCTCGTCGCCGTGATGGCCGCGGTCCGGCTCATGGGCGGCTGCGCGTACCTCGTCACCTTCACCGTCCGGCACAATCGCGGGCATCGGCTAGGCGAGCTGTGGGATGCGGTCACGAAGGGCTGGTCCGGGGTCGTGGACGGCGGCAAGCTGTACGCCGACGCGCCCGGCCTGCTCGGGTGGTGCCGGGTCGTCGAGGCCACGCATACGCCCCGCTCCGGCTGGCACCTGCACGTTCACGCATTGTGGTGCTGGTCCGGCGAGGTCAACGACATCGAGGCCCAGCGGGTCGCGTTCCGGGCGTGGGCCCGTTGGGATCGGGCGCTGCGACGCTCCGGGTTCGACTCCACCCCGGTCCGCGGCGTGGATGCCCGTCGAGTGCGGTTCGCCGCGGACGGCTCCGACGACGCCCTTGGTGGCTATTTCACGAAGATCGCGGCGGAGGTCACGGCCCAGCACGCGAAAGACTCGCGTTCCGGGCGGTCGCCTTTCGCGATCCTTCGCGACGCCGTCGAGACCTACCGCGCCGACGACCTTGAGCTGTGGTGGGAGTGGGAACGCGCCTCCTACGGCCGCAAGCAACTCACCTGGTCCCTGCGAGATCGGGACCTTCGCAAGCTCGCCGAAGTGCGCGAGGAGACCGACGAGGAGATCGCCGCCGAGGACGTCGGCTCCGAAGATATCATCGCCCTATCCCTCGACGCGTGGGTGCACATCTCCCGCGGTGGGCACGAGACCGAGCTGCTCGACATCGCCGAGACTGACGGCATTGCCGCCGTCGTTGCCTGGCTCGATACCCGCGGACTGGCGTGGGAGCCGGCGCGGACGGCTCCTCGGCGGGATGGGCCCCAGCGTCTGTCGCGCTACACGCAGTGTGAGAACACGGCTGTCCTCCGGCCGCTACCTCCGTGAGCTGCACCGGAGCAGGAGGTCCGACGCGGAAGCCTTCAGCGCCACATCGGCCACATTCCTCTTCTTGGGCCCTGCAATTGGTAGTAGCCGTCTCGGTCGGCCACTTCCGCCAGCTTCCAAGAGCCCGGCCATACAATACTCCCAACGCGGGCCTTCGCACCTTCAAACGAAGCTCCCCGAGCGAAGCTCGCCCTGCTAGACTTCGCATCGCCGGCGAAGCTCGCCCCATCGGAAGACGCATCGCCGGCGAAGCTCGCCCCATCGAAAGACGCATCGCCGGCGAAGCTCGCCCCATCGAAAGACGCGCCGTCGGCGCAGTCCGCTCTATCAAAAGACGCGTCGTCGGCGAAGCTCGCCCCATCGAAAGACGCACGGCCGGCGAAGCTCGCGTCATCGAAAAACGCACCGCCAGCGAAGCTCGCGCTTCTGAAAGACGTACCGGGGCCGAAGCTCGCCCCCTCAAACCACGCCTTGCGGTCGAAGCTCGCTCCGTCGAACCACGCCCAGCGACCGAAGCTTGTCCCGCCGAAATCCGCGTCGCCGGCGAAGTTCGCTCCTTTAAACGAGGTCTGGGGTGGGAGTGTGCAGCTATTCAGCTTGAGGTCCTGCAGATGGGCGCCGGCGAGGTCAAGCTGTTCAACCTCTGGCCAATGGGAGGCTCGAAGTTGGTCTGAGCGCTTTTTGAAGCGCAGGTGGGTTTCGAGTAGGCGTTGAGCGGTGAGCCGGACCTCTCGTTCCTCACGGGCCTGCTTGCTCGCCACGCCCTGTGATGCGGGGCCTACGCCCATGTCGCCGCCGTTGTTTGGCTTCTCTTCGGGTGGCGCATAGGGCATGCGCAAGTAGGCGCACCAGACGTTGACAATGGTCTGCCTCTGGTTAGGGTTGCTCTGCGCGAGGCGCTCCAAGGCGTAAAGGCCCGCCAGCCGCACCGGCGCCTTCTCCGATCCCAGTTGCTCTGATGCTGCCGTGTAAAGCTCGGTCACCCGCCGCTCGCGAGCATCGTCAGCCACATCCCGAGCTGCGGCCTCCCGCTGCTCGTAGTCATCCCGTGCGATCTGGTAGTTGATCTGAGTGGCCTGCTCAGAATGCCTTTGGCGGCGGAAGGCCAACAGTAACGCCATCGCCCCGCCGGTTCCCGCCCCCGCCGTGAGAGCGGTGCGGATCGCGTCGATCTGCACCGACGCCGATGGTGCAGAGGGCGCCCCGGGCGCTGGCAGGGGCATTGGCTCGCGCGCGATGCCGACGAGAACCCACAGCAGCACCGCGGTGACGGCAGCGACGAGCAGCGCCGCCACGGCGATCATCCAGTTCGAGATCGGCGGGGAAGGCGCCACTCGAGCTTGCCTTCTCAGTACCGAGCCGCTGCGATCATTGCTGGAGCTGTCCTCCGAGGCCACCACGCTCCCGATAATCGTGCGGTGCCTCGCGAGCGCTACATCGCAAGGCAGCAGGACAGCCCTCCCGCCTGGCCTAGTGTTCCCCGCCGCAAGTCTGGCGAGCGTTCGACCTCAAGCCGCACGGCGAGGACGCACCTCGCCGCCTTCACCGCGCTGACCACCCTGGCTGGGCACCCGGTAGCTGGTGCCCGAGCGGGCCATAATCTCCATGACCACGAGGCGGGGCCCGTCGGCGGTGGCCAGTTGCGATCGAGGACGACTAGGCCTCGGGCCGCGAGATGCTCGGCGGCGACGTCCTCCCCGCCCCCGCTGCCCCCAGCGCGAACCTGTCCGGCGTCCGGCAGGGGTGCCTGCGGTCGTGCCTGGGGGTGGCTGTCAGGTGGCCGTACCCGGCCCCATCGTCCTCGCCGGACGGCGGGGCCCGGACCGGCCGGGCTGTCCGGCGGCGGGATCGAGCGTGCGGAACGGTGCCCCTCCGGCGCGAGCGCCGCGTCACGACCGGGATAGCCCCCGGGGCCCTGGACGGAGAAAGATCGCGCCGAGCGCGATCAGCCGCCGCCCGACCCGGGATCAGCCGCCGAATGGACCCTCGTCCAGGCGCAAGTCCGGCTTGTCGAGCGCCTCGACCTTGACGTCGGCGGTCGTCGCCGCGAGATTCGACTGCGCCGCGAGCTACGACTGCGCCGCGCTGTCCAGGGCGGCCTGATACTGCGCTGCGGCGGCGGGCGGGAGCTTTCCGGACACCCGTAGGAGGATCGCGCCCACCTGGTAGTCGTACTCGACGCCGAGAGGCGAGGCTTGCGCGATCTGGCCGATGTAGTTCGCTCGCGCTCGCGCCTCGCTCTCGTCGCTGAACACCTCGACCTTGGCGCCGGCGTCGACACTGGTCGGATCGCCGCGCAGCTCCTCTGGGATGCGCTGGTCGACGATCGAGGCCGCCGAGGTGTACTGCCCTGGTCGGCCGAGCAGGCGGTTCGGGTCGCTCTCGGCAGTCAAGGTTCCGCCCGGCTTTGCCTCGGCGATCGCCGCTGCGAGCCGGTCGGCGACCTGGTTGGCCGGCGGCCGTGGGGCCGACGAGCAACCAACCAGGACGAGTAGGAGGAGCGCAGCGAAGGTCGCGAGACGGAGAGGCACGCTGGACGAAACCGCGTTCGGCGGCGCGCTCGTTACTTGGTGCTGGTCGGTGGTCTGCGCCTCTGCCGTGGCGCACCAGCCTTGGCAGGAGCCCCGCTCGGGCGCCTGACATGTCCTTGATCAAGAAACAGGAGTCTCACCTGTAACACTCGCCTCCGTCTAGTCGATCTCGCTCGCACGCGAACACGGGCGGGGGGCTCGAGTGGCCGACAGGCGTATCGGTGGTCCCGGAGGTGGCAGTGACCCGGGGCCCGGCAAGGTTAAGGCTGGTGGCGTCATCGCCGCGGTCGGTCTCGCTGTCGTGCTCGGCGTCGGCGGCACCACGAGTACCGGAGGTGCTACCGCTTCCGGCCCTAGCGGCAGCGGCTCGTCCTCATCGAGCAGCCGAAGCTCGAATCGCAACAGCGACGACGACGCGCGAGCCGCCGTCGCGCGGCTCTCGAGCCAAGGTGTTCGCGCCACCGCTCGCCTGACCGACGACGGCGAGGACTGCGCGGCCAACTCCTACGGCGATGTCCGTGAGTACTTTGAGCACCATCCGTGTACGGCCCTGCACCGGTCGGTCCTGGAGGTCAGGAACCGCCGAGGCGACGTCGTCCTCGTCGCCATCGCCTCCGTGGAGATGCCCGACGCGGACGAGGCGACCAACCTCAAGGCCCTGCTCGACACCCCTGGCAGTGGCAACATCACCGAGCTCTCTCGCGAGCAGGGCCGCTACCAATACGTCAGGTACACGGGCGATGCCTACGCCTCCCGGCAGGACGGCACTCTCGTCACCAACGCCCAGGCCCAACCCGTGGCCCGGGGCTGGTCGGGACTGGCGCTCACGAGCATCGCGACCAACGCCGTCGAGTAGCGCCGCTGAGCCAGACCCCCGAGTGGCAACGCCGGATTGCTGACATGCGGTGGTAGGACGAGCGGCACGGACTGGGCTCGCGCTCAGCGGCGCCACTCAATCTCGACGGACTCCGGGTCGAAGCGCCGCGCACCGCGGCCCGGCCGGTGCAGCGCGACCGTCATGAGGGTGTCGACGACGGTCCGCTGCTGATCAAGCGGGAGCGGCTTCCACGCGCCCGCGACGTCTGGAGCGTCGACCAGCGGGCCGAGGGTGCTGACCTTGCCCGCGTCGGCGATCCTGCCCTCAACGTCGGCCAGCTTCGCGCGTAGACGTTCGGTGGCGGTGCGGAGCTGGGTGCTGGTGAGCGAGCCGTCGGCGAACTCCACGGCGAGGGTGTCGAGCCGGGCGCGGAGGCCTGCCGCTTCGTCGGTGAGCGCGACGGCGTCGGGCCGGTCGTGGCTGATGAGGAGCGCGCGGGCATCGTCCTGCGAGAGTCGGGCGACGACGAGCCGTCTGATGTAGTCGTCGACCTCGCCGGCCCGGCGGTGCACGTGCCGGCCCTCGGCGCAGCGGTACGACGGGTAGTCGCGGCCGGGGCGGCGGGTGCCCTCGATCCGTCCGCGGCAGGCTGCGCAGAGCGCGAGGCCTCCGAGCAGCGTGTGGCCGTAGGGCGTCCTGGCGCGCTCGGGGTCGGTGAGCACGCTGCATGCTGCCCGCCAGGTCTCCTCGGGCACCAGGGCGGGCCAGCCTGCGGGGCCGACGACCTCGCCGCGGTGCTCGCGGAGGCCGGCGTAGCGCGGTGATCGCAGCACGCGGGCTACCGCGCTCGTATTCGTCCACTGGGCTGGGTGCGTTCCGAGCTCGCGCCAACGTCGCCCGATCCCGCTGAGGGTGCCGCCGGCGAGGAGGCTGGTGTAGGCGTCGTGCACCGCCCGGGCCTCCGCCGGGTGCGGAGTGACCCGGTCGGCGAGGTAGCCGAACGGGCGTGACCGGCCGCCGGAGTGCGGTAGCCCGCGCTGCGCACGTTGCGCGAACTCCGAGAGCTGCCGGGCGCTCTTGCGCTCGACCTCGCCGCGGGCCACCGACGCAAGGATGCGCGCGACGAGCCGGCCTTGGTCGGTCGACAGGTCGAGATCGCCGGAGACCGTCGCAAGCTTGACCCCGGAGCGCTCGCACCGGGTGATGACGTCCTCGAGGTCGACGAGCCGGCGCACGAGCCGGTCGGCCGCCCACACGACGACGACGTCCATCGCCGCGGCGTCGATCAGGCCGAGTAGACGTGCGAACCCGGGACGCGTGCCCTTGGTGGCGGACACATCGTTCTCGACAATGGTGTCCTGGACGTCCCAGCCGCGGGCCGAGGCCAGGGCTGCGCAGTCATGACGTTGGCGCTCGACGCCGAGTGCCTCGCCGGTGGAGTCGCGGGAGATGCGGACGTAGAGGACGGCGCGCACGTCGGCACGCTAGCGCACGTGCGGGGTCGCACCGCTTTCGGGCCGGCGAACGTCGCGCCGCCCTTGAAGTCGACGAGCACGAGGTTGAGCGCCTCGGACGAGTGCGTGGTGATGAGGCCCAGCACGAGGGTCCGGAGCAGCTCCGACTTGCCCGAGCCGGTCGCGCCGACGCACAGCCCGTGCGGGCCCATGCCCTCCTGCGCGGCCTCCTTGATGTCGAGCTCGACCGGCTCTCCCTCGGCCGACACCCCGAACGGGACGCGCAGCCGGTCGCGCAGCGGGCGCGGGCGCCACGCGGCGGCGACGTCGAACGTGTCGGGCTCCCCGTCGACGCCGAGCAGCTCGAGGATGCCGGGGCTGGTCAGCAGCGGCTCGTCCTCGCCGCCCGCCGCCACCGGCGTGCGACACGGCGCGAGCCGGCGGGCCAGCGCCTCGGCCTCCGCGGCGCCGAGGACGTCGGGCCGGCCGAACCACTCGACGCCCTGCCGCCCGACGGCGCCGATCCGGCCGTCCCCCTCCACGTCGAGGACGAGCCCCAGCCCCCGCCGCGCGGTGAGCGTGCCGAGCGAGTCCGACAGGTCGATCACCGTGACCGCGCTCAGTCCCTCCTCGAGCAGGAGCGTCTCGGTGCCGGTGACCTCGGCGTCCTCGAGCACGACCACCAGGTGGCGCGTGTCGGCCGCGGGCGCGGCGCCGCGGGCGAAGCGGGTGCGGCCGGCGAGCTCCGGGGCCAGCCACGACTCGATCGCCGCCAGCGACGACGTCACCATCCGCACCGGCCCGGCGCCGTCGACGAGGCGCGGGTGCGCGACGTGGGGCAGCCACTTCACCCACTCCCACTCCGCGCGCGCGGGACCGGTCGCCGCGACGGCGACGACGAGGTCGTCCGGGCTGTGGAACGTGACGAGCTGGGCGACCAGCGCCCGCACGAGCCCGCGGCGGGCCGCGGCGTCCGCGCCGCCCACACCGCCCACCGCCACCGACGCGAAGGCGCGCAGCGACACGGCCGTCGGCAGGTCCGGGACGATCGAGTGCGTGCGCACGAACCGGCGCAGCGCCACCGTCGACACGGGCTCGAGGTCGTCGACGGGACCGGTCTGCGGGGGCACCAGCGCCGTGGCGAGGCGCTGCGAGCCGCGCCCGACGCGGACGTGCGCGAAGTCGGCGTCCGCGGGCCGGCGCTCCCACATCCGCGGGCCCCGGGCGAGCCCGACGAGCGCCGAGGGGTCGGGGTGGGTCCACTCGAGGGCGCGCCGCTGCTCCTCCGCGGTCTCGCGGGCGCGGCGGCGCATCTGCGCGAGGTAGCGCAGGTAGTCCTTGCGGTCCTCGTCGGCCTCGGCGCGGCGCTGGCCCCCGCCGCGCGTCACCCCACCCGCGACCATCCCCAGCGTCGAGAGCGCGAACATCCCGCCGAAGAGCCACGACGTGGGGTTGTCGACGCCGATGACGACGATGAAGCCGAGCGAGCCGACCACCATGAGCAGCGGCAACAGGCGCAGCAGCGGCGAGGTGGGCACAGCGCGGGGGATCTCCGGGGGCGCCTCGAGGTGCACCTCGCCCGACGGCACCTCCGGGGGCGCCAGGCGCGCGGCGCGCCGGAAGACCCGTGTGCCCACCCGTTCCCCCGTTCGCACCACCCCGCCTGCTCGGTCCGGCCATACTAGGGAGCCGCGGGCCGCCCCGGGTCCGACTCGAGCAACAGCACACCCGCACCCCGAGCGGGGAGGAGCGCATGACAGGCACGGCCCGGAACGGTCGCGGTGGCGGTCCCGGTGGTGCCGGCGCGGCAGCACTGCCCGGGACGCGGGGCCCGGCGGTCACCGGTGCGCAGCGGGCCACGCCCGTCGAGCAGCGGGCGTCGCTGCCCGCCGGGCCGGGCGCGGCCGCTGCCGCGAGCCGGGTCTCGGTGCTCGCGCCCCGCACCCGCGTCGACGTGGCGCTCCCGCCCGACGTCCCGCTCGCGGACCTCCTGCCCGTCCTGCTGGACATGACCGGCGAGTCCGCGGCCGGCGCCCGCGGCGGTGCGAGCGGTGGCTGGACGCTCGCCCCGCTCGGCCAGGGCCCGGTCGACCCGTCGCGCACCCTCGCCGCGCTCGGCGTCCTCGACGGCGACCAGCTGGTCCTGCGCCGCCGCGCCGACGCCGCGCCGCCGCCGCTGTTCGACGACGTCGTCGACGCCGTGGCCGAGGCGACGCCGGCGAGCTACCGGGCCTGGGGGCCGGGGCTCGCGCGCGTGCTCGGGCTGTGCGGGCTCGCGCTGGGCCTCGCGGTGGCGGTGCTCGCCCTCGTCGTGGCCGGGCGGGCGCCGGGCACCGCGGGCGGGCTCGGCACCGCCGCGGTCGCCGGGGTCGCGGCGCTCGGGGCGTTCGCCGCGGCGGTCGTCGGCACGCGGGTGCTCGAGGACGCCGGAGCCGGGTCGGTGCTCGCGGTCGGCGCGGTCGCGCTGGCCGGGGTGGCGGGCGTCGCCGCCGTGCCGTGGGCCGCGCCGGGGCCGCTGACCGCCACGTCGGGAGCGCCCCAGCTGCTGCTCGGCGCCGCGCTCGCCGGCGTCACCGCCGCGACGTGCCTGCTCGCCCTGGGCAGCGCCGGGCGCACCGGCGTGGCCGCGCTGCTCGGCGTCCTCACCGCCGCCGTGCTGCTGGTCCTCGCCGCGGGGGTCGCCACCGTCGTCGACGCGGGCGACGCCGCCGGGATCGCGGCCGGGGCGGGGGCGCTGGCGCTGGTCGCCTCCGCGCTGCTGCCCCGCACCGGCATCGCGCTCGCCCGCCTCCCGCTGCCGCGGGTCCCCGGGTCGGCCGAGGAGCTCGCCGACGATCCCGGGGTCGCCGAGCACGCCGACATCGAGCGCCGCGCCGACCGCGCGCACGCCGCCCTGTCGGGCCTGGTGGTGGGGTGCGGGGCGGTGACGGCGGGCGCGGTCGCGGTCGTCGCCCTCGCACCGGCGAGCGGCTGGCGCGGGGTCGCCGGCTGGGTCCTCGCCGCCCTGCTCACCGCGCTGCTGGGGCTGCGCTCGCGCACCTACGCCAACGGCGTGCAGGCGGTCGCGCTGCTCGTCTGCGCCCTGCTCGCCGGCGCCGGGCTGCTCGTCGGCTGGCTGCTCGTCGCGCCGCCGCCGGTCGCGGTGCTCGCGGTGCCGGCCACGGCCCTCGCGGCGGGCGCGCTGGCCCTGGTGCTCGGCGTCGTCGTGCCCCGCCGGCGGTTCTCGCCGGTCGCGCGCCGGGCCGTCGACATCGCCGAGGCCGTCGGGATCGCCGCGGTGCTGCCGATCGCGCTGGCGGTGATGGACCTGTACACGGCGATGCGGCTCCTGTGACGTCCCGCGCCCCGCTCGCCGTGACGACGCTGCTGGTGCTGGCCCTCGCCGCGCCCGCGCACGCCGCCCCGGCGCCGAGCACCGCCCCCACCCCGCCCCCCGCCGACCCCGCGGCGCTGGCCGCGCTCGACCCGGAGCCCGACGCCGTCCCCGGCGCGCGCCGCCTCGCGCCGTGCCCCGAGCCCCTCGCCCCGGCCGCCACCGGGCTCGCCGTCGGCGACCTCCCGCCCGGTCCCGACCCGGCCGCCGCCTGGACCGCGGGACGCGGCGAGGGCCAGGTCGTCGCCGTGGTCGACACCGGCGTGGCCGCGGTGCCCCGGCTCGACGTGGAGGACGGCGGCGACTTCGTCGCGGGCGAGTCCGGCCTCGACGACTGCGACGGCCACGGCACCGCGGTCGCCGGGGTGATCGCCGCCGCCCCGGCCCCCGACGACCTCCTCGTCGGCGTCGCCCCCGGCGCCCGCGTCCTCGCCGTGCGCCAGACCAGCACCTTCTGGGGCGGCCCCGACGGCCCCGGCGCCGGCGACGTCACCACCCTCGCCCGTGCCGTCCGCCACGCCACCGAGACCCCGGGGGTCGGGGTGCTCGCGCTCGCCCTCACCGCGTGCCGCACGCCGGCCGAGGCCACCGACCCCGCCGCCGCGCCCGCCCTCGGCGCGCTGCGGGCGGCGCTGCGCCGGGCCGCGGACCGGGGCGTCGTGGTGGTCGCGGCCGCCGGCAACACCGGGCCCGGCTGCGCGCCCAACACCGGCGGCGAGGTGCGCAGCGTGCCGGTGCCGGCCTGGTTCGGCGAGGACGTCCTGGCGGTCGGCGCGGTCGACGACGCCGGCGCGCCCGACCCCTCGTCGCTCGCCGGGCCGTGGGTCGACATCGCCGCCCCCGGCCGCGCCCCGGCCTCGCTGGCGGCGCGCGGCGGGCTCACCACCGGCCTCGCGGGCCCCGACGGTGCGACGGCCCCGCTGGTCGGCACGAGCTTCGCCGCCGCGCGGGTCGCGGGCGCCGCGGCCCTGCTGCGCGCGCAGGAGCCCGAGACCCCCGCCCGCGAGATCGCCGCGGCCCTCGTCCGCTCGGCCGCCCCACCGCCCGGCCTCGCTCCCGGCACCCGCGACGACGCCGTCGGCTACGGCGTCCTGGACGCGGCCGCCGCGGTCCGGGGCGACCCGCCGCGCACCGGCCCCGAGGTGACCCCGGAGACCGCCACCGCCCCGCCGGCACCGAGCGGGCCGCCGTACCTCCTCGTGGTGGGGGGCGCGGTCCTCCTCGTGGCCCTCGGCGCGGCCGCGGTGGTCGTCCGACGTCGGAGGGGCGCGCCGTGAGCAGTGCCGGCGAGGTCGTCGCCCCCACCCGCGCGCCGGTCACCCCGCAGCGCCGGCCGTCGGGTCCCTCGCTCGGACCGGTGCCCCTGGCCGCGATCGTCGTCGTCGAGGCCGGCCTGGCCCTCGCGGTGGCGCTGGTCGCGGTGGACCGCCGGTTCCTGCCGCTCGCCGGGGTCCTCCTGTCCGCGGGGCTGCTGGTCGGCCTGCTGCGGGTGCGCCGGCGCTGGCTCGTGCAGTGGGTCGGGCTCGCGCTGCGCTTCCGGCTGCGGGTCCGGCAGCGCGAGGCGGAGCCCGCACGCGCCGGGGACCACGCCGACCTGCGCCTGCGGGTGCTGCGCCTGCTCACCGGCGACCTCACCGTCGCCACCACCCGCGACCACGACGGCCGCGAGGTCGGCCTGCTCGGCCACGGCGGGGGCTGGAGCGCCGTGCTCGCCGTCGACGCCGCGGGGCCCGACGGCACCGCGCTCGTCCCCGCCGACGCCGCCGCCGGCGCCGCGTCGTTCCCGCTCGCGGCGCTCGCCGGCTGCCTCGCCGACCGGGGTGTGGTGCTCGACGCGGTGAGCGCCGTCTGGCACTGCCGCCCCGTCCCCGAGGACACGCCCGCCGCCGCGGCCTACCGCGAGGTGCTCGGCGCCCTGCCGCCCCTGGCCCGGCGCGAGGCGTGGCTGGTCGTGCGCCTGGACCCGGCACGCTGCCCCGACGCGGTCGCCGAACGCGGCGGGGGCGTCCTCGGCGCCCACCGCGCCGTCGTCGGGGCGCTCGCGCGGATCGGCCGGGTGCTCGCCGACCACGGCACGCCGGTGCGCCCGCTCTCCGCCGACGAGGTCCTCGACGCCGCCACCCTGGCCGCCGACACCGCCGACACCGCAGACACCGCCGACACCGCCGACACCGTGCCCGCGCGCCGGACCGAGTACTGGCGGGCGGTGGTCGTCGGCGAGGTCGGCCACGCCGCCTACGCCGTCACCGGCTGGCCCACCGGCGGGCGCGCCGGCACAGTCCCCGAGCGGCTCACCGGCCTCACGGCCACCGCCGGCCGCACCTGCACGCTCGCCCTCACCCTCGAACCCGACCCGCGCGCCGGCCGCGAGGGCAGCCGTGACGACGACGCCGTCGGGCTGCGGGGCACCGTGCGCCTCACCGCCGACACCCCCGACGCCCTCGAGGAGTGCGGCCGCGAGCTGGTCGCCCGCGGGCACGGGCTCGGGGTGGCCCTCGACGCCCTCGACGGCCAGCAGGCCGCGGCCCTTGCCGCGACGCTCCCGCTCGGGGCGCTGCCGTGACCACCCCCGAACCGCCCGGTGCCGTCGGCCGCACCGCGCCCACCCGCGCCGAGCCCGAGCTCGCCCCGACCTTCTCGGTCCCGCCCGCCCTCGTCGACGCCCTCGGCCCGCCCGTGCGCCCCGCGGGCGTGGTGCTCGGCGCCGACCCGGACGGCGAGCCGGTCGCCGTGTCCCTCGTGCGGCCCGAGCCGACGCGTGTCGTGCTGCTCGGCGGGCTCTACCTCGCCCGCCAGGTCACGCTGCGCGCCGTCGCCTCCGGAACGCGGGCGGTCGTCGTCACCGGCCGCCCCCCGGCGTGGGAGGCGGTCCGCCGGGCCGGTGAGCACGACGGCGGCGACAGCGGCGACGACGGCCACGGCGGCGACGAGCGCGTGCGCGTCGTGGGCGAGCCCCCGCCCGACCTCGCCGTCCCCGACGGCCCGCCGCTGCTCCTCGTGCACGACCGGGGGGCGACAGCGCGCGGCCCCTCCCCCGCGAGGCGCTCGTGGCAGACGACGCTCGTCGTGCTCCCGTCGCTGGTCCCGGCCGTGTCCGACCTCGCCGACGACGCCGACCTCGTGCTGCTCCAGCGCCTGCCCCCGCACGAGGCCGAGCTCGCCGGGCGCCTCTGGCGGCTCACCGCAGCGATGACCGAGACCCTGCGGACCCTGCCCGACCGCGGCGCCGTCCTCCTCGGCCGCAACCTCTGGCGCCGCGTCGACCTCGTGACCGGCCCCCGCGAGACCGCGATCCTGGGACCGGTGCGCCGCGGCGACTAGCGTGACCGGCGTCACCGCTCGCCGGAGGTCGCGATGCCCGTCGACACGCCCGTCCTGTCCCTGACCGAGCTGCGGGACCGCGGCATGGCGGCGGTCATGGTCGGCGGACGGCGGGTGCTGCTCGTCGCCGTGCACGACGGAGCCGACGGGGTGCGGGCCTACGACAACCGCTGCCCGCACCGCGCCTGGCCGCTCGAGCGCGGCACCCTCGCCGACGGCGTCCTGACCTGCGCCAACCACCGCTTCGCGTTCGACGTCGCCACCGGCCGCGGCGTCGACCCCGCCGGCTGCGACCTCGTCGCGATCCCCTGCCGGGTCGACGGGGACGGCACGGTCACGGTCAGCGTGACCTGAACCCTTGACCTCGACCTTGCTCGAGGTCGGACCCTCGGGCCATGCCCATCGAGCTGAACCACACCATCGTCGAGTCCCGGGACCCGGACGCCGGCGCGGCGTTCCTCACCGAGGTCCTCGGGTTGCCCGCCGCTACGCACTACGGGCCGTTCACGGTCGTCGAGGTCGCGCACGGGACGAACCTCGACCACATGCACGTCGAGGACCCCCATCCCCAGCACTACGCGTTCCTGGTCCCCGACGACGAGTTCGACGTCATCGCCGGGCGCCTGCGCGACCGCGGCGTGCCGACGTTCGCCGACCCGGGTCGTCGCCGGCCGGGGCAGAACACGAACGACGGCGGGCGGGGCACCTACTTCGACTCCCCCGACGGCCACGTCCTCGAGATCCTCACCCGCCCCTACGGCAGCGGCGGCTGAGCACCCGGCGGTGTCAGCGAAGTGGCGTCACGGACACTCAACGTCCGCAACGGTACTTCGATCACGGGAGCCGGCACCGCACCAGCAGCGCGAAAGATCGAAGTACCGATACGGACACTCAACGTCCGTCACGGCACTTCGCTGACTCACGGCTCGTCGCGCCGCCGGCGGGTGGCGACCGCTCGGGCCGCCAGGGAGGCGGGGTCGGAGAGGTCCGGGTAGTCGACGCCGACCAGCCGCAGACCCCGCGCGGCGACGACCGTCACCTCGCTGGACCGCTCGCCCGCGCCCAGCAGCGCCGCGGGCCAGGACACCGGCCGGCGCCCCTCGCCGACCGCGAGCAGCGCGCCCACCACCGAGCGGACCATCGAGTGGCAGAACGCGTCGGCGGACAGCCGCGCGACCAGCACGTGTGGCTCGTCGGGAGCGGCCGTCCACGCGAGGCGCTGGAGCTCGCGCACCGTCGTCGCCCCCGGCCGCGGGCGGCAGTACGCGGCGAAGTCGTGCTCGCCCAGCAGCCCCCGGCCGGCCTCGTTCATCGCGTCGACGTCGAGCGGCCGGGGCCAGCGCAGGGTGTCGCGGGCACGCAGCGGCTCGGGCCCCCAGGGCGCGGTACTGACGCGGTACTCGTAGTGGCGGCGCAGCGCGGAGAAGCGCGCGTCGAACCCGTCCGGCGCCGGCGTGACCGCCCGGACCCTGACATCGGGCGGCAGCATCCGCGCCAGCCGCCCGACGACGCCGGGGTGCGGCTCGACCTCGGGGGGCAGGTCGACGTGGCACACCTGCGCGTCGGCGTGGACGCCGGCGTCGGTGCGCCCGGCCACGGTGAGCGCCACGGGCACCCGCCAGATCGTCGCCAGCGTCTCCTCGAGCACGCCCTGCACGGTGCGCAGCCCGGGCTGGCGCGCCCAGCCCGAGAAGTCGGTGCCGTCGTAGGCCAGCTCGAGGCGGTACCGACGCGCAGACGCCGCGAGCCCGCCCCCGGTGTCGGGAGCGGGCTCGCGGTGCGTGGTGCGGTCGGTCAGGACTTCTCGCCGTCCGTGGTCGCCGACGAGTCGGCGTCCTCGGACGGGTCGAGACCGGCGGCGGACGCGGCGTTGTCGGCCATGCCCTCGGGCACACCGGAGGTCGCCGCCGAGTCGGCGTCCTCCGAAGCCGACTCCGAGGACGCTGCCGCCTCGGCCTCCGGCACCTCGGGGGCGTCGTCGTCGGTCCCGACACCCTCGGCCGCCGAGGCATCCGAGGCATTCGAGGCGTCCGAGGCGTCCGAGGCGTCCGAGGCGTCCGTGGGCTCGGCCGGCTCCGGCGAGGCATCCGACTCCGCGGCCGCGATCGTCGCGGCCGTGGCGGCCGCCCCGGTCGCGGTGCCGCCGACCTCGGCGCCCGGGCCCGAGGAGGTCTGCGGGGCCGCGGTGCGGGTGGCCTGCGAGGCCTCCGCGGACGCGGTCCGCTCGTTGACCAGCTCGATGACGGCCATCGGCGCGTTGTCACCCTTACGGGGCAGGGTCTTGACGATGCGCGTGTAGCCGCCGGGACGGTCGGCGAAGAACGGGCCGATCTCCGCCGTGAGGCGGTGCACGACGTCCTTGTCGCGGATCTGCTCCGCGATGAGACGACGGTTGTGCAGGCCGCCCTTCTTCGCCTTGGTGATCAGCCGCTCCGCGTACGGGCGCAGGCGCTCGGCCTTGGCCCGCGTGGTGTGGATGCGGCCGTGCGTGAAGAGCGACGTGGCCAGGTTGGCCAGCATCAGCTTCTGGTGGTCGGGGGAACCCCCGAGCCGCGGGCCCTTGCTGGGCTGGGGCATGTCACTGCTCCTGTCTCGTGACGCCTTTCCGTCCGGCCCGCGAGCGGGCCGGACGGGGGCAGCACGTCAGAGTCGCTGGATGAGGGGAACTACAGCTGCTCGGTCTCGGCGTAGTCCTGGCCGTCGTCGTCCGACACGCCGTAGCCGCCGAAGCCGCCGTCCGAGCCGTAGGACTCGAAGCCCTCCGACGGGTAGTCGGCCGCCGCGGCGGACGGGTCGAACCCGGGCGGGCTGTCCTTGAGGGCCAGCCCGAGACCGGCGAGCTTCATCTTGACCTCGTCGATGGACTTCGCACCGAAGTTGCGGATGTCCAGCAGGTCGGCCTCCGAGCGGCCGACGAGCTCGCCGACCGTATGGATGCCCTCCCGCTTGAGGCAGTTGTAGGACCGGACCGTGAGGTCGAGGTCCTCGATGGGCATCGCGAACGCGGCGATCGAGTCGGCCTCGGCGGGCGAGGGACCGATCTCGATGCCCTCGGCGTCGACGTTGAGCTCGCGCGCCAGGCCGAACAGCTCGACGAGCGTGCGCCCGGCGGACGCGATCGCGTCGCGCGGGGTCATCGACGGCTTGGTCTCGACGTCGAGGATCAGCTTGTCGAAGTCGGTGCGCTGCTCGACGCGGGTCGCCTCGACCTTGTAGCTGACCTTGAGCACCGGCGAGTAGATCGAGTCGACCGGGATGCGGCCGATCTCGGCGCCGGACGCCTTGTTCTGCGCGGCCGGGACGTACCCGCGGCCACGCTCGACGACGAGCTCGACCTCGAGGCGGCCCTGGTCGTTCAGGGTCGCGATGTGGAGGTCGGGGTTGTGCACGGTCACGCCGGCCGGCGGGACGATGTCGCCCGCCGTCACGGTGCCGGGGCCCTGCTTGCGCAGGTACATCGTGGCCGGCTCGTCCTCCTCGGAGCTGACGACCAGCTCCTTGAGGTTGAGGATGATGTCGGTGACGTCCTCCTTCACCCCCGGGACAGTGGTGAACTCGTGGAGGACCCCGTCGACGCGGATGCTGGTCACGGCCGCGCCCGGGATGGACGACAGCAGGGTGCGACGCAGCGAGTTGCCGAGGGTGTAGCCGAAGCCCGGCTCCAGCGGCTCGATGACGAACCGGGAGCGGGTGTCGTCGATGGCGTCCTCGGAGAGGGCAGGACGCTGGGAGATCAGCACGTGCGCGTTTCCTTCCGATGCGGCGTCCGCTATTTGACGCCGAACCCGACCCCGTGCCCGTGGGGACCACGGGCCGGGGGGTTCACGGGGGCGGAGCCCCCGTGGGTGCTTACTTCGAGTAGAACTCGACGATCAGCTGCTCCGACACCGGGGTGTCGATCTGCGACCGCTCCGGCAGGGAGTGGACGAAGATGCGCAGCGAGTCCGGGACGACCTGGAGCCAGCCCGGGACGGGCCGGTCGCCGAAGTTCTCCTTCGCCACCACGAAGGGCAGCATGTTCCGGGACTTCTCCCGGACGTCGATGATGTCGTACTGCGTCACCCGGTAGCTGGGGACGTCGACCTTCTGGCCGTTGACCAGGAAGTGGCCGTGGCCCACGAGCTGACGGGCCTGGCGGCGGGTCTGCGCGAGCCCGGCGCGGTAGACGACCGAGTCGAGGCGCGACTCGAGCAGGCGGAGGAACTCGTCGCCGGTCTTGCCCTCGCGACGGTTCGCCTCCTCGTAGTAGGCGCGCATCTGCTTCTCGAGCAGGCCGTAGGTGAAGCGGGCCTTCTGCTTCTCCTGCAGCTGCAGCAGGTACTCGGACTCCTTGATACGGATCCGGCCGTGCTGCCCCGGCGGGTACGGGCGGCGCTCGAAGGACTTGTCGCCGCCGATCAGGTCGACCTTGAGCCGGCGGGACTTGCGGGTGGCGGGGCCGGTGTAGCGAGCCATGTGGTGTTCTCCTCCCTGTTCCGGCCGGCCTAGACCCGGCGACGCTTCGGCGGACGGCAGCCGTTGTGCGGCTGCGGGGTGACGTCGGAGATCGTCCCGACCTCGAGGCCCGCGGCCTGCAGCGAACGGATGGCGGTCTCGCGGCCCGAGCCCGGGCCCTTGACGAAGACGTCGACCTTCTTCATCCCGTGCTCGGCGGCCTTGCGGGCGCAGTTCTCCGCGGCCATCTGCGCGGCGAACGGCGTCGACTTACGCGAGCCCTTGAAGCCCACGTGGCCGGCCGACGCCCAGCTGATGACGTTGCCGGTCGGGTCGGTGATGGAGACGATCGTGTTGTTGAACGTGCTCTTGATGTGCGCGTGGCCGTGGGAGACGTTCTTCTTCTCCCGGCGCCGGACCTTCTTGGCCCCGGCCGCGCCCTGGCGAGTCCTGGGTGGCATTCACATACTCCTGATCGAGGGGGCGCGCTCTACTTGCGCGTGGCCTTCTTCTTGCCGGCAACCGTCTTCTTGGGGCCCTTGCGCGACCGGGCGTTGGTCTTCGTCCGCTGCCCGTGCACCGGGAGATTGCGGCGGTGCCGCAGCCCCTGGTAGCTGCCGATCTCGACCTTGCGCCGGATGTCCGCCTGGACCTCGCGGCGCAGGTCGCCCTCGACCCGGAAGTGGTTCTCGATGTACGCGCGCAGCGTGGCGGCGTCGGCGTCCGACAGGTCCTTGGACCGCAGGTCGGGGTCGATGCCGGTCTCGGTGAGGATCTCCTTGGATCGGCTGCGGCCGATCCCGAAGATGTAGGTCAGCGCGATCTCCATCCGCTTCTCGCGGGGGAGGTCGACGCCGGCGAGTCGTGCCATGGGGCGACGTGCTCCTCGTGTCGTCCGGGAGGTCTGGCTCCCCGCCCGTCCCGCAGCGCTGGCGCCGTGGGCCCCGGCCTCCCGTGCCGGGGGTGCTCCGCCGAGTCGGTGTCGACGTAGGTGCGGGGAGGTTCTGTGGTGCGGTCGCGCGCGACCGCGGAGGTGCTCGGTGGTACCGGTGAGCGGCGGCGTCAGCCCTGGCGCTGCTTGTGGCGCAGGTTGTCGCAGATCACCATGACCCGCCCGTGACGGCGGACCACCTGGCACTTCGCGCAGATGCGCTTGACGCTCGGCTGGACCTTCACGTCCTTCTCTTTCTTCGAGGGGCTCACGGGGGGCCGGAGCCCCCCGTGGGTCACTTGTAGCGGTAGACGATCCGGCCACGCGAGAGGTCGTAGGGCGACAGCTCGACGACGACCTTGTCCTCGGGAAGGATCCGGATGTAGTGCTGGCGCATCTTGCCGCTGATGTGCGCCAGGACCTTGTGCCCGTTCTCGAGCTCCACCCGGAACATCGCGTTGGGCAGGGGCTCGATGACCCGGCCCTCGACCTCGATGGCGCCGTCCTTCTTCGCCATGTCCTCCGCATTCCTATCGACGTACGCTGGCGTCCCCGGTGTCCGGCGCTGCTCGCGACGGCGAACGGCGGACGCGGTGTGCGCGACGCGAACGGCGTCCACGCACGAGCGCGCGCGGCCACCGGCACGACACGCGCACCAGCCGTCAAGTGTACGCGCGGCGTGTCGAGTGCCCCGTCACCGGGGTGCTGCGCGCGACCACCTGCGCCGTCGTGCGGCCCTGCTCAGCGCCGCAGCGCGCGGGGCCCGGTGCAGCCGAGCGGGACCGGCGGCGCGTACCCGGCCCGCGCGGCGAGGGCCTGCAGCGCGAGCACCGCGCCCCACGGGCCGGCGACCCAGATCCACCACGGCGCGACGACCCCGCCCGTCCCGACCGACACGGCCACCCAGATCACCAGGTTGATCACCGACACCGCCGCCCACACCGCGACCGCCGCCCGCAGCGGCGTCACGCGCACCCGGCGCGGCGGGTCCTCCGCCGTGCGGGCCGCCGCGGGAGCCGGCACCGGCAGGTCCGCCGTCAGCGGCGCGAGGTCCGCGGCCACCACCGCCCCGTGCGCGGCCCGCACGCGCTCGTCGTACTCGGCGAGCGTCAGCCGCCCCTCGGCGTGCGCGCGCCCGAGCACCGACGCCACGCGCTCGCGGTCGGCGTCCGCCACCCGCAGCCCGCCGGGCCCGATCCCCGATCCCGTCACTGCTCCGGTCATCCCGACCACCCCGCTCCTCGACTCCCCCGGAGCCTAGCAGCGAGCGGATAGTTCCGCTATCCAGTCGTCAGGACGCGGGTGCGGTGAGCACGCGCGGGCCGTCGTCGGTGACCGCGACGGAGTGCTCCCAGTGCGCGGCGCGGCTGCCGTCGGCGGTGACGACGGTCCAGCCGTCCGCGAGCTCCTCGGTCTCGTCGGTGCCGCCGGTGAGCATCGGCTCGATGGCGAGCACCATCCCGGTCCGCAGCCGCATGCCCGTCCCGGCGCGGCCGAGGTTGGGCACGAACGGCTCCATGTGCATCGAGGTACCGATGCCGTGCCCGCCGTAGTCGGCGACGATCCCGTACTCGCGGCCGTCCGCCGCCGCGCGCCGCCGCGCCTCCTCCTCGACCGCGTGCCCGACGTCGCCGAGCCGCCCGCCCGGCACGAGCTGGGCGATCCCGGCCTCCATCGCCGACCGGCAGGCCGCCGAGAGCGCCTCGTCCTCGGCACGCGGGGTGCCCACCAGCAGCGTCACCGCGGCGTCGCCGTGCCAGCCCTCGAGGATCGCCCCGCAGTCGACCGAGACGAGGTCGCCGTCGGCGAGGACCTGGTCGGCCGACGGGATGCCGTGCACCACCTGCTCGTTCACCGACGCGCAGATCGAGGCCGGGAAGCCCTGGTAGCCGAGGAAGGACGGCGCACCGCCGGCCTCACGGATGGCGGCGTCGGCGATCCCGTCGAGGTCCGCGGTGCTCGTCCCGGGGCGCGCGGCGTCGGTGACCGCGGCGAGCGCCGACGCCACCACGAGCCCGGCGGCGCGCATCGCCTCGACCTGCCCCGGTGTCTTCATCTCCACGAGGCGCCCCCGGACGCGGTCGGCGATGCCGCCCACCCCCGCGGACACGACCTCGGTGAGGCGGCTGGGACGGCCCACTCAGTCGTCGGGCTCGTCGGCGAGGGCGTCCATGGCGCGGTCGGTGATCTCCTCGACCGACCCGACGGCGTCCACCCGCACCGCGATGTCCCGGTAGTGCTCGATCAGCGGCTCGGTCTCCGAGCGGTAGACCTCCTGGCGGTGCCGGATCGTCTCCTCGGTGTCGTCCGAGCGGCCGCGCGAGGTGAGGCGCTTGACGAGCTCCTCGTCGTCGACCTCGAAGACGAGCACGGCGTCGAGACGCTGGCCGAGCTCGCCCAGGACGTCCTCGAGCTCGCGGGCCTGCGCGGCGTTGCGGGGGAAGCCGTCGAGGAGGAAGCCCTCCTGCGCGTCGGGCTGCGCGAGACGGTCCTTGACCATCTTGACGGTCACCTCGTCGGGCACCAGGTCGCCCGCGTCGACGTAGCGCTGGGCCTCCTTGCCGAGGTCCGTCTCGTTCTTCATGTTCTCGCGGAAGATGTCGCCGGTGGAGATGTGGGGCGCGTCGAGACGCTCGGACAGCCGCGCCGCCTGCGTTCCCTTGCCCGCTCCCGGCGGGCCCACCAGCACGATCCTCACGACGTCACTCCCTCGACCCACACCGGTGCTGTCCCTCGCTGTGCTGCGCCGACGAAGCGGTCAGCGCAGGAAACCCTCGTAGTTGCGCTGCATCAGCTGGCTCTCGATCTGCTTCACCGTGTCCAGCCCGACGCCCACCATGATCAGAACAGCCGTGCCCCCGAAGGGGAAGTTCTGGTTCTGTCCTTGACCGGTCAGGCCCAGGAAGAAGTTCGGCAGGACGGCGATGATGCCGAGGTAGATCGAGCCCGGCAAGGTGATCCGCGACAGCACGTAGCTCAGGTACTCGGCCGTCGGCCGCCCGGGCCGGATGCCGGGGATGAACCCGCCGAACTTCTTCATCTCGTCGGCACGTTCCTCGGTGTTGAACGTGATCGACACGTAGAAGTACGTGAAGAAGATGATGAGGGCGAAGTACAGGAGGATGTGCAGCCAGTTGGACTGGTTGGCCAGGTACGTCTGCACGAACCGGGAGAAGCCCGAGTCCTGGTTGCCCGTGATCCGCGAGAGCAGGTCGGGCAGGTAGAGCAGCGACGAGCCGAAGATGACCGGGATGACGCCGGCCTGGTTGACCTTCAGCGGCAGGTACGTCGAGGTCCCGCCGTACATCCGGCGCCCGACCATCCGTTTCGCGTACTGCACCGGGATGCGCCGCTGGCCCTGCTCGACGAACACGACGCTCGCGATGATGACGAGGCCGAACGCGCAGACCACGGTGAAGGCGAGGCCGCCGGCGTTCTGGAGGATCGTGTTGCCCTCGGCGGGGATGCGGGCCGCGATCGAGGTGAAGATCAGCAGCGACATGCCGTTGCCGACCCCGCGCTCGGTGACGAGCTCGCCGAACCACATGATCACCGCGGTGCCGGCCGTCATGACGATGACGATGACCGCGAGGTCGAAGATGTCGGCGTCGGGCAGGATCGGGAACTGCGCGGGGTCGCAGTCCTGGAAGAGCTGGTTGCGGTCGGCCAGGGCCACGATGCCGGTCGACTGCAGGACCGCCAGGGCGATGGTCAGGTAGCGCGTGTACTGCGTGAGCTTGCCCTGACCGCTCTGCCCCTCCTTCTTGAGCTGCTCGAAGCGGGGGATCACGACCGTCAGCAGCTGGACGATGATGCTCGCCGTGATGTAGGGCATGATGCCCAACGCGAAGATCGACAGCTGGAGCAGCGCCCCGCCGGAGAACAGGTTGATCAGCGAGTAGACGCTCGCCGCGTCACTGCCCTGGACCTGCCGCAGGCACTCCTGCACGTTCGAGTAGGAGACGCCGGGCGCCGGGAGGGTGGCCCCCAGGCGGTAGACGGCGACGATGCCGAGCGTGAACAGGATCTTCTTGCGCAGGTCCGGTGTGGCCAGGGCTGACCGCACGGCGCCGAGCACTCGGACCTCCAGATGTCGTTCGGCCACGGAGCGCGCTCTGGGCCGCGCCGGCCGGGTGTCCAGGCCCCGCGCCGCGAACGGGCGCCGGGAGCCGGGGCGGGCCGGTCGAACCGGCCCGGGGCGAGACTACACGGGGACACACGACCGGCCCCGGGCCGCTCCTGGTGCGGAGCGGCCACGGGGCCGGCGGGCGTCGGGAGTACTGCTACTCGACGACGGTGGCGCTGCCGCCCGCGGCGGACAGCTTCTCGCTCGCCGAGCCCGAGAAGGCGTGCGCGCTGACGCGCAGCGCCACCGAGCCGACCTCGCCGGTGCCGAGCACCTTGACGGGGTGGCCCGGACGCACGGCGCCGGCCGCGACGAGCTCGGCCGGACCGACCTCGCCGCCGTCGGGGAACAGACGCGCCAGGTCGCCGACGTTGACGACCTGCGAGACCACCTTGTTGCGGTTGCGGAAGCCCTTGAGCTTCGGCAGGCGCATCTGCAGCGGCATCTGGCCGCCCTCGAACGACGAGGGGACGGTCTTGCGGGCGCCGGTGCCCTTCGTGCCGCGACCGGCGGTCTTGCCCTTCGAGGCCTCACCGCGACCCACGCGGGTCTTCGCGGTCCTGGCCCCGGGCGCCGGACGCAGGTGGTGCAGCTTGATGGGCGAGTCACCCATTGCCGGACACCTCCTCCACCGTCACCAGGTGACGGACAGTGTTGATCAGTCCGCGGTTCTGGGGCGTGTCGGGACGGACGACGCTCGCGCCGATCCGTCGCAGTCCCAGCGACCGCAGGGTCTCGCGCTGGTTGCGCTTCCCACCGATCTCCGAGCGGGTCTGCGTGACCTTGAGGTCGGCCATCACGCCCCCTGCCCGGCACGGGCACGCAGCATGCGCGCCGGCGCCACGTCCTCGATCGGCAGGCCGCGACGGGCGGCGACGGCCTCGGGCACCTGGAGGGCCTTCAGCGCCGCCACGGTGGCGTGCACGATGTTGATCGCGTTCTGGCTGCCCAGGGACTTGGACAGCACGTCCGCGATCCCCGCGCACTCCAGCACCGCGCGCACCGGGCCACCGGCGATGACACCGGTACCGGGGCTGGCCGGACGCAGCAGGACCACGCCCGCCGCCTCCTCGCCCTGCACGGGGTGGGTGATGGTGCCGCCGACACGGGGGACGCGGAAGAAGTTCTTCTTCGCCTCCTCCACGCCCTTCGCGATCGCGGCGGGCACCTCCTTGGCCTTGCCGTAGCCGACACCGACCATGCCGTCGCCGTCACCGACGACGACCAGGGCGGTGAAGCTGAAGCGCCGGCCGCCCTTGACGACCTTGGCCACGCGGTTGATGGCGACGACCCGCTCGAGGTGCGGGGTGCGGTCCTGCGACCGGTCGCGGCCGCCCTGCTGGCGGTCCCGGCCGGCGCTCCCGCCCTGGCGCTCGCCGCCCTGCTGGTTGGAGCCGGCCGGTCCGTCGCGCCGAGTGCGTCCCGGCATCAGGGGTTCCTTCCGTTGCTGTTCACGGGGGTCGCGGTCATCAGAACTGCAGACCCCCCTCGCGGGCCGCATCCGCGAGCTGCGCGATGCGGCCGTGGTACCGGCGACCGCCGCGGTCGAAGACGACCGCGTCGATGCCCTGCTCCTTGGCGCGGGACGCGACGAGCTCCCCGACCTTGGCGGCCTGGGCCTTCTTGTCGCCCTCCATCCCGCGGACGTCGGCCTCCAGGGTGGAGGCGTGCGCGAGCGTGTGGCCGGCGATGTCGTCGACCACCTGCGCGGTGATGTGCCGCGTGGAGCGGGTGACGACCAGGCGCGGGCGCGACGGCGTGCCGGCGATCTTCTTGCGCAGCCGGACGTGGCGCCGGGTGCGACCCGCGCGGCGGGTCTCCGAGACGTTCTTGCCCAGGTGGCCCCGGGCCTTGCTCGTCGGCGCGGCCGTCGTCGTGGTGCCGTTGTTCTCAGCCATCACTTGCCCGTCTTCCCGACCTTGCGGCGGATCTGCTCGCCGGCGTAGCGGACGCCCTTGCCCTTGTAGGGGTCGGGGCGGCGCAGCCACCGGATGTTCGCGGCGACCTGGCCGACGAGCTGCTTGTCGATGCCCTGGACCGAGAACCGCGTGGGGCTCTCGACCGCGAACGTGATCCCGTCCGGCGGCGTGATCTTCACCGGGTGGCTGAAGCCCAGCGCGAACTCGAGGTCCGAGCCGCGGAGCTGCACGCGGTAGCCGACGCCGTGGATCTCGAGCTTGCGCTCGAAGCCCTGCGACACGCCCTGCACCAGGTTGTTGAGCAGGGAGCGGGACAGGCCGTGCAGCGCGCGGCTCTCCCGCTCGTCGTCGGGACGCTGGACGGAGAGCACGCCGTCGTCGAGCGAGACCGTGATGGGCTCGTCGACGACGTGGCTCAGGGTGCCCTTGGGCCCCTTCACGGTGACCTCACGACCGTCGACGTTGACGTCGACGCCCGACGGCACGGTGATCGGGGCCTTGCCGATGCGTGACATGGTTCGGTTCCCCTTCCCGCTACCAGACGAAGGCGAGGACTTCCCCGCCCATCCGTCGCTGGTGGGCCTGCCGGTCGGTCAGGAGCCCGGACGACGTCGAGATGATCGCGACGCCGAGGCCGCCGAGCACCCGCGGGAGCTCGTTCGACTTCGCGTAGACGCGCAGGCCGGGCTTGGAGACCCGCTTGATGCCGGCGATGCTGCGCTCGCGGTTCGGCCCGTACTTGAGGTCGACCACGAGGGACTGGCCCACGGTGGCGGCCTCGGTGCGGTAGCCGGCGATGTAGCCCTGGTCCAGCAGGACCTGCGCCACGTGCGCCTTGAGCTTGCTGTGCGGCATGGTCGCGCTCTCGTGGAACGCCGAGTTGGCGTTGCGGATGCGCGTGAGCATGTCCGCGATCGGGTCGGTCATCGTCATGACCAGGTCACCTTCCTCGCCGTGGTTCCCCGGGTGGCGCGCGAGCGCGCGCTCCCGATGGCGGGCCTGCGGCGTGCGGAGCTTCTGTCAGCGGTCGTACGGACGCGCGGCGCCGTGGGATTCACCGTGCCGTCGAGCAGGTGCTCGCGGTGGGCGACGCGCTGGATGAGGCGCAGGAGCGCGGGGTCGATCGCACCCTCGCGCGGGGCGTCCTCGTCGAGGTCCCGGGAGTCGTGCACCGACCTCACCAGGAGGCCTTGCTCACGCCCGGGAGCTCGCCCCGGTGCGCCATCTCGCGCAGGCAGACCCGGCAGAGCCCGAACTTGCGCAGCACCGCGCGGGCACGCCCGCACCGGTTGCAGCGGGTGTAGCCGCGCACCGCGAACTTCGGCTTGCGCGCGGCCTTGTTGACCAGTGCCTTCTTCGCCATCTCAGTTCTCCCTGAACGGGAAGCCGAGCTGACGGAGCAGCGCCCGGCCCTCCTCGTCGGTCGTCGCGGAGGTGACCACGGTGATGTCCATCCCCCGCGGCCGGTCGATCGAGTCCTGGTCGATCTCGTGGAACATGGTCTGGTCCGAGAGACCGAACGTGTAGTTGCCCGACCCGTCGAACTGCTTCGGCGAGAGGCCGCGGAAGTCGCGGATGCGCGGCAGGCCGATGGTCAGCAGCCGGTCCAGGAACTCCCACATGCGCGCACCGCGGAGGGTGGCGCGGGCGCCGATCGGCATGCCCTCGCGCAGCTTGAACTGCGCGATGGACTTGCGGGCCCGGCGGATCTCCGGCTTCTGGCCGGCGATGAGGGTGAGGTCGCGGACCGCGCCCTCCATCAGCTTCGAGTCGCGCGCGGCCTCGCCGACACCCATGTTGACGACGACCTTGACGACGCCGGGGATCAGCATCGGGTTCGCGTACCCGAACTGCTCCTGCAGCGCCTGCTTGATCGCGTCGTGGTAGCGCTGCTGCAGCCGCGGACGGGTCGTCTCGGGAGCTTCGGTACTGGTCACGAGAGGTCCTTCCCGCTGCGCCGCGAGACGCGCACGCGCTTGGGCTCGCCCTCGCCACCGGCGCGGGTGCCGACGCGGGTCGGCTTGCCGTCGGCGTCGACGACCATCACGTTCGACGCGTGGATCGGCGCCTCCTGCGTGACGATCCCGCCGCTCTGGGCACCGCGCTGGTTGGCCGACTGGGCGGTGTGCTTCTTGATCCGGTTGACGCCCTCCACGAGCACGCGCTCGCGGTCCGGGTAGGCCTGGATGACCTTGCCCTTGGCGCCCTTGTCCTTGCCGGCGATGACGACGACCGTGTCGCCCTTCTTCACCTTCATCTGCTACAGCACCTCCGGCGCGAGCGAGATGATCCGCATGAACCTCTTGTCGCGCAGCTCGCGGCCCACCGGGCCGAAGATGCGGGTCCCGCGGGGCTCACGGTCGTTCTTGATGATGACGGCGGCGTTCTCGTCGAATTTGATGTACGAGCCGTCCGGGCGGCGCTTCTCCTTGCGGGTGCGCACGACGACGGCCTTCACGACGTCGCCGCGCTTGACGCCCGAGGCCGGGATGGCCTCCTTGACCGTCGCCACGATGACGTCGCCGATGCCCGCGTACCGCCGGGAGGACCCGCCGAGCACACGGATGCACAGGATCTCCCGTGCACCGGTGTTGTCGGCGACCCGGAGTCGCGACTCCTGCTGGATCACTTCGTCTCTCCTGACCTACCCGCACGCGGCGGATGGTTTCGGGTTGCTACTTGGCCTTCTCGAGGATCTCGACGAGACGCCAGCGCTTCGTGGCCGACAGCGGCCGGGTCTCCATGAGGAGCACGCGGTCGCCGGGGCCGGCGGTGTTGTCCTCGTCGTGCGCCTTGACCTTCTTCGTGCGCCGGATGACCTTCGAGTAGCGCGGGTGCTTCACCCGGTCCTCGAGGCTGACGACGATGGTCTTGGCCATCTTGTCCGAGACGACCAGGCCCTCGCGCACCTTGCGCAGGCCGCGGTCGTCGTTGCGGGCCTGCGCCGGGCTCTGCTGGGCGTTCTCGCCCTGCTTCACCTCGGAGCGGACCTGCTGCTCCTCGTCACGCTCCGGGGCCGACGCCCCCGAGCTGGTCTGAGTGGATCCCTGGGGCTGCTCGCTCATGCCGCTCCCTCCTCATCGGGGGCGACCGACAGGCCGAGCTCACGCTCGCGCATCACCGTGTAGATGCGCGCGATGTCGTGGCGCACGGTCCGCAGTCGACGGTTGTTGTCCAGCTGCCCGGTCGCCATCTGGAAGCGCAGGTTGAACAGCTCGGCCTTGGCCTCGCGGGCGCGGGCCACGAGCTCCTCGCTCGTGAGCTCGCGCAGCTCGGCGGCGGGGGTTCCGGCGGCCATCAGAAGGTCTCCTCACGGCTCACGATGCGGCAGCGCATCGGCAGCTTGTGCTGCGCGCGGCGCAGGGCCTCGCGGGCCGTCGCCTCGTTGGGGTAGCTCATCTCGAACATGACCCGGCCCGGCTTCACGTTCGCCACCCACTTCTCGGGCGAGCCCTTCCCGGAACCCATGCGGGTCTCGGCCGGCTTCTTGGTCAGCGGCCGGTCCGGGAAGATGTTGATCCACACCTTGCCGCCACGGCGGATGTGCCGCGTGATGGCGATACGGGCGGACTCGATCTGCCGGTTGGTGACGTAGGCGTGCTCCAGGGCCTGGATGCCGTAGTCGCCGAAGGACATCTGGGTGCCGCCCTTGGCGGCGCCCGTCCGGTCCGGCCGGTGCTGCTTGCGGTACTTGACCTTGCGGGGGATCAGCATGGCGTCAGGACTCCGTCTGCGTGCTGGCCTCGGGGGCGGCGCCCGCGGGGGCCCCGCCCGTGCTGGCACCGGCGGTCTCGTTGGCCTGCTCGGCGGCGGCGCGCCCGGCCTCGGTGCTCGTGCCCGTCGTGCCCGAGGAGCCGGAGCGACGCCCGCGGGGACGGTCACCGCGGTCGCCGCGGTTGCCGCGGCCACCGCGCGGGTCGCGCTGCGCGGCGTCGAGCGCGGCCTGGCGCTCCGACTCGCGCTTCCCGCCGACGACGTCGCCCTTGTAGATCCAGACCTTCACGCCGATGCGGCCGAAGTTGGTCCGGGCCTCGAACAGGCCGTAGTCGATCTCCGCGCGCAGCGTGTGCAGCGGCACGCGCCCCTCGCGGTAGAACTCCGAGCGGGACATCTCGGCGCCGCCGAGACGGCCGGAGCACTGCACCCGGATGCCCTTGACGCCCGGGCTGCGCATGGCCGACTGCATGGCCTTGCGCATCGCGCGCCGGAACGACACGCGGTTGGACAGCTGCTCGGCCACGCCCTGCGCGACGAGCTGCGCGTCCGCCTCGGCGCCCTTGACCTCGAGGATGTTGAGCTGGACCTGCTTGCCGGTCAGCTTCTCGAGGTTGCCGCGCAGGCGGTCGGCCTCGGCGCCGCGGCGGCCGATGACGATGCCGGGGCGCGCGGTGTGGATGTCGACGCGGACGCGGTCGCGAGTGCGCTCGATCTCGACCTTGGAGATGCCGGCGCGCTCCATGCCCTTCGAGAGCATGCGGCGGATCTTGACGTCCTCGGCGACGTAGTCGGCGTACTGCTTGTCGGCGTACCAGCGCGACTTCCAGTCGGTGGTGATGCCGAGGCGGAAGCCGTGCGGGTTGATCTTCTGGCCCATCAGCGGCCACTCCTCTTCGCGCGCGGACGGCCGCCCTGCGCCGCGGCGACCTCGGTCACCTCGACGTAGATGTGGCTGGTCCGCTTCCGGATGCGGTACGCCCGGCCCTGCGCGCGGGGCTGGAACCGCTTCATGGTCGGACCCTCGTCGACCGTGATCGTCGAGATCACGAGCTTCGCCGGGTCCAGGTCGAAGTTGTTCTCGGCGTTGGCCACCGCGCTCGCGACGACCTTGGCCACCGGGCCGGCCGCCTTCATCTCGGCGAACTCCAGCACCGAGGCGGCCTGGCCGACGGGCATGCCGCGGACGAGGTCCACCACGCGGCGGACCTTCATCGGCGACATGCGCACGTAGCGCGCCCGCGCGACGGCCCCGCGGGGGTCCGTGGCGGTGTCGGCTGCTGCGGTCATTCGGACGTACCTTCCTTGTCTCGGGCCATGGGGAATCCCGCGCTCGCCCGTCGTCTAGCGACGACGGGAGCGGCGGTCCTCCTTGACGTGCCCGCGGAACGTGCGGGTCGGGGCGAACTCGCCGAGCTTGTGCCCGACCATGGACTCCGAGACGAACACCGGGACGTGCTTGCGCCCGTCGTGGACGGCCAGCGTGTGGCCGATCATGTCCGGGATGATCGTCGACCGCCGGGACCAGGTCCGGATGACGGTCTTGCGGTTGGCCTCGTTGAGCGCGTCCACCTTCTTGAGCAGGTGGTCGTCGACGAACGGGCCCTTCTTGAGACTGCGTGGCATCGCTTCGCTCCCTCCTGCTCTCGTCAGCGCTTCTTGCGGTTCTTGCCGGTCTTGCGGCGGCGCACGATCATGCGGTCGCTCGCCTTCCGGGTCCGGGTGCGGCCCTCGGGGGTGCCGGCGGGGTTGACCGGGTGGCGACCACCGGAGGTCTTGCCCTCACCACCACCGTGCGGGTGGTCGACCGGGTTCATCGCGACACCGCGGACCTGCGGGCGCTTGCCGCGCCAGCGGTTGCGGCCCGCCTTGCCCCAGTTGATGTTCGAGTGCTCGGCGTTGCCGACCTCGCCGATGGTGGCGCGGCAGCGGACGTCGACGTTGCGGATCTCGCCCGAGGGCATCCGCAGCTGGGCGTACGGCCCGTCCTTCGCGACCAGCTGGACGCGGGCGCCGGCCGAGCGGGCGATCTTCGCGCCGCCGCCGGGGCGGAGCTCGATCGCGTGGATCACCGTGCCGGTGGGGATGTTGCGCATCGGCAGGTTGTTGCCCGGCTTGATGTCGGCCCTGGGGCCGGCCTCGACCGTGTCGCCCTGCCCGAGGCGCTCGGGCGCGATGATGTAGCGCTTCTCGCCGTCCAGGTAGTGCAGGAGGGCGATGCGCGCGCTGCGGTTCGGGTCGTACTCGATGTGCGCGACCTTCGCCGGCACGCCGTCCTTGTCGTGGCGACGGAAGTCGATGACGCGGTAGGCCCGCTTGTGGCCGCCGCCCTGGTGCCGGGTGGTGATGCGCCCGGTGACGTTGCGGCCGCCCTTGTTGTGCAGCGGGCGGATCAGCGACTTCTCCGGGTGGTCGCGCGTGATCTCGGCGAAGTCCGAGACGCTCGCGCCGCGCCGCCCGGCGGTCGTCGGCTTGTACCTGCGGATTCCCATGGTCAGCTCCCTGCCCCGGGCGCGCCGAACACGTCGATGGTCCGGCTCTCGGGCGTCACCGTCACGACCGCGCGCTTGGTGTCCTTGCGCTTGCCGAAGCCGCGGCGGGAGCGCTTGCGCTTGCCCTCGCGGTTCAGCGTGTTCACGCTGGCCACCTGCACGTCGAAGATCTCCTGGACGGCGATCTTGATCTGCGTCTTGTTCGCGTCCGGCTTCACCAGGAAGGTGTACTGGCGCTCCTCCAGGAGGCCGTAGCTCTTCTCGGAGATGACCGGCGCGATGATCACGTCTCGCGGGTCGGCGATCACTTCTCGACCTCCTGTCCACCCGCGGTGCGGGCGGCCACGAACGCCTCGAGCGCGGCGGTCGTGAAGACCACGTCGTCGGCGCGCAGGACGTCGTAGGTGTTCAGCTGGTCCGGCGCGAGCTGGTGGACCGCCGGCAGGTTGGCCACGCTGCGGCGCGCGGCCTCGTCGTCGCGGGCGATGACCGCGAGGACCGTGCGGTGCTCCCGGCTCGGCGTCACGACCGCCTCGAGCGCGCTGCGCGCACCCTTGGTGGACGGGGCCGTGCCGTCGACGAGCGCCGAGAAGACGTGGATGCGCTCGTGACGGGCGCGGTCCGACAGCGCGCCGCGCAGGGCCGCCGCCTTCATCTTCTTCGGGGTCCGCTGGTCGTAGTCGCGCGGCGTCGGTCCGTGGACGGTGCCGCCGCCGGTGAACTGCGGCGCGCGCACCGAGCCCTGGCGGGCGCGGCCGGTGCCCTTCTGGCGGTACGGCTTCTTGCCGCCGCCGCGGACCTCGCCGCGCGTCTTGGTGTCGTGCGTGCCCTGGCGGGCCGCCGCGAGCTGCGCGGTGACGACCTGGTGCATCAGCGCGGTGCTGGCCGGGGCGTCGAACAGCTCGCCCGGGAGCTCCGCGGTGCCGTCGGTGCCGCCCGCGGGGGTGTGCACCGGGACCGAGCGGGTCTCGCCGGCGGCCTGCGCGTGGCGGTCGCGGCGGGCGAGGCGGCGGGCCTCACCGGCCGAGTAGCCCGACCGGCGCGCGGTCCGCAGGGTCGCGGTGGCGGCCGTCGTGGTCGAGCCGGTGCCGGCGTCGACCTGCTCGGCCGCGTCGGGGCCCTCGGCCTCGGTCGGGCCGGGGGTGTGGCCGTCGGCGGCCCGGGAGGAATCAGGCGAGGTCACTGGGCACCGCCCTTCGCGGGATCGACCTTGCTGGCCGTCGTGACGAGGACCAGGCCGCCGCGCGGGCCCGGAACGGCGCCGCGGATCAGCAGCAGGCCGGCGTCGGCGTCGACACCGTGCACGGTCAGGTTCTGGGTCGTGGTCTTGACGTGGCCCATGCGGCCGGCCATCCGCGTGCCCTTGAAGACGCGCGCGGGGGTGGCGCAACCGCCGATGGCGCCGGGCGAGCGGTGCTTGCGCTGCGTGCCGTGGCTGGCCCCGAGGCCGCCGAAGCCGTGGCGCTTCATGACACCGGCGGTGCCCTTGCCCTTGCTCGTGCCCGAGATGTCGACGACGGCGCCGGCGGAGAACACCTCGGCGGTGACCTCCTGGCCGACCTCGTAGTCGCTCGCGTCGCTCGTGCGGAGCTCGGCGAGGTGGCGCCGCGGGGTCACGCCGGCCTTGGAGAAGTGGCCCGTCTCGGGCTTGTTCACCTTGCGCGGGTCGATCGCGCCGTAGGCGATCTGGACGGCGTTGTAGCCGTCCACCGAGGGGGTGCGGACCTGCGTCACGACGCAGGGACCGGCCTTCACGACGGTCACGGGGACGACGCGGTTGGCCTCGTCGAAGACCTGGGTCATCCCGACCTTGGTGCCGAGGACGCCGCTCATCTTCCGCTCCGGCTTGGCCGGGTGGGTGTGTGCTGCAGCTGCGTTGGTCACGGCCGGCCTCACTGGATGTTCACGTCGACGCTCGCCGGCAGGTCGATGCGCATGAGCGCGTCCACCGTCTTCGGCGTCGGGTCGACGATGTCGATCAGTCGCTTGTGCGTGCGCATCTCGAAGTGCTCGCGCGAGTCCTTGTACTTGTGCGGCGAGCGGATGACGCAGTAGATGTTCTTCTCGGTGGGCAGCGGCACGGGCCCGACCACGGAGGCGCCGGTGCGCGTCACGGTCTCGACGATCTTCCGAGCCGACGCGTCGATCGCTTCGTGGTCGTAGGCCTTGAGCCGGATGCGGATCTTCTGTCCCGCCATGGTGGCTTTGCCGTTCCTCTTCTCGTCCCACCCGGGGCATGCGCCCCCGGTGGCTGGCCAGGTTCTCGAGACGCCCCGGTGCGTGCCGGCCGGAATCGCCTTCCCGACCGGGACCGTCGCCGGTCCACGCGGTCGGGCGTGTCGAATCCGTCGCCGGGCTCCGCCCCGCGCTCGCGCGCGCTGCGGGCCCGCGGACCTCGCGCTGTTCAACGTGTGTCCGTCCCGCGCCCCCGTCGGGGACCGGCACGGTGGCTCTCCCGGCGCGTGGCTGGCACGGCCGGGCGACCCGGATCCAGTGGTGTGGCTCTCGGACCCCTGCTCACAACAGGGCGGCCGGCTCGATACCGCATGAGCCGGCCGCCCCGTGCGAACTAGGACTCCAGTGTCGCACGGCCGCTGTCGCGGCCACGCACCGGGGGTCCCGGAGAGAGACCTACTTGTGGATCTTCGTGACCTGACCGGCGCCGACCGTCCGACCACCCTCACGGATGGCGAACTGGAGGCCCTCCTCCATGGCGATCGGCTGGATCAGCTGGACGGACATCTCGGTGTTGTCACCGGGCATGACCATCTCGGTGCCCTCCGGCAGCGTCACCACGCCGGTGACGTCGGTGGTCCGGAAGTAGAACTGCGGGCGGTAGTTGTTGAAGAACGGCGTGTGCCGCCCGCCCTCGTCCTTGCCCAGGATGTAGACCTGGCCCTCGAACTCCGTGTGCGGCGTGATCGAGCCGGGCTTGCCGATGACCATGCCGCGCTCGACGTCCTCGCGCTTGATGCCGCGCAGGAGCAGGCCGACGTTGTCGCCGGCACGCCCCTCGTCGAGGAGCTTGCGGAACATCTCGATGCCCGTGGTGGTGGTCTTCGTCGACTTCGCGCGGATGCCGATGATCTCCACCTCCTCGTTCACCTTGACGATGCCGCGCTCGACGCGGCCGGTGACGACGGTGCCGCGGCCGGTGATCGTGAAGACGTCCTCGACGGGCATGAGGAACGGCTTGTCGGTGTCACGCTCCGGCGACGGGATGCTGTCGTCGACGGCGTCCATCAGCGACATGATCGCGTTGCCCCACTCGGCGTCGCCCTCGAGCGCCTTGAGCGCCGAGACGCGGACGACGGGGAGGTCGTCGCCGGGGAAGTCCTGCGAGGACAGGAGCTCGCGGACCTCCATCTCGACGAGCTCCATGATCTCCTCGTCGTCGACCATGTCCGCCTTGTTCAGCGCCACCACGATGTAGGGGACGCCGACCTGGCGGGCGAGCAGCACGTGCTCGCGGGTCTGCGGCATGGGGCCGTCGGTGGCGGCCACCACGAGGATGGCGCCGTCCATCTGGGCCGCGCCGGTGATCATGTTCTTGACGTAGTCGGCGTGCCCGGGGCAGTCGACGTGCGCGTAGTGACGCTTCTCGGTCTGGTACTCGACGTGCGCGATCGAGATGGTGATGCCGCGCTGCCGCTCCTCGGGGGCCTTGTCGATCATGTCGAACGCCGAGGCCTGGTTGAGGTCGGGGTACTTGTCGTGCAGCACCTTGGTAATCGCCGCGGTGAGCGTCGTCTTCCCGTGGTCGATGTGACCGATGGTGCCGATGTTGACGTGCGGCTTGGTCCGCTCGAACTTGGCCTTCGCCACTGCTCTCGTCCTCCTGGACTGTTCTTTCCTGACCCGTCCCTCGTGTGGTGGGCCCGGGTCGGGTGGTGCTCGTCGGTGTGGGTCCTGCCGTGTCTCGGAGGACCGAGAGGGCCGTCACGAGGCTAGCGAAGCCCGTGTGACGGCCCGCGACCTGGTCCGCGGCCCGGGACGCACCCGGGCCGCGGACCCGCGTCACTCGCCGGTCGCCTTGGCGATGATCTCCTTGGCCACGTTGGCCGGGACCTCCGCGTAGGAGTCGAACTGCATGGAGTAGTTCGCCCGGCCCTGGGTCCGCGACCGCAGGTCGCCGACGTAGCCGAACATCTCCGAGAGCGGGACGATCGCGCGCACGATGCGCCCGCCGCCGGTCCGCTCCTCCATGGCCTGGATCTGGCCACGGCGGGAGTTGAGGTCGCCGATGACGTCGCCCATGTAGTCCTCGGGCGTCGACACCTCGACGGCCATGACGGGCTCGAGCAGCGCGGGGTCGGCCTTGCGGGCCGCCTCCTTGAGCGCCATCGACCCGGCCACCTTGAACGCCATCTCCGACGAGTCCACCTCGTGGTACTGGCCGTCGAGCAGCGTCAGCTTCAGGCCCACCAGCGGGTAGCCGGCCAGGACGCCGTACTGCATGGCGTCCTGCGCACCCTCGTCCACCGACGGGATGTACTCCCGCGGCACACGGCCACCGGTCACCTTGTTGTCGAACTCGTAGAGCGGGCCGTCGGCCGTCTTCTCCAGCGGCTCGAGCTTGATGATGACGCGGGCGAACTGCCCCGAGCCACCGGTCTGCTTCTTGTGCGTGTACTCGTGCTTGTCGACCGTGCGCCGGATGGTCTCGCGGTAGGCCACCTGCGGCTTGCCGATGTTGGCCTCGACCTTGTAGTCGGACTTCATCCGGTTGACCAGCACCTCGAGGTGGAGCTCGCCCATCCCCGAGATGATCGTCTGTCCGGTCTCCTCGTCGAGGTTGACGCGGAACGTGGGGTCCTCGTCGGCGAGACGCTGGATCGCGGTCGAGAGCTTCTCCTGGTCGGCCTTCGACTTCGGCTCGACCGCCACGGAGATGACCGGCTCCGGGAAGGTCATCGACTCGAGGATCACCGGGTTCTGCGGGTCGCAGAGGGTGTCACCCGTCGTCGTGTCCTTGAGGCCCACCACCGCGTAGATGTGGCCGGCACGGGCCTCGTCGACCGGGTTCTCCTTGTTGGAGTGCATCTGCAGCAGCTTGCCGATGCGCTCCTTGCGGTCCTTGGTCGAGTTGATGATCTGCGTGCCCTGGGCGAGCTTGCCCGAGTACACGCGGACGTAGGTCAGCTTCCCGTAGAACGGGTGCGCGGCGATCTTGAACGCGAGGGCCGAGAACGGCTCGTCCGTGGTCGCGTGGCGCTGCACCTGGGTCTCGCCGTCGAGCAGCGTGCCGTTGACGGCCGGGACGTCGGTCGGCGCCGGCAGGTAGGCGATGACGGCGTCGAGCATGGGCTGCACGCCCTTGTTCTTGAACGCCGAGCCGCAGATGATCGGGTAGTAGTCGCCGGTGACCGTCACGGCGCGGATGCCGTGCTCGATCTCCTCGACCGAGAGCTCCTCGCCGGCGAAGTAGCGCTCCATGAGCGCCTCGTCGTTCTCGGCGATCGACTCGATCAGCGCGGTGCGGTACTCCTCGACCTGGTCGGCCATCTCGGCCGGGATCTCCTCGACGGCGTAGTCCTCGCCCTTGGAGACCTCGCCGCGCCAGGTCAGCGCACGCATGCGGACCAGGTCGACGACCCCGTAGAAGTCCGACTCCGACCCCATCGGCAGCTGCAGGACCAGCGGCTTGGCGCCGAGGCGGTCCTTGATCGTCTGCACGGTGAAGTAGAAGTCCGCGCCCAGCTTGTCCATCTTGTTGACGAAGCAGATGCGCGGGACGTTGTAGGTGTCGGCCTGACGCCACACCGTCTCGGACTGCGGCTCGACGCCCTCCTTGCCGTCGAAGACGGCGACCGCGCCGTCCAGGACGCGCAGGGAGCGCTCGACCTCGACCGTGAAGTCGACGTGACCGGGCGTGTCGATGATGTTGATCTGGTGGTCTTTCCAGAAGCAGGTCGTCGCGGCGGACGTGATCGTGATGCCGCGCTTCTGCTCCTCCTCCATCCAGTCCATCGTGGCCGCGCCGTCGTGGACCTCACCGATCTTGTAGTTGATGCCGGTGTAGAACAGGACGCGCTCGGTCGTCGTGGTCTTGCCCGCGTCGATGTGGGCCATGATCCCGATGTTGCGGACCTTGCCCAGATCGTTCAGCACCTCGCGTGCCACGGAATTCCTCTTCCCGTCGGTTCGTCGCCGCGGGTCCCGCGGCGGGTGTTCTCGGACCGAGCGGGCCCGGTGGGTGGGTCGCACCCCCGGGCCCTGCCGGTCACCAGCGGTAGTGCGCGAACGCCTTGTTCGACTCCGCCATCTTGTGCGTGTCCTCGCGGCGCTTGACGCTGGCGCCGAGACCGTTCGACGCGTCGAGCAGCTCGTTCGTGAGCCGCTCGATCATCGTCTTCTCCCGGCGCGCCCGGGAGTAGGTGATCAGCCAGCGCAGGCCGAGCGTGGTCGAGCGGCCGGCGCGGACCTCGATCGGCACCTGGTAGGTCGCGCCACCGACGCGGCGGCTGCGGACCTCGAGGGCCGGCTTGACGTTGTCCAGCGCCCGCTTGAGCGTGACGACGGGGTCGGCGCCGTTGCGCTCGCGGCAGCCCTCCATCGCCCCGTAGACGATGCGCTCGGCCAGCGAGCGCTTGCCGTCGACGAGCACCTTGTTCACGAGCTGCGTCACGAGCGGCGACCCGTAGACCGGGTCGGCGACGAGCGGACGCTTCGGAGCGGGTCCCTTGCGCGGCATGTCAGCTCTTGTCCTTCTTCGTCCCGTAGCGGCTGCGGGCCTGCTTGCGGTTCTTGACCGCCTGCGTGTCCAGTGCACCGCGGATGATCTTGTAGCGGACGCCCGGCAGGTCCTTCACACGACCGCCGCGCACGAGCACGATCGAGTGCTCCTGCAGGTTGTGGCCCTCACCGGGGATGTAGGCCGTGACCTCGATGCCGTTCGAGAGCCGGACGCGCGCGACCTTGCGCAGCGCGGAGTTCGGCTTCTTCGGCGTGGTGGTGTAGACGCGCGTGCAGACGCCGCGGCGCTGCGGGCTCCCCTTGAGAGCCGCGGTCTTGGTCTTCTCGACCTTGTCCTCGCGGCCCCGGCGGACCAACTGCTGGATGGTGGGCATCGACCGGCTGTTTCCGTTCCTCTGCTGCGCTCTATTCGGGCTCGCTTGCCCCGCGACACGGCACGCCGGCGGCGGACCGCCCCGTCATCGGGGGCGCCAGGGTCCTCGAGACTCTTCGGACCGGCGCACCGCACATCCGGGGCACGCGGAGCGACCCGACCACGTCGGGCACTGTGCACCAGGGTACGCGCGTGCGTCAGGGCACGTCGCAGCGGGTCGGATCAGGGTGCCGGACGCCGCTCGCAGCGGCCCGGCGACGCCGTCGGTGTCCTGCGCCGCGACCCCTCGGACGTCCTCGACCCCCGCCAGCGACGGGAGCCATGCCGACGCGGGTGGCTGCACCGCACCGACCGGACTGGGCAAGGATACCCGCGCGTCCCGTCGCTGCAAGCGATACCCGCGCCCACCAGCTCGAGATCAGCAGGTCGAGAGGCACCGCGCGGACCCCTCCCGGGGTGCGTTGCGGCCTGGTGATCAGTCGCGGACGGCGAACGGCGGAGCTGCCCGCACACGACGGAGGGCGCCCCCGCCAGCAGCGGGGACGCCCTCCGGTGTCGTGCGGACTCCTCAGGTCAGCGGAACTGACCGAAGTCGTAGTCGTCGAGCGGCACGGCCGCACCGGTGCCGGAGCCGAAGACGTCCGGGGCGTAGTACCCGTCGTCGTAGCTCGGCAGGGCGTAGGCGGCCGCGCGGGCCTCCTCGGTGGGCTGGACCTGGATGTTCCGGTACCGGTTGATGCCGGTGCCGGCCGGGATCAGCTTGCCGATGATCACGTTCTCCTTCAGCCCCACGAGGCTGTCGGACTTCCCCTCGATCGCCGCGTTGGTCAGGATGCGCGTCGTCTCCTGGAAGGAGGCGGCGGACAGCCACGACTCGGTGGCGAGCGAGGCCTTCGTGATGCCCATGAGCACCGGACGGCCGGCGGCGGGGTCGCCGCCCTCGGAGACGACGCGGCGGTTGGCCGCCTCGAACTCGGCGCGGTCCACGACACCACCGGGCAGGAACTCGGTGGCGCCCGAGTCGATGATCGTCACCCGGCGCAGCATCTGCCGGACGATGACCTCGATGTGCTTGTCGTGGATGGACACACCCTGCGACCGGTACACCTTCTGCACCTGGTCGACGAGGTGCAGCTGCACCTCGCGCGGGCCCATCACGCGCAGCACCTCGTGCGGGTCGGCCGTGCCCTCGAGCAGCTGCTGACCGACGCCGACGTGGTCGCCGTCCTGCAGCGGGCGCTCGGAGCCGTCGACCTCGATGGTCGCGAGCCGCTGGCGCTTGGACAGCTTGTCGTAGACGACCTCCTCGCTCCCGTCGTCCGGGATGAGGGTGATCTTCCAGAACTTGTCGCCGTCCTCGAGCTGGATGCGGCCGTCGACGTCCGCGATGGGCGCCTTGCCCTTCGGGACGCGGGCCTCGAAGAGCTCCTGCACACGCGGCAGACCCGTGGTGATGTCCTCACCCGCGACGCCACCGGTGTGGAAGGTGCGCATCGTCAGCTGCGTGCCGGGCTCACCGATCGACTGCGCGGCGACGATGCCGACCGCCTCGCCGACGTCGACGAGCTTGCCGGTGGCCAGCGAGCGGCCGTAGCAGCGGGCGCAGACGCCCTGGGCCGAGTCGCAGGTCAGGACGCTGCGGACGCGGACCTTGCCGACGCCGGCGGCCAGGAGGGCGTCGATCGCCTGCTGGCCGATGTCGGCGCCGCGGGCGAGCAGCTCGTTGCCGTCGGCGTCGGTGACGGCCGAGGCCGCCGTGCGCGTGTACACGCTGGTGTCGACGTGCACGTCGCGGACGAGCCCGGTCCCCGCTGCGTCCTCCGAGCCGATGGGCATCGGGATGCCGCGCTCGGTGCCGCAGTCGACCTCGCGGACGATGACGTCCTGCGACACGTCGACCAGGCGCCGGGTCAGGTAGCCCGAGTCGGCGGTGCGCAGCGCGGTGTCGGCGAGGCCCTTGCGCGTGCCGTGGGTCGAGATGAAGTACTCGACCACCGAGAAGCCCTCGCGGAAGTTGGACTTGATCGGCCGCGGGATGAACTCACCCTTGGGGTTCGCGACCAGGCCCTTCATGCCCGCGAGCTGGCGCACCTGGGTCATGTTGCCGGCGGCGCCGGAGGCGACGATCCGCGAGATCGAGTTGTCCGCGGGGAAGTTGTCCTCCATCGCCTTGGCCACCTCCTCGGTGGCCTGGCCCCAGATGCGCACCATCTCGTCGTTGCGCTCCTGGTAGGAGAGCGCACCGCGCTGGTAGCGCTTGTTGACCTGCTCGGCCCGCGCCTCGTACTCGTCGAGGATCTCCTGCTTGCGCGGGGGCACGACGACGTCGTCGATGGCGATGGTGACCCCGGAGCGCGTGGCCCAGTGGAAGCCGGCGTCCTTGAGCCGGTCCAGGGTCATCGCGACCTCGGTCATCGAGTACCGCTCGGCCAGGTCGTTGATGATCGCGGCCTGGCGCTTCTTCGGGAGCTGGTCGTTGACGAAGGGGTAGTCCTCCGGCAGCAGCTCGTTGAAGAGCACCCGGCCCAGCGTGGTCTCCGCGAGCCACGGCCGGCCCGGCTCGTACTCGCCGTTCGTCATCCCCGGCCCGGGCATCGTGGTGCCGTTCAGCCGGATCCGGATCGGCGCCTGGAGGTCGAGCGACCCCAGGTCGTACGCCATGATCGCCTCGGCGGCCGACGAGAAGGCCTGGCCCTCGCCGGTGGCGCCGTCGCGCCGCTGGGTCAGGTAGTACAGGCCGGTCACCATGTCGAGGCGGGGCATGGCCAACGGCTTGCCCGACGCCGGCGACAGGATGTTGTTCGCCGACAGCATGAGGATGCGGGCCTCGGCCTGCGCCTCGGCCGACAGCGGCAGGTGGACCGCCATCTGGTCACCGTCGAAGTCGGCGTTGAACGCCTCGCAGACGAGCGGGTGCAGCTGGATCGCCTTGCCCTCGACCAGCTGCGGCTCGAAGGCCTGGATGCCGAGGCGGTGCAGCGTGGGCGCCCGGTTCAGCATCACCGGGTGCTCGTTGATGACCTCCTCGAGCACGTCCCAGACCTGGCCGCGCTGACGCTCGACCATCCGCTTCGCGGACTTGATGTTCTGGGCGTGGTTGAGGTCGACCAGCCGCTTCATGACGAACGGCTTGAACAGCTCGAGCGCCATCTGCTTGGGCAGGCCGCACTGGTGCAGCTTGAGCTGCGGGCCGACGACGATGACCGAGCGGCCGGAGTAGTCGACACGCTTGCCGAGCAGGTTCTGGCGGAACCGGCCCTGCTTGCCCTTGAGCAGGTCGGACAGCGACTTGAGCGGGCGGTTGCCCGGCCCGGTCACCGGCCGGCCGCGGCGGCCGTTGTCGAACAGCGCGTCGACGGCCTCCTGCAGCATCCGCTTCTCGTTGTTGACGATGATCTCGGGCGCGCCGAGGTCGATCAGTCGCTTGAGGCGGTTGTTGCGGTTGATGACCCGGCGGTACAGGTCGTTGAGGTCCGACGTCGCGAAGCGGCCACCGTCGAGCTGCACCATCGGGCGCAGGTCCGGCGGGATGACCGGGACACAGTCGAGCACCATGCCGGTGGGCCGGTTGCCGGTGGCCTGGAAGGCCGCGACGACCTTGAGCCGCTTGAGCGCGCGCAGCTTGCGCTGCCCCTTGCCGCTGCGGATGGTCTCGCGGAGGTTCTCGGCCTCGGCCTCGATGTCGAAGGTCTCCAGGAGCTTCTGGATCGCCTCGGCACCCATGGCGCCGGTGAAGTAGTCGGCGTAGCGGTCGTAGAGCTCGCGGTAGAGCGTCTCGTCCGAGATCAGCTGGCCACGGTCGAGCTTGGTGAAGGTGGTCCAGACCTCGTCGAGGCGGTCGAGCTCGCGCTGCGCACGGTCGCGCAGCTGGCGCATCTCGCGCTCGCCGCCCTCCTTGACCTTGCGGCGCACGTCCGACTTCGCGCCCTCGGCCTCGAGCTCGGCGACGTCGCTCTCGAGCTTCTGGGCGCGGGCCTCGAGGTCGTTGTCGCGCTGCGTCTCGAGACGCTTGCGCTCGCCGGCGATCTCGTTCTCGAGCGTCGACTGGTCGTTGTGCCGCTGCTCCGTGTTCACCTCGGTGATCACGTAGGCCGCGAAGTAGATGATCTTCTCGAGGTCCTTGGGCGCCAGGTCCAGCAGGTAGCCCAGGCGCGAGGGGACGCCCTTGAAGTACCAGATGTGCGTGACCGGCGCGGCCAGCTCGATGTGGCCCATGCGCTCACGGCGCACCTTGGCCCGGGTCACCTCGACGCCGCAGCGCTCACAGATGATGCCCTTGAACCGGACGCGCTTGTACTTGCCGCAGTAGCACTCCCAGTCCCGAGTGGGGCCGAAGATCTTCTCGCAGAAGAGGCCGTCCTTCTCGGGCTTGAGCGTGCGGTAGTTGATGGTCTCGGGCTTCTTGACCTCGCCGAAGGACCACTGGCGGATGTCGTCGGCGGTGGCCAGACCGATCCGCAGCTCGTCGAAGAAGTTGACGTCGAGCAAAGGTTCTCCCCTGGATGGGTGAGCTGTTTTCTAGAGAGGGTCCGCGGTCCCCGGGCCGGGAGCGGTGACTCCCGACCCGGGGCAGCGAGGTGCTAGTTGACGACGTCGTCGACGGACGGCGACTCGTTGCGCGAGAGGTTGATGCCGAGGTTCGCCGCGGCGCGCTCGAGGTCCTCGTCGTCGCCGTCGCGCATCTCGATGGCGGCGCCGTCCGAGGACAGCACCTCCACGTTGAGGCACAGCGACTGGAGCTCCTTGAGCAGCACCTTGAACGACTCCGGGATGCCCGGCTCGGGGATGTTCTCGCCCTTGACGATGGCCTCGTAGACCTTCACGCGGCCGAGCACGTCGTCCGACTTGATGGTCAGCAGCTCCTGCAGCGTGTAGGCCGCGCCGTAGGCCTGCATGGCCCAGCACTCCATCTCGCCGAAGCGCTGACCGCCGAACTGCGCCTTCCCGCCCAGCGGCTGCTGGGTGATCATCGAGTACGGCCCCGTCGAGCGGGCGTGGATCTTGTCGTCCACCAGGTGCAGCAGCTTGAGGATGTACATGTAGCCCACCGCGATCTGGTGCGGGTAGGGCTCACCGGTACGTCCGTCGAAGATCTGCGCCTTGCCGTCCTCGCCGACCAGCCGCACGCCGTCGCGGTTGGGCAGCGTCGACGAGAGCAGGCCCTGGATCTCGGCCTGGCGCGCACCGTCGAACACCGGCGTCGCAGTGTTGGTGTCCGGCTCCACCCGACGCATGTCGTCGGGCATGTTCACCGCCCACTCCTCGGTGTTGTCCGGGTCGACCTCCCAGCCGCTCTTGGCGATCCACCCGAGGTGGGTCTCCAGGACCTGGCCGATGTTCATGCGTCGCGGGACACCGTGGGTGTTGAGGACGATGTCCACCGGCGTCCCGTCGGCGAGGAACGGCATGTCCTCGACCGGCAGGATCTTGCCGATGACGCCCTTGTTGCCGTGGCGGCCGGCGAGCTTGTCGCCCTCGGAGATCTTGCGCTTCTGGGCCACGTAGACGCGGACCAGCTCGTTGACCCCGGGCGGCAGCTCGTCGTCGTCCTCGCGGGAGAACACGCGGATGCCGATGACCTTGCCGGTCTCGCCGTGCGGGACCTTCAGCGAGGTGTCGCGCACCTCGCGGGCCTTCTCACCGAAGATGGCGCGCAGCAGGCGCTCCTCGGGGGTCAGCTCGGTCTCGCCCTTGGGGGTCACCTTGCCGACGAGGATGTCGCCGTCCGCGACCTCGGCACCGATGCGGATGATGCCGCGCTCGTCGAGGTCGGCCAGGACCTCCTCGGAGACGTTCGGGATGTCCCGCGTGATCTCCTCGGCGCCCAGCTTGGTGTCGCGGGCGTCGATCTCGTGCTCCTCGATGTGGATCGAGGTCAGGACGTCGTCCTGCACGAGACGCTGCGACAGGATGATCGCGTCCTCGTAGTTGTGGCCCTCCCACGGCATGATCGCCACGAGCAGGTTCTTCCCGAGGGCCATCTCGCCGTCCTCGGTGCACGGCCCGTCGGCGAGGACCTGGCGGGCCTCGACGCGGTCGCCCTCCGAGACGATCGGCTTCTGGTTGATGCAGGTGCCCTGGTTGGACCGCGTGAACTTGTGGAGACGGTGGGTCGTGCGCTGACCCTCGTCGTCCATGATCGTGATGTAGTCCGCGGAGAGCTCCTCGACCACGCCGGCGCGGTCGGTGGCGATGACGTCACCGGCGTCGACGGCGGCCCGCAGCTCCATGCCTGTGCCCACCAGCGGCGACTCCGAGCGCAGCAGCGGCACCGACTGGCGCTGCATGTTGGCGCCCATCAGCGCGCGGTTGGCGTCGTCGTGCTCGAGGAACGGGATCATGGCCGTCGCGACCGACACCATCTGGCGCGGCGAGACGTCCATGTAGTCGACGCGGGTGGGCGCGATGAGGTCGACGTCGCCGCCCTTGCGCCGCACCAGGACGCGGTCCTCGGTGAAGTGGCCGTCCTCGTCGAGCGGCGCGTTGGCCTGCGCGACGACGAAGCGGTCCTCCTCGTCGGCGGTCAGGTAGTCGATCTGGTCGATGACGACCCCGTCGACGACCTTGCGGTACGGCGTCTCGATGAAGCCGAACGGGTTGACCCGCGCGAAGCTCGACAGCGACCCGATCAGGCCGATGTTCGGACCTTCCGGGGTCTCGATCGGGCACATGCGGCCGTAGTGCGACGGGTGGACGTCGCGGACCTCCATGCCCGCGCGCTCCCGGGACAGACCGCCCGGACCCAGCGCCGAGAGCCGGCGCTTGTGGGTCAGGCCCGCGAGCGGGTTGGTCTGGTCCATGAACTGCGAGAGCTGCGAGGTGCCGAAGAACTCCTTGATCGCGGCCACGACCGGCCGGATGTTGATCAGGGTCTGCGGCGTGATGGCCTCGACGTCCTGGGTCGTCATGCGCTCGCGCACGACGCGCTCCATGCGGGACAGGCCCACCCGGATCTGGTTCTGGATGAGCTCGCCGACGGTGCGCAGGCGACGGTTGCCGAAGTGGTCGATGTCGTCGGTCTCGACCGGGATCGTCCCGGTCTCCGTCTCGACCTCGGTCTCCCCCGCGTGCAGGCGCACGAGGTAGGAGATCGTGTTGATGATGTCGTCCTCGGAGAGCGTCCCGACCGACGGGTCGACCGCGGAGCCCAGCTTCTTGTTGACCTTGTAGCGGCCGACCTTCGCCAGGTCGTAGCGCTTGTCCTTGAAGAAGAGGTTCTCCAGCAGCGTCTGGGCGCTCTCACGCGTCGGCGGCTCGCCCGGACGCAGCTTGCGGTAGATGTCGAGCAGCGCCTCGTCCTGGCCGGCCGTGGAGTCCTTCTCCAGGGTGGCCAGCAGCGTCTCGGAGAAGGAGAACTTCTCCTGGATCTGCTCGGCGGTCCACCCCAGCGCCTTCAGCAGCACGGTGACCGGCTGGCGGCGCTTGCGGTCGATGCGCACCCCGACGGTGTCGCGCTTGTCGACGTCGAACTCGAGCCAGGCACCACGGCTCGGGATGATCTTGACGCTGAAGACGTCCTTGTCGGTGGTCTTGTCGACCGTGCGGTCGAAGTACACACCCGGCGAGCGGACGAGCTGCGACACGACGACGCGCTCGGTGCCGTTGATGATGAACGTGCCCTTGTCGGTCATCACGGGGAAGTCACCCATGAAGACCGTCTGGGACTTGATCTCACCAGTGGTGTTGTTGGTGAACTCGGCCGTGACGAACAGCGGGGCCGAGTACGTCATGTCCTTGTCCTTGCACTCCTCGACCGAGGCCTTGACCTCGTCGAAGCGCGGGTCGGAGAAGGACAGGCTCATGGAGCCGGAGAAGTCCTCGATGGGGGAGATCTCGGAGAGGACCTCCTCCAGGCCACCGGCGGGGAGCTCCTCACCCGCCTCCACGCGACGCTCGAACCACTCCTCGCTGCCGACCAGCCACTCGAACGACTGGGTCTGCAGGGCGAGCAGGTCGGGAACCTCGAGGGGCTGGTCCAGCTTGGCGAAGGAGACCCGGGTGGGTGCCCCGGGGAACGACGCGTGGTGGTTCGAGACCTTGGTGGCGCGGGTAACTGCCAAGATGCGTCCTTCCGGAACAACGCTGTCTGAACGCTGTCAGTAGCTTCACCGTCCGGGGACGCGGCGCAGCGCACCGGGCGGCGTGGACGCGGCCCGGGCGTCGGCACACGAAGAGGCGAACAGACGTAGGGCAGCGCGATCCGACAGTCTAGCCACGCACGGCGGCACCTGTCGAACGGCCCCCCTCGTGACGCGCCGGGAGGGACCTCCGCCAGCGGCGGATTCGACCTCCGGGGTCGGACGCGGGGGCGCCGCGCTGCGAACAGAGTGACCGCCCGTGCCCCCGGAGTCAAGTGGGGCGCGCCCGGTGTCGCCCGCGCGGAACAGCGGGCCCGGTGCAGGTCAGGGTGCAGGTCAGGCCACACATGACGACGCCGGGCGCGCCACGCTCTGCGCGTGGCGCGCCCGGCGCGTCGTGCTCGTGATCAGCGCTGCGCGGTGAGGGGCGTCAGCTCGGCGAGCTTCCAGCGCCCGTCGACCCGCTCCATCTCGAGACGCAGCAGGCCCGGGGCGTTGGTGGACTGCCCGGTGGTGGTGCGCTGCGCGGAGAACTGCGTCAGCGCCATGACCGTGGCCCGGTCGTCGCTCATCTGCGTCACGCCGATGTTCACGACCGTCGCCGTCTGCCTGAGCTGCTGCTGCTGCGCCGGCTGGCGGATCGTCTGGTCGAACACCGACAGGTAGCGCTGCGCGAACTGGCCGGTCGACATGGTCCGTGCGGCGTCGGCCGAGTCGTCGAGGCGGGAGAAGTCGTAGGAGAAGATCTTCTCGATCGCCTCGCGGCTCTGCCCGACGAGCTCGGCGGTGCCGCCGACGTCGACGACGGCCTGGTTGCTGACGGGCCCGCTCGTCCAGGCCTGCCTGCCCTGCCAGAAGGCGAGACCGCCGAGGGCCAGGCACACCACGGTGACGACGACGAGCACGACCGGCAGGGCCCGCGAGGCGCCGAACCGGGTCAGGGCCGCCCGCTGGCGCTCGAAGCGGCTCGGGGCGCCCGCGCCCTTCCCGCCGGTGCGCGTGGGCTTCGCCGTGCGCGTGGGGGCCGCGGCGTCGCCGTCGCGGGCCGGGCGCTCCTTCGTGGCCGCCTCCGCGCGCGGCGTCATGCGCGTGGTGCCCCGGCGGGTCTTGGGGCGCGGCGTCGTGACCGTCGTCCCGGCGGCCCTGCCGGGCTCGCCGGTCTCGCTCGTCCCGGTGGCCGTCCCGGTCGGCCCGGCGTCGGTGGCCTCGCCGGCCGCGGTCACCGCGGTCGCGCCGGCCGGCGCGGTGCCGGTCGCCGGGTCCTGCTCGGTGCCGACCGTGGCCTCGTCGGTGGCCGGCGCCGGCAGCGCGGTCGTCTCGGCGGACGCGACGGGGTCGGACTCGGTACCGGGCTCGGGCCCGGTGTCGGACTCGGGCTCCGGCTCGGTGGCCGACCCGGCGTCGGTCTCCGGCTCAGCGGCCGGTGCGTCGGCGACGTCCCGGGTCGAGGTCGCCGTCGTGCCCTCCGCCGGGCGCGACACCGCGTCGTCCGGGGCCGTCTCCGGCTCGGGCGCGACCCGGTCGTCGACCGCGGGCGCGTCGAGGCGGTCATCGAGGTCGGGCGCGTCGACCGGGTCGACGGTGCCGGCGCCGGCGCCCGCGTGGGCGTGCTGGCGCAGGCCGGCGACCTTGGGTCGGCGGGCGGTGGAGCCGGGCTTGGTGCGGGAGCGGGGTGGCACGGTCACTCCCCCTTTCTGGTGTCGGCCGCGGCTACTGCTGTCCGGTCGAGGGCGTCGCCTTGGCGGCCTTCCAGCCCTCCGGCGTGCGGATCATCTCGACGAGGAACAGCTGCTGCTTGGACTGGGGCTGCGCGGTGGCGCTGCGGGCGTCGACGTCGATCGCCACGATCGCCGAGGCCGTCGGCGGCTCGTGGAGGGGATCGAAGGCCGTCAGGGCCGCGGAGACCGGCGTCGCGATGACCTCGGCCTGCGACTGGCGCAGGTTCTCGGCGAACTGCTGCCGGACCCGCTGGTACTCGCCGAGCATCGGCTCGGTCAGGGACGTCTGCGCGGCGTCGAGGTCCGCGTCGAGCGTCGCCGGCCGCACCGTGTTGATGTTGACGACGATCTGCTCGGCGGCGTCGATCGCCTCGTCGCGCATCGCCGCGGCGTTCGCGTCGCTGCTCTGGGTCCCGGTCCACCAGTAGACGCCGCTCGCGACGGCGGCCGCCAGGGCCAGGACGGTCAGGACCGCCAGCACGGTCACGAGGCGCCGCCGGCGCTGCTCGGGGGTCGCGGCGGGCCTGTCGGTGGCCTCGTCGGTCTCGGGGGCCTCCTGGGCCGTCGTCGGGGACGTGGCGCTCAGCTCCTCAGGTCGTCCGCCGGGCACGTCGGGGAGCGCCGGCGGGGTCGTGCTCGGGGTCAGTTGGCACCAAGCCCCGGGATGATCACTGGCGGTGCCCCACCTGTACTGCCTTCGAGGACACCGTCCATCGGGAGAGACGCCAACGTCGGGAGGTCATTCTGCGACTCGGTGTTAGGGGAACCGCCACCGCCCCCGAGAAGAGGGTCGCCACCTCCCGGAGGGGACCGGCGTTCGTCGGTCGGACTGCCGTCAGTGTTGGGGTGCCACTGCGAGCCGCGCGGGTTCACCGGCAGGTCCTCGTTGCAGAACACTCGGGTGTTCATGTCGAAGTAGCCCTCCGGGCCACCCCCACCAGAAGGCGGGGCATCGGCACGTTGCCAGGTCGTTTCGGGATCACCGTTTCCAGTCGCCTGCAGATACCCATTTCGGCAGTACGGAGGGTCTGCGATGTTGAGCACGAGCCCGAAATGCACCCGCCCGTCGCCGGGCACAACGGTCGGGGCAGCGGCGGACAACGCTGGGTAGGTGACGAGGACCTGCTGGATGCCCGCCTGACGTGGCTCAAGGATGCGGCTAACCGTGAGCAGGTTGGCCAAGACACGACTGAGATCCGGGCCGACCTCTCGGATGAGTCCCTCAAGCTGGGCAGCCGCTGGCGGGGCCGAGTTGACCAACCGCCGGAGGTTCGGGTCGTCGGCCTTGAGCTGAGCGGTGAACAGCTGCAGGTCCCGGCTCAGCGAGATGATCTGCGGGCCGAGGTCGACCTGGGTGTTGAGGACGACCCGGCCGTCTCGCAGCAGTTGACGGAACGTGGGCAGGTTGGCGATGGCGTCGGGGACCAGCGCGTTGGTGCCGTCAAGCAGGCGCTGGAGGTCCGGGCCGGCCCGGTCGAACGCGTTGAACAGCTCGTCGACGGTGGTGCGCAGCTCCGGCAGCGGCACCGACGTGGCGAGGGCGTTGACGTCGGCGAGGAGCTGGTCGACGGGCACGGGAGTCCGCGTCCGCTCCATCGGGATGACCGACCCGTCCTCGAGGTACGGGCCCGCGTTGTTCGGCGGCTGCAGGTCGACGTACTGCTCACCGACCGCCGAGCGGTTCGCGATCACCGCTGTAGCGGACGTCGGCACGTCCGGCGAGTCCTTCTCGATCTCGAGATCGACCTCCAGGCCGCGCGGGGTGACCCGCATGTCGCCGACCTTGCCGATCTCTACCCCGCGGTAGCTCACCGAGGCGTCGGGGAAGATCCCGCCCGACTCCGCGAGCTGGACGCGCACGGTGTACGGCCCAAGCCCGATGAGCGAGTCCGCGCCGACGTAGCGCAGCCCCACGTAGACGATGCCGACGATCGAGATGACCGCGAACAGCGCCACCAGGCGCAACGTCTTCGTGCCGATCATCCGCCGTTCCCTCCGCCGAGACCCGGTAGCTGAGGTACGAGCCCCGCCGTGGTCTGAGCTCCGGTGTCGCCGGGAGCGCCAGAACCCTCAGTCGCGGTGGTGCCTTGCTGCGGTGTCGTCCCGGGCGACTGCAGCAAGTCGAAGATCGTCCCGACGCCAGGGACTTCTGGCGCGTTCAGGATGTTGGTCAAGAGCGCTTGGAGGTCCAGATCGAGCGTCACGTCGATGTTCGCGAAGTCGCCCTTGATGACGTTGAGCGAGTTGTCTGCGAACGGGATCGTCACGAGGATCTGCAGCGAGCCGGGCAATGCGTCTCCAGCCTCGACGAGGTTGCGCAGGATCGGCTGGAGCGCCCGCAGGTCGGCCACCGTGTTGGCCTGGCTGCGGCGGATGACGTCGACGCCGACGTCGGAGAGCCGGTTCAGCGCCTGCAGCGTCTCCACCAGCAGTCCACGCTGCTGGTTGAGCACGTCGAGGCCCGGCCCGAGGTTGTCGATGACATTGGCGAGCCGTGCGCGCTGGTCGACCAGCGTGCGGGTGAGCCGTTCGAGCGAGTCGATGGCCCGCACGATGTCGGCCTTCTGCTGGTCGAGGGTGCCTACGAGCGTGTCGAGGTTCGTCAGCAGCGAGCGCAGCTGCTCCTCGTTGCCCGTCGTCGCGGCGTTGAGCTCCCGGGCGATGGTCTGGACCTTCTCGACACCACCGCCGTTGAGCAGCAGCGACAGCGCGCCGAGGACCTCCTCGACCTGGGCGCCGACGTCGGTCTGGTCGACCGGGATGACGGCGCCGTCGGCTAGGCGCCCCTGCGGCGGGGCGCCGGGCGCGGGGAGCAGCTCGACGAACTTCTCGCCGAGGAGGCTGGTCTGGCGCAGCCGCGCGGTCGCGTTCGCCGGCAGGACGACCGCGCCGTTGACCTCGACCCGGACCTCCGCGGTCCAGCCGTCGGGAGCCAGCGAGACCTCGCGGACGACGCCGACGGGCACGTCGTTGACGCGCACGCTGTTGTTCGGCACGAGATCGACGACGTTCGTGAACTGCGCCGTAACCGTGTAGGGCTCGGGGCCGAGCGCAGCGCCGCCCGGCAGCGGGATCTCCTGCAAGGTCTGGATCCCGCAGCCGGTGAGAACGAACATGGCGACCATCAGCAGAGTGGTAAAGCGTGTCTTGCTGGGCGTGGCCCTCGTGCCCTCTCGCGGCTCGCTCACTGACCACCCCCGAGAGTTTCGAAGCCGAGGATGCCGGCTCCAGGCTGGACCGGCTCTGCCCCCGGGGCACCGCCACCACTCTCGTCAGCCGAATCCGTGCCCTCGCCGGGTGTGTCCCCCTGCTGTCCGGACGGAAGCAGCGGGTTCAGCGCAGTGACCGGAACGAGGGCATCGAGCGACGGCTGCTGGTTGAGCAGACCGAGCACATCTAGGACTGGGGCAAGAGAAAGCCCAAGAGGCGTCTCAGGCCCTGTTCCTTCCCCCAGAATCGCTCCACAGACCACGGACGCCCGAGCCACCTGGGTCACCAGTTCGCTCGGCGGGGACTGTTGGAGGAAGCCCGGCAGTCCGGGCTGGTTCGCCAACAAGTTACATATCAGAGCACGTGGGTCGAGCCCGTCGCCGATGAGCTGGGGGGCGATCACCGGGCGGACGTCGAGCGTGCCTGACTTGGCGTTGTAAGAGTTGGTGAGGTTGCCGAGTGCCAGTGGCGCGACGTCGGCGAACTCGGTCAGCGCTGTTCGCTGCCGAACAAGGATGTCGGTGATGTTCGCGAGCCGGCGGACATCGGTGCGCAAGATGTCGCGGTTGTCCCGGATAAAGCGGGACACGTCGTCGAGCGCAGGCGGGAGTGTGGCGAGGACGGTGGAGAGGTTGCCGCGCTCCGAAGCCAAGAACGCCGCGATGTCGGCGAGCTGCGTGTTGAGGTCGCGGACCGCCCCGTCGTTGCGGGCCAGCATATTCGTGAACTGGCCCAGGTTGTCGACGGTCGCGAACAGGTTGTCGCGGTTGTCGGCGAGCGTGCCGACCGCGCCTCCGAGCTCGGTGATCGTGCTCTTGAGTAGCTCACCGTTGCCGCCCAGAGCTCCAGCCGAAGACTGGAGCAGTCGGTTGAGGGCTCCGGTCTGGTTCGCGCCGTTAGGTCCCAGGGACCGAGCGATGGTGTCGAGGCTCTGGTAGACGCGGTCGAGCTCGACCGGCGTACCGGTCCGCTCGACGGGAATCACCGCGCCGTCCGCCAGTTGCGGGCCGCCCTCGTAGGTCGGACCGAGCTGGACGTACCGGTCGCTGACCAGCGTCGGGGCGACGATCACCGCCTGCGCATCCGCCCGGACCGGGGCCTCGTTGTCGACCTTGAGCACAACCCGGACGACGTCGCCCTGCGGAACGATCTCGTCGACCGAACCCACCGGGATGCCCTGGACCGTGACCTCGTTGGCGACATAGAGGCCAACGGTGTTGGCGAAGTACGCCGTGACCGTGCGCTGGCTCCCGCGTTGCAGGACGTACCAGAGCCCGGCCGTGGCGAGCAGCGCAATGACGAGCGCTGCCGCGAGCGTGCGCGATGCACTCTCGAAGAAGTCGACCATCCGGTTCGACATCAGTTGCCTCCGCCTTCACCGCTAGCGCTCTCCGCCGGCCCCGCACCCCCGCCGGGCAGCAGACCGCCCATGGGCGCGGCTGGGGTCAGGGCGGCGTTCAACGCACTCACGTCGGGCACCCCGTTCGGGAAGAGAATCTGCAACTGCTCGGGGGTTAGGCCAGCTGGCTGACCCTCGCTGCCGGCGAGCAATTCTTGGAGCTGGCCGAGTTGGTCTGAGCTCAAACCGGCCAGCACGTCGGGCAACTGGTCGAGGGTCGGGACCGAGGGTGCACCGAGTTGAGCAAGAGCGTTCTGCAAGAGACTCGTGAGGTTTGCCGGGTCGACTGCGCCGATGAGCCCCGCAGGGTCGAGACTCGACCCCGGGTCGCAGATCGGATCAATTGGTGGGTCGATGTTGCAGATGTAGGCGTCGAACCACCGACCGTTCCCGACAACATTACCGAAAACCCGGATGAACGGCGCAAGCAGCCGAAGCCCGTTGTCGAGGTTCGCCGAGTTCTCCTCAAGGGTGGCGAGCACACCATCGAGCTGCTCGAGAGTCGGCCGCAGGGTTGCCTCGTTGTCGGCGACCAGCCCGCGCAGCTGCGCCGCAAGGGCGATGGTGCCGTTGAGCAGGTTGTCGATGGCGGCCTTGCGCGCCCGCAGCTCGGAGAGCAGGAGGTTGCCGTCGTTGATCAGGCGCTCGACCTCGCGGTCCCGGTCGGCGAGCACCTGTGTGGTGGTACGTGTGTTCGCCAACAGGCGGGCGAGCTCCTGGTCGCGCGACGAGATCGTCCGCGAGAGCCGGGAGAGACCGTCGAGTGCGCCCCGCACCGGTCCGGCCGCGCCGTCGAGCGTGTCGGAGAGGACGCCGAGGCTCTGCGCGAGCTGGTCGGTGTTGAGGTCCTCGACCGTCGTCGAGAGTTGCGAAAAGGCCTGGATGACGTCGAACGGCGCCCGGGTGCGCTGCCGCGGGATGGCCTGATCCGGGTCGAGCGGCTGGTCACCCGCGGGCTCGAGCGCGATGTACTTCTGCCCGAGCACCGTCTTGATCTCGATGGACGCCGACGTCCGGTTCCCGATCCAGGCGTCCGGCGCCTTGAAGGAGATCACGACGTCCTCGCCCTCGAGGGTGAGGTCGGTGACCGTCCCGACGCGGATGCCCGCGACGCGGACGTCGTCGTCGGGCAGCACGCCGGCCGCCTCGCTGAACCGCGCTGAGTACGTGGAGCCCTGTCCGATGAGCGGCAGGTCCCTGATGTTCAGCGAGGCGGCTACCAGCAACAGGATGATCACGATGCTCGCCGCGCCGATGGGGAGGGGGTTCCGCTTGCGGAACGGCTTCATCCGTTGCATCGGTACCCCGCACCCAGGAGCTCAGGCGGCAGGCTGATCTCATCGGGCAACCCCAGAACCCCGAGAGGGGTCTCAGAAAGAGGCGCTCCGCCAATGCCGAGCGAGACTCCTGCCGAACAAAGGTAGAAGTTGAACCAGGAGCCGTAACTGCCGGCGCGTCCGAAGTTGTTGGCCTTCTGCGGGGTGAGGCGCAGGAAGTTCTCCACGAGCCCTCGGTTGTCGTTGAGGTTCTCGGACAGCCGCCCGAGCTGGACGATGTCGTCCCGCAGCGGTGGGCGGGCCTCGTCGAGGAGACCGGCCGTCGCCGTCGTGAGGTCGGCGATCGGCTGCAGCGTCTCCCCGATCCGCACGCGGTCGGCCGCCAGCCCACTGACGAGCTGCTGCAAGGACACGATGAGCCCCGACAACCGCTCGTCGCGCGCGTTGACGGTGTCGAGCACCAGGTTCAGGTTGTTGATGAGCGAGCCGATCACGGCATCGCGGTCGGCGATCGTGGCAGTCAGCGACGCGGTCCGCGCGAGCAGTGAATTCACCGTGCCGCCCTGTCCCTGCAGAACCTGGATGATCTCGAACGAGAGCTGGTTGATGTCGTTCGGGCTCAGGGCCTGGAACAGCGGCTTGAAGCCGTTGAACACGACGGTGAGGTTGAGCGGGGGACGCGTCTGGCTCTCAGGCACCGTCGCGCCGGGACGCAACATGGCGTTCATCGCGCCGTTCCCGCGGGCGATCTCGAGATAGCGCTGGCCGACGAGGTTCTGGTACTTGATCGAGAAGATCGACCCCATCGGAAGCCGTCGGGTCTCGTCCACCTTGAAGGTCACCTCGGCGACGTTGCGGTCGACGAGCTGCACGTCGGTCACCGAGCCGACCCGCACACCGGCGATGCGGACGTCGCTGCCCGCAATGAGGCCCGAGGCGTCTACGAAGCGCGCCTTGTAGTCCTCGGTGCTGCCGAAGTAGGTGTTCTGGATGGCGGTGAGCAGCACCGCCACGGACAGCACCGTGACGATCGTGAAGATCCCCAGCTTGATCAAGGGGGCGGCGAGACCCCTCACCGGACCACCGCCGGCGCCCCGCGCAGCGTCGCCGCGGTCAGGTAGGGCGCGAAGGAGGGCACGTCCGACGGGCGCTCGCCCATCTGCATCGCCGTCACCTCGGTCACCAGCCGGCGCTCCTCGGGCGAGTTGGGGGTGTTGGGCAGGCCGATGTTGGCGCCGTCGACGCGCCCCGGGGCCGCCTGGCCCTCGGTACGGCCACCACCGGTGCGGGCGGTGCTGGCCGCCTCGTTGCCGGTCTCGGAGTCCTCGTCGATCTCTCCGGCCTGGCCGCCTGCATAAGCGTCCTGCGTGCTACGCGAGGGGTCAGGTGGAGTAGACCCATCCTGGATGGGCCCGCCTGGCGGGAACTGCGGCGCCTGGCCTTCGATCTGGTAGCAGCGGGGCCCACGGTCATCGCGGTACGCGGGCCGGTCGTCGCCTGTGTACTTGCCGTTGTCGATCGTGATCTCGGCGTCGATCTGAATGCCGGTGTCCGGCTTCAACACATCGTTGATCTTTGGCGTGAGGTCGGTGAGCTGCCGGAACAGGCACGGGAACTCCGAGCTGTAGCGGGCGAGGGTCTCCAGCGTCGGCCGGGCCGAGGCCGCCAGGGCGATGATGTTGTCGCGATTGGCTACAAGGAAGGACGTCGTCACATTCGACGCCGAGGTCACCGACCGGAACGTCGACTCGAAGGCGGCCCGCTGCTCGACGAGCGTCCGGCTCGTCGTCACGAGATTGTCGAGCGCCAGGATGAGGTCCGGCGCGGCGACGTTGTAGATGTCCGCGGTCGGGGCCAGCGCCCGCAGGTTGGCTTGCAGATCGGGCAGCGCCGGGATGACGCCCTCGACGTACTGGTTGAGCAGCACGAGCGTGTCGCCGAGCTCCTCGCCGCGGCCCGACAGGGCCTGCGAGACCGCGCCGAGCGTGTCCGAGAGCTTCTGCGGCTGCACCGCGGTGAGCACCGGGAGCAGGTTGTTGAGCACCTGCTCGGTCTCGGTGGCGTTCTCCGACCGGTCCTGGGCGATCGTGTCGCCCTCCTGCAGCGGCCGGGCGCTCCCGTTCGGCGGGATCGACAGCGACACGTAGCGCTCACCGAACAGCGTCTTCGGGATGAGCATCGCGGTCGTGTTGCTCGGGATGGTCGGCAGGAAATCCGGGTCCATCGCCATCTCGACGACCGCACCCGAGCCGTCGCTGTCGATGGAGCGGATCTCGCCGACGATCACGCCCCGAACCTTGACGTCGCCCTGCTTGGAGAGCTGGTTGCCCGCGGTGTCGGTCCGGAGCGTGACCATCTCGACCGGCTTGAACAGCTTGTTGAAGTTGGCCAGGCAGAACGCCACGACCAGCAGCATGAGCAGCACGAGGCCCAGGCCCATGAGACGGCGGCGCAGCGGGCTCAACGGCGGCCGCTTGTCCTTGACGGGCGGCGCGTAGTCCTCGCGCTCCTGCGTGGGTGCGCTCATCCGGCGATCCTGATCGAGGTCGTGGTGCCCCAGATGGCCAGGGTCAACAGGTTGTCCAGGACGGTGAACAGCACGATCGAGTTGCGCACCGCGTTGCCCACGGCGACGCCCACGCCGGCGGGGCCGCCGCTGGCGTTGTAGCCGTAGAAGCAGTGCACAAGAATGATCACGAAGGCGAATATCAGCACCTTCATGAACGAGTAGATGACGTCCTGTGGTGGCAGGAACAGGTTGAAGTAGTGGTCGTACGTACCTGGCGACTGCGTGTAGAAGTTCGTGACCAGCAGCCGCGAGGCGAGGTACGAGGCCACCAGGCCGATGACGTAGAGCGGGATGACGGCGATGAAGCCCGCCACCACGCGCGTGGTGACCAGGAACGGCAGCGAGGGCACCGCCATGACCTCGAGTGCGTCGATCTCCTCCGACACGCGCTGAGCGCCGAGCTGGGCGGTGAAGCCGGCGCCGACCGTCGCGGACAGCGCCAGCGCCGAGACCAGCGGCGCGACCTCACGGGTGTTGAAGTAGGCGGTGACGAAGCCGGCGAACGCCGAGGTGCCGATCTGGTTCAGGGCCGAGTAGCTCTGCAGACCGACCACCGAGCCCGTGAAGAACGTCAGTGTCGCGACGATGACGACCGTGCCGCCGATGAGCGCGAGGGCACCTGATCCGAAGGCCACCTCGGTCAGCAGGCGCAGGACCTCCCGCTGGTACCGAGTGATCGACTTGGGGATCCAGCCGATGGTGCGCGTGTAGAAGGACGCCTGGTCGCCGAGGGTGTCGAGGACACCGAGCGGCGCATCGACAGCCCGTCGTACGCGAGAAGTGATCGTCATCGAATCCTGGCCTGGGGAGCGGCGGTCAGAACTGGAGAGCTACTGATTCAGAACTTGGTTGGGGGAACGAGATTGAGATAGACGGCCGTCACGATCACGTTGATCGCGAACAGCAGGATGAACGTGATGACCACGGCCTGGTTGACCGCGTCGCCCACGCCCTTCGGTCCGCCGGCGGGGTTGAGGCCGCGGTACGCGGCGACGATCCCGGCGGCGAGGCCGAACAGTGCTGCCTTGATGAACCCGACGAGCAGGTCCGAGGGCTTGGACAGGGCCGAGAAGCCCTGGACGTAGGCGCCCGGGGTGACGCCCTGCAGCACGACGTTGAAGTAGTAGCCGCCGGCGACGCCGACGATGGAAACCAGGCCGAACAGCAGCGCCGAGACGAGGATCGACGCGAGCACGCGGGGCACCACGAGCCGCTGGATCGGGTTGACGCCCAGGACCTCCATGGCGTCGATCTCCTCGCGGATGGTCCGGGCACCGAGGTCGGCGCAGATCGCCGACCCGCCGGCCCCGGCCACCAGGAGCGCGCAGATCACGGGCGCCGCCTGCTGGATCACCGCCAGCGTGCTCGCCGCGCCGGAGAACGACTGGGCGCCGAACTGCCGGATCAGCGACCCGAGCTGCAGCGAGATGACCGAGCCGAACGAGATCGACACCAGCGCCGCGGGGAGGATGCAGACCCGCGAGATGAACCAGCACTGGTCGATGAACTCGCGCGTCTGGAACGGGCGCTGGAAGATCCCGACGACGACGTCGAGGCCGAGGGCGAACAGCTTGCCGGTCGCCGACAGAGCGCCGGCGCCGGGGAAGTTGCCGGCGGCGAGACGGGAGCTCACGAGTCACCCCGGCGGAACATGCGCCGCAGGCCGCCCATGAGGCCCTGGTCGTCGTCCTCGCGGCCGCGCGGCACACCGGTGTCCTGCGACTGCGGGCGCGCCGTGCCGTCGTCGGCCGGCGCGGTCTGCTCCGTCGAGCCCGGTCCACCTTCGGCGGGCGGGTCGGCGGCGGCCTCGCCCTGCGGGTCCGGCGCGGCGTCCTGGCCGGGGTTGGGCTGCGCCCACCCCGCGTGCCCGGAGTCGCGGCCGGACCGCTGCTGGCTCTGCTGGTCCTGCTGGCCCTGGCCCTGCTGCTGGCCCTGGCTCTGCTGCTGCTGGCCCTGGCTCTGCTGCTGGCCCTGGCTCTGCTGCTGGTCCTGCTGGCCCTGGCCCTGGCCCGCGGGCCGGGCCGCCATGGGCACGAGGCCGGCGACGCCCTGGTCACCGGTGCGGGCGGCCTGGTCGGGGTCACCGCGCCAGTGGTGGCGACCGGTCGGCTGGTCGTCGGACGACGAGGCCGCGGCGGCACCGGCGGCGGCACCGGCCGCGCCCGCCGCGCCGGCGGTCGCGACCTGCTGCGTCGTCTGCTGGCCCTGGTCCTGCTGGCCCTGGTCCTGCTGGCCCTGGTCCTGCTGGCCCTGGTCCTGCTGGCCCTGGTCCTGCTGGCCCTGGTCCTGCTGGCCCTGATCTCCGCCCTGCGCCTGGAACTGCTCGGTCGGCGGATCGTCACGGTGGCCCTGCTCGGTGTCCTGCGGGTCCTGGTCGCCCTGACCGTCCGAGCCGCCCGAGCCGTCGGAGCCCTGCTGCTCGGGCGGGTTCCCGGCCTCGTCGGACTGCTCGTCCTCGCTCTTGGTGTGCTCGCCGGCCTGCGGGAGCACGACCGTGCCGCCGGCGTCCTCGTCGGCGGGGACGCCGACCAGGGGCTCGTCGGACTCGGGCGGCGCCGGCGGGGCCTTGCGGGCCTCCGCGTCGGCGTCCGGGTCGCCGCTGCCGGCCTGGTCGCCCTCGCCCTCGCCCTCGCCGGCCGGGGAGTCCTCGACCATCGAGTTGTCCGCGGCCTCCTGCATGGCCTGGTAGCCGAACGGGTCGGCGTCCTCGGGCGGGTTGTTGCGGGTGACCTCGATGAGCTCGGTGCGGTCCTGGTCCCGCGAGATGCCGTAGCGCTCCTGGTCCTCCTCGGTCAGCTGCTCGAGGATCGCCGTCTGCGCCTTCGGCGGCAGGGTGTGCAGCACCTGCATGACGCGGTCCTTGCGCCGCTGCACCGCCTTGCGCTCCGGGACGCCCTCGCTGACCTCGAGCTGCGGGTCGATGAACGACTCCTCGGACTCCGCCGAGCCGCCCTTCTTCTTCAGCTCCTCCATCTCGGCCTCCATCTGGGAGGTGTCCTTCTCCTCGGACATCCCGATGGGCCCGATGCGACGGCCCTGGAGGAACTGCTGGACGACGGGCTCCTCGGAGGTCAGCAGGACCTCGCGCGGGCCGAACATCACCAGGTTCTTGCGGAACAGCATGCCGATGTTGTCCGGCAGCGACCGCGCCGTCCCGAGGTGGTGGGTGACGATGAGGATCGTCGCGTCGAGCTGGGCGTTGAGGTCGACGATCAGCTGGTTCAGGTAGGCCGTGCGCACCGGGTCCAGGCCCGAGTCGGGCTCGTCGACCAGGATGATCTCGGGGTCGAGCACCAGCGCGCGGGCCAGGCCGGCGCGCTTCTTCATGCCGCCCGAGATCTCGCCGGGCAGCTTGTCCTCGGCGCCGGAGAGCCCGACCATGTCGAGCTTCTCCATGACGATGTCCGAGATCTCCTTCTCGCCCTTGCGGGTGTGCTCACGCAGGGGGAAGGCGATGTTGTCGAACAGGTTCATCGACCCGAACAGCGCGCCGTCCTGGAACAGCACGCCGAACAGCTTGCGGATCTCGTAGAGCTTCGACTCCGAGCACCGCACGAGGTCGGTGTCGTGGATGAAGATCGAGCCCTTCTCGGGCTTGAGCAGGCCGATGATCGACTTGAGGAGCACCGACTTGCCCGTGCCCGACGGGCCCAGCAGCACGCTCACCTCGCCCGCGGGGAGGGTCAACGTCACGTCGGACCAGATGTTGGAGCTGCCGAAGGACTTCGACAGGTTCTTGATCCCGACCTCGACGCCGGCCATGCAGTTCCTCCTGCGGTCACCGTGGTGTCGACGCGTGAAACGCCCTGTTACCGACGCCATCGAGCCGGCACCCCGGGAGAGGGGCGTCACGTCTACAACGACGGATGACAGGGGAGGTTACTGAGCCGGAAAGCAACGCAGCCGCGGGGTCCCTCTCCGCCGGTCACCGGGGCGTGCTGCGCCGACCGGGTGGCGACGAGCGGTTGCTGCCACGCGATCGGTGGAGCACGACCGACCGCTCGGCACGGCGAATGCCGCCCCGCTGCCGGGTCGGGGGACACCCGGACGCGTCGCGACGGGCGTGACCGGGACCACACGGCTTTCGGGAACTCCACCGACCGACCCCGCGCACGACGACGGGGCGGGGACCTGTCGGTCCCCGCCCCGTACGTGCGGTCCTGCTGCGCTCGCGCGCGTCGATCAGGTCAGGCTGATCTTCGCGCCGGCCTCCTCGAGCTTGGCCTTGGCCGCGTCGGCGGCCTCCTTGTTGACGCCCTCGAGGATCGGCTTCGGGGCACTCTCGACGAGCTCCTTGGCCTCCTTGAGGCCCAGGCCCGAGACGACCTCGCGGACGACCTTGATGACCTGGATCTTCTTGTCGCCGGCGCCCTCGAGGACGACGTTGAACTCGTCCTTCTCCTCCTCGGCGGGCGCGCCGGCGGCGGCACCCGCGGCGGCCGGGGCGGCGGCCGCGACCGGCGCCGCCGCGGTGACCTCGAAGGTGTCCTCGAACTTCTTCACGAACTCGGAGAGCTCGATCAGGGTCATGTCCTTGAAGGCGTCGAGCAGCTCGTCGGTGGACAGCTTCGCCATGGTGGCGTTCCTTCCTGGTACTGCGCCCGGAGCGGACCGGGCGGGTCTGGGGTGGGGAGTGGGCCCGTGGGTGCGGGCCCGGGTCGGGCTCGGGTCAGGCCCGGATCAGGCCTCGGATCAGACCTCGGCGTCCGCGGACTCGACCGCGGCGACGGCCTCCTCCGTGCTGGAGCTGCCCTCGGCCGCACGCTTGTCCTGCAGGGCCTGCGCGAGGCGGGCGATCTGCGAGGCCGGGGCGTTGAACAGGCCGGCGGCCTTCGCGAGGTTGCCCTTCATGGCGCCGGCGAGCTTGCCGAGCAGCACCTCGCGCGACTCGAGGTCGGCGAGCTGCTCGACCTCGGTGGCCGAGAGCGCGCGGCCCTCCATGTAGCCGCCCTTGACGACCAGGGCCCTGTTGTCGCGCTGGAAGTCGCGGAGCGCCTTGGCGGCGTCCACGGGCTCCCCGGCGATGAAGGCGATGGCCGTCGGGCCGACGAGCAGGTCGTCGAGGCCCTCGACGCCGGCGTCCGCAGCGGCCCGCTTGACCAGCGTGTTCTTGGCGACGGCGTACGTGACGTCCGAGCCCAGCGAGCGGCGCAGCTGCGAGAGCTGCTTCATCGACAGGCCGCGGTACTCCGTGACGACCATGGCCGAGGCGTCGCGGAACTCCGCGGCGATCTCGGCGACGGCCGCGACCTTGTCGGCGGCCGGAGCTCGCGTCGGGTCAGGCATCCGCGCCTCCTTCCTCTGTCCTGGGGCGACCGCCTGGTCGAGCCCGGAACGACGAAACGCCCCGTGCGCAGGCGCACGGGGCGTCGGACGGCGCGGGCCGGGGCCCGGCGGGCGTCGCGAGCCTCGTCCTCCTGCGCGGGCCGCCCCGTCGCGGGGCTCTTCGTCCTGCACCGGGCGAGCCCGGCGAGGAGACCAGCGGTCTTCGGTGGATCGGGGATCGATCTGCTGTCGAGTCTACGCGGCGGCCCCGGCACCCTCCGCAGCAGGGCACCGGGACCGGTTGCTCACGCCTCGGCGGCGAGCAGGTTGCGCGTGCGGTTCGGGTCGACGGGGATGCCGGGACCCATCGTCGTCGTGACGGTGATCTTCTTGATGTAGCGGCCCTTCGCGGCCGACGGCTTGGCGCGCAGGATCTCGTCCAGCGCCGCGCCGTAGTTCTCGACGAGCTTCTCGGTGTCGAAGCTCGCCTTGCCGATGATCAGGTGCAGGTTGGCCTGCTTGTCGACGCGGAAGTTCACCTTGCCGCCCTTGATGTCGGCGACGGCACGGGCGACGTCCGGGGTGACGGTGCCGGTCTTCGGGTTCGGCATGAGCCCGCGCGGGCCGAGGATGCGCGCGACGCGGCCGACCTTGGCCATCTGGTCGGGCGCGGCGACGGCGGCGTCGAACTCGAGCCAGCCGCCCTGGATGCGCTCGATGAGGTCGTCGGAACCCACGACGTCGGCACCCGCCGACTCGGCGGCCGCGGCGGTGTCGCCGGTGGCGAACACGATGACGCGGGCGGTCTTGCCGGTGCCGTGCGGCAGGTTCACGGTGCCGCGGACCATCTGGTCGGCCTTGCGCGGGTCGACGCCCAGGCGCATGGCGACCTCGACGGTGGCGTCCATCGACGTCGTCGACGTCTCCTTGGCGAGGTTCACGCCGTCGAGCGGGCTGTAGAGCTTGTCGAAGTCCACCTTCTCGGCGGCCTGCAGGTACTTCTTGCTGCGCTTCATGACTGTCCTTCGTGGATCAGGTGTGGTGGGGGCTGCGCGGCCCTCCCACGGAACGCCGGCCGGACGGCCGGCGGGTGTCTACTCGGAGACCGTGAGACCCATCGACCGGGCGGTGCCGGCGATGATCTTCGCGGCCTGGTCGAGGTCGTTGGCGTTGAGGTCCTGCATCTTGGTCTGCGCGATCTCGCGGACCTGGTCCTGCGTCACCGAGCCGACCTTCTTGCTGTGCGGCGTCGCGCTGCCGGACTTCACGCCGGCCGCGGCGAGCAGCAGCTTGGCCGCCGGCGGGGTCTTGAGCTCGAAGGTGAAGGACCGGTCCTCGTAGACCGAGATCTCCACCGGCACGACCTGACCGCGCTGCGCCTCGGTGGCGGCGTTGTAGGCCTTGCAGAACTCCATGATGTTGACGCCGTGCTGACCCAGGGCCGGGCCGACCGGCGGGGCCGGCGTCGCCGCGCCGGCGCTGATCTGCAGCTTGACGACCGCGGAGAGCCGTCGCTTCTTCGGGGGCATACTTCCCTGTTCCTGTTCTGTCCGTGTCCCGGGCTCTAGATCTTGGAGACCTGGTTGAACCCGAGCTCGACCGGGGTCTCCCGGCCGAAGATCGAGACGAGCACCTTGAGCTTCTGGGCGTCGACGTTGACCTCGGAGATGCTCGCCGGGAGCGTCGCGAACGGGCCGTCCATGACGGTCACCGACTCGCCCACCTCGAAGTCGACCTCGACCGCGGGCTTGCCGCCGAAGTCCTCGGCACCGGTCTTCTCCGCGCCCTTCGCCTTCTTCGGCGTCTCCTGGCGCGGCAGGAGGAACTTCACGACCTCGTCGAGCGTCAGCGGCGACGGCCGCGAGGTGGCGCCGACGAAGCCGGTGACGCCCGGGGTGTTGCGCACCGCGCTCCACGAGGCGTCGTTGAGGTCCATCCGCACGAGGATGTAGCCGGGCAGCACCTTGCGCTGGACCTGCTTGCGCTGCCCGTTCTTGATCTCGGTGACCTCCTCGGTGGGCACCTCGACCTGGAAGATGAAGTCCTCGACGTCCAGCGTCTGCACGCGGGTCTCGAGGTTCGCCTTCACCTTGTTCTCGTAGCCGGCGTAGGAGTGCACGACGTACCAGTCGCCGGGCGCAAGGCGCAGCGAGTCCTTGAGGGCCTGCGCCGGGTCGACCTCCTCCTCCTCGACCTCGGCGGCCTCGGCGGAGACCGGGGCCTCGTCGACCTGCAGGTCGTCCTCGGTGTCGCCGCGGGCGGCGACGTCGCCGGTGCCCGCCGACTCCTCGGGGAGGTCCGAGTCGGCCTCGTCGGCCGGCGCACCCAGGGCGGCACGCGCCGTGCGCAGATCGGCCTCGGGGTCGACCTCGGTGTCCTCGGCGTCGTCCGCGGTGTCCTCGGCGTCGTCCGCGGCGGTGTCCTCGGCGTCGGCCTCCTCGCGCGCCTCCCGGGCGGCGCGGGCGACCTCGCCGTCGTCGAGGGTGGCCGGGTTCTCCTCGGTGCTGAGGTCCCCGTACGTGCCGCTGCCCTCGCGCACCATGACGCCGCGCGTGCGCGACTCGCCGACGAGCTCGGGCTCGCCGCCGTCGGGGGTGCCGTTCTCGGACTCTGCGCCGGATCCTGCGGAGGTCACTTCTGTCTCACTTCCTTTGCACGGCGGGCACCGGGCGCGGTGCCCGGCCGGCCGCTCGGCGGAACGGTCAGCCGAAGAGGGCGAACACGGCCTTGGCGAAGACCCAGTCGAGCCCGGCGATCAGGGCGACCATGAACGACACGAACACGAGGACGACGAACGTGTAGACCACGACCTGGCGCCGGGTGGGCCAGTGCACCTTGCGGAGCTCGGCCACCACCTCGCGCAGGAACCGCTGGAGGCGGGCGAACACCGACCCCTGCGGCGCGGCCTGCGCGCGGTCGCGCGTCGGGGTGGCCGTGCCCTTGCCGGCCCGTCCGCTCGCGGTGTCCGCGTCCCCGCCGCTGCCGTCCCCGTCCGCCCCGGCGCGCCGTCGACGGCCGGCAGCGGTGACCGGACGCGCGTCGTCGTCGTCGCTCGCGCGCCGACGCCGGCTGCTGTCCTCGCTCACTGCGCCGTCCTCACCGTCCTCGTCCACCACACCGCCGGTCGGCGGGCGTCACCGTCGTGGGTGCAGGGGCGACAGGACTTGAACCTGCAACCTGCGGTTTTGGAGACCGCTGCTCTGCCAATTGAGCTACGCCCCTGTGGCGGCCCCGGAGGACCGCCGCGGGCCGGTGCGTGCCGCCTCCGCACCGTCGACGAGCGCGCGGGAGCGACGGACGAACCGTCCCGGAAACCATGGTACGCACGTGCTCCGGGACCTCCGTGCCCCGGCCCCGGCTCGGGCCGGGCGGGAGGCCGGAGGGTCCTCCTCCCGGTGGCCGGACGCCGCGGGCCGGTCTGCCAGAATTCTCGGACATGGCATCGGTCACGTCGTCCTCGTCGGTCTCCCTGCAGCCCTCCGCGACCGACCGCCGCATCTCCGCCCGTGTCGGCGGGATCGCGGAGTCGGCGACGCTGGCGGTCGACGCGAAGGCGAAGGCCCTCAAGGCGGCCGGGCGTCCCGTGATCGGCTTCGGTGCCGGCGAGCCCGACTTCCCGACGCCCCAGCCGGTGGTCGACGCCGCGATCGCGGCCTGCTCGGACCCGAAGAACCACCGCTACTCCCCCGCCGCCGGCCTGCCCGAGCTGCGCGACGCCGTCGCGGCCAAGACCGCCCGCGACTCGGGGTGGCAGGTCGAGGCCCGCCAGGTCCTGGTGACCAACGGCGGCAAGCAGGCCGTGTTCGAGGCGTTCGCGACGCTCATCGACCCGGGCGACGAGGTGCTCCTGCCCGCCCCGTACTGGACGACCTACCCCGAGGCCGTGCGGATGGCCGGCGGGGACCCGGTCCAGATCGACACCGACGAGTCGACCGACTTCCTGCCGACCGTCGAGGCCCTCGAGGCCGCGCGCACGCCGAACACCAAGGCGCTGCTGTGGTGCTCGCCGTCGAACCCGACCGGCGCCGTCGCCCCGCGCGAGCTCGTCGAGGCCGTCGGCCGCTGGGCCGCCGAGCACGGCGTCTGGGTCATCGCCGACGAGATCTACGAGCACCTCGTCTACGACGGCGCCGAGCACGTCTCGATGCCGGTCGCCGTGCCCGAGATCGCCGACCGCTGCGTGGTGCTCAACGGCGTCGCCAAGACGTTCGCCATGACCGGCTGGCGGGTCGGCTGGATGATCGGGCCCGCCGACGTGGTCGCGGCCGGGGTCAACATGCAGTCGCACCTGACCTCGAACGTCTGCAACGTCGCCCAGCGCGCGGCGCTCGCGGCCGTCACCGGCCCCCTAGACGCGGTCGCGCAGATGCGCGAGGCGTTCGACCGCCGCCGTCGTCTCATCGTCGAACTGCTCTCGGGGATCGACGGCGTCACCTGCCCGACGCCCCGCGGCGCGTTCTACGCCTACCCGTCGGTGGCCGGGCTGCTCGGCAAGGAGATCCGCGGCGAGCGCCCGCGGACGAGCGTCGACCTCGCCGCGCTCGTGCTCGAGCACGCCGAGGTGGCCGTGGTGCCCGGCGAGGCGTTCGGCACCCCCGGGTACTTCCGGCTCTCCTACGCCCTCGGGGACGACGACCTGCGCACGGGCGTCACCCGCATGGCCGACCTGCTGGCCGAGGCCCGCTGAGACCGGCGATCATGGGCCGACGGTCCCGCCGGGGACCGGGGAACGAGGGGGAACCGGTGGGCCGTCGGCCGATCCTGTCCGTGGCCGTCCTCGTGGGGCTGGTCGCCCTGCTGCTGACGCCGACGGCGTCGGCGGCACCGGCGCCGCTGCCGGCCGGGCAGGTCTACGTCGCGCTCGGCGACTCGTACACCAGCTCGCCGCTGACCGGCGCGCCCGCCGGGCCCCCGCCGGGCTGCCAGCGGTCGGTCAACAACTACCCGCACCTCGTCGCCGGGCGCACCGGCGCGCAGCTCACCGACGTCAGCTGCAGCGGCGCGCAGACCCGCGACCTCGCCACCGCACAGACGGTGGACGGCGGCCAGAACCCGCCGCAGTACGACGCCCTCGGCGCCGGCACCCAGCTCGTCACCGTCGGGATCGGCGGCAACGACATCGGCTTCGGCGAGATCGTGCGCAGCTGCGTGAGCGCGTCCCCGGTCGGCACGCCCTGCCGCGACCGCTGGACCGAGGCGAGCCACGACGAGCTCGAGGCGCGGGTCGACGCCCTCGGCGACCGTCTCGACGACGTCCTCACCGAGGTCCACCAGCGCGCCCCGGCCGCGCGGATCCTGCTCGTCGGCTACCCGTCGGTGCTGCCCGCCGAGGGCCCGGGCTGCTACCCGGTGGTGCCGTACACGCCCGGCGACGTCGCGTACCTGCGGGGCGTGCTCGGCCACCTCGACACCGAGATCGCCGACGCGGCGGCCGGCGGCGGGGCGACCTACGTCGACACCGCGACGCCGACCGTGGGTCACGACGTGTGCGCCCCGCCCGGCGAGCGGTGGATCGAGGGCCTGCTGCCGACGGCGCACGCGGCCCCGGTGCACCCCAACGCGCTGGGCGCCGCGGCCATGGCCCGGGCGGTGCTCGCCACCCTGGGCGTGCCCGCGGCCGCCTGAGCTCCCCGCCGTGGCAGCGAACGGGTATCTCGCTGCTTCTTGGCGTCCGAACTCCTCGTTCGCGGCCGCGGCACGCGCCTCGTTCGTTCGCGAACGGGGACATCGCGCGCGTAGAAGCAGCGAACGTCCAGTTGAGCACGCCGATAGGGCGTTCGCTGCGGGAGGAGGGACTAGCGGGGGCGGACGGTGGCGACGGCCTTGCCGAGGACGCCCTTGCCCTGGTGCGTGGCCGTCACGCCGACCGTGCGGGAGCCGTCGTCGGCGACGTCGGTGACCGTGGCGCCGAGCTCGACGGTGGCGCCGGCGTCGTCGTCGGGCACGACGACCGGGCGGGTGAAGCGGGTGGAGAAGGCCACCACGGCCGTGGGGTCGCCCGCGAGGTCGGCGACGTAGCGCGCGGCGAGCGACATCGTGAACATGCCGTGGGCGATGATGCCGGGCAGCCCGACCTCGACCGCGACGCGCTCGTTCCAGTGGATCGGGTTGAGGTCGCCCGACGCGCCGGCGTAGGCGACGAGGTCGGCACGGGTGATCGTCACCGTGCGCGGCTCGAGCCGGTCGCCGGCGCCGGCGTCGCCGACCGCGCTCATCCCTGCCCGCCCTCGGGTTCGGCGCGCCCCACGAGGGTCGCGCGGGTGGTCAGCACCGCGGCGCCGTCGGCGTCGGTGACGTCGACGCGGAACGTGATGACGTCGTTGCCCGCGAGGTCGCGGATCTCGTCGACGACCACCACGGAGGTGACGACGTCGCCGGCGTAGAGGGGCCGTGCGACCTCGATGGACTGGTCGCGATGCACGACGCGCGAGAAGTCGAGGCCGAGCGCCGGGTCGTCGACGACGCGCCGGGTGGCGGGCCAGGTGAACACCACCGGGAACGTCGTCGGGGCGACGACGTCGGGGTGGCCCGCCGCCCGCGCGGCGTCACGGTCGTGGTGCACGGGGTCGTCGGCGCCGATGGCGACCGCGAACTCCCGGACCTTCTCCAGCGAGACCTCGTAGGTCTCCGCGGGCCACGAACGGCCCGCGAACGACGCGTCGAGCGGCACGGGGCGAGGAGGTCAGCGCGTCTCGCGGTGACCGCGGTGGGTGCCGCAGTGCGGGCAGAACTTCTTGATCGTCAGGCGATCGGGGTCGTTCCGCCGGTTCTTCCGCGTGATGTAGTTGCGGTTCTTGCACTCCTCGCAGGCCAGCGTGATCTTCGGACGGATGTCGGTGGTGGCCACGGAGGTTCCTCTCGCTGTCGATGCTGCAGCCGCGGGCCGGGGCCCGCGGGGCCTGGGTGGTAGCGGTGGCCGGACTTGAACCGGCGACACAACGATTATGAGCCGTTTGCTCTACCGACTGAGCTACACCGCCGCGGTGAGCACCAGCGTACGGGGTGTCCCCTCGCACGACGAAGCCGGCGAACCCTGGTCCGCCGGCTGCTCACCGAGAGCCCCTTTACGGAATCGAACCGTAGACCTTCTCCTTACCATGGAGACGCTCTGCCGACTGAGCTAAAGGGGCCTGCCCCGGAGGGCGTGGACCAGTCTAGACCCCGCATCACGCGATCAGCGTCCGGGGTCCCGGTGCGGCGCCGGGCTCGCCCGGGAGCACGTCGAGCGAGTCCAGCCAGGTGTCGAAGCAGCGCGCGGGCAGCGGCCGCGAGACCAGGTAGCCCTGCGCGACGTCGCAGCCCATCTCGGCCAGGGCGGCGCGCACGGCGGCCTGCTCGACGCCCTCGGCGACCACCGTCAGGCCCAGCGTGTGGCCCATCTCGACGATGGCGCGGACGACGGCGACGTCGCCGTACTCGGTGCCCATGCCGAGGACGAAGCTCTTGTCGATCTTGACCTGGTCGACGGGGAGCCGGCGCAGGTGGGCCAGTGACGACTGGCCGGTGCCGAAGTCGTCGACGGCGAGGTGGCAGCCCAGGGCGTGCAGGCGGCGCAGCACGGGCAGCGCGACCTCGCGCTCGGAGGAGACGCCGGACTCGGTGAGCTCGAGGGTGAGCAGCTCGGCGGGCACCCGGTGGGCGGCGAGCAACGTCGCCACCTCGTCGGGGAAGCCCGGGGTGCCGAGGTTGCCGACCGAGACGTTGACCGCGACCGAGAGCCGCATCCCGCGGTCGAGCCAGCGCCGGGCCGCGGCGAGCGACTCGTCGAGCACGAACGAGGTCAGCTCGGCGATCTGGCCGGTGGCCTCGAGCACCGGGACGAACTCGTCGGGCAGCAGCAGGCCGAGCTCGGGGTGGTCCCAGCGCGCCAGCGCCTCGACCCCGACGACGGTGCGCTCGCCGAGGGAGACGACGGGCTGGAAGTCGACGCGGACGTCGCGGCGCCCGAGCGCCGCCGAGAAGCCGCGGATGAGGCGCAGGCGACGAGCCGCCCGCTCGCCCATGCTCGGCTCGTAGCAGCGCACCGGGTCGCCGCCGTCGCGCGTGGCGGCCAGCGCGACGTCGGCGCGGCGCAGCAGCGCGGCGGTGCGCTCGGGGCCCTGGGGGACGTCGGCGAGCCAGGGCCCGTCGGCGGCGACCCCGACGACCACCGGGGGCTCGAACCGCACGCCCTCCACGAGGTACGGCGCGAGCAGGCGCTCGCGCAGGTCCTCGGCGGCGCGGTGGGCCTCGTGGCCGTCGACGTCGGGCAGGAGCACGGCGAAGGTGTCGCCCTCGAGGCGGGCCGCGACGGGAACCGCCCCGTGCAGGACGGGCAGCCGTACCCCGAGGAGGCGCTCGGTGGCGAGGCGGACGAACACCTCGCCGCGCGCGTGGCCCAGGGTGTCGTTGACCTGCCCGAGCAGGGCGAGGTCGACCACGGCGACCGCCCCGCCCGACCCGGTCACCGCGTGCAGGAAGCCCTCGCGGTTGAGCAGGCCGGTCAGCGCGTCGCGGTGGGCATCGCGGCGCAGTCGCTCGGCGAGCGCGCTGGTGGCGGCGTCGTGCCGGCGGCGGCGCGCCCGCGTGACGAGCAGGCCGACCACGGCCGCCGCGAGGACGAGCACGAGCAGGGCGCCGAGCACGAGCACCGCCGGCGGGGCCCCGGGAGCGCCGGGGGCGACGAGGGCGACGGGGGCGTGGCTCATGGCACCACTCCCCTTCCCGGTCGTTCCCCGGCGTGCGCCGACCCCGGCTCGCGACTCGTACGCGCTCGGATCACATCTTCGCCGCGTTCACGGTACGCAACAAACGGTGATCACCTGACCGCCGGGTAGTTCACTCGCCCGGCCCATCATGCACCGTGTACCCCACCCGGCGATGACCCACCGGTACAGATACGCCGGACGACCCACCCCGTCCGTGTCGGCGCCGTGCGGCGACCCTGCCGATCCGCTCCGCTGCGGGCCGCCGTCGGGCTCTGGTGGGATGACACGGACCAGGGCGGGACCAGGGCGGGACCGGGGACGGAGTGCGACGTGGCCGACGAGGGGCACGACGAGGGGCACGGCGAGGGACACGGCGAGGGACACGGCGCCGCCGGCGCCGGCGGGGGTGTGCGGGCGGGGATCGTGGCGACCGGCAGCGAGCTGCTGACCGGGCGTGTCACCGACCGCAACGGGCCCTGGGTGGCCGAGCAGCTCGGCGAGCTCGGCGTCGAGGTCTCCCACCTCGTGCTCGTCGGCGACCGCGGCGAGGACATGGCCGCGGCGCTGCGCTTCCTCGCCGCCGACGGCGTCGACCTCGTCGTCACGACCGGCGGGCTCGGGCCCACCGCCGACGACCTGACCGCCGAGGTCGTCGCCGCCGAGACCGACCGCCCGCTCGAGCTCGACGAGCACATGGAGAAGGTCGTCGGCGACATCATCGCGAAGTTCGCCGACCGGCTGCGCTGGGACGCCGACGCGCTCGCCGCCGCGAACCGCAAGCAGGCGATGGTGCCGCGCGGCGCGACCCCGATCCGCCCCGCCGGCACCGCGCCGGGCCTCGCCGTCCCGCCCGACCCCGAGCGCGGGGGCCCGACGGTGCTCGTGCTGCCCGGGCCGCCGCGCGAGGTCCGCGCGATGTGGGACGAGGCGCTCGCGACGGAGCCGCTGCGCGCGGTCCTCGCCCGCACCGCGCCCTACACCGAGACCCACCTGCGCCTGTTCGGCGTGCCCGAGTCCGAGATCGCCGCGACCCTGCGCGACGTCGGCGAGCACACCGACCTCGACCCGCTCGAGATCACGACCTGCCTGCGCGACTTCACCCTCGAGGTCGACCTGCGCCATGCCCCCGCCTCGGCACCGGCCGCCACGGCGCGCGACGCGGTGGTCGCCGAGATCGACCGCCGCCACGGCCGCGCCGTCTTCTCCCGCACCGGCCAGACGATCGACGAGCTGCTCTTCGAGCTGTTCGACGGCCAGGTCGTGGCCACCGCCGAGTCGTGCACCGGGGGCCTGCTCGCGGGCCGGCTCACCGCGCCGGCCGGGGCGTCGGCCCACGTCGCGGGCGGTGTCGTGTCGTACTCGAACGACGCGAAGGCCGACCTGCTCGGCGTGCCGCCCGAGCTCATCGAGGCCCACGGAGCGGTGTCGCCGGAGGTCGCCGAGGCCATGGCCGACGGCGCCCTGGCCCGCTTCGGCGCGACGATCGCCGTGGCGATCACCGGCGTCGCCGGGCCGGGCGGGGGCACCGAGGCCAAGCCCGTCGGCTACGTCTGCTTCTGCGTGCGCACCGCCGACGGGCGCACCCTCGCCCGCGACCCCGTCCTGCCCGGCGAGCGGGGCGACATCCGCGAGCGCTCGGTCGTGCTCGCCATGCACCTGTTGCGCCGCGTGCTCACCGGTGCCTGACGGCATGTGAGCAGAAACGAGTGCTCCAGCACTCGTTTCTGCTCACGTGCGCGCGGCGCACCGGGCGACGAAGGCGGCGACGTCGTCGAGGACCTCGTCGCGGTGGGTCTCGTTGAGGATCTCGTGGCGGGCGCCGGGGTCGATCCGCGTGGTCTGGTCGCTGCCGGCGAGCTTCTCCATGACCGGGCGGGTGGACGCGAGCGGCACGAGCTGGTCGTCCTCGCCGTGGACCCACAGCACGGGCAGCTCGCCGAAGCCCGGGCCGGCCGATACCGCCTCCACCGCGGCGACGAACGCCTCGAGCGTCGGGCGCTTGAACGGCCCGTGCCAGACGAGGGGGTCGGCCGCGTAGGCCTCGCCGACCGCCGGGTCGCGGGAGAGCACCGCGGGGTCGATGGGGACGTCGGGGATCGGGTCGTGCTCGAGCAGCCCGAAGATGCCGGGGCTGCCGCCGACGACGGGCCCGGTGAGCACGAGGCCCGCGAGGACGTCGGGGAAGCGCTGGGCGTAGCGGGCGGCGATCAGGCCGCCCATCGAGTGCCCGAGCAGCACGATCGGCAGGTCGGGGTGCTCGTTGCGGGCGGTGCGCCGGACCTGGTCGAGGTCCTCCACGACGTCCTCGAGGTCGGCGACGAGGACCGGCTCGCCCGCGGAGCGCCCGTGGCCGAGGTGGTCGGGCGCGTAGACGACGGCGCCGTCGCCGGCGAGGCGGTCCAGGACGTGGGCGTAGCGCCCGGAGTGCTCGCCGTAGCCGTGCGCCAGGAGCACGATCCACCGCGGAGCGCCGTCGGGGTCGCGGCGGCGCACGACCACCCGCCCGCCCTTGCCGTCGATCTCGAGGTCGCTCTCGGTGCCGATCATGCCGGTCTCTCCAGGGCTCGGTGGGCGGCGGTGACGCCGAGCACGGCGTCGACCACCAGGTCGGGGTCGTCCCACATCGGCACGTGGCCGACGCGGGGCAGGCGCACGAACTCGGCGCCGGGCAGGCGCTCGCGCAGCGCGACGCCGTGGCGCCGCCAGGGGATGAGGCGGTCGCGGCCGGACCACGCGACGCGCACCGGGCAGGGCAGGACGTCGAACGGGGCGACGCCCCCGTGCTCGGCGGCCCCGTCGAGCAGCTCGTGGAGGATCACGCAGCCGGCGAGGTCGTCGAAGAGCTCGCCGACGTCGTCGGTCGGCACCCGGTCGCCGCGCTCCAGCACCCGCCCGAGCAGCACGCGGCGCACCCACGGCCGGCGGGCCGCCGCGCGCAGGGTCGACGACCCGGCGAGCGCGGAGCCCAGCCGGAACGACCACACGAGCCGGCGCAGGTCCCGTCCCGAGCCCCACCCGCCGGCCGGCGACAGGGCGACGACCGACCGGGCGCGCCCGCGCCGCGCGAGCTCCAGGGCCACCCAGCCGCCCAGGGAGTTGCCGACGAGGTGCGCGGTCGGCATGCCGGCGCCGTCCATGAGCGTCTCGACGTCGTCGACGATGCCCGCGACGCCGACGGGGGTGCCGTCGGGCCAGGCCGCCCCGCCGCGGTGCCCGGCCATCGTCGGGACGAGGACCTCGTGGTGCGCCTCGAGCGCGCTGCGCACCGGGTCCCAGGCGCGCGCCGACATGCTCGCGCCGTGCAGGAGGACCAGCGGCTCGCCGCTCACGGGCGCGGTCCCAGCGCCAGCACCTCGGCGAATCCGTCGGCGAGGTCCTGCTCGAAGCCGTCGAGGTCGGCGAACGACGCCGCGTCGAGGTTGGCCGCGACGCAGCACGTGTCGCCGTGGGTGACCATCGCGATCATCGCCGCGCACCCGGGCAGCGGGGCGAACGGGTAGCTGCGCTCGATGCGCGCGCCGGCGAGGAAGGCGTCGGCGCGCAGGCCGGGGATGTTGCTGGCCTGCAGGTCGTTGCTCCGCGTGGCGCCGCCGCCGAAGCGCGCGACGACCGCGCCCGGCAACCGCGCGAGCCCCGCGCTGACGATCTCCACGCTCTCCAGCGCCGGCTCGGCGAGCGCGGCCTTCATCCGCCGCCGGACCTCCGTGACCCGCACGCCCGGGTCGACGATCCCGACCGGCGCCGAGAGCCGCGCCGGCGCGAAGTGGTTGCCGCCGGGCTCGTGCTCCTCGCGGCGGATCGACACCGGCAGCGTCACGGGCATGAGCCGGTCCGGCGGGAGCGGGTCCCCGCGCCGCGCCGAGTACCGCCGGAACGCGCCGAGCAGCGACGCGACGTAGGCGTCGTTGACCGACCCGCCGACCGACTTGCCCGCCGCGCGCAGCTCGGCGAAGGGCACGTCGAGGGTGCGGAAGCGCCACGACGGGCTGCGGTCGGCGAGCACCGGCAGCGCCGGCGCGGGCGGCGGCGAGAGCACCCGCGCCGCGGAGACGAGGTAGGCGGTGGCGTCGCGGACCGCCCGGTCGGGCCGGACCAGCGACGCGGCCATGCCGAGCAGGCCCTTCGCAGCGCCGCCGACCAGCCCGAGGTCGCTGCGGACCTGGCGCACGACCTCGTGCGACAGCGTCGCCGGCGGCCCGGACGGGGGCGGCGGCTGGGGCTTGTCCGACATCGGCTCCCGGCTGCGCGAGTGCAGGCCGGCGAGCAGCTGCGCGAGGCCCATGCCGTCGGACAGGACGTGGCTAAGCTTGAACAGCAGGGCCGCCCCGCCGTCGGGCAGCCCGCCCACGAGCGTCGCCTCCCACAGCGGCCGCGACGGGTCGAGCGGCGTCATCGCGATCTGCTCGGCGAGGGTGAACAGGCCGTCGCGGCCCGTGCCGTCGGGCAGCCGGAGGCGGCGCACGTGGTAGTGCAGGTCGAAGTCGGGGTCGAGCGCCCAGTGCGGTGTCCCGGCGCCGAGGAACGGGGTGACGATCCGCTCCCGGAAGCGCGGGACGACCCGCGAGGCCCAGTCGGTGGCCGCGACGAAGCGGTCCCAGTCGGGCTCGAGGTCGAGGGTCTCGACGAGCACGACCGTCGAGCGCATCCGCGGGTCGGCCTCGACGCGCCACATCAGCGCCTCGAAGCCGGTCAGCTCCTCGGAGCGCGACCACAGCAGGCGGCCGTCGTCGCTGCGCGGTGGTGTCGGGTCGAGACTCATCGGGCGCCCTCCAGGACCACGACGAACCGCTCGCGGACGTCCTCGACGTGCTGGGCGAGGGTGTCGGCGGACCAGTCCGCGGTGTCGATCGGCGGCAGCACGTCGACGTGGACCGTGCCGCCCCGCAGCGTCTGGTGCCCGCGCCACATGACCTCGCCGGCGTCGTGGATGACGATCGGCACCATCGGCACGCCCGCCTGCAGCGCGATGTGGAACGCGCCCTTCTTGAACCGCCCGAGCCGCGGGGTGGGCGAGCGGGTGCCCTCCGGCGCGATCGCCAGCGACCAGCCCTCGTCGCGCAGCTTGCGCACCGCCGGCTCGAGCGCCTCGCGCGCCTGCCGGGTGTTGCCGCGGTCGACGAACGCGACGCCGGCGAGCTTGAACATCGCGCCCCACAGCGGGATCTGCGCGGCCTCGGCCTTCGCGACGCCGGTGAACCCGCCGCGCAGCAGCTTCATGAGCAGGGCGACGTCGATCTTCGACTGGTGGTTGAAGACGAAGACGCACGGGCGCGCCGACCAGAGGTGCTCCGCGCCCCGCACCTCGACGTCGATGCCCGCGAGCGCGAGGCCGAGGTCGCCGGTGACCGAGCAGGTCAGGTCGACCATCTGCCGCCGCGACCGGCGCGCGAGCCCGACGGCGGCCGCGGTGCCCGCCGCGCCGAGCAGGGCGCCGTAGAAGCCGGCGGTGCGCAGGACGTCCCCCGGGGTGGCGAGGGTGCCGCCGCGGGGCGCGACGACGAGGGTGGGCCGGCCGGTCTCGCCGGGGGTCTCGCTCACGACCACCGGGCGCTCGCCGGCAGCCAGCAGCGCCTCGGAGCACGGGCCGGCGTAGACGAACGCGAGCCGTCGCCCCGCCAGCGCGTCGGCCGTGGCCCGGCCGTCGAGCAGCACCCGGCCCGCGACCTCGCCGGTCAGGGTCCCGTCGCGCACCTCGACCTCGGTGGCGACCAGCTCGTCGGCCCCGAGGTCCTCGGCCAGCGGGGCGAGCACGGGACGCGGCGCGTGCCCGGTGAGCACGACGTGGTGGCCCGCGCGGCGGTGCTCCCCCACCAGCGACCACATCTCCGGGCGCAGCGAGGCGCCGAGCTCGTCGCGCAGGACCGTGCGTGCGCGCCGCGCGACGGCCTCCTCGTCCTGACCGGCCCAGCCCGCGACGAGACGGCGCACCGCGGCCTCGTCGTCGCCCGCGCCCGCGATCAGCGCGACGTCGCCGGGCAGCGCGCGCCAGGCCGTCCGCCCCGCGCGCAGCGCCTCGCCGGCGTGCGCGGCGACCGCGGACGTCGCCAGCAGGGCGGTCTCGTCGACGACGACCACGCTGCCCGACGGGGCCGCGCGGATCGCGGCGCGCCGGGCGTCCGCGTCCTGCGCACCGCTCACCCGTACACCTCCGCCCGCAGTGCGTGCTCCCGCTCGTCGGCGCGGCGCAGTCGGGAGCGGACGGCAGCGACCTCGTCCCGCCAGGCCGCGCGCGCCCCCGGGTCGGCGTCCGCACCGGACAGCGCCCGATTCTCCGCCACCCGCAGCGCCGAGGTGAACAGCTCGCGGGACACGACGTCGGCGCCGAGCAGCAATTGCTGGCGCCACCACTGCTGGCCCAGGCCGGTGCAGGCCGCGAGGAAGGCGTCCCGGTCCTCGACGGCACCACCGTGGTCGGCGAGCACCGTCGCCACCACCCACTGCGCCTCGACGAAGGGCAGCAGGGTGCCGGGGGCGACGAGCAGCTCGGCGCGCCCGAGCAGCTCCGCGGCCCCGTCGGCCGACGCCGCCGTTGACCGGTAGCCCGGCGCGAGGCGGTCGAGCTCGGCGAGCAGCTCGTCGCGGAAGTCGCGCTTGCGGGGGAAGAAGAACTCGTACTTGAGCAGGTCGCGCAGCGCCAGCGCCGCCTCCCAGCACGCCTCGAGGACCTGGTCGTGGGCGAGGTCGTGCCCCTCGTCGGCCACCGTGAACAGCGCCGTCTCCAGCACCGCGCGGGTCAGCAGGTGGTGCAGCAGGCCGTTGCGGTAGAACGCCGCGACGTGGTGCCGGTCGGGGCCGATGGACCACACGGGCTCCGGCCCGCCCTCGAAGCACTCGACCACGCCCACCGACACCAGCCGGCAGAGCGTGTCGACGACGCCGTCGGGGGTGTCGAGGGCGCGGATCGCCGGCTCGTCGCCGAGCAGGCCCCGCACCGGCGCCACCACGGCCCGCACCTGCTCGAGGGTCAGCGCGCGCCCGCCCGCCCCGAGCAGGGCGAACGTCACCACCCCGGTCGGTGTCGGCGGCGTGGCGCGATTGATGCCGACCGCGACCCGGAAGGCCACCTTCTCCAGTTGCGACCGGCCCTCGCCGGCCTCGGCCAGGGCGTCGCGCAGGCTGAGCGGCTCGCCGAAGCGGATGCGCGCCGAGCCGATGCGCCGCTGCTGGTCGCGCATGTAGCCGGCGAGCCACGCCAGGCCCTCGGCCTTCTTGCCCGCGCCGCCCTGCTCCGCGGCCAGCGCGCCCACCTCGTGGAGCTGGTCGTAGTGCAGTGACACCGGCACGAGCAGCGGGTCGCGGCCCGGCGAGTCCTCTCCCAGCTGGTCGGCGGCGTCGACGAGGTAGCGCAGCAGCCCGTACCTCGGCGGGCGCAGCTTCCCGGTGCGCGTCCGCCCGCCCTCGATGTACCACTCGAGGTTGAAGCGCTTGTCGAGCAGATGGCCGAAGTACTCGCGCACCGCGAACTTGTAGACCGCGTCGTCCCCGAAGCTGCGGCGGATGAACACGATGCCCGCCCGGCGCCCGAGTGTGCCGAGCGGCCAGAACGCGAGGTTGTTGCCGCCGAGCACGTGGTTGCGGGGGAAGTCGTGCGCGTGCAGCACCTCGGCGAGCACGAGCGGGTCGGCGTAGCTGCGGTGCGACGGCAGGAACACCAGCGGCCGGCGACGTCCCTGCTCGCGCAGGTCGCCGAGGCTCTCGGTGTCGACGTCGAGGTCCCACGCCCGGCGGTGCAGGGGGCTCATCACCGAGCGGAACGCCTCGATGGCCGGCGGGCTCTGCACCGCGGCCATCTCCTCCAGGCAGTGCGCGGTGCGCGCGAGCACCTCGTCGACCGGGAGGTCGAGCTCGCCCGCCAGCCCCGCGGCCCGCTCCCGGACCGCGGCCGACGCGACGATCTGCTCGGCCATGAGCCGCGGCACCTTGTAGCGGTCGCCGGTGAGGCGGCGCTCGGCGCGGTCGCACGCGAGCGTCGCCCGGCGGCGGACGAACGCCGCGAAACCGGCGTCGTCGGGGGTGCCGAGCTCGCGGTCGCCCTCGCGGCGCAGCTGCGCCAGCGACGCCTCGTCGCCCGCCACCACCCGTCCGCGCGCCGTCGACCAGCCCCGCACGCGGGCGTGCAGGTGGCGCAGCCCGCGGCGCCGGGCGCTCAGCGACAGCAGGTCGGTCAGCGCCGGCGCGTCGGACGAGCCGCGCTCGGCGGGCGGCCACACGACGCGCACGGGCACGACGGTGGTGTCCGGGCCCGCGCCGTCGAGGGCGCCGGCGAGCTCGCGGGCGTCGTCGGGCACCACCCGCACCGCACCGTCGACACCGTCGCCGTAGGTCGACGAGGTCCACCGGCGGACGAGCTCGCGCTCGGCCCGGGACCGGGCGCCGGAGAGCACCAGGGTCGGGGGTCGCACCACGTCGTGCTCCCTGCGTGAGGTCCCGGGACGGGACGGGGCCGGCCCCTACAGCGAGCAGGGCATCGTCTTCACCGCGTGCACGAAGTTGCTGCGCAGCATCTCCGGCTCGCCGACCTCCAGGCCGGGGGCCCGGCTCAGGAGCTGCGAGAAGATCTGCCGCAACTGGGTGCGCGCGAGCATGTTGCCCAGGCAGAAGTGAGGTCCGCCACCCCCGAAGCCGACGTGCGGGTTGGGATCGCGGGAGAGGTCGAAGCGCTGCGGGTCGGCGAACACCGACTCGTCCCGGTTGCCCGACTCGTAGAACATGACGACCTTGTCGCCGGCCGCGATCCGCTGCCCGCCGAGCTCGGTGTCCTCGGTGGCGGTCCGCCGGAACGTCAGCACCGGCGAGGCGTGCCGGACGAACTCCTCCACCGCGCCGCGCAGCCGCCCGTCGAGGTCGTCGGCGAGCCAGGCGCGCTGGTCGGGGTGCACGGTGAGCTGGCGCATCGCGTGGGAGATGGTGTTGCGGGTGGTGTCGTTGCCCGCCACCGACAGCAGGACGAAGAACGCGCCGATCTCGGGGTCGGTGAGGCTCTCGCCGTCCACCTCGGCCGAGACGAGGTTGGTCATGAGGTCGTCGCGGGGCTCCCGGCGCCGGGCCTCGACCAGCTCCATCGCCGGGCCGAGCAGCGCCATGATGGCCTGGCCGGCGGCCGCGATCGGGTCCTCGAGGCCCAGGTTCTCCAGCACGTCGGGGTCGTTGGTCGCGACGAGCAGGTCGGCGGCCTCGGCGAGCGCGTCCTGGTGCTCCTCGGGCGCGCCCATGAGGTCGTAGATCGTGCCCATTGGCAGCTTCTTGGCCACGAGCTGAACGAAGTCGCCGGAGCCGTGCTCCAGGAGATCGTCGACGATCGTCCGCGCCCGCTGCGCGATCCGGTCCTCGACACGCGCCACCTGCTTCGGCGTGAACGCGGAGCTCACGATCTTGCGCAGCTTCGTGTGCCGGGGCGCGTCCATGGCGAGGAACGACTGCGTCGCCTCCAGGATCTCCGGCGGTGCGTCCTGGAACTGCACGCCCTGCCCGGAGCAGAACACCTTCGGGTTCTTGCTGACGTGGCCGATGTCGGCGTGGCGCACGACGGCCCAGAAGCCCGGGTCGGTCGGGCTGGGCATGAGCATGCCCTCGGCCGGGCGGTGCCAGGTGACGGGCCGCTCACGACGCAGCTCGGCGAACGTCGCGTCGCGCTCCGCCATCGGGCGGCCCCAGAAGTCGAGGGACGACAGGTCGAGGGGATCGAGGCCGGGCCCCGTGGCGGTGGTGGTCACGTGCTGGCTCCCTCGGCTCGCTGTCGGGCCTTCTCCTCGCGCTGCACCCGGCGCTGCTCGGCCAGCTCCAGGGCGTCGTCCCACGTCCTGCGCGCGCCGATGAGCCGGCGGTACTTCATGACCTCCGCGGGCATGTCGACCGCCAGCGCGCCGACGATCCGGTCGCCCGCGCGGTAGATCGCCGTGAACGGGCCGCCCTGCGCGTCGTCGCCCGCCACGACCTCGATCTGCTCGTCGGCGCCGGCCGGGGCGATGCCCACGAACTGGACGCGGCCGTCGTACCAGTCCGACCAGAAGTAGGGGACGGTCTCGTAGGGCTTCGCGGCCGCCGGGTCGACGGCGTGCCGCGCGGCCCGCCCGCCCTGGTCGGCCGCCGAGGTCCAGTGCTCCAGGCGCATGGTGCCGCCGGCGACGTCGCTGAACAGCGCGTTCGGCCAGCGCGCGACGTCGCCCGCGACGTAGACGCCGTCCGCGGCGGCCAGCGTCTCGTCGGCCACCACCCCGTCGTCGACCGTCAGCCCGGAGCCCTCCAGCCAGTCCGTCGCCGGGCTCGCCCCGATGCCGACGACGAGGACGTCGGTGTCGACCTCGGTGCCGTCGCCGAGGCGCACGCCGGTCACCCGGCCGTCCGCCGCCAGCACCTCGTCCACCGCGACGCCCGTGCGCACCTCGGTGCCGTGCCGGCGGTGCAGGTGGGTCAGCGCGCGGCCCATCCGCTCGCCGACCGCGCGGGCCAGCGGGGTCTCGAGCGCCTCGAGGATGGTCACCTCGAGCCCGAGCTTTCGCCCGACCGCGGCGACCTCGGAGCCGATGAAGCCCGCCCCGACGACGGTGAGCCGCCGGGCGCCGCCGCGCAGGGCCGCGCGCAGGGCGATGGCGTCGTCGAGCGTGCGCACGGTGTGCACGCCCTCGAGGTGCTCGGTGCCCGGCAGGGTGCGCGCGTGCGCCCCCGTCGCGATCACCAGGCCGTCGTACGACACCGCGCGGTCCCCGACGGTGACCGTCCGCGCCGCCGTGTCGAGCGCGCTCGCGGGCGTGCCCAGCAGCAGCTCGACGTCCAGGTCGCCGGCGAACGTCTCCTCCTCGCGGTAGCGCGGGTCGGGACACTCCTCGGCGGACAGGTACTCCTTCGACAGCGGCGGGCGGTCGTAGGGCAGGTGCTCCTCGGCCCCGACCAGCGTCACCTCGCCGTCGAACCCGTCGCGCCGGACCGCCTCGACGGCGCGGAGCCCGGCCAGGGACGCGCCGACCACGACGAGGTGCGTCACGCGTCGATGGGCCCTTCGAGCGAGAGCGCCTCGGTCGGGCAGGCGGCGACGGCCTCGCGGACCTCGGCCTCCTGGTCGGCCGAGACCTCCTCGGTGTGCAGGATCAGCGACCCGTCGTCGTCGACCTCGAAGACGTCCGGCGCGAGGGACTCGCACATCCCCATGCCGGTGCACCTGTCCCAGTCAACGTGGATCCTCACGGTGCCTCCCCTGCTCGTCGGTGGTGTCGACGGAAGGACCGTAACGTACGTGATGCTACGGGTGCGAGACCTGCGTCACCATTCGATCACACGGGGTGAGACGCCCGCGAGCCGCGCCACGAGAGCCAGCCACGGGTCAGGACGTAGGCCACCGCGGTCGTGACGACGAGCACGGCGTCGACGCCCAGCGCCGTCACCGCACCCGGCGCGTCGACCACGACGAGCGTGAACACGACCATGGCGACCTTGTGCAGGAACACCAGCTCCCACACGCCGGGCGCGCCGCGCGGGCGCAGCACGAGCATGGTCCACAGGCCCACGAAGACGAGGTAGCCGAACGTCCGCCACCCCTCGACGACGAGCAGGGCGGGGGGCGCGGTCGCGATGGCGGCGAGGCCGCCGGCGAACGCGGCGAGCGCGGCGAGGGCGTCGAGGACGAGCAGGCCGCGACCGATCCGGTCGGCCGTGCGGCCCGGGGCGCCGGGGTGGGTGGTCGGTGCACCGGTGGGGTTGCTGGTGGGAAGGGCGGTGGACACGGCGGGCTCCTCGGGCTCAGGAGACGGGCGGCGTGGCGGCCGTCCTGCTCCGCCAACAACCGGGCGGGCCCGGACGTTCCGGACGTGAGAGCGTCGACCCCGGCAGGCCCAGGGAAGGGAGCACGGGACGTGAGCACGCGGGATGCGCCGGACACGACGGCGCTGTCGGTCACCCACGACGGCGGGGTGGCGACGGTGCGCCTCGAGCGCCCGCAGGCGGCGAACGCGCTGGACCGCACGCTGTGGCAGGAGATGTGCGCGACGTTCCGGGCCCTCGACGAGGACCCCCGGGTGCGTGCGGTCGTGCTCACCGGGTCCGGCCGGCACTTCTGCGCCGGGATCGACCTGTCGATGCTGGCCGAGATCCAGGCCATGGCCCCGGCCGGCGCCGACCCCGGCCGCGCCCGCGAGGGCCTGCGCCGGCTGATCCTCGACCTCCAGGACGTGCTCACCACCGTCGAGCGCTGCCGCGTGCCCGTGCTGGCGGCGATCCAGGGCGCGTGCGTGGGCGCCGGACTGGACCTCGCGGTGGCCTGCGACCTGCGCTACGCGACGCCGCGCACGACGTTCTCGCTCAAGGAGGTCGACATGGGCCTCGCCGCCGACGTCGGCGTGCTCCAGCGCCTGCCGCGGATCGTCGGCGAGGGCCGGGCCCGCGAGATGGCCTACACCTGCCGCGACGTGCGCGGGGAGGAGGCCGCGACCACCGGCCTGGTCAACGCGTGCCTCGACACCGACGACCCCGAGGCGCTCCTGGCGCACGTCACCGAGGTCGCCCGCGGGCTCGCCGCCAAGTCGCCGCTCGCCCTGCGCGGCACCAAGCACGCGATCACCTACGCACGCGACCACTCGATCGCCGACGGCCTCGACCAGATCGCGACCTGGAACGCCTCCGCGCTGATCTCCGACGACCTCACCGAGGCCGTCACCGCCGTCGCCGAGAGCCGCGCCCCCCGCTACGCCGACTAGGAGCAGGACGAGCGATGCGGCATCGCCGGCGTCTGACACCAGGATCGCCACATCCTCACCGCTCCTCGCGCGCCTCGGCCCGGTTGTCGGCCCGGCCGTCGCCACGCCACGGATCGGCCTCGACGACCGGCGACTCCCAGGTCCCGTCGGCCCGGGCGCGCACGGCCACCTCGAACTCGTCGAGCAGGTCGCCCAGGTCGACGTCGACCACCCCGGCGATCTGCTGGTGCCCGGCGAGCACCGCCACGCCCAGCGCCGCCAGCCTCGCGCGCTCCCCCTCGTCGCCGACCACCGGCGCGAGGACGTCGGCGAGCGCCCGCACCCGTCCGCGGTCGACGGCGCGCTGGGCCTCCCCGACGCGCGGGTCGACGGTGGCCCACGCCCGGATCGCGGTCTCGGCCTCGTGCGGCACGGTCAGGGCCAGGTACTTCATCCGCGTCACCCGCTCGACGGGGTCGTCGCTGGCGTTGACCATCTCGACGATGCGCCCGACCTCCTCGCGCTCCCAGTGCTCGAGCAGCGCGGCGACGAAGCCCTCCCAGCTGCCGAAGTGGTGGTAGAAGGACCCGCTGGTGACGCCGACGGCGGCGCACAGCCGCCCGATGCGCAGGGCGTTGCGGCCCTCGCGCGCGAGGAGGCGCAGCGCCTGCTCGAAGTAGGACTGCCGGGTGGCCGTGGGCATCAGCGTCGTCCTCCCGCGGCGTCGGTTCCCCTCGAACAGAACGTAAATTACTCTACGGCGGCCGCCCACCGTGATCTCCGGGAGGAGACGACGATGTATCCCGGGACGTTCGCCGCCACCCACCCCGACCGCCCCGCGGTGATCATGGCCGAGACCGGCGAGGGCCTGACCTACCGCCAGCTCGAGGACGGCTCGGTACGCCTGGCCCGCACGTTGCACGAGCACGGGCTGCGCCGCGGCGACGTCGTCGCGCTGCTGTCGGACAACCACCCGCGCGTCTTCGAGGTCTACTGGGCCGCGCAGCGCGCCGGCCTGCTCGTCACGGCGATCAACCACCACCTCTCCGCCGACGAGGCCGCCTACATCGTCGACGACTGCGGCGCCCGCGCCCTCGTCGTCTCCGCCGCGAAGGCCGACCTGGCGCAGGCCGTCGTCGAGCACACGCCGCGCGTCACGCTGCGCCTCGCGTTCGGCGGCACCGTCCCCGGCCACGACGACTACGACACCGTCGTCGGCGCGCGCAGCGCCGAGCCGATGAGCGACCAGCCCCGCGGCGGCGACATGCTCTACAGCTCCGGCACCACCGGGCGCCCCAAGGGCATCAAGCCCAACCTGCCCGACCGCCGGATCGACGAGCCCGGCGACCTCTACATCGCGGTGTTCAAGCCCATGTACGGCTTCGGCGAGGACACCGTCTACCTCTCACCGGCGCCGGTGTACCACGCGGCGCCGCTGCGCTTCGGCGCCACGATCCAGTCGACCGGCGGCACCGTGGTGATGATGCACCGCTTCGATCCCGAGCAGGCGCTCGCGGCGATCGAGCGGTTCCGCGTCACCCACAGCCAGTGGGTGCCGACGATGTTCGTGCGGATGCTCAAGCTCCCCGAGGAGACGAAGCGCCGCTACGACGTCTCCAGCCTGCGGGTGGCGATCCACGCCGCGGCGCCGTGCCCGGTCGAGGTCAAGCGGGCGATGATCGACTGGTGGGGCCCGGTGCTCCACGAGTACTACAGCTCGAGCGAGGCCAACGGGATCACGTTCATCAACTCGCAGCAGTGGCTCGAGCACCCGGGCTCGGTCGGGCTCGCGGGGCTGGGCACGATCCACATCTGCGACGACGAGGGCCGCGAGCTCGCCCCCGACGAGGTCGGCACCGTCTACTTCGAGCGCGACGTGGTGCCGTTCCGGTACCACAACGACCCGGAGAAGACCCGCGGCGCGCAGCACCCCGAGCACGAGACGTGGACGACCACCGGCGACCTCGGCTACGTCGACGCCGACGGCTACCTCTACCTCACCGACCGCAAGAGCTTCATGATCATCTCGGGTGGCGTGAACATCTACCCGCAGGAGATCGAGGACGTCCTCACACTGCACGACGCCGTGCTCGACGTCGCGGTGATCGGGGTGCCGGACGAGGAGATGGGCGAGTCGGTGTTCGCGGTCGTCGAGCCCGCGCCCGGCCACGAGCCCTCGGACGCGCTGGCCGAGGAGCTGCTCGAGCACGTCCGCGGCCGCATCGCGCGCTACAAGACGCCCCGGCGCCTGGTGTTCACCGACGACCTGCCCCGCACGCCCACCGGCAAGCTCGTCAAGCACCGCCTCCGCGAGCGCCACGCCGCCGGCGAGTTCGCTCCGGCCTAGAACAGGGAGCGGAAGAACTGCGCGATCGAGGACAGCGCCTGGCCGATGATCGCGACGATGGAGCGGACGACGTCGGCCGCGCCCTCCGGCTGCGAGATCACGAAGAACAGCAGGACGGCGACGACGACGAGGATCAGGAACCGCCTCAAGCCCTTGGACATGCGCTGCCGCCGCTCCCGTCGTCCCGGACCCCCGCGTCGCGCCCACGGACGGGCACGGTGCGTACCGACCGTAACGGAACGGCTGCGCCGACACGTGCCACTTCGACCGACGTGTCGCGCGCGTCGCGGAGATCGGCGGCGTCGGGCCGGGGCGGGCACGATCACGGACGTGGACTCCTTCACCCGCGGCGCGCTGCGCTTCGACGTCACCGAGTACGGCCCCGCGGACGGCGTGCCCGTGCTGCTGCTGCACGGCTTCCCGCAGACCGCGGCGAGCTGGGAGCCGGTCGCGCGCCGGCTCGCCGCCGCCGGGCACCGGGTCCTCGCCCCCGACCAGCGCGGCTACTCGCCGGGCGCGCGGCCCGCGGGCCGGCGGGCGTACCGCGTCGAGGAACTGGTCGACGACGTCGTCGCGCTGGCCGACGCGGCGGGCGCGGACACCGTGCACGTGGTGGGCCACGACTGGGGCGCGATCGTCGCGTGGGCGCTCGCGGCGCTGCGCCCGGAGCGCGTCCGCACGCTGACCGCCGTCTCGGTGCCCCACCCCGCGGCGTTCATGGCGGCGCTGGTGTCGAGCCGCCAGTTCGCGCTGTCCTGGTACGTCTACGTCTTCCAGGTCCCCGCCCTCGCGGAGCGGTTCCTGGGACGCCCCGGCGGCCTCGCGGCCGCGGTGCGGCGCACGGGTCAGACCCCGGAGCGCGCGCGGCGCGACGAGGCGGCGCTCGCCGCGAAGGGCGGGCTGCGACCGGCCCTCACCGGGGCCGTCAACTGGTACCGCGCGACCCCGCTCTGGGAGCACCGCGGGCTGCGGGTGACGGTCGCGACGCCGACGCTGATGGTCTGGAGCGACGGGGACAGGGCCGTCTCGCGCGCGTCGGTGGAACGCAACCCGCGGTGGGTGACCGGCCCCTACCGGCTCGAGGTGTTCGCCGGGGTGAGCCACTGGATTCCCGACGAGGCCCCCGACCGGCTCGCGGACCTCGTGCTGGAGCACGTCGCCGGCCGGTGAAGCTGGGGGTTCCGGGAGCGCGGGGGGATGCGCTCCCGGAACCATGGTCGGCCGAGGGGGGCGCGGCCGACACAATCCATGTTACGGCGCCGGCGTCAGGCGCGCGTTGCGATCCGTGCCATAGGTGGAGGATTTCTCCGCCGGGGACGGCAGGGACGGCACGGTCGGCCCGGACCGCGCAGGCGTTGCCGGTGCGCTCCCCGCTGCGCGACGGGCGATGACCGGAGGGAGCGCGCGGTCAGCGCCGACGGGGAAAGGATGCTCGCCCCGACCGTGTCGCAGCAGCGAGTTGCGGTGCGCCACGATCGCGGTGGCCAGCGCCTGCGCGTGCGTCTCGGCACCCACCGCGGGTTCGCCCGTCACGTTCTCCACCGCGCGCCCCAGCAGGTCGGCCAGTCGCGCGAGCTCGTCGAGCACGTCCGCGGACCAGGTGAAGTGGTCGACGCCGTCGGGCCGCAGCGTCCGTCCTTCGTCGTCGAGGCGACGCAGCGCCTCGACCGCCTGCCGAGCGAGCGCGACGCCTGTGTTCTCAACCGTCACGACACGGCTGTACCCGCCCGCTCGGCGGGCGACGCACCCGATCGGCGGGCCGCAGGGACCGGACGGGCCTGGAGGGGACCGGAAGGGTCCGGAGGAAGAAGGTGGGCCGGTCCCCACTCCTGACTGCTCCCCAGCGTCAGGAGCGGGACCGGCCCGGGACGGCCTGTCGTCGAGCCCCCGAAGCCCGACGCGGCCTGTTGCAGGAAACGTGCCCGGGTCCCGGGGACCGGAAACCGGGGCTCCGGGATTGGATCGGTTCAGCAGGGCCGGTCCGGCAGGGCCGGCCGAGCGGCCCTCATCCGATGTGGCGCCCCTCGGCGTTCTCCCAGTAGGGCTTGCGGAGGTCCTTCTTGAGGATCTTGCCCGAGGGGTTGCGCGGCAGGGCGTCGACGACGTCGACCGAGCGCGGGCGTTTGAACCCGGCGATGCGCTCCCTGCACCACTCGAGCAGCGCGTCGGTGTCGATCTCGGAACCCTCGTTCGCGACGACGACGGCCTTGACCGCCTCGCCCCACTTCTCGTCCGGGACGCCGATGACGGCCACGTCGGCGACGTCGGGGTGGCCGGACAGGACGTTCTCGACCTCGATGGGGTACACGTTCTCGGCCCCGGTGACGATCATGTCCTTGATCCGGTCGGTGAGGAACAGGTAGCCCTCCTCGTCGAGGTAGCCCGCGTCCCCGGTGTGGAACCAGCCGTCGGACAGCGCCGCGGCCGTCTCCTCGGGCCGCGCCCAGTAGCCCGGCGTGACCTGCGACGAGCGGATCCAGATCTCGCCGACGGTGTTCGGCGCGACGTCCTCGCCGGTCGCCGGGTCGACGGCCTTGAGCTCGACCCACGGGTAGGCCTTGCCCGCCGAGCGCATGAGGTGGGCGCGCGGGCCGTCGGGGTCGTGGTCGTCGGGGTCGAGCTGGCTGATCGCGCCCGTGGTCTCGGTCGACCCGTAGACCTGGAACAGCGGGGCCCGGAACGTCGTCAGCACCCGCTTGAGCACGGTGCTCGTGATCGGCGAGGCGCCGTAGGCGATGGCGCGCAGCTTCGACCAGTCGCGGTCGGCGGCGCCCGGCACCTGCGTGAGGAACTGCAGCACCGCGGGCACGAGGAAGGCGTTCGTGACGCCCTCGTCGGCCATCGTCGCGAGGAGCTGGTCGGGGACGATGTCGGCGATCAGCACGCAGCGCGCGCCGAACGACAGGCAGACCAGAGCGAAGCCCGAGCCGCCGATGTGGAACAGCGGCATGGCGACGAGGCCGACCGACTCGGTGTCGAAGCTCCAGTGGTCGCCCACCGAGAGCAGCGCGGCGAACTGGACGTGGGTGAGCACGACGCCCTTGGGCAGGCCGGTGGTGCCCGAGGTGTAGAGCTGCAGCACGCAGTCGTCGTCCTGCGCGTCGTCCGGCGGGTCGAGCACCTCGTCGGAGGCCGTCAGCCAGCCGTCGTAGTCCTCGCCGACGACGAGCACGCGCCGCACCGCGCCGATGCCCTCGACGCGGCCGCGCAGGTCGGCGAAGTCGGGGCCGAGGACGACCAGCGGCGCCGCCGAGTCCTCGATGATCGCGATCAGCTCGTCGTGGGTGAGCCGGTTGTTCAGCGGCGCGGTGCCGGCGCGCACGCGGGGGGCGCCGAAGAGCAGGTCGAAGAACTCCGGGCGGTTCTTCCCCAGCCACACCACGCGGTCCCCCGCGCCCACGCCGTCCGCGGCCATCGCGCGGGCGGCGAGGCCCCCGCGACGGTCGAGCTCGGCGTACGTCGTGTTCTCCCCCTCGAACGTCATCGCCACCAGGTCGGTGGCGCCGGCGTGCTGGCGCACGACGTCGGTCAGCCGGAACGGCACGGGGGACCTCCACGGGAAAGGGACGAAACGGGGCAGTGGTGACGCCGACCACAGGGCAGGCGCGACCGTAACCGGTCATACGGAGTCCCGGAAGAGTCAGGCTTGACTGTTACCGGCCGGTGCAGCCAGGCTGGTCCCACCTGCACGGTCACGGGCCCGCCGGACTCACGGTGGGCGTCCGCACGTCCCCGAAGGAGGGGCCACCCGGTGGAGCGCACGATCTTCTCCGACGAGCACAACGACTTCCGCGAGATGGTGCGGGACTTCCTCGAGAAGGAAGCGGCCCCGCACCACGCGGAGTGGGAGAAGCAGGGGCACGTCAGCCGCGACGTGTGGCTGGCCGCCGGGAAGACCGGCCTGCTCGCGATGGACGTCCCCGAGCAGTACGGCGGCGGCGGCACGTCGGACCTGCGCTTCCAGTGGATCGTCACCGAGGAGGTCGCGCGCGCCGGCACGAGCGGGCTCGGCTTCTCGCTGCACAACGACGTCGTCGCTCCCTACCTCATCGAGCTCGCGGACGAGGAGCAGAAGCAGCGCTGGCTGCCGCGCTTCAGCAACGGCGAGATGATCACTGCGATCGCCATGACCGAGCCCGGCACCGGCTCGGACCTGCAGGGCATCCAGACCCGCGCCGTCCGGGAGGGCGACGAGTGGGTGATCAACGGCCAGAAGACCTTCATCACCAACGGCATCATGTCCGACCTCGTCGTCGTCGTCGCCAAGACCGACCCCGACGCCGGCGCCCACGGCTTCAGCCTCATCGTCGTCGAGCGCGACACGCCGGGCTTCGAGCGCGGCCGCAACCTCGAGAAGATCGGGATGTCCGCCCAGGACACCGCCGAGCTGTCGTTCACCGACGTGCGCGTGCCCGCCACCAACCTCCTGGGCGAGGAGGGCAAGGGCTTCATCTACCTGATGCAGAACCTGCCCCGCGAGCGGCTCTCGATCGCCGTGGGCGCGATCGCCGGGGCCGAGCGCGTCCTCGAGGACACGGTCACCTACGTCAAGGAGCGCACCGCGTTCGGCAAGCCGCTCGCCAAGCTGCAGACGGTGCGGTTCTCGGCCGCCGAGATGGCCACGAAGCTCGCCGTCACGCGCACCTTCGTCGACCGCTGCATCACCGAGCTGAACGAGGGCAAGCTGGGTCCGGCCGACGCGTCGATGGCGAAGTACTGGGCGAGCGAGACCGCCAAGGAGGTCATCGACGGCTGCCTGCAGCTGCACGGTGGCTACGGCTACATGAAGGAGTACCCGGTCGCGAAGGCGTACCTGGACACCCGCGTGCAGACGATCTACGGCGGCACCACCGAGATCATGAAGGAGATCATCGGCCGGGTGGTGCTGGGGTGAGCGCCATGAGGATCGGGATGGGCCTCGCCTACGCGCAGGGCGGGTTCCGCGAGACGGTGGAGAAGCTCGTCGAGCTCGAGGAGGTCGGCCTCGACGCGGTGAGCGTGGCCGAGCTCTACAGCTTCGACGCGGTCAGTCAGCTGGGCTACCTCGCGGCCCGCACGTCGCGGGTGCACATCGAGTCCGGGATCGTGCAGATCTACACGCGGACGCCGTCGCTGACGGCGATGACGGCGGCCGGGCTGGACTACGTCTCCGACGGCCGCTTCGTCCTCGGCATGGGAGCCTCGGGCCCGCAGGTCATCGAGGGCTTCCACGGCGTGCGCTACGACGCCCCGGTGGGCCGCACGCGCGAGATCGTCGAGATCTGCCGCCAGGTCTGGCGCCGCGAGCGCGTCGAGTACTCCGGCAAGCACTACACGATCCCGCTGCCGGCCGACCAGGGCACGGGCCTGGGCAAGCCGCTGAAGATCATCAACCACCCGGTGCGGGCACAGATCCCGATCATGCTGGCCGCGCTGGGCCCGAAGAACGTCGAGATGGCCGCGGAGCTCGCCGAGGTCTGGGAGCCGATCTGGTTCCACCCGGGCAAGGCGGCCGAGGTGTGGGGCCCGTCGCTCGAGGCCGGGAAGGCCCGGCGGGACCCGGCGCTGGGCGAGCTCGAGGTCGCCGTCGGCGTCCCGTTCGCCGTCGGGCCCGGGGCGGGCAAGCTGCGGGAGCACGTACGTCCCCAGCTCGCCCTCTACGTCGGCGGGATGGGCGCCAAGGACAAGAACTTCTACGCCCAGCTCGCGGGCCGCTACGGGTTCGCCGACGAGGCGTCGGAGATCCAGGACCTCTACCTGTCCGGGCGCAAGGAGGAGGCCGCGGAGAAGGTGCCGGAGGAGCTCGTCCACGCGGTGTCGCTGATCGGCACCGAGGACGAGGTCGCCGAGCAGGTGCGCGAGTTCGCGGCCGCGGGGGTCACGCAGCTCAACATCGCCCCGCTCGAGCCGGACCACGACACCGTGAAGTCGTCGCTGGAGACCCTGAAGTCCCTGGTCTAGGAGCCGGACCCGCCCTCGGGCAGCAGGAGCATGCGGGCGAGCTGCTTCCACTGCTCGAGGTGCGGGTCGGTCCGCGGGTCGCGCGGGTCGAAGCCGTAGGTCAGCGCGACCCCGCGCATGCTGGTCAGCAGCGTCTCGCGCAGCAGGGCCGCGCGGGCCGGGTCGGCGTAGTCCTCGAAGAACGCGTCCACGGTCTGGCGGATCGCCGCGCCCAGGCGCCGCTCCGCGGGCAGGAGCGCGGCCGCGAGCGCCTCGTCGGTGCGCGCCGCGGTCCACAGCTCGACCGAGGCCCAGAAGTAGGCCTGCTGGTAGGTGAACCACATGACGTCGACGGCCCGGTCGAGGCGGGCGTCGGCGTCGACGTCGGCCGCGGGCAGGTCGGCGCGGGCCAGCCCGTCCGCGGCGAACCGGCTGGTCGCGAGATGCTGCGCCGCGGCGACGAGCAGGTTCTCCTTCGACGGGAAGTGGTGCAGCAGCCGGCCGCGGGACACCCCGGCGCGGTTCTGGATCGTCAGCGTCGTCGTGCCCGCGTAGCCCGACTCGACGAGGCAGGCGACGGCCGCGTCGAGGATGCGGGTGCGGCTGTCGGACGTCCGCTGCTCGCGGGACCGCCGCTCCGGTTCGGCGGCCGCCCGGGTGCTCACCATCGGTGTCCCCTCCCGTCCGCGTCGTCGTCACCGTCTCGAGACGATCGTGCCGTCAGGACCGCGAACGGTCAAACCTGACTGTCGCGGTCGAGCACCGCGAGGAGGACGTCGACGAGCAGCGCGCGGGTGCCGGCGCGGTCGAGCGTGCCGCGGACCAACCACTCCCGGGACGCCGAGCGAACCAGGCCGAAGAACGAGCGCACGCGCGCCCGGTAAGGGTCGTCGGGCGCGTCGGGCGCGAGCGCGGCGAGGACGCGGTCGGCGGCGATCTCGTCGGCCTCGGCGAGGATCGCGTCGACGTCGATGTCCCCGGCCGCCCCCGTGCCGACGGAGAGCCAGAGGCCGCGGTGACGGTCGACGGCGTCGAGGAACCAGTCCACGGCCGCGCCGGCGCGCTCCTCGACCGTGCCGGGCGGGAGCTCGGAGACCGCGACCTCGGGGATCGTCGTCAGGCGCCGCACGACCTCGAGGTAGAGCGCCCGCTTGGTGCCGAAGTAGTGGTTGATCAGCCCGCGCGCGACGCCGGCCTCGCGGGCGAGGTCGGTGGTCGAGACCGCGGCGTACGGGTGCTCGGCGAACAGGCGCAGGGCGCCGGCGACGATCTCCTCGCGGCGCGCGTCGGGGTCGAGACGCCGGCCGCGAGCGGGGGCGGTCATCGGCGTGTCGCCGACCCGAGCGTGTGGCGATCCTGGCGACTGTTGCCAGCGATGCCGCATCGCTCGCGGTCGTGGGGCGTCATCCCGAAGGACATGGCGAAGTCGTGGAGGGTCGCCGAGAGCAGCGGGCGGTGGCCGGCGAGGAAGCCCAGGGGGCCGTCGGGGTCGAACGTCCAGTCGGCGCGGAGCAGGCCGATGCCGTTGCGGCTCGTCACCGGGCTCTGCCAGAGCCGCCCGTGGAGGTCCTGGGCCAGCGTGAACCCGACGCGCGGGCGGCCGGGCAGGCGCGTCCCGCGGCGCAGGACGGCCCGGGCGGCGGGGCGCTCGGCGCCCTCGACGGTGATGCTCGGCGTGCCCTCGTCGACGCCCGTGAAGCTCGCGAGCCCCTTCGGGATGCCCCAGAGCTCGCGCCCCCCGTCGCGCGACGCCGGGCTGTCGACCCAGATCGCGACGATGTGCGGGCGCACGCGCACCCCCACGCGACCGGCGACCGCGACCAGCAGCTCGCGGTAGCTCATGACCCCGCCTGGCGCGTAGTCGACCCAGGCCGCCCCGACCGGCGTGCGGCCGCCGAGCGCGAGCGGCGACCAGCCGTCGGGCCAGGTCGCGGTGGGCAGGGTGTCCGTCGGCACGAGGAAGGTCGACAGGTCCATCCGGCCGACGAGGGTCCAGGGCTCGGGCGGGTAGGAGGTCATGTCGGTGCTCCGATCCTCGGGCTGGGCAGGTCGGTGGTGGTGCTCCCGCTCCACAGGGCCCCGGGGGCGTCGGCGGGCACGGCAGGGCGGTGCGGCGCGACGGGCGCAACGCGGCGGTAGGACTCGCCCGGGGCGGGCCGCGGGTCGGGCTCGCCGCGGTTGGGCCACAGCGACATCGCGCGCTCGGCGAGCGCGGTGATGGTCAGCGACGGGTTCACCCCGAGGTTCGCCGGCACGCTCGACCCGTCGACGACGTGGACGCCGGGGTGCCCGTGCAGCCGGTGGTAGGGGTCGACCACGCCCGTGTCGGCGGTCGCGGAGATCACCGCGCCGCCGAGGAAGTGGCCGGTCACCGGCAGGTTCACCAGCGTCGAGCTCGCGCCGACCGGGAAGCCGCCCATCCGCCGGGCCACACGGCGCGCGACCTCGTGGCCCGCCGGGATCCACGCCGGGTTCGGGGTGCCCTCGCCCGGCCGCGAGCGCAAGCCGCGCAGGAACCGGCGCGGGCGCAGCGTCAGCGAGTTGTCCAGCGTCTGCATCACCAGCAGCACGATCGACTGCTCGGCCCAGCGCCGCGGCCGGTGCAGCGCGGCCAGCTCGCGCCGCGAGCGCACCAGCGCGCGGGCGATGCGCCGCAGCGACGGACCGCGCTCGCCGAGCGTCGCGTCGCCCGCCGCGGTGGTGCCGTCGACGAGGACGGCCGAGAGCAGCGAGAGCAGGTTGGAGCCTCGCCCGTAGCGCACGGGCTCGACGTGGGTGTGCGCGTCGGGGTGGATCGACGAGGTGATCGAGACGCCGGTGGTGTAGTCGGCGACGTCGCTCGCGGTCCGCGCGGCGAGGATCGCCTCGGAGTTGGTGCGCGAGAGCTCGCCCAGCCGCGGGGAGATGCGGGGCAGGTCGCCGCGCCGGCGCAGCCGGTGCAGCAGCCGCTGGCTGCCGAGCGCCGAGGCGGCGACGACCACCTGCTGCGCCCGCAGCGTGCGCCGCCCGCCCGGACGCCCGGTGGCGCGCACCTCGACCTCGTAGCCCGACGCCCCGGACAGGTCGCCGCCGCGCGGGCGGATGCGCGTCACCGTCGTCATCGGCAGCACCTGCGCCCCGGCGGCCTCGGCGAGGTGCAGGTAGTTCTTCACCAGCGTGTTCTTGGCGTCGTGGCGGCAGCCCGTCATGCACTCGCCGCAGTGGAGGCAGCCGTGGCGCGAGGGGCCGGCGCCGCCGAAGTAGGGGTCGGGCACCTCCTGCCCGGGCGGCGCGCCGAAGAAGACGCCCACGTCGGCGGCCCGGTAGGTGTGCCCGACGCCCATCTCCTCAGCGACGTCGCGCATGACGGCGTCCGACGGCGAGACCCGCGGGTAGGTGGTGGCGCCGAGCATCCGGGACGCCTGGTCGTAGGGGGCGTCGAGCTCGTCGGCCCAGTCGGTGATGCCGCCCCACTGCGGGTCGTCGTAGAAGGAGCGCGGCGGGCGGTAGAGCGTGTTGGCGTAGACCAGCGAGCCGCCGCCCACGCCCGCGCCGGACAGGACGAGCACGTCGCGCAGCGGGTCGGCCCGGAAGATCCCGAAGCAGCGGGCCCAGGGCGCCCACAGGTAGTCGCGCAGCTGCCACGACGTGGCGGGGAAGTCCCGGTCGGCGAAGCGGCGGCCGGCCTCGAGCACGCCGACGCGGTAGCCCTTCTCGGTGAGGCGCAGCGCGGTGACCGAGCCGCCGAAGCCGGAGCCCACCACGATCACGTCGTAGTCCGGGTCGACCTGCGGATCCGCCGTCTGCGCCACGGCGTTCACCATCGCGAGCCGTTGGCAGCGTGTCAACGAGACCCGGGCCTCCCTACTGGCCAGTAGGGCACGTTGACAGCAGCACAAAACAGTCCATGATGACTGTTGAGAGCAGTCGGCTCGCACCTGCGAAGGGACACACCCGTGACCACCTCCCGCTCAGAGGCATACATCTACGACGCCCTCCGCACCCCGCGCGGCCGGGGCAAGGCCACCGGTTCGCTGCACGCGACCAAGCCGGTGTCGCTGGTCGTCGGCCTGATCGACGAGCTGCGCAAGCGCAACCCGGAGCTCGACCCCGACAAGATCGAGGACGTCGTCCTCGGCTGCGTCACCCCCGTCGGCGACCAGGGCGGCGACATCGCGAAGACCGCCGCGATCGCCGCGGGCCTGCCCGACCACGTGGGCGGCGTCCAGCTCAACCGCTTCTGCGCGTCGGGCCTCGAGGCCGTGAACCAGGCCGGCCAGCGCGTGCGCTCCGGCTTCGAGGACCTCATCGTCGCCGGCGGCGTCGAGTCGATGTCCCGCGTCCCGATGGCCTCCGACGGCGGCGCCTGGGCGATGGACCCGGAGACCAACTTCACGACCTCGTTCGTCCCGCAGGGCATCGGCGCCGACCTCATCGCCACCCTCGAGGGCTTCGCCCGCGAGGACGTCGACGCCTACGCGCTCGAGTCGCAGACCCGTGCCGCCAAGTCGTGGGCCGACGGCGCGTTCGACCGCTCGATCGTCCCCGTCGTCGACCGCAACGGCCTCACCGTGCTCGACCACGACGAGCACGTCCGCGAGACCACGATGGAGGGCCTGTCCGGCCTCAAGCCGTCGTTCGCCGGCATCGGCGACATGGGCGGCTTCGACGCGGTGGCGCTGCAGAAGTACCACTGGGTCGAGGCGATCAACCACGTGCACCACCCGGGCAACAGCTCGGGCATCGTCGACGGCGCCGCGCTCGTGCTGCTCGGCACCGAGGAGGCCGGCAAGCAGAACGGCCTCACCCCGCGCGCCCGCATCGTCGCCACCGCCGTCTCCGGCGCCGACCCGACGATCATGCTGACCGGCCCGACGCCGGCCTGCGAGAAGGTCCTGGCCAAGGCCGGCATGACCGTCGACGACATCGACCTCCTCGAGATCAACGAGGCGTTCGCGGCCGTGCCGATGAAGCTGATGCGCGACCTCGGCTTCCCGCACGAGCGCACCAACGTCGCCGGCGGCGCGATCGCGCTCGGCCACCCGCTGGGCGCCACCGGCGCGATGCTCGTCGGGACCATGGTCGACGAGCTCGAGCGCCGCGACCTGCGCCGCGCGCTCGTGACGCTGTGCATCGGCGGCGGCATGGGCGTCGCGACCATCATCGAGCGGGTCTGACCCACCCCTCCGGAACCCCGACCAGCGAACAGGAGCCAGGAGCGCAGTGTCCGAGAACATGTTCCGGTGGGAGGCCGACGGGGACGGCATCGTCACGCTGACGATGGACGACCCGGACGCCTCGGCCAACACGATGAACCAGCGCTTCGGCGAGGACCTCGCCGCGACGCTGGACCGCCTCGAGGCCGAGAAGGAGTCGATCACCGGCGTCGTGCTGACCTCGGCGAAGAAGACCTTCTTCGCGGGCGGCAACCTCGACGACCTCGTCAAGTACACCCGCGCCGACGCGCAGAAGGTCTTCGACCAGACCCAGGCCATCAAGGCGCTGCTGCGCCGCCTGGAGACCCTGGGGCGGCCGGTGGTGTCCGCGATCAACGGCGCCGCCCTCGGCGGCGGCCTCGAGATCGCCCTGGCCACCCACCACCGCATCGCCCTCGACGCCAAGGGCTCGAAGATCGGCCTGCCCGAGGTCACCCTCGGCCTGCTGCCCGGCGGCGGCGGCGTCGTGCGCGTCGTGCGCCTGCTCGGTCTGGCCGACGGCCTGATGAACGTGCTGCTGCAGGGTCAGCAGCGCAACCCGAAGGCCGCGCTCGAGGCGGGCCTCGTGCACGAGGTCGTCGACAGCCCCGACCAGCTGATCTCCCGCGCCAAGCAGTGGGTCAAGGACAACCCCGAGGCCGCGCAGCCGTGGGACGTCAAGGGCTACAAGATTCCCGGCGGCACGCCGTCGACGCCGAAGTTCGCGGCGAACCTGCCCGCGTTCCCGGCCAACCTGCGCAAGCAGCTCAAGAACGCCCCGATGCCCGCGCCGTACAACATCATGTGCGCGGCCGTCGAGGGCTCGCAGGTGGACATCGACAACGCCGCGAAGATCGAGTCGCGCTACTTCGCCGACCTCGCCTGCGGCCAGGTGTCGACGAACATGACCCGCGCGTTCTTCTTCGACCTGCAGGCCATCAACAAGGGCGCCTCGCGCCCCGACGGCTACGAGAAGCACACGGCGCGCAAGGTCGTCGTGCTCGGCGCCGGGATGATGGGTGCGGGCATCGCGTACACCTGCGCCATGGCGGGGCTGGAGGTCGTCCTCAAGGACGTCAGCCAGGAGAACGCCGACAAGGGCAAGGGCTACTCGCAGAAGCTCCTGGAGAAGGCCGTCTCGCGCGGCAAGTCCACCCAGGAGAAGGCCGACGAGGTGCTCGGGCGCATCACGGCGACCGCCGACGCGTCCGCCGCCCAGGGCGCCGACCTCGTCATCGAGGCCGTCTTCGAGAGCCCCGATCTCAAGAAGCAGGTCTTCGCCGAGATCCTGCCGCACCTCGCGCCCGACGCCGTCCTGGGCTCGAACACCTCGACGCTGCCGATCACCGGCCTCGCCGAGGGCGTCGACCGCCCCGAGGACTTCATCGGCCTGCACTTCTTCTCGCCGGTCGACAAGATGCCGCTCCTGGAGATCATCAAGGGCGAGCGCACCAGCGACGCGACGCTCGCCAAGGCGATCGACATCGCGCTGCAGATCAAGAAGACGCCGATCGTCGTCTCCGACAGCCGCGGGTTCTTCACCAGCCGCGTCATCGGCACGTTCATCAACGAGGCCGTGGCGATGCTCGGCGAGGGCGCCGCGCCGTCGTCGATCGAGCAGGCCGGGTCGCAGGCCGGCTACCCGGCCCCGCCGCTGCAGCTGATGGACGAGCTGACCCTGACGCTGCCGCAGAAGATCCGCCAGGAGACCCGGCGCGGCGTCGAGGAGTCCGGCGGCACCTGGAACGAGCACCCCTCCGAGGCGATCATCGACCGGATGGTCGAGCTCGGCCGCAAGGGCCGCTCCTCGGGCGCCGGGTTTTACGAGTACGACGAGTCGGGCAAGCGCACGCGCCTGTGGCCCGGCCTGGTCGAGGAGTTCGGCGCCGCCCAGGGCGACCTGCCGTTCGAGGACATGCAGGAGCGCATGCTCTTCGCCGAGGCCCTCGAGACCGTGAAGTGCTTCGACGAGGGTGTCCTGCACACCATCGCCGACGCCAACATCGGCTCGATCATGGGCATCGGCTTCCCGGCCTGGACCGGCGGCGTGGCGCAGTACATCGACGGCTACCCCGGCGGCCTGCCCGGGTTCGTCGAGCGGGCCCGCATCCTGGCCAAGGCCTACGGCGACCGCTTCAACCCGCCGGCCTCGCTGGTCGAGAAGGCGGAGAAGGGCCAATCCCTGCGCGGGGAGTGAGGCCCGACCGGGGTGGCCCCGGGTGACGTACCGACCGAAGGGCACCTTCGCTCGACTCTTGCGAGCGAGGGTGCCCTTCGGTCGTACTCGGGGTCGGGGCCACGACCGGCTCGCCGCTGGCGAAGGGCGCCCCTCGCCCATCTATACGAGCCAAGGTGCCCTTCGCTCACATCGGGCGCGCACCCATACCGTCAGTCCTGACTGTCTCGTACGCTCGGCCCCGATCGCCCCACGACGAGGAGGACGAGGGCCCCATGGGTGTGCTGGACGGCGTCAAGGTCATCGAGGTCGCGGGGATCGGGCCCGGCCCGTTCGCGGCAATGATGCTCGCGGACATGGGCGCCGACGTGCTGCGCATCGACCGCCCCGCCGGGGGGCGCGGGCTCTCGCTCGGCAACACCGACAAGGACGTCCTCGCCCGCGGGCGGCGGTCGGTGGCCCTGGACCTCAAGTCGCCCGACGGCCTCGCCGTGCTCCTCGACCTCGTCGAGACCGCCGACGTGCTGCTCGAGGGCTACCGCCCCGGCGTCGCCGAGCGCCTCGGCTTCGGTCCCGACGACTGCCACGCCCGCAACGAGCGCCTCGTCTACGGCCGCATGACCGGCTGGGGCCAGGACGGCCCGCAGGCCTCGCGCGCCGGGCACGACCTGACGTACCTCTCGACGGCCGGCGTCGTCGCGCACATGGCGGGTCGGGACGGGGCGCCGGCGGTCCCGATCAACCTCGTCGGCGACTTCGGCGGCGGCGGGATGCTGCTGGTCGTCGGCGTGCTCGGGGCACTGGTGGAGCGCGGGACGTCGGGACGCGGGCAGGTCGTCGACGCCGCGATCGTCGACGGGGCCGCGCTGCAGATGGCGATGGTCTACGGGATGCGCGCGGGCGGGCTGTGGCCGAACGAGCGCGGCGCCAACCTCCTCGACGGCGGCGCGCCGTTCTACGACCACTACCGCTGCGCGGACGGCGGCTACGTCGCCGTCGGGGCCCTCGAGCCGCAGTTCTACGCCGCGCTGATGCAGGGCCTGGGGCTGGAGGGCGAGGAGATCGCCACCAACCAGTGGGACATGCGCCGCTGGCCGGAGTGGCGGGCGCGCATCGCCGAGGTGTTCGCGACCCGCACCCGCGACGAGTGGGCCGCCGACCTCGAGTCGACCGACGCCTGCGTCGCGGCCGTGCTCACGATGGAGGAGTCCGTCGAGCACCCGCACAACAAGACGCGGGGCCTGCACGTCGAGGCGTTCGGGGTCACGCAGCCCGCGCCCGCCCCGCGCTTCAGCCGCACCCCGAGCGGCACGCCGACCCCGCCCGCGGCGCCCGGCGAGCACTCGACGGAGGCGCTCGCGGACTGGGGCGTCGACCGGGACCGGATCGCGAAGCTGCAGGAGGCGGGGGTCGTCCACCAGACCCCGAGCTGACGCCGGACGGGGCGGACGCACCTCGTGTCCCCGCGCGGCGACCGATCGTCTGTTGTCATCGCCTGGTGAGAGCCACCCTGTCGCGACGCCCCGACCGGACCTTCTGGATACGCCCCGCGGGGTGCGGGCTCGCCGCCCTGGTGGCCGCCTTCGCTCTCGTCCGCGTCGACCGGCTGGCCGGGGACGAGCCCACACGGCTCCTGTTCCCCGGTCCGCCCGAGGGGGCGCGGAGCTTCCTCGGCGCCGTCATCACCGCGATGATCTCCTTCACCGGTCTGGTCTTCTCGATCACGGTCGTGGTGCTCGTGCTGACCAGCGGGCAGTTCTCGCCCCGGGTGCTGCGCCAGTTCCTGCGCGACCACGCCATCCAGTGGTCGCTGGGGCTGTTCATCGCGACGTTCGTCTACGCCCTGTTCGTCCTGCGCGAGGTCCAGGGCACCAACACCGCGGACGCCTTCGTCCCCCGCATCGCCGTCACCGGCTCGTTCCTGCTGATCCTGGCCGCGGTCGCGCAGTTCATCTACTACATCCACCACGTCGTCCACTTCATCCAGGTCTCGTCGATCATCCGCCGGATCGCCGACGAGGCCCGGCGCCTCATCGAGGCCCGCGTCCCGCGCGAGCCCGCGACCCCGCTCGCCCCCCTGTCCCGCAAGGGCCAGGAGCAGCTGATCACGGCGTCGCGCGCCGGGCCCCTGCTGCGGGTGGACGAGGACGCGGTGGCCGGTCGTGCCGCCGCCGACGGTGTCCGGGTGGCGGTGGCCGTCCGCGTCGGCGACTTCGTGCCCGCCGGCGCTCCCCTGATGACGGTGTATCGCGACGCCTCCGCCCCCGCGGCCGATCCGGCGGCGTACGCGCGCGGCGCCGTGCAGGGCATCGAGCGGTCGATGGACCAGGACGTCGCCTTCGGCTTCCGCCAGCTGGTCGACATCGCGATCAAGGCTCTCTCGCCGAGCATCAACGACCCGACGACCTGCGCCCAGGCGATCGACGCGATCCACGACCTGCTGCGCCACCTGGTCACACGCCCGTGGCGCCCCGACCGTCACGGCGACCGGGACGGGGTGACCCGGCTCGAGGTGCCCAGCTGGTCGGTCGCCGAGCTGACCGAGCTCGCCGTGCGGGAGATCGCGTTCTTCGGGCGCGACCTGCCCCAGATCCCCGAGCGCCTGGACCGGATGCTCGGCGACCTCGCCCGGGCGGCTCTGCCGGAGCACGCCGACGCCGTCGCCGCGGGACGGCGGGCGCTCCGGCCCGCCGAGTGAGCCGGCCGCTCCCGCGCCCCCGCGAGCGATCATGCTGCTCGGGCGGGGTCCGGCGCCTAGGCTCGCACGGGTAGGCGGTGTCCGCGCCGGGGCGCTCCCGGTGCGCACGAGCGCGGAGCACAACGGGGAGGCAGCGTGATCCTGACCCCGGCCGGGGCGTGGCGCGCCGTGGGCAACATGCGCGCGCGGGTGCTCGAGGGCCCGTTCGCGGACCTGCGCCGCATGCCCCGCACCGCGTTCGACACCGGGCCGGGCGAGGCCGGCCTCGAGGGCGTCGGTCGCGCGCACGGGCTGGCGCGCGCGGGCTCGGTGAGCACCTACCGCTACGCCGTGCACCCCACGGCGCGGCTGCGGGGCGCGCCGGTGGTGCTGGTGTCGCCACTGGGCGCCTGCGGGGTGGCGTTCGACCTGCGGCGCGGCAACAGCCTCGTCGAGCACCTCGTCGGTGAGGGACGGTCGGTGTACCAGGTCGACGACGAGGACCTCGTCGGCCACGGCGGGGCGATCACCCCCGGCCCCGCCGACCTCGAACGCTGGGTGGACGAGATCCTCCCCCACGTCGTACGGACGGTGAGCGCCGCGCACGGGGGTGCCCCGGTGCACCTGGTCGGCTGGTCGATCGGCGGTCTGCACGCGGTGCTCTCCGCGGCCGGGCACCCCGACCTCCCGCTCGCCTCGGTCACGGGGATCGCGACGCCGTTCGTGCTCGATGAGGTGCCCCCGGTGGTCCGGGCGCGCCCGCTGGCGATCGCCGCGGGCGGGCCGGTGCTGGCGACCCTGCAGACGCTGCTGGCGCTCATGCCGCTGCCGCGCCTGCTGCGCGCGCTCGGGCTGGGCTCGCTCGACGAGCTGCTCACGGCGCCGCTGACGATGATCACCCGTCTCGACGACCGCGACTTCCTCGCACAGATCGAGGCCGTCGACGACGTGCGGGCCCTCATCGGCGAGCAGGCCCGGTACGTCGGCACCTACTTCCGCGCGATGGTCGACCCCGAGGACCTGGAGGCCGGCCGCGTCCCGGTCGGGCACCGCGTCGTCGACCTGCGCGACCTGCACCGCCCCGTGCTGCTTGTCGCCGGCGAGACCGACCGGGTCGTCCCGCCCCGCGCCGTCCGGGCCGGCGCCCGCCGGCTGCTCGGCGCCGGCACCCGGCTCACGACGGCGCCCGGCGGCCATCTCGGCGTGCTCACCGGCCGGGCGGCGAAGGACACGACGTGGGCGCGCCTGTGCGCCTTCCTGGGCCGTCACGACCCGCCCGACGCGGTCGAGGGCGGCAGCCCGACCGGCCGGCGGGTGCTGCGTCCGGCGCGCTCGCGGTCGCGGTCCGGGGCGGAGACGTTGCGGCCGGCACCGCGCGAGGAGCCCGCGCCGGCCGCGCCGTCGGAGGCGCCGGAGGGCGGCGGGGGTAACGGGACGGCGGCGGAGGGCACGACGAACACGGAGAACACTGATAACTCGGAGAACTCGGACCCCACGAAGAACGCGGGGAGCACGAGGCGGTCGTCGCGGCTGCCGGCCCCCAAGCGAGCGACGCGCTCGCCCCGTCGCGGGCCGTCCTAGACGGTTCCTGGACAGCTCCAGCCTCACCGACCCCCGCCGGACCGGTCGTCTACTGTGACCGCGTGGTCTCGTTGCGCGATGCCCGCCGTGATCGAGGGTGGTCGCAGACCACGGCCGTGGCCCGACTGCGCGAGCTCGCCGAGCAGGGCCGGATCGACGTCGCGAGCGCCGCGAGCCTGAAGACCCAGCTCTCGCGCTGGGAGAACGGCACCGTTCCCGACGAGCCGTACCGCACGCTGCTCGCGGAGCTCTACGAGCGCGAGCTCGGCGAGCTCGGGATCGACGTCACCCCGCACTGGGAGCGCAGCCACGAGATCCCCGGGCTGCTCACCGAGATCCGCGACGAGCTGCGCACGCTCAACGAGCTGCTGCGCGACCGGAAGGACTCGGCCCCCCAGGCGTGAGCCCTGCTCAGGTCTGCGGGTGACGGGCCCGGACGGCCTGCAGGCGCGGCGACTCGTCCGACGGCTCGAGCCGCGTCAGCACCAGCCCGAGGGCGGCCACCGACACGGTGCCCACGGCGGCGACGGCCTCCGCGGTCAGGTCGAGGACATCGGCCAGAGGGCGCAACGGCGCCAGCAACACGTTCACGAAACCCCTACGACGTTCGGTGGAGCGAGGACCCGGGCTGTGCTCCGGGGGCGACCTGCACGACGTCGTGGCATCGGTGCCGTCCGGCGTCGGGGCCGCTCGCGAGCTCGTGCGTCCCATCGTGCCAGTCGGGCCCGGGCGCGGAACCCGCTGTCGCGCCAATTCACACGTCGGCCACAGCGGACTGCGTCAGGCGGTCGATCTCGTGCGCCGATCGGCGGAGTATTTCCGGCGACCAGTCGTGTCGATCTCTGCGCAGGCCGCGACCGGCATGCGGACCTACGGTACGGGTCGTGCGCCATCGCCAGCTCGGTTCGAGCGACCTGCAGGTGTCCGAGATCTCCCTCGGCTCCTGGCTGACCTACTCCGGCGGCGTCGAGGCCGACGCGACGGCGGCCTGCACGCGGGCCGCGTTCGACGCGGGCATCACGTTCTTCGACACCGCCAACGTCTACGGCCGCGGGGCGGCCGAGGAGGCCTGGGGTCGGATCCTCGCGGACTACCGGCGCGAGGACTACGTGCTCGCCACCAAGGTCTACTTCCCGATGTCGAGCACCGACCGGGGACTCTCGCCCGCCCAGATCCACCGGCAGATCGACGCCTCGCTGCAGCGGCTCGCCACCGACCACGTCGACCTCTACCAGTGCCACCGCTTCGACGCCGAGACGCCGATCGAGGACACCATGGAAGCGCTCGCCGAGGTCGTGCGCGCGGGCAAGGCGCGCTACCTCGGAATCAGCGAGTGGACGCCCGACCAGATCCGCGCGGGCCTCGCGGCGTGCCCGGACGACGTGACGATCGTGTCCTCGCAGCCGCAGTACTCGATGCTGTGGCGCGCCCCGGAGGCCGAGGTCTTCCCGACGACCGCCGAGCACGGCATCTCGAACATCGTCTGGTCGCCGATGGCCGAGGGCGTGCTCACCGGCAAGTACCGACCCGGCGAGCCGGTGCCCGTCGACTCGCGGGCGGCGAGCGACGAGATGAACGGGTTCATCCGCCAGAAGCTGACCGACCGCACGCTCGAGGCCGTGCAGCGCCTGGTCCCGATCGCCGAGGGCGCGGGGCTGTCGATGGCCGAGATGGCGCTGGCCTGGGTCCTGCGCCGCCCCGAGCTGGCGTCGGCGATCGTGGGCGCCTCGCGGCCCGAGCAGGTCCACGCCAACGCCGCGGCCGCCGGGATCGAGCTGACCGCCGACACCCTCACCGCCATCGACGAGGCCCTCGGCGACGTCCCCGTCACCGGCCAGCAGCTCGGCCCCGGCGCCTCCGCCGAGATCACCCACCGCTGAGGTGCGCCTCCGGCGTTCGTGAGCAGCGCACCTAGCGTGGAAGGCGGCGCCAGGCCCAGCGGGGCAGCAGGCGCATCGCGGTGAAGAGCAGGCGGAGCGCGCCCGGCACCCAGACCACGTCGCGCCCGTCGGTCAGGGCGTCGGCGGTGGCGTCGGCGACCTGGCCCGGTGTCGAGGACAGCGGTGCCGGGTCGAGGCCGCTGTCGGCCGTCATGCGCCCGATGACGAAGCCCGGGCGCACGAGCGTGAGGTGCACGCCGCTGCCGTGCAGCGCGTCCGCGAGGCCCGACGCGAAGCCGTCGAGGCCGGCCTTCGCGCTGCCGTACACGTAGTTCGCGCGCCGGACCCGCACCCCGGCCACGGACGAGAACACGACGATCTCGCCCGATCCGCGCGCCCGCATCCGCGCCGCGACCTCGGTGAGCACCGCGACCTGCGCGACGTAGTCGGTGTGCACGACGGCGGCCGCGTGCGCGGCGTCGCGCTCGGCGCGGGCCTGGTCGCCGAGGATCCCGAACGCGAGGACCACGGTGTCCGGCAGGCCGTGCGCCGCCTCGACGGCGTCGAGCACCCCGGCCTGCGCGGCGAGGTCGTCGGCGTCGAACTCCACGGACGCGACCTCGGCGCCGGCGCTGCGGACCGCCGCCTCCTCGGCCGCCAGCTCGCCCGCGCGGCGGGCGGCCAGCACGACCGTGCCGGCGCGGCCGGACGCGGCGAGGCGGCACGCGAGCGCCACCCCGATCTCGCTGCGGCCACCGAGGACGAGGACGACCGGGCGGGTCTGCGCGGGCACCGCGGCAGCCTAGGGAGAGGCTCTCGCACCCGGGCCCGGGGGCCCGTAGCGTCACGGCGACCGACGGGAGGACGCGCGGTGAAGACGGTGCACGCCATGATCCCGCCCCACGCGCTCGAGGACGTCCGTCGCGCCCTGGAACGGCACGCGGTGCTGGGGATGACGATCGCGGAGGTCAGCACCCTCGGCGCGTCCGGGCCGCGCAGCTTGCGGCGCGGGCAGGTCGTCGAGGACGGGCTCGCGCCGTGCCTGCGCATCGAGGCGATCGTCCACGAGGAGCTGGTCGACCGGGTCGTCGACGAGATCGCCGCCGTCGTGCACCCCGACGGGCGGCTCTGGGTGACACCGCTGGATCTCGTCCTGCGGGTCCGGACCGGGGAGCGGGGCGAGGACGCGGTGTAGGCGCCGGCGACCCGTTGTGACCGCCCCGTGACGACGCGGTCACGCGACCGCGACGACCGTCCGCCGCAGGACCCCGCCCGCTGGGCGGAACTCGCTGTGCCGGCGCACGCGGTGCGGCGAGGATCGTCCTGCCGGGGGACGACGCCATCGATCGAGTGATGGTGTGGGGGTGGTGACGTGTCGGACGCCGTCGGGCGTCATCGCCGCACCGGCGCATCCGGGTTCGAGCACGCGGCCCTCTTCTACGACGACCAGGCCCGCTTCGTGTCCGACGTGGTCGACCACGTGCGCGCGGGCCTCGAGGCCGACGAGGCCGTCGTGATCGCGCTACCCGCCGAGGACCTGGGGCCGATCCGCGACGCGCTGGGCGCGGACGCCGCGGCCGTGGTCCTGCAGGACGTCCGGCGCCTCGGGCGCAATCCGGCGCGGCTGGTCCCGGCGCTGCACGAGTTCGTCGACGGCCACCCGGGGCGGCGCGCCCGCGTGGTCGGGCAGGGCCTGTGGGCCGACCGCCCCGCGGACGAGCGCGCCGCCTACCTGCAGCACGACGCGCTGACCAACCTCGCGTTCGCCGCGCGGCCCGTGACGATGCTCTGCCCGTACGACCTGCGCCGGCTCGACGCGGACACCGCCGCCGACGCGCGCGCCGCGCACCCGTTGCTCGTCGAGGACGGGTTGCCGGTGGAGAACGCGACGTACGGCGACCCCCTCAAGCTCGCCGAGGCCGTGCTCGGCGCGCTGCCCGAGCCGCCCGAGCTCGGCGAGACGCTGGTGTTCGGCGCCCCGGACGGCCCGCGTGCCGTGCGCCGCGCGGTGGCCGAGCACGCGGCGGGCACGGGCATGGCGCCCGACCGCGTCGCCGACCTGTGCCTCGCCGTCCACGAGGTCGCCGTCAACACCGTCGTGCACACCGCGGGCCGCGGCATCCTCTCGCTCTGGCACACCGACGACCGGGTGGTCGCCGAGGTCCAGGACGGCGGCTGGATCGAGGACCCGCTGGTCGGGCGCTACCCGCCGGACCCCGAGGACGGGCGCGGGTACGGCCTGTTCCTGACCCACCGCCTCTGCGACCTCGTGCGCGTGTCGAGCACCCGCGACGGCGGCACGACGGTGCGGATGACGATGTACCGCGACGGGGGCCCGCGCTAGCGTCTGCCTCCCGCCGACGAGGGAGCGCGCCGTGGACGCCGCCGACCTGCACGCCGTGATCTCCGCCGAACGTCTGCGTCTCGCCGACGTGATCGACGCGCTCACCCCCGAGCAGTGGACGCAGCCGACGCTGTGCGCCGGCTGGACGGTGAAGACCCTCGTCGCCCACCTCACGCTGACCTCGCGGATCACCCCGCTCGGGGCCGTGCGCGCGATGGTCGCGGCGCGCTTCGACATAGATCGGATGATCGACCGGACGTCCCGGGCGCGGGCCGCGGAGTACTCGCCGGCGGAGCTCGCGGCCCAGTACCGCGAGTCGGCGACCTGGACCGGCCGGCCGCTCGGCACCAAGCCCCCGGACCCGCTCGTCGACGCCCTCGTGCACGGGCAGGACCTCACGCGGCCCCTGGCCGTCCCGCACCCGATGCCGGCGGAGCACGTGGTCCCGGCGCTCGACCACGCCCTCGGCGCCTCGTTCTACGGCGCCTCGAAGCGCCTCGCCGGCCTGCGGCTGGTGGCGTCGGACGCCGACTGGTCCCACGGCGCGGGCGCCGACGAGGTGCGCGGACCGTCCGGGGACCTGCTGCTCGTCGCCACGGGCCGCCGCACCGGCCTCGACGCCCTCGACGGCCCCGGCATCGACGAGCTCGCGGCGCGCCTCTGACCGGTGTCAGCGAAGTGCCGTTGCTGACGTCCAGTGTCCGTACCGGTACTTCGATCACGGACGCTCGCGGCCGACGTCGATCCGACGGCCGAGGACGACGGTGTCCTGACGGACGAAGCCGAGCCGCTGGTAGAAGGCGACGGCGGCGGCGTTGTCGTCGCGCACCATCAGCTGGACCTTCGGCACGGAGGCCGCGAGCCACTGCTCGGCCGCGGTGACCAGTTCCCGGCCCACGCCCTGCCCGCGCCGGTCATCGGCGACCGCGAGGTAGTAGAGCCATCCCCGGTGCCCGTCGTGCCCGACCATCACCGTCCCGACGACCCGCTCGCCGTCCAGCGCCGCCAGCACCGTCGACGACGGCCCGGCGACCGCGCGCCGCAGGCCGGCGTCCGGGTGGACCGCGGCCCGGTGCCCTACCCCGTGATCGCTTTCCTGGTCACGGACACACGAGATCGTCGGCTGAGGGTCTTGCGACCCCGAGGACGCTGGGGCCGTGGAGGGACGACTCATGGGCTTCGTCGGCGTCTCCGACCTCGAGGCCGCCCAGCAGTTCTACGGCGACGTGCTCGGGCTGGAGCTCGCCGACGAGCGGCCGTTCGCGCTCGTCGCCGACGTCGGCGGGACGATGTTGCGGATCACCGAGGTGCCCGTTCCGGCGCCCGCTCCGTACACGGTGCTCGGCTGGCGCGTCGACGACCTCGCGGCCGCCGTCGACGAGCTCGCCGGGCGCGGCGTGGTCTTCACGCGCTACGAGGGCATGGGCCAGGACGAGCGCGGCATCTGGACCGCGCCGGGCGGGACGAGGATCGCGTGGTTCCTCGACCCCGACCGCAACAACCTCTCCCTCGCCGAGATGTAGGGGCGGGCATCGGGAGGACGAGGATCCTGCACGGCGGGCCATCGGTGGACCGGAGATGAGGGTGCCCCGCCGTCGCTGATCAGCGATCGACGAGTTTCGATGTCGCGGGTCTCAGGATGCGAACCCTCGGAGCTTTCGCGACATCGAGGGTGTGCGCTCGCAACGGCCATGTCCCGCGACGGTGTCTGCGATCGTGGCTCTCGCCTGTGAATGGGCCGCGTACGTCCCGCCGGGTTCCTGGTCCCCTGGAGGTCGCCTGGGGTGTGGGGCGGCGAGCGCCCCGCTCATTCCTGCTCGCGTGAGGTCTGACGGCGGGTGCACGCTGAGGCCATGGCCGATCACGTGGTGGCGATGCCGATCCTCCCGGCGCGGGACATGGCCGAGGCCGTCGAGTTCTGGTCCCGCGTCCCGCACCTCACGGTCGACGAGTACGCCGGAGGCGGCTACGCGTTCGTTCGTCACCAGGGCGCCGAGGTGATCCACCTGGGACACTTTCCGGACGTCGATCCGTCGACGAACCGGGCCGGCTGCTACCTGCACGTCGCCGCGGTCGACGAGCTCCGGTGGGAGTTCGCGCGCGCCGGCCTCCCCGCCTCCGAGGTCAGGGACGAACCGTGGGGCATGCGCGAGTTCCGCGTCACCGACCCGAGCGGCAACCTCGTCCGACTGGGCCGCGAGTCCGTCGGCTGAATCGTCCTCCCGGAGATCGCACGCGCCCACGGCGGCGCCGGCGCTCCGGACCGGCGGCGGTCGCCGGGACACAGCGTGCTGCTTGCGCGTCGACGCGAAGCGCATCGGCCAGGAGGACGTCGCCCGGCGACGGATCGAGGACGCGCTCCGCGGGAACGACCCCGAGTGACCGACCACGATCGGCCCGCGGACAGGCCGTGTACTCGCGCGCAGGGCCGGTCACAGCCGACACGGCCCTGATCATGAGTCAGCCCCGTCGTCGCTGGTCAGCGAGGCAACGGGGCTGGTGGTGGCGGGTGAAGGATTCGAACCTTCGAAGCTTTCGCGACGGATTTACAGTCCGCTCCCATTGGCCGCTCGGGCAACCCGCCAGGGTGTGCCATCCCGTGGACAGCGTCAGGAAGACTACAGGCCGGGGCCCGGCCGCCGCGCAGCCGGGGCCCCGTGCCGCACCCGGCCGACACGTCAGGGAGGACGACGATGGCCAACCCCTCGTTCGACGTCGTGAGCAAGGTCGACCGCCAGGAGGTGGACAACGCGCTCAACCAGGCGAGCAAGGAGCTCTCGCAGCGCTTCGACTTCCGCGGCACCGGCGCCGACGTGTCGTGGGCCGGGGAGGAGGCGATCACCATCAGCGCGGAGACCGAGGAGCGCTGCACCGCGGCGATCGACGTCTTCAAGGAGAAGCTGATCAAGCGCGGTATCTCGATGAAGGCGTTCGACGTCGGGGAGCCCTCGCTGTCGGGCAAGACCTACAAGGTCACCGGCTCGCTGGTGCAGGGCATCAGCAAGGACAAGGGCAAGGAGATCTCCAAGGTCATCCGCGACGAGGGCCCCAAGGGCATCCAGGCGCAGATGCAGGACGACCAGCTCCGCGTCACCGGCAAGAAGAAGGACGACCTGCAGGCCGTGATCTCGCTGCTCAAGGAGCGCGACTTCGACATCGCCCTGCAGTTCACGAACTACCGCTGACGCTGCCCCCTGACCTGGGTTTTCACCGGCCGAGCCCTACTCGGGTACGGGCCCGGTGTCGCGAGCGCCCCGCAGAGGTCCCGGCACTCCTGTTCGTCCACCGGTCGAGCAGGCCTGACCGCGCCTATCCGAGGAAGCTGACCCCGTGGCGATGCTGCACGTCGTCGAAGTCGACATCCTCGCGGTCCATGTCCCGGAAGAACTCCTCCACCCCTGCGGGGACGGCGATGATGAGCTTCTCCCCCTGCTCGTCCCCCACCTGATAGGCGTGGGGGACACCCATCGGCAAGTAGACGAAGCTCCCGGGACCCGCATCGAAGGTCTCCTCGCCGCACGTCACCGTGTACGACCCCGCGAACACGTAGAAGCACTCGTCCGCCCCGTGGTGCACGTGCAGCGGCACCACATCACCCGGCGGAGCGGAGCTACGGATCGCCGCGAGCCGCCCGCCAGTCTGCGCGCCGCCGACCACGAGCCGCCCGCCGGTGAACGGCAGCGCTTCCCCCTCCGACGGCCCGACACACGCACCCCGCGCCAACTCGTCCCCCATCCCCGCATCCTGCACGAGACGGGGGCTCGGATCGGTGCGGCGAGGTGCCGTCCCGATGACCTCCTCGAGGGCCGCCGTGAGCAAGAACATCGACACGGTGGAGCGCTACCTCGACGGCTTCCGCGCCTCCGAGCACGAGAAGATCCTCTCCTGCGTGACCCACGACATCCGGTGGACCCTGTTCGGCGGGTACCAGCTGCACGGCAAGGAGGCGTCCGACACGGTCGGACAGTCATCACCATGCGGGTCGTCCGTCTTCATGGAGCGAACCCGCAGGTGCCGCCGGGTCCACCAACTACCGCTGACGCCCCCGGGCCCCGGGCGGCGCGACGCCGTACCGTGCGTGCACCGTCCGCGCGGCCTCCTCGACCGCCCGCGCCACGCTCGCCGCGTCCGGGTCCCAGTCGAGCAGCAGCATCCGGGGCCAGAGGACGTAGTTGGCGATCATGCCGAGGAACTGGGTGGCCACGAGGTCGGCGTCCTCGAACTGCAGGGTGCCGGCGCGCTGCTCGGCGAGCAGGTGGTCGCGCACCGAGTCGAAGAACGGCATCTTGCCCAGGTCGAAGTGCGTGCGCCCGAGCTCGGGGAAGCGCGGGAGCTCGGCGATGACGATGCGGAACAGGTCGGCCATCCCGGAGCGGGTCAGCAGGTCCGCGTACCGGGTGCCGAGCGTCGTCAGGGCGACCAGGGGATCGCCGGGCACGGGAGGGGCCTGCTCGTCCCCGGTCGCCCACGACGTGGTCACCATCGCGCTGAACAGCTCGGCCTTGGTCGGGAACTGCTTGAACAGCGTGGCCCGCGAGACCCCGGCCTCGGCAGCGACCTTCGCCAGCGACGTGCCGTCGTAGCCGAGATCGAGGAAGAGCCGGCGAGCAGCATCCAGGATCGCCGCCCGGTTCCTCAGGGCCAGGTCACGGTGGTAGCGCGCCGCCCCCGACGGTCCTGCCGGCGCCGCCTCGTCCCCGTCCATGACGACCATCATGCCGGAGATCAGTTCACGAGGCGATCCGCTTGACTCACCTCGTCGGCAGTGGTCTTCTCGTTGTGAGGTGAGCGGAGCGACTCACCTCAAGGGAACGAGGAGGCACGATGGGACGGTTCGACGGCCGGACGGTGCTGGTGACCGGAGCCACCGGCGGGATGGGGCAAAGCCACGTGCAGGCGTTCCACCGCGAGGGTGCCGCCGTGGTCGTCGCCGCCCGTGACGAGGCGGCCGGGGCCGCGCTGGCCGACCAGCTCGGTGCGCGGGCGCTGGCGGTCCGGCTCGACGTCACCGACGAGCAGCAGTGGGCGGCCGTGGTCGCGACGGCCGAGCAGCGGTTCGGGCCGATCTCGGTCCTGGTCGCCAACGCCGGCGTGCAGCACCCGCCGACGCTGCTCGAGGACGCCGACCGGAGCCTGTGGGACACCGTCACCGCCGTGAACGTCACGGGCACCGCGCTCGGCATCCGAGCGGTCACACCCTCGATGCGCCGGGCCGGCGGCGGCGTCATCGTCACCGTCGCCTCGACGATGGCCCACGGGGGCACCGCTGCGTTCGGGCCGTACGTCGCCGCGAAGTGGGCGGTGCGCGGACTGACACGGACCGCAGCGCTCGAGCTGGGTCGCGACGACATCCGGGTCGTGTCGCTGACCCCGGGGGTGGTGGCCACACCGTTGATCACCGAGCCACTCGCCGAGGGAGTGCCGGCCATCGCCGAGGCCTTCGACCCCGGGCCCTTCGCCGTCCCGCGGATGGGTGAGCCGGACGAGATCAGCCGCGCCCTGCTGTTCCTCGCCTCCCCCGACGCCGCCTTCGTCACCGGGTCGGAGCTCGTCATCGACGGCGGGCTCCTCCTCGGCCCGGCACTGTCGGCCTGACCGTCCTCGGGCGGAGCGCCACCACCACGCACCACCGCGCAGCGGCCCGCCGAGGGCTCAGGCGTCGACCCGGCGGTGGCGGCCGGGGCGGGCGTGGCGGGCCAGGACCGCGCCGGCGAGCGCGGCGGCGCCCGTGAGGCCGTAGGCCAGGGCATCGGCGCCGCCGGACGGGCTCGAGCCGTCGCCGGCCTCGACTCCCCCGACGGGGTACTGCGGCGCGTCGTCCCCGGCCCGGTCGGCGTCGTGGGCGGGGTCGTGGTCGTCGTCGTGGTCGTCGGAGCCCGACGTCACGGCGGCCGGCTGGGTCTCGACGTCCTCGCCGTAGGCGTACGACTCGCAGGCGACGCCGTCGTCGTCGGCGTCGAGGCGCTCGGGGTCGCTCGGGTCGTCGTCGAGGACGGCCTGGGCCTCGGCCTGTGAGTCGAAGTCGGCGCAGTCGCGGTCCTGGGCCGCGGAGGTCCGGGCCGGGGCGTCGGTGGACGCCCGGTGCGACGAGCCGGCCGAGTGCGAGGAGCCCGACGACCCGGACGAGGTCTCGGTGAGACCCAGCTCCTCGCTCACTGTCCGGGACGGCCCCCGCCGAGGCAGCGTCTCGCAGGCCTCGTTGTCGCCGTCGGCGTCGAGGCGGTGCGGGTCGGACGTGTCCTGGTCGTAGACCGCCTGCGCGTCCTCCTGAGAGGCGAAGTCGGAGCAGTCCTTGTCCGGCCCGGCGGCGAACGCCATCCCCGCACCCGGACCGACGACGCTCACCAGCGTCAGCCCGCCGAGGGCGGCGGCGCGGGCACGGCGGGTGCGGCGGGGGGCGCGGTGAGCGGGCACGGGGGTTCTCCTCGACGGTGACGGGGCGTAGCGCGGTCGCTGCGCTCGGGAGAGGAGTCGCCGGGGGATCTGCGTTCGTTAGGCGGAATCGCGCAGACCACTCGCGCGGAGTCATTCCCGACGTTCGGGGCAACCCGCCGCTCGGCAACGCGTCCTGGAACGTCGACCTCAGGGTGGAACTCGGGGCCATCCCGGAGCCGGGGCCGCGCACGATCGACGACGGTCGTGGTCATGCGCACCAGGACACCGGGCTCCGCGAGGACGTGGGCGCTCGTGGCCGCCGTGCTCGTCTTCCTCCTGCTCGCGGCGGGCTGGGTCGCGACGCGGGTGTCGACACCGCCGCCCGCCGACGGCCCGGTCGAGCTCGTCACGGGTCCCGCGGGCCCGGCCTGCTGGGTGGTCGGGCACGTCGGGCACGGGAGCGTCGAGGCCGGACCGTGCATCGATCCGGCGGAGTTCCGCGGGGACGTCCTGCGTCGAGGGAGCGTCGACCGGACGGCGTGACCGGGGTGCGGTAGGCAGGGTCCGTGACCGATCGCATCGTCGTGGTGGGCGGCGGGTTCGCCGGCGCGGCCGTCGCCCGGCGGCTGGAGAAGCTCGTCCCCGGCGCCGACGTCCGCCTCGTCGCCCCCGACGACTACATGCTCTACCTGCCGCTGCTGCCGCAGGTCGCGGCCGGTCTGCTCCCGGCGCCGGCGACGACGGTGGCGCTGTCGACGTGGCTGCGGCGCACGGTGCTGGTCCCCGGGCGGGCGGTCGGGGTCGACCTCGACGCGCGCCGGGTCCTCGTCGAGAGCATCACGGGCAACCAGGAGGCGCTCCCCTACGACCGCCTCGTGCTCGCCCCGGGCAGCGTCACGCGCGTCGCGGACATCCCGGGGCTGCGCGAGCACGGCCGGGGGTGCAAGACGCTCGCCGAGGCCGCGTTCCTGCGCGACCACGTGCTGGCCCAGCTCGAGATCGCCAACACCTCGACCGACCCCGAGGAGCGGGACCGGCGCTGCCGGTTCGTCGTCGTCGGCGGCGGCTACGCCGGCGTGGAGACCGCGGCGAACCTCCAGCTCATGACCACCGACCTGGCCCGGCGGTTCCCCCGCCTCGACCCGTCGCTCGTGTCGTGGCACGTCGTGCAGCACCACGACGCGCTGATGCCCGGCCTCGGGCGGCGGCTGAGCGAGGACACGCGGCGGGTCCTGGTCTCGCGGGGCGTGCACGTCGACCTGTCCACGGGCCTGACCGCCGCCGACGAGGGGTCGGTGACGCTGTCCGACGGCCGGCGGCTCCCGACCCGGACGCTCATCTGGGCGGCGGGAATCGCGCCCAGCCCGCTGATGGCGCACCTCGGCGCCGAGACCGACCACGGCCGGCTCGTCGTGCGGGCCGACCTGTCGGTGCCCGACCGGCCCGAGGTGCTGGCCCTCGGCGACGCCGCCGCGGTCCCCGACCTCGCCACCGGCGGCGGGGCGGTCTGCCCGCCCACGGCCCAGCACGCCTCGCGCCAGGCGCCCGTCGCCGCGGACAACGTCGCGGCGGGTCTGGCCGGGCGCCCCACGAAGGACTACCGCCACCGCGACCTCGGGATGGTCGTCGACCTCGGCGGCTCCGACGCCGTCGCCAAGCCCTTCGGCGTCGACCTCAGCGGGCTCCCCGGCGCCGCCGTCACCCGCGCCTACCACCTCTGGGCGCTGCGCGCCCCGGCCGCGATGACCCGCGTCGCCGCGAACTGGGCGCTCGGCGCCCTGCACGGCACGAGCGCGGTCCGGCTCGGCTTCCTGCACGGCACCAGCGGCCGGCTCGCCGAGTTCGAGCACACCGACGACTACCTCGACGTCGACGCCACCCGGACGGCGCTCGCGGCGCTGCCCTGACCGGCGCCGGCCTCGAGCGCGTCGAGACCTCGGTCGAGGCGCCGGAGGAGCTCGACGACACGGTCGAGCTGCGACATCACCGGCTCCGCGGCGGCGTAGGGGCGGGCGCTGCGGTCGGCGAGCAGGTCGCGCCGGGCGTCGGCGACCACCCTCTCGACGTCGACACCGAGCGCGCGCAGGACCGCAGCGGCGTCCTCGGCGTCGTCGGCGAGCACGCCGAGCAGCAGGTGCCGCACGCCGAGCACCGGGTCGGCCGCGGCGTCGGCGACCCGGACCGCGGCGTCGAGCGCGGCGACCGCGCCGGGCGTGTGCGGGCGGTGCGCGGCGCGGGGGTCGCCCGCGCCGGTGCGTCGGCGGGCGACCTCGTCGCGGGCCGCGTCGAGGTCGACCGCGGCGAGGACGCGGTCGCCGTGGTCGCCGTGGTCGCGCTCGTCGAGCGCGAGGGCGAGCAGGAGGTGGGCGGTGCCGAGCCGGGCGTCGCCGGCGCGCAGCGCCTCCCGGTCGGCGAGGAGGAGGACGCGGATGACCCGCTCGGTCTGGCGTGCGGTGAGGCTCATCCGTCCACGGTGGTGGGCCGAGCGCCCCGGCACCTCGGGGTCGGTCCCCGGTCCGCGTCGGGGTCTCACCACTCCTTGACGTAGTAGTAGCTCGGCTCGCTCGCCCCGGGCTCGACGTCGAGGTAGCCGTGCGCGGCGTAGAAGCGCCGTGCGTCGGTGTCCTCCCCGTCGACGTTGACCTCGACGATCCGCCCGCCCCGCCCGTCCACCAGGGCCTCGACGGCCTCGAGCAGCGCGTGCCCGATCCGCTGTCCGCGCCGGTCCGGGCGCACGTAGAGCTCGTCGAGCAGCGCCACCGGCGCGTCGAACCAGACGTTGGGCCGGAACGAGACGAGGGCGAGCGCGTCGGCGGGCCCGCCGTGGACCAGGGCGACGAGGTCGTCGCCGGCCAGGTGCTGCTGCAGCCGCGCGGTCAGCACCGCGACGCCGGGGGTCTCCGTGGAGAACTCGGTGTTGAAGTCGTGGAGCAGGCCGGCGACGGCCGCGGCGTCGTCGACGGCGGCCCGCCGGACCTCACCCACCGGAGCCGTACCGGCGGGTGATGACCTCGAGGTGATGGCCCCCGGGGTCGTCGACGTACAGCCCGCGGCCGCCGTCGTGGGTGTTGTACTGCCCGACCCAGCGCTGCTGCGGGTCGGCCCAGTAGGGGATCCCCCGGTACTGGAGCGTCGCCAGCACGACATCGAAGTCGTCCTCGCCGACGAGGAAGGCGACGTGCTGGCCGGGGAAGTCGAACGGCGGGACGGCGTAGTCGATCGTGAAGGTCTCGTCGATGTCGACGGCGATGAACGGCCCGGCCTCGTAGGGCGCGGGCAGGCCGAGGACGTCGGCGAGGAACTGGGCCGACTCGCGGGCGTCGTGCGCGGCGAGGGCGAGGTGGTCGATGCGGACGGGCATGGGGTGGGGCACTCCGGTGCTCCGGCGCCTCCATCCGCCGATCTGGCACCGGCCCGGACGCGACGCTGGTCGAGACCATGGCCCGGCGGTGGCCCGCGGTCAAGCCGCGGGTGTCAGCCCACGAGGCGGGCGAAGACGACGGTGTTGTCCTCGTAGTGCCCGACGGCGGGGTCGAAGTCCCCGCCGCAGGTGATGAGCCGCAGCTCCGGGCCGGCGGTCAGGCCGTAGACCTCGAGGGTGGGGAACCCGTCCTTGGGCACCGTGCGGGAGCGCTCCACGACGAACGTCGACCGCGTGCCGTCGGCGAGCGTCACGACGGCCCGGTCACCGGGTCGCAGCCGGCCCAGGTCGTAGAACACCGAGGGGCCGTCCGCGGCGGAGTCGACGTGCCCGATGATCACCGACGGGCCCCTCCGCCCCGGGGCCGGCGATCCGCGGTACCAGGCGGCCTCGTCGAAACGTGGGCCCGGTGCCGGCACCTCGAGGGTGCCGTCCGGCTCGAGCCCGACCTGGTTCACGGGCGTGGAGACCCTGATCGCCGGGATCTCCAGACCAACGGGCGGCGACTCGGGACGGGACGGGGGCGCGCTCGGGGCGGGGGCCGACGGCGTAAGCCGGGGCGCGACGGCGGCCGTCGCGTCCGGACCGGGCGGCGCGCCCGCACGCGGGGGGCCGTGGTCGGTGGCCAGCCCCATCAGGCCGAGCAGGACACCCACCGCAGCGAGCGCGACGGCGACGGCCGACAGGCCGCGCCGGGTCGCGGGGGTCATCCGTCCTCCCTGGACACGAGGGACGTCCGGCCGCCGTGGGCCGACCCGCTGGTGGGCCGGCCCACGGCGTCCGGCGGGATCAGCGCCGGGTGCTCGCGGTCCGACGGCGAGCCACGAGGCCGAGGCCCGCGGCGGCCGCCAGCGCGAGGGCGCCGGCGGAGACCAGCGCCCCGTCGGCACCGCCCGCGGTCGACCCGCCACCGGTGTCGACACCGCCCTGCGGCGTCGCCGACATCTGCCCCGGCAGGTCGACCACGATCGTCGCGGTGCCGACGGTCAGGCCGCCCTGGATCGCGTCGGTGCCGAACGCCTGGTTCAGCGTGTCGGCCGCGGCGCTCGACAGGCGCACCGTCGTCCCCGTGAGGGTCGCGGTGCCGGCCGCGGCGTCGGTCTGGATGGGCTGCAGGGTGGAGCCGTCGAGGTCGAACAGGACGGCCGACTCCGCGACCGTCTCACCGTTCGCGCTCACCGTCCCCGACAGCGTCGCCGGGTTGCCCGGGTCGATGACGAAGTCGGTGAGCTCGACGCGGGTGTCGCCCTTGGTCAGGCTCAGCCCGCTGCCCTCGTGCTCGATGCGGCCCTGGACGTAGGGGTCGACCGTCCCGGGCTCGTACACGGTGACGTTGCCGCCGGTGATCGGGAACGAGACGCTGCCGTCCTGGAGGGACGCGCCGCCGATGGTGCCCGGCGTGACCTCGAGGGACTCGAGGGCGCCCGTGAAGCCCTCGTCGAGCGCGACCGACGACGACTGCCCGGTCAGCTCGGGGATCTCGGCGATCGGCTCGGCCGCGGTCGCGACCCCTGCGGTGAACCCGCTCAGCGCGAGCGCGGCGACGCCGGACACGACGAGCCCGGCGATCTTCCTGGATGTCCTCATCGGAGGCCTTTCCACACGACGCCGGCCTCGCCGCCGGCATCTCCCACCCCGTTCTCCGCCCGCCGATCGGGGACGGTTCGCCCTTTTCCGAAAAGGCGGGAAATCCGAACCGAGGTGGCTTTCCGTGCGAATACCGCCCCCTCCGGGCCGGGCGGGAGAATTCGTCAGGGAATCGTCCGGCGAAACTCACGCGGACCCCACACCCGGTTCTCCCGACGGCGTCAGCCGCCGCGGCGGGCCATGGCCTCGAGGCGCGCGATCCGGTCGTCCAGCGGCGGGTGCGTGGAGAACATCCGGGAGAGGCCCTCGCCCGCCCGGAACGGGTTGGCGATCATCAGGTGCGACTGGCTGACCAGCTGCGGGTCGGGCGGCAGGGGCGCCACGGCCGTGCCGTACTGCAGCTTGCGCAGCGCCGAGGCCAGGGCCAGCGGGTCGTGGGTGAGCGTCGCGCCGCTGGCGTCGGCCTGGTACTCCCGCGACCGGCTGATCGACATCTGGATGATCGCGGCCGCGAACGGCCCGATGATGGCGACGGCCAGGGTCGCGAGGAGGTTCCGGTTCCCGCCGAAGAGCTGCGCGGCCAGGACCAGGTACGACACGACGCTCGACAGCGCGCCCGCCACCGACGAGATGAGGATGTCGCGGTTGTAGACGTGGGAGAGCTCGTGGCCGAGGACGCCGCGCAGCTCGCGCTCGTCCAGGAGCGTGAGGATGCCCGTCGTCGCACAGACGGCCGCGTTGCGCGGGTTGCGGCCGGTGGCGAACGCGTTCGGCGCCTCGGTGGGGCTGACGTACAGGCGCGGCATCGGCTGGTGGGCATCGGTCGCGAGCTCGCGCACGATCCGGTACATCGCCGGCTGCTCGGCCTCGCCGACGGGGCGGGCGTGCATGGCGCGCAAGGCGATCCGGTCGGAGAAGAAGTACGAGTACCCGTTGACGCCGAGGGCCACGACGAGCGCGACGAGCAGCCCGGTGCGGCCGAACAGCGAGCCGATCACCAGCACGATCGCGCTCATCAGACCGAGCAGCACGGCCGTCTTCAGCCCGTTGCGCACCGGTACCTCCCCTCGGACGGTCTCCCGCCCAGCTCAACGCCGGTGCGCGCCCGCCCGTTCCCGCGCTCAGCCCGCGCCGCGCGCCGCCTCGATCACCTCGCGGGAGGCACCGAGCGCCTCGAGGTCCTCGGGGCGGCCGTGGCGCAGGAAGTGCTCGACCCCGACCTTGAGGAAGAGCGCCCGGGCGGTGCCGACGACCTCCCCGTCGAGGGCACCGAGGCGCGCCTCGCCGGAGACGTAGATCTTGCGACCCTGACGGGCGTCGACCCGCGAGCGCAGCCACACCGTGGCGCCGACGGGCACCGGCCGGCGGAAGTCGGTCTCCAGCCGCGCCGTCACCGCCGACCGCGTGACCTGCGTGTACGCCGTGCCGAGGGCGTCGTCGAACGCCGTCATGAGCATCCCGCCGTGCAGGATCCCCGGCGCCCCCTGGTGCTCGGCGAGGACGTCGAAGCGGCTGATCACCGACACCCCGTCGTCGCCGACCCACGACCGGACGCGCAGGCTTCCGGGCACGTCGCCGCAGCCACGGCAGCCCTCGTAGTGCGACGTGGTGCGCTCGCCCGGGGCGGGCGCCTTGGGGTTGCGCTGCGGCGCCTCGGCGTCCGCCGGCGGCTCGATCGACATCGGCACGCGCCGCACGTTACCGATGCGAACGACTCCCGGGCCGCGAGCCGCGTCACGCCCCGGCATGCTGACCGCCATGGCCGACCCCGATGTCCGCGTGGAGCACACCGACCACGTCGCCCTCCTCACCGTCTCCGACCCGAAGCGGCGCAACGCGATGACCGCGGCGCTCTCGGAGCGCCTGGTCGCGGTGCTGGGAGAGGTCGCGGCCGACGCGTCGGTGCACGCCGTCGTCGTCACCGGTGACGACGACCCCAAGCCCGCCTTCTGCGCCGGCGGCGACCTCGACGAGCTCGCGGCCGCCGGCGAGGCGGGCCCGGACGCGCTCGAGCACATCTACGCCGGGTTCCTGGCGCTGGCGGAGTGCCCGCTGCCGACGTTCGCGGCGGTCGACGGGCCGGCGGTCGGCGCGGGGCTCAACCTGGCGCTCGCCGCGGACGTGCGCATCGCCGGCGAGACCGCCCGGTTCGAGCCCGGCTTCCTGCGCCTCGGCGTGCACCCCGGCGGCGGGATGACGTGGATGGCGCAGCGCCTCATGGGCCCGCAGGTGACGACGGCGATGCTGCTCGGCGGCGAGGGCCTCGACGCGGCGCGCGCCGCGGAGGTGGGGCTGGTGCTGCGGGTGGCGACCGGCGAGGGGTCCGGTGGGCGGTCCGCCGCGGTCACCGAGGCGCTGCGCATGGCCGCGGTCGCGGGGGCGGCGCCGCGCGAGCTGGTCGTCGCCACCAAGGCGAGCCTGCGCGCCACCGGGCGGCTCGACCGGCACCGCGACGCCGTCGCCGTCGAGGTCGGCCCGCAGCTGGAGTCGCTGCGCTCGGAGGGCTTCCGCGACGGGCTCGCGCGCGTGCGGGAGGCCACCGGGAAGAAGTAGCGCTTCCCCCGGACGGGGCAGGGACGGTTCGACCGGCGGACCTTGCACGGTCCAGCGTGTGACCCGCGACCTGCCGCCGGAGATCGCGTGTGCGGTGAGGTTAGCCTGGGTGGTCAGCTCCTACACAGGGACCGACCCACGTCACGTGAAGGGACGGGAAGAGCTCGATGAGCACTGACGCCGCCGTCGGGCCGGCCGGTCGGGAGGTGCGCCAGACCCACCGCGTGGTCATCCGCTTCGCGGGTGACTCGGGTGACGGCATGCAGCTGACCGGCGACCGGTTCACCTCGGAGGCCGCGGCCTTCGGCAACGACCTCGCGACGCTGCCGAACTTCCCCGCCGAGATCCGCGCCCCGGCCGGGACGCTCCCCGGGGTGTCGAGCTTCCAGCTCCACTTCGCGGACTACGACATCCTCACGCCGGGCGACCGCCCCGACGTGCTGGTGGCGATGAACCCGGCGGCGCTCAAGGCGAACCTGGAGGACCTGCCGCACGGCGGGATCCTCATCGTCAACACCGACGAGTTCACCAAGCGGAACCTCGCCAAGGTGGGCTACGAGTCGAACCCGCTCGAGGACGACTCGCTGGAGCCCTACACCGTGCACCAGGTCGCGATGGCGACCCTGACGCGCGGCGCGCTCGAGCCGACCGGGATGAGCAAGAAGGACGCCGAGCGCGCGAAGAACATGTTCGCGCTCGGCCTGCTCTCCTGGATGTACCACCGCGGCACCGAGGGCACCGAGCAGTTCCTGCGCGAGAAGTTCGCGAAGAAGCCCGACCTGGCCGAGGCCAACATCCTCGCCTTCCGGGCGGGCTGGAACTACGGCGAGACCACCGAGAGCTTCGCGGTCACCTACGAGGTCGCGCCCGCGCGCCTCGCCGAGGGCACCTACCGCCAGATCACCGGCAACCTCGCGCTCGCCTACGGCGTGGTCGCCGCCGGGCAGCAGTCGGGGCTGCCGGTGTTCCTCGGTACCTACCCGATCACGCCGGCCTCGGACGTCCTGCACGAGCTCTCCAAGCACAAGGGCATGGGCGTCACGACGTTCCAGGCCGAGGACGAGATCGCGGGCATCGGCGCCGCGCTGGGCGCGTCGTTCGGCGGCGCGCTGGGCGTCACGTCGACGTCGGGCCCGGGCGTGGCGCTGAAGTCGGAGACGATCGGCCTCGCGGTGGCCCTCGAGCTGCCGCTGCTGATCCTCGACGTGCAGCGCGGTGGGCCGTCGACCGGCCTGCCGACCAAGACCGAGCAGGCCGACCTGCTGCAGGCGATGTACGGGCGCAACGGCGAGGCGCCGGTGCCCATCATCGCCCCGCAGTCGCCGGCGGACTGCTTCGACGCCGCGCTCGACGCCGTGCGGATGGCGCTGACCTACCGCACCCCGGTGTTCCTGCTCTCCGACGGCGCGATCGCCAACGGCTCCGAGCCCTGGCGCATCCCCGACGTCGCCGACCTGCCCGACCTGTCGGTCACCTTCGCCACCGAGGCGAACGCGCCCGACGGCTCCGGGGAGTTCTGGCCCTACCTGCGCGACGCCGACACCCTCGCGCGGCCCTGGGCCATCCCGGGCACCGCCGGGCTGGAGCACCGCATCGGCGGCCTCGAGAAGGCCGACGGGCGCGGCACGATCTCCTACGACCCGGACAACCACGACCGCATGGTCCGGCTGCGCCAGGCCAAGATCGACGGCATCGAGGTCCCCGACCTCACCGTCGACGACCCCACCGGGGACGCCGAGGTGCTCGTCATCGGCTGGGGCTCGTCGTACGGGCCGATCGGTGCCGCGTGCCGCCGCGTGCGCGCCGCCGGGCTGTCGGTCGCCCAGGCGCACCTGCGCCACCTCAACCCGCTGCCGCGCAACGTCGGCGACGTGCTGCGCTCGTACCGGCGGGTGGTCGTGCCGGAGATGAACCTCGGCCAGCTGGCGATGCTGCTGCGCGCGAAGTTCCTCGTCGACGCCCACTCCTACACCAAGGTCGCCGGCCTGCCGTTCCAGGCCGAGGAGCTCGCCGGCGTCCTCACCGACGCCGTGAAGGGGGATCTGCCCGCATGACGGCCACGGATTTGCCGACCCCTGGGGTCGGCGGCCTCGACCTCGTCCCGACCACCGACGAGCCGCAGAAGGCCAAGGACTACACCTCCGACCAGGAGGTGCGCTGGTGCCCGGGCTGCGGCGACTACGCCGTGCTCGCGTCGGTGCGCTCGTTCCTGCCGGAGCTGGGCCTGCGGCGCGAGAACATCGTGTTCGTCTCGGGCATCGGCTGCTCGTCGCGCTTCCCGTACTACCTCGACACCTACGGCATGCACTCGATCCACGGGCGCGCGCCGACGATCGCCACCGGCCTCGCGGTCACGCGCCCGGACCTGTCGGTCTGGGTCGTGACCGGCGACGGCGACGCGCTGTCGATCGGGGGCAACCACCTGATCCACGCGCTGCGCCGCAACATGAACATCACGATCCTGCTGTTCAACAACAGGATCTACGGGCTGACCAAGGGCCAGTACTCGCCGACGTCGGAGACCGGGAAGGTCACCAAGTCGACGCCGATGGGCTCGATCGACGCCCCGTTCAACCCGGTGTCGCTGGCGCTCGGCGCCGAGGCGACGTTCGTCGGCCGCGCGCTGGACTCCGACCGCAAGGGCCTCACCGAGGTCCTGCGCCAGGCCGCCGCCCACCGCGGCGCGTCGCTGGTCGAGATCTTCCAGGACTGCCCGATCTTCAACGACGGCTCGTTCGACGTCCTGCGCAAGGGCGACGACGTGGCCGAGCGGCTGATCAAGCTCGTCGACGGCGAGCCCATCACGTTCGGCAACGACGGCGAGTACGGCGTCGTGCGCTCGGCGTCCGGCGGTCTCGAGGTGGCGAAGGTGGGCGGACCCGATGGCGTCGGGCAGGACGCCGTCGTCGTCCACCGCGCCGGCGAGGAGGACCCGACCCAGTCCTTCGCGCTCTCGCGGCTGTCGGACCAGGACCTCACCCACACCGTCACCGGCATCTTCCGCAAGGTCGACCGGCCGACCTACGACGACGGCGCCCGCGCCCAGGTCGCCGCGGCCACCGAGCAGGCGCAGCAGCGGGGCGACGGCCTGCAGGCGCTGCTGTCCGGCCGGGACACCTGGGCGGTCCTGCCGGAGCCCGAGAACGAGCAGTAGCACCGCGCCCGACACCGCGCCCCGCATCGGGGCGCCGGGGTCGGGCGCGGGGCGGGGGTACGCCGCGGCGCTCGCGGCGTACTCGCTGTGGGGGCTCTCGCCGGCGTTCTGGCCGCTGCTCGCGCCCGCCGACGCCGTCGAGTCGGTGGCGCACCGCGTCGCGTGGACGCTCATCGGGATGCTCGGCGTCATCACCGTCGCCCGGCGGTGGGCGGACCTGCGCGGGCTCGCGTGGCGGACGTGGGCGCTGATCCTCGCCGGGTCGGTGCTCATCGCCGTCAACTGGGGCGTCTACATCTGGGCGACGACGAACGGGCACGTCGTCGACGCCGCGCTGGGCTATTACGCGACGCCGCTGGTCTCGGTGCTGCTCGCGGTGCTGGTGCTGCGCGAGCGGTTGCGGCCGGTGCAGTGGGTGGCGATCGGGCTGGCCGTGCTCGCGGTGGCCGTGCTGACGGCCGGTACGGGGCGGCTGCCCTGGATCACGCTCGTGCTCGCGGTGAGCTTCGGGGTCTACGGGCTCGTGAAGAAGCGCGTCCCGCTCGACCCGGTGCCCGGCCTGACCGCCGAGGGCTTCCTGCTCGGCCCGCTCGCGATCGTGTTCATCGTGTGGCTGCAGGCGACCGGGGCCGGCACCTTCACCGGCCACGGCGTCGGGCACGCGCTGCTGCTCGTGGCGGCCGGGCCGGTCACCGCCCTGCCGCTGCTGCTCTTCGCCGCCGGCGCGAAGCGGCTGACGCTGGCCACGCTCGGCGTGCTGCAGTACGTCAACCCGACGCTGCAGTTCCTGTGGGGCGTGTTCGTCGCGGGCGAGCCGATGCCGGTGTCCCGCTGGGTCGGCGTCTCGCTGGTCTGGGCCGCGCTCGTCGTGTTCACCGCCGACGCCCTGCGCGCCCGCCCGGCCCGTATGTGAGCACTTTCCGGGCCTATAGGCCCGGAAAGTGCTCACATAGGGGTCAGCTCGTGCGGGCGACGGTGTAGTCGAGGAGGGCGGCGAGGGCCTGGCGGGCGGGGCCGTCGGGCAGGGTCGCGAGCTCGGCGCGGGCGGCGTCGGCGCGCTCGTCGAGGGCCCGGCGCGCCTCGTCGAGGCCCTGCGAGCCGCGCAGCAGCTCCAGCGCCTCGCCCACCTCGTCGTCCGCCAGCTCGCGGCTGCCGACGCCGAGCTCGCGCAGCCGCGGCACCTCGGGCCCGTCGCCGGCGAGCGCGTAGAGCACCGGCAGCGTCGGCACCCCCTCGCGCAGGTCGGTGCCCGGGGTCTTGCCCGAGGCCCCGGACGGCGAGGCGATGTCGATGATGTCGTCGGAGACCTGGAAGACGGTCCCGATGATCTCCCCGAACCGCCGCATCGCCGTCACGTGCTCGTCGGGCGCGCCCGCGAACATCGCCCCGAAGCGCCCCGAGGTCGCGATCAGCGAGCCGGTCTTCTCGGCCACCACCGCCAGGTAGTGCTCGATGGCGTCCTCGCCGTCGCGGGGCCCGCGCGTCTCGCGCATCTGGCCCGTGACGAGCTCGGCGAACGTCTCGGCGATGATCCGCACCGCGTCCGGCCCGAGCTGCGAGACGAGCCGCGAGGCGTGGGCGAACAGGTAGTCGCCGGTGAGGATCGCGACGGAGTTGTCCCAGCGCGCGTTGGCGCTCTCCGCGCCCCGGCGCATGACGGCCTCGTCCATGACGTCGTCGTGGTACAGCGTCGCCAGGTGCACGAGCTCCACCGACGTCGCCGCCACCACGACGTCCTCCGACGTGCCGCCGGCCAGCTGCGCGGCGAGCAGCGTCAGCAGCGGGCGGAAGCGCTTCCCGCCGGCGTCGATGAGGTGCAGCGACGTCTCGGCGACGAACCGGTAGTCACTGTGCACCTCGCGGTGCAGCAGCTCCTCGACGCGGTCGAGGCCCTCGCTGACCGCGACGGCGAGGTCGGGGTCCGCGATCGGCAGGCCGGCGACCTGGGTCAGGGCGGGGTTGGGTCCGGACACGGGCCTCAGCCCAGGAAGGACAGGCCGTCGGCCCATCCGAGGACGGCGGTCGGCACGACACCGAGCAGCAGGGTCACCACGACCCCCAGTGTGATCGCCACCGTCGTGAACGGGCCAGGCACGCTGACGGTCGGACCGTCCGCGGCGGGCTCCGAGAAGTACATGAGCACGATCAGCCGGAGGTAGAAGAACGCCGCCACCGCGCTGACCACCAGGGCCACGATGACCAGCGGCGTCATGCCGTCGGCCAGGGCCGCGGAGAACACGGCGAACTTGGCGGTGAAGCCGCTGGTCAGCGGGATCCCGGCGAGGGCCAGCATGAGGAACGTCACCGCCGCGGCGACCACCGGCGACCGCCTCCCGAGCCCCGCCCACGCCGAGAGGTGCGTCGCCTCGCCCTCGGGCCCGCGCACCAGCGACACCAGCCCGAAGAGCGCGACCGTCGTGAAGCCGTAGGCGAGCAGGTAGAACAGCGTCGCCGACAGGCCCGCCGGCGTGATCGCCATCGCGCCCAGCAGCAGGAAGCCGGCGTGCGCCACCGACGAGTAGGCGATCATCCGCTTGACGTCGGTCTGCGTGAGGCCGAGCACCGCACCGACCACCATCGACACGATCGCGACGACCCACAGCACCCCGCGCCACTCCCACACCGTGGAGCCGAACGCGACCGTGAACACCCGCAGGATCGCGCCGAACGCGGCGACCTTGGTGCAGGCGGCCATGAAGGCGGTCACCGAGGTCGGCGCACCCTGGTAGACGTCCGGGGTCCACGTGTGGAACGGGCCCACCGAGCCCTTGAACATCAGCCCGACCACCAGCAGCGCGAGCCCGCCGAACAGCAGCGAGTCCGGGCGCAGCGAGCCCGCGGCGGCCAGCGAGATGTCCGAGAGCTTCACCGAGTCCGCGTAGCCGTAGAGCAGCGCGAGCCCGTAGAGGAAGAACGCCGAGGAGAACGCGCCGAGCAGGAAGTACTTGACCGCCGACTCCTGGCTCATCAGGCGCTTGCGCCGGGCCAGCCCGCAGAGCATGTACAGCGGCAGGCTCAGCACCTCGAGCGCCACGAACATCGTCAGCAGGTCGTCGGCGGCGCAGAAGGCGAGCATGCCGCCGAGCGCGAAGAGCACCAGCGGGTAGACCTCGGTGAGGCCCTCGGGGGGCCGGCCGCTCCGCCCGGTCGATCGCTCGCCGGAGCCACCGGCCCGGCCCGCCGACCCCGACGAGCCGCCGCGCGCGCCCACCGTCGCCTTCTCGCGGGCACGCTGCTCGGCCTCGGCCTCCCCCAGGGCGACCGGGTCGGCGAGGAACGCGCCGCCGGGCTCGACCGAGCGGTCGGCGAGCAGCAGCACGCTGGGCACCGCGAGGGCGAGCAGCGTGCCCCACAGGAACAGCGACGGCCCGTCGACCGCGATCGCACCGGCGAGGGTCGACACCGCGGGCGCCCCCGACGTCGCCCGCACGATCACCGCGAGCAGGGCCACGACGACGGCGCCGAGCGTGAGCCCGAGCTGCACCCGCCCGCGCACCCGCAGCGGCAGCAGCGCCTCGAGGAGCACGGCGAGGCAGGCCGCGCCGAAGATGATCAGCAGGGGCGCCAGCGCGCCGTAGTCGACCGTCGGGAACGTCGGCGCCAGGGGACCCGTCATCGGGGCACTCCGTTCGGGCTCACGGGGTCGGCCACGCCGACCTCGCTCAGGGTCGCCGACACCGTCGGGTCGAGGACCTCGAGGACCGGGCCCGGGAAGAAGCCGAGCACGAGGATCAGGGCGACCAGCGGGGCGAGCACCGCCACCTCGCCGCGGGTCAGGTCGCCGAAGCGGGCCGTGGTGCGGCGCATCCAGGACTCGTCGGCGTCGCTCCCGGTGCCACCGAACGTCGCCGCCGACGCCGCGCCCGGCCCGTCACCGACGACGGCGGCACCGCGCAGCGGACCGGTCATCGTGCGCTGGATGACCCAGAGCATGTAGAGCGCGGCGAACACGATGCCGACGGTGGCGATCACCGAGAACACCGGCTCGCGCGGGAACGCGCCCAGGAGCACGAGGAACTCGCTGACGAACGAGTTCGTGCCCGGCAGCGCGATCGTCGAGAGGCCGGCGACGAGGAACATCCCGGCCAGCAGCGGCGCGACCCGCCCGACGCCCCCGTACTCGGTCATCGCGGCCGTGCCGCCGCGCCGGATGAGCAGCCCGACGACGAGGAAGAGCATCGCGGTCGAGATGCCGTGGTTGACCATGTAGAGCGCCGACCCGGCCAGCGACTGCGACGAGAACGCGAAGATGCCCAGCGCGATGAAGCCGAAGTGGGCGATCGAGGTGTAGGCGACGAAGCGCTTGAGGTCGGTCTGCGCCGCGGCGAGCAGCGACCCGTAGAGCACACCGATCACCGCGAGCGTCAGCACCAGCGGCGCGAGCTCCTGCGACGCCGCCGGGAACAGCGGCAGGGTGTAGCGCAGGAAGCCGAACGTGCCGACCTTGTCCAGCAGACCGAGCAGGATGATGCCGCCCGCGATCGGGGCCTCGGCACCGGCGTCGGGCAGCCAGGTGTGGAACGGCACGAGCGGGGCCTTGATGGCGAACGCCGCGAAGAACCCGAGGAAGAGCCAGATCTGGGTCTCGAGCGGCAGCTGCGCGGCCATCCCCTGCAGCGCGGTCCAGTCGAACGTGCCCTCGCCGAGACGGGTGTCGCTGGCCACGAAGAGCCCGATGACCGACGCGAGCATGATCAGCCCGCCGAGGAACGAGTACAGGAAGAACTTCACGGCCGCGTACTGCCGTCGCGGACCGCCGAAGCGCCCGATGACGAAGTACATCGGGATGAGCATCGCCTCGAACAGCACGTAGAACAGGAAGACGTCGGTCGCGGCGAAGACGCCGACGAGCACGCCCTGGGTCGCCAGCAGCAACGCGGTGAAGCCGGCCCCGGTGCGTCCGGGCGGGAGCTTCTCCGCCCAGGCGAACGCGAGCACGATCGGGATCAGCACGGCCAGCAGCGCGATCATCGTCAGGGCGATGCCGTCGAGGCCGAGGGCGAAGCGTGTCCCGAACGCGGGGATCCAGTCCACCGACAGCGCGAACTGGAAGCGCGGGGTGCCGGGCCCGGTCGCGAACTGCGACCAGACGATCACCACGAGCACCAGCGAGACCGCGGCGAACGCGAGGCCGACGATCCGGCCGGCGCGGTCGAGGTCCTCGCGGGTCGCCATCGCGCCGCACACGGCGGCACCGACCAGCGGGACCAGCAGCAGGGCCAGGAGCAGCGCGCTCATCCGCCGAGACCGCCGACGGTGAGGAGGGCCGCGACGAGCACGACGGAACCTCCGAGGATGGTCAGGGCGTAGGAGCGGACGAAGCCGGTCTGCGTGCGCCGCAGCCGGCCCGACGTGCCGCCGAGCATGGCGGCGGTGCCGTTGACGACCCCGTCGACGCCGCGGTTGTCGAGGTAGACCAGCGCACGGGAGAGCCAGATGCCCGGGCGGGCGATGAGGCCCTCGTTGATCGCGTTGGCGAACAGGTCGGCGCGGGCGGCCCGCACCGGCAGGCTGACCCGCTGGGGTCGCTCGACCGGCACCTCGCGGCGCCCGACGAGCAGGTACGCCGCGCCCGCGCCGACGAGCATCAGCGCGGTGGCGAGGTAGGGCACCAGGCCGACGTAGAACACGGCCGGGACGTCGTAGGGCTCGACGGGGACGCCGAGCGACGGCTCGAGGTAGAGCCCGAGACGCTCGCCGCCGACGAGGAACGCCCCGGCCCCGACCGACCCGATGGCCAGCAGGATCATCGGCACCGTCATCGACGCCGCCGACTCGTGCGGGTGGTAGTGCTCCGGCGGGTCCTCGAGGTCGGCCGGGTCGACGCGGCGCGGGCGCAGGTCACGCCAGCGCTCCGGGCCGAAGAAGGTCATGAGCATCAGACGCGTCATGTAGAACGCCGTCAGCCCGGCCGCGACCAGCGCCGCCCCGCCGAGGATCCAGCCGGCCACCGGCCCCGCGGTCAGCGACGCCTCGATGATCAGGTCCTTGGTGTAGAAGCCGGACAGGAACGGGAAGCCGATCAGGGCGAGGAAACCCGCGGTGAACGTCGCGAACGTCACCGGCATGTGCCGCCACAGGCCCCCGAAGCGGCGCATGTCCGTCTCGTCGGCCATCCCGTGCATCACCGAGCCGGCCCCGAGGAACAGGCCCGCCTTGAAGAAGCCGTGGGTGAGCAGGTGCGCGATCGCCGCGGCGTAGCCGACCGGCCCGAGCCCGACGGCGAGCATCATGTAGCCGATCTGGCTCACCGTGGAGTAGGCCAGCACCTTCTTGATGTCGTCGTAGGCGCAGCCGACGATCGCCCCGATCATGAGGGTGATCGCGCCGATGATGGTGACCACGAGCTGGCCCACCGGCGCCAGGTCGTAGAGCGGGTTCGACCGGGCGATGAGGTAGACGCCGGCGGTGACCATGGTGGCCGCGTGGATGAGCGCCGACACCGGGGTCGGGCCCTCCATGGCGTCGGGGAGCCAGGCCTGCAGCGGGAACTGGCCGGACTTGCCGCAGGCACCGAGCAGCAGGAGCAGCGTGATCGCCGTCAGCGCGCCGGGCGAGATCTCCCCGGCCCGGGCGAACACCTCGGCGTACTGCGTGGTGCCCAGCTCGACGAACAGCAGGAAGATCGCGAGCGCGAGCCCGACGTCACCGACCCGGTTCATGAGGAACGCCTTCTTGGCCGCGCTGCCCGCCGACCGGCGTCCCGTGTAGAAGCCGATGAGCAGGTAGGACGCCAGACCGACGCCCTCCCACCCGAGGTAGAGCGTCACGAACCCGTTGCCGAGGACGAGCACGAGCATCGACGCGACGAACAGGTTGAGCTGCGCGAAGAACGTCCGGCGGTTGGGGTCGTGGGACATGTAGCCCACGGAGTAGATGTGGATCAGCGACCCGACGCCGGTGATGAGCAGCGCGAACGTCAGCGACAGCGGGTCGATGCGCAGGCCGAACTCGACGTCCAGCGACCCGACGGCGATCCACTCGTAGAGCCCGAGCTCGCGCACCCGCTCCTCGGCGGGCAGCGCGAGCGAGCCCGCGAACAGCACGGCGGCGACGACGAAGGACGCGACGACGGTCGCGACGCCGAGGAGGTGGCCCCAGCGGTCGGTGCGGCGCCCGCCGACGAACAGCACCAGCGCGCCGAGCGCGGGCAGCGCGACGAGCAGCCAGGCCGCGCCCGCGACTCCCTCGGCGGGGAGCACCTCGGGGAGCGGGGCGGCGGCGGTCACGAGCGACACGACGCTCCCCCTAATACTTGAGCAGGTTGGCGTCGTCGACCGAGGTCGTCCGGCGCGTACGGAAGATGGCCATGATGATCGAGAGGCCGACGACGACCTCCGCCGCGGCCACCACGATCACGAAGAACGCCATGATCTGGCCGTCGAGCGACCCGTTGATCCGGGAGAAGGTCACCAGCGTCAGGTTCACCGCGTTGAGCATGAGCTCGACGCACATGAACACGACGATCGCGTTGCGCCGGACGAGAACGCCGACCGCGCCCACGGCGAACAGCAGCGCGGACAGCAGCAGGTACACCGTGGGGCTCATCGCGCGCCCTCGCCCTCGTCCGCACCGGGGTGGGAGCCCTCGCTGAGCCGGTCGTGGGTGCTGCCGACGTCGGTGCCGCCGTGCCCGTCCCGGCCGTCACCGCCGCGCAGTGCCCGCGCGTCGACCTCGCCGGCCGGGCCGCTCTCGGACTGGACGTCGGCCATGTCGGCGTCGAGGCGCTCCCGGCGGGTCGCCTCGATGATGTTCGACAGCGAGGCCGGGGCGACCGACCCGTCGGGCAGCAGGGCCGGCGTCGCGACGGAGTCGGCCGTGGCGAACACGCCGGGCCCGGACCGTGACCCGTAGCCGGCGAGCGGGCCGCGCAGACGCTCGGTCACCCGCTCGCGCTGGGACGCCGCCGCCTTGTGCGGGCGGCCCGCGAAGGTCAGCACCAGCGCCCCGATCGCGGCCGCCGTGAGCAGGAACGACCCCAGGGCGATGGCGGCGGGATAGTCGAGGAAGACGCTGGACCCGAGCAGCTGCACGTTGCCCCGCGCCTCCGGCCCGTAGGCCGGGCCGAGCCCGGCGGGCTGGACCGCGGTGAGGGTCTCGGCCACCGCGGAGACGGCCAGGCCCGCCAGCCCGACGCCGAGCACGGCCGCGGTCAGCCGCTGGCCGCGCAGCACCTCCACGACCGAGTCCGACGCGTCGCGCCCGACCATCATCAGCACGAACACGAACAGCATCATGATCGCGCCGGTGTAGACGATGATCTGGGTGAAGCCCAGGAACGGCGCCTGCTGGACCATGTAGAGCACGCCCAGCGAGAGCATCGTCATGACGAGCCACAGCGCCGAGTGCACCGCGTTGCGGGAGAACACCATCCCCAGCCCGCCGGCCAGCGCCAGCGGGCCGAGGATCCAGAACGCGACCGACTCGCCGGTGGTCATCTCGCCGCCGCCGGTGACCGGGGCGGCGGTCACGACCGCGTCCGCTGCGCCCGCCAGGCCCACGGCGCTCACCGCTTCTCCCCGGTGCTCGTCACCGAGCTCTGCTCCACGGCCTCGGTGGGGACGCCGTCCTGCGGCGCCGGCTCGCGGGGCGGCGCCATCATGACCTCGTCGCGCACCGCGTCCTGGACGTCGGAGCGCCGGGCCATCTCCGGGCCCTGCACGTAGTAGTCCTGCTCGTCGGTACCGAGGCGCATCGGGTGCGGCGGCTGCTCCATGCCCGGCAGCAGCGGCGCGAGCAGGCGCTCCTTGTCGTAGATCAGGTCCTGGCGGTCGTCGTCGGCGAGCTCGTACTCGTTGGTCATCGTCAGCGACCGCGTCGGGCACGCCTCGATGCACAGCCCGCAGCCGATGCAGCGCAGGTAGTTGATCTGGTAGATCGCGCCGTAGCGCTCGCCCGGCGAGTAACGCTCCTCGTCGGTGTTGTCGCCGCCCTCGACGTAGATGGCGTCGGCCGGGCAGGCCCAGGCGCACAGCTCGCAGCCGACGCACTTCTCCAGGCCGTCCGGGTGGCGGTTGAGCTGGTGCCGCCCGTGGTAGCGGGGGGCGGTCACCTTCTTCACCCGCGGGTAGTCCTCGGTGACGACCTTGCGGAACATCGTCGAGAAGGTGACGCCGAAGCCGGCGACCCCGTCGAACAGGCCCATCAGGGCTCTCCTTCCCGGCTGGCGCCGGCGGACACGGTCTCGCCGCTCGGGTCCTTCTCCCGCGACCCGGCGACGGCCCGCCGGCGACGCTTCGGCGTCGGCGGGACGGCCAGGTCGAGCGGCGGGACGGGGTAGTCGGTGACGATCGGCGGCTCGGGGTCGGAGTCCGGCGGCGCCTGGTCGGGGATGAGCAGGGCCGCGCCGACCAGCAGCACGAGGGCCACGCCGCCGACGATGAGGATCTGGCCGGTGGTGAGCTCCGTGCGCAGCACCCGCAGCGCCGCGACCAGCACGAGCCAGAGCAGCCCGACCGGGATGAGCAGCTTCCAGCCCAGCCGCATGAACTGGTCGTAGCGCTGACGGGGCAGCGTGCCGCGCAGCCAGACGTAGACGAACAGGAACGCCAGCGTCTTGCCGAAGAACCACAGCAGCGGCCACCAGCCCTCGTTCACCCCGGGGATGAGCGACAGCGGCCACGGGGCCATCCAGCCGCCGAGGAACAGGGTCGTCGCCACCGCCGAGAGCGTCACCATGTTGACGTACTCGGCGAGGAAGAACAGGGCGAACTTCAGCGACGAGTACTCGGTGTGGAAGCCGCCGACCAGCTCCGACTCCGCCTCGGGCAGGTCGAACGGGGCCCGGTTGGTCTCGCCGACCATCGACACCGCGAAGATCACGAAGCTGACCGGCAGCAGCCAGACGTACCACCCGGTGGACTGCGCGGCGACGATGTCGGCCATCGACAGCGACCCCGCGTAGAGCACCACCGCGATGATCGACAGGCCGAGCGCGAGCTCGTAGGAGATCACCTGGGCGGCGCTGCGCAGGCTGCCGAGCAGCGGGTAGGGCGACCCGGACGCCCAGCCCGCGAGCACGATCCCGTAGACGCCGATGGACGACGTGGCCAGCACGACGAGGATGCCCACGGGCAGGTCGGTCAGCTGGAGGGCGGTGCGCTCGCCGAAGATCGACACCTCGGGGCCGAGCGGGATCACCGACCACGCGACGAACGCGGGGACGACCGAGAGCACCGGCGCGATGAAGAAGACCGCCTTGTCCGCGAGGACCGGGCGGATGTCCTCCTTGAACGCGAGCTTCAGCCCGTCGGCCAGCGACTGGAGCAGCCCGAACGGGCCGTTCCAGTTCGGGCCCGGCCGCTGCTGCATCCGACCCACGACCCGGCGCTCGAACCAGATCATGAACAGCGTGACCAGCATGAGGCCGGCGAAGACCACGAGGACCTTGATCGCCGTGAGCCAGAACGGGTCGTCGGCGATGAGCGTCTGCGTATACCCCGGCGGGGGGATCGGGTTCACGAGGGGCTCCCGTCGGACAGGGGGCTCCCGCCGCCGAGGCGCACGGGTCCGCCGTGGCCCAGGCCGAGACCGGCGAGGGTGACGACGTCGACGGCGCCGCCCTCGCCCGGCACCCGCGCGGGCACCCAGACGACGTCGTCGGGGAGGTCGGCGACCTCCACCGGGAGGATCAGCGACCCGCGCGGGCCCTCGACCTCGGCGGGGTCGTCCTCGGCGAACCCGAGCCGCCGTGCCGTGGTCGCCGAGAGCCGGATCCGCGGCGGGCGCGCGGTGCCGGCGAGGTCGGGCTCGTCGGCCAGGAGCACGCCCCCGTCGAGGAGCTGACGCCAGGAGGCGAGGCGGAGCTCGGGGCCCTCGTCGATCGGGCCGGCGGCCCCCGGCCGGTCGGGCGCGCGGACCTTGCCCGGCGTGGCGGGTCGGCCGGTGCCGAGGCGGGCGAGCTCGGCGCCCGCCACCTCCGGGGTCTGGGTGAACAGGTCGACGTCCATCTCGACGGCGAGGGTGTCGAGCACCCGGCAGTCGGGCAGGGTCGTCACCGCCGTGCCGCCGACGCGGCCGGACGAGCCGCCGGACGGGTCGATCGTGGTGGCGAAGCGCCGGTCGCGGCCCTCCCAGTTGCGGAAGGTCCCCGCCTTGTGGATCACCGGGGCCACCGGCAGGACGACGTCGGCGTACGCGGTGACCTCGGAGTGCGCCAGCTCGAGGCTGACGACCACGTCGGCCGCGGCGAGCGCCGCCCGCGCGAGGTCGGGGTCGGGCAGGTCGGCGAGCTCGACGCCGCCGACCACGAGGCCCGCGAGCTCGCCGTCCGCGGCCGCGCGCAGGATCGCCGCGGTGTCACGGCCGGGCTCCGCGGGCAGCTCCGAGACGCCCCACGACGAGGCGAGCGCCGCGCGCGCGTCGTCGTCGGCGACCGGGCGGCCGCCGGGCAGCAGCGTCGGCAGCAGGCCGGTGTCCACCGCGCCGCGCTCGCCGGCCCGCCGCGGCACCCAGGCCACGCGGGCCCCGGTCCGCGCGACCAGGTCGGACACCGCGGCGTAGAGGCCGGGGACCTCCGCCGCCCGCTCCCCCACCAGCACCACGGCACCGGGCTGCGCGAGCGCGTCGGCGACGGGGTCGGGCAGGGTCGCCAGCGCCGCGGGCTCCTGGCCGGGCGCGCAGCGCACCAGCCGCCCGCCGGTCTTCACGACGGCGGGGCTCGACCACGGGCCGAGGTGGTGCACCGCCGTGCCCGTCCGCGCGGCCTTGCGCAGCCGCAGGAAGACGATCGGCGCCTCCTCCTCGACCTCGAGGGCCACGGTGAGGACGGCCGGCGCCTCCTCGAGGTCGCCGTAGGTGACCCCGAGCCCGGTGCCGGCGACGTGCGCGGCGAGGAAGTCGAGCTCCTCGCTCGAGTGCGCCCGCGCCCGGGCGTCCACGTCGTTGGTGCCCAGGGCCAGGCGCGCGAACTTCGCGTAGGCGTAGGCGTCCTCGAGGGTCAGGCGGCCGCCGGGCAGGACGCCGACGCCCCGCTTGGGCGCGAGCGCCTCGCCGTCGGGGTCGGCCGGGTCGACCGGCGCCGGGCCCGTACCGTCACGGGCCGCGACCAGCAGGCCGGCCGCACGCTCGAGCGCCTCGGTCCACGACGCCTCGGCGAGCGTGCCGTCCTCGCCCCGGACCATCGGTCGCGTGATCCGCTGCGCGGACTGCGTGTACCGGAACGCGAAGCGGGTCTTGTCGTCGATCCACTCCTCGTTGACCTCGGGGTCGTCCCCGGCGAGCACGCGGGTGACCCCGCCACGCCGCCAGTCGCGACGCACCGCGGCGCCCGAGCTGTCGTGCTCGGCGACGCCGGGCGTCGACACCAGGTCGAACGGCCGCGAGCGGAAGCGGTAGGACGCCGAGGTCAGCGCGCCGACCGGGCAGATCTGGATGGTGTTGCCGGAGAAGTAGGACTGGAAGTCCTCGCCCTCGCCGAAGGCGGTCTCCTCGGTGCCGATCTGCTGGTGCGCGCCGCGCTCGAGCAGCTCGATGAACTGGTCGCCCGCGATCTGCCGAGAGAACCGGGTGCAGCGCTGGCAGAGCACGCAGCGCTCGCGGTCGAGCAGCACCTCGTCGGAGATCGGCAGCGGCTTCGCGAACGTCCGCTTCTCCTCGACGAACCGCGACTCCGCCCGCCCCGACGACATCGCCTGGTTCTGCAGCGGGCACTCGCCGCCCTTGTCGCAGACCGGGCAGTCCAGCGGGTGGTTGATGAGCAGGAGCTCCATGACGCCCTGCTGCGCCTTGTCGGCCACCGCCGAGGTCATCTGGGTGTTGACGACCATGTCCTGGGCCACGGTCATGGTGCAGCTGGCCTGCGGCTTGGGCATCTTGCGCCCGCCCATCTCCACCTCGACCAGGCACTGGCGGCAGGCGCCGGCCGGGTCGAGCAGGGGGTGGTCGCAGAAGCGGGGGACGACGATGCCGAGCCGCTCGCAGGTGCGGATGAGCAGCTCGCCCTGGGGCGCGTCGACGATCCGGTCGTCGATGGTCAGCCGGACGTGCCCCTCGGGCACGGGCGGCAGGTCGTCCCGCTCCGACGGCTTCGCCGGGGCCTGTTCCGATGCCTTCTCCGAGGCCTTCTCCGACGCGGCGGTCACGCGCTGGCTCCGCTCAGTTCGACGATCCGGTCCACCTCGGGGTGGCGCTGCTGGGCGCGGCAGAGCGCCACGAACTCCTCGCGGAAGTACTTGATGCCGCTGGTGATCGGCGAGACCGCGCCGTCGCCGAGGGCGCAGAACGAGCGCCCGAGGACGTTGTCGCAGACGTCGAGCAGCGTGTCGATGTCGGCCTCGGTGCCCTCGCCGTCGACCATGCGGCGCAGGATGCCGGCGAGCCAGTAGCAGCCCTCGCGGCACGGCGTGCACTTGCCGCACGACTCGTGCTCGTAGAACTCCGTCCACTTCATGACCGCCCACGGGACCGACACGGTCTCGTTGAAGATCATGAGCGCGGTGGTACCGAGCATCGAGCCCGCCTCGGTGGCGCCCTCGAAGTCCAGCGGGACGTCGAGGTGCTCGGCGGTCAGCAGCGGGGTGGACGAGCCCCCCGGCGTCCAGAACTTCAGCGGGATGCCGTCCTTCATGCCCCCGGCGAGGTCGAGCAGCTCGCGCAGCGTCGTGCCCAGCGGCGCCTCGTACTGCCCGGGACGCTCCACGTGCCCGGACAGCGAGTAGATCTTCGGACCGGGCGAGCGCTCGCGGCCCATCGTCCGGAACCAGTCCTTGCCGCCGGTCACGATCGACGGGACGGTCGCGATCGTCTCGACGTTGTTGACGACGGTCGGCGCGGCGTACAGCCCGGCGGTCGCGGGGAACGGCGGCTTGAGGCGCGGCTGGCCGCGACGGCCCTCCAGCGAGTCGAGCAGCGCGGTCTCCTCGCCGCAGATGTACGCCCCGGCCCCGGCGTGCACGACGATGTCGAGGTCGAAGCCGCTGCCGTGGATGTCCTTGCCGAGGTGGCCGGCGTCGTACGCCTCGCGCACCGCGGCGTGCAGGCGCCGGATGCAGTGCACGATCTCGCCGCGCACGTAGATGACGCAGAAGTGGGCGCGGATCGCCCAGCTCGTGATGATGCAGCCCTCGATGAGCGAGTGCGGGTCCGCCATCATCAGCGGCGTGTCCTTGCAGGTCCCGGGCTCGCCCTCGTCGGCGTTGATGACGAGGTACTTGGGCTTCGCCGCCGGGCCCGTGGGCTCCTCGCCGGGCTTGGGCTGCGGGATGAAGCTCCACTTCATGCCGGTCGGGAAGCCGGCGCCGCCGCGCCCGCGCAGGCCGGCGTCCTTGACCAGCGCGACGAGGTCGTCGGGCGGGGTGGCGAGCGCCTTGTCCAGCGCCTCGTAGCCGCCGAGCTCGGTGTAGTGGCGCAGCGTCCAGGACTCCGGTCCCAGCCAGCGCTTCGTGAGGACGGGGGTGAGGGGATCGGGCATGTCAGTTCGCTCCCTCGTCGGGCACCGCAGGGGCGGTCCAGCCGCGCTCCTCGGCGAGCCGGGCGCCGGCCAGGGTCTCCGGGGCCGCCGACGGCCCGCCGACGGCCTCGAGGCCACCGACGGCCGGGTCGTCGTAGAAGCCGGCGAGCAGCAGCTCGACCGACCGGAAGTCGGTCAGCGGCGCGCCGCGCGTCGGGTGCGGCTTCTCGCCGCGGCGCAGCGCGTCGACGATCTCGAGCGCGGACTCGACGGTCTGGTTGTCGAAGAACTCGTAGTCGACGGTGAGCACGGGGGCGAGGTCGCAGGCCGCGAGGCACTCGGCGTGCTCGACGGTCGCCGTGCCGTCGGCGCTGGTCTGCTCGTGCCCCAGTGGTCGCCCCGGTCCGCCGAGGCGCTCGCCGACCGCCCGGTAGATCGCGTCGCCGCCCAGGGCCGCGCACAGCGTGTTGGTGCACACGCTGACGAGGTGCCGCCCGACGGGCTCGCGCTTGTACATCGTGTAGAAGGTCGCGACGGCCGAGACCTCGGCGGTCGTGATCTCCAGGGCCTCCGCGCAGAACGCGATGCCGGCGCGGGAGACGTGGCCCTCGACGTGCTGGACGAGGTGCAGCAGCGGCAGCAGCGCCGACCGCGGCTCCGGGTAGCGGGCGATGATCGCCGCCGCCCGGTCGCGCACGCCGTCGAACACCGTCGTGTCGACCGCGCTCAGCGCGGCGTGCTGCGCGGTGGTGCCGCCCGCCTCGTCGATCGCGTGCCCGGGGTCCTGCGGCGGTGCCGCCGGGGCCTCCGGCCCGAGAGCACGGCTCATCGGTCACAACCCCCCATCACAGGATCCAGGCTCGCCAGCGCGGCGATGACGTCCGAGACCATCCCGCCCTCGGACATCGCGGGCGCGGCCTGCAGGTTGACGAAGCTGGGGTCGCGGAGGTGGACCCGCAGCGGGCGGGTGCCGCCGTCGGAGACCAGGTGCGCGCCGAGCTCGCCGCGCGGCGACTCGATCGGCACGTACGCCTGGCCCGCGGGCACCTTGAAGCCCTCGGTGACCAGCTTGAAGTGGTGGATCAGGGACTCCATCGACTGGCCCATGATCCGGCGGACGTGCTCGAGCGAGTTGCCCATGCCGTCGGCCCCGATCGACAGGCGCGCCGGCCAGGCGATCTTGGCGTCCTCGACCATGACCGGGCCCGGCTCGAGACGCTCCAGGGCCTGCTCGATGATCTTCAGCGACTCGCTCATCTCCTCCACCCGCAGCAGGTAGCGGGCGAAGCTGTCGGCGGCGGTGTCGGTGGGGACCTCGAAGTCGTAGTGCTCGTAGCCCAGGTACGGGTCGACCTCGCGCAGGTCCCACGCGAGGCCCGCCGAGCGCAGGATCGGGCCGGTGACGCCGAGCGCCAGGCAGCCGTCGAGCGGCAGGTAGCCGACGCCCTCGAGGCGCTGGCGCCAGATGCGGTTGCCGGTGAGCAGCTTGTGGAAGCCGGGCAGTCGCTCGCGCATGACCTTGACGAACGACCGGATGCGGTCCTCGTAGCCCTCGGGCAGGTCCTGCACGACGCCGCCGGGGCGGACGAACGCGTGGTTCATGCGCAGGCCGGTGAGGAACTCGAGCAGGTGCAGGACCTCCTCGCGCTCGCGGAAGCCGTTGGTCATGCCGGTGAGCGCGCCGAGCTCCATGCCGCCGGTGGCGAGCGCGACGAGGTGCGAGCCGATCCGGTTGATCTCCATGAGGAGCACGCGGATCGTCGCGGCGCGCTCGGGGACCTCCACGCCGAGCAGGCGCTCGGTCGACAGGCAGTACGCCGTCTCGTTGAAGATCGGCGCGAGGTAGTCCGCGCGCGTCACGAACGTGACGCCCTGGGTCCAGGTGCGGTACTCGCAGTTCTTCTCGATGCCGGTGTGCAGGTAGCCGATGACCAGGCGGGCGTCGGTGACCGTCTCGCCGGACAGCTCCAGCACGAGCCGCAGCACGCCATGGGTCGACGGGTGCTGCGGACCCATGTTGATGACGATGCGCTCGTCGCCGGCGGTCTGGTCGACCATCTCGTCCCAGTCGCCGCCGGTGACCGTGTAGACGGTGCCCTCGGTGGTCTCGCGGCTGGTGGCGGCGTACGGGTCGGTGTGCGTGTGGTCGGTGGTGCTCATGTGTACGCCCTGCGCTGGTCGGGCGGCGGGATCTCCGCGTCGTGGTACTCCACGGGGATGCCGCCGAGCGGGTAGCTCTTGAGCTGCGGGTGGCCGTTCCAGTCGTCCGGCATGAGGATCCGGGTCAGGCTCGGGTGGCCCTCGAAGACCACGCCGAACATGTCCCAGGTCTCGCGCTCGTGCCAGTCGGCCGTCGGGTACACGTCGACCAGCGACGGGCAGCGCGCGTCGTGGAGGTCGAGGGCGATCTCGAGGCGCAGCCGGCGCCGGTAGGTCATCGACAGCAGGTGGACGACGACGTGCAGCTGCTGCGGCACGCCCTCGCCGTAGTCGACCCCGGAGACGCCCGAGCAGAACTCGAAGCGCAGCGCCGGGTCGTCGCGCAGGGTGCGGGCGAGGCGCACCAGGTGCTCTCGCTCGACGTACCAGGTCATCTCGCCGCGGTCGACGGTCACCCGGTGCACGCAGGTGTCGAGGTCCGCCCCACCGTCGTCGGCCAGTGCCGCGGCCGCCTCGTCGGCGACCTCGTCGAACCAGCCGCCGTAGGGCCGCTCGGCGGGCGCCGGGGCGTAGCCGGGCAGGCGCAGGCCGCCGAAGCCGGACGTGTCGCCGGAGCCCTGGATACCGAACATGCCCTCGCGGGCCCTGCCGGCGGTGGAGCCGCTGACGTCGCGGCGGGCGATCTCCTGCGGGCCGAAGGCGGTGCCGGCCGTCCCGGGGTTCGACGCCCCCGTCGGGCCGCTCGCCCCGCCGGCGCCGGTGCCCGGGGTCTCCGGCGTGCCCTGCGGCTTCTCGTCACCAGACATGCTCGGCCTTCACCTCCCCCGTCTTGCGGTCCTTCTTGGCGTACTTCTCCGAGGACGGCAGCAGCTCGAGCTTCTCGCCCTGGGCGCGGCGCTCGGCGGCGAGCTCGGCACGGACCGGTCCCAGCGGCTCGTTCTGGATCTTCTGGTGCAGCTTGAGGATCGCGTCGATGAGCATCTCGGGTCGCGGCGGGCAGCCCGGGAGGTACATGTCGACCGGCACGACGTGGTCGACGCCCTGGACGACCGCGTAGTTGTTGAACATGCCGCCCGACGAGGCGCAGACGCCCATGGCGAGCACCCAGCGGGGCTCGGCCATCTGGTCGTAGATCTGGCGCAGGACCGGGGCCATCTTGTTGGTGACGCGGCCCGCGACGATCATCAGGTCGGCCTGGCGGGGGCTCGGGCGGAACACCTCCATGCCGAAGCGGCCGAGGTCGTAGCGCGGGGCGCCCGAGGTCATCATCTCGATCGCGCAGCAGGCCAGCCCGAAGGTGGCGGGCCACAGCGAGGCCTTGCGGGTCCAGTTGACCAGGCTCTCGACGCTGGCCAGCACGATCCCGTTCGGGAGCTTCTCTTCCAGTCCCATGCTTCTAGCTCCAGTCCAGCCCGCCGCGCCGCCACTCGTAGGCGTAGGCGAACACGATGGGCGCGAGGAAGACCAGCACGACCGCGAGCCCGTACAGCCCGAGCGCGTCGATGTTCACCGCGTACGGGTAGAGGAAGACGATCTCGACGTCGAACAGGATGAACATCATCGCCGTGAGGTAGTACGCCACCGGGATGCGGCCGCCGCCGGCGACCGGCTGCGGCGAGGGCTCGATGCCGCACTCGTACGAGTCGAGCTTCGCGCGGTTGTAGCGACGGGGCCCGACGAAGGGCGCGACCGCCACGGAGAACAGCCCGAACGCGGCCGCGAGCCCGAACATGACGATGAGCGGGACGTAGGGGTCCAGCATCGTCGTCTCCTTCCTCCCGGGTGCTGCGCGCCGGGAGTGTCGCGTGGTGGGGCCCACGTGCGGGGCCGTGTGGTGGAACACGCTCGCCGGGCCACCGGGACCCTAATGAGGACGACCGGGCCGTCCGCCGATCAGGGCGCCCTAACCCGTCGAGGTCAGGCGGCGCGTCCGGCCGCCGGGGCCCCCTTCCGCGCGGGGGTGTCGGGCCGGTCGGTCAGGGGCGGCACCAGGCGCAGGGCGAGCTCGAGGGCGCGGTCGGCCGCGTCCCCGTCCCGCCCGTCGGTGAGCCCGGCGAAGAGCTTCAGGGCCGCGCCCATGACCCGGCGCCGCGGCAGGCCGAGGCGCAGGGCGTGGTGCATGAACCGCGGGCGCCCGAGGGCGTGCGCGGCGCGGTTGCCGACGCGGTAGTAGCGGCCCAGCGCGTGGCGGACCGCGGCCGGGTAGGCGCCGAGCGCCCGTTCGCGGCCCGGGCCCGCGGGGCGCGCCATCGCCTGCACGACGCACTCGGCGGCGAGCGCGGCGGACTCCATGGCGTACGCGATGCCCTCGCCGCTGAACGGGTTGACCATGCCGCCGGCGTCGCCGACCAGCACCAGCCCGTCGCGGTAGACCGGCGTGCGGGACAGGCCCATCGGCAGGGCGGCGCCGCCGATGGGGCCGGTGGCGTTCTCCTCGGTGAGGCCCCAGGTGCCGGGCAGGCCCTCGAGCCAGGAGCGCAGCAGGGCCCGGTAGTCGCGCTTGTCGCCGTGCCGGGTGGCCAGCACGCCGAGCCCGACGTTGGCGGTGCCGTCCCCCATGCCGAAGACCCAGCCGTAGCCGCCGTGCAGGTCCGGGCCGACCCCGGGACCGTCGAGCAGGCCGAGGTGGGTCTCCAGGTAGCGGTCGTCGTGGCGCGGGCTCGTGTAGTAGCGGCGCACGGCGACGCCGAGCGGGCGGTCGTCGCGCTTGGCGATCCCCAGGCTCAGCGCGGTGCGGGCGCCGACGCCGTCGCAGGCCACGACCAGCGGCGCGCTGTACGCCGCGGGCGCGCGCTCGGGGCCGCGGCGGGCCTCGACGCCGGTGACGCGCCCGGTGCGCTCGTCGCGCGTGGTGCCGGTGACCGAGACGCCCTCCTCGACGCGGGCGCCGGCGGCGCGGGCGTGGTCGGCGAGCATCCGGTCGAAGTCGCGGCGCGGGCGCACGAGGCCGTAGGCGGGGTAGCTCGCGAGCTCCGGCCAGTCGAGCTCGACGCTCGCGCCGCCGCCGATGACGCGCAGGCCGCGCTGGTGGCGCCAGCCGGCCTCCTCACGGGTGTCGACGCCGAGGTCGACCAGCTGCTTGACCCCGCGCGGGGTGACGCCGTCGCCGCAGACCTTCTCGCGTGGGAACGTGGCCTTCTCGAGCACGAGGACGTCGAGGCCCGCGCGCGCCAGGTACGTCGCGACCGTGGAGCCCGCAGGACCGGCACCCACGACCACGACGTCGGCGTCGCTGTCGGGGCTGCGGCGCGCTCCGGTGGTGGCGGACACGGCGTCTGGCTCCCTTGTGAATCCGTTCACTAGCTCGGCAGGGGCAGTCTAGGAGCCGTGTGGCGTGATCGCCCGCCGAGGGTGGTTTGGCGTCGGCGGCGAGCGGTCACGGCGGGGCCCGGCGGGCGGAGGGCCTCGGGGACACCGCGTGTCGCGCCCGCGAGGATGTGGCGATCCTGGCGATGGTCACCAGCCATGCCGCATCGCTCGTGGGGACTACTCGGGGCGGGTGGCGGTGTGGAGGGCGACGATGCCGCCGGTGAGGTCGCGCCAGGCCACCGAGCGCCAGCCCGCCGCGGCGATCCGCTGCGCGAGGGCGGCCTGGTCGGGCCAGGCGCGGATCGACTCGGCGAGGTAGACGTACGCGTCGGGGTTGGAGCTCACCGCCGTCGCGACGCGGGGCAGCGCGCGCATGAGGTAGTCGGTGTAGACCCGGCGGAACGGCGCCCAGGTCGGCCGGGAGAACTCGCAGACCGCGAGCGTGCCGCCGGGGCGGGTGACGCGGGCGAACTCCGCGAGCGCGGCGTCGGGGTCGACGGTGTTGCGCAGGCCGAACGAGATGACCACCGCGTCGACCGAGGCGTCGGGGAACGGCAGGTGGAGCGCGTCCGCGGCCACGAAGGGCAGGCCGCGGGTCGCGGGGCGCGAGCGGCCGGTGCGCAGCATGCCCAGCGAGAAGTCGGTGGCGAGGCAGCGCGCGCCGGTGCGGGCGAGCTCGACCGTCGACACCCCGGTGCCCGCGGCGACGTCGAGGACCGTGTCGCCCGGCCCGACCGCGAGCGCGGCGCGCGTGGCCCGGCGCCAGCGGACGTCCTGGGCGAACGACAGCACGGTGTTGGTGAGGTCGTAGCGCGCCGCGACCCCGTCGAACATGCGGGCCACGGCGTGCGGGTCGCGGTCCAGGTCCGCGCGGGTGCCGCTCACCGCCGCGCCGTCCCGGCCATCTCGGGCTCCTCGCCGGCGCCGCCGGCCTCACCGCCGGTCGCGTCGGGGCCCTGCTCCTCGCCCCGCCGCCACGCCGCCGCCGCTTCCGCGGCCTCGCGGCGGCGGCGACGCCGGCGCCCGAGCGCCCACGCCGAGGGCCCGACCACGGCCCACAGCCCGAGCAGGCCGAGCAGGACGGGCACCAGGCCCTCGGTCCACGCGCGGCCCGCGACGCGGACGAGCTCCGGGTCGGTGCGGTCGTACTCGACCTCGACGAGCTGGCCCGGCTCGAGGCCCCGCGGGTAGAACACGCCCTTCTCGGGCGTCAGCACCGCGCCCTCGACCGTGGTGAAGCGGACGTAGGTGTGCGGGCGCGAGCCGCCCTCGAGCACCTCGGCCACGGCCTGCGCGCGGTTGGCGTCGATGTGCGCGTCGTTGCGGGCGGCGCCGACCAGCACGAGCGCCAGCAGCACGCTGATGACGACGCCGACGACGACCACGATCTCGGGGGCCCGCCGGCCCGCGGGGCGCACGAGCGCCACGGCGTCCGCCAGCACCGGCGCGGCCCGGTCCCGGGCCCGCCGCAGCTGCGCCCGCAGCAGCTCCCACAGTCGGGTCACCGGACCGATTCTAGGGAGCACCGTCGTGCTCCCTCCGCCCGCCCGTGCCGTCGCCGTCGGGACGGCGGCCGCCCCCGTCACCACCGCCGCCCCGACCGCGTCCCCGCGTCGCCGGCTCGGGCTCCTCCGGCTCGGGCTCGTCGGGCTCGGACCCGTCGGGGCCCGGGTCGGTGGCGTCGGCGCGATCGGCGAGCTCGTCGACGTGGAGCAGGTCGCGGCGCACCCCGTCGCCGCGGTGCGCGAGCCGGCCCACGACGTGCGCGGTCACCGGCGCCGTGACCAGCTGGAACGCACCGACGAGCACGAGCATCCACACGTCGACGCTGGTGCGCAGGTGCAGCGCGCCCCCGACGACGACCAGGAGCAGGCCGACCACCTGCGGCTTGGTGGCCGCGTGCATGCGGCTCAGGACGTCGGGCAGCGACAGCAGGCCGACCGAGGCGACGAGGGTCAGCAGCACCCCGAGCACGATCGCCACCGTGCCCGCCGCGTCGAGCGCGACCTCGAGCCCGCTCCCGCTCGGGGGCGGCACCGAGGGGGACCCCGGCGCGCTCACCGGCCCGTCCCCCGGCGCACGAAGCGCGCGACCGTCGTCGAGCCCAGGAAGCCGACGAGGCTGATCGCCACTACCACCGGGACGAGCGCGGAGGTGCCGGTGAGCGCGGCGTACACGACGAGGCCGACGAGGAACTCGGCGACGAGGACGTCGAGGGCCACGAGGCGGTCGAGCCCCGTCGGGCCCCGCAGCAGGCGCACGACGACGAGCACGGCCGAGATCCCCAGCAGCGCGAGGCAGACGACGAGGACGCCGTCGAGCAGGGCGGGCAGTCCGGTCACGATCGCTCCCCGTCGGTGTCGGCGCCGGTCCCCGGCGCGTACGTCACCGGCGCGGCGGGCCGGCCGAGCGCGGCGACCACGTCGGCCTCGATCCGGGCGACCTGCTCGCGGTAGGCGTCGACGGCCGCGTCGTCGTCCGCGCCGAGCACGTGCGCCCAGATCGTGCGCTCCTCGGGCCGGGCCTCGATGACCACGCTGCCCGGCACCAGCGAGAGGATCTCCACGACCATCGCCATGACGAACTCCGACGACGACGCCAGCCGCACCGCGACCACCGAGCTGTGGATCGGCTCGCCGGGGCGCAGGGCCTGCAGCGACTGCCACGCCACCTGCAGGCTCGACACGGCGAGGTCGGCGACGAACCGGCGAAGGGTCCGCAGCGTCGCGAGGGGGCGCAGCCAGCCCCGGCCGGGCGCCGGCGGCAGCGGGAACACCGTCAGCACCACCAGCGCGACGACGAGCCCGCCGAGCACGTTGGCCCACGAGAAGGTCCCCCACAACAGGACCCATACCAGCACCAGCCACGCCACCGGCGCCGCACGACGCAGCAGGCCGGCGGTGTCGGGCGGGACGGGCCCCTGGCCCCGGGGCTCGTCTCGGTGCCGGTCACGGTCCGCGCTGCCGGTCACCGCGCCACCCGGTCGTCGACGGTCTGCGCGAACACCGCGTCGACATACGGCGTGCGGGCGACGAGGTCGTCCGCGGCCTTGTCGGCGACGGCGTAGAGCGGGCCGGCCACCACCGTGAGCGACAGGCCGAGCGCGACGAGCGCGCCCGTGGCGCCCGCCATGACCTTGGGCAGGCGGCGGGAGACCCGGTCGCCGGGCGCGCCGAGCAGCCGCCCGCTCAGCAGCGGCACACCGTCGGCCGGGACCGTGCGGGCCACCGGCCAGTCGACCTCCGCGCCGGTGTTGGCCTCGGCCCCCGCGATCGTGCGGGCGGTGCCGGGCCGCACGCCGGTCAGCGTGCCGGTCCGCGGCGCCGGGGCGCCCGGCAGGCCGCCGTCCGACGAGGGGCGCGCGACCTCCTCCCCGTCCCCGTCCCCGTCCCCGTCCTCGTCACCGTCCCCGTCCCGGTCGGCCGCGGGGTCCGGCTCGGCGGGAACCGGGATCTGGTCGGCCGGGCGCCAGAACGCGAGCACCCACACCTTGGTGACCGCGTAGAGCGTGAGCAGGCTCGTCAGCACCGAGACCGCGACCAGCACCCACGCGAGCACCGAGCCGTCGGCGACGCCGGCCTGCACCAGCCCGAGCTTGCCCACGAACCCCGACAGCGGCGGGATGCCGCCGAGGTTGATCGCCGGCACGAACCACAGCACCGCGAGGATCGGCGAGGCGCGCATCAGCCCGCCCAGGCGTGTCACCGACGTCGAGCCGCCCACGCCCTCGATGAGCCCGACCACGCAGAAGAGCGTCGCCTGGACGGTGATGTGGTGGACGACGTAGAACACCGCGCCGGCCACGCCGAGCGGGGTCGCCAGCGCGATCCCGAAGATCATGTAGCCGATGTGGCTGACGAGCGTGAACGACAGGACCCGCTTGATGTCGGCCTGCGCGATCGCGCCCAGGGCGCCCACGAGCATCGTCAGCCCCGCCGCGACCAGCAGGATGGTCTGAGTGACCGCCGAGTCCGGGAAGATCAGCGTCTCGGTGCGGATGATCGAGTAGACGCCGACCTTGGTGAGCAGGCCGGCGAACACCGCGGTGACCGGGGCGGCGGCGGTCGGGTAGCTGTCGGGCAGCCACGCCGAGAGCGGGAACACCGCGGCCTTGATGCCGAACGCGGTGAGCAGCACCAGGTGGATGGCGAGCGCCGTGCCCGGCGGCACCGCCTCCATGCGCGTCGAGATCTGCGCGAGGTTCAGCGTCCCCACCGCGGCGTAGACGAGCGCGATGCCGACGAGGAAGACCAGCGAGGAGACCACGTTGACGACGACGTAGGTGATGCCCGCGCGCACCCGGGAGCGGGTGCCGCCGAGGGTGAGCAGCACGTAGCTCGCCATCAGCAGGACCTCGAACCCCACGTACAGGTTGAACAGGTCCCCCGACAGGAAGGCGTTGGCGACGCCCGCCGCGAGCACCAGGTAGGTCGGGTGGAAGATCGTGATCGGCGTGGACTCGTCGCGGTCGTAGACGCCCTGGCCGATCGCGTAGACCAGCACGGCGAGCGTCACCGTCATCGACGTCAGCAGCATCAGCGCCGACAGCGGGTCGGCGACCAGGGTGATCCCCAGCGGCACCGGCCAGGACCCGACGGTGACGACGATCGGGCCGTTCTCCACCGCCGCCACGAGCAGCAGCGCGGAGATGACCACGACGACCGTGAGCACGGCCACCGACAGCGCGCGCTGCAGCGTCGGACGCCGGGAGAGCACGAGCGTCGCGCCCGCCCCGAGCAGCGGCAGCAGCACGGGCAGCGGCATCAGCGTGGCGAGCATGCTGGAGCCGGGGTTCACGTCGCCCCCTCCCGCCCGGTGCCGGCGGTGGCCGGCGCGGGGTCGGGCTGCGACTCGGTGTCGTCCGGGTCGGTGTCGGCGGTGCTCTCGCAGCCGGTGGTGTCGAACTCCTCCTCGTCCTCCTGCTCGCCGCGGGCGAGGCGGCGGCGCACCGAGCGGTCCTCGACGTCCTCGGTGAGGTCGTCCTCGCTCTCGAGGGTCCAGGTGCGGTGGATGAGCGCGAGCAGGAACGCGGTGATGCCGAGCGTGATGACGATGGCCGTGAGCACCAGGGCCTGGACCAGGGCGTCGCTCATCGCGGTGTCCGGCGCGGAGCCGACGAGCGGCGGGGCGCCGGCGCGCCCGCCCGCGACGATGACGAGCACGTTCGTGGCGTTGCCGAGCACGAGGATGCCGAGCAGCACGCGGGTCAGGCTGCGCTCGAGGATGAGGTAGACCCCGGCGGTGTAGAGCACGCCGACGAGCGCGAGCAGGGCGATCGGTGAGGTCACGACGGCACCTCCTGCCGGCGGCCCGGGCGGGCCCGCTGCCCCGACCCCCCGCCCACCCGGCGGCGGTCGAGCTCGGCGCCGAGGCTGCGCAGCACGTCGAGCACGAGCCCGACGACGACGAGGTAGACGCCGATGTCGAAGATCAGCGAGGTCACGAACTTGACGTTCCCGAGGACCGGGAGGTCGCCGGAGAGCACGGCGGTCTGCAGGACCTCGCCGCCGAGCAGCAGCGCGCCCACCCCGGTGCCGCCGGCGCAGAGCAGGCCGAGCCCGAGCAGCAGGCCGGCGTCGACGGGCACCGCCTCGCCGAGCTCGTAGCGCCCGCCCGCGACGTAGCGCACCGTCAGCGCGAGGCCCGCGACCAGGCCGCCGGCGAAGCCGCCGCCCGGGGAGTTGTGGCCGGCGAACAGGAAGTACACCGAGACCACCATCATCGTCGGGAAGACGAGGCGGGTGATCACCTCGAGGAGCAGCACGCGGTCGGCGTCGCCGCGGCGCGCCGAGCGCAGCCACCCGCCCGCGCGCGTGGTCGGGGTGACGACCGGCTGCGCCTCGGCACGCGGCGGCGCCCCCGACCGGCGGTGCAGGAAGACGAGGCTCGCGACGCCGGTGGCCGCGGCGACGATGACCGAGAGCTCGCCCATGGTGTCCCAGGCGCGGATGTCGACCAGGGTCACGTTGACGACGTTCGCGCCCGCGCCGAAGCCGTAGGCCTGCGCGGGGTAGGCCGCCGACACCGGGGAGGCGCTGCGGGCGGCGAGCGCCACCGCGCCCAGCCCGGTCATGAGCAGCCCCACCGGCACGGCGACGAGCAGGCGCCGGACCCGCTGGCGCGGGGTGTGCCGGTCGGCGATGTCGCGGGGCAGCGTGCGCAGCACGAGCACGACGACCACGAGCGTCGCCGTCTCGACGAGCGCCTGGGTGAGCGCGACGTCGGGCGCCCCGGCCAGCGCGAAGATCAGCGCGGTCGCGTACCCGAGCCCGCCGACCACCAGGACCGCCCCGAGGCGCCGGCGCACGCGGGTGGCGACGATCGCGCAGGCGCCGCCGATGACGGCCGCGAGCACCTGGAACGGGGAGTCGGCGAGCCGGTCGACGCGGACCTCCTCGCGCCCGGCGCCGAGGAGCATCGCCAGTCCCGGGCCGAGGACGAGCACCACGAAGATCGTCGAGAGGATCCACGACAGCGAGCCGCGCTGGGTGAGCGCCGTGACCCGCAGCGAGGCGTTCTCCAGCGCGTGGACCACCCCGCGCCACGTGATCTCGGCGCGCACCGACGCCAGGGGGTGCCGGGCGGTGAGGCGCGCGCTGACCCGGGGCAGGCCGACGACGAAGCCGACGGCCACGGCGAGCACCGAGAGCCCGAGCGCGGTCCCGATCGACGGGATCACCGCCAGCTCGAGCAGCACCGGGTAGCTCGGCGGCAGCGTGTCGGCGTAGGCGACGAGGAGCGGCGACAGCGCGCTCACGCCGACGCCGGCGGCGAGCCCGGCCCCGCCGAGCACGACGGGGGCGGTCGCGAACAGCGGCCCCGGCGCGTCCCAGGTGACCTCCTCGACGCCCGGCTTGCGCCAGAACGCGCCCCACACGAACCGCGTGCTGTAGGCGACGGTGAGCACCGATCCGAGCACGACGAGCGCCAGCAGCGGGACCGCCGCGTCGCCGTAGGCGTCGTGCAGGAAGGCCTCGAACGAGCCCTCCTTGGTGACGAACCCGAGCGTCGGGGGCAGTCCCGCCATCGACGCGGCGCCCAGGATCGCCGCCGTCGCGAGCACCGGCGCGCGGCGTCCGAGCCCGGACAGCTCGCGCAGGTCGCGGGTGCCGGCCCGCCGGTCGATGATGCCGACGACGAGGAACAGGCACGCCTTGAACATCGCGTGGCCCACGACCAGCCCGATCGCCGCGAGCGCGCCGTCACGGGTCCCCGCGCCGGCGAGCAGGACCATGAACCCGAGCTGGGACACCGTGCCGTGGGCGAGGACCAGCTTGAGGTCGTGCTGGCGCAGCGCCTGCAGCCCGCCCAGCAGCATCGTCGTCACCGCGAGCGCCGCCACCAGCGGGCGCCAGGGCTCGACGTCGGCGAGCCCGGGCGCGAGGCGCAGGACGAGGTAGACGCCCGCCTTCACCATCGCCGCCGCGTGCAGGTAGGCGCTGACCGGCGTCGGCGCCGCCATCGCCGAGGGCAACCAGAAGTGGAACGGCACCAGCGCGGACTTCGTGATCGCGCCGACGAGCACGCACACGACCCCGGCCGCGACCGCCGCCGACACCGGAGCCGGCCCGGCGAAGGACGCGACGAGCGCCGAGATCCGGGTGGTGCCCGCGGCCTGCGAGAGCACGACGAGCCCGACCAGCATCGTCAGCCCGCCCGCCGCGGTGACGACGAGCGCCTGCACCGCCGCCGCGCGGCTCGCCCGCTTGTGCGCGTCGTGGCCGACGAGCAGGAACGAGAAGACGGTCGTGAGCTCCCAGCAGACGTAGAGCACGAACACGTCGTCGGACCAGACGAGCGCGAGCATCGCGCCGGCGAACGCCGTGAGCACGCCCGCGAACCGCCCCAGCCCGCGGGCGTCGACGGGGAAGTAGCGGGCGCAGTAGAGGAGCACCAGCGCCCCGATGCCGGTGACCAGCAGGGAGAAGGTGGCGGAGAGCGCGTCGAGGCGCAGCGCGATGTCGACGCCGAGGGCCGGGATCCAACCGACGACCTGCTCGGGCACGGGCCCGGCGAGCACCGCGGGCAGCTGGGCGAGGATCCACGCGAAGGCCGCCGCGGGCACGAGCGCGAGCACCGGGAAGGCGCGCCGGTCGAGGACCCGGACGAGCGCGGGTGCGGCCAGTGCCGCCACCGCGTGCGCCACCACCAGCACCAGCACGCCTGCCCCGCTCCCTCCGTCGCCCCGCTCGGGGGCCGCCGCATTGTCGCGGATCGTCCGTCGTGACCGCGTGCGGGAACGAACGCGTCACTCCCCGGGCTCACCTCCGGCTCGTACCGGGCCGGGGTCAGTCGTGGGGCTCCCCGATGACGGCCTCGCGCACCGCGGCGGCGGTCCGCTCCGCCGACGCGCGGCGCGTGCTCCGGTCGATGCGCACCTCGACGACCCGCGTCCCCGCCCGCCCGGTGGGCGCGAGCAGCGCCGGGAGGTCGCCGGGCCCGGCGCGCCGGTGCGGCACCCGGTGCGCGGCACAGAGCGCGGCGAGGTCGGTGCCGTGCGGCGTGCCGAACACGCGCTCGAAGGCCGTCGTGTAGCGCGGCGCGCCCTGCTCGAGGGTGGTGAAGATCCCGCCGCCGTCGTCGTTCGCGACGACGACGACCAGCTCGCCGCGCGGCTCGTCGGGCCCCACGAGCAGGCCGTTGGTGTCGTGCAGGAACGTCAGGTCGCCGAGCAGCGCGTACGTCGGCCCGCGGTGCCCGAGCGCGACCCCGACCGCCAGCGAGACGGAGCCGTCGATGCCCGAGACACCGCGCGCCGAGTGCACGGTGACGTCGGGGCGCGGGGTCGCGGCGAGCGAGACGTCGCGGATCGGGGCGGACGCGCCGACCACGAGGTGCGCGCCGGACGGCAGGGCGGCGACGGTCGCCGCGGCCAGCGCCGGCCCGTCGCCGGGGATGCCGGGCTGCTGCGGCGCGGGCACGCCGGCCGGGGTGCGGCCGAGCGCGCCCACCGCGCGGTCGTCGGCGTCGGCCCAGGCGGCGGCGAACGCGGCGTCGGGCTTCCAGTCGTCGGGGTCGGGGAGCCCACCGACGGCGCTCACCGCGCCGGCGACGTCGGTCCAGCCCGGCCGGGGCCGCCCACCGGTCGGGGCGACGGCGGGCACGGCGAGGACCTCGACACCGGGGTCGGCGAGCAGCCGGGACACGGCACGGTGCAGCGTCGGGCGCCCGAGGACGACGACCTGCTCGGGGCGCAGGTCGTCGCGCACGCCGTCGAGCGCGGCGGGCAGCACCCAGGTGCCGGCGTGCAGCGCGCGGCCGCCCCGCGGGTCCGTCCACAGCGGCGAGGTGGGCTCGGCGAGCACCGGGACGCCCTCGGGCAGGCGGGTGCCGGCGGGCACGGTGGCGCCGCCGAACCCGGCGACCACCAGCGTGCGCACCCCGGCTCGCAGCGGCAGCGGCGCGAGCGCGGACGCGGGCGGCGCGGCGATCGTGCGGGTCCAGGGCGCCCCGTCGGGACGGCCCGCGAGCGCGGGGTCGGGCTCGCCGGGGGCCGGATCGGCGGGGTCGGCGGGGTCGAGCAGGGGCTCGCGCAGCGGGACGTCGAGCTGGACCGGGCCGGGGTCGCCGCCCGTGGTGCCGGCCGCGCGGTCGAGGGCGCGGGCGACGACGGCGCGCCACGTGCGGGCGGCGCCGGGGCGGTCCTCGGCGAGCGGCATGACCACCGAGGCGCGCGCGGCGACCCCGAAGAGCCCGACCTGGTCGACGGTCTGGTTGGCGCCGCTGCCGACGAGCTCGACGGGCCGGTCGGCGCTGACCGCGAGCAGCCCCACCCCGGCGCGGGACGCCTCGAGCACCGCGGGGTGCAGGTTGGCCACGGCCGTGCCGGAGGTGACGACGACCGGCACGACCCGCCCGGTCACCGTGCCGAGGCCGACGGCGAGGAACCCCGCGCCGCGCTCGTCGACGCGCACGTGCAGGCGCAGCCGGCCGGCACGGTCGGCGGCGTCGAGGGCGACGAGCAGCGGCGCGTTGCGCGAGCCGGGGCACGCGACGGCGTCCGTCACCCCGGCACGGACCCACTCGTCGACGACCACGTGGGCCTGCGCCGTCGAGGGGTACACGGTTCCACGGTAATGACGCGGGGGCCGGCGCACCCGCTGACCGACGGGTGATCCCCACCCCTCCGCCGGGCGCTCACCCACAGGCGCCCCGGAGGTCCCGGACGTCTGCACCACGTACGCGGCGACGTCGAGGCGGCGCGCCGGACGGGTGGCGAAACGCTCGACCGGATGACACGCCATCGAGCGGATCCCCGTCGCTGTCGGCACCCGGGCCCCCGACCGCGCCGTTCACTGCACCGTGCGCACCGACACGACGCGACCCCAGGCCCCTGCCGGGCGCGTCGTCGGCGCCCCGCGGACGCGACGGACGGGACTCGTCGTGGCCGCCGGGGTCCTGACGACCGCCCTGACCCTCGCGACCGCGCTCGGCGCGCCCGTCGCGCGGGCCGACCCCCCGCCGCCCGTCGGCGCCCCCGCGCCCCGCGACGACCGCGCGCCCGCCGACGAGGGCCCGCAGCGCTGGGCCCCGCCGCTGGCCGGGACGACGACCGGCGTCGAGGTCGCCCAGGGCACCGCCCGCCTGAGCACCACCCGCGACGGCACCGAGACCGGCCCCGCCGCGCTGCGCGGCGCCCAGCGCCAGGGGCTGCTCGACCTCGGCGCGCACCAGTTCGCCACCCCGGTCAACCGCATCGACGCCCCCGTCCGCGGCGACGTGCCGGCCGGCACCGAGGTCACCGTGGACGTCCGCGGCCAGGACGCCGACGGCCGGTGGAGCGAGTGGATCCCGGTCACCCCCGGCGCGCCGGCGATCCTCCCGGAGCCGACGCGCACCGTCGCCGCGCGCCTGGCGCTGCTCGCCCCGGCCGGCGTGCCCGGGCCGGTGGTGCGCAGCCTCGAGGTGCTCGCCGACCAGGTGCCGACCGACCCGCGCGCGATCACCCCGCGGGCGAGCTACCGGGTCTTCGCCACCCGGGAGGGCCTCGTCGGCGGGACCACCGCCAACGGGCACCGCATCGTCGCCAACGACCAGTTCGCCGCGCTGCCCTCGCGCCGCGCCCTGTCGCCGAAGGGCCGCGGGGACTACAGCGTGCGGGTGTGCACCGACGCCGGACGCTGCGCGACCGTGCCCGTCTGGGACGTCGGGCCGTGGAACACCAAGGACGACTACTGGAACCCGACCGCGCGGCGGGAGCAGTGGCGGGACCTCCCCCAGGGCCGCCCGCAGGCCCAGGCGGCGTACGAGGACAAGCACAACGGCGGGCGCGACGGCTTCGGGCGCCAGGTGAAGAACCCGGCGGGCATCGACCTCGCCGACGGCACCTTCTGGGGCCTCGGGCTGCGCAACAACGCCTTCGTCACGGTCGACTACCTGTGGACGGCGAAGTCCGCCGCCATCGGGCGGGCCGTGACCGACGGCGCCGGCCCGGTGGTCGAGCGCGCCGGCGCGGACGCGGCGGCCGCGGACAGCGGCCTGATCGGTGACGGCGCGCAGGTCGAGGTGCAGTGCCAGGTCGCGGGCAGCACCGTCGCCGGCACGCAGGGCACCAGCAACCTGTGGCTGCGCACCCGTCCGGACCGCTACGTGCCCGCCGCCTGGATCCAGGGCGCGCCGCCGGTGCCGCCCTGCGCCTAGCTGACCCGCCCGGCGGCGGCCAGTAAGGTCGCCCGGCGTGGCGACCGTCGCGGAATGGGTGGAGGGAGCCCGGCCGCGCACGCTGCCCACGGCGATCGCGCCGGTGCTCGCGGGGAGCGGGGCGGCGGCCGGCGTGGCCGGGTTCGACCCGCTGGCCGCGGTGCTGGCGCTGGTCGTCTCGGTGGCGCTCGTCATCGGCGTGAACTACGCCAACGACTACTCCGACGGCGTGCGCGGCACCGACGACGACCGCGTGGGCCCCCTGCGTCTCGTCGGCTCCGGGGCCGCCCAGCCCTACAAGGTCAAGCGCGCCGCCTTCACCTGCTTCGCGATCGGGGCGGCCGCCGGCGTCGCGGTCTCGCTCTACAGCGGGCACTGGTGGCTCATCGTCGTCGGCGCCGTGTGCCTGCTCGGCGCGTGGTTCTACACCGGCGGCTCGCGGCCCTACGGCTACCGCGGGCTCGGCGAGGTCGCGGTGTTCGTGTTCTTCGGGCCGGTCGCGGTGCTCGGCACCGAGTTCGTCCAGACCGGGCGGGCGAGCGGGCTCGGGATCGGCGCCTCGGTGGGGGTCGGGCTGCTCGCCTGCGCGGTGCTGGTCGCCAACAACCTCCGCGACATCGGCTCGGACGTCGACACCGGCAAGCGCACGCTCGCGGTGGTCCTCGGCGACCGCGACACCCGCGTGCTCTACGCCGCGCTCGTCGTGGTGCCGCTGGGCATGACCCTGGTGCTCAGCCTGCGCGCCTGGGGCGCGCTCGCCGGGCTCCTGGCGCTCGTGCTGCTCGGCCCGGCGCTGCGCCGCGTGCTGGCGGGCTCCGTCGGCCCCCAGCTGATCCCGGTGCTGCGCGACACCGCCCTCGGCCTGCTCGTGTGGTCGGCGGCCACGGCGCTGGGGCTGGCGCTGACCTGAGCCCGGCCGAACGTGCCCCTCGGCACCACGAGCCGGCGAGCTCGCTACTCCCGGCCCTCCGCGTCCAGGTCCCCGCGGAGCTCGGCGCGCAGGCGGTCGCGGCGCTCCCGGCGGGAGGCGGTGGCCGCGTCGACCTCGGCGGCGAGGCGGGTGCGCAGGCCCCGGAACAGGAACAACGACAGCGGCAGGGCGACGACGAACCCGATGAGCAGCGCCACGAGCAGCGGCAGGCCCACGGCCACGAGGACGCCGGCGAGGACCGCCACGACCAGCAGCCGCGCGCCCACGTAGAGGACGACCGCCAGGGCCACGCTCGCGGCGGTGCCCGCGGCGGCCGGCGGGGTCGACCCGTGCTCGCCGCTCACGGCGCCGTCCGCCCCGGTGGACCCGGTGGACCGGGTGGGCCGGGGTTCCTGGGAGCTCACCCCACCAGGGTAGGCAGCCGCATGCGACGCGCACGGGGAGACCGCGGCCCGCCGGAGGTGTCCCTTTTTGCCCTTTATGGTCCCTTTACCTGGATACAAGCGTTCGAGTACGTACGGGGTCCGGTGTCACGATTCGCTCTGTTACGTCCGCTCCGCCCCCGGCCCGGCACTCCGGGCCCGACGGCGCGGGCACGGTGAAGCGATAGGGAAGGTGGAGTGACATGACCATCGCTCACGACGCCAGCGAGCGGCTCATGACCCCGGGCGAGGTCGCGGCGATGTTCCGCGTCGACCCCAAGACCGTCACCCGGTGGGCGTCCGCCGGCCGCATCGGCTCCATCCGCACCCCGGGCGGGCACCGCCGCTTCCGCGAGTCCGAGGTCCGCACGCTGCTCGACGGTCTCACCAGCGAGGCACGCCCCTAGCACCACGAGGACCGCTCGACGACCCGGGGCGACCGGCGGCCGTGGTGCCGCCGGTCGCGCCCGTCGCTCCCCCGCCCGGTGCGCTGCGCCGTCCGGGGAACCCGTGCGCCCCACCCGCCCCGTTCGACCCGAGCACCCGACCGTCACCCGACGGCTACCTCCCGCACGCCACGCGGACTCCCGGCGCGACCGGTAGCGTGGTGCACGACCGGTCCGCGGAGCCGTCCGCGAGCCGGAGACGTCGAGATGCTGGAGGCGTCCGAGTGATCCCGTTCCTCGTGGCCGTGCTGGTCCTGGTCGTCGTGGGGACGTTGCTGTGGAAGGTGATGGCCGCCCAGGCGGCGCAGGCCGGAAACGACGGCGGACCCGGTGGCATGGTCGAGGACGCGCCGACCGGCCCGACCCGTCAGGCCTCCCCGCGTCGCCCGCAGCGGCGGCCCGTCGCCCCGGACGACGACCCGGAGTTCCTCCGGTCGCTCGACGAGAAGATCCAGCGCGAGGACCCGCCCTCCAGCTGAGATCGACCCCACCGCGCACCGACGAGGGGCGCCCCGGACGACCGGGGCGCCCCTCGTCGTCCGTGCTCAGCGCGGCAGGACCGGGCGCCGCACGCGGGACCCGGCGCGGCCGAAGTCGTCGGCGACGGTCGCGGCGAGCTCGAGCAGGGCCGCGCGGGTGCGGGAGGCGAGCTTGTCGAGCTCGATCTCGGCGCCCTCCTCCAGGTGCGGGTCGAAGGGCAGGCGCACGACGGCGCGGCAGCGGGCCGCGAAGTGGTCGGACACGCGGTCGAGGTCGACGTTGCCCGACGAGCGGCGCACGTAGTTGATGACGGCCACCGACCGGGACACGAGGTCGCGGTAACCGTGGGCGTCGAGCCAGTCGAGGGTCGCCGACGCGCTGCGGGCGCCGTCGATCGAGGCCGACGAGACGATGAGCAGGGAGTCGGCGACGTCGAGCACGCCCTTCATCGCCGAGTGCATGAGGCCGGTGCCGCAGTCGGTGAGCACGACGTTGTAGAAGTGCTCGAGCAGGGTCACCGTGCGCCGGTAGTCGACCTCGCTGAACGCCTCGGACACCGCCGGGTCCTGCTCGCTGGCGAGGATCTCCAGCCGTGACGGGCCCTGCGAGGTGTAGGCGCGCACGTCGGAGTACCGCCGCACCCGGTTGGCGTCGCGCAGCAGGTGGCGCACGGTCGCCGTGGTCTCGAGCGGGATCTTCTGGCTCAGCGTGCCGCGGTCGGGGTTCGCGTCGACGGCGACGACCCGGTCGCCGCGCAGGGACGCGAACGTCGAGCCCAGCGTGGTGGTCATCGTCGTCTTGCCGACGCCGCCCTTGAGGCTCAGCATCGCGATCTTGTAGCAGCCGTGCAGCGGCTGGTTGACGCGCGCGATCAGCTCCCGGCGCTCGGCGTCGCCCTGGCTCTCGCCGGGGTTGACCAGCCCGCCCGTGCCGACGAACAGGGCGCGCCGCCACCCCGTCTGCGGCGGGCGCTTGCTGGGGCGCAGCAGCTGGGCCGACGACAGGTCGTACGGCCCGCCGCCGGGGCCACCGTTCGCCGGCGCCGAGGCACCGCGCCCGGGCGTCGTGAAACGGCCGGCCACGGGCGCGCGGTCCGCGGGCGGGCCGGCGACCCGGCCGGTGGGGCCGGCGCCGACGCGCGGATCGAAGCCCGGGTGCCGCGGCTGGGCGGCATCGCCCCGGGCGGCCTCGGCGGTGTCGACGCGGCGCGTGGTCTCGGGCGAGTCGGACGGGGCCGCCGCCACCCCGGGCGCCTCCGCCACCGGGCCGGACGAGGCCCCGGACGACGCCCCGGACGTGGTGGAGGCGCCGGGGTCGGCCGGCGCGCCGGCGACGGGCTCCGCGCCGGCCGTGCCCGCCGCCTCGGGCGGGGAGGCCCCGGCCGCCGGGTCGCGGGGCGGGCCGCCCTCGCGCTCGGCGCCGGCGTCGTCCCTGGATTCCATCGCCACGGTCCTCCCTCGTCACGTGCGCGCCGCACCGTATCCCGTCGGGGAGATCCGAACGACCGGAACGGCGCAGCCGGGGCTGCGCCGCATGGCCCCTCCGGCTCAGCCGACCCCGGCGTAGGAGTGCAGGCCGGTGACGACGAGGTTGACGAAGAAGAGGTTGAAGACCATGACCGCGAAGCCGACCACGTTGATCGCGGCCGCGCGGCGCCCGCGCCAGCCGGCCGTCGACCGGGCGTGCAGGTAGCAGGCGTAGACGATCCAGGCGATGAACGCCGTCGTCTCCTTGGGGTCCCAGCCCCAGTAGCGGCCCCACGCCGCCTCGGCCCAGATCGCCCCGGTGATCACCGCGAACGTCCAGATCGGGAAGGCGATCGCGGTGGCGCGGTAGGCGACGCGGTCGAGCACGTCGGCCGCGGGCAGCCGCGAGGTCCAGGCGAAGCGCCCGCTCGACTCGTGCGCGGAGCGCAGCAGGTAAAGGCAGCTGGCCACGCCGGCGAGCAGGAGGATGCCCGAGGCGATCACGGCCGCGGACACGTGCACCACGAGCCAGTACGAGCGCAGCGCGGGCACCACCGGCGCGGTCTGGGTGTAGAGCACCGTGCCGGCGAGGAACATCAGGACGATCACCGGCAGCAGCACGAACGCGCCGAGGCGGCGCAGCTCGGGCCGGCGGCGCAGCACCACGAGCCAGGCGCCCACCGCGACGAGCGAGATCGCCGCGGTGAACTCGTACATGTTGCCCCAGGGCACGCGCTGGGCGGCGAACCCGCGCACGACGAGCATCGCGAGGTGCAGGGCGAAGCCCAGCACGGTCAGCGAGACCCCGGTGCGCCCGAACCGCTCGGCGCGGCTGCGGGGCGGGCGGGTCGGCGGCTGGGCCTCGCGGGCCTCGCGGTCCTCGAGCTCGGCGGCCAGCGCCGCCCCCTCGGCGGACAGACCCGCGCCGGCGGACCGGGCGGACCCGACGGACCCGGCGGTGACCGTGGCCGCCACCGGCTCGGGCGCGGTGTCCCCCTCGGCCCCCTCGCTCTCCTGCTCGGTACCCGTACGCCGCAGCAGCGCGTGCTCGACGGCGTGCAGGATCATCGCGAGCACGTAGATCGCGAGCGCGGAGCCGAACAGCAGGTCACCGAACTGGCCCAGCTGGGCGTCAACGACCATCGTCGTCCTTCCGGTCGGGCACGGGGCGCTCGGGCACCTCGCTGTCGTGGAGCTCGTCGAACTCGTCCGCGGAGACCGTCGGGTCGGGTCGCTCCCGGCCCCGCTCGCCGTCCCCGGCGCCGGCTCGCGGCGGGACCAGGTCGGCGGCGAGCCGGCCGAACTCCTCGCCGTACCCCGCCCGGTCGGTCCGGGCCAGGCCCCCGAGCACCACCAAGGTACGACCATCTGTCGTAGACGGCAGCGCCGGGCTCGCGCGCACCCAGAACCGGCGCCGGCGCACCGTCAGCGACAGCGTCAGCCCGCCGAGCAGCGCGATCGCCGCCAGGAGCACGGCGGTCTGGGCGGGGTCGTGGGAGACCTGCAGCGACACCCAGTTCTCGACGCCGTCGAAGCGGACGCGGGTGCCGTCGTCGAGCGCGATCTCGCCGCCGGGCCGGATGTTCTCGCGGGCCACGCGCACCAGCCGGCCCTGCTCGACCATGCCCTGGTCCACCTCGAAGATCGACTGGGCGCGGCCCGAGTCGAGGCCGAGGTCGCCGCGCAGCACGTCGACGGCGACCTCCGGGTTGTTCAGTGCGGGGAACACCGAGGTCACGAGCCCGCCGCCCGACGAGGTCGGCGCGAACAGACCCGTGATCGCGAGCTGGGAGCGGCGGCGTTCGGCTTCGTCGGTGACGCCCGGCGGGTCGATCTTCGTCGCGCCCTCGGAGAGCAGGGTGGCCTGGTCGACGGGTCGCCACTGGACGAGCCCGACGCGCTGCTCGCCGTTCGGGAAGGTCACGGTGAACCGCGGCGCGTAGCCGTGCCCGAGCAGGTAGACCCGCTCGCCGTCGACGCGCAGCGGGGCGTTGACCGCGAGGTCGTGCCGCTGCCACGTCCCGTCGCCGCGCTCGACGGCCTCGGTGTCCTGGTAGCGCACGGTCGCGTCGAAGGAGTCGGGCTGGCCGTCGGGGCGGAAGGCGGCGCGGAAGTCGTCGACGGCGAGACAGAACGGGTCGAGGCCGGTGCCGTCGATCTGCAGGCCGGGGCGGAACGAGTCGTAGGCGTAGATGCCGCTGTTGCAGAACTCGCTGCCGTCGGCCATGACGATGACCTGGCCCTCGTAGCCGAACAGCTTGCCGACGGCGATGCCGCCGAGCAGCGCGACGAGGCTGAGGTGGAAGACGAGGTTGCCGACCTCGCGCAGCGCGCCCTTCTCCGCCGACAGGGTCCGCACACCGCCCGGCTCGGTCCGCACCGCGACCTTCCAGCCCCGCAGCCGGCGGCGCGCGGTGTCGATCACCGCGTCCGGGTCGTCGTCGGACGTGCCCCGCGCGTGGTGGGGCAGGCGGGCGAGATTGCGGGGCGTCGACACCGGCTCGGCGCGCAGGCCGCGGACGTGCTCGAACGACCGCGGCACGAGGCAGCCGATGAGCGAGACGAACAGCAGCAGGTAGATCGCCGCGAACCACGGGGTCGCGAAGACGTCGAAGAAGCCGAGGTCGTCGAGGAACGGGCCGAGGGACGGGTTCGCGACGAGGTAGTCGTCGACGGCGTTCGGGCTCGGCGTGCGCTGGGGCAGCAGCGCGCCGGGCAGGGCGGCCACGGCGAGCAGGAACAGCAGGATGAGCGCCGTGCGCATGCTCGTCAGCCCGCGCCAGGTGTTGCGCACGAGCGCGAGGGCGCGCCGGCCCGGGCCCGGCCGGGTGGGCGGCGGGCCCGCGTCGCCCGGGGGTGCCTGGAGGGTGGAGGTCATGGTGGGGCCTACAGAGGGGTCGTGAAGCCGGCGACGGGGCCGCGCAGGAGGGCGACGATCTCGGCCCACAGGCCGGTGGCGAGCAGCAGCCCGACGACGACGAGCGCGACCCCGCCGACGATCTGGATGCGGCGGCTGTGGTTGCGCAGCCAGGCCTGGGCCCGCACGGCGCGCCCGGCGCCCAGCGCGATGAGCACGAAGGGCACGCCGAGCCCGACGCAGTAGGCGAGCAGCAGGACGATCCCGCGGACCCCCGCGGAGCCGGCGTCGGTGCCGCTCGCGAGGGCGACGACCCCGGCGAGCGTCGGGCCGAGGCACGGCGTCCACCCGAGCCCGAAGGTCGCGCCGAGCAGCGGGGCGCCGAGCAGGCCGGTGCGGGGGACCCAGTGCGGGCGGCTGTCGCGCTGGAGCGCGGGCACGAGGCCCAGGAACACCAGGCCCATCGCGACGGTGACGACGCCGCCGATGCGCTGCAGCAGGGCCTCGTTGGCGAGCAGGGCGTCGGCGAGCCACACGACCGAGCCGAGGCCGAGCACGAACACCACGGTGAAGCCCAGCACGAACAGCGCCGCGGCCCCGGCCACCCGGAGGCGTCGCGAGCGGCGGGGCGTGGCGGTGGCGGTGCCGGCCGTCGAGATCTCGCCGGTCACCGCCGCGCGCCGCTCGGCGGCCTGGAGGCGGGCCTCGTCCTCGGTGACGGCCGGGGCGTCGGCGCCCACGAGACCGGCGAGGTAGGCGAGGTAGCCCGGTACCAGCGGCACGACGCAGGGCGAGGCGAAGCTGACCGCGCCCGCGGCCACCGAGAGCAGCACCGCGAGCAGGACGGGGCCGGACGTGGCCACCTCGGTCAGGTTCATGACCCGTCCAGGGTAGGACGCGCCGGTCGTGCGCGCGTGAGCACGGGGGCCGATCTCCGACGATGTGTCGTAGGAGACGGGGAGCGCCCGGTCGTCAGCGCGGGAAATCCGGTGGCGCCGGGTGCCGGCGGCTCTCTACCGTCCCGACTCGTGGACATCGACTCCTGAGCGCCGGGCCCGTCCGCGGCCCGCGCCCCTCCGCTGCCCTCCCGCCGCCCGCGTCCCGGGCGTTGATCAGGGAGCCCGTGCGGTCGATGTCGATCTCCCTCGTGACCGTGAGGGCTGTCCGATCTCCCCCGGCGCCGGCGGTGTCCGCCGACCACACCAGGAGGCCCCATGCGCAACGACGCCCCACCCCAGCCCGCACCCGCCAACCGCGCCGAGCGCCGGGCCGCCGCCCGCGGCCGCGCGGCGGGCACCGGCGGCCGCCCGGCCGCCCCGCGCCGCACCGGCCCGCGGACGGACAGCCGGCCGGCGCGGGCCCGGGCCGACTTCGTCGCCCGGCGCGGCGGGTAGCGGCCGCCGCTAGGTGTTCCGCGCCGCGTGGCCGTTCGTGCCGCCGTCGTGGGGCGCGGCCCAGGGGGCGGCGCCGGGCATGCCCGGCGCCGCCCCCTGCTGCGGGTCCTGCTGCTGGCCGTACTGCTGCTGGCCGTACTGCTGCTGGTACTGCTGCTGGTACTGCCCCGCCTGGTACTGCCCGGGCAGCGGCGGCGGGCCCGCGGGACCGGCCGGCGGTGCCTGCCGGAGCTGCTCCGCCCGGCCCTTGTCGATCCACATGAGGAACCCGCAGGCCGTGCACTGCGTCGCGTACCGGGTGCGGACCGGGAAGAGCGGGACGAAGAACAGCGTGAACTTCGTGACCACCCTGATCACCGCGTTGGCGGCCGAGCGGTGACAGTTCCCGCACGTCAGCACGACCATGGCGAGCTGGGTGACGGTGCGGCGGGTGCCGAAGATGATCACAGATGTCCCCCGGGGAGCGGTCCTGCGGCGAGCCTTCCAGATCGGGTGACGCCGCGGGAGGCGATCGGCTCGCCGTCAGCTCACCGGCGCCGGCTCCGCGGCGACCCGGTCGACCACGGGCTGCAGATCCGAGGCCAGGACCGCGGTGAGGAAGACCGCCGCGACCCGGTGCTGGCGGTCCAGCACGATCGTCGACGGCACCGCGTTGCGCGGGTAGCCGCGCAGCACGAGCAGCGACCGGCCCGGCGGGTCGAAGATCGACGGGTAGACGACGCCGCGGTCGCGGACGAAGTCGGCGGCGGCGCTGCGCTGGTCGCGCACGTCGATCCCGAGGAACTGCACGCCCTGCGGCGCCGACGCGACGGCGACCTGGTCGAGGGCGTCGGCCTCCGCCCGGCACGGCCCGCACCACGAGCCCCACACGTTGAGCACGACCACCTGGCCCCGCCAGTCCTCGGTCGAGAGCTGCCGGCCGGGCTCGAGCAGGCTCTCCCCGCTCACCGGCGGCAGCACCCCGCGGGTCTCGGGCGGGTCGTAGACGACGGTGGTCCGCCCGCCGGTGCCGCCGAAGGTGAACTCGCCCTCCGGGGCGTCCGACGACGAGCACCCGGCGACGAGCAGCAGCGCCGTCAGGGCCAGCAGGAGCACGCGCACGTCAGGCCCCCGTGGCCGTCGGGTCGGTGACGCCGCCGGGCTCGGCGTAGGCGATGTCGGCGAGGCTCTCGTCGTCGAAGACGAAGCTCGTCACCGAGCCCAGCGAGCACTGCCGGCGGCGCGGGTCGTGCCAGAGGCGCTCGCCGGCCAGGAAGCGGCGCAGCGTCCAGATCGGCAGCTGGTGGGACACGCACACCGCCTCGTGCCCGGCCGCCGCCGTCCGCGCGCGATGGACGACGCCGAGCATGCGGTGCGCGATCTCCAGGTAGGGCTCGCCCCACGACGGGCGGAACGGGTTGCGCAGCAGCGGCCAGTACTCGGGGCTGCGCAGCGCGCCGTCGCCGACCCCGACCGTGAGGCCCTCGAAGGCGTTGCCCGCCTCGATGAGCCGCTCGTCGGTCACCGGCGTCAGGTCCAGCGCCTCGGCGATCGGGACCGCGGTCTCCTGCGCGCGCTGCATCGGCGACACGAGCAGCGCCGTGACGTCGTGGCCCCCGAGGTGCGCGGCGGCACACAGGGCCTGCTCGCGGCCCCGGTCGGAGAGGCCGTAGCCGGGCAGGCGCCCGTAGAGGATCTTCTCGGGGTTGTGGACCTCGCCGTGCCGGACCAGGTGGACGGTGGTGCGGACGGGGGTCACGAACCCTCCGGCGCGGTGGCCGCGGCCGCCGCCCGCGCCGCGGACGGCAGCGCGTCGGCGATCACCGAGAACGCGTCGTCGTCGAGCGCCGCGGAGATGAAGCAGGCCTCGAACGCGCTCGGCGGGGCGTAGACGCCGCGGTCGAGCAGGGCGTGGAAGAACGGCGGGAAGCGCCAGGTCTGCGCCGCGCGCATGTCGTCGAAGTTCCGCCCCTCCCCCTCGGCGAAGCGGATCGAGATCAGCGAGCCCGCGCGCTGGATCGTGTGGACGACCCCGGCCTCGGACAGGGCGTCGGTGAACATCCCGTGCAGCCGGTCGGCGTTCGCGTCCAGCGCCGCGTAGACCTCCGGGGTGGCGTGGCGCAGCGTCGTGAGCCCGGCGGCGACGGCCACGGGGTTCCCGGCCAGCGTGCCCGCCTGGTAGACGGGGCCGGCCGGGGCGAGCTGCGCCATGACGTCGGCACGCCCGCCGAACGCCGCGGCCGGCAGCCCCCCGGACATGACCTTGCCGAAGCAGTACAGGTCGCCGGCGACGCCCTCGAGGCCGTACCAGCCCGCGGACGAGACGCGGAACCCCGTCATCACCTCGTCGACGACCAGCAGCGCGCCGTGCGCCCCGCACAGGCGCTTGAGGCCGGCGTTGAAGCCGTCGTGCGGGGCGACCGCGCCCATGTTCCCCGCGGCCGCCTCGGTGATGACACAGGCGATGTCCTGGCCACGCTCGGCGAACACCTGCGCGACGCCGTCGAGGTCGTTGTAGGGCAGGACGATCGTGTCGGTCGCCTGCGCGCCGGTGACCCCGGGCGTCGAGGGCAGCCCGAAGGTGGCGACGCCCGAGCCCGCCTCGGCGAGCAGGGCGTCGACGTGGCCGTGGTAGCAGCCGGCGAACTTCACGACGACGGTGCGCCCGGTGAAGCCGCGCGCGAGGCGCACCGCGCTCATCGTCGCCTCGGTGCCCGAGTTGACCAGCCGGACCTGCTCGACGGGCTCGACGCGACGCACGAGCTCCTCGGCGAGCTCGACCTCCCCGCCGGTCGGCGTCCCGAACGACAGGCCCGCCGACGCCGCCTCGCGCACCGCCTCGACGACGGCGGGGTGGGCGTGCCCGAGGATCATCGGACCCCAGGAGCTGACCAGGTCGACGTAGCGGTTCCCGTCGGCGTCGGTGAGCCACGGACCCGCGCCGGACACCATGAACCGCGGGGTGCCCCCGACCGACCGGAAGGCGCGGACCGGGGAGTTGACCCCGCCCGGGACCACCTGCTCGGCGCGCGCGAAGAGCTCGGCGCTGCGCTCGACGCTGCCGGTGCCCGTCATCGCTGTACTGGTCACGGGACCAGTCTCCCAGCCGCGCGCGGGGGCCGCCGTGGCCGGGACCGTGAGCCGCGTCAGCCGGGCAGGGCCGCGCCGGCCGGGGGCAGGAGCCCGGTGACGGCGCGCTCGACGACGGTGCAGTCCGGGCCGACGACCTCGGCGGCGTAGGGCGCGGCGTCCCACCCGAGCAGGCCCAGGCAGGTGCCGCCGTCCTCGGCGAGGAGGTAGGGACCCTGGCGCGGCCCGTCCGGCGCGTTCCAGGAGCTCACGGTCTCGCCGGTGCGCGAGCCGCGCGCGTTGACCTCCGCCGCGACGTCGCCGGCGCCGTTCCAGCGCGACCAGCTCACCGTGGTGCCCTCGGGACCGGTGCAGCTGCGCACCTCGCGCGGGACGATCCCCGACGTGCCGGCGGTCGGCGTCGCCGCCCCGCAGCCGGCGCGCGCGGCCGCCGGGATCGTGCGCTCGACCGCCCGCAGCTCCTCGCCCGACGGCCACACGGTGGTCGTGAACGTCGCGCCGACGGCGGCGCAGCGGTCCTGCGGCGCGTAGACCTGCAGCATGGTGGCCAGGCCCTCGTAGGCGGCGAGCAGCGTGCAGTCGCCGCTGAAGGTCGTCTGCCAGTAGGGGCCCTGCACCACGCCGCCCCGCGACCAGCTCCGCGAGCCGTCGATCGAGGGCACCGTGGTGTACGACAGCACGCGGTTCGCGGCCTCGGCGGGCGTGCTCCAGCGGGCGTAGGCGGCCGTCGCCTCGCCCCGGGCGCACTGCACCACCTCGGCCGGGCGCACGCCCGCGGGCCGCTGCTCGTAGAAGCTGGGGTCGCCGGGCACGCAGCCGCCCGCCGCGCTGTCCGGGAAGCTCTGCGCGAGGGTCGCCGGGGCACCGGTCGCGATGGTCACCGGGCCGGACGTGCCGCGGTCGACGACCACGAGCAGCGTCACCACCACGGCCGCGACCAGCACGAGCGCGCCCACGACGATCGCGATCGTGCGGCCGCGCCGGCGCCCGCCGCCGGGCCCACCCGCTCCGCCGGGCGGCGGCGTCGCCGGCGGGAGCGACCAGGGGCCCGGCCCGCCCCACCCGGTCGGGCCCCCGGACGCGGCCGGCGACCACGCCTGCGGCGGCGCGCCGCCCGGCGCGCCCACCGCGCCCGCCGACTGCGGCCCGCTGTCCCAGCGGATGCCGCCCGGCGGTGGCGAGGCGGGCACCGCGCGGCCCTCGAGCGCGGCGCGGGCGGCGTCGGCCAGCTCGCCCGCCGAGCCGAACCGCTCCTCAGGGCGCTTGGCCAGGCCGCGCAGCACCACGGCGTCGAGTGCCGGCGGCAGGCCCGGGCGTCGCGACGACGGCGGCGCCGGGGTGACGGTGAGGTGCTGGTGCAGCATCGCGGGCATGTCGCCGGCGAACGGCGGCGCGCCCACGAGGCACTCGTGGAGCACGACGGCCAGGGCGTAGACGTCGGCACGCCGGTCGACCGCGGCGCCCTCGAACTGCTCGGGCGCCATGTAGGCCAGGGTGCCGAGGGTGGTGCCCGTGCCGGTGAGCGCGCGCCCCGCCGTCGACGACTGCGCGAGGCGCACGATGCCGAAGTCCACGAGGTGCACGAAGTCCCGCCCGGGGCTGACGAGCACGTTGCCGGGCTTGACGTCGCGGTGCACGAGGTCGTGGGCGTGGGCGTCGTCGAGGGCGTCGGCGACCTGCCCGACGATCGCCACCGCGCGGGAGGGGTCGAGCGGGCCCTCGTCGGCCAGCAGGCGGGCGAGGTCGCGGCCCTCGACGAGGCGCATGTCGAGGAACAGGCGCCCGTCGATGACCCCGAAGTCGTGGATCGGGATGACGTGCGGCGACGACAGGCGGGCCGCGGTGCGGCACTCGCGCTCGAAGCGCTCGCGGATCTCGGGGTCGTCGGCGAGGTCGGGCGCCAGGCACTTCAGGGCGACCTCGCGGTCGCGTCGGGTGTCGTAGGCGCGGTGCACCTCGCCCATGCCGCCCCGGCCGAGACGGCCCTCCAGGCGGTAGGGGCCGAAGGTCGAGCCCGCTGCCGACCACCCCGACGGACCCGGCGGGCCCGGCGACCCCGTCATCCCGACCTCCCCCCCCGGCAGCGGACGGTGGTCGTCGCGGCGCCGGACGGAGGATACGGTCGCGAGCCCGGGTCAGGCGATCACGAGCCGGGCTCGGCTCCCGTCGCCGAGGTGGCGGGCTGGGGGGCGGGCCCGGTCGGCGGGGTGCCGGCGGTGTCGGCCGTCCCGGCGGTGCCGGCCGTCCTGGCGGTGCCGGCGGTGTCGGCCGCCTGCTCCCCGCGCCGCGCGGCGCCCAGCGCCGGCACCCCGACCAGCGCGACGAGCACCGCCGCGACACCCGCCACGGTGCCGCCGAGCAGGTAGCCGCCGACGAGGTGGAGCTGGCGGATCGGGGTGACGAGCAGCCCGCCGGTCGTCTCGCGGACCTCCACCCCGGCGATCAGCAGCACCACCGCGACGACGGCGAGCACCACGGCGACGCCGATGAGCAGGAGCGCGCGCCTCACGACGCCGCCCGCGCGCGCAGCAGGTCCTCGAGCGCCCGGCGCAGCGCCGCCCCGTCGCGCGCCCAGGCGACCGCGCGGGTCCCGTCGGACAGGCGCAGCACCACCGGCTGCAGGCGGCGCGGCACGACCGGGCCGTCGCCGAGGACCCGCACGCCGTGGTGCTCCTCGTCGGGCGGGCGCAGCGACGTCACCTGCGACATCGGCAGCCGGGTGGTGCCCTGCACGAGCACCGAGGAGGTCAGCTCGACGCGCAGGAAGCGCCGGCGGCTGCGCACGAGCACGAGGGTGTAGAAGAACACCAGCAGCCCGACGCCGAGCCACAGCGACACCGACACCCCGCCGGGCGCGAAGCTCTCCAGCCCGATCCCGGCGACCGCGAGCACCGGGCCGAACAGCAGGATCCAGGGCCGGGTGCCGGTCTCGGCGTAGAGCACCGGCTCGTCGCGGGTGCCGTCCGGCGCCGTCATGCCGACCGGCCGAACCAGGCCCGGGCCGCGGGCAGGTGCAGCAGGCCCGCGGCGACGACGAAGGCGACGAACCACGCGCCGCCGGCGCCCAGGAACGTGACCTGCACCAGGCCCGCCGTCGCGAGCACCGCGCCCAGCACCGTCAGCCCGGTCCGCGCGGTCCGCGACCGGTCACGCAGCCGCCGGGACGCGACGAGGGTGGCGACGCCCGCGGCCGCCAGCACGACCATCGCGCCGAGGACGGCGACCGGCCCGGTGCCCGGGTCGAGGTCGCCGAACGCCAGCCCCAGGCCGAACAGCAGCGCGGTCCCGGTCATGAGGACGCCGAGCACGCACCACAGCACGATCGCCGCGGTGACGACGCCGGGGCGGCCGGGCTCCTCCTCGGGCGGGGTCACCGGCCGGGACGCCGGCGCGTGGTCGGCCACCGTCACCGGTCCAGCCAGGCGGCGGCCTCGGTAGCCCAGTACGTGAGCACGATGTCTGCGCCGGCGCGGCGGATGCCCGTCAGCGACTCGAGGATCGTGCGCTCGCGGTCGAGCCAGCCCCGCTCGACCGCCGCGGAGATCATCGAGTACTCGCCGGAGACCTGGTAGGCCGCGACCGGCACGTCGGCGGCGTCGGCGACCCGGCGCAGGACGTCGAGGTAGCCCATCGCCGGCTTCACCATGACCATGTCGGCGCCCTCGTCGAGGTCGAGCGCCACCTCCCGCCCGGCCTCGCGGCCGTTGGCGGGGTCCTGCTGGTAGGTGCGCCGGTCGCCCTGCAGCTGCGAGTCGACGGCCTCGCGGAACGGGCCGTAGAACGCGCTCGCGTACTTCGCCGAGTAGGCGAGGATCGCGGTGTCGGTGAACCCGGCCTCGTCCAGCGCGGCCCGGATGACGCCGACCTGGCCGTCCATCATCCCGCTGGGCGCGACGACGTGGGCGCCGGCGCGGGCCTGGGCCACCGCCATCTCGCCGTAGACCGCCAGCGTGGCGTCGTTGTCGACGCCGCCGTCCGCGTCGAGGACCCCGCAGTGGCCGTGGTCGGTGAACTCGTCGAGGCAGGTGTCCGCCATGACGGGCAGGGCGTCACCGACCTCGGCGCGGACGTCGCCGAGCGCCACGTTGAGGATGCCCCCGGGGTCGACCGCACCGGACCCGACCGCGTCGTGGCGGGCGGGCACGCCGAAGAGCATGATCCCGCCGACGCCCGCGGCCGCCGCCTCCGCCGCCGCCTTGCGCACCGACTCGCGGGTGTGCTGCACGACGCCCGGCATCGAGGAGATCGGGCGCGGGGCGTCGAGCCCCTCGGCGACGAACACCGGCAGGACGAGGTGGCGCGGGCGCACCTCGGTCTCGGCGACGAGGCGCCGCATGCCGGGGTTGGCGCGCAGGCGGCGGGGACGGTCCGTCGGGAACATCAGCGCTTGCGGGCCTTCGTCTTGCGCGGCGGGGGCAGGGCGCCCTCGGCCCGCAGCTTGTTGGCGTGCGCGGCCAGCGCCTCGACCAGCGACGGCACGTCGGCGGTCTCGGGCTTGACGTCGACGCGCAGCCCGAACTCCACGGCGGTCTCCGCGGTCTTCGGGCCGATGCAGGCGACGATCGTGCGGGCGTGCGGCTTGCCCGCGATCCCGACGAGGTTGCGCACCGTGGACGACGAGGTGAAGCAGACCGCGTCGAACCCGCCGGTCTTGATCGCCTCGCGCACCGGGGCGGGCGGCGGCGCCGCGCGGACCGTGCGGTACGCGGTGATGTCGTCGATCTCCCAGCCGCGCTGCTGCAGGCCCTCGGCGAGGGTCTCGGTGGCGATGTCGGCGCGCGGGAGCAGGACGCGGTCGACCGGGTCGAGCACGTCGTCGTGCGGCGGGAAGACGTCGAGCAGGCCCTCGGACGACTGCTCGGTCTCCTCGCCCGGCACGAGCTCGGGGTGCACGCCGAACGAGCGCACGACGTCGGCCGTGGCCTCGCCGACGCAGGCGATCTTGACGCCGGAGAACGCGCGGGCGTCGAGCCCGAACTCGCCGAACTTCTCCCACACGGCGCGCACCGCGTTGGCCGACGTGAACACGACCCACTGGTAGCGCCCGTCGACCAGGCCCTTGACCGCGCGCTCCATCTGCGCCGGGCTGCGCGGCGGCTCCACCGCGATGGTGGGCACCTCCTCGGGCACCGCGCCGTGCACGCGCAGGCGGTCGCTCATCGCGCCGGCCTGGTCCTTGGTGCGCGGCACGAGGACCCGCCAGCCGTAGAGCGCGCGGGACTCCCACCACGACAGCGTCGCGCGGTCGGTGACGGCGTCGCCCAGGGTCACGACCAGCGTGCCCTCGAGCTCCGCGCCGTCCGCGGCGAGCTTGTCCAGGCTGGTCTCGACGGTGCGCTGGCGCGAGCCGGTGCCGGCCGTGGTGACCAGCGCGGGCGTGCCGGGCTTCCACCCGTTCTCGACCAGCTGCGCCGACGCGCCGGCGAGCTCCGCGGCCGTGGCCTGCAGGACCAGCGGGCCGGGCGCGACCGCGAGCGCGGCGTAGTCGACGGCCTCGCCCGCGGTGAGGTCCACCGTGGTGTGGGCCGGGCCGAGCGCGACGCCGGCGTAGGTCGGGACCGCGGTGTCGGCGGGCATGCCGGGCACGACGTCGAAGGGGACGCCCGCCGCGGCGACGGCGCGGACCTCGGTGACGACGTCGGGGCGCACGAGCGGGTCGCCCAGGCACAGGCGCACGACCGAGGCACCGCCCCGCGCCTCGGCCACGACCGTCTCGGCGAGCGCCGCCGGGTCGGCCGGCGCGGGGCCCGCCCCGGCGCCGGCGGGGTCGTCGGCGGCAAAGCCCGGCGCCACGACGGCGTCGGTGGCCGGACCGCCCGCTGCGGGGTCGTCGCCGGCGTGCCCGACCGGGCGCACCGTCACCGACGACGGCAGCAGGCCGAGGACGTCGGCGGGGACACCGCGGTCGGCGACGACCAGCGTGGCGGCGGCGAGGGCGTCGCGCGCCCGCACGGTCAGCAGGCCCGGGTCCCCGGGTCCGCTGCCGACGAAGGCGACCCGGCCGGCGGTCGTCGAGGGTGCTGTCATGTCTTCCGTTCCCATCGTGGTGTTCAGTCCGCGGGCGGCGGGACGGCGTCGGCTCCGCCGGCGACGGGCATCGCGTACCCCGACGGCTCCGCCCCGTCGGCGAGCAGTTCCTCGGCCAGTTCCCGGCCGATCCGCTCGGCGTCCTCGGTCTCTCCGGTGGCGGAACCGCGCACGAGCGCGCCGTCCGCCGTGGTGGCCACCGCGCGCAGCGACAGCCGTTCGATCACGTGCCCGTCGTCGTCGAGGTCCTCGACGACCTCGGCGAGCGCCCCGATCGGGGCGCTGCAGGGTGAGCCCAGGGCCGACAGGACGGCGCGCTCGGCCGTGACGGCCACGGCGACGCCCTCGTCGTGCAGGGTCGAGCGCAGGAGGTGCTCGAGCGCGGGGTCGTCGCTGCGGCACTCGCAGGCGAGCGCGCCCTGCGCCGGCGCGGGGAGCACCTGCAGGGGGTCGAGCACCTCGGTGGCCTCGCCGACCCGCCCGAGGCGGGCCAGCCCGGCGCGGGCGAGCACGACGCCGTCGAGCTCGCCGCGGGTCACCTTCCCGATCCGGGTGTCGACGTTGCCGCGGATCGGGACGAGCTGCAGGCCCAGCCCCAGCGCGGCGATCTGCGCGACCCGCCGCGGCGAGCCCGTGCCCACCACCGCGCCCGGCGGCAGCTCGCCCAGCACCATCCCGTCGCGGGCGATCAGCGCGTCCCGCGGGTCCTCGCGCGACGGCACGGCGGCGAGCGCGAGGCCGGGCACCGCCGCGGTCGGCAGGTCCTTGTAGGAGTGCACGGCGACGTCGATCTCGCCGGCGAGCAGCGCGTCGCGCAGCGCGGTGACGAACACGCCCACCCCGCTGCCCGCGATCGGCGTGCCCGCCGCCTGCGACCGGTCGCCCTCCGTGGAGATCGTGACGACCTCGACCGTGGCGCCCGCCGCGGTCAGCGCCGAGGCGACGATGTCGGTCTGGGTGCGGGCGAGCAGGCTCGCCCGGGTCCCGACGCGGATCGTGCGGGCGCCGTCGCCGGTGAGTGCCGCGGTGTCCGCGGTGTCGGTCACGGTCATCGCCGCCCCCCGCTGAGGGCCTGGTCCATCCCGTCGCCGGGCTCGACGCTGGTGGTGGCCGCGGGCACCGTGCCGGGGACCGTCTCCGTGGCCGCGAGCACCGCGGGCGTCTGCGGGTCGAGCTCGAAGAGCTCGCGCAGCGCCTCGGCGTAGGAATCGCCGCCCGGCGCCTGCGCCAGGCGCTTGACCTGCACGGTCGGCGTGTGCAGCAGCTTGTCGACGACGCGGCGGACGGTCTGGGTGACCTCGCCGCGGGCGTGCTCGTCGAGGTCGGGCAGGCGCCCGGCCAGGCGCAGCAGCTCGGCGTCGACGACCTCGGCGGCGCGCCGGCGCAGCGCGGTCACCGTGGGCGTGACCTCCGCGGTGCGCTGGGCGGCGAAGTAGGCGCGGACCTCCTCGGCGACGACGGTGCGGGCCTCCTCGACCGCGCGCCCGGCGCTCGCGGAGCGCAGCCGCTCGCCGAGGGCGGCGAGGTCCACGACGGTGACCCCGGCCAGGTCCGCGGCGCGCGGGTCGACGTCACGGGGCAGGCCGAGGTCGCAGACGACCAGCGGGCGGGCCGCGGCGTCACGCCCCGCGAGGGCGGCGCGCACGTCCTCCTCGCCGACGACGGTGCCGACGGCGCCGGTGCAGGCCACGACGACGTCCGCGGCGGCGATCTCGCGGCGCAGTGCGTCGAGCCCGGCGGCGCGGGCGGCCGCCCCCTCGGCGCGCAGCGACACCGCGAGCCGCTCGGCGTTGGCCTCGGAGCGGTTCGCGAGCACGGTCTCGGTGACGCCGGCGCGGCGCAGGTGCGCGGCCGACAGGGCCCCCATCGACCCGGCCCCGACGATCAGGGCGCGCCGCCCCTCGAGCGTCCCGAGCGCGGCCTCGGCGTCGGCCAGGGCCTCGGAGACCACCGAGGCGCCGGCCGCGTCGATCCCGGTCTCGGCGTGGGCGCGCTTGCCGACGCGCAGCGCCTGCTGGGCCAGCTCGTGCAGCACCCGGCCCGCCGACCCCAGCTCGCGGGCCTCGGCGTAGGAGGTGCGCAGCTGCCCGAGGATCTGGGCCTCGCCGACGACCATCGAGTCGAGCCCGGCGGCCACGGAGAACAGGTGCTCCACCGCGGAGCCGGCGTAGTGCACGTAGAGGTGGTCGGTGAGGTCGGAGACCTCGGCGTGCGCGTGGCGGGCGAGGACGTCGGTGACCTCGGTGAGGCCGCCGTGGAACGTCTCCACCACCGCGTAGATCTCGACGCGGTTGCACGTCGACACGAGCATGGCCTCGGTGACGTGCTCGCCGGTGAGCAGGTCGTCGAGCACCTTACGGGTGTCGTCTCCGGACACGGCGACGCGCTCGAGCACCGGCACCTCGGCGGTGCGGTGCGAGACGCCGACCAGGAGCAGGCTCATCGGGAGACCGCCTCTCGCGGGGTCGGGTGCGGGGCCGCTGCGGGCCCCGCGGCCGGCACCGTCCCGTGCCGGCGGGCGACGTGGAACGAGAGCACCTGCATCTCCACCGCCAGGTCGACCTTGCGCACCTCCACCCCCGCCGGCACGGCGAGCACGGTGGGCGCGAAGTTCAGGATGCTGCGCACGCCGGCGGCCACGAGGTGGTCGCAGACGCGCTGGGCGGCGGGCGCGGGTGTCGCGACCACGCCGATGGTCACGCCGCGCGCGGCGCACACCGCGCCGATCGCGTCCGCGTGCTGGACCTCGACGCCGCCGATGGTGGTGCCGACGAGCGCCGGGTCGACGTCGAAGAGGGCCGCGACGGGGAAGCCGCGCTGCGCGAAGCCCCCGTAGCCAGCCAGGGCGTGCCCGAGGTTGCCGACCCCGACCAGGGCCACCGCGTGCGGCCGGGTCAGCCCCAGGGTCGCCTCGACCTCGGCGGTGAGCCGCGCGACGTCGTAGCCGACCCCGCGCACGCCGGACGAGCCGATGTGCGAGAGGTCCTTGCGCAGCTTCGCCGAGTTGACGCCGGCGGCGGCGGCGAGCTCCTCGCTGGAGACGGTGCCGCGGCCCTCGTCGAGCAGCGTGGTGAGCACGCGCAGGTAGACCGCCAGCCGGGCCACGGTCGCCTCGGGCACGGGGCGGGTGGCGGGGTCGGCGGAGTCGGTCGCGGCGTCGGCGGCGTCGGTCACGTCGCCGGTGTCCTCGGCGTCGACCGGCGCGAGGGCGTCCTCGGGCGTCCGGGTCGACGGCACCGGGCGTCGGGAGGGCCGGGTGCCGCGGTCGACCGTCACTTCCGGGCGCCTCCTGTCATCCCTCGCTCGCGTGCCGCGCGGCGCGGCGTTCCTCCGCACCCCTCGCGCGGGCCCGCACCTCGCGGCACTGCACCACGTGGACGTCCCCGGATCGGTTCCGGACAACGCTAGCGCTCGTGAACGCACGCACAAAATCGCCGCGACCCGCGGACCAGGGGCTGGGACGCCCACCGCGCCGACGCGGACCGCGCCGTGTCGTACAGGCGTCGTGCTGGCGTCGTGCCGACCGGCGGAGGCCCCCAGTCTGCCACCGGTCGCGCTCCGACGCCGTGCCCGAACCCCGTCCGGAGCAGGACGGCGCGGTGCCCGGCGTCCCCCGTGCGCCGTCCGGTGGACGTCCGCGTCAGACCGTGAGCGCCTCGGGCGTCAGCGCCCCGGCGACGGGATCCGTGGGTGCGGTGGGCGGACGGCCCAGCAGGAAGTCGGCGGTGGCGCCGTGCATGGCCACGACGGGTCCGACGCCCGCCGCGAGCGTGACCGCGGACGCGTCCGTGACCTCGCCCACGATCCGGGTCACGGTGGCGGTGACGGTGCCGGTGAGGTCGGCGGCGAGGCCCAGGAGGTCGATCGGGGCGCGGGCCGCGTCGAGGCGGCCGCGCAGCGCGGGCTCGACGGTGAGCGGGTAGCCGGTGACCGTGGGACGCCCGCCCGCCTCGAGCAGCCGGTTCCACGCCTCCGCGTGCGCGACGTGTTGCGCGGCGGCCCCCGACAGGTATGCGGACACGACGCCCGGCACCGCACCGAAGCGCCCCTGGCCGGCGCCGGTGGCCGCCTGGCCGAGCAGGTCGCCGGCGAGCCCGGAGAGCGCGGCGCCGAGGGCGACCCAGGCCGCCTCACCGGCGTAGGCCGCCGGGGTGGTCGACGTCGTGGTCGTGGGCGACGGAGGGGCGCCCGGCGCGGGCGGGCCGGCCGGCGCCGCGTCCGAGCACGCGGCGAGGCCCGCCGTGCCCGCGAGCGCGCCGAGCCCGACGAGGAAGCCCCGCCGGGAGAGGGGGCGGGGCCGGTGACGGGGCTCGGGCCAGGGTGTCATCGCGGCGTCCCCTCGGTCGGCGGCGAGGCCTTCTCCGTGGGGAAGAGGACGTCGGGGAAGCCGACGGTGCCCGCACCCGGGGGCAGGGCGAGCAGGTCCGGGGGCGAGGCGACCAGCTCGGTCCGCCCGCTCGCGAGCAGCGTCTGCAGGGTCAGCAGCAGGGACTTGCGCCGCGCGGCCGCCGCCGCGTGCCCGGCGACGGTGGTGCGCACGGGCGGGGCGGAGAGCTCGACGACGTCGCTGACCAGCGTCTGGGCCAGGACGTCCTCGAGGGTCAGCGCGAGCCCGACCACGTCGCCCGTGCCCCGCACGGTCGGCAGGGCCTGCTCGACGATCGGCGCGTACTCGGGGTCGGGGTCGGTCTGCACCCGCCCGCCGGCCTCCCGCGTGGCCTCGGCGAGGTCGGTGCGCGCCCGCTCGAGGGCCGCGACGGCCGCCGCGAGCAGCTCGCGCACCGGCGCCGGCGCGGACGCCCCGCCGCCGAAGGCCAGGCGCTGCAGGCGGACGTAGGTGTCGAGCGTCAGCTCCACCAGCGACGAGGCGGTCTGCAGGATCGGCACGTCGGCCGGGGCGGGCGCGGTCACCGGGCCCCCAGCGCGCGCACGAGGTCGTCGGGCTCGAGGCGCCACGAGGCGACCTCGACGTCGTCGACGAGCACGACGGGGATGCGGTCGCCGTACTCGGCGCGCCACTCCGGGTCGGCGCCCGGCCCGTCGACGTCCACCACGGTGTGCTCCTCGCCGACGCGGCCGCAGATCTCGCGCACCACGCCCTCCATCCGGTCACAGGTCCGGCAGTCGGCGCGCACGAGCACGACCACCCGGACCGGCTCCTCCGCCTCCGTGGACGAGGTCCCGGGGAGAGTGTCGGGCAGACCGTCGGATCCGGTGCGGTCGGGCGACACGGACCCCGTCGACCCGGCGGAGCGACCGTCCGTCGTACCGCCCACCGACGTCATCGCCCGCTCGTCGGACCGCTCGTCCGTCACCGCCTCGTCGCCTCCGTCCCGGGCCGTCCCGGTGCACCGCCCGGCGGCAGTCTCCCACGGTCCCCGGGGCCCCACGCGGAGCCCCGGGATACGCCCGAATGGCCGCTCGTCGCACCGTCGGTGCAGGTCGGAGAGGGTCGGCACCCCCGCGGGCGCGCCGGTGTCCGGGCTACTCACGCCGCACGTATGCTCCCCCGTCGACGCCCCCTCGGGGGGATTCCGGTCGGGGAAGGTCGATCGAGGGGGAGGGCATGTCCGACGCTGCCGGTCACCTCGGCCGCGCCTGCGCGCGCCGCGACGGCCGTGCGATCCGGACCGTCGTCCGGGTCCTCGCGCTCCGGTCCCGCCCCGCCCTCGACACCTCCGGCGGTGTCCCCGTCGTTCACAACGCGCCCGCGGCCCGAGCGATGCGCCCGACTCCTCCCGGAGCGCCGTGAGGCGCGCCGCACCCGATCCCGCCGACGAGCCCGGCGCCGGCCACCTGCCGGCGCGGGGCGGCGCCCGGCGCGGCCACGGCGCGGGGTCCACCGGGGGGCCCGCGGCCGGCTCCCGGGGACGAGCCCGCGGCGCGACCGGCACCGACACCCCGCCCGAGCCGCTGCTCGACGCGCGCGCGGACGGGCAGTCCCCTGGGCACGGTCCCGCCGCCCCGCCGACCGCGCCCCTGGCCTACCCGGCGCAGCGCCGCCGCGAGGACACCTGGCCCCCGGCGGACCAGGCCCCCGCCGACGCCCCGCCACGCCGTCCCGGCCGCCCCGGTCGTCCCCCCGAGGGCCGCCCGACGCCACCGACCGGCCTGCCGCGCCCGGACACGCTGCCGCCGGCGGCCGGTCCGCCCGCCCCGCCGGTCCCGCCGGCGCCCCGCACCGGCACCGGCCCGCTGCCCCCGACGGCCGCGCCGCCGGACATCGCCGGCCCGCCCGCCGGCCCGTCCGTCGAGGCCGGCGTGCCCACGGCCGCCGTGCCGCTGCGCCCGCCGGGCGACCCGCACACCGGCGCGGTGCCCGAGGAGTCGGCGCCGGTCGGGACGGCCGTCGAGGAGGCCCTCCCCGACGAGCTCCCCGACGAGCTGGCGGACGACCTCCCCGACGACGGCGCCACCGCCGAGGGCTGGGCGCTCGTCCGGCTCGCGCAGGAGGGCGACACCCGGGCGTTCGGCGAGCTCTTCGACCGCTACCACGACACCGTCTTCCGGTTCGTGCTCTTCCGCCTGGGCGACCGCCCGGCCGCGGAGGACCTCACCCAGGAGACCTTCGTCCGCGCGTTCCGCCGGATCGCCTCGGTGAGCTACCAGGGCCGGGACATCGGCGCCTGGTTCGTGACGATCGCCCGCAACCTCGTGCTCGACCACGTCAAGTCCAGCCGCTACCGGCTCGAGCAGTCCACGGCCGAGGTCGCCGACGTCGCGCCGTCGAGCGTGCGCCCCAGCCCCGAGACCGAGGTCATCGCCGGGGCGACCCACGCCGAGCTGCTCCGCTGCGTCGCCCGTCTCGGTGACGACCAGCAGGAGTGCATCGCCCTGCGCTTCCTCCAGGGACTCTCCGTGGCCGAGACCGCGGAGATCATGGGACGCAACGAGGGCGCCGTGAAGGCACTGCAGCACCGGGCGGTCCGTCGCCTCGCTCAACTGTTGCCCGAGGGGCTGCGGTGAGTCACATCGTTGTGGTTCGAACCGCACACCGCATCGTCGTAACCGGTCGCCCGTCCCGTCGTTCAACCCAGCGACGGGCACGGCGCGCACGGAAAGTGACGCGTGGACGATGAGGACGGGCGGCATGTCGAGCGGGCACGACGAGGACGACGAGCTCTTCGCTCGCGTCTGGGAGCAGCGGGACGCCACGGGGCGTCCGCCGCAGCCCGGTCGTGCGGGCGGGCCCGATCGGACACGGGATCCCGACCTCGCCCGTGACCTCGAGCTCGCCGCCGCCCTGCGGGCCGCCGGACGCGACGCCATCGGCCCGGACGCCGACGCGAGCGCCCGCATGCGCGCCGCGGTCATGGGCGAGGTGATGGCCGAGATCGGCGGGGAGACCACCCGGGACCGCGGCCAGGATCGTGGGTCGCCGTCCCCCCGCGAGCGCACCCGCGTGCTGCGCTCCCCCGACTCCGGTCCGGTCGGCGGTCGGGGGGCCGGCCGGGCCGGTGCGACCACACGCCGCGGGAGCACCCGCCCCGGCGACGGTCGTCCCGGGAGGGCCGCGACCCGCCGGCGCTCGACCCGTCTCCTCTCCTCGCTGGTCGGCGGGGCGTGCGCGGTCATGCTCCTCGGCGCCCTGACGGTGCTGCTCAGCCGCGGCGCGCTGCCCGGCGAGATGCTCTACGGCATCAAGCGGGCGTCGGAGAGCGCCGAGATCGGGCTGACCAGCGGCCAGGAGGCCAAGGGGCAGCGCCACCTCGACTTCGCCGCGACCCGCCTCGAGGAGGTGTCCGACCTCATCGGCCGCGACGCCGCCACGGCGGCGGGCAGCGGGCCGGTCGCCGCGGGCCTCGGTCCCGAGGAGGCCGGGCTGGTGCTGGACAACCTGCGCGACTTCGACGAGCAGGCCCGCACGGGCTCGCGCCTCATCCTCCCGCTGGCCGGCCGGCCGACCGGGCCCTCGCCCGAGCAGCTCGCCGAGTGGGCCCGCGAGCAGTCGGCGCGGATCGACACGCTGAGCCCGTCGCTCGACACCGACGCGCGCGGCGCGGCGGCCCAGTCCCAGCAGATGCTGCAGCGCCTCGGCCAGCGCGCGAACGCCCTGGGCGGCCCCCAGCGCTGCGCGACCGGCGGGGAGAGCGACGACCTCGGCCCGCTGCCGATCCGCGAGTGCGACACCTCCACCTCGCCGTCGGTGGCGACACCGGAGCGCACCGACGTCTCGGCCACCGAGACCTCGAGCACGACGACCACCACCACGACGACGAGCCGCACGAGCACCAGCTCCAGCGAGTCGTCGACGCGGGACGGCGGGACCGACGAGGACACGGGGTCGACCGGGGAGTCGGACGACACCGGCGACGACGCGCCGCCGCCGGTGCAGGTCCCCCTGCCGGTGCCGCTGCTCCCGCAGGTCGACGTGCCGCCGCTGCTGCCCGGTCTGCCCGGTCTCAGCCTGGGCTGACGCCCAGCCCGGTGGCGGGGCCGGTCGCGGGGCACCCCGACCGTCGTGGCTCCCGTCTAGGGTGAGGTCGCACCGCCCCGGGGTCGATGTCGTTCCGTCCCGCCCCGGCAGGCACGGTCCGGGACGGACGACCACGGGGAGGGTCCGCCGGTGGGACGACGGCGCGAGCGCCGGATGCAGGCGGAGCGCGAGGCGGCGCGGCTCGCGGGCGAGGCGTCCGCCGAGGCCGCCCTCGCCGATCCGGCGATCGGTGGGCCCACCGCCTCCGAGCTCCTCGAGTCGGTGCCGGAGAGCGCCGGCCCGACCACCGACCCGACCGTGGGCGAGAGCCCCGCGGACGTCGCCCCCCGGGCCGCCGGGGGCGCCCCGGACGGCGAGCTGGCCGGCGGCGGGCCCGCGGCGGCCGCCGCCGCGGCCGAGGCGCCGGACATCCGCCTGTACCCGCCGTCGCCACGGGTGCCGCCGGACCTCACCGCCGCCGCGTTCTTCGACGTCGACAACACCATGATGATGGGCGCGTCGATCTTCCACTTCGCCCGCGGCCTGGCGGCGCGCAACTTCTTCTCGGGCTCGGACCTGCGCGGCTTCGTCTGGCAGCAGCTCAAGTTCCGGCTCGGCGGCGAGGGCACCCCCGACGACGTCCGCGCCCACCGCGAGCAGGCGCTGTCGTTCGTGGCCGGCCAGTCGGTCGCGGAGCTGGTGGAGCTCGGCGAGGAGATCTACGACGAGCTCATGGCCGACCGCATCTGGGAGGGCACGCGGGCGCTGGCCCAGATGCACCTCGACGCGGGGCAACGGGTCTGGCTGGTGACGGCGACGCCGCTCGAGCTCGCGCGCATCATCGCCCGCCGCCTCGGGCTCACCGGCGCGCTCGGCACCGTCGCCGAGAGCGAGGACGGCGTCTACACCGGGCGCCTGGTCGGCGAGCTGCTCCACGGCCCCGCGAAGGCGCACGCCGTGCGCGCGCTGGCCGCCCGCGAGGGCCTCGACCTGCGGCGCTGCGCGGCGTACTCCGACTCGGTCAACGACGCCCCGATGCTCTCGGTCGTCGGCACCGCCGTCGCGGTCAACCCGGACTCCGACCTGCGCCAGCTCGCGCGGCGCCGGGGCTGGGAGATCCGCGACTTCCGCTCCGGGCGCAAGGCCGCGCGCATCGGCGTGCCGTCGGTGCTCGGCGCGGGCGCCGTGGCCGGCGCCGTGGTCGGCGGCCTCGCCTACCGCCGCCGCTCGACCGCCGGCCGGCTGGCCGAGCGGCTGGTGGGCTAGCCGGCGGTCTACCCCAGGAAGGCGTTCCGCCGGCCCGCGAGCAGGCGGTAGAGCGTCTGCTGGATGTTCTCGCGCACCTGGTCGGTCAGGTTGAACACCAGCATCGGGTCGTCCGCCGCCCCGGGCTCGTAGGCGTCGGTGTGGATCGGCTCGCCGAACTCGATGTACCACTTCGACGGCAGCGGCACGAGGCCGAGCGGTCCGAGCAGCGGCCAGGTCGGCGTGATCGGGAAGTACGGGACGCCGAGCAGGCGCGCGATCGGGCCGAGGTCGGCGATCTTCGGGTAGATCTCCTCGGCGCCGACGATGGAGCACGGGATGATCGGCACCCCGCAGCGCAGCGCCGCCGAGACGAAGCCGCCGCGGCCGAAGCGCTGCAGCTTGTAGCGGTCCGCGAAGTCCTTGCCGATGCCCTTGAAGCCCTCGGGCCAGACGCCGACGAGCTCGCCGGCCGACAGCAGGGCCTCGGCGTCGGCGTTGCAGGCCAGCGTGTGCCCCGCCTTGCGCGCCGCGGCGCCGACCCCGGGCAGGCCGAAGACCAGGTCGGCGGCGAGCATCCGCAGGTGGCGCGGCACGGGCAGGTCGTCGTGCGCCGCCACCGTCGTCATCAGCGCGTCGAGGGGCAGCGTGCCGGAGTGGTTGGCGACGAGCAGCGCCCCGCCCGACGACGGCACGTTCTCGGTGCCGATCGTCTCGACGCGGAACCACTTCTCGTACAGCGGCCGCAGCAGCGGCATGACGACGTGCTCGGTGAGGTCGCGGTCGAAGCCGAAGTCGTCGACGGTGTAGCGGCCGGTCAGGCGGCGCTGCAGGAACTCGCCGACCTCGGCGACCCGCGCCTCGAGCTCGGTCGGACCGGGCGTCCGCAGCGCGGCGAGCTCGCCCGCCGGGGCGTCCGTCCCCTCCTCGGTGCCATCGGTGAGGCCACGGGCGGCCGCGGTGCGCTCCTGGAGCGACCCGACACCGGGTCGGCTCGCCCGGCGCGGCGCTGGACGCGAACGGTGTCGGGGACCGCCGCCGTCGGAACGCAGCGGGATCACCCGGGCCTCGGGCATGACGTCACCTTCCGGGAGACGGGCGGGCGGGGCGGAGGGGTCGCGCGGGGTGTCAGGCACCGGAGGGCAGCGCCCGGGCCACGGCCAGCGCCGCGTCCTGGGCCCGGCCGAACGTGGCCGGATCGATCACCGGGCGCAGGTTGCGCCCGGCCACGAAGTCGTCGAAGGCCTGGACGGTCGTCCAGCGCGGGGTGAAGCCGAACTCGGTGCGCAGCTTCGTCGTGTCGACGACGCGCCCGAAGTTCAGCAGCCGCATCTGCTCGGGCGAGAAGTCGACGAGACGCGCGCGGCGCGTGAACCGCCCGACCAGCGGCACCGCGGGCTGCGGGATCGGCAGCGAGAGGCGCCCGGCCCGCCGGATCGCCTGGGAGAGCATGAGCACCCCGGCGCCACCGACGTTGAACACCCCGGGGAGGTCCTGCGCGGCGGCGCGCTCGAGCACCGCGACCGCGTCCTCCTCGTGCAGGAGCTGGACACGCGCGTCGTAGCCGAGCACCACCGGGACCACCGGCAGCGAGAAGTACCGGACGAACGACGTGTCGATCCGCGGCCCGATGAGGTTGACGAACCGCAGCGTCGTGACCGGGATGTCGGGCCGGCGCCGGGAGAAGCTGCGGACGTAGCCCTCGATCTCGACCGCGTCCTTCGCGTAGCCGCCGGGCGGGATCGCCTTGGGCTCGGTGGTCTCGGTGAACGTCGCGGGGTCACGCCGGCTCGCGCCGTAGACCGCGCTCGTCGACTTCACGACGAGCCGCCGCACCGTCTCGGAGCGCTGGCAGGCCGCGAGCAGCTGCATCGTCCCGATGACGTTCATCTCCATCATCATCGAGCGGCCGCCGGAGGCGCCGGGGTTGCCCGAGAGGGACGCGTGGACGACGGTGTCGACCTTCGCGGTGGAGATGACCTTGCCGATCAGCGGGTTGCGGATGTCCACGCGCACGAACTCGGCGCGACCCATCCGCCGCCGCATCTCCCGCGACGGTGGCGTGGTGTCGACGCCGAGGACCCGCTCGATCGACGGGTCGGACGCCAGGCGCGCCGCCAGGTGGCCGCCCAGGAAGCGGCTCACCCCGGTGACGAGGACGACGGACGGCGCCTCGGACATGCCCTGGACAACTCCCCCGGATAGCTGGCGACGACCCGGCCGCCCCGACCCGAGCCCCGTGCGCGGGGCCCCGGGCCGACGTGAGCCCTACTTGCCGAGCTTGCGACGCTGCACGCGGGTCTTGCGCAGGAGCTTACGGTGCTTCTTCTTCGACATCCGCTTGCGACGCTTCTTGATGACCGAGCCCATAGGGAACCTCTCGTGAACCGCGGGTGGAGACAGGGGCGACCGAGGCGGTCGCAGACACACCACCGTACCGGCCGCCCCGCGGGCGACCGGTGGTGGAGGGGTGCGACGGAGCGCGGTCGGTCCGGCTAGCCGGCGTCGAAGTAGGAGCCGCGCAGGTACTCGTGGACCGCGTCCTCGGGCACCCGGAAGCTGCGGCCCACGCGGACCGCGGGCAGCTCTCCGTTGTGCACCAGCCGGTACACGGTCATCTTCGACACCCGCATGGCGGCGGCGACCTCGGCGACGGTCAGGAACTGCACCCTCGCCAGATTGTCCCCGTCCGCCCGTCGCGGGCCAGGGCCCGTCGTGTTGTTGGGCATGGGTCTCACGCCTTCCGTGCACAGGCCGTGCCGCCGGGCTTCCCCTCCCGGCGGTTCGACACGCCGTGCTGTGCAGGTGAGGGTAGCGGGACGCGTGTGACGTCTGGTTCGAGTACACCCTCTCGTGCGTCGGCCGCGCAGGCTCGCGCGTCAAGCGACCACGCCGCGCCGCCCGAACACGATCTCGTCACGACGAACGGTCGCCGGACCTCCGCCCGGCGCGCTCAGCCGTCCTGGCGGCCGAGCGCCGCCGAGCGGTCGCGGGCGGCCGTGACGGCGCGCGCGAGGGCGCTGCGCAGGCCCTCGGCCTCGAGCACGCCGAGCGCGGCGGCGGTGGTCCCGCCCGGCGACGTGACCGCCTCGCGCAGCAGGCCCGGGTGCGGCGCGGCGTCCTCGCGGCCGTCGCTGCCCGGGGTGGTGAGCAGGCCGCCCGCGCCCTCCACCGTGGCCGTGACCAGCTCGGTCGCCACCGGGCGCGGCAGGCCCAGCGCCACGCCCGCGTCGATCATGGCCTCGGCGAGCAGGAAGACGTAGGCCGGCCCGGAGCCCGACAGCGCCGTCGCGAGGTCCTGCTGCGCCTCGGGCACCCGGACCGTGCGTCCCACCGCCGCGAGCAGCTCCTCGGCCGCCGCGAGCTCGGCCGCACCCGCGGCCGACCCGGCCGAGAGCACGCACATCGCGCGGCCGACGAGCATGGGGGTGTTGGGCATGACCCGCACGACCGCCGTCTCCGCCGGCAGGCGCGCCTCGAGCGCCGACGTGGGGAGGCCCGCCGCCAGCGAGATCAGGGTGGGCCGGTCCTGCCCCGGCGCCCGGCCGGCGAGGACGTCGCGCACCGCGTCGAGCACCGTCGGCACGTCCGCGGGCTTGACGGCCACGACGAGCACGTCCGCCCGGCGGGCCGCCTCCGGGGCGTCGACCGGGCCGACGCCGTAGCGCGCGCCGAGCTCCTGCGCGCGCGCCGCGACGCTCTCGACGACGAGCAGCGAGCCCGGGTCGCGCCCGGCGGCCACGAGCCCGCCCAGCAGGGCCTCGCCGATCTTGCCGCCACCCAGGACCGCCACCGTGCTGCTCATGGGGCGATCCTCCCCCAGCCCCTCAGACCGGCGAGCGGGGCAGGTCGGTGCCCAGGTGCAGCCGCGCGAACAGCAGCGACTCGGCGAGCATGTCGAGGCGCTCGTTGCGCGATCGCGCGCGCCGCGTGCTGATCTCGACGACCACGGTGCCCGCGAACCCGGACGTCCCGAGCCGCCGGCACACCTCCGCGCACGGTTGCGTGCCGCGCCCGGGCACGAGGTGCTCGTCGCGCTCGAGGCCCGTGCCGTCGCCGAGGTGCAGGTGCACCAGGCGGTCACCCATGCGCTCGAGCAGGGCCAGGGCGTCGTCGCCGGCCGTCGCGGTGTGGGACAGGTCGAGGGTGTACCAGCGGGCGCCGGTGCCGGTCGGGTCGTGGCCCGGGGTGTAGCTCGACCACCGCAGCCGCCCCCGGCGCAGCGGGAACATGTTCTCCATCGCGATCTGCACGCCGTGCGCCCGCTCGAGCTCGTCGATCTGGCGGGACAGCCCGAGGGCGTAGCGGTGCTGCCACCGGAAGGGCGGGTGCAGGACGACGGTGGGCGCGCCGAGGCTCGCGGCGAGGACGGCGCTGCGGCGCAGGCGCTCGGCCGGGTCGGGCGTCCACACACGCTGGGTGATCGCGAGGCACGGGGCGTGGACGGCGAGCACCGGCATCCCGGTGCGCTCCGAGGCCCGGGCGACGGACGCGAGGCGCTGGCTGTCGGGGTCGGTCCACACCATGAGCTCGACGCCGTCGTAGCCGAGCTCGGCGGCCACCGCGAAGGCGGAGTCCATGTCCTCGGGGAACACCGAGGCCGTCGACATGGCGACCGGCGGGCCCCCGTGCGGGGGCGGCGGAGGGCGCACGGATCAGCGGCTCAGCAGCACGATCGCGGCCGGGGAGACGGTGACCACCAGCCCGACGACGACGGCGAGCACCGTCGTCTGCAGGTCGTCGGACCTGCGCAGCGCGCGCACGCCGAACACGAGGCCCGTGGTCGCGGCGGCGGCGAGCACGAGCGCCACGACCGGCTGCTCCTGCCAGAGGTAGGAGAAGACGGTCCACAGCACCGCGCCGAGCAGGGCGCCGAGCACCAGCTGGACGACCATGATCGCCCAGTCGCGCGCCGAGGTGGCGCGGGACTCCGGCTCGTCGTCCTCGAGGTCGTCCTCGTCGAACTCGTCGAACTCGTCGTCGAGGTCGTCCTCGACCCGGCCACGCCGCGGCGGGCGGCCCAGGCCGGCGGGGACGTCACGGGGGTCGCGCCCGTCCTCGTCCCCGTCCTCGTCGAAGTGGTCGTGGTCGTGGTCGTCCTCGTCGTACTCGTCGTCGTCGAGGTCCGGGTGGGCGAGCGGCGACGCCGCGGTGGAGGGACCGCCGTCGTCCATCGGCCCGCCGCGCTGCGGGGGCGCGCCGGGCGGGCGGACGGCGGGCGACGCGGCGGTCGCGGGCCCGGCGTCGCCGACGCGGGCGGCCGGCACCCCGGGGTGGCCCGACGCGCCGGACACGGGCCCGGCGGGACGGGCCGGCGGGGCGCCGAACGCCTGCGTGCCGGTGGCCGGCGGCGCGGGCTGTTGCGCGGCGGTCGGCGGCGGTCCGGGGGACGGGGCCGCCGCGGGCGGCGGGGCGGCGGGCGGTGGCCCGGGCGGGGCGGCCGCGGCGCTGCCCCACGGGTCGCGCGGCGCGGGGTGGTCGGGGGCGGGGTGGCCGTGGGGGCCGGCACCGAAGCCGTTGCGGCCGCCGTCGTACCCGGGACCGCCGTACCCCTGGCCACCGTGACCAGGTCCGCCCTGACCCGGGCCACCGGGGCCACCGGGGCCACCGGGGCCACCGGGGCCACCGCGACCGAAGCCGTTGGCGGGCTGACCCTGGCCCGCGTAGCCCTGACCGTCGTAGGGCGAGCCGCCGTAGCCCTGGCCGTCGTACCCGGAGCCGTATGCGGTGCCGGTGCCGTAGCCGCGGGTGCCGGTGTCGTACCCGGTGTCGTAGCCGCGGGTGCCGGTGTCGTACCCGGTGTCGTAGCCGCGGGTGCCGGTGTCGTACCCGGTGTCGTAGCCGCGGCTCCCGGTCTCGTACCCGCCCGTGTCGTACCCGCCGGTCTCGTAGCCGCGGTCGAACCGGCCGGTGTCGTAGCCGGTGTCGTAGCCCGTGTCGTGGCCCGTGTCGTGGCCGTAGCGGTCGTCGGCGGGGGGCTCGGGCGCGCGGTAGGCGTAGCCGGCCGGGTCCGGCGCGGCGCCGCGGGGCTCGTCCTCGGGCTCGCCGGAGCGGCGACGGCGGGGCTGCTGGGACTCCGCGCTGTAGGCGGCCAGGAGCTCGGCCACGCTGCGCTGGGTTCCCGGACGGGGCCCGTCGTCCCTGTTCACGACCCCTACCGTGCCTCGTGCAGTGTCGGGCGTCCAGTCGCGAGGGGGCCGCCGACCGACAGCATCCCACCGCCCGGCTGTAGCTGGTCGAGACGACCCAGGATGATCCCCTCGCGCAGCGCCCAGGGGCACACCTCGACCTGGTCGAGGCCGAGCGCGGTCATCGCCTCGTGGGCCACGACGGCCCCGGCGACGAGCTGGTGGCTGCGGCTCGCGGAGACCCCTTCGAGCTCGGCGAGGTCGGACGAGCTCATGCGGGAGATGAACGCCACCACCTGGCGCAGGCCGGTCGCGGTGAGCGTGCGGCGCACCCGCGGCCCCGCGCTGCGGGGGGCGGCCCCGGTGAGCCGGGCCAGCGAGCGGAAGGTCTTCGAGGTGACCACCGCCCGGTCCGGCGGGCCCTCCCCGAGCAGCGTCGTCGCGGGCGACGCGAGCACCTCGTGCGCGTAGTCGGCGAGCGCCTTGACCTCGCGGCGCTGGGGCGGGTCCGCGGTGAACCAGTCACGGGTCAGGCGTCCGGCCCCGAGCGGCACCGAGATCGCGTGCACGGGCGCCTCGTCCCGCCCGACCGCCATCTCCAGGGAGCCACCGCCGATGTCGAGCACCAGGAGGTGGCCCGCCGACCAGCCCAGCCAGCGGCGCACGGCGAGGAACGTCAGCGCCGCCTCGTCCGGGCCCGAGAGCACCTGCAGGTCGACGCCGGCCTCGTCCTGCACCCGCTCGAGCACCGCCGAGGAGTTGGAGGCGTCGCGCACCGCGGAGGTCGCGAACGCCAGGAGGTCCTCGCAGCCCAGCTCGAGGGCCTGCTTGCGGGCGTCGGCGACGGCCGCCACGAGCGCGTCGGCGCCCTCGGCCTCGAGCCGACCCTCGTGGACGTGCTCGGCGAGCCGCAGCGCGGTCTTCGTGGAGTGGGTCGGCGTCGGGTGGCCGCCCCGCTGGGCGTCGACCACCAGGAGGTGCACGGTGTTCGACCCCACGTCCAGCACCCCGAGTCGCACGGCCGTGAGTCTAACGGGGTCGGTCAGGCGTCGAGCTTGTAGCCCAGTCCCCGCACCGTGACGAGGTGCCGCGGCGCGGACGGCTCGGGCTCGAGCTTGGCGCGCAGCCGCTTGACGTGGACGTCGAGGGTCTTGGTGTCGCCGACGTAGTCGGCACCCCAGACCCGGTCGATGAGCTGGGCGCGCGTGAGCACGCGCCCGACGTTGCGCAGCAGGTACTCGAGGAGGTCGAACTCCTTGAGCGGCAACGGCACCTCGGTGGGCGCGCCGTCGACCCCCTCGCCGACGACGGTCACGACGTGCCGGTCGACGTCCATGCGGATCGGGCCGGCCTCGAGCAGCTGGCGCTCGCCGGCGGCGGGCGCGGGCGCGCCGTCGGTCTCGGCGTCCTGGCCGCGGCGCAGCACCGCCCGGACGCGGGCGATGAGCTCGCGCGCCGAGTACGGCTTGGTGACGTAGTCGTCGGCGCCGAGCTCCAGCCCGACCACCTTGTCGATCTCCGCGTCGCGGGCGGTCACCATGATCACGGGCACCGAGGAGCGCTGCCGGAGGGCCTTGCAGACGTCGGTGCCGCTCATGCCCGGGAGCATGAGGTCGAGCAGCACGATGTCCGCGCCGTGGCGCTCGAAGTCGTCGAGGGCGGCCGCGCCGGTGCCCGCCACGGAGGTCTCGAAGCCCTCCTTGCGCAGCAGGTAGGCCAGCGGGTCGGCGAAGGACTCCTCGTCCTCGACGATGAGCACGCGGGTCATGGGGTTCCTCCGGGGACGGACGGGGCCGGGTCGCGCCCGGCCGTCGCGCTGTACGCCAGGTCGGCGTCGAGGTCGTCGAGGTCCGCACCGGCCTCGGAGTCGTCGGGGTCGTCGGGGTCGTCGGCGGGTGCGGCGGGGACCCGGAGCGTGAACGTCGAGCCCACGCCGGGCTGGCTCCACAGCCGCACCTCGCCGCCGTGGTTGGCGGCGACGTGCTTGACGATCGCGAGACCCAGCCCGGTGCCGCCGGTGGCGCGCGAGCGGGCGGGGTCGACGCGGAAGAAGCGCTCGAACACCCGCTGCTGGTGCTCGGGGGCGATCCCGATGCCGCGGTCGGTCACCGAGATCTCGATGCGGTCGCCCTGGCGGCGGCGGCGCACCGAGACCGGCGTGCCCTCCGGGGAGTAGGCGACGGCGTTCTCGAGCAGGTTGGTCAGCGCGGTGACCAGCAGCGTCCGGTCGCCCGCGACCTCGAGGCCGCTGGGGGCGTCGAGCAGGAAGCGCTCGCGGGGGTCGGGGGCGTCCTCGGGCGCGGCGCTCGCCGTGGCCTCGGCCGGGACCCGTACCCGCTTGAGCGCCTCGCCGAGCACCTCGTCGACGTCGACCCGCACGAGCTCGGGCAGCCGCTCGGCGCCCTGCAGCCGGGAGAGCGAGATGAGCTCGGTGACGAGCGCGCCGAGTCGGTGGGACTCGTTGAGGATCCGGGTGGCGAAGTGCGCGACCTCGTCGGGGTCGTCGGCGTCGAGCACGGCCTCGGCGAGCACCGCGAGCGCGCCCACCGGGGTCTTGAGCTCGTGCCCGACGTTGGCGACGAAGTCCCGGCGCACGGCCTCGAGCCGCACCGCCGCGGAGGTGTCGGTCGCGTCGACGACGACGAAGCCGTCCCCGAGCGGGCGGACGTGCGCGACGATCGTGCGCGGGGTGGAGCCCGGGGGGTGGGTCGCCGGCGACAGGTCGACCTCGCACGGCTCGGCGCCGTTCGCCACCCGCTCGGCGGCCGCGGTGACCCGCGGGTCGGGCCGGGCGTCGACGACGGCTCCCAGCGCCTCGGCGCGCTCGTTGGCGAGGACGACGTCGCCGAACCGGTTGATGACCGCGATCCCGGACTGCGACCGGCGCACCAGCCGCGCCAGGAGCTCGGCGACCGTCGGGCCGCGCACCCCGCGGGCCCGCTCACGCCCGGGCTCGTCCCGCTTCCACCGCACGGCGGCGGCCCCGGCGACGGCGCCGAGCGCCGCGGCCAGGAGAGCCACGGCGACGGTCACCAGCACCGGGACGGTCACGTTTCCCGATGGTAAGGGCGCCGTGGCTCCCAGGGTGGTACTCGCGTGAGCTGTCCAACGCGTCCGGGGGACAGGGTTGGCCCGCCGTTCGGCTGCCGTTCACCGACAAGCGGGGGGCTCCGCCCCCGCGGGGTCACCGGCCCTGGTTCGCCACCGCCGCGATCGCGTCCTGCGCGGCGTCCGGGTCGAGGTAGGTCCCGCCCGGGTTGGTGGGCCGCAGCTCGCCGTCGCCGGTGCTCTCCAGGTCGTAGCGCAGCGGGATGCCCGTCGGGATGTTCAGGCCCGGGATCGTCTGCTCGTCGATGCCGTCGAGGTGCTTGACCAGCGCCCGCAGCGAGTTGCCGTGCGCCCCGACGAGCACCGTCCGGCCGGAGCGCAGGTCCGGAACGATCGAGGACTGCCAGTACGGCAGCAGCCGCTCGAGCACGTCGGCGAGGCACTCGGTGCGCGGCAGCGCGTCGCCGAGGTCGGCGTAGCGGGGGTCGCCGGTCTGGGCGTACTCGTCGTCGGGGTCGATCGGTGGCGGCGGGGTGTCGTAGGAGCGACGCCAGATCTGGAACTGCTCCTCGCCGTACTCCTCCAGCGTCTGCTTCTTGTCCTTGCCCTGGAGGGCCCCGTAGTGGCGCTCGTTCAGTCGCCAGTCCCGGCGCACCGGGATCCACCCGCGGTCGGCGACGTCGAGGGCGATGTTGACCGTGTTGATGGCGCGGCGCAGCAGCGAGGTGTGGACGAGGTCGGGCAGCAGCCCCGCCTCGGCGAGCAGCTCGCCGCCGCGTCGGGCCTCCTGCTCCCCCGTCGGTGACAACGGGACGTCCACCCACCCGGTGAAGAGGTTCTTCTCGTTCCAGTCGCTCTGGCCGTGGCGCAGCAGGACGAGCGTGCCGACGGTTCCCTCCGGGTTCATGACGCGAGACCCTGCCAGCGGCCCGCCGCACGCACCACGCCGCCGGGGTGACGCGCGCGTGAGACCACCCCGGGCCGGGTACGGCCTCCGTCGTCGGCGGGCGACCGCCGTGACCACCACAGCGACCCACGAGATCGACCCACGGGAACGGGGCCCGCACACCGCGCGGGCCGCCCGGGGTCGGCGACGACCCATCAGCGACGACTCAGGAGTCCGACGTGAACGACGACGACATCACCACCAGCGGCAGCGGAGGACACGGCCCCGCCGACGGCGGCGCGAGCGGCCAGGGTGCCGACGGCGGCGCGGACGGCGGCGCGGGCCACGGCCCGGCCGACGGCGGCGCCCGTGGCGGCGGCTCCGACGGCGGTGCGGACGGGGGCGCCGACGGCGGTGCCGACGGCGGCGCGGGCCACGGCCCGGCCGACGGCGGGGCGCGCGGCGGCGGCGCCGACGGTGGCGCGGACGGCGGTGCCGACGGCGGCGCGGACGGCGGCGCCCACGGCCCGGCCGACGGCGGCGCGTTCGGCAACTCGGCCGACGGCGGCGCGGACGGTTCCGCCGGGCACGGCCCGGCCGACGGCGGCGCCCGTGGCGGCGGCTCCGACGGCGGTGCCGACGGCGGGGCCGACGGCGGTGCCGACGGCGGTGCCGGCCACGGTCCGGCCGACGGCGGCGCCCGTGGCGGCGGCTCCGACGGTGGCGCCGACGGGGGAGCCTGAGGCCTCGTGACGACCGAGACGACCGTGGCGCCGGCGGGCGACCGGTCCCCGGATCCCGACCGCGGCGCCGGGCACCTCCGCCCGGCGCTGCGGCGTCTCGTCGCCGGTGACCTCGACGAGTTCGCCGCCGCGGCGTGGGGCCGCGAGGCCCGGCTCTCGCGCGCCGCGGACCTGGCGAAGCACGCCGGGACCGCCGAGCACCCCTCGGCGTTCGGCGACCTGTTCGACCTGGCCGCGGTGGACGAGCTGCTGAGCCGGCGCGGCCTGCGCACGCCGTTCCTGCGGATCGCCAAGCAGGGCACGGTGGTCGACTCCCGCCACTTCACCGGCGAGGGCGGTGTCGGGGCCGAGGTGTCCGACCAGGTGCAGGACGACCGCGTCGCGGCCCTGTTCGCCGAGGGCCACACCGTGGTGCTGCAGGGCGTGCACCGCACCTGGGGCCCGGTGGCCGACCTCGTCACCGAGCTCGCCGCCGAGCTCGGGCACCCGGCCCAGACCAACGCCTACATCACGCCGGCGTCGTCGCAGGGCTTCTCCGCGCACTACGACGTACACGACGTCTTCGTCCTGCAGGTCGCGGGCACCAAACGCTGGCACGTCCACGCCCCCGTGCACCCCGACCCGCTGCGCTCCCAGCCCTGGAACGACCACGCCGACGCCGTGGCCGCCCGGGCCGCCGAGGAGCCGCTGATCGACGAGGTCCTCGAGCCCGGCGACGCCCTCTACCTCCCGCGCGGCTACCTGCACTCGGCCACCGCGCAGGGCGAGGTCAGCGCGCACCTGACCATCGGCGTGCACGTGCTCACCCGCTGGGCGCTCGTGGACGCCCTGCTGGGCGCGCTGACGACCGACCCGGAGCTGCGCGCCTCGCTACCCCTGGGCATCGACGCGGCCGACCCGACCGCGCTCGCCCCGCACGTCGAGGCGGTCGCCGCCCGGCTCGCCGAGACCCTCGCCGCGCCGGACCCGCCGCGCACCGAGCGCGTCGCCCGCAGCGTCCGGCGGCGCGTCTGGCACGGCAACCGCCCGGAGCCGGTCGCCCCGCTGGTCCAGGCCGCGGCGGCGACCGGGGCCGACGTGTCGACGTCGGTGCGGCTGCGGCGCGGCCTGCGCCACCGGCTGCGCCCGGAGACCACCGACGGCTCGGACGACGCAGCCGCCGCCGTGGTCCTCGAGCTGCCCGACCGCACGCTGACCCTGCCCGCCGGCACCCGCGACGCGGTCGCACGCCTGCTCGACGGCGAGCCGGCGCGGGCCGGCGAGCTGCCCGGGCTGGCACCGGAGGACGGTGCCGTCGTCGTGCGCCGGCTGCTGCGCGAGGGCGTCCTCGTCCCCGTGTGACGCGCGGGGTGAGGTCGTCCTTACCTCAGTCTCCCGCCCGGGTGTCCATCGCCGCCCGGGCGGGGTATGACGGGGAGATGACCACGTCGGAGCCGGCCGCAAGCTTCCGCTGCTCGGAGGCCGCCCGCGAACGCGCCGACCCGTTCGTCGCGACCGCGCCCCCGGCCCGGTGCTGGCTGCTCGTCGAGCACCCCGGCCCCTGGGGGCACCAGGCGCTCGGCGACGCCGGCTACCCGGACGAGGTCATCGACGCGATCGACGCCTTCTGCCGGGCCCGCGGCGCCCGCTTCCAGCTCATCCGCCGCTCGCGTGCCCGTGGCGAGGCCGCGGCGGACCGGGGCCGGTTCGCCCTCGTCGACACCACGCCGGGCGCGGAGTCGGTGCGCTGGGGCCGGGTGGGCTCGCCCGCGGAGCTGCCCGCGGCGCTCGCGGACCTCGAGGCGGTGACGACGCCGTCGACCGAGCCGGTCTACCTCGTGTGCGCGCACGGCCGCCACGACGCCTGCTGCGCGATGCGCGGGCGCCCGGTCGCCGCCGCACTCGCGATGGAGTACCCCGACCGCACGTGGGAGACCACGCACACCGGCGGCGACCGGTTCGCCGCCAACGTCGTCCTGCTCCCCCACGGCCTGGTGCTCGGGCGGGTGCCGGCCACCGAGGCGGTCGAGGTCGTCCGGCGCTACGCCGCCGGCGAGGTCGACACCACCTGGGTGCGCGGGCGCACGTTCCTCTCCCCGCCCGCCCAGGCCGCGCAGCACCACGCCCGCCTGGCCTACGACGAGCACCACGTCGAGGCCCTGCGCGTGCTCGGCGTCGAGGTGCGCGAGCCGGGACTGACCGAGGTGCGCCTCGACGGCGGCGAGGATAGGGGTCCGGTCACCGTGCTCGTGCGTGAGCGGTGGGTCGCCTCGCCGACGCCGCTGACCTGTTCCGCGGGCCGCGCGGCGTCGATGCGGGTCTACGACCTGGAGTCCCTGACCGCGTCGTCCGGCGTGCCGGGGGTGGGGGCGCTCGGCGCGGTGGCCGGGGGGTGAAGACCGTGTGGGGCCGGCGCGCCGGGGCTGGTTGAGCGCGGTGATCCGCGGGAACGTGGGCGCTGCACGTCTCGTACTACCGGATCGGAGCAGGTCACATGACCATCCTCACCATCCTCGGCTGGATCGTCTTCGGGCTCATCGTCGGCTTCATCGCCCGCGCGCTGGTGCCCGGCAAGGACAACATCGGCATCTTCGCCACCATCGGCCTCGGCATCCTCGGCTCGGTCGTCGGCGGCCTGGTCTTCTCGCTCTTCACCGGACGCATCACCCTGTCCAACCCGATCGGCTGGATCGGGTCGGTGATCTTCGCGATCATCCTTCTGGTGATCTACAACAAGGTGACGGGGCGCAAGGCCACCCGCCGATAAATTGTGCACGATGAGATCGTGCGCTAGGTTTTTGGCGTGAGCACGGACGAGGGGGCGACGGACGACCTGCGGCTCTCGGAGCAGGCCTGTTTCGCGCTCTACTCGGCGTCCCGCGCGGTCACCGACGTCTACCGGCCCCTGCTCGCCGAGCTGGGCCTGACCTACCCGCAGTACCTCGTCCTCCTGACCCTCTGGGAGTCCGAGCCGCGGACGGTCCGGGACGTCGGTGGCGCCCTCGCGCTCGACTACGGCACCGTCTCGCCGCTGCTCAAGCGGCTGGAGGGTGCCGGGTTGGTCGAACGGCGTCGCGATCCCCGCGACGAGCGGACGGTCACGGTGCACCTCACCGACGCCGGCCGCGCGCTGCGGGGCCGCGTCACCCACGTCCCGCGGACGATCGGGTGCGCGCTCGGTCTGGACGACCGGGCCCGCCGGGACCTCGTCGTGCTCCTCCGGACGATCACCGCCTCGACGGTCGCGTTCCGCGGCGTCGACGGCGGGTCGTCCGTCGGCCGACCCCACCCGAGCTGACAGGAGACGACGATGCCGAGCCGCGACGCGACCACGCACTGGGAGGGCGGCCTCCAGGACGGCACGGGCCAGGTGACCCTCGACTCGTCCAACGCGGGACAGTTCGACGTCTCGTTCCCGACCCGCGCGGAGGACCCCAACGGCCAGACCAGCCCCGAGGAGCTCATCGCCGCGGCGCACTCGTCGTGCCTGGCCATGAACCTCTCCGGCGTGCTCGGCGGCGAGGGCCTGACCGCCAGGGCCATCGACGTGAGCGCGGAGGTGACGCTGTCGCCGGCCACGGGCGGCGGCTTCGAGATCAGCGGCATCGCGGTGACGCTGCGCGCCGACGTCGACGGTGTCGACGAGGCGAGGTTCGCCGAGCTCGCCGCCACCGCCGAGAAGACCTGCCCGGTCTCCAAGGCGCTCGCGGGCACCACGATCACGCTGGACGCCGCGCTGGGGAAGTGACCCGGCGCTGTCGGGGACCGCGGTTACGGTGACGCCGTGACCGAGGTCGGCCCGTCGCCGCGGTGCCCGCGCGCCGGTAGCCTGGGTGGTGAGCACACCACCCGGGAGACGCCATGGCGCGTGGTACGGACGACGGGCCGGCCCGCACGGGACGGCGACGCATCGTCGAGCCCGGTGAGCCGGCGGGCGACCTCGCCGCGCGGCTCCACCTCGACGACCCGGCCCTCCAGCAGCGCTACCGCGCGGACCTCGCGCGGGTCCGCGACGCCGAGCTGCGCGCGGAGGTCGACACCGAGGGCGTCCGCCTCCACTGAGCGCGGGCGGGCGCGGCCGTGACCTGGTCGTTCCTCTCCTGGTCGCCCGACGACGCCGCCGGCGCGGTCTACGACGTCACCGTGCCCGGGGCGTGGGAGGAGCTCGTCGACTTCTACGCCGGCGGCGCGGGGAGCCGCCCGCTCGAGCGGGTGGTCGAGCTGGCCCGCGAGCACGGGGTGGCGAGCGTCGTCGTCGAGCAGCGCCACCTCGACCACGACTGGCGCAGCGAGCACGGCGCCTTCCACGGGCAGCTGTTCCGCCGCCGCCCCTCGGTGTGCCACCGCTGGCACCTGTTCACCGACGACGTCCCCGACGACCTCTCCCGCCTGCGACCCGAGGCCTACCGCGGCTACGTCGTGCTCCGCCCCCTGCCCTCGACGCCGGTCGGGCGCACGATGATCGCCCCGCCGCCCGGCCTCGACGACGCCGTGCGCTGCGAGGCCACCGAGCGCGTGTCCCTGTTCGGGCACCCGCTGCGGATCACGGCGATGCCGTTCCTCAGCCAGGACGCCGAGTACCTGCGCTGCGCGCACGCGACGCTGTGGATGGTGCTGCGCCACGCCCACCTCGCCCACGGCCTGCCCCGCCGGCTCACCGCCGAGGTGCACGACGCCGCGCTCGGCGGGGTCATCGTCGGCCGGCAGGTCCCCAGCGAGGGCCTCTCGGTGCAGCAGATGCTCGCCGGCGCCACGCGCCTCGGCCTGTCGCCCGGGCTGATGCACCTCCCCGCGACGCGCGACGAGGACGCCGCGGCGGATGCCGTCCCCCCGTCCGCGCAGGCTCCCCCGACGGTCCCGGGCGGGCGCCCCGACCCGCAGGCCGGCCGACTCTCCCTGCGCGCGGTGCTCTGCCGCTACGTCAACAGCCAGCTCCCGCCCATCGTCATCTCCGCCAGCCACGCGTGGGTGGTCGTCGGATACCGGCGCGACCCCGAGGAGGACCGCCGGGTGACGCTGTGGCGCCATGACGACGCCCGCGGGCCCTACCTCGAGGTCCGGGATCCCTTCGCCGAGCCCGAGGACGCGCACCGCCCCTGGCAGACGGCGATCCTGCCGCTGCTGCCCGCGATCCACGTGACCGCCGAGCGCGCCGAGGCCGCCGGGCGGCTGTGGTTCGCGGGCTACCTGCGCCGGGCCGACGCCGACGAGCCGGTGGCCCGCGCCGCCGCGGCCGGCGAGCTGACCTTCCGCACCTACGTCGTGCGCAGCGACGACTTCCTCGAGGGCCTGCTCGCCCGCGGTGTCGACCCGGCGCTCGCGGACCTCTACCGTCTCGCCGCCCTGCCCGAGCACGTCTGGGTCGTCGAGGCGGTCGACAGCGCCGCCCGGCGGGCGGGCCGGCCCGACGTCGTCGGCGAGGCCCTGGTCGACGCCACGGCGTCCACCCACCACGAGCCGCTGCAGGAGGGCCTGGTCGCGCTGCACGGCGGGCGCCTCGCGCACCGCATCGGACCCGATCACCACACCCGCCGCGACCTGCGACTGAGCGACCCCGGGCACTACCGCACCGGGCGCGCCGGGCACCGCTGAGCGAGAGCCGGGTCAGCGCGCGTCCTCCGGCAGCGACCCGGCGATCGCCGGCCCGACGACGCCCGCCGCGGTCTCCCCGCCCGTCTCGGCGTCCGCCTCCCGGCCCGCGGCCCCGGTGCGCTCCTCGGCGTCGGGCAGCACGGGCCCGAGGGTGAGCGTGATGCGGTGGGTGTCGGACCGCTCGCGCTCGCCGCGGCCGGACACGTCGCCGGAGAGCACGAACCACTTCGCCCCCACCGAGCCCTCGGCCTCCCGCCGGCGGCGGACCTCGACGGCGAGCTCGATCTCGACCTCGCGGACCCCGAGGCCGTAGCCCTCGCCGGGGCGCCCGCGGGCGGCGACGAGGTCGCGCCGCAGCGCCAGCAGCACCTCGTCCAGGCCGAGCCCCTGGTCCTGACCCTGCTCCTGGTCCTCCCCCGTCCCGCTCATGGGCGCGACGGTAGCCGGACACCCCGACAGGCCCGTTGCGAATCCCTTGACACAACTGAGCAGTCCTCTTCTAGGATCGATAGATGGACCTCACCGCGCGCCCCGTCGTCTCCGCCGCCGAGTGGGAGCAGGCCCACCGGGAGATGCTCGTGCGCGAGAAGGAGCTCACCCGCGCGCGCGACGCGCTCGCCGCGGCCCGGCGCCGGATGCCGATGGTCGAGCTGGAGAAGGACTACGTGCTCCAAGGCCCCGACGGCCCGGTGCGGCTGGTCGACGTCTTCGAGGGGCGCCGCCAGCTCGTCGCCTACAAGTTCATGTGGCACGACCCGGAGAGCCCCTGCGAGGGCTGCTCGATGGTCGTCGACCAGTTCGGCCACCCCGCCCACCTCCACGCCCGCGACGTCACCCGCGCGGTGATCAGCTCCGGCCCGCTCGAGGAGACGCTGCCCTACCGCGAGCGGATGGGCTGGACGACGCCGTGGTACTCGTCGGCCGGCAGCGACCTGTACGCCGACCTGGGTCTCGGCGACGGCTTCGCCGTCAACGTCTTCCTGCGCGACGGCGACGACGTCTACCGCACGTACATGGTCGAGGGGCGCGGCGCCGAGGCGCTGGGCAGCGTGTGGTCCTTCCTCGACCTCACGCCGTTCGGTCGCCAGGAGATCTGGGAGGACGCGCCGGCCGGGACGCCCCAGTCCGACCCCTACGTCTGGTGGCGCCGTCACGACGAGTACGGGACGGCGGACGCCGCCCGCCGCTAGGCGTCCCGGTCGCCGTCCACCACCGGCAGCGGCGCCGTGTCGCCGCGACGCTCCCCGGGCTCGGGGTCGGTGCCCGGCGGCCAGAGCGCGAGACCCGCCACGACGATCCCCGCGAACACCACGCCCACCCCGAGGTAGACCAGCGCGGAGGCGGCGGTCGGGTCCCCGGCGACGAGGTGGGTCAGGCCCGCCTCCGCCGAGGCGGCCAGCAGGAACTGTCGCGTCCGGCGCGCGCCCTGCGGGAGGGCGAGCAGCAGCCCGCCCTGGGCGCCGACGAGCAGCAGGGTCAGCACTGCGGCCACCGCCGACGTCCCGGTCAGCAGCATCGTCGTCGCGACGCCCGCGGCGGCCATCGCCGCCGCCCCCGTCATGGCAGCGGTCACGCTCGGCGCCCTGCGATCCCCACCGCGGTCCACGCCCCCACGCTACGAGCGGCGCGGGACCCGGCGCGGACCCCGGCGAAGCCCGCCCGAGGCCCCGCCGGCCACATGGGGGGAGGGTGGCCGGCGGGGTCCGGGCGGACGACCGAGAACGGCCGCGCCGAGTCGCGAGGCGCAGCGTCGCGACTCGTCACCAACAGTCCTCCGACGGTCACTTTTACGTCAAGCGCTCATGCCCTTCGGTTTCGGTACAGATGATCACCAGTCGTCCCGCGCCGTCCCGGCGCCCTCGGCATGCGCGGCGCGACGGCCCGGCGGGCCGACCCGCCCACGTTCCGTCGCCTCGCCCTGCAGCCACCGGCCCTCGCCGGGTCCGTCGAGGTCGTCGGCGACGACGACGCCGTCGTTCGCGGGCCGCTCGATGGCGTCGACGCACGGGCCTTCGTGCCACTCGCCCTGGAGACGGTCGAGCTTGGCGATCGTCTCGGTGGTGGGGCCGCGGGAGCTGATCGTGTCGTCGTCGGTCACGGAGATGCCGCCGGCGTCGACGCCGGGCACGGTGTCCACCGCGGCACGGACGATCCCGGCCAGGGTCTTCTCGAGGTCGCGGATGCTGCGCCGGGCCACCAGGTCGCACGCCGCGCGGCGCAGGGCGACGACGAGCTGCTCGTTGTCGGAGATGGCGAGCCTCCTGCGGCCGGGCGGAGCACGCGCTCCGGCGGCGAGCACCGATCGGCCGCGGAGCGGACATCAGGGCCGGCAGCTCGACCTCTGTCCCGGCAGCGCATCCCCCCGCCGCCCCGGGGACGACGCGGCGACGGGCAGGCCCGCGCCCGAGCGGCCCTGCCCAGCCGGTCGCGCAGGATCGCCTCGGCGGCGGGGGCGAGGTCGACGGCGGTGTCCGGCGTGGTCGAGGTCGGCGCGCCACCGACGTCGTCCGGGCCCTCGACCCGCGGACCTTCCCCGGCTGCCGCCCGGGCCGGTCGGCCACGCACGAGCATGCGCGCGAGCGCCCGGCGCTTCCGCAGGTCGGCCGAGAGCTCCCGCGCCACCTCGGCGCCGGCCACGGTGTGGCGGGCCCGCTCGAGCGCTCTGTCGACACGTGCCGCCACCGCACTCGTCACGCCGGGTGATCCTTCCCCGGGCGCCGCTGCCTCGCGGTGGGACATGCGCGGCGGCCGGTCCGCGTCAGGCCCGGGACGGGCAGTGGTGGTCGGGGTGACGGAGGCGGTGGTCGTCGCCGGCATCGCTCATGGCTCGGTCTTACCACCGAGGTCGCCGGAGAGGCACGTCCTGGGCCCCGGTCCGCGATCGTGCTCCCTCCTCGACCGAGCGATCCGCGGGGTCGTCGACGGCCTCGTCGACGGCCTCGTCGACGGCCTCGTCGACGGTCTTGCCCGCCGCGGGTCGGTGCTCCCCGACGGGTGGTGCCGGCGCCCGCCGCTCGGGGGTCCGGTCCGCCGACGGGCCGAGCAGCATGTGCAGTCGAGCCTCCACCACGGGCGAGAGCCGCATCTCCTCGTGCCGGCGCCGCGCGAGCCGAGCCGACATCTGCGCCTGGAGCGCCACCTCGACGGCGCGCTCCGCCTCAGCCACCGCTGCCCGCGCGCGGGCCAGCACGGCTCGGGAATGTCGGACGGGTCGATCGTCGGACATCGGCGGCTCCTGTCCGTCGGCCGCTCGGGACTCGCGTCGAGGCCGGCGCCGTGGGTGGACCGCGACTCAAGAGTGCCCGACGGGTCCCGCGGGCGAAACGCTGGGCCCCGACCGTGCAGAGACCCGGACGCCGTCAGGAGCGCGGCGTGTCGCGCCGCTCGCCACCCGCCGGGGAATCGTCCCCGCGGGCGCTCCGCGGCCGGATCCGGCGCACCGTCGCACCCGGGCCGGCCTCCGTCCCGCCGACGTCCCGGTCGGGCGTCGACGCGACGTGGTCCGTCGTGGAGGGGAGCCGGGGGGCCTCCGTGCTGGTGTCGTCGGCGTCCGTGGTGGCCCGGACCGCCTCGGCGCTGGCGCGGTTGACCAGGCTCTGCTCGCGGCGTGCTCGAGCACGATCCATCGCCGCCCGCGAGCGCTCGAGACGGTCGCGTGACCTCGCGATCGCCTCCTGAGCGCGCTCGAGGGCCTGCTCAGCCCGGTCGAACGGACTCGCTGTCGGCACTCCGACGGTGCGTGCCAGGTCGTCGAGGTCGGCCTCGCGGTCGTCGGCTCGACGCTCCCGGTCGTCGGCCCGGTGCTCGCGCCGGTCGGCCTCGGCTTCCCTGCTGCCGGCCCGGGTCTCGCGGGCGTCGGCGCGCGCGTCCCGGTCGTCGGCGGCGGCGTCCCGCGCGTCACGCTCGTCCATCCCGCTCACCACGTCCCCAGGCCTCCGGAGAGGACTCACGTCGCCGAAACAACGACGAGTATGCGACTCCGGGGAGATCGTCGGGGTTCGCCCGGCGGGAAGACATCGAGCCGGGCCGGCGCCGGGCCTGGTGCGGCCCGCCCGCAGCAGGGATCTCCGCGGACCACGCCGGCCCCGGAGGCTGTGCGCTGGGGGGGAACGACGCAGAACCCGCGTGCGCGGGCATGCTTCCGGACGGTCGCGCAGCAACTCAGCAGGTCTCGGTCTGCGCAGCTCGCGCTTCCGGGTCGTCTCCGTTCTGGATTCCGTCCCGTCGTGGTGAACCGCCGTCCAGCCCGACGACCGCCTGTCGCCACACCGGCTGCGGACTCAGCCGCGGAGGGGGACCTCGGTGCCCACGGGGGCGCCGTACGAGTCGACGATCTTGCTCAGCTCGCTCTGGTAGTACAGCGAGACCAGCCCGAAGACGAAGCAGAGCAGCAGGCCGATGCCGGCGCTGCAGGTCGGGCGCAGGCCGGCGGCGCGCTGGGCGTCGGCGATGCGGTTCCCGGTGTTGTAGAGCGACACCAGCGGGGCCACGATCGTCCAGCTCAGGAGAAGCAGCACCAGCATCGGTCCGGCGACCGGGACGACGCGACGCCGGTCGAACTCGGCCATCTCACGGTGAATCTTGTAGTACCAGACGTAGGTGTAGATGCCGAAGGTGATCAGCGGCAGGCCGAGCCACACCCCGACCGGGTTGCGACGCTTCATCGCCCGTCCGAGGTGCCCGGGCTGGGCGATCCCCGCGCTGGGGCGCTGGACCAGCCCGGCACCGGCCGGCTGCGCACGAGGCTGCCGGTACTCCTGCGGGATGAACAGTCGGTCCGTCACGTCGGACGAGCCCGGGATGTCGTGAGCCGGGCCACGGGACCGCTGCGGCTGGACCTGCACAGCCACCTGCGGCGAGGGCGTCGGGGGACGGCCGCCGGCCATCGGACGCGGGCCGGACTCAGGCGCGACAGACATTCGTGGTTCCCCCGACGGGTTGGGCCGACTCGGACGGTGATCCGGCCTGTCCGGCCGCAGATGAACCAGTTGTCGCCGCGCGTAGCCGTGCCGTTACCCCGTCGACCGGACGAACCCTCGAGGCCTCCTGGAGCCGTCGTGACTGCGACCTTGTTCCGTGGTGGTTCCGCGGTTCACACCCTGGGGGTCACCGACGACCCGGCACGACGACGGAGAACTCCCCTATCCGTCCGTCGCGCTCAGCGGGTGCGCGGGGTTCGACGTCCAGCGCTGTGTCCGACGGCACGGCGGGGACAGGCGTGCCTGCTCCCGACGCGTGTGGCGGTGGCGGCCCCCGGCTCGCGGGGGGAGCGAGCGCGAGGACCGCCTCGGCTGACTGTTCCCGGGCCGCGAGCGGTCGAGTAGGGCCAGCAACTCCACGGTCGTCACGTCCGGCGCCGTGTCAATGCGCCTGTTCCGCTTTCCCGAACGCCGTGGCCCGGGAGCTCGAGTCCTCTCTCGCGGCGGCCTGGCGGGGGACATCCTTCCACGGTCGGTGGCGCCTCAGGGCTGGGGCCGAACAGGGGTGCGCGGGCTCAGGGCTCCTTCGGATCGGGCGCGGTGTCGTCGAGGAGCCACTGGGCGACGGCGGTGAGCTTGATGTTGGTGTCCTGGGAGGACTTGACCAGCATCTGGAAGGCGCCCTCGTCGTCGACCTTGAACCGCTCGCGCAGGATGCCCTTGGCCTGTCCGATGAGGTCGCGACTGTCGATGGCGTGCTGCAGGTGGGTGGCGGTGTTGGCCCCGTAGAGCAGCATCGCGGCCTGGATACCGAACAGCCCGGCCAAGGTCTGGGCGTGCTCGTCGAAGGCGTTCGGGGTGGCCGAGTACAGGTTCAGGGCGGCGCGAACGCCCCCGTCGACCGAGAGCTGGGTGGACATCAGGGCCCGGTAGCCGGCCTCGACCGCGTAGGGGGCGAATCGCGGCCAGCGCTCGGCGTCAGCGTCGGCGAAGTCGGTGGCGAGCACGATCCCGCTCGTAGGCGGTGCCTCGATCGCGGTGATACAGGGGCCCTCGTGCAGCTCGCTCTGGGTGTTGTCCAGCTTGCCGATGGCGTCACTGGTCGGACAGCGGGTCTCGATCCGTCCGTGCTCGGTCATCGAGATGCTGCCGGCGTCGACCCCCGGGATGGTCGCCACCGCCGAGGCGACGATCTGCTCGAGAGTCTGCTGGAGGTCGCGGATGCTGCGGCGCTGGGCCAGGTCGCGAGCGGCGGCGCGCAGGGCGACGACCAGGTCGTCGTGGGAGGTGGGGTCCATGGGTGTGCTCCCCGCTTCTTGAGGGGCGGTGGGCACAGGGAGCAGTACGTGGAGCGCACTGGCCAGGCAGAGCCGGAGCGACATGCGCTGCGATCTGCCCTCCCCACCGGCCGGCGGAGGTCGGGGATGCACATGAAGAACGGGACTGTCGGGAGCGTCGAGCGAGCGGCGCCCCGTGTCCGGGTCACGGCCGTGCGGTCGACCGTGGTTGAACCGTACCGCTCATCAGCCCCGACATCCGATCACGGTCACGCGGCCGAGCACGGCCCCGCTCCAGCCCCCACGCGTGGCAGGTGCGGAAGCGGGACCGGCTCCACCGGCTTCGCTGGTGAACCGGAAGCCGGTACCGCGCGCTGCGGTGCGACCACCGTCCCCGCCCGGTGAGCGGTCTGCAAGCGCCGTGCACTGCCGCGCTCAGTGGGCCGCTGTGTCGGTCGCGTTCTCGACCTTCGCCGCGGCTTCTCGACTCAGATTCAGCAGCAACCGCGCCTCCACGACCGGCGAGAGCGGCACGTTCTCGGCACTGACCTGCGTGATCAGCGCCCGGAGCTGTGCTCTGACCGCTCGCTCGGCGACCAGTTCGGCGCGTTCCTGGGCGTGATGCGGTCGGGAGTGCACGGCCAGCCGCTCCGCAGAGGTCGGGTCCTCGCCGACCGGAAGGGCGCGCAGGGTGGTGCCGGGGGTGCATCCGTAGCGGCGCCGATACGTCGCAGCGACCGGCCGTGGTTGGTGAACTGCCACCGGGTCGCGATCTTGACGACGCTGTCGCGCCGCCTGGGCGAGCTCGGTGGTGCTGATCGCGCGGTGCGCGTTGGCGTCGATGAACTCGACCGCACGTTCCACCGCCGCCGGTCCGCCGTTCGTCCGACCATCAACGCTGGTAGCGCGTGGCGTCATGACGTCCGTCGCGTACTCGGCGCGTCGTCACCGCTGGCGGCCCGCCCGTACGACCTCCGGCACGCGGCGCTGTCGTCCTGGCTCAACGCCGGGGTGCCGCCCACGGAGGTCGCCGAGCGGGCCGGCCACTCGGTCAAGGTCCTGCTGTCGGTCGACGCCGCGTGCCTCGACGGCGAACGGGCCGCCTACAACGCCCGCATCCAAGATCTACTCGGCGAGGAGTGAAGATCTGAAATGGAAGATCCGGTCCGTGACTGTTCCGTGGAATCTCCCGACGAACCGCCCACGCCCGCTGAGACTCACAGAGACTTCACATCGGACATTCGGCGTCGTCGCAGGTCAGAGTCCCGGAACACCGGGTCAGAGACCCTACGCGGGAGCCTGCTCACGAGCACGAAGATCCTTCCGCAGGATCTTCCCCGACGCCGACTTCGGGATCTGGTCGACGAACTCCACCACGCGGACCTTCTTGTGCGGCGCGATGCGCTCGGCGACGAAGGACATGACGTCGTCACCGGAGAGGTCGGCGCCCTGCTGCAGCACGACGAACGCCTTCGGGATCTCCTCGCCCTCGGCGTCCTTGACCCCGATGACCGCCGCGTCGGCGATGCCCTCGTTCGTCAGCAGCAGCGCCTCGAGCTCGGCCGGCGGAACCTGGTAGCCCTTGTACTTGATCAGCTCCTTGACCCGGTCGACGATGTGGAAGACGCCTTCGTCGGTGACGGTGGCAACGTCGCCGGTGTGGAGGAAGCCGTCGGCGTCCAGGGTCGCCGCGGTCGCCTCGGGGTTGTTGAGGTACTCGCGCATGACGTTCGGCCCGCGGACCCACAGCTCGCCGCGCTCGACGCCCTCCTGCCCGGTCTCCGGGTCGACGAGCTTGCACTCGATGTTGGGCAGCGCCACACCGATCGAGTTGAGGTCCATGTCGGGGCGGTCCTGCGGCATGGCGTGGCTGACCGGGCTCAGCTCGGTCATCCCGTAGCCCTGCAGGACCGTGCAGTTCAGCCGCTTGCCGACCGCGTGCCCGAGCTCGGCGTCGAGGGCGGCGGCGCCGGAGAACACGACGTCGACGCAGTCGATGTCGTACTGGTCGACCATCGGGTGCTTGGCCAGCGCCACGGCGATCGGCGGGGCGATGTAGACGCGGTCGATCCGGTGCTCGGAGATCGTCCGGAGGAAGTCGGCCAGGTCGAACTTGGGCATCGTCACGACGGTCGCCCGCACGTAGATGCCGTGGTTCATCATCACGGTCATGCCGTAGATGTGGAAGAACGGCAGCACGGCGAGGATCGTCGAGTCGGGCCCGGTGCTCGCGTTGACCGCCTGGAACTGGACGAGGTTCGCCACGAGGTTGCGGTGGGTCAGCACCACGCCCTTGGCGCGGCCGGTGGTGCCCGACGAGTAGGGCAGCGCGGCCACGTCGTCGCCCGTGACGGTGACCTGCGGGCGCTCGGCGGTCGTCGACAGCGCGTCGGCGAGCGTGCTCTCGGGCATCGGCGTGGTGGCGTCGTCGCGCGCGTCGTCGAGGAGGATCGTCTCCGCGACCACCACGCCCTCCTCACGCAGCGCCGCCCGCGCGCGGTCGAGGAAGGGCGAGACGGTGACCAGGATCTTCGCGCCGGAGTCGCGGAGCTGGAAGGCCAGCTCGTCGGGGGTGTAGAGCGAGTTCACGGTCGTGACGGCGAGGCCGGCGGCGAGGGCGCCGTGGAAGATCACCGGGTAGTACGGGTTGTTCGGCGCGAACAGGGCGAGGACGTCGCCGCGGCCGAGCCCGCGCTCGCCGAGCGCGGCGGCGAAACGGTCGACCGCCCCCGCCAGCTCGCCGAAGGTGACCTCGCGCCCGGACGGCCCGTCGATGACTGCCACCCGCTGCGCGGCGTCGCCCAGGTCGCCGAACAGGAACTCGGGCAGACCCACGTCCGGGACGTCGACGTCGTCGTACGGGCTGCGAACGATCATGGGGCGTCCTCCTCGAAGCCGGACCGCGGTGCGCGGCCAACCTACCTGCCGGTACTCGGTCGTGCCGATCCCTGCGTGATCGGGCGGATCGTCCGAGACGGTCCGTGTCACCCGTTCAGCCGCGTGACGACGCCTTGCCCTGTGTGTTCCGTGGTGGGACCCTCGAGTTCCAGCAGCCGATTCGACACACGGGGTCGGTCGGCGGCCACTCTCACGCGAGCGCCCCGAGTCGCCCGCCGCCGGCGTCGGATGCCCCCCGTCCCACGCCGGCGGCGTGGCCCTGCGGATCCCGCTCAGCGCCCCGTGCCGTCACCCGTGCTGCCGCCCGCACCGTCGCCGCCGTCGACGAGGTGCGCGAACGCCGAGAGGTTGGCCAGCGACTCGCCCCGCGACTCGCGCCACGCCCACTCGCGGCGGATCGACGTGACGAACCCGAGCTCGAGCAGGGTGTTGAAGTCGCCGTCGGCGGCCTCGAGCACCTGCCCGAGGATGCGGTCGACCTCGTCGTCGGTGACGGCGTGCAGCCCGACCCGGCCGACCAGGTGGATGTCGCCCGCACGGTCGATCGTGTAGTGCACGCCGTAGAGCCGGGCGTTGCGCTGCAGGAGGAAGCGGTAGACCTCCTCGAGGTTCTCGTCCGGGTGCCGGCAGACGAACGCCTCGACGAGCAGCGCGTGCGGCGTGAGCACCAGCCAGCAGTGCGTGGCGAGCTTCTTCGTGCCGGGCAGGGTGACGAACAGCCGCCCCGGCCCGCGGCGCAGGTAGGTCAGCTCGCGCTCCTCGAGCGCGGCGACCAGCACCTTCTCGATCTCCTCGAGATCGCTCACACGGCCACCTCCCGCGCCCGGTCACGCGCCTGGGCCCGCGACGCCTCGGCGTAGGTGGCGAGCAGCGCGTCGGCGGTGCGGTCCCACGAGAACATCGCGGCGTGCTCGACCGCGCCCGCGGCGAGCCGCTGGCGCTCGGCCTGGTCGAGCCCCACCCGCGCCAGCGCGTCGGCCCAGTGGTCGGGCTCGTGGTCGGTGACGAGCAGCCCGGAGCGCTCGTGCGCGACGGCCGTCGGCAGCCCGCCCACGGCCGCGGCGACCACCGGTGTCCCGCACGCCTGGGCCTCGAGCGCGACGAGGCCGAACGACTCGGAGTGGCTCGGGACCGCGACGACGTCGGCGGCCCGGTAGACCGCGGCGAGGTCGTCGCCGCCCCGGGGCGGCAGGAAACGCACGACGTCGGCGATACCCAGCTCCCGCGCGAGCGACACGAGCGACTCCGGCTCGGCGAGGCCGGTGCCCGAGGGCCCGCCGACGACGAGGACGACGAGCCGTCCCCGCAGCTCCGGGCGCCGCGCGAGCATCGCGGCGGCCGCGCGCAGGAGCACGTCGGGGGCCTTGAGCGGCTGGATGCGTCCCACGAACGCGAGCGTGACGGCGTCCGGCGCGAGCCCGAGCGCGGCGCGGGCGGCCTCGCGGTCGCGGGCGGGCGTGAAGGTGCGCAGGTCGACGCCGGGCGCGATGGTGCGCACGCGGTCGGGGTCGGCGCCGTAGGCGGCGACGAGGTCGTCGGCCTCCGCCTGCGTCGAGGCCACCAGGCGGTCCGCCTCCGCGACCACCTGCTCCTCGCCGACCGTCCGCGACAGCGGCTCGGGCCGGTCGCCCTCGGCCAGCGACGCGTTCTTGACCTTGGCCAGGGTGTGCGCGGTGTGCACGAGCGGCACGCCCCAGCGGTCGCGGAGCAGCCAGCCGACCTGCCCGGAGAGCCAGTAGTGGCTGTGCACGACGTCGTACCAGCCGGGCTCGTGGCGGGCCTCGTCGCGCAGCACCCCGGCGGTGAACGCGCAGAGCTGGCTCGGCAGGTCCTCCTTGCCCAGCCCGCCGTACGGACCGGCCGTGACGTGCCGGACCAGCACGCCGGGCGCGAGCTCGGCCACCGGCGGGAGGTCCGACGACGTCGCCCGCGTGAAGATTTCGACCTGGACGCCGCGCTGGGCCATGCGCCGGGCGGTCTCGACGACGTAGACGTTCATGCCGCCGGCGTCGCCCGTGCCGGGCTGGGCCAGGGGCGAGGTGTGCAGCGAGATGACGGCGACGCGACGCGGGCGCCCAGGATGGTGACGGATGACCGGATCCGTGCCCCGGGATCGCGGTACCGCGGGGGTGGCTGATGCCGCGCAGGCCGCCGATGCCGTCGTCGCCGCCGGGGTCACGGTGGTCAGCTTAGGTGCGCGGCCGCCGCGGAGCCGCGCCGAACCCGCTGCCCGGCCCGGGGCGTCCTAGGGTGCGGCGGTGTGACCACGCCTTCCGCGCCTCCCGGAACCGACCGCCCCCTCGCCGTCGTCACCGGTGCCAGCTCCGGCATCGGCGCGGCCACCGCCCGCGCGCTGGCCGCCGACGGCTGGCACCCCGTGCTCGGCGCGCGCCGCGTGGAGCGGTGCCGGGAGATCGCCGACGAGGTCGGCGGCACCGCCCTCGCCCTCGACGTCACCGACGCCGACTCGGTCGCGGCGTTCGCGGCGTCGGTGCGCGAGATGGTCGACGGCGGCGGGCGGCTGCGCGGCCTGGTCAACAACGCGGGCGGCGCGCAGGGCACCGAGACGGTGATGGAGGCCGACGAGGACAAGTGGCGCTGGATGTGGGAGTCCAACGTCCTCGGCACCATGCGCATCACGAAGGCGCTGCTGCCACTGCTGATCGACTCCGGCGACGGGCACGTCGTCACCATCACCTCGATCGCCGGCCTCGAGGTCTACGACGGCGGCTCGGGCTACACGTCGGCCAAGCACGCCGAGGGCGCCATGCACCGCACCCTGCGCGGCGAGCTGCTCGGGCAGCCGGTGCGCCTCACCGAGGTCGCGCCGGGCGCGGTGGAGACCGAGTTCTCGCTCGTGCGCTTCGGCGGCGACGAGGCCCGCGCGGCGAAGGTCTACGAGGGCCTGACGCCGCTGGTCGCGCAGGACGTGGCCGAGGTCGTCGCGTTCGCCATGGGCCGGCCGTCGCACGTCAACCTGGACACGATCGTCCTCAAGCCCCGCGACCAGGCCTCGGGGATGCGCTTCCACCGCACGTCGGAACGCTGATGTCACAGCGCTGATGTCACAGTGCTGACATCGACCGCCACCGGTCCCACGGCACCGTCCAGTCGTAGATGTCGCCGTCGCGCGCGGAGTAGTCCACGCCCGAGCCCGTGACCTCCACGGGGTCGCCGTAGAGGGCGGAGTCGAAGTAGGCCCGCGCGTCGGCCATCGAGAGGTTGACGCAGCCGTGGGTGACGTTGCTCGAGCCCTGGGCGCTCGTCGAGGCCGGGTTGGCGTGGATGAACTCGCCGTTGTTGGAGATCCGCACGGCCCAGTGCTCGACCAGGTCGTAGCCGTACTGCGCGCTGGTCATCCGCTTGTTGTCGAACTTCTCGGTGACGACGTGCGTGCCCGAGCGCGTGATGCGGTTCGGGTCGCTGCCGAGCCCGTAGCTCGCCGGCACGTCCATGACCCGTTGCCCGTCCCGGATGACGACCATGCGGTGGCTGCCGACGTCGGCGCGCACGATCTGGGAGCGGCCGATCGTGAGGTGGCTGGTGAGGTCCTCGCGGCCGTACGCCCCGTCGCCGAGATCGACGCCGTAGAGGTCGGCGCGCACATCGACGACGGTGCCGGGCTGCCAGTAGTCCTTCGGCCGCCAGTGCACCCGCGAGCCGTTCGCGTCGTCGGGGAGCCAGGCCCAGGAGCCCTCGGTGGGCACCGAGGTCCGGATCGACAGGGCCCGCTCGGCCGCGGCCTTGTCGGTCACCGGGCCGTCGAACTGGATGACGATCGGCGCCGCGACCCCGACCGTCGCGTCGTCGGGCTGGGTGAACTGCGCGCGCACGATCCGGTCCGGGGTCATCGTGGTGAAGCCGCCCGCGACCGGCGTGACCGCGCCGTCGGCGCACACCGCGCTGCCCGACCACGTGTAGCCCTTGCCGTAGCCCAGGGCCTCGCCGGCGGTCCAGCGGTGCCCGTCGGGGCTGGTCGTGCCGGCCACGGCCCGGCCGTCGGCGCCGGTCAGGGCGACGTCGCGCAGGGTCGCGTCGGGCGCCGAGACGCTGATCTCGCCGCCGGGGTCGACGTCGGTGCGGCCCGGGGCGGCGGTCGTCGTGACGCTCGGCGCGGCGGCCGCCGGCGGCGCGCCCGGGCCCGGGGGTGTCGCGCCCGCGGTCGCGCACCCCACGACGACCCCGGCGGCGGCGACCAGCGCCACCAGGAGGGCCAGCACACCCTGCACGCGTCCCCGCACCCGCGGAGCACCCCCTCGATATCGATCCACCGACCGCACGACGCGGCCGGCGCGGGGCCGGTGGTCAGGGTCGCGCCTCCCTCACACGGGCGGCGCAGCGATCGTGAGCGGGGTCTCGCCGCGAACCGGACAGGCGGCTCAGAGCGCGCAGGCGACGAGCACCGGCTCCGGGTGGAGGACGAGCCCGAACGCCCCGTCGACCCTGTCGCGGACGTCGCGGGCGAGCGCCAGGAGGTCGTCGGTGGTGCCGCCGCCGCGGTGGGTCAGGGCGAGCGTGTGCTTCGTCGACACGCGGACCGGGGCGTGCTCCCCGGGATGGCCGCGGGGCACGCCCGCACGCTCGATGAGGGCGGCGGCGGAGAGCTTCACGCGCCCGTCCGGCTGCGGCCACGCCGTGACCGGCTGCTGGCCCGCCGCCTCCGTGAGGGCCGCGACCCGGGCGGCGGTCTCCGCGTCGACCACGGGGTTCATGAAGAACGAGCCGGCGCTGCGGCTGTCGGCGTCGTCGGGGTCGAGCACCATGCCCTTGCGCCGGCGCAGCCCCAGCACCGCCTCGCGGGCCGCGGCCACCGGCACGCGGCTCCCGGGCTCGACGTCGAGGGCGCGCGCCAGCTCGGCGTAGCGGACCGGGGCGGAGAGCCCGTCGGTCGTCAACCGGAACCGCACGCCGAGCACGATCTCGCCGTCGACGTTGCGGTCGCCCTTGAGCCGGCTCGTGCGGTAGCCGAGGTCCAGGTCGGCGGCGGGCACGGGTCCCCGACGACCGGTGCGGCGCGCGTAGAGGTCGACGTCGACGAGCACGTCGGCGACCTCCACGCCGTAGGCGCCGACGTTCTGCACGGGCGTCGCCCCGGTGCGTCCCGGGATGCCCGAGAGGCACTCGAGCCCGCCGAGGCCCTCGGCGACGGTGTCGGCGACCAGCGCGTCCCAGTCGTGGCCGGCCTCGACGTGCACGACCACCGAGTCCGCGTCCCGGTGCACGACGTGGTGGCCCTGCGTGTCGACGACCAGCGCCGTGCCGGCGAACCCGGCGTCGCCGACGACGAGGTTCGACCCCCCGCCCACCAGCAGCAGCGGTTCGCCCGCCCCGTCGGCGGCGCGGGCCCGGGCGACGACCTCGTCGGCGGTCCGGGCGTGCACGAGCCGCCGCGCCGGGCCGCCGAGCCCGAGCGTCGTCTGGGGGGCGAGCAGCGTCGCGGGATCGACGTCGCCGCCCTCGGAGCGGGCCGACGCGGGGGCCCCTGCCGAGGAGGCTGCTGGCGTCGCTGGTGCGGTCGGACCGGGTGCCACGCCCTCCGACGGTAGCCTCCCGCGCGTGCCACGCCGCATCACCCACCGCGCCACCTGGGACGTCCCCGCCCGGGACGTCTACGCCGAGCTGGTCGACGCCGACCACCTCCGCGCCCGCCTGCAGGAGCTGGGCGGCAACGATCCGGCGCTGGTCGAGCACGCCGTCGACGACTCCGGGGCGCGGCTGAAGCTGCGCCAGGCGGTCCCCGCGGAGTTCCTCCCGTCGGTCATCCGCCGCTTCACCGGGGGCGACCTGGTCCTCGACCGGGTCGAGACCTGGCGGCCGCGGGACGCGGGCGGCTACGAGGGCACGTTCGAGGTGACGGTGCGCGGGCTGCCCGGGTCGATGACGGGAACGCAGCGCCTGGAGGACTCGGGCGGCGGGTCGGTGACCACGGTCGAGGGCGAGGCGGCCGTCAACGTGCCGATGGTCGGCGGGCGGGTCGAGGGCGTCGTCGTCGAACAGGTGGACCAGCTGCTCGACGCCGAGGACGACTTCACGCGCCGCCGACTGGCGCAGGACCGCTCGTGAGCCGCCGGCTCGTCATCACGCTCAGCTGCCCCGACCGCACCGGCATCGTCGCCACCATCACCGGGCGGCTCGCCGGCCTCGGCGCCTCGATCACCGAGGCGGCCTACCACGCCGACACCGCCGCCGGGTGGTTCGTGACCCGCCAGGTGGTCGACGCCGCCTCGGTGCCGGGCGGCGCCGACGTGCTGCGACCCGTGATCGGGCAGATCGCCGCCGAGCTCGAGGTGCCCGGCGGCGAGCCGGTGGCGTGGCGCGTCCGGGACACCAGCGAGTCGCCGCGCGTCGTGATCCTGGTCAGCAGGGAGTCGCACTGCCTGCACGACCTGCTCGGGCGGGTCTGGGGCGGCGAGCTCGACATGGACGTGCGGGCGGTCGTCGGCAACCACGAGGTGCTGCGCCCGGTCGCCGCGGCGCACGGCGTGCCGTTCCACCATGTGCCGTTCCCGTCGCGCGCCGACGACGACGAGGCGCGCACCGGCCGCGACGCCGCCTTCGCGCAGGTCGCCGAGATCGTCGACGCCCAGGAGCCCGCCGCGGTGGTGCTGGCGCGGTTCATGCAGGTCCTGACCCCGGCGCTGTGCGACCGCTGGGCGGGCCGTGCGATCAACATCCACCACAGTTTCCTGCCCTCGTTCATGGGTGCGCGGCCCTACCACCAGGCCCACGCCCGCGGGGTCAAGCTCGTCGGGGCGACCTGCCACTACGTGACGCCCGACCTCGACGCCGGCCCGATCATCGAGCAGGACGTCAGCCGCGTGGACCACGCCGACACCCCGGAGGACATGGTCCGCCGGGGCCGCGACGTCGAGAAGCTCGTGCTGGCGCGCGGGCTGCGCGCCCACCTCGAGGACCGCGTGCAGGTGCACGCGGGCCGGACGGTGGTGTTCCGCTAGGGCGGGTCACACGCGCTCGGCGGGGATCGCGCCGAGCCGGCCGGCGTGGAAGTCGACCATCGCCTCGCGGACCTCCTGCGCGGTGTTCATGACGAACGGGCCGCCCCACGCCACGGGCTCGCGGATCGGGCGCCCGCCGAGCAGGACCACCTCGAGCGTCGGGTGGCGTCCCTCCTGGCCGGGATCGGCGGCCACGCGCAGCGACTCGCCGGGGCCGAACACCGCGAGCTGCCCGGTGCGCACCGGGCGGCGCTCGGCGCCCACCGTGCCGTCGCCGGACAGGACGTAGACCAGCGCGTTCTGCTCGCGGTCCCAGGGCAGGCGCAGCTGCGCGCCGGGCTCCAGCGAGGCGTGCGCCATGGTCATCGGCGTGTGGGTCGAGCCCGGGCCGGCGTGCCCCGCGACCTCGCCGGCGATGACGCGCACGAGCGTCCCGGCGTCGGCGCTGGTCAGCAGCGCGGCCGCGCCCGAGTGCAGGTCCTGGTAGCGGGGCTGCGCCCACTTCTGCGCGCGCGGCAGGTTCACCCACAGCTGCAGGCCGTGGAACAGCCCACCCGACGCGACCAGCGCCTCCGGCGGCCGCTCGATGTGCAGGACGCCCCCGCCGGCGGTCATCCACTGCGTGTCGCCGTTGCTGATCGTCCCGCCGCCGCCGTGGTTGTCGGCGTGCTCGAAGGTGCCGTCGATGATGTAGGTGACGGTCTCGAACCCCCGGTGCGGGTGCCACGCCGTGCCCTTGGGCTCGCCCGGCGCGTACTCCACCTCGCCCATCTGGTCGAGGTGGATGAAGGGGTCGAGCAGGGCGAGGTCGACGCCCGCGAAGGCGCGGCGGACCGGGAAGCCCTCGCCCTCGTAGCCCTGCGGGGCGGTGGTGACCGAGCGGACCGTCCGCTCGGTCACGCCGACCCGGAGGCCGTCGGGCTCGGGGATGCGGGGCAGGACCGTCAGGTCGGCGACCGTCGGCGCGGGCATCGTCCCTCCTTTGGTTGACGTTTCAAATATAGCGTGCCGAACACCTCGATGCCTGCGCCGATTCCCGGAGCGACGAGGACGCGGATTCTGCGCTGAACGTCTCCTCAGTGGCCCACGATCGGGCTACGGTCCGCCTGGCGAGGCGCGGGTGGGTGGGGGAGGCCGACGTGACGGGCGACGACGAGACGCGGCACGACGGCCCGGCCGCCCCGCCGGACCCCGATCCGGGGGCGGAGGAGGTGCACCCCACCGCCGCGACCTCACCGGACACCGGGTCCGGGGCCGCGACGACGGTCCATCCCACGACGGTCCATCCCACGCCGGGCAGCGCCGGCACCGGCGCGACGGCGTCCGGCGACGCGACCCCGGGCGCCGCGGGAGCGCAGAGCGGGCAGGCGACCCGGAGCGCCCCGTCGACGCCGGGCCCGTGGGCGCCCGGTCCGGTCCCCACCGGCGACGGCCAGCAGGGCTGTCCGGGCTACGGCCACCAGGGCTACCCCGGCCAGCAGGCCTACCCCGGCCGGCAGGGCGGACCGGGCGGCCGGCCCGGGCCGTGGGGCCCGCCGCCCGGGGTTCCCGGGGGTCAGCAGGGCGGCTACCCCGGGCAGCAGGGCGGACCGGGCGGCTGGCCCGGGCAGTGGGGTCCGCCGCCGGGCGTTCCCGGGGGTCAGCAGGGCCAGCAGGGCGGGCCGGCGCGTCGCCGCCGCTGGGTCCTCCCGGTCGCGGCGGCCGTGGTGCTGCTGCTCGTCATCGGGACGGTGCTGGTCGTCGTCACGCGCCCGGCCTCGCCGTCGGCCACGCTCGAGGCCACCGTCGCCGACGTGCGCGGCTGGGAGGGCGCGACGTACGGCGGCCGCATCGACGACGAGGGCGGACCGGCGACGCTCGAGGTCGTCGTCGACCGCGCCGGCAATGCCACCGGCTCGATCACCCGCGACGCGGGTGGGCGCGCCGAGTTCGTCACCGTCGGCGGCGACCAGGCCCTGCGCGGCGACCGCGCGTGGTGGGAGGGGCGCACCGCCGGCCGTCCCGAACTCGCCGAGCGCCTCGACGGCGTGTGGCTCGCGGACGCCTACCCCGAGCTGCCCGCGGGGCTGCCGACCTGGGCGGTGGCGCCGGCCTCGCTCGCGGACCGGATCGCCGCCCCCGACGTCGGGGAGCAGGAGCAGGGCGCGGTGATCGACGGCCGGGAGGCGCGGGTCCTCACACCCGGCACCGACGGCCGCACGGTCACCGTCGTCGACGGCGAGCCGCCGGCGATGGTGGCCTTCGAGCTCCCCGGGTTCGGCGCGGACCGCGAGGGGCCGGTGACGGTGGCGCGCGCCGATCCGGCGGCGCTGCAGGACCTGCAGACGCTCGTCGGTCAGGTGCCGTCGATGAAGAGCTACCTCGTGGCCGTCACCGAGCGCCCGCAGATCGCGCTGACCCTCGAGGGCGGCGAGAACACCTGCCGCACCCCGACCTGCACGGTCACCGCCCGGCTGGTCAACAGCGGCACCCTCGCCACCAGCGGGACGATCGTCGTCACGCTCAACGACGTCGAGGTCGCCCGGCACCCGTTCCGCTCGGACCCCGGCTCGAACCTGGCCTTCCCGACCTCGGCGCCCAACCCCGTCTACGACCAGCCGGGCGCCTCGATCAGCGTGCTGTGGCGGGCGCGGGTCGAGGGCGGGCGGTAGCCGGGCTCAGCTCAGCGGGCCAGCCCCTCCACCGTCTCGGCGCCGGGCAGCGCGCCCAGCACCGCGCCCGGCACGAGGAGCTTGCTCGCCCGCAGCCCGCTGCCCACGACCACCGCGGGCGCCGCGGGGACGGCGGCGTCGACGAGCACCGGCCACCCGGCCGGCACGCCGAACGGGGTGATGCCGCCGTACGCCATGCCGGTGAGCTCCACCGCCTCGTCCATCGGCGCGAAGGACGCCTTGCGCACGTCGAGGCGCCGGCGGACGACGTTGTTGACGTCGGCGCGGGTGGTCGCGAGGACGACGCAGGCCGCGTAGCGGCGCTCGCCGGACCGCGCGCCGGCGACGACGACGCAGTTCGCCGAGGCCTCGAGCGGCGAGCCGTAGGCCTCGCAGAACGCGGCGGTGTCGGCGAGCTCGGGGTCGATCGCGGCGACCAGGCAGCCCGCGGCCTCCTCGGCGGGCAGCGCGCGCAGGGCGGCGGCGACGGGCGCGGCGAGCAGGTCGGGGCGGTCGAGGGCGGGCTCCGGCGCGAGCGACCCGGCGATCGCCCGGGCGGCCGCGGCCGTCACCAGCGCGGGCCCTGCTGGATCTCCGTGACCCGCGGCCGCACGTCGACGATGTAGATGAGCACGGCGATGATGCCGATCAGCCAGAGGAAGCTGTACGGGCCGCTGGTGGAGATGGCGAGGATCGCGAGGCCGACGCCGGTGATCGCGCACCAGACCGGCTTGGTCAGCTTGTCGGCGGCCGTGAAGGCGTCGGAGCGCTGCATGAGGGCGTGCACGAAGGCGTAGAGGCCTACGGGGATGCCCAGCAGCCACAGCACCAGCAGCACGTAGCCGTCGAGGTTGTAGAGCACCGACACGCCTCCACAGTACGTCCCCTCCTCGGACGGGCGACAGGCGCGCGGTCAGGTGCGCACACACGACGACCCCGGGACGGCGGAGCGTCCCGGGGTCGTGTGGACCAGCGGTGTCACCACGGCGTCACCGCCGGGTGCGGGGGGTTCAGCTCTTCGGGGCCTTCTTGGCGCCGCCCGCGGTGGCCGCGGACTTGGGGGCGTTCTTCGGGCCCTGCTTCTTCGGGGCGGTCCGGGACGCGGCCTTGCGGGTCGTGCTCCGGGTCTCGGAGGCGACCTCGTCACCGGCCTCCTTGATCTCCTCGGAGAGCTCGGAGCCGGCCTCGGCCACGGTCTCGGCGGCCTGGGCGCTGAGGCGCTGGGTCGCGCGGGCGGCGCGCTCGCCGACCGAGCGCGTCTGCTTGGTGACCTCGGCCAGACCGGCCTCACCGCGGACGCGGAAGCCCTCGACGGCGTCCTCGAGGTTCTTCTCGACGTCCTTGCCGACCTGGTCGACCGTGTCCAGGGCCTGCTTGACCTGCGGCTGCGCCTTGATGTCCTGGTAGGACTTCTCGCCGCGCCTGACGAGCTCGGCGTAGACGCTGCGGACCGCGGCGAGGTAGCTGTCGACGAGGCGACGGAAGTCCTCGGCGGTCAGCTTCGAGCGCAGCTCCTGCAGCTCGGTCGGGAGGTCCTCGACGCGGGCCTGCACCTCGGTGGCGCCGGCCTGCACGCGGCCGACGGCGTCGCGGGCGGCGACGACGGCGGCGTCGCCGAGACCCAGCACGGCCAGCGCCGGCTGGCGCAGCGGGTCGATGGCGTCCGAGACGACCTTGTTGGCCTGGTCGCGGGCCTCACGGACGTCGAACTTGGTCGGGAAAGTGACCGGCATGGGTCGTCTCCGTTCCTGTCTCGGGACTGCGATACGTGTTCTGGTGGCTCAGGACGAGCGGGGCACCACGTCGGTGGGGATGTCTCCCCCGACGTCGGTCCCGGCGTCCTCCGGCCCGGTGGCGGCGCTGCTCCCGGCCGCACTGCTGTCGGCGACGTTGCCGCGACGGAAGGACTCGTAGATGTCGGCGAGCACCTGCTTCTGGCGCTCGGACAGGTCCGGGTCCGCGGCCACGGCGTCCAGCACCGGCGAGGACTCCCGTGGCTCGAGAATCCCGGCGCGGACGTACAGCGCCTCGGCGGAGATCCGCAGGCCGGTCGCGATCTGGGCCAGGATCTCGGCAGACGGCTTGCGCAGCCCACGCTCGATCTGGCTCAGGTACGGGTTGCTGATCCCCGCAACCTTGGCGAGCTGACGGAGGCTGACCTCCGCGCCCTCGCGCTGCCGGCGGATGTAGGCCCCGATGTCCTCGACGGCCTGGCCGATCTTCTCGACCCCGTCCGTGCCCGACACCGGAACCATCCCCTCCGAACTCGCTGACAACCACGCTAACACATGTGCTAGCTCGTGCAAGCACCGTGCTTGCGCTGGTCACGTGGCCTATCGCACACACGGACGGGCGACGGGCTAGGTTCGGCGGGCAATGCCGGAGAGCCCCTTCACCCGCGGTCAGGGCCCCGTGACGGCCGCCGTCGCCGCCGGCGGCGTGGTCGGTTCGCTCGCCCGCTGGGGCGTCGCGCTGGCCCTGCCGAGCGCGGACGGCGGCTTCCCGTGGGCCACGTTCGGCGTCAACGTCCTGGGCAGCCTGCTCATGGGCGTGCTCGTCGTCGTGGCCGCGGCGCGCACGACGCACCCGCTCGCGCGCCCGTTCCTCGGGGTCGGCGTCCTCGGCGGGTTCACCACGTTCTCGACCTTCGCCGTCGACGCGGACCTCCTGGTCGCCGGCGGGCACGGGGCGACCGCCCTCGTCTACCTGGCCGGCACGATCGTCGCCGCCGTCGGGGCCGCGGCGCTCGGGTCGGCGCTGGCGCGCCGGGTGACCGCGTGACCGGGCTGCTGGTCGCGCTCGGCGCGGCGGTCGGGGCGCCGGTCCGCTACCTCGCCGGCCGCCTGCTGACGCCCATGCGGGAGGGCGCGGTGCCCTGGGGCACGGTCGCCGTCAACGTCTCCGCGTCGTTCGTCCTCGGCCTCGTCCTCGGCGGGCCCGCCCCGCTCGGCGTGGTGGCGCTGGTCGGCGTCGGGTTCTGCGGCGCGCTGTCGACGTGGTCGACGCTGGCCGTCGAGACCGTGCGCCTGGCCCAGGAGCGGGCCCGCGCCACCGGCGTCCTGTACGTCCTGGGCTCGACGCTCGCCGGGGTCGGGGCGGCGGCCGCGGGCCTCGCCGTCGGGTCCTAGACCAGCAGCTCGCCCACCGTGTAGATGACCAGCCCCGCGAGGGCGCCGACGAGCGTGCCGTTGATGCGAATGAACTGGAGGTCGCGCCCGACCTGCAGCTCCACCTTCCGCGAGGTCTCGGGGCCGTCCCAGCGCGCGACGGTGTCCGAGATCAGCGTGGAGATCTCGCTGGAGTAGCGGCCCACGACGTACGACGCAGCCTCGACGATCCAGCCGTCGATCTTGTCGCGGAGGTCCTCCTCGGTGTCGAGGCGCTGCCCGAAGCGGGCGATGCCGTCGGTGACCCGCAGGCGCAGCTGCGACGACGGGTCCTCGGCGGCGTCGAGCAGCATCGCCTTGCCGGTGGACCAGGCCCGCGAGATCAGCGCCTGGACGTCCGGGTGCTCGAGGAGCTGCTGCTTGATGGCCTCGACCCGCTCGCCGGTCTCCGGGTCGTCCTGGAGATCGGCGGCGAAGGAGACGAGGAAGCGGTCGATGGCCTTGCGCAGCGGGTGGTCCGGGTCGGACTTCACCGCCCACGCGAACGACAGCGCCTCGGCGTAGAGGCGGTCGGCGATGAGCCCGTCAACGAACCGCGGCGACCAGGTCGGCGCCTGCTTGCTGACCAGCGCCATCACGGTCTCGTGGTTGTTGCGCACCCAGTCGTAGGCGCGGTCGCAGATGAGGTCGACGAGCCGGCGGTGCGACCCGTCGGCGAGCACGCCCGCGAGCAGCCGGCCCAGCGGCGGACCCCACGGCTGCGCGACCACCCGGCGCGTCACGGCCTGGTCGACCACGGCCTGGATCTCCTCGTCGCGCAGCACCGTCACCGCGCCGCGCACGACGGTCGCGAGCTCGGCGGTGACCCGCGCGGCGTTGCCCGGCGCCGAGAGCCAGCTGCCGAGACGCGCGGAGATCCGGGCCGCGCGCAGCTTCTCGCCGACCACCGTCGGCGCGAGGAAGTTCCCGCCCACGAAGTCGGACAGCGCCGACCCGAGCTGGTCCTTCTTGCGCGGGATGAGCGCGGTGTGCGGGATCTTGATGCCGAGCGGGTGGCGGAAGAGCGCGGTGACCGCGAACCAGTCGGCGAGCCCGCCGACCATCCCGGCCTCGGCGGCGGCGCGCACGTAGCCGGTGAAGGCCGGCCCGCCGTTGCGCTCCCAGAGCAGGAAGACCACCCAGACCACCGCCGCCCCGAGCAGGAACGACAGCGCGACGGCCTTCATGCGGCGCAGGCGAGCGCGCTTCTCGGGGTCGTCGACGAAGCCGGTCGGCGTGCCGGCGCCCCCCGCCGGGCTCCCGGCCCCCGGGCGGCGGGCGGACGCGGCCGGCCCGTCATCATCGGTGCCGGTCGACGCGGGGCCGGTGGCCACGGCGGGCACCGGCCGGACGACGGGGTCGGTCGGCGGGTCGAGGTCCGCGCCCCTCCCTGTCGAGGGGTCCGGACCCTGAGCGGTCTGCACGTCCCCAGTGTCCCACCGGCCGGGCGCAGCGCCGCGCCCAGCGAGCCCCGCCGGGCAGGCGCGGACCGTCGGACGCGACGTGGGTCACGCCACATCCGTCCCCCGCCGGGGTGAACCGGGGCGCCGTCCGGCGCGAATCGCGGGCAGGACAGCGAGAGTGCGTATCGCTCGACCGACGTCGCTCGTTGGACTGGTGCCGTTGTCGCCGCAGTTCGCGCCGAGGTCGCCGTACGGCCGTCAGGGTCGTCGGCCCCCGGGTCGACCTCGTCGGCGACGGACCCTGCCGACCCCGAGCCGTCCCGTTGCGGACGACCCGGTCCCCCGTGCGACCGACCGCGCCCGGCCGCACGGGGTCTCGCGTCCCCCGGTCGCCGTGCTGCCCCACGGTGACCGGGGGACGCCCCTCCCGCGGCCCTCGGCGCGGCCCCTCGGTGCGGCCCCTCGCTTCAGAGCGCCAGCGTCGGCCGGTAGCGGCGCAGCCAGGCGTCGATCTGCAGGACCGACTCCATCCGCGCGCGGTCGGTGTCGATGCTCGGGCCGTCCTGGGGCGCGTCGACGGCCGTGCGCAGGGCCTCGGTGTCGACGAGCTCGCGGACCGGCGCGTCGCGGTCGTGGACCAGGTCGGCGACCGACGCCCGCAGCGCCTTCTCGTAGCCCGGGTCCTGCGTCGACGGGTAGGGGCTCTTCACCCGGTCGGCGATCGACGCCGGCAGCACGTCGCGCGTCGCGGCGCGCAGCAGGCTCTTCTCCCGGCCGTCGAACGTCTTCAGTGCCCACGGGGTGTTGAAGACGTACTGGACGAGGCGGTGGTCGCAGAACGGCACGCGGACCTCGAGCCCGCCGGCCATGCTCATGCGGTCCTTGCGGTCGAGCAGGATCTGCACGAAGCGCGTCAGGTGCAGGTAGCAGACCTCGCGCATCCGCCGCTCGTGCGCGCTCACCCCCTCGACGTGGGGCACCTCGGCCAGCGCGTCGCGGTACGACGCGTCGACGTAGCCCGCCAGGTCCAGCTCCGCCCGCAGCTGCGGGGCGAAGTGGGCGGTGGAGTGGTCGAGCGGGCCCTGCCGTGTCGCCGCCATCCACGGGAACGTGTCGGCGGCCACCGCGTCGGCGTCGTGGAACCAGCGGTAGCCGCCGAACACCTCGTCGGCGGACTCGCCCGACAGCGCCACCGTCGAGCGCCCGCGGATGGCCTTGAACAGCAGGTAGAGCGAGGTGTCCATGTCGCCGATCGACACCGGCACGTCCCGGGCCCGCAGCACCGCGGCGCGGGCCTCGGGGTCGGTGAGGTCCTCGTTGGCCAGCGTGATGGGGGTGTGGTCGGCGGCGACGTGCTCGGCGAGCTCGCGGACGTAGGGCCCGTCGGGGGTGTCGCGCATCGGGTCGGCGGTGAAGGAGTCCTCGTAGCCGACGAAGTCGACCGAGAACGAGCGCACCGGCCCGGCGTCCTGCGCGCGCAGCATCTCGGCGGCCAGGGCGGTGATGGCCGACGAGTCCAGGCCGCCGGAGAGCAGCGCGCAGAGCGGGACGTCGGCGATGAGCTGGCGGTCGACGATGTCGTCGAGCAGCTCGCGCACGTGCGCGACGGTGGTGTCGCGGTCGTCGGTGTGCTCGAGGGCCTCGAGCTGCCCGTACCGGTGCACGTCGGTGCCCTCGCGCCGCACGCGCACCCACGAGCCGGGGCGCACCTCGAACATGCCCCGGTAGATGCCGTGGCCCGGCGTCTTGACGTGGGCGAGCAGCTCGCGCAGGCCGTCGAGGTCGAGCACGGCCTCGCTGCGCGGGTGGGCGAGGATCGCCTTGGGCTCCGACCCGAACAGCACGCCGTCGGGCGTCGGGTACCAGGACAGCGGCTTGACGCCCATGCGGTCGCGGACGAGGAAGAGCTCCTCGCTGCGGTCGTCCCAGATCGCGAAGGCGAACATGCCGTTCAGGCGCTCGACGACGGCCGCGCCCCACTCCAGCCAGCCGACCAGCACGACCTCGGTGTCCGACTGCGTCCGGAACGCGTGCCCCCGCCCGGAGAGCTCGCGGCGCAGCTCGCGGAAGTTGTAGACCTCGCCGGAGAACACCAGCGTCAGCAGCGTCCGGCCGTCGCGCTCGAGCGTCATCGGCTGGTGCCCGCCCGGCACGTCCACGACGGCGAGCCGGCGGTGCCCCAGGGCGGCGTGCGCCCGGCCGTCCTCGCCCGAGAGCCACAGGCCCTCGTCGTCCGGACCGCGACAGCTCATCGTCTCGACCATCGGGGCGACCTCGGCGCGGTCGATCCCGCGCGCCAGGTCTACGGCTCCGGCGATGCCACACATGGCCACGACCTCCTCGTCGACGGTGACGAGGAGGGTGTGCCCCGATAGTTGGTTCGGCTAACTATCTAGCTGACCGCTCACACCTCGTCGTCGCCGTCGTCCGGCACGTCCTCGCGGGCGGGGCCGTCGAGGGGCAGGCAGACCTCGAACGTCGTGCCCTCCGGGCCGGTGCGCACGCGGATGTCGCCGTGGTGCTTCTTGACGACGATCCGCCAGGAGATGTCCAGTCCCAGGCCGGTGCCCTCGCCGACGTCCTTCGTGGTGAAGAACGGCTCGAAGATGCGCGGGCGCACGTCGTCGGGGATGCCGGGGCCGGTGTCGCCGATCTCGACGATGGCGTTGGTGCCGTCGCGCCGCGTGCGGATCGTCAGCGTCCCGGTGCCGTCGCCGTGACCGTGCATGGCGGCGACCGCGTTGTCGATGATGTTGGTCCAGACCTGGTTGAGCTCGGCGGCGTAGGCCGGGACCTTCGGCAGGTCCGGGTCGAGCTCCTTGACCAGCCGGATGCCCTCGAACTTGCGGCTCATCATCACCAGCGTCGACTTCAACAGGTCGCGCAGGTCGATCTCCTGGAACGGCGCGCGGTCGAGCTGCGAGTACTGGCGCGCGGCGCCGACGAGGTTCGCGATGCGGCCCGTGCTGTCGGTGATCTCGCCCATGAGCGTCTCGGTCTCGACGGCGTAGGCGATCCAGCGCACCGCCGCCTCCACCGACCCCTCGGGCACCGCGCGCTCGACCTTGTCGAGCCACTCGGCGTCCAGGCCGCCCGCGACCAGCACCGGGGCGAGGTCCCAGGCCCCACCGACGCCGCGCTCGTCGAGCCAGTCGCCCAGCTCGTCCTCGGCGTCCGACGCCTCGAGCGCGGAGAGCTCCGGCGCGGTCTCGGCGCGGTTGACGGCGTCCTCCTGCAGCTCGACGAGCTGCGCGACGGTCGCGCCGTCGAGCTTGCCGGCGGCGAGCATGCCCAACTTGTGCCGCATGCCCGCGACACGGCTGCGCAGCGACTCGGTGGCGCGCTGGGCGGCGGCCGCGGGGTTGTTCAGCTCGTGGGTCAGGCCGGCCGACAGCGACCCGAGCGCGAGCAGCCGCTCGCGCTCGCCCTGGATCGTCGAGGTGCGGCGCATCCCGTTGAACAGGCCCTCGAGCAGGTGCATCGGCAGGGGGAACCACGTGCGCAGCGCGTCGGCCCAGGCGACGGCGGGCAGGGCGTACACCGTCGAGTCGGCGGTGGCGCGCAGCGTGTGCTTGTAGCTCTGCTCGGCGTCGCGGATGTAGGCCTGGGTGGAGCCGCCGTAGGCGCCGCGCTGGGCGGTGCGGTTCACCTCGACCTCGTCGCCGCGCATCGTCTGCAGCATCGCCATCTCGCCGGTGAGCAGCACCCAGAAGCACTGGGCCTCGTCGCCCTCGCGGCAGATGGTCTCGCCGGCGGAGAAGGCGACCACGTCGCCGTGCCCGGCGAGCCAGTCGAGCTGGTCGTCGGTGAGCGACTCGAAGAGGAACAGCCCGCGCAGCTCGTCGCGCGTGAGCTTCTCGGGGGTCTGCTGGGTGGTGCTCATCGGTTCTCCAGCCATCGGTGCACCAGACTGACCGCCATCGCGCCCTCACCGACCGCGGACGCGACGCGCTTGACCGACTCGGCCCGGACGTCGCCGACGGCGAACACCCCGGGCACGGAGGTCTCCAGGTGGAACGGATCGCGCTCCGGTTCCCATCCCGCGGGGGCGCGGGAATCCGGCTCGCGCGGCAGGTCCGGCCCCGTGAGGACGAAGCCGCGCGCGTCGCGGGCCACGATGCCGTCGAGCCAGTCGGTGCGCGGGGCCGCGCCGATGAACACGAACAGCCAGGACGCCTCGACGGTCTCCTCGTCGCCGCTGTTCCTGTCACGCAACGTCAGCTTCTCGAGGTGGTCGGTGCCGGACGCGCCGACGACCTCGGTGCAGGTGCGCACCTCGATGCGCGGGTTCTGCTCGATCTGCTCGATGAGGTAGTGCGACATCGACGCCGTCAGGGACGGCCCGCGCACGAGCATGACGACCTTGCTGGCGTGCCGGGAGAAGTTCATGGCCGCCTGGCCCGCCGAGTTCGCCCCGCCGACGACGTAGACGTCCTGCGCCGCGCACGAGGCGGCCTCGGTGGCCGCGGCGCCGTAGAACACGCCCTGGCCGGTGTGCTCGTCGAGGCCCGGGCACTCGAGCATCCGGTAGGACACCCCGGTCGCCAGCACCACGGCGTGCGCGGTGATCTCCGAGCCGTCGTCGAAGCGGACGACGCGCGAGCGCCCCTTCGGCTCGAGCGCGGTGACCGAGCGGGTGGTGAGCACCTCGGTGCCGAACTTCTCGGCCTGCAGGCGCGCCCGCGTCGTCAGCTGGTCGCCGGAGACGCCGTTGGGAAAGCCGAGGTAGTTCTCGATGCGGCTCGACGTGCCGGCCTGGCCGCCGGTGGCCCGCTGCTCGACGAGCACGGTGCGCAGGCCCTCGGACCCGCCGTAGACGCTCGCGCCGAGCCCGGCGGGACCGCCCCCGACCACGACGAGGTCGTAGACGTCGGTGGACGCCGTGGTGGACAGCCCGGCGGCCTCGACGACCTCGCCGTCGGAGGGCGCCACCAGCGCGCGCCCGTCCTCGGTGATCACCACCGGCAGGCGCTCGGCGTCCACCCCGGCCGCCTCGAGCAGCCGGGCGCCCTCGGGCTCGTCGGCCCGCAGGAAGTCGTAGGAGAGCTGGTTGCGGGCCACGAGGTCGCGCAGCTCGTAGGAGCGCGCCGACCAGCGGTGCCCGACGATCCGGAGGGTCGCCGACGGGCGGTCCGGCGCCTCGCGCCAGGCGCTGAGCATCGCGTCGACCACCGGGTAGAGCTTCTCCTCCGGCGGGTCCCACGGCTTGAGCAGGTAGTGGTCCAGGTCGACGACGTTGATCGCCGTGATCGCGGCGTCGGTGTCCGCGTAGGCGGTGAGCAGGACCCGGCGCGCCCGCGGGAACAGGTCCATGGCCTGCTCGAGGAACTCGACGCCCGTCATCCGCGGCATCCGCTGGTCGGCGAGGATCACCGCCACCTGCTCGCCGCGCAGCGCGATCTCGCGCAGGGCCTCCAGGGCCGCGGGCCCCGACTCGGCCCGGACGATGCGGTGGTGCTCGCCGTACTCACGGCGCAGGTCGCGGGCGACCGCCCGGGACACCCCGGGGTCGTCGTCCACGGTCAGGATCACCGGACGTGTCACGTCCACGAGCGTAGGCCCTCGCCTCGCGCTTCTCGATCGATTGAGCCGACAGCGGACGCCATCAGTCGCCGCTGCTGCTGCTGTCGCCGCCGTCGATGCTGCTGTCGCCGTCGCTGCTGGACGAGCCGGTGTCCCACCAGCCCGAGTCGCCGCCGTCGGCCGCACCACCGCCGGTGAGCGGGGCGTCGCGGGCGGCACGGATCTTCGCGTCGAGCTCCGCGGCGAACCACACGACGAACGCCGCCGCGGCCGGCGAGAGGCCCTCGGGCACGCGGGCGGACGGGTGCACCTTCCCGCGCCGGGCGCGTCCGACCTGCACGAGCCAGGCGGTCCCGTCGTCGTCGACGAGCGTGCGCCGCGGCGCGGGCAGGGAGCCCCGCACCTCGCAGTGCAGCCGCCGGCCCTCCACCGCGATCTCCCAGCGCCGCCGGCCCGCCGGCCCGAAGCGGCGGGCCACGAACACCGGCCCGGCGCCCTCGCTCGCGGTCATGAGGCCCGAGCGCGCCCGCAGGCGCAGGCGGCGCTCGCCGTCGTCGAGCCAGGACGAGGGGCCGCCGCGCTCCGTGCGGTCGCGGACGGCGACGGCGCCGGGGCGGTGGTCGACGTCGACGAGGTAGCGCACGCGGTCGTCCGCCGTGCCCTCCGCCGTGCCCTCCGCCGTGCCGTCCCCGCTGTCCGGCGCCGGGCGCACCGCGACCGGCTGGCCGACGCCGTAGTGGCGCACGTCGTCGCGGGCGCGCCGCCGCACCGCCGAGATCAGCTGGTGGAGCAGGCCCCAGAGCAGGAACGGCGCGACGACGATGACCGCGGTCAGCACGTTCACCGCGCCGTCGTCGGCGATGCCGGGGTCCGGGGAGGAGTCGGCCCGGATCGCGATGGCGGCGGCGACGCCCGCGAGCACGAGCGCCCCGAGCCACCACAGGTAGCGGTGGTGACCGAGCCGGCGCGGGGACCAGCGCGGGGCCGGGCCGCCGTGCGCCGGGCGGGTGGGGTCGAGCGTGGCGGTCACGGCCGGGCCTCCTCGTGGCGGTCGCGGGGCGCCACGCCCGCCCAGGCGTCGGCGACCGGCTCGGGCTCGCTCGCCCCGTACTCCTGGCCGTAGCTGCGCGCGCGGTCCTGGTGCTCGGCCAGCTCGCAGAACAGCCAGAGGCAGAAGGCGACGGCGTCGGGCTCGAGGTCCTCGGGCAGGCGGCCGTGCGGGCGCAGGCGGGCGGCGCGCCCGCCGCGCAGCTGGTCGAGCAACGACGGCGTGCCGGTCCGCACGAGCCACGCGGTGCCGTCGGGCTCGAGCAGCGTGCGGCGGGGCACCTGCTGCAGGCCCCGGACCTCGCAGCTCAGACGTCGCCCGTCGAGCTCGAGGTCCCAGCGGGCGCGGTGGTGCCCGGGCAGCGGCACGCGGGTGGCGCGGTGGCGGACGAGGCCGTCCGGGCCGGTGGCGGTCAGGGTGCCCCGCCCGCTGCGCAGCCGCAGCTGCTCGCGGCCGGTCTCGACGACGCGGTGCCGCCCGCCCGGGACGGCACGCTCGACGACCCGCGCGGCGTCGGGCACGTGGTCGACGTCGACGTGGAGCAGGACCTCCTCGGCCGGCCGCGGCCAGGCGCGCTCGCCGGGCACGGCGGCCGGCGCGGCCCCGCGGGCGGGCTGCCCGGTGCCGTAGGCGCGGACGTCGTCGCGGGCGCGGCGGCGCACCGCGGTGACGAGCTCGTGGACGGTCATCCACAGCAGCACGGGGGCGAGCAGGCACACCGCGACCATGACCGCGAGCGCGCCGCCGTCGGTGAGGCCCGGGCCGGGCGAGGTGTCGAGACCGATGGCGATGGCCGCCGCGAGCGCCGCGAGCAGGAGCGCGCCGCCCCACCCCAGGTAGCGGTGGTGGCCCAGCCGCGCCGGGGACCAGCGGGGCGCCGGTCCGCCCCCCGCCGGGTGGCCGTCGCGCGTCGTCGTCGCGGTCATCGTTCCCTCCCGGCGGCCAGCTTGGTGGCTACGGAGAGACACGACAAGCCCAGACACTAGGCCGGACGAGTGGATGATCGTCCGCGGGCAGGGTGATCACGAACACGGCGGGCCACAGTGCGGCGGGTTCCGCCGAACGGCCCCGCCGCGTCGGCGCCGCGACCTACGATCCGCGACGTGCTGGCGATCCTCGGACGGCGGGTGGCCCGCGCGCTGCCCGGCGTCGTGGTGGCCCTGCTGCTCACGGTCGGGCTGACGGCGGGGCTCGCGATCCCGGTCGGCGCCGCCCCGGGCGACGTGCCCGCGCCTCCCCCGCCCGACCCCGCGGCACTCGCCCGGCTCGACCCCGACCCCCGCCCGCTGCCCGGCGTCGGCGCGCGCGTCGGGTGCGTGCGGCCGGCGGGTGGCGCGAGCACCGTGATCCCCGGCGCGCCGTGGTCGCAGCAGCGCCTGCGCTTCACCGACGCCTGGCGGTTCACCCGCGGCGCCGGGCAGACGGTCGCGGTGATCGACACGGGGGTGAACCGGCACCCGCGCCTGGCCGGGCGGCTCGTCGACGGCGGCGACTTCGTCGGGTCGCAGGACGGGCTGACCGACTGCGACGGCCACGGCACGCTGGTCGCCGGCATCATCGCGGCCGCCCCGGACCCGCGCACGGGGTTCGTCGGCGTCGCCCCGGACGCGCGGGTGCTCGCGATCCGCCAGTCCAGCGCGACCGTGACCACCCGGGCGCCCGACGGCTCGCTGCGCGACGGCGGCGGCAACGTCGAGACCCTCGCCGAGGCGGTGCTGCGCGCGGTCCGGCTCGGGGCGACGGTGATCAACATCTCCGAGGCGGCCTGCGTGCCCGCGGCGAGCGCCCCTGCGGCACTCGCGGGGTTGCGGGCGGCCGTGCGCGCGGCGGTCGACGCCGACGTCGTCGTCGTGGCCGCCGCCGGCAACGCGGGCTCGGGGGCGTGCACGCAGGCCGCGGACGGGCAGGCCGCCGGCCCGGGCGCGGCGCAGGTCGTGGCGCCGGCCTGGTTCGGCGACGACGTGCTCTCGGTCGGCTACACGCGCCGCGACGGGCTGCCCGCGCCTCAGAGTCTGCGCGGTCCGTGGGTCTCGCTCGCCGCGCCCGGCTCGGAGATCGTCTCGCTCGACCCCACCGGGCCCGGGGTGGTCGACCGGATCGTGCCGATCGGCGCCGACCGGGCGATCCCGATCGAGGGGACGAGCTTCGCCGCGCCGTACGTCGCCGGCGTCGTGGCGCTCGTGCGGGCCCGGTATCCGGGGCTCGACGCGCGCCAGGTGATGGCGCGGGTCACCTCGTCGGCCGACCGTCCCGGCGGCGCGTCGGCGGTGCCGGGCAGCCACGACGACGCGGTCGGGGCGGGCACGGTGGACCCGGTGGCGGCCGTCGCGGACGTCCGTCCCGACGAGTTCACCGGATCGGGAGCGGCCCCGATCTCGCCCGCCGGGGCGGGGCGGGTCGACCTGAGCGATGCCCGCGATGCACACTCCGGATCGCGCACCGTGGCGCTGGTCGGTTCCGCCGTCGCCGTGGTGCTGCTGGGCGGGGCCGGTCTCATCGTCCTCGTCGCGCGACGGGCACGCCGGTCGCGCTGAGGCGGCCCGGGGTCGCCCGGTGTGCCGTCCCGTCCCCACGCCGCGTGCGGCGCCGTCCCCGAGGAGCCCGCGTGCGCATCACCCTCGCTCAGACCGACGCGTCGCTCGGCGACCTCGACGGCAACCTCAAGCGCGCCGAGCGGGTGGTGAGCGAGGCCGTCGACGCCGAGGCCGACCTCGTCGTGTTCCCGGAGCTCTCGCTGTCCGGGTACCAGATCGGCGAGGTGCCCCAGGACCTGTCGCTGGCCCCCGACGACCCGCGCCTGCTGAAGATCTCCGAGCGCGCCGGCCACGCCGGGGTGCTGCTCGGGTTCCCGGAGGCCGGCGGGCACGGCCTGCACACCTACAACAGCGCGGGCTACTACGAGGACGGGCACCTCGTCCACACCCACCGCAAGCTCTACCTGCCGACCTACTCGACGTTCGAGGAGCGCAAGCACTTCCTGCCCGGCCAGCACTCCCGCGCCTACGGCGTGCGAGGTGGCCGGCACCGTGCGGCCACGCTGATCTGCAACGACGCCTGGCAGCCGCAGGTGGCGTTCCTGTCGGTGCAGGACGGCGCGCACCTGCTGCTGGTGCCGGCGAACTCGGCGCAGTCGATGTCGCCGGAGCGCTACGACTCCAAGGAGTACTGGCGCAACATCACCACGTTCTACGGGCGGCTCTACCAGCTCTTCGTGGTGTTCGTGAACCGCGTCGGCGTCGAGGGCGGGCTGACGTTCTGGGGCGGCAGCCACGTCGTCGACCCGTGGGGCGAGGTCGTCGGCGAGTGCGGCGAGGGCCCGGAGGCCGAGGAGACCTGCACGATCGACATCGACCTCGCCGACGTGCGCCGTCGTCGCCGCGACATCCCGCTGGTGCGCGAGGCCCGCCTGGGCCTGCTGCGCCGGGAGATCGACCGCCTGCTCGACGAGGGCGGGGACCTGTAGCTAGGTCACGAGGCCGGCCACCGTCAGCACGAGACCGATCACGGCGAGCGCCGTTCCGCCCCAGGCGAACCAGCGCTGCCGGCCGGCCGCGGCGTCCCGGAGCTCCTGCTCCGAGCGCGTCGAGATGATGAAGGGGTCCGACGACGACTCGGGCCTGCCGACGACGAGCGGGCCGATCCGGTCGTGCACCTCGCCGAGGACGTACAGCGGCTGGCCGGGCCGGATGACCCACTCGGTGTAGCGCATGCCGAGCGACTCCCGATCGTGGGAGAAGAAGCTGCGGACCGCTCCACCGAGGCCGCCGGGCCCGGGAGGTCCGGGCTCGAAGCGCTCGTGGATCTTCTCCGGGCGGTCGGGCGCGACGCCGTTCGGGTCGACGCCGATCGTCCCCGAGGCGTCGACCAGCGCGTAGCCCTGACGCGAGGTGTCGTCGAGCACGGTCTCGCTGCGCTCCCGGCGCTCCCAGTCGCCGTCGGACTCGCGGTGCCACTCGCTGAACTCGTGGACCACGGTCTGCCGGTACCAGACGCACTCCGTCCCGCTCTGCGGCGAGCGCAGCGGGCCGTCGGGGTGGGGGTGGGCCGTGCCGACGACCTCGCAGACCTTGCGGAAGCCGCCGACCGTCCCGAGGTCCGCGAGCACGCGGCGGTGCTCCTCGAGCTCGGCGATCGGCAGGGTCTCCGCCGCGATCATCGCGTGGCGCCGCTTCCGGGTGCTCTGTGCGGCCAGGAAGCCGGCGACCCCCAGCGCGACCAGGACGAGCCCGACGATCCACACGATGACGACTCCCGCCGCTCCCGGCCGGCGACGATCGCCGACCATGCACACGGAGAGTCACACAGATCGGGCCGAACCGCCAGCGCATGCGGCCGGAACGGTGGCGGCGACGACGGCTCGTCGCCCGTAGTGACGATTCAGATCTTCGTCGCCTCGGCCAGCAGCTCGCCGCGGCTGACCGTCACGGCGTCCCCGCGCAGGAGGACGCGCTCGCCGGCCAGCTCGACGCCGACCTCGCCGCCGCGTGGGGAGAGCTGGGCGCCGACGAGGCGCTCGCGCCCGAGCCGCTTGGCCCAGTACGGCGCGAGGCAGCAGTGCGCCGAGCCCGTCACCGGGTCCTCGTCGATCCCGACGGCCGGGGCGAAGAAGCGCGAGACGAAGTCCGGCGCGCCCGGTGCCGGGTCCTCCTCGGCGCGGGCGGTGACGATGACCCCGCGCCCGCTCGCCGCGCGGAGCACCGAGAGGTCGGGCTCGAGGTCGCGCACCTCCTCGGCCGACGGGATCTCGACGAGCACGTCGTAGCGGCAGCGGGCCAGCTCGACGACCGCGGCGCCCAGGGCGTCGGCGAACTCGTCGGCCAGGTGCCCGTCGGGCAGCGCCGAGACCGGCTCGTCGACCGGGAAGTCGAGCTGGATGCCGCCGCCGGGCAGCGCCTCGGCGCGCAGCACGCCCGCGGCGGTGCGGAAGGCGATCGGGGACGTCGTCAGCTCCTGCTCGAAGAGCACGTGGGCGCTCGCGAGGGTGGCGTGGCCGCAGATCTCCACCTCGACCTTGGGCGTGAACCAGCGCAGGCCCACCTCACCGGTGGCGGCGAGCGTCGAGAGGTCGACGAACGCGGTCTCGGACACGTTCACCTCGGCCGCGACGGCCTGCATCCACGCCGCGTCGTCGGCGTCGGTGAGGCACACCCCCGCCGGGTTGCCGGTGAAGGGCGAGGACGTGAAGGCGTCGACGACGTGGAGCTGCACGGCCTCCATGGTGCCGTGTGCGGCCCCGGCCGGGCAGCCGGGCGCCGGAGTCGGCGGATTTCCGCTGGGCCGTCCCGGGGCGTGGGCCGCCCCACCACGCCCCGGGAACGGGTTCCGGCGGGGACGCCGGGGGGTCAGCGGGAGCTCCCGACGAGCGCGGGGCGCGGCGTCGCGACGGTCATGACTGACCCCTGTGATCGGCTTCCGCCACTCACGGTCACATCGTTGGCGTTCGTATGCCAAGGATCGCCACCCCGACGGCGCAGCGTTGCCACGGTGAGCGACACCGGTGTCACGCGTCGTGGACGGGGTAGCCGACCCGGTGCGACTCCTCGTGCTCGGCGGCGGCGGGTTCCTCGGCTACCACGTGGCGGCGGAGGCGCTGCGCGCCGGCCACGACGTGACGGTGGCGAGCCGGTCGGGCGAGGCGCCGTTCGCGGGCGTCGAGGCGCTCGCCGTCGACCGGTACGGCGACCTCTCGGCCCTCGACGGCCGCACCTTCGACGCCGCGCTCGACACCTTCTCCGACCCCGATGCGGTCCGGTCGTCGACGGAGAAGCTGCGCGGGGCCGCCGGCGCGCTGGGCTACATCTCGGGCATGAGCGTCTACCACCCCGACGGGCCGACCGTCCCGTCCGCGGGCGACCCGGTGCGGCGGCCCGGCGAGGCATCGGACGACGACCCGCTGCAGGAGCGCTCGCTGGCCAAGCTCGCCGCCGAGGACGCGGTGACGTCGGGGTTCGACGGCCCGGTGACCGTGCTGCGGGTCGGGATCATGGTCGGGCCGCGCGACCCGTCCGACCGCTTCACGTGGTGGCCGGTGCGCCTCGCCCGCGCGCTGACCGGCGAGGCGTCCCGGACCGTCCTGGCGCCCGGCGACCCCGCGCGCGCGGTGCAGTACAGCGACGCCCGGGACATCGCCGCCTTCGCCGTACAGGCGCTCGCCGAGGGCCGCGCGGGGGTGTTCGACACCGTCGGGGCCGGGCGCGCGCAGCCGCTGTCGGCCGTTCTCGACGCCTGCCTTGCGGCCGCGGGCGGGGCGCCGGGCGAGGTCAGGTGGGCGTGGGCCGGCGAGGACGCGCTGCGCGCCGAGCTCACCGGGGTCGAGGAGGAGGCGCGCCCGCTGTGGTTTCCCGAGGACCAGATCCCCCAGGACGCGATCGACTCCTCGGCCGCGCTCGCCGCGGGCCTGCGCTTCCGGCCGGCGCTCGACACCGCCCGCGACGTCCTCGCGTGGCACCGCGAGCGCGGCGCGCCTGCGCTGGCCGCCGGGTTCGACCCCGCCGAGGAGACCAGGCTCGTGCAGCGATGCGTGGGTGGGGCTCCCCCGAAGGGGTGACACCGAGCGCCGCTACTGTGACCCCGACATGAGCACGGTCTTCCTGGTCAGCGGCGCCTCCTCGGGCGTGGGGCGCGCGCTCGCGCAGTTCCTCACCCGCCACGGCGTCACCGTGATCGGGCTCGACCGTCGCGAGCCGCCGGACCGCGAGATCGCGCACGTCGGCTGCGACCTCGCCGACCCGACCGCCATCGACGCCGCCGTCGACCGCCTCGACGGGCAGGTGGACGCGCTGGCCAACGTCGCCGGGGTGCCCGGCACCGCGCCGGTGGAGACGGTGCTGGCCGTCAACTTCCTCGGCATGCGCCACCTCACCGAGCGGGTGCTCGGTCGCATCCGCCGGGGCGGCTCGGTGGTCAACGTGTCGTCGGCGGAGGGTCGGCACTGGGTCGCGCACCTCGCCGAGCTGCGGCCCCTGCTCGCCACCCGGACCTTCGCCGAGGGCCTGCGCTGGTGCCGCGAGCAGCGGCCCGACCGGCCCGTCTACGACGTCGCGAAGGAGGCCGTCCTCGCGTACACGACGGCCTCGTCGACGCTGACCTGGAACGACGGGGTGCGCATGAACGCCGTCGCTCCGGGCACGGTCCGGACGCCGTCGCTGCCCGAGGTCGAGCGCTCCACCGACCCGCGGCGCCTGGCCCGCCAGCGGTCGGCGGCCGGGCGCGACGCCGAGGCGTCGGAGATCGCGTCGGTGGTCGCGTTCCTCATGTCGAACGAGAGCCGCTGGGTCAACGGCCAGACCCTCGCCGCGGACGGGGGCGTCTCCGCGGCGACGACCTGGGCGGCGCTGCAGTCGCGCTGACCGCCGAAGTCGTCACCCGATCGTGACCTCGCCGTTGAACACGGCGGAGTGACGGAGGCGGTTCGAGCACGGCCGGGGAGCGGACGCATGGCAGAGGGACGCACGGCGGGACTCGGGGCGGGACCCACCGCGGGACTCACAGCGGGACGCACGACCCGTCGCGGGATGGCCGCCCTCGCCGCGGGGGCGCTCGCCGCGGCCGCGTGGCTGGGCGGGGCGACGGCCATCGCGGCACCGGCGGCACCAGGGGCTCCGGTAGCGCCGTCTCCGACCGCCCCCGGCGTCCACCCCGGCGTGCAGACCCGCACCGACGGCGCCCAGTGCACCGCGAACTTCCTGTTCACCGACGGGTCGGCCACCTACCTCGGCCAGGCCGCGCACTGCTCGGGCACGGGCGGCTCCACCGAGGTCGACGGCTGCACGGCGGGCTCGCTGCCGCTCGGCACCGAGGTCGAGATCGGCGGCGCGACGCGGCCCGGGACGCTCGTCTACAACTCCTGGCTGGCGATGCAGGAGGCCGGCGAGACCGACCCCGACGCCTGCGCGTACAACGACTTCGCGCTGGTGCGGCTCGACCCCGCGGACGCCGCCGGCGCCTCCGGGACCGTGCCGTTCTTCGGCGGGCCGACCGGGGTCGACACCGACGGCGCGGCGGTCGGCGAGGTCGCGCGCAGCTACGGGAACTCCGAGCTGCGGGGCGGGGTGACGCTGCTCAGCCCGAAGGTCGGGACGGTCGCCGGCGGGCGGGGCGACGGGTGGAGCCACGACGTGCTGACCGTGACCCCGGGCATCCCCGGCGACTCGGGCAGCGCGTTCCTCTCGCCCGACGGCCGGGCGCTGGGGGTGCTCTCGACCCTGCAGTTCGCGCCGCTGCCCGCGAGCAACGGCGTCAGCGACCTGGCGAGGATGCTCGACTACGCCCGCGACCACGGGGTCGACGGCCTCCGCCTCGTGACGGGCTGAGACCTCCGCGGGCCGGCCGCTCAGGGCTGGAGGACGCGCCCCTTGCGGTTCGTCGGGGCCTGTGGGTGGGCGGAGGCGCGGCGCCGGGCCTCGGCGGCTTTCCGGTCGGCGCGCCCGGACCAGGACCGCATCGCCAGGTAGAGCGGCAGGCCGATCACCAGGACCGAGACCACCGCGAACACCGCCACCGCGAGAACCCACTCCACGTCGAACCCCCTGCCGCGCGCCCACGTCGCCGGGACGTCGCTCGATCGGGTGACGGCGTTACCGGCCCGGGTGGGTGGATTCGCCAGCGGTCGCGGTCGGCGCCGTCCGGCGCGCGGGGTGGGCCGAGCGGTCGGCGACCGCGAGCCCGGCGTCCCATCCCGGTGCCCGCGCGCCGCCCGGGGGTCGGAGGCCCGCCGTGGGGACGCCGGCCACGACGAGCAACCAGGCGACCAGGGAGTTGGAGTTCCACATGTCGCCGGTCGTGCCGACCGCGCGCCCCCAGGTCAGCGCCGGCACCTCGCCGACGTGGCGCAGCACGGCGCGGGCGGTCGCGTCGTCGCGGCTCACGACGACCGCTCGCGCCGGGTGCGGAGCTCGTCGCCGCGCTCGACCGCCTGTCGCCGGCGACGCTCACCGGCGAGGACCTGGCGGCCTACCTGCGGGCGTGTGCCCGCGTCCAGAACCGCGGTACCGCCCGGTTGCTGGACGCGATGCACCACCTCGGGCGAGCGCAGGCCGACCGGGTCGAACGGCGCGCCGACCTCGACGAGTTCTCGGGGGACGAGGTCGCCGCGGTGCTGGGCCTGGGGCGCACCATGGTGGCCCGCAAGCTCGACCTCGCCGACGACCCGCGCGATCGCCTCCCCGACGTCGGCGACGCGCTCTGGCACGGCGTCCTCGACGAGCACAAGGCCGCCCGGCTGTGCGAGTGGACCCGCGACCTGTGCGACGACCACGCCCGCCACGTCGCCCGGGTCCTGCTGCCCGAGGCCCCGACGCTGCCGCCGGCCGAGCTCATCCGGCGCATCGAGCAGACCGCCACCGAGCTCGATCCCGACTGGGCCGCCCGCCGCGCCGCCCGGGCGGAGAAGAACGCGCGGGTGGTCCTCTCGCCGAACCCGACCGGCACCGCCACGTTCTCGGTCTGCGACGTCGCCGCGCCCCGCGGGCTGGCGATGCGCGACCGCTGCGACGCCGTCGCCGCCCTCGTGCGCGGGCTCGGGGTGCTGACGCCGATCGGCTCGCTGCGGGCCGAGGTCGCGGGGCGGCTGCTCGACGGGTCGGTGGAGGGCATGACCGACCACCAGCTGGCCCTCCTCCTCGCCTCGGAGTACCACCGGCACGGCCGGACGGACGAGGGACCGAGCGACGGGCCGGGTGACGACGGCGGCCCTGGCGACGGGCCGGGCGACGGACCGCGTGGCGGCTCGCAGGGGCCGGCCGCGGGCGGGAGCGCCCGGCCCGACGACGACCAGGGCCTGCTGGACCTCCCCGGTCTGCCCGAGCAGCGGGCCGAGGAGGAGCCGAACCTGCCGGTCGAGCCCGCGACGGTCGACAGGCCCACTCCCGCAGGCCCGCGCAGCGGCACCTCGGAGCTCCGGCTCCGTCTCTCCACCGCGCTGGGCCTCGACGACAGCCCCGCCACCGTCCCCGGCTACGGCCCCGTGCTGGCCCACCACGCCCGCACGCTGCTCGACCGGTACGCGGCCGGCGAGTGGCGCGTCGTCCTCACCGACGACGACGGCCGCCTCCAGGGCCTGCTGCTCGCCCGACGACGACTACCACGCCCCCGTGGCCGCGAGCAGCGGTCACGGGGGCCGGGGTGCACCGCGATCGTCGAGCTCCAGGTCCCGACGACGCTGCTGGCTGCCCTGCGGCCCGCCGACCACCCGGCCTGGGCCGCGCTGCTCACCGAGCTCCAGCTCCGCCTCGCCGAGCTCCGCCCGCGCCTGGGCCGCCCGCCCGTCGAGACGGCCGCCGACCTCGCGCGCCGGCGGCCGCGGGCGGAGATGGACCGCTGGATCCGGGTGCGGGACCGCCACTGCGTCGTCCCCGGCTGCTACCGCCCCGCGCGGAGAGCCGACGTCGACCACACGCGCGACTGGGCGCTCGGCGGCCCGACCGCGGAGCACAACCTCGGCGTCTTCTGCCGGCACCACCACCGCGCCAAGCACCTCGCGGGGTGGCGGGTCCGCCAGCCGAGCCCGGGCCGCTTCACGTTCCGCACCCGCGCCGGCGTGCACCACACGAGCCGCCCGAAGCGCATCCTCGAGCCGCTCGTCCAGCCGCGGCCCGGGCCGCGCCCCCGGCCCCTGCCCGACGACGGCTTCGCGCCCGACGCCGCGCCCGACCCGGAGGCCGAGGCCGCCGACGACCTCGACTGGCGCCGACGATTCCTCCGTCGCACGACGGGCCACGCAGCACCGGCGCCCACTCCTGCGCCTGCCGCCACGATCGCGACCGGCGACGATCCGCCGCCGTTCTCGGTGTCAGTCCGGCAGCGCCTCGATGATCCTGATGTCCCGCTCCGCGCCGTCGCCGAGGGCACGCAGGGCCTCCTGGTAGGCCTCGCTCTCGTACGCCGCGACGGCCGCGTCGACGCTGTCGAAGGCGATGAGGGTGGTGCGTTCGGTGGTGCCGCTCTCGAAGGCGGCGGTCGGGTAGCCCCGCGCCAGGAACCGCCCGCCTGCGGCGCGCATCGCGGGGCCGGCGAGCGCGACATAGCGGTCGAGCTTGGCCTGATCGCGGATCTCGCGGAAGGTGTTGATCCAGTAGGCGCCCGTCACGGACCGATCGTCGCTGACGGGGGCCGGAGGTGGCCAGGGGCGGGGTCGAACCGCCGACCTATCGCTTTTCAGGCGATCGCTCGTACCAACTGAGCTACCTGGCCGGACGGCCGAGGGACCACCTCGACCGGAGAGCGACCCAGACGGGACTCGAACCCGCGACCTTCGCCGTGACAGGGCGACGCGCTAACCAACTGCGCCACTGGGCCTTGAATCGTGCGGTACCACCGTACCCCCAACGGGATTCGAACCCGCGTTGCCGCCTTGAAAGGGCGGAGTCCTAGGCCGCTGAACGATGGGGGCGCGACCCTCTGGCTGAGGACCTTACCCGCCAACGGCGTACCCGTTGGGAGCGGACCAAGCATAGGTGACGGGCCTCAGAGCCCCGGCACCCACCCCCTGCCCTCCGCGACCCCCAGCACGAGGTGCGGCCCGAGCACGGTGCGCATGCCCCCGTCGGCCCGCCAGTCGGCGAGCCACGCCGGCACCGCCACCGCGCCCAGCACCAGCTCCCAGTTCTCGCACACCCGCTGCGCGAGGTCGGTGAGCTCCGTGATCGCGAGCGACGCGGCGAAGGCCCCGCCGGACATGTCGACGACCGTGCGGGCCAGCGCCGACGGATCCACCGACGGCAGCAGGATCTCGGCCGCCGCGGCCCGCTCGAAGAGCCCGGTGAACGTCTCCTCCCAGAACCGGAAGGGCCACCCCGGCCGCTGGGGGCCGGCGAACCCCTCCGCGCAGAGACGCTGCCCGGCCCGCACCACCGGACCCTCGAGGGCGTCCTGCATCTCCCGCGCGATGTGGGCGGCGGTGCGCAGCGCGTCGAGGCCGAGCCCGTCGGCCCGCTCGACCATCGCGCGGCAGAGCACCTCCATCTCGTCGACCACGGCGAGCGCGATGCTCTCCTTGGAGACGAAGTGGAAGTACAGCGCGCCCTTGGTGACCTTGCTCCGCTCGAGGATCCGCGACAGCGACGCCTCGTGGTACGAGCCCGAGGCGAACTCCTCGGCGGCGGCGGCCAGGATCGCGCCACGGGTCGCCACCGCCCGCGCCTGGCGGGGCGCGTCGCCGCGGAGCCCGCCCGGGGGTCGCGGAGGATCAGCGGTGTCGGACATCGGCGGCCACGGTAGCGGTCGTGCCTTTCACCGACGGCCACCCACGCGGAAATCGTCCAGTGTCGGACGACCTACCCGCTCACCGCCGTACCGGCGGCGGATCGCCGCCCTCGCCGATGAGGCCGAGCATGTCCAGCAGCTCGCGGCAGTCGTCGGAGTCGAGGGAGTTGCGGGCGACGGCGATGCGCGCACGGTGCACCTGCTCGTCGGTGACCCCGTACACGTCGGCCGCGGTGCGCTGCGCGGGCACCGACGGCTCGTCGGCCGCCGTCCGCTCCGGATGGGGTCCGTTCGGTCGTCGGCGAGGTCCTGACGTCGCATTCATCTGCTGGCTCCCGGTGCCGCCTGGTCCCGACCCGCTGCCACACCTCACGCGGCGGGATGACCCGATGCGGGGACGTCTCCGGTCACGTTCTGTGCCCGTCGCCGTCCCTCGTCCGAGTCGCGACGACGCTACCCAGACGCCCGCGACGATGCAGCCCCCTTCCCGAGTGACGACCCCGGCGATCTCAATCCGCCCGCTTCGCCCGCCTTCAGGCACACGGAGTGACCGTCCACGGCCGGGACGGTCACGGCGCGGTGCCGTGACTCCCGACCGCGCACGCCGCCGCACGCGGGGTGGCTGAGAAGCTCTCAGCCGGAGATCGAATCTCAGTCGACGAGGGCCTGGTAGACCAGCCCGCGGAGCTGGGTCCGGATCGGATGGGCGCTCGACGGCAGCAACTGGGTGAAGAACATCGCGGTGACCCGCTCGACGGGGTCCACCCAGAACGCCGTGCTCGCCGCGCCGCCCCACGCCATCTCGCCGACGCTGGCCAGGGTCCGGTAGCGGACGGGGTCGGTCACCACCGAGACCCCGAGCCCGAAGCCCACCCCGTCGAACGGCATCTCGGCGAACAGCGGCCGCCCGACCTGCTCGAGGTCGAGGCCGCCGGGCAGGTGGTTGCGGCCCATGTAGTCGACGGTGCGGCTGCCCAGCACCCGCACCCCGTCGACCTCCCCGCGACCCAGCAGCATGCGCGTGAAGCGGTGGTAGTCGGCGGCCGTGGACACCAGCCCGCCCCCGCCGCCCAGCCAGGTCGGCTCGAGCGCCTCGCGGGCCATCGCCCCCATCCCGGCGGCGTCGGCGGACAGGAAGCGGCCCGACGCCGGGTTCTGGACGTACAGCGCGGCGAGGCGGTCGGGGTCGTCGACGACGAAGCGCGTGGCCGTCATCCCGAGCGGGCCGAGCAGGTGCTCGTCGAGGAACGCGTCCAGCGACTTTCCGGACACGACCTCGATCAGCCGGCCCAGCACGTCGGTGGCGTGGCTGTAGTTCCACTCCGCCCCGGGCTGGTGCACCAGCGGCAGCGAGGCCCACGCCTCGACGCAGCCGGCGAGGTCGAGCCCCTCCGGCACCGCCCACTCGAAGCCCTTCGCCCGGTAGAGCTCGTCGACCGGGTGCGCGTGGTGGAAGCCGTAGGTCAGGCCGGCGGTGTGGGTCAGCAGGTGCCAGACGCGGATGGGCTCGGTGGCGGCCCCGAGCAGCGGCTTGCCCGACGAGCCCTTGACGTAGACCTTCGGCTCGGCGAACTCGGGCAGCCAGCGACTGATCGGGTCGGTGAGCTCGAAGGCCCCCCGCTCCCAGAGCATGAGCGCCGCCACCGACGTGATCGGCTTCGACATCGAGTAGATGCGCCAACGGGTGTCGTCGGTGACCGGCAGACCGGCCTCGGCGTCACGCGAGCCGGCGGTCGACGAGTGCACCACCCGGCCGTCGCGCGCCACGACGACGTGCCAGCCGGCGAGCCTGCCGTCGTCGACGTAGCGGGCGAAGTGGTCGTCGATGCGGGCCAGACGGGCCGGGTCGAAGCCCAGCTCCTCGGGATCGGACTCGACCTTCAGGGGGCTGCTCACTTCCGCCACTATGCCTCCGTCAAGCCTGCGCAGCGAGGAAGGTCCGCAACTCCTCGACGACCTCCTCGGGACGCTCCTCGGGCACGAAGTGGGCGCACCGCTCGATCGCCCGGCCGCGCACGTCGTCGGCGTACTCGCGCCACAGGTCGAGCATCGGCAGAGTCTGCCCCATGACGCCCTCCGCGCCCCACAGCGCGAGCAGCGGCTGCGCGACGCGCCGACCGGCGGCGGCGTCGGCCTCGTCGTGCTCGGCGTCGACGGGGTCGGCGCGGTAGTCGTCGAACCCGCAGCGCAGCGCCCCGGGCTGCGAGAACGCCCGCACGTACTCGGTGATCGCCGCGGGCTCGAGACCCTCGCGGGCGTAGGTCCACTTCTCGAGGAAGTACCGCAGGTAGCCCTCGACGTCGGCGCCGGCGAGGCGCTCGGGCAGGTCGGGCTGGAGGTGGAAGAGCCAGTGCCAGTACTTGGCGCCGAGCGCGGCGTCCATGCGCTGCCAGGTGGCCCGCGTCGGCGCGATGTCGAGGACGGCGAGCCGCGTGACCTCCTCGGGCCGGTCCAGCGCCCAGCGGTGCGCGACCCGCCCGCCGCGGTCGTGGCCGACCACCGCGACCCGCTCGTGGCCCAGCGCCCGCACCAGCGCCGAGATGTCCGCGGCCATCGTGCGCTTGTCCATGCCGCCGGTGGGCTTGTCGCTCGCGCCGTAGCCGCGCAGGTCCGGGACGATCACCGTGTGGTGCGCGGCGAGCGGGCCCGCGACGTGCCGCCAGCAGTGGCCGGTCTGCGGCCACCCGTGCAGCAGCACCACCGGCGGGCCCGACCCGCCGACGCGGTGGTGCAGCCGGATCCCGTTGACGACGACGGTGTCGGGGGTCAGCGCAGCAGCGGTCACGAGCAGGCATCCTGCCGGGACTCAGCCGGCGATGGGCCCCGCCGGACCCCGCGGCCCCGGGCCGGTGGACGGGCCGAGCGTGTCGGGCTCCCGCGCGGAGCCCACCGCGAGCCCGGGCCGGTACCCCTCGCCCTCGGCGCCGGGCGGCCCCCCGCCGGACGGGCCTCGACCGGAGGCGCCGACGACGGCCGCGGTGGCGTCGATGCTCGCGGTGCGCCACAGCCGGTCGCGCATCCGGCGCACGAGGCCGTCGGCGTGACAGAGCGTCGCGAAGTCGGCGGCGCGCCGCGCGACCACGGCACGGGGCGCGTCCCGCACGGACGCGTACTCCTCCAGCGCCGGGACGATGCGCCCGTCGGCGTGGTCGAAGGCCCGCCCGAGCGTCGCCGCGTCGACGATCTCCAGTGCCACCGACTGCGCGGTGTGCGGCAGCATCGGCTGCGCCGCCCCGCCGACGACGGTGAGCCGGTGCCGCGTGCCGCGCTCGAGCGGGGCGTGGTGGCGGTGCACCCGCGAGGGCCCGGTGACGACCGCGTCGCCCACGGCCTCGCGGACCTCCGGCGCCGCGCGTGCCACGAGCCGGCGGACCACGACGGCCACCCCGTCGCGGTGCATGTCCTCGAGGGCGTCGACCCGCACCGTCACCGAGACCTCGCCCTCCGAGCCGTACCCGTCCGGGAGCGCCGACTGCGTGACGTGCAGCGTCGGCGACGACCACAGCCGCAGCAGCCCGTCGGGCGGCGCCGGCCCCGGCCCGCGGTGCACGAGGTACGGGCTGGAGATCACGTGCCCGCCGCCGAGGTGCGGGCGGACCGGGCTGCCCGGCCCATCGGCCCCGACGACGGCCTCGGCGCGGTACTGCGCGCCCGTGTCGTCGGTGACGAGGACGGCGTCGCCGAGGTCCTCGACGGACGCGGCGCCGCGCCCGTAGGTCACGGTCACCATCTCGTCGGCCTCGCAGGCCGCCACCAGCAGCGCGCGCAGGGCGGTGTGCGGGACCAGGAGGTACGGGCGGCCGAAGCGGGCGCGCACCACGGGGCCGAGCTCGGCCACCCGCAGCCCCGCGCCGGAGTCGGCGTCGGCGTGGGCGAGGCGGCGCGGCTCCCAGGCGTGGGCGGCCAGGCGGTCGGCGAGCCCGAGGGCCGCGAGCTCCCGCAGCGCCGCGGGCGTCAGGACCGCCAGGCCGCGGTCGACGTCCTCCGGGCGGTCGCGCTCGAGCACGTGCACGGGGAAGCCCTGGTGGGCGAGGAACAGGGCCGTCACCAGCCCCGCGAACCGGGAGCCCAGCACGAGCAGCGGTACGGCAACCACGGCTCACCTCGTTCACCCGCGCGGACGAGGCAAGCCTAGGCAGATCATCTCGGACGGAGCAATCGGGCGGCGGTCCGTGTCCGCCTGTCCGTCGATCCCCGAGCGGGCGTCACTCCGCGGGCTGAGGCACCACCGCCGCGCCGTCCCGGCCGTCACCGAGCCGGGCGCGGGCGTCGAGGACGCGGGCGAGGGTCACGCACGTCAGGGCGAGGGCGGACCCGAGCAGCCAGCCGGCGAGGACGTCGGTGGTCCAGTGCACCCCGAGGTACACCCGGCTCGCGCCGATCACCAGCGCCCCGAGGGCCGCCAGCGCGGCCCCGAGCAGGCGCACCGGGCGCTCGTGCGGCGTCCCGACGGCCAGCGCGATCACGGCGGCGGCCGTGAGCCCCAGCCCGAGCGCGGACATCAGGGCGTGCCCGGACGGCAGCGACGCCGTCGTCTCCTCGGCGAGGCGGGACACCTCCGGCGGGCGCGGGCGCTCGACGGCGAGCTTCACCAGCCGGATCGTCAGGGCCCCGACGGCGACGCCGACCACCCAGATGACCGCGGTCCGCCGCAGGCCCCGCGCGAACAGCACGACGGCCGACACGACCGCCAGCCCTCCGGTCCCGACGGTGCCGCCGACCAGCGACACGACCTCGGCCGTCGTCGTCAGCCCGGGCGTGCGGACGCCGAGGACCCACCCGAGCACCGGACCGTCCGCGGCGGCGAGCGCCTCGTCCGTCGCGACCAGCGCGAACACCAGGCCGGCGGCCACGACCAGCACCGCGACGACCGCGAGGTCGCGCAGCGCCCCCGGGACGGCGGCGAGCGCGCCACCCGCGAGACGGTCGGCGAGCACCGCCGCCGCGAGGAGCAGGCCGAGCACGATCAGCGACACGGCGGTGGCGTCGAGGGCCACGTGACCTCCTCCGGCGGGGCGACGCGCCGGGGGCGACGCCGCGAGCACCGAATCATCCCAAGGCAGACTGGGTGTGTGCTCCTCCTGGGGCTGCTCGCCGCGCTGGCGGCGGCGGGCGCCAACGCCGGCGCCGCGCTGCTCGAGGCGAGCGCGGCCCGCCGTGCCAGCCGCCCCGCGACCGTGGTGCTGCACCCCATGTACCTCGGCGGCCTCGCGCTCGACATCGGCGGCTGGGTGCTCACCGTCCTCGCGCTGCGGTTCATGCCGATCGTCGCCGTGCAGGCGATCGTCGCCGGCCAGGTCGCCATCACGGTCGTGGCGTCGCACTGGGTCTTCGACACGCCGCTGCGCCGCATCGACCTGGCCGCGGCCGCCGCGAACGTCGTGGGGCTGGCGCTGCTCGTCGCCAGCGCGCGCGTGGCCGACGAGACGGTGACGGCGTCGACCGCGGGCGTCGTCGCGCTGGTGGTGACGTTCGGGGTGCTGCTGGTCGTGTCGGTGCCGGTGGCGATCCGCAGCCGCCGGGCGATGCTCGTCTCGTTCCTCGCCGGGCTGGCCTTCGGCGGGACGGCGGTGGCCGTGCGGATGGTCGACCTGCAGGGCTCGGTCGGGGAGATGGCACGGACCGCGGTGACCGACCCGGTGGTGTGGACCCTGCTGGGGTTCGCGGTGCTGGGGCTCGGCCTCTACACGGTGGCGCTGGGCCGTGGCGCGGTCGGGCCCGTGGTGGCGGTGCTGGCGGTCACCGAGACCCTCGCGCCCGGCCTGCTGGGTCTCGTCGCGCTGGGCGACGGCGTGCGGCCGGGCGGCGTCCCGTGGTTCGTGCTGGGGCTCGTGCTCGCGCTGGGCGGGGTGGTCGTGCTGGCCCGCTCGCCGGCGCAGGCGTCGCTGTCGGGTGACGACGGCGTCGCGCCGCCGCCCCTCAAGAGGCTCTGAGCGCTCCGGGGGCGGCGGCGCGGGGCGCGTCAGTCGCGGAAGGCGTCCTTGACCTTCTCGCCGGCGTTCTTGAGGCTGCCGGCGGTCTGGTCCTTCTTGCCCTCGGCCTCGAGGCTCTCGTTGCCGACGGCCTTGCCCACCGACTCCTTGACCTTGCCCTTGTACTCCTGGATCTTGTTGTCGGTCTTCTTCTCCGTCGACATTGAGGCCTCCTCCCGGGCGCGCCGCTGCTGGGCGCCTCGCGCGGAGCCAGATACCCGCGGTACCGGGTTCTCAACCCGCCGTCGATCGTTCCGCCTGGCCCAGCACGACGTCCCGGACGACCTCGCCGGACGTGGGCACCGCGACCCACTCCACCTCGGGCCGCAGGCCCTCGGCGCGCGTGACCAGCTGGAACGTGCCCGCGCGGCCGGGGACGAGCTGGAAGCCGCCGTCGTCGTCGGTGGTGGCGACCGCGGCCTCCCGGCCGTCACCGACGAGCGTGACCGTCGCGCCCGGCAGCCCCCCGCCCCCGCCGTCGGTGACCCGGCCGCGCAGGGCGGGGGCCGCACCGTCGGGCGAGGCGTCGGCGTGCGGGACGTGGGCGACCGGGGGCACGTCGGCGTCGTCGGCCCCCTTCCGGCGGCGGTGACGGTCGAACAGCAGGTCGACCACCCCGAGCACGAGCGCGAGCACCACGAACGCGACCGCGCCGACCAGCCCGCGGCTGATCGCCAGGGCCCAGTCGCCGCCGGTGGCCGTGAGCTGGCCGAAGAACACCGCGCCGACCGCGGAGATGCCGATGGCCGAGCCGACGCGTTGCCCGGTCTGCAGGACACCGGCCGCGGTGCCGCCCTCGCGGGCGGGGACCTCCTCGAGCGCGAGGGTCTGGTTCGGCGCGATGACCAGCCCGCTGCCGACGCCGGCGAGCAGCAGCGGGCCGGCGATCGCCCAGCCGACCTGGGCGGGGTCGAGGCGCAGGACGACGTCGACCGCGACCAGCCCGAGCGCGACGGCGACGAGCCCGCCCACGACCAGCGGCTTGCCCAGCCGCGACACCAGCCGCCCGCCGACGGCCGACGACACCGCCGAGCCCAGTGCGAACGGCGTCAGCGCGAGGCCGGCCTCGAGCGGGGTGTAGCCGCGGCCGTTCTGCAGGAAGAGCGTGACGACGAAGAAGATCGCGGTGAAGCCCGCGAAGTAGAGCAGCCCGAGGGAGGTGCCCAGCGCGTAGCTGCGGGTGCGCAGCAGCGCGAAGTTCACCAGCGGGTGGCCGTGGGCCCGCCGGGCCCGGCGCTCCCAGAGCACGAAGACCACGAGCAGGACGGCGGCGACGCCCACGAGCCACCACGGCGCGCTCGCCGGGTCCCGCTCGGAGAGCACCAGCGGCACCATGATCGAGACCACCGCGCCGCCCAGCAGCAGCGCCCCGACCGCGTCGAGCGGCCGCTTCTCCTCCGCGGCGGCGGCGTCGCGCGGCAGCAGGCGGGCGCCGACGGCGAGGGCCGCGATGCCGATCGGCACGTTGACGTAGAAGACCCAGCGCCAGCCGTCGGTCTCCCCGCCCCACTCGAGCAGCAGGCCGCCGAGCAGCGGGCCGATCGCCGTCGAGACGCCGATGGCGGCGCCGAACAGACCGAACGCCCGGCCCCGCTCGCGACCCTGGAACAGCTGCTGGATGAAGCCGATGACCTGCGGGTTGAGCATCCCGCCGGCCGCGCCCTGCAGCAGGCGGAACACCACGAGCCACGTCGCGTCGGGCGCCAGACCGGCCGCGGCGCTGGTCAGCGTGAACAGCGCCAGCGCGATCATGAACATCTTCTTGCGGCCGCGGTCGTCGCCGAGGCGTCCGGACGCGACGAGCACCAGCCCGAACGTCAGCGCGTAGCCCGAGACCACCCACGACAGCTCCGCCGTCGACGCGCCGATCCCCCGCTGCATGGACGGGAGGGCGACGTTGACGATGCTGACGTCGAGCAGCGTCATGAACCCGGCGATGAGGCAGACCGAGAGGGCACGCCAGCGCCGGGGATCGGGCTCGGGGGAACTCACCCCTGCGAGTTGCCCGGAGCCCGTCCGGTCAATCGTGACCCCCGACGGAGGGACGAGCGTGGAGATCCTGTCGAGCCGCATCCTCGTACGCCCGCGCGACTGGGAGGTCTCGCGGCGCTTCTACGCCGAGGCGCTCGGCCTCGCGGTGGCGCGGGAGTTCCCCGGCGGCGTGGTGTTCTTCCTCGGCACCGGCTACCTGGAGCTCTCGAAGGCGGGCGCGGTGACGGTCGGCGACGACGCCCTGTGGCTGCAGGTGCGCTCGCTGCCGGACGCGGTCGCCGAGCTCCGCGGGCGCGGGGTGACGATCACCCGCGAGCCGCAGCGGGAGTTCTGGGGCCTCGACGAGTGCTGGATCGCCGACCCCGACGGCCGCGCGATCGTCCTCGTCGAGGTCCCCCCGGGCCACCCGATCCGCACCGACACCCGGACGTGAGCACTTTCCGCCCCTATAGGGGCGGAAAGTGCTCACAAGCCGAGGGCGCCCGCCAGCTCGCGCAGCGCCGGGCGGGGGTCGGCCATCGGGTCGTCGCCGAGGGCCTGGACCAACACGTGGTCGGCGCCGGCGTCGAGGTGCGCGGTCACCGACGCCGCGATCGTCGCGATGTCGCCCATCCCGACCAGCGCCTTCTTGAGCCGGTCGGAGCCCCCGCGCGGCATGTCGGACTCCTCGAAGCCCTGGCGCAGCCAGGAGTTCCGGTAGTTCGGCAGGCCCGAGTAGATCTCGAGGTGGGTGTGGGCGCGGCGCATCGCGTCCTCCTCGTCGCCCCCGACCGCCACCGCCTGCTCCGAGACGACCCACTTGTCGGGCCCGAGCGCCTCGCGCGTGACCCGCGTCTGCTCCGGCGTGACGAGGTAGGGGTGCACGCCGTCGGTCTCGGCGCCGGCGAGCTCGATCATCTTGGGGCCGAGCGCGGCCACGAGCCGCGCCGGGCGCCCGACGCCGGGCTCGATCTGCTCGGGCACCGCCGCCATGCGCTGCAGGTAGTCGCGCATCGTCGCCAACGGCTTGGAGTACGTGCCGCCCCGCCCGCGCTCGACCAGCGGCGCGTGGCTCACGCCGAGCCCGAGGACGAAGCGGCCCGGGTGCAGCGCGGTGAGCGTGCGCCCGCCGCTCTCCGCGGCGATGGGGTCGCGGGCGTGGATGTTGGCGATGCCGGTGCCGACGACGAGGCGGTCGGTGGCGGCGAGGAACGCGCCCGCCTGGGTCAGCGTCTCCTTGCCGTAGGCCTCGCCGTAGAACAGCGAGCCGTAGCCCATCGCCTCGATGTCGCGGGCGGCCTGCTGGGCGTCCCGGATCGACCACGTGTCGCTGGTCCACCAGACGCCGATGCGGGATGGGAAGTCGATCCGAGCAGCCATGATCGCGGACGCTAGACCGCCCCGGCGCCCGGCGCCGCCCCGGAGCCGTACCGGCGCGCCGAGGCCGACTGCTCGGCCATCCCCCGCAGCGCGGCGAGGAGGGCGCCGCCCAGCACAATGCCGGTGACCATGCGCTCGACCGACCGCTCGCGGTCCCCGGTGTCGACGACCGCCGCGACCTCGTGCGGCGCGACGGCCTCCAGCGCCTCGGCGTAGACGTCGAGCAGCCCGGCGACCCGCTCGCCCCCGAGCCGCTCGAGGGTCGCGAGGACGTCGACCGCGGTCCGCCATCCCGGGTTCTTCTCCGTCGTGAGCCAGCCCCGCCGCTCGACCATCTCCGCGACCGCCTTGCCGGCCCGCTCGGTGGCGTCGTCCTCGACGGGCTCGGTGCGCGTCATCACCGCGGCCTGGGCCCGCCCCAGCGCGTCGTGCAGCGGCACCCGGTCGTCGTCGACGGCGTCGAGCACGTCCCGCACGCCGGCGATGGACAGGCCCCCGACGTCGACGAGCGCGCGGATCAGCCGCAGCCGGCGGGCGTGCGCCTCCTCGTAGCGCGCCTGGTTCGGGCTGGTGAGCTCGCCCGCCGGCAGCAGCCCCTCCCGCAGGTAGTACTTGATCGACGCGACGCTCACGCCGGTCTCCCGGCTGAGCTCCCCGATCCGCATCCGGCTCCCCTCTGGACGGCCAACTCAGATAGTTCTACTCTCCATCCATGGACAGCGTCACTATCCGCTCGATGGCCCGCGGGTCGCGCGCCCTCTCCGTGTTCGGCGTGGCGATGGCCGCCCTCGCGGTCGTCTGCCTGGCGGGGCTCGTGCTCGACCCCCGCCTGCTGGGCGGCCAGCCGATCTGGGCCAAGCCGCTGAAGTTCTCGGTCAGCCTCGCCCTCTACGCCGCCACCCTCGTCTGGATGATCTCGCTGGTCAACGGCCCCCGCACCCGGCGCTGGGCCCGCCGCGGCGGCGCCGTCATCGCCGCCGCCGGCACCATCGAGATGATCGCCATCGTCGGCCAGGTGCTCCGTGGCCGCGCCAGCCACTTCAACGTCGCCACCCCGCTGGACACCGCGGTGTGGAGCGCCATGGGCACGTCCATCGTCGTGCTCTGGGTGGCGACGGCCGGCATCGGCGTCCTGCTGCTGCGCGAGCGGACCCTCGCCGCCGACACCGCGTGGGCCGTGCGTCTCGGGCTCGTGGTGACGCTGATCGGCATGGCCGTCGCCTTCCTCATGACCGGCCCGACGGGCGCCCAGATCGCGGCGGCGCAGGAGACGGGCCGGATGACGACGGCCGGCGCCCACGCGGTCGGGGTGCCCGACGGCGGGCCGGGCCTGCCGCTCGTCGGCTGGAGCACCACCGGCGGCGACCTGCGCGTCGCCCACTTCGTCGGCCTGCACGCGCTGCAGGGCCTACCGCTGCTCGCCCTCGCGCTGCTCCTCCTCGCCGCTCGGCGACCCGCGCTGCGCGACGTCGCCGTGCGCGCCCGGCTGGTCGGCGTCGCCGGCGCCGGCTGGGCGGGCCTCACCGCGTTGCTGACCTGGCAGGCCCTGCGCGGCCAGCCCCTCCTCGCCCCCGACCGTGCCACCCTCGCCGCCGCCACGGCCCTCGTCGCCGCGACGGCCGTCGGCACCCTGCTCGTCCTGCGCAGCGGCACCCGCCGCCGCGCCACCACCGACCGCGTCCAGGAGCCCCGGCCATGACCACGCTCGCGTCCCGCCACACGGGCAGCCCCGTCCTCGTCGCCGTCTACGCCGCGCTCTCGGTCGTCGGCCTCGTCGGGACCTGGTACTTCAACCTCGTGTCGATCAGTGCCGGCGAGGACTACCTCGGCGGCTGGTTCGCCAGCGCCGCGAGCAGCTCGGCGGCCGTCGACATCATCGTCATGGCCGTCGCGGCCTGCGTGGTGATGGTCGTCGAGGGCCGACGCCTCGGGTTCCGGCCGCTGGTGATCGGGTTGCTCGTGGTGCTGAGCTTCGTGGTCGCCGTGGCCTTCACGTTCCCGCTGTTCCTGGCCCTGCGGGAGGTGCGCCTCCGGCGTATGTGAGCACTTTCCGGGCCTATGGGCCCGGAAAGTGCTCACATACCGTCAGAGGCCGAGGTGCCGGGCGATGAGGATCTTCTGAACCTCGCTGGTGCCCTCGCCGATCTCCAGGATCTTCGAGTCGCGGTAGTGGCGGGCCACCGGGTACTCGTTCATGAAGCCGTAGCCACCGAAGATCTGGGTGGCGTCGCGGGCGTTGTCCATCGCGGCGTTCGAGCTCACCAGCTTCGCCACCGCCGCCTCCTTCTTGAACGGCAGCCCGGCGGCCATCTTCGCGGCCGCGTCGTGCCAGGCCAGGCGGGCGCAGACGGTGCGCGCCTCCATCTCGGCGATCTTGAACTGGATGCCCTGGTAGGTCCCGATCGCGGCGCCGAACGCCTCGCGCTCGCGGGCGTAGCGCACCGACTCGTCGACGCAGCCCTGCGCGGCGCCGGTGGAGAGCGCGGCGATCGCGACCCGGCCCTCGTCGAGGATCGAGAGGAACTGGGCGTACCCGCGGCCCCGCTGCCCGACGAGGTTCTCCGCGGGCACCCGGCAGTCGTCGAAGGCGAGCTCGTGGGTGTCCGAGGCGTTCCAGCCGACCTTCGAGTAGCTCGGGGCGACGGTGAAGCCCGGGGTCCCGGACGGGACCAGGATCGCCGAGATCTCCTTCTTGCCGTCCTCGCCGCGGTCAGTGACCGCCGTGACGGTGACGAGCGACGTGATGTCGGTGCCGGAGTTGGTGATGAACGCCTTCGTCCCGTTGATCACCCAGTGGTCCCCGTCGAGCCTCGCGGTGGTCCGCGTGGCGCCGGCGTCGGACCCGCCGCCGGCCTCGGTCAGGCCGAAGGCGCCGAGGCGGCGGCCGGTGGCGAGATCGGGCAGGTACTGCTGCCTCTGCTCGTCGGACCCGAACCGCAGGATCGGCATGATCCCCAGCGAGACCCCGGCCTCGAGGGTGATCGCGACCGACTGGTCGACCCGGCCGAGCTCCTCGAGGGCGACGCACAGCGCGACGTAGTCGCCGCCCATGCCCTCGTAGTCCTCGGGCACCGGCAGGCCGAACAGGCCCATCTCGCCCATCGACGCGACCAGGTCGTACGGGAACTTCTCGGCGATGTAGAGGTCGCCGATGACCGGGGCGACCTCCTTCTGCGCGAAGTCCTCGACGGTGGCGCGGAGGGCCTCGTGCTCGTCGGACAGCTGCATGATCATTCTCCCGGGTCGGGCACGACGGTGACCAGCGGTGCGTCGAGGGCGACGGCGGCGCCGGCCTTCGCGGCCAGGTCCTTGACGACGCCGTCGGTCGGCGCCGACACGACGTGCTCCATCTTCATGGCCTCGACGACGACGAGTCGTTGGCCGGCGGTGACGTGGTCGCCCTCGGCGACCTCGACGGCGGTGACGGTGCCGGGCATCGGCGCGGTGAGGGGCCCGTCCGCGCCGGCGCCGGCGGTGCGGGCGGCGCGCAGGCGCTCCTGCTCGCGCAGCGCCCAGACCCCGCCCTCGCGGCCGAGCCAGCGGATGCCGTCGGCTCCCCCGCCGGTCGCGACGCGGAAGCGGCGCGTGGTGCCGTCGAGGACCAGGACCAGCTCGGCGCCGTCGCGGCGGGCGGAGACGGGACGCGGGGAGCCGTCGGCACCGATCGTGACCGTGGCCCCGGTGGGCGGCCCGGCGACCGCGACCTCGACGGGGTCGCCGCTCGCCCCGGCGGCCGGGACGAGGCGCCAGCGCGCGGGCGCGGGGTCGGCGCCGAGGCGCCAGCCCCCGATGCGGTCGAACGGGGCGTCGCCGCCCGCCCGATCGGCCAGGTCGAGCAGCCCGGCCAGCGCCGCGGCGGCGAGGACGTCGTCGGGGAGGTCCTCGGCCGGCGTCGGCAGCCGCCCGATCAGCCCGGTGTCGAGCCGCCCGGCGCGCACGTCGTCGTCGGCGATCAGGGTGCGCAGCCAGGCGAGGTTGGTGCGCACGCCGAGCACGGTGGTGGCGGCGAGCGCGGCGTCGAGGCGGTCGAGGGCCGCGGCGCGCGTCGGACCGCTGGTGATGATCTTGGCGAGCATCGGGTCGTACCGGGACCCGACCTCGGTGCCGGCCGCGACGCCCGCGTCGACGCGCGCCTGCTCGGGCCACACCAGGTCCAGCACCGTCCCGCCCGTGGGCAGGAAGCCCCGCGCCGGGTCCTCGGCGTAGAGCCGGACCTCGACGGCGTGGCCCTCGAGGCGGATGTCGCCCTGGTCGTAGTCCAGGGGCTCGCCCGCGGCCACGCGCAGCTGCTCGGCGACGAGGTCGAGGCGCCGCCCGCGGATGCGCACGACCTCCTCGGTGACCGGGTGCTCGACCTGCAGCCGGGTGTTCATCTCGAGGAAGAAGAACTCGCTCGCGTCGGCGTTCGTGACGAACTCGACCGTGCCCGCGCCGACGTAGCCGCAGGCCTTCGCGGCCTCGACCGCCGCCTGCCCCATGGCGTGGCGCTGCCGGCCGTCGAGCACCGCCGACGGCGCCTCCTCGACCACCTTCTGGTGCCGGCGCTGCAGCGAGCACTCGCGCTCGCCGAGGTGCACGACGGTGCCGTGCGCGTCGGCCAGCACCTGGATCTCGACGTGGCGGGGGTCGGTGACGTAGCGCTCGACGAGCAGCGTGTCGTCGCCGAAGCTGCCCCGGGCCTCGCGGCGGGCCGCGGCGATCGCGTCGTCGAGGTCGGCGTCGCGCGTCACGACGTGCATGCCCTTGCCGCCCCCGCCCGCGCTGGGCTTGAGCAGCACCGGGAAGCCGATCCGCCGGGCCTCCGCGGCCACCTGCTCGTCGGACAGCCCCGCCCCGTCGGACCCGGGCACCAGCGGCACTCCGGCCGGCCCGACCGTCGCCTTCGCCCGGATCTTGTCGCCCATGGCCTCGATGGCCGCGGGCGGCGGGCCGATCCAGGTCAGGCCGGCGCTCTCGACGTCGCGCGCGAAGGCGGCGTTCTCGGCGAGGAAGCCGTAGCCGGGGTGCACGGCCTGCGCGCCCACCGAACGGCCGGCCTGGATGATCGCGGCGCCGTCGAGGTAGTCGGGCACGCGCACGGCGACGTCGGCGGCCGCGACGTGCGGCGCGCCCGCGTCGGGGTCGGTGTACACCGCGACGGCGCGCAGCCCCCGCGCGTGCAGGGTCCGCGTGATCCGCACGGCGATCTCGCCGCGATTGGCGATCAGCACACTGGTGAACACGCTGCTCACATCCGGAAGACGCCGAAGTGCGGCGGGTCGAGGGGGGCGTTGGCGCAGGCCGAGAGCGCGAGGCCGAGCACGGTGCGGGTGTCGGCGGGGTCGATGACGCCGTCGTCCCACAGGCGCGCGGTGGAGTAGTACGGGTGGCCCTGGCGCTCGTACTGGTCCCGCACACCCTCGGCGTCCGACGAGCCCACGGTGCCCAGCACCGTCGCGGCCTGCTCGGCGCCCATGACGCTGATCCGCGCGTTGGGCCACATCCACAGGAAGCGCGGCGAGTAGGCCCGGCCGCTCATCGCGTAGTTGCCGGCACCGTAGGAGCCGCCGATGACGACGGTCAGCTTCGGCACGCGGGTGGTGGCGACGGCGGTGACCATCTTCGCGCCGTCCTTGGCGATGCCGCCCGCCTCGTACTCGCGGCCGACCATGAACCCGGTGATGTTCTGCAGGAAGATCAGCGGGATGCCGCGCTGGTCGCAGAGCTCGACGAAGTGCGCGCCCTTGAGCGCCGACTCGCGGAAGAGCACGCCGTTGTTGGCGACGATGCCCACCGGGTGCCCGTGCAGGCGGGCGAAGCCGGTGACGAGCGTGGTGCCGTAGTCGGGCTTGAACGGGGTGAAGGCACTCCCGTCGACCAGCCGCGTGATCACCTCGTGCACGTCGTAGGCGGTGCGCCCGTCGACGGGGACGACGTCGTAGAGCTCGGCGGGGTCGTGCTCGGGCTCGACGGTCGGGCGGCGCTCCCACGGCGGGGGGACTCGCGGGCCGAACGTGTCGACGATGTCGCGCACCATCGACAGCGCGTGGGCGTCGTCGTCGGCGAGGTGGTCGACGACCCCGGAGGTGCGCGCGTGCAGGACGCCGCCACCCAGCTCCTCGGCCGTGACCTCCTCGCCCGTCGCGGCCTTCACCAGCGGCGGGCCGCCGAGGAAGATCGTGCCCTGGTCGCGCACGATGATCGCCTCGTCGCTCATCGCCGGGACGTAGGCGCCACCGGCGGTGCAGGAGCCGAGGACGGCCGCGATCTGCGGGATGCCGAGGCCGGACATCGTCGCCTGGTTGTAGAAGATGCGGCCGAAGTGCTCGCGGTCGGGGAAGACCTGGTCCTGCTCGGGCAGGAACGCGCCACCGGAGTCGACGAGGTAGACGCACGGCAGGCGGTTGTGCAGCGCCACCTCCTGCGCGCGCAGGTGCTTCTTCACCGTCATCGGGTAGTAGGTGCCGCCCTTGACGGTGGCGTCGTTGGCGACGACGACGCACTCGCGCCCGGCGACCCGCCCGATGCCGGTGATGATCCCGGCGCCCGGGGCGGCGTCGCCGTACATCCCGGTGGCCGCCAGCGGCGAGAGCTCGAGGAACGGGCTCGACGGGTCGAGCAGGGCGTCGACGCGGTCGCGCGGCAGCATCTTGCCGCGCTCGACGTGGCGCGCCCGCGAGCGCTCCGGACCACCGAGCCGCGCGACGGCGAGCCGCTCGCGCAGGTCGGCGACGAGGGCCTCATGTGAGTGATTCTCCCGGCCGTAGCCGGGAACTTCGCTCACGTGGTCGGTGCTCGGCGCGGCCACGCTCGACCTCCTCGTCGGTGCCGGCGGCCGGCTCCCCGCACCGCCCTGGTTAACGCTCATTCACGTTAGCGATCGTTCACACGACCTGGCAAGAGGCGTTAGTGTGCCGAGGGTGCCCGTCACCACGTCCCGCCGCGAGCAGATCCTCACCGAGGCCGCGCGGCTCTTCGCACGCCACGGCTTCCACGGCGTGTCCATCGACGGGATCGGCGCGGCCGTGGGGGTCAGCGGGCCGGCCCTCTACCGGCACTTCCCGTCCAAGGAGGGCCTGCTCGCCGAGATGCTCGTCGGCATCAGCGAGCACCTGCTCGCCGGCGGGCAGGAGCGGGCCGCCGAGCACGCCGACCCCGGTGCGCTGCTCGACGCGCTCGTCGCCTTCCACACCGACTTCGCCCTGCGCCAGCCCGAGCTGATCACCGTCCAGGACCGCGACCTGGCGAACCTCCCCGACCCCTCGCGCCGCCGCGTGCGCGGCCTGCAGCGCGCCTACGTGGAGATCTGGGTCGACGCCCTGCGGCGCGCCGACCTCGCGGTGGGCGAGGAGGCCGCGCGCGTCGCCGCGCACGCCGCGTTCGGGCTGATGAACTCGACGCCGCGCAGCGCCGGCCACACCCGTGCCGAGGTCGCCGCGCCCGTGCTCGTCGCGATGGCCCGCGCGGCGCTGCGCGCCTCGCCCGTCTGAACCAGGACGGGCCCGCGGGCCGCTACAGTCCGCGCCGTGCAGCCGCAGCAGCAGGGTCAGCAGCCGGGCCAGCCCCAGGGTCAGTTCCAGGGACAGCGGTACCCGATCCTGCTGTCGACGATGAACGACCTGCCCGGCTACGAGGTCGTGCGCGTGTTCGGCGAGGTCTTCGGACTGACGGTCCGCAGCCGGAACATGTTCTCGACCATGGGCGCGGGCTTCAAGTCCATGGCCGGCGGCGAGCTCAAGGGCCTGTCGAAGCTGCTCTCCGACTCGCGCCACGAGGCGCTCGGGCGGCTCTCGGAGGAGGCCATGGCGCACGGCGCCAACGCGGTGCTCGCGCTGCGCTTCGACTGCAACGAGATCGCCACCACCGCGAGCGAGATCGCCGCCTACGGCACCGCGGTCTACGTGGTGCCGCACACGCAGCGCTGACCCAGCGCCTGATCACCGCTGCCGCTGGTGCTCCTGCTCGGCCGCGAGCAGCCGGTTGCGGAGCAGCGTCGCCTCCTCCAGGCGCGCGCGGACGGCCTGCTGGCGGGAGAGCAGCTCGCGCACGTAGTCGGTGCGCTCGGCCTCCTGGGCCTCGTGGATCTGCGCCGAGAGCCTGGCGTCGAAGCGCTCGAACTCGGCGACCTGGTGGTCCGCCGACCGGCGCCGGCGCACCGCCTCCTCGTACGGCGTGCGCAAGGGCGTGCGCCCGTAGGGCGCGGTGCCGTGACCGGGCGCCCCGGACGGCGGCGCGTACTCGCGCGGCGCGCCCACCCCGGTGTAGGCGGGCGGCGCGGTGTCGGGCGCCCGGTCGCCCCCGCGTCCGAACAGCCGAGCCAGTCGTGAGGCCATGACGCACCCTCCTCACCCGCCGTGACGCCTCCAGGGTGCACCCGGCCGTCCCCGGACGGAAGCGGACATCGCCCGTGTCGGCCGCTCGGAAGTCCCCGCCTGCCCGGATCAGCCGACCTCGACCTCGACCGGCGCGATGTCCTCGCCCGGCGGCAGCGCGAAGCCGAACATCCGCGCGTAGAACGCCAGCTCCGCGTCCAGCGCCCGGCGGATGTTCTCGGCCCGGCGGAAGCCGTGCTGCTCGCCCCGGAGCAGCAGGTAGGCGACGGGCACCCCGCGGCGGCGCAGGGCGTCGACGATCATCTCCGACTGGTTCGGCGGGACGATCGCGTCCTCGTCGCCCTGCAGCACGATCAGCGGCGTCGCGAGCCGGTCGACGTGCGTGATCGGCGATCGCTCGACGTAGACGTCGCGCGCCTGCGGGTACGGCCCGACGAGACCGTCGAGGTAGCGCGACTCGAACTTGTGCGTCTCCTGCGCGAGGGCCTCCAGGTCGGCCACCCCGAAGTGGTCGGCGCCCGCCGAGAACGGGGTGTCCTCGCGCGCCAGCGCCGCCAGCGTCGTGAAGCCGCCCGCGGACCCGCCGCGGATGGCCAGGCGCGCCGGGTCGACCCGCCCCGCGTCGGCGAGCGCGCGGGCCGCGGCGAGGCAGTCGGCGACGTCGACGATCCCCCACGCGCCCGTCAGCTGCTCGCGGTAGGCGCGCCCGTACCCGGTGGAGCCGCCGTGGTCGACGTCGACGACCCCGAAGCCGCGGCTCGTCCAGTACTGCACGCCGAGACTCAGCACCGGGGCCGCGGACCCGGTCGGCCCGCCGTGGATGACGACGAGCAGCGGCGGCCGGTCGCCCGCCGGCCCGTCCCCGGCCGGCGGGTAGTAGAGCGCGTGCGCCTCCCGCGGCGCCCCGGCCGGGTCCACCGAGGGGAACGTCATCGGCTCCGGCACCGCGATCGTCGCCGGGTCGAGGCCGAGGTCGCGGGGCGGGCGCAGGGTGGTGACGGTGCCGTCGAGCGCGACCCGGTGCACCCCGGGCTCGGCGGTCGGCGAGCCGGCGACGCAGACGACGGCGTCCGGCCCCTCGGCGCGCACCGAGCGGATGGCCGTGAACGGGGTGTCCAGCTCGGTCACCCTCCCGTCCGCGTCCCGGACCGCCAGCGCGTCGAAGCCCTGCGACGACCGCGCGACGACCACGCGGCCCCCGACCGTCGCGTGCCGCGCGCCGGCCAGCTGCCAGGCCGGCAGGCCGATCTCCGCGTCGAGCACCACCAGCGGGGTGACGCCGTCGTCGACCGACCAGCGGTAGAGGTTCCACCAACCGGTGCGGTCGGAGAGGAAGTGCAGCCCACCGTCGTCCTGCCAGACGGGCTCGCCGACCGACTCGCCCGGTCCGCCCGCGACGACCGTCTCGGCGCCGGTCGCGAGGTCGCGCACGGTGAGCACCGAGTCGTCCCACGGCATCGACGGGTGGTCCCAGGAGATCCAGGCGAGGCGGGACGCGTCCGGTGACAGGCGGGGCGCGGCCACGAAGTCCGGGCCGGTGACCAGCACCTGCGGCGCGCTCGGTGCCCGGGCGTCGAGGCGCACGACCTCGTTGACGACCTCGGTCGCCGGGGCGTCCGCGCGCGGGTGGTGCTCGCGGACGCACACCAGCCACGTGCCGTCGGGCGCGACGTCGCCGTCGGCGTAGCGGTCACCCCGCGGGGCGGCGGGCTCGGGGGTGAGGACGACCGGCTCGCCGCCGGGGTCGAGGCGGCGCAGGCGCTGGTCGGCCCAGTCGACGTACCAGAGGACGCCCTCGTGCACCCACCACGCGCCGCCGCCGTACTCGTGGACCGCCGTGCGCGCGTTCGCGCCCTCGGGGAGCAGCTCGGTGACCGCGCCCGTATCGGCGTTCTCCCCCTCCGCCCGGTGGACGAGCTGGGTGCGCCCGCCCTCCGAGGCGCGCTGCTCGCCCCACACGACGCCCCCGCGGCCGTCCGGGCGCACGTCGTCGAGGCGCACCGCGGCGGCCACCACGAGCTCGGAGGTGATCGGCGTCGGCCAGGAGCCGTAGGGCAGCGGTGACGTCACGGCGCCACCGTAGGCGCCGGAGCGAGCGTGATCGAAGTACCGATACGGACGTTGAGTGTCAGCGACGGCACTTCGCTGACACTCACTCGCGAGCGCGGAGCACGTTCTTCTGGATCTTCCCGGTCGAGGTCTTGGGCAGCTCGCCGAACACGATCCGCTTCGGCGCCTTGAACCGGGCCAGGTGGACCCGGACGTGCTCGACCAGCTCGTCGGGGTCGACGTCCTGCGACACCGTCACGTACGCGACGGGGACCTCGCCCCACCGCTCGTCGGGCGCGCCGACGACGGCCGACTCGACCACCGCCGGGTGGCTGTCCAGCACGCGCTCGACCTCGACCGACGCGATGTTCTCGCCGCCCGAGATGATCACGTCCTTGCTCCGGTCGCGGATCTCGACGTAGCCGTCGGGGTGCACGACGCCCAGGTCGCCGGTGCGGAACCACCCGTCGGCGTCCACCTCCGCGGTGGCCTCGGGGTCGCGGTAGTAGCCGAGCATGACGTCGTTGCCGCGCAGCACGAGCTCGCCGAGCGTCTCGCCGTCGGAGGGGACCTCCCCGCCGGTCTGCTCGTCGATCACCCGCAGGCGCTGCGCGACGACGTTCCCGACGCCCTGGCGGGCCTTGAGCCGCGCCTGCTCGGCGGCGTCGAGGTCGTCCCACTCGGGGTGCCAGTCGTTGACGCTCGCGGGCCCGTAGGTCTCGGTGAGGCCGTAGAGGTGCGTGACGTCCATGCCGAGCTCGTCCATCCGCGCCAGCAGGGTCGGCGAGGGCGGCGCGCCCCCGGTCGCGACCGTGACCCGCTCCGGCGCCGGGCCCTCCTTCGCGGCCTCGGCGTGGGCGATCATCGTCAGCACCGTCGGCGCCGCGCAGTAGTGGGTGACGCCCTCGCCGCGGATCAGGCGCCAGATCTCCTCGGCGTCGATCGCGCGCAGGCACACGTGCAGCCCGCCCGCCGCGGTGACCGCCCAGGGGAAGCACCAGCCGTCGCAGTGGAACATCGGCAACGTCCACAGGTAGCGCGAGGCCGGCTGCAGGCGCAGGTGGAAGGCCATCGCGAGCGCCTGGAGGTTCGCGCCGCGGTGGTGGTACATGACGCCCTTGGGCCGCCCGGTGGTGCCCGACGTGTAGTTGATCGCGAGCAGGCCCCGCTCGTCGGCGACGGGCACGACGCGCTCGGGGGCGTCGGCGACCAGCGACTCGTAGCGCTCGCCCTCCTCGACGAGGTCGATGCCGGTCCGCTCGGCCACCGCGCGGGCGTTCTCGACGAGCTCGCGGGTCGCGACGAGCAGGCGCGCCCCGGAGTGCTCGACGATGTGGACCATCTCGTCGACCGAGAGCCGGGTGTTCAGCGGCACGAGCACCGCGCCGGCGTAGGGCACGCCGTGGTGGCACTCGAGCATGACGTGGCTGTTGGTGGCGAGCGCGGCGACGCGGTCGCCCGGTTCCACGCCCAGCTCGTGGAGGGCACCGGCGAGCCGCCGCGAGCGCGCGCCGAACTCGGCGTAGGTGAAGCGCCGGTCGCCGTCCACGATCGCGTCGCGGGTGGCGAAGGCGTGCGCGGACCGGTCGAGGAACGCCGTCGGCGTCAGTTCGGTGAAGCTGAACGGGGCGGGGGTCACCGGGGCCGTGCCTCTGTGCGGGGCGCTGTCCATGGGGCTTCTCTACCCGATCGACCTACACGACGCCCAGGCTCGTCATCGCCTCGGCGACCCGTAGGAAGCCCGCGGCGTTGGCGCCGTTCTCCAGGTCGCTGGGGTCACCGAAGTACCGCTCGCCGGCGTCGCGGACCCGGTCGTAGGCGTCGGACATGATCGCCGACAGGCGCGCGTCGACGTCCTCGGCGCTCCAGCGCTCGCGGCCCGCGTTCTGCTGCATCTCCAGCGCGGACACCGCGACGCCGCCGGAGTTCGCTGCCTTGCCGGGGCCGAAGCCGACGCCGGCCGCGCGCAGGACCTCGCGCGCCTCGGGGCGGACCGGGCCGTTGGCGCCCTCGGCGACCACCCAGCAGCCGGAGTCCACCAGCGCGCGTGCCTCGTCCGTGCCGATCTCGTTCTGCGTCGCGCACGGCAGCGCGACGTCGCACTCGAGCAGGAACGCCGAGGTCGACCCGGACGTCGCCCCGGAGCGCTTCTCGGCGTAGTCGGCGACCGAGCCGCGCTGTCCCTTGATCTCGCGCAGGAGGTCGACGTCGACACCGTCGGGCTCGGACACGGAGCCCCGCGAGTCCGAGCAGCCGACGACGGTGCCGCCCGCCGCGATGACCTTCTCCATCGCGAACAGCGCGACGTTGCCGCTGCCCGAGACGACGACGCGGGCGCCGTCGAGGTCCTTGCCCTGCTCGGCGAGCATGCGCTGGGTGAAGTAGACGGCGCCGTACCCGGTGGCCTCGGGCCGCAGCGCCGAGCCGCCGAGCACGGCCGGCTTGCCGGTGAACGCTCCGGGCTCGTGGTAGCCGATGAGGCGCTGGTACTGCCCGTAGATCCAGCCGATCTCGCGGGACCCGACGCCCATGTCCCCGGCGGGGACGTCCACCGAGGCGCCGACGTGGCTCGCGAGCTCCGAGGCGAACGACTGGCAGAACCGCATGAGCTCGCCCGTCGAGAGCGCCTTCGGGTCGACGTCGGCCCCGCCCTTGCCCCCGCCGATGTCCTGGCCGGTCAGGGCGTTCTTGAACACCTGCTCGAAGCCGAGGAACTTGATGACGTCGAGGTCGACCGTCGGCGCGAACCGCAGCCCGCCCTTGTACGGCCCGAGCGCGGAGTTGAACTGGACGCGGAACCCGCGGTTGACCCGCACGGTCCCCGCGTCGTCGACCCACGGGACCCGGAACACGATGACCCGCTCGGGCTCGCAGAGCCGCCCGACGACGTCGGTGTGCTCCGGGTGCTCGACGAGCACCGGGGCGATGCTGCGCAGCATCCCGCGGACGTCGGCGTGGAAGAACTCCTGGTGCGGGTCGCGGCGCAGCACGTCGCGCCACACGTCGCGTACCGCTTCCGGCATGTCCGGCTCGGCATCCTGATCGTGCGCCATCCGCCGTCCTCCCGTGACGTCGTCGTCCCGTGACGGTGAGGCTGGTACCCGGCGGTCGCCGGTGTCAGTCGGTGGACGGACGAGTGTCAGGTCACCGGGCGGACCTCCCAGAGACTCCAGGCGTAGGAGAACGGCGTCGCCGGGGCGACCGTCCCGAGCGGGCGGACCCACGGCGGCGCGGACGGCGTGCCGAACGACCCCCAGCGCTCCCGGACCGCGTCGACGCCGCCGGCCTCGCCGCGCAGCACCAGGCGGATGCCGTGGCCGGGCGGGTCGGCGAGCGCGGCGGCGAACCCGTCGTCGGAGGTGATGAGGAAACGCTCGGGGTGCCGGCTCGCCGCGACGACGGCGAAGCCGCTGCCGGCGTCGACGAGCACGCTCGCCGGCGGGAGGTCCATCGCGTCGACCCGGTCGGCGACCTCGCGGTCGGAGGCCCACATGCCCAGCGCGGACTCTCCCGCGGGCGCGCCGCCGAGCACCGGCGCGACGCGGTGGTACTCCTGCGTCGCGTCCACCGGCTCGGCGACCATCGCCCGCGCCGAGGTGGCGATGCCCGCGCCGAGCACCGCCACGACGACCAGCGCGCCCGCGCCGGCCCGCAGCACGGCCGACGCCCGGCTCGGCTCGCCGTCGCCCCGGCCGTCGCTCCCGCCGCTCCGGCCGTCGCGGGCCAGCAGCAGGCCGAGCAGCACGACCACCAGCGGGACGGCGGTGATCTGGTAGCGCAGGAAGCCGAAGAGGTTCCCGGACAGGTAGGTGGCCCACTCGAACGCCAGCACGGACCCGAACAGGGCCACGGGCACGGCCGCCAGGGCGAGGGCGCGCCCCCGGGGCGCCCGCCACAGCGCCCGGGCGAGGACGAGGGCCAGCAGGGGCAGGAGCGCCGGCGCGAGCCAGGTGAGCTGGCGGGCGGGGACGGCGATCGACACGGCGGCGTCGGCCCCCGCGAGCAGGGCCGCGTTGCCGTAGGCGGACGTGAACTGCTCGAACGGCGAGCCCACCACCAGCCAGCTCACGACGGCCCAGAGCGCGAACGCGGCGGCCGGCGGGCCGGCCACGAGCCCGACGTCGACCAGGACCGCGTCCCGGCGCCGGGCCGGGCGGCGCAGGGCGCCGGTGCGGCGGGCGGTGACGACGGCGACCAGCACGGCAGCGCCCACGGTGGCCACCAGCGCCTCGTAGCGGGCGAGGTAGCCCAGCGCGAGGTGGAGCCCCGCGGCCACCAGCGCGGTGGTCTCGCCGTCGCGCACCCACGCGAGCAGGCGGCGCGCCGCGGCGAGCAGGAACGCGACGAGCAGCGCCTCGGTCATCCCGTTGCCGGCGTAGAGCAGCACCATCGGCGACAGGGCGAACAGCAGCGTCGTCAGCGCGCGCGGGAGCGGGCGGACCCGCAGGTCGCCGAGGAGCCCCCAGGTCGTGGCGACGGCGGCGGCACTCGCGACGGCGGAGAGCAGCGCGGCGAGGTACCCCTGGGACACCAGCGCCGGCCACAGCGCGCGCAGCGGCGTGAACGGCACCATGAGCAGGGCCGGCAGCGGCGTCCACACGTAGCCGATGGCGGCCAGCTTGGGGTCGCTCGACGACCACACCGACGAGGCCGCGGAGACCCGCGCGAGCGCGTCCTCCATGACCCCGTCGTGGCGCAGGACGAGCACGGCACCCACGGCGACGTAGAGGGCGAGGGCGCCCAGGAACCAGGCGTGGCCGGCGGTCGGGCGCCGCCGGGGGCGGCGCGGCCGCGGGGCGGGGGGCAGGGCGCCGGGCAGCAGCGGGCGGGTCGCGACGTCGGTCACGCCGCCACCTCCTTCTCGGGCGTGACGTCGAGACCGTGGGTGGTCTTCTCCCAGTACGAGGGAGCGGCGACCAGCTGCACCCCGGCCTTGATCGCGGCGAGCGACATGAGGACCCAGTACAGGGGTGAGACGAGCGCGGCGGCCGCGAGGTGGGGCTTGCCGGCCGCCCGGGCGTTGGCGACGCCGGCGACGACGGCGGCCAGGCCGCCGACCATCCACACCGCGAGGCCAGGGTAGTAGACGAGCGGCGGGAACGCGGCGGCGACGGCGGGCGGCCGGGCGAGGATCCACAGGGCGGTCAGACCCCAGAACAGCGGGTTGACCATGGCCAGCACGGGCGTCGCGGCGACGAAGAGCACGAGGCCGACGACGCCGCGGGCTCCGATCTCGCGGGTCAGGGTGACGGGGTGCCGCACGTGCACCGCGAAGCTCTGCAGGTAGCCCTTGTACCAGCGGGAGCGCTGCTTGACCCAGTTGATGGCGTCGGAGTTGGCCTCCTCCTCGGTCGTGCTGCCGAGCATCGCCACCGCGTAGCCGCAGCGGGCCAGCCGCAGCCCGAGGTCGGCGTCCTCGGTGACGTTCCACGGGTCCCAGCCGCCGACCGCGACGAGCGCGTCGCGCCGGATGTGGTTGGACGTGCCGCCCAGCGGGATCGGGGCACCGGTGGCCATGAGCCCGGGGAGCAGCCAGCGGAACCAGGTGTCGTACTCCACGGTGAACCAGCGGGTCAGCAGGTTCTGCTCGGCGTTGTGGTAGGTCAGCCGGGCCTGCAGGCAGGCCACCCGGGGGCCGAGCCGCGTGAACGCCACGGCCGCGCGGCGCAGCTGCAGCGGCTCCGGCCGGTCCTCCGCGTCGAAGATCGTCACCAGCTCGCCGCGCGAGCGCAGCAGGCCGATGTTGCAGGCCTTCGGCTTCGTGCGCGGCTCGCCGGGCGGGACCTCGACGATCGCGATCGGTCCCCGCCGCTCGCCGCCGAGCGCGGCGCGGGCGGCCGCCAGGGTCTCGGTGTCGTCGGCCTCGAGCAGCAGCAGGACCTCCAGCCGGTCCGCGGGGTACTCCAGCGCGGCCATCCCCGCGACGACCCGGGCGATGACCTCGGGCTCGCGGTAGGCCGGCACCAGCACCGTGTACGTCGGCAGCGCCGCGTCCGGCACGGCTCTGGCGTCGGAGTCGGTGACCGTGACCGTCGGGTCGTCGGCCACGGCGCGACGGATGAGCTCGAGGCGGTGCAGCGTCGTGGCGCAGTGCAGCAGCACGAAGGCCCCGACGAACGTCGCGGCGGACGTCGCGGGCCACAGGACGAGGCACACCCCGACCACGGCCAGCACGGCGAGGGCCACGGCGCGGCCGCCGCGTCGCGACGGGCGGGGGCGGGCGGAGAGCTCGGGGTGGAGGTCGGCGAACCCGTCCGCGGCGAGCGCCAGCTGGTCGGCCGGGCTCGTGTGCCGCGCGACGGCGTACCGGGCGGCGATGCTCGGACCGGTCATGCCGCGGCCCTCGACGCCGCGGTCTCCGCGACGGTGACGGGCAGCGTGACGGTGACGGGCTCACCCGGGACCACGACGAGGGCGCGGGCGTCGCGGGCGGGGGCCGGCGGCGCGACCCGCACCGCCGGCGAGCGCCGGCGCGGCGCGACGAGCAGCGCGACGAGCAGCGCCACGACCAGCGCGGTGACCGCGACCGTCAGGTCCGCCCGCCCGACCCGCGCTGCCACCGGGGACAGCGCGGCCTCCCACGGCGCGGGCCACGCGAGCAGCAGCAGGAGCGGGGCGGCCCGCTGTTGCCAGAGCCGGCGCGTCCCGTGCAGCAGGGCGATGAGACCGACGGCGAGCAGCGGCGTGGCGAGCACGAGCGCGTCGCGCTGCGTCGTCCCGCCGGCGACGAGCCCGGCCGCGACGAGCGCGACCGCGGCGACGGCCACGAGGGCGGCGACGATGTGGTCGAGCTGGCGGTCGTGGATGTCCGGGCCCGCGGGGCGGCGGCGGAGGCGCTCGCCGCCGACGGCGACCGCGCCCGGCAGCAGCAGGGCGAGCCCGACCAGGGGGCTGCCGGGCAGCCAGGTCACGAGGAGCAGCACGGCGCCCGGGAGGGCCCCCAGGGCGAACGCTGCGGCCAGGGCGAGGTCCACCCGGGAGGCCCGCACGGTGCTCCGGAGGGTGGCGAGCGGCGACGGGCGGCGGTGCCGGGGCGCTTGGTTGTGCACGACAGGTGGACTGTTCAAGTACCTCTGCGTGATGGCACTGCGCGTACTGTCACCCGTTCAGGGTACCAAGGATGTCGTGGAGCTGTGACAACCCGTGAGATCACGCCTGCTCGACGGTGCACCACCAGGTGGTGCGTCCCCCGACCGTGCCCCGCGTCATCGGCGCGCCGCACCGGGGGCAGACCTCGTCCTTCGCGCGGTGGGCGATGACCTCGCCGGTGTGCACGCCGCCCTTCTCGATGGCGCTGCGGGTGGCCTTGCGCAGCTCCCGGCGCAGGGCGTCGAGCTCCTCGGTCGACAGGTCGCCCGCCGGACGGGACGGGCTCAGGCGCGCCTGCCACAGCGTCTGGTCGGCGAGCAGGTTGCCGACGCCGGCGAGCACCGACTGGTCGAGCAGGCGCGCCTTGAGCGGCGCGGTGCCCTTGCCGACGCGCGCGCGGAAGTCGTCGCGGGAGATCTCGGCGGCGTCGGGGCCGAGCGCGTCGACGTCGGGCTCGAGGTGCACGCGGCCCAGACGGCGCTTGTCGAACAGCCGCAGCTCGCCACCGTCGTCGAACCTGATCCGGACCCGGTCCCACTGTGGATTCTCCCGGACTGCTTTCCCGGGCCGCTCCCCCGCCTTCTCCGGCATGCCCCCGACGTGCGGGTCGCCGCCCGCGTAGAGGCTGGAGTCCTCGTCGCCGGTCGGGCCGGTGACGAAGATGCGCCCGCCCATGCCGAGGTGGATGCCCAGGTGCGGACCCTCCGCGCCGTCGGCGGTCACCGTGTCGCACCACATCGTCTTGCCGCGCCGGTGCGCCGCGACGAGGCGCCCGCCCTTGAGCGCCTGGTCGATCTCGCCGGGGTGGTGCGGGCGGCAGACGTAGGAGTCCGAGTCGTCGACGCCCGCGATCACCCGGTCCAGCGCCTTCTCGACGACCTGGCGCGCGTTCTCGACCTCGGGCAGCTCGGGCACCGGGCCATTCTGCGGCGTGGGAGCGTGGGCGGCGTGCGCAGCCCTGACGAGATGCTCGCCGTCGCCCTCGAGGAGGCCCGGGCCGGGGCCGCGGCGGGCGGTGTCCCCGTCGGCGCGGCCCTCTTCGGTCCCGACGGCGAGCTGCTCGGAAGGGGCCACAACCGCCGCGTGCAGGACGGCGACCCCGCCACCCACGGCGAGACGGCCGCCTTCCGCGCCGCCGGGCGCCGCCCGCACTACCGCGGCACGACGATGGTCACCACGCTCTCCCCGTGCTGGTTCTGCGCGGGGCTCGTCCGTCAGTTCCGCATCCCGCGCCTCGTCGTGGGCGAGGCCGAGAACTTCGGGGGCCAGCACGCCTGGCTCGCCGAGCAGGGCGTCGAGGTCACCGTGCTCGACGACCCGCACTGCGCGGCGCTCATGCAGCGCTTCGCCGCCGACCACCCCGAGGCGTGGCTGGAGGACATCGGCGGGCCCGAGTAGGCGATCCTCCGGCCACCTCCCGAGGGCACCGACGGGCCCGCGAGCGAACACGATCGAGTGGACCGCACCCGGGGAGACGTTAGGCCGTTCGTCGTAGTGACCACCATGCTCGGGTGAACGCTCCCGCCGACGTCGCCCCGCTGGGCGACCTGCTCGTGGCCGAGGGGTTCATCGATGACCGGCAACGGGCGTGGGCGCTCGACGTGCAGCACCGCACCGGCTCCCGCCTCGGGTCGATCCTGGTCGCGGCGGGCCTCGTGCGCCGGGCCGACCTCTACCGGCTGCTCGCGCGCTCCTGGGACACCGACTTCGTCGACCTCGGGGAGGTCACCCCGGACCCCGACCTGCTCGCCGGCCTGGACCCCGAGCACCTGGCGGTCCGGGGCTGGCTGCCGGTCCGTCGCGAGGGAGGCCGCATCGTGGTCGCGGTGGCCGACCGGCCCGACGACGGCCTGCGCGCCGAGATCGCGGACGCCCTCGGCCCGGACGTCGCCCTGCGCGTCACCACCGACTGGGACCTCGTGGCCGCCCTGCACCGCGGGTTCCGCGAGACCGTCGTGGACCGGGCGACGCTCGGGCTGTGGTCCCGCAGCCGGCGGCAGTCGGCACGCCAGGTGCTCACCCGCGGCCAGCAGGTGCTCGTCGTCGCACTGCTGGTGGCCGTCGTCCTCGGCCTGGTGCTCGCGCCGCGCGCCACCCTCGTCGCGCTCTCCGGCGCGGTGGGCCTGGGCTTCCTCGTCGCGGTGCTGTTCAAGTTCGTCGTGTGCATGGTCGGGGTGCACCGCGAGGCCCAGGAGGCGGTGACCCCCGAGGACCTGGCCGCCCTCGACGACCGCGACCTCCCGCGCTACACGGTGCTCGTCCCGGTGTTCCGCGAGGCCAACGTCGTCGCCGACCTCATCGCCAACCTGGGCGCCCTCGACTACCCGGCCGAGAAGCTCGAGATCCTCCTGCTGCTCGAGGAGAGCGACACCGAGACCATCGAGGCCGCCCGGGCGGCCGACCCGCCGGAGACCATCTCGTTCCTCGTCGTGCCCCCGGGCGCGCCGCAGACGAAGCCCAAGGCCTGCAACGTCGGGCTCTTCTTCGCCCGCGGCGAGCACCTGGTGATCTACGACGCCGAGGACAAGCCCGACCCCGACCAGCTGCGCAAGGCCGTCGTCGCGTTCCGCCGGGGCGGCGAGCGCCTGGTCTGCGTGCAGGCCGCGCTGAACTACTGGAACGCCGCCGACAACTGGCTGACCCGGATGTTCACCACCGAGTACTCGTTCTGGTTCGACTACATGCTGCCCGGCCTGGAGCGCCTGGGGCTGCCGATCCCGCTCGGCGGCACGTCGAACCACTTCCGCACCTCGGCGCTGCGCGCCCTCGGCGGCTGGGACCCCTTCAACGTCACCGAGGACGCCGACCTCGGGATCCGGGCGGCCGCCCTCGGCTGGCGGGTCGGCGTCATCAACAGCACGACCTACGAGGAGGCCAACCGGGCTCCCGGCAACTGGATCCGCCAGCGGTCGCGGTGGATCAAGGGCTACCTGCAGACGCTGCTCGTGCACCTGCGCAGCCCGCGCTCGCTCGTGCGCACGGCCGGGCTGCGCCAGAGCGTCGCGTTCGCGCTGCTCATCGGCGGCACCCCGGCCGCGTTCCTGTTCACCCCGCCGCTCTACGCGCTGTTCGTGCTCTCCCTGCTCGTCCCGCCCGAGGTGCTCTCGCCGTACTTCCCGGGCTGGGTGCTGTGGGTGAGCCTGTTCAACCTGATCATCGGGAACGGGCTGATGATCTACATCTCGATGATGGGCGCGTTCAAGCGGCGCCGGTACGCGCTGGTCATGTGGGCGCTGCTCAACCCGGCGTACTGGCTGCTGCACGCCGTCGCCTCGTACAAGGCGCTCTGGCAGCTCGTCACGCGTCCGCACTACTGGGAGAAGACGGTCCATGGTCTCAGCAGCCCCGCCGAGCACGCCGCCGAGCACGGCAGGGGCGCCGGGCCGCTCCCCGTGGCCGGGTGACGCCCGGGCGCGCTGGGCGCTGCGCGTCGGGCTCGCCCTCCCCCTGATCGGGCTCGCGGTGCTCGCCCAGAGCCGGGGCTTCGCGAGCACCTCCCACCTGCAGGCGGTCCGCCAGTCGGCGGCGACGGTGGCGGGCGGCGCGGACCTCGCCGGCATCCGGTACGCGTACCCGCCGCTGCCCACCCTCGTCGCCACCGTCGTGCCGGGCGGCACGCTCGGGCTCTGCGTCGTGGCCTCGCTCTTCGCCGGGTTCGCGCTGCACACGGTGTGGGAGCGGCTCACGGACCGGGACGTGCCGTGGTGGCTGGTCGGCCTGCTGCTCCTGCCGATCCTCGGCGTGCCGGCGGTGGCCTACCTGGCGAGCGAGAGCCTGCCCGGGATCGCGACGCTCTCGCTGCTCGCCGTGGCCGTCCAGGGCTTCGTGCGGTTCGCCCGCGAGCGCAGCACCGAGGGTGGCTTCGTCGCCGGCCTCGCCCTCGCCGTCGCGTTCTGCTTCAGCCCGATCACCGTGCCGTTCGCGCTGGCGCTGGGCGCCTCGACGGTGTTCCTGGCCCGGGAACGCTTCCGCGACGAACCGTCGGCGGTCCCCGCGACCGTGGGCGTCGTCGTCTTCCCGGTCGTCTTCGTCATCGGGGCGTGGACGTTCCTGCAGTGGCGGTTCTCGGGCGCGGCGTTCGCCACCCTCGCCGACACCCCCGGCTTCCTGGCCTTCCCCGGCGGGGCCTGGGCGTCGCTCGTGGCCGCCGTCGCCACCGTCTGCCTCGGCCTCCTCCACGCCCCGCTGTACCTGCTCATGGCGGTGTCCATGGCCCTCCGCGAGCCCCTCCCGCTGGTCGGCTACCTCATGCCGGTCGTCGGGTCGGTCGTCGCGGTCTGGACGGGGCTGGTGTTCACCCAGGTCAGCGCCACGGTGCTGTTCACCCTGCTCGCGCTCATCGCCGTGCCGCGGCGACCGCCGCGCGCGCTCGCGATCGCCCTGGCCGTCGTCGCCGTCGCCCAGCTCGCCCTCGGCTGGCTCTGGCCCCCGACCAGCCCGGGGTTCACCGAGTGGGTGGGTGTGCTGGTGGGCTGAAGCGCTCGGGCCCGCAGACCTCGGCGACGCAGCGGGCCACGGCGCCGTCGGGGTCGGCGACCGCACGCACACGCTCCTCGGCGACCCCGAGCCCGCGCAGCAGGGTGCGCGTGAACTCCGCGGCCACGTCGGCGGGGCGCAGCCGCCCGGCCGGGTCGAACCACGTCCACATCCAGTGCAGCGAGCCGAACATCTGCAGGCTGCGCAGCCGGGCGTCGCCGGGCACGAACACCCCGGCCGCGGCGCCGTCCTGCAGCACCGCGACCACCAGGTCGCGGTAGGCGTCGCGCTGGGCGCGGGCGGTCTCCATCCCCGGCTCGTCGGTCAGGCGCACGACCTCGCGCTGGAACGCCACCGTGGTCGCCGGCTCGTCGGTGGAGTAGCGCACGCCGGCGTGGACGAACGCCGCGATCCGCTCGTCCGGCGCGGCCAGGCGCCCGAGGAACGCGTGGGCCTCGTCGAGGCGGCGGCGCATGTAGCGCTCCTGCACCTCCGCGAGCAAGCGGGGTTTGGTGCCGAAGTGGTGGACGATCGTCCCCTTGCTCATCCCGAGCTCGGCCGCGACGTCACCGAAGTTGGCGCGGTCGTAGCCGCGCTCGGCGACGTGGCGGGTGAAGGTCACGAGGATCTCGTCCCGCCGCCCGCCGCGGGCGCGGCCCGGGGCCACCACCGGTTCGGTCACGACGCCCCCTTGTGAACTGACCGCACGTACGGGCAGAGTAGCGCAGGTCACGAGGACGTGGGGCGCGGCGAGGAGGACGGCGATGGACGGTGGGATCGCCGACTGGGTGGCCCGGCGGGCGGCGCGCCGGCCCGGAGCCACCGCGCTCGTCGACGTCGTCACCGGCGCCCGCCACACCTACGCCGAGCTCGACGCCCGCGTCTCCGCCCGGGCCGCGGCGCTCGCCGACCTCGGCGTCGGCGTCGGCGACCGCGTCGCCCTGCTCGGCGAGAACTCGGGCGCCTACCTCGAGTGGCTCTTCGGCGCGGCGCGCCTCGGCGCCGTGGCCGTGCCCGTCAACCACCGCCTCGCGCCCGCCGAGGTCGCGCACGTGCTGGGTGACTCCGGGGCGACGGTGCTGGTGCGCTCGACGACGTTCGCGGCGCTCGCCGAGGGGGCGCTCGCCGCGCTCGAGGGTCCCGCGCCCGCGATCGTGGAGCTGGGCGACGAGCCGGGCCTGCCCGGCATCGTCGACGCCCACCCCGCGGCCGGCGACGACCCCTGCGTGATCATGTACACCTCGGGCACCACCGGCGTCCCCAAGGGCGCTGTGCTCACGCACGACAACATGCTGTGGAACGCGATCAACATGGTCACCGCGGGCCCGGGCATCGGGAGCACCGACGTCACGATCGCCGCGGCACCGCTGTTCCACATCGGTGCGCTGGGACTCTCCGCGCTCCCCCTGATCTACGCCGGCGGCACGGTCGTCGTCGTGCCCACCTTCGACCCGGCCGCGTTCGCCGCGCTCATGGCCGACGAGGGCGTCACCACCCAGTTCCTCGTCCCCGCGATGTGGGCGGCGCTCACCCGGCTGCCGTCGCTGCCGCCCCAGCCCTCGCTGCGCTGGGCGATCTCGGGCGGCGCGCCCTGCCCGGTGACGGTGATCGAGCACTTCACGGCACTCGGCTGGACGTTCACCGAGGGCTTCGGGATGACCGAGCTCTCGCCCGCCGCGCTCTTCCTCGACGCCGCCGCCGTGCTCGACCACGCCGGCTCGGTGGGCCGGCCGTTCATGCACGTGGACGCGCGGCTGGTCTCCGCGACCGGGGAGGAGGTCGGCGTCGGCGAGGTCGGCGAGCTGGTGCTGCGCGGGCCGACGGTGTTCGCCGGCTACTGGAACCGCCCGGAGGCGACGGCCGAGGTGCTGCGCGAGGGCTGGTTCCACAGCGGCGACCTCGGCGTCCGCGACGCCGAGGGCTTCGTGACGCTGGTCGACCGGAAGAAGGACATGATCATCACGGGCGGGGAGAACGTCTACCCCGTCGAGGTCGAGCAGGTGCTCCACCGCCACCCCGCGGTCGCCGACGTCGCCGTCGTCGGGGTCGGGGACGCGACGTGGGGCGAGACGGTGCTCGCGGTGGTGGTCGCGTCCGGGCCGCTGGACCCGGACGAGGTGATCGCCTGGACGCGCGAGCGGATCGCGCACTTCAAGGCGCCGCGAGGCGTCGAGGTCGTCGACGAGCTGCCGCGCAACGCCACCGGCAAGCTCCTCAAGCGGGTCCTGCGCGAGCGGTACGCCGGGCACGCCGAGGCGGTCAGCCGGTGACGGCGTCGGGGGTGTCGAGCGAAGGGCACCTTCGGTCGGATCCGGGGCGGTCGCGTTCCGGCGAAGGGCGCCCTTCGGCCGGTAGTACGAGCGAAGGGCCCCTTCGCTCGGAACCGGTGAGCGCCCACGACGCCTGGGCGACCCCGGAGCGCCGGGCGCTGCGCGAGCTCGTCGCCGACTTCACGACCCGCGAGGTCGTGCCCCACCTCGCGCGGTGGGAGGACGACGGCGCCCTGCCGCGCGCGCTGCACGAGCGGGCCGGGGCGCTCGGCCTGCTCGAGCTGGGGTTCCCCGCGGGCGCGGGCGGGGTCGGCGAGCACCTCGACGCCTGCCTGGTCGCCGAGCAGCTGATCCTCTCCGGCGGGTCGAGCGGGGTCTGCGCCGGCCTGTTCACCCACGGCATCGGCGTCCCGCACATCGCCGCCGCCGGCGACCCCGACCAGATCGCGCGCTTCGTGGCCCCGACCCTGGCCGGGCGGATGATCGCCTCGCTCGGCGTTACCGAGCCCGGGGCCGGCTCCGACGTCGCGGCGATCACCACGCGCGCCCGGCGCGAGGGGGACGAGTACGTCGTCGACGGCGCCAAGACCTTCATCACCTCGGGCACGCGCGCCGACATCGTCACCACCGCCGTGCGCACCGGCGGCGAGGGGCACCGCGGCATCTCCCTGCTGGTGATCGAGACCGACCGCCCCGGGGTCTCCCGCTCGCCGCTGCGCAAGATGGGCTGGCACTGCAGCGACACCGCCGAGCTGCACCTCGACGGCGTGCGGGTGCCCGCGGCGAACCTCGTCGGCGCCGAGGGCACCGGCTTCCGCCAGATCATGGTCAACTTCGCGGCCGAGCGGCTGTCGATGGCCGTTCAGGCCTACGCCACCGCGCAGCGCTGCGTCGACCTGACCGTCGACTGGGCGCGCACTCGGCGGACGTTCGGCGCGCCGCTCGCGCAGCGCCAGGTCGTCCGCCACCAGATCGCCGAGATGGCGCGCACGACCATCGTCGCCCGCACCTACGTCCGCGACGTCCTCGCCCGGTGGCAGGCGGGCTCCCCCGACACCGACGTCGTCACCGAACTGGCCATGGCCAAGAACACCGCGGTGGCGGCGTGCGACGCCGTCGTCGACCGCGCGGTCCAGCTGCACGGAGGGATGGGCTACATGCACGGCGTGGAGGTCGAGCGCCACTACCGCGACGCGCGGATCCTCGGCATCGGCGGCGGGACGACCGAGATCATGGACGAGGTCGTGGCGGGCCGGTTGGGGCTGGACCGGTGAGCGCGCCGTCCGTGGCGTCGCTGCTGGACGACCTCGACGCCGAGCGCGCCGCGGTGATGGCGATCGTGCGCGAGCTCCCCCGCGCGTCGTGGACGCTGCCCACGCGCGCCGAGCCGTGGACCGTGCGCGATCAGGTCGCGCACCTCGGCTGGTTCGACGGCGCCTTCGCCCGGGCGATCTCGACGCCCGAGGAGTTCACCGCGGAGCGGGACGCCGTCACCGACCTCGACGGCTTCGTGGGGCGCACGCTCGCCGAGGTGCCCGAGGTCGGCCCGGCCGCGCTCGCCTACTGGCAGCACGCGGCGCGGGCGTTCGACCGCGCCGCCCGCGCGTGCGATCCGTCGGCCCGCCTGCCCTGGTACGGCCCGCCGATGTCGCTGCGCTCGGCGATCACCAGCCGGATCATGGAGACCTGGGCGCACGGCACCGACATCGCCGACGCCCTCGGCGCGCGCCTCGCCCCGACCGACCGGCTGCGCCACGTCGCCGACATCGCCGTCCGGGCCCGCGCGCAGGGCTACCGGGTGCGGGGCAGGGACGTGCCCGAGGCGCCCGTGCGCGTCGAGCTCACCGGGCCCTCGGGCGCGGTGTGGACGTGGGGTGATGTCAGCGGAGTGGCTCCGCAGACGATGAGTGTCCGTGACGCCGCTCCGTCGGACCTGATCGTCGGCGACGCCGAGGAGTTCTGCCTGGTGCTGGTGCGCCGGCGGCACGTCGACGACACGGCGCTGGTCGTCACCGGCGACGCCGCGCGCGAGTGGATGCTGGTCGGCCAGGCGTTCGCGGGGACGCCGGGGAAGGACCCGGTGCGGGCGTGACCATCGCCGACATCTCCCCCGCCGCCGTCCTGGGATCGCGGCTGGACCCCGCGTCGCCGGAGTACGCCGCCGACCGCGCGGCCATGCTCGACGCGCTGGCCGGCGTCGACGAGGTCGCCGCGACGGTCCTGGCCGCCGGCGGCGCCAAGTACGTCGACCGCCACCACGAGCGCGGCCGGCTCACCGCCCGCGAGCGCGTCGACCTGCTGCTCGACCCCGACGCCGCGTTCCTCGAGATCGGCGCGCTGGCCGGCGCCCACGAGCCCGACCTGACGACGCCGGGCGCGGGCCTGGTCGTCGGCATCGGGGCGGTCAGCGGCGTGGAGTCCCTCGTCGTCGCCAACGAGCCGACGGTCAAGGGCGGCTCGATCACCCCGATCGGCGTCACCAAGCAGCTGCGGGCGCTCGAGATCGCCGAGCGCAACCGGCTGCCGGTGATCGCGCTGGTCGAGTCGGGCGGCGCCGACCTGCCCCGCCAGGCCGACCTCTTCGTCCCCGGCGGGCGCACCTTCCGCGAGATGACCCGGCTCTCGGCGCAGGGCATCCCGACGGTCGCGCTGGTCTTCGGCTCGTCGACCGCCGGCGGGGCGTACATGCCGGGGATGAGCGAGTACACGGTGTTCGTCCGCGGCCAGGCCACCGTCTACCTGGGCGGGCCGCCGCTGGTGAAGATGGCCATCAACGAGGACGTCGACGACGAGACCCTCGGCGGCGCGGAGATGCACGCCCGCGAGTCCGGGCTCGCCGACCACCTCGCCGCCGACGAGCGCGACGCCCTGCGCATCGGGCGCCGGATCATCGCGGACCTCGGCTGGCGCAAGGCGGGCCCCGGGCCGTCGCTGCCCGCCGACCCGCCGCGGTTCGACGCCGAGGAGCTGCTGGCCTGCGCGGCGTCGGACCCGAAGCGGTCGGTCGAGGTCCGCGACGTGCTCGCCCGCGTGCTCGACGGCTCGCGGTTCGACGAGCACAAGCCGCTCTACGGCACCACGCTCGTGTGCGGCTGGGGCTCGATCGGCGGCTTCCCGGTCGGGGTGCTCGCGAACAACGGGATCCTGTTCTCCGAGGAGTCCCAGAAGGGCGCGCAGTTCGTCCAGCTCGCCAACGCGCGGTCGATCCCGCTGCTGTTCGTCCAGAACATCACCGGGTTCATGGTCGGCTCGGCCTACGAGCGCGGCGGGATCATCAAGGACGGCGCGAAGCTGATCAACGCGGTGTCGAACTCCGAGGTCCCGCACCTGACGCTCATGGTCGGCGCGTCCTACGGCGCCGGGAACTACGGCATGTCCGGGCGCGCCTACGACCCGCGCTTCGTCTTCACCTGGCCCAACCACCGCATCGCCGTCATGGGCGGGACGCAGCTCGCGGGCGTGATGTCGATGGTGCAGCGACGCTCGGCGCAGCGGGCCGGCCGTGAGTACTCCGAGGAGGCGGACGCCGCGACCCGGAAGGCCGTCGAGGACGCCGTGGAGGCGCAGTCGAACGCCGTCTACGCATCGGGGCGGATGTGGGACGACGGGGTCATCGACCCCCGCGACACCCGCACGGTCCTCGGCCTCGCCCTCTCGGCCGTCCATTCGGCCCCGATCACCGGCGCGACCCGCTTCGCGCCGTTCCGCATGTGAGCGGGGGTGTCAGCGAAGTGCCGTTGCTGACGTTGAGTGTCCGTATCGGTACTTCGATCACGGAGGGACGCCGGTGATCAACACGCTGCTCGTGGCCAACCGCGGCGAGATCGCGCGCCGGGTGATCCGCGCCGCGCGCTCGCTCGGCGTCCGCACGGTGGCGGTGTTCTCCGAGCCCGACGCCGACGCCCCGCACGTCGCCGAGGCCGACCGGGCCGTGGCGCTGCGCGGGTCGACCAGCACCGAGACCTACCTCGACGCCGAGCAGGTCCTCGCCGCCGCGCGGGCGACCGGCGCCGACGCCGTCCACCCCGGCTACGGCTTCCTGTCCGAGAACGCCGCGTTCGCCCGGGCCTGCGCCGACGCCGGGCTGACGTGGGTCGGCCCGGACCCGGCGTCGATCGAGGCGATGGGCGTCAAGCACACCGCCAAGGCGCTGGCCCGCGAGGCCGGCGTGCCGACGCTGCCCGACGCGCTGCTCGCGACCGACGACCCCGACGACTGGGCCCGGGCGGCCGCCGACGTCGGGTTCCCGCTGCTGGTGAAGGCCAGCGCGGGCGGCGGCGGCAGCGGGATGCGGGAGGTCCGGTCGCCCGACGCGCTCGCCGACGCCGTCCGCTCCGCCCGCGCCGAGGCCGCGCGCAGCTTCGGCGACGACACCGTCTTCCTCGAGCGCCTGCTCGTCGCGCCCCGCCACGTCGAGATCCAGGTGCTCGGCGACGCGCACGGGCACGTCGTGCACCTTGGCGAGCGCGAGTGCTCGATCCAGCGCCGGCACCAGAAGGTCGTCGAGGAGGCGCCGTCGCCGGTCGTGACGCCGGAGCTGCGCGAGCGGATGGGCGCCACGGCCGTCGCGCTGGCCGAGAAGCTGGGTTACGTGGGCGCGGGCACCGTGGAGTTCCTCCTCGAGGATGCGGAGATCCTGGCGACTGACGCCAGCGATGCCGCATCGCTCGCACCCCGCTTCCACTTCCTCGAGATGAACACGCGGCTGCAGGTCGAGCACCCGGTCACCGAGGAGGTCTACGGCGTCGACCTGGTCGCGCTGCAGCTCGCGGTCGCCGACGGGGAGCCGCTGCCGTTCACGCAGGACGAGCTCGTCCCCCGCGGGCACGCGATCGAGGTGCGCCTCTACGCCGAGGACCCCGCCGCCGGCGACCGCCCCAGCCCCGGCACGCTGCACCGCTACCGTCACACCCCTTCCGGCTACGACCGGCACCTGCGCTGGGAGGACGCCCTCGGTGAGCGGGGCGAGGTCAGCGCCTTCTACGACCCGATGATCGCCAAGGTCGTCGCCCACGCGCCGACCCGCACCGCGGCCGCCCGGCGACTCGCCGCCGGCCTCGCGCACGCCGAGATCCACGGCCCGGCCACCAACCGCGACCTGCTCGTCGCCCTCCTGCGCGACCCCGACTTCCTCGCCGGCGCCACGCGCACCGACTTCCTCGACCAGCACCCCGACCTGCGCACCCCGGCCCCGGCCACCCCGCGCGTCGTGCACCTCGCGGCGGCGATTGCCTGCACCTCCGCCGCCCGCCGGGCCCACGACCCGCTCGCCGGCCTCGCCCCGCCCGGGTGGCGCACGCTGCGGGGCGCCCCGCGCCCGACGATCACCTGGGAGGGCCCCGACGGCCCGGTCGACGTCGCCCACCGGCTGACGGCCGACGCGCTCGAGCTCGCCGACCACACCCTCGGCCTGCGCGACCTCACCCCCGACGGCGTCCGCGTCACCCACGACGGCGTCGCGTACGGCTGCCGCGTCACCCACCACGACGACACCGCGTACGTCGACGACGGCGAGGGTCACAGCGCCTGGCGGGAGAGGCCGCGCCTGCCCGCGCCCGACGCCGCCGCGGGCGGGGCGGGACCGGTCAGCGAGGTCCCGGGCACGGTCGTCGAGGTGCTGGTGAGCGAGGGCGAGCACGTGGTCGCCGGCCAGAAGCTCGTCGTCCTCGAGGCCATGAAGATGGAGCACCCGGCGCTCGCGGCCACCGACGGCGTCGTCGAGACCGTGCACGTCGCGGTCGGCCAGTACGTCGAGGCGCACGCCACGCTCGTGACGCTGGGGGTCGCCGAGTGATCGCCATCGCCAACGTCTCCGGCTTCTACGGCGACCGCCTGGCCGCCGCGCGCGAGATCGTCGACGCGCACCTCGAGGGCCGCGCGCACGTCGACGTCCTCACCGGCGACTGGCTCGCCGAGCTGACGATGGGCCTGCTCGCCAAGCAGCGCGACCGCGGCAAGGGTGGCTGGGCGACGACGTTCGTGCACCAGATGCGCGACGTCCTCGTCGACTGCCTCGACGCCGGCATCCTCGTCGTCGCCAACGCCGGCGGTCTCGACCCGGCGGGCTGCGCGGCCGAGATCGCGACGATCGACGACCGCGCGCGGGTCGCCTGGGTCGGGGGCGACGACGTCACCGAGCAGGTGCGCACCCTCGGCGACCGGGCGACGCACCTCGAGACCGGCGAGCCGATGCCCGAGAAGCCCGTGGTGGCCAACGCCTACCTGGGCTGCCGCGGCATCGTCGAGGCGCTCGCGGCGGGCGCGAACGTCGTGGTCACCGGGCGGGTCACCGACGCGGCCGTGGTCGTCGGGCCGGCCGCGTGGCGCCACGGGTGGGGCGCCGACGACCTCGACGCCCTCGCCGGCGCGGTCGCCGCCGGGCACGTCATCGAGTGCGGCGCCCAGGCCACGGGCGGCAACTACTCCTTCGCCGGCGAGCTGACCGGCACCGAGCACGTCGGCATGCCGATCGCCGAGATCGAGGCCGACGGGTCCGCGGTGATCACCAAGGCGTCGGGGACCGGCGGGGCGGTGACGGTCGAGACGGTCACCGCGCAGCTGCTCTACGAGGTCGACGGGCCGCGCTACCTCACCCCGGACGTCGTCGCGCGCCTCGACACGACGGTGCTCACGGCCGAGGGGCCCGACCGCGTCCGCCTCGCCGGCACCGTCGGGGAGCCGCCGCCGGCGACGGTCAAGGTCGGCGCGATCCTGCCCGCGGGCTGGCACAACGAGATGACGTTCGTGCTCACCGGCCTCGACGTCGAGGCCAAGGCGGACCACGCCCTCGCGGCGCTCTGGGCCGGCGTGCCGGGCGGGCGGGAGGCCTTCGAGCGCGTCGAGACCCGGTTGCTCCGGGCCGACCGGCCCGACCCCGCGCGCATGACCGACGCCGTCTCCCTGCTCACCGTCGCCGTCGCGGGCGGCAAGGAGGCCTGTGCGCGGCTCTCCCGGGCCGCCGTCGAGACGGCGCTCGCCGGCTACGCCGGCTTCTTCGCCACCACCCCGCCGGGCCCGGGCAGCGCCGCGAGCGTGTTCTGGCCGCTCCTGCTGCCCGCCGCCGACCTGCCCCAGCTCGTCGGCCTCGACGACCGCACGTGGACGGTGCCCGCGCCCTCCCCGGCCGCGAGCGAACGGGGAGTTCCGACGCCTGGAAGCAGCGAGATACCCGTTCGCTGCGACCCCGGCGCGCCCACCACCCGCGCACCCCTGGGGCGGCTGGTCGGCGCGCGCTCGGGCGACAAGGGCGGCAACGCGACGCTGGGGCTGTGGGCCCGCGACGACGCCGCGCACGACTGGCTGCGGGGCTGGTGGGACGAGGAGCACGTGGCCTGGCTGCTCGGCGAGGACGCCGCCGGCTGCCCGCTCCGGCTCTGGGCGTTCCCGCACCTGCGCGCGGTGGGCGTCACCGTCGTGGGCTTCCTCGGGCGCGGGGTGGCCGACAACCTCGCGCTCGACCCGCAGGCCAAGGGGCTCGGCGAGTTCGTCCGGGCCCGTCACGTCGACGTCCCCGAGGAGCTGCTGCGATGAAGGTCGACGCCACCGTCGTGACCGGGGGGCTGACGAGCTTCGCCGACGACGCGGTCACGGCGGAGAAGGCCGGCTACGACGCCGTGTGGGCGTCGGAGACCCAGCACGACCCGGCCGTGATGATCACGCTGGCGGCCACCCGGACCGAGCGCATCACCCTGGGTACCGCCATCACCGTCGCGTTCGCCCGCACCCCGATGACGACGGCGATGACCGCCAACGACCTGCACGGGGTCACCGGCGGCCGCTACGTCCTGGGGCTCGGCACGCAGATCAAGCCGCACGTCACCAAGCGGTTCTCGATGCCGTGGTCGCGGCCCGCCGACCGGATGCACGAGTACATCCGCGCCGTCCGCGCCATCTGGGACGCGTGGGCGACCGGCGAGCGCCTCGACTTCCGCGGCGAGTTCTACACGCACACGCTGATGACGCCGTTCTTCTCGCCGGGGCCGAACCCGCACGGCAACCCGCCGATCCACCTCGCCGGCGTCGGCCCGCGGATGACCGCGGTCGCGGGCGAGGTCGCCGACGGGTTCATGGCGCACGCCTTCTCCACCGAGCGCTACCTGCACGAGGTGACGCTGCCCGCGCTGCGCGAGGGCTTCGAGCGCGGCGGCAAGGACGGCACCGGCTTCGAGTTCTCGGGTACCGCGCTCATCGCCACCGGGAACACCGAGGAGGAGTTCGCGGAGTCGGTCCGCGACGTCCGCCGGCAGGTCGCCTTCTACGGCTCGACGCCCGCGTACCACCCGGTGCTCGAGCTGCACGGCTGGGGCGACCTGGCCCGCGAGCTCAACACCCTGTCGAAGCGCGGCGAGTGGGACGCGATGGGCGAGGCCGTCGACGACGAGGTCCTGCACACCATCGCGATCGTCGCCGAGCCGGACGAGGTCGGCCCCGCGCTGGAGCGGCGCTTCGGCGGCATCGCCCAGCGCATCCCGCTCTACGCGCCGACCGGGAGCCAGACCGATCGCTGGGGAGCGGCCCTGGCGCACCTGCAGGGGCGCGCGACGTGAGCCTCCCCGGCCTGCTGCGCACCGCCGCGCGGGAGCGACCGGACGCGGTCCTCCTCCGCGAGGCCGAGCCCGGCCGGCTCCGCTCGGCGGCGCGGCATCCCGGCGCGGTCACGCTCGCCGAGCTCGACGATCACGTCGACCGCCTCGCCGCGGGTCTCGCCGCCCGCGGTGTCGGGCCCGGCGACCGGGTCGGCGTCGCGCTCCCCAACGGCGCGGCGTGGGTCGGCCTGCTCTTCGCGGTCACCCGCCTGCGCGCCGTCCTCGTCACGCTGAACGTCCGCTACCGGGGCAGCGAGCTCGAGCACATGCTCGCCGACTCGGGCGCGCGGCTGGTCGTCACCGTCCCCGAGGCGAACGGCACCGATCTCGTCGCCCTCTACGACGAGCTGCGTCCGCGGCTGCCCCACCTCGAGCACGTGGAGGTCGACGTCGACGAGCTCGTCGGCGACGCGCCGGCCCCGAAGCGGGACGCCGACGACGCCGGCACCGATACCGACGACGCCGACCCGGCCGTCCTGCTCTACACGTCGGGCACCACGGGCACGCCGAAGGGCGCGGTCCTCACCCACGGCAGCCTGCTCGCGGCGGCCCGCGCCGAGGTCGATCACCTCGGGCTCGGGCCCGCCGACCGGTTCCTCGCGACCATGCCGTTCACGCACGTCGGGGGCCTGACGTGCACGCTGCTGGCGGCGCTCGTCGCGGGCAGCGAGGTCGTGCTCACGCCGGGCTTCTCCCCCGCGGGCGCGCTGCGCGACGTCACCACCCACGACGTCACCGTGTTCGCCGGGGTGCCGACGATGTGGACGCTGCTGCTCGCCGAGATGGCCCGGACGGGCGTCGACGCCCTGCCGTCACTGCGCTTCGCGGTCGCCGGGGGCTCGAACGTGGAGCCCGACCTGTGCGCGGCGATCACGCGGGCCGCGCCGCACGCGCGGGTCGTCAACCTCTACGGGCTCTCGGAGAGCTCGGGGGCGGCGGTGATGTCGGCGCTCGACGACGACGCGGCGACCGTCGCGTCGACGCTCGGGGTGCCGCTGCCCGGGATCGAGGTCCGGCTCGTCGACCCGGTCGGTGGCACGGAGGTCACCGGGGACGGGGCCGAGGGCGAGCTCTGGCTGCGCGGCCCGTCGGTGGCCGCGGGCTACCGGGGCATCGACGAGCCGACGACCTTCCGGCCACCGGAGGAGCAGGCCGGCAGGGGCTGGCTCGCCACCGGGGACATCGTCGCCCGGGTCGGGCGCGACCACCTGGCCCTGCGCGGACGGCTCAAGGAGATGTTCATCTCCGGGGGCTACAACGTCTATCCCGTCGAGGTCGAGAACGTCCTCGGCGCGCACCCGGGGGTCGCGATGGTCGCGGGCGTCGGCGCCCCCGACGACACCCACGGCGAGGTGGGCCACTACTTCGTCGTCCGGGCGGCGGGCAGCGACGTGACCGTCGACGAGCTCGTCACCCTGGCCGCCGAACGGCTGGCGAACTACAAGGTGCCGCGGATCGTCGAGTTCGTCGACGAGCTGCCGCTGACGCCGGCCGGGAAGATCCAGAAGGCCGTTCTCCGGCAACGTGTGCAGAAGGGGTCGTCGTAGATGGTCGCGTTCACCGAGGAGCACCAGGCCTTCCGCAAGACCGTGCGGGCGGTCGTGGAGCGGGAGATCGACCCGTACGTCGACGCGTGGGAGCGCGACGGGCGCATGCCCACCCACGAGCTGTTCGCCAAGCTCGGCGAGCTCGGCTTCCTGGGCCTCGAGTACGACCCGGCCTACGGCGGCGGCGGTGCCGACCACCTCTTCTCCGTCGTCCTCGCCGAGGAGATCGGGCGCGCGGACGCCGCCGGCGTCGGCATGGCGATCGCCGTGCAGACCGACATGGCCACGCCGTCGCTGGCCCGCTTCGGCAGCCACGAGCTCAAGGAGCGCTACCTCGCCCCGGCGATCCGCGGCGAGCACGTCACCGCCATCGCCGTCACCGAGCCCGACGCCGGCTCCGACGTCTCCGGGCTGAAGACCCGCGCGGCGCGCGACGGGGACCACTGGGTGATCCACGGGTCCAAGCTCTACATCACCAACGGCGTGCAGGCCGACTGGCTCTGCCTGCTCGCGCGCACCTCCGACGAGGGTGGGGCGCGGGGGATGTCGCAGATCGTCGTGCCGACGGACACGCCCGGGGTGTCGGTGTCGCGGACGCTCGACAAGCTCGGGAACCGCTGCTCGGACACCGCGGAGCTGTCGTTCGACGGGGCCCGGGTGCCGGTGTCGAACACCATCGGGCAGGCCGGGCGCGGGTTCCAGCAGCAGATGGCGCAGTTCCAGAACGAGCGCATGGTGGCCTGCTACGGCCGCGTCGGCGCCTGCGAGCGAGCCCTGGACCGCACGGCGGCGTACCTCCGCCAGCGCGAGGCGTTCGGCGGGCCGTTGATCGGTAACCAGTACCTGAGCTACCAGCTCGCCGAGCTCTACGCCCGCGTCGACATGTGCCGGCACTACAACTACGCCTGCGCCGAGGCGTACATGCGCGGCGAGGACACGTCCCGCTTCGCGACGATCGCGAAGCTCGCGATCGGCCGGCTCTGCGAGGACGTCGCCCGCACCTGCCTGCAGTACCACGGCGGCCTGGGCTACATCGAGGAGACGTGGACCGCGCGCTTCCTGCGGGACATGCGCATCACGTCGATCGGCGGCGGCGCGGACGAGGTCATGCTCCAGGTCATCGCAAAGATGCACGGCATGTGAGCAGTTACCTGCCCTATAGGGCGGTTAACTGCTCACGTGGGGATCGAGGTCGTGCCGCTGCAGCCGGAGCAGGCGGTCACGTTGCTGACCGAGCCGGAGGCGTTCACCGAGCGCTTCGGGCTGGTGCTCGTCGAGGGCTACCTCGCGTTCCCCGAGGCGCTGGAGCCGACGGTGACCGCGCTCGAGGGCGGGGTCGATCCCAGCTGGTTCACCCACCTCGTCGTCGACGGCACCGACGTCGTCGGCCTCGGCGGGTTCACCGGCCCGCCGACCGACGGCGAGATCGAGATCGGGTACTCGGTCGCCCCGTCGCGCCAGGGACGGGGCGTCGCGACGGCCGCGGTCGGGCAGTGGCTCGCGCGGGCCGAGCGCGGGGGTGTCCGCCGCGTCCGGGCGCACACGCTCCCGCACGAGAACGCCTCGACCACCGTGCTGCGCCGCCATGGTTTCGTCCTCGACGGCGAGGCCGTCGACCCGGACGAGGGCACGGTGTGGCGCTGGGTGCGGGATCTCCGCTCCGCCTCGGCCGACTAGGTTGCCCCCCGTGACGCCCCCGCCCTCCGTGCAGTGGTCCTTCCGGCTCTGGATCGCCGCGGTGGTCGTCGGCGTCCTCGGCAGCGCCCTCTCCCTCGCGACGGCCGCCACCGTGCCCAGCGGCTTCGCGGCGGGCAGCGGCATCATCGGCGCCGTCATCGGCCTGCTGTTCCTCGGGGCGCTGGTCTACCTCGCCCTGCGGATGCGCCAGGGCGACCACTGGGCACGCCTGGTGCTCACCGTCCTCGGCGGCGTCAGCGCGGTGTTCACCGTCGTGGGCGTGCTGCTCACCGCCGGGCTGGGGGTCAGCCTCGGCTGGCTGTCGACGGTGCTGAGCCTCGTGCAGGCCGCGCTGATCGTCGCGGCGATCCTGTTCTCCTACCAGACACCGGCGAACGCGTACTTCCGCTGACTCACGCGTGGTCCACCGTCGACGCGCCCGCGGCCGCCGACGCGCAGTGGGCGCAGCAGTAGAAGCTCCCGTCGACCTGGTGCCCGTGTCCCACGATCATCACGCCGCAGTGCTCGCAGCGCGGGGCCATCCGGTGCATCGCGCACTCGAAGCTGTCGAAGGTGTGTGTCGCGCCCTGGGCGCGGATCTCGAACGCCATCTCGTAGTCGTTGCCGCAGGTCTCGCAGACGGCCATCGGAGTACCCCTCTCCTCGGTGACGGACCGCTCAGGCCTTCCCACCCATGCACGTCGGGCAATCCCTCGCGGCGGGGCCGTTCGGTGTAGAACGGCGGGGTGGCAGGAGACGACCGCCCCTGGGGCTTCCGCACGCGCGCCGTCCACGCGGGCGCCGTGCCCGACGCGGCCACCGGCGCCCGGGCCGTGCCGATCTACCAGTCGACGAGCTTCGTCTTCGACGACACCGCCGACGCCGCGAACCTCTTCGCGCTGCAGAAGTACGGCAACATCTACAGCCGCATCGCGAACCCGACTGTCGCCGCGCTCGAGGAGCGCCTGGCCAGCCTCGAGGGCGCGCTCGGCGCCGTGGCCACCAGCTCCGGGCAGGCCGCGGAGTTCCTCACCTTCGCGACGCTCGCGGGCGCCGGCGACCACATCGTCGCGTCGTCCGCGCTCTACGGCGGCACGGTGACCCAGCTCGACGTCACCCTGCGCCGGTTCGGGGTCGACACGACGTTCGTCGCCGGCGACGACCCCGACGCCTTCCGCCGCGCGATCACCGAGAAGACCCGCTGCGTGTTCGCCGAGATCATCGCGAACCCGTCGGGAGAGGTCACCGATGTGGCTGCCCTGGCCGAGGTGGCCCACGAGCGCGGCCTGCCGCTGATCATCGACGCCACGATGGCGACGCCGTACCTGTGCCGGCCCATGGAGCACGGCGCCGACATCGTCATCCACTCGGCGACGAAGTTCCTCGGCGGGCACGGCACCACGCTCGGCGGCGTCATCCTCGAGTCGGGCCGGTTCGACTGGGGCAACGGGAACTTCCCCCAGATGACCGATCCGATCCCGTCCTACGGCGGGCTGACCTGGTGGGGCAACTTCCAGGAGTACGGCTTCCTCACCAAGATCCGATCTGAGCAGCTGCGCGACGTCGGCGCCACCCTGAGCGCGCACTCCGCGTTCCTCCTGCTCCAGGGCGTCGAGACGCTGCCCCAGCGGATGGAGGCCCACGTCGCGAACGCCCAGCGCGTCGCCGAGTGGCTCGAGGCCGACGAGCGCGTCGCGTGGGTCAGCTACGCGGGCCTGCCCGGTCACCCTCACCACGAGCGGTCAAGGAAGTACCTCCCGCAGGGCCCGGGGGCGGTGTTCAGCTTCGGCGTGTCGGGTGACGACGAGGATGCAGCGCGGGCCGCGGGCCGGCGGTTCATCGAGTCGGTGCAGCTGTGCAGCCACCTCGCCAACATCGGCGACGCCCGCACGCTCGTCCTGCACCCCGCGTCGACCACCCACCAGCAGCTGACCGCCGACCAGCTCCGCGAGGGCGGCGTGCGCCCGGACCTCATCCGCATCAGCGTCGGCATCGAGGACGCCGACGACATCCTGTGGGACCTCGACCAAGCGCTGACGGAGGCGACCAAATGACCTGGACCCCGCCGTCCGCCCTGGAACGCCAGGCGATCCTGCGCAGGACGAGGACCGTCGCCATGGTCGGCGCCTCGCCCAACCCGGCGCGGGCGTCGAACTTCGTCGCGACCTACCTGCTCGGCTCCACCGGCTTCGACGTCTGGTTCGTCAACCCGAACGCCGGCGAGATCCTCGGGCGTCCGGTGTACCCGTCGCTGGACGCGCTGCCGGTGACGCCCGACCTCGTCGACGTCTTCCGCCGCCCGGAGGACCTGCCCGACGTCCTCGACGCGACGATCGAGGCCGGCGCGCGGACGTTCTGGACCCAGTTCGGGCTCTACGACGAGGCGCTGGCCGAGCGCGGGGTCGAGGCCGGGCTGACCGTCGTCATGGACCGTTGCCTCAAGGTCGAGCACGCCCGCTTCCACGGCGGGCTGCACCTCGCGGGCTTCGACACCGGGGTGATCAGCGCCCGCAAGCGCTGAGGCTCACCGCCGCCCGGCGGCACCCAGGGTGAAGGCCCACGCGGCCACGAGCACGGCCCCGACGGTGAGCACCATGGCGCCCGGGACGTGGATCCACAGCGTCGCGCCCTCGCCGACATAGGCCTGGACGAAGCTCAGCACGAAGACCAGGGCGGCCACGACCAGGGGCCAGATCACCGCGCCGCCCCGCCAGACCAGCGCGGCCGCGATCATCGTCAGGCCGCTCACGACGTGCAGCACGATCGCGCCGGTGGCGTGCAGGGCCTCCGCGCCCTCCGCGCCGCCGGGGCCGACCAGCGACCCGGCGGTCAGGAACTGCCAGGCCAGCACGACGACGGTGAGCACCGCCAGGACGCGCAGGGCCGTGAGGACGGCCGGCGCGGTGCCGGTCCGGCCGGTCACGGTGTGGGTCATGGGGATCCCTTCGTGGTGGTCGTGCCCCGCTTACCCCTCGACGGGCCCCCTCACCCGGCGCGATCGGACCTCACAGCGCATCCACACGCTGGGCCACCTCGTCGAGACGGGTGAGGCACCGGCCCAGCGTCCCCAGCTCCGCGCGGCCCTCGCGCAGCACCTGCAGCGCGACCGCGGGCGGCAGCCCCGGGAACGGGGAGTGCCGGGTCCCGATCGCCGTACCCACACCCTCGAGAGCGACGACGAGCGGGCGGCGCAGCGCCTCCACCCCGTCGCCCGACCGCACCGTCGGGGCCATGGCCCCCACCAGGTCGGACACCCCCGCCGCCTCCGCGATCGCGGCGATCTTTCGGGCCAGCCGGTCGGCCGTCTCGCGGGGTCCCCCGTCGTCGGGGGGCGGGGCCGGCGCGTGGTGCCGGCCCCCGCGCGGCTCCGGGCTCCGCTCGGGGCGACGCGGCGTGCGCGCCACGGTCTCGGTCGCACCCTCGGGGGCGGGCGGAGGCGCGAACCCCGCCGGCGTCAGCGGCGGTGTGGGTCCGGCCGGAGGTGCCGCGGGCGGGCCGGCCCGACGGGCGCGCGGGGGCACGCGGACCTGCCGGGTGGCGCTCACCGACCCGGGCACGGTCGACAGCGCCCCGAGCACGACGACGGCCTTGGGGTCGTCGCGCATGCCGGGCACGTGCCCGAGGAGGTCGGCGAGCAGGGTGCTGATGCGGGGCGTCCGGCTCGTGCCGCCGGTGAGGTAGACGTCGACGAGCGCGCCGGGCGTGGTGCCGGCGCGCGCGACGGTGTCCGCCAGCTCGGCGACGCTGCGGGCGAGCAGCGGCTCGACGGCCTTCTCGTACTCGCGGCGCGTCACGCGGATCTCGTCGTCGTAGCCCGGGACCCACAGGTTCACCGCGGGCAGGCGCGACAGGGCCTCCTTGGCCTGGGTGACGTCGCGGCGCAGCAGCGTGCGGTGGCGCTCGGCGACGCGGCCCTCGGCCTCCCAGAGATCGTTCCACGTGTCGGGGTCGAGGGCCTCGGCGTGCTCGGCGAGGATCTCCATGAACGCGGCGTCGAGGTCCTCGCCGCCCAGCGCGACGTCGCCGCCCGGCGAGCCGGCGAGCTCGAAGCCGTCGCGGCGGCGGCGCAGGACGGCGGTGTCGAAGGTGCCGCCGCCGAAGTCGTAGACCCCGATCATGCCGCCGTCGGGCACGGCCTGGTCGCCGGAGCCGGTGCGGACGTAGTGGTGGGCGGCGGCGACGGGCTCGGCGACGAGGTCGGGCTCGCCCAGACCCGCCCGCTCGGCGGCCTCGGCGAGGCGGCGCAGCTCGGTGCCGCCGGCCTGCCAGCGAGCGGGGTGGGTCAGGACGACGCGGGTCGGGCGGCTGCCGGAGAAGCGCCGGCCGGCCTCGCCCGCGACCCGGGCCAGCACGGCCGCGACGAGCTCAACGGTGCCGACCGTGCGCGTGCCCAGCAGCACCTGCTCGGACGCGACGAGCGCACGCTTGGGCACCCGCTCGGTGCGGTCGGGCGCCATCGCCGCCTCGTTGACCGCGTCGCGGCCGGTGAGGACCGTGCCGTCGTCGTCGACGCAGACCAGCGAGGGCACGTACTTCGACCCGTCGATCTCCAGGACCTCCGCGCGCCCGCCGGCCAGCGTGGCGGTGGTCGTGAACGAGGTCCCGAAGTCGATCGCGAGGTGCCAGTCGGTCACACCGCGCCGCCGTCCCCGGCGCCGTCGTCCCAGCCCTCGTGCGCGTCGAGGGTGTCGTGGGCGCCCGGGTCGTCGTGGCCGTGCTCGTCGTGGCCGTGCTCGTCGTGGCCGTGCTCGTCGTGGCCGTGCTCGTCGAGCGCGGGCTCGGCGGACCAGGCGGCAGGGTCGTCGGCGGGGTCGTCGGCGGGGTCGGCGCGGTCGTCGGCGGGGTCGTCGGCGGTCGGGTCGTCACCGGCCTCGCCCGTCACCACGGCGAGCATGTGCTCCCACACGACGTCGGGCAGCGCGCCGTCGTCGACGGCGAGCGCCGAGGTCAGCAGGCCCTGCTCGTCGCCGGAGAGGACGGTGTCCGGGTCGGTGTCGGGGTAGCGGGACATGTCGAGCCAGGCGGCGTCGGGCCCCCCGGCCGGATGGGACGCGGTCACGACGACTCCTCCTCGGTGGATCGGTGGGCGGGCAGCCGCCGGGCCAGCTGCTCGGCGGTCTCCCTCAGCTCGTTGCGGCGCTTCAGCTTCGCGTCCACATCGGCCTTGCGCCGGGCCAGCGCGCTCTTCTCGCTGGCCAGGTTCTTCTCGTGCTCGGCGAGGCTCGCGGTCAGGCGGTCCTTCTCGGCGGCCAGCGCGGCAATGATCTGGCGGCCCAGCACGTCGCGGGCGCCGTGGACGGCCTGCGCGACCACCGGCGGGATCTCGTTGTTGAGGCGCGTGGTGACCTCGCCGAGGTAGCGGCGGGCGTCCTCGCGGCTCCGGGCGCCCCGCTCCTTGCTCCAGCGCCGCCAGGAGAAGAACCCGACGGCGCCGAGCCCGGCGAGGATGCCCACGGGCGGCGCGACGACGAGGGCCACGAGGTGCCCGAGCCCCATCCCGAGGCCCGCGGCCATGATCCCCTGCTCGGCGAAGCTCGTGCTGCCCTGGCCGCGGGCGGCCTCGGGCAGCTGGGCGAGGCGCTCCGGGGCGTCGGGGACGACGCCGGCGAGGTCCACCTCGACGCCCTCGAGGTCGGCGAGCAGCGCCTCGCCGAGGGCGGTGAGCTCGCGGCGCAGCAGCGTGTCGAGCTCGATCCACAGCGCCTGCGCCCGCGGCGGCAGGTCGGTGGCGACCTCGTCGAAGATCTTCGACGAGCCCGTGGCGATGCTGTCGCCGACCTGCTTGCGCAGGTCCTCGAGGCGACGCGCGAGCTCGGTGCGCATGCGCTGCTCGAGGCGCACCGAACGCTCCGAGAGCGTCTGGCGCCACGTCGCGTTCTGGCCCTGCAGCGCGGTCAGCGCCTCCTTCTCGCGCTTGACCAGCTCGGCGAACTCCGGGGAGAGCGACAGCGACATCGCCCGCCGCACCTGCAGCGCCGACAGCCGCTTGACCAGCACCGACGCCTGGTGCAGCAGGTTCGCCAGGCGCAGCCCGTCGGCGCCCTCGGCGAGGCCCGCGAGGTGCTCGGCGAGCGGCACGATCCCGCTCGCGGCCCGCTCCTGCGCGGCCTCCTCGGGCTCGCCGTCGGCCTCGGCGGCGATCGCGTCGGCGGCCGCACGGCTCGACACCCCGAACCACGGCGCGTCGGCGTAGCGCGGGGCGTGGGCGGCGATCAGCTCGACGTCGCGGGCCCGCACCTGCTCCCACGCCGGGAACTGGTCGATCTTGGTCAGCGCGAACACGACGGTGGCGATGCGCTCGGTGGCGCGCTCGAGGAACGCGAGCTCCGAGGCGGTGATCTCGCTCGACCCGTCGAGGACGAACACCAGGGCATCGGCGCGGTCGAGGGTCGCGAGCGTCAGGGCCGCGTGGCCGGCGACCAGCCCGCCCACCCCGGGGGTGTCGATCAGCTCCAGCCCGCCGGCGAGCAGCGGGGCGGGGACGCGGACCTGCACCTGGCTGACGTCCTCGTGCTCGGGGACGCGGGCGCCCGGGTCGAGCGCGGCGTACTCGGCGACCGCGTCGAGCGGCACCTCGCGCCCGGTGGGCCCGCCGCCCTCGACGACCGTCGCGCCGTCGGGCCCGTACGAGACGACGACGTGCACGCAGGTGGCGACGTCGGCGTCGACGGGCAGCAGGCCCGGGCGCCCGACCAGCGCGTTGATCAGCGAGCTCTTGCCGCGCTTCTTCTCCCCGACGACCACGACGGCCGCGCTGCCCCGCCGCACCCGGGTGACGTCGACGTCGAGGCCCTCGGCCGCGCCCGCCTCGTCGTCCTCCACCGCCACCGTCCGCACGGCGGCGACCAGCGCGAGGACCTCGTCGGCCATCGGGTGGGGCCGGCGCTCGTCGGCGGCAGCGGTGGCAGAGGCGGAGGCGGCGGAGGCGGCGGCGGTGCTCATCGGGTGGCTCCGGGCGTCAGGGCGTAGACGACGACCTCGGGCCGCCGCAGGAGCCGGCCCCGGTCGAGGTAGCCGGCACGTTCGGTGCTCGCGACCGTGCGGTCGCGGGCGGGGTCGTCGGTCAGCTCTCGGTCGACGGCGTCGTGCTCCGTGCCGTCGAAGGGCAGGCCGTCCGGTTCGACCGCGACCACCCCGACGTCGGCGAGACCCCGGTGCACCCGGGCCCGCAGGCCCGGTCCCGCCGTGTCGAGGCGGTCGGCGAGGTCGATGCAGAGCTCGACCAGGGCCGCCCGCTCGGCCCCGATGGTCGCGGGGGTCGCGGGGGTCGCGGGTGTCTCGGCCGTCGCGCCGAGGTGGTCGGTCACGATCAGAAGCCGTTCGGGTCGTGGGCCGTGGTGTCGGCCTGGCCGTCGCCGTCGGTGTCGACCGCGGCGGTGTCGTAGTCCCCGTCGCCGTCCGTGTCGAGCACCATCGTGTCGTAGTAGCCGTCGGCGTCGGTGTCGACGATGCCGGTCTCGAAGGTGCCGTCGTGGTCGGTGTCGGCGACCGAGGTGTCGAGCCGGCCGTCGCCGTCGGTGTCGGTGGTGACGAGGTCGACGTTGCCGGCCGCGTCGGTCTCGTACGTGCCGATCATGGTGCCGTTCGCGTCGTAGACGCCGCCGTCGGCGCTGAGGTAGGTCTCGCCGGCCGTGTCGGTCGTGCCGCTCATCGTCGCTCCCGCGGGGCGGGGCCCGCGGGGTCGCGGGCCGTTCGGGTCTGTGACGGCGCGAGCGGGCCCGGATGTTCCGGGGTCTGCCGGTTTTCTTCCCGCGGCGCGCTACGCGAGCGCCGCGCGGGCCGCCGCGGCGAGGGTGCCGACGGTCGGCGTCCGGTCGCCCGGGGTCTTCGCCAGCGCGCCCGCGACGACCGCGTCGAACGCCGCCGGCACGCCCGGGCGCTGCTCCGAGGGCCGCGGGATCGGGCCCTCGAGGTGGCCGCGCATGCGCTCGGGCAGGCTGCGCCCGGGGTAGGGCCGGGCGCCGGTGAGGCACGTGTAGAGCACGCAGCCCAGGGCGTAGACGTCCTCGCGGTGGTCGGTGGCGCCGCCGCGGAAGCGCTCGGGCGCGGTGTGGTCGAGCGAGAGCCCGTTGCGCGGGACCAGCCCGAAGTCGCCGACGCGCAGCTCGGTGGCGCCCGGGTCGGTGAACACGAGGTTGGCGGGCTTGACGTTGCGGTGGGCCAGCCCCCGCGCGTGCGCGGCGGCCAGGGCCCGCGCGACCTGCTCGACGACGGCCACCGCGCGCGACGGGTCCAGCACCTCGTCGCGCCGGAGCACCGCGCCGAGGTCCGGGCCGGCGAGCAGCGGCGTCGCGACGAACAGCCGCCCGCCGGTCTCGCCGAAGTCGAGCACCGGCAGGACGTGCGGCTCGCGCAGCGTGCGGGCGATGCCGCAGGAGCGGTCGAAGCGGGCGCGGTACTCCCGGTCGGCGTCCTCGGCGGCGAGCAGCTTGAGGGCGACGACACGGTCGTGGGCGGTGTCGTGGGCGCGCAGCACCTCGCCGGACCGCCCGCGGTGGACGACGTCCTGCACCACGTACGGCCCGAGGACGGTCCGCGGCGGACCGGCGCGGGGCGGCACCCCCGACGGCACCCCCACCGTGACCTCCCCTCCGCTCGCGCTGCCCGACAGGACGGTCACCGGGTCGGCGTCCGAGCCTGCCAGCTCGGCGCGTCGTCCACTGCGGCCCGCTCGGCGAAGAGCATGTGCTCGCACAGCTCCCGCGCGGTACGGACGTGGCGCGCCAGCACCCGCGACGGGCGGGCCTCGAGGCGGCGCCAGTGCGGGATCTGCGCGGCGGCCGCGGCGGCGATCGCGGCGGGGTCGGCGCCGGCGCCGAGCCCGAGGCGGTGGGCGTCGTCGGCGCCGGTGGCGAGGTCGCGCAGCCGTGCGGTGTCCTCGTCGCCGAGGCGCATCCGGCCGGCCTCGAGGTCGACCAGCGCCGACGCGAGATCGACCTGGCGCAGCGCGGGCTCGAGCCGCAGCCGGTCGAGCTCGGACTGGAGCGCGAGCAGGGCGCGCCGGTCGACCTCGTCGACGGCGTCCCACCCGAGGTGCTCCAGCGCGGCGATGCCGGCGCTGGCGCGCAGCCGGTCGGCGCCGGCGACGAAGACGGTGTCGATGCGCTCGATCAGCTCGGCGACCCCCGAGCGCTGCGCGAGTCCCTCGAGCAGGGCGGGCGTCGCGCGCCGGCCCTCGTCGAGCAGCTCGAGGGCGACCCGGACGCCGTGCAGGCCGAGCAGCTCGAGGAGGCGCTCGCGGTCGTCGCCGGGGACCGGCGCGTCGTCCCAGGCGCGGAACCGCTGGACCGTGCGCAGCTTGCGGACGACGCCGCCGCGATCGGCCCCGGCGAGGGTGCGCAGGGCGCGGGCGTCGGACTCGGAGAAGTCGGGGCCGCGCGCGGTCTCGGCGAGCAGCCCGGCGACGGGGACGACGTCGGAGAGCACGGCGCGCAGCTCGCGGGCGTAGCGGTCGGCGACGCGGCGCGCGGCCGGCCACGGGTCGTCGTCGTCGGAGAGCGTGTCGATGCGCGACAGGACACCGATCATGTTCGCCGCACCCAGCCGCAGGCCCCCGGACCAGCCGCGCACGGCCTCGATGGCCTCGGCGTCACGCTCGCCGGGGTGGGGCATGAGGTAGACGACGGCGTCGGCGTCGCCCAGGGCCGCGAGCGAGTCCGGGTCCAGCCTCGACAGCGAGTCCATGCCCGGGGTGTCGATCAGGGTGTGCCGGGTCAGCGCGTCGTTGGGGGTCTCGACGGTGAGGTGCCCGACCTGCGCCGCGTCGGCGCCGGTGACGGTCGCGCCGACCCCGCCGGCCGCGGCGAGCGGCAGGACCCGCTCGGCGCCGTCGCGGTGGTGCACGCGGACGCGGGCCTGGTGGCTGTGGCGGAACCAGGTGACCAGCCGCGTCGTCTCCGTCGCCCCGGTGGCCGCGAGGCGCTCCTGGAGCAGGGCGTTGGCGAGCGTCGACTTGCCGGCGTTCATCCGCCCGCCGACCGCGACGCGGATGCGCGGTTCGGACAGGCGGGTCACGAGCCCGTCGAGGCGCTCGCGCAGCTCGGGGGTGCGCAGCCGGTCCCGGGTGCCGGCGCAGAGCGCGATGAGCCGCGAGGTGACGGGACCGACCGGACCTGTCATGCCGAGCGGACCGCCGGCCGGTCGGTGAGCAGCTCGACGAGGGCCTGGCGGCCGCGGGAGAGCTGGGACTTGACGGTCTGGACGGGGATGTCGCGCAGCTCGGCGATCTCGGTGTAGGACAGGTCGCAGATCTCCCGCAGCACCACCACCGCGCGGTACTGCGGGGGCAGCGCGGCGAGCGCGCGGTCGACGTCCATGCGCGCGATGACCCCGCCGTCGGCGGCGCGGACCGGGGTGGGCTCCCCGAGCTCCTCGGCCGGCTCCGGGGCCCGCTTGCGACGGCGGACCTCGTCGATCGCGGCGTTGGTGGCGACGCGGTAGAGCCACGTACCGACCGCGGACCGGCCGTCGAACTCCCCGAGCCGCTTCCAGGCGATGATCATCGTCTCCTGGAGCGCCTCCTGGGCGTCCTGGTCGTGCGCGGTGATGCGCCGGCACACCGCGTAGAGGCGGGGGCGGTGGCGGGTCATCAGCTCCGCGAAGGCGGCCTGGTCGCCGCCGGCGGCGAGCACCGCGAGCTCGGTGTCCGGCGGCCCGCCGGTCACGCCTGCTGCGCCCACGACCCCTCCTCCGTATTCCTGGACCCCGTCGTCACGCGGGGTGACGACGACCCCCTGCCGCCGGGGCACGACGTTACTTTCCGTCGACTCCACGGCCAAGCGACTCACTCGTACAGCCTAGTGACCGCTTCGTTGAGTGACCAGGTAGGTCGGGAACACCCCGCGCCGCCCGTGCGCTGACAATGGTGGGCCGGGCCGTCCGCCGGCCCCGGTGACCGGTGTCCCGTCGACGGCCGCCGATGTCACGACCGGCCCGGGACACGCGTCCCGCGCCGTCACCCGCCCCGCGCCAGGAGGAGTCCGCACGGTGTCAGCCGCGTCCGACGTCGGCAGCGACGTCGGGACCGACCTCGCGACCCGCGTCGCCGCGCTCGGACCCGCCGACGAGCACCGCCTGCGACGCCGGATCGCGGGCGCCCGGCGCATCGGCGACGACGGCCGGCGGGCGGGCACGCTGGAGAAGATCGCCGGCGACGTCACCGCCGCCGAGGAGCGGCTGGCGCGCCGCCGCGCGTCGGTCCCGGCGGTCACCTACCCGGAGGCGCTCCCGATCACCGAGCGGGTCGGGGAGATCCGCGCCGCGCTCGAGTCGCACCAGGTGGTCGTCGTCGCGGGCGAGACCGGCTCGGGCAAGACGACGCAGCTGCCGAAGATCGCGCTCGAGCTCGGGCGCGGGGTGCTCGGCACCATCGGCCACACCCAGCCGCGCCGCATCGCCGCGCGCACCGTCGCCGAGCGCGTCGCCGAGGAGCTCGGCACCACGGGCACCGACACCGTCGGCTACCAGGTCCGGTTCACCAGCCGCGCGAGCGAGGACACGCTGGTCAAGCTCATGACCGACGGCATCCTGCTCGCCGAGATCCAGCAGGACCGGTTGCTGCGCCGCTACGACACGCTGATCATCGACGAGGCCCACGAGCGCAGCCTCAACATCGACTTCCTGCTCGGCTACCTCGCCCAGCTCCTGCCGCGCCGCCCCGACCTCAAGGTGATCATCACCTCGGCGACGATCGACCCCGAGCGCTTCAGCCGGCACTTCGGGGACGCCCCCGTCATCGAGGTCTCCGGGCGCACCTACCCCGTCGAGATCCGCTATCGGCCACTGGTGGACGACTCCGCCGGCGACCCGCCCGCCCAGCAGCGCGACCAGGTCGAGGGCATCGTCGACGCCGTCGACGAGCTCCGCCGCGAGGGGCCGGAGGGCGACGTCCTCGTCTTCCTCTCCGGCGAACGGGAGATCCGCGACGCCGCCGACGCGCTGCGCGAGCACGCGGCGCAGGCCCACGTCGAGGACCTCGACGTGCTCCCCCTCTACGCGCGGCTGTCGTCCGCCGAGCAGCACCGGGTCTTCGAGCCGGCACCGGGCGGGCGGCGCCGGGTCGTCCTGGCCACCAACGTCGCTGAGACCTCGCTGACCGTGCCCGGCATCCGCTACGTCGTCGACCCGGGCCTCGCGCGGATCTCCCGCTACTCGCGGCGCACCAAGGTGCAGCGGCTGCCGATCGAGCCGATCTCGCAGGCGTCGGCCACCCAGCGCGCGGGGCGGTGCGGGCGCGTCGCGGACGGCATCTGCATCCGCCTGTACGCCGAGGAGGACTTCGACGCGCGCCCGGAGTTCACCGACCCGGAGATCCAGCGGACGAACCTCGCCTCGGTGATCCTGCAGATGGCCGGAGCCCAGCTCGGGCCCGTCGAGGAGTTCCCGTTCGTCGACCCGCCGGAGCGGCTCGCGGTCCGCGACGGGGTCCGGCTGCTCACCGAGCTGGGCGCGCTCGTGAACGGTGACGCGACGCGGCTGTCGGAGACGGGCCGGCGGCTCGCGCGCCTGCCCGTCGACCCCCGGATCGCGCGCATGGTGCTCGCGGCCGACGAGCTGGGCTGCCTGCACGAGGTCACGGTCATCGCCGCGGGGCTCTCGGCGCAGGACCCGCGGGAGCGCCCCGCGGACAGGAGCGACGAGGCCGACGCCGCGCACGCCCGCTTCACCGACCCGCGCTCGGACTTCCTGTCCTGGGTGCACCTGTGGGAGCACGTGCGCGCGGGCCGTCGCGAGCTGTCGTCGAACCAGTTCCGCAAGCGCTGCCAGGCGGAGTTCCTCAACCACCTGCGCATCCGCGAGTGGCAGGACCTCGCGGCGCAGCTGCGCCAGCTCGGCGACGAGCTCGGGCTCACGCGCAACGAGCCGTCGCCCGAGATGACGAAGGACCTGGCGAACCGCGTGCACCAGGCGATGCTCACGGGCCTGCTCTCGCAGATCGGGCTCGCGCAGGAGCCGCCGACGGACCCGAGGACGGGGAAGCCGCGGCGGCGGGCGCTCGTCGAGTACGAGGGCTCGCGCGGCGCCCGGTTCGCGATCTGGCCCGGGTCGACGCTGGCGAAGCGCCCGCCGACGATGGTCATGGCCGCCGAGCTGGTCGAGACCTCGCGGCTCTGGGCGCGCACGGTCGCGGGCATCGAGCCGGCGTGGGTCGAGGAGGCCGCGGGCGACCTCGTCACGCGCACCCACTCCGAGCCGCGCTGGTCGAAGCGCCGGGGCGCCGCCGTCGCCACCGAGCGGGTCTCGCTGTTCGGGGTGCCGCTGGCGATGGACCGCACGGTCGACTACGCGAGGATCGACCGCGAGGTGGCCCGGGACCTGTTCGTCCGGCACGCGCTCGTGCTGGGCGAGTGGAACACCCGCCACGCGTTCGTCACCCGCAACCGCGAGCGGCTCGAGCAGGTGGCCGAGATGGAGCGCCGGGCGCGCCGCGAGCTGGTCGTCGACGAGGAGACGATCGTCGCGTTCTACGACGCGCGCGTGCCCGCCGACGTCGCCTCGGTGCGCCACTTCGACCGGTGGTGGCAGAAGGCGTCCCGGCGCGACCCGCACCTGCTCGACCTCGACGTCGAGGCCCTGCTCGCGAGCGAGGCGCCCTCCGCCGAGCAGTACCCCGACACCTGGACCTCGGGCGGGCTGACGCTCCCGCTGTCCTACGCCTACGAGCCGGGCGCCGAGACCGACGGCGTCACCGTGACCGTGCCCCTGGCGGTGCTCGGGCAGGTGCGCGCCGAGGACCTCGCGTGGCAGGTGCCGGGGCTGCGCGAGGAGATGCTCACCGCGCTCGTGCGCTCGCTGCCCAAGAACCTGCGCCGCTCGCTCGTGCCCGCTCCCGACAGCGCGCGGGCGCTGCTGGCGCGCCTCGCCCACGACGGCCGCCCGCGCGGGGACGAGACGCTGCTGCCGGCGCTGTCCGAGGCCGTCAAGCGGCTGTCGGGGCTCGACGTCCCGGTCGACGCGTGGAACGTCGCGAGCCTGCCCGCGCACCTGCGCCTGACGTTCCGCGTGACCGACGACGACGGGGCCACGGTGGCCGAGGGCCCGGACCTGGGCGCCCTGCGGCGCCGGCACGCCGAGGCGACCCGGCGCGCCGTGGCCGCGGTCGCCGACGGGGCCGAGCGCCGCGGGCTCACGTCGTTCGACGGACCGGACGGCGTCGGCGAGCTGCCCCGCACCCGCGAGCAGCAGCGCGCCGGCGGCACGGTGACCGCGCACCTGGCGCTGGTCGACACCGGCCGGGCCGTCGACGTGCGCGTCTTCGACTCGGCGTTCGAGGCCCGCGACGCCATGCGTGCCGGCACCCGGCGCCTGCTGCGGCTCGCGATCGCGTCGCCGGCGCGCTCGCTGGTCCGCTCGCTGGACAACCGCGCGGTGCTGCGGCTGCGCGGGGCGATGACCGCGGGCGGCTACCGGGACGTCGACGCGCTGGCCGAGGACTGCGTGGACGCCGCGATCGACGCGCTCGTGGCCACGGGCGGCGGCCCGGCGTGGGACCCGGCGGCGTTCGCGACGCTGCGCGCCCACGTCGCGGCGCGCCTGCCGGCCGCGGCCGCCGAGGTCCTCTCCCGCGCCGAGACGGTGCTCGGCGAGGCCGGGCAGGTGGCGCTGGCGGTCGACGAGCTCGCCGCCCGCCCCGGCGGCCTGCTCACCGACGCGCTCGACGACGTCCGGGAGCAGAGCCGCGTGCTCGTCGGCGACCGGTTCGTCGCGCGGACGCCGGTGGCGCGCCTGCCCGACGTGGCGCGCTACCTCCGCGCGGCGCGGCGGCGCCTCGACAAGCTCCCGACCGCGCCGGCCCGCGACGCCGAGGCGATGGCGACCGCGCACCGGGTCGAGGGCCAGTACCGCGCCCGGCGCGCGCGGGCGGCGGCCGAACCGCGCAGCTTCGACCGCGACGCCTTCGACGCGGTCGCGTGGATGCTGCAGGAGCTGCGCGTGAGCCTGTTCGCCCAGGAGATCGGCACCCCGGGCCCGGTCTCGGAGCAGCGGATCACGAAGGCGCTCGCCAAGCTCACGTGAGTACTTTCCGGGCCTATAGGCCCGGAAAGTACTCACATACGAGGTGGCGGGTCCCCCTGCTTCAGAGCCCAGGCGACGAGGGCCACGGGGACGACGACGAGGACCGCCGTCGCGACGCCGGCGAGCACCCACACCCCCGGCACGACGAGCAGCGCGACCCCGACCACGGCGAGGACGCCGACCACGAGCCACGGCACGACGCCGGCGGTGCGTCGGGGACGCCCACCGCCCAGCCGCCGGGCGAAGCGGGGATCGGCCGCCGCCTCACGCTCCGCGAGCCGGGCGAGCGCTGCGCGCTCGCGCGCCGTCAGTGCTCCGTGCGGGGGCTCGGGCAGGCGTTCCACGGCGACCTCGGATGACTCGGACGACGGCGGTGTCGACCTGGCGAGCATGCCCCCGGATCCCCCTCGGGCGCACCCACCGAACGGAAGAGAGGATGCGCACCGTGGTGAGCGACGCCGAGGAGGCACTGGTCCAGGAGCAGCTCGAGGAGCTGCACGACCACCACGTCGACGAGCACGAGGACGACATCGTCTCCATCGCGCTGCCGGCCGCCGAGGGCGAGGAGGACGTCTTCGGGCTCGCCGGGACCGCGGTCGACGGCACCCAGTGGACGGTCGGCGACTGCGAGTTCCGCTTCCCGCTGCAGTCGATCTCCAAGGTCGTGACCTACGCGCTCGCGCTCGAGGACAACGGCCGCGAGACGACCCTGCGCCACGTCGGCGTCGAGCCGTCCGGCGACCCCTTCAACTCGATCACCTTCGACGACGAGCACCAGCGCCCGCACAACCCGATGGTCAACGCCGGCGCGCTCGTCGCCGCCTACCTCGTCCACGGGCAGACGGCCGACGAGAAGATCGAGCGGATCCTCGACCGGATGCGGGCCTTCGCGGGCGCGCCCGACATCGAGGTCGACCAGGAGCTGCTCGCCGACCAGCTCGCCGCCGCCGACCGCAACCTCGCGATCAGCTACCTCATGCGCTCGCTGGGCATGCTCACCGGCGACATCGAGGAGAACCTGCGGGTCTACCTGTCGATGTGCTCGGTGCGCCTGACCACCTGCGAGCTCTCGACCGTCGGTGCGACGCTCGCCAACGGCGGCCTCAACCCGCTGACCGGGCGGCGGGCGCTCGACGCCAACCACGTCCGCGACGTCGTCAGCGTGATGATGACCTGCGGGATGTACGACGCCGTCGGCGAGTGGGCCACCGACGTCGGCATCCCGGCCAAGAGCGGCGTCTCGGGCGGCATCGTCGCCGTGATGCCCGGACGGCTCGGGCTCGCGACGTTCTCGCCCGGCCTGGACGCCCACGGCAACTCGGTGCGGGGCCAGGCGGTGTTCCGGGAGCTGTCGCTGCGCTACGGCCTGCACATGTTCGCCACCCCGGACCAGACCCGCTTCGGGCGCCTGCACCGGACCGGAGGGCCTCGCCTGACCCGGGCATGACACGGCAGGATGAGTGATCGTGGTCGCCGTCGGAGAACAAGAGCTCGTCCGCAAGCAGCTCGACGAACTGCACGCCGAGTACCGGGACTTCGGCGAGGACCAGGTCGTCAGCTACTACCCGGAGGACGCCCCGGAGGACCAGCGTCACTTCTTCGGGCTGGCGGGCACGAACGTGGACGGGACGCAGTGGCGCGCCGGCGACTGCACGGTGCCGTTCCCGCTGCACTCGGTGTCGAAGGTGTTCACGTACGGGCTCGCGCTCGAGGACAACGGCATGGCGGCGACGCTCGCCCGCGTCGGCGTCGAGCCGTCGGGCGACCCGTTCAACTCGATCACCTTCGACGAGGTCCACCACCGGCCGTACAACCCCATGATCAACGCCGGCGCGCTGGTGGCGGCGAACCTCGTGGACGGCAAGGACGTCGACGAGAAGGTCGACCGCATCCTGGAGCGCTACCGGGCGTACGCGGGCAACCCCGGGCTCGCCGTCGACCAGCGGATCCTGCGGGCGCAGCTGCGCAGCAACGACCGCAACCTCGGGCTCTGCTACGTCATGCGCTCGCTCGGGATGATCACCGGCGACATCGACGAGGTCGTCGAGACCTACCTGTCGGCGTGCTCGATCACGGTGACCGCCGCCGACCTGAGCGTCATGGGCGCCACCCTCGCCAACGGCGGGCTCAACCCGCTGACCGGCGAGCGGGCCGTGCCCCGTGAGTACGTCCGCGACATCGTCAGCGTGATGATGACGTGCGGCATGTACGACGCCGCCGGGCAGTGGGCCAACGAGGTCGGCATCCCGGCCAAGAGCGGGGTGTCCGGCGACATCGTGTGCGTCCTGCCGCGCTACTTCGGTTTCGGCGTGTACTCACCGGGCCTCGACACGCACGGCAACTCCGTGCGCGGGGTCGCCCTCTGCCGCGAGCTGTCCGAGACCTTCGGCCTGCACGTGTTCGCCGACCCGGCGGACTCGCGCTTCGGTCGGGTCGCCCAGCCCGACCTCCCGGGATGAGGATGGGGGCGTGGAGCGGGACGTCAGGGCCTCGGACACCGAACGCGAGCTCACCGTCGAACGGCTGAACCGCGCGGTGGGCAACGGACGCCTGAGCGTCGACGAGTTCGACGAGCGGGTACGCGCGGCCTACGCCGCGCGTACCCGCGGTGAGCTCGCCGACCTCACCCGCGATCTGCCCGGTCACCTCTGGTGAGCGGCTCGGCCACCTCGTCGGCGGTGACCGGCTCGGCGGCCTCCCGGGCCGCCGGCTCGGACGCCGCCTCGATCGCGCGGCGCACCGCATCGGTGGTGGCATCGGTGGTGCTGTCGGCACCGTTGCCGAGCTGACCGGTCTCCCCGGTCGTGCCCGGGCGGCTCGCCGTGCCCGTGGCGGCCCCGGTCGCGTTCTCGAAGAACCGCAGCAGCTCCACCGGCAGCGGCATGACCAGCGTCGAGTTCTTGTCCGACGCCACGTCGCTGACGGTCTGCAGCAGGCGAAGCTGCAGCGCGCCGGGCGCGGCACTCATGCGCTCGGAGGCCAGGGTGAGCTTCTCCGAGGCCTCGAGCTCGCCCTCGGCGGAGATCACGCGGGCGCGGCGGTCGCGCTCGGCCTCGGCCTGACGCGACATCGAGCGCCGCATGCCCTCGGGCAGCGCGATGTCCTTGATCTCGACGCGGTCGATGCTGACGCCCCAGTCCTCGGTGGGCGCGTCGATGACGGCCTTGAGCTCGGAGTTGATCGCGTCGCGGTCCGAGAGCAGCGTGTCCAGATCCGCGCGGCCGATGACCGACCTCATCGAGGTCTGCGCGACCTGCGACGTCGCCCGCAGGTAGTCGTCGACGTTGATCACCGCGCGGACCGGGTCGGTCACGCGGAAGTAGACGACGGCGTCGACGCCGATCGTCACGTTGTCGCGCGTGATGGCGTTTTGCGACGGGACGTCGAGCACCGTCGTCTGGATCGGCACCTTCCGCATGCGGTCGACGAACGGGATGATCGTCCGCAACCCCGGCTCGCGGACGTTCGGCAGCAGGCGCCCGAACCGCAGGACGACGCCGCGCTGGTACTGCTGGACCGACTGGATGGCCGCGCCACCCGTGATCAGCGCCAGGAGCCCGAGGACGATGAGGACGATCAGCAGGCCTTCCATGTCCGACTCCTTCCCATGAGTCGCTTCCCAGGGTCCTCGTCGGATCTCGTTCCGCGCCTGGTGGAGTCCTGAGTGCAGCCTGAGGGTCACCGTTTCGGCATGATCACCCACAGCGCGATGTAGATGATGAACTGGGGTCCGGGCAGCAGGCAGGAGAGCACGAACAGCAGGCGCACCACCCCCGCCGACATCCCGAAGCGCTCCGCGAGCCCGGCGCACACCCCGGCGATCACCTTGTTGTCCTGCGGCCTGGTCAGGCTGGTCATGACGCCTCCGGATCCGTGCTGGTTCCCTCGTCGTGGTCCGACACCACCGACGTTCCCGCAACGAACGGTCGGGGTCGCGAGTGCCCGACCCCGGACTTCGTCAGGGTCGGCCGTGACGCCGCTCACCGAGCCGTGACGACCACTCGTCGCTCGCTGCCGGTTTCGGCTCCGTGTGGTGTTGGTACGTCGGCCGGGGTCCACACCGGGCCGGACGACAGGTCGAGGAGGACCACGTGGCGGACAACGGGCGCACGGGAGTGGCGATCGTCGGGCTCGGTGGCGCGGTCGCCACCACCGCGGTCGGTGGCGTCGAGATGATGAAGCTGGGCACGGTCGGCACGGACGGGCTCCCCCTCGCCGACGTGGCCGGTCTGGTGCCCTACACCTCGCTGGTGTTCGCCGGCTGGGACGTCCAGGGCGACGACCTCGCGAAGGCCGCGCACGTGCACCGCGTGCTCGACGACCGCCAGATCGAGGCCGTCGGGTCGGCGCTCTCGGGCATCGAGCCGTGGCCGGCCGTCGCCGACCCCGAGTACTGCCGCAACGCCCGCGGCACCAACCTCGTCGCGGTGGCCGCCCTGCGCGACCGCGTCACCCACATCGCCGAGGACCTGCGGCGCTTCAAGGCCGAGCAGGACCTCGACGCGGTCGTCGTGGTCAACCTGGCCTCCACCGAGCGCTGGCCCGACCTCACCCTGCCCGCGCTGGCCACCGCGGAGGGTTTCGAGAAGGCTCTCGACGTCGACGACAGCGCGATCACCCCGGGCATGCTCTACGCGTACGCGGCGATCACCGAGCACTGCCCGTACGTCAACTTCACCCCCAGCGCGGCGGCCGACGTGCCCGCGCTGCTGGAGCTCGCCGAGCAGCGCGGCGTGCCGGTCGCCGGCAAGGACGGCAAGACCGGGCAGACGATGATGAAGACGGTGCTCGCGCCCGCCTTCCGTTCGCGCGCGCTCACCGTCGACGGCTGGTACTCGACGAACATCCTCGGCAACCGCGACGGCGAGATCCTCGACGACCCGGACTCGCTGTCGTCGAAGGTGCAGACCAAGGGCTCCGTGCTCGACGACATCCTCGGCTACGAGGTCGGCGACCACGTCGTGCGCATCGACTACTACCGCCCGCGCGGCGACGAGAAGGAGGCCTGGGACAACATCGACCTGACCGGCTTCCTCGGCCAGCGGATGCAGATCAAGGTCGACTTCATGGCCCGCGACTCCGTGCTCGCGGCACCGCTGGTGCTCGAGCTCGTGCGCCTGGTCGTCGAGGCGCAGCGCCGCGGCGAGGGCGGGGCGCAGGAGCAGCTCGGCTACTTCTTCAAGGCGCCGACCACCCGCGACGGCCGCCGCCCGGAGCACGCCCTGCACGTGCAGGAGCGCGTGCTGCGCGACTGGATCAGCGCGGGCGCCGCGTGACGACCGCCGTGGTCGCGCCGACCGCGCGGTACGCGGCCGTCCCCGGGCTGTTCCGGGAGGTCGGTGACCTCAAGCGTGTCCGCACCGCCGACGCCGACGGATCGATGGCGGCGCGGGCGTTCGTCCGGGCCTGGTCGGCGCTCGTCTCGGGCGCCGACCCCACGGCGGTCGCCGACGCCGAGACCGCGGCCGCGGTCGCCGGCGCACGCCTCGCCGGGATCGACGCCCGGGTGCTCGACGAGGCCGGCCTGTCCGCCGGCGAGGCCCGCGACGTGCTACGCCGCGCGATCGACGAGGTCGCCGCGGACGTCGTGCACCCGGCCACGCTCCAGCGGCTGCAGGCGGCGCCGCCCCCGGAGGCCGGGCACGTGGCGCCGCCGGCGTTCGTCGGGGCGCTGTGCCGCCAGCCCCGCGCGGGGGCGACGGCGCCGGGGCAGGCCCGGCTGATCGTCGAGCCGCCCGAGGACCACGGCGAGCACTGCTGGGCGGTGGCCGTCTACGGCGCGTTGCTGGCCGAGGACCACGGCGCCGACCGGGGCGAGGCGTTCCTGCTCGGGCTCGCCCACCACCTGCACAACGCCGTGCTGCCCGACGCCGGGTTCGCCGGCGAGACCCTGCTCGGCGAGCACCTCGACGGCGTCGTCGACCGGCTGACCGAGCGCGCGCTCGCGACGCTCCCCGACGGGCTCGCGGGCCGGGTGCGCGGGCTGCTCGGCGCCCGGGCGGACGCGGACACCCCGCTCGGCGCGACCTTCCACGCCGCCGACGTCCTCGACCGCGTCCTGCAGACCCACCACCACGCCCGCGCGGCGGCGTTCACCGCCCGCGCGGCACTCGTCGACCTCGAGCTCGTGCACGCCTCGCCGGTCCAGGAGCACCAGAACGCCGTGCTCGACGCGGCGGGGCTGCTGCCGTGAGCGCCACGAACGGGGAGTTCACGCCCCTAGAAGCAGCGAACACGGCGTTCGCTGCGAGCCTGGTGAGCCCCGGCAACGGCGCCGCCCTGCGCGCCGACACCCCGCACAGCCTCGACGACGGCGCCGTGCGCTGGCCGGTGCTCGAGGGCATCCCCTACCTGCGCGCGGGTCGCGAGGAGGTCCGGGACGGCGCGCTCGCGGCGCTCGACGACGGCCGCCCCGACGACGCCGCGGCGGTGCTGCTCGCCGACAACGACGACTGGTGGGACCAGCCCCCGCCGCCCGCCGAGCAGCTGCGCGCGACGCTCGGGGCCACGACGCTGCGCGAGGCCGTCGCGGGACTGGGGCTCGGGCGGGTCGGCGACTACTTCCTGCACCGCGACCACGACCCCTCGGGCCTCGCCGTCCTCGCGCTGACGGCGGCCCACCCGCCGGCCGGGCGCCCGGTGCTCGACCTCGCCTGCGGGGCCGGGCACCTCCTGCGCCGCCTCGCCGACCACGGCGAGCGCGACCTCACGGGCGTCGACGTCGTGTTCGCCAAGCTCTGGCTGGCGCGACGCTTCCTGGTGCCGGACGACGTGACGCTCGTCTGCGCGGACCTCGCCCGTCCCTGGCCAATGCCGCCGCGGACGGACACCTACGTCGCCGTGCACGACGTCCTCTACTTCCTCGAGGACCCGGCGGCGGTCCTGGCAACGGCCGCGCAGCACGCCGGGAACCGCGGCGCCGTGGTCGCCGCCCACTGCCACAACCTCGGCCGGCCCGGCCACCCGCGCCCGCCGGAGGGGTGGGCGGCGCTGCTGCCGGGCGCCGCCACCTACGCCGAGGAGGAGCTGACCTCGGCGACGCTCGAGCGCCGGCTGCCCCGGGCCGCCGACGCCCGGGACCTCGGCGACACCGAGGCCGTGGCGCTGGCCCGCGACGGCGGCGACGTGCCCGCCGACCCGGCGCTGCTCGACCCCCCGGAGGGCGCGGACCTGCGTCCCAACCCCCTCTACGCCGACGGCACGCGGCGCTGGCCGAACGAGGTCTGGGGCGAGGAGTACGGGCCGCGTGCGGAGACCTACCTCCCCGAGCGCTGGCCCGACCCCCTGCCCGCCGACGCCACCGCGCGCCGCCTGGTCGTCGACCTCCCGGTGCGCTGGTGAGCACCGGCTGGGGGGTCGTCGGGCTGGGGTGGGTGGCGCGCGACCACGTCCTGCCCGCCATCGCCGACGACCCCGCGGCGCACCTCGTCGGCGTCCACGACCGCGACCCGGCCGCCCTCGAGGGGCCGGACCACGGAGCGCCCCCGTTCGACGACCTGGCGGACCTCCTCGCCGCGCCCGGCCTCGACGCGGTCTACGTGGCGACCCCGAACCACGCGCACGCCCCGGTGGTCACCGCCGTCGCCGCCGCCGGGATCCCGGTGCTCTGCGAGAAGCCGCTCGCGCACGACGTGCCGGCGGCGAAGGAGATCGTCGCCGCCACCGGCGGGCTGCTCGCCGGCACCGCGTTCGACCAGCGCTTCCATCCCGCGCACGAGGTGATGGCGTCGATGATCGCGGCGGGAGAGCTCGGCGTCGTCACCACCGTGCGCATCGTCTACGGCTGCTGGTTGCCCGCGGACTGGGCCACGCCCATCGGGGGTCGGGACAACTGGCGTGTGGACCCGGCCCGCGCCGGCGGCGGCGCGATGATCGACCTGGCCCCGCACGGCATCGACCTCACCGGGCGCCTGCTCGGCGAGGACGTCGTCGACCTCGTCGCCCTCACCGCGACGAGCGTGCACGCGTACGACACCGACGACACCGCCGTCCTCGCCGGCCGCACCCCCAGCGGCACGTTGCTGTCACACCACGTCAGCTTCTCGACGGCCGACCCGCTGCCGCGGCGGCGGCTCGAGGTCGTCGGCACCCGCGCGCAGCTCGTCGCCGAGAACACGCTCGGGCAGGACGCCGGTGGCACGCTGACCCGCATCGACGCGAGCACGGGCCAGGCCGTCCCGGTGCCCTTCGACGCCGACGCCGGCCCGTTCGACCGCCAGCTCGCCGCGTTCGGCGCCGCCGTGCGCGGGGAGGCCGCCTGGCCGTTCCCGCTCGAGCGCGACCTCGCCCTGCACACCCTGCTGATGGAGGCGGCATGCCCCTGAGCCCCTGGACCTGCACGAACTGCGGGCACTGGCAGCGCTGGTTCGACGTCCCGCCGCAGTGCCCGGTGTGCGTCGACGTCCGCAACGCCCTGCCGGAGGACGGCTGGGAGTTCCGGTCGTTCGCCGACCTCGCCGCGGGCCGCGAGGCCCGCTGGGAGGAGGTGACCCCCGGCGTCTCCGGCTTCTGGTGCGAGCCGCAGGTCGGGCTGGGCACGTGCGGCTGGGTGATCGAGACCGACCGCGGGCTCGTCGGCTGGGAGGCCGCGGGCTTCTACCCGGACGCCGCGATCGCCGAGATCCGCCGCCGCGGCGGGCTGGCGGCGCTGGGCGCGAGCCACGTGCACGGCTACGGGGCGCTGTTCCAGCTCCAGGACGAGCTCGACCCGCCGGTGCTCGGCATCGGGGTCCGCGACCTGGAGTGGACCAAGGCCTTCCGCGTCACCTGGCCCCTCGACGACCGCCACGAGTTCGCCCCGGGCCTCGTCGCCCATCGCACCGGCGGGCACTTCGACGGCCACAACGTCCTGCACGACGAGCGCCGCGGCATCCTGTTCTGCGGCGACATGCTCAAGGCGAGCTTCGACGCCGACGGCGCGCCGGTCGGGCTCTCCGCGCACAAGGCCTACCACGCGCAGATCCCGTTGTCCCACCAGGAGATCCGCGACGCGTACGCCGTCATCGAGCGGCTCGACTTCGACGCCGTCGCGACGCCGTTCGAGTACGCCGCGGGCATCTCGACCAAGACCGTCCTCGCCCTCTACGACCGGCTGCTCTCGGCGCAGCCGGTGGCGGGGCCGATCCCGCTCGAGGAGCTCCGGTGACCACGTCGTTCGACGACGTCACCGCCGCCCTCGACGCGGCGCTGCCCCCGGGCGAGGTGGGCGACGTCGAGCTGTCGTCGGCCGACCGGACCGGCGTCGCCGTGGTGGCCGCCGACCACGCCGACCCGGCGGGCGAGTGGTCGCGCAGCGGGGCGTTCGGGTACGGGCTCACGGCCGGGCGAGCCCGGGTCGCGGCCCACGCCGAGCTCGCCGAGGAGATGCTGCTGGCGCGGCGGCTGCGCGAGCTCGCGCCGGTCCGCGGCTCCTACACCGAGCTCCGGGCCGTCCGCGGCGACCGCGGGATCGTCGACCCCGTCGCCCTCGTCCTGCCCGCGGGCACCGCGTACGACCCGGACGCGGCGCGCTGGTGGCTCCCGACGACGCGGTGGCGCACGGGCGAGGAGGTGCTGGTCCCCGCCGAGTTCGCCGCGGCCTACCCCGTCGACCTCGACTGGCAGCCCGCCGAGGAACGGCTGATCACGGTCATCACCAACGGCTGCGGCGCCGGGGACACCGCCGAGCGCGCGGTCGGGCACGCCCTGGGCGAGCTGCTGCAGCGCGACGGCAACGCCACCGCGTTCCGGGCGCTCGACCGCGGCATCGTCATCGACACCGACGGCGTCGCCGACCCGGACACCCGCCGGCTGCTCGACCACCTCGCCGAGGCCGGCATCACGGTGGTCCCGAAGCTCGCGTCGACGGCGTTCGGCGTCACCGACCTGCACGTCGTCGGCTACGACACCGACCCCGCCGACGCGCCGCACCCGATCTCGGTCACCGCGTGCGGCGAGGCCGCGCACCCCGACCGCGAGGAGGCGCTGCAGAAGGCGCTGCTGGAGTTCTGCTCCGCGCGCGTGCGCAAGCTCGTCGCCCACGCCGACCTCGACACCGTCGGCCCGCTGTTCGACGCGCGGTACTGGGAGCGCGAGCTCGCGCACCCGGTGCCGCCGCAGGAGCGCCGGGCGTTCGAGGCGATGGCGGACTGGATCGGTCGCGGGCCCGCCGAGCTGCGCGAGCTGCTCGAGCCCACCGTGCTCGCGCGCCGGGGCCGCGTGGCGTTCACCGACCTCCCGCACACCCCGGGCCTCGACGAGCCCGGCGCGCTGCTCGACGACCTGCTGGCGCGCCTCGACGGGTTCGACGTGCTCACGGTCGTCGCCGACGCCGGGTCGGCGGTGACCGCGAAGGTGATCGTCCCGGGGCTCGAGGTCGAGACCATGTCGTACGGACGGATCGGGGCCCGGGGCGTCGAGCGCCTGCTCGCGCGCGGCAGCGACCTCGTCGGGCTCGGCGACCCGCCCCGGCCCGGCACGCAGCCCGTCGCGCTGACCGCCGAGGGCCGCGAGCACCTGGGCGGGCCGGCGTGGCTCGACCGGACCGCGGTGGACCGCACGGTCGGCGAGCTCTACCCCCTCTACCGCGAGCCCTCCCGCCACGCCCTCGCCCGCGCCGCCGCCGGGGAGCCCGTCGACCTGCGCTGATGCCGCACAGGGTGGGCGTCCCACATTGAGACAGGCGTCACGTCCCGCGAGCCCTAGCGTCTCGTGGTGTGGACGACGACGTGGTGCCCGGGGGCGGTGGGTCGCGGTCGCTGAAGACCGCGGCGACGGTCCTGCGCGCGCTGCGCCTGCTCGGGGACCACCCGGAGGGCCTGTGCGCCGCGGACCTCGCCGAGGAGCTCGGCAAGAGCGCCGCGACCGCCCGCTACATGATCAACACCTTGTGCGAGGCCGGCTACGCCGAGCGCGCGGCGTCGGGCCGGTGCCGGCTCTCCGACGCGCCGCCCTGGGGCCACTGGGGCGCGGCCGCCGCGCCTCCGAGCCCCGTCCCCGGCGACCCGGACCCCGGCGCCGTGCTCGCCGAGGCCACCACCGAGCTCTACCGGCGCACCCGCCAGCGCTCCTATCTGGTGCGCCGCACGGGCACCGTGGTCGCGTCGGTCACCGACTCGCGCGGCCACCAGGGCCTCGCCAAGCACCCGGGTCTGGGTGACCACGTGCCGCCGGCCCACGCCCACGCCCTCGCGATGACCAAGGTGCTGCTCGCGACGTCGGCGGCGTACCGCGAGGTCGTCGTCGAGGAGGGGCGGCCGCCGGCGCTGACGCCCGCGACCGTCACCGATCTCGCCGCGCTGCGCGCCGAGCTCGACGCCGTCCGCCGCGACGAGGTCGCGCTCGACCGCGAGGAGTTCGCCGAGGGCTTCGCCACCGTCGCCGCCCCGGTCGTCTCGCCGTCGGGCGCCGTGACGGTGGCGCTGGGGCTGTCCTGCTCGGCGCGGCGGCTCGCCCTCGACGAGGACGAGCTCGTCGACGCGGTACGCGCGGTGGCCCGGCGCGCGAGCGCGCAGTGGGCCGGCGAGGTCGGCGCGCGCCCGGTGCCCGCCCTGCCGGTGGAGGCCCCGGCGGGGCCGGCCCCGGTGGACGAGCCGCTGGTCAGCGGCCCACGTCGCTGATCCCGAACGCCCGCAGTCGCCGGTAGAGCGTCGCCCGCCCGATCCCGAGCGCCGCGGCGGCCTGCTTGCGGTTGCCGCCCGCCTCGAGCAGGGCGGACACGATGAGGTCGCGCTCGGCGGTCTCGAGCGGGGTGAGGCGCCGGCGGGTGCCGCTCGCGAACTCGGCGGGCAGGTCGCCGGGCTCGATGTCGCCGGCCGGGCGCGCGGCGAGCGCCCGGCGAAGCACCCCGGTGAGCTGGGTGACGTTGCCGGGCCAGCGGGCGCCGACGAGCAGCGCCGCGGTCTCGGGCGTGCAGCGGGCGCGGCGGGACGGCGCGAGGCGGGCGAGCACCGCGGCCGCGATGACCGGAACGTCGTCGGGGCGGCGGCGCAGCGGCTCGACCAGCACCGACGTCGCGAACCCGCCGAGCACCCCGCTGACCGGACCCTCCTCGGGCGCGCGCTCCGCGGTGATCAGCCCGACCACCCACCACGTCGACGGGATCTCGCCGAGCAGCGCGGTCAGCGCTCCCGCGCCGGCCGCGTCGAGCGCCTCGGTGTGCCGCACGACCACCGTGACCCGCCCCGGCTCGTCCGTCGACGCCTCCGCCGCGTAGCCGGCGAGCGTGACCGCGGCATCCGGGTCGGTGCCGTCGATCGCGACCCACCGCGCGCCGGGCCGGGTCTCGCCGTGCACGGCGCGCACCGCCGCGGTCTTGCCCGTGCCGGGCTCCCCGAGCACGACGGTGCTGCGGGCGGCCGACGCCGCGGTGCGCAGCGCGGCGGCGACCGAGCGCCACGGCCGCGAGTCGCCCGGCAGGCCGGGCAGCGGACGGTCCGCCGCCGGCGCGGGCGGCGCCCACGTCGACACCGGCGACGACGGGCCCGGCAGCTCGGTGCCCGGCGGTGACGGCAGGTGCGGCAGATCCGTCGGGGAGGGGTCCTCGCGCCCGGCGAGACGCAGGCTGCTGCGGCTGGGCACCACCTCGACGACCACCCCCACCGGCCGCTCCGCGGGCACCGGGGTGATCATCAGGCGCGCCGGGCCGTCGGCCAGCAGCACGCGGTCCTGGTGGGGGCGCGCGGTCTCGCCCAGCTCGAGCGCACGCATCGTCACCCGGTCCTGGTCGAGCGGGGAGAGCGCGCGGGCGGCGCGGTTGGCCATGACGAGGTCGTCGGTCAGCGCGAGCACCGGCCCGCGGGTGCGCGCGCACGTGGCGCGGAACGCGGCCATGACCCGCCGGACGCCGACCCCGCCGCGCTCTCGCAGCACGTCCTCGATGTCGGTGGCGGCCTGCTGGGCGAGGAAGCGCATGAGGTCGTTGGCCTCGGAGCGCAGGCACGTGACGTCGAGGATGCCGGCGAGCGCGCCGTCCGGGCCGCGCACCGGCGCACCCGCGCACGCGAAGGCCTGCAGGCGCTCGCTGAAGTGCTCGGCACCGACGACCAGCGCCGGGATCGCGCCCTCGAGCGAGGTGCCGACGCCGTTGGTGCCGGCGAACTCCTCGGCGTAGCTGAACCCGGGCGCCAGCGAGATCGCGTCGAGGCGGCGCTGGAGCTCGCCCTCGCCGACCCGGCGCTCGAGCACCCGCCCGTCGGCGTCGGTGAGCACCACGGCCACGGACATGCCCGACAGCCGCTCGGCGAGGTCGTCGAGCACCGGGCGCGCGCAGTTGGACAGGCTGCCGTCGAAGTCCAGGTCGGGCTCGTAGGGGAGGTCCAGCTGGGTCGCGTCGACCCCGGCGCGCCGCGAGCGCTCCCAGGAGTCGACGATCTCGGGCCGGACGATGCCGGAGGCGCTCACGGAGCCCCGGTCGACGAAGAACTCACGCGCACGACCGAGAGCGCTCTGGGCGCGTCCGTCCATGGGCCACCTCGCCATCGACCACCACGCACGACGTGATGGGTAACACGGCATCGTACGGCCCGAGCGGCTCCCGCAGGGGTCTTCTCGTGTCTCGGATCGAGACGGATGTGCAGGTCAGAGCAGGTCACAGCAGGTCAGCGCCGGTCCGACGGCCGGCCACCGTCCGGTCGGCGCCCGCCGCACACTGTGGCTCAGCGCCCCTCCCCGCCGTCGGGCGGCCGCCCGAAGTCCTGCGCGGTGGCCCCGTCGAGGAACGCCCGCAGCTCGGCCACCTGCTCGGCGGCCTCGCGCGCGGGCTCCGGCCGGTCGCCGCCGAGCTCGCTGAACGACTGGCCGACCGCGTCGAGCACCGCGTCGGCCACCTCGATGGGCAGCGCCTCGCGCACCGCGACCGCGAGCACGTCGCTGGGGCGCGCCGGCAGCCGGGACCCGTCGTCGAGGACGAGCTCGGCCCGGAAGCGGTCGTCCACGAGGTCGGTGATCGCGCCGTGGTCGAGGCGCCGGCCGACGAGGACGGCGAGCTCGCCGAGGAGGTCCTGGGTGAGCCGGTCGTCGTCGGACGGCTCGGCCGGCCGCGGCCCGCGGTCGATGATCTCGGCCTGCGGCCCGCGCACCGACACGACCAGGCACCGGTCCCCGCTCCCGTCACTGCTCTCCTCGACGAGCAGCGCGAGCGGCTCGCGGGTCATCCTGTGCACGACGAGGCGCGCGACGCGCATCGTGGTCACGGTCAGTCCCGGCGGTGGTCGGCGGTGTCGGCCGTGTCGAACGCCGCCCGGATGCGGGCGAGGTCGTCGCGCACGCGCTCGGCGTCCTGCCCCTCGCCCCACGACGGGTCGCCGGGCGTGATCCCCAGCGTCTCCAGCAGCTGCGACGCCGCCGCCGACGGGTCGCCGGACTCCCCCAGCACCGGGTGCAGCCCCTGCTCGGCGAGGTGGTTGAACACGACGTTGACCACGGTCCAGGGGTTGTACTTCTCGATCACGCGTCACCCTCCGGGGCGTCGGTGAGCTCGACCTCGTCCAGCGTCTCCAGCTCCGACGGGCTCAGGCTGCGGGCCCCCTCGAGCACCGTGCCCTGGTGCTCGGCGATGCGCTGGTCGACGAGCTGGCTGAGCTGGTAGGCGATCGCGCCGGTCTGGTGCACCGAGATCGTGTCGGGCAGCGACTGGCGGGTGGACGTGATCGCGACGCCCTGGGGCACGCCGTCACCGACGGCCACGCCGACCTCGAACGTCTCGCGCGGGTTGGTGGCGGGGTCGGCGTAGTGCTTCTTGAGCTGTCGCAGCATCTGGTGCCAGCCGAGCACCTCGCCCTCGAGCTGCAGCCCGGTCACGTCGGCCTCGGTGAGGCCCATGCCGCGCCCGCCGGGCGCGAAGCAGCGGCTGTAGGACAGCAGGGCCGTCGTCCAGAGCGACTCGATGACGACCGGGTCCGGTTCCGGGACGCTCAGCTGCGTCACCAGGCGCTCGCAGCACAGCAGCACGGTCTGCAGGTCGTCGAAGATCGCGGCGAGGTCGGCCAGCGCCGCGGCCGCGGGTGACCCGATCCGACGGACGGTGCGGGGGGTCTCGCTGGGCGCGCTCATTGCGTACAGCTCCTCTCGAACCGGGCCGGACCGTGCTCTACAGCCCGTAGCGGGCGGCGAGCTGGCCGCGGCAGATGCTGGTGTTCGCGTCGACGCCGACCTGGTACGAGCGCGCCTTGCGCAGGTGCAGCGGCAGGGCGTCGACGCCGACGGTGCGGCCCACCGGGTCGACGACCAGCGGCGCGTCGTCGCCGTCGGGGATGCCGAGCTCGCGGCGCCGGGCGCGCAGGCGGTGCAGGTCGGGACCGTCCGGGGCGTCGCCCAGGGTCATCGCCGCGATCTGCTCGGGCGTGGTGCCCCCGCGGACCAGGGGACGGACGACGAGGTCGGTGCCGGCCATCATGGCCCGCTCGGTGAACGTGCGCCGCAGGTCGTGCAGCTCGTCGACGGCCTCGCCGACCTCGCTGCCCGCCATCGAGCGCACGAAGCCGGCCCGCGCCGCGACGCCGGCGTTGATGGCGTCGGACGCGAAGTGGTCGATGAGCTCGACGTCGACGTCGGCGAGACCCGGCACCTGCGACACGGCGTCCCACGCGTCGGCGACCATGAGGAACGCGAAGTTCGGGGCGCAGAAGTAGGTGGGCAGGCGCAGGCGCACGTGCGCGATCCCGTCCTCGTCGACCGAGCAGTCGGCCACGAAGTCGAGGCTCACCACGTCGGTGTCGAGCTCGGGGTCGCGCACCGTGCGCAGCGCCTCCCACACCCCGGCCAGCAGGGTGGCCGGGGTGTCGGAGACGACGGTCATGCCTGGGCCACCGACCGGTCCTCGACGAGCTCGGCGGCGTCCGGCGCGGCCGGCTGCCCCTCGCTGATCTGGCACTCGGCCGGCACGTCGATGCCGTAGAGCTTCGCCGCGTTGAGCCCGAGGATCTTCTTCTTGCCGTTGGTGTCCAGGCGCGGGTAGTCCGCGAACTGGTCGTCGTCGGGCATCGTCCAGTCGACGAAGCCCTCGATCTGCCACTTCGGTTCCCAGATGTTGTAGTCCGAGCCGAAGGTCATCTTGTCCTCGCCGACCCAGAACAGCAGCTCGCCCATGACCTTGGCGAAGAACTTGGGACGGGCGTGCATGAGGCCGCCGATGACCACCGACAGGCCCGCGTACACGTTGGGCTCCTGCGTCGCCATGAAGCAGAAGTCCTCGATGCGCGGCAGGCCCACGTGCTCGACGATGAAGTTCAGGCCCTGGAAGTCGGTGGCGGCGTGGTCGACGTCGGAGACGTCGAAGGCGTCCTTGTCCAGCGGCCAGATCGTCGGGCCCTTGTGGACGTGGATGTTCTTGACGCCGAGCTCCTCGGCGCGCTGCAGGAAGCGGTAGGCCTCCGGGTCGGTGAGCTTGAAGCCCCGGGAGTCGCCGTTCCACTCCGCGGTGTAGACCTTCGCCCCGGTGCAGCCGTACTTGCGCACGTTGTCCTCGAACTCGCGCATGCCCGCGTCCCCGTCACGGGGGTCGAAGCGCGTGTTGAGGATGAACTTGCCCGGGTACTTCTCGGCGAGGTAGCCGTTGCGCTCGGTGGTGTTGAAGCCCTCCTTGTACCACTCGCGCAGGTACGTCGACTGGAAGATCGCGACGTCGACGTGGCCCTCCTCGAACTCCTCGCGCATCAGCTGCTCCTCGGAGACCTTCTGGAACTCCTCGAGGGGCTGGTGCGTGTCGGCCGGGCCGAGTCCCTGGTAGGCGTGGAAGCACTCGATCCAGCCCTTGGCGTACTGCTCCGCGCCCTGCACCCAGTTCTCGGGCGACGCGTCCCAGTAGTGCATGTGGGAATCGACGATGAAGTACTTCTCGCCGTCCTTCTCGTACATGTGGTGGTGTCCTTCCTACGGGACGAGGATCGCCCGGCCGCGCACCTTCACCGCGTCCAGGTCGTGCAGGGCGTCGAGGGCGTTGTCGAGCGGGTACTGCTGGGTGTGGAGCGTGACCTTGCCGGCCTGGGCCAGGACCATGAGCTCGGCGAGGTCGTTGTACGTCCCGACGATGTTGCCGATGACGTTCTTCTCCCCGGCGACGAAATCGAGCGTCGGGGCCTGGAACTGTCCGCCGTACCCCAGGACGAACTGGTAACCGGCGGGCCCGGTCATCTGCCAGGCCTCGAGCTCGACGCCCTGCTCGGCGACGAAGTCGAAGACGACGGTGGCGCCGCCACCAGTCAGCTCCTGGACCTCGCCCACCTGGTTGCCGTCGGCGAGGACCGTCTCGTCGGCGCCGATCCGCTTCGCCAGGTCGAGGGCGTCCTTGTTCTTGTCGACCACGATGATCTTCGTCGCGGTCAGCGCCGCCAGGGCCTGGATCCCGATGTGGCCGAGGCCGCCGGCCCCGATGACGACCGCCGAGGTGCCCGGGTACAGGTACGGGACGGCCTTGCGCACGGCGTGGTAGGCCGTGATGCCCGCGTCGGCGAGTGCGGCGACGTCGGCGGGGTTGGTGTCCGGGTTGAGCTTCACGCAGGCCCGGGCGGTGGTCCGCAGGTACTCGGCCATCCCGCCGTCGTTGTTGGACAGGCCGGGGAAGAACGCGTTCCCCGTGCACTGCATGTCCCGCCCTGCGCGGCAGGCGAGGCAGAGCCCGCAGGAGGGCTGCGGGTGCAGGATGACGGTGTCGCCGACGCTGACGTTGGTGACGGCGTCGCCGACCTCGTGCACCCAGCCGGCGTTCTCGTGGCCGATGACGTAGGGCAGGTCCGGGTTCTGGATGTCCTTCCAGTCCCCGTTGACGATGTGCAAATCCGTCCGGCACACCCCCGCGCCACCGATCTTCACGATGACGTCGAGCGGGCCCTGCAGCTTCGGCTCCGGGATGTCGTCGAGGCTGGGGTCCTGCTGGTAACCGTGGACGCGAACGGCCTTCACGACGAGCTCCTCTCGGTGGTCACAGCGCTGTCACCCCATCGACGGGCCGAGGCCCATCGACTGCGGCGTGCTCGAGTCGGGCGCCGGCTGCGGCAGCCCCTCGTCGAGCTGGCCGAACTCTGTCATGAGGGACTTGTTCCAGGGGGTCTGTTCCTCGGCGACCAGCGAGTTCGTCGTGAGGATCAGGCCGGCCACCGAGGCGCCGTTCTGGAGCGCGGAGCGCACGACCCGCAGCGGGTCGATGATGCCGAGCTCGACCATGTTGCCGAAGCGGCCCTCGAGGGCGTCGAAGCCCTCGTCGACACCCAGGTCGCGGGTCTGCTTGACGACGTCGCCGCCCTCGAAGCCCGCGTTCGTGGCGATGAGGTTGGCCGGCTCCGACAGGGCCGCGCGCACGATCTCGGCCCCGATGCGGCCGTCCCCGGTGAGGCCGTCGAGCTCGGCCAGCACCGACTCCGCGTGCAGCAGCGCCGCGCCGCCGCCGGCGACGATCCCCTCGGCCATGGCCGCGCGGGTCGCCTGCAGCGAGTCGTCGACGCGGTGGCGGACCTCCTTGAGCTCGGCGTTCGTCGGCGCGCCGACCTGCAGGATCGCCGCCTTGCCGGACAGCCGCGCGATGCGCTCGGAGAACCAGTCCTCGTCGGTGCCGATCGTCGCGCGGTCGAGCTCGGCCCGCAGCTGCGCGAGGCGCTGCTCCCGGCCCGCCGGGTCGCCGAGGCCACCGATGATCGCGGTCTGCTCGCTGGTGGCGCGCACCTGCGTGGCGCGACCCAGGTGCTCGGCCCCCATCTGCTCGAGCGAGAACGCCGACGCCTTCGAGTGGACCTTGCCCCCGCACAGGGCGGCCATGTCCTCGAGCAGGTGCACGCGCTTCTCGCCGAAGCCCGGGGCCTGGATCGCGGTGACCTTGAGGTGCCCGTTGACGTGGTTGTGCACCAGCATCTGGAGGGCGGAGCCCTCGACCTTCTCGGCGACGATCACGAGCGGCCGCGGGTCGCGCATGATCCTCTCGAGCACCGGCATGAGGGAGCGCACGTCGGTGATCTTCTCGGCCGAGAAGAGGATGTACGGGTCGTCGAGGACCGCGAGCATCGAGCCGGGGTCGGTGACGAGGTAGGGCGAGACGTAGCCGTTGTCGAACTCGAAGTCCTCGACGAAGTTGACGTGCAGGCCCAGCATCGGGCCGTCGTCGACGGTGATGACGCCGTCGTCGCCGACCGTGTGCAGGGTCTCGGCGACCACGCGGCCGATCGCGTCGTCGTCGTTCGCCGAGATCGCCGCGACGCGTGCGAGCGCCTCGACGTCGTCAACGGGGTGCGCGACCGCGGCCAGGTGGTTGACGACCCGGGCGACCGCGGCGTCGATCCCGCGCTTGACGAGCACCGGGTTGCCGCCCTGGCCGATGGCCTTGAGACCCTCGCGGACGATCGCCTGGGCGAGCACGGTCGACGTGGTGGTGCCGTCGCCGACCACGTCGTTGGTCTTGACGGCAGCCTCCTTGAGGACCTGCGCGCCCATGTTCTCGAACTGGTCGCGCAGGTAGATCTCCCGCGCGATCGTCACGCCGTCGTTCGTGACCTCCGGTGTGCCCGTGATCTTCTCGAGGATGACGTTGCGCCCCTTGGGCCCGAGCGTGGACTTCACGGCTTCGGCGAGCTGGTCCACCCCCGCCTGGAGCGCGCGTCGTGCGTCGGGACCGAATCGCAGTTCCTTGGCCATGGCTTCGTACGGCCTCTCTTCTCCTCGTGGGCGCGAACGGGGCGATCAGTGCGAAAGGTGGAGATGGTGCCGGGTCGCCGCCCGCGGTGCCCCCGCAGCGGACGGCGACCCGGCGACCGGTCCTACTTGTTCACCACCGGCGGGAGCATGTCGCCGATGAACTCGGCGGCCTCCTCGAGGTTCCCGAACATGATCGTCCGGTCATCCATGTGGATCATCTTCCCGTAGTGGGTCGACATGTTCTCCTCGAACTCGGCGGCGTTGTAGAAGTCGGGCTCCTCGCCGAGCGCCTCGGAGATCTCCGCGTACACGAAGTCCATGCGGCCCACGCAGTCGACACGGATCATCGAGGGGAGGTGCTTGACCGTCACGTTCTCCTGGCGGTCCATCACCTCGGCCACCACGACGCCGACCTGGTTGTTCATCAGCGTCACGCCAGCCATGCCGGACTCGGTGTTGTCCTGCTTGAACGGGCTCTCGGCCGTCTTGAAACTCTTGGTCACTGGTTCAGCTCCTTCGGGGTCTCGAGGCCGAGGTCGGTGAGGATCGCGGAGAAACGGTTCTTCGCGCGGTCGAGGGCGTCCTCGAAGCGCGGGGGCTTCGCGTCGGGCTGCGACCAGAGCGGCTGCATCGTGCGGGCCGCCTCGAGGCACTTCGGCACCCACTTGGCGACCCAGCCGTCGAACAGCTCCTTGTTGTGGTCCGCGAACTCGCGGTCCTGGGTCAGGGGGGCGAAGGCCGCAACGGTCCAGCGCAGGTCGCGCTGGGCGAAGTCGTACTCGCCGGCGCCCATGACCGTCGGCGTCACGTAGTCGCCGTTGCCGGCCGCCGCCTGCATGACCAGGTTGGACCGGAAGAGCTCGCCGATCAGGGGCTCGAAGACGATGTTGGCGGCGAAGATCATCTCGCCCCAGTCGTCCTCGATGGCGGTGATCTCCTCGACGACCTTCCGGACGCCCTGCCACTCGGCGTCGTTGTTCCACGCGTCGATGTGGGCCGAGCCGTCGAAGCCCTCGATCTCCTCGGTGAGGGTCAGGTTGTAGAGGGCCAGGTCCTGCGCGAAGCGGATCTTGTGCTCGCTGTTCACGGCCATCGCCGTGTTGTGCATGTTCGTCGGGCCGGAGCGGTTGCAGGCCGCGAAGACGTACAGGCCGAAGATGTGCTCGATGTGCATCCAGGCGCCGACGTTGCGCTCCACGAAGCGCACCCAGTTCGGGGTCCACTGGTCGAACGCCTTCGCGTTGCGGGCGTTCTCGACGTTCTGGGTCACCTGCCGGACAACGTTGGCGTTGTACCGGTACATCGTGAGTTCCCACTCCTCGTTGGGATCGCGGAACTCGTGCCACCCGTGGGCCGGCCAGTCCTCGACGTGCTTGCCGCCGGACCCGGGGCCGCGCTCGGGCTCAGGGTTGTCCACACCCCACGCCTTGAGCTTCGTCCAGGTCAGCGGGTAGCCGCGCGAGCCGTCCGCGAAGCCGTAGATCCAGCCCTGGGAGAGGTAGTGGCGCGGGTCCGGCTGGACCTCGACCGTCACGTCCTCGTAGTGGGTCTGCTTGCGCTTCGCCGGCTTGAAGTAGTTGTAGCGCCGGGCCGAGGGCCCGGAGTCGGGGAACTCCTTGGCGCCCGCTTCCGCGTCGGTGAAGACGGGCTTCGGAACGCTCCGCTCTGGACGTTCTTCGGTGCTTGTCATGGGTTAGCCCTCGTCCTCCGGCTCTCCGGTGGTGGTGAACTTGTCGAAGTAGATGTGCTGCTCGTCCATTCCGCGCTGGGTCAGCAGGGCGATCGCCGCATCCACCATCGGCGGCGGCCCGCACACATAGGCATCCATCCCTTCCAGGCCCGGCTCGTTCGCCCGGACGACCTCGGTGATCAGTCCGGTCGCGCCGTCCCAGTCGTCGCCGGTGTGCTCGGAGAGCGCGGGGACGTAGCGGAAGCCCGGGATCTTCTCCTCGAGCGCCCGCAGTTCGTCCTCGAAGCAGAGATCGGCCTTCGTGCGCGCGCCGTAGTAGAGGCGCGCCTTGCGCTCGCCGTCCTTCTCCGCGAGCGCCCGCAGCAGGCCGAGCAGCGGGGCCATGCCCGCGCCGCCGCCGACGAAGACGATGTCGGAGGTGCGGTTCTCGCGGAGGGTGCAGGTCCCGAACGGGCCCTCGACCTCGATGCGGTCACCGGGCGCCACCTTCTTCTCCAGGAACTGCGAGAAGGCGCCGTCCGGGTAGATCTTGATGACGAACTCGAACACGCCCTCGCGGTTCGGGAGGTTCGCCATGGAGAACGACCGCACCTCGCCGGTGTCGGGCACCGTGAGGTCCATGTACTGGCCGGGGAAGAACTTGATGTCCTCGCCGGCGACCTGCTTGACCACGAGGTGGCGCATGTCGTGGGTGACGGCCTCGTTGGTGAGCACCTCGACGGTGCCCTTCCGCACCGGGAGGCCGCTGCGGATGATCTCCTCGTCGTAGTTGAGGAGCTCGATGACCAGGTCGTCGTAGGCGTGGGCGCGGCACAGGAGGGTCTGGCCCTCCTCGCGCTCCATGTCGGGCAGGGCGAAGGTCGAGTACTTGTCGAGCTCGATCTCGTCCATGTCGCCCTCGAGGACGAAGGACTTGCAGGCGGCGCACTGCCCTTCCTTGCAGCCGTGCATGAGCTGCACGCCCTGCTCGAAGGCGGCACGCAGGATCGTCTGGTCCTCGTCGACCTCGATCTCGATGCCCACCGGTTCGAAGCGGACCCGGTGCTTGTCACCCATCGATGGCTTCTCCGTTCGGGAGGGAAGGGCCGAATCCGGACGGGGAGGGGTGGCTCCCGTCCGGACGAGGGCGTGAGGGATCGAGGGAGGGCCGGGTCGGACCCGGCCCTCCCTCTCACCTCACCGTCGTGCGGTCGCGACTAGCTGGTCGCGTCGGCCGGCCGGCCGGCCGGGCCCTGGCGGTTGTAGTCCGCCACGAACGCCTCGCGCTCCGCGTCGCTCATCTCGTTGAGGATGACGTTGGGGCTGGCCACGTGCGGCATGCGCCGCAGGTGGTCGAGCGTCCACATCTTCTTCGGGTCGAGATCGAGGTGCGGCTGCGCCGTCATGGTCTTGCCGTCGTCGCGGACGAAGCCCATGTCGGAGACCACGTCGGCCCAGTTCCAGCCGTGGTAGAGCGTCTCCCACTCGCGGTGCCCCACGAGCTTGCCCATGTTCGGGGTCTCGCGACCCTGGTACGTGGGCCGGAAGGCCTCGGCGTCCGTCCAGCGGCAGGCCTCGTGGCAGTACGTCCGCCACTGGCCGTCCACCTTGTCGACGACCATGTCCTCACGCACGAGGCACGGGACCATGCAGGTCCAGCACCGGTGCGGGTACACGTAGTCGACGTCCTCGGCGACGATCGGGTGGTGGCCGTTCGGCTTGGCCAGACGGTTGTAGTTCTCCCACCACTTGCCGTACTTGTCGTACCAGCCCGGGTACTTGTACTCGAACCACTCGAAGTCCTCGTCGGTCATGCCGTCGATGCGCCAGTAGTTCGCGAGCCACCCGGTGGCGAAGAACTGCGCGACCTCGTGGACGTAGCCCTTGTTCCAGATCTGGTTCCAGGACTCCTCGACCAGGTCGTGCGGGATCACGAGGCCGTACTTCTCGAGCGGCAGCAGGTACGCCCGGTAGTAGTCGTCGTAGATCCAGCGGCGCCACATCTCCGCGTAGGACTCACGGTCCTTGCGGCGGTCCTTGGTGCCGTACTCGATGAACGTGCCGATGGCGGCGTCCACCACGCGGTGGTTGTTCCACCACGCGTAGCGCAGGTCGCGCTCGAGGAGCTGGCGGTTGTCCTCGTCCGACAGCGCCATCAGCAGGGTGGCGTAGCCGTTCGAGATGTGCCGCGACTCGTCGGACTGCACGGAGTGGAACACCGTGGGCAGCAGGTAGTCACCGTTCGCCGCCGCCTCGGCCGGCATGGCCACGAACAGGGTGTTCGTGAACGCCGTCTCGGCGACGATCGTCAGGTAGATGCTGGCCGCGGTGATCGCGTCACCGGTGATGAACCCCTCGGCGAACTGGCGGCCGATGGTGCCGCAGTAGTCCGAGTGGAAGTTCCGGAGGGTGTTGTTGAACCCCGCCGGGTCGATGTAGTTGTTCATGTACAGCCGCTTGAGGTTCTGCTGGATCGTGCTGTGCCGAACCTCGTCGATCATCTGGATCGCCTGGCCGTTGTGCAGCTCCGGGTTCGGAACCGCCTGGAACAGCATCGGCATCGACCGGGCGGCCGAGATCTCCGGCAGCGGGATGATCGACAGGAACAGCTTCTGCCACTCCAGCCACCGCTCCTGGACCTGGCGGAACATGTTCCCGCGGATCGCACCGTCGGATGCTCCGTAGACGCGGTTGTCCTTCTCCTCCTGCATGGGGAAGTAGGACCGAAGGACCTGCTTGAGCGGGTCCTTCTTGGCCGCCTTGCGGAAGGTGTAGTCCGTCCCGTACTTCATGTACGGCTCGTGGTACACCGGCTCCCAGGAAAGTTCCTGGATCTTCTGGTGAGCCTTCGCCAAACTCTGACGGCTCATTTCTTCTCCTCGTGGAGTTCCAGCTCGGCCTACGGGGTTCCGCAGCCGTGGTCCGTGGTGGTGGCCGCCGCCGGTGGGGTTCCGGTGCGGCACGGCCGGTGCTCGGCCCGCGTCAGTGCCCGGGGGGCACCGGGTCGGCCGGGCGCGGCGGCGGCAGGCCACCCGCGACGGCCTCCGCGTCCAGCCAGCCGCGCGTGGCCGTACTGGCGACGTCGCGGACGGCGCCGGTGAGCTCCTCGGCCTCGACCTCGAAGCGCTTCGCCGGCGTCGAGATGGCGATGCTCGCGGCGACCCGGCCGTCCGGGGCGAAGATCGGCGCGCCGATGCAGCAGAAGCCCTCGGCGTACTCCTCGCGGTCCACCGCGTAGCCGCGCCGGCGGACCCGCTCGAGCTCCAGCTCGATGGCGGGCGTGGTCGTGATCGTGGTGCCGGTGAACGCCGCGAGGTCGGAGCGCTCGCGCAGCGCCGCGGCGTGCGGGCCGGACGACGCGATCAGGGCCTTGGTCACCGCCAGCGCGTGCGCCGACGCGAGCGGGATGCGCTCGGCGAGGTCGGGGATGCGCGCGAGGCCCTGGTGGCCGCGGGCGTCGACGATCACCGTCGCGTCCTCGTCCTCCCAGCGCGCGAGGTAGGTGCGCTGGCGGGTGCGCCAGTACAGCTCGGTGACCGCGTCGGAGAGCCGCTCGGGCAGCTCGTAGCGCGTCAGGTCCTGCGGGACCTCCGCGCCGTCCCACACCGCGCCCCACGCCCCGCCCCACGGCGGGGACTCCGGGAGGCGGACCCGACCGGTCTGCCGGTCGCGGACGGCGAAGCCCTCCTGGCAGAGGGTGTTCAGCAGGTACCGGGCGGTGGCGGTGCTCTTGCCGAGCTCCGCACCGAGGGCCTCGGCCGTGACGCCGTCCTCGGCGGCACCCAGGTAGCGCAGCGCCGCCAGCGCCTCGGCCGCGGTCTTGAGGGAGCGACCCCCGCCGACGCCGCGACCGTGACGCGCTTCCGACATGGGTGCCTCCTCCCGACAGGTGGCTCTCGCGGCGACTGCTCCGACCGGCCGCTCGCGGCCCGTCGCGCGGAGGTCACTGAACGCGTCCGGGACCCTTGTGGTCAACATCACTGTTTGTGCGTGCAGATGCTGCACCCACCGCAGGCCGCGCCCTGTCGACCGCCCGGCTCGGTGGATCACAGGTCACGCCGTCGACGAGCGGCGGACGAGCGGTGGGTTCTGCTCGGCGTCTCCGGTGGTACCTCGGCCGGGATGTCCGGTCCGGAGCAGTCCTCCCCGCACGCGGGCCCCCGTGCGTTGCGCTACGCCTACAACACCAACGGGCTCACCTCGCACCGTCTCGACGACGCGCTCGCGCTGCTCGCCGACTGCGGCTACGACGGCGTGGCCCTGACCCTCGACGTCGCCCACCACGACCCGTTCGCCCCGGAGCTCGGGCGCCGGACAGCCGCGCTGGCCGACCGCCTGCGCGGGCTCGGGCTGGACAGCGTCGTCGAGACCGGCGCGCGGTTCCTGCTCGACCCGCGCCGCAAGCACCAGCCGACGCTCGTCACCGACGACCCCGACGGGCGGGCGCGCCGGGTCGCCTTCCTGCGCACCTGCGTCGGCGTGGCGGCCGACCTGGGCAGCGAGGCGGTGTCGTTCTGGGCCGGGGTGCCGGCGCCGGGGCTCGACCACGCCGAGGCCTGGTCGTGGCTGCTCGACGGGGTGCGCGAGGTCGTCGCCCACGCCCGCGAGAAGCGGGTCGTCTGCGCCGTGGAGCCCGAGCCCGGGATGCTCGTCGAGGACTGCGACGACTGGATGCGGCTGGCGCTCGAGGTTCCCGAGGTGACCCTCGCCCTGGACACCGGGCACTGCATCGTCTCCGGGCGCTGGACCCCCGAGGGCGCAGTGCACGAGTTCGCGCCGCTGCTCGGCGCGGTCGCGGTCGAGGACATGCCGCGCGGGGTGCACGAGCACCGCGCGCCCGGCGAGGGCGACATGGACCTGCCGGCGGTGCTCGGGGCGCTGCGCGCCGTCGGGCACCCGGGACTCGTCTCGTTCGAGCTGTCCCGGGACTCGCACCGCGCGGACACGCTCGTGCCGTCGGCCCTCGAGACGATCAAGAAGCTGGAGGCCGGCGCGTGAGGATCTGCTTCGTCTCCCGCCGCTACTGGCCCGCGGTGTCGGGCATGAGCGCCTACGCCGAGAACCTGCTGCGCCACCTGGTCCGCGAGGGCCACGACGTCGTGCTGATCTCGCAGTACCGCGGCGACGAGGCCGGCCGCGCGGTCTACGGCGGCGGGCCGCCGCCGCCCGAGCGGGTCCCCGCCGGCGTGCACGTCGTCGCGCTCGAGGCGCACGGCGAGCAGGAGGTCGTCGAGGGGCGCCCGGCCGACTTCGAGGCCGACGTCGAGACGATGCGCCGCGCCGTCGCCGACGAGCACGCCCGCGCGCCGTTCGACGTGCTCCACGCGCAGTACGCCTACCCGAACGGGCTCGCGGTCCTGCGGGCCGCGCACGACCTCGGGCTGCCCGCGGTGGTCAGCGTCCAGGGCGGCGACGGGCACTGGGTGGGGACGTGCTGCGCGACCCACGAGAGCCTGGTGCGCGCGGTGTTCGCGCACGCCCCCGCGCTGGTGATCGGGTCGCCGTCGTTCGCCGCGGAGGTCTCGCAGCGCCACGGCGTCGACCCCGGCCGCTGGACGGTCGTCTCCGGGGCCACCGACACCGAGCGGTTCACCCCGGCCCGCGAGCCCGGGGCCCTGTCCGACCCGCCCGTGCTGCTCTACCACGGCCGCGTCGACGCCCGGAAAGGCGTGCTCGACCTGCTCGATGCCGTCGACGACCTGCTCGACCGGGGTCGGCGCCTGCACCTCGTGGTGTCGGGCATCGGCCCGGACACGGGCACCGTCGCCGACCGGGTCACCGAGCTCGGGCTCGACGAGCACGTCACCCAGCTCGGCTACACCGCCTACGAGAACGCTCACCAGGTCTACCGGCGCGGCGACGTGTTCGTCAGCCCGACCTACGCCGAGGGCTTCTCGAACACGGTGCTCGAGGCCATGGCGACCGGGCTGCCCGTGGTGTCCACCGACGTCGTCGGCGTGCGCGACTGCGTCCGCGACGGCGAGAACGGCCTGCTCGTGGCGCCCAAGGACCCGACGGCCCTCGCCGACGGGATCGCCCGGGTCCTCGACGACACCGACCTGCGCGTCGGGCTCGCCCGCCGGGCCCTCGACGAGGTCCGCGAGCGCTGGTCCTGGCCGGTGATCGCGCACCGCCTCACCGACGTCTACGACCAGGTGCGCGACGTCGGAGTGCCGGCGATCGACGACGTCCCCGTCGACCCCGACTGCCGCTTCCGGGCGGCGCCGCACCTCCTGTGAGTGTCAGCGGAGTGCCGTCGCTGACGTTGAGTGTCCGTATCGGTACTTCGATCATCGGGGAGGACGTGTGAGCTCCCGTCCCCTCGGCGTCGTCGCCGTCAGCCCCCACCTCGACGACGCGGTGTTCTCCGCCGGCGGGACGCTCGCACGCCTGGCCGCCGCGGGCCACGACGTCCTGGTGCTCACCGTCTTCACCGGCTCGGTCGACGCGCCGACCGGGTTCGCGCTCGCGTGCCAGACCGACAAGGGCCTCGCGCCGGAGGTCGACTACATGGCGCTGCGCCGCGCCGAGGACGACGCCGCGCTCGGTCGCCTCGGCGTGCGCGGCGCGCACCTCGGGCTGCTCGAGGCCCCGCACCGGGGCTACGGCTCGCCCGCCGCGCTGTTCGCGGGGCGCCGCGACGGCGACGACGTGGCCGGGGCGGTGGGCGACGCGATCCGCGAGCACCTCGCGGGCGCCGACCTCGTCCTCGCGCCCCAGGCGGTCGGCGACCACGTCGACCACCAGGTCGTCACGGCCGTCGTCGCCGACCTGGCCGACGCCGACCGGACCGCGTGGTGGCGGGACACGCCGTACGCGGTGCGCCACCCCGACGCGCGCGGGGCGCCCGAGGTCGACGGCACCGACGTCGCCGTCGACGTCGGCGCCGTGCTCGACGCCAAGAGCGGGGCGGCCGGCGCGTACGCCACCCAGGTCGGGTTCCAGTTCGGCGGGCCCGAGCACGTCGCGCCGGTGCTCGCCGACCTCGCCCGCCGCGAGGGCGACGGCCGGCCGGTCGAGGTGTTCCGGGCCGGCGGGCGGGCGCGGGCGCTGATCGGCGCGCTGGAGCCGTGAGTCTCCTCGAGGTCGCGACGATCCACGCCGAGCCGGCGTCGCTCGCGTCCCTGCGCGGCCAGGAGGTGCTCGCGCGGTTCCCGGACGCCGAGGTCGTCGAGATCGACTCGCACTGGGCGATCCCCGACCTGCACGGGGACGAGGAGAACGTCGCGCGCTGGGTGCGGGTCAAGGCCGAGCACCTGGTGCTCGGGGAGAAGAAGTCGCTGACGGTCCGGCCGAACGGGCGCTCCGCGGACTTCATCGCGCCGTCGACCGCCAACGGTTGTGCGATGGCCTGCGCCTACTGCTACGTGCCGCGCCGCAAGGGCTACGCCAACCCGATCACGGTCTTCACGAACATCGACGCGATCCAGCGCGCCGTCGCCCGGCACGTCGCCAGGCAGGGGCCCAAGCCGGAAGCGAACCAGTGCGACCCCGTCGACTGGGTCTACGACCTCGGCGAGAACTCCGACTGCTCGGTCGACGCCCGCGTCAGCGACAACGTCGCCGACCTCGTCGCGCAGTTCGCGCGCCTCGACGGCGCCAAGGCCTCGTTCGCGACCAAGCACGTCAACCGCGACCTGCTCGCCCTCGACCCGCGCGGCGGCACCCGCGTGCGGTTCTCGCTCATGCCGCGGCGGGACGCCAAGCTCCTCGACATCCGCACCAGCTCGATCGACGAGCGCATCGCCGCGGTCGACGACTTCGTCGACGCCGGCTACGAGGTGCACCTCAACTTCTCCCCCGTCGTGCTCCGTGAGCGCTGGCAGTCGGAGTGGGCTCTGCTGCTCGACGAGCTCACCGGGCGCCTGTCCGCGCGGGCCAGGGCCCAGGCCGCCTGCGAGGTCATCCTGCTGACCCACCACGCCGGGCTGCACGAGGTGAACCTCGGCTGGCACCCGCAGGCCGAGGACGTGCTGTGGCGCCCCGAGGCACAGGAGGCCAAGCGCAGCCAGCACGGTGGGGACGTCGTGCGCTACCGCGTCGACGTCAAGCGCCGCGCCGTCGCGCGGTTCCGGGAGCTCGTCGCCCGCCACGCGCCGTGGCTGACGATCCGCTACGCGTTCTGAGCGAAGTCCGGACCGCGATTACCCTCGCCCCACGTGAGCACCCGGCTGGCGTTGAGCCGCGCCTACCCCTACGGCGTCCCCGCCTTCGCCGCCGCGCTCGCCGACCCCGAGTTCCACCGCATCAAGCTCGACGTCGACGGGTCCGGGCGCATCGAGGTCGTCGCGTTCGACCGGACCTCGCCCGCCGACGGGGCGCGGCGCGTGCGGGTCGTGCTGCGCCAGCCGGTGCCGCCCGGGCAGGTGCCGGCCGTCGTCGAGCGCCTGCTGTCCGGGGTGCTCGTCATCGAGCGCACCGAGGAGTGGAGGCTCACGCCGCAGCGGTGCGACGGTCGGGCCCACGTCGGGGTGCCGGGGACGCCGATCAGCGCGGAGGGGACGATGGCGGTGGTGGGCGAGGGCTCCGGGAACGGCAGCCGGCTCTCGGTCGACCTGGACGTCACCGCGGCGATCCCGCTGCTCGGCGGCGGCATCGAGCGCTCCGTCGTCACCGGGATCCGCGGGCTGACCGGCACCGAGCACGAGCGCATCTCGGACTGGCTCGACCGCGCCGGGCGGGCCGGCTGATGCCCGCCCGCCGCAAGCGCCGACCCGGGTCGGACCGGCTCTACGTCACCTCGTCCGACGGACTCCCCCTCGGGCACCTCGACCTCACCTCGCGGGTCGCGCACGACGTGCCCGCGGAGTACCGCGAGCGGTTCGCCCAGGAGGCCAACGCCTGGCTGTGGCAGAACGGGCTGCCGCCCATCGGGCCCGCCGAGGCGGAGCCGGCGGCGCTGGGCGCGGGTGTCGAGCCCCCGGAGGGCGGCTGGGACCCGGGCTTCGACGACCTCGCCCTGCACCGGCCCGGGCACGGCGTGCTCGAGGAGGCCGCGACCGCGCGCGCGACCCGGGGCCCCGACGCCGACCGGCCCCACCGGCTGCACGCCGACGGTCAGCACGCCGTCGCCGAGGCCGTCGCCAAGCTCACCCGCCCCCCGACGCTGCGCCGCGGGCGGGGCGCGCGCTGGCGCATCCTGCACAGCGTGCCGATGGCGTTCGCCGAGGGCCCCACCACCGAGACGGTCGTGCTGGACCACGTGCTCATCGGCCCGCCGGGCGTGTTCGTCATCCAGGTCCTGAACAAGCCGGGCGGCCGGATCACCATCGAGGACGAGGCGCTCGACCTGGGCGGCGGCGAGAAGCTGGACCTCGTGCGCCCGCGGCTGATCGGCCGCGAGGTCGGCGAGCGCGTGTCGATCGCCCTCGCCCGTGCCGCCGGCGCGACGGAGACGCTGGATCCGCCGGCGGTGCACCCGGTCGTCGCCGTCGTCGGCGCGATCCTGTCCGGGCACGGGCGTCCCCGCGGCGTCACCGTCACTCGCGTCGGCCAGCTGCCGCGCCTGCTGTCGGCGTTCGGCGACCCGCTCTCCGACCTCGCCGTCGCCCAGATCCACGAGGTCGCCCGACGGTCGGTGACGTGGAGCCCCTGACCCGTCCGGACGCCACCCTGCGCCGCGCGCGCATCGCGGTCGTCGCGATGTTCGTCGTCAACGGGTCGACGTACACCAGCATCGTCCCGCGGTTCCCGACCCTGCGGGACGACCTCGGCCTGTCCAACGCCGCGCTGGGCACCGCGATCGCGGCGTTCCCGGCGGCGGCACTGGTCTTCGGGGTGCTCGCCGGCCCGCTCATCGCCCGGGTGGGCAGCGGCCGGGCGGGGGCCGGCGTCGGGCTCGCCGGCGCGGTCCTGCTGCCCGCGGTGGCCCTCGCCCCGTCGTGGATCGCGCTCGCCGCCGCGCTGTTCGTCCTCGGCCTGACCGACGCCTGGGCCGACGCCGCGATGAACGCCCACGGGCTGCGCGTGCAGACCGGGTACGGGCGCTCGATCGTCAACGGGCTGCACGCGGTGTGGAGCATGGCGGCGGTCGGGGCGGGCCTGGTCGGCGCGGCCGCGGCGGGCTTCGGGGTGCCGCTGACGGTGCACCTCGGGATCGTGGCGGCGGTGCTCGTCGTCGTCTCGGTGCTGGCGTGGCGCTGGTGCCTCCCCGGGCCGGAGCCCGAGGCGGAGCAGGCGGAGGACGCCCCCGACGGAGGGGCGCGGCAGGGGCCCTGGCGCGCGGTGGTCGTCGCCGCCGGCCCGCTGCTCGCGCTGTCGGCGCTGCTCGTGGCCTCGGGCGGGATCGAGGACTCCGCGATGTCGTGGGGCGCGCTCTACGTGCGCGACGACCTCGCCGGCGGGGCGTTCGTGGCCGGCCTGCCGTTCGTGGCGTTCCAGAGCGCGATGACGCTCGGGCGGCTGGCCGGCGACCGGGTCGTCGACCGCTTCGGCCCCGTCGCCGTCGCCCGGGCGGGTGCGGCGCTGGCGGCGGTGGCGATGAGCGGCGCGCTGCTGGTGGCCCACCCGGCGGGGGCGGTGGCGGGGTTCGCGCTGACGGGTCTCGGGGTGGCGACGATCTTCCCGCTCGGTTTCGCGGCGGCCGGCTCGGTGCCGGGGGTGCGGCCCGGCGACGGCATCGCGGTGGTCGGGTGGCTCGCGCGGCTCGGGTTCCTCGCGTTCCCGCCGATCATCGGCGCGGTCGCGGACCGCGTGTCGGTGGGCGCGGGCCTCGTCCTGGTGCCGGTGGCGGCGGTGGCCGCGGTCGTGCTGGCCGGGTCGCTGCGCCCGGCGGGGGCGAGGCGGTCGTGAGCGTCGACGAGGCCGTGCCGGAGGTCGTGGCCGCCCTGTCCGTGCCGCTGGTGCCGCTCGACGAGGCGGTCGCGGCGCTGGGCCGGGACGCGGGGCTCGTCGCGTGGTGGGGCACCGACGTGCCGGTCGAGGGGCCGGCGCACCCCACCGACGCCGGCCACGTCCTGCTCGACGTCGGCGACGCCACGATGCTGCGCAACCGCGTCACGCGCCAGGACCTCTACCGCACCGGGGTCTCGCCGCTGCGTCGCGCGCTGGCCGGGCTGCTGCTCGCCGAGCTCGCCCTCGCGCCGACCTGGGCCGCCGAGGTGGTGCTGACGAAGGCCGACGAGGAGCGGCTCAGCGCCTGGATGCGGGCGCGCCTGCGGCTCACGTCCGTCGTGCACCTCGACCGCAAGCTGCTCCTCACGCCCGTGCGCGACGCCATGGCCCCGGGGCTGCGCGAGGACGGCGAGACCGCCCGCGCGGCCCGCGACCGCTTCACCGCCGCCGGCGGCGAGCGCCCTGCCCGCGACCCGTCGGTCCCGTTCCGCCGCCCGTAGTACGTGAGCACTTTCCGCCCCTATAGGGGCGGAAAGTGCTCACGTACGACGGTCGGCGCAGGCCACGCAGGTGCGGGCGGCCGGGCGGGCCTCGAGGCGCTCGGGGGCGACGGGGCGCCCGCAGCGCTCGCAGACGCCGTAGGTGCCGGCGTCGACGCGGGCCCGCGCGGCGTCGATCTCGGTGAGGTCGTGGCGCGCGGCGGCGAGCAGCGCGGCGACCTGGGCGCGGTCGTAGGCGATCGTCTGGCCCTCGGGGTCGTGCTCGTCGTCCCCGGAGCTCGCCGACGCCGTCTCGACGATCCCCGCGAGCTGCGCGGTGAGCGCCGCGACCCGCGCCGCCGCCTCCGCGCGGGCCTCCTCGAGCGTCACACCACCGTCGCCAGCGCGTGCTGCGCGATCTCGACGGTGACCGCCCGGTCGGCGGGCAGGTCGAGCACCTCCCCGTCGAGCTGCACCGGCATCGGCTTGAGGGTGGTGAACGCGAAGCGGTCCGTGCGCGGCTGCGGGCCCAGTCCCGACACGGCGGCGCGCACCGCGTACGCGAGCAGCCGCAGCTTCGAGCGGTGGGGCAGCGTGATGACCTCGAACCGTCCGTCGGCCGGGTCGCCGTCGGAGAGCGTCACGTACTTCGCCATCTCGGTGGTGTTGGCGAGGATCAGGCTGTCGAAGCGGCGCGGCCCCGTCATGTCCCCGGGGCCGTGCACGTCGACCGCGAACGGACGGAACCGCGAGAACGCCCGCACGGTCGTGACGATCTCGCGCAGCGAGCCCTTGCCCCGGCGCTCGATCTCGAGGGCGACGGTCGGCGTGATCCCCAGCCCGAAGTACGAGTGCGCCCAGCGCGTCCGCTCCTCACCGGCGATGGCGACGCGCATGAGGTCGATCCGGCGCACGTCGCCCGCCGCGATCGCGTCCGTCAGCGGGCGCTCGCGGGTGGCCCGCCGGTGGTCGTTGGCGTTGCCCGCCGGCAGCACCGCGGCGACCGCGCCCGATGTCGCACCGTCGCCCGCGGCCATGACGCCCTGCACGACCTCGTTGTAGCCGCCGTCGCCCGACACCGAGACCACCAGCGTCCGCCCCGCGCGCGCCTCCTCCTCGGCGATCACCCGCGCGTGCCCCGGGTACTGCGTCGGCACCGCCGTGACCGCGAGGTGCGGTGCCTGCTCGGCCAGCGTCGCCCGCGCGTCCTCGGCGCGCTGCTCGCCGTCCCCGCTGCTCTGCGGGTTGTAGACGAGGACCACGCGGTCGTACGCGGGCACCGGGGACGGTTCGGACGGCAGGGCCACGGGGGCAGACTACGACGAGGAGGACGCGGATCGGCGCAACGCCAGCACGTGCTCGACCGCCTCGGGCAACGTGTCCACGACCGGGGCGACCGTGCGCAGGTCCGCGGCGTGGTGGGTGGAGTGCTCCGCGACGAGCACGCAGGCACTCCCGACCGCCGCGGTCGCGGCCGCGTCGTCGAGCGTGTCGCCGACGAGCACGACGTGCGCCGGGTCGAGCCCCAGGACGTCGAGGTGCTCCGCGAGCGCGGCCGCCTTGCTCCGCCCGTCGTGGTGGTGGTCGCCGTCGACGCGGACGAACCGGTCGTGCAGGCCCCGCCGCCCGAGGGTCACATGCAGCGCGTCGTGGCCGAGCATGCTCAGCACCGACTGACCGCACCCGGCGCGGGCGAACCGCTCCAGCGCGTCGAGGGCCCCGTCGGCCAGCGGCAGCGCCGGCTCGCGGTCCAGATAGTGCTCGCCGAACGCGGCGTTCACCCGCGCCCACTCCGCGTCGTCCACGCTGCGCCCCACGACGTCGGAGTAGAACGTCCGCAGCGGGCGCCGGAACATCGAGCGGTACCGCCGGAGGTCCATCTCCGTGTCGACGCCGACCGCGGCGAGGCTCGCCGCCGTGGCGTCGACGACGAGGTGCACGTCGGCGAGCAACGTGCCGTTCCAGTCCCAGACGACGTGGTCCACCACGCCACCATGATCCGCTACTTCTCCAGGTGGTCCAGCAGGGCCTTCAGGGAGCGCTCGCGGGTGAAGCGCAGGACGTCCTGCGGGTCGTCGGACTCGGTCTGCTCGAGCCAGGCCTCGGTCTCGCCCTTGTCGGTGACGGCGAACCACACGGTGCCCGGCGGCTGGTCGTCCTGCGGCTCGGGACCGCCGGCGCCGCTGACCGCGAGGGTCAGGTCCGCGCCCAGCAGCTCCGCGGCCTTCTCGGCCATCGTGCGCACCGCCGGCTCCGAGACCACGGGGCCGTCCGGGACGCCCAGCGCGCCGTGCTTGGTGGTGCGGTCGTAGGCGACGACCCCGCCGCGGAACCACTCGCTCGAGCCCGGTGACGCCGCGAGGTCACTGCACACCAGCCCGCCGGTCAGCGACTCGACGATCGCGAGCCGGCGCCCGTCCCGCGACGCCACCTCGGACACTGACTTGGCGAGCTCCTGCGGATCCTGCGACACCTGCACACCCCTCCCGACGAGCAACCCCTCCGACGGACGACAGTGCGGCGTTGCCGATCCGGGGCGCGCGGAAACGCTCAGGCGCGGAAGCGGCGCAGGCGCAGGCTGTTGGCGACGACGAAGACGCTCGACAGCGCCATCGTCACGCCGGCGATCATCGGGTTGAGCAGGCCCGCGACGGCGAGCGGCAGCGCGGCGACGTTGTAGGCGAACGCCCAGAACAGGTTGCCGCGGATGGTGCCCAGCGTGCGGCGGGCCAGGCGCAGGGCGACGGGCACCGCGCGCAGGTCGTCGCGCACGAGCGTGACGTCGCCGGCCTCGATGGCCATGGCGGTACCGGTGCCCATCGCCACCCCGAGGTCGGCCTGGGCGAGCGCGGCGGCGTCGTTGACGCCGTCGCCGACCATGGCGACGGTCGCGCCCTGCTCCTGGAGCCGGCGGATCTCGTCGGCCTTCTCGGTCGGCAGCACCTCGGCGACCACGTCGTCGGCGGCGATACCCACCTCGGCGGCGACGGCGGCGGCCGCGGCCGGGTTGTCGCCGGTGAGCAGGACCGGGCGCAGGCCGCGGGCCGTCATCTGCGCGACGGCCTCGGCGGAGCCCTCGCGCACGCCGTCGGCCACCTCGAGCACCGCGCGGGCGACCAGCGCGCCCGACCCGTCGTCCCAGGCCGCGAGCACGGTCGTCGCGCCGTGGGACGCGGCCGCGTCGAGGGCGCGCGCCAGGTCCGCGGACACGGCCACGCCGCGGGAGTCGAACAGCCGCCGGCGCCCGGCCAGCACCGGGACGCCGTCGACGGTGCCGGCGACGCCCAGCCCGTCGAGGGCCGCCACGTCGCGGACCTCGACCGTGCGCGGCGGGAGCTCGTCGCGCGCCGCGGCGGCGATCGCCCGCGCCACGGGGTGCTCGAGCTCCGCCTCCAGCGCGCCGACCCGGGCGAGCACCTCCTCGCGACCGGTGTCGGGGGTCGTGTGGACCGCGCGCAGGGTCATGCGGCCGGTGGTCACGGTGCCGGTCTTGTCGAGCACGATGGTGTCGATCCGCCGGCTCGACTCGAGCACCTCGGGGCCGCGCAGCAGGATGCCGAGCTGGGCGCCGCGGCCCGTGGCGACGGCGAGCGCGGTGGGCGTGGCGAGGCCCAGCGCGCAGGGGCAGGCGACGACGAGCACCGCCATCCCGGCCGCGATCGCGAAGCCCCACCCGGCGCCGGCGACGCCCCAGAAGAGCAGCGTGTTGACGGCCACGAGGATCACGACCGGCACGAACCACGCCGAGATGCGGTCGGCGAGGCGCTGGATCGCGGTCTTGCCGGCCTGCGCCTCCTCCACGCGGCGCGCCATCCGGGCCCACTGGGTGTCCCCGGACGCCCGGGTGGTCTCGACGACGACGCGCGCGGTCTCGTTGCGGGTGCCCGCGAGCACCTCGTCGCCCGGCCCGACGTCGACCGGCGTCGACTCGCCGGTCATCGCGCCCGCGTCGACGCTCGAGCGGCCCTCGACGACCCGCCCGTCCAGCGGGAACGGTTCGCCCGCCGCGACGGCCACCCGGTCGCCGGGCTGCACGCCCTCGACGGGCACCGGCAGCTCGCGGTCACCGACCACGACGCGCGCCTCCGCCGCCGGCGGGGCCATGAGGGCCGCCGACACCCCGAGGGCGCGGCGTCGCCCGCGGCGCTCGATCCACCGCCCGAGCAGGGCCGCGGTGGTGATCGCCGCGGCGGTCTCCAGGTAGATCGTGCGCGCGCCGTCGAACTGGTCGGGCTGCGGGAGGAGGTAGAGCCCGTGGCGCATGCCGCCGAGCCCCGCGCCGCCGACGAAGAGCGTCCACAACGACCAGCCGAAGGCCGCGAGCGTCCCGACCGAGACCAGCGTGTCCATCGTCGCGGCGAGGTGGCGCAGGTTCTTCGCCGCCGCCCGGTGGAACCGCCAGCCACCCCAGATGACGACCGGCGCGGTGAGCACGAGCGAGAACCACTGCCAGTACCGGAACTGCCAGTCGGGGTTCATCGCGACCGCGATGACGGGCAGCGTCAGCGCCAGGCACACCAGGGCGCGGTGGCGCAGCTCGCCGAGCTCGGGGTCGGGGGCGTCCGCGTCGGGCGTCGTCGCGCGGGTGGTGGCGCGCTCCGACGACGGCCGCGGCGACGGCACGGAGGCCGGGACGAGGGGGGCGACCGGGGAGGCGCCGAACCCGATCGCGGTGACCGCGGCGACGAGCTCGTCGGGGTCCTGCTCGGGCGGGTGCGTGACGCGGGCGCGGCCGCTCGCGTAGTTCACGCTCGCCTCGACCCCGGGCAGGCGCCCGAGCCGCCGCTGGATGCGCGCCGCGCACGTGCCGCACGTCATCCCGGTGACGGCGAGCTCGGTGGTGACGCGCGGGTCGTCCGCCGTCCCCGCCGCCGCCGGCTCGGCCGATCCCGCACTCTCCGCGACGTCGGTCGCCACGGGCGACACCTCCCTGGTCGTCGATCGACGCCGCGACGCTAGGGGCCACCCGCGGGCGCGCCCCCGGAGCTGAGAGGCCCCGACCCTCCGTCCGCCCAAGGTCCGGGTCCGGCACGACGAACGGTCGGGGCACCTCCCCGGACGGGTGGCGCGTCTGCCCCGAACGGCCCACCGACCGTTCTCAGGCGCGCAGGTGTGAGGGGAGCTGACGATCGGGTAGGTCCGCGGTCGTCCACGACTCGCTCGACGAAGGAGGCAGCCGTGCCGGAGGACACCTCCGCCGAGGACCTGAAGGGGCGCGCCAAGGAGGCCGTCGGCGCCATCACGGGCCAGGACGACTGGGCCCGCGAGGGCCAGGAGCAGCAGAAGAAGGCCGACGCCGAGGACACCGCCCGCCAGAAGGAGGCCGAGGCCGAGAAGGCTCGCGCCCAGGCGGACAAGAAGGAAGCCGACCAGCGCAAGCAGCAGTAGCCGGCCACCCGCACACGGCCCCGGACCGCGCGTCGGTCCGGGGCCGTCGTGCGTCCGGGACCGGGGGTCGACGAACGTTAGCTCGACGCATCGACCGGGGACCATCGCGCCAGGTCGACAGGGCGCCCGCGGGCCGATCGTCGATCCAGGTCTCGCCGGTTCAACGTCATGAGCCGGCGAGACCGCCCCTCTCCCGGTCAGCGTCTCCCCGCCGTGACGGCGCCCGGCCCGGCGCCTCCCGGCCCGTGGCGCCGGCGGCCGGCTCCGCGCCGGGGCACGGGTCGTCGGGTCGGAGGCTTCCTGTGCCGGGGATCCGCTGTCAGGATCACCGCGATGCCAGCGACACCTGAGACCGAGCGACTCCGCCAGCTCCTCCACGCGCTGTCCTCGGACGACCGCGACGACCGCCGTCCCTGGGCCGGCACGCTCGGCGAGTGGTGGCGCGAGGGCACCCTCGACCCGGAGACCGCGAGCACCGTGGGCACGGTCGTGACCTGGTGCGCGATGGTCGACGACGACGCCGCCAGCGGCAGCCGCGCCAAGGTCCTCGCGTCCCTCGCCGCGCTCGCCGAGGACGGGCGCCTGGCGGAGTCGGATCTGGACCGCCTCCTGCGCGGCGTCGACGCGCAGTTCCTGCCCGAGGCCGAGAAGCCCTCGGTCAAGACCCTGCGGGCCGCGCTCGGTCGGAAGCCCGGCGGTCGCCGCGACCCCAAGGGCTACCTCTGGACCCTCGTCGACCACGTCCACGCGCTGACGTCCCCCGACCCGGAGGAGCGCCGGGCCGCGGTGGACAAGGCCGCCGCCGAGCCGGGCATCGGCCCGGCCGACAGGCAGGCCCTCGCCGCCGTCTCCGGGTGGGCGACGGCCTGACCGCTCCCGCGCGGTCGGGTGGGGCGGCGGGCTCGGACGCGGCGCGCCGCGTCTCCGTTCACGGGTTCACCCGCACCAGCGACGGCGAGTGCTCGTACCCCGCGCGAAACATCGCGCGGGGTCGCATCGGACCCGTCCCGGCATGCCCTGATCGAGTGATCGCGGCGCGTGCTGAACCGCGACGACGAGCACGTCGTGTGAGTCCGGGTTCTGACGACCGCAACCGTCCCGTTATCTGTTCGTGACCGAGCGGCGGGCGCTTCGTTGGGCCCGCTGCGCCATCCCGGAAGTGATCACGTCCACGACACGCGCGTGATCACCTCGCCGGTGGTGGCGGGCGGGGGGTTCATCGTGTTTGCGCTCGCGACAGGCGAGCGGGCTCTTCGTCTCGACCTCAAGTCCGTCCTGAACGAGGAGAGACATGCTCAAGAAGTTCGGTGCCGTGACCATCGGTGTGGCCGCGAGCCTGACGGCGGCCGCGCCGCTGGCCTCCGCCCACGAGTCGGCCCACGAGGGCCACCACGGCGACGCCGGGTCGTCGTGCAACGTCACCGGCGGCAGCGCCGAGGCCAACGGCGGCATCGCCGGTGACGCCCTGGGCGGGAACCTGCTCACCCAGGCCCCGGTCGGCGGCGCGAACGTCGGCAACATCGTCTGCAACGACATCCTGAACGGGAACCTCAGCGGCAACACCGCTGACGTCAACATCGGCGGCCCGGAGGCCCCCGAGGTCATCCCCGCCGATGGTGACGACACCGACGAGGACGACACCGACGAGGACGCCACCGACGACGGCGCCACCGACGAGGACGCCACCGACGACGGCGCCACCGACGAGGACGCCACCGACGAGGACGCCACCGACGACGGCGCCACCGAGGGCGCCACCGAGAGCGCCACCGAGGGCGCCACCGAGGGCGCCACCGAGGGCGCCACCGAGGGCGCCACCGATAGCGACCCGATCAGCGCGGCCAACGCCTCGGCCCTGCAGTCGCTCGGCATGTGAGACCTCGCGGCGCTCACCGGCGGGCACTCCACCCCGCCGGTGGGCGTCGCGATCCTCGCCGTCCCCGGGCGAGCAACCGACCCCTCCGACCAGAGGACTGACAGATCGTCGGCTGTGGGAGAAGGTAGGTCCGATGGTCCGCCCTGCTCCGGCCGCGACGCGACTCCCGTGGGACTCCGTCCTCGAACGCTCCGACCTCCCGCCCGAGGTCCTCGCCCTGCGCGACGCCCTCTCCGACGCCGTCGAGGAGGGCCACTGGGCGCACGTCGCCACACTGCTCGACCGCACCGACGACGACCTGCCCGCCACGCTGAGCGCCAACGCCTTCCGCGCCGGGGACGACAGCGGGCTGGCGCCGCTGCACCACGCGGCGCTGCAGGGCGCCCACCCCGACGTCGTCGACGACCTCGTCGCGCGCGGGGCCTGGCGCACGTTGCGCAGCGCGGACGGGGAGACCGCCGAGGCGCTGGCGCGCCGGCTCGGGCGCACCGAGCTCGCCGAGCGTCTCCGTCCCGAGCCGGTCGCGGTGGACGACGAGACGATCACCGATCTCGAGATCTTCCTGCGGGCGCTGGTCGAGGTGCGGACCCGGCGGCTGGGCCGCCGCCTGCGGCCCCCGCAGCTCGGACCGCTGTTGGAGCACCCGGGGGCGACGATGTGGGTCGGGGTGCCCGGCATGTATGGCGGCTTCGCCTGCCGGTGGGCGGAGGACACGACCGCACCGACCGTGGAGGTCCGCAGCGGGAGCCGGGTGACCGGGGGTTCGGGGCGGGCGCACCACATCACGGTCGAGGGCGTCGAGCTCGTCACGCGTGGGCTGCTGAGGGAGGCGACCCCACCGCTCTGAGGCTCCGGGAGCTCTGCCGGTCAACGTCCCTCCCGGAAAGTACTTCCGCGACGAGCTCGGACGGGCCCTGGTCGCGGCCCCTACCGTTCTCCGTGGTTGCCCACCGACCTCTGGCTCTCGGGCCGGCGGCAGCCACCACCTCCTCGGGTGCGGCAGCCAGGCCACCGCAGAGCACAGCGAGACGCGGCGGGGTCGGGGCCGGACACGGCGAGGACGGACGAGGAGTCGGCGAGGGGTGGCCCACCGCGGTGGGCCACCCCTCGTCGCGTCCGCCGGGTGAGTCCGCGCCGAGCCGGGGTGGGCAGTCCCGGTGGCGGCGCCGGCTCCACGCGATCCGGACCCACGGCCCCGGCTCCACGGCGTGGCGACGTGACCGCGTCCGGACGTCGCTCCACGGTGACCGCCATGGTCCGCCATCCCGACGAGTTCCCGTCGGTTCATTTCCTGGTCGAGCTCGGTGAGCTGCTCGGGCGTCACGGCTACACGCCTGCTCAGGTGCCGGCCGCCCACGCCGTCGGGCAGGCCATCCCCGAGCTCGTCGCGTTCCTGTCCGCCTACCGGGCCGCTCGGCGACCGTGCCGCCCCGCGGCGACGACGGCCTGGTGACGTGACCACCTCCGAGTCTCACCGGCGGCGCGATCCGCCCACCGTGCCGCTGGGCCCGGCACGACGATCTCCGGCGCCCACGACCGTCCCACCGCCGCCGCGGCCCGCGCGCGGCGTGTCCACGGTCGCACCGGTCCCACCCTTTCCCGGGGTCCCACGGCGCCGGTCGCGGGGACGCCGGCGTCGCGGGGCCCTCCTCGCGCTGGTGCTGGGCGTGCTCGTCGTGACGGCCACCAACGACGTCGGTCCGGCGCCGGGTCCTGCTCCCATATCGAGCAGCAGCCCGCCCCGCGCGGCCCACTCGGGTCCGCCCGTGCCGGTCGTCGACCCGGCCGCCGCGACGGATGCCGCGACCGCGGCGATCGATCGTCTCGTGACCGGGCCGTCGGTCGGCCACGTCTCGGTCGCCGCGCTCGACGTCGCGACAGGACGGTCGTTCGGCTACGCCGCCGACACCCCGATCCGGACCGCCAGCGTGGTGAAGCTCGACATCCTGGAGACCCTGCTGCTGCAGAGTCAGGACGACGGACGGGCGCCGTCCGCCGAAACGCGGGAGCTGGCCGCCCTGATGATCCGGCAGAGCGACAACGACGCCGCCTCGCGTCTGTGGGAGGACCTGGGCGGGGTGCCGGTGCTGGACGCGGCCCACCGTCGTCTCGGCGTACGCGCCACCCAGCTCGTCGATCACTGGGGCAGCAGCACGACACCGGCGTCCGACCGGCTCGCGCTGCTCGCCGCCCTGCACGCGCCGGGGCCCCTCGACGCGGACTCCCGCCGCTTCGCCTGCGACCTGATGACCACCGTCATCGACGAGCAACGCTGGGGGGTCAGCGCGGCCGCCGACCCGGGGACGACCACCGCCCTGAAGAACGGGTGGACGCCGGTCGACGCGGACGACGGACGCTGGGTCGTCGGCTCCGTCGGCATCGTCACCGTGACGGGCCGTGTCGTCCTTCTCGCCGTCCTCACCGAGCACCAGCCCAGCAAGGACGCCGGCATCCAGCTCGTCGAGACGATGGCCCGGATCGCCGCCCGGGCGGTGACGACGTACCCCGCTCCGAGGTCCCCGCGCTGACGACGCGCAGCGCTCGATCACGGCCCCGCCGGCCCGACGCGAAGCCCGGTCAGGGCCTGCTACACCCGACCACCCCTGTCGTGGGAACCTCCGGTCATGCGCGTGGGCATCCTCACAGGCGGCGGCGACTGTCCCGGTCTGAACGCCGTGATCCGGGCGATCGTGCGGCGCGGCGTCCCCGAGTACGGCTACGAGTTCCTCGGGTTCCGGGACGGCTGGCGCGGCCCTCTCGAGGCGATCACCCGCCCGCTCGACATCCCGGCCGTGCGCGGCCTGCTCCCGCGCGGCGGCACGATCCTCGGGTCGTCGCGGACCAACCCCTTCGCCATCGAGAACGGGGTCGGTCGCATCAAGAAGAACCTCCAGGACCTCGGGGTGAACGCCCTCGTGGCGATCGGCGGGGAGGACACCCTCGGCGTCGCGAGCGAGCTCCACGACGCCGGCGTCCGGGTCGTCGGGGTGCCGAAGACGATCGACAACGATCTGTCGGGCACCGACTACACCTTCGGCTTCGACACGGCGGTCAACATCGCGGTCGAGGCGATCGACCGCCTGCACACCACCGCCGAGTCCCACCACCGCACGTTGATCGTCGAGGTCATGGGCCGTCACGCCGGCTGGATCGCGCTGCACGCCGGGATGGCGGGTGGCGCCAACGCCATCCTGATCCCCGAGGTCCGCTTCGACATCGACCAGGTCTGCGAGTGGGTCGAGAGCCGCTTCCGGCTCGAGTACGCGCCGATCGTCGTCGTCTCCGAGGGCGCGATGCCCAAGGACGGCGAGGAAGTGCTGCTCACCGGGGACAAGGACGCCTTCGGCCACGTCCGGCTCGGCGGCGTCGGCGAGTGGCTGGGGCGCGAGATCGAGGCCCGCACGGGCAAGGAGGCCCGGACGACGGTGCTCGGGCACGTCCAGCGCGGCGGGACCCCCACCGCACGCGACCGCTGGCTCGCCACCCGGTTCGGCCTCCACGCGATCGACGCGGTCGCGGCGGGCCAGTGGGGCCAGATGACCGCCCTGCGCGGCGCCGACATCGTCACGGTCCCGCTGCACGAGGCGACGCAGCAGCTCAAGCTCGTCGACCCCGACCTCTACGCCGAGGCCGCCGTCTTCTTCGGCTGAGGTGGGTCCGCGACCACCGGTTCGTGCGTGGGGCGTGACCGTGCCGCACCCGCGCCGAGGGAGCAGGATGCGGCGCCATGACGGTGGCACTGGTGCACGGCAATCCGGAGAGCGCGGCGCTGTGGGACCCGCTCGTGGCCGAGCTGGCCCGCGCGGGCGTCGACGACGTCGTCCGCCTCTCCCCGCCCGGGTTCGGCGTGCCGCTGCCCGCCGACTTCCCCGCGACCGTGACCGCCTATCGCGACTGGCTGATCGGCGAGCTCGAGCGCTTCGACCGGCCCGTCGACCTCCTGGGCCACGACTGGGGCGGCGGCCACCTCGCCACCGCACTCATGGCGCGCCCGGAGCTGGTACGCAGCTGGGCCAGCGACGCGCTGGGGCTGTTCGAGCCGGACTACGTGTGGCACGACCTCGCGCAGACCTGGCAGACGCGCGGCGAGGGCGAGGCCAACCTCGAGGAGATGCTCGGCGGCACGCCCGAGCAGCGGGCCGAACAGTTGGAGGGGTTCGGCGTGGGCCGGGCCGAGGCCCTGCAGATGGCGGGCGCCCAGAACGAGGACATGAAGCGGGCCATCCTCGCGCTCTACCGCTCCGCCGCCCAGCCGGCGATGTCCCAGCTCGGCCGCGGACTGCCGGCGCTGGCGGCTCGCCCGGGCCTCGCCCTCCTCGCCACCGCCGACCCCTTCGGCGGCTCCGAGGAGCTCCGCCGGCGCGCCGCGGAGCGGGCCGGGGCCGAGGTCGCGGTGCTCGACGAGCTGGGCCACTGGTGGATGGCCGAGGACCCGGCCCGCGCCGCCCGGGTGCTCGTCGCCTTCTGGCGTGCCCGGGCCTGGAGCGCCTGACCCCCGCCTCGTCGCTCGCCTTTCTCGACAGCCGCCGCGGGGTGGCTCCCCGCCGTAGGTTGGGCGCGTGTCCGCTGCGAGCCCGTGCCGACCGTGTGCGGAGGGGGCGCGGTCGTGGCAGGTCGCGCTCTGCGGCACCCGGGCCCGGCTGCACGGCGACGACCCGGCGGCCCAGCTCGTCCGCTTCGTCACGGTCGGCGTGATCAGCTCGCTGGTCTACTTCGGGGTGTTCCTCCTGGTGCGGCCGCTGGGCAGCCAGCTGGCCAACCTGTCCGGCGCGGTCGTCTCGTCCGCCCTCGCCAACGAGCTGCACCGGCGCCTCACCTTCCACGCCGGCGCGCGCATCGGCTGGTGGACAGCGCAGTGGGAGGGCGGCGGGCTGGCCGCGGCCGGGTGGGTGGCCACCGCCACCACCCTCGCCGTGCTCGATCCCGTGGTGGGCGAGGCCTGGTGGGCGCAGGTGGTCCTCATCGCCGCGGTGACCGGTGCGGTCGGTCTGGTGCGGTTCGTCTTCCTGCGGCTCTGGGTGTTCTCCAGCCACGCGCGCCGGACCGTTCGCGAACGCGCGCCCCGGAGACGGATGCGCGTGGGCGGGTCGTGACCCTGGTCCGGTGGGCCCGGGTCAGAGCGGCCGGACGTCCGGGTTCGCGTACTCCCGCATGAGGTCGAGCACCACTTCCTGACGCTCGTCCTCGAGCCGGGGCACCGCATGGGGGACGTCGGACGCCTCGTCGCCGCGTGCCGCCGGGAGGTCGGCCCCCTCCTCGTCGGAGACGTGCGCCATCGACCAGTGACCGAACACGCGGCCGTCGACGGTGCCGGCCTCGAGCAGGACCACGTCCTCGTGGCGCGGGTCGGCGGCGATGGTGGCGTAGAGATCCCGCACCGTCGCCTCGTCACCCTCGAGCACCTGGACGAACGTGTCCTGCCAGACCAGCAGAGCACCGCTGAGACCCAGATCGGTGTTCTTGCGGCGCGACAGCTCGAAGATCTCCTCGAGCTCCGCGGGCCGGTTCTCACGCTCCATGGTCGGGCTGCTGCGGTAGGCCAGGCGGAAGACGGACGCGCCCCTCGGCGCCGTCGTATCGGTCATGTCGTCGCACTCCTTCGCGGGCTCGGGCTCGCCCGGCGTCGACGGGACGGGCGTCGGGGCGTCGCGGCGCGAGACCCGGGCATGCCCCCGCGCCACGACGCCCACACCTGGAGGCGCGCGAGGTTCGGCGCCCGGTCGCTGCTGCGCGCGCTGCCGTCCCTGCGCACCCTGCCCGGCCTCACCGAGGACATCGCGCTGCAGCTGCGGTCCGGGCTCGTGCGCGTGGAGGTCGAGAAGTTCAGCGCGGCGCGACGGGCCGCGGTGACCGCGTGGGTGGACCAGGTGCTGTTCGCCGCCATCGGCTCGGTCGGGCTGCTCGTGTCGGTGGTCCTGCTCGTCGGCGCGGGCGTGGCGGCTCCCCGCCCGGGCACGAGCGCGCAGGTCACCATCGGCTGGATCGGTCTCGTCCTCGCGACCGTGATGCTCCTGCGCGTCGTCGCCCAGATCGTGCGCCGCCAGTCCTCCGCCGGAGCCGACGACCCCCCGGGTGCGTGAGCACGCTACTCAAATCGCTGTATCCGCTCACCCGATCGATCGCCATGCTGACGGCAGGAGCCCGGCCGGGGACACGCGCCGGGGCGCGCGACACCCTCTCGGAGACGACATGGTCGAGCTGACGGCTGACGAGCACCCCGCGACGGGGTCCCGCACGCCGTTGCCGGCGCCCGTCGCGGCGCGCCGGGACGGCACGACATCGGCGAGCCGGTCGGCGTGGGACCGGTTCGCCGACCGGGTGCCGGATCTCCTCGCCGGCTACCTCGCGTTCGTCGCGGTCTTCTGCGCCGTCACGGCGATCGTGCCTCCCCTGCGCGCCCCCCTGGAGTGGCTGCGGACCGCGATCGAGGTCGTGTCGGTCGGGGCGCCGCCGAGCCTGGCCACCGCGACGTTCCTGGGCATCCTCGCCGCCGCCGTGCGCCGGCGGATGCGCGCGGCGTGGTGGTTCGTCGTGGCCTACGTCGTGCTGAGCCACGTGCTGGGCGGCGTCGAGCTCACGATCGACACCGACGCGGACGACCCGGTCACCCTCCTCGTCGGAGGCACGGGGACGTGGCTGCGGCTGGTGTTCGGCGTCCTGGCGCTCGCGATCCTGCTCGTCGCCCGGACGCGGTTCACCGCGCGGACCCAGCGGCACAGCGGGTGGCGCGCGCTGGGGACCTACCTCGCTCTCGTCCTCCTCGGCACCCTGCTCGGCTGGGGCCTGCTGGCGCTGTTCCCGGGCACGCTGAGCAGCACGTCGGACCGGTGGGGGTGGGCCGTCACCTACGTGCTCGGCGGCCTCGGCGACCCCGGAGCGGTGGGCATCGACGGCGCCGGACCACGGGCGGTCACGTTCCTGTGCGGGCTGTTCGGCGCCCTCGCCGTGCTGGCCGCCGCGTACGTGCTGTTCCGGCCCCGGCCGGACCGCCGCCGACTCGACCCCGCCGACGAGCAGCGCCTGCGGGTGCTGCTCGACCAGTACGGCGACGACGACTCGCTGGGCTACTTCGCCACCCGCCGCGACAAGGCCGCGGTGTTCTCGAGGTCGGGCAAGTCCGCGGTGACCTTCCGCGTCGTCTCCGGCGTCAGCCTCGCCAGTGGCGACCCGATCGGCGATCCGGAGGCGTGGCCGGGCGCCATCGAGGTCTGGCTCGACGAGGCGCGCCGGTACGGCTGGTTGCCGGCGGTGATGGGGGCGAGCGAGCGCGGCGCCCGCGCCTACGCGGGCCTGGGGCTCGGCGTCGTCGAGCTGGGGGACGAGGCGGTCCTCGACGTGCGGGAGTTCTCGATGGAGGGGCGGTCGATGCGGGTGGTCCGCCAGGCCGTGAGCCGGGTGGAGCGGGCGGGCCACACCGTCCGTGTCCGGCGGCACGCCGACCTCTCCGCGGACGAGATGAAGGAGGTCGTCGAGCGTGCCGACGCCTGGCGCGACACCGACGCCGAGCGCGGCTTCTCGATGGCCCTCTCCCGACTGGGCGACCCGGCCGACGGCCGGTGCGTCCTGGTCGAGTGCTTCGACGGCGCCGGGGAGCTCCGGGCGCTGCTGTCGTTCGTGCCCTGGGGCCGCCACGGCCTGTCCCTGGATCTCATGCGCCGCGACCGCACCGCCGAGAACGGCCTGACCGAGTTCATGGTCGCCTCGCTCGTCGAGCAGGCGCGCACCCTCGGGGTGGACCGCCTCTCTCTCAATTTCGCGATGTTCCGCGCCGCGTTCGAGCAGGGCGAGCGGATCGGTGCCGGCCCGGTGGTCCGACTGTGGCGGCGGCTGCTCGTGCTGGGGTCGCGCTGGTGGCAGCTCGAGTCGCTCTACCGCGCGAACGCCAAGTACCAGCCGACCTGGACCCCGCGCTACCTGTGCTTCCGCGCGGCCCGCGACCTGCCGCGGCTCGGTCTGGCCGCCGCGGCCGCGGAAGGGTTCCTGACCACCCCGAGCCTGCGGACGCTGCAGCGTCGCGGCCTGGCCGCCGAGGGCGGCCCGGTCGTCGCGCTCCCGGCGCCGTCGCCGGCCGCGGCGGAGGATCCCGTCGCGGCGGAGCTCGCGGCCCGCCGCGCCCGGCTGCCCGAGCAGGTCCGCGTGCGCCTCGCGAAGTACGACCGGATGCTGGCCGCAGGCGTCGACCCCTACCCCGTCGGCCACCCGCGCACCGCGAACCTCGCCGACGTCCGTGCCCGGTCCGGGCACCTCGCGGCGGACGCGGTGACGGGTGAGCGCGTGGCGGTGACCGGCCGGGTCGTGCGCGTCCGTGACTTCGGCGGGCTGTGCTTCGCCGTGCTGCAGGAGGGCGACACCCAGCTGCAGGTCATCCTCGCGGCCGACAGGCTCGGCCGCGACGGCGTGCGCGACTGGGCCCGGCAGGTCGACCTCGGTGACCACCTGGGCGTCACCGGCGAGGTCGGGACGTCCCGCCGCGGGGAGCTGTCGGTGCTGGCCACCACGTGGTCGATCACCGCGAAGTGCCTCCGTCCGCTGCCCGACAAGCGGGGCGGTCTGGCCGACCCCGAGGCCCGGGTCCGGCAGCGCTACCTCGACCTGGTGGTCAACGGCGCGGCCCGCCGCATGCTGCGCCAGCGGTCGGACGCCGTGCACGCGGTACGCGAGTGCCTCACCGACCGGGGGTACCTCGAGGTCGAGACCCCGATGCTTCAGCCGGTGCACGGCGGGGCCAACGCTCGACCGTTCACCACCCACATCAACGCCTACGACATGCGCCTCTACCTGCGCATCGCTCCCGAGCTGTACCTCAAGCGACTCATGGTCGGCGGCGCGGAGAAGGTGTTCGAGCTCAACCGCAACTTCCGCAACGAGGGGGCGGACGCCACCCACAACCCCGAGTTCACCATGCTCGAGGCGTACGAGGCCTACGGCGACTACGACACCATGCAGACGATGGTGCAGGACATGATCCAGCAGGCCGCCCGGGCCGCGCTGGGCGGCACCGTCGTCGTCCACCAGGGTCGTGAGTACGACCTCGGCGGGACCTGGCGCGCGACGACCGTGAACGCGGCCATCTCCGCCGCGCTGGGCGAGGAGATCACCGCCGACACCGGCGTCGAGGAGCTGCGGCGCCACTGCGACCGCGTCCGGGTCCCCTACGACCCGAACTGGGGTCGCGGCGCCGTCGTCCTGGAGCTCTACGAGCACCTCGTCGAGGACCGCACTCTCGAACCGACCTTCTACCGCGACTTCCCGACCGACGTGTCCCCCCTGACCCGCCAGCACCGCGACGACCCGCGGCTGGCCGAGCGGTGGGACCTCGTCTGCTTCGGCGCCGAGATCGGCACCGCGTACTCGGAGCTGGTCGACCCGGTCGAGCAGCGCAAGCGGCTCACCGAGCAGTCGCTCCTGGCCGCCGGTGGGGACGCCGAGGCGATGGAGCTCGACGAGGACTTCCTGCTCGCCCTCGAGTACGCCATGCCGCCGTCCGGCGGGTTGGGCATGGGCGTCGACCGGATGGTCATGATGCTGACCGGCAGCACCATCCGCGAAAGCGTGCTGTTCCCCATCGTCCGGCCGGGACGCGGCACGAGCCGCCTCGCGACGGACGGTTAGAACACGCTTCGACACCTTCTGGGGCGACCACCCGCTCCACTGGGACCGCGACGCCCGCCTCGTCGAACCCGCCGTCTCGCGGCTCAGCGACGCCTACCACCATCACGACTTCTTGGCACTGGCGGAGACGAGAAGCCGCTGACAGCCCCGACATCTCGCCGCCGCTCCGATAAGTAGGGAGCCACGACCTCGCGCAACGCCCGCGCATTCGGCAAGGCCCCACCTCCAGCACCACTGCCATGATGGAGGTCTACTCGGGGAACCTGATCTACCTGGCGCCCAAGGCACTGCGCGCACTCCTCGTCCTGCTCCCCGCGGCGGCTTCTTCGCGTCGCTCGTCGACGGCACGGCTCCATCAACGCGGCAGCACCAACAGCTTTCTCTCGAAAGCACGCGGTGGTCGTGATGATCCCAGCTTCACACGTTGCGCTCGCCGAGCTCGTACCTGACGCTTCTGACCCTCCACGTTTCAAGGAAGTCCATGTCGATGGTCGCGTCCGACACCGCTCGCGGAGGGGGCGCCATGGGAGAACAGGACGGGTGCCCTAGCGCACCTCGTACCACTCGTAGTCGAGAGACAGGTCCTCGTGGACGACTCCCTTGCCGATAGCCTGTATGCGATTGAGCCAGGCGTAGCGTTCGTCGCCAGTCTCGAACCGGGGGGAGACGTAGATCGTGACGGGAGGCTGCAGGCCGTTGGACACGTCGGCGCGGCCGAAGTACTGGGCGTAGATGACGGTGTCATCGTCGGTACGAAAGGTTGCTCTGATGTCGAGGGTGGCGGTGCCCTCGGGGCCGACGATCAGCCAGTCCCCGCTCATGGAGCCCGTCATCTCGCCGCTAAGCCGGTCTCCCTTGAAGGTGCCGCTCTCGGCCTCGAAGATCACCCGTGTGCCGGCCGGCCCAGTGCCGATCTCGGTCGGCGGCCGCAGTTGGATCCGCATGGTGCAGAGCGGTACCAGCTCGATCGTCATTCTGAACTCCTCCCGTCCACTCAAGACGTTTGGTCGATCGCAAGACTCTGAAGGACACGCGGGTTGGCGGGCCTTAATGTGACCGATTCCCTCGCGCGACGTGCGGACTGAGTGTCCAACCAGCGACTTCAGCAGGTGAAGGAAAGGAGAAGCCTTGTCACCCGTCTGCTGGCCGGCCGCCACTCGGTCGGCGGGAGTATTCGACACCTAGACCGACCACTTGGGCGATGGCAAGTGCCCTCTTGGACTGAGTCTTGGCGCACGTAGTTTGATGACACGCCGCGAGCGGGGCGACACGTGGTGCGACACGCGGCCGCAACAAGCGAGGGGCGGCCCACCAGCGACGGCGCCGCGCGCACCATAGCTAGGACCACTATCCAGCCCATCCGCAGTACCGAGCGCAGCAGGCCGAAGGGCGCCCGTGCTGCCTCAACGCTGAATTGGTCACGTTCTAGGCTGCAAAATCGACACTTGATGTCACCGACCTATCGCGCAAGGTGACTGCAGTGAACGTCTCAGTACTCGATACGAGTGGCAGGGGTCGGCGAGAGCCCGTCGCACTGTCACACTTGGCGCTCTCCAAGACACGACCCGCGCCGTGAAGGCTCTACGCCGTTCGTCCTATGGAACTTCTCCTGATCGAGCTCGGACGCAGGTCCTGTCCCAGACCGATCATGTGGAGACGTCATGTCGGCAACAGTGAACCGCGCTTACCGGCTCAAGGGTCGACCCGAGGGCTCGCCAGACGCAGATGACCTCGAGCTCGTCGAAGAGATCGTGCCCGACCCCGAGCCGGGTCAGGCGCTGGTACGCAACTGCTACCTGTCGGTGGACCCCACCACACGCGTGTGGATGAGCGACTACCGCGGCTACATGCCGCCCGTGCCGTTGGGCGAGGTCATGCGCGGGGTCGGCGTCGGGCAGGTGGAGAAGTCTCGTCGCGACGATCTGTCCGAGGGGGCCGTCGTGCTCGGGTGGCCCGGATGGCAGGAGTACTGCCTCACCAACGAGTCCAGCCTGGTCCCGCTCGAGTTCCCGTTCCTGCCCCTGCCCGACCCGCTGCCCGCTCCGCCCTCGGCCTTCGCCGGCGTCCTCGGGCACACGGGACTCACCGCCTACGTCGGTATGGACATCGGCAAGCCCCGCAACGGCGACACCGTCGTCGTCTCCGCCGCCGCCGGCGCCGTCGGATCGATCGCCGGCCAACTCGCGAAGGCGGCCGGCGCCACCGTGGTGGGCATCGCCGGCGGGCCCCAGAAGTGTCGCCACGTCGTCGACACGCTCGGCTTCGACAGCTGCATCGATCGACACGCCCAGGACTGGCGCGAGGACCTCGCCGCAGCCACGCCCCACGGGATCGACCTCGACTTCGAGAACGTCGGAGGCGAGATCATGGACGCCGTCCTCCTGCGCCTCAACGTCGGAGCCCGCGTCGTGTTGTGTGGCATGATTGCCGCCTACAACCAATTCGGCTCAGTTGGTCAGCACGACATCATCCAGTTCGTCATGCAGAGAGCGAGCCTGCACGGGTTCCTCGTGCTCGACCATCTCGACCGCGTCGCGGAGGCCGGTGCCCACCTCGGCGAACTCATCGCTGCCGGCACGCTGCACTACGACGAGACCATCGTCGACGGCCTCGAGAAGGCACCCGCCGCTTTGTCCCAGATCCTCGACGGTGAGAATCTCGGCAAGATGATCGTTCGCGTCAGCGAAACCCGGTAGGCCGGACGTCGACCTACGCGATCAACGTCTCAGGCCGGCACGGAGTGATCTACCGTCGCCGCGGTCCGGGGACTGCGGCGCTCGTCGAGCTGCGTCCCGAGCCGGCGCGCCGCTCTCTCCGCGTCCCGAGCAGCACGCGGACCGGGCGGAACGACCTCGCGCAGGTACATGCGACGGCCGGTGACGGGTCGACGCCAGCGAAGAGGGACACGCGCAACGAGGCGCTCGGCAGCTCCTCGATCGTTCTTCGCCGGGCGCTACGCCGGGCCCTCCCAGCGGCCACAGCGTGGAGCGTACAGCGGGCCGTGCTCCACGATGTGCTCCACGAGAGCCGCGATGGCCGTAGTGACCGAGGTAAGACCGTTTGATACTCGCAGGTCAGAAGTGGTGGGCCCCGTGGGACTCGAACCCACAACCAACGGATTAAAAGTCCGTAGCTCTGACCGATTGAGCTAGAGGCCCGGCGGCCGTGGTGAGCCGCGGAGGGAAGCGTAGCCGCGGGGCACCCGGCGGCCCGGCGAGCGCCCCGGCCAGGACGAGGATTGGTCCGTTCAGCGCATCCAGGGTGGCGTTCGGCGAGCGACCCGGAACGGCGGGCACCCCCACGCGCTCGGTGGTCGTGACCCCACTCGGCGCAGTCGCCCGTCCCGGACGGGTGAGCCGCGGTGACATCCACGGTCGTTTCCCCTGGTCAGTGGCGGAGCTCCCGCCGAGCACCGGGAGAGGCTCGACACGCCGGAGCGAAGCAGCCGGACCAGCTCTGACACACCGTCACCGGATGTCACGGTCGGGTCACTGTCGTGCTGCGAGCCGGAAACGAGTAGGAACAGGAGACGCCGGAGGTCGGACCTCCGGCACGCACGACCGGAGCAGCGGCCGAGCACTCCCCGATCGCACGCCTCGACCGCCGCCACGGAAGCCCGCGGGCCCCGACGGGGCGCTGGACCACCCGGCGCGCCGGCCGCCAGGAGAGGAGGCCACCGAGATGTCGATGGCCGTGGTCATGTCCGAGATGCCCGACGTCTGGCGCAAGGTGCTCGCCGAGCACGTGCCGGACGAGCGTCAGAGCTGCCGCGAGTGCTTCCACGCCGGGGGTCGCGCGAGCTGGCCGTGCCAGACCTACCGCATCGCGCAGGAGGCCAAGTGGGTCGCCGAGGGCGGTCTGCCGGGCACCGGCCCGCACGGCCCGGGCCCGAGCCGGACGCGCATGGCCCCGCCGGAGCCGGAACGCCGCGATGCGACCCCTGACGCGCGGTCTGCGGCGCCGATCGCGCGGCCGTCGCAGGCGCCCCAGGACGCCCCGCGGACCGGGTCGACCACCCTGCCCACGACCGGCGGCTGGGCCGCGCCGTTCCCCGCCTCCGGCGGCTGGGCCGCCCCGGCCGCACCGAGCGCGCTCGACGACCGGCCCTTCGCGGGCGACCCGCGCGGCGAGTCGGCCGGCGCCGCGGTGACCGGCGAGCGTCCCTACGGCTCGACGTTCGACGCCCCGTACGGCGCGTCGTTCGGCGTCGACGACCAGGTGCACGCCGCACGCTGGTAAGTGCCCCGGAGACGGGACGGCCCCCGGAGCATCTTCCCGGTCGCGCGAGCGACCGGGCCCCGACTGGACGAGGGTCGAGGGCTCCGGGGGCTGGTGTCCTGCCTGGATTCGCTGGCCGCCCTGCCGCGGGATCAGTGCCCGCGGACCGGCCATTCCACGGCCTTCGAGCGACTAGCTGACGGACACCTCACGAGTCCTGTCGTTCATCAACGCTGGACCACCTCCTCTCCCGTGTACCTCCACGCTAAGCGCGCCGCGATCACCCCGCAAACGGGTTCCGTCATACCGTTGACGAGCAACCTATAAGTTGCCTATCGTTGCTCGTGCAACCGGATGGTTGCTCGATCGGAGTGGTGATGGACGAGGTCTTCCGCGCCCTCGCCGACCCGAGCCGGCGGGCGCTGCTCGACGCCCTGCACGACCGCGGCGGCCAGTCGTTGCGGGAGCTGGGCGAGGGCCTGGACATGACGCGGCAGGCCGTCGCCAAGCACCTGGGCGTGCTCGAGGCGGCCGGGCTCGTGGTCACCTCGTGGCACGGGCGGGAGAAGCACCACCACCTCAACGCCGCGCCGATCAACGACGTCGCCGACCGGTGGATCCGGCGGTACGACAGGGCGCGGGCACAGACCCTCGCCGACCTGCGACAGGCGCTCGAGGAGACCGAGATGTCCGACGATTTCGTCTACGTGACCTACATCCGCACGACGCCCGAGAAGCTCTGGCAGGCCCTCACCGACCCGGCGTTCATCACCCGGTACTTCGAGGGCGGCGGGCCGAGCTCGGACTGGCGGGAGGGCTCGAAGGTGCTCTGGTCGATGCAGGGCGAGCCCCACCACGACTGGGACCAGCACGTGCTCGAGGCCGACCCGCCGCGGCGGCTCTCCTACACCTGGCACAACTACCAGCCGGAGATGCAGGAGATGTTCGGCTGGAGCGACGAGCGCCTGGCCGAGCTGCAGCAGGAGAAGCGCTCGAAGGTCACCTTCGACATCGAGCCGGCCGGTCGCGCCGTGAAGCTGACCGTCACCCACGACGACTTCGTGCCCGACAGCGAGATGCTGCGCGGGGTCTTGCAGGGCTGGCCGGGGATCCTGTCGAACCTCAAGTCGGTGCTGGAGACCGGCGAGGTGGTCGGCGCCTCGTGAGCGCTACCCCCGGGAGCGCCAGGCGGCCAGGTCGGCGGCGGAGCGGGTGTTGACGATGCGGTCGATCGGCACCTCGCACTCCTCGGCGCGCTCGCAGCCGTAGGGCTGCCAGTCGAGCTGGCCCGGCGCGTGGGCGTCGGTGTCGACGACGAACTCGCAGCCCGTGGCCAGGGCCTGGCGCAGCAGGTCCCGCGGCGGGTCGAGGCGCTCGGGCCGGGAGTTGATCTCGACCGCCACGCCGTTCTCGATGCAGGCGTCGAAGACGGCCTCGGCGTCGAACGTCGACGGCGGCCGGGTGCCGCGCCCGCCGGTGACCAGCCGCCCGGTGCAGTGCCCGAGCACGTCGACCAGCGGGTGCGACACCCCGGCGACCATGCGGGCGGTCATCAGCTCGCTCGGCGCGCGCAGCTTCGAGTGCACGCTGGCGACGACGAGGTCGAGCTCTTCGAGGAGGTCGTCCGGGGCGTCGATGTCGCCGTCCTCGAGGATGTCGACCTCGATGCCCCGCAGCAGCCGGAACGGCGCGAGCTCGGCGTTGACCTCGTCGATGACGTCGAACTGCCGCCGGCGCCGCTCGGGGGTCAGGCCGTTGGCGACGGTGAGGTTCTCGGAGTGGTCGGTGAGCACCATCCACCCGTGGCCGAGGTCGCGGGCGGTGCGGGCCATCTCGAGGATGTCGCTGCCGCCGTCGGACCAGGTCGAGTGCGTGTGGCAGTCGCCGCGCAGGGCCGCGCGGATGCCCGCGCCACCGGCGATCGGCTCGGCGTGGCGGGCCTCGAGCTCGGCGAGCGTGGCCGAGGTGCCGCCGTCGAGGACCTCGGTGACCACCGCGGCCGTCTTCTTGCCCACACCCTTGAGGTCGGTCAGCGTGCCGTTGCGGGCGCGGGCGGCGACGTCGTCGGGGTCCAGCTCGGCCAGCCGTTCGGCCGCCGAGCGGTAGGCCTTCACCCGGTAGGTCTCGGCCCGCTCACGCTCGAGGTAGAAGGCGACGGCACGCAGTGCGGCGATCGGGTCACCATCGACGGGGAGGGCGGTCACGTGGTCAGGGATACCCCACCCGAGGCGGCCGTGGGCCACGCCACCACGGACAATCGGTGATGAGCGACGTCATGGAGGTGGTCTGCTCGTGCGGGTGACCGGAGTCGGGCACGCGGGAATGCGCTTCGACACCACGGCCGGCAGCGTGCTGTGCGACCCGTGGGTGAACCCGACGTTCTTCGCGTCGTGGGTGCCGTTCCCCGACAACACGCAGCTGGACTGGGACGCGCTGGGCGACTGCGACTACCTCTACGTCTCCCACCTGCACCGCGACCACTTCGACGCGGACAACCTGCGCAACCACGTCTCGAAGGACGCGCGCGTCCTGCTGCCGGACTACCCCACCGACGAGCTCGAGCACGAGCTGCGCGCGCTGGGGTTCCGGCACTTCATCCGCACCGAGACGGGCGTCCCGCAGGAGCTCGACGGCGGGCTGCGGTTCATGATCACGTCGCTGAAGGGTCCCGGCGACGGCCCGATCGGCGACTCCGCGCTCTCGCTGGACGACGGCACCGCGCGCATCGTCAACCAGAACGACGCGCACCCGCTCGACATCCCGAAGCTCTTGGAGTTCGGCGCCTACGACGCCCACTTCACGCAGTTCTCCGGCGCGATCTGGTGGCCGATGGTCTACGACCTGCCGAAGGCCGCCAAGCGCGAGTTCGCCCGCCGCAAGCGCATCGGCCAGGAGGACCGGGCCATGCGCTACATCCGCGAGGTCGGGGCGCCGCACATCTTCCCGACCGCGGGCCCGCCCTGCTTCCTCGACGACGACCTGTTCCGGTGGAACGGCCTGGGCTACGAGGGCGTCGAGGGCGAGTCGATCTTCACCGACCAGTGGGAGTTCCTGGGGCGGATGCGGGAGCTGGGCCACTCAGCCGGGAGCGATCAGCAGGGCCACCTGCTGCTGCCCGGCACCACCGCCGAGATCGGCCACGGGACCGTCGAGGACCTGACGCACCCGATCAGCGACGCCGAGATCGAGACGATCTTCGATGACAAGGAGCGCTACCTGCGCGACTTCGCCGAGCGGGTGCGCCCGGCGATCGAGGCGCAGAAGGCGCGGTGGGCGGCCCCGCAGCCCGACATCCTGCGCCAGCTCAAGGAGTGGATCGAGCCGCTGATGAAGCGCGCCGACCACATGTGCGACGGCATCGGCGGCGTCGTGCGCATGGACCTGCAGGGCATGCCCGACGACACGCCCGGTGTCGACGAGGACGGCACGCTCCCGCTGGCCTTCGACTTCGCCGGCCGGGAGATCCGCGTCTGGAACGGCGAGTCGGCCCGCTACCGCTGGGGCGTCCCCGCGACGCTCGTGCAGACGAACATCGACACCGGCGAGGTCGACTGGTCGAACTCGCTGTTCCTCTCGGTGCGGTTCTCCGCGACGCGCGTCGGCCAGTACAACGAGTACCTCTACACGTTCTTCAAGTGTCTGTCCGAGGAGCGGATGGACTACGTGGAGAACTGGTACGACGCGCAGAACGACGACGGCCGCGACATCGAGCTCGACGGCTGGCGCGTCCAGGCCCGCTGCCCGCACCTGTCGGCCGACCTGTCGAAGTTCGGCGCCGTCGACGGCGACGTGCTGACCTGCACGCTGCACAACTGGAAGTTCAACCTGAAGACCGGTCGCTGCCTGACCTCCGCGGGCCACGAGATCCGGGCCAGCAGGATCGACGACTGAGCTGGGAGAGTTGACGTCGTGCTCCGCATCGGTCCCCTCGAGCTGCCGACGCCGGTCGTGCTCGCGCCGATGGCGGGCATCACCAACGTCGCCTTCCGCCGCCTGTGCCGCGAGCAGGGCGCGGGGCTCTACGTCTGCGAGATGATCACCGCGCGGGCGCTGGTGGAACGCCACCCCGGCACCGCCGAGATGATCGCGTTCGACGCGGACGAGTCCCCCCGCTCGATGCAGCTCTACGGCGTCGACCCGGTGACGATCGGCCGGGCGGTCGACCGCATCGTCGACGAGGACCTCGCCGACCACGTCGACCTCAACTTCGGCTGCCCGGTGCCCAAGGTGACCCGCCGCGGCGGCGGGGCGGCGCTGCCCTACAAGCGGCGGCTGTTCGGCTCGATCGTGCGCGCCGCCGTCGAGGCCACGCGCCGGGGCGGGCTCCCGCTGACGGTGAAGATGCGTGTGGGCATCGACGACGACCACGTGACGTTCCTCGACGCCGGACGGATCGCCGCCGACGAGGGCGCGGCGGCGGTCGCCCTGCACGCGCGCACCGCCTCGCAGCGCTACTCGGGGACCGCCGACTGGGACCGCATCGCCGAGCTCCGCGACGCCCTGCCGGCCGCGACGCCGGTGCTGGGCAACGGCGACATCTTCGCCGCGGCCGACGCCGTCGCGATGATGGAGAAGACCGGCTGCGACGGGGTTGTCGTCGGCCGCGGTTGCCTCGGGCGGCCGTGGTTGTTCGGCGAGCTCGAGGCGGCGCTGGCGGGGCGTCCGATCCCGACGCCGCCGACGCTCGGCGAGGTCGCGGCGGTCATGCGCCGACACGTCGAGCTGCTCATCGCCCACCACGGCCCCCACAAGGGCGTGCGCGACTCGCGCAAGCACATGTCCTGGTACCTGCACGGGTTCGCGGTCGGCTCGGAGCTGCGCCGCGAGCTCGGGATGATCGACGGGCTGGACCGGCTCGACGAGCTGCTCGCCCGCCTCGACCACGATCTCCCTTTCCCCGCCGACGCCGACGGCCCGCGCGGCCGCCAGGGCTCGCCGGCGCACGTCACGCTGCCCGAGGGCTGGCTCGACGACCCCGAGGACGACACCGTCCCCACGGCCGCCGACGTCATGCACTCCGGCGGCTGACACCCGCCCAGGGCGCTACTCTTCGTACTCGGTCCGGCGGATCACGTCGATCTCACATCACCGGCGGCACCCGCCGTCCCCGCAGGACCACCGGCGCGGGCGACTCAAGGTGGGCCGAACGTGTCGAGGCGGGATCCGTCTACGCAGCGTCACCTGCGCCGGACGACTGAAGTTGGCGGCGACGCGGCGAATCACCGTTACACGGCGGCGGTCCGGGGCGACACTGGAGGTGGAACGGAGGTGGTGTGTGTGCGGCTGGCCGGGCTGCGTGCGGGACGCGCGAGCGCCGCGGTGACGAGCGTGGAGTCGGCGCGCGACGGGGACGTCGCGGCGCCCGAGACGCACGCCGTCACGCCCGAGACCGTCGTCACCTGCGGTTTCCCCACCTCCCCGATCGTCGGACTCGAGGCGGTGCCCGCCGGCGGCCTCACGCCCGACGGCCGCGCCGACCAGGCGCGCGCCCACGAGGCGGCCGCCGAGGTCCTCGCCGACCGGGGCGACTGGCGCCGCGCGTACCAGCACATGAAGGCCGCCGTCTCGCTCGTGCGCGACGAGCGGACGCTGCCGGCCGGAGTGCCCGATCAGTTACGCGTCGAGGTCGATCGTCTCCGCCGCGAGCGGGCGGAGGCCCGCGAGCAGAGCCGTCGCGACAGCCTCACGGCGACGTGGAACCGGCGCTACCTCGACGAGCGCCTGAGCACGTTGCGTCACGACTCGTCGAACGCCGGCGCGGTCTGCGTGGCGCTCGCCGACGTCGACCACTTCAAGCAGGTCAACGACACCCACGGCCACGCCCTCGGCGACGAGGTGCTGCGGCGGCTCGTCGACCTCATGAGCGAGGAGCTGCCGCCCGACGGTTTCTGCGCCCGCTACGGCGGCGAGGAGTTCGCGCTCGTCCTGCCCGGGCTCGAGCCCGCGGACGCGGTGCGGGTGTGCGAGGAGGCCCGGGCGCGCGTCGACGCCTACCCGTGGCACGAGGTCGCCGAGGATCTGCGGGTGACGGTCAGCGTCGGCGTCGCCTGCCTCGGCGCCGCCGACAGCGGCCGGCCCGGCTCGCCGGGGCTCGACGCCGCGGACGCCCTGCTGTACGTGGCCAAGCGCGCCGGGCGCAACGCCGTCGCCCACCGGGACGGTGAGGGCACCGTCCGTCTCGCCGGTGCGGCCGCCGCCCGGCGCGGCATCGCGGCCGCCGCCCGGCGCGCGTTCCCGACCGGCTGACCGGTCGATCCCCAGGTGGCCGACCGGGTCGGTCGTGTCGCCCGGTCGTGTGGCGACCATCCTGTCCGTCTTGTGCCCGGGTGTCCGCGTGGCGTAGTGGACCCCGCGCCCGGAGGCCCGGGCTACGCCGTAGTATCCCGCTGCTGACCAGCCCGGACCCTGCCCGGACCCCTGCCCGGACGCCTGCCCGGATCACCGTGGGCGACGGCCGGGGTGCCACCCTCGAGGAGATGCGTGACCGACGACCGCGCCGGTGATCCGGTCCGGGGCTCCCGCCCCGTGACGGCCGGTGGCGACGCGGTCCGTCCCCCCGTCTCCGGGCCGGCCTCGGCGCCCTTCCGCATCCCGGGCGCGGCGCCGCACCACGGCCGTCGCCCGACGATGGTGCCGCTGACGCGCCGACGCGGTCCGCGCCTGGGGCTGCGGCCGCCGGGCGCGGCGCTGGTCACCGCGCCGACGGCCACCGCCGGCTCCGGCTCGCCGCCCCCGGCCCCGAGCACGCCCTCGTCCGGTATCCCGTCGCCGGCGGCCGCCGACCCGCCGTCGACACGGTCGCCGGTCGACGCCGTGACCCTGCCCGCCGGCCGGGTGCCGGTCCGGCGCGTGCCGGCGCAGGTCCGCGAGCCCGGTCCCCGGAGCGGGGAGCACGACGAGCCGGAGCCGACGCCGGCCGTGGCGACGGCCGCGACGCCGACCCTGACGCCGACCGCGGCCGGGGCGGCGGACACGTCGGTGCCCCCGACGCGACCGGTGCCGCCGGTCCCGTCGGTCACCCCGGCTGCGCCCGGGCGACCGGCCGCACCCGGGGCCACGTCGCCGGCGGCCCCGCCGGCACCGCCCGCCCCGGCACCGCCCGCCCCGGCACCGCCCGCCCCGGCACCGCCCGCCCCGGTCCCGCCGACCCCGTCGGTGGCCCCGGCCGCGCGCGACGCCGATCCCGACGAGGCGCCCGCCCCGGCCGGCGACCGCAGGCGCGCGGTCGTGGCGCCGGCGCGCGAGGCCGACTGGGCGGCGACGTCCGCCGTGCTCGCCGCCGCCGGCTCGCGGTTCGCGACCTGGCGCCGCGGCTGGACCTGGTCCCGGGTCGCGCGGCTCGCGACGGCCACGTGCGCGGTGCTCGTCGTGGTGGTGTGCGGGCTGGGGTGGGGCGCGGCGTCGTGGGTCGAGGCCGCCGTGCGCCAGATCGGCGCGCTCGACCCGAACTCGTCGGCCATCCGGGACGCCGCGGCCCAGGTCGGAGACCAGAACTTCCTCGTCGTCGGCTCGGACACCCGCGCCGGCGCCCCGGCCTCGGAGGACGCCGGCGACACGGCCGACGTCCCGGGGGCCCGCACCGACACGATCATGGTCGTCCACGTCCCCGAGGACCGCTCGGGCGTGATCGTGGTGTCGTTCCCGCGCGACCTGGAGATCACCCGCCCGGCGTGCGAGCGCTGGGACCCGATCACCGGCGCCTACGCCCCGCAGATGCTCCCGCCCGCCCCGCGGGTCAAACTCAACTCGGCGTACGCCGCCGGTGGCCCACGCTGCGTCACCCGCGCCGTGCAGGAGCTCTCGGGCCTCGCGATCAACCGCTTCCTCGGCGTCGACTTCCAGGGCTTCCAGGGCATGGTCGACGCGGTGCGGGGCGTCCCGATCTGCACCGAGCGCCCGGTGCGCGACTCGGTGCTCGGCGAGATCATCCCGCAGGCCGGCCCGACGGTGCTGACCGGTCAGCAGGCGCTCGACTACGTCCGCGCGCGGCACGTGGAGGGTGACCCGTCCAGCGACTACGGCCGCATCCAGCGCCAGCAGCGGTTCCTCGGCGCGCTTCTGCGCTCGGTGCTCTCGGCGGGCACGCTGCTCGACCCCAGCCGCCTCGAGGGCCTGGTCGCGGCGGTGTCGCGCTCGACGTTCGGCGAGAACATCGGCTCGGACCAGCTGCTGACGCTGACCCAGTCGCTCGGCAGCCTCGACCCGCGGGCGGTCACCTTCGTCACCGTGCCCACCACGGGCATCGCCAACGACCGGGGCAACGAGGTACTGCGGCCCGGCGAGGAGCGCGCGCTGTTCTCGGCGATCATCGAGGACCGCCCGCTGCCCGGGGCTCCGGGCGCGCCCGGAGCCCCGGCGCCGGTGGCGGCCCAGGTGCGCCTCGTCGACGCGCGCTCGGCGGACGACGCGGACGACGAAGAGAGCGCCGACGTGCGGTCCGGGGACGGCTCCGACGGTGGCTCGGACGACGAGGGCGACGAGGGCTCCGACGGCGAGGGCTCCGACGACGGGAACTCCGACGACGGCGGCTCCGACGACGACGGGCGCAGCGACTGGGCGGCCGCCGGACCGACGGCCCTGTCGATCGCCGAGCGACTCCGCTCCGCGGGCTTCGGCGTCGTCACCGAGACCGCCGGCTCCGCGATCCCCACCGGCGGCGCGACGACGATCCGGTACTCGCCCGACCAGGCCGTCGCGGCTCAGACGCTCGCCACCACCGTGCCCAGCGCGACGCTCGAGCCGAGCGCGTCGGGCACCGGCACCCTCACGCTCGTCCTCGGCGACGACTTCGACGGTCGCGTGCGCTCCGGCGAGGGAGCGACGGCGACCACCCCGGGGCCCCCGGTCAACCCGACCATCACCGCCGCCGACGCCTCCTGCGCCTAGGACCGGGGTCACGCCCTCGACGGGCCCCGCCGTGATCGCGTTCATCCCTGGTTCACGTCGCGGTCGGATGAGCGACGGCGGCTCCGCGTAGGTTGCGCGGTATGCGCACGGCCTATCACGAGAAGCTCGACGCCCTGTCCGGGGAGCTGGCCGAGATGTCCCTCATGGCCGGCGAGGCCATGAAGAAGGCGACGAGTGCCCTCCTCGAGGGCGACCTCGACCTCGCCGAGGAGGTCATCTCGGACGACACCAAGATCGACGCCCTGCGCAGCGCCGCGGAGGAGCAGGCCTTCGGCCTCCTCGCGCTCCAGGCTCCGGTCGCGGGCGACCTGCGGTCCGTCATCGCCGCGATCCACTCCGCGGGCGACCTCGAGCGGATGGGCGACCTCGCGCTGCACGTCGCCAAGGCGGCCCGCCGCCGTCACCCGCAGAAGGTGCTGCCCGAGGACGTCGCCCCCTACTTCGCCGAGATGGGCCGCGTGGCCCTCGACCTCGCGCAGGACGCCCGCCAGGTCATCCTCACCCGCGACGTCGAGCTCGCCTTCACCATGGAGTCCGACGACGACGCCATGGACGACCTGCACCGCCACCTGTTCACGCTGCTGCTGAGCAAGGAGTGGCCGAATGGGGTCGCGCCCGCGATCGACGTGACGCTGCTGGGCCGCTTCTACGAGCGCTTCGCCGACCACTCCGTGGCCGTCGCCCGCCGCGTCGTCTACATGGTGACCGGCAAGATGCCCAACACCCCCGAGGCCTGAGCGCCCGGACACGCGAGAGCCCCTCCCGCACGGTGCGGGAGGGGCTCGCGTGTGTCTGTGCCCCGTGATCGACGGGGACTTTGCGCGCGTAGACGCAGCGAACAGCGCGTTCGCTGCATCCACGCGAGCCGGTCAGCCGAAGCGGCCCGAGATGTAGTCCTCGGTGGCCTGCTCGGTCGGATTCGAGAAGATCTTCTCGGTGTCGTCGATCTCGACCAGGTGGCCCGGCTTGCCAGTGGCCTCGAGGTTGAAGAACCCCGTCTGGTCGCTCACCCGCGCGGCCTGCTGCATGTTGTGGGTGACGATGACGATCGTGTACTGCTTCTTGAGGTCCGCGATGAGGTCCTCGATCGCCAGCGTGGAGATCGGGTCGAGGGCCGAGCACGGCTCGTCCATGAGGAGCACGTCGGGCTGCACCGCGATCGCGCGGGCGATGCAGAGCCGCTGCTGCTGACCACCGGAGAGGCCACCGCCCGGCTTGTCGAGCCGGTCCTTGACCTCCTTCCAGAGGTTGGCGCCGCGCAGCGAGGCCTCGGCGACCTCGTCGAGCTTCTTCTTGTCCCGCACGCCCTGCAGCTTCAGGCCCGCGACGACGTTGTCCCGCACGGACATCGTCGGGAACGGGTTCGGCATCTGGAACACCATGCCGATGGTGCGGCGCACGGCGACGGCGTCGGTGCCGCGGTCGTAGATGTTCTCGCCGTCGAGCAGGACCTGACCCTCGACGCGCGCCCCGGCGATCTCCTCGTGCATGCGGTTGAGCGTGCGCAGCACGGTGGACTTGCCACAGCCCGACGGTCCGATGAAGGCCGTGACGCTGCGCGGGATCACCGTCAGGTTGACGTTCTGCACGGCGTGGAAGGCGCCGTAGTAGATGTCGACGTCCTTGAGGTCGATGCGCTTGGCCATCGCTGTCCTGCCCGCCCGTTTCTACTTGGGGATCGCGGAGAAGCGCGAGATCAGGCTCGCACCCACCTGGAAGATCATGATGATGATGATGAGGGTCAGTGCCGCGCCCCAGATGCGGTACTCGCCGGCGGCCTCGGGGTTCGAGAGCTCGCTGTACATCAGCAACGGCAGCGAGGCCATGTTGCCCTCGAAGGGGTCGTAGTTGATCGCCCGCGAGTACCCGACGAGCACGAGCACCGGCGCGGTCTCCCCCATGATGCGCGCGATCGCCAGCATGACGCCCGTGACCGTGCCCGAGAGGGCGGTCGGCAGGACGATGCGCAGGATTGTCTTCCACTTCGGGATGCCCAGCGCGTAGGCCGACTCGCGCAGCCGGTCGGGCACCAGCCGCAGCATCTCCTCGGTGTTGCGGATGACCACCGGGAGCATGAGCAGCACGAGGGCCAGCGACACCATGAAGGCGCTCTGCGGCGCCCCGAGGATGGAGATGAACGCGGCAAAGACGAACAGCGCGGCGACGATCGACGGGACGCCGGCGAGGATGTCGACCATGAAACTCGTGGTCCGGGCGAGCGCGCCGCGGCCGTACTCGACGAGGTAGATCGCGGCCATGATGCCGATCGGCACCGCGATGAGCGTCGCGATGAGCGCCTGGACCAGTGTGCCGTAGATCGCGTGGTAGACGCCGCCCTCGTACTCCTCGGGGAGGATCCCCGACAGCGACGTCCCCCACCAGTCCGCGGAGAGGATGGCCGGCGCGCCGCGCGCGATCACCGTCACGAGCACCCACACGAGGGGCACGACGGCGATGAGGAAGGCGATGCTGACGAGCACCGTGGCCGCGTTGTCCTTGATCCGGCGGCTGGTGCTGACGCGCCGCGTCGACGGCTCGGAGGCGGGCCGCTCGAGGTCGGTCCCGGTCGCGGTGGTCATCAGCCGTTCACCTTCCCGCCGGCGATGACGCGCGCCAGCGCGTTGACGACGAAGGTCAGGACGAAGAGCACGAGGCCGGCGGAGATATAGGCGCCGGTCGGCAGCGGCTGGCTGAACTCCGAGGCCGCCGAGGCGATCAGCGACGCGAAGGTGTAGCCGCCGTCGAAGAGGCTGAAGGTCATCGGCGAGGTCGAGGCGCGGATGACGATGAGGACCGCGATGGTCTCGCCGAGCGCGCGACCGAGGCCGAGCATCGAGCCGGCGATGTAGCCACTGCGCCCGTAGGGCAGCGTGGCCATCCGGATGACCTCCCAGCGCGTCGCACCCAGGGCCTTCGCGGCCTCGATCTGGAACCGCGGCGTCTGTGCGAAGACCTCGCGGCTGACCGCGGTGATGATCGGCAGGATCATGACCGCGAGGACGACGCCGCCGGTGAAGATCGTGCCCGAGAGCACCGGCAGGTTGCCGTCGGAGAACAGGAAGATCCAGCCGAGGTTGGTGTTCAGCCACTCGGCGATCGGCTCGATCGCGGGCGCGAGCACGAGGATGCCCCAGAGGCCGTAGATGATCGACGGCACCGCGGCGAGCAGGTCGACGACGTACGCGAAGGGCCGAGAGAGCTGCTTCGGCGCGTAGTTCGTGAGGAACAGTGCAACGCCGAGGGCGACCGGCATGGCGAGCACGAGCGCGAACACCGACGAGAACACCGTGACCAGGAAGAGGTCACGGATGCCGAACCGCAGGTTCTCGGGGTCACCGGTGCTGAACTCGGGCGAGGTGAAGAAGTTGGCGTTGTTCGCCATCAGCGACGGGACGGCCTGGATCAGGAGGAACAGGCCGATCAGCGCGATGGCCGCGACGACGAGGACGCCAGAGCCGGAGGCGAGGAACCGGAAGACGGACTCGCCGCGACGGCTCGGCGGGGACCGCCACGGGGTGGGCCCGGGCTCGGGGCTCGACGAGGGGACGATGTGCTCCTCCTCGCCCTCGGAGCCGGGAGCTCGTTGCTCGATGCGCTCGCTCACGCTCGCATACCCTTCTCGGTTCTGTGCGGGCGACGAGGCCGCGACCCGCCGGGATCACCGGCGGGCCCGCGGCCGTCACGTCACTGGATCGCGTTGACCGCGTCGGTCAGACGCTGCTTGAAGCGATCTGGCAGCGGGACGTAACCCGCCTCCGGCAGGCCCTGCTGAGCCTCCGGCGAGAGCGCCGTGGTCAGGAAGCCCCGCACGGCCTGGCCGGTCGCGTCGTCCTGGTAGTCGGAGCAGACGATCTCGTAGGTCGCCAGCGCGATCGGGTACGCGCCAGGAGCCGAGGCCGCATAGAGGCTGTCCAGGTTGAGGGTCAGGTCGTTGCCCTGACCCTCAACCTGGACATTGTCGATCGCGACGCCGACCGACTCGGGGCTGAGCGGCACCGGCGCCCCACCCCCCGAATTGATGATCTGGGCCATCCCGAGGTTCGCCCGCTGGGCGAACGAGGCCTCGACGTAGGTGATCGAGTTCGGGGTGTTGCGAGTGGCGTCGGCGACGCCCTGGCTGCCACGCGCACCGGCGCCGACACCACCGTTGAAGGCGTCGGCCGCCTCCTGCGTGTAGGTGCCGTTCGACGCGGTGTTCAGGTAGGTCTGGAAGTTCTCGGTCGTGCCGGACTCGTCGGACCGGAAGTTGACGATGATCGGGGCGGCCGGGAGCTGCTTGCCCGGGTTCAGCGCGGCGATCGCCGGGTCGTTCCAGGTGGTGATGCCGCCGTTGAAGATGCGACCGACGGTCGGACCGTCGAGCACGAGGTCGGTCACGCCCTGAAGGTTGTAGGCGATCGCGATGGGTCCGAAGACCAGCGGCAGGTTCCACGCGGGCGACCCGCAGCGCTGCTGGGCACGCTGGGGCTCGTCATCGGACAGCGCCGAGTCCGAGCCCGCGAAGTCGGTCTGCCCGCCGATGAACTCGCTGCGCCCGGCGCCCGACCCGCTCGGGGTGTACGCGACCGTCTTGCCCTCACATGCCTGCTCGTAGGCGGTGACGAACCGGGTCATCGCGTTCGCCTGGGCCGAGGACCCGCTGGCGCGCAGGTTCTGCTTGCCGGCGCACGCCGGGTTCTCGGCCGCCTGCTCCCCGCCACCGCCACCGGCGTTGTCGCTGCCGCAGGCGCTGAACAGGAGCGCTCCGGCGGCGATCAGACCGACCGTCGCTGCGCGCCGCTGATACCTCACAGGGATCCTCCGTGTCTGGGTCGTGCCCCCCGCGACCGGTGTGGACCGTGGTGGGCCGTCGCAGCGCCGCTGTCGACGCCGGACGCGGACCCTAAGGAGACCGGGGGAACGCCCGGAGCTGCGCATGTGAACGCGAGGTGAACAGGGTCGTTGACGAGAGCATCATCACGCCCCGCCGCCGACGTCAGCGCTGGTAGGAGACGTCCACCGCGTCGCGCTCGAAGCCCAGGGCCCGGTATGTGGCGATGGCCGCAGCGTTGTCGCCCTCGACGTAGAGGATGGTCGTGCGCAGCCCGCGGTCGACCAGGTGGTGCAGCCCGGCGAGCGTGAGGGCCTTCCCGAGCCCGCGGCCCTGGGCGGACGGGTCGACGCCGACGACGTAGACCTCGCCGAGCGGCTCGGCGACCGTCGCGGACACCCCGTGCACCTTCGTGAAGTGGAAGCCGAGGAGCTCCTCGGTGGCCGTGTCCCACGCGAGCAGCACGCCGGTCGCGTCGAACCACGGCTCCGCCTCGATCTCGGCGATGTCGGCGGTGGTCCAGCCACCCTGCTCGGGGTGCCAGGAGAACGCGCGGTTGTTGACCGCGACGACGGCGTCCTCGTCGCGCCCGACCCGCAGCGGGCGGATGACGGTCCCGTCGGGGACGACGAGCCCGGGCAGCGGCGGCGCCTCGTGGCCGGGGGCGGGCCGGCGCATCCGCCAGAGCTCGCGGACCCGGCGGCGTCCGACGCGCTCGGCCAGGCGCGCGGCCCCCGGGTGGTCGCCGTGCGCCCAGAACCGCGCCTCCGGGGCCTCCTCCACGACGGCGTCCACGAGCACCGCCCCGACGCCCTCCCGTCGCCGCGCGGGGACGACGGCGAGCTCGGCGACCGGGTCGTCGGGGTGCTCGGTGTCCAGCAGCGCGTGGCCCACGAGGGCGTCCTCCTCGTCGTGGACGAGCAGGTGCCGCGTGCCGGGACGACCGCCGCCGGAGCCCAGCGCCGCGATGTCGCGGCGGGCCGGTTCGGCGTAGGCGTCGACGCCGTCGGCGGCGGCGACCGCACCGACGAGGGCGCGCACGGCGTCGGCGTCCGCCGCGCCGGCAACTCCCGTGGTCCACCGGCTGGTCAGCACGGAGCCGACGGTAGCGGGCCCGCCCGCCGTCGTGCGGGCCCGCTCCGAAACGCTCACCGGCGGTGTGTCTACAGGCCGCGGGCCCAGGCCGCGGGCCGCACGACCCGCGCCTCGTCCCACGACCTGGTCGACCGCGGCACGGGCGTGGCGGGGGTCCGGGAGGCCGGCGCGCCCGGTGCCTCCTCCTCGTCGGGCTCCGCGCTCCCCGTGGTGCTCCCCGTGCGCTCGGCGCCGGCCTCGTCGCCCGCGGTGGCGCGGGAGGTCCCGAGGACGCCCCGCATCGGGCGGACGAACTTGTAGCCGACGTTGCGCACGGTGCCGATGAGCTGCTCGTGCTCGGAGCCGAGCTTGGCCCGCAGGCGCCGGACGTGGACGTCGACGGTGCGGGTGCCACCGAAGAAGTCGTAGCCCCAGACCTCCTGCAGCAGCTGGGCGCGGGTGAAGACGCGGCCCGCGTGCTGGGCGAGGTACTTGAGGAGCTCGAACTCCTTGTAGGTGAGGTCGAGCGGACGCCCGCGCAGGCGGGCGGTGTAGGTGGACTCGTCGATGACGAGCTCGCCGAGCACCAGCGCACCCTCGGCCCCCGCACCGTCGGAGGCGCGCCGGGCCCGCAGCAGGCGCAGGCGGGCGTCGATCTCCGCCGGGCCGGCACCGGGCAGCAGCACCTCGTCGACGCCCCACTCCAGCGAGACGGCGACGAGACCACCCTCGGTGAGGACGGCGATGACCGGCACGTCGAGGCCGGTGGAGCCCAGCAGGCGGCAGAGGCTGCGGGCGGCGGCGAGGTCGTGCCGGGCGTCGACCAGCACGGCGTCGTGCGGGCCGGCATCGAGCAGGGCCGCGACCTCGGGGGCCGCGGTCCGGAGTCCGTGGGGTAGCAGGGCCAGCGACGGCAACACTGACGTCGGCTCGGGGTCGGCGGTGAGCAGCAGCAGCTCCACGCGTTTCTCCCTCCGCGATCGTGAGGAGGACGATAGACCAGTTCACCGCGCCGTCACCCGCCCGCGCGTTCCATGTCACGTTGGTGCCCGGCGCGCCCGTGTCGACCACCCCCCGGCTACGCTGCGCGAACAGGGCGCGGGGAGGCCGCAGTGGCCCTCGGGGGGCCGTCGGGAGGATCGGGTGTCGGGCTGGGTGCTCGTGGCCGTGGTGGCCCTCGTCGTCGTGCTCCTCGCCGGCCTCGTGCTCGTGGTCCTGCGCGGGCGGCGCCGTCGGGCCGACGCGGACGCGTCCGACCCGCTCCCGTTCGACGACCCCGGCCCCGAGGGCACCCGCCGCGACCTGCGACCGGTCGCGGCCCGCCCCGGCACCCCGGTCGGCGGCGTGCTGCCGCGCGACCTCGTCGCCCCGCCCGGCGGCCTCGCCCTCCTGCAGCTGTCCTCGCAGTTCTGCGCCGACTGCCGCGCGTCGCGCGCCGTGCTCACCGACGTCGCCTCCGAGCACCCGGGGGTCACGGTGCGCGAGGTGGACGTGGCGATGCGCCCGGAGCTCGTCCGGCTGCTGGGCATCCGGCGGACGCCGACGACACTCGTCGTCGACCCCGCGGGCGTCGAGTTGTCCCGCACCGTCGGCGTCCCCCGCCGGGCCGACCTGCTCGGCACGCTGGCGCCGTTGCGCCGCACGGGCTGACCACCGGGAACGGAGGGGCGACATCATCCCCGGCCGGCGCTCGGTCCGCGGCCGATTCTTCGGTAGCGTGACGCCCGTGGACGGAGGGCTCACCCAGCGGCGCGCGATCGACCTGTGCCGCGTCGACTCCAGCCTCTGTCGCTGACCCTCCCGGACGACCTCGCGTCCCGGACCGTCCACCACGCCGCTCTCCCTCGACGGGTCAGCCGGCCACGGGTGCCGGTCGCGTGCGTCGCCGTGTCGCAGGACCCCGTCATCCCGAGAAGAGCACCCGAGGAGTACCGCACATGAGCCGCCAGGACGCCCTGGTCAGTGCCGACTGGGCCGAGCAGAACCTCGACGCCCCGAACACCGTCTTCGTCGAGGTCGACGAGGACACCACCGCGTACGAGGGCGGGCACATCCCCGGCGCGGTCAAGCTCGACTGGAAGACCGAGCTCCAGGACCCGGTGCGCCGCGACTTCGTCGACAAGGCCGGCTTCGAGAAGCTGCTGTCGAGCAAGGGCATCGGCAACGACGACACCGTCATCCTCTACGGCGGCAACAACAACTGGTTCGCCGCCTACGCCTACTGGTACTTCAAGCTCTACGGGCACCAGGACGTCAAGCTGCTCGACGGCGGCCGCAAGAAGTGGGAGCTCGACGGGCGCAAGCTCGACACCGAGGTCCCGCAGCGGTCGCAGACGCAGTACTCGGCCAAGGAGCAGGACACCTCGATCCGCGCCTTCCGCGACGAGGTCGTCAACGCGATCGGCACCAAGAACCTGGTCGACGTCCGCTCGCCCGACGAGTTCTCCGGCAAGCTCCTCGCGCCCGCGCACCTGCCGCAGGAGCAGGCGCAGCGCGGCGGCCACATCCCCTCGGCGCTCAACGTGCCGTGGTCGAAGGCCGCCAACGAGGACGGCACGTTCAAGTCGGACGACGAGCTGCGCGCGCTCTACTCCGAGCAGGGCCTGGACTCGTCGCGCCCGACCATCGCGTACTGCCGCATCGGTGAGCGCAGCTCGCACACCTGGTTCGCCCTCCACGAGCTGCTGGGCGAGACCGACGTCAAGAACTACGACGGCAGCTGGACCGAGTACGGCTCGCTGGTCGGCGTGCCGGTCGAGACGGGGGATGGCAGGTCCTGATGTGCAGCGCTCCGCAGCAGTCCGCCGAGCTGCCCGCCGGTACCGACCTGTCCAAGGAGTCGGTGCTGGTCGGCAAGGTGACCAGCGACGGCTCGCCCGTCGGCGGCGCCTACGTCCGGCTCCTGGACGGCACCGGCGAGTTCACCGCCGAGGTCGTCTCGTCCGCGTCCGGCGACTACCGCTTCTTCGCCCGCCCGGGCACCTGGACCGTCCGCGCGCTCTCGCGCTCGGGCAACGGCCAGACCGAGGTGGCCGTCGGCGGGCCCGGCCTCTTCACCACCGAGGTGTCCGTCGCCTGACGCGTGTCAGCGAAGTGCCCTTGCTGACACTCAACGTCCGTATCGGTACTTCGATCACTCGATGACCACGCCGCCCGCTCGTCCCGCCCGTCGCGGCGGGGCGGGCGGGCGGTGTCGTTAGGGTGGCCGGGTGGCGTGGTTCTACACGGTCCTGCTCGCCGCGTGCAGCGCCGGCATCCTCGGCGGCGGCGTCGTGCTGACCCGGCGGCTGTTCCGCGACGAGCTGCTCACGGTCGAGGAGGAACGATGAGCGACGCCCCCTTCGCCGACGAGGGCGGCGAGGTGCCCGAGGGCACCAGCGGCAACGAGGCCATCCGGGCCGCGAGCGAGCGCGCCCAGCACACGCGCGATGCCAACCTGCCGGCGTGGCCGGACCTGCCCGTCGAGAACGACACGGCGAACCTGCGGCTCGGTCCCGACCTCAACGACGCCCTCCTGGGCCTGCTCCCGCTGGTCGGGGTGTGGCGCGGGGAGGGCGAGGTCGTCTACCCGACGATCGACGGCCCGTTCCACTTCGGCCAGCAGATCACCGTGGCGCACGACGGGCGGCCGTTCCTGTCGTGGGAGGCGCGCTCGTGGATCCTCGACGGGCCGGGCGGCGCGGTCGTGCGCCCCGCGGCGCGCGAGGTCGGCTGGTGGCGCGCGCAGCCCGACGGGACGATCGAGCTCCTGCTCGCCCACCACACCGGGATCATCGAGCTCTACTACGGCGCGAGCCGCACCCAGACGTCCTGGGAGCTGCAGACCGACGCCATCGCCCGCACCTCCAGCGCCAAGGAGGTCAACGGGGCGACGCGGCTCTACGGCATCGTCGAGGACGGCGACCTCGCCTACGTCGAGGAGCGCGCCATGGAGGGCCAGCCGCTCCAGCCGCACACCTCGGCCCGGCTGCGCCGCGTCGTCGGCTGAGGCAGCTGAGGGGCTGGTGGACGTCCGGCCGGTGGGCCCGGAGGCGCTGGTCGTCGACCTCGACGGGCTCGACCAGGTCGCCGTGGCCGGCGCCGCGCTGCGCGAGGCCCTGGACCGCGGCGACCTCCCGGGCGTCGTCGACGTCGTGCCCGCCGCCCGGACCGTGCTGGTCACCGCGCCGGGGGCGCGCGACGTGCTGCGGGCGGTCCGCGCGCTGCTCGACGGGACCGACCTGACCGCCACCCCCGACCGTCACGCGGCGGGCACCGTGGAGCTGCCCGTGCACTACGACGGCGAGGACCTCGAGCTCGTCGCCCGGGACGCCGGCTGGTCGACCGCCGACGTCGTCGCCGCCCACACCGGCGCCGAGCTCACCGTCGCGTTCGGGGGCTTCGCGCCGGGCTTCGCCTACCTCACGGGCCTGCCCGAGGCCCTGCACCAGCCGCGGCTCGACACCCCCCGCCCCCGCATCCCCGCCGGCGCGGTGGGGGTGGCCGGCGAGTTCGGCGGCGTCTACCCGCGCACCTCCCCCGGCGGCTGGCGACTCATCGGCCGGCTCACCGAGGACGCGCCGACCCTGTTCGATCCCGACCGCGACCCGCCCGCCCTGCTCGTCCCCGGCACCACCGTGCGCTTCCGGGACGCCGGGTGAGCCGCGAGCTCGAGGTCACCGCCGTCGGGCCCCAGGCGCTGGTGGTCGACCGCGGCCGGCCCGGCTGGGCGCACATCGGGGTGCCACCCGCCGGCGCGCTCGACGGGCCCGCCCACGCGCTCGCGCAGCGCCTCGTCGGCAACGGACCGGAGGACGCCGGGCTCGAGGTGCTGCTCGGGGGGCTCGCCCTGCGGGTGGGCGCCGCCGCCACCGTGGCGCTGACCGGCCCGCCCGGCGGCCTGCGTGTCCGGCGCGCCACGGGCGGCGAGCGGACCGCGCCGTCGCACCAGCCGGTCCACGTAGCCGCCGGCGACGAGGTGGTCGTGCCGTCGCCGACCTCCGGCCTGCGCGGCTACCTCGCGGTCGGCGGGGGGGTCGCCGTCGACCCGGTGCTCGGCAGCCGCAGCGCCGACACGCTCTCGGGGCTCGGGCCGGCGCCGCTCGAGGTCGGCACGCGCCTGCCTCTCGGCCCGCCGACGACGGTCCCGCCGGTGGGCACCGGGGCGCTCGGCGTCTCGGCCGCGCCCGACGCGGTGAGGGTGCGCGTGCACCTCGGGCCGCGGGCCGACTGGGTCGACGACGCCGCGGGACAGCTGCGTGCGGGCACGTGGACGGTGGCGCCGACCGGCGACCGCGTCGGCGTGCGCCTCGAGGGCCCGGCGCTGGAGAGGGCCGCCGACCGTCGGGGCGAGGAGCTGCGCAGCGAGGGCCTGGTCGGCGGGGCGGTCCAGGTGCCGCCGGACGGGCAGCCTGTCGTCTTCCTCGCCGACCACCCGACGACCGGCGGCTATCCCGTCGTCGGCGTGGTCGACCCCGCGGAGCTCGCGGTGTTCGCCCAGCTGCGGCCGGGGTCGTCGGTGCGGTTCTCGCCGGTGGCGACGCCGCCGCCCGGGGCCCGATCGGACGCCTGATCGGCCGGGAGCAGCCCGAGGCCCCGCGCGACGACCGTCGCCAGCACGCGCTCGTCCACCCCGACCAGCCGCGCGACCTGCGCCGGGGTCAGACCGGCGCGCAGCAGCGCGGTGACGTCGCCGCCGCCATGACCGGTTCCATCGCCGCTGCCGTCGCCCGGCGAGGCGGCGAGCGCGCTGACGGCGGCCTGCGGGTCGCGCAGCAGCACGCCCAGCAGGCGGTCCTTCGCGGCCTCGGTGGCGGGGGCGTCCGTCCCGGTGGCGGGGGCGTCGTCCGGCGTGGCGTGGCGCGGGCGGTGGGGGGCGGGGTCGTCGGGCGCCGGTTCCGCGGCGCCCGGCTCGGAGCCGCTCGGCGCCGGTCTCGGCGCGGCAGCGGTGTCGTCGACGTCGACGACGGTGCCGGCTGGGGCCTCGCCGCTGCCGGTCGGGGCCTCGCCGCTCCCGGTCGGGGCCTCGCCGCTGGTGTCGGGACCCTCCGCCGGGTCGTCCCGCGCCGGCTCGGCGGCGAGGCGGGCGCGGATGGCGTCGACGTCGAGCGGGGACGTGTCGGGCTCGGTGTAGGCCGCGGCCGCGGCCTCGGGACGCTCGGAGACGTTCGACACCGGGGTACGCACGCCGACGTGCACGCGGGCGGCCTCGGGCACCGGTCCCGTCCAGGGCGCGTCGGGGTCGGCCCGGCCGGCCTCGAGGGCCGGGGGCGGCCAGGCGGCGGCCGCGGCGGCGCGGCGGGCCCGCCGGCGGCGGAGCGCGGAGAGCACGAGCAGCACCACCGCGACGACCACGAGGACGGCGGCGACGACGATCCACGTGATCGGGGACTCGAGCACGCCCATGCCCGGAGACAGTACGCCGACCGGAGGCGTCGGGCCGGGCGTCCTGGTCACGGACCGTCGGACGGGTTCACCCGTCTGCCGCACGCTCCGGGGTCGCCGGGGCGGCGCGCGCCGTCCGGTCGGACGAACCGTCGTCGGCGACGTCGGCGGTGGTCTCGCTCGCCGTCCCGGTCGCGGGGGTGTCGACGGCCTCCACGGCGGCGGTGTCCGCCGTGGTGTCCGCGGTGGTGTCCGCGGTGGTGTCCGCGGTGGAGTCGGCCGTCGGGTCCGCCGCGGTGTCGGCCGGCGTGTCCGCGGCGGTCTCGACGCCGCCGTCGAGGGCCGCCGGAGCGACCGTGACCGTGTCCTCGGCCGAGGCCTCGGGTCCGGCGTCCTGACCCCCGGCGACGGCGTGCGGCGCCGCGCCGTAGGGCCCGTGGGGGCGGGGGCCGGGCGACGGCGGGCCAGGCGGGCGGCCCGGGCCGCGCCACGGACCCGCCGGTCCGACGGGCCCGCCCTGCGGCGGGCGGGGCGGGCCGGGCGGCGCCGACGGGCGCACGGGGCCGGAGACGATCTCGTCGAGGCGCCCGCGCAGGCGCACCAGCTCGTCGACGACGGCGTCGCGCTGCGCGCGCAGGTCGGCGAGGGCGGCGCGGGACTCGGCGTGCTCGGCCAGCAGCGACTCGGCGGCCTTGCTGCGCACGAGCTGGGCCTCCTGCTCGGCGGCCTGGAGGATGCCGCGCAGGCGGTCGTTGAAGGCGCCGACCATGTCGGGGCCACCGGACGGCTGGCCGCCCCCCGGCGCGCGGCGCGACTCCGGGATGGTGTCGGAGAGCCGGCCCTCGAGCGCCGACGACGCGGACGACGACGTCGACGACTCCGCGGCACCGCCGCGCCGGCGCTCGCGCACCGCGAGCTGGGCCCGCAGCTGGGCGTTCATGCGGCGCAGGCCCGCGACGTGCTCGTCCACCTGACGGCGGTCGTAGCCCCTCAGGACGACGTCGAAGTGCGGGCCGGGACTGTCCTCCTCGACACCCGAGAGATCCAGGTAGTGCTCGGCGTCGGGCGGTGTGCGTCCCTGCTCACCGGTGGTCATCGTCACCTGCCTGCTGCCGGGGCCTCTCCGGCGCCGTCCGGTCCGGCGCGGAAGTCTCCGATCGTAGGGACCGGCGCCGCCCCGCGCACGGAGCCGCACCCGCTCGGCGGGGTGGTCGGGGCGCCTACCATGGACGGGGTGGACACCGAACTGCGGCAGACCCTGCACCGCCGCGGTCTGCGCATGACCCCGCAGCGCCAGCTGGTGCTCGACGCCGTCGCGGAGCTCGGGCACGCGACGCCCGAGGCGGTCTGCACGCGGGTGCAGGAGACGGCACCGGCGGTCAACATCACCACCGTCTACCGGACGCTCGACCTGCTCGAGCAGCTCGGGGTCGTCCGGCACACCCACCTCGGGCACGGCGCGCCGACCTACGCGACGTCCGAGCACGAGCACGTCCACCTCGTCTGTCACCACTGCGGCCGCGTCGACGAGATCGACGTCACCGCTCTGGACGACCTCGCCGGCGTCCTGCGGGAGTCGCACGGCTTCCGCCTGGACGCCACCCATGTCGCGCTGTCCGGCACCTGCCGCGACTGCGCGGACCGCGCCGACGCCGAGCTCGCGGAGGACGCACCGTGACCACCTCTCCCTTCGACGAACCGGGCGCCGTCGCCCCGGTGGACGCCGACGACGCCGCCACGAACACCGACGCGGCCGTCCCCGCCCACTTCGGCGACCCGTTCGGCGAGCAGCGCGCGATGACCCGCCGCGCCGGCGTCGTCGACCGCTCCCACCGGGGCGTCCTGCGCGTCACCGGCCCCGAGCGGCTGAGCTGGCTGCACCTGCTGCTGTCCCAGCAGGTCGCGGACCTGCCCGACGGCGCCGGCACCGAGGCGCTCGTGCTCGACGCGCAGGGCCGCGTGGAGCACCACGCCGTCCTCGCGCACGTCGACGACACGGTGTGGCTCGACGTCGAGCCCGGCCGGGCCGCCGCGCTTGCCGACTACCTCGACCGCATGCGCTTCTGGTCGCAGGTCGAGGTGGCCGACGAGACCGACGCGTGGGCGCTGCTCTCGGTCGTCGGACCCGCGGTGGACGAGGTGCTCACCAGCGCCGGCGTCCCCGCCCCGCACGGCGACCACGCGGCGGCCGCGCTGCCCGGCGGCGGGGTCGTGCGCCGCATGCCCTGGCCCGGCCCCGACGCGGAGGCCGCGGTCGACCTCGTCGTGCCGCGCGCCGAGCTCGGGGCCTGGTGGTCGCGGCTGCGCGGCGCCGGGGCGCGGGCGGCCGGTCACGACGCCTACGAGGCCCTGCGGGTCGCCGCGCTGCGCCCGCGCCTCGGCATCGACACCGACGAGCGCGCGATCCCTCACGAGATGGGTTGGATCGGCGCCGCGGTGCACCTGCACAAGGGCTGCTACCGCGGGCAGGAGACGGTCTCGCGGGTCGCGAACCTCGGCCGCCCGCCGCGCCAGCTCGTGCTCCTGCACCTGCAGTCCGGCGACGACCCGCTGCCCCCGCCCGGCACGCCGGTGCTCGGCGAGGAGGGCGGGCGTGCGGTCGGCCGGCTCGGCTCCGCGGTGCGCCACCACGAGCTCGGCACCGTGGCCCTGGCACTGCTCAAGCGCTCGGCGGTGACCTCCGGCCCCGGGGGCGACCCGCTGTGGGTGGCGCCGGAGTCCGAGGACCTGGTCGCGGGCCCCGCCTCCGTCGACCCCGACTCGATCCCGCCGGACACCGGCGAGCCGCCCGGGCGCGCGGCGATGCGCCGCCTGCGGGGATGACCGACCCCGCGCGACCGGTGTCCCTGCTCGGCGCCGACGACGTCGTCGCGGCCGCGGCGGTGCTCGACGGTGTGGCCGTCCGTACCCCGGTCACGGAGCTGGCGCCGGGCTTCGCGATCAAGCGCGAGGACCTCCAGCCCGTCGGCGCGTTCAAGGTGCGCGGCGCCTTCCACGCCGCGAGCCGGCTCGCGCCCGAGCGGCAGGCGGCCGGGCTCGTCACCCACTCCTCGGGCAACCACGGCCGCGCGCTCGCCTGGGTGGCGCGCCGCCTCGGCGTTTCCTGCACGGTCGTGGCCCCCGACGACGCCGTCGAGGCCAAGGTGGCCGCGATGGCGGAGCTCGGCGCGCGACTCGTCCGGGTACCCGCCGACGAGCGGGAGTCGGCGGCCGACGCCGTCGTCGCCGAGACCGGCGGGACACTGATCCCGCCCTACGACCACCCGCACGTCATCGCCGGTCAGGGCACCGTCGGCGCCGAGATCCTCGCCGACCGCCCCGACGTCGAGCAGGTCGTGGTGCCGATCGGGGGCGGCGGGCTGATCAGCGGCGTCGCCGCGGCGCTGCGCGGGTCCGGGGTGCGGGTGATCGGCGCCGAGCCGGAGCTCGCGGGCGACGCCGCGGCGAGCCGGCGGGCCGGCGAGCGCGTCCGCTTCCCGCGCGAGCAGGTGGCCGCCACCGCCGCCGACGGCCTGCGCGCCACCGTGCTCGGCGAGCTGACCTGGCCGCACGTGCGCGACCTCGTCGCCGACGTCGTCACCGTCGACGAGGAGGCGATCGCCGACGCCACCCGCCGCCTGCACGCCGCCGGCGTGCCGTGCGAGGCGAGCGGCGCCGTCGCCACCGCCGGGTGGCTCGCCCTGCCGCCCGCCGACCGCGCCCGGCGCACCGTCGCCGTGGTCAGCGGCGGCAACGTGGACCCCGCCTGGCTGGCCCGCGTGCTCGCCGACCAGCACGAACGCTCGCCGGTGCCGACGTTCGGGTGAGGCGGGTGACCGGCGCGCGCGCGACACGCACCTCTCGACGCGCCGACCCGGACGCGGGATGACACCGCCCCGTCGCGGCGCGCACCATGACCACATGATCGAGTTCCGGCAGGGTGGCCGTCGACGCCTCGACCGCGTGCTCGACCCCGCCTTCCTCGCGGACCTGGCGACCTGCCCGATGGACGACGTCCGCGCCAAGCGCGACGACGCCGCCCAGGAGGAGACCGACCTGTCCTACCTGCGGCGCCTGCTGCACGCGCGGATGGACATCGTCCGGTTCGAGCGGCGCCGGCGCGAGGCGGAGGCCCGGGGCGAGGACGGTCCGTCGCTGGTCGACGAGCTGCCCCGCATCCTCGCCGACAACGCGCTCGGCCCGGCCGCGGGCCGCGGGCGTCACCACACCGTCCAGCCCTCCCGGGCCGAGTCGCACCGCCGGCACGTCGAGGCGCTCCTCGCCGACACGGGCCTGTCCGACGTCGCCACCCTCTCCGAGGACGACCTCACCGCCGCGGCCGAGGCCTACGCGCAGGAGGAGGCGTCGGTCTCGGAGCACCGCGGGCGCGTGCAGCAGGTCATGGACGCCTGCAACGACGAGATGGGCCGCCGCTACCGCGACGGCTCGGCGTCGGTGGACGACCTGCTGCGCCGCGAGCGCGAGGGCGCCTGACGGCATGTGAGCACTTTCCGGTGCTATAGCACCGGAAAGTGCTCACGAGCGGCGGAGCCGCACCTAGTTCGCGCGCTGGTGGACGGCGATGCCGGCCCAGAAGTCGCGCAGCCGCCGGTAGCTCGCCATCGCCCGCTCGGCGTCACCGGCCCGGAGCGCCTCGAGCGCCTCGGCGACGTCCTCCGCGGAGGTGTCGGCGGCGAGGGTCTGGTCGTCGAGCAGCGCCACGATCCCGCCGTAGTCCAGCTCGACGAGCGAGCCCGGGTCGAAGTGGCGCAGCCAGCGGGCGGTGTCGCGCAGGACGTCGGACGGGCCGTCGTCCCCGAGGGTGTCGGCGAGCAGGTCGGCACCGGCGTCGGCGCGGGCCAGCGCGTCGGCCATCGGGACGCGCCAGTAGCAGCGCCGGGCCGGCGCCTCGGGCGCGGTGACGGCGTCGTCGCTGGGCAGGACGAGGATCCGCTCGGCGGGCTCGACCAGCGCGAACCACGGCAGCGGCACCGTCCAGGTCGCCGAGACGATGTGGGTGGCCGAGTCGCCGAGCTCCGCGACGACCGCCTCCGCGCGCGAGCGCACCACCGACTCCTCGGCGGTCAGCGCGGCCGTGCGCAGCACCGGGGTCTCGCTGGACAGGAAGCCGACGAGCGCGGCCGCCGCCCGCGGCCGGGTCTCCAGCGGGCAGACGAGCGTCTGCGGCCCCACCGGCTCCTGACCCGCGGCCCCGCCCGGGCCGTCCGCGAGCAGGACGTCGGCGGGGGACTCGATGGCGGTGCCGTCGATCCGCTCGCCGGGCAGCAGCCGCGGCGGGACGCCCAACTGTGCCCGAAGACACACCTCGCGATCACGCCGCCCCGCATCGGCCACCGGGACGGCTCCACGAGCCAGTCCGGCCCGCACCCGCTGGGCCAACGGTCCGGCCAGCGCCCCGAGCGGCTCGTAGACGCGCAGGTAGCAGACGAAGGGGGCGGGCACGGGCGCCGATCGTGCCATGTCACGTCGCGACCCCGATCGGACACACGGTATTGTCGGGAACACGAGAGTTACCTCAGATTTCAGGGGGCCGCCGGAGATGCTCCGGCCGCCCCCGCCCTGTGCGAGGGGGTCCAGCCATGGGACGCGGACGAGCCAAGGCCAAGCAGACGAAGGTGGCCCGAGAGCTCAAGTACAGCTCCCCGAACACGGACTTCGATGCTCTGCAGCGTGAACTGGGCAGCGGCGACGACCGTTTCGCCGCCCGTTCCGACGAGGACGACCAGGTCGACGCACGCTGGGGCGAGTACAGCTACGACGAGCGGTGACGCCCGCTCGCCGTCGATCCGCCCGCTGACACGGTCGACCCGCCCGGGGACGAGCACGCTTGGTCGTCTTCCGGGCGGGTAACCGCGCGCACCGGTCGCTCACCCCGAGCGACCCCGCGCGAGGAGCGATCGTGGCGAAGACGTTCAACAAGGGTGACGACGTCAAGTGGAACTGGGGCAACGGCCAGGCCGAGGCCTCGGTGAAGGAAGTGCACACCGAGCGGGTCGAGCGTCAGATCGACGGCAAGAAGCAGACCCGCAACGGTTCCGAGGACAACCCCGCCTACGTCCTCGAGCAGTCCAACGGCCAGACGGTGCTCAAGCTCCACTCCGAGCTGATGCCCGACTAGGGCCTGTCCCGTGGATCTTCTCGTAGCCATAGGACGATGGCGGCGATGGTGATCTCGGCTCGGTAGTAGGCGGAGCGTTTGGCGTAGCGGGTGGCGAGGTCGCGGAACTGCTTGAGGCGGTTGAAGCATCGCTCGACGACGTTGCGTCCGGCGTAGATCGCCTGGTCGAAGGCTGGTGGGCGGCCGCCGCGGGTTCCTTTGCTCTTGCGGTGGGCGATCTGGTCGCGGCGCTCGGGGCAGGTGAAACTGATTCCGCGAGCGCGCAGCGCGTCGCGGGTCGAGGGGTGGGAGTAGGCCTTGTCGGCCACCACTCGGGCGGGACGTTGCCGGGGTCGGCCGGGTCCGTCGCGGTGCACGCTGACCTGGTCGAGCAGCGGCAGCAGTTGCGGGTTGTCTCCGCCTTGGCCGGCTCCGAGCACACAGCTCATCGGCAGCCCGCGCCCGTCGACGGCGAGGTGAATCTTGCTGGTCAGTCCGCCGCGGGATCGTCCGAGGTGTTCCCCGTCGACGGCGAGGGCTTCGACAGCGGCACTGCAGCCCCCTTTTTCCGGGCTCCAGCCGCGTGCTGGTGGGCCCGCACCGAGCTGGAGTCGACACTGAAGGTCCACTCCACGGCGCCGACGGCGTCGTCCTTGACGATCACGTGCTCGAGGATGCGGTCCCAGGTGCCGTCCGCGGTCCATTTCCGCAGGCGTTCATGGGCGGTCTTCCAGGGCCCGTAGCGCTCGGGCAAGTCGCGCCACGGCGCCCCGGTCCGCAGCTTCCACAGGATTGCGTTCACCACCTGGCGGTGCTCACGCCAACGTCCCCCGCGGCCACCGGCCGCGGGCAGCAGCGGTTCGATCCGCGCCCACGCCGCGTCGGTCAGCTCTCCTCGCCCCACCACGAGAAGATCTTCACCGACAACCCCTCACATGATCCGCAGGACACGCCCTAGTCGCCCCGCCGGTCAGAAGCGGGGGTGGTCGCCGCGCAGAACCGCATGGCCGGCGTCGGCGGGCGCCTCGTCCGCCTCGGTGGTCGCGCGCACCTCGCCCAGCACCCACGACGGCACGTGCTTGGCGGTGAGCACCGCCATGGCCCGGTCGACGTCCTCGGGCGGCAGGACGACGACCATGCCGACGCCCATGTTAAAGGTCCGCTCCATCTCCTCGCGGGTCACGCGGCCCCGCGCGGCGATCAGCTTGAACACCGGTGCCGGGGTCCACGTCGTGCGGTCGAGCTCGGCGGTCAGGCCCGCCGGCAGGACGCGGGCGAGGTTGGCGCACAGCCCACCGCCGGTGACGTGCGCGAACGTGCGGACGTCGGTCTCGGCGGCGACGGCGAGGCAGTCGCGGGCGTAGATGCGGGTGGGCTCGAGGAGCTCGTCGCCCAGGGTCCGCCCGAACTCCTCGACGTGGCCGTCGAGCGACATCCGCCCGATCTCGAGCAGCACCTGGCGCGCCAGCGAGTAGCCGTTGGAGTGCAGGCCCGACGACGCCATCGCGACGACGGTGTCGCCGGGCCGCACGCGGTCGGGCCCGAGCATCGCGTCGGCCTCGACGACGCCGACGCCGGTGGCGGAGATGTCGTAGTGGTGGGGCTCCATGACGCCGGGGTGCTCGGCGGTCTCCCCGCCCAGGAGGGCGCAGCCCGCGAGCCGGCAGCCCTCGGCGACGCCCGAGACGATCTTCTCGACCTTCTCCGGGACGAGCTTCCCGATCGCCAGGTAGTCCTGGAGGAACAGTGGCTCGGCCCCGCACACGACGAGGTCGTCGACGACCATCGCCACGAGGTCGCGGCCCACGGTGTCGTGCCGGTCGGCGGCCTGCGCGACGGCGAGCTTGGTGCCGACGCCGTCGGTGGACGCGGCCAGCACCGGCTCGCGGTACTTGCCGGTGCGCAGCGCGAACAGCCCGGCGAACCCACCGATGCCGCCGAGCACCTCGGCGCGCGACGTCGACTTCGCGAGCGGCTTGAGCCGGTCGACCGCGCGCTCCCCGGCCTCCACGTCCACCCCGGCCGCGGCGTAGCTGGCGTGCGGGCCGCCGGGCTCGGCGGAGGCGTCGGTCATCGGTGGGGTTCCTCGCGGGACGGGGGTCGGCGGCGGTGCGGGACGGTCAGGGACGGCTCAGGGCGTCCTCGGCACCGTATCCCGGGCTCCCCAGCGGCAGGCCGCCAGCGTTCACCCGGCCGGCGTGCACCACCGGTCCGCCGGCGTCCCCGCCGTCGCCGCAGCTCGCGCCCGTGACGTCCTCGAGCAGGTGCTTGCCGACCATCGCGTCCTCGGGCAGTGCGATCGGGTACTCGCCGGAGAAGCACGCCGTGCACAGCCGCGAGCGCGGCTGGTCGGTAGCCGCGACGAGGCCCTCCTGCGAGATGTAGCCCAGGCTGTCGGCGCCGACCGAGCGGCGCACGCCCTCGTCGTCGAGGCCGTTGGCGATGAGCTCGGCCCGCGAGGCGAAATCGATGCCGTAGAAGCAGGGCCAGCGCACCGGCGGGCTCGCGATTCGCACGTGCACCTCGACCGCGCCGGCCTCGCGCAGCATCCGCACCAGCGAGCGCTGGGTGTTGCCGCGGACGATGGAGTCGTCGACGACGACGAGGCGCTTGCCCCGGATGACCTCGCGCAACGGGTTGAGCTTGAGCCGGATGCCCAGCTGGCGGATGGTCTGCGAGGGCTGGATGAACGTCCGGCCCACGTAGGCGTTCTTGACCAGGCCCTGGCCGTACGGGATGCCCGACGCCTCGGCGTAGCCGATCGCGGCGGGCGTGCCCGACTCGGGCACCGGGATGACGAGGTCGGCCTCGGCCGGGTGCTCGCGGGCGAGCCGCCGGCCGATCTCGACGCGCGCGGAGTGCACCCCGCGGCCGGCGATCGTGGTGTCGGGCCGGGCGAGGTAGACGTACTCGAAGATGCAGCCCTTGGGCTCCGGCGCGGCGAAGCGGGAGCTGCGCAGGCCCTCGGCGTCGATGGCGATGAGCTCGCCGGGTTCCACCTCGCGCACGAACGAGGCGCCGACGATGTCGAGCGCCGCGGTCTCCGAGGCCGCGACCCAGCCGCGGTCGAGCCGGCCGAGCACCAGCGGGCGGACCCCGTGGCGGTCGCGGGCGGCGTAGAGCGTGGTCTCGTCGCAGAACACGAGGCTGAAGGCGCCCTGGAGGTCGGGCAGCAGGCGCAGCGCCGCCTCCTCGACCCCGAGGTCGGCGGCCGAGTCGGCGAGCAGGCCGGTGACGACGTCCGAGTCGGTGGTCGCCCCGTCCAGGGCGGAGCGGGGACGGCGGTTGCCGGCGCCGTTGCCCTGGTGCCCGTTGCCGTGCTGGCCGGCACCGGCCGCCGTGTCGCGGCGGCGGACCAGCTCGGCGGTGTTGACCAGGTTGCCGTTGTGGCCGAGGGCGAGGCCCGTGCCGGCCGCGGTGGTGCGGAACGTCGGCTGGGCGTTCTCCCACGTCGGCGAGCCCGTGGTGGAGTAGCGGGTGTGGCCGACCGCGAGGTGGCCGCGCAGCGAGGACAGCGACTGCTCGTCGAAGACCTGGCTGACCAGCCCGAGGTCCTTGAAGACCACGATCTGCCGGCCGTCGCTGACCGCCATCCCGGCGGCCTCCTGACCGCGGTGCTGCAGCGCGAAGAGCCCGAAGTAGGTGAGCTTCGAGACCTCCTCGCCGGGCGCCCACACGCCGAAGACCCCGCACTCCTCCTTGGGCCCCTCGTCGACCGCGGGCGGCGCGGGCGGGGGCTCGGGAGAGGGAGTGGGTGACGTAGGTCGAGGGTCGTTTCCGGCTGGGTCCACCGGGACGGCTCCTTGTCGACGGTGTGCCACGAGTCGTGCCGCTGGCCAGCCTACGCGCCCCTCCGGGCCCGTAGGGCCGCTCGGGGCCGGACGCGCCGTGACGCGGGTCCCCCTCGTCGGGCCGGGAGATCGGACCGGAGATCGACTCCGGACGGGCCCGGGTCAGGCGCCGAGCAGGTCTCCGGGCCGGGGCCCGAGCGGGGTGCCCCGGCGCAGGATGCGGGCGATGTCCGCCGAGGGCAGCGCGGGCGCGAACAGCCACCCCTGCCCCTCGTCGCACCCGAGGGTGCGCAGCCGCGCGGCCTGCGCGGCGGTCTCGACGCCCTCCGCGGTGACGGTGAGGTCGAGGGCGTGCCCGAGCGCGACGAGGGTGCCGACGATGCGCTCGTCGACCTCGTCGGACAGCTCCTCCTCGCGCAGCCCCTCGCCGAACGACCCGTCGAGCTTGATGACGTCGACGGGGAGTTTGCGCAGGTAGGAGAGGTTGGAGTAGCCGGTGCCGAAGTCGTCGACGGCGATGCGCACGCCCATGGCGCGCAGCCCGTCGAGGGCCTTGAGCGGGGCACCCTCGTCGATGGTCAGCGCGCGCTCGGTGAGCTCGACCTGCAGGCGGTCCGACGGCAGCCCGGTGCGGTCGAGCAGCGCCGCGACCTCGGCCACGAGGCCCGGTTCCTGGAGCTGGCGCGGCGCCACGTTGACGCTGACGAACGGCGCGGCGGGGCCGAACTCCTCGTACCAGGCGCGGGCGTCGCGGCAGGCGTGCTCGAGCACCTGGCGGCCCAGCGCCACGATGATCCCGGTCTCCTCGGCCGGCCCGATGAACAGTTGCGGCGACAGCACGCCGAGCCGCGGGTGCTGCCAGCGCACGAGCGCCTCGACCCCGCGGACGCGCTGGTCGGCGAGGGACACCAGCGGCTGGTAGAGCACGAAGAACTCGTCGTGCGCCACCGCCGACGGCAGCGCCGCCGACAGCGTGAACCGCGCGGTCTCGGCCTCGTCGCGCGACGGGTCGTGGACGGCCCAGCGTCCCCGGCCCTCGTTCTTCGCCGTGTAGAGCGTGATGTCCGCGGCGCGCATCAGCTCCGACGCCGTGGTCTCGGTGACCGCCTGCTCCACGACCCCGATGCTCGCGCCGACCACGAGCTCCTGGCCGGCCAGGCGCAGCGGCGTCGCGAGGGCGGCGAGGAGCCGGTCGGCGAGCTCGACGAGACGGTCGACACCGTGGGAGTCCTCGACCAGCACGACGAACTCGTCACCGCCGGTGCGGGCGACCAGCTCGCCGTCGGTGACGCACGCGGCGAGCCGGCGGGCCACCTCCTGGAGCATGGTGTCGCCGACACCGTGACCGAGGCTGTCGTTGATGGTCTTGAAGCCGTCCAGGTCGAGGAAGCAGACGCCGACGCGGCGGTCCGGATCCGGCCCGGCCTCGGCGAAGACGCGCTCGAGGCGCTCGGTGAACCGCGTGCGGTTGGCCAGCGTGGTCAGCGGGTCGTGGTAGGCCTGGTAGGCCAGGTGCTCCTGCAGACGGTGCCGTTCGGTGGCGTCCTCGAGCATCGCGAGCTGGTAGGCGGGGCGGCCCTCCCCGTCGCGCACCAGCGACAGCGTCAGGTGCCCGACGATCTCCTCGCCCGTGCGCCGGAAGAAGCGCTTCTCGAGGCGGAAGTTGTCGATCTCCCCGCGCAGCAGCCGCTCGTAGAGCCGCCACACCGACGGCGCGTCGTCGGGGTGGGTGAGGTCGCCGACGGTCAGGCGCGAGAACTCGTCGGCGGTGTGCCCGAACATCCGCGTCATGGCCGGGTTGACCTCGATGATCCGGCCCTCCATGTCGCCGAGGCCGATGCCGATCGCGGCCTCGTGGAACATGGCGCGGAACCGGGCCTCGCTCGCGTGCAGCGCCTTCTCGGTGTGGTGGCGCGCGGCGAGCACCGCGCGCCGTATCGCCTCCTGCTCGTCGAGCGTGCGGTCGCGCAGCGCCTCGGCGTAGCCGGCGGCGAGCGTCCCGGTGAGCGACGTCACGGCGGGCAGGACCGCGGCGCCCCAGACCGCGGGCACCCGGCGGGCGAGCAGCAGCACGGTGCGCTCGAGGGTCGCCGGACCGGTGAAGTGGGCGGCGACGAGGCGGCGGCCGACCTCGGCGCCGACCTCGGGCCGCGGCGGGTCGGCCAGGACGCCGTCGACGACGAGCCCGGCGAGCGCGCGCAGGTGCGCCTGCAGCTCGTCGGCGGCCATCGGGACGTAGCTGGTGCCCTCGACCTCGGCGGCCCAGGCCGCGGCCAGCGCGTCGACGGGGTCGTCGGGACCGTCGTCGTCCACGGGCGCCCCGGGCTCAGTCACGACGACCCACGGCGGCGTAGCCGGTGAAGCGTTCGGGGTGCGCGGGTGCCGCGGCCGGGTCGTCGGGACGCCACTCGGGCAGGAACACGAGGCCGGGCTCCTCGAGCGTGAACCCGTCGAGCAGGGCGGCCACCTCGTCGCGCGAGCGCATCGTCATCGGCGTCGCGGTGCGCCGGTAGAGCGACTGGTGCTCGCCGGCGCGATCCGGCGCCCCGTCGGCGCTGGCGTGGCTGACGACGAGGAAGCTGCCCGGCGCCATGGCCTCGCGGTAGCGCGCGAGGACCTCGGCGGGGCGGCGCTCGTCGCCCACGAAGTGCAGCAGCGCCACCACGAGCACGCCGACCGGCCGGGACAGGTCGAGCAGCGAGCGCGTCACGGGGTCGTCGAGGATCGTGGCCACGTCGCTGAAGTCGGCCTGGACGACGCCGGTGCGCGGGTCGTCGGCGAGGATCGCCCGCGAGTGGGCGACGGCCACGGGGTCGATGTCGACGTACACCACGCGCGCGTCGGGGTCGGCCGCCTGGGCGACCTCGTGGACGTTGCCGACGGTCGGGATGCCCGACCCGATGTCGAGGAACTGGTCGATGCCCTGCGCCGCGAGGTGGCGCACCGCCCGGCGCAGGAACGCCCGGTTGGCCTGCATGATGCGCGGCAGCTCGGGCCAGTCCGCGACGGCGCGGGCGGCCATCGCCCGGTCGACCGCGAAGTTGTGGAGACCACCGAGGTAGTGGTCGTAGACCCGGGCGGCGCTGGGCCGATCGATGTCGACCTCGTCGGGAGCCCAGCTCGGCCGCTGCACCCGGCCTCCCTCCGCATCCACCCGCCGGTCCGTCACCGTCCGGTGATGGTCATCGTACGGGCGCAACCGGGACGGATCAGCTGTTCTCACACGTTCGATGAATGTCCACCACCGGGAGCCATCGCGCGATCTCCGCCGCGCGGTGGCCCGACGCCGACACGCGGTCGGCGGCGGCGTCCCACGTGAGCACCCCGAGGGCGAGCCCCAGCCACGTCGCGGCGTCGGTCTCGACGACGTTGGGCGGGCTGCCGCGGGTGTGGCGGGGCCCCTCGACGCACTGCACCGCGCCGAACGGCGGCACGCGGACCTCGACGCTGTGGCCGGGCGCGGTGTGCTCCAGGGTGCGCAGCGACGACCGGACCGCGGCGGCGAGCAGCGGGCGCGCCGGGCGCTCGTGACCATCGGGGTCGCGGACCCAGCCGGCGACCGCGAGCAGGTCCTCGCGCACCTGTGCGGGGTCGGGGGCTCGCTTCGGCACGGTCGTCCAGGGTAGTTGCCGCGACCGCGGGCGCCGTGCGGCTAGCGTGACCGGGTGCCGCGCGCCCGCTTGATCGTCCTCTCCGGCGTGCTCGGCCTCGTCGCCTGGCAGGCCCGCCGCCTGTGGATCGCGACGACCATGGAGACCGACCACGCGGCCTACTGGCGCCGCCGCCGGCGCAGCCCGGGCGACGTGCTGCTCGTGGCGCTCGGCGACTCGCTCGCCCAGGGCCTGGGCGCCGTGCACCCGGAGCGCTCCTGGGCCGGGCGGCTGGCCGATGCGATCGAGGCGCGCCAGGGCGTCCGGGTGCGGGTGGTGAACCTCGGCGTCGTCGGGGCGACCGTGGCCGACGTGCTCGCCGGGCAGCTGCCGGCGGTGCCCGACGGCTGGGACGGCCCGGACGCCGTGGTCGCGGTCGCGGTCGGCACCAACGACGCCGCGCAGGACACGCCGGTCGAGGACTTCCGCCGCGACCTCGACGCGCTGTGCGCGGCGCTGCCGGCGGGCGCGCTCGTCGCCGACGTCCCCGACCTCCAGCGCGGCGTGGTGCAGCGGCGCGGCCGGGTCCTGTCGGCGGCCGCGCGCGAGGTGATCGCCGCCCACCCGCGCCTGCGCCCCGTCGCGCTCGAGGCGGCGACGCACGACATCAACCGTCTGCTCGACAGCGGACCCGACCTCGCCCACCCCAACGGCCGCGGCTACCGGCGCTACGGGCGCGCCTTCGTGGCCGCGCTTTCCTCGCCCACCCGGTAGCAGCGAACGCGCTGTTCGCTGCGCTAGAAGCAGCGAGCAGCGCGTTCGCTGCGATCCCGGTCAGTCCAGCGCCGCCGGCAGGGTCGCCTCCCACAGCGACCGGAGCTCGGCGAGCGGGAGGTCGTCGACCCCCTCGATCGCGACCGCGTCCCCGCCGACCTCGCCGAGCCGCGCCGCCGGCTGGCCGGCGTCGGCGCAGCGGCGGGCGAGGTCGGCCTCGTCGCCCGGGGCCACGGTGACCAGCATTCGCGCGCCCGACTCGGAGAACAGCACGGTGGCGGCGTCGAGACCCCGCGGGCCCGACGGCAGCGCGACCCGCGCTCCCCGCCCGGTGCCCAGCGCGGCCTCCACGAGCGCCTGCGCGAGCCCGCCGTCGGAGAGGTCGTGCGCCCCGGAGAGCAGGCCCTCGGACGCGGCGCCGGCCACGAGCGCGGCGAGCCGGGCCTCCGCGGCCAGGTCGACCTGCGGGGGCCGCCCGCCCAGGTGGTCGTGCACGACGCCCGCCCAGGCCGAGCCGTCGAGCTCGTCGCGGGTCTCGCCGAGCAGCCACACCGCGTGACCCTCGGACCCGAGACCGTGCGGCACCGCCCGCGTGACGTCGGAGAGGATGCCCAGCACCCCGACCACCGGCGTCGGCAGGATCGCCGTGCTGCCGGTCTGGTTGTAGAAGCTGACGTTGCCGCCGGTCACCGGCAGCCCCAGCGCCGCGCAGCCCTCGGCCAGGCCGGCGACGGCCTCGGCGAACTGCCACATCACCGCCGGGTCCTCGGGCGAGCCGAAGTTCAGGCAGTCGGTGACCGCCACCGGCACCGCGCCCGAGGACGCGACGTTGCGCACCGATTCGGCGAGGGCCAGCTGCGCGCCCGCCCGCGGGTCGAGCTGGCAGAAGCGTCCGTTGGCGTCGACGGAGATCGCCACCCCGCGCCCGGTCTCCTCGTCGACGCGCACCACGCCCGCGTCGGCCGGGGTCGCGGACGTGGTGTTGCCGCGCACGTAGCGGTCGTACTGCTCGGTGACCCAGGCGCGCGAGGCCAGGGCGGGCGAGGCGACGAGGGCGCGGATCTGCTCGGCGATCTCGCCGGGCGCCGAGGGCCGCGGGCGCCCGGCGACGGTGTCGGCCTGCAGCGCGTCCTGCCACGGTGGGCGGGCGTAGGGCCGCTCGTAGACCGGGCCGTCGTGGGCGACGGTGCGCGGGGGCACGTCGACGACGGTCGCGCCGTGGTGGGTGATGCGCAGGCGGTCGCCGTCGGTGACCTCGCCGATCACGGTCGCCGTGACGTCCCAGCGCCGGCAGACCGCCATGAACGCGTCGACGTTCTCCGGGGTCACGACCGCGCACATCCGCTCCTGCGACTCGCTGGAGAGGATCTCGGCGGCGGTCATGTCCGCGGCGCGCAGGGGGACGGCGTCGAGGTCGACGTGCATGCCGCCGTCGCCGGCGCTGGCGAGCTCGGAGGTCGCGCAGGACAGCCCGGCGCCGCCGAGGTCCTGGATGCCGACGACCAGCCCGGCCCCGAACAGCTCGAGGCAGCACTCGATGAGGACCTTCTCGGCGAACGGGTCGCCGACCTGCACGCTCGGGAGCTTCTTGCGGCTCGGCGCCTGGGTGGGGTCCGCGGCGTCGAACGTCTCGGAGGCCAGCACCGACACGCCGCCGATGCCGTCGAGTCCGGTGCGGGCGCCGAACAGCACGATCTTGTTGCCGGTGCCCGACGCGAAGGCGAGGTGCAGGTCCTCGTGGCGCAGCACCCCGACGCACAGGGCGTTGACCAGGGGGTTGCCGGCGTAGGTGGGGTCGAAGACGACCTCGCCGCCGATGTTGGGCAGGCCCAGGCAGTTGCCGTAGAAGCCGACGCCGGAGACGACGCCGGGCAGGACCCGCGCGGTGTCCGGGGCGTCGAGCGGGCCGACCCGCAGCCCGTCCATCACCGCGACCGGCCGCGCGCCCATGGCCATGATGTCGCGGACGATCCCGCCGACGCCGGTGGCCGCGCCCTGGTGCGGCTCGACGTAGGACGGGTGGTTGTGCGACTCGATCTTGAAGGTGACGGCCCACCCGTCGCCGACGTCCACCACGCCCGCGTTCTCCCCGATGCCGGCGAGCAGCCGCGCCCGCATGGCCTCGGTGGTGGTCTCGCCGAACCGGCGCAGGTGGACCTTCGACGACTTGTAGGAGCAGTGCTCCGACCACATCACCGAGTACATGGCCAGCTCGGCCTCGGTGGGGCGGCGCCCGAGGATGTCCCGGATGCGCGCGTACTCCTCGTCGCGCAGGCCGAGCGCCGCGTGGGGCTGGGCCTCCTCGGGCGTGGTGGCGGCGCGCTCGACGGTGTCGACGGGCGGGGCCGACGAGGGCGCGGGCGGGGAGGACTGCACGGGGGTCGGATCGGCCGCGAGGGCGTCGACGGGACGGGGATCGACGGGGGCCGGACCCTGGGGGACGGTCACCCCGACGAGGGTAGGCGCCCCGCGCGGGTGGCCGTCGGGGCCGTGCGCAGGGCCGCAGCGGACCGGCAGCGGGTGGTCGCGCGCGGTGAGCGCGCCGCTACCCACGACGTGCGGTCGACAAACCCACCCGTCGTCACGTCACCGACTCCATCGACCGCCATACGCCACACGCCCACCGTGTGCACCACCACTCGCGGGAGCGTTCTGCGCTGTTCGCTCGATCGGATGGCCGTTCATGGTTCCGTAGGGTCATTTCGCCGCGACACGGCGTTGGCGTGTCGGCCAATACCCGGGAGTGTCGGACCCTCGATACATCATGGAGCCATGACCACCGCCTCCGTCTCCTCGGCGACCGGCACCGCGACCGGCGACGACGCCGCCTCGGCGTCCACGCCGGGTGCCGGCGACGTCCTCGCGCAGCTCCCGCTGGTGCTCGACCGGGAGCTGCTCGGGGTCCGACGCCACGCCCTCGAGCTCGCCGGCCGCGTCCCGCAGAGCGTCCTCCCGCACGTCGACGCGGCCGCGGGGATGCTCGAGTTCCTGGTCGACGACGGCTCCGGCGGCGTCGTCGTGCTCGCGCTGGCCCCCGGTGCCCGCGGAGACACGGTCGTACCCCTGCTGCCGGCGGCCCAGCCGAGCGAGCCGGGCGGCCACGACGTGTCGGTGGAGGCGCCGTTCGACGAGGTCGTGGGCGAGGCCGTCGAGGACGTGTCGCGCCTGCTCACCCACGTCGACCGGCCCGACGAGATGCGCGGGCTCGTGCTGCACCTCGGCGGGCGGATGCTGCTCGTCTACGCCGACCTCTGGGAGCTCCGCGTCACGCTGCTGCCGTGAGCTGCGAGATCACGGAGGTGAAGAGGCCGAGGCCGTCGGTGCCCGGGCCCGTCAGCACGTCGATGGCGTGCTCGGGGTGCGGCATGAGCCCGACGACGCGGCCGTCGGCGGAGCTGATGCCGGCGATGTCGCGCAGCGCGCCGTTCGGCGCGGGCTCGGTGTAGCGGAAGACCACGCGCCCCTCGGCCTCGAGCGCGTCGAGGGTCACGGCGTCGGCGACGTAGCGGCCCTCGCCCGACTTCAGCGGCACCCGGATGTCCTGGCCGACGGTGAAGCCCGAGGTCCACGCCGTCTCGGCCTCCACCCGCAGGCCCACCTCGCGGCACACGAAGCGCAGCCCGTGGTTGCGGACGAGCGCGCCCGGGAGCAGCCCCGCCTCGCAGAGGATCTGAAATCCGTTGCAGATGCCGAGCACGGGCATGCCCGCGCGGCCGGCCTCGACGACCGGGCCCATCACCGGCGAGCGCGCGGCGATCGCGCCGGCCCGCAGGTAGTCGCCGTAGGAGAACCCGCCGGGCACGACCACCGCGTCGACGCCCTGCAGGTCGGCGTCGTCGTGCCACAGGGCCACGGGCTCGGCGCCGGCATAGCGCACGGCGCGCGCCGCGTCGACGTCGTCCAGCGTCCCGGGGAACGTGATGACCCCGATGCGGCTCACGACGGCACCCTCCGCACGACCCACTCCTCGATCACGGGGTTGGCCAGCAGCGACCCGGCGATGCGCTCGAGCTCGGCGTCGTCGACCGAGTCGTCGACCTCGAGCTCGAAGTGCTTGCCCTGCCGCACGTCGGCCACCCCGCTGACCCCGAGGCGGCCCATGGCGCGAGCCACCGCCTGCCCCTGCGGGTCGAGGATCTCGGCCTTCGGGAGCACGTCGACGATCACGCGAGCCACGCCGTCCAGGTTACCGGGGCGCCGGAGGGGAACTCGGGTGGCGTGGAACTCGTGCACCTCGGCCATGCGTGCGTGGTCGCCGACACCGGCTCGGCGCGCATCCTCATCGACCCCGGCGCCTTCTCGTCGGGCTACGAGACCCTCGAGGGCCTCACCGCGATCCTCGTGACCCACCAGCACGTCGACCACCTCGACCTGGACAAGCTGCCGGCGCTCCTCGGCCAGAACCCGGGCGCCGAGCTGGTCGTCGACCCCGGCACCGCCGAGCAGCTCCGCGAGCGCGACATCGCCCACACCGTCCGCGAGCCGGGCGAGACGTTCACCGTCGGCGGCGCGCAGATCGAGGTGATCGGGGGCGACCACGCGGTGATCCATCCCGACATCCCGGGGATCGCCAACAACGGCTACCGGATCGACGACAGCGTCCTGCATCCCGGCGACGCGTTCACCGTGCCCGACCGCACCCCGGACGTGCTGCTGCTGCCGACCGCCGCGCCGTGGCTCAAGGTCTCCGAGGCCGTCGACTACCTGCGGGCGGTCGCCCCGCCGCTCGCGGTGCCGATCCACGAGGCCGTGCTGGCGAACCCCGACCTGCACTACACCCTCTTCGCGAACCTCGCCCCCGAGGGCACCGACGTCCGGATCGCGCCCCGTGGGGTGGCTTTCGCCGTGTGAGCACTTTCCGGGGCTATAGCCCCGGAAAGTGCTCACGAGCACGCAGGGCACCTACGCGGTGATCGACCAGTGCTCCGGGTCGCCGGCGGCGCCGCGAGGGCGCGGGGCGTGGCGCGGCACCAGCTCGGCGGCGCCGAGCGGCGTGGCGCCCGCGGCGAGGGCCCGGTCGACGAGCTCGCCGGCCGTGCCGGGCGGGAGGCCCGCGGGCAGGGCGAGGTGGACGAGGTCCGGCTCGACGCGACGGCGCGCCGGGCGGGCCCGTCGCGGCTGTGGTCCGGCGACGGGGCCCGCCCACGACGTGACGAGCGCGCCGCCGAGACCCAGGCGGTGCACGCCGCCGTCGTCGAGGAGCAGGCCGATGCCGGCCGTCGCGAGCGCGCTCCGCATGCCGGGCGAGGCGGCCCAGCCCGGCGCCGCGAAGCCGTCGACGGCGAGGCCGAGCGCGTCGCGGCTGCGCAGGGCGGCGGCGAGCCGCAGGCCGGCCTCGTGCGCGGGCAGGCGGCGGTAGGGCCGGCCCGGCCCGACCTCGGGATGCGTGCCGTGCAGCAGCACGGTCTCGCCGAGGCCGCGGCGCGCGGTCGCCCAGGCCGCGACCTCCGGGTGCGGGCGCGGGCCGGCGAGCCACGTCACGGGTACGCGACGGGCGTCGAGGGCGTCCGCGAGCGCCACGGCGGCGGCCAGCGGCGCGCCGGGCCCGAGACCGGCGACCGAGACGAGCAGGCGGGGACTCACGCCACCCATGAGGCCAGGCGGAGATGCCGGGCGGGCGACCGCCGGGTGAACACCGCGGCTCGGCCGGGCGACGGCCGTCCGCCCCCGTCCCACGGTCACATCGCGGGCGGCCACTCCCGGCCGGTCAGGCGCGTGTACGCCTCGATGTAGCGCGCCCGCGTGGCCTCCACGACGTCGTCGGGCAGCGGCGGCGGCGCCTCGCCGGAGTGCCGGTCCCAGCCCGAGGCGGGCGAGGTCAGCCACTCGCGGACGTACTGCTTGTCGAAGCTCGGCTGCACCGCGCCCGGCGCGTACCCCTCGGCCGGCCAGAACCGCGACGAGTCCGGCGTGAGCACCTCGTCGCCCAGCACCAGCGTGCCGTCCGGGGAGCGCCCGAACTCGAGCTTGGTGTCGGCGAGGATCAGGCCCCGCGAGGCGGCGTAGGCGGCACCGCGGGCGTACACGGCGAGCGTCTGGTCGCGCAGCGCGCCGGCGAGGTCGCGCCCGACGGTCTGCGCGACGACCTCGAAGCTGACGTTCTCGTCGTGCTCGCCCCGGGCGGCCTTCGTCGCGGGCGTGAAGATCGGCGTCGGGAGCACGCTGGCCTCGGTGAGGCCGTCGGGCAGCGGGACGCCGCAGATCGCGCCGTCGCGGCGGTAGTCGGTGGTGCCCGAGCCCGCGAGGTAGCCGCGGGCGACGCACTCCACCGGGATCATCTCCAGCCGGCGCACGAGCAGCGCCCGGCCGCGCACCTCGTCGGGGATGCGCTCGTCCCGCGCCGCGATGAGGTGGTGCGCGATCGGCGGGCTCGCGACGTCGGGCCCGCCGAGCAGCTCGAACCAGAACACGCTCATGGCCGTGAGCACGCGGCCCTTGTCGGGGATCGGCGTGGCGAGGACGTGGTCGAAGGCCGAGATCCGGTCCGACGCGACGAGCAGCAGGGTCTCCTCGTCGACCTCGTAGAGGTCCCGGACCTTGCCGGAGGCGAGATGTGAGTAGTCCCCGAGCGACGCCACGGCCGCGCAGGCTAGAGGATCGGGGCCGGCGTGTACGCCGCCGCGTCGGGCCGGTGCGCGACGATCGCGTCCACCTGCCGGGTGATCTCGGCGACCTGGGTCCCGGCGGCCCCGACGAAGGCGCGCGGGTCGCCGACGGCGGCGTCGAGGTCGGCCGACGAGAGGCCGAGGCGGGCGTCGCCGCCGAGGCGGGCGAGCAGGTCGTTGCCCTCGGTGCCCTTCTCGCGCATGTCGAGGGCGACGGCGCGGGCGTGCTCGGAGACGATCTCGTGCCCGGTCTCGCGGCCCACCCCGGCACGCACGGCGGCCATGAGCACGGCCGTCGTCGCGAGGAAGGGCAGGTAGCGGTCGAGCTCGCGGGCGATCACCGCCGGGTAGGCGCCGAACTCGTCGAGGACGGTCAGGATCGTCTCGAGCAGCCCGTCGACGGCGAAGAACGCGTCGGGCAGGGCGACGCGGCGCACGACCGAGTCGGAGACGTCGCCCTCGTTCCACTGCCCGCCGGCCAGCTCGGCGACCATCGCCGCGTTGCCGCGCAGCACGACCGCGAGGCCGTTGACGCGCTCGCAGGAGCGGGTGTTCATCTTGTGCGGCATGGCGCTGGAGCCGACCTGACCGGCGCGGAAGCCCTCGGTGACCAGCTCCTGGCCGGCCATGAGCCGGATGGTCGTGGCCAGCGACGACGGCCCGGCGGCGAGCTGCACGAGCGCGGAGAGCACGTCGTGGTCCAGCGAGCGGGGGTAGACCTGCCCGACGCTGGTGAGCACCTCGGTGAAGCCCAGGTGCTCGGCGACGCGGCGCTCGAGCGCGGCGAGCTTGTCGACGTCCCCGCCGAGCAGCCCGAGCATGTCCTGCGCGGTGCCGACCGGGCCCTTGATCCCCCGCAGCGGGTAGCGCTCGACCAGCTCGCCCAGCCGGCGGTACGCGACGAGCGTCTCGTCGGCCGCGCTCGCGAACCTCTTGCCCAGCGTCGTGGCCTGGGCGGCGACGTTGTGGCTGCGCCCGGCCATGACGAGCTCGGCGTGCTCGGAGGCGCGCCGGGCCAGGCGCGCGAGCACCGCGACCGTCTTGTCCGCCACGAGCCGCAGCGAGTCGCGGATCTGGAGCTGCTCGACGTTCTCGGTGAGGTCGCGGCTGGTCATGCCCTTGTGGGCGTGCTGGTGGCCCGCGAGCGCGTCGAACTCCTCGATGCGCGCCTTGACGTCGTGGCGGGTCACCCGCTCCCGGGCCGCGATGGACGCCAGGTCGACGCGGTCGACGACGGCGCGGTAATCCTCCAGCACGCCGTCGGGTACCTCGACGCCCAGCTCGCGCTGCGCGGTGAACACGGCGATCCACAGCTCGCGCTCGAGCACGATCTTGCGCTCGGGCGACCACAGCGCGGTCAGCTCGGGCGAGGCGTACCGGGCGGCGAGCACGTTCGGGACCGTCGGGGCACTCACTCGGCCGAGCCTACGGGCACGGTCGGCGCAGGAGGGGCGGCCGGACCCCGTCGAGGAAGCGCGAGCGACTACGGTCGTGGGACCCGTGAGCAGGGAGGGAGGACGCATGGAGCCGGTGGAGCCGGACGCGTCCGCGCCGCTGCGGGTGCTGCTCGTGGAGGACGACGACGCCGACGCCCTCCTCGTCACCGAGCACTTCGCTGACGCCGACCTCGCGGTCGAGCTCGAGCGCGCCGCGTCGCTCGCCGACGCCGAGGCCGTGCTCGGGGGCAGCGCCGACGGCGACGGGACGGACGGGCCGGACTGCGTGCTGCTCGACCTGGCCCTCCCCGACGCACACGGTTTCGAGGGCCTGCGCCGCGTGCTCGCCGCCGACGGCCCCGCCGTCCTCGTCCTCACGGGGCGGCGCGACGAACGGCTCGGCGCCGACGCGGTGGGGGTCGGCGCGCAGGACTACCTGGTCAAGGACGCCGTCGACGGCCCGACGCTCGCCCGCGCCGTGCGCTACGCCGTCGAGCGCCGCCGCAGCGACCGGGTCCGCCGGGCCCTGCGCGACGCCCAGCTGCGCGCCGACGAGAACTCGCGCCTCGAGCGCGGCCTGCTGCCCTCGCCGCTGCTCGACGACCCCGCGGTGCGCATCCTCGCCCGCTACGAGCCCGGCACCGAGCAGACGCTGCTCGGCGGCGACTTCTACGACGTCGTCGAGGACCGCGACGGGCAGCTGCACGCGGTCATCGGCGACGTCTGCGGGCACGGGCCCGACGAGGCCGCGCTCGGGGTCAGCCTGCGCATCGCATGGCGCACGCTGGTGCTGTCGGGCATCGACCCCGACCGCGTCCTGCCGACGATGCACGAGCTGCTCATCAGCGAGCGCAACCACCCGACGCTGTTCACCACGCTCGCCGCGGCGACGGTCGACCCGACGCGCCAGCGCCTGACGCTGCGCCTGGCCGGCCACCCGCCGCCCGCGCTGGTCGGCGAGGGCGACGACACCCGCCTGCTGTCCACCGAGGCGCTCGGCCTGCCGCTCGGCGTCGGCAACGGGACGACGTGGCGGTCGCTGGACGTCGAGCTCCCGCCCAAGTGGTCGCTGCTGCTCTACACCGACGGGCTCATCGAGGGCCGCCAGGCGACGGGCGACGTGCTGTGGACCGACGGCCTGCAGGCGCTGCTGCGGGAGGTCACCGCGGGCCCGGTGCCGTGGCGGGACGACCCGGCGACGATGCTGGACGCCGTGATGGAGCGCGTGCGGTCGCTGTCGACGGCCCGGCCCGACGACGTCGCGGCCGTGCTGCTGGTGTCGGACACGTGAGCGCGCCGACGACCGACGCGGCCGGAGCCATGACCGAGACCTCCACGCCCGACCCGACGGGGCCCGCGCCCCTCGTCCCGCCGCGCCGGCGGCGGCGGACCGGGCTGGCGCGCTGGTCGCTCAAGCGGCTCCTCGTCGTCACCGGCGCCCTCATCGCGGTCCTGCTCGTCGCGGCCGCCGTCGTCGGCGCCGCCTCCCTGTCCGCGCTGGACGAGCGGCGGACCGCGCTGATCGACCGGCTCGACCCGGCGCTCCTGGCCGCCCAGCGCCTCGACGCGGCCACCGTCGACCAGGAGACCGGGGTGCGCGGCTACGCCCTCTCCCGGACGCCGGACTTCCTCGCGCCCTACGAGCGCGGGCGCGCCGACGAGGCGCAGGCGCTCGCGGCTCTGCGCGCCGCCGCCGGCGGGGATCCGGCCATCCTCGCGGACCTCCGGTCCGTCGAGGACGCCCTGGGACGCTGGCGGGCGGTCTACGCCGAGCCCGCCGTCGCCGCGATCGCGCAGGGCGGCGCGCCGCCGTCGGTGGAGCAGGGGCGGGCCGCGTTCGACGAGGTGCGCGACGCCCTCGAGGTCCAGCGCGGGCGGCTCGTGGCCCTGCGCAACGACGCCCGCGACAACCTCGACGGCGCCGCCACCATGCTCGCCGTCGTCGGCGCCGTCACCCTGCTCGGGCTCGCGCTCGGCATCGCCGGGCTGCTGCTGTGGCTGCGCCGCGTCGTCGTCGTGCCGACGCACCGGCTCGCCGCGGAGGTCCGCCAGGTGGCCGACGGGGACCTCGAGCACGAGGTCGAGCCCGCCGGACCGCGCGAGATCACCCAGCTCGGCGAGGACGTGGAGGCGATGCGCCGGCTCATCGTCCGCGAGCTCTCCGACACCGAGCAGGCGCGCCAGGAGCTCGACGCCCGCAGCCGGGACCTGGCGCGCTCGAACTCCGACCTCGAGCAGTTCGCCTACGTCGCCTCGCACGACCTGCAGGAGCCGCTGCGCAAGGTGGCGAGCTTCTGCCAGCTGCTGCAGCGCCGCTACGCCGGCCAGCTCGACGAGCGCGCCGACCAGTACATCGAGTTCGCCGCCGACGGCGCCAAGCGCATGCAGGTGTTGATCAACGACCTGCTCGCGTTCTCGCGCGTCGGGAGGCAGGGCGAGCCGATGCGCCCGGTGGATCTCGGCGAGCTCGTCGACCAGGCCACCGAGAACGTGGCGCGGGCGCTCGAGGAGTCGGGCGGGACCGTCGAGCGCGGCGAGCTCCCGCAGGTGCTCGGGGAGCCGGCCCTGCTCACCACGGTGTTCCAGAACCTGCTCGGCAACTCGCTGAAGTTCCGCGGCGAGGAGCCCCCGCACGTCCGGATCGACGCGCAGCGCGACCCGGACGACGACGGTCGCTGGCTGCTGCGGTTCCGCGACAACGGCATCGGGATCGACGCCGAGTACGCTGACCGGATCTTCGTCATCTTCCAGCGGCTGCACGCCAAGGACGCCTACCCCGGCACCGGGATCGGGCTGGCGATGTGCCGCAAGATCGTCGAGCGCCACGACGGCTCGATGTGGCTCGAGCCCGGCGCGGACGACGACCCGGGTCCGGGCACGACGTTCGTCGTCGCCCTGCCCGTCCTGTCCAGCACGACCACCGCAGCGACCCGTGCCGCGAACCCTGCCGCGACCCCTGCCGCGACCCCTGCCGCGGCGCCCGAGAGCCCCGTGGAGGCCGTCCCGTGACCGATCCCCTGCACGAGATCGACGTGCTGCTCGTCGAGGACGACCCCGGTGACGTCCTCATGACGCAGGAGGCGTTCGAGCACCACAAGCTGCGCAACCAGCTGCACGTCGTCGCCGACGGCGTCGAGGCGCTGTCGTTCCTGCGCCGGGAGGGCGAGTACAGCGACGCGCCGCGGCCCGGGCTGATCCTGCTCGACCTCAACCTGCCGCGGAAGGACGGGCGCGAGGTGCTGGAGGAGGTCAAGAACGACGAGACGCTGCGCAGCATCCCGGTCGTCGTGCTGACCACCTCGCAGGCCGAGGAGGACATCCTGCGCAGCTACAACCTCCACGCCAACGCCTACGTCGCCAAGCCGGTCGACTTCGAGCGGTTCATCGAGGTCATCCGCCAGATCGACGACTTCTTCGTGTCGGTGGTGAAGCTGCCGCGGTGATCGATCTGCGCTCGGACACGGTCACGCGGCCGTCGGCGGCGATGCGCGACGCGATGGCCTCGGCCGAGGTCGGCGACGACGTCCTCGACGGCGACCCGACCCTCGGGGCGCTGCAGGAACGCGTGGCCGACCTGCTCGGCGTCGAGGCGGCGCTGTGGACCCCGACGGGGTGCATGGCGAACGCGATCGCGCTGATGGAGCACCTGACACGCGGTGACAGGTTCCTCGCGCCGACCGGGGCGCACGTGCTCGAGGCCGAGCTGGGCACCGCGGCCTGGCTCGCCGGCGGCATGCCGGCCCCGCTCGCGCACGACGCGGGGCCCGGACGCCCGACCCCGGCGGCGGTGACCGCGGCCGCCGGGGGCGCGGGGCCCTACTTCGGGCTGCGCACCACCCTGCTGTGCCTGGAGAACACGCACAACGGGGCCGGTGGGGCGGTGACCCCGGTCGACGAGCACCGCGCGCTGGTCGCCGCGGCGCGCGAGGCCGGGCTGGCCGTGCACCTCGACGGGGCGCGGATCTGGCACGCGGCCGCGGCGCTCGGCGTGGCGCCCGCCGCGCTGGCCGAGGGCGTCGACACCGTGTCCGTGTGCCTGTCCAAGGGTCTGGGCGCGCCGATGGGCTCGGTGGTGGCCGGGTCGGCGGCGTTCGTCGACCGGGCCTGGCGGCTGCGCAAGATGCTCGGCGGCGGCATCCGCCAGGGCGGCGTCGTCGGCGCCGCGGGGCTCGTGGCGCTCGACCAGGCCGGCGACCTCGCCGCCGACCACGCCCGCGCCGCCCGCCTCGCCGAGGGGCTGGAGGGGCTGGGCTGGCCGGTGATCGCGCCGGACACGAACATCGTCCTCGTGCCGACACCCGACCCCGGCACGCTCGTGGCGTCGCTGGCCGGGGTCGACGTCGCCGCCGTGCCCTTCGGCCCCGGCGTGCGGTTCGTGACCCACCGCGACCTCACCGACGACGACGTCACCGCCACCCTCGACCGCGCCGCCGCCCTCCCCGCCCCGACCACCTGACGAGCGATGCGGCATCCCTGGCGATGAAGGCCAGGATCGCCACACCCTCGGCCGCGCGACACGCCGAGGCGCGCGTCAGCTCGGCGCGCGGGTCGACTCCGCCCCGTCGGGAGCGCTCTCCAGCACGTCGAGCCGGCGGCGCAGGTCGCGCAGCTCGGTGAGGAGCTCGTCGTGGCGGACGTCGGCGGGGTCACGGCGCGGGGCCGCCGACGACACCGCCTCCGAGGCGTCCCGGGCGCCGATCTGCTCCAGGAACCAGGTCGCGATCGCCGCGGTGACCGTACCGAGCACGGCGATCCCGGCGATCATGAGACCGGAGGCGACCAGCCGTCCCTGCACCGTCGTCGGGTAGAGATCGCCGTAGCCGACGGTCGTGATCGTCGTGAGCACCCACCAGAGCGCGTCGCCGAAGGTCACGATCGACGCGTCGGGCGCGTCGCGCTCCGCCTCGAACACGGCGAGCGCCGCGACGAACGACAGCAGGCTCACCGTAACGATGAGGTAGCTGCCGACGCGCCCGCGGAAGTCGTCGCGCAGGACCCGGTTGAGGGTCGCGACCGCCGCGACCAGGCGCAGCAGGCGCAGGAACCGGAGGAACGGTGCCGCGACGATGAGCAGGTCCAGGGGGTGGCGGACGATGAACCGCAGCCGCCGCCGGGCCAGCGAGACTCGCGCGACGTAGTCGACGACGTAGACGCCCCAGAGGACCCACATGGCGGTGTCGAGGACCTGCCACACGATCTGGCCCTGCCGCGTCGCGAGCACCTGCACCGCGTAGAGCACCAGGTAGACCACCGACAGCACGGTCAGCGGGATGTCGGTGCGCCGCTCCCAGGCCTCCAGCCGCGGTTCGTCGTCGTGCTCCATGGGCACGGACAGTAGCCCGCCGGCGTCGCCGACCTACAGCGTCGGCAGCCACCGGCCGAGACGCTCGAGGCCCTCCCGGGCGTCCGCGGTCGCACCGGCGAACGACAGCCGGATCCAGGTGTGACCGTCGACCGGGTCGAAATCGATCCCCGGCGCCACCGCCACGCCGGTCTCGGCGAGGATGCGCTGCCCGAACGCGAGGGAGTCGTCGGTGAGGTGGGCGACGTCGGCGTAGACGTAGAACGCGCCGTCGGCGGGCGCGAGCCGCGTCAGGCCCACGGCCGGGAGCCCGTCGAGGAGCAGCCGCCGGTTCAGGGCGTAGCGCTCGACGTGGGCGTCGGCCTCGGCCAGCGACGCCTCGGTGAACGCCGCGAGCGCCGCGTACTGCGCGGGCACCGGCGGGCAGACCGTGAAGTTGCCGGCGATGACGTCCACGGCCCGCCGCAGCCGCTCGGGCACCAGCAGCCAGCCCAGTCGCCAACCCGTCATCGACCAGTACTTCGAGAACGAGGTGACCACGAGCGCCTCGTGCGAGGTGCTCCAGGCGCTGGCGGTCGGCGGGGCGTCCCCGTACTCGATGCCGTGGTAGATCTCGTCGCTGACCAGCTGGACGCCGTGCTCCTCGCACCACCGGGCGAGCGCGGCCAGCTCGTCGGGCTCGATGACGCTGCCGGTGGGGTTCGCCGGGCTCGCGACGACGACGCCCTTCGGCGGGCGGTCGAGCTCCTCGAGCATCGCGACCGTCGGCTGGAACCGTGTCCCCTCGCCGCACGGGAGCTCGACGACGTCGCAGCCGAGCGCGGCGAGGATGTTGCGGTAGCAGGGGTAGCCGGGGCGGGCGAGCACCACGGTGTCGCCGACGTCGAACGCCGCGAGGAACGCGAGCAGGAACCCGCCCGAGCCGCCGGTGGTCACGACGACGTCGTCCCGGCGCACCGTGTCGTCGCCGTAGCGGGCGCGGTGGTGCGCGGCGATCGCGTCGCGGAGCTCGAGGGTGCCGAGCGAGCCGGAGTAGCCGAGGATCTGCTCGTCGAGGGCGCGCTTCGCGGCGTTCCGCACGTCGACCGGGGCGGGCGTCGACGGCTGGCCCGCCGAGAGGTTGACGAGGTCGCCGTGCGTGCGCGCCCGCTCGGTTGCGGCCGCCCAGACGTCCATGACGTGGAACGGGGGGACCGTGGCCCGTGTCGCCGGGCCGAGGCGCGCCAGAGTCGTCACCCCGTCACCCTAGGTCGGGCTCGGCGGGTCCCTAATAGCCGACGTAGGCGTCGCCGCGGGCGAGCGCCTCGACACCCGGCACCCGGGACACCGACCCGTAGCGCTCGATCGCGTAGCGGACCCCGGCGATGATGTTGTCGACGGGATCACGGATGTCGTCGTGCCCGGGCAGCTTGTGCGCCTCGAACGTCGGCCCGATCGTCTGCATGAGGCCCTGGGACGGCGTGCCCCTGTCCGCGTTGGAGTCCCAGTCGTTCACGGCGTCCGGGTCGCCGCCGGACTCGCGCTCGATGATCGTCGCGATGGCGGCCGGGTCCATCTTCTCGGGCGGCACCCCCGACTCCTGCAGGATCGCCGTCGCCTGACGGATCCAGTCGCCAACCTGGCCCGAGGGCGCCGGCCTCGTGCCGCCGGTCGCGGAGCCCGACGCGCCGGACCCGCCGCCGGAGCCGCCGCCACTCCCTGCGCCGCCGGTGCCGCCGCTCCCTTCGCCGCCGCTCGCGCCGTCGGCACTGCCGTGGCTGCCCGGGTCGGCGGCGCCCGCGAGAGTGCCGGTGCTGGTCGCGGCCGCGTCCTCGACCGGCCGCCACGGCACCGGCGTCGCGCGCGGCGTGGCCGTGGCGGGGGCGTCCGGTGCGGGCAGCGCTGCGAACGCCGTCATCGCCTCGGCCGTCCTGCGCAGGCGGGCCGCGGCGTCGGCGAGCTCGATCTCGGCGCGCTCGACGGCCGCCCGCGCGGCGTCGGTGGGTCCGCGCACCGCGTCCGCGGCGAGGCGGTCGGCCAGCGCAGGCGGGAGGCCCGCGCCCGCGACCGTCCGGTCGCGCGCCGCGCCGGCCATCGCCAGCGCCTGCGCCACCTGCTGCTCGACCTCGCGGCGCAGCCCGTCGAGGACGGTGCCGACCTGCTCGAGCGTCGTGACCGCCTCCGCGATCGCCTGGCGCTCGCTCGCCCCCGCCTTCCGGAACGAGGCCACCCAGCCGCCGAACGCTGCCGCGCCCTCGCCCTCCCAGCGGCCCTCGATCGCCGCCGCAGCTCGGTCCACGGCACGCACCGAGCCGTCGACGCCGTCCCCCACCGCCAGCACGTGCGCCGCCACTGCCCGGATCGCACCCGGGTCGACCGTGCGGAGCCGCGCGGCGAGGCCCGCGAGCTCCGCGGCTGCGGGTTCGGCCGCGAGCCGGCCGTCGAAGTCGGCGGGCGGCACGTCAGCTCCCCGCCGGCCGGAGGGAATCGGCGGCGGCCCGGTCGGTCGACCGCACCAGCTGGATGGTGGCGTCGAGTGCCCGGTCGGCGTCGCCGAGGCGGGCGCCGGCCGCCTCCAGATCGGCCGTGAGCGCCCGGGTCAGCGCGGCCACCGCATCGCGCAGCGCCGCCGACGCCGTGAGCCCGCCGACCTCGGGCGGCGGGGTGCCCTCGAGCCGGTCGGCGAGCCCCGGCATCCGCCCGGACTCGCCCGCGAGCACCGTGCGCGCCTCCTCGAGCGCGCGGGTGTCGACGGCGAGGTCGGGCATGTGAGGAACGGTAGGCGGGCCGACGCCACGGTGGTGCCGTTCGGAAGAACCCGCGTCAATAGCCGACGTACGCATCGCCGCGGGCGATCGCCTCGACACCGGGCACCTCGGACACCGAGCCGTACCGGTCGATCGCGTACCGAACCCCGGCGATGATGTTGTCGACCGGGTCGGTGATCTCGCCGTGTCCCTCGAGCTTGTAGGAGTCGAACGTCGGGCCGATGGTCTGCATGAGGCCCTGCGAGGGCGTGCCCTTCTCGGCGTTCGAGTCCCAGTTGTTGACGGCCTCGGGGTCGCCACCCGACTCGTGGTCGATGATCGTCGCGATGTCGTCGGCGTCCATCTTGTCGAGCGGCACGCCCTCGGCCTGCAGGATCGCCATCGCCTCGCGGATCCAGTCGCCCACCTCGCCCTTCGGGCCGCCCGCCGGCGCGGCGTCGGTCGCAGTGTCGGCGGTGTCCCCGGTGCCGTCGGCCGCTGCGGTGCCTGCGGCGGAGTCGTCGGCAGAGGTGTCGGCAGAGGTGTCGGCAGAGGTGTCGGCAGAGGTGTCGTCGGCCGCCGAGGCGCCGGCCGCGGACGAGCCGTCGGACGCTGAATCGCCCGCCTCGTCGTCCGTGTCCCTGCTCGTGCCGGACGCCTCGTCGTCGCCGGTGTCCTCGCTGCCGCCCGAGGCCTCGCTGTCGTCCGGGGACCTGCTGCCGTCCGAGGACCCGCTGCCGTCGGACGCGTCGTCCCCAGCCGCTGCGTCGGGATCGCCCGACGGTCCGTCGTCCGAAGAGCCGGCGCCCTCGGACGAGCCGGTCTCGGAGCCGCCGGGTCCGCCGGCGTCGCCGGTGCCCTCCGATGTCCCGGTCTCGGCGTCCGAGCCGTTCGTGTCCGACGTCGAGCCATCCGACCCGTCTGGTTCGGTCTCCGAAGCATCCGCGTCGTCCGCACCCGACCCCGAGCCGGGCGCGTCGGACCCCGAGCCGTCCCCACCGCTCGCTTCAGTTCCCGAAGCATCCGCGTCGTCCGCACCCGATCCCGAGCCTTCCGCGTCGGACCCCGTTCCATCCGCACCGCTCGCTGCGGTTCCCGAAGCATCCGCATCCCCCGCGCTCGACCCCGTACCCGTCGAGCTCGACTCCGAGCCACCCGACCCCGAGCCGTCCGGGTCAGACCCCGCCCCTCCCGTGTCCGCAGCATCCGAGCTGCCGGCGGAGCCCGAGCAGTCATCCGTCGACGAGTCCGTCGCCGACCCACCCGCCGACGAACCGTCGAGCGACGAGGTGTCGGTGAAGTCGCCGGACGAATCGGCCGAGGACCCACCCGACAAGTCGATCCCCTGCACGCCGCCCCCACCGTCGTCGACGAACGCCGGAGCGGTGGCCACCGCCTCGCCGGTCAGCGGCGACGCCGCCGTCCACCACAGCGGCCCGGCACCGGGCGGCGGGGCGATCGGGCGGGCGTCGGGGGTGGGCAGGCGGGAGAAGGAGGTCAGGTCCCCGGCGAGCTCACGCAGGGCCGCGGCGGCGTCGCCGAGGGCGGTCTCGGCGCGGTCGACGGCGGCTCGGGCCGACGCAGTGGGCTCCGCGATCGCCTCGGCGACGAGCTGGTCGACCATCGCGGCGCGCGACGGGTCGGCGAGCGCCTCGACCCGCAGCCGGCGCGCGGCGTCGAGCGCCCGCGACACGTGGGCGTCGACCTCCCGTCGCATCCCCGCGAGCTCCTGACCAGCACCATCGATGCGGGAGCGGATGCGACCGGCACCGTCGAGCGTGCGCCCGCGGGCACGGTCGACGTCGTCGAGGTAGCCCCTGAGCGCCTCGGCACCACGCCCCTGCCAGGCCTGCCGGACCTCGGCGCCGTGACGGTCGACGGCCCGTAGCGATCCGTCGACGCCCTCGGCCATCCCACCGAGCCCGCGCGCCGCGCCGTGCAGCACCTCGGGGTCGACCTGCTGGACACGGGCGACGAGAGCACTGAGCTCCTGGCCCCCGGGCTGCGCGGCGAGCTCGCCGACGGGGTCGAACGGCACGCGATCACGCCGCGGACAGGGACGTGGCGGCGTCCGCGTCGACGGTACGGATGCCCGCGAGCGCGGCGTCGAGAGCGCGGTCGATCCCGTCGAGACGGGAGCCCGCGGCGCCGAGCTCGGCGTCGAACGCCCGCGCGACCTCGTCGAGGGCGCCGAGCATCGCGCCGGCCGAGGCGAGGTCGCCGAGGCCGGCGCGGGGCACCGCGAACCGGTCGACCATCGCCGGCACCCGGCGTGCCTCGGACGCGATGCCGGCACGCGCCTGCTCGAGGGCGGCGGGGCCGAGGACGAGGTCGGGCACGGACGGCAGGGTAGGTCGCCGCCGCGGACCCGTGGTGCCGTTTCGCGGAACCTGCGTCAGGCGCGCATTGGCATGGCGACGCGACCGGCGGCGGCCTCGCGGGCGATGTCGGTGCGGTGGTGCCCGCCGGGAAGGTGGACGGCGGCGAGACGGGCGTAGGCGTCGTCGCGGGCGGCATCGAGGTCGGCACCGGTCCCCACCACCGAGAGCACCCGCCCGCCGCTCGACACCACGGCGCCGTCGTCGCGGCGGCGGGTGCCCGCGTGCAGGACGCCCGGGTCGTCGGAGCCGCGCAGGACGTCGCCGGTCCGGACCTGCCCGGGGTAGCCCTCGGCGGCCACGACGACGGTGACCGCAGCTCCGTCCGACCAGGTCGGCGCGGGCTCGTCGGCCAGCCGCCCGTGCGCGGCGGCCGCGAGCAGCGACGCCGCCGAGCTGCGCAGGAGGGCGAGGACGACCTGGGTCTCGGGGTCGCCGAAGCGGCAGTTGAACTCGACGACCTGCGGCCCCGACGACGTCAGCGCGAGCCCGGCGTAGAGCAGGCCGGAGAACGGGGTGCCGCGGGCGTCGAGCTCGGTGACGACCGGGGTGACGATGCGGTCGACCACCTCGTCGACGAGCCCCGCCGGAGCCCAGGGCAGCGGGGCGTAGGCCCCCATCCCGCCCGTGTTCGGCCCGGCGTCGTCGTCGCCGAGGCGCTTGAAGTCCTGCGCGGGCAGCAGCGGGACGACCGTCGTGCCGTCGACGACGCAGAACAGCGAGGCCTCGGGGCCGTCGAGGAACGACTCGAGCAGCACGGGGTGCCCGCCCTCGAGCACGGAGGCGGCGTGGCGACGGGCGGCCGCGAGGTCGGACGTCACGAGCACCCCCTTGCCCGCGGCGAGCCCGTCGTCCTTGACCACCCACGGCGCCTCGAAGCGGGCCAGGGCGGCGTCGAGGTCGCCGGGGTTGTCGACGCTCTCGCTGCGGGCGGTGGGCACGCCGGCAGCGGTCATGACGTCCTTGGCGAACGCCTTCGACCCCTCGATGCGCGCGGCGGCGGCCGTCGGCCCGAAGCAGGCGACGCCGGCCTCGCGCAGCGCGTCGCCCACCCCGGCGACGAGCGGCGCCTCGGGGCCGACGACGACGAGGTCGGCGCGCCACCCGCGGGCGAGGGCGACGACCTGCTCGGGGTCGGCGGCGTCGGCGAGCCCCGGGTGCTCGGCCAGGGCCGCGGTCCCGGCGTTGCCGGGGGCGGCCGCCAGGGCGGTGACCTGCGGGTCGCCGGCGAAGGCGAGCAGCAGGGCGTGTTCGCGGGCTCCGGACCCGATGACCAGGACGCGCACGCCCGACACGCTACGGGGAGCCCCCCGTGGGCCGGCCCGGGCGGGGCACCGCACCGAGTTCGGATGCCTCGGCGTGTCTCCTCGCGAGGATGTGGCGATCCTGGCTTTGAACGCCAGCAATGCCGCATCGCTCGAACCGCCCCGCACGCGTTGTTCACCGCGGGGACGGGCGGGCCGGGTGGCGGGGGCGGGCGGGCCTGGGGATCATCCGGCGCGATGACCAGCCCGGATGCGGTGCCCGCCCTGTCCCGTCGCTCCGCCCTCTGGGGTGGTCTCGCCGCCGCCGGGGTCCTGGCGGCCGGGTGCGCCGACACACCCCCGACCGCCGCGTCGCCCGCCGGGCCGGACGGCGCGGCGAGCACCCCCGCTCCGCCGCCCACCCCGGCCGGTGCCCCCGCCCCGGACCGCGGCGCGGACGGCGCCGCGCCGGACCGCATCACCGTCGTCGGGCACCGCGGGGCCTCGGGCTACCGCCCCGAGCACACGCTCGCCGCCTACGACCTGGCGATCCGCATGGGCGCCGACGCCGTCGACGTCGACCTCGTCCCCACCCGCGACGGCGCCCTCGTCGCCCGCCACGAGCCCGAGATCGGCGGCACCACCGACGTCGCGACCAGGCCCGAGTTCGCGACCCGGCGCACCACGAAGCAGATCGACGGCACCGCGACCACCGGCTGGTTCACCACCGACTTCACGCTCGCCGAGATCCGCGCGCTGCGCGCCGTCGAGCGCATCCCGGAGACCCGCCCGCACAGCACCCTCTACGACGGCCGCTACGGGGTCGTGACGTTCGACGAGGTGCTCGACCTGCTCGACGGCCTCGCCGCCGAGCTGCGCCGGCCGGTGGGCGTGCTGCCCGAGGTCAAGCACTCCACCTACTTCGCGAGCCTGGGCCTGCCCGTCGAGCCCGCCCTCGTCGAGACCCTGCGCCGCCGCGGCCGCGACCGCGAGGACTCCGGCGTGATCATCCAGTCGTTCGAGACGGCCAACCTCCGCGCGCTGAGGGGCCAGGTGGGCTGCCCGCTGCTGCAACTCGTCGACACCGCCGGCACCCGGCCCGCCGACCTCGTCGCCGCGAACGACCCCCGCACCTCCGAGGCCCTGCTGACCCCGGACGGGCTGCGGGACGTCGCCACCTACGCGACCTGGCTCGGCCCGAGCAAGGACTGGATCGTCCCGCTCGGTCCCGACGACGCCGCCGGCCCGCCGACGCGCCTGGTCGAGGACGCGCACGCCGCGGGCCTGCGCGTCATGCCCTACACGTTCCGCAACGAGAACGAGTTCCTGCCGCTCGGGCGGCGCCGCGGCGGCGCGACCGGCAACGGGGCGGGCGCGCCGCCGGACACCTACGGCGACGCGTTCGGCGAGTACCAGCAGTTCGTCGGGCTCGGCGTCGACGCAGTGTTCAGCGACGACCCCGACACCGCGCTGGCTGCCGTGACCCCGCCCTGACTAGGGCGCGAGGCGCCGATCGACGTAGCACCAGCGCCAGGACTCGTTCGGCTCGTGCGAGCGCATCACGGGGTGGCCGGTGTCCTCGTGGTGCTTGGAAGCGTGGCGGTACGGGCTGGAGTCGCAGCACGCGACGTGCCCGCACTCCACGCACTTCCGCAGGTGGGCCCATGCGGTGTAGCCCTCGGCCCGGCAGTCCGGGCAGATCAGGGTCTCGCCGTCGCGCGCGACCGCGTCCGGCGCCGGGTCGGCGGCGACACCGCCGGTCCCGATGGTCAGGAGGTGTTCGCAGGCGCCCACCCGGACGAGTTTACGGGGCGGCCTCGGGCCGCGTGACGGTTTCGTCGCGTCCCGGGCCCACCCCGATCGCCGAGACCGGCGCGCCCGAGAGCTCCTCGATGCGCTCGACGTAGTCGCGGGCCTTGGCCGGGAGGTCGGCGAAGGAGCGGCACGCCGAGATGTCCTCGAACCAGCCCGGCATCGTCTCGTACACCGGCGTCGCGGCGGTGACGTCGGCCTGGGTCATCGGCATCTCGTCGACGCGCTGCCCGTCGACCTCGTAGCCCACGCAGATCGGCACGTTCTCGAGGCCGGAGAGCACGTCGAGCTTGGTGAGGAACAGGTCGGTGATGCCGTTGACGCGCACCGCGTACCGGGCGATCACGGCGTCGAACCAGCCGCAGCGGCGGCTGCGCCCGGTGGTCACGCCGAACTCGCCGCCGGTCTTGCGCAGGTACTCGCCGTCGGCGTCGAACAGCTCGGTCGGGAACGGCCCCGAGCCCACGCGCGTGGTGTAGGCCTTGAGGATCCCGATCACCCGGCTGATGCGCGTCGGCCCGATGCCCGACCCGGCCGCCGCCCCGCCCGCGGTGGGGCTCGACGACGTGACGAACGGGTAGGTGCCGTGGTCGACGTCGAGCAGGGTGCCCTGCGACCCCTCGAGCAGCACGGTCTCCCCGCGCTCCAGCGCCTGGTGCAGCGCGAGGCGGGTGTCGGCGATCCGGTGCGCGAAGCCCTCGGCGTGGCCCAGCACGGTGTCGGCGACCTCGTCGACGTCGAGGGCGCGCCGGTTGTAGATCTTGACGAGGACCTGGTTCTTCAGCTCCAGCGCGGCCTCGACCTTCTCGCGCAGCAGCTTCTCGTCGAGCAGGTCCTGCATCCGCACGCCGACCCGGGCGATCTTGTCCTGGTAGGCCGGGCCGATGCCGCGACCGGTGGTGCCGATGCGGGACTTGCCCAGGAAGCGCTCGGTCACCTTGTCGATGGCCACGTGGTACGGCATGATCACGTGCGCGTCCGCGGAGATCAACAACTTGCCCGTGTCGACGCCCTTGGCCTCCAGGCCGGCGAGCTCCTCGAGCAGCACCCCGGGGTCCACCACCACGCCGTTGCCGATCACGTTGGTGACACCCGGCGTCAGGATCCCGGACGGGATGAGGTGCAGGGCGAAGTTCTTGCCGTCGGGCAGCACGACGGTGTGCCCGGCGTTGTTGCCACCCTGGTAGCGCACGACCCACTGGACCTGCTCACCGAGGATGTCGGTGGCCTTGCCCTTGCCCTCGTCACCCCACTGGGCGCCGATGAGGACGATGGCCGGCATGTGACACTCCCTGACGTTCGACTGCGCTGGTCGCACGGGAGTGCGGGGCCCGCCCCGTGCAACGGAAGGGTAGTGCACGCGTGTCCGCTGGCTCGTCGTCGCGCATGCTGACGTGCGGGAGCGACGCCGGAGAGCGCTGGAGCGCCGCCGCGTCGCCGGGCTCGATCCTCGCGCTGTCGGCCCGGCCCACCCGCGGCGAGGTCGACCCGGTCCTCGACGCGATCGGTGACGGCGGGCGCCTCGTCGTCGCCGGCGACGACGCCGCGATCGCCGCGGTGCTCGTCCGCCTGCTGCGTCGCGAGCGCCTCGACGTCGAGGTCGCCCTGCTCGCGGACCCCGACTCGGCCGCCGCGGCCGTGTGGGGCCTGCCCACCGACCCGGCCGCGGCCCTGGACCTCGCCCGCGACGGGACGGCGCGCCCGGCCCCGCTGGTGCGCGACGACCACGGCGGCCTGGTCGCCGGGCGCCACACCACGGGCCCGGTCCACGGCGAGATTTACTGCGGCGAGCACCGCGTCCTGCGCGGCGACGCGGCACAGGTCGCCGTGGCGCCGGACCCCGCCGGCGGCGTGCGCGTCACCGTCACCGGGCCGCGCCGGCTCGGCGGCCTGCGCCCGGGCCGGGTCACCGAGCACGCGGGGCGGGCGGTCCAGCTCGGGTGCCGGCCGCCGGTGACCGTCGTGCGCGACGGCGTCCCCGGCGACCGGCCCGTGCCCCGCCGCAGCTGGTACCGGCACACCGAGGACTGGCTCCTCGTGCGGCCCTGACGCGGCCGCTCGATGTGACCGGCATCACCCCGCGGACCGGCGGGAATCCCCCGGGTCGGTGGGCCGCACGACTGCGCTGGGCGACCACCGAGCCACCGTCCGTGCCCACCTGCCGCCGACCACGTGTGCCGGGACGGGGTGGGGGTATGCCAGGACCATGCTGGCGGTGGTGGTCATCCTCCCGATCGCGATCATCCTGGTCGTCTGCCTGCTCGAGCGGTTCGAAGCCCACGCGACGGCGGTGCCGGTCGCGGCCCGGGCCCGGCGACGCGCCCCGGTGGAGCCCACCGGCCCCGCCCTCACGCTCGTGCACCACGACGACGACGCACCCGCGGCGCCCCGCGCGCCGGTGTCCGGTCTCGACGACACCCGCGAGCTCCGCCGGGCGTCCTGACGCCGTCGCGCGCCGCCTCGGGAGAGGGTTTCCTCAGGAGCGTCCGGGGTCCTCCGGGTCCTCCGGGTCCTCCGGGTCCTCCGGGTCCGCGGGATCCTCGCGATCGCGCCGCGTGCTCGTCGTCGCTGCCACCGCCTCGTCACGGTCGTGGCCGGCCGCGGTCAGAAGGTCCACGATCATCGACTGGATCTGCGCCAGCACCACGTCCGCCGAGTAGCCGCCGCCCCGCTCCGGCAGGGTGGCGACCGTGTCCAGCAGCGCGCTGCGGGCGCCGTCGGTCGACTCGCCGTCGGTCAGCTCGGCACGCAGCGTGCGGGTGTCGTCGGCCAGGCGCCGCAGCACCGCGACCAGCTCCGGATCGGGCCGCTCGCCGTCCCGGATCGCCGCGTGTGCGCGCCGGGCGAGGACGCGCGCGTTGCGCAGGGCCAGGTCGACGGGCCGCACGGCCGTGCGCAGGCGCGCGAGCTCCCCGCGGTGGCGGCGGCGCAGCGGCGCGATCGTCGTGATCTCGAAGCCCGCGTCGACGGCGTCGGACAGCGCGTCGACGCGCCCCTGCGTGGCCCGCGCCCGCTCGAGCACCCCGGCGGCCGCGTCGAGATCGCCGGCCTCGAGCGCGTCGGCGGTCCCGGCGAGCACGGCCTCGAGCTCGGTGAGCAGCGCCGAGAGCCCGCGCCGGGCGCGGGTCAGCGGATGGGAGGGCAGGGTCGCCGCGGTGGCCAGCCCGATCGCCGCCCCGATGAGCGTGTCGATCCAGCGCGAGAAGGCGGCTGTCGTGCCCGGCGGCTGCAGCGTCGCCACCAGCACCGCCGACACCGCGGCCTGGTTGAGCAGCAGCGCCCCGACGTCGAAGAGCAGCGCCGCGAGCAGCGCCAGCCCCACCACCACGCTGATCTGCCACCAGCCCGGCCCGATGAGCACGACGATGAGGTCGCCGACGGCCACACCCACGCTGACCCCGACCGCGAGCTCCACCGAGCGCCGCAGCCGGTTGGTGACGCCGACGCCCAGCACGAGGACGCAGGCGATCGGCGCGAAGAACGGCACCGGGTGCCCGACGACGTCGCGCGCCACGAGGTAGGCGAGGCCGGCCGCGAGCGCGCACTGCAGCACCGGCAGCCCGGAGTCGCGCAGGCGCCGGACCCGGGTGCCGGCGAGCCCGCGCAGGCGCGGACCGACCCGGCCCTGCCCGCCGGGCATCGCGTCAGGCCAGGCCGAGGGCGGCGAGGGCCTCCGGGTCGCAGTCGGCGAGGAGCGCCTCGCAGCGCTCGACCTCGTCGGTCTCGCCGATCGCCCGGGCGGCCTTGGCCAGCGACGCCACCGCGCGCAGGAAGCCCTGGTTGGGCTCGTGGCTCCACGGCACCGGCCCGAAGCCCTTCCAGCCGTTACGGCGCAGCTGGTCGAGCCCGCGGTGGTAGCCGGTGCGCGCGAACGCGTAGGCCGTGACGTGCTCGCCCGCCGCCTCGGCGCGCTCCGCGAGCGCCGCCCACCCGGCCGAGTAGGTCGGGTGGTCGGCGACGACCGCGGCCGGGTCCTCACCGCGCTCCAGCCGCGACGCCGGCTCCGGCGTCTCGGGGAGATAGGTCGGCTGCGGCCCCAGCAGGTTGTGCCCGTGCCCGGCGCCCGGGCCCGTCGGGATGGTCATGGAGCCATCATCCCCGGCGTCACTTCCCGAGCGTCTGCCCCGTCGAGCGCAGGTCCTCGCAGGCCGTGGTCACCCGCTCCGCCATCGCGACCTCGGCCTTCTTGCCGTAGCTGCGCGGGTCGTAGGTCTTCTTGTTCCCCACCTCGCCGTCGATCTTCAGCACGCCGTCGTAGTTCTCGAACATGTGCGCGGCGATCGGGCGCGTGTAGGCGTACTGGGTGTCGGTGTCGACGTTCATCTTGACCACGCCGTAGTCGAGGGCCTCGTGGATCTCCTCGAGCAGCGAGCCCGAGCCGCCGTGGAAGACCAGGTCGAACGGCTTCGAGCCGTCGGGGAGGCCCAGCTCCTTGGCCGCGACCTCCTGGCCCTTCTTGAGCACGTCGGGACGGAGCTTGACGTTGCCCGGCTTGTAGACGCCGTGCACGTTGCCGAACGTCGCGGCCAGCAGGTAGCGGCCCTTCTCCCCGCCGCCGAGGGACTTGACGGTGCGCTCGTAGTCGCCGGGCGCGGTGTAGAGCTTCTCGTCGATGTCGGCGGAGATGCCGTCCTCCTCGCCGCCGACGACGCCGATCTCCACCTCGAGAATGATCTTCGCCTTGCCCGCCTTCTCCAGCAGCTCCTGGGCGATCTCGAGGTTCTCGGTGAGCTCCACCGCCGAGCCGTCCCACATGTGCGACTGGAACAGCGGGTTCTGCCCGCGGTCGACGCGCTCCTGGCTGATCGCGATCAGCGGGCGGACGTAGGAGTCGAGCTTGTCCTTCGGGCAGTGGTCGGTGTGCAGCGCGACGTTGATCGAGTACTTCTCCGCCACGACGTGCGCGAACTCGGCGAGCGCGCTCGCGCCCGTCACCATGTCCTTCACCGACTGCCCCGACCCGAACTCGGCCCCGCCCGTGGAGAACTGGATGATCCCGTCGCTCTCCGCCTCGGCGAAGCCGCGCAGGGCCGCGTTGATGGTCTCCGAGGACGTGCAGTTGATGGCCGGGAACGCGAAGCGGTTCGCCTTCGCGCGGTCCAGCATCTCGATGTAGACCTCGGGGGTCGCGATGGGCATCGTCGTGCCTCCCAGGAGCTCCTCGACAGGGGCCGGGCACCGGAGCGGGCGCGGTCCGGCCGGGCGTCGGCGCAGTATGACGCAGGCGAGGCGCCCGGCGCTGCGTCGTCCGGTGTGACCGGAGTCCCCGCGCACGCCCCTGGGCCACGCGGGTGATCCGGGGGCTCGCGGTCGTCCCCACCGGGACCACGCGTGGTGAAGGGCTATCGTCGGAGAGGTGGGTCACCCGGGGGAGAGCGCCGTCGAGCGCACACTGGGCAGCCTGCGGGCCATCGACGCCGTCGCCCCGGCCGACGCCGCGGTCGCGCACCCGTCGGCCCGCCCGTCGGGCCCGCCGCGACCTCCCGGCCCGCCGGGCACCGCGTCGTCCGGGCCGGCGTTCGGGCCGGCGAGCGGCCCGGTCGCCACCCAGGACCAGCACGAGGCCCCGCGCACGCTCGAGGACCTCTACCGCGAGCACCGGATGCGGTTCGTGCGCCTCGCGGTGCTGCTCGTGGACGACCCGGCGACCGCCGAGGACGTCGTCCAGGAGGCGTTCACCGGGCTGCACCGGCACTGGAGCCGCCTGCGCGACGAGCACGCGGCGCTGGGCTACCTGCGCACGGCGGTGGTCAACGGCTCCCGCTCGGTGCTGCGCCGCCGGCGCACCGCCCGCGAGTACACCCCGCCGCACACCGCCGACGCCCGCTCGGCCGAGTCGCTCGCGATGCTCTCCGCGGAGCACCAGGCGGTGGTCTCGGCGCTGGGCAAACTGCCGCGGCGCCAGCGCGAGGTGCTGGTGCTGCGGTACTACGGGGGGCTCTCCGAGGCCGAGATCGCCGAGGCCACGGGCATCAGCAAGGGCACGGTGAAGTCGACGGCGAGCCGCGGGCTCGAGGCCATCGGCAAGCTGGTCGGCGGGGGGTAGGGCCGGTCGGGCGACCGGCCCAGCGATCCCGGACGGCCCACGGACGGCCCTGGGTCACGCGGGGTGTCGCCGTTACCATCGGCCGGGATGAGCGACGAGCGGCTGCTGTCCGAGGCCCTGCGTGCGCACGCCGCGGGCGGGGTGTCCACCCCGGGCGGCGCCGCCGGGGGTACCGGTGATCCCTCGCCGCCCACCGAGGCGCACGAGGCCCCGTCCGGCGGCTCGCGGCTGCGCGACCGCTTCCGCCCGCTGGGTCGCCGCCGCGGGCAGGAGGAGGCGGCGCCGGGGAACGCGCCGGAGACCGTCGCCCAGCACGGGCCGGCGACCGCCGGCCCGCCCGGCATGACCGGCCCCGGGCCCGCCGTCGGCAAGGCCCCCGCCGGACCCACCGCCGTCGGACCCACCGCTGCCGGACCCACCCCCGCCGGACCCGTCCCCGGCGGGCCCGGTGCCGGCGGCCCCACGACGACCGGCCCCTACTCCGCCGCCACGCGCGGCGGGCCGCCGATGCCGCGTCCGGCCCCGCGTCCCGGGCCGGCGACCGCCGAGCGCCCCTGGGCGCCGGGCGCGCCGCCGCCGCGCGCCCCCGCCCGCCCCGGTCCCCCGCCGCCCGGCCCCGGTCCGGCCGGTCGTCCCGCGGCGCCCGGGGTGCCCCGGGCCCGGCCGGTACCCGCGCCCGGCACGGCGCCGCCGCCCGCCGACGCGCCCTCGGCGTGGACACCCGCGCGGATCGCCTGGTGGTCGGGTGTCGCGCTGCTCGCCGGCGCCGTCGCGGGCGCGCTCGCGGCCGTCGGCACCCTGGCCCTGCCGGGCTGAGCAGGTCACCACCCGGACGAACCGGTGACCCCGCCGCCGACGCCCCGGCCCGCCGCGTACGGTGCTGTGACGTGTCGCCCACCGCCGCCGCCACCACGGTGCAGGCCCTCGGCCCCGAGTGGCTGGACCCGCAGTACATCATCGAGGCGCTGGGCCCCTGGGCCCTCGCGGGCGTGTGCCTGATCATCTTCGCCGAGTGCGGACTGCTGGTCGGCTTCTTCCTGCCCGGCGACTCGCTGCTGTTCATCACCGGCCTCGCGGTGGTCACCGGCCTCATCGACACGCCGCTGTGGCTGGTGTGCGTGCTGCTGGTGGTGTGCGCGTTCCTCGGCAACGCGCTGGGCTACTACATCGGGCTCAAGGCCGGGCCCCCGATCTTCGACCGGCCGAACTCCAGGCTCTTCAAGCGCGAGAACGTCGAGCGCACGCAGAAGTTCTTCGACAAGTACGGCAACCGGGCCATCGTGCTCGGCCGGTTCGTGCCGATCGTGCGGACGTTCATCACCGTCATGGCCGGCGTCGGGCGCATGGACGCGCGTCGCTTCCTGACGTTCTCGCTGATCGGCGGCGTCGCGTGGGCGGCCGGGGTGACGCTGCTCGGGGCCGGCCTCGGCCAGTTCGAGTTCGTGAAGAACAACATCGAGGCCATGCTCCTCCTCGTGGTCGCGCTCTCCCTGGTGCCGATCGCGGTCGAGCTCATCAAGGCGCGCCGGGAGCGCAAGCTCGGGGCGCAGGGGCTGGCCGAGGACGTCCTCGACGGGGCGACCGACGAGCCCACCCAGGTCATCGACACCGGCGTCGACGGGCCCACCCAGCACATCGACCGGCGCCGCTGACCCTCCTACGGGGAGGCGTGCGCGCGGATCCACGCGTGCATGGCGATCCCGGCCGCGACGCCGGCGTTGATCGACCGCGTCGACCCGTACTGCGCGATCGCCAGCACCTGGTCGGCGCCCGCCACGGCCGCCGGCGTCAGCCCGACACCCTCCTGACCGAACAGCAGCACGCACCGGCGCGGCAGCACCGCGGTCTCGAGGGCCGCCGCCCCCGGAGCGGTGTCGACGGCGACCACGACGAGGTCCTCGGTCCGGGCCCAGGCGAGCAGGGCCGCGACGTCGGGGTGGTGGTGCACGTGCTGGTAGCGGTCGGTCACCATCGCGCCGCGCCGGTTCCAGCGCCGCCGTCCGACGACGTGCACGGCCGCCGCGGCGAAGGCGTTCGCGGTGCGCACGATGGTGCCGATGTTGGCGTCGTGGTGCAGGTTCTCGATCGCGACGTGGAACGGGTGGCGCCGCTGGTCGAGGTCGGCGACGACGGCCTCGCGGCGCCAGTAGCGGTAGCGGTCGACGACGTTGCGCCGGTCGCCGGCGGCGAGGAGCTCGGGGTCGTAGCGCGGGTCGTCGGGCCAGGCCGCCGGCCCGCCCGGCCAGGGTCCGACCCCGACCGGCTCCGGCCCGGTCGTCCACTCGGTGGGGCCGGGCTGGTCGTCCTCGGGGCCGGGGTCGCTCACAGCCCCAGGTCGGCCAGCCCGAGCAGGGAGCGGCAGGCCAGGTCGCGGGCCTCGACGGCCTCGGTCGCGCCCGTGCCGCGGTCGACGACGGTGACGACGCCGACCACCTCGGCGCCCGCCTCGACCAGCGCGTCCACCGCGGTGAGCACGCTGCCGCCGGTGGTCGAGGTGTCCTCCACGGCGAGCACCCGGCGACCGGTGACGTCGGGGCCCTCGATGCGCCGCTGCATGCCGTGGGTCTTCGCGGCCGAGCGCACCACGCAGGCGTCGACCGGCGCGCCCGGGGCGTGCATCACCGCGAGCGCGACCGGGTCGGCGCCGAGGGTGAGCCCGCCGGCGGCGTCGTAGTCCCAGTCGGCGGTCAGCTCGCGCACGAGTCGCCCGATCAGCGGCCCGGCCTCGTGGTGCAGGGTCGCGCGGCGCAGGTCGACGTAGTAGTCGGCCTCGCGCCCCGAGGACAGCGTCACGCGGCCGTGGACGACGGACAGCTCCGCGACGAGGGCCGCGAGGCGGGCGCGGGCGTCGGGGTCGACCGTCGGGGTGGTCACCGCACTCATCCCCGTCCCGTCGCCGTGCGCGCCGCGATCGCCCGCAGCAGGGCGCGCGGCACCATCCGCGTCGCGCCCACGATCGTCTTGTACACCGCGCCCGGCACCGACACCGCCTTCCCCGCCTCGAGGTCGTCGAGACCCTCCGACACCACCGTGTCCGCGTCCAGCCACAGCCAGTCCGGGCCCTGGCGCTCCTGCCCGAGGCGCGCGTGGAACTCCGTGCGCGTGAAGCCGGGGCACAGCGCCATGACCCGCACCCCGGTGCCGTGCAGGGTCAGCGCGAGGTTCTGCGAGAGCGTCGTCACGTAGGTCTTGCCGGCGCTGTAGACCGACCCCCGCCCGGGCAGGAAGCCGGCCACGCTGGAGACGTTGACGACGTCGCCGCGCCCCCGCGCCACCATGCCGGGCAGCGCGGCCGCGGTCAGCTCGAGCACGGCGGCCGTGTTGACCTCGTAGTTCGCGCGCAGCGCCGCCGGGTCGGTGTCGACGAACTCGCCGGCGGTCGCGTAGCCCGCGTTGTTGACGAGCAGCGCGACCGGGCGGCCGGCGTCCAGCCGGTCGGCGACCCGCCGCCGCTCGGCGGCCGCCGCCAGGTCGGCGACGAGCACCTCGACACCGACCCCGTACCGCGCCCGCAGGCGCTCGGCGAGGCTCTCGAGGCGGCCGGCGTCGCGGGCGACGAGGACGAGGTCGTGCCCGGCGACCGCGAGCCGCTCGGCGAACGCGGCGCCGATCCCGGAGCTGGCGCCGGTGACCAGCGCGGTGCCGTCGCGCGCCCCCCGGGGACCGCGGCGGCCGCGCAGGGCGCCGGCGAGGCTCCCGCCCCGGCCCCCGCCCCGGCGCAGCCCGGACGCGGCGCGGACGGCGTCGAACGGGACGAGCCGCGACACCCCGGCGAGCGCCTTGAGGCCGATGCCGGGCGTCGAGACCGGGTGGCCCGCGGCGTGGTCGGCGAGCGCGGCGGCCGCCACGGCGTCGGCGTCGGGCGGGGCGACGCGCATCGCCACCGCGTCGGCGGCCCGGCCCGGCGGCGGGGTGGGGCAGACGACGGTGAGCCCGAGGCCGTCGCGCGCCAGGGCCTGGGCCAGCGACTCGGTGAGCATGGCGACGTAGGCCTGCGCGGCCCCGTCGAGACCGGGCGCGCCGGCCAGCGGCACGTAGGCCCCGGGGCCGGCGACGGTGATCACGCCGCCCGGGCCTGGGTGCCCGCGGGCGATCATCCCCGGCAGCGCGGCGCGCAGGAGCGCCAGCACGGCGCCGGCGTTGCGGTCCAGGGCGGCGCGGACCCGCGCGGGGTCGCCGTCGGGCAGGGCCTCGGTGCCCGCCTTCGGGGGGCCGACGACGAGCAGGTCGATCGGGCGGGTGTCGGCCGCGAGGCGGCGGGCGACGAGGTCGAGGTCGTCGGCGTCGGCGAGGTCGCCGGGCAGGATCTCGGGACGCGTCCCGGCCGGCTCCCCGGCCAGTTCCCCGGCCAGCGCCTCGAGCGCCTCGCGCGCACCGCCGGCGAGGATCAGCTCGTCGCCCCCGGCGTGCAGGCGCCGGACGAACGCGCGGCCCAGGTCGCTGTCCGCGGACGTGACCAGGGTCCGGCGCGGGACGGGCCCGCTCACCGCCCCGAGGACGAACTGCTGCGGGCGCCGGGCCCGAACTCGTCGTCCTCGACGTCGTAGGGGATGTCCGCGGGGCTGTCCTTGTGGGTCGGGCGCGGGGCGGCCGGGGGGTCGTCGGGGCGGGCGGCGTCCGCGGGGGCGTCGGGCGCCGGGGCGTCCTCCGGCCCGGGCCCGGCCGCGTACGGGTCCTCCTCGTCGCCGCCGGCCGCGTTCTCGAGGGCCACCGACACCTCGACGAGCGCCTGTAGCAGGCCCTGGACGCGCTCGGGGTCGGCCCCGGCGTCGATGCTCGCGAGCACCCACGTGTCCTCGGCCCAGACGAGCGGCACGTCGTCGCCGACGAGGTCGGCGGCGCGGGCGACCTCCGGGGTGATCAGCGGGCGGGCCTGGGCGACCGAGGTGACGAACGCGTAGCGCTCGCCGACCTGGCCCAGCGAGTCGAGGCCCGCGTCGTCGGGCAGGGGCGCCGAGGGCAGGCGCAGCTCGAGCGCGACGGGCAGGGTCGCCACCCCGCGCACCGCGGCGACGATCCCGGTGACCTGGCCGGCCTGCTCGTGGTCGAAGACGTGGGCGAGGCGGCGGCCGCCCGGACCGGGGACGGCGCCGGTGGCGAGGTCGAGGGCGCGACCGTGCCCGCCCTGGTGCACGGCGCCGTAGCGCCAGCGGCTCGGCAGGACGGGGTCGACGTCGACGAACTCCCAGCTCTTCTGCTCGGCCCAGCGGCGCCGGTCGCGCCGGTGTCCGCCGGTGCGCGCGCGGTCGGAGAGCAGCAGCAGCGCCCCGCCGCCCGCGGCCAGCGCCGCGACGACGAACCAGACCCAGGCAGGCACGCCCTGGAGGGTACGACGCCCACGTCCACCCATCGTGCAGCCCATCACCGGCGCGCCGAACCATGTGAGCACTTTCCGGGCCTATAGGCCCGGAAAGTGCTCACATATCGGGTCGCGGGGCGCGGTTAGAGTCGGTGATCGTGAGCGCCACGCTGGTCGCGCGGGACCTCGCCGCCGCGCACGGCGCCCGGGTGCTGTTCTCCGGTCTCGACCTCGTCGTGGCACCCGGCGACGTCATCGGGCTGGTCGGGGTCAACGGCGCCGGGAAGTCCACCCTGCTGCGCCTGCTCGCCGGGCTCGCCGCGCCGGACCAGGGGTCGGTCGCCGTCACCCCGCCGACCGCGACCGTCGGCCACCTGCCCCAGGAGACCGCGCGCGTGCCGGGCGAGACCGTGCGCGGCTTCCTCGGCCGGCGCACCGGCGTCACCGACGCGGCCGCCACGCTCGAGACCGCGACCACCGCGCTCGCCGAGGGCGTGCCCGGCGCCGACGAGGCCTATGCCGTCGCGCTCGAGCGCTGGCTGGACCTCGGCGGCGCCGACCTCGAGGAGCGCACCGGCGAGGTCGCCGACGACCTCGGCATCCCCGCCGACCTGCTCGACGCGGAGATGACCGCGCTCTCCGGTGGCCAGGCCGCCCGCGCCAACCTCGCCTCGCTGCTGCTCGCGCGCTTCGACGTGTTCCTGCTCGACGAGCCCACCAACGACCTCGACCTCGCGGGCCTCGAACGGCTCGAGCGCTGGGTGCGGGAGCTGCGCGCGGGCACGGTGCTCGTCAGCCACGACCGCGAGTTCCTGGCCCGCACGGTCACGTCGGTGCTCGAGCTCGACCTCGCGCAGCAGCAGATCACCCAGTACGGCGGCGGCTACGAGGCCTACCTCGTCGAGCGGGCGACCGCGCGCCGGCACGCGCGCGAGGCCTACGAGGAGTACGCCGAGAAGCGCTCCGAGCTGACCGCGCGGATGCAGACGCAGAAGCAGTGGGTGGACAAGGGCGTGCGCAACGCCCGCAGGAAGGCCACCGACAAGGACAAGTTCATCAAGCACCACAACGCGCAGACCTCGGAGAAGCAGGCCTCGAAGATCGCCCAGACCGAGCGACGGATCGAGCGCATGGAGGTCGTCGAGGAGCCCCGCAAGGAGTGGGAGCTGCGGATGTCGATCGCGACGGCGCCCCGCTCGGGAACGGTCGTGGCGACGCTCGACGGCGCGGTGGTCCGGCGGGGCGACTTCACCCTCGGCCCCGTCACCCTGCAGCTCGACTACGCCGACCGCGTCGCCGTCACCGGGGCCAACGGAGCCGGCAAGTCGACGCTGCTCGCGCTGCTGCTGGGCCGCCTCGCGCCCGACGCGGGCCGGGCGGCGCTCGGGTCGGGCGTGGTCGTCGGCGAGGTCGACCAGGCCCGCGGCCTGCTCACCGGCGCGACCGCCCTGCTCGACGTCTTCTCCCGGGAGCCCGAGCTCGACCGCTGGCCCACGGCCGAGGTCCGCACCCTGCTCGCGAAGTTCGGGCTCGGCGCCGAGCACGTGCACCGCGGCGCCGACACCCTCTCCCCCGGCGAGCGCACCCGCGCCGCGCTCGCGCTGCTGCAGGCCCGCGGCGTGAACCTGCTGGTGCTCGACGAGCCCACCAACCACCTCGACCTGCCCGCCATCGAGCAGCTCGAGTCCGCGCTCGCGTCGTTCGAGGGCACGCTCCTGCTCGTCTCGCACGACCGTCGCCTGCTCGCCGGGGTCGCCACCACGCGGCACTGGCACGTCGACGCGGGGCAGGTGCGCGAGCGCAGGTGAGCAGCGCACCGGTCGTGAGAACGTTCTCATCGCGTCGTCACGGACCGCTCACCCGCGACGGCCAGGGTGGCGGCATGGCTCGACCGACGCTCTCCGCCGCCCTGCTGCTCGCGGGCCTCGGGATCGGCATGGTGGGCGCGACGGCGTGCGACACCTCGACGGGTGTCCCGCTGCCCGCGCCGGTGTCGGTGCCGTCCGTGCCGCCGGCACCGGGCGGGGCCCCCGCCCCCGGGCAGGACGACGACGGCTACGTGGCGCCGCCGCCCGCCGGCGGGCAGGAGGACGGGGATGACGGCGCGGACAGCCCGGACGACGGCCCCGACGACGGCCCCGACGACGGCCCCGACGACGGCCCCGACGACGGCCCCGACGACGGCTGACCCCGACCGCGACGCGGCACCTGAGCGGGCGACCGCGACGACCGGCCACCTCGCCCGCTTCCTACGTGCCCGCGGCACCCGCGTCCGCATCGTCGCCTGGGTGCTGCTGCTCGTGCTCGGGAGCCTCGCGGTGGTCACCGTCGTCACCTGGCAGCTGCTGATCCGCGCCACCGACGCCCGCATGGACACCGCCCTGCGCACCGAGATCGAGGAGTTCACCGCGCTCACCGCGTCGGGTCGCAGCCCCGCCGACGGCGCCCCGTTCGCGTCGGTCGACCAGGTGCTCCAGACCGCGATCACCTACAACCTCGCCCGCCCGAACGAGAAGTTCCTCGGCTACCTCGACGGCGTCTTCCGCTACCAGAGCCGCCAACAGAGCCCGGTGCTGCTCGCGGACGACCGCGAGTTCGCGCGCCTCGCCGGGTCGGTGGCGACGCCGGTCGAGGCGCGCTACGAGAGCCGGGCGGGGGAGGTCCGCTACATCGCGGTCCCGGTGACGCTGGCGGGCGACCCGGCGCGCGGGGTCATCGTCGTCGCCTACTTCGCCGACCAGGAGCGCTCCGCCGCCGACGACGCCGCGGGACTCATGGTGGCGGCGGGCGCGGTCGTCGCGGTGCTCGCGGCGGTCGCCGCGTGGCTGGTCGCGGGCCGGATCCTGCGCCCGGTCCGCGACGTCGCCGACACCGCGCGGGCCATCACCGAGACCGACCTCTCCGCGCGCATCACCGCGGGCGCCGAGGGCCGCGACGAGCTCGGAGCCCTGGTGCGGGCGGTGAACGCGATGCTCGACCGCGTCGAGGACGGGGCGCGCGCCCAGCGCCGGTTCGTCGACGACGCCGGTCACGAGCTGCGCACCCCGATCACCATCGTGCGCGGGCACCTCGACGTGGTCGACGCCGACGACCCCGCCGACGTCCGCGGGACGATCGGGCTGGTCGACGACGAGCTGGAGCGGATGAACCGCATCGTCACCGACCTGCTCGTGCTCGCGAAGGCCGAGCAGCCCGAGTTCGTGCGCCCGGCGCCCACCGACGTCACCGCGCTGCTCGAGGAGACGCGGCGGTTGGCGTCCGGGCTCGCCGACCGGGAGTGGGCGCTGGTCGGCGGCACCGACGCGCTCGGTCCCGACTTCACCGCCGACCTGGACGCCCAGCGGGTGACGCAGGCGCTGCTCGTGCTCGCCGACAACGCCGCCCACCACACCGCGCCGAGCGACCGCATCGTGCTCGGCGCCGGGGTGGACGGCGGATCCCTGCGGCTGCGGGTCGCCGACACCGGCACCGGCGTCACGGCCGCCGACCGCGAGCGCATCTTCGCCCGCTTCGCCCGCGGCAGCGGAGAGACCCGGCGCTCCGACGGCGCCGGCCTCGGCCTCGCCATCGCCGGAGCGATCGCCGCCGCGCACGGCGGGCACGTCGAGCTCTCCGACGGCGTCGGCACCGGCCTGCCCGGCCAGAGCGGGCCCGGCGCCACGTTCACGCTCGTCCTGCCCCTGCACCACCCCGAGACCGAGACGGACCGCCGTTGAGCAGCATCCTCATCGCCGAGGACGAACCGCGGATCGCCGCGTTCGTCGAGAAGGGCCTGCGGTCGGCCGGCTTCGCCACGACTGTCGTCGACGACGGGATCGCCGCCCGCGACCAGGCCCTGGCCGGGCACCACGACCTGCTGGTGCTCGACATCGGGCTGCCGGGCCTCGACGGGTTCGCGGTGCTCGCGGAGCTGCGGGCGTCGGGGTCGCGGATGCCGGTCGTCGTGCTGACCGCACGGGACAGCGTCGCCGACACGGTCGCGGGGCTCGAGGGCGGCGCCGACGACTACATGGCCAAGCCGTTCCGGTTCGAGGAGCTCCTGGCCCGGGTGCGCAGGCGGCTCGCCGACGCCGGGAGCGGCGAGGTGACGGTGCTGCGCCTCGGCACGCTGTCGCTGGACCTGCGTACCCGCCGGGCCACGGTGGACGGGCAGACCGTCGACCTGTCGGCGCGCGAGTTCGTCCTCGCCGAGACGTTCCTGCGCCACCCCGGCCAGGTGCTCTCCCGCGAGCAGCTGCTCTCGCGGGTGTGGGGCTACGACTTCGACCCGGGCTCCAACGTCGTCGACGTCTACGTGCGCTACCTGCGCCGCAAGCTCGGGGCCGAGTGGATCACGACCGTGCGCGGGATGGGGTACCGGCTCGGCTGAGGCACGGGGGCTGCTGGGGTGCTCGGGCCGTCAGTCGCCCCAGCCGTCGTCGTCGCCGGGACCGTCGTCGTCGTCCCGGACATCGTCGAGGTCGTCGTCGCGGTCGTCGCGGTCGTCGCGGTCGTCGCGGTCGTCGTCGCGGTCCCGCAAGCCGTCGTCGTCATCGTCGTCGTCACCGAGGCCGAGCGGCGGCAGCGGCTGGCCCGGCGCCGGCCCGGAGCCCGGGACGGCGGGCACGGACACGGCGACGGGCATCGGGGCGCCGTCGGTGGCGGCGCAACCGGTGAGGGCGAGCGCCCCGCCGAGCGCGGCGAGGACGAGCAGGGAGCGGCTACGGGTCAGCGGGCTCATGGGGTGCCTCCGGAGGTCGCGCGGGCGTCCCTCGCCCGGCACGCACCAGCGTCGTCGGCGCCGGTGAGGCGTCCGGGAGAGGGCGATGAGGGCACTCTCACGGAGCGCGGAGGACCTCGCGGGCGAGGTCGACGAGGCCGTCGTCGTCGCGGGCGGCGCCGCGGCGCTCGGCGCGGGCGAGGGCGTCGGCGCCGAGCCGGTCGGCGAGGTGGTCGCGCAGTGCGGCGAGGCGGGCGGCGTCGGCACCGAACAGGGCGCCGCCGGATCGCCGGGCGAACAGACCGCCGAGGAGCTCGGCCGCGACCTCGTCCCGGCCCGCCCGGGCGAGCAGCTCGACCACCGCGCGCAGGCCGACCCACTGGTGGGTGCGGTTGCCGGTGCCGCGCCAGTGCTCCAGGGACTCCGCGGCGGCGCGGGCCGCGCCCGGGACGTCGCCCCGGCGGGCGCGCAGGGACGCGACGGTCACCAGGGCGACGCCGAGGGCGTAGTGCTCGCCGACCGCGCGGGCCCGGCGCACGGCGTCCTCGACGAGGTCGAGCGCCGCGTCGGGGTCGTGCTCGACGCGCACCTCGCCGCGCGTGTACACGGTCCACGGCCGCAGCAAGGGATCGCCGCCGGCGCGCACCGCGGCGTCCAGGGCGTCCGCCTCGGCCACGGCCCCCTGCCGGTCCCCCTCGTACGCGACGGCGAGGAGGCGGGAGCAGGTGGCGAGGGTCTGCACGCGGTCGTCACCGGCGGCCGTCGCCAGGCGCTCGGCGTCCGCCGCCGCCTCCGCCGACTCCGCGCCCCGACCGGCGAAGCCCGTCACCTCGGACTGCAGGAAGGCCAGCACGGCCGCCGGGGGATCCCCGGGTGAGGCGAGGGCCCGGCGGCCGCGGGCGACGTGCTCCTGCGCGCGGTCGAGGTCGCCGGCGAACCGCGCCCCCTCCGCCGCGACCGCGTGCACCCACGGAGCCGAGGCGCCGAGATCCGACGGCGCGGCGAGGAGCCCGTCGGCCCAGGCGAACAGCTCCGGGGTCATCCGCACCTCGCCGACGTCGACCAGCGCGGCGACGAGGTCCGCGGTCAGGGCGGGGTCGTGCGCGGACGACCACGCGACCGCGGCCCGCAGCTCGTCCCACTCGGCGACGACGGCGGCGAGACGGCGGTCGGCGTCCGGCCCCGCGAGGCGACCGGTGCGGCGCAGGAACCCTCGCGTCTCCTCGGCGTGACGTCGACGCAGCCCGGCCGCCTCCCCGCGCTCCTCGAGCCGCTCGCGCGCGTGGGCCCGGACGGTCTCGAGCAGGGCGTAGCGCGTCGGGCCGATGCCCGCGTGGTCCACCGACGCGGTGACCAGCGACTTGTCCACGAGCGCGGCGAGCACCGCGTCGAGGTCCGGCTCGTCGGTGACCGCCCGCGCGGCGGCCCGCGTGAAGCTCCCGGCGAAGACGCCGAGCCGGTCGAGCACCGTGCGCTCCCGTTCCTCGAGGAGGCGGTAGGACCAGTCGACGACGGCGTGCAGCGTCCGGTGCCGGCTGCTCCCGCCGCGGTGCGGGCTGCGCAGGAAGCGCCGGTGCACCGGGAGGTCGGCGGCGAGCTCGGCCGGCGACACCACCCGCATCCGGGCCGCGGCGAGCTCGAGGGCCAGGGGCAGCCGGTCGAGGCGCCGGCAGACCTCGGTGACCGCCTCGCGGTTGGCGTCGGTGACCGCGAACGCCGGGTCGGCGGCGCTCGCCCGCTCGGCGAAGAGCGCCACGGCCGCGTCGTCGGCCAGCGGCGGGAGCGGCCGGACCCGCTCGCCGGGCACGCCGAGCGGCTCGCGGCTGGTGGTGAGCACCGTGACGGTCGGGCAGGTGTCGGCGAGGCGCTCGACGAGCTCGGCGACGGCGTCGACGACGTGCTCGGCGTTGTCGAGCACCAGCAGCAGCCGCCGTCCGCGCAGGACCGCGGGGACCCGCTCGCGGGCGTCGGCACCCGACGCGCCCGGGGCGCCCACGGCCGCGACGACCGCCGGCGCGACCTCGGCGCCGGTGGCCACCGTCGCGAGCTCGGCGACCACGACGCCGTCCGCGAACGACCCGCCGACCGACGCCGCGACGTGCCGAGCGAGCGTCGTCTTCCCGACCCCGCCGGGCCCCACGAGCGTCACCGGCCCGTCCCCGAGCGCGCCGGTCACGCCGGCCAGCGCCGAGGCGCGCCCGATCAGTGCGGCCCCGGGATGGGGAGCGAACGCGCCGTCCGCTGCTTCTAGCGCAACGAACGGCGCGTTCGCTGCCACCACCACGGGCGGCGCCGGCTCCCCCGCCAGCACCCGCGCCTCGAGCGCGCGGATCGCCGGGCCCGGGTCGAGGCCCAACTCGTCGGCGAGCACCCGCCGGTGGGCGGCGACCGCGGCGAGGGCGTCGCCCGGGCGCCCGGCGCGGTGCAGCGCGTCGACGAGCAGCTCGCGGCGGCGCTCCCGCAGCGGCGCCGCGGCCACGAGCACCTCGAGCCGGGCGACGGCGTCCCCGGGCCGCCCGAGGTCGAGGTCGGTCGCAGCGCGGGCGTCCTCGAGCTCCCGGCGCAGCTCCTCGAGGCGCACGGCGACCGGGCGGAACGGCTCCTCGTCGGCGAACTCCGCGAACGCCGGGCCGCGCCACAGCGCCAGGGCCTCGTCGAGCAACGACGCCCGGACGTCCGCGTCGACCGCCGCCCGCGCCCGGTCCTGCAGCCGGGCCGCCGCCGTCGCGTCGAGGGCGTCCGCCGCGAGCTCGAGCGCGTAGCCGGGCGGGCGGGTGGCGAGCGCCGCGGCGCCGACGACCCGCCGGGCCCGCGCGACGAGGCTGTGCAGCGCAGCCTCGCCGTGCTCGGGCGCGCCGTTCGGCCAGACGTCGCCCACCAGCCGGTCGACGGGCACGATGCGGCCCGGGTCGAGCGCGAGGAGGGCGAGCAGGCGCCGGACGCGGGCCGAGCGGACCGGGGCGTCGGCGACCTCGATCGCTCCCAGCACCCGCACCACGCACGTCACGTCCACCACCCGCGCACGAAGCCTAGCCACCTCCGACCCCGGATTCACCCGGTGCTCGCAGCGAGTCCCGGGCCGCCCCGACCCCGCGGTCCGGGCCTCGGTGACGGCCGTGGCCACGGTGCCGGTCCGCCGCCCTCGCGGGCGTTTCCTCAGTCCATCGGGACGGCCGGGCCGCTGACGTCGACGCCCCGGCTCGGGTCGGCCGGGACGTCGACGAGCAGCGTGCTCGGGCGTCCCATCTCCTCGCCCTGGTGCAGGGTCAGGCGCACCGGGGCGACGATCGCGCCCTGCTCGACGAGGTAGCCGCCGAGCGCGGCGGCCGCCGCCCCCGTCGCGGGGTCCTCGTACACGCCGCCGGGCGGGAACGGGTCGCGCACGGCGAACTCGACGCCGCCAAGGCGGTGCACGAGCTGCACGGTCGTCCAGTCGCGGTCGGCCATGAGCGCGCCGAGCGCGTCCATGTCGTAGTCGAGGGCGGCCAGGCGCTCGCGCGTGGCGGCCGCGAGCACGAGGTGGTGCGCGCCGGCGTAGGCGACGCGGGGCGGCAGCGCGGGGTCGAGCTCGTCGCGCCGCCACCCCAGCGCGGCCAGGGCGGTGTCGACGTCGGCCTCGGCGACCGGCGCGACCGACGGCGGCACGCTCGTGAGCGTCGCCAACAGGACCCCGTCCTGCCAGCCCGTGCGCACCGTCACCGGGCCCGACCGCGTGTGCAGCACCTGGGTGCCGGGGCCCTCGCGGTGCGCCAGGGCGATCCCGGTGGCGATGGTGGCGTGCCCGCAGAACGGCACCTCGGCGCGCGGGCTGAAGTACCGCACGGTGTGGTGGTGCGCCCCGTCGTCGCCGGCCGCCCCGGGCGGTGGCGCGAGGAGGAACGCGGTCTCGGAGAAACCGACGTCCGCGGCGATCTCGCGCATCGTCTCCTCGTCGAGCCCCTCGGCGCACAGCACGACCCCGGCCGGGTTGCCCCCGGCCGGGGTCGTGGTGAACGCCGCGTAGCGCAGGATCTCGGGCTCGTCCGGGCCGGTCATCCCGTGCTCCCTCCGCCGACCGGTGGGGACCCCGGAGCCTAGGGCCGCAGGCGGTAGAACCGGAACATGTCGTTGTCGAGCTCGTCGAGCACCTCCACCGCGGCGAAGCCGGCGGCGCGGGCGTACTCCTCGAGGGTGCTGCGCCGCATCACCGTGCCGGTGGCGGCCGAGCCCGGCGTGGAGAGGCCGTCGGGCAGGCAGCACAGCAGGGAGAACCCGTAGAACAGCTGCTCGACCTCGTCGCCGTCCGGCGTGAACGTGTCCGCGACCTTCTCGTCCATGATCAGGACGGTGCCGTCCGCGGCGACGGCGCGACGCATCGCGGCGAGGACCCCGACCGGGTCGGGCATGTCGTGGACGCACTCGAACGCGCAGACCAGGTCGTAGCCGCCCTCCTCGGCGATCCCGCGGTCGATCGCGCCGGCCATGTCGACGTGGTGGGCGGCGACCCGGTCGGCGACCCCGAACTCGCGGGCGTGGGCGCGGACGGCCTCGATCGAGGCCTCGTCGACGTCGAAGGCATCGACGCGTGCGGTCGGGTAGCCGCCGGCGATCCCGACCGTCGACCAGCCCATGCCGCAGCCGACGTCGGCCACGCGGCCGCCGGCGCGCAGCGCCCGGTCGACCGCGGGCAGCAGGGGCAGGTAGTCGCGGGTCAGGGCCTTGCGCAGCAGGCCGCGGTTCTGGTCGCCCTGGCCCTCGCGGGCGTCGACGCCGAGCCGCTCCCAGCTCACGCCGCCGCCGGTGCGGTAGGCCTCGAGCAGGTCGTCGACGCGGCGCTGCCCCGCGGTCAGCACCCGGGCCACCGACGGCAGGTACACCTCGCTGTCGGGGTCCGCCAGCACGGGCACGTGGGCGGCGGGGAGCGTGAAGCGCCGGACGTCGGGCTCGGCGCCGGGGTCGTCGACGGTGAGCAGGCCGCAGACCGCCTGCTGCTCGAGCCATTCGCGGGCGTAGCGCGCGGCGGTCTCCGTGCGGGCGGCCAGCTCCGGGGCGGTGGCCGGGCCGTCGGCGGCCAGGGCGCGGTACCAACCCAGGCGGTCGCCCAGGTAGATGGCGGTGAGGTTCTCCGCGCCGAGGATCCATCCGAAGACCTTCTCGGCGCACGCCGTGGTGCGTTGCTCGTCGTCGGTCTCGGCGGGGACGGTGTCGGGACGGGTCTCGGTGGTCGTCATGGCGACGACGGTGCGCCGCGGCCCTGCCGACCGGCTGTCGTCCGGCTGTCCGACCGGTGCCCGCGCCTCGACGGGCGCGCGGCGGGCGGCCGAGGATGCGGGGCGTGACGGTGGTGGTGTGCGGCGCGGGGATCGCGGGGCTGGCGCTGGCGCGAGAGCTCGGCCGCGCGGGGATCCCCGTCACGGTGCTCGAGCGGGCGAGCCGGCCGCGCGGCGGCGGCTACATGATGGACTTCTTCGGCCCGGGGCACCTGGCCGCCGAGGAGACCGGCCTCCTCCCCCTGCTCGCGCCGGTCGCGTACTCCGTGACGGCCGTGACCTACGTCGACCGCCGGGGCCGCCGCACGGCGGAGATCGACTACGCGGCGGCGACCCGCGCCGTCGGGGGCCGCCTGCTGAGCCTGCTGCGGGGCGACCTCGAACGGGTGCTGCGTGACGACCTCGACCCGGTGGTGGACCTGCGCTTCGGGGTGACGGTCACGGAGGTGGTGCCGCGCGGCGACGGCGTCGTCGTGGCGCTCGCGGACGGGACCCGGCTCGACGCCCTCGCCGTGGTGGGAGCCGACGGCGTGCACTCTGCGGTCCGCGCCCTGCTCCACGGTCCGGAGCACGCGTACCTGCGCCCGCTCGGGCTGCACACGGCCGCCTGGACGTTCCGTGACGCCGCGCTGCGCGCCCGCCTGGGTGACCGGTTCGTCATGACCGACACGGTCGGGCACGGCGCAGGTCTCTACGGGCTCGCCGGTGACGAGGTGGCCGCTGCGGTGTTCCACCCGGCCCCACACGCCGACCCGCTCGCCCTGCCCGTCGATGCGGCCGGCACGGTGCGGGCCGTGCACCGCGACCTGGGCTGGGTCGTGCCCGACGCGCTCGCCCACTGCCCGGACGACGCCGACCTGTACTACGACGTCGTCGCGCAGGTCGAGCTGCCGCGATGGAGTCGGGGCCGGGTCACGCTGCTCGGGGACGCCGCGGGGGCGGTCTCGCTGCTCGCCGGCCAGGGCGCGTCGCTCGCCGTCGCGGGCGCCCACGTGCTGGCCGGCGAGCTCGGGCCCGCACTCGCGTCCGGCGGGGACGTCGAGGAGGCGTTGTGCCGCTACGAGGACCGCGTGCGCCCGGTCACGACCGCGAGCCAGGAGGCGGGGCGGCGCAGCGCCGACTGGTTCCTGCCGGCGACCCGCACCCGCCTGCTCGCCCGCCGCCTCGCGCTGCGGGCCCTGCGCCTGCCCGGGTTCGATCGGCTCGTCGCCCGCAGCCTCGTCGGCACCGCCGGCCCGCTTCCCTGACCGGAGGCGTGCCCCGGCCCGCCCGTGGTGCTCACCCGCCCCAGATGTCCTCGACGAAGCGCCCCTCGCCGCGCATCCCGACCAGCCAGTCGGCGGCGTCCTGGCCCGACCCGCCGGCGTGGTCGCGGCGGATCTCGATCAGGGCCTCGCGGACCGCGGGCGCCATGGTCGACGCGTTGCCGCACACGAACACCGACGCGCCCTGCTCGATCAGCTCCCACACCTCGTCGCCCCGGGCCCGCATCTCGTGCTGGACGTAGCGCCGGCCCTCGACCGGGCTGCGGGAGTGCACGGAGCGCACGCGCACGACGCCCTGCTTCTCGTACTCGTCGAGCTCCGCGCGGTACAGGTCGTCGGCGGGGCCGCGGCACCCGGAGAAGAGCAGCGACGGCCCGATCGGCACCCCCTGTGCCCGCAGCGCGTCACGCTCCTGGAGGAAGCCGCGGAACGGCGCGATGCCGGTCCCCGCCCCCACCATGATCATCGGCGTGTGCGGGTTCTCGGGCGGGTGGAAGGGGATCGAGGGCGACCGGACGAAGGCGAACACCGTCCCCTTCTCCGGCACGCGGGCGAGGTAGCCCGAGCAGACACCGCGGAACACCCCGGTCCCACGGCGCGCCGGGCCCCGCAGGACCCCGGACGTCACGGCGCAGATCTGTGGGTCGACCAGCGGGGACGACGAGATCGAGTAGTAGCGCGGTCGCAGCGGGGGCAGCAGGTCGACGAAGACCTCGAAGGGGACGTCGCAGGCCGGGTGCTCCTCGAGCAGGTCGAGCACCGACCGGTTGGCCTCGGCGACCTCGCGCCGGTAGCGCGCGCGGGACTCCTCGTCGTCGCCCGCGAGCGCGAGCAGGGCGCCCCGCTGGTCCGGATCGTCGGTGTGGGCGGCGAGGGTCTCGATGTCGCCGCGCCCTGCCGGGTCCTGGAGCTCCACGCACGCGCCGAGCACCCCGAGCAGGGGTGTCGGCTCGTCGATCGGCAGGTGCGTGTGGGTCCCGCTGCGCGGGCTGATCGTGAGGTACTGCCCGGCGTCCAGACCGAAGCGGGCCATGACGCGCCAAATCTGCTCGGTGGTGTTGCGGGGGAGGACCCCGAGGTGGTCGCCGGTCCGGTAGGTCGCGCCGGCGGGCAGGGCGATCTCGAGGTGTCGTACCGAGCGACCGTCCGCGCTCCGGGCCGCCCCGCCGCCGTCGAGGATCAGCTCGTGGTTGTCGAGCACCGTCGCCGCGCGGGCGTCGTAGGAGGTCACGACCGGGTTGGCCGCCTGCCGGTTGGTCACGGTGATCGACAGCCGGGACCCCGAGGTCGCCGGGGTCGCGGCGGTGGCGGGCAGGTCGAGGGCGGTCGCCAGGTCGCTCCACAGCGACGCGTGCCACGCGCGGTACTGCTCGTCGAAGTCCGCCTCGGCGTCGCCCTCCCCGCGGGCGTGCACCCGGTGGGCCCCGTGGGCCTCGAGCTCGGTGTCGAGCAGCGTGGGCACCTTCTGGTAGGTCGCCGACCAGGCCGTGTCCCCGCACCCGAAGACCGTGTACGCGAGTCCCCGGCCCACGTCCGCCGGTGTCGCCGGGTCCTGCAGCCAGCGGCAGAAGACGGCCGCGTTGTCCGGTGGTGTGCCGTTGTACGACGAGCTCACCACGACGGCCGCGCCCGTGGTCGGGAGGCGACCCACGTGGTCGTCGAGGGGCCCGAGGGTCACCGCGTAGCCCCGCTCGGTGCCCTCGGCGGCCAGGCGGGTGGCGAGGCCCTCCGCGGTGCCGAGGTTCGAGCCGAACAGCACCGCGAGCGGGGTGTCGTGGCGGGCCTCGACGGGCACCGGCGCCGTCGCCGGCCGCGCGGCCGGCTCGTCGGCCTGCGGGGCGCGGATCGTCGTCGACGGGGCCACGCCGCCGACGGGCAGCGGACGCCCCGGGCGGGGCACGACGCGCAGCCGGAAGCCGTCGGGCTTCACGGTGAGGGTGGTGCGGACCCTCAGCTCGTAGTCGAGGTGGTCGACGAACTCGAAGCGCTGCAGGAGCATCCCCAGCACCAGGACGGCCTCCTGCAGGGCGAACTGGCGCCCGATGCAGGCCCGTTGCCCGGTGCCGAAGGGCTTGTAGGCGTTCGGCGGGAGCGCGGCGAGGCGCTCCGCGGAGACGTGCTCGGGGTCGAACTCCTCGGCGTCCGGCCCCCACACCTCGACCGAGCGGTGGAGCATCGGGATGAGCACGGTCAGGGGCGTGCCCGCCGGGACCGCGTACCGCCCGCCGAGGACGGTGTCGGCGAAGGGGGCCCGGGTGAACAGCGGGGCGGTGGGCCACAGGCGCAGGGTCTCCTCGAGCACCTGCCGGACGTAGGTCAGGCGGCGCACCTGCTCGTGCGTCGGCCATGCGTCGTCGCCGAGCACCTCGTCGACCTCGGCGCGGGCCCGGGCGGCGACCTCGGGGTGCTTGACGAGGAAGTAGAGCGCGAAGGTCAGCAGGCCGCTGGTCGTCTCGTGGCCGGCGATGAGGAAGGTCAGGCACTGGGCGATGATGTTGTCGTCGGGCAGGCCCTGACCCGTCTGCCGGTCGACGCCCGTGAGCATGAGCCCGAGCAGGTCGCCGCGCTCGATCTCCCCGGACGCCCGTCGCTCGTCGATGAGCTTCTGCACGACGTCGCGCATGAGCGCCTGGTCCTCGTCGGCCTGCCGCTCGGCCCGCCGGTGCAGCCGGTTCTGGACCGGCAGGCGCCGCGCCCGCGCCTGCGCGGCGGTCAGCGAGCGGGTCATGGCCGCGACGAACGGGTGCGGGGTGTCGCGGTAGAACGAGTTGAAGCGGTAGTCGAACCCGCAGAGGGCGATCGTGTCGAAGGTCAGCGAGGTCATGTCCTTGGCCACGTCGACGTCCTCGTCGGGGTTCAGCCGCGCCCACCGGTCGCAGAGCTGGCCCGCGATGTCGAGCATGCGCGGCAGGTAGCCGTGCATCGCCTGCGCGGCGAAGGCCGGCATGAGGATGTCGTGCGCGCGGTGCCACAGCGGGTCCTCGGTGTCCGAGGAGAACAGGCCGTGGCCGGCCACGCTCCTCTGGATGGTCTTCAGTCCGGCCGCGATCTTCTTGTCGAAGTGCTCGTCGTCGCAGATCTCGTTCACGAGATCGGGACCCGAGACCATGAGGCGGGTCCCGGCCGGTGTGGCGAGCCGGTAGATCGGCCCGTACTCGCGCGCCAGCCGCACGAAGCCCTCGACGGGGCTGTCGCGGTCGATGTCGAGCAGGTTGCCGAGGTAGGGCAGTCCACGGGGGCCCGGGACGGCGTCGAGGTCGGTCGGAGCGGTCATGGCGGGTCCTCCCGGACGTGGGCGGGATCTCGGGCGCTCCGGGTGGTGTGCAGCAGGACCCCGCTGAGCGCGAGGACCCAGACCGGGAAGGCCACCAGGACCGCGGGATGGAAGGTGGTGCCGACGAGCAGGCCCGCCGCGAGGACCAGGGCCGCGATCGTGAACCAGCGCGGCACGAGGCCGGCGGCGCGCACGAGGAGGGTCGTCGCGATCAGGTACATGCCACCGACGCGGACGCCGTAGACGAACAGCAGCGCGTAGCCGGTGCCCGCGAGGGCGCGAGCGGTTCCCGGTGCGGTCGGGGGCCCGGCACCCACCGTGGAGATCAGACCGGGCGCCCCGACCGCGGCGGCCCCGGCGAACACGAGCCCGACGAACACGGTGGCCGCACCGAGGTGCAGCCAGCGGGTCGGCTCCGGGGTCGGCCGACCGGTCGCGGTGACCAGCGAGCGCACGGTGGCCATGTGCCACAGGAACGCGATCCCGGAGAAGGGCGCGACGTGCAGGCCGAGGGCCACGAACGCGTCGCCGCTCCCGGCGTAGTAGGCGATGTAGGCGGCGTCCGGCGCGCCCAGGCCCGGCGCCTGGTCCACGAGCACCAGCGCCGAGAGGGCGAGCGCGGCGAAGACGACGCCGACGACGGCGCACAGCCGCGCGATCCGCCGGAGCGCCGCGGGCCCGACCGGCGGCACGGGCGTGACGGGCACGGGCGTGACGGACCCGGGCGTGACGGGCCCGGGCGGCCCGGAGCGGCCGTCGTCCGGCGCGACGGCCGGTTCGGTCCGCGTCATCGCTGCTCCTGGCACCCGCGTCGGATGGCGTGCCGCTGGGCACTCACCGTGGCGAGCGTGCTGAGATCAGGTCAAGAACGTGCAGGCACTCGGGTGACGTCTTCGCGAACCGTCCACCTCGTGTCACCGAGCGCAACGACGACGTCGGCGCGGAGCAGTCGCGCGGACGCGGGGCGTCACCGCGTCCCGACCGGTTCGACGTCGTGACCCATCCGTGCTGGAGACGGCGACGGGATGGTGGCGCGCTGAGCGGCACCCGTCGAGACATCGGAGGTCTGCCGTGGAGTCGTGGCGTACGGAGCTGGTCCGCGAACGGGTCGGGGGCCGGACCCGCCACGTCGTCGCCGCCCTGCGCATCGTCGCGGGCGTCGCGTTCATCCTGACCTCGATCGGGAAGTTCACCGACCGGGCGGGCTACATGGCGCTCTTCGAGAGCTTCGGCCTCCCGGCGTCCGCCGCGCTCGTGCTGCTCGTCGGCCTGACCGAGCTCGTGGGGGGCGTGCTGCTCGTCCTCGGCCTGGGCACCCGTCTCGCGGCGCTCGCCCTGGCGCTCACCATGGTCGGGGCGATCGCCACCGCCGGCGTGGCGGTCGGCGGGCCGATCCACCTGGGTCTCGCGCCCACCCTGCTCGTGATCATGCTGGTCGTGCTGTGGGCCGGCCCGGGCGCGCCGTCGCTCGACACCCGCCTCCTGGCCGCACGCCCCGGTCGTGCGCTCGGGGCGTGAGGGGCACCGGATCTGGGCGCGGTCGTCGCCGGGACCCCGGACTCGACCGGCGTCAGCTCGTCGAGCTGCTCGCGGCCTGACCGGCCGTCGCTCCCATGGGCGCCGGCGCGCCCGCCGCCGCGTGCTCCCGCCACCGGCCGAGGAGCAGGGCGCAGCCCGCGGCGCCGACCACGGCGGCGACCGCCGGGGCCGCGCCCGGCCGGTCGAGCAGCTGGACGGCCCAGCCCGCGGTCGCCGGCCCGAGCAGCCCGCCGATCGCCGCGGACGCGTGCAGGACACCGAGACGTGCCGCCAGGCCGGTGGTGCCGAACCGCTCCGCCGCCACCGCCGTGCCGAGGCCGACGTAGGCGCCGTGGGCGGGCCCGAACGCCAGGGCGAACACGAGCAGGAAGGCCGCCCGGTCCCCGGCCACGAGCCACACGCCGAGCGCGGCGGTGAGCGTCACCGCGGCCAGCCGGTACAGCGGCCAGGCGCCCCAGCGCGCGACGGCCGGCACGACGGCGAGGCGCCCGGCGACGCTCGCCGCGCCGACGACGGCCAGGAGGCCCGCGCCGAACGCCGGACCCAGGCCCCGGGCGACCGCGTCCGGGGCCAGGTGCACGTACGGGACGAACATCGCGGCGGTCACCCCGACCGCCGCGAGGCACAGCCGGCGGACCTCCGGGTCGGCCAGCACGGCGAGCGGACCCGGTTCGGCGGACCCCGGCTCGCCGGCCGGCGCGCGCACGGGGCCCGCCGTCAGGGCGCACGCGAGGAGGACGGCCGCGGACCCGGCGGCCAGGAGCAGCAGGGCCCCGCGCAGCCCGGTCCCGCCGAGCAGGGCGAGCACCACCGGCGGCGTCACCACGGTGCCGAGCCCGCCGCCGGCCGTGGCCAGGACGAGCGCGACCGACCGGTGCCGCCCGAAGGCGGCCCCGACCTCGGCGAGCAGGGGCACGAAGAGGCAGCCGGCGCCGCCGCCCACCCCGAGCGCGAACGCCGCGCCCGCGAGGGTGAAGGGCTCGACGACGGCGAGGGCCACCAGCCCGGCGGGCACCAGGGTCGCGCCGGCGAGGGCGAGCCGGCGGGTCCCCCACCGCCCCGCGAGCGGTCCCGCGACGAGACCCGTCGCGAGCATGACGAACAACGTCGCCGAGAACATCGACGCGGTGCTCCCCCGGCCGACGCCGTGCGCCGCGGCCAGCGGGTCGGCGAGGGGACCCGCGCCCGTCGCGAGACCGAGCGCCACCGTCGTGGCGGTCACCGCGCGCCCGAGGACGACGACGGGTGCGGCGCCCCGTCCCGTGGCCGTCACGACCCGCCTCCGGCCGTCGCCGCGGCCCGGAAGTACTCGCCGGCCACCGAGTCCCGGTACTGCGCCGGGCCGGCGGCGGCCTCGAGCCCGGCGGTCTGGGTGATCTGTGCGCGCAGCGCGGCGACCTTGCGGTCGAGGAGCTCGCCGTCGAGCTCGAGGTCGACCACCAGCTCCTCGGTCGGGCACGGCGCGAAGGCGTCGTCGCTGTCGTCCATCGGCTCGACGAACTCGGCGAACCGCGCGACCCAGGCCGCCGTGACCGCCGCGTGCAGCACGCGGGGCGCCCGGGCAAGCCGGCCGACGGCGTGGTCGACCCAGGCCGAGACCGCCCGGTGGTCGGAGTGCCCGGTGATGCCGTCCGGGCCGAAGGTCAGCACGGTGTCGGGGGTGACCTCGGCCAGGACCCCCGCCAGCTCGTCGATGGTCTCCGTCCCCGGGTCCGGGCGCAGCGCACCGTCGAGGTGGCAGCGGCCGCGGGCGTCGCCGAGGAAGCGGTGCTCGATCGACGGGTGCAGCGCCGCGAGCGAGTCGACGATCTCGGACGAGCGCACCCGCGCGAGGTGTTCCGGCGGGTGCCGCACGGGGTCGTCGGTGCCGTGCTCGCCGCGGGTGGCGGTGACGACCACGACCCGCTGCCCGGCGGCGGCCGCGGCGGCGAGCACGCCCGCCGAGAGGTAGGCCTCGTCGTCGGGGTGTGCCCACACCCCGACGACGGCGCCGAGGCGGGGCACCGTGGCGGCGGTGCGGATCACGGTACTGGTCTCGATCGTGGTCATGGCGGTCTCCTCGTGACGGTCCGTCGGTGGACGTCGTCGAGGATCGGCGGGGGCGCTGTCAGGGCGCGCACACGTCGCTGTCACGGCTCCGGTCGAGATGGCGGGCGATCGCGGCCCGTGACAGTGCGATCACCTGCTCGCGGTCCGGCGCGCGCTCCGGCGGGACGCGACCGGACCCACGCCCGCCCTCGGGGGCGTCCGGGGCCCGGTCGGCGCCCGCGTCGACGAGATCGGCCGTCTCGGCGTCGCCGAGCTCGCGCAGCAGCTTGGCGAGGTTGCGCAGGGTCACCCAGAGGTGCCCCCAGTTGCCGCCCTCGACCCAGTGGTCGACGACGTCGCGGTAGCCGGCGAGCGCGGCGTCGTAGCGCCCGGCGCGCGAGAGCAGGGACGCCAGCCCCACCGCGGCGATGGCCTCGAGGAAGGTCGACCCCGTGCTCCGGGCGTCCGTGATGGCCGCGGTGTAGCGCTCCTCGGCCACGTCGACGTCCCCGGCGACGCTCTCGATCTCGCCCTCCACGTAGGCGACGAGGCCCTGCAGGGTGGGCGACGCACCGGCCGGGATGGCCGCGGCGAGCTCCCGTGCCCGCTGCGGCCGCCCGGCGTAGAGCGCGGCGAGCGCGCCGATCGTCGGGTGGGAGGCGGGCCTGTCGGCCGCGTCGAGCGCTGCGACGTCGTGGGCGACGGCGTCGTCCCAGGCGCCGAGCGTGAGCTCGGCCTGGGCGAGCCCGGAGAGGCACAGCCGGCGCCCGCGGTGGACGCCGTGCGCGGGGAGGCGCGCGAGGCCGGCGCGGGCGAGGCGCTCGGCCCGCGGCGCGTCGCCGCTGATGTAGGCGTCGAAGGACGCTGCCCCGTACACCTCTCCCTCCCCGGGGTGCCCGACCAGCGCCGGGTCGGCCACCAGTTCCGCCGCCCAGCCACGGATCTCCACGAGGTCCCGCCAGTAGGCGTGCTCGGTCAGGGCCGTGGCCACCGCGACGGCCGCGTCCAGGTCGCCCCGTCGGCGCGCCTCGCGCCAGGCGGCGCGCAGGTTGCCCTGCTCGCGGCGCAGCACCGCGTCGGCGGCGGCCTCGTCGGCGCTGTAGGCCGTGGCCGCCAACCAGCCGGCGAGGTCGACGGCCCAGCGCACGAGACGGTCGTCCGCGGCGTCGTCCTCGCCCGCGGCGACGAGCCGGTCGCGGCCGAACGCGCGCAGCGTCTCCAGCATCCGGTACCGGGCGCGGCCCGGCGAGCCGTCGTCCCGCGGCGACGGCTCCGTCGTGGCCCCCACCATGGAGGTGTCGACGAGGCGGGCGAGCAGGCTGCCCGCGTCCTCGGCGAGCGCGAGCTCGGCGGCCACCCGCTCCACGGCGGTGAGGTCGACGCCGTCGGCGAACACCGACAGGTTCCGGAACAGGCGCTGCTCGTCGTCGGTGAGCAGGTCGTACGACCAGGCGACGGTGGTGCGCAGCGTGCGCTGGCGCGCCGGCAGGGCCCGGTTGCCGAGCAGGTCGAGCGACCGGTCGAGCCGGGCGGCGAGTGCGGCGGGCGCGAACGTGGACAGCCGTCCCGCGGCCAGCTCGATGGCCAGCGGCAGGCCCTCGAGGTGCCGGACGATCGCGGCCACGTGCGCCAGCTCGTCGGGGGCGAGCGCGGGCCGCACGCGCGCGGCCCGGTCGAGGAACACCGCGACCGAGGGGACGTCGGCCAGCGGGACGTCGACCAGGGGGCCGGCGTGGCCGGTCGGCGGCACGGGCAGCGGGGCGAGGCGGACGACGGCCTCCTCGGCGAGCCCGAGGGGCTCGCGGCTCGTGGTCAGCACGGTGAGCCGGGGGCAGCGCTCGAGGAGGGTCGTGACGAGGTCCCGGACCGGGTCGAGCAGGTGCTCGCAGTTGTCCAGCAGGAGCAGGCGCTGCCCCGCCCCGAGCACGTCGAGACACGCGGCGAGGACGTCGCCGGTCACCGAGCCCAGGTGCAACGCGCCGGCGAGTGCGTGGTCCACGGCGCCGGGGTCGGTGACGGGCGCGAGCAGCAGGGTGGCCGCGGCGGGGGCGCGGCGGGTCAGCTCGCGGGCCAGCCGCGTCTTGCCCACCCCGCCAGGGCCCACGACGCTGACCAGCCGCTCGCCCGCGAGCAGCGCCGTCGTCCGCGCGAGATCGGCGTCGCGACCGTGCAACGTCGGATCCGTCGGGGCGAGGGGTGGCGGCCCGGGAGGCGACGGCGCCGGGGGTGACGGCTCCGGCGGTGACGGCTCCGGCGGTGACGGCTCCGGCGGTGGCGGCTCCGGGGCTGACGGCTCCGGCGGTGACGGGGACGGCGCGGGGCTCAGGGCGCCGGCGGCGACGTCCCGCTCGAGCGCGGCGAGGGCCGGCGAGGGGTCGAGCCCGACCTCGTCGGCGAGCCGGCGGCGGAACTCGCGGGCCGTGCGCAGGGCCCGGGGCGCCTGACCGGTCGCGGCCTGCGCACGCACGAGCAGGAGCACCGCCGGTTCCCGCAGGGGGTCCTCGGCGACGGCGTCGGCGGCCGGGCCCAGCGCCTCCGCGGCGGCGCCGCCGTCGACGAGGGCGGCCACGAGGCGGTCGCCGAGCTCACGGCGCAGCTGCGTCGCGGCGTCGGCGGCCGCGCGCAGCGGGGGCACCTCGGTCAGGCCGGCGAGCGCCGGGCCCCGCCACCACGCGAGCGCCGCGCGCAGCGTGGCCACCACGGCCGCGGGATCGGTGTCCGCGAGCCGCCGCGCCCGGTCGCGCAGGACCCGCACGCACCGCAGGTCGAGCCCGTCCTCGGGCAGGTCGAGGCGGTAGCCGGCCTCGTCGGTGGCCAGCCGGGGCGCCGCGACCCCGAGGTCGGACCGCAACCGCGAGACGTGGCTGTGCACGCTCGCCCGCGCCGACTCCGGCGGGTCGGCCGGCCACAGCGCGTCGACGAGCTGCTCGACGCCCACCGTGCGGCCCTCGGCCAGGGCCAGCAGCGCCAGGACCGCGCGTCGCTTGGGCCCCCGCACGTCGACCGGCCCGCCGTCGACCAGGAGCCGCAACGGGCCCAGCACGTCGACCCGCGCCGACGGTTCCTGCTCCGCATCCCGCACCGGCACCACCCTCGGTGAGCAGCATGCCGCGATGACAGCGGCGTGCAAGGGCCGTGTCAGCCGTCCGGCGGAGTCTCGCTCGGCGTCGGCCCGACCGGCCGGCACGCACCGCCGGCGGAAGGACCCGCCGTGGACGCCCTGCACATCACCGTCACCACGTCCCTGTCGCCCGACGCCCGCACCGGCTCGATCACCCGCGCCGCCGCCTGACCCCCTCACAGCACCCCTCCGGAGGACTCCATGACCACGACCATCCCCACCCACGAGGCCGCCCTCGTGTCGACGCTGCGCGCCACGCTGCGCGGCGACGTCATCGACCGAGCCGACTCCCGCTACGACGAGGCCCGCCACGTCTGGAACGGCCTGATCGACCGCCATCCGGCCGCGATCGCGCGGTGCGCGGGCACCGCCGACGTCGTCGCCGCGCTCGCCTCCGCCCGCACCCACCGGCCACCGGTGAGCATCCGCGGCGGCGGCCACCAGGTCGCCGGCAGCGCGGTCTGCGGCGACGGCCTGGTCATCGACCTCTCCACGCTGACCGACGTGACCGTCGACCCGGACGCCGGCACGGTGCGCACCGGACCCGGTGCCCGGTGGGCCGACGTGAACCGCGAGACCCAGCGCCACGGGCTCGTCGTGCCCGGCGGCGAGGTGTCCGAGACCGGCGTCGCCGGCCTGACCCTCGGCGGCGGCATGGGCATGCTGCAGCGCGCGTACGGGCTGTCGTGCGACGCGCTGCGCTCGGTCGAGATCGTCACCGCGGACGGCGTCGTGCGGACCGCGAGCGCGACCGAGCACCCGGACCTGTTCTGGGCGGTGCGCGGCGGCGGGCGCGGCATCGGCGTCGTCACCGCGCTGGAGTACGCGACGCGCCCGCTGGGCCCCCAGGTCGCGAACGCCCTGGTGCTCTACCCGGTCGAGCAGGCCCGGGCCGTGCTCGACGCGTGGCGGGCGCTCGTGCCGCGGATGCCCGAGTCCGTGTCGCCGGAGTACGCGCTGTGGAGCGTCCCGCCCGACCCGGACGTGCCGGCCGAGATGCACGGCGCGCCGGTGGTGGCGGTGGCCGGGCTGTACGCCGGACCCGCCGAGGAGGGCCTCGACGTCCTCGCCCCGCTCGCAGCGCTGGGCACCCCGCTGCTCGACGCGACGGCCGTCACCGAGTACGCGGCCAGCCAGTCGGCCCTCGACCCGCTCTTCCCGGCCGGCGCGCGGTACTTCTTCAAGTCCCACTTCCTCGCCGGGATCGACGACGCCGCCGCCGACGCGATCGTCGCCTCGGGGCGGGACCGCCCGACACCGTCGTGCATCGTCGTCGTCCGCACGCTCGGCGGCGCCATCGACCGTGTCGGCGCCGACGACAGCGCCTACGCCCACCGCGGCGCGGCGTTCAACGTCAGCATCGACGCCGGGTGGACCGACCCGGCGATGGACGACGCGGCGATCGGCTGGGCCCGGCAGGGGTGGGAGTCGCTGCGGCCCCACGCCACGGGCGGCGTGTACGTCAACTTCTCCGGTCTGGACGACGACGCCGACCGGACGAGCTCGTTCGGCGCCCACGCCGACCGGCTCGACGCGATCGTGCGGTCCTACGACCCCGACGGCGTCCTCAGCGGCGCCGCGGCCCGCCCCTGAGCTGTTCGTGCCGCGCGATACGGCGTGTGCGGATCCACGACGACCAGGAGCGTCCGACACATCGCTCCTGGTCGGCTGAACGGGTGGTTCGCAGACCACCGCCGGACGAGCCTTTACGACCCAACGTCATCAGCGGACCGTGGGGACGGCGACGGCGCCGTGCCGCCGCGGTCGAAGGGGGGCGAGGGGCCGAGCCCCGGGCAGGGTGTCCGGGGCGTCCGCGGCCACGGGCTCGGAGAGCCACCCGACCGTGCCGCCGCCGGGGAACTCCTCGCTCCCACGAGGGGAGAGGACATGACCCACACGCAGGAACCGAGGACGACGCCCGCTCCGCCGGCGGAGATCGACCAGGGCAAGCTGGAGGCCTTCCTCGGCAAGGTCGTCGACGAGGTCGGCGCCGCCTACAACACGGTGCTCACGGCCATCGGCGACCAGCTCGGCCTGTACCGGGTGCTCGCCGACGCCGGACCGTTGTCCTCCGGCGAGCTCGCCGAACGGTCCGGCACCGCCGAGCGCTACGTGCGGGAGTGGGCCAACGCGCAGGCGGCCAGCGGGTTCCTGCGCTACGACCCCGCCGCCGGCACCTACGAGCTGCCGGCCGAGCAGGCCTTCGTGCTCGCGGACGAGAACAGCCCGGTGTACCTGGCGGGCATGTTCCAGGGCGCGCCGGCGGTGTTCGGGCTGACCCCGAGGATCGTCGAGGGCTTCCGCACCGGGCAGGGCGTGGGCTGGCACGAGCACGGTCACGAGCTGTTCGAGGGCACCGAGCGGTTCTTCCGCTCCGGGTACCGCGCCAACCTGGTCTCCGCGTGGATCCCCGCCCTGGAGGGGGTGGAGGACAAGCTGCGGGCCGGCATCGCGGTCGCCGACGTCGGCTGCGGGCACGGCGCCTCGACGCTCCTGCTCGCCGAGGCCTACCCGAGCTCGACGTTCGTCGGCTACGACTACCACGAGGCGTCGATCGAGGCCGCCCGTCGCCGGGCCGCGGACGCCGGCTTCCCCGCCGACCGGGTGCGTTTCGAGGTGGCGGCCGGCGACGCCTTCCCCGGCACGTACGACGTGGTCGCGATCTTCGACGCCCTCCACGACATGGGCGACCCGCTGGCGGTCGCGCGCCACGTGCGGGAGTCGCTGACGCCGGACGGCACGTTCATGCTGTTCGAGCCGGCGGCGGGCGACCAGGTCACGGACAACCTCAACCCGGTCGGCCGCCTGTACTACGCGCTGTCCACGATGATCTGCACGCCGGCCTCGCTGGCCCAGCCGGGCGGCGCGGCACTCGGCGCGCAGGCCGGGCCGGCCCGCCTCCGCGAGATCCTCCTCGCGGCCGGGTTCTCGCGCGTCCGCGAGGCCGCCCGCACGCCGTTCAACATCGTCCTCGAGGGCCGTCCCTGATCCCGGGATCGCCCCGGAGCGCATGAGCAAAGGGCACCCTCGCTCGCATTGACGAGCGAGGGGCACCCACCGCCGGAACATCGCGCCTGGGACCCGCACAAGCGAAGGGCCCCTTCGGTCGAAGCAGTCGACCGAAGGGGCCCTTCGCTCACACGGCTCAGCCGACGGGCGTCGCCGCCCGCGCCACCACCAGCGAGCCGGCACCGCCGTCGCCCTGCTCGTCGAGGTCGACGGTCACGGTGTCGCCCTCGCGCACGTCGCCGGCGAGCAGCGCCCGGGCGAGCTGGTCGCCGATGGCCGACTGCACGAGCCGGCGCAGCGGCCGGGCGCCGAAGACCGGGTCGAAGCCCTGCAGCGCGAGCCACTCGCGGGCCGCGTCACTGACCGCCAGCGTCAGCCGCCGGGCCGCCAGGCGGGCGCCGAGGCGCTCGAGCTGGATGTCGACGATCGACGTCAGCTCCTCGGTCGACAGCGCGTGGAAGACGACGACGTCGTCGAGCCGGTTGAGGAACTCCGGCTTGAACGAGCGCCGCACGACCTCCATGACCTTGTCCCGCCGGCCGGCGTCGTCGAGCGAGGTGTCGACGAGCGCCTGCGAGCCCAGGTTCGAGGTCAGCACGAGGATCGTGTTGCGGAAGTCCACCGTGCGGCCCTGGCCGTCGGTCAGACGGCCGTCGTCGAGCACCTGCAGCAGCACGTCGAAGACGTCCGGGTGCGCCTTCTCGACCTCGTCGAGCAGCACCACCGCGTACGGGCGGCGTCGCACGGCCTCGGTGAGCTGACCGCCCTGGTCGTAGCCGACGTACCCGGGCGGTGCGCCGACGAGCCGGGCCACGGAGTGCTTCTCGCCGTACTCGCTCATGTCGATGCGGATCATGGCCCGCTCGTCGTCGAACAGGAACGCGGCGAGCGCCTTGGCCAGCTCGGTCTTGCCGACGCCGGTGGGGCCGAGGAACAGGAACGACCCGGTGGGCCGGTCCTCCTCCGCGATCCCGGCGCGGGCGCGGCGCACGGCGTCGGACACCGCGCGGACGGCCTCGGCCTGGCCGACGACGCGGCGGCCCAGCTCGTCCTCCATGCGCAGCAGCTTCTGGGTCTCGCCCTCGAGCAGCCGCCCGGCGGGGATGCCGGTCCACGCCGACACGACGTCCGCGACGTCGTCGGGGCCGACCTCCTCCTTGAGCATCACCGGGGCCGCCGAGGTGGCGTCCGCGGCCGCCAGCTCCTTCTCCAGCGCCGGGATCTCGACGTAGCGCAGCTTGGCGACCCGCTCGTAGTCGCCGTCGCGCTCGGCCCGCTCGGACTCGCCGCGCAGGCCCTCGAGGCGCTCCTTGAGCACCCGGGACCCGTCGATGGCGTCCTTCTCCGCCTGCCAGCGCGCGGTCAGCGCGGACAGCTCCTCGCGGCGCTCGGCCAGCTCGGCCCGCAGCGCGGTGAGCCGCTCGCGCGACGCCTCGTCGGACTCCTTGTCGAGCGCCATCTCCTCGATCTCGAGACGGCGCACGATGCGCTCCACCTCGTCGATCTCGACGGGGCGCGAGTCGATCTCCATGCGCAGCCGCGAGCTGGCCTCGTCGACGAGGTCGATCGCCTTGTCGGGCAGGAAGCGCGCGGTGATGTAGCGGTCGGACAGCGTGGCGGCGGCGACGAGCGCGGCGTCGGTGATCCGGACGCCGTGGTGCACCTCGTAGCGCTCCTTGAGCCCGCGCAGGATGCCGATCGTGTCCTCCACCGTCGGCTCGCCGACGAGGACCTGCTGGAACCGGCGCTCGAGGGCCGGGTCGTGCTCGATGTGCTCGCGGTACTCGTCGAGCGTCGTCGCGCCGACCATGCGCAGCTCGCCGCGGGCGAGCATCGGCTTGATCATGTTGCCGGCGTCCATCGCGGACTCGCCGGTCGCACCGGCGCCGACGATGGTGTGCAGCTCGTCGATGAACGTGATGACCTGGCCCGCGGAGTCGGTGATCTCCTGCAGGACGGCCTTGAGCCGCTCCTCGAACTCGCCGCGGTACTTCGCGCCCGCGACCATCGAGCCGAGGTCGAGCGCCACGACGCGCTTGCCGCGCAGGGACTCGGGGACGTCGCCGGCGACGATGCGCTGGGCCAGGCCCTCGACGATCGCGGTCTTGCCGACGCCGGGCTCGCCGATGAGCACGGGGTTGTTCTTGGTCCGCCGCGAGAGCACCTGCACGACGCGGCGGATCTCGGCGTCGCGGCCGACGACCGGGTCGAGGCTGCCGGAGCGGGCGCGCTCGGTGAGGTCCTGGCCGTACTTCTCCAGCGCCTGGAACGTGCTCTCCGGGTCGGCGGACGTGACGCGCGCGGAGCCGCGCACCTTGGTGAACGCCTCCTTGAGCGCCTCGGGCGTGGCGCCGTGGCGGGTGAGCACGTCGCCGGTGCGCCCGCCGGCCGCGGCGAGCCCGACGAGCAGGTGCTCGGTTGAGACGTACTCGTCGCCCATGTCGGCGGCGAGCTGCTGGGCGTGCTGGAGCACGCGGGCCATCTCGCGGTCGAACTGCGGCGCGGAGACGCTGGAGCCGCTCGCGCTCGGCAGGCCCGCGAGGACCTTGCCCACGTCCTGGCGCACGGCCGACGGGTCCGCCCCGACCGCGCGCAGCAGCGGCTCGGTGAGGCCGTCGGTCTGGTCGAGCAGCGCGGCCGCGAGATGGGCCGGCGAGACCTGGGGGTGCCCGTCGACGGTCGCCGCGCGGACGGCGTTCGAGACCGCCTGCTGCGTGCGGGTGGTGGGGGTGAAGTCCATCGGGTGTCCTCCTGCGCTGGGGATCGGGCGGCCCACCAAGCCGCCCTGGTTCTTGAGTCTACCTGGCTCAACTCTGGGGAACCGAGGTTTCTTCCCGTTCCGGAGGAGCTCGACCGGTCACCCACAGCAACGACGACGAACGGCACCGGTCGAGCGCGTCGTGGCTGCTCACGGTGCCCACGCGCACCGTCCGGCGCACGTGACGAGCCGGACGACCCGCTCGCGTGGGGACCCTGCGTGACGAGACATGACGGGCTGTCATAGTGGTCGCGAAGCGGGGACGGGTCCCCGCGCCGGGGGGTCGAGGAGGCACGTCGTCCATGTCCGCGGAGCCGCTGTCCGAGGGCGGTCCGGCCGACCCGGACCGGCGGCCCACGCCGGGTCGCGGTGATGGGCGGAGTGACGGGCGGAGTGACTGGCGGGGTTCCGGGCGGGGAGCCGTCCGCCGGCTCACACCGGTCCGTGCCGTCCCGCCACCGCCCACGACGCCGATCGTCGCGCCCGGACGCCACGCGGCGCGGGACGACGCGCCCCCGCCGCCGACCCCGGCTTCCACCCCGGACACCCCCGAGGCGCAGGCCGCCCGCCGGGTCCGGCAGACGTGGACCGAGGTCGAACCGCGGGTCGACGAGCTCGCCGACTGGTTCGCGGCACTGCTGTTCAGCCTCGCCCCCGAGGTGCGCGCGCTCTTCCCCACCAGGGTCACCGAGCCGGCGCGCCGGCTGCTGCGCTCGCTCGTGCTGCCGATGAGCACGGTCGACCGCCCGGGCGAGCTGCGCGCCCTGGTCGAGCCGCTCGTGCGCGAGCACCGCGCGCTCGGTCTGCGCGCCGAGCAGTACGAGGTGCTCGGGGTCGCGCTGATCGGGGCGATGCGCCGCTTCGCCGGCACCTGGGACGACGCGGGCGAGCACGCCTGGGTGCGCGCGTTCTCGCTGGCCGCGGGACCGATGGAGCAGGCGGTCCGTGCGGCGGCGGTGCCCGCGGTCGCCGAGGGCACGGTCGTCGGGCACCGGCGCCTGAGCTGGGACCTCGCGGTCGTCCACGTCGCCCCGGACACCCCCGTGCCGCACCGCGCCGGCCAGTACCTCACCGTCGAGATCCCGCAGCGCCCGCGGATGTGGCGCCCGCTCTCGCCGGCCACCGCGCCCCGACCCGACGGGCTGCTGGAGTTCCACGTCCGCGCGGTCGAGGGCGGCTGGGTGAGCCGGGCGATGGTGGCGCACGCCGCGCCCGGCGACCGGTGGCGGCTCGGCCCGCCCGCCGGGCGGCTCGGACTGGACCCGCGCAGCACCCGCGAGGTGCTCATGGTCGCGGGCGGGACGGGCGGCGCGCCGGTGCTCGCGCTGTGCGAGGACATGGCCCGCTGGGCCCGCCCGCGCCCGTGCACCGTGTTCCTGGGCGGGCGCGTGCCCGAGGACCTCACGGTGCTCGCCCGGCTCGAGGCCCTGGCGGCCGAGCACCCCTGGCTCGCGGTCGCCGCGGTGTGCGAGGACGACCCGCTCTCCGAGCACACCCTCCCGGGCACGCTGCCCGACGCCGTGGTGCGCAGCGGCGACTGGTCCGGCCACGACGTCCTGCTCGCCGGCTCGCCGACCATGATCCGCGCGACGGCGTCGGCGCTGCTCGTCGACGGCGTCGGGCTCGACCGCATCACCTACGACCCGTTCACCGAGTAGTCAGTCGCGACGGCGCGGGCCGGGCTGCCAGACGACGACCGACTGGGTGCGGCGGGCCGGCAGGCGGTCGCCGTCGGAGGCGCTCTGGGCGGTGTTCCGGGCGGCCTGCTCGGCGGCGGCGCGCCAGCGGGCGAGCTCCTCGGTGACCTCGGCGAGCCGGTCGGACAGCGCCCCGACCTCGCGCTCGAGCTCGATGATCCGCTTGATGCCCGCGAGGTTGACGCCGTCCTCCTGCGACAGGCGCTGCACCTCGCGCAGCACGGCGATGTCGCGCACCGAGTATCGCCGCCCGCCGCCGCTGGCGCGGCCCGGCGTGACGAGCCCGATGCGGTCGTAGGAGCGCAGGGTCTGCGCGTGCATGCCGGCGATCTGCGCGGCGACCGAGATGACGAAGACCGGCGTGTCCTCGTCGGCCCACGCCGGCAGCGGGGGGACGGCACCGGACGACGAGCCGGACGGGCCGGCCGAGGACGTGCCGAGCGGGGCCGGCCAGGGCCCGCGCTCGTCACGGCCGCGCCCGCTCACGACGCGGTCTCCCTCCGTGCGGCGGCCTCGGCGCGCCGGGTGAGCTCGGCGCGGGGGTCGTGGTCGCGGGTGGCCTCGGCGTAGGCGTCGAGCGCCTCGCGCGCGGCCTTGTCCAGACGGCTCGGGACGGCCAGCTCGACGGTGACCAGCAGGTCGCCCGTGCGCCCGTCCTTGCGGCGCACGCCGCGCCCGCGGACCCGCAGCGTGCGGCCGCTCTGCGACCCGGCGGGCACCTTGAGCGAGACCTTGCCGTCCATCGTCGGCACGGTGATCGTCGTGCCGTCGACGAGCTCGGGGAACGTCACCGGGACGGTGAGCGTGAGGTCGTCGGCGTTGCGCTCGGAGCGCCCGAACAGGTCGTCGGGGTTGACGTGCACGACGACGAACAGGTCGCCGGCGGGCCCGCCCCGGCTGCCGGGCTGCCCCTGGCCGGCGAGCCGGATGCGCTGGCCGTCGTCGACTCCCGCGGGGATGCGCACGGTCAGGGTGCGCGAGCGGGTGCTGACGCCGTCGCCGCCGCACTCCGGGCACGGGTCGTCGACGATCGCGCCGGTACCCGAGCAGTCGCGGCACGGCTCGCTGAAGGCGAACGCGCCCTGGCTGCGCGAGACCACGCCGGCCCCGCCGCAGGTCAGGCAGGTGCGCGGGCTGGTGCCGGGCTTGGCGCCGTTGCCGCCGCACGTGCCGCAGCGCGTCGGCGACGCCAGGCGCAGCGGCAGCGTCGTCCCGCCGACGGCCTCGGAGAAGTCGATGCGCACGTCGGTCTCGACGTCCGCGCCGCGCTGCTCCCGCGGCCGGGTGGCGCCCATCCCCGGGGCCGGCCCCGCCGTGGGACCGCCGCCGGCGGCGCCGCCGAACAGGCCGCCCAGCAGGTCGCCGAGACCACCGGCGCCGGCACCGCCCGCACCGCGACCGCCGAAGAGGTCGCCGACGTCGAAGCCGCCGGAGAAGCCGGTGCCGCCGGCGCCCGCGCCGGCACCCCGGCCACCGGGGGCACCGCCGAAGCCGCCGAAGCGCCCGCCCGCGAACAGCGTGCGGGCCTCGTCGTACTGCCCGCGCTTCTCGGGGTCCGAGAGCACCCCGTACGCCTCGCCGGCGGCCTTGAAGCGCGCCTCGGCCTTCGCGTCGCCGGGCTTGGCGTCGGGGTGGTTCTCGCGGGCGATCTTGCGGTACGCCTTCTTGATGTCGTCCGCGGACGCGTCCTTGGCCACGCCCAGCTCGCGGTAGTAGTCCTTCTCGACCCAGTCACGCGCGCTCATGGCGGGACGGCTCCTTCCGCGGGGTGGGCTGTGGGGTGGGCTGGGGTGTGGCTGTCAGGACCGGCCGGCGTCCGCCGGCTCGGACGGGGTGGCGGCCGGGGCGGTGCCGTCGGTGTCGGTGACCCCGACCATGGCGGCGCGGAGCACCTTGTCGCCGAAGCGGTAGCCGCGGCGCATGACCGTGGTGACGGTGGGCGCGGAGACCTCGGGGGACGTCTCGTGGGCCACGGCCTCGTGCACCGACGGGTCGAACGCGTCGCCCTCGGCCCCGAAGGGCTGGAGGCCGGCGCGGTGCAGCGTCTCGGTGAGACGGTCGGCGACGACCTTGAACGGGCCGGTCAGGTCGCCGTGGGCCTGGGCGCGCTCGACGTCGTCGAGGACGGTGAGCAGCTCGCCCGCCACCGACGCCTTCGCGCCGGCCACGGTCGACTCGCGCTCACGCTCGGTGCGGCGCCGGTAGTTCGCGAACTCGGCGGACACGCGCTGCAGGTCCGCGGTGCGCTCGGCGAGCTCGGCGCGGACGCGCTCGAGCTCCGGGTCCGCAGCGGGCGCGTCGGGTGCGGCCGTCTCGGCGCTGTCCGGCGCGGCAGACGCCTCGGCGGCGGCCTGCGCGGCCCGGGCCTCGGCCGCGACGGCCCCGGCACCATCGGGCGCGGCGGTCTCACCGCCGTCGGTGGCACCGTCCGCCTGGGCGGTGCCGCCCGGCGCGTCCCGGCCGGAGGTGGGCACCCCGCCGACGCTGGAGTCGGTGGGGACGTCGGTCGCGTCGGCGCCGTCCTGGCCGACGACCGGATCCTGCACTGGGACCTCCTCGAGAGGACTCCGACGCCTCGCGCCGGGGTGGGGTCAGGGAGCCGCGACGGTGGGGCCGCGGCCGGGCCACCGGCCGCGGCCCCACCGGGCGCGTCAGTCCTTCTTGTCGTCGTCGACGATCTCGGCGTCGACCACGTCGTCGGCCTGCCCGGCGGCGCCGGCCTCGCCGGCACCCGCCGCGCCACCGGCCGCGCCGGCGCCCGCCGCGCCCTCGGACTGCTGCTGGGCGTAGAGGGCCTGGCCGAGCTGCTGGGACTCGGTCGCGACCTTCTCCGAGGCGGCCTTGATCGCCTCGGTGTCCTCGCCCTTGAGGGCCTCCTTGAGCTCGGCGACGGAGGCCTGGACCTTCTCCTTGACGTCCGACGGCAGCTTCTCGTCGTTGTCGGTGATGAACTTCTCGGTCTGGTAGACCAGCGTCTCGGCCTGGTTGCGGGTCTCCGCGGCCTCGCGGCGCTTGCGGTCCTCGTCGGCGTGGGCCTCGGCGTCGGAGACCATGCGGTCGATCTCCTCCTTGGAGAGGGCCGAGCCGCCGGTGATGGTCATCTGCTGGGACTTGCCGGTGCCCTTGTCGACCGCCGAGACGTTGACGATGCCGTTGGCGTCGATGTCGAAGCTGACCTCGATCTGCGGCACGCCCTGCGGGGCGGGCGGCAGGTCGGTGAGCTCGAACATGCCGAGCTTCTTGTTGTAGGCCGCGATCTCGCGCTCACCCTGGAAGACCTGGATCTGCACCGACGGCTGGTTGTTCTCCGCCGTCGTGAAGACCTCGGACTTCTTGGTCGGGATCGTCGTGTTCTTCTCGATGAGCTTGGTCATCACGCCGCCCTTGGTCTCGATGCCGAGGGACAGCGGGGTGACGTCGAGCAGCAGGACGTCCTTGACGTCACCGCGCAGCACGCCGGCCTGCAGCGTGGCGCCGACGGCGACGACCTCGTCGGGGTTGACGCCCTTGTTCGGCTCCTTGCCGCCGGTCAGCTCCTTGACCAGGTCGTGCACGGCGGGCATGCGGGTCGAGCCGCCGACGAGCACCACGTGGTCGATCTGGCCGACCGAGATGCCGGCGTCCTTGATGACCTGGTTGAACGGCTTGCGGCACCGGTCGAGCAGGTCGGAGGTGATCCGCTGGAACTCGGCGCGCGAGAGCGTCTCGTCGAGGAAGAGCGGGTTCTTCTCGGCGTCGACGGTGATGTAGGGCAGGTTGATGCCGGCGCTCGACGAGCTCGACAGCTCGATCTTCGCCTTCTCCGCGGCCTCACGGAGCCGCTGCATCGCCATCTTGTCCTTGGACAGGTCGATGCCCTGCGAGTTCTTGAACTTGTCGACGAGCCACTGGATGACGCGCTCGTCCCAGTCGTCGCCGCCGAGCTCGTTGTCGCCGTTGGTGGCCTTCACCTCGACCACGCCGTCGCCGATCTCGAGCAGCGAGACGTCGAACGTGCCGCCACCGAGGTCGAAGACCAGGATGGTCTGCTCGTTCTCGCCCTTCTCCAGGCCGTACGCCAGCGCCGCCGCGGTGGGCTCGTTGACGATGCGCAGGACGTCGAGGCCCGCGATCTGGCCGGCCTCCTTGGTGGCCTGGCGCTGCGCGTCCTCGAAGTAGGCCGGGACGGTGATCACCGCGTCGGTGACCGGCTCGCCCAGGTAGGACTCCGCGTCGCGCTTGAGCTTCTGCAGCACGCGGGCGCTGATCTCCTGCGGGCTGTACTTCTTGTCGTCGATCTCGACGTTCCAGTCGGTGCCCATGTGCCGCTTGACCGACCGGATCGTGCGGTCGACGTTGGTCACCGCCTGGTTCTTGGCCGACTGGCCGACCAGGACATCGCCGTTGCGGGCGAACGCGACCACCGACGGGGTGGTGCGGCTGCCCTCCGAGTTCGCGATGACCGTCGGCTCGCCGCCCTCCAGGACGGCGACCACGGAGTTGGTCGTGCCGAGGTCGATGCCGACCGCTCGCGCCATGCTCGTGTCTCCTCTCGAGACCCCGTGGATCCCGGGTGTGCTGATGAGTGCTCATTGAGCGCCTTGTGCTCAAGTATTGGCCCGCAGCCACTGGCTCGCAAACCCGACCTGAGTCCCTGGCGCTCAAGTGTGTCATCCCGACCAACGGAGGGTGTCACGGACTTGTTCCCGACACGCTCAACTCCCTCGAGATCGCGGCGATCAGGCCCGCTCGGACCCCGTCCCCGGTCGGGTCGCGAGCGGGAGCAGCTCGTCCTCGCCCCAGGTCACGGCCCGGGTGCCCAGGGGCACGCCGGTCTGCTGGGCCTCCATCATCTGCCCGTTGCCGAGGTACATGGCGACGTGGTGGATGGTCTCGGGGTCCGACTCGTCGTAGGCCCAGAACAGCAGGTCGCCCGGCTGCGCCTGCTCCACGGGCACGTGGGACCCGGCGTGGTACTGATCACGCGAGACGCGCGGCAGCACGATCCCGGCGCGCTCGTAGGCGCGCAGCATCAGCCCCGAGCAGTCGTAGCTGCCGGGCCCGGTGCCGCCCCAGACGTAGGGCTTGCCGGTCTCGGCGGTGGCGAACTCGATGGCGGTGCGGGCGACGCCCGGCGGCAGCGCCTCCGCCGGCCCGGGACCCGCCTCGTCGGCCGGCACGCACTCCTGGATCGCGCCGGTGACGCCCGCGAGGTCGGCGACGAGGCTGGAAGCCAGCGTCTCCCACTTGGCGTAGGCGTTTGGGAACGCCGAGCGCTGGACGATCTGCGCGGCCTCGGTCACCGGCATCGTCTCCCACCCGGGCACCTGCAGCAGGCGGTCGAGGAAGGTCGTGGTCGCGTAGACGGGGTCGCGCACCTGCTCGGGCGTGCCCCAGCCCTGGCTCGGACGCTGCTGGAAGACGCCGAGCGAGTCGTGGTCGACGGCCACGTCCATGCCGACCGTGCCCATCTGCGACTCCTGCATCGCCGTCGCGAGCGCGACCACCCAGCCCCGCGGCGGCACGGCCATGCCCTTGGCGACGCCGATGATCGTCGCCGCGGTCCGGCGCTGGACCTCGTCGAGCTCGGCCGACGTCTGCGGCACGTCCCCGGTCGGCGCCCCGGTCCCGGCCTCGCACGTCGTGCCGTCCGAGCCGTCCTGGCCGCCGGGCACGAACTGCCCGACGACCAGCAGCCCCGCCGCCATGACGACGACGAGGAACCCGGCGAGCACCGCGACCGGCAGCAGCAGGCGCAGGATGCGGAAGCCGGGCGGCAGCTTCGGCGGCGTGTAGCCCGGGGGCAGCCGCGGCGGGGAGAGCATCGCTACGAGGCCCGGTCGTACCCGGACACGCGCCAGTCGCCCGGCGCGACCTGCACGAGCAGCAGCTCCAGGCGCACCGCGTCGGTCGGCACCTGCACGCGCACGGCCTCGGGGCGGACCTCGACCGCCTGCGCCGGGCCCGTCACCCGCGTGCCCGGGACGTTGGCGGGGTCGACCGACGAGAGCACCGCGAGGTACTCGTCGGTCGTGTACGGGGCGAGCCCGGCGCTCCACTGCGCGGCCGTCGTCCCCGGCGGGTGGGTGGCCCAGGCCTGCGTCCAGCGCTGCGCGACGGCCAGGGCCACCGGCGGCGCGTCGGCGAGCGGGAGCGTGCGGGGGCTCAGCTCGGTCACCGGGGCCGGGCCCGGCGCCGGCGCCTGCTCGGGCGCAGCCGACGGCGCCGGGCCCAGGGCGCGCCCGGAACCCTGCTCGGAGCCGCCCACCGCGCCGCCGAGCGACGAGATCCCGATCGCCAGGGCCGCCAGGACGACGAGCACGCCGAACAGGCGCGCCGGCGAGTGCAGGGGCCACTCCCAGAGCGCCCGGTAGGCCGCCGCGCGTCCGCGCCTAGTCCGGATCGGCACCGGGGCCTCCCGGGGCGGGGCGCGGGCTGCTGCGGGACCGGCCCGACGACCCGGCGCCGATCGGGCGGCTGGGGCGGTAGATCCGGTACACCGGTGCGCCGTCGACGAGCTCGGCCTGCACGGGGCTGCGTGGACCACCCGACCCGCCCGCCCCCGCCTCGCCCGTCCGCGCGGCCACGCTGCGGTAGAGGCTGCGGTCGGCGTCGCTGATCTGGGCGCGGGCCGGGGTGGCGTCCCGGTCACCGCGGGGCGTCCCGCCCGGCACCGCACCGGCGCCGCGGGGCAGGGCCCGCTGCGCCGCCGAGCGGGCGGCGAGCGCGGCGGCCGGGTCGGCGTCATGGCTGGGCGCGCCGCCCGCGCCCACCCGCTCGCTGTCGACCCGCACGGGCCCGCTCGGTCCGCCGAGCCCGTCGGCGCCCGCGGGCGAGGCGTCGGTGCGCGACGGGGCGCTGCTCTCCGGGCGCCAGCCGCCGCCGGCGGCGGCCGCGGAGCGCCGCTCGCTCCACCAGTCGTCCTGCCGGTCGGACCCGCGCGGCAGGAACCGGGAGAGCACCCCGCCGCCGGCGGGCGGGAGGACGCCGCTCATCTGGTCGCGGGTCAGCGAGACCATCGCCGCCAGCCGCCGGAACGGGCGCGCCACGGCCCACAGCACCACCGTCACCACCCCGGTGACCAGCAGCGCGAGCCACGTTCCCACCCCGGACCCGGGCCGGAACAGCGCGATGACCATCAGCGAGTGCAGCCCCGCCATCGCGCCCACGAGCAGCGTGTTGACCAGCGCCGCGCCGCCGACGCGCAGGGTCGCCGGCAGCACCTCGGGCTTGAGGAGGGCGACCACGGCGAGCGCGGGAGCGACCATCACCAGCAACCGGATGATCAGCATGGAGACCAGGACGAGCAGCTTGCTCATCAGCTGGAACAGCCCGATGCAGACGGCCTGGATGAACGCCAGCACGCCCGCGCCCGTCCGCGAGCCCTGCCGGCCCTGGAAGTAGCTGTACCGGTCGCCCGCGCGGTCGGCGACGCTCGTGTACTGCTGCTTCTTCGCGTCCGCCGTCGCCTGGGTGTCCTGGCCGTCGGCGATCTCCTGCTTGGTGAACGTCTGCGCGCGCAGCAGCTCGCGGCCCATGTCGCGCGCCTGCGGGACGTCGGCGGAACCGAACTGCCCGCGCAGCCAGTTGTTGTAGACGATCTGGTCGGTCAGCACCGTCGGCAGCGTGTTCGCGTCGCCGACCCCGACCTGGGAGAGGAAGCCGCGCTGCATCGCCGTGACGCCGTCGAGCAGGACCCCGTCGAGCATGCTCGACCAGCGCACCGGCGCCGCGTACGCCGCCGCCGCGATCGCCAGCGCGATCACCGCGATCGCGCCGCGCTGGGCCTGGCGCGACAGGTCCCCGCGCATCGCGAGGACCAGCAGGATCGCCGCGAGGACGATGAGCGCGAGCCCGACCCAGGTCGTGAACACCGCGTCGTACATCGCCGACGTCCCGGCCTGCACGATCCCGTCGAGCGGCGCGAGCAGCCCCGAGCCCTGCTCGATGAGGTAGTGCGACCAGTTCACGCCGCCGACGACGAGCTTGGCGAGGTTGAAGAACTGGTTGCCCAGCCAGGTGTCGGTGGCCGCCGCGGGGTCCCGGGCGCCGCCCGGCCCGCAGCCGAGGTCGTAGGTCCACCAGATCTGCCCGGCGTAGCCGACCTCGGCGTAGACACTGCCCGGGGCGCCCACGCCGAGCGGGGCCGGGTCGAGCGAGCCGACGAGCCCGGTGCCCGGACGGTCGGGGTCCGGCGGGGCCTTGCAGTCCAGGGGGGCCGCCGACGCCGGTAGCCCGACGAGCACCAGGCCGGTGACCATCGCGACGACCAGCGTGACCGCCCGCCGCCGCCCCGCGCTGCGCACCCGAGGGATGCGAGCGATGCGGCGTCGCCGGCGTTCACCGCCAGGATCGCCACACGCTCGCCGCGACGCCACGCCGTCGGCGTCCCGCGCGCGCCGCGACCGCCGCCACCCCACGACGAGGGCGGCGGCGAGGACCACGACGGCGAGCGTCACCCCGACGTCCCCGGGGCGCGGCGGCCGGCGCCCACCCACCGGCCGGGGTCGTGCACCTCGCTGCCCTCGCGCCAGCCGGGGTTGCGGTCCGCGGGCGTCGTGACCGTGGCCTGGTCGGCGTCGTCGGCCAGCTCGCCGACGGCGTCGCCGGTCACTCCGCCTTCGCCACCCTCGTCCATCACCCAGGCCTCGGCCCAGTCGTCGTCGCCCGCCGGCGTGGTGGCCGCCCGGCCGTCGCCGAGGTCGTCGTCCAGGTCCGGGACGAGGTCGTCGAGCCGCTCGTCCGGGGTCCACAGGGCGTCGTGCTGCTCGTCGAGCACCGTCCCCTCGACGACCGTGCGCTCCACCAGCGGGTCCCGCGACGGCGTCACCGGCGACACGCGCGCGGTGCCCGGCGGCGGGGTCGGCGCGGCGCGCGGCGGGGTCCGCGACGGGGGCGGCGTCGGCGGCGTCGGCGGGCCCGCAGCCGGTCCCGGCGGAGGCGGCCCCGCGGGAGGTGGCCCCGCGGGAGGTGGCGAGGCCCCGGCCGGCACGACCGGCACCGGGCCGGTGCGCTCGGCGTCGCTCTCGGGCGGCGCGGTGGACGCGGGCGCGGACGGCAGCGGGCGCACGCGGCGCGCGTCGGGGTTGGTGTCCAGCGTCAGGCGCAGGTGCTCGAGGTGCGGCCCCTCGAGATCGATCCGGATCTTCTCGACGCCCCCGTGCCCGTCGGCGAAGACGAACTGCCGGGGCGTGTCGTCGGGACGGTCGTCGTGGCGGGGGCGCGGCGAGAGCGTGCCGAGCATCTCCTCGTAGCCGACCTCGGTGGGCACCCGCAGCAGCCGCAGCGCCTCGGCCTGCGCCTCCTCGTCGTCGGTGCGCCCGACGAACACCGCGTTGACCAGCGACGCGAACCCCGGCACGCGCAGCAGGTCGCCCGCGAGCTGGGAGGCGAACAGCGCGCGGACGTTGAACTTGCGCGAGTCGCGCGCGAGCCGGTCGATGAGCACCTTGCCGGTGGGGATCTGCGACAGGAAGTGCGTCTCGTCGAGCGCGACGCCCTTCCGCAGGTTCCGGTCGGCGGTGTAGATCGTGCGCTGGGTCAGCCAGGAGGCCAGGTTGAGCAGCTCGACCGCGAGCGACTCGCCGTCGGTCCACTCCTCGCGCGGGCTGCCCGGTCGCGGCAGGGACATGCCCTGCATCGTCAGCACGGTGAGGCGGTAGTCCTCCTCGCCCTGCCAGGGGTCGTCGCGCGGGTCGGCGTGGCGGTCGGGGAACAGCAGCGCGGCCTGGGGCAGCTCGCGGCGCTCCTCGAGGAAGTCGGCGACGACGTCGGCGTGCTCCTCGCCCTCCCGCGCGTGACGGCGCAGGACGGCGATGACCTGGCCGGGGTCGCGGTCCGGGGCGCCGCCGACCTCGCGGACCGCGCGCAGCAGCACGATCCGCGTGTGCGGCATGCGCGCCACGTCGAAGGGCAGCAGGCCGGTGAGGACGTCGAGCACGAGGCGTCGGCGGGTCGCCGCGGCCAGCGAGCGCTCGCGGCGCCAGGCCTTGTCCGGGTCGTCCTCGTCGAGGAAGTGGTCGCGCCGCGGCTCGGCCACCACGCGGTAGGGGTTGAGGATGCCGGGGTCGGCGCCGAGCAGGTGGATGTGCCGGGAGAACGGCGCGAGCTCGGGCAGCTTGGTCAGCTCCGCCAGCGGGCCCGACGGGTCGAGCACCGTCCAGCGGGCCCCGGCGCGCAGCGTCTTGTAGACGAGCAGGCCGGTGAGGAACGACTTGCCCGACCCCAGGCCACCGACGATCGCCGTCAGCCCCGACGCCCGGCGGACCTCCTGGGCCATCCACGGGTCCCACGCCACCGGGCGACGCGTGGCCGTGCACGTCTCGCCGAGCATGATGCCGCGGCGGTCACCCACCGAGGCCGACGCGGCGGGCACCCCCGCGGCCGCCCAGGTCACCGAGCCGCGGCGGCGGTAGGCCGTCGACGCCAGCGGCTCGCCGGGGATGAACTCGCGCGCGTAGGCGTACTGCGCCTCGGGGTGCTCCATCGCCACGCGCGGGCGGTAGAGGTCGAGCACCTGCTGGGCGCGCGTCAGCGCCTCGCCCTCGTCGCGCCCGGACACCGCGACCCGCCACCAGCCGTAGACCCGCGTGTTGAGCTGCGTCAGCCCGCCGGAGAGCTCGTCCTCGATCTGCAGCACGCGGTCGGCCTGGCGGGCGAGCGACATCGGCGGGTCGAGGTCGTGGTCGTGGGTGTAGTGCCGGATCTGGCTGCGCACCTTGCCCATCTGGCGCTGCAGCTCGCCCGCGACCTCCTCGGGCTTGCGCACGTAGATGCGCGCCGACCACTCCACCGGGAACGGGAGGCGGTCGCTGCGCTGCATCCAGGGGTCGTCGGCCTCGGGGATCCGCAGCGCGTCCATGAGGCCCACCGACAGGACCGCGACGTGACGCTGCACCGGCTGGGTCCCGAACCGCCCGAGCACCTGCACGGTCGGCGCGTACGGCTCCTGCTGCAGGGCGACGCCGTCGGTGAACGCGGCGAGGTCCTCGGTCTCCCAGTGCTCGCCCGACGCCGGCGCCACCGTGCGCGGGGCCGGCAGCCCCAGCGAGCACGACCGGTGCATCAGCCACGCCATGTCCTCGGCGGTCGCGGGCACCGCGTCGAGCCCCGCCCGCGACACGAGCGCCTCGACGTGCGCGATCTCCGACTCCAGCGCCGCGAGCTCGGCCGTCGCCGCCGACGGGACCAGCCGGCCCAGGATCGGCGCCGCTCCCTCGAGCCAGCGGTCGACCACCGAGCGCCCCGAGACCTCGACGCCGAGGAAGACCTCCTTGTCCGACATCGACAGGCCCATGAGGTGTCGCTGCTCGCCCTCGAGGAAGCTCTCCCAGCTCAGGGCCCCGGAGACGTCGGGCAGGCGCCCGGGCGCGTTGTGGTCGAACGTCTCCGCCCACAGCGCCACCGGGTAGGGCCGCGACGTGACGCGGACGTGCAGCCAGCGGCCCTGCAGCTCGCCGAGCTGGGTCGCGATCTGGCGGATGAGGGTCTCGCGCTGGGTGTCGCTGCGGAAGCTCCACGGCTGCGGGGCCAGCCGGTACCAGGCGGTGACGCTGGACGCGGTGCGCGCGAGGTTGCCGTCGATGGCGCGCAGCGCGATCGCCGACCGGTAGCCGGTGGCGGGCGCCTCGCCGGTCAGCGAGCGCCCGCGTCGCCGCCCGCCCGTGCCGTTCGTCGCGGGCGTGGGGCGCGCGGGCCGCAGGGCGGAGCCGCGGTCGCCGGCCTCGATCGCCTCGGGCTGGCGGTCCGCGGAGCCACGATCCGGGCGGTCCAGGGCGCGGCGGGACCTACCGCGGCGCAGCACCGTCGCCCCCTCGGCGCTCGTCGGCGCGTCCGGCCCCGCCGGCGCGACCGCCACCGCGCGTCCGGCTGCCGGGCCCGAACGGCCGGCCGGTCCCGGCGGGACCCGCTGATCCGGCTGCGCCGGCCGGGCCCGCCGGGCCGGCCGGGTCCGCCGGCTCGTTCGACATCGGCCACCCCGGACGGCGGCGCGGGCGGGCGGGGCGTCGCTGCGTCCGCTCGGGGTCGGTCTCGGTGGCGGGGCGGCCGCCCGCGCGGTGCGCCGGGACCGCCTCGCGCCGGGCGCGCGACCCGGTCCACGCGGCCATCGCGTCGTCGCCCGGACGGGGGTCCGGGACGGGCGGCAGGGCGGCGGGCTGGTGTCCCCGCGTGGCCGGGGAGCCCACGTCGGCGCTCGACGGCGGGCCGAAGTCGCCCTCGGCGGCGCGGGCCGGGTCGGTGTGGCCGGGACGGGTGCGGCGGCGCCGCTCGGCCGGGGTCCCGCCCGACCCGGCACCGCGCCGGGCGCGCGCGTGGGACGGCCGGACGTCGGCGACCTCGGGCGTGACGTGGGCGGACGGGGCCGACGGGGTCGACGGGGCGGCCTCCTCCACGACCTCCGCCGCGGCGGGCGTGGAGGCGGGCGTGGAGGCGGCCGGGGAGGCGGCCGGAGTGGCGGCCGGGGCACTGGCCGGGGTGGCGGCCGGCGCCTCGTCGTCCCGGGGCGGCGGGCCCCAGGCGTCGTCGCCCCCGGCGGGGCGGCCGACGACCCGCGCGGCGGGCCGGTCGCTGCCGCGCGGCAGGGCGATGGCCGTCGGCGCGCCGGTGAGCCTCGGCCGGTCGCGGCGCACGGCGACGTGGCCGGTCGTCAGCGCGCCACCGACGGGGCGCTGCTTCTCACGGGGCCCGCGCAGCTCGTGCACGAACAGCGTCAGCCACTCCAGCAGCGGGCGCTCGTCGTTGATCCGCCGCGACACGAACCGCGTGATCGCGACGGTGATGAGCAGCGCCCACGCCACGGAGAAGAAGCCGAGGTCGATGCCCAGGCGCCGCTGCACGAACATCACGACGACCATGACGAGGAGCCCGACGCCGTACGCGGAGTAGCGGGCGCGCCACGGGAACGTCGCGCGGGGCGGGCCGAGCCAGACGGCGTCGACGCGGTACACCTCGTCGTCGGTGCGGATGTGCACCCGCGTCACCCCGTGATGAGCTGGGCGAAGAACGCGCCCACGCGGGCGCCCGCACCGGGTGTGAGCGCGATGCCGAGGGCGATCAGCCCGATGATCAGGCCGACGCTGCGACGGGCGACGCCGGCGTTGTCACCGCGGCCGCCGATCCACAGCATGATGATCGCGATGCCCAGGAGGATCAGCGGGACGATGTTGTCCTGGATCCACCCCTGGAGCCCGCCGGTCCCCGGCGCCTGCGCGACCAGGTCGGCGCCGAGGAACGTGACGGTCATGGCGATCCCTCCGCGAAAGTGCTGGTCGGTGTACCGGGACCCGATCTCGACCGGTCGAGTAAACACGGCGCCCCGGGGGAATCAAAGACCTCCGACGACCGGCACGTCGCACCGCCCCGGGGCCCGTGAGCGCCCCTTCTCCGCGCCCTCCCCCACAGGCGTTGCGACATCGTCAACCCTCCGCGACCCATGGGTGGCCACGACCCGCTCTCCTGGTCCGGACGAGCCTATCGTGATCCACACGCTGAGCCGGGACATCACGCTCCGGCGTGGCGCGACCGCGTTCACGTTCGCAAAGCATCGCCCGATGCGGTGGAGCCGGCGCACCGACGGGGAGGTCCGCCACGGTTACCGGTGAGTAGCTATTGTCACCTCTCACAGCGCCGGGGGCCCTACAGGCCGTTACAGTGCCGCCGACGCCGTCATCGCGGCAGTGCTCTGCCGCGGTCTCCGGTCCAGTGCTCGTCAGTTGTCTCACCGGGTCACCACCACGGCCCGGCTCACGGGGAGGTCCCGTCGTGGTCGTCCGTTTGGTCCTGGGGCTCGCCCTGACCCTGGTCGTGGTCGCCGTGTCGGCCCGCCGGGCCTGGTGGCTCTACTCCCTGATCGCCTCCGGCCAGCCCGACGCGAAGCGCGCCGAAGGGCTCGGCGCCCGCGTGCGCGCCCAGTTCGTCGAGGTCTTCGGGCAGCGCAAGCTGCTGCGCTGGTCCATTCCCGGCCTCGCCCACCTCTTCACGATGTGGGGCTTCATCATCCTGCTGACGGTCTACATCGAGGCCTACGGCGCCCTGTTCGACGAGGACTTCCACATCCCGCTGATCGGGCGCTGGTCGGTCCTGGGCTTCCTGCAGGACTTCATCGCGATCATGGTGCTGGTCTCGATCATCGCCTTCGCGATCATGCGCGTGCAGCAGGCGCCGGAGCGCAAGGCGCGCACCTCGCGCTTCTACGGCAGCCACACCGGCGGCGCCTGGCTGATCCTCTTCCTCATCTTCAACGTCGTCTGGACGCTCTTCGCCTTCCGGGGCACGGCGTCGGCGGCCGGCAACCTGCCCTACGACTCGGGCGCCTGGGCCTCGATCGGCGCCGGGTACCTGTTCTCCGGGCTGTCGTACGACACGCTGTTCGTCCTCGAGACGATCTTCCTGCTGCTGCACATCGCGGTCGCGCTGATCTTCCTCGTGGTCGTGCTCTACTCGAAGCACCTGCACATCTTCATCGCGCCGATCAACGTCTCGGCCAAGCGGCTGCCGAAGGCCCTGGGCCCGGTGCCGCCGATCGAGCACGAGGGCAAGCCGATCGACTTCGAGGACCCGCCCGAGGAGGCGTCCTTCGGTCGCGGCAAGATCGAGGACTTCACGTGGAAGGGCATGCTCGACTTCGCGACCTGCACGGAGTGCGGTCGCTGCCAGAGCCAGTGCCCGGCGTGGAACACCGGCAAGCCGCTCTCGCCCAAGCTCCTGATCATGGACCTTCGCGACCACATGTTCGCGAAGGCGCCGTACATGATCGGCGGCAAGGACATGCCCGAGGAGGGCGCCGCCACCCAGGCCGGCGCGAACAACCCGGGCGAGCCCGTGCACGACGGCCACGGCGTGCCCGAGTCCGGCTACGAGCGCTACCGCAAGAGCGACGACGTCCAGGCCTCGCGCCCGCTCGTCGGCACCGCCGAGCAGCTCGGCGTCATCGACCCCGACGTCCTGTGGAGCTGCACCACCTGCGGCGCCTGCGTCGAGCAGTGCCCGGTCGACATCGAGCACGTCGACCACATCATCGACATGCGCCGCAACCAGGTCATGATCGAGTCCGAGTTCCCGGCCGAGCTCGGGGTGCTGTTCCGCAACCTCGAGAACAAGGGCAACCCCTGGGGCCAGAACAACTCGGCCCGCATGGACTGGGCGAAGGACCTGCCCTTCGACGTGCCCGAGTTCGACGGCGAGCTGCGTCCCGAGACCGAGTACCTCTTCTTCATCGGCTGCGCCGGCGCGTTCGACGACAACGCCAAGAAGACGGTGCGCGCCACCGCGGAGCTGCTGCACATCGCGGGCGTCGACTACGTCGTGCTCGGCAAGGAGGAGAGCTGCACCGGTGACCCGGCGCGGCGCTCGGGCAACGAGTTCCTCTTCCAGATGATGGCCATGCAGACCAAGGAGATGCTCGACAGCGTCTTCGAGGGCCGCGAGCCGGGGACGCGCAAGATCGTCACCACCTGCCCGCACTGCATGAACACCCTCGGGCGCGAGTACCCGCAGCTCGACGGGCACTACGAGGTCGTCCACCACACCCAGCTGCTCAACCAGCTGGTGCGCGAGAAGAAGCTCGTGCCGGTGGCGCCGGAGTCCTCGCCCGTACCCACCGCGAAGCTCGACATCAACCCGACGACGGGCCTGCAGTACCACGGCCCGCACTCCGACGGCACCGAGCGCGGGCTGATCCCCGCCGACGGCCACGGCACGCCCGGCCACGACGGCGACCAGGCCGCGCCGGCCGCGGTGGCGCTCGCGGAGAAGGGCTCGACGAACGGGCACGGCGCCTCGAACGGGAACGGCTCCGCCCGCAAGACCGTGACGTACCACGACCCGTGCTACCTGGGCCGGCACAACGAGGTCTACACGCCGCCGCGCGAGCTGGTCGAGGCGGCGGGCGCCGAGCTCAAGGAGATGCCCCGCCACGCCGACCGGGCGCTGTGCTGCGGCGCCGGTGGTGCGCGGATGTGGATGGAGGAGCACATCGGCAAGCGCATCAACATGGAGCGGGTCGACGAGGCCATCTCCACCGAGACCGACACGATCGCCACCGGCTGCCCGTTCTGCCGCGTGATGCTCACCGACGGCCTCACCGAGCGCCAGAGCGAGGCGAAGGCCGTCGGCACCGAGGTCATGGACGTCTCGCAGATGCTGCTCGCGGCGGTCAAGCGCGGCCGGCCGACCGAGGGCGCCGAGACCGACGGCGTCGGCGACTCGGATCCCGGGACCGCGGCCACCTCGGCCAACGTCCAGAACCCGTCGACGGAGAACTGACCTCCCCGTCCCACGGGACGAACGACCGGCGCCTTCGCTGCTTCCGAGGCAGCGAGGGCGCCGTTCGTGTTTCCGGGGTCCCAGCGAGCCTGGTGCAGCGAACGTGGTGTTCGCTGCTTCTATGCGCGCGAACTCCCCGTTCGCGGTCTCGATAGGGTCCGACCGTGCTGCTCTCCGACGGCGACATCCGCGCCGAGATCGCGGCCGGACGCGTCGGGCTCGACCCGTTCGACGCGACGCTGCTGCAGCCCTCGAGCGTGGACCTGCGCCTCGACCGGCACTTCCGCACGTTCAACAACCACGCCTACACGCACATCGATCCCTCGCTGCAGCAGGACGACCTGACGCGCATGGTCGAGCCGGCGCCCGACGAGGCGTTCGTGCTGCACCCGGGCGAGTTCGTGCTCGGCTCGACCTACGAGGTCATCTCGCTGCCGGACGACGTGGCCGGGCGATTAGAAGGCAAGTCGAGTTTGGGTCGTTTGGGCTTGTTGACTCATTCTACTGCCGGATTCATCGATCCCGGCTTCTCGGGCCACGTGACGCTCGAGCTGTCCAACGTCGCGAACCTGCCCATCCGGCTCTGGCCCGGGATGAAGGTCGGGCAGCTGTGCCTGTTCCGGCTGTCCTCGCCGGCCGAGCACCCGTACGGCTCGCCGGTCTACGGGTCGCGCTACCAGGACCAGCGGGGCCCGACGCCGTCGCGCTCGTACGTCAACTTCCGCCGCGGGCTGCCCGAGGACGGCCGCTGACAGGTCAGTCGACGAGCCCGCCGGCCCGGTGCACGCGGTTGCGGCCGGCGTTCTTGGCGGAGTAGAGCGCCCGGTCGGCCTCGCTGAGCAGGGCCTCGCCGTCGCCGGCGTGCTCGGGCAGGCCCGCGACGCCGAACGAGGCCGTGACCAGCTGCTTGTCGCCCCGCCGGAAGTCCTCCTCGACGCGGCCGCGCAGGCGCTCGGCCAGCTTGACGGCGTCGTCGGGGCCGCCGCGGGTGACGAGGATGGCGAACTCCTCGCCGCCGTAGCGGTAGGCCGTCTCGCCGTCGCGCATCGCGATCCGCAGGGTGCTCGCGACCTCCTGGAGCACGACGTCGCCCTGCTGGTGGCCGTAGCGGTCGTTGAGCTCCTTGAAGTGGTCGAGGTCGAGCATGATCACCGACATCGGCGAGGAGTGCCGCTTGGCGTTGGCGACGGCGCTGTCCAGGTCCGCCCCCAGGCGACGGCGGTTGGCCAGCTGGGTGAGCGGGTCGAACTGCGAGAGGCGCTCGGTGGCGGCGTGCAGGCGGCTCGCCTCGATCGCCGAGCCGGACAGGGTCGCGAGCATCTCGACCGCGGACAGGGCCTGGCCGTCGACCTCGCCGTCCGGGGAGTCGTAGCACTCGAGGATGCCGATGACCCGCGCCCCGACGACCAGCGGCACCGCGACCGCCGCGTCCTCGCCGGTGTCGGGGTCGCCGCGCGAGATCTGGCCGTAGCGCGCCGAGCGCCCGACCACGCCCACCCCGAGGTTGCAGTGGGTCTCCAGGGGCGACACGGCGCCGCGGTCGGAGTCGTAGGCGAGCTCGAGGCCGTTGCCGTCCTCCTCGAGCAGCCACAGCAGCACCCGGCCGTCGGTGACCGCGACCGCGGCCTGGACCGTCGAGTCGATGACGTACCGGGTGTTCAGACTGCCCGCGATCTCGCGAGCCATGATCAGGATGGTGCGCAGCCGGTCGGTCTGGGCCTGGAGCCGCTCGGCCTGGGCCGCGGCCTCCTCGCGCTGTCGGCGCAGGGAGACGGTCATGTCCGCGAGCCCGTCGCGCAGGGCCACGAGCTCCTCCGAGCCGTTCACCGGCTCCGGCGGCGACAGGCGCCCCTCGCCGATGCCGCGGACCGAGGCGAGCAGGCCGTCGACGGGCGCGACGACGTGGTCCTGCAGCCGTCGCCGCCCGCGCAGGGCGACGACGAGCGTGACCCCGCCGATCGCGGCGATGAGGACGCCGACGGCCCACTGGGAGGCGATGGCGTTGCGGTCGGCCGTCTCGATCTCGTCGAGGACGTCGACGCGGGTGGCGTCCTTGCGGGCGCGGTAGTCGTCGAACAGCGCCGTGCCCTGCTTGAGGAAGGTCTCGGCGCCGCCGGGCGGCGGCAGGCGCCGCGCCCGGTCGGCCCACTCGGTGCGCCACCGCTGCTGGGCCAGGAGCAGGGCCAGCACGTCCTGGCGGAGCTGGGGCTCCTCGAGGAGGTTGACCATCTGCGTGTCGGCCGCGGCGAGGCGCGGCGCGGCCTCGGTGGCGGCGTCGGCGAAGAACTGGTCGCCGGTCGCGAGGAAGCCGCGCAGCGAGGCGTCCATGTCGAGCATGGCCTGGTGGGAGTCCTCGAGCGCGAGGAGGCCGCTCTGCAACCGGTTGTCCGCGGGCGTCGTCACCGCGACCCCCCAGACGAGCCGGAACACCACGAGGAGCACGATGACCAGGGCAGCGACCGACACCGTGACGCCCAGCCTCTGGACCTCGTGAATCAGCCTCGGTGCTCGCCTCACCGACTCCCGCCCTCCTGGCGCACTGCCTGTCCGTCAGGACCATCAGCCGCGCGACGCATGACGTTAGCCGGGAGTGGGTAATCGGCTCCACCTTTCGTGCCCTCCTCATCACTGAGTGATGACCGAGGGCGCTGCGCTCGCTCTGGGTGACGCTCGTCAGGCGGACAGCGTGCGGTGGTTCGCGAGGCGCACGACCCGGGAGCCCCCACCGGGTCCCGGGCGCTCCCGCGCCAGCCGTTGGGCGGCCGCGGCGACACGGACCCGGTCGGGGTCGACGTCCCGCGCGTTCTGCGAGGCGACGAGCGCGGCGATCGCCGCCTGGTTCGCGGCGCCGACCGGGGAGTCCCCGGCGACGGGCACCGCCACCACCGGGACGCCGCGCCACACCGCCGCCTGGGTGGCGGCGAGCGCCGTCGGGGATCCACCGCGGACGAGGACGACCGCGGGCACGTCGTCGGCGACGAGCGCGTCGAGGCGCGGCAGCAGCGCGGCGGTCTCGGGCACCGGCCCCTCGTCGGGGGTCTCGACCAGCAGCACGCGCCCGGCCAGGGCCCCGAGCCCGTCGAGGACGTCGTCGACCGCCATCGGGTCGGGCCCTGTCGCGACGAGGACGGGGGCGATCTCGTGGTCGCGGCCGGCGAGCGGCGCGAGGGCGTCGGCGTCCTCGGTGGACGCGACGATGACGAACATCTCCGGGAGCGTCCGCTCCTGCTGCTCACGCGCAGTCATGGCGACCTCACCCCCACCGGTCTCCGTGCTCATGTCGCTGACCAGCCAACACGATGCCGAGCCCCAGCAGGAGGGCCGGGTCGTGGATCTACCCCGACGACGCAACGGGTAGTGACGCTGCGTACGATCGGGTCGCGCGCAACCCGTGACCTGCCCGTGATCGAGCGGCGAACCACACGCGTGTAGTCACGCTGGGCGCCGGAGCAGCGGGCCCCACCCGCGGCCGCCGGGACGGCGTGTAGGCTTCTCAGCGCACCGCGCGAGTGTAGTTCAATGGTAGAACATCAGCTTCCCAAGCTGAGAACGCGGGTTCGATTCCCGTCACTCGCTCCACCAGCATCCGGGCAGGTCAGAGGCCTGCATCGTGGAGCCGGGCCCCCAGGGCGGCCAGGTCGTCGAGGCCCGTGAGGGCGTCCGGCAGGAGCGGGACGCGCACCAGGCCCGGCGGGTCGAACCGCGCGTCCAGGCGCGCCAGGACCTCGGTCTGCTGATCGCGCCGGCAGGCCAGGACGCCGGTCTCGGCATCGGGGACGACCCGGTTGACCACGAGCCGGCCGAGCCGCAGGCCCGCGCCGGTCACCGTCTTCGCGGCACGAAGGGTCTCGGCCAGGGGCAGGTGCTCGGGGACCAGCACGAGGTGCACGAGCGCATCGGCGCGCAGGCGCGTGCTCGTCGCCTCCAGCCGGGCCCTGCGGGCGTGCAGCCGGTCGAGCAGGGGATCGGGTTCCTCGGAGGCGCCGCCGAGCATCCCCGCGGCCATCCGGTCGATGCTGCGCGTCTTCTCCCGCTGCCGCGTCAGACCCTCGATCCACGGCGTGAGCAGCGCGGGCAGGTGCAGCAGGCGCACCATGTGTCCGGTCGGGGCGCTGTCGACCACCATCTCGTCCCAGCCGCCGCCCCCCTCCGTGCCGACCTGCTCGATGAGCTCGGCGAGCCGGTCGAGCAGCGCCGACTCCACCGTTCCCGGGCTGCCGGTGGCCCGCCCGAGGTGCTGGCGCACCGCGGGCATCACCTCGCGCGGCAGGGCCTGCTCGGCGTCCGCCACGATCTCGGCGATCCGGCGGCCGGCCTGCGCCTCGCCGCTGATCTCGGCGGCGTCCAGCAGCGGCCGCACGGTGCGGGGCTCCTCCCCCAGCGGGGTGCGCAGGACGTCGCCCAGCGAGTGCGCGGGATCGGTGGACACGACCAGGGTCCGGCGTCCCCGTGCGGCGGCGTGGGCGGCGTACGCCGCGGCCACGGTCGTCTTGCCCACCCCGCCCTTGCCGCCGAAGAACCGGATCAACAGCAGGTCCCCGGATCGCCGAAGCTCTCCCGGCCCATCCGCTGGTGCCAGGTGTGGACGTCGGCGACCAGGTACGGGACGAGGTCCAGGGTCTCGTAGGCGACCGGGTTGTCGACGCCGAGCGACTCCAGCATGACCAGGGCGCGCAGCGTGTCCTCCTGGCGGCGGACCTCCCGCCGGAGACCCTGGCGCCACCGCGCCACGAACAGCTCGTCGTGGCCGCGTTCGATCGCGCGCCAGATCGACGTCACGCGCGCCCGCACGCTCACGTCTCGGGTTCCGGCTCCCGCTCGGCCTCCGGGACGCGGCTGGAGCGCCACGCCGACCGCAGCCCGAGGCTCGCCTCCACGATCAGCCAGATCGCCAGGACGAAGATGATCAGGTCGAGCGGCGCCAGGACCCAGTCGCCCTCGCCGACGAACTCCACCAGGTTGATGATCAGGGCCCAGGTGGTCATCACCAGCAGGAACACCAGCGGGACGAGGATGGCGACCGGGTTGCGCCGGTTCTTGGTGACCCACACCGCGATCACCGCCAGCGCCAGCCCCGCGGTGAGCTGGTTGGTCGTGCCGAAGAGCTGCCAGAGCACCCCGAAGGTGTAGCCGTCCTCGCCGCCGCCGGGCAGGAGGGCCATCGCGAGCGGGATGCCGACCGCGACGAGGCTCGCGAAGGTCGCGTTGCGCGAGAGCCGGTGGGCGCCGGCGACGTCGGCGATCTCCTGCACGATGTAGCGTTGGAGACGCACGCCGGTGTCCATCGTGGTGGCCGCGAAGCTGATGACCACGATCGCCGCGAAGATCGTCCCGATCGAGAGCGGGACGCCCAGGTTGTTCGCGAAGCCCGCGACGCCGTCGACGAAGTTGCCCGTCGCGCCGTCGGAGGCGGTCGCGAAGTCGGCGTAGAGCGCGTTCCAGTCGGTCGTGGAGGCCGCGACGCCCGCCGTGCAGGCGAGGATCGTGGCCAGCGCCAGCGAGCCCTCCCCGACGGCCCCGAAGTAGCCGACGTAGCGCGCGTCGGTCTCCTTGTCCAGCTGCTTGGACGTCGTCCCCGACGCCACCAGGCTGTGGAAGCCCGACACCGCCCCGCAGGCGATGGTGACGAAGAGCAGCGGGAACCAGCTCGGCGAGCCCTCCGGGGTGTCGTTGACGAGCGGCGCCACGATGCGGTCCATGCCGACCGCGACCCCGAGCGCGATCACGCCGAGGGCGATGAACAGCTGGTGGGAGTTGATGTAGTCGCGCGGCTGGAGCAGGACCCACACCGGGATGCGCGAGGCCACGAACGTGTACGCGAACAGCAGGATGACCCAGATGTTGCGCTCGGTGAAGAACCCGGCGTCGGACGCGAGGAACTCCAGCGAGATCGGCACCGCCTGGCCCACCAGGATGAACAGGTAGAGCAGGACGACGCCGACGAGCGACGGCACCAGGGCCGCGGTGCGCTTGCGGTAGACGTACTGCCCGATCCCGATGGCCAGCGGGATCTGGAACAGGATCGGCAGGACCGCTTCCGGGTTCGCGACGAACAGGTTCGCGATGACCACGGCGAACACCGCGTTGACCAGGGTCAGCAGGAAGAAGATGATCAGGAGGAAGAGCGTCCGCGAGCGCTTGTTGATGACGTCCTGGGCCAGCGTGCCGATGCTGCGCGCCCGGTGGCGCACCGAGACCGCCAGGGCGCCGAAGTCGTGGACGCCGGCCGCGAAGATCGTCCCGAGCACCACCCACGCCAGCGCCGGTCCCCACCCCCAGAACACCGCGATCGCAGGACCGACGATCGGCGCCGCCCCGGCGATCGAGGTGAAGTGGTGGCCGAAGAGCACGTGCTTGTTGGTGGGGACGAAGTCGACGCCGTCGCGCATGTGGTGCGCGGGGGTGGTGAACGCGGGGTCCAGCGCGTAGACCTTCTCGGCCAGGTACTTCGAGTAGTAGCGGTAGCCGAGGTAGAAGGCGACCGCGACGACGAGCGCGACAACGATGGCGGGCATGGCACTCACTCCACGGACATCGTCGGCGGGAGGTCGCCCGAACGTGCACCGTCCGGCAACTCCGCGTCACGGATCGGACCGGCAACGTAACACCGCGGACGATCCGCCGAGAAGGGTCGCGACGTGACGGGCCTCCTCGCGTCGTGGCGCCGCGCGGTCACCGCCGAGCTGTGCTGGCTCGAGCCCTCCGGCACGCCGGCGGCGCTCGCCGTGGTCCCCCTCGTCGCCGACGGCGTCCCCGTCGTGGCCGTGCCCTACAGCCACAGCGACGCGGTCGACGGCCTGCGTGCGGCCGGCCGGGCGGTGTGGGCGGTCACCGACTCCCGCTCGCTGCCGCGCGGTCGCCCGGGGCGGGCGGCGGTCGGGCGGGTCGAGGTCGTCGACGACGTCGGCGGGGACGTGTTCGCCGGGGAGCTCCTCGACCAGGAGCTGCGCAAGTACCCGCCCGCGCGCACCCTCGTCGACAGCCCCGTCCTGCGTCGCGAGCACTGGTGGTTCCTGCCGCGCATCCTCGTCCGCCTGGTCCCGACCGGGAGCCGGGAGCTCGACCTCCCCGCACGCACCAACCCCCGGACCCACGCCCTGCTCGTGCGGGAGGACGGCGACGGGCCGGCGCTCGACGTGGTGGCGCTGCGCGGAACGGCCGACCGCCTCGCGCTCACCGGTCTCGGCGGGGAGCCCCTGCGCGGGGACGGGGCCCGGGCCGCCGTCTTCGGCTACGACTACTCGCTCCCCGACCTCGAACGCTTCGAGACCTGGTCGGTGCGCGGCACCCTGCTGGGCGACGAGCTGCTGGTCGCGAGCCGCGAGGGCGACCCGGACACCGACCTCGCGCCGCTCTCGCTCCTGCGCCGCATCGCCCGCCAGCGCGGGCTCGCCCGGGCGTGCCGGCGCGGGATCGCCGCCGCCGAGGGCCGTCGGCGCGCGTAGCCGCCCACCCGCCGGCTTGCCCCGGCCGCGGCGGCCCCGCCAGGGTTCGGGCGTGCTCGTGCGCCGGGAACGCCCCGAGGACATCGCCGCGGTGCGGAGCGTGGTCGCCGCCGCGTTCCCCGTCCCCGACGGGGCCACGGAGCCCGTCGAGGTCGGCCTGCTCGAGCGGCTCCGCGACGACGACGGCTGGCTGCCGGCGTTCTCGCTGGTGGCGGTGGTCGACGGCGAGGTGGTCGACGACGACGTGGTCGGCCACGTCGTCGCCACCCGCGGCCGGGTCGGCGAGCACCCCGCCCTCGGCCTCGGCCCGATCGCCGTGCGCCCCGACCACCAGGGGCGCGGTGTCGGGACGGCGCTGGTGCACGCGCTCGTCGGGGCGGCGGAGGCCCGCGACGAGGCGCTCGTCGCGCTCCTCGGCGAGCCCGGCTTCTACGCGCGCTTCGGCTTCCGCCCGGCGGGCGAGCACGGGATCGAGGCCCCCGACCCGGCGTGGGGCCGGCACTTCCAGGTCCGACCCCTCGCCGACGGTCCGCCCCGTGGGGCGTTCCGCTACGCCGCGCCGTTCGCGGACCTCTGACGATCAGTCCTCGGCGGCCAGCAGCTCGTCGAGCTGCTCGAAGCCCTCCTTGACACCCACGTCCATGCCGCTGGAGAGCATGGCGTCGCGGGCTTCCATCGAGTCGAACACCGACAGGCCCTCGAGGCGCGTGCGGCCGTCGCCGAGGTCGACGAAGGTCAGCGTCTCGAGGCTGACGCCGTCGGGGAAGCCCTCGAAGGTGAAGGTCTGGACGATCCGCTCGTCCGGCCGGACCTCGTGGAACGAGCCGAAGAAGCGGTACTCGCCGTGCTCGTCGCGGTGGGTGTAGCGGTATCCGCCGCCGGTCTCGGCGTCCCAGTGGTCGATCTCCATCGTGAGGCCGCGCGGGCCCAGCCAGCGCTTCACGAGGTCGGCGTCGACGTGCGCGCGGAAGACGTTCGCGACGGGGGCGTCGAACTCGCGGGTGATGAGGATGGTCGGCAGGGCCGGGTCGGCGGTGATGGTGGTCTCGCGGGTCGCGGTGCTCATCAGGAAGCTCCTCGTTCGGTGTGTCGTGTGTCGGTCGGGGACTGCTCGGTGTCCATCTCGGCGAGGACGTCGTCGAGACGGCGGTAGCGCTCCTCAGCCCGGCGGCGGTAGCGCTCGATCCACGTGGTCATCAGGTCGAAGACCTCCGCCTCGAGGTGGACCGGCCGGCGCTGGGCCTGCTTGGTGCGACTGACGAGGCCCGCCTCCTCCAGCACCTTGAGGTGCTTGGAGACCGCCTGGACGCTGACGTCGTAGGGCTCGGCGAGCTCGTTGACGCCGGCGTCGGCGACGGCGAGGCGGGCCACCATGTCGCGACGGATGGGGTCGGCCAGGGCCGAGAACACCCGCGAGAGCTGGTCGTCCACGCTCACTCCTTGTTCAACCTTGCGGTTGAGGAGAACGATAGCGCCGTCCGTCGGGTTGTTCAACCCCCGGGTTGAACGCGATCCGTTGGCGAGCGTCGGGGAGCCCGGCGAGGATGCGGGCATGGCCCAGACCACCGACCGGATCGACCCCGAGCTCGCCACGGCGATCGCCCGCCTGACCGGCGACGGCTGGCTGCCGTTGACCCGCGCCGACGTCGGCGAGGCGCGCCGCAACTACCGCGAGCTGGCGCTGATCCGACGCGGGGACGCGGCGGCGGTCGGGTCGGTGCACGACGACGTCCTCCCGGCCGGCGGCACCGGGACCGACGCCGACGTCGCCGTGCGGATCTACGAGCCCGCCGGGGAGCAGGCGGCCACCACGGTCGTCTGGCTGCACGGCGGGGGCTGGGTGCTGGGCGACCTCGACACCGCCGACGGCGCGGCCCGGCGGGTGTGCAGCCACCTCGGGGCCACCGTCGTGTCCGTCGACTACCGCCTCGCGCCCGAGCACCCCCACCCCGCGCCACTGACCGACGCCCACACCGCCCTGAGCTGGGCCGCGCTCCAGCGGCCCTCGGACCGTCTCGTCGTCGGCGGCGACAGCGCCGGCGCCGGGCTCGCGGCCGGCGTGGCGCTCCTGGCCCGAGACTGGGGCCCGCGCCTCGACGCCCAGCTGCTGCTCTACCCGGGCCTCGACCCGACGATGGCCTCGGCCTCGGTGGACGACAACGCCGACGGCCCCTTCCTCACCCGCGCGGACCTCGTGTGGTTCTGGGAGCGCTACGTGCCCGACGCCGCCCTGCGCGACGACCCGTCGGTGGCGCCGCTGCGCGCGGCCGCCGAGCCCGGAGGCCTGGACGGCGTGGCCCCGGCCGTCGTGGCGACCGCGGAGCTCGACCCCCTGCGCGACGAGGGCCGCGCCTACGCCGACGCCCTGGAGGCCGCGGGGGTCGCGGTGCGGCGACTCGACGGCGCCGGGCTCGTGCACGGGTTCTTCGGGCTGGCCGCGGCGTCGGCGGCGGCCCGGGCGGAGGGCGACCGTGCCCTCGACGCGCTCGGGGACCTGCTCGCGACCTGAGCTGACCTGAGCCCCCGACACGCTCGACACGACGGGCGGCGCCTGGCTGCGGTGAAGGGTCCGCCGCCGCACGGGACCCGTGCGGCCGATCGGGGGACGACCGCCCGGCGCCGCGCGGACCGCTCGGCGCGTCCGACAGTCCGCCCGCGGGCAGGCACGGGGAGGCATCGACAACCTCGCCCCGCCCGTCGAACCACCCGGCGCCACGGACACGGGACGCGGACCCGAACAGGGGCTCCGGGCCGGGGAGGGGCACGCGGAGCCACCGGACGACCTCGCTATGTTTCGCGGCGTCCGATCACGGAACGGTCACGGCGTCGCTCCCCCTCGTCCCGCCGACCGTCCGCCCCCGACGATTCCGCGAGGTGACGGTGAGCCGACACGGGATAGGTGACCCCGACACCGTTCCGTTCTCCGTGAGCGGTACCCGGACGGGCGCGCGCCGAACCCGGTCGTCGGCCACCCGGTCCTCCTCGACCCGGCCCTCCCCGACCCGGTCCTCCTCGACGCGCTCCTCCACCACGGGCTCGATCCTGATCGCGGCGGTCGCCGCGGGCGCGGTGCTCCCCGCGATCCAGACGCTCGACACGCACGTCGCCGACGCCGAGGCCCCGGTCGCGCCCGACCCCGCGGCCACCGCCGCGCTCGCCCTCGCCTCCCAGCACCGCACGGCGTCCGCGGCCGGCGGCGTCGCCACCGTCAGCCCGGTCGCGATGCCCTCGTCCGCCGCGACCTCGGCGTCCTCGGCCTCGACGTCGTCGGCGTCCTCCGCGTCGTCGGCCTCCGACGAGCCGAGCGCCGGCGACGCCGACGACGTCTCCTCGCTCATGAAGTCGATCACCTTCACGCGGGAGAACGGGCCGCTGGAGTTCGGCACGCCCTACTCGGCGGGCAACGAGCGCACGCTGGACGGCCAGATCGCCAAGGCGCTCGGGCTCATGGGCCTGCCGCAGCGGCTGGCGCCGGGCGTCAAGAAGATCATCATGCGGGAGTCGACGGGCGACGCCGACGCCGTCAACGACTGGGACTCCAACGCCGCGGCCGGGACGCCGTCGAAGGGGCTCATGCAGCTCATCGACACGACCTTCCGCAACGCGGTGCTGCCCGAGCTCGCGGATCGCGGCATCTTCGACCCGGTCGCCAACATCACCGCGGGCGTGCGCACGATGGTCGCGAACCACAGCATCGAGGACGTCGAGGCCGGCGGCCTGCGCAACTCCGCGGGCAACTACATCGGCTACGGCGGCGCGGCGATCCCCGACGACGGCCTGGGCCGCGCGGACTGACCGTCCCCACCCCGCACGGGGTATGTCGGGAGCATGAGTGATCGCACCTGGCTGGTGACCGGCGCGTCCCGGGGCCTCGGCCGCGCCCTCGTGGAGGAAGTGCTGGCCGCCGGCGACCGGGTGGTGGCGACCGCGCGCGACGCCACCACCCTCGACGACCTCGCCGACCGGCACGGCGACCGCCTCCTGACCCGCGACCTCGACGTCACCGACCGCGCCGCCGTGAACGCGGTGACCAACCAGGTCGCCGCCGAGACGGGCCGCATCGACGTGCTCGTCGCCAACGCCGGCTACGGCCTGGCCGGTGGGGTCGAGGAGGTCAGCGAGGACGAGGCCCGCGCGCAGGTCGAGGTGAACCTGTTCGGCGCGCTGTGGACGATGCAGGCGGTGCTGCCGACGATGCGCGCCCAGGGCTCCGGGCACCTCCTGCCGATCTCGAGCATCGGCGGCGTCGGGGCGTTCCCGAACACCGGGCTCTACCACGCCACGAAGTGGGGGCTCGAGGGACTGTCGGAGTCGCTGGCCCAGGAGGTCGCGCCCTACGGCATCTCGGTGACGATCGTCGAGCCCGGCCCGTTCCGGACCGACTGGAACGGCGGCAGCATGGTGCGCGCGACGCCGATGCACGCCTACGACGAGGTCCTCGGCCCGCGCCGCGCGGCGATGGACGGCTCGCAGGCCTTCACCCAGCCCGGCGACCCGCACCGCGCCGGCCGGGCGATGATCCGCGCCGTCGACAGCGACGACCCGCCGCGGCGCCTGCTGCTCGGCGAGATGGCCGCCGACCTCGCCCCGCGGCTCTGGCAGCAGCGCATCGACGAGGCGACCGCCTGGCGCGACGTGGCCGTCGGCGCGGACTTCCCGCCCGACGAGCGCTGACCGCAGACGCAGCGAACGGGTATCTCGCTGCTTCTATGCGCGCAAACACCCCGTTGATCGTCAGGCCGGCGAGGGGCGCAGCGGAGCGAACGCGCCGTTGTTGCGCCTAGAAGCGGCGAACAGCGCGTTCGCTCCACCAGGCGAGCTCAGGCACCCGGGCCCTTCTGCAGCACCGGGCGCAGGGTGTCGAGCACGCTCGCGTCGTCGATCGTCGACGGCACGGCCTCGTCCTTGCCGTCGGCGATGCCGCGCATGGTCTTGCGCAGCACCTTGCCCGAGCGGGTTTTTGGCAGCGCCGGCACGACGGCGACGTTCTTGAACGACGCCACCGCGCCGACCTCGTCACGCACCATCGCCACGAGCTCCGCGGCGAGCTCGGACTCCTCGCGCTCGACGCCGGCCTTGAGCACGACGAAACCGCGCGGCACCTGGCCCTTCATGGCGTCGTGGACGCCGATGACCGCGCACTCGGCGACGTCGGGGTGCCCGGAGAGCACCTCCTCCATCGAGCCGGTCGACAGGCGGTGCCCGGCGACGTTGATGACGTCGTCGGTGCGCCCCATGACGTAGAGGTAGCCGTCCTCGTCGAGGTAGCCGCCGTCGCCGGTGAGGTAGTAGCCCTCGTAGCGGCTCATGTACGACTCGCGGAAGCGCTCGTCGTCGTCCCACAGCGTCTGCAGGCAGCCCGGGGGCAGCGGCAGCTTGATCGTGATCGCGCCCTCCTCGCCGCGGGGCAGGACGCTGCCGTCGACGTCGAGGATCTCCACCTGGTAGCCGGGCACGACCACCGACGGCGACCCGGCCTTGAGCTCCATCGGCTCGAGGCCGCGCAGGTTGGCCGCGATCGGCCAGCCCGTCTCGGTCTGCCACCAGTGGTCGACCACCGGGATGCCGAGCTTCTCCGACGCCCACATCCAGGTCTCGGGGTCGAGGCGCTCGCCGGCGAGGAAGAGGGTCTCCAGCGACGAGATGTCGTACTGCTCGAGGTACGACGCCTCCGGGTCCTCCTTCTTGATGCCGCGGAACGCGGTCGGCGCGGTGAACAGCACCTTGACCCCGTGCTCCTGCACGACCCGCCAGAACTGGCCCGCGTCCGGGGTGCCGATCGGCTTGCCCTCGTAGAGCACGGTCGTGGCCCCGGTGAGCAGCGGTGCGTAGACGATGTAGGAGTGCCCGACGACCCAGCCGACGTCGGAGGCGGTGAACATGACCTCGCCGGGCCCGACGTCGTAGACGTTCTCCATCGACCAGCGCAGCGCCACCGCGTGGCCGCCGTTGTCGCGCTGGACGCCCTTGGGCCTGCCGGTGGTGCCCGAGGTGTAGAGGACGTAGAGCGGGTCGGTGGCGGCCACCGGGACGCAGTCGACGGGTTCCGCGTCGCGCATGGCCTCGACCCAGTCGACGTCGCGCTCGCCCATGGACGCCTCGGCCTGCGGGCGCTGGAGGACGATCGAGCGGCCGGGGTCGTGGCTCGCGAGCTCGATGGCCTTGTCGAGCAGCGGCTTGTACTCGATCACCCGCTTGCCCTCGATGCCGCAGGACGCGCTGACGATCGCCGAGGGGCGCGCGTCGTCGATGCGCACGGCGAGCTCGCGGGCGGCGAACCCGCCGAAGACCACGGAGTGCACGGCGCCGAGGCGCGCGCAGGCGAGCATGGCGATGGCGGCCTGCGGGACCATCGGCATGTAGATGATCACGCGGTCGCCCTTGTCGACGCCCACCGAGCGGAGGACGCCGGCGAAGCGGGCCACCTCGTCGCGCAGCTCGCGGTAGGTGAAGCGCTGACGGTCGTCGGTCACCGGCGAGTCGTGGATCAGCGCGACCTGGTCGCCGCGGCCGGCGTCGACGTGGCGGTCGAGGGCGTTGTGGCAGGTGTTCAGCTCGCCGCCGCCGAACCAGCGCGAGAACGGCAGCGCCGACGTGTCCATGATGGTCTCGGGCTCGCGGTACCAGTCGATCAGACCCGCCGCCTCGCGCCAGAAGCCGTCGGGGTCGTTCATGCTGCGGTCGTAGGCCGCCCGGTACTCGCCACTCATGGTCGGCGACACTAACCACGGCCCCGGACTCCGCGCACCGCCCGATCGGCGCGCCGGTCGTCCCGCGACGCACGGTCCCGCACGCCGATGTCCGTGGTGGCGCCCGGTCTCCGTCCTCGCCGTGCGGTCCGGATGCATCCGCGGGCGGCCCGGTGGCCGTAGTGGGGGTTGTCCGCGCGACCTCCACCCACGAGGAGTACCGAATGCGCCGCCTCGCCCGCGCCGCCGGAGGGGTCCTGATCGCGTCCGCGATCGCCCTCACCACCGCCGGCACCGCCACTGCCCAGGAGACCGGCACCGTCTACGTGGTCCACGGCATCCCCGACACCCCCGTCGACGTCTACGTCGACGGGGAACGTGCCCTCGACGACTTCCAGCCGGGCACCACCGAGGGCCCGCTGGACCTGCCCGCCGGCCCGAAGCAGGTCGCGATCTACCCGGCCGACGCCGCCGACGACTCCGGCGAGGCCCTGCTCTCCGCGGAGGCCGACGTCCCGGCCGGCGGGAACGTCACCCTTGCCGCCCACCTGACCGCCGAGGGGCAGCCGTCGCTGTCGCCGCTGGTCAACGAGGTGGGGTCGGTGCCCGCGGGCCAGGCCCGCGTCGTCGTGCGGCACCTCGCGGCCGCGCCGGCGGTCGACGTGCTCGCCGGCGGAGAGCCCGTCGTGCAGGGCCTGACCAACCCGAACCAGGAGGCCCTGGAGGTCCCGGCGGGCACCGTCTCGGCGGCCGTCGCCGCGGCCGGCACCACCGAGCCCGTCATCGGACCGGCCGACCTGACCCTCGAGGAGGGCACGACGACCTTCGTCCACGCGATCGGGTCGCTCGACCAGAACACCCTGGATCTCGTGACGTTCACCGTCAGCGGGGGCGACAGCGCTCCGAACGGCGTGCCCGCCGGCGCACCGTCCGGGGCACCGGCCGGCGGGCCCGTCGCCGGCTGGGTCGCGCTCTCGGCGCTCGGCGTCGCGCTCGTCGGCGTGTCGCTCGCCCGCCTGCGTCCCGCGGGCCGGCGCTGACCCGTCGGCTCCCCGCCCTGGTCGGGCTGGTCGTCGGCCTCGCGCTGGCGATCGGCCCGGCCTGGGTCGGGCTCTCCTCCTCCGGATCCGCCGCCGGGACGGTGGCGGCGGCTCCGGCGGCCCCGGCCCCGGATCCGGGGCCGGGGCCGGGGTCGTCGGTGGCGGTCGTCCGCCCGCCCGACCCGGGCGCCCCCGTGCGCGTGCGGGCCCCCGCCGTGGACCTCGACGCGCCGGTCGTCGCGGTCGGCGTCACCGACGACGGGCAGATGGCGGTCCCCGAGCGGATCGCGGAGGTCGGGTGGTACCGGTTCGGGCCCGTCCCGGGCGCCCCGGCCGGCTCGGCGGTGCTCGCGGGCCACGTCGACGACCGCGTCCAGGGTCTCGGCGCCTTCGCCGACCTCGGCGCGCTGCGCGTCGGGGACGAGGTCAGCGTCGACGGGCCGGACGGAACCACCACCCACCGTGTCCGCGAGGTCCGCGTCGTCGGGAAGGAGGCGCTGCCCCTGGACGAGCTGTTCGACGAGTCGGGGCCACCCCGCCTCGTGCTCATCACCTGCGACGGGCCCTTCGACACCGACGCCCGTCGGTACCGGGACAACCTCGTCGTCGTCGCCGAGCCGGGCGGCCGTGCCCCGTGATCAGGAGTTTGACCGCTTCGTCCCGGGTCACTCTCCCGTCGTGAGGAGCGCTCGGTGACCGACGGGCTCGCGCGCCGCCCGCGTCCCGCCGTCCCCGCCCCGCCCATGGCCGCCCCCGCGCCCGTGCCCGACGACGACCGCGTCGGCCGTGCCCTGCGCGCCGGAGAGCCGGGGGCCCTGCGGGAGGCGTACGACCGGCACGGCGCCTGGGTCCTGGCCGTCGCGGCGCGGCGACTGGGCTCGACGCACGACGCCGAGGACGTCACCCAGCAGGTGTTCGCCGACGCCTGGCGCGGCCGGGCCGGCTTCGACCCCGACCGGGGTCCGCTCGGCGCCTGGCTCGCGGGCATCCTGCGCCGCCGCGTCGCCGACCGCCTCGGCAGCCGGGGACGCGAGGCCCGCGTCGGTGCCCGCGCGGACCTGACCGAACACGACCACGGCTGGCCGGACCCGGCGGGCGGGGCCGGTCCGACGCTGGCCGACGAGGTCGTGGGGGCGATGCTCGTCGCCGACGAGCTCGCCCGGTTACCCGCCGATCAGGCGCGGGTACTACGCCTTACGGTGCTGGACGAGCTCACCCACCAGCAGGTCGCGGCGGCCACCGGGCTCCCCCTGGGCACCGTCAAGAGCCACGTGCGCCGGGGACTCGCCCGGCTGCGACGACGGTGGGAGGCCGATGGTGTCGCACCCGACGGCTGACCAGCTCACCGCCGCCGCCCTGCCCGGCGAGCCCGCCGACCCGGAGGTGACCGCCCACCTCGCGAGCTGCGCGCGCTGCGCCGCGGAGGTCGACGCGCTGCGCCGCACGGTGGTGCACGCCCGCGACGGCATGACCATGGACGTCCTGCCCCCGCCGCGCCCGGAGGTCTGGGAGGGCGTCCTCGCCCGGCTCGACGACCTCGACGACCTCGACGACGACGCCCCGGCACGGCCCGCTCCCGCGTCGACCCCCGACACCGCGCCGACCCCGGACACCGCGCCGACCCCGGACACCGCGCCGCGCCGCCGCCGCGCCCGCCTCCTCGCCGTCGGGATCGCCGCGGTGCTCGCGGGCGTGGCGGTCGTGGCGGGCGTGGTCGGCGTGGTCGGAGCCGACCGGCCCGACGACTCCCCCACGACCGTGGCCCTCGTCGCCGACCGGCCCGGGGTCGCCGGTGAGGTCGTGCGGGGGGAGGCCGGCATGCGCGTGGAGGTCACGCTCCCCGGGCCGGTCCCGGCCGGTCACGACCTCGAGGTGTGGGACACCGACTCGGGGACCCCGCGCTCGCTCGGCGTGCTCCAGCCGGCCGGGAGCCGCGAGCGGTGGGCGGGCGACCTCGCGCCGCTCGCCGCCGACGGGGCGATGCCCCGCCTCGACGTGTCCCTCGAGCCGACCGGGGGCGGCCCGGAGCACTCCGGGCTGAGCCTCGCCCACACCCCGTGACCGTCAGGCCTTGACCTTCTGCGCCACGCGACGGGTGCCGGCGAGCACCTCGCCGGGATCGACCCGCACGAGGGTGCCGTCGGCCAGCACCGGCTCGCCGGCCACCCACACGTCGCGCACCCCGCGCGCCCCGCTCGCCCACACGAGGTTGGAGATCAGCTGGTCGTCGTCGTCCGGGTCGACGAAGGCGGCGTCGTCGAGCGGGACGTGCACGAGGTCCGCCCAGGCGCCGGGGGCGAGGACGCCGAGGTCGTCGCGGCCCAGCGCCCGCGCGCCCTCGCGCGTGGCGAGGGCGAGCGCGTCGGCGGCGGTGAGCGCGGTCGCGTCGGCGCCGCGCTGGCGGGCGAACAGCGAGGCCAGGCGCTGCTCCTCCCACAGGTCGAGGTCGTCGTTGGACGCCGGCGAGTCGGTGCCGAGGCCCGTGCGGATGCCCGCCGCGCGCAGGTCGGTGAGGCGCGCTACCCCGGCCGCGAGCTTGGCGTTCGACCCGGGGCAGTGCGCGACGGCGACGTCGTGGCGGGCGAGGATCGCGATGTCGTCGTCGGAGAGCTGGATCGCGTGCGCGGCGAGCACCCGCCCGCCCAGCGACCCCGTCGCCTCGAGCATGGCCGGCACCGACCCGAACTCGGCGCGCACGGCGTCGTCCTCTCCGGGGGCCTCGGCGACGTGCAGGTGCATGAGCGCGCCGCGCTCCCTCGCGAGCGCGGCGGTGGACGTGATCGCCTCGGTCGGCAGCGTGTACGCCGCGTGCGGGCCGTAGCCGAGCTCGACGCGCTCGCCCGGCCCGAACCGCAGGCCGTCGGCGTCGATCCACCGGGTGATCGCGTCGCGCATCTGCTGCCACGTGCCGAGGCGCTCCATCCCGGGCGCGGTGATGATCCCCGGGGTCAGCACCACCCGGGACCCGATCTCGAGCACCGCCTCGACGACGTGCTCGGTCTGGAAGTACATCTCCGTCGACGTCGTCACCCCGCCGCGCAGCATCTCCGCCGACCCCGCGAGCATCCCTGCGCGCACGTCGGCGCCGCCGAGCTTGGCCTCCGCGGGCCACACCACCTCGACCAGCCAGCGCATCAGCGGCAGGTCGCCGCCCATCCCCCGCAGCACGGTCAGTGGCGTGTGCGCGTGGGTGTTGACCAGGCCGGGCAGCAGCAGGCCGGTCAGCCGGGTGGTCGGGGCGTCGGTCGCCGGGGCGTCGGCCGCGGGACCGACGTGGACGATCCGCCCCGCGTCGTCGACGTCGACCACCGCGTCGCGCAGCACGCTCATCTGCTCGTCGCAGGGCAGGACGATCGGGGCGTGGAGGCGGCGTGCGGTGTTCACGCCGCCAGTCTGGACCTAACGCTCGAGCAGCGAGCGCAGGGAGCGCAGCGGCGGCAGCCAGGCACCGGCGTCGGGCAGCGTGTCGAGGCTGACGCGCGGCAGCGGCTCGCGGAAGACGCCCTCGATGTCCTCGAGGTCGAGGAAGTCGACGATCTCCGACGAGACGGCGAACGCGGCGTACTCACGGAACCCGATGACCGTGACCGTGACGCCCTCGGCCACGAGATCCTCGAGCGGCTCGCGGAAGGCGCGCCCGTCGCCCGACGCCACGACGACGTGGGACAGGCCGCCCTCGTTCCGCCGCAGCTCGATGTGGGCGAGCATGTCCTCGTCGACGTCCGAGTCCTCGGCCGTCTTGGGCTTGGCGAACACCGCGAAGCCGACGTTGCGCAGCGCCTCGACCCACGGCCGCACGATCTCGGTGGAGCCGGGCACGACGTTGGTGAACACCGTGGCCTCGGCGACGCCCTCGGGCCCCGCCTCCGAGAGCAGCCAGCGGCCGACCGCGTCGAAGCGGGGCCGGAACGCCGAGGTCGGGCGCGTGCCGAGCAGCGAGCCGAGGCTCATGTCGATGTTCGGCGCGTCCCAGACGAGCAGCGTGCGCCCGGGCGGCGTCGCCGGCGTCGCCGCGACGTCGCCGGCGTCCTCGATCCCGCCGGTCAGCGGCGCGGACACCGTGGGCGCGGTGGCGAGGTCGGCGGGCGAGGGGGACGGCGACACGGGCCCGACTCTAACCGCCCGGCGGCGGACGCGACGGGTGCTCAGGACGCGCTCCCCTCGGGACCGGTGCGCACCAGGAGGAGATCCCGGCTGGGCCGCCCCTCCCGCTCCGCGCGGAACTCGAACTTGGTGCGCGGGCGCCAGTCGGGGCGGGGCGCGAAGCCACCGTGCGGGTTGACCAGCAGCGGCTCGGCGTCGGTGACCTCGCGCATCTGCTCGGCGTAGTCGGCGACGTCGGTGGCCAGGTGCAGCGTGGCGCCGGGCGCGAGGCGCGAGGCCATGAGCGCGACGGTGGCGGGCTGGACGAGGCGGCGCTTGTGGTGGCGGCGCTTGGGCCAGGGGTCGGGGTAGAAGACGCGCAGGCCGGCCAGCGAGTCCGGCGCGACGAGGGCCTCGAGCACGACGACGGCGTCGCCGCGCAGCAGCCGCAGGTTGGTGATGCCGTGCTCCTCGACGCGCAGGAGCAGCTGCCCGAGGCCGGGCGGGTAGACCTCGACGGCGACGTGGTCGGCGTCCGGCTCGGCGAGCGCGAGCGCGGCCGTGGTCTCGCCCATCCCGGAGCCGATCTCCAGGCGCAGCGGGGCCTCCCGGCCGAACCAGGCCGGCGCGTCCAGCCGGCCGTCGCGCACCGGGGGCGTCGGGCCGTCGCCGTCGCGGTCGAAGCCCGGGGCGAGCGCGCCGTAGCGGGGCCACAGCCGCTCCCACGCGCGCTGCTGCCCGGCGGTCATCCGCCCGCCGCGGTCGGTGAAGCTCAGCACCGAGCGCCGCGGGGCGTCACCCGACGCGCCCGACGTCAGCGTCTCGTGTCCCGGCCGCACCCCCTGATCCTCACACGCAGGCCGGTGGCCGGCGCCGCGGTGGTGGGACGTCCGGTCAGCGCCCGGTCAGCGCCCGGTCAGCGCCCGGTCAGTGGCCGATCACGGCCGGCGCAGCGGGGCGAGGGTCGCGCCGTCCGGGGTGATCCGGACGCGGACGACGGCGGCGGACACGCCGAGCACGGTGGCGACGAGACGGCGGGCGGCCGGAAGGGCGTCGGCGAGGCGCTCGACGACGACCTGCTGGTCGGAGGGACCGAAGCGCAGCGTCCACCCGGTCGAGCCGAAGGTCGCGGTCACGGCGTGCACGACGTCGGCGAGCCGCGGCAGGGGCGCCGTCAGGGGCTCGGCCACGGCACGCGCCGGGCGACGGGTCAACGGGACGAGGGTCACATCCCGCTCATCGTGTCGGCCGGCGGACGCATTAACCGTCCGCGCGACGATGACCCGGACGGGCGAACGGGGACGGCCCGGACGGACCCGTGCTCCCGCGTGTCATCAGGCCGCGCCGCCGGACGGCGGGCCCCCCTCGATCACCTGCTGGCGCGGGTTCTGCCGGGCGCGCCGCGACTGCTCGTACTGCTGGGTCATCTCCGTCTCGAGCGTCTCGCTGCGGCGCCGGCTGCGGACGCGGGCGAGCAGCAGCAGCGTCAGGCCGTGGAGGACGCCGAGCACGAGCATCACGCCGCCGAGCTGGGTGACGACGATCTGGACCGTGCCCTGGACGTCGAACGGGCGGTAGGTCGAGATGAGGGCCAGGAAGCCCAGGGCGACGAGGTGGAACAGCACGCCGAGCAGGCGGTTCGTCGACCGGGCGACCTCCTCGGAGTCGAAGACGTCCTGCAGGAAACCGATGCCCGACCGCATGAGGATCTGCCCCACGACGAGCGTGAGGATCGCGCCGACGACGACGATGAAGAGGTACGTGCCGGTGTCGAGCACGATCGTTTTCCTCCCGGGTGACGGTTCGTGAGCAGTCTCCCCTGACGGGCGATCACGCGAAACCCTCCGCGACCTCCGGCAACCGGCCCTGACGCGACGGGCCGGGCGCCTACTCTGCGACGACTGTGGGCCCTCTGCGCAGCGCCGTCGTCGCGACATGCCGTGCGCTGGCGCCCCGAGTGTCGCTGCCCACGGCCGACGCCGTCGAGGCCGTCGCCGCCCGCATGCTCGCGACGCCCTCGCTCGTCGTCGCCGGGCCGGTCTCGTCGGGCAAGTCGACGCTGGTCAACGCCCTGGTCGGCCGGCGGGTCGCGCCCACCGGCGCGGGCGAGTGCACGGGGCTGACCGCCCACTACGTCCGCGGACCGGCCGACCGGCTCGACGTCGTCCTCGTCGACGGCACCCGCCGGCCCCTGCCGCTGGCCGCCGGGGGGCGGGTGCCGGCCGCGGTGGGCGACCGGCTGGGCGTGCGCCCCGAGGACGTCGACCACCTCGTCGTGACGCTGACGAGCGCGGCCCTCGACGGGCTGACGGTGATCGACACCCCGGGCACGGGCTCCGCGCGGCGCCCCGCCGGGCCGACCGGGGGCGCGCACGCCGACGCCGCGCTCGTCGTGCTGCCCGCCACCGCGCACGCGGGCGACCTCGACGTCCTGCCCGGGCCGGCGGCGCACGGGCCGGCCGGCGTGGTCGCCGTGCTCGGGCGCGCCGACACCGTCGGCCCCGACGACGGCCGCGAGCTCGCCGTCGACCTCGGGCGGCGCCTCGGCGACCGGGTGGGCCCGGTGACGCCGGTGATCGGGCTGCTCGCCGAGACCGCCGTGACCGGGGCGCTGCGCACCGAGGACGTCGGCGCCCTGCGCCTGCTCGCCGGCGCCGACCCCGCCGTGCTCGAGGTGGCGCTGCTCGACGCCGACCTGTTCACCTCCGCCGAGCTGCCGGTCCCGGTCGAGGCCCGGGTGCGGCTGCTCGAGCTGCTCGACCTGCGCGGCCTCGCCCTGGGCCTCGCGCTCCTGCGGGGCGACGCCGCGGCGGGGGTCGGCGAGCTCTGCGAGGCCCTCCTCGCCGCGTCGGGGCTCGCGACCCTCGTGGGCCGGCTGCACGACGAGGTCCGCGCGCGCACCGACCTGCACGCCGCCACCGCCGGGCTGCGCGACCTCGCGGCGCTCGGGACGGGCACCGAGCGGATCGCCGACGCCGTGGGCGTGCTGGGGCGGCGCGAGGGGTTCGCCGAGCGGGCGGTGCTCGACGTCCGCGCCCGCCTGCGCGCCGGCGCGCTGGGGCTGCCCCCGGAGCTGTTCGAGGAGGTCGACCGGCTCGCCGCCCCGGGCCCGCCCGACGTCCGCATGGCCCGTCCGGGCGCCCATCCCGTGGAGCTCGCCGGCCACGCCGCCCGGCGCGCCGCGTGGTGGCGGGCCTACGGGTCCTGGGGCTCGCCGCGGCGCATCGCCGACCTCGCCCACGTCGTGCACCGCGCCTACGTGCGGCTGTGGCGCGAGCTCACGGCGGGGCAGGCGGCGTGAGCGCCCGGCCGGAGGTGCCGGGCGAGGTCGCCCGCACCCGCGAGGCGCTCACCGCCCTGCTCGCGCGCCTCGACCCCGACGCCGCGTCCCGGGCGGCCGCGCCCCCGCCCCCGGCCCGGCCGACGGTCGTGCTCGTCGGCGCGCCGGGCCGTGGGCGCGGGGAGCTGCTGGCCGCGCTGCTCGGGCTGGACGCCCCGCCCGGGCCCGACCGCGACGGGGCACGACGGGCGACGCACGGGCTCCTCGGGGTGCCCCTGCTCGAGGAGCTCGACCTCGTCGTCCCCGCCCGCGCCGCCGACCCGGACACCTGGCCGGTCGACGGGGCCACGGCCGCGCTGGTGCTCGCCGACGCCGCGGCGCCGCTCGGGGCGGGCGAGCTCGACGCGCTCGGCCGCGCCGCCGACCGCGTCGACACCGTGCTCTTCGCGCTCACCCGCACCGAGGCACACCGCGGCTGGCGCACCGTCCTCGAGGCCGACCGGGCGCTGGTCGCCGGGCACGTGCCCCGCCTCGCCGAGGCGCCGTGGTTCCCGGTGTCGGCCGCGCTGGCCCGGCGCGCGCCGGACGTGGCCGCGGCGGGCGCGGAGGCACTGCGCCGGCGCTCGGGCCTCGCCGCCCTCCAGCGCGAGCTGCACCGGCTCGTGGCGCGCCGGCGGCGGATGCTCGCCGAGGCCAACGCCCTGCGCCTGCTCGCGGCCGCGCTCGACGGCGTCGCCGCCCGCGCCGAGGCCACCCGCACCGCGCTGCGGACCCCGGCCGACGGCCCCGGTGACCTCGCGCGCCGGCGCGACGAGCTGCTCGCCGCCCGGGCGGCCCTGCGCCGCGACCACCACACCCGCTGGCGCGCCGACCTCGCCGCCGCCCGGGTCGCCGCCACCGACGACCTCGCCGCGCGCGTGCGGGCCCTCGGCGCAGCCGTTCGCGCGCGCATCGACGAGGCCGACCGCGCCGGGCTCGCCGCGGTCCCCCGCGAGCTCGCCGGCGAGGTCGAGGCCCTGGCCGGCGCGGTCGTCGAGGGCCTCGGGGCCCGGCTGCGCGCGCTGGTCGCGGCGACGCTCGCCGACCTGGTGCCCGCCGCGGAGCTCCCCGCGCTCCGCGTGGCCGACCGCGGAGAGCCCGCCCTCGTCCCCGCCCCTCGCGCTCGCCCCGCCGAGGACCGGCTGCTCGTCGTCGCCGGCGCCTCCGGCGGGCTGGGGCTCTCGCGGCTGGCGCTGCTGCCGCTGCTCGCCGTGCCGATCGCGCCGGCCGCCCTCGGCGCCGCCCTCGTCCCCGTGTCGGTGGGGCTCGGCCTGGGCGCCGCCGGCTGGGTCGCCCGCGCCCGCCGCCTGGCCGCCGACCGCGCGCACCTGCGGCAGTGGTCGGTCGAGGCGCTCGCCGAGGTCCGCGGCGACCTCGAGCGGGTGCTCGCCGACGCCCTGATCGCCACCGAGCGGGAGGTGACGCTCGCCCTCGACGCCGCGCTGTCCGACCGGGCGCGCGACCTCGACGACGCGCTCGCCGCCGCCGAGCGCGCGCTCCGCCGCGCGGGCACCGACCGCACCGAGGCCGACCGGGCCGCCGCGCGCACCGCCGCCGAGGCGCGCGAGGGCCGCGACCGCGCCGAGGCCCTGCTCCGCCGCCTCGCCGCGCTGCGGGATCGCGTCGATGTCCCCGCCGGTGTCCCCGTCGATGTCCCCGTCGATGTCCCCGAACCGCACCCACGCCCCGCGCCCGCGACCTAGCCTCCGGGCATGGTCGAGGCCGAGTTCCCCGAGGCGCACGTCGATCCCGCCGACCCCACGGGGCCCGCCGAGCCCCCCGTGCTGCTCGTCGCCGACGGCGCACACGTGCTCGGCCCGGCGACCGTCGACAGCGACGCCGACGGCCGGCCCGACACGGCCGTCGTCGCCGAGCCCGACGCCCTGGTGCTCGGCACCGACCTCGACGGCGACGCCCGCGCCGACGTCCTCACGCGCATCGCGCCCGACGGCAGCGCGGTGACCGGCGGGCCGGAGGTGCCGGTCGGGCCGGACCGGGACGAGGGCTGGGTGGGCGATGTCCCGCCGGCGCCGACCATCGACCCGGTCACGGGGCGGTGGGTGCGCGACTGATCAGGAACGGGTCGCGGTGTGCCGGTAGGTTCGGTGGCCGTGACGAGCCCCGTGACGCCCGCGGTGGACCAGGACTTCCTCGCGCTGCCCCGCGCGGCGCTCGCCGACGCCGCGCTCGACGCCGCCCGCCGCGGCGGCGCGCAGCACGCGGACCTGCGCGTGCACCGCCTGCGCAACCAGCACCTCGAGCTGCGCGACGGCCGCGTGGTCGTCGCCGCGGACCGGGAGACGGTGGGCCTCGCGGTGCGGGTGCTGCGCGACGGGGTGTGGGGGTTCGCCGCCCACGTCGACCTGACGCCGGACACCGCCGCCGCCACGGCCCGCCGGGCCCTCGAGGTCGCGACCACGCTCGCCGCCCTCGCCACCGAGCGCGTGACGCTCGCCGACGAACCGGTGCACCCCGACGCCGCCTGGGTCTCGCCCTACGACCTCGACCCGTGGCAGGTCGACGTCGCCGACAAGATCGCCCTGCTCACCGAGCGCTCCACCGCCCTGCTCGCCGCCCCGGGCGTCGACCACGTCGCGGCGAGCTGCGTGCAGGTCAAGGAGCAGACCTTCTACGCCGACACCGCCGGCACGCGCACGACCCAGCAGCGGGTCCGGGTCGACCCCGACGTCACGATCACCACCGTCGACCGCGCGGGCGGCGGCTTCGAGACCCTGCGCACGCTCGCGCCCCCGGCCGGACGCGGCTGGGAGTACCTCACCGGCACCGGGTGGGACTGGGACGCCGAGCTCGCCGAGCTCCCGGAGCTGCTCGCCGAGAAGGTCCGGGCACCGAGCGTCGAGGCGGGCCCCACCGACCTCGTCATCGACCCCACCAACCTGTGGCTGGTCATCCACGAGTCGATCGGGCACGCCACCGAGTACGACCGCGCGATCGGCTACGAGGCCGCCTACGCCGGCACGAGCTTCGCCACCCCCGACCGGCTCGGGACCCTGCGCTACGGCAGCGACGTCCTCACCGTCACCGGCGACCGCACGGTCCCCCACGGCCTGGCGAGCGTCGGCTACGACGACGACGGCGTCGCCGCGCAGGACTTCGACCTCGTCCGCGACGGCGTGCTCGTCCGCTACCAGGTCGACCGGTCGTTCGCCTCGCGGCTGGGCCTGGACCGCTCCAACGGCTGCGCCTACGCCGACTCCGCCGAGCACGTGCCGCTGCAGCGGATGGCGAACGTGTCGCTGCGCGCCGACCCGGACACCGACCGGCCCACCGCGGCGCTCGTCGACGGCGTCGAGGACGGGATCTACGTCGTCGGGGACCGCTCCTGGTCGATCGACATGCAGCGCTACAACTTCCAGTTCACCGGCCAACGGTTCCACCGCATCCGCGGGGGGAAGCTCGTCGGGCAGGTCCGCGACGTGGCGTACCAGGCGACGACGACGGACTTCTGGGGCTCGCTCGAGGCCGTCGGCGGGCGCTCGACGTGGCGGCTCGGCGGGGCCTTCAACTGCGGCAAGGCACAGCCCGGCCAGGTCGCGCCTGTGAGCCACGGGTGCCCGTCGGCGCTGTTCCGGCAGGTCACCGTCCTGAACACGGGGAGCGGGTCGTGAGCGCGCCCGGGTCCGCGCTGGTGGAGCGCGCGCTGGCGATCGCCGCGCGGCAGGTGCCCGACGCGGGCGCCGTGGCGCTGGTGCGCGAGGTGTCCGAGGCCGTCGTGCGCTGGGCGAACTCGACGCTGACGACCAACGGGCAGACCGTCGAGCGCCGCCTGTCGGTGGTCGTGCTGGTGCCGCTCGAGGGCGGCACGGGCGCGGGCGTGGCGACGGTGCCCGCCCCGACCGCGCTTGCCGCGGGGCCCGAGGGCGACGCGGTGCTCGAGGAGGCCGTCGCCGGCGCGGTGGCGGCCGCACGTCGCGCCGGGCCCGCCCGCGACGCGGCGCCGCTGCCCGCGCCGGAGGACGCCCAGGGCGCCGACTGGGACGACGGCGCCGGCGAGACGTCGATGGCCGTGTTCGCCCGGCTCGCGGACGAGCTCGGGGCGTCGTTCCGACCCGACGAGGCGTCGTTCGGGTTCGCCGAGCACCGCGTGACGACCTCCTGGCTCGGGACGTCGGCGGGCGTACGGCGCCGATGGGTCGAGCCGGACGGGTCGGTCGAGCTCAACCTCAAGGACCCCGCGACCGGCACGTCGGTGTGGGGCGGCGAGGGCGCACTCGACGTCGCGGACGTCGACGTCACCGCCCTCGTCGCGCGGCTGCGCGACCGGCTGCCCTGGGGTCGGCGTCGGATCGAGCTCCCCGCCGGGCGCTACGAGACGCTCCTGCCGCCGTCGGCGGTGTCCGACCTGATGATCTACCTCGCCTGGTCGATGGGCGGGCGCCCGGCGCAGGAGGGCCGTTCGGCGTTCTCCCGTGCGGGCGGCACGCGGGTCGGCGAGCGTCTCGGCACGCTGCCGCTGACCCTCGCCGGCGACCCGGCCGCTCCCGGCTTCGGAGACCTCGCCTACACCCCGGTGCTCGCGACGACCTCCTCCGGCGACGAGGTCTCGGTGTTCGACAACGGGGCCACCACGGGACGGGTCGAGTGGGTGCGCGACGGCACCGTGGCGACGCTCGCCTACCCGCGCGCCGCGGCCGCCGAGTACGACGCCCCCTTCGCCGCGCCCACCGACAACCTCGTGCTCACCGGCGGCGAGGACGCGACGCTCGAGGAGATGGTCGCCTCCACCGAGCGCGGGCTGCTGCTGACGTGCCTCTGGTACATCCGCGAGGTCGACCCGACGACGCTGCTGCTCACGGGCCTGACCCGCGACGGCGTCTACCTCGTGGAGAACGGCGAGATCGCCGGCGAGGTCAACAACTTCCGCTTCAACGAGTCGCCGCTGGACCTCCTGCGCCGCGCCACCGAGGCCGGCGCCACCGAGCGGACCCTGCCGCGCGAGTGGAAGGACTGGTTCACCCGCGCCGCCATGCCCCCGCTCCGCGTCCCCGACTACCACATGACCTCGGTCTCGCCCGGCCGCTGACCGGTGTGAGCACTTTCCGGTCCTATAGGACCGGAAAGTGCGCACATCCCGGGAAGGCGCACACTGGACGGCGTGGTCCGGTCGCTGATGCCCTATCGGCGTACTCCCCTGTCCTCCGCGCCGCAGGAGGCGTGGGAGTCCGAGGTCGACGTCCGGGGTGACGTCAACGCGCTGGCGACGCTCGTCGCCGAGGGCGGGGCGCTGGTGCTCACCGGCGCCGGCATCTCCACCGACTCCGGCATCCCCGACTACCGCGGCCCGACGAGCGCGGCGCGCCGCCACGCCCCGATGACCTACGACGCGTTCGTCGGCGACCCCGTCGCCCGGCACCGCTACTGGGCGCGCAGCCACGTCGGCTGGCCCCAGATCGCCGGCGCGCGCCCCAACGCGGGCCACCGGGCGGTCGCGTCCCTGCAGCGCGCCGGCCTGCTGCACGGCGTCATCACCCAGAACGTCGACGGCCTGCACCAGGCGGCGGGCGCCCGCGACGTCGTCGAGCTGCACGGCGCGCTCGACCGCGTCGTCTGCCTCGGCTGCCGCGCCGCCCCCGGTCGCACGGAGGTCCAGCAGCGCCTGACCGCACTGAACCCCGGCTTCGGTGCGCCCGCCTCGGCGATCAACCCCGACGGGGACGCGGAGCTCCCGGACGCCGAGCTCGACCGCTTCACCATGGCCGCCTGCCCGGCCTGCGGCGACGGTCCGCTCAAGCCCGACGTCGTCTTCTTCGGTGAATCCGTGCCCCGCCCGCGCGTCGAGCACTGCTTCGGGCTGGTCGAGGGCGCACGCTCCCTGGTGGTCCTCGGGTCGTCGCTGACGGTGATGTCGGGCCTGCGCTTCGTGCACGCCGCGACGCGACGCGGGCTGCCGGTGGCGGTCGTCACGGCCGGTCCGAGCCGCGCCGACACGGTCGCGACCGTCCGGCTCACCGACCGCCTCGGTGAGGTCCTCCCGGCCGTGCTCGACACCCTGGGTTTGCCGGATCGGGCCTGAATCGTTCAGCTTGATCGTGGAAGTGAGGCCCCCGACAGCAGTCGGCGGTGTCGCGCGGAAGAAGTCTCGTTAACGTCGTACACCCCGACGGACGAGTCAGCGGGGCACGAGGCCGTGCTCCGCGGTTCGTCCGTTCCCGAGGCGACCGGGGCCGCTTCGCGGTCGCGGCGTTCCGGCGAGCGAGCGACCGAGGAGACGCATGACTGCTGTTCCGACCATCCAAGGACTCGAGAACCCGCCGATCCGACGCCGCGAGGTGCTCGACTGGGTCGCGGAGGTCGCCGAGCTGACCACCCCCGACCGGGTGGTGTGGTGCGACGGGTCCCAGGACGAGTGGGACCGGCTGACCAAGGAGCTCGTCGAGGCCGGCACGTACGTCCAGCTCGACCCGGCCAAGAAGCCGAACTCGTTCTACGCCGCCTCCGACCCCGACGACGTCGCGCGGGTCGAGGAGCGCACCTTCATCTGCTCGGTCGACCCGGCCGACGCGGGGGTCACCAACAACTGGATGGACCCGGCCGAGATGAAGGCCACCATGACCGAGCTGTACCGGGGGTGCATGCGCGGTCGGACGATGTACGTCATCCCGTTCTGCATGGGCCCGACGACCGCCGAGCGCCCGATGCTGGGCGTCGAGATCAGCGACTCGGCCTACGTCGTCACCTCGATGCACATCATGACGCGCATGGGTCCCGAGGTGGCGCGGCTCCTCGACGGCGACACCGACTGGGTGCCCGCGCTGCACTCCGTCGGCGCCCCGCTCGAGCCCGGCCAGCAGGACGTGAAGTGGCCGTGCAACGAGACGAAGTACATCACCCACTTCCCCGAGGAGCGCACCATCTGGAGCTACGGCTCCGGCTACGGCGGCAACGCCCTGCTCGGCAAGAAGTGCTACTCGCTGCGCATCGCGTCGGCGATGGCCCGTGACGAGGGCTGGCTCGCCGAGCACATGCTGATCCTCAAGCTGATCAGCCCCGAGGAGAAGGTCTACTACGTCGCGGCGGCGTTCCCGAGCGCCTGCGGCAAGACCAACCTCGCGATGCTCGAGCCGACGATCCCGGGCTGGAAGGTCGAGACGCTCGGCGACGACATCGCCTGGATGCGCTTCGGTGGCGACGGCCGCCTCTACGCGGTCAACCCGGAGGCGGGCTTCTTCGGCGTCGCGCCGGGCACGAACTGGAAGACCAACCCGAACGCGATGCGCACCATCGAGCGCGGGAACTCCCTGTTCACCAACGTCGCGCTGACCGACGACAAGGACATCTGGTGGGAGGGCATGGAGGGGCAGCCCGACCACGCCACCTCCTGGAAGGGCAAGGACTGGACGCCGTCCAACGGCGACGCCGGTGAGCCCGCCGCCCACCCGAACTCGCGGTACTGCACGCCGATGAGCCAGTGCCCGATCCTCGCGCCCGAGTGGGAGGACCCCAACGGCGTGCCGATCTCGGCGATCCTCTTCGGGGGCCGCCGCAAGACGACGATCCCGCTCGTCAACGAGTCCTTCGACTGGCAGCACGGCACCTTCATGGGCGCCACGCTCTCGTCGGAGAAGACGGCGGCCGCCGCCGGCGCCGTCGGCCAGGTCCGCCGTGACCCGATGGCCATGATCCCGTTCATCGGCTACAACGTCGGCGACTACTTCCAGCACTGGATCGACGTGGGCAAGGGCGCGGACGCCGACAAGCTGCCGCGCATCTTCTACGTCAACTGGTTCCGCCGCGGCGACGACGGCCGCTTCCTGTGGCCCGGGTTCGGCGAGAACGGCCGCGTCCTCAAGTGGATCATCCAGCGGCTCGAGGGCAAGGCCGCGGCCACCGAGACGCCGATCGGCCACGTGCCCACCGCCGACCAGATCGACCTGGACGGGGTGTCCGAGCCGTTCGAGGACATCGAGGCGTCGCTGAAGGTCGACCTCGACGAGTGGAAGGCGGAGATCCCGCTCATCGAGGAGTGGTTCGACTCGATCGGCGACAAGCTCCCGACGTCCATGCGCGACGAGCTCGAGGCGCTCAAGCAGCGCCTCGGCGTCGCGTAGCACCGCACACCACCCGCACACCGCAACGCCCCCGTCGCTCTCCGGAGCGGCGGGGGCGTCGTGCGTCACGCGCCTCCGTGATCGCACTTCACGCGGACTTCACGCCGGGCTACCATCGCTCGGCTCTGCGTGAGCAGCCTTGACGAGGAGGTCAGCGATGACGACGTCCGCCCCGCCACCCGGGGAGTCCACGCCCGCGGAGGACACGCCCCCGCCGCCCACGGGCTGGACCGACGTGCGCTTCCGCTGGGTGAACCTCCTGCTCCTCGTCCCGCTGATCTCGATCCTGCCGTTCCTGTTCAACAGCGAGGAGCCGACGCTCGGCGGGATGCCGTTCTTCTACTGGTCCCAGCTGCTCGTCATCCCGATCGGCATCCTCTGCACGCTCGCGGTCCACCGCCTGACCCGCCACGTCGACGAGGAGGGCCAGCAGTGAACGGCGCGCAGACCGTCGAGCTGGTCATCTTCACGCTGCTGTTCGTCGCGGTCGCCGTCATGGGCTTCCTCGCGAGCCGGTGGCGCCGGGCGGCCGACCTCGAGCACCTCGACGAGTGGGGCCTGGGCGGGCGCAAGTTCGGCTCGTGGGTCACGTGGTTCCTGCTGGGCGGTGACCTCTACACCGCCTACACCTTCGTCGCGGTGCCGGCGCTGCTCTTCTCGTCCGGCGCGCTCGGCTTCTTCGCGGTGCCCTACACGATCATCGCGTTCCCGCTGGTCATGCTGCCGCTGCTGCGCCTGTGGTCGGTCTCGCGCGTGCACGGCTACGTCACGCCCGCCGACTTCGTCCGGGGCCGTTACGACTCCCCGGTGCTCGCGCTGCTCGTGGCGATCACCGGCATCGTCGCGACGATGCCCTACATCGCCCTGCAGCTCGCCGGGCTCGAGGCGGTGCTGCGCACCATCGGTCTCAACGGCGCCGGGTTCTGGGGCCACGCCCCGCTCTTCGTCGCCTTCGTCGTGCTGGCCGCCTACACCTACCAGTCGGGTCTGCGGGCGCCCGCGCTGATCGCGGTCGTCAAGGACCTGCTGATCTACATCGTCATCCTCGTCGCGATCATCTACCTGCCGCTGAAGCTCGGCGGCTGGGGCGCGATCTTCGACGCGGGACAGGCCAAGCTCTCCCAGCCCTCGCCGACCACCGGGCAGCCCTCGGGCTCGATCCTGCTGACGGGGAACAACCAGCTCCAGTACGCGACGCTCGCCCTCGGCAGCGCGCTGGCGCTGTTCCTCTACCCGCACTCGGTGACCGGGGTGCTCTCCAGCCAGAGCCGCGCCACGATCCGCCGGAACATGGCCGCGCTTCCGGCCTACTCGTTCCTGCTGGCGCTCCTGGCCCTGCTCGGCTACGTCGCGATCGCCGCCGGGGTCACGCCGCTCGTCAACGGCTCCACGGGCCGGGCGGACTCGAACACGATCGTCCCGGTCCTGTTCGACACCCAGTTCCCGGCGTGGTTCGCGGGCGTCGCGTTCGCCGCGATCGGCATCGGGGCGCTCGTCCCCGCCGCGATCATGTCGATCGCCGCCGCGAACCTGTGGACCCGCAACATCTACAAGGAGTTCCTCCGCCGCGACGCCAGCCCGCGCGACGAGGCCCGCCAGGCCAAGCTCGCGTCGCTGGTGGTCAAGGTCGGCGCGGTGCTGTTCATCGTCGCCATCGACCCGCAGTTCGCCATCGACCTCCAGCTCATCGGCGGCGTGATCATCCTGATGACGCTGCCGGCCGTCGCGATCGCGCTCTACACCCGCTGGTTCCACCGCTGGGCGCTGGTGGCCGGCTGGGCCGCGGGCATGGCGTGGGGGATGTACCTGCTCTACCAGATCCCCAACCCGGCCAACGGCAAGCAGCACTTCGGCGGCTCGGCGCTCGCGCTGGACAAGCTGTCGTTCTTCGGGTGGGCGCCCTGGGACGGCTCGCGGGTGCAGATCTACGTCGGGTTCGTGGCGCTGATCCTCAACCTGCTCGTGGCCGCGGTGGTGACCCTGGTGCTGCGGGCGACGGGGACGGCCGAGGGCCGCGACCACACACAGATCGCGGACTACCACGCGACGCGCGTCCCGGAGTCGACGGCGCCGGACACCGTCTCGAGCGTCTGATCGGGACATACTCCGTCGGCATGACCCGCGCGGCCGGCCTCGTCGACGTCTCCCCCTCGCTGGCCGCCGCCCTCGGCGTCGCGGGGTTCGCGGACACGCTCGGTGTCGGCGAGGCGCGCGGGGTGGCGCTGCTGCTCGTCGACGGGCTGGGGGCCGACCTGCTCGACGCCCACGCCGACCGCGCGCCGGCGCTGGCCGAGCTCGCCGCGCGCGGGCGCACGCTGGTGGCCGGCTTCCCGGCGACGACGGCGGTCAGCGTCACGACGCTGGGCACCGGGCTGCCGTCGGGCGAGCACGGCATCGTCGGCTACAGCATGGGCGTGCCGCCGCTCGACGACCCGGGCGCTCCGGCGGACGTCGTGCTCAACACGCTGCGCTGGTGCGCCCACGGCGCCGCCGACCCCGTCGACCTGCGCGCCGCGCTCCCACCCGAGCAGGTGCAGGGCGCGCCGACCGTGCTGCAGCGTGCGGCGCGGGCGGGCGTCGCGGTCACGACCGTGGCGCCGGAGATCCAGCGGCGCTCGGGGCTGACGCGCGCGGCGCTGCGGGGCGGACGCTTCCGCGGGGTGTCGGCGCTGGGCGACCTCGGGGCCGAGGTGCTCGACGCCCTGCACACCGACGCCGCCGACGAGCGGACCTTCGTCTACGCCTACCACGGCGACCTCGACATGATCGGGCACGCGCACGGCCCGGGGAGCCGCCCGTGGTGCCTGCAGCTCGCGGTGGTCGACCGGCTGGTCGCCGCGATCGCGGAGGACCTGCCGCCCGACACCGTCCTCGCCGTCGTCGCCGACCACGGGATGGTCGGCACCGACGCCGGCTGGCGCGTCGACGTCGACACCACCCCCGCACTGCTGCGCGGCGTCCGGCGGCTGGCCGGCGAGGCCCGTGTGCGGCACGTGTTCGCCGCCGACGGGGCCCAGGGCGACGTCGTCGCGGCGTGGCGCGCGGAGCTCGGCGAGGCCGCGTGGGTGCGCACGCGGGACGAGGCGATCGCCGAGGGCTGGTTCGGCGGCACGGTCACCGACACCGCCCGAGGCCGCATCGGCGACGTGGTCGCCGCCGCGCGGGGGAACTGGACACTGGTGCGCTCGCGCATCGAGCCGATGGAGACCGCGCTGGTCGGGCACCACGGCTCGCTCACCGACGCCGAGCAGCGCGTGCCGCTCCTGCTCGCCCACGCGTAGCCCCATGTCAGCACTTTCCACGCCCATCGCCGTGGAAAGTGCTCACGTGGCCAGGGGTAGGCGCGCCCGGACCCGGCCGCCGTCGGGGGTGGTGCCGGCCTCGAGGGTGCCGCCGAGCTGGGCCAGGCGCTCGCGCATCGACGTCAGCCCGACGCCCGGGGTCCAGGGCGCGCCGGGGTCGCCGTCGTCGACGACCAGCAGCTCGAGCGCGCCCGGCGCCCGGCGCACCGCCACCGTCGCGTGGCGCGCCCCCGCGTGGCGCACGACGTTGAGCACCGCCTCGGACACCACCCGGTACGCCGCGACCTCGACCGCCGCGGGCAGGGTCCCGACGGCGTCCGCCTCGACCGTCACGGTCGGCCCGGCGTCGTGGGCGACCCGCTCGGTCTGCTGGCGGACCGCGGCGACGAGGCCGAGCTGGTCGAGCACCGGGGGGCGCAGGTCGTGGACCAGCCGCCGGACCTCCGCGATCGCGCCGGCGACGTCCTCGCGCAGCGCGGCGAGCAGCTCCCCCGAGCGGTCGGGGCGGTCGTCGAGCACGTTGCGCGCGGCGTCGGCGGTGTAGGCGACGCCCGCGAGCACCGGCCCGAGCCCGTCGTGCAGGTCCCGGCGCAACCGCCGGCGCTCCTCCTCCGCGGTCAGGACCACGAGCCGGCGCGACTCCTGCAGCTCCTCGGCGAGCCGGGCGCTCTGCAGGGCGCGGGCGAGCGGGCCGGCGACGAGCCGCAGTACGGCGTCGGTGGCCCGCGGCAGCTCCCGGTGGTGCTCGGGCAGGCCGACGACGAGGTCGCCGACGTGCTCCTCGCCGGCCTGCAGCGGGATCGTCGTCACCGTCCCGACCGGATCCCCGGACCGCGCGACGACCTCGCCGTCGCGCCGCAGCGCCACCGACGGCAGGTCGACCGCGACGCGCAGCGCCTCGAGCCACTGCTGGGGCCCACCGCCGCGGCGCAGCTCGTCCCCCAGCGACGACACCACCCCGACCGGGTCCGGGCGTCCGCCGAACAGGACCTGGTCGAGGGTCTCCCGCACCCGCACCAGCGCCGGGTGGAACCCGGCCGCGACCACGACACAGACCACCGACGCGACCGCGCGCGACGGCGGCCGGCCGGCCACGACCTCGAGCACCGCCAGCGTGCCGGCGAACACGCCCAGGGCCAGGTCGACCATGACGATCACGACCGCGACGCCCGAGATCGCCCGACGGACGTCGGCGACCCGCGGCGCCACCAGCGCCACCACGAGCGCGGCGGGCACCGCCAGCCCGCACAGCAGCGCCACCGTGACCAGCGCAGTCGCCGCGGCCGTACCTGCGAACTGCTCGGCGGCGAAGAGCAGGTGACCGGCGACCACCACCGCCGCGCCGGCCCCGAGCAGCACCCACAGCACGCGCTCGCGCTCCAGGTCCCGGGCGCGCTCGAACCGCACCCACAGCGCCCCCGCCAGCGCGGTGCACAGCAGCACCGACGCCGGGATGCCGACCGGCTCGACCGGCGCGACGACGATCGCGACGCCGCAGAGCCCGGCGGCCAGCGCCGCGCCGCGCTCCACGACGCCCTCCAGCCGCCCGCTCGGCAGACTGAGCACGAGGGCGGGCACGAGCAGCGCCAGCACCACGGCCAGCGCCCGCTGCTCGACCGCGCGCCACGCCGGGTCGCGGTCGGCGACGCTCTCGAGCACCGCGAGGACGAGCAGCGACGCGCCGACGGTCGTCGTCCACCCCGCCGGGCCGCGGGCAGCACCCCCGCGCCGCACCACCGCCGCCGCGACCAGCCCGCCCGCGCCGAGCACCAGCGCCCCGACCGTCCACGCGGCGCCGGGCCCCGACACCGGCGGGCGCGCCGCGACCGCGCCGACCGCGGCGACGACGGCCGCGCCGGCGGCGACCTCGCCGCGGGTCGGGCGCCCGGTCACCCCGCCCCCAGGCCGCCCCGCCGGGCCGCCGCGACGGCCTCCGCACGGGTCTCGACGCCGAGCTTCGCGAGGATCGCCGACACGTGGTTGCCGACCGTCTTCGCCGCGAGCCCCAGCTCCTCCGCGATCGCGTGGTTGCGTCGGCCCCGGGCCATCGCGTCGAGGACGTCGCGCTCGCGCGGGGTGAGCTCCGGGAACGGGGCGGCGGGCGGGGGCGCCGCGAGCCGCGCGACCACGTGGGCCGCCGCCGCGGGCGCCACGATCATCTCGCCGGCGACGACGGCGTGGACCGCCCGGCGGATCTCCTCCTGGTCGGCGCCCTTGAGGAGGTAGCCGCGGGCGCCCGCGCGCAGGGCGGCCAGCACCGTCTCGTCGTCGTCGTGCATGGTCAGCACGAGGACCGCGACGCGCGGGTTCGTCGCGGCGATCCGACGGCTGGACTCGACGCCGTCGACGTCCGGCATCTGCACGTCCATGAGCACGACGTCCGGGGCGAGCAGCTGGGCCTCGCGCACCGCCTCGCGCCCCGTGGCCGCCTGCCCGACCACCGCGATCCCGTCGACGGAGTCGAGCAGGGCCGCGAGCCCGCGGCGCACCACCGGGTGGTCGTCGGCGAGGACGACCCGGATCGGCGGTGTGGTGACCACGTCGAGGAGCGTGACACTTCGTGCTCGCGCTGTCGTGGTCGGCGGCGTCCTGGTTCACCCGGGAAGATGCCCGGATCGGCCGGGACGCGGGCCGTTGTCACCACACGTGTCCACCAAGCACGCTCACGGACGCCACGTCAGGCACTCATCCCAGGGGGCAGGCCCGCCATGAGCACACTCACCACCCGCGCCAAGGTCGGCTTCTGGCTGGCGTCCGCGCTCGCCCTCGTCGACGTGGTCGCCCTGCTCACACCGTCACCACCCGGCGGCGACGGTCCACCCCTCGAGGTGCTGGTCTTCAGCACGGTGATGGGTGTGGTGACGCTCGCCGGCGCCGGATGGTTCGCGCGGACGGGGCGGCGCGCCGGGCTCCGGATCATGGCCGTCTCGCGGATCCTCTCGGGCCTCACGGCGCTCCCGGCGTTCTTCGTGACCGGCGTGCCGCCGCTGTTCGTCGCCTGGGGCGCAGCCACCGTCGTCCTGACGATCGTCGCCGTCGTGCTGCTGATGGGCCGCGCCCGCCCCCGCGTCGGCGCCGACGCGTGAGAACGAGGGACGCCCTCGCTGCGTGGGGAGCAGCGAGGGCGTCCCTCGCTGCGCGGCCGGGCACAGCGCGCGCGCCTAGACTCGCGCGGCGATGAGCGAGATGCCGCCCGACCCCTCCGCCCCCGCACCCGGCGCCGCGACGCCCGGCCAGGCCCCGGTCGACGAGGGGGTCCGCGAGCTGGCGACGCGGGTGTTCGGCTTCGCCCGCGAGGGCGATGCGGCATCGCTGGCGTCCTACGTCGACGCCGGCGTGCCGGTGAACCTCACCAATGAGAACGGCGACACGCTCGTCATGCTCGCGGCGTACCACGGGCACGCCGACGCGGTGTCCGTGCTGGTCGAGCGGGGCGCGGACGTCGACCGCCTCAACGACCGCGGCCAGTCCCCGATCGCCGGCGCGGTGTTCAAGGGCGAGGAGGCCGTCGTCCGCGTGCTCGTCGCCGCCGGGGCCGACCCGCGCGCGGGCCACCCCACCGCCGTCGACTCCGCGGTGATGTTCGAGCGCGAGGACCTGCTGGCGATCCTCAGAGCGCCGTGAGGATGTCCTCCACGCGGGCCCGGGCGTCGCCGAAGATCATCGAGGTGTTCTCGCGGAAGAACAGCGGGTTCTGCACGCCGGCGTAGCCCACGGCCATCGACCGCTTGAACACCACGACGTCCTTGGCCTCCCACACGCGCAGCACCGGCATCCCCGCGATGGGGCTCGCCGGGTCCTCCATCGCGGCCGGGTTCACGGTGTCGTTGGCGCCGATGACGAGCACGACCGACGTCGACGCCAGGTCGTCGTTGACCTCGTCCATCTCGAGCACGATGTCGTAGGGGACCTTCGCCTCGGCGAGCAGCACGTTCATGTGCCCGGGCAGGCGCCCGGCCACGGGGTGGATGCCGAAGCGGACCTCGACGCCGCGGTCGGACAGCCGGCGGGTGAGGTCGGCGACGGGGTACTGCGCCTGCGCGACCGCCATGCCGTAACCCGGCACGATGACCACCGACGAGGCGTCGCGGAGCATCGCCGCGACCTCCTCGGCGGTGACCTCGCGGTGCTCGCCCTCGACGGCCGCCGCCGTCCCGGACTCGACGCCGAAGCCGCCGGCGATGACCGACAGGAACGAGCGGTTCATCGCCTGGCACATGACGTAGGACAGATACGCACCCGACGACCCGACGAGCGCGCCGGTGACGATGAGCAGCGTGTTGTCGAGCAGGAAGCCCGACGCCGCCGCGGCCCAGCCCGAGTAGCTGTTGAGCATCGACACGACGACCGGCATGTCCCCGCCGCCGATCGAGGCGACGAGGTGCCAGCCCAGCGCCAGCGCCACCGCGGTGATCGCGATCATCAGGCCCAGCGACGGCGCCACGGTGAACCCGACGGTCAGGGCCGCGAACGCCACGAGCGCGCCCAGGTTGAGCGCGTTCTTGCCCGGCAGCGTCAGCGGGGCGGACGGCAGGCGCCCGGAGAGCTTCCCGTACGCGACGAGCGAGCCGGTGAACGTCACCGCGCCGATGAACACCCCGATGCCGACCTCGACGGAGTGGATGCCCAGGAGCTCGGGCGCCACCGTGGTCTGGGCCGGTCCAACGGCCTCGACCTCGAGGTAGCCGTTCCACCCGACGAGCACCGCGGCCAGGCCGACGAAGCTGTGCAGCAGGGCGATGAGCTCGGGCATCCCGGTCATCTCCACGACCCGGGCGCGCCAGAGCCCGACGGCGCCGCCGACGACCATGGCCACGGCGAGCAGCGCGACCGCCCCGGCGGACACCGACTCGGCCACCATCACCACGGTCGCGACGAGGGCGACCGCCATGCCGGCGATGCCGTACGCGACGCCCGAGCGCGCGGTCTCGTGCCGCGACAGCCCGGCGAGGCTCATGACGGTGAGCAGGGCCGCGACCACGTAGGCCGCGGTCGCGGCAGCTCCGGCGCTCACTGGGCGGGTCCCTTCGTGAACATGGCGAGCATCCGGCGCGTCACCGCGAACCCGCCGACGATGTTGATGCTGGCCAGCAGCACCGCGACGAACGCGAGCACCGACACCACGACGCCGTGCTGCCCGAACTGCAGCAGCGCGCCGACCACGACCACCCCGGAGATCGCGTTGGTCACCGACATCAGCGGCGTGTGCAGCGCGTGGTGGACCTTGCCGATGACGTAGTAGCCGATCACCACGGCCAGCACGAACACCGTGAGGTTGGTGGCGAGCTCGGCCGGCGCGAACGCGGTCGCCACGAACAGCAGCGCGAACCCGACGGCCACCAGCGCGTAGCGCCGGGCGGGCGAGACCGGCCGCTTCGGCTCGACGACCGGCGTCGACGCGACCGGCTCCACCGGCACGCCCCCGGCCGCGGGGGCCGCCGACACCGGGATCGGCGGGGGCGGCCAGAGCACGTCGCCGTGGTGGGTCACGGTCATCGAGCGGATGACGACGTCCTCGAGATCGAGGACCAGCTGCCCGTCCTTCTGCGGGACGAGCAGCTTGAGCAGGTTGACGAGGTTGGTGCCGTAGAGCTGCGAGGCCTGGGTGGGCAGGCGGGCGGCGAGGTCGGTGTCGCCGACGATCGTCACGCCGTTGCCCGTGACGACGACCTCGCCGGGCACCGAGCCCTCGACGTTGCCGCCCTGCCCCGCCGCCATGTCCACGATCACGCTGCCCGGCTTCATCAGCGCGACGTCCTCGGCGGTGAGCAGCCGCGGCGCGGGGCGGCCGGGGATCAGCGCGGTGGTGACGACGACGTCGACGTCGGCGGCCTGCTCGGTGTAGATCTCCGCGGCGCGCGCGTCGTAGGCGGCGGAGGTGGCGCGGGCGTAGCCGTCGGCGCTCGCCTCCTGGTCCACCTCGACGGCGAGGAACTCCCCGCCCAGCGAGCGGACCTGCTCGGCGACCTCGGGGCGCGGGTCGGTCGCCCGCACGACGGCGCCGAGGCTCGACGCGGCGCCGATCGCCGCGAGCCCGGCGACGCCCGCGCCCGCGACCAGCACCTTCGCCGGCGGCACCTTGCCCGCCGCGGTGACCTGCCCGGTGAAGAACCGCCCGAAGCGGTGCGCGGCCTCGACCACCGCGCGGTAGCCGGCGATGTTCGCCATCGAGGACAGGACGTCGAGCGACTGGGCGCGCGAGATGCGGGGGACGGCGTCGGTGGCGAGCACCGTCAGCCCGCGCGCGGCGAGGTCCTCGAGGAGCTCCGGGTTCCGCGCCGGACCGACCATCGCGACGAGCGTGGTGCCCGGCGCCATCCGGTCGAGGTCCGCCGCCGCCGGCGGGCGCAGCGCCAGCACCACGTCCGCCGACCACGGGTCGCCGAGCTCGGCGCCGGCGGCCGCGTAGGCGTCGTCGGGGAAGCTCGCGCGTTCCCCCGCGCCCGGCTCGACGACGACCGTCGCGCCCAGGTCCACCATCCCGACCACCGTGGCCGGGGTCGCCGCCACCCGGGTCTCGTGCTCCCCGGCCTCCCGGGGCACACCGATGCGCACCGTCGTGCTCCCTACGTCCCACCACCGGCCTCGTCGCCGGACGATCGCCGCATCCTCGTCGCCACGACGAACGCGGTAGAGGTGACCTTAATCTCCTCGGCGGAGCGCGCTGCGCAGGACGTCCCGGATCAGGACACGGGCCGGAACACACGTCCCGCGCGAGGACGTTGCACCCGACATGCGCGATCTCGAGCTCTCGGTCCTGGACCTGTCCCCGGTCCCCTCCGGCACGCCCACCTCGGCGGCCCTGCACGAGACCGTCGAGCTCGCCCGCACCGTCGAGCGCGCCGGCTACCGGCGCATGTGGCTCGCCGAGCACCACGGCATCCCGAGCGTCGCGAGCTCCAGCCCCGAGATCCTCATCGGGGCCGCCGCCGGAGCGACCACCACGCTGCGCGTCGGCTCCGGCGGGATCATGCTGCCGAACCACTCGCCGCTCAAGGTCGCCGAGACCTTCCGCGCCCTGGGCGGGCTCCACCCCGACCGCATCGACCTCGGCCTCGGGCGCGCCCCCGGCACCGACCCGCGCACCGCGATCGCGCTGCGCCGCAGCCGCGAGGCCCTGACCGCGGACGACTTCCCCGAGCAGTTCTCCGAGCTGCGCGGCTACGTCGACGGTTTCCCCGCCGAGCACCCGTTCGCCGGCATCGTCGCCGTGCCCGACGACATCCCGCTCCCGCCGGTCTGGATCCTCGCGTCGAGCTACTACGGCGGGCAGGCCGCGGCCGCGTTCGGCACGGGCTTCGCCTACGCCGGGCACTTCGGCGGCGCCGACCCGGCCGAGGCCACGCGCATCTACCGCCAGCAGTTCCGCCCGAGCGAGGCCGCCGGCGCGCACGGCCCGCACGTCATCCTCGCCGCGGCCGTCATGTGCAGCGAGGACCCCGAGCGCGCCCGCGCCATGGGCCGCGCCCACGCCCTGTCGATGGCCCGCCTGCGCACCGGCAACCCGGGCCCGCTGCCCAGCCCGGAGGAGGCGCTCGCGCACGACTGGAGCCCCGTCGAGCTCCAGGTCGAGCAGGCGATGGCGCCGAAGATGACCGCCGGGACGCCCGCCGAGGTGCGCGACGACCTCGAGCGCCGGGCCCGCGAGGCCGACGCCGACGAGATCATGATCGTCACCCCGATCCACGACGCCGCCGAGCGGCGCCGCTCGTACGACCTGATCGCCCGGGAGTTCGGGCTGGAGGCCCCGGGAGTGACGGGCGCCGCGCCCTCCCTCGCCCAGGTGTAGCGCTCGTGTAACAGCCCGGAAACGGTCCCCACGCAGCGTGGGAGCCATGGCCGGGCCCCACCTGCCGATCTCCGGATCGGCGCCCGAGCAGGGCGTCAGCACGCACTGCCCGTACTGCTCGCTGCAGTGCGCGATGACGCTGACCCCCCGCGTGCACGCCGCGGGGCCGGTGCTCGAGGTGACCGGCGCGCCGTTCCCGACCAACCGCGGCGGGCTCTGCGAGAAGGGCCTGTCGGCCGCGGAGCTGCTCTCCCACCCTGACCGGCTCACGACGCCGCTGGTCCGCGACGCTCGCGACGAGCCGTTCCGCGCCGCGAGCTGGGACGAGGCCGTCGGGCGCATCGCCGACGGGCTGACCGTCGCCCGGGAGCGCTACGGCCCGGACGCCGCGGGCCTGTTCGGTGGCGGCGGGATGACCAACGAGAAGGCCTACCAGGCCGGCAAGTTCGTCCGCGTCGCGCTGCGGAGCGCGTCGATCGACTACAACGGCCGCTTCTGCATGTCGTCGGCCGCGGCGGCCGCGACGAAGGCCTTCGGTGTCGACCGCGGGATGCCCTTCCCGCTCGCCGACATCGCCCGCGCCGACACCGTGCTGCTCGTCGGCTCCAACCCGGCCGACGTCATGCCGCCCGCGATGCGGTGGTTCGCCGCCGGCCGCGAGCGCGGGGCGACCCACCTCGTCGTCGACCCCCGCTACACCGCCACCGCGGCGGCGGCCGACGTGCACCTCCAGCCCGTCCCCGGCACCGACCTCGCGCTCGCCAACGGGCTCCTGCACCTCGCGGTGAAGCACCGCCTCGTCGACACCGCGTACGTCGCCGAGCGCACCACCGGCTGGCCCGCGGTCCGGCGCGCGGTGCGCCAGTACTGGCCCGACCGCGTCGAGCGCATCACCGGCGTCCCGGTCGCGGTGATGGAGCGCGCGGTCCGGCTGCTCGCGGAGTCCCGGGCGACGATGATCCTCTCGGGGCGGGGCGCCGAGCAGCACGCCAAGGGCTCGGACACCGCGCTGGCGTGGATCAACCTCGCGCTGGCCCTCGGCCTGCCCGGGCGCCCGTCCAGCGGCTGGGCGACGATGACCGGCCAGGGCAACGGGCAGGGCGGCCGCGAGCACGGGTTGAAGGCCGACCAGCTCCCCGGCTACCGGATGCTCGCCGACCCCGCCGCCCGCGCCCATGTCGCGGACGTCTGGGGCGTCGACCCCGACGAGCTGCCGCAGCCCGGCGTGTCGGCCTACGAGATGCTCGACCGCCTCGGCACCGACGGCGGCGTGCGCGCCCTGCTGGTCATGGCCTCGAACGTCGCCGTGTCCGCCCCGCGCGCCGCCCACGTGCGCGAGCGGCTGCGGAGCCTCGACTTCCTCGCCGTCTCCGACCTCTTCCTCTCCGAGACCGCCGCTCTCGCCGACGTCGTCCTGCCCACCACGCAGTGGGCCGAGGAGGACGGCACCATGACCAACCTCGAGGGCCGCGTGCTGCGCCGCCGGCGCGCCACCGACGCCCCCGAGGGCGTGCGCAGCGACCTCGCCGTGCTCGCCGACCTGGCCCGGCGCCTCGGGCGGGGCGACCGGTTCGACGACGACCCCCGCACCGTGTTCGACGAGCTCCGCCGCGCCAGCGCGGGCGGGAAGGCCGACTACGCGGGCATCACGTGGGAGCGCATCGAGGCCGAGCGCGGCGTGTTCTGGCCGTGCCGCGGCGAGGACGAGGCGGGCACGCCGCGGCTGTTCCAGAGCGGGTTCCCGACCCCGGACGGCCGGGCCCGCTTCCACGTCGTGCACCACCGCGACGCCGCCGAGACCCCCGACGACGCGTACCCCTACCGCCTGACCACGGGCCGCAGCCGCGCGCACTACCAGTCGGGCACGCAGACCCGCCGGACCAAGGCGCTGCGCGAGGCCGAGCCCGAGCCGTCCGCCGAGATCCACCCCGACCTCGCCGCCCGGCTCGGCGTCGCCGAGGGCGGCGACCTCGTCCTGCGCACGCGCCGTGGGAGCGCCCGGATGCGCGCGCGCCTGACCCCGACGATCCGGCCGGACACGGTCTTCGCGCCGTTCCACTGGGCGGGCGAGCAGACGATCAACGACCTCACGAACCCCGCGCTGGACCCGGCCTCACGCATGCCCGAGTTCAAGGTCTGCGCGGTCGCCCTCGAGGCGGCACCCACCACAGGAGAGGACGCCACCGCATGATGACGACCCCGAGGTTCCTGCAGGGCGCGTTCGCGTTCGAGGGGCAGGGGCTGGACAAGCCGGCCCTGCTGCACCCGACGCTGACCTACACCGTGCCCGAGGGCGTGACCGGCCAGGTGCTGTACGTGCGCGCGGGCAACTCCTCCGACGAGCTCGCGACGGTCGTGCTCGTCTTCGACGGCGCCCCGGCGCGGTGGCTGCCGGTCGGCGCGAAGGCGGACATGCACGTGTCGCTGCGGGTGGTCGAGGACCTGCTCGCCGGGACGACGGTCGAGGTGCACTCCGCGGCCCCGAGCGGCACCAGCGGCACGCTCGTCGTCGACTGCGGACTGGTGGAGGTCTGATGCGCCGCCTGGTGGTCGTCGGCAACGGCATGTCCGGCGCCCGCGCGCTGGAGGAGATCCTCGCCCGCGGGGGCGGTGAGCAGTTCGCCGTCACCGTCTTCGGCGACGAGCCCTACGGCAACTACAACCGCATCCTGCTCTCCGAGGTCCTCGCGAACGCCGCCGGCGACGCGGTCGACAACGACGACGCCGACGACCTCTACCTCAACCCGCTCGACTGGTACGCCGACAACGGGATCACGCTGCACGCCGGCGTCCGGATCGTGCGCATCGACCGGCACGCGAAGGTGGTGCTCGGCGACGACGGGTCGGTGACGCCCTACGACGTGCTCGTGCTGGCCACCGGCAGCCGCTCGTTCTTCCCGCCTGTGGAGGGCATGTGGGCGTCGGACACCGCGCTGACCCGGGGCGTGTTCGGGTTCCGGTCGCTGGACGACGCGCAGGCGATGCTCGCCCACGTCGCGGGAGACGCAGCGCAGCGGAGCTCGACCATCGGGGACAGCCACCGGACGGCCGTGGTCATCGGCGGCGGGCTGCTCGGTCTCGAGGCCGCGGCCGGGCTGCAGGCGCACGGGGTCGCGGTGCACGTCGTGCACCCCACCGAGGTGCTGATGAACCAGCAGCTCGAGGCCGAGGCGTCGAAGGTGCTGCGCAGCAAGCTCGAGCAGATGGGCATGCACCTGCACCTCGGGGTGAGGACGAACGAGATCCTGACAGCGGACGGCAGTGTCTCCGGCGTCCGCTTCACCGACGGCTCGGACCTGGCGTGCGACATGGTCGTGGTCACCGCCGGCATCCGGCCGAACATCGGGCTCGCGATGGTGTCGGGACTCGAGACGCAGCGCGCGATCGTCGTCGACGACAAGATGCGCTCGGTCGACGACGACGCGATCTTCGTGGTCGGCGAGTGCGCCCAGCACCGCGGCGAGGTCTACGGCGTCGTCGGCCCGCTGTGGGAGCAGGCCGCGGTGCTCGCCGACGTGGTCACGGGCGCGGACCCCGACGCCGAGTACCACGGGTCGCGGCTGGCGACGAAGCTCAAGGTCGCGGGCGTGGACGTCGCGCAGATGGGCGTCAAGACCCCCGAGCGCAGCTCCGACGAGTTCGTGCAGTTCTCCGAGACCGGGCGCGGCGTCTACCAGACCGTCGTCATCCGGAACGGGACGCTGATCGGCGCGACGCTGGTCGGGGACGTCAGCAAGGTCGCGGCGCTGACCCAGGCCTTCGACAGCCGCTCGGCGCTCCCTGAGGAGCGCGTCAAGCTGCTGTTCGACCTCGGGGCGGCCGGCGAGGCCGCCGCGGCGGCCGACCTGCCCGACGACACCCAGATCTGCAACTGCAACGGCGTCTCCAAGGGCGACCTCGTGGCGTGCGTGGAGCACGGCGCCGAGTCGGTGTCGGCGTGCATGGCGCAGACGCGCGCGGGCAAGGGCTGCGGGTCGTGCAAGGGCCTGGTCCGCGAGGTTGTCGAGGCCGCGCTGGGCGGCGCCGGCGTCGAGGACCCGGCGGACTCGTACTACGTGCCGGGCATCCCGCTGGACAAACCGACGCTCATGCACGAGATCCGCACGCGGGAGCTCAAGAGCGTCTCGTCGGTGTTCGCGGCGCTCGCGCCCGAGGGCAGGGAGCACGTCGGCTCGAAGATGGGGCTGACCGCGCTGCTGCGGATGATGTGGCCCGACGACGTCGTCGACGAGCGCGACGGGCGGTTCATCAACGACCGGGTGCACGCCAACATCCAGCGCGACGGCACCTTCTCGGTGGTGCCACGGATGTCGGGCGGGGTCACCGACGCCGCCCAGCTGCGGCGCATCGCCGACGTCGCCGAGAAGCACGACATCCCGATGATCAAGCTGACCGGTGGGCAGCGCATCGACCTGCTCGGGGTGCCCAAGGAGAAGCTGCCGCAGGTGTGGGCGGACCTCGACATGCCGTCGGGCTGGGCCTACGGCAAGAGCTTCCGCACCGTGAAGACCTGCGTGGGCACCGACTTCTGCCGCTTCGGTCTCGGCGACTCGACGCGCCTCGGCATCGACCTCGAGGAGCGCTACAAGGGCATCGAGGGCCCGGCGAAGATGAAGCTCGCCGTGTCCGGGTGCCCGCGCAACTGCGCGGAGTCGATGGTCAAGGACGTCGGTCTCGTGGCCGTCGAGGGCGGGAGATGGCAGATCTACGTCGGGGGCGCGGCGGGCGCGACGATCCGCCAGGGGGACGTCCTGGCGACCGTGGACTCCCACGAGGAGGCCATGACGATCACCGGCCGGTTCCTGCAGTACTACCGCGAGAACGCGAACTGGCTCGAGCGCACGTACGACTTCGTGCCGCGGATGGGGCTCGACCACCTCATCGCGGTGGTCGTCGACGACACCGAGGGCATCGCCGCCGAGCTCGACGCGCGGATGCAGGCCTCGATCGACCGCTACGTCGACCCGTGGGCCGCCGACCGGACCGAGGCGACGCCGGGGCAGTTCCACGACGCCCTACCGCTGGTCCCGCTGCCGCAGGTCCCCGTCCGGGAGGGCTCGAGCCGATGAGCACCGACGCACAGCCGGCCGTCGAGGCGCGCCTCGGCCCCGTCGACCAGATCCCCGTCGGCGAGGGGCGGGCGTTCCTCGTCGGCGACGAGCCCGTCGCGGTGTTCCGGCCGCGCTCGGGCGGGCTGCACACGCTGCGGGCGATCTGCCCGCACCGTGGGGGCCCGCTGGCCGACGGCCTCGTCGACGGCGAGGTGGTGATGTGCCCGCTGCACAACCACCAGTTCTCGCTGGCCGACGGGACCTGCGCCACCGGCGCCGCCGACGTCACGGCCTACGCGGCGACCGAGGAGGACGGCGAGCTGGTGGTCCGGCTCCGTCCGTGAGTGAATTTCCCGGCCCCAGCCGTGAATTCCGCTCACATGGAGTCCCATGCCGCCGAGCACGGAGCGCCTCCTCGACGAGGTCGTCCTGCACACCACGGCGTTCGCCGACGCCGTGCACACCGCGGGCCAGGAGGCGCGCGTGCCGACGTGCCCGGAGTGGTCGGCCCGCGACCTCGCCGAGCACCTCGGCGCCGTCCACCGCTGGTGCGCCGGCACCGTCTCGCGTCCCGGCGAGAAGCTCGTGCGCCGGGGGCCGACCGAGCCGCCCATGCCGGCGTCGGACGACGAGGTGTCCGCCTGGCTCCTCGAGGGCGCCGCGACCCTGACCCGGGCGATCCGCGCGGCCGGCGAGGACACCCTGGTCGGCGGCTTCGGCGGGATGGTGCCGGTGTCGTTCTGGGCGCGCCGCCAGTGCCACGAGACGCTCGTGCACCGCGCCGACGCCGAGATCGCGGCGGGCCGGGACCCGCTCGCCGGCGTCGACCCGGAGATCGCCGCCGACGCGGTCGACGAGCACCTGGCCATGGTCGCCCTGAGCGCGAAGCGCCGCCCCGACCTGCACGCCGACGGCGCGACGCTGCACCTGCACGCGACGGACACCGACGGGGAGTGGGTGGTCACGCTGGCCCTCGGCGGACCGGTCGTCGAGCACGCGCACCGCAGGAGCGACACCGCGGTGCGCGGTCCGGCCCGGGCCCTGCTCACCGTGCTCACCAGCCGGGAACGCCCCGAGGACGTCGGTGTCGACGTCCTCGGGGCGGCGGACCTGCTGACGCTGTGGCGCGAGCAGGGTGGGGTCTGATCTACAGGGTGCCGGTGAAGACCGCGGGCTCGTGGTCGAAGGAGGGCGTGACGTCGACCTGCGCCTCGCCGCTGTTCGTCGTGGTGGAGAAGGCCACCTCGTAGGTCATGCTGCGACCGGGCTGCAGCTGGTTCTGCGGCGGCATGCCCGTCTCGGCGTCGAAGATCTGGGAGGCGGGGGCGCCGCCGGTCGACATCGCGGCCTGGAGCAGCACCGGGTCGAACGCGGCGCCGGTGTTGTTGGTGATGCGGACCGTGACGCTGTAGGCGTAGGGGTTGGTGTTGCCGGCCGCGTAGCTCGAGGGGTCGTACGAGGTCGGCTCGCTCACGGTGACGGCGAGGCCGTCGGCGTAGGTGAAGGTCTGGCCGAAGCCCACGGCCGTGGAGGCGGCGGGGGCGGCCGGCGCGCTCGCCGCGGGGGTGGTCGCACCGATCGCGGAGAGGTCCCGGTCGAGCTGGGTGAAGGCGTTGGCGACGATGGCCAGGCCCCAGATGCCCAGCGCCACCGCCAGCACGCAGGCGACGACCCCGGTGACGGCGGTGCCGGTGTTGCTCGCGGCGCCGCGGCGGGCGCGGGCCACGCCGACCAGGCCGAGCACGAGGCCGACGACGCCCAGGAGGATCGCGCCCATCCCGAACAGCGGGATCAGGCCGACGACCAGGCCGCACAGGCCGAGCACCAGGCCGGCGATGCCCAGGCCGTTGCGCGGGGCGACCGGGGCGGCGACCGGCGCGGCGTGTCCGGCCGGCCGGGGCATGGCGGGCGACATCGGCGGAGCCGCCACGGGACCCGGCGCCGGGGCGCCCCGCATCCCGGCGGCGACGTGCAGCGCGGCACGGGAGATCGGCACGGTGGGCGGCTCGACCGAGGCGTCCTCGGTGCCGATCGGGCGCAGGACCACCGGCCCCGACGGGTGCGGCTCGCGGGTTCCCGCGGCAGCGCGGTGACGAGGCGGCTGGACAGTGGTCATGGTGCGCGATCCCCCGACGAGATGTGTGGCGGCCGCCGTTCGGCGGACCTGCCGCACATGTCGTCGGGGTGCGCGATCCGTTAGCGCCCCTCACCGGAACGAGTGAACGGTGCCGGCTCGGGACACGGCACGACGACCGGCCGACGCCGGACCCGCCGCGGACCGGGACGATGGGGATCGTCGTGGTCCGCAGGCGGGTCCGGGTCGTCCAGCACCACCACCCGCAGCCAGCGTCCGGCGAACGGCTCGAACCGCACGCCGCGACCGCCGATGGCCTGCGCCACCCGCCGGGCCGGCGGCACCAGGTCCGCCGGGACCATGCCCGCCATCAGCTCGACCGAGAACACCGTCGGCGGACCCATCTGCACGAAGCCGATCCGCGGGCACGTGATCGTGACCCCGGCCGGGACGTGGGTCTTCTTCCGCACCCCGAGGTACTCGCACGCGCCACGGAACTCGCGGCGCAGGTCGACCTCGAACGCGTGCGCGATGGCCTCGTGGCGGCCACGCTCGGCGCTGCTCCGGATCGAGGGCAGCATCGGAAAGGACATCTTCCGGAAGTTCCAACTCATGACGTGCCCCCTCTCGGACGCGCAGGGATCGAGCGCCGGAAATGGCGCAGCAGAACGGAAAGAACGGCGCAGAACGGCCGAAGAAGGAGCGCTGGACACACGCCCGCCCCGCGCCGTCGACTGGTCCCGACGGGCACCAGCCGACGGCCGCCACGGGACCTGATCAGCGACGACGTCAGCGTGACCGACGCGTCGGAGTGCGGAGCAGGGCGCTCAGCAGTCCGCGATCGACAGGGGGCCGGTGGCGACGATGCGACTCGCCCAATAGGCGGTTCCCGTCGTCAACATCGTCTCCACCTCCTCTCCGTGTCGAGGTGGACATTAGAGGGCGTGGACGATCCTGTCCACGATTTCCCGAGAACTGTTGCCGCGAATGTGCGTCGCTTTCACAGCGTGAGCACGAGCTTGCCGAACGTGGATCCCTTCTCGAGCTCGCGGTGGGCGGCGGCGGCCTCCTCGAGCGGGAAGGTGCCCGCGATCCGGACCGTCAGCGCGTCCTCGACGATCAGCCGCGCGATACCCGTCAGCGCGACGCCGTCGGGCTCGACGAGGAAGTCGGTGACCCGCTTGCCCTCGGCCTCCGCCTGCTCGGCCAGCCCCTCGGGGACGCCGGACGGCACGCACACCACGAGCCCGCCGCGGCGCAGGACGGCCAGCGAGGACGGCCCGTTGACCTCGGTGAGGTCGACCGCGACGTCGATGTCGCGGGTGGCCTCGGCGACCTCCTCGGTGTGGTGGTCGATCGCCTCGTCGAGGCCGAGGGCGACGAGGTCGGCGTGCTTGCCGGCCGAGGCGGTGCCGACGACGTGCGCGCCGCGCGCCTTCGCGATCTGCACCGCGAAGTGCCCGACACCCCCGCCCGCGGCGTGGATGAGCACCCGCTGGTCGCGCTGCACGTCGGCGGTGTCGACGAGGATCTGCCAGGCGGTGAGCGCGGCGAGCGGGGTGGCCGCGGCGGTGACGTCGTCGACGCCGTCGGGGATGTGCGCGAAGTGGCGCGACGGGGCGGTGACGTACTCGCCGTAGCCGCCGGCCTGGCGCGGGAACCAGGGCATGCCGAACACGCGGTCGCCGACGGCGAAGCGCGTGACGCCCATGCCCACGGCGTCGACCACGCCGGCGACGTCCCAGCCGACGGTGAACGGCGGCGCGGTCATGTCCCCGCCTCCCGCGCCGAGCCCGGCGCCGCCCGCACGCACCTTCGTGTCGACCGGGTTCACGCCCGCCGCCGTCACCCGCACCCGGATCTCGGTGGGGATCGGCTCGGGGACCGGCGCCTCCTCGACGCGCAGGACCTCCGGCCCGCCGGGGGCGTCCTGGGTGATCCGTCGCATGGTGGCCGGGGTGCTCGGGGTGGTCGCGGCTGCCGTCATGGTCGAGACGTGCCCGGCGACCCCGGGACGCACACCCTGAGCAGGCCGGAAGTGGCTGGGGACCCCTCGGTAAACTGGCCGTCATGGTGCAGTCCGACCCCGGCACGCGCGTGCCCGAGAAGCCGACCCTCGACGGCCTCGAGGACCGGTGGGCGCGCGTATGGTCCGACGAGGGCACCTACGCGTTCGACCGGTCCGCGACGCGCGAGCAGGTGTTCTCGGTCGACACCCCGCCGCCGACGGTGTCGGGGTCGCTGCACGTCGGGCACGTGTTCAGCTACACCCACACCGACATCGTCGCCCGCTTCCAGCGCATGCGGGGCAAGAAGGTCTTCTACCCGATGGGCTGGGACGACAACGGCCTGCCCACCGAGCGCCGCGTGCAGAACTTCTACGGCGTGCGCTGCGAGCCGAGCCTGCCCTACGACCCGGACTTCACTCCGCCCGACAAGCCCGGCAAGCAGCAGATCCCGGTGTCGCGGCAGAACTTCGTCGAGCTCTGCGAGACGCTGACCGCCGAGGACGAGAAGGCGTTCGAGGCGCTGTGGCGTCGCAACGGCCTGTCGGTCGACTGGTCGCACGGCTACCAGACCATCGACGCCCGGGCCCGCGCGATCAGCCAGCGCGCGTTCCTGCGCAACGTCGAGCGCGGGCAGGCCTACGTCTCGATGGCCCCGACGCTGTGGGACGTCACGTTCCGTACGGCCGTCGCGCAGGCCGAGCTCGAGGACCGTGAGCACACCGGCGCGTGGCACCGGATCGCCTACCACGGGTCCGACGAGGACATCTTCATCGAGACCACGCGTCCGGAGCTGATCCCGGCGTGCGTCGCGCTCGTCGCGCACCCCGACGACGAGCGCTACCGGCCGCTGTTCGGCACGACGGTGCGCTCGCCGCTGTTCGACGTCGAGGTCCCGGTGCTCGCGCACCCGGCCGCCGAGATGGAGCGCGGCGCGGGCATCGCGATGTGCTGCACGTTCGGCGACCTCACCGACGTGCAGTGGTGGCGCGAGCTCGACCTGCCCAACCGCACGGTGATCAACCGCGACGGCCGCCTGCTGCGCGAGACGCCCGACTGGATCACCTCGGAGCAGGGCCGCGAGCGCTACGCCGAGGTCGCGGGCGCGACGGTGCACACCGCCAAGGAGCGGATCGTCGCGATGCTCACCGAGACCGGCGAGCTGGTCGGCGACGTCCGCCCGGTGACCCGCCCGGTGAAGTTCTACGAGAAGGGCGACAAGCCGCTCGAGATCGTCTCCAGCCGCCAGTGGTACATCCGCAACGGCGGTCGCGAGGCCTCCGGAGATCATGCAGGGGTGCGCGACGAGATGCTCGCCCGCGGCCGGGAGCTGCGGTGGCACCCGGAGTACATGCGCCACCGCTACGAGGACTGGGTGCGCGGCCTCAACGGCGACTGGCTGGTCAGCCGCCAGCGCTTCTTCGGCGTCCCGGTGCCCGTCTGGTACCCGCTCGACGGCGAGGGCGAGGTCGTCGGGGACAAGCCGCTGACGCCGCACGACGCCGCGCTGCCGATCGACCCGACCACCGACGTCCCGCCCGGCTACACCGCCGAGCAGCGCGACGTCCCCGGCGGCTTCACCGGTGACCCCGACGTCCTCGACACCTGGGCGACGTCGTCGCTGACCCCGCAGATCGCGGGGCTGTGGAGCGTCGACGACGACCTGTTCGCGCGCGTGTTCCCCATGGACCTGCGCCCGCAGGGCCACGACATCATCCGCACCTGGCTGTTCGCGACGGTGCTGCGCAGCCACCTCGAGCACGACAGCCTGCCGTGGGCGCACGCCGCGCTGTCCGGGTGGATCCTCGACCCGGACCGCAAGAAGATGTCGAAGTCCAAGGGCAACGTCGTCACCCCGATGGGCCTGCTCGAGGAGTTCGGGTCGGACGCGGTGCGCTACTGGGCCGCCGGCGGGCGCCCCGGCGTGGACACGGCCTTCGACCGCGGCCAGATGAAGGTCGGCCGGCGGCTCGCGATGAAGCTGCTCAACGCCTCGAAGTTCATCCTCGGCGTCGGTGTGGACGCGGGCGAGCCCGACCTGTCCGCGGTGTCGACGCCCCTGGACCGTGCGCTGCTCGCCCGCCTCACCGAGGTCGTCGAGAGGGCGACCGCGGCGCTGGAGGACTACGACTACGCCGTGGCCCTCGAGGTCACCGAGCAGTTCTTCTGGTTCTTCTGCGACGACTACCTCGAGCTGGTCAAGTCCCGCGCCTACGGCGAGTTCGACGAGGCGGGTCGTGACTCGGCACGCGCCACGCTCGCGGCGGCGCTGCGGGTGCTGCAGCGGCTGTTCGCGCCGGTGCTGCCCTTCGTCGCCGAGGAGGTCTGGTCGTGGTGGCAGGAGGGCTCGGTGCACCGCGCGCCGTGGCCCGACATCCACGAGATCGCCACGTCGGCCGAGGTCGACCCGCAGGTCCTGACCATCGCCTCCGACGTCATCGGCGGCATCCGGCGGGCCAAGTCCGAGCAGAAGCTGTCGATCCGCACCGAGGTCGAGAGCCTGTCGGTCCAGGCCGCGCCGGCCGCGCTCGAGGCGCTGCGGGAGGCCCTCGCGGACGTCCGGGCGGCCGGGCGGGTGCGCGACGTCGAGCTCGTCGTGTCGTCGGACGGCGAGCTCGTCACCACGGTCGGCGGCCCGACGGCCTGACGTGACCGCCGACCTCCTGGAGTGGGTCGACGACCCCGACGCCGGCTGGAGCGTGGGGACCTTCGGTGCCCTCGCCGAGTTCCTGCGCGACCCCGACGAGCCGGCCGAGGTCACGCACGCCCCGGGTCGCGCCACCGTCGTCACCCCGCGGGGCGGTGTCGACGTCCGGCTGACCGCGGACGTCCGGCCCGTCGCGTGGGAGCGGCGCGCGGGCGGGAGCTGGAGCCAGGCCGTCGCGCTGTGCCTGGTCCTGCCCGCGGGCGGGCGCTCGGTGGTCACGGAGCTCGGTCCCGACGTCGACGCGCTGCGCGACGAGGACCGCGACGCCGTGCTGGTCGACCTCGGCGTCGGCGCGCCGCACCTCGAGGCCTGCGTGCGCACGAGCGAGGCGGCATTGCTGGCGGCCCTGAGGTCCGTCGAGGGCCGCCCACTGAGCGAGGCGGGCGCGGTGGCGGGGGCGCTGGTCGAGGCCGGCCCGCACCGGGTGTTCCGCACGGGCGTCGCGCGGGTGGAGGTGTTCACCCCGATCCCGCCGCCGGACGGGACGAGCCCCGAGGGCCCGCACACCCACCTGCTGCCGCGGCTGCTCGCGAGCGGGCGGACGCACGCCGCGACCGACCCGATCCCCTACGGTCACGTGCCCGGCGCGACGCTCCACCTCCCGCACCCGACGCGCGCGGTCGACGGCCACCCGATCCCGGCGCGGCCCGACCGGCACCGGCGCGCGCAGGAGGTGCTCGCCCGGTACGGCGACCCGGAGGCCGTCGCGGCGAAGGCGGCGGTGGTCGAGGCGCTGGCGACGTCGACGGCACCGCCGGCGTGGGCGCGTGATCGCGCGCACCGGGCGACGGTGGAGCTGGCGCTGCGGCAGTGCGAGGAGCTGGAGCCCGACCATCCCCACCTGGCGGGGTGGCGTCGGGTGCTCCCGCGGGAACGGGTCGAGGGCGACGGTCAGCCGCTCACCCACGACCCGGCGCAGGGATGAGGCGCACCGGGAGGGCCCCGGAGGCCCCGACCGGTCGCGGGCTCAGTCCTGGAGCTCGGACTGCGGCGTGATGGCGAAGCGGAACTCGTCGCCCTCGCCGCGCTCGGCGTCGGGCACCCGCTCGACGTCGAGCACCTTGTCGTCCAGGGCCGACGCGGCCTGGGGCTCGAGGAAGATGACGGCGCCCCCGCCCTCGAGGACGGTGTCGTCCGCGGCGGGCGTCGGGGCGACCGAGAGCTCGAGGCCCTCCTCCGCCATGTTCGGGGTGGCCGCGATGCGCAGACCCGACCCCTCGGGCATCTCGTTGGACTCGAGGATGGACGAGATGGCCTCGGCCGCCGTCTCCGTCAGTGCCAGCATGCCTCGTTACCATACGGGTCACGGATAGGTCACGCACGTGGATGCGCGTGCCGTCACGCGACGGATCCCCAGCTCCACGCGTCGAACACGGAGGGGAACGACAGGATGGCCCTCCCGGTGAGCCCCGATCCCTCCGAACGGCGCGCCGCTGTCCTCCGAATGCTCAGCGCGTCACCGGACGGGCTCTCCGACGCCGCGCTGGCGCGCGAGCTCGGCGACGGCGTTCGCGCCCAGACCGTCAACCAGCTCTGCCGGCGCCTGGCCGCCGAGGGCGTGCTCGAGCGCGTCGGGACCCGGCCGATCCTCAACCGCCTGCCGGCGCCGAAGCGTCGCAGGGGTCGGCGGGCGGCGGGGAGCACGCGCGGCACCACGGCGACCCGGGCCGTCGCGTCGGTCGTCGCTCCACCGTCGGACGTTCCGGGAACCGACGCGCCGGCCGCGCCCGAGCCGGACGCGAGCCCCGGTCCCCTCGTCCCTGCACCCGTTGCTCCGGGAGCCGATGCGGCGCCGGCGACCGACCCGGGGCGGTCGGCCACGCGGAGGACCCGTCGGTCGCGGGCGGCGGCCGAGCCGGCGATGCCGGAGGCCGCCTCCCCCGAAGCCTCGACCACGGTGGACGAGCCGGTCCGGGAGCAGGTCCAGGAGCAGGTCCAGGAGCAGGTCCAGGAGCAGGTCCAGGAGCAGGTCCAGGAGCAGGTCCAGGAGCAGGTCGAGGAGCAGTCGGTCGCAGGCGAGCACGAGGTCGACCAGCCGCCCGCGACCTCTCCCACCTACGAGCCCCCGCCCTACGACGCGCTGCAGGCGTGGTCGCGGGTGGTCAACGTGCAGGCGCTGGTCGCCGGGTGGCTCGTGCGGCGGGGGGCGACGCTGCGCTGGGCGTCGGTGGGCGACACCGGCCCGGCCCGGGACCTCGTCGCGTCGCTGGACGGCGACGACGTGCACGTCGAGGTCACCGGCTGGCCGGCCGACGGGGCGCGGACGCACCCGACGACCATCGCCGGCGACTGGTTCTCCGCCGCCGAGCACGCCGCGGTGGAGCGACGCCGGGCACACCCGCGGGCGCGGATCGTCATCGCCCTGCCCGACACCCGCCGCTACCGCAGCCTCACCGAGCAGCGGGCGGCGTCGCTGGCGGGCGCGCGCGCCGAGGTGTGGTTCGTCGACGCCGCGGGGTCCGTGCACGCGAGGTGAGGCTGGCCTACCGGTTGCTCCGGACGGGCTCGGGGTACGACCGGCAGGCCACCACGCGAACGGAAGGTCCTCATGTCCGCCGACATCACCGAGATGATCCTCGACGACCACGACTGGTTCCGGCGCCAGTTCCTCAAGCTCGCCGACCTCCGGGAGGAGCCCGAGGAGGCCGAGAAGGTGTGGAACTCGCTGGCGATCCAGCTGGAGATCCACGCGTCGGCCGAGGAGCAGCACTTCTACCCGTCGATGGCGCGCCGCGTCGACGACGAGGACGCCTCCGCCACCGAGGACGCCGTGGGCGACCACGACGAGATCCGCGAGGGCGCCGAGAAGGCGCGGAACGCCACCGTCGGCAGCCAGGAGTGGTGGGACGCCATCGACGAGACCGACCAGGCGAACAACCACCACATGGCCGAGGAGGAGCGCGACGACCTCGCACCCTTCCGCAAGGGCACCTCGCTCGCCTTCCGCCAGGAGCTCGGGGCGAAGTTCGAGCAGTTCAAGGTCGAGCACGCCGAGGGCCGCGGGCTGTCGTTCGAGGAGAAGGACCCCGAGCAGTACGTCGAGGCCGTGACCTCCTCGGTCCAGGCCTAGCGACCCGCACCCGGGAGGTCGAACCCCACCGGCTGCACCGGGCCGGCCGGCACGGAGGCGCCCGCGTCGGCGGCGGGCGGGGCGCCGGCGTCGGTCACGAGCACCGCGGCGGCGCCCACCAGGGCCAGTGCGAGCAGGCCCGTCAGGGCGGGCACGGCCCAGCCCGGCGGGCCGCTCGGCACGGGCATGGGCCGCGGCACCGCCACGATGGCCGTGCCGTGCGACGCGCGCATGGTGCGGGCGAGGAGCGGGAGGTCGTCGGTCGGGGCCGGGTCCTCGACGAGGTGCGGGCGCGGCAGGACCAGCGCCGCCGCGCCGTCGAGCGAGCTCGCGCCCTCCGCCGCGGCGACGACGGTGGCGCGCCAGGTGCCGGCGAGGTGGTCGACGACCGAGGTGTGCTCGTCCGCGACCACCACCGTCAACGACGGGTGGGCGCCCCGGGCGGTGTCGGCGGTGTCGGCCCTGTCGGCGGTGTCGCGGAGCGCGTGCTCGAGGAGGTCGGTGAACTCCTGGCGGTCGAGGTAGACCTCGGCCTCGCCGGCGGTGACGACGAGCTCCTCGCCGTCGGTGGAGCACATCAGCCGGCGGGCCTCGCGCAGCTCCCGCCCGAGGTGGGCGGCGTCGCGGCGTCCACCGGGGTCGGTCCGCCGGCGCAGCGCCTCGGCGATCTCGGGTGCCACGACGGCGAGCTTCGCGTGCACGACCCCGGTGAGCAGCGCGTCGAGCCGGGCGCCGAGCTCGCGCGCGCCGCCGGACCCGATCTCCACGCCGTCGTCCGCGGTGCGCACCCGCCAGACGACGGGCTCGTCGCCGCGGGCGTCGACGACCACCACCGGCGTCCCGGACGCCAGGGTGACGAGGCGGGCGCCCGCGAACGAGACGGCTTCCGGCAGCCACGACGGGTCGGGGAGGCCGGCGAGCTCGACGGCCTCGGTGAGGGTGGTGAAGCGATGCTGGTCGAGGTCGCCGGGCACGACCAGGACGAGGTGGTCGGGCGGGCCGTCCTCGCTCGCGACCGCCGCGGCCAGCGAGTCGCCGAGCGTCTCGGCGTCGCCGTCGACGAGGTCGACCTCGAGCGGGTGGTGGTCCTCGTCGTCGACCCGGATCGCCCGCAGGGCACCGGGCACCGCCTCGACGACCATCGTCCAACGATCCATGAGTCCCCCTCCGGTGACGCCCGACGTGGTCCGAGCAGGCGTGCTGATGCTCGTCTGTTCGGCGCAACGTGGCGCGGCGTTAGCCCTTCCGGGATCTTCTTCCACGATCGATACCTCGCGGTAGGCCGTTCGCCGATTGGCCAGTGACCGCCGGCTCCCGTCCGGGGAACGAGGGCTGAGCAGATGGGACGCCCGTCGTCGCTCGCCGCTGAGTGGTTTCCCCCATCCGCCCGCGCCCGGGCGGGACGAGGGTGTCGCCCGTGACCGCTACGCTCGCCGCCCACGCCGGGGGAGGTGTCGTGACGAGCGCCGACGTCTCGCCGCGCGCGCGGGCGCACCCCCAGCTGGTCCCGCTGTGGCGCGGCCTCGTGGTGTACCGGGTGGTGACGCTGGTCGCGGCGCTGGTCAACGTCGCGCGCTTCGGCGGCGAGTGGGCGCGCCCCGCCCTCGGGGTGGCCGTGGTCGTCGTGATGGTCACGTGGACCGCGGTGTCGTCGGTCCGCTACCTGCGCCGCGGCGACGCGGGCACGGCGGTCGCGGACCTCGTGGTCACGGCCCTGGCCACCGCGTCGACGCTGCTCGTCGACACCCCGGAGCGCCTCGCGCAGGGCGGATCGGTGATCACGACGGTGTGGTCGGCGGGCCCGGTGCTGGCGATGGCGATCGCACTGGGGTGGCGGGGTGGGCTCGCGGGCGCGGTGGTCACGGTCGGGGTGCTGTTCGGCGTGCGCCGCGCCCTCGACGGCGACCTGCTCTTCGACGCCCAGCTCCTCCTCATCGCCGGGCTCGCGGTCGGGCTGGCCGCCGACACCATGCGCCGCTCGGTCGAGCAGCTGCGTGCGGCCGCGGCCCGCGAGGCCGCCACCGCCGAGCGCGAGCGCCTCGCCCGCGACATCCACGACGGCGTGCTGCAGGTCCTCGCGCTCGTGCGCCGGCGGGGGGACGAGCTGGCGCGCACGAGCAGTGCCGCCCCCGGTCTCGAGCTCGCCCGCCTCGCCGGCGAGCAGGAGGTCGCGCTGCGCCGGCTGATCACGTCGGCGCCGACGCCGGGTCCCGACGGCACGGTCGACCTGTCCTCCCGGCTCGCCGGGGTCCTGCCCGCCCACGCGTCGCTCGCCGTGCCCGCGGAGCCGGTGCTCCTGCCCGCGACGGTCGTCGACGAGCTCGCCGCGGTGGTGCGGGAGGGCGCGGGCAACGCCGCCGCCCACGCCGGTCCCGACGCCGGGCTGTGGGTGCTCGTGGAGGACGATCCGGCGGCGGTCACGGTGAGCCTGCGCGACGACGGCGTCGGCATCCTCGAGGGACGGCTGGACGAGGCCGCCGCCGAGGGGCACCTCGGCGTGGCCGGGTCGATGCGGGCACGCGTGGACGCCCTGGGCGGCACCATCACGCTGCACACCGGGCCCGGCGAGGGCACCGAGTGGGAGGTCGTCGTGCCACGGTCGCCGGCGGGGAGCAGGAGGAAGCCGTGACGGTGCGGGTCATGGTCGTCGACGACCACCCGATCTGGCGCGAGGGCGTCGCCCGCGACCTCGCCGAGCGGGAGGTCGACGTCGTCGCCACCGCCCCCGACGGCGCCGCCGCGGTGCGGATCGCGACGGCCGTGCGCCCCGACGTCGTGCTGATGGACCTCCAGCTGCCCGAGCTGTCCGGGGCGCAGGCGACGGAGCGGATCCGGACGGCGCTGCCCGACACCCGCGTGCTCGTGCTCTCGGCCAGCACCGAGCACGGCGACGTCATCGACGCCGTGCGCGCCGGCGCGTCGGGCTACCTGGTCAAGTCCGCCGGCATGGACGAGCTGGTCGACGCGATCACCCGCACCGCCGCCGGCCAGGCCGTCTTCTCGCCCGGCCTGGCGGGCCTCGTGCTCGGCGAGTACCGGCGTCGCGAGACCGAGGCCCCCGACGCCCCGCAGCTCACCCCCCGCGAGACCGAGGTGCTCCGCCTCGTCGCCAAGGGCCTGACCGCGCGGGCGATCGCGACCCGCCTGACGCTCTCCCACCGCACGGTGGAGAACCACGTCCAGAACTCCCTGCGCAAGCTCCAGCTCACCAACCGCGTCGAGCTGACGAGGTACGCCATCGAGCGCGGTCTGGACGCCGACGAGTGACATGTCGTGATTGACATGTCGTGCTGGACAGGTGGAGGCTGCTCCCGTGGAGCACGGGAAGAACGAGGCCGACGACGAGTCGGGCTACTCGGTCCTGGCGCAGTTCTCCGGCCTGTTCTTCGACGTCGGGGTGCCGCTCGTCGCCTACTACGCGCTACGCGTGGCGGGCGCGACCGACTGGGTGGCGCTGCTCGTCGCCTCGCTCCTCGCGGGGGTGCGGCTGGTGTGGGTGGCGGTGCGCACGCGGCGGGTCACGTGGTTCGCCGCGCTGATGCTGACGGTGTTCGGCGTCGGGCTCGCGCTGGCGTTCGTCGACGGCGACCCGCGGTTCCTGCTGGTCACCGACTCGTTCACCACCGGGCTGGTCGGCGTGGTCTTCCTCGCGAGCCTCCTGGGCGGCACGCCGCTCACGCTCTCGGCGTTCCAGAGCAGCCAGCCGCGCAAGGCCCGCGTGATGGCCGAGTACTACCGGACGCTGCCGCCCGTGCGCCGCACCTTCCGGGTCTCGGCCGTCGTGTGGGGCGTCGGCCTGCTGCTGCTGGCGGTCGTGCGCGTCCCGCTGATCTACCTGCTGCCGCTCGATGTCATGGTCGGGCTGTCGACGGCGATGCTCGTCGTCACCATCGTCGGGCTGTCGGTCTGGAACGGCTGGTACGGCGCGCAGGCCGGACCGAAGGCCCGCGCCTGGGCCGAGGCGCAGGAGCAGGAGCAGGAGTCGACCGCAGCCGGCTGATCAGCCGGGCACCGCGGCCCCGAGCCGCTCCAGGCTCCACAGCGCCCAGCCGTGCACGGCCTCGTACTGGCGCAGCCCGTACTCGCCGGCGAGCCGACCGAAGGGCACCTCCGCTCCGGGCGGGTGCTCGGCGTCCTCGGCTTCCATGAGGGGCCGTAGCTCCTCGATCTGGTCCGCGCAGTGCGCGGCGATGCCCTCGAGCAGTCGGCGGGCGTCGTCGGGCTCGAGCGACTGGACGAGGAACATGCGCAGCACCGTCTCGTCGCGCACGGTGGTCTGCTCGGGCCAGTGCAGCATCCAGCGCCGCAGCTCGAGGCGGCCGTCGTCGGTGAGCGCGTAGGTCTTGCGCCCGCGCGGGCCCGTCGCCTCGACGACGACCTGCCCGGCCTCGGTCATCTTCGCGAGCTCGGGGTAGATGCGGCTGTGCCCGGCGTGCCAGGCATAGCGTCCGATGCTGCCGTCGAAGGCCCTGGTGAGGTCGTAGCCGCTGGCCGGCCCCTGGGCGAGCAGACCCAGGAGGGCGTGGCGCAGCGACATGGGCGAACGCTATCAGTCCATCCGGACATGTCCATGCTGACAGGTCACGGGTCGCCCGCCGAGGCCGTCCGCCCTCGCCCGGCTCCATGTGAGCACTTTCCACGCCTATAGCGGTGGAAAGTGCTCACATGGGGCCGGTCAGTTCAGGTGTGCGCGCCAGCGACGGGCGTGGCGGCGCAGGGGCTCGGCGTCGCGGGGCAGGGCCTCGGCCCACTCCTCGAGCAGGTCGGCGGCCTCGCGGAACGCGGCGCGCCGGCCCCGGACCTCCGCGAGCTCGGCCACCTCGACCGCGCTGACCCCCGGCAGCCCCAGGCGCATGCGCAGCACCCAGCCGAGCTCGGCGAGGTCGCCGCGGGCGCGGTGGATGCCGCGCAGGTTCGTCAGCATGCGGACGAGCACGGCCTCGGTGCCGATCGGTTCGAGCACCGTGTCGTCGAACGGCACCTCGGGCCCGAGCCCCGTCGACTCCCGGAAGCGGCGGATGCACTGCTCGCGATCGAGCATCTCGCCGGTGAACGGGTCGAGGTGCTGCAGGGACGCGACGGGGTGCACGAGGAAGTGCCCGGGCATCCCCACCGGCTCGAGCGCGATCCCGGCGCGCCGGCCCACCTCGAGGCACAGCACCGCGAGCGTGATCGGGATGCCGGTGCGCCGGGCGAGGACCTCGGTCAGCGAGGAGTTCCCCGGGTCATAGTAGTCGTCCCGGTTCCCGTGGAAGCCCTCCTCGACGTAGAGGCGGCGCACGAGGCCGTCGAGGTCGGTGACCCCGGCGGCCAGACGGTCGAGCTCGGCGCGCGCCCCGTCGACGTCCGCGGCGGGGTCGGCGGCGCGGGCGATCTCGAGGACCGCCTCGAGGAGGTCCGGCTCGCCGCCCTGGACCAGGGTCAGGAAGCGGGCCACGGCGTCGTCGACGGCCGCACGGCGAGCTCCGTCGTCGTCCATCCCGCGCATCCTGCCCTGCGTGGACACGGACCGCCGTGCTCAGGCAGGTCCGCGCACCGCCCCGGTGGCCCGGTCCCAGGTCAGCGCCCCGTGCTCGAAGTCCTGCGCGCGGCCGCCGGGCACGTCGCGCTCGGCGCCGGTCGGGTAGCCCAGCGGCGAGCCCTCGGCCCCGACCGTGCGCCAGTGCTCGGCGATCGCACCGGTCAGCGGCCAGGCGCCGGTGCGCGGCGACCAGACGACCGTGCCGCGCTCGAAGTCCGTGGAGCGCCCGGTGCCGTCGGCCGTCGGTGATTCGACGCGCGTCGGCTCCCCGAGCGCCGCGCGCCGCGCCGACCAGGCGGTGCGGACGTCGGTGGCCGAGTCGTCGATGAGCGCCTTCACCTTCGCCCGCAGCGGCCCCATCTGCGCGTAGCCCACGTCGCCCGGGCACGCGGTGCTGCCGACGTCGCGGTGCGCGAACAGCGCGGGCACGGTGGTCGACTCGCCCTTCGGGAACCGCGACGTGCCGCCGCCCGACGAGGTGAGCCGGACCTCCTCGTTCGGGTCGCGGTAGAGCCCGCCGAGCTTCCAGGCGGCCAGCGCGGCGAGCGAGTTCATCGTGGCGGCGCTCGGGGGCAACGTGGAGTGGTTGCCCATCATCGCGATGCCCCACGTCTCGCGGTTGAACCCGCCCGCGTGCGCGGCGATGACGGCCTTGTCCATGCCGCCGGCGCGACCCTCGAAGATCGTCCCGTACTTGTCGACGAGGGCGTTGTAGCCGATGTCCCCCCAGCCCTGCTTCTGCGTGTGGTAGGCGAAGATCGCGCGGACGATCGCGGGCGACTCGGCCGGGCTGTAGTCGTTCGTCTCGCTGGTGTGGTGGATCGTCACCGCGCGGATCGTCGGCGTGGTCTGGGGACGGGCGGCCTTCGACTCGTCGGCGCCCCACTGCGCGCGGGTCACGTACTGCGGCGCCGCCGGGCCCCGCGCCGCGCCCAGCGCTCCGATCGCCGCGTCGTTGCTGCCGACGCCCGGGTCGATGCGCACGACCTGGACCTCGTCGGTCACCGGTTGCCCCGCACGCAGGGCCCGGACCTCGACGGCCGTGCGGTCACCGACCCACACCGGGTCGGTGCCGCCGCCCGCCGCCGGGGTCTCGTCGCGCCCGCCGGGCCCGTCGGGCTCGTCGCGCTCGTCACCGAGGGCCTCGAGGTCGGTCCAGGTGCCCCACCGCCCCGCCGCGTCGGTGGTGCGCAGGGCGACCGCGTCCGGGGCCGCGCCGGCCCAGGTGACGGCCACGAGGTGCAGCGGCTGGTCCCCGCGCACCTCACGGACCCCCGTGGCGTCGCGGGCGCCCGGCGTGAAGCCCACCGGGGCGACGCCCGCGGTGACCGGGGCCGCGGGTGGGAGCCCGGCCGGCGGCATGACCGCGTGCGCCGGGTCGAGCTGCGCGATCCCGGCCGGGGCGTCCATCGGCACGGCGGGCACGGCGGGCACGGCGGGCACGGCGGGCACGGCCTGACCGGCGGGAGCGGGCGGGAGCGCCGGGTCTCCCGGCGCTGCCGCGGCCGGGGCCGGCAGCAGCAGCACCACGGCCGTCGTCAGCGCGATCGTGCCCCTCCGCACCGGCGTCGCGTGACGCCGGCGCGCCCCGCCCGTCCCGTGCCCGTGCGGTCCCCCGGACCCGGCCATGGCCCTCGCACCTCCGCTCGTGCGGCGCTCCCGTTGATCGCCGACGGCCCACCATGACCCCCACACGGGCACCATCCACCACACCACGCGCAGAAGCCGCCCGGTCGGGTGACTTGGCGTGACCGGTTGAACGCTCTGGGTCCGGACGGTCCGCCGGCTCTAGAGGTGCGCCTGCGCGAACGTCGCCACCGTCCGCATGGCCATCGCGTCGGCGCCCGCTCCGATGGGCCCCGCGACCACGGGGATGAGCTTGGTGACGTTGAGCGCGCCGCGCCGCGTGAAGCGCGAGGTGAGCCGGAAGCCGATGCGCGTGTCGAGCTGCGCGCGCACCTCCGTCGGGAGCCCGCGCAGCCCGTGCAGCAACGAGGCGTTGACCAGGTCGAGGCCGGTGCGCTCGGCGAGCTCGACGCCGTCGGCCCCGAGCACGCAGACCAGCGCCGCGGTGCGCACGACCGGGTCGGCGAGGTCCCGGCCGCGCAGGTGCGCGATCGCCGCCGAGAGGCGCGCGCCGAGCAGGTAGAGGCCCGTGGTGCCGGCCGGCGCGGTCACGACGAGCGTCGCGGCGCCGCCGAGGCTGGTGAGCAGCCCGGAGCTCGCGGCGAGGCGGACGTGCGCGCCGACCACCCGGCGCACCGCGGCCTCGACGTCGTCGTCGGTGGCGGCCAGCGCGTCGCCGGCCACCGCCGGTGCCCCCGAGAACGGCCCGATCCCGCTGACCGCGCGACGCCACAGCTCGTCGACCAGGGTGTCGGGCAGTCCGCGCGAGCTCGCCACCCGATCAGTCTGGCGCCCCCGCGCCCGCCAGGTCGCAGGCGGCGGTGATCGTGCCGACCCAGGGGCGGCCGCGGTCCCGGTCGCGGGCGCGCTCGAGGCGGGCGCGCTGGGCGTCGGCGCGCGCCCAGGCGATCACCCGCGGGTCCACGCGCGCGCCGTAGAAGGCGTCGACGACGAGCTCGGCGAGGTGGTGGTCGGCGCTCGCGATCTCCTTGTACTCCCAGATCGCCAGCAGCCGCTCCGGCGGCTCCCCGAGCGCCGCGATGCTGTCGAGCATCGCGACGGCCGTCGCGCCGCCGGGGTCGTCGGGGTGCGTGTCCAGCAGCGCGGTCCACACCGCGTCGACGACGTCGCGCACCGCGTCGCGCTCGAGGTCGGTCCAGTCCGCCCAGTGCTCGGCGATGCGCTCGAGCACGGTGCGCAGGTCGACGCGGTCGCCGGTCAGCGCCCGCCGCACCAGCCACGGGGTGAGCGCGCGCAGGTCGTCGCCGGTGCCGAGGGTGTTGCCGAGGGCGAGCACCAGCGTCAGCGGGTCGGCGTCGGCGACCCGCACCTCTCCGTGACAGTGGGGGCAGCCCGCCAGCGTCTGCGGGGGCGGGTGCGCCACGAAGGCGGCCTCCAGGCCCCACAGCGCGGCGTCGACCCCCGCATCCGTCTGTACGTCCATCGAGACAGATCCTCGGCACCCGCAACGCGACACGCTGGGCCGATAGGGCGAATATCCATCGGTTGTGTGACCGAGCGTGGCGCGATCTACCGCCGAGCGTGTCAGCACGTCCACTCGTCCTGTCGTCGAGGGGTCGCTCCGGGACCGCGACACGCCCGGGACGGGCTCGTCGATCACATCGGCGGGCGGTGACGGGGCCCGTCGAACAGACTCGGGGTATGCGTTCGCGGCACCACGTGACGATCCCGGGACCCGAGGTCAAGACGACCGGCGGCCTCGTCCGCGGGCTCACCACGCACGGCGTGCACGCCTGGCGGGGCGTCCCGTACGCGACCCCGCCCGTCGGCGGGTACCGGCTGCGCGCCCCGCAGCCCGTGGTGCCGTGGGAGGGCGTCCGCGACGGCTCGCGCTTCGGCCCGGTGCCGACCCAGGAGCGCATCGGCGAGTTCATCGGCGCCGGCAAGCAGACGCCGATGAGCGAGGACAGCCTGACCCTCAACATCAGTGCGCCCACCACGCCCTCGGACGAGCCCCGCCCGGTGATGGTCTGGTTCTACGGCGGCGCGTTCGTCGTCGGGGCGTCGTCGGCGCCCACCTACCGCGGCTACGACTTCGTGCGCCGCGGCGAGTGCGTCTTCGTCAGCGTCAACTACCGGCTCGGGGCGCTCGGCTACCTCGACTTCTCCGCCTACGGCACCCCCGAGCGGCCGATCGAGAACAACCTGGGCCTGCGCGACCAGATCGCCGCGCTGGAGTGGGTGCGCGACAACATCGGGGCCTTCGGCGGCGACCCCGACCAGGTGACGATCTTCGGCGAGTCGGCCGGGGCGATCTCGGTGACGACGCTGATGGCGACCCCGTCGGCCCGCGGCCTGTTCCACCGCGCGATCGCCGAGAGCTCCGCACCCGGCATGGTGTTCGGTCAACAGCGCGCCCGGGCGTGGGCGGCCGGGTTCATCACGGCGCTGGGGGCCGACGACGACCCCCTCGCCGGCCTGACCACGGCCACGCCCCACCAGCTGCTCGGCGCCGCGCAGGTGCTGCGCGACCGGCTCGGCGACCAGCCCGGCACCATCCCGACCGCGCCCGTCGTCGACGGCGACCTGCTGCCCGAGGCGCCGCTCGACGCCTTCGAGGGCGGCCGTGCGGCCGACGTGCCCCTGATCATCGGCACCAACGACACCGAGGGCCGGCTGTTCGAGCTGCCCCGCCTGCGGCTCGACGTGCTGGTCAGCGACGACAGCGCGGAGCGGATGTTCGCGCTGACCCAGCCGGAGTTGCGCGACCAGGTGCTCGCCGCCTACGCGGGCACGCCGCACCGCAAGGACCTCGGCGGCGACTACATGTTCTGGTACCCCTCGGTCCGGGTCATGCAGGCCCACCGCGGGCCGGTGTGGGCCTACCGCTACGACCTCACGACGCCCGTGCTCGACCTCATGGGTGTGCGCGCCACCCACGGCATGGAGCTCTACGCGGTGTTCGGGCTGGCCGACTCGAACGCCGGCAGGTGGCTCACCGCGCTCGGCGGCCGCCGGGCTCTGCGCGGGGTGCAGGAGCGCGTGCAGGCCGACTGGACGCACTTCGCCCACCACGGCACCCCGGCCTCGCACTGGCCGGCCTACGACCCCGGCACCCGCCTCACGAAGATCTTCGACCGGGTGGACCGCGTCGAGTCCGACCCCCGCCGGGAGCGCCGCCTCGCCTGGCGGGGGTTCCGCGGGTACGACTGACCGGTCAGCTCGGGCGGGCGCTGCGCTTGCGCTGGAAGGCGCGCAGCGTGACGGCGCCCGCCACGAGCGCCACCACGAGGAAGATGATCCCGAGGACGACGCTGTGCTCGAGGAAGAAGAAGATCAGGGCCACGCCGATCGACAGGATCGTCCCGATGACGCCGATCCCGACGTTCAGCTTGAGCTCGCTCTGCTTCTCCGGCGCGTGGTCCGGGTCGGCGGCGGGGTTGCGGGCCTGCGGAGTCTTGCCCTCCTCGGTCATGGGGTCGGACTACCCGGTCTCGCGCCGCGGTAGCCCGCCGGGCCGGACGGGCGACGGCGCAGCCCCGAGGCCCGGCCGATCGGTCGGGCGATGGCCGCCCGCACGGCCTCCTCGCTGCCGACGAGCCGCACGCGCACCCGCGCCCGCGTCACCGCCGTGTAGAGCAGCTCGCGGGTCAGCAGCGGCGACTCCGCCGGCGGCAGGATCACCGACACCCGCGCGAACTGGCTGCCCTGGGCCCGGTGCACCGTCATCGCGTGGACGGTCGCGATCCCGTCCAGCAGGCTCGGCGCGATCTCGACCGGGGCGCCCCCGCGGGCGAACGCGGCCCGCGGGCCCCGCGGCGTCCCGATGACGACGCCGGTGTCGCCGTTGTAGATGCCGCGGTCGTGGTCGTTGGCGGTCACCAGCAGCGGGCGGCCGGGGTACCACTCCTCGTCGCGGTCGGCGACCGGCCCGGACTCGACGAGCCACCGCTCGACGTCGCTCGCCCACCGGCTCACGCCGTAGGGCCCCCGCCGGTGGGCGCAGAGCAGGCGGTGCTCGTCGAGGCGCGCGAGTGCGAGGGGGGCGTCGCCGTCGAGCGCCGCGAGCTCGGTCTCCGCCGCGCTCCCGACGACCTCGTCGCGCAGCTCGCGCAGCCCGCCCGGGTCGCGCGCGGTGAGGTCGGCGTCCTCGACGAACACGACGTCGTGCTCGCCGGCCCGCAGCGCCGCGACCGCGTCGTCGGCGTCGCCCGACCGGATCGCCGCCGCGAGCCGCGCGATCGTGCCGTGGAAGCGCCAGGTGCGGTCGAGCACCGTCACCCCGCCCCGCACCGGCGAGCCCGGCGCGCCGACCCGCTCCAGCGCGCGGTCGAGCTCGGGCTCCGGGTCGGCGGGCGCGGCGACGAGGTCGCCGAGCACCGCGCCGGCCTCGACGGAGGCGAGCTGGTCGGGGTCACCGACGAGCACGAGGCGCGCGTCGGGGCGGACCGCCTCGAGCAGCCGGGCCATCAGCGTCAGCGACACCATCGAGGTCTCGTCGACGACGACCACGTCGAACGGGAGGTGCCGGTGGCGGTCGTGGCGGAAGCGCGAGGACCCGCGGATGGGGCCGAGCAGCCGGTGGATCGTCGAGGCCTGCAGGCCCGCGATCCGGGCCCGGTCGGCCGGCGGCAGGTCGACCTCCGCGAGCGCCTCCTGCATCCGCGCCGCCGCCTTGCCGGTGGGCGCCGCGAGCGCGATGCGCAGGGACGGGTCCTGGTCGCGCAGGACCGCGAGCAGGGTCGCGACGGTGGTCGTCTTGCCGGTGCCGGGGCCGCCCGCGAGGACGCTGGTCCAGCGCAGGGTGCAGACGGCGGTCGCACGGCGCTGGCCGTCGAGGGTCGGGAAGAGCCGGTCGAGCGCGGCGCGCAGCCGGTCGGCGTCCACGGCGGGCGGCGGGGACGCGGCGCGCTGCGCGAGCGTGGCGCGGACCTGCTGCTCCTGGCGCCAGTAGCGGTCGAGGTAGAGCAGGCCGTCGACGAGGCGCAGCGGGCGCCCGGTCGCCGCCTCGTCGTCGCCCCCGACCAGCGGCGACGCCCCGCACGCCGCCAGCCACGGGACGGGGTCGGGCCAGGGCAGGTCGGAGGTGTCGACGACCTCGTCGCCCTCGGCGAGCACCGTCCGGTCGACCGCGGCGAGGTCCAGGCACACCGACCCGGACCGCAGCGCGCGCACGACGAGCGCGGCGGCGAGCAGCACCTGCTCGTCGTCCTCGCCGCCGAGACGCCCGAGCCGCCGGGCGACGTGCACGTCGGTGGCGGCCAGCACCCCGCGCTGGTTGAACGCGGCGAGCAGCCCGGTCGCCCGGGTCGCGAGGCGCACGCCGTCCTCGGCGAGAAGGTCGGGCACCGCGGTCATCGCACACCCCCGTCGAGCAGCCCGGACAGCGCCACGACCAGCGCCGGCGGCGGGTTCCACGCGAACACCCCGCAGGTCGTGCCGTCGACGACCGGCGTGTCCGGCCCGCACATGCCGCGCAGGAACAGGTAGAGCACCCCGCCGAGGTGCGCCTCCGGGTCGTAGCCGCGCAGCCGCCAGCGCAGGAACCGGTGCAGCGCGACCGCGTACAGCACGGCCTGCAGGGGGTAGTGCGCGTCGATCATCGCCGCGGCCATGGACGTCGGGCCGTAGTGCGCGGCGGTCAGCGGCGCCCGGCCCGTCGGCCCCACCGGCCCCAGCCAGTTCGTCTTGTAGTCGACGACGACGAAGCGCCCGTGGGGTCCGCGCAGGACGCCGTCGATGCTGCCGGTGAGGTAGCCGCGCAGGACCTGCTCGCCCAGCTCGTGGGCCCGCGGGTGGTCGAGCACCTCGGGGTAGCCGGCGAGCGGGTCGTCGGCGGGCAGGTGGCGCCGCAGCAGCGCGGCCACCGCGGACAGCGTCACCGCCGCGGCGCCGGGGCGCGTGCGGTCGCCGCCAGCCAGGGGTAGCTCGAAGTCGAGCTCGGCGAGCCGGTCGCGCGGGGCGACGTCGGCGAGGCGCGCGGGCCCGCCGGCCGGCAGCGGGGTGAGCATCACCGGTAGCAGGGCGTCGGCGAGCGTCGCGGCGTCGACCTCGGCGTGCGGGCGGTGGCGCAGCTCGGCGTCGGCGGCCTCGACGAGGGCGCGGTGGAGGTCGCCGGTCCCGGTGTCGACGGTCTCGAGCACCGAGTGGACGAGCGTGCCGAACGCCGCGCCGACGGGGAGGTCCGCCATGGGAGACGGGAGCGGTTCGGCGTCGTCGGCCGGAGGCGGCGGAGTGTCGTCCTCGGGGTCGGCCTCGTCGGCCAGCTGCCGTTCCTCGGGCTCGCTGCCGACCGGGCCCGGCCCGTGCGCGCCCGCGGTGAGCGAGGAGTACGACGACCGGCGCCAGGCGAGGTCGAGTCCCCGGTCGAAGAGGGCGGCCGCGAGCGGGTGCGCCCGCCCGGCCGACGGGACGTAGGGCAGGGCCTTCCGGGGCTCGACGCGCTCGACGGCGATGTCCTCGCCCGCCAGCGTCCGGAGGTGGTCGAGGACCCGCTCGTCCTCCCACACCGGGTAGGCGCGGTCGGGCCCGCTCCGGGGCGCCGGGCGGCCGACGAGCAGGCGGTGCACCGCGGACGCCGACGTGTTGGTCGACGGCGCCCACCAGCACACGACCTGCCCCTGCGCGCGGGTGAGCGCCACGTAGAGCAGGCGCAGATCCTCGCCGTCGTCCTCGTCGCGGGCGGTGGCGACGTGCTCGCGCCAGGCCGGGTCGGTCTCCCCGCCGACGGCGCGCACCCGCTTCCCGTGCTCGTCATGGTGGGTGACGACCGTCGGGTCGTCGGCGACCCAGCGGTCCCACCCGAACGGCACGTAGACCACCGGGTACTCGAGGCCCTTGCACTTGTGGATCGTCAGCACCTGCACCGCGCTCGCGTCCGACTCGAGGCGGCGGCTGCGCTCGGGCCGCAGCTCGCCGGTGCCCGCGGCCGCCTCGGCCATGCGCGCCCGCAGCCACTCGACGAGCGCGACGACGCCCAGGCGGGACTCGGTCGACGCGGCGTGCAGCACCTGGCCGACGTGCCGGACGTCGGTCATCCGCCGCTCGCCGTCGACGCGGGCGAGCACGCGCGCCGCGAGCCCCGTCTCGGCCGCCACCGCCTCGAGGAATGCGGCGACCCCGCGGTCGTGGAGCACCGCGCCCCAGCGCCGCAGGGACGCCCCGACCTCGGGCAGCACGACGTCGGCGTGCGCGTCGAGGTCGGCGGCGGCGTGCCCGAGGAACACCGTCAGCGCGGCCGCCCGCACCCGCGCCGGGCGTCCGGGCTGCTCCACCGCCTCGAGCAGCACGAGCCACTCCTCGGCGCTCTCGGTGGCGAACACGCTGGTCGCGCCCGCGAGCACCGACGGGACGCCGACCTCGGTCAGCGCCTCGCGCACCAGGTCGGCCTGCTTGTTGGTGCGCACGAGCACCGCGACGTCGCCGGGGCCGAGGCTCGGGTCGTCGCGCCCGGGCTCCTCCCAGCGCGAGTCGGCGGCGACGAGCTCGGCGATGTCCGCGGCCAGGTCGGCGGCGACCTTCTCGCGCACCGGGACCACGAGCGGGAGCCCCGACGACCACTGCGCGCGCAGCCCCGCCCGCGGCAGGACGCGCAGCCGGAACGGCGTGGGCCGCGGCGCGCCGACGAGCCGCCGGCCCGGGTGCGCGGACGCGACGGGGGGCACGACGATGCGGTCGTCTCCCAGCGCCGCCTCGTCGAACAGCTGGTCGAGCGCGCGGACCAGGGGCGCGTCGCTGCGCCAGTTGGTGTCGAGCCCCTCGCGGCTGCCCGCCGACTCGACCGCCTGCAGGTAGCTGACGACGTCCGCGCCGCGGAAGCCGTAGATCGCCTGCTTGGGGTCGCCGATGAACGTCAGCGCGCTGTGGCCGTGGAACGCGACGCGCAGGATGTCCCACTGGATGGGGTCGGTGTCCTGGAACTCGTCGACGAGCACCACGGAGAACCGGTCGCGCAGCCGCGCGCAGGCCGCCTCGCCGAGCCGGCTGTCGGTGAGCGCGCGGTGCAGGCGGGTGAGCATGTCGTCGAACGTGAACAGGCGCCGGCGCCGCTTGCGCGCCTCGACCTCGCGGCGCACCGCCGTCGCGAACGCCGCCCGCGCGCCGGCCGCGTCCGGGGCGTCCGGGCCCGGCTCGATGCGCGCGCCCGGATCGCCGACCACGGCGCGACCGATCTCGAGGGCGGTGGCCCGGTCGAAGTCGGGGGCCGGCGCACCGGGCACCGCGTACTTGCGCAGGTAGAAGTCGTCGACCACCTCGGTGACCACGTCGTCGATCCGCTCGACGAACGTGCCGTCGGGGTCGGTGTCGCCGACGATCCCGAGCCCGGTGAGCATGTCCTGGCAGAACTGGTGGGTCGTCGCGATCGTCGCCGCGTCGAAGCCGGCGAGCGCCGCCGTCAGCCGGGCCCGGCGCCGCGTGACCTCGGCGTCGTCGGCGTCGGCGAGCAGCCGGATCACCGGGTCGTCGTGCCGCCGGGCGGCCGCGGCGTCGGCCAGCGCCCGCTCGGTGCGCACGAACCGCTCGCGGACGCGTTCGCGCAGCTCGCGGGTGGCCTCGCGGCCGAACGTCACGAGCATGACCTGCGGCAGCGTCGCGTGGCCCTCGGCGACGTAGCGGGCGGCGAGCGCGGCGATGGTGAACGTCTTGCCCGTGCCGGCGCTGGCCTCGAGGACCGTGGTGCCGGTGGGCAGGTCGCCGCAGACGTCGAACGAGCGGGTGAGCGTCGAGGTCATCGCCCACCCCAGCCCTCGGCCTCGCGCAGCGGGGTCCACAGCCGCGTCGCGAGGCCCGCGAACCGGCTCGGCGCGTCCCCGCTCGCGGCGCCGACGAGGTCGTCGAGGGCCCGGCGGCGTCCCCACACCAGCACGTGCGCGGGATCGGACTGCTCGCCGCCGTAGCGGCTGGTCCACGTGTCGCGGGCCTTGTTCATCGCCGCGACCTCGCCCTTCGTGCTGCGCGCGAGCGCGTACGCCTCCGAGGTCTGGCACATCAGCGGCAGCGGCTCGACCATCCCGTCGGCGTGCAGCGCGAGCAGGTCGGCGAAGATCTTCTGCGCGACCTCGGGCTCGAGCGGGCCCAGCGTCGACACCGACGGCGGACGGCCGGACCAACCCCGGCCCACGGTGACCGCGCGCCACGGGCGGTCCGGGTGCGCCGCGGTGAGCGCCAGGAGGTTCACCCAGGCCCGCAGCCGGTGCTTGGGCGCGAGGCGCGAGAACGTCACCGTCACGAGCGTCGTGTCGTGCACCCCGCCCACCGCGCCGACGAGGGTGTCGGTGGTGACGTCCACGTCCGCGGCGGCCGTGCCCCGCAGGCCGGCGACGGCCGCGGTCAGCGGCTCGACCTGGCGCCCGACGTCGCGCACGAGGCGGTCGCCGAGCGGGCCCGGGGGCAGCTCGCCGCGGCGGCGCTCGCCGGCGATGCACGCGGCGACGTCGCGGCCGGCGAGCCGGTCGCGCAGCAGGCGCTCGCCGATCGACCAGCGCGCCAGGCCGTCGGGTTCGACGGGCACCGCCTCGCTCGACTCCTCCTCCTCGCCGCGCGCGGGCACCCCGAGCCGCTGGCGCAGGAACGCCTTGACGGGGTGCTCGACGAAGCGCGCCAGGTCCTCGAGGTCGAGTACCTCGCGCGGGCGGGCGGGCAGCGGGCCGGGCAGGAAGGGGGCGGGCGCCGACCGCTCCGCGAGCAGCGCCTTCGTGCCGGCGAGCGCGGCGCCGTCGAAGGAGAAGGGGGTCCTCCCGTCGGTGGCGTCGAAGTCGTCGGCGGCGAAGGGCTGGAGCGGGTTGCGCCGGGTGAGGTGCTCGTGGGCGAGCTCGTCGTCGCCGAAGCGGAAGCTCGCGTCGAGGGTGTCGAGCAGCTCACCGATCGGGACCGCCGGCGGCCGCTCGGCCCCGGTGCGCTCGTCGGCGCCGGAGTGGACGACGACGAGGTGGTCGGTCGCGGCGACGATCGCGTCGAGCAGCAGCTGGCGGTCCTCGGCGGCCGGGTCGCGCTCGCCGACGCGCGGGTCGCGGGCGAGGACGTCGTCGCCGTCGGCGCGGGTCTCGCGGGGGAAGACCTGGTCGTCCATGCCGAGCAGGCAGACCACGCGGTGGGGCACCGAGCGCATCGGCATGAGCGTCGCGACCGTGAGGGTGCCGGTGCGGAAGTTGGCGCGCGTGGGGCGCCCGGCGAGGCGGTCGGCGAGCACGGCGCGGACGTCGTGCAGCGTCATCACCGGGTCGTGCGGGGCGCTCTCGAGCACCGCGGTCAGCTCGGCGCGCGCCTGCGCGAGCTGCCAGGCGTCGGCGGGGACCGTGGCCGTCAGCCCGTCGAGCCCGCGCCGGAGCGCCGCGATCCACGCCGTGAGCGGCTGCTCGCCGCGCAGGCCCTCGACGACCGCGCCGACCCGGTCGACCAGCTCCCCCAGCCGCCCGACCCGCTCGACGTCGCCCGAGTCGACCTCGTCCAGGGGCAGCGCGTCACCCAGCCAGTCGCCCCCGTCGGCGGACATCGCCACGCCGACCAGCAGCCGGTCGAGCCCCTGCGACCAGGTGTTCTCCGGGAACCGGGCCAGCGAGAACGCCGTGCGGTGCGGCGCGTCGAGCCCCCAGCGGACCCCGGCGCGCTCGGCGAGCTCGCGCAGGCGCGGGAGGTCCTCGTCGTCGAGGCGGAAGCGCCGGCGCACCGGGTCGGACTCGGCGAGGTCGAGCAGCTGGGAGGCCGTGACCCGCGCGTCGGCGAGGTCGAGCAGCGTCGCGAGCGTGCCGAACATCGGGTTGACCTCGCGCAGCGAGCGGTCGGCGAGGCGGACCCGCAACCGGTGCCCCGGGTGCGACGCCTCCTCGCCGTCGCCGGGCCCGAAGCCGGCCGTGACGAGCGGGGCGAACGTCTCGATGTCGGGACACAGCACGATGACGTCGCGCGGCTCGAGCGTCGGGTCCGCGCGCAGCAGGCCGAGGATCGTCTCGCGCAGCACCTCGACCTGCCGGTCCGGCCCGTGGCAGCGGTGGATGCGGATGCTGCCGTCGTCGACCGCGTCCCGGGCGGACGGGGCGCGGTCGTGGCGCAGGTCGTCCTGGAGCTGGGCGAGCAGCGTGGTCGGCGCCTGCTCGGCGGCGTGGTGGTGGTCGGTGCGTTCGAGCCGGGACAGTCGGAGCTGCAGCTCCCGGACGTCGCGGCCGAGGCTCGCGAGCAGCGGGTGCGCCACCGCCTGCGCGCTCGCGTCCTCGGCCCGGCGCTCGGCGGTGCGTCCGGCGAGGCGCGACCACAGCGCCGGGGAGGGGTGCGGCAGCCACAGGTGCACGTCGTGGTCGACGGCGAGGGCGTCGAGGACGGTGAGCTCGGTGTCCGAGAGCCGGGTCGCGCCGAAGAGGCTCAGCCGTCGGGGGAAGCCGGCGGGTGCCGGGACGTCGGCGACCGTCTCCGCCGGGCTCGCCGCCCCCAGCCGTGCGCGCAGCCGCCGCCAGAGCTCGGGCTGCCAGCGCAGGTCCGCCGGCGTGCCCGCGTCGTCGCCCTGCGACCAGGCCCGGACGAGCGCGGGCCGGTGGTCGGCGTACCGGCTGAACAGCCGCGCGAGGTGCCGCGCCGCGGCGAACCGCCGCCCCTTGCGGGTGCCCGAGGGGTCGCCGATGCCCAGGAACGTCCCGAGCGGCGCGCACCAGGGCTCGTCGGCGCAGGCGTCGATGGTCTCCAGCAGCGGCCAGACCAGCCGCTCCGGGCGCCACGGGTCGTCCTCGGGGACCCCGAGCACCCGGGCCACGACCTCGGCGGGCGACGGGAAGACGACGTTGGCGCACACCCCGTCGTCGCCGCCGGTGACCCCCAGCCGGTGCGACAGCCGCTGCGCGAGCCAGCGCTCGATCCCCCGCGTGGGCACGGCGACGAGCTCGGCCTCGAACGGGTCGTCCAGCGGGTCGGCGAGCACGTCGGCGAGGGCCTCGACCAGCCGGTCCGCCCGCTCGGCGCGGTGCACGTGGAGCACGCCCACACACCTCCCCCGGCTCGCCCGATCCCCACCCGATCACCCGTGCCGCCGACGCTAGACGAGCAGTCCGACGGTCCCGTCTCCCGGGCACCCGTGTCGCCGCCCTCGTCCCTTGACCTCGACCTTTCTCCAGGCCCGACCCTCGCGGCATGGACGTGGTGCAGGTGGAGAGGTTCGGTGGACCCGAGGTGCTGCGGCCCGTGACCGTCGCGGACCCGTCGCCCGGACCGGGCGAGGCGGTGATCGACGTGACCGCCGCCGACGTGATGTTCCTGGACACGCTGCTGCGCTCGGGCTGGGGCGAGGACTTCTTCCCCGTCCGCCCGCCGTACGTGCCCGGCAGCGGGGTGGTCGGTCGGGTGGCGGGACGGCGGGTCGTCGCCGACACGAAGCAGACGGTCGGGGGCGCGGAGATCCCGGTCGGGGGCTACGCGCAGCGGGCCGTGGTGGCGGAGTCGGAGCTGATCCCGGTGCCCGACGCGCTGACCGACCAGCAGGCGGTGGCGCTCCTGCACGACGGTCCGACGCTGCAGTCGCTGCTCGACGCGGTCGGCGCGCCCGCCCGCGTGCTCGTGGCCGCGGCGGCCGGCGGTGCCGGGGTGCTGCTGGTCCAGGAGCTGGTGCGCCGGGGTGTGCAGGTCGTGGCGGCCGCGCGGGGGGAGGCGAAGACGTCGCTGCTGCGGACGCTCGGGGCCGCCGAGGTCGTCGACTACGGCGAGGCGTCGTGGACGGCGTCGGTGGCCCCGGTCGACGCGGTCCTCGACGGCGCCGGCGGCGCGCTGGGCCGGGAGGCCTTCGGGCTGGTGGCCGACGGCGGCCGCTTCGTCTCGTACGGCACCGCCGGCGGGGAGTTCGCGTCCCCTGACCCCGGGGAGGCCGCCCGGCGGCGGGTCACCGTGATCGGCCTGACCGACCTCCCCCGCCTCGACCGCACCACCCGCCGCGCGGCGGTCGAGCGCACGCTGGCCGAGGCCGCGGCGGCGCGGTACCGCCCGGTGATCGGCCAGACCTTCCCGCTGCCCCGGGCCGCCGACGCCCACGCGGCCATCGCCGCCCGCACGACGGTGGGGAAGAAGCTGCTGGTGACGTAGGTGGGCGCGACGACCCGTGTCCTCGGGACACGGGTCGGCGGGCCGAGTGACGGTGGGGAGGAGGCGTTTCCTCGGAAACGGTTGCTCGTCGATGAGGAGCAGGAGTTGGCGGCCCGACCCGTGTCCTCAGGACACGGGTCGGCGGACCGAGGGCAGTAAGGGAGGAGGCGTTTCCTCGGGAAACGCTTCCTACTTGGCCGGGAGCGGGGGGAGGGCGGCGACGACCCGCTCGGCCACCTGCTGGGCCCGACCACAGGGATTGGGTCGTCCGTCCGGCCCGGGCTCGTACTCGGAGTAGTTGATGACGAAGCCCTGGTCCTGCGCGGTGCCGACGGTCACGGAGCAGGACACGGAATCAGGAGCACTCTGCTCGACCGCCGCCGGCAGATCCCTGACGTCTGCCTCTCGGAACAGCGGGTACTGACGGACACGGAAAGTGTCGACGAGGACGTCGCGGGCCGGGACGACGATGAACGAGAGGGCTCGCTCGCCATCGGGTCCGCGGCGGCGGCAGGTCCGGTCTCCCGTGATCAAGGACTCGGTGCGAGCGTTCGCGGCGAACCCCAAGGACACCCACTCGCTCGCCGGGAGAGGGCCTGAGCAAGGGTCGGTGGCCAGAGCCCGCACGTCGCGTGGCGACGTGACCACCGGCGCGCCGTATCTCGGGTCAGCGGGTGGAGGATCGGTCGGACTGTCGTGGCTCGCGCAACCGCCGAGCACGAGGATCATCGCGACCAGCGCCACCGTCCTCATCACGAAAGGCGCCGGAAGTCTGCCTCGGCGTCGGCCTCCTGCTGCCGATAGATATCGAAGGCGGTGGTGAGCTGAGTGATCATCGTCGAGATCTCGTCGATGCCCTGGTTCAGCGCAACGACCAGCGATCCCGGACCTTCGGCCGCTGCTCGTCCCAACATCGCGGCGGCGTCCACCGACACCTGGTCCATCGCGGGTGCATCGAACTGGCCGAGCTGCTGCGCGTCGTCTCGAATGCTCTCCAGCTCGACTCGAGCCTGCTCCAACTCCCGGATCGCCTCGGGCGCTCGGGTGATGTCCACGGTGAAGACCCCACCACCGACCGGCAGCGGTCGGCTCATGTCTCGCCCCTTCCTCGCACCCCGATGGAGCTCACGCTAGCCATCGACGCAGCGCGCCGGGTCCGGTTCGACGGATTGCGCTCCCACGCCGGCGGCGCGCGGGGTGGCGTGCGGCGTCGGGGCTCACGCTGCCGGTGACGCGAGAGGCGGGCCGACCCGTGTCCTCGGGACACGGGTCGGCAGTCCGAGCGCCGGTGGGGAGGAGACGTTTCCTCCGGAAACGGTTCCTTCGTGGCCAGGGCGGGGGAGCGCGGCGACGACCCGCTCGGCGACGCGCCGTCCCTGCTCGCACCGGTCCACGGTGGCGGCCTCCCGCCCCACCCTCACCGCTCCGCGTCGTGCACCAGGAGGGCGATCTGCGTGCGGTTCTCGAGGTCGAGCTTCGCCAGCACGTGCGACACGTGCGCCTTGACCGTCGACAGGCTCATGTACGCCTCCGACGCGATCTCGGCGTTCGAGCGGCCGCGGGCGATCGCGACCGCCACGTCGTGCTCGCGCTCGCTGAGCTTGCGCAGGGCCGTCCGCGCCCGTTCGCGGCTGCTCTCGTCGGCGCCGGCGCGGTCCATGAGGCGGCGGGTGACGGTCGGCGAGAGCATCGGGTCGCCGGCCGCGACGCGGTGCACGGCCTCGACGATCTGCGCGGGCGGCGTGTCCTTGAGCAGGAACCCGCTCGCCCCGGCACGGAGGGCGTGCAGGACGTTCTCGTCGCTGTCGAAGGTGGTGAGCACCAGGACCTCGGGCGGGTCGGACCGCTCGCGCAGCCGCTTCGTCGCCGCCAGCCCGCCGACGCGCGGCATGCGCAGGTCCATGAGCACGACGTGCGGGGCGTGGGCGTCGACGAGGGCGGGCACCTCGTCGCCGTCGCCGGCCTCGCCCACGACGCGGAGGCCGTCGGCGCCCTCGAGCATCATCGTCAGGGCCCCGCGCACGAGGGCGTCGTCGTCGACGACGAGCACGCGGATCTCCTCCGGGACGCTCACGGGGGCCACGGTAGATCGGCGGCGAGGCGGAAGTCGCCGTCGGCGGTCACGCCGTGCTCCAGACGCCCGCCCACCGACGCGGCGCGCTCGGCGAGACCCACAAGGCCGGTGCCACGTCCGTCGGAGGCCGACGGGGCGGCCGGCAGCCGGTTGCGGACCTCGACCCGCAGCACCTCCCCCGCCACCCCGTCGACGACCACGCGCACGGGGACGCCCGTCGCGTGCCGGCGCGCGTTCGTCAGCCCCTCCTGCACGATGCGGTAGGCGGTGCGTCCGAGGGTCTCCGGGGGCGTGCCCTCGGTGCGGTCCTGCAGATCCACGACGAGCCCGGCGTCCCGGGACTCGCCGACCAGCGCCGGCAGCCCGGCGAGCGTCGGCTGCGGTGGGGCGTCCCCGTCGGCGCCAATGAGGTCGTCGGCGCGCAGCACCCCGATGACCTCGCGCAGCTCCTCCAGCGCCTGGTGCACCCCGGCTCGCACGACCCCGGCCGCGCGGGCGATCTGCTCGGCGGGCGCGTCGGGCCGGTACTCCAGGGCGCCGGCCGACGCGGCCACCAGCGAGAGCCGGTGACCGAGGACGTCGTGCATCTCGCGGGCGATCATCGTCCGCTCCTGCCGGCGGGCGGCGGCGAGGCGCTCGGCCTCCTCCTCCGCGGCCCGCCGCCGTTGCTCGACGCGCGCGGCCGCCCGCAGCCGCGTCAGGGCGCCCCACGCGACGAGGGCCGCGTGGACGGCGACGTCGATGACCAGCAACCAGCCGTACGGCAGGCCCGGGATCGGGCGCACGAGCCCCTGGAGGGCGTGCGCCACCGTGCCCACCGCACCGACGGCCAGCGCCGTCCCCAGCGGCCGCGCCGTGGCGACCCGCAGCACGCCCGTCGTGGCGGCCGGGGTCGCGGCCGGCGACACCGCCGCGAGCACCGCGAGCGCCACCGCCCCGGGCACCGGCCGCCGGAGCAGCAGCGGCACCAGGGCGCACGCCGCGAGCACCACGACGAGGTCGAAGATCACCTCGGTGCTCGAGGCACGGATGTCGGCGCGGCTGACCACGGTCAGCCCGCCGAGCACGGCGACGACGAGCGTGACGGTCAGGCCGACCCAACGATCGGGGTGGCGATCGGTGCCGCAGGTCGCGTCCACGGAGCAGGACACTAGGTCGGCCTCGTGACTGGACACATCCGACCGAAGTCCACGGCGACCCGACGTCGGTGCCGTCGAACGGGCCAAGCGACCGACACGACCGGCGGCGCCGCCGGGAGAAGCCCCCCGTCACGGCGCCGCCGTGGACGCCTCAGCCCATCGCCGCCTTCATGTGGTCGATCACCGCCGTGTGCTCCTGGGTCGGGCTGAAGAGGACGATCTCGGCGTCCTGCTCGACCCGCACCGAGTGCCCGGGCGGCCAGTAGAAGAGGTCACCCCCGGTGATGGTCTCCCGCGTGCCGTCGACGTAGGACACGGCCACCTCGCCCGACACCAGGTGGCCCCAGTGGGGCGCGTCGCAGCTGTCGGACGGGAGCCCCTTCAGCAGGGGCGCGATGTCGGTGCCGGCCCCCATCGAGAACCACTCGGCGGCGAGCGTCCCGTATCCCGAGACGTCCCCGACGTCCGGCAGCTGCCGGGCCGTCGCACCCGGCACGTCGATGAGGGTCGAGAGGTCCTCCCGCCGGATACGCATGCGATCACCCGGTCCCCGTCGTCGCCGTCGAGCCCCGCAGGGCCTTGATGTCCTCGGCGGTCATCAGCTTGCCGCCGATGCCCCACTCGCCACTGGCCACGTCCTGCACCGTGACCCAGGTGGCGCCGCGCATCGACTCGCCCTCGACGCCCACCATCGCCTCGGTGACCGCGCGGACCATGGCGGCCTTCTCCTCGGTGTCGAACACGCCGTCGATCACCTTGATCTCCACGAAGGGCATGGCCCCTCCTCCTGCACCGGGCCGGGCCTTTCCCGACCTCTGGTGACGAACGGTGACGGCCGCACCTGACAATGCGGTCTCAGTCGGCAGACGAGCCTTCGGTAGGCGCCTGACATCCGTCACCCTCAGCACGGTGGAGTGCCGCGTGCTGGGACCCGTGGAGGTGGTCCACGCCGGCGCGTCCGTCGCCGTCGGCGGCGCGAAACCGCGCCTGCTGCTCGGCGTGCTGCTGGCTCACCGCGGCCGGGTCGTCCCCCTCGAGCGGCTCGCCGATGCGCTCTGGGGCGCGTCACCCCCGTCGACGGCGCTGTCGACGGTGCAGACCCACGTCTCCCGCCTGCGGCGGGCGCTCGGCGACGGGACCGACGCACCGCGGGTGGCGACCTTGGCCCCCGGCTACCGCCTCGACGTCCCCGACCACGCCGTCGACGCCGCGCGCTTCGAGGCGGGGCTCGAGCGCGCCCGGACCCGGCTCGCCGGCGACCCCCGGGCCGCCCGGGACGAGGTCGAGGCGGCGCTGGGCGAGTGGCGGGGCCCGGCGTTCGTCGAGTTCGCCGCCGAGGAGGCCGTCCGGGCGGAGGCCACGCGACTGGACGAGCTGCGGACCGCCGCCCACGAGGTCGCCGTCGACACCCGGCTCGCCTGCGGGGAGCACCGCGAGGTCGTCGGGCTGCTGGAGTCCCTCGTCGACGAGCACCCGCTGCGCGAGCGGTTCTGGGCGCAGCTGATGGTGGCGCTGGCCCGCAGCGGTCGCCAGGCCGAGGCCCTGCGTCGGGCGCACCAGCTGCGCCGGATGCTGCGCGACGAGCTCGGGCTCGACCCGTCCGAGGCCGTCCGGACGCTCGAGACCGACATCCTCACCGGACGCGAGGGCACCGGCCCGGGACCGCCCGCCCCGCGGCCGCGCCCCACGCCCGCCCCGGCGCGGGAGGCATTGCTGGGTCGCAACGACGAGCTCGCCCTGGTCTCCGGGCTCCTCGCGGGCGGCCGGCTCGTCACCGTGACCGGGCCGGGCGGCGTCGGGAAGACGCGGCTGGCGCTCGAGCTGGCGGCGACGACCTCCGCGCCCCCGGACGGGGTCCGGGTGGTCGAGCTGGCCCCGGTGCACGCCACGGGCTCGGCCGTCGCCGCGGTGGCCGGTGCCCTCGAGCTCCAGCGGCGCCCCGAGCGCTCCCTGGAGGACTCGGTGGTCGACGTGCTGGGCGGGTGCGACCTGCTCCTGGTGCTCGACAACTGCGAGCACGTCCTGGACGCCCTCGCCCCGCTCGTCGGGCGGGTGCTGCGGCACTGCCCGACCGTGCGGGTGCTGGCGACGAGCCGCGAGCCGCTCGGCCTGCCCGGGGAGTACACGTGGTCCCTCCCGCCGCTGGCGGTGCCGGACTCGACGGACGCGCCGCTGCCGGAGCTGCGGGCGAGCCCGAGCGTCTCGCTGTTCACCGCCCGCGCGCAGGCCGCGCGCCCGGGCTTCGTGCTCGACGAGTCGAACCGCCGCGACGTCGCCGAGATCTGCCGGCGACTCGACGGCGTGCCGCTCGCGCTCGAGCTCGCGGCCGCCCGCATGCGCTCGCTGACCTCGGCCGACCTCGCGGGCCGGCTCGACGAGCGCTTCCGGCTGCTCGCCGGCAGCCGCGGCCTCGATCCGCGGCACCACGCGCTGGTGGACGTCGTGACCTGGTCGCACGACCTGTTGACCGCCGACGAGCGGGAGCTCTTCGCGCGCCTCTCGGTCTTCGCCGGCGGGTTCGACCTCGCGCGGGCGGAGGACGTGTGCGCCGGCGGCCCGCTCGCGCGCGGCGACGTCGCGACCCTCCTCGCCGGGCTGGTGGACAAGTCGATGGTCGTCGCGGAGGCGGGCGAGCGGATGCGCTACCGGCTCCTCGAGACCCTGCGCGCGTTCGGGCGCAGCCGGCTCGAGGAGCACGGCGACCCGCCCGTCCGCCAGCGCGCCCACGCGGCGTCGTACCTCCGCTCCGCCCGGGCCGCCGCCGATCAGCTCCACGGCCCCCACGAGCTCGACGGCGTGCGCGCCTTCGAGGGGGACCTCGAGAACCTCCGCGAGGCGTTCCGGCACAGCCTCGCCCTCGCCGACCGGAGCACCGGTACCGACGACCTCGACACCGCGCTGGGCCTGGCCGCCGCGGTCCGGGAGTTCGGCATCCGCACCCTGCACGGCGAGGTGCTGCGCTGGGCGGAGGCGGCGTCCACCGCGCCCGGGGCGACCGGGCGTCCGCTGTACCCCGTGGTGCGCGCGATGGTGGGGTACGGCAGCTTCGTCCGTGGCGCCCTCGACGAGGCCGTCGAGCAGGCCCGGGAGGCGCAGGAGGCCGCGGAGCGCCTGGACGTCCCCACGCTCGGGCTCGCCGAGCGGGTCGCCGGCAACGCCCTGTTCTACCGCGGGGACACCGACGCGGCGGTCGACGCCATCGGGCGCATGGTCGCCGCGGCCGAGGCCACGGGCGTCGACGGGATCGTCGCGCACGCGGGCTACATGGCCGCGGTCGCCCACACGAGCGTCGGCGACGAGGTGGGCGCCGAGCGACTGGTGGGCCTCGCCCGGCGGGCCGCGGAGCGGTGCCGCTGTCCCACCGCGCTCGCCTCCGCCGACTACGCCGAGGGGCTCGCCCGCGAGCGCACCGACCCCGAGCGCGCCGTCTCGCTGCTGCACCGTGCGGCCGAGCTCGCCGCCTCGGTCGACCACCGGTGGCTGCGCGCGTTCGCCCTCACCGAGGAGATGTCGCTGCGCGCCCGTCGCGGGGAGCTCGACGCCGCCCTGGCCGTATTCCGCGACGTCGTCGACACCTGGTTCCGCGGCGGGGACTGGGCCAACCAATGGCTCTCGCTGCGCCACCTGTTCGAGGTGTTCTTCGCCCTCGGCGAGGACGAGCTCGCCGCGGTCCTGCACGGGGCGCTCGAGGCCGCCGGCGCGAACACCGCCATGCCCTTCGAACCGGCCGACGCCGCGCGGATCCGGGGCCAGGTCGCCGCGCTGCGGGCCCGGTGGCCCGACGCCGAGACCGCGATCGCCCGGGGACGGGCGCTGCCCGACGCCGAGGTGGTCCGACTCGTCCTCGACCGCCTCGACGCCGGGGACCGTCAGCCCTGACGCGCCGCGTTGGCGTGCACGGCGTCGTGCACGTACCGCGCGAGCCCGGGCGCGATGTCCTCGTAGGTCGCGGTGAACCGCTCGTCGGCCACGTAGTTCACCGAGATGCAGGCGTGCAGCTCGGGCGGGCAGTCGTAGAACCACCGCGTGATGTGCTGCCGGTGCGCCTCGGCGACGTCCATGGCGCGCTCGCCGTCGGCGGGCTCGCCGGCCTGCAGGGCCGCGACGAACCGGGCGTTGACCTCGTCCATCTCCGCCTTCATGGCCTGCCAGTCGGCCTTCGTGTAGCGCGCGGTGCGCTCCCGGGACTGCCGCCACGCCTCCGTGTCGCCCCAGCGCTCCTGCGCCTCCTGCTGGTACTCCTCCGTGAAGCCCTCCCCGAACAGCTCGCGCTGCTCGTCGGGCGTGAGCTGGATTCCGGACACCTCTGCCTCCAGGGCTCGGTCGATGGCCGTGACGAGCTCGGTCAGCTCGTCCAGCCGGGACATGACCTCGGCCCGTTGCCGGCGCAGGTGCGCGGCGACGTCGGCGTCGGGGTCGTCGAGGAGGACCGCGACCTCCTCGAGCGCGAACCCGAGCCGCCGGTAGACGACGACGTGCTGCAGCCGCACGAGGTCGCCCGGGGTGTAGAGCCGGTACCCCGCCGCGCTGCGACGGCTCGGGCGCAGCAGCCCGATCTCGTCGTAGTGGTGCAGGGTCCGCACGGTCACCCCGGAGCGTTCGGCGACCTGACCCACCGTCCAGGTCGTCGTCGCTGCCGTCTCGGTCATGGGACCACCGTGGGGCCTCTCGTCGCGTGAGGGTCAAGCGCGATCCACGCTAGGGCAGCAGGAGCGTCGAGTCCCCGAACTCGTGCCACCGGTAGCCCCCGTGCACGGCGGCCTCGTAGGTGCGCCCGACCAGCGCCGGGCCGGCGACCGCCTCGAGCAGCGCCAGGTGGCTCGCCTCCGGCTCGTGCAGTCCCGAGATCAGCCCGGTGACCGTGCGGGCGGGGCGGTCGGCGCCGAGGACGAGGTCGGTCCACCCGTGTCCCGGGGACACGGTCCCGTCGGGCGAGGCCACCGTCTCCAGCGCCCGCACCACCGTCGTCCCGACCGCAACGACCCGCGAGCCCGCCTCGCGCGCCGAGTCCACGAGCCGGGCCGTGGCCGCCGGCACCGCGAACCGCTCGGGGGTCGGCGGCTCGTGCTTCTCCGGGCTCGACACCCCGGCGTGCAGCACCAGCGGCGCGACCGTGACGCCGCGGGCCATCAGCCGCACGAGCAGGCGCTCCGACAGCGGCCGGCCCGCGCTCGGCATCTCCGCACTGCCCGGGACGGTGGCGTAGACGGTCTGGTGGTCGGCCAGCGGGAACCGGCCCGCGAGGTGCCCGTAGGCGATGGGCCGGCCGTAGGTCGCGAGGTAGCCCGCGAGCCCGACCGGCGGCCACGGCCGCGCCCGCCACAGCCGGCGCGGCGCGTGCTCGTCGGGGTAGGGCGCGACGAGCGTGAGGACGAGCCCGGGCGGGCCGAGCCGGTCGCCGACGGCCACGTCGGTCTCGGGGCCGTCGGGACGCCGCGGTTCGACGACCCAGTCGCCGTCGTCGAGGGCCGTCGCCACGTGCAGCGTCATCGGCCGCCCGTCGTGGTGCCGGACGTCGAGCGCGGCCGGCAGTGTCGCCGAGGTGTTGACGACGAGCAGGTCGCCGGGGTCGAGGACGGTGGCGAGCTCGTCGAACCGCCGGTGCTCGACCGCCCCGAGCCGCGCCACGAGCAGCCGCACCCCGTCGCGGGCCAGGCCCCGTCGCTCCGGCGGCTCGTGGGCCTCGGCGTCGGGCGGCAGGACGAAGCGGGTCAGCGGGACGGCGCTCACGACGTCACCGCCAGGTCCGCGGCCCGGTAGCGGCCGCTCGGCCGATCGCCGTCGATGAGCGCGCGGAGGGCGGGGACGACGGTCCCGGGCTCCGGGCGGTCGCTGATGTCCTCGCCCGGGAAGGCCTCCTGGTGCATGACGGTGCGCATCTCGCCGGGGTCGACGACGAGCACGCGCCACTGCGGGTTCTCGACGGCCAGCACCGACGCCAGGAACTCCAGCGCCGCCTTCGACGTGCCGTAGCCGCCCCAGCCCGCCATCGGCTCGGCCCCGGCGTCCGAGGTGATCGCGAGGATGCGGGCGCCCGGACGCAGCAGCGAGCGCAGCGCCTGCACGAGCCCGAGGGGCGCGACGACGTTGACGCGCAGGACCTGCTCGAGCACGTCGAGGGGGTGGTCGGCGAGCGCCGGCCGCGGGCTGGGCCCGAGCAGGCTCGCGTTGAGGACGAGGACGTCGAGACCCCCGAGATCGTCGACCGCCTCCACGAGCGCGGTGCGGTGCGCGGGGTCGGCGACGTCGCCCGGGACGTCGACCACGCCGGGCAGGCCGGCGACGGCGTCGGCGAGCGCGTCGCCGTGGCGGGCGTCGACGACGACCCGCCAGCCGTCCCGGGCGAGGTCGGCGGTGAGGGCGCGACCCAGTCCGCGGGACGCGCCGGTGACGAGGGCCGTGGGTCGGTGTCGGTTCATGCGCCCGACGGTGCGACCTCGACGACGGTGCAGGTCAAGGCCGCAGGTCAGCACCGCAGGTCGAGCAGCGGTTCCTCCCGTCCCCGCACCGCAGTAGCGTCGCCGGGACGGAGGCGCACACATGGACATACGAGCACTCCGCTATGTGGTGACGCTCGCGGAGGAACGGCACTTCCGGAAAGCGGCGGAGCGGCACTGGATCGCGCCGCAGGCCTTCGGGCGGCACGTCCGTGCCCTCGAGAAGGAGGTCGGCGCGCAGCTGTTCGCGCGCACCAGCCGCCGGGTGACGCTGACCCCCGCGGGCGCCCGGCTGGTCGAGCGGGCCCGTGACGTGCTGGCCCGCGTCGACGACCTCGCCGCCGCCGTCCGCGACGCCCCGCCCGCGCCCGACGACGCCGTGGTCCGCGTCGGCGTCCTGGGCTTCGGGGCGGCCGACCGGTGGCCCGCGCTGCGCGAGCTCGCCACCGCGCAGCTGCCCGGACGCACGCTCGTGCACATCGAGCTGGACTGGGACACGCAGTACGAGGCGGTGCGCGCCGGCGAGGTGGACGTCGCCGTCATCCACGACGTCGGGCCGGTGGACGGCGTGCGCCTCGACCGGCTGTTCACCACCCCGCGCGTCGCCGTCGTCCCCGCGTCCTCCCCGCTCGCCGACGCCGACCACCTCGACGAGGACGACGTCGACGGCCGCCCCTGGGTGGCCGTGGCCGGGCGCCACCCCGGCCTCGGCCGGTGGGCCGGGGTGTCCGGGCAGACCTCGCGGCGCAGCCCCGTCGTGCGGACCCCGGCGGCCATCCCGGCCGCGGTCGCGACGTCGGGGATGCTCGGCGTCCACGGCCGGCTCGCCGAGCGTTACTTCCCGCGCCCCGACGTGTGCTTCGTGCCGCTGGCCGGCGAGGACGCCCAGGTCTCGGTGGCCACGCGGCCCGACGACGACTCGCGCACCGCGCTCGCCTTCCGGCAGGCGGCCGACCTGCTCGCCGCCACCTGAGCGGGCCGCGTCAAGGCCCGATCGCAACCGATCCGGCACGTGATCCGGGCCCCGGTCCACGCCACGGTGACGGGACGCCCCTCGAGGACTCCCCGACGACGTTGGAGGCCCGCCATGCCCCGCCGGCTCAGCGACCACTTCGGCCACCTCTTCCCGACCACCGCGGTCGGCTCCTACCCGCGCCCGAAGTGGAACACCTTCGACCTCGGCGGCGAGGACATCCGCGTGGCCCTGCGCCGCGGCGACTTCGCCGAGGCGTTCAGCGACGGCGTGCGGGCGATGATCGGCGACCAGGTCGCCGTCGGCCTCGACCTGCCCACCGACGGCCACCTCTGGTACGACCGCCACGAGGGCTTCATCTCCTCGTTCCTGCTCTACCCGAGCTACCACCTCGACGGCATCACCGTGGAGCCCGCGCCGAACCACATGGTCACGCTGCTCGGCCGGGAGGGCACCGCGGCGTTCGCGAACACGTGGAACGAGGTCGCCGTCGACGGCCCGATCGGGCGCGGCACGATGCACCTCGCCGACCTGTGGAGTGCCGCCCGCGCCGTCAGCCCGCGCACCGTGAAGTTCTGCAGCGGCATGGGCCCGGCCAACCTCGCCGGCTGGCTCACCGACCGGCACTACCACGACAAGAAGGCCCTCTACGCCGACCTCGCGGACGCCTACAACGCCGAGTTCAAGGACGCGGTCGCGGCGGGCGTGGAGGTCCTGCAGCTCGACGACGTCGGCTTCACGCTGCACCAGCCCGAGGACTACCCGCTGGTCGTGGAGACCCTCAACCGCGCGCTCGACGGCGTCGACGCCCTGCGCGTGTTCCACATCTGCCACCTGGGCAGCGGCGCCCAGATCGGCATCACGCCCTACGCCGGCTTCCACGAGCTCGTCGCGAACGACCTGCAGGTCGACGCCGTCGAGTACGCCTTCGCCGAGACCGGGTTCCCCGACGACGACTTCGCCCTCTGGTCGCGCTACCCGAGCGACAAGGGCATCGGCATCGGCTGCATCGACATCAAGCGGCTGGTCGTCGAGACCCCGGACCACATCGTGGCCGGCGTCCGCAAGGCGCTCGAGCACGTCCCGGCCGAGCGCATCCACCTGACGACCGACTGCGGCATGTTCTCCCTGCCGCGCCCGCTCGCCCGCGCCAAGCTGGAGTCGATGACCCTGGCCGCCGAGCAGCTGCGCGCCGAGGTCGCCTGATGCGCTGGAGCACGTTCCGCACCGCGGACGGCGACGAGCAGGTCGGGCTGTGGCGCGGCGACCGCCTCCACGCCGTGCCGGGCGCGTCGTCGCTGCTCGCGCTGATCGCCGACGACCGGCTCGCGGAGGCCGCGGCGCAGGCGGTCGAGCCCGTCGACGACGTCACACTGCTCGCCCCGATCCCCCGCCCGCCCTCGATCCGCGACTTCATGGCGTTCGAGGAGCACGTCGTCACGGCGAGCGCGGCGATCGGACTCGAGGTCGACCCGCTCTGGTACGCCCAGCCCTGCTTCTACTTCACCAACCCGGCGTCGCTGCGCGGACCGCGCGACGACGTCGCGGTCCCGCCCGGCAGCAAAGCCCTCGACTACGAGCTGGAGATCGCGGCGGTCGTCGGCCGCGAGGGCAGCGACCTCGCCCCGGACGAGGCCGGCGACCACGTCGCGGGCTACGTGCTGTTCTGCGACTGGAGCGCCCGCGACCTGCAGGGCACCGAGATGAAGCTCAACCTCGGACCGGCCAAGGGCAAGGACTTCGCGTCGAGCTGCGGGCCGTGGATGCTCACGCCCGACGAGCTGGCCCCCGGCGCGGCGATGAGCGCGTCGGTCAACGGCCGGCCGACCAGCGCGGGACGGCTCGACGCCCTGTACTGGAGCTTCGCCCAGATGATCGCCTACGCCTCGCGCGGCACGCGAGTGGTGCCCGGCGACCTGATCGGCTCGGGGACGGTGGGCACCGGCTGCCTGCTCGAGCTCTCCCGCGTGCACGGCGCCGACGCCTACCCGTGGCTGGCGCCGGGCGACCGCGTCCACCTCGAGGCCGAGGGGCTCGGCGCCGTCGACGCCGGGATCGTCCCCGGCCCGGATCCGATCCCGCTCAAGGAGGCGTGATGAGCTCGCGTACCGACGACATCACCGTGCCCGGTCCGCCGCGGTGCGAGGAGGTCTCCGACGGCATCCACGCCTACGTCCAGCCCGACGGCACGTGGTGGATCAACAACACCGGCTTCGTGGTGGGCCCGCAGGGCGTCCTCGCGATCGACTCCTGCTCCACCGAGCGCCGCACCCGCGCGTTCCTCGACACGATCGCGTCGGTCACCGACCGGCCGGTGCGGACGCTGGTGAACACCCACCACCACGGCGACCACACCTTCGGCAACGCCCTGTTCGGCGGCGCCGCGATCGTCGCGCACGAGCGCACGCGCGCCGAGGCGCTCGCGTTCGGCCCGGCCCGCGAACTGCCCTACTGGCACAACCCGGAGTGGGGCGACCTGCCCCTCGACCCGCCGTTCGTCACCTACACCGACCGCGTCGCGGTCCACGCCGGCGACCTGCGCGGCGACGTCGTGCACGTGGGCACCCCGGCGCACACGACCAACGACTCGCTCGTCTGGTTCCCCGAGCGCTCGACGCTGTTCTGCGGCGACCTGATCTTCAACGGCGGCACGCCGTTCCTGCTCATGGGTTCGGTGACGGGCGCGATCGACGTGCTCGAGAACGTCGTCGCACCGCTCGGGGCGCGGACGACCGTGCCCGGCCACGGTCCCGTGTTCCACCACCGTGCCCCGCTCGACGCGACGCTGGACTACCTGCGCTTCGTGCTCGACGTCGCCGAGCGTGGCCGCGCCGCCGGCGTCACCCCGCTGCAGGCCGCGCGCGACACCGACCTCGGCCGCTTCACCGACTGGCCCGACGCCGAGCGGATCGTCGGCAACCTCCACCGCGCCTACGCCGAGCTCGACGGGCTGGAGCGGGGCGGGGCGATCGACGTGTTCGGGGCGCTGGACGACATGGTCACCTACCACGGCGGCCCGCTGACCTGCTTCGCCTGAGCGGCCGTGCTGCGGAGACCGAAGGCGGGTGCTCGGACGGTCGCCCGCACGGAGCCGAACGGCGGACGATTCCGTGGAACCGTGTGACGCTGGGCCGCGTCGAGCTCGGGTGAGGAGGGACGCATGACGACCGGCCAGTGGCCGACGCATCTGCTCGACCTGGACGCGTGGCGTGCACTCCCCGAGGACGGCCGGCGTTGCGAGCTCGTGGAGGGGGTGCTGAGCGTGGCGCCCCCGCCCACCGTTCGGCACCAGTGGGTGGCCGACGAGCTCCGCCAGGCGCTCCGGGCGGCCCTGCCTCCCGAGCACCGCGCGGTGACCGCCGTCGGCGTCGTGCTCGAGAGCGGACCGACACCCACCGTGCGGGTGCCCGACGTCGTCGTCCTGCGACGGGACGCGGTCGATGACCGCCCCGACCTCGACGCGAGTGACGTCGTCGCCGTCGCCGAGGTGCTCTCCCCCGGATCCCGCCGCCTCCACCGCGTCGTCAAGCCCGCCGAGTACGCCGCGGCCGGCATCCCGCGGTACGCGGTCCTCGACCTCGGTCCGCCGAGCTCGGTGACCACGTTCGTGCTCGACGGCGACCGATACCGCCAGGAGGCCGAGCACACCGGGCGCGCGGTCGTCGACCTCGGCGCGCCCGTGACGCTCGATCTCGACTCCCGGGCCCGCTGAGGGATCGCGACCACGACACACCCCGCGTCCCCCTGCCACCCTGGACGGGGTCGGCAGGGAGGCACGGGATGACGACGATCTCCGGCGCGCGGGTGTTCGACGGCGTCGACGCGCTCGGCGTCACCGACGTGACGTTCGAGGGCGGGGTCGTCACGGCGGTGGGCCCCGGGACGCGGGACGGCGACGTCGACGGCCGCGGGATGACGCTGCTCCCGGGCCTGATCGACGCCCACGTGCACCTGCGCGGGGCCGGCAACCTCGGCCAGGACCTGCGCTACGGCGTCACCACGGTGCTCGACATGTTCTCGGCGCCGCCGCAGTTCACCGCGATGCTGCGCCGGCGGGCGGCGAGCCACACCGACGAGGCCGACCTGCGCAGCTCCGGTCTCATGGCCGGCGCCGTCGACGGCTGGCCCGCGGTGATCCTGCCGCCGGACCCCTCGGGCTGGCGCATGCCCGGGCTCGCCGCACCGGAGGACGCCGAGCAGTTCGTCGCCGACCGGGTCCGCGAGGGCTCCGACTACCTCAAGGTCTTCGTCGAGAACAGCGCCGACGTCACCCGGCCGACGCTGAGCCCGGAGACGGTGGCCGCGGTGTGCGCCGCGGCGAGGTCCCACGGGCTGCTGACCGTCGCACACGCCCCGACGCGCTGGGCCTTCCGCACCGCGCGGGACGCCGGCGCCGACGTCCTGACCCACGTCCCGCTCGACGGGCCGATCGAGGACGGTCGCGACGACAGCGAACGCACCGGTCTCACCGGCCTCGTCGTCTGCCCGACCCTCGCGATGATGCGGGCCCGCGCCGACGCCGACAGCACCGCCGAGCTGCTCGCCGACCCGCGCCTGCTCGCCGGGCTCGACCCCGAGGTCGTGGACGCGCTGCGCGCCGGCGACCGGGGTCACCTGCCGGTCAGCGACCGGCCCGGCACCTCCTACGACCACGCGGCCGGCAACGTCGCGCGCCTCGCCGAGGCCGGCGCGACCCTGCTGGCCGGCACCGACGCCAACGACGTCCCCGGGCACGCGGCGGCCGTGCTGCACGGCGCGTCGATGCACCTCGAGCTCACGCTGCTCGCCGGCGCCGGCTTGACGCCGCGCGACGTCCTGCGCGCGGCGACCTCCGTGCCCGCCGACGTCTTCGGCCTCCCCGACCGCGGGCGCATCGCCCCGGGCCGGCGCGCCGACCTGCTGCTCGTCGCCGGCGACCCGCTCACCGACGTCACCGCCACCCGCGACGTCCGCGGCGTCTGGCGGTCGGGCGCGCGGCTCTCTGACGTCCGATAGCGCCGTCTCGCGATATCCCGAGACGGCGCGAGAGAGCGCGAGGCAGCGTCGATCGCGCTGTATCGACCCGTCTCGCGACAGGCCTAGACGGTTCGAGACGCCGCGAGAGCCCCCGGGACGAGCGCGCACCCCACGTCACCACGCGTGACGACGGCGGCGGCCCACCCGATCTCGTCCTCAGGACGGGTGATGACGTGCCCCTGCCGGCGTCGTCTGCACGTGCACGGGCGACACTGAGGGCACGGCAGGGGCCGGGAGGGGACCGCTGGGACTGCCGAGGGGGAGGACCATGACGTCGACACAGGAGCTCCGGGTCGCCGCCGAGCTGGCACCGCCGCGGGCGTTCGACGCGGCGTGCCGCATGGTCGTCGACTACCTCGCGCGCGTCGTGCCGCTGGACGCCTGGGCCGTGACGCGCGTGACCGACGGGCACCAGACGATGCTCGTCACCGCCGACTCCGGCTACGGGCTGGCGCCCGGGCTCAGCACGCCGTGGACCGGCTCGATGTGCCAGTACATGGTCGCGGGCTCGGCGCCGCGGATCGTGCCCGACACCCGCGAGGTCCCCGACCTCGAGCGCATCGCGTCCGAGGCGGCGGCGCAGGGCATGGAGGTCGGCACCTACGTGGGCACCCCGATCGTCACCGGCGACGGTGCCCTGTTCGGCACCGTGATCGGCATGAACCGCGCGCCGGTCGACCCGGAGCTCGTCGCCCAGGAGCCGCTGCTCGACCTGCTCTCGAGCCTGCTGTCCTCGGTGCTCGAGGCCGACACGGCGGCGGTCGACTCGGCGCGCGCCCTCGAGCGCGCGGTCAGCGAGGCCGAGACCGACGCGCTGACCGGCCTGCTCAACCGCCGCGGCTGGGAGCGCTGGCTCGACCGCGAGGACGAGCGGTTCCGGCGCTTCGGTGACCCGGCGTCGGTGGTGATGCTCGACCTCGACGGCCTCAAGACCGTCAACGACACCCGGGGCCACGGCGCCGGCGACCGCCACCTGCGCCACTGCGCGGCGGTCCTGCGCTCCACGATCCGCAGCACCGACCCGCTCGCGCGCCTCGGCGGCGACGAGTTCGCGCTGGTCGCGCAGGTGGGCGTCGACGACGCGCACCACCTCGTCGAGCGCCTGCGCGAGGCGCTGGACGCCGCGGGCGTACCGTGCTCGATCGGCGCCGCCGCGTTCACCGTGTCCGGCGGCTTCCCCGGCGCCTGCGCCGAGGCCGACGCGCTCATGTACACCGACAAGCGCGCCCGCCGCCGCGGCGAGCGCCCGCTGCCCGGCCCCCGTCCCGAGCCGCCGAGCCTCCCGACGGCCTGACCCCCGCCCCGGCGAGCTACCCCGTGAGCTGCGCCGTCGCCGTGGCCTCGGCCCTCGGCGGTGTCCTCAGGTGCGCTCCGCGCAGGTGAGCAGAAGGGAGTGCTCCAGCACGCTTTTCTGCTCACCGGGGCGCAGCCCACCGCTGCTGCTCGGCGAGGAAGTGCGCGGCGTCGGCGGTCGCGGGGTAGAGCGCGCGGTAGTGCGCGTGGAAGGCGTCGTACCGCTCGGTGCGCTCGGGGTCGGGCGTCACGGTGGCGACGATCGGGTTCCACGGGGACGCGTCGGCGTCGAGACCGAGCGCCCGGGCCGCGAGCAGGGCGTCGCCCAGCGCGGCACCCGTGGTGTCGGCGGGGACCTCCTGCGGCTCCCCGACGACGTCGCTGACGATCTGCGTCCACAGCCCGCCGCGTGTCCCGCCGCCCACCGCGACGAGGCGGGGCACGGGACCGCCCGCGTCGCGGAACGCCTCGAGGTTGTGCCGCACGCCGTGCGCGATGCCCTCGAGCGCGGCGCGATAGAGCTCGGCGCGTCCGTGGCCCGTGGTCAGGCCGAGGACGAGACCGCGGGCGTCCGGGTCGAGGATCGGCGTGCGTTCCCCGGCGAAGTAGGGCAGCAGGAGCAGGCCGCGGGCGCCGGGCGGGACGTCGGCCGCCTCGTCGAGGAGGGTCGCGTAGTCGGCGCCGACGAGGTCGCGCAGCCAGGCGGTGACCGCGCCGGAGGTGGCCATGCCGGCCGCGGTGGTGAACGAGCCCGGCACCACGCCGCGCGTCGCCCAGAGCGCCGGGTGCCGCACGGGCGCGTCCGTGACCTGGACCAGGAACATCGTCGTGCCGTACATGACCGTCGTGTCGCCGGCGCCCGTCACCCCGACGCTGGCCGCCTCCGCCCAGGCGTCGATGGTCCCCGCGATCACCGGGATGCCGGCGGGCAGGCCGGTCGCGCGGGCCGCGCCGGCCGTCACCGTCCCGGCGACCTCGCCGGGCCACAGCAGGCGCGGCAGCGGCATGCCGGGGGCGACGACGTCGGCGAGGTCGCGGGCCCAGCCGGCGGCCTCGAGGTCGTAGAGCGGGTCGCACTGGCTCGCGGAGTGGTGGTCGAGGACGTACTCGCCGGTCAGGCGGTGCACGGCGTACGAGCTCGCCATGAGGAAGCGCTCGGTGCGGGCGTAGACCTCGGGCTCGTGGCGCTGCAGCCACCGCCACTTCGGGCCCACCGCCTGGCTCGACAGCGGCGTGCCGCCCCGCGCGACGATCTCCTCCGCGCCGATCTCCTCGGTGAGCTCGGCGATCTCCCGCGTGGCCCGGGTGTCGACGCCGTAGAGGATCGCCGGGCGCAGCGGCCGGCCGTCGGCGTCCGCGGGCAGCAGCACCGGGCCGATGCCGCTGACGCCGACCGCGTCCGGGGTGCCGCGCGGGAGCAGCTCGCCCAGGAGCGTCGTGACGTCGGACCACCAGACGCCCTCGGCGTCGTGCTCGACCCACCCGGGCCGCGGGAACGACGTCGTGTGCTCGGTCTCGGCGCGCGCCACGACCCTGCCCCCGCCGTCGACGAGCACGCCCTTCGACGACGACGTCCCGATGTCGATCCCGAGCACGAGGGTCCCGTCCGGCACGTCGTCGACCCTAGGGGCGACGACTCTCCGGCGGATGCTTCGGAAACCGAAGCATCCGGGCCCATCGAGGCCGCCGCCCTCAGGCGCCGTCCCGCGCGGGGCGTCACCAGGTCAGCGGCAGGCGGGCGAGGCCGTAGATCAGCGCGCGGCCGCGGAACTCCGGCTCGCCGTCGAGGCGCAGCCCCGGGAAGCGCGCGAGGAGCGCCGGGAACGCCACGCGCATCTCGATCCGGGCGAGCGGGGCGCCGAGGCAGTGGTGGATGCCGTGCCCGAAGGCCAGGTGCGGGACCGGCGCGCGGCCGACGTCGAGGGTCTCGCCGTCGTCGACGACCTCCGGGTCGCGGTTGGCCGCCACGAGCGACCCGACGACGAGCTCGCCGGCGGCGACCGGGTGCCCGCCGATCGTCGTGTCCCGGGTCGCGGCGCGCGGGAAGCCGCCGTGGACCACCGTCAGCCAGCGCAGCAGCTCCTCGACCGCGCCGTCGACCGCGGACGGGTCGTCCCGCACGCGGGCGAGCTGGTCGGGGCGCTCGAGCAGGGCGAGCGTGCCGAGCGCGAGCATGTTCGACGTCGTCTCGTGGCCCGCGATGAGCAGCAGGTTGCCGATGCCGATGAGCTCGTCGTCGGTGACGTCGTGCGAGTGCTCGCGGATCAGCATGCCGAGCAGGTCCTCGCCGGGCGCGGTGCGGTGGCGCGCCACCAGCGTCGCCATGTACTCCCGCGACGCGTCGGCGAGGCGCATCCGCTCGGGCGCCGGGATCGTGGCGTCGAGCTGGCGGGCGCTGCGCTCGGTGAACTCCGCGCGGTCCTCGTACGGGACGCCGAGCAGCTCGCAGATGACCATCGACGGCACCGGCAGCGCGAAGTCATTGACGAGGTCGGCCCGCCCGGCGCGCTCCATGGCGTCCAGGTGCTCGGTGACGATCTCCTCGACGCGCGGGACCAGGCGCTTCATCCGCTTGACGGTGAACTCGCCGGTGAGCATCTTCCGCAGCCGCGTGTGGTCGGGCGGGTCCTGGCCGAGCAGGTTGCCGGCCTGGCGGCGACGGAACTCCGCGGTGTCGCGGCCGGCCTGGATCAGCGCGGGCGGGGCGGGGACGGCGTCGAGGCGGAAGCGCTCGGGGTCGCCGTGCAGCTCGCGGACGTCGGCGTAGCGGCTGACCATCGTCGCCTCGTGCCCGAACGGCGTCGTCACCCGCGCCGTCCCCCCCGACTCCCGCAGGGCCGCGACGTCGTCGAGCAGCGTGAACCGGTCGCGCTGCGCGGCCACCTCACCGGTCCAGCGCGGGTGCACCCGCTCGGTCACGAAGACCTCCCCATCGACGGCGACACCGCGATGGTGCTCCCCGCCTCACGGCCGCGCCCGTCCCCCGACCGGTTCCTCCGGTATGCGCTCGTCGTCAGGAGATCGCAAGCTCGTGGTCCTAACGATCGGGTGCGCGGGAACGGATAACGGTCGTGACCCGCCCGTGGTACGACCCGGCGACCGGGCGCTGGGTGCTGCCCGGCGACCGGCCGCCGCCGTCGGGAGCGCCCCGGCGCCGGTCACCGGCGGCACGACTCGACCCGCAGCCCCCGGCCCGGCCGCCGGCGGTGCCGCCCGTGCCGCGGCCGGTGCCGCTCGTGACCGGTCGCGCGCAGCCATCGGCACGACCGCCGCGATCGGCCACGTGGCGGTGGGCCCTCGCGGTCGTGGCGGCCTTCCTCGTCGGGCTCGCGGTGCCCGTCGGGGCCGGGTCCCGGGCGCCGGAGGTGTCGGAGGCGGCGTCCGGGACCGCCACCGGCGGCCTGCTCGACGCCTCGGCGCTCATCGGGCGCCCGACCGTGTACGCCCTGGAGATCGTCACCTCGGGCGTGTCGCGGGTGGCCTCGGTCCGGTGGGACGACGGGCAGGGCGGCGTGGAGGTGCGCGAGGACCGGGCGACCCCGTTCCGCCAGACGGTGGCCGTCGGCACCGACCGGCCGTGGACCACGGTGCGGGTCACCGCCCGCCTCGCCGGCGACGCCCGCGCGGACGCCTCGGTCACCTGCGTGATCAGCGACGACGTGGGGCGGGTCCTCGACATGCGGACGCGGCGGGGTGACCGGGCCGAGGCCACCTGCAGCTCCACGGGCCGCTGAGACCTCACGGCAAGGGACGCGCGTGGGCGCGGAGCTGCGCCCACGGGTCGGCCTTGCGGGCCAGCCGCCGCGGGATCGACCGGACGTCGTGCTGGTCGGGGGCGACGCGGGAGAGCTCGTCCCAGTCCAGCGGCGTCGCGGTCGGGCCGCCGGGGCGGGCCCGCGGCGCGTAGGGCATGACGGCGGTCTGGCCGTAGGCGTTGCGGCCGACGTCGAGGAAGGTCCGCCCGCCGCGGGCGTCCTTGCGCACGGCGGTGGTGAGCTCGTCGGGGTGGTCGGCGGCGACGGCCCCGGCGATCTCGTCGGCCGCGGCCCTGACGGCGTCGTGGCCCGCCGACCCGTCGAGGGGCGCGACGACGTGGTAGCCGCGACTGCCCGTGGACTGCAGGAACGCGACGAGACCCCGCCCCTCGACGGCCGCCCGCACCGCGCGGGCGACGTCGCGGATGCCGGCGAGGTCGATGTGCTCGCCGGGGTCGATGTCGACGATCAGCCGGTCGGGACGCTCCAGCGACCCGGCCACGGCGTTCCACCCGTGCAGCGTCACCGTGCCGAACTGGACGAGACGGACGAGGTCGGCGGTCTCGGTGACCTGCGGGTGGTGGACGACGTCGTCGCCACCCTTGCGTTCCCGCCGTGGGGTGTCGACGGTGTGCAGGCCCTTCGGCGCCCGTCCCCCCGCGTCCTGCTGCACGAACCCGCCGGCGTCGAGGCCGTCGGGGAAGCGCTGCAGGGTCAGCGGGCGGCCCGCGAGGTGCGGCAGGACCGTCGCGGCGATCGTCTCCCAGTAGCGCGCGAGGTCGGCCTTCGTGACGGGGTCGCCGCCCTCGCGCGCGGGCAGGAGCACCTTGTCGGGGTGCGTGACGTCGACGCCCGCGATGCTGGTCATGCCCGGGCGTTTGCCTCGGGCGCCGGGGTGACAAACCCCGCGCTCGTGGACCGGGTGCGGCTGTCGAAGCGCATGTCACGGGCGCTGCGCCACGACCCGGCGCGCGTCGGGCTGGAGCTCGACGCCGGGGGCTGGGCGTCGCTGGACGCGGTGTGCGCGGCGCTCGGGGCGACGCCCGACGAGGTCGGGGACGTCGTGGCGAACGGGTCGAAGCCGCGCTACGAGATCGCCGACGGGCGTGTCCGCGCGCGCTACGGGCACTCGCTGCCCGGGCACGTCGAGATGCCGTCGGCCGACCCGCCGCCGACCCTCTTCCACGGCACCTCCGCCGGCGCCGTCGACGCGATCCTCCGCGAGGGCCTCCACGCGGGCGGCCGGCAGTACGTGCACCTGTCGCCGTACGAGGCCACCGCGCGCGAGGTGGGGTCGCGTCACGGACGTCCGGTGGTCCTGGCCGTCGACGCCCGGTCGGCGGCCGCCGCCGGCGCCGTCTTCCGCCGCGGCAACGCCGACACCTGGCTCACCGACGCCCTGGCCCCGGCGTACCTCCGCCGCGTCTGAGTCCGAGCGATGCGGCATCGCTGGCGCTCAAGGCCAGGATCGCCACATCCTCGCCCGCACGACACGCCGGGCGCGCCTCACCGCGACCTCACGAGCTCCACCAGCACGCGCGGCCGGACATCGAGCTCGCCCAGGTCCTCCAACCGGTGCCATCCGGCCACGAGCGCAGGCTCGGTGCTGACCGGCTCGTCGGCGTCGATCGTCACCGCGAACACGTGGTCGACCTCGTCGTGCTCCACGCCGTCCGCGACGAAGCGGTTCGGGAACGTCGCCAGGTGTTCCCCGAGCGTCGCGCCCACGTCGAGCTCCTCGCGCAGCTCCCGCACCAGCGCCTGGGCCGGCGTCTCGCCGTCCTCGACGTGGCCGCCGGGGAAGAACCAGTACCCCCGCACGACGTCCAGCATCAGCAGGACCGCGCCGTTGCGCACGACCACGGCTCGGGCGACGACCTCCATCCCGTCCCCCCGAGGTCACGAACAGATCACGGCCGCACGAAACGACACCAGCCCCCGCCGGCTCCTCCCTAGCGTCCCGACCATGACCGACCGCGGGCGGGCCTGGGCGATGGGCGTGGCCACGGTGCTGCTCATGCCGCTGGTCGCGCTCGCGCTCTCCCTCGCCTCGCCGCGCCTCGGCGAGACCGTCTCCTGGACGAGCGCCCTCGGGCTCGTCGCCGCGGTCCTCGTCTCGGCGGCCCTGGTCCTGGTCTCGCGCGTCCGGGGGCTCACGCGGCTCCTCGGCGTCGAGCTCGGCAACCACCTCCACCGCCGCCTCGGCATCGCCGCCCTCGGCTGCGTGCTCGCCCACGTCGTCTCGGCGGTCCTCCACTCGCCCCATGGCCTGGGCATGCTCGACCCGCTCGCGGTCGGCTGGCCCATCAGGGTCGGCATCGCCGCGCTCGCGCTCCTGGTCGTCCTCGGGCTGCTGCGCCCCCGCGGATCGCTGCGCCGCTACGGCCGGGTCGCGAGGGTGCACGCGGTCCTCGGCGGGGGCGCCTTCCTGCTGGTCGCCACGCACGTCGCCCTGTTCGGGCACCTCGTCGCGAACCCGCTGGTCGGCATCGCCCTGGCCGCGCTCGGCGTCACGGTGCTGGCGGTCCTGCTGCGCCGCTGGCTCCTCCGGCCGGTGCTCGGGCCCGGGGCACACCTCGTCGCGGCGATCCGCCCGGAGTCCGGCGACACGTCGACGGTCGTGCTCGTCCCCGCCGGCCGCCCGCTCGACCCCGCGCCCGAGCCCGGCCAGTTCGTGTGGCTGCGGCTGCGCCGCCTGCCCCTCGCCGAGGAGCACCCGTTCACCATCGCGGCCTCCCGACGCTCGGGGGCGCTGGAGCTGACGGTCCGCGACGCGGGGCCGTTCTCCGGCGGCCTCCACGACCTCGAGCCCGGGCGTCAGGTGTGGGTGGACGGCCCGCACGGCGCGTTCGTGCCGGCGGCGACGGCGGGCGGCCTCGTCCTCATCGCCGGCGGGGTCGGGGTCACGCCGATCATGAGCATCCTGCGCGCCCACGCCGCGGCCGCCGACCCGCGCGCCCACGCCCTGCTGCTCGCCGAGCGCGAGGGCGAGGCGCTGTTCGCCGCCGAGATCCTCGCGCTGTCACGGCGCCTCGACCTCTCGGTCCTGCGCACCGGCGGCCACCGCCTCGACGCCGGCATGCTCCGGGCGCTCCTGCCGTCCGGCGTGCCCGGCAGCCACCAGTACCTCGTCTGCGGTCCTCCGCCGCTGGTCGGGGCGGCGGTCCACGGCCTCGCCGGCCTCGGCGTTCCCGCGGGGGCCATCACCACGGAACGCTTCGGTTGATCCCGACCCGGATGATGGGGCGGTGCGACGGACCCCGCGGACGCTGCTGCTGGTGCTCGTCGTCGTGGTCGCCGCCTGCACCGCCCAGCCGCCGCCGGGCCCCCCGCCCGGGGTCCGCGTCATGACCTGGAACGTCCAGACCGGCGCCCACGACCCCGACGAGTGGGCCCCGGTCGTCGCCGACCTGCGCCCCGACGTGCTGGCGCTCCAGGAGGTCTGCACCCGCGACGCCGAGGAGCTCGCCGACCTCCTGCGCCGCGACCACGCCCTCGACTACGCCGTGGTCCGCGGCCCGATCCGCCCACCGTCGCCGGCCGAGGCGCTCGCGCCGATCAACGCCGCGCTCGGGCCGGCGTGCGACACCGGCCCCAAGAACGTCCTCTACGGCGTCGCCGTCCTCTCGCGGCTGCCCGTCGGCCCGCCGCGCATCACGACCTTCCCGCCGGACCCCCGCGACGAGCAGCGCGGCGCGCTGTCGGTCGAGGTCACCACGCCGGCCGGGCCGGTCGCCGTCCACAACAGCCACATCGGCATCGACGGCGTGCAGACCGCGCAGATCCGTCGCCTCGCCGAGGTCGCCGCGGGGCCCGGGCCGGCCGTCGTGCTGGGCGACCTCAACGTCGGCCCCGACGACCCGCAGCTCGCACCGCTGCGGCCGGACTTCACCGACGTCGATCCGGACGGCCCCGCCACCTCCGCCCGCGGTCGGATCGACCACGTCTTCGTCCGCGGCCTCGTCCCTGTCGGGCCGGCGGAGGTCCCCGACGTCACGGTCTCCGACCACCGCCCGGTGGTCGTGGACCTCCGACCCGGCTGACGTCGTTCCCGCCCTCTCACACCGGCACGGACGCCCCGAGCACCGCTGACAGCGGCGTGGCGGGACGCCCGACCAGCCGGGGCAGCGTGGGGTCGACCGCGGCGAAGTCGCCCCGGCGGCTCGCCGCGAACATCGTCAGCAGCATGTCGACCGCCTCTCCCGGTACGCCGTGCGCGACCTGCTCAGCGCGGTACTCGGCGTCGGTCACCGTCACGTGCCGGATCGTCCGCCCCGCCGCCTCGGAGGCCAGGCCCGCGACCTGCGCCATCGTCAGCGCCTCCGGCCCGGTCAACGGCGGGGTGACGCCGTCGAGCACCTCGCCGACGAGCATCTCGACCGTCGCGTCGGCGAGGTCCTCGCGCGTGGTCCAGGCGACCGGCCCGTCCTCGGGGACACGCAGCTCGCCGGTCTGCCAGGCGCCGGTGAGCAGCATCGGCACGGTCGAGGCGTAGAAGCCGTTGCGCAGCGAGGTGAACGCCGCGCCGCAGCCGCGGAGGATCTCCTCGGTGGCGGCGTGGTCGGGCATCGGCGCCATCGGTGACGTCGGGTCGGCGCCGGCGTGGCTCGTGTAGAGCACCCGCTGGGCGCCGGCCGCGACGGCCGCCTCGACCGCGGCCCGGTGCCGGCGCAGGGCCTCCTCGCCGAGCACGTTCGCCGACACCACCAGCACCTGCGAGGCGCCCTCGAACGCGTCGGCGAGGCTCCCGGGAACGGCGTAGTCGCCGCGGCGCACCCGCACGCCGCGCTCGGCGAGATCCCGCGCCTTCCCGGGGTCGCGGACGCTCGCCCCGATCTGCTCGGCGGGCAGGCGCTCCAGCAGCCGCTCGAGCACCGCACGGCCCAGGCGGCCGCTCGCTCCGGTCACGACGATCATGGCATCTCCGTTTCCAGTGGTAACAGTAGAACGCTAGCACCGTTGTTAGCGCCGGAAGCAACTTCTCGCTATCGTCGTGACCGTGGAGGAGGGCCCGCGCGGGCGGATCGTCGCGGCCGCGCTGCGCCTGCTCGAGGAGGGCGGGCCGGACGCGGTGTCGACGCGCGCGGTGAGCGCCGCCGCGGGCGTCCAGGCGCCGACGATCTACCGCCTCTTCGGGGACAAGCAGGGCCTGCTCGACGCCGTCGCCACCCAGGGCTTCGCCTCGTACCTGGCCGGCAAGACCGCCCGCGAGCCCACCGACGACCCCGTCGCGGACCTGCGCGACGGCTGGGACCAGCACGTCGAGCTCGGCCTCGCCCACCCCGCGCTCTACCGCCTGATGTACGCGGGCTCCGTCCCGGGCTCGCCGGCCGCGGCCGCCGCCGTCGCCGTCCTGGGCGAGTACATCGGCCGGATCGCCGAGGCCGGGCGGCTGCGCGTGCCCGAGGCGCGGGCGGTCGCGCTCGTCCGGGCCGCCGGGGAGGGGACGACGCTGACGCTGCTCGGCACGCCCGTCGACCAGCGCGACCCGGAACTGGCGACGACGGCACGCGAGGCCGTCATCGCGGCCATCACCACCGACGCGCCGGCCCTACCCGACCCGGGGCCGGTCCCCGCGGCCGCGGCCCTGCGCGCGGCGCTGCCGGAGGTCGACGCCCTGAGCCCGGCCGAGCTCGGCGTGCTGCGCGAGTGGCTGGACCGCATCACGTCGGCCCCGTGACGGTCAGGTGGGCACGCTGGACCCATGACCGTCGACTACGGCCCCCACGGATCGAGCCTGCGCGACCTGCCCCGCCTGCGCCGCACCCGCCGCCGGCGCTCGTCGAGCTGGGACCGCACCGGCGGCAACGACGACCGCGTGACCCTGCGCCCCGGCGCCACCGCCACCCTGCTCGACGTCGCGGGCGCCGGCGTCGTCACGCACCTCTGGGTCACCGTCGCCGCGTCACGCAGCCTGCGGAACCCCCGCGGCACGGTCCACGACCTGCTCCGGCGCCTGACCCTGCGCGCCTGGTGGGACGGCGAGGAGCACCCGAGCGTCGCGGTGCCGCTCGGCGACTTCTTCGGCGTCGGCCACGGCCGCACCACCAACTTCGTCTCGTTGCCGCTGCAGATGAGCCCGGAGGACGGCAAGGCGTTCAACTGCTGGTTCGCGATGCCGTTCGGGGACGGCGCCCGGATGGAGATCACGAGCGAGGTCGACGACACCGACGTGCTCGTCTACTTCTACGTCGACTACGAAGAGCTCGACGCCCTCGACGACGACATCGGCCGCTTCCACGCGCAGTGGCGCCGCCAGCTGACAACCGGTGTCAGGCCCGGCGCCTCGAACGCCGCCTACCAGTTCCACGGGACGAACCTGACAGGCGTCGACAACTACACGATCCTCGAGGCCGAGGGCCACGGCCACTACGTCGGCTGCGTGCTCAACGTGCAGAACCGGCGCCGCACGCGGAAGTGGAACTGGTACGGCGAGGGCGACGACATGATCTTCATCGACGGCGACGTCTGGCCGCCGACCCTGCACGGGACCGGCACCGAGGACTACGTCAACACCGCCTGGTGCCCGACGCAGCCCTACTCCGCGCCCTACCACGGGGTCACGCTCGCGGGCGGGAAGAACTGGCGCGGCCCGGTGAGCCTGTACCGCTTCCACGTCGAGGACCCCGTCGTGTTCGAGCGCTCGATCCGCGTGTCCATCGAGCACGGGCACGCGAACCGGCGCAGCGACGACTGGTCGTCGGTCGCCTACTGGTACCAGGCCGAACCCCACCGACCCTTCGACCTGGCGCCGGTGGAGGATCGGCTCCCCATCCGGTGAGCGAGAGGTCACTGCCCGCTTGGCCAGGGTCACACCCCTCTGTGGTGGCAGGGCGAGCCCTGCTCCTCGCACCATCGGGCATCGACCACGGAGGTACGCGATGAACGACCAGGAACGCTACGACCGCTTCCTCTCCGCCCTCGGCTTCCGCGCCGACCTCGACGGCAGCCCGACCGACGGCCGAGGCACCGTCGACCTGACCGGTCTCGACGGCGAGCCCGTCGAGCCCGCCGTGCGGCTGCACGTCTGCCCGCAGACGCTCGCGCAGCACGTCTGCGACGAGGAGGGCCGCGACCCGTCGGCCCGCCAGCCCCGCTTCGACGACGTCGAGACCGACGAGCTCGACGACCCCGAGGCCGCCTGCCTGCAGACCCTGCTCGCGCAGATCGAGGAGGCGATCCTCGTGCGCGAGCCCGGGCACGACCACCTCGTCCTCGTCGAGGGCGGCGTGCGGGCGGTGTCCGCCGAGGAGGTCCCCGCCTAGGCTTCGTGCGGGATCTTGAACGGCTGGAGGGCGCCGGCGTCGATGACCTGCGTGGTGCCGGTGACGTAGCGGGCCTCGTCGGAGGCGAGCCACAGCACGGCGTTGCTGATGTCGATCGCCTCCACCCAGGGCACCTTCATCGCGTTGAGCGTCGTCATGCCGACCTGCGCGTCCTCGTAGGTCGCGCCCTGCACCCCGAGGAAGAGCTCGTAGATCGGCTCGTTGTGGATCATGTCGGTGCTCACCGTCGTCGGGTGCACCGAGTTGACGCGGATGCCGTGGGGCGCGAGCTCGACGGCGAAGGTGCGCATCAGGCCGGTGACGCCGTGCTTGGCCGCGGTGTAGTGCGCGAGGTTCGGGAAGGCGCGCAGGCCGGCGATCGAGCTGGTCAGCACGATCGACCCGCCCGTGCCCTGCTCGATCATCGTCGGCACCGTGGCCTTCAGCGTCCTCCAGACGCCGGTGAGGTTGACGTCGATCATCTCCTGGAAGGTCTCCTCGGAGAGCTCCCAGGCGGGCGCGAAGCTCGCGATGCCGGCGTTGGCGCAGACGACGTCGAGGTGCCCGAGCTCGGCGACGCCGTCACTGACCGCGGACTGCAGAGCGCCCAGGTCGCGCACGTCGGCCTCGCGGGTGACGACGCGACGATCGAGGTCCTCGACGAGCTTGGCGGTCTCGGCGAGGTCGGCGGGCGTGGCCATGTCGTAGGGCACGGAGTCGAGCTGCGCGCACACGTCCACCGCGATGATCTCGGCGCCCTCCTGGGCCAGCCGCAGGGCGTGCGCGCGTCCCTGGCCACGCGCCGCACCGGTGATCAGCGCGACCTTGCCGTCCATCCGTCCCATGCCGTCTCCCCGATCTCGGATGTGATGCCGATCTCATCCTGATCGAGAGTGGGGCGCACCGTGTACCGCCGGGCGGCCGTGGACACGGCCGACGAGCAGGGGATGGACAGGGTCAGTCCGAGGCGGCGGCGCGTCGCGCCACGCGCGACTCGAGCTCGTCGGCGCTCAGCGCCACCGCGACGCAGAAGAGCTCCGACGCCTCGACCGCTTCGCGCGCGTCCTGCAGGAACACGTTGTCGGGACGGCGGGCCCCGGCGATCGCGATGAGCCGACGCACGTTGTCGGCGGCCCGCGCGATCTGTTCCTCGAGGGACGCGCCGTCCATCGGCACGATCTCGCCGCCGAACCGCCGCTCGGCCATGAGCACCCAGGTGGCCACACCCCGCGCCGTCACGCCCGTGAGCGGGCAGCGGGCGTGCAGGAAGTCCGGGTCGTCCCGATCGGTCACCACGCACCTCCGCGAGGAGCATGACGACGGATTTGCCGCCGGACGACGTGACACGCTGGACGCATGCCCGAGGCGGTCGCTCGCGTCGCGTCCCTGACCGTCTTCCCGGTCAAGGGCTGCGCCGGGATGGCCGTCGACCGTCGCGAGGTGGCGACGACCGGGCTCGCCGGCGACCGGCAGTTCATGGTCGTCGCGCCCGACGGGCGCTTCAAGACCCAGCGGCGCCACCCCCTGCTGGCGACGATCCGCCCGCACCTCGACGGCCCGACGTTGACGCTGTCGGCCGACGGCCGATCGTCGTGCACGGTCGAGGTGGCCGACGACGGTCCGCGGCACCAGGTCGAGATCTTCGGCAAGCAGCACCCGGCCCTCGACCAGGGCGACGAGGCCGCCGCCTGGCTCTCCGACGTGCTCGGGGTCGAGAGCCGGCTCGTCGGCCTCACGCCCGAGCACCACCGCCCCACCAACGGCCTCGTGCCCGGCCTGTCGGGCTGGGCCGACAGCGGCTCGCTGCTGCTGCTCTCCCGCGCCGCGGCCGACGACCTCTCCGACCGCGCCGCCGAACGCACCGGCGCGCCCGTTCCGCTGGAGCGCTTCCGCGCCAACGTCGTGCTCACCGGCTGCCCGGCCCACGCCGAGGACGGGTGGGACCGCGTGCGCCTCGGCTCGGCCCGCCTGGCGTTCGCCAAGAAGGCCGTGCGCTGCGCCGTCGTCACCGTCGACCAGCACACCGGCGCCCGCGTCGGCCCCGAGCCGCTGGAGACGCTGGCGACCTACCGGCTCGAGGACCAGGGCGTCGTGTTCGGGGCGAAGTACACGGTGCTGGAGCCAGGCGAGGTCACGGTGGGGGACGAGCTGCAGGTGACGTCCTGAGGGCGAGTGAGTCCGCCGAGGAGGAGGACGATATCGACGAGCACGATGAGATGAGGCGAACGACGGACGTCGCACACGGCAAGCCTCGGCAGGTGTGGAACGAGCTGTACGCGGGCCCCGGCGTCTTCTACGCCGCGTCGAGTCCTCCGGTCTGCATAACCTGCTGCGGCATCGGCCTGTCGAGCCGCCAGGTGATCGAGATTGGGCGCTCGCCGTGGTGCTCCACGGCGCTGACTGCGCCGAGGCACACGAACGGCGCTCCTCCCCGAACTCGTCGTTGCGGGCGGTCCGTGTGAATAGCAGGACGTGGCTGGTGCCGTCGACGTAGCGGCGGCCGGCGGCGGAGTTGAGGGTTGTCGAGTTCTGGGATTCCCAGTGGAAGAGGTCAGCGGAGATCGGGTAGTCGCGATACCGCGTCGACGGGGCGAACTCCTTGTCCTCCTTGCGGAGGGTCACCAGCAGCGCGTCGACGTTCGTCGGCTCGCTATACACGACCCCCGCCGCTTGACCTCGGGTCTTCCGGACCCCATCGGCCCAGCCGATACCGGCGAGGACCTCGTCGCGGCGGTAGGTGCAATGGGACCGAAGTTCAACCCCGGGGATGCCAAGGTCCCCCGGCACGATCCGGGCTTCGTCGGCCCCCACCCGCATCAGCGTCATCGCCTCCCGCACGAACGCGGGGTGCTGTCGCAACGTCGATAGCGCATCGTCGATCGAGGCGTGATTGCCCAGGTCCGGCCAGATCGTATAGACGAGCATGTGCGCCAGGACGCGCTCACGAGCAGCCAGGTCGGCGAGGCGGGGGGCGTCGGGGAGCATCAGCCGCATGTAGGTCGAAGCGCGCTCGAGGTCGTCGACGTGCACCAGGCTGCCGACGCGTCGCAGCAGCTCGCCCTCCCGCGGCCCCGATTCGGCGGTCGGGAAGCCGGCGTCGCGACGCAGCGCCGTCCAGCTCTCGTTGTCTCGACCGTAGATGTCGGGCAGTTCGTGCCCGCTCTCCCTCAAGTAGGCGACGAGCGACAGGTCGCCATGCGAGCGCACGTCGTCGACTAGCGCCTTCCGCCCGCCGCGCAGGCCTTGCTTGACGTTGGCAAGCACGACCTCTTGGGCCACGCGATCGAGCAGCAGCCGGCTCCCTGAGGGCAGGTAGGGGAAGTCCTGCTCGATGTCGCGGACCAGGCCGGCGCGGCTGGAGCCGGTCAAGGCGCGGTAGCGGAGGTCGAAGCGGAACTCGCGGCGGTGCTGGCCGATGAAGTCGAGCACCGTCAGGACAGCCTTGCCCGGCGCGCGCCGCAAACCGCGGCCCAGCTGCTGCAGGAAGATCGTGGCGCTCTGGGTGGGCCGCAGGAAGAGCACGGTGTCGACAGTCGGCAGGTCGACGCCCTCGTTGTAGAGGTCGACGGTGAAGAGGCAGGCCACCTTGCCGCGTCGGAGGTCGGCGGCGGCCTGATCGCGCTCGACCGCCGGCGTCTGCCCCGTGACGGCGCGCGACGGGACGCCGGCCGCGCTGAACGTCCGTGCCATGTACTCGGCGTGCGCGACGGAGACGCAGAAGCCGAGCGCGCGCATGCGACGCGGGTCGGTGACGCGAGCGTCGAGGGCGCCGAGGACGAGCCGGGTACGGGCGTCGTTACCCGTGTAGATCTGGTCGAGGGCCTCGACGTCGTAGGAACCCCGTTTCCACTCCACGCTCGACAGGTCGGTGTTGTCGGCGATCCCGAAGTAGTGGAACGGGCAGAGCAAGTCCTGCTCGAGAGCCTCGCCGAGCCTGATCTCGACGGCGGTACGGCCGTCGAAGAAGTCGCGGACATCAACGCCGTCCGTACGGTCGGGCGTGGCGGTCAGCCCGAGGAGCTCGTCGACGACGATGCGCTGCAGCAGCGCGCGGTAGGACGGCGCCTCGGCGTGGTGGAACTCGTCGATGACGGCGACGTCGTAGGCGTCGAGGTCGACCTCGCGCAGCGACTGCACGGACGCGAACACGTGCCGCCACCGCGTCGGGCGCTGCCCGCCGACGAGCAGCTCGCCGAACGTGCCGTCACCGACGACCTCGCGGTAGGTGCGCTGGGCCTGTTCGAGCAGCTCCTTACGGTGGGCGACGAACAGCAGGGAGCGCTCCGCCCCACCGAGGCGGCGGTAGTCGAGCGCGGCGACGACGGTCTTGCCGGTCCCGGTGGCGGCGACGACGAGATTGCGGTGCCGGTCGTGCACGGTGCGCTCGGCTTCGAGCGCTTCGAGGATTCGCTCCTGGTGCGGGCGAGGTTGGACCTCGAGCCCGGAGAGCACCAGCGTGGGCGAACCGCCGCCTGCCTGGGCGCCGAGGGCGCGGTCGAGGAGGTCGGCGTCGCGGTCGGGGTCGTAGGGACGGAAGTCGGGGTTGTTCCAATAGGTGTCGAACGTGGCCTCGAACTTGCGGACGAGGGCCGGCGTCGCCACCGAGGAGATGCGGACGTTCCACTCGAGGCCGTCGACGAGCGCGGCCTTCGAGAGGTTGGAGCTGCCGACGTAGCCGGTGTCGAAGCCGCTATTCCGGCGGAAGAGCCAAGCCTTCGCGTGCAGGCGCGTCGACTGCTCCTCGTACCGGATCCGCACCTCGGCGCCGAAGCGGCGGACGAGCTCGTCGACGGCGCGGCGCTCCGTGCCTCCCAGGTAGGTCGTCGTGATGACGCGCAGCCGCTTCCCACGCGCGCGGAGCTCCTCGAGCTCGTCGGTGAGCAGGCGCATCCCGTGGAACTTGACGAACGCGCAGAGCAGGTCGACGTGATCGGCGCTGGCCATCTCGGCGCGCAGCTCCGACCCGAGCGACGGCTCGTCCGGCGTGTTGGTGAGCAGCGCGGTCTCTGAGAGCGGCGTCGCCGGGCGGACCACCCGGTGCACGCCGGGCGCGACGCTGACGGCGAGGAGCTGCTCGAGAGCGACGACGGCGTCGTCGCCGGATGCCTCCAGCAGCCCGACAACGCTGTTGACCAGCGCCTCCCGGCCGCCCGCGTCGGAGTGGTTGCTCAGCGCGCGGCGGACGACCTCGGCGACGTGGCGAGCCAGCACCTCGGGCGCCGCTGCGCTGGGGATTTTGTCCCAGACGGCGGCGCCGGTCGGGAGGGGCTGGAGTCGGCGCTCGAGGCGGGCTGTGCGCAGTGACTCGTACAGCCCGTCGTCGACGCCTTCAGGCACGGCGTGCAGCCTGTCACGGGTCATTGGCAGCGGCGCGAAGGCCCCGCACGCCTCCTCACCAGGGCGGGGAGATCGGGGCTTCCGATTCACAGCCCCTGCGGACTAGCAAGGCGGTCACCTGCGACGAGTAACAAGATCCTTGACCTGCCCGAAGCTCCACTGGAGGAGATCGCGACGACCGGTACTCGATCGAGTGATCTCCGTCGTCGAGCGACCCCGGTCGGGCTCACGATCGGGGTACCAGCGACTGCTCAGGGGGGCGCGTGACGGCGAGTGTGACGGTGAACCAGTGGGCTCCACTTGATCAACCCGTCACAGTCGCCGGTACGTCCCTGAGCGGTGTCTACATCGGCACGGCGACATCGCCCGAGGTCGTCGACCCCGATCTGCCCGTCGACCTCACCGCACCGGACTGGCAAGCGACGACGGTGACGCGCCCGCTGCACTACGGCGAGCTGACCCCCGCGGCGCGAGCCGCGTTCCTCGTCTGGCACCGGACCAGTCGGCGCGCGTCGCAGGCGCCCACCGTGTGGGCGCTCCTGCACCTCTACGGGCTCGAACGGCGCATCCTCGTGGAGCAGGACAGCGACCCCACGCTGCGTCGCGAGGCTGCCGAACTGGGCGAGGTGTACGGCGCCGACCCCGACGTAGCGCGCGTCATCGAGGTCCTCACCGGACACGCTCGGCGGGGAAGTCCGCCTCCGCTCGACGCCGCGCCGGTTCCAGACGCGCTCCAGGTCGAGCTCGGGCGCCGAGCCCTTGCCTCGGAGGCGGTGAACGCCGACTGGGCGCTCGCGTGGGCCTGGTATCACCCCGACCTGACCCGCCGTGATGCGGCGCGGCGAGCGCCCGACGAGTTCGCCGCCCTCTGGCGACACCACTTCGCCGAGCGCTTCCCCGATGGCTTCACCGCCAAGCCCCGGCGCCGGCGGCTCACCCTCGAGTACGTCCCGGCGAATCCCGCCCTCCCGACTCCACTCGAGATCACCGTTGGCGACGCTTCGGATGTCTTCCTGACCCCCGCCCCGGCGCGGGATTTCGCCGAGATCAGCGATCAGGTCGAGTCCGAGATGGCTTCCTACGTGCGGTGGGTGACAAGCCACCCCGAAGCCGCCGACACCGTGTACGCGGCCGCCGTCCTTCCGAGTCCGCTGCTGGTCGGTACGCCGATCGAGGCTGCCTCCCGACCCGTGGTGGAGTTCGTCGAGACCGCCCTCCGGGAGGCAAGCACGGCCCTCATCGACGGTGCGCCGCTGGTGGACGGCTGGCTGGCGACCACCCAAGGATCCACCGTCGAGCGGCGCGACGCCGTCGCCATCGCTCAGATCCTCGATCGCCATGGGCTCGGGATCGAGCCCGACGCGCGCTTCGGCGGCCAGCCGCTCGACCGCCGGTCACCGGTAGCCGCCTTCCGGTTCGCCGGTCCTCCAGCGACAAGCCCCTCCGAGGCCTACGCCGCCGCGCTCGTCGCTCTCGAGCTCTGCGCCGCGGTGGCATCGGCCGACGGGAAGGTCGACGAGACCGAGCAGTCGATGCTCATCGAGCAGGTGCACCGCGCCAAAGGGCTCACCGAGGCGGAGCGCGCCCGGCTCAACGCACATCGCGTCTTGGTGACGTCGAGCGATCTCCGTCTCAAGGACGTCGCTTCCCGGATGGTCGGTCTGTCCGTGGTTGAGCGCCACTCGCTCGGCTCCCACCTTCTGGACGTCGCACGTGCCGATGGCGCCGTCACCGAGGACGAGCTTTGCGTCCTCCGCGCGATCCACGAGCTCCTCGACCTCGACCCAGCGGAGGTCGATCGGCGACTCCGCCTTGCAGAGCTCGACCTCGCACCCTCTCGACCGCAGGGCGACGAGCTCCCCGCCGAGGACGAGCACCGCGACGAGGAGCCGGCGTCGCCGGCTCCGGACACGGCCGATCCGCACGGCGAGGCTCAGCGCCTCGAGGAGATCTCCGTTCCAGGCACTGCGAGCAGCACGCTCGTCGGGGCGCCGCTCGCTACTCCTCGCCGCCCGGTCGGTCCGTCCGATGAAGGAGATGGGTCGGAGCCGGTGGACGTGGGCGAGCGGCTCGTGCAGGTCGACGAAGACCGGCTGAGCATGCGCCAGGCCGACAACCAGAGGGTGCAGAGCCTCCTCGCGGCCATCTTCGCTGACGAGGAACCCGCTGAGCTCGATGACGAGACACCCGCCCCGATCACACCGGACTCGGAGATCGCGCACCTGGACGCGGCGCACTTCGCCCTGCTCAGCGATCTCTTGCGGCGGGGGACGACCACCCGGCCCGATCTCGAACGCGTCGCCGGGCGATGGGGAGTCCTGCCCGACGGCGCGCTGGACGTCATCAACGAAGCCGCTCTCGACCTGACGGAGGAACCCGTGATCGAGGTGCACGACGACGAGTCGGTGACCGTCGACTCGGCCATCTACGAGGAGATGCGCACATGACCTCCCACGGCACCGCGAAGATCAAGGCCCGCGAGCGAAACGCGCTGATTCAGTCGTTGCGCTCCGGCGTCGTGCCGCGGACCGGGCAGCACCTCATCCAGGTAGGCCGCGCGAACGAGGTCCAGGCGCTGCTCGGCGACATCGACCGGGTCACCGAGGGCGGGACAGCCGCGCGCTTCATCATCGGCGACTACGGCTCGGGGAAGACGTTCTTCCTCAACCTCGTCCGAGCCGTCGCAGCGCAACGCAAGCTCGTCACTCTCCATGCCGATCTCAATCCCGGCCGCCGCCTGGCGTCCAGCGGCGGCCAGGCGCGCGGCCTCTACACCGAGTTGATGCGCAACGCTGGTACGCAGGCCAAACCTGAGGGGGCGCTCGCCGGGGTGGTCGAGCGTTTCGTCACCCAGGCCATGGACGAGGCGAAGAGGGCCGACACCAGTCCGAGCCGTGTCATCAAGACGCGTCTCGAGGACCTCCAGGAGCTCGTCGGCGGCTATGACTTTGCGATCGTCATCGAGAAGTACTGGCGCGGTTACGACACCGATGACGACGCGCTCAAGGCCAACGCCGTGCGCTGGCTGCGGGGCGAGTACTCGACCAAGACGGAGGCCCGCGCCGACCTCGGAGTCAGGACCATCGTCGACGACGACTCGTTCTACGACCAGCTCAAACTCCTTGCCCGCTTCGTGCGGCTGGCGGGCTACAAGGGCCTGCTGATCTGTCTCGACGAGATGGTCAACCTCTACAAGATCGCTCATAAGGGCAGCCGTGAGGCGAACTACGAGCAGATCCTGCGGATCGTCAACGACTGCCACCAGGGGAGCGCCGAAGGCATCGGCTTCCTTTTCGGTGGCACGCCGGACTTCCTCACCGACTCCCGTCGAGGCCTACATTCCTACGGCGCGCTCGCGAGCAGGTTGACCGAGAACCGCTTCGCGACCAACGGGCTAGTCGACTACTCGGGGCCCGTCCTGCGCCTCGACCAGTTGACGCCCGAGGACTTCCACGTCCTGCTCGAGAACCTGCGGCACGTGTACGCGTCGGGCGACACCACGCAGTACCTCGTCCCCGACGACGCGATCGACGCGTTCATGGCGCATTGCCGTCAACAGATCGGTGACGCGTACTTCCGTACCCCGCGCACGACGATTAAGGCGTTCTGCGACCTGTTGTCGCTGCTGGAGCAGCATCCCGACCGCGATTGGCGCGAGGTGCTCGGCCACACCGCGGTTCAGCCGGAGGAGAACCCCGACCTCGCGCCGCTCGACGACGACGATGACCTCATCTCTGTCTGACGGCGCATTCGAGCGCCTAGCCCGGCCTGTCCAGAAGTGGGTGCACGACAGGGGATGGACGAACCTGCAGGACGCACAGGCCCGAGCTGTCGATCCGATTCTGGCCGGCGATCGCGACGTGCTCATCACCGCGTCGACGGCGGGCGGAAAGACCGAAGCCGCATTCCTGCCCATCCTGTCCGCACTACTCGAACGCCGCGAGCGCGGTGAGGATTCACGTGGTGTCGAGGTCTTGGCGATCTCGCCGCTCAAGGCGCTGATCAACGACCAGACCGAGCGCCTCGAACGGATGTGCGCGGAGCTGGACGTGCCAGTGCACGCATGGCACGGCGACGTGCCGGCGAGCCGCAAGAAGAAGGTGTGGCGGGATCGGGCCGGCGTCCTGTTCATCACCCCGGAATCCGTCGAGGGCTTGCTGTGCCTGAGGGGCGACGCCGCCAAGGGCTTGCTCGGCGCCCTGCGCTACGTCGTGGTGGACGAACTCCACGCGTTCCCGGGGTCGGCACGAGGTGCTCAGCTCGCGTCGCTGCTCCACCGCCTGGACCTGCTCTGCCGGCGGCGAGTGCCGCGGATCGGCCTGTCTGCCACCGTCGGCGACCTCGCCATCGGTGCCGAGTTCCTCCGCCCGGGTCGAGGCGAACGCGTGACGGTCATCAAGGGTGTCGATCAAGCCAGGGAAAGGGTGACCGTTCTGCGGGGTCACCTCAGCTCACGGGATACCGGCGGGCCGTCGGCCGTGGCGCACCAGCTCTTTCGCACTCTGCGGGGCCACACGAACCTTGTCTTCGCCAACCGTCGCAAGGAAGTCGAGACCTACGCGGACCGCCTACGGAGTGAATGCGAGCACGTCCGCGCGCCGAACGAGTTCTTCGCGCACCACGGCAGCCTGGCGAAGGCCGAGCGGGAGGACGTCGAGGACCGACTCAAGAGCACTCAGCCGGCCACCGCAATCTGTACATCCACCCTGGAGATGGGTATCGACATCGGTCAGGTGCGTGAGGTCGCGCAGGTCCGCTGCCCACCCTCGGTCGCTGCGTTGCGGCAGCGGTGGGGACGTTCGGGTCGTCTACCCGGCGAGCGATCGGTACTGCGGACGTACGTCACCGAGCCGAAGCTCCAGCCGGGCATCGAACCCCAGGACGCTCTGCGGTCCGAGCTTGTGCAGACGATGGCGATGCTCGAGCTCTTCCTCACCCATGATTGGTGCGAACCGCCCGAGACTGGTGGGCTCCACCTCTCGACGCTCGTGCAACAGGTGCTGTCGCTGACGGCGCAGCACGGTGGCGTCTACCCGACGGAGGCGGAGTCCGCCCTCTGCTCGCGAGGTCCATTCCCGGTTGACGTGAGGACCTTCCGACGCTTGCTCGACGCGATGCACGATGCCGACCTGCTGATGAGCTCCTCGGACGGCCTGCTCCTCCCCGCCGGACGCGGCGAGAAGGAGATCGAGGACTGGTCGTTCCTCGCTGCCTTCGAGTCCCCCAAGGCTTTCCGGGTCTTGGCACAAGGACGCGAGATCGGCTCCATCGACGCCGACGACACCCTGCTTCCGGGGATGGGCCTCGTCCTCGCCGGGCGACGTTGGCGGATCATCGCGGTGCACCTCGGAGCCGGAGAGGTCGAAGTGGTCGCGGACGCGACCGGGACCGCACCTGACTTCCCGCCCACCGGCGCAGCGCGTGTCCACGACCGGGTGCGGCAGGAGATGGAGCATCTCTATCTCGGCGACGCGGTGCCGACATACCTCGACGAGGGCGCTCGATCGTTGCTCGCCGAGGGTCGGTCGATGTTTGCCCAACTCGAGCTCCACCGGCGCGACATCATCGGCTGGGGGCGGCGATGCATGATCTTCCCCTGGCGCGGCGACCGCGTCGTCGATACCGTGCGCGTCGCGATGCACCACGCCGGCATCGAGACCGACCGCGAGGGCCCAGCCATCGTCGCGCGAGCTCCCGAGGACGTCGTGGGGCGTGTCCTCGATCGCCTGGCGGCGATGACGCCTCCGGACCCGCTGGACCTCGCCGCGACCGTGCCCGTCAAGCGCGAGGAGAAGTGGGACGGGGTCCTGTCGCCGGCCCTCCTCGACATGGCCTACGCGGCCAGAGCCCTCGACGTCGACGGAGCCTGGGCGTGGTTGCTGTCGCGAGGGACCCGCACGCTCACGAGTCCGTCCTCGACGGTCGACGTTCCCGTGTTGGCGGCGCCACCCGAGACGGCCGCCGGTCCTGTCGTCGAGCTCGGCCTCACACCGTTCGCCGTCATCGATGTCGAGACCACGGGCCTGGCGGTCGGCCGCGGACACCGCGCCGTCGAGATCGCGATCGTCACCTGCCGTCCGGACGGCAGCGTCGAGGACTTCTGGCACACGGTCCTCGACCCCGGCCGGGATGTCGGCCCAACCCGCGTCCACGGGCTGGAGATGGTCGACGTGATCGGAGCTCCGACCTTTGCCGATGTCGCCGGCGATGTCGCGGTGCGGCTGGGAGGCCGCGTCGTGGTCGCCCACAACGCGCCGTTCGACCTGGGCTTCCTGCACGCCGAGTTCGACCGAGTCGGCCATCCGCTGCCGCGGTTGCCCAGCCTCTGCACGATGGCACTCGCCGACCGAACCGCTCCGCAAGCGGCGCGCTCCTTGGCGAGCGCATGCGCTGCCCACGAGATCGAACTCGAGAACGCCCACAGCGCCCGCGAGGACGCGCTCGCAACCGCAGCGCTCTTTCGCGCCCAGCTCGCACTACTGATGGCGCAGAGCCTCGCCGACCTCGGCGTCTCCACAAGACACCTGCCACCGCACTGGCCGGAAATCGCGCCGTCGGGGCGGGCGCGACCCCGAACACGGACGACACGACGCACGCCGTCGGTCGCGCCGGCGATGGCGTCGGCGGGGGAGACCGCCTACGCCGAGGCGCTGACCTGGGCTCTGGAGGACGGCGAGATCACGAGCGTCGAACTCGATCACCTCGTCGGCGTGGCGCGCACGTGGGCGCTGGGTGATCTCGCAGCCGTCCACCGGTGCGCCGTTGCTGATCGGGACCTGACGGCGGAGACGCGCAGGCAACTCGACATCGTCGAGCGCACCCATCGGTTGACGCTCTCGATACCCGCCACCTCGTGAACGACCTCGCCGCTGAGAAGGGCCAGCCTGTGACCAGCTCGTCGACGGTCCAGGCGAAGGAAGCGGGCGAGACGGAGCTCGTCCTCGCCGCTGACGGGGTGCGCTCGACGCGTCCGTGAGACGCCGCGGAGTCGGTCGGTGACCCGCTGCACGCGAGCCCGCTGACCGCGACGAGGTCACCACCGACCCGTGGCCTTGCCGAGACCTGCCCAGGTCAGCGCGGGTTCACGCTGCCCTTCCGGTCCGGACGAAGGGGGCAGGCATGGGCAAGGTGGACGGCAAGGTCGCGATCGTCACCGGCGGGGAGAGCGGGATCGGGCGGGCGTCGGCCGGCGCGATGGTCGACGAGGGCGCGCAGGTGCACCTCGTCGGGCTGGACGCCGACGCGCTCAAGCGGGCGGTCGCCGAGCTCGGCGAGGAGAAGGCCGCGTTCACGAGGGCCGACGTCATCGACGAGCAGGCCGTGCAGACCGCCGTCGCCGAGGCCATGGAGCGGTTCGGGCGCCTCGACGTCGTCTTCAGCAACGCCGGCAACACCGGGGCCGTCGCCCCGATCGAGGACTACCCGTCCGACGAGTTCGCCCGCACGCTGCAGATCCACGCCCTCGGCGCCTTCCACATGGTCAAGCACACCTCGCCCCACCTCGGCGAGGGCGCGAGCATCATCATCACGTCCAGCGTCGTCGGGCTCATGGGCTTCGGTGGCATCAGCGGCTACGTCGCGGCCAAGCACGCGCAGGTCGGGATGATGCGGGCGGCTGCGAAGGAGCTCGCGCCGCGCCGCATCCGCGTCAACTCCCTGCACCCCGGGCCGACGTCGACGCCGTTCCAGGACTCGATCGAGATGCGCGCGACGGGCCTGGGCCAGGAGGAGGCGGCCAAGGCGTTCGACGACCTCATCCCCCTCGGGCGGCACGCCACGCCGCAGGAGATCGCGAAGACCGTCGTCTACCTGGCCTCGGACGACAGCGCCTACATGACCGGCGCGACGGTGCCGGTCGAGGGCGGGCTGATGCTCTGACGAGCTCCCGGTGACGGCGAGGCGGCGGACCAGGCGCGGGCGAGGCGCGACCGGGCGTGGCGCTGGCGAACACATCGATTCCACACCACGATGTGCTCGCTCCAGGATGATCCCCGAATCCGCCCCGGAGGACCGTGATGGCGAGCGAGCCCCCGACCACCTCGTCGGGCACGCGCAACCGGCCCGCACCGGCCCGGCGCCAGGCCCTGCTGGGCGCGATGTTCCTGATGGCGACCAGCGCCATCGGGCCGGGCTTCATCACCCAGACCGCGACCTTCACGGTGCAGCTCGGCGCGGCCTTCGCCTGCGCCATCCTGCTGTCCGTCCTCATCGACATCGCCGTGCAGCTCAACGTCTGGCGCGTCATCGGCATCGCCGGCCGCTACACCCAGGACCTGGCGTCGGCGGTGCTGCCGGGGGCCGGGGTCGTGCTCGTCGTGCTCGTGGTGGCCGGCGGGCTGGTGTTCAACATCGGCAACGTCGGCGGCACCGGGCTCGGGCTGCAGACCATGACCGGCCTGGACCCGGGCATCGGCGGAGCGATCTCGGCGGTGCTCGCGATCGCGATCTTCCTGGTCCGCAGGGCCCAGAGCGCGCTGGACCGGGTCGTGATCGTCCTGGGGGCGGTGATGCTCGCGATGGCGCTGTGGGCCGCGATCGCGTCGTCGCCGCCGGTCGGCGAGGCGCTGGTCCAGGCCGTCGCGCCGGACACCTTCAGCTTCCTGGCGGTGACGACGCTCGTGGGCGGCACCGTCGGCGGCTACATCACCTACGCCGGGGCCCACCGCATGGTCGACGCCGGGGTCTCGGGGCCCGACGACGTCCGCCAGGTCACGCGCACCTCCGTGCTGAGCATCGTGCTCACCGCCGTCGCCCGGGGGCTGCTGTTCCTCGTGGTTCTCGGCGCGGTCACCGGCGGCGTGGCCCTGAGCAGCGGCAACGCGATGGCCGACGCCTTCGGGGCCGCGCTCGGCACCGCCGGACGCGTCGTGTTCGGGCTGATCCTGTGGGCGGCCGCCCTCACCTCGGTGATCGGCGCGGCGTACACCTCGGTGTCGTTCCTGTCCTCGCTGCACCCGTGGATCTCCCGGAACCGCGGCCTGGTCACGGTCGCATTCATCGCGGTGTCCACCATCGTGTTCGTGGCCCTGCGCACGACGCCGTCGACGCTGCTCGTGCTCGCCGGTGCGGTCAACGGACTGATCCTGCCGATCGGCTTCGCGTTCCTGCTGTGGGTCGCCGCCCGCCGCTCGCAGGACCTGCTCCAGGGCTACCGCTACCCGCGCTGGCTGCTCGTGATCGGCGTGCTGACCTGGCTGCTCACCGTCTACCTCGCCGTCAACTCGCTGGGCGGGATCGCGAACCTCGTGTCCTGAGGACGCCCCGGCCCGACCCTGCTCGGCGCCCACGTCGGCGCGCGGTTCCTAGGACCCCTCACCGTCCCGCAGCAGTCCGACGTCCGAGACCGCGACGATGTGGTCACCCATGGCCTGCGCCGCCGCGGCCGCATCGCCGGCACGGATGGCGTCGGCGACGCGGCGGTGCCCGGCGAGCGACTGGGACGGGCGGTCGGGCTGGGACAGCGACTCGATCCGCGACTCCCGGATGAGCTCGGAGATCTCGCGCATCATCGACGCTAGCAGGCCCGAGTGTGCGGCGGCGGTGACGGCGGCGTGGAAGCGCTCGTCGCCGGCCACGCCGCGCCCGCCGTCGTCGATGTCCTCGGCCATGAGCTGCAGCGACGCGTCGATCGCGTCCAGGTCGTCGCCGGTGCGGCGCTGGGCCGCCAGGGCCGCGATCTTCACCTCGAGCGCCTCGCGCGCCTCGATCACCTCCCGCAGGCGGTGACGCCGGTCGCGCAGCGCCGCGAGCACCTGCCGGTCCGCCGGCACCTCGCGGATCACCGCGCCCTCGCCGTGGCGCACCGCGACCACGCCCTGCACCTCGAGCGCCACCAGCGCCTGCACCACCGACGCCCGCGAGACGCCGAGCAGGCCCGCGAGCTCGCGCTCGGGCGGGAGCCGGTCGCCCGCGGCGAGCCCCTCGGACCACATGTGGTCCAGCAGCCGCTCCACGAGCTGCTCGTAGAGGCGCGGGCGCACGAACGGCTGCAACGACGACGAACTGCGCGGTCCCACCGACACCCGCGGCCTCCCTTGTGACGTTGACATCATCCTAACGCCAGTGGATAGTCCACGTCACTGGACAGTCCACTAGGACACCGAGCCAATTGGTCCGGCTCGACGACGTCCCTCCCGTCGAAGGAGCCCCATGCCCCGCACCGATCGCGGCCCGCTGCACGACGTCCTCGTCGTCGACCTCAGCCGCGCGCTGGCCGGCCCGCACGCGACGATGATGCTCGGCGACCTCGGCGCCCGGATCGTCAAGATCGAGAACCCGATGGCCGGCGACGACACCCGCGGGTGGGGCCCGCCCTTCGTCGGCGAGGAGGGCGCCCAGGAGTCGACGTACTTCCTGTCGGCCAACCGCAACAAGGAGTCGGTCGCCCTCGACCTCAAGGCCGACGACGACCGTGCGGTCCTCGAGGAGCTCGTGCGGCGCGCGGACGTCCTGGTGGAGAACTTCCGCGTCGGTGTGCTCGACCGGCTCGGGCTCGGCCCCGACGACCTGCGGGCGCTCAACCCGCGCCTGGTCGTCCTGTCGATCACCGGGTTCGGGCACGACGGCCCCGAGGCCGGCCGCTCGGGCTACGACCAGATCGCCCAGGGCGAGGCCGGTCTGATGTCGCTGACCGGCTCCGGACCCGACGATCCGCAACGGGTCGGCGTCCCGATCGCCGACATCCTCGCCGGCATGTACGGCGCCTACGGCGTGCTCGCCGCGCTGCACGAGCGCGAGCGCACCGGCGAGGGCCAGGTCGTGCGGTCCTCCCTGCTCTCGGCCGTGGTCGGCGTGCACGGCTTCCAGGGCACGGCCTGGACCGTCGCCGGCAAGGTCGGGCAGGCCCGCGGCAACCACCACCCGTCGATCTCGCCCTACGGCATGTTCCGCTGCGGCGAGGGGATCGTGCAGATCTCCTGCGGGTCGGAAGGGCTGTGGCGACGCCTCTGCGCCGAGTTCGGCCTCGACCCCGACGCCGAGGGCATGCGCACCAACGCCGAACGCGTCGAGCACCCCGAGCTCGTCCGGCCGGCCGTCGAGCGGGCGTTCGGCGGCGACACCGCCGAGACGGTGCTCGCCCGCCTCGAGCGCGCGGGCGTCCCCGCCGGGCGGGTCCGCACGATCGACGAGGTCTACGCCTGGGAGCAGACCCGCAGCCAGGGCCTGCTCCTCGACGTCGACCACCGCTCCCTGGGCACCGTGACCGTCCCGGGGCCGCCGCTGCGCTTCTTCGCCGACGGCACCGAGGTCTCCCCCACCGAGCACGCGGCGCCCCCGGTGCTCGACGAGCACGGCGCGGCGATCCGGGCCGAGTTCGGCCGCGCCGACGCGACCGCCGGGACCCGCGCGTGAGCGCCCCGGCCCGCCTCGTCACGGGGTCGCGGGAGTTCCTCGACGCCGTGCTCGACCCCGGCTCGTTCTGCTCGTGGGAGCTGCCCGCGACGCCGACGCTCCCCCCGCACGAGGACTACCGCCTCGAGCTCGCTCACGCCGTGCAGCGTGCCGGCACCGACGAGGCGGTCGTGTCGGGCGAGGGCCGGGTGGGCGGACGCCGGCTGGCGGTGGTCGTGAGCGAGTTCGGGTTCCTCGTCGGCTCGATCGGCACGGGGGCCGCGCGTCGCATCGTCGCGACGGTCGAGCGCGCCACCGCCGAGGGGCTCCCGCTGCTGCTCGCCCCCGCGTCGGGGGGCACCCGCATGCAGGAGGGCACGCCCGCGTTCCTCCAGATGCCCGCGATCGCCGACCGGGTGGCCGCGCACCGCCGTGCCGGGCTGCCCGTCGTCGTCCACCTGCGCCACCCCACCACCGGTGGCGTCTTCGCCTCGTGGGGGTCGCTCGGCAGCCTCACGCTCGCCGAGCCCGGAGCGCTCGTCGGCTTCCTGGGCCCGAAGGTCTACCGGGCCCTGCACGGCACCGCCTTCCCGCGCGATGTCCAGACCGCCGAGAACCTGCACGCCCACGGCCTCGTCGACGCCGTCGCCACCGCGAGCGAGGGGCGCGAGATCGTCCGACGGGTCCTGGACCTCACCGCCCGCGGTCCCCTCCCCGTCGGCGCCCCGCCGCGGACGACCGCGCCCGCCGACGACGACGGTGACGGTGTGGACGCCTGGGCGGCGGTGGCCGCGACCCGGCGTCCCGACCGGCCCGGCCTGCGCGACCTGCTCGCCCACCACGCCCGCGACGTCGTCGCCCTGCACGGCACCGGGACCGGCGAGACCGCTGCCGCGACCGTGGTGTGCCTCGCGCGCCTCGGCGACACGGCCTGCGTGCTCGTCGGGCAGGACCGCGCCGCGCAGGACGAGCGCGAGATCGGCCCGGCGGACCTGCGGGTCGCCCGGCGCGGCATGGCCCTCGCCGCCGAGCTAGGGCTGCCGCTCGTCACGGTGATCGACACCCCGGGCGCCGAACTGAGCGCGGCCGCGGAGTCCGCGGGCCTGGCGGGCGAGATCGCCCGCTGCCTCGCCGACATGGTCGCCCTCCCGGTGCCGACCGTGTCGGTGGTCGCCGGGCAGGGCGCCGGCGGCGGGGCGCTGGCGCTGCTGCCGGCCGACCGGGTGGTGATCGCCCGCCACGGCTGGATCACCCCGCTGCCGCCCGAGGGCGCCGCCGCCATCGTGCACGGCGAGGCCGGGCGGGCCGCCGAGGTGGTCGCGGGCCAGCACGTCCGCGCCGCCGACCTCGTCGCCCTCGGCGCGGTGGACCGGATCGTCGCCGAACGGCCCGACGCCGCCGATGAGCCCACGGCGTTCCTCCAGCGGCTCGCCGCCGCGGTCACGGAGGAGATCGCCCTCGCCACGGCGCGTGGCAGCCGTCACGCTCGCCTCACCCGACTCACACCCGGGGCGGCCTGAGCCCCACGACCCGCACACCCGGTCCCCGCCGCAGGCAAGCGACGAGGACGGCGAACGGAGAGAAACTCATGGTCATCATCGGCCTCGCGGTACTGGGCGGGTGCTATCTCGTCGGCACCCTGATGGGAGAAGCGCTCGGACTCGCGCTCGGCGTCGACGCCAACGTCGGCGGCGTCGGGTTCGCGATGGTGCTGTTCGTGCTGGTCGCCGACCAGCTCCGGCGCCGGGACCGGTTCCCGGCCGCCACCGAGATGGGCGTCCTGTTCTGGTCCGCCCTCTACATCCCGATCGTGGTGGCGATGGCGGCCACCCAGAACGTCGTCTCCGCCCTGTCGGGCGGCCCGATGGCCCTGATCGTCGGGGTCGCCGCGACGTTGGTCGGGCTCGCCCTGGTCCCGCTGCTGGCCCGCATCGGCGGCAAGGCCGAACCCCTGCCGCCGCTGGAGGACGAGGAGGCACCCGTGCGGGCCCGGGAGGCCGACGCCTCCAGCGACCGGACCACCGCTGAGGGCACCGCCCCGGACCGGACCGCCACCGACCAGACCACCGCCACGAAGGGGAGCGCCTGATGGACCGCATCGCCGAGGTCTTCACCGACAACGGGCTCGTCTTCGCCTTCTTCCTGGTCGGCATGGTGGTGCTCGCGTCGAACTTCCTGTCCAAGAAGCTCACCCGCGGGCGCCTGCAGGGCTCCGCGATCGCGATCGTCGTCGGGCTGGTGCTGGCCTACGTCGGCGGCTCGGTCACCGGCGGCGAGGACGGCCTGGCCGACGTCGCGATCTTCGCCGGCCTCGGGGTGATGGGCGGGGCGATGCTGCGCGACTTCGCGATCGTCTCCACCGCCTACGGCGTCGACCTGCGCGAGATCCGCAAGGGCGGCGCGGCCGGCATCCTGTCGATCCTGCTCGGCGTGCTCGTCGCCGCGGTCGTCGGCGCCCTCATCGCCTTCGCCTTCGGCTACACCGACCCGGTCAGCATGGCCACCATCGGCGGCGGCGCCGCGACCTACATCGTCGGCCCCGTCACCGGGACGGCGCTCGGCGCGAGCAGTGAGGTCATCGCGCTCTCGGTGGCCGCCGGCCTGGTCAAGTCCGTCCTGGTCATGATCGGGACGCCGTTCATCGCCCCGCTGATCGGGCTGAACAACTCGAAGTCGGCCATGGCCTACGGCGGGCTGATGGGGACGACCTCGGGCGTCGCCGGCGGGCTGGCCGCCACGGACAAGCGCCTCGTGCCCTACGGCGCCATGACCTCGACGTTCTACACGGGCATGGGCGCCCTGCTCGTCCCGTCGGTCTTCTACCTCGCTCTCGTGGGGATCATGACCTGACCTCACGGCGGGCGGGCGTGCAATATTTTGCATACGGTGTCTCACGACCTGGCGATCGGCGCCCAGGACGAGGACCAGGAGGCCCCGATGTCCCTCGACGACTTCGAGCGCTACCCGCTGCTGTTCGGACCGAGCCCGGTCCACCGGCTCGACCGCCTCACCGCGCACCTGGGCGGGGCGGACGTCTGGGCCAAGCGGGAGGACGCCAACTCCGGCCTGGCCTACGGCGGCAACAAGACCCGCAAGCTCGAGTACATCGTCCCCGACGTGCTCGCCTCGGGCGCCGACACGCTGGTCTCCGTCGGCGGCTACCAGTCCAACCACACGCGGCAGGTCGCCGCGGTCGCGGCCAAGCTCGGGCTCAGAGCCCGGCTGGTGCAGGAGAAGTGGGTGGACTGGCCGGACGCGGTGAACGACAAGGTCGGCAACATCCTGCTGTCGCGCATCCTCGGCGCGGACGTGCGGCTCGACCCGGCCGGCTTCGACATCGGCATCCGCGACTCGTGGGAGCGCGCGATGGAGGAGGTCCGCGAGGCCGGCGGCACGCCCTACGGCATCCCGGCCGGGGCCTCGGAGCACCGCCTCGGCGGGCTCGGGTTCGCGCAGTGGGCGCGCGAGGTGGAGCAGCAGGAGGCCGAGCTCGGCGTCTTCTTCGACACGATCGTCGTCTGCACCGTCACCGGCTCGACCCACGCCGGCATGATCGCCGGCTTCGCCGCGCAGGAGCCGTCGCGCCGGGTGATCGGGATCGACGCCTCGGCGACCCTGCCGAAGACCCGCGACCAGGTCGCACGGATCGCCCGCCACACCGCCGAGCTGATCGGGCTCGGGCGCGAGCTGCGCGACGACGAGATCACCGTGCTCGAGGGCTGGGCCGGAGACCGCTACGGGATCCCGGTGGCGTCGACGATCGACGCGATCCGGCTCACCGCCGAGCTCGAGGGGATGATCATCGACCCGGTGTACGAGGGGAAGTCGATGGCGGGGCTCGTCGACCTCGTGCAGTCGGGCGAGATCGGGCCGGACTCGACGGTGCTCTACGCCCACCTCGGCGGCCAGCCGGCCCTCAACGCCTACGCGGGCGCGTTCTCCTGAAGCCGCTGCTGGTCCGTCGAGGGTGCGGCGAGCTCGAGCAGGAAGGTCGCGTCGTGGTCGAGGTCGACCGGACCGGGCAAGGCGGTGAGTTCCACGCTGCCGTCGGCGTCGGCCCGACGGATGCGTTCGACCGACCACATCCGCACGCCGTCGGGGAAGAGCGGCCAGAGCATCCCGTCGACGGCCCACAGGTAGGGCTCGACGACGAGACGCCGCCAGCACCATGATCGCGACGACCTGGACGACCCTGCACGATGCCCTCATGGGCGCTCCTCCCTCTCGGGAGGTTCGACGCAGCTCGGCGCCGATCGGATCCGGCGGATCGGGAGATCTTCAGTGGCGTCAGCATGGACGCGCTCGACGCCAGGACAGCGCGTTCTCTCGAACGGGGCTCTGCCGTCGGTCGTACTCGCTATCGTCGACACGTGAGCAGCGCGAGGCCGGAGGCTCCGTCGCGGGAGGAGCTCCCGCCGCTCCCGCGCGCGGGCGCCACGCCGCGTGCGGTGCTCGAGGCGCTCCATCCTGAACATCGCGAGGCGTTCAGCCGCGCCTTCCGAGCAGCGTTGGACGAGGCTGGGCGGGACATGGACCTGACGGTCGTGCACGAGACGATCGAGTTCTGGCGGCGGCGCGCATGGATCACGCGCGACCGCGGTCAGCACCGTCGGGTCGTCCGCGACGCGGTCACCGCGCTGACCGGCACGGCGCCGCCCGAGGACGAACCCACGGACGTCTCCGAACGCCGCCTCTGACGCCACCTCGTGTACTCGCTCGACACCCGCGGGCCCGCGCAGGACCAGATCCGGGCGCTCCCGCCCGAGGCAGTCGACGACTTCGAGCTGCTCCGCCGAGCGCTCGAGGCAGACCCGTGGGACAGCGACCCGTACGTCGCCGAGAAGCCGGCCGGGCCCCTGCGGACACGAGCCTTCGGCGAGGGCGGGCTGGTCACCTTCCTCGTCCTCGAGGATCAGCAGCGCGTCGACCTGCTGCTCGTCCAGTGGGCGTGACCCGACCGCCCACCGGGGTACTGGCGCCGGAGACCACGCAGTCGAGAAGGAGGCGCTACTCGTGTCCCACCAGCCGCCCGACCCGTACCAGTACCTGCCCGACGTCGCGTCGTTCACCGTTACCAGCACCGACGTCGCCGACGGCCAGACACTGCCGAACGCGCAGGTCAGCGGCATCATGGGCGCCGGGGGCGAGGACGTCACGCCGCAGCTGGAGTGGTCCGGCGCCCCCGACGGGACGAAGAGCTACGCCGTCACCTGCTTCGACCCCGACGCCCCGACGGCGAGCGGGTTCTGGCACTGGGCGGTCACCAACATCCCCGCCTCCACGACGAGCCTGCCCGCCGACGCCGGCGACCCCGAGAAGGGCCTGCTGCCCGAGGGCGCGATCACCCTGGCCAACGACGCCGGCGCGAAGCGCTACATCGGCGCCGCCCCGCCGCCCGGGCACGGCGAGCACCGCTACTTCTTCGTCGTCCACGCGGTCGACGTCGAGGACCTCGGGGTCGGCGCCGACGCCACGCCGGCGTTCCTCGGCTTCAACCTCTTCTTCCACAGCATCGGGCGCGCGATCATCACCCCGACCTACGAGATCCAGGGCTGAGCACGAGGGGGGCGGCGGTGGAGGGTGACGACGGCCGGCCGCTGCCGTCCCTCGACCGCGTCTCGGCGCTCAGCGACGGCATCTTCGCCATCGCGATCACGATCCTCATCCTGCCGCTGACGGACGTGCAGATCCGGGACGGGCAGGTCATCGGGGACCTGCTCGACCTGGGTCACCAGTTCCTCGCGCTCATCCTGAGCTTCGCGGTCATCGGGGGCTTCTGGGTCCTCCACCACGACGACCTCCTGGCGCTGCGCGGCGCGAGCCGGCGCCTGCTGGTCGCGAACCTCGTGTTCCTGTTCTTCGTCGTCATGCTGCCGTTCCCCACCGCGCTGCTCGGCAACGGCGACAGCACGGCAGCGACGGTCGTCTACGCCGGCTCGATCATGGGCACCTCGCTGAGCTCGCTCGCGCTGTGGCGCATCGCCGAGCAGGACGGCCTGGTCGGCGGCGACGGCTGGGTGCGACGCTGGGGCCACGGCAAGTACTGGGGGACCGCGGCCGTCGTCGTCGGGTTCCTGCCGTCGATCCCGCTGGCGTACGTGTCGCCCACCTGGGCCCGGGTCAGCTGGGCCCTCGCGCTCCCGCTGAGCTTGCTGGCCGACCGCCTCAAGGCCCGGACGGCGATCCGATCATGAGCGAGCAGGTGCACCCCGACGACGTCGACGCCTGGCGCACGTGGCTCGCCGAGCACCACGACCGCGGCGTCGGCGTCTGGCTCGTGACCTGGAAGCCGCGGACCGGGCGCCCGACCGTCGGCTACGAGGAGTCCGTCGAGCAGGCGCTGTGCTTCGGCTGGATCGACAGCACCACCCGCTCGCTCGACGACGAGCGCACGGCGATGTGGTTCGGTCCGCGTCGACGCGGCAGCGGCTGGGCGCGATCGAACAAGCAGCGGGTCGCGCGCCTGGAGGAGGCGGGGCTGATCGCGCCGGCCGGGCGGGCGATGATCGACGCGGCGAAGGCCGACGGCAGCTGGACGATGCTCGACGACGTCGAGGACCTGGTCGTGCCGCCCGACCTCGCCACGGCGTTCGACACGCACCCCGGCGCGCGCCAGCAGTGGGAGGGCTTCAGCCGTTCGAAGCGGCGGGCGATGCTCGTGTGGCTCGTCGAGGCGAAGCGGCCGGCGACGCGGGCCGGGCGGATCGCGCAGATCGCGCAACGGGCGGCGGCGGGCGAGGTCGCCTACCCGCGGGCGTGAGACGGGCGCGTGAGACGGGCCAGGGCGCGGGTAGTCGAGCAGCCATGATGACCGTCATCACCCACGTCACGCTCACCCCCGGCCGCGAGCCGGAGTGGGACGCGGCGATGCGCGACCGCCTCGAGACCGCCCGCGAGAAGGAGGGGTGGATCGGCAACCAGCTCGTCATCCCGCTCGAGTCGCCGAACGAGCGCACGGTGATCGGCACCTGGACCACCCGCGCGGCGTGGGAGGCCTGGCACTCCGACGAGGCGTTCCTCGAGACCCGCGAGCGGATGGAGGGCCTGCAGGACGGGCCGAGCGAGACGAGCTGGTACGAGGTCGTGTCGGACGAACGCGCCTGAGGTCGGCGCTCGGCGACGCGAGCTGTGTCAGCCGGCCGCCGCGGCGGCCCGCTCGACGGAGTCCACGAGCTGCTCCTCGCTGATCATCGGGAAGATGCCGCGAAACTGCTCGTCGGTGACGTCGCTCCAATCGTAGGTGAGCGTGACGTCGGTGCCCGACCCCGCTGGTTCGAGACGCCAGGTGAAGGTGTGACCGGTGGCCTGCATGTCCCCGATCCGATCCCGATACCCGTCCTCGGGGTGCAGGTTGCCACCCCAGCTGATGAGCCGATTCTCCTCGAACTCCTGTATCGTGATCTTGACCTGATAGTCGCCGAGGATGGAATTGTTCATGTTCATCACGAACTGGTCGCCGGCCTGACGAAGCGTGACGTCGGGCCCGTCGAGGGACCGCAGCATCCCCGAGCCGTCGATCTCGGGGTGACGCGCCGGGCTCGTGAGCAGGGCGAACAGTTTCTCGGGCCTTGCGTCCACCGTGCGTCGGATTTGGATTCGTTCCTCACCCATCATCATCCCTCCTCGGTCAGGAGTCCGGATCGGGGGCGCATGGTCCTCGGGGCCCACCAAGACCACCAGGGTCGCGCGGTTCCGAATCCTGAGAATTGTCGGGATCGGGTGGGGGGAGGGTTACGGAAGGGCGAGGCGGCGGGAGACGATCACGACGTCGCTCTGGTTGCCCCGGGCCTGGCGCAGCTCGGGCGGGCGGGGGCTGAAGTCCGGGATGCCGGCGAGGCCGAGGGTCTGGTCGTCGACGCGCAGGGTGGCGGGGCCGGCGAGCTGGAGGTCCACCACGGCGCCCTCGGGCGGGACGTCGTCGAGCTCGAGCCGCAGCGGGCCGCCGTCGAGCGGCGTCGAGACCGGCGGGCGGCCGGGGTAGGCGACCGTCACCGCGGTGGCGGGACGGTCGGCGCGCACGAAGATCGTCGGCGCGCCCCGCGGCGACGACACCTGCAGCCGCACGCCGCCCGGGATCGGGCTCGGGAGCGCGGCGGGGCCCGGCGCGGGCCGGACCGGTGCCGGCCCGCTGCCCACCGGCCCGCCGTACGGCCAGGACTCGACCACCGAGGGCGGGTCCGGCGCGTAGCTGCGCGTCCAGTCCGCGGGCGCGGTGTCCGCCGTCACCCAGCGCGCGACGCCCGCGTCGGCGTCGAGGACGTAGGCGAGGCTGCTGCCCTGCGGGGTCCGGGCGTCGGGGCGGTCGACGAACAGCCCGCCCGCGGCGAGGATCAGCACCCAGAACAGCGCCATGATCGGCAGCGCGTACCCCCGGACCTGGCCGGGGCGCGGCAACGCCGAGAGCCCGGCGGCGATCGGCACCCCGACCAGCACGAACACCGCGACCGGGAGCCCGTCGGACACCCCCGCGACGCCGTAGGACGCGACCGCGAACGGGACGAGCAGGGCGACCGCGGGGACGGCGCCGAGCACGAGGAACGGCACCGCGAGCCAGGGGCGCTCCCCCGCCAGCGCCACCACGATCAGGCCCACCGCGAGCCCCACGACCGGCCACGCCAGCAGGAACACCGAGCCCGGCGCGACGGCCGCGAGCCCGAGGGAGAGCAGCGCCAGCACCAGCAGCGCGCCGCTCGCGAGGGCGAGGCCACCCGGCCGGCGGCGCAGCAGGCTCACCACCAGGGTCACCACGACGAACGCCAGGACTCCGGCCGCGATCTCGTAGAGCGTCGGGCGGCCGAGGAACGGGCCGGTGTCGGCGTACGACGGGCGGAACCAGACCAGCGCCCGCCAGAACCCGATCCCGGCGGCGACCGCGACGCCCAGCGCGAGCAGGTAGGCGCCCACGCCGCCCAGCACGCCCCCGATCGTCGCCTTCCGGCGCACCCGCGCCACGACGATCAGCACCACGACCAGCAGCAACGCGAGACCCGCGACGGCCCAGGCCCAGAGGCTGTCGTAGGTGACGAGGTAGCCCAGCGCGGCGAAGTAGGTGCGGTCACCCGTCGGCTCCCGGCCCGAGGCCCGCGGGTCGAGCGGGGCGAGGTCCTCGGCGCCGAGGGCCCGGGTCAGCGCCAGCGCGTTCCCGCCGTGGTTCTGCACCGAGGCGCGGCTGAGGTTCGCCGGGGTGTCGCCCGGGGTGTGGTACTGGTACGGCCGCTCGATGAACGCCGCGTTCATGCCGGGCCGGCCGGCGTCGAGGACGGGCGAGAGGTCGGTGTCGTTGGGCAGGAAGCGGTAGATCTCGACCAGCGAGGAGTCCCCCCGCGGGTGCGGCACCGAGCGGGCCCACGCGTCGACGAGCCCGGCGTTGCCCGGCGAGGTCTCGAACAGCAGCGACGGTCCCTCGACGCCGCGGGCCTCCCAGTTCAGGACGACGGTCGGGCGGTCGGGGGGCAGCTGCTCGCGCACCCACGCCCGCGCTCCGAGCAGGCCCGCCTCCTCGCCGTCGGTGAGCACGACGGTGACGTCGTTGCGCAGCGGCGGGCCGGCGCGCAGGGCCCGCACGGTCTCGAGGAGGGTCGCGACGCCCGCCATGTCGTCGGCGGCGCCGGGTCCGGCGGTCACCGAGTCGTAGTGCGCCATGAGCACGACGGCGCCGGTCGGGTCGGTGCCCGGCAGCGTGGCGACGACGTTCTCGACGCGCGCCGCCCGCGCCTGTCCCTGCTCGGCGGCGATCGCGGCCGTGGCGTCCACCCGAGGGTCGAGGCCCTCGGCGCGCAGGCGTCCGACCAGCGCGTCCCGGGCCGCGTCGGACGCCGGGCTGCCCACGGGGCGGGGCTCGCGGGCGAGCTGGTCGACGGTGACGGCGGCGCGGTCGGCGCTGAACGCGGCGGGCGGCGCGGACGCCGGCACGGGGTCCGGCGGGCGCTCGAGGAGCACCGCGTAGGCACCCACCACTGCGAGCAGCACCACGGCCAGCAGGCGCCCGATCACGGCGTGCACCGTCTCGCACCGGCGCGTGGCGCGCCAGCGACGCGCAGACAAGATCGGCCGTCCGGCCGTGGCGTGATCGACGTGCCGTAGGTCACGGTGGGGGGGACGACGTTGTCGAAGCTAAAGGAGCCGCGAGCATGGGACAGCTCGACGGGAAGGTCGCCTTCATCACCGGGGCCGCGCGCGGCCAGGGCCGCAGCCACGCGCTGCGGCTCGCGCAGGAGGGCGCCGACATCATCGGCGTCGACATCTGCGAGCAGATCGGCACAGTGCAGTACGCGGGCGCGACGCCGGAGGACCTGGCGGAGACCGCGAAGCAGGTCGAGGACCTCGACCGGCGGATCGTCACGCGCCAGGCCGACGTCCGCGACCGGCAGGCGCTGCAGGCGGCGTTCGACGACGGCGTCGCCGAGCTCGGCCGCGTCGACATCGTGCTGGCCAACGCCGGCATCGCGAACCAGGTCGGCGGCGAGCCCGACGACGAGGAGCGCGGCTGGCAGGAGGTCATCGACATCAACCTCACCGGCGTCTTCCACACCGTGAAGGCCGCGGCGCCGCGCATGATCGAGCAGGGCGACGGCGGCGCGATCGTGCTCACGAGCTCCACCCAGGGCCTGTCGGGACGCGGCGGCGACGGCGGCGGCGCCTACAGCGGCTACGCCGCGGCCAAGCACGGCGTCGTCGGGCTCATGCGGTCGTTCGCCCACTGGCTCGCGCCGCACAGCATCCGCGTCAACACCGTCCACCCGACCGGGGTGAACACGCCGATGGTCGTGAACCCGCAGCTCGAGGCGTGGATGGCGGAGAACCCGGAGAAGGGCGACGCGCTCGCCAACCTCCTGCCGGTCGAGATCGTCGAGGCCGTCGACATCTCCAACGCCATCCTCTACCTCGTCAGCGACGCGGGCCGCTACGTCACCGGCGTGACCCTGCCGGTCGACGCGGGCTTCGCCGTCAAGTGACCGACGACCTGACGGGCGTCCGGGAGAAGGTCGCGGCGCGGGTCGTCGGCCGGGAGCGGGAGCTCGACCTGCTCCTGGCCGCCGTCGCCGCGGGGCGCGACGTCCTGCTCGAGGGCCCGCCGGGGACGTCGAAGTCGACGATCCTCGCGGCGATCACCGCCGAGTGGGACGTGCCGATGGTGTTCGTCGAGGGCAACGCGGACCTCACGCCGACCCGGCTCGTCGGGCACCACAGCCCGGCGCGGGTGCTGCGCGAGGACTACTCCGCGGAGACCTTCGTGCCCGGGCCGCTGCTGGAGGCGATGCGCTCGGGCGGCTTCCTCTACGTCGAGGAGTTCAACCGGGCGCCCGAGGACACGCTGAACACGCTGCTCACGGCGATGGCCGAGCGGCGGATCGCCGTGCCGCGGGTCGGGACGGTGGAGGCGGCGCCGTCGTTCCGGGTGGTCGCGACGATGAACCCGTACGACACGATCGGCACCACGCGCCTGTCGACGTCGGTGAGCGACCGGCTCTGCCGCCTCGCCGTCGACTACCAGGACGCCGAGGCCGAGCGCGCCATCGTCGCCGCCCGCACCGACCTCGACCTCCCGCGGCTGGTCGCCGACGCGGTCGGCCTGACGCGGGCGACGCGCGGGCACGAGGCGACCCGGCAGGGCAGCAGCGTGCGCGGGGCGATCGACCTCGCGCTCGTCGTCGACCGGCTGGCCCGGCTGCGCTCGGTGCCAATCCCGGACGACCCCGGCACGACCCCGCCGCGGGGGCTGCCCGACGACTACACCGCACTCGTCCTCGACGGTCTGCTGCTCGCGCTCTCGGGCCGTATCCACCTCGACGAGGTCGTGGAGGCGACGCCGGAGCAGGTGCTGCGGACGATCTGGGAGTCGTGGTTCGTGCTCGACCCGGCGCGCGCCGAGCCCGGTTGAAAGCAGGTCGAGGCCGACAGCCCCGTCCGCCGTGAGTCGCGGCGTCGCCCGTTGCGTCGGAAGCCGAAGCAGCTGACCGAGGAGCCGGCGCTCTACGAGCGCGCCGGGGCGGGCGGCGGGCTCGTGCTCTCCGACGGCACGCGGCGCCGGCGCGGGGACCGGTCGGTCGGGAGCCGGACCGCGCCCGGGGCGTCGGACGAGCCGGCCGAGGTGGTGGCGCTGGAGGAGCTGGGTGCGCGGACGGCCGACGAGGTCGCCCGTGCCCGGTCCCGGCGGATCGCCCGGCGCCTGGCGCTGCGCCCGCCGACCGACGAGGAGCGCTCCACCGGGGTGGCCGGGGAGCTGGTCAGCCGGCGGTGGCACGGCGCGGGCGACGACCTCGAGCTCGACGCGACCCTCGAGGTGCTCGCGGCGAACCCGGCGCCCGCCGACGAGGACCTCGTCGTGCGCGAGCGGCGGCGCAGCGCGCGGACGGTGGTGCTGGCCGTCGACGTCTCGGGGTCGATGACCGGGGAGCGCGCGCTGACCGCGGCGGCCACCGTGGGCGCCCTGGCCGGCGAGCTCGGGCGGGACCGGTTGGCGGTGGTCGCGTTCTGGTCCGACGCCACGATCCTTCTGCGCCCCGGCGAGCGGCTCGCACCGCTCGCGGTGCTCGACCTGCTGCTGCGCGTACCGACCCGCGGGCTGACCAACGTCGCCTTCGCGCTGACCACGGCGGCGCGGCTGGCGGCCGGGACCCCGCATGCGCGGGTGCTGCTGCTCTCCGACGCGGTGCACAACGCCGGCCCCGACCCGCGCGGGATCGCCGGGCGCCTGCCGCGGCTCGACGTGCTGCTCGACGTGTCCGGCGAGCGCGACGTCGAGCTCGGCCGCGACCTCGCCCGCGCCGGGCGGGGGCACTGCCGTCTCGTGCGCGACCACCACGACGTCGCGCCGGCCTTGTCAGTGATCTTCAGCGCGATGTGAGCGGAATTCACGGTTCTGCCCGTGGATTCCGCTCACGTAGGCGGCCACCACCACCGGCCACACCGCCTGGGCGAGCACGACGATCCGCTGGGACAGGCCGTACCAGGTGCCGGCGGTGACGAGCTGGACCGCGAACCACGCCACGAGCACGACAAGCACGCCCGTCGCGACGGCGGAGGCCACCCGCAGCCGTCGGTCGACCGCCGGCGACGCCACGAGGCCCAGCGGCCAGGTGCTGTACGCCGCCCACGCCAGGCCACCGGCGACCATGTGCACCGCCGAGTAGCCGCCCACCGGCTGCGGGTTCAGCCCCGTCAGCACGAGGAACGCGCCGCCCGCCGCGAGCAGCCGCCACGCCGCCGGCGGGACGCGGGGGCGCAGGGCGAGCGCGGTGAGCACGGTGAGGGCGCCGCCGAGCACGAGGGTGCCGGTCATGATCCAGCGGCTCGTGGCGGCGAGGCCGGCCAGGGCGCTCGCCGACTGGTCCCAGGGGTCCGGGATCGGCTGCGCGACCTGGGCGGCGAGGACGCCGACGACGAACACGACCGGACCGGCCACCGCGGCGGCGAGCGCGAGCGGGGGCCGCGCCGCGCGGACCGCCACCACGAGCGGCCAGACCATCTCGCCGAGGATCAGCGCGCGTTCCGCGAGCCCCAGCGACGCGCCGTCGGTCCAGGCCTGGGCGCAGAACCATCCGAGCAGGCCGAGCAGGACGACCACGGCGAGCGCGGAGCCCCACCGCAGGACGGGGTCGAGGCGACGGTCGGCGGCCAGCGGGAGCGGCCAGAGCACGAGGGCGACGGCGCCGGTGACCGTGGCGGCCATGTGCACCGTCGAGCTGCCGTGCGCCGGCTGGGCGGCGAGCGCCGCGACGACCACGGCCGCGCCACCCAGCCCGAGGACGGCACGCGCGGCCCGGGACACGCTTCGCAGACCGGCCGCGACCAGCACGTACAGCACGCCGACGATCGCCAGGGCGCCCGCCATGATCCACCGGTCGGTGGCCGCCCGGCCGGCGAGCGTGCTGACCGTCTGCCCGACCGCGTCGTAGGCGCCCGCCGGCTGCACCGCCTCGGCGAGCAGCTCACCGACCACCAGCACCACCGGCGCGGCGAGGGCCAGAGCCGCGACCGCGAGAGCGCGGGGGCGGTCGCGGGGCGCGGCGGGGACGAGCTCCCGCTCGCGTGCCGGCGTCGCCACCTGGGTCCGTCCTCTCCGCCCGTCGATCGGTTCGGCGACTACCCGGTCGCCGGATCACCCCACACCCGGCGTCGCGGCTCCCGGCGCATCAGCCAGGTGCGCGGCCCGGCGTCGGGGACGGCCTCGCGGGCGACGCCGAAGCCCGTGCGTTCGTAGTAGGCGACGTTGGCCTCGCTCGTCGTCTCCAGGTAGGCCGGCAGCCCGCGCTCGTCGGCGTCGGCGAGGACCGGGGCCGTGAGCGTCGTGCCGACCCCGCGGCGCTGCCACACGGGGTCGACGCCGAGCGCGAGCAGGAACCAGTGCGGGTCGGGGGCGAGCTCGCGCCGCCGGCCGTCGAGCCAGCTCGTGTAGGCCGTGAACCGCCGGAACGCGGCCGGTCCGAGCGTCACCGGGAACGACAGCATGCCCGCGCGGGCCATGGCGGCGACGGACATCGTCGTGTGGCCGGGCGGCAGCCAGATGGCGACGCCCGCGCGCTGCGGGGTCGTCAGCACGGTCCCGGCGAGCCGGCCGTAGCGCACGGCGCCGCGGAAGAAGCGGTCGAGCTTCGCGGGCCGCGTCGACCGGTCGGGGAAGACGAAGGTGAACATGCCGTCCTCAGCGAACGCCCGCGCCCCGGCGGCGGCGACCGCCGGCACGTCGCCCTCCCCCACCGCTACCGCGTCCCCCATGTCCGGATGGTGCTCCGCGCCGCCGCGTCGGGTCCAGCAAGTGCGCTGCGCGCTCGTGAGCACTTTCCCGGGCTATAGCACCTGAAAGTGCTCACGTGCGCGGAGCGCACCGGTGCAGCGTCGTGCTCGGTGCCTCGCCGAACCGCGCGCGGTACTCGGCGGCGAAGCGTCCGGCGTGGGCGAAGCCGTGGCGGAGGGCGGCGTCGGCGACGGTGGTGTCGTCAGCGGGGTCGAGGTCGGCCAGCTCGCGGTGGACGGCGTCGAGGCGGCGGCGCCGCAGGTAGGTGACCGGTCCGACGCCGAACTCGGCGTGGAAGACCGTGCGCAGGGTGCGCTCGCTGACGCCGGTGAGCCGCGCGAGCTCGGGCGCGGTCGGGGGGTGGGCGGGGTCGGCGGCGGCCCGGTCGAGGACCCGGCGCACGACCGTCGACGACACGGGCGGCGTGGGCTCGCGCAGCGCCTCGGTGTACGAGTGGGGGTGCCCGAGCAGCAGCGCCGTCGCGGCCGCGTGCTTCAGCGCCGCCCAGACCCGGGGCGGCGGCCCGTGCGGGCCGGCGGCCGCGCAGGTGCCGCGGACCAGCTCGGCGGCCCCGCTGACGGTGCCGCCGGCGCGCGGCATCGCGAGGTCGAACGTCAGCGGGGCCTCCGGCGCCCGGCCCAGCAGGGCAGCGAGCTCCCGCTCGAGGTCGGCGCGGTCGATCTTGAGGACGAGCAGGTCGAGGCCGGCGTCCCACCGCATCGTCAGCGGCCCCGACGAGGAGAACACCGCGCCGCGCGACGCGTCGGCCCGCACCCGCATGCCGCGGTGCTCGGCGTGGAAGCCGGCGCGCACGGGGAGGTGCACGGTGGCGAAGGCGTCGAGCGGGTGCGAGCGGATGTCGACGGCCGCCCCGTAGGAGAAGCGCAGCAGACCCAGGCCGTCACCGACGATCCACCGCACGTCCGCCCCGAACGACGCGCCCTCGCGGCGCACCGTCATCCGGTGCCCGGTCATGAGCGGTTCGGTCCGCTCGTGGGCGTCGTCGGGGTCGGCCGTCCGGAAGCCACCGCGACAGACCTCCACGCCGCACCTCCTCGTGCCGCACCCGACGCTGGCGTGACCCGCCGGGAGGTGTCAAGGGCCACACCCGGCTCGCCGGAACCGGACGGCGCGGCCGGAAGCGGCTACCGATCGCCCCCGGTCCGCTCCTAGCGTCGCCGGCCACCGCAGCCCAGCACGAGGACGTGAACCGGTGACGACCATCGAGGACACGAGCACGGTCATCCCCCTCGGCGAGTACGCCGACGGCGACTTCTACCCCGGCTACGAGCCGCGCCTGGAGTCCCGACCGTTCCTGGCCGAGCCGCTCGCGCCCTTCACGCGCGCCGACGAGGGCCGCTTCTGGATGCGGGACTCCCAGCACTTCGCCGAGGGCATCACCCCGGCGAGCATGGGGCTGCTCGAGGACGCCCAGACCTGGGGCACGCAGTACGGAGCCGAGATCGTCGGCATCCCGCCGACCGCCGGCATGGTCAACCGGATCGCCGGCGTCCACGTCTACCTCGGCCAGTGCCCGATCACGTCGGTCTGGCAGATGGGCGCGCGCGCCGAGCGTTTCGGGGCGTTCGCGGGGCCGCGCCTCGCCGACTTCGACACCTACTGGGCGGGCTACCGCGCCGAGCTCGAGGCCGCCTACGCCCACTTCGACGGGCTCGACGTCGACGCGATGGACCGCGCGGAGCTGCGCACGGCCCTGGACGACGCGATCGCGTTCCACCGGCGCGCGTGGGGCGTGCACTTCGAGGTCATGTACCTGCTCGCGGCCAACTACGTCGCGCTCTTCGGGCTGGTCACCGACCTCGGGCTCGAGACCGGCGAGATCCCCAAGTGGCTCGCCGGCGAGGAGACCGCCTACCTGCGCACCGACGAGGAGCTCTGGCGCCTCGCCGGACGGGCCCGCGAGCTCGGCGTCGCCGCGGCGCTCGCCGCGCCGACCGTCGAGGACGTCCGCGCCGCGCTCGAGCGGGAGCCGAACGGGCCGGCGTGGTGGGGCGAGCTCGAGGCGTTCCTCGCGGTCTGGGGGCAGCGCACCGACGAGACCGCGACGATGGACCGGCCCTCCTGGGCGGAGCACCCGGCCACGCCGCTGGGCACGATCCGCGAGTTCCTCACCCGCCCCGAGGGCCACGACTTCGCGGCCGCGCGCCGCGACGTGCTCGCCGAGCGCGACCGTCTCGTCGACGAGGCCCGGGCCTCGCTCACCGAGGAGGACCGCGCCCGGTTCGACGCGGCGCTGGCCTCCAACCGGTCCGCGAACTTCGTGTGGTGGAACGAGGAGCACAACTTCCTCATCGACCGCCGCGTCCACCTGCCGATCCGGCGCCTGACGCTGGCGGCGGCCGACCGGCTCGTCGCCGACGGGGTGCTCGACGCTCGCGAGGACGTGTTCTTCCTGTTCCGCCACGAGCTGCTCGACCTGCTCGACGGCGGCGGCCCGGCCGACTGTCGGTCCCTGGTCACCGCCCGTCGCGACTACTACGAGCACTGGTCGGCCCGGGGCGGCGAGCTCCCGCCCGTCGTCGGGACGGTCCCCGACGCGGTCAACGACCCGATCATGACTGAGCTGTTCGGCCTCACCCCGGAGTACTTCGCGACGATCAAGTCCCGGCGGGCCACGGCGTCGCTGTCGGGGTTCCCGGCGGCCCGCGGCACCGTGGTCGGCACCGCCCGCGTCGTGCGTGCCGCGCAGGACATCGACCAGGTCCGCGACGGCGACATCCTCGTCTGCGGCGGCACGACCACCGAGTGGACGCCGGTGTTCGGGCTGGTCAGCGGGTGTGTCACCGACACCGGCGGCACCCTGTCGCACACCGCGATCATCGCTCGCGAGTACGGCATCCCGTGCGTCGTCGGCACCGGCGTCGCCACCTCGACGATCACCACCGGCGACCGCGTCCGCATCGACGGCGACCGCGGCGTGGTGGAGGTGCTGGGGTGAGCCTTCACGACCTGGCCGGGACCGCCGAGCGGGCCGCCCGCGCCGGCGGCGCCGTGCTCCTCTCCTACCAGGACAAGGTGCTCGAGGTGACGCTCAAGGACGCCCGCGTCGACGTCAGCTCCTCGGCCGACCTGGCCGCGCAGGAGGCCGTCGTCGCGGCGATCCGGGCCGAGCGCCCCGACGACGTGGTGCTCGGCGAGGAGGACGCCCCCGACACGAGCGCGCCGGTCGCGGGCCTGTGCTGGTGGGTCGACCCCCTCGACGGCACCCGCGCGTTCATCGACGGCTTCCCGTGGTTCGCGACCGCGGTATCGGCGACCCTCGACGGCGACCCGGTCGTCGCCGCCGTCCACGACCCGCTGCGCGACGAGCTCTACGCCGCCGTGCGCGGGGGCGGCGCCACCTGCAACGGGCGGCCCCTCGGCGTGTCGCCGGCGACGCGCGCGGCCGAGGTCGTCGTGTGCGTACAGGCCCAGTCGGCCGACCCGGCCGTCATCGCCGAGTTCGCCCGGCTCATGCGGGCCATGCTCACGGTCTCGGGCGGGGTCCGCTTCCCCGGCGCGCCCGCGCTCGTCATGGCCCACCTCGCCGCAGGCCACCTCGGCGGCTACGTCGAGCGCGACATGGCGCCGTGGGACGTCGCGGGCGGGCGGTTGCTGATCGAGGAGGCCGGCGGGCGCGTCACCGACTTCGCCGGGCGGGTCCGGGACGGGTCGGTCCGCCACGACATCGTCGCCAGCTGCGGCGGCGCGGTCCACGACGAGCTCGTCGCGGCCACCGGCATGCGCTTCGAGGAGGGCTGATGACCGTCAACACCGAGATCGCGGTGACGACCACCGGCGGCTGGGCGCGTCCGGGCTGGTGGGACGTGGTGGAGCCCGCCGAGGCCGCCGGACGCTTCGGGCCGGACGACGAGCGCGAGCTCTACGACGACTACTGCCGCCTCGCGATCGGCGACCAGGAGCGCTGCGGCCTGGACATCGTCACCGACGGCGAGCACCGCCGCCGCGGCTGGATCGAGAACATCACCGCCGCGCTGCCCGGCCTCGTCCTGCAGCCCGCGCCGCGCCGCCTCGGCGCGCTGGGCTACGACATGCTCGACGTCTGGAAGGTCACCGAGCCCCTCGACGACCTGAGCTGGATGTGGGACTTCGTCGGCGAGTACCGGTTCCTGCGGGCCGCGACCGACCGCCGCCCCCGCGTCGGGATGCCGGGCCCGTACGGGATGACGACCGAGCTGGACTTCCGCGACGTCTACCCGTCGCGCAAGGCGTGCGCGGCGGCGCTGGTCCCGGCCCTGCGCGGCCACATCGCCGAGCTGCTCGACGCCGGCTGCGACTACATCCAGCTCGAGGAGCCGATCACCCCGGCCGTCGCCGACGACGACCGCAGCCCGGCCTCCATGGTCGAGATCATCAACCAGGTGGTCGACGGATTCGACGGCTGCACCTTCACCGTGCACATCTGCTTCGGCTCGTTCCGCCGCCTGCCCTACGCCAAGCGGACCTACCGTTGGCTGTTCCCGACGCTGCTCGACGCCAACGTCCACGGCTTCAGCCTCGAGTTCGGCGGGCGCGAGATGGCCGAGATCGACCTCGTCGGCCAGTGGGACCCGGGCCGGATCCTCTCGGCGGGCCTGGTGGACATCAAGACCCACTACGCCGAGACCCCCGACGACCTCGTCGAACGTCTGCGCACGTGCCTGAAGTACCGCAGCGCCGAGGCCCTGGAGATCTCGACCGACTGCGGGCTGCGGCGGGTGCCCCGCAACCTCGCGATCGCCAAGATGACGGCGGCCGCGCAGGCCGCGGAAAGGGTGCGCCGGGATGGCTGACATGACGATCCGGGCCGAGACGGTGGGGTCGTTCCTGCGGCCGGCGGCGTTGCGGGAGGCGATGGCCGCCCGGGCGTCCGACCTGCGGTCCCTGCAGGACCAGGCCGTGCTCGACGTCCTCGAGCTGCAGCGGTCCGTCGGCCTGCCCGTGGTGGGCGACGGGGAGATGCGCCGGCGCATCTGGCACGGCCCCGTCCTCGACGTCACCGACGGCTTCGACCCCGAGGGCTTCACGCGCACGTGGACCGCCCCGGACGGGCGCACCGCGTCGCACACCTCGCCGGTCGTGGCGTCCCGGCTGACCCCGCGCGGCAGCCTCGTCGACGTCGAGGCGGCCTTCCTGCTCGCGCACGCCGACCGGCCGGTCAAGGTGACGCTGCCCGTCCCCACGAACTTCCTGAGCTACTGGACCGCCGGCGTCTCCGACCAGGCGTACGCCGACCCGCAGGAGTTCCTCGACGACCTCGTCGCGATCATGAACCGGCAGGCGCGGGAGCTCGCGGACGCCGGCGTGCGCTACCTGCAGCTCGACGCCCCGAAGTACACGTTCCTGGACGATCGGCGCCTCTTCCCCGACCCGGACCGGTGGCCCGAGCAGCTCGCCCACTACGTGCGGACCGACCGCCGCGTGTTCGACGGCGTGGGAGACGACGTCGTCACCGGCATCCACATCTGCCGCGGCAACTACCGCAGCATGTACGAGAGCTCGGTGCCCTACGACGAGATGGGCGAGGTCCTGTTCTCGGAGGCGGACTACGACCGGCTGCTGCTCGAGTACGACGACGCCCGCGCCGGCGGGTTCGGCGCGCTGCGCCACGTGCGCCCCGGCACGACCGCGGTGCTCGGCCTCGTCACCACCAAGCACCCCGAGCCGGAGTCCGTCGACGACCTGCGGCGGCGGATCGACGAGGCCGCGACCCACCTGCCGCTGGAACGGCTCGCGCTCAGCCCGCAGTGCGGGTTCGCGAGCACCTGGGAGGGCAACGAGCTCTCGCCGGACGACCAGCGGCGCAAGCTCGAGCTCGTCGTGCGGACGGCGGATCTCGTCTGGTCCTGAACCGTCCTCGATCCGCGGCCTTGTTCCCCGGCGGCCGCTCGGGGAGGGTCGCGCGATGGCGACCGAGGCGCGGGCCGCTGGGGGTCGGATGACGGCCGTCCGCGACTGGGCGTCCGAGCGGCTCGGCGAGATCGTCGACGACCTCGCCGTCCTCGTCGACACCGAGACGCCCAGCACGGACCCGGTCCTGCTCGCGGCGGGGGCGGGCGTGCTGACCGGGTGGGTGCTCGAGACCTGGGCGGGCTCGCGCGCGACGACGCTCGGCGCGGGCCCGGGCGCGGTCCTGCAGCTGGACGCGCCGGGCTCGCGGGACGGCACCGTGGTGCTGCTCGGGCACCTCGACACCGTGTTCGAGGCCGGGACGGTCGCGGCGCGGCCGTTCGCCGTCACCGACGGCATCGCGCGCGGGCCCGGGGTGTTCGACATGAAGGCCGGGCTGGTGCAGGGCGTCCACGCGGTGGCCGCGCTGGACGCGCTCGGGGTGCCGCGGCCGTCGGTGCGGTTGCTGGTCAACCTCGATGAGGAGGTCGGGAGCCTGGGATCGCGGTCGCTGCTCGTCGACGCGGCCGCGGGCGCCGACGCCGTCCTGGTGCTCGAGCCGGGCGGCGTCACGGGCACGGTGAAGACCGCGCGCAAGGGCGTCGGGCTCTGGACGGTGACGGCGACCGGGGTGGCCGCGCACGCGGGGCTGGACCCGGAGGCGGGCGCGTCGGGGGTGCACGCGCTGGCGTCGTTGACCGGTGTCCTGACCGGGCTCGCCGACGCCGCGGCCGGCACGACGGTGAACGTCGGCGTGCTGAGCGGGGGCACGCGGCCCAACGTCGTCGCGGAGCACGCGCGGATGGAGATCGACGTGCGGGCGCGCACGGACGCGGAGGCCGCGCGGGTGACGGCGGCGCTGTCGGCGTGGCGCCCCGCCGATCCGCGGGTGCGGATCGAGGTCGTCGGCGGCTGGAACCGGCCGCCGTGGACGGCGCCGGCGCCGGGCCTGGTCGCGCGGGCGGAGGCCGTGCTGGCGTCGCTCGGGGTCACGGTCGATCCGCGCGAGGTCGGCGGCGCCAGCGACGGCAACATCCTCGCCGCGGCCGGGCTGCCGGTGCTCGACGGGCTCGGGGCCAGCGGCGGCGGGGCGCACGCCGAGCAGGAGCACGTCGTGGTCGCCGACCTGCCGGTGCGGATCGCCCTGCTCGCAGGACTGATCACGGACGGCTGCCCCTGAACGACACGTTGGTGGTTCTTTTGGGGTCACGGTCGGGTCACCGTCATGTTGCGGACTGGGGGTGATAGTGCGCGATCGGGTGAGTTAGGGTCCGCCCTCGTGACCCAGTCGGGGGATGCCACTCAGACCAATGTGTTCGACCTGACGAAGCGGGGCTACAACCCGAACCAGGTCGACGGGCACGTGCAGGCCCTGCTCGCACGTGTCGAGATGCTCGAGCACGCCCACCGGCAGGAGCAGCAGCGCGCCGAGGACGCCGAGGCGGAGCTCCACCGGGCCCGCAGCCGCCCGGAACGTCAGGGCGACGGCGACTCGGCCGTGGAGGGCGGCTTCGGCCACCGCATCGAGCGCGTCCTGCGCGTCGCCGAGCAGGAGGCCGCCAACGCGCGGGCCACCGCCGCTCGCGAGGCGTCGGCGCTGATGGAGCGCACGCGTAAGGAGGCCGAGGCCCACCGCCAAGACGGCGAGCAGAACCTGGCCGCCCGTCGGGCCGCGCTCGACGAGGAGGCGACGCGCCGCCGCGGCGACCTCGACGACCGGGAGCGCGAGCTCGACGAGCAGGCCGCCTCGACCCGCGAGGAGGCCGAACAGACGCTCGCCGAGGCGCGGATGGGCGCCGAGCAGATCACCCGCGACGCCGAGGCCGAGGCGCAGCGCCGCCGCGAGGACACCGAGGCGATCATCCGTCGCCGCCACACCGAGGCGGAGAACGAGCTGCAGCGCCTCAAGGGCCTGCACGACGGGGTGCGCACCGACCTCGGTCGCCTGCTCGAGTCGCTGTCCGGGCAGCTGCCCGCGCGCGAGCGTCACCTCCAGGCCGCGCCCGCCGCGCTCCAGGCGGCCACCGTGGCGCAGCCGGCGCAGGCCGACCAGGGCGCGCGCCTCGACGGGGCCGGTTCGTCGTGACCGCCGGGCGGGCGGCGCCTCCGCGGTTCGGCGCGGTGGTCGTGCCGACGCGAACGGTCCGCCGCCCGGTGGCCGGCGACGACACCGACGTCCTCGCACCCGTCGGTGCCGCGACCGGCGCGGCGCACGCGGTGCGCGCCCGTCATGGTCGAGCGGCTTCGCCGGCGGAGCCTGGATCCCCGGCCGAGCGGACCCTCGAGGTGCTCCCGTCCGTCCAGCGCCGGGCGCTGGTCCTGCGCCACGCCCAGGGCCTGGCCACGCCCGAGATCGCCGACCTCGACGGCGTCCCGCTCGAGGTCGTCGAACGCCGCCTGACCCACGGTGCGCTCGCCTTCGCCCACCGCCTCGGCCTCGCCACCGGGACCACGAGCCCGGACGCCGTCGCGGCCCGGGAGATCGCGGCGCTGGGAGCGCGGGCGGCGTTGCCGCCGGCTCCTGGGGCGCCCGCCGCCGTGCCCGCGGAGCGCGACCGCCGGGTCCCGATCGCCGCGGTGTGCCTCGCGGCCGCGGCGGTGGCGTCGGTCGGTGCCGCGGTCGCCGCGACCACCGACGGGCTCGAGACCAGCGGCTCCGCCGGTGACGGGTCGCCCGGCGCGCCGGTCGGGCAGCTCCCGCCGCCCGGGCTCGCCGGGGCTCCTGGTGCGGGTCCGGCGTCGCCCGACGCGGGCGCGATCGACGACCTCGGTGACCTCGGCGACCTCGGCCTGCGCGGGGGCACGTCCTCCCCCGCGGCCCCGTCGCCCGCCTCCGGCTCGCCCACGCCGTCGCTGGCCGCGGCGGCGGGGCTCGTGCCGGGCGGGGTGCCCGCGGGGATGCCTGCCGGGGTGCCGGCGGGCGTGGGTGGCGGCCCGGGTGGGCCTCCGATCGGTCCCGGCGGGGGCGCCGGCGCGGGCTCCGGCAGCGGTGCCGGTGGTGGTGCCGGTGGTGGGTCCTCGCCGGGTGCCGGGCCGGCGGTGCCACCGTCCTCGGCCTCGCCGTCGAGCACGACCCCACCGTCGTCCTCGGGCCCGCCGTCCTCGACCCCGCCGTCCTCCGCCCCGCCGTCCTCGACCCCGACCGCGCCGCCACCGTCCCCCGGCGATCCGTCGGACGGCCCGTCGACCCAGCCGCCCCGTGCCGACCCTCCTCCGCGCGCTGCCGCGTCGAGCAGGGGCCGGGGCGGCGGGGCCGACCGCGGGCGCGCGGACGACGGCGGCCGCGGGGGTGGCGGTGGCGGTGCTGATCGTGGTGGCGACGGTCCGAGCGGCGGCCCGGACGGCGGTGGCCAGCGCGAAGGGGGCGGCGAGCGGGGTGGACCCGAGCGCGGCGGAGGCCGCTGAGCCGGCTGCGCGCTACCCCGGCCGCTGACCGACCTCCTCCCTCCCGACCGCCGTCGGCGCGGTGTCGTCGACCAGCTGCAGGTCGGCGACGTAGACCGCCTCGTCGGTGACCGCCGACGGCAGCGGCACGGTCTCGAGGCGCCGCGGATCGGCGGGCCGGTAGGTGGTGCGCCGGTACTGCCGGATCTCGCGCACGCGGTAGCGCCGTCGGCACAGCGCCACGGCCTCGCCGTGCTCGGTGCCCGCCGCGAGCTCCGGGTCGAGGTAGAGCGCGCCCTCGACCCACAATCGCCCGTCAGCGGGCTCGGCGGCGGCCCAGTTGAGCGGGAAGAGGCGCCCGTCGACGTCGAGGACGTCGACGCGGCAGGTGGACGACGCGCCCACCACGGGTGCGGCGATCACCGCGCCGCGGGCGTCGAAGCACCCGAACTCGTCGACCTTCCACACCTCGCCGTCCGAGAGCGCCGGCAGGTGCCCGGCGGCGTAGATCGCGGGCGCGACGTCGATCTCCCGACCGACCACCGCCATCGACAGCTCACCCGCCGCGAGGTGGTGCGGGAGGAGCTGGACGGTCAGCTCGCCGTCCCACCTCTCCTCACGCAGCGCCCGACGCCCGAGCGTGCGACGGACGAAATCGTCGCCCTGCTCGTGGTGCCGCCCCGCCACCATCCGGTCCTTGCCGCGCCGCGCTCGTGCCGGCTTCGCCATGTCTGCCTCCTCGGGTCTCCACGGGATTGGAGAGCCGGGAAGGCCGATCGGTTCCCTGCGCGTGGCGGCCTGTGGACAACTCAGGGCTGCACCGCGGCGAACAGGCACGGCTGCCAGGGCTCGAACGGCCTGGTGCCGCTCACGACCTGGTCGACGTACTCCTCCAGGCGGCGTGCCGAGTCCTCGGGCGTCGAGGACCAGGGGACGAAGGCGCCGGGTCTCTTGCCGACGTCGCCGGGGACGAGACGACCGTCGCGCACCAGCTGCGTGACGAGGCCGGCTGCTCGGCACAGGACCGCGAGGTCGTCGTCGCCACCTTCGTCCAGACGGACGATCCCGATCACGTGGCCCATGTCGATCCAGTCCGTCCGGGCCTCGGCAACGATGTCGTCCATCATCCGGTTCTCACTGGTCACCCGTCCTCCTCGAAGGGTCCAGCCAGACGAGCGGCGCTAGACGGCGCGACGTGCTCGGGCAGCGCGAAGCTGCATGGCTCGCCGGGCACGATGGTCTGCTCACGGGTAAGGACGCATCGCACGTACTCGTTCAGGATGTCGGCGGCTTCGTTGCGGGGGACGGTCCACGCGTCGAAGCTGATCGAGTCGTCGCCGGGCTCGCCGCACAGCAGCCGGCCTCGCCTCACGAGATCGACCACGAGGGGCCCCGCGCGACGGAGCAGCGGTAGCCGCCCTTGCCCTCCCTCCACGATCTTCACAAGAGCGACGACGTGGAGCAGGTCGATCCAGTCGTCGCGTGCCTCGTCGAGGACGTGGCGCTCGAGCTCACTGTCCGTCGTCATCGGGGCCCTCTCGGCATGTGCATCTTGACGATGCCACCGGCGTGCTCCGCCGCGGTCAGGCCGTCGACCGGCCGAGCAGCTCGGGCGTGGCGAACCAGCACACCTCACCGAGGGGGATGTAACCGTTCTCGCGGATCGTCTGCTCGGCGATCCGCCGCAACCGCGCGACGACGTCCTCGCCCGCGCCCGCCCACGGTGCGAAGCCGTCCAGCGCGAGGTCGCCCGCGACGAGGGCGCCGGCAGCGACAAGGTCCGCCGCCACGTCGACCGCCCGCTGCGACCGTACGGCTTCGCCCTGGTCGAAGCCCTCGTACTGCCCCACGCACTCGGTGATGAAGGCGAAGCTGACCCAGTCGTGCTGCGCCTCGTCGAGGATCTCCGACTCGATCGTCGTCTCGGTCATGTCGCTCACCCCATCGGCATGTGGACCTTGAAGAACCCGTTCCCGGGACTGTGTACCTCGGTGACCGGGAGTCGCGTCGACCCGGCGACCGGTCGGTACATCACCCGCGTGCCGTCCGGCAGCAGGACCATCACGCCGCCCAGCGAGGGGTCGTCGATGCGTTGCCCACCCGCCGACAGGTCGTCGAAGACCTGCCGGACCTCCTCGGGCGTGTCGACCTCGCGCGGGCGGACCTTCCGCCCCCGGGTGACACCGGACCGGCCGATGTGCGCTCCGCGCGCGACAGCGTGCTCCGCCGCGGTCAGCCCGTGGTGCCGTCCGAGAGACGGCGGCCGTCCGTCCCCGGCGTCCGACGATCCCGACGGCAGGGCGTCGGCCGCGCGTGTGGCGCGCTCGATGCGGCCCGCGGCGCCGGCTCCGCCGACCGCGGACAGCCCGAGGCCGGTCAGCGTCTCGCCCGCCCAGCGGGTCGGGTTGGTCAGCGCCTCGCCCGGGCGGAGGGCCTGCTCGATGGTCTCGGCGGGGTGGGCGACGGCGTGGGCGACGCCAGTGCCGAGGTCCCGCCAGCCGTCGACGGCCGCCGCCGGTTCGACGAGGAAGCGGGTGGGGTTGACCTGCCAGAGGAACTGCCCGGTCGCCGCGATCTCCGACCAGGCCCCGCCCGCGAGGTCCCCCAGGAACCCGCCGACCTGCTGTGCCACCGACGGCGCCGGCGGGGCGAGATCCCGGGCATGGGCGACGAGCGCAGCCGCTCGGTCGCCCGCCTCGCGGACCGCCTCCCGCGCCACCCGGAGCCGGTCGATCGCCGTGCTCCGACCGGCGGAACCGGGACCGGGCGCCCCGAGCACCTCCGCCGCGCCCCACTCCCGCACCGCGCCCGCCGCCTCGCCGCGCGCCCACTCGAGCACGTCCGCGAACTCCGTCAACGCGTCGGCGGCCTGCAGGAACGCCCCGCCCGTCCCGATCCACTGCGGCGGCACCGGGTCGAACACCCGGCGGTAGCTGTCGGCGGCCTCGCCCTGCCACGCGTCGGTGTCGATGCGGAGCAGCCCGTCGCCCGCCCCGACGAGCGCGGCCCCGAGCCGCGAGATCGTCGCCGCGGTGTCCCGGACGCGCGCCGGATCGCCGGGCAGCAGCGCCGCCGGGTCCGTCGTCTCGCCGAGCCCGGCCACCGTCGGCGTCACCGCCCCCAGCGGAACCGGTCGACGGCGAGGTCCTGCGCCTCCGCGTACGTCCGTGCGGCTTCCTGCAGGCCCCGCGCGAGCGCGTGGCCGTCGTCGGTGAGGTTGGCCAGTCCGTACGACCAGCGCGCGGTGAAGTCGGCGGTCACCGCGCCCAGTCCGTCGTGACCGAAGGCCGCCCGGTCCGGGAGGTCCTCCGCGTCGTGCTGCGCGAGCTCCTCCATGACGGCGTCGACGCCGTGCGCCGCGTCGAGCAGCGCCTGCATCACCACCTCCACGTCGGCCACGAGGTGCGACGGTAGGGAACGCCACGCCGCACCGGGTGCGGTTCGGCGAAGCCCGACGACACTGGGGCGATGGGTGATCGGGAGTCGCGCGCGGAGGACTACACCCGCGCGGTGCTGCGCATACCCCATCTCGACGGCCGGGCGCTGCTCCTGCGGCCCCGCCCGCCGGGGCAGGTCACCGGCGTCTTCCCGTTCGACGCGCCCGTCCACGTCCTCACGGCCCACAACCCGGGCGCCGCCCGGCTCGGCGACGCCGAGAACGCCGCACGTCAGGCCCGTCTCGAGGCGGACCTCGACGCGCGCGGCCTCGCGCGCCGGGCCGTCGTCGCGGGCGCCGAGGACGGGTCCCACGCCGAGGAGGGCGCGCTGGTCACGGGCCTCGACGACGAGGCGGCGCGAGCCCTCGGCGCGGCGTGGGGCCAGGACGCGGTGTTCCGGTGGAGCCGCACGGCGTGGACGGTGCTCGCCTGCGACGGCGCGCCGTCGGTGGACCTGGGGTGGGAGCTCACGGATGACCACGCCCGCGGGCAGGGGCAGGATGGCGTGAGTGAGTGACTGGAACCAGCAGATCATCGACGAGTTCCGCGCCAACGAGGGGCGGGTCGGCGGCAACTTCGAGGGCGCGCCGCTCCTCCTCCTGCACCACTTCGGGCGGAAGTCGGGCACCGAGCGCGTGACGCCGATGATGTACCAGGCCGTCGGAGACTCCTACGCGATCTTCGCGTCGAAGGCCGGCGCCGACACCCATCCCGACTGGTACCGCAACCTGCTCGAGCACCCCGACGTCAGCGCCGAGATCGGCACGGAGACCGTCGAGCTCCGCGCCCGCGACCTCGAGGCCGACGAGCGCTCCCCGATCTGGGAGAAGCAGAAGCAGGACTACCCGGGCTTCGCCGGCTACGAGGCCAAGACCGACCGCACGATCCCGGTCGTGATGCTCGACCGCCGCTGATGTCCCGCCCGGTGTGGAACAAGCTCGCCCACGAGCGGGGCGAGCTGCTCAGCCGCGACCTCGCCCCCGACGTGCACGCCGAGCGTTGGGCTCGGCGCTACGACGGCGCGGTGGGCGAGCTCAACCGCTGGGTCGACCACGTCCGGGACACCACCTACGAGAACCTCCCCTACCTCGACCCGGCGAGCGCCGCGCAGGGCGCGCGCGTGCTCGTGCTGCTCCAGGACCCATCGGGCGAGGCGGAGGAGGGCTCCGGGTTCGTCAGCCGCCACAACAACGACCCCACCGCGCACAACACCTACGTCGCCGCCGACCGCGCGAAGCTCGGCTACGACATCTCGCTGCACTGGAACGTGGTGCCGTGGTGGGTCGCGAACCCGGCGAAACCGGTGCGCTCGCTGGAGAAGGAGGCGGTGCGGGCGCAGCCGTACCTCGTCGCGCTGCTGGAGATGCTCGACCCGGCGCCCTCCGAGGTCGTGCTCCTGGGCAAGCCGGCCGCCCGCGCGTGGTCGCGGCTCGTCCGCGCGGGGCTGCCCGAGGGGTTGCGCGAGGCGACGGTCGCGACGGCGCCCCACCCCGGCCCGCTGGTGTTCCCGCGCGTCGACGCGGCGACGGGACGCGGGAACAGCGACCTCGTCGTCGAGGCGATGCGGATGGCCGGGCAGCGGGCGCGGGGGGAGAAGGTCCGGCCGGCGGCGGGCGGGCCGGCAGGGCGGCGCCGACCGTTCTGACGGAACCGACCCTGTGCGGGCGGGGATCTCGCTAGCGTCCGGGTCGACGACCGGAGGGAGGCGCCGTGACCGAGCCCCAGCCACCACCGCTGCAGGCCGACTCGCCCGCGACCCTGCCCGACGGTTCGGTCGTGCCGCGGTTCCGCCCGCCGGAGGTGGGGGGCGGGTCGTTCGCCGTCGACCTCGCCCGCGCGCCCGAGGCGATCCGGGAGCTGGAGCAGGCGCGGGACGAGCTCCTTGACATCAAGGAGGAGGCACAACGGCTCGGGCGGCTCGAACCGCCAGCCGGCGACCAGGTGAGCATCGACGCCTCACGCATCCTCGGTGCCGCAGCGGCCGGGGGAGCCGGCTCGCTCCTGGCTGCGCTGGACCAGGGCGTGCAGGAGATCGACCGATTGATCGACGCGCTTCGTCAAAGCTTCGCGCAGTACCGCGCCAACGACGAAGACGCGAGCGCGATCCTGAGTTGACCATGAGCCTCGCCCGGGTTGTGTTGACCATCCTGCTCCCCGTGTTGGTCGCGTCGTGCGCCTTGCCCAGCAGTCAGCCGCCCGAACCGTCTTCCGGTCCCGAGCGCCATGGCGCGCCTGAGGTCCACGCTCCCCGTGACGTGCGGCCCTTCGCCTCTGAGCCGTGCGCCCTCCTCACCAGCAGCCAGCTCGAAGACCTCGGGTTCACGGGGTCCGGACGTCCGCAGGTGCTCGATTCCACTGGCGAACCCTCGTGCGAATGGGGAGGTGGCCCCTCGGACCGGTCGCTCGACGTCGTCATTGTCGCGGACCGGGACGTACTCGTAGACACCTACCGCGTGCGCCTCTACGACCTCTTCCAGCCGCTCGAAATCGGCGGTCTTCCCGCAGTGAACGAACAGTCCGCACCCGACGGGGTCTCCTGCACCATCACTGTCGGCACCGCTCCCGATCAGGGGCTCGTCACGACCTACACACAGCTCAGCGGCGGACGGGCGGACGACCCGTGCGGTCAGGGGCAGCGCGTCGTCGAGCAGATCGTCGCTTCGTTGCCACCGCTGGGCGGCAAGTGACCACACCCCGCGCATTGGCCAACAACCTCGTCTCGCTCCCGCCCTCGGCCGGCACGACGGTGCTGGTCGGCGTCGACGGTTTCTCGGGCGCCGGCAAGACCGCGCTGGCCGGGGACCTGGCCCGCCACGACGGCATCGCGGTCGTCTCGATCGAGGAGTTCTACCTCGGCTGGGAGGGGCTGGCCGAGGCACCGGCGCGGGCGCTCACCGGCCTGGTCGGACCCCTCCGCCACGGCGAGACCCCGAGCTGGCGTCCCTGGGACTGGGAGCACGACCGCGAGGGCCCGACCCAGGAGGGCCCCCTCCCCACCCGCGTCGTCGTCCTCGAGGGATGCGGCGCCGGAGCCCGCGCGCTGCGGGAGCACCAGGCCCTCACGGTGTGGGTCGACGCCGACCCGCCAGAGCGGGAGCGGCGTCTGCGCGCCCGCGAGGACTGGCCGCTCTACGCGCCGCACCGGGTCGCGTGGCGTCGCACCGAGGAGGCGCTCGCAGAGCGGGAGGGGCTGCCGGACGCCGCGGACCTAGTCGTCCGTCGTCGCCCGGACGGGTCGCTGGACACCGAGCCGTCGTGTCACCGATGAGGTCGCGTGTGCTCCCTGTGGGTACCGTCCGGGGTGTGAGCGCGACGACGGACGACGTCCCCCGCCCCACGCCGGACGTCTCCCCTGCCGACGCCGAGCGTTGGCGCGAGGTCGCGCAGTGGAAGGACCGCGAGCTGCAGGGCCCGTCGGGCCTGTTCAGCCCGGTCGTCAACGGCATCTCCGGCATCCGCACCGAGGTCACCTCGCTGCTGCGCCGGGTGCCGGGCGTGTCCCAGGTCGACGAGAGCGTGCAGGGCGTGCTCCACCAGCTCGCGGCGGCCGGCGCCGGGGCGGGCGCGGCGACGCTGCGTCGCGAGGCCGTGTTCGCCGACTTCCGCGCGCAGGGCCACGACGTCACCGACTTCAAGCACATCCGCCGCCTCGACATCGCCGACGTCGAGAACGTGATGCCGCGTCTCGATCTCGGCTACACGGTGTTCGCGGGCGTCCAGGGTGGCGTCACCGGCTTCCTCACCGGCACCGGCGTGACCGCCGCGGCCGGCGGCACCACCGGCGCGGGCCTGGGCAGCATCCCGGGGATCGCGGTCATGGTGGCGACGCTGACCGGCGACACGGTGCTCACGGTCGCGTCCTGCACACGGGCGGTCGCGCACGTCGCGGCCTACCACGGCTACGACGGCACGAAGCGGTCCGAGCAGATCATCGCGCTGGCGGTGCTGTCCGTCGGGCTGTCCTCCGACGAGGACTCGCCCGCGGCGTACCAGGAGCTCGCCGAGCTGATCACGGCGAAGACCGAGGAGAACCAGAAGCGCAAGCAGCAGCAGGCCCAGATCAAGCGTCTGGGGCACGCGGTCTACCAGCGCCTGCTGAGCCAGATCGGGCAGCGGGAGCTCGCGCAGCTGGTGCCGGTCCTCGGGATCGGGGTCGGCGCGGTGCTGTCGGCGCGGCTGCTGGCGAAGGTGGTCGACACCGCCGAGCACCTGTACCGCGAGCGCTTCCTCCACGACAAGTACGAGCTGCCCTTCGGCGTCGACCTGCCCTTCGACCCGGCGAGCTACCGACCCTACGTCGACGGCGAGCCCGACGACGGCGGCGAGGACCTGGACGACGAGGGCGACGAGATCTTCGCCGGCGCCTGAGCCCGTTCGGCGGGTGCCGGCCGCCTCAGCCCTCGGTGATCGAAGTACCGATACGGACACTCAACGTCAGCAACGGCACTTCGCTGACACCCCGGGTCAGGAGCGGTCGGCGGCGGCCGCGAGGTGGGCGCGGACGTCGGCGACGGTCGTGAAGACCTGGTAGCCGAGGTCGCGGAGACGCTCGCGGGCCGGGTCGCGGACCTCCGGCGCGAGGAGCACCGGCGGCGCCAGGGCGCGTCGGCTGATGCCCGTCGGCCACAGGGCCTCGGCGTCGGTGAGCACCCCGCCGCCGCGGGGGTCGTGCACGCGCGCGTCGCGGCGCGGGGGCGGGAAGCCCTGGGCGGCGAGGTCGGCCACGAGGTCGTCGAGGGTCTCGGGCGCGTCCGACCCCTCGGCCCCGATCACCGCCCGCCCCGAGCGCCCGCGCCGCGGTCGGTACTCGGTGTGGTCCGCGGGCGCCGACTCGACGACGGCGAGCGGCCCGGTCGGCGCCGACGGGGTGATGCCGGCGGCCGCCGCGGCCTCGAGCACCGGGGTGATCGCGTCCTGCGGGTCGCCCAGGTAGCGCGACTCGGCGATCCGGACCACGGGCCAGCCGCAGCGGCGCAGGTCGTGCTCGGCCTCGACGTCGGCGCGGGTGGCGGGGCGCCGCTGTTCGTCGCCGTCGCAGAGGACCGCCAGCCGCCCGCTCGCGCCGGTGACGACGAGGTCGAGCACCCGTCCGTGCACCTCCACCTGCGGCACGACCGCGAACCCCAGCTCCGAGAGGTCCGCGAACACGCGCTGCGCGAACAGGCTGCCGAACGCCGGGTGCCGGCGCTCGCGGTCCACCTCGGCGGGCGCGGGGCGGTTCTCCGGCGCGCCCGCGGAGCCGTCGGGCTCGCTGGCGGTGACGTGTTCGAGGAGCTTGCGACGCAGGTCGGCCGCGGCGAGATCCTCGGCGTGCACGGAGTGGAACAGCCACATCTGGTCGCGCGCCCGCGACGCCGCGACGTTGAACGCCTGCCGGTAGCGCTCGGCCGTCAGGGCCACGAGGCGGTGGCCGGGCGCGACCACCATCGAGAGCCACACGACGTCGCGCTCGTCGCCCTGGAAGTCGGCGGCCACGCCGACCCGCAGCCGGCGCCGTTCCCAGGTCTCGACGTCGAGCCGCTCGCGCAGCAGGCCCTCGATCAGCTCCACCTGCCCGTGGCCCTGCAGCACGACCACCCCGAACGTCGCGCCCGCGTAGGCGGGGTCGGCGGCGCACCGCGCGACGGCGTCGACGAGCGCGGCGGCCTCGGCGTCGTTGGCCAGCGACGACCCCTGCCCGCGCACCGCGGCGTCGGGCACGAACGTCGCGCGCAGCGGCGGCAGGCGGTCGGCCCCGAACTGGCGCAACGGGACCAGGGGCGCGTCCGCCTCGCCCGGCCCCGCGTAGAACTCCCGCGACGACCAGCCGACGATCTCGGGCATCGACCGGAAGTGCTCGCGCAGCCGGATCGGCGGCCCGAACGTCGCCCGGAACACTGAGAAGACGCTGGCCCGCGGCGTGAACTGGCTGCGCAGGTAGAAGGGCACCTCGGGCAGGTCGGTCTCCAGCCGCGCGAACGCGGGCTCGAGCGACCCGCCGCCCACGTCGGCGGGGGTGCACTGCCGGTCGTCGCCGACGACGATCACCCGCGGCGCGAGCCACAGCAGGAACAGGCTGGTCAGGTCGGCCTGGCTGGCCTCGTCGACGATCACGACGTCGAACGCGTCCGGGCGCGGCTCGACGGCGGCGAGTACCTCGCGGATCGGCATCACCCACGCCGGCACGGCGTCGCGGGCGACCTCGACGGCCTCGCGGGCGGCCTGGCGGTAGCGGTCGGCGTGACGTCCGGTGCCGCGTCCGACCGCGGCGACCGAGGCCCGGTGGCTCTGCAGCGCGCGCATCTGCTCGGCGGTGATCCGGCCCAGGCACGCCCGCCACGCCTGCGCCGCCGCCAGCTTCGCGGTGAGCCGGGCGAGCTCGACGTCGAGGTCGGCGAGACGGTCGGGCGCGTCCTCGGCCGCCGCCCACCCCCGCGTGCGCGCCGCCGCCCGCGCGTAGGCCCAGGCGTGCTCGAAGCGCTCCTCGCGGTCGGGCCAGGGCTCGGTCGCGTGGGCCCGCAGCAGCGCGACCACCCCGGGCGCGGCCCGGTCGAGGCGGTCGGCGAGGGCGTCGAGACGGCGCTGGTCGCGGGCCTCGGCGTGCGCGGACTCGACCGCGGCCACCGCCTCGGCGTAGGCGTCGGCGTCGCGGCGGCGCAGGGCGTCGAGGACCGCGACGAGCTCGGGCGCCTGCCGCTCCGGCGGCACCCCGCCCTCGACGCGCTCGACGACCTCGTCGAGCTCGCCGCGTGCGAGCTCGGCGGCCCGGTGGTCGTCGACGTCGAGGGTCAGCGTCGCGAACACCCGCAGCCGCGCCAGCGAGTCGACCCGCGGGCGCTCGGCCGGCGGCAGCGCGGCGAGCAGGCGGCGCACGGCGACCACGGCCGTCAGCACCCGCCCGACGGCCAGACACGTGGCGCGCAGCGTCAGGACCTGCTCGACGAGCATCGCCCGGTGCTCCGCGCGGCGCAGCGTCCGGCCGAGGGGGCCGAAGCCCTCGGCGAGCCGGTCGGTGATCTCGAGGATGCGCAGGTGGTGGGCGATCGCGCTCGCGCCCGGGACGGTGGCGGGGCCCGCGCCGTGCAGGTGGATGCCCGCGAGGTGGGGTTCGACGGCCTTCTGCTCGTCGGGCTTGAAGACCCGCCGCGTCGTGCCGCCGTCGGCGAGGAACGCGGCGAAGCGCTCCACCACCGGCGCCGCGGCGGCCACGTCCACCGAGTCGTCGACCCGGACCTGCGCCGGGCCGGCGAGGCGGTCGTGCTCGAGCAGCGCGTCGACGGCGCTCAGCCCGTCGGTCGCGCGTCCCCACAGGTGCCCGGCGCGACCGGCGAGCACGGCGTCGGCGACCCCGTGCGCCCACTCGGCGCTGTCGTCGGAGTCCCCCGTGTCGTCGAGCTCGGCCAGCGCGTCGGCCGCCCGGCGGCTGACCGCCGGCAGGTGCGCGGCCGCGTCCGCGGGCAGTCCGCCCAGCGCGGCCACCAGCGGCCCCACGTCGCCCGACGTCGCGTCGAGCCCGCGCAGGACGGTGGCCGCGAGGTCGGCGACGTGGTCCTCCGGCGGCAGCTCCACCGGCGGCGGCAGCACCTGGCGGGCACGGTCGCGCCGCGCCGGCGTCTCGGTGGCGAGCAGCGCGCGCAGCGTCCGGAACTCGGCGACCGACAGCGGCGGCGACGGGGCCGGCTCGGTGTCGGGGTCGACGACCTCGGCGAGCCACCCGTCGCGCTCCTGCGCGCTCCGCAGCCGGCGGACGATCTCGGCGCGCGTGCCGGTCATGCCCGGTCCGAGGTCGCGCGCGACGGTGGTCTCGGCGGCGCGCTCGGCGACGAGGGCGTCGAGCGCGGCCTCCCGGTCGGCGAGGAGGGCGTCGCGGCGCAGGACGAGGTCCGCGACGGCGTGGTCGGCCTCGTCGGGGTCGAACTCGGTGCTGCGCGTGGCGAGCCCGGCGATGCCCGCGCCGAGCCCCGGGTCCTCGTCGGCGTCGGCGAGCGACACGCACAGGTCGCGCATCTCCGGGGGCAGCTTGTCGCGCAGCACCCGCAGCGCCTGGGCCTTCTCGCTGGTCACGAGGACGCGGCGGCCCTCGGCGAGCAGGGCGCAGAGGAGGTTCGCGATGGTGTGGGTCTTGCCGGTGCCCGGCGGTCCCTCGACGACGACGCCCGAGTCGCGGCCCAGCCGCCCGAGGATCCGGCTCTGCGCGGCGCCCACCGGCAGCGGGAAGAGCGGGTCGGTGACCGGGGGCTCGTCGTGACCGGTGCGGGCGAGCCACGCGGCCCGGTCGGTCGGCTCGATGGCGGCGACGAGCTGGGCCAGGCCGACGGGCAGGGGACGCGTGCCGTCGGCGAGGTCGGCGACCATCGCGTCGTAGAAGGTGCGCAGCGCGGCGGCCCCGCGGCGACGGGCGAGCAGCGCCGGCGCGGGCACGAGGGCGGTGCCGGGGCCGGTGGGACCGATCCAGTCGTCGCCGCGGGTGTGCTCCACGCGCAGGTGACGGTCGGCCCAGCCGGCGAGGATCCCGACGAGGTCGGGGTCGAGCGGTGAGGGCGCCTCCTGCTCGGCCGGCGCGGCGTCGTCGACGAGGCCGGTGCCGACGAGCAGCTCCTCGTCCTCCCAGCGCGCGGCGTCGCCGGCGAGGGTGACGACCATCGCGTCGGCGTCCCGCTCGATGCGCACCGGGCGGGTCAGCAGGTGCACGCGCACGTCGTGGTCGGGGGCGTGCAGCAGGCCGCCGGCGAGGACGAGCTCGACGGCCTCGGGCTGGTCCGCGGCGGCGCGCATCAGGTCGAACAGCGCGTCGAACGTCGCCCGCATCGGGCCCTCGGCGGAAGCCCGGAGGATCTCGTCGCCGGCCTCGCGGGGGCGGCGGATCGCGCCCTGGTCGGCCACCTCCACCAGGGGGAGCGCGCCCACGTGGTGGCGGGTGTGGCGCACCGGGCGGGCCCGCGCGAGCGCCACCCGGCGCAGGACGCCGACGAAGCGCTGGACGCGGTCGCGCAGGGCGGGGTCGTGCTCGGGGAGGTCCTGCGGGCTCGCGGCGGCGCGGACCGGCTCCTGCGGCACGCCCACGACCACGCTGCTCCCTCCCGTCCGAGGTCCTCCCCGACGGCCCAGCGTCGCATCCTGCCCCGGTGGCGGGGCGCCTGCCCTGCCGTCGGGCCATCCGTGGGTCGATGTCGGTCGGCGGTGGAACCCCGCAGGTCCCGGCTGCGTCGAACCGGAGTGACGGGACGGTCGTCGGCACGCGACGGCACGGGCAGGGAGGGTGCATGGGCACGGCGGACGAGCCGCGGGAGGCCGCGCGCTTCGTGACGGGGCTCGCGGCGGCGGGCGGGCGCGGCGAGGACGCCGCGGCCGTGCTGCGGGCGCGGTACGGGGCGTCGCGCGCGCTGATGGCGGGCGCGGAGGTGGCGCTGCTCGACGCCGCCGACGCGCTGCACGCCCGCGGGTGGGGCGCGCGCGACGTCACCGAGGTGGTGCGCCGCCGGCTCTCCGCGGGGCGGGTGGTGCTGGCGGTCGACGTCCTGGGCGCCGCCGCGGCCCGCCGACCCCGCGGCGAGGCCGACCTCGCCGAGCTGGACGCCGAGCCGCCCGCCCGGGACGTACCGCTGGTGGCGCAGTGGTCCTCGGTGCGCGGCCTCGACCCCGACGACGCGCTGGCCGCGGCCGTCGCGCTCGTCGGGCTCCTGCGCTCGCTGCCGACGCTGCCCCGGCTCGGCGCGGAGGAGCGCGCGCCGACGGGGGTCGACGCGCGGGTCCTCGCGCGGGTGCGGGGGCTGCTGGCCAAGGCGGAGTCCACCGAGTACCCCGAGGAGGCCGAGGCGCTCTCGGCGAAGGCCCAGGAGCTGATGGGACGCCACGCCCTCGAGCAGGCGCTGGTCGCCGGCCCCGCGACGTCGGCGCCGCGGGCCGCCGCGCGGCGCCTGTGGCTCGACCCGCCCTACGCGAACGCGAAGTCGAGCCTCGTGCACCAGGTGGCGGCGGCCAACCGGTGCCGGGCGGTGAGCCTGCCGTCGCTCGACATGGTCACGGTGGTCGGGCACGCCGCGGACCTCGCGACGGTGGAGCTGCTGGTCACCTCGCTGCTCGTCCAGGCCGACCGCGCGATGCTGGCGGCACGCGACGGGTCGGTGGCCCGGTCGCGGACGCGATCGTTCCGTCACGCCTTCCTGCTCGCCTACGCCGCACGCATCGGCGAGCGCCTCACCGCCGCCAGCCACGAGGCCCAGGCGCACGCGCGCGCCGAGCTGGGCGAGGGCCTGCTGCCGGTGCTCGCGGCGCGGGCGGAGGTCGTCGAGCGGACCGTGGGCGAGCTGTTCCCGCGCCTGACCCGGCGGCGGTTCAGTGTCGGCAACGGCGACGGCTGGGCCGCCGGACGCGCCGCCGCCGACGCCGCGAGCCTCACCCCGGGGCGCGAGGCGCTCGCCGACCAGCAGGGGTGAGGATGCACGGGTGCCCGGCAACCGCGAGCGACGCGCCGCCAAGCAGCGACGGCGGGACGCCAAACGGGGCCACGCGCCCTCGCAGGCCGCGCAGACCGGGCAGACCGAGGACGCGGGCCTGCCGCCGGAGTCGTTGCAGGCGCTGCTGCGGCGCGCCGCAGCCGACCTCGCCGGCGGCGACGAGGGCGCGCTCACCGAGCTGCGCCACGTCCTCGCCGAGCACCTCGCGCGGCGCCGGGAGCGGGTGCTGGCCGCGTGCGACGCGGTCACCGCCGAGGTGAGGGTCCCGCCGGGCGCCGACGGTGCCGGCAGTGCCGACGGCGCCGACGGTGCTGGCGCTGCCGATGGTGCCGACGGCCTGGGCGCGGCCCTGGCGCGCGGGGAGACGGTGTCGGCGTGGGCCGAGCGCGCGGGCGCGCGCACCGAGGAGGCGGCGGTCGCGACGGTCCGGCTGCTCGCGAGCGTGAACCGACCGTTGACCTGAACAATGGTCGAGGTCCTACGTTCGGTGCCATGACCGAGACCGAGCAGACCGTCCAGCTCGCGGTGGTGATCGGCAGCGTCCGCGAGGGCCGCTTCGGTCCCGTCGTGGCCCGGTGGTTCGCCGAGCGGGCACGACGACGTCCCGGGCGGCCCGGGTTCTCCGTGGACGTCGTCGACCTGCTCGAGACCGGACCGGACGCCGGGTTCGCCGAGCGCATCGAAGCCGCGGACGCCGTCGTCATCGTGACCCCGGAGTACAACCACAGCTTCCCGGGCCCGCTGAAGACCGCTCTCGACGCGACGGGCGGCGAGTGGCGCGCCAAGCCCGTCGGGTTCGTCGCCTACGGCGGGCTGTCGGGCGGGTTGCGGGCGGTGGAACAGCTGCGGCCGGTCCTCGCCGAGCTGCACGCCGTTGGGCTGCGCGACACGGTCAGCTTCCACGGCGCGTCCGGGGCGTTCGACAGCGCGGGACGGCCCCGCGAGGACGCCGCGGACGCCGCCGCCACGGTGCTGCTCGACGCCCTGGCGTGGTGGGCGCCGACGCTGCGCCGCGCCCGCGACGAGCAGGCCGCGGGGGTCTGACGTGACCGAGCACGGCACACACCAGCCGGCCCCCCGCCCCTATCCCGGTCAGGAGCTCTCGGTCGGCGAGGTCGCCGAGCGTTCCGGGGTCGCGGTCTCCGCGCTGCACTTCTACGAGCGCGAGGGCCTGATCCACAGCCGGCGCACGCCCGGCAACCAGCGACGCTTCCGCCGCGAGGTGCTGCGGCGGCTGTCGTTCATCCGCATCGCGCAGCGCGTCGGCATCCCGCTCGCAGAGATCCGGTCGGCGCTCGACGCGTTGCCCGACGGTCGCACGCCGACCCGCAAGGACTGGGAGACGCTCTCGGCGCAGTGGCGCTCCGAGCTCGACGACCGCATCCGCCGGCTCCAGCAGCTGCGCGACGACTTCACCGGCTGCATCGGCTGCGGGTGCCTCTCGCTCGACCGCTGCGGCCTGGTGAACCCGCACGACCGGCTCAGCGCCGAGGGGCCGGGGCCTCGCCGGCTGGCGGGTTAGAGGACCCGCACCCGCCCCGGCGGCGGGGCGGGGACCGCGTCGGGGTGCAGGGCGTGCGCGATCGCCTCGATCCCGTCGACCAGCCGCGGACCGGCCCGCACCACGTACGACGCGGAGTCGACGGCGACGAGCGGCACGCCGGGGACCCGCTCGCGCACGACCTCCGCCTGGGCGACCGCGTCGTCGAGCCCGAAGCCGCAGGGCGCGACGAGCACGAGGTCGGGCGGGTCGTCGGCGATCTCCTCCCAGGTCGTCGCCACGCTGCGCCCGCCGTCGATCCCGGCGACCGGCTCGCCGCCCGCGCGCCGGACCATCGCCGGCACCCAGTGCCCGGGCAGGAACGGCGGGTCGACCCACTCGAGGGCGAGGACCCGCGGTCGCGGCCGGTCGGCGAGGGCGGTCTGCACGCTGTCCAGGCGCCGGCGCAGCTCGCCGACCAGCGCGGCCCCCGCGTCGGGCACGCCCGCGGCGTTCGCGACCGCCGCGACGGCGTCGAGCACCTCGTCGAGGGTGTGCGGGTCGATGGTGAGGACCCGGGCGTCGATCGCCAGCTCGCCGAGCGCCTCGGACACCGTCGCCTCCGGCAGCGCGCAGACCCGGCACAGGTCCTGGGTGAGCACGAGGTCCGGGGCCGCGGCGCGCAGGGCCTCGCGGTCCAGCGCGTACTGCGGCAGCCCCGCGGCGGCACGCTCGCGGACCACGGCGTCGATCTCCCCGGGCGTCAGCCCGGAGGGCAGCGCCGTGTCGACGACGACCGGCCGCCGCTCGCGGATGCCGGCCGGCTCGTCGCACTCGAAGGTGACGGCGACCAGGTCGTCGGCGAGCCCCAGCGCGCCCACGATCTCCGTGGCCGCGGGCAGCAGCGACGCGATCCGCATGCCCCTATGTGAGCACTTCTTGCGGCTATAGGCGTGGAAAGTGCTCACATACCCAGGAGCGGGCGGGGATCGAAGACCGCGCGGATGGTCCGCGCGCGGCCGTCGACGACGTGGGCCCAGTTGACGGTGAGCAGCGGGGCGTCGGTGGCGCTGGTGTGCAGGTCGTAGACGGTGAGCACGTCGGGGCCGTCGACGAAGACGTGCCGGACCTCCACGTCCGTCACGATCGACAGCAGCCCGTGCAGGCTCGCGACGTTGTCCTCGAGGCCCTCGACGTGGCCCATCGGACCGTCGAAGACGACGTCGGCGGCGAGGACGTCGCGCAGCGACTCGGCGTCGTGGCGGCGCCAGCCGTCGAAGTAGGCGGTCATGGTCTCGGCGGGGGTGCGCATGGCTCCAGCGTCGAACGGCTCGCTCCAGAAGTCGAAGAGCTGCTCCGACTCCCTGCTACAACTGCGGCTTATGGAGCTGCACCAGCTGCGCTACCTCGTCGCCGTCGCCGAGGAGGGCGGGTTCACGCGAGCCGCGGCGCGCGAGCACGTCGCGCAGCCCGGCATCAGCGCGCAGATCGCGCGGCTGGAGCGCGAGCTGGGGCAGGTGCTGTTCGACCGGTCGGCGCGCGGGGTGCGGCTCACGCCCGCCGGGGAGGCCGTCCTGCCCCACGCGCGGGCGGCGCTGGCGGCGGTCACCCACGTCCGCGACACCGCCGACGAGCTCGCCGGCCTGGTCCGCGGGCAAGTGGCCGTCGGCATGGTGCGCGGGGGCGGCGTCGTCGACCTCCCCGGCCTGCTCGGCGCCTTCCACCGCGAGCACCCCGGCGTCGCGATCCGGCTGGTCGAGGACGCCACCGACGCCCTGCTCGACGGCCTGCGCCGCCACGACCTCGACCTCGCCTGGGTCGGGCGCCACGGCGACCCGCCCGCGGACCTCGCCGTCGACGTCGTGCTCGACGTGCCGCTGGTCGCGGCCTTCCCGCCGACGGACGCGCCGACCCGCGTGACGATCGCCCAGCTCGCCCAGCACACCGTCGTCGCCCTGCCCGTCGGCGCGGGCGTGCGGGCGGCGCTCGACCGGGCGGCCGCCGACGCGGGCGTCGCGCTCCACCCGGCGCTGGAGGCGGGCACGCCGACGGTTCTCGCCGACCTCGCCGCGCAGGGCCTCGGCATCGCCGTCGTCCCCGCCTCCGCGCTGACCGGCCGGGACGACGTGTGCGCGGTGCCGATCATTCCCGAGGTGCGCGCCGTCATCGACCTCGCCCACCGCCGCGACGCGCCGCTGAGCCCGGCCGCGCGCGCCCTGCTCGACCGCGCCCGGCCCGCGACGGCCTGACTCGCCCGCCTCACCCCGACCGGGACAATCGCGACCGTGGACCTCGTGCTCGGTGTCCGGCTGTTCGTGCGCGGCGCCGTCACGGTGCTGCGCACGCCGCGCCTGCTGCTGCTCGGCGCGATCCCCGCGCTGATCGTGTCGGTGCTCTACGTCGGGGCGCTGGCGACGCTGGTCGTCTGGCTCCCGGACCTGGCGGCGGCGCTGACGCCGTTCGCCGACGGCTGGTCGGAGACCGGACGGTCGCTGACCCGGATCGCGGCGGGTGCGGCGGTCGTGGCCGCCGCGGGGGCGGTCGCCGTCGTCACCTTCGTCGCCGTGACCCTCGCCGTCGGCGGCCCGTTCTACGAGCGCCTGGCCGAGATCGTCGACGACGAGGTCGGCGCGGTGCCCGCGGTCCGGGAGACGTCGTGGGTGGGGTCGGTGGCACGCGGAGCGCGCGACGGGCTGGTGCTCGTCGCGCTGTCGGTGCTCGCGGCGATCCCGCTGTTCCTGCTGGGCCTGGTGCCCGTCGTGGGGCCGGTCCTCGGGCCCGCCGGCGCGGCGCTCGTCGGCGGGCGCCTGCTGATGATCGAGCTCACGGCGCCCGCGCTGCAGCGCCGCGGGCTCGACTTCGGGGCGCGGCGTCGTCTCCTGCGGACGCGGCGGGCCGCGACCTGGGGCGTCGGCATCCCGACGTACCTGCTCGCGGCGATCCCGTTCGTCGCGATCGTCGCCATCCCCGCCGCCTCGGCCGCCGCGACGCTGCTCGCGCGGGAGCTCTGCGGGGAGCCGATCGCTCAGGCGCGGCCCGCCTCCACGGCGTGAGCGGCGAGCACCTCGTCCATCACCCGCTCCTGCTCGACCGCCAGGCCGGTGCGCCGGACCTCCTGCCGCAGGTCGGGGTCCCACGGCGTCGGCGGGACGGCGGACGGGTACACGGGCGGGAGCTCGACGTCGACCGCGCGCCCGACCGCCGCCCGGTAGTCCGCGACGGTCGTGCGCCACGGGATCACGCCCCGGGTGTGCAGCCGTGCCGTGATCCCCAGCCCGCCGGCGTCGACGTCGCCGTGGTGGCGGACCTCGGCACCGGCATCCCGCAGGGCCTCGAGCAGCGCGAGCGCGCCCGTCGTCGGCTCGCCGCCGGTGCAGACCAGCGGCGCCGCGAGCCCCTGCTGGACGGCCGCCTCGAGCAGCCGCGGGTTCTCGACCGACAGCACCACGGTGCCGGGCGGCACGGCGACGGCGAGGTCGCGGACGGTCAGCGTGGTCAGGGCGGTGGGCGCGCCGGCGGCGGTCAGGGCGCAGACACCCGCCACGACACCGTCACCCCGGAGCGGCAGCGCCCAGGTCAGCGTCGGCGCGGAGACGACGTCGCCCGGCAGCCCGGCGGCGGCCCAGAGGCCGGACTCGGTGGTGGCGCCGTCGACGCCGCGGTGGACGAGGGCCCGCGCGCACCCAGCGGTGCTCCGGAGTCCCGCGGTCGAGGGCGTGGGCGGAGCCCAGGACGCGGGCGGCGACCTCCCCGCGGCTGCGGCGACGGTCGCCGTGCCCGAGGACCCGGGCCACGACGTCGACGGCTCGCACCGCCGTGACCGCGTCCGGGATCGAGGGGCGCACCGCCGCCGCCCACGCGCCGACCCACGGCTCGCCGCCGAGCCGGTCGCGCGCCGAGGTCTCGAGCGCCAGGTCGCGGCCGTCGCGGCGCGAGCGCTCCCCGTCGCGGGCCTCCTTGCGACCCGTCGGCGCGTGGCCCGCCGCGGCGAGGACCGCGAGGAGGTCCGTGCCGTGGGCGGCCAGGCCGGCGTCGAGGGCGGCGAGGTCGAGACGGTGGCGGGTGGTGCGGAAGCGTCGTCCGAGGAGGTCGCCGATGCGCGCGTAGACCTGCGCGTCGAGACCCTGCGGGAGCCCGACCGGGCGCCGGTCGGCCAGACCGCGCCGGTCGAGGGCCGCGGACACCTGCCGCCAGAGCGGGTCGAAGGCCGGCTCGAGGAGCACGGACGGGACCCTCATGCGCTCGCCCTCCGGTGATCGTGGGGGCGTTGCTGACGTCTGACGCCGGCGTGGCCGCCAGGCTGAGGCACCGGGCGCGCTCAGGCGTAGGCGGCCCAGTCGGGCATCGGCGCGCCGCGCAGGGACGCGCCGAGGCGGTCGAGGTACCAGCGCCAGCCGGCGTCGACGTCGGTGGGCGTCTGGCCCTCGACGAGGCGCTGGGCGAAGACGAGGACCGCGCCGGACCCGTGCGGTTCGACGGTGAGGTCGAGGTGCCAGGAGCGGTCGCCGTCCGCGGGGAGCTCGACGGCGAGGTGGCGGGGCTCCTCGCAGGCGAGGATGCGCACGTCGACGGGGTCGTCGACCTCGCCGCCCGCGTCGACCTCGCCGGTCATGGTGAACGCGACGGTGCCGCCGACGCGCGGCTCGCCCGTCCAGGTGCCGATCCAGCGCCCGAGCCGCTCGGACTCGGTGATCGCGGCCCAGACGTCCTCGACCGGGTCGGGGTACTCGCGGCGCCACACCGCCGTCGTCGCGCCCTCGGGGTCGGTGCGGATCTCAGCCGGCGGCGTGGTCATCGAGGTCTCCCCTCTCGGCGGTCCGGCGGGCACGCCGGCCGCGGTGCATCTCGGTGTCGAGGGCGTCGAGCCGGCCCGCGGGGCCGCCGAGCGCGGGCAGCGGGCGGAACCGCCCCAGCCACGCGTCGAGCTCGGCGAGCGGGCGACGATCGAGCGCGTAGATCCGGTGCTGGCCCGCGACTCGCGAGGTCACGAGCCCCGCCTCGCGCAGCACGCGCAGGTGGCGGCTGATCGCGGGGCGGCTGACGGGGAAGTCCGCGGCGATCTCGCCCGCCCCGACCTCGCCGTCCGCGAGGCGCTCGACGATGGCCCGGCGGACCGGGTCGGCGAGGGCCTCGAGCGGGAGCACGAGGAACATGTAACCAGGTCTTTCATTAACCGTCCAGCTACACGTCCGGAGCCGGCTCAGAGCAGGGTGGGCTGCTCGTCCTCGTCGTCGCCCTCGGCCACGGTGACCGCCGGGGCGTAGCGGGCGGCAGCCGGCAGCACGCGCAGGGCGCCGCTCGCCTCGCGGGCCACGAGGCGCATCGCCTCGAGCAGCCCGACCACGTCCACCGCGAAGCGCTCGGCGTCGGCGATCGCGTTCTTCGACCAATAGCGCCCGTACTCGCCGACCAGCTCCGCCAGCACCTCGCGCACCGAGGACCACGGGATCGGCTCCGGGTCCTCCGCCGGCCGGAACTGGTAGATCAGCTCGCTGACCAGCAGCAACGCCGCGTGCGGCACCGTCCCGCCGCCCGGGAACACGGTGTCGGAGCACCCGCCGTCGACGTCGAGCGCGGCGACGCCCTCGGCGCGCGCCTCCAGGACGAGCCCCGTGCGCGCCTCGATCCGTCGGGCCTCGTCCGGGGCACGGCGGCGCAGCTCGGCGAACCGGGCCGGGTCGAGGTCCCCGGCGAGCACCACGGGGTCCTCGACCAGCCGCCGCCGCGTCGCCGTCGTCGCCGACCCCCGCTCGCCGGCCCGCTCGACCAGCTCTCCGGCGGTCTCCGCGCCGACCAGCGCGGCGGTCGGGAGCAGCGCCATCCGGTCCTGGCGCACCTCGAGCAGGGCGTCGGCGTCCGCGTCGTGCTCGTAGCTCGCCACCCCGCGGTCGAGCTCGCGCAGCATCCCCTGCGCGATGAGCCAGCGCAGCGCCGTCACCAGTGCGCGACGCGAGGCGGCGTCGGTGTCCTGCACGACGCCCGCCTCGGCCGCCGCGGAGTGCACGGCGTTGACCAGGTCGCGCAGGCTCGTCCGGTCCGGCCCGCTCGTCGTCGCCGCGAGGACGAGGGCGAGCGCGGTGTACTCCGCGGACGTGAACGCGCGCGGGGTCGTCGCGACGGTGCGCAGCGGCCGGTCGGTCGGTACGTGGCCGGTCTTCACCAGCCGGGCGGTGTCGGCGGTGACGACGAGCCGGTAGGTCAGCTCGGTGGAGAACCACGCGTCCAGCGCGTCGGCGTGGCGGCGGATGAGCGCGAGCAGGTCCGGGTCGGTCTCGGCCGTGCGCCAGGGCCGGGCGAGCAGGGCCCGGGTGGCGACGACGAGCTCGGTGTCGCGCTGCGGATCCGACCGCGGCGCCGTCACGGAGCCGGCTCCACCGTCAGCGCGAGCCCCTCGAGGCGCAGCGACCCCGCGTGGGTCGGCACGACCGTCGCGGAGCCGGGCGTGCGCGTGACCACGCAGCGCACCCCGTCCAGCGACACCGAGCCCGCGGCGGCGGCCGGACCGAGGTCCGCCACGGCCCGGGTGAGGACCCGCTGCAGCTCGCGCAGGGCGGGCTCGGAGAGCCGGTCGGCGAACGCCGACGCGCCGGCCTCCAGCAGCTCCGTGCGCGCCGCGACCGCCCGCTTCTCGGTCTCGGCGCGCCGCGCCAGCAGGTGGCGACGCTCCTGGCTGCGGTCGGCGACGCGGGAGGTCCGGCCGCGGCTGGTGGTGTCCCCGCGCTCGCGCAACGACACCGGCACCGGCGCGACCGGCGCGTCCCACCACGAGATCGCCGACGACACCGGGTCGGTGTCGTCCCCGCCGGCGACCCCGAGGTGCCGGGCGCCGTAGAGGCCGAACGCGGCCGCGGCCAGCTCGTGGGCGCGCCCCGCGTCCGAGCGCCCGAAGAACAGGGCGAGCCGCAGGAAGTCGACCCGCCGCGACGACCCCAGCGTGCCGGTCCGCGAGAGCCGGGTGAGGTTCTGCGTCAGCGTCCGCACGGCGTCGACGGCGTCCCGTTCCAGCGTCTGCGCCCGGCTGGGGCGCCCGAGGGTGGAGACGAACCACGACGCCAGGTTCTCCCAGTCCGCGACCGTGGCCCCGGGCTCGCGGCGCACCCGCACCGCGGAGAGCCCGGCCGCCGCCACCCGCGCGGCCAGGCCGTCCGCGGCCCGGCCGACGATCGTCGGCACGTGCGGGCCCACCGCCTCGAGCAGCGCCGCGATCGGCCGCGCGGCCCGGCGCAGCGTCTCCAGCCGCTCGCCCACGTAGCCGACGAGGACCTCGGAGAAGAACGCGAACTCGTCGGCGTCGAGGTCGAACCGCGACTGCCACTGGTTGATCGCCGCGAAGAACTGGGTGATCTCCGCCGAGAACGCCACGTGCGGGTCGAACACGGCGCGGACCGCCTCGGCGAGCCGCGTCGGCGGTGCGCTCGCCGGGTCGAGCCGCGACAGCGTCTCCAGCGCGGCGCGCAGCTGCTCCAGCCGCCCCAGCGAGACGTCCCGCACGTCGTCGACCTGCGCGAGCACGCCCTCGACGACGTCGTGGACCTCCTGGCCGACCCGGGTGATGAGGTAGCGGTTGCGGCGCCGATAGTAGTCCTCGACGGTGCCGACCTGCCCGACCGACGCCGAGACCTCGAGGTTGCCCCAGGTCCGCAGCTGCTCCAGGCGCAGCGTCACGGTCGGCTCGTCGAGCGGGGTGCCGGCCTCGGCCAGCCGCGTGGCCACGTCGGCCGGGGTCAGCTCGGCGAAGAACGTGCCGGCGAACACGCCGAGGATCGCGCGGTAGTCCGGTGACTCGGTGACGTAGGCGAACACGGAGGTCCGCACGCCCACCGCGGTCGGCGCGGGCACCGTCGGGCCCTCGCTCACGCCGAGACCGCCAGCTCGGAGCCGTTCCAGCGGTAGTGGACGAGCGCGATGGCGCGCAGGTCGGGGTCGCGCAGGACCTCGGTGATCGCGAGCGCCGGGACGTTCGGGTGCGTGCCCCACAGCCGCTCGGAGGTGACGACGAAGTCGACGTCGAGGTCGACGAGCAGGCCGAACAGCTTCGCGTGGTTGTCCTCGGAGACCTTGGCGAACGCGTCGTCGAGCAGCACCAGGCGGGGCGCCCCGACACCGTGCGGGTCGTGGGCGGCCGCGCTCGCCGCGGCCGCCGAGGCCATCGGCAGCACCGTGACCAGCTTCTTCTCGCCCTCGGAGAGGGTGGTGCGCCGCGTGAGCAGCTCGTCGGGCCGCCCCGGCCGACGCAGGTAGATCCGCATCTCGTGCCAGGTCCGGTAGTCGAGGATCTCGCCGATGACGGTGCGGTAGGACGCTTCGGGGTTCTCGCCGCGGGCCTGTTCCACCAGGCCCTTGACCGCCTCGCGGACCCGGTCGTCGTCCTCCGGCCGGCGCAGGTCCGGGTGGGTGCCGAGGAGCTCGAGCGCGGTGGCGGTGTCGGCGTCGAGGTCCGAGCGGGGCCGCCACTGCAGCTTCACGCCGATGCCCTGGCTCGACGTGACCCCGCGCAGGATGCGGTTCATCCGGTCGACCAGCTCGCGCGCGGCGAACAGCGCGTCGGCGACCTCGCGGGCGATGCGCCCGTGCAGCAGGTTGCGCAGCGCCTGGTCCTGCTGGGCCGACAGGAGCCCCTCGGCCTGCCGCTTCTGGACCGCGACGCGCAGCACCATCTGCGCGAGCGTCGCCCGCGAGCCGCTGGTGACGAACACGGCCACCGGCATCCCGTCGGCCGACCGGCGGCTCTCGACGTCCCGGCCGCCGCCGGTCAGCGCGTCGCGGGCGGCGCGCAGCGCCTTCTCCAGTGCGTCCTCGGTGACGTTCGCCCGCGGCGCCGGCACGCGCTCGCGCAGGGCCGCGACCAGCTCCTGGGCGCCGTCGACGGTGTCCGCCGTCGCGGGCACGGGTTCCGGCTCCGGCTCGGGCTCCGGCTCGGACCCCGACGCGGCGCCGTCCGCGGGGCGGCGCTCCGCGGCCGGGAGCAGGCCGGGGGTGCCGACGACTTCGACGAGTCGGCGGCGCGTCGTGCGGACCGCGGTCGCGCGCTCGGCCGCCGTCGCCACCGCGGTGTCCACCTGCCCCTCGGCCTGCGCGAGCGCGACCGCGCTCGCCTGCTTGGCCTCCCGCGCGGCCTCCAGCCGGTCGGCGAGCTCGCGCAGCCGGTCGTCGAGCTCCGCGACCCGGGCGGCCACCTTCGCGGGCTCCTCGCCGAGCGCGGCCTCGATCGTCTCCAGCTCCGTGCGGACGCCGTCGGCGTGCTCCGCGGCCGACCGCCGGGCGGCCACCGCGGCCGCGTGGTCGGCGCCGTCGCGCTCCCACGCCGCGATCGTCTCCAGCCATGTCCGCACGCTGCGGTGGGTCCGCTCGCGGGCGGCCTCGACGGACGCGAGCGCGCGCTCGGCGTCGCCCACCGCCTCGGCCAGCTCCTCGAGCCGCGCCGAGTCGGTCGGCAGGCCCGCGTCGCCGGCCTCCTGCTGCAGACGCGCCCACCCGTCGTCGGCGCGGCGCCGGGCCTCGTCCGCGGCCGCCGCCTGCTGCGCCGCCCGGCCCTGCGCCTCCTCGGCGTAGCGGCCCGCCCCGGTCGCCGCGGCGCCCGCGTCGTCGACGGCCCGGGTCGAGGGCAGCGCGCGCACGAGGACGCGCAGGCCCGAGGAGTGCTCGTCGAGGGCGGCGAGCACGGTGCGCGCGGCCGCGAGGCGGTCCTCGGCCACGGACACCAGCTCGGCGAGCTCGGCCAGCCGCCGGGCGCGGGCCTGCGCGCGGGCCCCGGCTCCGACGTACTCGGCGGCGGCCTTGCGGTGCCGGCCCCGCAACGATCCGGCGCCGAACGACCCGTCGTCAGCGACCCAGAGACCCCGGCCCGGCGCCGTCCCGATCGCGGCGAGCACGCCCGCGACGACCTCGGGACCGACGACGCCGGTGTCGGCGGGGGCGAGCCAGCGGGCGAGACCCTCGCCGCCCTGCCCGCCCTCCTGACCGCCGCCCTGACCGCCGCCGGGCGCCACCAGCAGCTCGCCCTCCGCCCCGCGCACCGACCCGTCGTCGCGCACCTGCGCGGCGAGCAGGCCGGACGCCTCGAGGGCCGCCTCGAGACCGGAGCGGGCGTCGTCGTCGAGCCCGGGCCGGAAGTCGACCACCGAGGCGAACAGGGCGGCGTCGGCGACCGGCGTGTCGGCGCGCCACGCCGCGCGTGGGAGCGGGAGCTCGGTGGCGGCCTCGACGCGGGCGTGCTCGGCCCGCAGCTCGGCGATCTCGGCCTCGACCGCCTCGACCCGGGACGCGGCCCGCGACCGCGCGACGGCCAGCTCCGCGCCGACCGCGTCGGCCTCGGCGCGCGCGGCGCGGACGGCCCGGTCGGCGAGAACGCGCAGGTCGTCGTCCGCGGGGTCGCCCGTGCCCTCGTCGGGCCCCTCACCGGCTCCGTCGTCTGGTGTGGCGAGCCACCCGGTCGGGCCGTCCGGCTCCGCGGGGGGCACGGCGGCGACGTGCGCGCGGAGCCGCTCAACCCACGCCCGCAGCGCGGACCGGTGCTCGTCGGCGGCGGCACGGGCGGCGCGGTGCGCGGTGTCCGCCTGCTCCGTGGCCTCCCCGGCGCGGGTGCGGGCGTCGGCGGCCTCGGACTCGGCGCGGTCCGCGGCGGCGCTCTCCCGCTCCGCGGCGAGCGCCCGCTCCCGCAGCCCGCGCACGGCGGTGCGGTGGGCCCGCAGCGCGTCGCCGACCCCGGTGAGGGCGGCGGGCAGGCCGGCGGTCGGGTCGGCCGTGTCGGGATCGGCCGTGTCGGGACCGGGCGTGTCGGGACCGGGCGTGTCGGGACGGGGCGTGTCGGGACCGGGCGTGTCGGGACCGGCGGCCCCGCCGGAGCGGTCGCCCGGCCCGGGAACGTCGACGACGGTCTCGCCCGCCTCGTCGTGACGGGGCTCGGTGACCAGCGCGGGCGGGTCGGGCAGGCGGGCGACGACCGACGCGGCGGCGGCGGTGCGGGCCGCCGTCGCGACCGCCGCCAGGTGCTCGGTGACCCCGGCGAGGTCGGACTCCAGCTGCCCGCGCGCACCGGAGACCCGCGCGGCGGCGGCGCGGGTGCGCTCGACGGCCCGGGCGCGGTCGGCCTCCCGCCCGCGCGTCTCGGCGTCGGCGCGGGTGAGCTCCTCGCGCCGGTGCACCAGCTCGGTGTGCGCCGTGAACTCCGGCAGGCTGACCAGGCCCTGGCGCTCCGCGTGCGCGCGGCGCTCCTCGGCGGCGAGCTCGTCGACGTCGCGCTCGGCCGCGGTCCGGGCTGTCCGCGCCCGCTCCGCCGCCGCCCGGTCGCGGTCCAGGCGACGCGCCGCGGTCCGGGCGACGTCCACCGCCGAGCCCGCCGCCTCGACCTCGGTCATGAGCACGCGCCGGGCGTAGTCGGTGTAGACCTCGACCACGCTGTCCAGGGCCTCGGCGGTGGCGGCGAGGTCGGTGACGTTGCGGCGGTGGTCCTCGAGGTCCTCGAGCGGCTGGGCGGCGTCGTGCACCGCGTCCTCGGGCACCGGCGGCAGCGCCTCGCGCAGGGTGCGCGGCAGGTCGGCGTCGATGCGGTCGCCGACGCGCGGGTTGCGGACCTGGTGCAGCAGCCGGAAGTACGCGCCCGGGTCGACGCCGCCGAAGAAGCGGCGGGCGATCTCGGCGCGGTACTCGGCGGTGGAGGTGAACACCTGCCCCCGCGTGCCGAGCTCGGCGCGCAGCACGTCGACCGAGAACGGGACGTCGGCCTCGGTGAGCCGCAGGTCGATGCGCACCCGGCGGTCGGTGGAGAACCACCAGGTGGCGACGCGGTCGGTGCTGCGGTTGGCGCGGATGCCGCAGCCGACCGTGCGGTACTCACCGGCACGTTCGAACTCGATCCACAGGTAGCCCGTGCGCTGGGTGTCGTCGTGGTCGGAGAGCATCCAGCTGCGCAGGACCCCGCGCTGCTCGCCCGCCGCGTCGATCTTGCGGACGTCGGCCTCGAGCAGGAACGGCAGCAGCATGTTCATCGCCGTCGACTTGCCCGACCCGTTGACCCCGCGCAGGAGCAGGCGGCCGTCGCCGAACTCCAGCACCTCGTCCTGGTACTGGTAGACGTTCAGGATGCCGGCGCGGGAGGGCTTCCAGCGCTGCTGATCGTCGGCAGGCACCCGACGGAGGGTACGGAGCGGGGTTCAGGTGCCCGCCGCCCAGTCGGGGTCGCCCAGGGCCGCGAGCGTCTCGCGGGGCGCGTCGACGAAGCGGGGGTCGGCCGACGCGCCGCGTGTCCAGGTCAGGGCGCGGGCGACGACGGCAGCGCGGCAGGCGAGCTGGCTCAGGTGGACCAGCTGGTCATGGGGCGCCACGTCCGCGAAGACCTCGAGGTAGGCGTCGCGGGGGCGGGTGACGTCGGGGTCGTCCGTCCCGACCTGCAGCAGGCGCCGCAGCGAGCCCAGCGCCACGAGCAGGCTGGCGAAGGGGTGGGCGAGGACCGCGTCGCCCCAGTCGGCGAAGCGGCCGTCGGTGAGGACGTTGCCGACGTGCAGGTCCTGGTGGTCGAGGCTGGACGGGACGGTGCCGGCGAGCTCGTCCGCCCAGGCCGTGACCTCGGCGGCGCGGTCGGGACCACCGATCGTCGCGACGGCCTCGGCGTAGCGCGCGGGCAGGGCGGGCGGGGTGGCGTCGGGCACGCCGAGGGCCGCCATCTCGGCGAGGTGGGGGGCGAGGCGGCGCTGGAGGTCGGCGTAGCGGGGCAGGGCCGCAGTCAGGGCGGCCGACGGGTCGGTGCCGTCGTCGCGAACGCTCGGTCCGGTGTCGGGCAGGAGCAGGCGGTGGCGCGCGACGTCGACGGCGAGCGGGATCGCGACGGCGTCGGGGGCGACGCGGGCGAGCACGGCGTGTAGCCCGACCTCGGCCGCCATGCCCGTCACCGGCTCCTTGAGCCACACCGGACCGTCGGCCGTCGGCACCCGCAGCACCGTCGACCAGGCGCGGTGGCGCTGGGTCACCTCGCCGGTGGGGTGGCGGCCGGTCACCTCGGCGATCCACGCGAGCACCTCGTCGCGCCAGCCCGGCGTCCCGCGCTCCTGCACGGCGCCCATCGTGCCCGGGCTACCGTGCCGGGGTGCTCGTCGTCCTGCCGCCGTCGGAGACCAAGGCCGCGGGCGGTCGCGGACGCCCGCTGGACCTGGACGCGCTGTCGTTCCCGACTCTCAACGCCACCCGCAAGGTGTTGGTCGACGAGCTCGTGGCGTTGGCCGCCGACGTCCCGGCCTCGCGGGCGGCGCTGGACGTCTCCGAGCGTCAGGACGACGAGATCGCCCGCAACGCCCGCCTGTGGACCTCGCCGACCGCGCCCGCGCTGCGCCGCTACACCGGGGTGCTCTACGACGCGCTCGACGCCGCGTCCCTGACCCCGGCGGCGCGCCGGCGGGTCGTGATCTGCTCGGCGCTGTTCGGGCTGGTCGGAGGCACCGACCCGATCCCCGCCTACCGGCTCTCGGGCGGCAGCGCGCTGCCGGGGCGCGAGGGACTGCGCGTGACCTGGCGCCCCGAGCTGATGCCGCTGCTCGCGGGGCAGGACGACCTGGTCGTCGACCTGCGCTCGGGCCCCTACATGGCCCTGGGCCCGGCGACGGGCGCCGTGACGCTGGACGTGCACAGCGAGGCCGCCGACGGCTCGCGGACGGTGGTCAGCCACGCGAACAAGTCGCACAAGGGCCACGCGGCCCGGCTCCTCGCCTCCTCCCGGCGGCGCCCCCGGGACGCGGGCGGGGTGCTCGCGCTCCTGCGCGACGCCGGCCTGCGCGTCGAGCAGGCCTCCGACCACGCGCTCGTCCTCGTCGTCCCTCGCTGAGGGAGCCCGCTCGGCGTGTCGCCGAGCGAGCATGTGGCGATCCTGGCGTCCAGTGCCAGCGATGCCGCATCGCTCGTACCCCGGGCCTCGCTAGCCCTCCGCGAGGACGGCGTCGGCGAGGGGTGGCCAGGCGGCCTTGGCCCAGTCGCCGAAGTCGCGGTCGGCGAGGGCCACGCACGCGAGGCCGGCGTCCGGGTCCACCCACAGGAACGTCCCCGACTGGCCGAAGTGCCCGAAGGTCCGCGCCGAGTTGGTCGCCCCCGTCCAGTGCGGCGACTTGCCGTCGCGCAGCTCGAACCCCAGGCCCCAGTCGTTGGGCTTCTGGTGCCCGAAGCCGGGGATCGTGCCGTTGAGCCCGGGGAACTGGACCGACGTCGCCTCGTCGAGCGTCGAGCGGTGCAGCAACCGGGGCGCCTGGAGCTCGGCCGCGAGGGCCAGCAGGTCGTCGACGGTCGAGGTCGCGCCGTGGCCCGGCGAGCCGTCGAGGGTCGTCGACGCCATGCCGAGCGGCGCGAGGACGGCCTCGTGGAGGTAGTCGGCGAACCCGATGCCGGTGGCCTCCTCGATCGTCGTCGCCAGCACCTCGAACCCGGCCGACGAGTACAGCCGCCGCGTGCCGGGCTCGGCCATCGGGCGGTGCTCCCCGAACGCCAGCCCGGAGGTGTGCGCGAGCAGGTGGCGCACCGTCGACCCGTCCGGCCCGGCGGGCTGGTCGAGGGCGATCGCCTCCTCCTCGACCGCCACCAGCGCCCCGACGGCCACCAGCGGCTTGGTCACCGAGGCCAGCGGGAAGCGCCGGTCGGTCGGCCCGCGGGTGCCGCGCACCGTCCCGTCGGCCGCCACCACCCCGGCCGCGGCGTGCTCGACGGGCCAGTCGTCGATCTGGGCGAGGCTCTCCACCCGCGCGAGACTAAGGGTCAACCGGCCAGCGCATCGCGGGCCGCCGCTGCGGCGTCGTCGAGCACGCCGCGCGCCGGGTCGTAGCCGCGCGGCTGGTTCGACAGCAGCACCACCACGTACCGCCCGCTCGGTTCGAGCAGGCCCGCCGAGTGCAGGTCGACGCTCGACCCGATGCAGCACGACCAGCCCTGCTTCGCCGCCGCGTTGCCCCGGCGTTCGGGGTCGAGCAGCCCGAAGCCCTGATCGAAGCCGTCCGCGGCCGTCTCCGGGGCGGCCTCGAGGCCCTGGATCATCAGGTCGCGGTCGGCGGGGGTGAGCCCGGTGAGGACGAACGAGTAGAGCGTGGCGACGTCCCGCGCGGTCGTCTCGACCTGGCCCCACTGCCCGGTCTCCGCCGGTGGAGTGGTCGCTCGCAGCCCGAGCATCGCCGCGACCCGCGTGATGCCCTCGGGTCCTCCGTACGTCGACCACAACGCGTTCATCGCCTGGTCGTCCGAGAGGCTCAGCGCACGGCGGAACCGCTGCTCGTCGGCGGGCGTGGTCGTCACCTGGCCCGCCTCACGGCGGACGAGGATGTCGACGATCGTGAACAGCTTGGCCAGCGACGCCGTGCGCAGCGGGGTGTCGCCGTCGTCGTTGACCGCGACCTGGCCCGTGGCGCGGTCGAGCACCGTGACGCCGAGGGTGACGTTTCTGCGCTCCTCGGCTGCGGGCGCGGTCGCCTCGACGGCCGCCTGGGCCCGGGACGGCGCGGGCTCCGGGGTGGTGGTCGTCGGCGCCACGGTCGGCCGGGGAGGTGGGGAGGTGGCCGGCGCGGCGTCCGGCGGGCTGCCGATCGCGCACCCGGCGGCCAGCGCCACGGCGACGACCGTGGCCGCGAGGCGGATGCCCCGACGGGCACGACCGGCGATCACACCGGTGATCCTGCTCCCGATCGTGTGGGATCCGCGCGTCGGACGGGGCCCGGGTCGGTGGACGTCACAGCTCTCACGGGGCGGTCACGCCGCCAGCATCACCTCGTCGGCGCGCAGGGCGGCGACGACACGCTCGGTCATGGCGCGCTGGACGGCCCACTGCCGGCCGGGCTTCGTACGAGCGGTCAGTCGGAGGGTCATACCGGACGCGGACAGCGACTCGACCCCGAGCACCTGCGGCTTCGCCAGCACGTCGGCGGTGTGCCCGTGCTCGGCGATGCCGCCCGCCGCGGCCTCCTCGGCGATCGCGGCGGCGCGGGTGACATCGGTGTCGATCGCCAGCGGGATGTCGACGACGGCGACGGCGTGGTCCTGCGACCCGTTGCCGACGCGCTCGATCGTCCCGTTGCGGACGTACCAGACCATCCCGCTGACGTCGCGGACCGTGGTCGTGCGCAGCCCGACCCGCTCGATGGTGCCGACCGCCTCGCCGAGGTCGACGTGGTCGCCGACGCCGTACTGGTCCTCGAGCAGCATGAAGATGCCCGAGAGGAAGTCCTTGACGAGGTTCTGCGCGCCGAACCCGATCGCGAGCCCGAGGACCCCGGCCGAGGCGAGCACCGGTGCGAGGTTCACGCCGAACTGGCCGAGGACCATCATGAAGGCGGTCCCGAAGATCAGGATCGTGGCCGCGTTGGCGATGACCGACCCCACCGTCCGCGCCCGCTGCGCCCGCCGCGCGGACCCGAAGGCCTCGATGCGGTCGGCCTCGGAGACACCGCGGCGGCGGCGCACCAGCGAGAGCAGGCCGGGGACCCCCGCGCCGGCGACCACGTGGCCGATGACGCGGCTGACGACGAAGCGCAGGACCACGGCCACCAGCACGATGACCGCGACGGCGACGCCGATGTGGACGAGCCCGTCGACGGTGAGGGCAGGGGAGAGCGGCACGGCAACCACCTCGGGGAGCGGGGAGCGGACGGGATGCCGGCGCGCCACCGTGCCGCAGGACCCGGACCCGGGGCAAACCCGGTGCGCACAGGTCCGTCCGGACGTCACGGCGAGGCCGCTCGGGGGTACGCCGCGGGGGGACGGTGTGTGATCGGCGTGATCGGCGCGTCGGACGGGTGTGGGACTCGGGTGACGGGTAGAGAACCGGACATGACGTCCAGCAGCGCGGGCACGGCCCGTCGCGGTGATCGATCCCCCCTGCTGGTCGCGCTCTCCGTGGCCGTCGCGGTGCCCGGCCTCGTGCTGCACGTGGCCGGGATCTCGCTGTCCCACCCCGTCGACGCGCTGCTCTACGGCGTCGCGATCGTCGGCGCGGCGTTCCTGCTGTCGTGGGCCGCGGAGGCCGCGCAGGTCGACATCTCCGCGGGCCTGGCGATCGCGCTCCTGGCGCTGGTCGCGGTGCTGCCGGAGTACGCGGTCGACTTCGTCTTCACCATCCAGGGCGGCGAGGCCTACGCCCAGTACGGGCCCACGTGCCTGCCACCGGGCTCCACGGAGCAGTCCCCGTGCGGCCTGGCGCTGGCCAACATGACCGGCGCCAACCGGATCCTCGTCGGTGTCGGGTGGGCGCTGGTCGTGCTGCTCGCCGCGATCCGGCTGCGCCGCGGCGGCGCCGACGCCGGCCGGGAGGGCGGCGCGGGCACGTCGCACCGCGCGGGCCACGCCACGCGGGTGACGCTGCAGCGCACCGACGCCGTGCCGCTGGTCTTCCTGCTGCTCGCGACGGTCTACTCGCTGACCCTGCCGCTGCGCGTGAGCATCACGCTGGTCGACACGGTCGTCCTCGTCGGCATCTTCGTGCTCTACAGCATCCGCGTGGCCAAGGCGCCGGCCGAGGACCCCGACCTCATCGGCCCCTCCGCCTGGGTGGGCCGGATGGACGCCGGCAGGCGCCGGACCGGCTACATCGGCTTCTTCGTCGTCGCCGCGGTGATCATCGTCCTGTGCGCCGAGCCGTTCGCCGACTCCCTCGTGCAGACCGGCACCGAGCTCGGCATCAGCCAGTTCTTCCTCGTCCAGTGGCTCGCCCCGCTGGCCTCCGAGGCACCCGAGCTGCTCGTCGCCGGCCTCTACGCCTGGCGCCTCAAGACCACCGACGCCCTGGCGACGCTGGTCTCGTCCAAGGTCAACCAGTGGTCGCTGCTCGTGGGGACGCTGCCCGTCGTGTTCGCCCTCGCGGCGGGGTCGCTCCACGGCCTGCCGGTCGACACCGTGCAGCGCGAGGAGCTGCTCATCACCGCCGCGCAGTCGCTGTTCGCGGTCGCGCTGCTCGTCACGCTCTCGATCACGGTGTGGGGTGCGCTGAGCCTGCTCGGGCTCTTCGTGGCCCAGTTCGTGCTGGCCGCCACGTTGCCGCCACCGTTGCAGGAGCTCGAGCTGCTCATCCTGTCCGGCGTCTACGTCGGCGCGGCGATCGTGCTGTTCCTCCGGCGGCGCCACGATCTCGTGCGCCTCGTCCGCGACGGGCTGCGCACGCCGTACGCGGACCTGACCGAGACCGCCGGATCGAGCACGAAGTGAGGCAGAAGTGAACCGCCGCCTGGCCGTCATGCTCGTGCACGGCGTCGAGAGCGCCGGCGAACAGTACGCCGACCGCGCCATGTCGCTGATCGGCGAGGAGTTCGAGCGCATCGCCGGCGTCCCGGCCGCCGACGCGCTGGTGATGAAGCCGGCGTTCTGGGCACCGGTCTTCGAGCCGGGCCAGGAGCAGCTCAGCTCCCGGATCGGCGGGGAGCGGGCGCAGTGGCTGACCGGCCTCCTCGACGCCCTCGCCGCGCGCGCGAGCCAGGGCTCGACACCGGCGCTCCTCGCCGCCGCCTCGACGGCGGGCCTGCGCTGGCTGCCCGGGCTCGACGACGCCCACTTCCCGACCCTGCGCTGGCTGATCGTGCACTACCTGGGCGACGCGGTCGCCTACCGGTCGGGCCGCGACGGCACCGGTCAGTACGAGCAGGTGCAGGGCGTGCTGGCGCGGGCCCTGCACGAGCTGGCGACCGACGCCGGCGGCGACGCGCCCCTCGTCGTCCTCGGCCACAGCCTCGGCAGCGTGGTGGCCAGCGACTTCCTCTACGACCTGCAGTGCCTGCACGACGGCGGGAACCTCGCCCCGCCGGCCGCCTCGGCCCTGGGCGACACCCCGCTCGAGCGCGGCGAGACCTTCGGGTGGTTCTACACGCTCGGTAGCCCGCTGGCCCTGTGGGCGCAGCGCCACCAGGGCTTCGGGGAGCCGCTGGCCGTCCCGAACCCGGGGTTCGACCGCCACCACCCGGCGCAGCGCGGCGAGTGGGTCAACGTCTACGACCCCGACGACGTCATCGCCTCACCGCTGCGGCCGCTGTCCGACGCGTGGGCCGCGGCGGTCACCGAGGACCGCCGCGTCGGCGTCGGACCTTGGTGGCTGGGCTGGACGCCCCTGGCCCACCCCTACTACTGGAACGACCGGCGCGTCGTCACGCCGATCGCCTCCCAGCTCGCCCAGGCCTGGCACCGGCTCTGACGGCCGCCGCGTGCCGGGTCACGCCTGCGCCTGCTGCACCTGGTCGACGCGGTCCTCCTCGGCCATCTCGGTCAGCTCGCGGCCCTTCTCGGCGTCGCGGGTGAGGTTCTCGCCGGACTTCGGGTCGAAGATGTGGATCTTGCGGGTGTCGAGCCAGAACTCCGTCTCACGACCCTCGCGGACGCGGCTCGCCGAGTCGATCGACACCACGGCCTGGGTCCGCAGCTGCTCGGAGTCGAACTCCTCGGAGAGCTCCTTGAGCTGCTCGGCGACCTCGGCGGGCGCCTCGTAGGGGATGTAGGCGTACTGCGCGTCGCCGAGCCACTCGGTGACGTCGACCGTGGCGGTGAAGCTCGCGCCGTGCGGCTTCTTGGCCTCGTCGACGACGCTCGCGTCCTCGAAGTGCTCGGGACGGGCACCGACGAGCAGCAGCTCGTGGCCCGCCACCTGCGAGGCCCGCTCGTCGCCGATCTCGATGTCGCCGAACGGCGTGCGCAGCGTGCTCCCCCGCGGCTGCGCGGGCAGGAAGTTCATCGGCGGCGAGCCGATGAAGCCCGCCACGAAGAGGTTGACCGGCTGCTCGTAGAGCTCGCGCGGCGAGGCGACCTGCTGGACCACGCCCTTGCGCAGCACGCAGACCCGGTCGCCGAGGGTCATGGCCTCGGTCTGGTCGTGGGTGACGTAGACGGTCGTGATCCCGAGGCGGCGCTGCAGACGCGCGATCTCGGTGCGCATCTGCCCGCGCAGCTTGGCGTCGAGGTTGGACAGCGGCTCGTCGAACAGGAACGCGTCGGCGTCGCGCACGATCGCCCGCCCCATCGCCACGCGCTGGCGCTGGCCGCCGGAGAGGTTGGCCGGCTTGCGCTGCAGGTGTTCGTGCAGCTCGAGCACGTCGGCGGCCTGCTTGACCCGCCGGTCGATCTCGTCGTCCGGCGTCTTCGACAGCCGCAGCGGGAAGGCGATGTTCTCGTAGACCGACAGGTGCGGGTAGAGCGCGTAGTTCTGGAACACCATCGACAGGTTCCGGTCGCGCGGCGCCTTCTCGTTGACGCGGCTGCCACCGATCTTCATCTCGCCGGAGGTGATGTCCTCCAGCCCGACGATCATCCGCAGCAGCGTCGACTTCCCGCAGCCCGACGGCCCGACGAGGATCACGAACTCGCCGTCGGCGATGTCCAGGCTCACGTCGTTCACGGCCGGGTAGCCGTCGCCGTAGCGCTTGACGATGTGGTCCATCTCGATCGAGGCCATGGTGCTACCGCCTATCCCTTCACGGCGCCGTTGGTGAGACCGGCGACGATGCGCCGCTGGAAGATCAGGACGAGGACGACGACGGGGATGGTCACGATCACCGCGGCGGCGGCGATCGGCCCGTTCGGCGACTCGAACTGGGAGGCGCCCGAGAACAGGCCGAGCGCCGCCGGGACCGGGCGGGACGCCTCGGTCGAGGTCAGCGAGATGCCGTAGACGAAGTCGTTCCAGGCGAGGAAGAACGCGATGATCGCGGTGGTGAACACGCCGGGGGCGGCGAGCGGGACGATCACCTTGCGGAACGCCTGCCACGGGGTGGCGCCGTCGACCTGGGCGGCCTGCTCCATCTCCCACGGGATCTCGCGGAAGAACGCCGACAGCGTCCAGATCGAGATCGGGAGCGTCAGCGACAGGTAGGGCAGGATCAGCCCGGGCCAGGTGTCGTACAGGCCCACCTCGCGCCACAGGTTGTAGAGCGGGGTGGCGATCGCGATCACCGGGAAGATCGCCACCGCGAGCGCCGTCGACAGGATGATGCGCTTGCCGCGGAAGTCGATGCGCGCGATCGCGTAGGCGGCGAACATCGCCAGCAGCGAGGAGATCGCGGTGGCGATGATGCAGATGCCGAACGAGTTGCGCAGCGCGGGCAGGAACAGCTCCGCGGCGTCGCCGACGAGGATGGTCTGGTAGTTCTCCCAGGACAGCACGGTCGGCAGGAACTGGCCGTTGGAGATGTCCGAGGACGACTTCAGCGACAGCGAGATGATCCACGCGATCGGGAAGAGCGCGTAGATGATGATCAGGATGCCGGCGACGACCCACAGGACCTTCTCGCGCGTGGACATCGCTACTCCCCCCGGGCCTGGGACAGGTCGACACGAAAGATCTTGATGAAGCCCACGCAGAGGATGACCACGGTGATGAACAGCAGCACCGATGTCGCCGACCCGAGCCCGATCTCGAGCCGCGAGATCGTCTGGCGGTAGACGAGGAACGACACCGTCTCGGTCCCCTGCGAGCCGCCCGTCATGACGAACACCGAGTCGAACACGCGGAACGCGTCGAGGGTCCGGAAGAGCAGGGCGACCATGATCGCCGCCTTCATGTTCGGGATGGTCACCCGCGTCATCCGCTGCCACCAGCTGGCGCCGTCGACGCGCGCCGCCTCCTGGAGCACGTCGGGCACCTGCGCCAGGCCCGCGAGCAGCAGGAGCGAGATGAACGGCGTGGTCTTCCAGATCTCGGCGAGGCAGATGACGAACAGCGCGGAGCCGAAGTCGCCGAACCAGGCGGTGTTCTCGGTGATGCCCGGGACCCACGAGAACCAGGTGTTGACGAAGCCGGACTCGATGTCGAAGGCGAACTGCCACGCGAACGCGGAGACCACCGTGATCACCGCGTAGGGGATGAGGATGACGATGCGCAGTACGGGGCGGATCGCCTTGAGCGCCTGGAGCATCACCAGCGCGAGCGCGAAGCCGAGGACCAGCTCCACGGCCACGGTGATGATCGTGATCAGCAGCGTGACGCCGATGGCCTGCCACCACACCGCGTCGGTGAGGATGACCCCGTAGTTCGACAGGCCGGTGAACGACCGGTTCGTGGGGTCGGTCAGCCGGTAGTCGAACAGCGAGTACCAGAGGGCCTGCAGGATCGGGTAGGCGGTGACGAGCAGCATCACCGCGAAGGCCGGCCCGGCCAGGATCCAGCCCAGGCGGCGCTCGCTGCGCGACTTGTCGCTCTCGGTGCCGGCCGCGGCCGGTTCGACGGCCCCGGCGGGCGGCCGATCGATCGTCTGGCTCACAGTAGGGCCTCCTTCGCCAGCACCGCCTGGATGAGGTCCTGCGCCGCCTGGTTGGTCGGGCCGGGCACCACGCCGCCGACCGGGTGGAACGAGCGCTGGAGGCCCTCGGACACCTCGGCGTAGTACGGCGTCTTCGGTCGCGGCGCGGCCTGCGTCAGGGACTGGCGGATCACCGGCGCCATCGGGAACTCGGCGAGCACCTCGGGCCGGTCGTACACCGCGAGCTTCGCCGCCGGGTTGCCGTTGCTGACCATGTAGTACGCCGTGTTCTCGACGGTGGTGATGCAGGCCGTCGCGTCGTAGGCGAGGTCCGGGTGCGCCGAGTAGGCGCCCACCCCGAGGTTGATCCCGCCGTAGGGCGGCGCGCTGGGCAGGCCGGGCACCGTCGCCGGGTAGAGCGCCCAGCCGTAGTCGGCCACGACGTCGGGCGAGAGCGTGCCCTCCTCGACCCCGCTGGTCGCCTGCCCCCAGACGAACGGCCAGTTGACCATGAACGCGGAGCGCCCGTCCTGGAAGGCGCTGGCGGTGGCGTCCTCGTCCTGCGTGGAGAAGCCGGGCCCGGCCACGCCGGTGTCCACCATGCTGCGCATGATCCGCGCGGCCTCGATCGCGGGCGGCGCCGTGAGCCCGAGCTGGACCAGCTCCGGGTCGGTCTGGTTCTCGCTGGTGATCACCGCGCCGTCGCCGGACTCGATGAGCGCGTTGAGCCAGACCGTCAGCGACTCGGCGCGGGCGCCCTGCGCCCCGACCTGCGTCCCGGCCCGCTGGGCGGCCTGGATGATCTGGTCCCAGGTGACGGGCTGCGACATGTCCAGGCCCATCTGCGCGACCTGGGACTTGCGGTACCAGAGGAGCTGCGTGTTGGCCCAGAAGGGCACGGCGACGAGCTCCCCCTGCCACGAGGCCCCGTCCAGCGCCGACGGGACGACGCCCTCGGCGGCCCGGGCCTGGACCTCGGGCGGCATCGGCGCGAGGAACCCGGCCTGGGCGAACTCGGGGACGTAGGGCGGGTCGAGGCTCATGAGGTCGATCGACGTGTCCTCCGCCGCGAGACGGCGCACGAGCTGCTCGCGCTGCTCGGAGGCCTCCCGCGGGAGCTGGCTCGTCGCGATCGTGTAGCGCCCGCCCGACTGCTCGGAGCACCGCTGCGCGATCTCGTCCTGGCCCCCGTCGTCGGGGTTGATGTACCAGGTGAGCACCGGGGGCCCCGGAGGTCCGGAACTGCACGCACCGGCCAGCGCGGCGGTCACGGCGATCGCCATGGCCACGGCGACGAGCCGCCGTCGTTGGTGGCGCATCCTTCGTCCCCTCCCGGCACCCACACGTGTTGGAACCGCTTGCGGTGGGAGCGTGGTGATGCGGGTCTCACAAGTCAAGCACCCAGAGCGACGGGACGGTTGCTCTGGGACGTCCGGGGCAGTTCGCTGGCTCCTCCGGTCCCGGGCGGCCGCACTGCTCTGGAAGCGCTTGCGGGTCGGTGTCATGCTGCAACGCTGTGACCGGGGACACGCGGGGGACGAGGCCGTCCACACCCGTGCCCGGGCCGCCGCGGGTCACGCTCGACGACGTCGCACGCCGCGCCGGGGTCTCGGCGGCCACCGCCTCCCGCGCCCTCGGCGACCACCCGCACGTCGCCGCGGCCACCCGCGCCCGGGTCCGCGAGGCCGCGGAGGAGCTGGACTACGTCGCGTCCCCGGAGGCCACGCGGCTCGCCGGCGGGCCGACCGGGCGCGTCGCGGTCCTCGTCCCGCACCCGTCGCGCTGGTTCTTCGGCGAGCTGCTCGAGGGCCTCGAGGCGGCGCTGCGGGCCGCCGACCTCGACCTCGTGCTCTTCCGCGTCGGCGGCCCCGAGGAGCGCGCCGCGTTCTTCGCCCGGCTGCCCGCGCGGCGCAAGGTGGACGCCGTGGTCGTGCTCGCCTTCGCCGTCGACGAGGCCGAGCACGCCCGCCTGGCCTCGCTGGGCGTCGACGTCGTCGCCGCGGGCGGGCGCGTGGCGTCCTACCCGTCGGTGGGCGTCGACGACCACCTCGCCGGCCGGCAGGCGATGGACCACCTCATCCACCTCGGGCACCGGCGCATCGGGATGATCGCCGTCGAGGACGTCGGCCGCCTCGCCCCCGACCCCGACGGGCGGACGTCCGCCTGGCGCGCCGCCCTCGGCGACGCCGGGATCCCACCCGACGACGACCTCGTCGCCACCGTGCCGTGGGGCGGCGAGGGCGGGGCCGACGGCATGGCGCGCCTGCTGGGGCTGCGCTCCCCGCCGACCGCCGTGTTCGCCCACGACGACGAGACCGCCCTCGGCGCGGTCCGCACCCTGCGCCGCGCGGGCCTGCGCGTCCCCGAGGACCTGTCGGTGATCGGCGTCGACGACCACCCCCTGGCCGCGCTCGCCGACCTCACCACCGTCGCCCAGCCCGTCCGCGCGCAGGGCCGCCGCGCGGGCGAGCTCGTCGTGGCGGGCCTGCGCGGGGAGCTCGGGGACGGGGTGCCGCCGGCCGAGCTCCTGCCCACCCGTCTCGTGCTGCGCGGGACGACCTCGCCCCCGGGAGCCCCCCGATGACCGCACCGGATCTGCGCCTGCGCGTCCCGACCCCCGGGCTGATCGCCCTGCCCTGGGAGCGGCCCCTCGCCTCCTGGTCCCCCGAGAGCGTGCCCCTGCGCGAGCTGCCGGTCGGGCCGAGCCGCCACCTCGTGCGGTTCGTCGAGGTCGACGGGACGCTCTGGGCGCTCAAGGAGCTGCCGCCGCGGATCGCGCGTCGCGAGTTCGACGTCCTGCGCCACCTCGAGGCCACCGGGCTGCCCGCCGTGCGCCCGGCCGGGCTCGTCACCCAGCCCGACCACGACTGCTCGATCCTGCTCACGCGCTACCTCACCGGCTCGTGGCAGTACCGGCGGCTCATCGCGCGCCTGCCCCCGAACCGCCCCGCGCAGCGCTCCCGGCTGTTCGACGCCATGGTCGGCCTGCTCGTCGAGCTGCACCGCCACGGCGTCTACTGGGGCGACTGCTCGCTCGCGAACACCCTGTTCTCCCGCGACGGCCAGCTCTTCCAGGCGTGGCTCGTCGACGCCGAGACCAGCGAGGTCCACCCCGCGCTGTCCGACGGCCAGCGGGCGATGGACCTCGAGATCCTGGTCGAGAACGTCGCCGCCGGCATGACCGACCTGGCCGCCAGCCTGGGCCGCCCGCCCGAGATCGAGCCGCAGCTCATCGAGGAGGCGATGGAGCTGCCGGCGCGCTACGAGGCGCTCTGGGAGGTGCTGCACGGGCAGGCGCAGTTCGCGTTCGGCGACCGCTACCGCATCGAGGGCACCGTGCGCGAGCTCAACGACCTCGGCTACGTCGTCGACGAGGTGAGCCTCGCGCCCGCCGACGACGCCGACGGCGGGGTCGTGCGGCTGCGCGTGGCCGTCGGCGAGCGCACCCACCACGCCCGCTACCTGCAGGAGCTCACGGGCCTGGAGGTCGGCGAGGGCCAGGCGCGCATCCTGCTCGGCGACCTGCGCGCCCACCAGCGCACCATCGCCCGCGAGCACCCGGAACGCCGGATCACCGAGGACCAGGCCATCGCGAGCTGGCTCCACGACGTCCTGACGCCGGGGATGCGCCGCGCCCACGCCGCGGTCCGCCACGTGGGCACGGCCGTGCAGGCCTACTGCGACCTGCTCGAGGTCCGGTGGCTGCTCTCCGAGCAGGCCGGCGCCGACGTCGGCACCGACCGCGCCCTGGAGGCCCTGGCCGAGCGCGCGCCGACCGACTCCGCCGCCCGCTCGGTCGTCGTCGACACCGCCTCGGACCTCCCCGTCGTCGAGCCCGACCCCGCGGTGCCGGACGTGCCGCCGGAGTGGTGAGGCGGAGTGGTGAGGCGGAGTGGTGAGGCGGAGTGGTGACCGCTCAGGACACGCGCAGCCACACCGCCGCGTCGGCCCCCAGCCGGCCGTCCTCGAGCGGGACGCTGGTGAGCAGGACCTCGTCGTGCGGCGGCAGGTCCACGGGCTCCGCGCCGAGGTTGACGACGCACGCGAAACCGGGCTCGCGGCGCAGGTGCAGGACCTCGTCGCCGGGCGCGGACACCCACGTCAGCTCCCCGTCGCCGAGCGCCCGGTCCGCGCGCCGGCGGCGCAGGACGGTCCGGTAGAGCTCGAGCACCGAGTTCGGGTCGCCCTGCTGGCGGTCGGCCGCGTAGGCGTCCCACCCGGCGGGCTGGGGCAGCCACGGAGCGTCGGCGCCCTCGGGGCTGAAGCCGGTCGACGCGCCGTCGGACGCCGACCACGGCAGCGGCACGCGGCAGCCGTCGCGCCCGCGCACGGTGTTCCCGGAGCGCCGCCAGGTCGGGTCCTGGAGGGCGTCGGAGGGGATGTCCTCGACCTCGGGCAGCCCGAGCTCCTCGCCCTGGTAGACGTACATGCCGCCCGGCAGCGCGGCCTCGAGCAGCAGCGCGGCGCGGGCGCGGCGGGTGCCCAGCGCGACGTCGGTGCGGTCGTCGCGGGCCACCGTGGACGTCGGGACCTCCTCGGCCTCGCGCGTGGGGCGCCCGTAGCGGCTGGGGTGGCGGACGACGTCGTGGTTCGACAGCACCCAGGTCGCCGACGCGCCCACCTCGCGCAGCCGGTCGGTGGTGCTGTCGATCGTCCCGCGCAGCGCCGCCGCGTCCCAGGGCGCGACGAGGTAGTCGAAGTTGAACGCCGTGTGCAGGCGGCCCGGGGCCACGTACCGGGCCAGGCGGTCGGGGGCCGGCGTCCAGGCCTCGGCGACGAACATCCGGTCGCCCGGGTACTCGTCGGCCACCCGCCGCCACGCCTCGTAGATCGCGAGCACGCCGTCGCGGTCGACGTAGGGGTGCTCGCCCGGCGGGTGGCTGCGCCCGATGAGGTCGCTCGCGTCGGGCAGGTCGGGCAGCGCCGGGTCCTTGACCAGCCCGTGCGCGACGTCGATCCGGAACCCGTCGACGCCGCGGTCGAACCAGAACCGCAGGACCGCCTCGAACTCGGCGGCGACCTCCGGGTTCGCCCAGTTCAGGTCGGGCTGGCCGGGGTCGAACAGGTGCAGGTACCAGGACCCGTCCTCGACGCGCGTCCACGCCGGGCCGCCGAAGTGGGAGCGCCAGTTGGTCGGCGGCTCGGCGCCGTCGGGGCCGCGCCCGGGCCGGAACACGTACCGGTCCCGCGCGCCCGGCTCGTCGGCCAGCGCCGCAAGGAACCAGACGTGCTGGTCGGAGGTGTGGTTGGGCACGATGTCCGGGATCAGCCGCAGCCCGTGCTCGTGGGCGTCGACGATGAGCTTCTCGGCGTCGCTGACGGTGCCGTACGCCGGCTCGATGGCCCGGTAGTCGGCGACGTCGTAGCCCGCGTCGGCCTGCGGGGACGCGTACCAGGGGTTGATCCACAGCGCGTCGACCCCGAGCTCGGCGAGGTAGGGCAGCTTCTCGCGGATCCCGGCGATGTCCCCGATCCCGTCGCCGTCGGCGTCGGCGAAGCTGCGGATGTAGACCTGGTAGATGACGGCCTCGCGCCACCAGGGCGTGTCGGAGGGCGTGTCGGTCACCGGGCGACTCCTGGATCGATCGTGGACGGCTCGCCCTCCACGATGCCCGATGGCCGCCGGATCAGGCGTTCGCCGTGGCGCGCACCTCGACGTCCTCGTCGTCGTACCCGTCCTCGTCGTCCTCGTACTCGTCCTCGAGGTCGTCGTCCTCGGCGTGCCCGTCGTCCAGGATCTCCTCCGGCGCCGGGGCCTCGTCGATGCCCTCGGGCGCGCGGCGGGCCCGCAGCCGCTCGGTCGCCCGGCGCAGCGCCTCGAGCGCCTGCGCGGCGATCCGCACCACGAACGCGAGGAAGACGCGGGCCTGCTCGAGGAGGAACGCGACGGCCGCGCCGGCCCGGCCGGACGAGCCGTCCGGCTGCTCGCGCTCCCGCGGCGGGGTGCCGCTGCGCTCGTCGAGCCGGTCGGCGAGGTCGTCGACCTTCTCCACGGCACGGTCGACGACGGCGGCCAGCAGGCGGCCGGCGACCACGGGCAGCATGCGCCGGGCGGCATCACCCAGGACGGGGCCGCTCACGGAGGACGGGCGGGGGGCGGTGCCGTTGGTGGTCATCGCGCCCGACGCTAGGCGTGGATCACCTCCGCGACACTCCGCCGTCGGCACCCACCGCCCCGGCACTTGCCCCGCCCGGACGCGCATCCGGTGGCACCATGGAGGAGATGCGGCAGCCGGGGCGACGCGAGCGGCTCGTCGCCGCGCAGGAGCGCGACGGCGACACGTGCCTGTGGTGCGCCCGCCCGCTGACCGGGGCCGTCGGGGCGACCACCGACCACGTCGTGCCCAAGGTCAAGGGCGGCCCGTCGTGGCTGGAGAACGAGGTGGCCGCCTGCCGCCGGTGCAACGGCGAGCGCGGGCACCGCGGCGCGGTGGAGTGGCTCGAGGAGTGCGAGCGCCGCGGGTGGACGCCCGACGCCGCGCGGCTCGAACGGGTGCTGGTGTCGCTGGTCGCGGCGATCGCCGCGCGCGGCGGGCAGCGCCGGGCGCGCCCACACCTCGACGCGCAGCTGCGGCGGCTGCGCAAGCGGCTCCCGGCCGCGGCCTAGCGCTGGTACCGGCCCTCATACGCCGCGTCGAAGAAGGCGAGCTCCAGGTCGACGGCGCGGGCGAACAGCGTGGCCATGCGCTCACGGGTGACGTCGTCGGCGTCGGCCGCCACGCGGTCGGTCTCGGTGCGCAGCAGCTCGACCCAGGCGGTGAAGGCGGAGTCGCGGTGCAGGTCGATCCACTCGGCGTGCAGCCAGTCGCGCGGTGACGGCTCGGGCCGCGACGCCCAGTCGAGGTAGAGCCACTCGGCGACGAGGAGCACGGTGAGGGCCTCCGCGTACGACCCGGAGGACCGCGCCTCGTCCATCAGCGCGAGAAACCCTCGCGTCGGGGGCAGCGGGTCGACGGGGGCCGTGGCCCCGAGGCGGGTCAGGGCGCGGCCGAAGTAGTCGTCCTCGTCGCCGGCCACCAGGCCGAGCTGGCGGGCGATCGCCAGGCGCGGCGGGGTGCGGTCCGCCGACGCGACGGCCGCGCCGAGCAGGGCCACGAAGCGGTCGAGGAACAGGGCGTCCTGCGCGAGATAGCGCGCGAGCACGGCGTCGTCGACCCGGCCCGCCCAGAGCTCGTCGACGAAGCGGTGGCCGACGGCCGCGGCCCACGTGGACGCGGTCGCGGCGCGCTGCTCGTCGGCGAAGCCCATCGGTCCATCCTCCCCGGTCCATGGCGGCGTGTCGCCGTGGCGAGGATGTGGCGATCCTGGTGCTGAACGCCAGCGATGCCGCATCGCTCGCACCGGCGCGCACGTGGCGCGGCCGGTCATCGGCGGGCGGGGGCTTCCGCCGATGACCGGGCCGCGGGGCGTCCCGGCCGCGCGGGGTGGCGGCCGGGGAACGTGTCTAGCGGTCGAACTTGTCGGGGTCGGGGCCGATGCGCTCGGCCTTCTCCATCCCCTCGATCTTCTGCATCTCGTCGTCGGAGAGCTCGAAGTCGAAGATCGCCATGTTCTCCCGGATGCGCTCGGGAGTGACCGACTTCGGGAAGATGATGTTGCCGAGCTGGATGTGCCAGCGGAGCACCACCTGGGCCGGGCTCCTGCCGTGCGACTGCGCGATCTCGCCGAGCTCCGGGGCGTCGAGCAGGCCCTTGCCCTGACCGATCGGGCTCCACGCCTCGGTGCGGATGCCGTGGCGCTGGTGGTAGGAGCGCAGCGCGGCCTGCTGCATGTGCGGGTGCAGCTCGATCTGGTTGATCGCCGGCACCGTGTCGGTCTCCTCCAGCAGCCGGTCGAGGTGGTGCGGCTGGAAGTTCGAGACGCCGATGGTGCGCGCCTTGCCGTCGGCGTGCGCCTTCTCGAAGCCCTTCCACGTGTCGACGTAGAGGTCCTTGCCGGGCAGCGGCCAGTGGATGAGGTACAGGTCCACGCGGTCGAGCCCGAGCTTCGACAGGCTCTCGTCGAGCGCGGTCTGCGCGTCGTCGTAGCCGTGGTTCGAGTTGTTGCACTTCGTCGTGATCCACAACTCGTCGCGCTGCAGGCCCGACTTCGCGATCGCCTCGCCGACCTCGGCCTCGTTGCCGTACATCTGGGCGGTGTCGATGTGCCGGTAGCCGGCGTCGAACGCCTGCTGGACCGTGTCCGCCGTGTCCGACGGGTCGATCTGGAACACACCGAACCCCAGCTGGGGAATGGTCGCGCCGTTGTTCAGCTCGATACCGGGGACATCGCTCATGGACAGCGGATACCCGGGGTGCTCCGGCACTCAACCACCGGACGGGCGGTGACGCCCGCCCCGTCTCCGGGGCGGGCGCCCGCCGGTCACGCCGTCGCGAACGCGCCCAGGGTGCGGTCCGGGCGCACACCCGCGAACGAGCGGTGCCAGGTCCGGTAGTAGGCGATCTCCTCGTCGCTGCGCAGCGCCCAGCCGTGCTCGACCGTCGGGGGCTCCGCGTCCTGCGCGCCCTCCTTGGCCTTCTCCTTCTCGACGAGCTTGGAGAGGACGTCCTTGGCACCGGAGCCGTCGCCGAACTGCTCCTTGCCGCGCCAGATGATGTCGTGCGGGACCATCCCGTCGAACGCCTCGCGCAGGAGCTGCTTCTCGGTGCGCTCCTCCGACATGAGCTTCCACTCGGCCGGGATCGCGAGCATCTCGCGCATGACCGTGGCGTCGAGGAACGGCACGCGGGCCTCGAGGCCGTAGTTCATGGTCGCGCGGTCGCAGCGCTGCAGGTTGAGCTCGTGCAGCGACTCGATGGAGCGCACGAGCTCGGCCTGCATGGTGTCCGGCGTCGAGAACTCCTCGCTGTGCACGTACTCGTAGCCGGCGAAGAGCTCGTCGGCGCCCTCGCCGGTGAGCACCACCTTGACGTGCTTCACCGCCTCGCGGGCGAGCAGCAGGTTCGGCACCGCCGAGCGCACCAGCGCCGGGTCGAAGTGCTCGATGACCGTGACGGCCTCGTCGAGCGCGGACTCCAGGTCGTCGGCGGTGGGCACGATCTCGTGGTGGTCGGTGCCGAGGTACTCGGCGACGGCACGGGCGGCGAGCAGGTCGGCGGAGCCCTCGGTGCCGACCGCGAAGGTCGGGAGGCGCTCGCCCTTCTCCTCGGCGACCTTCACCGCGACGGCGGCGACGATCGCGGAGTCGAGCCCGCCGGAGAGGAAGACGCCGACGGGGACGTCGCTCATCATGTGGCGGCGGATCGAGTCGGAGAGCACGTCGCGGATGTGCCCGAGGTCCTCCTCGGTCCACTGCTTGTCCGGTGCGAGGCGCGCGGGGCGGACCTCGACCGGGACCGCGTCGGCGAAGCGGACCATCGCGCCGTCGGCGACGTCGCCGGCGACGCCCGGCGTCCAGACGTGCCCGGGCGGGAAGGCCTCGACGAAGGGCTGGTCCTCGGGGTCGAAGGCGCGCAGCTCGCTCGCGAAGATCGTCACGCCGTCGAGGCGCGCCCAGTACAGCGGCTTGATGCCGATCGGGTCGCGGGCGACGGCGCCGCGGCCGTCGGTGTGGGCCATCGCGAGGGCGAACATGCCGCGCACCTCGTGCAGGGCGGCCGAGCCGTCGCGCAGGACCAGGCGGAACGCCGACTCGGTGTCCGAGTCGGTCGCGAAGCGGACCTCGGACAGGACGTCCCGGATGTCCTCGTGGTTGTAGATCTCGCCGTTGCCGACCACGAAGGCCGAGTCGGTGTCGTCGGCGATGGGCTGCTTGCCGCCGGTGACGTCCATGATCGAGAGGCGCTGGTGGCCGAGCCACGCGTTCTCCAGCTGCACCCGGCCGGTGTCGTCCGGCCCCCGGTGGTGGATGCGGGCGAGCATCCGCTCGCACTTGTCAGGATTGATCGTTCCGTACGCCGCGACGATTCCGCACACGGTGCGTCCCACATCCTCAGTGTTCTCGACTGGACCACGGTCGGGCCGTAGAGCACAGACCAGACAACCATCGGACGCGCTGATCCGCACCCGACCGTCGCCTGTGTCACCGCTCTTTAACGATCCCTCACATGCGCGTCACTCAACGCCAGGCGAACACCGGTTGTTCCAACCCGTCGACGCGCGTGGTGCGTCCGTGGAGCGCGACCTCGCGGAACTGCAGGAGCACCGCCGCCGTCGGCGCGTGGATGAAGTGGCCCACCAGCGGCATCTGCACGACGGGCCGCGGCGACTCCTCGATCTCGTGGAACAGCGGCTCGACGTCGAGCTCGTCGAGGGTGATGTGGAACAGCTCGCTGACCTCGTCGGGCGAGGGCCGCAGGTCGGCCACGGCACCGGCGGCGGCCATCACCACCGGGGTGATCACGAAGCCCGAGCGCGTCGGGTAGTCGTCGAGCAGGCCCAGCACCGTCCCGGTGTCGAGGCGCAGGCCGAGCTCCTCGTCGAGCTCGCGGCGCGCGGCGGTGACGACGTCCTCCCCCGGGTCCACCGATCCGCCGGGCAGCGCGAACTGGCCGGGGTGGTCGCGCAGTCGCGAGGTACGGCGGGTCAGCAGCACCCCGGGACCGCGCCGCGGGTCGTCGAGGACGACGACGGCGACGGCCGCGGCGCGCAGGTCGGGCCGGTGGGCGGTGTGGCGGTCGTCGCGGTCGTGCGTGCGCACGCGCGTCGCGACCTCGGCCGCGGTGGCCGGGCTCATCGGGCGGGGCTCATCGGGCGGGGCTCATCGGGCGGGGCTCATCGGGCGGGGCTCATCCCCAGAAGATCCCCGTCGGGTCGGCGTCGACGATGTCGAGCAGCGGGGCCGGCGAGCTCGCCTTCGACTCGTCGGGGTAGCGGTGCCAGCGGCCGCTCGAGTCGGGCCAGAGCAGGATCCAGCGCTCCTCGTCGGGCAGCAGGCGCAGCTGGGCGAGCGGCTCCGTGGTCCAGCCGGTGCCGAGCTCGGGGAACACCGGCGCGCGGCGGGCCGAGATCGTGATGCGCCCGGCCCGCTCGGTGTAGGAGATCCGCAGCAGGTCGCGCTGCTCCGGCGGCACGCGGCGGGCACACCACTGGCGCACGAGCGCGCGGTGTTCGTCGGCGACCTGCACGGGACTCACTGTGACACGGGCGCCCGGTGGGCCGGGAGTGCCCCGCGCCACGCCCGGACGGGCGGGGTGTGCTCACCACCCGGTCCGGGCACCGGCGGGCGCGCCTGCCAGCATGCGCACGAGCAGCGCGAGGAGGTGACGGGCGTGGGTTCTCGAGCGGGTTCTCGAGCGGGTTCCGGGGTGGGCCGCGTCGTGGTCGGCACGGTGGCGGGGCTCGGGCTCGCGCTCGGTGTCGCGGCCTGCGGCGGGTCGACGGCGCCGGGGACCCCGGGCGCGTCGGGTGCCTCGGCCCCGCCGTCCGCCGCCGCTCCCGCGACGCCCGACCCGGCGGTGAAGCCGTACTGCGACGCGGTGACGCGCGTCCAGACCGAGCAGGCGGCGCCCGGCGCCGGCGCCGGCGGGGTGATGCCGTCCTCGGACGCCGCCCGGCGCCAGGTCGCGGACCTCGTCGCCACCGCTCCGCCCGAGATCGCCGGCGAGTGGCGCACGGTCCAGGCCCTCACCGACCAGGCGCTGACCTCGCTCGCCGAGACCGGCGGCGACCCCGCCCGCATCGACCGCGCCGAGCTCGAGCGCCTGCAGCGCGAGGCCGGCCCCGCGGTGGCGCGCATCCAGGAGGTCACCCAGCAGCGCTGCGGCATCACCTTCCGCCCGCCGGGCTGAGCTCCCGGGCTGAGCTCCCGGGCTGAGCTCGCGGGCTGTGCTCGCAGAGGGTGAGCTCGCGGGGGGTGAGCTCGCGGGGTGAGCAGCGAGGGCCTCCCTCGCTGCGTCCCAGGCACCCACGGCGTCCCTCGCTCCCCCGGGCGCCGCCACCCCTGGCCGCGCCGACGTCCCGGTCCTACGGTGCCGCGGGTGACCGATGCCGTGAGCCGCTTCCCCGTCGTCGAGCTCGACGACCTCCCCGACGACCTGCGCGAGCGCGTCGGCGCGATCGCCGAGCGCTCGGGGTTCGTGCCCAACATCTTCCGCGCGCTCGGGCACCGGCCCGCCGAGCTGCGGGCCTTCCTCGACTACCACGACGCGCTCATGGAGCGGGAGTCCCCGCTGTCGAAGGCCGAGCGCGAGCTCGTGGTCGTCGCGACGTCCGGCGCCAACCACTGCACCTACTGCGTCGTCGCCCACGGCGCGATCCTGCGCATCCGCAGCAAGGAGCCCGAGCTCGCCGACCACGTCGGCATCAACCCCTACGGCGCCTCGCTCGACCCGCGCCGGCGCGCCATCGTCGACCTCGCCCTGGCCCTCGCGCTGGACTCCGCGTCGCTGTCCGAGGACGACCTCGACGCGGCCCGGGACGCCGGACTGTCCGACGAGGAGATCTGGGACGTCGGCGCCGTCACGGCCCTGTTCGCCATGTCGAACCGGCTCGCCCACCTCACCGCGCTGCGGCCCAACGCGGAGTTCTTCGGCATGGGGCGCGAACCGCGGGGGTAGGCCGCAGGCATGAGCGATGCAGGTCCGTCCGTCGCCGTGCTCGGCACCGGGATCATGGGCGCGGGGATGGCCCGCAGCCTGCTGCGCGAGGGACTCCCGGTCACCGTGTGGAACCGCAGCACCGAGAAGGCGAGACCCCTGGCCGACGACGGCGCGCGCGTCGCGGAGACCGCCGCGGAGGCGGTCGCCGAGGCCGACGTCGTCATCACCATGCTCTTCGACACCGACGCGGTGGCCCAGACCATGGAGCCGGTGCTCGGGAAGGTGCGCGACGGCGCGGTGTGGGTGCAGACCAGCACGGTGGGCATCGAGGGCACCGACCGGCTCGCGGGCCTGGCCCGGGACGCGGGCGTCGACTTCCTCGACGCCCCGATGCTCGGCACCAGGGCGCCGGCCGAGAACGGCCAGCTCGTGGTGCTCGCGTCGGGGCCGTCGTCGCTGCGCGCGGCGGTGCAGCCGGTCTTCGACGCCATCGGCTCGCGGACGCAGTGGGTGAGTGAGACGGTCGGCGATGCCAGCAGGCTCAAGCTCGCGATCAACGCCTGGATCGGGGTCATGGTCAACGGCATCGCCCAGTCGATCGCGCTCGCCCGCGGGCTGGGCCTGGACCCGCAGCAGTTCCTCGACGCCGTCGACGGCGGGGCGGTCAACGCGCCGTACGTGCAGCTCAAGGGCAAGGCGATGATCGACGCCGACTACACGCCGTCGTTCGAGCTGGACGGCGTCATCAAGGACACCGACCTCATCCACGAGGCCCTGCGCGAGGCCGGCGTCGACGCCACGCTCGCCACGGCCGTGCGCGACCGCCTCGCCGTCGCCTCCGACGGCGGCCACGGCAGCGAGGACATGGCCGCCGTGGTGCACGCCTACTGACGCCCTCCGTGAGCACTTTCCGGGCCTATAGGCCCGGAAAGTGCTCACATGGGTGTCAGTCGCCGGGGGTGTTGTTCGCGAGGTCCAGGGCGTACTGCGGCCAGAAGTCGCCGGCCGCCGGGGCGCCGCGGCAGTCACCGTCGGAGTCGCCCGGCTCCTTGACCCACAGGAACGCCGCGACGCGCGGCGAGCCGGTGTCGCGGGTCGGCGGGGTGCCCAGGGCCCGGCCCGGCGGGTTGCACCACGTCGGCTGCTCGGGGCCGTCGTAGCTGCCGTTGCCGTTGCGGCTGGTGTCGATGACGTACCGGGCGCCACCCAGCGCGTCGGACACCCGGTCCCCGTAGGCGCGCACCTGGTCGGTGGTCATGAAGTTCGAGACGTTGAGCGCGAAGCCCGCCGCCTCGCCGACGCCGCTGGTGCGCAGGCCGCCCGCGAGCTCGTCGATGTTGGTGACGAAGCCCGGGTTGCCGGCGTCGATGTACACCTCGCCGCCGGCCCGGGTCAGCGTCCGGGCGGCCTCGGCGAGCAGCTCCTCGCGGCCCTCCTGCTCGCCCTCGCCCTCGCAGTTCGTGAGCGTCTGGGGCAGGGCGTCCGGCTCCAGGACCACGACCGCAGGGTTGCCGCCCATGCCCCGCGCGAAGGCGTCGAGCCACTCGCGGTACGCGTCCTCGTTCTCGGCGCCGCCGCTGGAGTACAGGCCGCAGTCGCGGTTGGGGATGTTGTAGGCGGTGAGCACCGGGGTGCGTCCCGCCGCGCGCGCCTGGGAGACGACGCCCGCGACCTCGCCCTCGACGCCGCCGGTCTCGCCGGTCGGCCAGATGGCGACGGGCTGGCGCGCGATCTTCTCGAGCGCCGCCGCGTCGTCGCCACGGCCCTCGGCGCGCCACGCCTCGACCTGGCGGGCCGCCGACGAGGCGGGGTCGACCCAGAACTCGGAGGCCGCCGGTGCGACCGGCGGGCCGCCGGCCTCGCCGCCGGTGTCGGAGCTCGTACCGCAGGCCGCGATGCCGACCGCCGTGACCAGGGCGACCGCGGCGGCCGCGCCGGCGACGACCCAGCCGCGGGTCGGGCCTCGGCGCGCCGCGGCGCGGCGCTCGCGACGCTCACCGGGCACCGGGGCGTCGGCCGGCTCGCGTCGGCGCTCCACGCGCTCGGTCGGTGCGCCCGACGCGACCGGGATCGGCTGGGTCGCGGGCTCCGCCAGCTCGGGCGGTTCCGTCGCGCCGCGCGGCGCGTCCGGGGTCACCGGTCCCGCCTCGCCCCGCGTCGTCCGTCCATCACGTGCCACCGTCGAGCCACCCCCGGGCCTGTCGTCCATCCAGCCCCAGGTTCCCAGGCCACCCCGTGGCGCCCGTGTGGGGGGAGGCACCGCCCGTCGCGGCCCGGCGCCCACTCGGCGGTGCGGGCTCCCCTCCCGGTGCGCCGGCGGCGCCGGGGGCCCGTCGGGGCGCGACGGACGTCACGTCTCCTCCAGCGGCCCGGGCGCCGGGATCTCGACCCACTTGGCGACCGAGGGCACGCCGCGGTCGTCGACGAGGAAGAGCATGTAGCGCCCCGGCGGGGCGATCGTGGGGTCCTCGGGCATCGTGATCGACACCCCGCCGTCGCGCTTCGTGATGTCCAGCGCGACCGAGCGCTGATGGGTGTCGGTGACGTGCGTCGACGCCATCGGGGCCATCAGGCGGGCGGTCGCGACGCGCGGGGCGTCGGGGGTGGTGACGGTGAGCGTGTCGCCCGGCGGGGCGGTCGGCGGCGACTCCGCGATCGTCGGCTGCGGGCCCTTGAACAGGTAGGGCGGGGTGAAGATCTCGATCCGCTGCTCGAACGTGCCGGGAATCGTGTTCGCGGCGTCGTCGAACAGCGGGTCGGACCCGACCACCATGACCCGGCCGTCGGGCAGCAGCATCGACGCCGAGTGGTAGTTGCGTCCGACCTGCGGGTCGGCGGCGTAGTCGAGGGTGTTGGTCTGCGGCCGGTAGATGCGCGCGTTGTGGTTGTTCGAGTCGCCCTTGCCGCGGTAGTCCCGCGACCCGTTGCTGATCAGCATCGTGTCGTCGGGCAGCGTGGTCAGGTTCGGGTAGCGCGTGCCCTCGGGCAGCATCGGCCCCGGCTGCCAGGTGGGGTTCGGGCTGTCGAGGTCGATGGTGTCGATGCGCCCCGTCGAGCGCGGGCTCTCGCCGACCCCGCCGCCGCCGACCACGGCGATCCGCTGTTCCTGGACGGGACCGGCCCACGCGGACCCCGCGGTCTCCAGCAGGTCGGGGTCGCGCATGCCCGGGACGGGGGTCAGGATGTTCGTCCGCAGGTTCCAGAACCCCGGGACGCGCCCCTGGTCGGCGGGCCCGTAGCCCGAGTTCGCGCCCGAGTAGAAGAGCACGTCCTCCCGCGCGGTCTGGAAGATCGCGGGATAGGTCGGGAAGTACTGCGTCAGGTCCTGGCGCTCGGCCCAGGTGCGCGTGGCGGGATCGTAGATCTCGTTCTGCCCGTAGAGGATCTCGCCCGTGCCGTCCAGGCCGGACACCGCGAGCACGGTGCCGTCGGCGAGGCCCGTCAGCGTCGGGTACCAGCGCTTGAAGTCCATGTCGCCGACGCGCTCGTAGGTCTCGGTGTACGGGTTGAACTCGTAGGAGTTCTCGAGACCCTGGTAGTTCTGCTTCTGCAGGGTCATCGCCTGCCCGAGCGCGTAGACGTTCTGCGCCTCGGCGGCGGGCACGCCGCCCACCACGTACTGCTTCGGGCCCTGGGCGACGTACCGCGGGCCGGCCTCCACGGCCTCGGCGAAGACCGTGGTCTCGCTGGCGGTCACGGTCGCGCCGCGGCGTGTGGCCACCTTCGTCGCCGGCTCGACCTCGAAGGCGTGGGTGGCGCGATAGACGAGCCCCTCGGGAGAGCGGAACTCGGTGCCCGCGGGGAAGGGCAGCACCGGCGAGTCGGGGTTCTCGTTCTTGACGACGACCCCGCCACTGGCGTTGGTCACGGCGCCGTCGAGGCGCTCGTACCGCTGGGTCCCGCCCGCCACCAGCAGGTTGCCGGACGCGAGGAAGGTGTGGCCGGAGCAGAACATGTCGGCCGGCGTGGGGATGACGCGGCTACGACCGGTCGCCGGGTCGTACACGAGGCTCTTGAAGGTCCCCGCGGCGAACATGTTCTCCTTGTTGCCGGACCCCGCGATGAGCAGGATCCGGCCCGTCGGGAGCACCGCGGAGTGGATCGCGTTGACCTTCTGGTCGTCGGGGAGCTCGACGACGTCCCACTTGCCGAACTTCTCCTTGTACTCCTGGCTGTTGATCAGCTGCTGGTGCCGGAGCTCGGAGATCCACGACCACGCCGGCGGCACGTTCACGCCGAGCATGACCGCCGGGACGATGACGAGGAGCAGGAACCGCTTGACCCGTCTGGTCAGTCCCCGCTCGATCAACTCGCCTCCGTCCGTCGCCCGTCGAGGTCCGGTGACACCCCTCCGGATGCCTGCCGGGAGGGACCGGCCACCGCGGCCAGCGCCACCACGCGCACCGCGACCGTCGGGGCGTTCGCGGACACGGCATCGGACGCGCGGGTCCCACCGTCTCGTTCGTCGTGTCGCTTTGCCGATTCGTTACCGATGCTAGACCCCGCCGAGACCGGGATCACGGGCTGGACGCCGTCCGCCTCGAGATCGGCCGCCGAGGAGAGCAGCATCGGGGGCCGCTCGCGGCGCGGACCGGGTCGCGGCGTGGCGCCCCGTCCGGCGTCGGGCCGCGGGGTGGGGGTGGGCGACGGGGTCGGCGACGGGGTGGGGGTGGGACGCGGCGTGCCGGTGTGGGCCGGGTCCTGGTGCTCCGCGGCGGGCGCGACGTAGCGCCCGCCCTGCTCGGCGGCCGCCGGACGCTCGCCCGGGCGCTCCCCCGGCCGCTGGCCGGGCGGGGCGAACGGGCCCGGCCCGGGCCGCGGGGTGGGCGTCGGGCGCGGTCGCGGCGAGCCGGGCGGGGTCGCGACCGGCCGGGGCCGCGCCGCGGGCTGCGCGCCCGGGTGGGCACCGGGCTGGCCGGGCTGTGGCACGGGCTGCTGGCCCGGCGGCGCCACCGGCGGGCGACCGGCCGGACGGGGGCCGGGCGGAGGCACGGGCGGCTGACCCGGCTGACCCGGCTGCCCGGGCTGGGCCGCCGGGTGCGCGGCCGGCCGGGGCTGGCTCGGCTGGGGCTGCCCGGGCGGGGGCGCTGCGGGCGGGGGCTGGCCCGGCTGTCCGGGCTGGGGCTGGCCGGGCTGGGCCGGCTGGCCCGGCTGGCCGGAAGCCGGCCGGCGCCTGCGCGGCACGGGCGAGGGTGCCGGGTCGATCGAGGGCCCGTCCTCGCGGCGGCGACGGCCACCGGCCGCCGGGCTGCTCTCCAGCTGCGCGGCCGGCGCCTCCTCGCGCTCACGGCGCGCCAGCGAGGACGTCCGCACCCAGCCCGGGGGCAGGTCGCCCTCGAGCGGCGGGCGCGCGGCGCCGTCGTCACCGGCGCGCGGGGAGCGGCGGGTCGTGCTGCCCGCGGCGAGCAGCGCGTCGAGCGCGGCCCGCTCCAGCGTCTCGGTGGTGACACCGGAGCGCCCGTCGGCCAGCACCGGTGCCGCGTCGATCGCGGGCTGGCGGCCCACGATCCGCTCGACGAGGCAGAGCACCGGCGGCGCGAGGCAGGCCGCCAGCGCGACCGACGGCCAGAGCAGCACGGCCGGGGCCGCGTAGCCCTGGATGATCGCCAGCACGATCGCGCCGATGAGCAGCGCCGCCCACTGCAGGTGGCGCCGGAAGGTCAGGATGTGGTCGGCGCTCGACGAGAGGCCCTTCGGCGTCACGACGAACTTCGCGGGCAGCCGCAGCACGGTGGCGATCAGCGACGCCGCGAAGATCGGCGCCGCGAAGATCGACATGAGCATGCCCTTGACGCCCGAGGAGCCCTCGGGCTCGTACGGGCTGACGTTGTAGCGCCGGTTGCGCAGGTAGACCCAGAGCTGGAACGCCGTGGCGTCGATGTAGAGCGCCAACCACAGCTGGACCGGCACGACCACGCCCTGGACACCCAGGGCGAGGAAGAGACAGGCGTTCACCGCCCCGAGGACCCACCCGATCGCCATCGACGGGTAGAAGGTCGTGATGAGGATGTAGTGCAGCGCGCGGCCCGGCGAGAGCTTGGGCAGCCGCAGCCACATCTCCTTGAGCAGCACCTCGAACGTGCCGCGCGACCAGCGCATCTGCTGGCTGAAGAAGTCGCCCCACGACGACGGGCCCTCGCCGACGGCGAGCACGTCGGGCGTGTAGACCGACTTCCACCGCCGTCCCGAGAGCGGGTTGCGGCGGACGTGGAACTTCAGGCCGGTGGCCATGTCCTCGGTGATCGAGTCCGACAAGCCGCCGATGCCCTGCAGGGCGCTGATGCGCACGGCGTTGTTGGTGCCCACCAGCATCGCCGCGTTGTAGCGGTTGGCCGCGCGCTGGATCAGCGAGTGGAACGGGAACTGCTGCGACTCCGCGGCCCGGGTCACGAACGTCTCGTCGTTCGCGTAGCACTGCGGGCCGACGACGTAGGCGACGTCGGGGTCGCGGAAGTAGCCGAGGATGCGCTCGGCGTAGTTGGGCAGCGGCACGTGGTCGGGGTCGACCGACAGGAACACCTCGTACGAGTCGCCGTGCTCGGCGACCCAGGCGTTGTAGTTGCCGTGCTTGGTCTTGGCCTTGAACGCGCCCTTGCGCTGGTTGTACTTCTCGATGCCCTTGCGGGTGAAGTGGTTGACGCCGAGCTCGCGGCACATGGCCTTGACCTCGTCGTCGTCGCCCTCGTCGAGGATCCAGACGTCGAGGATGCCGTCGTACTGGATGCGCAGCGCCGCCTGCAGCGTGCCGCGGACGACGTCGATCGGTTCCTTGCTCGGGACGATCGTGGTGAGGAAGGCGATGCGCCGGTCCGGCTCGGGCGGCACGGGCACCGGGTCGCGCGCGATGACCGAGGCCAGCGACAGCGACAGGACGTTGATCAGCCGCAGGAGCTCCATCAGGCCGATCGAGCCGATGACGACCCAGTTCGCGTAGATCGCGAAGGTCGACCCGACGACCGGCGGGCGGTGCGACGGGTGCAGCAGCCAGAGGAAGAAGAGCGCCTCGAAGGCGAAGTTCAGGCCGGCGACGAGCAACGACCGGGCGACGCGTCCGCGCCCGTGGACCGCGTCGACACCGCGGTAGGCCACGCGGTACGGGCCGTCGGCGGGGTCGGGCTCACGGACCGGCCCGGCGAGCTGGGAGAACTCCTGGATGCGACGGCCGACGACGAGTTCGGACTCGTCGACCTCGTCCGGGGGTCGCTCGGCAAGAAGGGTCATCGGCCGTTTCGTCTCGATCCTCGCGACGCCACCGGCAGCACCCACAGCACCGCAGCCGTGATCGTCACGAGCCTCCCGTCGTCGTCACACCCCCGCGGGGTCGCGAGGTGCGGTACCGCCGACGCGCCGTCCTCCCGTCCGGGTCATCGGTCGCCGGAAGACCGCTGGTGTTCCACCGGCCCAGGAAACGGTAAGGCCATCACCCACCGTGCTCATCGAGGGGGACGGTTCGTCCACCGACCTGTGGCCCTCGACCAGCATCCTTGCCGATTGCTGGCCCGATCGGGCGACGCCGTGCCGCAGGATCACCCACCAGCACCCATCCGTGGTCGATGACGCACGGTAGTACCTCATCGACGGCGCGACGCGGCGGATGGCAGCTCGTGGGTGCGCACGGCGGACAGGACGCCGTCGCGGATCTCGGCCGTCATGTAGGTGCACGCGGGCTGGCGGCGCCGCTCGGTGGGCGAGCCGGGGTTGAGCAGCCGCACGCCGCCCGGGGTGGTCGTGTCCCAGGGGATGTGGCTGTGACCGAAGACGAGGACGTCGACCGGGGTGTCGCCGTCGGGCCCGAAACGGGCGTCGCAGCGCTGCTCGCGCCCCTGCGCCGCACCGGTCTCGTGGGTGACGGCCAGGCGCAGCCCCCCGACCTCGGCGACGGCGGTCTCGGGCAGGCGCGCGCGGAGGTCGTCGCCGTCGTTGTTGCCCCAGCAGGCGACGAGGCGCGCCGAGCGCTCCTCGAACTCCTCGACCAGCCCGGGGTCCATCCAGTCCCCGGCGTGCACGACGACGTCGGCGGCGTCGACCTGCTCCCAGAGCTCGCCGGGCAGCTCGCGGTTCGGGTACCGGGGCGTGAGGTGGGTGTCGGCGGTGAGCAGGAGGCGCAGCGTCGGCACGGCTCAGCGCTCCAGCAGCAGCGAGTGCAGCGCGACGAGCGCGAGCGGGGCGTAGGGCAGGACGACGAGCGCGGGGCCGGTGGTGCGCAGCCAGGTCCGCGAGCGCACGTGCGGGCCGTCGTCGGGGCGCGGCTCCTCGACGCCGTGGTCGAGGTGCAGGCGCACCGGCCCCACCCGCACGCGCCACGACCAGGTCCGGGCGGCCTCGTCCACCGCGACGACCTCGAACGGCACGTGCAGCACCCCGGCCGCGCGCACCGTGCCGCGCAGGCCCTCGTGGAGCCGGCGCGGCGGCCCGCCGGCGACGGTGTCGACCGAGACGCCCGAGATCTGCGGTGCCCAGTGCGGCCAGCGGTCGAGGTCGGCGTAGCGCTCCCACGCCGCGTCGGCGGGGAGCGCACCGGTGGCGCGGAGCGTCGTCTGCACGGCGGGGACGTACCCGCCGCGGCCCTGGACGACGAACACATACTCCGAGTATGGTCGCGCTGGTACGATAACGTACCGAGTCGACTCCCGGAGGCCGCCGTGGCCCTGACGCTGCCCTCGTCCGTCGCCCGCTCGCCGCTGGGCACCACGCTGCGCTGGGGCGCCACCCACGGGCTGATGCGGGCCGCGATCCGCCGCCAGGTCCGCGCCGGCAACCCCGACGCGCGCCTCCTGCTCGACCCGGTCATGCAGGCCGACCCGTTCCCGCACTACGAGCGCCTGCGCGGGTCCCACCCTTTCGCGCCCGGCGCCTTCGCGCGGATCACGGTCCACCACGACGTCGCGACGACGGTGCTGCGCAGCGACGACTTCGGTGTCACCCACCCCAACCAGGTCGTCCCCGCGCCGGCGAAGGCCGCGCTCGCGCTGGCCGGGCCGACGCGCCACCCCGGGCCCATCGACCCGCCCTCGATGCTCGCGGTCGACGCGCCGGACCACCCGCGCTACCGCAAGCTCGTCAGCCGCGCCTTCACCGCCAAGCGGGTCGCCGCCCTGCGCGAGCGGACCACCGAGATCGCGACCGAGCTCCTCGACGCCATGGACCGCGACGCGCGCGCCGGCGGCGAGGTCGACCTCGTCGCCCGCTACGCGAGCCTGCTGCCGGTCACCGTGATCAGCGAGATGCTCGGGGTGCCGACCTCGATGCGCGAGCAGTTCCTCGCCTGGGGCGACGGCGCGGCCACCTCGCTGGACATGGGGCTCACCCGCCAGGCGCACGCGTCGATGGAGCGCAACCTCGCCGCGCTGCACGAGTGGATGCGCGACCACCTGCGCCGGCTGCGCCGCGAGCCCGGCGACGACCTGCTCTCGGGCCTGGTCGGCGAGGTCGACGACGACGGCACGGGCCTGACCGAGCAGGAGCTCGTGTCGACGGCGCTGCTCGTCCTCGCCGCGGGCTTCGAGACCACCGTCAACCTCATCGGCAACGGCGCCACCCAGCTCTTCGCCCACCCCGAGCAGCGCGAGCGCCTGGCCGCCGACCCGTCGCTGTGGCCGAACGCCGTGGACGAGGTGCTGCGCTTCGACCCGCCGGTGGAGCGCACCGCGCGCCGCGCGAAGGTCGACACCGAGGTGGCGGGCGAGCCCGTGGCCGCCGGGGACCTCGTCGTCACCGTGCTCGCCGGCGCGAACCGCGACCCGCAGGTGTTCACCGACCCCGCCGCCTTCGACGTCGCGCGGCCCAACGCCAAGGAGCACCTCGCGTTCTCCAGCGGAGCGCACTTCTGCCTCGGCGCGCAGCTCGCACGCATGGAGGGGGAGGTGGCGCTGCGCGCGCTGTTCGAGCGCCACCCGCGCCTGGCCCCGGCCGGGCCGCCCCGCCGTCGCCCCACCCGCATCCTGCGCGGCTACGCGGAGCTGCCGGTGCGCTGCTGCGCAGCTACGTGAAGGCGGCTACGTGAAGGCAGCTACGTGAAGGCGCTGTGGCCCGTGATCTCCCGGCCGACGATGAGGGTCTGGATCGTCTCGGTGCCCTCGAAGGTGTGGATCGACTCGATGTCGGCCATGTGCCGCACGACGTGGTTGTCGAGCAGGATGCCGTTGCCGCCCAGCAGGTCACGGGCGTGGGAGAGCACCCACCGGGCCTTGCGCGTGTTGTTCATCTTCGCGAGGCCGGCGATGGTCGGGGCGAGGTCGTCCTCCTCGGCCAGCTTCGCGATCTGCATGCAGTAGAGCTGCATCCCGGTCAGCTCGGCGAGCATCTGGACCAGGCGCTCCTGCACGATCTGCATCCCGGCCAGCGGCTTGCCGAACTGCTTGCGCTCCAGCGCGTAGCGCAGCGCGGCGTCGTAGCCGGCCGTCGCGTGGCCCAGCGCCATCCACGCGCAGGTGCCCCGCGTCGTCGCGAGGACCCGCCCGGTGTCCTTGAAGCTCTCCGCGCCGGGCAGGCGGTCGCGTTCTGGCACCCGGACGCCGTCGAGGCGGATGTCGGCCTGCCACACCGAGCGCATCGAGCCCTTCCGCGGGATCACCGAGCCCTCGTAGCCGGGGGTGGTGGTGTCGACGAGGAAACCGAGCACCGCGCGGGTCTCGACGTCCCGCGCCCACACGACCGTCCGCCCGGCGATGCTGCCGTTGCCGATCCAGCGCTTGCGCCCGTCGAGCACCCAGTCGTCCCCGTCGCGGCGGGCGGTCGTCTCCAGCGACACCGAGTCCGACCCGTGCTCGGGCTCGGTGAGCCCGAAGGCGCCGACGAGGTCCAGGCGCGCCATCGCGGGCAGGAACTCCTGCTTCTGCTCCTCGGAGCCGAGCATGGCGATCGACTTCATCGCCAGCCCCGACTGCACGGCGTGGAAGGTCGCGAGGCTGCCGTCGCCGCGGGCGAGCTCCATGGCGACGAGGCCGCAGGTCAGCGGGTCGAAGCCGGGACAGCCGTAGCCTTCGATGTCGTCGCCGACGATGCCCAGGTCGGGCAGCCCCTTGATGACCTCCCAGGGCATCTCCGCGGCGTCCCACGCCGCGGGCGCGGCCGGCGTGACGACACGGTCGACGTAGCGGCGCACCGCCATGAAGGTGTCCCACTGCCCCTCGGTGAACCGGCGGCGCACCGAGAAGAAATCCGTGCCGAGGGCCTCGGTGAGCGGTCCCTGGCTGTCCACGCTGCTGTCGGCCGTCATGGAGACTCCTCGCCCGGGGGCCGGGCCCTCACGCAGTCCCCGCCCGGTGTTCTCCCGTTCCCCGTCACCGTGATCGCCACGCCACCTGGCCGGAGGCCGCCGATGTCCACCCCCACCGAGCCCGCCGCCGTCGTGCGCGCCTTCCTCGCCGACCTCGAGCGGCTCGACGTCGACGCGGCGTGCGCGCACCTGAGCCCCGACGTCGTCTACCAGAACGTCTCGCTGCCCCCGGCGCGCGGGATCGGGCCGACCCGCCGGGTGCTCGAGCAGCTGACACGCCGCGCCACCGGCTTCCGCGCCGAGAACCACCGGATCGCCGCCGACGGCCCGGTCGTGCTGACCGAACGGACCGACACCATCGAGATCGGGCGCCTGCGCACCTCGTTCTGGGTGTGCGGCACGTTCGAGGTGCACGACGGCGCCATCACGCTGTGGCGCGACTACTTCGACTGGGCCGCCGTCACGGGCGCCGTCGTCACCGGCACCGTCCGGGCGCTGGGGTCGCTGCTCCCGGGTCGACGCCCCTGACCCGCGCTACCGGTCGGTCGCCGACGCCTGGTCGTGCAGCGACGGACCTGACAACTGAACGCATTCAGACGCGACATCGTGTTCCGTCGACCCCCACGGCCGGGGTAGCCCTCCCTATCACCCGTGCGGCCGTACGCACTCGCAGCGGCCGGCACGGGCCACGGTGGCCCGCCGAGGTCCCGCACCACCGTGGCGGCCCCGGGGGGAGTGGGATGGACGGACAGCCACACGCGAGACACGACCGCCGCGACGGCGCCTCGGAGTACCTGGTGGTCGTGGTCGACCGGGCCGGACGCTTCCGCGACGCCTACGGGCCCTACGGGTTCGGTGCGGCCCACCGCGAGGCCGAGCGGCGGCGCCGTGCTCTCGCCGCGGCGGGCGAGCTCTGCGCCGACGTGAGGGTCGCCCGGCACCACCCGGTGTCGATCCCGCGCCAGCGCGGACCGCGCCGCGCCTGGGAGCTCTGACGCCGGTCACCCTGCGGACGCGGGGCGCACGCGCCGCGGCCCCGGTGCACTCCTGCCTCGCGGGATGCCCCGCCCCGGAGGCGCGCCGCAGATCACTCGGAACGGTCATCTAGGGTCGAATCGTGCGAATCGGACGGCACGCGCGGGCCGCCCTCGACATGACCCGCGGCATGGCGATCGGCGTGGTCGAGACCGTCCCGGGCGTCAGCGGAGCCACGATGGCCCTCGTCGTGGGGGTCTACGAGCGCCTCCTCACCGCGGCCGGCCATCTCGTCGACGTCGTGCGCGGCCTCGCCGACCTCCTCCGGGGCCGAGGCGGCGCGCGCAGCCGTTGGGCCTGGCGCCGCGTGGACTGGGGCCTGCTCGCCGCCGTCCTCATCGGGATGGTGGCGGCCCTGCTGACGGCCTCGCGGCTCCTGCCGCCCCTGCTCGAGCGCCACCCCGTGGGCACCAGCGCGCTGTTCTTCGGGATGGTCGTCGCCTCGGTGCTCGTCCCGGCGCTGGCCCTCGGCCGGCCCCGCGGCGTCGGGGAGTGGGCGGCGATCCCCGTCGCCGCCGGCGCCACCTGGTGGCTCACCGGGCTGCCGAGCCCGACCGACACCGGCGCGCCCTCGCTCTGGCTGGTCGCGCTCGTCGCGGCGGCCGCGGTCTCGGCGCTCGTGCTCCCCGGGCTCAGCGGATCGTTCCTGCTGCTCGTGCTGGGGCTCTACGAGCCGACGCTGCGCGCCGTGGCCGAGGCGGACCTGCCCTACGTCGCGGCCTTCGCCGGAGGCGCCCTCCTGGGGCTCGCGTCCTTCGTGTCGCTGCTGCGCTGGCTGATGCGCGAGCACCGCCGCGCGCTCATGGCGGTCGTCATCGGTGTCCTGCTCGGTTCGCTGCGGGCGCTGTGGCCGTGGCAGGACGCCGACCGGGGGCTGCTCGTCCCCGACGCCGCCGGCGCGGCGATGATCCCGGTCGCCCTCGTGGGCGCCGCGGTGGTCGCCGGCCTGGCGCTGCTCCAGCACCGCCAGGACCGCCGCACGCTCGCCCCGGAGCCCGACGAGCGCGACACCGAACCCCTGCGCCTGCCCCGCTGACCTCCGCACTCGAGCGCTGCGGCCCCCGCCGACGTGTGCGCGATGCCGATAGCGTGGAGGCCGCTCGGGCCGGGCCGCCGGCCCGGCGCCGGTGAGGGAGGCGCGGGACGTGCACGACGAGGCCACCACCACCGCCGCCACCATGACCGCCGCCACCATCACTCCCGCCACCATGACCGCCGCCGTCCTGACCGCGTTCGGCGGGCCGGAGGTCCTGGTCGTCCGGCACGACGTCCCGGTCCCGTCCCCGGGTCGGGAGCAGGTCCGGGTCCGGGTGCGTGCCGCGGTGCTGAACAACACCGACGTGTGGACCCGGGAGGGCGCCTACGGGACCGCCGAGGACCCGGACGCCCCGGCCGGCTGGCTCGGTCCGATCGCAATCCCGCGCATCCAGGGCGGCGACGTCGCCGGGGTCGTGGACGCCGTCGGGGAGGGCGTCGCGCCGGAGCTCGTCGGGCGCCGTGTGCTGGTCGATCCCGCCCGTTACGCCCACCAGGGAGCCGACGCGCCGGTGACGGCGGTGCTGGGCAGCGAGTTCGACGGCGGTTTCGCCGAGTACACCGTCGTCGACGCCGCCCGGGTGCACGACGTCACCGGGTCACCGCTCACCGACGAGCAGCTGGCCTGCCTGCCCATCGCCTCCGGCACCGCGACGGGGATGCTCGAACGCGGCGGGGTCGTGCCCGGGGAGACGGTCGTGGTGACCGGTGCCTCCGGAGGCGTGGGACTGGCCGCTGTCGGACTCGCCGCCGCGCGCGGGGCCCGGGTCACGGCGGTCACCGAGCAGGCCAAGGCCGCCCTGGTCGAGGAGGCCGGCGCCGCGCGGATCGTCGACCGCTCCGGCCCCGACGGAGATGTGGTCGCCGCGATCCGTGCCGCCCACCCGGACGGGGTCGACGCGGTCATCGACGTCGTCGGCGGCGACCAGCTCGCCCGACTCATCGATGTCCTCGCACCCGGGGGACGCGCCGTCGTCGCCGGGGCGGTGGCCGGGCCGGTGCCGGCGATCGACCTCCGCCGGCTCTACCTGCACAACCGGAAGCTCATCGGGTCGACGATGCACACCGCCGCGCACTTCGCGAAGCTGGTCGAGCACGCGCGGGCCGGCGAGGTCCGGCCCCGGGTCGCGGCGCGTCACGCCCTCACCGCGATCCACGACGCCCAGGCGCAGTTCCTGCGCCGCGAGCACGTGGGCAAGATCGTCGTACTTCCCGCCGGGGCGGGCTGACCGGGGACCGGCCCGGCCCGCCGCCGTGGTCCCCGGCGCCCGACGTCGACGGGGAGCGTCAGGCGATGTGCCGCCCGCTGATGGCGCGGGCGATGACGAGCTGCTGGATCTGCTCGGTGCCCTCGAAGATGTCGTAGATCTTCGAGTCGCGGTGCATCCGCTCGACGGGGTGCTCGCGGGAGTAGCCGGCGCCGCCGAGGATCTGGATGGCGCGCTCGGTGGCCCACACCGCGACGCGGCCGGCCTTGAGCTTGGACATCGAGCCCTCGCCGGCCTCGAACGCCACGCCGTTGCGGCCCATCCACGCCGCACGCCACACGAGCATGCGGGCCGCGTCGATCTCGGTCTTCATGTCCGCGAGCGTGAAGGCGATCGACTGGTTGTCGATGATCGGGCGCCCGAAGGTCTCGCGACCCTTGGCGTAGTCCAGCGCGTACTCGTAGGCGGCGCGGGCGATGCCGATCGCCTGCGAGCCGACCGTCGGGCGGGAGAGCTCGAAGGTCTGCATCGCCGCCGAGCCCTTGGACTTCACGCCCTCGCGGGCGCGGGCCAGGCGCTCGTCGAGCTTGTCCTTGCCGCCGAGCAGGCAGGAGCCGGGGACCTTGACGTCGTCGAGGAAGACGTCGGCGGTGTGCGACGCCCGCAGCCCCATCTTCTTGACCTTCTTGGCCGTCTCGAGCCCCGGCGTGTTCGGGGGCACGACGAACGCGGCCTGGCCGCGCGAGCCCAGCGAGGAGTCGACGACGGCCTGCACGACGTGGATGTTCGCGATGCCGCCGTTGGTCGCCCAGGCCTTCGCGCCGTTGAGCGTCCACTCGTCGGAGGCCTCGTCGTACGTCGCGCGGGTGCGCATCGCCGACACGTCCGAGCCGGACTCGGGCTCCGACGAGCAGAACGCCGCGACCTTGACGTCGCCGGCGTCGCCGTAGCACTGGGGGATGAACTCGACCATCTGCTCGGGCGTGCCCGACGAGAAGATACCGGCGACGGCGAGCGTGGTGCCGAAGATCGCCATCCCGATGCCGCCGTCACCCCAGAACAGCTCCTCGTTGACGATCGGCAGGGACAGGCCCGTCTCGTCGCCCCAGAAGCTGGCCAGGGTCTCGAAGTTGTAGAGCTCGATCTTCGCGGCCTCCTGCAGGACGGGCCACGGGGTCTCCTCGCGCTCGTCCCACTCGGCGGCGGCCGGGCGGATGACGTCGGCGGCGAACCCGTGGGCCCAGTCGCGGAGGTCGGTGTGCTCCTCGGAGAGCTCCATCGAGAAGGTCATCGCGGGTCTCCCGTCACGCCGTGGGGATCGTGAACATCTTCTGCAGCGTCGTCGCGAACCCGACGTCGCCCGACACCTTGAGCTTGCGGGTCATGAACAGCGTGACCGGCGAGGCGTTGTTCGTGACCACCTTGAGGAACTGCGTCCCGTCCATCGTCAGCTCGGTGCGCGGCTCCTCGGCGAGCTGCTCGGAGACCTCGCAGGCGCCGTGCTGCATGGCGGTCTGGTAGCTGTCGCTGTCGCCGTCCGGAGCGCCGGTGATGTGCCAGTGCACGACCTGGCGCTTCGCGCTCGAGCCCTTCGAGGAGTAGAACTCGGCCATCCGCCCGAAGATGGCGTCCAGCACGGGGCGGCGGACGTCGGAGGACATGACGGTCTCGAGCTGCCCCTTGCGGGTGCACTTGACCAGCCGCGCGAACAGGGAGGGATCGATGTCCTTGCCCCCGCCGTCGGCCAGGCCGTCGCGCAGGGCGTCGACCAGCTGCTCGTCGGACAACGACTTCGGGTCGACGCTGCGACCCAGCTCGTTGACGTCGATCTTCTCGGGCACGGCTTCACTCCGGCGTGTTCGTGGTGTCCGGTACTGGCGGTCCCGCCAACGCGCCGTACTTTACGCGCCGGTAGATACGGTGCAAGCGTGACCTCGGAGACGCCGCGCCGGCGGCTGGCCCCGGAGGTCCGCCGCCGCCAGGTGCTCGACGCCGCGGTGGCCGTGTTCTCCGAGGAGGGCTTCCACGGCGCGTCGATGGACGCCGTCGCCGCGCGGGCCGGGGTGAGCAAGCCGCTGGTCTACGCGCACGGCGGCAGCAAGGACGAGCTGTTCGCCGCCTGTCTGCGCCGCGAGGCCGAGCGGCTGCTGCGCTCGGTGCAGGCGGCGGCCGGGGCGCCCGGCGAGGCGCCGCTGGTACGCCTGCGCCGGGCCCTGCGCGCCTTCTTCCACGCCCTGACCACCCGGCGCGCGGGGTGGACCGTGCTCTACCGGCAGGCGTCGACCGGGCCGTTCGCCGGCGAGGTCGACGCCCTGCGCCGGCGCATCGTCGAGCAGGCCGCCGACCTCATGGCCGGCGGCCTGGGCGTGCCCCGCGCGGTGGCGCTGCCCTACGCGCACACCGTCGTCGGGGCCGCCGAGGGCCTCGCGGACTGGTGGCTCACCGACCCGGAGGCCGCCGGGGCACCCGGCGCGGGACCCGGCGCCGACCGTGACACCGAGCCCGCCGACGTGCTCGCCGACATGCTGGTCACCGTCGTCGGGCCCGGGCTCGACGCGCTGACCGGCGGCGCGATCGGGGTGTCTGCGGCCGTCTCGGACGAACGCTAGACAGCCGGAGACAGCGCGATCGAGGGCGATCGCCTCGACGGCGTGAGCCTCGGACTCAGGCCTGCGACCCCTCGACGCCGGTGGTCGCGGGCCGCGTCGGTTCCTCCCGCAACGGGACCCGCCAGTCCTGTTTGCCGAACCAGAACAGGCCGGTGACGACGGCGACGAGGAACAGGACGGCCATGACGATCGTCCACGGCCAGGGACCGAGGGCGGCGATCACCGGCATCGCGGCGGCGGTCACCAGGCCCCCGCCGAAGAACGGCTCGAAGAGCAGCTGCTTGTACCCGAACGCCTCGAACGCCGGGGTCCGCCCGTCGGGGTCGGCGATCCGCATGAGGATCAGCCCGGTGGCGGTGACGCCCATCGACTGGCCGAAGTCGCCGATGCCCCGCTCGAGCCAGTACTGCGGGATGGTGCGCGGCACGAAGAACATCAGGACGAGGACGTTGAAGACGATGCCGGCGCCGGCGAGCACGAGGAACGGGCCGATGTTCGCCGCGATCGCCGTCAGCGACAGCGTGGCGAGGGCGCTGACGATCAGGAGGTCGAGGGCGAGGCCCTGGATCCGCAGCATCATCGCGTCGTTGAGGATGTCGGCGTTGCCGGTGCGGTCGAGGACCAGCTGGACGATGACACCGCCGAGCATCGCCAGGGGGAACAGCGGGACGTACTCGAACAGCTCGAAGCTCGGCGCCCACAGCGCCTGCTCCAGGGCCTGCAACGCCGAGAGGATGCCGTAGCCGACGAGCACCGCGAGCGCGATGAAGGCGAAGTGCAGGGCGAGCGGCTCGATCGAGGACGGGCGGGTGGTCATGATCGCCGCCGGGTACTGCTCATCGCGGCGGAACAGCCCCTTCTGCTCCTCGACGGACTGCGTGACGCCGCCCTTGAGCACCGTCGTCCGGCCGGTCCGGACCGCCCAGTTGATCACCCCGACGCCGATGACGATGCCCGACACGATGCCGATGGTGGCCATGCCGAGCGCCAGGTCCGCCCCCTCGGGGAACCCGAGCTCGCCGAACACCGGCCCCAGACCGGCGGCGGTGCCGTGCCCGCCCTCGAAGCCGATCTCGATGAGAGCACCGGAGAGCGGCGAGATCCCGAACACCGGGACCAGCAGCAGGACCGCGAGCAACATGCCCACGACGTACTGACCCGCGCCGAACGCGACCCCGACCGACATCTGCGGGCCGACCAGTTTGGCCGCGCGGACGGGGTTGGGGATCTTCTGCCCCAGGAACAGGGCGGCGAACACGATGCTGATCAGCAGCCCCGGGAGCTCCGACCACACCTCGAGCACGGGCGCGGTGAAGATGCCGCCCTCGGCCAGCGCATCGGAGCCGAACGCCGAGACGATGCGGCCGAGCACCTGCGGGCCCAGCAGCAGCGCGAGGAACCCACCGATGATCGCGGCCGGCAGGAACAGGGTCTGGACCCACCGCACGTGGACGCGGATCCACTTCGCGGCCAGCAGCACGACGCCGAGCAGCAGCAGGGCGAATCCGATGACCTCGGCGGACATGGGGGCTCCTCGGCGGTCGACGACGGAGCCCCAGATGGTGCAGGACGAGTGGCCCTCCCGAGGCACGGACGGGGCGGAAACGGACCGATCGGCACGCAAACGTCAGGTGGGGACGCCCGCGGTCACGGCGGCGCCGTCGTCGTCACCGTCGCGCCGGCCGCCGGTGGCCGCGGGCGAGGGCGTCCGTGACGACCGGGGACAGCGGGCGCCGGGGGCGCGGGAGCATCTCGGGCGCGTCGTCCACCGTGTCGTCGAGATCGTCGCGGTCCACCGGCAGCGCCGGGGCCTGGATCTCGATCCAGCCGGGCGCGAGCTCGGTGAACTGCACGTTCGGCTCGCCGAGGGCGTTCGCCAGGTGCCGTCCGGCCTCCTGGGCGTCCTCCCAGATCTGGGCGGGGCGCAGGTGGATCGTGAAGCGCAGCGGCGGGCCGAGGTGGATCGCCGTGAGGTCGGGGACGGCCAGCGTGGCACCGCTCGGGGAATGGACCTTCTCGGCCAGCCGCCCGCGGATCGCGGCGGCGCGCCACAGCCGGCGGACCTCGTGCTCCCGGAACAGGATCTCGGCCCACCTCCGGTCCCGGCGGCCGCCGCTCGTCCCCGGCTCGGGTCGGGCGCTCGCGATCATCGTCATGGTGGCCTCCCGACCTCACGGACCCGCCGGGACGGCGTGTTCTCGCTGCTCAGGAGCCTGCTCGCGGGGGAGCGACGCCGCGATGGAGTGCACCCCCGGCCGACGGGGGCGGTCCCTCGGGCCGGGGAGGGCAAACCCCACTCAGCGCCCGAGCCGGCGTCGGACCTCGTCGCAGGTGCGCAGGACGGCCCCGGCGGCGATGCGCAGGTCGCGGGTCGCGCCGGGGTGGGCGAGGCGGAGCTGCCAGTGCCGCCGCTCGGCGGCGACGGCCTCGCGCAGGGCGGCCGGGTCGGCGGTCGACGGCAGCCCGAGGCGCCGGTGGGGCGCGTCGCCGTCGGCGCCCCAGAGGCGCTCCGCCCGCTCCCCGTCGGCGGGCGCCAGGCGGGGCGGGCGGGCGAGGAGCTCGATCTCGACCAGCGCGTGGGTCCCGGCCCGCAGACCCTCCAGCCGGTGGCGCAGACGGTCGGTGCGCAGGTCGCCCGGGACCTCGCGCAGCAGGAGCTCGAGGGCCTCGACGGCGGTGCGGGTCCGCAGGACCTCCGAGCGCAGCACGAGGCGGCGCTCGACCGCCGCCGCCGACCACCCCAGCGACCCCGCGGGCACGAGCGCGTGGGGCAGGGGTGGGCGCGGCACCGACCCCGCCCCGGTGAGCACGACGATCCCGTCGGGCCGGTCGTCGTCGACGACGACCGCCCCGCGCGCGAGGTGGTCGCCGATCATCGCCCGCAACGTCACGCCCGGGGCCAACCCGGCGCTGGACCGGACGGTCAGGCGCAGCGGGCCCTCCAGCCGGGCCCGGATCTCCGCGACCCGCGCGCCCGGCGGTGTCGTCGCGGGCCACACGCCGCGGGCCTCGTCGAGGACCTCCCGGACCCGGTCGAGCAGGACCTGCCCCGCCGACGGGGGACCGGGCGGCGCCGCGCGCGGGGGCTCGCGGGGGGCGGGGACCGCCGCCGGCGGCGTGAGCGCGGTGACCGGCTCCCGGCGGGGCCGCGGCAGCGTCGGCGCGGGAGCCGTCGGGTCCGGCTCCCCGGCCGCCGGCTCCTCGACGGCCGGCTCCCCGACGGCCGGCTCCCCGGCGGCCGGCTCCCCGGCCGCGGTCTCCTCGACGGCCGGCTCCTCGACGGCCGGCTCGGCGTCCGGCACCTCGTCGGGCAGCCGGTACGCCGTCGTGGTCGCGGTGGCGGAGACCGCCGGCGCCGGGACGGCGTCCAGGGTGAAGCCCGTCAGCGTCAGGGTGCGGGAGTCCAGGAGCGAGGGGCCGAGCGCCGGGGTCCCGTCCTCGACCGGCGGCTCGGGCTCCGGCGCCGGCACCGGCTCCTCGGCCGCGGACCGGTCGGCCGGCGCCACCGGTACGCGCCCCTCGACCGTGGTGCCCCGCCCGGGTGACGCGTGGAGGCTGATCGTGCCGGCGACGCGCCGCAGGCGGGTGCGCAGGTTCCGCAGCCCCGCGCCCGCGCCGGCCGACGTCGCGGGGTCGAAGCCGGGGCCGTCGTCGGTGACCTGGAACCGCAGCACGCCCTCCGCCTCGCCGACCCACACCGTCACCGCCGCCCCCGGCGCGTGCTTGCGAGCGTTGTTCACCGCCTCCAGGCAGCAGAAGTAGACGGCCGTCTCGACCTCGGGGGCGAAGCGCCGGTCGTCGGCGAGCTCCGAGGTCAGGCGGACCGGGGGCTCGGCGCCGAGTAGATCGGCGGTCAGCGCGGCCACGACGCCCCGCTCGGACAGCACGAGCGAGGACACCCCGGTGGCGGTCTCGGCGAGCGTCGCCTCCGTCGTCGCGACCCGCTCGAGGGCGTCGGCGAGCCGCTCGCGCGCCGTCTCGAGGCGTCCCGCACGCAGGTGGTGCTCGACGAGGCCGAGGCCCAGCCGCAGCGACACGAGGTGGTGCTGGGCGCCGTCGTGCAGGTCGCGCTCGATGGTGCGCCGCTCGTGGTCCATCTCGGCGACGACCTGGCGGCGCGAGGCGGCGATCTGCTCGGCGTGGGAGACGGCGGCGCGCAGCTGGCGCTCGAGGTCGATGCCGAGCCGGCCGGCCTCCAGCATCGGGGTGAGGCTGTCGGCGACGTCGGCGAGCAGCCGCCGGCGCTCGGCGTCGAGGCCCGCGCCCGCCCCGCGGTCGACGGCGAGCGTGCCGATCCGCTCGTCGCCGTGGCGGACCGTCACCTCGAGCCCCTCGTCCGTGCCCTCGTCCGTGTCCTCGCCCGTGCCCTCGCCCTCCGAGCCCGGCGCGGCCCAGCGGTAGGTGCGGTCGCGCAGGCCGGGGCGGACGACGGTCAGCCGGCACCAGCGCGCGCCGAGCCCGACGCCGACGGCCTCGGCGATCGCCGCGACGTCGGGGCCCTCCTCGTCGCCCGGGCCGGTGAGCGCGACGATGCCGGCGAGGGCGCTGTACGGGGTGGGTCGCCGGCCGTAGAGCAGCTGGTCGACGACCCGCTCGATCCGCGCCGAGAGCACCGGGAACAGCGCCGCCCCGACGACGACCGCGAGCACCAGCCCGGCCGCCTCGCCGACGGTGCCGGCGAGGGCGGCCTGGGCCACCGCGACCGTGCCGCCCGCGAGGACGACCAGCAGCGCGAGCGCCAGGCCGCGCCCGAAGCGCCGCTCCGCCGACCAGAGCCGGGCACGGTCGGCGGCGATCAGCACCGCGACGGCGATCGCGACCAAGGCGACCCGCGAGCTCCAGAACAGGGGACCGGTGGGGGCGTCGGCGCCGTGCGCGGTGGGGTCGACCAGCTCGAGCCCGCCACGCCCGAGCACCAGCAGGACCGCGGTCATCACCCCGAGCACGGCCGTCGTCACCGCCGCGGCGAGCAGGACGCTGACGACGAGCCGGACCTGCGTGCGCTGCTCGGTCCCGAGCCGGCCCGAGCGCTGCCGGTGGGTGAGCGCGAGCAGGCCCGCCCCGGGCACGACCGCGCCGAAGAACAGCACGCAGCTCACCGTGTGGGGCAGCAGCGCCGTCCCGACGCCGACCACGAGCAGCAGCGCGCTGCCGCCCGCGACCACGAGGCGCCCGCTCGCCGTCCCCGCGTCGACGCCCGGCCGCCCCGTGGGGTGCAGGAGGAGCGCGACGACGTAGGCCAGGCAGGCGACGCCGTGCAGGACGACCTGGTGCACGCCGCCGATCTCGATCCCGACCGCCTCGCGCGCCGCGGCCGCCGCGGCGTGGGCCTGCAGGTTGAACGCCCCCGCCGACCCGACCAGGGCCACCACCAGCCAGCGCGCGACCCACCAGCGCGGGGCGCTGCGCAGCAGCGCGACGGCGAGGACGATCGCGGCGAGGCTCAGGGCGTAGTCGACGACGGCCTGCCCGCCGGGCTCGCTGCGCGCGGTGGCGTCGGCGACCGCCCGGGCCCAGTTCCCCGGCGCGGCGGCCGGGTCGGCGAGACCGGGGACGACGGGGGCGAGCGCGACGACCGCGCCGAGGCCCAGCCACACCAGCGCGAACAGCGAGGTCAGGCCCAGGAGCACCGCCCACCCGAGCGTGCCGGGTCGAGGCCCGCCGCTCCGCGCGGGTGCCGCCGTGGCTCCGGCTGGCGCGGCCGTCGCGGTCACGACCGGCTCCCGACGACCGCGGGCTCGACCACCGGCTCCAGCGCGTCGGGGACGGACGCGACGAGGCGCAGGCGGCCGTGGTCACGTTCCACGTGGAGCCGGCCCCCGAGGGCGGCGAGGCGGTCGGCGTCCTCGGACACCGCGGCGCGCAGCTCGTCGACCCCCTCCTCGCCGCCGTCGTCGACCGCGCCCACCTGCACCGCCAGCAGGCCGTCCTCGTGGGTCAGCACCGCCTCCACCGGGCCCTCGCCGGCGCGCTCCGCGAGGTGGTCGAGCGCGGCCGCGGCGACGTAGTAGAGCCCCGACTCCACCTCCCACGCGAGGCGCTCGGGCAGCCGCCCGACGATCGAGGTGGCCCGGGGCAGGTCGGCGGCCATCTCCTCGAGCGCGCCGACGGGCCCCTGCGCGGCCAGCACCGTCGGGTACACGCCGCGCACGACGACGCGGAAGCGGTCGATGAGGTCCTCGAGGCCCTCGAGCGCGCGGGCCAGCGCCGGCCCCGCGGTGTCGGCGTCGTCGGCGTCGAGCGCGACGCGGGCCTCGTCGAGCGCCCCGCGCAGCGCCTCGAGGCGGTCGGTCGTGAGGTGCGCGAGCTCGGTGACGAGGCGCCGGCGTTCGGCGTCACGGGCCCGGGTCAGGCGCCGGCGGGACTCGGTGAGCTCGCGGGCGAGGTCGTCGGCGCGCGCGACCCGCGCCGCGAGCCGGGCGTTGAGGTGCGCGCCACGCACGAGCAGGCCCGCGCCGGCGGCGACGTCGCGCACGAGGCGACGGTCGGCCGGGGTGATCGCCTGCCCCGGCTTCTCGAGGACGAGCACCGCGCGCAGCACGTCGCCGGTGCGCACGGGCACGGCGTGGTCGACCTCGGGGCGGGCGAGCAGGGCGGCGAGGTCGGGGACCAGGTCCGTGCGGTCGGCGCCGGGCCCCGGGACCGGCGCGAGCCCGTCGTCGGAGGCGAGCCAGATCGCGGCCCGCCGTGCCCGGGTGCCGTCGGCGAGCACCTGGGCGAGCCCCGCGAGGGCCGCCTCCAGCGACTCCTCGCCGCGGCGCGCGCCGGCCGCGGCGAGGGCGGCGTAGGGCGACACGGGCCGGGGGTCGACGCGGGCGGCGAGACGCTCGAGCGCCGGGCCCCCGAGCCGCAGGACGGCGACCGCCACCGCCGCCCCGAGGAACGGCGCCCACACCGTGGCCGGGCCGGGCGGCAGCAGCAGCGCCGCCGCGGCGACCACGGCCCCGAGGGCGACGACCACGACCCCGGCGGTGATCAGCGGCCGGGCGAGGTGGGCGCGGCCGGGCGCGGCACCGACCGTGCTCGCCGTCGCGTCCATCGCGCCCCTCCCCCGGCGTGAGGCTAGGGCGCCCGGGAGGTGGGTCAAGGGCTCGGCGCCCCGCGGGCGGTCCTCAGCCCTCCTCGCGCTGCGCGCGCAGGTAGGTCAGGACCGCCAGCACGCGCCGGTGGTGGGCCGCCGTGTCGGCCTGCAGGCCGAGCTTGTCGAAGATGCTCGCGATGTGCTTCTCGACGGCCTTCGCCGTCACGAACAGCTGCCCGGCGATGCCGTTGTTCGAGCGGCCCTCGGCCATCAGCCGCAGCACGTCGACCTCGCGCTCCGACAGCGCCGCGATGAGGCCCTTCCGGTCGCCCTGCGGCTTCTCGACCAGCCGTTTCGCCAGCACCGGCTCGATGACGATCTCGCCGCTGTCGATCCGGGCCAGCGTGTCGGACAGCACGTCGACGCTGCCGACCTTCTCCTTGAGCCGGTAGCCGACGCGCTCGGTGCCGATGCCGAGGATGCGCATGAGGTAGTGCGACTCGGCGTAGTGCGAGAGGAAGAGCAGCCCCATGTCGGGGTGCAGCGCGCGGAGGCGCTCGGCGGCGGTCAGCCCGCCGTCGGGCTCGGGCGGCATCCGGATGTCGAGGATGGCGACGTCCACGGGTTCGGTGGCGAGCAGCCGGACGATCGCGTCGCCGTCGGCCACCGAGCCCACGATCTCGTGGCCCGCGGCCTCGAGCAGCATCTGCAGGCCCTCGCGGAAGAGGGCGCCGTCCTCGGCCAGGGCTACGCGCACGGGATCCTCGCCGTCACCGCGGAGCCCTCGGAGCCCTCGGGGCCCGCGGAGCCCCCGGAGCCCCCGGAGCCCCCGGAGCCCCCGGAGCCCCCGGAGCCCCCGGAGCCGACGTCAGTCCGCCCGCCGAGCGATCGCGCGGTCTCCTGCAGGCGCCCGGTGGCGGCGGGCTCGACGCCGGTCACCGCGAGGACCAGCTCGTCGCCCTCACGGCTGATCGCCACCTCCACCGCCGGCGCCCCGACGGGCAGCGCGGCGAGGCACTCGGCGAGCGCGAAGTACGCCGCGCCTTCGAGGGCCGCGCCGAAGCGCTCCTGCGAGTCGACGATGGCGACCGGGGCGTCGGCGTGCTCGGCGACCTGGCGCAGCGCCGGCCCGAGACCCGCCTCGTCGAGCAGGGGCGGGTAGAGCTTGCCGGCGAGGTTGCGCAGGTCCTCGAGGACGGCGTGCAGCTCGTCCTGGACCTCGCCGATGCCCTCGGCGAGCGCGGGGTCCGCGCAGCGGTGGCTCATGAGGCCCAGGCGCAGGGCGAGCGCCGAGAGTCGCAGCGCGGGCCCGTCGTGCAGCTCGCGCTCCAGCCGCATGCGCTGGTGCCAGGCGTCGTCGGCGCCGCCGGGGAGGACCGTGGGGAGCGGGTCCGGTGCCATGAGGCCAGCGTGTCGTGCCCGGCACCGCGCGTGAGGGGTGCCCACCCGAGAGCGAGGTGGGGTCTACCCCCTTGTCCTGCCGCCCCGACGACCGTCCGCGACCGGACCGGGCTGCGCGCTGATCCTTCGGCGCAACGGCCTCGGCTTTTCCGGCGAGCGTCGTTACGATCCGTAGCAGCGGCGGGAGGAGGGACCCGTGTACAGCCTCGGGGTGGACATCGGGACGACCTTCGTCGCGGCCGCGATCGCCCGGGACACGGTCGAGATGTTCAGCCTGGGCGACCGGTCGGTGGCCACCCCCGCCCTGGTCTACCTGCGCGAGGACGGGTCGCTGATCACCGGCGACGCCGCCGCCCGTCGCGCGGTCAGCGACCCCGACCGGCTCGGCCGCGAGGTCAAGCGACGCCTCGGCGACCCCACGCCGGTGATGCTCGGCGGCACGTCGCAGCCGGTCACGACGCTGCTCGCGGCGCTGCTGCGCGACGTCCTCACCAAGGTCACCGACACCGAGGGCGGCAAGCCCGACCGCGTGCTGCTCACCCACCCCGCCAACTGGGGCCCCTTCCGGCGCGGCCTGTTCGAGGAGGTGCCGTCGCTCGCGGGGCTGGAGGACCCGCCGACCGTCACCGAGCCCGTCGCCGCCGCCGCGCACTACGCCTCCTCGCACGAGCTGCGCGACGGCGAGGTCCTCGCCGTCTACGACCTCGGCGGCGGCACCTTCGACGCCACCGTCCTGCGCGCCCGCGACGGCGGCGTCGACATCCTCGGCTCGCCGGAGGGCATCGAGCGCCTCGGCGGCGTCGACTTCGACGAGGCCGTCCTCGCCCACGTCGACCACGTCTCCGGCGGTGCGCTCGGCGACCTCGACCATCGCGACACCCAGACCTCGGTGGCCCTCGCCCGCCTGCGCCAGGACTGCGTGCTGGCCAAGGAGGCGCTCTCGGTCGACACCGAGACCGTCGTGCCCGTCTTCCTGCCCGGGCGCCACTTCGACGTGACGATCACCCGCGCCGAGTTCGAGGACAGGATCCGCGCGCCGCTCGAGTCGACGGTCGGCGCGCTGACCCGCACCCTGCGTTCGGCCCGCGTCGACCCCGCGGAGCTCAGCGCGGTCCTTCTCGTCGGCGGGTCGTCGCGGATCCCGCTGGTCGCGGAGATGGTGGCGGCGGAGATCGGGCGCCCGACGCTCGTCGACACCCACCCCAAGTACGCCGTCGCCCTGGGCGCCGCGACCCTCGCCGCCGCCCGGACCGCCGGGCCCGCCCGGAGCGCCCCGCCCGCCCGGCCCGTACCGGCGGCCGCACCGACGCACGAGGGCGCCACCACCACGATCACCCGGTCGCCCGGCGGCACCACGACCACCGGGACCGGGCGCGACGCCGGAGGCCCGGCACGCGAGCCCGCGGTCGACGAGAACCCGACCGGCCCGATCGCCGTGCCCGCGGGCCGCGGCAGCGGGGGCGGACCCGGTGCCGGGACCCCGCCACAACCGCGCTCCGGCACGCCGGACTCCCCGGGCCGCGGCGGCGACCGGCGCCGAGCCCTCGCCCTCCTCGCCGGCGTGCTGGTCGTCGCGGTGCTCGTGGGCGTCGCGGTCGCCGGGTTCCGGCTGCTCGGGGGCGGCACCCCGCAGTCGGAGGCCGCCGAGGCCCCGGTGCCGACCCGGATCGTGCCGAGCGTCCCGATCCCCACCCTCGGCACGCCGATCCCGGTCGGCACCACGCCCGGCTACGCGCAGGTCTCGCCGAACGGTCGGCTGGTCTACGTCGCCAACCGGGCGGCCGGCGTGGTCACCGTCGTCGACACCTCGGTGAACGCGGTGACCGCCACCGTCCCGATCACCTCGGGGCCTCCGCAGTACGTCACCTTCGCCCCGGACGGCCGGCGGGTCTACGTCAGCGTCTTCGACGACGCCCGCACCGTCGCCGCGGTCTCGGTGCTGGACACCACCACCAACCAGGTCGTCGCCACCATCCCCGTCCGCACCCGGCCGTTCGCCGCGGCGGTGACCCCCGACGGGTCGCGGCTGTGGGTCCCGAACCACGACTCCGGCTCGGTCTCGGTCATCGACACCGCGTCGAACACGCTGGTCCGCGACGTGCCGGTCGCACCGAACCCGCACTGGGTGGAGTTCTCGCGCGACGGCACCCGGGCCTACACCGCCAACCACGAGTCGAACGTCGTCTCGGTGCTCGACACCGCCACCTCCGCGGTCCTCGCCGAGGTCCCGGTGGGCACCAGCCCGCACAGCGTCGCGGTCCACCCGACCCGCCCGCTCGTGGCCGGGGTCAACTACGACAGTGACGACGTCACGATGATCGACACCACCACGAACACGGTCGTCGCGCGGATCCCCGTGGGCCGGAAGCCACAGGAGATCACATGGGCGGCCGACGGCCGGTTCGCCTACGCCGTCGACAACCGCAGCAACACCGTCTCGGTGATCGACGCCGGCACGATGGCGGTCACGGCGACCCTGCCGACCCCGCCCGGCCCGAGCAGCATCGCCGTCACGCCGGACGGGCGCACCGGCTACGTGTCGACGATCCAGGGCGGCGTGCTCGCGGTGCTCGACCTGACCTGAGCCGCGACACGCCGATCGCGGTTTCTCGCGAGGTATCGGGGCGGCGCTAGAGAGGCCCATACGCTCCGAGGAACCGCTCCTCGGAGGTGGGCATGGACCCCGTCCGCAACCCGTACGCCCCCGGCGCGGGCCAGCGCCCGCCCGAGCTGGCCGGGCGTGACCGCGAGGTCGACGCCTTCGACGTCGTCCTGGAACGGGTGGCGCGCGGGCGCCCCGAGCGCAGCCTCGTGCTCACCGGGCTGCGCGGGGTGGGCAAGACGGTGCTGCTCGGCGAGCTGCGCTCGATGGCGGTACGGGCGGGCTGGGGCGCCGGCAAGCTCGAGGCCCGCCCGGACGCCGACCTGCGCCGGCCGCTGTCCGCGGCGCTGCACCGCGCCGTGCGCGACCTCGCGGTCCACCACCGCGCGCCCGACCGCGTGGAGGAGACCCTCGGCGTGCTCAAGGCGTTCGCGCTCAAGGCCACGCCGTCCGACGCCAAGATCAAGGACCGCTGGCAGCCGGGCATCGACGCGCCGGTACGTCCCGGCCGCGCCGACTCCGGCGACATCGAGATCGACCTCGTCGAGCTCTTCGGGGTGTGCGCGGAGCTCGCCGCCGACGTCGGGGTCGGCATCGCGCTGCTCATCGACGAGATGCAGGACCTGCGCGTCGACGACGTGTCCGCGCTCTGCGCCGCCTGCCACGAGCTCTCGCAGTCCGGCGCGCCGCTCGTCGTCGTCGGCGCCGGGCTGCCGCACCTGCCCGCGGTGCTCTCGGCGTCGAAGTCCTACTCCGAGCGGCTCTTCCGCTACGCGAACATCGGCCAGCTCGACCGCGCCGACGCCGACCTCGCGCTCACCGTGCCCGCCAAGCGCGAGGACGCCGAGCTCACGCCCGCCGCCCTCGACGCCCTCTACGAGGTCTCGGGCGGCTACCCCTACTTCGTGCAGGCCTACGGCAAGGCGGCCTGGGACGCGGCGGTGCAGAGCCCGATCGACGCCGACGACGTGCGCATGGCCGCGCCGGAGGCGGGCGCGGAGCTGGCCGTGGGGTTCTTCGGCTCCCGCTACGAGCGCGCGACGCCCGCCGAGCGGGAGTACCTGCAGGGCATGGCGGAGCTCGCCGAGGGGCGCGACGAGCCCGTGCCGACGTCCGCGCTGGCCAAGCACCTCGAGCGCAAGCCGTCGTCCCTCTCGCCGGCGCGCGACAGCCTGCTGCGCAAGGGCCTGGTGTTCTCCGCCGAGCGCGGCTGGATCGCGTTCACCGTCCCGCACTTCGGGCGCTTCCTGCTGGGCCGTGACTGAGCCACCACTACCCCGTTCGAGTGAACTGCGCGGCGTGCGGTAACGCCGACCCGGGGGGCGTCCGACAACCCCGGCGAGCCCCGTGGCGCTGCCGGACCCCCGACCTGGCAGGGCCACGGGGCGTTCCACGTTCCGGGCCCCTCCGGCCCGTGAGCCGTTCGTCAGGTCCGGGTGAGGTCACCCGGCCCTGCGCCACGCCCCGTCCGGGCCTCCCCGTACGATCCCGGCGTGTCGGATCCCAGACTGGAGATCCAGATGCTCCACGACCGCGTGATGGTCGCCCCCGTCCAGGGCGAGGGTGAGCGGCGCAGCAGCGGGGGCATCGTGATCCCGGCGACCGCCCAGCCCGCGAAGCGCCTGGTGTGGGGCGAGGTCTACGGCACGGGCCATCACGTCCGCAGCGTCGCGGTGGGCGACCGGGTGCTCTACGGCCAGGACGACCACTTCGAGGTCGACGTCTCCGGGCGCTCCTTCGTCGTGCTCCGCGAGCGCGACCTGCACGCGGTCGCGAGCGCGACCACCGAGTCGACGAGAAGTTCGAGCGGGACGGGGCTGTACCTGTGAGCTCATCCGGGGGGCGGACGCCCGAGGAGACCACCGTCGAGGGCGACGGGGCGGTCCGGGACGACGAGACGTCGGGCGCGCTCGAGGAGCCCACCCGTGCGATGGGGGAGGAAACGACCGGGCCGGCCGAGCCGGTCGCGCCGACCGACCCCGAGCGCACCGCGTGGATCCCGGTGACCGACGGGAACGGGACACCCCCCGGTCGGGGGGCCCACGAGTCGAGGTCCGGCGGCGGACGCCGCCGCCCGGTGCTCATCGGCGCGGCCGTGCTCGGCCTGCTCGCCGTGCTCTACGTCGGCGACCTGCTCCTCTCCTCCACCGACGTGCCCCGCGGGGTGACCGTCGCCGGAGTCGAGATCGGCGGCATGAGCAAGCCCGAGGCCGAGGAGGCCCTGCGCACGCAGCTCGCCGGCCGCGCCGCCGAGCCCGTCGCCCTGCAGGCCGGCTCGAGCAGCGCCACCCTCGACCCGCGCGCCGCGGGTCTCGAGCTCGACGTCGAGGGCACCATCGCCCGCGCCGGCGAGCAGCCCTTCAACCCGTGGACCCGGCTGACCTCGCTGTTCGACACCCGCGACGTCGCCCCGGTCTCGCGGGTCAACGGCTTCGCGCTCGGGCAGGCGCTCGACGGCGTCCGCCCGCAGCTCGACCGCCCCGCCGCCGAGGGCACCGTCCGCTACGAGGGCCTCGAGCCGGTCGCCGTCCCGTCGGTGCCGGGCTCGGTCGTCGACGGCGCCACGGCGGGCCAGGCCGTCATCGACCACTGGCTCGACCCGGCGCCCGTGGCGCTGCCGGTCACCGAGACGCCGGTGACGGTGACCCCCGAGGGCATCCAGCGCGCCATCGACGGGTTCGCCCGACCGGCCGTCGCCGGCCCGCTCACGGTGGTCGGCGACGCGAAGAACGCCACGGTGACCACGCGCGCCATCACCTCGTTCGTCCGGTTCACCCCCGACGGCCAGGGTGGCCTCACCCCGGGCATCGACGAGCAGGCGGCCATCGCCGCGGTCGAGCCGCAGCTCTCGACCACCGAGGCCGAGCCGAAGGACGCGACGCTCGCGTTCACCGGCACGACCGCCCAGGTCGTGCCCGCCGTTGTCGGCCGCGAGATCGACTGGCCGCGGACGTTCAGCGGCGTCGTCGAGGCGCTCGGGCGTCCCGACGGCGAGGCCCCGCCCGTGTTCACCCCGCCGCCCACGGCGCCGGGCGCCGAGCCGGCCTCCCCGCCACCCCCGACCGGGCGCGCGATCAACGCCGTCTACACGACCACCCAGCCGCGCGTCACCACCGAGTCCCTGCAGGCCCTCGGGCCCGCCGAGATCATCGGCGAGTTCACCACGCGCGGCTTCAAGCCCGACTCGGGCCAGAACATCCGCCGCATCGCCGAGATCGTCAACGGCAAGGTCATCGCGCCGAACTCGGTGTTCAGCCTCAACGAGGCCACGACCCCCCGCAACGAGGCCAACGGCTTCGTGCCCGCCGGGATCATCGACGACGGTGCCCCGGGACGCGGCGTCGGCGGCGGCGTCTCCCAGTTCGCGACGACGCTCTACAACGCGGGCTACTTCGCCGGCCTCGACGACGTCGCGCACCAGGAGCACAGCTACTACATCAGCCGCTACCCCGCGGGGCGCGAGGCCACCGTCTTCGAGGGCTCGATCGACCTCAAGCTCGGCAACGACGGGCCCACCCCGGTCTACATCCGCACGCAGTGGACCCCGTCGTCGGTCACGGTGCAGCTGTACGGCATCAAGCGCTACGACGTGACCTCGGAGCCGGGGCCGCGCACCAACCTCACGCCGCCCGACGTGCGCGACCTCGGCGCCAACCCGGAGTGCAACGCCTCCCAGGGCTCCGAGGGCTTCACGATCACCGACACGCGGGTCCTGCGTGACGTGCGTACCGGCGAGGTCCGCCGGGAACCACGCACCGTGCGCTACGAACCCCAGCCGACCGTCACCTGCAACGGATGAGCTCCTCCCCGGGGTCCTCCCGCCCCACCAGCGCTTCCCGAGCCGGGGGCGACCACGGCGACATCGCCGCCCGCGCCCGGCACCGTGTCGAGGACGCGGCCGGAGCCGACGGGGAGGGGGAGGCCCCGCACAAGGCGGTCGAGATCCTCGGGCGCGTCGGCCTCGCGGGGTACGGCCTCGTCCACCTCCTGATCGGCGTGATCGCCGTCCGGATCGCGCGCAGCGGTGGTGGGGGTGGCCAGGCGGATCAGCAGGGTGCCCTGTCCACGCTCGCCGCCGAGCCGTTCGGCTTCGCCCTCATCATCGTGATCGTCGTCGGCCTGGTCGCGTTCGGCATCTGGCAGGGGGTGGCGGCAGCGACCGGCTTCCGCTGGGCCTCGGGCTGGGCGCGCACCCAACGACGGATCGGGTCCGGGGCCACGGCGATCGCCGTGCTCCTCCTGGCGGTCATCGGGGTGCAGTTGCTGGTCACGGGATCGTCGGGATCGAGCAGCGGCGCTCCCCAGCAGACGACGGCCGGCCTGCTCGCGCTGCCCTTCGGCCGCGTCCTGGTCGGCGTCGTCGCGCTCGTGGTGCTCGTCGTCGCGGGAGCCACGGCGTGGACCGGGATCCGCGGCTCGTTCGCCGAGGACCTCGCCTGGTCCCGCCTCCCGCGCAGCCTGCGCCGTCCGGTGTACTGGCTCGGGATCGTCGGCCACGTCCTGCGCGCCGTGGCGTTCGCGGTGATGGCGGTCCTGTTCGCCGTCGCCGCAGTGCGTGCGAACGCGGCCTGGGCCGGCGGTCTCGATGCCGCCCTCAAGGCCCTGGCCGCCCAACCCTTCGGCCCGCTGCTCCTGCTGCTCGTGGCCCTGGGGTTCATCTCCTACGGGATCTACTGCGGCGCGTCGGCCTGGGCCCGCCGCCTCTGAGCGCAGCGCTCCCGCAGCGCCATCGCGTCGAAGGGCGCGTGGACCTTGACGTCGTTGTCGAAGTAGACGACGACGTCGCGGCCCGCCGGCGCCTGCGGCGGCGGGTCGTCGGGGGCGACGGTGTCCCCGGTCGGCGACGCCGCGTCGGCCGCCCAGGCCCGGATGCGTGCGGCCCACGCGTCGAGCGCGGCCGCGGAGTAGCCGCTGGCGTAGAGCTCGGTGTCCCCGTGCAGCCGGACGTAGACGAGGTCCGCCGTGACGTCGTCGAGGCGCGGGAACGTGCCGGCGGTGTCGGCGACGACGAGCGCGACACCGTGCCGGCGGAGCTGGGCGACGAACGCGGGGTCGCGGAAGCTCGGGTGGCGCACCTCCATCGCGTGCCGCAGCGGGCGGTCGGCGTCGGTCTCGGTGCACGGCTCCGGGACCTTGTCGCTGTGGCCCGCCGCCAGCGCGGCCGCGTCGGCGGTGGTGTGCGGGAGCAGGCGCAGGAAGTCCTCGACGCGCTCGGCGTCGTAGCCGAGGTGGGGCGGCAGCTGCCACAGGACGGGCCCGAGCTTCGCGCCGAGCGCGAGCGGGCCGGAGGCGAAGAAGTTCGCCAGCCCCTCCTCGACGCCGCGCAGCTTCTTCAGGTGCGTGACGAAGCGCCCGCCCTTGACCGCGAACACGAAGTCGTCGGGCGTGCGCTCCGCCCACGTCCGGTAGCTCGAGGCGCGCTGGAGGCTGTAGAACGAGCCGTTGATCTCGACGGTGTCGAGGCGCTCGGCGAGGTAGGTCAGCTCACGACGCTGCACCAGGCCCTCCGGGTAGAACACCCGCCGCCAGGGAGGGTAGATCGACCCGGAGGTCCCGATCCGCATCGTCACGACATCAGAATGCCGCGACGTCGAGCTCCATGATGCTGTTCTCGGCGCCCTCGACGATCGTGCGGCGGCTGGAGAGCTCGGGCAGCACCGAGCGGGCGAAGAACCGCGCCACGGCGATCTTGCCCTCGTAGAAGGCCTGGTCGCGGCCCGTCACGCCGGCGTCGAGCGCCGCGCCCGCGACCTCGGCGCCGCGCAGCAGCAGCCAGCCGACGAGCAGGTCGCCCATGCTCATCAGGAAGCGGACCGCGTGCTGTCCGACCTTGTAGAGGTTGGTGACGTCCTCCTGCGACGAGGTCAGGAAGCCGACCATGGTCCCGAGCATCGCCTGGACGTCGCCGAGCGCCGTCGCGAGCAGCGCGCGCTCCTCCTTGAGCCGCCCGTTGCCGGCCCCACCCATGTCACCGGCGTCGAGGAACGCCTGGACCTGGCCGGCGACGTGCATGAGCGCCTGGCCGTTGTCCCGGACGATCTTGCGGAAGAAGAAGTCCTGCGCCTGGATCGCGGTGGTGCCCTCGTACAGCGAGTCGATCTTGGCGTCGCGGATGTACTGCTCGATGGGGTAGTCCTGCAGGTAGCCCGAGCCGCCGAGGGTCTGCAGCGACCCGATGAGCTGCTCGGTGGCCCGCTCCGACCCGGCGCCCTTGACGATGGGCAGCAGCAGGTCGTTGACCTTCTCCGCCAGGGTGATCTCCTCCTGGGAGACCGCGCCCCGATCGGCCTCCGGCGCCTCGCCGAAGCGGACGACGTCCTGGTAGGTCGCGGTGAAGGTGTACACCGAGCGCATGCCCTCGGCGTAGGCCTTCTGCAGCATGAGGCTGCGGCGCACGTCGGGGTGGTTGGTGATCGGCACGCGCGGGGCGGTCTTGTCGGTCTGCTTGGTGAGGTCGGCGCCCTGGATGCGCTCCTTGGCGTAGCCCAGCGCGTTGAGGTAGCCGGTCGACAGGGTGCCGATGGCCTTCGTGCCGACCATCATCCGCGCGTACTCGATGACCTGGAACATCTGCGCGATGCCGTCGTGCACGTCGCCGAGGAGCCAACCGGTCGCCGGGGTGCCGTGGCCGCCGAAGGTCACCTCGCAGGTGGCCGAGGCGTTGAGGCCCATCTTGTGCTCGACGTTGGTGACGAAGGCGCCGTTGCGCTCGCCGAGCTCGCCGGTGCGGTCGTCGAAGTGGAACTTCGGCACGAGGAAGAGCGAGAGGCCCTTGGTGCCGGCCCGCGCGCCCTCGGGGCGGGCGAGCACCAGGTGCATGATGTTCTCGTGGAGGTCGTCGGAGTCCGCTGAGGTGATGAAGCGCTTGACGCCCTCGATCGACCAGGTGCCGTCGCCGTTGTCGCGGGCCTTGGTGCGGCCGGCGCCGACGTCGGAGCCCGCGTCCGGCTCGGTGAGCACCATGGTGGCGCCCCAGCCGCGGTCGACCATGAGCTGCGCCCAGTGCTGCTGCTGCTCGGTGCCGTTGCGGTAGACGACCGAGGCGAAGTTCGGGCCGGCCATGTACATGAAGACCGGCGCGTTGGCGCCGAGGATCATCTCCCCGGCCGACCACTGCACCGACGGCGGGACCCCCATGCCGCCGATGGCGTTGTCGGCCGAGAGCCGCCACCACTCGCCGTCCCACATGGCGCGGTACGACTTCTTGATGCCCTCGTCGAGGTGGGCGGTGTGGGTCTTGGGGTCGAACCGCACGGGGTTGCGGTCGCCGGACACGTACGAGTCCGCCAGCGGTCCCTCGGCCATCGACGCGACCTCGCCCAGGAGGGCGCGCGCGGTGTCCTCGTCGGCGTCGGCGAACGGACCGGAGCCGAACCGGTCCTGCACGCGGAAGACCTCGAAGAGGTTGAACTCGATGTCGCGGACGTTCGCCCGGTAGTGGCCCATCCCGCCTCGCTCCTGTCACCACGTGGTGTGCGGCCGACGTCCTCTACCGGCCGGTAACCGCAGAGTATTACTCGGTGGTAACCCTGTCGAGGTCGGTCTCCACCGGATCCTCCGTGCGAGACTCGCCGCCGACGGTCCGCGGTGACGGAGGAGCGGTGACGGGGCGGCTCGGGGCACGGCGCGGATCGGTCGACCTGCGGACCTGGCTCGCGGGCGTGGACCCGGGCCTCACGCGGCTGCGCCTCGCGTCGATCGCCGTCGCCTCGATGGTGCTGGCGGTCGCGGTGACCGCCACGGGGCGGGCGCTGCTCGACCCCGCCGAGCCGGTGACCGTCCTGCTGTTCACCGGCGTCCTGGCGATGGTCTCGAACCTCGCGGTCAACGAGCCGGACCTCCCGCGCCGGCGGGTCACCACCACGCTCATGGTGCTGCCGGCCGCCGCGAGCACGGTCGTCGGCGCGGTCGTCGCCCCCTACCGGATCCCGGCGGCCGTGGCGTTCGTCGCCGTCATCGTCGTGGCGGTGTGGGTGCGCCGCTGGGGCCCGCGCGGCTTCGCGCTCGGCATGGCCGGCTTCATGCCGTTCTTCTTCACCCAGTTCCTGCAGGTCACGCCGGCGCAGGTGCCGTGGCTGCTCACGGCGGTGGTCGTCGGGATCGCCTCGACGCTGCTGCTGCGCGGGGTGGTGTTCGCCGAGCGCCCGGACCGCACGCTGCGCCGGATGGTCACCGCGTTCCGGGCCCGGGCTCACGCCCTGGTCGGGGCCACCGACGCGGTGCTCGCGGATGCCGGGCACGGCGGTCCGGACGAGCGCGACCTCGAGGCGCTCCGCCGGGCCCGCGCCCGCCTCCAGGAGGTCGCGCTGCTCGTCGAGGACACCCTCGAGCAGACGACGGCCGGGCGGGTCTGGCCGGGGCTCGACGACGACACGCTCGCGCTGCGGATCGCCGACGCCGAGCTCGCCCTCGAGCGGCTCTCGGTGGTCGTGCGCCGCCTGGCCCTCCCGCCGACCGACCCGGACCCCGCCCCGCCGCCGGACCGCGTCGTCGTCGCCGCCCTGCGCACGGGGCTGCGCCACCTCCAGCGCGCGCTCGCGGCGGGTCAGGACCACGCGGCGATCCTCGAGGCGGCCGCGGACGCCCGGGCGGCCGTGGCGGGGCTCGTCGCGGACACCCGGCCGGGCGGTGAACGGGTGCAGCGCACGGCCTTCGCCGTCCGGCGCGTCGCGGACGCGATCCACCACGCCCAGCTCGACGCCCCGTCGCGGCGGCCCGCCGGCCACGGTGTCGAGCCGTCGCTGCGGCCGCCGCCCCCGCCGTCCGGGAGCGGCCCGGCCCCCGACGCACTGACGGACGGGTCCCCGCCGACCGATCCCCACCCGGACCCCGACCGTCCCGACACCGACGACGTCCGCCCCGCCGACGAGCCCGCGCGCGAGGTCCGGGGCCTCGCGCTGAGCACGCGGCAGGCCGTGCAGGTCGGGGTGGCGGCGACGCTCGCGATCGTCGCCGGGGAGCTCGTCGCGCCGTCGCGCTGGTACTGGGCCGTGATCACCGCGTTCGTCGTCTTCGCCGGCACCAACAGCCGCGGCGACCTGCTCTCGCGCGGCTGGGGCCGGATCCTCGGCACCGTCGGCGGCGTCGTCGCCGGGATGGGGCTCGCGGCACTCGTCGGCGGGCAGGTCCTGCCGTCGCTGGTGCTGCTGGTCGTCTGCGTCTTCCTCGCGCTCTACCTGGTGCGCGTCTCGCCGTCGATGCTCGCCTTCTGGATCACCGCCGTGCTCGCGCTGGTCTACGGGCTCATCGGGCAGTTCAGCGTGGACGTGCTCGTGCTGCGCATCGAGGAGACGATCATCGGGGCGCTCGCCAGCATCGTCGCCGCGTTCCTCGTGCTCCCGCGCGGGACGCGGGCGGCGTTCGGCGAGGCGGTCGGCGACCTCGTCGACGCCATCGACCGGGTGCTCGGCGAGGCGACCGACCGGCTCGCGGGCCGCCGGCCGACCCCGCCCGCGCGGGAGGGCGTGCGGGCGATGGACGACGCCCTGGCGACGCTGCGCCAGCGCGCCTCACCGCTGGTCGGACGGTTCTCCCGGCGCCGGGCGCGGTCGAGCTACCGGCGCGGGCTGCGGGTGCTCGTCGTCTGCGACGTCTACGCCCGCTCCCTCGCGCGCACCGCCGACCACGTCGCCGACCCGGGCTGGGCCGCCACGCTCGACCCCGCCGCCGCCCGGGTCCGCGCGAACCTCGACGGGCTGCGCGACGTCCTCGTGCGCGGGCAGCGCGCCTCCGACGGCGGGCGGGTGCGCGCCCGGTCGGCCGAGGACCTCGTCGACGCCGCCGAGGGGTACGCGGCCCGCACGGTCGACGACCCGCAGCGGCGCGCGGCCATGCTCACCGCCGCCCGGCTGCTGCGGCGCATCGACCAGGCGGTCGTCGGGCTCGCGGTCGACCTCGGCGCGGCGGAGGACGACCTCGACGAGGACGCTCAGTCGCCGAGCACCGCGTCGAGCGCCGGCGTCGCGAACACCCGGTCGGGGTCGTAGTCGTCGCGCACCCGGCGGAAGTCGGGCAGGCGCGGGTACGCCGCGGCGGTGTCCTCCGCGGTCCAGTCCGACCGCGACGCCCAGTGCGGGCGGCCGCCGTGCGCGCGCAGCACCCGCCAGGCGCGCTCGAGGACCGGCTCGTGGTCGGTGCCGCGCGGGACGCGCACGGCCACCCAGCCCGTCGCGCGGTCGTGGGCGGGGTGCAGCCACCCCGACTCCGGCGCCCCGACGCGCAGGCGCACCGGCAGCCCGACCTCGAGCCCGTCGTCGGCCAGCGCGGTGAGCAGCTCGCGGGCGCCCTCGAGGAACGTCGTGCGGGGCAGCGCCCACTCGGTCTGCTCGAAGCGCACCGCGGGCGGGCTGGACAGGACCCGGTGCATCGGGCCGGTGGCCGTGACGGTGCGCGCGAGCCGCGAGACCGCGCGGTTGAAGCGGGGCACGAGGCGGGGCAGCGCGCGCTCCACGACCACCGCGCCGCCCAGCGCGGTCCGCCCGGTGGCGCCGGCGACGGTGACGCCGACGGTGCGCTCGCGCTCCTCCTTCTCGGTCTCGGCCTCCTCGTCGTCGCCGTCGGGCGCGTGCTCGGGAAGGGGATCCACCCAGCGCGTCAGCGCGGTGCCCGCGGAGGGGAAGACGGCCGCCTCGACGACGGGGTGCGAGGCCCAGAACTGCGCGTCGAGCACCTCGTCCACCGGGCGCGGCTCGCGCGTCACCCGCACCCGGCCCGCCGGCACCACGGCCAGCTCGGCCTCGAGCAGCACGCCGAGGGCACCGAGGGAGGTGCGGGCGGCGTCGAGGTCGGCGGCGGCGACGTCGCGCAACCGTCCCCGCCCGTCGACGACCCGCAGGCCGACGACCGCGGCCGACAGCGATCCCCGCGAGGACCCGCTGCCGTGCATGCCGACGGCCAGCGCCCCGCCGACCGTGGGCGCGGCGAGCTCCAGCGGCGCCTCGAGGGCGAGGTCGCGGTCGGCGAGCTCGGCGTGGAGCTGGGCGAGCGTGGTGCCCGCACGGACACGGACGGTGGGGCGGCCCGGGCGTCCACCGGAGCCGGTGATGCCGCTGAAGGCCGACAGGTCGACGTGCACGCCGTCGGTGACCGCGAGCGCGCTGAAGGAGTGCCCGGCGCCGACGGGCCGGACGGCCTGGCCGCGCTCGGCGGCCCGTCGCACCACGGCGGAGACGCCGCTGTCGTCGAGCGGGCGCACCGTCGCGGTCGGCCGGCACTCCCGGCCTCCGGACCAGTTCGTCCACACGGCGGTCACCCTAAGGGCATCCCGGGCTCGGGGCCGGACCGGCGCGGGGGCCGCCGCGCCGGGCCGGGGACCCCGCGCCGGTCCGGGACGTCGGGGGTCAGGACGCCAGCGCGCCGATCGCGACGTCGACGCCGTCGACGACGTTGCGGCGGACCTGGTCGCCCGCGGCGCGCAGCCTGTCGCCCGCGCCGTCACCGTGGTCGGTGAGGTCGCTCGTGCGCTCGGCGAGCTTGCGCGCGGCGCGGCGGCCGCGCCAGCCCAGCGACGGCTTCCCCTCGGTGTCGACCGCGGCCAGGATCAGCCCGCCGAGGATCGCGACGTTCTTGAGGAACTGCTGCTGCTCGCCGGTCTTCTCCACCGGGTCGGACTTCTCCCAGAACGGGTGCCCGACGACGGTCGTGGGGATGACGCTCGCGGCCAGGGCCAGCGACGCCACGCGCGGCAGCTTGTTGATCGCGAGCAGCGAGCCGGCGGCGATCTTCACCCCGGCGTCGATGCGGACGAGCTGGCCGGGCTCCGACGGCACCTGGTCGGGCAGGCTGGGCGCCGCCTTCTCGAGCAGCGGCGTGGCCTTCTGCACGCGCGGCTCGGGGTTGAGCAGGGTGTCGACCCCGCCCTTGATGAAGATGGCGGCCAGCATGGGCCGGGCGAGACGACGGATGATCACGAGAGCGGACCTCCAGGGGCGCGACGGACTGGGCGGCGGCGCCGGAGCGCCGGGGCCGCCCCACGGACGACTCGACGTTCGATACCCGCCAGCGCCGTCAGCGACGCAGGGCGTGCCGACCCGTCCGGGCCTCCTCGCGCTTCCACGCGTGGCGCCCGCCCTCGGGCGCGGCGTCCCGCTCCTCGGCGGCGGAGCGGGGCCGGCGACGGCGCTCGGCGCGGCGGCGCAGCTCCTCCTCGGGCGACTCGTCCCGCGACACCGCGTGCAGGTCCGGGCGCTCGCTGCGCAACCTCGCGGCGCTCGAGCCGTCGAGCGCGGGCGGCGGCACCGTCGGCACCTCGCGCAGGCCCGAGCCCCGGCCAGAGCGCTGCCCCGTCGGGTCCTGCACCGGCAGCGGGCCCGAGCCGGGGTGCGGCTCGGGCACCGACACGGTCCCCCGGACGGGACGGTGCGACCGGTCGACGGTCAGCTCCTGGAAGATCGGCGTCGGCTCGGCGTGCCCGAGGCGCGCCATGGCCCGATCCCCGCGGACCCGGTCACCGCCCGCCGACCGCTCGCGACCCACCTCGCCGCGCGGCCGCAGGGCGCCGACACCGGCCCCGGGCCGCTCCAACGGCGAGGGCTCGTCCCACACCCACGTCCCGTACGCATCGAGCCGCCACCCGCCGGGCCCGTCGCTCGCGCCACCGGACCCCAGGTCGTCACGCCACACCCACACGTTCCTTCGACCTCCCCGACTGCTGATCGATCAGCCCGTCCTCGCCCGGCCGCCGAACGGCCGAACGACATCGAGCGTCTGGCCCCCACAACGGCAGGCGCGTCCGAGGACTTGGGGCCCGAATCCGCGCGACACGGCACGTCGCCCGCGACACGCCGACGGATCCCCCGAGCGTGTGTCACTCCGAGAGGGGGCGCGAGGGGTTTCGGGCCTCGTGTGGGGGTCGGTCGGGGCCGGTTCCCGACCCGTGCGGGAGCGGTCGGGCTGCGGTGCGCACCGACTCGCGCCACGATCGCCGACGTGCGATGCGTGGTCACCGGAGCGACGGGTTACATCGGCGGGCGGCTGGCGCCGCGCCTGGCCGCGGAGGGCCACGACGTGCGCTGCGTCGTGCGCAGCCCCGGCAAGATGCGCGACGTCCCGTGGGCCGCCGAGGTCGAGGTGGTCGCGGGCGACGTGCTCGACGAGGAGTCGATGCGCCGGGCCTGCCAGGGCGCCGACGTCCTCTACTACCTCGTGCACTCCCTGTCCGAGCAGGGCTTCGCCGCCGTCGACCGGCGCGCCGCCATGATCAGCGCGCAGGCCGCCCGCGAGGCCGGCGTGTCGCGCATCGTCTACCTCGGCGGCATGCACCCCGAGGGTGTCGACCTGTCCGAGCACCTCGCCTCGCGCGCCGAGGTCGGCGAGATCTTCCTGCGCTCCGGTGTCCCGACCGTCGTGCTGCAGGCGGCGGTGATCCTCGGGTCGGGGTCGGCGAGCTTCGAGATGCTGCGCTACCTCACCGAGCGCCTGCCGGTGATGCTCACGCCGTCGTGGGTGCACCACCGCGTCCAGCCGATCGCCATCCGCGACGTCCTGCACTACCTGGTGCGCGCGGTGACCGTGCCGGCCGAGGTGAACCGCACCTTCGACATCGGCGGGCCGGACGTCCTGACCTACCTGCAGATGATGGAGGGCTTCGCCGAGGTCGCCGAGCTGCCGAAGCGCACGATGCTGCCGGTGCCGGTGCTGACGCCGCGGCTGTCGTCGCACTGGGTCAACCTCGTGACACCCGTGCCCCGCTCGACCGCCGTGCCGCTGATCGACTCCCTGATCCACGAGGTGGTGGCCCAGGAGCACGACATCGACCGCTTCGTCGCGCAGCCCGAGGGCGGGCTCACCGGGTTCCACCGCGCCGTCGAGCTCGCGCTGCAGCGCATCAGCACCGGGCAGGTCGAGACGCGCTGGTCGGGCGCGAACGCGAGCTACGCGCCCTCGGATCCGCTGCCGAGCGACCCCGACTGGGCCGGCGGGACCGTCTACACCGACGTCCGCGAGCGCGCGTCGTCGGCGTCGGTCGAGCACGTGTGGGACGTCGTCACCGGCATCGGCGGCGAGCGCGGCTGGTACTCGTTCCCGCTGGGCTGGTGGGCGCGTGGCGTCATGGACCGCCTCGTCGGCGGCGTCGGGCTGCGCCGGGGCCGCCGCGACGCCGACTCGCTCAAGGTGGGCGACGCGCTGGACTGGTGGCGGGTCGAGGAGTGCCTCGACGAGCGCAGCACCGACCGCCGCGACGCCGTCGGTCTCGAGCTGGCCGAGGGCGAGCGGTTGCTGCGCCTGCGCGCCGAGATGAAGGCGCCCGGGCTCGCATGGCTCGAGCTCCGCGTCGCCCCGACCGACGAGGGCTCGACCTACCGCCAGCGGGCGATCTTCTTCCCGCACGGGCTCGCGGGCCACGCGTACTGGCGGGTGATCGCCCCGTTCCACGTGCTCGTGTTCGGGGGCATGGAGCGGCGCATCGTGGCCGCCGCCGAGCGCGTCGAGCGGGGCGAGGACCCGGAGCCGCCGCACGGCCTCGTCGCGCGCCTCAAGGACCGGCGCGCCCGGCGCGACGCCGAGCGCGCCCGGCCCGTGCGCGCCGGGGCCTGAGGCCTCCGACGGCGGGCTAAGCCGCCGCGTCGAGGGTGGCGACGGTGCCGCGGTCGAGCTCGAGGGCCGCGGCGCCGCAGTTCTCCTCGAGGTGCTCCAGCGAGCTCGTCCCCGGGATCGGCAGCATCACCGAGCTGCGCTGCAGCAGCCACGCCAGGGCGACCTGCGCCGGCGTGGCGCCGAAGGCCTCGGCCGCGCGCTCGGCGGCGTTGCCGGGCTCGGCGAGCTTGCCCGCGTCGGCCGGCGCCCACGGGATGAACCCGATGCCGTGCTCGGTGCAGTGGCGCAGGACGTCGTCCGACGACCGGTCGACGAGGTTGTAGCGGTTCTGCACCGACGCGACGTCGACGATCCGGCCGGCCGCCTCGATGTCGGCGACCGAGACCTGGCTCAGACCGACGTGGCGCACCTTGCCCTCGCGCTGCAGGTCGGCGAGCAGGCCGAACTGCTCGTCCGCGGCCACGTGCGGGTCGATGCGGTGGAGCTGGAAGAGGTCGAGGGTCTCCACGCCGAGGCGGCGCAGGCTCATCTCGCACTCCTGGCGCAGGTAGTCCGGGCGCCCGCACGGGATCCACTTGTTGGGCCCGGTGCGCAGCAGGCCGGCCTTCGTCGCGACCGCGACCCCGCGGTAGGGGTAGAGCGCCTCGCGGACCAGCTCCTCGCTGACGTACGGGCCGTACGAGTCGGCCGTGTCGACGAAGTCCACCCCGAGGTCGACGGCGCGGCGCAGCACGGCCACCGCGTTGTCCGGGTCCTTCGGCGGACCCCAGATGCCCTCGCCGGTCAGCCGCATGGCGCCGTAGCCCAGCCGCCGCACCGTCAGGTCGTCGCCCAGCGTGAACTCACCGGAGGCGGCCACGACGCCGTGTCCGACCCCGCTGTCGTCGGTCATCAACTCACCCTCTCCCCGGCCGTGTGTGTCCCGGCCGTACTCCCCAGCGTGGCACTGGTGCCCGGCGGACGCGGGCGGGCGTGTCCCATCTCCCATCCGACCGGTCGGTAGCCCCCCGTCAGGCTGAGACGCCGGCCATCCAGCGAGCGGTGACCTCGAGCCCCTCGGCGATCCCGCGGCCCGCCACGCCCAGCGCCCGGGCGTGGTCGTCGCGCACCCGGTAGCCCCCGAGGCGTCCGTAGATCACCGACCGGTCGGCGAACGGGGGCGCGTCGGGGGAGAGCTCGCTGCCCTCGGGGAGCGCGCGCACGCGGTGGGGGCTCCCGGCCAGCTCGCAGTAGGTGTCGAGCACCTCGGGGAACGACGCGACCTGCCCGCACAGCACGTAGCGCCGGCCCGCCTCGCCGTCGGTGAACGCGAGGAGCTCGCCGGCCGCGATGTCCTCGGCGAGCGTCCAGCCGACCCGGGTGTCGACGATGTCGCCGACCTCGCCCCGGGCCGCCGCGACGAGCAGCTGGTCGTAGCTGCGCGGCCCGCGCGGCGACGGCCCGTAGGCGTTGACGACGGTCGCGACGACGGCGTCCACCTCGCCCGCGGCCACCGCGTCGAGCACCACCGTCTCGGCCTCGGCCTTGGTCGCCGAGTAGGGGTCGGTGAGCGCGGTGCCGCCCGCGGCGTCCTCGGCGACGAGCAGGCCGGGGCCGGCGGGGTCGGGCACGGCGATCGCGGCGCTGGTCGAGGTGTGGACCAGCCGCCCGACCCCGGCCCGGCGTGCCGCCTCGACGACCCGCCGCGTCCCGCCGACGTTGAGCTCGCGCGCCTCGGGGCCCGGCGCGCCCACGGCCGCCGCGAGGTGGAAGACGCCCTCGCATCCGTCCATCGCGCGGGCCAGGGACTCGCCGTCGGCGAGGTCCGCGGCCACCCGCTCGACGCCGTCGGGCAGGACGTCGGCGCGCGCGGGGTCGCGCACCACGGCCCGCACCGCGTACCCCCGCTCGTGCAGCAGCGTGACGACCGCCGACCCGACGAACCCCGTGGCACCGGTGACGAGGAGCATCGGCGCATCGTGGCACGGACCGCCATCCGACGACGCCCACCGGAGGACCCGCGATGCCTGACGCACCCACCGCCCGCGTCGTGCTCACCACCACCGACTCCGCCGACGAGGCCGAGCGCCTCGCCCGCCTGCTCGTCGACGCGCACCTGGCCGCCTGCGCCCAGATCGTCGGCCCGGTGCGCAGCGTGTTCCGGTGGGAGGGCGCGGTGTCGGTGGAGCCGGAGTGGCAGCTCTGGCTCAAGACCGACGCGGCCCGCGTCGACGACCTGCACGACCGCCTCGTCGCCGAGCACACCTACGACGTGCCCGAGGTGCTCGTCCTGCCCGTCGTCGGCGGGCACGGGCCCTACCTGGCGTGGGTGACGAACGAGACCGAGGCGTGAGCGCGCCCTGACCGTTAGCCTCGGCAACGATGTCGACGGCGCCCGCGGTCCCGACGGCCCTGCGCCGCGGCGAACCCGGCTTCCGGCCCGTCGCGGTCGGGCTGTTCTTCGCGGGCTTCACGACGTTCGCCCTGCTCTACGCGACACAGCCGCTGCTCCCGGCGCTGGTCGACGCGTACGGGATCACGCCGGGTGAGGCGTCGCTGTCGGTCTCGGTGAGCACCGCCGCCGTGGCCGTCGGCATCATCCCGGCCAGCGCGCTCTCGGAGCGGTGGGGGCGGCGCCCGGTGATGCTGGGCTCGCTGGTGGCCGCGGTCGTGCTCGGCCTGGCGGCGGCGGTCGCCCCGGGCTTCGGGCTGCTGCTCGCCCTGCGGGGCCTCGAGGGGCTGGCGCTGGCCGGGCTGCCGGCGGTCGGCATGGCCTACCTCGCCGACGAGGTCGACGGCCGGCACCTCGGTGGCGCGATGGGCCTCTACGTCGCCGGCAACTCGGTCGGCGGCTTCGGCGGCCGGGTCGTGGTCAGCGCCCTCGCCGACCTCACCGGCTCGTGGCGCTGGGCGCTCGGCGGGATCGCGCTCCTCTCGGCCGCCTGCCTCGTCGTGTTCGCGCTGGTGCTGCCCGCCTCGCGTCGCTTCCGCCCGGCACCCGTCGGCGCCGGGGCGCTGCTGCGCGAGGTCGGCGCGCACCTGCACGACCCCGTGATGCGCCGGCTGCTCGCCGTCGGGCTGCTCGTCATGGGCGTGTTCGTCTGCGCCTACAACTACGTGACGTTCCTGCTGCTCGGGCCGCCCTTCCGGCTGCCGCCGCTGGTCGTCGGCTTCGTGTTCGTGCTCTACGCGGTCGGCACGGCCACCTCGACCCGCGCGGGCCGGCTCGCCGACCGCGTGGGCGCCCGGCCCGTCCTCGTCGGGGCCGCCGGCCTCGCCGCCCTCGGGGCCGCGGCGATGCTGGCGCCGTTCGTCGGCGTCGTCGTCGCCGGCCTCGTGCTGCTGACCGTCGGCTTCTTCGCCGCGCACCCCGTCGCGAGCGCGTGGGTCGGCCGGCGGGCCGAGCACGGCCGCGCCGTGGCGTCCGGGCTGTACCTGGGCGCGTTCTACGTCGGCTCCTCGGTGGGCGGGACGCTCGGCGGCGTCGCCTACGGCCTCGCCGGCTGGCCCGCCACCGTCGGCTTCATGGGGGTGCTCCTGGCGCTCGCCGTCGTCGTGGTGTGGCCGCTGCGCTCGCCCTGACCACGCTATCCCCGAGCGATGTCGCTGAAGCGGCTGTAGTGCAGCTGGTGCGCGACGGTGATGGTCGCCGTGGGCCCGTTGCGGTGCTTGGCGAGGATGAGGTCGGCCTCGCCGGCGCGCGGGTCGTCGCGCTCGAACGCGTCGGGGCGGCTGATGAGCATGACCATGTCGGCGTCCTGCTCCAGCGACCCGGACTCGCGGAGGTCGGAGAGCATCGGCTTCTTGTCGGTGCGCTGCTCGGGACCTCGGTTGAGCTGGCTGATCGCGACCAGCGGGACCTCGAGCTCCTTGGCCAGCAGCTTGAGCTGACGCGAGAACTCCGAGACCTCCTGCTGGCGGGACTCGACCTTCTTGCCCGAGGTCATCAGCTGCATGTAGTCGAGGATGATCAGCTTCAGGTCGTGGCGCTGCTTGAGCCGCCGCGCCTTCGCCCGGATCTCCATGATCGTCATGTTGGGCGAGTCGTCGATGAACAGCGGCGCCTCGCTGATCTCGCTCATCCGCCGCGCGAGCCGCGTCCAGTCGTCGTCGGTCATCGTGCCCGACCGCATGTCGGCCAGGCGGATCTTCGCCTCGGCGGAGAGCAGGCGCATGACGATCTCGGTGCGGCTCATCTCCAGGGAGAAGAACGCCGAGGTCAGGCCGTGTTTGACGCTTGCCGACCGGGCGAAGTCCATCCCCAGCGTCGAGTTGTGGGTGGGCACCATCGACCGGCCCGCGAGGTAGAGGTGATCCGAGTTGTCGACCTCGACGCAACGCACCGGCACCGACGGCACCGGACGGACGTCCACGACGTAGCGGAGCCCGCTGCGGGTGTCGTCCGTCGCCCGCCGTCGCTCCTTGTGGGCGAGGCGCTTCCGCTCGAGCCGGAAGACCTCGTCGACCGTCGAGAAGGTCACGAGGTACGCCGTGCTCGACTGCTCCGTGCGTCCCCGCACGTTCTTGGTGACCGTCGAGCAGCGCAGACCAAGGCTCGCCAGGAGCTCGGCGACATCGGCGGCGAGACGGGCGCTCGTGACCGCGAACTGCACGACCCCGGTGGGCAGCACCGTGCCGTCCGTGTCGAGCAGACCGGCCAGCAGGGCTCGGCGCTGCTCCTCCGAGGCGCGCAGGTACTCCCGCGGGATGTGCTTGTTCCCCAGGACCCCGAGCGTCCGCAGGCGGCCCTGCACCGTCCCGTGGTGGTCGCGGCAGGCCTGGCAGCGGGTGAGGCCACTGGAGGGACCGCCGCAGTCGGGGCAGGTGGGCGCCGGCACCGGGGCGGGCAGGAAGCGCGCCCGACCGCCACAGGAGCGGCCGCACGTGCGCACCTGCGACGTGCCCGGCCGGAACGGCGCGCCGCACACCGCACAGGACCGCTCCGCGGGCACGGCGTCAGCGGGCAGGCGCAGGCCGTAGCGCAGGCTCCCGACCAGCGGCGCCCGCAGACCCCCCTCGGCCTCGACGTGGCTGGCGATCTCCGGGTCGGCACTCGTGAACGACGCCGATGCCGACGTCCCGTCGCCCAGCCACACCCCGAGGGCGTAAGGCGGGACGAGGAGGTCGCGCTCGGGGAGCTGCAGCGGCGCGGCGACCCGCACCGAGTGGTTGATGCGGCCGTCGGCGGTTTCGCAGCGCAGCGTGGCCGCGATGTCGCCCGTGGTGCGCACCCGAGCGGGCACACGCGTCGATCGACGCGAGGCACGGGTGTCGGTGAGCCACTGGTGGGACTCGTCCGCCGTGATCACCGTGCCGTCGGAGAACTCGACGTCGTAGCAGGGACGACCGGTCATGACCTCGGTGGCGGCCACCACCCGTGTGGGCCGACCGGCGGCGTCGAGCAGCAGGTCGCCGACCCCGACCTCGCCCATCGTCGTCCAGCCGTCCGGGGTGGCGAGCGGGGTGTCGAGCGCGAGCGCCTTCCCGATGCCGGGCCGCGCCGCCACGATGATCATCTGGCCGGCGTGGAGGCCGTTGGTGACGTCGTCGAGGTCGGTGAAGCCCGTGGGCACGCCGAACGAGACCCCGCCGCGCGAGGCGATGGCGTCGATCTCGTCCATGGTCGGCTGGAGGACGTCCTCCAGCGCGACGTAGTCCTCGGTGACCCGGCGGTCGGTGACCTCGTAGACGGCGGCCTGGGCCCGGTCGACGATGTCGTCGGTGTCCGACCCCTCGGCCCCGTGGTAGCCGAGCTGGACGATGCGCGTGCCCGCCTCGACGAGGCGGCGCAGGATCGCGCGGTCGGCCACGATCTCGGCGTAGTAGCCGGCGTTGGCGGCCGTGGGGACCGTCGCGATGAGGGTGTGCAGGTAGGGCGCGCCGCCGATGCGCAGCAGCTCGCCGCGCTTCTCGAGCTCCGCCGACACCGTCACCGGGTCGGCGGGCTCGCCGCGCCCGTAGAGGTCGAGCACGCACTCGTAGACCGTCTGGTGGGCCGGGCGGTAGAAGTCGTCGGGCTTGAGCATCTCGACGACGTCGGCGATCGCGTCCTTGGACAGCAGGATCGCCCCCAGCACGGACTGCTCGGCCGGCAGGTCCTGCGGCGGCTGCCGGTCGAACTCCGGCGGGGCCGAGCCCGGACGCTCCGGACCCCGCCCGGACGTCCCCCGATCGTCCAGCACCGCCACGACGGTCACTCCCTCCGCTCGTCCCGACAGGCCCTCGACGATCCCGCACCCGTCGAACACCTGTTCTAGCAGTGCTCTCCGACAGCCCCCGGCTCCGACCGGGCCGGCGCGAGGCGGCGACCCGTCGGCCGCCGCCGTCGCGACCGCGTCCCGGGGCACGCTAGGTCCCCGCCCGGCGCGGCTCCAGCAGGCCCTGGGGATGGGCTGGGGACAGCCCCGGGATCGGTCCACCGAGCACACCCCCGCGGTGGGCACACACCTGGGGACAACCTGTTGGCAACACCCTCATCCGCCTCATCGGTGCAGATCAGGGGCCTGTGCGCACTGTGGACAACAAGTGGATGAAGGTCCGACCGGCGCGTCGTCCCGGGGCGTGTCGCCGGGGTGTTCACCCGCACGCGGGGCGTGTCGAGCCGAGCGGCGGGCCCGGCTCGCCGGGCGGCCCCCGGTCGGTGCCCGTCGCGCGGCCGCCGGTGATCGCCGGGTGATCGCCGGATGATCGAAGTACCGATACGGACGTTGAGTGTCAGGGACGGCACTTCGCTGACACACCGCGGCTGACACCCCCGGACACACGTCGGGCCCGGCACCAGGAGGTGCCGGGCCCGTCGTGACGTCCGACGTGGGGACTGCTGGCGGTCAGGCGCCCTGGACGTCCAGGGGCAGGTCGACCGCGACGTCCGGGTGCAGCCGGACGACGACCGTGTGGTCGCCGGTCGACTTGATGTGCCCGGAGATGTCGATGAAGCGCTTGTCGAGGTTCGGCCCGCCCTGCGAGCGAACCGCGGACACGACGTCGGCCGGCGTGACCGAGCCGAAGAGGCGCCCGCCCTGGCCGGCCTTGCCGGTGACCGTGACGGTGCCGAGGCCCTGGAGCTGCCCGGCGACCTCCTTGGCGTGGTCGAGGTCGCGGATCCGCTTGCCCTCCTGGGTGCGGCGGATCGTGTCGACCTGCTTCTGCGCGCCGCGGCTGGCGACGATGGCCAGCCCGCGGGGCAGCAGGAAGTTGCGGCCGTAGCCGTCCTTGACCTCGACGGTGTCGCCGGGGCCGCCCAGGTTGGCGACGTCGGCGGTGAGGATGAGCTTCACGTCGTCCTCCCTCAGCGCGCCGTCGACGTGTAGGGCAGCAGGGCCATCTCGCGCGAGTTCTTCACCGCGGTGGCCACGTCGCGCTGGTGCTGGCTGCAGTTGCCCGACACCCGCCGCGCGCGGATCTTCCCCCGGTCGGAGATGTACTTCCGCAGGAGGTTGGTGTCCTTGTAGTCGATCAGCTGGTTCTTGTCCTTGCAGAAGGTGCAGACCTTCTTCTTCGGCTTGCGCACCGGCGGCTTCGCCATGGTGTGTCTTCTCCTGAGCAGAACTGGGATGTGTGAGGTCTAGAACGGGGGCTCGTCGTCGTAGCCGCCGCTGCCGCCCGACGATCCGGCGGCCGGGGCCGAGGCCCACGGGTCGTCCGACCCGCCGTAGCCGCCGCCGGACCCGCCGGAGCCCCCGGAGCCGTAGCCGCCGCCACCGCCACCGCCACCGTTGCCGCCGCCGGAGCCGAAGCCCCCGCCGCCACCGCCGCCGTACCCGCCGCCGCCCTGGCCGCGGGAGGCCTTGGTGACGGACGCGGTGGCGTAGCGGAGCGAGGGGCCGACCTCGTCGACCTCGAGCTCGATGACGGTGCGCTTCTCGCCCTCGCGGGTCTCGAACGAGCGCTGCTTGAGGCGTCCCTGCACGATCACCCGGGCCCCGCGCGTGAGCGTCTCGGCGACGTTCTCGGCGGCCTGGCGCCAGATGTTGCAGCGCAGGAACAGCGCCTCGCCGTCCTTCCACTCACCGCTCTGGCGGTCGAAGGTGCGCGGCGTCGACGCGACCGTGAAGTTGGCGACGGCGGCACCGGACGGCGTGAACCGCAGCTCCGGGTCGGCGGTGAGGTTGCCGACGACGGTGATGACCGTGTCGCCGGCCATCAGTTCGCCTTGCCCCGGCGCCCGGCGAAGGCGGGGTCGCGGCGCATGACCTTGGTCCGCAGGACGGACTCGTTCAGCGCGAGCTGCCGGTCCATCTCCTTGACCGTGGCGGGCTCGCAGTTGACGTCGAGGACCGCGTAGATGCCCTCGGCGTTCTTCTCGATCTCGTAGGCGAGGCGACGGCGGCCCCAGACCTCGACGTTCTCGACGGTGCCGCCGTCCTTGCGGACGACGTTGAGGAACGTCTCGAGGGACGGGGCGACGGTGCGCTCGTCGAGGCTCGGCTCGAGGATCACGACCAGTTCGTAGTGGCGCACGAGAACCACTCACCTCCTGTGGGCTATGCGGCCACGGACGTTCCGTGGCAGGAGGGTCTCGGTCCGATCAGGCTACCAACCTGCGGTGCTGCTCCCGCCGAGGCCCTACCGGGTCCGACGCAGCAGCCCGCCCGACGGTTCCGTCGGGTGCGCAGGTCAGGCCGGTACGGGTGCGCGGCCCGCGGACGGGGTGCGCACGGCGCCGGCCTCGTCATCGGTCTCGTCGAGGTCCTCGTCCGTCTGCACCGCGTCGGCCGTGTCCACCGCGCGGGTGGCGTCGGTGTCGCCGGCCCCGGTGGTCGCGGCGGTCTCGCCGGTCCGGGCGTCGTCCCCCTCGGGCGCGTCCGCGGACATGACCGACGACGTCGTGGCCTTGCCCAGCACGACACGGCGGACCGTGAAGGCCGCGACGCCCGACAGCGCGAGGACCGCGATCAGCGCGGGCACGCCCACGCCGCCGGTGCTCAGCCCGTCGACCGGCAGCGCCTGGACCTGGCTGGCGGTGGTCACCGCACTCGCCGGGTCGTAGCCGAGGTAGGCGGGAGCGCCGGCGCGCAGGCCGGGGAACGCGGAGCCGAGCAGCGCGTTCGGGTCAGGGGCACGCACGCCGGGGGCCGGGCCCGACGCCGAGCGCAGGAACGACGAGGGCAGCGCGCCGAACGCGGGCGCGAACGCCGGCGCGGCGGCCGCGGCCTGCTGCGGGGTGAGCGTCGGCACCGCCGCGGCGGCCGGCGCGGGGGTGCGGGCGGCGCGGGACGCCGAGGTCGGCGCCTCCTGCGGCTCGGGGTCGAGCACCGCGCCGGTGCTGCGGCTGAGCTGGTCGGTCGCCGGGCGCAACGGCGGGGCGGCCTGCGCGACCTGCTCGGAGACGGGCTCGACGACCTCGACCTGCACACGGCAGAGGAGCCCGCCGACGAGCTTGGTGATCGGGTCCATGCCGCGGGTGACCTCGCGGACGATCGGCAGCCCGAGGTCGGGGATCACCTTGACGCTCTGACCCGGCTCGGCGCGGACGGTCTCTCCACAACGCGCCTCGACGACGTCGTCGGCGGCCGGGGCCGCCGGCGCCGCCAGCGCGGACCCGGCACCGAGGAGGAGCGTTCCCGTCAGCACGCCACCCGCGAGGGCGGTCGTGAGCAGGCGGGGAGCACGCAGCGCCATGAAGGGGACCTTTCTCCGACTGCCCGGGGGAGTGCCGGCGGAGCCCCACGGGGGAGCGGGCCGACCGGCGGCACGTGCTGACCAACGAGGAGGTCGCCCGGTGGTGACGCCCAGCCTCACCCACCCGCCGAGGTCGTCGCCCAGCGACACGCCCGCCGGTGCGGACCCGCCCTCATCGAGGGACTGCGGACCGCTCCCGCCCGCGCCGAAGCAGGCGCCCGACGGGACGGCCGACCGCCCCACCGACGGCACCGAGCACCGCGTCGGCCCGGGCCAGGCGACGCACCTCGTCGGGAGCGCCGTCGAGCACGCCGCCGTCGGGGTCGTCGAGCCCGCGGGAGAAGGACGGGTCGCGCGGCGTGCGGATCGGGTCGTGCTCGGGGCGCAGGACCGACCGGACGACCAGCGCGGCGACGGCGAGGACCGCGACGTCGCGCACGATGACGGCGCCGTAGAACCAGGGCGCCGGCAGGCCCTTGGCGTCGGTGCCGAGGTAGTAGTACATCCGCGGCGCCCAGACCAGCGCGTCGAGCAGCATCCAGACCAGCAGCGGGCGCCACCGCGGGTAGGCGAGCACCGCGAGCGGCACGAGCCACAGCGAGTACTGCGGGCTCCACACCTTGTTGGTCAGCAGGAACGCCACGATGACGAGGAAGGCGATCGCCGCGAACCGCGGTCGCCGCGGCGCCCGCACGACGAGCACCGCGATCGCCAGGCAGCACACCGCGAACAGCACGGCGCTGACGGCGTTGAGCACCGTCGGCGGCTGCCCGGGAGCCAGCGGGCCGTCGAACCCGCTCCACCCCGTGAGCCCGGCGACGACGTTGTAGAGCGAGTCGGGGTCGGCGCCGCGTTCACCGTTGAGCCGGAAGAACTCCCACCAGCCCGCGGGCGCGAGGAAGGCCACCGGCAGGTTGACCAGCGCCCACGCCGCCACCCCGGCCGCGGCCGCCTGTGCCCACGCCCGCATCCGCCCGGCACGCAGGCAGAGCAGCAGCAGCGGGAAGAGCAGGAACAGCGGGTAGAGCTTCGCCGCCGCCCCGATGCCGAGGACGACGCCGGCGAGCACCGGTCGGCGCCGCGACCACGCGAGCATCCCCAGCGTCGCGGCGGCGACGGCGAGGGTGTCGAAGTTCGTGAAGGCGTGCACCGCGACCAGGGGCGACACCGCGGCCAGCGCGGCGTCCCACGGTCGCCCGGGTCGCAGCCGGACCACCGCCCAGATCGTCACCAGCCACGCGAGCGCGAGCCAGAACGCCGAGAGGTCGAAGTACACGACCACCGCGAGCCCGCCGGGGAGCAGGCCCGCGTCGGCACCGGCGAGCCAGAGGTCCGCGAGGCGCGCGTTGGCCCACTGGAAGAACCCCGTGAGCACCGGGTACTCCATGTAGCGGACCTGCTCGCTGCCGTCCTCGCGGCGGTCGACCCACGACGTCACGTACGGCACGCCGCCGACGTCGAGGCGTTCGGCGGTGTAGAGCGGGACCGTGTCCGAGTAGCACATCGCGACGTACTGGCGGCCGTCGCGCCAGTCGAGCTCGAGCCCGTCGTCGCCCGGGTACTGCTGCAGACACGGCGCCTTGGCGAACCACGCGAGCGCGAGCACGACGACCGCGAGCAGCAGCACCACCCGCAGCGGGGTCAGGAACCGCGCCCGCCCGGCGACGGCGTGCTCGCCCAGCGGCCCCCCGACCGCCGCCGAGAGCGACGCGACGAACGGGTCCTCCTGGGTGGGCCGCACCCGCTGGTCGGGGCCGAGCGACGCGGGGTCGTGAGTGCGCGCCCGCGACGAGCCGGAGCGGGTCGGGGCGCCGGTCACGCGCCCCGTCCTCCGCACCCGACGTCAGCCATCACCGAACAGGCCGCCGCCGTCGCCGCCGCCACTGCCGCCGCCGTCGCCACCGTCGCCACCGTCGCCACCGTCGCCGCCCTGGCCGTCACCACCGCCGCCCTGGCCGCCGTCGCCCTGGCCGCCGCCCTGACCGCCCTGGTCACCGCCGCCGCCACCGCCGTCACCGCCGTAGTAGCCGCCGTCGTAGCCGCCGTCGTAGCCGCCGTCACCGCCGTACTGGCCCTGGTCGCCCTGGTCGTCGCCCTGCTCGCCGCCCTGGTCCCCGCCCTCGGGCGGGCACGGCCGGCCCTCGACGCACTCCGGCTCCGGCGGTGCGGTCGGCGTGGTCTGGGGCGGGGTGCCGATCGGCCGGAACTCCGAGAACTGCTCGACCGGGTCGTCGCTCAGGGCGTCGTTCATGTAGCCCTGCCAGATCTGGCCCGGCATGCCGCGGCCGTAGATCGGCGCCCCGCTGCCGTTCTTGATCGGCGTGTTGTCGTCCGTGCCGACCCACACCGCCGTGGAGATCGAGGGCGTGAACCCGACCATCCACGCGTCGTTGTTCTGGCCCTCCACCGACGACTGCACGGTGCCCGTCTTCGCGGCCACCGGGCGGCCCCCGGCCAGGGGGATCCCGGAGTGGTCGGCCACCTGCAGCATCGCCTCGGTGACGTTGCGGGCGAGCTGCTGGGTCATGCGCGTCTCGCCCGCCGGCGCCCCCGCGTCGTAGAGCACGCGCCCGTCGGCCGTGGTGACGCGGCTGACGAGGTGCGGGCGGTGGTAGACGCCGTCGGCGGCGAACGTGCCGTAGGCCGCGGCCATGTCGCCGGGGCGGACCTCGCGGTCACCCAGCGAGATGCCGCCCGAGGGGTTCGGGAGTTCGGCGCTGATGCCGGCCTGGTGCGCCGCGTCGGCCACGCTCTGTGGGCCCACCTGGACGCCGAGCTGGTAGAAGACGGTGTTGATCGACTGCGTCATGGCCGTGCGCAGGTCGCAGTTCGCGCAGTTCTCGCCCTCGTTGTTCTCGACCTCGGTGCCCGCGATCGTCTGCGGGCTCGAGCCGTCGAACGTCGTGCCGAGACCGATCGGCGAGGGGTTGCGCTGCAGGCCCGCGAGCAGCACGAACGGCTTGAACGACGACCCGGGCTGGCGGCGGGTCTGGGCGTAGTCGAACCCGGAGCCGTCCTCCCCGCCGTAGTAGGCGAGCACCGCGCCGGTGCGGGGGTCGACCGACACCAGGGACGTCCGCAGGTTCCCCGGCTGACCGCGCAGCTGGCGCTCGACCGACTCGACGGCCTCGTCCTGCAGCTCCGGGTCGATGGTCGTGGTGACCTGCAGACCCTCCTGGTTCACCTGCTGCTCGGTGATCCCGTAGGAGTTCAGCTCGTCGCGCACCGCCGAGACGATGTGGCCGCGGTCGTTGTCCGGGATGCCGCTGCGGCGCGGCTGGGGCGGGATGGTCGCCGGGAACGTCTGGCCCGCGCGCTCGCCGGCCGGCAGCCAGTTCTGGCTGACCATGCCGTCGAGGACGAAGGTCCAGCGCTGCTGGGACATGCCGGGGTCGACCGCGGGGTCCCAGCGCGACGGCGACTGGATGAGCCCGGCGAGCATCGCGCCCTCGGACACCGTGAGCTGCGAGACGTCCTTGCCGAAGTACGCCTGCGACGCGGCCTGGATGCCGTAGGCGCCGCGGCCGAAGTAGATCGTGTTGAGGTAGTTGCCGAGGATCTCCTCCTTGGACTGCTCCTGGGAGATCTTCGCCGCGATCACCACCTCGCGGTACTTGCGCCACAGCGAGTACTCGTCGCCCACCAGCACGTTCTTCACGTACTGCTGGGTGACCGTCGACCCGCCGCCGGAGCCGCCGGTGGCCTGGTTCCACGTGGCGCGCAGGATGCCGACGGGGTCGAACCCGAGGTTCGAGTAGAACGAGCGGTCCTCGGCCGAGAGCACCGCCTGCTGCACGTGCAGCGGCACCTGGGTGACCGGCACCTTGATCCGGTTGCCCTGCTCGGGCACGAGCGAGGCCAGCGACGACCCGTCGGCGTAGGCCATGGTGGCGACCTGGTTGTTGGCCGCGTCGTCGGGCGTCGGCACGCGGAAGAAGATCCAGCCGACCGCGAACGCGAGCACCGGGCCGAGGATCACCAGGCCGAGCAGCAGGAGGACGACGCGCCGGATGCGGCGTCCGCGGCGCTTCGGCTCGGGGCCGGGCGGGCCGGGTCGGCCGGGTCGGCGGCCGCGCGGGGGCTCGTCGCCGCCGTCGTCGCCCCCGCCGGGACGCGTGCGCGCCGGCGCCACGGCCGTGCCCGAGAGCCCGCCGGCGGCCATGGCGGCGCGCGACGACCCGGACGCGGCGGTCGGCGCCATCGCGCGCGTGGCCGAACCGTGGGCGCCGTCGCGGCCCTCCTCGCCGGCGCTGCGGGAGCGCGCGGTGTCGTGGGTCAGCAGGCGCGGCTCGCGGGCCGTCTCGCGGCCCTCGGGCGGCGTGACGGTGCCGACGGCGCTCCGGCGCGCGCCGTTCGCGACCGTCGGCGCGTCGATCGGGTGGTGGTCGTCCTGGCGGGTGGGGTTCTGCGATGGGGGGACGGGGCGCCAGCCCGGGGGCAGGCCGCCGTCGGGGTGCGGGGCGCCGTGGTGGGGAGCCGGCCGGTGCGGCCCGGGCCGGCCGGGGCCCGGCGGGGGGCCGGGCGGCGGTCCGCCGGGCGGGCGGCCGGGGGCGCCGCGGGGTGGGCCGGACGGGGAGCCGGGCGGGCCGCCACTGGCGCCGGGTCGGGCCGGCGGTGCGGGCGGGGTGCCGCGGTCGGGCGCGGGGGGTCGTCCACCCCCGCGGTCCGTGCGCCGCTCGTCGTCCACCGATCGCCTCCCGATCCCGGGTGGTGCCCTTGTTCAGGCCCGAGGGCCCTCCCGTCGGTCCCGGGGGCCGCGACCGGCCGGAGCCGTCAGGGGGAGGCGGTCCGGCGGCGCCGGCGGCCTCCTCCCGACGCGTCGTCGGTCCCCAGGACGTATGACTGTACGAGGTGGTTCCACCGGCACGACCGGCAGACCTCCACGACGTGGACGGTGAACTCGCTGATCGCATCCGCCAGACGGCTGATCTCGTCGGCGGAACGAGCGGATCCGGCGGCCGCACCGAGGCGTTCGCCGAAGATCCAGTTGACCTCGACGAGCTGTTCCTGCCGGCAGAGCGGGCACGGCCGGGGGCTCGGGCGGCCGTGGTACGAGGCCGCCTGGAGCAGGTAGACCCCGGCGTCGCAGGCGTCCGCGGTGGCCACGCGTCCGGCCGCGACGTCGGCGAGCACCGCGCGGCGCTGCAGCGCGTAGTCGACCACCTGACGGACTCCCGGCACGACGCCAGCCTAGCCACCGCGACCGCAGTCCGTCCCCTGCTCCGGCGAGGCCCGGGCGCCCCCCGGATGTGACGTGATCGCCGATGAGGGGTCGCGTGATGTATCGGTTCGATATGGTCGACGCGAGGTCGCCGTGATCGTCGCGACGACCCGGCGGTCGACATGTACGCGAGGGGGGAGGCGGCCGGTGCTCGAGCTCGCGGTCCTCGGCCTGCTCCACGAGGCGCCGATGCACGGCTACCAGCTGCGCAAGCAGCTCCACGCCCGCCTCGGCACCTTCCGCGCGTTCTCGTGGGGCTCGCTCTACCCGACCCTGCGCCGGCTCCAACGTGCCGGGCTGATCGCGGAGACCGCCGACGCGGCGGACGACGCCGCCGACGAGCACACGGTGGACGCGGGTACCGCCGCGTCCTCCCGGTCCCGGTCGACACGGTCGGCGTCCCGAGGCTCCTGGGGCTCGAAGACGCGCCGCGGGCGCCGGGTGTTCGAGCTGACCGCCGAGGGCAAGGACCGCTTCGACGAGCTGCTCGGCGAGGTCGGTCCGCAGGCCTGGGACGACGAGAGCTTCGGCATCCACCTGGCCTTCTTCTCCCGGACCCCGGTCGAGGTGCGCATGCGCATCCTCGAGGGCCGGCGGCGGCAGGTCGAGGAGCGTCGCGAGGGTCTGCGCTCCACGTTGTCCCGGGCCGGCGAGCAGATCGACCACTACACCCGCGAGCTGCACCGCATCGGCCTCGAGTCCACCGAGCGCGAGGTCCGTTGGCTCAACGAGCTCATCGCCGCCGAGCGCGCCGAGAGCTCGCCCCCGACCCCCGACGACGAGCCGGGCACCACCGCCCGCCCGTCCCCCCACGGCGCCTGACACCCCACAGGTCCGTCACCCGTCACCCCCGAGGAAGAGACAAGAGGAGAACTGCCATGGGTTCGGTCCGAGTGGCGATCGTCGGCGTGGGCAACTGCGCCGCGTCGCTCGTGCAGGGCGTGCAGTACTACGCCGACGCCGACCCGGCCACGCGGGTGCCGGGTCTGATGCACGTCGACTTCGGCGGGTACCACGTCCGCGACCTCGAGTTCGTGGCCGCGTTCGACGTCGACGCCAAGAAGGTCGGCCAGGACCTCGCCGACGCCATCGTGGCGTCGGAGAACAACACGATCCGCATCGCCGACGTGCCCCCGACCGGCGTGACCGTGCAGCGCGGTCACACCTACGACGGCCTCGGGCGCTACTACCGCGAGACCATCACCGAGGCCGACGGCGACCCGGTCGACGTCGTCGCCGCGCTGCGCGAGGCCCGCGCCGACGTCCTCGTCTCCTACCTGCCCGTGGGCAGCGAGGACGCCGACAAGTTCTACGCGCAGTGCGCCATCGACGCCGGCGTGGCGTTCGTCAACGCGCTGCCGGTGTTCATCGCGTCGGACCCCGAGTGGGCGCAGAAGTTCACCGACGCGGGCGTGCCGATCGTCGGCGACGACATCAAGTCGCAGGTCGGCGCCACCATCACCCACCGCGTGCTCGCGAAGCTCTTCGAGGACCGCGGCGTCCACCTCGACCGCACGATGCAGCTCAACGTCGGCGGCAACATGGACTTCCGCAACATGCTCGAGCGCGAGCGCCTGGAGTCGAAGAAGACGTCGAAGACCAACTCGGTGACGTCGCAGATCGACCGCGACATGGGCAAGGGCAACGTCCACATCGGCCCGTCGGACCACGTGCCGTGGCTCGACGACCGCAAGTGGGCCTACGTGCGCCTCGAGGGCCGCGCCTTCGGCGACGTGCCGCTGTCGCTGGAGTACAAGCTCGAGGTCTGGGACTCCCCGAACTCCGCGGGCATCATCATCGACGCCGTCCGCGCGGCGAAGATCGCGATGGACCGCGGCATCGGCGGCCCGCTGCTCGCGCCGTCGTCGTACTTCATGAAGTCGCCGCCGGAGCAGTACCGCGACTCGGTGGCCTACGACCGTGTCGAGGAGTTCATCCGCGGCGAGCGCGGGCCCGCCTGACGCGTCGTGCCCGGCCGTGGGTTCTGAGCGAAGGGCACCTTCGGTCGAATAGGTCGGCGAGGGGCGCCCCTCGCCGGAGTCGTGCGCAGCACCCGGGTTGTGAGCGAAGGGCCCCTTCGATCGAGTAGATCGATCGAAGGGGCCCTTCGGTCGTTCCGGGCGGATGCTCAGGCCGCGGTGACCTGCCGGGCTCGCAGCTCCTCGAGAGCCGCCCGGAGCTTGCGGCGCACCCCCTCGGGGTTCTCGCGCAGCTCCTTCGGCGTCACCGGGACGACGAGGTACCCGGCCGCGGCGAGCTCGCCGTGCCGACGCATGGTCGAGTCGTAGGCCTCGAGATCGGCGTGGTGGGCGAACGAGTGGAGCTCGATCACGAGCGGGACCCCGTCGACCAGCGCATCGACGGTGGCGAGGGGGGAACCGTCGACCCGCCGCAGCGCGACGTTCCACCGGACGGCGGGGAAGTCGTCCATGCCGAGCACCAGCTCGCGCAGCCACGCCTCCGCCGCCGACAGGATGCCGTCCTCCAGCTCGGTGATCACCGTCCGCACGAGCGCGGCGCCCCGGCACGAGCCTTCCTCGACCTCGGTGCGCAGCGCGGCGACCGTGACCAGGCGCCGCTGGACCGCCTCGCAGAGCAGGGCGCGGACGTCGTCGATCCGGGTCAGGCGCCGCGCGCCGTCGACGAGCGCCCGGGGTAGCGAGGCGCAGCGGATCCCGTCGAGCACCCGGGTGGCCGGCATGCGCGTCGTCCGTTCGACGAGCAGGAACCCTTCGGATCGTCGCCGGTTCCGGTGCTCGATCAGGACGTGGACGTCGCCGTGCTCCGGCACACGCTCGAGCCCGTGGAGCCGGCACGCGGCGAGACCGGTGACCACGGCGTCGTCGCCGGCGGCGAGCAGCGCACCGACGAGACGTTGACGGACGGTCAGCGCGGCGCGGGCGAGCGCGACGAGCCCGAGGACGGGGCGCCACCAGGAGCCGCCGACCTTCCGGCAGCGGAAGGCGATGGTGCTCGACGGGACGCCGAGCGCGAGGAGGTCACGGACGAGGATGAGGCCGTCGGGGGCGGCGGCCTGCACCGCTTGCCAGTCGACCCGTGCACGACGGGGCATACCTGGTTCGACGCACCAGCGGGGTGTGCGGCTCCCGTTCTGAGCGAAGGGGCCCTTCGCTCAGGTCGACGACGTGGCGCGCGGCCGGTCGGCGTTCCGGCGAAGGGCGCCCGCCGCCCGGCTATCCGACTGAAGGTGCCCTCTCCGCTCAGAACCGCCGGGCTCACCGCCACCCTCGGCGTTCCGGCGAAGGGCGCCCGCCGCCCGGCTATTCGACCGTAGGTGCCCTTCGCTCAGAACCAGCGGGCTCAGCGGACGACGTTGACCAGGCGCCCGGGCACGACGATGACCTTGCGCGGCTCGGCGCCGGCGAGGAGCTCGACCACCTTGGCGTCGCCGAGCACCGCCGCGCGGACCTCGTCCTCGGCGGCGGTCGCCGGCACCGTGATGCGCGAGCGGACCTTCCCGTTGACCTGGATCGGGTACTCGACGGTGTCCTCGACCAGCAGCGCCGGGTCCGCCTCCGGGAACGGCGCGTAGGCCAGCGTGTGCGGGTGGCCCAGCCGCGACCACAGCTCCTCGGCGAGGTGCGGGCACAGGGGCGCGAGCAGCAGCACCAGCGGCTCGGCCACCGAGCGCGGCGTGCCGCCGTCGGGGTAGGCCTTGGTCAGGTGGTTCGCCAGCTCGATGAGCTTCGCGACGGCGGTGTTGTAGTGCATCGCGGGCAGGTCGGTGCGCACGCCGTCGATCGCCTTGTTCAGGGCGGTCAGCGTGTCGCGGTCCGGCTCGGCGTCGGCGACGCGCAGCTCGCCGGTCTGCTCGTCGATCACGAGGCGCCAGACGCGCTGCAGGAAGCGGTGCGAGCCCACGACGTCGCGCGTCGACCACGGGCGCGAGGCCTCCATCGGGCCGGTCGACATCTCGTAGAGGCGGAAGGTGTCGGCCCCGTAGGCCTCGCACATCTCGTCGGGGGTCACCACGTTGCGCAGCGACTTGCCCATCTTCCCGTACTCCTGGCGCACCGGTTCGCCGTTCCACGTGAATCCGGTGGCGGCGGAGGCGTCCTCGACGACCTCCTCGGCCGGCACGTAGACCCCGCGCGCGTCGGTGTAGGCCCAGGCCTGGACGTAGCCCTGGTTGAACAGCTTGCGGAACGGCTCGGACGACGAGACGTGCCCGAGGTCGAACAGCACCTTGTGCCAGAACCGGGCGTAGAGCAGGTGCAGCACGGCGTGCTCGACGCCGCCGACGTAGAGGTCGACGCCGCCCGGGTCGCCGGGTCCCTGCGGGCCCAGCCAGTAGCGCTCGACGTCGGCGTCGACGAAGCGCTCCTTGTTGTCCGGGTCGAGGTAGCGCAGGTAGTACCAGCACGAGCCCGCCCACTGGGGCATCGTGTTGGTCTCGCGGCGGTAGTCGGCGACGCCGCGCTCCGGGTCGGACTCCAGGTCCGCGGTGAACGACACCCACTCGGTGGCGCGGGCCAGCGGCGACTCGGGCGACGAGTCGCGGTCGTCGGGCGCGAACGACTTCGGCGCGTAGTCCTCGACGTCGGGCAGCAGCACCGGCAGGTCCGACGCGGGCAGTGCGCGCGGGATCGAGGGCCCGCCGTCGGTCTCGCCCTCGGCCGCGTAGGCGATCGGGAACGGCTCGCCCCAGTAGCGCTGGCGGGAGAACAGCCAGTCGCGCAGCTTGTACTGCACCACCGGCTCCCCGGCTCCCCGGCCGGCGAGCCAGGCGACGATCGCCGACTTGGCCGCATCGACCTCCAGCCCGTCCAGGCTGATCTCGTCGTTGGCGGAGTTGATCGCCGGACCGGCGCCGACGTAGGCCTCGCCGTCGAAGCCCGCGGGCGGCGCGACCGTGCGGCGGATCGGCAGGCCGAAGACGGACGCGAAGTCCCAGTCGCGCTGGTCCTGGCCGGGCACCGCCATGATCGCGCCGGTGCCGTAGCCCATGAGGACGTAGTCGGCGACGAAGATCGGCAGCGGCTCGCCGTTGACCGGGTTGGTCGCCCAGGCCCCGGTGAACACGCCGGTCTTGTCGCGGGCCTCCTGGCGCTCGAGGTCCGAGCGCTGGGCGACGACGCGGCGGTAGCCGGCGACGGCCTCGACGGGGGTCGCGGCGCCGCCGGTCCAGCGCCCGTCGAGCTCGTCGCCGGTCGGCGGCGAGGGCCAGCCGTCCGGGGTCAGCGCGTCGACCAGCGGGTGCTCCGGCGCCAGGACCAGGTAGGTCGCGCCGAACAGGGTGTCCGGGCGGGTGGTGAACACCTCGATCGGGCCCGCGTCCGAGCTGAACCGGACCTGCGCGCCCTGCGAGCGCCCGATCCAGTTGCGCTGCATCGTCTTGACCGAGTCGGGCCAGTCCACGCCGTCGAGGTCGTCGGCCAGGCGGTCGGCGTACGCGGTGATCCGCATCATCCACTGGCGCAGGTTGCGCCGGAACACGGGGAAGTTGCCGCGCTCGGAGCGCCCGTCGGCGGTGACCTCCTCGTTGGAGAGCACCGTGCCCAGCGCCGGGCACCAGTTGACCGGCGCGTCGGCGAGGTAGGCCAGGCGGTGGCCGTCGAGCACCCGGTCCTGCTCGGGACGCGACAGCGTCGCCCAGTCGCGGCCGTCGGGCAGCGCGCGGATGCCGGCCGCGAGCTCCTGCTCGAGCTCGGCGATCGGGCGCGCGCGGCCCGCCTCGACGTCGTACCAGGACGCGTGGATCTGCAGGAAGATCCACTGGGTCCAGCGGTAGAACTCGACGTCGGTGGTGGACACCGAGCGGTGCTGGTCGTGGGCGAGCCCGAGCTGGCGGATCTGCGCGCGGTAGCGCGCGATGTTCGCCTCGGTGGTGGTGCGCGGGTGGGTCCCGGTCTGCACGGCGTACTGCTCGGCCGGGAGACCGAAGGCGTCGAAGCCCATGGTGTGCAGCACGTGGCGCCCGGTCATGCGCAGGAAGCGGCCCAGGACGTCGGTGCCGATGAACCCCAGCGGGTGCCCGACGTGCAGGCCGGCGCCGGACGGGTAGGGGAACATGTCCATCAGGTAGAACTTCTCGCCCGCGGGCGGCGGGCCGCCCGGGGACGGGTTAGCGACGGCGAACGTGTCCTGCGACTCCCAGAGGTCCTGCCAGCGCCGCTCGATGTCGTTCGCGAGCGCGGCGGTGTAGCGGTACGGCGGGACGCCGCCAGCACCACTGCCGCCGCCGGGGCCACCGGCACTGTCGGCGCGGCTCGCCACCTCGGGCTCGGCGGTCACGGCACTCCTCCTGGGTATCGACCTCGGGTCGTCCCGCGGGGAGCCCGCGACCGGGTCCGGCGGTCCGTCGGGGATGGTTCGCCGTCGACCCGCGCGCCGCGCCCCACGGGGGCACCGCGGATCCCGCGAGGACGCCGCCGAGCCTACTCTGGGGGTGTGATCGTCCCGGCCCTGGTCCTGGCGGTGGCGGCGCTCGTGGTGGGCGGCGCCGGACTGCTCGCCCTGCGGCACCGCCTGCCGCGCAACCGCGTCCTCGGCATCCGCACCGTGTGGACCATGCACAGCGTCGACGCCTTCCGCCGCGCCAACCGCGCCGCCGCGCCCGCCTTCGTGGGCGCGGGCGTGGCCGGGCTCGCGGGGGCCGGGTCCGCGCTCGGTGCGGCGTCCACCGGCGCCGGGGTGACGATGCTGGTGCTCGGGACGCTCGCGCTGGTCGGGCTGCTGGGCGCCGGGGGCGTCGTCGGCGCGCGGTTCGCCGACGCCGAGCAGGCCGAGCACGAGGCGCTGGCGTCGCTGCCCGCGGCGCCGTGCACCGCGGGCCTGCCCGAGGAGCCGGAGGCGCCCGCCGACTGTGCTCCCGCCGCCGGGGCCTGCGGGGGTTCGTGCGCGATCTGTCCGCGGGCCGCCGCCGACTCGGGGGCCTGAGGGGTCACCAGCCCCAGGTGCCCGGCGCGCCCTTGAACGGGCCGACGACGTCGCGGGTGATCCAGCCGCCGTAGAACCCGCCGGGCTGGGGCTCGACGCGCTCGCCGTCGAGGGTGATCTCGTCGAACGGCGCCGGGTAGAGCGCGACCCGGTCGGCGAGCTCGGGGTAGACGGCGTCCTGCGGGTACCACCAGCCGACGTCGGTCAGCGGCGCCGCGCCCGGCACGACGACGTCGACGTAGCGCGCCGTGCCCTTCCACTCGCACACGGTCCGGCGCTCGGCCGGGCGCAGCACGCCCTCGGTGAACGCGGTGCGTGGGAGGTACCAGGTCGGCGGGTGGCTGGTCTCGAGCACGCGCACGAGGTCGTCGGTGTCGGCGACGACCGTGCCGGCGTGCGTGACCACCGCCCGCCGGCGCACGGCCTCCGCCCGCGGGGGGCGCGGGTAGTCCCACACCGACTCCTGCCCGGGACCGGGTTCGACGCGTCGCACGAGGGTCACGCTAGGCCCGACCGGGCGCGCGGGCGCGGCGAGCGAACGGGGCGTTCGTGCGCGTAGAAGCAGCGAGATACCCGTTCGCTGCAGAACTCCGGCGCGCCTAGGAGACTGCTGAAGAAGTCAGCGCGTCGAGGCTGGTGGTCGGCGGGTGGGCTGGGATCCTTGTCGGGTGCAGGGTCGCTCTGATGATCAGCGTGAGTTGCTGGATGTGGAGTCGGTCGCCGGGCATTTGCTGAAGCCGGGCAGCGTGTTCGCGTTCCTGGCTGCGCATCGGGCCCGGCTGTTCGCCCCGGAGCTGTTCGCCGACCTGTTTCCCACCCGCCGCGGCCGGCCGAGTGTGCCGCCGGAGGTGGTGGCCACGGTGCTGGTTCTGCAGGCCCTGCACGGCCTGTCGGACCGGGAAGCTGTCGAGGCACTCACGTTCGATCTGCGGTGGAAAGCCGCCTGCGGGCTGGCGATCACCGACACCGCGTTCGACGCCTCGACGCTGACCTACTGGCGACGCCGGCTGGCCGCCTCGAACAGCCCGAACCGCATCTTCGAGACCGTCGCCGCGGTGGTCGCCGAGACTGGTGCGGTGGCGGGGAAGACCCGCCGGGCGTTGGACTCGACGATTCTGGATGACGCGGTGGCCCGCCAGGACACCGTGACCCAGCTGATCGCCGCGATCCGCCGGGTCGCCCGCGACGTCGGTGCCGGCGCCGAGGTCGTCACGGCGGTCACCACGAGCGGGCATGACTACTCCCACCCGGGCAAGCCGCAGATCGCCTGGGACGACCCCGCGGCCCGTGACGAGCTGGTCTCCGCGTTGGTCAACGACGCGTTGGCGGTACTCGCCGAGCTGGAGACGCGCCACCCCGGCGGGGCCGGGCTCGACGAGCGCGCCAGTCAGGCGGTGGCGTTGTTGGCGCTGGTCGCCGGGCAGGACGTCGAGCCTGCCGAGGGCTCCGATGGCACCGACGGGCGCTGGCGCATCGCGACCAAGGTGGCCCCGGACCGGGTGATCTCCACCGTCGATCCCGACACCCGCCACGCGCACAAGTCCCGGGAGCGCCGCCAGGACGGCTACCGCGCGCACGTGGTGGTCGAGCCCGACACCGGGCTGATCACCAACACCAGGCTCACCCAAGCCTCGGGCCCGGACAACAGCGACGCCACTGTCGGTATCGCCCTGCTCACCGGCGACCCCAACCTCGAGGCCGCCGCCAGCGAGCCGGGCGAGGCGCTGGAGGTGCTGGCCGACTCGGCCTACGGCACCGGCGACGCCCTGGCCGCGCTCGAGCAGGCCGGGCACACCGCGGTGATCAAGCCGTGGCCGCTGCGCCCGACCGTCCCCGGCGGGTTCACCATCGACGACTTCACCCACGATCCGGCCGCGAGCACCATGACCTGCCCGAACGGGATCACCCGCCCGATCACTGCGAGCGGAGCAGCGATCTTCGGGGCGCACTGCCGCGACTGCCCACTGCGCGCGCAATCCACCACCGCCACCGACGGGCGCACCCTGCACCTCGGGCCGCACCACGCGCTGCAACGAGCACACCGCGCCCGGGCGAGCACCCCCGAGCACCTCGAGTCCTACCGTCGGCACCGGCCCATGGTCGAGCGCTCCATCGCCTGGCTGACCCGCGGCAACCGGCGCGTCCCCCACCGCGGCGTGGTCAAGAACAACGCCTGGCTGCACACCCGCGTCGCCGCGCTCAACCTCCGCCGAATGATCACCTTCGGACTGCACCTCGACCACGGCCGATGGGCCCTGGCCGCAAGCTGATCCGAGGACCCAGCCGACTACCGGCCCGGCTACGGCCTCGACAGCCCATCAACAACCCGCCACTATCAGCGCCGGGCGGGGCGACCTCTTGTCGCACCCACGGGTGCTGACCGCAGCACGACTGCCGAGACGCCCACCAACCCACTTCTTCAGCGGGCTCCTAGTTCCGGCGCGGCTCGGCGACGTGGGTGGCCAGCAGCGCGAGGGGGACGCCCTGGCGGCGCAGCACCCCGCCCCAGAGGTCGTAGCCGGCGGGGGCGAGGACGTCGTCGGGCAGGGCGGGCACGACGTACCAGTCGCCGCGGCCGATCTCGCCGGCGAGCTGCCCGCGGTCCCAGCCCGAGTAGCCCGCGAAGACGCGCAGGCCGCGGACGCGGGGGGCGAGGTCGTCGGGGTCGCCGTCGAGGTCGACGAGCGCCACGGGTCCGCGGACGCCGACGACGCCGCCGGTGCGGGCCGGGTCCTCGCCGGTGCGCAGCGCGGCGAGGCACAGGGCGGTGCGCTGCTCGACGGGCCCGCCGACGAACACGGCGTCCGGGCTGCTGGTGTGCGGGCCCCACGTCGGCAGGACGTCGGCGACCGAGACCTCGCTGGGCCGGTTGAGCACGACGCCGAGGGTGCCGGCGGGGCGGTGGTCGATGACGAACACCACCGAGCGCGCGAAGTTGGGGTCGGTCAGCGTCGGGGACGCCACGAGGAGCGTCCCCGCCTCGACCTCGGCCTGCTGATGTTCACCCACACCACTGGCCACGCGACCCATCGTCGCACCGCCGCACTCGGTCACGGCAGGCACGGTCCGGGTGGGGACGAGCACGCCCGACCGGGCGCCGGGGCACCGCGCGGACGGTCGACGACGGGTCACCGGGGTCCACCTCCCGGCCCCGAACGGCCCGGCCCGTTCGGGGCACCGAGCGCGTAGCGTGGGCGCCCGTGCCCGTCGCTCCCGGCCCCGTCGCGTCCCCGAGCACCGGCACCCCGACCGCGCGCGGACCGATCGGCCGGCTGCGCGAGCTGCTCACCCACCCCGGCTTCGGCAAGCTGCTGACGGTCCGGCTGGCCGCGCAGTGGGGCGACGGCGTGTTCCAGGCGGCCCTCGGGGGCCTGGTGCTGTTCAGCCCCGAGCGCGAGGCGGACCCGGTCATGGTCGCCCTCGGGCTCGCGACGGTGCTGCTGCCCTACTCGATCATCGGGCCCTTCGCCGGCGCGCTGCTCGACCGCTGGGACCGGCGCCGCGTCATGGTCGTCGCCGGCGTGCTGCGCGGGGTCCTCACGCTGCTCACGGCGGGGGTGGTCCTCGCCGGGGTCACGGGGCCGGCGCTCTACCTCGGCGCGCTGGCCACCATCGGCGTCAGCCGCTTCATCCAGGCCGGCCTGTCCGCGGCGCTGCCGCACGTCGTCGCCCCCGAGCACCTCGTCGGCGCGAACTCGCTGGTCACGACCTCCGGTGCCGTCGCCGCGGCGATCGGTGCCGGCTGCGCGATCGGCCTGCGCGGGCTGGTGGGGCCCCAGGACACCGACGCGGCGTGGACGACGGCCGTCGCGGCGGTCGGCTCGCTGCTCATCGTGGTGGTGGCGACGACGATCCGGCGCGGCACCCTCGGTCCCGACGAGCGCACGGAGGCCGCGCAGGCCCTCCGCGCCGTCGCGTCGGGCCTCGCGGACGGCGCGCGGGCCACCCGCGACGCCCCCGGCGTGCTCGCCGCGTTCGGCGCCGTCGCCGCCCACCGGCTCGCCTTCGGCGTCACGACGCTCGTGGTGCTGCTGCTCATGCGCAACTCGCTGACCGACGTCGGCCCCCTGAAGGCCGGCATCGCGGGGCTGGGCGAGGTGGTCGCGGCCGTCGCCGCCGGCCTCGGGGTCGCCGCGGTGGTGACGCCGTGGCTCACCGGCAGGGTCGGGCGCGCCGGCACGGTGCGCGTGATGCTCGTGCTCGCCGCCGTCGCGCTGCTCGGGCTCGGGCTGCCGATGACGCTGCCGACGATCCTCGCCGGGTCGTTCGTGCTCGGGCTGGTGGGCCAGGCGATCAAGCTGTGCTCGGACGCGGCGGTGCAGCGCGAGGTGGGCGACGACGTCCGCGGGCGCGTCTTCTCGCTGTCGGACACCACGTTCAACGTCACCTACGTCGTCGCCGTGGCCGGGGCGGCGTTCGTGGCCCCGCCGAGCGGGCGCTCGCCGCTGCTGCTCGTGCTGGCCGCGAGCCTCTACCTGATCGGGCTGGTGGTGCACGAGCTCGCCCTGCGCGCCGAGGGCCAGCGGCAGGCCCGGGGCCACGGTCAGGGCGGCACCCAGCCCGCGGCCCCCTCGGCGACCGTCGTGTCCACCGCGCCGTCGCCGTCGGTGTCGACCAGCAGCAGGTCCCAGCGCGCCGACGCCGACCCCGGCGGCGCGCCCGACAGGTAGGCCATCTCCGCCCGGCCGTCGTCGTCGGCGTCCACGAGCAGCTGGTCGGCGTGGCCGTCGCCGTCGAGGTCGCTGACCACCTCACTGCCCGGCTCGTGGTCGGCGTCCACCACCGCACCGTCGAGCACCCCGTCGCCGTCGGTGTCGAGCGCGGGGTCGGCGCGGGCCGCGCGGCCCCGGACGTCGGTCCACTCCAGGGCGGCCCCGGCGGTCGGCGCCGTCGGCGCCGCCGCGACGTCGAGGGGCGCCCGCGCGTCCCACAGCCCGCGGCCCGAGGGGTCGGTGTAGGCGTGGTCCGGACGGCCGTCGTCGTCGAGGTCGAGCAGCGAGCGGTCGGCGCTGCCGTCGCCGTCGCTGTCCCACAACGCGTCGTCGACCCGCCCGTCGCCGTCGAAGTCGAGCCTCACCGCGTCCGGCGCACCTCCGGGCGGGCCCGCTCCTCCGGGCAGGTCGGCGTCGGCGGGCGAGACGTGCCGGTGGACCGGGCCGTGCCCGGTGCCGAACACATAGCTGACCGCTGGGGATCCCACACCGGGTTCGACGCAGCTACTCCCCGGACGGTTCCCCCGACCCGATCCCCTCCGCGGCCGCCCAGGCCAGCAGCTCCGCGCGCGCCTCCTCGTCGGAGAGCGGGCCGCGCTCGAGGCGCACGTCCTTGAGGTGACGCCACGCCCGCCCGACCAGCGGCCCCGGCGGGATCCCGAGCAGCTCCATGATCGCGTTGCCGTCGAGGTCGGGACGGACCCGCGCGAGGTCCTCCTCCTGCGCGATCCGCGCGATCCGCTCCTCGAGCTCGTCGTAGGAGCGCTGCAGCGCGGCCGCCCGGCGCTTGTTGCGCGTCGTCGAGTCCGACCGGACGAGCTTGTGCAGCCGTTCGAGCAGCGGCCCGGCGTCGGTGACGTAGCGGCGCACGGCGGAGTCGGTCCACTCGCCCTTGCCGTAGCCGTGGAAGCGCAGGTGCAGGAACACGAGCTGCGCGACGTCCTCGATGACCTGCTTGGGGTAGCGCAGCTCGCGGAGGCGCTTGCGGGTCATCTTGGCGCCGACGACCTCGTGGTGGTGGAAGCTCACCCGCCGCCCCGGCTCGACCTTGCGGGTTGCGGGCTTGCCGATGTCGTGGAGCAGCGCGGCGAGGCGCAGCACGAGGTCCGGGCCGTCGGTCTCGCGCCCGATCGCCTGCTCCAGGACCGTCAGCGAGTGCTCGTAGACGTCCTTGTGCTGGGCGTGCTCGTCGATCTCCAGGCGCATGGCCGGCACCTCGGGCAGCACGACGTCGGCGAGCCCCGTGTCCACCATCAGCTCGATCCCGCGCCGCGGGTGGGCACCGAGCAGCAGCTTCGAGAGCTCGGCCTGCACCCGCTCGGCGGTGATCCGCCCGAGCTCCGGAGCCATCTCCGTCATCGCCTCCCGCACCCGCGGGGCGACCTCGAAGCCCAGCTGCGAGACGAACCGGGCGGCGCGCAGCAGGCGCAGCGGGTCGTCGGAGAACGACGTGCGCGGTTCGCCGGGGGTGTCGAGGACGCCGCGGGCCAGCGCCGCGAGCCCGCCGTACGGGTCGACGAACGTGCGGTCGGGCAGCGAGAGCGCCATGGCGTTGGCGGTGAAGTCGCGGCGCACGAGGTCGCCCTCGACGGTGTCGCCGAACGCGACCACCGGGTTGCGGGTCACGCCGTCGTACGCGTCGGCGCGGAACGTGGTGACCTCGCACGTCACGCCCCGACGGACCAGGCCGATCGTGCCGAACGCGATACCGGTGTCCCACACCGCGTCGGCCCAGCCCGCCACGATCCGCGCGATGGCGTCCGGGCGCGCGTCGGTGGTGAAGTCGAGGTCGGTCGAGTCCCGCCCGAGCATCGCGTCGCGCACGCTGCCCCCGACGAGGTAGAGCCGGTGGCCGGCCTCGGCGAACCGCCGCGCGAGCTCGTCGGCCACGGGGGAGTAGCGCGTCATCTCGACCACCGCCGCATGATCGGCGCCGGTCGTGGACGTCGGGGCTGGCGCGGGTCCGGGCACGACAGGACAGGCTACCGCGAGCGGGGAGACTCCTTGAGGACACCAGGTCCCCGGGGAACGACACCCGCGCGTCGACCCGGCGACAGATCCCCGTCACCGCGGGGGCGCCGTACGATCGCGGGCGTGTCCACCCCGTCCCGCCGGTCCGGCGACCGGCGCCGGCGGGGCTCCCGGCGGCGGATGCGCACGGTCGACGAGACCTCGGCGGGAGGCCTCGTCGTCGACGCCACCGGGGCCAGCGCGGCCCTGATCGGCCGGCTGGACCGCCGCGGGCGCCTGCTGTGGTCGCTGCCGAAGGGTCACCTCGAGGAGGGCGAGACCGCCGAGCAGGCCGCCGTGCGGGAGGTCGAGGAGGAGACCGGCATCATCGCGTCCGTGCGGGCGTTCCTCGGCAGCATCGACTACTGGTTCGTCGCCGAGGACCGCCGGATCCACAAGACGGTGCACCACTACCTGCTGCGCGCCCACGGCGGCGAGCTCTCCGACGCCGACGTCGAGGTCACCGAGGTGGCGTGGGTGCCGCTCGCCGAGCTCGACTCCCGGCTGGCCTACGCCGACGAGCGCCGCCTGGTGCGGCGCGCCGCGCAGATCCTGGAGGAGTCGGCGTGAGCCCTCCCCGCGGCCCGCGGGGAGCCCTCCGACGTCCTCTCGCCCTGCTCACGACCCTGGTCGTGGGGGTGCTGCTGCTGCTCACCGCGCCGCCGGCCGCCGCCGCGCCGGAGGAGCCCCGCGTGGCGCCGGTCGAGGTCGTCCTCGACACGCTCGCGCCGCGGACGGTCACGACCGACGGGCCGGGCGAGGTCGTGGTCACCGGGCGGATCACCAACCGGTCCGCGGTCACGGCCCGCGACGTCGGTGTCCGCCTCGAACGGGGTCCCGCGCTCTCGGGGAGCCGGGCGGCGCTCGGGGTGCTCGAGGGGCCGGGAGGGTCGGGGGGCGCGTCGGGGGGCGCCGCGGTGCGCACGCCGTCGGTCGAGGTCGCGCGGACGATCGCGCCCGAGGCCGTCGTGCCGTTCACCCTCCGGGTGCCGCTGACCGGCCCCGACTCGCTCGCCCTCGCCGCGCCCGGGGTGCACCCCCTGCTCGTCGACGTCGACGGCGCGCTCGGCAGCACCGGGCCGACCCGGCTCGGTGCGGTGCGGTTCCTGCTGCCCGTGGTCGGCGTCCCCGGCGAGGGACCGCCCGCCGCCCCGCCGGTCGGGCGGGCCACCGCGGTCTCGGTGCTCTACCCGCTCGCCGACCGGCCCCGCCGCCTGCCGGTCGTGCCCGGCGCGCCGACCGTGCTCACCGACGACGACCTCGCCACCTCCTTCGCCTCGGGCGGCCGCCTCGCGGGGCTGGTCGACGCCCTCGGCCGAGCGGCCCCGCCGGGCTCCGCGGCGGCGCGCTCGGTGTGCCTCGCCGTCGACGCCGACCTGCTCGAGACCGCGAGCGCGATGACCGGCGGCTACCAGGTCCGCACCGCCGACGGCGGCACCACGCCCGGGCTGGGCGCCGCCGCCGCGGACCGCTGGCTCGACGCCGTGCGTGCCCAGGCCCGCGGACGGTGCGTGGTGGCGCTGCCCTACGCGGGCACCGACCTCGTGGCCACCACCCGCGGCGACCAGCCCGACCTGACGGCGGCCGCGGTGTCGACCGGCACCCGTCGCGTCGGCGACGTCCTCGGCGTCACCCCGCTCGCCGGCACGGTGTGGCCCGCCGGCGGGCTCGTCGACGAGCGCACCGTCACCGGGCTCGCCGGACAGGGCGCCCGCGCCCTGCTCGTCGACGGCGACGTGCTCGACGGGCGGCTGCCGGCCGGCGCGCTCGCCCGGCTCCCGGGCGCCCCCGGTGCCCCCGCTGCACCCGCTGCCCCCGCTGCCGTCGCCCTCGACCCCGTCGCGGCCGCCGCGCTGGCGCCGCGCCCCGGCGACGAGGCCGGCGGCGCCGACGACACCACGAGCCCCGCGGGCACCGGCGGACCGCTCGCCGCCCAGGACGCCCTCGGGGTGCTGGGCCTGCGCGCGCTGCAGGAGCCGCCCGCGGACGGGACGCCGGCGGTCGAGGTCGTCGCCCCGCCCACCGACTGGGCCGCGAGCACCGGCGAGGCGGGCGCGCTGCTCGCGGGCGTCGACGAGCTCGCCCGCCTCGGCCTGGCCCGCCCGGTCGACCTCGCCACCCTCGTCGGGCCGATCGGCGCCGCGACGCCCCTCCCGCCGACGGCCCTGGCCTCGCCCGAGCGGGAGATCGACGGGGTGGCGGCACCGGAGCTCGTCGCCCGGGCCGGCGTCGTCCGCGACCGCCAGCGCGAGCTCCTCGCGGCCACCGAGCGCGACGGGGTGGGCGCGCCGTCGCCGTCGGACTTCGTCGAGCCGCTCACCGCCGGCGTGCTGCGCAGCCTGTCAGCGGCGTGGCGCGGCGAGCCCGCCGTGCAGGAGGCGCAGGTCGCAGCGGTGGAACGGCAGGTCGACGAGCTGCGCTCGCTGGTGCGGGTCGCGCAGCCGTCGGGGTCGTACTCGCTGGGCTCCAACGACGCCCCCCTGCTGCTGACCGTCGAGAACCGCCTGCCCGTGGCCGTCCGCGTGCAGGTGGTGCTCGAGCCCACACCCGGCCTGCGGACCGCCTCGCTGCCCGTCGTCACCGTGCCGGCGTTCGGGAGCCGGCAGGTGCAGGTCGAGGTCGAGGTGACGCGCGCGGGCCAGTTCGCGGTGGACGCGCAGGCGCAGACACCGGGGGGTGAACCTCTCGGTCCCACGGCTCGTCTGCTGCTGCGATCGACCGCCTACGGCACGATCACGGTGTGGTTGACCGCGTCCGCAGCCGTCGTGCTGGTGATCCTGGCGAGCGTGCGGATCGCGCGCCGGGTGCGGGCGGCCCGAGGCGACCGGAGGTCCCGCCGCAGGCGCCACCGGGACACGGGAACGACGACGGGCGCGGATCTCCCGACCCGCGAGCTGCAGAGACGGTGACGGCCCGCGAACCGGGCCGCCGGCCGGACGACCCGCCCGCCGACGAGACGGGGCGGGGCACCGGACGCGAGACGGGGCGGGCCGGCGCCGACGCCGCGGCGCCCGACGTCGTCCCGCCGCCGCCCCCGCCGGGACAGGCGGGTGGCCCGCGGCCGCCCGGACCCTCGGCCCCGGGTGGGGGAACGGGTCACCAGGGACAGCCGGGGCAGCCGGGTCCTCCGCCCGGCGCGGGACGCCCGGGCCCACCAGGAGCGTCGACCCCGGGGCCGCCGGGGCCGCCGGGACCACCGACCGCGGGCCCGCCGCGACCGTCGGGCGCCGCGTCCCCGCCCGGCCCGGCGCCCGCTGGACCCGCTGGACCCGCTGGACCCGCCGGACCCGCCGGACCCGCTGGACCCGCCGGACCCGCCGGACCCGCAGCGCCCCACGCCGCGCCGCCCCCCGTGCCGCCGGCGCGACCCGGCGGGCCGGGACGCCACGGCCCGCCGCCGGGCGGTCGCCCGGGGCCACCGCCCGGGGGCCCGGCGGGCGGCAGCCCGCCGCCCGGGGGACCTCCCGCCGGCCCGCCCCCCGGTCCGGCCGGGCTGACCCGCCCGATGCCGCGGACGCCGGGCTCGAGCGCGCCCGCACCCCCACCGCGCCCGCCCGGCTCGCCCGCGGCCGCGTCGGCGTCCGAGCCGTCGACGACCGGACTGACCGCCCCCACCGCCGCGGTCGAGGCGGTCGAGGCGGCCGAGGCGGCCGACGCCGCCGACCCCGCCGCCGGGACCACCGCCGCGCCGGATCGTGCCGCGCCCGACCCGCACCGCACCGAGGTGCTCCCCACCGGGCCGCGCGACGAGCGCACGATCCGCCGGGCCCGCCCGGCCCCGCTCGCGTCGTGGAACGTCGCCGGGTCGCTCGAGGAGACCGTGCTCCTCCCGCGCCCGCCGCTCGAGCAGGACGCGCCCGCCGTCCCCGCGCCGCGCAAGCCCGCCGACGACCCGGGCCGCGACGACAAGGCGCTGGTCAAGGCGTCCGGCGGCATGGCCGTCGCGACCCTGGTCAGCCGCCTCACCGGGTTCCTGCGCACCCTCGGGCTGACCGCCATCGTCGGCCTCAACCTCGTCGGCAGCTCCTTCAACGTCGCGAACACCCTGCCGAACATCATCTTCGAGCTCCTGCTCGGCGGGGTGCTGACGAGCGTCGTCATCCCCGTGCTCGTCCAGGCCGCCAAGGACGACGGCGACCAGGGGGACGCGTTCGCCCAGAAGCTCCTCTCGGGCGCGAGCGTCGGCCTGCTCGTGGCGACGACGCTCGCCGTGGTGGCGGCGCCGCTGCTCATCCGCCCCTACCTGGCCGAGGACGTCGACGTCGAGCTCGCCGTCGACTTCGCCTACCTGCTGCTGCCGCAGATCTTCTTCTACGGCATGGGCGCCCTGTTCGGCGCCATCCTCAACTCGCGCGGGAACTTCGGGCCCGCGGCCTGGGCGCCCGTCCTCAACAACCTCGTCGCGCTCGTCGCGCTCGGCATCTACGCCGTCCTGCCGTCGCCGCCCGAGGGCATCTCCACGACGCAGCTGCTGGTGCTGGGCATCGGCAGCACGCTCGGCATCGTCGTGCAGGCCGCCGTGATGCTGCCCGCGATGCGTCGGGTCGGCTTCCGGTGGAAGTGGCGCTTCGGCTGGGACCAGCGCCTGTCGGCCTTCGGCGGGCTCGCCGCGTGGGTGGTCGGGTACGTGCTGGTCAGCCAGGTCGGGCTGGCGTCGATCCTGCGGGTCGCCTCCGGGTCGGACGAGGGCGGTCCGGCGATCTACAGCTACGCCTGGCTGCTCATCCAGGTGCCCTACGGCGTGCTCGGCGTCTCGCTGCTCACCGCGTTGATGCCCCGGATGAGCGCCGCGGCGGCGAACGGGCGCATCGACCAGGTCGTCGCGGACCTCTCCCTGGGCTCGCGGCTCTCGACGGTGACGTTGCTGCCGGTCAGCGCGCTGCTCACCGTCTTCGGGTCGCAGCTCGGCGTGGCCCTGTTCAGCATCGGCCGCTCCGGGCCCGAGGGCGCCGCCTCGCTCGGCGGGGCGATGGCGGCCTCGGCGTTCGGCCTGCTCCCGATGGCCGTCGTCATGCTCCAGATGCGCGTGTTCTACGCGATGAACGACGCCCGCACCCCGACGCTGATCATGGTCGTGATCACCGCGCTCAAGGTGCCGATGGCCTACCTCTGCCCCGTGTTCCTCCCGCCCGAGCAGGTCGTCCTGGGCCTCGCGGCCGTCAACGCGTTCGGGTTCGTCGTCGGCCTCGTCGTCGGCAACATCTGGTTGCGGATCCGGCTCGGCCACCTCGACACCCGCCGCGTGCTGCGCACCTTCGTGCTGACCCTCATCGCCTCGCTGGTGTCGGTGCTGGTCGCGGTGCTGTGCGTGACCCTGCTCGAGCGGGTCCTCGGCAGCGGCACCTCGCCGGTGCTGGGGGCGTGGCTGGTGCTCGTCACCGGGTCGGCGGTGTTCCTGGCCGCCGTCGCGGTCGCCATGCGGCTGCTGAAGGTGCCGGAGCTCGACCCGGTGGTCTCGCGGCTTCGCCGTCTCCTGGGCCGGGGGCGGACGCCGGCCTCGTGACGTGTGCTCGCCGGGGTCCGGGGCAACCCGCCACCGGGGTGGCGCGTCCCCCGTAGCGGCGCACGAGTCCCGTAGGCTCGCACGACGTCCGAGGGGGAGGTGAGGGAGCTGGCCGGCGACACGTCGGGGGAGCGCCCGTCCCCGCCCCACTCGTCCGAGGAGACCGAGGTCGCGCTGCCGCCGACGCCTGCTGTTCCGCCGCGACGCACCGGCGTCGGCCTGGACGGTCCGACCACCCACGTCTCCCGTGTCGCGGGCTCGTCGACGCCCGAGGCCTCGCCCGCGGGGAGCAACGGCAGCTCCTCCTCGGGCACCAACGGCAGTGCCGCCGGCGCGACCAGCGCCAGCGTGAACGGCAGCACCACCGGCGGGTCCAGCACCACCGCGGCGCCCCCCACCCCCGCCGGGGGCGGCGCGGGCCGCGCGCCACGAGGCCCGGCCGCGCAGGGCCCCGGACCGGGCGGTCCGCCGGGTCCGCCGTCCGGCCCCTTCCCGGCGCCACCCCGCCGGCCGCCGCGCGGTGCGGGCGGCCCGCAGCGGCCCGGCCCCACGTCGGGTCCGATGGCCGCCGCCGGCCCGCTCATGCCCGGCACGCTGCTGGTCGACCGGTACCGCCTCGTCGCCGAGGTCGGGCGCGACCGGCAGGCCGACGCCGCCCTGTGGAAGGCCCGCGACGTCGTGCTCGAGCGCGACGTGGCCCTCACGCTGCTCGTCGGCACCTGGCAGGGCGACGCGAAGGCCTCGGCGGCGCTGTCGCGGGCGACGCGGTCGGCGCACTTCGAGCACCCGCACGCCGCCCGCATCCTCGACGTCGTCCGGCCGGGCAGCACGGCCCTGCCGACGGGGGTCCTCGGCGCCGCGGTGGCCGAGTGGACGCCGGGCCGCGACCTCGCCGAGCTCGTCGCCGACGGCCCGCTGCGGCCCAGTGCCGCCCTGCGGGTCATCGAGCCGCTCGCCGACGCCGTCGCCGCGGCACACCGCTCCGGGCTCGTCCTGGGCCTCGACCACCCCCAGCGCGTGCGCGTCAGCGCCCGGGCCGCGACGCGCCTCGCGTTCCCGATGCCCCGCGGCGAGGCGACGAACGCCGACGACGTCCACGGCCTCGGCGCCCTGCTCTACCTGCTGCTCACGGCCCGGTGGCCCGGGGCCGAGGGGAGCCGGCCGCCGGCCGGCCTGCGCCTCGCCCCGCACGGCCCCGACGGCACGCCGGTGTCCGCCCGCCAGCTGCGGCCCGACCTGCCGGTCGAGCTCGCCGCGCTGGTCGACCGCACGCTCGACGAGCACGGCGGCATCCGCACCGCGGCCGCGGTGCACCGTCTCGTCACCCAGATGCGCGCGGGCCTCGAGGACGACGGCGTGCTGCTGCCGGTGCTGGAGGACGGGCAGACCATCGACGCGGACGACCCCGCCGAGGTCTGGCACGACGAGGCCCACCCCGAGCCCGGCCCCGACCCGTCGCGGCGGCGCAAGCTGCGCGTCGGCGTCACCGCGCTGGTGCTCGCGACGCTCCTCATCCTCGGCTTCCTCAGCTACCAGATCATCTCGGTCGTCGCCGGTGGCGGGCAGTCCGGGCCGCCGGTGGTGGTGATCCCGCCCGAGCCCTCGGCCCCGAGCGCCGCGCCGGCCCCGGCGCCCGCGCCGTCGCCGATCCCTGCGCCGGTCCCGGCCGGGCCGGTGCAGCTGTCGAGCGTCGCGGTGTACAGCCCGGCGGGCAGCCCCGACAACCCGACCCGCATCAACCGCGCGGCCGACAACGACCCCGAGACGACGTGGTCGACCTCGGAGTACCGCCAGCAGCTCCCGGCCCTCAAGCCCGGCATCGGCATGATGACGACCTTCACCGCGCCCGCCCCGGTGTCCGCGGTGACGGTCCGCTCGCCCAGTCCGGGGACGCGCATCGAGATCCGGGCCGCGCCCGCAGCGGACGTGCCGCTGGCTCAGACCCAGCTGCTGGGCGCCGGCACGGTCCCCGAGGACGAGGAGGTGCTGCGGATCCCGCTGCAGGCCGCCCCGCCGACCGGCAACCTGCTCGTCTGGATCACGGCGCTCGGCGAGGAGGACGACGACGAGTACGTCACCGAGCTCGCCGACGTGACGATCGAGCGCGCCGGCCCCTGAGCCGTCCCCGGGGCAGCTTCACCGAACGGCCCCGGCCGCGGGCCGGGGGCGGCTAGCGTCGCGAGCCGTGCCCGACCTGCCCGATCCGCGCAGCGACCGCGAGCTGCTCGCGGCGCACGTGGCCGGTCAGCAGGGCGCGTTCGACGAGATCGTGCGCCGGTACGCCGAACGTCTCTGGCTGCTCGCGTTCCGGACCCTCGACCACCGCGAGGACGCCGCCGACGCCGTCCAGGAGACCTTCGTGTCGGCCCTGCGCAGCGCGGCCCGCTACCGCGGCGACTCGGAGGTGTCGACGTGGCTGCACCGGATCGCGGTCAACGCCTGCCTCGACCGCATCCGCCGGCGGCGCACCCGCGCCGTGGAGCCCCTGGCCGGGCACGACGTCCCCACGCCCCGCGACGGCATCGACGACCACCTCACGCGCCTCACCGTCGCCGACGCCCTCGCCGCGCTGCCCGACGGCCAGCGGATGGCGGTGGTGCTGGTCGACGTGCACGGCTTCTCGATCACCGAGGCCGCCGCCGTCCTCGGCGTGCGCGAGGGCACGGTCAAGAGCCGCTGCGCCCGGGCGCGGGGGCGCCTCGCGGGCCTCCTGGGCCACCTGCGGCCGCGGGACGCCCCGACCGGGCCGCGGACCCGGGAGCCGGGTCGGGGGAACGGCACGGGTGCCGGCGACGTCCAACACACGAGCGGGTCGGAGCGCAGGGGAGGTGGACCGTGAGCGACGAGCAGCAGGACGACCGGCACAGGACCGGGAACGATGCCGGGAACGACGGCGCGACCGGGCCCCGCCCGGCGGATCTGCCCGACCCCGCCGACCCCGTGGTCGCGGCGGCGCTCGCCCGCACCCGGGCGGACCTCGCCGACCACGGCGCCCGCACCCCGGCCATGCCCGCGGGGCTCGTCGACGACGTGCGGCGGGCGCTCGCGGCCGAGGCGACGGGACCGGCCGCGCCGGGCGCCGAGCACCCACCGTCCGAGCACCCACCGTCCGAGCCCCCACCGTCCGAGCACCCACCGTCCCCCGTGCGCCGGCGGGCGCCGGCCGGCGGGCTGCTGGCCGGCGTGGTGGCCCTCGTCGCCGCGGTGGTGGTGGCCGTCGCCGTCGCCACCGGCAGCCCGTCGGCACCGACTCCCGCGCCCACGGCCGCCCCCGCCCCACCCGGCGTCCCCACCCTGGGCAGCGGCGACGGGGTCTCGGCCCTGCGCGCGGGCCTCGGGCGCGCCGACTACGGCCCGCTCGCCGACGAGGGCCGGCTGGGCGGCTGCCTCGCCGCGCACGGGCTCCCGCCGGGCACGCGTCCGGTGGGCGCGCGCCAGGTGGTCGTCGACGGGCGGTCGGGCGTGCTCCTCGTCCTGCCGACCGGGGTGGCCGCGCGGTTCCGGCTGCTGGTCGTCGAGCCGGGCTGCGCGCCCGGGGCACCGCTCACCGTCTCCGACACGCTCGTCGGCCGGTGAGCGGGCCGGTACGGGGAATCCTGCCGGGGTGCGGGACGTTGACGCCCACGTGAGCGACCAGACCATCCACGACGTCATCATCGTGGGCTCGGGACCGGCTGGGTACACCGCTGCGGTGTACGCCTCGCGCGCCCAGCTCGACGTGCTCGAGTTCGAGGGCAGCCAGTTCGGTGGCGCCCTCATGACGACGACGGGCGTCGAGAACTACCCGGGGTTCGCCGAGGAGATCCAGGGCCCGGAGCTCATGGACCGCATGCGGCGGCAGGCCGAGCGCTTCGGGGCGGACCTGCGTCCCGAGGACGTCGAGTCGATGGACCTCACGGGTGACGTCAAGTCGGTCCGGGTGAACGGCACCGACCACCACGCCCGCTCCGTCATCCTCGCCATGGGGGCGCAGGCCCGGTACCTGGGCGTGCCCGGCGAGGAGAAGCTGCTGGGCCGCGGGGTCAGCGCGTGTGCGACCTGTGACGGCTTCTTCTTCCGCGAGCACGACATCGTCGTGGTCGGCGGCGGCGACTCCGCCATGGAGGAGGCGACGTTCCTGACCCGGTTCGCCCGGTCGGTGACGATCCTGCACCGGCGCAGCGAGTTCCGGGCCTCCGGGATCATGCTCGAGCGCGCCCGTCAGGACCCGAAGATCACCATCCGCACGGACACGGTCGTCGAGGAGGTCCTCGGCGAGAACACCGTCGAGGGCGTGCGGGTTCGCCACACGCTGACCGGCGAGGAGGACACGCTGGCCGTCACCGGCATGTTCGTCGCCGTGGGTCACGACCCGCGCTCCGCGCTCGTCCGCGACGTCGTCGACACCGACGACGAGGGCTACGTCCGCGTGGCCCTGCCCGGCACCGGCACCAACATCCCCGGCGTCTTCGCCTGCGGCGACCTCGTCGACCACACCTACCGCCAGGCCATCACGGCCGCCGGCAGCGGCTGCCAGGCGTCGATCGACGCCGAGCGCTGGCTCGCCGAGCAGCCGGACAGCACCCGCGACACCGCCCCGCCGCCCACCCCGGGCGTCGACGGTGCCGAGGTGGACGAGCTCGCGTCGATCCGCGCCCGCGACGGTGGCCCGGTGGCCCGCGCGGGTTCGGTGGACGAGGGATCGTCCGAGCCCGCCGGCCCGATCGACGCAGCCGTCCCCGCCCCGTCCTGACCGCCCGACCAGTCAATCGTCAACACCCGAGGAGAGCCGCGATGAGCGCGCCCGTGAACGTCACCGATGCCACCTTCGCCGACGAGGTCCTGGGCAGCGACAAGCCCGTCGTCGTCGACTTCTGGGCGACCTGGTGCGGCCCCTGCAAGATGGTCGCGCCGGTCCTCGAGGAGATCGCCGCCGAGCACGGCGACAAGCTGACCGTGGCCAAGCTCGACATCGACCAGAACCCGGCCACCGCGCGTGACTACCAGGTCATGTCGATCCCGACCCTGCTCGTCTTCCAGGGCGGCAAGCCGGTCAAGCAGATCGTCGGTGCCAAGCCGAAGTCGGTCCTGCTCGACGACCTCTCGGACGTCCTGGCCTGACGGAGCCGGGACACCCATCGATCCGTCTCCGCGGCGCCGGGCGGTCACCCCTCGTGGTGACCGCCCGGCGCCGTCGTGTGTGTGCCGGGCGAGCCCGAACCGTGACCCGCGACGACGCCCCGCTGCACGGCGTGACCCGCGCGGCAGGGCACAATGAGGCGTCAGTGAAGCGTGACGAGGTGTGGAGTCCGGACCCCGGACGCGGACGATCGGGAGCGAAGTGCATGCAGCTGCTCAGCCGCGGTGACGCCGGCCCGCCGGTCGCCGAGGTCCGGGCAGCACTCGAGGAGATGGGGATCCTCGAGCCGACGGGCCCCGGTCCGGCCCTGTTCGACGACCAGCTCGAGCAGGCCGTGCGCATCTTCCAGCAGCGCCGGGGCCTCATCACCGACGGCATCGTCGGTCCCGCCACCTACCGGGCCCTGCGGGACGCCCGCTGGGCGCTGGGCGACCGCATGCTGCTGCTCCACACCCAGCAGCCGCTCACCGGCGACGACGTGTTCTCACTGCAGGAGCGGCTGCTCGAGCTCGGGTACGACTCGGGCCGCGCCGACGGCGTCTTCGGCCGCCAGACCGAGCAGGCGCTGCGCAGCTTCCAGCGCGACTACGGCATGAGCCCCGACGGGATGTGCGGACCCCGCACCCTGCGCCACCTCGGCTACCTCGGCCGCAAGGTCACCGGCGGCCGCCCGGGCCTGCTGCGCGAGCAGGAGCGCCTGCACCGCGCGGGCCCGCGGCTCTCGGGCAAGCGCATCGTCATCGACCCGGGCCACGGGGGCGCCGACCGCGGTGTCTCGGTGGGCACCGGGGTGGAGGCCGTCACCGAGGCGGGGCTCGTGGGCGACATCGCCCGCCGCCTCGAGGGCCGCATGGCCGCCGCCGGCATGGAGGCGCTGCTCTCCCACGGTCCCGAGGACTGCCCCACCGACGCCGAGCGGGCCGGCTTCGCCAACTCCGCGGGCGCCGACGTCGTGCTGTCGCTGCACGTCGACGCCAACGCCAGCCCTGCCGCCAACGGCCTCGCCGCGTTCCACTTCGGCACCGGCACGGGCGCGACCTCGACGGTCGGCGAGGCCCTCGCGGGCTTCATCCACCGCGAGCTGCTGGCCCGCACCCGGATGCTCGACTGCGGGGTGCACCCGCGCCCGTGGGAGCTCCTGCGGCTCACGCGCATGCCCGCGGTCCGCGTGGAGATCGGCTACCTCACCAACGACCGCGACCGCGCCGCCCTGCTCGACCCGGGCTTCCGCGACGTCGTGGCCGAGGGGATCCTCGTCGCCGTCAAGCGGCTCTACCTGCTCGGGCAGGACGACAAGCCGACCGGCACGTTCACCTGGGCCGAGGTGCTCCAGCGCGAGAGCAACCGCCCGGCCGCCGCCCGCTAGGACGGCGGCCGGCCCGACGAACGCGGCGGGCGCGCCCGCTCAGCCGCAGCCCACGCGCGCCGGGGGCGCGGCGGCCGGGGCCGTCGAGATGGTCACCGAGCCCAGGAGCTGGGCGATGGCCGCCTCGACGTCCTCCTTCCAGTTGAAGCCGGTGCGCAGCTCGTAGCGCATCCGCGGCCAGCGCGGGTGGGGCGCGACCGTCTTGAAGCCCACCGCCCGCAGGAACGCCGCGGGCAGCACGCAGGTCGGGGTGTCCAGGTCGGTGCGACCGTGGCCCTCGGCGCGCGGGCGATCGGTGTCGTCCGCGAACGACTCGACGGCCTTCACGCCGCGACGGGTGAGGTCGCGGACGACGTCCTGCACCAGCAGGCGTCCGACGCCCTCGCCCGCGAAGTCGGGCAGCACGTGCAGCCCGCACAGCAGCACCGCGTCCGGGGACACGGGCGCGGTGGGGAACGCGGCGGCGCGCGGGACGGCGGTGGGCGGGGCGTAGAACGCGAAGCCGGCGGGGACGCCGTCGACGTGGGCGATCCGTCCGCACGAGCCCCACTCGAGGAGCACGCCGGAGACCCACGCCTCCTTCTCGAGCTCGACGGTGCCGAAGTCCTCCGCCTGGTCGCTCAGGTGCGGGGGGATCTCCCAGTAGACGCATCGACGGCACTGCTTCGGCAGCTCATCGATGTTGTCGAGGGTGACCCCGACACAGGTCCGCGACACGCGTTCCGCCTTCCCCGACGATGGTCGAGCTCGTCCGCGCCGTGTCCCGGCGAACCGATGCCCGCGAGGAGGATACGGGCACCGTCCCGCGTCGTCTCCGGCGCGGGGTCCCCCACGTGGACGAACCGGTCCGGACGATCGCCGCCACGGCCCGCCGCTCTCCGTCGATCTCAGGGCGCCCCCAGATCGACGCTGGGGGCCCCGACGATCAGTCCTGGGGTCCGGAGCCCGGGGAGGGCGCCGAGTCCATCAGACGCGCGATGCGCTCCAGATCGTCCACCGAACCGAACTCCACGACGATGCGGCCCTTGCGCTGGCCCAGCTCGACCTTCACGCGGGTGTCGAAGGTGTCCGACAGGCGCTCGGCGAGATCCTGGAGCCCCGGCGCGTGCATCGGCCGGCGGGCCGGCGCCTTCTTCGCCGGCGGCTGCCCGCCGCGGGCGAGCGTCACCGCCTCCTCGGCCGCGCGCACCGACAGGCCCTCGGCGACGATGCGCGCGGCGAGCTCCTCCTGCGCGCCCGGGTCGTCGAGACCGAGCAGCGCCCGGGCGTGCCCGGCCGAGAGGACGCCGGCGGCCACCCGGCGCTGCACCGCCACGGGCAGGCGCAGCAGGCGGATCGTGTTGGTGATCGCCGGGCGGCTGCGTCCGATGCGGTCGGCGAGCTGCTCGTGCGTCACGTCGAACTCGGTGAGCAGCTGCTGGTACGCCGCCGCCTCCTCCAGCGGGTTGAGCTGGACGCGGTGGATGTTCTCGAGCAGCGCGTCGCGCAGGAGCGTGTCGTCGGGCGTCTGCCGGACGATCGCCGGGATGTGCTCGAGGCCGACCTTCTGGGCCGCACGCCAGCGCCGCTCGCCCATGACGAGCTCGTGGGTGAGCGACGGCCCGCCGTCGGGAGCCGGCTCCGGGTCAGGCAGCTCGCGGACGACGATCGGCTGCAGCAGCCCGAACTCGCGGATCGAGTGCTCGAGCTCGGCGAGGGCCTCCTCGTCGAAGACCTGCCGCGGCTGGCGCGGATTGGCGCGGATGCCGTCGAGGCGCACCTCGCGGTACACCGCGCCGGCGACCTCGCCGGACACCTCGCCGGACACCTCGGGGCCGGGCGCCTCGGGGTCGGGCGCCGACCCATTGCTCGTCGGGGCCTCCGCCGGGGGCTCCGGCGTGCGCCGCGACCCGAACACGACGTCCGCGGCCTGGTTGCCGAGACCGTGCCGCGACGGGGCGGGGGCGCCCTCGGTCTCCGGGGGACCGGTCGGGATGAGGGCTGCGAGCCCGCGTCCCAGCCCGCCGCGCCGTTCGGTGCGCTCGCTCATCGCACTCCCTCACCCTCGCGCTGACGGCGCACGACCGCGCGCGCCGCGAACTCCCGTGCCGCGTCGAGGTAGCTCATCGCTCCTCGTGAGCCCGGGTCGTAGGTGAGCACGGTCTGACCGAAGCCGGGCGCCTCGGAGACCTTCACGCTGCGCGGGATGACGGTGCGCAGCACGACGTCGCCGAAGTGCGCCCGGACCTCGTTGGTCACCTGGTCGGCGAGCTTGGTGCGCCCGTCGTACATGGTCAGCAGGATCGTCGACACGTGCAGCTCGGGGTTGAGGTGCGACTGCACGAGCGCGATGTTGTTGAGCAGCTGGCTCAGGCCCTCGAGCGCGTAGTACTCGCACTGGATGGGGATGAGCACCTCGGGCGCCGCCACCATCGCGTTCAACGTGAGCAGGCCGAGCGACGGCGGGCAGTCGATGACGACGTAGTCGACGTCGAGCCGGTCGAGCGCCTCGCTCGTCAGGGCGTTCTTGAGTCGCGACTCCCGGTTGAGCATCGAGACGAGCTCGATCTCCGAGCCGGCGAGGTCGATCGTGGCGGGCACGCACAGGAGGTCCGACGAGCGCTCGCAGACGGCGGCGGCCTCGTCGATCGTCATCTCGCCGAGCAGGACCTCGTAGATCGAGGGGGTCCCGCTGCGGTGGTCGACGCCGAGTGCGGTGCTGGCGTTGCCCTGCGGGTCGAGGTCGACGACGAGCACGCGCGCGCCGTGCAGCGACAGCGCGGCCGCGAGGTTGACCGCGCTCGTCGTCTTGCCGACGCCGCCCTTCTGGTTGGCGACGGTGATGATGCGCCGCTCGGGGGGGCGGGGCAGTCGGTGGTCCTCGGGGTGCAGCACGCGCGCGGCGCGGGCGGCCTCCTCGGCGATCGGCGTCAGACCCTCGTCACCGTTCGGGTAGAGGACCTCGCCGGCGCCGAGCACGCCCGCCCCGACACTCGCCGCGGCGTCGCTGACGGCCTCGCGCACCTTCTCGGCGGAGGGACGGTCGGCGGGTGTTCCACGTGGAACAGAGCGGCTAGGTGTCGGTCGGTCGGTCACGGGCTCGATCCTTCCTGCCGCGCGCGCGGCGTCCGGAACCGGGGGAGGGGCCGCGTCGCTCGCTCCGGCTTACCAGCACGACGGTGGTCGCCGCTTCTCCCACGCCGCAGTGCACCACCCGTGGGTCGTCGCCACCGGCCGCGCGGATCTCCTTGAGGTCACGCTCGACCTCGCTCGCGGCGCTCGCGCCCTTCATCGCCGCCAGGATCCCACCCGGGCGCACGAGGGGGAGCGTCCAGGTCACGAGTCGCCCGATCGGCGCCACGGCCCGCGCCGTGACGACGTCGCTCTCCCCGCACCGGCGGCGGGCCTCGCGCTCCTCGGCGCGCCCCCGGACCACGGTGACGGTCAGCCCGAGCTCCTCGCAGACACGCTCCAGCCACGCCACCCGGCGCGCCATCGGCTCGAGGAGCGTGATCGCGAGGTCGGGGCGGGCGAGGGCGAGCGGGATGCCGGGCAGGCCGGCGCCGGACCCGACGTCGACCACCGACGCGTCGGCGGGCAGGACCTCGCCGACCGCGGCGCTGTTGAGGACGTGACGCTCCCAGAGCCGTGGGAGCTCGCGGGGACCGATCACCCCCTGCTCGTGGCCGGGCCCGGCGAGCAGCGCGACGTAGCGCTCGGCGGCCGCGAGGCGGTCACCGAACACCGCCGCGGCCGCCGCCGGGGTCGCCGGGACCGCCGACACCTCGACGGGACCGCTGCCGTCCGCGGCCCCGTCGTGGGTGGTGCTCATCGCCGTGTTCCACGTGGAACGTCACGCCGGATCGGACCGCTCACCGGTCTCAGCCCGCCGGGTGGACCACGACGCGACGGCGGGGCTCCTCGCCCTCGCTCTCGCTGCGCACCCCGCCGACCGCGGCGACCGCGTCGTGCACGATCTTGCGCTCGAACGGCGTCATCGGCCGCAGCCGCTGCGAGCGGTGGGTGTCCTTGGCCTCCTGGGCGGCGGTGCGCCCGAGGTCGGTCAGCTCCGAGCGGCGCTGCGAGCGCCAGCCGGCGACGTCGAGCATGAGGCGGTTGCGGGCACCGGTGGACTGCTGGACCGCCAGGCGCGTGAGCTCCTGGAGCGCTTCGAGGACGTCGCCGCGGGCGCCGACGAGCTTCTCGAGGTCCTTGCCCCCGTCCACGCTGACCACCGCGCGGCCGGCCTCGACGTCCAGGTCGATGTCCCCGTCGAAGTCGAGGATGTCGAGCAGGCGCTCGAGGTAGTCGCCCGCGATGTCGCCCTCGCGGACGAGCTGGTCCTCCGAACTGCGCTCGGCCCGCGACGCGTCCTCCGCCGGGCCGTCGGTCCGGGCCGAGCCGTCCTGCTCCTGCTCCTGGTCCTGGTCCTGGTCCTGCTCCTGCTCCTGCTCCTGCTCCTGCGACGCCACCGTCTCCGACACGCCGTCTCCTTCCGCCGGGCCCCGGAGGGCCGTCTGGCACGCGCTGCGCCGCTCCGCGCGCGTGCGGGTCCGTGTCCGGCTCGCGCGGCCCGGGGGCGTGCGCGATGGCCGGGGCCCGTGTCGGCGGGGGACGGTCCGGCCGTCCGCACCCGCCGCCCGCGGGCTACTTCTTCTTCTTGCCGCGCTTGCCCTGGCCCGAGGACGCCAGCTGGCCGCCCTTGCCGCCGTTGCCGCCGGCCTTGCCCGGCCCGCCGGCGGAGCCGTGGGAACCGTTGCCGCCGGACGCCCCCGACCCGTTGCCGGCACCGTTGGCGCCGCCGCGGGCGACCTTGCCGGGCGTCGCGGTGCCGGTCCCCTGCCGGGCGGCGCCGCCGTTGCGGGCGGGACCGACCTTGCCCGGCGCGCGCCGGCCCGAGCCCTTGCCGGGCTTGCCCCCGCCACCGGCCTTCGCGCCGGCCGTCGTGCCGGCCGTCGCCCCCGCGGCCGGCTGCGCGTCGGGCACGTCGCTGTCCGCGTCGACGGCGTCGTCCCGGCCGTCCCCGACGACGACCTCGTCGGCCGACTCCTCCGCGCCGGTCTCGGCGGTCTCGGTGGTCTCGGTGGTCCCGGAGGTCCCGGAGGTCCCGGCGGGGCGTCGGCGCTGCGGCTTCTGACCGACCTGCGGCTTCTGGCCGACCTTCGGGGCCATCGCGTCACGCTGCTCGCGGGCCTGCTCGCGCAGCTCCTCCTCCTCGCGGGCGATCTTGCGGTAGATGAGGAACTGCTGGGCGAGCGTCCAGGTGTTCTGGCTCAGGAAGTAGATGAGGATCGCGACCGGGAAGAAGACACCGAAGATCAGCAGGCCGGCCGGGAACAGCCACATCGTGATCTTGCCCATGATCGCGGCCTGCGGGTTCGCGGCGGCCGCCGGGCTCTGGTGCTGCTGCGAGACGCGAGCGGTGAAGTGCGTCGCCACCGCCGCGGCGATCATCAGGGGGAGCGCCACCGGCAGCACGCTCGCCTGGAAGTCACCGAAGGTGAACGAGAAGCTCCCGGGCGCGGGCATCCCGCCGGCGACGGCCTCGTTCAGCCGGACCCCGAAGATGTCGGCGTTGGTGAACGACTCGATGTCGGCGCGGTCGAAGACGTAGTTGTAGGGGAAGTTCGGCTGGAAGCCCCGCAGCACGTGGAACAGACCGATGAACACCGGCAGCTGGACCAGCAGCGGCAGGCAGCCCCCGAGCGGGTTGACCCCGTGCTCGCGCTGGAGCTTCTGCATCTCCTCCGCGAGCTTCTGCCGGTCGTTCTTGTACTTCTCCTGCAGCTTCTTGATCTGCGGCTGGAACTCCTGCATCTTGCGCATCGAGCGGACCTGGCTGATGAACGGCTTGATCAGCAGGGCCCGGAGCGTGAAGACGAGGAAGATCACCGACAGGGCCCACCCGAGGCCGCTGGCGGGCCCGAGGACGAAGCCGAACACCTCGTGCCAGAACCACATGATGGCCGACACGGGGTAGTAGATGAAGTTCAGCACGACTCTCGCTCCTCGTGGTGGGGGGTCTCGGCCCCCGTGTCGGCGGCGCGGCGGGGCCACCCGCACCGCGTCCGGTGCCCGCGGGGCGGCACCGGGTCCAGGCCTCCAGGGTGCCAGGGGGCGCACTTGGCCACCCTGACCAGGGTCAACCCCGTGCCGATCACGACCCCGTGCGTCCGCAGCGCGCCGACGGCGTAGGCGCTGCAGGTGGGGTGGAAGCGGCACGACGGCGGGAACATCGGCGAGATCCAGCGCTGGTAGAAGCCGAGCACGGCGACGAGCGCGCGCACGGCGACCGACGGCCGACCGACGGCGCCCGGCTCCCGGGCGTCAGCGGCGGGCGGTTCCCCCGCCGCGCCGTGCACCGGTGCCCGGTCCTCCACCGATGCCGTCCTCCTCGTCGCGACCACGGCCGCCCGCCGTGGGGATGCCGAGAACCCGTCACGCGGCGCTCCCGGTCGTGCGCTCCATGGTGCCCGTCCGCGGGCCCGGAAGCGACCGCCTGCAGGGCTCCCGCGGTCGGCCGTCGCCACCGTGGGAGCATCCGCCCCGTGTCGATCGACGGAGGGGCGGCCACCGAAGGACGCAGTGGTGGGGCGGACGGACCGTCGCCGGGCGTGCCCGCGGGGACGCGTCGCTCCCGCACCGTCCACCGGGTCCTCGCGGCCGCCGCGCGTCGGGGCTCCGCCGTCGAGAAGGAGATCCTCGGCCTCGCGGACCTCGTCGGCCCGGGCGACGTGTGCCTCGACGTCGGCGCCGAGTTCGGCCTGTACACCCACGTGCTCGCCGACCTCGTCGGGCCGGGCGGCGCGGTCCACGCCTTCGAGCCCCAGCGCGCCGCACACCGGGCGCTGCGGCTCGGCGTCCGCGCCGCGGGCCTCTCGTGGGTGCGGCTGCACCGGGTCGCGCTCGGCGCCGTCCCCGGGACCGCGGAGCTCTCCGTGCCCCGCCGCCGCGGCCTGCCGGTGCACGGCCGCGCGTTCGTGACGGCCGGGGCGTGCGACGACGGACCGAACCGGGAGTTCCCGGGGCGGCGCCTCGAGGTGGTCGCGGTCGAGACCCTCGACACCGCCGTCGCCGACCTCGTGCCGGGCCGGCTCGCGCTGGTCAAGGCCGACGTGGAGGGTGCGGAGGGCGCGCTGCTCGACGGCGGCGCCGCGACGCTCGCGGATCACCGACCGCACCTGCTGCTCGAGATCGAGGATCGGCACACGCGCAAGTACGGCGTCGGCGCCGACGCACTGTTCGATCGGCTCACGGGCGAGCTGGGGTACCGCGGCCACACCTGGGCGGCGGGCTGGCGGCCCGTCACGGGGATCGTCGACACCGAGCGGAACTACCTGTTCAGTCCGTGAGCCGCAGGCGGGCGAGAGCGGCGTCGAGGTCCTCGCCCAGCTCGGCGGACGTCGCGTCGGCGGCCGCCGGCTGCGCGCGAACCACCAGGTCCGTCCCGGCCGGCAGCGCCTCGAGGCGCGGGCGCAGGAGGTGACGCAGCCGCCGGCTGACCCGGTGGCGCGTGACGGCCGGACCCACGCCACGGCCGACGACCAGCCCCGCGCGGGCCGGCCGGTCGGGCGTCGGGGGGACGTCCGCGGGCGGCAGCGCGTGGACGACGAGGCGGCGGCGCCCGGCACGGCGTCCGCGGCGCAGCACGAGGCGGAAGTCCTGGGGCCGGGTGATCCGGAGCGGGCGCGGGAGCACGAGGGCGTCAGCGGGGAGGGGCGCGGGGACCCGGCACACGACGACGGGACCGCGTCCTGCCAGGAGCGGTCCCGTCGTGGGGTCGTGCCAGCGGGTCGGACCCGCGCGCGATCAGGCGCTGAGGGTCTCGCGGCCCTTGCGGCGACGCGCGGCGAGCACCGCACGGCCGGCGCGCGTCCGCATGCGCAGCCGGAAGCCGTGGGTCTTCGACCGCCGACGGTTATTCGGCTGGAACGTGCGCTTGCCCTTGGCCACTTTCGGGTTCTCCTGCTCCAACGCGTCGCGTGAGGGCGACACCACGGTTAGTCACGGATCGGATCCGGCCACCCGCACGGCAGCGGCTCCGCTTCGCGACCAGGGTAGCCGGTGCTGCGACCGGGTCGCCCACCCCGGGTCGGCACCGCCGTCCGGGGGAGGTTGTGGGCGTCGCGGGGAGCTTGTTAGCGTCCACCACTCGCCGAGGGTGCGACCTCGGCCCGGGGCCGGCGGAGTGGCTCCAGCGGGGGGTGGAGGACCCGGGCGTCGGGGGGCGCCCGTCGCACCCGCTCGCCACCCTCAGCGCGCCGTCGTGCACAGTTGTGGACAGGGCTGTGGACACGTGTGCCCAGCGACGGGTCGGCAGTACCCACGACGGTGTCAGGGGACGGAGGGGGTGCGGTGTCGGACCAGCTCTTCGACCTCGACGAGACCTGGGGTCAGGTCGTCGCCGAGCTCACCGCCGGCTCGGGCGACGGGGCGACGCTCTCCCCGCAGCAGCGGGCGTGGGTGCGCGTGACCCGCCCGCTCGGTCTGCTCGACGACACCGCGCTGCTCGCCGCGCCCAGCGAGTTCGCCAAGGAGGCGATCGAGCGTGCGCTGCGCGACCCGATCGTCGCCTGCCTCTCGCGCCACATCGGCCGGCCCGTCTCGCTCGCGGTGCGCGTGGACCACAGCGCCCGCCCGACGCCGGACATCGGGCCCAGCACGTCGCCGCTGCCGCGGGTCTCGCTCTCCGCCGACGGCGGTCACCCGACGAACGACGGCCACCACCCCGACACCGGGCCCGACACCGGCTACCTCGCCGCGACCTCGTCGCCGAGCGCACCCACGTCGTCCCACCGCGCCGAGGCGATCGCCGCGGCCGCCGGCGTCGGCCGGGTCACCCACAACCCGGACCGCGCGCACCCCGAGGAGGAGGTCGACGAGGTCCGCGAGGGCCTCGCCGCCGTCCACGAGATCTGGGCTCCGCGCACGCCGGGCGAGCCGGTCGGCGAGATGCGCGACACGGGCCCGGACCCGGCGCGCGGCGCCCCGCGCTCCCAGACCCGCCTCAACGAGAAGTACACCTTCGACACGTTCGTCATCGGGGCGTCCAACCGGTTCGCCCACGCCGCGGCCGTCGCGGTGTCCGAGGCGCCGGCGCGGGCGTACAACCCGCTGTTCGTCTGGGGCGACTCGGGGCTCGGGAAGACGCACCTGCTCCACGCCGTCGGCCACTACGCCCAACGCCTCTTCTCGGGCATGCGGGTGCGCTACGTGTCCACCGAGGAGTTCACGAACGACTTCATCAACAGCCTGCGCGACGACCGCAAGGTCGCCTTCCAGCGCCGCTACCGCGACGTCGACGTGCTGCTGGTGGACGACATCCAGTTCCTGGAGGGCAAGGAAGGGACCCAGGAGGAGTTCTTCCACACCTTCAACACCCTCCACAACGCGAACAAGCAGATCGTCGTGTCCTCGGACCGCCCGCCCAAGCGGCTGGAGACGCTCGAGGACCGCCTGCGCACCCGGTTCGAGTGGGGCCTCATCACCGACATCCAGCCCCCCGAGCTCGAGACCCGGATCGCGATCCTGCGCAAGAAGGCCGCCGGCGAGCGGATGGCCGCGCCGCCCGAGGTGCTCGAGTTCATCGCCGACCGCATCGAGCGCAACATCCGCGAGCTCGAGGGCGCGCTGATCCGCGTCACCGCCTTCGCCTCGCTCAACCGGCAGCCGATCGACCTCCAGCTCGCCGAGATCGTGCTCCGCGACCTCATCCCGGACTCGCGCCAGTCCGAGATCACGGCGCCGACGATCATGGCGGTGACCGCCGAGTTCTACAGCGTCTCCATCGACGACCTCTGCGGCCCCGGCAAGACCAAGGCGCTCGCCCTGGCCCGCCAGATCGCCATGTACCTCTGCCGCGAGCTGACCGACCTCTCGCTGCCCCGGATCGGGCAGATGTTCGGCAACCGCGACCACACCACGGTCATGCACGCGGACAAGAAGATCCGCAAGGAGATGGCCGAGCGCCGCCGGACCTACGAGCAGGTCCAGGAGCTCACCGCGCGCATCAAGCAGCGCGCCCGCAGCTGAGGCCAGCGACGCGGGAGCTCGCCCCCGAGGAGGCAGCGAACGGCACCCTCGCTGCCTCCCAGGCAGCCGGGGACGCCCCTCGCCGACCCTCGACGCGTGGGGGCGCCCAGGACGCAGCCAACGCCACCCTCGCTGCCCCTCCGCGCGCCCGGGCTCGCGCCGGGCCCGAGATCTCACGCTGCGTCGAGATCGGGCGTCACCTCGAGCGACGGACGGTGACCACTGGAGCAGGCCCGACGCGCCGAGACGACGGTGCCGCGCGCCGGGCTCCGTGTGCGGTAGCACACCGCGATCGTTCGACTCCCGATCGACCCACAGCTGGGGACAAGTCTGTGGACATCCGCCGCCCGGCGGTGGAAACGGGCGGGACGAGCCGGACAGCACGCGGTCCGTCCACCGGACACGCCGCTCCGTCCCCGGATCCGGGCACCGCCGACGCGGAGGTGTCCACACCGGAACCGGCCGCCCGACCTGCAGCGATCGCCCCGATCCACACCACGCACAGGACTTACTACTTCTACTGTTCTTCTCTCTTCGGAGAACGACAAGAGAACAGGTGGTGTGGACGCGTGGAGCGCGCCACGCCGAGGACGCGGCTCGACCACCCGAAGGGCGACCCGATCGGCCCGCACCGAGACCGGGCCCGGAGTGTCGGACCCCTCCTGCACGCTCTACCGTGATGCACCCGCGCCGGGGTGCGTCACCGCCCGACGGCACCGCGCCGGACGGAACTCGGCCACCGGCCCAGCAGGGGGAGGACCCGCGATGAAGTTCCGCGTCGAACGCGACGCCCTCGCCGACGCCGTGGCCTTCGTCGCCCGCAGCCTCCCGAGCCGCGCGCCCGTTCCGGTCCTCGGCGGCGTCCTGCTCGACACCGAGGGCGACGGCACGCTGACGGTCTCGGGGTTCGACTACGAGGTCTCCGCCCGCGTCGAGGTGCCGGCGATGATCGGCGACGCCGGCCGCGCGCTCGTGTCCGGTCGCCTGCTGGCCGACATCACCCGCGCCCTCCCGCCGCACCCCGTGGACGTCACCGTCGACGGGCCGCGCGCCGCCATCGCCTGCGGCAACGCCCGCTTCAGCCTCCCGACCATGTCGGCCGAGGACTACCCGCAGCTGCCGGACATGCCGCCGGTGGCCGGCGCGCTCGCCCCCGAGGTGTTCGCGCAGGCCGTCTCGCAGGTGGCCGTGGCCGCCGGCCGCGACGACACGCTGCCGATGCTCACCGGCGTCCGCATCGAGATCGACGGCTCGACGCTGACGCTCGCGGCCACCGACCGGTTCCGCCTCGCCGTCCGCGAGTTCTCGTGGGAGCCCGGCGAGAGCGCGGGCGGCGGCGAGTCGGGCGAGGTCGCGCTGCTCGCGCCGGCCAAGACCCTCGCCGAGGCCGCGAAGACGCTGACGTCGTCGGGCTCGCGCATCGAGCTCGCCCTGGCCCGCGGCGACGGCCTGCTCGGGCTCGCCGGTGGCGGCCGTCGCTCGACGACGCGGCTGCTCGACGCCGAGTTCCCGCGCTACCGCCAGCTGCTGCCCAAGGAGCACACCTCGGCGGCGGTCATCGAGATCGCGCCGCTGGTCGAGGCGATCAAGCGCGTGTCGCTGGTGGCCGAGCGCGGCACGCAGGTCCGCCTCGAGTTCGCCGACGACACGCTGCGCCTCACGGCGGGCGGTGACGACGAGGGCAGCGCCGAGGAGGAACTCGCCTGCCGCTTCGTCGGCGAGCCGCTGACCATCGCGTTCAACCCGGGCTACCTGCTCGACGGTCTCTCGGCGCTGGGCGCCGATCACGCGCACCTGTCGTTCACCACGCCCAGCCGCCCCGCGCTGCTGCGCCCCGCCGCCGCGCCCGCCGCGCCCGGCGCGGGCGACGACGCGGGGGCGGCCGACGCGCCCGCCGAGGCCGGCGCCACCGCCGTGGAGCCGGGCCCGGGAGACCAGGTGGACGACCTCCCCGAGCCCCGTCCGGGGTACCTCTACCTCCTCATGCCGGTGCGCCTCCCGGGCTGAGCCCCTACGGTTCGGCGCGTATCCCGACCCGTGCGCAGGAGCCGCCCCGTCCGGGGTGGCCGACCGAGAGGAACGCGACGTGCAGCTGGGGATGGTCGGACTCGGACGGATGGGCGGCAACATGGCCGAGCGGCTGCGCGCCGCCGGCCACGAGGTCGTGGGTTACGCCAACGACGGGTCCGGCGACGTCGCGTCGCTGGACGAGCTGGTCAAGGCGCTCGCGGCGCCGCGCACGCTGTGGCTGATGATCCCGGCGGGCGAGCCCACGCACTCCACGGTCCGCAGCCTCGCGGACCTGCTCGACGAGGGCGACCTCGTCGTCGACGGCGGCAACAGCAAGTTCACCGACGACACCGTGCACGCCGAGCTGCTCGACGCCCAGGGCGTCCGCTACGTCGACTGCGGCGTCTCCGGCGGCGTGTGGGGGCGCACCGAGGGCTACGGGCTCATGGCCGGCGGCGACGCGGCCGACATCGAGCGGATGATGCCCGTCTTCGACGCCCTGCGCCCGGAGGGTCCGCGCGACGAGGGCTTCGTGCACGCCGGCCCGGTCGGGGCGGGGCACTACGCGAAGATGGTCCACAACGGCGTGGAGTACGGCCTCATGCAGGCCTACGCGGAGGGCTACGAGCTGCTCAGCGCCGGCGGCCCGGTCGACAACGTCGGCGCCGTGATGAAGGCCTGGAGCCGCGGCACGGTCGTGCGCAGCTGGCTGCTCGACCTCATGGTCCGCGCCCTCGAGGCGGACCCGCACCTCGACGAGATCACCGGCTACGCCGAGGACTCCGGCGAGGGGCGCTGGACGGTCGACGAGGCGATCGTGCACGCCGTGCCCGCGCCGGTGATCTCGGCCGCGCTGTTCGCCCGGTTCGCCTCGCGCCAGGTCGATTCGCCGGCGATGAAGGCCGTCGCGGCCCTGCGCGCGCAGTTCGGCGGGCACGCGACGCACAAGGCCGGCGACGCGGCGAACGAGCCGCCCACCGGGGGTTGAGCGACACCGTCGGGACGAGCGGCGCGACGGGGAGGAGCTGATGTACGTCCGGGCGCTCTCGGTCACCGACTTCCGCTCCTGGGAGCAGGCCGACCTCACCTTCGCGCCCGGGGTCTCGGTGCTGGTCGGGGCCAACGGCCAGGGCAAGACGAACCTGGTCGAGGCCGTCGGCTACCTCGCGACCCTCGCCTCGCACCGCGTCGCCGGCGACGCCCCGCTGATCCGGCGCGGCGCCTCGTCGGCGACGGTGCGGGCGGTGGCGGTGAACGAGGGCCGCGAGCTCACCGTCCAGGTCGAGATCGCGAGCGGCCGGGCGAACCGGGCGCGGGTCAACCGCGCGCCGGTGCGCAGCCCGCGCGAGGTGCTCGGGATCGTGCGCACGGTGGTGTTCGCGCCCGAGGACCTCGCGCTGGTCCGCGGGGATCCGGGTGAGCGCCGCCGCTTCCTCGACGAGCTGCTGGTCGCCCGGGCACCGCGGTGGGCGGGGGTGCGCGCCGACTACGACAAGGTGCTGCGCCAGCGCTCGGCGCTGCTCAAGACCGCGAAGAACGCCCGCGGCGACACGAGCACCCTCGACGTCTGGGACGCCCACCTCGCCCGCGCCGGGGCCGCGCTGGTCACTGGACGCCTCGAGCTCACCGCGGACCTCGCGCCGCACGTCGCCCGGGCCTACGCCGAGGTGGCGCCCGAGTCCGAGCCGGTCGGCGCGCGCTACCGCTCGCGCGCGGAGGGCGTGGACGCGCTCGGCGCCCCGGAGGCCGTGCTCCCGCCCGCGGAGGACGTCGAGGCCGTGCTGCTCGAGGAGATGCGGCGGCGGCGCCACCAGGAGATCGAGCGCGGCGTGTGCCTGGTCGGCCCGCACCGTGACGACCTCGAGCTCACGCTCGGCGAGGGCCCCGCCAAGGGCTACGCGAGCCACGGCGAGTCGTGGTCGCTGGCGCTCGCGCTGCGCCTCGGCGGGTTCGAGCTGCTGCGCGGCGAGGGCTCGGAGCCGGTGCTCGTGCTCGACGACGTGTTCGCCGAGCTCGACGTCCGCCGCCGCCGAGCGCTCGCACGGACCGCCGCGCGCGCCGAGCAGGTGCTCGTCACGGCGGCCGTGGACGACGACGTCCCCGACGACCTGCAGGGAGCACGCTACGTGGTCGAAGCAGGCACGGTGCGTGAGATGACGGCGGTCGGTCGGACGACAGGGGGTGGTTCTGGTGGCCCGGACGCGTGACAGCGGTGGAGGTTCTGGGGACAGACCTGTGGACGCTGTGGACAACTCGGGCGACGTGCGGCGACCGGCGGGTGCTCCGGGCCCGGATCCGGGCCGCGACCAGCAGCGCCGTCCTGACCACGCTGTCCACACCCCCGAACCGGACGATCCGGGCCTGGACGGGGCTGCTGCGCCGGACGGTCCCGGCGGCCCGCGCCGGGGCGCCGACCTCGCCCGCGACGCGCTCGCCGCGGCCCGCGCCGCGTCGGCCGAGCGCCGGGCGGCCGGCGGCGGGGCCGCCGGGGTGCGCCGGCCGGTGCGCCGCGGCGGCGGGCCCGGACGCCCCCGGCGTCGTGGCTGGTCGGGGGCCGGTGCCGACGACCGCGACCCCCAGACCCTCGGCCGTCTCGCCTCCCGCCTCTCGGGCGACCGTGGCTGGGCACCGAAACTGGCGAACGGGTCGGTGTTCGGCCGCTGGGCCGAGCTGGTGGGCGCGGAGGTCGCCGAGCACGCCCGTCCCGAGTCCCTCCGCGACGGCGTGCTGACCGTGCAGGCGGACTCGACGGCGTGGGCGACCCAGCTGCGCCTGCTCCAGCGCCAGCTCGTCGCCCGCGTGGCCGCGGGCCTCGGGGACGGCGTCGTCACCTCCCTGCGCATCCACGGCCCCGCCGCCCCCAGCTGGCGGCGCGGACCACGCCACGTGTCGGGGCGCGGGCCGCGCGACACCTACGGCTGAGCGGCGTCGGGAAGCCGCGTCAGAGCCGCGAACGAGCCCCGGACGACCCTTCCCGGCCGGTCGGACCCTCCGACGGTCGTTTCGTGCGCCGTGTGACGCGCTGAGCGGCGTGCCCGGGCCGTTTCTGCACGAGCGACCCGGTAGACTGGAGGCCAGGACGGTCCCGCCCGCGCGCCTCGCGCCCGGGCACGTGCCCACGCGAGGGAGACACCGGAGCTCGTGGCAGCCGCACAGAACTCGGCCCAGAAGAAGAACAACGGGGACTACAGCGCCTCGTCCATCACGGTCCTCGAGGGCCTCGAGGCGGTCCGCAAGCGGCCTGGCATGTACATCGGCTCCACCGGCGAGCGGGGTCTGCACCACCTCATCTGGGAGGTCGTGGACAACGCCGTCGACGAGGCCATGGCCGGCTACGCGACGCGGGCCGAGGTGACCCTGCTGGCCGACGGCGGCATCTCGGTCGTCGACGACGGGCGCGGCATCCCGGTCGACACCCACCCCGTGGAGAAGAAGCCGGCGGTGGAGATGGTGCTGACCATGCTCCACGCGGGCGGCAAGTTCGACGACAAGTCGTACGCCGTCTCCGGTGGTCTGCACGGCGTCGGCGTCAGCGTCGTCAACGCGCTGTCCACCGCGCTCGACGTCGAGATCCACCGTGACGGCCAGGTCTGGACGCAGCACTACGACCACGCGCGCCCCGGCCCGCTCACCGAGGCCGGCAGGACGCGCAAGACCGGCACCACGATCACGTTCTGGGCCGACCCCCAGATCTTCGAGACGACGACCTACAACCTCGAGACGATCTCGCGGCGCCTGCAGGAGATGGCGTTCCTCAACAAGGGGCTGACCATCGTGCTGCGCGACGAGCGCAAGCCCGAGAACGCCGACGAGACCGGCGAGGTCGACGAGGCGCCCGACGCCGAGGGCTACGTGTCCAAGGTCAAGGAGCGCACGTTCCACTACCCGGGCGGCCTCGAGGACTTCGTCGCCCACATCAACCACGCGAAGGAGCCGATCCACCGCAAGCCGGTGGGGTTCCAGGCCGAGGGCACCGGCCACCAGGTCGAGATCGCGATGCAGTGGAACTCCGGCTACTCCGAGTCGGTCTACACCTTCTGCAACACGATCAACACCACCGAGGGCGGCACCCACGAGGAGGGCTTCCGCTCCGCGCTCACCGCCACGGTCAACCGCTACGCGCGGGACAAGAAGCTCATCAAGGACAAGGACCCGGCGCTCACCGGCGACGACATCCGCGAGGGCCTCGCGGCGATCGTCTCGGTGAAAGTCGCCGAGCCGCAGTTCGAGGGCCAGACGAAGACGAAGCTGGGCAACACCGAGGTCCGTTCGTTCGTCCAGAAGGTCTGCAACGAGCACCTGGCCGACTGGTTCGAGGCGAACCCGGCCGAGGCCAAGACCATCATCAACAAGGCGGTCGGCTCGGCGCAGGCCCGCCTCGCGGCGCGCAAGGCCCGCGAGCTCGTCCGGCGCAAGACCGCCGGCGACCTGGGCGGCCTGCCCGGCAAGCTCGCCGACTGCCGCAGCAACGACCCGGAGCGCAGCGAGGTCTACATCGTCGAGGGCGACTCGGCGGGCGGCTCGGCGAAGTCCGGCCGCGACTCGATGTTCCAGGCGATCCTCCCGATCCGCGGCAAGATCATCAACGTCGAGAAGGCCCGGATCGACCGCGTCCTCAAGAACAACGAGGTCCAGTCGATCATCACGGCGCTCGGCACGGGCATCCACGACGAGTTCGACCTCACCAAGCTGCGCTACCACAAGATCGTGCTGATGGCCGACGCCGACGTCGACGGCCAGCACATCCGCACGCTGCTGCTGACGCTGCTGTTCCGCTTCATGCGCCCGCTGATCGAGAACGGCCACGTCTTCCTGGCGATGCCGCCGCTCTACAAGCTCAAGTGGGGCGGTCGGAACGCCGAGCCCGAGTTCGCGTACTCCGACCGCGAGCGCGACGCCCTGCTCGAGGCAGGCCGCGCGGCCGGGAAGAAGATCAACAAGGACGAGGGCATCCAGCGGTACAAGGGCCTGGGCGAGATGAACGCCAAGGAGCTCTGGGAGACCACGATGGACCCGGAGACCCGGCTCATGCAGCAGGTGACGCTGGACGACGCGGCCACGGCCGACGAGCTGTTCAGCGTGCTCATGGGCGAGGACGTCGAGTCGCGTCGGTCGTTCATCACCCGCAACGCCAAGGACGTGCGGTTCCTCGACGTGTAGTCGAGGTCGAGGGCGGGCGGCGACGTTTCCCGTGGAACGACGCCCCCGCCCCGACCCGGACGGCCGCGGTGACCGGCGTGGACACGCCGGCTCGGGCCGACCGGGGAGCCGGGGGAGCACCCCCGGCCCCGATACAGTGCGAAAGGTGAGAGCCGCGTGACCGAGACGACCCTGCCTCCCGGTGGGTCCGGCGACCGCATCGAGCTGGTCGACATCCAGCAGGAGATGCAGCGCTCCTACATCGACTACGCGATGTCGGTCATCGTGGGTCGCGCGCTGCCGCTGGTGGAGGACGGCCTCAAGCCGGTCCACCGCCGCGTCCTGTACTCGATGTACGACTCGGGCTTCCGGCCCGACCGCAGCTACGTGAAGTGCGCCCGCGTCGTCGGCGACGTCATGGGGAACTACCACCCCCACGGCGACTCGGCGATCTACGACGCGCTCGTGCGCCTCGCGCAGCCGTGGTCGATGCGCTACCCGCTGATCGACGGACAGGGCAACTTCGGCTCGCCGGGCAACGACCCGGCCGCGGCCATGCGCTACACCGAGTGCCGCCTGACCCCCCTCGCGATGTCGATGCTCGCCGACATCGACGAGGAGACCGTCGACTTCATCGACAACTACGACGGCCGCACGCAGGAGCCGTCGGTGCTCCCGAGCCGCGTGCCCAACCTGCTGATCAACGGCTCGGCCGGCATCGCGGTGGGCATGGCGACGAACATCCCGCCGCACAACCTCCGCGAGGTGGCCGCGGGCGCGACGTGGGCGCTGGACAACCCGGAGGCCTCCGAGGAGGAGACCCTCGCGGCGCTCATGGAGCGCATCAAGGGCCCGGACTTCCCGACCGCCGGGCTCGTCGTCGGCACCGACGGCATCGACTCGGCCTACCGCACCGGGCGCGGCTCGATCCGCATGCGCGCGGTCGTCGAGGCCGAGGAGGACGCCAAGGGCCGCACGATCCTGGTCGTCACCGAGCTGCCCTACCAGGTCAACCCGGACTCGCTCATCGAGTCGATCGCGACGCTGGTGCGCGACGGGAAGCTCCAGGGGATCGCCGAGATCAACGACGAGTCGTCGGACCGGGTGGGCCGGCGCATCGTCATCACGCTGCGCCGCGACGCCGTGGCGAAGGTCGTGCTGAACAACCTCTACAAGCACACGCAGCTGCAGTACAGCTTCGGTGTCAACATGCTGTCGATCGTCGACGGCGTGCCGCGCACCCTGCGGCTCGACCAGATGATCCGGCACTGGATCCGCCACCAGATCGACGTCATCGTCCGGCGGACGCGCTACCGGCTGCGCAAGGCCGAGGAGCGGGCCCACATCCTGCGCGGCCTGGTCAAGGCGCTCGACGCGCTCGACGAGGTCATCGCGCTGATCCGGTCGTCGGAGACCGTCGACGTCGCGCGCACCGGCCTCATGGAGCTGCTCGACGTCGACGACGTCCAGGCCCAGGCCATCCTCGACATGCAGCTGCGGCGCCTCGCGGCCCTCGAGCGCCAGAAGATCGTCGACGAGCTCGCCGAGCTCGAGGAGACGATCCGGGACCTGCAGGACATCCTCGAACGCCCGGACCGCCAGCGCCAGATCGTCCGCGACGAGCTCGGCGAGATCGTCGAGAAGCACGGCGACGACCGGCTGACGCGCCTCGTCGGCTACGACGGCGAGGTCGCCGACTCCGACCTCATCGCCGTCGAGGACGTCGTCGTCACGATCACGCGCACCGGCTACGCGAAGCGCACGAAGACCGACCTCTACCGCACCCAGAAGCGCGGCGGCCGCGGCGTGCAGGGCGCGACGCTGAAGCAGGACGACATCGTCTCCCACTTCTTCGTCTGCTCCACGCACGACTGGCTGCTGTTCTTCACCAACCGCGGCCGGGTGTACCGGGCCAAGGCCTACGAGCTGCCCGAGGCCACCCGCAACGCCCGCGGCCAGCACGTCGCGAACCTCCTCGCGTTCCAGCCCGAGGAGCAGATCGCGCAGGTCATGCACATCCAGGACTACGAGGCCGCGCCGTACCTGGTGCTCGCCACGAAGTCCGGGCTGGTGAAGAAGTCGCGGCTGACCGACTTCGACTCCAACCGCGCCGGCGGCCTCATCGGCATCAACCTCCGCGAGGGCGACGAGCTCGTCGGCGCCGTGCTCTGCTCGGGCGACGACGACCTGCTGCTCGTGTCCGCGGAGGGCCAGTCGATCCGGTTCTCGGCGACCGACGACGCGCTGCGACCCATGGGCCGCGCGACGTCCGGCGTCACCGGCATGCGGTTCAACAGCGGCGACGAGCTGCTCTCGCTCGGCGTCGTCCGCGACGGCACGTTCCTGCTCGTCGCCACCGGCGGCGGCTACGCGAAGCGGACGCCGATCGAGGAGTACCCCGTTCAGAACCGGGGCGGCAAGGGCGTGCTGACGCTGCAGTACGACCGGCGGCGCGGGACCCTCGTGGGTGCGCTCATCGTCGAGCTCGACGACGAGCTGTACGCCATCACGACGAGCGGCGGGGTGATCCGGACGACCGCCAAGGAGGTCCGCAAGGCGGGCCGTCAGACCAAGGGCGTGCGGCTGATGAACCTCGGTGAGGGTGGCACGCTGTTCGCGATCGCCCGCAACGCCGAGAGCGCCGTCGACCCCGACGCGGGCGGCGCGACCACCCAGCCCCAGCCCTGATCGGCCACGGTCGTCCCCGACGTCCCCGGCCCCGTCACCGAGCGACGAGACGAGTCCTGCCGTGAGCACACCCAACAAGCCGGACGAGCCGAACCCCGCGACGTCGGAGACGTCGGGCGGGTCGCGGACGGGCACGCAGGAAGCGGATCGGTCCGGGGACTCCGGGGCCCGTGAGGTGGACTCGACCACGCAGGTCGAGGCCGTCGACGAGGGCAAGCCGGGCCGGCAGGGCACGCCGGACGAGCCCGCGGACGGTGAGCCGGCCGCGGCGTCCGGGTCGGGCGCGGACGCCGGCGAGTCGACCGCGGGCGGCCCGGCGGGCCCGCCCCCGCCGTGGCAGCGCGGGGGCGTGGCGACGGGCCCGCCGTCGGGCCCACTGCCGGCCGGTCGGCCCGGCGGCGCGCCGTCGGCGCAGCCGCGGTCCGGGCCGGGGGGCCAGGGCGGCTCCGGTGGCCCGGGGGGTCAGGGTGGCCCGGGGAATCAGGGCGGCCCCGGAGGCTCCGCCGGTCCGGGTGGCCCCGGTGGCGCGCAGCCGCCGTCGGGCCCGTTCCCGCGGCCCGGCGGCCCGGGCCCGCAGGGCGGCCCCGGCTACGGACGTCCGCCCGGCGAGGGGTCGGGGACGCCGGCGGGTGGCATCCCCGTCGCGGTGCGGACGGCGTCGGCGTCGGGCACCGCCCGGCCGGAGGGCACGGGCACGCCGAGCGGCTCCGGTATCGATGCGCCGACCAACCAGCTCACTCCCGAGCAGCTCGGGATGCGCCGCGACGACGAGCCGCGCCACGAGCCCGACGACGTCGCGGACCTCTCGGCCGGCCGCCCGCGCACGGCCAAGGCGCCGCGGCGGGCGAGCCTGCAGGTGCGCCGCTTCGACCCGTGGTCGGTGCTCAAGCTCGCGCTCGTGCTCGGCGTGGCCCTGTTCTTCGTGTGGATGTTCGCCGTCGGCGTGCTCTACGCGGTCCTCGACGGGATGGGCGTCTGGGCGCAGCTCAACGGCACCTATCAGGACCTGACGTCGGACTCCGGCGGCAGCGGCGAGCTCATCACCGCGGGCGGCGTGTTCGGCGTCGCGGCGGTGATCGGGGTCGTGAACATCATCCTGTTCACCGCGCTGGCCAGTGTCTCGGCGTTCATCTACAACATCTCCGCCGACGTCGCCGGCGGCATCGAGGTCACCCTGTCCGAGCGCGACTAGCGCTCCGGGAGGGCAGGGGCCGGGTGTCGGGCGCCGGGTGACCGTCGGGTACCGTGGCGCCCGCACCTGGTTGGTCGCTGCGAGGGCCCATAGCTCAGTTGGTTAGAGCGCGTCGCTGATAACGACGAGGTCGCTGGTTCAAATCCAGCTGGGCCCACCCCCACGGTGCACCCCACCGACACGACGGCCCCGGAGCATCGCGCTCCGGGGCCTTCGTCGTTCCGGCCTCTTCTCGGGGCCGATCAGCCCGAGAACGTCGCGGAGTGGTCGGAACCCTTCCGCTGGGCCTCCCACGCCTCGACCACGTTGTTGGGCACGCGGCCGCGGTCGGACACCTCGAAGCCCTGGGCCTTCGCCCACTCGCGGATCTGCTTCGAGGTCTCGCGGTCGTAGCCGCCGGGCGAGGTCGCGCGCGGCGTGCCCGTCCCCGCGCCCGAGCGACGGCGACCGCCGCCCGAGGAGCGCCGGCCGCCGGTGCGGCGGGCGGCCGCGACGTAGTCGGCGAGCGCGTCGCGCAGCTTCGCGCTGTTCTTGTCGTCGAGGTCGATCTCGTACGTCACGCCGTCGAGAGCGAACTCGACCGTCGTGATGTCCTCGGCCTCCTCGCCGGTCAGGTCGTCGACCAGGGTGACGATGGTCCTCTGCGCCATGGGGGGCGTGACTCCTCACTACTTCATCGAACCGATGAGGTGCCGTCTATTCGTTGCTCTTCCGACATTAGCAAAGAAATGACGAGGTGTTCGCACCGGTCCCGATTCGTGCCCTGGACGTCACGCTGTCGAGGACAAATGCGCCGTGAGGCCCTCCAGTCCGCTGGCGAACACATCCCGGGAGAAGAACGCCTTGAGCCGTTCGGCGTCATCCGGGTCACAGTCGAAGAGGACCGACCAGGACACGAAGCATTCGCCCGTCGAGGTCACGGGGAACACGCGGATGGTCGCGCGGTAGTCCTGGACCCCGAACGGCGATTCGAGGATGGCGTACGTGAGCGTCCGTTCGCGGTCGTCGAGGGCGACCAGCTGTTCGACCACGGTGCCGCCGTCGCCGTCCAGGGTGAGCCGGCGGACGGCCCCGACCTGGTCGGACGGGACGTCGCCGTCGAGCCGGCAGGCGGCGATCGCCGGGACCCAGGCGGTCAGGCTGTCGAAGTCGCGGACCACGCGCCAGACGGTGTCGACGTCGGCCGGGATCACCGTGCTGCTGCGGGTCTCGGGCATCAGAATCTCCTCCTCGGGGGTGGGGCGCAGGTCGACGAACGCGCGGGTGGTGGCCGTCAGGGCCTGTTCGGTGGGGAGGCGCTCCATGCTGCTGGCGCCGTAGAAGCCGTGGCAGGTGCGCGTGCGGGACAGGACGTACGCGGCGTCGTCCGGCGACGAGACGGGCCCGCCGTGCACGAGGACCAGGACGTCGTCGCGCACCGACAGCGCCGCCTGCGCCCACTCGTCGACGAGCGCGACGCAGTCGTCCAGCGACTTCGCGGTCTGCGCGCCGATCGAGCCGCCGGTGGTGAGGCCCATGTGACAGACGACGATGTCGGCGCCGGCGTCGGTCATCGCGCGGGCGTCGTCGGCGGAGAACACGTACGGGGTCGTCAACAAATCCTCGTCGTGTGCGGCGGCGATGAGCTCGACTTCACGGTCGAACCCCATCCCGGTCTCCTCGAGATTCACCCGGAAGGTGCCGTCGATGAGGCCGACGGTCGGAAAGTTCTGGACCCCGGCGAACCCGAGCTCACGCAGCTCGCGCAGGAAGCGGGGCCGGATGAGGAACGGGTCGGTGCCGTTCACCCCCGCGAGCACCGGGGTGTGCCGCACGACGGGGATGACCTCCCGCGCCATCTCGACGACGATGTCGTTGGCGTTGCCGTAGGCCAGCAATCCGGCGAGCGAACCGCGACCGGCCATGCGGTATCGGCCGGAATTGTAGATGACGATGAGGTCGATCCCGCCCTCCTCCTCGCAGCGCGCGGACAGGCCGGTGCCGGCGCCGCCGCCGACGATCGGCTCGCCGCGATCGACCTTGGCGCGCAGGCGCTCGAGGATCTCGGCGCGGGTCACGGGCGTCCTCCGGTGATCTCCTCGAGCGCGGCGACGAGGGTCGCGGCGAACTCGGGGTCGTTGACGTGGTGGGGGCTCTCGACGATCCGGTGGTCGTCGCTCTCCCGGAACTCCCGCCGCAGGGTGTCGAACAGTGCGGCGTCGGCCTCGGCATCGGCGAAGGGCATGCCGGGGGCGTCGAGGGCGGACACGCCGCCGGTGGGCAGCACGAGGCGCACGGGTCCGGGGCAGGCGTCGAGCTGCCGCGCGAGGAACGCGGCGGCGGCCCGGTTCTCGTCGGGCGTGGTGCGCATGAGGGTCACCTGCGCGTTGTGCTCGTAGAAGGTGCGCCCGCGGAAGTGCTCGGGGACGGTGTCGGGCGCCCCGAAGTTGACCATGTCGAGGGCTCCGACCGAACCCACCCACGGCACGCCGGTCCGCGCCACCGCGCCCAGGCGGTCCTCGGTGGCGGCCATGACGCCGCCGACGACGAGGTCGGCGATCTCGGTGGTGCTCACGTCGACGACGGCCTCGACCAGCCGGTCGTCGACGAGCTTCTCCATCGCGCGCCCGCCGGTGCCGGTGGCGTGGAAGACGAGGCAGTCCCAGCGGTCGCCGACGGCCTCGGTCACGGCGGTGACGCACGGCGTCGTCACCCCGAACATCGTCAGCCCCAGCGCCGGCCGGTCCTGCGCCGGCGGGGTCTCGGCGCCGATCATCCCGCCCAGCGCGTGCGCGGCGTTGGCGAGCACCCGCCGGCTGATGCGGTTGAGCCCGGCCACGTCGGTGACCGAGTACATCAGCGTCATGTCGACCGCGCCGACGTACGGCGCGACGTTGCCCGACGCCACCGTCGACACCACGACCTTCGGCACGCCCACCACGAGGCGCTGCAGCGCCGGCGTGGTGATCGCCGTCCCTCCGGAGCCGCCCAGCGCGAGGACGCCGGCGAGGTCCTCGCGCGCCGGCAGCCACCGCTCGAGCGCGGCGGTCATCGCCGCCACCGAGGTCCCGCGGTCGCCGGTGAACGCCTCGGCGCCCGCGACGTCGCGCGGGGTGACGTCGGCGGTGCTCCCGTCCGGGTCGCTGGTGCCGACGTCGACCGTCGTCACCGCGTGCCCCGCGTTGCGCAGGAGCCCGGCGACGTAGCGCAGCTCCTCGCCCTTCGTGTCGAACGTGCCCACCACGTAGGCACGATCCGTCCCGGCCATCCGCGCTCCCGTCCACGAGACCTCGTCGTCCGACGGGTGAGTCCTACCGCCCACCCGCCGCCCGGCGATACCCGTGGACGATCACCTCGGCACCGAGCCTCCGGCGGCGAGGGGCACGTTCGGCAGGTCCGCGGGGCCGTCGATCATGCGCAGCGTGCCCCTCGCGTGCTCGGGGGCGAGTGTAGGTGCTGCGGTACCGTGGGCCTGGTCGTCGTCGGAAGGGGTGCGGTGAAGGCACTCGTGACGCTCGCCCTGGCCGCCGGGGCCGCCCTGATCCTCCGGCGCCGTCGCGATCAACGACCGACGCGAGACGTCTGGCGCGAGGCGACCACCTCGTCCTGACCCTCGGGGACGTAGCTCAATTGGCAGAGCACCGCCTTTGCAAGGCGGGGGTTGAGGGTTCGATTCCCTTCGTCTCCACCATGTCTGACCTGCGACGAGGCCCGTCCGGACCGGTCGCCCGATCCAGGACGTGATGCGACATCGCGGCAGGCGAGGACGACGTCCTGGACGACCTCGTCGTGCCTGGGCAACATTTCCTCGCGCGACTGCTCGGCACGGTCCCGGCGGCAGCCGGCCATCAGGATGAGGGAGGGCGCGATGCTGACGGCGGCGTAGATCGGGCCTCGGCGTCAAGCATGCAGCCCTGCGCACCTGCTCCCCGCCGCCGAGAGCGTCTACCGGCGCACCGCGGACATCGTCAACGTCAGCTCCGGGGGCCGCCCGCGTCGGCTTGGGCGTCGCCAACCTCACCGAGCAGGCGTTGGTGCGTCAAGCGAGTCGCTGCGCCGGAATACCGCCGGCCGCGACGTCCGCGTCTCGATCGTCGAGCCCGGCCCGTCCTCACCGAGCTCTTCGAGCACATCCGCCCGAGGTGCTCAAGGGCGCTGAGGGGACCTTCGGTACCACCGATCTCCTCACCGCCGAGGACGTCGCCGAGACGATCCCGTTCGTCGTCACCCGTCGCGCGGGGCCGTGGTCGACGAGGTCCCGCTCCGCCCCGACGCCGTGCTCGGACCGGGCCCAGGCCGGGCGCCCCGCTCGGCGCCCGGGCCCGCCGGCCCCACCGTGCTCTGGCCACCGAACAGGGACGTCGGGAACCCGTCGGCGCGCAACGGACGGGCCATTGTGTCCTCGAGGAGCTTCACCACCTGTGTGGACCAGGCGTCGCCCCCGTATAGGGCGCGGGCACGCTCGAAGATCTGTTGGACCTGGCCGGCGACCTCGAGCGGCACCCCGTACGTCCGCCCGAGGTCGTGGGCGAGCCCGAAGTCCTTGCAGGCCAGGTCGAGGCTGAAGCGGAAGTCGTAGCTGCCGCTGAGGACGAGCTGGGTCTCGACCTCGAACGACCAGCTGTTGCCCGAGCTGTTCCGAATGCCCTCGTAGGCGCGACCCAGGTCGATGTCGGCCGCCTCGGCGAGCATGAGCGCCTCCCCGGCCACCCACTGGTGGACGAAGGCGAGCATGTTGGTGATGACCTTGAGCGTCGTCGCCTTGCCGAGGTCGCCGACGTGGATGACGGGGTCGGTCATCGCGGCCAGAAGGTCGCGATGGCGGGCGAAACACCGTTCGTCGCCGCCGACCAACGCGGTGATGCGGCCGACCTCGGCGGTGTGGACGCCACCGGTCACGGGACATTCGAGGGTCTCGACGCCCTGCTCCGCGGCGCGTCGAGCGAGGCGCCTGAGCACTCCGACGTCGTTGGTGCTCATGTCGATCCATGTGGCCCCGGCCGACGTCCCGCCCAGGATTCCGGCCTCACCCTCCACACAGCTGGCGACGACCTCCGGCGTGGGCAGGCAGGTGATCACGCAGTCGGCGCCCGCGGCGGCGGCACGCGGACTCGCGCGCCAGGCGGCCCCGGCGGCGAGCAGCGACGCGGCGTTCTCCGGGCGCAGGTCGGTGACGGCCACGTGATAGCCGGCCCGCAGCAGGCTGTGGACGAGCAGGCTGCCGAGGTGCCCGACGCCGACGAAGCCGATCGTCGGGCGAGGGACGGCACCGGGCCCCACAGGCGACGTCACCGGGTGTCCTGCGCGGCCGTCGCCGTCTCGACGGGCCGGACCCGGTCCGGGGCGAACACCCGACGCACCATCGGTGCGAAGAACGTCAGCGGTTCGGAGGAGTAGTCGGGGTCGAAGGAGTTCTGGTCGTAGTCCGCGCAGAAGCGCACGCAGTCGTCGTAGAAGGGATGCCCGGCCCAGCGCCGCCGCGCGTCGGGGTCCGCGCCGACGTGGTGGAACCAGTAGGCACCCTGGAACACCCCGTGGTGCTGGAGAACCCAGTGATTGCGCTCGCTGACGTAGGGCCGTACCAGCGCGGCGACGACCTCGGAGTGGTTGGCCGGCGCGAGGACGTCACCGATGTCGTGCACCAGCGCGCAGACCACGGTCTCCTCGTCCTCCCCGGCGTGGTGCGCCCGGGTGGCCGCCTGCAGGCAGTGCTCCAGTCGCGTGACTTGGTACCCGGTACGCACGTCCATCTCGCGCAGCCAGTCCAGGACGCGCTCGGGGAACTGCGCGAGCTCGGCCTCCTCGTAGGCGGCCAGCAGCCGATAGTCGGCGGCCGTCCCGTCGGCCATCGCGGTGAAGCCCACGGTGGGGTGCCCGTCCGGGGCGCTCACGACGGCCCCGCCTCGGTCTGGGCGGGCATCGGCTTGTGCTCGCCGCGCAGCACCCGCCGCCGCGCGAGGAAGTCGTCGAACTCCATGTAGACGTCCTGGAGGTGGCGCTCGCCGGTCGCGGGGTCGTAGGGCAAGCGCCCGTGCAGTACGCGGTGCGAGTGCACCGTGAGCAGGTCCCCGTCGTCCGAGCGGAACACGGCGCGGTAGCGGCCGGAGTCGATGATCGAGCCCAAGGTGCGGTAGGCGTCGTAGAAGGCCTCGACCTGGTCGAACGCGACCGACAATGGTTGGGCGAGCTGGTTGGAGAACCGGAAGAGCTTGATCTCTCCATCGGCGTCGAGGGTGACCATGGGGTTCTCGGCCCAAGTGTCCTCGTCGTCGCTGAACAGCTGGTACGGCACCGGGATCCGGCACAAGGTGTCGAAGTGCTGCGGGTGGCGTCGCCGCAGCTCGGTCAGGGCGGCCCACCCGTCGACCAGGGTGGATTCTCCCCCGGCGGCGCGGTTGGTCAGGAAGTGCAGCAGCTGCACGGACGGCGGCCAGTTGTAGCTGGGCATGTCGGTGTGGGGCTTGAGCTCGCCCGGGGTGTGTGCCACGTTGTAGCCGGCTGGGTCGTGGCGCACGTTGTGCACCCGTTCGAAGGCCACCTCGCGCACGTGGCCGACCGTCTCGGCGAAGCGCTCGACCTCGCCGTCGACCGACGGCACCCCGGTGACGATCGCCGCCCCGTGCTCGCGCACGGCGTCGAGGTAGGCGAGCTGCCGGGCGACGCTGCCGACCACCTCGGCGTGCCGGAAGCGGGGCGGCTCCGCCGGTGCCTCCGCCCACAGCGTCACCCGCGGCTCGCGGGCCCGGCGAGGGCGTGTCGAGTAGTCGTGCCGACGCAGCCACTCCGGGTGGTAGGTGCAGGCCTGCCCATCGTTCCAGAGCACGGCCAGCCCGTCGGCGGGGTCGAAGGACGCGGCCGTCGGCGCGATGGCGGGCGGGATGTGCGCGGTGAACAGCCGGCGCTCGCCCGACTGCGCCACCCGGTCGGCGGCGGCCCAGCTGTTGTCCCGGAGCCAGACGTAGTGGAACCGCCGCTCGACGCCGTCGAGGACGACGGCGAGGCTGCGTCCGCCCAGGGTCAGGGTCCCCTCCGGCTGATCGGACGATCCGGTTCCGGGGTGCTCGACGGTGGTCTGGCTCACGGGACCCCTCCAGGTGCGCAGGACGTGCACCCTGCACTCTCCGTCAGGGACCACCACCAACTCAAACAAGCTCTTCCCGGTCTCAGCCCTGCCTGGACCGATGGCTCGGACGGGCGCCATGCGGTTACCGTGCGACAATGACGGAGCGAGACCCGCTGCCTCCGCTCCCCGAGGTGCAGGCGTTCGAGGCCGCCGCCCGCCTGGGCAGTTTCACGGCGGCCGCGGGCGAGCTGCACCTGACCCCGGCCGCGGTCAGCCAGCGGATCCGCTCCCTGGAGACCCATCTCGGGGTGCGGCTGTTCGAACGTCTCGCGCGCAGCGTGGCGCTCACTGAACTGGGTCGTGCCTACCTGCCCCACGTGCGGGAGAGTCTCGACGACCTCGCCGTCGCCACCACCGGCCTGTTCGGACCCGCCCGTCGCGGCCAGCTCACGGTCCGCACCCAGGTGTCCTACGCCGCGACTTGGCTCGCCCCGCGACTCGCCCGCTTCGAAGGGGTGCACCCCGAGATCGAGCTCCGCCTGGTGTGCGCGGTGTGGTCCGACGCCCTGACCCCCGAGGGCGTCGACGTCGACATCCATCAGGGGCGCGGCGCGCAGATCGGCATCGACGCCGAGCTCCTCCACCACGACCACGCGGTCGTCGTGCACGGTCCCGCGCATGCCGAGCGCTACGGCCCGGTCCGCTCGACGCACGATCTCGGCGGGCGGCCCCGTATCCAGGTCCTCGGGTTCGACGACGTCTGGCAACGGATCCTCCCCGCGCGAGCGGCGGCGCCCTCCCGTGCGATCACCGTCGACACATCCGTCACCGCCCTCGAGCTCGCGGCGACCGGTGACGCGTGTGCGGTGGTGCCCGAGCGCTTCGCCCGCAGTGCCGTCCGAGCCGGACGGGTCGCCCTCACCGTCGATCACTCGTGGCCGATGCGCCAGGCCCACTACCTGCTCCGCACCCGCGACGCTCCTCATCCCGGCCCGCAGGCGCGTGCCTTCCTCGACTGGCTCGCCGACCTCGACGAGCACGACCCGCCCCTGGTCCCGCCGACCGCATCATCGTCGCCGTAGCGAGCAGGGACCCGGGCCGGCGAGCAGCGCCCTCCGCGCAGGGGCATGACGTCGCGACCACCGTGGCGGCGAGCCCTCGCACCGCCTGCCCGACCGATACCGCTGACCACCGGTCCCCGGCCGGAGTACGTTCCCCGGCAGGCGTGCCGGGAAGTCTGGTCGGCGATCGTTGGACGACGCCCGGGTCCGCCCGGGCCGACCGATCGGCGGCTCCCGTGCGCATCCTCGTGACCAGCTTCGGCACCCGCGGCGACATCCAGCCCTACGTCGCCCTCGCCGGCGCCCTCGTGCTCCGGGGTCACGACGTCACGCTGGCCGTTCCCGCGGCCTTCCGCGAGGTGGTCGAGGGTGTCGGCGCCCGGTGCCATCCCGCCGGCTCCCGCATGCTCACGATGCTGCAGGAGCTCATGCCCGAGCTGCGCGGCGCGCGGGACGCGCTGCGGTCGCTCGGGGTCATGCGCGACGCGATGCGCGAGCACCTCGACGAGCAGGCGGACGCGGCCCGGGCGGTCGACCCGCAGGTGATCGTCCACCACCCCAAGTGCCTCGCGGGTCCCCACCTCGCCGAAGCGCTGGGCGTGCCCGGGGTGCTGTCGATCCCGTTGCCGTTCTCCACACCCACCCGCGCGTACCCCATCCCGTTCCTGGGCGGGGCATCCCTGCCGGGGTGGGCCAACCGGGCGTCGTACTCGTTCACGCGCGCGGCCGGGGTGCTGTACGGGGGGATGATCAACGACTTCCGGCGCCGGCTCGGGCTGGGGCGCGTCGGGCGGCTCGCCGACCCGCTCCGCGGTCCGGACGGGCCACCGGTGCCCGTGCTCTATCCCTACAGCCGCCACGTGGTCCCGGTCCCGGCCGACTACCCACCGTCGGCGCACGTCACCGGCTACTGGTTCCTCGAGCGCGACCCGGCGTGGCGGCCGGACGCGCGTCTCGTCGACTTCCTGGCCGCGGGGCCGGCGCCGGTGTACGTCGGCTTCGGGTCGATGGGGTTCGGCAAGGGCGCCGACGAGCGGCGTGACGCCGTGCTCGACGCGCTCGCGGCGCACCGGCTGCGCGGGGTCGTCGCCACCGGGTGGGGTGGCCTGGCCGCGGGCGACGCCCCGTCGCCGGACGTCCTGGTCGTCGACGAGGTGCCCCACGACTGGCTCTTCGACCAGGTCGCCGCCGTCGTCCACCACGGCGGTGCGGGCTCGACGGGGGCGGGGCTGCGGGCCGGCCGACCCACCCTCGTCTGCCCCTTCGTCGGGGACCAGCCGTTCTGGGGTGCGCGGGTCCGCGCCGTGGGCGCAGGGCCGGCGCCGCTGCCCGCGCGGCACCTCGTCGCCGGCCTGTCCGAGCGCCTCGGTGTCCTCGTGCGCAGCGACGCGTTCCGGCGCGAGGCGGCCCGGCTCGGCGAGCGGATCCGCGACGAGGACGGCCTGTGCCGGGGTGTCGAGGTCGTCGAGGGCCTCGGCCCACGGTGAGATGCTCCGGCGCCGACGGACGGCGGCCCGACCGGCTTCCCGGAGATCTCATCCGCGACGGACGAGGTCGCCGGGCCGGGTGGAGCGCCGGCGTGATGTCGTGCGGCGATCCGGTCGAGGACCGGGGAAGGTGGTCCCGTGGAGACAGCGCGGCTCGGCGTGGTCTACGACATCGACGGTGTCCTGCGGGTCGCGCCCCTGTCCCGGCAGTGGGGCCGCCTGCGGGTCCTGATGAGCCGCGGCCCGCGGGACCGCCGCTCGCTCCTGGGCATGCAGCGCCTGCTGCGCACGGTCGCCGCCGACGTGTCGGCCGACGTCTTCTTCCTGACCACCCTGCCGCCGGCCCTGTCCCGGCCGCTGCAGCGCGCCCTGCGCCACGACCACTACCCATCGGGCATCCTGCTGACGGCCGGCCGCGCCCTGTTCTCGGGCTGGCTGGTCGGCGTGGGACTGGGACGCAAGCGCGCCGCGCTCGAGCGGCTGGCCGCGGAGCACCCGGACACGTCGTGGGTGCTCGTCGGCGACGACGCCGGCCACGACCCGGAGCTCTTCGCCGGCTTCGCGCGGGACCACCCCGGGCGGGTGGCCGCGATCGCGATGCGACGGCTGGTCGACGTCGAGCGGGTCGTCCGGCACCTCCGTCCCGACGCGCTCGGCGGCGGGGCGCCCCCGCTGGTCGAGGCGCCGAACGGCGAGGAGCTGCTGCCGCGGCTGCGTGCGGTGCTGGGGCTGGGTCGGCCGACCGGCGCGCCGGCGATCGAGGACTGGTTCCTCACCGCCGAGGAACGCGGCAACCCGGCGACCCGCCTGCGGTCGTGGACCGAGGGCAACGCGGTCCGGCTGCGCGTGCACGGCGGCAACTACTACGCCGCCCTCGCCGCACGCCTGGCCGGCACCGGCGACGGCGACCTCGTGCTGGTCGCGGGCTGGCGCGGTGACGGCGACCAGGAGCTCGGCGACGACGGACCGACGGTGGCCGCGGCGCTCGCCGGGACGGCGCGGCGCGGCGCGCGGCTCGCCGTCCTCCTGTGGCGCTCGCACCTGGAGGCGTTCGGCTACCACGTCGAACGGAATCGCCGACTCGCCGCGCACCTCCTCCCGCTCGGCGCCGAGGTGCTCCTCGACCAGCGGATCCGGCCGTTGGGCAGCCACCACCAGAAGCTCGTCGTCGTCCGCGACGCGGGGTCCGCCGGTGGGGCGGACGACGACGTCGCGTACGTCGGCGGCATCGACCTCGTCCTGGGCGCCCGCGACGACGCCGTCCACCGCGGCGACCCGCAGTCCGCCGCGAACGCCGACGAGTACACCCGCAGCCCCCGACACGACGCCATGGTCGAGCTGCGCGGGCCGGTCGTGCGTGATCTCGAAGAGGTCTTCCGCGAGCGGTGGGACGACCCGACGCCGCTGGCCCGGCTGCCCTGGCATTTCCTCCCCGACCGCCTCCACCGGCTGCCCCGCCGCGGGACACCGCTCCCGGCGCCCGTGCCCGACCCCGCTCCGGCCGGGCGGTGCGCCGTCCAGGTCCTGCGCACCTACCCGCGCCGTCGACCGCCCTATCCCTTCGCGCCGCGCGGCGAGCGCAGCATCGCCCGCGGGCTGATCAAGGCGCTGGGCCGGGCCGAGCGACTGGTCTACGTCGAGGACCAGTACCTGTGGTCCGCCGACGTCGCGCGGGTGTTCGCCGCGGCCCTGCGCCGCGCCCCGCGGCTCCACCTCATCGCGGTCGTGCCCCGGCCCGAGCACGACGACCGGCCGGGACCCGCGGTCCTGGGGCAGGGCGAGGCGCTCGCGATGGTGCACGAGGCCGGCGGCGCGCGGGTGCAGGTCCTCGACGTCGAGAACGACGGGCAGCGCCCGGTCTACGTGCACGCCAAGGTCTGCGTCGTCGACGACGTCTGGGCGACCGTGGGCAGCAACAACTTCAACACCCGCTCCTGGACCCACGACTCCGAGCTGGTCGCCGCGGTCCTCGACGAGGAGCGTGACGGACGCGCGCCGGCGGACCCCGCGGGCCTCGGCGACGGTGCCCGCGCCCTGGCCCGGCGCCTGCGCCTCGAGCTGATGCGCGAGCACCTCGAGCTCGGGGACGACACCGACCTGCTCGACCCCGACCACGCCGCGCGGGCCGTCCGGGAGCGGGCGGCCGCGCTCGACGCCTGGCACGCGGTCGGCGCCCGGGGCCCGCGCCCGCCCGGTCGCCTGCGCCGCCACGTCCCCGGCCACGAACAGGTCCGGTTGACCCTGCGGCGCCGCTGGCTGATCGACCCCGCCTACCGGATGGTGCTCGACCCCGACGGCCGTCCCTGGGGCGCCCGGCTCCGCCGCATCTACTGACCCCGCCGGTCAGTGGAGCGCGGCCTTGAGCACGATGATCACGACACCGAAGACGACCGAGCCGATGACCGACCCGATGGCGGTCGGTACCGAGAGCCGCCGGAGGTCGGCGAGGAGGAAGAAGGCACCGGCGAGGATTCCCGGGGCGGCGGCCATGGAGCTGGCACTGATCTCGTGACGGACCTCGGCCCGCGGCACCTTCCGCTCCGAGGCCAGAGCCGTCGACAGCAGCCCGACGCCGTCCCGGACTCGTCCGTAGCCGCCACCCTGACCTCCATCCACCTGTGTCGACGATGCGGGCGCCGCCCGCGAGCGGGCGGTCGGCCCGTGACGGACGCCGCGGCCCGGCGCCCCGGATGCGGTGGCGCTGGACGTGCCCGGCACGCTCCAGCCGGTCGATCACGGCGGTGGCGGCGCCGGTGCTCACGCCGAGGGACGCGGCCAGATCGTGACGGCGGGCGGGAGCAGCGTCATCGACCCCGAGGACACCGAGTGGGGCACCCGCCGCGCCCGCGGCCTCGACCCCTCGGGCCATAGATGGTGCTTCGGCACCTACCGGCCGGGCGAGGCCTGGTGAGGTCCGGGAGCCCCGGGCTCAGGCTGCCTCGAGCGTCGCGCGCAGGGCGAGCTCGGTGCCGACCCGCACGACCGGGCGAGCACGGAGCTGGTGCCCGAGCGGCGTGACGCGCGCGCGGAGCTCCGCGCCTGGTGGGACGAGCAGCGCGTCCACCAGCGCACCCACGCTCGGAGCGGCTGCGGCACCCGGTCGTCGGGGACCTCCTCGCAGCTGATCACCGGAAGACTGCGCCGCGCAGGACGAGGAAGGTGATGGCGGTCCCCACGCCCTGGGACACGACCCACGCCGTCACGGCGATCGCCGGCGCCGCGACGACCGCCGGGAGCAGGGCGAGCGCGACCCCGTGGGTCACCACCACGACGGCGGAGGTCGCGACGTAGAGCAGCGCGGTCCAGCCGAGCGCGCCCCGCACGCCGGCGGTGCGGAACGTCCAGCGCCGGTGGAGCACCGCGACGAGCGTGGTGCCGACGGCGAAGGAGGGGACCCGGGCGGCCAGCGGGTCGAGGCCGAGCGCCACGGCCGCGAGGTAGAGGCCCAGGCTCAGCGGCAGCACGAGGAGGCCGGTGGCGAGGAACCGCGCGATCCCGCCCACGAGGCCCCGCCGCGGCGACCCCGGCCCTGACACGATGCGCTCGTGGACGACGGCCGCCTGGCGATCGACACGCCGACACGGCAGCCGGCGTCGGTGTCGCGGCTCTCGATGCGGGTCGTCGCCCTCGTGCCGCCGCTGGTCGCCCTGGTGGTCGGCGCGCTCATCCTCAGCCGCGGTACCGGGCTCTGGGGGCGGGGGACCACGGCCGTGGCCCGGCTGCCCCGGGCCGGCGCACCCCGGCGCGCACGGCGGCGGCTCGCGGGCGCGGCCGTATCCTGAGCGGTCTCAGCTCAGCCGGCCGGGCGGAACGTCCGCGCGAAGCGGCCGAGGAGGTCGCTCCGCCCGCGCAGCACCTCGACCGCGCCGGTCGCGATCGCGCGGTCCGCCGCCCTGGCCGTCCGTACGGACGGGCACCGCGTCAGCCCGTCGCTGGGTGCGCGGCCGACACCGGCGAGAACACGTGCGGGGTCAGGACCGCGCGTCAGCACCTCGTCAGCACCGCGTCAGCACCGCGTCAGCACCGCGTCAGCACCGCGTCAGCACCGCGTCAGCACCTCCGGCCCGTGCTCGGTGACGGCGACGGTGTGCTCGGCGTGGGTGGTGCGCGAGCCGTCGGCCGAGCGGATGGTCCAGCCGTCGGGGTCGTAGACGATCTTCCCGGTCGTGCGGGCGAACCACGGCTCGAGCGCGAGCGTCAGCCCCGGCCGCAGTGTCAGGCCGCGACCGGCGCGCCCGTCGTTGGGGACGTGCGGGTCCTCGTGCATCGTGCGCCCCAGCCCGTGGCCGCCGAACTCGAGGTTGACCGGGTAGCCGTGCCGCGCGGCGACGCGCCCGATCGCGGCGGAGATGTCGCCGAGCCGGCCGCCGGGCTGCGCGGCGGCGATCGCGGCCTCGAGGGCCTCCTCGCCGGCGCGCACGAGGCGCCGGTCCTCCTCGGCGGCCTCGCCGACGATGACGGTGCGCGCGGAGTCGGCCACCCAGCCGTCGATCCCGAGGGCGAGGTCCATGGTCAGCACGTCGCCGTCGCGCAGGACGTAGCGGTGCGGCAGCCCGTGCAGGACGGCGTCGTTGACCGAGAGGCAGACGACGTGGCGGAACGGTCCGCGGCCGAACGACGGTGCGTAGTCCCAGTAGCACGACTGGGCGCCCCGCTCGCGGATCATCGTGCGGGCGTGCTGCTCCAGGTCGAGCAGGTCGACGCCCACCCGGGCGCGGTCGGCGAGCTCCGTGAGCACCTGGGCCACGAACCGCCCGGCGACCCGCATCCGCTCGATCTCGGCGGGGGTCTTGAGTTCGATCATCGGGCACTCCTGGTCGGGATAGTTATACCGGTATTACTATCACGCCCATGGTGCGTGTGCCGCTGACCCCGGAGGAGCGCGAGCGCGGGCAGCGGCTCGGTGAGGTCCTGCGGGAGGCCCGGGGGTCGCGGAGCATGGCGTCGGTCGCCGCGGCGGCCGGGATGTCGGTGGAGACGCTGCGCAAGATCGAGTCCGGCCGGGTCCCGACACCGGCGTTCTTCACGGTCGCCGCGCTGGCCGACGAGCTCGCGTTCCCGCTGGCCGACCTGGCCGCGGCGTGCGTCCCCGCGAGCGCCGACGACCAGCCGCGCACCGCCTGAGCTACAGGGGCGCGGGGGAGTCCGGCTCGCCCAGCCGCTGCACGAGCCAGCCGGTGCGCGGCGCGACCCCGAGCCGGTCGAGCACCCGCCGCGCCCCGCCCGGCCCGTCGCTCTCGAGCAGCTGGACGAGCAGGCGCCGGCGCACGACGCTGCGCCCGCGGGGGTCGGTGCTGCGGTCCGGGCGCACCCAGGTGGCGAGGCTCGGGTCGTCCTCGATGCCGGCCCGGAGGCGTTCGAGCGCCCGCCGCGCACCGTCGCTGAGGCTCATGTCCTCCGGGCGCGGCAGCAGGCCCGGTCGGGCCCCGATGCCGGCGTGCACCGGCCGGCCGATCTGCGCCTGGACCACGCCGAAGTCGACGCCCGCCTCCAGCACCAGCCGCCGGGCGACGGGGTCGAGCAGGCTCGCGACCAGGAGGTGCTCGCTGCCGACCCGCCAGGACCCGACCCGCTCGGCCTCCTGCAGCGCGCCGACCCCCCGCGCCCAGGACGTGGGGTCGCCGGCGTGCGGCGCCCCGTCGCCGGCGACGTCGGGGGCGCCGGACGGCGCGTTCCCGGGCCCCGACAGCACGTGCTCAGCGTGCCATCGCCGATCCGCTCCGTACACGGCCGCGCGGGCAACGACGCGGCGTCACGCCGTCGAGTCGTGCACGAGCGACCTCGATCGGACCTCGGGGCGGCGTGGCCGGGGCTGCGCGACCGGCACGGCCGGCACGGCCTCGGCGGTCCAGGCGCCGTCGCGGAACGTGGACCGCTCGGTGACGACGCCGCTGAGCAGCGCGGACGGCGTGACGTCGAAGGCCGGGTTGTAGACCGGGGTCCCGGGCGGCGCGGTCGGCGTCCCCGCGACCGTGCGGACCTCGTCGGCGTCGCGCTCCTCGATGGCGATGTCGGCACCGGTGGGCGTGGCGTGGTCGACGGTCGACTCGGGCGCCACGACGACCACCGGCACGCCGTGGCGGACCGCGGCGCACGCGTGCGCGTAGGTGCCGATCTTGTTGGCGGCGTCCCCGTTGGCGGCGATGCGGTCGGCGCCGACCACCACCGCGTCGACGAGCCCGCGCGCGATCGCCGAGGCGCCCGCGGCGTCGACGCACAGGCGGTGGTCCACGCCCATCTCGCGCAGCTCCCAGACCGTCAGGCGGGCGCCCTGGAGCAGCGGTCGGGTCTCGCACGCGAGGACCTCCGCGACGCGTCCCCGCTCGGCGAGCTCGCGGATCGCGCCCAGCCCGGTGCCCCAGGCCACGGCGGCCAGGGCGCCGCTGTTGCAGTGGGTCAGCAGGCGCAGCGGGCGGTCGCCGCAGAGCTCGGTGAGCAGGTCGGCGGCGCGGGCGGACAGGCGCCGGTTGGTGGCCTCGTCCTCGTCGAGCACGGCGCACGCCTCGGCGAGCACCGCGTCGGCGCCGTCGTCGAGGCGCGCGAGCGCCCGCTCCACGCCGCGGCGCAGGTTCACCGCGGTCGGGCGGACGGCGGCGACCCGCTCGGCCTCCGCCCGCACCCGGAGGTGGTCGCCGGGGTGCCGGCGGGCCGCGAGCGCGACGCCGAGGGCGCCCACGGCGCCCAGGGCGGGCGCGCCGCGGACGGTGAGGTCGCCGATGGCCGCGACCACCGCCTCGACCGTCGCGAGGCGCCGGATCCGGTACTCCGCCGGGAGCGCCCGCTGGTCGATCGCCGCGATCGCGTCGCCGTCCCAGTCCACGGTGCGCGTCACGACCACCACCTTCGCCGGGAGCCGGGCCGGGCGCCAGGTCCGTGCGGCGAGACGGCGGACGCTGATGCCCGGATCACCCGTTCCCTGCCAGGGTGGTGGGGGGCACAGCGCGGCGCCGTGGCCGCGCGCGACGAGAGGACGGCGTGATGGCTGAGGTCAAGGTCGAGCACGAGGTGACGCTGTCGCGCGAGGAGGTCGCCGACTGGCTCGCCGACCTCGCCGACGCCATCCGCGAGGGCGGATCGGCGGAGCTGTCGCTGTCCGGACCGGTGCTCACGCTGCCCCTCGCCGACGACATCGAGGTCGAGATCGAGGTGGAGATCGACGGCGACGAGGTCGAGCTGGAGCTCGAGCTGTCGTGGACGACCGGCCGGCGGGGGCGCACGGGCGGGGACGAGGACGCGGAGGACAGCGAGGACGACAGCGAGGACGACAGCGAGGACGAGGACGAGGGCGAGGACGGGGGCGACAGCGAGGGCGAGGGCGCCGGGGAAGGCGACGGCGCGGACGCCGGTGAGGGCGCCGCCGCGACGTCGTCGCCCGGCGCGGGCTCGTCGTCGGGCACCCCGGCCACCCCGTCGTCCGGGGCGTCCGGCGGGTCCGGGTCGTCCGGCTCCGCCGGGGCATCCGGGGCGTCCGGCTCCGCCGGGTCGTCGGGGTCCTCGGGGTCGTCTGCGTCCTCCGGCTCGTCGGGCGCCGCCGGCTCGCGCACCGCGCCGGGCCGCTCGGTGGCGAAGGGCCCGGTGAAGGACACGTCGGCCACGCCGGCGAAGGGGCGGGTCATGAGCGCCCCGAAGACACCCGCCAAGAGCCGGGGCGCCGCGTCCTCGTCGTCCTCCTCGTCGGGCTCCGGGAACGGCGAGGGCTAACCCGCCCGGCCCGCCGCGGAGATGTTGACCATCCAGCGCACGCCGAAGCGGTCGGTGCAGTCGCCGTAGAGGTCGCCCCACATCTGCTTCTCCAGCGGGGTGCCGACCGTGCCGCCCGCGGAGAGCTGCTCGTACCACCCGCGCAGCGTCGGCTCGTCGTCGCCGGACAGCGAGACGGTGACGTCGTTGCCGCGCTCGCGGGTGGACCCGGGCGGCATGTCGGAGACCATGAGCGTCATCCCGTCTCCGGTCTCGAGCTGCCCGTGCATGACCCTGTCCGCGTCCGGGCCCTCCATGCCCATCTGCCCGAAGGTCATGACGTTGCTGGTCGCGCCGAACACGCCGGCGTAGAAGGCGATGGCCTCGGCGGCCTCGCCGTCGAAGTGCAGGTAGGGGTTCAGCAGGACGGCCACGGTGTGCTCCGGTGATCGACGAGACGGGGCCCGACGGGAGCGGAAGGTAGACCCCGGGCGGGGCGTGCGGAACCCCTCGTCAGCCGTTCGCCGCGCAGTCCTCCGGATGCGCCTCGCAGTGCGGCGTCGTGCCCGGGAAGGCTCCCCGGTGGTCGGCCACCCAGCGGTAGGCCCACTCCTGCACGCCGCCGGTGGCCCGGTAGAGCAGCGAGGGCAGCGGGGTGCCGGTGATCTCGGAGAGCACCGCGTTCACGGCGTCAGCTCCGCTGCGGCGCACGCCGTCGCGCCCGCGCCACTGCACCGCCTCGCCGCACTCCTCGACGGTCGCGCCGACCGAGGCAGGCACGCCCGCGGCCTGGTAGGGCGCCACGTCGATGCGCCCGCGCCGGTCCAGCAGGCGCAGCCAGCCGACGCAGCGCGTGCAGAAGCCGCAGCGGCCGTCGAAGACCAGGCGGCCGGTCGTCGTGTCGGCGGAGGTCACCCGCTCCACCCTGCCAGCGCCGCGTGCACCGGGCCGCGTCAGGAGCCGCCCGGACGATGGGTCCCGAAGCTCCACACGTTGTCCTCGCCGTCGACGGCGGCGTACTCCCGGGAGCCGTAGGGCTGGTCGGTGAGGCCCATGGTCACGGTGGCGCCCGCGGCGACGGCGCGGTCGTGGTGGGCGTCGACGTCGTCGACCACCACGTAGATGACGGCCCGCCCGGTGGCGAACGCGTCGCCGCCGCGGCGGGGGCCCAGGAGCACCGCGCCGCCGCCGTGGGTCAGCTCGGCGTGCTCCACGGTGCCGGCCTCGCCGCGGTGCTCGGCGGCGACGGTGAAGCCGAACGCGTCGCGCAGCAGCACGACGGCCTCGTCCGGGTCCTGATAGCGCAGGGTCGGGTAGATGCTCATGGGTGACGACGCTAGGAGTCCGCGGCCGTCGCGTCTTGGACGTCGGGGAACCCCGCCCGCCACTCCTGCACGTAGCGGCTGGGCGTGCAGCCGGCGAGGTCGCGGAACTCGCGCACGAGGTGGGAGTGGTCGGCGAACCCGCAGGCCGCGGCCACGTCGGCGATGCGGGCGGCGATGCGGGCGGCGGACGGCTCGTCCGGGCCCCACGCGCCGGGCACGAGCAGCCGCGCGGCCTCCCGGAAGCGCAGCACGCGCCCGGCGGTCGTCGGGGTGAGGCCCACCTGGTCGCGGAAGCGGGTGGAGAGGTGCCGCCGGCTCCAGCCCGTCTCGTCGGCGAGGGTCGACACCGCGACCCGTCCGCGCGCCCCGGCCAGGCGGGCCCAGGCGTGCGTCACCTCGGGGTCCGGGCGGGTGCGCGAGCGGTCGAGCAGCCCGCACAGCTCGGCGTCGACGAGGGCGAGGCGCTCGCGGGGTGGTGTGTGTGCCAGGCGCTCGGGCAGTGCGGCGAGCTCCGGGGAGAGCGCGTCGAGGGGGACGATCCGGTTGGTCAGCGCGGACGTGGGCCGGTCGAGCAGGCGCAGCACCCCGAGCGGGGTGAGGTCGACCTGGACGCCCTGCTGACGGCCGGCGAACGCGGTGACGACGGCGCGGTCGTGCATGCCCGCGAGGAACGCGGCGTGGTGGGCGCGGCCGCCGGGTCCGGTGAGCTCCAGCGGGTCGGCCCAGGCGAGGATCAGCGTGCACGCGCCGTGGGGCGCCTCCCGCCGACGCAGCGGCGCCGAGGCCGCGACCTCGTCGTAGGGCTCGCAGCGGCGCACGACGTCGGCGAGCGCCGGGTGCGGACGTCGCCCGGTCGAGGTCACGTTGGCAGCCTGCCAAAAGCGGCGCGGAACGGATACCGTCCGGCCCGTGACGGGACAGGACGGAACTGGTCGGGAGGCCTCGACGCGCGTCGTGGTCGTGGGCGCGGGCTTCGGCGGCATCGCGGCGGCGATCGAGCTGCGCGAGCACGGGATCACCGACGTGGTGATCCTGGACAGCGCCCCCGAGATCGGCGGCACCTGGTACTACAACAGCTACCCCGGCGCGGCCTGCGACGTCCCGAGCCACCTGTACTCGTTCTCGTTCGCCCAGCGCAGCGACTGGTCACGGCTCTGCTCCCCCCAGCCCGAGATCCTCGAGTACCTCCAGGGCGTCGCCAAGGAGTACGGCCTCGGCGAGGTGTTCGTGCCGGACGTGCGCGTGGAGGCGGTCCGGCTCGACGAGGCGACGATGACCTGGACCGTCGAGGCGCAGGACGGCCGTCGCTGGGAGGCCGACGCCGTCGTGCTGGCCACCGGACAGCTCAACACCCCCGCCGTCCCGCCGATCCCCGGCGCCGACGACTTCGCCGGCCCGGCCATGCACTCCGCGCGCTGGGACCACGACGTCGACCTGGCCGGCAAGCGCGTCGCCGTGGTGGGGACGGGCGCGAGCGCGGTGCAGTTCGTGCCGGCCATCGCGCCCGAGGTCGGGGCGATGACCGTCTTCCAGCGCAGCGGCAACTGGTTCTTCCCGCGCAAGAACCGCTACTACCCGCCGGCGATGCGCCGCGCCTTCCGCGCCGTGCCGGGGATCATGCGCGCGCGCCGGTTCCTGCTCAAGGGCTACCTCGAGCTCCTGACGATCATGATCCGGCACCCGAGGACGGTCGGTCGGGCCGGGCGCGTCTGGTCGACGCTGTTCATGCGCCGCCAGCTGCGCGACCCGGAGGTGCGGCGCAAGGCCTGGCCGGACTACACGTTCGGGTGCAAGCGGATCCTCTTCAGCTCGCACTACCTGCCCGCGCTCGAGCGCGACAACGTCGAGCTCGTCACCGACCGGGTCACCGAGATCGTCCCCGACGGCGTGCGCACCGAGGACGGGCGGCACCACCCGGCCGACGTGCTCATCTGGGGCACGGGTTTCAGGAGCACCGACTTCATGTTCCCGATGGACGTCGTCGGACGCGGCGGGCGGACGCTGCAGGAGGAGTGGGGGCAGGGGGCGCACGCCCACCTGGGGATGACGGTGCCGGGCTTCCCGTCGCTGTTCCTGCTCTACGGGCCGAACACCAACACCTCGGGCGGCTCGATCATCGTCTTCCTGGAGGCGCAGGTCGCGTACGTGCGCCAGGCGCTCGAGGAGACCGCGCGGCGCCACGCCGCGGCGCTCGAGGTCCGCCGCGACGTCGAGCAGGCCTTCGACGAGCGCCTGCAGGCGCAGTTCGAGGGCACGGCGTGGACGCAGTGCGACTCCTGGTACCGCGACGAGTCGGGCCGCATCGTCGCCAACTGGCCGCGCTACATGGAGGAGTACGTCCGCGCGGTGGCGAAGCTCGACCCGACGGACTACGAGTTCGTCCCCCGCTGAGAGGGGCGGGTTGTCCACAGGCCCTGTCCACAGTGGGGACGAATGACAGCCGTGTCATTCCGACACGGGATCCGGGCCCTGTCTAGGGTCGGGGCATGCTGCGGCGCTCCGAGATCGAGCTGAAGACCTCCGGTGAGGTCGAGGCCATGCGCGAGGCCGGCCGCGTCGTCGCCCGCTGCCTCGACGCGGTGCGCGCCGCGGCGGCCCCGGGAGTGAGCCTGAAGGAGCTCGACCGCGTCGCCCACGACGTGATGGACGACGCCGGCGCGGTGCCCGCGTTCCTCGACTACCACCCGCACTTCGCGCCGAGCCCGTTCCCCGGGGTCATCTGCGCGAGCGTCAACGACGCGGTCGTGCACGCCATCCCCGGGTCCCACCGCCTCGCCGAGGGCGACCTGTTGAGCGTCGACTGCGGCGCCTTCCTCGACGGCTGGTGCGGCGACGCGGCCTTCAGCGCGGTCGTCGGCGCCGACGCCGACCCGGCGGACCTCGCGCTCATCGCCACCACCGAGCGCGCACTGCAGGCCGGCATCGCCGCCGCGCGACCGGGCGGGCGGCTCGGCGACATCGGCGCCGCGGTCAGCGCGGTCGCCCGCGAGGCCGGCTACGGGATGCTCGCCGACCACGGCGGGCACGGCATCGGGCGCGCGATGCACGAGGCGCCGCACGTCCCCAACGAGGGCCGCTCCGGCCGGGGGATGCGCCTGCGGCCCGGGATGGTCATCGCGATCGAGCCGATGCTCCACGCCGGCGGCGGTGACGACTACGTCCACGACGACGACGGCTGGACGCTGCGCACCGCCGACGGCAGCCGCGCCGCGCACGCCGAGCACACGGTCGCCGTCACCGCCGACGGCCCGCGGATCCTCACGCTGCCGTAGCTACGACCGGCTCGACGCGCGCCGCTGGTCGTCCTGCGGCGAGTCACCCTGCGACGAGCCCTCGCGCGGGGCGTCGGCGCGCTCGCGGTGCGCCTTCTCCCACTCGGCGTCGTCACGCGCGGCGTCCTGCCCGTCGTCCTGCCCGCTGCTCTTCGACGGCTTGCGCCGCACGCTGCGCCGGTCGAGGCGGTGCAGCTGCCCGTTGGTGTCGCGTCCCCAGTGGGTGCCGTGGGAGTCGGTGAACCGCATCTCGGGCACCGCCGGCGCCGAGTACAGCTCGTCGCGGCTGACGTCGTCGTGCCCGAACGGCAGCGACTGGATCTCGTCGCTCGCCGGGGGCAGCAGCGCCATCGAGACGCTGTGCTGCTCGTCGCTCGAGGGGAGGCTGAACAGGCAGCGCACCTGGAACACCGGGGAGTCGCCGCCGTTGTGGACGACGATCACGTAGTCCTCGTCCCGGTCATGACGCGCCCCCTCGTCGAGCCAGGCGGTGACGCCCTGGGCCTGCTGCTCCTGGCGGACCTCCACCTGGTCCTTGCGGTTCAGCAGCATGATCCAGACGTAGGCGGCGAACCCGAGCAGGGAGCCGGCGCTGCCGATCGCCGACACCCATTGGGCGGCGATCTGTGACGTGCTCATCGACGGAGGTCACCTCGGGGAGACGGAGCGGGTCGTGTGCGCACAGGTGCCCGCGCGCGGGGCCGTCTACGCTCCTGGTCGTGAACGCCTCGTGAGCGCTGAGCCTACCTCCTCCCCGCCGTCGGGCCGGTCGGGTCGCCCGTCCGCGCCGGACCCGCCCGGCCCCACGCCGCCCACCGGGGCGACGCCGGGCGCGCTCGTGCGGTGGAGCGTCGACGTCATCAACAGCCACGACGCGCCGTCGCTGCGCCAGGCCTGGGCGCCGGACGTCCGCGTGCGGTTCCCGATGCGCACCGTCCGCGGCGCCGACGAGCTCGTCGCCTGGTGGGCGAACGTGTTCACCGCCGTCCCCGACCTCACGATGACGATCGAGGGGATGGCGGAGCAGGGCACCGGCGAGAGCGGGCAGAGCGGGGAGGTCTTCCTGCGCTGGCGGCTCGCCGGGCACCACACCGGCGGCGACTGGGAGGGCATCGCGCCCTCGGGCGCCCGCCTGGACCTCGACGGGATGGACCACTTCGTCGTCGAGGACGGCCGCGTGACCAGCAACGTCGTGGTCTTCGACCAGATGCGGTTCGCCCGTCAGATCGGCCTGCTGCCGGCCGACGGCTCCCGCCTCGACGTCGGCCTCAAGACCGCGTTCAACGCGCTGGTGCGGCGCCGCGCCCGGCGCTAGCTCGCGGACTTGGCGGTGCTCGCCGTACCGGCCGTGCTGGCCGTACTGGCCGTACCGCTCGTGCCGTCCTTGCGGGTGCGCCCCTGGGTACCGCCGCGGCCGCGGAACTCCACGCCCGCGTCGACGAGCAGGCGGCGGACCCGACCGATGCTGTAGCCGGTCTCGGCGCAGATCTCACGGATGCTGGCGCCCTTCTGGTACCGCTTGAGCAGCTCGTTGCCCAGTTTGGTGCGCTCCGCCCCCGTCACCCGCTGGTTGCGCGCCAGCTCCGGTGTCTTCGCCATGCGAGGAAGTATCACAGCGCGTGGCCGAATGCCGCCACTACCGGCGATTACTCCTGAGTCAAGCGGTCGGGAGCGTACTGCGAACGAGTTCAAGGTCCGCCCGACGGCGGAGTGCGGGCACGGGCAGTGATCGAATCTGTTCGACTGTGTACTACCTGTAGGCGGGGTACTGCCGGCCGCGCGGCGCGACGTCCTCGGCGGACTCCGCGCCCCAGCTCGTCCACCCCGGACGGGCGTAGCGGGCGAACATCTCGAGGTAGGGCCCGGGGGAGCACGCCTCGATGAGGTCGTAGGCCTCCTCGGGCTTGCGGGAGTGCTCCCGCTTGCGGGTCTCGATCATGTTCACCTGCCGCCGGCCGGGCTCCAGCGTGCGCAGCGAGCCCCGCACCCCGAACAGGATCAGCTCGGTGACGTTGCGGAAGTAGAACCCGACGCCCCGCCCGTCCGGCCCGCCGTCCTTGCGCCGCTTGGCCCAGACGAGGTTGCTGACGTACCGGAAGCCCCAGCCCTGCATCACCGCGAGTCCCTCGGGCAGCAGGGCGTTCGGCACCCACAGGTAGAGGTGCGCGTTCGCTGAGACGACATCGGCCACCGGCAGCGAGGCGATCTCGGGCGCGGACATCGTGTCGTAGCGGTCGAGCCGCCGGTGCTCGGGCGCGACCTTGCCGGTGCGGTTGGTGAACCGCCACGGGGGGTCGGCGTAGACGCACGACCAGCCGCCGGCCGTGCGGGGGAGCGCGACGCTCTCCAGCGGCGTCGCGTCCGCGCGCAGGGGCTCCGCGCGGCGGGCCGGCGGGGGCGCGCCGGGGTCGTCGGGCGCGCCGGGGCCGATCCCTGCCGGGATCTGGGTGCCGGTGTCCGTGGTCATCTCGGCGCTGCCGGCGTCCGCCGCCAGGGTCATCGTCTCGGGCCTCCTCGCCGGGGTCGGGGTGGGCGGGACGCTAGCGCCGGGGTCCGACAGTGATCGATCGTGCGCCGGTGATCGGTCGTGCGCCGGTGATCGGTCGTGCGCCGGGTGCCCGTTCACCAGCTCACCCCGTCGGTGAGCATCCACGGTGCCGGGGCCTCGGGGCGCGCCGGCTCGCCGTCGGCGGGCACCCAGCAGCGCCGGGAGATCGCGACGGCGAGCAGGGGGCAGCCGCCGGCGTCGCCGCGCGTCATCCGGGACTCGAGCTTGCCGAGGTGGGTGGTCGTCGAGGTCGAGAGCCGGCTGCGGACCTCGTCGTCGCTGCGCCCTGCCGCGCGGGCCAGCTCGCGGGCGAGGTCGCGCAGGTCGTCGTGGGTGCGCGTGAGCAGGACCGCGCCGTCGATGAGGCCCGCGTCGTAGAGCGCGCGGTAGGCGGAGACGTCGCGGTCGAGGTTGCCGTCCTTGGCGTTCCACTCGACGTCGAGCGCCACCCGGCCCTTGACGTTGTCGACCTTGTAGCCCTCGTTGACGACCTCGCTCTCGCGCACCGTCACGCCCACCTCCCCCGCCGGCGCCCACGGCTGCACCTGCAGCCGCGAGGTGACGACGGTGTCGACGCGCCCCTCGCGCCACCCGCGCGACCGGAAGGCGGCGTTGAGCCGCGCGGCGAGGCGGGACTCGTTGCCGCCGGCCTCGACGAGGTCGGCGGTGGTGAGGGCGAAGTGGGCGAGCACGGCGCAGATCTCGGCGAACTCGTCCGGGCTCGTGGCGGCGAGGACGGCCGCGGCGTTGCGCGTCTCGCGCAGCTCGTAGCGCTCGCCGACACCGGCCGGCAGGGCGGTGCTCCAGCTGCCGGTGAGCTCCATGGCGGGCCAGTCTGCCCTACCGCCCCGCCCGTCCTCGCCCGCGCACGCCGGCCGGGCGTCAGGCGAGAGCGCGGCGGGCGTAGGCCTTGGTGCGTCGGAGGCGCCAGTAGGCGGCGACGAAGTAGACGACCGTCCCGGCGCCCGCGATCCAGAAGAACTGGTCGCGGCTGGCGGTGTAGGTGGCGACGTCCGGACTGGCCACGAGCACGAGCACGGCCGCACCGGCGACCACCAGGAGGTCGACGATCCACACCACCCGCAGCACCTGGCTCAGCGGCCGGCGGTCGGTCGTGTCCACGTCGGTCGGGGCCTTCCTCGCCTGCTCGGCGTGGAACACCTCCACCCGCTCGGCGAACAGCTCGTCGGCGGCCTCGCCCTCGGGGTACCGCTCGGCGGCGCCCATCCGCCGGGCGGCCACCACGTAGACGGCGACGGAGAGCAGGAACGCCGGCGGGAACAGGAAGTACACCGGCACGAGGCCCAGCACGAGCACCAGGAACGCGAGCCCGACCGGGAGGCCCCAGGCCAGCAGCGCCGGGGTGTTGCGCACCCCCTTGTACCGCGCCCAGTACCTCGTCAGCCCGAGCCGCGGGAGCAGGTGGTGCTCGGCGAGCAGGACGCCGCCGATCGGCACCAGGATGATCCCGATGTAGGTGACCAGGTCCAGGTAGCCGCGGTAGATGAACGGGAACAGGGCGGCGAGGACGACGAGGGCGCCGATGACGAGGGTGGCCCGCTGCCGGGAGAGCCGCGGGAAGAGGCCCTGGGCCGCGAGCCCGGAGCGGTACAGGTTGGCGTTGGCGGTCGTCCAGCCGCCGACGACGACGACGACCAGGCCGGCGTAGCCCAGGGCCTGGAACGCGACGGTCCCCGGCGAGATGACGTCGATGCCGGTCGACACGATCGCCGCCGCGGCCGCGCCCATGAACCCGGCCGCGATCCAGGCCACGTAGTGGCCGAGGAACATCCCGAACGCCGACATGTAGCCGTACCAGCTCTTCCTCGCGTACCGGAACAGCGACATGTCGATCAGCCCGACGTGGGCGAAGCTGTTCGCGGCCCAGGCGTAGCCGATGATCCCCAACAGCGTGATCCCCGCCGCGCCGTCGGGCGTCGTCCCCGTGAAGACGGCGCTCCCGCCGATCTCGAGGAGCTCGCCCCAGCCGCCCACCGTCGTGCTCCCGGTCGCCGCGTCGGCCAGTGCCGGGATGAGGACCACGCCGCCCGCCACGAACATCACCATGAGCCAGGGCGCGCAGATGCTGGCGAACTCGGCCAGCGCGGTGAAGCCGTAGGCCGCGACGAGGACCGCGACCGCGCCGAAGGCCACCGCGACCACCACGAAGCCCAGTGGGTGGGATAGGCCGCCTCCTGCGCGGGGAATCCGAAGACGATGCGCAGCGCGGTCGCCGACACCGTGATCATCGCGGCCGAGATGACCGCGAACACCACCGCGTTCACGCCGTTGTAGAGCTTCGAGGTCGGTCCGCCGGCGACCCGGTCGAGGAAGGTGTAGACGCTCAACCGTGTCCGGGTGGCGATCGGCGCGGTGACGAACCGGTAGCTCAGCACCGCGAGCAGGTTGCCGATCGCCAGGCCGATGAGGACGTCGACGATCCCGGCGCCGAGGGCGACGAACGTCGCGCCGAAGACGAACTCCGTGCCCGCGACGTTCTCGGCGGCGTAGAGCCCCGCGAAGTGCCCGGGCCCGTGGAGCTCGTGCTCGCCGACGGGCAGCTGCTCGGGGTCGAGGCCCTCGACCTGCCGGTCGACCTCGGCGGTGGTGTTCTCGGTCATGTGCTCCTCCGGGGCACCGCGGACCGACCCCGTCTCCGGTGGCGGCTCGGTGATGTGGTGCCGGCGTCGGGCCGGGACGTGACGGTGGGGGCGCTCCCCACGGGTGGGGGCCCGGGTGCGCCGTGGCGGTGGGACCTCCCGCCCCCCGGGCGGAAGCGGCGACACGCGACCGAGCCGGCTCGTCCGTTCGACCGGCCCGGAGATCCTTCGAGATGACGCTAGTCCTCGCGCAGCACCACCTCAGGCAGGTAACCGTGCTGGTAGAGCCGCTTCTCCCGAACCATGGGCGAGAACAGCGCCGCCATGAACAGGGTGGAGAACAGCACGAACAGCGGCAGCGCGACCCGCAGCCACGCCGGCCCGGGCAGCAGCGCGAGGAACGCCGCCGGGGTGGCCTGGACCGCGGAGCGGCCGAGGTGGCGCAGGAACCACGTCCGGCAGGTCAGGTCGTGCAGCACCCACGGCGCGTACCGCACGGGGAGCCGCGCCCCGAACGCGTACCCGAGCCAGCGCAGGACGCCCGGCCTCATGAGCCCTTCGCGCTCGCGACCGACCGACCGCCCGCCCGCTCCCGCGACCGCAGGCCCAGCGCGGTCGCCGCGAGCTGGGCCAGGTGCACCGGCTCGTGGCCCGCGTTCTCGAGCTGGCGGATCTGGGTCCGGCACGAGAATCCGTCCGCGAGCACCGCGGTGTCCGGGTCGGCGGCGCGGACCGCCGGCATGAGGCCGCGCTCCGCGCAGGCCGTCGAGACCTCGTAGTGCCCGTCCTCGAACCCGAAGTTGCCCGCGAGCCCGCAGCAGCCCTCGTCGAGCACCTCGGTGTCGATCCCCAGCGCGCCCAGCACCGCGCGGTCGGCGTCGAAGCCCATCGCCGCGTACTGGTGGCAGTGGATCTGGGCGACCGCCCTCTGACCGGTCACGGCGACGCCGGCGCGCAGCTCGTCGACGTGCGCGGCGAGCACCTCGGCGAGCGTGCGGGTCGAGGCCTTGAGCCGGACGGCGTCCTCGTCGTCCTCGCCGAGCAGCTCCACGACGTCCTGGCGCAGGGCCGCGGTGCACGACGGCTCGAGCCCGACGACCGGCACGCCGTCGTCGAGCCAGGGCTTGACGACGTCGAGGCTGCGCCGCACGACCTTGCGCGCGGTACCGAGCTGGCCGGTGGTGTGCCAGGTCAGCCCGCAGCACACGCCGCGGTCGGGGAGCTCGACGCGGTAGCCGAGGTGCTCGAGCACGGCGATGGCGTCGAGCGCGAGGTCCGGGTCGAACGCGGAGGTGAACGTGTCGGGCCACAGGAGCACGCGCGGCCGGGCGCTGTCGTGCCGGGCCGGGTGCGGGCCGGCGAGCCGGCGCAGCGGCGTCGGCGCGAGCTCGGGGATGTCGCGCTGGGGGGCGATGCCGCCGAGGCGCTTGGCGATCCCCGCCAGCGCGGGGCGGCGGGCGAGCGCGTTGGCCAGGCGCGGCACGCCCGGCACCGCGGTGGCCAGGCGCAGCCAGCGGGGCAGGTGGCCCATCGACCAGTGGCTGCGCGGGCGCTCCCGCGCGCGGCCCGCGTAGTGCTGGGCGAGGAACTCGGCCTTGTAGGTGGCCATGTCCACGCCGACCGGGCAGTCGCGCTGGCACGCCTTGCAGGACAGGCACAGGTCGAGGGCGTCGCGGACCTCGGTGGACCGCCAGCCGTCGGGCACGAGCTGGCCCGACGCCATCTCGAAGAGCATCCGGGCGCGCCCGCGGGTGGAGTGCATCTCCTCGCCGGTGACGCGGTAGCTCGGGCACATGTAGCCGCCCGAGTCGGTGATGCACTTGGCGACGCCGATGCAGCGCCGACTCGCGCGGGTGAAGCTGCCGCGGTCGTCGGTGTAGTGCAGCTCGGTGCTGCCGGGTCCCTGGCCGATGGTGGGCACGCCGACGAAGACCTTGAGGTCGTCGTCCATCCTGCGCGGCTCGACCACGCGGCCGGGGTTCATCCGGCCCTCGGGGTCCCACACGCCCTTGAACGCGCCGAACGCCTCGATCAGCTGCGGGGAGTAGGTCCGCTCGAGCAGCTCGGCGCGGGCCTGGCCGTCGCCGTGCTCGCCGGAGACCGACCCGCCGTGCTCGGCGACGAGGTCGGCGGCGTCGAGCAGGAAGGCGCGGAAATTGGCGAGGCCGGGGCGCGTGAGCAGGTCGAAGTCGATGCGCACGTGCAGGCAGCCGTCGCCGAAGTGCCCGTAGTAGGCGCCCTGGCGGCCGTGGCGGCGCAGCAGCGCGTCGAACTCGCGCAGGTAGGCGCCCATGCTCGCCGGCGGGACCGCGGCGTCCTCCCAGCCCGGCCACGCCTCGCCGCCGTCGGGGGAGCGGGTGACGATGCCCGACCCGTCCTCGCGGACCTTCCACAGCGCGCGCATCTGCTTCGGCTCGGAGACGACCTTGACGCTCGCCCCGTAGCGGGCCATCTCCCGGCCGATGGCGGTCGCCTTCGCCTCGGCCTCCGCGCGGTCGGCGCCGCCGGTCTCGACGTAGAGCCAGCCCTTGCCCTCGGGCAGCTGCTCGTGGGTGCGGTCGTCGGGCCGGCTCGCGCGTAGCGCCCCGATGACGCCGACGTCGACGCCCTCGATGGTCAGCGGGGCGTGCTCGCGGATCGGCATGACGTGGTCGGCGGCGGTGTAGGCGTCGGGGAAACCGAGCACGCACAGGGCCCGCACCGGCGGGGCCTCGACCAGCTCGACGGTCGCCTCGAGGATCGTCGCGCACGTGCCCTCGGTGCCGACCAGCGCGCGGGCGAGGTCGACGCCGGCGTCCTCGAGCAGCTGGTCGAGGTTGTAGCCGCTGACCCGCCGGGTGAGGCCGTCGACGACGAGCTCGTCGCGGATCGTCGTCCCGTACCGGTCGCGCAGCCGCGCGAGCTCGCGGTAGACCTCGCCCTCCCGGCCGGGCCGCTGTGCGGCCGCGGCGAGGTCGGGGGTGCGGCCGACGGTCATCCGCGTCCCGTCGGCGAGCAGGACGTCGAGCTCGCGGACGTTGTCGACGGTCTTGCCCCACGCCACCGAGTGCGACCCGCACGCGTTGTTGGCGATCATCCCGCCGAGCGTGCAGCGGTTGTGCGTCGACGGGTCGGGGCCGAACGTCAGGCCGTGGGGCCGCGCCGCCTCGCGCAGGTCGTCGAGCACGACGCCGGGCTGGACGCGGGCGGTGCGGGACGCGGGGTCGATCTCGAGCACGCGGTCGAGGTGGCGCGAGAAGTCCAGGATCAGCGCCTCGTTGACCGCCATCCCGCCGATGCTCGTGCTCGCCCCGCGCGGCAGCACCGGTACGGCGTACCGGCGGGCGACGTCGACGGCCGCCTCGACGTCGTCGAGGTCGACGGGCTGGACGACGCCGAGGGGCACGTGGCGGTAGTTCGAGGCGTCGGCGGACCACATGGCCCGGCTCGCGGTGTCGAAGCGCACCCTCCCGCGCACCGCCGAGCGCAGGTCCTCGGCCAGCAGGGACTCGGCGGACGAACGGCGCATGGTGGTCATCGGGAGTCAGTCTGCGCCGGTCGCGGCGCGGGCGCTGCCCGGGGTGGCGGGGGTGACGCAGCGAACGGGCGGTTCGCTGCTTCTATGCGCGCGAACTCCCCGTTCGCGCCGGCTCGAGGTCCGCGACGTGGGTGCGGGGCGCGCGGTCGAGCAGGCCGGTCGCGGCGTCGGGGGCGTCGAGCAGGACGAGGTCGGCGCGGGCGCCCGGGACGACGTCGTGCCCCGCGTCCCCGATCAGTGCCGCGGCGTGGCCGGTGACCATGTCCAGCAGGGTGTCGAGCTCCACGCCCTGCATGTGCCCCAGGGTCAGGGCGGCGTCGAGCGGGTCGCCGCTGCCGAACGGGGTGAAGGCGTTGCGGACGTTGTTCGACGAGCACGCGACGCGCACGCCGGCGTCGCGCAGCTCGCGGACCGGGGCGGAGGCGCCGACGAGGTAGAGGTCGGTGGGCGGGAGGACCGCCACCCCGACGCCCGCGGCGGCGAGCGCGTCGGCGGTGCGGCGCCGGCGGTCGGGGTCGAGGCCGGCGAGGGTCGTCACGTGACCGAGGACGACGCGGCCCGGCATCCCCGCGGCGCTCGTCATCGCGGCGATCTCGGCGGCGAGGTCGTGGCGCGGGTCGGAGGCACCCCCGCCCTCCCCGGCGGCGAAGTCGGCGTGGACGTCGACGGGCACCCCGTGCCGCTCGGCCAGGGCGAGCACGTCGCGCACGTGCTCGCGGCAGGCGTCCACGTCGTCCTCGGCGTAGCTGCACGCCCCGAGGACGTCGGCGCCGCGGGCGAGGGCCTCGAGGAGCAGGTCGCGGGTGCCGGGCCGGGCGGCGATGCCCTCCTGCGGGAACGCGACGACCTGGAGCTCGACCGCCCCGCGCCACGCGTCGCGGAGCTCGAGGAGCACGTCGAGGCTGGTCAGGCCCACGGTCGGGTCGACGTCGACGGGGGTGCGGACGCGCGTGACGCCGGCCGCGTGGGCGCGGACGAGCAGGTCCGTGGCGCGGGCGCGGACGTCGTCGGCGGTGAAGGTCTGCTTGCGCTCGGCCGTGCGGGCGACGGCGTCGCCGAGCGAGCCGACGACCTCCGCGCCGAGCATCGCCTTGTCGAGGTGCAGGTGCGGCTCGACGAGGCCGGGCAGGACGATCCTCCCGCCGCCGGCGAGGACGGGCCCGGGGTGGTCGGGTGCCGGACCGACCGCGGTGATCCGGCCGTCGGCGACCGCGACGTCCACCGGTCCGTCGTGGTGACGGGTGCGGACGTCGGTCAGGAGGTAGGTGTCGCGAGCAGCCACGACAGGTCCGTACCCGCCGCGAGCTCGACCGGCTCGTGGCCGCGGCGGAAGAGGCGGGCGGTGTAGCCGTCGAGGGTGAGGGTGTCGCCGTCGTCCGTCGCGTGCAGCCACGCGCCCTCGCGCAGCCCGACGACGGCGACGGCGTTCTCCTGGTGGAACTCTGCGAGGCGCTCCTCGCGGGTCTCGCCGCGATGGGTGGAGTGCGGGTCGGGGTCGAGGTAGTGCGGGTTGATCTGCACGGGGATGCGCCCGACGGCGTCGAGGCCACCGGGGTCGACGATCGGCATGTCGTTCGTCGTCATGATCGTCGGGCAGGCGAGGTTGGAGCCGGCGCTCGCACCCGCGTAGCGCAGGTCGGGTCGCTGTCGGAGCGCGTCGAGGACGCCGTTGTCGCCGGTGCGCCGCCGCAGGCGGAAGGTGTTGCCGCCGCCGACGAACACGGTCTCGCGGTCGGGGTCGGCATCGCGGATCGTGGCCGCCGGGTCGGGCTCGCGGTGCAGGCCGCGGACGTCGACCGGGCCGAGGACGTCCGCGAGCGCGCCGGCGACCAGGCGCGTGTAGGCGTCGAGGTCGTCGCCGGCCCAGGCCGCGAACCACAGCGTCCGGTCACCGACGTGCGCACGCAGCGGCTCGGCGGCGTGCGCGAACGGCACGTCGGCCCCGGGCGGGCGGGAGTTGGAGAACAGCAGCGCGTCGGCGGGCACGCCGCGATCCTCGCCGAGGCAGTCCCAGGAGCGCCGACGTGGGTGGGCGGCCGGGACGGAGACCACGGACACCCCGGGGCTCCGGCTCGGCGTCGCGGCGGTGCACCAGGCGCTCCTGATCGCCACCACGGCGTGTCGCGTGGACGAGGATGTGGCGATCCTGGCGATGAACGCCGGCGATGCCGCATCGCTCGCACCGTGCCTCAGCCGCCGCCGGCGACGGGGGCGCGGGGCGGGACGGTGGGGGTGCGGAGGGGGACGAGGCGCAGTGCGCCGGGGGCGTCGGCGGGGACGACCGGCGAGCGCGGGGCCACGGGGTCCACGCGGCGGTACGCCGACCCGAGCGGGGGGCGGGGGTCGGCCTCGCCCTTGTTGGGCCAGAACGCCATGGCCCGCTCGGCCTGCGCGGTGATCGTCAGCGACGGGTTCACGCCCAGGTTCGCCGAGAGCGCCGAGCCGTCGACGACGTGCAGCCCGGGGTGCCCGTAGAGGCGCTGGTAGCCGTCGACCACCCCGGTCTCCGCGGAGGCGCCGATCGGGCAGCCGCCGATGAAGTGCGCGGTCATCGGCATGTTCACCGCCTCGCCCCAGGTCCCGCCCGGGTCGCCGTCGATCATCTCGGCCATCCGCCGGGTGGTCTCGTTCGCCGCCGGGATCCAGGTGGGGTTGGGCGTGCCGTGGCCCTGCCGGGACACGAGCCGCCCGAAGCGCCGGCGCACGGTGATCGAGTTGTCCAGCGACTGCATCACCAGCGCGATCACCGTGCGCTCCGACCAGCGCCGCTTGTCCAGCGAGCGGACGAACGTGCGCGGGTGGCGGGCGATCGCACCGAGCAGCTTGACCAGGCGCGGCACCCGCCCGCCGCCGTCGGTCATCAGCGTCGTCAGCAGCCCCATGGCGTTCGAGCCGTAGCCGTATCGGCAGGGCTCGATGTGCGTGTCCTCGTCCGGGTGCCAGGACGACGTGATCGCGACGCCGCGGGTGAAGTCGCGGGGCCCGCCGCGCTCGGGCGCGCGGTGGGCCGTCGCGCCGACCAGCGCCTCGGAGTTCGTGCGGGTGAGCTCGCCGAGGCGCCGGGAGACGCGGGGGAGCACGCCGGTGTCGCGCAGCCGGTGCAGCAGCGACTGCGTGCCCCACGTGCCGGCGGCGAGCACCACCTGGTCCGCGGAGTAGGTGGTCCGTCCCCGCCCCCGCGTGGCCCGTGTCTCGACCACGTAGCCATCCGCGGTCGGCCGGACCGTGCGCACCGTCGTCTCCGGGTGCACGACCGCGCCCGCCCGCTCGGCGAGCGCCAGGTAGTTCGTCTCCAGGGTGTTCTTGGCGCCGTGGCGGCAGCCGGTCATGCACTCGCCGCACTCGCGGCAGCCCGTGCGGGCGGGCCCGGCGCCGCCGAAGAACGGGTCCGGTGACGTCACGCCCGGCCCCTCCCCGAAATACACGCCGACCTGGGTCGGGGTGACGGTGTCGCCGCGCCCCCGCTCCTGCGCGACCTGGCGCATCACGACGTCCGACGGCGTCACCGACGGCTGGGTGACCACCCCGAGCATGCGCGTGGCCTGGTCGTAGAACGGGTCGAGCTCGTTGCGCCAGTCGGTGATCGACGCCCACTGCGGGTCGCGGTAGAAGGCGTCGTTCTTCGGGCGGTAGAGCGTGTTCGCGTAGTTCAGCGACCCGCCGCCCACCCCCGCGCCGGCCAGCACCACGACGTCGCGCAGCACGTGGATGCGCTGGATGCCGTAGCAGCCCAGGCGCGGCGCCCAGAGGAAGTTCCGCAGGTCCCACGACGTCGCGGGCAGCGTGGCGGGCGTGAACCGGCGCCCCGCCTCGAGGACCCCGACGCGGTAGCCCTTCTCCGCGAGCCGCAGCGCCGTGACGCTGCCCCCGAACCCGGAACCGACGACGAGCACGTCGTAGTGGACGGCGTGTGGTGGCACGGCAGGAACCTAACCCGCCGGTAGCTGTGACGTGAAGTCACAGGTAGACGACGTCGCCCACACCCGCGGGCGCGCCCCGGAGGAGAGCGCGGCCGCCCCGAGGGCACCCCTCAGGGCACGACCACGACCTTGCCCACCGCCCCGTTCTCGACGGCCTCGTGCGCGGCGACGACGTCGTCGAGGGCGTAGCGGGTCACCGGCAGCGGCGAGAGCGCCCCGGCCGCGGCGGCGTCGGCGGTCCAGGCCGTGGCCGCCGCCAGCTCGTCGGCGGGCACGCCGTAGAGCAGCACGTAGCTGATCGCGGTGTTGGCGACCATGAGCCGGCGGGTCGGGATCACCGGGTCGTCCGGCTCGTTGGCGTACACCGCGATCACCGTGCCTGCGCCGCTGACCGCGAGGTCCAGCTCGAGGTTCGCGCCGAGCGCCACCTCGACGATCCGGTCGACGTGCGGGGCGAACTCGCGCACCCGGTCGACGGCGCCGTCCTCGCGGTAGTTGACGACGAGGTCCGCGCCCGCCGCCCGGGCGAGCTGCCCCTTCTCCTCCGAGCTGACGGTGGTGACGACGCGCGCGCCGGCGTGCTTGGCCAGCTCGATCGCGTAGTGCCCGACGGCCCCGGCGCCGCCCGCGACCAGCACCGTGGCCCCCCGCAGCGCCTCGCGGCCGTCCCCGCGCACGAGCAGGCAGTGCGCCGCGGTCACGGCCGGGACGCCCAGGCAGGCGCCCAGGTCGTCGGACGCGTCGTCGGGCAGGGGCGTGGCCCGCTCGACCGGCACGACCGCGTACTCCGCGGCCGTCCCGTAGCGGTTGCCGAACGCCGCGAGCTGCAGCCACACCCGCCGGCCGGACAGCGACGTGTCGACCCCGTCGCCGACCGCGTCGACCACCCCGGCGCCGTCCTGGTGCGGGATCTGGAACCCCTCGGGGTCCTGGCCGGTGAGGCCTGCGCGGGTCTTCCAGTCGGTCGGGTTGACCCCGGACGCGGCGATCCGCACGCGGACCTGGCCGGGTCCGGGCTCGGGGGTGTCGACGTCCTCGACCGACAGCACCTCGGCGGCCGGACCGGTACGGCGGTAGAGCGCAGCCTTCATGGCGGACCTGTGCCCGCCATCGCCGGTTCTCTACCCGGCGGCTTCCCGCAGCGCCCGGAACGCCGCCGCCAGCGTCGCGGGTGTCTGGTGGGCGTTGAGGCCGCTCGGGTTCGGCAGCACCCAGAGCCCGGTCTCCCCGAGGGTGCGCTCCTGGCGGCCGGCGGCGGCACGACGGTCGGCGAACGCGACGCGGTAGGCGCCGATCCCGACGACGGCGAGCCACGCCGGGCGGAGCTCGGCGACCAGCGCCCGCAGCCGCTCGCCGCCCGCGACCAGCTCGGCGTCGTCGAGCTCGTCGGCGCGCGCGGTGGCGCGCGGGGCGACGTTGGTGATGCCGAGGCCCAGGGACGGCAGCTCGCCCTGCTCGGACGGGGCGAACAGGCGCGGGGTGAAGCCCGAGGCGTACAGCGCGGGCCAGAAGCGGTTGCCGGGCCGGGCGAAGTGGTGGCCGGTCAGCGCGGAGAGCAGGCCCGGGTTGATGCCACAGAACAGCACACGCAGCGGGGGGTCGCCGGGGCCGGGCAGGACGTCGGGGAGGAGCTTGTCCCGCGCGGCCTCGAGCTCGTCGTGAGACGGCACGCGGGGGAGTATCACGTGCCCGATCCCCTGCCCCGATCGGCCGTTCGCGTCCCCAGGCCGGCCGCGACCCGGGATCCGCTCCGGGTCGGGCGGCGTCGAACGAGGTGTGGACGAACAGGACGGGCTCGGGGTGTCACCGGCGGCGCTGCGGGCCGCGGGCGCGGCGTGCGTCGCGGCGGCCGGGGAGGCGCCGGCGGACGGGCCGGCGGAGGCGGTGCGCGGGCTGGCGATCCTGCCCGCGGGGCGGGCGGCGCCGGCGGCCGCGGCGCTGGCGGACCGGTGGGAGGCGGCGGTCGGCCGGTGGTGCGACGACCTCGCCGCGCACGGCGAGGCGCTCGACCTCGCCGCCGCCACCTACCTCGCCGGCGACGACGACGCGGCGGGCGTCCTCGGGGGCGGGGCGCCGTGACGCTGCCGCTGACCCCGGCCCTCGCGGCGGTCCGCCTGCTCGCGGCCCGCGCGGACCTGGCCCGGGCCGGGGACGTGCTGGCCGGCGCGGTGCCGGACTGGCGCGGCGACGCGGCGCGGGGGGCGCAGGAGGCGCGCGCGGCCCTGCGCCGGCGGCACGAGGACCTGCTCGCCGACGTCGACGGGGTGCTCGCCGCGCTCGGGGTCGCGACGGTGGCGCTCGCCGGCGGCACCGCGCCCGCCGCCGTCGACGCGGCGCTGGCGCTCGCCCTGGACGCCGCGGGCCGCGACACCTCGCACGCACCGCCGACCACCCCGGCCGGCGCCCTCGACCCCGCCGGCGTCGCCCGGTGGTGGGCGGGCCTCGACCCGGAAGCGCGGGCGGCGCTCGAGCGCGACCGCCCGGCGCTGGTCGGCGGGCTCGACGGCCTGCCCGCCGCGGTCCGCGACCGCGCCAACCGGCGCCTGCTCGCCACCGAGCAGGGGCGCGCGCTCGCGGAGGAGCGCGCCGTGCGGGAGCGCCTGGCGCGGGTCCGCGACCCGGTCGGGCTGGTCACGGCCGCGTGGGAGCTGCGCGAGGTCCGGGCGCGCCTCGCGCGGCTCCGCGCCGTCGCCGCGGCCGTCGACCGCCCCGGGCGCGCGCTGCTGGATCTCGAGGTGGACCGGCACCCGGAGGACGGCGAGGGCGTGCGCGCCGCGGTCGCCCACGGCGACGTCGACACCGCCGCGCACGTCGCGGTCGTCACGCCCGGCTTCACCACCGGCGTCGACGAGCTCCCGGGGCGCCTCGAGGAGCTCGACGCCCTCGCCGCGAGCGCGGGACCGGGCACGGCGGCGGTCGCCTGGTACGGCTACGACGCGCCGCAGCTCGACGAGGTGGCCGACCCCGACCGGTCGGTGCTCGGGCGCGGTCCGGCCGAGGAGGGCGGGCGGCGGCTGGCGTCGTTCCTCGACGGGCTGGACGCCGCGCACCCCGGCCCGGACGCGCACGTCACGGCGGTCGGGCACTCGTACGGCTCGGTGGTCACGGCGGCGGCGCTCGCCCCGGGCGGCGCGGCCGGGGTCGACGACGTCGTGTACCTCGGCAGCCCGGGCGTCGGGCCGTCCCCGGGGCGCCCGCCGGGCCACGCGTGGGTGGTCGAGGCGCCCGGCGACCCCGTGGCCGATACCGGCTGGTTCGGGCCGGACCCCAATCGGATGCCCGGCGTCACCGGTCTCTCGGCGCGCGAGGTCGCGCTGCCCGACGGGCGGGTGCTCGCCGGGTCCCGCGGCCACGTCGGCTACCTGACACCGGGCAGCACCAGCGCGACCAACGTCGCCGCGGTCGTCGGCGGGCGACCGCAGGACGCGGTGCTCGACCGGGGCGTCGGCGCCGGCGACCGGCTCCGACGACTCTTCGAGTGAGGACGCGAACGGCCCGCCCCTGGTCGCAGGACGGGGGGCGGGCCGTGCCGACGAGGGTGGCCGGGTGCGGACCTACTCCTTGCCGCCGGTGGCGGGCTTGTCGGAGGAGACCGCGCCGTTCGGGCTGCTGCCGGACACCGCGTCGGTGGCCGTGTGGGTCGGGACCTCCTGGCTGCCGGCCTGGCCCGGCGCGACGGGCGCCTCGGTGGTCACCGGGCGGGGGCGCGGCGCGGGCGGCGGCGGGGGCGGCAGCTCCGGCTCGCGCCGGGTCGCCACAACGGCGATGCCCGCCCCGAGCACCGCGAGCACCACGAGCCAGAGGCCCCAGCGGCGACGCTTCTTCGGCTCCTCGGGCTCGATGCGGGCCGCGAGGTCCTTGCGCACCGAGGTCAGCCCGTCCTCGAACTGGCCGCGCACGGTCTCGCCGAGGTCGCGGAACTCGTCGGCGGTGGTCGGCACCGCGGACTGCTCGAGGCGCTTGCGGGCGTCCTTGGCGTACACCTTGGCCTGCTTGCGGGCCTCCTTGGCGGCCTTGTTGGCGCGCTTGCGGGTCTCCTCGCGGGCCTCCTGGGCGCGCTTGCGGGCCTCGGCCTGCGCCTCGTCGGCGCGTTGACGGGCCTCCGCGCGGGCGTCGAGGACGCGCTGGCGGGCTTCGTCGGCCGCCCGGCGGACGTCCTTGCGCACCTCGGCGCGCTTCTTCTGCCCCTGCTTGCGGGCCTTCTCGCGGTCCTTGCGGGCCTGGTCGGCGGCCTTCTGCGCGCGCTTCTCGGCCTGCTTGCGGGCCTTCTGGCCCTCCTTGCGCAGATCGTCCAGGTCCTCCCTGGCGCCGATCAGAGTCTTGCTGCTCAACGACTTCACCTCACTCGTCGGTGGGCGGCCATGATGCCCCCGGCCACTGCGGTGCAGGTGCCCGACCCGCCGGGACGTCACACCCCGGGGCGAGCGAAGCGACGGGGAATGTGTGACGGGGCGAGCGAAGCGACGGGGAAGGTGACGAGCGAGCGAAGCGACGGGGAATGTGTGACGGGGCGAGTGAAGCGGGGGGAAGGTGACCGCTACTCCATTCGAAGGTCGTCACGTGAGGGGTGGCACGATGGCCGGGTGACCACCGCCGACACCCCGACCGCCACGCTCCACACCTCCCAGGGGGACATCACCGTCCGGCTGTACCCCAACGAGGCGCCCACGACCGTCGCGAACTTCGTCGGTCTGGCCACCGGAGAGCAGTCGTACAGCGAGCCCAACGCCAAGGGGGGCAGCAGCGGCCCCTTCTACGACGGCACCATCTTCCACCGCGTCATCGCGGGATTCATGCTGCAGACCGGTGACCCGACGGGCACCGGCCGCGGCGGCCCCGGCTACAAGTTCGCCGACGAGTTCCACCCCGACCTGCGCTTCGACCGGCCCTACCTGCTCGCCATGGCCAACGCCGGGCCGGGCACGAACGGCTCGCAGTTCTTCATCACGGTCGCGCCGACCACCTGGCTCAACCGCAAGCACACGATCTTCGGCGAGGTCGCCGACCAGAGCTCCCGCGACGTCGTGGACGCCATCGCGGCCACCGCGACCGGACCGGGCGACCGCCCGGTCCAGGACATCGTGATCAACTCTGTCGAGGTCTCCTCCTGAGGAGCGGCTCCACCGTGATGACCCCGTGAGGACCCCGTGACGGCACCGGGACCCGGCCCCGCCGCGGGTCCGGACGCGGCGCCGTACTGCGTGCGGCACCCCGACCGGCCCACCGCGCTCGCCTGCACCCGCTGCGGGCGTCCCGCGTGCCCCGACTGCCTGCGCCCGGCTCCCGTCGGGGCGCACTGCGTCGACTGCATCGCCGAGGCCAACCGTGCCGGTGGGAACGTCCGCCGCCCGCGGGCCGCGACCGGCGGCCGGCCGGGCGAGCGACCCGTCGTGACGACGACGCTGGTCGTGGTCAACGTCGTCGTCTTCCTGCTCACGGCGGTCGCCGCCGGCAGCGTCTGGGACAACGTCGCCTCGCCGCTCGCCCAGGCCATGTGGCTCGTGCCCGCCGACGTCGCGGCCGGGCAGTGGTGGCGGCTCGTAACCTCGGGCTTCCTGCACATCGGCCCGCTGCACATCGCGGTCAACATGTTCGCGCTGTGGGTGCTGGGCCGGGACCTCGAACTGGTCCTGGGGCGGCTGCGATTCGCGCTGCTCTACGGGGTGTCGCTGCTCGGCGGCTCGGTGGCCGTCGTGCTCCTCGGCGAGACCTATCGCCCCGTCGCCGGCGCGTCGGGCGCGGTGTTCGGTCTGATGGGCGCCCTGCTCGTCGTCCTGCGCCGACTGCAGCTCAACCAGGGCCCGGCGCTGCTGATCGTCGGCATCAACGTCGTCCTGAGCTTCACGATCCCGGGTCTGTCGCTGCTCGGGCACCTCGGCGGCCTCGTCACCGGCCTGCTCGTGGCGACGGTCCTGGTGCACGGACCGGCCCGCTCACGCCCGACCGCCGGGCTCCTCGCCGTCGGCGGGATCGCCGTCGTCCTGCTCGTCCTCGTCGCGGTCCGGGTCCTGACCCTGACCGGTTAGCCGCCGCCCCGCCCGCGCCCGGTGGTGCTGGAGGGCGTCGGCGACCTCGACCGGGTCGGCGCCCAGCTCGAGGCGACCCAGCACGAGCAGCCGTCCGGGGTCCGTGCCCTCGTCGCGGACGTCCACCTCGAGGTACGAGGCGGGCAGGCCCAGCCGGCGCATGCGCACCGACCGCACGGCGTCGACGCGCGTCCACGGCCAGGCGTGCCGCCCGCCGACCCCGCGCAGCGCGAGCCCGTCGGCGTCGGCGCGCAACCGTGGGCGGGCCAGCGCCCCGAACGCCGCGGAGAGGGCCAGGGCGAGCGCGGCGAGACCGGTGAGCAGGCGGCCGGGCGGGTCGGTGGCAGCCACCGCCCAGGCCCCGAGCCCGAGGGCGCCGACCAGGCCGAGCACGACGGTCGGCCAGGGCGCGGCCCACGCCGTCGGCGGCTCGTCGCTCACCTGTCCACAGGGTTCATCCACAGCGGTGGACGAATGACATCGATGTGGTTCAGCGCCAGCGCATGGTCATCAGCAGCGAGACCACGATGAGCCCGAAGCCGATGAGGAAGTTCCACGCGCCGAGGTCCTGCATGAACGGGATCGACTCGGAGGCGAGGTAGTTGACCACCAGCCACGCCAGCCCGATGAGGCCGACGCCGAGCATGATCCCGACGTACAGCGGGTGTGACGGCCCGGCGGGCGCGGGCCCGGCCTTCGGGGGCGGGGTGTAGGCCGGCTTGCGGCGGACCTTGGACTTCGGCACGTCGGCTCCGATCGGGCGAGACACTCGAGCGGCAGTCTAGTGGACCGGGATCGATCTCCGCCCCCGTACGCTGGTCGGATGCGCGTCCTGGTCGTCGACAACTACGACAGCTTCGTCTACAACCTCGTCCAGTACCTCGCGCAGCTCGGTGCCGACCCGGTCGTGCGCCGCAACGACGTCGACGGGGTGGTCGACCTCGTCGACGAGGTCGACGGCGTGCTCGTCAGCCCGGGTCCCGGGACGCCGGAGGGCGCCGGCGCCAGCACCGAGGTCATCCGCCGCTGCGCCGCCGTGGGGCGCCCGATGCTCGGCGTCTGCCTCGGCCACCAGGCCCTCGGCGCCGCGTACGGCGGGGTCGTCGAGCGCGCGCCGGAGCTCCGCCACGGCAAGACCTCGCTGGTGCACCACGAGGGCGCCGGCGTGCTCGCCCGGCTGCGCACCCCGTTCACGGCCACCCGCTACCACTCGCTCACGGTGCTGCCCGACACGCTGCCGGCCGAGCTCGAGCCCACCGGCTGGACCGACGACGGCGTGCTGATGGCCATGCGCCACCGTGAGCTGCCGCTGCACGGCGTCCAGTTCCACCCCGAGTCGGTGCTCACCGAGGACGGCCACCGGCTGCTCGCGACGTGGATGGACCTGTCCGGCCACCCGGTCGACGACGGCGTGGTCCGCGACCTCACCGAGGGCCTGCGGGCGCTGGCGCTCGCCGCCGCCCCGCCGGCCTGAACCTCAGTTCCCGCCGGGGAAGAGCCCGCTGCCGCCGTCCTCGCCCCCGGGCTGGTAGCGGCCGACGACCACCGCCACGCTCGACCCGGGATCGGCGTTCGAGCCGGCGGACGGGTTCTGACTGAGGATCTTCCCGTCCTGCGACGGGTCGTCGACCGACTGCGAGGTCCGCTGCAGGTTGCCGCCGCGGAAGCCCGCGTTGACCAGCGTCTGCACCGCCTCCGACGGCAGCTGCCCGACCAGCGACGGCACCTGGACCTGGCCCTCGCTGCCCCGCGACACCCGCAGCGTCACCGTCGAGCCGCTCGACACCGTCGAGCCGGATCCCGGGTCGGTGGCGACGACGGTGCCCGCGGCCCCGCTCCCGTCGACCTCGGTGACCTCGACCTGCAACCCCACGCCCTCGAGGGTCGTGGTCGCGGTCTGGCGGTCCTGGCCGACGACGTCGGGCACGCGCAGCGTCTCGCGCTCCCGACCGATGGTCAGCTGCACCGGCGTGCCCGGCGCCAGGAACTGCCCGGCCGCCGGCTCCTGGGCGAGGACACGACCGATCTGGCGCGCGTCGTCGACCTCGCGCTGCTGGGGTACCGGCGCGAGGGTCAGGCCGAGGCGCTGCACGCTCGCCTGGGCCTCGTTCGCCGTCTGCCCCGTGAGGTCGGGGACCTGGACGCGGTCGGGACCCCGCCCGACGCGCAGCTCGACGACGCTCCCCGACGGCACCTCGAGCCCGCCGCTGGGGTTGGTGGTGACGACCTGGCCCACCTGCTCGGGTGTCGACGCCACGGGCATGACCGTCGGGCGCAGGCCCGCGGAGGACAGCGTCTGCAGCGCCGCGGCCTGCTGCTGCCCGACGACGGTCGGGACCGCGACGGTGTTGGCCCCCGGCGAGAACAGGAAGTACACGCCGGCCAGCGCGGCGAGCAGTGCGAGCACGGCGACGAACCCGAGGGCGCGCCGGCGCCCGCGCCGGCGCCGGGCCTCGGACTGCTCGGCCTGCCAGGCGGCGAAGTCGTCGACCTCGTCGACGGGTCCGGTGCCGCCGGCGACCGGCTGGCCGCCGGTCATGTAGTCGTCGCGCTCCTGCGCGGTCATCACCGCCGGCGCGCCCACCCGCTCGCCGGACAGGACGCGGTAGAAGTCCTCGCGCATCTCGTCGGCGGTCTGGTACCGGTTCGACGGGTTCTTGGCCAGCGACTTCAGCGTGATGGCGTCGAGCTCCGGCGGCACCCGCGGGTTGATCTCCGAGGGCGCGGGCGGGTCCTCCCGCACGTGCTGGTAGGCGATCGCGACCGGCGAGTCGCCGGTGAACGGCGGGCGCCCGGTGAGCAGCTCGAAGAGCACGCAGCCGGTGGCGTAGACGTCCGAGCGGGCGTCGACGGACTCGCCGCGGGCCTGCTCGGGCGAGAGGTACTGGGCGGTGCCGATGACCGCGGCGGTCTGGGTGACCGCGGGCTGGGCGTCGGACAGCGCCCGGGCGATGCCGAAGTCCATCACCTTCACCGCGCCGGCCGTGGTGATCATGATGTTGGCCGGCTTCACGTCGCGGTGGATGATCCCGTGACGGTGGGAGAAGTCGAGCGCCGCGCAGACGTCCGCGAGGACCTCGCAGACCCGGAAGGGCTCCATGGGCCCCTCGGTCTTGACGATGTCGCGCAGCGTCCGCCCCGCCACGTACTCCATGACGATGTAGGGCAGCGGCACGTCGTCGGTGGGCGTCTCGCCGGTGTCGTAGACGGCGACGATCGCGGGGTGGTTCAGCGCGGCGGCGTTCTGGGCCTCGCGGCGGAAGCGGATCTGGAACTGGGGGTCGCGGGCCAGGTCGGCGCGCAGGACCTTGATGGCCACGTCCCGGCCGAGCCGGACGTCGCGGCCGCCGTGCACCTCGGACATCCCGCCGTAGCCGAGCGCGGGCCCGAGCTCGTAGCGGTCGGACAGGAGCCGTGGGGTCGTCATCCTCAGAACTCCTGACAGGTGACGGTCACGGTCTCCCCGCGCGGGACGTCACCGGTCGGGGAGAGGTAGAGCACCCGGCACCGCGACGGGTCCGACGGGTCGCCGCCGAGGATCGTCGACACCTCGGGGTCGAGGCCCGACTCGCGCAGGGCGGCCGAGGCCACCGAGGCCGGGCGCCCGACGTAGTCGACCGGGTTGACCGACACCCCGTTCGCGGCGGACGAGGACGTCGTGGTGCGCGAGCTCCGCGTGGTCGTCGGGCTCGGCGTGGTGGTGGTCGACGAGGCCGTGGTGCTCGCGGCCGGGGGCGGCGGGCTCGACGTCTCGACCGAGTTCATCACCCAGAGCACGCCCGCGACGAGCAGCAGCGCCACGAGGGCGAGCGCGGCGACGGTGCCCCAGGGCCCGCGGCGCCGGGGCTCCTCGGGGCGCGACGCCCAGCGGTCGGGGCGCTCGGCCCCGCGCGGCGGCGACGGCTCGCGCGACATCGCCGGCGCGACGCGCGTCGACGGGTTGACGCGCTCGGTGGGCGCGCTGCCACTGCCCGGCAGCGGGAGCGGCTCGCCGCGCCGGACCGCGCCGACGGCCTGCGCGAACTCGCCGCCGGTCGCGTAGCGCTGCCGCGGGTCCTTGGCCAGCGTCGCCTCGATGAGCTGGCGGACCACCGGCGGCACGTCGTTCGGCAGCGGCGGCAGCGGGTCGCGGATGTGCATCATCGCGACCGTCACGGCGTTCTCCGACAGGTACGGGCGCCGCCCGGCCAGGCACTCGTAGCCGACGACACCCAGCGAGTAGACGTCGGAGGCGGGGCCGGCGTCGCCGCCGCCGGCCTGCTCGGGCGCGATGTAGTGCGCCGTGCCCATGACCATGCCCGAGCGCGTCACCGGCGCCGCGTCGACGGCCTTGGCGATGCCGAAGTCGGTGATCTTCACCTGGCCGGTCGGCATCACGAGGATGTTGCCGGGCTTGACGTCGCGGTGGACCAGCCCGCGCTCGTGCGCCGCCTCGAGCGCCCAGCCCGACTGCTCGAGGATGTCGAGGGTGTAGTCGACGCCCAGGCGCCCGTGCACGGCGAGGATCTGGGCCAGCGGCTCGCCGCGGACCAGCTCCATGACGAGGTAGGCGGTGGGCACCTGCACGGTGCCGTTGGCCGTCTGCCACTCGGTGGTGGTCTCGCCGTAGTCGTGCACCGCGGTGACGCCCGCGTTGTTCAGCGAACCGGCGGTGCGCGCCTCGGTGCGGAAGCGGTGCAGGAACTCGGGGTCGCCGGTGAGCTCCGCCTTGAGGATCTTCACCGCGACGGCGCGGCCGAGCCGGGCGTCCTCGGCCTCCCAGACCTCGCCCATGCCGCCGACCGCGATGCGCCGGCCGAGGCGGTAGCGGTCGCCGATGAGCGAGCCGGTGGTGGGGGCCATCAGTTGTCGCCCCCCAGGGCCGCGGCGATGACCGCGCGGCCGATCGGCGAGGCCACCGACCCACCGGTGGCCTCCTCGCCCCGGTTGCCGCCGCGCTCGACGATCACCGAGACGGCGATCTGCGGGTCGGGCACCGGGCCGAAGGCGTCGTACCAGGTGTGCGGCGGGTTGGTCTTGGGGTTCGCGCCCCACTCGGCCGTGCCGGTCTTGGACGCGATCTGCACGCCCGGGATGCGGCCCTGACCCGAGCCGTTGTTCTCCGAGCCGATCATCAGCCGGGTCAGCGTGTTCGCCGTCGACTGCGAGAACGCGCGCCCCGTGCTGTCCGGCTCGGTCCGCTCCACCGTCGAGAGGTCCTGGCCCTGGATCTGGGCGACCGTGTGCGGGGCCGTCGTCACCCCGCCGTTGGCCACGGTCGCGGCGATCATCGCGTTCTGCAGCGGCGTCAGCCGCACGTCGCGCTGGCCGATACCGGACTGCGCGAGCGAGGCGCCGTCGTCGAGGTCGCCGACCTCGGAGGCCTGGACGGGCATCGGAACGGTGAGCCCCGGGTTGCCGAAGCCCAGCGACGTCGCCATCTGGCGCAGGCGGTCCGGGCCGACCTGCACCGCGAGGTTGGCGAACGGCCCGTTGCAGGACTTCGCGAACGCCGTGGCGAACGGCACCGTCGCGCCGGGCCCGCACGGCTTGCCGTCGTAGTTCTCCAGCGTCGTCGTGCTGTCGGGCAGCGTGATCCGCGGCGCCGCGGTCACCGGGGCCTCGGGCGTGATGAGCCCGGCCTCGAGCGCCGCCGCCGTGTTGACGATCTTGAAGGTGGACCCGGGCGGGTAGGTCTCGCTGATCGCGCGGTTGGTCAGCGTCGGCGGGTCGTCCTCGGTGAGCTCGTTCCACGCCCGCTGCTGGACGGTGCCCGAGTGGCTGGCCAGCGGGTTCGGGTCGTAGGACGGCGTCGAGACCATGGCGAGGATCTCGCCGGTCTGCGGGCGGATCGCCACCACCGAGCCCTGGTAGCCGCGCGAGGTCATCGCCTCGTAGGCGGCGCGCTGCACCCGCGGGTCGATCGAGAGGACCACGTTGCCGCCGGCCGGGTCGCGACCGGTGATCGCGTCGGAGATGCGACGCACGAAGAGGCGGTCGTCGGTGCCGTTGAGCACCGGGTCCATCGCCCGCTCCATGCCGCCCGCGCCGTAGATCTGCGAGTAGTAGCCGGTCACGGGCGCGTAGAGCGGGCCGTCGGTGTACTCGCGCAGGTAGCGCAGCCGGTCGCCCGGGTCGGGGCTCTGGACGCTCCGGGCGAGCACCTCGCCGCCGGCCGAGATCTGGCCGCGCTGGCGGGAGTACTCGTCCAGCAGGACACGGGCGTTGCGGGGGTCCGCGCGGTACTCGTCGGCCTTGACGACCTGGATCCAGGTGGCCTGACCCAGCAGCAGCAGGATCAGCACCATGACCGCGAGGGAGACCCGTCGCAGCGGGGTGTTCACTCTCCTCGGGTCCTTCCTCGCGGGGCGGGGCCGGGATGGCCTCCGGGGGCGGCGTGACCGGCGTGACCCACCGGTCCCGCGGTGGCGTCCTGGTGGCGCACGCCCTGCGGCGGGGTGCGCACCTGGTCGCGCGAGACCATCTCGGTGCTCGCCTCGGCCAGCGGCGCGAGCGGGGCCTGCGGACCCGCCGGGGTGCCGGGACGCTTCTCCTGCGCCGGCTGCCGGGCCGCGTTCGACACCCGCAGGACCAGCGCCACGAGAGCGTAGTTGGCGACGAGCGACGAGCCGCCGTAGGACACGAACGGCGCGGTGATGCCGGTGTTCGGGATGAGGTTGATGACGCCGCCGACGACGACGAACACCTGCCAGGCGAGGGCCCAGCCGAGTCCGGCGGCGAGCAACTTGCCGAAGGTGTCGCGCACGGCCAGCGCGCTGCGCATCGCCCGCGTGGCGAGCACGCAGTAGATGACCAGCAGGGCCGCGATGCCGACGAGGCCGATCTCCTCGCCGAGCGAGGTGAAGATGAAGTCGGTGCTCGAGAAGGGCACGAGCTCGGGGCGCCCGGCGCCGAGCCCGGTGCCGCCCATGCCGCCGGTGGCCAGCCCGAACAGCCCCTGGCTGACCTGGAAGCCGCGGCCGTTGTAGTCGGCGAACGGGTCGAGCCACACCGAGACGCGGACCTGGACGCGCGAGACGAACGTCCACGCCGCGAAGGCGCCGGCGCCGAAGATCGTGAGACCGATGATCACCCAGGAGATGCGCTCGGTCGCCACGTAGAGCATCACGAGCACGATCCCGAAGAACATCAGCGAGGTGCCGAGGTCGGACTCGAAGACCAGGACCGCCATCGCGACGCCCCAGGCGACGAGCAGCGGCCCGAGGTCGCGGGGCCGGGGGAACGTCATCCCGAGGAAGTGCTTGCCGGCGCTGGTGAACAGGTCGCGCTTGACCACCAGGAACGACGCGAAGAAGACGACGAACAGGATCTTCGCGAACTCACCGGGCTGGATGCTCGCCGGGCCCAGGCGGATCCAGATGCGGGCACCGTTGACCTCGGAGAGCGAGGCGGGCAGCACCGCGGGCAGCGCCAGCAGGATCAGCCCGACGAACCCGGCGGTGTAGCCGTAGCGCGCGAGCGTGCGGTGGTCGGGCACGAGCCAGAGCACGCCGACGAAGAAGACGAGACCGATCGCGGTCCACCCGACCTGGCGCACCGCCTCCTGGGCCGGCTCCTCGTTGCCCAGGCTCGCGGCGCGTGCGATCCGGGCGAGGTCGATCCGGTGGATCATCACCAGCCCGACGCCGTTGAGCAGCGCGGCCAGCGGCAGCACCAGCGGGTCGGCGTAGGGCGCGAACTTGCGGACGGCGAGGTGCGCGAGCGCCAGCAGGGCCAGGTAGGCCGCGCCGAGGTAGAGCAGCGCCCAGGTGAGCTCCTGCTCCTGGTTCGCCTCGACCAGCACCAGCGCGCCGGTGGTGATCACCGCGGCGAAGGCGAGCAGCGCCAGCTCGACGCCGCGGCGCGTGGAGACGGCGGCCGCGATGGCCGGCCGCAGCGCGGTGCGGTCGGCCGGCCGCTCGACGCCGGGCACCCCGGGCGCCCCGGCGCCGGGGGCGGTGGGCCGCGTCATCACGGGACCCGGCAGTCCCGGCCCGGGACCTGCGGCTCGGTCGGCGCGGCGGACGCGACGGGCGCCTGGCCGGCGGCGGTGTCGGGCGTCCCGGGGACGGGCGCCGGCGCGCCGCCGGGGGCACCGGGCACCGCACCCGGGACGGCGCCGGGCACCGCACCCGGCACGGCACCGGGCACCGCGCCCGGGACGGCGCCGGGTACCGGGGTGGCGGCCACGGGCTCGCACGGCGGCAGCATCTGCTCGGTCCGCAGCCGGTCGACCGTCTGCTGGGCGCCCGGGAGGTCCTCGACGCGGATGCCGTCGCCGGCGAGCTGCTGGCGCGCGACGGGCGTGAGGTCGGCGACGCGCACCCCGGAGTCCTCCGCGACGCTCTGCAGCGAGACGCCGAGGAACGAGCCGGGCACGCCCTGGTAGATGACCACGGTGTCGTCGTCGCCGGCGACGTAGTACTGGCTCGACACGTAGACGGTCGCGGCGAGCACGGCGATGCCGGCGAGCGCGACGACGGCCAGCGCGGCGAGGGCCAGGCGCAGGCGCGTGCGACCGGGACGGCGGCGCGCGGACTCGGAGGCGGCGGGTGCGGGGCGCGCCTCGGGCTCGCTGCGGGTCAGCGTCGCGGCGGAGGCGCGCGCGGCCGCGGAGTCACCGGGCGGGGGGTCGGCGCGACCGTCGCCGGCGGCGCCGCCGTAGATGGGGTCGTGCTCGCCGTAGTCGACGTCCACGACGTCGGCGACGATGCAGGTGACGTTGTCCGGGCCGCCGCCCTTGAGGGCGAGCTCGATGAGGCGGTCGGAGCAGTCCTGCGGGTCGGGGATCGTCAGCGCGTCGGCGAGCGTCTCGGCGCTCACGACGCCGGACAGGCCGTCGGAGCACAGCAGGTAGCGGTCGCCGGAGCGGGCCTCGCGCACCGTCAGCGCGGGCTCGACGTCGTGGCCGGTGAGCGCGCGCAGCAGCAGCGAGCGCTGGGGGTGGCTGGCGGCCTCGTCCTCGGTGATCCGGCCCTCGTCGATCAGCGACTGCACGAACGTGTCGTCGCGGGTGATCTGCGTGAGGACGCCGTCACGGAACAGGTAGGCCCGCGAGTCGCCGACGTGGACCATGCCCAGCCGGCTGCCGGCGAAGAGCACCGCGGTCAGCGTCGTGCCCATGCCGTCGAGGTCCGGCTCCTCGGCGACGAGCTCGGTGATCGCGTCGTTGCCCTGGGCGGTGGCCTCGGCGAGCTCACCCAGGAGGTCGTCGCCGGGCTCGTCGTCGTCGAGCGGCACGAGCGCGGCGATGACCAGCTTCGAGGCCACCTCGCCGGCCGCGTGTCCGCCCATGCCGTCGGCGAGGGCGAGCAGGCGCGGGCCCGCGTAGACCGAGTCCTGGTTGTTCTGCCGCACCAGGCCCCGGTCACTGCGAGCGGAATAGCGCAGCACCAGGGTCACGGGTCGATCCTGCACGGGAGGGGACAGGGCGTCGTCACCCGGGTCCGGATGGGGGCCCGACCGAGCGGCGAGCTGGTCATGAGCGGAGCTCGATGACCGTCTTGCCGATCCTGATCGGGGTGCCCGCGGGGACCCGGGTGGGTCCGGAGACCTTGTTGCGGTCGAGGTACGTGCCGTTGGTCGACCCGAGGTCCTCGACGTACCAGTCGTCGCCCGACTGGGAGATGCGTGCGTGCCGGGTCGACGCGTAGTCGTCGTCGAGCACCAGCGTCGAGTCGTCCGCCCGCCCGATCATAATCGGACGGCCGTCCAGGGCGATGCGGGTGCCCGCGAGGGCACCGGCGGTGACGATCAGGGCACGCGGCCCCGAGCGGCCGCCGCCGCGGGCCGGCTTGGACGTTCCCCCGCGTGTCGGGGGACGTCGTCCGCCGGGCGCCGCGGCCCGCAGACCCGAGGCCGCGTAGAGGTCGCTGCGGACGACCCGCAACGCGGCGAGGACGAACAGCCACAACAGGGCCAGGAAACCGGCCCGCGTGATCTGGAGGACGAGTTCGGGCACGCCGACGGGCCTTCGGGCCTCAGCCCTGCGCGCGGAACAGCAGCGCGGAGTGCCCGACCCGGATGGTGTCGCCGTCGGCGAGCTGCCAGGTCTGCACGGGCGTGCCGTTGACCGTCGTGCCGTTGGTCGACCCGAGGTCGGACAGGGTGGCCTGCTGGCCGTCCCAGTTGATCTCGAGGTGACGACGCGACACACCGGTGTCCGCGAGGCGGAACTGGGCGTCCTGGCCGCGACCGATGACGTTCGAGCCGTTGACCAGCTGGTAGGAGCGGTTCGAGCCGTCGTCCAGCGTCAGCGACGCGGTCATCTGGCGGGTCTGCACGCCGCCGTAGCCGCCCTGCTGGCCGTACTGGTCGTAGCCGCCCTGCTGGCCGTACGGGTCGTACCCGCCCTGGCCGTACTGGCCGCCGTAGCCGCCCTGCTGGCCGTAGGGGTCGTAGCCGCCCTGCTGCGGGTAGCCGCCCTGCTGCGGGTAGCCCTGGGGCTGGCCGTACTGGTCGTAGCCCTGCTGGCCGTACCCCGGCTGCTGGTAGGGGTCGTAGCCGGGCTGCGGCTGGCCGTAGCCCTGCGGCTGGCCGTACTGGTCGTAGCCCTGCTGCCCGTACCCCGGCGGCTGGCCGTACTGGTCGTAGCCCTGCTGGCCGTAGCCCTGCTGCGGGTAGCCGCCCTGCTGGCCGTAGGGGTCGTAGCCACCCTGCTGCGGGTAGCCGCCCTGATGCGGGTAGCCCTGCGGCTGCCCGTACTGGTCGTACCCGCCCTGCTGGCCGTAGCCCTGCTGCGGGTAGCCCCCCTGCTGCTGCTGCGGGTAGCCGCCCTGCTGGCCGTAGGGGTCCTGCGGGTAGTTGCCGTCGCGACCCTGCTGGTCGTCCGGGTAGCGACCGGGTGCCTGACTCATGGGCTGTTCTCCTGCGGATCGGGGGCTCGCGGCCCGTCGCCGCGACGCGTCGGGGTCAACGGACGACCTGGTGCGGAACTGTCCCGTGTGCAGCGCGTCGGAACGCTCCAGAGAGACTACGACCTCACCGTATGTCTCCCACCCGCCCTCTGTGAGGTGCTCCTCCACGACCTCGATGAGCGAGTGGGTGATGGTCTCCTCGTCGCCGGCCAAACGTTCGTGGTCTGCGGGACTGAGCACCACCGTGTACTGATTGGGCGCCAGGCGACGCCCACCTGCCAACTCTCGCACGCCGTCCTCCGCCTCCCGGCGAAGGCCCTGTGCGATCTCCTGCGGGACGACCTTGCCACCGAACACGCGTGCGAAGGCGTCACCCACCAGTCCTTCGAGCTTGCGCTCGAAGCGCTGTGCGCGCCCCACCGCGATCCCTCCTCGTCCGACGCTCGCGCGGTCGTCCCGTCACTGCTGCCCCGTCCGGAGTGTCGCCACACCGGCCGGGAGGCCTCGATGGTATCGGTCGCCTCCTCGCCGGTGCCGACCTCCTTCCGAGCGCGTCGGAGGGCACGTGCTAGCGTTTTCCACAGATCACTCCGGGCGAGTGGCGGAATGGCAGACGCGCACGGTTCAGGTCCGTGTATCCGGAAGGATGTGGGGGTTCAACTCCCCCCTCGCCCACCAGCACTCCCTTCGATCTGCGGGCCCCGGTCGTGACCCACGGCCGGGGCCTTTGCTCATCCCGGAGGGGGTCGTGCCGGGGACCGCCGTCCCGGAGCCCGCAGACCGCCGGAGAGGACCGACGCGATGCACGACGCACGCCTCCTGCTCGAGCTCGGCGACGAGGCGGTGCGCCGCCTCGACCGCCGGGGCTACAAGCTCGACCTCGCGGGTCTGGAGGCGATGTCGTCGCGGCGGGCGAGCGCGATCGGGACGGTCGACGAGCTGCGCGCGGAGTCCCGGCGCGCGGCCGCCGAGGTCGGGAAGGCCGCGAAGTCGGGTGCGTCGTCGGCGGACGTGGACGCGCTGAAGGAGCGCGCGCGCGAGCTCAAGGAACGCATTCGCGAGGCGGAGGACGAGGTCGAGGCCGCCGAGGCGGCGCTGCGCGACCTGCTGCTCGTCATCCCGAACCTGCCGGCCGACGAGGCGCCCGACGGCGACTCCGAGGACGACGCCGTCGAGGTGCGCCGCGTCGGCGAGCCCCCGGCGTTCGGGTTCACCCCGCGCGACCACGTCGAGCTCGGCGAGGCCATGGGCATCCTCGACTTCGGCCGGGCGGCGAAGCTCTCCGGCGCCCGGTTCTCCCTCGCCCGCGGGCCGGGCGCGGCGCTGGAGCGCGCCATCGCCTCGTTCTTCCTGGCCCTGCACACGGGGCGGCACGGCTACACCGAGTTCTCCCCGCCCTACCTCGTGAGCGGGCAGACCATGACCGGCACCGGCCAGCTGCCCAAGTTCGAGGAGGACCTCTTCCGGACCGCCACCGGCGACCGGGGGCTCTATCTCATCCCCACCGCCGAGGTGCCGCTCACCGCGCTGCACGCCGACGAGATCCTCCCCGCCGAGACGTTGCCGCGCGCCTACACGTCCTGGACGCCGTGCTTCCGGTCCGAGGCCGGCTCCTACGGCCGCGACACCCGCGGCATCCTGCGGCTGCACCAGTTCTCGAAGGTCGAGCTGGTGCGCCTGTGCGCCGCGGAGGAGTCCTCCCGGGAGCTCGAGGTGATGCTCGGCCACGCCGAGGCCTGCCTGCAGGAGCTGGGCCTGGCGTACCGGGTGATCCGCCTCGCCGCGGGCGACATGGGCTTCAACGCCCGGCTCACCTACGACATCGAGGTGTGGCTGCCCGGCCAGGACACCTACCGCGAGATCTCCTCCTGCTCGGACTGCGGCACCTTCCAGGCACGCCGCTCGGGCATCCGCAGCAAGGACGCCCACGGCGGGCGGGGCCAGGTCGCGACGCTCAACGGCTCGGGCCTGCCGATCGGGCGCACCATGGCCGCCATCCTCGAGCAGTGCCAGTCCGAGGACGGCTCGGTGACGCTGCCCGAGGTGCTCGCCCCGTACGCGGGCTTCCGGCGGATCCTCGCCGACGGCACCACGGAGTAGGAGCCCCTACCGGCGGATCGCCGCCAGCTGGTGGGCGTGACCGACCAGCCGGCCCGCGGGGTCCCAGGCGCGGCACGACTCGTGCATGCGGTCGGCGCCGGCGTGCTCCACCCACTGCGTGACCCGCAGCGGACCCGGGGCGGGCTCGGTGACCACGTGCGCCGAGAGCGACATCGTCGGCGACCAGCCCAGCACGCCCATGTCGAACGTCGCCGGCGGCAGCACGTCGAGCACCACCAGCAGGCCCTCGGGCGTCCAGGGCTCGCCGGAGTCGAGGGCGGCCCAGCCCGAGATGCGGCCCTCGCCCGACGGCGCCCCACGGAGGAAGCCGGTGGTGCGCGGGTCGAGGCGGGTGTCGACGACGTCCATGATCGGTAGCGAGCCGCGGCCGTCGTCGGTGCTCGACGGGCTGCGCGGGCAGTCCTCGAACGGGGTGAGCTCCGGCGGGGGCGGTTCGACGTCGTGCGGCGACGGCGTCGCGGGCGGGCCGAGGACGCACGCGGCCTCGACCGCCGGGCCGCCCTGGTCGAGGCGCACGCGCAGCTGCGACGCCCCGCGCCCGAGCCGCAGCACGGTGACCTCGAGGGACGCCGGCCCGGGCTCGGGGGCCTGCAGGAACGTGCCGGTCACCGCCTGCGGGCAGGTGTGCTCCGGACGCTGCGCGGCGACCGTCTCGCGGGCGGCCCGGGCCAGCACGGCGAGGAGGTAGCCCCCGTGCAGCTTCGGGCCGATGCTCCACTGCTCGTCGAGGAGGACGGTGTAGCGCCCGGACTCCTCGGTGGGCTCGGGGCGCGTGGCCTTCTCGAACTCAGCCACGCGCGGCTCCGGTGGGTGTCGCCGGCCTCACGACCGCGGCGGGCGCGGCCGGTCGCCGGCTCCGCCGTCGGGGTCGCGCGGCGGGTGGGTCGGGCGGCCCGGGTCGGTCGGGGTGTCGGACGGCGCGGGGCCGGCGCCGGGGCGGGCGGTCGGCGGTCCGACGGGGCCCGTGGCGGGCTCGCCGACCCCACCGGGCCCGGTGGTGGAGGCGCCCGGGCCGGCCGGCGCGCCCTCGGCGTGCGGCGGGGTCGGGTCGGCGCCGCCCGCGTCCGGGGCGCTCGGCGTCTGCGTGCCGGGGGGCTGGTTGCCCGAGGGCCGCGGGCCGGGGGTGCCGGCGGCGCCCTGTGGGCCCGCCGTACCGGCGGTACCGGGGGTGCCGTGCTCGGTGCCGTCGCCGGCCGCCGCGCCCGGCGCCTGCGGGTCGCCCGTGCCCTGCTTGGCCGCCCAGCCGACGCCCTCGCCGACCTTCGCCTCGGCCCGCCCGATCTGGTCGGCGTACTTGCCGCCGGTCTTCTGGTCGACCCAGCGCGCGGCCTTGCCGATCGCGCCGCGGATGCTCTGCTCGTTGTCGGCCACCTTCTTGCTGGCCGTGTCGCGCAGGTCGTTGGCGAACTGCTTGCCCTGCTGCACGTAGTCGTCGCGGCTCATCGGTCCTCCACGGTCCGGGCGGAGCTCTGGACCGGCACGGTACCCGCGGGATCGCCCACCCCACACCCTGTCGAGGGCACCTCCGCCCGGGGGGAGGAGGTGCGGAGGTATCGCCGCGGGCGGGCCGTGCGGCAGGGTGGCCGTCGGTCGTGGCGAGCGGCCAGGCACGATGGGCGGGTGGACCCGGGGAGCCGGGCCCGCCGTGACGAGTGACGAACGACGAGCCGGCACGCGCCGGGGTGGACGGGGAACGAGGAGGCGCGCGGGCGTGAGTTCGACGGAGGCGGGCCCGCCGCCCACCGTGGGCGGCGGGCGCTACACCCTCGGCGACCTCATCGGCCGCGGCGGCGCGGCCGAGGTGTTCCGTGCCCGTGACGAGCTGCTCGGGCGCGACGTCGCCGTCAAGCTCTTCCCCGCCGGCGTCGGCGAGGCCGACGAGTCCCGGCGCCAGCGCGAGGTCCAGACGCTCGCCGGGATGAACCACCCCGGCCTGGTGACGATCTACGACGTCGGCCAGGAGCGCGACCGTGCGTACTTCGTCATGCAGCTCATCGAGGGCGAGTCCCTCGCCGACCGCATCCGCGGCGGCCCGCTCGCGCTCGGCGACGTCGTCGCCCTCGGTACCGCCCTCGGCGACGCGCTCACCTACGTCCACCGCCACGGCGTCGTCCACCGCGACATCAAGCCCGGCAACGTGCTGCTCGACATGGACGGCCGCCCGCACCTGTCGGACTTCGGCATCGCCGTGCTCGCCGACGCCACGAACATCACCGCGACCGGCATGGTCATCGGCACGGCGTCGTACCTGTCGCCGGAGCAGGTCCGCGGCCAGCAGGTGGGCCCGGCGTCGGACGTCTACGCGCTGGGCCTGGTGCTGCTCGAGTGCATCACCGCCCGCCGCGAGTACCCGGGCAACGCCCTCGAGGCGGCCGTCGCCCGGCTGCACCGCGCGCCCGAGATCCCGCCGGACCTGCCGGCGCCGCTGGGCAACCTGCTCGCGGCGATGACCGTCGACGAGCCCCTGGAGCGCCCCACCACCGAGCAGGTGGTCGGCGAGCTGCGCATGATGGCCCGCGAGGCCGGGATGGACGCCCAGACCGTGCTCGCCCCGGCGCCGGCCACGGGCAGCGGCGCGATGCGCACGACGGCGATGGGCCCGGGCACCGGCGCCACCGCGTACGCCCCGATGGGCGGGACCGCGAGCGGGCCGACGCGCCGCATGTCCACCCCGCCCGGCGGCTACGGCCCCGCGGCGGGTGCGGCGGGTGCGGCGGGTGCGGCGGGTGCGGCGGGTGCCGCCGGGGCCTACGGGGCCTACGGGTCCACGGGCGCGTACGGCGCGGCCGACCCGACGGCGCTCGTCGGTCCCGACGACCCGCGGACCGGCGGGGCCGCCGCGGCGCCGCGCCGGGGCCGGCGGGCCGCGGTCGTCGCGCTGCTGGCGCTGCTGCTCGCCGGCGGGGTCGGGGGCTACTTCCTGCTCTCGAACCGGGAGGAGGCGGCGCCGCCCGCGCTGCCCGTGCCCCCGCCCGTGCTGACGACGAGCAGCACGACAACCACCGAGCAGGAGACGACCACCCGCTCGCGGCGGACGACCACCCCGGCGCCGACCACGACGGTCGCCCCGCCCCCGGTGACCACCACGACCCGGACGACCACGGTCGCGCCTCAGCCCGGCGGGGGTGGCGGTGGCGGTGACGACGACGGAGGCACCGGCGGTGGCGGCGGTGGCGGCGGAGACGTCACCTCCTCCGTCCCGGCTGTACCGGCGCCGGGCGGCGGCGCCAACGGCACCGGCTGAACGCAGGCTCAGCCCCCGGCCACGCCGCCGAACTCGCCGGCGAGCACGCCGCGCCGGAAGGCGACCCACTCGTCGTCGCGGAAGTGGAGCACCGCGCCCGAGGCGGTCTCGTGCACGACGCGGGCGTCGTCCTCGTGCACCGTCACCTCGACGGCACCGTTGGCCGAGGGGGCGTCGCGGGCGACCTCGTCGAGGAACGCCGACCAGGCCCGGCGGTCGAGGTGCAGCACGGCACCCTCGCCGTGCTCCTTGGTGTCGCGGAGGTAGGTGTCGCCGTCGGCCTCGAGGACCTCGACGCAGCTCGCGCCGTTGGAGCTGAAGCTGGAGGTCCGCCATCCGTGGGTCATGGGCACGTCTCCTTGCACGGGGGGAGCGGTGCGGCGGCGGTGCCGGCCCCGGTCAGGAGCGCAGTGCCGCACGCCGGGTGCGGATCACCTCGAGCGAGGCGTCCTCCGGCAGCGCCGCGGAGCGGAGTCTGGCAGCGGCCGTGCGGTATCCGCCAATCCGGTCGGGATCCTGGACGTAGACCGCCCCGTCCTGGAACTCCACGTAACCGATCGATCGCGCAGCGTCGAAATCCAGGAGCGTGAACTCGCCGTCCAGCCCGTCGTGCACCGCGACGGCGAGCGGCATCACCCGGATGACGACGTTGTCCTGCTCCGAGAGGCGCAGGAGGTGGTCGAGCTGCTCGGCCATCACCGCCGGGCCGCCGACGAGGCGGTCGAGGATGGTCTCCTCGATCACCGCCTCGTAGTGCAACGGCCGGCCGTCGTCGTGCAGGCGCTGCTGGCGGGCGAGGCGCAGGCCCACCACGCGCTCCACGTCGACGACCGGCACGCGCAGCGCGTCCTCGAGCAGCGCGGTGGCGTAGGCGCGGGTCTGCAGCAGCCCGTGCAGCAGCAGCGGCTCGTAGGCGAACGCGGCCGTCGCCAGGCCCTCGAGCCCGACGAAGGTGCGCAGCCAGTCGGGGACGACGTCGGCGAACGGCGCCCACCAGGTCCCGCGGTCGGCGTTGGACGCGAGCGTGGCGAGCCGGCCGATGTCGCTCGTGGCCGCGCCGTAGGACTGCAGGAGCCGCGCGACCTCGTCGGGACGCTGCTGGTTCTTGCCCTGCTCCAGGTAGTTGATCTTCGCGTGGGTGCAGTCGAGGACCCGCGCCGCGGCGGTCTGCGTGTGCCCGGCCTGCTCCCGCGCTGCCCGGAGCTCGTTCCCGATCAGCCAGCGCAGGGCGCTCGGGTCGGACCGGTCCGGCCCCCGCGGTGTGTCCGTGTCGGCGGAACCGGCCTGTCCGGCCCCGCTGCGCTGCGTGTCCCCCTGCACGCGCCGAGTCCCCCTCGAGCCCCCGTGCGGCGCCGCCGGTCGGCGCCGGTCGCCCGGAAGGGTAGCCATCTCCCGCGACACGAACCGGTGAACTACGCTTCCCGCTACATGTAACAGTGCTGGCGCGCGATGTGGGGGTCCTCGTGTCCGAACCGTCTGCCGTGCGCCCCGCCTCCCCGACGGTCCCCGCGACGCCCGGCGAGGCGACCTGGATCCTCCCGGCCGAGCCGGCCTCCGGCACCACGACGACCACCGCCACCGGGCACCGCGCCACGCTGACCCACTGCCGCTGCGGTCTCCCCGTCGGCGGCGACGGCTACGACGTGTCCGTCGACCCCGAGCCCCACGACGTCGTGTCGGTGACCGTGCTCGGCCAGGTGCCGGGCGTGGCACGCTGGGACCGCGGCCCCGACGGCCTCTGGCACCCGGGCCGCTCGCGCTACCAGGCGCCGACCCCGCCGGTGCCCTGGCGCGCGCTGGGCGTGTGCGCCGCCCGGCGGCGGCACCGGATCGTGCCGGTACGCCGCGTGGGGTGAGCTCGGCTCGGCGCGACGCTAGGCGTGGCGGCGGAAGAGCGGGGCCCGTCCGGGCGGCTGCTCGACCTCGCCGACCGCCGGCGGCGGCGGCACGTCGAGGGTCACCGGCTCGTCGGTCGACACCGTGAACTCCTCGCCGTGGTGGCCGAGCTCGAGGTCGTCGCCCTTCTCGAGGGTGTAGGTCGCGTGCGCGCCCTCGATGGCCACGTGCACCGACCGCCCCCGCCACTGGATGCGGAACCGCAGGCCGGACAGCGCCGCGGGCAGGCGCGGCGCGAAGGTCAGCCGCCCGTCGTGGGTGCGCATCCCGCCGAGGCCCATGACGATCGCCGTCCACGCGCTGCCCAGCGCCGCGAGGTGGACGCCGTCGCGGACGTTGTGCTCGAGGTCGGCGAGGTCCATCTGCGCCGACTCGCACAGGTAGTCGTAGGCGAGGTCCATGTGCCCGGTCTCGGCGGCCATCACCGCGAGCGTGCCGGGGGACAGCGACGAGTCGCGGACGGTGATCCGCTCGTAGTAGACGAAGTTGTCGTGCTTCTGCTGCGGGGTGAAGGCGTCCGGGCACTGGACCATGGCCAGCACCAGGTCGGGCTGCTTGACGACCTGCTTGCGGTAGAGGTCGAAGTACGGGTAGTTGAGCAGCAGCGGGTAGTGCTCCTCGGGAGTGTTCTCGAAGTCCCACACCGCGTGGCGGGTGAAGCCCTCGCTCTGCTGGTGCACGCCGAGGCCCTCGTCGAACGGGATCACCATGGCGGTCGCGGCCGACCGCCAGCTCGCCACCTCCTCCGGGCTGACGTGCAGCCGCTCGGCCTCCCGCGGCCACCGGACCGCCGCGTCGGCGGCCCCGCGCAGGTTCTTCTGCGCCATGAGGTTGGTGTAGACGTTGTTGTCGGCCACCGCGGAGTACTCGTCGGGGCCGGTGACGCCGTCGATGCGGAACGCGCTGTCGCTGTCGTGGTGGCCCAGCGAGCGCCAGAGCCGTGCGGTCGCGACGAGCAGGTCGACGCCGACGGTGCGCTCGAACTCGCGGTCGTCGGTGGCGGCGACGTAGCGCATGACGGCGTCGGCGATGTCGGCGTTGACGTGGAACGCCGCGGTGCCCGCCGGCCAGTAGCCCGAGCACTCCTCGCCGTTGATGGTCCGCCAGGCGAACGCCGCGCCGTCGAGCCCGAGGTGGGCGGCGTGGGAGCAGGCGATGTCGAGCGTCGAGTGCCGCCAGCGCAGGGCGTCGGCGGCCGCGCGCGGCTGGGTGTACATGAACACCGGCAGGACGAACGTCTCGCCGTCCCAGAAGCAGTGACCGTCGTAGCCCTGGCCGGTCAGGCCCTTCGCGCCGATCGCCCGGTGCTCGGCCCGGGCCCCGGCCTGCAGCACCTGGAACAGGCAGAATCGCAGCGCCTGCTGCAGCCGCGGGTCCCCGTCGATCTCGAGGTCGGCCTTCTCCCAGAACGCGTCGAGGTACTCGCGCTGCGCGTCGAGCAGGCCGTCCCAGCCGGTGTAGACCGAGGCGTCGAGCGCGGCCTCCACCTGGTCGACGATCGCGGGCTGCGAGCGCTGGCTCGACCAGCCGTAGGCCATGTACTTCACGACCCGCAGCGTCTGCCCGGGCTTGAGGCGCGTGATGACGGTGGTGCGCCCCACGTTGTTCGAGCAGGAGCTCGTCACCTGCGCGTCGTCGGGACCGAAGACCTGGTGCTCCATGGCGGCGCCGACGCGCAGCTCGGAGCGCCGGGTCTGGTGGGTCATGCGCGCGCCGTGGCTCGAGTTGGAATGGTGCTCGGGCACGAGCACGTCCTGCAGCGCGGCCGCCACGCGCGGGTCGCCCTCGATGACGGGCATCTGCTCGTTGGCGAAGAGCTCGGACTGGATGACGAGCAGGGCCTCCGAGCCCGCGTCCTCGGGCACCGCGACCTCGTAGGAGATGGCCGCGACCGCGCGCTGGGAGAAGGACACCATGCGCGTCGAGGTGACGGTGACCCGCTGCCCGTTGGGCGAGGTCCAGTCGACGTGGCGAGTCAGGGTGCCCGCGCGCATGTCGAGGGTGCGGTGGTGGGCGTGCACCTCGCCGTAGCGCACGTCGAGCGGCTCGTCGTCGACGAGCACCCGGATGAGCTTGCCGTTGGGGACGTTGACCAGCGTCTGGCCCTCGTCCGGGAAGCCGAAGCCGCCCTCGGCGTGGGGCAGCGGGCGGGACTCGAAGAACGAGTTGAGGTAGGTGCCGGGCATCGCGTGCGGCTCCCCCTCGTCGAGGTTGCCGCGCATCCCGACGTGGCCGTTGGCCAGCGCGAACAGCGACTCCGTCTGCGGCAGGGCGTCGAGGTCGACGCGCGGCTCGTGCACCGTCCACGGGTCGACCCGGAAGGCGTTGGTGATCACGGGGAGCTCCTTCGTCGACTCCGGACGCGCGCACACCCGCGCCCCTCGGCCCGCCGGAGCCTCGGTCTCCCGCGGAGGTCGGCGGGAGCGTATCCGCCGGATGTTTCCTCCTTCGGGCCTACGGTGGTCGGCATGGTGTCCCGCGTCCGCATCCCCCGCACCGACCTCGAGGTCCACCCGCTCTGCCTGGGCGGCAACGTGTTCGGGTGGACCGCCGACGCCGAGACCTCGGCCGCCGTGCTCGACGCGTACCTCGACGCCGGCGGCGACTTCGTCGACACCGCCGACTCCTACACCTGGCGCGTCGAGGGCAACACCGGCGGCGACTCCGAGCGGGTGCTGGGCGGCTGGATGGCGGCGCGCGGGGTGCGCGACCGCGTGGTCGTGGCCACCAAGGTGGGGTCGTGGCCCGAGCGTCCGGGGCTGTCGCCGGAGAACGTCCGCGCCGCGTGCGACGACTCGCTGCGCCGGCTGCGCACCGACCACATCGACCTCTACTACGCCCACCGCGACGACCCGGACACGCCGCTCGAGGACGCGCTGGGCGGGTTCGACGAGCTCGTGCGGGCCGGCAAGGTCCGCCACGTCGGCCTGTCGAACTTCTCGGCCGAGCGCCTGACCTCGGCGCTCACCGTCGCCGAGCACCACGGGCTCACCCGGCCGGTCGCGCTGCAGCCGCACTACAACCTCGTCGAGCGGGCGGTCTACGAGGACGAGCTCGCCGACGTCGCAGCGTCCGCGGACCTCGGCGTCATGCCGTACTTCTCGCTGGCCAAGGGCTTCCTCACCGGCAAGTACCGCCCCGGTGACTCCCCGGACACGAGCGGCCCGATGGCCTCGGCGCGCGCCGGCGGCGCGGTGGAGTACCTCGACGACCGGGGCGTGCGCGTGCTCGGGGTGCTGGAGCAGGTCGCGGGCGCGCACGGGGTGCCGATGGCGTCGGTGGCCCTCGCGTGGCTGGCGGCCCAGCCGACCGTCACCGCGCCCATCGCGTCGGCCCGCAGCGTCGAGCAGCTGCGCACGATCCTGCCGATGGCGGACCTCGAGCTCGCCGACGACGAGGTCGCCGCCCTCACCGCGGCGTCGGAGGACACCCGCCTGGACGCGTGAGCCGCGCTCCGGTGGCAGGGCGCGCGCGGCTCGGGTTCGCTGTACTCCTGTGAGCGCGCTCTCGTCGGTGCACCGCGCCCTCCAGGTGTTGGAGGTCGTCGCGGCGGCGGGGGACGGCATCACGGCGAAGGCGGTGGCGCGCCGCCTCGAGTACAACCTGTCGACGACCTACCACCTGCTCGACAGCCTCGTCTCCGACGGCTACCTCGTGCGGCTGGAGGCCTCGCGCGGCTTCGGGCTGGGGCCGAAGCTGCCGGCGCTGCACGACCGGCTCGTCGCCCAGCTGCCGGTGCCCCGAGGGCTGGGCGGGATCCTCGGCGAGGTGCACGGCACCGCCGGCGCGGGCGCGCTCTACGCGGCGTTCCGCGACGACGACGTCGTGGTGGTCGCGCACGACGACTGCGCCGAGCACCCGGTGCCCGTCATCTCGACGTGGCGCGGCGCGCTGCACGCGACGGCGATCGGGAAGCTGTGGCTCGCCGAGTGCGGCGCGGCCGAGCGGCGCGCGGTCCTCGACCGCGACGGCCTGCCCGCGCACGCCTACCGCACGATGACCGACCGCGCGGCGCTCGAGCGCGAGCTCGACGCCGTGCGCCGCCGCGACCTCGCCGTCGACCGTGGTGAGCTGCGGGAACGCCTGGCCTGCATGGCCGCTCCCGTGCGCGTGCCGGGCGCCGACGGCCCGGTGCTGGTGGGCGCGGTCGCGGTGGCCGTGCCGGTCGTCCCCGCCGGCGGTCCCGGCAGCATCGCCGACCGTCGCGACCGCCTCGAGCGCGCCGTGCGCGAGGGCGCGCGCCGGCTGACGGTGGCCCTCCGGGATCCCGTTTCCACTGGGTGGGACGACGGCGGGCCGGGCGCCGTGCGGCGCGGATAACCTCCCGTGCATGAGTGCCCGGACCAGCGCCCCGTTCCGCGCCGACCACGTCGGGAGCCTCCTGCGCCCGCCCGCCCTCAAGGCGGCCCGCGACGACCACGCCGCCGGTCGCATCGACGCCGACGCCCTGCGCGCCGCCGAGGACGAGGCGATCCGCGAGGTCGTGAAGCTCCAGGAGGACGCCGGCCTGCAGGCGGCCACCGACGGCGAGCTGCGCCGCACGTCGTGGCACATGGACTTCCTCTACCAGCTCGACGGCGTCTCCTCGTCGAAGGACAGCTCGGTCGAGGTCGCGTTCCGCAACTCCTCGGGCGACATCACGTTCGCGGCCATGTCGCTGGTGATCGACCAGCGCATCGGGCTCTCGCAGACCATCTTCGGCGACGCGTTCTCGATGCTCGCCTCGACGGTGACGACGGCCGTGCCGAAGCTGACGATCCCCTCGCCGTCGATGCTGCACTACCGCCTCGGCGGGGCCCCGGTGCACGAGGGATCGCCGTACACCGACGCGGACACCTTCTGGGCCGACCTCGCGGCGGCGTACCGCGCCGAGGTCTCGCGGCTCTACGACCTCGGCGTGCGCTACCTGCAGCTCGACGACACCTCGCTGGCCTACCTCAACGACCCGGCCCAGCGGGAGTCGATGGCCGCGCGCGGCGAGGACGCCGACCACATGCACGTGCGCTACGTGGACACGATCAACGAGGTGCTCCGCGACCGCCCGTCGGACCTGCGCGTCACCACGCACATGTGCCGCGGCAACTACCGCTCCTCCTGGGCGGCCGAGGGCGGCTACGACCACGTCGCCGAGACCGTCTTCGGCGGCCTGCAGGTCGACGGCTTCTTCTGCGAGTACGACGACGCCCGCTCCGGCGACTTCTCGCCCCTGCGCTTCCTGCCCCGCGGCGACCAGCAGGTGGTGCTCGGTCTCGTGACCACCAAGACCGGCGAGCTCGAGGACCCCGACACGCTCAAGCGCCGCATCGAGGAGGCGACGAAGTACGTGCCGCTCGAGCAGCTCTGCCTCTCCCCGCAGTGCGGCTTCTCCTCGACGGTCGAGGGCAACGACCTCACCGCCGACCAGCAGCGCGCGAAGCTCGACCTCGTCGTCTCCGTGGCCCGCGACGTCTGGGGCTGACCCCGCCCTTTCGCGCCCAAGGACGAACGAACGGCGCTCTCGCTGCTTCCGAAGCAGCGAGAGCGCCGTTCTTGTTCTCGACGGCACCGCCGATCGCGACTCCGTGTCCTCCACGTGGGCGAAGAACGCCGCGAGCGGGGTCTTCCGTCGTCCACAGGGGACGCCGTCATCCCCGGACGACGACGTGTGCGTACCTCGCCCTCGTCGACAGGCCGGATGGTGGAGGCATGCCGCGCCGACCCCGCCGTCCGGGACCGACCTGGAGCGAGCTGGCCGCTCTCGCTCCCCGGCGCGTCGTCGCCGTCGCCGACCTGGTGGCCGCCGGGATGTCGTCGTCGACCGTCGCTCGTCGCATCCGTCGCGGGCTGTGGCAACGCCCGGTGCGCGGGACGGCGCTGCTCCAGAGCGGCCCGCCGACCCGGGACCAGCGCGTCGAGACCGCCCTGGTCTACGCGCGCCCCGACCCCGTGGTCACCGGCGTCGACGCGGCCCGGCGCCACAGTCTTCGCCGGCTCCCGGCCACCGACGACGTCCACGTCCTCGTGGCCGCGGACCGGCGCCTCACGTCGAGCGGGTTCGTGGTGGTCGAGCGCACCGAACGCCTGCCGACGCCGATCGTCCGCGACGACGTACCCGTGGCCCCGCTCGAGCGGGCGGTCGTGGACACCCTGCGGCGGTGCCCGGACCGCGACGAGGTGCGCGCGCTCCTGGCCGAGGTGGTCGGCGCCCGGCGGTCGACCGTCGCGCGGCTGCGCAACGAGCTCGAAGCAGGCTCGCAGCGAGGAACCGGGTTGGTGCGGGAGGTGCTCGTCGAGATCGAGGACGGGATCCGGTCGGCGACCGAGGGCTGGGCACGGGACCTGCACGCGCGCAGTGACCTGCCGCCGGTCCTGTGGAACCCCTCGGTGATGCGGGCCGACGGGCGGCTCCTGGGCCGGCCGGACGGCTGGTTCGACGACGTCGGGCTCGCGTGGGAGATCGATTCCTTCGAGTTCCACCCCGACGGCGACGACGCGACCGCGCGGCGACGGGCCGACTTCGTCGCCGCGGGTGTGATCGTCGTGAGCCATCGCCCGCGGCGACTGCGCACGGAGCCGCAGCGGGTGATCGACGAGGTGTGGAGCCACTACCTCCTCGCCGCCTCGCGTCCGCGCCCGCTCGTCCGGGCCGTCCCTGTCCGCGAGGCCGCCTAGCCCGGTTGGCCCAGGGCACTGATGCAGATGCGTCCACCTCCGACAAACTAACGGGGCTTTCGCTGCTACCGAAGCAGCGAAAGCGCCGTTCGTTCGTCACGAACCCCGCCGGAGCCGCCCAACCGCAGGGCCCTGTCCGCAGCGACCCGCTCAGACGCCGTAGCGCGCCGCGAGCTGGCCGCGGCAGATGCTCGTGTTCGCGTCCACGCCCACCTGGTAGGAGCGGGCCTTGCGCAGGTGGAGCGGCAGGGCCTCGACGCCGACGGTTGCGCCGGTGGGGTCGACGACGAGCGGGTCGGCGTCCCCGGCCGGGATGCCCAGCTCGCGGCGGCGTTCCCGCAGCCGCCGCAGGTCGTCGGAGGCCGGGGCGTCGCCCAGCGTCATGGCCGCCACGTCCTCCGGCGTCGCGCCGGCCCGCATGATCGGGCGGACGACGAGGTCGGTGCCGGCCATGAGCGCGCGCTCGGTGAACGTGCGCCGCAGGTCGTCGAGCTCGGAGACCGCCTCGCCGACCTCGGTGCCCGCCATCGACGACACGAAGCCCGCCCGGGCGGCGACGCCGGCGTTGATGGCGTCGGAGGCGAAGTGGTCGGCGAGGACCACGTCGGCACGGGTCACCCCGGGCGCCGCCGACACCGCGTCGTGGGCGTCGGCGACCATGAGGAACGCGAAGTTCGGGGCGCAGAAGTAGGTGGGCAGGCGCAGCGACACGTGCGCGACCCCGTCGTCGTCCACCGAGCACGACCCGACGAAGTCCAGCGAGACGACGTCGGTGTCGAGCTCGGGGTCGCGGACGGTCCGCAGCGCCTCCCACACCCGCGCCGCCGTGCCGGTCGCGGCGGCGGCCTCGGCCGCGTTCACCCCGCCGGGTCCGGTGGCGCGGGCGTCGGAGAGCACGGTCATGCCTGGGCCACCTCACGGTTGACGAGCTCGGCGTCGTCGGCCGACGCCGGCGCGCTGGCGTCCGACGAGAGCCGGCACTCGGCGGGCACCGGGATGTCGTAGAGCCGCGCGGCGTTCAGCCCGAGGATCTTCTTCTTGCCGTCGACGCCGAGGCGCGGGTAGTCGTCGTACTCGGCGCTCTCCGGGAAGTCCCAGTCGACCAGGCCCTCGACCTGCCACTTCGGTTCCCAGATGTTGTAGTCCGAGCCGAAGGTCATCTTGTCCTCGCCGACCCAGAACAGCAGCTCGCCCATGACCTTGGCGAAGAAGCGCGGGCGGGCGTGCATGAGGCCGCCGAGCACGACCGAGAGGCCGGCGTAGACGTTGGGCTCCTGCGTCGCCATGAAGCAGAAGTCCTCGATGCGCGGCAGGCCCACGTGCTCGACGACGAAGTTCAGGCCCTGGAAGTCGGTGGCGGCGTGGTCGACGTCGGAGACGTCGAAGGCGTCCTTGTCCAGCGGCCAGATCGTCGGGCCCTTGTGGACGTGGATGTTCTTGATGCCCAGCTCCTGGGCCCGCTCGAGGAAGCGGTAGCACTCGGGGTCGGACAGCTTGAAGCCCCGGGAGTCGCCGTTCCACTCCGCGGTGTAGAGCTTGGCGCCGAGCGGCTGGTACCGCTCGACGTTCTTCTCGAACTCCCGCATGCCGGCGTCCCCGTCACGCGGGTCGAAGCGGGTGTTCACCCGGAACTTCTCCGGGTGCTTCTTCGCGAGCTCGCCGTTGCGCTCGCTCGTGTTGAAGCCGTCCTTGTACCACTCGCGCAGGTAGGTCGACTGGAAGATCGCGACGTCGACGTGGCCCTCCTCGAAGACCTCGCGCATCAGCTGGTCCTCGGAGACCTTCTGGAACTCCTCGATCGGCTGGTGGGTCTCGGCCGGGCCGAGGGACTGGTAGGCGTGGAAGCACTCGATCCAGCCCTTGGCGTACTGCTCCGCACCCTGCACCCAGTTCTCGGGCGACGCGTCCCAGTAGTGCATGTGGGAATCGACGACGAAGTACTTCTCACCGTTCTTCTCGTACACGGGTGTGGCCTCCCTGGGTGCGCGGTGGCGTCGCGCGCGGTGGTGGTGGTCGCGTGGGGACCGCTCAAACGCGTCCCACATCACACGTGATCGTTCGGTCGTGGGCAAGGGGACGGTTTCCACCGGTCGCCGAAACGGACAACGGCGCCATCGGCGACGACCCCGGCGCCCCGGCTCGCCGGTATCGTCGGGGCCATGCGCATCGTCATCGCCGGTGGACACGGGAAGATCGCGATGCGGCTGGAGCGACAGGCCGCCCGACGGGGTGACGCGACCGTCGCCCTCATCCGCGACCCCGCGCAGGCCGACGACGTGCGCGAGGCCGGCGCCGAGCCCGTCGTCGCCGACCTCGAGGCCATCGGCTCCGGCGAGCTCGCCGCGCACCTGACCGGCGCCGACGCCGTCGTGTTCGCCGCCGGCGCGGGCCCGGGCAGCACGGTCGAGCGCAAGGGCACGGTCGACCGCGACGCCGCGCTGCTGCTCGCCGACGCCGCGGCGGCCGCCGGGGTGCGGCGCTACCTGCTGGTCTCCGCGATGAACATCGACAGCCCGCCCGCGCCCGGGGACGACGACTCGGTGTGGGCGCACTACCTGCGCGCGAAGAAGGCGGCCGAGGACGCGCTGCGGGCGAGAACGGATCTCGACCTCACGATCCTGCGTCCCGGGCGCCTGACCGACGACCCGGGCACCGGGCTGGTGCGGCTCGGCGCGGTCGGCTCCGCCACCCCGGTCGGCTACGGCGAGGTCACCCGCGACGACGTCGCCGCGGTCCTGCTCGCGCTGCTCGACACCCCGCAGACGGCGGGCGCCGTGCTCGACCTGGTCGGCGGCACGGTCCCCCCGGCGCAGGCCGTGGCCGCGCTCGGCGGGGCGAACGCGCCGCGCTGACTCACCCGCGCCGACTCACCCGGTGAGCCCCTGCTCGCGCAGGAACGCGCGCGCGACCTCGTCGGGGTCGCGGCCTCCCGCGGAGACGCGCTCGTTGAGCTGGCGCATGACCGGCTCGGTCAGCGTCGGCGCGAGCATCCGGCCCACCAGCGCCAGGCGTGGCGCGCGGCCCACCACGTCGCTGCGCACCGTCAGCGCCGCGTTGTAGGGCAGGAAGTAGCCGCGGTCGTCGACGAGCGTGGACAGCCGCAGCGGGTTGAGGCGGCCGTCGGTGGCGAACACCTCGCCGAACGTGCACGGCTTCGCCGCGGCGATGGCGTCGTAGATCTGGTCGATCTGGCGGGTGTGGAGCGAGCGGTCGTCGAGGGTCATCTCGTAGGTCTCGAGCATCCCCTGCAGCCCGTCCTCGCGGCCGGTGAACTCCTGGTCGACGCACAGGGTCCCCTCCGGCGCGCCCGACCGGACGAGGGCGGCGAAGTCGGAGATCGTGCGGACGCGCAGGCGCTGGGCGATGTCGGTGCGGACGCCGATCGCGTAGGTGTTGTTGAACGGGGTGGGGTCGAACCAGCTGACCCGGTTGCCCGCGTCGGCGGTGCGCACGGCCTCGAAGAGCACGCGCGGGTCGGCGATCGTCGACTCCTGCGACAGGTAGAGCCGCCAGGCCGTGCCGGTGTACTCCCAGTACATGTCGATCTGACCGCTGGTCAGGGCGGCGCGGACGTTCGCCGAGCCCTTGGTGTCGCAGCGGTCGACCACCGTCGCGCCGGTCGACTGGAGCACGGCGATGGTCATCTTGCAGAGCACGATCTGCTCGGCGAACTCCTTGCCGCCGACCGTGAGCGTCTGCCCGCTGAGGTCGACCTCGCGCGCGACACTGCCCGGCGGGGTCAGCCGCGGGCTCTCCGAGCAGGCCGCGAGGCACGTCGCGAGGGCCGTGGCGACGGCGACGAGCACGAGGATCGGGACCAGGGAGCGCCGGGATCGGAGCACGGGCGTGCAGCCTTCGTCGTCTCGGAACGGGTGGTGGACGGATCGTCGCCGTGGACGACGACGGCCGGCCGGGGTCCGGGGACCCCGACCGGCCGCCGCCGTCGTCACGCCGTCAGGACATCACCGTCGGGCTCACTGGCCGCCGATGAATCCCTGCTGCTGCAGCCAGCGCGTCGCGACCTGCTGCGGGTCCTGGCCCTGCGAGGACACCTGCCCGTTGAGGTCCAGCATCACCTCGTTGGTCAGGCGCGGGGTGATCGCCTCGAAGACCCGCGCGACGCTCGGGTTCCGGTCGAACACCTGCTGGCGGATGGTCGGCGACGCGTTGTACAGCGGGAAGTAGTTCTTGTCGTCCTGCAGCGTCACCAGGTTCAGGCCGGGAATGCGGCCGTCGGTGGTGAACACCTCGCCGAAGTTGCACGGGTTGCCGTTGGCCGTGGCCTGGTAGATGGCGCCCGTGTCCAGCGTGTTCAGTCGCGGCGGACCGGCCGGCGGGTTGGTGACGCCGTAGGTCCGGAAGAGCCCGGCCAGACCGTCGTCGCGGCCGGCGAACTCGGCCTCGACGCACAGCGTCGCGGCCGGGTTGCCGCTGTTCATGAAGTTGCCCCAGTCCGTCAGCGTGCGCAGGTTGTTCTGCTCGGCGAACGGCCGGGTCGTCGCGATGCCGTACGTGTTGTTGAACGGCGACGGCGGCAGCCACACGATCTGGTTCTGGGCCAGGTCGGCCTGACGGACCGCGTCGTACTGCTGCTGCGAGTCCGGGATCGGCGAGGCGTTGCCGAGGTGGGTGATCCACCCGGTGCCGGTGTACTCCCAGTACATGTCGATCTGGCCGCTGGTGAGCGCCGACCGGGTGGCCGCGGTACCGGTGATGTTGCACCGGTTGTTGGCCGTCGCGCCCACCGACTGGAGGGCCGCGATCGTCATGTTGCAGAGCACGAGCTGCTCGTCGAACTCCTTGCCCCCGACCGTGTAGGTCTGTCCGGCGAGGTTGATGCCGCTCGCGGCGAGGCTGCCGCCCTGGGCCTCGGGCTGGCCGCTGCCCGACAGGCCGCCGCAGCCGGCGGCCAGCAGGGCCGTGGCGGCGAGCGTCACCGCGCCCGCCCGCCAACCGGAACGACGACCGGCACGGCCGCCGCGGAATGTCCACCGCACAGTGATCTCCTTATCCTCCGGGGTCGGCCGGGCCTCGCGCGCGGGGCGGACGGCCGAGAGAAAACTCGAGGGCGGGCGCTAGCCCGACCGGGTGACGACGACCCGCTCGGCGACGCCGGCGAGCCAGTCGATGAGCAGGGCCAGCGCCGCGATGATGCCGCCGGCCACGAGCAGGACGTTGATGCGGTTGAGGCGCAGGGCCTGCTGCACGAGCTCGCCGAGCCCGCCCGCACCGATGTAGCTCGCGAGGGTGGCGGTACCGACGTTGAGCACCAGCGCGACCCGCAGGCCGGCGACGATGACCGGCACCGCCAGCGGGACCTCGACGCGGAAGAGCGTCTGGCGCGCCGACATCCCCATGCCCCGTGCCGCCTCGATCAGCGACTGGTCGACCTGCTGCAGGCCGATGACCGTGTTGCGGAGGACGGGCAGCAGGGCCGCCAGCGTGAGGCCGATGACCGCCGTCGTCGGACCGAAGCTGAAGGCGAACGCCATGAGCAGGAGGACACCGAACGGCGGCAGGGCCTGGGCGAACCCGCCGACGGCCAGGACCGGGCCCTGGAGGCGCCGGGCCCAGCGCCGGCTGAGCATGATGCCGACCGGCACCGCGATGACGAGCACGAGGATCGTCGACACGGCCGCGAGCACGAGGTGCTGGCGCAGCAGACCGAGGACGTTCGCGGGCTCGAGCACGCGCTGCTCGATGGTGTCGAGCTGCTGGGTCGAGATGTAGAGGAACAGCAGGCCGAGCCCGACGACGATGATCGCCGGGAGGATGACGAGGTCGTAGTGCTGGGCCCACAACCTCGCGGCGGTGCCCTGCTTCTTCTCCTCCTCCTCGGCGGCCGCGTCGGCCTGGGCGTCGATGGTCTCGCTCGTCGCGGTGCTCATGCCTTGCGCTCCCTCGTGCGCAGGCCGCCGACGAGGTCGTTCCAGTGCAGGACGCCCTGGGCGCGCCCCTCCTCGTCGACCACGGCCACCAGCGACGCCGACCCGTCGAGCATGACGTCGACGGCGTCGTAGACCGTGCCCGAGATCGGCACCGTCACCAGCGGCGTGCCCGTCGCGTCGGCGCCGGGCACGTGGCGCCACGACACCGGCTTGCCCGAGCCGTCGACCTCGGCGACCGGGGTGCCGTTGCGGCCCGGCGCGGCGCTCGCCCCGGCCTCGTCGGTCTCGATCGGGTGCAGCTCCAGGTGCGCGAGCTCCAGCAGGGACAGGCGCCGGACCGCGGCCCCGCCGCCCACGAAGTCGGAGACGAAGTCGTTGGCCGGGCGGGTCAGGACCGTCTCGGGGTCGTCGTACTGCTCGAGCCGGCCGGTCGCGAAGACGGCGATCTTGTCACCGAGCTTCACGGCCTCCTGGAGGTCGTGGGTGACGAACGCGATCGTCTTGCCGACCGTGCGCTGGATCTCGAGGAACTCGTCCTGGAGCCGGTCGCGGGTGATCGGGTCGATGGCGCCGAACGGCTCGTCCATGAGCATGACGGGCGGGTCCGCGGCCAGCGCCCGGGCGACGCCGACGCGCTGCTGCTGGCCGCCCGAGAGCTGGCGCGGGTAGCGGTCGCGGAACGTCGACGGCTCGAGGCCGACGAGGTGGAGGAGCTCGTCGGCGCGCTCGCGGATGCGTCCCTTGTCCCAGCCGAGCATCTTCGGGACCACGCCGATGTTGTCGGCGATGGAGAAGTGCGGGAAGAGGCCGCCCTGCTGGATGACGTAGCCGATCTCCCGGCGGAGCTGGTCACCGTTGACGTGGGTGACGTCCTTGCCGTCGAGCATGATGCGGCCGGACGTGGGCTCGATCAGCCGGTTGATCATCTTGAGCGTGGTCGTCTTGCCGCAGCCCGAGGGGCCGATCAGCATGACGATCTCGCCCTGCGGGATGTGCATGTCGAGCTGGCTCACCGCGGGCTGGGTGCTGCCCGGGTAGATCTTCTCGACGCCCTCCAGGACGATCATGTCGGGCTTGCCCGCACCGTCGGGGGTCTCGACGATGGGCTGGTCTGTGGTCTCAGACACGGATCCCCCTGGGGATGGTCAGGCGCTGGACGATGGCGAAGAAGATCTCGAAGACGGCGGCCACCACGAGGCAGAAGAGCGTGCCCGTGAGGACCTGGAAGAAGGAGTTCGCCGCGCCGATGCGGGAGATCCCGTTCAGCAGCAGGATCCCGAGGCCGGGGCCCTGGACCACGGCGCCGACCACGGCGATCGAGATCGAGATCAGCGTGGTGACGCGGATGCCGTTGAGGATGACCGGCCACGCCAGCGGCAGCTGGATGGTGAGCAGCCGGCGCATCCTGCTGTAGCCGAGCCCGCGCGCCGACTCGAGCACCGCACGGTCGACGGTCGTGAGGCCCGCCACCGTGTTCCGGAGCACCGTGTAGAGCGTGTAGATGACGAGGACGATGATCGCCGTCGTCACGCCCAGGCCGGTGAACGGCAGGAAGAGCGCGTAGAGGGCCAGCGAGGGCACGGTGAGCAGGGCGGCCGTGAAGACCAGGCCGCCCTCGCGGACGCCGGCGGCGAACCAGTCGACCGAGAAGCGCGGGGGGTCGGGCTCGCCGGTGGAGACCGCCAATCCCAGCGCGACGCTGATCGCCGAGCCGATGCCGACGGCGATGAGGACCACGAGGAAGTGGGCCTGGGTCAGGAAGAGGATCTGCTGGGAGTTCTCGCTGAGGTAGTCCAGGAAGGTCACGACGCTCCTCTCTCGGGAGCAGGGGGAGTGGACAGGGGGGAGACGTCTTCGGGGGCGAGCGGAGCGACGGGGGATTCTCCGGGGGCGAGCGGAGCGACGGGGGATTCTTCGGGGGCGAGCGGAGCGACGGGGGAGCCGGTGGCCGGGCCGGGTGGTCCGGCGCGGGCGGTGGCACGGCCCGGCGGGCTCGCCTCCGCCCCCAGGGACCGGGACAGGTCGGAGGCCGCCCGCAGCACCGCGGCGCGGACCTCGTCGAGGACGGGGTCGACGCGGGACTCGGGCCCGCTCACCCCGAGGGCGGCCACCACCGCGCCGCTGCTGTCGCGCACGGGGGCGCCGAGGGAGAGCAGGCCGCGGTCGGTCTCGTGACGGGCGAGAGCCCATCCCCGGCGGCGCTCGTCGCCGACCCGCGACACGAGCTCGTCGAGCGAGCGCGGCGCGGCCGGGCCGGCGGGCCCGAGGCCCTCGGGGACGATGATGCGCGCGATCGCGGCCGTGTCGAGGTCGAACAGGAGCGCACGACCGGTGGCGGTGCACGACAACGGCATCGTGCGTCCCACCCACCCCGCGGCGCGCAGCTCGCTGTCCGGCGCGGCGGTGCTGATGGTCATGACGGTGCCGCCGCTGCGGATGCCGACGTCGATCCGCTCGCCGAGCAGCACTGCCTCGCGCGCGACGGTGGCGTCGGCCTCGTCGCGCAGGCGGCGGTCCACGGCGGTCGCGCCGATGGCGAACAGCCGGGTGCCGATGCGGTAGCGCAGCGAGCCGGGCTCGCGGTCGACGTACCCGGCGTCGGCGAGGAGCTTGAGCAGGCGCGAGACCTGCGACTTGTCACGCCCGAGCTGGCGGGCGATCTCGACGACGCCGAGCGAGGACGGCCCGCCGGGGGCGCCGAGGAGGTCGAGGACGTCGAGCGCCCGATGCACGGGGCCGCCGGCCTCGTCGCGGGAGCGGCGCCCGCGCGGGGCGGGGGCGGACGTCTCGGACGTGCCGAGCGCGGTGGCGGGGGAGCGGGGTGCGGGCGTCTCCGGGCTGCCGGTGCGCGCACGAGGGCTCACGGCCCGCCCTCCCCTCCGGTGTCCCCGTCGTCGCGGACGTCCCTGGTGGGCGTCTGAGGCAACGGGCGTTGTCCCTGCGACAACGGCTGCCGGGACAGTAGGCGGGAGACACGGGGTTGTCACCCCGTTGGTCCGACATTCGAGCGATGTTCACCGCGCACAACCGACCGCGGACGGTGGTCGGATGCGCTCCGTCAGGTCGGACATCCGGCCATCCCCGCAGCTCCGCGCCGACATCGTGACCCGGGTCACGTCCCGATGAGCGCCTGCGTCACGGGCGGTGACGTGGACGCCGTATCGCGATCGTGATGTGTCGGGAACATCCGCGGTCGCCCGTTCGGGCCAACCGCCGGGGGACGCCGGGGCGGATCAGGCGCGGCCGGCGGGGCCCTGGGAGTCGATCGCGGTGCGCTGGCCGCCACCGAGACCCCACATGCCGAGCAGCCGGTCCTCGATCCGCTCGAGCTCGCCCGCGATCGCGACGTGGGCGCTGCGGCGCCGGCTCGAGGGCATCTGGTCCGCCGCGCGGATCGCGGACTCCATGTCCGTGAGCCGCTGCTCCGCGTCCTCGACGAAGGACCGGATCTCGCGCGCGCGGTCGTCGTCGCCGGCGCCGTGGCGGTCACGCAGGTCGTGCGCGGACAGGGCGAGGTTGTGCACGCGGGCGTAGAGGTGTGCGCCGCGGCCGGTGAACTCGGAGAGCTCGTCGGGGGCGATCCCGAGCTGGCGGGCGCGGTGGGCGTCCCAGCGGTCCCGCGCCACGCCGACGGCCTGGTAGACGATCGGGGCGACCACGGGCACCACGACCCGCGCGATCCCGATGTAGCGCTTGATCTTCGCGCCGGTCCAGGGGTCGACGGCGGCGCCCTCGAGCCCGTCGTCGGACTCGAGCTCGGACTCGTCGGACTTCCGGCGCTTCTTCGCGGCCTTGAGCGCCTTCTTGTCGCCGAGGAGGGTCGCCTCCTGGGTCTCCGCGAGGTGACGCGCGGCCAGTGCCGCCCGGCGCCGTTCCTTCTGCGCCTTGACGGCGAGGTCCGCGGCCTTGCGGCTGACGACGAAGACGTCGTCGCCGACCTGCGTCGCGTCCGCCTCCGTCGCGGGCCGTCCGCGGCGCCGCAGCAGTCCCATGGGCCCTCCCGTCGTCGTGCCCGTGGGCGCGGCGCCCCGGACGGATCGCCCGCACCCTAGTGGCCGGGCGGACACGCCGGAGAAGTGATCGTCCCCGCGCGTCGGTGCGCGGTGTCGGGGACGGTCCCGGCCGGTCGGGGGCCGTATGCCCGGGTCCTCCCCGCGCCACACCCGCCGGTGCCCCGGACGGGGTCCCGGACGGGCTCCCGGACGCTGAGGAGCCCGCGACCAGCGGCGCTGTCGGGGTGACGTGGGAAACTCGCGCCATGAGCACGACCGCCGCGTACGAGGCCGACGACGGGTGTCCGCCCGCCGCGCCCGCCCCGACGCGGCGGCCGGTCCTGCTCGACGCCGCCGCGACCACGCGGTGCCGCCGCCGGGTCCACCTCGAGCACGTGCCGCCCGAGGACCTCGGGCCCGGGGGCGTGCCGGCCGGCGACGACGCCGACCCCGGGGTCGCGATGCGCCGTGCCGACGCGGCGGCGCACCGGGCGGTGCTGGCCGCGCGCTGGGCGGAGCTGCTGGGCTCCCGCTGGGCGGCGGTGCCCGCGGCGCCGACAGCCGCGGCCCGCGTCGTCGCGACGCGCGAGCTGCTGGCCGACGACGAGCGCCGGCCCGACGTCGTGGGCAACGCGGAGCTCCCGGCGGCCGAGGGGCGCCGTGGCGGGGCGGAGGCGCTGGTGCGCGCGGTGCCCGGCGAGCCGGCCTCGGGCTGGTGGCCGCTCATCGTCGTGCGCCACCGCGTGACCGACCCGGGCGAGGGCGCGCTGACCTCGCCGCTCGGGCAGCCCTACCCCGAGGCGGCGACGTCCGACGGGACGCGGCGGGTCCGCACGGTCACGCGCGACGTCATGCGCCTGGCCCACCTGCACCGCATGCTGCGCGCCGCCGGCCTCGCGCCGCCCGAGGCGCCGGACGCGCCGGTGTGGGGCGGGGTCGTCGGCATGGACGCGGACGTCGTGGTGTGGATCGACCTCGCCGACGCCGGGCCCGGCGGGCGCAGCGCGCTCGAGACCTACGACCGGCGCCACGGCGACCGGCTCGCCGTCGCCGAGTCCGCCCGCGCGCGGGGGCCCGCGCTGGCCGAGCCCTCGCGGATCACCGAGTGCCGCCGCTGCCCCTGGTGGCCGACGTGCGAGTCCGCGCTGCGGGCGGCCGACGACGTCAGCCTCGTCGTGCGCGGCGACGCCGCCCTTCGCCTGCGCGGCCGGGGTGTCACGACGGTGCGCGAGCTCGCGGCGCTCGACCCGGCGGCGGGGCTGCCCGGCCCGGAGCCGGACCCGGAGCTCCCCGAGGTCGGCGAGGTGCCGGACCTCGTCGAGGCCGTGGCGCTCGCCCGGGCCTGGACCCGCGACGTCCCGCTCGTGCGCCGCGTCGCCCGCCCCGTGGTGGCGCGGGGCGACGTCGAGGTGGACGTCGACATGGAGAGCCTCGGCGAGGACGGCGCCTACCTGTGGGGCGCCCTGCTCACCGGCGCGGACATCGGGCTCGAGCACGGCTACCGGGCGTTCGTGACGTGGGACCCGCTACCCACCCGCGACGAGGGGCGCTCGTTCGGCGAGTTCTGGACGTGGCTCACGGAGGTCCGGGCCCGCTGCGCCGCGCGCGGGCTCGTGCTGCGCGCCTACTGCTACAACGAGCAGGCCGAGAACCGCTGGCTGCGGGCCTCGGCCGAGCGCTTCGCGGGCATGCCCGGCGTGCCCCCGGCCGCCGAGGTCGAGGAGTTCATCGCGTCCGAGGCGTGGATCGACCTGTTCCCCGCCGTCAGCGAGTCGTTCCTGTGCCCCCACGGCAAGGGCCTCAAGCGGGTCGCGCCGTCGGCGGGCTTCTCCTGGCACGACCCGGAGGCCGGCGGGGAGAACTCCATGCGCTGGTACCGGGACGCGGTCGGGCTCGACGGCGGCGAGCCCGACCCCGGCCAGCGCGAACGCCTGCTGGTCTACAACGCCGACGACGTGTGGGCCACGTGGACGCTGCGCACATGGATGACCTCGGAGCGTGTGCTCGAGGTGCCCCACCTCGCCGATCTCTAGCGGGCCCCGTGGGCGGTCAGCGGGGCTGCATCCGCAGGCCTCCGTCGAAGCGGATGACCTCGGCGTTGAGGTAGTCGTGCTCGATGATCTGGGCGACGAGCTGCGCGTACTCGTCGGGGCGCCCGAGCCGCTGCGGGAACGGGATGCCGGCGGCGAGCTGCTCGCGGAACGAGTCCTCGACACCGGCGAGCATCGGGGTGTCGATGATCCCGGGCGCGATCGTCATGACGCGGATGCCGTACTGCGCGAGGTCGCGCGCCGCGGGCACCGTCATGCCGACCACGCCGCCCTTGGACGCCGAGTACGCGATCTGACCGATCTGGCCCTCGAACGCCGCGACCGACGCGGTGTTGACGACGACCCCGCGGGCGCCGTCGGCGAGCGGCTCGGTCTGCGCGACGGCCTCGGCGGCCAGCCGCATCACGTTGAAGGTGCCGATCAGGTTGACGCCGATGACCTGGTTGAACAGCGCGAGGTCGTGCGGCCCCTTCTTCGACAGCACGCGGCCGGCGGTGCCGATGCCCGCGCAGTTGACGACGACGCGCAGCGGCAGCCCGGTGGCCGTGGCCGCCTCGACCGCCGCGGCCACCTGGTCGCCGTCGGTCACGTCGGCCCCCACGTACTCGACGCCGTCGAGCGCCTCGGCGCCGTCCACGGCCTTCGGCAGGTCGATGGCGACGACCCGCGCTCCGTCCTTCGCGAGCCGGCGCACGGTGGCGCCGCCGAGGCCGGAGGCCCCGCCGGTGACGATCGCGGCGACGTCGGTGGTGTCCATCTCTCTGCGGCGCTCCTCTGCGGCACGGTCACGACAGGGGGTCCTGTACCCCGTGCGGGAGGCTAACCCCGACATCGCGGCGCGGTCAGCACTGACTGTTCGTGAACGGCGCCACGTCGGTCAGGGACGGGCGATGCCGAGCTGGTAGTCGTCGAGGTAGCCCGACGCGAACCCGGCCTCGGAGTAGGCGAGGTAGAAGTCCCACATGCGCACGAAGGTCTCGTCGAACCCGAGCGCGCGCACCTCCGGCTCGTGCTCGAGGAACGTCGCGCGCCAGCGGTGCAGCGTCTCGGCGTAGTCGAGCCCGATCGAGCGCCGGTCGACCACCGCCATCGACGTGTGCCGCGCCAGCGTCCCGTCGATCGCCTCGAGGCTCGGGATGAGGCCGCCGGGGAAGACGTACTTGTGGATCCAGGTGTACGACGACTTGGTCGCCTCGAGGCGGTGGTGCGGCATCGTGATCGACTGCAGCCCGAAGCGGCCGCCCGGTGCGAGCAGCCGGTCGACGGTCGTGAAGTACTCGGGCCAGAAGTGCGCCCCGACCGCCTCGATCATCTCCACGCTGATCACGGCGTCGTAGGTGCCGGTGGCCTCGCGGTAGTCGCGGACGTCGATCGTGATCCGGTCGGAGACGCCGGCCCGCTCGGCGCGGACGCGCGCGAGCTCGGCCTGCTCGACCGACAGGGTCAGCGTGGTGACCCGCGCGCCGCGGCGGGCGGCGCGGATCGCGGTCTCGCCCCAGCCGGTGCCGATCTCCAGCACGTGCTGCCCGGCGCGCACGCCGGCCAGGTCGAGGACGCCGTCGATCTTGCGGTGCTGGGCGTCGACGAGGGGCTCGCCGGGACGCTCGGGGTCGAACCAGGCGGCCGAGTACATCATCGACTCGTCGAGGAAGAGCGCGAAGAGCTCGTTCGACAGGTCGTAGTGGCGGTGCACGTTCTCCTGGGACACCTCGGCGTCGGCGGCGACCTCCTCGCGCGGCTGCCCGCGGTCGTAGAGGCGGCGCAGCCCGCGCAGCGGTCGCGGGACGAGCTCCTCGACGTGGTCGGTGAGGGTGCGCAGCACGCCGACGAGGTCGTCGGAGTCCCAGTCGCCGACCATCCAGGCCTCGCCGAAGCCGATCAGGCCGAGCCTGCCGAGACGGGTGAAGAACGCCTCGGGCCGGATCAGGCGCAGGCCGGGCCCGGAGGTGTCGCCCTCGAGCGACCCGTCCGGCCACACGAGGTGCATCGGCAGCCGCTTCATCGCCGCGCGGACCAGGCCGCGGGCCACGCTCATCCGCAGCTGGTGCTCGCCGGGGTCCTGCAGGCCCGGCCAGACGCCCTCGGCGGGCCTCGGCACGACGCGGCCGGTGGCAGGGGCGGTACTGCGCGTGCTCGGCGACACTGGGTCGTCCTCTCGTCCGCGGCCCTCGGGCTGGACCGCTGGGGCCTCGGCTGACGGTCGTGGGTGGCGCAGCCCGTGCACGCCACGTCGCCGCCTCCTTCGCGACGCGCCGCCGAGGTGTTCGCTGCTTTTCGCGGAGATCACGTCGGAGCCGGTCTCGCGTGACCGCTCACGGACCGCTGTCGTGCGTTACCGTGCGGAACCTGCCCAGGTCGGACGCGGTCCGGCGGCGACCGTGGAGGAAGGTGCGATGGGCGTCCCGGAGCAGCTGCGACGGCTCGACGAGGACCTGGCCACCGGCCGGGTCGACGCCGAGTCCTACCGGCGCCGACGGGACGCGATCCTCGCGAGCCGCCTGCCCCCGCCGCCCGCCGCGCGCGACGACCTCGACGACAGCGAGCTCGACGCGGCCGAGCGCGAGCTGGGGTTCGACCCCGAGTTCGACGCCGGGTACGCGGCGGGGCGTCCGCCCGGCGGCGGTGCGGATCGGTCGGCGCCGCGGGCGGGTGGGACGCCGTCACGGCCGGGTGGGCCGTCGGCTCCGGGGTCCCCGAACGGGCGGCCCCCCGCGGGCCCGCCTCCGGGTGACCGCCCCGTCCCGCCCCCGGGGCCGGCGAGCCGGCCGACCGGTGGACCGGCCGGGCCCGGCGGACCCGCCGGAGGAACCGGAGGACCCGGCGCACCGCAGGCGGGCGGACCCGCCGGCGGTGCGGGCCACGGGCCGGCACCGCCGGCCGGCGCTCCGAGCCCCGCGGGACCCGCGGGATCCGAGCCCCGGCGTCCGCCGGACGGGCGTGACGGCGGCGCGCGCGGGCCGACGGCCGACACCCCCGGCGTACCGCCACCCGCCGGCGGCCCGACGGGCGGACCGTCGCGGCCGTCCGACCCGGCCCCCGGCGCGCCCCCGTCCCCGCCGGCACCACGGGCCGCCGGCGCCGCCGACGCCGCGGTGGCCCTGCCGGCCGCCGGCGCGGTGGCCGGCGCCCTCGCCCCGAGCGAGCCCCCGGCCACGGGGGAGCCCGGCACCGGAGAGCCGACGAGCTCGGCGACCCCGGGCTCGCCGATGGCCGAGGAGCCGACACCGGCGGAGCGCCCGGCGGCGTCGAGCGGCGCCACCGCCGAGGCCTCGGCGCCACCATCGGCGCAGGCTCCGTCGTCCACGGAGACCTCGTCGTCCACGCAGAGCTCGCCGCCTGCGGACAGCCCGGCGCCCGTCGAGCCCGCGTTCGTCGAGCCCGTGCCGGCCGAGCCCACGCCCGTCGAGCCCGACGCGGCCGAGCCCGCGGCGGCCGAGCCCGCGGCAGCCGAGCCCGAGCCCGACGAGCCCGCGTCGGCCGAACCCGCCTCCGACCCGCCTGCCGGGCAGGACGAGCCGGCCGCCCCCCGCGGCATCCCGGTCCCGGCGACGCCCGCGGAGGCGCCGCCGCTGCCCGAGACGCGCTCGTCGCCCGGGCTGCGTCCCCCGCCGCCCCCGGCCGAGGAGGGCGACGTCGAGACCGACGAGCGGCCCCTGCCGGCCGACCCCTTCCCGCCGCCGTTCCGGTGGTCGGCGGACCAGGCGGAGGACGCCTCGCCCGACACGACACAGGTGGTGCGCGACGCCGCGGGTCCGGCCGCCGCCGACCGCACGCAGGTCGTGAGCCGGGGGGAGCGGGCGCCGGTGGCGGAGGAGACCCAGGTGGTGCGCCGGCGTCCGGCCGCGGAGCCGCCGTGGTCGGGACCGCCGGGACGCGCCGGGCGTTCTCCGTGGGCCGGCGGCCCCGCCCGGCAGGCGTCCCCGCCGCCGGAGCGCACGCAGTTCGTGCCCGGCGCGCCGGCGCGGTCGGCGGGGGGCGGCGTCGTGCGCCCCGAGGACACCGCGCCGCCGTGGGCGAGCGCCGCCGCCCGCTCCGAGGGGTTGCAGGGCCGCGAGCTCTTCGCCCGCGGACCCGGGCCCCGGGCCGGCGTCATCCTGGGGACCGTCGCCCTGCTGCTGCTCGTCGCGATCGTGCTGGTGGCGTCGATCGCGCTGGCGTGAGGCGCCGACACTAGGCTCCGTGTCCGTGGCGACCATGGTCACCTTCCACGCACACCCCGACGACGAGTGCATCGCCTGCGGCGGCGTCATGCGCGCCGCCGCGGACGCCGGGCACCGGGTCGTCCTGGTGGTCGCGACGCGCGGCGAGCACGGCGAGATCGTCCCGGGCGTCCTCGAGAACGGCGAGACGCTCGCCGAGCGCCGCGTCAAGGAGACCCACGCGGCGGCCGAGGTGCTGGGCGTCGCGCGGGTGGAGTTCCTCGGCTACGTCGACTCCGGCATGGTCGACACGGACACCAACGGCGCGCCCGGGTCGTTCTGGTCGGCGGACGTCGAGGAGGCCGCCGGGCGGCTCGCGGCGATCCTGCGCGAGGAGGACGCCGAGGTCCTCACCTGCTACGACCGCATCGGCGGCTACGGCCACCCCGACCACGTCCAGGTCCACCGCGTGGGCCGCCGGGCCGGGGAGCTGGCCGGCACGCCGCGGGTCTACGAGTCGACGAGCAACCGTGACGACTTCCGGCGCATGGCCGCGATGGCGCGCGAGGCCGGCGAGGAGATGCCCGACCTCGACCCCGAGGGCTTCGGCTCCCCCGAGGCGGAGCTGACCACCCGCGTCGACGTGACGCCCTGGCTCGCCGCGAAGCGGGAGGCGATGCGCGCGCACCGCAGCCAGATCCCCGACGACTCCTTCTTCCTCGCCCTGCCCGACGACCGGTTCGCGCTGGCCTTCGGCACCGAGTGGTTCATCCGCGTCGGCGGCGACCCGACGCAGCGCGAGGACACCCTCTTCCCCGCGTAGGCCGGGCACGTCGCGACCCGCCCGGGAGCCCTCGTCGGCGACCCCGCCGCCCGGCGTGGTGGTATGGACCGCGACACCGACACGGCGGGACGGAGCGGGCGGATGCCGAACGAGATCGTCGTCGATCGGCGCCCCGTCGGGGGAGAGAGCTGACGTGGCGACCGGTCTCGACCCGGCGAGCGGTCCGGTCCGCGAGATGCCCACCCTCGTCGACGACACCCCGCCCACCGCCACCCGTCGGCGACCGTCGCCGGAGACGCTGCTCACGGCCGCCGTCGGCGCGCTCCTGGGCGGGCTGTTGTTCCTCGCGGCCTACCGCGGCATGCCGGACGACTCCTACATCACCCTCGACTACGCCCGGAATCTCGCCGAGCTCGGGCACTGGGGTCTGACCCCGTTCCGCGACGCGAACTCGGCCACCTCGCCGCTCAACGTCTGGCTGCTCGCGGGCGGCATCCTCGCGACCGGGCGCCCGGCGGTGTCCGTCGGCCTGGTCCTCGTGCTGACGACGGCCCTCACGGCGGTCTGGGCGGCGGGGCTCGCCCGGCTCGTCGGCGTCCGCCCGCTGGTGCTGGGGTCGCTGACGGTCGGGCTGGTCGTCACCTCGCCGATCTTCGCCTCGGTGGTCGGCATGGAGTCGTTCCTGGTGGTGGCGACCCTGGTCGGTGTCGCGCGCTACGCGGCGGAGCGCCGGGTCGTCGCCACCGGCGTGCTCGCCGGGCTCGCAGTGCTCACCCGGCCGGATTCTCGTGCTCCCCGTCGTCGTGGTCGTCGCCGTCCTGTTCGTGGTCCGCGAGCCCCGCGAGCCCGTCCGTGGCCTCCTCGCCCTCGTCCTCGGCGCGCTCGTGGCGCTGCCCTGGCACCTCTGGTCGTGGGTCGCGCTCGGGAGCTTCGTGCCGGACAGCCTCATCATCAAGACGGGTGGGGCGTTCCCGAACGGCGAGGTCTTCGGCAACGGCCCGCTGTTCATGGCGCAGCGGTGGCCGGTGTCGATGCTGCTGATCGGCGTCGTCGTCGGCGTCGGTGTCGTGTCCCTGGTCGTGTCGGCCGCACGCTGGGTCGCCGGCCGGGGCCGGTTGCTGGACCGGGTCGTCGTCGCCTGCGGCCTGGCGGGGGCCGCGCACTACGGCGCCTACGCGGCGATGGGTGTCTCGTCCTACATCTGGTACTACTGCCCCTCCCTCGCGCTGCTGACGCTGTGCGCGGCCCTCGGCGCCGCGGACCTGAGCGCGCGGCGCGCGGGGGCGGTCACCGCGGGGCTCGCCGTCCTGTCCGGCGTGAGCGTGGGGCTCATGATCGCTCCGGGCGTGCCCTGGGCGTTCCCCACGCTGTACGGGAACTGGGCCACCGCGGCGCAGTACCAGACGGCCGGGCAGCAGCTCGGCGCGGCGCTGCCGCCCGGGGCGAGTGTCCAGGCACCCGGCGAGATCGGCGGCCTGGCGTTCGCCTGCCGGTGCGACATCGTCGACGAGTTCTCCGACCAGTCCCGCGTCCGTGCCCTCGTCGAGGAGCGGTCGGCGCAGGCCGGACCGCTGACGCGCGCGCTCCTGCGCGTCAACTACCTGCACGCGGACACGGCGCCGCCCGACCCGTTCGAGTACGTGCTGCGCTGGGAGCCGGGCCCGGGACCGGGATGGCCCACGGACGTGCCGGGGCGGGGCCAGGGACGGATCGTCCTCGGCCCGCCGAGCCAGGACTACCGCGCCGACACGCGGCCCGTCGGCTGATCGTCGGGGCTGATCGTCGAGGTACGGCCGCGCCCGCGCCGACGTCGCGGGCGTCCTCAGCCCTCGAGGATGTAGCCACGCCCGCGGACGGTGCGGATCCGCTCCGCGCCGAGCTTGCGGCGCAGGTAGCCGATGTAGACCTCGACGATGTTCGACGTCGGCGGGCCGCCCCACACGCGCGTGACGAGCTGCTCCTGCGACATCGCCTGGCCCCGCGGGTGGCGGATGAGCGCGTCGACCACGGCGAACTCGGTGCGCGAGAGGCTCACCGGCTTGTTCTCGACGAAGACCTGCTCGAGCGCTGTGTCGACCGCCACTTCCCCGCGGCGCAGGAAGAGCTGCGCGGTGGGCCGGTCGTCGCCCAGGCGCAGCCGCAGGCGCGCCAGCAGCTCCTCCATGGGGAAGGGCGTGACGAGGTAGTCGTCCTGGGTCGCGCGGAGGGTCGAGACCGTGCGGTCGCGGGCTTCCGGGCTGGTCAGGGCGATGACGGGGGTGCGCGGGCTGTCGCGGTGGAGGTCGGCGAGCACCTCGACCGGCCGCAGCCCGGGCATCTCGACGTCGAGGACGACGGCGCGCGCACCGCTCGCCCGGGCCGTGGCCCCGACGCTCCAGCTCTCACGAAGGAGTTGCGGTTCGAAGCCGTGGGACCGCAACGTCCCCACGAGGACGCTCGTTGTGCGGTGGGACGGGGCCACGCACAGCACGCGGCCCCGCTCCGCGCCCGCATAACGGTCAGGTCTCATCGCGGCCACTGTGGCCCGAGCTGCTCGCGGTTTCAATCGACGAGCGCCGAGCGGAGACGTGATGCTCGTCGGCGTCGCCGACCGGTGGTCACCTGAGAGCCGGGCGGGGCGAGCGGAGCACGGATTCATCCTTTCGGCGGCATCAGCCTGCCGATCGTCGCGCCGAGCGGGCCTGCGAGCGGTGTCCGGACACGGATGTTCTCAGGGTCGGCCCCGTCACCCGGTCGTGTCCCTACCGTGACCTTCCGTCGGAGCCGGACGGCGACGCTCCCCCTCACGTCATGCCGCCGTCCGTGCTCCGCCGACACACCACCCGTGGACACCCGTGTCCCCGACGCCGACTCCCCGGACGAGCTCCCCACGTCCCGGCGCCGCGGGCACCCGTAGGAGGTTCCCCGTGCCCCGACGCGGACGACATCGCGTATCACTCCCCAAGCGGCTGCTCGCGATCGTGGCGGCCCTGCTCATCACCGGCGGCATCGTCACCGTCGCCGGCTCGGCCTTCGCCGACGACGACTCCGGCTCGGGCTCCGACTCCGGGATCCTCAGCTCGCTCACCGGCGACGACGAGGGCTCCGGCGACGACGAGGACTCCGAGGACTCCGAGGACTCCGAGGACTCGGAGAGCGGCCGGTCCGGCTCCGAGGACTCGGAGGGCGAGGACGGCCAGGACGGCCAGGACGGCCAGGACGGCCAGGACGGCCAGGACGGCCAGGACGAGGGCCGGGGCGACGAGGGCCAGGACGGTGAGGACGGCGAGGACGGTCAGGACGAGGGCCAGCGCCGTGCCGCCGAGAACAACGGGATGACCGAGGACGTCGGCGAGGTCGAGGCCGACAACGAGGCCCCCGAGGTCGAGGCCGCCGAGGCCCAGGAGGAGGAGTTCCCGGGCCGCGACGAGGCCGCGAACGCCGACGCGGGCGACTTCGTCGACATCAGCGATGTCGAGGAGAACGGCAACATCGGCGAGGGCGGTGTGTTCACCGGCGGGTCCTACTCCGTGGACTGCGGCGTCAGCCACCACAACAACTCCGACAACTACATGGCCGCGCCGGGCAAGCGGAACGGTGCCCAGCACGTCCACGACTACGTCGGCAACCACACCACCGACGCGAACTCCGACGACGACCCGCTGCAGGAGGCGGCCGACGCGGGCCAGACCTCCTGCGTCAACGGCGACGGTTCGGCGTTCTTCTGGCCGGTGCTGCGCGACATCAACGGCCAGGCCCCCGACGAGGGCGAGGACGGCGGCAGCCTCGACGGCAACGTCGGCTCGATCGTCCAGCCGGCCTCGGTCGACCTGCGCTTCCACGGGCACGGCGACCGGGAGGTCGAGCCCATGCCGACCCACCTCATGATGATCATGGGCAACGCGAAGCAGGGCGCGCAGGACGGCAAGAACGTCAACGCGAAGTACACCTGCACGGGCGCCGGGAACGAGAACCGGATCACCGAGCAGTACCCGATCTGCGGGGACAACGAGCGGCTCACCCGTATCCTCGACTACCCGAGCTGCTGGGACGGGGAGAACCTCGACTCGAAGGACTTCCGGTCGCACATCTTCTTCCCGGACGAGCAGGGCAACTGCGAGGACGACCAGACGCCGATCCCGGCGCTGCGGATCACCCTGCAGTACGAGCAGCCCGAGGGCCGCACCTTCCAGATCGACAGCTTCCCCAACGAGCAGCACGACCCGCGGACCGACCACTCCGACTACCACAACATCGCGAGCCAGGCCTCGAACGATGCCGGTGCGGAGTGCATCAACAACGACGAGCAGTGCGCGAACCTGCCGCAGTAGGCCGCGACTGAGCACGAACCCGAGGGGCCGTCCCCGTGATCTCCGCGATCACGGCGGGCGGCCCTCTCGCGTTCGTGCGCTCGCCGACCTACCGTCGGGGGCAGGCGCCGACGCGGCGCTCACGGGAGTCCGGGCGAAACCGGGCTGAGAGGGGACCTCGCCGAAGCAGGGCGGCAGCGGTCCCGACCGTCGGAACCTGATCCGGATCATGCCGGCGCAGGGAGGCTGCGAATGAGCACGTCCACGTCCACCTCCGGGACCGGTGCGCACCCCGAGGTCGCGCCCACCCTCGACGGACCCGTCCCCCAGACCCTGGGCTTCCTCGACCAGGGCGCCTTCTGGGCCAACCTCGGCGTCAGCCTGCTGGGCTTCGCCGGCGTCCTCGCCGTCCTCCAGCCCGCCGGGGCGCCGCCGCTGACCGTCACCGCCGCCGTCGTCGCCACCGTCGTCGGGACCCTGATCGGCAGCGCGATGGTCGGGCTGTCCGCGATGCCGGGCGCCGCGACCGGGGCGCCGGCGATGGTGCTGCTCCGCGGCCTGTTCGGTGGGGTCCTGTCGTGGGTGCCGTCGGTGCTCAACGTCGTCCAGCTGATCGGGTGGGGCACGTTCGAGCTGGTCGTCATCGCCCAGGCGGGCACGCTGGCGCTCGGCGGGCCGACGTGGGCGTGGGTGGTCGGCGCCGGGGTGGTGACGACCCTGCTGACCCTGCGCCCGCTCGGGATGCTGCGGCTGCTGCGCCGGGTGGTGACGATCCTCGTCGCGATCTCCGTCGCCTACCTGGCCTGGTGGCTCTTCACGCGCCCGGAGCTCGACCTCGCCGCCGGCGGCGGTTCCTGGGCCGGGTTCTGGGCGGGCACCGACGCGGCGATCGCCGTCGCCGTCTCCTGGATCCCCGTCGCCTCGGACTTCTCCCGGCACTCCCGGCGCGTCTCCACCGCGTTCACCGCGGCCACGGTCGGCTACGGCATCACCCAGATCGTCTGCTTCGTCGTCGGCCTGGCCGCCCTCGCGCTGGTGGCGGGCGACGGCGACGCGGTGTTCGCGCCGATGCTGGCCGCGCCGCTCGGGCTCGTGGCGCTGCTCGTGCTCACCGCGCGCGAGACCGACCAGTCGTTCGCCAACGTCTACTCGACGGCGGTCTCGGTGCAGAACCTCGCGCCGCGCGCCGACCGTCGCGTGCTCTGCCTCGTCATCGGCGCGCTCATCACGGTGCTGGCCCTCGGCGTCACCATCGACGACTACGCGGTCTTCCTCGCGGTCATCGGGTCGGTGTTCGTGCCGCTGCTCGGCGTGGGGGTGGGGGACGCGCTGGTGCGTCGCGGCGCCGCGGGCGACCTGTCGCGCTGGGCGCCCTCCCGCCCGCTGATGGTCGTCGCGTGGGCGGTCGGGCTCGTCGTGTACCAGCTGGTCAACCCGGGTGGCGCGCCCGTCTGGTCCGCCGCCTGGACCGCGCTGCGCGACGCCCTGGGGCTCACGCCGCCGTCGTGGCTGTCGGCGTCGCTGCTGTCGTTCGTCGTCGCGACCGCGGCGGCCGCGGGCCTCGCCCTCGTGGAGCGCCGCCGCCGGACGTGACACTCGTCCGGGTGACGGGGCCGGGGTCGGTCCGGTACTGCTGACGGTGCCGGCGTCGTCGGGGGCGAGGAGGACCGATGGGTCGTCCGCGAGGCCTCGCGCGCGAGCTGCGCTCGCCGATGACGCTGCTGCTCGTCGCCGTCTGCGTCGTCGCCGGGGTGTGGGCGGCGGTGGTGCTCACCCCCGACCAGGACGTCGAGGCCTTCGGGCAGCGGATCAGCGTCGGGGCGCAGCCGCCGACCGCGACGCCGTCGGGGCCGCCGCGGATCGTCCAGATCGGCAACACCAGCCTCGACGTCCCGGACGTGACGGTCTACGGGCCGCTGCGCCCGCAGCTCTCGATCGGGCCGGTGGCGCGCAACGAGACCGCCGGGCGCGCCGTGGAGTCGCTGGCGGAGGGCCGCAGCCCGGCGGACGCGCTGGCGGCGATCGTCGGCGGCTTCGAGCGCTGGTACGCCTGGGCGACGCTGATCCTCGTCGCGGTGGTGCTCGGCGTGTGCGGGCTCGTCGGGTCGGTGCGCGTCCTCGCCGCGCTGCGACGGACCGCGCGACGGTCCGGGGCGGGCGCGCGTCCCGCCGTCATCGCCCGCCGGCTCTCGCGGACGCTGACGCGCTCGACGCTCGTCGCCCTCGCCTCGGCCCTCGTGGTGTGGGGCGTGTGCGGGGTGCTCGCCGTCGCCGGGGCCCAGGGCCTGCGCGACGCCCGCTCGCTGACCGACCTCACCGGCGCCCACCACGTCACGCCGTCGCCGGTCGGCCCCGCGGTGTCCGGGGTGCGCGGCGTGGTGATCGGGGACTCGCGCGTCGCCCGCCTCGGCGGGCCGCCGACACCGGACGCGACGCCCGAGGACCTCGCCTGCGCCCGCAGCAGCGACTCGCTCGCCCGCCAGATCGGGTCCGCGCTCGGCGACGAGGTGCTCAACCTCGCCTGCTCCGGCGCCCGCATCAGCGCGGGTCTGCGCGCCCCGCAGCAGGCCGGCGGGCAGCTGGTGCCGCCGCAGATCGGGCGGCTCAAGCAGGTCGAGGACCCCGCGTTCGTCGTCGTCGCGGTCGGCCCCAACGACCTGGACTGGACCGACCTCATCGGCTACTGCTACGCCGCCGACGACTGCGCCGACAACTTCACCGCCGGCGAGTTCCGCTACCGGCTCGCCACCTTCGACCGCGACTACGCCGACCTCCTCGCCGACCTCGCCACGCTGCCGTCACGGCCGCGGGTCGTCGTCGTCACCTCCTACGACGTCCTGCGCCCGGACGCGCAGTGCGCCACGGTCCGCGGACCGCTGCAGTACTCCGGGCTCACCCCGGACGAGATCGCGCTGCTCGCGGGCCGCAACGCCGAGCTCAACGGCGTGCTCACCGCGGGGGCGCAGCGCTACGGGTTCGAGGTCGTGGCCCCGCCGCTGCGCCCGCTGTGCACGCCGTCGCCCGACGGGCTGGGCCCCGACCTGCAGTCCCTCGAGGACCCGCACCCGTTCCACCCGACCGGCGTCGGCGTGCTGCGCCTCGCGATCCCCGTCGTCGACCGGATCGGGGTGCCGCCCGGCGCACCGCCGCCCGGCTGATCCCGGCGGCGGGCGTCGATCGGGGGACGGACGGCTACTCCCCGGCCGTGAGGATGCGGACGCTGGGACGTACCGGGATCAGGATCAGTCCCTACTGCCTGGGCGCGATGATGTTCGGTGCCTGGGGCAACACCGACCACGACGACTCGATCCGGATCATCCACCGCGCACTCGACGCCGGGATCAACGTCGTCGACACCGCCGACGTGTACGCGCAGGGCGAGTCGGAGGAGATCGTCGGCAAGGCGCTGAAGAACCGGCGGGACGACGTCGTGCTCGCCACCAAGGCGCACGCGCCGATGGGCGACGACCCGAACCACCGGGGCAACTCACGGCGCTGGCTCGTGCGCGAGGTGGAGGACTCGCTGCGGCGGCTGCAGACCGACCACGTCGACCTCTACCAGATCCACCGCCCGGATCCGGAGACCGACGTCGAGGAGACCCTCTCGGCGCTCACCGACCTCGTGCGCAGCGGGAAGGTGCGGGCGATCGGGTCGTCGACGTTCCCGGCGTCGGAGATCGTCGAGGCGCAGTGGGTCGCCGAGCGCCGGGGCCTCGAGCGCTTCCGCAGCGAGCAGCCGCCGTACTCGATCCTCAACCGCGGCATCGAGCGCGAGGTGCTCCCGGTCTGCCGGCGCTACGGCATGGGCACGCTGGTCTGGAGCCCGCTGGCGATGGGGATGCTCACCGGGAGGATCCGCAAGGGTCAGGAGGCCGGGACGCAGCGCGCGCAGCGCACCCCGGGCCGGTTCACCGACGAGCGCAAGCTCGACGCCGTCGAGGCGCTGGTCCCGCTCGCGCAGGAGGCCGGCCTGTCGATGGTGCACCTGGCGATGGCCTTCGCCGTGTCCCACCCGGCCGTGACGTCCGCGATCATCGGGCCGCGCACGATGGAGCAGCTCGAGGACGTGCTCGCCGGGGCCGAGGTGACCCTCGACGACGAGGTCCTCGATCGCATCGACGAGATCGTCCCGCCCGGCGTCGACGCCAACCCCGGCGACGTCTCCTACGAGCCGCTCGCCATCGGCGAGGTCACCCAGCGCCGCCGCCCGCGCGGGGAGCGGGCCGCCGCCGGGAATTAATTCCCCCGAAAGGGGCGGATGGCGGATGGAAGCCGGGCATCCCCTCGACAACGCTGATCACCGAATTCCACCTCCGGAAGGGGTCCCGCGATGGGCACCGTCGCCGTCGTGATCGTCATCGTGGTGGTGCTGCTGGCGTTGGCGGGGGTCGGCGCCCTCGTGCTCTCCCGGCGCCGCCGCCAGCAGCAGCTCCAGCAGGAGTTCGGCCCCGAGTACGAGCGCCGCGTCTCCGAGACCGGCGACCGCAAGGAGGCCGAGCGCGAGCTGCGCGAGCGCAAGGAGCGCCACGACCAGCACGAGCTCCGGCCCCTCCAGGGCAACGAGCGCGAGCGGTTTCACTCCGACTGGCAGCAGGTGCAGCGTGGGTTCGTCGACGACCCGGGCGGCGCGGTCGAGCACGCCGACGCGCTGCTCGTGACGATCATGCGGGCCCGCGGTTACCCCGTCGAGGGCGGCGAGCGGCGCACCGAGGACCTCTCGGTCGCCCAGCCCCACCTCGTCGAGGACTACCGCGAGGCGCAGCGGGTCGTGACGGCCCACCGGCAGGGGTCCGCGACCACCGAGGACCTGCGCTCCGCCTTCACGTCGTTCCGCACGCTGGTCGAGGCGATGCTGGAGGACGGCGCGACCCAGGGTGGGCACGACCGCGCACCCGGCGGGCCGGGTGATCGGTACGGCGGGCAGCCCGGCGGTCCGGGTGATCAGTACGGCGGGCAGCCCGGCGGTCCGGGTGGTCAGTACGACGGCCACGACGGCCACGACGGCCACGACGGCCACGACGGTCACGGCGGCCCCGCCGGCGGCACCGAGCGCATCCCGGGCGCGCCCGGGGGCGGCCCGGGCCAGTACAGCGGTTCCCCAGCAGGAGCAACGGAGCGGATCGAGCCGTCACGCGGGGGTGCGCCCGGGCAGGGAGCGCCGCCCGCACCGGCCGGTCCGGGCCGGCCACCGTCGGCGCCCCCGGCGACCGGCGGACCCGACGGACACCAGGAGCGCAGGCGATGAACCACCCCGAACAGAGCCGCCCCACCGGTCACGAGCAGGCGGGCCACGCCCGTCCGGGCGGATACGACGAGGACCCGCGCCAGAACGAGGGCGGACCCGGACGCGCCGACGACCCCTACGGCCGCGAGGCCGCCGGGCAGTTCGGCGACCAGCAGGGCCAGCAGCACGGCGACCCCTACGGCGACCCGTACGTCGGCGCCCAGCAGCAGCACGGCCAGCCGCAGGGCGGGCAGTACGGCGGCCAGCACCTCGGCGGCGGGCCGTACGACCAGCCCGGCGGCCCGGCCGGCCAGCACGCCGGCGGCGGGCAGTACGACCAGCCCGGTCAGCACGGCGGCGGCCAGTACGACCAGGCGGGCGTGCAGCCGGGCCAGCACGGCGGCGGCGGGCAGTTCGACCAGGCGGGCCAGTTCGGCGGTGGCCAGTACGACCAGGCCGGCCAGTACGGCGGCGGCCAGTACGACCAGCCCGGCGCCCAGCCCGCCCAGCCCGGCCAGTACGGCCAGCACGCGGGCCAGGCGCCCGGCCAGCAGTACGCCGGGCAGGGAACCGGGATGCCGACCGGTGCCGGCCCGGGCGGACCCGGCGCCGACGGCCCGTCGGGGATGGGCGGGCAGCCCGGGGCCTACCCCGGTCCGCCGGACCACGCGGGCGGCGCGCCCGGCGAGCCGACGGGCGGCCGTGACGGCGGCAACGGCTTCGGCGGGCCCGGAGGCCCGGGCGAGCCGACGTCGGACGCCGGGCGGGGAGGCGCCGGCCCCGCCCACGACACGATCATCGACCCGCAGCGGGCGGCCCAGTGGCGCTCGCAGTGGGAAGAGGTCCGCATGACCTTCGTCGACCAGCCCCGGGATGCCGCGGCGCGGGCGGACGGCCTGGTCGGCGAGGTGCTCGAGGAGCTCTCGCGCACCTTCGCCCAGCAGCGCAGCGCGCTCGACCCGAACTCGCTGGAGGGCGACCCGTCCACCGAGGAGCTGCGCCGCGCCGTGCAGCGCTACCGCGAGTTCTTCGACCGGCTGCTCACGCTGTAGCCCCCGCTACCCGCCGGTACGGTCCGGCCGTGGTCTCGACCCAGGACTTCGGCCGTGCCCTCGACCGCCTCGCCCCCGTGGTCGGGGCGGTCACGAGGGCGCACATCGCGCTCTACCGCCGTACCGGCGGGCGCCTCGGGCACTCGCTCCCGGGGTTGCCGACGATGCTGCTGCTCGACCACGTCGGGGCGCTCAGCGGGCGCCCGCGCACCACACCGCTGCTGTACTTCACCCACCCCGACGACCCGGACGACCTCGTCGTCGTCGCCTCCTACGGCGGGCACCCCCGCCACCCGGCCTGGTTCCACAACCTGCGGGCCCATCCGGACACGACCGTGCAGGTCCGCGACGAGGTCCGCCCGGTCCACGCGCGCATCGCCGGCGACGCCGAGCGCGAGCGGCTCTGGCCGGCCGCCGTCGCGACGTACGGACCCTTCCGGGGCTACCGGCGCCGCGCGGAGGAGGCCGGGCGCACGATCCCGTTCGTCGTGCTCACCCGGCGGCGGTAGCTCCGGCTCCTATCCGCGCAGCCGGACGTGGTCCGGGGTCAGGTCCTTGACCGACGACACCCCGAGCAGCGCCATCGTCCGGCGGATCTCGGCGGTGAGGATGGTCGTCAGGTGCTCGACGCCGCGCTCGCCGCCGGCCATGAGCGCGTAGAGGTAGGCGCGACCGACCAGGCAGCCCGAGGCGCCGAGAGCGACGCCGGCGACGATGTCGGCACCGGACATGATCCCCGTGTCGAGCAGCACCTCGGCCTCGTCGCCGACCTCGGCGACCACCGACGGCAGCGTCTCCAGGGGCACCGGCGCGCGGTCGAGCTGGCGCCCGCCGTGGTTCGAGACGACCACGGCGTCGGCGCCGGCGTCGACCACCCGTCGCGCGTCCTCCGCGGTCTGGACGCCCTTGACGACGAGCTGCCCGTTCCACGTGGATCGGAGCCACGCGAGGTCGTCGAGGTTGAGCGCCGGGTCGAACATCGTGTTGATGAGCTCGGCGACCGTGCCCTCCCACGACGTCAGGGCCGCGAACTCCAGCGGGTCGGTCGTGAGGACGTTCAACCACCAGTGCGGGTGGCGGGCCATGTCGACCAGGGTCCGCGCGGTGAGGGCCGGCGGGATGGTCAACCCGTTGTAGGCGTCGCGCAGGCGGGCCCCGCCGACCGGGGTGTCCACGGTCAGCATGATCGCCTCGTTCCCGGCCTCCTGCGCCCGGCGCACGACCTCCTCGCTCGCGGCCCGGTCGCGCCACAGGTAGAGCTGGAACCAGCGCCGGGTGTCCGGGGCGGCCGCGGCGAGGTCCGCGGGCGAGATGGTGCCCATGGTCGAGAGGGTGTGCGGCACCCCGATGCGGCCGGCCACGCGTGCCACGGCCGCCTCGCCCTCGTGGTGCATCATCCGCGTGAACCCGGTCGGCGCGAACGCGAACGGGTAGGCCGAGGGCCCGCCGAGCATGGTCGTCGAGGTGTCGATCTGCGAGACGTCGCGCAGCACCGAGGGCCGGAACTCCAGGGCGGCGAAGGCGTCGCGGGCGCGGCGCAGCGAGAGCTCGGCCTCGGCGGCGCCGTCGGTGTAGTCGAAGACGGCGCGCGGGGTGCGGCGCCGGGCGATCTCCCGGAGGTCGGCGACCGTGTGGGCGCGGGCGAGCCGCCGGCGCACCGGGTCGGGATCGGGGCGGGCGAGGCGCAGGAGCGGGCGCAGCTCCGACGGCCGCGGCAGCCGGCGCGCCGTGCGGCCGGTGGTCGGGTGCTGCTGCGGGGTCGACATCGGCCACGCTCCTCCTCGCGACGGCAGGGCCCTCCCACCGAACGGGGCCGGACGCGGAACGTCAAGGACGGGCGACGAAGCGCGAGCAGCGCGCACGGGGAGGGGATGGTCCCCCCGTGGCGGCCGGCTCTGCGGTACAACCGACCGTGACGGGGCCGAGCACCGACGGTCCGGGGGAGAGGACGAGGTCGTGAGCTACCCGCAGCGCTCGTGGGACGACGGCGACGTGGAGGTCCTCGGCAAGAGGCTCTGGGCCGGCGGTGTCGCCACGGCCATCGTCGCCGCGGGCATCGCGATCGTCGGCGTGCTGATCATCTCGAACGTCTTCGAGCTCGGCATCCAGACCGCGGAGCGCAGCGGCGCGCTGGTCGACAACGCCATGACGATCATCCCGGTGTGCGCGGTCATCGCGGCGCTCGCCGGCACCGCGCTGCTGCACCTGCTGCTGCTCACCACGCCCCGGCCGGCGACCTTCTTCTCGGCGATCGTGCTGCTGGTGCTCGTGGTGCTGCTCCTGCAGGTCTTCCTCGCCCGCGGCGGCATCATCGACCACATCGCGACCGCGGTGCTCTACGCCGCGATCGGGCTCGCGATCATCTCGATGCTCTCGGGCGTCTCGCGGACCGCCGTGCGCCCCGCGTCGTCGGGCGGCTGGGGCGGGCGCCAGTACGACGGGCGCTACGACCAGCGCTACGGCAGCTACGAGCAGCCCCGCGAGCCCTACCCCGGGCCCTACGGCCAGGACGAGCGCACCACGCGTTACGACCCCCGCGGGCAGCAGGGCGGCCGCTGGGGGTAGTCGTCCGGGCGGCGACCGTGACGTTGATTCTATTGACGCCCCTTCCCTTGACCCTCCGTGCGGCGCCTGACGACGATCGAGGCGCGTGATGCTCCACGCGGGCGATCCCACCTGTCCGCGTCCAGCTCCGTCGCCCCCGGTGGGCGACACCGGGAGGAGAGGTCAGCGATGGCACCCACGGCGGTCAACGGCACGAGCAACGGCACGAGCGGCCGCGAGCACGAGGTCGTGCGTCGGGCACCGGCGCCGGGCGAGGCCTCGGGCACGACGCCCCACCACCCCGTCGACCTCGAGGCGGCCCGCCAGTCGATCCGCCTCGCGCTCCCCGAGCCGGGCAGCAAGTTCAGCCAGGACGACGAGTTCTGCGTCGTCGCCCAGCCCGACGGCTCGTGGGGCGAGTTCCGGTTCCACGACTACGACCGCATCTTCCAGGTGCCGGGGCTGTACGAGAAGATCTTCTACGACGTGCTGGGCTGCGACTCGCCGCGGTTCATGGTCGGGCTCCTCGACGACGCGCTGGCCGCCTCCGGGGTGGCGGCGTCCTCGCTGCGCGTCCTGGACCTCGGAGCGGGCAACGGGATCATGGCCGAGGAGCTCGCGGCGGTCGGCGTCGAGCACTCCGTCGGCGTCGACATCCTCACCGAGGCCCGCGAGGCCGCCCTGCGCGACCGCCCGGGCCTCTACGCCGACTACCAGGTCGCGGACCTCACCGCGCTCCCGGCCGAGGACCGCGAGGTACTCGCCGGCCACGGGCTGAACACGCTGACCGTGGTCGCGGCCCTGGGCTTCGGCGACATCCCGCCCCAGGCCTTCCGCACCGCCTACGACCTCATCGCCCCCGACGGCTGGGTCGTCCTGACCATCAAGGACGCCTTCCTCGAGGCCACCGACACGTCGGGCTTCGGCGGCATGATCGGCGAGTCGATCCGGTCCGGCGCGCTCGAGGTCGTCCGTCGCGAGCGCTTCCAGCACCGCCTCGCCACCGACCGCAGCCCGCTGCTCTACGAGGGCATCGTCGCGCGCAAGCGGGGGGCGCTCGCCGGCTGACCGGGCCGTGAGAGGGACCTCGGACTCGTCGGTAACCGTGTGATCCACGTCCCAGCGGGGCACACTCGTCGACGGGGCGTGTCAGGCGCGGCACGCCCGGTGAGTCGACGTGGAGGTCGCCGACATGACCGTGGACCAGGCCCGTACCGGAGCGCAGCGGAGCCCGGCCGTCCCGACGTTCCCGACCGTGGACGTCGCCCGTTCCCTGGAGTCGGTGGTCCCCGCCGACCTGCTGGCCGAGGTCGACCCGGCGCTGTGGGGACGCACCGTCGTGCAGCTCGCGCAGGGCCTGGCGACCCATCCGTCCGACGTGGGACGGGTGGTCGCCGGGCACGCCGCGCTCGCCGCGCGCATCGGCACGGCCACCGTCGCCCGGGCCTTCGGCTCGACCGCGGACGGCCCGGTGCCGATCGAGAAGGACGGCCGGTTCTCCGACCCGACGTGGGAGGAGAACCCGGTCTACTGGGGTCTGCGCCAGCAGTACGTCGCGCTGACCTCGACGCTGCACGACCTCGTCGACGCGGCCGGGCTGGACCCGGCGTCGCGGGAGCGGGCCGCGCTGCTCGCCGACGTGCTGGGCAGCGTGCTCTCGCCGACCAACCTCCTGCCGGGCAACCCGGCCGCGCTCAAGCGCGCCTTCGAGACCGGCGGGTCGAGCGTGGTGTCGGGCTTCCGGCAGATGCTCGACGACCTCGCCACCAACCAGGGCCGCCCGCGCCAGGTCGACCGGACGAACCTGCGCGTCGGCAAGGAGCTCGCCGCGACGCCGGGCAAGGTCGTCTACCGCAACCGTCTCATGGAGCTCATCCAGTTCGAGGCGCAGACCGACGAGGTCCACGAGATCCCGATCCTCGTGAGCCCGCCCTGGATCAACAAGTACTACGTCATGGACCTCGCGCCGGGTCGCAGCTTCCTCGAGTGGGCGGTGCAGCACGGGCACACCGTGTTCGTCATCAGCTACCGCGACCCGGACGAGTCGATGGCCGAGACGGGCCTCGACGACTACCTGGAGCTGGGCGACCTCGCCGCGCTCGACGTCGTGCAGGAGATCACGGGCGCGGAGAAGGTCAACCTCGTCGGGCTGTGCCTCGGCGGCCTGATGGCCACCATCACGCTCGCCATGCTGCACGCCCGGGGCCAGGGCGACCGCGTCAACTCGCTGACGCTGCAGAACACGCTGCTCGACTACAGCGACCCGGGCCCGGTGGCGAGCTTCGTCGACCCGGAGATCGTCGAGCGGCTCGAGCGCAAGATGGCGAAGACCGGCTACCTGCCCTCGGAGTCGATGGCGGGCACGTTCGACCTGTTGCGCGCCAACGACCTGATCTTCAACTACGTCGGGCCGAACTGGCTGGAGGGCAAGGCGCCGCCGGCGTTCGACATCCTCGCGTGGAACGCCGACTCCACCCGGATGCCGGCCAAGATGCACGCGTTCTACCTGCGGCACTTCTACCTGGAGAACGAGCTCGCGCGCGGTGAGCTGGAGCTGCTCGGCGAGCACCTCTCGCTGAAGTCGATCACCAACGACACGTTCATCGTGGGCGCGGTCAACGACCACATCGCCCCGTGGCGCACCTCGTTCACCTCCACCGGGCTGCTCGGTGGCGACGTGACCTTCACGCTGTCGAACGGCGGGCACATCGCCGGCGTCGTCAACCCGCCCGGCAAGAAGGCCAAGCATTGGATCGGCACCGTCGGCGGCGACGCCGCGCCCGACGCCGACACCTGGCTGCAGCGGGCGACCGAGGTGCAGGGGTCGTGGTGGGAGCCGTGGCGCGACTGGGTCGCCGAGCGCGGCGGCGGGATGCGCCGGCCGCCGTCGGTGGGGTCGGAGGCCCACCCGCCGCTCGGTGACGCCCCGGGCAGCTACGTCCTCGGGACCGGGTGACCTCCGCGGCACGGTCATGACCCCGGTGTGACCCTGCGTAACAGCGGGAGGTCGGCGGCCGATCGACGGTTGACGGCACCGGCCCGGGTCGTCACCGTGTTGCACGGGGCGCATCGCGTGCGCGTCCCCTGCAACCGGCCGCCTGCCTTCACCACCGAGGGTGTTGCCCGTGAACCGTCACGCCTCCGTCGCCCTGCGCCGCAAGGTCGACGCCGCCGTCGATCCCGTCTACGACCAGGTGTTCCTGCGCCTGGACCTCCTCCTGGCGACCCGCGAGGGCCGCTGCGGGTGCGATGCCTGCGTCGCGAAGGTCGCCGGGTGGCGCGATCGGCTGGTGGGGACGCTGCCGGCGCTGTGACCTGACCCCCGTGATCTGACCGCTGTGATCTGATCCTGTGATCTCACCGTGGCCGTGCGGTGACCGGACGTGACCGAGGCCACCGAGCCCCCGCGCCCGGACGGGTGTGCTTGGTAAACTGAGCGCTCGTCACCGACGACGGAGGGACCCCTCATGGCAACGCCGACCGCGCCGAAGGCCGACCCGGACCTCGACCAGCTCCGCGACCGGGCCGTCGACACGATCGCGCAGGTGCAGGAGGCCGGTCTGCGTCTCGCCGGCTCCGTCGCCGAGAGCTGGGGACCGGCCCTGCGCGGCCTGCCGGGCGTCCCCGGTCTGCCGGGCCTGTCCGGCGTCCCGGGCGCCGCGCAGGCCGCCGACCACGGCGTGGCCGGTCTGCCGCGCACGCCCGCCGAGGTCGTCGACCGGGTCTACGACACCGGTGTGCAGATGCTCGAGGCGCAGCGCTCGGTGGCCCACCAGGTGCTCGAGGCGGTCGCCCCGGCGCTCCCGTCGGCCCGCGCGACGGTGACGTCGCCGCGGCGCTGACGTCGTGGGCTGACGAGAAGTGGCCGGCCCGGGCGGGCCGTGGGAGGACCACCGCCGCGCCCTGGGCGGGTTCATCCGCAGCCAGCGCAAGCTCGCGCGCCTGTCGCTGCGGCAGCTCTCCGCCCTGAGCAACATCTCGAACCCCTACCTGAGCCAGATCGAGCGGGGGCTGCACGAGCCCTCGGTCCGCGTGCTGCACGCGATCGCGGAGGCCCTCGACATCTCGGCCGAGAACCTGCTCCTGCAGGCCGGTCTCGTGCGCGAACAGGCCGGGGGCGCCCCGGCGGACGCCGGCGAGCGGGGGGACTCGTCCACCGAACGGGCGATCCGTGCCGACCGTCGGCTCTCGGACGCCCAGAAGGAGGCCCTGATCTCCGTGTACCGCAGCTACACCGCGGGCTCGCCGACCGGCGGTGCCCCGGGAGCGACGTCGTGAGCGCGCTCGCCATCCCCGAGCCCACCTCCGCCCCCCGCGACGAGTGGGTGGGCGACGTCGTCGTCGCCGGCCACCGGCTCCACGTCGCCCACCGCCCCGGCGCGCCCGGGCGGCTGCCGCTGGTGCTGGTCAACGGCATCGGCGCGAGCCTCGAGCTGTTCGAGCCGCTCGTCGCCGCGCTCGACCCCGACCGGCCTCTGGTGCGCTTCGACGTGCCCGGCATCGGCGGGTCGCCGCTGCCGTGGGTGCCGCTGCCGATGGCGGGGCTCGCCGCGCTCCTCTCGGGGCTGCTCGACGAGCTCGGTTACGCGCGGGCCGACGTCCTCGGCCTGTCCTGGGGCGGCGGCATCGCGCAGCAGTTCGCGCTGCAGCACCCCGACCGCACCGCGAGCCTGGCCCTGGTGAGCACCGGGACCGGCGCGATGATGGTGCCCGCCCGCTTCAGCGTGCTGGCGAAGATGCTCACCCCGCGGCGCTACAACGACCGCGCCTACCGTCGCGAGGAGGGCGCGGAGATCTACCAGGGCGAGTCCCAGGTGGACGTCGACGCGGTGTTCTCCCGCGTGCACCCGGTGAAGTTCCGCGGCTACCTCTTCCAGCTCATGGCTCTCATGAGCTGGACGAGCCTGCCGGTGCTGCCGTTCATCGGGGCGCCGACGCTGGTGCTCGCGGGCCGTCGCGACCCGGTGATCCCGATCGTGAACGCGCACATCATGGGCGCGCTCCTGCCGCGCGCGACCGTGCACCTGCACCACGGCGGGCACCTCGGTCTGCTGACCCGGCCCGACGAGCTGGGTCGGGTCCTCGAGGACTTCCTGGACAACTGACAGCCTGCCAATAAGGTTCACCACCATGACGGCGGTGGACTGGCGGACCTGGGTGCCCGAGCAGCTCGCATATCCGGAGGTGCCCGTCGGGGCACTGCTCGACGGCGCCGCGCGGCGGTGGGGCGAGCGCACGGCGTTCCGCCACCACGACCGGGAGATCGGCTTCACCGGGCTGTGGCGGGCCGCCTGCGGCCTGGCGCACGACCTGCAGGCGCGCGGGGTCGCCCCCGGCGACGTGGTCGGCGTGCACCTGCCCAACGTGCTCTCGTTCCCGATCGCCTACTACGGGATCCTGCTGGCCGGGGCGACGTTCACGCCGGTCAGCCCGCAGCTGCCGCCCGACGGCGTGGCGGGCCAGCTCGCCGACGCCCGCGCGGTGGCGGTGATCGGCCTGCAGGACACCGGGTCGGGCGTGCCGCTGATCCCGACCGACGGCGTCACCGTGGGCGACGGCGCGGAGGCCGACCAGCCGCCGGTCGTCGACCTCGACCCGTCCGTCGCGCGGGCGCACCTCGCCTACACCGGCGGCACCACCGGCCGCCCCAAGGGCGTCGTGCTCACCCACGCAGGAGTCGTCACCAACGTCCTGCAGTACGCGTGCCACGGCAGCGGGTCGCGGCCCGTGCCGGGCGTCGGCGGGGACGTGGGCCTCGAGCAGCTCGGCCCGGCGCAGGAGTGGCCGGTGCGCCTGGGCGAGGGCTCGGGCATCGCCGTCGCGCCGTGGTTCCACGCGATGGGCACGATCGGCGGCATCGGCGTCGCCGTGGTGTCCGGGTCGACGAGCATCGTGCACGAGCGCTTCGACCCGGTCCGCCTGCTCACCGACGTCGAGACCCACCGCGTCACGACGATCTCGGGCGCCCCGCCGCTGTTCCACGCGCTGCTCGCGCACCCCGAGGCGGCCGGCCGCGATCTCACCTCGGTGCGGACCGTGACCTCGGGCGCCGCCCCGATGCCGCTCGCGCTCGCGCAGCGGATCGCCGCGCGGATGCCCGAGGCGGTCATCGTCGAGGGCTACGGCATGACCGAGGCGACGATGGGCCTCACGATGGGCGCCACCGCGCGCTCGGCGCACCGCCGCGTCGGCACGGTCGGCGTCCCCGTGCCCGACACCGAGATCCGGGTCGGCCCGTCGCCGTCGGAGCCGGTCGCCGCCGGGGAGGCGGGCGAGGTGTGGGCGCGCGGGCCGCAGGTGATGGTCGGCTACCTCGACCGGCCCGAGGCCACGGCGGAGACGCTGGTCGACGGGTGGCTGCGCACCGGCGACATCGGGGTGGTCGGCGAGGACGGCCAGCTCGAGATCGTGGACCGCGCCAAGGACATGCTGCTCTACAAGGGCTACAACGTGTACCCGCGCGAGCTCGAGGAGCTGCTGGTCGCGCGGCCCGAGGTCGCGTCCGCCGCGGTCGTCGGCCGCCCCGACGTCGCGGTCGGCGAGGAGCCGGTCGCGGTGCTCGTGCTCGCACCCGGGCAGGAGGCCTCCGCGGAGCTCGCGGCGGGCATCGTCGCGTCCCTCGACGAGCAGGTGGCGCCCTACAAGCGGCTGCGCGCGGTCCACGTCGCCGACGCCCTGCCGGTGTCCGCGGCGGGCAAGGTGCTCAAGCGGGAACTGCGCGACCAGGTCCGCGACGCGGGCCCGCTCGGACCACCCGTCTGGCGGCGTGAGCAGGGCTAGAGTGAGGTCATGGCCCGGATCCGCATCGTGCGCGCCGCCGACGGACGGCAGTGGATGGTGCGCCAGAAGCTGGAGTGGATCGACCCGGCCACGGGCGAGGACTTCGAGCACGACATGCAGGGTGGCCGGCTCGCCGCCATCGGCATCGTCTCGATCATGGGTCTGCTCTGGGTCGCGCTCCTGGCCTGGTGGTTCACGGGCAGCCAGGGTGTCGTCGTGCCGGTCTGGGTCTGGCTGATCCTGCTCGCGATCGCGCTGTTCTTCCCGAGCCGCTGGGTGCTGCGGCGCCCGCGCACCCTCGTCGCCGAGACGCCCGGGGGCAGCGACGGCTCGGCCCCCGAGCGCTGGGTGGGCTGGGTGCGGGGCACCTCGGCGGCGCGCGAGGAGATGATGCAGACGGTCCGCAGTCTCGAGACGCGCGCGACGCCCGCCTACGCCGACAGCCCGCTGCAGCCGGTGAGCTGATGCCCGAGCTGCCCGAGGTCGAGGCCCTCGCCGAGCACCTGCGCACCCACGCGCTGGCGCGGCCGGTGGCGCGGGTCGACCTCGCGAGCATGACGGTGCTCAAGACGTTCGACCCGCCGCTCTCCGCGCTCACCGGGCGATTGGTCACCGGCGCGGCGCGGCACGGGAAGTTCCTCGACGTCGAGCTCGACGGGCTCCACCTCGTCGTCCACCTGTCGCGGGCGGGCTGGCTGCGCTGGCACGACCAGGCGTCGACGACGCCGCCGAAGCCGGGCAAGGGGCCGCTCGAGCTGCGGGTGCACCTCGAGACCGTCGGCGGCCCCGGGTTCGACCTCACCGAGGCCGGCACCCAGAAGCGGCTCGCCGTCTACCTCGTCGAGGACCCGCAGCAGGTCCCGGGCATCGCGAAGCTCGGGCCGGACGCGCTGACGCTCGGGCGCGCCGAGTTCGGCGAGCTGCTCGCCGGGCGCACCGAGCGGCTCAAGACGGTGATCGTCGACCAGCAGGTGCTCGCGGGCATCGGCAACGCCTACTCCGACGAGATCCTGCACGTCGCGAAGCTGTCGCCGTTCGCCGCGGCGGGCAAGCTCGACGCCGAGGCCGTCGACCGGCTGCACCAGGCGATGGTCGGGGTGCTCTCCGCGGCCGTCGACCGCGCGGTGGGCCAGGACGCCGCCCGCCTGAAGGGCGAGAAGCGCTCGGGGATGCGGGTGCACGCGCGCACCGGCCTGCCGTGCCCGGTGTGCGGCGACACGGTCCGCGAGGTGTCGTACGCCGAACGGTCCTTCCAGTACTGCCCCACGTGCCAGACACAGGGTCGCGCGTTGGCGGACCGCCGGCTGTCGCGTCTGGTCAAATAGCTGTCGTGTTCAGCTGGTTGACCGATCCGCGCGTGCTCGCCGCCGTCGGCGTGGCGATCGCGCTGGTGGTCGCCGTCCTGGTCTACCGGCGGGTGAAGCGGCGCAACGAGTTCGCCTCGCCGCTCGAGCGCGCGACGTTCTCGACGCTGCACACGGTCTCGCTCGCCGCGCCCGCGCTGCGCGAGGGGCTCTCCGAGGGGTCGGCACAGTTCGCGGTGCCCTACCTGCGCACGCTGCTCGACACCGAGGCCCTGTCGATGACCGGGTCGGACTGCGTGCCGCTCGCCTGGGACGGCGAGGCCGAGCACCACAGCCTCGACGTGCGCCAGTACGCCGAGAAGGTCATGCGCACCGGCCGCCAGCAAGTGGCCAGCCGCAAGGACATCGAGTGCGGCTCGCAGGACTGCCCGGTGCGCGGCATCGTCGTCGTCCCGCTCGAGGTCGACGGCAACGTCGCGGGCACCCTGGCCGCGGTCAGTGCCGACACCCCGGGGCCGGTGCTGCTGCGCGCCTCGGCCGAGGTGGCGCGCTACGTCTCCAGCCAGCTCGAGCTCGCCGACCTCGACGAGTCCCGCGCTCGTCTCAACCGCGCCGAGGTCCGGGCGCTGCGCGCGCAGATCTCGCCGCACTTCATCTACAACGCGCTCAACACCGTCGCCTCGTTCATCCGCACCGACCCGGAACGGGCGCGCGAGCTGCTCATGGAGTTCGCCGACTTCACGCGCTACTCGTTCCGCCAGGCCGGCGAGTACACGACGCTGGCCGACGAGCTGAAGAACATCGACCGCTACCTGGCCCTCGAGCACGCCCGCTTCGGCGCGCGGCTGACGGTGAAGGTGCAGGTCGCGCCCGAGGTGCTCTCGGTGGTCCTGCCGTTCCTGGCGCTGCAGCCGCTCGTGGAGAACGCGGTGCGCCACGGCCTGTCGGGCAAGCCGGGCGGGGGGACGGTGACGCTGACCGCGGAGGACTCCGGTGCCGAGTGCACGATCATCGTCGAGGACGACGGGGTCGGCATGGACCCGAAGGCGCTCAAGGAGGAGAACCGCGACGCGCACCTCTCGGGGGCGCACGTCGGCCTCGGCAACGTCGACGACCGGATGCGCTCGGCGTTCGGGCCCGACTACGGGCTGATCGTGGAGACCGAGCGCGGCGCCGGCACGAAGATCATCCTGCGCGTCCCGAAGTTCCGGGCCGGCGTGCGCGTGTGACCGCCGGCTGCCGTGGTCGCGTCGAGCTGATCACCGGTCCGCCGGGTCCCGCGCATCGCCGTTAGCGTGGGTGGCATGAGCTCGCGTCTCGGTTCCGCCCTGTCGTCCGTCCTGCCCGGCCCCCTCGCGGCGGCCACGGGCCAGCGCACGGTGAGCGTCGTCCGGCTCCAGGGCGTGATCGCCGCGAACAGCGCGCCGGTGCCCCGGGCGGTCATCAACATCACCGCGGTGGAGGACGCCCTGCGCCGCGCGTTCACGGCCGACCGCGTGCAGGCCGTCGCGCTCATGATCAACTCGCCGGGCGGGTCGGCGACGCAGTCCGCGCTCGTCGCCGACCGCATCCGCGGCCTCGCCCAGGAGCACGAGGTCCCGGTGCTGGCGTTCTGCGAGGACGTCGCCGCGTCCGGCGGCTACTGGCTGGCCTGCGCCGCCGACGAGATCTACGCCCACCCGACCTCGCTCGTCGGCTCGATCGGCGTCGTCTCGGGTGGCTTCGGGCTCACCGGGCTCATCGAGCGCTACGGCATCGAGCGTCGCCTGCACACCGCCGGGCAGAACAAGGCGCGCCTCGACCCGTTCCAGCCGGAGAAGGCCGAGGACGTGGAGTGGCTGCTCGGGATGCAGGGCGAGCTGCACGAGATGTTCATCGAGTGGGTCCGCACCCGGCGCGGGGACGCGCTGCAGGAGACCGGCGACCTGTTCACGGGCGAGGTGTGGACGGGCAGGCGGGCCCGGGAGCTGGGCCTGGTCGACGAGCTGGGCACGGCGCGCGAGGTCCTCGCGCGCCGCTTCCCGGACGCCGAGCCGGTCACGGTCGAGCCGCGCCGCCCGCTGCTCGCACGCCTCGGGCTGGGCGGGGTGCTCGCGCCGCTGGCACCGCTCGCGGGGGCCGGTGCCGACCCCGTGGGCTCGGCGCTCGAGTGGGTCGAGCACCGGGCCCTGTGGAGCCGCTTCGGGCTCTGACGCGTCCCGCATTCGTTACCCACCGTCGCCCGGTCGGACCTAGGCTCCCGGGGTCAGGGCGAGGCGGGGGCCGGCCGTCGGGGCGGCCCCGTGCGGGAGGTGGTGGACCGTGCCGGTCCCCGACGTCCCGTGGGGCGGGCGCGACACGTCCGTCCTGAGCCACGAGCTCATCCACCGCTGGGTCAACGACGGCGCCGACCCCGCCGCCATCGACTCGGCCCGTCGGCGCCACGCCGCGCGCGGCGACGAGCTCCGTGCCGCCGCCCAGCGGCTCGAGCGCGCCCACGTGCAGCTGGGCGCCTCGTGGCGGGGTCGTGACGCCGACGCGGCCACCGCGCACGTGCGGACCCTCGTGGCGCGGATGAGCCGCCTCGGCGACGCCGTGACGGGCCAGGCCGGTAGCCTGCAGGGGGTCCGCGACGCGCTGGCCCGCGTCCAGTCGCTGGTCGGGCCGCCGCGCGCGCCCGCGCTGCCCGTCCTCGGCCGCACCCCGGCCGCACCGGGTCTCGCCGGCGCGCTGGCGGCCGGTGGCCCCGCCGACGGCTTCGGGGCCTTCCAGGCGGCACAGGCCGAGGAGCGCGCGGCCCAGGGCGCCTACCGGGCCTATCTCGAGCAGACCGGGCTCGCCGCGCGCGGGGCCCCGTCCGCCGTCGACGGACTCGCCGGGCGCTCACCGCTCGCCGCGCCCGAGGTCGGCGGCACGGCGCGCGGCGCCATGGCGTCGCCGGCGGGCCCCGGGGCGGGCGGTGGGGCCACGGCGCGCGGGGGCGTGCTGGCGCGGGCGGCGGGTCCGGCGCGGGCGCCCGGGGTGCCGGGTGTCGGTGGTGGGCCGCTCGGGGGTGCGCCCGGGGGCGCGACCGCCGCCGGCCGGGTCGCGGCGCCGCCGGGCGGTGCGGCGGCCGGTGCTCCGCCCGGTGCCGCGCGCGCCGACCCGGCACGGCCCGGGGCGGTCGGCCGGTTCGTGACGCGGCTGCTCGGGGGCACGCCGCCGGCGACGGGCGAGGCGCCGGGACGCGCGTCGGCGGCCGGCACAGGGCCCGGCGGCGGGGCCGGACCGGCAGCGGGTGCTGCCGGTCCGGGGGGCCGGTCCGGCAGCACCCGCTCCGCCGTGCCGCCCGGCGCCGGCAACGCCTCCGGACGCGGGCCGGGAGCGCCGTTCGCGCCGACGCCCGCGGACCGCCTCGCCGGCGGCGTCGGCCCGGGTCGCGGGGGAGCGACCGAGCGGCGCCCGGACGAGCGGCGGCCGCCCGGCGCCGGTCGCGGGGGTGGCGGTGTGTCCGGTGCCGGGGGCTCGCCCGACGCCGGGCCCGGGACCGTCTCGCCCCCGGGCAGCGGGTCGTCGCCGGGCTCGTCGAGCGGCGCTCCGCCGTGGCCGGGACCGTCGGCGTCGGCGTCGGCGTCCCCGTCTCCGTCTCCGTCTCCGTCCCCGGGCTCCTCGCCGGCCGGGCCGTCGGGCTGGCCCGCGCCGGACGGCCCCGCCCGGACGGCCTCGTCGGGCACCGCGGCCACCTCCGGACCCGCGGGCACGTCCCCGGCGCTCGGTGCGGGCGCCGCGGTCGGTGCCTCCGACGCCGCGCCCCCGGACGTCGGCTGGACCGCGACGGGGAGCCCGCCGACGGCGTCCACCGGCGCCGCCGGCCCGGGCGCACCCGGCGTCCCGTTCGTCCCGCCGGCGGGCGGCGCCGCGGCAGCGGGCGGGCCCACCGGCTCCTCCGCGGTCCGCCACCCCGAGTACCTCGTCGACGCCGACCCGTGGCGCGACCCGACCGGCGACCCCGACGAGCGCCGCCTGGTGACCCCACCCGTGATCGGGGAGCAGGACGACCGGTGACCGGCGTCGTGCTCGACCGTCACGAGCTGCTCTGGGTGCTCGAGCAGTGCGGTGCCGGGTGGCCCTACCCGCTGCGTCCGGTGCACTGGTCGGCGGAGACCGACGAGGAGGTCCGCCGCCACCGCACCGCCACCGAGCAGGCGCTCCGGTCCCGCGGCCTGCTCGAGCCCGCCCCCGCGCGGCTGCTCCTCGACGCCGGGCAGGCGGTCGCGGGCTGGGCGGTCGCGGTGGACCTGGTCCGCCGGGACGCGACCGCTCCCCTCGCGGCCGTGGCGCTGACCGACGGCCGCACCGCGGTGCTGCTCGCGTCGCCCGAGCACGCCGCCGCGCCCGTCCGCGTGTCGCCCTGCCCGCCCGACGGTCTCGCCGAGGCGCTGTTCGCGCTGGTCCCGCCCGTGCCGCCCGGCGAGGGCCCGCCCGTGCCGGTACCCGTGGGCACCACCGCCGCCGACCTGCCCACGACGCAGCGCACCGCCCGGTCCCGCGACCGCGCCGAGGACCTCCTCGCCACCGTCACCGCCGTCACCCAGGTCGGGGTGGCCGACCGCCGCGACGGCGTGCCCCGCCGCGTCGCCCCGCCGCTGTGCTGGCTCGACGGCCCGCGCGGGCGGCACGTGCTGCGCTCGCCCCCGGCACGCCCGCCCCTGCTGGTTCCCGCGACCGACGGACAACTGCTCGCCGACATCCGTACCGTGCTGATCGACGCGGCCGTGCCGCGCCCGTCCGGAAGGAGCACCGCATGAGCGCGCCGGAGCCGCCGAGGGAGGCAGCGGGCTCGGCGGGCGGCGAGGCCGCCATGAGCCCGGACGAGGCGCGCGCGTTCGCCGGGAGGGTCGACGCCCTCGAGCAGGGTGTGACGGAGGCGCAGGCGGCGCTCGACGGGCTCGGGGCGGAGTCGCTGGCGGTCGGGTCGGGCGAGGACAACGCGGCGATCGCCGCCTGGTACCGCGAGCTCGTGATGTCGGACACGGTGCCGGCGGCGCGCGCGCTCGCCGCGGAGCTCGCCGAGCTGCGGCAGGCCGTCCGCGACAGCGCCGCGGTGTGGGAGCAGGCCGACGCCGACGCGGCCGCGTCGGTGCGTCTGGAGCCCGGGCAGGAGTGAGGCGCGGCCCGTCACGTCGATCGGGTGGCCCAACGAGGTCCCCCCGAACGGGTGGTCCGTGCTCGCCACGCCCGCATCGGGCGACGGCACGCCGGGCGCGGACGATGGGGCACGGCAGGGTGGCGAGCCGATCGGGTCCTATCGTGGACGTGCGAACCTCGGCTGGGCAGGATGGCGTGGCAGTGAACACGAACGAGAACGACGGACTCGTAGTACTCGCCGTCGACGACGAAGAACCGGCGCTCATGGAGCTCGCCTACCTGCTCGAGCAGGACCAGCGGGTGGGCACCGTGCTGCGGGCCTCCGACTCGATCTCGGCCCTGCGGATCCTCACCGGTGGTGACCGGGTGGATCTCGGCGGCTTCTCGGGCGGCACCCCGCCCGCGGGTCTACCGGCGCCCGCGAAGCAGTCCGACGTGGACGTCCTGTTCCTGGACATCCGCATGCCCGGCCTCGACGGCCTGGAGCTGGCGAACGTCCTGTCGCGGTACGTCATCCCGCCGTCGGTCGTCTTCGTGACCGCGCACGACGACCGCGCGGTCGAGGCGTTCGACGTCGGCGCGGTCGACTACCTGCTCAAGCCGCTGCGCCCCGAGCGCCTCTACGCGTCCCTGTCGCGGATCCTGTCCTCGCGCGGCACCACGGTGCCCGTCGAGCCCGCCGCCGACGAGGAGGGCGACGACGAGGTGATCCCGGTCGAGCTCGCCGGCACCACGAAGCTGGTGCAGCGCTCGACGGTGCGCTGGGTCGAGGCGCAGGGCGACTACGCGCGCCTGCACACCACCGAGGGCAGCCACCTCGTGCGCATCCCGCTCTCGGTGCTCGAGGAGCGCTGGTCGGACGCCGGGTTCGTGCGGATCCACCGCTCGTACCTCGTCGCGCTGCCGCTCATCACGGAGCTGCGCCTGGCCGGCTCCGGGTACGTCGTGCGGCTGGGCAGCGGCGGCGACGTCGCCGAGCTGCCCGTCAGCCGCCGGCACACCCGCGAGCTCAAGGACCGTCTCGTCCGCTCGACGAAGCAGGCGTGGGGCCGACGGTGACCTCCCCCGGCGGTCCGGTGCGGGCCCCGGGGCCCGTCCCGGAGACCGCCGGGACGGACGGGGCCGACGGTCCCGGACGAGGCTCGGCCGGCGGCGCCACGACCGGCTCGTCCGGCCCGACCGGCGGAGCCGGTGACGGGGCCACCGACGGGACCGGGGCCGGCTCGGGCGACGGCTCCGCCGACCCGGCCCCGTCGGGCACCTCACCCACCTCGGCCACCTCGGCCACCTCCGCTACCTCCACCACCTCGGCCACCTCCGCCGAGGGCCTGCGCCCGGTGCCCGAGCCGCAGCCCGACGGCGACGCCGCGCACGCCGACCCGGCCGGCAGCGCGCCGGTCGGTGCCGGGATGCCGCACGAGACCTCCGAGGGGTGGTCGGGCGAGGGTCCGGACACGGGCACCGTGCGCCGGTCGCGCCCGTCCCGCGCCCCGCGCACGAGCGGGGTCCCGACCCCGCCCAGCCCGATGAGCGCCACCACCGGACCGGCGACGGGTCCGCAGGGCCCGACCGGTCGCGCCCCCGTCGTGGTGCCCGACCCGCCGCGGCGGCCGGTGCCCCCGACGTTCGCCTCGCCCGGCCAGCCCCCGCCCGGCGTGGCCCGCCGCCACGGCCGGCACGCGCGCCCGGAGCAGCCCGGCGCGGTGCACACCCCGCCGAGCGGCTACCGCCCCCGTCACGCGGCCCCCGACGCCGAGACCGAGCAGTTCGCGGCGACGCCGATGACGGGGCCGGGCGGCGTCGGCCCGATGCCGCTCGCCGCCCCCGTGGGCGCGCCGCCCGACGGCGACGCGGGCGTGGACGGCCGGGCTGTCGACGGCGGTGTCGACGGCGGTGTCGACGGCCGGGGTGGCCACCGCGGTGCCGACGGCCGGGGGGTCGACGGGGCCGCCGTCACCACCGACACGCCCCTGAACGCCGCGCCCGGCGGGGCCTTCCTGCACACCGGCCCCGGCGTCGTGGTCCCGCCGATGGGCGAGGGGACGGACACCGGGTCGGAGCGCGTGCGGGTCGTGCTCGCCGAGCGTCGGGTGCCGACGCGGGCGGTGCGCACCGTCGCCGAGATCGAGCAGCAGACCGAGACCGGCGAGCTGCTGCTGCGTAACCTCCTGCGCGCGCAGCTCGCGCTCGGGATGCGGCTCGGGCTGGTCGCGGTGTTCGTGCTCGGCGCGCTGCCGGTGCTGTTCCTCGTGCTCCCGCGGTTCGGGTCGTTCGAGGTCGCGGGCGTGACGCTGCCGTGGCTGGTCCTGGGCCTCGCGCCCTACCCGTTCATGCTGGCCCTGGCCTGGCTCTACGTCCGTACCGCCGAGCGCAACGAGCTCGACTTCGCCGACAACGTCGAGGACTGAGCGCGTGGACCTCGCGGGCATCGTCGCGCTCGCCGCCGTCGTCGTGGTCGGCGTCGTCACCATCGTCATCGGCTCGCTGGGCGTGCGGGTCGCGCGCACCACCGACGACTTCCTCGCCGCCTCGCGCACCGTCGGCACCCGCGCCAACGCCGCGGCGATCTCCGGGCAGTACCTCTCCGCGGCGTCGTTCCTCGGCGTCGCGGGCATCGTGCTCAAGGACGGGGTCGACGGGCTCTGGTACCCGATCGGCTTCACCGCGGGCTACCTCGCGCTGCTCTTCTTCGTCGCCGCGCCCCTGCGCCGCTCCGGGGCCTACACGGTGCCCGACTTCGCCGAGGTGCGGCTCGACTCGTCGCTGCTGCGCACGGTGACGACCTGGTTCGTGGTGCTCATCGGCTGGCTCTACCTGCTCCCGCAGCTCCAGGCCGCGGGGCTCGCGCTCACCGTCATCACGACGTGGCCGACGTGGGTCGGGGTGGTGGGCGTCGGGCTCGTGGTCACCGCCAGCGTGACCTTCGGCGGCATGCGCTCGATGACCTTCGTCCAGGCGTTCCAGTACTGGCTCAAGCTCACCGCGCTCGCCGTGCCCGTGCTCGTGCTCGTCGGGGTCTTCACGTTCGGGCCGGAGCGCGGGGACGCGCCCCCGCCGCCCTCGTTCACCGAGGTCACGACGGTCGAGGTCAGCACGCCGGTGACGCTGCAGGTCGCGACGCCGGTGGAGATCGGGGTCCGCGGGGAGGTCGACGGCGCGACGATCAACGGGCCGGTGTCCTGGGCGCCCGGCCTGCACACCGTCGACGCGGGCACCGAGCTGCGCTTCCCGGCGGGCTCGCCGGTCCCCGTCGTCGCGGACGCGGACCCGGACGGTGAGGCGTGGTCGGCGCCGCTGACCGGGTTCGCCGAGGACGGGCACTCGCTGCTCGCGACGTACTCGCTGATCGTGGCCCTGTTGCTCGGCACCATGGGCCTGCCGCACGTCCTCGTGCGCTTCTACACCAACCCCGACGGCCGGGCGGCCCGCCGCACCACGGTGGTCGTGCTCGCCATGCTCGGCGGCTTCTACCTGCTCCCGGTGGTGCTGGGCGTGCTCTCGCGGCTCTACGTGCCGCAGCTGCTCGTCACCGGGGAGACCGACGCGGCCGTGCTCCTGCTGCCCACGGCGGCGCTCCCGGGCTGGGCGGGTATCGCCCTCGCGGCGCTCGTCGCGGCCGGGGCCTTCGCGGCGTTCCTGTCGACGTCGTCGGGCCTGCTGCTCTCCGTCGCCGGCGTGCTGTCGACGGACCTGCTGCCCCGCCGGCTGGGGGACTTCCGCATCGCCGCCCACGTGGGCGGGGTGGTGCCCATCGTCGCGGCGCTCGGCGCGACCCGCCTCGACTTCTCCCTCACGGTGTCCCTGGCGTTCGCGCTCGCGGCCTCCACCTTCTGCCCGCTGCTGGTGCTCGGGATCTGGTGGAAGGGCCTCACCGACCGCGGCGCCGTGGTCGGCATGCTCGTGGGCGGCGGGGTCGCGGTCGCCGCGGTCGGGTCGACCCTCGCGGGCGTCGCCCCCGAGGGCTGGGCGGGTGTGCTGCTCGCCCGCCCCGCGCTCGTCACGGTGCCGCTGACCTTCCTGGTCATGGTGGTCGTCAGCCGGTCCACGCCACAGCGCGTCCCGGCGAACGTGGGGCGCACGCTGCTGCGCCTGCACGCCCCGGAACGCCTCGGACTGGGCGACGCCCGGCGCGGCTCCCGGCCCTCGGTCTGAGCCTCCCGTACCGTCCCGCACGCTCCGTACCGAGGCGCTTCCGCACGGTGAGATACGACGAACCGGACGAAGCTCGCCGATCGGTCGGCCCATCCTCGGCCGCTGGTCGAGTGAGAACGCGGTGAGTAGTCACACGAAAGGAGTAAGCGGTGTGATGCACATCAGTTTAAGGTTCGCCCCGATCGTGACGTCCGACGACCCCGCGGAGACCTCGTGAGTGCCACTGACGACGGGCAGGGTGGCTCGCCCGCGCTCGACGACCCGACCCCTTACCAGGAGGTCCAGCGTTCACCGGAGTTCGTCGCCCTGCGCAAGCGCTGGCGGGGCTTCATCTTCACGATGAGCGCGATCTTCCTGACCTGGTTCATGGTCTACGTGCTGCTGGCCGACTTCGCGACCGGCTTCATGAACACCCGGCTCGGCAACACGAACCTGACCATCGGTCTCGTGTTCGGCCTGCTGCAGTTCGTGTCGACCTTCGCGATCGCGACGCTGTACGTGCGGTTCGCCGACAAGAACCTCGACCCCGAGGCCGAGCGCCTCCGGCTGCGCGTGGAGGAGAAGCTGTGAGGACCCCGACGGCCGCACCGCCGCCCCCGACCCCCGAGGTCGGCTCGCCGATCCTCAACATCTCGATCTTCGCGCTCTTCGTCGTCGTCACCCTGGTCGTCGTCTACCGCGTCAGCCGCGGCCCGCGCACGGCCAACGACTACTACGCGGCGGGGCGGTCGTTCACCGGCCCGCAGAACGGCATCGCCATCTCCGGCGACTACCTCTCGGCGGCGTCGTTCCTCGGGATCGCCGGTGCCATCGCGGTCAACGGCTACGACGGGTTCCTCTACTCGATCGGGTTCCTCGTCGCCTGGCTGACCGCCCTGCTGCTCGTCGCCGAGCTCCTGCGCAACACCGGTCGCTTCACGATGGGCGACGTCCTGGCCTTCCGGATGCGCCAGCGGCCCGTGCGCGCCGCGGCCGCCGTCTCCACCCTGGTCGTCTCACTGTTCTACCTGCTCGCGCAGATGGCCGGCGCGGGCGGGCTCATCGCCCTGTTGCTGGGGATCGACGACAACCCCGACACGATCTTCGACGGGCAGGCGCTCGTGCTCGTGATCGTCGGCGCCATCATGATCGTCTACGTGCTGTACGGCGGCATGAAGGGCACCACCTGGGTGCAGATCATCAAGGCGACGCTGCTGGTCATCGGCACCGCAGTGATCACCGTGTGGGTCCTGGGCGTCTACGGGTTCAACCTCTCGGCGCTCTTCGGCGCCGCGGACGCGGCCTCGCCCGACAACCTCATCAACGCGGGCAACCAGTACGGGACGAGCACCACGACGAAGATCAATTTCATCTCGCTGGCCATCGCTCTCGTCCTCGGCACCGCCGGCCTCCCGCACATCCTCATGCGCTTCTACACCGTGCCGAACGCGAAGGAGGCCCGCCGCTCGGTCCAGTGGGCGATCTGGATCATCGGCATCTTCTACCTGTTCACCCTGGTCGTCGGGTACGGCGCCCCGGCCCTGGTCCCGGGCGGGGTGGAGGCCATCCAGAACGCCCCGGGCGAGGAGAACTCCGCCGCGCCGCTGCTGGCCTACGAGCTCGGCGGGACGTTGCTGCTCGCCATCATCGCCGCCGTGGCGTTCGCGACGATCCTCGCGGTCGTCGCCGGCCTGACGATCACGGCGTCGGCGTCGTTCGCCCACGACGTCTACGCCAACATCATCAAGAAGGGCGAGGTCGACTCCCGCGGTGAGGTCCGCGTGGCCCGCATCACGGTGGTCGTGATCGGCGCGCTGGCGATCTTCGGAGGCATCCTCGCGCTCGGGCAGAACGTGGCGTTCCTCGTGGCGCTCGCGTTCGCGGTGGCCGCGTCGGCCAACCTGCCCACGCTGCTCTACACGCTGTTCTGGAAGCGGTTCAACACCACCGGTTCGCTGTTCAGCATGTACGGCGGCCTGATCAGCTGCGTGGGGCTGATCCTGATCTCGCCGGTCACGCTGGGACAGGAGGCCGCCATCTTCCCGCTGCAGAACCCGGGCATCGTGTCGATCCCGCTGTCGTTCATCCTCGGCATCGTCGGCACCTACGTCGGGTCGCGCGAGGTCGTCAGCGAGCAGCGGTTCGCCGAGATGGAGGTCCGGTCGATGACCGGTGCGGGCGCGGCGAGCGCCAGCGACGAGTAGCCGTCGGTCCGGCAGCGCTGCGGAGCCCGTCTCCCCGGGGTGGGGAGGCGGGCTCCGTCGCGTCCGGCGGCCGGCGTCCGCTCACGGCCGCCTCGCCGGGACTGTGATGGGATGGGCGCCGTGAGTCACCCCGGACCCCCGTCGGTCGGACCCGGCCAGATCCCGCCCGGCGCCACCCTGCTCGACGTGCGCGAGGACGACGAGTGGGCGGCCGGGCACGCGCCGGACGCGGTGCACCTGCCGATGTCGCAGATCACCGGGCGGCTCGACGAGATCCCCGAGGGCCCGCTCGCCGTGGTGTGCAAGGTCGGGGGCCGGTCGGCGCAGGTCACCGCGTTCCTCGTCCAGCGCGGGCACGAAGCGGTCAACGTCAGCGGCGGCATGCTGGCCTGGGAGGCCGAGGGGCGGCCGATGACCGCCGAGGGTCCCGGGCCGGCCGCGGTGATCTGAGGGCCGCGCCGTGACCTGTCCGCGGTGCGGGCGGCCCCAGCCGCCCCTGGACGCGCCGGGTGCGCCGCGCGCGGGGGCGACCCGCTACTGCGTGCACTGCGGCCGGGTCCTCGCGGGCGTGCGCTGGGTGGCGCTGCCCCCGGACGCACTGCGCCCCCGCGAGCCGCGGACGCCGCGACGGCCGTACACCGGGCCCCCGCGCTACCGGGCGACCCCGCGCTGGAGCCTGCGCAGCTGGATGCCCGCCCCCGAGCCGGGCGACGAGGGCCCCCTGCCGGTCGCGCCGCCGCGCGAGCCCGACGAGGTCCTGCGCCGCACGGGCGATCTGCTCGCGCGGGTGGCGACGGTGACCGCCGTGCTCGCCGGGCTCGGGGCGCTCGCCGAGGCCGTCCGCTACGGGCTGCTCGTCGCGAGCCGCAGCGCGGCGCTCCCGTCCGGTCCCGTGACCGCCTCCGACGCGCTCGTCGCCCTGCTCGGCGTGCTCGCCCCCGCCGCCGCGCTGGCGACCGGCGTGCTGTTCCTGTGGTGGCTGCACCGGGCCCGCGGGATCGCCGCGACGCTGTCGGGCACGCGGCCCGCGCGGCGCTTCCGGGCGGTCGTCGTCGGCAGCGTGCTGCCGGGGCCGAACCTCACCGTTCCCGGGTCGGCGCTGACCGAGCTCGAGCACGCCGCCTCCGGGCTGCCGCGTGACGAGCGCCCCCGACCGTCGGCGCCGGTGCGCCGCTGGTGGGTGGCGTGGGACGCGAGCGTGGTGCTCGGCATCGCGGCCGTCATGCGCGGCCTGGGCGCGAGCACTCAGGCGCTCGCGGACTCGGTGCTCCTGCACGCCATCGCCGACGTCGCGGCGGCCGTCGCGGCGCTCGCGACCGTCCGCGTCGTCACCCACCTCACCGAGCTGCTCGCCCCGGAGCTGCGGCCCGCGGGGCGGGAGGCGGTGCTGGGGGTCGGGCCGGCGTCGTCCGGCTCAGTCGCCGCTGCCGAGGACGGCGACGCCGCCGGCGGCGGGCGGGGCCGTGGGGTCGGTGCCGAGGTCGGGTGACATCTCGCGGGCGACGAAGTCCTCGACGTGGAAGAGGTTGGCACCGGCGCGGCGCACGATGCGCAGGAGCGTGGTCATCGAGGCGACCTCCTCGACCTGCTCCTTGAGGTACCACTGCATGAACTGCTCGCCGAGGTAGTCGCCCTCGTCGCGGGCCGTGCGCGCCAGCGTCGCGATCTGGTCGGTGACCGCGCGCTCCTGCTCGAGCACCAGCTCCACGACCTGCTCGACCGAGTCGAACTCGGCGCGCACGTCGTCGACGCCCGGGATGGACACGGGCAGGTCGTTGTCGAGCAGGAAGCGCACGATGCCCATGGCGTGGTTCCGCTCCTCGAGCGCCTGGGCGTAGAAGTGCGCGGCCAGCCGGGGGAGGTCCTGGTCGTCGCAGTAGACGGCGACCGCGGTGTACTGCTGCGACGCCGTGAACTCGTTGCGGATCTGCGCCCGGAGCAGTTCGTGGAACGTCGCGGCGGCCATGCGCCCGAGTCTAGGTGTTCCGCCCGGTCCTCAGGTGCGTGCCGAGCGGCGGCCGTGCTTGCCGCCCGAGCGCGGGGCGGGCACCTCGGTGCTCGTGCGCCCCGCCGCGCCGTCGGCGACCGGGATGGCCCCCGACCAGCCGAACTGCTCGGTGTGGATGCGCGTCGGCGGCACACCGAGCTGGTCGAGGGCGGCCAGCGAGCCCGCCGTGACCGACGGCGAGCCGCAGACGAAGAAGTCGAGCTCGCGGCGCGCGGCGGGGTCGTCGGGCAGGACCTCGTCGAGCAGCGCGGCGTCGATCCGGCGGCCGTCCGTGCGCGTGACCTGCAGGTCGAGACGCCGGGACAGGGCGGTGAGCTCGTCGGCGAACAGCGGCTCGGTGCCGCGCTCGGCGAGGACGAGGCGGTGAGTACGGGTGTCGCCGCCGTCGGCGAGGGTGCGCAGCATGCTCATCATCGGTGTGATCCCGACGCCCCCGGCGAGCAGCACGAGGCCCGCCGACCCGGGGGCCGCGGCGTCGGTGAACGAGCCGTGGGGGCCGTCGAGCCAGACCTTGCTGCCGGTGCGCAGCGTGGACAGCAGCCCGGAGAAGTCGCCCTGGTCGCGGACGGTGAGCTCGAGACGGCCGGTGACGCGGGCGCTCGAGGCGATCGTGAAGGGGTGCTCCTCGGTGCCGACCACCGCGCGGCGCAGGCGCAGCCAGACGAACTGGCCGGGCGAGAAGCGCAGGCCGCCGCGACGCAGGTGCACGGGCGCGAGCACGAGCGTCGACACCGTCGGGCTCTCCCGGCGCACCCCGTAGACGACGTAGGCGCCCTGGCGGGAGAACAGCGGGCGCCACACCCAGCGGTGCGCGAGCACCCCGAGCAGCACCAGGACCAGCGCGGACAGCACGACGCGCATCACCGGGTCGGTGACGAGGTTGCCCAGCCAGAACACGTGCAGGCCGGCGAGCACGAGCGCCGCCGCGGCGAGCAGGACGTGCAGGCGCGCCCAGATCTCGTAGCGCGCACCGGGCCGCCGGCCCCGCACCGCGACCAGCCCGACCAGCAGCAGCGCGCCGACCGACGTCCACCCGGCCAGAGCGGCGTCGCTCGCCCGGAAGGGGTCGAGCAGGATCGGGTGGTTGACGACGGCGACGACGAGGTGCAGGCCGACCAGGAGGATCGCCAGCGTCCCGAGCCAGCGGTGCAGGCCGATCACCTTCTCGACCCCGAACGCCCGGGTCAGCGAGCGCACGCGGCTCGGGACGACGACCACCACGATCAGCAGGCTCAGCGCGAGCAGTCCGAGCCCGACCGAGAGCATGCCGATCACCGAGGTCCCGCCGGCGCGGGAGGCCATGAGGGCGACGGGGACCACCACGAGGGCGGCGAGCGCCGCCGTCCAGAGGGCACGGGTCAGCTTCAACGGCACGGCGCGGAACGGTAGGCAGCGTCGATCAGCAGCCCGGCGCGTCTGAGAGCCCGGGGTGGCGTGGCGCGACGACGGGCGCCCGCCGCGCGCCCACCCGCCCCCGGTTCCCCCGATCGGACCTATCCCTGCGCTGTCTGCGGTTCGCGGTTCTCAGGTTCGTGGGGCGGTACGAGCGATGCGGCATCGCTGGCACTGATCGCCAGGATCGCCACATCCTCGCCCGCGCGACACGCCGTCTGCCGGAGCCGAACGGCGCACGGGGTGGTGCCGGCGTCGCGTCCGCGCTGGCACTCACCGTCAATTGATCCCCCACCTCGCACCGTCGCGCGCCGGTCCGGGGCACCGTGCAGGATGCACCGCGTGATCCCGTCCTCGAGCACCTCCCGGTCGCAGCGGCGCCGACGGACCGCCGCGGTCCTCGCCCTCACGGCGGCGACCGCCGCGCTCGTCCCGCCGGCGCTGCGGTCCCTGCGCGGCGGGCAGCGGTTCGACCGCGCGGCCGCGGCGGCCGGGGTGTCGTCGCAGTTCGACCAGGACGCGAGCTCCTACGACCGCCTCGTCGGCGCGAACCCCGGCTACCACGAGCACCTGCGCCTGTCGGCCCGTCGCCTCGACCTGCCCGACCGCGGCGCCGGCGCCGTGCTGCTCGACGTCGGGTGCGGCACGGGGCTCTCGACGTCCGCGCTGCTCGAGACCTACCCGGAGGCCCGGATCGTCGCGGTCGACGCGTCGGCGGAGATGCTCGCGAAGGCCCGGGAGAAGGACTGGCCGGACACCGTGCGCTTCGTCCACGCGCGGGCCGAGGACATGCACGCCGCGCTGGCCGGCGAGGGCCCGTTCGACGGCCTGCTCGCCGCCTACCTCGTCCGCAACCTCCCCGACCGCGATGCGGGCGTGGCCGTGCTCGTCGAGCACCTGCGGCCCGGCGCGCCGATCGCGGTGCACGAGTACTCGGTCGCCGACTCCGGCTACGCCCGCGTCGTGTGGACCGCCGTCTGCTGGGCCGTGATCATCCCGCTTGGCCGGCGCGTCACGGGCGACGGCTCGCTCTACCGCTACCTGTGGCGGAGCGTGCTCGCCTTCGACGGCCTCGCGCGCCTCGAGCAGCGGCTGCGCGACGCCGGACTGCGCGAGGTGCACACCCGGCCCGTCGACGGCTGGCAGCGCGGGATCGTGCACACGGTGCTGGGGCGCCGCTGAGCCGGTGGATCCCCTGGCGTCCGACGCCCGCACGGCCGCGAGGCTGACGACACGCCGTGCCTCGCGCGGTCGAGCATGTGGCGATCCTGGCGTCAGACGCCAGGGATGCCGCATCGCTCGTGCTCAGCGCCCGGGTCAGCCCCGGCGGCGGGCGGCGCGGACGGCGTAGGTGCGCTCGGCGTACTCGATGTCGTCGGTCCAGAGGCGCTTGGCCGCCCACTCCATCGCCGGCCGCACCAGCGCCTCGACCCGCCGGGCCTTCGCGAACCCCGGGCGCGGGGAGTGGGCGATGGTCGCCTCGACGACGGCGGTGCGGGGGCGGCCGTCGGGGTGGGGCGCCAGCGGGGTCGCGTGGGTCTCGACGACGCTGCCGGCGCCCTCGCCGTCGGTGATGTGCATGACGATCGTGCGCGGCTCCGGGCAGGTGAACCGCGCCCGCACCGGCACGCCCCAGTTCCTCGTCAGCCGGAAGGCGACGCGCAGGTCGAAGTGGTCGTCGGCCTCGGACGCGTCGCGGCCCGGTGCCCGCTCGACGCGCAGGTCGGCGAACGAGTGCGGGTGGAACCACGCGCCGTGCCAGGGATCGAGCCGGTTGGCGATGACGTCGGCGGGCTCGCACGTGCCGACCATCGACGCCACGGCCACGAGGCTCTGGGCGACGGGCGGGCGCGCGGGCAGGATCGGCGCGTCGGTCGGTTCCTCACCGCCGACGGCGTCGAGGCGCACCCAGGCCAGCGCGCCGTCGTCGTGGGCGGGCAGGGTGCGCCAGCCGGCGCGCCCCGACGGGCCGAGCGCGAGGCCGTGCCAGCGGCAGATCAGCTCGCAGCCGGACTGCACCGCGGTGGACATGTCCGCCCCGAGGTGCGGGCACGCCCCGGGCCCGGCGTGCAGGGACCCGTCGGGCGAGCGCCACAGCACCAGCTCGACACCCGCGACGGTCGTACCGAACGGCGTCCCGGTGCGGATGTCGCGGCTCGCGCCGACGACGTACCAGTTGCCCGACGGGCGGGCCCGGGCGCGCGCCAGCGCGGCGTCGATGATCCCGACCTTGGCCTCGCGCCAGGTGGGCTCCATCGCCGCCCACTCCTGCCCGGACAGCCGCCGCAGCGGGTGGACCGGTTCGCGCCGTCGCGCCTTCAGCACGCGCCGCACGGTAGGCCGGGCGCCGTCGTGCCGCAGTGGGGGGACGCGGCCTGTGGCCGGATGCACGTGCTGCTGCGCCGAACGAGCACGTCAAGCGGTCAGACGAGCGGAGCCCGCTCCCACGGGCACGACAGGCAGCGCGGACCGCCGCGCCCGGAGCCGAGCTCGAACCCGGCGATCGTCAGGACCTCGACCCCCGCGGCCGCCAGGCGAGCGTTCGTCGTCGTGTTCCGCTCGTAGGCGACGACGCGGCCCGGTGACAAGGCGAGGGTGTTGTTGCCGTCGTCCCACTGCTCGCGCTCGGCGGCCACCGACTCCAGGCCGGTGTCGACGGCCCGCAGGGTGTCGATGCCCATCGCGCGCGCCGCGGCCGGCCGGAACGGTTCGGGGCCGGTGATGTGCAGGTGGTCGGGCCCGTCGGGGCGGACCGTCCACGCCTCGAGCCCCTCGAGCACGCCCGGGTAGATGACCATCGTGTCGACGTCGACCATCGTCGCCACCGTGTCGAGGTGCATCGTCGCCCGCCGCTGGGTGATCGGGACGGCGAGCACGGTGTGGGCGAGGCCGTCGACGAACATCGCCCGCGCGAACGACTCGGCGCCCGCGGGGCTCGTGCGCTCGCCCACCCCGATGGCGAGCACGCCGGGGGCGAGCAGCAGCACGTCGCCGCCCTCGACCGCCGACGGGTCGCGCGGGGCGGTGGGGGCCACGACGCCCAGCTCGGGGTGGTGGCGCTGGGCCAGCGCGACCAGCGAGGCCTCCCGGCGCCTCGCCGGCATGCCCATCGACGCCGCCACGACCCGCGTCCCCACCCGCACCGACGAGTCGCGGGTGAACATGAGGTTGGGCAGCGGGTCGACCGCGAAGTCGTGCGGTCCGGCCATCGCGCGCACCAGCGACTGGCCGGTGACGCCCAGCTCGGCGAACGTGCGTCCCCCGATGAGCGCGTCGGCGACGGCGTCGTCGTCGAGAGCCGCCAGCTCGGCGAACACGGCCGCGGCCAGCTCGCGGCCGAGCACGCGCTCGTCGACGGCGGCCTCGATGCCCGCTTCCCGGGCGTCCGGGGCGGCCGCGAGCGACTCGCGCAGCACGTCGCCCAGCAGCAGCACCCGCACACCCTCCCCGCGCAGCAGGTCGGCGAAGGCGTCGTGCTCGACCTGCGCGCGCTCGACCCACGGGATGCCGTCGAACAGCAGCCGGTCGGCGTTGCGGGGCGTCAGCCGCTCGAGCTCGGGGCCGGGGCGGTGCAGCACGACGGTGCGCAGGGCCCCGACCTCGGTGTCCACGTGTGGCGCGTCCGACTCCACGGTCGGCGACCCTAGGGTGCCCGCTCTACTGTGCGCGCCATGGGACTGCTCGAGGACAAGGTGGTCGTGGTCACCGGCGCCGGGCGCGGCATCGGCCGCGGTGAGGCGCTGGAGTGCGCGCGGCAGGGGGCGGCGGTCGTCGTCGCCGAGTTCGACGCCGAGGCCGGCGAGGAGGTGGCGAAGGAGATCACCGCGGCCGGCGGCCGGGCGATCTCGGTGCCCGGCGACGTCGCGGACGCCGACGTCGCCGACGGGCTGGTCACGGCCTCCGTCGAGCAGTTCGGCGCGCTCGACGCCGTCATCAACAACGCCGGCATCCTGCGGGACCGGACGCTCGTGAAGATGTCCGACGCCGAGTGGGACGACGTCGTCCGCGTGCACCTGCGCGGCCACTTCGCCCCCACGCGCGCCGCGTGCCGCTACTGGCGCGAGAGCGAGCGGCCCGGGCACCTGGTCCACACCGCGTCCACCTCGGGGATCCTCGGCAACTTCGGCCAGAGCAACTACGGCGCGGCCAAGGCGGGCATCGCGGCGTTCTCGACGATCGTCGCCATGGAGATGGCCCGCTACAACGTCACCTCCAACGCCATCGCCCCCTCGGCGCTGACTCGCATGACCGAGGCGCTGCTGCCGCCGGACGTGCGCGAGGACCGGCGGGCGAGCCTCGAGCGCGGCGAGTTCGACTTCTTCGACCCCGACAACGTCGCCCCGTTCGTCACCTACCTCGCCTCGGACGCCTCGTCGCACATCAGCGGCAAGGTCTTCGGGGTCCAGGGCGACTCGGTGGAGCTCTACCAGCCGTTCACCTCCGTCGCGGAGATCCGGGGCGACGGGCACCGCTGGGACCCCGAGGCGATCCCCGGCCGCATGGACGAGCTGTTCACCGAGGCCGGGATCGATCCGGCGCCGGAGAACATGATGGCGCGCTCCCGGCACCGCATCGTCGGCTAGGTGGGCCCCGCGCAGGTGAGCAGAAGGAAGTGCTCCAGCACTTCTTTCTGCTCACTGGGCGCAGCCCACCCACCTAGACGGGCAGGAACGGCAGCGCGCCGCGCAGCAGCGCCGAGCCGACGAAGGCGACGACGTCGAGCAGTGCGTGGGCGCCGACCAGCGGCCAGAGCCGCCCGGTGCGCTGCCAGTACCGCCCGAACACCAGGCCCATGAGCAGGTTCCCGAGCCCGCCGCCGAAGCCCTGGTAGAGGTGGTACGACCCGCGCAGCACCGCTGAGATCGCCAGCGCCCGGTTCTCCGTCACGCCCAGGCGGCGCAGGCCGTGCAGCAGGTAGCCGACGACGAGCACCTCCTCGGCCCAGGCGTTGGCGCACGCCGAGATGATCAGCACCGGCACCGTCCACCAGTGCTCGTCGAGCAGCGAGGGGATGACGGTGGTGTTGAGGCCCAGGGCACGGCTGGCGAGGTAGAGCCCGAGGCCGGGGATTCCGATGAGCGCGGCCAGGCCGACCGCGCCGAGCGCGTCGCGGCCGGGCCGGCGCGCGTCGAGCCCGACGGCGCGCGGGCCCGCCCCGGCCCGGACCAGCAGGTACAGGCCGAGCGCGCCCCACGCCACCAGGGCGAACGAGCTCGCGAGCTGCGCGGCGAGGTCGGCCCACGGGCTGCGGGCGAGGCTCTCGTCGATCGCGACCCGGCGCTCGTCGAGCCGTACGGGCGAGGCCAGCGCGTCGAGCAGCGAGACCAGGCTCCGCACCGCCGAGAGCCCGAGCGTCACGGCGAAGACGACGACCAGCTCGGTACGCAGCAGCCGCCGCTCGCGCGGGCCGAGGGGGGCGACGTCGGGCTGCCCCGGGCGGGCCCAGCTCCGCCACACCTCCCGCGCCGTCACGGCGCCACGGTAGTCGGGCGCCGGCCGGGGACCACGCGGGACGATCGTGCCCGACGGGGTAGCCCGCCCCGGTGACCCGCCACGCACTGATCTCCGGGGCCAGCATCGCCGGCCCCGCGCTCGCCCACCAGCTCGCCGCGCGGGGCTGGCGCACGACGGTCGTGGAGCGGGCGCCGCGCCTGCGCGACGAGGGCCAGAACATCGACGTCCGCGGCGCGGGGCGCGAGGTCCTGCGTCGCATGGACCTCGAGGACGCCGCCCTCGCCGCCGGGACGGGCGAGGTGGGCCTGCGGTTCGTCGACGACGACGGTGCCGCGGTGGCCGAGTTCCCGGCCGGCCGGGGCGACACGGCCGGCGGGACCGCGGAGATGGAGATCCTGCGCGGCGAGCTCTCGCGCCTCCTCCACGAGCGCACCGTCGACACCACCGAGTACCGCTTCGGCGAGCAGATCCGCGAGCTCAGGAACGACACGGACGACACCGACCACGGCGGACGCGTCACCGCCCGCCTGGACAGCGGCGAGGAGATCGAGGCCGACCTGGTCGTCGTCGCGGAGGGCACGCGGTCGCGGACCCGGGACCTGGTGTTCGGAGACGTCGAGGTCACCGAGCTCGGCCTGCAGGTCGCCTACCTCACGATCCCGCGCACCGCCGACGACGACCGCTGGTGGCGCTGGCACTCCGCCCCGGGCTCGCGCAGCACGAGCCTGCGCCCGGACAACCGGGGCACCACCCGGGCGATGCTCGCGTTCCTGTCCGACGTCCGCGGGCTCGGCGAGCTCGACCGCGACGCCCAGGTCACCGTGCTGCGCCGCACCTACGCCGACGTCGGCTGGCAGGCCCCCCGCGTCCTCGCGGCGCTCGACCCGGACGTGGGTGCGGCGATGTACCTCGACGCCGTCGCCCGGGTCCGGCTGCCGCGCTGGAGCACCGGGCGCACCGTGCTGCTCGGCGACGCCGCCTGGGCCACCGGCCCGTTCGGCACCGGGACGACGCTGGCACTGGTCGGCGCGTACGTCCTGGCGGGCGAGCTGGGCAGCACCACCGACGTGACCACCGCGCTCGCCCGCTACGAGCAGCGGATGCGGCCCTTCGTCGCGCAGGCCCAGGACGTCCGGCCGGCCGCCCTGCGCGCCATGAACCCGGGCTCGAGGGCGGGCCTCGCGGTGCAGCGCCGGCTGCTGGGCCTCGCGGGCTCGCTGTCGTCGGTGTTCGGCGGGGTGCTCGAGAAGCTCGGGAGCCGCCCGACGGAGGCCGTCGAGCTCCCCGACTACCGCACCGTCGTGTGACGGGACGCCGGTAACCTCGAGAGTGTGCTGCGCCTGCTCGCCACCCCCCGCTGGATCGGGTGGACGCTGTTCGCGCTGGCCGCCGTCCTCGTCTGCGGCGCGATGGCCTGGTGGCAGGTCGTGCGCGCCGAGTCCCCGGGCGGGTCGCTGCTGAACGCGGGCTACGCGTTCCAGTGGCCGCTGTTCGGCCTGTTCTTCGCCGCGCTGTGGTGGCGCATGCTGCGCGCCGAGGCGAGGGCTCTCGACGACGTGCAGGCGGAGCGGCGGGTCCGGGAGGCCCCGGCGCCCGTGCGCGCCGCCCCCGCCGACTCGCCGTTCGGGCCGCGCCCGGCCGGGGTCCGCCCCGGCGGGCCGGACGACGCGGAGGCGGGGAGCGAGCGGGCGCGCTGGAACGCCATGTACGCCGCGCTAGCCGCCGGCGAGGAGTCCCGCGAGACCCCGGAGGAGAGACCGTCGTGACCACCAGCAGTCCCCCCGACGCCCCGCCCACCCCGGAGGTCGTCGCGGCGCTGCGGCGCTACCGCGTCGGTGCGTGGGTGGTCGGCGTCGGCCTGCTCGTACTCGTGCTGGTCGGCATGCCCCTGAAGTACCTGGGCGGCGACGGCACGGTGGTCGCGATCGTCGGCCCGATCCACGGTTTCCTCTACATGGGCTACCTGCTGCTCACCGCGGACCTCGCCTACCGCGACCGCTGGGCGGTCGGCAAGGCGGTCCTGGTGGCGCTGGCCGGGACGATCCCGTTCGTGTCGTTCGTGGCCGAGCGGAAGATCACGCGTCCGCTGCGGGACGCGTGACGGGCCGCAGGCCGGGGACGTCCTCGCCGCCGCCGATGAGGGCGCGGACGGCCTCGCCGAGCTGACCGGGGCACGACAGCGGGGCCCCGAACGGCAACCGCACGTCGTGGTCGTCCCCCGCGGTCTCGACCCGCAGCCGCAGTCCGAAGCGGTCGACGCCCAGCGGCGCGAGCCGGTGACCGGGGCGGCGCAGGTGCACCGGCAACCGCGGGACCAGCGCGGACAGGGTGCCCGCGTGGGCGGCGGCGAGGTGGGCGAGCCACGGGTCGCCGGTGGCGGCCACGGGGTCGGGCGGCGCGGCGGCCATCGCGGTCGGGGCGAGCGCCTCGGTGCCCTCGGCGTCGGAGAGCACGACCATGGCGGGCTCCAGACGCAGCAGCGTCTCGCCGTGGCCGACGTCGAGCAGGCGCTCGTCGGGCAGCTCGGCGGCGATGCGCAGCGCGGCGCGGCGGGCCACCCGCAGCGGCAGCACCCGCAGCCGCCCGCTGACCCAGAGCAGCCCGCGCACCGGCCGCCGGACGGTCACCGGGGCGACGTCGGCCAGCTCCAGCATCACCGGCAGCAGTGCCTCGCCGCGCTCGCGGGCGCGCAGCACCAGCGGGTGGTCCTCGGGGAACTGCAGGGTCGCCGCACCCGTCGACGGCACGTGGTGCAGCGTCGGCGTCGCGCGGAGCTCGCCGTCGCCCGACCCGCCGTGCTCGCCGACGGCCTCGCCGATCACCGCCGCGTGCCGCGCGCGGCCGGCGAGTGTCCGGGCGCGCTCGGCGGGCGGCGGGACGGGCGGCAGCGACGTTGCCGGCGGTCGGCTCCTGGACATCGGACTCCCTCGGTGCGACGAACTAAGGGGAGCCTAATCAAACTTCGGCACGGAGCGCGAGACCCTGGGCCGGCAGAGCGGGGGCGTCGCCGTGGATCCACCCCGCTCGGCACGGACCGGTGGGCGGACCGCTCCGGGCCGCCCGCTACCGTGCCGGACGTGTCCACCGTCCCCCAGGCCGGCGGGGCACCGGTCGACGGTGTTCCCCCGCTGCTGCGCGCGATCGTTGACGACGCGACGCTCGTGGCGGAGGGACCGCGGCCGGACATGGCGACCGTCGTCGACGAGCACCTCGCGGCCCGCGCCGCCGACGCCGGCGGCCTGCTCGGCTCGCTGGTCGTGCCCGTCTCACGGCTCTCCGAGCTGGTGTCGGTGCTGGTCAAGCGCCGGCCGTCGGCGCCGTTGCCGATCGCCCTGGCCGTCGACACCGGGCTCGGCGGGGTGCCCAAGGCGCTGTCGCTGACGTCGTCGCGCGCGGCCCTGCTCGACCCGCGCACGGTCGAGATGCCGGCGCCGCACGACGTCGACACGATCTGGCTCGAGCGGGTCACCGAGTTCGTCCCCGACGACGTCGTCGCCGTCGTCGAGCCGCGCCGCCCCGACGCCGAGGGTTCGGCGGACTGGCTCGACGGGGTGCGCCGGGTCGTCGACCACGGCTGCCGGCCCAAGCTGCGCTGCGGCGGCGGGCGCGCCGGTGCCTTCCCCGGCATCGGGGACGTCGCGGGCTTCCTGGCCCTGGCCCTCGACGCCGGGCGGTCGTTCACGGCGAGCATCGGGCTGCGCTCCGCCGTGCGCCACACCGACCCCGCCACCGGCTTCACCCACCACGGCTGGCTGAACCTCCTGGCCGCCACGGTCCGCGGGCTCGGCCCGGGCACCGACGCGCCGGTCGAGGAACGCATCGGCGAGGCGCTGCTCGTCACCGACGGCGACGCCCTGGCCGGCGAGCTCGCCGCCGTCGGGCCCGACGCCGCCGTGCGCGTGCGCTCGCTGTTCTCGTCCTTCGGCTCCACGGCGGTCACGGAGCCCGCCCCGGAGCTCGCGCGGCTCGGCCTGCTCTGAGGTCCCAGCCCGGCGGTCCGTAGGCTCGGGTGACGTGACCGGTCTGCGCGTGGCGTTCCTCGGCCCGCACGGCACCTTCTGCGAGCAGGCGCTGCGCACCCTCACCCCGGACGTGCTCGGCGAGGCCCTCGGCGACCCCGAGCCGTCGCTGCACCCCTTGCCGAGCACCACCGCCGCCCTCGACGCCGTGCGCGACGGCAGTGCCGCCGGCGGGGCGGACGCGGCGTGCGTGCCGGTGGAGAACTCGGTCGAGGGCGGGGTGCCCGCCACCATGGACGGCCTGGTCGCCGAGCCGCCGCTGGTGATCGTGCGCGAGATCCTCCTGCCGGTGCGGTTCTCGGTGCTCGTGCGCCCCGGCACGACGATCGCCGACGTCGGTTCCGTCGCCTCGCACCCCCACGGCGAGGCCCAGACGCGCCGGTGGATCGCCGAGCACCTGCCCGCCGCCGAGGTGCGCCTGACGTCGTCGACGGCCGCGGCCGCCGCGCAGGTCGCCGCGGGGGAGGTCGACGCCGCGGTGTGCGCGCCGGTCGCCGCGGCGCACCACGGCCTCGTCGAGCTCGCCGCGGGCGTGCACGACTCGGGCGACGCGGTGACGCGGTTCGTGCTGGTCCGTCCGCCCGGCCCGCCCGGGCTGCCCGCGCCCACCGGCGCCGACCGGACCTCGCTCGCCGCCACGACCGTCAACCGGCCGGGCGCGCTGCTCGCCGTCCTCACCGAGATCGCGGTGCGGGGTGTGGACCTCACCCGCATCGAGTCCCGCCCGCTCAAGGACCGCCGCGGCGAGTACTGGTTCTTCCTCGACGGCATCGGGCACGTCGCCGAGCCGGCGATGGGGGAGGCGCTGGCGGCGCTGCGCCGGCGCTGCACCGACGTGCGGTTCCTCGGCTCGTACCCCCGCGCGGCGGTGCCCGGCGGCGACGAGCCCGGCGGGCGCCTCGCCGACCCGGGCCCGGGGCAGACCGTGAAGGACTACACCGAGGCGGCGTCCTGGCTGGCGTCCCTGCGCGAAGGGACCGGTGCATGAGCGACCTGCGGCTCGTCCTCGCCCGCCACGGGCAGACGCAGTCCAACATCGACCGCGTCCTCGACACGGTGCTGCCCGGGCCCCCGCTCACCGAGCTCGGCCGAGCGCAGGCCAGCGCCCTCGGGCGGGAGCTCGCCGCGGGCGCGGAGGGCACGGTCACCGGGCTGTACCACTCGCTCGCGCGCCGGGCGGCCGAGACGGCGGGGCTCGTCGCGGAGCACCTCGGGGTGGCGCCGGTGGAGGTCGGCGGCGTGCACGAGGTGCAGGTCGGCGAGCTCGAGGGCCGCAACGACGAGCCCGCGATCGGCGCGTTCCGCCGCGTGGTCGAGCGCTGGCAGACCGGCGAGCTCGACGTCGCCCACCCCGGTGGCGAGACGGGGCGTGACCTGCTGGCGCGCTACCTCCCGGTGGTCGCCGACCTGCGCGACCGCCACCCCGAGGGCGGCACGATCGTGCTGGTCAGCCACGGCGCGGCCCTGCGGCTGGCGGCGATCGAGCTCGTCGAGCACGTCGGCACCCCGCCGCTGGACGAGGAGCACGTCGCCAACTGCGGGCGCATCGTCCTGCGCCCGCGCGGCAGCAGCTGGGAGCTCGTGGCCTGGCGCAGCGCCGTCCCCGGCGGCCTGCCCGCCACCGACGACCCGACGGGCTAGGTGCGCCTCACGAGCGCGGAGCGCACCTAGCCCCAGCCGAGGCGGTGCAGGGTCTCCTCGTCGATGCCGAAGTGGTGCGCGACCTCGTGCACGACGGTCACGGCGACCTCCTCGCGCAGCTCGTCCTCGTCCTCGCAGACCTCGGCCAGCGCCGCGCGGTAGAGCGTGATCCGGTCGGGCAGGAAGCCGCCGTAGTCGCTGTAGCGCTCGGTCAGCGCGACGCCCTCGTAGAGCCCGAGCAGGTCCGGCTCCTCGGGGTGGCGCTCCTCGACGAGCACGACGACGTTGTCCATCGCGCGGGTCAGCGGGGCGGGCAGCTCGTCGAGGGCGTCGGCGACCAGCTCCTCGAACCGCTCCGGGCCGACCTCCACCGGCGGGGGGTCAGTTGCCGAGGCCCGGCACGGGCAGCGACGACGGGAGCGGCAGCGGCGCGCCGCCGCCCTGCTGCCCCGCCTGCCCGGCGCCGCCCTCGCCCGCGGTGCCGCCCGTGGCGGTGCCGCCCTCGGGCGCTGGGGTGGTGCTCGAGCCCGGCACCGACGCCGGCGCCCCGGGGCGCAGGGTCGGGGCCGTCGTCGCCGGCGCCTCGCCGCCGATGGTCACGCCCTCGGCCGCCGTGCCCGTCAGCGGGGCGAAGCCCGAGCTGTCGGGCAGCAGGGAGCCGAGGTTGCAGCTCACGCGCCGGGTGCCGGCGGTCCAGGACTCCTCGGCGAGGTTGGTCCAGTACACGGTGAGCTTGGAGTCGGTGAGCTTCTGCGCCGAGCCGACGTACTGCTCGGCGATCCGCTGGCACGTCGGCTGCAGGTAGTTGTCCTGGTCGTCGACCGACGGGAAGCCGTCCGGGAACTCGGTGCCGAGGTCGACGGTGCCCGCGACCTCCGCGGCGTGCGCCTCGGCGCACGAGGTGGGGTCGGCGACCTCCTTGCCCGCGAGCCCGAGGCACGTGCCCGGGTCGAACACGACGGCCTGGTCGGATTCGGCCACCCGGCCGCTCGACGCGAAGAGCGCGCCGGTGCGCCCCGGCGCCTGCAGCCCGCAGCGCACGGTCCGGTCCCCGGACTCCCACGCCGCCTGGGTCGGCTTGAGCGCGCCCGGCTTGTAGCGCCCGGCCGGGTCGAGCCGGCCCTGCAGGTAGTTCCGGGCCTGCGGGGCGCACTGGTCGGTGACGAGCTGCTGCCACGCCGGGTCCGCCGGGAACGGCGCACCGGGCGGCTGCGCGGCGGTCACCGCGCCGACGCTCTCGAACAGGTGGGACTGCGCGCAGTCGACCTCGGCGACGTCCGCGGCGTCGTCCCGGGTCCACGTGAGGCAGCGACCGGGCTCGGTGGTCAGCGGGGGCGCTTCCTCCTCGTCGTCGTCCGCGGGCGCGGCCCCGCCGGCGCTCGAGCCGCCGTCGTTCGCGAGGCCCAGGACGTCGGGCCCCGAGCCGGTGGCGGCGAGCGCGGTGGCCGCGATCAGCATGACCAGCGCGCCCGCGAGGATGCCGACGACGCCCCGGCGCATCGCGCGGCGGCGCGGGTCGCGCCCGTCGTCGGCGCCGAGGACGCGGTCGAGCCAGCGATCGACACCCCGTCCACCGGCTCGCCCGCCGGCAGCATCGTCGTCACCGTCGGGGCGGCCCTCGCCGGACGGCCCGGACTGTCGTTCCCGCAGCAGCATCGCCCTGTCATCATGCCGCCCTCGGGATTCCCCGAGCCGGGTGATCCGGTGTCGGGCAGGATCGGTGGTGACCGGCGCGCGCCGGACGGTGCCGGTGGACGGTGGGACGGAGGGGCCATGACGGGACGAGACGACGAGCGGGAGCTGCCGTCGGAGCGCCGGGCAGAGCAGGTCGACGTGGGCGCGTCCTCCGACGAGTCCGGGCGTCCCACCGAGCAGGTCGACACGTCGGCGGTGTCGTCCGGGTCGACCCCGGGGTCGTCGCCGTCGGGTGGCCGCCACCGCGGCCTGGACGACGACACCGACAGCACGCCGCCCTCCGGGGTGCCCGCCGCGTCCGCGGGGTCGGGGAGCGGTGAGCTCCCGGCCGTGGGCGCCGGTGCCGGCGCCGGCGTCGGGGCGCCGCAGGCCGAGGGCACCCGCCGGCCCGGTCGCGTCCGCTACCAGGACCCGGCGACCACCAAGCCCCGCGAGCCCACGGTGGCCGAGCAGCGCGCCCGCCGCGAGGCCCAGCGCCGCGAGCGGGCCCAGCGCGACGCGGCGGCCGCGGCGGAGGAGCGCAAGCGCAAGGTCCGCAAGCGGGTCCTGGTCGGCGGCGGGGTCGCCGTCGGCGTCGTGGCGCTCGTCGCCGTCGTCTACGCCGCCAGCCAGCCCGACGAGGAGGTCACCGCCCAGTGCGTCGACCCGGCCGGCGTCGTCGTGCCCGACGAGAACTGCTCCGGCCCCCAGCAGGGCGGCTACTACAACAGCGGCGGCGTCTTCGTGCCGATCTTCCTCGGCGGGTTCGGCAACCAGTACCACTACAACTACGGGACCAACGCGCCCGTGGGCACCGTCGCGGGCGGGGGGACGACCACCCCGCCGTCGAGCGGCACCAGCGTCCGCAGCGGCACGACGGGCAGCTCGCTCGGCAGCACGACCAGCAGCGGCACCGTCAGCCGGGGTGGTCTGGGCGTCGGCGGCAGCTCCAGCGGCACCGCGGGCCGGGGCGGCAGCTCGAGCAGCAGCGGCGGGAGCAGCTCCAGCGGGAGCTGAGCGGCCGGCATCGGGCAGGATCGACGCCGTGCAGCGCGCGACCGGCAGGCCCCGTCCCGACTGGCAGTCGAAGATCGAGGAGCAGGGGCTGGTGTTCGGCACCCCGGCGGCCGGGTTGAACGGCGCCCGGCCGTACTGGGACGAGTCCGTGCACTACGTGTTCGAGATGGCCGAGATCCTCTCGCTCGAGGCCGACGTCGAGCTCCTGCACTCCATGTGCCTCGAGGCCGTCGATCACGTCGTCACCACCGAGCGGTTCCGCGACTTCGCGCTGCCCGAGTGGAGCTGGGAGGCCGTCGCCGCGTCGTGGCGCCGCGGTGACCCGCACCTCTACGGGCGCTTCGACCTGCGCTACGACGGTGCCGGCCCGGCGAAGCTGCTGGAGTACAACGCCGACACCCCGACCTCGCTGCTCGAGGCCTCGATCTGCCAGTGGTACTGGCTCAAGGACGTCCACCCCGACGACGACCAGTGGAACTCGCTGCACGAGAAGCTCGTCGAACGCTGGGGCGAGATCGCCGCCAAGCTGCCCCGCAACGAGGTGCATTTCTGCTGGTCGCAGGCCGACCCCACCGGCGAGGACCACGTCACCGTGGCCTACCTCCAGGAGTGCGCGGCCGAGGCGGGGCTCGACACCGTCGGCCTCGCGATCGAGCAGCTCGGGTGGGACTCCGCGCTCGACCGCTTCGTCGACCTCGAGGAGTCGCCGATCGCGGTCGTCGACAAGCTCTACCCCTGGGAGTGGGTGCTGGGCGACGACTTCGGCAAGCACGTCGCGCGCAGCCTGCCCGAGACGGCGTGGATCGAGCCGCTGTGGAAGTCGCTGCTGTCGAACAAGGCGTTGCTCGCGGTGCTCTGGGAGATGTACCCGGGACACCCGAACCTCCTGCCGGCGAGCTTGGGCGACCCCGGGATGCTCACCGAGTACGTCCGCAAGCCGCTGCTGGGGCGCGAGGGCGCCAACATTGCGGTCGTCGCCCCCGGCTACGAGACCGAGACCGGCGGGGTCTACGGGGAGGAGGGCTACGTCTACCAGCTGTTCGACCCGCTGCCCGAGTTCGACGGCTACCGCCCCGCGTTGGGTGCCTGGATCGTCGGTGACACCGCCGCCGGCCTCGGCATCCGGGAAACCACAGGGCTGATCACCGACAATGGTGCGGCGTTCGTACCTCACCGTATTCCCGACTAGGCTGGACAGGTGGCATGAGGGTCGATCCGCTCGGTCCTCGGTCACGATGAGTACATGACGAGCACGGAGCAGCCCGCGGAGCGACCATCACCGCCGAGGCCGCGGCGGCGGTCCCGCGGCCCCTGCGGTGGCTGCTGCGGGTGCAGAAGCCGTGGGCCGGCCCCGTCGCGGGCGTGGTCGCGGGCGGCGTCGCGATCTTCACGATCGTCTGCTTCGTCGAGGTGGTCGACCGTGGTCGGCCACCGACCTGGGCCGGCATCGGCCTGGTCGCCGGCCTCTTCCTCACCATCGGGCTCGGTGTGTTCGCGGTCACCCTGCTCCGGAACGCCGGGCGCCGCTTCCGGACGCTCTACGCGGAGCTGGGAGCCGACCGGCCACGCCCGCCGGCACCGCCCCAGGCCACCGACGAGGTCCGGCTCGCGTGGGACTCCCCGGAGCGCGCCGTCGTCCGCCGGGGCGGCCGGCGGATCGGCGAGCTGCTCCCCGACCTGCCGATGGCCACTCCGTTGCTGACCCGTCCTCTGCTCGGCCACGGAACGGCGGTCGACGGTGAGGTCGGGCGGCTCGCCAGCGCCGTCCTCGACCGCGACGGCTCGCTGTGGCGGCTCGCACCCGGGTTCGCGGAGGGCCCGGACGGGATCGCCCACCGGTGCCGGCCGGGTGGCGAGAACGAGCCGGCGGAGTACCTCGAGGTCGACGGGCGCGGAGCGCTCGAGGTGCAGCGGTGGCTCGCCGACGCCGACCTGCGGTGGTGGGAGCTCCCCGTGCCGACCGTCGAGGCGCTGCGCCGCGGGACCGTGCTCGTCTGGCCGGACGTGCCGCAGCACCTCTCGGACGACGCCGTCCTGTTCGTGCTCTGGCGGCGCATCGCCGGCGCGCTGCGCGACGCGGCCCGCCACGAGCGCGGCGAGCGCGAGCGGTCCGGATCGCGCATGGCCACCACCCTGCCCTGACGCCCGTGCCCTAGTCTGGCGCCCCGTTCGTCCGGATGGAGGGCTTCAGACGTGCTCGCTCCCGATTTCTGGTCCACCATGGGCGTGAACATCGGTCTCATCGTGGTGTACGCGGTGATCGGCGCCGTGCTGATGTACGCCGGCTACTTCGCCATCGACCTGACGACGCCGGGCGACCTGCGGGGGCTCGTGCGCGAGGGCCGCCCGAACGCGGTGGTCGTCGCCTCGGCGGGCCTCGTGTCCATGGCGTTCATCGTCGTCACCGCCATCTACATCTCGTTCGGCAGCTTCGTCGGCGGCATTCTCAACACCTCGATCTACGGCCTGGTGGGGATCATCGCCCAGGTCCTGGCGGTGCGGGGGCTCGAGGCGGTCTCGCGGCTCGACGTCGACGCCTGCCTGCACGACGACCGTCTCACCGCCGACTCGTTCGTCATCGCGGCCATGCACGTCGCGCTCGGGCTCGTCGTCGCGGTCGCGATCATCTAGCGGGGGATCCCCGGGACACGCGCCCACCCCAGCCCCTCCACGGGGTCCTCACGACCTACCCTTCCCCGTGGTGCCCACCCTCGTGCTCGACGCCTCCCCGACCGCTCGTCCCCGGGATGCCCGGTGACGACGCTGGTGCGCGCCGACCACTCCACCTCGCCGCAGGAGGAGGCCGACCGGGCCCCTCGCCTGTCCGGAGGGTCGCTACTCGTCTGGGCCCTGCTGACGATCGTGCTGGGCCTCGCGGTCCCGCTCGCGCCGGTCACCGCCCAGGACACCACCGTCACGTGGCCGGGGCCGGCGGCCGCTCCCGGCGCCCCGATCTCCACCCAGCTCGCCCTCAACCCGCCGCGTCCGCTCGGGTTCTCCGCGACGGTGCCCTGCGCCGCGCTCCGTGCGGGCGGGGACGTGCTGCGCACCCTGCCCGGCGACCCGACCGGCGGCGGCCTCGTGCTCGCCTCGACGGGCGCGGCCGCGAGCCTCACGGTATCCGGGCAGACCGTCGCCGCCGGGCCGGTCCCGCCGGGCGACTGCGTCCTCGCGATCGAGGTCGACGGCGCGGGGCTGCGGGTCACCCGGGACGGCGCGCCCCTGCCGCTCGCGTGCGGCGACTGCGCCGGCGTCCTCCCGCCGATCATCGCCCAGCTCAGCACGAGCACCGACGGCACGCCCGCGGCCGCGGGACTCGGGGTCTCGGTGCGTACCGACGACCGGTACGCCTCGACGCCGGGCGTGCTCAAGACGATCCTGCTCGTCGCGCACCTCGCGGCGCTCTCGGTGCTGCTGGTGCTCGCCTACCGCCAGGGTCGCTGGCGGCGGGCGCGGGGCTGGGTCGCGCCGCGGTCGTGGCCCGGCCGGCTGCGTCGCCACCTGTCGTGGGCCGACGGCCTGGTGCTCGCGATCTCCGCGGGCTGGGTGCTCGTCGCGCCGATGAACTTCGACGACAGCTGGTACCCGCTCATGGCGCGCGACGCCGGCGAGGCGGGCTACATCGGCAACGCCGTCTACATGTTCAACGTCACCGAGAACCCCTTCGTGGCCTCGCAGTACGCGATGCAGGCCTGGGGAGCGATCGGCGGCTGGGGGATCGTCTGGCAGCGCTGCCTGCCGCTGCTCTACGGCCTGGCGACCTGGGCGCTCCTCCGCGCGTTCTTCGTGCTGATCTCCCGGCGGACCAACGTCCGCCGCGTCTGGGTGCCGTGGGCGCTGCTGACCGCCCACCTGCTGTGGTGGCTGCCGTTCGGGCTGACGCTGCGCCCCGAGCCGCTGATCGTGCTGCTCTCGGTGATCGTGCTGCTGCTGGTCGAGCTGGCCCGGGACCGCGGCACCCCGTTCCTCTACGTCGGGGCCGTCATGGCCGCGGCGCTGGCCCTCGCCTGCTCACCGACCGGGCTCGTCGCGGTCGCCCCGCTGCTCGTGGAGATCCCGCGCGCCTGGCCGCACATGGTGGCCGCCCCCCGGCGACAGCAGCTCACGTTGCTGCTGGTGCTCGCGGCCGCGTCGTCGGTCGCGGTGCCGGTGGCGTTCGCCGACGCGTCGCTGGGCGACGTCGTCGAGGCGTCGGCGGTGCACGCGTACTACTACGACACCGTCCCCTGGTACGACGAGCTCGTCCACTACCAGACCCTGCTCGGGCCGGGCCGGACGCCGTGGGCCGCGCGGGCCCCGATCCTCATCACGCTGGGGCTGACGCTGCTGGTGGCGGCGGGCAGCGGGCTGCGCGGTCCGGAGGACGACGCCCTGCGCCGCGTGCTGCTGCACTCCGCGGCGACCACCGCGCTCGCCTTCGTGCTGGTCGCGGCCAGCCCGACGAAGTGGGTGCTGCACTTCCCGGTCATCGCCGCCTCGGGCACGGTGCTCATCGCGCTCGCCCTGCTGCGCGGTCCGATGCCGCGCCACGACCGGGCGCTGGCCACCGTCGGCGGGGTCGCGGTGCTCGTGCTCGCCACGTCGGTGAGCTACGCCGGCTGGAACCTGTGGCGGCCCTACACCGACCGCGGCCAGTTCTTCGGCGACCACGCCGACCCCTACCCGACGCCCCTGAGCCAGAACCTGCTCGCCCCCCACTTCGGGCCGATCTTCCTGCGTAACCCGCTCGTCTGGGTCGGGATCGCCGTGCTCGCCGCGGTGTGGGCGCACTGGTCGCTGCGCCGCTGGCCGGACCGCCGGCTGCCCCGCCCGGAGCCCGACCGCGCGCTGCTCGCCGTCGCGTGCGGGAGCGTGGTGATCGGGCTGATCGCGGTCATGGTGCTCGCGCCGCTGCGGCAGTACCCGGGCTGGACGGTCGCGCTCGGCAACGCCAAGGACGTCGTCCGGCAGGGCTGCGGGCTCGAGGACAACGTCAGCGTCCTGCGCCCGACACCGGCCCTGCTCGGCGCGCCCGTGACGCCGGCGGTGACCACCGGCGACATGGTCGACGACACCGTCGCGCCCGTCCCCGAACCCGTCCCGGGCCTGGGGCGCGTGTGGCACGACGCCACCGACGACTCCAGCGGCCGCGGCACGCTGGTCACCGGCTGGTACCCGGTGCCCGCCGACTCCGGCGCGACCGACGTCGTCGTGCCGCTGCTCGAGGACGGCCCGCCCGACGAGCGGGTGTCGGTGGAGTTCGCCGACGGCCCCGCCACGGCCCCGCGGGTGCTCGGGCGCACCGGGATCGACTACCTCCCCCAGGCCGACGAGCGCACCTGGCAGCAGCGGCCCGTGTCCCTGGTCGACGCGCCCGGCGACCCGACGTTCGTGCGGGTGGTCGTGGACTCGACCGGCGTGCGCGGCTCCGACCGCCTCGCCGTCGCCCAGCCGTTCCTGGCGCGCCCGGAGCCGATCGCCCCGCTGCTCGCGGGCCAGCCCGTGCTGGTCGACCAGATGTCGACGGTGCTGTGGCCCTGCGTCGACCAGGTCGCGGTGCACGACGGCATCGCCCCGCCGTCGACGATCCGCATCCACGCCGACGAGGACCTCACCTCGGCGTACTATGGGCTCCAGGACAACCGCCTGCGCGGCGGCGTGTGGCGCTTCGACACCGTCGGCGTCACCTATGTGCGGCTGGCGACGGCCGTGCCGCCGGGATCGCAGCCCGCCAAGCCGTGGGGCCGGGTCGACCTCGTGGTCCGGGACCTCCCGACCGGCCGCTTCGGGGTCACCACGACCGAGCGCTCGAAGTCGGGCTGGGAGCGGGGCCCGACCCTCGCCCGCGAGGAGTACGTCGGCGTGCCGTACCAGGGCGCGGTGGGCTGACCCGGCGCGACGTCCGCGCCGGATCCCGTCGGGAGCGAGGGTGTGGGCCGCGGTGGCGGGGACCGGCGATGACCTATGCCCAAGATCGCGTCGGGACCGACGGGGTGGGCGTCGGCGATCGCGGGTGTCGTCGGTGACGTATGCCCAAGATCGCGTCGGGGCCGACGGGGTGGGCGTCGGCGATCGCGGGTGCCGTCGATGAGCTAACCCAAGATCGCGTCGAGAGCGACGGGGTGGGCCGCGGTGGCGCCGGGCACCGTTGGTGACCCCTGCGCACGAGCGCGTCGGGACCGACTCGGCGCTCCCGAGCACGGTGTGTTCGTGGCCGGTGCCCGTCACGAAGATCGGGCCCGACGGACCGACGGCCGCGCGCCCGGGGGCAGGGCGCCGGCGCGTTGCTCGCCCTCCTGTCCGGCGGCGTTGCGCGTCCGTGCGCAGCGAACGGCGCGCTCGCTGCTCGCCAGGGCGTCAGTCACCGAGGTCACAGCGCCGGCATCGGCGCTCCCGCCAGCGAGAGGGGTCAGCTCGTTGCGGTGCCGACGTGTGCCAGGAGCGGCGCCGTCGGCGGGGGTGCGGCCGCGTGCCCTCGGTGGCGCTCGCTCGCCCCAGAGGGATGGTCGGTCTCGACGCGATCTTGTGCATAGGTCGCGGGCCCACGCCGCCGGCACCGATCTGACGTCCCGGGGTGGGCGCCGGCAGCGACCTCGCCGGCCGGATGCCCCGGTGGTGCTCGCCCCGCGGGGCGGTCGGTCTCGTTGCGATCTTGGGCATAGGTCGCGAGCCAGCCCGGTGCGGTACCGAGCTGCAGCGCTGACGTGTGCCAGGAGCATCCGGCTCGGGTGCGGCCGCGTGCGCCCAGCCGGCGCTCGCTCCGCCGACCGGTCGGTCGCGGTGCGATCCCGTCCGCGGTGGACTCCTACCCCTCCCCGCGGACCTCCTCCCGCACCTCGTCGTCGCGGTCGGCGCGAACGAGGGCGGCGGCGAGGCGGGCGAGGTCGTCGCCCTCGACCTGCTCGGCGAGCTCCGCCGGGTCGGTCGGCAGCCCCAGCTTCTCGGCGCCCGCGAGGGCCTTCTCGTCGAGGTGCGGCCGGAACTCCGGCCACACCGCCTGGACCTCGCGCACGAAGATGTCGGCGCCGACCGGCCCGAGGCGCGGGAACGCGGTGAGGTGCTCGCGCAGGGCGGCGACGTCGCCGTCGGCGGCCTTCCGCATCCGGCGCAGGTCGCCGCCCCACTCGTCGAGGACGCGTTGCGCACCCTCCTGCAGCGCGGTGGTCGTCTGCTCGGTGCCCGTGTACCTCGCCCGCCCCAGCGTCCCGACGACGTCCTCCCACGACGCGTCGCGCATCCGCTCCGGGGTGCCGTAGCCGGCGTCGACGAGCTCGCGGCACGCCCGCGTCCCCAGCTTCGCCTGCACGCGCCGGGACAGCAGCACGCTCAGCACGAGCAGGCGGTAGAGCGGCGCGGGCTCGTCGCGCAGGGTGATGCCGGCCTCGTCGGCGAAGGTCCGGCCGGCCTCGTCGAGCAGCGAGTCGATGGTGCTCACCGGGGCGGTTACCCGAGCCCCGAGGCCCCATGCGGTCGTCGTCGCGGTCGTCGTCGCGGTCATAGTCTCGGAGACGTGCAGAGACCACGGCTGGTCGCGACCGACGTCGACGGGACGCTCCTCGGTGGCGCCGAGGAGCCCTCGCCGCGCACACGGGCCGTCGTCGGGCGGATGGTCGACGCCGGTGTGCCCCTCGTCCTCGCCACGGGCCGCCCGCCTCGGTGGATCCCGCGGGTGTGCGAGGCGCTCGGGGTGCACGCGCTGACGGTGGCGGCGAACGGCGCGGTGCTCTACGACACCGCCGGCGACCGGGTCGTGGCCGCCGAGACGCTCGACGTCGACGTCCTGGCCGCCGTGGCCGAGGGGCTGCGCGCCGCCGTGCCGGGCTGCGGGCTGGCCGTCGAGCGGGTGGGGGCCGGCGCCTACGACCGCCGCGAGGACCAGTTCGTCTCCGAGGCCGCCTACGTGCACGCCTGGCCCCACCCCGACCACCGTCACGTGGGGCCGGGCGACCTGCTCGCGGAGCCGGTGGTGAAGGTGCTCGCCCGCCACCCCACGCGGACCAGCGCGGACATGGCGCAGGCGGCGCGGCGGGCGGTCGGGCACCTCGTCGACGTCACGTACTCGGCGGCCGGTGGGCTGCTCGAGTGCGCGGTTCGCGGCGTGACCAAGGCGACGGGGCTCGCGCGGGCCGCGGCGCACCACGGTGTCGAGCCCGGGGACGTGGTCGCGTTCGGTGACATGCCCAACGACCTGGCCATGCTCCGCTGGGTCGGTCACGGCGTCGCGGTGGCGAACGCTCACCCGGATGTGCTCCACGTCGCGGACGAGGTCACCGCGAGCAACCTCGACGACGGTGTGGCGTCCGTCCTGGAGAGGTGGTTCTGACGCCCGTCGACCGGGAACCACCGCCCGGCGTGGCGACTGGACCACCACGGGGCCCGTTGTCAAGGCCCGCGTACCATCCGCGTCGAGGCCGGACGTCCGCACGCCTGCACCGGGAGGACCACCACGTGCTCGATCGAGCCGAGGATTCCGGCGTCACCGTCGGGCCGGTCCGGGGGGAGGTCGCGGTCCTGCGGGCCGTGCAGGAGCACCTCGCGACCCCGCCCATGGTCGGTGCCGCCCGCGCGATGTCGCTGTTCGGCGAGCACGCCGCCGGGTGGATCGCCCTGGGCGCCGTCGGTGCCGCGCTCGACGCGCCGCGGCGCCGGCAGTGGGCCACCGCGGTCGGCGGCGTGGTCGCCGCGCACGGCGCGTCGATCGCCGTCAAGCGCGTGGTGCGCCGCCGCCGGCCCCACGACCCGCGGGTGGCCGTGCACGTCGGGACGCCCAGCCGTCTGAGCTTCCCGTCCTCGCACGCCTCGTCCACCACCGCCGCCGCCCTGCTCTACGCCGGTCTCGCCGGCGGAGCGACGGCCGGCGCGGCGTCCCTCGTCGTCCCCGGCATGGCGCTCTCGCGCCTGGTGCTGGGCGTCCACTACCCGACCGACGTGCTGGCGGGCTCGGTGCTCGGAGCGGCGTTCGCCTTCGGCGCGCGCCGGGTCGTGCGCCGGGGCTCGGTCGGCCGCTGGAGGACCGCATGACCCCCGTCACGCCGCCCAGCTCCGCCCGCGAGCAGGAGGGCGCGAGCTCCGCAGAGGCCGCCCCGACCACCGAGGCCGTCTCCGACCAGGTCGCCGAGGACGAGGCCCGCCCCACCGAGCCCGCGGCGACCACCGCCTCCACCCGCCCCCGGTCGCTGGCCGTGCCGCTGGGCCTGCTCAAGGCGATGCGCCCGCGGCAGTGGGTGAAGAACGTCCTCGTGCTGGCCGCGCCGTTCGCCGCCGGCCGGCTGCTCGACCTCACCGTCCTGCCCGACGTCGCGCTGGCGTTCATCGCGTTCTCGCTGGCCGCCTCCGGTGTGTACCTGATCAACGACACCAAGGACGTCGAGGCCGACCGCGCGCACCCGAAGAAGCGCCACCGGCCCATCGCGGCGGGCATCGTGCCGCCGACGATCGCGGTGCTCACCGGCATCGTGCTGTTCGCCGGCGCGATCGTGGTCAGCCTCCTCGCCGACCCGGACCTGGCCCTCGTCACCGGCATCTACATCGCCGTGCAGCTGGCCTACTGCCTGTGGCTCAAGCACGAGCCCGTCATCGACATCTGCATCGTCTCGTCGGGCTTCCTCATGCGCGCGATCGCCGGTGGTGCGGCGGCCGGGCTGTACCTGTCGCCGTGGTTCCTGCTGACGATGGCCTTCGGCTCCCTGTTCATGGCGTCGGGCAAGCGCTACGCCGAGATGCGCCTCTCCGAGCGCACCGGCGCGAAGATCCGCAAGTCGCTGGAGCGGTACTCCGCGTCCTACCTGCGCTTCGTCTGGTCGCTCTCGGCCACCGTCGTGATCATGGCCTACGGGCTGTGGGCGTTCGGCATCGGCGTGACGGCCATGCCCGGGCGGCTGCCCTCCGCGCCGTCCACGTGGGCGATCGTGTCGGTCGTCCCGTTCGTGGTGGCGGTGCTGCGCTACGCGGTCGACGTCGACGGCGGCAACGGCGGTGAGCCCGAGGAGATCGTGCTCGGCGACCGGGTGCTCCAGGTGCTCGGCCTGGTGTGGGTCGTGCTCATGGGTCTCGCGGTCTACACGGCGATGGCCTGATCGTGGCCCCGCGGGCGCGCGGGCTCCTCGGCGGGCTCGTGCGCTACGGCCTGGTGGGGGTGGCGAACGCCGCCACCTACTACGGGGTCTACCTGCTCGCGCACCCGCACGCGGGCTATCTCGTCGCGCACGTCATTGGGCTGGGCGCGGCGATGGTCGTGTCGTTCCTGCTCAACTGCCGCTTCACGTTCCGCGTCCGCCCGACGTGGACGCGGCTGCTGCTCTACCCGGCGTCGCAGGCGGTCAACATCGCCGCCACGACGATCGGCGTGGTCGCGCTCGTGCACCTCGGCGTCGACGAGCGCCTCGCGCCGCTGCTGGCCGCGGCGCTGGCGCTCCCGGTGAGCTTCCTGGCGGCGCGGTTCGTCATCACCCGCGCGCCCGGTGCGCCGATGTCGCCGGTCGTGTCCTGGGACGCCCCGACCGGCCCGATCCCGCTGGGCGGACGCTGAGGTGAGCTGAGCTGACCCGGTCGGTGGGCTCAGCGACGGTCCACCGTGAGCGTCGTCCAGGCGCCGACGTGGATGCGGTCGCCCGGGCGCAGGGCCACCGGCGTGTCCGGGGTCAGCGGCTCCTCGCCGTAGTTCAGCGTCGTGCCGTTCGTCGAGCCCGCGTCGATGACGACCCACCGGTCAGGCGGCAGCGCGAGGAGCACGGCGTGCAGCTTGGAGACGCCGGGATCGCGTGGGGGGCCGCCGAGGTCGATCTCCGGGGCCTCGGCGCCGGACCGGTCGCCCGCGCGCCCGACGCGCATCTCGTCCGCGGTCAGGGCGACCTCGCGGGGCGTGGAACCGCTCGGGAAGTCGCCGGGGAGGTCGGCCGGGTCGGCCGTGGTGCGGCGCGCGCGGACGAGCTCGAAGTAGTCGCGGTCGGCCCAGACGGTGACGACCCACGAGCCGCCGACCGGGCCGACGTCGGGGGTCTCGCTCACCGGTCGACCACCCCCGGCCCGTCGAGCGGGATCGGGCCGGTGCGCTCGTCCGGGCCGCGCGCGTCGACGGTGACCGAGGGCCGGTCGGTGTCGGCGGGCGGCACGACCGGCACGAGCGCCAGCGTGGCGTTGTCGGACCCGCCGTCGTCGAGGGCCGCGGCCAGCAGGGCGGCGGCGGCCGCGAGCGCCGGGTGGTCCGGCACGCCCTCGCCGGTCGGCGGCGAGCCCTCGAGCGCCGGGGCGGCGAGGCCGGCGAGGACCGCGGGGTCGGGCAGGTGGTTCCACAGCCCGTCGCTGCACAGCAGCAGCAGGCCCGGCGTCCCGACGCGCACGCGGCGGGCGTGGGCGGGGCCGCTCGGGGCGTCGTGCCCGAGCCACCGGGTCAGGACGTGCGCGCGACGGTCACGGGCCGCGTCCTCGCGCGACATGATCCCCGCGTTGGCGATCTCCTCGGCCCACGAGTCGTCGGTGCTCAGCAGGCGCGACGACCCGTCGCCGGCCAGCCAGTAGGCGCGGCTGTCGCCGATCCACGACACGACCGCATCCCCGCCGCGCACGACCGCGGCGACGTAGGTGCAGGCGGGCGCGTCGCCGCCGCCGCGCCCGAGGTCCGCCGCGGCGGTGGCGGCGGCGGCCGAGGCGGCGGTGGCCAGCGCGTCGAGCTCGCCGCTCACGCCGGTGCCGGCCCGGCCGGACGGGGCTTCGCCGGGGCCGACGGGGACCGGGCCCGTGTCGCTCGCCGAGATCGCCGGGAAGCCGGTGGGCGGGGTGGGCGGCGCGGCCGCGGTCTCCAGGGCGGCACCGACCGCGGCGCCGGCGGCCACGAGCGAGGCCTCATCGCCGCGACGCGCGGACGCGACGCCGTCGCACACGACGGCGACCCACGTCTCGATCCCGCCCTCGACGCGGCGGCCCAGCTCGACGGCGTCCTCGTTACGGCGCCGGCGCAGGCCCCGGTCGGTGATCGCCGCGGCGTCGCCGAGGAGCAGCTCCACGTGGTCGCGCAGGACCGGCCGGTGCGCACCGCACGTCGGGCACGAGCCGTCGGACGCCGCAGGCGCCTCCTCGCCGCACTGCGGGCAGGGCGGCGGGGTGCCCTCGGCGAGCTCGGCGCGCAGGTCGGTGCGCTCGACCAGCGGGCCGCCGCCGGCCGCGGCGCCCCCCGCGTCCCCGGCGCTCCTGCTGGGCCCGCGCTCGCCGGGCAGCGGGGAGGTCCCGGCCATCTCCATCACGGGATCGCTGCTCCTCGAGCGTCGCGGGTGTCGCGGGCGGCGCCGACCGGACGGCTCCCGCCACGTCGGGTGGCACCATCCTCCGGGTCCGCCCCGGCGCCGACGCCGACCCCCACGCCGCAGTCGCCCGGACGGGCGGTGTAGCGATCGGTGCCGCGCGTGTCGGTGCCCGGTGTGGCGGTGTCGTACCCTCTCCGGACCCGGCGTGCCTCCTGTCCGAACGCCTCCACGCTGCGGTGGCGACGGGCGGGGTCGGCGTCGGTGGCGCGGGCGAGCAGGGCGACGAGGTCGGGGTCGTCGCGCAGCACGGGGTGCGCGGCCGGGTCGGGCAGGCGCAGGGCGTGGTGGCGCAGGTGGTCGAACTCCGCGACCAGCACGGCGACCGTCCGCCCCAGCGCGAAGACCTCGGACGCCACCGACGGCCCGGGGCCGCCGGGGTGGATCTCGGGGGCGACGAAGCCGGTGGTGGCCCAGACGTCGCTGTGGCGGTCCTCGACACGGCGCACGCTGCCCAGGTCGAGCACCGTGATCCCGCCGGGCCCGCGCAGCAGGTTGCTGGGGTTGAGGTCGGCGTGCAGCAGGCCGTGCCGGTGCAGCGCGGCGACCGGGCCCACCGCGCCCAGCACGGCGTCGAGGGCCTCGGCCGGCGGGCACGGCCGGTGGGCGGAGAGCGGCTCGCCGGGCACGTGGTCGAGCACGAGCAGGCGCACCGGCCCGTCGCGGCCGTCGGCGCGCACCACGTCGCGGGCGCGCACGAGCCCCGGCACGTCGAGGTCGAGCAGGACCTCGGTCTCCTCGACGGCCAGCGCACCCGCGGCGGGGCCGTCGGGGCCCTCGAGCCGCCCGAGCACGACGAGCGCGCCGTCGGAGGTCCGCGTGGCCGTGTACGACCACCCGCGCGCGCCGCGGGACATCGGAGCCCGGACCCGGTAGCGCTCGCCCGCGCGGCCCGACACGACGGCTCCGTCGGCGCCGACCGCGAGGTCCGGGCGGACGTCGTACGCGGCGCCGCACCACGGACAGGTGCCGCGCTCGGGGCCCGGGCGCCCGCCACGCCCCCGACCGACGGGCCCGTCGCAGCGCGCGCAGAACCGCGCCTGCTCGGGCACCGGGGGATCGCTGGTCCCCGGGCCGGGTCCGCCCATGCTCCGTCCGTCCGTCCCGCTGCGCTGCCCGCACCCGTCGTGCGCGGTCTCCACGCCATCGTGTCATCGCCCCGCGGGGTGCCGCGCTCCGCCGTCGGGCGTGATCAGCCGTCACCCGCTCGGGGACTCGTCCGTCCGGGTGGCTGCGGACGTCCGCTCAGCTCATGGGCCTGCCGCCACGGTCGCGGGACGCCCCCGCGGGGGAGGGTGCCGGGGCCGAACGGGTCTCCGCCTGCCATGCTGTCGCGGCACCGAAGCCGATCGGGGGGTTGGTGCCGCGCCCTTCGCGGGCCGGCGCGCGGCCACCCGTGCCGAGAGTCCGGAGGTCGTGCCCGTGAGCGCAGCCGACGACGTCGACCGTCCCGTCGGGTCCGACGAGCCGACCGGGGACCGGTCCGCTCAGCACCGCCGTCCCGAGGACTCGCGGAGCCCCGCGGGGGAGACCCTCACCGACGGGCTCAGCATGCCCGGTCCGGGAGCGGGTGCGCCCGCCGCCACGCCGGGCGAGGGCGGAATCCGCCGCGAGTGGGTCCGCCGCGGGTGGTGCGTCCTCGGTGGCCGACGCGGCCGCCGAGGCCGAGCGGGCGCTGGCGCAGGCCGCGCGCGACGCCGAGCAGGCCGTGCGGGACGCGCACTCCGACGGCACGCAGGCCGTCGAGAAGGGCTTCGCGGACGCCCAGCGGGCGACGGAGCGTGCCTACGAGGAGGCCTCGGCGAAGAACGACCGGCTGGCGTGACGCGATGGTGACGGGACCGCGCCCCGCTCCCGGGCCCCGTCGGCCGGCCCGCCCGTCCGGCGCGTCCGCGCGGGGTGGGTGAGACATGGCGGTCCAGATCCGCGTCACCGCCGACGGCGTGGTGGTGCGCTTCACCGGCACCGACCGCGTCTGGGCGTGCCGGCGCGGGGTCTACCTGCCGCTGAGCCGCGTGCTGCTGGCGCGGCCCATGGCCCGGCGCGACGCGGTCTCGGCGAGCCCGCGCGTGCACCTGCCCGGGGTGAGCGTGCCGACCGTGCTGCGGGCCGGCTCCTACGGCGTGGGCGAGCGGCGCCAGCTGTGGATGGTCCGGCGCGCGCAGAGCCTGCTGGCCATCTACCTGCGCGGGGACCCGTACCACCGCATCGTCATCGAGGTCCCCGACCCCGAGGCCACCAGCAGGACGATCAACGAGGCGCTGCCGCCGCGACGACTGCCGGCCTGATCTAGAGCGCGTCCGCGACCAGCGGCGCCAGCAGCAGGTCCGGGTTGTTCTGCGCCACGGCCTGCAGCCGCCACTTGTGCGGGAACAGCGCGAGCAGCTGCCCGTCGAGGCGCCGCGTGAGCACCTCGATGCCGACCGCGCCCTTGAGGGCCTCCGCGCCGGCCGCGTCGGTGGCGCGCGCGAGCTGGTAGTCGAGGCGGTCGAGCTTCACCGGCGCGCCGAACTCGTCGGCGAGCCGGGCCGAGACGACCTCGAACTGCAGGGGGCCGACCGCGGCCAGCACCGGCGCCTGGTCGCCGCGCAGGTCCGACGAGAGCACCTGGATGACGCCCTCGGAGTCGAGCTGGTCGATGCCCTTGCGGAACTGCTTGGTCTTGGACATGTCCGCGACCCGGCAGACCGCGAAGTGCTCGGGGGCGAAGCTGGGGATCGTCGGGAACGTGACCGGGTCCTCGGCCCACAGCGTGTCCCCGGGCCGCAGGGCGGTGGCGTTGACCAGCCCGACGATGTCGCCGGGGAACGCCTCCTCGATCGTGGAGCGGTCGCGGCCGAACATCGCCTGCGCGTACTTGGTGGCGAACGGGCGCCCGGTGGCGTCGTGGGTGAGCACCATCCCGCGCTCGAAGCGCCCCGAGCAGATCCGCACGAACGCGACGCGGTCGCGGTGGGACTTGTCCATCGAGGCCTGCACCTTGAACACCAGCCCGGAGAACGGCGCCTCGACCGGGCGCGCCTCGCCCTTAGCGTCCGGGCGCGGTCCCGGCGCCGGCGCGAGCTCGACCAGCGCGTCGAGCAGGCGCGCCACGCCGATGTTCGACAGCGCCGACCCGAACATCACCGGGGTCGCGGTGCCGGCCTGGAAGGACTGCTGGTCGAAGCCGGCGCCGATCTCGTCGAGCAGCGCGAGCTCCTCGGTCGCCCGCTCCCAGTCCGGGCCCTCCTCGGCGGCGGCGCGGTCGGCGTCGAGCACCTCCGAGGCCGCCTTCGACGCCCCGTGGGCGGTGCGGGTGAAGCGGTGCATCGTGCCGTCGGCCCGCTCGACCAGCCCGCGCAGGTCGCCCGCGATCCCGACCGGCCACGTGATCGGCATCGGGCGCAGCCCGATCGTCTGCTCCACCTCGTCGAGCAGCTCGAGCGGCTCGCGGCCGGGCCGGTCCCACTTGTTGACGAACGTCAGCACCGGCACCCCGCGGTCGCGGCAGACGTCGAAGAGCTTGAGGGTCTGCGGCTCGAGGCCCTTGGCCGCGTCGAGCAGCATCACCGCGGCGTCCACCGCGGCGAGCACGCGGTAGGTGTCCTCGGAGAAGTCGCCGTGACCGGGGGTGTCGAGCAGGTTGATGACCTGGTCGCGGTAGGCGAACTGCAGCACCGCGGAGGTCACCGAGATGCCCCGCTCGCGCTCCATGTCCATCCAGTCCGACGTGACGCCCCGGCGCCCGCCCTTGCCGTGCACCGCGCCCGCGGCCGAGATGACCTCGGCGTGCAGGGCGAGCGCCTCGGTCAGCGTCGACTTGCCCGCATCGGGGTGGCTGATCACCGCGAAGGTGCGCCGGCGCCGGGCCTGCGTCCCGGGGTCGTGGGTCGGCCCGTCCGACGTGGCCTCCACCGGCACCGCGGTCATCGTTCTCCTCCCTCGGGCCGCACGGCACGGCCCGTACCCGAGGGTACGACCGACCTCAGGAGGAGGGACGCAGCGCCCGCAGCGGCTCGGAGAGCTCCTTGGCGAAGTGGTCGAAGAACCCGTCGACGTCCGTGCCGGCGTTGATCAGCGCGAGGTGGTCGTAGCCGCCGTCGACGAACTGCTGGGCCACCGAGAGCTGCTTGTCGATGTCCGGGCCGCAGGCGAAGGCCTCGCGCATGTGGTCGGCGGTGATGGTGGCCGTCGCCGCGTCGAAGTTGACCGGGTTGGGCAGCTCGGCCTGGACCTTCCAGCCGGTGATCCCGAACCGGAACAGCCGGCGGGCCTCCTCGGCGGCCTCGTCCTCGGTGGCGCCGAAAGCCATGGGCACCTCGGTGTAGCGGGGGCCGTCGCCGCCGGCGTCGGTGAAGGCCTGGACGAGGTCGGCGCGCGGCTCGGTGGTGAAGATGCCGTCGCCCAGTTCGGCGGCGAGCTTCGAGGCCTGCGGCCCGCCGGTGGCGACGACGATCTTCGGCAGCGTCTCGGGGAGGTCGAACACCTGCGCGTCCTCGAGGGTGAGGTGCTTGCCCTCGTAGCTCTGGTAGCCGCCCTGCCACAGCAGCCGGATGATCTCCAGCGACTCGCGGAACATCTGGTGGCGCACGCTGACGCTCGGCCAGCCGTGCCCCACGACGTGCTCGCTGAGCCGCTCGCCCGACCCGACGCCGAGGGTGAAGCGCCCGTCGGAGAGCAGCGCGGTGGTGGCCGCCGCCTGCGCGATGATCGCGGGGTGGTAGCGGATGAAGGGGCAGGTCACGCCGGTGGCCAGCTCGATCCGTTCGGTCTTCGCGGCCATCGCGGCGAGCATCGACCACGCGAAGCCGGAGTGCTGCTGCTCGGAGACCCACGGGTGGTAGTGGTCGGAGATCTCGACGAAGTCGAAGCCGGCCTCCTCGGCGCGCACGCACTGGCGCACCATCTCGGTGGGCGAGTAGGCCTCGGCGATCAACTTGTAACCGATCTTCACGGACGGACACCTCCGGGGTCGCGGGCGTCCGCCGGGTGTTCCCGATCGCCCCGGGTGCACACGCGTAACGCCGCCCCGCCCGCGGACGACACCCCGGTCGGCTCCGGGGGTCGTCGGACCCCCGACCCGACGATCCCCGGAGCCGTCCTAGTTCGCGCCCGCGCCGTCGAGCGGCTTGTCGGGCTGCACGCGCGGCATGTTCCCGCCGCCGCCCCCGCCGCCGCCGCCCCCGGAGTCGGGCTCCACCCAGATCGTCACGGCCTCGCCGGCGGGCACCCGCGTGCCCGGCTCGGGCTGCTGGGCCGTCACCGTGCCCTCGACCGTGGGTGGCGTGTCGGGGTCGGGGTCCACGGCCACCACCCGGGCCGTCATGGCGACCTCGTGCGCCTGGGCCGCCGGCAGCCCGACGAGCGCGGGCACGAGCACCAGCTCGGGTGTCCTCATGCACCGCGACGGTAGTCAGCTCCGGGCGGCCGGTGCCACCAGAGCCGCAGGCGGGTGCCGTCCTCGACCGTCTGGAGCTCGTGCCCGTCGGTGAGGCGCGAGACCAGCAGCAGGCCCCGGCCGCGGTGCCCGGGGTTCGGGGGCGCCGGCCGCCAGCCGCCGTGGTCGGCCACGACGATCTCGAGCCACGGCCGGTCCGGGCCTCCCGTCGCGGCGAGGCGGGCGGTGACGTCCACGGGTCCCGCGCCCTCCGGGTAGGCGTGGTCGACCACGTTGGCCAGCGCCTCGTAGAACGCCGTGGCGATGTCGTCCAGCCGGTCCGCCAGCGCCTCGCCGTCGGGGCCGTCGGGGCCGTCGGGGCCGTCGGGGTCGTCGGGGTCGTCGGGGTCGCCGGGCAGCTCGGCGGCCGCGCGCACCCAGGCGACGAGCTCGCTGCGCAGGGCGCGGAGGTCCTCGACGTGCACGGTCGCGCGGGCGACCTCGTGCACGACCTCGTGCACCACCTCGGGCACGCCACCGCGCGCCCCGGTGCCCGGACGACCTTCCACGCCCCGTGGGTCGTCGGTGACGGACACGGCAAACCCGCCGGGGTGGGGGACGCGGGTCACGCAGGGTGACGGCGGTCGCGGTCCGGAGCCCCGCACGGGTGCGACGACCGGGCGGGCATGATGGGCCGCCCGGCGCACGCGGGCGCCCGGGAGCTCGAGCGGGGACGGCGGGAGTGGACATGGCCCAGGAGCACGTCCGGTCGGCCTCGCGCGTGACCGGGCGCCGGTCCGCCCGCGGCGTGCTGGCCGCCGCCGCCGCCCTGACCACCGCGGCGCTCGCCCTCGTCGGCTGCGCGCGCGGCCCCGAGCCCGGCGTGCCCCCGATCCCGCTGTCCTCGTCGGCCCCCGTCGCCGCCCCGGCCCCTCCCGGACCGCCCGGCGGCCCCCGTTTCACGCCCTGTCGCGGCGGGCTCGAGTGCGCCTCGGTGCCGGTCCCGGTCGACTACGCGAACCCCACCGGGCCGACCCTGCCGATCGCCATCGCCCGGCGGCCCGCCACGAACCCGGCCGCCCGGGTGGGCGTGCTGCTCGTCAATCCCGGCGGGCCCGGCGGATCGGGCATCGAGCTCGTGCAGGCCGGCGTGCTGCCGCGGGAGGTCACCGACCGCTTCGACGTCATCGGCTTCGACCCGCGCGGGGTCGGCGACAGCATGGGCCTGCAGTGCCCGCTGGGCCCCGACACCCCCTACCGCGGCGACCCGGACCCCGGCGACCCGGCCGACGAGGCGGCCACGAACGACGCCGTCGACCGCTACGACCTCGCCTGCGGCCAGCGCTACCCCGACCTGCTGCCCCACCTCGGCACGCGCAACGTCGCCCGCGACATGGACCGCATCCGCGAGGCGCTGGGCGAGGAGCGGATCGACTACCTGGGCTTCTCGTACGGGACGTCGATCGGCCAGGCCTACGCCCAGCTCTTCCCGACGCGCCTGCGCTCGATCGTGCTCGACGGCGTGGTCGACGTGAGCAAGCCCGGCCTGGACTCCGCGCAGGCCGAGAGCTTCGAGAACTCGCTGCGCCAGTTCGACGCCGCGTGCCGCGTCGACCCGGTCTGCCCGGTGCGCGCCGACCCCATCGGCACCCTCGACCGGGTGCGCGCCCGCGTCGCCGCGGACCCGCTGCCCGTGGCGGGCACGAGCCCGCTGTCCGCGGGGCTGCTCGAGATCGGCGTCGTCTACCCGCTCTACAGCACCGCGAGCTGGCCGCAGCTCGCCCAGGCCCTCGCCGCCGCCGACGCCGGGGACGGCGCCCCGATGCGCGCGCTCGCGACCGCCTACTTCCGGAGCAGCAACTCCGACACGTACAACGCCGTGACCTGCCTCGACAACGCCTGGCCCACCGAGGACGAGCAGGTGTTCGCGGCGGCGCGCGCCACCGAGGCGCGCGCCCCGCACTTCTCGGGCAACGTGCTGGTCAGCGGCCTGACGTGCGCGGACTGGCCGGCGCCGCAGCAGCCGCTGACGCCGATCGAGGGCTATACCGGCCCGCCGATGCTCATCCTCGGCACGACCAACGACCCGGCCACGCCGTACCGGAACAGCGTGGCCCTGCGGGACCGCCTGCCCGGCTCGGTGCTGCTGACCTACCGGGGCGACGGCCACACCGTCTACACCAACGGCGTCCCCTGCATCGACGACGCGGTGAACCGCTACCTCCTCGACGGCACCCTCCCGCCGCCGAACACCACCTGTTGACGACAGGCGTGTCAGCGGAGTGGCTCCGCGGACGTTGAGTGTCCGTAACGCCACTCCGACGACCGCCCGTGGCCGACTGCTCTGACGTAGGGTCTCCCGCGCTGCGCCGGGAAGTCTGGTCGACAGTGATTGACGCCTGCCCTCCGGAGGATGATCCGTGGCCTCGTCGACACCCCGCCGCCTCTTCGCCCGCCGCTCGTGGGCAGAGACGGCGCGGATCGCGGACGTCCTGCGCCGCGAGACGGTGGGCGGGATCCTGCTGGTCTCCGCGGCGGCCGTGGCGCTGCTGTGGGCGAACTCGCCGTGGCGCGAGGCCTACACGACGCTCTCGGAGCTGCGGATCGGCCCGGCGGCGCTGCACCTCGACCTGACCCTCGCGACCTGGGCGGCCGACGGCCTGCTCGCGATCTTCTTCTTCGTCGCCGGGCTGGAGCTCAAGCGCGAGTTCGTCGCCGGCGACCTGCGGGAACCGTCGCGGGCGCTGCTCCCGGTGGCCGCCGCGGTCGGCGGCATGATCGCGCCGGCGATCATCTACACCGCCATCAACGTCGGCGGCGACGGCCTCGCGGGCTGGGCCATCCCGACCGCCACCGACATCGCGTTCGCGCTCTCGGTGCTCGCGCTCATCGGGTCCTGTCTGCCCGACGCGCTGCGGACCTTCCTGCTCACGCTCGCCGTCGTCGACGACCTGCTCGCCATCTCCATCATCGCGTTCTTCTACACCGACCAGCTGCAGTTCGTCCCGCTGCTGCTCGCGCTCCTGCCGCTGACGGTCTTCACGGTCCTGGTCCAGCGACGGGTCCGCTCGTGGTGGCTGCTGCTGCCGCTCGCGGTGCTGACCTGGGTGCTCGTGCACGAGTCCGGGGTGCACGCCACGGTGGCCGGCGTCCTGCTGGGCTTCGCGGTGCCGGTGGTCCGCAAGAAGGAGGGGCCCGGCCCCGGGCTCTCGGAGCACTTCGAGCACCGGTGGCGGCCGATCTCGGCCGGCGTGGCCGTCCCCATCTTCGCGTTCTTCGCGTCCGGCGTGACCGTCATCGGGGGCGGCCTGGGCGCCGCGTTCACCGACCGCATCACCCTGGGGATCATCGCGGGCCTGGTGGTGGGCAAGGTGGTCGGCATCCTCGGCGCGACCTGGCTCGTCCAACGGTTCACGCGCGCGCAGCTGTCCGAGGACCTGGCCTGGAGCGACGTGCTCGGCCTGTCGCTGCTGGCCGGCATCGGGTTCACGGTGTCGCTGCTCATCGGCGAGCTGGCGTTCGGCACGGCCAGCGAGGCCGACGACCACGTCAAGATCGGGGTGCTGACGGCGTCGCTGCTGGCCGCCCTGCTGGCGACGATCGTCCTGCGCTACCGCAACGCCGTGCACCGGCGTATTCACGAGGAGGAACGGGTCGACCGCGACCGGGACGACGTCCCCGACGTCTACGAGGAGGAGGCTCGCGAGCACGACCGGTGACGGCACCGCGCCGCGCGGTGCAACGGATTGCCCTGCCGGCCGGTCGTGCGTGCGACCGCGGGCGACGAGCGCTGCGGCCGAGTGGACGAAAGCGTCACCGGGTCCGGGTGTCGGCCTTGCCGGGGCGGGGGTGGGGCCGCACCCTCGCCGCATGACCGGACCGGCGGGCCGCGCCGCCCGCACCGCCACCGGCCGGCGACGTGGGTCCCGCACGGACCGTCCGGTGGAGCCGGTGCCCGCGCCGGAGCCCGTGGACCCCGTGCACACCGCTGTGGCGCCGGTGGCGTCCGTGGACCCGGTCGAACCCGCGCCCGACGGCGTCGACCGCGACGCGCTCGCCCGGACGATCGCGATGGTCAACGACAAGGGCGGGGTCGGGAAGACGTCGCTCGTCGCGAACCTCGCCGGACAGTTCGCCGCCGCCGGGTACCGCTGCCTGCTCGTCGACCTCAACCGGCAGGCCAACCTCGCCGACGACCTCGGCTTCCGCGACGGCCCCGCCGACGACCGCGGCGCGGGGCTGCTCGTGTCGGTCGTCGCCGGCACGCCGCTGCGCCCCGTCGAGGGTGTCCGCCCGGGTCTCGACGTCGTCGCGGGCGGGGCGCGGCTGGTCGACCTCGTGCCGCTCATGGTGTCGCGGGTCCAGGAGCAGGGCCGGGCCGCCTTCCTGGCGCTGGCCGAGGTGCTCGCGCCGGTCGCCGGCGACTACGACCTCGTGTTCGTCGACTGCCCGCCCGAGACCACGATCCTCACCGACCTCGCGCTCGCCGCGGCCCGCTGGGTGCTCATGCCGACCAAGTCCGACGGCGGCGGCCTGGTCGGGATGCGGCTGGTCGGCGAGCGCTTCGCCCTGGCCCGCGAGCTCAACCCGGACCTCGGGCTGCTCGGCGCCGTGCTGTTCGCGACCGGCTCGCGCTCGCGCGTCGTGCACGCCGAGGTCCGGGAGGCCGTCGGGCGCGCCTTCGGCGGGCACTCGCCGCTGTTCACGACGTCGATCCGGCACGCCGAGCGCACGGCCCAGGACGCGCGGCGTCTCGGTCGGCTGGCGCACGAGCTCGAGCAGGAGGTCGCGGCCCAGCCGGCCTGGTGGGCGGCGCTGCGTGAGGGTGGGACGAGCGCGACCGCCCGCCGGCTGTCGCCGACCGCTGCGAGCGTCGCCGGCGACTACCGCGACCTCGGCGTCGAGCTGCTGAACCTCCTGCGCACCGCCGAGGAGAGCCCGACCGCCGACGCCCGACCCGAGCAGGAGGCCACGTCGTGACCGCCGAGCCCACCACCTCCGCCGAGGGCCCCGACCTCAGCTCCGCCTTCGGGCGGCCGGCGGCGTCGAGCCTGCGCGGCCTGCTGCCGCCGCGGCCCCGGCGCAGCGCCGAGCAGGACGACCCCGCCCACGGGGCGGGCCGGGTGGAGCCGGACGGCCCGGCCGACGAGGACCTGGCGGACGAGGACCTGGCGGACGAGGACCGGGCGGACGAGGACCTGGCGGACGAGGACCTGGCGGACGAGGACCTGGCGGACGACGACCTGGCGGACGACGACCTGGCGGACGAGGAGCTGGTCGACGAGGCCCCGGCGCCCGCGGTCCCCGCCCCGCGCGAGCGGTGGGACCGGGCCGCCCGGCGGGAGCGTCGGGACACCGGGCGGCGGGCCGGGGACAGGGCCGACGCGGCTCCGGCCGTCCCGGCGCCGCGCGGCACCGGCACCGCCAACCACCGCTGGGGCTCGGTGCGGATGGCCTCGCGGGAGCACGTCGAGCTGCTCGTGCTCGTGGCGCTGCGGCGCGGCCCGGCGAGCGGACGCGAGCTCGCCGAGCGGCTGCGCGAGGACAGCGGCGGCGGGCTCGCTCCGCCCCCGACGACGGTCCAGCGGACCCTCCACCAGCTCGCGCGCCACGGACTCGTGGAGCGAGACGGGGACACCGCCCGGCGGCGGTACCGACTCACCACCTTGGGCATCCGCATCAGCCATGCCCGTGTGCGCGCGTGGCGAGCCATGCAGCGGGCGGTCGACGCCGTCGTGACCGCCGCCGACAAGGGCTGAATGCGGAATTATTTCCCGTTCTCGGAAGGCCATGACCCGCCCGGAGCTGTGCTCCGAGTGGACCACTGCCTCCGCGTGAATCCGGCAGCCGCACGACACCCGCGTGACGGATCGACCGTACCGACTACCGGCCGTACCCTCACGATCTCTTTGTGTCGTCACGCGAACGCGTACCGGGACAAGATCGTGCTTTCGGGCTACGAGAACCTTGCATCCTGACCAGCGGATCCTCGACAATCGGCGGTGGGAGTTTTCGCATCCGCTTCGCGCCCGAACGCCTGGTCCGTCAGCGTGCGCCCGTGATCGGTAATTGCGGCGAACGGCCTATCAACCATTTGATCTTCTCGGTCTAGCGCTTTCCGGAACGACGCGATGTAATGTCCGGCTCTGCAAGCGGCGGGCTGTGGTCCACCGCACTGGGGGACCAATCCGTTCGGAGGTGCACGGTGCCGGGAACCGGCCTGAAATTGGCCCTCGCGGTCATCGGCGGCTATCTGTTGGGCCGCACGAAGAAGATGAAGCTCGCCATCATGCTGGGCGGGGCGCTCGCCGGGAAGAAGATCACGACCGATCCCACGCAGCTGCTGGGCATGGTGACGAAGCTCGTGTCGGCCTCGCCGGAGCTCCAGAAGCTCGACCAGGCGGTCCGCGGGCGGCTGCTCGAGGCGGGCAAGGACGCCGCGCTGGCGGTTGCCAGCTCGCGCATGGAGGCGCTGACCGACAACCTGGTCAACCGCGTCGAGAACCTCGGCAAGCCCGCCGCGGACGCGACGGGTGCGGCCGGGCAGGCGGTCGGCGAGACCGCCGGTGCCGCGGGTGACGCCGTCGGCCAGGCCGGCGGCGCGGTCGGCGACGCCGCCTCGACGACGGGCAAGGCCGTCGGGGGTGCCGTCGGTGGCGCGGGCAGCGCTGTCGGCGGGGCCGCGCGCGGGCTGTCGGGCCGTGGCGGGCGTGGGAAGCAGGCCGAGGAGGAGCCCTCGGAGGAGGGCGTCGACGTCGCCGAGGAGATCGAGGACGCCGACGCCGACCGGGCCCCGGACGCCGAGGACGCCGAGGACGTCGACGAGACCGAGGACGTCGACGAGAGCGCCGGCGACGCGGGTGAGGACGAGTCCGGGGAGCGCGAGGAGCCGCAGCCGGCCCGCGCCTCGTCCGGATCGTCGGCGTCGTCCGGTCGTCGTCGTTCGACGAAGTCCTCCTCCGGTGGTGCGAGCGGCTCCGGGGGCTCGGCCGGCTCCTCCGGTGGCGAGCGGCGCCGTCGCTCCAGTTCGTCCTCCTCGGAGGACGGCGCGTCCTCGTCGCGGTCGACGAGCAACGGCGCGTCGCGCCGGTCGGGCTCGAGCGGTCGCTCGCGGTCGTCCTCGTCGTCCTCGTCCTCCACCGAGGGCACGTCCCGCAGCCGCGCGGCGGCCGGGTCGGGCTCGCGACGGACGGCGGCGAAGCGCGATGACTGAGGCAGCCACCGACGTCGCGTCCAACGGGCACCGGCCCGACACCGACGCCGGCTCCGGATCGCTCACCGACATCCTGCCGACCGATCGGCTCAAGCAGGCCGCGCAGGCCCTGCTCAAGGCCGCCACCGACAAGGCGGTCAACGCGGCGCTCGACCAGGTCGAGGGCCTCACCGGCAAGCTCACCGACGTCGCCGGGAACCCGGGCAACCTCGGCGCCGTGTTCGGTGGCTCGTCGGACGACGACGATGCGTCGAGCGGCGGCATCGGAGGGGCCCTGAAGGGCGGTCTCTCGACCGTGAAGGACAAGGCCCTGGGGGCGCTCGGCATGGGCGACGACGGCGACGGCGACGGCGACTCCGACGAGAGCGGCGGCGGGAGCGGCGGCGGCAACACCAGCGGCCGCGGCAAGTTCAAGTTCATGAACATCTACGAGGTCCAGGACGTCGGGGTGCCGCTGCGCGTCGCCTACGACCAGTGGACCCAGATGGCCGACTTCCCGAGCTTCATGAAGAAGGTCGAGACGGTCAACCAGGAGTCCGACGAGAAGGTCACCTGGACCGCGAAGGTGTTCTGGTCGCGCCGGTCGTGGGAGACCACGATCCGCGAGCAGGTGCCCGACAGCCACATCCTGTGGGTCTCGTCGGGGGCGAAGGGCTCGGCGGACGGCATCGTCACGTTCTCGGAGTTGGCGCCGAACCTCACGCGCATCGTCCTGATCATGGAGTACTACCCGCAGGGCTTCTTCGAGAAGACCGGCAACCTGTGGCGGGCGGTCGGCCGCCGGGCACGGCTGGAGTTCAAGCACTTCTGCCGCCACGTCATGATGGACACGCTGATCAACCGCGAGGAGCTCGAGGGCTGGCGCGGCGAGATCCGCGACAGCGAGGTCGTCAAGACCCACGAGGAAGCCCTCGAGGAGGAGCAGCGCGCGGCCGAGGCGGACCGCGAGGACGTCGACGACGAGTACGCCGACGAGGACGAGTACGTCGACGACGAGGCCGCCGAGGACGAGGACGACCTTGTCGCCGAGGACGAGGACGCCGACGAGGACCTCGAGGACGAGTACGACGACGAGGACCTCGAGGACGCCGACGACGACCTGGCGGACGAGGAGCTCGCCGACGACGAGCTCGAGGACGCCGAGGACGCCGAGGACGCCGAGGACGCCGAGGACGAGGTGTCAGAGGACGACGGCGACGCCGACCGTCCCCGCCGCTCCCGTCGGCAGCGCACCCCGGCCTGATCGCGCATCCCGGTTGAGACCACAGCCGGGCCGACCGTCACACCCCACGACGGCGCCGGCGTTCGCCGGCGCCGTCCCCCGACGCACTGGAAGGGGGCACGGTGACCGTCGCTAAACAGCAGGGCGGAGGCGTGCAGAAGGAGCCTCAGGGCGGGCTCGCGGAGGTCCTCGACCTCATCCTGGACAAGGGCCTCGTCATCGATGCGTTCGTCAAGGTGTCGCTGGTCGGCATCGAGCTCATCACCATCGACGCCCGCATCGTCGTCGCGAGCGTCGACACCTACCTGCGGTTCGCCGAGGCGACCAACCGCCTGGACCTGCACCAGAAGGGTGGCAAGGACCTCGGCCAGGTCGTCGGCGGCATGACCGAGGGCGCCACCCAGGGCGGGGCGAAAGGCAAGACCAAGGGCGTGCTCGACGCCGGCAAGGAGAAGTGGGACGAAGTGCGCGGTGAGCGTCAGAGCAACCGCGAGAAGGCGTAGGGGGCGGACGTGACCACGACGGAGGACACGAAGGGCGCCCAGGAGACCCGTCGGGGCTCCTACATCTACGGCATCGTGCCGGCCGGGGTGCGCATCCCGGACGGCCTCGACGCCATCCCGTACGGCGACCAGGACGGCGAGCTCGGCCTGGTCACCGAGGGGCGGCTGGCGGCGGTCGTCAGCGACGTCGCCGCCGATCGTGCCCTCGGCACCCGGCGGGACCTCATGGCCCACGAGGCCGTGCTGAACGCCATCGCGCAGGAGACCCCCGTGCTGCCGATGCGCTTCGGCGCGGTCGTCACCGACGACGACGCCGTCGCCGAGGAGCTCCTGGCCCCGCACCAGGACTACTTCGTGCGGGCGCTCGAGCAGCTCGAGGGCCACCTCGAGTTCCGCCTGCGCGGCGACTACGACCAGGACGCGGTCCTCGGTCGGATCGTCGAGGCCGACCCCCGCATCCAGCAGATGCGGGAGAAGATCGCCGGGGTCGACGAGGACGCGAGCTACTACGACCGCATCCGGCTCGGCGAGGCCATCTCGCAGGCGATGGATCAGATCCGCGAGGAGGACGCGCAGGCGTGCGTCGACGCCCTCGCGAAGTTCGCCGTCGCCACCGAGGTCAAGGAGGTCGGCGGGGACAACGGCGCCGTCCACCTGGCGTTCCTCGTCCGCACCGATCACCGCAGCGACTTCGAGCGCGCCGTCGACGAGCTCGGCGACTCGTGGTCGGGCCGGGTGGAGCTGCGGCTCATCGGTCCGACCGCGGCGTTCGACTTCCTGCCCGAGTTCGACGCGCCCGACGAGTCGCAGGCCTGAGGACGACGTGGGTTTCTTCACCGAGCTGCTCCTGCTGCCCCTGGCCCCGGTCCGCGGGGTCGCCTGGGTGGGCGAGAAGATCGCGGACCAGGTCGACCACCAGATGAACGACCCCGCGGTCATCCGGGCGCAGATCGACGAGCTCGACGCGGCCTTCGACCGGGGCGAGATCACCGAGGCCGACCGTGACGAGCAGCAGGAGGTCCTGCTGCAGCGTCTCGTGGGCGGCGGGGGTGGAGCGTGACCCGCTCGGCCGACACGCCGCCGCTGACCGACCAGGAACGCTCCCGCCGCCGTCGCCGCACCACCGGCGACGGCGGCGAGGGCGGCGGTGACCAGGAGCAGGCCGCCTCCCGCTCCGGGTCCGACGGGAACGGCACCGCACCCGACGGTGACCGTCCGCGGCGGCGGCGGACGTCCGACGACGCGGCGGAGCCCGAGCGGCCCCGCCGTCGGCGCCGGTCCGCCGGCTCCGACGAGGCCCCGACCGAGGACCGTCCGCGCCGCAAGCGCCGTCCTGCCGACGAGGGCTCGGGTGACGGGGCGGAGCGCGAGCGGCCGCGCCGGCGGAGGCGCTCGACCGAGGACGGGGCGACCGACGAGGATCGTCCCCGCCGCAAGCGCCGTCCCGCCGGCGAGGGCTCGGGGGACGCGACGTCGGGTGACGGGGCGGAGCCGGAGCGGCCGCGCCGGCGGAAGCGCCCGACCGAGGACGGGGCGACCGACGAGGATCGTCCCCGCCGCAAGCGCCGTCCCGCCGGCGAGGACCCGGGCGAGGACGCGGAGCAGGAGCGGCCGCGCCGGAAGCGGCGTCCCGCGGACGACGAGTCGGCCGAGAGCGACCGACCCCGCCGACGGCGTCGTCCCGAGGGCGACGGCGAGGAGCGTCCGCGTCGCCGGCGCACGGCCGCGGCCGGCACCGAAGGCAGCACGGAAGGGTCCGCCGAACAGGAACGCCCGCGCCGTGGTCGCCGGACCGCCGAGGACGGGTCGGACCAGGACCGTCCCCGACGGCGACGCCGTCCGGAGCCGGAACCGGAGGCCGAGGACGTCGACGCCGACGTCGCCGACGAGCCGGGGGACCGCGGCGACGAGGAGCCGGCCGGCGAGGCCGACGACCAGCCCGAGGACGACGTCGAGGACGGGGCGGACGAGGAGCTGGACGACCAGCCCGAGGACGACCTGGACGACGAGGCCGACGAGGACCTGGACGACGAGGCCGACGAGGCGGACGAGCCCGAGGACCTCGAGGACGAGGACCTGGACGACGAGGCGGAGGACGAGATCGACGAGCCGGAGCCCGAGCCGGAGCCGGAACCGGAGCCCGAGCCGCGGCCCAAGAAGATCCCCGCTCGCAAGATCGCTCGCTGGGCCGCGGAGCAGGTCCAGGAGATGAGCGGCAAGGAGAGCGAGGCGATCACCTCGGTGCGCAAGACCGAGGACGGGTACGTCGTCGGTCTCGAGGTCGTCGAGAGTCGCAAGATCCCCGAGACCAGTGACATCCTCGCCAGCTACGAGGCGGAAATGGACTCCGACGGCGAGCTGATCAGCTACCACCGGGTGAAGCGCTACACCCGGGGTCGCGGCGACGACGACTGATCGTCGGCCACCGGGGGGACACGAGAAGGAGAGATCATGAGTGACCCGGTGCGCTGGACCGGGCAGATGCCGTCCACCCCGAACCAGGGCGGTGGCCGTCAGCCGGCCGGTCAGGGCGGCGGGGACGGCACGAACCTCGCCGACATCCTCGAGCGGGTCCTCGACAAGGGCATCGTCATCGCGGGCGACGTCCAGATCAACCTGCTGGACATCGAGCTGCTGACGATCAAGCTGCGGTTGGTCGTGGCGTCGGTGGACCGGGCGAAGGAGATGGGCATCGACTGGTGGGAGCGCGACCCCACCCTCTCCTCGGGCCACCAGCAGCTCGAGGAGGAGAACCGCCGCCTGCGCGAGCGGCTCGAGGCACTCGAGGGTCGGAACGGCCAGGCGCCGTCGCTCGACCGCGTCGAGGACACCGACGACACCGACGACGCCGACGACGATGTCGAGGACGCCGACGTGGTGGACGACGACCTCGAGGAGGACCTCGAGGACGGCGTCGAGGAGGACGTGCCCGACGACGTCGAGGACGCCGAGGTCGTCGACGAGCCCGAACCGGAGCCGGAGCCCGCCCCGGCGCGCCGCCGCAGGAGCGAGCAGGGCGCGAGCCAGGAGCGGTCGGGTCGTCGGCGCGCCCCGCGCCGTCGGGAGGACGACCGGTGAGCGACAGGCTGACCTACGTCTACGCGATCGCCCGCGACGTCGGCGCCGTGTCCGGGCTGCAGGGCGTCGGCGGCGGCCCGGTCCGCACGATCGAGGTCGACGGCGTCACCGCCGTGGTGAGCGACGTCGACCGCGGCGAGTTCGAGGAGCGGGCGCTGGAGGAGCGGCTCGAGGACCTCGAGTGGCTGGCCGCGACGGCGCGGGCGCACCACCACGTCGTCGACACCCTCGGACGCGACCACCTGGTCGCCCCGCTCGCGCTCGCGACCGTGTACTTCGACGACGACCGGGTGCGGTCCGTCCTGGCCGAGGGCCGGGAGACGTTCGCGGCGGTGCTCGACCGTCTCGCGGGCCGGGCCGAGTGGGGCGTCAAGGTCTACGCCCGCAGGGGCGGGCGGAGCGCGCCGGCCGAGGAGGCCAAGCCGCGCTCGGGCGCCGAGTACCTGCGGGCACGGCGCAAGGCGCTGCGCGACACCGACTCCGCGCTCGACGACGCCCGCGAGGCCGCGGAGCAGGTCGACGACGCGGTCACCGCCCTCGCCGCCGCGACCCGCGCCCACCGCCTGCAGGACGCGCAGCTCTCCGGTGAGACCGACCCGATGGTCCTCAACCAGGCCTACCTCCTGCCCGTCGAGCGGGTCGACGAGCTGCGCGCGCTCCTCGCGTCCTACGCCGACCACCCCCGCGTCCGGGTCGAGCTCACCGGCCCGTGGGTGCCCTACTCCTTCGCGCAGGCGGCGCAGGGCGCGTCGTGACGGGGCCCGGCTCGGGCGAGCTCGAGCCCCGGGCGACGTCGTTGTTCGGGGACGAGGAGGTCGCGCTCGTCGACCTGCTGGACCGGCTCCTCGCCGGTGGCGTGGTGCTCGCGGGAGACGTGACGATCTCGCTCGCCGGCGTCGACCTCGTCCGCATCTCGCTGCGCGCGCTCATCACGTCGATCAGCCCGGTGGAGCGGCCGGGCACCCTCGCGGCGCGGACGGAACGCGCCGACCGGGAGCTGGAGGCCGGGCATGGCTGAGGAGAAGGAGGAGCCCGGTCACACCCGGACCAACCGCGTCGAGATCGACAAGGACGCGGTGCGCCGGGACCTCATGAAGCTGGTGCTGACGATCGTCGAGCTGCTGCGCCAGCTGATGGAGCGGCAGGCGATCCGGCGGGTGGAGCAGGGCGACCTCACCGAGCAGGAGGAGGAGGACCTCGGCACGTCGTTGATGCACCTCGCGGACGCGATGGACGAGCTCACCGAGCAGTTCGGGCTCACGCCGGCGGACCTCAACCTGGATCTCGGCCCCCTGGGCCCGCTGCTGCCCCGCGATCGCTGAGGATCGCCGATCCGGGCGACTCCCCCCGCCTGGTCCGGGGTATCTGGACGACATGACCAGCGCGGAGCGTCCGAGCAGCACCCCGTCCAGCCCGACCCCCACGGCGACCTCCGTCCCCGGTGCCGCCGGCGCCCCGACCACGGTCGAGGGCACCACCGAGGTCCTGCCGTCGGTGGTCCAGAAGGTGACGGCGTTCGCGGCCCGCGAGATCCCCGGGGTGGTCGCGCTGGGCGGCAGCACCTCGCGCGCGGTCGGCGCCGTGCGCCAGACGCTCACCGGCAACTCCGAGAACACCGCCGGCGTGCGCGTCGAGCTGGCCGAGCAGAAGGCGCACATCGGGCTCGACGTCGAGATCGAGTACGGCGTCGGTGCCCGCGAGCTGGTCCGCGCGCTGCGGCGTCACGTGCCGAAGGCCGTCGAGGAGATCGCCGGCGTCACGGTCGTCGAGCTCAACATCGTCATCACCGACGTCCACCTGCCCGGTGCGGACGTCGACGCCGACGCCGACCCGGTGGCGCCGCCGGCCGCGACGATCTGAGTCACGCCCTCAGCTCGTCCGCCCGCGCGTCGCAGGCCTCGATCGTCGGGAGCGCTCCGGCGGCCCGCGCGGCGGCGAGCGTCGGGGCGGCGCGGTCCTTGTCCGACAGCACGAGGTCCGCGGCGGCGACGTGGTCGGTCCACGGCAGCCCGAGGGCGGGGTCGAGCGGGTCGACCCCGTGCTCGGCGGACGGGTCGTAGGGCGTCGAGCAGAGGTAGCTCGTCACGGTGCCGTCCTCGAGCGCGAGGAACGCGTGCCCGAGGCCCTCGGACAGGTAGACCGCGGCCATCGACCCCGGGTCGAGACGGGCGGCGTCCCACCGCCCGAAGGTCGGCGACCCGACGCGGATGTCGACGACGACGTCGAGCACCGCGCCCGCCACGCAGTGCACGTACTTCGCCTGCCCCGGCGGCACGTCGGCGTAGTGGATCCCGCGCAGCACCCCGCGGCGGGACACGCTGGTGTTCGCCTGCGCCACGGTGAGCGGGTGGCCGACCGCCGCGGCGAACGGCCCGCCCTGGAACGGCGCGGCGAACGCGCCCCGGGCGTCCGGGAACACCGGCGGGGTGAACCGCCACGCCCCGGGCACCGCCAGCTCCTCGACCTCCACGTCGGGGGAGCCTAGGAGCGTGCGTGGGAGCATCGTCGGCAGACCTGTCCGAGGGGGACGATGAGTACGGTTCTGGTGACGGGCGCCGCGGGGTTCATCGGGTCGAACTTCGTGCGGTACTGGCGCGCGGAGCACCCGACCGACCGGGTGGTGTCGCTGGACGCGCTGACCTACGCCGGGGTGCGCGGCAACGTCGAGGGCCTTCACGGCGTGGAGTTCGTGCACGGGTCGATCGCGAACAGCGAGCTGGTGGAGCACCTGCTGCGCGCCCACGGCGTGGACGTGGTGGTGAACTTCGCCGCGGAGTCGCACAACAGCCTGGCGATCCTGCGCCCGGGCGACTTCTTCGCCACCAACGTGATGGGCACCCAGGGCCTGCTGGAAGCCGTGCGGCGGGTGGGGGTCTCCCGGTTCCACCACATCTCGACCTGCGAGGTCTACGGCGACCTCCCGCTGGACGTCGACGAGGCGTTCACCGAGGAGTCGCCGTACCGGCCGCGGACCCCGTACAACGCGGCCAAGGCCGGCGGTGACCACGTGGTGCGCGCCTACGGGCTGACCTACGGCGTGCCGGTGACGATCACCAACTGCGCCAACAACTACGGGCCCTTCCAGTTCCCGGAGAAGGTGATCCCGCTGTTCACCACCCGCGCGCTGGCCGGGGAGGCGCTGCCGCTCTACGCGTCGACGAAGAACCGCCGGGAGTGGCTGCACGTCGACGACCACGCCCGCGCCATCGACGCGGTGCTGCACCACGGCACCGTGGGGGAGACCTACAACGTCGGCTCCGGGCACGAGGTGGACGTCGAGGGCGTCGCGGACACGGTCCTGGGCGCGCTGGGGCTGGGGCCCGAGCTCAAGACGATCGTGCCGGACCGGCCCAGCCACGACCGTCGCTACCTGCTCGACTCCACGAAGCTGCGCACCGAGCTGGGGTGGGCGCCGCGGACCGGGTGGGACGAGGGGATCGCCGCCACCGTGGCCTGGTACCGCGACCACGAGGCGTGGTGGCGCCCGCTGATCGGGCGCAGCCCGGTCGTCGAGGGCGCCGAGAACAGCTGGGGTGACCAGCGGTGAAGGGCATCGTCCTGGCCGGCGGCAGCGGCAGCCGCCTGCACCCGGTGACCCGGGCGGTGTCCAAGCAGCTGCTGCCGGTCTACGACAAGCCGATGATCTACTACCCGATCTCGGTGCTCATGCTGGCCGGGATCCGCGACATCCTGGTCATCTCCACCCCGGTCGACCTGCCCGCGTTCCGGCGGCTGCTCGGCGACGGCAGCGAGCTCGGGCTGCGGCTCTCCTACGCCGAGCAGCCCGCGCCGAACGGGCTGGCCGAGGCGTTCCTCATCGGCGCCGACCACGTCGGTGACGACACCGCCGCGCTGGTGCTGGGCGACAACATCTTCCACGGCCAGGGCTTCGGCTCCATCCTGGCGGAGCAGGTCAGGCGGCTCGAGGCCGACAAGGGCTGCGTGCTGTTCGGCTACCCGGTGCGCGACCCGGGCCGCTACGGCGTCGGGGAGGCCGACGAGACGGGGCGGCTGCTCTCCATCGAGGAGAAACCCGCGGCGCCGCGGTCGAACCGGGCGATCACCGGGCTCTACTTCTACGACAACGACGTCCTCGACATCGCCGCCCGCCTCACACCGTCCGCGCGCGGCGAGCTCGAGATCACCGACGTCAACCGCGCCTACCTCGAGCGCGGCGACGCCCGCCTGTTCGACCTCGGGCGCGGGTTCGCCTGGCTCGACACCGGCACCCACGAATCACTGATCGAGGCCAGCCAGTACGTGCAGGTCCTCGAGCACCGCCAGGGCGTGCGCTTCGCGTGTCTCGAGGAGATCGCGCTGGCCAAGCGCTGGATCACGCCGGACCAGGCGCTGGCCCTCGGCGAGCGCCAGGCCAGCTCCGGCTACGGCGACTACGTCGTCGACGTCGCCCGCCGTGCCGGAGCTGGCGCGATCGGCTAGTGCTTCTCGACGGGCTCGGTGCCGAGGAAGTCCTGGAAGTCCTTCGGCAGCTGGCTGGTGAAGTTCTGCCACTCGCCGTCGGTCAGCGCCGTCTCGAGTCCCTTGGCGATCGAGCGGGCGTGCTGGCGCGCCTGGGCGACGGTGACGCCGTCACCCTCCTGCTCGGCGATGCGCTGGTAGAAGGTGTCGACGTCGAAGCGCTCGCCGGCACCCTCCGACGGCAGCGCGTCGGCCAGGCCGCCCGGCAGCTGGGAGGCCAGGTCCTTGGCCTCGCCGCCCTCGAGGCGCTGGCCGAGGACGGTGAGCGTCGCGCGGATCGCCCGCTCGGCGGCCGCGTTGTCCGGCAGGCCGAGGCTCTCCTTGACCGCGCTGACGAATTCGTGCTCCTGCATCGTTCTCCTCTCGCGCTTCGTGACCCACAGGGGTCGGGACGATGCGCGCGGGTGCCCAGGAGGACGCGCTCGTCACACGTCGCTGCGGGCGAGGAGCCTCAGACGAGGGCGCGGAAGAACTCGACGATCTGCTCGGCGAAGCCGACGAGCAGCGCCAGGATCGCGGTGACCGTCGCTGCTGCGCTCTCGGGCGAGCTGATGATCCAGAACAGCACGAGGGCCAGGACGAGGAGCCCTACCACACGTTGCATGCGGCACAGCGTAACCGCCGTGATCGTGTCCGTCACGCCGGAGAGATCGAATTGCTCCCGGGGGAGCACCCCCGACCTCCGGTCGGGCTCAGCCGTCGTCGAGTCGCGCGCTGAGGCCGCGATTCAATTCGGACACCTCGAGCGTCCGCGGACCCTCGGAGAAGGTCGCCGAGGCGATGACGCCGTAGTTGACGAGCACCGCCTGGGTGTCGGTGAACGTGTACCGGTGGACCTCGCCGTCGCTGATGAGCTGCTGGAACCGCGTGACGACGTCGTCGAGGGGCTCCTCGAATTTGAGGGTGAGCGGGATCTGGGGCAGCGACACGTAGACCGTCACGATTCTCCTCCGACTCGCCGCGTCCGGCTGCCGCACATTCGGCCGGTCGCCACAGGAAATGCTCCGAGTGCCGCGCGTACGGAGAACGACGGCCACCGATCCTAGATCGCGGAGCGCGTGGGCGGGTCGGGTCGGGGAGGCGGGTGCCATGGAGATCGACGGTGTCGAGGTCTTCGAGCAGGCGGAGGAGTACGGCTACTCCTGGCACTGGGACGACCCGCGCGGATTCCAGTCCGAGATCCTCTGGCACCGCGAGGTCGGCCACCTGAGCCTCGGCACACGTCTGCTCCCGGGCGGGTGGACCCACAACCGGCTCGACCCCACCGCGTGGGGGAGCGCGCGGACGATCTACGAGGCCCGGCAGGTCGTCGAGACCTACGTGACCCAGGCGGCCGCCAAGCCCGGCTGATCCGGATGCAACATCAGCGACCGGACGGGGTACCCGTGGCGTCACCGCCGCACGACCTCTCCGGGAGGCCTCCATGCCGCACGGCGTCGCCCACCAGCTGATCGCGTCCCACCTGGTCGAGGGGGAGATGACGCCGGGCGAGGAGATCGCCCTGCGCATCGACCAGACCCTGACCCAGGACGCCACGGGCACGCTCGTCATGCAGGAGCTCGAGTCGCTCGGGCTCGACCGGGCGCAGACCGAGGTCTCGGTGCAGTACGTCGACCACAACCTGCTGCAGGCCGACGAGAAGAACGCCGAGGACCACGCCTACCTGCGCTCGGCGTCCCGTCGCTTCGGGCTCTGGTACTCGCAGCCGGGCAACGGCGTCTCGCACCCGACCCACATGCAGCGGTTCGGCAAGCCCGGCAAGACGATGATCGGATCCGACTCGCACACCCCGGCGTGCGGGTCGCTGGGCATGCTCGCGATCGGCGTCGGCGGGCTCGAGGTGGCGCTCGCCATCACCGGCAAGCCGCTGAGCATCCGCATGCCCGAGATCTGGGGCGTCGAGCTCACCGGCGAGCTCCCCCCGTGGTGCTCGGCGAAGGACGTCATCCTCGAGATGCTGCGCCGGCACGGCACCAAGGGCGGCACCAACCGGATCATCGAGTACCACGGGCCCGGGCTCGCGGGGCTCACGGCGATGGACCGGCACGTCATCACCAACATGGGCGCCGAGCTCGGGGCGACGACGAGCGTGTTCCCCGCCGACGACGAGGTCCGCCGCTTCCTCGCCGGCGAGGGCCGCGAGGACGACTTCTCCGAGCTGCTCGCCGAGGAGGGCACGGAGTACGACGTCACCGAGCACATCGAGCTCTCGGAGCTCGAGCCGCTCATCGCGCAGCCGTCGTCGCCGGGCAACGTGGTCCCGGTCCGCGAGGTCGCGGGCACGTCGGTCGGCCAGGTGGTCATCGGGTCGTCGGCCAACCCCGGCCTGCGCGACTTCGCGATCGCGGCGCGCATGGTCGAGGGCCGGCAGACCCACCACGGCGTCAGCTTCGACATCAACCCGACCTCGCGCCCGATCCTCGCCGACCTGACCCGCTGGGGCGGCACGACCTCGCTGATCCAGGCCGGCGCGCGCATCCACCAGTCGGGCTGCCTGGGCTGCATCGGCATGGGTCAGGCGCCCGCGCCCGGGACGAACTCGCTGCGCACCTTCCCCCGCAACTTCCCCGGACGCTCCGGCGGCGGGGCCGACGACCAGGTCTGGCTGTGCTCGCCCGAGACCGCGGCGGCCAGCGCCCTGCGCGGTGAGATCACCGACCCCCGCGAGCTCGCCGACGAGCTGGGCCTGACCTGGGGCGACCTCGAGCTGCCCGAGCCCACCGTCATCCCCGGCATGCTCGAGGAGCCGCCGCCGGTCGAGGAGTCCCGGGACGAGGAGCTGGTCAAGGGCCCGAACATCTCCGGGCTGCCCGAGTTCGAGCCGTTCCCCGACGCCGTCGAGGTGCCGGTGCTGCTCGCCGTCGGCGACGACATCTCGACCGACGACATCTCGCCGGCGGGCGCCGAGGCCCTGCCGTTCCGGTCCAACATCCCGGCGCTGGCGCGGTTCGCGTTCACGCGGATCGACCCCGACTACCCGGCGAACGCCGAGGAGATCAAGGACTCGACCGGCCACGCCATCGTCGGCGGCGCGAACTACGGCCAGGGCTCGTCGCGCGAGCACGCGGCGATCTGCCCGCGCTGGCTCGGCCTGCGCGTGGTGGTCGCGAAGTCGTTCGCCCGCATCCACTGGCAGAACCTGGCGAACTTCGGGATCCTCGCGCTCGAGTTCACCGGCGAGGGCGACCGCGACAAGGTCCCCCAGGGCAGCACGCTGTCGTTCTCCGACCTGCACGACCAGCTGCAGAAGGGCAGCGAGGTCGTCGGTCAGGTGGACGGCACCGACATGACCTTCCGCCACCAGCTCTCCGACCGGCAGGTCCGGATGGTCCTCGCGGGCGGGCTCATCCGGCAGGTGGCCGAGGGCGCGGACGCGTGACGCGGCCACGCGGTCAGGGTGCGCCTCCCACGGTCTCCCGGCCGCGGATCAGGTCGTAGCCGCCGGTCGGGTAGGGCTGGCGGAACTCGAAGACGTGGACGTCGTCGATCTCGCCCCCCACGTCCCGCACCCGCGTGACGAGGAGGGTGGTGTCGGCCTCGCGCTCGGCGTGGCCGAGCAGCCCCCCTCGGCGCGGGTCGAACGTCCAGTCGCCCAGCGCCTGCTCCGGTGTCTCCCCGAAACCGATCGCGGCGACGGCCGGCTCGGTGATCCCCGCTTCCTGCCGGGGTTGGCGCTGGCAGGGGAAGAGAGTACCGATCTGCCACGGCAGGCCGACCGCGCCGCCGGGCGGGAGGTACTGCTGCAACGGCGTCCAGCGCCGCTCCACCGGCGCAGTGAAGGCCAGCCACCCACCGGTCGTGGTGCTGGCGTCGGTGGCGACGAGCCGGACGGCGTCCGCGCCGTCCGGCGGGGCCGCGTCGTCGAGGAGGGGCACGGTGCGCCAGGCCACCGACTCCTCGTCGGTGCCGAGGTACCGGTCCCGGACCGGCTCGACCCCGGTGGTGCCCGTCCGGCCGTACTCGACGCGCAGCGTGACGTCGCCGCGGGTGCGTCCCGCGACCAGGACGGCGAGGGCCGTGCCGTTCGACGGGTCGGGGAGGCGGAACCACCCGGTCGTCGAGGTCCCCGTGCGGGCGTCGGCGTTCGCCCCGGGGCCGGGCACGAGGAAGCTGCTCCACGCCGACGTATCGGCGGGTGGTCCGGCGGCACCCGCCGGGAGGGCGACGCCCGGCACGAACGCCTCGGTGGTCTCCTCCGATCGCGGGCTCGCCGAGCCGGGGACGGCTACCGGAGCCGACTCCGGCGTGCCCGCGACGGGAACGGGGGGCAGGGGCCGGGCGTCGCGGGGATCGAGGACGTCGATCTGCCCGGCCAGGCCGCAGCGGGTGCCCCACGGATCGCGCCAGGCGTCGACCTGGGGGGACCAGGACGTCGAGGTCCGGTGGGCCGCCCGCACGAAGTCACCGACGGTCCACGCGGTCGCCGCGCCGAGGTGGAGGCCGACGAGGAGCGGCACGGCGACCGCGAGGGCCAGCCGCCGCCGGTCCGGGTCACGCCGGCGGTGGGCGGCCAGCGCGACCGCGCCGGCCACCACCGCGAGCCCCAACGCCCACCAGAGCGGGCTGTCGAGCTCCGCCCCCCGGAGGGTGGGGAAGTCGCCGTCCGCCGGGCGGCCGAGACCCCACCCGTACGGCCACATCGCCCGCCCGTGCCACGCGAGGGCGATGACCACCACGGCCGACAGCCCGGCGGCGACGAGCGCGACGCGCGGCACACGGCGCTCCCGATCCAGGGCCGCGAGCAGGCGGGGACCGATCACCAGGACGAGGGCGAGGAAGACCGCGCCGAGGCCGGCGAAGGCGCCGAAGTGGTGCGTCGGCTTGCTCGGGGTGGGCAGCAGCAGGAAGAAGGCGAGCAGGGTGGACCACCCCGCGAGGGGGAGCCGCGCGGGTACCTGGAGGTCCCGGGCGCGTGCCGCCACGAGCAGCACCAGGAACCAGACCAGCGCGAGCAGGCAGAGCAGCACGGCGGCGCGACGGGCGTACGAGCCGTGGTGCGACAGCGTGTCGAGGAGCGCGTTGTAGCGCAGGAACTCCACGTACCACGTCTGGGCCCGCTGGATCGGCGCGAAGATCTCCTGGGAGCGGACGAAGTCGCGATACGCCCCGTCGGCGAAGCCGAGGAGGCTGGCCACGGCGATCGGAGCGGCGACGAGGACCCACCAGCCCGCCGCGTGGCGGCGGCTCGTCGACCGCTGCCGCACCAGCCGTCGAACGGCGGGCCCGGCGGCCACGAGGGGCGCCAGGGCGATGAACCCGGTCGGCGCCGCCGCGGCACCGAGGGCGGCGAACCCGACCGCGAGGCCGAGCACGTCGAACCGGCGCCGTTCGATGCCCTCGGCCACCGCGACGAGCGTGGCCGTGGTCGCGCAGGCGACGACCGGTTCCGGGCGGACCCCCATGTCGTAGGGGAGCCACCACGCCAGGAACGCGGCGGCGAGCGCCCATCGCGCCGCCGCGGGAGCCCAGCGGCCGGCGGCGCCGCGGTCGCCCAGCGGGGTGCGAGCCACGAACCAGCGCGCGAGCCACCAGGTTGCGAGCCCGAGCACCAGGGACGGGACACCCAGCGCGACCGGCGTCGTGCCCACCGCGTCCTGCCACCAGGACAGGGCGTAGTAGGGCCAGGAGAAGGGCGTGAAGCCCTGGTTGTAGAGCTGGTAGTAGTTCGGGACGTACCCGGAGAAGGGCACGTTGGCGGCCATCGCGCTGTAGTAGCCGTCGTCGTCGGTGAGCGGCGCCAGGACGAGCCAGACGAGCAGGACCGCCGGGACGACGAGGTCCACGAGCCGGGCCCGGCGCAGTCGGCGCGCGAGCCCGACCAGCTGGGGGCCCGGGCGCGGCAGCCCACCGGCGCCGGGGGTGTCCCCGCGTCCGGGCACCCGTCGCCCGCTCACGACGCCGGCGGCGACCGCCCCGATCGCCAGGGCCGTCGCGACCACGACGAGGAGGGCGACCTTGACCGGGCTCGGCGAATGGGCGAAGGCGTCGTCCAGCGTGAGCCGCACCGAGAGGTCGTCGGGCGTCGCGCCCGTCAGGGGCGGCACCGAGGTCCGTAGGGCGTCGACCTCGGGCAGGGGAGTGATGAGTCCGGGGTCCGGCTCGGATTCCGGGAGCTGGTCCGGAGCGGCGTCGTCGCGGCGGCTCGTGGCGGTCGCGAGCACCTCATCGTCGAGGGTCACGCGCAACGCATCGGCGTCACCCGCGATCGCGAAGCGACAGTCCCCCGGCGGCAGTGGCCGCGCGACGAGGTCCTCGCCGTCACTGCGCACCGTCACGCCGCCGTCCCGAGAGGTGACGGTCATCGCGCTGTCGGCGGTGTCGCGCGACGACGGGCCCATCGTGGAGATGACGATCCCGTCCGCGGACGAGGCCGCCGCGCGCACAGCCCGGCAGCTGAAGCGGACGTCGATGGCCGCGGGCTCGTAGGCCGTCAGGAACAGCAACGTCGGGTCCGGCGCCCCCTGCGCGGCGGGCCAGCGCACCTCGGGGACGCTCTGCGACACGGGAGCGAAGGGGAGCAGCAGCGCGCCGACGAGGGCGACGACCCCGGCCGCCACCGCCACGGCCCAGGCCGCGGAGCCGCCCGTCCGGCGAGGCGCCGGTGGGAGATCGTCGCGGTCGACCTCCACCCGGACCGGGGCGTCCGTGCTCACCTGCCGCCGCTCCCTCGTGGTCGTCCTGCGGCAGACCACGGTAGACCGGGTCGTCCCCGGGCCACGCCCGTACCCTGGGTGCAGGCCCCGGTCGAGCGGAGACGCGGCGGGGCGTCGCGACCGTGGACCCACCGCCCCGATACGCTGCATCCCATCGCAGCACCGAGTGAGGAGTCGCTCGCCGTGAGCGACCGGGCGCCCGGCCGGGTCGGAGCCAGGAGGCTGGTCGGCGCCGCCGGCCTCGGCGTCCTGATCTCCGGCCTGACCGTCAACGTGTACCTGGCCGTCGTGGCCCGGGCGCTGTCGCCTGCCGAGTACGCCACGTTCGGCTCGTTCTGGGCCCTGGCCCTCGTCGTCGGCTTCGGCGCCTTCCTGCCGCTCGAGCAGGAGCTCGCTCGCCGACTCCCCCTCCCCGGTGATCGCCGGGCGCTCCTGCGCGCGGCGAGCGGCGCGGCCGCCGTCCTCGCCCTGATCGCGCTCGCCGTCCTCGTCCTCGCGCTGCCGATCGTCTCCCGATCCCTCGACGGCGACCTCTCGGTGCTCCTGGCCCTCGTCGCGCTGTGCGTGGTGTCCGCCGGGCAGTTCCTGGTGCGCGGCACGCTGATCGGCACCGACCGCCTCGTGCGACACGCCGCGGTGATGGTCCTCGACGCCCTGATACGGCTCGGGCTCGCCGTCGCGGTGTTCGTCGTCGGCGGCGCCGACGCGGCGGCGTTCTGCTGGGCACTGGTGCTGGCGATCGCTCTGGCGCACCTCCCCCAGCTGCCGGGCGCCTGGCGACGCGCGATCGCGTGGGGCCGGTCGGGCACCCCGGGGCACGAGGTCGATCGAGTCTCGGTCCGGGTGCTCACCCGGGACGCCATGCCCCTCCTCGTGGGGTCGGTGTGCGCCCAGCTGCTGCTCAACGGGCTGCCGGTTCTGGTCGTGGCCCAGGCCGGGGAGAACAGCGAGGCGGCGGCGGGCGTCTTCGTCGCCGCGTTCACGTTGGCCAAGGCACCGTTGTCGATGGTGGTGCCCCTGCAGTCGGCCGTGGTGCCGACCCTGACCCGCCTCATCGCCGCCGACCGCCGTCGCGAGGTGCTGGTCCTGATGACGAAGGGGGCCGCGGCCCTCGTCGCGCTGGCCGCCGTCGGCGTGCCGCTCGCGTGGTTCGTGGGCCCGTCGTTGGTGTCGCTCGTCTTCGGACCCGACTACACCATCGGCGGCCTCGACCTCGCCGTCATCCTGTGCGGCGTCCTGGCCCACATCGGGCTCGTGGTCGTCACCCAGGTGCACGTGGCCCGGGGGCGGCACCGGGACGTCGCCCTCAGCTGGGGCGCGGCCCTGCTGGCCGCCGCGGTGACGTTCTGGGCGGTGCCGGGGGTGATCCTCTCCGGAGAGGTCGCCTTCGGCGTCGGCAGCACCGTCGGTGCCCTGGTGAGCGGCCTGATCCTGGCGGCCTCCCGGCGCCGCCCCGACGAGAGGAGCGAGGCGTGAGCGGTACCGAGTACGACGAGGGGTACTACCTCGCGAACGGCCAGGCCGACGACCGCCCCGCCCTGCGCTGGTACACGCGTCTGGTCCGCCGCTACACCGCGGGCGGCCCCTATCTCGACTTCGGCTGCGGCACGGGCCACCTCGTCCGGCGCCTCTCCGCCCTCGGCCCCGCCGCGGGCTTCGAGGTCTCGGAGTACTCGGCGCGGACCGCGCGGGCCAACGCACCCGGCGCGACGATCAGCACGGACCCCGCGGAGCTCGACGACGGCGGCTTCGGCGCCCTCACGGCGATCCACGTCCTCGAGCACCTCGACGACGCCGTCGCCGCCGAGACCCTCGCCACCTGGCGGCGGATCCTCCGGCCCGGCGGCCACGCCCTCGTGGTCATGCCCGACCCGGCCGGTCGGGGCCGGAGCCTCGCCGGCGAGGCGTGGATGGGTTTCGCCGACCCGACCCACATCAACCTCAAGCCGCACGCCCAGTGGCGGGAGTTCCTCACCGACCACGGTTTCCGCGTCGAGCGTGAGGGCACCGACGGGCTCTGGGACGTGCCCTACGGCCGGCGGCCGATGCTGCTCGACGCCGCTCGCTACGCGGTCCCGGCGTTCGCACAGTTCCTGTCGGGGCGTCTCGTGCTCCCCGCGGGAAGCGGTGAGTCGTCGGTGTTCGTCCTGAGCCGCCCCGCCTGAGCCCCCTCCGCGGACCGACCGACCGGCAGGCCCCGCGCCGGCGTACTAGGGCTCGTCCTGCTGCTCGTCTCCCTCGTCGACTCCCTGCTCGTCGATCGGCACCGACATCGTGGTGTTCGGAGCCGGAGCCCAGCCGCTGACGACGACCCGGCGCGGGTCGATCCGGTAGCGAGGCTCGACCGGGACGAGGGGGTCGAGCCGGTACACCTGCCCGGAGGCGGCGTCCGGGGCGACGCGCAGCCGGGTGACCAGCGCCGTCACCTCGGAATCGCGCAGGCTCTGGGCGAACAGTCCGCCGCGGCCGGTCTGCCAGATGCCGTCGAACCGGAACGCCAGCGGTCGGTCGCCCCACACCACCCCGAGGGTGGCCGGCTCGTTGATGCCGAAGGCCTGGACGGGCTTGCGATCGCAGGGGAAGAGGAACGAGTACTGCCAGCTGACCGCCGTCGCCTCTCCCGGGCGCCGGTACTCCTCGAGGGTCGTCCACCGCTGCACGCTCGGCGCCGCGACCGCGATCCACCCGCCCGGAGCCACCGAGGTGTCCTCGGCCACGAGGCGAAGGACCGTGGCTTCGGGTGGCGGCCCGTCGGGACCCTCGAGCAGCTGCGAGCGCCAGATCACGGAGTCGACGGCGCTGCCGTCGAGGTCGACGCCCAACGGCGAGCCGCCGACCGGCAGGACCCGGTCGCCCACCACGCGGCCGTACTCGACGCGCAGGGAGTTGCCCCCGCCCGTGCGGCCCGCGACCGAGGTGGTCATCGCGGCCCCGGGACGGTCCGGGGGGATCGCGTACCAGGGCGTGGAGAAGCCGCCCACGGTGCCGTCGGAACCCGCGAACACCCCGGGTCCGGTGGGGGGCGGAACGAAGCTGCCCCAGGCGGGCAGGCCGGTCGGGGGCGGAGGGCTCGAGGGGAACCAGCCTCCCGGCACGAACGGCGACGGCCCGCCGGGCACCGCCGCCGGGAGGGGGAGGGGCACCAGCGGGCGTGCGCTGGCCGGGTCGAGGACCTCGATCTGTCGGGAGGCCGCGCACCCGGTGGCCAGGGGGTCGCGCACGGCGTCGGCCCACGGCGAGTAGCCGTCGGCCGTGCGGAGGGTGGCCAGGACGAATCCGCCGACGAGGTAGGTCGTCGTCACCAGGAGCACGGCGCTCGCGAGCAGCGAGACCGCGACGACGGGCGCGACCGGGCGCCAGTCCGGCGCCCGGCGCCGGACGACGAGGACGGTGACCCCGGCGAGGGCGAGACCGCCGAGCAACCACCAGCCCGGTTGGTCGAACGCGACGAAGGCGACCTGGGGCACCTCGTAGGGGTCGGGGAGCCCGAGCATCCACGAGTAGGGCCAGGCGTGGTCCCCGTGGCCGGCCAGGGCCGCGAGGACGACCACCATCAGGCCGACCCCGACCGTGACCGGCAGGGGCGGGCGCCATCGCGCCCGCTCGCCGTCGAGATCGGCGCCGGAGGTCCCGTCGGGGCCGTTCCCGCGGAGGAGCAGCGGCGCGCCGACGACGACGAGGGCGATCACGGCGGGCCCGACGGTGCCGAGCGTGCCGAAGTGGTGCGTCCACTTGCTCGGTGTCAGCCACAGCAGGGCGAAGCCGAGGAGCAGCGTCCATCCCGCCGCGGCGACGCGCGGGGGCACCGGCCGGCCCCCCGCGGCCCGGCCCCGCGCCACGAGGGCGAGCAGACAGCCCAGCGCGAGCACGCCGAGGAGCACCGGGTAGCGCTTGGCGTAGGTGCCCATCGGTCCGCCGTCGTCGAGCAGGAAGCTCCAGCGGACGATCTCGGAGTACCACGTCTCCTGCGCCTGCATCCCGAGGAAGATTTGCTGGGCCCGGACGAAGTCGCGCAGCGACCCGTCGGCGAACGCGAGCACGCCCACCAGCGCGCCCGGCGAGGCGAGCGCGACCACCGTGGCGATCCGGCGGCGCAGCGTCCCGACCTCGGCGAGCTGCCGCCACACCGACGGCAGCAGGGCGAGCAGGGGCGCGAGCGCCACGAAGCCGGTCGGCGCGGCCGTCGCCCCGAAGGCGGCGGCGGCGACCGCGATCCCGGCGAGGACCCAGCGGTCACGTTCGAGGGCGACCCGCAGCGCCAGGAGGCCCGCGATGACGCTGGTGGCCACGACGGCCTCGGCGCGCACCCCGACGTCGTAGGGGAGCCACCAGGCGAGGAACGCCACCGCGGCCACCGCGTGGAGCGCCACGGCGCGCCGTCGCGTCGGACCTTCGGGGAGGGCGCGGGCGAGGAAGGCCCGCAGCAGGACCCAGCTGAACAGGCCGAGCAGGAGCGAGGGAACCCGTTGGACGACCGGGCTGAACCCCGCGACCTGCTGCCACCACGAGAGCACGTAGTAGATCCAGGTGAACGGGGTGAAGCCCTGGTTGTAGAGCTGGTAGTAGTTCGCCACGTAGCCCGTGTAGGGCACGTTGGCCGCCATCGCGGCGTAGTAGCCGTCGTCGTCCGACATCGGGGCGACGAACGTCCAGAGGACCAGGACGGCCGGCACCACCGCATCGACGATCCGGGGGCGTGGCCACTCCCGCCACGGTCCGCGCCACCGCTCGCGCCACGCCGACCACGACCGGCGCCACGACGAGGGCGCGGCGTCCCACCGCGCCGCCCGCACGACACGGTCCCGCTCGCGCAGCGCCACGAGGACGACGACGACCGCGAGGAGCAGGAGGACGACGACCGCGCTCTTGAGCGGTGTGGGCGACGTGGAGAACTGGTCGTCGACGGTGAGCCGGACCGCGAGCCCGGCACCGCCGGGGCGCGCCGGCACGGAGGTCACCAGCGCGTCGACGTCGGGGACCGCGTCGGGACCCGCCCGGCCGACGACGCGGCCGTCGAGGGTCACGGTCATGCCGGACAGGTCGCCGGAGATCCCGATGGCGCAGGGGCCGGCCGGGAGCGGGATGTCCGCGAGCGGCACGCCGCGGGACTCGACCGTCAGGCGCTCGCCGCGCACGGTCGCGAGCAGGCCCACCGGAGCGGCGGGCGAGACCGGGGGCAGGGTGGCCAGCAGCAGGCCGTCCCCCGGCTCGCCCAGCGCGCGCCCGGTGCCCGCGGACGCGGCGGCCCGGGCGGCGGTGCAGTCGGCCCGGACGTCGAGGGCGAGCGGTCGTTGGGTGGTCAGCTGCAACGCCGTCGGCTGCGGGTCGGCAGGATCGAGCGGCCAGCTGACCTCGGGCTGGGAGACGCTCACCGGGAGGAACGGGAGCAGCACCGCGCACACGAGCGCCACGACACCGGCGAGCGTCGCGACGGCCGGCCACGAGGGCCGGCGGCGCACGCGCCAGCCGCCGGCGACGTCGGGGGTCGTCGGCGCCGGGTCGTCGGCCTCTGCGGGCCCACCCTCGGGACCGTCGGGCGGCGAGGGCGGCGGGGAGGCGGTCACCGGGCGTGCTCCGGAGTCGGACAGTGGATGCCGCACGCTAGCAACCCGACGGGCCCGGGGGCGCAGGCCCGCTCGCGGCCTGACGGGCAGCTGACGATCGGGTGCACCGGGAGGCGGCTGCCCCGCGAGCCCGCGCGCCCACCGATACCCGGGGCATCCGGGACCTCTACAGTGACAGCTAGTGATCGGACGTCTCGGGCCCGTCCCGGAGGACCGTGGAGCAGCTCAGGGGAGGCTCATGGACGACCACCACCCGCATCACGACCTCTGCATCGTCCTGACCTACTACAGCCCCTACGTGTCCGGGCTGACCAACGTCGCCCGTGATCTGGCCGAGGGCCTCGCCGCGCGCGGCTGGCGGGTGTGCGTGGTCGCCTCCAAGCACGATCCGGAGCTGCCCACCCATGAGGTGGTCAACGGCGTACAGGTGGTCCGCGCACCTGTCCTCGCCAAGGTGGGCAAGGGCACGATCGGTCTGAACCTGACGCGTCTCGCTCTCCGGGAGATGTCCCGCTCGACCGTCGTCAACCTGCATCTGCCGCTGGTCGAGGCCGGCTTGCTGGCGCGGCTGTCCCCCGTGCCGGTGGTGTCGACCTACCACTGCGACGTCTCCCTGCCCACGGGCGAGGGTCCGCTCGCGCGGCGACTGGTGAACGCCGCCCAACACCGGGCGATCGACTTCTCGAGCGGCGCCGCGCTGCGTCGGTCCGCCGCGGCCGTGGTCTCCAGCGAGGACTACGCCCGGCACAGCCGGATGTGGCCCTCGATCGAGGGGCGCTTGGTCGCCGTGCCACCGCCCTGTCCGCCCCGCCGCCCGGGCCGGCCGACCTACCGCCGCACCGCAGGACTCCACATCGGCTTCCTCGGGCGCATCGTCGAGGAGAAGGGCGTGGAGAACCTCGTCGACGCCTTCCTGGCCCTCGACGACCCCGACGCGCGGCTGCTCGTCGGCGGGGACTACCTCGACGTCGCCGGGGGCAGCGTCGTCGCGCGGGTGCGACGCCACATCGGCGACGACCCGAGGGTCGAGATGCTGGGGTTCATCCCCGAGGACGACCTCGACGACTTCTACGCGTCCCTCGACGTCTTCGCCCTCCCGTCGGTCAACGCCTTCGAGGCGTTCGGCATCGTCCAGGTCGTCGCGATGATGGCGGGTGTCCCCGCCGTGGTCAGCGACCTCCCGGGCGTGCGCACCGTCGTCGAGGAGACCGGGTTCGGGGCGATCGTGACGCCGCGCGACGTCAGCGGCCTGACCGCCGCCTTCGCCCGACTGCGCGACGACCCGCCCGACCCCGCCGTCGGCGCCGCCGCGGCCTCCGCCCGCTACAGCGTGGAGGCCGTCCTGGACGCCTACGACGCCGTCTTCGCCAAGGCCGGCGGACGGTGAGCCCGCCAGACCCCCGGAGGAATTCCGTGAGCACCGACCACAGCGCCGGGATCGACGAGGTCTCGCGGACCTGGACGCGGCTCGGCCGCGAAGACCCGCTGTGGGCGGTCCTCACCGACCGGGACAAGTCCGGTCGCCGATGGACGACGTCGGAGTTCCTCGAGACCGGGGCCGCCGAGGTCGACGCCGTGCTCGCCCGCCTCGCCGGGATCGGCGTCGAGCCGGTACGCGGGCGGGCGGTCGACTTCGGGTGCGGAGCGGGGCGCCTGTCGCACGGCCTCGCCACGGCGGGCTTCGAGCACGTGATCGGGCTCGACATCTCGCCGACGATGCTCGAGAAGGCTCGAGAGATCGTCGACGCGCCCGCCTGCGAGTTCCGGCTGGCCACCGGACCGGCGCTCGACGTGGTCGAGCCGGGCACGGCGGACCTCGTCTACACCTGCCGGGTCCTGCAGCACATGCCCAGCGAGCTCGCCCACCGTTACATCCGTGCCTTCTACGGACTGGTGCGGCCGGGGGGTCTCGTGGTGTTCCAGTTGCCGACCGCACCGGCCGCGACGGCGGCCGGGCTCGCACTGCGCGCCCTGCCCGGGCCGGTGGTTCGCAGGCTGCGTCGGGGCATGGAGATGCACGGCACCCCGGAGACGGAGGTGCGGGCGCTCGTGGCCGCGTGCGGCGCCGAGGTGCTGGCTGCCGACCCCGACGACAGCGCGGGTCCCCGCTGGGACTCGCGGCTCTACGTCACGCGCGCCGACCGGGGCTGACGCACGCCCGCGCGGGACCCGGCGGACGTGACCACGACGGGCGCGCCGGGCGACGGCTCGGCGTCCGGGCTCAGCTCCCGGAGAACAGTCGGCGCCAGTTCTCGCCCGTCGTGAGCCGTGGTGCGGCGGCCCGCCACGCCTCGGCGGCCGCACGTCCCTCACGAGCGAGTCGCCACAGGGTCGCGGCCCCCTCGCGACCGAGGGTCTGGAGGGACTCGGGGTCCCGGCGGCGCACCCGGACCCCGCTCTGGCCGGCGTCGGTCACGGCGACGTGGTCGAAGAGCCCGACGTGCCACCAGTGCGCCTCACCGGCGCCGATGAGCCCGCCGTGGCGGGGGACGCGCCCCAGCCACTGCTGGGCCAGTCGCTTCGCCATCACGAGGCGCTCCCGCGTGGGCTCCGGACCCGCGCGGACGATCTCCATCTCGGTCGGGGCCAGGCCGGGGGCCTTGGTAACGGGGTGGGTGACGGTCTCACCGTGCCCGGCTCGGCGGCCGCGGACGCGGGCGACAGCGGCCACACCGCCGTCGTCGAGGACCTGCGGACCGGCGAGGAAGTCGTCGACGGCCGCGATGAGGGTGGTGGCCAGGCCGTAGTTCATGGCGACGAGGTACCGGCCCAGCAGATCCGCGAGGACCCCCGTCACGTGCCGCACCGGGAACGGCGAGTGCAGCGCGGCAGTGATCATCGCGTTGCGCAGGTTGAAGTACCGGTGCCAGTCGTCCCAGTCCTTCCACGGGAAGTCGGCGTGCCAGACACCCGCTCCCGGCAGGGTCACCGTCGCGACGCCGTGCGCCCGGGCCCGGTAGCAGTACTCGACGTCGTCCCACTGGAAGAACAGCGGCAGCGGATACCCGGCGCGGGCGACCAGCTCGGACGGGATGAGACAGGACCACCATCCGGTGTAGCCCGCGTCGACCCGCCGGTCCTGGACGTTCTTCGTGCCGTCGGGGAAGTGGGCGGTGACGTCGGACTCGCCGACCGCGCCCGGGCTGACGTGGCCGTTGGTGAGGTCGGTGAGCACCGCGTACTCGGCGCCGGCCAGGACCTGGGTCGGGTGCAGCAGGTTGAGCATCTGCGCACCGACGATGGTCGGGTCGGCGACACACCGACCGAACGCGGCCAGCCGCACGACCACCTCGGGCTCGCACCGGATGTCGTCGTCCATGAACAGGACGTCACCGTGCCCCGCCGCGCCCTCGACCACCTCGTGGAGACCGCGGGTGAACCCGCCCGACCCGCCGAGGTTCGGTTGGGGCACGTAGCGGAAGCGGTCGCCGAGTCGCGTGGCGACTCCGGCGAACCCCGCGCGGGTGTCGATCCGGTCGCTGCCCTGGTCGACGACGACGACGGCGTCGAGCAGAGAGAGGACGTCGTGCTCCGTGGTGAGCGCCTCGAGCGTGGCGACGCAGTCGTCGGCGCGGTTGTGCGTGCAGACCACCACGCTGGTGGTGCGCGGTGTCGTGGGGGCCGCCACGGTCCACCGGACGTCGTGGAGCAGCAGCTCCTCGTCGTCGGTGACGATCTCGATCCACAGTCCGCCACCGTCGAGGAAGCGGTCGAGCGTGGCGGTGAGACTGACGTCCTCGGTGCGGGCGTCGTCGACCGCGAGGGTGCGCGCGACGCCGTTCGTGTCGGACGCCCGGAGCATCACCCGACCCACTCCGCGGGTGCGGCCCTCGAAGCGCACCTCGGTCGCCGTCGTCCAGCGCTGCCAGTAGCTCGCGGGGAACCGGCCGAAGTACGTGTTGGTGGTGACGCGGCTGTTCGGCCCGACGTTGATGTGTCGGCGCCGCCGTTCGGCCCGGCCGTGGAGGATGTCCACGTAGAGCTCGTCCGGGACCTCCGGCCTCGGCCCCGTGAACAGCCCGCGACCCACCACCAGGCGGTCCTCGTCGTCGTCGCGGGACACGCCGTGGGAGGTCGCGAGGGTCGCGGTGTCGGTCATGCGGGACGGGCTCCCAGTGTCGGTGCGGTCGGCCGGTACTCGGCCCCCAGCGTAGGAGGGGCCCGTCATCGCGCCATGAGGGCCGCGACCTCGCGGCCGACGACCGGCGCCAACGACGCGGTGAAGGTCGCGGTCAGGTGGTTGTCGTCGAGGTAGACCATGACCCGCCCGATCTCCGGGGGGCAGGTCGTGGGCAGGCAGATGCTGTCGGCGAGGTCGAGCACGGACACCGACGAGGGCAGTCCCGACGGGACCGGGGGCGACGACGGATAGACCGCCGAGCGGGGGACGTCGCATTCCGGCGCACCGCGCCCGTAGGTGTCGACGCAGCTCGGCGGGGCGTAGCCGAAGCGCGGGTTGTCCCGGACGGCCAGGACCGGCACGCCGGCGCCGGCCAGCCTCTCCCACGCCTGGACCATGCCCGACGGGGTCGACTCGGTACCCCCGATGCGCACGTTGTGCGTGCCCTGCGCGACGACCAGCGCGGGGGGTGACGCGGTGAGGGTGGCGAGAGCCTGCTGGTTCCAGGTGATGCAGTCGACCTCGCCGGTGTTGGACTCGGAGGTCGTCGACAACGGACACCCGGGTCGGATGAGCGTCTGGACGCGCCACCCGCGCTCTCGGGCGATCGGTGCCACGGCGGGCAGGAACTGCTGCATGTGGGAGTCGCCGGCCACGACGATGGTCGGTGCCGCCGGGTCGGCGGCCGGTACGAAGGTGCACGTCTCCAGCGCGGGCTGGCCGGGGACGCCGGTGCAGCCGGTGCCGGCGTCGCGGTAGTCGACCCAGTCCTCGTAGGCCGACACCGCGGGCGGGATCGGCTCGGCATCCGGCGACCCACGGTCGACGAACCCCGGTTCCCGGGAGACGGCGCCGGGGTGGTCGAGGTCGCCCGCGATCCCGGACGGCGTCGCGCGTGCCGTGGTGACGCCGTGCCACACCAGGCTGAGCAGCAGGACCGGGATCAGGGCGACCAGGGCCACCCGGTGGTCGGCGAGTCGGGTCCGGGAGCCGCGCCCCCGGCGGAGGAGGGGGTCCTCGACGAGGTGCCGGGTGGCGGCGGCGAGCAGCACCGAGGTGAGCACCACGGCACCGCCGAGGAGGACGCCCGGCTGCTCGTCGTGGGTCGTCGCCTGGGCCAGGAGCAGGACCGGCCAGTGCCAGAGGTAGAGCGGGAAGCTGATGCTGCCCAGGTACTGCAGCGGCCGCGACGAGAGCAGTCGTGCGCTGCTCAGCGGATGGGCGGTGTCGCCCGCGACGATGACCGCTCCCGCGCACATCACGGGCCACAGGGCCAGGTAGCCGGGGAAGCCGCCCTGGACGTCGAGGACCATGCCGCACGCAGCGAGCCCGACGAGCCCGGCCCACCCGAGCAGGACCCCCGCCCACGCCGGCAGACGGAGGTGGTGGAGCCACAGCGCGAGGAGGCCGCCGAGGGTGAACTCCCACACGCGGGCGAGGGCGTCGAAGTAGGCGTAGGTCTGGTCCGCCGCCGTCGAGAAGATCGACCAGGCGAGGGAAGCGACGGTGATGGCCACGAGCGTCGTGACGACGGCCTGGCGCACGTCCACGGCGCGCCGGCGCGCGACGAGCGCGACCGCAGCGACGACGAGGGGGAAGACGACCGCGAACTGTCCCTGAATCGACAGCGACCAGAAGTGCTGCACGACGCTCGCGCTGTCGTGCGAGGCGTAGTAGTCGACCGCGTCGGCGGCCAGGCGCCAGTTCTCCACGAAGAAGGCCGAGGCCACGGTCTCGCGGACGGCTTGCGGCCAGCGGGACTCCGGCAGGAACAGGACGCTCGCGATCATCGTGCCGACGATGACGACCGCCGCCGGCGGCACCAGTCGGCGCAGGGTGCGACCCCACTGCGCGACCACGTCGAGGCGACCCCGCTCGCTCGCGCGCGCCAGCTGACCGGCCGCCAGGAAACCGGTCAGGGCGAAGAAGACGTCGACGCCGCCCGAGACGCGCCCGATCCACACGTGGTAGACGACCACCAGCAGGCACGCGACGGCCCGCAGGCCCTCGATCTCGGGCCGGAACCGCGACCCGTCGCTGGGCTGGCGCCCCGGGCCCGGCGCCGCGGGGCTGCCCGCGGCAGGGCGGTCCGGGGCGGCGGCCGGGGCGTCGACTCGACTCCCGAGCCGACGATCGGCCGTGGAGGTCATCGCGTCGACTGTGCCCTTCCCACTCGCCGTCCCGCACACCGGGGTCCACCGGGAGCAACGAAGCGGTGACACGCGGTGTCCGTTCCGCCCGCTGTGTGGCGGTTTACGCGCCGCCGGTCGGCTCAGCCGAGGCCGGTCGACACCTCAGTACCCCGTGGGGCCGGCGGCGGCACCTGCGCGCGCGGCCCTGTGACCACGACGACGACCTGCTCGTTGTCGTGGGTGAACGCCTCGTAGGTGAAGGAGAGCCCCGCGCGGGCCACGTACTCGGTCCAGGCGCGGTGCTCGCCGTCCTCCCAGCCGGCGTGGTTGAGGTACTCGTCGAACACGATCACCGAGCCCGGTCGCAGCCGGGGACCGACGTGCTCGAGCACCGTGGCCGTCGAGGAGTGGAGATCGGCGTCGAGGTGCAGGAGGTCCACCGGCTCGGGGTGCTCGGCGAGGAACGCGGGCAGGGTGTCGGCGAACCACCCGACGACGAGCTCGGCGCCCGGGACCTCCGGGGGCTCGACCTCGCCGAAGGTGCCCGCGCCGAAACCGGCGCGCCAGTCCTCGGGCAGGCCCTGGAACGAGTCGAACCCGTAGACCTCGCCGTCGCCGCGCGCCGCGGCGATGGCGCGCAGCGTGGTGCCGGTGTAGACGCCGAACTCCAGGGCCAGCCCGCCACGCGGTGCGAGCCCGAGGGCATGGGCGAGGGTGGCGCTCGGGTCGGGGAACGTGCGGGCCCCGGGCATGGCGTCGCGGACGAAGCGGGCGCTCGAGGCGACCGCGTCGCGCTCTCCCGCGGCGAGCATGTCGCGGCGGTCACGGACCTCGCGCGCGTGCAGCTCGGCGCGCAGCTCGTCGACCTCCGTCCGGGCCGCGGCGAGCGCGGTGGCCTGCTCGCGCGCCCGGGCCTCGAGGGCCTCCAGCCGCGGGAGGACCCGGTCGTCGACGACCGCGGCCACCCCGTGCTCGACGGCGCGCACCAGCCGGACGTTCAGGGCGTGGCGCACGCGGGGGAGACGGAACGGCATCCCGTCAGGGAATCGCAAGGACGCCGACCGCGTCGAGGACGTGTCGCGGACCGGTCGGCGCCGGCCGACGAGGGGTCGACGAAGGGGCGGGCTACGCCGCGGCCGCCACCGGGGCGCCCCGGCGGCGACCGGGGACCGTCGGGCGGGTCGCCCCAACGACGAGCAGCGTGTGCCCGATCGCGAGCATGACCATCGTGGCGACGCCGAACGGCCAGTAGATGTGGCTGGTCAGGAACGACCAGGCCCCGACGACCGCGAACAGGGCCCCGACCGCGGCGAGCAGGCGCCAGGCGCCGGGGGCGCGGACCAGCGCGAGCACCGCCGCGAGCACGCTCGCCGCGAGGTAGGCGTAGGCGCCCTGGATGCCGAGGGCGTCGGCGATCTCGAACAGCGTCGCGACCCACGGCCCCGGGCCGAGGCGCATGGTCTCGTGCCCGCCGCCGACCCCCGCGAGCGCGTCGAGCGCGCCGTAGAAGGCGGCGTAAACGAGACCCAGCACGATGGCGAGTCCCTCCAGCACCCAGCCGAGCGGGCCGGCGGGGCGCGCGGCGCGCACGACGGCCCAGGGTCCGAGCGCCAGGAGCGGGAAGAGCACGAGCCCGATGACGTGCAGGTCGCGCCACCACTGCGCCGACTCGGGGGTGAGCACCGCGGGGTGGGAGCTGCCGAGCACCGCGAGCGCCAGGGCGGGCAGTGCGGTGGCAGCGACCGCGGTAGGGAGACGCATCCGTTGCATCCTCGCAAACCGCCCGCGCCGGGGGCGGCGGGCCTCCCGGGTGCTCATCGATCCAGCGCGGCCGGGAACAGCAGCGACACGACCGGGGCGAGGCTTCGTGCGTAGGACGCCGACAGGTGGTTGTCGTCGAGGTAGACCATGACGTTGCCGATCTCCGGGGGACAGACGGTTTCGGTGCAGAGGTGGTCGGTGAGGTCGAGGAAGCCGACGTTGGCGGGGACGTCCACCGCGGCGTACGGCGGCTCGGCGTAGAGCTCGTCGCGCGGCAGCTCGCACTCCGGAGCGCCGCGGCCGTTGGTCTCCACGCACTCCGCGGGCCACCAGTCGAAGCGCGGGTTGTCGCGCAGGGCGACGATCGGGACGCCGCCCGCGTCGAGACGTCGCCAGGCCTCGACGAATCCCGGCGGCGTCTCCTCCGTGCGTCCCGCGCGCACGTCGCGGGTCGCGCCGGCGAGCACCGCGTCGGGCGGCTCGGCGAGGAGGTGCTCGATCGCCGCGGCGTTCCACTCCAGGCACGGGACCTCGCCGATGTTGGCGTCCGAGCCGGTGGAGAACGGGCACCCGGGCCGGATCAACGTCCGGATCTCCCAGTTGCGCTCGAGGGCCAGCGGCTCGAGTGCCGGCAGGAACTGCTGCATGTGCGAGTCGCCGACCACGGTGATCACGCGGTCGGGGGTCTCGGCGGGAAGGTGGGTGCAGAGCTCGAGGTTGGGGCGCTCGGGTGGGGCGACGCAGTCGTGCTGGTACTCCACCCAGTCGTCGACCACCGCCGCGGTCGACGGTCGCAACGGGGGGTCGGGCGCGCCGTCGTAGACGAACCCGGGCAGGCGGGCGACCGCGCCCGGGTGGTCGGGGTCGCCGAGCTCGACGTAGGCGCCCGCGCGCCGGTCGGTCGCCGCGTGCCAGGTGACGAGGACGACGAGGACGGGGGCGAGCGTCGCCGCCACGAGGGCGACGGGTCGCCCCGCGGGCGGTCCGGCCGGCGCGATCCGGCGCGCGGGCCGTTCCACGAGGTGGTGCGAGCCGACGGCGAGCGCGACCGACAGCGCCACCACACCCAGGCCGCCGACCAGCCCGACCTCATCGCGACTGCGGAACGCCAGGTAGAGGATCAGGACCGGCCAGTGCCACAGGTAGAGGGGGTAGCTGATCTCTCCGAGGTACCGCCCGGCGCGTGAGGTCAGCAGCCGGTCCACCCCCAGGCCGGAAGCGGTGCTTCCGGCGACCACCACCGCCGCCGCGGCCGCGACCGGCCACAGCGCGAGGTAGCCCGGGAACCCGGCCCCCACATCGAGCACGGCGCCGCAGGCCACGAGGGCGACGACCCCGAGCCAGCCCAGGAACACGCGCAGGCCGTGCGGCAGCCGGAAGCGCTCGATGGTCAGGGCCAGCACGCCACCGATCGCGAACTCCCAGGCGCGGGCGAGGGAGTCGAAGTAGGCGAACGGCTGGTCGGCGGCGGTCGTGATCACCGAGTACGTGAGGGACGCCGCGCCCACGGCTGCGAGCACCACGAGCAGGCTGCGCCGGACGTCTGCGCCCAGCCACCGGGCGCCGCCGGCGACGAGCAGGACCAGCACGGGCGCCACGACGTAGAACTGCCCCTGCACCGACAGCGACCAGAAGTGCTGGGCGACGCTGGCCGCGCTGTTGTCGGCGTAGTAGTCGACGGCGTCGGCGGCGAGCCGCCAGTTCTCCAGGAAGAACGCCGAGGCGAGCAGCTCGGAGACGTTCTGGGACCAGCGCAGCGGGGACATGACGACGATCGCGCCCACGGCGCTGACCAGCAGCACGAGGCCCGCCGTCGGGAGCAGGCGCCAGAACAACCGCAGCCAGGTCGCCGCGACCCGGAGAGTGCCGCGCCCCGCGCCACGGGCGAGCATGCCGACGACGAGGAACCCGGACAGGAAGAAGAAGACGTCGACGCCGCCGGAGACCCGACCGACCCAGACGTGATAGATCACCACGAGGACCGCCGCGAGGCCGCGCAGCCCCTCGATCTCGGGGCGGAAGCGCGCGCGGCGCGCCGTCGCGTCCTCCGTGCGCGGGTCCGCGGCCGTCGTGCGGGTCGGACGGTCGTCGAGCGGGCCGGCGCTGGGCATGGTCGACCCGGGTCCTCCCGTTCGGTGACGTCCGCGGACCCGGACCTCGCCTCCGGGCACGGGACGGTACTCACGCTCCTGTCGGGTTCTGGTGGGACGCCGGAGCGCCCCGCGCCCGTCCCTGCCACCCGGTGTCACCTTTCGGACGTGACGATGGGATGCCACTCGCCCGATAGGGTGGCTACGAGGAGATCCTGTCGCGTTGCGTGGTCACTCGGTGCTCCACTGACCGGGTGACTGCGGTCGGCCGGGCGGCGAGGTGACGCTCCTCGCGGGCGCGCTCGCGGTCCTGGCCGCCCTCCTCTTCGCCATCGCGTCCGTGGCCCAGCGCGGCGCGGCCGCCGCGGTGCCCGACGACCAGGCGCGCGGCGGGCGGCTGATCGCCCGCCTCGTCCGCTCGCCGCGCTGGTGGGCCGGCACGGTCGGCGACACCGGCGGCTTCGTCGTGCAGGCCGCGGCGCTCGGTGTCGGCGCGCTGCTGCTCGTCCAGCCGCTGCTCGTCACGACCGTGCTGTTCGCGCTCCCGCTCGAGGCACGGCTGACCGGGCGGCGCATCGGACGCTCCGAGGTGCGGTGGGCGCTCGTGCTCGTCGCCGCGCTCGCCCTGTTCGTCGTGGTCGGCGAGCCGACCGCCGGTGTCGACCAGGCACCGTTCCGCGTCTGGTGGCCGGCGCTGGTCGCCCTGCTCCTGGCCCTCGTCGCGGCCGTCGTGGTCGCCGGCCGGCGGCGCGGGCCGCGACGCGCGGCGATGCTCGCGGTCGCCACCGGCCTCGCCTACGGCCTCGTCGCGGCGCTGACGAAGTCGGTCGTCGACCTGCTGGGCGAGGGCCCGCTCGCCCTGCTCACCGCATGGGAGACGTGGGCGCTGGTCGCGGCCGCGGTCGGCGGCACCCTGCTGCAGCAGGCGGCCTTCGGGGCCGGCCCGCTCGCGGCGTCGCTGCCCGCCGTGACCGTCGGCGAGCCCGTCGTCGCGGCGGTGCTCGGCGTCGTCGTGCTGGGCGAGCAGGTCCGCGCCGACGGGCTCGAGTGGGCCCTCGTCGGCGCCTGCGTCGTCGCCATGGTCGCGGCCACCGCCGCGCTGTCGCGGTCGTCGGCCGCGACCTCCACCCGAGAGCCCGAGCCCGTGGGGGCGCCGTGAGCCTGACCATCGACCTCGAAGCACGTGCCGCGGCGGCCTGGATGTTCGGGTCGTTCGTCGTCGTCTTCCTCGCCACGCGCGTCGTCGTGCGGCTGATCCGGGCGGGGAAGGGCCCGTTCCGCAACCAGTCGGTGGGCGGCGTGCACCTCCACCACCTGGTGTGGGGCATCTTCCTCATGCTCGTGGCGGGCGTCGCCGAGTTCACGTACTCGCCCGAGCCGCCCTGGCGCTACGTGCTCGCCGCCGCGTTCGGGGCAGGCGCGGCCCTCGCCCTCGACGAGTTCGCGCTCTGGCTGCACCTCTCCGACGTCTACTGGGAGCGCGAGGGGCGGGTGTCGGTCGACGCGGTGTTCGTCGTCGGCGCGCTGATGGCCCTGCTCGTCCTCGGCTTCAACCCGTTCGACCCGGACACCGCCGACGGCATCACGGTCGTCATCGGGACGATCGTGATCAACGGCCTGCTGTGCGTCGTCGCGCTGGCCAAGGGCCGCCCGCTGCTCGGGCTGCTCGGCTTCCTGGTCCCGGTGCTCGCGCTCGTCGGCGCCGTGCGCCTGGCCCGCCCGACCTCGCCCTGGGCGCGCTGGCGCTACCCGGAGGGCTCGAGCAAGCGGCTGCGGAGCCTGCGCCGCTTCCCCGAGCGCGAGCGGCGGCGGTGGAACGCGTTCGTCGACGCCGTGGCCGGGGCGCCGAACGCGCCGGCCGCACCGGCGCAGCCCACCGAGCCGGCGCAGCCCACCGAGCCGGCGCAGCCCACCGAGCCGGCGCCGCCCACCGAGCCGTCGGTGCCGGTCGAGTCGCGGGAGCAGGAGGGAGCACGCTGAGCATGGACGCCCCCACGGACGCCCACCCCGACGCCGACGGGCCCGGCCCGGACGAGGACACCGGCCACCCCGACGACCACCCCGACGAGCACGGCGTCCACCTCGGCCAGCAGGACATCCGCACCGCGAAGCTCGCCGCCCGGCGCGCCGCGGGGGAGACCGAGCCGTACCGCTGGCCGGTGGACGGTGGCGAGAACACCGCCCTCGCCGACATCCGCGCCGCTCACGCCGACCTCGCCCCGGACACCGTCACCGACGACGAGGTCTGGGCCGCCGGGCGCCTCACCGGCATGCGCCGGCAGGGCGGGCTGAGCTTCGGGACGCTGCGCGACCGCACGGGCGCGGTGCAGCTCTTCGTCGACACGGCCGTGGTCGGCCACGACGCCCACGTCGCGATCGACGACCTCGACCGCGGCGACTGGGTCGGCATCCGCGGCCGGGTGATGACGACCCGGCGCGGCGAGCTCTCCATCCGCGTCGAGGAGTGCGCGCTGCTGGCCAAGGCGCTGCGCCCGCCGGCCGGGGGACACCACGGCCTCGCCGACGTCGAGACCCGCTACCGCCAGCGCTACGCCGACCTGCAGGTCAACGAGCGCAGCCGCGACATCTTCCGCATCCGCCACGCCGCCGTGCGCGCCATCCGCAACCACCTCGCGGACCAGGGCTTCACCGAGGTCGAGGGCCCGGTGCTGCAGAGCATCCAGGGCGGGGCGTCGGCGCGGCCGTTCGTCACGCACCACAACGCCCTCGACCTCGACATGTACCTGCGCATCGCCCTCGAGCTGCACCTCAAGCGGCTCATCGTCGGCGGCATGGAGCGGGTGTTCGAGCTCGGGCGGGTGTTCCGCAACGAGGGCGTCGACACCCGCCACAACCCCGAGTTCACGATGCTCGAGGCCTACCAGGCCTTCGCCGACTACCACGACATGATGGACCTGACCGAGGGCATGGTCGTGGCCGCCGCGCACGCGGCGCTCTCCGACGACATCACCGTCCACTACCAGGGCCAGGCCATCGACCTGCGTCCTCCGTGGCCCCGGCAGCGCTTCGCCGACATGATCACCGAGAAGACCGGCGCGGTCATGCATCCGGACATGCCGCTCGACGAGGCCCGCCGGATCCTCGACGGGCTGGGCATCGCCTGGGAGCAGGGCTGGGGCGCGGGCCGGCTGATGAAGGAGGTCTACGACGAGCGCGTCCAGCACGACGTCGTCGGCCCCGTCTTCTGCATCGACTACCCGCGCGAGGTCTCGCCGCTGGCGCGCGCGCACCGCGAGGACCCCGCGTACAGCGAGCGCTTCGAGCTGATCGTCGCCGGCTTCGAGCTCTGCAACGCCTACTCCGAGCAGAACGACCCCGCCGAGCAGATGGCGGCGTTCGAGGCCGAGGCGCAGGCCAAGCGCAACGGCGACCCCGAGGCCGGCGACATCGACCTCGACTACGTCCGCGCCCTCGAGTACGGGATGCCGCCGACCGGCGGGCTCGGCATCGGCATCGACCGGCTCGTCATGCTCCTGGCCAGCGTCGACTCGATCCGCGAGGTCATCCTCTTCCCGACGCTGCGCCCCGAGTTCGCCCCGCCGCCCGGCGGCGGCCCCGGCGGTGCCCACCGCCCGGTGCTGCCGCCGACGCCGATGCCGGCGGCCGCGCTGACGGCCGCGGTGCCGCAGACCCCGGTCGCGGTGGCGAGCGCGGCGGGTGCGGCGGGTGCGGCCGGTGCGGTGGGTGCGGTGGGTGCGACACGGCCGCCGGAGACGCCCCGCCGGCCCTGGACGGTCACCCTCGTCGCCGCACTGACCGCGCTCGCCGGCCTGCTGCACCTGCTCGTGCACATGCCGGTCGTCCACGAGCGCCTCGGCGAGCGGGTCGAGGTGGACCTCGTGCCGCCGTGGTTCGCCGTCACCGGCCACGTGCTCTCGGCCGCGATCGGCCTGCTCCTGCTGCTGCTCGCCGACCAGCTCGCCAAGCGCAAGCAGACGGCCTGGCGCGTGGCGGTGGTGCTGTCCGCGGTGGCCGTCGTCGCGCACGTGCTCAAGGGACCGCACCAGGTGGGCCTGGGGATCAGCGTGGCGCTGCTGGTGCTGCTGATCGTCGCGCGCGGGCAGTTCCGCGCGCCCGCCGACCCGCCGTCGCTGCTGCGGCTGCTGCGGTTCGTCCCGATCTACCTGGCCGCGGTGCTCGCGTTCGGCTTCGTCTCGCTGGGCCTGCAGAGCGGGCGGATGACGCCGTCGCTGACGTTCTGGGGCGGCCTCGAGACGATCTTCGGCGGCCTCGTCGGGCTCGACGGACCGTACGTCTTCGACCGCCGCGTGTTCGCCGAGACGTTCCCGTACGCGCTGCTCGCGCTCGGGATCGTCGGGCTCGTCGTGTTCCTCGTGCTGCTCTTCCGGCCGCTCACCGCACGCGACCCGCATACCCGCGACGACTGGACCCGCGCCGAGACACTCGTGCACACCTACGGCTGGGACACGCTCGCGGCCTTCGCGCTGCGCGACGACAAGAGCTTCTTCTTCGGCTCCGACGGCCGGGCGATGATCGCCTACACCTACCTCGGCGGGTACGCGCTCGCCGCCGGCGACCCGATCGGTGACGAGGCCTCGCTGCCCGCGGTCGTCGACGAGTTCCTCGCGATGTGCGAGCGGCGCGCCTGGACCCCGGCGTTCCTCGCCGCCCGCGAGGAGGACACCCGCGAGGGCGGGCTGCTCGCGTCGCGGGGCTTCCGGTCGTTCTACCTGGGCGACGAGGCGATCATCGACTGCCCGTCGTTCACCCTCGAGGGCCGGGAGCGCAAGAGCGTGCGGGCCGCGGTGCGGCGCGTCGAGCGCACCCACCGGTTCCAGCTGCTCGCGGAGTCGGCGGCGTCGCCGAAGCTCGTCGAGGCGCTCAACGCGATCTCGGAGAAGTGGCGCGGGAAGAACCCCGAGCGCGGCTTCACGATGTCGCTCTCGCAGGACATCACCGGCGCGGCGGCCAACAGCGACTTCCTGCTCTGCGTCGCGCTCGACGCCGACGGCGTGCCCGGCGGCTTCCTGCGCCTGGTGCCGGCGTACGGCGGCCCGGCCACGGGCACGACGTTCGGCTATACGCTCGACCTCATGCGCCACGACCCCGGCGCGCCCAACGGCATGACCGAGTTCCTCATCGCGAAGAGCGCCCTGGCCCTGGCCGAGCGGGGCGTGGTCCGGCTGTCGATGAACTTCGCGATGTGGGGGCGCCTGTTCGCCGACGACGTGCCGTTCACGGCGACGCAGAAGCTCGCCCGGCGCGCGGTCGGCGTGCTCAACCCGTTCTTCCAGGTCCGCTCGCTGCACGACTTCAACGCGAAGTTCGGACCGCAGTGGCTGCCGCGGGTGCTCGCCTACCGCAGTCCCGCCGACCTGCCGCGCGTCGGCCTGCTCTACGCCGGCGCCGAGGGCTTCCTCGCCGTGCCGGGGCTCGGGCCGATGTTCGTGCCCGCCGCCGTCGGGGGCGCGCCCGCGCCGTCGGGGGCGGCGCCGGACACGACGACCCCGGCCGCGGCGTGAGCGTCATCGAGCGCCACCCCCGCCGCACCCGGGGGAACGGCTTCGGCGACGTCGTGCTCGTGGTGGTGCTCGTCGCGATGGCGCTGGCGGTCGTGGTCACCGTCGTCGTCATCGCCGGCAGCCGCGACCGGAGCTCGCCGGGCCCGCGCGGCGCGGGCGCGCTCGACGCGCTGCAGGCCGACCTCACCGCGGCGGGGCTGGTCGTCTGCCGGCGCAGCGACCTCGCCGACCCGCGGGCCACCGACGCCGTCGCCGCCCGCACGCTCGTCGTGGCCGTCGAGTGCCGGGACGGGCAGACCGCCACGGTGCAGGCCGACGCCTTCGCCGACGACGCCGACCGCGACGCGGCCGCGCGCAGCATCTCCGGGGCGGTGCGCCCGCGGGCGTCGGCGACCGTGCGCACGTACGGCGACCTCGTCGTCGTGGTTGCGGGGGGCGCGGAGGACGTGGTGGCCGACCGGATCGACGCGGCGCTGCTCGCGAAGGGAGCCGCGTGAACGCCAAGCTCGGCGTGCTGGCCCTGGCGATGATCAACATCGCGGCGATCGTCAGCGTCCGCAACCTGCCGGTGATGGCCGAGTACGGCTGGTCGATGCTGGCGCTGTTCGCGCTGTCGATCGTCGTGTTCCTCGTGCCGATCGCGATGGTCGCCGCCGAGCTCGGCACGGGCTGGCCCCGCGACGGCGGCGTCTACGCCTGGGTCAAGGAGGCGTTCGGCGAGCGCGCGGGCTTCCTCGCGGTCTGGTGCGACTACGCCGAGAACGTCGCCTGGTTCCCCACCGTGCTCTCGTTCATGGCCGCGAGCCTCGCCTACGCGCTGGACCCGTCGCTCGCCACCGACAAGGTCTTCCTCGTCGTCGTGATGCTCGCGTTCTTCTGGGCGACGACGATCGTGAGCCTGCGCGGGGTCGGGACGTCGTCGTGGATCGGCTCGGTCGGCACGGTGGCGGGGTCGATCGTCCCCGCGATCGGCGTCGTCGTGCTCGCGGCGGCCTACCTGGCGCAGGGCAACCCGACGCAGATCCCGTTCTCGGCCGGCGCGCTGGTGCCCGACGTGGAGATCAACAACCTCGCCTTCCTCGGCGGGATCATCCTGCTGTTCACCGGCATGGAGATGGCGGGCTTCCACGCCCGGGACACGAAGGACCCGGGCCGCACCGTGCCCCGGGCCATCGCCCTGTGCGTCGGGGTCGTCGTCGTGTTCTCGGTGCTCGGCTCGCTCTTCCTCGCCATGGTCGTGCCCGCGGGGGAGATCAGCCTGGTCAGCGGGACGATGGAGCTCTTCTCCCGGGTGCTCGAGCGCCTCGGTCTCGGGTGGGTCGTCGCCCCGCTGGCGCTGGTCGTCGCGTTCGGCGGCATCGCCCACCTCGCGCCGTGGATCCTCGGCCCCGCGAACGGCGTGGCCGCGGTGGCGGCGCAGGGGTCGGTGCCGCCGCGGCTGGGCCGGCGCAACGCGCACGGGGTGCCGGTGACCCTGCTGCTGCTCCAGGGCGCCGCGGGTACCGTGTTCACGCTGCTGTTCCTGCTGGTCCCGAGCGTGAGCACGTCGTACTGGATGCTCTCCGCGGTCACCGCGCAGATCGTCATCGTCATGTACGCGCTGATGTTCGCGGCGGTCGTGCGGCTGCGGCACACCCGCCCCGACGTGCCGCGGCCCTACCGCATCCCCGGCGGGCTGCCCGGCGTCTACCTCGTCGGCGGGGTCGGCCTGGTCGGGCTCGCGGTGGCGTTCGTGCTCGGCTTCGTGCCCCCGGGCCAGCTCGCGACGGGCAGCACGGTCACCTACGTGAGCCTGCTGGCCGTCGCCGTCGTGGTGCTCTCCTCGCCGCCGTTCGTCTTCGCCGCGCTCGCCCGGCGGCGGGCGCGGCGCGACGCCGGCTCCGACGACGGGGTCCCGGTGCCGGCGTGAGCGTCCGCGGTGTCGCCGAGATCGACATCACGACCACCTCGTTCCTCGGCGCGCTGGCCCTGCTGACGCTCGGCGTGGTGCTGCTGCTCGTGCTCGTCCTGCGCAGCCGCCTCGGACGCTTCAGCCGGTTCGGCCGGACGATCACGCTGCTCGTGACCTCGGTGCTCGTGCTGGTCGCGGCGGCGGCGGGGGTGAACGCGCACTTCGACTACTTCCGCACCCTCGGCGACGTCGTGGGCCTGCCGCCGTCGGACGAGGTGGAGCTCGCCGCCCTGCTCGCGCGCACCGACCGGCCCGACCGCGGCGTCGTGACGACGACGGCCCTGCCCGGGCGGACCTCGGGGTTCGTGGCGCGGCCGGGCACGGTCTACGTGCCGCCGGCGTGGTTCGCGCGACCGCGCCCGGAGCTGCCCGTGGTCGTGCTGCTGCACGGCACGCCCGGCACCCCGCAGGACTGGCTGGACGGCGGCCAGGCCGCGGCCACCGCCGACGCCTGGGCCGCGGCGCACGGCGGGACGGCCCCGATCCTCGTCATGCCCGACGTCAACGGCGCGATCGACGCCGACACCGAGTGCGTCGACGGCCCCGCGGGCCGGGCCGAGACCTACCTGACCGTCGACGTGCCCGCGTTCGTCCAGCAGGTGTTCCACACCGCGGCGCCCGGGCGGGGCTGGGCGGTGGCGGGGCTGTCCGAGGGCGGCTCCTGCGCGCTGGTGCTCGCCCTGCGCCACCCCGACCTGTTCGGCACGTTCGGCGACTACGCCGGGCTGGCCGGGCCCCGCGCCGGCGACACGAACGCCGACACCGCCTCCGCGGTCGCCCAGCTCTTCGGCGGCTCCCCGCAGGCGTTCGCGGCCCACGAACCGGCCGACATCCTCGCCACGCGCCGCTTCCCGGGGCTCGGCGGCTGGTTCGAGGTGGGCGACGCCGACCCCGAGCCCTACGCCGCCCTGGGCACCGTGGTCCCCGCGGCCCGGCGGGCGGGGATCGCGACCTGCGAGGTCGTCGTGCCCGGCGGCGGGCACACCTTCGACGTGTTCTCCCAGGCGTTCTCCGACTCGCTGCCCTGGATCGCGGGCCGCATCGGCGCCGGCCCGCCGGTGGCGACCTGCCCCCAGGGCCCCTAACCGAGGAGCAGGCCCCAGCGTGCGGCGCGGCGGGCGGCCGCCACGCGGTTGCGGGCCCCGGTCTTGGCCAGCACGTGCTCGACGTGGGTGGCCACCGTGCGCGGGCTGATCCCCAGCCGCGTCCCGATCTCCGGGTTGGACAGGCCGTGGGCGACGCCGTCGAGCACGTGCAGCTCGCGCACCGTGAGCCCGGCCGGCGGGTGCACCGCCCGGTGCAGCACGAGCACGCCCGACGCGGTGGGGTGCAGGTCGACGCCGACGACCTCGCCCGCCGCCGTCACCAGCAGCACCGGCCCGGGCACGGGCGCGCCCGCCAGGACCTCCGCGACGACCCCGGCCAGCGGCGACGGCGGCGCGACCAGCTCCGGCCGCCCGCCCGCCGAGAGCACCGCGACGCGCTCGGAGCGCTCGACCAGCAGGCCGTCCGTGCCGTCGGACCCGGGCGCGGCGGTCCGCGGGGCCGGCACGGGGACCGGGTCCAGCGCGGCGGCCAGGTCGGGCGCGAGCAGCTCGAGCAGGGCGACGGTGTCGTCGTCGGGGTGCCGGGCGTCGAGCATGCTGGCGTTGACCATGCCGACGTAGCGGTCGTCGGCGGTGAACAGGCAGAGCGTGACGCCGTCGCGGAAGCCCTGCGGGACGATGATCCGCTCGAACACCTCGCCGCGGCGCCGGGCCGGCTCGAGGTCCCGCACCCGCACCGCCTGCCGGCCCGCGCGGACCAGGGTGAACAGGCGGTCGGTGTGCATCCGCCGGTCGATCAGCGTGGTGACCGCGGCGGGGTAGGACGACGCGAGCGTGCGGTGCTCGCCGGCCGCCGGGTCCCACCGCGAGAGGGCCACGCAGTCCGCCGGCACCACGTCGGCGAGCCCGTCGAGGACGGCGCGGGCCGAGCCGGAGGTCCGCGCGCCGTGACGCCGGAGGAACGACCGCAGCTCGCGGGCCGCGACGACCGCCGTCATGCCTCGCGAAGCTACGCGCGTCGGGCACGCCGGACCAGGGACGACGGCCGTATCCGTCGACTGACCGATGTGCGCGGGGCGGCCGGGCGCCACGGTCGTCCGACCACGACCACCCGGAGGTCCCGTGAAGTTCGAGGAGTACGCCGAGCTCGACGCCACCGCCCTCGCCGCCCTGGTGCGCGACGGCGAGCTGTCCGCGCAGGAGGTGCGCGACGCCGCCACGTCCGCGCTCGACGACGTCGCGCCCCGGCTCAACGCCGTGGTCGGCGAGCGCTTCGACGCGCCGCTCGAGCACGCCGCCGACGGCCCGTTCGCGCACGTCCCCTTCGCCATCAAGGACCTCATCGCCCACGCCGCCGGCGTCCCCCAGCGGGCCGGCACGCGCCTGCTCGGCGACGGCGTGCCGATGCCGGCCGACACCCACCTCATGACGCGCTTCCGCCGCGCCGGGCTCGCGACCCTCGCCCTGACCGCCACCCCGGAGCTGGGCTTCAACGCGACGACCGAGTCGGTGGCGACCGGTCCGGTGCACAACCCCTGGGACACCTCGCGCAGCCCGGGCGGGTCGTCCGGCGGCTCGGCCGCCCTCGTCGCGGCCCGTGCCCTCCCGGTCGCGCACGCCAACGACGGCGGCGGCTCCATCCGCATCCCCGCCGCGGCCTGCGGCCTCGTGGGCCTTAAGCCCAGCCAGGGGCGCACCTCGCCGGGCCCCGACTACGCCGACCCGCTGCTCGGCATGGGCGTCGAGTTCGCCGTGACCCGCACGGTCCGCGACGCCGCCGGCCTGCTCGACGCCGTGCACGGCTACGAGCCCGGCGACCGGTACCTCCTGCCCGACCCGCCGCGGCCCTACGCCGACGAGGTCCCCGGGGGGAGCCGCCGGCTGCGGGTGGCGCTCTGGACCACCCCGTTCTCGGGCCACGGCGCGGTCGACCCGCGGTGCACGGAGGCCACCGAGGCAGCCGCACGGACCCTCGAGGGCCTGGGCCACGCGGTCGAGGTCGCCGGCCCGGAGCTCGACGCGGAGGCGTTCGACGCCGCCAACCTCGTCGCCTGGACGAGCTTCCTCGCCGACGGCGTCGACGTCCTCGCCGCCGCGCTCGGGGTGACGCCGGGGCCGGAGCACCTCGAGGCGGCGACGCTGGCCTGCGCCGAGCACGGCCGGACCCTGCGGGCGTCGGACCTCTACGCCGCCGACCGCGTCTTCAACGCCACCCGGCGGGCGGTCGCGGCGTTCCACCAGCGCTACGACGTCGTCCTGACACCGACGATGAACGTGCCGAACACGCCGCTCGGGTACCTCGACCAGAACGACGCCTCGCGCGACGCCCGCGGCTGGTACGACCACATCTTCTCGACGGCCGGCTTCACGGCGCTGTCGAACGTCACCGGCAACCCGGCGATCTCGCTGCCGCTCGGGCGCACCGAGGAGGGCTGGCCGGTCGGTGTGCAGGTCGTGGCGCCGTACGGCGACGAGTCGACGCTGATCGCGCTGGCCGCCGACCTGGAACAGGCGATGCCCTGGTCCGGGCACCGCCCGCCGACCCTCACCTGACCCCTGCCACGTGGGTTCCGGACGGCCTCAGAACGGGGGCGGGTCGTCGGGGTCGTGACGGGCCGGCGGTGTCGTCGCGGGTGGTGTGGGGGTGCGCCCGAAGTGGGCGGCGAAGTGTCGGCGCCAGTCGTCGAGGTGTTCGGTGTCCTGGTCGGGCCACCCGTCGTGGGGCAGTGCTCGTGGTCGGTCGGCGGGCCGGGGTGCGGGGAGTGGGCGCAGGATGCGTGGTGGTCGGGTGGTGTGGGTGATGCCGGCGCGGGTGCGGATGACGAACCAGCCGGGCAGGGGTTGGCGGACGTGCCAGCGGGCGTGGTGCTTGGCGCGGTGGTCGTGGGTGCACCAGGCGCCGAGGTTCCCGGTGACGGTGGGGCCGCCGTGGGCGTGGTCGCGGGTGTGGTCGATCTCGGCGCGGTGGGCGGGGCGGCGGCACCAGGGGACGACGCAGTGCCGGTCGCGGGTGCGGGTCCAGCGTTCGGCTTCGGCGCCGGGTCGGCGGCGCAGCCAGTGGTCGGGTGCGGAGCCGGCGTCGGGTGGTTGTCCGAACTCGCCGGAGGCCTCGAGGGCGGTGAGCCGGGCGTGGAGTTCGGTCAGCAGCGGCGCCCACGCCCCGTGATCGTTCGGGGTGCGGGCGGCGAGCACTGTCGTCGGAATCTGGAGTTCGACGATCGCGCCGGTCCGGGTCGCGCCCGGTGCCTTCCCCCGTGTGCGGGGGCTCGCTGGTCGGCTGCGGGCGAGCAGGACGTGCTGGAGGTGCCCGTCGCCGTCGACGAGGACGACGCGCCATTCGCCGTGGTGGCGGGCGGCGAGCAGGTCGCGGGCGATGGGAGCGGTGACCGCGCCGTAGCCGGGGACGGTGGCGGGGTGCTCGTCGAGCCCGAGCGCGGTCGACAGCCGCAGCCTGACCTCGACCGTGCCGTGGCGGACCCGCCCGTCCCGCCGCTCGGGCTCGACCACCGGATCGGGGAGGTGGGGGAGATCGAGGACGCCCTGCGCGGTCTCCCGGCCCGGGGCCGGCATGTCGAGGTCGAGGTGGTCGCTCCCGACCGGCTCGTCCCCGCCCGAGCCGGGCCCGCGGCCGTCCGGCCCGTCGCCATGGTCGCCGTCAGCCGGGCTTCCGGCATCGGGACCGCGATCGTCCGGCCCGTCGTCCGGTCCGTCGTCCGGCCCGTCGTCCGGCCCGTCGTCCGGATCGGCGTCGGGCCCTTCGTCGTCGGGTCCCTCGTCGTCGAGGCTGCTGCTGCCGTCGGCCGTGTGCGCGGCGCGGTACTCGGCCGTGAGCAGTGCGACGATGTCGGGGTCGGTCATGCCGGCGGTGGAGCCGTTGAGCAGGCGCATCCCGACCTGCAGCCGCAGCTGGTTGACCGGGGTGAGCACCCCGGCCGCGCGTAGCTGCGCGGCCAGCGCCTCCACCCGCGCCATGGACGCTATCCCGTCCGGGGTCGGCGCGTCGGCGAACGACAGCGTCGCCGTGCCCGACGGGTTCGCCGCCAGCGTGACCCGCCCGCGCGCCTCGGCGCGGCGCCGGCGCCGTTCCGCCCAGTCCGGGTCCAGCGCCAGCGCCACCTCCCCGACCCGCTCGCGCAGCGCCATCACCGGCAGCTCCGCGGCCTCGGGCAGCACCTCGGCCACCGCCGCCCGCGCATGATCGTCGGCCAGGTCGGCGACGCCCTCGCTGATCGCGCGGACCTTGGTCTCGTCCACCTCGCCACGCCACAGCGCCTCGCCCAGGGCAGGCAGCCGGCAGAACAGGTCATCAGCCAGCTCCAGGCGCCGCGAGGCCATCGTGCGCGAGCACCCCAGCACTCCGGCGACCTCGTCCCCGGAGAACTCGTCCGAGCTCGACAGCCGCCGCGGGCGCCCCTCGGCGTCCTCGGCCGCCAGCCCCAGCTCCCGCAACCCGGCCAGCAGCTGGGCCTCGGCGCGGTTGTGCACCGCGAACCGGGCCCGCACGAACGCCGCCAGCTCCGGCCCGTCCAACCCGGCCGGGTCGATCGTGTCCAGCAGCTCCGTCAGCTCGCCGTCGGGGGCACGACCAGCCAGCCGGGCCGCCAGCCCGGGTCGCTGATCCTGCTCCACGCTCATACCGAGGACGCTAGAACCGACCCCCGACATCGCCGGCGGGGAAACCCCAGCTCGAGCCCGGGCCGCCAGGTCACGGACCGGTAACGATCCCGGGGTCGCGAGGACACGCGAGGTCACGGGGCCGCACCGTCGGGAGCCGACCAGGTCCGGCGCGCCGACGGCGTTCCTCAGGTCACCGGGAGCTTCTCCAGGGCCGCCTGCAGGGTCTTCTGCGCCTCGTCGCCGAGGCTGTCCAGGGCCGGCACGAGCAGTGGCGTGGCGAGCTTCGCGACGCCGTGGAAGGTGAAGGTCGCCGTGTAGCTCAGCGTGCTCCCCGGGCCGTCGGCGGTGAGGACCAGGTCGTCCTCGCTCATCACGGTCTTGTTCCGCCCGACGATGCGCAGGTGGCCGGGGTCGTCGCGCTCGAGCGTGTAGATCAAGGTGGTCTCGCGGCCGCGGAACTTCGAGACGTTGCGCCACTGCTTGCCCACGCCGACCGGGGTGTCGTCGATGGGCGTGCACGAGATCGTCCCGGCGTCCCACTCCTCGGCGTTGGCGAAGTCGCGCAGGTAGGCCTGCACGGTGCCGACGGGGGCGGGTGAGTGCACGGTGCGCGTCACGGTGGGCATGTCGCCGGATACCCGGACCCGGGATCACCCACCGCCCCGGCTACCGTCGGTGGCATGGGTGCGGATCCGGACCTCGCCAGCCCCGATCTCGTCGTGGTCGGCTCGGGCTTCTTCGGGCTGACCGTGGCCGAGCGGGCCGCCAACGAGCTCGGCAAGCGCGTCCTGGTGGTCGAGCGGCGCTCCCACCTCGGCGGCAACGCCTACTCCGAGCCGGACCCGGAGACCGGGATCGAGGTGCACCGCTACGGGGCGCACCTGTTCCACACGTCGAACAAGCGCGTCTGGGAGTACGTCAACCGGTTCACCGACTTCACCGGCTACCAGCACCGCGTCTTCACGATCTACCAGGGCCGCGTCTACCCGCTGCCGGTGAACCTGGCGACGATCTGCGAGTTCGCCGGGAAGGCGATGACGCCCGACGAGGCCCGCGCGTGGGTCGCCGAGCACGCCGCCGAGATCGACGTCAACGACGCGCAGAACTTCGAGGAGAAGGGCGTGGCGCTCGTCGGGCGCCCGCTCTACGAGGCGTTCTTCGAGGGCTACACCGCCAAGCAGTGGCAGACCGACCCGAAGAACCTGCCGGCGTCGATCGTCAGCCGTCTCCCGGTGCGCTACACGTTCGACAACCGGTACTTCAACGACACCTACGAGGGTCTGCCCGTCGACGGCTACACCGCCTGGCTCGAGCGGATGGCCGACCACCCGAACATCGAGGTCCTCCTCGACACGGACTGGTTCGACCTGCGGGACCGGCTCGGCGACGACGTCCCGACCGTCTACACCGGCCCGCTCGACCGCTACTTCGACTACAGCGAGGGCGAGCTCGGCTGGCGGACGCTGGACTTCGAGCCCGAGGTGGTCACCACCACCGGCGACTTCCAGGGCACGCCGGTGATGAACTACGCCGACCGGGACGTCGCCTTCACCCGCATCCACGAGTTCCGGCACTTCCACCCCGAGCGGACGACCTACCCGAAGGACAAGACGGTCATCGTCCGCGAGTACTCGCGCTTCGCCGAGCACGGGGACGAGCCGTACTACCCGATCAACACGCCCGAGGACCGCGCCAAGCTCGAGCGCTACCGCGAGCTCGCGCGCAAGGAGGCGACGAACCGCCGGGTGCTCTTCGGCGGCCGCCTCGGGACGTACAAGTACCTGGACATGCACATGGCGATCGGCTCGGCGTTGACCCTCTTCGACAACCACATCGCCCCGTGGTTCACCGAGGGTGCATCGTTCGAGGGTGCCGACCTCGCCGAGACCTGAGCCGATCACTCGTTCGGTTGCTTCGGCACCGACTCCACGGGCGGCGAGCACCGGGAGGGCGGGCACACCGCGCCGCACAGCGGCAGCCACCCGACCTCGCACCACACCACGGCGCCGTCGGGGCCGACGGGCGAGTTCGACCCACGGAACTGCCCCACCGGCCTCGTCTGCTGACCGACCGCGGCCCCCGCCGCGGCTCCGCGAGGTGCCCGTCGGGGTGGCCGGCGACCTCGCCCGGCGGGGTGCTCCCCGGGCCGCGGGCGTCGCGCCGTTACCGTCGTGGACGTGACGAGCGCGGTCGGCAGGACACGGCGCGGCAGCGCCGCCGGGACGGTGGAGATGACGGCACGCCCCGCAGGATCCGCGCTGCTGCAGCGCGTCATCCTGCCCCGGCCGGCCGACCCGACGTCGGTGCGCGCGCTCTACCTCGACGAGGGCACCGCCACCTCGGTGCAGAGCGCGGCGCCGACCGCCTACCGGCCGGGCACCTACGACGACTCCGTCGAGGAGTTCGTGCTGCACGTGCGGCGCTCCGGCGAGCGGGTCGCCGACGTCACCTCCCGCACGAGCGTGCGCCTGCCCGAGCGCAGCGAGGTCTCGTTCGCCGCCTACTTCAACGCCTTCCCGGCCGCGTACTGGCGGCGCTGGTCGGTGCTCGACGCCGTGACGCTGCGCCTGCGGGTGAAGGGCCGCGGCCGCGTCGACGTCTACCGCTCCACCGCGCGGGGCGTGGCGGTGCACCTCGCGGGCGAGGTGATCGACACGACCGGCGGCGACACCGGGCACGACGCCGGCCCCGACACCGAGCACGAGGTCGTCGTCCCCGTGTCGCTGACGCCCTTCGCCGACGGCGGCTGGACCTGGTTCGACCTGGCGAGCGAGCACGGCAGCCTCGAGCTGGTGGCCGGCGGCTGGTTCGCCGACCGCGAGGCGCCCGGACGCGCCGCAGTGACCGTCGGGATGCCGACGTTCAACCGCCCCGCGGACTGCGTGGCCACGCTGCGGGCGCTCGGCGACGACCCGCTGGTCCGCGACACGCTGACCGCGGTGATCATCCCGGACCAGGGGTCGTCCAAGGTGCGCGACCAGCCCGGGTTCGAGGAGGCCGCGGCCACCCTCGGGGACCGGCTGCGGATCGTCGACCAGCCCAACCTCGGCGGCTCCGGCGGCTACGCGCGGATCATGTACGAGGCGCTCGAGAACACCGACTGCGAGCAGATCCTGTTCATGGACGACGACGTCGTCCTCGAGCCGGACTCGGTGCTGCGCGCGCTGGCGTTCTCGCGGTTCGCCCGCGACGAGATGCTGGTCGGGGGCCAGATGCTCTCGCTGCAGGCGCGCTCGCACCTGCACGCGATGGGGGAGGTCGTCGACCGCGGGCGCTTCTTCTGGCAGATCGCCCCGCACACCGAGGACGACCACGACTTCGCCGTCCACCCGCTGCGCGAGACGTCGTGGATGCACCGGCGCACCGACGTCGACTACAACGCCTGGTGGATGTGCCTGATCCCGCGCTCGGTGGCCGAGCGGATCGGGCTGCCGCTGCCGCTGTTCATCAAGTGGGACGACTGCGAGTACGGCCTGCGCGCCGGCAGCCACGGCATCCCGACCGCGACCGTGCCCGGCGTCGCGATCTGGCACATGTCGTTCGTCGAGAAGGACGACACCTCGGACTGGCAGGCGTACTTCCACGTCCGCAACCGCCTGATCGTCGCGGCGCTGCACGGCCCGGACAACCCGCGCGCGATGCTCGCCGACTCGCTGAAGCGGACCCTGCGCCACCTGTTCCTGCTCGAGTACTCGACGATCGCGCTGCACCACATGGCGATGCGCGACTTCCTGTCCGGGCCGCGCGCGCTGTTCGGGGCGCTGCCGACCGCACTCGGTGCCGTGCGCGCCACCCGCGCGGAGTTCCCCGACGGCACCGTGCACCGCGGCGCCGCCGAGCTGCCCCGCCCGGCGATCGGCGCCCGCGACGCCCAGCTGTGGCCGAAGCCGCCGGTGGGCAAGGTCGCGCAGGTCGCCGCCCTGGCCCGGGGCCTGCGCCACCAGCTGCGGGCGGTCGACCCGACCGCCCACGAGCGCCCGCAGCGCGACGTGCCCGCCGAGCACGGTCAGTGGTTCATGCTCTCGATGCTCGACGGGGCGGCGGTGACGACCTCGGACGGCTCCGGCGTGACCTTCCGCAAGCGCGACCGGGAGATGTTCTGGTCGATGCTGCGCGAGTCGGTGCGCCTGCACGCCGAGGTCGCGAAGGGGTGGTCGGCGCTGCGGCGCCGGTACCAGGAGGCCATGGGCGAGCTCGTGAGCCGGGAGTCCTGGCGCGAGCAGGTGTTCGACCGCTTCCGCTGAGGATTCCTCGGCGGTTTCTCCTGCGCAGGGCGGGAGGAGGACCGGACCTGTCCGCCTCCCGCCGTAGCTTTCCTCTCGTCAGGAACGAGGAGGAAGGCTCCCGATGACCACCATCGCCGCGCAGGAGGTCCCCATGACGACGGCCACCACCGCCACCGACGCCGACGAGCGTGCCGACCTCCTCGCCGAGCTGGCCCAGGCCCGCCACTGGCTGGTCTTCCCCACCCGCGACCTCACCGACGAGCAGGCGGCGTCACGCCCGACGGTCTCGCAGCTCTCGCTCGGCGGGCTGATCAAGCACGTCACGAAGGTCGAGGAGGGCTGGATGCGCTTCGCGCAGCACGGGGCCGGCCCGGAGGAGGGCTTCGAGCTCCCGGAGGGCATGTCGTTCGACGACTTCGAGGGCTGGATCGCGAGCCTCGACGAGAAGCCGGACTGGCTGGTCGAGCGCGAGAACGAGTTCCGGCTCCTCCCCGGCGAGACCCTGGCGGGTGTCGTCGCGTCGTACCACGAGACGGCGGCGCGCACGGAGCAGGTGCTCGCCTCCCTGCCCGACCTCAACGTCCGCCACGAGCTGCCCAGGGCCCCGTGGCACGAGCCGGGCACGTCGTGGTCGGTGCGCCGGGTGATCCTGCACATCATCGCCGAGACCACCCAGCACGCCGGCCACGCCGACATGCTGCGCGAGCACATCGACGGCGCCACCTCGATGTGAGTGTCCCGCTTCGCTCCGTCACGGCGCCGGTGACAGGATGCCCCGCGTGACGGAGCAGGCGGACACGCAGCGCAGCGAGGGCCAGGTCGACACGACCGATCGGACCGAGACCGACACGACCACTCAGGCGGATAGCGACACCGCCACTCAGGCCGGCACGGACTCGACTAACCGGACCAACTCCGACGGCGACGCCGCGTCGTCGGGGTCGTCGTCGGAGTCGGCGGGGTCGTCGTCGGGGGACGCCGGCGGCGGTGCCGGTCACGGCGACGGCTCGGGGGGATCCTCGGGCGATGCCTCGCACGATGCCTCGCACGAGGCCTCGCACGAGGCCTCGCACCAGGCCTCGGACGGTCCCGCCCCGTCGGAGGCGCCGACGACGCAGACCCGGACGCCGGTGCGGGAGGACGACGAACCACGGGGGCGTTCCCAGCGCACGCCGGTCAACGTCGGCGAGGTCGCGTGGAAGGTCACGAACGTCCTGGCGACCGTGGTCCGCATCGTCGGGTTCGCCCTCGCCGCGGCGCTCGTCGTCTTCCTCGTCCTGACGTTCGTGGGCGTGAACCCGGCCAACGGCTTCGCCCAGTTCGTCGCGACCGTCGCGGACCGCGCGGTGCTGGCGTTCCGGGACCTGTTCCTGCTCGCGGACCCGACCTACGCGGTGGTCATCAACTTCGGGATGGCCGCGATCTTCTGGGTGCTGGTCGCGGAGTTCGGGTCGCGCATCATCCGGTGGCTGGGCGCGCGGCTGTCCTGACTCCTCAGGTGCGGACCGCGGCCTGCCCGGCCGCGGCCGCGCCGGGCACGGCGCGGATGGGGACGAGCGTCGCGAGCCCGATCAGCAGCACGATCCCGATGCCGAGGATGCCCCAGCGCTGGGCGCCGAACAGGGCGATGGACAGCGCGAACAGGGCGGGCGCGAGGAAGCTGACCGCGCGGCCGGTCGTCGCGTAGAGGCCGAAGAGCTCGCCCTCGCGCCCCGGCGGCACGATGCGCGCGAGGTAGCTGCGCGAGCAGGCCTGCGCCGGGCCGACGAACAGTGCGAGGAACGTGCCGCCGATCCAGAACGCGGTGGCGCCGGTCGCGAACAGCATCCCCGCCGCCACGAGCACCAGCGCGGCGAGGCAGACGATGATGACGATCTTCGGGCCGACCCGGTCGTCGAGCCACCCGCCGAGCAGGGCGCCGAGCGCGGACACGACGTTGGCGACGATCGCAAAGATGATCACGTCGCCGGGGGAGAGCCCGAACGTGCCCGACGCCAGCACGCCGCCGAAGGTGAACACCGCGGTGAGGCCGTCGCGGTAGATCGCGCTGGAGACGAGGAAACCGAGCAGGTGGCGGTCGTCGCGCCAGAGCCCGGCCAGGCGTCGGAACAGCAGGCGGTACGACCCGAGCACGCCGACGCGCGCGGCGTCCGCGTCGCCGGGTGGCGGCGGGTAGGGGAAGCCCGTGAACAGCACGGGCAGTGCGAAGACCAGGAGCCAGCCCGCGCAGATCAGCGCGATCACCCGGACCGACATGCCGGGCTCGGCGAACGAGAAGACCGGGCTGTCGGCGAGGAAGAGCACGAAGCACGCGAGCAGCAGCACGATCCCGCCGACGTAGCCCGCGGCCCAGCCGAACCCGGAGACCCAGCCGGTGCGCCCGGAGGGCGCGAGGCGATAGATCAGCGCGTTGTACTCGACCTGGGCGAGCTCGTAGGCGATGGTGCCGACGGCCAGCAGCACCAGGCCGAGCAGGAGCGAGGACGGCTCGGGGGTCACGAGAGCCATGAGGGTCGTCGCGACGACGGTGACCGCGGTGAGCGCACCGAGGCGGCGCTGGCGCCCGTGCTCGCGGCCGGCGGCGTCGCTGCGCTGGCCCCAGACGGGGGCCACGAGCGCGACGAGCAGCCCGGCGACGGCGATGGTGGTCGCGAGGGCCGACGAGCCGCCGGCCTCGTCCGCGGCCACGGTGCCGGTCAGGTAGACGGTGAAGACGAAGGTCGTGATGACCGCCTGGAACGACGCGACCCCCCAGTCCCACGAGGCCCAGGCGAGCAGGGGACCGCGCACGGAGACCGTCGGCGGGGTGGACGGCGCGGTCGAGGACGACACGCGCGAACGGTAGCGAGCCCGGCGTCCCGGTGCGCGCCCCCGGACGGGCGGGTGGCCGGTCCGGCCGGGTGGTGCGGGCGCCACGGCGCGCCACCCGGCGCCGCGATCGGACCGTTCAGCGTTCGCCCACTTGGAGCAGTGGACCGCGGGGGATCACGGTCCGTCGCCCCGCGTGCCACTCGGTCGTCGGTGACCGGACGGTCGGTTGCCACGGGGCGTCGAGATCTTCCGCCGAGCCCGCTCCATGATCACCTACTCGAGGGCATCGTGGATTTACCCGAGGGGGTGATCATGGCTCTGACGTGCGGCTTCGTGGCCGTCCGAACGCTGAGCAACCAGTCGCTACTGTCCGTCGCGCGGCATCTCGGTGCCGCTGGGAAGGCTCCCCGCTGCGCCCGGCACGGGGAGAACCGTGCGAAAGGACAGCACTGTGGGATTCCTCCGTAAGTCGATCATGGCGACGACGCTCATCGGCGCGGGCCTGGCCAGCACGACCGGCGCGGCCTTCGCTCACGAGGGCGACAGCCAGGTCGGGCTCGGCAACGTGGACGACACCCAGACGATCGTCCCCGTCAACGCCTGCAACAACAACGTCCCGGTGAACGTGCTCGGCGTGCAGGTCCCGATCCAGGACGTCGCCGGCACCATCCCGGTCCTCAGCCCGGCCGAGCACGGCAGCGAGCAGGCCGCGGGCATCTCGAAGAACTGCGGCAACGAGGTCGCCGCCGACAACGACTGATTTCTCCGGTCCGGTGACGGGTGGGCAGTTCGGACGCTGCTCGCCGCGACCGGTCCGCTCCCCACGATCGCGTCGAGCCGTCGGGTCGACCATCTCTCACACGAGGAGAACTGCTGTGAACCTACTGCGACGGTCCCTGACCGCGACCGCACTGATCGGCACCGGCCTGGCCTGCACCACGGGTGCGGCCTTCGCCGGTGAGGGCCACCACGGTGAGCGCACCGAGCAGACCGGTCTGGTCAACGTCAGCGACACCCAGACGATCATCCCCGTCAACGCCTGCGGCAACAACGTGCCGGTGAACGTGCTCGGCGTGCAGGTGCCGGTGCAGGACGTCGCTGGCACCGTGCCGATCCTCAGCTCGGTCGAGAAGGGCAGCGAGCAGGGCGCGGGCATCAGCGAGAGCTGCGCCAACGCTGTCGAGGCCGACAACTAGACCCCGGCCGGACCGGGCTCGTCGACCCCGAATCGACGAGCCCTCCGTCCTGTCGCGCGAGCCGGCCTCGCCGGTGGCGGTACGCACCGAGCTGCCGTCGCCGGGGCGAGGCGCTCGTACCCGCGACGGGTGGACGCCGGACCCCGGTGCGAGGCCCGCCGTCGGGGAGGGACTCGCACCGGGACGGGCCGCCCGCGTCGATGCCGACCGGCGGGCCATCGCCGGTCGGCATCGGCACACGGGCCCCGGTCCTCCCCGAGAGGGCCGGGGCCCGCGTGTGTGCCCGGGCGATCCTCGTCGGTGCCCCTATCCTCGGCGCCGCACCGAGACGGAGAGCCGGAGGACAACGAACGTGCTCAAGGGCTTCAAGGACTTCCTGCTGCGCGGGAACGTCGTCGACCTCGCGGTCGCGGTCGTCATCGGCGCCGCGTTCACCGCGGTCGTCACGGCGTTCACGAACGCGTTCCTGAAGCCGCTGATCCAGCTCTTCTCGGGCGGCGGCGAGTTCGCCGGCTCCTTCGTCGTGCGCGGCGTCGTGTTCGACTACGCGAGCTTCGTCAACGCGGTCATCACGTTCCTCATCACCGCCGCGGTGATCTACTTCCTCGTCGTCACGCCGCTCAAGGTCGTCGAGGAGCGCCGACGGCGTGGCGAGGAGGAGGGCCCGGCCGAGCCCACCGACGTCGAGCTCCTCACCGAGATCCGCGACCTCCTGCGCGAGCAGTCCTCCGGCTCCGGCGGCCCGACCGGCCCCACCGGCCGCATCCCCCAGCAGGACCGCTAGCGAGCAGCACGCTCGCGGCGACGACCTCAGCCGGGCAGGCCCGCGGGGTCGAGCTCGAAGTGCACGGTCGACCAGGGGTCGGGGCGCGCGTCGTGCACGAGCACCGCGCCGGGGAAGTCCGTCCAGAACGCCAGCGCGCCGGGCACCGACGCGTTGGTGTGCAGGCAGACCGTCTCGTACCCCGCGCCGAACGCCCAGCGCCCGGCCTCGGCCGCGAGCCGGCGCCCGACGCCGAGGCGCCGCTGCGCCGGGTCGACCCACACCCGGCACACCTGGCCGACGCGCCGCCCGTCGTAGCGCTCGGTGAGCCAGGCCGGCACGAAGCGCGGCTTCGGCCCGCCCGCGCGCACCGAGGCGGTGCCGGCGAGCACCGGGCCGTCGGGTCCCTCGACGGTGGCCACGAACAGCCGCGTCCCCGCCGGACCGAGGTAGGTGCCGGCGAGGTCGTCGATGTCGGCGTGCAGCCGCGGGTCGTAGCCCCCGAGCTCGCGCTCGAGCATCCCGCGCATGTGCACCGCGACGGCCGGCAGGTCCTCGCGACGCGCGGCACGGACGACGGGCGGCGCGATCGCGAGGGTCATGGCCGGCACTGTTGCACAACACTGGCAACGGAGAAACACCTGGTACCGCCAGACTGTCCGATCGGGCAGGTCCTGGCGGCAGCACGACCCGAGCCCGCCGGAGAGGACGGGTGCCCGCGGCCCCCGCCGCGCCGACCCTCGACCCGGTGTCACCGCCACTCGCCGGTGACTGCTCCGATCGGGCAGTCGTGACGCAGAGCGACCGCACGGGGCGTGGCCACCCCCGCATCGAAGTGCCCGCCACCCCAATCCACCGATCGGAGTATCAGGGAACGGCCACTCGGCGCCGTTGACCGGATCGAGGGTTGGCACCGGCCATCCCGGTCTCGGACGTCGGGGAGGCGCGGTGCGGACGGTGGTGGGGCAGGGCCACGGCGGGTGGGGCGAGCACGACGACCGCGGCGAGGCCGCCACGTCGGACACCCGCATCCCGGCCCCGCGCTTCACCGTCCTCACGCCCCGCACGGACGCCCGCGACGCCGCGGTCGTCGGCCCCCTGGCGTACGCGGTCCCGGCCCCGGTGGCGAGCCCGCTGTCCGCCCCGACGCCGCGGCAGGTCCCGGCCGAGCAGGCCCCGGAGCCCGCTCCGGAGCCCGCCCCTACGGCGGTCGCCCCCTCGACCCCGGCCCGCCCCGCCCCGCGCCCGGCGACCGTGGAGATCTCCGCGCTCACCGGCCTGCGGGCCGTGGCGGCGGTGTGGGTGCTGCTGCACCACCTGAGCTTCCTGCCCGTGAGCGGCTACGCCGGGTGGTTCGAGCCGATCGCCCCGCTCATCGCGGCGGGGCCCCTGGGCGTCGACCTGTTCTTCGTCCTGTCCGGTTTCCTGCTGGCCCGCTCCTACCTCGACCGGTGGCGGGGAGCCCCCGGTCCGCGGCAGGCGCTGGGCTTCGTGTGGGCCCGCGTGGCCCGCGTCTGGCCGCTCTACGCGGTCGTCGTGGTCCTGGCCGGGCTGTGGTGCGCCGCGCGCGCCGTCCTGGGGAGCGACGGCGTGATCACGTGGCAGGGCGCCCAGCCCGGCCTGGACCCCGTGAGCTGGCTCCGGCAGCTCACGATGACGCAGATGTGGGACACGGGCGGCATCGACGGCGTCTCGTTCGTCCTGCCGGCGTGGTCGATCAGCGCCGAGTGGGCCGCCTACCTCGCGTTCCCGCTGCTCGCCGGCGGGGCCTGGTTCCTGCGGGGCCGCCCCCGTCCGGTGCTGGCGGTCCTCGCGGTGCTGGCGGCCAGCCCGACCGCCGGGGTCGCGGTGCTCAACGCCGTCGAGGGCTCGTGGGGCGGCTTCTGGGCCGTGCGCCTGGCCGCCGGCTTCACCGCCGGGGTGCTGACGTGGCTGGTGGTGCGCCGGGTGCCGCGGACCCGCGCCGTCTCGCGCCGGGCCCACCACCTGCTGCTGCTCGCGCTCGCCGAGGTCGGCGTCGTCGTCTACTGGGCCGCCACCGCCCCGGCGACCGCCACGCTGAGCGCCGACGCCCGGGTGTTCCTCGCCGCGCCCCTGATGCCGGTGGTGATCGGGGCGCTGGCGCTGACCGACGGGCCGGTGGCCCGCGTCCTCGGGACGCGCCCCCTGCGCCACGGCGGGCGCATCTCCTTCGCGCTCTACCTCGTGCACTTCCTGCTCATCGAGATGGCGCTCGTCGCCATGACCCGCATCCCGGCCCTCGCACCGGACACGGCGGCGGCCGCGCTCCTCGTGCCGCAGCTCGTCGTCGCCTCGATCGCGCTCGCGCACCTGGCGTACCGCTTCGTCGAGGAGCCCGCGCAGGCCTGGATGCGGGACAAGGACCCGTCGCGGCGCCGGGGTAGCGCGCGCCGCGACGTCGTGGTGACCCGGCGAGCGGAGGCCACCCCGCCCTCCGGTCGCCGGGCGGTCGGGCGGCGTGGGGGCAGCCACGCCGCCCGACCGGCAGCCGCCGCGGCCTGAGCCACGCGGGCGCCGCCGGTCAGCGGCCGAGCTCGGCCTGCCGGCGCGCCAGGTACCGCCGCTCGACGGGGTTCGTCGTCAGCGCCAGCGCCGCCCCGTAGGCCGCCGCCGCCTCGTCGGCGCGGCCGAGCCGGGCGAGGACGTCCGCCCGCGCGGCCGGGAGGTACGGGTAGCCGGGCAGGTCCCGGGCGAGCGCGTCGATCTCGGCCAGGACCGCGACCAGGTCCGCGCCGGCCACCTGGCTGCGCGCCGCCGCACGGTTGAGCGCGACGACGGGCGACGGCCAGCTCGCGAGCAGGGCGTCGTAGGTGGTGACGACCTGCGGCCAGTCGGTCTCCGCCCAGCTCGGGGCCACCGCGTGCAGCCCGGCGACGGCCGCCTGCCACGCGAAGCGCCCACGCCGCGGGTGCCGCACGGCGGTCGTCGCCCGGGCCAGGCCCTCCCGGACGAGCGCGCGGTCCCACCGCGACCGGTCCTGGTCGGCGAGGAGCACCAGGTCGCCGTCGGGGTCGGTCCGCGTCGGCCCGCGGGCCTCGGTGAGCAGGACGAGCGCGAGCAGCGCCTGCGGTTCCGGCTCGTCGGGCAGGAGCCGCACGAGCAGGCGGGCGAGGTCGCGCGCCCGGGCCGTGAGCCCCGCGTCGCAGAGCGGTCCCCGGTGGGCCACGTGCCCGGCGGTGTAGGCGAGGTGGACGACGGTGAGCACGGCGTCCAGCCGAGCGGGCAGCTCCTCGTCGGGCGGCACCCGGAACGGGATGCGCGCCGTCGCGATCTTCTGCTTCGCGCGCGTGATCCGGCGGGCGACGGCGGCCTCGCCGGTGAGGAGGACCGCGGCGATCGCCGCGACGTCCACCCCGCACACCAGGCGCAGCGTCAGCGCCACCTGCGACGCGCGGGCCAGCGCCGGGTGCGCGCACGTGAAGACCAGGCGCAGCGGATCGGCAGCCGGACGAGCCGCCGGATCGCCGTCGTCGCCCGGCGGCTCCACCAGCAGCGGGAGCCGCCGCCGCAGGACCGCGTCGCGGCGCAGGCGGTCGAGCGCGATCCGGCGGGCGGTCGTGGTCAGCCACCCGATGCCGTTCTCCGGTGGGGTGGCCGGCCACGTCCGCAGCGCCCGCTCGACCGCCTCCTGCGTGCAGTCCTCGGCGAGGTCGAGGTCCCTGGTCAGCCGGGCCGTGGCGGCGACCACCACGGGCCAGGCGCGGCGGAAGACCTCGTCGACCGCGGTCATCAGCCGCCCTCGGGCATCTCCATCACCGGCCGCACCTCGACGTTGCCGGACGGGCACGCCCGCGCGAGGCGCAGCGCGACGTCGAGGTCGGGCGCCTCGATGACGTAGAAGCCGCCGAGGGCCTCCTTGGTGTCGGCGAAGGGGCCGTCGGTCACCAGGGGCTCGTCGCCGCCGTCGCGCACGGTCGTCGCGGCCGAGGAGCGCTCGAGCGCCTCGCCGCCGACCACCTCGGCGCCGGCGGCGCGCACCGCGGAGACGAACTCCCCGTGGAGCGCGAACTCGTCGGCGACGTCCTGCTCGTCGACGGTGTCGTACCAGTCCTCGCTGTCGTACAGCAGGAACACGTAGCGGGCCACGGCCGCGCTCCTCCCAGTCGTCGGGGTGTCGTCACCACCATGACGAACGGGGTCGTTCGGATCGGACACCCGACGCGGGGAATCTCAGAGCGGCAGGCGACGGAAGATCGGGCGCGGGACGTGGCGCAGCGCCGACATGACGTAGCGCAGCGGCGCGGGCGCCCAGGCCTGCTCGCGGCCGCTCGACACCGACGAGACGATGACGTCGGCGACGGCCTCGGGCGTCGTCGAGAGCGGCGCGGGGGACATCCCCTCGGTCATCTTCGTGTGCACGAAGCCGGGGCGGACGACGGTGACGCCGATGCCGTCACCGCGCAGGGCCTCGGTGAGCCCGGTGTAGAACGCGTCGAGCCCCGCCTTCGTCGAGCCGTAGACGAAGTTGGAGCGCCGGGCCCGCTCGGCGGCGACCGACGACAGCGCGACGAGGTGCCCGTGGCCCTGGCGGCGGAACTCCGTGGCCAGCGCGACGCCGACCGAGACGGCCGCGACGTAGTTGACCTCGGCGAGCTCGACGGCGGCGTCGATGTCCTGCCAGGCCTTCTCCTGGTCGCCGAGCACGCCGAACGCCACGAGCGCGACGTCGATGTCCCCGCCGGCGAACGCCTTGCGGACGGCCTCGGTGTGAACGGCGGCGTCGCGGGCGTCGAACTCGACTGTCTCGACGGTCGCGCCCGCGCGGGTGAGCCGGGCGGCGGCGTCGGCGAGGCGCGGGGACTGGCGCCCGGCCAGCACGACCCGCACGGGGCCGCCCGCGAGGTAGCGCTCGGCGGTCGCGAGACCGATCTCGGACGTCCCGCCGAGCAGCAGCAGCGACGTCGGGTGGCCGACGGCGTCGATCATGGTTCTCCTCAGGGGGTGAGGCGGAGGCGGCGCGACATGTCCGACGCGAACACCCCGTCGGGGTCGGCGGCGTCGCGGACCTTGCGCCACTCGTCGAGCCGCGGGTACATGGCGGCGAACGTCGCGGGGTCGGTGCGCGAGTCCTTGGCGGTGTAGAGGCGCCCGCCCATGGCCAGCACGCGCTCGTCGAGCGAGCGGCAGAAGACCCCGAGACCGTCGACGATCGGGAAGTCGACGCAGATGTTCCAGCCCGGCATCGGGAACGACAGCGGGGCGCGGTTGCCCTCGCCGAACTTCTTGAAGACGTTCAGGAACGACACGTGCCCGGACTCCGCGATATCGCGGATGATCGCCCGGAACTCGGCCTCGGCGTCGAGCGGGACGATGAACTGGTACTGCAGGAAGCCCTTCGAGCCGTAGGCCCGGTTCCAGTCCCCGAACAGGTCGAGAGGGTGGTAGAAGGCGGTCAGGTTCTGGATCTGACCGCGCTTGTTCTTGGTCTTGCGGTAGTACAGCTCGCCGATCGCCGAGAACGTCAGCTTGTTGGCCAGGCCGTTGGGGAAGACGTCGGGCAGGTTCGCGAGCGTCGGGGCGTCGAACTTCAGCGGGTCGGTGCGGAGCTTCGCGGGCAGCTCGTCGAGCCGGGCGAGCGAGCCCCGCCCGAGCGCGGCCCGGCCCAGCTTCGCGCCCGTCGAGATCGAGTCGAACCAGGCCGACGAGTAGTCGTAGGCCTCGTCGGAGCCGTCGGAGAACCGCTCGATGGTCTCGTCGAGGTCCGCGGTGCGCTCGGTGTCGGCGACGAAGTAGGCCGTCTCGGTGGGCGTCATCCGGATCGTCGCGCGCAGGATGATGCCGGTCAGGCCGATGCCGCCGACCGTCGCCCAGAACAGCTCCGACTCCGGGCCGTCGGGCTCGAGTCGGCGGACCTCGCCCGAGGCGAGCAGCAGGTCCATCGAGACGACGTGATCGCCGAAGCTGCCGTTCGAGTGGTGGTTCTTGCCGTGGATGTCGTTGGCGATCGCGCCGCCGATGGTGACCTGGCGCGTCCCCGGCAGCACCGGCACCCACAGACCGAACGGCAGGGCGACGCGCATGAGGCGGTCGAGCGACACGCCGGCGTCGAGGTCGACGAGGCCCGTCGACGCGTCGATCGCGTGGACGCGGTCGCGCGCGGTCATGTCGACGACCAGCCCGCCCGCGTTCTGCGCCGTGTCGCCGTAGGAGCGCCCGAGGCCGCGGGCGATGACGCCGCGCTCGCCGGCGGTCGCGACCGCCTCGCTCAGCACCTCGGTCGAGGCGACGTCGTCGCCGGTGAGCACGGTGGCCCGACTCGGGGCGGTACGGGCCCACCCGGCGAGCGTCTTCTGGGAGCGCGGCATCCCGGGCGAGTCTAGGGGGTGTCCAGGACGGGGACGCCTGCGCGTCCCGCCCGCGTCCAGCCGGCCACCGTCTCCTCGCCGACCTGCGGAGTCAGCGTCCCCAGCGGCAGGCGCGGCACCCACCGTGCCAGGCCGACGGCGTCGCGGGTCGGGTCGCCGTCGAGATAGACGGGCAGGCGCAGCTCGTCGACGAGCAGGCGCGGGGTGAGGAACGGGCCGCCGGTGGTCGGCGACACCGCGATCTCGCCGGCGTCGGAGAGCCCGGGCGGGGTGACGCGCCAGGGCGGGATGCCGGCGGTGCCGCTCGTCAGCGGGGGCGGGCGGAGGCAGGGGAGGACGAACGCGACGGGCCAGTCGACGAGCGCGGTGCTGCCGGGCGGGACGAGGCCGTCGAACGGGACGGTCCGCGGGACCCGGGGCTCGCTGACGGCGAGCGGGAGGTCGGGCGACTGGCCCGCCGGGGTGGCCGTGCGGGCGTCGTCGGCGTCGCGGGCGGCGCTCGTGGCGCGGACCCGGACGAGCGTGGCGCCCTCGGGGGCGAGCGCGCGCAGGTCTCGGGGCGCGGTGCCGGCGCGCGGCCCCGCCGGTGACCGAGCGATCGGCGCGTCGGCCGGGGACGTCGCGAACTCGAGGGTGACGTCGCCCCGGGCGAGCGACCCGCTCGCGGCCACCACCACCGGCGCCCGCTGCTCGCGCGCCTCCGCCGGCAGCGCGTACCAGTCGGAGACCAGCTGCGCGGGCCCGCGGTCCACCCCGGCCGGCGCGGCCCACCCCGGCAGCTCGACCCCGCCCACCGTCAACGGCACTGCCGGCGGCGCGCCGGGCACGAACCGCGGTACCAGCGATGCGGCATCGCTGGCGTCAGACGCCAGGATCTCCGCATCCTCGACCGGCAGCAGCCCCGCCCGCGGGTCGGGCTCCACCGCCAGGTCCGAGGCCAGCCCGCACGGGTCCCCGCGCAGCGCCGCGAGGGAGTCGGAGCCGTAGCTGAAGGTCCCCAGACGGTCGGCGGTGACCTTGAGGAACGACCCGCCCTGCAGCGCCACCACGGCGACCACGAGCACCAGCGCGAGCGCGCCCGGCGCCAGCACCCGCGCGAGCCGTCGCGGCGCCTCCCCGCGCACGGCCACCAGCACCGCGAGCACCAGCGTCCCGACGATCGTCACCGGCAGCGCCACGTCCCCGAGCGGTACCCGCAAGACCTGCGGCGGGATGTCGTTCCAGAACACGCCCCACGCCGAGGCGTAGGCCCACTGGTTGTAGCCGATCAGCACGAGCGTCGTGACCAGCCCGAACCCGCCGAGCACGGCGACGAGCGCCGGCCCCCGCAGCCGCCGGGACGCCGCCACGACCCGCGGCGACCACAGGAGCACGAACAGCGTCAGCACGGCCGTCCCGACGCCCGCGAGCTCGCCGAAGTGCAGTGTCCACTTCGTCGGGCTGACGATGAGCAGCACCGGCGCGAGCGCCACCACGGCGAGCAGCCGCCGCGCGGGCGCCGGGGCCACCCCGCGACGGCCGGCCCGCACCAGCGCCCACGCCACGGCGGGCACCGCCAGCAGCGTCAGCAGCACCGCCAGCCGCGCCCCGATGCCGCCCTGGACCGACCCCGGCGTCACCAGCTCCGTGTAGCGCGCGAGCTCCTGCCACCACGGCTGCCCGCCGCCGATGAGCTGCCGCACCCGCGTGGCCTCGAGGATGCCCGCCAGCGACTGGTCGGCGGCCATCGGCAGCACCGCCACCGCGAGCCCCGCGACGACGACCAGCACCCGGGTCCAGCCGTCCCGGGGACGCGCCCGCGCCAGCGCCGGCAGCGCCACCAGCAGCGGCGCCAGCCCGAGCAGCGCGCCGGGCGTCAGCGCGACCGTGAACCCGGCGAGCACCGCGCCCCCGAGCAGCGGCAGCAGCGCGCGGGTCGCGATCGCCCGCTCCGCGCACACCCACACCGCGAGCACGCCCAGCGCCAGCCACGGCTCGGGACGCAGCGAGAGGCCGAACGGTGCCCACCAGGCGAGGAAGGCCGCCGCCGCCACCCAGGTCGCCCCGCGGCCACGCAGCGCCGGCCCGAGGCGGGGCAGGGCGTGGCGGCGCAGGAGCACCCAGAGCAGGACGCCCAGCACGGTCGCGGGCACGCGCAGCCACAGCACCGACGCCGCCGGCCCGGGCGCCAGCGACGCCCACGCGCGGGTGACCTCGTAGAACCAGCTGAACGGCGCCTCGGGGGCGTTGAGCCAGCGGTAGACGTTGCCGGTGAAGCCGCTCTCGCCGCGCGAGCGCAGGATCCCGGCGATGTAGCCGTCGTCGACGGTCGCGGGCCCGACCGCCGCCCAGCCGACCAGCGCCAGGGTCACCAGCGCGTCGACCGGCCGGGGCCGCCCGCCCCGCGGCCGCCGGAACGCCCGCCCGTCCCGCCGCCACACCGCGACGACCATCCCCGCGAGCCCCAGCAGCACCCCGACCCCGAGCAGCGTCTTCACCACGCTCGGCGTCGTCTGGAACCGCGTGTCGGTCTGCAGGCGCAGCGACAGGCCCTCGGCGCCCGGCGCGCCGGTGATGATCGCGGCGACCACCGGCCGCACGTCGCCCTCCCGGACCGCGACGACCCGCCCGTCGAGGGCCACCGTCGTGCGCTCGGGGGTCGACGCGACGGCGAGCGTGCACGGCCCGCCGGCCAGGGGCACCAGCGCGAGCGTCGCACCGTCGCTCGTCACCAGTGCGCCGCGGGGCACCGGGCGCACCGTGAGCCCCCCGACCGGGGCGGGCGGCGTACCCGGCGGGGTCGTCGCGAGCGTCGCCTGCCCGGGCGGCGTGGCGGCCAGCGACGCGCAGCTCACCGACGCGTCCAGGGCCACCGGCTCGTAGGGCATGAGCGGCAGTGCCACGGGGTCGGCGGCGGCGCCCGGCCCCTGCGGCCAGGTGAAGGTGACGACGGGCGCGACCACCGGCGCGAGCGGGAAGGCGATCGCGCACAGCAGCGTCAGGACCGCGGAGGCCAGCAGCAGGGTGGGGCGCGGCGGTCGGTCCGGCTCAGCCGAGGTACTCACGCCCGGAGTACGCCTCCGACGCCAGCGTCGCGAACCGGTCCAGCCCGCCGCGGGTCACCTGGTCGACACGCAGGTCGTAGCCGTCGGTGGGGTGGTCGTAGACGATCCGGTCGACCGTCCCCCACGCCAGCGCGGGCACGCCGCCGTCGGGCAGGGCCGAGAACGGCCGGACGGTGGCCCAGGTCCGCTCCGACTGCACCATCGTGCCGCCCCACGACTCGTAGGTCGGGTTGGTCAGGATGAACTCCGGGGTGTTCTCGGCCGCGTTGAGCCGCAGCGTCGGGGTGGGCGCGATCCCCTGCTTGACCGCCACCTGGTCGACGCACGGCCACAGCACCGCCGAGAGCTGGTCGGCGAAGGCCCCGCCGGCGAGCTGCTCGGGCGGGCGGTCCTCGGCGGACGCGAGGGCCATGACCGGCTGCATCCGCGCGAGGTGCGGCGCGGCCACGGCGAGCGAGCTGTCCGGTCCCGCGACGCGGTCCTCGACGACCAGGCGTACCGCGGTCGGCCGGCTGCCCGGCAGCTGCACCGGGATCTCCTGCCACTGGCGCGCGGTGAAGCCGCCCGCGGGCGTCACGGCGACCGACTCGGCCTCGACCGGCGCGGCCGCGTCGCCCGCGCCGAACTGCACCACGATCCGCTGGCGGTCCGGCTCGTTGCCGGCGACGGGCACGGTGAGGTGGGTCGGCGCCCCGGGGTCGGCCGGGTCGATGGCCGGCAGGGGGTACCAGCCGGTGGTCAGCGACCCGAGGCCGGTGATGCCCCGGGGCGAGGTCGTCGGGTCGGCGCCCGGCGGGAGCTCGACCTCGTCGTGCCACACCGCGCCCGGTCCCGGCGGCGGCACGGGGGCCGGGTCGTCGGCGGCCAGGGCGAAGTCGCCGGTCGCGGCGTCGGGTGTGGTCGGCGCCCCGAGGTCCTGCCGGGTGCGGGCCATGACCGTCGCCGCCTCCCCGAGACCGCAGCCACGCCCGGCCAGGGCCTGGACCTGGCTCCCCGCGACCGTCCACCCGCTGCCCTGGTTGAGCGGCGCCGCGACCATCACGCCGATCATCAGCAGGACGAGCGTCGTCGTCGCCGTCACGAGGACCGCGCGCTCGGGGGTCACGCCGAACGTGCGGCGCCCCGCGCGCCGGCGCCACGCCACCCACAGGGCGGCGAGCCCGGCGAGGATCAGCCACCACCACACGTCGCGCAGGTAGAAGTCGCCCCAGTGCGGCGCGAAGCTCTCGAGGTCGAGCATGGAGATCTCGGTGTCGAGGTGGTCCCCGAACGGCATCCCGCGGTCGCTGTAGGGCTTCCAGGTGTTGGGCCCGGCGAAGCCGAGCACGGCCGCGCCGCTGATCAGGGCCACCGACGCGCCGGTCACCAGCGCGCCGGAGCGACGCGGCAGGGGCGAGTGCAGCAGGGTCAGCGCGAGCAGCACGGTCGCCGGGGCCGCGATCGCGCCGAAGTGGTTGACCCACTTCGTCGGGCCCAGCGCGAGCAGCCCGAGCGCGACGGCGGTGGTGACGGCCATGCCGAGCGTCGCGTCGCGCAACCGGCCGCCGACCGGGCCGCGCCGCCCGCTGCCGATCGACACGACGACCAGCACCACCACCGTGAGCAGCACCGGCAGGCGGCGTCCCCACGTCCCGGTCTCGATGAGCGTCCGGTAGTGCGCCCACTCCTCGTACCAGGGGAAGGTCAGGTAGTACCAGCTGTGGACCTCGGTGGCCTCGATGACGTCGCCCAGGGTCGCGTCGCCGAAGCCGACGGGGATGGCGACGGTGCCGGCCGCGATCACCGCCCCGGCCGCGCCGAGCCGCGAGCGCCAGCCGCGCGCCCCGAGCCAGCGCCACAGCCACGGCAGGGCGACGACGACGGGCGCGGCGGCGACGAGCCCGGACGGGGAGACGCTGACCGCCAGCGCGGCGAGTGCGGTCGCCGGCACGAGCGGACCCACGGCCTCCCGGCGCCGCGCGATCTCCGCCAGCACGAGGACCCCGGCCGCCAGCGGGACGATGACCACCTCGGGCCGCAGCGCCATCCCGTACGGCAGCCACCAGGCGAGGTGGCCGAGGAGCAGGGCCCACGCCACCCCGGGCAGGCGCCCGCTGCGCCCGAGGATCGTCGCGAGCAGTACCCGCAGCAGCACCCACGTCACGAGCCCCAGCAGCAGCGGGAGCAGGCGCATCCACAGCAGACCCCAGCCGGGCAGGCCGATCGCCTCGCCCAGGTGCCCCCACACGGCCATGAGGTACTGCGACAGCACGAACGGGTTCTCCGTCGTGTTGAACATGTAGATCTGGTTGCCGATGTAGCCGGTGGGTCCGGCGTTGCGGGCCATCAGCAGGTACCACGAGTCGTCGTTCTGCAGCGGCCCGAGCACCACCCAGGCCGCGGAGACGACCAGGACGACGGCGTCGGCGGGGTGGAACCGCGGCCACTCCAGTCCCGGCCCGCGGCCCCGCCAGCGCCGCATCGCCATCCAGATCGTCGCGGCCAGCGCGAGCGCGTGGAGCACCAGCAGCGTGGTCTTCAGCCCGCTCGGCACCGACGAGTAGCGGTCGTCGGTGTGCACGGTCGCTCCGAGCCCCGGCGTGCCCGGCGCGTCGGTGGCGAGCTCGGCGACCTGCGGGACCAGCGCCCCCGGCCGGTCCACGAGCACCTGGCCGTCGCGCTCCACCCGCGTGCCCTGCTGGTCGGCGACGACGCGGTAGGTGCAGTCGCCGAGGGGCAGCAGCTCGTCGACCAGGGTGTCGCCCGAGCTGGTGACGAGGACCCGGCCGCCGCTCGTGGTCAGCGTGAGGCCGCGACCGGGCGTGCCCGCCGACGGCGGCTGGGTGCGCAGGGCGTCGCCCCCGGGGCGCAGGGCCGCGCACGGCACGTCGGCGGTGAGCGCGAGCGGGCGGTACGGGGTCAGCGGCAGGCTCGTCGACGTCGCCGGCGCGCCCGCCTTCGGCCAGGTGACGACGGGGTCGTCGGCGAGGACCGGGGCCAGCGGGATCGCGATCCCGAGCAGCACGGTGACCGCGGCGAGGGCGGCGAGCCACCACCCGGCGGCCCGGCTGCCGCCACGCCACGGCGGCCCGACCGACTCGTCGCGGGGGTCCGCACCGGGAGCCGGGTCGGCCCGGCCCTCCTGCGCTGCCACCACGGCCATGGGTGTCGACGATATCGACGCGCCCGCGCGACACCCCGACGAGGTCGGGGTGCGCGGGCTCGTACCCTCGACCCATGACCGTGACCGGCCCCGACACCGGCGAGCGACCCGCGCCGCTCGGGCTCAAGGCCCAGATCGTGCGCTTCGTCGCGATCGGCGGCGTCGCCGCGGCCGTCGACCTCGGCGTCTACGCCGGGCTCCTCGCGCTGAGCACCTGGGCGCCGCTGGCCAAGGCGGTGTCGTTCATCCTCGGCACCACCACGGCCTACCTGCTCAACCGCCGCTTCACCTTCGCCTCCTCCGCGGGCGGCGCGGGACGGTTCGTGGGCTTCGTGGTGCTCTACGGCTCGACCTTCGCGGTCAACGTCGGCGTCGCCGCGCTCGTCCTGCACGTCATGGACGCGCCGTCGATCGACCCCGGCCCCCTCGCCGGCTTCCTGTCCTGGTTCATCGCCCAGGCCTGCGCCACGACGATCAACTTCGTCGTCATGCGGACGGTCATCTTCCGCGACTGAGCGATCCCTGCCCCTGACGCAGCGAACGGGCGGTTCGTTGCTTCTACGCGCTGGAAGTCCCCGTTCGCTCGCCGCATCGCGCCGCCCCGAGAGGCGCGAACGGGGAGTTCGCGCGCCTAGAAGCCGCGAACAGCGCGTTCGCTGCACACCCCCGCCCCCTACCGGGACGGCGAGGGCGTGCCGGGCGGCGGGTCGCCGATGGGCCCGGGGGTGTAGGTCCCCCACACCTCGCGCTGGCCGCGGGTGACGGTCGGCGCGACGGCGTTCGGGGTGTACGGGTCGAGGCGCTCGACGATGCCCCAGTCGCGCTGGGGCTGGCCCTCCAGGTAGGTCGGCAGCTCGGTGCGGCGGGCGAGGACCTCGATCCACCCCAGCGGCCCGCCGGCGTTGGCCGACGACCAGTTCACGCCACCCGGCCGCAGCTGGCTGGCGTCGGCGACGAGGCGGTAGCGCGCGACCTCGGCGATGCCGTCGCGCACGTCGAACGGCCGCAGGCACGGGCTGGCGAACTGCACGGGCCACTCGAGGTAGCCCGGGTTCTCCGGGCCGAGGATCTCGGTCAGCGGCACGAGCTGGGGTCCGCGCATCGGGGCGATCGCGAGCCAGCCGTCCGGGCCCAGCGCCCGGTCCTGTGCGATGAGGCGCACCTCGTCGGCCTGCGCACCCACGCCGGCGGCCAGGTTGAGCCGGATCTCGCGCCACCCCGGCTCGCCGAACCGACCGTCGTCGATCGGGTCCTGGCCGAGGATGCGGACGCGGCCGTCGGGCAGGCGGTCGGCGTACTGCAGCGTCAGGAAGTTGCCGCCGTTGAGCCGCCCGGCGACGGTCAGGACGAGCGGGGTGGTGCCCGCGCGCAGCTCGTCGTCGAGCGAGTACCAGTCGGTGCGCAGCACGCCGGTGCCGGTGCCGGCCTCGTCGTAGGACCCGAGCGCCTCGTCGGCGAGCCCGTTGCGCAGCGAGTACTCGTAGCCCGACACGCCCGTGCCGCCGCCGACCGGCGGGGTCGCGCCGGCGAGGGAGAAGCCGGAGTTCGCGGGGCCCGGTTCGACGAGCTGGGCCTCGGGCGCCGACGCCGGCACCGTGTTGGCCGGCAGCGGCGCCGGGGTGGGTGTGGCGGAGCCGGTGGCCCCGGGCGTGGTGGACGTCGAGGGCGGCGTGGTGGTCGTCGTGCCGCCGCCGTCGGTGCCGGTGGTCGTGCCGCTCCCCGCCGAGCCCGCCGAGCCGGACGAGCCGGTCGCGGGCGCCGTCGTCGGGGTGGGCGGGGCGACGGTGGGCAGCACGCCGGGGTCCGAGGGGGCGAGTCCGGTGGGTGCGGGCGCGGCGGGCAGGACGCCGGCGAGCGTCGAGCCCTCGACGCGGACCCGGTCGGCGAGCCCGCAGCTGTCGCCGAAGGGGTGCTCGAGGACGTCGCCGCCGAGGGAGAAGCTGCCGGCCTGGGCCTCGATGCCGTCGGTCATCGACACCATCTCGAACGCGAGCAGCGCGGCGCAGACCAGCGCGATCGGCGCCGAGCCCACCCGCAGCGCCCGGGCCCGGCGTTCCACGGTCGAGCCGCCGCGCGTGCGGCGCAGCTTGCCGAGCGCCTCGCGCGGCGGGGCCAGCACCGCGCCCACCGCGGACGCCGCCGCCGACGGCTTGCCCGGCTCCTCGGGCTGCGCCGGCGGGTCGGGTCGCGGCACGCCGCGGATGTGCTCGATCCCCGCGATGATCAGCAGGATCACCGAGACGCCGAGGCACAGGGTGTAGACCGGCCAGGGCTCGGTGAGGCCGGAGCCGAAGGGCCAGCCGTCCCAGACCGGCGGCCCGTCGGCGAACGGGACGCCCCAGTTGTTCGTGTACCACCAGGTGTTCGGGCCGGTGAACGCGAGCGCCAGCACGGCGAACAGGGCGGCGAGGAACAGCATGCGGTTGCGCCGGGAGCGCAGCACGTCCGACGAGGTGGCCAGGGCCGTCAGCGCGGCCATGCCGGCGCCGAGGGCGGCGAACGCGCCGAAGTGGTGGGTCCACTTCGTCGGGGTCAGGGCGAGGACGACGAACGCGATGACCGACGACCCGATGAGGCGCTGCGACGGCCCGAGCGCCGCGCCTGCGATCTTGTCGCGGCGCAGCAGCACGACCACGCACACGGCGATGGCGAGCATCAGCAGCAGCACGGGGAAGCGGCGCGCGAGCGAGCCGTCGGCCGCCGTGCCGAACAGCGACTGGTAGCGCACGACCTCCTGGAACCAGCTCCAGTTCGGCCCCAGCAGCGTGCGCAGGCGCGTGGCCTCCCACACCGCGGACCAGGTCTGGTCGGCGTAGATCGCGACGAGCACGAGCAGCCCGGACGCCGTCACGGGCGCGAGGACGGGCAGCCAGCCGCCGAAGCGCACCCGCTCGACGACGAGCTTCCACAGCGGCCGCGCGGCGGCGAGGAAGGGCGCGACGGCGATGAAGCCCGTGGGCGTCGCGGCGACCGCGAACGCCGCCGCGAGCAGGCCGAGCGCGACGGGGGCGAGGCGGCGCGTCGCGACCCCGCGCTCCACCGCGCAGAACGCGAGCAGCGCGGAGATGACGACGACCGGCTCGGGGCGCAGCCCGTTGTTGTAGGGCAGCCAGAACGCGAGGAACACCATGGCCGCGGCCCAGGCCGCCGCCTTCGACCGGCGGACCTGCTGGCCCAGGCGCGGCAGCATCTCGCGGCTGATGAGGATCCAGGACACGATCCCCATCGCCACCGACGGCACGCGCAGCCACAGCACCGAGTCGTCGATGCGGATCCACTGCGCGTAGAGCTCGTAGAACCAGCCGAACGGCGCTTCGGGGACGTTGAACCAGCGGTAGTAGTTGCCGATGTAGCCCGCCGACTCGCGGGCGCGCGCGATCCCGAGGATGTAGCCGTCATCCGAGGTCTGGCTCCCGATGACGGCCCAGACGCCGAGCACCGCCGTGACGACCACGTCGCGTCCGGTCGGCCACCACCAGCCCTTCGGCGCCAGGCGTGGCGCGCGCCGCCCGGCGCGCACGTCGAGGGCGTGCAGCGCCCACACCCCGCCCGCGACGGCGAGCACGGCGAGGACGCCGGCGAGCACCTTCAGCGTGGTCGGCGACGTCTCGAACCGCGTGTCCGGCGTGATCGACACGGAGACGCCGGCGACGTCGTCCTGCGCCTCGTCGAGGTCGGAGTAGATGCCGACGACCTGCGGGCGGGCGTCGAACGGCAGCCGGATCTCCTGCCCGATGCCGAGGTCGATGAGGGTGGAGCCGGCGTCGGAGACGATCCGCACCGTGCAGTCGCCGGGCGGCACCGCGGCGTTGGCCATCTGCTGGCCGCGGTCGTTGAGGACGAGCTGGCCGTCCTCGACGGTCAGCCGCATGCCGACCTGCGCGCCCGGGTCGGACAGCGGGGGATAGGTGGAGACGACCGTCGCCGTCCCGTTCACCCGCGCGTCGAGCTCCTGGACCGCGCGACACGGCACGGTGATGCTCATGGTCTCGGGCCGGTAGGCCACCAACGGGGCATCGACCGGACGGGTGCCGGTGGTCGCGCTGGGCCACGTGATCGTCGCGGTGTCCTGGACCACCGGAAGGAACGGGAACAGCAGCGCCAGGCCGGTGCCGAGCAGGCCCAACCCGACCGCGAGCAGGCGCAACCACCACGGGCCCCGGGTCGCACGCCCCCCGTCCGGGGTCTCGGACACATCCGCGCCCGGGCGCCCCGGGCTGACGGTCTGTTCCGAGGTCAGCACGCCGCGAGGCTAGTCCGGGGGTCGGTGGGTCCCGTGAGGCGGACCTCCCCGTAGGGCACCTGTGAGTGGTGCGTGAGGTGCGTGCGACCTCAGCGGCGCAGGAAACGCTCGCGCCGGCCGAGGCGGACCAGCCCGAGCCATTCTCGCAGCGCGGCCGGGTCGCGCCGCGAGACGAGGAAGTACCAGGCGAAGCGCAGGTGCTCGATCGCGCCGAACTTCCGCAGTCCGGGCTGGGCGAGCAGGTAGCCGCGGTTGCGGTAGGTGTAGTACCGCTTCGTGGCGTCGCCCGGGTCCTGGGCGTGCAGCCGCCCGCCGAGCATCGGCTTGAACTCCGCCGACCCGTCGGGGTGCACGTACGCCGTGGTCAGGCACGTCCCGTACGACAGGCCGGAGCGCGACAGCCGCCGGTGGACCTCGACCTCGTCGCCCCGGACGAACAACCGCAGGTCGGGGACGCCGACGACGTCGAGGGTCGACGCGCGGAAGAGGGCGCCGTTGAACAGGTGGGCGATCCCGGGCACGATCTCGTCGTCCCCGTAGGCGGCGAGCTCGCTGCGGCGCCGCATCCAGCGCAGGCCCTGGCGCAGGGGGAACGCGAGGCGGTCGGGGTCGGCGATGTCGGCGATCACCGGCGAGACCTCCGCGAGCCCCCGCCGCCGGGCGACGTCGAGCAGCGTCGCGAGGACGTGCTCGTCGACCGGTCGGCCGTCGTCGTCGGCGAGCCAGAGCCAGTCGGTGCCGCGGGCGAGCGCGGTGAGCATGCCCAGCGCGTAGCCGCCCGCGCCGCCGAGGTTGTGGTGCGACGGCAGGTAGGTGACGGGCAGCCCGCAGCTCTCGACGACCGCGCGGGTCTCCTCGTCGGGGCCGTTGTCGACGACGACGAGGTGGTCGGGCCGGCGGGTCTGCTTCGCGATCACCCCGAGGCCGTCGACCAGCAGGTCCGCCCGCTGCCGGGTGACGACGACGGCGGTGACGGTCTCGGTGTCGGTGCTCACCCGGAGGTGCCCGCCCGCTCGAGGCGCTCGAGGGTCTCCGCGCTGAGGTTCTCGAAGACGTCGCGGCCCTTGTAGTGGCTGACGACGTCGCGCAGCGGGCCCTGCTCGCGGATGACGCCGCCGTCCATCCAGATCGCGGTGTCGCAGAGCTCGACGAGGAACTCGTCGGAGTGCGAGGCGAACACGAGCATCCCGGAGCGCCCGACGAGGTCGCGCAGCCGGTCGCGGGCCTTCTCCAGGAACGCGGCGTCCACCGCGCCGATACCCTCGTCGAGGATGAGGATCTCGGGGTCGATCGAGGTGACGACGCCCAGCGCGAGCCGCACGCGCATGCCGGTGGAGTAGGTGCGCAGGGGCATGTTCAGGTAGTCGCCGAGCTCGGTGAAGTCGGCGATCTCGTCGACGCGGCGCTCCATCTCGCGGCGGGTCATGCCGAGGAACAGGCCGCGGATGAGGATGTTCTCGAGGCCGGAGATCTCGGGGTCCATGCCGACGGCGAGGTCGAAGACCGGGGCCACGCGCCCGCGGATGCTCGCCCGCCCGCGGGTCGGCTCGTAGATGCCGGCGAGCAGGCGCAGCAGCGTCGACTTGCCCGCGCCGTTGTGGCCGACGAGCCCGACGCGGTCGCCCTGCCCGAGGGTCAGGTCGACGTCGCGCAGCGCCTCGACCACCGGCACCTTCTGCGCGCTGATCCGCCCGCCCGCGCGGCCGAGCACGGACTTCTTGAGCGACCGGTTCTTGGCGTCGAAGATCGGGAACTCGACGCAGGCCCCGCGGACCTCGATGCTGACCATGTTCGTCACACCCAGTACGCGACGCGGGAGCGGTAGTTGCGCAGCGCGATCAGCGCGAGCGTCCAGCCGACGACGGTGATCCCGCCGGCGACGGCCCAGTGGGTCCAGCTCTGCATCTGGCCCACGAGCGGCGCCCGGAAGATCTCGATGAAGTGGTAGAAGGGGTTCAGCCTCGCGAGCTGCTCGATGATCGCCTTGATGCTGCCCGGCTCGCCGCCGCGCAGCAGGTCGGTGGTCCAGATGATCGGCGTCATCGTGAAGAACAGCTGCATGAAGCTGCCGACCACCGGCGGGATGTCGCGGAAGCGCGCCGAGATGATGCCGAACAGCAGCGTCACCCACATGCCGTTGATGACGATCAGCACGAACGCCGGGATCGCCAACAGCGCCCACCAGCTCAGGCCCGGGTGCAGGACGCCGGGCAGGTCCGCGGTGCCCGGCACGATGTTGACCATGCGGTAGGGCTCGTCGAGCTGCTGGAAGAAGATCGCGAGCACGATGACGTACACGACGACGTTGTGCGCGAAGAAGAGGATCTGGCGCCACACCGTGCGGAAGACGTAGATCATCAGAGGTGCCGGCAGGAACCGGATGAGGCCCTCGTTGGCGATGAAGGTCTCGGTCCCCTCCAGCACGCAGGCGCTGATGAAGTACCAGATCATGAACCCGACGGTCACGTACGGCATGAAGGTGCCGATGGGCTGGCCGAACAGCTGCGAGTAGAGCCCGCCGAGCGCGGCGGCGGTGACCGCCATGCTGATCGTGATCCACAGCGGGCCGATCACCGAGCGGCGGTAGCGCTGCTTGATGTCCTGCCAGCCGAGGTGGCCCCACAGCTCGCGCTGGGCGATCGCGGCCCGGATGTCGGCGAACGCGCGTCCCCAGCTGCGCGGGGACGGCGCGTGCTCCGGGGGCGCCGAGTCGTCGGCGTCCTGGCGCGCGAGTGCGGGGACGGCCACGAGGCGTGAGCGTACCTGCGCGGGGGCATGGTTCCGGTGGACCGGCCCGTGCCGTGGCCCGCCTCTCGCCCTGCCTCTCGTCCTGCCCCTCGCCCCGTCGCCCGTCAGAGGTACTGGCCGGTGGCCTGGCCGCCGCCCGCGGACGCCCCGGACCCCGCCGGCAGCCCGCGGCGCATCTGCTCGAGCTGCACCTTCGCCGCCATCTGCTGGGCGACGAGCGCGGTCTGGATGCCGTGGAACAGGCCCTCCAGCCAGCCGACGAGCTGGGCCTGGGCGATGCGCAGCTCACCCGCCGTCGGCGCCTCCTCGGCGGAGAACGGCTCGATGAGGCGGCCGAGCTCCTCGCGCAGCTCGGGGGCCAGCGCGGACTCGAGCTCGCGCAGCGACGACGCGTGGATCTCGCGCAGGCGACCGCGGCTCGCGTCGTCCAGGTCGGTGTCGCGGACCTCCTCGAGCAGCTGCTTGATCATCATGCCGATGCGCATGACCTTGGCGGGCTCCTCGACGGCCTCGGAGAGGTCCTCGCGGCGCTCGGCCGGGGCCTGGGCGCCGTCCGCGCCGTCCGCACCGTCCGCGCCGTCCGCGCCGGGCTCCTGGCCGCCGTCGGGGACCCGCACGGTGCCGACCGGCTGCCCGTCCGGACCGACGATCATGACCTGGTCGCCGGGGGTGGGCGCGGAGGGACGGTTCCCGGGTGCCTCGCTCATGCCTCCATCCTCCACGCGACGGCGCTGTGCGCTCCTCCGGCGCCCGTCCACCGCCCGCCCACCGCCCGCCCACTGCCCGTCCACCGCCCGTCCACCGCCTGCTGCCGTCACCTGAGCTGACCGCCGTCGTCGGCCCGAGTGGCGCTCCGTACCCTCCGATGGCATGACGTTCGACGTCGCTCGGGTCCGTGGGCTGGTGCCCGCGCTGGGTGACGGATGGGTGCACCTCGACGGCCCGACGGGCATGCAGGTCCCCGAACAGGTGGCGACGGCCGTCTCCTCGGCACTCCGCGCACCCGTCTCCCGGCCCGGCGGCGTGTTCCCCGCCTCGCAGCGCGGCGGCGCCATCATCGAGGCCGCCCGGCGCGCGGTCGCGGACCTCGTGGGCGCCGACCCGAAGGGCGTCGTGCTCGGGCCCGGGCCCGCCCCGCTGCTCGAGCGGCTCGCCGACGCCCTGGGCGCCGACTGGGACCTCGGCGACGAGGTCGTCGTCTCCCGCCTCGACGACACCGCGAACGTCGCGCCGTGGGAGCGGGCGGCGCAGCGTTCCGGCGGGCGCCTGCGCACCGCCGAGATCGACGTCGAGACCTGCGAGCTGCCGAGCTGGCAGTTCGACGAGCTCCTGGGCGAGCGGACCCGGGTCGTGGCCATCACCGCGGCCGACCCCGCGATCGGCACGCGCACCGAGGTCGCGGCCATCGCGCGCAAGGTCCACGCCCTGCCCCACCGGAGCACCGGGGTCGAGCCGCTGATGGTCGTCGACGCGACCGCGGCCGCACCGTTCCTGCCGCTCGACCTCGACACCATGGGCGCCGACGTCATGGTGCTCTCGGCGGCGGCGTGGGGCGGGCCGCCGGTCGGCGCGCTGGTGTTCCGCACCCCCGACCTGCTCGACCGCCTGCCCGCGGCCTCCCTCGACGCCTCGGCGAAGGGACCCGAGCGCCTCGAGGTCGGCGACGCCCCCTACGCCCTGCTCGCCGGGCTCGTCGCGTCGATCGACTACCTCGCCGACCTCGACGATGACGCCGCCGGCCCCCGCCGCGACCGCGTGCTGACGTCCATGAGCTCGGTGCGCAGCCACCAGGACGAGCTGACCGCCTACCTCGTCTCCGAGCTGCGCTTCCTGCCCGGCGTCATGGTCATCGGCGAGCCCCCGCGCCGCATCCCGGTCGTCGCCTTCACCGTCGCCGGGCGCACGGCCCGCGAGGTCGCCGAGCGCGTCGCCGAGCACGGCGTCTGCGTGCTCACCGACACCGGCGACGCGGGCGCGCTCGAGGTGCTGGGCGGGGCCGAGGTCGGCGGCGTCGTCCGTGTCGGCCTCGCGCACTACACCACCCGCGCCGAGATCGACACGCTCGTGAGCGCCCTCGCCCGCCTCTGAGGTCCCACCGGCGGGGCCGGGACTCAGCCGCCCAGCACCCCGTCCTCGTCCCGCACGACGAGCACGAGCTTGCCGACGACCCCGCCCGCGTCGAGCGCCTCGTGCGCCCGGGACGCCTCGGCGGCGGGGAGGTACTCGTGGATCACCGGGCGGACGCGGCCCTGCCCCACGAGCGGCCACAGGTCGTCGCGGGTGGCGGCGACGATGCTCCCCTTGCCATTGGGGCCCTCGACGGGCCGGCCGCGCAGGGTGGTGGTGCTGATCGAGAGCCGCCGGCCGAGCATCGAGCCGAGGTTGATCTCCGTCTTCGCGCCGCCCATGAGTCCGATGATCACCAGCCGCCCGCCGGTGGCCAGCGACGCGAGGTTGGCCTTGAGCATCGAGGCGCCCATGTTGTCGAGGATGACGTCGACGCCGCGGTCGTCGGTGGCCTTCGCGATCTCGTCGGGCAGCTCGTCGTGGTAGTCGATCGCGAGGTCGGCGCCGAGGTCCAGGCAGGTCTGCAGGCGCTCCGGCGAGCCCGCGGTGGCGATCACCCGCGCGCCGAGGGCCTTGCCGACCTGGATCGCGTGGGTGCCGATGCCCCCCGACCCGCCGTGCACGAGGAGCGTCTCGCCCTCGCGCAGGTGCCCGGTCATGGCGAGGTTCGACCACACCGTGCACGCGACCTCGGGGAGCCCGCCGGCGTCGGTCAGCGACACGCCGTCGGGCACCGGGAGCAGCTGGACCGCCGGGACCGCGACCTTCTCGGCGTAGCCCCCGCCGGCCAGCAGCGCGCAGACCTCGTCGCCGACCGACCACCCCGTCACCCCGGCGCCCAGGGCCGCGATCCGTCCCGAGCACTCCAGGCCCGGGATGTCCGACGCGCCGGGCGGCGGGGGGTAGTTGCCCTGGCGCTGCATGACGTCGGCGCGGTTGACCGCCGAGGCGACGACGTCGACGACGACCTCGCCCTCGCCGGGTTCCGGGTCGGGGTGCTCGACCCACTCGAGGACCTCGGGACCGCCGGGCTCGCGGATGCTGATCGCGTACACGGGTCGCGACGCTAGCGGCGACGGGCGGGCGCCGCCGGTCCCGCCGCGTCCCGTACCGCGAGTAGGTGTCTCGCACTATCCTGCGGGGATGCCCGAGCAGGAGCCGCGCTGGCTCGACCCCGTCGAGTGGCACGCGTGGCGGAACTACATCATGGGCCAGGCCCTCCTCGCGGGCCGGCTCAACCGCGAGCTGTCGGACGCGCACGGGCTCTCCCTGGCCGACTACGAGATCCTGGTGCGGCTCTCCGAGCAGCAGGACCACCGCATGCGGATGAGCCTGCTCGCCGAGGAGGTCGTCGCGTCCAAGTCGCGGCTGTCCCACCAGGTGTCCCGGCTCGAGGCCGACGACCTGGTGCGCCGCGAGCTCTGCCCCTCCGACGGCCGCGGGGTCTTCGCCGTCCTCACCGAGCACGGCTTCGACGTGCTGCGCCGTGCGGCGCCCGACCACCTCGAGGGCGTGCGCGCCCACTTCGTCGACCTGCTCGACGACCACGAGCGCAAGGTCATCGGCGACGTCTTCGAGCGCATCGTGACCAAGCTGCGCGCCGACTCCTGACCGGCCCTTACCCTGGCCCGCGGAAGCGTGGCAGAGCGGCCGATTGCATCCGCCTTGAAAGCGGACGTCCCGCGAGGGACCGGGGGTTCGAATCCCCCCGCTTCCGCCAGCCTGGCCAGGGGTTTCGCTGGTCGGTCGTTCGCTCCCCCGAGATCAACACGAACCGACGATCCCGATCCTCGCGGGTCCTCCACCGTCGAGGGTCATCGGACGAGGCGGAGGAAGCCCCGGATTTGCTCGACGAGCGAGGCCGGCTGCTCGAGGGCGGCGAAGTGCCCGCCACGGGGCAGCTCGGCGAACCAGCGCAGGTCGGTGAACCGCTGCTCGGCCTCGCGCCGCGACGGACGGACGAGGTCGCGCGGGTAGACCGCCAGCCCGGACGGGACGGTGACCGGCACGCGGACGTCGGCGAAGCTCTCCCAGTACAGGCGCGCCGACGACGTGGCCGCAACGGTGAACCAGTAGACGGAGATCTCGTCGAGGATCGTCCGGCGCGGGATGACGCTCTCGTGGTCGCCGTCGTGGTCGGTCCAGGCCCGGTACTTCTCGGCGATCCAGGTGGCCTGGCCGGCGGGGGAGTCGGTGAGGCCGTAGCCGAGGGTCTGCGGCCGGGTCATCTGGATCGCGGAGTAGCCGCGTCCGGTGCGGGCGAACTCCCGGTCGGCCTCGGCGGCGGCGTGTTCGGCGGGGGTCGGGTCGGCGAAGGTGCCGAGCGGGACCCTCCCCATGTTCAGGTGCACGCCTGCGACCCGCTCGGGCGCGACCTCGCCGAGGGTGGCGGTCACCTCCGAGCCCCAGTCGCCGCCCTGCGCGCCGTAGCGGTGGTAGCCCAGCGAGACCATCAGCGTGTCCCAGGCGCGGGCGATGCGGGGAACGCCCCAGCCCGTCGTCGTGGGCTTGTCGCTCCAGCCGTACCCGGGCAGGGACGGGGCCACGACGTGGAAGGCGTCCGCCGGGTCCCCGCCGTGGGAGCGGGGGTCGGTCAGCGGGCCGAGGACGTCGAGGAACTCGAGCACCGAGCCTGGCCACCCGTGGGTGAGCACCAGCGGGAACGCGTCCGGCTCGGGGGACCGGACGTGCACGAAGTGGATCCCCAGCCCGTCGACGGTGTCGCGGTACTGCGGGAAGGCGTTGACCCGCTCGGCGAACCCGAAGTCGTAGTCCTCGGCCCAGCTGCGGCACAGCTCCCGGGCGTAGGCCAGCGGCACCCCCTGCGACCAGTCGTCCACCGTCTCCGGCTCCGGCCACCGGGTCCGACGGAGCCGGTCGCGCAGGTCCGCGATCTCGGCGTCGGTCACGGTGACCTCGAACGCTTCGCCGCTCATCACGGCACCTCTCCTCGAGTCGACGACGGGCTCCGTGCCGTGTCGCCGGCTCAGACCCAGGAGGAGACCGGCGAGCGGACCTGCCGCCAGCGCGGCGAGGGCCGGCGGCACCGACGCGAGACCGGACAGCTGCGACGATCGCCGGTCCGACCGCCCCGCCGGAGAAGATCGTAAAGTTCAGCGGGCCCTGGTCTGCAAGATCGATCTACGACATCTCGGGACGTACGTCGGTGTCGCGCCGGGTTGCCGCAGCCACGTCGAGGCCGTGAGCGAACCCCACCGGACGCCCGGTCCTGCAGCTCGAAAGCGGGCGTCCCGCCAGGGACCGGGGGCCCAAGTCCGGAGCCTAGGGACGCTCCTCGCCCGGGTTCTCGTCGCGCAGCTTGTCCAGGATCTCCTGGATCTCGTGGCGGTCCCGCGGCGGCTGCACACGTCTGTTCTCGAAGGCGTTGCGCTGGAACTGGGGGGCGAGGGCCCGCCAGACCTCCTTCTTCATGGCGTCGTCGACGGCGTGCGCCAGTTCGCCGTCGGTCTCGGCAGGAGGGGTCTCGTCCTCGTCGCCACTCATCGATCACCTCGGCACGTCGCGGGTGGGGAGAGGGTGCCCCGCCGGACCGGTCGCGTACCGCCGACTTCGGGTCACGTCCCGGTGTCGACCCGGTCAGCCCGTCGGCGCCACCACGACGTCGCCGGGCCCTATCCGGTGGGGCTCCGGGCGGGGCGCGCCCGCGTACACCTCGGCGACGAGCCGGGCGAGGCGGGTGGTGGCGGCGCGGTAGAAGCGGGTCTGCGTCCAGCGCCCGAACATCCCGAAGCCCAGGGCGACGAGCGGGTTGGGGATGCGCGCGCGGCTGGAGACCCCGGTGATGACGAACTCGACGCGGCCGGTGTCCAGGTTCTTGATCACTTCGTACACCAGCCGGCCCCGCTCCAGGTGGTGCTCGAGCGTCCGGTAGCTCCAGCCCCAGGAGCGCTCGCGGGTGCCGTCGGCGCGGTCGCGCACCTCGTCCACCTCGGCGTCGACCCGCACCCCCATGGGGAAGCGCAGCACGGCGAAGCGACCCTCGAGCAGCATGTCCCGCCCGACGAGCGGGGCGTCGGCGTGGAAGTAGGCACGCATGATCTTCGGGTCCGCGAACTCGTAGTCGTGCACCAGGCGGCAGGCCAGCCGGAACGGCCCGCCGGCCACCGGCTCGCCGGGCACCTCGTCCCCGAGCAGGTGCCGGACGCGGTCGTGGTGCCAGCTGCGCCCCTCCGTGTCGGACGGGTCGTAGTTCAGCCCGTACTCGGCGATCTCGCGCAGCCCGCGCGCCGGATCGGGGTGGGCCGTGAACCTCACGCGGTGGTCTCCCTCGCTGGGCAGGAACCTGACGGGCCGGAGCCGGACGGCCCCGGGCATGCTGTCATCGCCGGTCGGCTACCCACGGAGGATGGTCATGCGACGCCTCTTCTCGAGCCGCCCCCCGCTCGGTCGTCTCCGGCGCGGCTGGGGCGCCCTGATCATGGCCAGCCGGCACCTGCGGGCCCTGCGGATCACCGAGCGCGAGCGCACCGGGGGCGGCGCCACCGACCTGCCCTCGCCCTGGCCCCTCGCGCTGCTCGACGGGCGGAGCAAGACGATCGCGCACGGGCACGGGCCGCTGTTCCACCGGACGTTCTCGGTCCGCGCGGTCGACGCCCGCCACGACGCCGCCGAGCTGATCGAGACCCTGTCCCGCGACCTCGACAAGGGCGCGCCGCCGCACGTCGTGACGTTCGCCCGCGAGCGGGGCGAGCCCGGCCGGATGCTCGTCGGCGACGAGTACCGGGTGTACATGCCCGCGCCGTGGGACGGGCCCGTGCGCGTGCTCCTGCGCACCGAGCGGTCGTTCCGCTTCGGCACCCTCGAGGGCCACCTCGAGGCCGGGCAGATCGAGTTCCGGGCGTCCGACGTCGAGCCGGGGGTCGTGGACTTCGAGATCGAGGTCTGGTCCCGGGCCGGCGACCGCGCCGCGGAGCTCGTCTACCGCCGGCTGGTCGTCGGCCGGGAGGTCCAGGCGGGCCTGTGGGTGCAGTTCTGCCTGGGCGCGGTGCGCCTGCTCGAGGGGCGCCGGGCGGGGAAGGTGGGGGAGGTCACCCGCCGTGTCCCGGCGCAGGATCTCGACGCGCGCTGACCTCAGCCCGAGAAGGAGCCCGCGGCGGCGAGGAACAGGTCGACCTCCTCGGTCGTCCCCGCGCTGACCCGCACGCCGTACCCGTCGAAGGCCCGCACGACGACCTTGTTCTCCAGCGCGTGCTCGGCGAACGCCGGGGCGCGGTCGCGCAGCGGTAGCCAGACGAAGTTGGCCTGCGACGGCGGCACCTCGTACCCCTGCGAGCGCAGCACCTCGGTCATCCGCGCGACCTCGGCGACGGGCCCCGCGCAGTCGGCGAGCAGCTCGTCGAGGTGGTCCAGGGCGGCGAGCGCCGCGGCCTGCGCGGGCGCGGACACGGCGAAGGGCACCGAGACCCCCCGCAGCGCGGCCGCGAGCTCGGCGGGGCCGATCGCGTAGCCGACGCGCAGGCCGGCGAGGCGGTGGGCCTTGGAGAAGGTCCGCAGCACGCACACGTTGTCGTGCTCGGCGGCGAGCGCGAGGCCGTCGGGGACCGCCGGGTCGGTGACGAACTCGCGGTAGGCCTCGTCGAGCACCACGAGCACGTCGGACGGCACGCGGTCGAGGAAGGCCCGCAGCGCGGTCTCGTCGACGGCCGTGCCGGTCGGGTTGTTCGGGTTGCAGACGAACACGATGCGCGTGCGCGGGGTGATCGCGTCGGCCATCGCGTCGAGGTCGTGGACGTGGCCGTCTTTGAGCGGCACCGTCACCGCCTGCGCGTGCCCGGCCAGGGCGACGATCGGGTAGGCCTCGAACGACCGCCACGCGAACACGACCTCGTCGCCCGGCGCGCACATCGCCGCGACGAGCTGGCCGCACAGCGCCACCGACCCGCAGCCGACCGCGACCCGGGCCGGGTCGACGCCGTGGTGCTCGGCCAGGCGCGCGGTCAGGGTCGTGACGGCGATGTCGGGGTAGCGGTTGCCGGCCTCGGCGGCGCGCTCGATCGCCGCGCGCACCGCGGGCAGCGGCGGCAGCGGCATCTCGTTGCTCGCGAGCTTGACCGCGCCCGGCACGGTGCGACCGGCGACGTAGGTGGGCAGGGCGGCGAGGTCGTCGCGGAGGCGCACGGGCACGGTCACCACGGTAAACGCCGGTGGGCGTCGTCCGTCCGGCCCGCGGTGATCGACCGGGCGCCCGGGCCGCCGGACCGCCGACGTGGAAGGCTGAACGCATGACGGGCTTGCACACCGAGACCATCCCGCTGGTCGACGAGACCCAGCTGCGGGTGACGATCGGGGAGCCGGACGGTGCGGTGCGCGGCGGTGTCGTCGTCCTGCACGAGTCGCGGGGCGTCACGTCGCGCACGCAGGCCATCGTCGAGGCGCTCGCGGGGGAGGGCTGGCTCGCCGTCGCCCCGCACCTCTACCACCGCGACGACCCCGGCATCGACGAGCAGACCGGCGACGCCGAGGCCGTCGACCGCGCCGCCGCCGCGATCTCGGGCGAGTCGGTGCTCGCCGACTCCGACGCCGCCTTCGGCATGCTCGCCGACCGCGGCGTCCCCTCCGACCGGATGGCCGTCCTGGGCTTCGACCTCGGTGCCACGGCCGCGCTGGTCGTCGCCGCGCAGCGCTCCCTGGGCGCGGTGATCACGGTGTCCGCGGCGGGCGTCGCCGAGCCCCTGTCGGCGGGGCTGCCGGCGCTGCTCGACGTCGTCGGCGAGCTGACCTGCCCGTGGCTCGGGCTCTACGGCGAGCGCGGCGACCCGGTCGACCCCGCCGAGGTCGACCGCCTGCGCGAGGCCGCCCACGCCTCGGGGCGCGTCGTCGACGTCGTCGTCTACCCCTCGCGCGAGCACCGCTTCGACGCCGACGAGCAGGCCGCCGTGCAGCCGGATCCCCTGGACGAGGGGAACTCGGAGGAGGCGACCAAGATGGAGGCGCGCAGCCGCGTCCTCAACTGGTTGGATGCGCACCTGCGCTAGCGCGCCGGTGGGCGGGGTACCGCTCACCCCGACCGGAGGGCACATGACGTCGGGTGTGCGGGCCGATCGCCCCACGACGGCCGCCGTCGAGGGCCGCTTCGCCCGGTTCCGCGGGCGTCGCGTCGCGCGGGTGGTCACCTGGGCCGCCCGCGTCGCCGGCCTGCTCACGGTTCTGTCGCTCCTGACGCCCCTGCTGCGCAAGCGCCTGCAGCCGGCGACCTGGTTCGGGCTCCCGCCGGAGGCGACGCTGGTCGGCACCGTCGTCGTCGCGACCCTCGGCGTCGGGCTGATGATGCTGGCCACGGGCCTGCGGCGGCGCAAGCGTCGCGCGTGGCAGCTCGCCGTGGTGGCGTGCGTGCTGCTCATCGCGTCGCACGTCGTCGGACGGCACGCGGTCGTGCCGACGGTCGTGGTCGCGCTGCTGCTCGCCGGACTGCTGCTGACCCGACGCGAGTTCACCGCCCTGCCCGACCCCGTCGGCCCGCTCGCCGCGGTGCGGGTCGTGGTGCAGATGCTCGTCGGCGGCTTCGCGACGGTCCTGCTGCTGCTCCTGGTCCGCCCGTCGCTGCTGGTCGGGCCGCCCAGCCTGGAGGACCGGCTCGCGCACGCGGCGCTCTCGCTCGTCGGGGTGAGCGGGCCGGTGCGGTTCGCGGCGGGGTGGTTCGACGACCTCACCGCCGTGCTCGGGCTGACGTTCGGCATCGCGGCGGTCGTGCTCGGCGGTTACTTCCTGCTGCGCTCCGCCGAGCCGCGCCCGGCGCTCACCGAGGACGACGGCGCCCGGATCCGCGAGCTGCTCGCCCGCCACGGCCGCGCCGACTCGCTGGGCTACTTCGCGCTGCGCCGGGACAAGGCGGTGGTGTTCTCGCCGTCGGGGAAAGCGGCCGTCGCGTACCGGGTGGTGGCCGGGGTGGCGCTGGCCTCGGGCGACCCCCTCGGCGACCTCGAGGCCTGGCCCGGCGCGATCACCGAGTTCCTCGCGACGTGCCGGCGCTACGGCTGGGTGCCCGCGGTGCTCGGCTGCTCGGAGGCCGGGGCGCGGGTGTGGCTGCGCGAGGGCGGCCTCGACGCGCTGGAACTCGGCGACGAGGCCGTCGTCGACGTCGCCACCTTCTCGCTGCAGGGGCGGTCGATGCGCACCGTGCGTCAGGCCGTGTCCCGGATCCGGCGCGCCGGCTACGGGACGACCGTGCGCCGCCTGCGCGACGTGCCCGCGGACGAGCTGGCCACGCTGCGCGACCTCGTCGCCCGCTGGCGGGGCGGGCCGGCCGAGCGCGGCTTCTCGATGGCCCTGTCGCGGGTGGCCGACGGCGACGCCGACCCCGAGGCCGTGCTCGTCGTCGCGACCGCCGAGGGCGAGGTGCGCGGCGTGCTGCAGTTCGTGCCCTGGGGGAGCGAGGGGCTCTCGCTCGACATCATGATCCGCGACCCGGCGGTGCCCGACAACGGGCTCAACGAGCTGCTCATCGCCGACCTCCTCGGCGCCTGCCGGGGGCTCGGCGTCGACCGGGTGTCGCTGAACTTCGCCGTCTTCCGCTCGGCGCTCGAGCGTGGCGAGAGGATCGGCGCCGGACCGGTGGCACGCCTGTGGGCGCGGCTGCTGCGCACCGCGTCGCGGTGGTGGCAGATCGAGACGCTCTACCGCTTCAACGCCCGCTTCGGGCCCGCCTGGGTGCCGCGGTACCTCGTCTTCGACGCCGTGCGCGACCTGCCCCGCATCGCCGTCGCCGCCTTCGAGGCCGAGGGCTACGGCGGACGCCCACCGGCGTTGCTCCGTCTGCTGCGCCGTACCTGACGCTTCGTGGCAGCGGGGTCCGTGAGTAGCAGCGAACGCGCTGTTCGCGGCTTCTATGCGCGCGAAGTCCCCGCTCGCGCTTGGAACCCGGCCCACGTCGCCTGAGCCTGAGCCCGGGCGAGGGACGCCGTCGCTGCGTGGGGGGCAGCGAGGGCGTCCCTCGGTGCGGGCGTCAGGGCCGCACGAGCACCTTGAGGGCCTCGCGGTCGTTCATCGCCCGGTAGCCGTCCGGGGTCTCGTCGAGCGGGATCGTGCGGTCGAAGACCTTGCCCGGCTCGATCTGCCCGTCGAGGACGTCGGGCAGCAGCTCGTACATGTTCGCCTGGGTCGGGGCGATGCCGCCGGCGACGGTCACGTTCTTCATGAACTTCTGCGCCAGGTTCGGCAGCTCGCCGCTCTGCGGGACGCCCACGATGCCGACGTGCCCGCCGGGCTTGGTGAGGTTGATCGCCGAGGTGAGCGACTGCTCGTAGCCCACGGCCTCGATCGCCGAGTGCACGCCGTCGGTGCCGAGGATGTCGCGGACCTTCTGCTCGCCCTCCTCGCCGCGCTCGGCGACGACGTCGGTCGCACCGAACTCGCGGCCGAGGTCGGTGCGGTCCTTGTGCCGGCCCATGAGGACGATCCGCTCGGCGCCGAGGCGCCGGGCAGCCAGGACGGCGAGCAGGCCGACGGCCCCGTCGCCGATCACCGCGACGTCCTTGCCGGGCTCCACCTTCGCCGACACCGCGGCGTGGTGACCCGTGCCGAAGACGTCGGAGAGCGTCAGCAGGCTGGGCATGAGCGACGAGTCGTGCGGCACGGTCAGCTTCATCAGCGACGCGTCGGCGAAGGGCACGCGGGCCGCCTCGCCCTGCCCGCCGTCGGTCTCGGCGCCCCAGGCGCTGCCGTTCGGGCAGGCGCTGGTCAGGCCGGCCCGGCAGTACTCGCAGGTGCCGTCGGCGTAGAAGAACGGCGCGACGACCAGGTCGCCCTCCCGGATGCGCCCCACGTCCGAGCCGGTCTCCTCGACCACGCCGATGAACTCGTGGCCGATGCGGTCGCCCTGCTCGGTCTGCTCGCGGCTCTTGTAGGGCCACAGGTCACTGCCGCAGATGCACGCGTGGGTGATGCGCACGATCGCGTCGGTGGGGTCCTGCAGCGTCGGGTCCGGCACCTCCTCGACGCGGATGTCGCCGGCTCCGTAGATCAGGGTCGCCTTCACGGCGGGTGTCCTCCTCGTGTGGGCTCCGTCGTGGCTACCCGGGGCGGGGGGACGCATGCGGCGACGTGCACACGTCACGTGCGGGCGGGGGGTGGCGGGCAACGCCGTGGACGGCGGTGTGTACTGTTTCCCGACGGAGGCCCCAGGGGGTCCTCGGGAGGCTTCGCCTAGTCTGGTCTATGGCGCCGCACTGCTAATGCGGTTGGGAGTTCGGCTCCCTCCCGGGTTCAAATCCCGGAGCCTCCGCGGCCGCGGTCCGGGCAGGATCGAGGCTTCACAACCACAGACATGCGCCCGTAGCTCAACGGATAGAGCATCTGACTACGGATCAGAAGGTTAGGGGTTCGAATCCCTTCGGGCGCGCGCCGGTCGAGGCAGCTCAGCGGGGGCATCGCGCAAGCGGTGCCCCCGCTGTCTTCGTTCGTGTAGCAGCTCCGTACAGCAACGAGGCTCGGTCCGAGACCACCTCCGACGACGGGCACCGGGACGTCGAGTGCGCCGGCGTCGGTGCCGGCGACCGTCGAGGCGATCGCGATCCGTGCTCTCCCCCGACGATCAGGCCTCGTGGTTGGCGATGACGAGCTCGGCGACGAGGCCGTCCCGCAGCGCGAACCGGTAGTCGAGCTCGGCGACGCCGCCCGGGAAGGTGCCCTCGAGCCGCAGGGTGGCCACCGCGTGGTCGTCGTCGATGCGGCGCGCGCCGATCTGCTCGGTCGTGTACTCGAACCGGGACCCGGCGTCCCGCAGGAAGGCGTGGGCCTGCTCCCGGCCGCGGATGGTCTCGCCCTGGTCGACGAGCACGGCGTCCTCGGTGAGGAACGACGAGGCGGTGTCGGCGTCGTGGACGACGTGGGCGGCGAGGAAGTCGCGCACGGTGGCCGGGAGCGTGTCGGACGGGCGGTCGGTGTGCTGTGTCATGGAGCCACCGTGTGACCTCGCGGCGCGGGAGGGTCAAGCCGTGGACCCTCCCCGGGGGGAGGGTCCACGATGCTCCCGTGTTGACCATCGGCGAGTTCTCGCGGCTGAGCCAACTGAGCGTGCGGACCCTGCGGCGGTACCACGAGGCGGCCCTGCTGGAACCCGCCGTCGTGGACGGGACCACCGGATACCGTTACTACGGCGTCGACCAGATCCCGACCGCGCAGGTCATCCACCGGCTCCGCGAGCTCGACGTCCCCCTGGGCGAGGTGCAGCGGATCCTGCGGACCCCCGACCCCGGTGTCCGCGCGAGCCTGGTCGCGGACCACCTGCAACGCCTCGAGGACCAGCTCGACCGCACCCGGGCCGCGGTCGTGTCGCTGCGTCGCCTGCTCCGGCCCGACCCCGCGCCGATCGACGTCGAGCTGCGCGCGGAGCCCGCCCGGACGGTCGCGGCGGTCGAGGCCGACGTCGGGCACGGCGACGTCGAGGCATGGTTCGCCGGCGCGATGGCCGAGCTCGAGGCGGCCGTCGGCGACGCCGTCGCCGGGCCGCCGGGCGGCAGCTACGACAACGCCCTCTTCGAGCAGGAGCGAGGCCACGCGCTCGTCTACCTGCCGACGGCTGCACCACCCCGCACCGGGCGCGTGCACCCGGTGACCCTGCCGGCCGCGGAACTGGCCGTCACCACCCACGTCGGCCGGCACGACGGCGTCGAGGTCACCTACGGCAGGCTCGGGACCTGGGTGGTGGAGAACGCGATGTCGGTGGCCGGGCCGGTCCGGGAGGTCTACGTCGTCGGCCCTCGCGACACCGGCGATCCCTCCGCGTGGCGCACCGAGATCGGCTGGCCGGTGTTCCGCGTGGCCTGATCCGCCGCCCACGCGAGCTCGCTCCCTCCGCCGTGACCGCCTGCGCCGCCCGTCCTCGGGCTGGACACGTCGACACGGCGTTGCGATCCTGGATCAGGACCAATGAGTAGGGCGGAGCAACTGATGATGGAGGTCGTCCTCGACCACGACGCCGGGAGCGCGGCGTGACCGGCCCCGACCTCTTCGCGGGCCTCTTCGCCCGTGACCACGAGACCTCGCGGTGCTGGTACGAGCGGCTGCTCGGGCGCGAGCCGTCGTTCCTCCCGTCGGACACCGAGGCGGTGTGGGAGCTCGGCGAGCACCGGTGGCTCTACGTCAAGGAGCACGCGGAGCACGCCGGCCACGGCGAGGTGACGATCTTCCCCGAGGACCTCGACGCCGCCGTCACCGGCGCCGCGGACCGGGGCCTCGCACCGGACCGGCAGGAGGACTACCCCGGCGGCGTGCGCAAGGTCGTGTTCCGCGACCCCGACGGCAACGAGGTCGGCCTGGGTGGGGGCGGGGGCTAGGGAAGGCCTCAGCTCTCGCCGCAGAGCCCGTCGCCGTCGCCGTCCCGCTCCCCCGGGCGGCAGGGGTGGCCGTCCCCGGAGCCGCCGCTCGAACCGCCGGCCGAACCGCTGCCCGAACCGCCGGCCGAACCGCTGCCCGAACCGCTGCCGGAGCCCGTCCGGCGGCTCCCTCCGTCGCTGTCGTCGTCGCTCGTGCCCGTGCCGGGCCGGTAGCGACGGTCCGCGTCGCCGTCGTCGGTCGCCGTCTCCGTGCTCGTGGTGGTGGTGGTGGTCGTCGAGCTGGCCGGGGCGGCCCGGCACGCCCGGGCGACGGGTGGGGTGCTCGCCGACATCTGCGTGTCGAGGGAGCGCAGCTCGCTGACGTAGGTCGCGGCCGCGACCCCGCCGACGGGGACGGTGCCGGTGTGCTCGTAGGGCACCGCGCGCCGGCCCCAGTCGACGCCGGCGACCTCCACGTGGCGCAGCAGCATCCCGTCCGGGGCCCGGTCGACGTCCGGCTCCGCGCGCAGCACCACCGGCTGCGCCCCGACCCAGGCCGACGCCTCGTCGCGGGCGGTGTCGCCGGCGACGGTGCCGAGCTCGCAGGCGTCGATCCCGAGGACGCGGACCGTGCGCCCGTCGCCGGTGAGGACGGTGTCGCCGTCGACGACACGGCTGACCTGCACCTGCTCCGTCACGGCGGGGACGGGGGCCGGGGCAGCGCTCGGCTCCGGGCCACCGGCCGGCTGGCACCCGGCGACGAGGGCGAGGCCGATCAGACCGGGGGCGAGGACGCGCACGCAGGGCGAGGAGGCGGTCACGACGGGTCAACGAGCCCGACCCACCACCGACACGGGAAACCGGGGGATCGGTCGGTTCCGGTTCCCCTCAGCCCGCCCGGCGCACCGGCACCATGCGCGAGAGGCGCAGGCGGGTCGCGGCGTCCTCGGCGAGCAGGGAGTTGCGGCGCCGCACGATGGCCGTCGCGAGCTCGCGGGCCGCGGCGGCGACGCCGTCGGGGTCCTCCTCGGCCAGCGACCGGGCCGTGCAGCCGTCGACGATCTCGCCGATGGCCGTGACGGCGCGGGCGAGCTCGTCGAGGGAGTCGCTGCACCGGTCGAAGCGGTCGGCGTCGGCAGGGTGGGCACGCGTGTGCTCGAGCATCTCGGCGAGCGCGTCCGACGCCTGCCGCGCGAGCCTCGCCGCCGCCTCGTCCTTGTGCACGTCCGCTCTCATCATCGCTCGGGTTCCCGGCGAGGATGTCCGCTGCGGTGCCGCCCCAATCCCCGGACGGCCCGCGGCGGACGTGACACCGGGCTCGCCCGACGGGGTGGAGGGGGACCCGGCCGGCGGGGGGACACCGACCGGGTCCGTGCCGATCACGGGGGGCATGACCGGCGGCGATCATCCTTGCATGTGCAAGTACAGCTGCAAAGGGCGGGCCCGGACGATCGGTCCGCGCGGCGGTGGCGTGCCACCATGTCGCGGGTCAGCCGATCACGACGAGGGGAGGGTCGGGTGCGCATCCGACTCGCCGACGGTCCCTGCCGGGGCGACCACGACCTGACGATCGCCGAGGGCGCGGCGCTGCCCGAGGAGTTCCTGGTGCTCGTCGAGGAGGGCCCGCGCCAGAAGGTGAGCGACATCTTCGGCGGCTCGATCCCCGGCATCAACGTCTTCGCGGTGCACCGCCTCGCGCAGCGGGACCGGGACGGGACGCCGGTGTACGCGTTCGCCGGCCGCCGCGAGTCGCGCGGCTACTGACCCGGTCCCTGATCCGGCCCCTGACCCGGCTCCTGACGCACGACGGCCCCGGGGACCGCGGTCTCCGGGGCCGTCGGCGCGATCGGGACGCTACTTCTTGAAGGCGTCCTTGATCTTCTCGCCGGCCTGCTTGATGTCGCCCTTGGTCTGGTCGGCCTTGCCCTCGTGGCGGAGCTCCTCATCGCCCTGGGCGGTGCCGGCAGCCTCCTTGACCTTGCCCTTGAGCTTGTCGGTCTTGTTGTCGATCTTGTCGTCGGCAGCCATGTCCCGGGTGTACCCGATCCGCCCCGACCGTCAACCGCGCGGGACGAGCAGGACCCAGACCGGGCCGGGGGCGAAGGCGACGGGCCGGCCGTCGGGGCCGAGGACGACGGTGGGGTCGGTCGGCGAGGGCCGGGACCAGCGGGCGGGGAAGGCGCGCCCGTCGCGGAGCACCTCGGCGTCGCCCTCGCCGGTGGTCACCGCGTAGGGGGAGACGGCGCCGGCCGCGTCCCGGATCGCCGAGGGGCGCGTCGTCACCTGTTGGACGAGGACGGTGGCCGCGCCGATGGGCTCGCCGCCGGTCGCGGGGACGGCGGGGTCGCCGCCGCCGGGCTCGACGAGCCAGCGGCCGCGGACCGCGTCCCACGTCAGAGCGAGGACGGCGGAGCCGAAGGTGACCTCGCGCTGCCGCACGACCTCGCCGCCGGCGGGCAGCGCGCCGAAGCGGAAGCCGACGTCGCGCGGGGGTGAGGCGTCGCCGGCGGTGGAGAGCAGCGCGGCCGGGTCGGCGTAGAGGTTGACCGGCGCGCTCCGCTCGCCGTCGCGGCGGAAGGCGTCACCCGCGGTGGCGGGGGTCAGCGGCAGGAGCGAGGCGCCGGCGAGGGTGCCGGCGAGCTCGGGCGCCGACCCGGAGAAGGCGAGGGCCGGGCGTCCGTAGGCGGCGAGCACGGTCACGTCGGACTCGCGCGCGCTGCGCACCGGCCCGACCGACGCCGGCATCCGCGAGGAGAACACGGCGAGCAGGCGCGTCGTGCCCCCCTCGACCGGCTCGACGTACACGACGTCGGCGTCCTCGACACCGGTCCAGGGCCGCCCGGCCGGCGAGTTGTCGACCTTCACCGCCAGCACCGGCGCGCCCGCGGGCGCCGACACGCCGGTCAGCGGGGACGGCCGTCCACCGGCGCCCGAGCACCCCGCGACCAGCCCGGCGAGCACGACCACGACGACGCCCACGTCGACGACCACCCGCAGGCCCCGCGGCACCTGCCCACCCCCTGCCCGCTCGCGACCCGGGATCCGTCCCGGGCGGCGCCCTATCATCACGCTGTGACGTCCGCGAACCCGGAGCCGGGGGATCCGGCCGCCCTGCGCGTCTCGGACGTGGAGCGCGAGCAGGTGCAGCAGTTCCTCGCGCGGGCGATGGTGGCAGGGCAGATCACGCCGGGCGAGTACAGCGACCGGGCCGCCGCCGCCCTCGCCGCACGCGTGCGGGGCGACCTCGAGGGCCTGCTCGACGACCTGCCGGGCGCCGAGCTGCGCGCCTCCCGGTCGGTCGACGTCCTGGACCTGCGCGCCGGGGTCGGCGGCGCGATCTCCCGGCGCGGCTACTGGCGGGTCCCACCGCTCGTGCGCGTCCACAGCTGGGTCGGGGGCGTGACGCTGGACTTCACCGGTGCGGAGTTCACGACGCCCGTGGTCGCGGTCGAGCTGGCGACGGGGATGTGCTCGCCGCTGCTCGTCCTGCCCGACCACGCCACCGCGGACGTCGACGACCTGCGGATCTCGGCCGGGAAGGTCCGCGACGACACGCACCACAAGCGCGAGCAGGGCGTCCCGCACGTCGTCGTGCGCGGTCGGCACAGCCTCGGCGACGTCGTGCTGCGCCACCCGCGGAAGCCGCGGTGGCGCCCGGGGCGCAGGAGAACCACCGTGACGCGTGAGGGTGAAGGCGCGCCGGGACGACGCACCGGGGACTGACGGAGTACCCCGGTACGGTCACCAGGAAGGGCGTCGCGGGCGGGAGCCGGCGGGGTCGACGCGACGGACGAGGAGGGCGACAGGTGGGGCTGGCGGAGCTGGGCCCGGGGCTGCCCGTCCTCGTCGTGGTCGTCGCCGGCGTGCTGACGGCCCTGGCGATGGCGCCGCTGCACCGGCGTGCCGCCCGCCAGCGGCGCACCGCGATGCTCGTCGACCGCGTCGTCACCGACCGCGTCGCGCGCCTCTCCGGCGCCGAGCGCCGGCGCGCCCGCCGCCACCTGCACCGCGCCGCCGACCTGCCCCTGCCCCGCGCGCTCGGCCTGACGGTCCTGACGGCCGCGGCGACGGCGGTGGTGGGCGCGCTCGTGGTCTCCCTGGTGGCCGACCAGCTCGCCACCGGCCGGCGCACCGTGGTCCGCGACATCATCGGGCGCCTCGAGGACGCCGGGCTGCCGGCGCCGACGAGCGCCGGTCCGACGATCACCATCACCGGGATCGTCGTGCTCGCGCTGCTGAGCCTCGCCACGGCCGGGCTGTACGTGGGCGGGCTGGACGTCGAGCGCCGGCGGGCGATGCCGGTGACCCGCCCCTGGCCGACCAGCCGGGGGAAGGCCACGCTGCTGCTGGGGCTGCTCCTGGGCCTCGCGCTCGTGCTCGCCGGCGGGTCGCTGGCCGTCCCCGGGGTCGCGCTCGGCGCGGCGCTTTTCCTGCTCAGCCACCAGGTCGTCAGCCGCATCGCACGACCGGCGGCCTGCCGGGAGGCGCCGGTCGTGCCCGAGGCGCTGCGCGCGGCGCGCCTGCCGGCGGTCAAGGAGCGCCGCCTGCTGCGGGCCCGCCGTCCGCGCGGCGAGGACGCTCCCGGGCTGCCCTCGCCGTCGCCCGCCCCGGCCCCGTCGGGACCGCCGCGCTCGATGCCGCCGCGCGTCCCGGCGCCGCCCCCGCCGGTGGTCGGGCCGTCGACGCGCCTGGTCGACCTCGCCGCCCGCGAGCAGCCCCTGACGCCGCACGACCCGCGGGCCGTCGGCGAGTACACGCTGACCGGGCGCCTCGGCTCCGGCGGCATGGGCACGGTCTACCTCGGGCACCGCGCCGGCACGCACGGCAGCGTCGCGATCAAGGTGCTGGCGCCGCACCTGCTCGACGACGTCGACGCCCGCACCCGCTTCCTGCGCGAGGGCCAGACGCTGCAGAAGGTCACCGGCGACTACACGGCGCGCGTCTACAGCGTCGGCTTCGACGGCTCGATGCCCTACATCGTCATGGAGCGCCTCGACGGACCGTCGCTGCACGCGTTCGTGGCGGCCTCCGGCGCCGTGACCGACGGCGAGATGCTCACGCGCACCGCCATCGCCCTCGCCCGTGCCCTCGCCGCCCTGCACGCCGACGGCATCACCCACCGCGACCTCAAGCCGGGCAACGTCCTGCTGACCTCCGCCGGTCCCAAGGTGGTCGACTTCGGCATCGCCCGCGTGGTCGGCCAGACCCACCACACGCCGGCCGGGAACATGGTCGGCACGCCCGGCTACATGGCGCCCGAGCAGGTCACCGGCAACGGCGCGGTGCCCGCCACCGACGTCTGGGCCTGGGCGTGCTGCGTGGTCTTCGCCGCCCGGGGCGACCACCTGTTCGACGGCGACAACATCCTCGACATCGCGCGCCGGATCCTCGACGGGCCGGGCCCCGAGGCGTTCGCCACGGTGCACCGTCTCTCGCCCCGCCTGGTGCCGGTGCTGCGCCGCGCGACGGCCCAGGAGGTCGGCGACCGTCCCCGCGACGGTGCCGCCCTGCTGCGCCTGCTCGACCGCAGCGGGGCCACCGCGACGGTCGGCGCGGCGGGCTGGGACCGCCTGGTCGGCGGAGGGATCCGATGATCGAGCGCGGCGAGCCGGAGCGCCCCCGACGCGCTGCTACGGTGCGATCGCTCCGCCCGGTGCGCCGCCCGGGCCGACCCGACAGCGGGCCGTCCGGCCCCCGTGAGGACGGTGAGTGGTCGGTGGCCTCCTGGGACGACCTGGTGCTCTGGGTCCGGGTGCGCTACGAGGTGATGGCGCAGGACAGGCACAGCCTGACGTTCCGGCTCCCCACGTCCGAGGACCGCACGCAGCTCGTCTACGTGCACCACAAGGGCGTGGTCGACGGCCATGACTGGCTCCAGATCGAGTCGCCGATCGCCCGCCTCGACGAGATCGACGCCCGGCGCCTGCTGGAGCTCGCCGAGGACGCCGTGGTCGGCGGCGCGGCCGCGGTGGGCGGGGTCGCGGTGTTCCGCCACGCCACGCCGCTCGAGGACCTGTCGTTCGCCGAGTTCGACGCGCCGTTCCGGCTCGTGACCCGCATCGCCGACCAGCTCGAGCACGCCCTCACCGGCACCGACCGCTACTAGGCTCCCGGCCGTGGACGTGATCGAGTTCCGGCCGGAGCCGTCGCAGTACGCCTGGACCTTCGGCGGGGCAGCCCCGGTCCGCGAGGTCGAGCCCGGCTCGGTGATGCGGCTGTGGTGCGACGACGCCTTCGGCGGGCGCATCCGGTCGGTCGACGACCTCGCCGCCGCCTCGCTCGACCCCCGCTTCCTCAACCCGCAGACCGGCCCGTTCGCGGTCCGCGGCGCGGAGCCGGGCGACACGCTCGTGCTGCACCTCGTCGACCTCACCCCGGCCCGCGACTGGGGCGCCTCGACGCTCGTGCCGTTCTTCGGCGGCCTCACCGCCACCGACCGCACGGCGCTGCTCCACGAGCCGCTCGAGGAGCGCACCTGGATCTACGAGCTCGACCGGGCACGGCGGACGGTCACGTTCTCGGCGCGCCGCAGCGACCTCGCGATCGACCTCCCCCTCGCCCCGATGCTCGGCACGGTCGGCGTGGCGCCGGCCAACCGCGAGGTCCGGTCGTCGCTGACGCCCGACGCCTTCGGGGGGAACATGGACACCCCGGAGATGCGCGCGGGCGCCACCTGCTACCTGCCGGTCAACGAGCCGGGCGCGATCTTCTCGGTCGGCGACGGGCACTACCGGCAGGGCGAGGGCGAGTCCTGCGGCACCGCGGTCGAGGGCGCCATGGACGTCACGCTGATCGTCGACCTGGTCAAGGCGTCGGCCGCCCCGGCGCCGGCCTGGCCGCGGCTGGAGAACGACGACGAGATCCTCGTCGTCGGGTCGTCGCGGCCGCTCGAGGACGCGTGGCGGATCAGCCAGGTCGAGATGATCTCGTGGCTGAGCGAGCTGCTCGGCCTCGACCGGCTCGACGCCTACCAGCTGCTGACCCAGACGTCGCTGGCGCCGCTGGCCAACGTCGTCGACACCAACTACAGCGCGGTGACGAAGGTGCCCAAGGCGCTCGTGCCCGGGCTGCGCCCGTACGACGGGCTGCACGCCGACCTGCGCTCGCGCGCCACCTCCTCGACCTGACCGTCACGGACCCGACAGTCCTCGACCCACCAGGGAGCTCGCCATGGACCTGCAGCTGACCGGCCGCACCGCGCTCGTCACCGGCGGCAGCCGCGGCATCGGGCGGGCGATCGTGGAGGGCCTGGCCGCCGAGGGCGCCACCGTGGCCTTCTGCGCCCGCGACGCCGACGGCGTCCGTAAGGCCGAGGAGGAGATGCGCGGCGCCGGGCACGACGTGCACGGCACGCCGATCGACATCACCGACGGCGACGCCCTCGCCACCTGGGTGCGGTCGGCGGCCGCCGAGCACGGCGGCATCGACGCGGTGGTCGCGAACGTCTCGGCGCTCGCGATCCCGTCCACCGAGGAGAACTGGGCGGCCAGCTTCGCCACCGACATGCTCGGCACCGTCCGGCTCGTGGACGCCGCGCTGCCCGCGCTCGAGGAGAGCGACGCCGGCGCGATCGTGACGATCTCGAGCGTCTCCGGCCGCGAGATCGACTTCGCGGCGGGGCCGTACGGGACGTTCAAGGGCGCGCTCGTGCACTACACCCAGGGGCTCGCCCACCAGCTCGCCGGCGGCGTGCGCGCCAACACCGTCTCGCCGGGCAACGTCTACTTCGCGGGCGGGGTGTGGGAGTCGATCGAGGACAACGACCCCGACCTGTTCGCGCACGCGCTCGGCCTCAACCCCACCGGGCGGATGGCGCGGCCGGAGGAGGTCGCGCGGGCGGTGGTGTTCCTCGCCAGCCCGGCGGCGACCTTCATCAGCGGCACGAACCTCGTCGTCGACGGAGCGCTGACGCGCGGGGTGCAGCTGTAGGGACCGGCCTCAGCGGGGGGCCGGCGCGGCGGCGATCGCCGCGATCGCGGCACGGACACCGTCGACGGCCGCGTGCCAGGCGCGGGCGGCGGCCCGGGCGACCGAGCGCAGCGCGCCCGGCGCGACCTCGTCGCGCACGACGAGGGCGGTCGAGGGCACCGGCGCGGACTCGGGGGCGGGTCGCTCCACGAGGGCCGCGAGCGGGTCGGGCAGCTGCTCGACGGGCGGGGCCAGGCGCGGCAGCGGGACGGTGGGCACCGACCACCAGTCCTCCTCGCGGTCGCCGTCGCGCGGCGCGGGGACCCACGGGTCCGGAGCGGGGTCCATGCGTCGGGTGTCCTCTCGCCGGTGCGGTGTTCGGTCCCGTCATCGGTCTCGGAGGCCGAGCCGTTAGCGTCGGTGAGGGGGCAGTCGGATGCGCTGGGTGACGAGGACCGCCACTGAGCGCGGTGGTCCGAGGTCAGCGGGCCGTCTCCACGACGGAGTGACATCGGGCCACCACTCACCGCGCCGGGCGGCCCGGTCGTGGACGCCTCCCCGCAGAGCCGCGACGTCGGCGCCCATGGCGCGTTGCCTTCGTGCGGGTCCGGACGTGATGCGCCGGGTCCGACGGCCGCGTCGACGCTCCGGCGCGACCGTGACCACGGGCTGTGATGGCGGGCGACACGGGAGGTGGTTGCTCGGTGGCGGGCACGCACGCTCGCTCGTCGGGACGGCGCCGCGCGGCCGACGTCGACGCCCCTGACGAGGACGACCGCGGCACCCGCGCGCCGGCCGCGGGCCGGGGCGCGCACGCCGGTGCCGACAGCGGCCGGCTCGACCGGCGTCACCTCGACAGCGACTACGGCGACTACGTCAGCGCGCGCATCGCGGCCTCGCCCGCGCCCGCCTCGCCGCCGGTCGGCTTCCCGTCCGCGTTCTCCACCGGGTCCTTCCGCCCGCACCCCTCGAGGGGGTCGACGAGCCTGCGAGAGGCCGGCCGCGCCGGCGCGGCGACCGCCACCGCCGCCCCGCCGCGCGCCGACGCCTCCGCGGCCGACCGTCCCGACCGTCCCGAGTCCCCGCGTCCCGCGGACCGCAGCGACGCGGCACGGCCCGACGCCGGCCGCGGCGAGGGCGCGGCGGCCGCCGGCCCGTCCGCCCCCGACGGCGTGGGCCGTCGTGGTGGTCCCGGCGCGGCCGCTGGGTCCGGTCCCGGCCCCGCCGCTCCTGCCGCGCCGCCCGCCGCCCCTCCCGCCCCTGCCGCGCCGCCCGCCGCCCCTGCCGCGCCGCCCGCCGGTCGGCCCGGCCCCGCGGGGCCGCCGGTCGGGTCCGCGGCGCCGGTCCACCGCGGGGGCGCGACCCCGCCGCTCGCCCGGCCCGCCCGGCGCCCGGCCGGACCGCCCCCGCCCGCGATCTCCGGGCACGCCGCCGGAACTCCCACCGGACACACACCGGTCCCGGCCCGCGGCGCCACCGCGCCGCCGCCCGCGCCCGGGGCGCCGCCGGCGAACGGCGCGCCGGGTGGCCCCGGACAGGCCGGGACGCCGGGTGGACCGGGGGCTGCCGCGGGCCCCGGTGCCCCGCGCCCGCCGGCGGGGCGCCCGACCCCGCCGCCCGCCCCGGCCGGTCGACCGACCCCGCCGCCCGCGGCGCGCCCGACTCCGCCGTCGGGACCCGCGGCACCTCCCGGCACTCCGGCTCGACCCGGAGCCCCCGGTCACCCCGGGCCCGCCGCGCGCCCGACCGGTGCACCCGCGGGACCCGGCGACCCGTCGTCGGCCCCCGGCCGCCCGGGCCCCGCGGCGCCCGGCCCGCGCGGTCGCGGGCCCGCCGGCCCCTCGCGCGGCGCTCCCGCGACCCCCGGCGGCGCCCCGGCGCCGCGGCAGACCGCCGAGCCCGAGCCGGCGACCGGCACACCCGCCGAGCGCGAGGAGGCCGCCGCCTCGGCGCGCCGCTCGCCGAAGGCCACGGCGGCGATGCCCGCCCTCGATGCGCCCGCGCCCCGCGGCCCCGGCTCGGGCCCGCTGCCCCGGAACCGGCGGCGCGCCGATCCCCGGGACCCCGACGAGCCCGACGACCTCGCTGACCGCGACGACCTCGACGACCTCGACGGTCTCGAGGACCCCGATGGCGGGGACGGCGACGACGCCGGCACCACCCGCGCCGCCCGCCCGACGCGGACCGGCACCACCGCCACCGCCACCGGCAGCGCCGCGACCCGCCGGGGCGCCGGCGCGCGCACCACCGCCCGCTCGCTCAGCGGGACCAGCCGACCCAGCGCCCGCAGCACCACCGCCCAACGCTCGCCCGGCCGCACGACCGCCGCGTCCGAGACCCCGCGGGTGCCGCGGGGGCGGGTCGCCGTGGCCGTCGCCGCGGTGCTCGGTGCCCTGGCCGCGCGGATCGTCGGCCTGCCCGGCGGGGAGCGGCTCGTCGCGTTCGGCCGGCAGGTGCGCGCCAAGGTCGTGCTCTACCTGGACGGGCCGCACCCCGAGACCCTGGCCCCGGCCGCGCTGCGCTGGCGACGGATGCGCCGGACCGCCTACGCGGGTGTCGCGGCGATGGTGGCGGCGCCGGTGCTCTCGCTGGTGGTCGGCTGGCTGTTCATCCCGGTGCCCAACGCCGACGACGCCGTCGAGAGCCAGCTCAACACGGTCTCGTTCGCCGACGGCACGGTCCTCGCGCGCATCGCGCCCGGCGAGCAGGGCAACCGGCAGAAGGTCGGCATCGAGCAGGTGCCCCCGCCCGTGCGCTCGGCGGTGCTCTCCGCCGAGGACCGCTCGTTCTACTCGAACAGCGGCTTCGACGTCACCGGCTTCGGTCGCGCCGTGTGGAAGAACCTCACCGGCGGCACGGGCGGCGGCTCGACGATCACGCAGCAGTACGTCAAGAACGCGATGGTGGGTGACGAGTACTCGCTGGTGCGCAAGTACAAGGAGCTCATCATCTCCTTGAAGATCTCGCAGGAGCGGTCGAAGGACGAGATCCTCGCCGACTACCTCAACAGCATCTACTTCGGCCGCGGCTCCTACGGCATCCAGGCCGCGTCGCAGGCGTACTTCGGCCGGCCGGTCGAGACGCTCTCGCCCTCCGAGGGCGCGCTGCTCGCGGGCGTCATCCAGGCCCCGTCGAAGTGGGACCCTGCCCAGAACCCGGACGACGCCCTGCGGCGCTGGAACTACGTCATGGACGGCATGGTGGCCCAGGGCTGGCTGGGCGCGCCGGAGCGCGCCGCGGCGCAGTTCCCCGCGACGATCCCGCCGCGCCGCGTGACCGGCGGCGTCCCCGACGACGACCGCGGCCACATCTACAGCGCGGTCCGCGACGAGCTGCGGGCGCTGGGGATCGACGAGGACGCGCTGGTCACGCAGGGCCTGCAGATCCAGACGACGATCCAGCCGCAGGCCCAGCAGGAGGCCGCCGAGGCCAACCGCCGCCAGATGCAGGGCCAGCCGGAGAACCTGCGGACCGCGACCGTGTCGATCGACCCGCGGACCGGCGGCATCCTCGCCTACTACGGCGGGCCGAACGGGGCGGGCCTGGACTACGCGAAGGTCGAGAAGCAGGCGGGCTCCACGTTCAAGCCGTTCGTGCTGCTCGCGGCGCTGCAGCAGGACCCGCCGATCGGTATCTCGACCGAGTTCGACGGGCGGGCGATCCCTGGCCAGACCGTGCGCAACGTCGACGGCGCCGACTGCGCCAACTGCAGCCTCAAGCGCGCGATGACGCTGTCGAACAACGTCATCTTCACCGCGCTGGGCAACCGGGTGGGGCCGCAGGCCGTGGCCGCCGCCGCCCGGCAGGCCGGCATCACGCAGCCGATGGACGACCCGAACAGCGGGATCGCGCTCGGCAACCAGGAGACGACCGCGATCGACCTGGCCTCGGCCTACGCGACGTTCTCCAACGAGGGCGTCTACCACCGTCCGCACCTCGTCCAGCGCGTGACGACGGCCAGCGGCGAGGTCCTCTACGACGACGCCACCACCGAGGGCGAGCAGCGCATCGACCCGCGGGTGGCGCGCAACGTCACCGAGGCCATGCGCGACGTCCCGGACTACGACGGGGTGTCCCTGCAGGGCGGGCGGCAGTCGGCGGGCAAGACCGGCACGGTCCAGTCGCACGTCGAGAGCCAGAACAACGACGCCTGGTTCGCGGGCTACACGCCGTCGGCGTCGACGGTCGTCTGGGTCGGCACCGACGACAACACCCCGATCAAGACCAGCGACGGCCGCCCGGTCTACGGCCACGGACTGCCCAGCGAGATCTGGAAGACGTTCATGGACGACGCCCTGGAGGACACGCCGAAGCAGACGTTCGGCGCGTTCACCCCGGTCGCGGGCACCGACCCCGGCGACACCGCGGCTGAGACGTCCTCGCCGGCGCCGTCGAGCTCGTCGTCCCCGAGCTCGTCCGCGACGCCCACCTCGACCACCGCGCCGCCCGCCGAGCCCGCGGACCCCGCCGAGGAGCAGCCGGCCGAGGTCCCGCCCGCCGAGGGCCAGCAGCCCGGCGAGGACGCGGCGGCGGCCGAGGCGCCCGCGGGCGGGGACGCCGAGGCGCCGGCCGAGGGCGGCGCCGACCCGGGCGGCGGCTAGCGCAGGAGGGTGAAGTCGGCGTCGTCGAAGCCCGGGCTGACGACGCAGGTCACCAGCACCTCGGACGTCGCACCGGTGGCCGGGGCGGCGCGCTGCCACACCCCGCCGGGCACGAGCGCCTGCGGCGTCTGGCCGTCCTCGACCCGGTCCCCGAGGACGATCGGCGCGGCCGGCACGGGGTGCTCGCCGTCGCCCCCGAGCCACAGCGACAAGGTGGGCCCGCGGTGCCAGCACCACAGCTCGTCGGAGCGCACGCGGTGCCAGCGCGACTCCTCGCCGGGCGCGAGGACGTAGTGGATGGCCGTGGCGCTCGCGCGGGGCCCCGGGTAGCCGTCGGGCGTCACGGTGGGCGCGGCGGTCCAGGTGCGGCGGAACCAGCCGCCCTCGGGGTGCGGCGCGAGATCGAGGGCCCGAGCGAGCGGGGGCGTTCCGTCGCTCACGCGGTCATGTCCAGCGTGGCGACGACCTTCGAGGGGTGCAGGCGCACGACGAGCTCGCCGGGCACGCCGTTGCGGGCGCCGAACTCCTCGGCGCGGTCGGCACCCATGTAGCGCCCGCCGAGCGCGGTGGCGGTACGGAGCAGCTCGTCGGGGTCCTCCGAGAGCGTCACCGAGCCCTGGACCTGCACGAACCCGAACGGCGGCTCCTCGAGGTCGACGCAGAGCACGATGCGGGGGTCGCGGGCGAACGCCCGGCCTTTCGCCGTGTCCGCGCCGGTGGTGAAGACGACCGTGTCGTCCTCGAGGAGGAACCAGACCGGCGCCACGAGCGGTCGGCCGTCCCGGGCGACGTACCCGACCTTGCCCGTGCGGGTGCCCTCGGTGAGGAAGGCGCGGACGGCGGGGTCACGGAGGTCGGTCACGCGCGCGAGGGTAGGCCGGTCAGGGCTCCTCGCGGCGCGAGCGCGCCCACTCCTCGGGGGTGTTGACGCCGCGGGCGCCGCGCAGCCCGGGGTCGCGGGCGGCGAGGCGGGGGTCGGCGAGCAGCGTCGCGGCGTCGAGCTCGCGGACCCGGCTCGCGGCGACGAGCGCGCCGACGCTGCGCTCGCCGCGGTGCAGGAGGTCGTCGGCGCGGTCGGCGAGGTCGGTGGCGTAGGCGGCGAGCAGGTGCTGGGGGTGGCCGTCGAGGACGGGGAGCGCGACCTCGACCGGCGGCACCCGGTGGGCGACCACGACGCGCACGAGGTCGGCGTGCAGGTGCGGGAGGTCGACGGCGGCGACGAACGCGGTGGGGTCGGCGCGGACGGCCCGCAGGCCGGTCGCGAGGCCCTGCAGGGGGCCGCGGTCGGGGACCGGGTCGTGGACGACGGTGGCGCGCGCGGCCACCGCCGGCACCGCGGGCACCGCGGGCACCGTCCGTGGCGTGTCCGCGGCCCCGACCACGACGAGCGGCCCGTCGACGGCCTCGGCGAGCACCGTGAGGACGTGGGCGAGCAGGGTCGTCCCGCCGCTGGTCAGGGCGGCCTTGTCGGTGCCCATGCGCCGCGAGCGGCCCCCCGCGAGCACGACGCCGCCCGTCACCGTGGTGCTCCGAGTGAGCCACGTGACCGGTTCAGTGCGCCGGGACCCGGGAACGCCACCCGTGTCACGACGACGTGCGAACGGAGGGCAGCACCATGATCCGCAGTGAGGGGCAGCGTGGGCGCGTCGAGCCCGAGGACGCCCACCGCGGCTGGGTCGCGCCGACCCCGCGCGACACGGACGAGGCCGCGACCGACCGCGCGATGGCCGCCGCCGAGCGGGCCGTCGCCGACGGGACGGCCGACGAGGGCCAGCGTTCGCGGGTGGAGCGCATGGCGTCGACGCGCACCCACGAGCAGCGTCGGGCCGCGTTCCGCCAGGGCGACTGAGCTCGTCACGGCAGCACCAGCACGACCAGCGGCAGCGTGAGCAGCGAGAGCACCGTGGTGATCACGACCACCGCGGTGCTCTCGCGGTACCACGTGCGGTACTGCGCCGTGAGCACGAACACCGTCGCGGCATCCGGCAGCGCGCACATCAGCACGAGCACCGCGCCCCACGGCGCCGGGACGCCCAGCAGCGTCACCGCCCCGAGCGCGAGCAGCGGCATGACGACGAGCTTGATGACCACCGCCGCGCCGACCGGGACCCACGGTGTCCCCGGCTCCCGCAGCGCCCCGACCGCGCCGCGCAGCAGGATCCCGAGCGCGAACAGGCCGCCCGGGGCCGCGAGGTCGCCGAGCAGGCCGAGCGTCGACGCCACGGGCGCGGGCAGCCGCAGCCCGATCAGCGCGACGGCGGCGCCGGCCGCGATCCCGAGCACGACGGGGTTGCCGAGCACCCGGCGCGCCAGCAGGCCCGGGAGCGCGACCGAGCCCTCCTCGCCGCGCCCCCGCCCGTCGAGCGTCACCGCGACGAGGAACGCCGAGATCGCCAGCGCGGTGTGCACGGTCGAGGTCAGCGAGGCCGCGAAGGCCGTCGCGGGTCCGAGGACGGCGACGGTCAGCGGGATGCCGAGGTAGCCGACGTTGCCCCAGCTCGCGACCAGCCCGACGGCGTGCGCCTCCCGGGGCGCCCGACGGACCGCGCGGGCGACGGCCCAGCCGAGCGCGTAGGCCAGGACCACCACGGCCACCGACGCGAGCAGCGCGGTGCCGGGGACGCCGGCCGACAGGTCGGCCTCGGCCACCGAGGTGAAGATGAGGGCCGGCAGCGCGATCCAGTAGACGAGGTCGTTGAGCACGGCCGCGGTCCGCTCACCGAAACGTTCGGAGCGCCCGGCCGCGGCACCCACCGCGATGACCCCGAAGACCGGCAGGATCCGGCTCAGCAGCTCACCCACCGACCCGACGCCCACTCGAGCGATGCTCAGCCCTGGGCGACCGCGACGGCGACCGGGGAGTGCGTGGCGCGCGCCACGACGGTGTCCACGGCGCGCTCGAGCAGGCCGAACAGCGCGACGCCGGCCGGGCCGACCGGGACCGTCGGGTAGGAGCGGTGCGCGCCGGACGCCCAGCCCTCGCGGAAGGTGCGGATGTCGAGGTTCTCGGTGGCGCAGATCGGGTCGCCGGGCGCGCAGACCTCGTAGACACGGCCGTCGTACACCGCGAGCTCGCGGGTCGGGCGGGGCCCGAGCACGCCGCGGCCGGGGGTGTCGAGGAGGTTCGGCGCCGCCGGGTCGCGCCGCGGGCTGCCGAGCATGATCGCGCCGGCGATGCGGTCGGCGGGCAGCCCGACGGTGCCGTTCGCGGCGCGGTGGACGACGTCGGACACCACGTCGCCACCCTGGCTGAACCCGACGAACATGATCGTCGTCTCCGGGCAGCGGGCGGCCACGTCGCCGGCGTCCCGGGCGAGGCGCTCAGCGCCGCGGGCCTCGCTGACCAGGTAGAACGGCCGGTCGAGCGAGGCGGGGTAGGGGACGTAGCGCACGGAGAGGGCGTCGCCCCAGCGCGCGGCGAGCGGGTCGGTGAGGCGGGCGAGCAGGCCGACCGACCGGTCGGGATCCGCGGCCTCGGAGGTCTCGTTGGTGCCGGGGACGGCGTAGAGCACGACCGGCGGGCAGCCGGCGGGGGCGGCCGCGGCGGTGGGTGCCGTGGACACGGCGGCCAGCAGGGTCCCGAGGAGGAGCGCGACGGCGAACAGCACGCGTCGCCCCACCCGGTCCGCCACGTGACCATCCTCGCCGATCTCGCCCCGGCGCGGGAGATCCCGTCGCGGCGAGCGGGTGGCTTTCCTGCCGTCCGACGTCGGCGTGGACGCCGGGCCGGCGACACCGAGCGTGACAGTTCGGGCTGACAGATCGCCGCGGTTCTGCCAGCGTGCCTGTCTGCGGAGCCCCCGGCGGCGGTGCCGGAGCCGGGGTGGCCAGAGCATCGGCGACACCTGGAGGACTCGCGTGAGCATCCCGTCGGACCTCGAGATCGCGCAGGCCGCGACGCTGCGACCCATGGACGAGGTGGCCCGGCAGATGGACCTGCCGCCCGAGTTCCTGGAGCGCCACGGCACCGACGTCGCGAAGATCGAGCTCGACGCGATCGAGGCGATGGCCGACCGGCCGCGGGCGAAGTACGTCGTCGTGACCGCGATCACGCCGACCCCGCTGGGCGAGGGCAAGACGACGACGACGGTCGGGCTCGGCCAGGCGTTCTCGCACATCGGCAGGCGCGGCGTCGTGGCGATCCGCCAGCCGAGCATGGGGCCGACGTTCGGCATCAAGGGCGGGGCCGCGGGCGGCGGCTACTCGCAGGTGGTGCCGATGGAGAAGTTCAACCTCCACCTCACCGGCGACTTCCACGCCGTCACCAGCGCCCACAACATGCTCTCCGCGGTGCTGGACAACCACCTCTACCAGGGCAACGCCGCCGGGCTGGACCCGTACCGCGTCACCTGGCGCCGCGTGCTCGACGTCAACGACCGGGCACTGCGCAACATCGTCACGGGGCTCGGCGGGCGCATGGACGGCGTGCCGCGGGAGTCGGGCTTCGACATCACCTCGGCGTCCGAGGTGATGGCCGTGCTCGCGCTGTCGAACGACCTCGCCGAGCTGCGCGAGCGTCTCGGGCGCATCGTCGTCGGCTACACGCCCGACGGCGACGCCGTGACCGCCGAGGACATCCAGGCCGCCGGGGCGATGGCCGCGCTCATGCGCGACGCGCTCAAGCCGAACCTCATGCAGACCCTGGAGAACACGCCGGTCCTGGTCCACGCGGGCCCGTTCGGCAACATCGCCACCGGCAACTCGTCGATCGTCGCCGACCGCATCGGCATCCACTGCGGCGACTTCCTCGTCACCGAGGCCGGCTTCGGCGCCGACATGGGCGCCGAGCGCTTCTTCAACATCAAGTGCCGGACCTCGGGGATGGCGCCCGACGCCGCGGTCGTCGTCGCCACCGTTCGCGCCCTCAAGGTGCACTCCGGCAACCACAGGATCGTGGCGGGCAAGGACCTGCCCCCGGCGCTGCTCGAGGAGAACCCCGAGGAGGTGCACGCCGGCGCGGCCAACCTGCGCAAGCAGATCGAGAACATGCGCCTGCACGGCGTCTCGCCCGTGGTCTGCATCAACGCCTTCCCCACCGACCACCCCTCCGAGCACGCCGCGATCCGCGAGATCGCCGAGTCGATGGGCGCCCGGGCCGCGGTCTCGACCCACTTCGCCGACGGCGGCCGCGGCGCCGCCGAGCTGGCCGAGGCCGTCGCCGAGGCCGCGCAGGAGGAGAGCCACTTCCAGCTGCTCTACCCCGACGACGCCACCCTGCGGGAGAAGATCGAGACGATCGCGACCAAGGTCTACGGCGCGGACGGCGTCGACTACGCCCCGGCCGCGAACACCTCGATCGACCTCTACGAGCGCAACGGGTTCGGCGACCTGCCGATCTGCGTCGCCAAGACCCACCTGTCGATCTCGTCGGACCCCAAGCTCCTCGGCGCGCCGACGGGCTGGCGGATGCCGGTGCGCGAGGTCCGCGCGTCGGTCGGGGCCGGGTTCATCTACCCGATCTGCGGCGACATGCGGACCATGCCGGGGCTGGGCAAGAACCCGGCCGCCCACCACATCGACGTCAAGCCCGACGGCACGATCGTGGGGCTGTTCTAGGTGGGCTGCGCCCGGGTGAGCAGGCCGCTGGGCGAGCTCCCGGTGGCGCGGGTGGGGGAGGTGCTCGCGGGCGCCGGGCCGGGGCCCGCGGCCGGGTCCACGGCCGCGATCACCGCCTCCCTGGCCGCGGGTCTCGCCACCAAGGTCGCCAAGGGCGCCGCCGACCGCGAGGCCGTCGCCGAGCTCGACGTCCTGCGCGCGCGGGCGCTGCGGCTCGCCGACGACGACGTCGAGGCCTTCGCCGGCTTCCTCGAGGAGCGCCGCAAGCCCGGCGGCGGGCCCGCGGCGGCCGAGGCGATCGTGCAGGTGCCCGCCGACGTCGTCGGTCTCGCCGTGCGGGTGGCGGAGCTCGCGGCCCTGCTCGCCGAGACGGGACCCGACGCGCTGACCGGCGACGCGGTCACCGCCGCGTTCCTCGCCGCCGCGGCCGCCGAGTCCGCCGCGGCGCTGGTCGGCGCGAACATCGCCGACAGCCAGATGGTCGACGGGGCCGAGCTCGGCGACCCGCGCGTCGAGCACGTCGAGGAGCGGGCCGGGCACGCCCGCACGCTGGCCGAACGGCTCGTCTGAGTCCCTCGCCGACGTGACCCGCGACGCCGCTCCCTGGACCGTCGAGGTCACCCGCGGCCCGGTCGTCGAGTCCGAGCACCGGGTCGCGCTCGTGGTGCTCGAGCCCGACGGCACGGTCGGGTTCGCCGCCGGCGACGTGGAGCTCCCGGTGCTCGCGCGCTCGGCGCTCAAGCCCGCGCAGGCGGCGGCCTGTCTGGAGGCCGGCGCGGAGCTCGACGACCGCGAGCTGGCGCTGGCCGCCGGCTCGCACTCCGGCGAGCCCGGGCACCTCGCGGTCGCGGCCGGGCTGCTCGCACGCCTCGGGCTCGACGCCGAGGACCTGGGCTGCCCGCCCGCGCGCCCCCTGGGCCTCGCCGCCGACCACGCCTGGGGCGCCCGCGACCCCGAGCGCCTCGTCATGAACTGCTCGGGCAAGCACGCGGCGATGCTCGCGGCCTGCGTCGCCCGCGGGTGGGAGCCGTCGAGCTACCTCGCGCCCGAGCACCCCGTCCAGCGTCACGTCCGCGCGGCCGTCTCCCGGCTCGCGGGCCCGGTCCTCGGCGTCACCGTCGACGGCTGCGGCGCGCCGGCCTTCGCCACCGACCTCGTCGCCGTCGCGCGCCTCGGCCGTGCGCTGCACGTCGCCGCCCCCGGGTCCGCCGAGCACCGGGTCGCGGCAGCGATGCGGCGCCACCCCGACCTCGTCGCCGGCACCGACCGTCTCGACACCGTTCTCATGACCCTGCTGCCCGGGTCGCTGTCCAAGGTCGGCGCCGAGGGCGTGCTGCTCGCGGTCCTGCCCGACGGCGCGGCGCTCGCCCTCAAGGTCCTCGACGGCGGGTCGCGGGCGGTCGGCCCCGTGCTGCTGGAGGTGCTCGGACGCCGCGGACTCGACCACCCGAACGAGCTGCGGGCGCTGACCGCGCCACACGTGCGAGGAGGGGGTCACCCGATCGGCGCTCACCGTGTGCGAGTGTGAGAGCACTCATCGGGGTGAGGAGCGCGTGAAATGGGATCGTGTCTGGTGTTCGCCGGAGCGACGCCCGCCAGGGAACGCCTGGTCGGCCATCTCTCGTCGGTCTTCGACGACCTCCCGTGCGTCGACAACGTTCCCGACCTGGTCGTCCGCCTCACCGCGACCACCACAGCGACCACCACCGCGACCGCCACCGCGACCGCCGCCGCCACCGCCGCCCGTGCCGACGGCCGCGCGCCCGACGTCGTGCTCGTCGGGGCCGACGACGGCAGCGCCTGGATGGAGGCCGTGCGCCAGGTCCGGCGGCACACCCCCGAGACGCCGGTGCTGGTCGTGGGCGAGCCGCCCGCCGGCGCCATGGACCCCCTCGGCGACCACCCTGCGCCCGATCCGGCCGGGGTCGCCGAGGACGAGCGGGCGGCCTGGGCCCTGCGCCTCGGCGCCCGCGGCTTCCTGCGCGCCGGCGAGCTCGCCGACCCCTCGGTCCTGCCCGGCGCGCGGCCCCGGACCACCGAGCTCTCCGAGCGCGAGATGGACGTCCTGCTCGGCATGACCGAGGGCCTGTCCAACGCGGAGATCGCCGCCGAGCTCGTCCTCGCCGAGGACACGGTGAAGACCCATGCGCGGCGGCTGTTCCGCAAGCTGGGCGCGGGCGACCGCGCGGACGCCGTCGCGCGCGGCTTCCGCCAGGGCCTGTTGCGCTGAGCCGTTCGGACCACCCCGGGTGTCAGCGGAGTGGCTCTGCGGACGTCCAGTGTCCGTCTCGCCACTCCGTCACGGCGCCCCGAAGCGTTGACGCGCCGATCCCGCGCGTGGTCCCGTTGCCCGTCGACGGACGCGGAGGAAGCCGGTGCGAATCCGGCGCGGTCCCGCCACTGTCACCGGGGAGCAGACCCCACGCGAGGCCACTGTCGGGCACACCGGCGGGAAGGCCGGGGCGAGCGTCGATCCGGGAGCCAGGAGACTCCGGCCGTCGCAGGGCACTTCAGGGAAGACATCGGGCGAGGAACCCGAGGAAGGCCGGCGAACGATCATGCACGCCCCCGTGACCCCGCACGCGCGGACGCACCCCCCGGTGACCCGCACCCGACGCCGCGAGGACCGGGTCCTCGGCGAGCTGCGCCGGGTCCTCGCCGGCGCCGCCGGCGTCCCGCTCGACCTGCTGGGCGACGGCCCGGTCCGCGATCGCGTCGAGGCCGCCGCGCGCGTCGACGCCCTGGCGCGCGAGCTCGTCGACCGCATGCGCGGCGCGGGCTGGGACGAGGGCGCCGCGCCGTCGGCGGTGACCTCGGTGCTCGCCGCGTCCGTCCCCGAGGCCGAGACGGTGCTCCTCCGGGCCGCGCGCGCCCGGCGGTGACGGCGACCGAGCAGGGCGGCCGCACGGACGCCCACGACCTCCACCACCACGGCGACGCGGAGGTCGGCCCCGGTCTCGTCGACCTCGCCGTCAACGTCCGCAGCGGCACCCCGCCGGCGTGGCTCCACGAGCAGCTCGCCGCGAGCCTCGCGGACCTCGCGGCCTACCCGGATCCCCGCGCGGCGACCGCGGCGGTGGCCGCCCGTCACGACCGCCCCGCCGAGGAGGTGGTGCCGACCGCGGGCGGGGCCGAGGCGTTCGTCCTGCTCGCCCGGGCCCTGCGCCCGCGCCACGCCGTCGTCGTGCACCCCCAGTTCACCGAGCCCGAGGCCGCCCTGCGCGCCGCCGGGCACGCGGTGGACCGGGTGGTGCTGCGCGACGACTTCGTCCTCGACCCGGCGGCGGTCCCCGCCGACGCCGACCTCGTCGTCGTCGGCAACCCCACCAACCCCACCTCGGTGCGCCACCCCGCCGTCGTCCTCGCCGCGCTCGCCCGGCCCGGGCGCGTGCTCGTCGTCGACGAGGCGTTCGTCGACACCGCCCCCGGCGAGCCGGACTCGCTGGCCGCGCGCCGCGACCTGCCCGGCCTGGTCGTGCTGCGCAGCCTGACCAAGACCTGGGGCCTCGCCGGCCTGCGCGTCGGCTACACGCTGGCCCCCGCCGGCCTGGCCGCCGGGCTGCGCGCCGCGGCGCCGCCGTGGTCGGTGTCGACGCCCGCGCTCGTGGCGCTCGCGGCGTGCAGCACGCCCGCCGCCCGCACCGAGGCCGACGACGCCGCGCGTGCCCTGGCCGCCGACCGGGAGCACCTGGTGACGGCGCTGGGCCACCTGCCCGGTCTGCAGGTTCGCGGGACGCCGGCGGCCAGCTTCGTGCTCGTCCGCACCCCGGGGCGCACCGACGTCCGCGCGCTCCTGCGCGAGCGCGGGCTGGCGGTCCGGCGCGGCGACACCTTCCCGGGCCTCGACGCCGAGCACGTGCGGATCGCGGTGCGGGACCGCGCGACCACCGATCGTCTCGTGGCCGAGCTCGGGGCCGTCCTGTGAACGCCCTGCACCCCGGCGACCGCGACGCCCTCCACCGCGTCCTGCGCGCCCGCCGCGACGTCCGTACCGGGTTCGTCGACACGCCCGTCGACGACGAGCGTCTGCACCGCGTGCTCGCCGCCGCCCACGCCGCCCCGAGCGTCGGGTTCTCCCAGCCCTGGGACTTCCTCGTGCTGCGCTCGCCGGAGCTGCGCGCCGAGCTCGCGGACCTCGCCCGCCACCAGCGCGAGGAGTTCGCGCGGAGCCTCCCGGGCGCGCGGGCGCGGAGGTTCGCCGGCCTGCGGGTCGAGGCGATCCGCGAGGCGCCGCTGGGCATCGTCGTCACCTGCGACCCGACCCGCGGCGGGCGGCACGTCCTGGGCCGGCACACGCAGCCGCGGATGGCCGCGCACTCGGTGGCCGGCGCGGTGCAGAACCTGTGGCTCGCCGCGCGGGCCGAGGAGCTCGGCGTCGGCTGGGTGAGCTTCTTCGACGAGCGCGAGATGGCCGCGCTGCTGGGGCGCCGGGTCGGGATGCCCCGGCACCTCGAGGTCGTCGCCTACCTGTGCGTCGGGCACGTCGAGGCCTTCGCCGACCGGCCCGAGCTCGCCACCGCCGGCTGGGCCCACCGCCGACCCCTGGCCTGGGCCGTGCACCACGAGACCTGGGGGAGCCACGACATGGACCCGCTGGACGAGACGCTCGCCGCCCTCGCCGACCTGGACGTCGCGCCCGGCGAGGCCGCCGCGCGCGAGCACCTGACCCGCATGACCGTGCCGCCGGGCGCGCTCGGCGGGGTCGCGGAGATCGGGGTGCGCCTGGCGGGGCTCGCCGGGTCCTGCCCGCCACCGGTGCCCGAGCCGGCGGTGGTCGCGGTGTTCGCCGGCGACCACGGCGTGCACGCCCGCGGGGTGACGCCGTGGCCGCAGGAGGTCACCGCGCAGATGGTCGCGAACTTCCTCGCCGGCGGCGCCGCGGTGAACGCGTTCGCGGCGACGGTGGGGGCCGAGGTGCAGGTGGTCGACGTCGGGGTCGCCGCGGACCTCGAGCCCGCCCCGGGCCTGCTGCCGCGCAAGGTCCGCCACGGCACCCGGGACATGACCGCCGAGCCGGCGATGACGCCCGACGAGGTCCGCGCCGCGGTGCGCGCGGGGATCGAGGCCGCGCGCGACCTCGTCACCGCCGGCAACCGCCTGCTCGTCACCGGCGACATGGGCATCGCCAACACCACCGCCTCCGCGGCCCTGGTGGCGGCGTTCACCGGGGCCACCGCGGAGCAGGTCACCGGGCGCGGCACCGGCATCGACGACGCCACCCACGCCCGCAAGACCGCCGTCGTCGCCGAGGCGCTGGCGCGCCACCGGCCCGACCTCGCCGACCCGCTCGCCGCGCTCGGCACCGTCGGCGGCCTGGAGCACGCGGGGCTGGTGGGGTTCCTGCTGGGCGCGGCGGCGCTGCGCACGCCCGTGGTGCTCGACGGTGTGGTGTCCGGCGCGGCGGCGGTCGTGGCGGCCGCGCTGGCCCCGACCGCGTCACACGCCTGGATCGCGGGGCACCGCTCGGTCGAACCGGCCCATACCCTGGCCCTCGAGCACCTGGGCCTCGCGCCCGCGCTGGACCTCGGGCTCCGGGTCGGCGAGGGCACCGGGGCGCTGCTGGCGGTGCCGGTGGTCACGGCGGCCGCCCGCGCCCTCGCCGACGTCGCCACGTTCGACGCCGCGGGAGTCACCGAGAAGGAGCACGAGTGAACGACGGCGAGACCCCGACCCGCGTCTACCCGGTGGGCCTGCACCTGCGGGGCCGGCGCGTCGTCGTGGTCGGCGGCGGGTCGGTGGCGCAGCGCCGGGTGGCCGGGCTGCACGAGGTCGGCGCGGACACGGTCGTCGTGAGCCCGACGCTGACCACAGCCCTGGAGGCGCTCGCCGACTCCCGCGAGATCACGTGGCACGCCCGCCCCTACGCCGACGGCGACCTCGCCGAGGCCTGGTACGCCGTCGCGGCCACCGACGACGCCGAGGTCAACGCCGCCGTCGCCGCGGAGGCCGAGCGCCTGCGCGTGTTCTGCGTGCGCGCCGACACCGCCGAGGCCGGCACCGCCGTGACCCCGGCCGTCGGGCGCTACGACGACATCACCGTCGCCGTCCACGGCGGCGGCGACCCCCGCCGGGCCACCGGTGTCCGCGACGGCGCCGTCGAGGCCCTGCGCAGCGGCACCCTCGTCGACCGCCGCCACCGCGCGGTGCGCCCCGGCGTCACGCTCGTCGGCGGCGGCCCGGGCGACCCGGGGCTCATCACGGTGCGCGGCCGGCAGGCGCTGGCCCAGGCCGACGTCGTCGTCACCGACCGGCTCGCCCCGCAGCCGCTGCTCGACGAGCTGCCCCCGGACGTCACCGTCATCGACGCCTCGAAGCTGCCCCGCGGGCGGTACATGAGCCAGGACACGATCAACCAGGTGCTCGTCGAGGAGGCCCTCGCGGGCCGGCGGGTCGTGCGGCTCAAGGGCGGCGACCCGTTCGTCTTCGGCCGCGGCCTGGAGGAGATCCAGGCGTGCACCGCGGCCGGCGTCGAGGTCGAGGTCGTCCCCGGCATCACGAGCGCGATCGCCGTGCCGGCGCTGGCGGGGGTACCGGTCACCCACCGCGGCGTGACCCACGAGTTCACCGTCGTCTCCGGGCACCTGCCGCCCGGCCACGCCCAGTCGCTCGTCGACTGGGACGCGCTCGGGCGCCTGCGCGGCACGATCGTGCTGCTCATGGCCGTGGAGAACATCGGCGCGATCACCGAGGCGCTCGTGACCGCGGGCCGCGACCCCGAGACCCCGGCCGTCGCCGTGCAGGAGGGCGGGCTGCCGGGCGAGCTCACGACCCGGGCGACGCTCGGCAAGCTGCCCGACGCCATCGCCGACGCCGGTCTGCGCCCGCCGGCCGTCATCGTCGTCGGGCCGGTCGCGGGCCTGGCCTAGTCGGCCACCTCGACCACCAGTGCGCGGTGGTCGGACACCGACGTCTCGACCGCCTGCGCGTCCACCACCGGCGGCCGGTTCCCGGCGCGGGCCAGGACGTGGTCGAACTGGATGCGGGGCCGCTCGGACGGGAACGTCGGCGTCCGGGCCAGGGAGTGCCAGCCGCGCAGCACGGCGCCGGGCACCGGCCAGGGCATGTTGAGGTCGCCGAGGAGCACGACCGGGCCGGGCAGGTCGCGCAGCCCCCGCGCCAGTCGCGCGAGCTGGGCGATGTTGAAGCCGGGGGCGAACGACAGGTGGGTCGCGACGACGGTGCCCACCGGGGCGGGCGGGGCGAGCACCGCGGCCAGGGCGAGGCGCGGCTCGTCGGGGATGAGGGCCAGGCGCCGCGCGTCGACGAGCAGCGGCAGCGTCGCGGGCGTGGTCCCGAGCGGGATGCGGCGCCAGTGCGCGACGGGGAAGCGGCTCACCAGCCCGACGCCGTAGGTGGGTGCGACGCCGAGTGCCTCGTCCGCGGCCGCCGCACGCCAGGACTCGCCCGGCGTCCCGACCACCGCCGGGACGAAGCGCGCGTCGCGGGCCCCGGTGGCCTCGGCGGCGAGCGCGGTCTGGTCGACCAGCCCCGAGCGGGGCTGCGCGTGGTCGACCTCCTGCAGGGCGAGGAGGTCGGCGTCGAGGCCCTTGACGGCGTCGTGGAGCCGTTCGGGGCTGACGACGCCGTCGGCGGGCGAGCGCCCGTGCAGGAGGTTGAAGGTGGCGAGCCGGGTCACGGGCCCGTCAGTCCTCCGGGGTGAGCAGCACGATGGGGATCTCGCGGTCGGTCCTGGCCGCGTAGTCCTCGTACGTCGGGTAGATGGCGACCATCCGCTCCCACAGCGGGCCGCGCTCGTCGGCGGACGCGGTGCGGGCGCGCGCGGTCAGCTTCCGGGTGCCGACGAGCACGCCGGCCTGCGGGTCCGCCTGCAGGTTGCGGTACCACTGCGGGTCCTCCGGGGCGCCGCCCTGGGAGGCGACGACGACCAGGTCGTCGCCGCTCGTGCCGTAGATCAGCGCGGTGCGCCGCGGCTCGCCGGTGCTGCGGCCGGTGGTCGCGAGCACGAGCGTCGGCAGCCCGTGCCACTCGTGGCCCTCGGCCCCGCCCGAGCCGACGTACCGCTGCATGTGCTCGCGGACCCAGTCGGTGCGCGAGTCGGTGGCGCGCTCGATGTCGGCGGCGACGGCCATGGTGCTCCTTCGGTGGTCACGGGGTGGTCGGGAGTGGTCGGGGGTGCTCGGGCTGATCGCTCAGGTGTGTGCCCCGGCCGGCGCCGGCTGACACGACGGGCACCACCACACCTCGCGGGTGTAGGGGGCCCCCGAGCCGGCCGCGGGACGGAAGCGCACGAGGGTGCCGCAGCGCCGGCAGGGCCGGTTCGACCGGCCGGTGACCCAGTGGTTCTCGCCGCGCCGCTTGACGCCGGTGGTCGTCATGCCGGTGCCGTGCTCGAGGCTGTGCCGGATCATCCGCCGGGCCAGGGCGAGCAGGGGCTCCAGGTCGACGTCGCGCACCGGCGTCCACGGCCACAGCCCGCGCAGGAAGCACACCTCGACGGCCCAGAGGTTGCCGAGCCCGGAGACCCCGCGCTGGTCGAGCAGGGCCTCGACGATCGGCCGATCGGGGTCGCGGGCCAGGCGGGCGAGCGCGCTCTCCTCGTCGAAGTCGGCCCGGGTCGCGGTCGGCGCGCCGGCGAGGACGTCGGGGCCGAGGTGCCCGACCACGCGGTGCTCGTCGCGGGTGCGCAGCAGCTCGAGCACCGGGACGTCGACCCCGACGAGCGAGACGCCGGTGTCGAGGGTGAGGACCGCGCGCACGGCGAGGTGCCGGGGCAGCAGGGGGCGGCCGGTCGTGCCGTGCTTGCGCACCACCGTCCAGGAGCCGCTCATGCGCAGGTGGCTGTGCAGCGTCAGGTCGTCCGCGAAGCGGGTGAGCAGGTGCTTGCCGTGGGCCCGCGTCGTGGTGAGCACGCGGCCGGTGAGGTCGACGGTGGCGAGCGAGGGCGTCCGGAAGTCGCTGCGGACGACCGTGGCACCGGACAGGGCGTCGAGGCGGGCGGCGCACCGGTGGACGGCGTCACCCTCCACGGTCCCTCCCTCCGGTGCTCCCCGCTACGGGTGGCCCAGCCCGAGGCGCTCCGCGGCCCAGGCGGCCGCGCCCGAGGCGGGGCCGAACGCCGACACCGCGCCCGGGTCCCCGCCGTGGGCCAGCCCGAACCCGGTCCGCTCGGCGAGCCACTCCCGCACGCGCGGCATCTCGGTGAGCCCGCCGCGCACCAGCATCGCCGGTCGCGGGCCGGTCAGCGTGCCGACGAGCGCGGTGATGCCCTGGGCGATCTCCTCCAGCCCGGGCGCGAGCATCGCGCCGAGGTCGGCGTGCGTGAGCCCGACGGCGCCCGGCACCGGGTTCTCGGGCGGCAGCACCGGCAGCGCCACGTTCACCGACCCGTGCGCGGCGAGCGTCTCCTTGCCCTCGCGGACGCCGGCGCGCAGCCGGTACCAGGCGCGGTGGGCCTCGAGGTCGCCGCCGAAGCGGACGCGCGCGGCGAGCGCGGGCGGCGCGCGGTCGAGCACGAGCTGGGCGAGGGCGTCGTCGAGCACCTCGGCGCCGACGTCGACCGTGCGGACGGCGGCCACCGAGCCGGTCCCGTCGCCCCCGCGGTCGACGACGGCGAGCTCGGTCGCCGCGCCGCCGACGTCGACGACGAGCAGCCGGCCCTGCCCGCCGAGCCGGTGGGCGGCCGCCCGTGGGGAGTCGAGCAGCTCGAGCTGGTCGGGCGACGTGTACGGGATGGCCCCGAGCGCGGTGAGACCCGCGGTGCGCAGGGCCTCGCGCGCGGCCGCCGTCCACCACGCCGGGTGCAGCAGCACGACCGCCGACGGGAGCGTCCCGCGGCGCGCGGCCTCGGCCCGCACCACCTTCGCGACCAGCGCGGTGGCGACGTCCACCGCGGTGGTGGGCCGCGGCCAGCGGGTCAGCAGCTCGGGCGGGCCGCCGGTGCTCGCGGCCAGGTGCGGGCGGGTGCGCAGCAGCGCCGCCGACGGGTCGACCGCGCCGGCCTCGAGCGCGGGGCGCCCGGCGAGCACCGCGCCGTCGGGGCGCGAGAGCACCGCCGACGGCATGCTCGGGAAGCCGTCGACGCTCACCGGACCCACGCGCACCCAGCCGTCACGCGGGTCGACGTCGGCCCAGGCGCCCACCGTCGAGGACGTCCCGTGATCGACCGCGAGGGTCCATCGGGCATCCGGCGTCGTCACGCTCCGCAGGGTGTCACAGACCGGCCCCGGATCAGCCGTCCCCCGGCGCCAGGAGCACGGGCAGGCGCGCCCACGCGTTGACGAGCACGCTGCGCCGGCGCTCCACCGGCAGCTCCGTCCCCGCGACGAGCCCGGGGAACCGGTCGAGCAGCGACCGCAGCGCCACCTCGGCCTCGAGCCGCGCGAGCGAGGCGCCGAGGCAGAAGTGCAGGCCGTGGCCGAAGGCGAGGTGCCCGGTGGTGTCCCGCAGCTCGGCGTAGTCGTCGGGGTGCTCGAAGCGCGCGGGGTCGTGGTTCGCCGCGGCCAGCGACACGGTCACCAGCGCGCCGCGCGGGATGACGACGCCGTCGAAGTCGACGTCCTCGGCGGCGAAGCGCAGGGGCGCCTGGGCGATGGGCGAGCCCCAGCGCAGGAACTCCTCGATCGCCGCGCGCAGCGCCTCGGGCTCGGCGGCCGCGAGGCGGTCGCGCAGGGCGGGGTCGCGCAGCATCGCCTCGACCGCGGTGGTGAGCAGCGTCGCCGTCGTCTCGTGGCCCGCGATCAGCAGGATCATGCCCATGGCGACGATCTCGTCGGTGGACAGGGCGTCGCCCTCGTCCGAGACCTCGATCAGCGCGGAGATCAGCGCGTCGTCGGGCTCGGCGCGCTTGCGCTCGATGAGCTCGCCCAGGTAGGCGGCGAGGCTCGCGCTCGCCTGCTGCTTCCCCTCGTCGGGACCCTCGTCGATCATCGTTCTCGACCAGGCCCCGAACGCGTCGCGGTCGTCGGCCGGGACGCCGAGCAGCTCGCAGATCACGGCCATGGGCAGCGGCACCGCGTAGTCGTCCACGAGGTCGACCGGCGCGTCACCGGGCATGCCCTCGAGCAGCGTCGCCGCGATCGTCTCGATCCGCGGGCGCAGTGCGGCCACCCGGCGCACCGTGAACGCCTTGACGACGAGCTTGCGCAGCCGCGTGTGCACCGGCGGGTCGTTGAGCAGCATCATCAGCCCGCCCGGGGCCGGGATGCCGGGCACGTTCGCGCGCTGGTCCTCGGGCAGCGAGTTGCGGAAGTCCTTGACGAAGCGCGGGTCGGCCATCACCGAGCGGGCGTCCGCGTAGCGGGTGACCAGCCAGGTGCTGCCGCCCTCGGGCAGCTCGACCTCCCGCACCGGCGCGTGCTCGCGGACCTCGGCGAGGACGGCGAACGGCTCGCGCCAGTAGTCGTCGGTGAAGACCGGGCCGGTGGCGAGGTCGGTCACGAGCGGGACCCTCTTTCGGTGAGTGGTGGTTCAGCGACGACGCTACGCGCGCCGCGAGGGTCCCGCCGCGCCGGTCAGCGTCGCTTGCCCATCCCGGCGCTCGTCGCTCCGAAGGTGCGTCCGGTCTTCCGGAACTGCTCCTCCAGGCGGGGCACCATCTGCTTGGCCTGCGCCAGGACGGGCAGGTCGCCGACCGACGAGAACGTCAGCGGGCGCATCGCCGCGACGAGCGCGACGGCCTTCGGCACGAAGACCCGCCGCTTGCGCCTGGCGATCCCCTCGAGGAACGCGTCCGCGCAGTCCTCGACCGACGTCAGGGCGCCCAGCGGGTAGGGCAGCTTCTTCAGCGTCTCGGAGAACGTCGACGAGTCGGCCTTGACGTCGCGGACGAGGTCGGTGTCGATCCAGCCCATGTGCGCGGTGCCGACACCGATGCCGCGGTGGGCGAGCTCGAAGCGCAGCGCGTTGCCGTAGTTCTCGACGCCGGCCTTGGCGCCGCAGTACGCGGCCATGCCGGGCAGCGCGGTGAACGCGGCGAGCGACGACACGAGCAGCATGTAGCCCCGGCGCTTCTCGACCTCGGCGACCGTGGCCGACACGGTCCGCGAGACGCCGATGAGGTTGACCTCCATGACGCGCGCGATGACGTCGGCGGGGCTCGTCGCGACGGTGCCGTGGTTGGCGATGCCGGCGTTGGCGACGACGACGTCGATGCCGCCGAGATCGGCGACCGTCGTCGCGACCGCGGCGTCGAGCGACTCCTGGTCGGTGACGTCGCACTCGGCCCAGGTGTGACGCCCGTTCGTGGTCCGACCGAGCTCGGTGACGAGCTTCTCCAGGCGCTCGGGCTCCATGCCCACCGCGGCGACGTGCGCGCCGAGCGCGGCGGCGCGCCGCGCGGTCTCCTCGCCGATGCCGCGGGCGGCGCCGGTGATGAACAGGACCTTGTCTCTCAGGCTGGCGGCCAGGTCAACGGCCATGACGTCGTCTCCTCGTGGTCTCGGTCTCAGCGGCGGGACGCGGCGATCGGGATGATCGTGTGCTCCTCGGGCCGGAAGCGCCGCACCCGCCGCCGGAACGGCATGGTGAAGGTCGGCCAGAGGGCGGAGTTCTTGCCGTTCTTGTCGAGGTACCAGCTCGAGCAGCCGCCATCGACCCACACGGTGCCCTCGGTCCTGCGCTGCATCTCGGCGACGAACGCCTCCTGCGCGGCGGGCGTGGGCTCGACGGCGCCGATGCCGTGGGTGCGCATGTGGCGCAGGGTGTCCATGACGAGCGCGATCTGGGACTCGATCATGAACACGACCGAGTTGTGGCCCAGGCCGGTGTTCGGCCCCAGCAGCGTGAAGGCGTTCGGGAAGCCCGCGATCATGGTGCCGTTGTGGGCGCACGGCGAGCCGTTCCAGTGGTCGGCCATCGTGCGGCCGTCGCGGCCGTGGACGCGGTGGCTGATCGGGAGGTCGCCGATGGCGAAGCCGGTGCCGGCGATGATCGTGTCGACCTCGTGCTCCGTTCCGTCCGCGGTGACGACGGCGTGGGGCCGGATCTCCACGATCTTCTCGGTGACGACCTCGACGTTCTCGCGGTCCAGCGCGGGCAGGTAGTCGTTGGACAGCAGGATGCGCTTGCAGCCCATCGAGTAGTTCGGCGTGATCTTCTCGCGCAGCTCCGGGTCGCGGACCTGGCGGCGCATGTGCGCCTCGGCGATCTTCGCGGCCTTCGCCATGCGCTTCGGGTCCTTGAACCCGAACACGAACGTCTCCCGCGCCCAGTAGATGGCCTCGCGGACGAGGCGCTGGGTGGCCGGGACGTAGCGGAAGAGCAGCTTCTCGAGCTTCGTGATCGCCCGGTCGCCGCGAGGCATGATCCACGGCGGCGTGCGCTGGAAGACCTTCAGCGTGCCGACCGCCGGCGCGATCTCCGGCACGAACTGGATCGCCGAGGCGCCGGTGCCGATGACGGCGACGCGGCGCCCGGTCAGGTCGAGGTCGTGGCGCCAGGTGGCCGAGTGGAAGACCGGCCCCTCGAAGCTGTCGAGCCCCGGCACGTCGGGGAACGAGGGGTCGGACAGCGCCCCCGAGCCGAGCACGAGCACGTCGGCGGTCCAGACGCCCCGGCTGGTGGTGACGACCCAGTGCTGCGCGCCGGAGTCCCACGACGCGTCGAGCACCTCGTGCCGGTTGCGGGTGAAGCGGTCGATGCCGTACTCGGCGGAGACGCGCTGCAGATAGGCGTGGATCTCCGGCTGGGCGGAGAACGAGCGGCTCCAGTCGGGGTTCGGGGCGAACGAGAACGAGTAGAGGTGGCTCGGGACGTCGCAGGCGCAGCCGGGGTAGGAGTTGTCCCGCCAGGTGCCGCCGACGTCGTCGTGGCGCTCGAAGATCAGGAAGTTGTCCTCGCCGGCCTGGCGCAGCCGGATCGCCGTGCCCAGGCCCGAGAAGCCGTTCCCGACGATGGCCACCGCGAGGTGCGCGACGGGCTCGCCGCCGTGCCCCGGGTCGGCCGGGCGCTCGGTCTGCCTCGTCGGGGTCGTCGTCGGGGTCGTCGTCGGGGGCACTGCGCTCATGGGTCCTCCTCGTGGGGTGGGCCGGTCGCTCACGCGGCAGTTGGTACGCGACCGTACCAGGACGGCGATCAGTGTGGTACGCGGTGGTACCGTTGTCCAGTGTCCGTTCCTGCCGCTGATCACACCGCGAGTCCGCCGAGGTCCGCCCACCGTGATCGTCTCGTGCAGGCGATGATCGCGCTGGTCGCCGACCGGGGATACGCCGCGGTCACCGTCGCCGACGTCGTCGCGGCCGCCCGCGTGTCGAAGCGGACGTTCTACCAGCACTTCTCCGACCGCGAGGACTGCTTCCTCGCCGCCTACGTGGCCGCCGCCGAGGGCCCGCTGACCCGCATCGCCGAGGCCGTCGCGCCCGCGGTGGAGGCGGACCCGGGCACGCCGCCGCCCTCGCTCGCCGACGAGGTGACGGCGGGCACACGCGCCTACCTCACCGCGCTCGCCGAGCAGCCGGCGCTCACCCGCACGCTGCTCACCGAGATCAGCGGCCTGGGGCCACGGGGATGGCAGGTGCGGCGCGAGGTGCTCAACCGGTTCGCCGACCAGCTCTCCGCCCTCGTCGCGCTCGGCGCCGCGCGCTGGGCGTCGACGGGACCCGGTCGTCCGGGGCCGGACGTGCCGGAGCTCGCCGGCGTCCACGGCCTGCCGCGCCCCACCGCCGTCGCCCTCGTGGGCGGCATCAACGAGCTCGTGCTCGACGCCGTCGAGGACGGCCGCGGCGACCGCCTCGGCGAGCTCGCCCCGACCGTCACCGACCTCGTCCTCGCCGTCATCGACCGCGCCGCCCGCCGCGAGGGCTGAGCGGATTTCTCGGCCGTCCGGGTGATGGTCGCCGGCGCTCCTCCCGCCGCACCACGCCGACCGTCCGACCGCCGCGCGGTGCGCGCCCGCCGAGCGGGGGTCGGTCCGCAGTGCCGTGGCCTGCGTATCCTCGGACGATCACGGCGACGGCGGCCACCGTGGCCGGGACCCGAGAGCCGGCCGGACGCCCCACCGGCGCCGGGCCGACGCGAGGCGCGAGGTGAGACGGCGATGAACCGACCCGGCGGACCCCCCGGCCGGGGGCGACCCCCCTCAGGTCCGGGTGGTGGACCGGGCGGTGGTGGGCCGGGCGGTGGTGCAGGCGGTGGTGCGGGCGGTGGCCCCGGTGGCCCGCCACCCGGACCCCGCGGACGCCCGCCCGGCCGTCCCGCCGGACCGCCCCCCGGCCAGCCGCCGCAGGGTCCGCCCCCGCGGCCCGGCGGCTTCGCGATGCCCGGGCGCAACCGCGGGGGACGCGGGGGACGCGGCGGCGCCACGCCCGCGGCCCCGCCCGGCGGCCCGCGCCCGCAGGGCACCCGCGTGGGCGCTCCGGACTGGAGCCGCGACCCGCAGGTCGGCTTCGACCCGGACGTCGCCCGCGCCGCCCGCGAGCGGGAGGCCGAGCAGCGGCCGTCGTGGCGCGAGCGCATGCCCGAGCGCCCGGCCTGGTCCCGCTCGGGCGGGGGCGGCGGCCGGGGCGGTGGCCGGTTCTCGCAGCTGAGCTGGCCGAAGCGGATCGGCGCGGTCCTCGCCGTGCTGCTGCTGCTCGTCGTCGGGTTCGCGATCTACCTCGACGCCCGCATGACCCGGATCGAGGCCCTGCCGGAGTACGAGGGCTCGCCGAGCTCGGGCACCAACTGGTTGATCATCGGCTCGGACAGCCGCGCCGGCCTCGACGACACCGCCGCCCAGCAGCTCTCCACCGGCGAGGTCGACGGCAGCCGGACGGACACGATGATGCTCGTGCACGTCGGCGGCTTCGGCGGCCAGACGTCGCTGACGAGCCTGCCGCGCGACTCGATCCTGTCCATCCCGGGGCACGGCCGCGGCCGGTTGAACTCCGCGTACGGCATCGGCGGGCCGGAGCTGCTCGTGCAGACCGTCGAGGAGAACGCCGACATCGAGATCGACCACTACGCGGAGATCGGGTTCGAGGGCTTCGCCGGCATGGTCGACGCGATCGGGGGCGTCGAGATGTGCCTCGACGACGCCATCGACGACCCCAAGGCGGGCATCGACCTCCCCGCCGGCTGCCAGGAACTGGACGGCCCCAACGCCCTGGGCTTCGTCCGCACCCGCGCGTTCCCCAACGCCGACCTGCAGCGCATCCAGAACCAGCGCGCGTTCCTCTCCGCGCTGATCTCCGAGGCGTCGAGCCCGACGGTGCTGCTCAACCCGTTCCGCATCATCCCGTTCGCGGACTCGGCGATCGGAACGCTAACGGTCGACGAGAGCACCCACGTCTGGAACCTCGCGAGCCTCGGCTTCGCGATGCGCTCGCTCTCCGGCGGCAGCGGGGTGACGACGACCGTGCCGATCGATCTGTCGAGCAGCGTCTCCGGCGGCGTCGTGTGGAACCGGCAGAAGTCCAGGGAGTTCTTCGACGCCATCCGCGAGGACGAGGACATCCCGCAGGACCTCATCACCGGCGGCTGAGCGCCCCCCCGGCACGACGACGCCGACCGGCTTCGGGGGCCGGTCGGCGTCGGGGTCGTGCTCGGGTCGTGCTCGCTCAGGCCTGGTCGGCCGAGAGCGCGTGGGCCGGGGTCGGGGCGTTGGCGAACTCCTCGACCAGCGTGCGGCAGAACGCCGGCAGGTCGTCGGGGTTGCGGCTCGTGACCAGGCCCTCGTCGACGACGACCTCCTCGTCGACCCATTCCGCACCGGCGTTGCGCAGGTCGGTGGCGATGCTCGGGAACGAGGTCATGCGGCGCCCGCGGACGACGTCGGCCTCGATGAGCGTCCAGGGGGCGTGGCAGATCGCGGCCACCGGCTTGCGGTTGGCGAAGAACTGCCCGACGACCTGGACGACGTCCGGGATGGTGCGCAGCAGGTCGGGGTTCGCGACCCCGCCCGGCAGCACCAGGGCGTCGTAGTTCTCGATCTTGACCTGGGTGATGACCGCGTCGACGTCGAAGCGGTCGCCCTGGTCGAGGTGGTTGAAGGCCTGGATGGAGCCCGGCGTCTCCGACACCAGCTGGGGCGTGCCGCCGGCCTCCTCGACCGCCTTCCACGGCTCGGTGAGCTCGACCTGCTCGGTGCCCTCCTTGGCGCAGAGGAACATGACGGTCTTCCCCTGCAGCGGCTTCGACTCATCGGCCATCGCGCGCGGCGCCTCCTCGCGTCGTCGGTACCCTCCGGGGGTATGCACCCGCTCCCCGTGCGGGACGGTGCGCTGGACGCGAGGGGCTCCCCCGGCCCCGCCGCGACGAAACGGAGGCCCGCCGATGACCAGCACCACCCTGTCCGTGCCCGAGATCCACTGCGGGCACTGCAAGCAGGCGATCGAAGGTGCCGTCGGGCCGCTCGAGGGTGTGCAGGCCGTCGAGGTCGACGTCGACGCCCGCAGCGTGCGCGTCGACCACGACGAGGCCGTCACCGTCCGGGCCCTCGTCGACGCCATCGAGGACCAGGGCTACGACGTGCCCGACCAGGACGCGCTCGCGAACTGACGCACCGGGCCGACGCCGGTGCGGCGTCGGCGGTGGATCCGGTGCTGCCCCGGTGTCGGGGCCGTCAGGCGCTCTTGCTGCGACGGCCCTTCGCCGGCGCGGTCTCCTCGTCGCCGTCCTCGGACTTCTTCTTCGCCGACGAGCGCCGGGTCGACTTCTTCGGCGCCTCCTCGGTGGCCTGCTCGGTGGCCTGCTCGGCCTTCTCCTCCGTCTTCTCCCCGGTCTTCTTGGTCCGCGAGCGGGAGCGCTTGGGCTTCTCCTCGGCCGTCTCGTCGGCGGCCTCCCCGGACCCGGACCCGGACCCGGAGTCGGCGCTCGCCGCCGCCGGCTCCTCGGCCGGGGCCTTGCCGCCGGCGGCCTCGACGCTGCGCCGCAGGGCGGTGAGCAGGTCGGTCATGTCGTCGCCCTCGTCGGCCGCCGCCGGCTCGGGGGCGGGACGCCCGCCGCCGTGCTCGCGCTTGTACTCGATGAGGTCGACCATCGCCTGGCGGTAGTCGTCCTCGAACTGGTCGGAGTCGAAGTCGCCCGAGAGGCTCTCCACCAGCGAGGACGCCATCTGCATCTCCTGCGGGCGCAGGTCGACCTCGGTGCGCAGCGTCTCGAACTCGGGCTCGCGCACCTCGTCGGGCCACAGCATCGTCTGCAGCACGATGGCCTCCTCGCGCACGCGCAGGAGCGCCAGCGTCTCCCGCTGCCGCAGCGCCACCTTGACCACGGCCATCCGGTCGGTCTCGCGGAGCGCCTCGCGCAGCAGCGCGTAGGGCTTGACCGCCTTGTTCTCCGGCTCGAGGTAGTAGCTCTTGTCGAGCAGCAGCGCGTCGATCTGGTCGGACGGCACGAACTGCACGACGTCGATCTCGTGACCGCTGGCGACGGGCAGCGTCGCCAGGTCGTCGTCGTCGAGCATGATCAGCTGGCCGTCGTCGGTCTCGTAGCCCTTGGCGATCTCGGAGTACTGCACCTCCTCGCCGCAGACCGAGCACGTGCGCTTCTGGCGGATGCGGCCGCCGTCGCGCTCGTGCACCTGGTGGAAACGGATGTCGTGGTTCGTGGTCGCGGCGTACAGCCGCACCGGCACGTTCACGAGCCCGAACGACACCGCGCCGTTCCAGATCGCGCGCATCATCGGCCCCTCTCGGCGGACAGGCGGGTCGTCGCGGATCGTCGACCGTCACCGTGCGTCGGCCCCAGCATGCCGCAGGAGCACCATCTGTCCCAGTCATCCCTGCTGACGACGCGCCGACCCCGGTCCGCGACGTTGTCGGAGGGCGGGGGCACGATGGTCCGGTGCGTCCGATGCTCCCCGTGCCCGGCGAACTGCCGGTCGACGGTGCGTGGAGCTACGAGGTCGACTGGGCCGGCGTCCGCCTGCTCGCCGACGTCGACCAGGGCGAGCTGACGCTCCGCACCGCCGACGGCGAGGACGTCACCGACCGGTTCCCCGAGTTCGGCGGCCTCGTCGACGCCGTCGCCGACGGCCTGCTCGACGGCGAGGCGGTGATGCTCGACGGCGGCAGCCCGTCCGCCGACGCGCTGGGCGAGCGCCTGCGGGTCGCCGACGCCGGCCGCGCCCGCGCGCTGGCCCGCGAGCGGCCGGCGGTGTTCATGGTCTACGACGTCATGCGCCTCTACGGCGTGCCGCTCGACCCGCGCCCGCTCGAGGAGCGCCGGGCCGTGCTGACGCGCCTCGACCTCTCGCGCACCACCCGCATCCAGATCAGCCCGGCGTACGACGACGGCCCCGCCCTGCTGTCCGGCGTGGTCGCGCAGCGGCTGTCCGGGGTGATCGCCAAGCGTCGCGGCACGCCGTACCGCTCCGGCGAGTCGGGCGGCGACTGGGTGCGGGTGGACCCGACCCTCGCGACCAGCCCCACCCCGGTGCCCACCGCGCCCCAGGTCCCGACCGGCCCGACCGCCGCCCAGCCCGTCGGCCCGCCCGCAGCCCCTCCCGCGTCCCGCCGGCCCCGGCACGCGCGGCGCGAGCGCACGCCGCAGCACGACACGCTCTTCTGACGAGTGCCCCGCGGGGGCGGCGTCACGTCGGCGGATCATCGTCGTGGCCTCCGGTCGGAGCGCGGTGCCCGCGCTCGCGGGGATCGTCCGGCCGGCCCCTGGTGACCGAGGAGCGCGCATCCGCCGTCGCCGGCAGGAGGACCGGGCGGACGGTGCGGTAGCGACGGCCCGTCGGCGTGGTCCAGAGGACCGAGCCGTCCGGGCCTCGCGCTACGGCCCACCCCGGTAGGTGCTTGATCCGGTGGTGGTGCCGGCACTCGGGGCCGAGGTTGTCGGCGGCGGTGCGCCCGTCGCCCTCGTCGGGTCCGTAGGGAACGAGGTGGTCGAGGTCGCACGCCTGCGCCGGCACGCGGCAGCCGGGAAAGGTGCAGGTCAGGTCGCGGTTGCGTACGTGCTCGGCCATCGCCGCCGGTGGTCGGTAGCGCTGGCGACCGACGTCGAGGACAGCCCCCGTCGCCGGGTCGGTGAGGACCCGTCGCCAGGTCGCGTCGCCCGCCGCCGCCAGGGCCCGCGCCGTGTCCGCGGTGATCGGGCCGTAGCCGACCAGCTCGCCGGGACGGTCGTCGAGCCCGAGGAGCGTGTCGGCCGGGACCACGACCCGGATCTGGACGTCGCGTCGGCGGCCGGCCGGGGCGCGGGTCGGTGTCGCCGACCGCGGAGTCTCGGTCGGCCTCGTCGGGCCGGCAGCCGGCCGGTCGCCGGCGGCGGTTGGCCCCACGGGTCCGGCTCCTGAGCGATCGCGAGCGCTGGTCGGTGCGGCGGAGCCGTCGCGACCGGCGGCGGATCCCTCCTCGGGAGCAGCGGCGGTGGCTCCGGCAGCCTCGGCGGCGTCGCCCGCCCGGGCCTCCCCACCGGCCCCGTCGGGATGCTCGTCCTCGTGACCGTCAGGACGGTCGGGGCCCGCGGGCTCCGCGCCGGCGGCCGCGAGGGCGCCCAGGGCCACGAGGTCGCACAGGGCGTCGGCGCGCCGGGCGTCGGGGGTGCGGTCGCCGTCCTCGACGCTCGTGGGCTCGGGGTCGACCGGGTCGGCGCCGCGCGCGTGGGCGTCGAGGGTGCGGTAGAGCAGCAGCGCCTCGGCGGCCGGCAGGTAGGCGGTGACGGTGGCCATGCCGTGGTCCTCCGCACCGAGGTGGACCCCGCGCTCCCGCACCGCGGCGCGCTCGCGGCGGCGGGCGCTGGACGGGTCGAGGCGCACCGCCGCCCGGCGGGCGGACCCCGCCAGCTGGGCGGGCGTGCGGGCGAGGGGCCGACCGACCGACGTGCCCTCCAGCAGGTCGCGGCAGAGGCGCTCGCGCAGCTCGGGGTCGAGGTCGAGCAGGACCCCGCCGACCGCGCGGACGTGGGCGAGCCCCAGGCGCCCGTCGAGCATCGCCTCGACGAACAGCGGCAGGCCGCTGACCAGGCTGACCGCCTCGTCGACCCGCCGGGCGGCGGTGCGCTGGGCGACCTGCCAGACCAGCGCGAGCTCGGCGACCACCGAGTCGACCTCCGCGCCCACGCTGCCCACGGCGTCGTCGAGCAGCGTGCCCGGTGGCCGCTGCTCCGCCCGGTCGACCGCGCGGGACACCAGCGCCTCGATCGAGATCATCTCCTGCGCCTGGACCCACGCGGTCATCCGCGACCAGCCCTCGAGCCGGGCCAGGCCCTCGGCGGACTCGACCTGCCACGCCAGCTCGCCCGCCGGCGAGTGGTCGCCGGCCGCGGCGGTCGGCGCCAGGAGCTCGGCGGCCAGCAGGTGGTCGGCCAGCTCGGTCCCCGGGGCGAGGTCGGCCAGGCCCACCACGCGGGGACCGGCCGTCTCGTCGACGAATCCTTCGAACACGTGTTCGATGCTAGCCGCCGACCCCGACAGCGCGGGCCCGTTTCCGCGAGACGACCCCGGGACGGGGTGCTACCCCTCGATCCCCATCGCCTCGTCGGCGGCGTCGAGGGCCTCGGAGGTCCAGCCGATGACGCGCCCGCCGGTCCGGCCGAGCTCGCGCATCTCCTCGAGGAACTCCGCCGGTGTGCCCTCGAGGTCGATGCGGACCTCGCGGCGGGCGCTCCGCGCGCCGTCGAGCGCGGTCCGCCCGTCGTGGCCCGCCGAGAGCGTCGCCAGCAGGCCCCCGGTCGAGGCCAGCGAGCCCCGCGCCGCCCCGAGGCGGCCCAGGGCGTCGTCGAGCGACGACAGGAGGGCGGAGCGGTTGCCCTCGCACATCGCCGCGGTGAGCTCGGGGCGGGTGGCCGCGACCCGGGTGCCGTCGGTGAACGAGCCGGCGGCCAGGGCCAGGGCGAGCTCGCCGCCGTCGGCCCCGACGGCCGCGAGCACGGCGGCGAACAGGTGCGGCAGGTGGGAGATGCGGGCGACGGCGAGGTCGTGCTCGTCGGCGGCGGCCGGCACGACGACGGCGCCGCACGCGAGCGCGAGGGCGGCGACGTCGACCCACACCTCGAGGTCGGCGTCGTCCTCGGTCGCGACGACCCAGACCTTCTCGTGGAACAGCTGCAACGAGCCGGCGTCCCAGCCGGAGAACTCGGTGCCGGTCATCGGGTGGCCCCCGACGAAGCGGGTCGCGGGCGCGCGGCGGGCGACGGCCTCGGCCACGGGCACCTTCACGCTGGTGACGTCGGTCAGACGGCACCGCGGCGCCTCCCGGGCGACGGTCGCGAGCACGTCGTCGAGCGCCGTCAGCGGCACCGCGAGCACGACCAGCGCGTCCTCGACGGCGGCGCGGGCCAGCGCCTCGTCGACCGACGCGGCGACGTCGTAGCCGTCGGCGGCGGCCTTCTCCGCGGTGGTCGTCGAGGCGGAGGCGCCCCAGGTGCGCCGCCCGGCGTCGGTGGCGGCGCGCAGCAGCGAGCCCCCGATCAGGCCGAGCCCGACGACGCACACCGGACGCTGCTGGGCGGCGGCCAGGGTGGCCCCGGCCGACCCACCGCTCGAGGCCAGGGCGGACTCCACGGCTTCGGTGTCGGCATCCACGCGAGCGAGGGTAGGGCGACCCGGGAGAGTGAGGGAGGTGCGCCCGAACGGGTCGCCGCGTGCAGGTCAGCGCGCCCGCAGGGCGTCCAGGACGTACCCCGAGTACAGGGCCACCCCGGCGACCATGGCGTCCTCGTCGAACACGACACGGTTGGAGTGGTTGGGCGGGGCCTCGGCCGGGTCGACCTCGGGCGGGCAGGCGCCGAGGAACGCCAGCGCGCCGGGCACGCGGCCGAGCACGTAGGAGAAGTCCTCCGAGCCCATGATCGGGTCCGGCATGGGCTCGACGAAGCGCGACCCGAGCACCGAGCGCCCCACGTCGGCGACGCGCTCGGCGACGTCCGGGTCGTTGACGGTCACGGGGTAGCCGGCCTCGATGTGCACGTCGCAGTCGCAGCCGTAGGCCGCGGCGACGCCGGTGCAGACCTGCCGGATCTCCTCCAGCACCCGCGAGCGGGTCTCCTCGGCCAGCGTGCGCACCGTGCCCTCGAGCAGGGCGGTCTCCGGGATGACGTTGGTCGTGGTGCCGGCGCTGATGTGGGCGACGGTGAGCACGGCGGGGTCGAAGGCGCTGACCCGTCGCGTGATCATCGTGTGCAGCGCCCCGACCATTGCCGCGGCCGCGGGTACCGGGTCGAGCGCGTCCTGCGGCGCCGAGGCGTGGCCGCCGCGCCCGGTGACGCGCACGTGCAGGTCGTCGGACGACGCCATGATCGAGTCGGGGCGCGTCTGCAGCGTGCCGGCCGCGAGGCGCGAGGTGACGTGCAGGGCCACCGCCGACTCCGGCACGCCGCCCGGCCCGTCCGCCGAGAGCAGGCCCTCGTCGATCATCGTGCGCGCGCCGTGGGCGCTCTCCTCGCCCGGCTGGAACATGAACACCGCGGTGCCGGCGAGGCGCTCCCGGCGCTCGCTCAGCAGCCGCGCGGCGGAGGCGAGCATCGCGGTGTGCAGGTCGTGGCCGCAGGCGTGCATGGCGCCGTCGGTCTCCGAGGCGAACGGCACCCCGGAGTCCTCGGTCATCGGGAGCGCGTCCATGTCGGCGCGCACGAGCACGGTCGGGCCGGGGCGGGCGCCCCGCAGGACGGCGGTGACGGAGCTGCAGTCACGTCCGGTGTCGATCTCCAGGGGCAGCTCGCGCAGCGCCGAGAGCACCGCCGCCTGGGTGACCGGGAGCGTCAGCCCGACCTCGGGGTTGCGGTGCAGGACCCGGCGCAGCGCGAGCGTGCGGGGCTGCAGTGCGCGGGCCTCGGCGAGGAGTGCCCGCTCGGGCGCGCGGTGAGCCGCCCGGCGACCCCCCGCTCGCCGCTCCGGAGCCGTCACCCGTCCGATCCTGGCACCCCCGTCGTGTCCTCGCGGCGTGCGCGCACCGGCCGTTCACCCGCCGGCGACCCCCCGGATGCCCGGAGGCAGTGCGCCGACGACCGCCCGGCGCCCGTGACCTCGTCGGACTTCCACGCAGACCCCACCCCCACCTACCGTAGTGGCATGGCAGGTCAGGGCCCCGGAGGCTCCGCCGCGACACGCGGGGGCGCCGGCACCGTCGCGCCCCTCGACGGGTGGGCCGTGGCGGTGACGCGCGAGGAGGGCCGCTGGCGCGCCGTCGCGATGGACCGCGACAGCCTGGCCGACCTCGACGCGGCCATCAGCGCCCTGCGCGGCCTGCGCTCCACCGGCGCGGTGCTCGGCCTGCTCGACGTCGACGACGAGTTCTTCGTCCTCGTGCGCCCGACGCCGGGCGGGGTGGCGCTGCTGCTCTCCGACGCCGTCGCGGCGCTCGACTACGACGTCGCCGCCGACGTGCTCGACCTCCTGCGCCTCGAGGTCCCCGACGAGGACGAGGCCGACGACGACCCCTGGCCCGAGGGCGACCTCGGCATGCTCGCCGACCTCGGCGTCCCCGCGGACGAGCTCGCGGTGCTCGTCGAGGAGATCGACCTCTACCCGGACGAGCAGCTCACGGCGATCGCCCGCCGGTGCGGCTTCGCCGACGAACTGGCCAAGGTCGTGGAGACCGCTGGGACCTGAGGCGTGGATGGGCCGGGCGCTCGAGGTCGCCCGGACCGCGGGTGACGACGTGCCCGTCGGCGCGGTCGTGGTCGACGCCGACGGGCGCGAGCTCGCCGCCGCCGCCAACGCCCGCGAGGCCACCGGCGACCCCACCGCACACGCCGAGGTCCTGGCCCTGCGCGCGGCGGCACCGCGTCACGGCGACGGATGGCGCCTGGGCGGCTGCACGCTCGTCGTGACCCTCGAACCCTGCACGATGTGCGCCGGCGCCGCGGTCCTGGCCCGGGTGGACCGGATCGTGTTCGGGGCCTGGGAGCCGCGCACCGGGGCGGTCGGGTCGCTGTGGGACGTGGTGCGCGACCGGCGGCTCAACCACCGTCCCGAGGTCCTCGGCGGTGTGCGGGAGGCCGAGTGCGCAGCACTCATGGTCGAGGGCTGGCCCGGTCGTCAGTGCCGGGGAGCGGTCCCGTAGCCTTGTCGGCGGTAGCGTGTCCGAGCGGCCAAAGGAGCGCGCCTCGAAAGCGCGTGTGGGTTCTGCCCACCGTGGGTTCGAATCCCACCGCTACCGCCACGCCGGCTCCCCCGTCCGCGGGGGATGTCGGCCGTCCGGCCCCGGCCCGGCTACCGTCAGCGGGTGCGGGTGATCGCTCGGCACGGCCCGCTCGGTCGTGCGGTGACGCGGGTCGGCACCGCGCTGCGGTTCACCGTGGGCCACCCGGCGCGGGCGGTGGTCGTCGGCTTCGCCGCCGCGATCGCGATGGGGACCGTGCTGCTGCGCCTGCCGGTCGCGCACGAGGCCGGCGTCGGCACCGACGTCGTCACGGCCCTGTTCACCGCCACCTCCGCCGTGTGCGTCACGGGCCTGGTCGTGGTGGACACGGCCGGGCACTGGTCGGCGTTCGGCGAGGTGACGATCCTCGCGCTGATCCAGGTCGGCGGGATCGGGATCATGACCCTGTCGGCGCTGCTGGCCCTGCTGGTGACGCGCCAGGTCGGGTTGCGGATGCAGCTGCGCACCCAGAGCGAGTCCCACGCCTCGGGGCTCTCCGACGCCCGGTCCGTCGTCCGGCGGGTGGTGCTGGTCAGCCTCGGGATCGAGCTCGTCGTCTCCCTCGCGCTGGCCGCGCGGTTCACCGCCTACACTCCCGACCCCGGCCACGCGCTCTGGCTCGGCGTCTTCCACGGGATCTCCGCGTTCAACAACGCCGGCTTCGGCCTGTACGCGGACAGCCTGGTGCGGTTCGTCGGCGACCCGTTCATCCAGCTGCCGATCGTCCTCGCCGTCGTACTGGGCGGGATCGGGTTCCCCGTGCTCTTCGAGATCGGGCGCCGCCTGCGCGCCGCCCGGCGCCGCGGGCAGCGGCAGGCGAGCCTGCACGTGCGGCTCACGGTGATCACCTACGGCCTGCTGCTGGTGCTCGGCGTCGCCGCGATCACCGCGCTGGAGTGGGGCAACGCCGCCACCCTCGGGCCGCTGCCCGTCGGGGAGAAGCTGCTCGCCGGGCTCACCAGCGGCGTCATGCCGCGGACGGCGGGGTTCAACGTCGTCGACGTCGGCGGGTTCACGCCGGGCACGCTGCTGGTCCACGACGTGCTGATGATCATCGGTGGGGGATCGGCCGGCACGGCGGGCGGCATCAAGGTGACGACCGTGGCGCTGCTGGCCGGTGCGGTGATCGCCGAGGCGCGCGGCGAGCCCACGATCCACCTCCTGGGCCGGCGCGTCCCGGCCGAGGCGGTCCGGCAGGCCCTCGTCGTGAGCGCCCTGGCCGTCACGCTCGTCGTCACCGGCACCCTGACCCTGCTGCTCCAGACCGGGATGACGCTGGACGTGGTGCTCTTCGAGGCCATCTCGGCCATCGGGACGGTGGGCCTGTCCACCGGCATCACCGCGGACATCCCGCCGGGCGGCCTGCTCGTGCTGGTGGCGCTGATGTTCCTGGGCCGGCTCGGGCCCATCACGCTGGCGTCGGCGCTGGCCCTGCGAGACCGGGCGCGGCGCTACGAGCGCCCCGAGGAACGACCGATCATCGGATAGGGGACGGACGATGAGCTGGGGACAGAGGCCGCCGCGGGCCGGGGGCTCGCGCTGGATCGTGGTGCTCGGTCTGGGGCGGTACGGCACCTCGCTGGCCGAGGAGCTCGTGCGCCGCGGCGAGGAGGTGCTCGCCCTCGACCGCGACCCGAACGTCGTGCAGCGCCTGTCCGACGAGCTGACCCACACCGCGACGGTCGACACCACCGACCGCGAGGCGTTGCGGCAGCTCGACGTGCACCACTGCTCGCGCGCGGTCGTCGGGATCGGGTCGGACCTCGAGGCGAGCGTGCTCACCGCGGCGGTCCTGGTCGACTTCGGCATCCCGAACATCTGGGCCAAGGCCACGAGCCGCGCCCACGCGAGCATCCTCGGGCGCATCGGGGTCCACCACGTCGTGCTCCCCGAGTTCGACATGGGCGAGCGCACGGCACACCTGGTGACCGGCCGGATGCTCGACTACATCGAGTTCGACGAGGACTTCGCGATGATCAAGAGCGGGGTGCCGGACGACCTCGCGGGGCGGTCCCTGTCCGAGGCCGCCCTGCGGCGGCGCCACGGCATCACCGTCGTGGCCGTGAAGAAGCCGGGCGGGACGTTCGCCTACACCACCCACGACACGGTCGTGGGCGCCGACGACCTGCTGATCGTCTCGGGGCCCGTCGCGGCGGTGGAGGGGTTCGCCGAGCGCGTCGGCACCACCTAGGAGACGGCCTGGCGGGTGAAGTTCGGCGGGATGATGAGGTCCTCGGGCACGAGGTCGTGCACCGACGACCTGCCGAGCCCCATCAGGCCCGAGCCGATGCCGCCGCGCAGGATCTCGAAGACGTTCTCGACGCCCGGCTGGCCGGCCGCGGCGAGGCCCCAGAGGTACGCGCGGCCGATGGCGACGGCGCGGGCCCCGAGCGCGAGGGCCTTGACGACGTCGCTGCCGCGGCGGATGCCGCCGTCGAGGATGACCTCCACGTCGCGCCCGACGGCGTCGACGATGCCGGGCAGCACGCGGATCGGCGCCGGGGTGGAGTCGAGGTTGTTGCCGCCGTGGTTGGACACCTGGATCGCCGTGGCGCCGGCGTCGACCGCGCGCTTGGCGTCGTCGATGCGGGTGATGCCCTTGACGCAGAACGGCAGGTCCGAGCCCCACTGCTCGCGCAACCACGCGACGTCGGCCCAGGTGGGGGGCGGGGTGAACATCCACTGGCCGTAGGCGCCGAAGAACGTCGGTGCCTGCTCGCCCTGCGTGGGGATGTTCGGGACCGTGAGGTCGGGGATCTTGCCCGAGCGCAGGAACGCGAGGCCCCACTTCGGCCGGGTCGCGCCCTCGGGGATGTACTTGAGGATCGTCTTCCAGTCCATCTTCTCCGGGATGGACGGGCTGCCCCAGTCGCGGCCGTGGGAGAACGACCAGTCGAGGGTGACGATGAGGCCCTTGGCGCCGGCGGACTTCGCCCGCTCGGCGCGGGCGGCGAGGGTCTCGCGGTCGCCCACCCAGTACATCTGGAAGAAGGTCGTCGGGTTGGCCGCGACGACGTCCTCGATCGACCGGCTGGCGAACGACGACAGGCCCATCGCCGTGCCCGCGTTCTTCGCCGCGCGCGCGACCGCGACCTCGCCCTCCGGGTTGACCGCCTGCACCCCGGTGGGGGAGACGATCACCGGCATCGAGATGTCCTGGCCCATGACGGTGGTCGTCAGGTCCTTCTCGAACGGCAGGTCGCACACGTGCGGCAGGAACTGCAGCTCGCGGAAGGCGTTGACGTTGTCCTCGAGCGTCGCGCCGGCCTCGCTGCCGGCGACCAGCGCGCCGTACACCGACTTCGGGAGGCTCTTGCGGGCGCGCCGCTGCGCCTCGGCCACGGACTCGAACCACTGACCAGCCATGAGGACCCTTCTCCGCGCGTGACTCGCTCCCCGAGCACCGTACCGGCGCGTGGCGCGGCGCACGGTGTCTGCGCGGACGGTCCGGGGCTGCCCGAACGGAGGGGGCCGGACCTGCGCTCGGACCTGCTCAGGAGCGGGGCGGCGGGCCGGTGGAGGCGCGCACGACGAGCTCGACGGGCAGGCGGTGCTCGTCGTCGACGGTGCCCGGGCGCAGCAGCAGGGCCGCCGCGCGCCGGCCCTTCTCGCGGTGCGGCTGGCGCACCGTCGTCAGGGCCGGGTGGGCGTCGGCGGCGGCCGGGACGTCGTCGAAGCCGACGATCGACACGTCGCCCGGCACCGACAGCCCGGCGTCCTCCGCGGCGGCCATGGCGCCGAGGGCCAGCTCGTCGCTCATCGCCAGCAGCGCGGTGGGGCGGGGCCGGCGGGCGAGCAGCGCGGCCGCCGCGCGGCGGCCCGCGTCGCGCCCGTACGGCGAGCGCTCCTCCACGGGCACGTCGGTCCAGGTCAGGTCGGCCGCCTCGGCGGCCTCCCGGTATCCGACGAGGCGTTCGCGCGCGGCGCGGTAATGGGCACGGGCCTGGCGGTCGAGGTCGGCGGCGCCCTCCCACTCGTCGTCGACGATCGGCAGGGCGACGACACCGAGGCGGGTGTGGCCGAGGTCGAGCAGGTGGCGGGCGGCGGACGCGGCGCCCCGGCGGTCGTCGATCCCGACGTGCCCCGCGCCGGGCAGCCGCGGCCCGTCGACGACCACGAAGGGCAGGCCGCGGTCGACGATCGCCGCGAGCTTGCCCTCGATCGGCACGTCGCAGTAGCAGATGACGGCGTCGACCAGCGCCACGCGCGCGACCGCGCCGGCCGGCCCGCCGCTGATGAGCACGAGCGCGAGGTCCTCGTTCTCGCAGACCTCGCTGACCCCCTGCAGGAACAGCACCGCCGCCGGGTCGCTGAACGCGAACGACATCGGGTCGTCGTAGACGAGGCCCAGGGCGTTGACCCGCCCGCGCGACAGCGTCGCGGCCAGCGGGTGCGGGCCGGCGTAGCCCAGCGCGCGGGCGGTGTCGAGGACCCGGTCGCGCAGCCGGGGGCTCAGCCGCTCGGGGTGGTTGTAGGCGTTGGACACGGTCGCCCGCGAGACGCCCAGGGCGTCGGCGACGGTCGCGAGGGTGACCCGCCCACCCCGGCGTCCGTCGGTCTGCACGCCCCGATTCTCCCGTGTCCCGCGGGGTGGCCGGGAGCCGACGAGGAGATGAACCGGTTCAACCACATCCCGATCGACGTCCCGGCACCCCTTGCGCGTCCGCGCTTTGAACCGGTTTAGTAGCCGTGACGACAGGAGGAGGGGACATGCGACTCCCACGGAGCTGGCGGGACCTGGCCGACCGCGACACCTGGCGCAGCGCCGCCGCGCGGGAGGTGGCGCGCGAGGCCGAGCGGGTCGTCGCCCGGGCCGCGGCCCGCGAACGGCTCCGCGCCGTCGAGGCCGAGATCGCCGCCCTGCTCGCCGACGAGCACGTGCCCGCCCGGGGCCGGCGGCTGCGCGCCCTCGAGCACGCCCGGGACGACCTGCAGGCCGCGCTCGTCGCCTGAGCGCCTACATGAAGTTACGCGTGTGCAGGGCCGAGAGCTCGGCGGCCTCGTCGGGCGGGAAGCCCAGCCGCGCCAGCCGCCCGCGGCGGCCCTCGTCCATGGCGCGGTGCAGCTCCTGGACGCGGTCGTACCCGCGCGCGATCGCCGCCGGCGCCCACGACCCGGCGGCGAGCAGGACCAGGGCGTCGAACACGTCCGCGTTGAGGCCGGCGGTGTCGACCAGCGCGTCGTGCCGCCGCTCGATCGCCGTGCGCAGCGCGCCGCGCAGCGACGGGTCGAGCGTGCTCTGGTGCTCGAGGTGCGCGACGCCGAACGCCACGTGCCGCGCCTCGTCCACGCGGGCGAGGTGGGTGATCCGGGCGGTGACCGGGTCGGGGGCGTGCTCGACGAGGTAGGTCATCACCTGCACCACGGCGGCCTCGACGTCGTCGGGCACCGGTTCGGCGGGAGCGGCGTCCCAGCCGACCGCGGTCGCCGGGTCCCACTGCGCGGCGGCCGCGTGGGCGTAGAGCCGCGGGGCGAGGTCGGCCCACACCACCTCGCGGCGGTCGATGTCCAACCCCGTCGCCGGCCCGCCCGGCTCCACCAGCGCACCCCGGTGGGCGCCGCTGCGGCCGGACAAGGGGTCCCCGGTGCCGGCCGCGGTGCGCCCGAGCAGTTCCTCCCATCGGCCGAACCGTCGACGACCCGCGGGCGAACGATGCCCGGAACCGACGAGGAGGTGGACGCGTGGCCCTGCCCGTGATGCCGGCGGACACCGCCGCAGTGGAGGCGGAGGTGCAGGTGGAGACCGACACCGGGATCGATGCCGGCAGCGCTGCCGGGACCGCCGCGGGGACCGACGCCGGGACCGACGCCGGGACCGCCGCCGGGACCGCCGCCGAGACCGAGGCCGACGCCCCGGCCAGCGTCGATGCCGCCGTGGTCGCCCGCCTGGCCGGGCGCGAGCAGGCGGCGCTCGACGAGCTCTACCAGCGCTACGGGCGCCCGGCGTACTCGCTCGCGCGGCGGATCTGCGGTGACGACGGGCTCGCGGAGGACGTCGTCCAGGAGGTGTTCCTCGTCCTGTGGCGCGACCCCGCCCGCTTCGACCCGTCGCGCGGCACGGTCGCGGGCTGGCTGATGACGCTCGTGCACCACAAGGCCGTCGACGCCGTGCGCCGCGAGGCCACACGGCGCCGTCACCATCCGACCACCGGTGAGCCCGACGAGGGGGTCCCGGCGGGCGGGCCGTCGGCGGCACGGCAGGCGCTGGGCGCGGTGATCGGCGAGCAGGTGCGCGCCGCCCTGCACCGCCTGCCGACCGAGCAGCGCACCGCCCTGGGCCTCGCCTACTACGGCGGCTACTCGCAGCGCGAGGTCGCGAGCCTCACCGGTGTCCCGATCGGCACCGTCAAGTCCCGCATGTTCGCCGGCGTCGCACGGCTGCGCGTGCTGCTCGGTCCGGTGCTGGGCACGTCGGCGGCCGACGCGCTCGGGGACCTGCCGTGAGCACCTGCGACCTGCGCGCCGACGCCCTCGGCGCCGCGTTCTCGGCGCTCGAGCCCGAGGAGGACCTCGCGTTCCGGGCCCACCTCGCGCACTGCGCGGCGTGCCGCCGGACCCTGGCCGAGGCGACGGAGGTCGTCGCCGCCCTCGGCGCCGCGGTGCCGCAGTCCGACCCGCCGCCCGCGCTGCGCGACCGGCTCCTCGACACCGCCCGGGACGAGCGCGGGCCGGAGCCGCTCCCGGCACCCGCCGCGCACCCGACCACCGCACAGACCACCTCACAGACCACCCCGCCGCCCACCGCGCCGCCCACCCGCCGCCGACCGGTCCTCGCCACGGCGGGCGCGCTCGTCGCCGCCGTCGTGCTGGGGCTGGTCCTGGTCGTCGCCGGCGGCGTGCTGCCCACGCGCTCGCCGACGCCCGAGACGCCGGCCACCGCGACGGAGGACCGGGCCGACCGCGTGGTCGCCGACGCCCGCGTCGCCGACCCGGGTGTGCGCGCCACCGTCCTGCGCGGCGAGACCGGCGCGCCGGTCGCCGTCCTGCTCGACCCCGGCGACCCCGCCGCCGGCGTCCGTCTCGTCGCGCTCGACCTCCCGCCGACCGGGAACGCCCGCGACTACGTCGTGTGGGCCACCGGTCTGCCCGGCAACGCGCCGGAGGCGGTGGCGGTCATGGATCCGGACGACGGCGTGACACGCCCGCTCGGCGCGGCGGGCGAGGGGGCGCCGGGGCCTGCTCCCGGGGCGCCCGCGCCGCGCGGCTGGGCGGTGTCCGTCGAGGCCAGCGGGCCGGTGCCGGCCCGGCCGTCGACGGTCGTCGCCGTCGGTCTGGTGGCGGGCTGAGACCCTCCCCGGGCGGGGTGTGACCCGCTCGCCACGCGCCGTTCCACCGTTCGTCGCCGCTCGGTGGTCCCCGGTCGCAGTCCGCGCGCGCCGCGTCGGCGACGACGGTGTCAGCGTCGCGGTGCGCGTCTACCGTGGACCGTGCCGGCGATCACCTCGCCGGTACGGCAGCGCGACGGGTCGGGGAGGGGCGCCGATGACGGACGTGGCGACCCTCGTCTCCGGCCTGGCGGGTGCCGCCGGGGGCGTGGGGGAGGCCTCGCCCGGGCGCCCGATGCTCGCGAGCGCGGGCGACGTCCCGCGCGGCGCCGGGTGGGCGTTCGAGTTCGCGTGGGACGGGCTGCGCTGCCTCGCGCGCACGGGTCCCGACGGGCTGCGCCTCGTCACCGACGCGGGCCGCGACGTCACGTCCCACTTCCCGGAGCTCGGCGTCACCGCGCCGTGGACCAACACCGCGGGCCTCGTGCTCGACGGGGTCGTGGTCGCGCTCGACGGGGTCGGCCGGCCGAGCGCGGGCAAGCTGCGCCGCCGCCACCGCGTCGCGCACCCCTCGGAGGTGCTCCAGGCGCAGGTTCCGGTGTCCTTCTACGTCTTCGACGTCCTCGAGGTGGCCGGCGCCTCGACGCGCCGGCTGCCCTACCGCCAGCGCCGCGAGCTCCTCGCCGAGCTCGATCTCTCCGGGAGCAGGGTCGTGATCCCGCCGTTCTTCACCGGCGTCGCCGCCGACGCCGTCGTCGACACCGCCCGGCGCTACGGGCTCGACGGCGTCGTCGCCAAGCGCCTGGAGTCGACCTACCAGGTCGGTCGCCGCTCGCGGAGCTGGATCGAGACGCCCGTGCGGCGCACCCAGGACGTCGTCGTCGGCGGCTGGGTGCCCGCGCGCGGGCGTCCGGACGCGGTGGGAGCGCTGCTCGTCGGCGTGCCGGGCGAGGCGGGGCTGGGCTACTCGGGGCGGGTCGTCACCGGGGTCACCGCCGCCGCGCGCCGCGAGCTCGACGGGCTGCTGGGCGGGCTGGAGCGCCCGGTGAGCCCGTTCGCCACCCCGCTGCCCGAGGACGCGGGCGGCACGGTGCACTGGCTGGCGCCGCGGCTGGTCGGGCAGGTCGAGCACCGCCGCTGGACCGCGACCGGCCTGCTCGAGCGCCCGGTCTGGCAGGGCCTGCGCTCGGCGCACCCCGCCACCGTCGCCGCGCCGGTGCTCTCCGCGCCCGTGGTCGACACCGACCTGGAGCTCGACGACCTCGAGGTCGCCGATGCCCGCCCCGCCGCCCGGGTCGCCGACGTCGTCGCGACCCCGTCGAGCGAGGACGTGGAGTCGGCGCTGCGCTCGCGGTTCTCGGCGCACTTCGTGCACAACACGCTGACCGCGATCGCGGCCTACGTCCGCACCGACCCGGGACGAGCCCGGGAGCTCCTCACCGAGTTCGCCGACTTCACCCGCTACTCGTTCCGCTCGGGCGGCGAGCTCACCACGGTCGGCGACGAGCTCCTCAACGCCGAGCGCTACCTCACCCTCGAGCAGGCGCGCTTCGGGCAGCGGCTGCGCGCCGAGGTCGCGGTGGCGCCGGAGGTCCGCGGCGTGCTGGTGCCGCCATTCGTCGTGGCGCCGCTGGTGGAGAACGCGGTGCGCCACGGCATCGAGCCGGTGCCGGGCGGGGGCTCGGTGAGCGTCTTCGCCTCGGGCTCGGGTGCCGACTGCGTGATCACGGTGTCCGACGACGGCGCCGGCATGGGACCGGAGGCCACCCGCGCGGCGTCCCAGGTGGATCGCCGGCACGGCGGCATCGCCGAGGTCTCGCGGCGGCTGCACGGGACGTTCGGCTCGCAGTGCGACGTGCACGTCGACACCCGGCCCGGGGTGGGCACGGCGGTGCGGCTGCGGCTCCCCGCGGTGACCGCGGCGGAGGCGCCGAGCCGGGTCCTTGTCGGCTGACCCGCCCCGGAGCACGGGAGGCGGGGGCACAGGAGGCGGGGACCGGGCGCCGGACGGCTCTCCGGCCGCCCGGAGCCCGGGCTCGCGCTCGTCCCGGTCAGTCGTCCTCGGCGCCGTCCACGATCGCGCAGGACGCGTCGGGCGCGGCGTCCTCGGGCTGGAGCAGGTCGGAGAGGATGGGGATGCTCGCGTCCACCCCGCAGGCCTGCACGGGCAGCACGGTCAGGTCGTCGAGCAGGCTGATCCCCGTCGTGTCGTCGTCGGTGGTGACGGGGTCGGCCGCGGCCAGCGGGGCGGCGGCGAGCAGCCCGGCAGCGGTGAGGGCGACCGCCGCCGAGGCGGTGGCGGCAGTGCGTCGGAACATGAGGTCTCCTCGCGAACGCGGGAACGAAGAAGACCGTTCGTCGCATCTGCAGCTGCGGTGAACGGCCGGGCTGGACTCAACCCGGTCGGGGGAGGTCCGGCAATCGGTGCGACGAAGGGCCACCGGAAAGCGTGGTGGCGGGTACGGCGGGACCAGCGGCGGGTACGACGCGACGAGCGGCCGGTGGGCCAGGGTGAGCGGCACCGCCGCGCGAGCGTGGAGGAGGGCTGTGGAGGCCATCGCGGTCGACTGGTCGGGCGACGCGCGGGCGGCCCACCGGCGCATCCGGGTCGCGACCGCGGAGCCCGGCCGGCTCCTCGCGGTCCGTGGCGGCCTCGACCGGGACGGCGTCGCGGACCTCCTGCGCGAGCGCGCCGCGGACGGCCCGCTGGTGGCGGGGCTCGACTTCTCGTTCGCCCTGCCCGCCTGGTTCGCGCGCGAGCACGGCTGCGCCGACGTCACCGCGCTCTGGGACCTCGTCGCGCGCGAGGGCGAGCGGTGGCTGCGCGCGTGCCGCCCGCCGTTCTGGGGTCGCGGGGCGACGCCGCGGCCGCCGCTCGACCCGGCGCGGCCGGGGTTCCGCGTCACCGAGGAGGCGGCGCGCGCCGACGGCCTCGACCCGCGCTCGACCTTCCAGGTCGGCGGCGCCGGTGCGGTCGGCACGGGTTCGCTGCGCGGGATGCCGCACCTCGCGCGGCTGCGCGCGGCGGGGTTCGCGGTGTGGCCGTTCGACGACGCGGGCCGCGCGACGCTCGTGGAGATCTACCCGCGCGCGCACACCGGGCCGGTGGTGAAGCGCTCGGCGACCGCCCGGCGGGAGGTGGCGGGCGCCGACCCGCGCATCCCGGAGGCCCTGCTCGACGACGTCGTGGCCACCGAGGACGCGTTCGACGCCGCCCTCTCGGCGCTCGCGCTGGCCGAGCACCGCGACGAGCTGGGCGCCCTGCGCGCGGCGCCGGCGGGGAGCCCCGAGGCGCTCGAGGGCGCGCTGTGGCGCCCCCGAGCGTGACCTCAGGTGCGCGTGCGCGTCCGGGGCGCCGGCTGCGGGACGTCCCGGAACGCCTCCCGCACCGCCCGGCGCGGATCCGCCGAGCGGATCTCGGCCAGCGGCTCCCGCAGCTCGTCGAGCTGCCGGCGCACCTCGGCGAGGTCCGCGGCCGTGTCGACCTGCTCCCGGAGCGACGATGCGTACCCCTTGGCCTGCGTCGCGATGCGGGCCAGGGACCGGATGGCGCCGGGCAGGCGCTCCGGCCCGATGACGAAGAACCCGATGAGGGCGAGCAGCACCAGCTCACCCATGCCGAGACCGAGCACGGTCACCTCCCGTCCGCGAGCGGGGCGGAGTCGGGGCAGGGCGAGGCCTCGTCGTCGGCGAGGTCCGCCCAGCCGGGGTCGCGCCGCGCGCGGCGGCGGTCGTGCAGGCGGCAGACCTGGACGGCCAGCTCGAGCAGCACGCAGAGCGCGGCGCCGAGCACCGCCATGGAGATCGGGTCGCCGCCAGGGGTCGCGATCCCCGCGAAGAGGAAGGCACCGAAGATCATCCCGCGCCGCCAGCTCGCCAGCCGCTGGTAGGAGACGACGCCGACCCGGTTGAGCATGACCACGACCAGCGGGGTCAGGAAGCCGACGCCGAACACCACCATCAGCGAGAGCACCAGCGAGTAGTACTCGTCGCCGCGCAGCGCCGTCGTCTGCACCGAGTTGCCGATGCCGAGCAGGAAGTGGAGCGCCTGGGCCACGACGAGGTAGGCCACGACCGCCCCGCCCGCGAACAGCAGCGAGGCCGTGCCGGTGAACACCACGGCGCCGCGCCGCTCCTCACGACGGAGCCCGGGCGTCACGAACGCCCACAGCTGCCCGAGCCAGCCCGGGGCGGACAGCACCACCCCGGCCGTCGCCGCGACCTTGACCCGCAGCAGGAACTGGTCGAACGGGCCCGTGGCGAGCAGGCGGCAGTCGGTGCCGTTCAGCCCGGCCCGCGCGGACGGGGGCAGCGAGCAGTAGGGCTCGATGAGCAGGCTGCCGAGGCTCGGCACGCCCAGCACCCCGTGCTCGTACCAGACGAACCCGGCCACGGTCCCGACCGCGAGCGCGACCAGCGCCCACGCCAGCCGCCGCCGCAGCTCGAGGAGGTGGTCGAGGACCGACATCGTCGCCTCGGGGTCCCGGCGCCGCCGGCCGGGCCACCACCGCGCGAGGCGGTGCGTCAGGGTGGTCACGCGCTCAGACCGTCGTGCCGTTCGTGGTGCGCACGGGTGTCCCGTTCACCGGGGCGGGCTCCGCGACCGCCGGCTCGACGGCCTTCGGGGCGGTGCCCTTCTCGCCCTTGTCGCCCTTCTCAGCCTTGTCGTCCTCCGCCAGTGCGGAGGTCTCGGCCTTGAAGATGCGCAGCGAGCGGCCGATGCCGCGGGCGGCGTCGGGCAGGCGCTTGGCGCCGAACAGCAGGAGCAGGACGACGAGGATGATCAGCCAGTGGGACGGGCTCAGCGCTCCGGTCATGACGGGTCCTTCCGGTGGGGAGTCGGGTGGGGAGACGGGCAGGGAGACAGGCAGGGGAGGTGAGCCGGGCTCACATGTTCTCGGCGCCCTGCTTGATGGCCTCGCGGATGCGGGCGTAGGTGCCGCAGGCGCACATGTTGCGGATCTCGTCGATGTCGTCGTCGGTGATCGACCCGCCGTCGGCCTGGACCTTCTTGACGAGGTCGACCGCGGCCATGATCTGGCCGGGCTGGCAGTAGCCGCACTGGGGCACGTCCCGGTCGATCCACGCCTCCTGCATGGGGTGCAGGTCCGCGCCGACGGTGTCGGGCAGGCCCTCGATCGTCGTGATCTCGTCGGTGGGCGCGATGCGGCTGACCGGGACCGAGCAGGGGTTGAACGCGCGGCCGTTGATGTGGCTGGTGCAGGCCTTGCAGACGTTGATGCCGCAGCCGTACTTGGGCCCGGTGATGCCGAGGACGTCGCGCAGCACCCAGAGCAGGCGGACGTCGTCCTCGATGTCGACCGTGACCTGGCGGCCGTTGACGGAGAGGGTGCGGGGAGGCATGGGGAGCTCCTCAGCTCGCGGGGTTGAACGCCGGGCCGGCCGCGGACGGCGCGGGGTACGCCTCCAGACCGTCCGTGGGCGAGGGGGGCAGCGGCGGGACGAAGTCCTTGACCTCGAACGGGACGTCCTTGGTGTGGCCGATGGGGAAGCTGGTGGGCATCTCGCCGACGGCGGCCGCGTAGGCGCAGGCCACGGCGGCCGTCGCCGCGCCCACGGCCAGCTCGCCGGCGCCGCCGGGGCGGTCGCCGCTCGGTGGCATGACGATCACCTCGATCTCCGGCGGCGCGTTCCAGTGCCGGGTGTAGCGGTAGTCGTCCCAGCTGCCCTCGAGGAAGTTGCCGTCGCGCAGGTGCAGGCTGCCGGTGAAGACGTGGGAGATGCCGGTCATCACCCCGCCCTCCATCTGCGCCTTGAGCCCGAGCGGGTTGATGGGCAGGCCGACGTCGACCGCGACGGTGACCTTGCGGACCCGCGGCCCGGTCGTCGCGCCCGGGATCTCCCGCTCGGCCGTGGCGGGCCGGGTGTCGACCTCGGCGAGGATGGCGACCGTGCCCTTGTACTCGTTGTGCACCACGACGCCCTGCGCCACGCCCTCGGGCAGGTCCTCGCCCCAGCCGCCCTCGTCGCGGACGGCCTCGAGCGCGGCCTTCGCGCGCTCGTCCTCGACGCGGTCGAGCCGGAACTCGAGGCGGTCCTCGCCGAGCCGCGCGGCGAGCTGGTCGACGACGAGCTCCTGGGCGGGCCGGAAGTCCTGGTTGTTGAGGTTGCGGACGCTGCCGGTGGCGAAGCGGTCGAAGTCGAAGATCTCGTTGTAGCCCAGCGCGATGGCCCCGAGGTCGTAGGGGACGCTCGCGGTCAGCAGGAAGACCGTCTGCGAGAGCGTGAGCTCGTTGGCGAACGGGAGCTTCGCGGCCTGGGACGTGATCATGTCGCCGAAGGACTCGGTGTAGTCGGTGGCGACGCTCGTCTGCCGCTGCTCGAAGGCGACCACCTCGCCGGCGGTGGGGCTGTAGGTCGCCCGCACCCGGGAGATGCACATCGGGTGGACGCGCCCGGCCCGGCACTCGTCGGCCCGGTGCCACATGAGGCGCACCGGCTTGCCGATCTCCTTCGACACCCGCGCGGCGTCGAGGGCGGCGTCGCTGAACAGGCGGCGACCGAAGGCCCCGCCGCCGCGCGGCACGTGCACGGTGACCTGGCTCTGGGGCAGGTCGAGCACCTGGGCGAGCTGGGTCTGGGTGACGATCGGGATCTGGCTGGGCGTCCAGATCTCCGCCTCGCCGTCGCGGACGTCCGCGATCGCGACGTTGGGCTCCATGGCGGCGTTGCTGCGCCAGTAGAAGACGAACTCCTGGTCGATCGTCTCCACCGCCCCGACGCCGTCGAGGACGTCGCCCACGGGCTCGGTGACGAGCGGGAGCTGCCCGCCGACCTCGTCCAGCGGCCCGGGCGAGGGCAGGTTGGCGGGGGCGTCGGCCGCCCGCAGCTGCTCGAGGATCGAGGCGTCGGACTCGCCGTCGACGTTGCCGCGGCCCCAGGTGATGTCCAGGGCGTTGACGGCGTCGATGCACTGCCCGAAGGTGCGCGCCCGGACCGCCACCGCGGACGACGTGGTCCCGCGACCGGGCTCGGCGTCGGTGGAGATCTCGACGACGTCGGTCACCCCGGGCATGCCCTTGACCTGGGCGAGGTTGTTGACCGACTCGACCGTGCCCTTGATCGTCGGCGGCCGGGCGATCATCGTCGGCAGCGCGTCGGGGACGTCGAGGTCCATCGTGTAGTTCTTGCGCCCGGTGACCGCGGCGACGACGTCGTCGCGGCGCTGCCCCTTGCCGATGATCTCGAACTCGTCGACGGCCTTGAGCTCGGTGACCGCCTCGCGGGTCACCTCGTTCGCCGCGGCCGCGGCCAGCTCGGCGAACGGGATGCCCGAGCCGGCGGTGGAGAGCACGCGGCCCCCGGTGGTGCGGAGGTTCTCGGCCTCGTCGCCGAGGATCGTCGCCGCCGCCTCGACCAGCCGACCGCGGGCGAGCGCGGCGGCGACCCGGACCGGCGTGTAGATCGAGATGACCGACGCCGAGCCCTGGGTCTGCTGGTTGAACAGCAGCTCCGGTCGCGCGTCGGCGAGGTCGACGGTGACGTCGGAGACGTCGATGCCCATCTCCTCGGCGATGAGCATCGCCGCCGTCGTCGTGATGCCCTGCCCGCTCTCGGCCCGCGGGATGGTGAACGAGACGGTGCCGTCCTCGTTGACCACGATGGTGATCAGGTTCGCGGTCGGGCGGGTCGAGTCGAGCAGGAGGTCGGACAGGTCGTAGACCTCCGACACCTCGGGCGCGGGCGAGGGCAGGGCCTCGGCGGAGAGGACCGAGTCGCCGGCCAGCTTCGCGCCGACCGCGAGGGTCGGGGCGGCGATGAGGTAGCCGAGGAACCGGCGGCGCTGCATGCCGCTCGGGGGACCCGTCGACGCGGATCTCTTGTTCGCGATCGGACGACGTGGCGGCCGGGGCGCGGTGTGGTGCTTGCCAGGCATGGAGTGGGTCCCTTCGGGCGAGTCGGAAGAGACCGTTCGCCGCAGTGGTGGGGAGCTAGGAGGACCAACCTTCTGTCTCGGCAACGTAACGGATGGACAAATCGGACCTGAAACGTGGTGTTGCTCCCACCGGTGGGCGGGCGCGTGGTTGCGGTCACCGGCTGTCTCGTCTGGGCCGTCCGGGGGCAGGATGTGGGGCCGGGGGGACCACTGGTCGGTCCGGCGGGAGGAGCGAGCGTGAGCCTCGGGGCGGGTCCGGTCCGGGTCGGCATCGTCGGTGCCGGCAGCCGGGGCCGTCTGCACGCCCGGCACGTCCGCCGCGCCGGCGGCCGGCTCGCGGCGGTCGCGGAGCCGCACGCGGGACGGCGCGACCGCCTCGCCGACGCGCACGACGTCCCCGCCGCGGCCCGGTACGAGGACTGGGCCGACCTCGCCGAGCGCGGCGCCGACCGGCTCGACGTCGTCGTCGTCGCGACCCAGGACCACGACCACGTCGAGCCCGCCGTCGCGTTCGCGCAGCGCGGGGTGCACCTGATCTGCGAGAAGCCGGTCGCGACCGACGAGCCGGGGGCGCGGCGCGTCGCCGAGGCGGTCCGGCGGGCGGGCGTGCAGTTCACGGTCTGCCACCCGCTGCGCTACGCCCCCTCGACCCGGGCGCTCGTGGCCGCGCTGCGCGCCGGGCGCATCGGCGACGTCGTGTCGGTCCAGCACCTCGAGCCCGTCGGCGCCTGGCACTTCGCCCACTCCTACGTCCGCGGTCCCTGGCGCCGCGAGGACACCGCGTCGTCGCTGCTGCTCGCCAAGTGCTCGCACGACGTCGACCTGCTCACCCACCTCGTCGACGACCGTCCCGCCCGCCTGTCCTCCTTCGGGCGCCTCCGCCACTTCCGCCCCGAGCACCGGCCGGCGGGTGCCGCCGCGCGCTGCCTGGACTGCGGGGTCGAGCCGACCTGCCCGTTCTCCGCGCCGCGGCTCTACCGCTCGTGCCTGGGTGACCCCGAGTGGGAGGAGCAGCTGCTCAGCGCGGTCACCGAGGTCCCGACGCCCGCGGCCCTCGACGCCGCGCTGCGCGACGGGCCCTACGGGCGCTGCGTCTACGCCGGCGACAACGACGTCGTCGACCACCAGGTCGTCGCGTTCGAGTTCGCGAACGGGGTCAGCGCCACGCACACCGTCACCGCGTTCACCGAGCCCGCCCCGCGCCAGACCCGGGTCTTCGGCACGCACGGCTCGGTCGAGGTCGACGGCGCCGTCCTGCGCTTCCACGACTTCCGCGCCCACCCCCGGCCGTCGGTGGAGACGCTGACCACCGGCGACGGGCGGGCCCCGCACCAGGAGGGCGACGAGGAGCTCGTCCGGGCGTTCCTGCACGCCGTCGCGCACGACGACCCGGACGCCAACCTCACCGGCCTCGACGAGGCGCTCGCGAGCCACCGCATCGTCTGGGCCGCCGAGCGGTCGCGGCGCTCCGGCGAGACGGTGCGGATGAGGTGGGACGCGGACGGCACGGACGGCACGGACGGCACGGACGGCGTGGACGCCGGGGTGCCGGTCGCCCCGGTGCGGGCCTGCGGATGAGGATCGGGATCACCGTCCCCAACTTCGGGCCCGCCGCGACCGCGGACTCGCTGCGGGCGTGGGCCGCGGTCGTCGAGGACGCCGGGTTCGACTTCCTCATGGTCGGCGACCACGTCGCCGCGACCCCGGACGTCACCGCCGCCTACCCCGGCCCGTTCTGGGAGCCGCTGACGCTGCTCGGCTACCTCGCGGGCGTCACGCGCCGCGTGGAGCTGGGGACGACCGTGCTCGTCGTCCCCTACCGCGAGCCGCTGCTCGCCGCGCGCAGCCTCGCGGGCCTCGACCAGCTCAGCGACGGGCGGCTGATCGTCGGCGTCGGCGTCGGCTGGGCCGCCGACGAGTTCGCCGCGCTCGGCGTCGACCCGCGGCGGCGCGGCGAGATCACCGACGAGTACCTGCGCGCGCTGCTCGCGCTGTGGTCCGACGACGTCGTGAGCTTCCACGGCCGCCACGTCGGCTTCACCGACGTCGACAGCCGCCCGCGGCCCCGGCGCCGGCCGCACCCGCCGCTGTGGGTCGGGGGCAACGGCGCGGCCGCGCGTCGCCGGGCGGTGGCGGTCGGGCAGGCCTGGCACCCGCTGCGGGTGCCGGTCGGCTGGCTGCACACCACCGGGCTGCCGGGGCTGCGGGCGGCCGCCGAGGAGGCCGGGCGCCCGCTGCCCGCGCTCGCCCCGCGCATCGTCCTGCACCCCACGGTCGAGCGGCGCCCCGACGAGGGCCGCCTGCTCGGGGAGGGCCGCCCCGACCAGATCCGCGCGGACCTCGACGAGCTGCGCGCGCTCGGCGCCAGCCACGTCCTGCTCGACACCCACCGCGACGCCGTCACGGCCGCCCGCGACGACCACGCCGCCCAGCGGGCCCTCGTCGAGGACGCGGCGGGGTGGCTCGCGTGAGGGCGCCCCGCCGTCGTCACCGCCGTCCCTACCGCCGACCGGACAGCAGGCCCTCCCACGCGCGGTGCCGGGCCTCGGCCAGCGCGCCCCACAGCGGCGCGGTCTCCCCGAGCGCGCCCGCGACCACCGGCACCGGTCGCGGCGCCAGCTCGGCGACCGTCGCCTCGACGTGCGGCCGCAGCCCGGGGGTGAGGCCGACCGGGCCGCCGAGGACGAGCAGGGCCGGGTCGACCGTTGCGCACACCGCCACCGCGGCCTCGCCGAGCGTGCGGCCGGCGTCGGCGAGGGCGGCGGTGTCGGTCGCGGTGTCGGTGTCGGTGGCGGTGTCGGTGGCGGTGTCGGTCGCCGTGGCGGGCGGGGTGTCGGGCGCCGTGCGGGTCGCCTCCGCCGGCGGGGTGAGCCCGTGCGCCGCCATCGCCTCGCCGAACCGGAAGCGCCCGGTGCCCTCGCCGAGCGGGAGGTAGCCGATCTCGCCGGCGAGCCCGTGGGCGCCGCGGATCAGCACCCCGTCGAGCACGAGGCCCAGGCCGACGCTGTGCCGCTCGCCGACGTAGAGGTAGGCGAAGGTCGCGGTGCCGACGGCGGCGCCGTGGTCGCGCTCGGCGAGCGCCGCGAAGTTCACGTCGTTGTCGAGCACCACCATCGACGGGTCGACCCCGCGCACGTCCCCGATCCCGACGACGCCGGCGGGGAACGCCGACTCGCGCAGCTCGACGACCCGGCCGGTGGCGGGGTCGACGGGGTTCGCGATCGACACAGCCACCGACCGCACCGGGCGCCCCTCGGAGCCCCAGCGTTCGCCGACCGTGACGAGGACGTCGTCGAGGCGCGGCGCGACGAGGCCGTCGTCGGGTGGCTCGTGGTCGAGGTGCTCGAGGCGGCGGCCGGCGAGGTCGGCGACCGCGGTGCGCACCACGCGGCGGTTGATCTCGACGGCGACGACCACGCCGGCGCCGGGCGCGAGGTCGTAGAGCGTGGCGACCGCCCCCGGCACCCCGGACCGAGGGCCGACGGGCACGAGCACCCCGTCGGCCTCCAGACGCCGCACCGCCTCGCTGATCGCGGGCGGCGAGATGCCGGTGCGCCGGGACAGCTCGGCGCGGGTCAGCGGGCCGAACTCGGCGGCGATCTCGTCGAGGATCGCGCGTTCGGTGGTCGCGCGGCGCAGTCCGCTGTGCGGCGAGGTGCTCCGCGCACCCGCCGCCGTGCCGCGCTCACCGTCCGTCATACCGCCTCCCACCATCCGGGAGAGAAGGGTAGGGGGGAGCGCATCACACGGCGGTGTCGTCCTCCCGGAACACGAGGCCGATCTGGTCGGCGGCCTCCGCGAGCACGCCCTGGACGGCGAGGGTGTCGTCGAGGGGCATGACCGTGCTCTCGGTGGCCCCGGAGCGCAGACACTCCGTGACCTCGACCAGCTCGTGGTAGTACCCGGCCCCGGTCGCGGGCAGCTCGATCCGCTCGCCGGGGCCGTTCGTGTCGTGGTGGAGCACGATCGTGCTCGGGTGGTGGAAGCGCGGGAGGACGTCGATCCAGCCCGTCGTCCCGAACACCCGCGCCTGGCCCGGCGAGGGGCTGTGGAACGACGTGTGCAGCGTCGCGTACCGGCCGTCCTGAAACGCCAGCAGCATCGCCCCGTCGGCGTCGACGCCGGTGGTCTCCCGCGAGGCGACGGCGGTGACGCGGTCCGGCGCCCCGAGCACCATCTGCGCGAACGACACCGGGTAGACGCCGAGGTCGAGCAGGGCGCCGCCGCCGAGCTCGGGGGCGAAGAGCCGGTCGGTCGGGTCGACGTCGCGGACGGTGCCGAGGTCGGCCTGCACCGAGCGCGGCTCGCCGATGGCGCCCTCGGCGATCAGCTCGCGCAGGCGCACGACGGCGGGCTGGAAGCGCGTCCACATCGCTTCCATCGCGAACACCCCGCGGGTGCGCGCGGTGTCGACGACCCGCCACGCCCCGGCGAGCGTCGCGGTGAACGCCTTCTCGACGAGCACCGACTTGCCGGCCTCGAGGCAGGCGACCGCGAAGGCGGCGTGCTGCGGGTGGGGGGTCGCGACGTAGACGACGTCGACGTCCGGGTCGTCCACCAGTGCGCGGTAGCTGCCGTGGGCGCGCACCCGGGCGCCGCCGTTCGCGTCGGCGAAGGCCCGCGCCCGCTCCTCCGAGCGCGACCCCACGGCCACGAGCGTGGCCCCCTCAACGAGGGCGAGGTCCTCGGCGACCTTCGCGGCGATGCGGCCGGGGCCGGCGATGCCCCATCGGATGGCGGCCCCGTTGTCTGGCATGGCGCTCACTGTGTCAGCGCGCCGCGTCACGACCCCGGGCGGGCCAGCAGGTCGACGTCACTCGCCGTCCCCGACACCACGAGCTCGCCGCCCTCGGCGCGCAGCTCGGTCGCGGTGATCGCGAACGGCAGCTCGCCGGGGTCGACGCTCGTCGAGAACCCGGCGAGCTGACGGCGCAGCGCGGCCGCCGCGACCTGCCCGGCGGCCCCCTCGCCGCCCTCGGCGCGGATGTCGCGGGCCTGCAGCGTGATGCGGCCGCCGGAGAGGCGGAAGGTCGCCACGACCGAGACCTGGACCTGCTCGCCGCCGATCGTCCGGGTCGAGTCCAGCCGCACCGCCTGCGCGGGGTCGACGTCGGCCAGAGCGCTGCTGCTGCCCGACGCGCCGGAGTCGTCGGCCTCGGCGTCGGCGCGCAGCGCCTCGAGGTCGGCCTCGGTGAGCGGCTCGATCGTCAGGTCACCGACGTCGAGCAGGCGGGCGAGGTCGGTCGGGTTGACCCGCGCCGAGGCGACGACCTGCTCGGCCGGGATCTCGCGGACCTGCCCGTCCAGCAGGTTCTCCACCGGCACCGAGACGCCCGTGAGGTCCGCGGTCAACGTGATGTCGCGCAGCTCGCCGTAGGGGATGTGCGGCGCCGAGAGCCCGACGTCCTCGAACTGCCCGGACAGGGCCTGGGTGAGGAACGGGAAGCCGCGCACGTCGACGTCCGGCTCGGCGGGCAGCGACAGGGAGTCCTGCAGCGCCGCGGCGACCCGGTCCTCGGCGAGCCAGCGGGCGCCGACGTCGACGCCCACCACCACCGCGACGAGCACGAGCAGGGTGATCAGGCATCCACGCACGGGGGACACCGTGTCACCTCCCCGCCGGGGTGCTCGCCGCCGGGCGGCGGCCCGACACACGGATGCCGGCCGGTCCTCGACGGGATCGGCCGGCATCGGTGCTGCTCAGCGTGGCGGAGGATACGGGATTCGAACCCGTGAGGGGTGTTGCCCCAACACGATTTCCAATCGTGCGCCTTAGGCCGCTCGGCCAATCCTCCGCGGGAGACGATACAGCTCCCGCCGGGGTGTCCCGGGGGTCGGGGCGGGGCGCACGGAGGGGCTGGGCGTCTTCGTTACACTGGCGCACGGACCCCGCGCGGCGTCCATCCTGTGAACTCCCCCAGGGCCGGAAGGCAGCAAGGGTCAGCGGGCTCTGGCGGGTGCGCGGGGTCCCCTTTCATCTCCGGGACGGTCATCCGGTCGTCGGGCCCTCCGCGTAGCCTCGCCGTGTGGCTCTGGCGCTCTACCGCAGGTACCGGCCGGCGACGTTCGCCGAGCTCGTCGGGCAGGACCACGTCACCGAGCCCTTGCGCACGGCGCTGGCGGCGGGACGCATCAACCACGCGTACCTCTTCTCCGGGCCCCGTGGCTGCGGCAAGACGTCGAGCGCGCGCATCCTCGCCCGCTCGCTGAACTGCGAGCAGGGCCCGACGCCCGACCCGTGCGGGGTCTGCGAGTCGTGCGTCGCGCTCGCCCCCAACGGGCCCGGCTCGCTCGACGTCACCGAGATGGACGCGGCCAGCCACAACGGCGTCGACGACGCCCGCGAGCTGCGCGACCGCGCCCACTTCGCGCCGGTCGGCTCCCGCTACCGCGTCTTCATCATCGACGAGGCGCACATGGTGACGACGGCGGCGTTCAACGCGCTGCTCAAGGTCGTCGAGGAGCCGCCCGACCACCTCATCTTCATCTTCGCCACCACCGAGCCGGACAAGGTGCTCACCACCATCCGCTCGCGCACCCACCACTACCCCTTCCGTCTCCTGCCGCCGAGCACGCTGCGCGGCCTGCTCGAGCGCATCTGCACCGAGGAGGGCGTCACCGTCGAGCCGGCGGTCTACCCGCTCGTGGTCCGCGCGGGCGGCGGCTCGGCGCGCGACTCGCTCTCGGTGCTCGACCAGCTGCTCGCGGGCGCGGACGACGCCGGGGTCACCTACCCGCACGCCGTCGGGCTGCTCGGGGTCACCGACGTCGCGATCCTCGACGACGTCGTCGACGCGCTCGGCGCCCAGGACGGGCCCGCGGTGTTCGGGGCGGTCGACCGTCTCGTCGAGGCCGGGCACGACCCCCGGCGCTTCGCCGCCGACCTCCTGCAGCGCCTGCGCGACCTCATCCTCGTCCAGGCCGTGCCCGACGCCGGCGAGCGCGGGCTGGTCGACGTGCCCGCCGACGAGATGGAGCGGATGGTCGACCAGGCCCAGCGCCTCGGTCCCGCCGCCCTCGCGCGGTACGCGGAGCTCGTGCACACCGCGCTGACCGAGATGCGCGGCGCGACGGCCCCGCGCCTGCTGCTCGAGCTGGTCTGCGCCCGGATGCTGCTGCCCGCGGCGTCGTCCGAGGACGCGGCGATGGTCCAGCGCCTCGAGGGCGTCGAGCGGCGCCTGGCGCTGGGCGCGACGGGGGGGCCGGCCGCCGCGGGGTCGGGTGACGACGCCCCCGCGCGCTTCAGCCGTCCGTCCCGGCGCGGGGAGTCGGGCGACGGCGAGGCACCGCCCCGACCCGAGCGAGCTCCCGAGCGCGCCCCCGACCGCGCCGACGAACTCGACGCCACCGTCGCCCCGCCCACCGACCGCCCGACGGCCACCGTCGCCAGCACCGACGACCCCCCGCGCGACGTGGCCCGCCCCGAGCCGCAGCGCCCCGAGCCGCAGCGCCCCGAGCCGCAGCGCCCCGAGCCGCTGCGCCAGGAGCAGCAGCGCCAGGAGCAGCAGCGCCAGGAGCAGCGCCCCCAGCAGCGCCCCGAGCCCGCGCGGCCGGAGCCGCCGCGGCAGGAGCCCACGCCGGCACCCCCCGCGCCTGCCGCCGGCGCCGTCGACGCCGCGGCGCTGCGGCGGGTGTGGCCGGAGGTCATGAACCAGGTCCGCGAGCGCAACAAGCCCACCCACGCGCTGCTGCAGAACGCCACGGTCACGGCCGTGGAGGGCACGACGGTCACGCTCGGCATGCCGACGCCGCCGCTCGCGCGCCAGCTCTCCCAGCCCAACCGCGCCGACCAAGTCGCCGCAGCGCTCGGGGTGGTGCTGTCCGGTCAGTGGACCGTGCAGGCGGTGCACGGCACCGGGGGCGGCGACGGCGGAGGGGGCGGCGGGGGAGGCGCGCGTCCCGAGCCCGCGCGCCGCCGCCCCGACCCGCCCCAGCGCCCGGAGCGCCCGCGCCGCGAGGACTCGGCGCCCGACCCCGCCCGCGAGCAGGGCCGGGAGCAGGGTCGCGAGCAGGGGCGGGAGCAGAGCCGGGAGCAGGGGCGCGAGCAGAGCCGGGGTGCCGGGCCCCGCGAAATCCGCCGGCCGAGCCGCCCCGAGCCCGCCGACGTCCCGCCCCCGCCGGAGCCCCCGCCCGAGGACGGCGAGGTCACCGAGGAGGACATGTACAACGAGGCCGTCGCCGACCCGGGCGGCGCGGCCGGCGGCACGCGGGTCGACCCGGAGGAGGCGGCGATGGAGCTGCTGACCTCGCAGCTCGGCGCCCGCCGGGTGGACGGCCGCTAGCGGGATCTCAGCGACGCCCGGCCGTGGTCCGCTCGCCCTCCGGCGCCGGGTCCAGCAACCGGACCCCGAGCACGGCGAGGCCCGCGGCCAGCACGATCCCGGCGGTCGTCGGGGCGTCGAGGGGCACGCGCTCGCCGAACCACACCGTCCCGAGGACCGTCGCGGTCAGGGGGTCGGCGAGCAGGATGACCGTCACCACCGGCCCCGCCCGCCGCGCCCGGGCGAGCGCGCGCTGGCTCGCGACGAACGCGGCCGGGCCGGCGAGCAGCAGCAGGAGCCCGGCGAGGACGAGCCGCGGGTCGGTGAGCGCGGCGCCCGGGTCGCGCGCGAGGTTCCGGGCGAGGACCGCCAGCAGCGAGGCGCCGAGGCCATAGCCCACCCCGCACGCCAGGGCGAGCCCGAGCGCCCCGGGCGGTCCGGGTCGCCGCCTCGCCCACCCCAGGCCACCGGCCGCGACGGCCCCGATGCCCAGCACGCTCAGCGCGGCGGGGAGGCCGGCGAGGTCGACCGGCACGCTCGCCGCCGCCTCGACCGGGCCGAGCAGCACGACGACGAGCAGCGGGCCGAGCACCGCGAGCAGGACCCCGAGCACCGCTCCGCGCCTCGGCAGCCGGCGGGCCAGCAGCGACTCGCCGACCGTCGTCCACGCGACCGCCGTCGCCAGCAGCGCCTGCACCACGACCACCGCGCCCGACGCCAGCGCGACCGCCTGCAGCAGGCTCGCGACCACCGAGGCGCCCGTGCCCGCGAGCCACCACGGCCGGCGCAGGAGCCGGGCGTCCGCCCCGCCGAGCTCGTGGGCCGCCCGCTGCTGGGCGACCACCGCCGACCCGGCCGCCACGGCCGACCCGACGGCGAGCACCTCGGCGAGCACGGGCCTACCCCGCCGCGACCAGGCCCGGTGCGCCGAGCACGTGGCGGGCGACGGCCGCCGAGGCGTCGCGCTCCTCGGTCCACCAGGGCAGGGGCGGGCGGCGGCGCCGGGGCCGCGCGCCGACCCGGTCGACGGCGTCGACGAGCTCGTCGGGACCCCGCAGCCACGGCGCGACCCCGGCGTCGTCGAGCACCGCCGCGTTGGCGCGCCCGTGCCCGGGGATCGGGCGGTAGGTGATCGCCGGCAGGCCCGCGACCAGCGCCTCGGTGCACGACAGCCCGCCCGCGTTGTGCACGAGGACGTCGGCGGCGGCCATGAGCTCGGGGAGGTCGTCACGCCACCCGAGCGCCACCACCCGCTCGCGGCCCGCGAGCCGCGCCCGCAGCTTCCGGTTGCGCCCGCAGGCGACGATCGTCCACGCGCGCGGGTGCCGTCCCAGCGCGTCGACCGCGTGCTCGACGTCGCCCATCCCCAGCGATCCGCCCACCAGCAGGGCGACGGGCACGTCGTCGGGCACCCCCAGCTCGGCACGCACCCGCCCGCGCGTCGCGACCGGCATCGGCCGCGAGAAGCGCGGCGCGCACAGCGGCCCGACGCTGCGCAGGCCGACGCCGTAGCGCGCGCCGTCGAGAGCGGTGGCGTCGCTGACCGTGAGGTGGTCGTCGAGACCCGGGTGGCACCACAGGCGGTGCGCGGCGGGGTCGGTGAGGAACGTCAGCGCCGGCACGTCGAGGCGGCCGTCGAGCCGCAGCCGCCCGAGCGTCTGCCCGGCGAGCGGATAGGTCGCGACGGCGGCGTCGACGTCCGCGGCCGCGGCCAGGACCGGCTCCTCGGCGAGCGTGATCAGCCGCCGCGTGACGACGCTCGCCGGGCGCCGCGGGTGCTCGAGGTCGGTGAAGATGCGGTCGAACAGCGCCGGCGCGTGGTGCACCGACGGCGCGTAGAGGTCGCGCAGGAGCCGGCGGCCCCACACGGGGAGCAGGTCGGTCCAGTCGACGACGTGGGCGTCGAGGCCGCGACGGTCGAGCCGCCGCACGAGCTCGCGGGCCGCGCCGTCGTGGCCCTGGCCGATCGCGGCACTGAGCACCAGCACTCGGGGTCGCTGCAACACGCCGCCACCCCAACCCACCGACCGGGGCAGGGGATGAACGCGCGGTGAGCGCCGGTGATGGATCGCGTGGCGGCTCGTGCCGTGTCACCCGAGGGTCACCCGAGCAGGGTGCGCCCCAGGAACGCGACGGCCCGCGGGTAGGCGTCGAGCCGGTTGACCCGCTTCGCCAGCCCGTGGCCCTCGTCGTCGTAGACGACCATCTCGACCTCGACCCCGTTCGCGCGCACCGCCGCGGCCACCTGCTCGGCCTCCGACAGCGGCACCCGCGGGTCGTTCGCGCCGTGGATGACGAACAGCGGCGCGCGGACGTCGCCGATGCGGTTCAGCGGCGAGGCCCGCTCGAGGAACTCCCGGTCGCGCTCGAGCGACCCGTACTCCCGCTCGCGGTGGGCGCGACGGTAGGCCGAGGTGTTCTCGAGGAAGGTCACCAGCGACGAGATGCCGACGATGTCGACGCCCGCGGCCCACAGCTCGGGCTGGAACGCGAGGCCCGCGAGCACCATATAGCCGCCGTACGAGCCGCCCCACAGCGCCGCGCGGGCGGGGTCGAGGCCGAGGCGGGGCAGGTAGGCGTGCAGGGCGGCGAGGTCGGCGACCGAGTCGAGGCGGCGCTCGACGTCGTCGAGGGAGTACCAGCGCTTCCCGTAGCCCACCGAGCCGCGCACGTTGGGCACGAGCACCGTGTGCCCGTCGCCGACCAGGGCCTGCACGATCGCCGAGAACGAGCGCACCGACTGCCCCTCCGGCCCGCCGTGCACGATCACCACGCTCGACCCGGACGGCTCTGCGGGCGCGTAGACGAAGCACGGCACGGTCTCGCCGTCGGGGGTGGGGACGCCGTGGCTGGTGGGGTCGACGGAGGCCCAGCCCGGGGGGAGGGACGCCGCGAGCTGCTCCCGCGACGACGCCAGCACCCCCGCGCGCCCGCGGCCGGCGTCGACGAGCAGGACGTCCGCGGGCGTGCCCGGGTCGGTCCAGGTGATCGTCAGGCCGGTCGAGTCCGGGGACCAGCGCGGCACGGCGAGGAAGTCGGCGACGCCGCCGCGCAGCTCGGGCGGCAGGGCGATCGCGCGCAGGAAGGTGCCGTCGACGTCGTGCACGGCGAGGCGGCTCGCCCCGTCGTCGTCGGTGACCGCGAGCAGGAGGCGGCCGTCGGGGGACAGCCGACCGGTGACGTCATGGGCGTCGTCGGTGATGAGGTAGGTGACCGCGCCGGTGGTGACGTCGAGCCGCGCGACGCCGAGGTGGTCGCGCCCGACGTCGGTGGTGACGACCGCCGCGGTGCCGTCGGGCAGCCACTCGGGGGCGAGGTGGCGGGCGTGCTCGTCGGCGTCGGTGAGCTCGGTGACGGTGTCGCCGGCGAGGAGCAGGACCTGCGAGCTCAGCGCCGGGCGCGCGGGCCGCGTCATCAGCGCACGCGTGCGGTCGGGGGCGATCGCGGCGTTGCCGACCATCCCGCCGCCGTCGTAGAGCACGGTCTCGGTCCCGGCGTCGACGTCGCGGACGACGAGGTCGAAGTCGACACCGTTGCGGCGGTTGGTGGCGTAGACGACGGTGCCGCCCGGCAGGACCTCGACCAGACCGTGGAGGTGGTCGGGGTCGTGCACGAGCGGGGTCAGGCCGTCCTCGCCGACCGGCTCGCCCTCCTTCGCGACGGCGTCCGGGTCGAGCAGCGAGAGCTGCGCGCGCTCGTTGCCTCCGACGTCGTGGGACACGACGACCTGCCGTCGCCCCGGGAGGTAGCGCCCGCTGACCGCGCCCGGCAGCGCCGTCAGCGGCACCCGCGTCCCGTCGGGATGCAGCTCCACGAGCTGGACGGACCCCGAGGCGTCGTGGCCCGCGAGGATGCGGCCCTCGGCGTCGACGTCGAAGGAGCGCCAGGTGGTGGCGTCGAGGAGGCGGTGCAGCAGGGTGCTGGCGTCGGTGGCGTCCATCGGGCCCAGCGTGCCCGGTCGGCCGCGCGACGGCGCGGTTAGTGTGGGCACATGCAACCCGGCCAGAACCCCGAAGGCATGGACATGGGCGCCCTGCTGCAGCAGGCGCAGGCCATGCAGGAGCAGCTGATGAGCGCCCAGGCGGAGCTGGCCGAGGCCGAGGTCACCGGCCAGGCGGGCAACGGCCTGGTCACGGTCACGCAGACCGCCACCGGCGAGATCCGCTCGGTCACGATCGACCCCAAGGTCGTCGACCCGCAGGACGTCGAGACGCTGCAGGACCTGATCGTCGGCGCGATCTCCGACGCGGCCCAGGCGGCGGCGGACCTGCAGGCGGAGAAGATGGGCCCGCTCGCCGGCGGGCTCGGGGACATGGGCGGCGGGCTGGGCCTGCCCGGCCAGTAGGCCCGTGTTCGAGGGGCCGGTCCAGGACCTCATCGACGAGCTGGGCCGCCTGCCCGGCATCGGGCCGAAGAGCGCCCAGCGCATCGCGTTCCACCTCCTCGCCACCGAGGAGGCGGACGTGACGCGCCTGCAGGAGGCCCTGCAGAAGGTCAAGATCGGGGTCGTGTTCTGCGAGGTCTGCGGCAACGTCTCCGAGCAGCCCCGCTGCCGCATCTGCAGTGACGCCCGCCGCGACGCCACGCTCGTTTGCGTGGTCGAGGAGCCCAAGGACGTCGTGGCGGTCGAGCGCACCCGCGAGTTCCGCGGGCGCTACCACGTGCTCGGCGGGGCGCTCGACCCGCTCTCGGGCGTCGGGCCCGACCAGCTGCGCGTTCGCGAGCTCCTCCAGCGCATCGGCGGCGCGGGCGACGAGCCCGAGATCACCGAGGTCATCCTCGCCATGGACCCGAACACCGAGGGCGAGGCCACGGCCACCTACCTCGTGCGGCTCCTGCGCGACTTCCCGGGCCTGACCGTCACCAAGCTGGCCTCGGGCCTGCCCATGGGCGGCGACCTCGAGTTCGCCGACGAGCTCACGCTCGGCCGCGCCCTCGCCGGTCGCCGCGCCCTCTAGCCGGCCGGACGTCCGGCAGATCAGACGCGGAAGTCCCGCCCTCGCACGGGCGTGCGGCCGGCGATGATCGTGTCCTGGTCGAGCGCCATCTCGGCGCGGTGCAGGCGGGCGCTGCGACGTCGCGTCGCCTCGCGGTGCACCGAGATGCCCACGAGGACCCCCACCACGAACAGGGTCCAGAAGACGACCACCGCGACGATGATCGTCATGGCGGTCATCGTCGGCCGCCCTTCGTTGCCTTCATGATCAGTGCCTCCCGTCGAGTCGTGCGGTCCGTTGTGCGGTCCACGGCTCCGGCGAAACAGCTCCGGTCCTCAAGAGAGTGCTGTGTGGCAGCCCACTGCACAAGCGAATTCTGCAATTGCACGCAACGATTGCGTGACGGCATGGCGCATCGCGGTCTACCGTGTACGGACAGCCGCCGGCCGGGGGGAGCCGGCGCCGCCACCCGTCGTTCGCCCGACCCAGGAGGCGTACGGATGTCCCAGTCACCCGGCCCCGTGGTGACCCGTCGCCGGCTCGGCGGCGAGCTCAAGCGACTCCGTGAGGGCCTGGGCCTCAAGCTGGAGGATGTCGCGCGCAGCCTGGAGTGCTCGCCCTCGAAGATCAGCCGGCTGGAGAACGGCAAGGGCGTGCCCCGCTGGCGCGACGTGCGGGACATGCTCGAGGTCTACCGCGTGCCGGAGGGGGACCACCGGGCGCGCCTGCTCGCCTGGGCGCAGAGCGGCCGCGCGCCGATGTGGTGGTCGAAGTACGCCGACGTGCTCCCGCCCGGCTTCGACACGTACGTCGAGCTCGAATGGGACGCGACAGAGATCTACGCGTACGAGTCGCACGTCGTGCACGGCCTGCTGCAGACCCCGGACTACGCGCGTGGTGTGCTGACGGCGGCTTGGCGATCCCGGTACTCCGCCGCACAGATCGAGCGCATGGTCGAGGTGCGCCTGAAGCGGCAGGAGGCGCTCGAACCCTCGCACGGGCTGATGTTCCACTGCGTCCTGGACGAGTCAGCGCTCTACCGCGTCTCCGGCACTCCGGAGATCCTCCGTGGTCAGCTCGAGCACCTGATCGTCATGGCCGAGGCCGATCACGTCGACGTGCGCGTCCTCCCGTTCACCGCGGGCCTCGTGGCCACGAGCCTGAGCTCCTTCGCGAAACTGGAGTTCTCGGCCGGCATCGAGCACGGCATGGTGTACGTCGAGCGCCCGGACGGAGCCGAGCTGGTGGGTGACCGGGCGGAGATCGCCCACCACGAGGGCCGTCTGGCCACGGTGCTCGAGGCCGCTCTCCACGAGGAGGAGTCGATCCCCCTCCTGCGGCGCGCAGCGAAGAGGATCGCGGAGGAGTGATGGTCCCACCCGCCGTCGTGGTCTCCGAACGGTTGCGCTTGAATCACGACTCGTGACCCGTGATCACGCAGTGAGCCCGTACATCGTGAGCACGTTCTGCTCCGAGGGAGGCTGCGTCGGCGTGGCGCTCACGCCCGATGAGGTCCGCGTCGTCGACACGAAGTCGTCGGCGGCCCTGCGCTTCACGCCCGCCGAGTGGGCCGCATTCGTCGCCGGCGTCAAGGCCGGGGAGTTCGACCTCCCGTCCTGACCCCGAGATCGCGATCTCGGTGACGAACTCCCGCAGATCTGCGGGCCTCCGTCACCGAGACCGCGATCAAGGACGACCTCGGTGACGAAATCCCGCGTCCAGCGCGGGATCCGCCACCGAAGTCGTCAGCGCATGGCGCGGTTCACCGCCGACACGACGGCCTTGAGCGAGGCGGTGAGGATCGAGCCGTCGATCCCGATGCCCCAGACCTCGACGTCGCCGACCGCGGCCTCGACGTAGGCGGCGGCGCGGGCGTCGTCGCCGGCGGACATGGCGTGCTCGGCGTAGTCGAGGACCCGCACGTCGTAGCCCACCGTCGCCAGGGCGTCGACGAAGGCGGCGATGGGGCCGTTGCCGACGCCGGTGACCTCGTGCAGGTCGCCCTCGACCTTCAGCGTCGCCGACAGCTCGGCCTTGCCGTCGTCGTGGGTCTGCACCCGCGAGCTGACGAGCTCCAGCGGCACGCGGCGCTGGAGGTACTCCTCGGTGAAGATGTCGTACATCTCCTTGGCCGAGACCTCGCCGCCCTCGGTGTCCGTGACCTCCTGGACCCGCCGCGAGAACTCGATCTGCAGGCGCCGGGGCAGCTCGAGCTGGTGCTCGACCTTCATCAGGTACGCGACGCCGCCCTTGCCCGACTGCGAGTTGACGCGGATGACGGCCTCGTAGGTGCGGCCGACGTCCTTCGGGTCGATGGGCAGGTACGGGACCTCCCACGGGTGGTCGTCGACGTCGTGTCCGGCCTCCGCGGCCTCGGCGTTCATCGCCTGCAGGCCCTTGTTGATCGCGTCCTGGTGCGAGCCCGAGAACGCGGTGAACACGAGGTCGCCGCCCCAGGGGTGGCGCTCGCCGACGGGCAGCTGGTTGCAGAACTCGACGGTGCGGCGGACCTCGTCGATGTCCGAGAAGTCGATCTGCGGGTCGATGCCCTGGCTGAACAGGTTCATGCCCAGGGTCACCAGGCAGACGTTGCCGGTGCGCTCCCCGTTGCCGAACAGGCAGCCCTCGACGCGGTCGGCGCCGGCCTGGACGCCCAGCTCGGCGGCGGCCACGCCCGTGCCGCGGTCGTTGTGCGGGTGCAGCGACAGGATGATCGCGTCGCGCCGGGCGAGGTTGCGGTGCATCCACTCGATGGAGTCGGCGTAGACGTTCGGCGTCGCCATCTCCACCGTGGCCGGCAGGTTCACGATCATGGGGCGCTCGGGCGTCGGCTCCCAGACGTCGCCGACGGCGTCGACGATCTCCTTGGCGTACGACAGCTCCGTACCGGTGTACGACTCCGGCGAGTACTGGAAGCGCCAGTCGGTGCCGGGGCGCTTCTCGGCCTCCTCGCGGACCAGCTGCGCCCCGTCCGTCGCGATCTTCGTGATGCCGTCGCGGTCGGACCGGAAGACGACGCGGCGCTGCAGGATCGAGGTCGAGTTGTAGAGGTGGACCACCGCCGAGTGGACGCCCTCGAGCGACGCGAACGTGCGCGTGATCAGCTCGGGGCGCGCTTGCGTCAGCACCTGGATCCGCACGTCGGCGGGGATCGCGCCCTGCTCGATGATCTCGCGGACGAAGTCGAAGTCGGTCTGCGACGCGGCCGGGAAGCCGACCTCGATCTCCTTGTAGCCCATGCGCACGAGCAGGTCGAACATGCGCCGCTTGCGGGCCGGCGACATCGGGTCGATCAGCGCCTGGTTGCCGTCGCGCAGGTCGACCGCACCCCAGAGCGGGGCCTTGTCGATCACCGTGTCCGGCCACGTGCGGTCCGGCAGCGAGATCTTCTCGACGAGGTCGGCGAAGGGCTTGTAGCGGTGGACCGGCATGCGGCTCGGCCGCTGGGTGTTCCACGTGGCCTGGTCGGCCGGGATGTCGCCGTCGGGATGGACGACGGTCGAGCGGATGTCGGCGATCGGCGCGTCGTGGCCGGGTACGCCGGGGGTGATGCTCATGGGGTGTCGCGCTCCTGCCTGCAGCACTGCGGGGGACGGCGACCGGCAGCGCGCATCACCCGCGACAGGGGGCCGGTCGGTTCAGACCCCGCCGCGGCGGCGAAGGAGCAGCCCGAGGGCTGCGAGCGCGAGGGACATCGCCCGCCACGGTAGCCCCGCGACGCGCCGACCCGGTACCCCGGGTCGGCGACGACGGGCGTGCCGGAGGCCGGACACCGCCGCTGAACTGCGACGACCGACCGCTGGTGACACAGGTCGCATCCCTGGCTACCGACGGGTCAAGTCGCGTGCCATGATGTCGCGCATGGCGCAGGATGCGAGCACGGAGACGTCCGAACAGCGGCGTTCGCACACCGGAGAGGACCTCCGTGCGCTCACCCGAAAGGTCCTGACCGTTGCCGCCTCGGTGATCCGGATCCTCACGGTCGTCTTCGCGGCGATCCTCGTGATCCACGTGATCCTCGCCGTCGCGGGCGCCAACCCCGCCAACGGCATCACGATCTTCTTCCGCGACCTCGCGTCGAACCTCACGCTCGGCATCGGTGACCTGTTCCTGCCCGCGAGCGAGTCGCTGCGGATCATCCTCAACTTCGGCCTCGCCGCCGTCGTGTGGATCGCGATCGGGATCGTCGTCTCGAAGCTGCTCAACGCCCTCGCGCCGTAGGTCACCGCAGGTCCGGTGACGGGGTCCGCCTCGGATAGGGTCGGAGCCGTTCGCCGACCAGTTCGTGGAGGTCCGTCGCGGTGGCACTCGTCGTCCAGAAGTACGGCGGCTCGTCCGTCCAGGACGCGGAGCGGATCCGTCGCGTGGCCGAGCGCATCGTGCGCACGGGCAAGGATGGCAACGACGTCGTCGTCGTCGCGTCGGCGATGGGCGACACGACCGACGAGCTGACCGACCTGGCGATGCAGGTCCACCCGAGCCCGCCGCCGCGCGAGCTGGACATGCTGCTGACGTCGGGCGAGCGCATCTCCAACGCGCTGCTCGCCATGGCCATCAACGCCCAGGGCGGGCGGGCGCGCTCGTTCACCGGCTCGCAGGCCGGCATGATCACCACGGGCAAGCACGGCGACGCGCGCATCGTCGACGTCACCCCGGGGCGCATCCACGCCGCCCTCGCCGAGGACCACATCGCGCTCGTCGCGGGGTTCCAGGGCGTGAGCGTGGACTCGAAGGAGATCACCACGCTCGGCCGCGGCGGCTCGGACACCACCGCGGTCGCGATGGCGGCCGCCATGAAGGCCGACGTCTGCGAGATCTACACCGACGTCGACGGGGTCTACTCGGCCGACCCGCGCATCGTCCCGGACGCGAAGCTGCTCGAGACCATCACCTACGAGGAGATGCTCGAGATGGCCGCGTGCGGGGCGAAGGTGCTGCACCTGCGCGCCGTCGAGTACGCCCGCCGCGAGAACGTGCCCCTGCGGGTGCGGTCGTCGTACAACGACAAGCCCGGCACGACGATCGTCGGGTCCATCGAGGAGCTGAGCGTGGAACAGGCGGTCCTCACCGGCGTCGCGCACGACCGGTCCGAGGCGAAGGTGACCGTGGTCGGAGTGCCCGACCAGCCCGGGTTCGCGGCGCGCATCTTCCGTGCCGTCGCGGACGTCGAGGTCAACATCGACATGGTGCTGCAGAACATCTCGCACCTGAAGACGGGCAAGACGGACGTGACCTTCACGCTGCCGCGCAAGGACGGCCCGCGGGCGGTCGAGGCGCTCGCCGCCGTGCAGCCCGAGGTGGGCCACGAGGACGTGATCTACGACGAGCACGTCGGCAAGGTGGCGCTGGTCGGCGCGGGGATGCGCAGCCACCCGGGCGTCACCGCCACGTTCTGCGAGTCGCTGGCCGAGGCCGGCGTGAACATCGAGATGATGAACACCTCGGAGATCCGCATCTCCGCGCTCCTGCGCGACACCCAGCTCGACGACGCCGTCCGCGCCCTGCACGACGCCTTCGACCTCGGTGGCGACGAGGAGGCCGTGGTGCACGCCGGGACGGGTCGGTAGGGAAGGCAGGAGCCATGACGACGCTCGCCATCGTCGGAGCCACCGGTGCGGTCGGCTCCGTCATGATCGACATCATCGACCGGCGCGAGAGCGTGCCGTGGAGCGAGATCCGGCTCATCGCCTCGCCCCGCTCGGCCGGCCGGCGGCTGACGGTCCGCGGTCAGGAGATCGAGGTCGTCGCGCTGTCGCCGGAGGCCTTCGACGGCGTCGACATCGCGATGTTCGACGTGCCCGACGCGGTGAGCGCCGAGTGGGCGCCGGTCGCGGTGTCGCGCGGGGCGATCGCGGTCGACAACTCCGGGGCCTTCCGCATGGACCCCGAGGTGCCGCTGGTGGTGCCGGAGGTCAACGCCGAGCAGGCGCACGAGCGCCCCAAGGGCATCGTCTCGAACCCCAACTGCACGACGCTGTCGATGATGGCCGCGCTCGGGGCCCTGCACCGCGCCTTCGGGCTGCGCGAGCTGGTGGTCGCGAGCTACCAGGCCGCGTCCGGCGCGGGCCAGGAGGGCATCGACCGCCTGCAGGACGAGATCGCCGCGGTCGCCGGCAAGGGGGTGGGCCACCGGCGCGGCGACGTCGCCGAGGCGATCGCGTCGGCGGGCCTGCCGGCGGAGTCGCCGTTCAACGCCCCGCTGGCGCTCAACGTGGTGCCGTTCGCCGGCTCGCTCAAGGACGACGGTTGGACCTCGGAGGAGCTCAAGGTCCGCAACGAGTCGCGGAAGATTTTGGGGCTCTCCAAGCTCAAGGTCTCGGCGACGTGCGTGCGCGTCCCGGTCGTCACGACGCACTCGATCGCGGTGCACGCGACCTTCGACGGGCCGGTCGACGTCGCCACGGCGCACCAGGTCTTCGCGTCGCAGTCGTCGATCGTGCTGGTCGACGAGCCGGAGGCCAAGCGGTTCCCGACGCCCGCCGACGTCGTCGGCGAGGACCCGACGTACGTGGGCCGCGTGCGCCAGGCCCTCGACTTCCCCAACACCCTCGACTTCTTCGTGTGCGGCGACAACCTGCGCAAGGGCGCGGCGCTCAACACCTACGAGATCGCCGAGGAGCTCGTCCGGAGCTGACCGGGCGCACCGACCTTTTCTTGACTCGTTCCAGTCTCGGTGGCACCGTGGGGACATCATGACCTCACCGACCGGACCTCGGGACGAGGCTGCGCCGACAGACGCGGCCGAGCCTGCGGCCGGTCCGGGCTCGGACCCGCGCCACCACATCGCCGACCCGCGGGCCCGCCTCCGCCAGGCGGGCCTGCGGGTCACCGCGCCGCGGCAGGCCGTCCTGGGCGTCCTGGGCGAGCACCCGCACTCCACGGCCGAGGCCGTGGCGTCGAGCGTGCGGGCCCGGCTGGGGTCGGTCAGCACCCAGGCCGTGTACGACGTCCTCGCCGCGTGCGTGGACGCCGGCCTCGTCCGCCGCATCGAGCCCGCGGGCTCGGCGGCCCGCTACGAGACCCGTACCGGGGACAACCACCACCACGTGGTCTGCCGGTCGTGCGGGGCCACCGCCGACGTGGACTGCGTCGTCGGCGAGCCCCCGTGCCTGGTCCCCTCCGACGCGAGCGGCTTCGTCATCGACGAGGCCGAGGTCGTCTTCTGGGGGACGTGCCCCACCTGCGCCGGAGCAGGGACGGGTACCCGGGACTCGCGACGCGCCGTGCGTGGCGCCGTCGCGGTCCTGCACGAGAGCCACCACCACTCTGAGAGGCGAACGTGACCAGTACGCATCGTTCCCACGCCACGGACGACGCCGGCATCCCGGCGCCCAGCCACGAGTTCTCGGCCACGGTGGGCACCGACGGCCCCCTGGTGCTGCAGGACCACTACCTCATCGAGCAGATGGCCAACTTCAACCGGGAGCGCATCCCGGAGCGCCAGCCGCACGCGAAGGGCAGTGGCGCGTTCGCGAAGTTCGAGGTCACCCAAGACGTCACCGCGTACACCAAGGCCGCGGTGTTCCAGCCCGGCGAGACCACCGAGGGCATCATCCGCTTCTCCACCGTCGCCGGTGAGCGGGGCAGCCCCGACACGTGGCGCGACCCGCGCGGGTTCTCCCTCAAGCTGTGGACCCGTGAGGGCAACTGGGACATGGTCGGCAACAACACGCCGGTCTTCTTCGTCCGCGACCCCATGAAGTTCCAGAACTTCATCCGCTCGCAGAAGCGCCTCGCGCGCAACGGCCTGCGTGACCACGACATGCAGTGGGACTTCTGGACGCTCTCGCCGGAGTCGAAGCACCAGGTCACGTGGCTCATGGGCGATCGGGGCATCCCGAAGGACTGGCGCCACATGAACGGCTACTCGAGCCACACCTACATGTGGGTCAACGCCGCCGGCGAGGAGTTCTGGGTCAAGTACCACTTCATCTCGGATCAGGGCGTCGAGTGCCTGACCGAGGAGGAGGCCGGCCGCATCGCGGGCGAGGACGCCGACTACCACCAGCGCGACCTCTACGAGGCCATCGAGCGCGGGGAGTTCCCGACCTGGACCCTGAAGGTGCAGATCATGCCCTTCGAGGACGCCAAGACCTACCGGTTCAACCCGTTCGACCTGACCAAGGTGTGGCCGCACGGCGACTACCCCCTGCAGGAGGTCGGGAAGCTGACGCTGAACCGGAACCCGGAGGACTACCACACCGAGATCGAGCAGGTCGCGTTCGAGCCGAACAACCAGCCCCCGGGGCTGGGGTTGTCGCCCGACAAGATGCTGCTCGCCCGCGGGTTCTCCTACGCGGACGCGCACCGGGCCCGCCTCGGGGTCAACTACAAGCAGATCCCGGTGAACGCGCCGCGGGGCACGCAGGCGCACCCGTACACCGTCGCCGGTGCGATGCGCACGGTGAACGCGAAGGACCCGGTCTACGCGCCGAACACCAAGGGCGCCCCGCAGACGACGGAGACGATCCAGCCGCCGACGTGGTACTCCGACGGGCAGATCCAGCGCGCGGCCTACGTGCCGCACGCCGAGGACACCGACGAGGTCCAGGCCCGCACGATGATGCTCGAGGTCTGGGACGACGCGGCGCGCGACCGCTTCGTCGAGAACGTCTCGGGCCACCTGGCGAAGGGCGTCGGTGACGACGTCCTCGCCCGCGCGTTCGACTACTGGAAGTCGATCGACGAGGGCATGGGTCAGCGCGTCGAGGACCGCGTCCGCGAGCTGACCGGCAAGGAGCAGAAGGTCCTCAGCCAGAGCTGACCTCGGTCCCTGTCGGAACAACCGCGGCCCGTCCCACGCTGTACGTGGGGCGGGTCGCGGTGTCTGCGGCGTTATCGCCGCCGCCGCAACGGCAACCCCCGGTCTGACCGTCGTGCACCGTGCGATCCACGGTCGTGAAGGAGTGAGCACCACCATGGCAGGAGCCCCGATCACCAGCCCGCTGTCCGACGACGCCAAGCAGGTCGTCGGGACGGTCCTCCAGGACAGCCTGACCGACTACGTCGACCTGTCGCTGACCGCGAAGCAGTGGCACTGGAACGTGGTCGGCAGCAACTTCCGCGAGGCGCACCTGCACCTCGACGAGCTCGTCGACCTCGCCCGCACCTACACCGACGAGGTCGCGGAGCGCGCGGCGACGCTCGGCGTCTCGCCCGACGGGCGCGCCGAGACCGTCGCCAAGAGCAGCGGCCTGCCCACCACCGAGGAGGGGTGGCGCCAGGTCGAGGACGTCAACCGGGCAGTCGTGCAGACCCTCGAGACGCTCATCGGGCGCATGCGGGAGCGCATCGCCGCCACCGACGAGCCCGACCCGGTGACCCAGGACCTGCTCATCGCGCAGACCGCGAAGCTCGAGGAGGCCCACTGGATGTGGCAGGCCAAGACGGCCTGAGCCACCGCCAGGTACGGAGCGAAGGGCCCCGTCGGTCGAGAGAGTCGACCGACGGGGCCCTTCGCTCGTCTCACGCGGGGACGGGCAGGCCCAGGGCCGTGCGGGCGTAGGCGATCTCGGCGACGGTGTGCGCGAGCGTCTCGGCGACGACCAGCGAGCCGTGGCCGGCGTCGTAGCGCACCATCGCGTACTCGCGGCCCCGCTCGGCCAGCGCGTCCAGGTAGTTGTCGATCTGACGGATGGGGCAGCGCGGGTCGTTCTCGCCCGCGAGCACCAGCACCGGCGCGCGGACCTCGTCCACCCACGTCAGCGGCGAGGCCTCCCGGTAGCGCTCGGGCACCTCGTCCGGCGAACCGCCGAACAGGGAACGGTCGAACGCCCGCAGGGGCTCCATCTCGTCGGCGTACGCGGCGAGGTAGTCGGCGACGGGCACGCCGGCACAGCCCACGGCCCAGCGCCCGGGCTGGCGGCCCAGGCCCAGCAGCGTCAGGTAGCCGCCCCACGACCAGCCCTCGAGCACGGACGCCGCCGGGTCGGCGAGCCCCGTCGACACCGCCCAGTCGTGCACGGCGGCGATGTCCTCGAGCTCCGTGGTGCCCGGGCGCCCCTCGATCGCGTCGCGCCACGCCGAGCCGTAGCCCGACGAGCCGCGGTAGTTCACGTGCACCACCGCGAAGCCGGCGTCGACCCACACCGCGCGCACCGGCGACCAGCGGTCCTCGTCGGCCGCCTGGGGCCCGCCGTGGATCATGAAGACGGTCGGGACCGGGCCGGTGGTGCCCGCCGGCCGGGTCCACAGCGCGTGCACCGGCCCGCCCGGCCCGTCGACCCACGCGTCGTCGAGCGCCACCGACGGCGCCGGGCGCTCGCCGGGCGGGGCCAGCAGCTCGGTGTCGCTGCCGTCGGGGCGCAGCGCCCGCACCGACGACGGGTACGCCGCCGACGACCAGCCGTACTCGACGGTGCCGTCGGGGCGCACGTCGGCGCCGCCGACCGAGCCGGTCGCGGTGGGCAGGTCCGTGAGGACGCCGGTGGCGAGGTCGTAGCGGTGCAGGGTGGTGCGCCCGGCGCGGGTGTGCGCGACGAGCAGCGCCGAGGCGTCCGGGTAGAAGCCGGCGGAGAGGTCGCCGGGCAGGTCGACGGCGAGCTCGGTCTCGGTGTCGGTCGCGAGGTCCCAGACCAGCAGCTCGTCGCGGCCACGGCGCTCGTGGCCGACGAGCAGGCGCTGGTCGCCCTCGACCGGCGCGAACTCGATCGGGTCGAGGCCCTTCCCCTCGCCGTCGTGGCGCTCGCCGACGGCCTCGCCGTCGGACAGCCGGAGGACCCGGATCGCGGGGTGGCGTGAGTCCCCGTGCTCGGCGTGCGAGATCGCCAGCAGCGTCTCGTCGCGGGACAGCGCGCCGATGCCGGCGTCCTCGGTGTGGGTGTAGACGACGCGCGCGTCCCCGCCGTCCTCGCTGACCGCCAGCGTCGACCCGTCGTCGGTCGACCAGCCCACGGCCACCGTCCGCCGGCCGAGCTCGAGGCCGGCGGGGTAGCCCGGTGCCGCCCCGGCCACGGCGGGCGAGGACTCCCCGCCGGTGAACGGCTCGCGCACCCAGACGCCGAACTCGTCGCCGTCGGTGTCGTCGAACCACCAGATGCTCTCGCCGTCGGTGCTGGCCGCGCCGCCACGGGTGCCCTGGGGGCGGTCGGTGACGCGGCGGTGGGTGTCGGCGGCGCGGTCCCAGGCGTAGATCTCCCACGTGCCCGTCGCGTTCGACGAGTAGACGCTGCGGTCCGGTGCGTCGCGGGCCCAGTCGGGCACCGAGACGCGCGCCGCGGTGAACCGGCCACGCCAGCGGGCCTCGACCTCGGGGTCGGCGAAGAGGGCGTCCGGCACGTGCGGGACGGGGTCGGAGCGGCGGGTCGGCGACGTCATACCCCGGATCCTGCCCGGCGGTGTGCCATCCGCGCCGTCCGGACCGATGGGCAGGCAGGATCGTCTCGACGAGCACACACGGGGGGACACCAGGTGCGCGAGGAGCCGTCGGAACTCGCGGGCCCGATGCCGAGTCGGGCACGCATCTACGACCACTACCTGGGCGGGAGCGACCACCTGCAGGTCGACTGCGAGGTCGCCGACGAGGCCGACCACGCCTTCCCGGCGATGCGACAGCTGTGCGTCGACATCCGCCGGTTCTCGCAGGCGGTCGTGGGCCATCTCGCGCGGACGGGCATCGAGCAGTTCCTGGAGCTCGGGTCGGGCCTGCCGACGGTCGACCACGTGCACACCGTGGCCGCCCGGTACGCACCCGGCCGTCGCGTGGTCTACGTCGACGAGGACCCGGACGCGGTGGAGCGGTCGCTGCGGCTCCTGGACGGGGTGGAGGGCGTCGCCGCCGAGTGCGCCGACGCGTTCGACGTCCCCGCCGTCCTGGCCACCCGCGGGGTGCGGGAGCTGTTCGACCTCGAGCGGCCGGTGGCGGTGCTGGCCGTCGGGCTGCTGCACACCGCCCCCGACGACGTCGCGCGCTCCGTGGTCCACGGGTACCGGGACGCGGTCGCGGCGGGCAGCGTCATCGCCCTGACCCACCCGACGGACGTCGCGCGGCCGGACCTGACGGCGTGGCGCCGCTTCCCGCACACCGGCATCTCCCGGGCGCCGTTCATGCGGGGCCCCGAGGACATGGCGGCGTGGCTGCAGGGCACCGAGCTCGTCGGGTCGGGCTGGACCTCGGCGCCGGAGTGGACGCCCGAGGGCCCCGTGCCCGGCCCGGGGACGACGGGCAGCGGGCTGTGGGGTGTGGTCGCGCGCCGCTGACGTGTCCGGGGATGATCGGCCCGTGATCGGCACCTTCCGCCACGACGCCGAGGTCCACGAGATCCGTCTCGACCGCACCGAGCGGCGCAACGCCCTCGACACCGCGCACTGCCGCGACCTGCACGCCGCGGTCGACGCCGCGGTCGCCGACGGGGCCCGCGCGCTGGTGCTCAGCGGCGAGGGCACGGCGTTCTGCTCGGGCGCCGACCTCGACACCGTCGGGGACACCGACTTCCTCGCCGCCCTCTACGGCATGCTGCACCGGCTCGCGGAGGTCCCGGTGCCGGTCGTCGCCGCGGTGCACGGGCCCGCGATCGGCGCCGGGACCCAGCTCGCGCTGGCCGCCGACCTGCGCGTCTGCGCCGACGCCGCCGTGTTCGGCCTGCCGACCGCCGCGCTCGGGCTCGCCGTCGACCCGTGGACCGTGCGCCGGCTCGCGCTCGTCGCGGGCGGCGGCGCGGCCCGGCGGCTGCTGCTCGCCTGCGAGCGCCTGGACCACGACGCGGCGCGCGGAGCCGGGCTCGTCGACCGCGTCGGCGACCGGGACACCGCGCTGGCCTGGGCGACCGAGATCGCGGCGCTGGCGCCCCTCACGCTCGCCTACAACAAGCTCGCCGTGGCCCGCCTGCTCGAGGACGCGACCGTGCCCGACGAGGTCGCCGCCGCGTTCGACGCGTGCTGGGCGAGCGCGGACCTGGCCGAGGGCCGCCGGGCGCGCGAGGAGAAGCGCGCACCCGTGTTCCGGGGTCGCTAGCTACTCGCCCGGCCAGTGGGCGAGCGTGTGCAGGTACTGCTGGCGCACGCCCTCGATGCGCTCGTCGAGGTCCTCGCGCGTCCAGTCGGAGACGTCGACCGGCGGCAGCACCGCGACCTGGACGACGCCCGGGTGGATGATCATCGCGTTGCGGCTCATCAGCGCGCCGGTGTTGCGGAAGACGAGCGGGACGATCGGCACCCCGGCCTGCATCGCGAGGTGGAACGCGCCCTTCTTGAACGTGCCCGGCGTCGGGGTGGGCGAGCGGGTGCCCTCGGGGGCGATGACGATCGAGGTGCCCTCGCGCAGGCGCTCGACGGCCGGCTCCAGGGCCTTGCGGGCCTGGGCGTTGTCGGCGCGGTCGATGAACGCCGTCTCGAGCAGGCGCATGAGCCCGCCGAACAGCACGTCGTTGGCCAGCTCCTTCTTGGCCACCGGCGCGAAGTTGCCGCGCAGCAGCCCGCCAAGCACCAGGACGTCGAGCTGGCTCTGGTGGTTGAACAGGAAGACCGCCGGCTGGGACTCCCAGATGTGGCGCGCCCCGTGGACGTCGAGCGAGACCCCGGACGCCAGGAGCGACAGGTCGCCGCCGAGGCCGATGCCGAGGTTGAGCCCGGCGCGACGCGACCCGCCGAGCAGCCCGAGCCCCAGGCCGGTGGCGAAGCCGCCCATCATCCCGGCGAACGTGGCCGCGGTGCGGGCGACCTCGACGGGCGTCGTCCAGGGCCGCCCGGCGAAGTCGACGGCCGGCCAGGCGCGCTCGGCCGCGGCGCGCCGCAGGCCTGCGCTCGGGTTGACCGCGGCCGGGTGGGCGACCGTCGCGAGGAAGGGCACGTCCTCGCCGCCGTTGGAGTAGGCGAAGCTCGCGTCGAGGTCGACGTCGTGCGCGGCGGCGAACTCCTTGACCGCGGCGGCCTTGCCCTCGCCGTACGGGGAGCGGCCGTCGGGGCGCCCGGTGAGCGTGCCGTCCTCGCCGACCTCGACCGCGGTGTAGATCGTGTGGTCGACGCCGAGCGCCTTCGCCGCCGGCTCGACCTGGAAGCGCGTCGCCGAGCTGGCGAGCACGACGGTGTGGCCCTTCTCCAGGTGCGCCCGGATCAGCCGCCACGACTCGGGGTAGACGCTCGGGCCGATCTCGTCGCGGAAGAGCTGGTTGCCGATCTTCTCGAGCTCCTCGGGCGTGCGCCCCGCCCAGGTACGCAGGGTGATGCCGAGGAACTTGCGGAAGTCCTCCTCGCCGTGCAGCCCCTGCCAGCCGCTCGCGAGCGTCTCGAGCGTCGTGCGGGGGTGCAGGTCGAGGTGCCTGACGTGGTGGCGCATGAAGGCGGTGACCGAGTAGCCGGCGATCACCGTGCCGTCGAAGTCGAAGAACGCGCCCACCTCGGGCCCGTCGGGCGCGGCGTCGACCGCGTCCATCAGATCCTGGAAGCGGTGGTCAGGGTCGGACACCCGCGGACTCCTGTCGGTTCGTCGCGTCGGTCTCGTCGATGGCCACGACCCGTTCCACCACCCCGCGGACCTCGGCGGCGAACGCGCGACGCCGGGTCGCGAGGTCGGGCCCGCCGTCGCGCGGCGAGGACGGGGCGAGCAGGCCACGGTTGGCGGCCAGCCGGATCGCCGACGCGAAGAGCTCCCGCGACAGCGACTCGGGCCCGTGCAGCTTGCCCTGCAACAGCAGCTGCTGCCCGACGGCGGCGCAGCGGTCGAGCAGCGCGTCCTGGTCGACGGGGGTGTCCGGGTCGTGCTCGGCGAGCCGCTCGGCCACCACCCACTGCGCGTCGACGAACGAGCGCAGCACGCGGTGCGCGCACAGGAACCGGCTCTGGCGCAGCATCTTGCGGGTGCGGGCGATGTCGCCGTCGTCGGAGCGCCAGTCGGGGTCGATGAGCGTGAGCTCGTCGGCCAGCTCGCGGCGGAAGGTCTCCTTGTCGGGGAAGAAGAACTCGTACTTCAGCAGGTCACGCAGGTCGAGCGCGGCCTGGAAGCCCTTCGCCAGCGCCTCGCGCCCCGTGAGGTCGCCGACCTCGAGGATCGCGAGCTCGACGATCGCCCGGTTGACGAAGTGGTGGATCGCCGAGTTGCGGTAGAACGCCGCGACGATGTGGTGCCCGCTCTCCACCGAGAACACCGGCTCGGAGCCCTCGGTGTAGGCGCTGACGACCTTCTCGCGCCGCAGCGAGAGCAGGGCCTCGGCGACGCCGCCGTTGGTGCGCAGCGACGCGATGCCGGTGTGGGGCAGGCCGCGGGCGTCGACGTAGTCGAGCACCGGCTCCACCACGCGGCGGACCTGCGAGAGCGTCAGCGCGCGGTCCCGCACCCCGAGCAGCGCCAGCGCGGCGAGGGCGATCGGCGTGACCGGCGTGACCCGGTTGATGCGCACGAACACCTCGAACGCCGTCTTCTGCAGCGCCAGCCGGCGGGCCGCGGTGTCCTCCGAGTCCTCCGCGTCGTCCTCCGCGTCCCCGGTGCCGTCGCCCCCGGCGGCGTCGTCGCGCCGGGCGTCGAGCGCGGGGTCGTTGGCCGCGGTCAGCGCGGACCTCAGCGACAGCGGCTCGCCGAAGCTCACGTGCACCCCGCCGACGGGCCGGCGCTGCGCGCGGGCGTAGCCGGCGAGCCACCGCAGGCCCTCGGGCGTCTTGTCGGCGCCGGTCTGCTCGGCCGCCATCTGGTGCACTTCCTGCAGCTGGTCGTGGATGATCGACACCGGGACGAGGTAGACGTCCTCGGTGCGACGCGTCTCCACGGCGCTGGCCACGTCGGAGAGCAGCCCGTACTTCGGGGGGCGCAGCTTGCCGGTGCGGGTGCGCCCGCCCTCCATGTACCACTCGAGGTTGAAGCGCTTCGCGCACAGCCACGAGAAGTACTCGCGCACGGCCGCCTTGTAGACCGGGTCGCCGCCGAAGCTGCGGCGGATGAAGATGATCCCGCTGCGGCGGGCGAGCTGCTCGAGCCCGAGGATCCGCAGGTTGTCGCCGCCGAGGACGTGGTTGCGCGGGAAGTCGTTGCTGCGCAGCACGTCGGCCAGCACGAACGGGTCGGTGTACGAGCGGTGCGAGGGCAGGAACACGAGCGCGTGCTCGGCGTTCAGCTCGCGCAGCGGCTCGAGCCCCGCGGTGTCGGCGTGCACCGTCCACGCCTTCTGGTGCATGGGCCGCAGGACGCCGGAGAAGAGGTCCACGGCCGCGGGGTCGAGCGAGGCGACGATGCTCTCGAGGTCGGCCGCCGCCTCCCCGGCCACCTCGTCCTCCGGGCGTCCCGTCGACGCCGCCAGCCGGCGGATCTCCTGGCTGAAGTGCGCCGACCCGACGATCTGCCCGGCGACCTCGCGCGGCACCTTGAAGCGGTTGCCCGTGAGCGCGCGCTCGGCGCGGTCGAGCGCGAGCGTCGCCTGGCGGGCCACGAAGCGCACGAAGTCCGCGGTGTCGGTGGCGGGGCGCTCGCGGTGGTGGCGGCGCATGAGCTCGCGGACGGTGGCCGGGCGGCCGACGACGACGCGGTGCTGGGGCGGTGTCCGGCGCGCGGCGCGGGCGCGGGCGCGCAGTGCCCAGCCGCGGGTGAGGACGTCGACGAGCCGCAGCACGGTGCGGTCGGGCTCCGGGTCGTTCGCCCAGACGACGCGCACGGGCACGAGCAGCGGGTTGTCGCCGCGGGTCAGGCGGCCCGCGAGCTGCTGGCCCTCCGCCGGCAGCACCTCGACGCCGCGCCCGCCGGCGACGTCGTGGCGGATCGCGGCGAGCCACCGGTCGACCAGGCGGCGCTCGGTGCTCGACGGGGCGTCGACGAGGACGACCAGCGGCCGGTCACCCGAGTCCGGGAGCCTCGCCAGATCGTCCTGCGTGCTCAACGCCCACCCCTCGCGACGCCGTGCCGCGGTGGGGCCGCGGCTCCGTGGTCCCCCGGACCCTACCCGGTGGACGGGTCGGGGGACCCCCGGTGAGCGTCCGGTGAGCGCCGCCTCGCGTCCGGCCACGGATGCCCGGGTACGCATCCGACGAGTCGTTGATGTCGGAACCATCAGGAGGTACCAGCGTGTCGACCATGCGCGCCGTCCAGGTCCCACGAGCCGGTGGCGACCTCGAGCTGGTCGAGCGGGAGCTCCCCACCCCGGGCCGCGGCGAGGTCCGCGTCCGGGTGCAGGCCTGCGGGGTCTGCCACAGCGACATGTTCGCCAAGGAGGGCGTCATGCCGGCGACGCCGTTCCCGATCGTGCCGGGGCACGAGATCGTCGGGACGGTCGACGAGGTCGGCCCCGACGTCCTCGGCGCCTGGAGCACCGGGGACCGCGTCGGCGTCGGCTGGTTCGGCGGCGCCTGCCACCACTGCGACCCGTGCCGTCGCGGCGACTCCATCACCTGCGAGAACGGGCGCATCCCCGGCGTCACCTTCGACGGCGGCTACGCCGACGCGGTCGTCGTGCCCGCGGACGCGCTGGCGCACGTGCCCGCCGAGCTCTCGCCCGAGGAGGCGGCGCCGCTGATGTGCGCGGGTGTCACGACCTACCACGCGCTGCGGTCGAGCCCCGCCCGTCCGGGCGACCGAGTCGCGGTGCAGGGCGTCGGCGGGCTCGGGCACCTCGGCATCCAGTTCGCGGCGCGGATGGGCTTCGAGGTCGTCGCGGTGTCGCGTGGGCGGGAGAAGGAGGACCTCGCCCGCAAGCTCGGCGCCCACCACTACGTCGACAGCGAGGCCGCCGATCCCGGCCAGGCGCTCGCCGAGATGGGCGGGGTCACGGTCGCGCTCGCCACGGCGACCAGCGGCGAGGCGATCTCGGCGCTGATCCCGGGCCTCGACCGGCGCGGGCAGCTGCTCGTCGTCGGCGCCGCCGAGAGCCCGCTGCAGGTCGACGCGATGAGCCTCATCGGCCCCGCCGCGGGCATCACCGGCCACCCGTCGGGCACCTCGATGGACTCCGAGGACACGCTGCGCTTCGCGCGGCTCACCGACGTCCGGCCGATGGTCGAGACCCTGCCGCTGGAGCGCGCCGCCGAGGCCTACGACCGGATGATGGCGAACGACGCGCGGTTCCGGATGGTGCTGACCACCGGGCAGTAGCTCAGGAAGCAGCTGCTCAGGACGGGGCGGCGAAGCCCTGGGCGATCCGCGTGAACGCCCAGGGCTCCTGCTCGATGCCGCTGCAGTCGTCGGCCTCGTCCTCGGTCCCGGGACACGAGCCGTTGTCCCGGGCGAGCGACCAGAACCCGACGCCGCCGTAGCCGCTGCCACGGGCGTCCTCGACGACCGCCCGGGCGTCGCCGGGCGTGGTCGTCATGTCCATGTCGTTGCGGCCGATCATGAAGGTGACGCCGACGCGGCGGCGGACGTCGGTGGGCTCGCTGCCGGGCCAGATCGCCTCGAGCTGGCCCACCGCGGTGCGCGTCGCGCCGATCATGGCGTCGGCCCAGCCGCCGTCGTACGAGAAGTTCATGACCATGAGGTTCACGCGTGCGGCCACGCCGGCCGTGGTGGCCTCGACGACGAGCTCGCGGGCGTCCGCGGACAGGCCCTCGGCGACGCCGTCGATTTGCACGGTCAGCGTGACCCGCGTGCCGCGCTCGTGCTGGAGCAGCGCGAGCGCCTCGGCGATCCGGCGCGCCGACACCTCGCGTCCGGTGTCGGTCTCGACGTCGACGTCGAGGTGGTCGGCGCCGACCCCGTCGAGCGCGGCCCCGTAGGCGTCCGCGAGCGAGCGGGCGTCGGGGCAGGCCGTCTCGAGGTAGTCGCCGAGCGCGCCGCCCGACGACACGGTCATGCGTCCGCCGTGTGCCCTCAGACCCGCCACGCGGGCCGCGACCGCGGGGTCGGTGAGGGGCGTGGTGCCGCCCCAGGTCGGCGCGCACGCGTCCTCGGCGCCGGCCAGGACGAAGGCGAGCACCACGTCGGCGTGGCCGGTGGCGTCGGCCATGTCGGTCATCGCCGGCAGGGGCGGGGTCGTCAGGTCGACGTAGGGCGCGAACGCTACGTCGGGCAACGGCCCGGCGGGGGCCGTGACGCCCGGGCGGACGGGCGCGTCCGGGGCGCGCGTCCCCGCGACGTCGGCAAGCGCCGACTCGTGGACGGGCGTCTCGCCGGTGACCACGGGCGCGGTGACGAGCACCGCCACCAGCGCGGCGAGCAGGACGGCGCCCAGCGACGGTCGTGCCGCGCGGCGCCGCCGGCGGCTCAGGTGTCCGCGGCGTCGTCGTCGGCGCCGCCGTCGGTCGAGGTCTGCGGGCCCGGGGGCTCGTCCTGCGGCGCCTGCTGGGCCGGCGGGGCGGCCCGCTGGGGGCGCGGGGCCGGGGCCACCGGCTCGGCGGGCTCGACGACCTGGCGCGGGACCGCGCGCGGCGCGCGGGCGGTGGTCGAGCGCGGCGTGCTGCGGGTGGTGGCCCGCGCGGACCGCTTCGTCGTGGTGGTCGGCGCGACCTCGGCGACGTTGCGCGCGTCGACCGTGGGCGGGACCGCGACGGGCGGCGGCGGCGCGGCCGTCGGGGTGGGCAGCAGGGTCGGCGCGGCGGTCGGGCCGACCGGGCCCGCCACCGCGCCCACCGCGACCACGCCCACGTAGGACGCGCAGACCGCCGTCGCCACGATCGCCACGGTGCGGAAGCGCCGCGCCCGTCGGCCCGTGCCGTCGGCGAAGACGGGGGTGGCGGCGGCCTCCGGGGCGAGCGCGGCAGCGGGTGCGCCGGCACGTGACGACTCGCGCAGCAGCGTGGTCGACGCGCGGGCGGCGATCTCGGCGGGGTCCGAGCGCCGGGCGGCCGGGCGGCGGGCGGGCGTCTCCGGGGACGCGCCGGCGCCGGCCGGGGTGACGCTCGTGGCGCCGGCCGGGGTGACGCTCGTGGCGACGACGCCGGTCGGGGCGGCGCTCCTCGCCGGCGGGCGCCCCGGCGTCACCGACGTCGCGGTGGTCGCGGGTCGGACGGGCGGGGCGGGAGGGACCGGGGCGGGTCGCGGCGTGTCACGGGGCACCGGGCCCGCGTGACGGGTGGTCGCGGGCGCGGGACCCTGCGGCGGCACGGGGCCGGCGGGCCGGACCGGGGCGAGGTTCGGGAACGAGGGGTGCTCGGCGCCGCGCGGGACAGGCCGGGGCGCGGGCGGCGCGGGCGGCGCGGGCGGCTCCGACGCGGAGCGGGGGGTGGGCACGATCGGCGGGGTGTCGGCGTGCCGGGACCGGGCGGGCGGGGGCGGCGTCGCGGACAGGATGTCGGCGAGCCGCGGCGTCCGGCGCTCGTCCTCGGGGCGCGGGCCGGGGCCGGGCACCACGCGCAGGTGGGGCGAGGACCCCCGGGTCGCGCCGTCGGGCCCGACCGGCGTCGGGCGCGCGTGCCGTCCGCCGGGCAGCGGAGCAGCGGGTGCGTCCGCCTCGTCGCCCGGACCGCCGTCGCGGTGCCTTGGTGTCGCCGGCGTCACCGGTGCGGCGTGCCGGCCGGCGGGCTGTCCCGGTGCCCGTCCGTGTCGCATGGTGTCCCCGATCCGTGTGAGAGCCCCCCGACAGGGTGATCCGTGGAAGGCATCGTCGGTCGACATCGTGTCGTTACCGGACGGAGACCGCTACGTGTGCGGCGCGAACGAGGGAGCAACGTCGATGCTCCGAAAAGACAACAGCCCCCACCCGCTCGGCGGATGAGGGCTGTCGGTCTGCGTGTCGGGGTGGCGGGATTCGAACCCACGGCCTCCTCGTCCCGAACGAGGCGCGCTACCAAGCTGCGCCACACCCCGGAGGCGATCGCGCAGGGACGACTCTACCCGTCCGCCCCCGAGCGGGCCGACGGGGGCCGCCCCTCCCGGTCGTGGACCGCGGTGCGCGCCGCACCGCTCCCGCCGGGCCGGGGCACGAGCTCGAGCAGCGTCGCCTCGGGCCGGCACGAGAAGCGGGCCGGCGCGTACGGCGAGGTGCCCAGACCGGCCGAGACGTGCAGCCGCATGTGCGCCCCCCACCGCGACGCCCCGCGGGCCCGCGAGCGGTCGATGCCGCAGTTGGTGACGATCGCGCCGTAGCCGGGCAGGCGCAGCTGGCCGCCGTGGGTGTGACCGGCGAGCACGAGGTCGTACCCGTCGGCGGCGAACGCGTCGAGCACCCGCGGCTCGGGGGAGTGGGTGAGCCCGAGGCGCAGGTCACAGGGCTCGTCGACGGGACCGGCGATGCGGTCGTGGTCGTCGCGCCCGATGTGGGGGTCGTCCACGCCGGCGACGGCGACGCGCACCCCGGCCACGGTCAGCGTGTGCCGGGTGTGGGTCGCGTCGAGCCACCCGCGCTCGAGCATCGCGGCCCGCAGGTCACGCCACGGCAGCTCCGGGCCGAGGATCCGGTGCTGCGGGCGGAACAGGTAGTCGGCCGGGTTCTTCGGCTTCGGCCCGTGGTAGTCGTTGCTGCCCCACACGACGACGCCGGGCCGGTCGAGCAGGGTGCCCAGCGCGCGCAGCACCTCCGGCACGGCGCGCGGGTGCGACAGGTTGTCGCCGGTGTCGACCACCAGGTCCGGCTCCAGCGCCGCCAGGCCCTCGACGAACCGCCGTTCGAGGCGCTGCCCCGGCCGCAGGTGCAGGTCGGAGAGGTGGAGCACGCGCAGGGTGCGGCCGGCCGCGGTCTCGGGGTCGAGGACCTCGAGCCGGGCCCGGCGCAGCGCGAACCACTGCCGCTCGACGCCCACGGCGTAGCCGAGGCCGAGGGCGCCGGCCGCGGTCAGGCCGGCACCGGCGCGCAGGAGCGTCCCGCCGAGGCCGCTCATCCGCCGGCCCCCGGTGCGGCGCCGGCCAGCGGCGGCGGGCCGCTCGGCGGCGACGGCGCCGCCGGCACCCGGCCGTCGGAGACCTGCAGCGTCACTACCTGGTCGGGCAGCACCGAGCCCCGCGGGTTCTGGCCGACGACGGTGCCCGCGGGCGCGCGGTTGCCGACGGGCACCTGCGACACCTGGAACCCGGCGTCCTGCAGCTCCTCGGTGGCCTCGTCGGCCCGGTCGCCGATGACCTCGGGGACCTGCTCGTTCGACCCGCCCTGCAGGTAGCGCGGGGTCGTCGGCGGCAGCGGCGCGACCGGCAGCGGCGCGAAGATCGGGTTCATCGCCTTGAACCAGGTCCGGGCCGGCGTCGTGCCGCCGAAGAGGTTCCCGTCGCCGCACGGGAACGGCGGGTTCTCGCCTCCGCCGTCGCACAGGGTCCGGGGCGACGACGAGTCGTCGAAGGTGATGACCGCACCCGAGTACTGCGGGTTGAAGCCGAGGAAGGCGGCGGACCGGTTGTTCTGGGTCGTGCCGGTCTTGCCGGACAGGGGCCGGTTCCAGCCGTTGGCCGCGGCGGCGGCCGCCGCAGTGCCGCCGGGCTGGTCGTCCTTGCTCAGCCCGGTCATCAGCGTGTCGGCCAGCGCCGGGTCGACGACCTGCTCGCACGGCTGCTCGGCGACGGGCACCGGCGCGCCGGACGCCTCGGTGATCGACTCGATGGGGCTCGGCGGGCACCACATGCCGCTCGAGGCCAGCGTGGCCCCGACGTTCGCGAGCTCCAGGGGGCTGGTCGGCGTGACGCCGAGGGTGAACGAACCCTGGTTCTGCTCGCGGGCGGTGTCGGCGATGGACTGGCCGCTCGCCCCGGGGTCGGCGAGCGAGCGCAGGCCGAGCTTGACCGCCATGTCGACCACCGGGGGCACGCCGGTGGTCTCCATGAGCTTGACGAAGCCGGTGTTCGGCGACTGCGCCAGCGCGTCGGTCATGGAGAGGAACGGGGCGAGCCCCTCCTCCGCGTTGCGCACGGGGAACGGGCGGCCGGAGCCGTCCCGGTAGATCGGCGACGCGTAGCCGTCGGGCGGGATCGGCATCCGGTAGTTGATGCCGAGGCCCTCCTCGAGGGCCGCGGCCGCCGTGAAGATCTTGTAGGTCGAGCCGGCGCCCAGGTTCACCGGCTCCCACGGCAGCCCGTAGCTCGTCTGCAGCGCGTCACCGTCCACGCCGAAGACGCGGCTCGCGCCCATGGCGACGACGCGGTGCCGGTCGCGGCCGGGCTGCACGGTGGCCATGACGTCGGCGACGTTGCGCTGCTGGGCGGGCACCTCGTCGTTGAGCGCCTGCTGCATCGCGTTCATGGCGTTGCGGTCGAGCGTGGTGCGGATGGTGTAGCTGCCGCGGTTGAGCTGCTCGGACGAGATGCCGGACTCGCCGAGGTAGTCGACGACGTACTTGCAGAAGAACGCGGCGTTGCCGGCGCCGATGCAGCCGTTCGAGGGCGTGGCCAGCGGCTCGACGATCCCCAGCGGCGCCGCGACGGCCTCCTGCGCCTGCTGCTGGGTGATCATGCCCTGGCCCAGCATCTGGTTGATGACCTCGTTGCGCCGGCCGGTGGCGGCCTGCGGGTGGCGGGTCGGGTCGAACTGGGTGGTCGACTGCACCATGCCGGCGAGCATCGCGGCCTGCGGGATCGTCAGGCGGTCGGGCGTGGTGTTGAAGTACGTGCGCGCGGCGGCCGCGACGCCGTAGGAGTTGTTGCCCAGGAAGACGATGTTGAGGTAGCGCTCGAGCACCTCGTCCTTGGCCTCGCGCTTGCTGCGCCCGGCGGCGAGCTCGCGCTCGAGCTGCAGCGCCACGCGGACCTCGCGCAGCTTGCGGGCGTAGGTCGGCTCGGTGGCCTCCAGCCGCTCCGACTCGGTCTGCGCCGTGACATAGAGCTGGTAGTTCTTGATGTACTGCTGGGTCAGCGTCGAGGCGCCCTGCTGGGTGGAGCCGGCGGTCTGGTTGGTCACGAGCGCGCGCAGCGTGCCGGTCCAGTCGACCCCGTCGTGCTCGTAGAACCGGCGGTCCTCGATGGCGACGATCGCGCCGCGCATCGCCGGCGACATCTGCTGCAGCGAGACCGGCGTGCGGTTCTGCTCGTACAGGTAGGCGATCGGGGCGCCCTGGTTGTCCTGGACGGTCGTGACGCCGGGCAGCTGGCCCGCCGCGAGGTCCGACGACGTCGCGTTCACGGTGTCGCTGGCGTCGTTCGAGAGCAGGCCGACCCCGCCCACGAACGGGAACGCCATCCCCGCCACGATCACCCCGGCGACCAGGCAGATCGCCAGGAGCTTGGTGATCGGCCGCACCTTCGCCCCGATGTCCCGTCCGCCCCGCGCCACGGCGACGAGGGTACGCGGCCGGAGGTGAGCGGCCCGTCGGCGCGTGCCGGGTCGACCACGGATCGTCAGAGATCCTTCCGATCCCGTTGTGGGTGGAACCGTCCGCTCCTACGCTGCGTCAGACCCCAATGACGGGCAGGACGCGCCCGGGGACCGATCCGGCGCGCGCACGAGGACCCACCTGCGGGGAGGTGTGTCCTCGGACGAGGGGCCCGCACGGGGAACAGAGGGTGGGGACACGACGTGACAGGTGAGTCGATGCCGGCGAGCGCGGCGACCTCGATCGACTGGCGGCACTCCGCACGCTGCCGTGACGAGGATCCCGAGACGCTCTTCGTCCAGGGCGCCCAGCAGCGCGACGCCCGCGAGGTGTGCACGGCCTGCCCGGTGCGCACGGAGTGCCTGGCCCACGCCCTCGACAACCGCATCCGCTTCGGCGTGTGGGGCGGCATGACCGAGCGCGAGCGGCGCGCGCTGCTCAAGCGCCGCCCGGACGTCATCTCCTGGGCCGCGCTGCTCGAGTCGGCGCGGCGCGCGGCGGCGGCGAGCCCGCCCGCGAACCCGCAGGCGCCCGCCCGCCCGCGGCGCCCCGCGCGCCCGGCCGCGGTGGAGGCGCCGCGCACGGCCGAGGGCGGCGACGAGCGGCACGTGGGCTGACGGAGCCCGACGGAGCCCGACGGACCCCGGCGGGTCCGTCGGGGTCGGCGGCTCAGGAGGCCAGGCGGCGGCCGATCTCGCGCAGGCCCTCGAGGTCGTGCACGTCGGTGGCCATGGCGGGCACGTCGACGATCGGCACCGTCGGGTGTGCGCGGGTGAAGCGGCCGAGCACGCGGCGCTCCCGCTCGGCGGTCTCGACGCGGTCCGCGTGCAGGCGCAGCACCGCGGCGGCCAGCTCGTGGTCGCTCTCGGGGCCGCGCGAGGCCTCGAGGGTCTCGGCGCCCTCGCGCGCCCGCGCCCCGGAGAGGGTCGCGTGCACGGGGTGGGTGCGGTTGAGCACCAGGCCCGCCAGCGGCATCTTCTCCGCCGAGAGCCGCTCGACGAAGTAGCTCGCCTCGCGCAGCGCGTCGGGCTCGGGCGCCGCGACCACGACGAACGCGGTGCCCGGGGCGCGGAGCAGCTGGTAGGTGGTGTTCGCGCGCTCCTGGAAGCCGCCGAAGAGCGTGTCGAAGGCCTGCACGAACGCCGAGGCGTCGGCGAGCATCTGCCCGCCGAGGATCGTCGACACGGCCTTGGCGAACAGGTTGAACGTCGAGCCCACGAGCTTGCGGAAGGCGTTCCCGCCGGCGCGGGCGGGCGCCGAGAGCAACCGGATCATGCGCCCGTCGAGGAACGACGACAGCCGCTGCGGGGCGTCGAGGAAGTCCAGCGCCGAGCGCGAGGGCGGGGTGTCGACGACCACGAGGTCCCAGGCGCCGGTGGCCGTCAGCTGGCCCAGCTTCTCCATGGCCATGTACTCCTGCGTCCCGGAGAACGAGGTGGAGATGGTCTGGTAGAAGGGGTTGTCGAAGATCACCTGCGCGCGGTCGGGCGTGGTGTGGCCCGCGACCATCTCGTCGAAGGTCCGGCGCATGTCCAGCATCATCGCCTGGAGCTCGCCGTCCCCCGAGCCCGGCGGCAGCGCGCCCGGCACGGTGCGCGGCTCGTTGTCGAGCTCCTCGAGCCCCAGCGACTGGGCGAGGCGCCGCGCAGGATCGATGGTCAGCACCACGACACGCCGGCCCTGCTCGGCGGCGCGCAGCGCGAGCGAGGCGGCCGTGGTGGTCTTGCCGACCCCGCCCGAGCCGCAGCACACGAGCACCCGCGTGGAGCGGTCGGTGAGCAGCTCGTCGAGGTCGAGGTGGCGGGGACGTCCCGGACGCTGGTCGGCCATCACCGCACCCCCTGCTCGCGCAGCAGCTCGGCGAGCTCGTAGATCCCGCCCAGGTCCACGCCCTCGGTGAGCTCGGGCAGCTCCAGCTGCGGGAGCCCCGCGTCGTCGAGCCGCGAGCGCACCGCGGCCTCGACCTGCACCCGCTCGGCGTGCTCGATGGTCTCCGACACCAGCCCGTCCACCTCGTCGTCCTTGAGGAACAGTCCCGCGGCCTCGAGCCCGGAGCGCAGCCCGGCGCCGAGCCCCGCGCCGGTGGCCGCCCCCGTGAGCGCCGTGGCCGGCAGGCGCGAGGGGCGCACGCGGTTGATGAGGACGCCGCCCATCGGCAGCCCGGCCTCGCGGATCTCGTCGACAGTGTCGAGGGTCTCCTGCACGGGCAGGTCCTCGAGCTGGGTGACGAGGTGCACCGCCGTCTGCGACGAGTGCAGCAGCTCGACGACGCCCTCGCTCTGCGAGTGGATCGGGCCGGTGCGCGCCAGCGAGCCCATCGCCTTGGTGACGTCGAGGAACTTCACGACGCGCCCGGTGGGCGGCGCGTCGAGCACGACGGCGTCGTAGAGCGGCACGCGGCGGCCGCCACGGCGGTCCTCGCCGACGGTGCGCCCGACGCACTCCTTGACCTTGCCGGTGAGCAGGACGTCGCGCAGCCCCGGCGCGAGGGTGGTCGCGAACTCGATCGCGCCCATCCGCCGCAGGGTCCGGCCGGCGAGGCCGAGGTTGTAGAACATCTCGAGGTACTCGAGCAGGGAGGCCTCGGCGTCCACGGACAGCCCGCGCACCTCGCCGCCGTCGGGCGCGACGGCGATCCGCTGCTCGGCGTAGGGCAGGGGCGGGGTGTCGAAGACCTGGGCGATGCCCTGCCGGCCCTCGACCTCCACGAGCAGGGTCCGTCGCCCGCCCGCGGCGAGAGCCAGGGCCAGGGCCGCGGCCAGCGTCGTCTTGCCCGTGCCGCCCTTGCCGCTCACCACGTGCAGCCGGGCCTCGGCGAGGGCGGCGGGCCAGCGCTGATCGGTCACGGCGTCCAGCGTAGGCCGGGCGGTCGGAGGCCGCGGCCGGTGCGCACGGGGTCCGGGTCACAGCGGTGTCGGGGGCCTTCTCTACTCTCGCGGCCATGAGTGCCGACGTCGTGAAGTGGGAGTACGCGACGGTGCCGTTGCTGACCCACGCCACCAAGCAGATCCTCGACCAGTGGGGTGAGGACGGCTGGGAGCTGGTCACCGTGCTGCCCGGCCCCACCGGTGAGCAGCACGTCGCCTACCTGAAGAAGCCGCGGGGATGAGCGACGGACCGCGGGAGCGTCTGGCGGCCCTGGGGCTCGAGCTCCCGCCCGTGGCCGCGCCCAAGGGCGTCTACGTCCCGGCACGGCGCACCGGCGACCAGGTCTGGACGTCGGGCCAGCTGCCGCTCGTCGGCGGCGAGCTGCCCGCGACCGGGCTGGTCGGCGCCGAGGTCGACCCCGACGACGCGGCCGCCTACGCGCGGATCGCGACGCTCAACGCGCTGGCCGCGGTCGACGCGCTCGTGGGGCTCGAGGCGGTGGCGTCGGTGGTCAAGGTCGTGGGCTTCGTGGCGTCGGCGCCGGGGTTCGGCGGTCAGCCCCAGGTGGTCAACGGCGCGTCGGAGCTGCTGGGGGCGGTGTTCGGCTCGGCGGGCGAGCACGCCCGCTCGGCGATCGGAGTGGCGGCGCTGCCGCTGAACGCCCCCGTCGAGGTTGAGGTCGTCGTCGACCTCACGTGAGCTGGGGACGACCCACCCGGCACCCCGGGCGGGCGAGCGGTGACGCCGCGGGCGGATCGGAGCACTGAGCGTGGAATCGAGGACCGGGACCGGATCCTGGACCCCCTCGTCCGGCGAGGCCGAGCAGGCGTGTCACGACGTGCTGCTCGCCATGGCCGGGCGACTGCCGGACCGCCTGCTCTGGCGCCTGCGCGACTGGCTGTCCTGCGGCGCGCACGTGGCGCTGCGCACCGCGCTGCCCCGGGCCCTGCTGCGCCACCGCGTCGGTGTCACCGAGGACGAGCGCGCCCGCCTGCGCGCCGCGGTGCTCGCCTGGGGCGGGCCCGCCCGTCTCGTGGACGCGGTGCTGCACGTCGACGCGGTCGGCGAGCCGGGCGCGACGTTCCTCGAGCCCGGCACCGGCCCCGGCTGGGACGACACCGACCTCGTGCTGCGCGCCCTCGCCCCGGTCACCGAGGGGGTCACGGCGATCCGCCGCGCCTGGCGCGCCGGCTCGGGCGCCCCGGTGCGCGTGGTGCTCGTCGCCGCCGACGGCGGCGCCGACCGGCCGACGCTCGCCGGCGCCGTGCAGCGCGCGCTGCGGGCCCGCGGCGAGGCCGACCCGTGCGTCGAGGTCCTCGGCCCGTCCGCTCCGCCCTCTCCCTACCACCGGGCCGCGCTGACGGCCTCCGAGATACTGTGGCGCTCGGCCGAGGGGCGCGTGCCGTCGCCCACCCGCGCCGGGCAGGGCGCCCAGGCCGGGGAGCTGGTGGGCCATGGCTGAGCGCGACATGACCGGCGAGGACCGCCCGGACGTCGACCCCGCGCCCGGCCTCGCCCGCCGGCGCGCCGAGGACCCGCCGCGCATCGGGCGGCTCGGCTTCGGCGACCTCGGCGAGCTCCCCGACCTCGGCGGTCTCGCCGGCGGCGGCGGGGACCTCGCCAACCTCCCGCCCTGGTCGGTGCGCGACGAGCGCGCGGCGGGCGCCGACCGACCCGACCGCGATCCCGTCGCCCTGGCCGCCTGGCGCCGCGTCGCCGAGCGCCGGCGGCTGCGCGCCGCGGGGGTCACCCCCGTGGGCGAGGCGACGCCGGCCGACGGCACACCCGCGACCGACGTGCCGGGCCGGCCCGGGCCGGGCGAGCCCCGCGGGTCCGAGGAGCCGGTGGTCGCGGAGACGGGGTCGGCGGAGCCGGTCGAGCCGGAGCCCGCGGCCGTCCCCGGCGCCGGGGACACGGTGGCCGAGGACGTCGACGAGGGCGAGAGCGTCGTCGAGGGCGAGGACGTCGCCGACGACCACGTGGACGTCGACGCCGCGCCCGCGCCCGCGCCCGTGGTGGACGCGGGGGAGCCGCTGCCGGAGCCGGCCCCCGAGCTGGTCGACGAGCCGGCCCCCGAGCTGGTCGGCGAGCCCGTCGACGAGCCGCTGCCCGGGCCGGTCGACGAGCCGGCGGCCGCGGACGACCCCGACCCGGCCCCCGAGGACGACCTCGCGCCGTGGTTCGGGTCCCGCGTCGTCGAGCCGGAGGCCCGCGACGCGGGCGGCGGCCCGGGGCGACAGCCCCAGGGCGCACCGGGCGCCCGCAGCGGGCTCGGGGCGCGCCCCGGCACGCCGGGCGAGGGCGGCAGCCGCCACGAGGTCCTGCTCTCGCTCGCCGGTCGCATCGACGACGACGCGCTGACCTCGGTGCGCGAGCTCGTGGCCGTCGAGGACGAGGCGGCGGCGGCGGAGCTGCTCGGCGGCTGCCTGCTGGCCGCCGCCGCGGGCGTCACCGCGCGCGAGCACGCCGTGCTGGGCCGGTGGTTCGCCGCGTCGCGCGTCGACCCCGAGCTGGTCGACGCCCTGCCCCGCGACCCCGACGCCGACCGCCGCGAGGAGCACCGCTTCACCGCCGACCCGCCGCCCGGCGCCGGCGCGGGCGGGGCCGGCGAGGCCGTCGCCCGTGCCGCCGCCCGCCTGCCCGGGGTGCAGCGCGTGCGCCAGTGCTGGCGGACCACGCCCGCGGGCACCGCGCCCGGTCCGGTGCCGCACCGCGTGGTGCTGGTCGAGACCCACTCGCCCGACGACTGCGAGCACGTCGCCCACCACGTGGCCTACGCGGCGCGGGAGCACGGGGCCGTGTCGGTCGAGGTGTTCGCGGCGGGCGCCGAGCTGCCCGCCTACCACCGCGCCGCCGCGCGCGCGGCCCGCCCGCTCGGCACCCCGCAGGCGGGGCCCGGCGGATCCACCGCCGACGTCCGGCCGGCGGCGCCCGCGGCCCCGGGGCGTCCCCACCCGCTCGTGGACCACCGCCCCGAGGCGGCGCCGGGGCGTCGCCCCGCGGACGAGGTGCCGCCGTTCGGGGTGCCGCGCGACGACGCCGGGGAGCCCACCGACGCCGTCCCGGCCGGCGAGCCCGTCGACGAGGAGTACCGCACGGTCGCCGCCGCGGGCACCGACCCGCTCGAACGGGCCGGCCGCACGGACCACGGGCCCGAGACCCGGCTGCCCCGCAGCGAGGCGGAGACCCGCGCGCCGGTCCGGGACACCCCCGCCGAGCCCTCGGTGGACGCGGCCCGGGAGGCCCTGCGCGAGCTGGCCCGGTCGATGCCGGCCGAGCCCGACACCGCCCCGCCGTCGGGCGGCCCCGCCGCCCCGCCCGACCGGCCCGACGCCGGCGGGTTTCGTGCCGATCGACCCGAGCAGCCCGGTCGCCCCGAGCAGACCGAGCGCCCGGAGGCGCCCCGACCGGTCCAGCCGGAGCCCGAGACCGTCGCCCCCGAGACGCCGGCGCCGGTCGACATCGACCCCGACGCCACCGCCGAGCGCATCGCCGCGCTCTGGCGGACGCCCCCGCCCGACGAGATCCTCTCCGACGAGCACCCGATCTCGTCGTGGACCGAGGGCACGGTCGGCGTGAGCTTCGGCCCGGGCGGGGACGACCCCGCCGAGCCGCCCGGCAGCGGCGGGACACCGGCGTGGCGCGCCGAGGTGTCGGTGGACCCGGACGCGGACACGGGCGACCTCCCGGTCGTCGGCCCCGCAGCGACCACGCCGCCGCCCGGCACCCCGCCGACCACCCCGTCGACCACCCCGCCGACCCCGGCGAACGGCAGCAGCAACGGCCGCGTCCGGCGGGCCCGGCACAGCCGCAGCGAGACCGGTGAGATGGAGGTCCCGCCGGAGGCCGCCCGGTACACCGCCGGGTACGCCGCCGGTGACACCAGCCCGGGCCCGGCCGGGACCGGGCCGACCAACGGCCACCACCACGGGCCCGAGGCCGACGGCGACGCCGCCGCCCGCATCGAGCCCGCGACCGGCCCGGTCGCGCACCCCGGCGGCCCCGAGCCGGCCGGGCAGGCCGCGACGCCGCCCGCGTCGTCCGGCCCCGACTCGTTCGACGTGCAGCTCTCCGAGCGGGAGCGGGAGCTGCTGGCCCGCCTGCACGAGGAGCTCGCGTCCCGCGAGCGGCTCGCGGCCGACGCCCCCGACCCGCTCCTCGGGCGCCCGCCGCAGCAGCCCCCGGCCCCGCCCGGGTCGGAGGACACCACCGCCCCGCGTCCGCGGCCCCAGGGACCTCCTCCGCCCGGTCCCGGCCGGCCCGGCCGGCCGGCCGGCCCCGGCCCGTGGCAGGGCCCACCGCCGGGTGCCGCCGGGACGAACGGGGCCGGGTCGCACGGCGCCGGGTCCCACGGCGCCGGCACCAACGGGCACCCGCACGGCCCCGTCAACGGGCACGGGCTGCCGCGTCGAGGAGATCACGACGACCAGGACGGGCCGCCGCGCGACGCCTAGGGTGCCGCTCGTGACCACCGAGCTCGTCGACCTGCCCCCGCGGTTCGGGATGGACCGGCCCGCCTTCGACCGGCTCGGCAGCCGCCCGGCGGGCGAGCTGCGCCTGGCGTCGACGGTCGTCCTGCTCCGCGATGCGGCCGCCGGCACGGGTGTCGAGGTGTTCCTCCTCGAGCGCGCGGGCGAGATGGCGTTCGCGGGCGGGGTGTCGGTGTTCCCCGGCGGCGGGCTCGACGCCGCGGACCGCGAGGCGCTCGCGTCCGGTCTCGTGGACGAGGCCGCGGGCGCCGCGGCCGCCCGCAGCTGGGCCACGACGCCCGCCGGCGCGGCGGCGCTGCTCGCGTGCGCGGTGCGCGAGACGTTCGAGGAGACCGGCGTCCTGCTCGCCGACGCCCGCCCGGCCGTCGGGGCGCGCGAGCGGCTGACCGCCCGCGAGATCGGGCTGCACGACGTCCTGCCGCGGCTCGACGCGGACCGGCTGCGGCCCTGGGCGCGCTGGATCACCCCGGAGGGGATGCCGCGCCGCTACGACACCGCGTTCTTCCTTGCCGCCGTCCCCGCGGGCCAGGAGCCCGACGGCGCGACCACCGAGGCCGTCGGCGCCGGCTGGTGCGCGCCCGCGCGGGCGCTGCGCGAGTGGGAGGAGGGCGAGCGGGCCCTGATGCCGCCGACGTGGGCCGTCCTCTCGGAGCTCGCCGCGGCACCCGACGCCGCGAGCCTGCTCGCCGACGCGACGGGTCGACGCCCCGAGCCGGTGACCCCGCAGTTCCGCCCGGGCGACGACCGGGTCGGGCTCGCCGTGCCCCCGCACGCGTTCGGGACGGCCCGGTGAGCGGGCGCGTGGTCCCGGGGCCCGACACCCCGCAGCACCCGGCGTACGAGCAGCTCCGCCCGGTCACGGCGGCCGCGTCGGTGGTGCTCGCCGACAACCCGTCGCCGATGACCCTCGACGGCACCAACACCTGGATCCTCCGCGCGCCGGGCCAGGCGGGGTGCGTGGTCGTCGACCCCGGGCCGGACGACCCGGCCCACCTCGACCGCCTCGCCGCGTGCGGGCCCGTCGAGCTCGTGGTGCTCACCCACCGCCACCTCGACCACACCGAGTCCGCTCGCACGTTCGCCGAGCGCGTCAGCGCGCCGGTGCGGGCGCTCGACCCGACGCTCGTCCTCGGCGCCGAGGGCCTGGTCGCCGGCGAGCGCCTCGCGGCCGCGGGGCTCGACCTGCGGGTGCTCGTGACACCGGGGCACACCGACGACTCGCTGTGCCTGGTGGTCGACGACGACGCCAGCGTCCTGACCGGCGACACGGTGCTCGGCCGCGGCACGACGGTGCTGGGCGACCACGACGGCGCCCTGACCGAGTACCTCGACTCGCTGCGCCGTCTCGCGGAGCTGCCCGACGGCACGACGCTGCTACCCGGGCACGGGCCGGACCTCCCGGACGCCGGCGACACCGCCCGGTACTACCTGCGCCACCGCGAGCAGCGCCTCGACCAGGTCCGCGCGGCGCTGCGCGAGCTCGGACCGGAGCCCACGCCGCGGCAGGTCGTGGAGATCGTCTACGCGGACGTCGACGAGAACCTGTGGCCGGCGGCCGACCAGTCGGTGGCCGCGCAGCTGGCCCACCTGCGGCGCGTGGGCTCGGGTCCCTAGCGGGCCCGGCGGGCCAGGCGGTCCGGCTCGAGGATGAGGACGCTCTTGCCCTCGAGGCGCAGCCAGCCGCGGGCGGCGAAGTCGGCGAGGGCCTTGTTGACCGTCTCGCGCGAGGCGCCGACGAGCTGGGCGATCTCCTCCTGGGTCAGGTCGTGGGTGACGCGCAGGAGGCCGGCCTCCTGGGACCCGAAGCGCTGCGCGAGCTGCAGCAGCGCCTTGGCGACGCGACCGGGCACGTCGGTGAAGATGAGGTCGGCGAGCAGGTTGTTGGTGCGCCGCAGCCGGCGGGCGACCACGCGCAGCAGCTGCTCGGCGATCTCGGGACGCTGGGCGATCCACTCGCGGAGCGCGTTGCGGTCCATCGTGTAGGCGCGCACGTCGGTGACGGTGGTGGCCGTCGAGGTGCGCGGACCCGGGTCGAAGATCGAGAGCTCGCCGAACATGTCCGACGGACCGAAGATCGACAGCAGGTTCTCGCGGCCGTCCGGTGACCGACGGCCGATCTTCACCTTGCCGGTCGAGACGATGTAGAGCCGGTCGCCCGGCTCGCCCTCGTTGAAGATGACCGTCCCGCGGGGGAACTCCACGCGCTCGAGGGACTCCGTGAGCACCTCGATCGCGGCGGGGTCCACCCCCTGGAAGATCCCGGCCCGCGCCAGTACCTCGTCCACCGTGCGCTCCTCGCCCACTCTGCTCAACCGCGCGCGGGCGCCGGGCCCTCGGCCCGCGTCCGCACCACCTGTGTCATCGCTGTGTCACCAGTCACGTCCGCCGCAGCATAGTCATGGATCGACCCATGATCGCGCGACGCGGGCCCGCCGACGTCACCGCATCAGGGTCGATCGCCCGAACATGCGGCAGCAGTTCGCCCGATCGGACCATCATAGCGCCTGAGATCTCCCGGGCGTCGCTTCCGTCCGTGAGCGTCAGGCCCGTTCCTTGGTCCGGCGGGGGCCGCCCCCGCGCTTCCCGAGGTTCCGGAGGCGGAACAGCTGGAGCGCGCCGCCGATCCCCTGCCGGAAGAGCGCCTTGACCTCGTCGGGACGAGCGCGCTCGAGGAAGTCCTCGACCTCGTCCTCGCGCACGGTGCCCGACCGCAGGCGGGTCTCCAGGCGCTCCATGCCGAGCGCGAAGACCATCACCAGCAGCGGGATGAGGATGGCGAGCCAGGCGGTCATGGTGCGGGCATCGTCCCGCACCGTGTCGTGACGGTCCGCACCGGGGCCCGGTCGGGCGTGTCGGGGCGCCACGCCGCCGGGTCGCCCGCCGGAGGCCGTGCCCCACCGCAGCCGGGCACCCGTCCGGGACCCGAGGGGCGGCGTCCTACCCTGGGTGGGTGAGCAGGTCAGCCCGCGCCGGCGGTGGTGTGACGGGGGAGGAGAGCCGACTCGCGCTCGTGCGACGGGCCCGACGGATGCACCGCGACCTCGCGGTGGCCCACCCGGACGCCCACTGCGAGCTCGACTTCAGCTCGCCGCTGGAACTGCTCGTGGCGACGGTGCTCTCCGCGCAGACCACCGACGTCACCGTCAACCGCGTGACGCCGGGCCTGTTCGCCCGCTACCCCGACGCCGCCGCCTTCGCCGGCGCCGAGCGCACGGAGCTCGAGGAGATCCTGCGGCCCACCGGCTTCTACCGGGCCAAGGCCGAGTCGGTGACGAAGCTCGGCGCCGCGCTGGTCGAGCGCTTCGACGGCGTCGTGCCCGGCAGGCTCGAGGACCTCGTCACCCTGCCCGGCGTCGGGCGCAAGACCGCCAACGTGGTGCTCGGCAACGCCTTCGACGTCCCGGGGATCACCGTCGACACGCACCTCGGGCGCCTCGCGCGCCGCTTCGCGTGGACGACGTCCGAGGACCCGGTCCAGGTGGAGAAGGACGTGGGCGGGCTCATCCCGCGCAAGGACTGGACGATGCTCTCCCACCGGATGATCTTCCACGGCCGGCGCGTCTGCCACGCCAAGAAGCCGGCCTGCGGGGCCTGCTCGCTGCGCCGCGACTGCCCCGCCGCGGGGACCGGGGAGAACGACCCGGTCAAGGCCATGAAGCTGATCAAGGGTCCGGACGCCGACCACCTGCTCGCCCTCGTCGGCCTCGCACGGTGACCCGCGCCGAGGTCCGGGCCACGCTGGTGGTCGTGGTGCTGGCGGTGGTCGGCGTCATCGCGCTGTGGCCCCGGGAGAGCACGCCGGCACCCGCGACCGACCCGTCCTCGGTGCTGCAGCCCGCTCCGGCCGCCGGTCCGGACGATCCCGATGCGCTCGCCGACGCCCGCTCCGCCGCCGCGCTCGCGCCGTGCCCGACGCCGACGCCGGGCGCGGCGCCCGTGCCCGCACTCGCCGGCGTGACCCTCGAGTGCCTCGGCGCGCCCGGCCCGGTCGACCTCGGCGCGGCCCTCGCCGGCCGGGACACACTGGTCAACCTGTGGGCCTCGTGGTGCGGGCCGTGCCGCGAGGAGATCCCGGCGCTGCAGGCCTACGCCGAGCAGCCCGGCGCCGTCGCCGTGCTGGGGGTCGACGCCGCCGACCGCGCCACCACCGCCCTGGCGCTGCTCGACAGCCTCGGCGCGCGCTACCCGTCGGTGAGCGACCCGGCGCAGGTCGTCGGGCCGAGGCTCGGGACGCCGCCGATCCTGCCGGCCAGCGTGCTGGTGCGCGCCGACGGCACCGTCGTCGACATCCCGCCGCAGGTACTGCGCACGCCCGAACAGGTGCGCGCGGCGGTCGACGCGACCCGCGGGGGTGCCGGGTGAGCGACGTCCCCTGCCGTCCCGACGCGGCCCCGTCCTGGCTCACGCCGCTGGTGGACGCGTGCCGCCGCCTCGGGCCCGACGACGTGCCGTTCCGCCGGCGGCCGGCGCGGAACGCCCGCGAGGCCGCGGTGCTCATGCTCTTCGGCGCCACCGGCGCGGGCGCCGAGCTGCTGCTCACCGAGCGCGCCGCGGACATGCGCTCGCACGCCGGGCAGGCCGCGTTCCCCGGCGGGTCGATCGACCCCGAGGACGGCGGCCCGGTCGCCGCGGCGCTGCGTGAGGCCCGCGAGGAGACCGGGCTGGACCCCGACGACGTCGTCCCCCTGCTCACCCTGCCGCCGCTGACGATCCCCGTGACCGGCTTCGCCGTGACGCCCGTGCTCGCGCACTGGGAGCGCCCGGGACCGGTCGGCGTCGTCGACCCCGGGGAGACGGCGGCGGTGGTGCGCGTGCCGGTCGCCGCGCTCGCCGACCCGGACGCGCGCTTCCGCGTGACGGGGCCGTCGGGGTACGTCGGTCCCGCGTTCGCCGCAGGAGGACTGCTCGTCTGGGGCTTCACGGCCGGGCTCGTGGACTGGATGCTCACGCTGGGCGGGTGGGAGAGACCGTGGGACGGTTCGGACGTGCGTGACCTCGACGTGGTGTGGGCGCAGCGGCACGACCTGAGCGCGGGCACCACCGCGAACGCCGCGAACGCCGCAAACGCCGCGGCCACCGCGCCGAGCCGGCCGGGTGCGGCCACCGAAGGAGGGCCGTTCCGGTGAGCTGGGTCGACGTCGTCGTCGTGCTGCTCGCGATCGCCGCGGGCATCTCGGGCTGGCGCCACGGCCTCGCCGTCGCCGCCCTGAGCTTCCTCGGCGTGCTCGGCGGGGCGCTGCTCGGCCTGAAGATCGCGCCCGCGCTGGTGGACACGTTCGAGGGCACGACCGCGCGGATCGTCGTCAGCGTCGTCCTCGTCGTCGCGCTCGTCGCGATCGGCGAGACCCTCGGGGTCTACCTCGGCCGGGCGGTGCGCGACCGCATGCGCCTGCCCGCCGTGCGCACGGTCGACTCGGCGTTCGGGTCGGTGCTGCAGGCGATCACCGCGCTCATCGTCGCCTGGCTCATCGCGCTGCCGCTCGCGGGCTCGTCGGAGACGGCGCTGGCCTCCTCGCTGCGCGACTCGCGGGTGCTCGCGGGCGTCGACGCCGTCATGCCGGCCCCACTGCGCCAGCTGCCCAACGAGCTGCGCGCGCTGTTCGACGCCTCGGGCTTCCCCGACGTGCTCAGCCCCTTCTCGTCGACCCCGATCGCCGACGTGCCGCCGCCGGAGGCCGCGCTCGTCGAGGACCCGGTGGTCCAGCAGGCGCGGTCCAGCGTGCTCAAGGTCCGCGGGCGCGCGCCGTCGTGCCAGCGCGCGCTCGAGGGCACCGGGTTCGTCGTCGGCCAGGGCCGGGTGATGACGAACGCGCACGTCGTGGCAGGGACCGACGAGGTGTCGGTGGAGGTCCCGACCTCCGACGGCGACTCGCGGACCCGCTCGGCCCGCGTCGTGTACTACGACGACGAGGTCGACGTCGCCGTGCTCGCGGTGCCCGGACTCGAGGCGCGGCCGCTGGACTTCGACTTCGGCGGCGCCGAGACCGGCGACAACGCGGTGGCGCTCGGCTACCCGCTCGACGGGCCGTTCTCGTCGTCGCCCGCGAAGGTGCGCCAGCGCATCCAGCTGCGCGGCCCGAACATCTACGAGAGCGAGACCGTCACCCGCGACGTCTACACGATCCGCGGGCAGGTGCGGTCGGGCAACTCCGGCGGCCCGCTGGTCGACCCGAACGGCAACGTCATCGGCGTGGTCTTCGGCGCGGCGGTGGACCAGGGCGACACCGGCTTCGTCCTCACCGCCGACCAGGTCCGCCCCGCCCTCGAGGCCTCCCCGGGCGCCACCGGCCGCGTCAGCACCGGCTCCTGCGCCGCCTGACGTCCGAGCGATGCGGCGTCGCTCGCGTTCATCGCCAGGATCGCCACATCCTCGCCGGCGCGACACGCCGAGGCGCAGATCAGCCCTCGTCGAGGAAGTCCAGCAACGCGTCGGTGACGTGCTGCGGCGCCTCCTGGTGCGGGAAGTGCCCGACGCCGCCGAGCCCCCGGTACCGGAACCCCGCGTCGCACCACCGCGCCGAGGCCCGCGCGACGCGCTCGGGCACCCACGGGTCGTCGGCGCCGTGGATCTGCAGCACCGGCACCGTCACCCGGCGCCCCATGGCGGCGGCGTAGCGCGCCCCGTCGGGCCGAAACTGCGAGCGCACGCTCCAGCGGAAGCCCTCGACCGCGGTGTGCGCCACGCGCGGCTGCAGCATCGCGGCCCGGTGGTGCCGGGCGACCTCGGCGAACTCCGGCGCCACGGCCCACCCGGGCCCCGAGCCGGCGCGCAGCAGCCCCTCCACCCACGCACCGCCGTCGCGGCGGATGCGCTGCTCGGGCAGCCGAGGTGCCTGGACCGAGAGCAGTGTCCGCACCGCCGGCGCCCAGGGCCGGCGCCGGGCCGCGGCGCGCGCCACCCGCGGGTGCGGCGCGGCGAGCACCGCGAGCCGGGTCACGACGCCGGGCCGCAGCGTCGCCAGCGTCCACGCGACCGCCCCGCCCCAGCCGGCCCCCACGACCGTCGCCTCCCGCGCCCCCAGCGAGCGCACGAGGCCCGCGGCGTCGCCCGCGAGGGTCCAGAGGTCGTATCCGCGCGGCGGCCGGTCGGAGTCGCCGTAGCCGCGCAGGTCGGCGGCCACGACGCGGTGCCCGGCGGCGGCGAGCGCCGGCAGCTGGTGGCGCCAGGCCCACCAGAAGCCCGGGAAGCCGTGCAGCAGCAGCGTCAGCGGCCCGGACTCCGGACCCGCCTCGGCGACGTGCAGCTGCACGCCGTTGGCCGAGACGGTCCGGTGGGTCCAGGGCCCGGGGATGTCGACGGCCGACCCGGAGGTCGGCACGCTGCTCAGGCGGCGTCCGAGCGTCCGCGGTTGAAGACCGCGACCGACTCCTTGGCGGACTCGATGGTGCGCTCGGGCGCCCGGATCTTGCGGACCTTGACGTAGCCGAGCAGGCCCATGATGCCGGCAAAGATGATCATGAGGCCGAAGGTGACGGCGTAGCCCGCCCACTGCTGGCTCGGCCAGATGAGGTTGAACGCCTCGGACACCGCGATGAAGAGGAAGAACAGGCTGAACAGCGCGACGACGCCGGCGACGACGAAGAAGACGCTGCCCTGCACGCCCTTCTTCACCTCGGCGGTGATCTCGGTCTTGGCGAGCTCGACCTCGGCGCGGACCAGGGTCGAGACGTGCGTGGTGACTTCCTTGACCAGCGAGCCGACGGAGGCGTCGCCCTCCTGGCGCACGGGCTCGGCGTTGAGGGGGATCGACGGCACGACCGGCGGGTTGGACGGGCCGCTGGCCGGCTGCTCGGGGCGGGTCACGGGCGCTCCTGGCGGTGTTCGGTCGCTTGAGGACGGATCGTCGAGCGGGTGCTGAGGTCGGTCATCGTGCCACGTCACCGGCGGTCCCCCGCGCTGCACGGCACGGTGGTCGCTGATCACGGTCGGCCCCGGTCTTCCCGCCGACGGCGCGACGTACTCCGCCGTTTCCCCCGAACGGGGCTACTCGCCGGTCGGGCGACGGCGCAGGGCCTTGACCGCGCCCTGGCGGCGCTTGCTCTCCAGCCGGCGACGGCGCGCGGATCGCGACGGCGCCGTGGGGCGGCGCGCGGGCGGGTCGGGGGCGAGGGCGTCGCGCAGCAGCGCGGCCAGGCGGTCGCGGGCGGCGCGGCGGTTGCGGCGCTGGGCGCGGTCGTCGGCCGCGACGACGGTCAGGACGCCGTCGTGCAGGCGCGGGCCGAGACGGGCCAGCAGGCGCTCGCGAACGGCGTCGGGCAGGGGGAGCTGGCCCAGGTCGACCGAGAGCTCGACGCGCGAGTCGGTGGTGTTGACGCCCTGCCCGCCCGGACCGCCGGCGCGGGAGAACCGCCAGTGGAGCGACGCCGCGGGCAGCACGACGTCGCGGGTGACCACCAGGTCACCCGCGACGTCGTGATCAGCCGTCGGCACACCCGCAGGATGCCCGCTCTAGCTGCGCGGACCCACCGGCAGCACGGTGCGGCCCCACGTGGCGTTGGTGACGACGGCGGCGGAGGCGTACCAGGCGATCAGCGCCGACAGGAGGCCCACGAAGCCGCCGGCGGTGGCGATCGCGTCGGCACCGGTGAGGTCACCGATGGCGAGCAGCGCGAAGGTCAGGAACAGGGTGGCGAAGACGCCCACCAGCGCGCCGGTGGTGCGCAGGGAGGCGATGAGCATGTACAGCGTGAAGACGGCCCAGCCCACGAGGAAGAGGCCGGTGGCCGTGGTGATCCCGGCCTCGGGGACGCCCGAGGCCTGCATCTCCGGCTCGATGAACTGCACGTAGGCGGCGAAGGCGAGCCAGAACGCGCCATAGGAGCAGAACGCGGTGGCGCCGAAGGTGTTGGCCTTGCGGAACTCCCACAGGCCGGCGACGAACTGCGCGATACCGCCGTAGAACAGGGCCAGCGGCAGGACGGCGGGCTCCAGGGCCTCCGGGGCGAGCCCGGCGTTGAAGAGGCTGAGCACGAAGGTGGTCAGCGCGAAGGCCGCGAGCCCCAGCGGCCCCGGGTCGGCGATGCCCGCGGTCGGGTCGGCGGGCGCCTGCTGCGGAGCCTGGTCCCGCGTCGGTGTCCGGTTGGCGCTGTCCTCGCGCACCTCGGCCGTGCTCGACATGCTGGCTCCTCTCTCGACCCCACGATGCTGTGGTGGCGATCACGTCGAGGGCGGGACTGCCCGCGCGCCGGGTGGCGCTACTCATGCCCTCTTCACGAAACCGATACAGGTCCGTTCGGCGGTATGCCGACGCCCGAGCGGCCGTGTGACGTGGCCTGCTGACGTCCGCCTGCGAGCATGGCGCTCCGTGGCCGACCCGCTGGAGCCCCTGACCCGCCTGCCCGGTGTCGCGCAGGACGCCGACGCCGTCCGCGAGGCGCTGACGCGGGTGCACAACCACCGCCAGAACCGCCGTGGCTGGCCCGCGACGGCCGCCGAGGCGTCGGTGCGCGCCGCGCGGGCCTCGGCGAGCCTCGACGGCGGCTCGGCCGAGCTGCCCACCGACGGTCCCGTCACCGACCCCGTGCTCGCCGGCTCGCTGCGCGTCGCCGAGGCGCTCGGTGGGCTGCTGGCGGCCTGGCGCTCGGCGCCGCGCCAGGCGCTCGCCCGCCTGCACGTCCTCGCCGCCGCCGACCTGCCCGGCGTCACCCACGACGACCTGGGCCGCCCGCGCCGTGACGCCGGCGTCGGCGAGCGCCTCGACGGCCTCGCCGCGCTGGTGACGGGCGGGACGTCGGTGCCCGCCCCCGTCCTGGTGGCCGTCGTCCACGGCGAGCTGCTCGCGCTCGCGCCCTTCCCGACCGCGAGCGGGGTGGTCGCGCGCGGCGCCGCCCGGCTCACCGCCGTCGCCACGGGGCTCGACCCCAAGGGACTCGCCGTCCCCGAGGTTGGCCACTACCGCGCCGCCGACGAGTACCGCGAGACCGCCGCGGCCTTCGCCACCGGCGAGCCCGAGGGCCTCGCGCGCTGGTTCGCCCACTGCGCGGCGGCCTGGCAGGTCGGCGCGCGCGAGGGGCTGGGCATCGCGGAGGCGGCGAGCGCGTAGGTCCTTCCGGGCGCTGCGCCTGCCTTCTCCCGGGGGTGTCCCCGGCTCAACGACGCACCGGTCCGTCCCCACCCCGGCCGCCCGTCCCCAGCCCGCCCGCCGACGCTCACGGCCGCGGCCCGCCGCCCGGCAGCGTGCTCCTCGTCGGTGAGCGAGGAGGGACGCGGGAGATGGCGCGGACGAGCAGGGCGGGCGGGGCCGGGCAGGCGGTCGTGGTGACCGACGACGAGGAGCTCCTCGACGAGGTCGTGCGGCTCGCGGCCGCGGCCGGGGTGGAGCTCGAACGGGTGCCGGACGCCGCGGGCCTGCGACGGCGGTGGCACGCCGCCGGGCTGGTGCTCGTGGACGAGGACGCCGCGCGGGCGGTCGGGCCGCTGCGGCTGGGCCGTCGCGAGGGCGTGGTGGTGCTGTGCCGGGGCGAGCCGCCGGGCTCGGTGTGGGAACGCGCGGTCGGGATCGGCGCCGAGCACGTCGTGTCGTTGCCCGAGGGCGAGGACTGGCTGGTCGGGGCGCTCGCCGACGGGGGGTCCGCGACGGCGGGCGCCGGTCCCGGGCGCGTGGTGGCGGTGGTCGGCGGGCGCGGCGGGGCGGGCGCGTCGGTGCTCGCCGTGGCGGTCGCGGCGCAGGCGGGCGTCCGGAGCACCCGGGTGCTGCTGGTCGACTGCGACCCGCTCGGCGGCGGGCTGGACCTCCTCGCCGGCGCCGAGGAGCTCGAGGGCTTCCGCTGGAGCGGGCTCGCCCTCGGCGGCGGGGGCGGGGGCCGGGTCGCGGCGGCGTCACTGCACGAGGCGCTGCCCTCGCCCGACGGCGTGCTCACCGTGCTCGCCTGCGACCGGGCCGGTGGCGGGCCCGATCCTGGCGCGGCCCTCGCCGTCGTGGAGGCGGGCCGCCGCGCGGGCGAGGTCGTGGTCTGCGACCTGCCGCGCCACCCCACCGACACCGCCCTCGCCGTCGCCGACGCCGCCGACCTGCTCGTCGTCGTGGTGCCGACGGAGGTGCGCGCGGTGGCGGCGGCGGCGCGGGTGATCGAGCCGCTGGCCGAGCGCGGGGTCCCGCTGCGGCTGGTGGTCCGCGGGCCCGCGCCGGGCGGTCTCGACGCCGACGACGTCGCCCACGCCCTCGGGCTCGAGGTGCTCGCCTCCGTGGCGCCCGAGCCGGGGCTGGCCGCCGCGCTGGACCGCGGCAAGGTGCCGGGCCTGCGCCCGGGGCCGCTGCAGGACGCCGCCGCGGCCGTGCTCGACGCGCTCGAGGCCGTCGCCGACCCGGGGCGGGCGGCGTGACCGCCGCGCCGGCCGACCTGGTCGAGCGCGTCCGCACGCGCCTGGTCAGCGCGGGCGGGCAGGCCGGGGCCGGGGAGCTCGCGGCCGCCGTGCGGGCGGAGGCCCGCGGGGTGGTGGGCGACGCGGACGTGCTGACCGCCGTGCGGGGCCTGCAGCGCGAGCTCGTCGGCGCCGGCCCGCTCGAGGACCTCCTGCGCGAGCCGGGCACCTCCGACGTGCTGGTCACCGCGCCGGACGCGGTGTGGGTCGACCGCGGCGCCGGGCTCGAGCGCACCGCCGTCTCGTTCCCGGACGAGGACGCGGTGCGCCGGCTCGCCCAGCGTCTCGCGAGCGCGGCCGGACGCCGCCTCGACGACGCCAGCCCCTACGTCGACGCCCGCCTCCCGGGCTCCGGGGTGCGGCTGCACGCGGTGCTCGCCCCGGTCGCGGCGGACGGGACGTGCGTGTCCCTGCGCGTGCTGCGCCCCGCCCGCCACGACCTCGCCACCCTCGCCGCCACCGGCACGGTCGACGCCGGCGGCGCGGCGCTGCTGCGCGCGGTGGTCGCGGCGCGGCTGGCGTTCCTCGTCGTCGGTGGGACGGGGTCGGGGAAGACGACACTGCTCTCGGCGCTGCTCGGGGAGGTGGCGCCGGGCGAGCGCATCGTGTGCGTCGAGGACGCGGCGGAGTGACAGTACACCATCATCAGGCCGTGCTTCGCTTGCGCATGTGCGATGAATAACTAAAGCTGCCAACGGCGAAGCCAGAATGCGGTTACGAGAAAAGCTGCCTTCCTCGATAAAGCTCTCTTGCGCCTACTAGGTCTTCCCTCTAGTGTTTTCTTCGGCCGCCTGTGGCGATAGCTTCTCGACCGTGCAGGCAGACTCGGAGTCGTCGCGGCGTTCGGGTGGTCCCCAGAAAGGCGACTCGCCTGGGTGGCGCCTGGCTTTCCAGCTCCTCGGTGGACGGGGCGGATGCTGGTGGTTGACTATCTGGTTGGTCTTGGTCCTCGGTGCGGGAATCGTGCTCGCGGTGTTCGCGCAGCCGGTGGCAACGGGTCTAGTCACCGTCGCAGGTGGGCTCGTCGCAGGTGGAGCCACTGTAGCTCGGACGGTCAGACAGCGCGGCCGTTGGCGGCCATAGCCGAGGCGAGGGGTGTCGCTCTGGCCATCCGTTCGTGGGATGGCCCCCGGCCGGAAGTCGGACTCGTCCGCCGTGCCGCAAGCTCTGCGCGCAGTTCACACGGCTGCGGGGGCACAACCGGCCATACCGACCATGCCCCCGGCCAACGGCGAGCTCTTGCAACGCTCAGCGATACCTCGGCCCGTGGCGACCCTCGCCCTCGTCCGTGCTCGGAATGATCCGGCCCATGGGCCCGGACCTATTGAGCGTGTCCTCGTGCTCCTTCTGCTGCTCCGTGGGAGTGAGGGGGCGCTCGTAAATCGTGCCCTCGCGCGGGAGCTTCTCCTTCGTCTCTCGCTCCTCCTGCTGACGAGCCATTGCGGCTGCCTGCTGCTGTGCCTGCTGCTGTGCCTGCATGCGTGCGGCATTCAGCTGGCCCTGATAGTCGCCGGCGTGAGACGACGTGTGGCGATACATGCGTCCTCCAGGTCGTTCGGGGCGCTCCCGGGTAGTGCGATCGTCGGAACATGCTTGCTTCGGAACCCAATCATTGTTGCGTTGGGTGAACATGCCAATGGGCCATTCGGTGAGTAGATGTTCCTTCCGGGAAGCAACGATCGCTCTTCGTCAAAGCGGTGACGGTCTCGTAGCGGCCTGCTCGTGGGCCGCGCGGGCCGTGCCGGAGCGCGCGATGAGCTGCTGACGGCTGAGACCGACGACCGGGACGCGGCCGTGCGCCAGGGCGAGGGACTGACCGCCGGAGATTGCCGTTTGGGTGTGCGAGCACAGGCACAATCGGCTGGATAGGACGTTCCTCCGAGGGACTCCAACTGGGTCACAACTGAGTGGGCAGACGACGGCAGGCGAGTGCGGTGCGCCGACGAGCCGCGTGAGCGGTGCTAGTTGATAGGCCGCACGAGAAGGCCATAGGGCTTGTTCGGTGTCTTCCGGCGCGAGGTGGGTTACGAAACGTGCCGCAGGTGTCTAGTATGCCCGAATCATCAGTGGCAAGGTTCTCGACAGAGAGAGTCGGTAGCTTGGAAGCCTTCTGGGGGGCGGTTGGCGCAATAGCTAGCGTCGCTGCTGCGATACTCGCTTATCTTCAGTACCGCCAGGGCCGCACTAGCGTCGGCCGCTCGGGGCGTGCAGCAGGCAGTGGGCGCAGTCTCGGACTTGCGGTCCTCGTCGGCGTCGGAGCGCTTGCGCTTCTGTTGGCCTTCTCGGAGAGCGGAGAAGAGGTCCCCCCAGGCTCCGCGGGACCCACGACTACCAGCACGATCCCTCCCTCCACCGGCACAGCCTCGCCCACTAGTACCGCACTCCGAGACACTGAGGAGCCATCTTGGACGGGTCAGTTGCGGATGGGTGGTTACGACTTTGAATCCAACCCACCCCAGCCGCAAGACCTGGCCCGTTCGTCCATCATTTACCGCAGTGAAGGCCAGAGGCAACAGCCAGCTTTCTACGCTGTCAGAACTGACCGGGTGGCCATTTGGACCGCGCAGCGAGACCCGACCTACGCCGACTGTGCTCAGCAACTAAGTACGCAAGCGTTGACCTCATACAACGAGAGACAGGACATCCTTTACGAAGAGGGCATGGGGTTGTGCCTCCTCATTGAGGACCGCGCAGTTGTATTTGTCAGAGGCCTTAGTCCCGCGACCGGACTTGAAGCCATCCAGGTAGAAGCCAAGCGATGGAACGCGTCCTAGATGCTCGACAAAATGCGCACGGCCTCAACGTCGCGGGCACGGCCCGGTTGCGGGTGCCGCCTGCCGGGGCGGACGACCACGACGAGGCGGTCGGGTTGGGCAGGTCGGGGGTTCCGGGTGTGGCTCTACGAGTACCGACATGAGCGTCAGGCCGCGGCATCGACGGACCCGTACCGTGTGATCTCGGAGCTGCAACCCGAGGGAGGCTTGGTCCAGTAGTTCCAGACCACGGTCGGTCGCCGAGAGGCCAGGCCGCATGCGCTATGTTGGGCTACAACTGTTGGTCGGCGCGGGAGCTTAGATTGACGGAGTCGCTGGTCGGTACGAGCACTGAGCACCTGTATCTCTCGTTCGATCTAGGCCTCAATCCGGCCATGAGTGACTTTGCAAATCAGGTCACTATCGTGCGCGACCTATGGCGCTACGTTGTTCTAGCTCGCGCCGGATTCCCTGATACTGACCCTCGCCGAGTGGCCATGGACCGCATAAGGATTGGGAGTATTGGCGGCGACAGAAACTTCCGACGGGTCTCACGGCAGGTTCGGAACGAAGAACCAACGATAAGCCGAGCTAGCTTAGATAGTCCTCTACAGCTACTGATTTCGGCAGCCGCCACGAGTCAGCCTGTACTCATTACCTCCGCCGCAGTGGGGGGTGGGCTATGGGCACTCAATCAGCTTCTGTCAATCTGGATTCGCTGGGATGAACATGCCCTCTCTCGGAAGGAAAAGATACTCGACTTGGAGCATGCGCAGCATCTGCGCGCTCAGGAAGTCTTGAGAGCCTTTGAGGAGCAGCAGGGTTTACGGGGGAGTGGTTCGCGGCTGGCGAGTGATACTGCTGTAAATGAGCCAGTGGCGAGACGGATGAGCGAGCTTTCCTACTTGCGCTCAGCAGAGACTCTGAGTGGGGACGACCCAAGGGTCACGGGGGAGCGCCCTCTATCGGAATCTCCGCCTGCCTAGTGACTGCAGGGCGTGCGCTCTGTTACTTGCCTTATCGTGAGCTACTTGCGTTGACAGAGTTTTATTCTGTGCCAACCTCGGCGGCATGGCTGACAAGTTGACGCTGACCGTGACGGACGACGGGAATCTTCTGATCGGTCCGGGACAAGCTTTCGGAGATGAGGACGTGCCGATGATGGTCGAGGCCGCAGGAGCGGTATCTGACGTGCTGAAGAGGCACGTTGAAGCAAAATCAGACACCGTCAGGTAGTCGCAAGATTCGGCCGATAACGCGGACTCGGGCGCCGTCCGATAACCCTCGCGATGAGCGACAAACTTGGCGGACTGAGCCGTCCACGTTCTGCTGTCCGCGCTGGGTCCGTCGGATTGCGAGGGGTGCCGGTCCTACTGGCCCTCGCGGCGGCTCTGGTTCTGCCTGGGTGTTCGTCGGGGCCGCAGGTCTGCCAGGCCCTCGGCGACGGACAGGACCCGCTCTCGGCGACCCGCACGGCCTACGGCGCCGCAGGAACCTCGGAGAACGGCGCCCGGATGCTCCGCGACGGCGCTTCGACCGTGCGGGCTGAGTGCCCGGAGTACGCGGACGCGGCACGGCAGATGGAAGCCACGGCCGGCCTTCTCGGGGCGGAGGCCGAGCTGGACAAGTTGCAGACCGAGCTGCCGGACATGCCGCCCATGAGCGAGCTGGAGGGGAACTGATGACCGAGGCCGGACGGCAGGGACCGCCGCAGCAGTACGACGAGCAGGGACGGCCGATCCAGTACGTCTACGTCGAGCGTGCCCGGCCGGAGTGGAGCGGCGGTGCGATCACGTCGTTCGTTCTGTCGATCCTGTGGCTGTGGGGCCTCGGTTCGTTGATCGGCATGATCGTCGGGTTCGCGAGCATGAAGGAGTGCTCGGGGCCGAACGGGAAGCGTGGTGGGGCGCTGGCGGCGTGGGGCGCTTGTCTCGGGCTGGTCGGCGTCGGAGCGACGCTGCTCATCCTCATCACGGGCTAGCTGCACGGCCCAGGAACGGGGAGCCGGGGTAGTCGAAACGGGCTGCTCCGGCTCTCTCATGTCTGCGGTGTGGTCCCGGGTACTATTCCCTAGTCATCACGGACATACAGCCTTCCCGCAGTTCCTCTACGGACCCGAAATGGTACTCCGATTAAGGGCCGCATGTTAGAATAGTGGCGTAGCAAGCGATCGTGGTTCACGGTTGCGCGTTGCCGTTCGTCATGGCTCTATGACTCCGCTGATGTGCGTCAGTGTCTAGCCGGGTCCGGCGTGGTGTTTCACTCCACCGCGTCGGGCTCGGTTATTTTTTGTCCCTAAATGCATGCAAACAAGGGTGCCTGCCTAATCCGCTGCCAGCAGGGCACCCGCGACGATCACGGTAGCGGGATAGAGGTTCCGTCATGACTATTACGCCGGGGATGGTCCTGGGCGCTTTAGCCCGGGTCGGTGAGCACGAGACGACCAAGCGGATAGACGTCACCTGGGCCGTGCTGATGGCCGTGGTCGACGTGATGCGCGAGCGGGGCTCTGACGTTGCTGTGGCGTCCTGGTCCTACGTCGCGGCCGGGGCTCACGTGAAGCGGGACGCTGCCGGGTCGGCCCTGCACCGGCTCACCGGGTGGGGCGTGCTGGTCCCGGCCGAGGGGACCTCCGAGGCGGAACGGCAGCGCGCGGCCGTCAACGTCCGGCTCTCCGAGCACGAGCGTCTGCCGAGCAATACGGGCGCATACCGGCTGGCACCTACTGAAAGTCCGACACAATACGGCGCCCTGCCGGGGGTTACTGAAACTCCGACACAATACGGGGTTCCCCCCGGGGGTACTGAAACTCCGACACAATACGGGACTACTGAAACTCCGACGGGTCGTGATGATCTGTCGGGGGCCTCTGACCTGGGCGGAACTGAAAGTCCGACACAAGGCAGTGAGCCGTCTTTTAGTTACCTGGGTTGGTTGAGTTACGCACTCGCGCGAGGCGGGGTCGAGGAGTGGCTAGACATGGTGAAGCCCCGGAGTGCTATGTGGTCGGCCGACGGGCTCGGGCCGCGTGCTGAGCGTGCCTACGCCGTTCTGGCCGCTGCCCCCGGCCCGGTGGTCAAGAAGGCCGTTGGGTCGGTGCTCGGGACCGGCCGGGACAAGACGGCGGCCGTCCTGCGGGACCTGGAGCGTCACGGCCTGGCCGAGCGGAACGATGCCGGGCACTGGAGCCCCGGCCTCGTCCGTCCTGAGGACCACGACCCCGGCACGTGCTCCGGCTGTTCCGGTAGCGACCGGAAGTCACGTCCGGCCCCGGCCTCGGTGAGTGGCTTGGAGCCACGGACCCCGGAACCGGCCTCGGACGTTGCGGTCGCTAACAGGCCGGCGCCCCCGGCCCCGGCCGTCCGGGTGGCCCTCGGTGAGCCTGAGCCGGGCTGCCCGGTCTGCTCTCGCCCGGCCCCGGCGGGCGTGTGTGAGCGCTGCGGTGTGGACCTCCGGCCCGATGACACCCCGGCCCGTCCTCGGTGCCCGCTGTGTGGCTCTGAGAGCCCCGGAGCGTGCTCCCGGACCTACTACCGGACCGACGGGACGCCGCTGTGCTCTCTGCCGGACTCCGGCGTCGTGTGGTTCGTGGCGGGCTACGCGTCGACTCCCCGGGCTGTCCGGGTGGACCTGCGGACCGGTAACGGGGTGGGGAGCCACCTCCGGCCGTCGGACGACGGCTACCCGCACGCTGCGGGGTTGGCGGCGAAGCACCGGGCCTGACTGGAGGGATTCCTCCGGGCGTAGCGGTGCACTTGTTTACCGCTAGCGGCCGCACTCGAGGACGGACCGGCTGAGAGCCGCTGAACCTAGATCCATTTCTCGTCTCGGGGCGGAGGACACCGGCGACCCGGTGTGAGGCCCGGGGGATTTAACTCAGCTCCATTGTGGAGCTAATCCGTGGCGGCTGCGGCTGCCCTAGTGACGGAGGAAGTATGTTCGAGGAGATTAACCACGATGCGGCGATGACCCACGCGGTCACTGCTGCCCAGGCGGAACACAAGGGAATCGTGACCAGCCGGAGCCGGGTCCACGTGTGGCACCGGCGCGATTACGTCCGGCCGATTAAGTACACCGAGGACTCCTTCCGCTCTCCGATGTTCGACCCGCTGACACTGCGCACGCTGGAGAATAAGGCGAACCGGGACAAGCGGTCCGGGAAGCGTGGTCCTCGTGCTGCCTGAGGCTGACGCCCCGGCCCTAATGACCGGGCTGGAGTACGCCCAGGCGGCGAACGTGTCCCCGGCCGTGGTGCGGGCTGCGATTGACGACAGCGACCTCCGGATCGCCGGGTACCGGTCGGACGACTCCGGCCCGCTGCGCCCGGCGTACGACGCTCGCGAGCTCGCGGCCGTCGTCGGGTGTCCCGTTGTCTAGCGACAGCGCAACCGACCGTCCTCGGAAGCGCCGGGGGCCGTCGGGGGAGTTTCTGGCCGGGCTGCGGTGCGGCCGGATGACCGGCCCGTCGGCCCTCTCGTGGTCGCACGGCTGGCTTGGTGGCGGAGCCGGTGGTGACTGCGCTCAGGACGTGCACACCGGCGTCTCGCCGTTCGTGGCGCCTCTGCCGAGCGGCTACGGGTATCGGCATTACGACCGGCCACCCCGGAATCGTGAGGAGTAGAGAATGGCTGAGTTTTGCATGTGCCACCGGCTCGGGGTGACCGGGCAGTGTGGGCACGAGAGAGAAGCGCACATCATCCCGCGCGAGGAAGTGCGCCGGAGGAACTACCCGGAGCACTACGCCCAGGTCCCGATCGAGGACCGCGAGCCAGACGCGTTCGACCGATAGAGATACCTGGGGCTGGAGGGTCGGTGTTCACCTCACTGGCCGGGCCCGCGTGTTCTGTTGCGGGCCGAGCGCGCTGATCCTCCGCGCTCCCCTCCGGCCCCTTTCCTCTCTACCGGCTGGACGCTGCCCGCTGCCGTGTGGGCGTGGACGAAAGAGCCTAAGCGGGGCCGAACCGCAAACGACGAAAACTCGTCGTTTTACACCATCGACGGGTTCGCTCGTCTTGGTTACCGAGGTCTAGGCACAAAGGACTCCGTCCGAAAGTACCGGGCTATCTGGCAGGCCGCGATGGACTCCGGCCACGCGTGCGCGGTAGAGCCACTATCGAGAATGATTGACGCAAGTATCAGAGGAGAATGGATAAGTGAGTAACGAAGGACGACAGACCGTCGCCTACCGAACCGACGGGCACCCGCTGACCGCCGAGGACGTCCAACGTATGCGGGAGCGTCCCGCTCAGGCTGAGCCGGGAATGCCGACGTACACGGTTCCTCGGTTCGACACCGGGGACGCTTTGTTCAGCCGGTCGGACCTCCAGGCCGAGTTCCGCCGCATGTGGGGTGCTGGCTGCTCCGACCCGCAGACGGTCCACTCGTGGATCATCGCGGAGAAGCTGACCCCGGCTGAGTACGTGCCGTTTCCGGCCACGCCGGACGTGTCGGATGTGATCGACCACCGGGAGCGTATGCGGAGGGTCGCCGAGCACGAGGAACAGCGGTCGAATACTCAGCGACACCGGGAGTTGTACCGGATCGACGGTCTGCGGAAATACGTTCCTCAGGCTGCGCTTCCGAGCATGAATGACACTCCCGACGAGCGACAGCGGAAGGCGGATAAGATCAATGGACTCTGAGACCGACGCGCAGAAGATTGAGCGGCTGGAGGCAGAAAACCTCCGGCTCCGGCAGGCTGCGAACGACACCGGGCAACTGTCTCGGGACGATCTGAAGGGCATGGACCCGCGCGACATTTCGCAGGCTCACAAGGATGGACGGCTCCGCGACATTACCGAGGCGGGGAAGTAGTCCTCTCTCCACTCCTGGGGTGCTCCGAGGTAGGGGCATCCCAGGTGAGTAGGGGTCGGGCCCTCTAGGTAGGGGGCCCTCAGGGTGCTTGCACCCGTCCGGGGTGAAGGTCGCCGCCCGTATCGCATGATTGCGGGAGTACGGGACTAAGGATACGAACGGGCCCGCTGCTGTGCCCACGGCTGCATAGCGCCCGGATGATTCCTGCCCCGGCCCTACTCGGGTGCGGGTGCGGAGGGGGTAGGTACCCCCTGGCCCGGGCACGTGCTGGGCCCCTACCTCTCCGCCCCCTGCCCCTCCTGCCGTGGAGTAGGTAGGGGTGGGTGTACCCCCTGCCCACTACTGCCCCCGTGCTGGTATCCCCTGCCTGCTGTGTGCTGCTGTGCTGAGTAGTTGTGCTGAACAGATTAGTTGAGCAGAACTGCTGAGCAGAATAGTAATAAGCATGCTGGTTGTACTACCTGCTATGTGTACCCCCTGCATACTCCCCCTCCCACTTCCCCCTACCTACTAGGCCCCCCACTATGCCCACCATCCTGTGCGCCGTATCCGTTACGCCAATCATCATCGCTTTCGCTGATTGTTTCATTTCTCTTTTTCGCTTCGACTTTTCGCAGAACGATTCATTCGCGAACGTGCCTGCTGCGTGAGTCGCGGCGCTCGGTTGTTGCTGCTGTGGTCCTGGTCGTCCTCGTCTCACGCGACCGGCCCCCCGTCGGTACGGGGGGTCTTCGGGGCCGGATAACCGCTAGGACCGCCGGGGAGGCGTCTCCGAGGTCCGCCGGGTTCAGAGCCTCGCGGCAACCATCGCCGACGCCGGCTCACCTGCGTCTTTGCGCTCTGGCGACTTACAAGGTGAGGGCTAGCCGGAACGCTTCGCCCTTCGCTCAGCTTTCTCCTTCTTCTCGCGTTCCAACAGGTCTTCCTCGTACGCGGCCCGCTCATCGTCGAGGATTCCGAGCATTTCGGAAAAGTGGACTAGCCGTTCTGCTATCCACGCCGGGCGCTTCTCGCGCCCAGCCCGCGCCCTGACTATGGCGTAAATGGTTGCGGTAGCGCTCAGTCCTTCACCGAGTGCGCTCCGCCCCATGAAGGACCGCTCCTGGAGCGCGCGGACGCAGGTCTGTAGGTCCCGCCGATCCGCCTTCCGACGAAAGTCGAAGGTCACGGCGTCTAGGTCGTCTGCGAGCTGATTGAGTTCTACGCTCTCGCGGTCGTCCCTATCCGTAGACTCCGCGTGCAGTGCCTCTTGGGCTCTGCTGACCAACCGCAGAAGTCGCTGCCGTGCGTCGCGCTCCCGACTTACCCGCGCCTGCCACATAAGGGCACCGGCGCTCACCCCGGCACCGAGTAGGGCGCCAACGAAACCGATGACGCCGCCGAGCAGCGTTGCAACCTCGGGCTTCATCTCACCGATCGTCCTTCGCTGTCGACAGTGCGCGTCGGCGCACCAGGCCAGGCCCGTCCGGGCGCGCATCCGGTTCCGAGAGGCTAGTCGGCCAGCGAGCGCTGGCGGCGCCTCAACGCGGCCGTTGGCCGGGCGGAGCCGTCGACTTCTACCCGGCCGTCGTGAGCCCGCAGTGGCGCCGATCCGATCGTCCGCACGCAGTCCCCTGGGAGCTCGTGACCGGGAGCGGTGTTGTGTGCCAACAAAGGCGAGGCGAGGACTGCTCCAACAGAGTGAACTTTCTGAGGACGAACGGCGCGCGAGGCCTGACGGGTAGCTGTGGACTATTTGCCGAGGCAAGGCCCGCCCAAGGAGAGATTGCCTGCTCAGGGGCGTGATCCAGCGCATGACTGCAACGGTGGGTAGGTAGTTACGGATGATGTTGTCCTAGCCGCGCCTTCGCTGTCGGCTAGGGCGGACGATGATGTTAGGAAGCGTGGCAGTTCCACGTGAATCCACCGGCGCCTGTGTGGGGTTTGCGCAGCTCAGGGCGGTGGAACATTTCTGTGGACGTGCGACCGAGAGGCCTTATAGCACAGGGGTCCGACACTTCGGGTGCTTCTTGTTGCTTGGGTCCGGACTTGCGCCTGCGGCGTCGGACCCCACCCCCGTCATGCACACTCAGAACCGCCGGGCTCGGAGTTGCCCGGTGACCTCTGAGCGGGTTGGAGAACCGGCGTGGAAGCAGTGGCCTATGGCGGCGCTATCGGGGCTGTTCTGCTCGGGCTGAGCCGAGTCGTGTACGTAGTGATGTGCCTGCGTGGGACGCAGCCAAAGGAGCGGCCGGGCATCCTCCTGGCGATGCGAGGTGGAGTCCGGGAGGACGACGAGGATGGTCCCGGCGATCGGCGTGAGGGACGCCGCGAAGACCTAGACGTCCACGACGGTCGCGAGGCCGCATGACATCGCTGAGACTCGACCTCCGTTCAACGCCTTCGGCACAAGAGCAGTCGAGGCTTAACCCTAGCAAGCAATAACCACGACTTAGAGGGCTCCCAGTGCAGAGCAGGACGCTCCGACAGATTGCCGTGATGGTCTGCGGCAATGGCGACGAGACAACTCCTTTCGTCTACCGCAGTAGTCGGTACCTGACTGAGTTCTTCGAAGACGCCGGGCTGCATTACCGACATGACGGATCGACGCGAGACGTTTGGGTGAAGGAAGTCCTGGACGACATCATTAAACGGGAGGAGTCAGCCTCACTGCCAGGAATGCCCGATGCTTTCGTTGCTGTCCTGCGTCGACTGATGGACCGCAGCGACGCCACGACAATGAACGATGACGATGAGCGCACCCGCGCACTGCAAGCGCTCAACGCGGCGCTCACGCGGGACGGGTTCCAAGCGTTCTACGGTGAAGACTTGCAGCTTCACTTACGTCACGTGCGTACCAACACCACCTCTAGCGCACCACTCGATCCAAATAAGCCCCTGTCTCGCGAAGAGGTCCGACGCCGAAGTGAGCTGGCGTCCTATCTGGACGCATGCAGCGAGGACGAGCTGATCGAGAAAGTCTTGCTTCCGCTACTCCGCAAGCTGGGTTACAAACGAGTTTCCGTCACTGGTCACCGAGATAAGGCCCTGGAGTATGGCAAGGACCTGTGGATGAAGATTCAGTTGCCGACGCAGCATTTCCTCTACTTCGGCATCCAGGCCAAGAAGGGGAAGCTGGACGCTAGGGGAGCGCCCGACGCACGCAACCATAACGTCGCCGAGATTCATCAACAGGCACTCATGATGCTCGGGCACGAGATTTTCGATTCTGAGGTCAATAGAAGTGTCCTCGTGGATCACGCGTACATCGTAGCCGGAGGCGAGATAACCAAGGCAGCGAGGGCTTGGCTTGGTCAAAAGCTAGACGTTTCCAGGCGCAGTCAGATTATGTTTCTTGAACGCGAGGACTTACTCAACCTATTTTGCGTTTCGGATTTACCCGTGCCGACGCCGTGGAGCTAGGGCGACTAGCCGACCCCTTCCTCGGACGAGCCCTGCCGGTCGACGGTCGCGAGGATGGCGAGCGGGTCTTCTCCGTCAAGCCCGGCCGCGTGGAGCTTGTCTCGAACGTCTGCCACGTGACCGGGATACACGGCTTCAATCATGCCGAGGAGACCACGGAAATCCGTTGACCATGTTGGCTCCGTCCCGGGGTCGCGGGCGAACACGACCCGCACATCATTATCCCGGAGGAAGTCATTGCGCTCTGCCGTCGTCAGGCTCTCCCAGTACTCGCCGAACGTCTGGCCGGTCGGGACGTACTGGTACCCGGACGCCGTCTGCGGCTGAGCCTCCAGCTCACGGCGCTTGGCCGAGAGTGCGTCGACCTTCTCCATCATCGCGTTGTACGCGGGAGAGTTGGCCGGGAACCGGCCGACAGCGCTGGTGTAGGACATGAGTTCCGCGTCTATCTGCTCGATCGTCGTTCCGCTCTCCGTGCCGTGGACGTATCGCCGCTCTACGTGCGGGATGTGGCCGAGGCGATCGAAAAGCTCTCGCGTGACCTCCGCATCGAGCGTTTCGCAGATCATGTTTCCGTTGCCGCAGGACTTCCCGTGCTGCGTCGAGTTGCAGCGGTAGTGGTCCTTCCGGTCCTTGCGCACGAGTCGGTACATCCGGCCCCCGCACCGTCCGCAGTAGAGAACGCCGGTGAGTAACGCAGCCTCGGTGGCGCGGCGAGTCTGGTTCTTGGCGTGGGTGCGGCTCTCGATGGCGTCGCGGGCTGAGTAGAACACCTCCGGGGAGACAAGCGGCTCAGCCCGGACCAGCGCCTCCCCGTCCTTGAAGACGACTTGCTCAGGCCCGTACTGCTTGGCGCCGTTCCGCTTAACCGGCTTGCCGTTCTCGTCCGTGACGACCGGGCGGTAGACCGCTTGCCCGATGACGGTAGGGGACTGGATCAGGCGACGGAAGTTGGACAGCCGCCAGGGCCGTCCTCTCGGGGCCCGGCCGTTCAGCTCGTCCTGCCGGTCCTTCGGGGTCTGGACGCCCCGGGCGGTGAGGTCGGCGACGATCGCGGACGCGCGCTCTCCGTCGGCGGCTCGCTGGACCATCTCCCGGACCACCGGGGCCAGCCCGTCCTCGTCCGGGATGAGCCGCCAGTCGCCGTCAGCGTCCTTGTACGGCCGGTAGCCCGCCGGGACCGTGCCGCCCCGGAACTTCCCCTCCGCGATGTTGTACTGAGCGGCCGACGCGTTCCGGCCGCTGATGGTGTCCAGCTCCATCTCCGCGACGGTCGACATGATGTAGACGATCATTCGACCCATCGGGCTGCCGATGTCGATCGGATCGTTCGCGCAAGCGAGCGACTTGCTGTGCTCCTGTAGGTAAGACATGAGGGCGTGGATGTGCCCGGCGTTACGGCCAATGCGGTCGAGCTTCGCGGCCACCACCACGTCAAACTCAGCAAGCCGATCCCGGAGCCACGGCCCCGCGCCCGTCCGCTGGAGCGGGTCTACAGACCCGGAGACGTCCCAATCCTCGGCGACCCCGGCAACGGTCATGCCGTGCTGTTCGCAGTAGCGTTCGCAGTCTGAGAGCTGCCGCTCCGGGCTGGTCGTCGCGTCGGTCATGCGGGACAGGCGGAGCAGGATCAAGGCTCGCTGCGGCATCGGCGGGCACCCTCTCAGTAGGCGGTGTACTCCGCATCCCTGGAGGACGCCGAGGAGCTGCGACCGGTGCACCCGCACGTGGTCCGCATGGTGTCGCGGCCGCCCAACGTCGAGGGCGCCGGGCAGGTGCTGCTGCGCGACCTCGTGCGCCAGGCGCTGCGGATGCGGCCCGACCGGCTCGTGGTCGGCGAGGTCCGGGGTGGCGAGGTGGTCGAGCTGCTCGCCGCCCTGAACACGGGCCACGACGGCGGGGCCGGCACGGTCCACGCCAACGCGCCGCGCGAGGTGCCCGCACGCCTGGAGGCGCTCGCGGCGCTCGGCGGGCTGGGGCCGGCGGCGCTGCACAGCCAGCTCGCGGCGGCGGTGCAGGTGGTCCTGCAGGTCCGCCGGGGACGGGACGGCGCGCGCACGCTCGACGCGGTCGGGGTGCTGCGACGCCGTGACGGGGCGGGCGAGGTCGTCGTGGTGCCGGCGTGGACCCGCAGCGACGGCTGGGCGGTCGGCCGCGCCGACCTCGCGGCGATGCTGCGCGAGCGCGGCGTGGCGCCCCCGTGGGAGGACGCGCCCGGCCCGCCGGACCCCGCGCCGCCGGACCCCGGTCCGCCGGAGCCCGCGCCGGCGTCGGGTCGCCCGGCCCGGGCCGTGGCCGTGGCGGCCGGCGTGGCGGTGCTGCACCGGGAGCCGGCGTGAGTGCCGTGCCCGCCGCCGAGGTCGGCGCCGGCACCGCGCCGGCGCTGGGCCTCCTGGCGGCCGCGCTCGTGTGCTGGCCGGCGCCCGTGGCCGCGGTGCGGGTGGTCCGCCGGGAGCGGCGGAGCTCCCCGCGCCTCGCCCCGGCGGCCCTCCTCCGCCGGCGCGGTGTCCTGCTCGCGGTCGCGCCGGCGGCCGGGCTGGCGGTCGCGGGGCCGGGCGGCGCGCTCGCGGCCCTGGTGCTCGCCGCCACGCTCCACCGTCACCGCGCTGCGGCCCGCGCCGAGCGCGAGCGGACGGCCGCGACCGCCGGGCTCGCCGAGGCGCTGGCGTCGTTCGCCGCGGAGGTCCGTGCCGGCGCGCCCCCGGCCGCCGCGGCCACCTCGGCGGGCGCCGATGCCCACCCCACGGCGGCGCGCGTGATGACCCTGCTCGGCGCGACCGCCCACCTCGGCGGCGACGTGCCCGCGGCCCTGCGGGCGGCCCGGGCACGCGAGCCGGACGTGTCCGCGCACCTCGAGCGGCTCGCGGCCGCCTGGGCGCTCGCCGACCGTCACGGGATCGCCCTCGCCGGGCCGGCCGGCGCGGTCGCCCACGACCTGCGCAGCCGCGCGCGAATGGCGGGCGGGCTGCGGGCGCGCCTCGCGGGCCCGCGGGCCACCGCCGCCGTGCTCGCCGGCCTGCCGGTGCTGGGGGTGCTGCTCGGCGAGGGCATCGGAGCGCGCCCGTGGGCGGTGCTGACCGGCGGGCTCCTCGGACAGGCGCTGCTCGTCGTCGGGGTCGGGCTCGTGTGCGCCGGGCTGGCGTGGACCGAGCGGATCGTCGCGGGGGTGGCCCGGTGAGCGCCCTCGCCGGTGCCCTGTTGGCGCTGGCGGCGGCCCTGGTCGTCGCCCCCGGACCCGTCACCGCGCGCCACCGGACCGCCCCGCCCGCCGTGGCCCGCCGGCCTCCACGCGAGGGCCTCGCGCCGGGGCTCGCGCTGGTCGCCGCCGGACTCGCGGCGGGGGCGGGCGGTGCTGCGACCGTCGCGCTGCTCGGGGTCGTCGGCGGCGTCGCGGTCGTCGTCCTGCTGCCGCGGTGGCGGGCACACCGGGCACGCCCGCGCCCCGACCCGCTCGGGCTGGCCGGCGCGTGGGACCAGCTCGCCGCGTGCCTGCGGGCCGGGCTGCCGCTCGACCGCGCGGCCCGTGCGGTCGTGCCGGCCCTGCCCGAGGCGGTGGGCGAGGCCCTGGGTCACGTCGCCGACCTCGTGGCGCTGGGCTCCGACCCGGCCGCCGCCTGGGCGCCCGCCCTCACCGAGCCCGACACGGTGCGGCTCGCCCGCGCCGCGCGCCGCTCCTCGCGCAGCGGCGCCGCGGTCGCCGACGTCGTCGAGGCCGTCGCCGCCGACCTGCGCGCGGAGGCGGCCGACGCCGTCGAGGCCCGCGCGGAGCGGGCGGGCGTGCTCGTCACCGGGCCGCTCGGCCTGTGCTTCCTGCCGGCGTTCCTGGCCCTGGGCATCGTCCCGGTGGTCGTCGGGCTCGCCGGCCCGCTGCTGGAGCAGCGATGAGGCCGCACGCCCCGCCGGGGCGTGGGAGGAGAGGAGAACGCGATGAGCACGACCACGTTCCGGGACCGGCTGGCGCACCTGCGCGACGACGACGCCGGCATGTCCACCGCCGAGTACGCGATCGGCACGATCGCCGCCGCGGCCTTCGGCGCGCTGCTCTACACGGTGGTCACCGGCGACTCGATCATCGGCGCGCTGACCGCGATCGTGCAGCGGGCGCTGACGAGCACCTTCTGACGGGTGACGCCGGATCGGTCACCGTCGAGGCCGCGTTCGCCGTCGGCACGCTCGTCGTGGTGCTCGCGGTCGTCCTCGCGGCGATGGGCGCGGTGGTGCTGCAGCTGCGGTGTGTCGACGCGGCCACCGAGGCGGCGCGCTTCGGGGCGCGGGGCGACCTCGACGGTGCCCGCCGGGCGGCGGCGCGGCTGCTGCCCGGCGGGTCGGAGGTGACGGTCGACGTGGCGGGTGACGACGTCGTGGCGCGGGTCCGGGCGGCGCCGCTGGGCTCCGCGTTGCCGGGGGTGCGGGTCGGCGCCGGGGCGCTGGCCGGCCGCGAGCCCTCGCCGGTCGCCCCCGGCGAGGGCCCGGACCCGCTCGCCGGAGCGCCGGGCGATGGCCCGCAGGCCGGCACGGACGCCGACGCCGTCGCCGCAGGTGCCGGTGCGGGGACGGAGGGCGGCGCTCCGGCCGGCACCGCCGCGGTACCGACCGCTCCCCCGGTCACGGAGCCCCTGCCGACACCGCCCCTGTCGCGCGAGGGCGCCACCCCGGGCGGTCCGCGATGAGCGGCACGGCGGGCGGTCGGCGGGCGGACGCCGACGCCGGCTCGGCCACCGTCCTGGCGGCGGCCGCGGTCGGCGTCCTGGTCCTCCTCCTGGGCCTGGGCCTGCAGCTGGGCGCCGCGACGCTCGCGCGGCACCGGGCCGAGGCGGCTGCCGACCTCGCGGCCCTCGCCGGCGCCCGCGAGGCCGTCCGCGGGGCGGACGTGGCCTGCGCGCGAGCCGGCGATGTCGCGCAGCGCAACGACGCCCGGCTGGTCGCCTGCTCGGTCGAGGGCTGGTCGGTGGTCGTCAGCACGTCCACCCGGTGCGGTTGCCTCCCGAGCGTGTCCGGTGACGCGACCGGGCGAGCCCGCGCGGGCCCCGTCACCGCTCGTGGCACCCCGAGCGGCGGCGTCCGGTGACCCGAAGCGACCGGGGAGTAGGTGTCCCGGGACGAGCGGGGCGCCGCCCCGGGTGAGCGGCGACTCGTTCGGGCGTCGGCGCTCCCGCCAGGTGCTCGACGCGCGCTCGCCCGCTGAGCGGGGCCGACGGTCACGCTCAACGTGTGATCACGGCCGATGGGCGATGACGGGTGGCGAAGCGCCGTACGCATGCCGTTACTGGTCACAGCACACCGGGACAGAGAACCGGGTCCAGGAGGAAGCCGATGCAGTGGTGGGACAGCTATCGAGCCGTCTACGGCACGGAGCTCCGCGCGGAGGCCATGGTCCTGGCTGACCACGGGTGGGCGGTCGTCCCGGGCACGTTCCCCCAGGGCGAGTCGTGGAGCGGTTGCCCGGACGCGTCGCAGGAGGGGCCGTGCCCGGTCCTCGACGACTGGGCCCGCCGCGCGTCCACCGACTGCGAGCAGATCGCGGAGTGGTGGACCGGCCTGCCCTACTCGATCCTCCTGCCGACCGGGCTGACGTTCGACGTGCTCGAGGTGCCGGCCACCGTCGGTCGCCGTGCCGCCGCGGTGCTCCGCGCGGTCGGGGTGCCGGTGCCGATCGCCGCGACGCCGACCGGCGAGTGGCTGTTCCCGGTGGGCGCGGGCGAGCCGCTGCGCCCGGATCTCGCCGAGCGCGCGGGGATCGTCCTGCACGGGCGCGGCAGCTGGTTCGCCGCGCCGCCCTCGACCTTCCCGCAGGGTTCGGTCCACTGGCGGGTCCGCCCGTCGGCGTGCGGCTGGAACCTGCCCGACCCGTTCCGGGTGCAGGACGCGCTGGCCGAGGCCGTCGCCCAGCGCCCGGCCGTCGCCGGCGGTGGGTCGACCTACCGCCTCGCGACCGTCGCGACCGGGGTGCGCTCCTAGCGCCCCACGCGACACCTCCACAACTCCAGAGAAACGGTCCCCCTCGGGGCGACGCCGGACCAGCGAGGCCACGCCGGCCGCGCGTCCGCCGCCCCACCGGACACTCCGTACGCCGACGCGCCGGTGCACCCGTCGCGACCGGCCGCCGCTCCGGGACAGGGAGGACCTCGCGGCGGTGGGCAGCGCAGCAGTGCGCGCCCACCGCCGCCCCGAACGGCGCCGCAGGCCGGGTCGACGATCTCCCCGGCCTGCGGCGTCCCAGACCTCGCCGCGGGTCGGGCCGGAGAACCCCCGACCCGCGGCGTAGCCCACCCCCTCGCTCCCCGGTGCAGCGAACGCGCTGTTCGCTGCCTCTACGCGCGCGAAGTCCCCGCTCACGGAGCCGAGCTTGCCGGGCCCGACGACACGAACGCGCCGTTCGCTGCTTCTAGCGCTACGAACAGCGCGTTCGCTGCGCCTGGGCCCCGCCGACCACCCCGGCAGCCCCCGAGGGCTCACCCCTCCGCCAGCCGCCCCAGCACCGCGTCGAGGACGAGGATCGCGCCGGCCTTGTCGAGCGGGTCGTTGCCGTTGCCGCACTTGGGCGACTGCACGCACGACGGGCAGCCCGAGGGGCACTCGCAGTCCGAGATCGCGTCGCGGGTGGCCGCGAGCCACTCGCGCAGGGCCTCGTGCGCCCGGTCGGCGAACCCCGCGCCCCCGGGGTGCCCGTCGTGCACGAACACCGTCGGGCGGCCCGTGTCGGGGTGCAGCGCGGTGGAGACGCCGCCGATGTCCCACCGGTCGCAGGTCGCGACGAGCGGCAGCAGCCCGATCGCCGCGTGCTCGGCGGCGTGCAGCGCGCCCGGCCACCGCGAGGGCGCCAGCCCCGCGGCCAGCAGGGCCCCCTCCGAGAGCGTGTACCAGACCGCGCGGGTCGACAGCGACCGCGCGGGCATGTCCAGCGGGTTCGAGTCCAGCACCCGCCCCGAGGGGAGTTTGCGCAGGTAGCCGACCACCTGCTCGGTCACCTCGACGCTCCCGAGGCACACCTGCAGGTCGCCGTACGTCGCGCACCGCTCGGTCTCGAGGACGGCGATGTCGATCACCGTGCGCGCCTGGGTCGTCCACTCCGGGTCCTCGGCGTGCAGGTGGGCGATGCCGTCGTCGAGGTCGAGGGTGTCGACGACGTAGCTCTCGCCCTGGTGGAGGTGCACGGCGCCGGGGTGCACGGTCGCGGGCGCGGTGCCGGGGTCGACGGTGCCGAGCATCCGGCCGGTGTCCGCCTCGACGAGCACGACCTGCTCGCCGCCCGACCCGCGGATGTCGACGCCGGCGTGCGGCCGGTCGGTGGGGTGCGACCAGAACCACCCCCCGCGCCGCCGGCGCAGCAGCCCTTCGGCGACCAGGTCGTCGACGACCGCCAGCGCCGCCGCCCCGCCCAGCGCCGCCACGTCGTCGCGCGTCAACGGGATCTCCGACGCTGCGCACGCCAGGTGCGGCGCGAGCACGTACGGGTTGGTGGGGTCGAGCACGCAGCGCTCCAGCGGAGCGCCGAGCATCGCCTGCGGGTGGTGCACGAGGTAGGTGTCCAGCGGGTCGTCCCGGGCGACGAGCACGACCAGCGCGTCGTCACCCGACCGCCCGGCCCGCCCTGCCTGCTGCCAGAACGACGCCCGCGTCCCGGGGAACCCGGCCACGACCACGGCGTCGAGGCCCGCGATGTCGACGCCGAGCTCGAGGGCGTTCGTCGTGGCCACCCCGCGCAGCGACCCGGACAGCAGCGCCTGCTCCAGGGCCCGCCGCTCCTCGGGCAGGTAGCCCGCCCGGTAGGCCGCGACCTGCTCGCCCAGCGCCGGGTCCACCTCGGAGAGCACGCGCCGCGCCCCGAGCGCCGTCAGCTCCGCCCCGCGCCGCGACCGGACGAAGGCGAGCGTGCGGGCACCCTCCACCACCAGGTCGGCCAGCATCCGTGACGTCTCCGCGCCCGCCGACCGGCGCACCGGCGCCCCGTTCTCGCCGGTGATCTCCTCGAGGAGTGGCGGTTCCCACAGCGCCACCGCCCGGGCCCCGCGCGGTGAGCCGTCGTCGGTGACCTCGGACACGTCCAGGCCGGTCAGCACCGACGCCGAGACCGCGGGCTCGGACACCGTCGCCGAGGCCAGCACGAACGTCGGGTGGGCGCCGTAGCGCGCGCAGACCCGCCGCAGCCGCCGCAGCAGCAGCGCGACGTGCGAGCCGAACAGGCCGCGGTAGGTGTGGCACTCGTCGATCACGACGTAGCGCAGGCGGCGCAGGAACGTCGTCCAGCGCCCGTGCCGCGGCAGGATCCCGCGGTGGAGCATGTCGGGGTTCGAGAACACCCAGGTCGCGTGCTGGCGGACCCAGTCGCGCTCCGGGATCGGCGTGTCACCGTCGTACGCCGCCGGCCGCACCCCGTCGACGCCGAGGTCGAGCACCGTGCGGAGCTGGTCGGCACCCAGCGCCTTGGTCGGCGAGAGGTAGAGGGCGGTCGCGCGCGGGTCGGTGTGCAGGCGGGTGAGCACCGGCAGCTGGTAGGCCAGCGACTTCCCCGACGCCGTGCCGGTCGAGACGACGACGTGCCGGCCCGCCCACGCGTGCTCGGCCGCGGCGACCTGGTGGCTCCACGGCCGCTCGACACCCCGGGCCAGGAACGGCGCGCGCACGGTCCCGGGCACCCAGTCGGGCCAGCCGGTCGTCGTGCCGTCGCGGGCGGGGACGAGCTCGGCGTGCGTCAGCGGGCTCTCGCCGTCAGGGGTGCCGGCGAGCACCCGGCGCAGGAGCTGGGCGCCGCGGCTGCCGCCCCGCAGCACGTCCTGCGCCCGTCCGTCGTCCACGCACGCCGAGCCTGACACAGGCCCTTCCCTCCTGCTCTCGTTCGAGAAAGAAGCACACCTCACAGGGCACGGGGGAACTGCCGTGCGACCGGGTGACGGCTACCTCCTACACTGCGGCACCTGTCCACCACCCGCCGTGCCGGGTCGTGGCCTGGATCATCACGCGCCGAGGGTCGCCGCACGGCCTGACCGGGCGCGTCGAAGTGCCAACCGGGAGGCTGGATGCAAGCGTCCGTCCTCGCCGCGGGGATCTCGTTCTCCAGCGGCGACAACATCGTGGTCGTCGTGGTGGCGGCGGTGGCCGTCATCGCGCTGATCGTCGGCTTCGTCCTGCGGCAGCAGGTCCTCGCCGCCGACGAGGGCACGCAGGGCATGCGTGACATCGGCCGCGCCGTGCAGGAGGGCGCGAGCGCCTTCCTCACCCGTCAGTTCAAGACGCTCGCGCCGTTCATCGTCGTGGTCTTCCTGGTGCTGTTCGCGCTGCCGGCCGCCAGTACGGGCGAGCTGATCGGGCGCTCGATCGCCTTCGTCGTCGGGGCCCTGTTCTCGATGGCCATCGGCGCGCTGGGCATGAACCTCGCGACCAAGGCCAACATCCGCGTCGCCGCGGCGGCCAACGAGCCCGGCGGGCGCGACAAGGGCGCCAGGATCGCGTTCCGCACCGGCGGCGTGGTCGGTATGGCCACCGTCGGCCTGGGCCTGCTCGGGGCCGCGGTCGTCGTGCTGATCTACGTCGAGGAGGCCCCGCGCGTCCTCGAGGGCTTCGGTCTCGGTGCGGCCCTGCTCGCCATGTTCATGCGTGTCGGCGGCGGCATCTTCACCAAGGCCGCCGACGTCGGTGCCGACCTCGTCGGCAAGGTCGAGCAGAACATCCCCGAGGACGATCCCCGCAACGCCGCCACGATCGCCGACAACGTGGGTGACAACGTCGGTGACTGCGCCGGCATGGCCGCGGACCTGTTCGAGTCCTACGCCGTCACGCTGGTCGCCGCGCTGATCCTCGGCTCGGTCGCCTTCGGCACGCTCGGCCTGACGTACCCGCTGATCATCCCGGCGATCGGCGTCGTCACCGCGATCATCGGGGTGTTCATCACCCGCACCCGCGAGGGCGAGAACGCGCTGCGCGCGATCAACCGCAGCTTCTACATCTCCGCGGTCATCTCGATCGTGGCCTGCTCGTTCGCGGCGTTCACCTACCTGCCGTCGAGCTTCGCCGAGCTGCCCGGCGTCGACGCCGCCCGCATCGGCGACCTCGCCGCGGCCGGCAACCCGCAGGTCATCGCGTTCGCCGCCGTCGCGATCGGCATCGTGCTCGCGATCGTCATCCTGTCGCTGACCGGCTACTACACCGGCACCGAGACCCAGCCGGTCAAGGACGTCGGCACGAGCTCGCTCACCGGTGCCGCCACGGTGATCCTCGCGGGCATCTCGGTCGGCTTCGAGTCGGCCGTGTACACCGCGCTCGTCATCGGCGCCGCGGTCTACGGCGCGTTCCTGCTCTCGGGCTCGGTGTTCGTCGCGCTGTTCGCCGTCGCCCTCGCCGGCACCGGCCTGCTGACCACCGTCGGCGTCATCGTCGCCATGGACACGTTCGGCCCCGTGTCGGACAACGCGCAGGGCATCGCCGAGATGTCCGGCGACGTCGAGGGTGCCGGTGCGGACATCCTCACCGAGCTCGACGCGGTCGGGAACACGACGAAGGCGATCACCAAGGGCATCGCCATCGCCACCGCGGTGCTCGCCGCGACGGCGCTGTTCGGGTCGTACAACGACGCGATCACGCAGGCCTACGCCGAGGCCGGGCAGACGCTGACCGACATCTACAACCTCACCGCCCCGAACGTGCTCGTCGGCGTCATCATCGGCGCGGCCGTCGTGTTCATGTTCTCGGGCCTCGCGGTCAACGCCGTGTCCCGCGCCGCCGGCGCGGTGGTGTTCGAGGTGCGCCGCCAGTTCAAGTCGATCCCCGGGATCATGCAGTACCGGGGCGGCGCGGGTGAGGGTCGTCCCGAGTACGGCAAGGTCGTCGACCTCTGCACCCGCGACGCGCTGCGCGAGCTGGCCACGCCCGGCCTGCTGGCGATCCTCGCCCCGATCGCCGTCGGCTTCGGCCTCGGCGTCGGTCCGCTCGCCGGCTACCTCGGCGGCGCGATCGCGGCCGGCACGCTGATGGCCGTGTTCCTGGCCAACTCCGGTGGTGCCTGGGACAACGCCAAGAAGCTGGTCGAGGACGGCAACCACGGCGGCAAGGGCTCCGACGCCCACGAGGCGACGATCATCGGCGACACCGTCGGTGACCCGTTCAAGGACACCGCCGGCCCGTCGATCAACCCGCTGATCAAGGTCATGAACCTGGTCTCGGTGCTCATCGCCCCGGCCGTCGTGACCCTGTCGGTCGGCGTGGACGCCAACCCGGCCGTCCGCATCACGATCGCCGTCGTCGCCCTCATCGGCATCGCGGTGGCGATCTTCGTGTCGAAGCGCCGCTCGACGGCCATCGCCGACTCCAACCAGGACACGGCGGCTCCCGCCCAGGCCTGAGCCGCACGGCAGGACGCAGCGTGGGGCCCCTTCGGTCGATCTACTCGACCGGAGGGGCCCTTCGCTCGTCCCGGGGCCGCACGTGGACCGTGTGGTTCCCACGTCCGTTCGAACGCGTGTTCTACGCTGCGCGGCCGTGGGGCAGCTGTCGTTCTGGTCGGCGGACGCCCACCCGCGCGCCCTGCGCGATCTCGAGGGCCTGCTCTGCGGGCCCGGACGCGCCGAGCTCTTCGGCCGCGGCTCGGCGGCGCGGCTGACGATCGTGCTGGGCCCGCCGCCGGAGCCGGAGTCCGAGGAGGACGAGCCCGAGGACGAGGCGGAGGACGCGGACGACGACGAGGGCGGGCGGGACGACGCGCCGCGTGCGAGCGATGCGGCGTCGCTGGCGTCCAGCGCCAGGATCGCCACATCCTCGTCGTCGCGACACCCCGAGGAGTCCCCGGACCGTGACGATCCCGGCCCGGAGCTCGACCCCGACGAGCTGGCCTTCCTGGACCTCGACCCCGAGGAGATCGTGGCCCGGCTCGGCCGACGCCCGCCACCGGCGGACGACGCCGGCGTGTCGTCGCCGCGAGGATGTGGCGATCCTGGCGATGAACGCCAGGAAAGCCGCATCGCTCGCACGGCCACGTGCGACCCCGACCCCGACCCCGTGACGAGGTGGCGGGCGCGCGCGGTGTGCTGCGCGCTGCGGAGCCGGGGGGTCCCGGCGGAGGTCGGTCGCGCCGGGGACGGGCGCCCGGAGGTCCGCACGGCCTTCCGCGCGGACCTCGTCGACCTCGCGCGGGCCTGGACGTCGGGCGGCGGAATGAAGAGCGTCCCGCCCGGGTTCGAGCTGGACGGGCCGCGCCTGCGGCTGTGGGTGCTGGCCGCCGGCACGCTCGACGGGCGCGCCTACACGCTCGGACTGGACCCCGACGCCCCGCTCGCCGGTGACGAGCTGCTCACGGCGAGTCATCGTGCCGGGCTCGGCGCGACCCTGGCCGGTGCGGCCGGCGCGCCGGTGCTGCGTATCGTCGGGCGGCGACGGCACGGTCGTCTGGGTGAGCTGGTGGGTCGCCCACCCCGCGATCTGGCCGACGGCGTCTGGCCGGTGTGAGCCCGGCGACACCGGCTCCGGGGCCACCCGGACGGCCCCGTCACCAGCATCGATCGGTCCAGCCCGCGGGGCGATCGGCGGCACCGCGCGCGGCCGTCACCACCCCGCTGCGGGGGCGGTGCCACCGGTCGCGCCTGGCGTGGGTGACACCGTGAGGCACACTGGCGGCGAGTGGCGGTCCGCCACCGGTACGACGAGACGAGGCATGCCCGTGGCATCGACGAAGGGCGCGACGACGGCACGCAGCGCGACGACCGACGCCCCGACCCCCTCCGAGAGCGGGCCGGCGGCGCGATCGAGCACGCGCGCGAAGTCCGGCGCGAAGTCCTCGGGGGGCGGCGGGAAGACTGGTCGCGGCGGCGCGACCCCGGCGGGCGACGGCGGCCGTCGCCTGGTGATCGTCGAGTCGCCGGCCAAGGCCCGCAAGATCGCGGACTTCCTCGGCTCGCGCTACATCGTCGAGTCCAGCCGCGGCCACATCCGCGACCTGCCGCGCGGCGCCGCCGACGTCCCCGCCAAGTACAAGGGCCAGTCCTGGGCGCGCCTGGGCGTCGACGTCGACAACGACTTCGAGCCGCTCTACATCGTCACGCCGGACAAGAAGTCGACGGTCACCGAGCTCAAGGACGCCCTCAAGGAGGTCGACGAGCTCTACCTCGCGACGGACGGCGACCGCGAGGGCGAGGCCATCGCCTGGCACCTGATGGAGACGCTCAAGCCCAAGGTGCCGGTCCGGCGCATGGTGTTCCACGAGATCACCGAGTCGGCCATCCAGGCCGCCGCGGCCAACCCGCGCGACCTCGACCAGGACCTCGTCGACGCGCAGGAGACCCGGCGCATCCTCGACCGCCTCTACGGCTACGAGGTCAGCCCCGTGCTGTGGAAGAAGGTCATGCCGAAGCTCTCGGCGGGCCGGGTGCAGTCGGTGGCCACGCGCGTCATCGTCGAGCGCGAGCGCGAGCGGATGGCGTTCGTGTCCGCGGGCTACTGGGGCATCGACGCCGTCCTGCGCACCGGCCAGCAGCAGGACACCGGCAACACGCCGACCTTCAAGGCGTCCCTGGTCGCGATCGGGGAGTCCCGGGTGGCCACGGGCCGCGACTTCGACGCCCGGGGTCAGCTCAAGAACACCGACGTGACGGCGCTCGACGAGGCCGAGGCCCGCCGGTTGGTCGAGGCCCTGGCGTCGAGCGAGTACACGGTCGACTCCGTCGAGGAGAAGCCGTACACGCGCAAGCCCTACGCGCCGTTCATGACCTCGACGCTGCAGCAGGAGGGCGGCCGCAAGCTGCGGTTCTCGTCCGAGCGGACGATGCGCACCGCGCAGCGGCTCTACGAGAACGGCTACATCACCTACATGCGCACGGACTCCACGACGCTGTCGGAGACCGCGATCAACGCCGCGCGCACCCAGGCCCGCGACCTCTACGGCGACGAGAACGTCGCGGAGAAGCCGCGCCAGTACACCCGCAAGGTGAAGAACGCCCAGGAGGCCCACGAGGCGATCCGGCCCGCGGGCGAGACGTTCCGGACCCCCGGCGAGGTCGGAGGAGAGCTGGGCGGCGACGAGTTCCGCCTCTACGAGCTCATCTGGCAGCGAACGATCGCCAGCCAGATGCGCGACGCGCGCGGGACGACGATGACCGTCCGGGCCTCGGCCCCGGCCGCCACCGGCGAGGTCTGCACCTTCTCCGCGTCCGGCCGCACGATCACGTTCCCGGGCTTCCTGCGGGCCTACGTCGAGACCGTCGACGAGCTCGAGGGCGGGCAGGCCGACGACGCCGAGTCCCGCCTGCCGCGTCTCGCGGAGGGCGAGTCGCTGAGCGCGGACAGCCTCGACCCGTCGGGTCACACGACGAGCCCGCCCGCCCGCTACACCGAGGCGAGCCTGGTGAAGACGCTGGAGGAGCGCGGCATCGGCCGGCCCTCCACCTACGCGTCGATCATCAACACCATCCAGGAGCGCGGCTACGTCTGGAAGAAGGGGCAGGCCCTGGTCCCCAGCTGGATCGCCTTCGCGGTGATCGGGCTGATGGAGCAGCACTTCGGGCGCCTCGTCGACTACGACTTCACCGCCGCCCTCGAGGACGAGCTCGACGCCATCGCCGCGGGCAACGCCCAGCGTGAGACCTGGCTGTCGCACTTCTACTTCGGCGCGCACGGCAACGGCAACGGCAACGGCAACGGCAACGGCAACGGTGACGGTGCGGCCGCCGGCAGCGCGGACGGCGTCGAGGCGTCGATGTCGAACCTGGGCGGGCTCAAGAAGCTCGTCGGCGACAAGCTCGAGGGCATCGACGCCCGCGAGGTCAACTCGCTGCGGATGTTCGCCGACGAGCAGGGCCGCGACGTCGTCGTGCGCGTCGGCCGCTACGGGCCCTACCTCGAGCGGATCGTCACCGCCGACGGCGAGGAGAAGTCGCAGCGGGCGAACCTGCCCGACGACCTCCCACCCGACGAGCTCGACCTGGCGCTGGCCGAGGAGCTCTTCGCGACCCCGCAGGAGGGGCGCTCGCTGGGCACCGACCCGGAGAGCGGGCACGAGATCCTCGCCAAGGAGGGCCGCTTCGGGCCCTACGTCACCGAGGTGCTGCCCGAGGGCGCCAAGGAGAAGCCCCGCACCGGGTCGCTGTTCAAGTCGATGACGCTCTCGGAGATCACGCTCGACGACGCGCTGAAGCTGCTCAGCCTGCCTCGCGTGGTCGGCACGGACCCCGAGTCGGGCGTCGAGATCACCGCTCAGAACGGCCGGTACGGGCCCTACATCAAGAAGGACAAGGACTCCCGGTCGCTCGACAGCGAGGACAAGCTGTTCACTGTCACCCTCGAGGAGGCCCAGCAGATCTTCGCCCAGCCCAAGCAGCGCGGGCGGGCCGCGGCCAAGCCGCCGCTCAAGGAGCTGGGCACCGACCCGGCGTCGGGCAACCCGATGGTCGTCAAGGACGGGCGCTTCGGGCCCTACGTCACCGACGGCGCGGGCGTGAACGCCTCGCTGCGCAAGGGCGACGCGGTCGAGAGCCTCACCGACGAGCGGGCCGCCGAGCTGCTGGCCGAGAAGCGCGCCAAGGACGGCACCAAGCCGACCAAGGCCGGGGCCAAGGCACCGGCGAAGAAGGCACCGGCGAAGAAGGCTCCGGCCAGGTCCGCGGGCTCCAAGGCGGCGGGCTCGAAGTCCACCGGCACGAAGTCCACGGGCGCGAAGTCCACCGGCGCGAAGAAGACGACGTCGACGTCGGGTTCGGGCTCGAAGCGCGGCACGCCGACGACCTGAGCCCGCGGCGGGACCGTGCTCCGAGGGGCACGGCTCCGCCCCGCAGGTCGCTCAGCCCACCGGTACCGACACGACGATCCGCGCCATCGACCGGCCGGCGTCGCCGGCGAGCTCGTGGGCCCGGGCGCGCACCTGGTCGGCGAGCGGGCGCAGCTCGGCCATCGCCGGCACGGTGTCGGCGAGCGTCAGCTCGGCCTCCACGAGGGTGACGTCGCCGCCCCAGACGTCGCGCAGGATGCGCACGAGCCAGCCGGTGGCGTGGTCCCAGCCCTCCCGCGGGGTGCCCTCGCCGTAGCCGCCGCCGCGGGCGACGACGAGCGTGACCGGCTTGCCGGCCAGCGGCGAGGTGCCCGGCGCGAAGCGGGGGTCGGTGATGAGCAGGTCGACCCACGTCTTGACGTGCTGGGACACGCCGAAGTTGTAGAGCGGGGTGGCGACGACGAGCGCGTCCGCGCCGTCGACCTCGTCGGCCAGGGCGCGTGCCAGGTCGACGGCGGCGCGCTGCTCGTCGCTGCGCTGGTCCTCCGGGGTGAAGCCGGCGAGCGCGGCGGTGCTCCAGGCGTCGGCGGGGACCGGGTCGGTGCGCAGGTCGCGGCGCACGACGCTGTCGTCGGGGTGGTGCTCGAGGTAGGCCCGCTCGAGGGTGTCGGCGACCTCGCGGCTCACCGAGCCCTCGGTGCGGATGCTGCTGTCGAGGCGGAACAGGGTCACGGGGGTCCTCCGGAGGGAGCGGTACGAGCTGTCGAGGAGATGTTCTGTCGAAAAGAACTTCTTGTCAACAGACGTGTTCGCAGGGCGCTAGTCTGTGTCCATGACCACCCCGCGTGTCGAGGCCGACCTGGGCTGGGCGCTGGGACGGGTCACGCGGGCCCACATGCGCACCGCGCAGGACGTCGTGTCGGACCTGCCGGGCGGGCCGCGCGGTTACCACGTCCTCGCCGGCATCGCGGAGGGTCCGCCGCGCACGCAGCTCGCGCTGGCGCGCAGCCTCGGCGTCGACCGCACGGTGATGACCTACCTGCTCGACGAGCTCGAGGGCGCCGGTCTCGTCGCCCGCCGGCCCGACCCGGCGGACCGCCGCGCGCGCCAGGTCCTGCTCACCGACCTCGGGCGCGAGCGGCTCTGCGCGCTCGAGCGCCGGCTGCGCGAGGCGGAGGACGAGCTGCTCGCCCCGCTGGAGCCCGCCGAGCGCGACCAGCTGCGCACGCTCCTGCAGCGGCTCGCCACGGGCGGCGACGGGGCGAACGCCTGCCAGGTCGCCGCCGAGCTCCAGGAGATGCAGGGCGACGGCACCTGCTGAGGGTCGTGAAGGCCGCGGTCCGGCGCCGATATCCTGCAGGGACGCTCGGGGCCGACGCGAGGGGTGATGCGGGATCGACGAGCAACCCGCCGGTGGTGGTCGCCGTGCCGCCCCCGATGCTGCCCCCGACGCCGCCCCGGACACCACTGCCGAGACCGCTGCCGACGCCGGGGCGCCCTCCGCGACGCACCGGATCCGCAGCGTGCTCGCGATCCGGCCGTTCCGCCGGCTCTGGGCGGTCACCGCGGTCGCGAGCTTCGGCGACTGGCTCTCCCTGCTCGCCCTCACCGCGCTCGCCACGCAGCTGACCAGCGGCTACCAGGCCCAGAGCTTCGCGCTCGGCGGCGTCGTCGCCACCAAGCTCCTGCCCGCGCTGTTCATGGCGCCGCTGGGCGGGGTGCTCGCCGACAAGTTCGACCGGCGCACGGTCATGGTCACCTGCGACGTCCTGCGCGCCGGGCTCTTCCTGTCGATCCCGCTGGTCGGGTCACTGTGGTGGCTGTTCGCGGCGACGTTCCTCATCGAGCTGTGCGCCCTGGTGTGGATCCCGGCGAAGGACTCGTCGGTCCCGAACCTGCTGCGGCGCAAGGACCAGGTGGAGACGGCCAACCAGCTGTCCCTGGTCATGACCTACGGCGTCTCGGTGATCAGCGCCGCGGGCGTGTTCGCCCTGATCTCGAAGTCCGGCAACATCCCGGGCTGGGACCCGAGCCCGACCACCACCGCGTACCTCGCGCTCGTGGGCAACGGCCTGGCCGCGCTGCTCATGGCCCTGACCGTGGCCTTCCGCATCCCCGAGATCTCCGGACGCAGCGCCGAGCGCCGCGAGGCCGCGCCGGGCCTGCTCGCGATGCTGCGCGACGGCGCCCAGTTCGTCTCGACCACGCCGCTGGTGCGCGGGCTCGTCGTCGGCATCGTCGGGGCGTTCGCCGGTGGCGGCGCCGTCATCGCCTCGGCCCGGCTCTACGCGGCGAGCCTCGGCGGCGGCGACGCGGCCTACTCGCTGCTGTTCATCGCCCTGTTCGCCGGCGTCGCGCTCGGCATGGCGGCGGTGCCCCGCATCGCCCGCCGGATGCCGCACCACCGGCTCTTCGGTGTCGCGATCGTCGGCGCCGGGCTCTCGCTGCTCGCCGTCGCCGTGGCCTGGCACCTCTACCTCGCGCTGGGCACCGTCGTGTTCGTCGGCTTCTTCGCCGGCACCGCGCTGCTCACCGGGCTGACGATCATCGGCGCCCAGGTCGAGGACGCCGTGCGCGGGCGCGTGGTGGCGTTCGTGCAGTCGATCGTGCGGGTGGACCTGCTGGCGTCGATGTCGGTGGTCCCGCTGCTGGTCGGGCTCGTGCAGTCACGGACGCTGACGCTGTTCGGGCAGACCGCGCAGGTGGACGGTACGCGGTTCGTGCTGTTCGGCGCGGGGATCGTCGCCGCCGGCGTCGGCGTGCTCGCCTACCGCCAGATGGACGACCGCCGCGACCGCACGATCCTCGCCGACGTCAAGCGGGCCCTGCGCCGCAGCCGCCACGGCGAGCCCGGGCTGCTCGTCGCGGTCGAGGGCGCCTCCCGACACGACACCGCCGAGCAGAGCGAGCGGCTCGTGCGCTGGCTCGGCGAGCAGGGCGCCGACGTGGTGCTCGCCGGGCGCAGCGCCGCCGACGCGGCACGGGCCGCGGCCGCGGTCTCCGCGAGCGGGCTCGACGGCCAGCGCGCCCGAGCTCTCGTCGCCGCCGCGGTGCGCGCCGACGTGCTCGCCCACGAGGTGCTGCCCGCGCTGCGGGCCGGGCGGGTCGTCGTCATCGAGGGCGGCCTCGACTCGCCGCTGGCCCGGGTCGGCGACGAGCTCGACGCCGCCGACCTGCAACGCCTCGGCGCCTGGGCCACCGGTCCGGTGCGTCCCGACGTCACGGTCCTGCTCGACCGCGACCCGAGCCACGACCCGGCGCCGGTCACCGGCGGCATCGTCGACGCCTGGCAGGTGCAGCGGACGCTGACCGAGATGGCCGCCGCCGACCCCGGCCGCTACGTGCGCGTCGACGCCGACGGCGACCCCGCCGACGTCGCGGCCCGCGTGCGCGACCTGCTCGCGCCCCTGGTGGCCCGCGTGCTGCCGGCGCCCGAGAACGCCCGCGCCGGCTAGTGCCGCGACGGCCGTGACCCGCCGTCGGACCGCTGGGGCATCATCGACGGGGTGAGCGTCTGGTCGCAGGTCGTCGGTCAGCCCGCCGCGGTGGCCGAGCTGCAGGCCGCGGCGGCGCGCGCGGCGCGGGTGCGCTTCTCCGACGAGCTCGACGACGGCGCCCCCGGCGGCGCCGGCATGACGCACTCGTGGCTGTTCACGGGCCCGCCCGGCTCGGGCCGGTCGGTCGCCGCGCGAGCGTTCGCGGCGGCGCTGCAGTGCCCGGACCAGGGCTGCGGGTCGTGCACGGCGTGCCACACGGTCATGGCCGGCACCCACGCCGACGTGCGCGAGATCGTCCCCGAGGGCCTGTCGATCAGCGTCAAGGAGGTCCGCACGACCATCGACGTCGCCGCGCGCCGGCCCACCACCGCGCGCTGGCAGATCGTCATCGTCGAGGACGCCGACCGGCTCACCGAGCAGGCGTCGAACGCGCTGCTCAAGTCGGTCGAGGAGCCCGCCGAGCGCACGGTCTTCCTGCTCTGCTGCCCCTCGGAGCACCCCGACGACATCTCGGTGACCATCCGCTCCCGCTGCCGCGCGGTGCGCCTGCGCACGCCGGCGCCGGAGGCGATCGCCGCGGTGCTCGTCGAGCGCGACGGCATCCCGGAGGCCGACGCGACGTGGGCGGCGTCGGTGTGCGGCGGGCACATCGGGCGGGCCCGCCGCCTGGCGCGCGTGCCCGAGGCACGCGAGGAGCGCGACGCGGTGCTCGCCCTGCCCCGGGCGCTGCGCTCGGCCGCCGACGCCTTCGCCGCCTCGGACGCCATGGTCGGCGCCGCCGAGGCGGAGGCGGCCGCGCTCGCGGCGTCCCGCGACGAGGTCGAGCGCGAGGAGCTCGCGGTGTCCCTCGGAGCGGGCGGCACGGGCAAGGGCACCGCCCAGGCCCAGCGGTCGGCGCGCGCGGCGGAGAAGGACCTCGAGAAGCGCCAGCGCTCGCGCCTGACCCGCACGAAGCGCGACGCCCTCGACCGCGCGCTCGTCGACCTCGCCGGCTACTACCGCGACGTCCTCGCCCGCGGCCTCGGCGCCTCGGTCACGTCGACCCACCCCGACCGCGCGACCGAGGTCGGCACCGCCGCCCGCGACAGCACCCCCGAGGCGTCCCTGCGCCGCCTCGAGGCGATCCTGGCGTGCCGCGACGCCCTTGCCGCGAACGTGAAGCCCGAGATCGCGATCGACGCCCTGGTGACGGCGCTGCGGACGGGCTGAGCGGCCGGCACCTCCAGACAGGCCGCTGGAGCTATGCACAAGATCGCATCGAGTCCGACGGCCTGGTCGGTCGCTCTCGACGCGATCTTCCCCAGTCGTCGGCCCCACCACTACTCGATGAAGACCAGCGCGAGGGGGTCGGCCGTCAGTCGGACCTCGTCGCCCTCCTGCGTCACGAGGTCGGACAGGGTGGTGCGCCGGCCGTCGACCTCGACGGGGTCGTCGTCCTCGCCCTGGTCGGCGAGCCAGGCATCGAAGCTCTGCTCGCTGTCGGAGGCGAGGAAATCGGTGGCGCGGCGGAAGAGCTTGGGCAGCACGAGCGCGCCCTCGGGGCCGACGTCGGCCTGGGTGCGGAGGGTGAACCCGTCCGAGCGGTCGGCGGCCCACACCGGTCCGCCGCCGTCGCGCGCGGCCTGCCCGAGGGCGACGAAGCGGGCGCGGACACCTCCCGGTGTCGTCGAGTAGACGGTGATGTACGCGAGGCCGTTGCGCGCCTGCTCGGCGTTGACCGAGGCGTCCACCAGCGCGTCGTCGACCTCCACCGCGTCACCGTCCGAGAACCGCTCGGCGTCCGCGCCGTCGTAGAGCAGCGCGACCGGCCGGCCGTTGACCTCCACCAGCGACGACGCGATCGCGGCCGGCAGGTCGGCCGGTGTCGCGGCCTCGACGGTGTCGCCGTCGGTGAAGCGCAGGCCGGTGAAGCCGAGGCGTGCGACCAGCGCGTCCCGCGCCGGCAGCGCGAGCGGCTGGGCCTCGCCCTGATAGTCCTTCTCCGGCGAGTCGATCGCGTCGAGCCGCAGCTGCACCGACCCGTCGTCCTCGTTCGGCTCGAGCCGGTCGCCGTTCTCGAGCCCCCGCAGCGTCGCGAGCTCGTCGGGGACGAAGCGGACCGAGTCGCCGTCGGGGGCGTACCCGACGACGACGACGCGGCCGCGGACCCAGGTGTAGGCCGAGGGGTTCGACATGGTCAGCAGCGTGCCCCTCGCGGGTGGCCGTGGAGTGGACAGGCGAGGTCAGGACATCCCCCGGCCTCTCTGCCGTGCGCGGTAGGCCGCGACGTTGGCGCGGTTCCCGCACAGGTCGGGCATGCAGTACCGCCGCCGCCCCGGACGGCTGGTGTCGATGAAGACTCCCGAGCAGGTGTCCGACGCGCAGTCGCGGAACCGCTCGGGTCCCAGCGCGCGCAGCGCCCCGAGCACCCCGACGCCCGCGAGCAGTGCCAGCCGGTCGGCCAGGTCGGCGTCGGGGCGTGGCTGCGCGCACCACTGCCGGCGCCCGCGCTCGTCGGCCTCGAGGCCCACCGTGCCGAGGCCCCGCGCGACGAGGGCCGCGGCGCCGGCGGCGATCGCGTCGGCGTCCCGCTCGTCGAGCACCGACCGCAGGCGGTCGCGGACGTCGTGCACCGCGGGCAGGTCGTCCGTGCCCGGGTCGGCGGCCACCCCGTGCTCCGCCAGGAACGCCGCCAGCGCTGCGGCGTCGGGCAGCTGGTCCTCTCCGTGCCAGACGCCCGCCGAGGTGTTCACGAGCTCCGTCGCGAGGCCGGCCGCCGCCACGTAATCGTCAAAGAGCGCTTGCAACCCTTACGCACCTCTCCTACGGTAAGGCTCTCAGTCGAACTATAGACCTGTCAGAGGAGGAGTCGTGCCGACCGCTCTCACGACCTGGGCGCTGCGCGACCGCGTCGCCCTGCCGACCGGCACCATCGCCGTCGACGTCCTCGGCGCCGACCGTCCGGGGACCCCCGTCGTCCTCACCCACGGGACGCCGTCGTGGTCCTACCTGTGGCGCCGCGTCGCCCCGGCCCTCGCCGCGGAACGTCCCGTGCACCTGTGGGACCTGCCGACCTACGGCGACTCGACCGGCACCCGTCCCTCGGTGCGGACCCACGCCCGGACCCTCGCCGCCCTCGTCGAGCACTGGGGCCTCACGGCGCCGGTCCTCGTCGGCCACGACATCGGCGCCGCGGCCGTCCTGCGCGCCCACCTCGTCGAACGAACGCCCGCGAGTGCCCTCGTCCTCGCCGACGCGGCGGTGCTCTCGCCGTGGGTCACAGCGACCGCCGCGCACATGCAGGAGCACCTCGGCGTCTACCGGACGATGCCGAACGCCGCGTTCACCGCACTGATCACCGCACACCTCCGCACCACCGTCACCGGCACCCTCCCCGCCGACGCCGAGCGCGCCTACCTCGACCGCTACGCCGGTCCCGAGGGCCAGCAGCGTTACCTCGACCAGGTCGCCGGCTTCAGCGAGGACGACACCCGCGCCGTCGTCGCCCGCCTCGGCGAGATCACGGTGCCCACCGACGTCGTCTGGGGCGCCGAGGACACCTGGCTCCCGGCGACGGCGGCGACGACCCTGCAGGACGCGATCCCCGGCGCCCGCCGGCACACGATCCCCGGCGCCGGTCACTTCCTCACCGAGGACGCCCCGGAGGCCGTCCTCGAGGTCCTCGCCGGGGTCCTGTCATGAGGAGCCACGGGGAGGTACGGATCACCGTGGACGGCAGGAAACCAACGAAGATCACGAGCGTCATACGAGATGTCACACCCACGCGTCGTCGCCGACGGGCGACGACCGACCTGGAGCACTGCCCGATGAGCACGCCCACCCGTCCCGCTCGCACCGACGCCACCGTCCCCGCCACCAGTCAGGCCGACGAGCCCCGGGTGCTCGTCGTCGCCGCCCGCCCCGACGCCCGCGGTCTCGCCGCGGCCCAGGTCCGGGCCGACCGTCTCGGCGGCGTCGCCGCGCACTCCCGGGACGCCGACCTCGACCGCAAGCTCCGCAGCGCCTCCCGGGTCATCGTGCTCGACCCCGGCGCCGTGCGGGCCCGCCTGACCCGCGACCAGGCCTTCACCGCCCCGGCGGACCCGGCCGCGCGTCGCGACCTGCTCAGCCGTCTCGCGCCGTTCCAGGACCGCGTGCGCTGGGAGACCCGCCCGGCCGCCTGAGCCCGGTCTAGAGCCGGCGGTTCGCGAGCACCGGCAGGCTCGCGCGGACGTCGGGGACCTGCTCGGGGTCGACGTCGACCACGAGCAGCCCCGGCTCCGCGCCGAGCTCGTCGAGCGTCACCCCGAACGGCGACGCCGCCAGGGTGTGCCCGACGCCGCGCGGCGCCTTCCCGGCGTCGATGCCGCGGCTCGCGGGGTCGGCCTGGTCGGCGGCGAGCACGAACGTCGTGGCGTCCAGCGCGCGGGCACGGACCAGCAGCTGCCACTGCTCGACCTTCCCCGGCCCGGCGCCCCAGCTCGCGGGCAGCAGCGTCACGGTGGCGCCCTGATCGGCGAGCGCGCGGAAGAGCTCGGGGAAGCGGATGTCGTAGCAGGTCGCGAGCCCGAGCGTCGTGCCGTCGACGGTGACCGTGGTCGGCTTGGTGCCGGCCGCGACGGTGTCGGACTCGGCGAAGCCGAACGCGTCGTACAGGTGGATCTTGTCGTAGGCGGTGTCGACCCCGCGGCCGGTGACGAGCAGCGTGTTGGTGACGCGGCCGTCGTCGGTGGGGGTGAACATGCCGGCGACGACGAGCACGCCGTGCTGCGCGGCGATCTCGCGCACCCGCGTCGCCCACGGCCCGTCCAGCGGCTCGGCGACGGGCTTCAGCGACACCCCGAACCGACACATCGTCGCCTCGGGGAACACGACGACCGTCGCGCCCTGCTGCGCGGCGAGCGCGGTGTGGTCGGCGACGAGCTCGAGGTTCGCCGTCGGGTCCTCGGTGGCGAGGATCTGGGCCAGGGCGACGCGCATGACCCGTGTATACCGGGCCCGTGGACGCGACGGCCTACCTGGCGCGGATCGGCGCCGACGCCGACGACCCGCTCGAGGCGCTCATGGCGCGCCACCTCGAGACGGTGCCCTTCGAGAACCTGTCGATCCACGAGCGCGACCACGTGCCGCTGGAGGACCCGGCGCTGGTGGAGAAGGTCGTCGACCGGGGCCGCGGCGGGTTCTGCTACGAGCTCAACGGGGCCTTCGCCTGGCTGCTCGGCGAGCTCGGGTGGGACGTGACGCGGTGCTCGGCGCGGGTGGCGACGCCCGACGGGTTCTCGTTCCCCGGCGACCACATGGCCCTGATCGTCGACGGCCGCACCCTGGTCGACGTGGGCTTCGGCCGTTTCGCCGTCGGACCGCTCGACCTGCACTCCCGCGACGCGCAGTCCGACCGAGCGGGCGTGTTCACCGTGACCGACGCCCCCGACGGCGAGCTCGACGTGTCCTGGGACGGCCGGGCGCAGTACCGCGTCGACCCGCGGGTGCGCTCGCTCTCCGACTTCGTGCCGATGGCGTGGTGGCACCGCACGTCGCCGACCTCGCCCTTCACCGCGTCGCTGCTGGCGTCCCGGCTGACCCCGACGGCGCGGGTGACGCTCTCGGGCGACCAGTTCATCGAGACCCCCGACCACGGCGAGCGCAGCGAGCGCACGCTGTCGACCGACGAGCAGCTCGCGACCTACCGCGACGTCTTCGGCCTCGCGCTCGGCGCCGTGCCGCCGGCGCTGCACCCGCGGCAGCCCTGAACCCGCCGCGTGCCTGCGCGGTATACCGGGGCGCATGGCGGTGGCGACGGCGGCGACGTTCGTGTGGCTCGGGATGGTGCTGGCGATCTCGTTCCTCGAGGCGCCGCTGAAGTTCCGGGCGCCGGGCGTCACGACGGTGATCGGGCTCGGCATCGGACGGCTCGTGTTCCGGGCGCTGAACGTCGCCGAGCTGGTCCTGGCGGTGGTGGCGATCGTCGGTGTGGTGCTGGCCGGGCTGCCGCTCGGCCCGGGCGTGGCGCTCGGCGTGCTCGTGGTGCTGCTGGCGGTGCAGCTCGGGGTGGTGCGGCCGGGCTTGAACCGGCGGTCGGACCGCGTGCTGGCGGGCGAGGACGCGCCCAGGTCGCGGGCGCACCTGGTCTACATCGGGCTCGAGGCGGCCAAGGTCGTGGCCCTGGTCGTGCTCGGGATCCTGCTGCTCAGCGGGGCCTGACCCGCCTCGCGGTCACGCGGGAGCCCTGCCCTACACTCGTCAACACTGCCGCCTTAGCTCAGTCGGCCAGAGCAACGCACTCGTAATGCGTAGGTCGTCGGTTCGATTCCGACAGGCGGCTCCACCCTGACCAGCAGGTTTCCCCTCTAGGAAGCCTGCTCCCGGTCGGCGTCGTTGCAGTTGTCGTTGCAGTTCCGTTCACGGGCGGCCTCGACGCCGGCGGCGTAGGACCGGCGCATCAGCGCCGCGAGCGTGGCGACCATGTGCGTCTCCCACGCCGCGACCCACGTCAGGCAGCGGCGCTCGTAGCCGCTCAGCTCGACCTCGGCGAGTGCCTCGAGCAGGACCGCGGTCTTGCGCTTCCGGAGGCGGTTGCGGTGGGTGTCGGCGTTCTCCCAGCGCTGCCGGAACAGCGAGCGGTCCTCGCGGTCGTAGGGCGGCGTGAGTCGCAGCGGCGGCTCCTCGATCGGACGCTCAGGCATCGTCGCCCCACAGCGCCGTGTCCATCCGCCGCGCCGCGTCCCGGGCGACCTCGGAGCCGATGTGCGTGTAGCCCTGCGTGGTTCGCACGTCGGAGTGGCCGAGGATTTCCTGCACCGCGCGGATGTGCACGCCCTGGGCGACCAGCAGCGTCCCGGCGGTGTGGCGCATGTCGTGGACGCGGACCTCGCGCACGCCGGCCTCGCGCAGGATCGTCTTCCACTCCTCCCAGTCGCGGCGCGGGTCGACGGGGCGGCCGAGCTCGGTGGCGAACACGAGGTCCTGGTCGTGCCAGCTCTCGCCGGCGCGTTCCCGCTCGAGGTCCTGGGCCGCCTTGTGCTCGCGCAGGGCGTCGACGAGGCGGGTCGGCAGGGTGACCGTGCGTCGGCTCTTTCCCTTGGGTCGGCGGAAGACGAGCCCGCCGCCGTAGCGCTGCGGGCAGGCGGTGGCGTGGCGCCGGCAGTCCTTCGGGCAGGTGAGCCGGTGCAGCCGCTCGCCGCACACGTGCGGGTCGTCGCAGCCGTGGCGCCAGCGGTTGCGCTGGAGCTGCCACCAGACCTTGACGTCGCCGGTGTCGAGGTCGACGTACTCCCAGCGCAGCCCGAGCGCCTCGCCCTGACGCAGACCCGCCGAGAGCGCCACCGACCAGCGGGTCCCGTTCCGGAGATCGGCCGTGGCCGCGAGGACCTGGCGTGCCTCGGCGAGGGTGAGCTGCTGCTGCTCGATCTCGGGCGACGACGGCGGGTCGACCAGCAGCGCGACGTTGCGGTTCACGTGCCCGCGCCGGTGGGCGATCTTGAGTGCGCGGGACAGGATGCGGTGGGTCTTGAGCACCATCGACGGCGCCCGGCCGGCGTCGAGCATCAGCGCGTAGAGCCGGTCCAGGTGCTCGGGCGCGAGACGGTCGAGCCGGTGCCGGCCGAGGTTCGGGATGATCCAGTTCGTGGCCTGCGACCAGTAGGCGTCCAGCGTCTTGGGCGTGACTCGCTGCGGGGCGATCGTGTCCAGGTAGGTGGTCATCCAGGCCGCGACGGTCGGCGCGCGGCCGGCCTTCCTGGTCTCGCCGCGCTCCCGGTCCTGCTCGAGCTTGCGGACCCGCTTGGTCACCCCTGCCTCGGTGGTGGCCTGCAGGTGCCGGCGGTCGAGCCGGCCGTCGGGCTTGTGCCCGACGGTCACGTAGCCGTGCCAGTAGCCGTCCGCGCCCTCGAAGATCGAGGAGCGCTGGTTGGGCTTGCGGGTGCCCGTCACGCCGCGCCCTCGGAGAGCCGGGCGACGTAGTCGCGGACGGCCTGGTCGGGGACGCGCCGGCTGCTGCCGATCTTCACCGACGCCAGCTCGCCGGCGTTCATCAGCCCGAAGACCCGCGAGCGGCAGATGCCCAGCAGTTCGGCGACCTCTTCGACGCGCCACAGGTACTTGGTGGTGTTCACGGTGCTGTCCTCCGGGTCGCGCGGGCTGAGGTGGCCGAGGTGGTTGTGGGCGCGTTCGAGTTGGCCGGCGAGCGCCTCGAAGACGTCGCGGGCGTCGTTCAGCGCGGCGCGGGCCTGGCGCAGCGCGTGGATCGGGTCGCTGCCGCGGTCGTCGCGGTAGTCGACGGGGTCGGCGGTGCGCAGCGGCCGGGCCACGTGCTCGAGGAGTTGCGGGAGCCGGTGCGCCAGGTCGGTCAGGGCCCCGACCACGGCGGAGGTCTCGGGTGCGGTGAGCGCGGCGCTCATCGCGGCGTGGTTGGCCGCTCGGACGGCGGAGGCCGCATTGCCGACCTGCTCGGCGACGGTCGTGGTCATCGGGTCTCCTCGGGGACGTCGGCGGCGCGGTCGGTGGCGGCGCCGAGCTGGTGGGCGAACTCGCCGGCGCTGCTGGACACCGCGGGCCCGAGGGTCGGGAAGGCGGCGAAGAGCAGCACGAGGGTCACGACGCCGGACACGAGCGCCGGTGCGGCACGGCGGCTCTTGATCAGCAGGGCGGTGACGAGGCCGGCGATGACGACGATCGCGAGCAGGTTCACGACTCGGCCCGCCGACCGAAGCGCTGGACGCGATCGACGTACTCGCCGTACTCACCGAGGTACGGGACGCGGATGCGCTGGCAGTCCCTGCCAAGTCCTGACAGGTAGGCGACGCCGGGATCAGCGTTGGCGTGCTCCTGGCCCAGCGTGCGGGCGTCAGTTCCGTGGAGCATCTCCAGCGAGTCGGCCGGAACCCTGAAGCTCAGCCTCAGGGCGAACTGGTCGCGGGCGTAGCCGCCGCCCACCGCCGTGGCCTCGAACCGCTGGGCCAGCATCAGGACCCGCAACGCGGCCTTGCGGCCCTCGCTCAGGAGCCGGAGCACGGCGGTCCGGATGCGGTCGCCGACCGGGACGCCCTCGCCGCGCTTGGGCTTCGGTAGCGCGTCCGCGGCGCGGAGCAGGCCGGGGAACTCCTCGAGCGCGACGAGCACCGTAGGGCACGCCGCCGAAGGCACGATCTTGTCGCGGCGTGGCGGGATCGTGGCGAGCCGACGGTCCATCTCGGCCACCAGGTCCTCGAGCAGCACCGCGTGCGCCGCGATGTCAGCGGTACCGGTGACCTGGTGGGCGCGGTGGATCGTGCCGTCCCAGGCGCGTCCGAGCAGGAGACCGGTGATGTCCGAGCCGGCGATCAGCACGTCGGGGGCGGCGGCGAGCTGGGCGAGCAGCCCATAAGTGAACACCGACTTCCCGGAGCCGTTCATGCCCTGCACGGCCACGTGCGCCGGGTCGGTGATCGCGTGGCCGAGCGTGGCGCCGTCCTCGGTGCGGCCCAGGACCACGGCCTCGGCACCGGAGTGAACGACGGCCGGCGGGAGTCCGAAGCCGTCGCGCAGCGGGTCGGCGTCGAGCAGGTGCAGCCGCACCCAGCGCCCGGCGATCGGCTCGACCCGCAGCCCGTGGGCGCCGAGGGTGTGCGCCAGCCGGGGCCCGTTCTCCTTGGCCGTGAAGTCGCCGGGCTCCTGCCCGGGCAGCAGCTCCACGGTCAGGGAGGTGGGCGGGCCGACGCGGACCTCCCCGACGCGCGGGGTGCGAATGGTGACGCCGGCGGCGACCTGCACGTAGTGGCAGATGCTCAGGCCCGTGCACGCCTCGCGGAACGCGCCCCGGACGACCTCGGCGTAGGCGACGATCGACGCCTCGTAGTCCCGGCGGGCCTGGCGCTCGCGGAGCCGCCCGACGAAGCGAGGCCCGGCTCTGCCACCTGACGCCCGCTCGAGGGCGTGGGTCTCGGACACGGTCACGCTCCCTTCTCCTGGCAGGTGGGGCAGAGCGACCCGTCCACCGCGGGGACGGGGAACAGCAGCGAGCACGCCGCGCACGCCGGCTCCCGGTCCGCGACCGGGTCGGGGACGCCGGCGAGCCGCTGGCGCCGGATGGCCCGGCGCTCGGTGGGTGTCGTGGCCGCCCAGATGCCGACGTCCTGGCCGGTGTCGAGCGCCCAGGTCAGGCACTCGGTCTGCACCGGGCAGCGCCCACACACCGGCCGCACCGCGGAGAGATGGCGGGCGACGACCGGCGCGGTGTCGTCGTCGGTGGGCGGGAAGAACAGCTCGGGGTCGGTGTCGCGGCAGGCCGCCCGCGTCTGCCAGCTCACGACGCCGCCGCCTCGGACTGAGTGGCCGCCTCATTCCGCCGCTGGCGCGGAGTCGTCGAGGCGAGAGCGCGGACCTCCTGGCACCGGTACCAGACCTGCGCGCCGGTGACGTTGCCGTTGCGGTCCTTCTTGTCCATGACGCCGATCTCGAAGCCGACCAGCTCGACGGGCGAGGCCGGCGCGAGGTCCTCGGCGGGCGGGCGCTCGGCGACAAGGCCGACCTTGATGATCTCGTTGGTGGCTCGACCGAACTGGCGGAAGCGGGCGACGAGCTGGGCCTCCCACTTGGGCAGGCCGTCCTTGGTGGTCTCCTGCCGGAACGCGTCGCCGAACGCGGTCTTGGGCTCGCAGGACAGGAACAGCAGCGACTCGAAGGTCGCGGCCTGGTCGATGGCGAAGTTCTGGATCATGTCTTCTCCTTGGGGTTGGTCAGGCGTGCACGGGTCGGTGGCCGAGGTGGGAGAGCGCGGCGTGGCCGCGTCCGAGCGCTCGTCCGGCGCCGAGCAGCCCGGCGTGGCCCTCGCCGAGCCAGGCGATGAACTCGACGAGGCGTTCGCCGGGGTCGCGGCCGGTGTCGTCGACGAGGCCGGCCGTGCCGTTGGCCATGGCGCAGCGCTGCGCGAACAGCACGACCTGCGGGAGCCGGTCGACCAGCGTCACGACGGAGCCGAGCGCTCCGTAGAGACCGACCACCTCGACGAGCCCGTCACGAGCTGCGCGGTTGGCCAGCCGCACCGCCTCGGCGCTGTCGTCCAGTGCGGCGATCAAGGGGTCGGTCCGTCGTGCTGCTTCCGGGCGGGGCACCAGTGGGCGGCCGGCTCCGGAGTCGTCATCTACCTGCACCGCGATCTCCTAACACATACGACGTCGGACGTCCGACGTCCTGTGTGTGGAAGGTAGCACGCGCCGAAGGCAACGCAAGTAGGACGTAGGACGTCCTGTCACTAGAGTGGTGAACTGACGGCCACTGATAGGCACTGGCCGGCACTGGTGAGCACGAGGAGGGACTGGCGGTGGCGCTCGAGGCGGCGAAATCGCAGTACCGACAGGTCGCCGACCTGCTGCGTCAGGGCATCGAGCGCGAGGACTACGCCCCGGGTTCGACGCTGCCGGCAGAGTCCGAGCTCGCCGCCGAGTACGGCGTCTCCCGCGTGACCATCAACCGGGCCGTGCAGCTGCTCCGCGGCGAGGGACTCGTCCGCGTCCTGCGGGGCCGGGGGACCGTCGTCCGGGCGATCCCGCCGATCCGGCGCAACAGCAGCCGCCGCTACGCGCGGACCGCTCGCGAGGAGGACGGCAGCCGCGGCGCCTTCGACTTCGAGATCAGGCGCCTCGGTCTCAAGCCGTCGACCAAGCTGGCCCAGCTCGGCCAGGTCGCACCACCGGAGACCGCCCGGAGCGTCCTCGGGCTCGAAGTCGGCGAGATGGTGCTCATCCGCAAGCGGGAGATGTTCGCCTCCGACGAGCCCGTCCTGCTCGCCACCTCGTACTTCCCGTGGGAGCTCGCCGAACAGGCCGGCGTGACAGACGTCGACACCGGCCCGGGCGGGACGTACTCACGCCTCGCCGAGATCGGCAAAGGACCAGTGCGGTTCACCGAGGACGTGCGAGTCCGGACGCCGTCAGCGGCGGAAGAGCGGTTCTTCGCGCTCTCCGAGACCCAGCAGGTCTACGAGATCGTCCACATCGCCTACCTCGAGGACGGCACCGCCGTGGAGTACCGCGAGGACGTGCTCCCGACCTATCAGTGGATCATGCACTTCGATTGGAACGCCGAGAACGACACCGCCGAGCAGGAGGCCCAGCAATGAGCCCCGCCGGCCTGCACGTCATCAGCGCCGAGCTCCCGGCAGGCGACGCCCCCAACGAGGATCGGGTCCGGGTCGGCACGAACGCGGTCGTCGTGCTCGACGGCGCCTCCGGCAGCGACACCCGAATCACCGTCGCGGACTACGTCGACCACCTCGCCGGCGCCCTCACCGACGTCCTCGACGCCGAACCGGACATGCCGCTGCCGCACGCTCTAGCCGACGCCATCCGCTTGACCGTCGCCACGCTACGACTCATGCCAGGGGAGTCGCCCTCCTCCACGGTCAGCATCGCCCGCCGGAGAGGCGACGAGATCGACCTCCTCGTTCTGGGCGACAGCCCCATCTATATCGGCCCCGACGGCGAACTGCTCACAGACGACCGGCTCGCCCGTCTCGACCTTCCCAGCAGGACGAAGGCATACGAGCGCCTGCGCCAGGGCGCCGGCTACGACGACGTACACCGCGACCTCGTCCGAGCCGTCCGCTCCGAGCAGCTACCACTGCTCAACGAGCCCGGCGGCTACTGGGTCGCCGAGGCCAGGCCGGAAGCCGGACACGAGGCAGTCACACGCACCGTGCCCGCGGGCCTGCCCTGGCTGGTGATCCTCACCGACGGCGTCGACAAGCCGCTCCGTCACCTGGGCATCCCGCTCACCGACCTTGTGCAGCGCAACCGCGGTGGGCTCGAGGACCTGCTCCGCGAGCTGCATCAGTGGGAAGAAGACAAGGACCCGATCGCCCTCGACCTCCCCCGTTTCAAGCCGCATGACGACAAGACCGTCGCTGTGGTGACTTCCGCATGATCAGCAGTCCACTCCACTCCGTCTCAGTGGCTGGCGTCGTGTTTGACGACCAAGGCCGCGTTCTGTTGATACGCCGTCGAGACAATGGTCAATGGCAGGCCCCTGGCGGTGTCCTAGAGCGTTCAGAGACATTCGAGGATGGCGTCCTAAGAGAAGTAAGAGAAGAGAGCGGTGTTGACGTCCAGGTCGAGCGGTTGACTGGGGTGTACAAGAATCAAACCCTTGCTGTTGTCGCTTTGGTGTATCGATGCTCATGGCAGGGCGGGATGCCAACACCTACTGACGAGAGCACCGAAGTGAAGTGGGTCCATCTCGAAGAAGCTATTCGCATGACGCCACCGGTCTTCGGAATACGCATCAGTGACGCTGCACGCGATCTTTCCTGCCCACCAGCAAGCCGAGTACACGACGGTATCAACCTGCTGTAGCTGTCCTTCGGTGACGAGTGAACGGTGCTCGGCTCTCGAGGGATCAGCCGGCAGTACGAAGGTGCTCCGTAAAGATGCCAATCAGTACAACTCGTCGGCTGCCATTGACCTGAATCGCCCGGAAGTGGATGCGGTTCCGGTCCGGTCGCAACTTCGAGTGGGATTCGCATCTATGTATTTCGCCCGCGTACTCAACGTCGCGATCTCGCATGATGCTATCGGAGGTACGATAAGAGCCTTCGTTGCTAATCGATATCCCCAAGCGGGTGCTGACAACGTCCAAGTCGCCAGACTCCTCGTCGTGCACCTCTAGGAAAGAGTCATTTAGGCGACATAGGTGTTCCGTCACCGTTTCCTTCAGCTCCTGAAAAGAACCGCGAAAGTGCCGAAACGACACCCGCTCCGCGAAGACCAGGCGAGGGAAGGCTTTCTCGGTCCACTCGAAGTATTGGGCCTCGTTCGCCGTCTCAAGTAGAAGACAGCGCCGGTAGACCAAAACCTCTTCGCCTTGCCTCGTAACAAAGGGAATTTCGGCCGCGTATTCGTCGTTCGATACTCGATGCAGGCCGGGCTCGATCGTTCCTACGACAGCAATGCAGCCGACCGCACGGCCATCCGCAGCCCAAGTCAGCGCTAGCGCGGCGCCGTAGCTGACATACTCGACTTCATCGAGAAGGACATCGGGCTCGACGTAGAGTTCGGGATCATCATCCCAGGGCTTACACTTGTCAAGGAGTGAGGCGGCGAGTCGTGCGTCGTCGCGAAGCTCGTTGGGCACTTCGTAAAGGAATTGGCCGAAGTCAGTGCCGTCAGCCAATTCGACCGCCGCCCAGCTACTGAGCACTCCCACTTCTTCGCCTGCTCGGCGTAGCGCCTTGAGCAGATCAGTGAGTGACCACAGTCGATCGTCGAGATGTTCGTCGATGGCTAGAGCGGCTAACGAGGCTTCGTCAAGAACGAAGCGCATTACCGGCCAGACCGCCTATTTCTTGAGATGGACGTCAGGTCGTTCTCGAGCTGGTCAAAGAAGTACTCAGGCCATGTCGATAGTCCTCCATGCCCCCGAACGCGGATTTCGGTTGACCCTTCGCGGCCGAAGAAATGAATCATGAGGTCCTCGTGTCGGAGCGCGCCTTCCACTGCCACTGCACGGCGTACACCGTTGAGCACATGGTCGCTATGCGTCTCAACGATCACTTGAACGCCATCACTGGCGACTCTAGCCAGGAACTCGCCCATCCATGATTGCCCAGCGGGATGCAAGTGGGCTTCCGGGTTTTCGATAAGTATCAGCTGGCCTCGATCGACCGTGAGTCCCGCGACGATGATCGGCAGCGCATACGACAGGCCGAAGCCCACGTTGCTCGGTCGCAACCAGTCCGACTCGACGAATGGCTCACGGAACCGAAGAGTGGTAAGGCTAGTGTCTGTAAGCCTCTGGACACGAAGCTGTATAGGCCGAACAATTGTGGAAAGCCATGCTTCGGACTGACTGCCAACAGTTTTGGGAGGCTCGGGCTCCCCCTCGGGAACTGGGCACCGTCGCGCCTCGTTAACGACCAGGCGCTCTCGGTCAGCGATCACTTGAGCGACGTACTGTCCTTGGTGTCCAATGCCAATCCCTTCCTCAGGAAGAGCGGAAACCTCAAGCGCATCGCGTGGCCCGAGTCTCTCCGCCGAGAGATAGGCACCCAAAGAACCATCAGGTGAGTACGGCGTGGACAACTCGTTCACCTTGAGCGCAAGCGGGTAGGTGTCGTCAAGTTCGAGAATTAGAGATTCATCGGCTTCCCCGAAGTGCTTAACGATGGTGATTAGACGCTCTTCGGCTTCACGGTAAAGTACGTCGAGGGCTTCTCCGAGTGCCAGGCCGTGGTGGCCAGACAGGGGGACTAAGCCATCCCCTCGACGGGCAATCTCCCAGAGTAGGAAGCTCTGAATAACCGTGCTCTTGCCGGCGCTGTTAAGTCCTGAGAGCAACGTGAGCGCTCCAAGCTGCAGCGACTTTCGCGCAAAACACTTGAAGTTGTGCAGCTCGATCTCAGTAATCATTCGTGGGCGCCATCGATGATCTTGCGGGCCTCCATGAAACGGGCGACGACTCGTTGGCGGTCACCCGTCGAGGAACTGATCGAGGCGACGTACCCTGCGTCGTGGAGCATGGCGTAACGGGTGTCTTCGCTGATCTTCCTCGCAGCGACCGCATCAATCTTTACTGAAGTTCGAGCGAGTTCGACCGTCCAGCTCTCGAATAGGGCACGGTTGAATGGCTTCAGTCTATCGTCCCCGAGGGGCCATTTCCTGAATGCGTGGTCACCGAAGATATAGGACGCGCGCGCGAGCCCGAGACGGAAGCTATCCGCGATCTCGTTAAGCTTGTCATCGTCTACGTGTCTAGGGTCATCTAGGAGCTCTGTCGTACGCCACAAGAACTCCTCCATAGTCTCATCGTAGTTCTCCACGCCGTGAATCCAAAAAGCGATGAAGCGAAGAGCCACCTCTCTATCGATCATCCGCCGTTGGTTTCGAAGCAGGCCGGCGGTGGCGTGATTAAATTCCTCTAGGCCCGTGAGACGTCGGAGAAATTTCCGGCTGCGGTCCCTGCTCATGCAGTGACGAATCTCTTGCGCGTTGAGTGGTGTGCCACCGGTGTTAATCCGCCGGAAGATATCGTACATAACAGGTGGGGGCGTGGTCGGATCGATCACGTGTGCAACAATTTGGGTGTTGTACAATCGTCGCTGCCACAGTGCGGGTAGATCGGCGAAAAACTTGCCCTCGAGATCGGCGATGTACTCTAGTCCGTTGAGGGGGAAAAGTCGGTCACCTTCGGTTCCGCCTCGGACGAAGTCGTTGATCGTGGACAGTCGCTGGACGCCGTCTACGACACGGAGGCGCCCGTCGTCGTCCTCTGCGAAGTAAAAGGCAGGTAGAGGGATTTGCAGTAGGATGGACTCGATGAGTTGGGCCTTCTGCTGGATCTTCCAGACGCGAAGGCGCTGAAAGTCAGGAGTAAGATCGAGGGAGTCTTCCGCGATCTGATCAAGCATGTTGCGCAGAGAGAAGGACTTCGTGCTAACCCGAATCTGGTCGGGGTTCCACGGTCGATCAATGTCGTGGAACTCCTCGCTGATCTCCGCCTCGACCCCTAGTGTGCCTTGGTCGTCGGTGAGCTCCCGAGGATCGAGCTCGGCGTCTGTGCTCAAATCCGCTCCTGAGTGAAGGTAAAGCCGCCAAGCGTAGACGGACGAACTAAACCACTTGAGGTCGAGACCGGTAGAGGAACAGCTGGCGGGACAAGCTTATAGCTGGGGCCAGCTGGTCGGCTCGGCGGCTGCCAGACAGCGTGAGAGCGCCGAGGCGAACACTGGCCCATGGTTGAGAGCAATCCAGCCGCGGTTGCCGTTGGTCATGAGGCGTACGCGGGAGCGGGACTTGCGGAGCCGGACGCGGCCGGTGCGGGAGCAGGTGCGCGGCTTCCAGGTCTGCTGCGCGCGGCGCTGGGCGCGGGCCCAGCGGCGGGCGATGCGGCCGGCCTGGACGCCGTCCTCGGGCCGGACAGCGATGGTGCGGGTGGCCCGCTCGAGGTTCCAAAGGCCCCAGAAGCGACCGGGGCCGTGACCGGGCTCGCGCCACTCCGCCGGGACCTCGTGCTGGTACTCCTTCGCCGCCATCAGCCCGTGCTTCGTGAAGTACGCCGCGACCCGACGCGGGTCAGTGGCACGCAGGCCCTCGGCGTAGTCCAGCGCCGTCCCGGCCAGCTCGTGGCGGCGACGCTGCTCCGGATCGGGATGGTCGACGACGCCGGCCCACGCCGACGAGAGCCAGACCGCGAAGCGCTCACCCGTGGTCTTCGCGAGCCCGTGCGGGGGAGTGCAGAGCATGTGCACGTGCGGCGCGCCCCGACGCTGGAACTCCAGCTTCCACACGCACGACCAGTCCTCGCCCCACGCGCGCAGGTAGCGCTTCCGCAGCGCCTTCATGTGCCGCTTCAGGTCCTGCCCCGTCGGGACGACGGTCAGCCAGTCGCCCGGATAGGTCAGCGTCACCATCGCCGGCAGCCGGCCGTCCCGGTAGAGCGGCGTGTAGTCCAGCTCGCACAGCCGGCGCGTCATCCGGTTCCGCGACTTCCGCGACCACGCCGTGATCGACGAGCGCGGCGGCGGCTTCTCCGGCCACTCGCCGGTCGCGAGGTGCGCCGCGACGTCCTGGTCCACGTCCTTCACGTGCGCGTGGTGCGCCCGCTCGCCCGTGCGCTCCCGGCGGGACCAGTCGTGGCAGGCGACCGCGAACATCCCCGGTCCGACCGTCAGCTCCCAGCGCGGACCCTCCGCAAGCGTCCCCGGCTCCTCGGTGACCGCGGGCAGCAGCGCGGCCGCGGCGTCGACGAGCTCGGGGGAGGGGAACCGAGGCGACCACAGCGACCCCGGGTCATCCGGAACGACCGGAGCCGGTTCCTGGGCCTCCCGGCCCGATATGGCACATAGAACAAGCCCGGGCGGCCGGCCCTCGGCTGGCGCCGGGGCAGCGGCCGGGTCGGACGCGGCCGGCTTCCGCCGGCCGCTCCTGTCTTCGACCCGCGCCGGCGGGCCGGCCTTGCCTCCCACGGCCGCCACCGACGACAGGGAGGGAGCGGGCGCCGGCGTGTACGTGCGCCACGGATCAGGCAGGGAGCGCCAGGACGACGGCCGGGTCATCGGACGCCGCCGGGACGCGTGGTGGTGCCCTGGTTCGTCCTCCGGAGGCCAGGCGCTCCGCCCTGGACCCGGGCACCACCAAGGGAGGGGTCGACGCGGACGGGCAGGCGTGCGGCGGGGAGGTGGTCGCGGCGGTGTCTCTCCCTCGCCGGCGCTTCCGGGGTCTGACAGCCCGGTCGCCCTCCCGCAAGGGCCACGGCGGAGCTCCAGGCGTCACCGAGGACGGACGGTGTGGCCCTTGCCCTCGCGCGCCCGACCTGTCCGAGGCGACCCCGCGCCGCCGAGGGAGAGCCCCCGAAGCGCAGGCGTGCGGTGAGCAGACGGTTGTCGTGCCGATGGAGAAGGTGGAACATGGCCGGCCTCTCGAGAAGGCCGACCGGGGCGCCGAAGCGGCGCGGTCAGGGCGTGCGGAATCGCCGGCGGGAGGGTCTCCCGTCGTTGCAGCAGTCGTTGCAGTTGTCCCGCGAACCGTCCTCGTTCAGGGGTGTAAACCGCGACAAGAACCCCAGCTCAGGGCCGGGATGGAACACCACGAGTGCGCCGAGCGGGTGCCTCGTAATGCGTAGGTCGTCGGTTCGATTCCGACAGGCGGCTCCACCCTGACCAGCAGGTTTCCCTCTCAGGAAGCCTGCTCCCGGTCGGCGTCGTGGCCGGAGTCGTTGCGCTTCCGTGCCGCCGGCCGACAGCGGGCATCCGGCTCGCCGCTCAGGGGCCGTCGAGCAGCGTTGCCGCGTGGTCGGGGACGGCGCGGGCGAGCTCGCGGGGCGGGCGGACCTAGCCGTCACCCGGCGGGCGGGCCGGCAGCTTCAGGGTCGGCGGCTCGGTCCGCGTCCACGGGACCGTGTCGAGCAGGTGGGCGATCACGTTCAGTCGAGCACGGCGCTTGTCCTCCGACTCCACGATCGTCCACGGCGCGACGTCGGTGTCGGTCGCGGCGAGCATGTCGTCCCTGGCCCTGGAGTAGTCGTCCCAGCGGCTGATCGACTCCAGGTCCATCGGTGAGAGCTTCCAGCTCTTGAGCGGGTCGGCGAGGCGTTCGCGGAAGCGGCGCTCCTGCTCGTCGGGGCTGACCGAGAACCAGTACTTTCTCAGCACGATCCCGTCGTCGATCAGCATCTCCTCGAAGATCGGGCACTGCCGCAGGAAGCGGTCGTACTCCGCCGGCGTGCAGAAGCCCATCACGCGCTCGACGCCGGCGCGGTTGTACCAGGAGCGGTCCAGCAGCACGATCTCCCCGGCCGCCGGGAGGTGCGCGACGTAGCGCTGGAAGTACCACTGCGTGCGCTCGCGCTCGGTCGGCGTGGGCAGGGCGACGATGCGCGCGACGCGGGGGTTCAGGTTCTCCACCACGCGCTGGATGGCGCCGCCCTTGCCGGCGGCGTCACGTCCCTCGAAGATCACGACGAGCCGCGCCCCGGACGCCTTGACCCACTCCTGCATCCGGACCAGCTCGCCCTGCAGGCGCACCAGCTCGGCCTCGTACAGCTTCTTGGGGAAGCGCTTCGGCCTCTCCGCAGACGTCGTCATCGCCCTGCCCCCAGATCTCGGATACCGGCACCATCGTGGGCCAGGTCGCGGCCGGCCACGTCTCGGACCTCCAGATGACCAGGGCACCTCGAGGTGCGCTCTGCCCCGTGGAGCCGGTCGTTCCTAGCGTCGTGGGCATGCTCTCCCTCATCGCCACGGGCTTCGGTGGTCCCGAGGTCCTCCAGGTCCTTGACCGGCCCGAACCCGACCTCGGTCGCCACGACGTCCGCGTCCGGGTGGCCGCCGCGACCGTCAACCCGATCGACCTGTCGACGCGCGCGGGCCGTCTCGTCGAGGCCGGCCTCGCGAGCCCCACGACCACCGTGGGCCTGGGGTGGGACCTCGCGGGGGAGGTCGTCGCCGTCGGCGCCGCTGCGGGCGACGTCACCGTCGGACAGGCGGTGATCGGCCTCCGGGACGTCCTCGTCGCCCCGGGCGCTCAGGCCGAGACCGTCACGGTGGACGGGTCCGCACTGGCGCCGGCCCCGCGCGGGTGGACCTGGGAGGAGAGCGCGACGCTCCCGCTGTGCGGGCTGGCGGCTCTCGGTGCGCTCGAGGACTCGGGTGTGCGGGCCGGCGACACCCTCCTGGTCACCGGCGCGGCAGGCGCCGTCGGCGGCTTCGTCCTCGAGCTCGCCCGCGACCGCGGCATCACCGTCGTCGCCGCCGTGCGGGCCGGACAGGTCGCGAGGGCTCGGGAGCTCGGCGCCCACGACGTCGTCGTGGTGCCGGACGAGACCGGCCGGCTCGGGATGGCGGTCAGGGATCGATGGCGCGGCGGCGTGGATGCCGTGGTCGACGCGGCGCTCCTCGGGATCGAGGCGCACGAGGCACTCCGGTCGGGCGGGACGTTCGTGACCCTGGTCCGACCGTTCTCCCCTCCGCCGATCCGCGGGACGCGGGTGGTGGTCCACGAGGTGAGAGCCGACGGGCGCGCCCTCTCGGGGCTCCGCCGTCTCGCCGACCTCGGCCGGTTGTCGACCCGTGTCGCGCAGTCGCTGCCCCTGACCGAGGCCGCCCGGGCCCACGAACTCCTCGAGGCCGGTGGTCTCGACGGGAGGGTCGTCCTGTATCCGTGATCAGTCCCGGAACGCGGGGCCATCCGCGGAGGCCCCGGTGTCCCATGCTTCCCTGGCTGCCGCCACCTCGGAGGCGTGCCGTTCCGCCCAGGCGAGCACCTCCCGCTGCAGGGCGAGGAACGATCGGCCGAGCGGGGTCAGCCGGTAGTCGACCCTCACCGGGTTCGCGAGGACGCTCCGTCGCTCGACCAGGCCGTCGCGGCGCAGCCGGCGCAGGGTCTCGACGAGCACCTTGCGCGTGATCCCCGGGAGCCGGCGTGAGAGCTCGCCGGGGCGCAGGGCCCCGTCGGCGAGCGCCTCCACCACCAGCGTGGTCCACCGGCCGCCGAGCAGGGCCAGGACCTGGTGGCCCGGGCACTCGGCCAGCTCGGCGAGGTAGGCCTCGGCGGCCCGCCGCCGACGCTCGACGGCATCGATGGTCGTCACGTGTGGGGCCTCCCCCGTCATCACGGAGCGCGGTCAACGCTGTTGACATCCACCACTGTCGTCGCGAACGTGGACGCGCACAAGGAGGGCGACGTGGGCGAACCGGGGAGACGCAGCCGGTCGGCCGCCGACACGCGTGACCGCATCCGTGCCGCGGCCGTCCGTCGTTTCGCGTCCGACGGCTACCGGGGCACGACGGTGCGTGCGGTCGCGGCCGACGCCGGCATCGACCCCGCTCTGGTGGTGCGCTACTTCGGCTCGAAGGACGGGCTCTTCGCCGCGGTGACCGAGGTCGACCTCCGGATCCCGGACCTGGGTGCGGTCGACCGGACCGAGGTGGGGTCGGTGCTCGTGCGGGCGTTCCTCGTGCGCTGGGGCCCCGACGAGGAGGGACGCGCCCTCCTGCACCTGCTCCGGGCCGCGGTCCACGACGAGCGCGTGGCCGCGCGGGCCCGCGAGGTGTTCGACACGCAGGTCGCCGAGGCCCTCGGCGCGGTCGTCGAGGACCCCGCCGAACGCCGCATCCGTGCGGCGCTGGTGACCAGCCAGTTGCTGGGCCTCCTGCTCTGCCGGTCGGTGCTCGGCCTCACCGAGCTCGTCGGCACCCCGCCGGAACGCCTCGTGGAGCTCGTCGCCCCCACCGTGCAACGCCAGCTCACCGGTCCCCTGGTCGCGAGCGACGGATGACCGTCGCCGAGGTCCACAGCGGCCGCCCCGGTCCGAACCGTTCCACCTGGACGACCCATGACCCCTGATCCCGTCTGGCCGGTGCTGATCCTCGCCGCCGTCCAGCTCGGCGACGCGGCCCTGTGCCGGCGGCCCGTCGCCTTCGTCGCTCGATGCCTGATCGACGTCGGCTTCCCACGTCGGTGGTGGTTCGTCCTCACGCCGCTGAAGACCGCCGCGGCGCTCGGGCTGCTCGCGGGCCTCGTCGTGCCGTGGTTGGCCCTGGTGACGTGCCTCTGTCTGGTCAGCTACTTCGTCGTCGCCATCGTCATGCACGTCCGGGCCGCCGACCTGGGGCGCAACCTGTTCCTCAACGCGAGCGGCATGCTGGTGCTCTGCGCCGCCGTGACCGCCCTGTCCTTCGGTCCGTGGACGTCGAGCTACTGGTAGGTGACGAACACCGGCGGCGGGGACAGGCCGAGGGTCTGTTCCGGGCTGAGCATCGGGGTGTCCTCGTCGTAGAACAGCTTGAAGCCGGGGTGGAGGTGCTGGGGACGTTGCAGCTCGCCGTACTTGGCGAGCTTGTCCGGCGGCGCCCCGAACCCGTCGATGTGCTGGACGACGGCGAGCTCGGGCGGGGTCGCGATCGTGTCCGGGTCCCCGATCATGTCCGGGGTGAACTGGTGGAGCACGAACATCTTCTGCGGCAGGTGGTTGGCGCGCACCAGCTCGGCGAGCCAGGTGGACACCTGGTTGATCTCCGCGGCGGTGACGCTGCCGATGACCTGACCCGGCACCTCGCCGGGCGCCATCCGCCACTCCGGGTCGAGCGCGAGGCTCACGTCGGGTTCGGCGAGGAACGGCTCCCAGCGCTTCGCGACGGTCAGGAAGTCGCTGCTGCCGGGCTGGAGGTCCAGCACGACCAGCTGCCCGTGGGCCCGTGCGACGTCGATGTAGCGGCGCACGGCGGCCGGGTCGACGTCGTGGGAGTAGTTGCCGTCCGGCCCCGGCGCGCCGTCGGCGACCGTCGCGATGATCTCCATCGCGGGCTGGACCTCCCGATCCGGCGTCGCGAACGCCGCGGCGGCCCGGTCGAGCCGGTCGGCGGCCTGCTCGGGGGTGCCCTCCCCGAGGACGCCGAGCAGGTCGGTGTCGGGGGTGCCGTAGAAGGCGACGACCCGGTGTCGCGGGAAGATCGTCGTGCCGCCACCGGGGAGCTCGAGCTGCGCCCGGCCCGCCGCCGGGAGGGGCCCGCGGTCCGCCGGCCCCGAGCCCGCCGCCGCCGATGCGGGTCCGTCGTCCCCGCCCGTCACGGTGATGACGACGGCCACCAGGACCGCGACCAGCAGGGCGGCCAGGACGACCACGACTCGCCGGCCGACCAGGACCGGCCGGTGCTCCGGCGGCGCCGCCGCGGGCTCCGGCGACGCTGCCTCGCCTGCCTCGCCCGGACGCGCGGCTCCGGCCGTCGTCAGCTCATCGTCGTGCTGCTCGTCGGCATCGGGCTCGTCGGGCTCGGGCTCGTCGGGGTCGGGCTCGTCGGCATCGAGGTCCTCGACCTCGGGGGACGGGCTGCTCGCCTCCGCGACCTCCGCGGACGCCGACGCGGCCCCGGGGGAGGGACCGACCGTCACGCTCGCGGGCCCGCCCCAATCCCCGGAGCCGGGGCGGGCGCCCGGGGCCACCGAGCCGAGGACGCGACCGGCCGTGGCGCGGAGCAGCTCTGCCACCGCGTGTCCCCCTGCCGGCAACCGACGCCCTCCCACTCGGGCGCAGGCGCGCCTCGTCGGATCTCACGGTAGGTCGGGGAGCACTCGATCGTGTGACGCCACGCGCGAGCAGCTCGATCGCTCCCGATCTGACGATACGTCCCTTTTCTGCCACGATCTCCGGTCACGACGACGTGAAGGGTGGGGCACGTGGACAATCTCGGCGTACTCAGCGTGCTCGCTCTGGCGCCCATCCTGGTGGTCGCGGTCCTCCTGGTGGGTTTCCGGTTGCCGGCGAAGTACGCGATGCCCTTCGGGTTCGTGGTCGCCGCCCTGGTCGGCGCGTTCGCCTGGCAGATGCCGGGGGTCGCGATCCTCGCGTCGGCCATCGAGGGCCTGATCATCGCGCTCGGCCTGCTCTTCATCATCTTCGGCGCCCTGCTGCTCCTCCAGACGCTGACGCAGAGCGGGGCGCTCGCCACCATCCGCGCCGGCTTCACCAGCATCAGCCCCGACCGGCGCGTCCAGGCGATCATCATCGGCTGGCTCTTCGGGTCGTTCATCGAGGGCGCTTCCGGGTTCGGGACGCCGGCCGCGGTGGTCGCGCCGCTGCTGCTCGCCCTGGGCTTCCCGGCCCTGGGCGCCGTGCTGGTCGGGATGGTCATCCAGTCCACGCCGGTCAGCTTCGGCGCGGCCGGCACGCCCGTGCTCACCGGCGTCGGTGAGGGGCTCGCCGGGGATCCCCAGGTCGCGGCCCGCACCGCGGAGCTCGGGGTGGACGCCGAGGGGTACCTCGCGCAGATCGGGTTCCAGGTCGCGGCGCTGCACGCCGTGGCCGGCACGCTGATCCCGCTGTTCATGGTCTGCCTGCTCACCCGCTTCTTCGGTGAGCGGCGCAGCTTCGCCGACGGCCTGGGCGTGGCGCCGTTCGCGATCTACGCGGCGTTCGCGATGACCGTGCCCTACGTCGTGGTCGCGGCCCTCCTCGGGCCGGAGTTCCCCGCGCTGCTCGGGGGACTGATCGGGCTCGCGCTGGTGATGTTCACGTCGAGCCGCGGGTTCCTCATGCCGAAGGAGGTCTGGGACTTCCCGCCGCGCGAGCGCTGGCTGGACCGGTGGATCGGCACGATCGAGCCCGACACCTCGGTCGCGGACTCGCGGATGTCGATCGTGCGGGCCTGGACGCCGTACGTGCTCGTGGCGCTGCTGCTCGTGCTCTCGCGGACCATCGAGCCGATCAAGGACGGGCTGCAGTCGATCGCGGTGGGTCCGTCGGACATCCTCGGCACCGGCATCAGCGAGGAGCTGGAGGTCCTCTACTCGCCGGGCGCGGTGTTCCTGGTCGTCTGCCTCATCACCTACGCCCTGCACCGCATGAGCGGGCGCCAGATCGCGACCTCGTGGTCGGTCTCGGGCCGCCAGCTCCTGGGCGCCGCGGTCGCGCTGCTGTTCGCGCTGCCGCTCGTCCGCATCCTGATCAACTCCGGACCCGAGTACAACACCTCGGGCCTGGAGAGCATGCCGCAGACCCTGGCGCTCGGCGCCGCCACCGTCGCGGGCGGGGCGTGGCCGCTGTTCGCGCCCTGGATCGGCGCGCTGGGGGCGTTCGTCGCCGGCAGCAACACCGTCTCCAACCTGACGTTCTCGCTGTTCCAGTTCGCGACGGCGCAGAACATCGGCGTGGTCCCGGAGACCGTCGTCGCCGCCCAGGCCGTCGGCGGCGCCGCCGGGAACATGATCACCGTGCACAACGTCGTCGCGGCCTCCGCGACGGTCGGTCTGCTCGGGCGCGAGGGCGACGTCATCCGGATGACGATCATCCCGATGACGTACTACTGCCTGCTCGCCGGCGGGTTGGCGTACGTCGTGCTCTACGGCGTCGGGTTCAACGTCGGCACCCTGGTGCTCCTGCTGGTCATCGCGACGCTGGTGGCCGCGGTCGTCGCGGGTCGTCGACGACGGGTGCCGACGACCGAGCACGAGGTGGGCGCCGGGTCGAGCCGGTCGGAGGACGCGTAGACGCGACGTGCTCGACGAGCAGCCGGCGGGGCGCGCCACTGCTCCCGCGACCGCCCAAGATTTTCTCCGGGACGTGTCGAAAAGCGGTCGGCCCCGTTCGTCGCGGAGGTGAGGGACCGGCACCGGGCCGGTCACCGCACCACCGGAGGCCGCCATGTCCGTCACCACCGCCGCCCACGCCGCCACGACCGACACCCGGGCCGTCGAGAAGACGCCCCTGGTCGTCGACGGCCTGAAGGCCGCCGCCGTCGCCGGCGCGGCGACCACGACCGTCGCCGCCGCGGCCGACGCCCTCGGGATGAGCCCGGTCGTCGGCGGCGCGCCGATCCCCGCGTTCGGCTTCGCCGTCCTGACCGTGATCTTCTCGGTGGTGGGCCTGATCCTCGCTCTCGTCCTCGCGGTCGCGGCGCGTCGCCCCCGCACGGTGTTCGTGCGGACGACGATCGTGCTCACCGTGCTGTCGCTGGTCCCGGACGTCACCGCGGACGCGACCACGACGACGAAGGTGCTGCTGATGCTGACCCACGTCGTCGCGGCCGCCATCGTGATCCCGGCGATCGCCCGCCGCCTGTCCTGACCAGGAGCCGACGAGACCGAGGAGCGAGACGTGCACTACCTGATGGGTGTCCGGCTCGACGAGAGCGTGCCCCAGCCGACCGGCGCCGAGCTCGACGAGCAGATGGCCCGGATCGACGTGGTCAACGACGAGATGAAGGCGGCCGGGGTCTGGGTGTTCGGCGGCGGGCTGCTGTCGTCGGACAGCACCACGGTCGTGCGCGTGGAGAACGGCGGCACCACCGTCACCGACGGGCCGTTCGCCGAGACGAAGGAGCAGCTCGGCGGGTTCTACGTCATCGAGGTCGACGACCTCGACCAGGCGCTCCGCTGGGCCGAGAAGGCCGCCGAGGCGTGCGGGGTCCCCATCGAGGTGCGCCCCTTCGGCGGCATCGCCTGAGTGCGGACCCGTGGACGCCACCGACCTCACGAGCGTCTACCGCGCCGAGTACGGCCGGTGCGTGGCGACGCTGACGCGCCTGCTCGGGGACCTCGGGCTCGCCGAGGAGGCCGTCCAGGACGCGTTCGCGACGGCGGTCGACACCTGGGGCGACGCGCCCCCGAGGAACCCGGGCGCCTGGATCGTCACGACCGCCCGGAACCGGGCGATCGACCGCCTGCGCCGCGAGTCGACGCGGGAGGCCCGGCACGCCCAGTCGCTGCTGCTGCGCGAGGCCGACGACGAGGAGGTGGGACCGGTGCGCGACGACCAGCTCCGCCTGATCTTCACGTGCTGCCACCCGGCCCTGTCGCCGCTCGCGCAGACCGCGCTCACCCTGCGGTTGCTCGGCGGGCTGGAGGTGCCCGAGATCGCGCGGGCGTACCTGGTGGGCGAAGCGACGATCTCTCAGCGGATTGTGCGCGCCAAGAAGAAGATCCGCGACGCCGGCATCCCCTACCGTGTGCCCGAGGCCGCGGAGCTCCCCGCCCGCCTGGCGCCGGTGCTCGCGGTGCTCTACCTCGTCTTCAACGAGGGCTACACCGCGACCTCGGGCGAGCTGGTGCGGACCGACCTCAGCCGCGAGGCGATCCGCCTGGCCCGCGCGCTGGCCGAGCTGATGCCCGACGAGCCCGAGGTCATCGGCCTGTTCGCCCTGCTCCTGCTCGTCGAGGCCCGGCGACCGGCGCGGGTGGGGCCGTCGGGCGAGCTGGTGGTGCTCGCCGAGCAGGACCGCTCGCTCTGGGACCGGGAGCTCATCGCCGAGGGCCACGAGCTCGTGCGCCGCTGCCTGCGCCGCGCCCAGCCGGGGCCCTACCAGTTGCAGGCCGCCATCAACGCCGTGCACACCGACGGCCCGGCGACCGACTGGACGCAGGTGCTCGCCCTGTACGACCAGCTGCTCGAGCTCCAGCCGACCCCGGTCGTCGCGCTCAACCGGGCGGTCGCCGTCGCCGAGGTGCACGGGCCGGGGCCGGCCCTGGCCCTCGTCGACGAGCTGGACCTCCCGGACTACCACCTGCTCCCCGCCACCCGCGCCGACCTCCTCGCCCGCCTCGACCGCGCCGCCGAGGCCGCGACCGCCTACGACGAGGCCATCGCGCTGGCCACCAACGACACCGAGCGCGCCTTCCTCGAGGGCCGGCGGGCGCGTCTCGAGACCTAGGAGACTGCTGAAGAAGTCAGCGCGTCGAGGCTGGTGGTCGGCGGGTGGGCTGGGATCCTTGTCGGGTGCAGGGTCGCTCTGATGATCAGCGTGAGTTGCTGGATGTGGAGTCGGTCGCCGGGCATTTGCTGAAGCCGGGCAGCGTGTTCGCGTTCCTGGCCGCGCATCGGGCCCGGCTGTTCGCCCCGGAGCTGTTCGCCGACCTGTTTCCCACCCGCCGCGGCCGGCCGAGTGTGCCGCCGGAGGTGGTGGCCACGGTGCTGGTTCTGCAGGCCCTGCACGGCCTGTCGGACCGGGAAGCTGTCGAGGCACTCACGTTCGATCTGCGGTGGAAAGCCGCCTGCGGGCTGGCGATCACCGACACCGCGTTCGACGCCTCGACGCTGACCTACTGGCGACGCCGGCTGGCCGCCTCGAACAGCCCGAACCGCATCTTCGAGACCGTCGCCGCGGTGGTCGCCGAGACTGGTGCGGTGGCGGGGAAGACCCGCCGGGCGCTGGACTCGACGATTCTGGATGACGCGGTGGCCCGCCAGGACACCGTGACCCAGCTGATCGCCGCGATCCGCCGGGTCGCCCGCGACGTCGGTGCCGGCGCCGAGGTCGTCACGGCGGTCACCACGAGCGGGCATGACTACTCCCACCCGGGCAAGCCGCAGATCGCCTGGGACGACCCCGCGGCCCGTGACGAGCTGGTCTCCGCGTTGGTCAACGACGCGTTGGCGGTACTCGCCGAGCTGGAGACGCGCCACCCCGGCGGGGCCGGGCTCGACGAGCGCGCCAGTCAGGCGGTGGCGTTGTTGGCGCTGGTCGCCGGGCAGGACGTCGAGCCTGCCGAGGGCTCCGATGGCACCGACGGGCGCTGGCGCATCGCGACCAAGGTGGCCCCGGACCGGGTGATCTCCACCGTCGATCCCGACACCCGCCACGCGCACAAGTCCCGGGAGCGCCGCCAGGACGGCTACCGCGCGCACGTGGTGGTCGAGCCCGACACCGGGCTGATCACCAACACCAGGCTCACCCAAGCCTCGGGCCCGGACAACAGCGACGCCACTGTCGGTATCGCCCTGCTCACCGGCGACCCCAACCTCGAGGCCGCCGCCAGCGAGCCGGGCGAGGCGCTGGAGGTGCTGGCCGACTCGGCCTACGGCACCGGCGACGCCCTGGCCGCGCTCGCCGCGGCCGGGCACACCGCGGTGATCAAGCCGTGGCCGCTGCGCCCGACCGTCCCCGGCGGGTTCACCATCGACGACTTCACCCACGATCCGGCCGCGAGCACCATGACCTGCCCGAACGGGATCACCCGCCCGATCACTGCGAGCGGAGCAGCGATCTTCGGGGCGCACTGCCGCGACTGCCCACTGCGCGCGCAATGCACCACCGCCACCTACGGGCGCACCCTGCACCTCGGGCCGCACCACGCGCTGCAACGAGCACACCGCGCCCGGGCGAGCACCCCCGAGCACCTCGAGTCCTACCGTCGGCACCGGCCCATGGTCGAGCGCTCCATCGCCTGGCTGACCCGCGGCAACCGGCGCGTCCCCCACCGCGGCGTGGTCAAGAACAACGCCTGGCTGCACACCCGCGTCGCCGCGCTCAACCTCCGCCGAATGATCACCTTCGGACTGCACCTCGACCACGGCCGATGGGCCCTGGCCGCAAGCTGATCCGAGGACCCAGCCGACTACCGGCCCGGCTACGGCCTCGACAGCCCATCAACAACCCGCCACTATCAGCGCCGGGCGGAGCGACCTCTTGTCGCACCCACGGGTGCTGACCGCAGCACGACTGCCGAGGCGCCCCGCCCACCAACCCACTTCTTCAGCGGGCTCCTAGAGCGCCGGGCGGCGGTCGGCCCAGGGGCGAGCCTGCTCGAGGTTCCCGGCGACCCGCAGGAGCAGGGCGTCCTGGTGGTGCCGGGCCGCGATCTGCAGGCCGACCGGTCGCCCGTCGGCCGTCGTACCGGCGGGCACGGTGATCGCCGGGTTGTTGAGCATGTTGTAGGGATAGGTCAGGAGCCAGTCCAGCAGCTGCTCGCGCAGCGACGCGCCGTCGAGCCACTCCGGGGCGAACTGCTCCAGGGGGAACGTGGCGCTGCACAGCGTGGGCGAGACGAGGACGTCGTAGTCGTCCATGAACGTCGTCCAGGTGTCCCACATGGCGCCGCGGAAGACGTCCGCGCGCCCCACGTCGACGCCGCGCAGCTCCTCGCCCTCCCGCATCAGCGTGATGAGGTTGTCGTCGACCTGGCCGCGCAGCGACTCCCAGTCGAGCAGGTCGTGCTCGGAGGCGAAGCCCGGCACCCAGATGCCGTGCCACATCGCCGTCGAGGCCTCGGCGGCCGTTCCCCAGCCGGGTGAGGCCTCGGTGACGGTGGCGCCGAGTCCCTCGAGGGCGGGCAGCGCGTCGCGGCAGACGGCCAGGACCTCGGGGTCGACGTGGCAGCCCAGGCCGAGGTCGGGGGAGAACGCGACGCGCAGACCGCGGACGTCGCCCTGGCCCGCGGTGACGTAGGACGACTCGACGCGGGGGATCGAGAGCGGGTCGGCGTGGTCGGCGCCCGCGACGACGTCGAGCATCAGCGCGTTGTCGGCGACGGTCCGCGTGATCGGGCCGTGGTAGGCCCAGGTGTAGTAACGGCCGGCGAGGATGGTCTGCGGGATGATCCCGGTGGTCGGCTTGAGCCCGACCACGCCGCACAGCGAGGCGGGGATGCGCACGGACCCCGCGCCGTCGCTGCCCTCGGCGAGCGGTCCGAGCCCGGCCGCGACGGCGGCTGCGGCGCCGCCGCTGGAGCCGCCGGCGGAGTGGCCGTGCTTCCAGGGGTTGTGGGTCGGGCCGAAGAGGTGGTTGTCGGTGCCGCCGTAGTAGCCACTCTCCGGGGTGTTGGTCTTGCCGAGGAACAGGCCCCCGGCCGCGCGCATCCGCCGGACGAACACGGCGTCGTCGGTGGCGACGTTGTCCTTCAGCGGCACCATCCCGAAGGTCGTCGGCAGGCCGGCGACGTTCGTCAGGTCCTTGATCGTGTACGGCACGCCGTGCAGCGGGCCGAGGTCCTCGCCCCGCGAGACGGCGGCCGTCAGTGCCGCGGCGTCGCGCTCGACCTGCTCGCGGTCGATGTTGATGATCGCGTTGAGCTGCGGGTTGGTCTGGTCGACGCGGTCGAGCACCGCCGTCGCGATCTCGGTCGGCGACAGCTCACCGGCGCGGACCTTCGCGGCCAGTTCCGTCGCCGGCAGCCAGCTGATTTCCTCGGACACGACGCCTCCCGCACCTCGTGGCCGCAGGGACGGCATCCCTGCGCTCGTCACCGGGACGGTAGGAACGCCGCGGCGCGCGGACATCGGTCGTTCGACAGATGCGGCCGATCGACCCACTCCCGTCCCGGTCACCGGCGGGCTAGCGTCGCGGTGCATGAGTGGGCTGCGGGCGGCGCGCGACCTGCGCGCCTTCCTGCGCCGATACGGCAGCCGCACGCCCGGCTCCGCAACCACGGTCGTGGCGGCCCTGCAGACGATCGTGCCGTCCGACTGCCTCGCCCTCTCGTCCTGGGACCCGGCGGCGCGTCGCCACCGCACGCTCGCGTCGACGTATCCGGCCGCCATGACGTCGTTCTTCGACCACGAGTGGCACCGCGACCCGCTGTTCCTGCTGCCGCGCCGCCGGCGGCAACCGGTGCGCATCCGCGACCTCGCCGTTCGCGAGCGCCACGGCGCGGTGTTCGACCGGCTCATCACGCCGTCGGGGTTCCGGGCGGGGATGACGCAGTGCCTGTACGCCGCCGACGGCCGCTACGTCGGGATGATCAACGCGAACGCGGTCGACGATCGGCTCGACGACGACGTCGTGCACCTCGTCGACCTGCTCTCGGCCGACCTCGCCGCCTCCGTCGACCCGGTCGTCGCGCCCGTGGCGCCAACGGCGCGTCTCGCCGACGGCGAGACCGAGGGCTTCCTCGTCGCCGACGACGGCACGGTGCGCCCGCTCTCGCCCGGGGCGCGTCCGGACCTGGGGCACGCGGTCCTCCCGCGCTCGACCGTCGCCCCGGGGGTGACGCGGCACCTCGTGGAGGGCGCCGACGTCCTCGCCGTCGACACGACGCGCAGCGGCGCCGGGACGGTCGTCCTCCACCGGTACGTCCCGCCGCCGGCGGGTCTGACGATCCGCGAGCTGCACGTCCTCGCCGCGGTCGCGGACGGCCTGAGCAACGCCGAGATCGGCCGCCGGTGCGGGATCAGCGCGCGGACCGTCGGCTCCCACGTCGAGCACATCCTGCGCAAGACCGGCACCCGCAACCGTGCCGAGGCCGCCGCGCGGGCCGTCGGGCTGGGGCTGGCGATCGTCAGGCCGTGACCGACGGCTCCCGCGTCGGGGCCCGCCGCGCGAGCACCCAGCCCGCCGCGGCGGCGAGCGGGAACATGACCACGCCGTACACCGCCGCCGGCACTGCGAGCCGCTCGTCGCCGAGCACCGTGAGCGCCACCGTGATCGCGAGCGTGCTGTTGTGGATCCCGACCTCGAACGCCGAGGCCACCGCCTGCCGGTACCCGACGCCGAACAGCCGCGGCACCGCGAACCCCGCGGCGAGGCTGCACAGGCAGAACAGGGTGGTGACGACGCCGACGTCGGCGAGGTAGGTGCCCAGGTTCTCCCGCTCGGCGAGCAGCGCACCGGCGATGACGAGGACGAGGACGACCGCGGAGAGGATGCGCACCGGCCGGTCGGCGCGGTCCGCCACCGCGGGCGCGAGCCGCCGCACGATCATCCCGAGGACCACCGGCACCAGCACGATCGCGAAGACCTGCAGGAGCTTGCCGAACTGCAGCCCGACCGAGCCGCTCTCGAGCGGGGGCCGGAACCAGGCGACGGCGAGGTCGACGATCACGGGCAGCGTGACGACGGCGAGCACCGAGTTGACCGCGGTCAGGGTGATGTTGAGGGCGACGTCGCCGCGGAAGAGGTGGCTGAAGAGGTTCGCCGTCGTGCCGCCCGGCGACGCGGCGAGCAGCAGCATGCCGACGGCCAGCACGGGCGCCAGACCGAGGGCGAGCACCAGCGCGACGCACACCGCGGGCAGCAGCACGATCTGGGTGACGAGCGCGACCGCGACGGCGCGGGGCTCGCGGCCGATGCGGGCGAAGTCGCCGACGGTCAGCGAGAGGCCGAGCCCGAACATGACGACCGCGAGGGCGAGGGGCAGGCCCACGGTGACCAGCGCGGTGTCCATCGGGCCTCCCGGGCGCAGCGACGTCGGTGTCGTCGGGGGAGATGCTCGGGCAATCCGGACGAGGCGGACAAGGGCCGGGGCGGTAAAGGCGTCGCGGGGCGCGGTGTCCCGGCCGACGATGGGCAGGTGCCGACCGACGACCTCGACCAGCAGCTCGCGCGCTGCGACGCGCTGAGCGTGGCCCGGCTGCTCGGGCGCGAGGCCCCGCACGCCGGCGACCCGGTGGGCTTCACGGCGACGCGGGTGCGGATCGCGGCCCTGCTGCTCGCCGCCTGGGCCACCGACCCCGAGATCCGGGACGCGCTGCGCCTCGTGTTCGAGGCCGCGGTGCCCGACCAGCGCGCCCTGCTCGCCCTCGGCGACATCGACACCTGGGACCGCGACGGCCGCCCCGCGCGGCGCTGGTGGGCGCAGGCGGCCGCCGGCCCGGACCCCGACCTCGCCGCCCTCGGGGCCTGGCGCGCCGCCCGCGCCGACGTGCGCGGCGGGCGCCGGGGCGAGGCGCTTCCGCTGCTCGAGCAGGCGAGCCTCGCCGGCATCGCCGAGGCGCCGGTGCTGCTCGGACGGCTCCTCGAACAGGAGGGCGACCACGAGGGCGCGGCCGCGGCCTCCCGGCGCTCGCGGACCGGGGAGGGCCTGCTGCGCCTCGCCGAGGAACGCCTGCGCGCCGACGACCTCGACGGCGCCGAACGCGAGCTCGCCGGCTTCCGCGCGGGGCCGCACCGTCCGACGTCGCCGACCAGCGCGCCTGGGAGCACGCGATCCGCGGGGAGATCGCGTTCGGCCGCGGCGACCTCGACCGGGCGCGCGGGCACTTCGAGGTGGCCGGGTGCGCGCCGGGCGGGTGGGACCGGCACGTCGGGCTGCGGCTCGCGCAGATCGCGGTGGCGGACGCCGACCCGGAGCTCGCCCACCACTGGACGAGCGAGATCGCCGAGGGGAACGACGCCGCGGCCGAGCAGGCCCGCCTGCTCCGCGCGCTCCACCGCGACCTGGTGGACGAGGGCGCGCGCCGCCTCGAGCAGGGATGCGACGAGGAGGAGGACTGACGGTGAGGGTGGGCCCGCCGCCGTAACGCCCCGGTCGTGGGCGGCGATCCGTCAGCACACGATCGACGCGGATCTCGGGGGGAGCACGGTGCGGCAGGCGCACAAGGTCTGGCTGGGGATCGCCGCGGCGGTGTTCGTCCTGGTCGCGGCCGTCGACCTCTCCTCCGGGACGTCGTCGACGCCCACCCGGGCGTCGTCGAGCTCGGTCACGGCCCCGACGACCACCACGGCGACCACCCGGCCGACCACCCGGCCGAGCGCACCACCGACCGCCGCCGCCCCGCCCACCACGTCGAGCGCGCCGGCGGGCGACAGCACGACGGTCACCGACGTGATCGACGGCGACACCATCGAGGTCTCCGGCGGCGAGCGGGTCCGGCTCCTCGGGATCGACGCCTGCGAGATGGGCACCCGTGGCGGGCGCGAGGCCAAGGACCTCCTCGAGGGCTTCGTCAGCAGCGGGCGGGTGCGGCTCGTCGCCGACGGCGCGCGCGACCGGGACACCCACGGCCGCCTCCTGCGGCGCGTCGAGACCTCCCCTGGCGGCTCGGACCTGGGCGAGCTGATGGTCATCGACCCGACGGTCGGGGTCTACGAGGGCCGCAACGACGCCACCCCGGAGTACCTCGCCGGGCTCCGCGCCGCCGACCAGGGCGAACGGCGCTGCGCCGGCACGCCGACCACGACGAGCAGCAGCGGCAGCGACGTCGAGGTGGAGATCGAGGACGACGACGACCGCGGCCTGCCCGACGGCGCGCTCACCGGCGGGTACTGCGCGCGCAAGTGGTGGTGCTGACGTGGCCCGGCGTCCGGACGCCGGCCCGGCGGCGGTGGTCGTCGCGGCGATCCTCGTGATCGGCGTGGCCCTGCTGATCGTGAAGTGGTTGCTGATCACCGCGGCGATCCTCGCCGTGCCCTTCGGCCTGTGGTGGGCGTGGGACCGCGCCCGGCAGGACCGGGACCGGCGGGACGCCGAGGCGCTCGCGGCGCGCCGCCGGGACGTCGAGTCGCGCGCGGTCCTCGACGCCGCCGGTGGGTGCGGGTGGTGCGGGATGCCGCGCGGGCACCGCGACCACCGCACCGGTGCGCGCGTCCCGCCCCGGGCCTACCACCGGCACGAGATCGAGCAGACCCTCGCCACGATCACGCAGTGAGCAGACGTCCGGTGCCGGCGACGACCCACGATCTGGTCGGCGGGAACATCCCGGTGCCCGCGGACCGTCCCAGGGACATGCAGCACCGCACCCCGCCGGCCCCGGCCGGCCTGGCCGACATCGCCGAGCTCGGCGAGCCGTGGGCCTCCGCCGCCTGGCACCACGCCGTCGCGATCGCGGCGGGCTGGCGGGGCGAGGCCCCGACCTGGACGCCGTGGGGCTACCCGCCGCCGGCGCCCGCGGCGTACCCGGCGCCCGTACCGCAGCACCCGGTGGTGCCGGCGCCGCGCCGCCCGGAGCCGGTGCACCGCGCCGTGGCGGCGCGGCCGGGGTGGACGCCCCCGCTCGGGGCGCTCCCGGTCCGGACATGACGACGCCGGCGCCCCCGGGAGGGGACGCCGGCGTCGGTGGGTCGAGCGTCAGAAGTACGTCTTGCGACCACCCACGCCGCGACCGGCGGCCCCCAGGAGGGTGAGCACGAGGCCGACGACGAGCAGGATCGCGCCGATCGTGTAGAGGATGGAGATCCCGAGCACGTAGCCCAGGATGATGAGGATGACGCCGAGGATGATCACTTCGGTCTCCTTGCTGGCGCGGGGCGCGTAGCCCGGCGCCGGCCGGGGCGGGGGCGCGGTCGCCGGCTACTCGACGACCGCCGCGCCGAGGAGACCGCACGGCGGGCGGAATGGGTGGGAGGTTCCGGGAACTAGTTCCCGAGTTCCACCCGGACGTGGGTCCCGTCCACCCCGGTCCAGAGGTGCAGCACGTCCGACAGCTGCCGGGCGAGCCACACCCCCCGGCCGCGCACCGAACGCACCGCCGGGCGGCGCAGTCCCGGCGTCGTCGTCGTCATGTGCCCGGTGTCGTCGATCTGCGCGACGACCTGGCCCGGCCGCGTCCACCACGAGACCGTCCCGGACCCGGGGCCGTGCTCGATGCTGTTGCTGGCGAGCTCGCCGACCGTCATGACACAGCCCTCGACCCGCTCCTCGTCCAGGCCTGCGCCGCGGGCCTGGGCCTTCGCCGTACGGCGGACCTCGCGCAGGGCGGCCACCCCCGCGAACGTCGTCTCCAGGTCGGCGGGCCCGAGCGCGGGTGCAGGGGGCGCGGGCACCGAGGCGAGCACGTCCTGCGGGGCGCGGTAGCGCGTGTTCGGGGTGGCGGTGGGCCCGCTGAACACCTCGGCGTGGTTCCACGCGAGGTAGCGGTCGGCGTCGTCGGAGGTCGTGGCGGTGTCGCTGAGACAGACGAGCGTGGCGGGCAGCCCGGCCAGGGCGAGGGTGGTGCTCGCGTCGACGATGCTCCACGCGTCCGCGGACCCGGCCGTGCTCCGGTCGCCGACGATGAGCGCCCCGCGGCCGTCGTCGGCCAGGGCACGCAGCCCCTCGGCCCGGCGCGAGGCCGTCGTCTGCCCGCTCCAGCTGTAGGGCCGGGCGGGGTCGTTGACGACGAGGCCGTCGTCCGTCCCCAGGTAGTCCTCGGCGAGCGTGCGGACGCGGTCGTCGGCGACCCACACCGCGTCGCCCCGGACCCGCGCGGCGTCGAGCAGCGGCGCGAGCGCGGCGACCAGCTCCTCGTCGTCGCGGTACACGACGCCGACGTGGCGGAACGGGTCGGGCGCCTCCGTCGGCGGGGCGGAGCGCTTGGGCGTCATGGTCACGGCGCCTCGCCGGCGTCGAGGACCTCGAGGCGGTCCGTGATCCCGAGGACGTCGAACACCCGGCGCGTGCGCCCGTGCCCGAGCCGCACCGCGAGCCGTCGGCCCGCCTCCCCGGCGCCCTGCTGGGCGAGCAGCACGAGACGCACCCCGCAGGAGTCGACGTACTCGAGCCGTGTCAGGTCCAGGACCAGGCACGGCGGGCCGTCCGCCTCGGCCGCGGCGACCTGGTCCTGCGCGATCGGCAGCGTCTCGTTGTCGAGCTCGCCGTGCAACGCGAGCTCGAGGTGGTCCGGGTGGGACGTGCGGTCGACGCGCAGCAGCGCCCCGGGCTCGGTCATCACGGCGCCGTCACCGCGAGCAGGGCCACGTCGTCGCGCAGGCGGCCGTCCTGGAAGTCGGAGACGGCCGCGAGGATGCCGTCGACGACCTCGTCGGCCGACGCGCCGGCGAGCGACGCGACGAGGTCGGCCAGCCGCTCGGGGCCGAAGAAGCCGTCGCGGCCGCGGGCCTCGGTGACGCCGTCGGTGTAGAGCAGCAGGAGGTCGCCGGGCGCGAGCCGCACCTCGGTCTCGGTGAGGTCGATGTCGGGGTAGACGCCGACCAGCGTGCCGGGCACGTCGACCCACGCCACCCGGTCGCCCCGCAGCACGAGCCCCGGCGGGTGCCCGCCGTTGACCAACGTGACCGTCACGCCGTCCGGGTCGACGGTCAGCGCGCCGTGGGCGACGGTCGCGAAGCGGGCGCGCGTGTCGCCCTGCTGGCGGCGCATCGCGGCGTTGAGCCGCCGCAGCACCGCCGCCGGCCCCAGACCGTGGCGCACCTCCGCGGCGATCGTGTGCCGGACGAACGCGGTCAGCGCGGCCGCCTCCGGACCCTTGCCGCAGACGTCGGCGACGGTCAGCGCCCAGCGGCCGCGCTCGGGGTCCTCGTGGACGTCGTAGAGGTCGCCGCCCACGAAGACCTCGGTGAGGTCCGGGCTCGGCGGGCGGTAGCGCCCGGCGCACGACACCCCGGGCACGGTCGGCAGCTCACCGGGCAGCAGCGCGCTCTGCAGGGTGCTTGCGACGAGGCGCTGCTGCTCGTAGAGCGCGGCGTTGTCGAGCGCGATCGCGGCGGTGGCGGCGAGCTGGCCGACGAACGTCAGGTCCTCGACGCCGAAGGTCTCGCCGGACTCGGCGTGCACCAACGTCAGCGCGCCCAGGCTGCGCCCGCGCACCAGCAGCGGCACGACGATCACCGAGCGCATCCCGAGGCCGCGGATCAGCGCGAGGTGGGTCGCGTCCACCGAGGCGGCGGCGAGCAGCTCGTCGGGGACCTCCGGCAGCACGACCGGCACGCCGGAGCGGGCGACGTCGACGGCGGAGTCGTGCTCGTCGGCGGTGCGCGGGTAGCGGCGCTCGAGCTCCTCGACGAGCTCGAGCTTCGCGGGGTCGGGGTGCGCCACGGCGACCTTCTCGACGCGCGAGCCGCGCACGAGGTGCACGGCCGACCAGTCGGCGATCGCGGGCACGGCGAGGTCCGCGAGCCGGCGCAGGCGCTCCTCCACCGACAGCGGGGCCTCCATCAGCCGGCTCGCCCGCGCCAGGAACGCCATGCGGTCGCGCTCGCGCTCGGCGGCCGCGCGGGCCTCGTGCTCGGCGGCGTAGAGGCGCGCGCGGTCGAGGGCCTGGGCGCACAGCGCGGCGACGGCGACGAGGAACTCGCGCTCGTCGTGGTCGAACGGCCGGGGCCGGTAGAAGCTGAAGACGACGGCGCCGAGGTCGCGGTCCTCGACGCGCAGCGGCAGGCAGGCGGTCGCCTCGTGGCCCTCGGACACCCCGTACGGCGCCATCTCCGGGTACCGCGCGTGCCACTGCCCGGCGTCCTCGAGCCACACCGGTTCGCCGGCGAGCACCGCGTCCGACATCGGACGGCCGCGCTGCAGGGACACCCGGGCGAAGCGCCGCGGCAGGTCGCCCGGGAACCCGCTGACGTGCAGCGCGTCCAGCACGTCCTCGCCGTCGCTTCGGGCGTAGGCGGCGCACCCGTCCGCGCCGATGAACGCGGCCGCCGTCGTCGCGGTGAGCCGGCCGATGTCGGCGGGCGTCAGGGCGCGGGAGAGCTGCTCGGTCAGCTGCTGGAAGCCGGCCGCGCGGGTGCGGGCGAGGGCCTCGGCGGTCTCGGCCCTCGCGGCCCGGCGTCGCGGCCGGGGCAGGCGGACCGGCGCGTCACCCATCCCGGGCCCCGCGCGGGAGCCGGGTCGCGACGGGGAGCACGCCGCCCGCGGCTACTCGCCGTGGGTCCTGCGTGGTCCCTGTCACCCCGGTGACCCTAGCGGCCGAGCCGATCCCCGACGCAAGAGGCGAAGCGGTGACGGACGGTGAAGCAGAGGTCCTCGAGATTTTTCCGGCGTCGTGTCGATCCGGGGGACCGCCGCTCGACCTGTGGCTGCCAGGGTCCGCTGCGGGACCCGAGAACCCAGGGAGACGACCGTGAAGTACATGCTGATCATGCGGGCGACGGACGAGGCCTACGCCGCGATGGCGGACGTGAGCATGGACGAGATGATCGAGCTGATGGGCCGGTTCCAGGAGGAGATGCTCCGGGCCGGCGTCCTGCTCGCCGCGGAGGGCCTCGAGGACCCGGCGGAGACCGTCGTCGTCGACCACGGCTCCGAGCCGCCGGTGGTCACCGACGGCCCCTACGGCGAGACCAAGGAGCTGTTCGGCGGCTTCTACCTGCTCGACGTGGCCTCGCGCGAGGAGGCCGTCGAGTGGGCCAAGCGTGCGCCGGGGACGGGGCCGGGCTTCAAGACCGAGATCCGCCGCGTCTCGTCGATCGACGAGTTCCCGCAGGACAACCCGTGGATCCAGAAAGAGCGGGCCTGGCGCGAGGCGACGGGGCAGCTGTGAGCGGGGAGCGCGGAGGCCGCGGAGAGCACGGAGACCATGGAGAGCGCGGTGGCCGACCCGACCGGCCGTGACGCCGTCGCCGCGGTCTGGCGCATCGAGTCGGCGCGGATCGTCGGTGCGCTCGCCCGCTACACCGGCGACCTCGCGCTCGCCGAGGACCTCGCCCAGGAGGCTCTCGCGGAGGCCCTCGTGAGCTGGCCGCGCGACGGGGTGCCGGGCGAGCCCGCGGGATGGCTGCTGACGGTCGGCCGGCGGCGCGCCATCGACGCGTTCCGCCGGCGCTCGGCGCGCGACGAGCGCTACGCCGCCCTCGCCCACCGGCTGGGCGAGGGCGGCGCGGTCACCGGGGCCGACCCCTCCCCGGAGCCGGACGACGTCCTGTGGGACCCGGACCGCATCGACGACGACGTCCTCGCGCTGATCTTCACCTCGTGCCACCCGGTGCTCTCCCGCGAGGCGCGGGTGGCGCTGACGCTGCGGGTGGTCGGCGGCCTGACCAGCGACGAGATCGCGCGGGCGTTCCTCGTCCCCACCGCGACCGTCCAGGCGCGGATCACCCGCGCCAAGAAGACCCTCGGCGCGGCCCGCGTGCCCTTCGCGGTGCCGCCGGTCGAGGAGCGCGCCGAGCGCCTGGGGTCGGTGCTGGGCGTCATCTACCTGATCTTCACCGAGGGGTCGACGGCGAGCTCCGGCGACGACCTCCTGCGCCCCGACCTCGCCGCCGAGGCCCAGCGCCTGGCGCGGGTGCTGGCGCGGCTCGTCGGTGACCGGCCCGGCGACCAGCCCGACGTGCACGGCCTGGTCGCCCTGCTCGAGCTCACCGCGGCCCGCTTCCCGGCCCGCACCGGGCCGGACGGCGAGCCGGTGCTGCTCGAGCACCAGGACCGCCGGCGGTGGGACGTCACCGCGATCGGCCGCGGGCGCGCCGCCCTCGCCCGCGCCGCAGGGCTCGGGCGGGGCCTCGGCGCCTACGGTCTGCAGGCCGCGATCGCCGAGTGCCACGCGGTCGCCCCGTCGGTACCCGAGACCGACTGGGAGCGCATCGTCCTGCTCTACGAGGCCCTCGGGCGGATCGCGCCGTCGCCGGTGGTCGATCTCAACCGGGCGGTGGCGGTGTCGATGGCCCGCGGACCCGCCGCGGCCCTGGCCATCGTCGACGAGCTCGAGGACTCGCCGACGCTCGCGTCGTCGCACCTGCTGCCGAGCGTGCGCGGCGAGCTGCTCACCCGGCTGGGTCGTCCGGACGAGGCGCGCCGGGCCCTGGAGCTGGCCGTCGCGCGCTGCGGCAACGAGCGCGAGCGGGACCTGCTGCGGCGCAAGATCGTCGATCTCGCGTAGGCGCTAGGCGAAGTCGAGCAGCGGCTCGCGGTGGCCCGCCGGGTAGGGCGCCGGGCCCTGCCGACGGGCGCGGGCCTCGAGCAGCGCGGTGTACTGCTCGCGGGGCGTCGGGCCGTGCGCGGCGTAGGCCTCGGCCGGCGTCGACACCACGGGCCGGCGCGCGGGCGTGCCGCGCAGCACCGGCTCGAGCACCGGCACCGTGCGGGGCGAGGCCGCGCGCAGCACCGCGAGCTGCACCGCCGTGCTCCGCGCGACCAGGCGGATCACCGGCCGCGTCACGGCGATCGCGAGGGCGTCGACGACCCGGGGCTGCGGCGTGCCGCCGAGGCGGCGCATCCACCGGGGCAGCGTGGCCACGACCGCCCGGCGGGTCACGGCGGTGAACAGCCGCCGCAGCGGCGCCGGGAGTTCGGGCGGCAGCACGATCGCGTCGGCGTCGAGGAGGAAGTCCATCATCCGCTGGGCGTTCTCGGACGCGATGAGGCGCGGGCGGTAGGACGCGAAGTACGCGCGGATGCCGTCGCGGCTGCGCGGGACGTCGGCGGGGTCGATCGTCTGGAACTCCGCGGCGCGCGCACACTCCTCCCAGTACTGGGCCTCCTCGGCGGCGGACAGCTTGCCCGGCCCGAACACCTCGTAGGTGTAGAGGATCGAGTGCCACGCCGTGAGGTGGATCCACAGCTGGGAGTCGGGGTCGTTGGCGTCGTACTGCCGCCCGGTGACCGGGTCGGTGCCGACGGCCCGCGCGTGGATCTTCATCAGCGTGTCCGCGGCCGCCAGCACGGACGCGGTGTCGCCGAACTTGATCGTCGCGAAGTACTGCATCGTCCGGTCGTAGCGCAGCCGTGGACGGGCGACGACCTGCCCGGACTGCTCCACCGAGGCCAGCAGGAACGGGTCGAGCTCCTCGACGACCACGGCGCGCAGGAAGCCCAGCGCGAGCGAGGTCGGGTACGACCAGACCTTCCACGTCACCGATCCGGGCCCGAAGAACCCGTGGTCGGCGTGCTGCGCGCCCGTGCGCAGTGGCCGCACGACACCCATCGCGGACTCCCTCCGTCAGCCTGCGACGGAAGGTAACAGTTACCAGAGGTAGGGGATACGTCGTGTCCGCGAAAGTTCCGTGCGACCACCGCGTCGGGTGATCAGGCCGGGCGGGACGGCGTCCGCTCGTCGCGCTTGCGCAGGGCGATCGGCACGCCGGCCAGGTCCTCCTCGTTGCAGAGGACCTTCAGGTCGTAGTACGGCGAGCCCTTGGCGTCGTCGTAGTCGAGGTGGACGGCGATGACGTCGATGGGCTCGCCGAGCCACTGCTCGACCTCGCGCAGCCACGCCGCCGAGCGCTCGAGGGCACTCGGCAGGTCGTCGTCGAGGAACTGGACGGGGCGGTAGGGGACGCCCTGGATCTGGTCCCCGCCCGACGGCCTCGGGAGGGCGGCAGCCACGCCGAGGTCGTCGAGCTCCAGGTGGGTCGCGTTCTCGCTCACGCCGTCGAGCCTGGTGGGACGGCCCGGCGGCCGCAAGCGCGCCACCCCGGCGGCGCGGCGGCCGGGCGTCCGGAGCTCGTCGGCGGAGGGTGCGGGGGCTCGCAAGGGCGAAGATCAGCAGAACCCCACGCCCCGCACGCAGCCGCGCGAGGTGCGTGGCGTCCTCCTGAGCTTCCGGACGCGGGCCGTCAGGAGACGCCGCGGTCGCTCGCGGACCAGTGCTCGGCGCGCAGGTCGCGCTTGAGGATCTTCCCCGCGCCGGAGATGGGCAGGGCGTCGCGGAACTCCACCGAGCGCGGGGCCTTGTAGCCCGCGATGAGGCCCTTGACGTGCTCGCGCAGCGCGTCGACCGACGGGGCGGCGCCGGCCGCCGGCACGACCACCGCGTGCACGCGCTCGCCCCACTCGTCGTCGGGCACCCCGATCACCGCGCAGGACGCGACGTCGGGGTGCTTGGCCAGGGCGTTCTCGACCTCGACCGAGTACACGTTCTCCCCGCCCGACACGATCATGTCCTTGATCCGGTCGACGACGTAGACGTAGCCGTGCTCGTCCATGCGCCCGCCGTCGCCGGTGTGCATCCAGCCGCCGCGCAGCGCGGTGGCGGTCTCCTCGGGGCGGTTCCAGTAGCCGAGCATGACGTGCGGGCCGCGCGAGACGATCTCGCCGACCGTGCCGCGCGGGACCTCGCGGTCCTCCTCGTCGACGATCCGCACCTCGGCGTGCGGTGCCGCGCGCCCGGCCGAGCGCCGGAGGTGCTCGACGGCGTGGTCGGCGGGCTGGAGCAGGGTCGCGACCGGCGACAGCTCGGTCATCCCGTAGGCCTGCGTGAACTCGGCGGCCGGGAGGCGCTTCGCGGCGCGCTCGAGCACGGCCTCGGAGATCGGCGAGGCGCCGTAGATCAGGTGGCGCAGGCTCGTGAGGTCGGCGTCGGCGGCCTCCGGGGCGTCGACCAGCATCTGGATCATGGTCGGCACGAGCAGGACGTCGGTGACCTCGTGCTCCGCGATGGCCGACGCGACGCCCGCCGGGGTGAACATCGGGACGATCACGTGGGTGCCGCCGACGACGTTGCGCGCGCCCCACGCGGCGCCGTCCGCGAGGTGGAACATCGGCGCGGCGTGCAGGTAGCGCCCGCCCGGCGTCATGAACGACCCCGCGGCGGTGCTCCCGAGCGCCGACGCGAGGAGGTTCGCGTGGCTCAGGACGACGCCCTTCGGCGTGCCCGTCGTCCCGCCGGTGTAGTAGATGCCGTAGGGCTCGGCGCCGCCGCGGCGGGCGTCGTCGACCGGCTCGTGGCCGGCGACCAGGTCCTCGAAGCCCAGCATCCCGTCGGGCACCGCCCCGTCGCCGGCGTAGACCACCGTGCGGACCACCGGCGCCGCCTCGCGGATCGCGGGCACCGCCGGCGTGAACGCGTCGTCGACGACCAGGACCGCCGCGCCCGCGTCCTCCAGCGAGAACGCGATCTCCGCCGGGCTCCAGCGGATGTTCACCGGGGTGACGACGCCACCGGCCCACGGCACCGCGAACAGGTACTCGTGGAAGCGGTCGGAGTTCAGCGCGAGCATGGCCACCCGATCGCCGGCCCCGACGCCGAGCTCCTGCAGCGCGGCCGCCAGCCGGGCCACGCGGTCGCGGCACTCGGCCCAGGTCCGCACGCGCCCGCCGACGATCGTCGCGGGCAGGTCGGGCGTCTGCTGCGCCGCGCGGTGCAGCGCCTGGGTGATCTCCACGGCCGTCGCTCCTGGCTCGGTTGTCGCACGATGTGAACCGTGATTAGCTCCACCAACAGTGAAGCACGTCACTCCGGGCGGCGGAAGTGTCCGGTTCACGGTGCTCGCGCGGCACCGCAGGCGAGGAGGATGGGCACGTGCGAACGGTCGTTCACGACGGGACGGTCCATCGCGAGGTGTCCGACGGCGTCGCGGTGCTCGTGCTCGACCGGCCGCCCCGCAACGCGCTCACCCCCGGGTTCGCCGACGCCCTCGTCGCCGCGCTGGACGCGTGCGGGCAGGACGAGCGGGTGCGGGCGGTCGTGCTCACCGGTGCCGGCGGGGTGTTCAGCGCCGGCGCCGACCTCTCCGACGGGCCGGACGCGCTGCGGCGTCTCGTCGACGCCGACGGCGGCGAGCGGCCCGGCTACCGCGAGCCGGCGGGGCGGATCACGGCGGCGATGGGGCGGCTCGACGTCCCCGTGGTCGCGGCGCTGACCGGCGACGCCGTCGGCGGGGGAGCGACCGTCGCGCTCGGCGCCGACGTGCGCCTCGCCGCGACCGGGACGCGCGTCGGCTTCCCGTTCACGCGCCTGGGCGTCTCCCCGGAGGGCGCCTCGACCCACCATCTCCCGCGCGTCGTGGGCCCGGGTCGCGCGGCCGACTGGCTGCTCTCCGGCCGGCTGGTCGAGGCGCCCGAGGCCCTCGCCGCGGGGTTCCTCAGCGCCGTCCACCCGCCCGACGACGTCCTGCGGGTCGCGCGGGACTGGGCCGTCGAGGTCGCGCGGCGCACCTCACCGGCGGCCGTCGCCGCGACCCGGGCGCTGCTGCGCGCCGCCCCGGCCGACCACGACACCGCGGCGGCGGCCGAGTCCCGCACGCTCGTCGAGCTCGTCCGGGGCCCGGACTGCGCCGAGGGCATCGCCGCCTTCCTCGAGCGCCGCCCGCCCCGCTTCGCGCCGCGGTCCGTCGGGGGCGATCCGTGACCGCGCCGGTGCGCCGGCGGCCGCGGGACCGGCGCGCGCAGATCCTCGCCGCCGCCGCGGCCCGGTTCTGGTCGGAGGGCTACCACCGGGTCGGCATGGCGGACGTCGCGACGGCGGTCGGCATCGCCCCGAGCGCGCTCTACCGGCACGTCCGCGGGAAGCAGGAGCTGCTGCTCGCGATCCTCGACGAGCACCTCACGCGGATCGAGGGCCTGGTCGCCGGGTCCGTCGCGGCCCCCGACGGCGACCTCGTCGACGGCCTCGCGGCCCTGGCCCTGGAGCGCCGCGAGTTCGGGCTGCTCTGGGAGCGCGAGGCCGGGCACCTGCCCGCCGAGGCGAGCCGCGCGATCCGCCACCGCCTGCGCGGGGTGGCCGGAGCGCTGGCGGTCGCCGCGCCCGCCCCCACCGACGCGGCGGACCTCCGGTCGTGGGCGGCGCTGTCGGTGCTCGACAGCCCGTCGCACCACCGCTGGGTCCTCGACGGCGACCGCTTCGGCGCGCTGCTGGCGGGTGCGGCCCGGGCGGTGCTGACGGCGTCCCTGCCGCCGGCGACCGGCGCGTCCGCGGCGCCGGAGCGCTCCGCCGGCCTCGTGCCCGCGTCGCGGCGCGAGGCGCTGCTCGCCGCGGCCACGCGACTGTTCGGGGAGCAGGGCTACCCGGCGGTGGGGCTCGCCGAGATCGGCGCGGCGGCCGGCATCGCCGGCCCGAGCGTCTACCGGTACTTCGCCACGAAGACCGACCTGCTCCTCGCCGCCCTGCACCGCGGCAACGAGGTGCTCTGGCTCGGCCTGCACCACGCCCTCGCGGGCGCCGACGACGCCGGCGACGCCCTCGCGCGCCTCGCCGCCGACTACACGTCCTTCGTCGCCGAGAACCCCGAGCTGATCAGCGTGCTGGTCTCGCAGACGATCCACCTGCCCGCGCCCCACCGCGACGACCTGCGCCGTTCGCAGCGCGCCTACCTCGCCGAGTGGGTCGCGCTGCTGGTCGCCGCGCGCCCGGACCTGCCGGCGGACGAGGCGCGGGTGCTCGTCCACGCCGCGCTCGCGCTGGTCAACGGCCTGGGGCGCGTCCACCACCTCGCGGTCGAGCCCGGGGCCCGCGCGCGCACGGCGGCGCTGGCGGGAGCGGTGCTCGGGGCAACCTGATCGTCAGGCCGCCCGGGACGTCGTCGCGAGGCCGGCGCCGAGCCCGATCATCGCGACGCCGCCCGCCCCGCCGAGCACCGAGAGCCGTCGCGGCGACCGGGCGAACCACGCGCGGGCCGTCCCGGCGCCGAGCGCCCAGGCGCTGTCGAACGTCAGCCCGATCGAGGTCATGACGACGCCGAGCACGACGATCTGCGGGAGCGCCGGCTGCGCCGGGTTGACGAACTGCGGCAGGAACGCGACGAGGAAGAGCGCGCTCTTGGGGTTGAGCAGCCCGACGACGAGGCCGTCGAGGGTCGAGCGCCACCAGCCGGGCAGGGCCGGGGTGGCGCGGGGCGTCGCGAGGGCGGCGGCGGTGCCGTGCCGGTGGCGGATGGCGCCGATCCCGAGGACGACGAGGTACGCGGCGCCGGCGAACTTGACGACGGTGAACGCCAGGGCCGAGCGCTCGATCACCGCCCCGAGTCCGACGCCGACGGCGAGCACCTGGAGCCCGATGCCCAGCGAGTTGCCGAGCACCGAGCACAGCGCCCGCCGCCGCCCGGCCGCGAGCGCGCGCCCGACCGCGAACACCACGCTCGGGCCCGGGATGACGATGACGATCGCGCAGGCGACGACGAAGGCGAGCAGGCGATCGGGCACGGCGGCAGCCTCGCTCGCCCGGCGCCGCCCGGTCCAGCGGTTTCGGGTGCGCTCACGTGCCCGGAGGGCACCGGGTGACGGGAGCCACCGGCCGCGGGCGGGGCCGACCGGATGTGGGTGGGGACCCGCGGTGTTGAACAGGATGCCGGTCCGAAACCGCGCCGAGATCGACGCGAGCGGGACCGCGTTCCGGACATCGGGGTCCGGAGAGGAGCCGTCGTGCGACGTCGCGAGACCAGTCCAGTCCTGATCACCGGTGCGGCCGTCTCCCCCGCGGAGGAGTTCGCGGCCCGCAAGCGCCGCTACTCCCTGATCATGTCGCTGCGCATCCCGTGCCTCGTCGTCGCCGGGGTGCTGGCCATCGGGTTCGGGTGGACGATCGCCGCCGCGGTGCTCGTGGCCCTGTCGGTGCCGCTGCCCTGGGTGGCCGTGCTCATCGCCAACGACGGCCCGCCGCGCAAGGCCGAGAAGGTCGCGCGCTACCGCAGCGACCGCGTCCTCGAGACCCGCGAGACCCGGGCGCTCGAGGCCGGGCAGGTCATCGACGTGCCCACCGACCGCGCGGCCTGAGCGGGTCGTGGGCGAGGCGGGGTCCTGGGCGCAGCTGCTGACACGCGAGCACCGCGGTGCGGTCGGGGTGCTCGCGGGCGGCACGCTGATGTTCGCGATCGACACCTACGTGACCGCGAGCCTCCTGCCCTCCGCCGTCGCCGAGATCGGCGGCCAGGCCTTCTACGCCTGGCCGACCACCCTCTTCCTGCTCGCGGCCGTGGTCGCGTCCTCGCTGACCAGCCGCGTGCTCGCCACCGTGTCCCCGGGCCGCGCCTACCTCGTCGCGCTCGCCGTCTTCGCGGTCGGGGCGCTCGTCGACGCCGTCGCCCCGTCGATGGCGGTCCTCCTGCTCGGGCGCGTCGTGCAGGGGGCGGGCGGCGGCCTGCTCGCCGGCATGGGCTACGCGCTCATCCGCATCGCCCTGCCCCGCACGCTCTGGACGCGCGGCAGCGCGGTGATCGCGGCGATGTGGGGCGTCGCGCTGATCGTCGGCCCCGGGCTCGGGGGCCTGCTCGCCGAGGTCGGCCTGTGGCGCTGGGCGTTCGGCGCGCTCGTCGTCGGCAGTCTGGTGATCGCCGCCATCGTCCCCGCGGCCCTGCACCGCGCGCGGGCGAGGACGTCGCCGGGGCCGTTCCCGGTCGGCTCGGTGCTGCTGGTCGGCGCGGCCGCGGCGGTGCTGTCGGTCGCGGGCCTCGCCGCCGACGTGCTGGCCGCGGGCGTCGGGCTGCTCGTCGCCGCCGTGCTGCTCGTGGGGTTCGTCGTCCACGAGCAGCGGACGAGCGCGGCGGTTCTCCCGCGCGCCACCTTCCGGCCCGGCTCGCCGCTGCGCTGGATCTACGGGCTGAGCGCGGTGCTCGTCGGCGTCTCCGGGCTCGAGGCGTTCGTGCCCCTCGTGGGCCAGCGGGTCGCGGGCCTCACGCCGGTCACCGCCGGCTTCCTCGGCGTCGCGCTGGGCGCGGGCTGGGTGCTCGGCGAGATGGTCAGCGCCTCCGCGCGCCGCCCGCGTCCCCGGGTCCTCGTCGGGCCCGCGCTGCTCGCCGGGGGCACGGTGCTGGTCGCGGTCACGCTGCTCACGCTCGAGGGCCCGGTCGCCGCGGTGCTCTGGGCCGTCGGGCTCGTCGCGGGCGGCCTGGGGATCGGTACCGCCTGGCCGCACCTGGCCGCCGCTGCGATCGGGGGTGCCGAGCCCGAAGAGAGCCCCGCGGAGCAGGACGAGGGCGAGGCCGACAAGGCCTCCGCCGCCGTCACGACCGTCCAGATGCTCGCAGTCTCCGTCGGCACCGCGCTCGGCGGCGCGGGCCTCGCCCTCGGCGGTGCGGACCCCCTCGCCTCCGCGCGCTGGCTGTTCGCGACGTTCGCGGTCGTGGCGGTCCTCGGCGCGCTCACCGCGCGTCCGGCGGCCCGCGGCGTCGGGCGTTAGCGCAGGATCTCCACGAGCAGCACCCACGCGTTGACGAGGCCACCGAACAGGGCGAGCGCCACCGCGGCCGGGAGCCAGTAGAGCCCGCCGAGGGATCGATCCGGTGAGCAGCCCGATCGCGGCGAGCACGGGCGCGACGACCACCACCACCGACGGGAGCACGGTCGTCGCGGCCCACGACGGGACCGGATGCTCGGGGGCCCGGGCGCCGGGCCGCGCGAGCCGTGCCAGCCCGGGCGCGACGACCGCGGCGATCAGCATCAGCTCGATCGCGAGCGCGACGTCCGGCTGCCCGGGCACCAGGAGCGCCAGCGAGAAGAACACCGGCAGCGCGAGCAGGACGAGGGCCTGCGCGGCGCGTCCGGCGATGCCCCCGGCGAGGATCGTCTGGATGTTGATCGACACGGCGACGAACAGCAGGCCCGCGAGCGCGGCCGCCGCCCCGGCCATGCCGGCGGCGAAGTCGGACCACGGCTCGGCGTCGTACGCGGCGTCCACGGCGCGCAGTCTGCTCGGCGCGATCCGCCCGGTCACGTCCCGGTGAGCTGCTCCCGCATCGCCGCCGCCACGGCCTGCAGCGCCGACAGCGGCCGGATCATCACGGTCAGCCGGTCGATCGCCCCGCTCGGGTCGTGGTGGAGCAGGTCGATGCCCTCGAGCTCGCGGTCGCCGACGTGCGCGCGGAAGACGAGCAGGTGGTCGTCGCCGTCGTCCATCTCCGCGACGTAGCGGAAGTCCTCGAACACCGTCGCGACCGCGTGCAGGATCGGCGCCACGGCCTCGCGGCCCTGGTAGGGGCGGTGCACGACCGGGCTGTGGAACTCCACCTCGTCGGCGAGGAGCGCGACGGCGGCGGCCATGTCGCCGCTCTCGACGGCGGCGCGGAAGGTGGTCACGTGGTCCCCGAGATCGTGTAGAACGTGAACGGCCGAGTGCTGTGGGTCTCCTGCGGGCACACCCTAGGGGCCGGCAGCGTCGGGGGGAGGGCGTGGTGAACGAGCCCGTGGTCGAGTCCGAGGCCGAGTCCGAGGCCGAGGCCGCGGCGGAGATCGAGGCCGAGGAGCTGTTGCAGCTCGAGGCGCCCGCCGCCCCGGAGCACGTCGGGCGCCTGCGCCGCGCGGCACGCCGCTGGCTGCGCGAGGTGCTCGGTGACGACGACACCGTCGACAACCTCACCCTGGCCGTCAGCGAGGCGCTCGAGAACGCCGTCGAGCACGCCTACGCCGACCGTGACGAGCCCGGCACCATGACCCTCGCGGCCGGCCGCGACCCCGCGGACCCCCGCGTCCTCGTCGTCACCGTCGCCGACACCGGCCGCTGGCGCGCGCCGGCCGAGCGGGCGAGCTACCGCGGCCGCGGTCTGACGATGATCGAGCAGCTCGTCGACGGCTACACCGTGGACCCCGGGCCGACCGGCACCACGGTGACGCTGCGCCACGCGGAGCCGCGGGCCTCCTAGCGTGCCGCCCGCGCGCCGCGCGACGTCGAGCGGTGGTCCGTCGGCCGTGGCGTGCGGGTGCCGCGGGACGATGCCGACCGCGGGGCCGGCGGTGTGGCGGGCCGTGTGGGGGAGGTCGTCGGCGGTTCGACGAGCCCCAGGGCCGAGTCCGGGATGAGGGCCAGCTCCCGATTCTTGATCATGTCTGCCCCTTTCCTGCGGCCCGGACGCTCTGGCGGCCCGGGCGCCTACCCCCAGTGAACGCGGTCACGGGCTGTGGGACTCCGTGGCGGGCGACCGGATCGATCAGGCGGCGACATCCCGGCGGCAGATGGTCGAGCAGCGCCGACGAACGGCCCACCGGCGGCGGTCGCGCGCCCGGCCGGCCTCCCACCCGGCCCCGCACCCCCTCAGACGAGGGGCCGCAGGTGCGCGTGGGCCCAGCCGGCGAGGGTGCCCGGCGTGGTGGTCAGCGCGGTGCGGGGCTGCTCGGGCACGAAGCCCTCGCGCGTCCCCGCGGCCATCCCGACGATCGCCTCGACCTGGACCTCCGCCAGCCCGACCGCGCGCAGCCCGGCGCGCACCTCGTCGTCGGTCTGCTGCTCGGCGCGCACCGGCCGCCCGAGCACCGCGGTGAGGACCTCCGCGACCTCGCGGAACGAGAGGTCGCGCGGACCGTGGACGGCCTGCGCCCCGCGCGCCGTCCACGGCGCGAGCAGGCGGGCCGCGGCGACCTCGGCGATGTCGCGCGGGTCGACCCAGGGCTGGGGCAGATCGAGCGGCAGCGTGGTGCGCAGGACGCCGGCGCGCAGCCCGTCGAGGTCGAGCTCGAGGTTGGAGAAGAAGTAGCCGGGGCGCAGGTGCAGCACCGGGGCGCCGGTGGCGTCGAGGGCCTCCTCGACGCGGGCGAGGCCGTCGATCTCGCCGGCTCCGTTCCGCTTCTCCGCCCCGATGCTCGACAGGAACACGGTGCGGGCGATGCCGTTCTCGACGACCGCGCGCGCCACGTGGGCGCCCCGCCGGGCGTGGGCGGCGACGGGATCGCCGTCGTGCGCCGTCGGGCTCACCCACAGCAGGGCCTCGACCCCGCGGGTGGCGGCGACGACGGCGTCGCCGTCGTCCTGGTCGCAGCGCACGGCTTCGACGTGCCCGGACCACGCGGGCTCGAGGGCGGCAGGGTCGCGCAGGAGCAGCCGCGGCCGGACCCCGGCCGCGACGAGGATCCGCAGTACGTGGGACCCGACGTGCCCCCGCGGGGTGGTGATCGCGATGGTCATGGCGCCACCCTGACGCGGGGGACCGACAGTGCCGGGAATGCACGCGTCGGTAGGTCAGTTGCGACCGATTGCATCGCCCACGATGGAAGGACTGTGACATGCCCACGCTCACCGTCGCGAACGAGAACGGCAGCCCGGTCGACCTGTACTACGAGGACCACGGGGCCGGCCGCCCCGTCGTGCTCATCCACGGCTGGCCGCTGTCCGGCCGCTCCTGGGAGAAGCAGGTCCCGGCCCTCGTCGACGCCGGTCACCGCGTCGTGACCTACGACCGCCGGGGCTTCGGCTCGTCGTCACAGCCGTGGACCGGTTACGACTACGACACCTTCGCCGCCGACCTCGATGCCCTGCTGCGTCACCTCGACCTGCGCGACGTGACGCTGGTCGGCTTCTCCATGGGTGGCGGCGAGGTCGCGCGCTACCTCGGTCGCTACGGCAGCGAGCGCGTCGCGCAGGCCGTGTTCGCCGGCGCCGTGCCGCCGTACCTGTACAAGACCGACGACAACCCCGACGGCGGCCTCGACGACGCCACCATCCAGGGCTTCCTCGACGGTGTGACCGGCGACCGCGTGGCGTTCCTCGACGGCTTCGTCACGAACTTCTTCGCCGCCGGCGGCCGCACCGACCTCATCAGCGAGCCCTCGCGGCTCTACCACCGCGAGATCGCCGAGTTCGCGTCGCCGAAGGGCACGCTGGAGTGCATCAAGGCCTTCAGCTACACCGACTTCCGCGACGACCTCGGGAAGATCGACGTCCCGACGCTGGTCATCCACGGCGACTCGGACGCGATCGTGCCCTTCGAGGTCTCGGGCAAGCGCACCGCCGAGGCCGTCAAGGACAGCCGCACCGTCGTCGTCGAGGGCGGCCCGCACGGCTTCAACGCCACCCACGCCGAGGAGTTCAACCGCGCCCTGCTCGAGTTCGTGGGCTAGGTGCCCCTGCGGGCAGGTGAGCAGAAAAGAAGGGCTCCAGCACTTCTTTCTGCTCACCTGCGCGGAGCGCACCTCACGGGAGGACGGCCGTCGCCTCGACCTCGACGAGGAGGTCGGGCTCGCCGAGCGCGGTGACCCCGATCAGCGTGATGGCCGGCGTCGCCTGGCCCAGGTCGGCGGCGGCGCGCATCGCGCCCTCGCCGAACGCGCCCATCTTCTCCGGTGTCAGGTCGACGACGTAGACGGTCATCTTCGCGACGTCGGCGAACGTGGCCCCGACGGCGGCGAGGCCGGTGGCGACGTTGCGGTACGCCTGCTCGGTCTGGGCGGCGAGGTCGCCGGGGCCGACGGGCGTGCCGTCGGCGGTGCGCGCGACCTGGCCGGACAGGTAGACGGTGCGCGAGCCCGACGCGACGGCGACCTGGCGGTAGACGTCGGGCGCGGGCAGGCCGGCCGGGTTGAGCAGCTCGACGGTCACGGTGTCCTCCTGGAGCGCTATAACGTTGTTATGACTCGCTAGGTATAACAGGGTGATGGGACACTCGGCAAGTGCCCCGCTCGCCCGATCCCGCCGTGCGCACCGCCCTCGTCGAGCAGGCGGCGGCGATGCTCGTCGCCCGCGAGCCGGTGACCCTGCGCGCGCTCGCGACCCGGGTCGGGACGTCGACGATGGCGGTGTACACGCACTTCGACGGCATCGCGGGGCTCTGGGCGGCGGTCCGCCAGGAGGGGTTCGGGCGGCTCGCGACGCGGCTGGCGGACGTCGCGCCCACCGACGACCCCGTGCGTGACCTCGCCGCCCTCGGCGCCGCGTACGCCGCCCACGCCCTGGCGCACCCGGCGCTCTACCGGGCGATGTTCGACGCGGCTGCCGACCTGCCCGACCCGGAGGCGGCCGGGGCGGCGTTCACGGTGCTGGTCGACGCCGCGGCCCGGGCGCGCGACGCCGGGCGGATCGACGCCGATCCCCTCGCCGTCGCCACCCGGCAGTGGGCCGCGGGGCACGGGCTGATCCTGCTCGTGATCTCCGACGTGCTGCCCCGCGCGGCCCTCGCCGAGCACGCCCCGCCGCTGCTCACCGCGATCGTCTCCGCCGCGGGCGACGACCCCGGACGCTGCGCGGCGTCGGTGCGGGCGGGCTGGTCGGGCTAGGTTGCCGACCCGTGGACGCCGCCGCCCTCGTCACCCAGACCCCGCTCGTCCAGGCCGCCGCGCTGCGCGCCGGAACGGTGAGCGCCGTGGCGCTCGCGGAGGCGACGCTGCAGGCCGCGCGCGCCCTCGACGCCCGGGTCAACGCCTTCGCCGAGCTCGACGAGGACGGCGCGCACGCCGCGGCCGCCGAGGCCGACCGGCGGCGCGCCGCCGGCGAGGACGGCCCGCTGCTCGGCGTGCCGATCGCGCTCAAGGACGACCTCGACGCCGCCGGCCACGTGACGTCCTGGGGCACGCGGGCGCGCACCACCCCGGCCGCCGCCGACGGCACCGTGGTCACGACGCTGCGCGCGGCGGGCCTGGTGCCGATCGGGCGCACCACCCTGCCCGAGCTCGCGCTCTACGGGTTCACCGAGTCCGAGCGCTTCGGCGTCACCCGCAACCCGGTCGACCCGACCCGAACCTCCGGCGGCTCGTCGGGCGGATCGGCGGCGGCGGTCGCGGGCGGCGCGGTCGGGATCGCCACCGCCAGCGACGGGGCCGGCTCGATCCGCATCCCCGCGGCCTGCTGCGGGCTCGTCGGGATCAAGCCGGGCGCCGGGCGCACCCCGGGCGGCGGGTGGAACGGCCTGTCGGTCCAGGGCTGCCTGACGCGGCGCGTCGCCGACTCCGCGACCTACCTCGACCTGCTCGGCGACTTCCCCACCCCGCTCGCGGCCGCCGCGGCCCAGGAGCCGCCGGCGCTGCGCATCGGCGTCGACCTCGCCTCGCCCGTCGCCCCGGCACTGCCCCTGGACCCCGAGCTCGCCGCCGCCGTGCGCCGCACCGCCGACGCGCTCGCCGACCTCGGGCACGAGGTCCGCGACGTCCGGGTGCGCTACGGCGCCGCGCCCGCCGGGTTCGTCGCCCGCATGCTGCACGGCCTCGCGACGGCCGCGGGCGAGGTCGACGACCCGGCGCTGCTCGAGGCCCGCACCCGCGAGGTCGCGGCGATCGGGCGCCGCATCCCGGACGCCGCGATCGGCCGGGCGCGCCGCCAGGGCGAGGCGCGGGGCCGGCGGGTCCACGCCGACCTCGGGGTCGACGTCCTGCTCACCCCGCCCGCGCGCGGGCCGGCCGCGCCCGTCGGGCAGTGGGCGGGCCGGCGCGGGCTGCCGACGATGCTCGCGCTCGCCCGGCACTACGCGCACACGCCCGCCGCGAACCACCTCGGGCTCCCGGCGGCCGTGGTGCCGGTCGGGCACACCCGGGCGGGGCTCCCGCTGGCCGTCCAGTGCCTCGTCCCGCCCGGGCAGGACGCGCGGCTGGTGTCGCTCGCGGCGCAGGTGGAGCGCGCCGTGGAGCACGGGGCCGAGCACGGGGCCGAGCACACCGCGTCGCGGCCGGGGCCGGGCGTGGATCACGGGTGAGCCCGTCGGACGCCGGGTAGTCCCGGCCCGGTCCGTCGAGCCGCGGGCGCCGCCGAGGGCGGGGCCCGCCCTCCGTCCCGGGGTCCAGCCCCGCGCTCCGGGACGTCGCCGTCACGGCGGTCAGGTCCGACTGTGCCCGACTGCGCCCGACTGCGCCCGCCGCTGCCGCCGGCCCCCGAGGAGAGCCCGTGACGCCCTTCGACGCGCTCCGGCCCGTCCTCGCCCGGTTCACGACGTCGCCCTCGCCCCGCGGCGACGGGCGCACCCGGCACAACCTCGGCGTGCTCGCCGCCGCAGCCACCCAGGACCTCGACGTCGCGCGCCTCGCCGAGGCCCACCTGGACGCGCTGACGATCCTCGCCGAGCTCGACGGCCCGCCCGCCCCGCCGGACTCGTGCTGGGGCGTCTGGGCCGCCGAGCCGCCGGGCGTCGAGGTCCGCGCGCGCCGCGAGGGCGACGCCTGGTGCCTGGCCGGGCAGAAGCCCTTCTGCTCGGGCGCGGCGGGACCGTGCACCCACGCGCTGGTCACCGGGCACGCCGACGACGGCCGGCGGCTCTTCGCGATCGACCTCGCCGCGCCCGGGATCGAGGTCCGCGCGGGCGAGTGGCAGGCGCTGGGCATGCGCGGCAGCGCCGCGGCCACGGTCGACCTCACCGACGTCCCCGCCGTCGAGGTCGGCGGTGCGGAGGCCTATCTCGCACGCCCCGGGTTCTGGCACGGCGCGATCGCCGTGGCCGCCGCCTGGTACGGCGGCGCGGTCGGCGTGTCCGCGCCGCTGCGCCGCGCCGGGCGCGAGGGGCGGCTCGACGACCACGGCCTCGCGCACCTCGGCGCCGTCGACGCCGACCTCGCCGCCGCCCGGATGCTGCTGCGTGCCGCCGCCGCGGCCCTCGACGACGAGCCGCCCGGATCGTGGAGCGAGGAGCGGCGCCGGGCCCTGCGGGTGCGCGCGGTCGCCGAGACGGCCGTCGAGAGCGCGCTGCGCCGCACCGGGCGCGCCCTCGGCCCCGGCCCGCAGGCCCGCGACGCCGAGCACGCCCGCCGGGTCGCCGACCTCGAGGTCTACGTGCGCCAGAGCCACGCCGAGCGGGACCTGGCGACCCTCGGTGAGCTGGTCACCGACGACCGGGACCTCCTGCCGTGAGCGGCCCGTCGCTGAAGGGCCACGGGACGCCCGAGGACGTGTGGTGGGGCCCGGGCGGGCTGGGCACGGTGCCGGCCCGCGACCCGCTCGCCGTGCGCCCGCCCGGCCGGGTCGTCGTCGTCGCCCCGCACCCCGACGACGAGGTGCTCGGCGTCGGCGGCTCGCTGGCGGTGTGGGCGGCGCACGGCACGCCGCTGCTGGTCGTCGCGGTGACCGACGGGGAGGGCTCGCACCCCGGCAGCCCCACGCTCGCGCCCGCCGAGCTCGCCGAGCGGCGCGCCGAGGAGCGCCGCGCCGCGCTCGCGGTGCTCGGCGTCGAGGCCGCGGTCGACCGGCTCCGGCTCCCCGACGCCGCCGTCGTCGCCGACGACGTCACCGAGCGCCTCGTCCCCGTGCTCGACCCCGGCGACACCGTCCTCGTGCCCGTCGCCGGCGACGGCCATCCCGACCACGACGCCACCGCCCACGGCGGGGCCGCCGCCGCGGCGCAGGTCGGGGCCGCGTGCTGGCGCTACCCGGTGTGGCTGTGGCACTGGGCTCGCCCGGGCGACGTCACGCTCGAGGGCGCGCGGCGCCTGCAACTGCCCGGTACCGCGGTCGGCGCGAAGGGCGCGGCCATCGACCGGTTCACCACGCAGGTCGCGGCGCTGTCCGACGACCCGCGCGACGCCGCCGTCCTGTCGCCCGAGGTGCTGGCGCGCTTCCGGCGCGACGTCGAGATCGTCTGGGGGCCCGCGTGAGCCTGTCGTCCGAGTACTTCGACGAGCTCTACGCCGCCGACGCCGACCCGTGGGGCATCGAGCGCGGCTGGTACGAGGAGCGCAAGCGCGCGGTCGTGCTCGCCGCCCTGCCCCGTCCCCGCTACGCGCGGGCGTTCGAGCCCGGCTGCGCGGGCGGGGCCCTGTCGGTGCCGCTGGCCGCGCGCTGCGACGAGCTCGTCTGCTGGGACCCCGCGCAGCGCGCCGTCGACGCGACCCGGGCCCGGCTCGCCGACCGGCCGCACGTCCGCGTCGAGCAGGGCGCGCTGCCCCCACGGACGCCGGACGGGACGTTCGACCTGGTCGTGGCCTCCGAGGTCGTCTACTACCTCGACGACGCCGACCGTGCCGCGTTCTGGGACGCCGTGACCGGGTGCCTGCGCCCGGGCGGCCACCTGCTCGCCGTGCACTGGCTGCGGGAGGCGCCGGAGTACCCGGTCGAGGGCGGCGCGGTGCACGACGAGCTCGCCGACCGACCCGGGCTCGCCCGCGTCGTCCGCCACGACGAGGCCGACTTCCGCCTCGAGGTGTACGCGCGGACGCCCCCGGAGGCGCGGTCGGTGGCCCAGGAGACGGGCCTGCGGTGAGCCTGCCCCTGATCGGCGCCGTGGTGCCCGCCCACGACGAGGAGGCGCTGCTGGCCGACTGCCTCGACGGCCTGCGCGTGGCCGCCGGTGCGGTGGCCGGCCGCGCCCGGGTGCGCGTGCTCGTCGTCGCCGACGCCTGCACCGACGGCACCGCCGAGGTCGCCCGGGCGGGCGGGGCGGACGTGCTGCTGCTCGGCGCGCGCAACGTCGGGCGCGCGCGGGCGGCGGGGGCGGCCGCGCTGCTCTCGTCGCGCGAGCCCGCGGGGTGGCTGGCGACGACCGATGCGGACTCGGTGGTGCCGCGGGACTGGTTCGGCGCGCAGCTCCGGGCGTGGGCGGCGGGCGCCGGGGCGTGGGTCGGCACCGTCGAGGTCCTGGACTGGGCGGGCCTCCCGCAGGCGGTCCACGTGCGCTACCGCGCGCAGTACGACGACCACGGTGCGGGCGGCGCGGGCGGCGCGGGCGGCGCGGGCGGGGGGGGCGATGCGCACCGCCACGTGCACGGCGCGAGCCTCGGCGTCGCCGCGGGCGCCTACCGCGCGGTCGGGGGCTTCCCCCCGTTCGCCACCGGGGAGGACGTGGCCCTCGTGGCGCGCCTGGACCGGGCGGGGCTGCCCGTCGTCCGCGACGAGGCGCATCCCGTCGCGACGAGCGCCCGCACCGACGGCCGTGCCCCCGACGGGTTCGCCGGCCACTTGCGCGGGATCGTCCGGAGTGTGTTCACCACGCCATCGGGTAGTCCCCTCGCGACTCCGCGCCCGGAAACGTGGCACGGTGGCAGCGGCCCGGCGGCGCGCATCTCCTGACGCGGCGCCGGCCGTGACCCGACGATCCCTCGACCCGACCGCTCGAGCCCGGGGCGGTGCGCACTCACCCGTGTGCGCGCCGGCGGCGCGCACCGTCCCCCGGAGCCGCCCGATGACCGAGCGATCCCGTCCCTCCTCCGACACCGCCGCATGGCGCGCCCACGTCGACGCGGCCGTCGACCCGCGCTTCGAGCGGGCCTTCGCCATCCTCGACGCCCTGAAGGTCGAACAGCAGCGTCCGGCCGGTCACGGCAGCACCCGGATCCTGGCTCTGCGCCGGGAGCTCGTGCGCCTGCTCGCCGAGGTCGACGGCCTGCGTGACCGGCACGGACCGGGGGCGGAGCGGTGAACGCCGTGCGCACGGCTCGTGCTCATGGCGTTGCCGTGGGTAAACTCCGGATGACCGAGTCGGCGGTTGAGACCTCCACGCCGCGACGCGCGATGCACACCGTTCCCCCGGAACGGTGTCTCCGTGGCCGTCCGAGGGAGGCCCGATGACCATCGACACCGAGGCGCCGGCCCGCACCACCACCCCCATCCACGACGTCGACACCGACATCGACATCGACACCGACATCGATGTCGACGTCCCCGCCGACCTCGCCGATCGGCGGCGTCGGGCGGTGGCCGAGGCCGTCGCCCACGCCGAGCCCGCTGCCACCGGCAACCGGCGGGCCGCGGTCGGCATCCGCCGCTACGGCCCGGGCTGCGTGGCCCTGGCCCTGCGCGGGCGTTTCGACCGCACCGGCCGCGAGCGCCTGCGCGCCCTGGCCGCCGATGTCGAGCGCCAGGCCGGCACCGAGCTCGTCATCGACCTCTCGGGGCTCGACGGGTGCGACGCCGGCCTGGCCCGCGTGCTCGGGCGGCTGCGCATCCGGTGCCTGGCGCGGGAGGCCCGCGTCGAGCTGCACGATCCGCCCGAGGCGCTCGCCGCGGAGCTCGGCCACCGGCGCTGAGCCGGGCGTGGCGTGGCACGGTGCCCGGTGTGCCACCGACGTTCAGCGACGACGACCTCGCCCACCTGCGCCACGGCGTCGACCTCGCGCGGGAGGCGCTCGAGGCCGGCGACGAGCCGTTCGGCTCGGTGCTGGTGGGGCCGGGCGGGGACGTGCGCTTCGCCGACCGCAACCGCGTCGCGGGCGGGGACGCGACGCAGCACCCCGAGCTCGCGATCGCCCGCTGGTCGGCCGGGGCGATGACGCCGGAGGAGCGGGCGGCGAGCACGGTCTACACGTCCGGCGAGCACTGCCCGATGTGCGCGGCGGCCCACGCCTGGGTCGGGCTCGGGCCGATCGTCTACGCGAGCTCGTCGGAGCAGCTCGCGGCCTGGCGCGCCGAGCTCGGGGCCCCGCCCTCGCCGGTGCGCCCGCTCGCGATCACCGAGGTCGCGCCGGCCCTACGCGTCGCCGGCCCGGTGCCCCCGCTCGACGAGGAGGTCCGCGCTCCAGGCGCGGCTGGTCCAGGAACGCATGTGAGCACTTTCCGGGCCTATAGGCCCGGAAAGTGCTCACGTACGGATCAGAAGCCGTCGGGGTCGGTGGCGGTGGTCTCGTAGGTGCCGTCGGCGTCGGTGTCGACCGCGGCGCTGTCGAAGTCGCCGTCGCCGTCGGTGTCGACCACGACGGTCTCGCCGTAGCCGTCGCCGTCGGTGTCCACGACACCGGTCTCGAAGGAGCCGTTGTGGTCGGTGTCGGCGATGAGCGTGTCGACCGCGCCGTTGCCGTCCTCGTCGGTGGCCACGGCGTCGACGTTGCCCTGGGCGTCGACGTGGTAGCTGCCGGCCACGGAGCCGTCGGCGTTGTAGACGGTGCCGTCGGCGGCGAAGTAGCGGTCCCCGGCGGTGGTGTCGGTGCTCATGGTGTGCTCGCTCTCGGTGAGGATCGGTGCCCGGTGTGGGGGCGTTCGAACCTCTGACGGTGCGGGCGGACCCGGATGTTCCGCGTCGAGCAGGAATTTCTCTGTGCTGGCCAGCCGTCACCGACGGTGAGCGTCAGTCGTCGTCGTCATCGTCGTCCCGGTCGCCCATCACCCCGGGCCGCCTCGGCCGGGGTCACGACCTCCACCGAGCCGAAGGCGCCATTGGCCTCGACGAGGACCTCGGGCAGCGTCATCCCGTTCGGCGGCGACTGGCAGGCCGCCTCGCAGCGCGTGCTCCCGAAGATCATCGCCCCGCTGGTGCGGGCGACGGTGCCCGGCGGCACGACGACCTCGGTCCGCCCGAACAGGGTCGCGACCTCCACCTCGCCGGCGCCCTGGGTGACCTGCACGGTGCGGTTGCCGAAGACCGCGGCGCCGTCGTCGGCGGTGACGAGGTTGCCGCCGACGAACAGCGCGACGCCGGCGAGCACGATCGGCACGATCGCCCTGCCCACCCGCTCGTGGAAGGGCGTGTGCGCCACCGGGGCCGGGCGGTCCTCCGTCGTCGCCGGCGTCGCCGGGCTCGCGGTCGCCGTCCCCGGCGGCAGGTCGGCGACCAGGACGTCGAGCTCGCGCTGCGTGCGCGCCGCCCAGCACTGCTGCGTGCGCTCGTCGTACTCCACGAGCGTGAGCACCCCGTCGTCGAGGGCGGCGCGCAGGCGGTCGTCGGTGGCCCGTCGCTCGCGGTCACCGATCCGCATCTCCGGTGGCTCGGCGCTCATGGCCCCATCCTGCCCTCACCGACGGTGCGGACGAGGGCTCACCGACCGTCGCGTCGCGCCGTCAGCAGCGCCCGGTCGTCGGGGTCGTCGGTGCGGGCGAGGGCGGCGTCGAGGGCGGCGCGCGCCGCGTCGTCGCGGCCGAGCCGGCGCAGGAGGTCGGCGCGCACGGCGTGCAGCAGGTGGTAGCGGTCGAGGCGCTCGGCGAGCTGGTCGACGATGGCCAGCGCCGCGGCCGGCCCCGCGGTCTCGGCGACGGCCACCGCGCGGTTGAGGGCGACGGTCGGGCTCGGCGCGACGGCGAGCAGCTGGTCGTGGAGGGCGAGGATCTGGGTCCAGTCGGTGGCGGCCGTGTCGGGCGCCGAGGCGTGGACGGCGTTGATCGCCGCCTGGAGCTGGTAGGGCCCGGGACGGTGGCGCCGCAGGCAGCGGCGGACGAGGTCGAGGCCCTCGGCGACGAGGTCGGCGTCCCAGCGCGTCCGGTCCTGGTCGGCGAGCAGCACCCGCGACCCGTCCGCCGCCCGGCGCGCGGGGCGGCGCGCCTCGGTGAGCAGCATGAGCGCGAGCAGGCCCAGCACCTCGGGCTCGTCGGGCATCAGCTCGGCGAGCAGCCGGCCCAGCCGGATCGCCTCGGCGGCGAGGTCCTCGCGGGTGGCGGTCGCGTGCCCCTCGGTGAAGACGAGGTAGACGACGGCGAGCACGCCCGGCAGGCGGTCCGGCAGGTCCGCGTCGTGCGGCACGCGGTAGGGGATGCGCGCGGCCCGGATCTTGTTCTTCGCGCGGACGATCCGCTGGGCCATGGTGGCCTCGCCGACGAGGAAGGCGCGGGCGATCTCCGCGGTCTCCAGGCCGCCGAGCAGCCGCAGCGTCAGCGCCACCCGCGCGGGCAGGGCCAGCGCGGGGTGGCAGCAGGTGAAGACCATGCGGAGGCGGTCGTCTCGCACCGGTCCCTCCTCGCGATCATCGGGATCGTCGGGGTCGTCCTCGTCCGGCGGGGGCTCCTCGCGGGCCGCGCGGGCCTCCTTGTCGCGGCCGACCGCGTCGCGGCGCAGGCGGTCGAGCGCGCGGCGCCGCGCGGTGGTCACGAGCCAGCCGCCCGGGTTGGGCGGGACGCCGTCGGCGGGCCAGCGGGTCAGCGCCACGGTGAGCGCGTCCTGCACCGCGTCCTCGGCGAGGTCGATGTCGCCGAGGACGCGGGTCAGCGTCGCCACCAAGCGCCCGTACTCCTCGGCGACGATGCTGGTGATCGCCGCCGAGGACGGGGTGCCGGTCACGGGGCCATCGCTCACGGCGCCCAGTGGAACGGCCGCACCTCGATGGGCAGGCCGACCGCCTCGGTGGAGCGCCTGCCCCAGTGCAGGGCGGCGTCGAGGTCCGGGGCGTCGATGATCGTCAGGCCGCCGACGTACTCCTTGAGCTCGACGAACGGGCCGTCGGTGACCAGCACGTCGTCGCCGCTGCGGGACAGGACCGTCGCGGTGTCGGGCGCCTCGAGGCCGCCGGAGAAGACCCAGACGCCGGCGGACTGCATGTCCTGCTGGAGCTGGGCGACGCGCCCCATGATCTCCTGCATCTCGGTGTCCGACGGCGGCTCGCCCTCGGCGGGCGTGATGACGCTGAGCAGGTAGTGGGCCACCGGGTCCTCCTCGGTCCGCTGCGCGGGCACCGTGCCCGCGCACCCCTCCACGAACGGCCGCGGGCCCGATCGACAGGTCCGGCCGAGATTTTCCCGAGCCCCGTCGCGGCGCGGTGACGACGTCAGGTCGATGGTGCACGACCTCCTCGCGGCGGGCGTCGGAGGTGCGGAAGCGTGGATGACCTGGCTCACACCCGGCGAGGAGGCCGTTCACCATGAAGCTCGCTCTCTACCTGCCGAACTTCCGTACCGAGGTGACGATCAAGGAGCTCGAGGACCTCACGGACCTCGCCGAGGAGCTCGACTTCGACTCCGTGTGGACGCTCGACCGGATCGTGGTCCCGGAGGCGTCGGACCGCGAGGAGCTCCAGCACACCTTCGGCATGATGGACGGGCTGCCCCACGCCCTGCCGGTCCAGGCGCGCGGCCAGTGGTTCCAGGGCTATCCGCTGCTCCCGTGGCTCGCCGCGCGGACGTCGAAGGTCCGCATCGGGCAGAGCATCATCGACGCGCCGTTCCGCGCGCTTGGCGTGCTGGCCGCGGAGCTGGCCACCATCGACCACCTCTCGGGCGGGCGCCTCAACGTCGGCCTCGGGGCGGGCTGGATGCCCGAGGAGTTCGCCGCCGCGAGCGCCGCGAACATCTTCCCGAAGCGGCACAAGCACGTCCGCGAGACGATCGAGGTCCTCCAGGGCATCTGGGGCAACGACCTCTTCGAGTACCACGGCGAGTTCGCCGACTTCGAGCGCTGCGGCTTCGGCGCCAAGCCGCTCCAGCAGCCGCGGCCGCCGATGTTCATGAGCGGCCTCAAGGACCCGCTGCGCTCGGCGAAGCGCATCACCACGTACGACCTCGACGGCTGGATCGGCATCCAGGACTCGCCGGAGGGCCTCGCGAAGTGGCTCACCGCGATCGACGAGCAGTTCGAGGAGATCGGCAGCCCCAAGCGGTCGAAGGACCTCGAGATCTGCAGCATGATCTGGACGGTCATCACCGAGGAGGAGACCGACCAGAGCACCGCGGGCGGTGTCGCGTCGAACCTGCTGGTCGGCACCGAGAAGCAGCTCACCGACCGGCTCAAGGCCTACCGGGAGGCCGGGCTGACCATGCCGTTGATCTGGCCGCCGTTCACCGACGTCCCGGTGTCGAAGACCCTCGACGACCTCAAGCGGATCAGGAACGACATCCTGCCGAAGGTCGAGGCGGTCTGACGGGGTCGCGCGCCAGCCCGTGCAGCAGCAGCGTCGCCAGGGCCTCGTAGGCCTCGGCGTCGGCGAGCCCGGTGGCGTCGGCGACGCGGCGCTGCTGGATCGCCAGCATCGTCGCGGTCACCATCTCGGCGGCGAAGGACACCGGCACGTCGCGGAAGTCGCCGGCCGTGACGCCCTCGTCGATGAGCTCACCGACCCGCCGGGCGGCGGCGGTGGTGTTGCGCGCGTAGACCTCGGCGGCGGGCGGGAAGGCCGCCATGTCGTCGACGAAGCGCGCCGAGGCGGGCGCGAGCTCGGCGGCGACGGCGCGCAGGTAGGCCGCGACGCGGTCGGCGGGCGCGGCGCACGCGGCGACGGCGGCCTCGACGCGCTCGGTGGCGCGCGCGAAGAAGCGCACGACGGCCGCGCGGACCAGCTGCTCCTTCGACCCGGCGAGCGCGTAGAGGGTGCGCTTCGAGCAGCGCAGGCGGGCCGCGACGTCGTCGAGGGTGAGGTGCGCGAAGCCCTCGGCCAGCAGCAGGTCGACCAGCGCGTCGAAGAGCTCCGAGTGGCGCGCGGCGCCGCGGCGCGCGGGGCTCGGGGCGGCCATGGCCCTACCCTAGCGCTCCTCTCAGCGGTACTCTAGGACCGTCGTCAGTACCGATAGGAGCGTGTGCCCGATGGCCGTCGACCGGTTGCTGCCCACCCAGGAGGCCGAGGACCTGCTGGAGCTGACCCGGGACATCGCCGACAAGGAGCTCGCGACCCGGGTCGAGGAGCACGAGCGGGCGGAGACCTACCCCGAGGGCCTGTTCTCGACCCTCGGTGAGGCCGGGCTGCTCGGCCTGCCCTACCCCGAGGAGGTCGGCGGGGGAGGGCAGCCGTACGAGGTCTACCTGCAGGTGCTCGAGGAGCTCGCGGCCCGGTGGGCGGCGGTCGCCGTCGCGACGAGCGTGCACTCGCTGTCGTGCTTCCCGCTGTTCACGTTCGGGACCGAGGAGCAGAAGCAGCGACTGCCCGAGATGCTCGGCGGCACGCAGATCGGCGGTTACTCGCTCTCGGAGCCGCAGGCCGGGTCCGACGCCGCGGCGCTGCGGTGCAAGGCGGAGAAGACCGAGGCCGGATACCGCATCACCGGCACCAAGGCGTGGATCACCCACGGCGGCCGCGCCGACTTCTACGCCCTGTTCGCCCGCACCGGCGAGGGCTCCCGCGGCGTGTCGTGCTTCCTCGCGCCCGGGCAGGCCGAGGGCCTGACCTGGGGGAGGCCCGAGGAGAAGATGGGGCTGCACGCGGTCCCGACGACGACGGCGAACTGGGACGGCGCGGTCCTCGACGCCGACCGGCTGATCGGCCGCGAGGGCCAGGGTCTGGAGATCGCGTTCTCCGCGCTCGACTCCGGGCGCCTCGGTATCGCGGCCTGCGCGGTCGGTCTGGCGCAGGGCGCGCTGGACGCGGCGGTCGCGTACGCGAACGAGCGGACGACGTTCGGGAAGAAGATCGTCGACCACCAGGGTCTGGGCTTCGTGCTCGCCGACATGGCCGCCGCCGTCGACTCGGCGCGCGCCACCTACCTCGACGCCGCGCGCCGGCGCGACCTCGGCCGGCCCTACTCGCGGCAGGCGAGCGCGGCGAAGCTCGTCGCCACCGACAACGCCATGCGGGTGACCACCGACGCGGTGCAGGTGTTCGGCGGCTACGGCTACACCCGCGACTTCCCGGTGGAGCGCTACATGCGCGAGGCCAAGATCATGCAGATCTTCGAGGGCACCAACCAGATCCAGCGCCTCGTCATCAGCCGGGGCTTCGCGCGGTAGCCATGTGAGCAGTTACCGGCCCTATAGGGCCGGTAACTGCTCACATGGTCAGCCGCCCCAGGTCACCTGGCGGAGGCCGTGGCGGTCGGGCGGGCCGGGCTGGGCGGCGCCGTCGGGGGAGACCGGCGAGCCGTGGGACGTGGCGCCCTCGCGTGCCTCCGACTGGTCGCCGCCGGAGGGCTCGGCGCCGGCGTCGAGCTCGGCGAGGCGGGTGCGCAGCACCTCGATCACCGGCATGCGCGACGAGTGCTCGCGCTCGTGGTCGAGCAGTCCGGCCACCTCGTCGCGGTCGAGCGAGCGGATGCGGTGCTTGACCGTCTCGACCGTGGCGTGGTCGAAGTCGGGGAACGGGGTGTCGGCCACGGAGACCTCCTCGGGGCGGGTGGGGTTCGAGGCCTACCCGCTCACGACGTCGCCGCACCCTCCTCCGGGGCGGTGAGCAGCCCGATCACCCGCTTCTTGACGAGGAACCCGACGACCAGGCCCACGACCAGCGCCACCGCCAAACCCGCCCAGGAGAAGCGCTTGAGCCAGGTCTCGGCCGCCACGCCGAGCGCGTAGACCAGGGCCGTGGTGCCGAAGGTCCAGAGCACCCCGCCGACGACGTTCGCCGGCATGAACTTCCGGTAGGGCATGCGCAGCGCGCCGGCCAGCGGTCCGGCGAGGATGCGGAGGATCGCGACGAACCGCCCGACGATCACCGTCAGCACGCCCCAGCGGTCGAACGCCCGCTCGGCGAGGGCGACGTGCGCCGGGCCGAAGTGCTTCGGGAACCGCCGTCCCGCCGCCGCGAGCAGCCCGATGCCGTAGCGCCGGCCCACGGCGAAGCCGATCGAGTCGCCGACGACCGCGCCGACCAGCGCGCACACCGCCACCCACACCGCCGAGACCGCGAGCTCCGGACGCGTCGCCATCAGCGTCGCGCTCACGAGCACGATCTCGCCGGGCAGGGGGATGCCGAAGCTCTCGATCCCGACCACGCCGAGGACGGTGAGGTACACCGCCAGCGGCGGGATCGTCGTCAACCAGTGCCCGATGCCCACGGCAGCGATGATGACCCACCGTGGCGTCGGTGGACACCACGACGTCAGGAGGACGACCGCAGATCGGGCTCCTCGTGACAGATGGTGACGATCCGGGCGCTAGCTGCTCCGCAACGTCCGGCTCCGGCCGCGGAACTCCGCGATGACCTGCCCGTCGCGGGGCCGCGTCACGGTCACGTCGTAGACGCCGCTGCGGCCGAAGGCGACCCGCTCGGTCGCGACGGCCTCGAGGACGTCGCCGGTCATCGCCGAGGCCACGAAGACGATGTCGGCCGCGGCCGCCACCGTCACCGGACCCGGCGAGTTGCAGGCGCACGCGAACGCGGAGTCGGCGAGCAGGAACAGGTAGCCGCCGTGGCACATGCCGTGGCCGTTGACCATCTCGTCGGTCACTGGCATCGACAGGCGCGCCCGCCCGTCGGCCGCCTCGTGCAGCTCCATCCCGAGCTTGCGCGAGGCGCCGTCGTCGTCCCACATGCGCCGGACGGACGCCGCGACGTCAGGCATCGGAGCCCTCGGAGCGCTTCGCCACCAGCGTCAGCACGTCGTACTTGGCCACGGGCTCGCCGTTCGCGTTGACCACCTCGGCATCCCACCGCACCTCCCCGTACGCCGCGGAGGCGCGGGGGGAGAGCTGCTTGGCGGTCAGCGTGATCGTCAGCTCGTCGTCGAAGCGCACCGGCGTCAGGAAGCGCAGATTGTCGACGCCGAAGTTCGCGAGCACCGGGCCCGGCGCCGGGTCGACGAACAGGCCCGCGGCGAACGACACCACGAGGTAGCCGTGGGCGACGCGCTCGCCGAAGAACGGGTTGGCGGCCGCGGCCTCGGCGTCGAGGTGGGCGTAGAACGTGTCGCCGGTGAACTCGGCGAAGTGCTCGACATCGGCCTCGGTGACCCGCCGCGGGCCGCCGACGACGGTGTCGCCGGGGCGCAGGTCCTCGAGGTGCTTGCGGAACGGGTGCTCGTCGGTGACGGTGCGCGCGCTGCCCCGGACCCAGCGTCCGGTGATCGCCGAGAGCATGTCCGGGCTGCCCTGCACCGCGGTGCGCGCCATGTGGTGGGCGACGCCGCGCAGCCCGCCCATCTCCTCGCCGCCGCCGGCGCGCCCCGGCCCGCCGTGCACGAGCTGTGGCATCGGCGAGCCGTGCCCGGTCGACTCCTTCGCGTCGGCGCGGTCGAGGACGAGCAGCCGCCCGTGCCACGGCGCCGCGCCCAGCACGACATCGCGGGCGAACTCCGGGTCGGCGGTGACCACCGAGCCCGCCAGCGAGCCCTGCCCGCGCGCGGCGAGCTCGACGACCTCGGCGGTCGACGAGTACGGCAGCACCGTCGCCACCGGCCCGAACGCCTCCACCTCGTGCACCGCGGCGCTGTCCGCCGACCCGCGCAGCAGCACCGGCGACAGGAACGCGCCCCGCTCGGCGTCGGCGCCGCGGACCTCGACGTGCTCGGGGTCGCCGAAGACCACCTCGGCGGCGTCGGTCAGCGACTTCAGCGAGCGGCGCACCTCCTCGCGCTGCTCCAGCCCCGCGAGCGCGCCCATGGTCACCTGCGGGTCCGCGGGGTCCCCGACGACCACGGCGGCCAGCTTCTCCCGCACCGCCTCGACCACCGCGTCGACCTGCGCCGACGGCACGAACGCCCGCCGGATCGCCGTGCACTTCTGCCCCGCCTTGACCGTCATCTCGGTGACGAGCTGGCCGACGTACAGGTCGAACTCCGGTGTCCCCGGCGTCGCGTCCGGACCGAGGATCGAGCAGTTCAGCGAGTCGGCCTCGGCGGTGAACCGCACCGCGCGCGCCGCGAGCACCGGGTGGGTGCGCAGCTGCCGCGCCGTGGACGCCGAGCCGGTGAAGGAGACGAGGTCCTGCTCGCCGAGGTGGTCGAACAGGTCGCCGGTCGAGCCCGCGAGGAACTGCACGGCGCCGTCGGGCAGCAGCCCCGACCCGACGATCAGCCGCACGAGCTCGGCGGTGAGGAACGCGGTGGGCGTCGCCGGCTTGATGATCGTCGGGACGCCGGCGAGGAACGCCGGGGCGAGCTTCTCCAGCGGGCCCCAGACGGGGAAGTTGTAGGCGTTGACCTGGACCGCGACCCCACGGCGCGGCGTGTAGACGTGCTGCCCGGCGAACGTGCCGCCCTTGCTCAGCGGGGCGAGGTCGCCGTCGAGCCACGGGCCCGACGCGGGCAGCTCCCGCTTGCCGAGCGACGCGTAGACACCGAGCACGCCGATGCCGCCGTCGACGTCGAACTTCGCGTCGCCGCGCGTCGCGCCCGTGCGCGTCGAGACGGCGTAGAGCTCGTCGCGGTGCTCGCGCAGGTACCCGGCGAGGGCCTTGAGCAGCGACGCGCGCTGGTGGAACGACAGCGCGCGCAGCGCGGGGCCGCCGGTGCGGCGCGCGTAGTCGGCGACGGCGGCCATGTCGATGCCGTCGGTGGCCAGGCGGCCGATCTCCTCGCCCGTGACCGCGTCGGTCATCGGGCGGCCCTCGACACCCTCGGGGGTGACCCACCCGCCGCGGACGTGGCTGGCAACGATGCTCATCCGTGAGCTCCTACACGTCGTAGTCGACCGTGACCTCGTCGGACACGGGCAGGGCCTGGCAGGTCAGCACGAACCCGGCCTCGACCTCCTCGGGCTCGAGCGCGAAGTTGCGCCGCATCCGGACCTCGCCGACCCTCACCTGCGCGCGGCACGTGCCGCAGACCCCGCCCTTGCAGGCGAAGGGCAGGTCGGAGCGGGTGCGCTGGGCGGCGTCGAGCACCGGCTCCGTGCGCGGCAGGGTCAGCACGCTCTCGCGGCCGTTGAGCACGACCGTCACCGTGGCTCCCGTGCCGTCGTCGACGACCTCGTCCTCGGCGCGGTGCACCTCGGGCGGCGGCTCGTCCACGTAGAACAGCTCGCGGTGGATCCGCGGGCGCGGGACGTCGAAGGCGCCGATCACGTCGGTCGCCGCCTCGACCATCCCGAGCGGCCCGCACAGCCACCAGTGCGCGACCTCGCCGACCGGCACGAGCGCGCCGATCAGGGTCCGCAGCCGGTCGGCGTCGAGGCGGCCGTTGAACAGGTCCGCCGCGGTGGGCTCGCGCGAGAGCACGTGCACCAGCGACAGTCGGGGGCCGTAGCGGTCCTTGAGGTCGGCGAGGTCCTCGCCGAACATCACCGTGTCGCTGCGGCGGTTGCCGTAGAGCAGCGTGACCTCGGTGTCGGGGTACGCGGCGAGCACGGTCGCGGCGATCGAGAGCACCGGCGTGATGCCCGAGCCCGCGGCGACGAGGACGTGGTGCTCGCCGGGCGCGACCTCGGGGGTGAAGCGGCCCTGCGGCGGCCCGACCTCGAGCGCGTCGCCGGCCGCGAGCCGGTCCACGAGCCTCGTCGAGAACAGCCCGTCGGCGACCCGGCGCACCCCGATCCGCGGCGCGGCACCCTCCGGGGCGCAGATCGAGTACGAGCGCCGCTCCTCGCCGGCCGGCGTCTCCTGGCGCAGCGTCAGGTACTGGCCGGCGCGGAAGGCGAAGTCGTCGCGCAGGTGGTCGGGGACGTCGAGGGTGACCGCGACGGCGTCCTCGGTCAGCCGCTCGACGTCGGCGACGCGCAGGCGGTGGAAGCCGGGGACGCTGCCGGCGGCGGGGTCCTCGGTGTCCCTGTCCTCGGTGGCGGCCGTCATCAGATCTCCTTGACGTGCTCGAACGGCTCGCCGCACACCCGGCAGCGGCGCAGCGCGGTGCAGGCGGTGGGGCCGAAGCGCGAGGTCTCCTCGGTGTCCGCGGCGCCGCACTGCGGGCAGGCGACGACGCGCGACGGCGCGTGCAGCGTCAGCGGCACCGGGCCGCCCGCGGGCCGCGGCCCGAGGCGGTCGGGCGGGGCGACGCCGGCCTCGGCGAGCTTGCGGCGGCCGTCGTCGGAGATCCAGTCGGTGGACCACGGCGGGCTGAAGGTCGTGCGGACCTCCACCTTCGCGTGGCCGGCCTCGTGCAGGGCGCGCCGCAGGTCGTCGCGCATCTCGTCGAGGGCCGGGCAGCCCGAGTAGGTCGGGGTGAGGGTGACGACGACCGTGCCGTCGGCGCCGGTCTCGACGCCGCGCAGGACGCCGAGGTCGGCGAGCGTGAGCATCGGCATCTCGGGGTCGACGACGGCCTCGGCGGCGGTCCGCGCGTCCGTGAGGGCTGAGGTCACCACGTCGCCTCCGGGTGGGCGCGGGCCAGGGACTGCATCACCGCGAGCACGGGGCCCAGCGCCTCGGTGTGCACGCCGTCGCGGCCCCCGCGCCCGCCGACGAGGCCGACGGCGGCGCGCTCGGGGCGCGTCAGCGTCGCGGCCGGGAGGACCTGGTCGAGGACGGCCTCGACCTCCCCGCGCAGCTCGGTCGGGTCGACGGCGACGCCGGCGTCGACGAGGCGGCGCTCGACGCTGTGGGCGGTGAAGAGCTCCTCGACGAACGGCCACACGGCCTCGAGGCCCGCCTGCATCCGCGCGTGCGAGAGGGCGGTGCCGTCACCGAGGCGCAGCACCCACTGGGCGGCGTAGTCGCGGTGGTAGGTCAGCTCCTTGACGGCCTTGCCCGCGACGGCGGCGAGCACCGGGTCGCGCGAGCCGGTGAGGCGCTGCAGCAGCGCGAGGCGCCAGGAGGCGAGGACGAGGATCCAGGCGACGGTCTGCGCGAAGTCGCCGAGGTCGGTCTCGACGAGGGTGACGTTGCGGAACGCGCGGTCGTCGCGGAAGTACGCCAGCACGTCCTCGTCGTCCTGCGGGCCACTGCGGAAGGACTCGGCGGCGCCGAGGTGCCCGGCGCGCGCGAGCAGCACGCGGGCCTGCCCGAGCAGGTCGAGCGCGATGTTCGCGAGCGCGACCTCCTCCTCGAGCTCCGGGGCCTTCGTCGTCCAGCCCGACAGGCGCTGCGACGCGACGAGCGCGTCGTCGGCGAGCATCAGGCAGTAGGTGGCCAGGTCGTCGCGGTCGACGCCGTCGGGCACCGGGGCGTCGATCGCCGAGAGCGCGGTGGGGCCGGCGTCGAACCCGGTGCCGAAGGCCCAGCGCCCGTCGTCGTCGGCGCCGGCCAGGGCGTCGTAGACGTTCTCGTCGTCGGTCTCGTCGTGGCTGTGCATCAGAGGTGGGGGACGTCGTCGGGGATCTCGTAGAACGTGGGGTGGCGGTAGACCTTGTCGCCGGACGGCGCGAAGAACGGGTCCTTCTCGTCCGGGCTCGACGCGGTGATCGCGTCGCCGCGCACGACCCAGATGCTCACGCCCTCGTTGCGCCGCGTGTAGAGGTTGCGCGCGTTGTGCAGGGCCATCGTGTCGTCGGGGGCGTGGAGCGACCCGACGTGCACGTGGTTGAGGCCCCGCTTGCCGCGGACGAAGACCTCGTAGAGCGGCCAGTGCGCCCGCGGCGGCGTCGAGCCGTCGAACCGCGGCTCGCCCTCGACGTGCGCGGTGGTGTCGTCGGCCATGCTCATGCCGCGGGCACCTCCTGCTTCGTCCTCTGCTGCGCCCCCTGCTTCGCGGCGTAGGCGGCGGCCGCGTCGCGGACCCACTGCCCGTCCTCGTGGGCGGCGCGGCGGTTGGCCAGGCGCTGGGCGTTGCACGGCCCGGCACCCTTGACCACCTGCGCGAACTCGTCCCAGTCGATCGCCCCGAAGTCGTGCGCCTGGCGCTCGGGGTTCCAGCGCAGCTCCGGGTCGGGCAGCGTGACGCCCAGGGCCGCCGCCTGCGGGACGGTCATGTCGACGTAGCGCTGGCGCAGCTCGTCGTTGGTGTGGCGCTTGATCCGCCACGCCATCGACTGCTGGGTGTTCGGCGAGTCGCCGTCGGCGGGGCCGAACATCATCAGCGACGGCCACCACCAGCGGTCCACGGCGTCCTGGACCATCGCGCGCTGGGCGTCGGTGCCGGCCATCAGCGTGCGCAGGAGCTCGAAGCCCTGGCGCTGGTGGAACGACTCCTCCTTGCAGATGCGCACCATGGCCCGCGCGTAGGGCCCGTAGCTCGAGCGGCACAGCGGGACCTGGTTGCAGATCGCCGCACCGTCGACGAGCCAGCCGATGACGCCGATGTCGGCGAACGTCAGCGTCGGGTAGTTGAAGATCGACGAGTACTTCTGCTTCGCGTCGATCAGCTTCTCGGTGAGCTCGGCACGGTCGACCCCGAGGGTCTCGGTGGCCGAGTAGAGGTAGAGCCCGTGGCCGGCCTCGTCCTGCACCTTCGCCAGCAGGATGGCCTTCCGGCGCAGGCTCGGGGCGCGGAGGATCCAGTTGCCCTCGGGCTGCATCCCGATGATCTCGGAGTGCGCGTGCTGGGCGATCTGCCGGACGAGCGTCCTGCGGTAGCCCTCGGGCATCCAGTCGCGCGGCTCGATGCGGCCCTCGGCGGCGACGGTGCGCTCGAAGTCCGCCTCGAGGTCGCGGGTGTCGTCCTCGGTCACCGTCATCGGCGCCCCACCTCCGTACCGAATGTTCGTTCGGTTGCGATGGTGACGCATCGGGGCGGGGGTCCGCAACCGTCGCGCCCGGCTCCGGCGGGGTGGGGTCGGCGGGACCTGTGGCGTTGATCGCGTCGAGAGCGACGGGCCGGGCGATCGCCGCCGGACGACGAGAGGTCGGCCGGGAGGGGCTGGCCCGCGACCTATGCCGTTGATCGCGTCGAGATCGCCGCGCGGGTACGCCGTTCTGCGCCGTGCCGGGCGCGCGCCGTGCCCGCCGCGGCGCGGCGCGGCACGTCGCAGCCGGGGTGGAGCGAGGGCGTCGTTCGCTGCTCCTGGGGGCGCGAGGCCGTCGTTCGCTGCTCCGGGGGGCGCGAGGCCGTCGTTCGATCCCGGGCCGCGGGGGCGGGTTCACCGCCCAGAGGAAGCGAACGCGTCGTTCGCTGCCTCGAGCGGTGCGAGGGCGTCGTTCACTGCGCGGGGCGCTGTCGTTCTCGACGCGATCTCGGGCATAGGTCGTCGGGGCGGCCCGTCGGGTGTGGAACGCCGCGCCGTCGGTGCGCCGGCGCGGCAGGGGGGCACGCGGTCTCGACGTGATCACGTGCGCAGGTCACCGACGACCTCGGTGAGGATGCACCGCATGGACGTGCTGGCGACGCTGCGGGACGGGGAGCTGACGGTGCGGCGGGCGCGGGCCGGGGACCTGCCGGACCTGGTCGCGCTGCTCGCCGCGGACCCGGTCAGCGCCGGGCGGGGCGACGCCGTCGACGACCTCGCGCCCTACGAGGTCGCGTTCGCCGAGATCGACGCCGACCCCGCCCACCTGCTGGTCTGCCTCGAGGACGCCGCGGGCCGGATCGTCGGCACCCTGCAGCTCTCGGTGCTCCCGAACCTCGGGCGGCGGGGGACGCGGCGGGCGCAGCTGGAGTCGGTGCACGTGGCCGCGGAGTGCCGAGGCCGGGGGTACGGGGCCGCGCTCGTCGGGTGGGCGGTGGCGGAGGCGCGCCGGCGGGGGTGCGGGCTGGTGCAGCTCACGAGCGACGTCTCCCGCGCCGACGCCCACCGGTTCTACGAGCGGCTGGGCTTCACCGCCACGCACCACGGGTTCAAGCAGGACCTGACGTCCCGTCGATGAGCTCGTCGAGCGTGACGTACAGGCCCGACCCGCCGGTGCGCTCGCTCCGCTCGACCGCGGCCCGGGCGCGGGCGGCGATGCGCGAGATCTCGTCCGCCGCGACCACGCGGGTCTGCAGGACGGTGCCGTCGCCGTCGGTCAGCGTCACGGCGACGAGGCCGGTGTCGGGCTGCTCGGAGAACTCCAGCGGCACGTGGCCAGCCTAGGCCCGACGTGCGTCGCCGGCAGGCCCCTGCGCGAGCAGCCCCTCGAAGGCCATGCGGTCGACCTCGGCGACGAGCTCGTCGACCGGCACGCGCCCGGGGCGGTACCACTCGACGAGCGAGTTCACGAGCCCCGAGAGCAGGCGGGCGTCGACGGCCGGGTCGAGGCCCGCGCGCAATTCCCCGGCGGCCGAGGCCTCGCGGACCAGCGACGCGATCGCGGCGTCGAACTCGCGGCGGCGTCCGAGGGCCCAGCGCTCGGTCTCGGTGTTGCCGCGCAGGCGCAGCAGCAGCGTGACGTGCGGCAGCTCGCCGACCAGCACCTCGACCTGGCGCCGCACGATGTGGCGCAGGCGGGTCAACGGGGTTCCGGTGGTCGCGGCCGGCTCGTCGAGGATGCCGAAGAGTCCGTCGAGCGCGCGCTCGAGCGCCGCGCGCAGCAGGGCCTCCTTGCCGCGCACGTGGTGGTAGAAGGACGACTTCGTGATGCCGGCGGCGGCGGAGAGGTCCTCCATGCTCGTGGCGTCGTAACCGCGCTCGTTGAACACCCGCGCCGCGACCTCGACGAGGCTCGCGTGGTCGTAGGCCGGTCGGGCCCGGCGGGCCCCCACGGGACGCTCGCCCTCGGGAGCGGGGGGACGGGTGCCGGTCACGCCGGGAAATCTACGTCCCGATCGTCGCCTCCTGGTGCGGGCGGCTGGATCCCGGCGTGCCAGCGATGCGGCATCGCTGGCGTCAGACGCCAGGGACGCCGCATCCTCGTCCTGGCCGCGTGGGGCGGGTCACTGCTACCTTCGCGGCCGACCGAACGATCGTTCGCCTGCGGTGCCCGCAGCGTGTCCCCCGAGGTGGTCGATGACGACGCTCGAGACCCTCCACGACCTCGCGCCGGCCTCGGACGCGGGCAACGCGACCCGCACGATGGGCGCACCCCTGCGCCGCGCGCTCGCGACGGCGCGGGACCGCACGGCGGTGGTGTGCGGCGAGCAGACCGTCACCTACGCCGAGCTCGCCGACCGTGTCGCGCGCCTCGGCACCGTCCTCACCCGCCTCGGCCTGCGCCCCGGTGACCGCGTCGGCGTCCTCGGCGCGAACTGTCACCGCTACCTCGAGCTCTACCTGGGCCTGCCCGGCCACGGGCTCGTCATCGTCCCGCTCAACGTCCGGCACACCGCCGCCGAGCGGACGTACGCGCTGCGCGACGCCGGGGCGCGCGTGCTGTTCGCGGACCGCGCGCTCGACGGTCTCGACCCCGACCTGCGCGTCGTCGACACCACGAGCGAGTACGAGACCCTGCTCGCCGAGGCGGAGCCGACCGCCCCGCTGCGCGAGCCCGCCGAGCACGACCTCGCCGGCATCTTCTACACCGGCGGCACCACGGGCGCGGCCAAGGGCGTCATGCTCACCCACGGCAACCTCGTCGCCAACGCGTTCCACTTCATGGCCTGCTGGCCGTTCACGCCCGACACGTCGTGGCTCGTCGTCGCGCCGATGTTCCACGCGGCCGGGACGATCGGCGCGCTGTCCACGGTCTGGGCCGGCGGCACGCAGGTGATGTGCTCGGCGTTCACCCCTGACGGCGTGCTCGACCTCGTCGAGCGCCACGGCGTCACGGCGACGCTGGTGGTGCCGACGATGATGGACGCGCTCGCCGCGGAGCAGACCGCGCGCCCGCGCCGGGTCTCCTCGCTGCGCTGGCTCTCGCACGGGTCGTCGCCGGCGGCGGTCGAGCTGCTGCGACGCACGCACGCCGCGTTCCCGGACGCCGAGATGCTGCACATCTACGGGCTGACCGAGACCTCGCCGATCGTCACGCTGCTGCCCGGCGAGCAGCACCTGCTCGACACCCCGCAGGCCCGGTCGTGCGGGCGGGCGGCGGTCGGGGTCGAGGTGGTGGTCGTCGACCCGGCCGACCGGACGCCGTTGCCGCCGGGGCTGGTCGGCGAGGTCCTGATCCGCGGCGCCAACGTTACCGCCGGCTACTGGAACAAGCCCGAGGAGACCGCCGCCGCGCTGCGCGACGGCTGGTTCGCGTCGGGCGACCTGGGACTGCTCGACGACGGCGGGCACCTGTTCCTCGTCGACCGCGCCAAGGACATGATCGTCTCGGGCGGCGAGAACGTGTACAGCGCCGAGGTCGAGAACGCGCTGTTCGCGCACCCGTCGGTGGTCGAGGTCGCGGTGTTCGGGGTGCCGCACGAGCGCTACGGCGAGTCGGTGCACGCCGTCGTCGTCCTGCGCTCGCCGCCCGACGACCCGGACGCCTTCGCCGAGGAGCTCGTGGCCCACTGCCGGGCGACGATCGCCGGCTACAAGGTCCCGCGGAGCATCGAGACGAGGACCGAGCCGCTGCCCAAGTCGGGGGCGGGGAAGATCCTCAAGCGCGAGCTGCGGGCGGTGTTCTGGAGCGAGCGAGAGTCGCAGCTGACCTGAGCCTGACGCAGCGAACGGGCTGTTCGCTGCTTCTACGCGCGCGAACTCCCCTTTCGCGCGCGTCAGTGCCCGGTGAACGTCGGCTTCTCCTTGGCCAGGAAGGCCTCGACGGCGTTGCGGTGGTCCTGGGTCGCGACGAGGCGGGACTGGGCGGCGCCCTCGTGCTCGAGCACCGTCGGCAGGGACGAGACGGTGCCGAGCGCGATGGCGGCCTTGATCTCCGCGTAGGCGGCGGTCGGGCCTGTCGCGAGGCGGCGGGCCAGGGCGAGGGCCTTGTCGTCGAGCTCCTCGGCCGCGACGACCTCGCGCACCACGCCCCAGTCGCGGGCCTGCTCGGCGGTGAAAGCGTCACCGAGCATGAGCAGGTCGGTGGCCCGGGAGGCGCCGACGGCGTGGGCCAGCGTGGCCGAGAGCCCGGAGTCGCCGCCGAACCCGATGCCGGCGAAGGCCGTCGCGAACCGCACCCCGCTCGCGGCCAGGCGCAGGTCGCAGGCGAGCGCGAAGCCCAGGCCCGCGCCGACACAGGTGCCGCCGACCGCGGCGATCGCCGGCTTCGGCATCGTCGCGAGCGCGGAGGTGATGCGGTTGTAGTGCTCGGGCACGGTGCGCATCGCGTCCGGGTCGCCCGAGCGCAGCACCTCGGCGTGCTCGCCGAGGTCCTGCCCGACACAGAACGCGGGGCCCGCCGCGGCGAGGACGACCGCACGCACGCTCGCGTCCTGGCCGACCTCCTCGAGCGCGTCGCGCAGCGCCACCTTGAGCTCGGTGGTGAGCGCGTTGCGGCGGTCCGGGCGGTTCATCCGCACGACCGCCACCGCGGCCTGGTCGTCCCGGGTCACCTCGACCGCGTCGCTCGTCATCGACCGCACTCCCATCCTCCGGCGTCAGCTCCGATCATGCTGCCCGCCCGGCCCCGGTCGTGACAGGGGGCGGGCCCGGGCCCGGCACCGGATACCGCGCGGACTCCGGACGCGTGCCCCCGGCGCCCGCCGGAGGCTCAGGGCACGCGGGCGACGAGGGTGATCACCGGCGGGCGGTAGGGGGCCATCACCGGGCGCACCGCCGCGACGGCCGCGGCCCGCAGCGCCGCCCGCTCGGCGTCGGGCATCGCGCCCAGCCAGGCGGCGACGTGGGCCTGGCCGAGCCGGTAGTCGACGAGGTCCTCGGCGCGCTCGACACCGACGTCGGCGGCGTGCTCGGTGACCGCGACGACGTCCAGCCCGGCGTCGCGGGCGGCCCGGCTCGCCGTGTCGACGTCGCCGAGCTGCGGGGACTGGACGGTCGTGAGGTGCGCGTGCCAGTCGGGCGGCACCCACCCGGCGTCGACGACGACCGCGTCGATCCGGTCCCGCGCCGCGCGGTGGCCGCTCGAGGCGGCCGGCAGCGACGCCAGCATCGCCCCTCCCGGACGCGTGACGCGGGCGAGCTCGCGCAGCGCGGCCGTCGGGTCGTCGACGTGGTTGAGCACGAACGCGGCGACGGTGTCGTCGACGCACCGGTCGCGCAGCGGCACCGCCTCCAGCGCGCCCGCGACGGCCGGCGGGCGCGACGCGGCGTCTCGGCCGAGCATCGCCGGCGAGCGGTCCAGCGCCACCGGCTGCGCGCCCACCGCCCGCAGCGCCGCCGACGCCAGGCCCGTCCCCGCGCCGGCGTCGAGCACCCGCCGGCCCGCGAGCGGGTGCGGCGCGGCGGACACGAGTTCCGCGGCCAGCGGCCCGTAGACCAGCGACGCGCCCGTCGCCCAGCCCGTCGCCGCCGCGGCGTACCGATCGACACCGTCCACCTCGTCTGCACCCACCCCGGACCTCACCGTTCCCTCAGAGACGCCACAGAGCTGCGTCACGACCGCCCACCAGAGTGATCACCGTGAGGCGGCCGCCCCCGACCGGCCGCCACGATCGTCGAGGAGATCGATCGATGGACAACCGCGCCCTGCCGATGCTCGCCGGACCGGTCCTGGCCGCACTGCTCGTCCTCGCCGGCTGCGCCGGCGCGCCCGACGCGGCGCCGACCGGCGGACCGGCCGCCGCACCCGCTCCCGTGGCCGCCACGGCGGGCACGGCCCCGGCCGGCAACGCCCAGGCACCGTGCACCACCCGCCTGCGGCCCGGCGCGAGCGGCGGGAGCCCGCTGACGCTCACCCCGGAGGCGCGCGCCGAGATCGAGCGGCTGCGCGGGCAGCCGGGGCCGCAGAGCGGGCAGGCCCCCGACCCGGCGCTCGCGTCCCGCCTCGCCGACATCAGCGAGCGCGTCGAGCGGGCCGCCCGCCCCTGCGCCGACCGCTGACGCCGCCGACGGCCGGCGACCACGACCGGAGCGGCAGAATCCGCGACCATGACCGAGCCGTCCCCCGACCTCCTGGTCGTCGACGACGACGCCGACGTCCGTGCCTCGCTGGAGCGGGGCCTGCGGCTGTCGGGGTTCGCGGTGCGCTCCGCGCAGGACGGGCCCGGCGCGCTGCGGGCGGTGCACGAGCGGGTCCCCGACGCCGTCGTCCTCGACCTCGGGCTGCCCGGGATGGACGGGGTGGCGGTCGTGTCCGCGCTGCGGGCGATGGACCACGACGTCCCGGTGTGCGTGCTCTCCGCGCGCGACACCGTCGACGACCGCGTCGTCGGCCTCGAGGCGGGCGCCGACGACTACATGGTCAAGCCGTTCGCGCTGACCGAGCTGGTGGCGCGGCTGCGGGCGCTGCTGCGGCGCGGGGCCCGGTCGGCCGCGGTCGCGGAGCCCGCCCTCGGCGAGGTGCTCACCACCGGCCCGCTGCGCATCGACCTGGCGCGGCGCGCCGTCGCGGTGGGCGAGCGGTCGGTGGACCTGACGAAGCGGGAGTACGAGCTGCTCGTCGTCCTCGCCCGCAACGCCGAGGTCGTGCTGACCCGCGAGCGGCTGCTCGAGATGGTCTGGGGCTACGACTTCGCCACCGACACCAACGTCGTCGACGTCTTCGTCGGCTACCTGCGCCGCAAGCTGGAGGCCGACGGCACGCCGCGGCTCGTGCACACCGTGCGCGGGGTCGGGTTCGTGCTGCGGGAGGGCGGGTGAGCGCTCCGGCACCGGCTCCCGCACCGGCTCCCGCACCGGCTCCGACGAGGCCCCGGCGGCGCTCGGCCTCCCTGCGCCTGCGCGTCGCGCTGGCCGCCGGGCTGGCGTCGACGGTGGTGGTCGTGCTCGTCGGCGTGCTGGCGTCGGTGCTGCTGACGCGCGAGCAGACCGAGCGCCTCGACCGCAGCCTCGTGCCCGGCTCGCCGGCGGTGCTCGGCTCGTTCGCCTCGACGCGCGCCGACCTCGCGGTGACCCTGCGGGCCCCGGACGGCACCGTGCGCCGCGTCAGCGGGCCCGAGCTGCCGCTGACCCCGCCGGGCATCCCGACCTCGGTCGACGTCGGCGGCGTCGCCTACCGCGTCCGCACCGCGCCCGGGCCGGCACCGGGCGCGCTGGTCACCGTCGGCGCCACCGAGGACGACACCCGGGCGCGGGTGGCGGAGCGGCAGCGCCTGGTCGTCGGGCTCGGCGTCGTGGCCGTCGCGCTGGCGGCGGGGCTCGGGTGGGTGTTCGCGGGCCGTGCGGTGCGCCCGATGCGCCGCCTCACCGACCGGGCCGCGACGCTGGGACCCGCCGCCGACCCCACCTCCGACCCCGCCGCCGACCCCGACGTGGCGCCGCCGGCCGTGCGCGCCGACGGCTCGCGGGAGTCCGAGGAGCTCGCCGACGCCCTGAACGCCATGCTCGCCCGGCTGCACGCCGAGCAGCAGCGCAGCACCGCCTCGCTGCACGCCGCCCGCGACTTCGCCGCGGCCGCACGCCACGAGCTGCGCACCCCCTTGACCGCCATGCGCACCGACCTCGAGGTCCTCGCGGCCCACCCCGACCTGCCCGAGCGCGACGAGGTCCTCGCCGACGTCCTGCGCGCCCAGGCCCGCGTGGAGGCCACGCTGACCGCGCTCGGGCAGCTCGCCGCAGGCGACCTCCCGGATGCGGGTGGTCCGGACGGCGGCGACCCGGTCGCGGTGGCGGACCTGCTGCGCCTGGCCGCGGAGGACGCCCGGCGCGCGCACCCGGGGCTGGAGGTCGTCGCCGAGGAACCGGCGGGCTCGGTCCGGGGCCTCGTCCGAAGCTCGGTCCGGGGCTCGCCGGAGGGCCTGCGGATGGCGCTGGCGAACGCCGTCGTCAACGCCGTCCGGCACGGGGGAGCGGGGTGCGTGCGGCTCGGGGCCCACGCCGGGGAGGACGGCGGGGTCGTGCTCACCGTCGACGACGACGGCCGGGGGCTGCCCGCCGCCGAGCGGGAGGCGGCGCTCGGGCGCTTCGTGCGCGGCAGCACGGCGGGGACACCCGGGTCGGGGTTGGGCCTGGCGCTCGTCGCGCAGCAGGCTGCGCGCCACGACGGGAACGTGCGCCTGGAGGACGCGCCGGGCGGGGGGCTGCGCGTCAGCCTCGCGATCGGTCCGGGTCGAACTGGGTGACCAGCCGCAGGTCCCAGGCCTCCGGCCACGGCACGGAACGCCGGACCCGCTCGTAGATCCAGGCGGTGAAGCCCTCGGCCACGAGGGTGCGCGCGAGCTCGACCAGCGGGGCGAGGTCGTCGGACTCGTGCTGCTCGTGGTCGTTGCGGGCCGGGGTGTGCAGCGGTCCGCGGAAACGGCGGGCGTCGAGCCGGTAGCGCCGTGGCCCGCCCGTCCCCGGTAAGGAACTGTCGCCGGTGTCGCTCATGTCGCCGACTCTAGCGCCTCGGACGGCATCGGCGACAGGGGCGACATCGGAGAAAGCGGCGTCGATGGCGCCGGAGACGTCGTTCGGACGACAGCGGCGACATAGGGTGACCGGCATGCCGCCGTCCGAACTGGTGTCGACGCCCGAGGCCGCGAAGGCGCTCGGGGTCAGCGCGCGCACGCTCCAGCGCTACGTCACGCAAGGGCAGGTCACGCCCGAGATCACGCTGCCGTCGGGCCAGTACCGCTGGAACATCCCCAAGCTGCGCCGTCAGATCGGGATGGCCGACGAGGAGTAGGGCGTCGTCACATCACCCGTGTGAACATCACACAGGAGCGACGGTGACAGCCGTGTGCTCGCGCAGCTCGAGCAGGACGTCGTCGGCGACGCCGTCGTCGACGACGAGCGCGTCGAAGTCCGCGACCGGGCACAGCTGGTGCAGCGCCCGCCGCGGCACCTTGGCCGAGTCGACGAGCAGCACGGTCGTCGCGGCCGCCTCGAGCATGGCCCGCTTGACCAGGACGACGTCCTGCTCCTGGTGGTAGGTCATGGCGCCCGTGAGCGCCGAGGTCGAGACGAACGCCGCGTCGACCGAGATCGCGGCCAGGGAGCCGGTGCAGGTGATGCCGCCGAAGGAGTCGTGGGTGCGCGAGTAGTCGCCGCCCAGGGCGATCAGCCGCACCTCGGGCATCTCCCGGAGCCGCTCGAGCGCCGGCAGGTAGTTGGTGACGACGGTCAGCGGCCCGACCTCGGGGAGCAGCTCGACCAGGGCCAGCGTGGTCGAGGAGTCGTCCACCATGATCGACGACCCGGGCTCGACCATCGGCAGTGCCGCGCGCGCGATCGCCGCCTTCTCCGCGCGACGCCGGGTGCGCCGGTACTCGGAGTGGGCCTCGAACACCGAGGTCGGCTGGGCCGAGACGCCGCCGCGGTACTTCCGCACCAGGCCGCGCCGGACCAGCTCGTCGACGTCGCGGTGCACGGTCATCAGGCTCACCCCGGTGAGCTCCACCAGTTCCGCCGCGCTCGCCGAGCCGGCCGCGAGCACGTGCTCGGCGATCCGCTGCTGGCGGAGGGTTTTCCCGATCACATTCCGAATGTTAACTTCACACGGCCCCGGCGAAGAGGAGTGATCCCGTGCTGCTGGAGCAGGAACGCAACGAGCTGGTGGACTACTGCCGGCGGATGCAGGCCGACGACCTGACCGTCGGCACGTCCGGCAACATCAGCGTCCGACAGGGCGACCACGTGGCGATCACGCCCAGCGGCGCCCCCTACGAGGACCTGACGCCCGCGTCGATCTCGGTGATCACGGTCGACGGCGAGCAGGTGGACGGCGACCTCGAGCCGTCGTCCGAGGTCCCGATGCACACCGCGGTGTACCGGCGCACCGACGCCGTCGCCGTGGTCCACACGCACCCGCTCTACGCCAGCACCCTCTCGGTGCTGATCGACGAGCTCCCGCCCGTGCACTACATGATCGCGCTGCTCGGCGGTCCGGTGCGCGTGGCGCCCTACGCCACCTACGGCAGCCCCGAGCTGGCCGAGAACAGCGTGACGGCGATGGCGGGCCGCTTCGGGGCTCTGCTCCAGAACCACGGGGCCACGACGTACGGCGAGAGCCTGGCCAAGGCCTACACCCGCAGCGTGTACCTGGAGTGGGTCTGCCGGATGTACCACCAGGCCCGCCTGGTCGGTGAGCCGCACGTGCTCGCCGAGGACGAGATCGCGCGCGTCGCGGCGAAGCTGGACAGCTACGGCCAGTCCGTCCCGTCGCGCTGACGCCGCCCCGCCGTCCGGGGCCCCGACCGAGGGAGGTCGACATGCACGTGCTGTGCGCCGGGGACGACTTCATCACGCCGACGACGTTCGTGGACGCGCTGCGCCCGGTGCTCGATCCGGGCACGGAGTTCACCACGCACGCGAGCCGGTGGCCCACCGAGCCGTGGTACGCCACCTCGGAGATCGCCGAGGCCGCCGGCGACGAGGACGAGATCGCCGACGCCGTGCGCGACGCCGACGTGCTCGTCACGCACCTCGCGCCCGTCACCACGCGGGTGCTGAGCGGCGCCGACCGGCTGCGGCTGGTCGCGACGCCGCGCGGCGGTCCGACGAACGTCGACCTCGAGGCCGCGACCAAGCACGGCGTGGCCGTCGTCAACCTGCCCGGACGCAACGCCCGGGCCGTCGCCGAGTTCACCGTGGGCGTCCTCATCGCGGGCCGCCGCAACATCGCGCGCAGCCACGCGCGGATGCGCGACGGCGACTGGACCGGCGACCTCTACCGCTACGACGAGGCCGGCCCCGAGCTCGCCGGCACGACGGTCGGGCTGGTCGGCCTCGGGCAGGTCGGCTCGCGGGTCGCCGACCTGCTGCGCGCCTTCGGCGTGCACCTGCTCGCGTCGGACCCCTACGTCGACCCGGACGTCGCCGCCGAGCGGGGCGTCGAGCTGGTCGGGCTCGACGAGCTCGCGGGGCGCAGCGACGTCGTCAGCCTCCACGCCCGGCTCACCGACGAGACGCGCGGCATGATCGACGCGGACGTGCTCGGCCGGGTCAAGCCGGGCGCCTACCTCGTCAACACCGCCCGCGGCGAGCTGCTCGACGAGGACGCGCTGGTCGAGGCGCTGCGATCGGGCCGGCTGTCCGGGGCCGCGCTCGACGTCTACGTCACCGAACCGCCGCCGCCGGACCACCCGCTGCTGGGCCTGCCGCAGGTGCTCACCGTGTCGCACCTCGCGGGCGCGTCCACCGACGTCGCGCACCGCGCGGCCCGGCGGATGGCCGACGAGGTGCGCCGATTCGTCGACGGCGAGCAGTTGGCGCACTGCCTGAACCCGGAGGTGCTGCGGTGATCGTCGGGGTGGATGTCGGTACGTCGATGACGAAGGCCGACGCGTACGACGAGCAGGGGAACAAGCTGGCCTCCGCGGAGCGGGCCTCGCGGCTGGGACAGTTCCCGGACGGACGGGTGGAGCAGGACCTCGAGGACGTCATCGGCACGGTCGCGGACGTCGTGCGGCGGGTCGTCGCGGAGGCGGGGGGCCGGGAGGTGCGCGCGCTCGCGCTCACCGGCCAGGGCGACGGCATGTGGCTGCGCGACGAGCAGGGCGCCGCCGTGCGCCCGCCGATCTCGTGGCTCGACGACCGGGGTGCCGACGTCGTGCGGGCCTGGCAGGACGACGGCACGCTCGCCGAGGTCTACCGGCGCACCGGCGCCGGCCTGTTCCCCGGCTGCCACGCCCCGCTGCTGGTCGCCCTCGAGCGCGACGAACCGGAGGCGCTCGAGCGCGCGACCGTCGCGGGCTACTGCGTCGACGCGCTCGTGCAGCGGCTCACCGGCGTCGTCACCGTCGACGCCTCGGACGCCTCGCTGCCCTTCCTCGACGTCGTCGCGCGCCGCTACGACGAGGCGGCGCTGGAGGCCTGCGGCGTCGCCGGGCACCGCGGTCTGCTGGCCGAGCCGGCGCCGTCGGGCGCGGTCTTCGCCCTCGACGAGCGCGGTGCGGACATCGTCGGGCTGCCCGTCGGCACGCCCGTCACCGGAGGGCCGTTCGACCTGCCCGCCTGCGCGGTCGGGGCCGGGCTGTCGTCGCCGGGCGACGGTCTGGTGATCATCGGGACGACGCTGGCCTGCGAGGTCTTCACCGACCGCGTCGCGCCGGACGACCCCGACGACCCGGGCCACCCGGCCGGCCCCGAGCCCGCCGGGATGTGGCTGTGCACCCCGCAGGACGGGCTGTGGCTGCGGGCGATGCCGGCGATGGTCGGCACGGCCGGCCTCGACTGGCTGCTCGACTTCCTCGGCGTCGGCATCGACGCCCTCCCCGAGCTGCTCGAGGGCACCGCGCCGGGCGCGGGAGGCGTCTCGGCACTGCCGTTCCTCGCGGCGTCGGGGGAGCGCGCCCCGTTCGTCGACACGCGCGCCCGGGGCCAGATGGAGGGCATCACGCTCTCGACGAGCCGCGGCGACGTCGTCCGCGCGGTGTGCGAGGGCATCGCCTACACCGCCAAGCACTGCCTCGAGCGCGCCGCCTCGTCGGTCGACCGGCAGGGGACGCTCGTGGCGTGCGGCGGGGGTTCCCGGTCGGACCCGTGGGCGCAGATCTTCGCCGACGTCCTCGAGCGCCCCCTCGTCGTGCCCGACGACCCGGGTCTCGGGACCCGCGGGGCGGCGATCACCGCGGCCCGCGCGCTCGGCGACGACGTCGACCCCGCCGCATGGGCGGCGCCGTCGCGCACCGTCGAGCCGTCCGCCGACGCTCACGCCTGCTACGCCGACGGCTACCTGCGCTACCGCGCGCACGTCGACACGGCCCGCAGCTTCTGGGCGCGGCAGGCCCAGGGTTTCCGGCGCGGGCCCACGCCGGCGCGCCCCTGATCGCCGCCGCGGCCCCGGCCCGACGCCCGCGCGGTGTCGGTGGGCACCTCTAGCGTCGGCCCCGTCCACCGAGAGGGGTTCGCCATGAGCAGTCGTCAGCCGGTGTCGTCGGGGCCGTTCGAGGTCGAGCCGTTCGACCTCGGGCGGCGCCTCGCCGCGGGAGCCGCCGGGGACGAGGTGGTGCGGCGCAGCGAGCGCTGGCTGGTCGGCGTCCTCGACGACGCCGACGTCGAGCTCGGCGCGGCCGACCGCGAGATCGCGGCCCTGGTGGCGGAGGAGGGCTGGTCGGTCGTCCAGGTGGTCGGCGGGTGGGTGCGACGTGCGGGCGGCGCGCCGCCGGGCGGGGTGCGCGAGCTGGTCGCGCCCGGCGTCACGCGCGTGCGCTGATCAGCGCGAGCACGTCGCCGAGCCCGCGCTCGCGCTCCCGCTGCTCGCCGGCCAGCACGAACGCCCGCAGGCCGGCGGCGACGGCGCCCCCGTCGCGCCGCGGGTTGTCGCCGACCATGAGGGTGCGACGCGGTTCGACGCCGAGGCGCTCGCAGGCGGTGCGGAACAGCTCCGGGGCCGGCTTCTCGCGCCCCTCCTCGCAGGAGAGCACCCAGGTGCCGACGAGGTCCTCGAGCCCGGCGGCGCGTGCGTGGCCGCGGATGTCCCAGCCGATGTCACTGACGACGCCGACGCGGACGCCGTCGCCGGCCAGGGCGCGGAGGAACGAGCCGGTGTCGGCGTAGGGCACCCACGAGTCCTCGGCGACCACGCGCTGCCGCGCCGCCTCCTCGATGCCCGCCAGCCACGGCACGCGCGCGAACCACGCCAGCATCGCCCGGCGGTGGGCCGCGACGTCGAGGTCCCGGCCCTCCTGCGCCGCGATCACCTCGGGCTCGGCGGCCGCCGCGTCGAGCTGGGCGAGCACGGCGGCCGGGTCGTCGAGCGCGCGCCCGGTGTCGGCGGCGATCCGGGCGAGCCACGTGTCGGTGGGGACCATGCGGAACAGCGTGTTGCTGAAGTCGCAGAGCACCGCCTCCAGCGGCGGCACCGGCGAGACCCGGTCGTCGTCGCTCGGGCGGTAGGCGGCGGGGAGGTCGAACAGCGCGCGCACCCCGCCATGATCGCGCGCCTCAGGTCTGGGCGGCCGGGGTGCCGTCGTCCTCGGTCACCGCGTTCTCGTGCAGCGCGCGCTCCCGGCGGGCAGTGCGCACCGCGAGCACGGTCGCCACGACCCACAGCACCGCCAGCACCAGCAGCACGATCGTCACGGTCGTGCCCGGGGCGTCGATCCCGTTCAGCAACGTGCGGGTGTTCGTGAGGATGATCAGACCGCCGGCCGCGGTGCCCAGGACGCGGGCGGGCAGCAGCCGGACGATGTAGGCCGCGAACGGGGCGGCGATCACGCCGCCGACCATCAGGGCCAGCACGACCGTGAGGTCGATCTCCTGCGACGACAGCGCGACCAGGAACCCGATGCTCGCGGCCAGCGCGACGACGAACTCCGAGGTGTCGACGGACCCCACCACCTTGCGGGGCTCCAGCCGCCCGGAGGCCAGGAGGCTCGACGTGGCCACCGGGCCCCAGCCGCCACCGCCGGACGCGTCGAGGAACCCGGCGACCAGGCCGAGCGGGCCGAGGAACCGGCCGCCCGGTCGCGGTCCGGACACCACGCGCTGCGCGACCGCCCGCGAGCTGAACCGCAGCAGCACGTAGACCCCGAGCAGCAGCAGCACCAGCGCCATGTAGGGCTCGGCGTTCTCGGTGAGGTTGACCAGCACGTAGGCGCCGACCACGGCCCCGATCGCGCCGGGCAGCGCGAGGATGCCAACGACGCGCCAGTCGACGTTGCCGAAGCGCCAGTGCGACGCCCCGGACGCGAGGCTGGTGCCGACCTCGGCGAGGTGGACCGAGGCGGAGGCCACGGCGGGCGCCGTACCCGCCGCGAGCAGGACCGACGTCGACGTGACGCCGTAGGCCATGCCCAGCGAGCCGTCGACCAGCTGGGCGATCAGACCCGCGAGGGCGAAGAGCAGGAACGTGCGCACAGGGCTTCCTCGGAGGGTGGGGCGAGCACGAGCGCCCGTGACGCGGGCACGTCGGCGCGCCCGGCCGGGGATCGGACCCGCGACCGGACGAGACGTGGACGGTCAGCGGCGGGGCGTGCGACACCCGGCCGAGGAGACGCGGAGGAGATCCACGTGCGCGCGGCGCACGAGGAGGAGACCCGCGTCGGACATGGCTCTCATGCTCACACGCCGGCGTGGCGGGCGGCAGCGGTGAGCGACACCGCTGTGATCGCCGCCACGCCGGCGTGTCGATCAGCCGGGCAGGGGCGCCCCGCGGGGCTGGGCCGGCTGCGCGGGCTGGGTCGGCTGGGCCGGCTGGGCCGGCTGCGCGGGCTGGGTCGGCTGGCCCGGCTGGGCCGCCGTTCCCGGCACCGTCTGCACGGTCGCCCCGGGCGCCACCTGCACCGTCGCGCCCGGCTGCACCTGCACCACGATCGACCCGGACGCCGCGTCACCACGCGGGGCGCGGGCGTCACGGCCCTCATGGCCGTCACCGCGGTCGTGGCCGCGCTCCAGGGCGCTCGTCCCGGGCCCCATCGGCGGACGGTCGCGCGGCCCGTCACCGGAGCCGCCGGGCCCGCCGGGCCCGCCCAGGGTCGCGGCCAGGACGGCGCCGGTGAGCAGCACGCCGAGCACGAGCCCGGCGATGCCGGCCACGGCGACCGCGGTCCGGCGGGTCCAGGAGGACGGGCGGGTGGTGCGCTGCCAGCGCGTCGGGGGACCCGACCCGGCGCCGGCGGGTGTGCCCGTCGCGGTCGGCCGCGTCGCCGGGTCGTCGTCCGGGATGCCGGCCTGCGGGGTGTCGCTCATCGTTCGCTCTCCGATCGTCGGCGGGGAGCACCGACAGTGGGCACCGCGGCTGAACCGGACCTGAAGCACCCGCCCGCGCGCCGGGTCTTCAGCGACGGTTCAGCAGCGGCAGGCCACCATCGACACCGTGGGGACCCGGGGAGCGGCGGCACGCGTGCTCGTCGTCGAGGACGAGGCGGCCATCCGCGAGTCGGTGGTCGACGCGCTGGCCGACGCCGGCTTCCGCGCCCTCGGCCGCGACGACGGCACCGGCTTCGAGGAGCTGCTCGACGGCTTCCGCCCCGATCTCGTCGTCCTCGACGTCATGCTGCCCGGCCGCGACGGCTTCGCCCTGCTGCGGGTGGCGCGCGAGCGCAGCGACGCCGGCCTGGTCCTGCTCACCGCCCGCGACGCGCTCGCCGACCGTCTCCACGGCCTCGACGGCGGCGCCGACGACTACGTCGTCAAGCCGTTCCTGCTCGCCGAGCTCGTGTCGCGGGTGCGCGCGGTGCTGCGCCGCCGCGGCCGGGTCCCGACGGCGCTCGCCGTCGGCGACCTCGTCGTCGACGAGGAGGCCGGTACCGCCACCCGCGCCGGCACGGTCCTCGACCTCACCGCCACCGAGCTGCGCCTGCTGCGCTACCTCGTCGAGCAGCGCGGCCGGACCGTCACCAAGAACCAGATCCTCACGCAGGTGTGGGGCTACGACGCCTACGACCCGAACCTCGTCGAGGTCCACGTGTCGGCGCTGCGGCGCAAGCTCGAGGCGCACGGCCCGCGGATCGTCCACACCGTCCGCGGGCTGGGCTACGCGCTGCGGCCCGCGCCGGGGGAGGCGACGTGACGGGGGGCCTGCGCGCCCGCTGGACCTCCGGGCGCTCGCTGCGCTTCCGCGTCACCGCGCTGGTGCTGGTCGTGGTGGCGCTGGCGCTCGTGGTCATCGGGGTGGCGGTCGACCTGTCGCTCGACGCCCAGCTGCGCCGCGACCAGCAGAGCCGCCTCGACGACCGCGCCACCCGGGCCGGCCTGCTCGTCGCGGCGGGCACGACCGGGGTGCCGCTTGTCGAGGCCGTCGACGGGCAGGGCATCCGCGCGGTGCTGCTCGACGCCGCGGGCCGTACGGTGGCGGGGTCGGTCGACGGCCCGCCGGGACGGCCGCCGCCGCGCGACCGGCCCCGCCGCCCCGACCGCCCGCCCCGCGACGGGGACGTCACGCGGACGGTCGTCGTGCCCGACGGCACCCGCCTCGTGCTCGCGGCCGACCCGGGCGAGAACGACGACGTGCTGGCGCGGCTGCGTGCGGTGATGATCGGGGTCGGGGCGCTCGGGCTCGCGGCCGTCGCCCTCGCCCTGCTCGCGGTGGTGCGGGTGGCGCTGCGCCCGCTCGACGACATGACGGCGCTGGCCCGCGACATCGCCGGCGGCGAGCGGGGCCGGCGGCTGCGCCCCGAGCGCACGGACACCGAGCTCGGGCGCACCGCGGCGGCCTTCGACGACATGCTCGACGCGCTCGAGGACGCCCAGGGCCGCGCCGAGGACGCGGCCGCCGAGGCGCGCCACTCGGAGGTGCGCACGCGCCGCTTCCTCTCCGACGCCGCCCACGAGCTGCGCACGCCCGTGACCGGCGTGCAGACCCTCGCCGAGTCGCTCGTGCGCCAGCCCGACGCGGACCTGGCGCGCCGGGAGCGGATCGCCACCACGCTGGTGCGCGAGACCCGCCGCGCCGGCGCGCTCGTCGCCGACATGCTCGAGCTCGCCCGCATCGAGGACGGCGCCCCGCTCGACCGGCGCGAGGTCGACCTCGCCGAGCTCGCCGCCGCCGAGGCCGAGCGCACCGCGCTGCTCGCGCCCGGAACGACGGTGCAGGTGGTCGGGCCGGCGACCCGGGTGAACGCGGACCCCGGACGGGTCGCGCAGATCCTCGCCAACCTGCTGGAGAACGCCCGCCGGCACGGCCCGGTCGACGGCACGGTGCGGATCGAGGTGTCGGGCGACGGGGCGCAGGCGGTGGTCGACGTCGTCGACGAGGGGCCCGGGATCCCGCCGGCCGACCGGGAGCGGGTCTTCGACCGGCTCGTGCGCCTCGACGACGCCCGCTCCCGCGACGCCGGCGGCGCCGGTCTCGGCCTGCCGATCGCCCGCGCCCTCGCCCGGGCGCACGGCGGGGAGCTGCAGGTGGTCGACACCGAGCGCGGCGCGCGGCTGCGCCTGACGCTGGGTGCACTCCGCGCAGGTGAGCAGACAGAAGGGCTATAGCCCTTCTTTCTGCTCACCTGGCGAAGCCACCAGCGCTGTCGCGTTGTCGGTGGTCCCGGCGTCGGCGGCGAGGGCGAGGACGCGCTCCGCCTGCGCCGCCGGGCTCCCGCCGGCCGCGAGGGCGGCGGCGAGCGCCGGCGTCGGCACGCTGCGGTGCACGCCGTCGCTGACCAGCAGCAGGGTCCCGGGGTCGTCGACCACGGCGACGCCGACCTCGGGCGGGCGCACGGTGCGCACGCTCGTCGTCAGGACGTTCTCCAGGCGCGGGTGGACGTGCACGCCGCGGGCGCGCATGGCGGCGGCGACGGTGTGGTCGGCGGTGAGGGTGCGCAGCGAGCGCCCGTCCCACGCGAGCGCCCGGCAGTCGCCGACCCACGCGAGCCGCCAGCGCGGATCGCCGGCGCCGGGCGACAGGGCGACGACCGCGGCGGCGTCGCCGGGCACGAGGTCCTGGGTGCTCTCGAGCAGGTCGTGGGCCGCGAGGAGGGCGAGGTCGGGCCGGCCCTCGAGCACCGCGACGCGCACCGCGTGGTCGGCGACGAGGCGCGCGGCGAACCCCGCGGCCTCGGAGTCGCCCACCCCGTCGACGACGGCGACGGCGAGGCGCCCGGTCGTGCCGCGGTGGGTGGCGGCCGCGTCGGCGTGGTGCCGGCGGGGCCCCCGCCGCTCCGCCCACGCGACGGGGCCGTCGCACCGCCTGCCGCCACCGGCGACGACGGCGACCCGCGGCCGGACGTCCAGCGGCACGGCATCCACGGCATGCACGGTGTCCACCGGCCCTCCTCGCCCGGCGCCGAGCCTCGGCGTCTCCCTCGGCGTCCTCCACACCACCGTGGGTCGTGAGCCTGAGCGTGAGCTGTGAGGCGGGTGAGCGCGGGAGGTGGAGTGCCGCTTCCTTGGCGAGATCGTGAGATAACTCTGATGGCCTAGTAAAGACCATTGCTCGTCGCTCTCCGTGTTCTATGCTCCTCGTACCCGCCGGGCGTCAGACCGAGGTCCGGGCCGGGAGTCGATCACCCCCCGCACGCCCGTCACCTCGAGGACCTCCCATGTCGCAGCAGGCCCCGCCGCCCCCCGCCGGTTTCCCGCACCCGCCGATGCCGCCCGGGCCGGCCGGGATGCCCCACGGCGGCCCACTCCCCGTTCAGGGCTACGGCGGTTACCCTCCGCCACCTCCCGTGCGCAAGAGCTCGGTCGGGAAGATCCTCGGCATCGTCGTCGTCGCGATCGTCGCGCTCCTGGCGGGGCTGTTCGCGCTGCTCGTGGTGTTCGGCAACCCGACCGTGACGGCCGACCAGGTCGAGCAGCAGATCGCCCAGCAGTACGGCGTCGAGGCGAGCCAGGTCAGCTGCCCGTCGTCGCTGGAGGGCGAGGTCGGCGCGACGATCACCTGCACCGGCACGGACGCGGGCGTCACCACCCCGCTGCTGGTGCAGGTCACCGGCGTCGAGGGTGACGTCGTGAACTTCAGCATCACGCCCCAGTGAGCCGGGCGGTCATGATGACCGCATGACGCCGTCGACGCCGCCGTCCCCGCCGCACCGTTGAGTGCGGCGGGGACGGCGGCGCTGGTCGTGGCGCCGGTCCTGCTCGGCGCGCTGACCCAGCGCACGACGGGTCTCGGCCTCGCGCTGGTCGGGGGCCCCTTCCTCGTCGCCCTCCTGGGCCCGCGCGACGGCGTCTCGTTCGGCAACGCGCTGCAGGTCGTGCTCTGCCTGGTGGTGCTCGTGCGCACCCGCCACGGCGTGGACGTCCGCGCCGCCGCGCTGCTGCTCGCGGGCGCGGTCGTGGTGATCCCGCTCGGGGCGGTCGTCGTCGGCCTGCTGCCCGAGGGACCGCTGCTGGTCGTCGTCGGCGCGCTCGCCCTCGCCGCCGTGCTGCTCTCGCTGGTCCCGCGCCTGGGCCGCCGGCTGCGGGGCACCGTCGGCGCGCTGGTCGCGGGGGCGGTCGCGGGGTTCGTCAACGTCACCGCCGGGGTCGGCGGCCCCGCCATCTCGGCCTTCGCGCTGGCCCGGCGCTGGAGCACCGAGGTGCTCGTCCCGACCGCGCAGGTGGTCCTGCTCGTCATCAACCTCGTCGCGCTGCTGAGCAAGGGCCTGCCGCGCCTCGACGGCGTCGTGTGGGGCGCGGGCCTCGCCGGGATCGCGGTCGGGGTCGTGCTCGGCGGGGTCGTGCACGACCGGCTGAGGCCCGGGACGGCCCGTCGGGTCGTCATCCTGCTGGCGCTCGCGGGCGCCGTCGCGACGCTGGTCAGGGGCCTGCTGACCCTCTGAGCGCGGCCGGTGGTGGCCGCCGGGCGGTCACGTCCGGGTGGACAGCATCGCGGCACCGGGGCACAGTGGTGGTCGCCACCCGCGGCTTCACCCTCTCGAGGCAGGCGGTTCTCCACCCCAGCCCGAGGAAGAGGTGGCTCCTCTCATGATGGCGCCTCGTGAACGCGCCGGTCGGCCGTCCGTCGTCGAGGACATCGGCCGCGATGCCGGCACCGACACCGCACACGGCGGCCTCACCGTCGCCCCCACCCAGCCGCGGCCGGGTCTCGTGCTCGTGCGGGTCATCGGGGAGGTCGACATGCTGACCGCCCGACACCTGTCCGACGTCCTGCACGGGTCGGTCGCCACGGTGGCCGACGACCGCGACGCCGCCGGCCGCGCGACCGGGACGCCGTCCGTGGTGGCCGACCTCGAGGGCGTGACGTTCCTCGGGGCGTCCGGCCTGGACGTGCTCGCCGCCGTCCAGGGCGCGGCGACCGCCCGCGACGTCCGCCTCGTCCTCGTCGCGACCCACCGCACGGTGCTGCACCCGATCCGGCTCACCGCCCTCGACCGGTGCCTCGCGCTCGCCGACACCGATCCGGCGCTCGGCCGCGGTGCGTCGCCCGGCTGGACCGACCGGTGACCGCGACGGTGCGCCGCGACGGCGCCGCCCGGGACGGGGCGGAGTCGCCGCCCGAGCTCGCCGCCGCCATCCGGGCGGCCATCGGCTACCTCGGCGACCTCGTCGACCCGCCCCCCGCGGTGCTCGACGGGCGGCTCGACCGGATGCTGCGGTCGGCCGTCGCCGCGCACACCCACCACCACGGTCGTTCGCGCGGCGACGGCGACGGCGACGGCCGGCTGGCCATGGACGAGGCGGCCGCGGCCGTGCGCACCGCCTGCGCGCACCTCGCCGCCCACGAGCTCGAGGACGCCTACCTCGCGCTCCGCGCGGCCGCCGACCGCGTCCCGCGCCCCACGGCCTGAGACCCGCTCACCACGAGAACCCCTGGCCGGCGCCCTGCCGCACGAGCACCGGCTCGTCGGAGGACAGGTCGACGACCGTCGTCGGCTCGGTCCCGCACTCCCCGGAGTCGAGGACCGCGTCCACCTGGTGCCCGAGGCGCTCGTGGATGTCCCACCCACTGGTCAGGGGCTCCTCGGTGTCGGGCAGCAGCAGCGTCGAGGACAGCAGCGGCTCGTCCAGCTCGGCGAGCAGGGCGTCGACCACGGGGTGCGCCGGAATGCGGACCCCCACCGTGCGCTTGCGGGGGTGCAGCAGGCGACGCGGCACCTCCTTGGTGGCCGGGAGGATGAACGTGTAGCAGCCGGGCGTGGCCGCCTTCACCGCCCGGAACACCGGCGTCGAGATGCGCACGAACTGCCCGAGCTGGGCGAAGTCGCGGCACACCAGCGTGAAGTGGTGCCGCGCGTCGAGCCGGCGGATCGTCCGGATCCGCTCGAGGCCCTCGCGGTTGCCGACGGTGCAGCCCAGCGCGAAGCACGAGTCGGTCGGGTAGGCGATGAGCCCGCCCTCGCGCAGCAGCTCGACGGTCTGCAGGACCGACCGGCGCTGGGGGTTGCGCGGGTGCATCTCGACGTAGCGCGCCGTGCTCGTCACCGCCATCGCCGCAGAGTAGGAGCCCCGGGCCTCGGAGAGGAACCGCTCCGAGGGGATTGGGGACGCCACGGGTGGGGCACTCACGGCTGTGCCGTGACCGCAACGAGACCTACAAGAGGCGCGTCCGCGACGTCATTGCCCCGGACGGGTGCAAGTGGCCGCGCAGGAGGAGGAACTCGGATGGGCACCCACCGCATCGACTCCCGCATCGACTCCCGCATCAACCACCGCACGACCGCGCGCCCCGGCCTGCGGCGCCTCGCCGGCCGCGGAGCCGTGGCCACGTCCGCCGCGCTCGCGCTGGCCGGTTCCGGGGCAGGCCTCGCGGCCGCGACGCCGGGTCACGACGACGGCGAGGGCCGGGGGAGCTCCTCCTCCCACAGCAACGGGCACGGCAACGGGCACGGCAACGGACACGCGTACGGCCACGGCAACGCCGACGGCCACCGCAACCTGGACGACTCCTCCCGGTACCGCACCGCCGCCGACTGCGAGGGCCCGTCCAGCTCGTCCAGCTCCTCCGGCACCTCCGGTGATGGCCTCGTCGGCGGCCTGCTCGGCGACCTCGGGCTCCCGAGCGGTGCGGACCGGCAGAGCTGCGACACGGGGTCGTCCTCCTCCTCGACGTCCTCCTCGTCCTCCACCGACGGCTCGGCCGGGGACGGCTCGTCGGCCGACGCGTCCAGCGCCACCGGCTCGGGTACCGGCACCCAGCAGGTCGCCCGGCGCACGCCGCAGGCCAACCCGATCAACGAGCCGCCCGAGCTCGGCGAGACCACCTCCATCCCGATCCGGATGTAGGCGCACACTCGTCGCCGTGGACCTGGTGGCTCCCTGGCGACTCGTCGATGCGCGGCGACCCGATGCGGTGGACACGGCCCGGCGTCGGATCGACGAGGTGGACGACCGGGTGCGTGCCTGGGTCGAGCTCGTCGTCCCGGACGCGGGCGGTGACGGCCCGCTCGCCGGCGTGCCCGTGGGCGTCAAGGACATCGTCGACCTCGCGGGCGTGCCCACGCGGTGTGGTTCGTCCGCGCGCGCCGACGCCCCGCCCGCCACCGAGGACGCGGCGATCACGGCGCTGCTGCGCGCGGCGGGCGCGGTGGTCGTCGGGAAGACGGTGACCACCGAGTTCGCCTTCTTCGATCCCGGCCCCACCCGCAACCCGCACGACCCGACGCGCACGCCCGGCGGGTCGTCGAGCGGGTCCGCCGCCGCGGTCGCGGCCGGCATGGTGCCGCTCGCGGTGGGCTCGCAGACCGCCGGCTCGGTGGTGCGCCCGGCGTCGTACTGCGGGGTCGCGGGTCTCGCCGTCGCCCGCGGGTCGTTGCCGACGACGGGCGTGAACCCGCTGGCCCCGGGCCTGGACACCCTCGGGCTGTTCGCGGCCGGCGTCGAGGATCTCGCCGCCGCCCGCGCCGCCCTCGCCGGCCATGCCCCGGCGCCGGCGTCCGGTACCCCGCCGCGGCTCCTCACCTGGGACGGGACCGATGTCGCGGACGTCTCGCCCGCGATGCGGGAGGCGCACGCCGACGCCGCCGCGCGGGCGGGCGCGGCGGGGGCGGGCCTCGCGACCTGGGACCTCGACCTGCGCCGGGCCACCGTCGACCACCGCACGGTCATGGCCGCCGAGGCGGCCACGACCGTGCCGGACGCGCCCGGTCTCGGGCCGAACCTGCGGGCCCTGCTCGCGGAGGGGCGCGCGGTGCCGCCCGACGAGCTGGCCGCCGCCCGCGAGCGCGCCGCGACGACCCGGGAGGCCGTGCTGGCGCGCCTCGACGAGGCCGACGCGGTCCTCGTCCCCGGCGCGCTCGGTGTGGCCCCGCCGGGCCTCGACGCCACCGGTGACCCGGTGCTCTCGCGGCCCTGGCACCTGCTCGGCCTGCCCGCCCTCGCCGTGCCGGGCGCCCGCGACGCCGCCGGCCTGCCGCTGGGCCTCGCCCTCATCGGCCACCCCGACCGCGAGGACGCCCTGCTCGCCGCCGGCCGCTGGCTGGAGCCGCTCCTCGGTCCGTGAGCACTTTCCGGGCCTATAGCCCCGGAAAGTGCTCACATGGGTTGGTTCTGCCACCTCCCGTGTCGCGGCTTGCGCGGCGCGGGAAGCTGGGACGCGTGGCGGAGGGCGATGCCCGCACGGAGCTCGACAGCGAGTTCCAGCGCGAGTTCGAGGAGGAGCTCGACCACCACCACCTGTGGCACCGCGACGGCCAGCGCCACCAGTTCGGCGGCGACTCCCCGCTGCTCCCGCCCCGTCTCGCCGCCCTCGTGCGCTACGTCCCGCGCGCGCACCCCGCGGGCTTCGTCGTCGGCGTCGCGTTCGCCCTGATCTCGCTCACCCCGTCCCTGATCCCCCGCGACTACCTCTTCCAGGGCCTCGCCACCGGCATCTCCGGCGGCCTGGGCTACGGGCTCGGCGTCGCGTTCGCGTGGCTGGTCGGCCGGACGGGCAAGTGGACCCACCTCACCGCGCGGGTGCAGCGCGCGACACCGGTCTGGCTGACACCCGGGGCCTGGCTCGTCCTCGTCGTCACGGCGACCGTGGCGCTGCTCGGGATGCTCGTCGCGGGCGCCGGGTGGCAGCAGCAGGTCGCCGGGCTCATGGGGATCGCGCAGCCCACCACCGACGGCTGGCTGCGCGCCGGACCGGTCGCGCTCGTCGTCGCCGGGCTGATCGTCGGGTTCGGCCGCGGCGTGCGCTGGCTCGCCGGCCGGGCCGGTGACCTGCTGCGCCGCCGCGCGCACCTCCCCGCGCAGGTGGCGACGGTCGTCGGCACCGTGGTCGTCGTCGTCCTCGTCGCCACGATCATCGACTCGCTGGTGCTGCGCACCGGCCTGCGCGTCGCCGACGCCGCCTTCAGCGCCACCAACGACGAGACCTACCCGGGCGTCGTCGCGCCGATCTCCCCGCTGCGCTCGGGGTCGCCGGCCTCGCTCGTGCCCTGGAGGTCGCTGGGGCGCGAGGGCCAGGACTTCGTCGCGGGCGGGCCCACCCTGGCCCGGCTCGGCGAGGCGTCCGGGCGCCGTCCCGTGCCGCCGGTCCGCGCCTACGTCGGGCTGATGTCCGCGCCGGGCCCGACCGAGCGGGCCCGCCTCGCCGTCGCCGAGCTCGAGCGCACCGGGGGCTTCGAGCGCGACGTCGTCGCGGTCGTCACCACCACCGGCACCGGCTGGATCGACGACCCGGTCGCCGACTCCCTGGAGATGATCTGGGGTGGGAACACCGCGATCGTCGCCACCCAGTACTCCTACCTGCCGAGCTGGCTGTCGTTCGTCGTCGACCGCAGCCGCGCCGCGGCCGAGGGGCGGGCGCTCTTCGACGCCGTCCACGCCCGCGTCGAGCAGATGCCCCCGGACCGGCGGCCCCGGCTCATCGTGTTCGGCGAGAGCCTCGGCTCGCAGGGCTCCGAGGCGGCGTTCTCCAGCCTCGAGGACGCGCGGGCCCAGGCCGACGGGGTCCTCTGGGTGGGCCCGCCGAACTCCAACCGGCTCCACGCCGCGCTCACCGCTCGCCGCGACCCCGGCACGCCGGAGGTCCTGCCCGTCGTCGACGGGGGACGCGAGGTGCGCTTCGGGGCGACCGCGGCGGACCTCCGGGAGCCGCCGGCCGTGTGGTCCTCACCACACGTGGTCTACCTGCAGCACGCCTCCGACCCGGTCGTCTGGTGGTCCCCCGAGCTCCTCTGGCGCCGACCCGACTGGCTCGCCGAACCCCCAGGTCGGGACGTGTCCGAGGCCGTCGACTGGTACCCCGTCGTGACGTTCTGGCAGGTCACCATCGACCTGACCAACTCCCTCTCGGTGCCCGACGGGCACGGCCACCAGTACCGCGCGGTGATGGTCGAAGGCTGGCTCACGATGGGTATGCCTCCGGGGTGGACCCCTGCGGACACGGAGAGGGTGGCAGGCATGCTGGGGCTGTGACCGCTCCCCAGCACACGGCCACGGACGCGCGCCCGTCGTCGGACGACCCCGCCCGGGACGGGGCGGGGGTGACGTGGACAGCGGGGACGGCCCCCCACTGGCGGCGCCTCGCCCCGCCTGCGGTCGTCGCGATCCTGCTGCTCGGCTGGAGCAACGTCGCCCTGCCGGCCCTGCCCGCCGACCCGGTGCTCAAGGCCCTGTTCAACCTCGGTGGGGTCGCCGCACTCGTCACCGTGGCCCGCCTGCTCGGGCTGACCTGGGCCGACCTCGGCATCGGCCGCGGCACCTGGGGGGCGGGCGCGCGCTGGGGCGGCGCGGCCATCGGTGTCGCGGTCCTCGGGTACGGCGCGGTGCTCGCCGTCGCGCCCCACCTGCTCGAGAACCCCCAGCTCGCCGGCGCCTCGCCCGGGGCGCTCCTCCTGCGCGGCCTCGTCCTCATCCCGCTGGGCACCGTGCTCGCCGAGGAGCTCGCGTTCCGCGGCGTGCTGCAGGGCCACACCGTCCGCTCGCTGTCCGCCCGCGTCGCGCTGAGCACCACCGCGGTGGCGTTCGGGCTCTGGCACCTCACCGTCGCGCTCGGCCCGTCGGCGGTGCCGCTCCCGCCGACCCTCCAGTGGACCTCGGCGCTCGCTGTCCTCGTCGTGACGGTGCTCGGCGGCTTCGTCCTCGGCTGGCTGCGCCACCGCACCGGCTCGGTGCTCGCCCCGATCGGGCTGCACCTGGGCACCAACGCCGTCGGGCTCGTGGCCGCCGGTGTGGCCCTCGCGCAGTAGCGCAGGCCGGAGGCGACAATGCCGCGATGACCGTCGTCGACAACGCGGTGTACGTCCACGGGGAGCGCTCCCGCGAGCCGGACTCGCTGGACCGCACCCTGGAGATGCTGCGCACGCACGGCGCCGACGACGGGTTCGCCTGGATCGGCCTGCTGCGTCCCGACGCGGAGGAGATCGACCGCCTGGCGCAGGAGCTCTCGCTGCCGCCGCTCGCGGTCGAGGACGCCGTGCACGCCCACCAGCGCCCCAAGCTGGAGCGCTACGACGACGTGGAGTTCGTCGTGCTGCGCCCCGCCTGGTACGTCGACGAGGACGAGGACGTCCAGGTCGGCGAGATCCACCTCTTCCTCGGGCACGACTTCGTCGTCACGGTCCGCCACGCCGAGACCCCCGACCTGTCGTCGGTGCGCGCGCGCCTGGAGGCGGACCCGTCGCTGCTGGCCCAGGGCCCGCGGGCGGTCCTCTACGCCGTGCTCGACCGCATCGTCGACGACTACCACCCGGTCGTACGGGGCCTGCGCCACGACATCGACCAGATCGAGACCCAGGTCTTCGGCGGCGACCCGAGCGTCTCGCGGCGCATCTACCAGCTCTCCCGCGAGGTCATCGAGCTGCAGCGCGCCGTCGACCCGCTGCGCGAGGTCCTCGACGGGCTGCTCGAGGAGCCCGCCGAGGACGAGCAGGGCGTCGCCCTGCACCGCGGCCTGCGCGACGTCGCCGACCACGTCGCCCAGACCCGGGAGTCCGCCGACAACTTCCGCCAGCTGCTCGGCAACATCCTGCAGGTCAACGCCGCGCTCGTCGGGCAGCGGCAGAACGAGGAGATGCGCCGGATCTCGGAGACCAGCCTGGCCCAGGGCGAGGAGGTCAAGAAGATCTCGAGCTGGGCGGCGATCCTGTTCACCCCGTCGCTCATCGGGGCGGTGTACGGCATGAACTTCGACCACATGCCCGAGCTCCACTGGACACTCGGCTACCCCTTCGCGCTCCTCCTCATGGTGCTGGTGTCGCTGACGCTGTTCCTGGTGTTCCGCAAGCGCGGCTGGCTGTGAACCCCGAGCGGGCCCGGTCGTTCGGCGCGGCCGCCGACGACTACGACCGCCTGCGCCCGTCCCCGGCACCCGAGGCCGTGCACTGGCTGCTGCCGGGGCCCGACGCCACCGTGCTCGACCTCGGCGCCGGGACGGGCCTGCTGACCCGCGCGCTGGCGGGCGAGGGCGTCACCGACGTCGTCGCCGTCGAGCCGGACGACGCGATGCGCGCGGTGCTGGCCGCGCAGAGCCCGGGGGTCCGGGTGCTCGCCGGCACGGCCGAGGACGTCCCGCTGCCCGACGCGTCGGTCGACGCCGTCCTCGTCGCGTCGGCGTGGCACTGGTTCGACCCGGACCGGGCGAGCGGCGAGATCGGGCGCCTCCTGCGGCCGGGCGGGGTGCTGGGCCTGCTGTGGACCTACGGGGACCCCGCGCAGGAGTGGGTCGCCGAGCTCCGGGCGATCGGGGGACTCGACGACCAGGGCCGTGCGCCGGCCGTGGACGCCGACTTCGTCGTCGAGCTGCCGGAGGGGGCGCCGTTCACTGCCGGGGAGCCGCAGGTGTTCCGGCACGCGATCGGGATGGCCGCCGACGACGTCGCCGCGATGCTCGGCACACACTCCGCGGTCCTGACGCTCCCGGCCGCCGAGCGGGCGGAGGTGGACCGCCGGGCGCGCGAGCACGTGGCGCGGGCGGTGGGCACGGACCCCGTGCGCGTGCCGTTCCTGACCGCGGCCTGGAGGGCGTTCCGGACATCGCTGTGAGTTCCGCCCAGGGCGCGTCCGGGCATGGACGGCGGCGGGCAGGCGAGGTTAGCCTCCCCTCACTGAACGAGGAGGCGGGCGATGACGCTGCGACTGCCCACGGCCGAGGTGACCGTGCTGCTCGGCGAGCCGATCGTGCGGCGACGGCTGATGGCGATGTGCGACGACGCGTCGTCGGGGGTCCGGCGGATCACCGTCGACCCGTCGTCGGGGGTGCTGGAGCGGCGCCGCCGCCTCGAGGAGGCGGGCGGTGCCGCGGTCGTGCTGGTGGACCGGGTCACCGGCGGGCTGGACGCCGCCGGGCGCCGCGTGGTGCTGGGCGCGCTGGCGAGCCTCGCCGCGCGGGGTGCCGCGGTCCTGGTCGACGACGACGACAGCGTGGCCGCGCTCGCCGTCGCCGACGCGACGCTGCGCGCCGACCCCGTGCGCGGGCTCGTGGTGGAGCCCGCGGTCGGGACCGCGGGGTCGGTCGCGCCGCTCGAGGAGCTCTACCGGGCCTCGTAGGTCAGGCAGTCGGCGACGTCCTTGCCGGCGCCGATCTCGACCGACGGGGCGGTGCACTCGAGCTTGTCGTTGAACTTGCACTCCGAGCGGTGGCACGCGCCGACCACGCCGTTGCGGTCGACGCCGCCACGGAAGGAGATCTCGACGAAGGTGCCGCACGCGGCGTTGTCGCCGGCGATGGTGATCGCGGCGGCGTGGCAGGTCGAGCCCTCGTTGTAGGCACACGAGGTCGCGGAACAACCCTGCACGGTGGGCAGGCTCTGAGCTGCGGTCATGACGTCGATGGTGGCGGTCCGACGGACCCCCTCGCCAGACAGCGAAGGCTGCCCTGACCAGGGCGGACGGCTCTCCCGGGGGTGGACGACCTGCGGGAACCGCAGCGACACCCGTGACAAACTGCCGAGAGTGTGATGACGGTCACGTTGCGTCCCACCCGTCCGGGCCTGTCGGGCGAAGGTTGTCCTGACCTCAGCCGCGGGGCTCTTCCCCATCCCGCTCGGACAGGCCACGGTGATCGGTACCACCACCGCCGGCCGACGGGAGCACCCCGGATGACCGAGACCGTCCCCCAGCCCGCCGCGACGACCACGCACGTCGGCCGGAGCCTCAAGCGCCGGGAGGACGCCGCGCTGCTCACGGGCCGCGGTACCTGGACCGACGACATCGCCCCGCCGAGCACCGTGCACCTCGCGCTCGTGCGCAGCCCCGTGGCCCACGCGCGGATCGGCGGCATCGACACGGCCGCCGCGCGCGAGGCCGACGGCGTCCTCGCCGTCCTCACCGGGGCCGACCTGTTCGACGAGTTCGTCGCCGGCATCCCCTGCGGCTGGCCGGTCACCGAGGACATCCTCGTGCCCGACCACCGGCCGCTGGCCCGCGACGAGGTCAACCACGTCGGCGACGCGGTCGCGGTCGTCGTGGCGACCGGCGCGGCCGCGGCCCGTGACGCCGCCGAGCTCGTGGTCGTCGACTACGAGGAGCTCCCCGCGGTGGTCGACGTCGAGGCGGCGCTCGCCCCGGACGCCCCGCTGGTGCACGAGGAGCTCGGCAGCAACCACTGCTACACCTGGCCGCTCGCGGTCGGTGACGTCGACGCCGCGCTGGCGCAGGCCGACGTCGTCGTCGAGGGCCGCTACATCCAGCAGCGGGTCATGGCCTCGCCGATGGAGACGCGCGCGGTGGTGGTCACCCCGGACGCGGTCGGCGGCGGGTTCACGATCCACACCTCGACCCAGGTGCCGCACTTCGTGCGCGACATCCTCGCCGCGATCTGCGGCATCTCCGACACCAAGCTGCGGGTCGTCGCCCCCGACGTCGGCGGCGGCTTCGGGGCGAAGCTCAACGTCTACGCCGAGGAGGCGCTCGCGCTGGTCCTCGCGCGGCGGCTGCGCCGGCCCGTCAAGTGGACCGAGACGCGCTCGGAGCACCACATCGCGACCACGCACGGCCGCGGGCAGGTCCAGTACATGACCGTGGGCGCGACGCGCGACGGGACGATCCTCGGGATGAAGGTCCGTCTCGTCGCGGACATGGGCGCCTACCTGCAGCTGCTCACCCCCGGCATCGCCGTGTTCGGGGCCTTCACCTACTGCGGGCTCTACGACTTCGGCGCCTACGACTTCGAGTGCCGGGGCGTGTTCACCAACCTCACCCCGACCGACGCCTACCGCGGCGCCGGGCGCTCCGAGGCGGCCTACGCCCACGAGCGGGTCCTCGACGACCTCGCCCGCGCCCTCGGGATGGACCCTGCCGAGCTGCGGCTGCGCAACCTGCACCCGCCGTTCTCCGAGCCGCGCACCGTCCCGTCCGGTGTGCAGTACGACTCCGGCGACTACGAGCCCTGCATGCGCCGCGCGCTCGAGCTCGTCGACTACGAGGGGCTTCGCGCCGAGCAGCGCCGCCGCCGCGAGGCCGGCGAGACGGTCGAGATCGGTGTCGGCATCGGCAACTTCACCGAGTCCGGCGGGCTCTCGCCGTCCAAGGTGGCCGCCGGCGTGCGGCTGCAGAGCGGCGGCTGGGAGGCCGCGACGGTCCGGATGACGACGGCGGGCCGGGCCGAGGTCGTCACCGGCACCAGCCCGCACGGCCAGGGCCACGAGACGGCGTGGGCGCAGATCGTCGCCGACTCCCTCGGCATCGACCCCGCCGACGTCGAGGTGTTCCACTCCGACACCATGATCGCGCCGTTCGGGCGGGACACCTACGGCTCGCGCAGCCTCGCGGTCGGCGGCTCGGCCGTGTACGGGGCGGCGGAGAAGGTCGTCGACAAGGCCCGGAAGATCGCCGCGCACATGCTCGAGGCGTCCGAGGACGACCTGCAGTTCACCGGCGGCGTCTTCTCGGTCGCCGGCACGTCGGGGCCGTCGCTGACGATCCAGGAGGTGGCGGGCGCGGCGTCGCTGGCCGCGGATCTGCCCGAGGGCATGGAGCCGAACCTCACCGCCGACCACCACTTCGACCCGCCCAACTTCACCTGGCCGTTCGGCACGCACATCGCCGTCGTCGAGGTCGACACCGAGACCGGTGACACGCGGGTCCGGCGCTTCGTCGCGGTCGACGACTGCGGGCGCATCGTCAACCCGCAGATCGTCGACGGGCAGCTGCACGGCGGCATCGCCCAGGGCATCGCGCAGGCCCTCTACGAGCAGGCCACCTTCGACGAGGCGGGCCAGCCGACGGCGGCGACGCTCGCCGACTACGCGGTGCCCGCCGCCGCCGACCTGCCCGGGTTCGAGCTCGACCAGCGGGTCACGCTCTCGCCGACCAACCCCCTCGGCGCGAAGGGGATCGGCGAGTCCGGGGCGATCGGGTCGTCGCCCGCGGTGGTGAACGCGGCGATCGACGCGCTCGCGGCGCGGGGCGTCACGCACCTCGACATGCCGCTCACCCCGCAGCGGGTCTGGCGCGCGCTGAAGGGCGGGGAATCGGCGCCCCCGACCATCGTCAGCTGAGCGCAAGGTGACGGCGATGGCGCCGCGCGGGCGTGCACACCGACCTCGTCACCCTGGGCCTGCGGCCCGACGGGACCGTCGAGGTCCCGCCGCACGCCGCGCGGCAGGACTCGCGGGCCGGTTGGTACCGCCACTCGCCGACCCCGGGGGAGCGCGGCCCCTCGGTGCTGCTCGGCCACGTCGACTCCGCGCAGGACGGCCCGGCGGTGTTCTTCGAGGTCGGCGCGGTGCGTCCCGGGGACACCGCGTCGGTCACCCGCGCCGACGGGAGCCGCGCGGACTTCCGGGTGACGCGGGTGTCGACCCACCCCAAGGACCGGTTCCCGACCGAGGAGGTCTACGGCGACCGCCCGGGCCCCGAACTGCGCCTGATCACCTGCGGCGGTGCCTTCGACCGGGCCGCGGGCAGCTACACCGAGAACGTGGTGGTGGACGCCGTCCTGATCGGGGCGGCGTCCGATTCCTGAGGGCTCTGGACCCGCCGACACGGACACGCCAAGGTGATCGCATGAGCGCCGGTACCGAGACCGACACCGAGACGCGGTACGACTACGGGGGCGACGAGTTCGTCTACGTCGAGCTCTCGGCGGCGATGAGCCTGCCGGTGCACTTCACGTCGCTGGCGATCACGCGGCGCCTGGGCGAGGAGGCGATCCCCGGCGTCGAGGAGATCTGCCCGTCGAACGCGTCGTACATGGTCCGCGTCGACCCCGACCGCCTGCACCCGCGTGACCTGGTGCGCGAGCTGCAGCGCATCGAGGGAGAGGTCGGATCGCTGTCCGACGACCTCACCGTGGCGACGCGCATCGTCGACGTCCCGATCATGCTGAACGACCCGTGGACCCACGAGGTCCTCATGAAGTTCCGCGACCGCCACCAGGACCCGACGGGCACCGATCTCGACTACGGGGCCCGGATCAACGGCTACTCGTCGACCGAGGACTTCATCGACGCGCTCGCCGCCTCGCCGTACCTCGTCACGATGATGGGCTTCGTGCCCGGGCTGCCGTGGTGCTTCCAGCTCGTGCCGCGGGAGCGGCAGGTCGAGGTGCCGAAGTACGTGCGCCCGCGGACCGAGACCCCGGAGCGTGCCTTCGGGTTCGGCGGCGCGTTCGCGGTGATCTACCCGGTGAAGGGTGCGGGTGGCTACCAGCTCTTCGGCTCGGCGCCCGCGCCGATCTTCGACGGCGAGCAGCGGCTGCCGGACTTCGCCGAGAACGACTCGGTGGTGTTCTTCCAGCACGGGGACGTGATCAACTACCGGCGCGTCGACCAGGCCGAGTACGACGACGTGCGCGCCCAGGTCGACGCCGGGACCTGGCGCTACTCGTACCGGGAGCTCGAGTTCTCACCGAGCCGCTTCCTCGCCGACCCGGACGGCACCAACGCGAGCATGAAGGAGGTGCTGTACGGGTGACGATCAGGGTTCAGGATCCGGGCCTGGAGACCACCGTCCAGGACACCGGGCGGCTGGGGTACTACAGCATCGGCTTCCCGCCCTCGGGCGCGCTCGACTCGTTCGCCTACCACGTGGGCAACGCGCTGGTCGGCAACGAGCCGGGAGCGGCGGCGCTGGAGGCGGTCTACCTCGGGCCGACGCTGGAGTTCACCGTGGACACGGTCATCGCCGTGACCGGCGCGGACATCCCCGCGTTCGTCGACGGCGAGGAGATCCCGACGTGGGAGTCGGTGGCCGTGTCATCGGGGTCGGTGCTGTCGTTCGGGCAGCTGCGTGCCGGCGCCCGGCCCTACGTCGCCGTCGCGGGCGGCATCGACGTGCCGCTCTACTACGGGAGCCGCTCGACCTACACGCTCGTCGGGATCGGCGGCTTCGAGGGGCGCGCGCTGCGGGCCGGGGACGAGCTGGCGCTGGGCTCCGACGCGCGGGACCCGAGGGCCGGACGACGCCTCGACGGCGGGGACGTGCCGGTGCACCCGTCGACCGCCGAGGTGCACCTGCTCGTCGGGCTGCACAGCTACCGGCTCACCGAGGACAGCCTCGCCCGGTTCACCGACACCGAGTGGAAGGTGACCCCGGACGCCAACCGCGTCGGCTACCGCTTCCGCGGAGCCGAGCTCGAGTTCGTGCCGCGCGAGCAGCCGTTCGGGGCGGGCAGCGACCCCGCGAACGTCACCGACTGCGGCTATCCCGTCGGGTCGGTGCAGGTGCCCGGGGGCGTCGAGCCGATCGTGCTGCTCCAGGACGCCGTCACCGGCGGGGGCTACGCGACGCTCGGCACCGTCGTCTCCGTCGACCGCGATCGGCTGGCGCAGACCAAGACCGGCGACAGGACCCGCTTCGTGCCGGTCGACCTCGACGGGGCGCTGGAGGTCCGCAGGGACCGCCTCGGCGCGCTCGACCGCATCCGTTCCGCGCTCACCTGAGCCGATCGACTGGGAGCCCGAGTTGGGAAGCCACACGATCACGTCCCGCACCCCGGGCGTCTTCTACCACCGGCCGTCACCCGACGCCGATCCCTACGTCACCGAGGGCGCCTCGGTGGCCGAGGGCGACACGGTCGGGCTGGTGGAGGTGATGAAGACGTTCCACGAGGTCAAGGCGGACGCCGCGGGCACCGTCTCGCGGTTCCTCGTCGAGAACGAGGACGAGGTGACGATCGGCCAGGACCTGGTCGAGCTGGAGACGTGAGCCTGCGCAGCGTCCTGGTCGCCAACCGCGGCGAGATCGCCCTGCGGGTCGTGCGCGCGTGCCGGGAGCTCGGCATCCGCGCGGTCGCGGTGTACTCCGACGCCGACGCGTCGGCCGCGCACGTGCGGATGGCCGACGACGCGGTCCACCTCGGGAAGTCGGCGGCGTCGAAGAGCTACTTGAACTCCGACGCGGTGCTCGAGGCCGCGCGCTCGGCCGGGGTCGACGCGATCCACCCCGGCTACGGCTTCCTCTCCGAGCGCCCCGGGTTCGCCGCGGCCGTCGAGGAGGCGGGCCTGGTCTTCGTGGGCCCGCCGGCGTCGGTGATCACGACGATGGGGGACAAGGCCGCCGCGCGCGCGGTCGCCCGGTCGGCGGGCGTGCCCGTGGTGCCGGGCAGCGACGAGGTGTCGTCGGTGGACGAGGCGGTGGCCGCGGCCGAGGAGGTCGGCTATCCGGTGCTGGTCAAGGCCTCGGCGGGCGGCGGCGGGCGGGGCATCCGCCCGGCGGGGTCGGCGGACGAGCTGCGCACCGTCGTCGCCGAGGCCCAGCGGGAGGCGGCGTCGGCGTTCGGCTCGGACAAGGTCTACCTCGAGCGCGCGCTGCAGGGCCCGAAGCACGTCGAGGTGCAGGTCCTCGCCGACACCCACGGCGCGGTCGTGCACTGCTGGGAGCGGGAGTGCTCGCTGCAGCGGCGCCGGCAGAAGATCCTCGAGGAGGCGCCGGCGCCGGGGCTGGATCCGGACCTGCGCTCGGGTCTCTGCGACGCGGCGGTCCGGCTCAGCCGCGAGGTGGGCTACGTCGGCGCGGGCACGGTGGAGTTCCTGGTCGAGGGCGACGAGTTCTTCTTCATCGAGATGAACACCCGCATCCAGGTCGAGCACCCGATCACCGAGTGGATCACCGGGCTCGACCTCGTCGCCGAGCAGCTGCGCATCGCCTCGGGCGACCCGCTGTCGGTGGCCCAGGACGACATCGCGTGTCACGGGGCGTCGATCGAGTTCCGGGTCAACGCCGAGGACCCCGACCAGGACTTCCTGCCCTCGCCGGGCACCGTCGAGGCCCTCGAGCTGCCGGGCGGGCCGGGCGTGCGCGTCGACACCGCGCTGATGGCGGGCGACGCCGTGCCGCCGTTCTACGACTCGCTCGTCGCCAAGCTCTCGGTGTGGGCGCCGACGCGCGAGCAGGCCCTGGCCCGCGGCCGGCGGGCGCTCGCGGAGTACCGCGTCGACGGCTTCCCGACGACGATCGGCCTGCACCGGCGCCTGCTCGACGAGCGGGCCGTCGTCGAGGGCAGCTACGACATCACGACGCTGGAGACGTGGCTGGCGGAACGGTCGCCGTGAACAGGTAGTAGCCGACCGCCCCGAACAGCCGCCCGTCGCGGTGCAGCGCGGCGATCGTCGAGGTCCAGCGCCGGCCGTCGTCGGCGTCGATCGCGCCCGCCGCGGCCGCGGCCTCGCCGATCCCGCTGAAGTACTGGGCGGCGAGGTCCGGCGAGAAGATCACCATCCGGCTGTCGACCTCGACGTCGGTGAGCCCGAGGTCGCCGAGGTCGCCGCGCAGGTCGCGCACCAGGCGCGGGTTGACGACGGCGGTGTCGGCCTCGTGCGCGAGGACGGCGCGGACGAGGCGCGCGTCGTCCACGTTGACGGTGTTGGTCTCGAAGTCGGGCTCGATGACCGCGATCCGCCCGCCGGGGCGGGTGACGCGGGCGAGCTCGGCGAGGGCGCGGCGCGGGTCGTCGAGGTAGATGAGCACGCGCTCGGCGCGGGCGACGTCGACGGCGTCGTCGTCGAACGGCAGCGCCTCGGCGTCGCCGGGGACGAGGTCGACGTCGAGCCCCGCCGCGGCGGCCCGGCGGCGCGCCTCGGCGACGAAGTCGGCGGACAGGTCGATGCCGGTGACGGTGCCGCCGGGGCGGACGAGCCGCGCCAGCCGGAGGGCCTCCAGGCCAAAGCCGCACCCGACGTCGAGGACGCGCCGGCCCGGTCCGGTGTGCGTGCGCTCGATCGCGAGGGCCTTGAGCTCGCGCAGCAGCGGCAGCCGGTCGAACGCCTCGAGCGCCGCGACGTAGGTCGACTCGGCGGAGTGGTCGATGTCGGTGAAGTCGTGCAGGGAGATCGCCGGTGCGGCGGGCTCGGGTGCGTCCTGGGCGGTCACGGCTCCTCCGGGCGTTCCTCGGTGACGTGGATCACGCTAGCGTCGTCGGGGTGGGTACGGGGGTCGACGTCCTCGAGGCGGGCGCGGGGCCGCCGGTCGTCCTGCTGCACAGCTCGGTCAGCGGCAACCGGCAGTGGAAGGCGCTCGTCGCCGACCTGCGGGACCGCCACCGCGTGCTCGCGCCGAACCTGCTCGGCTACGGCGCTACGCCGGCCTTCGCGGGGCCGGGTCCGCAGCGCCTCACCGACCAGGCCGCCCTGGTCCACGCCGTGTTGGAGGGGGTCGACGAGCCGGTCGCGCTCGTCGGGCACTCGTTCGGCGGCGCGGTCGCGATGCGGGCCGCGGTCGAGCTGGGCGACCGGGTGCGGGCGCTTGTGCTGCTCGAGCCCAACCCCGTCGCGCTGCTCGTCGCGGCGGACCGGCACGACGCGTTCGCCGAGGCGTGCGCCCTGCGCGACCACGTCCAGCGCCACGCCGCCGCCGACGACTGGACCGAGGCCGCTCCGCGCTTCGCCGACTACTGGTTGGGCGACGGCTCCTGGGACACGATGCCGGAGTCCCGGCGCGCCGCGTTCGTCGCCGCGCTGCCGCCCAACCGTCACGAGTGGGACGCCGTCACCGACCCGGAGCTGACGATCGACCACCTCGCCGCGCGCGGCGTCCCGACCCTCGTCGTCCACGACCCCGCCACCCGCCGTCCCATCCGCGAGGTGGTGGAGGTGCTGCGCGAGGCCTGTCCCGGCTGGCGGTTCGTCACCGTTCACGGGGGCGGACACATGGCCCCGCTCGTGCGCCCGGACCTCGTGAACCCGCTGGTGACCGCGTTCCTGGCGGCGTCGTGACCGGTCTCGGGGTCGGCCTGACGCCGATGGAGACCCGCCGTGACGTCGTGCTCCACGTGGCGCGGCGCGCCGAGGAGCTCGATTACTCCACCTTCCTGGTCGCGGAGGCGTGGGGGTGGGACGCCGGCGTCCTGCTCGCCGAGGTGGCCAGGGCCACGGAACGGATCGGCCTCGGCATCGGCGTCATGAACACCTGGGGCCGCAGCGCCGCGACGATCGCGATGCTCGCGGCGAGCGTGGACGCCGTCTCGGGCGGGCGGTTCCGGCTCGGTCTCGGCGCCGGGAGCCCGGCGCTCGCCGAGGGCCTCCACGACGTCGCGTTCGACCGGCCCGTCGAGCACCTCGCCGCCGTCTCCGTGCAGGTTCGCCGCCTGCTGCGCGGCGAGCGGCTCGAGCCGACGACGGGATCGCGAGGGCTGCGCCTGGCCGTGCCCCCGTGCCCGCACGTGGCCCTGCACCTCGCCGCCCTCGGGCCGCGCTCGATCCGCCGGGCCGGCGCGCTGGCCGACGGGTGGGACCCGTTCCTCGTGCCGGTGTCCGCGCTCGGACGCCTCCGGGAGGAGCTGCGCGAGGGCGCGGCGCAGGTCGGGCGGGACGTCGTCCCCGTCGTGTGTCCGGCCGTCCCCACGGCGGTCGCCGCCGACCCGGGCGTCGCCCGGGGGACAGCGTCCTGGTGGGTGGCCTTCTACCTGACCTCGATGGGTCCGCTGTACCCGCAGACGCTGCGCGCGCACGGGTTCGGTGCCGCCGTCGACGAGGTCGTCGCCGTGAACCCGACCGGACGCACCACGGAGGTCCCGGAGAGAGCGGATGTGCTCCTCGACGAGCTCACCATCCACGGCGACGCCGACCAGGGGCGTGCCGCCCTCGAGCGCTGGCGGGCCGCCGGCGCCGAGGAGCCGACGATCGTGCTGCCGCCGGGCCGGCCGGTCGAGGAGCTCGACCACGTCCTCGAGGCGCTGGCTCCTCAGCCCCGCAGCAGCTGAGCCGCCGGCACGCGTTCGACCCCGAGGTCGTCGAGGCGCCGCACGAGCGCCTCGGCGATCTCGACGGAGTTGGGCCGGTCGCCGTGCAGGCAGATGGTGTCGACCTCGACGTCGAGGTGCTTGCCGGTCGTCGACGTCACGTGCCCCTCGAGCAGGTCGACGGCCTGCTGGGCGACGGCGTCGGGATCCTTCGCCTTCGGCTCGGGCTCGACGATGATGTGCCCCTCGTCGGTGTACTCGAGGTCGGCGAAGCCCTCGCGGGCCACGGTCGCGCCCAGCGAGCGGGCGAGATCCGCGGTCGGGCCGGCGAGCCAGAAGATCATGAGGTCGGGGTCGAGGCGCAGGACGGCCTCGGTGATCGCCGACGTGATGTCCGGGTCGGTCAGCGCCATGCCGTAGAGCGCGCCGTGCGGCTTGACGTGCACGACCTCGGCGCCCTCCGCGCGAGCCGTCGCCTGCAGCGCACCCGTCTGGTACAGCACGAGCTGGGCCGCCTCGTCGGGGCGCAGCGCCATCCGCCGCCGGCCGAAGCCGACGAGGTCGGGCAGTCCCGGGTGGGAGCCGATCGCGGTGCCGGTGGCGACCGCGGTGCGCACCGAGTCGCGCATCGTCACCGGGTCGCTCGCGTGGTAGCCGCAGGCGACGTTCACCGAGGTCACGTGCACCATCAGCTCGCTGTCGTGCCCGAGCTTCCAGCGCCCGAGGCTCTCGCCGGCGTCGGCGTTGAGATCGACGCGTGTCTGCATGTGGTGACTCCTCATGCTCCGGGGGCGGACGGGACGGGGCTCTCGACCGGGAGGTCCTCCAGCCCGGTCCGGATGGCCTGGGCGAGCAGATCGATCTCCTCCTGCCCGACGACCAGCGGCGGCGAGACCGCGATGCCCTTGCCGAGCCCGCGCACCAGCACCCCCGCCTTGCGCACGGCGCGCAGCAGGACGTTCGGGGCGTCCGGGACGCCGTCGAGGATCTCCTGCTCGAGCTCGATCGCGGCGAGGAAGCCGAACCCGGCGCGGACCTCGTGGACGTAGGGGTGCGAGGTCAGCGGCGCGAGGGCCTCGAACAGCGGGCTCTCGAGCTCCTGGCCGCGCGCGATGAGCCCCTCGCGCTCGTAGATGTCGAGCGTCGCGAGGCCGACCGCGCAGGCCGTGGGGTGGCCGGAGTAGGTCGGGCCGTGGCGCAGGGTGCGCTCGCCGGGCGTCGTCCACCACGGGGCCGCGACGTCGCCCGACGCGATCACGCCGCCGAGCGGCAGGTAGCCGCTGGTGACGCCCTTGGCGAAGGTGATCATGTCGGGCCGGACGCCGAAGCGCTCGATGCCGAACCAGGTGCCGAGGCGCCCGAAGGCGCAGATGACGGCGTCGATGATCAGGAGCACGCCGTGGCGGCGGCAGAGCTCGGCGACGCCCTCGACGTAGCCGTCGACGGGCAGGTGCACCCCGCCCGCGCCCGTGACCGGCTCGATGACGAACGCGGCGATCCGCTCCGGGCCGACCTCGGCGAAGACCTTCTCGACGCCGTCGAGGTCGTGCAGCGGCGCCACGGTGTTCTCGCCGGCCAGCACCCCCCAGCCCTCGCGGTTCGGCGGGATGCCGGTGATCGAGGTCCCGTAGCCGTGGGTGCCGTGGTAGCCGGTCTCGCGGGAGACGACGTGCACGCGCCGGTGCTCGCCGCGGGCCTGCCAGTAGCCGCGGGCGAGCTTGACGGCGGTGTCGATCGCGTCCGCGCCGCCCGACCCGAAGAAGACCCGAGCGTCGTCGACGGGGGCGAGACCGGCGAGACGGTCGGCGAGCTCGAGCGCCGGCCGGTTGGCGATGTCGGCGAAGCACGAGTACGCCTCGAGCTTGCCCATCTGGGCCATCGCGACCTCGCCGAGCTCCTGCCGGCCGTGGCCGATGTTGGCGTACCAGAGGCTCGCGCAGCCGTCGAGGTAGCGCCGCCCGGCCTCGTCGAAGACCCAGGGCCCCTCGCCCCGGTCGACGACGAACTCGCGGCCGTCCACGGCCGCCATGTCGGAGAACGGATGCCACAGGCGGGTGCTCATGGGCCGGATTCTCCGCGTTCGACGCGTCCGGCGGCACCCCCGACGACGAGCTACTCGGGGCGATCGCCACGCGCGGTCGATCGCCGGAGCACCGCGCGTGATCGACGCGTGTGGCGCCTCCACTCGGCGCCCCGGTCGCTCGTGGCGGCCTGCTGAGCCGTGATCGCGATCTCGGTGACGAACCACCGCAGTTCTGCGGGCCTTCGTCACCGAGACCGTGATCAAGGGGTTGCCGCCGCCCCGCTGCCCCGCCTCGGTCACGCCTGCTCGACCGGCCGCACGAGGTCCTCGTCGACCCGCCCGGACGGCGGACGATCAGCTGCTCGGCGGCCCGCCCCCCAGGCCCAGCGGCAGCGGCGCGGCCGGGTCCGACAGCGACGCGAGGCACTGCCGGGCGGCCGCCGCCCACGGAGTCCAGCCGGCGCGGTCGGCGAGGGCGACGGAGGCGGTCCACTCCCGCTCGGCGGTGCCGGGGTCGTCGAGGGTCCGGGCCGCGAGCCCCGTCCAGAGCGTCACCGGCCCGAGGACCGCGCCGCCGAAACCGACGAGGACGGCGGCGTCGGGGTCCGCGGGCAGCACATCGCGGACGTGGGCCGCGGTGGCGCGGTCCCCGAGGCGGAAGGCGGCCGCCGAGGCCATCGCCGCCGCCGCGCGTGCGAACCACATCGCCGGGTTGACCGCCCGGCGCGCGTACTCCGCGAGGTGCCCGCGGGCCCGCTCGTCGTCCCCGGCGCACGACGCCGCGTAGGCCGCGGCGGCGGACCACGCCCCGGTGTTGAGCGCCTGGGTCGCGGCGTGCGCGGCGAGGGGAGCGAGGTCGGCGACGGTCCCGAGCAGCAGGTTCTGGACGAGCAGGTGGGCGCCGGCGGCGTAGGGCGCGGCCGGCAGCTCGAGCGCCTGGCCCCGCTGGGCCGCGCGGGCGGCCGCGGCGTCGGCGCCGGGGTCGCCCTCGGCCAGCAGCATCGCGGCCTCGGTGGTCTGGGCGGCCCAGATCGACCGCGGGCGGAACCAGCGCTCGGCGGCGGTCTCGAGCTCCACACGCAGCTTGTGGGCCTTTTCGGTGTGGCCGACGGTGAGCTCGGCGGTCATGAGCAGCTCGGTGCCGTCGAGCTGGAGTGACGGGTCGTCGGTGGCGAGCGCGAGCCGGCGGGCGTCGGCCGCGAGGGCCAGGCGCTCGACCGCGGAACTCGTCGTGTCCGCGAGGTGGCGGACCTCGAGCGCCCGGACGCGGGCCTGCACCTCGGGCTCGTCGCGCGCCAGCGTGTCGGCCAGCGCCCTCGCCTCGGCGACGAGGGCCGGGGCGCCGTCCTGCGCGGTCGCCGACGCCTCGCGCACGGTGGCGACGAGCAGGTCGAGCCGGAGGCGGGGTGCCAGCGGCCGGTCGAGGAGCCGGTGCAGCCGGGCGTGCCGGCGCGGGTCGCCCTGCACCGAGAGCCCGAGCGGCTCGTCACCGATGGCGACGAGCGCCGCGAGCCCGTCGTCACCGGCGGCGAGGGCCGCGTCGAGCGCCTCGTCGAGGGCCGTGTCGAGGGCATCGACGTCCTCGACCTGCGCGGCGCCGGCGTCCTCGTCGGTCCCCCGCAGCGCGGACCGGCAGAGCGCGCGGTGACCGAGCAGCCGGGCGCGGGCGCCGGCCTCGGCGCCGGGGAGCGCCTCGTCGAACAGGGCCAGCGCCTCGGGGAGGGCGCGCCGGCGGTAGGACGCGACGCCCGCGTCGACCTGGGCCGCGGCGCGCCGGGCCGGCGCCAGCAGCGACGCGGCGCCCTCGGTGTGGCGCAGCACCGTGAACGCGTCCGCGTCGTCGCCGAGCGCCTCGAGGCGGGCGAGGTGCAGGTGGGCGGTGCGGACCGGGGGCACGCCCGCCCGCAGGCCGTCGGCGTCGAGGTCGTGGCGCAGCACGTAGCGGTCGCCCTCGCCGGCGACGAGTCCGGCGCGCGCGGCGGGCTCGAGGTCGTCGGCGACGTCGAGCGGGCGGCGTCCCAGCACGGCGGCGAGGTCGGCGAGGTCCACCGGGTGCAGCACCGCGAGGGCCTCGAGGGCCCGGCGCGTCGCGTCCGGGAGCTGGGCGGCCTGGTGACCGACGACGGCGCGCACCTGCTCGGGCACCGCGGTGACCGCGTGCCGGGCCCCGTCGAGGGTGGAGCTGCGCGCGAGGAGGTCGAGCAGCGCGGTGACGTGGAGGGCGAGGCCCCCCGAGCGGTGGACGACGGCGGCGACGAGGTCGTCGTCCGGGGAGAGGTGGGCGAGGCGGCGCCGGACGAGGACGGCGACGGCCTCGGGCGCCAGGGGCCCGACCTCGGCGGTGTCGACGACGGCGTGTCCCCGCAGCTCGGCGAGGGCCCGCTCCCAGCGCGGGTGCGGCACGGCGTCGGGGCGGCGGGCCGCGACGACCAGGACGACCCCGGCGGGCAGGCCGCGGCGCGCGAGGGTGCGCAGCACGTCGAGCGAGGCGGAGTCGGCGCGGTGCGCGTCGTCGAGGGCCACCAGCACCGGCGCGTCCCGCGCCCGGTGGCCGAGCCGGGCGTGGAGCCAGGGCCCGAGGTCGCGGTCCGGCGCGGGCCCCCGGATCCCGAGGTCGCCCCGCACCTCGTGCCAGGGCGCGGCGGGGGTGTCGTGCTCCCCCCACGCCGACGCCGCGGTCGAGGCGCCCCGGGCCCGCGCGGTGTGGACGACGGCGCGCAGCACGGCGGTCTTCCCGGCGCCCGCGCGTCCGTGCAGGACGATCAGCCGGCCGTCACCGTGCAGGGCGTCGAGGACGGTGCCCGCGAGGGCGTCGCGCCCGACGAGCTCGGGGGGCGGGGCCCGCTCGGGACGGGGGCGGGCGGTGAGCGAGCCGTACAGGGAGCGCAGCTCCGGCCCCGGCTCCACGTCGAGCTCGTCGCGGAGCCGCCGGCGGACCTCGAGGTAGGTCTCGACGGCGTCGCGGTGCCGGCCGGCGTCGCGCAGGGCCCGGACGAGCAGCGTCGCGAGCTCCTCGTCCAGGCGGTCCTCCCCGGCCAGGAGGTCGGCGGCGTCGCCGTGGCGACCGGCGTCGAGGAGCAGCCCGGCGTGGCGGACGACGAGGGCCCGTCGCCGGTGCTGCGCGCTGCGCCGGGCCTCGGCGAGCCGGTCGGTGTCGAGCCCGAGGAACGGCGTCCCGTGCCAGGCCGCGCGGGCCTCCTCGTGGGCGGCGAGGTCCCCGCCGTGCCGGGCGACGTCGGCGAGACGGTCGAAGTGCAGGAGGTCGACGGCGTCCGGCGGGAGGCGCAGCGTGTACAGGCCGTTGCTCGCGGTGATCCACGGCTCGGGCCGCGCGCCGAGCCACGCGCGCAACCGGGTGAGCGCGACCTGGAGCGCCCCTCGCGGGTTCTGCGGCAGGTCCTCGCCCCACGCCGCGTCGATGAGCGCGTCGCCGTCGACGGCCGCGCCCGCGTGCAGGGCGAGGAGCCCGAGCAGAGCGATGTGGGTGCGGCTGCGGCGCGGCTCCGGGATCCCGTCGCGTACGACGGCCACCTCGCCGAACAGCCGGATCCCGATCGACGCCATCATCCCCCCGGACGTCACGTCACGTGATCGCTGCGCGGAAGCCTACGTCCTCCGGCGGAGCGCTCGGTGCGGCCGAGTGGACGAATCGCTCGGCCGCGCCGCCTGGCCGTGGTGCGGCCCCGGCGACCGGGAACACTGCGCCCATGACATCGGCCCCGGGTGCCTCCGCCCTGACCACCGGCACGGAGACCGCCGACGCGGTGGTCGTCGGGGCCGGGCACAACGGGCTGGTGGCGGCCAACCTGCTCGCCGACGCCGGCTGGAGCGTCGTCGTCCTCGAGGCCTCGGACGCGCCGGGCGGGGCCACGCGCACCGAGGAGATCACCGAGCCCGGGTTCCTCAGCGACCTCGGCAGCGCGTTCCACCCCATGGGCTACGTCTCGCCGGTGCTGCGCGGGCTCGACCTCGGCGCCCACGGCCTGGAGTGGAGCCACCCGCACGAGCCGCTGGCCCACGTCCTGCCCGACGACCGGGGCGTGCTGCTCTCGCGCGACCTCGACGTCACCGCGGCCTCGGTCGACCGCTTCGCGCCCGGCGACGGCGACGCGTGGCGGCGGCTCGCCGAGGAGTGGCAGCAGCTGCGCGACCCGCTGATCGCCGCGTTCCTCGGGCCGTTCCCGCCGGTGAGGGACGCGACGACGGTGCTGCGGACCCTCGGCGGCCCCGACGCGCTGCGCCTGGCCCGGCGGATGCTGCTGCCGGCGACACGGTTCGGGCAGGAGGAGTTCCGCGGCGAGGGCGCCCGGGCGCTCGTCGCCGGCAACGCGCTGCACACCGACCTCGGCGTCACCCAGACCGCGAGCACGGCCTTCGGCTGGCTGCTCTCGATGCTCGCCCAGGACGTGGGGTTCCCGGTGCCGGTGGGCGGGTCCCGCTCGATCGCGCGGTCCCTCGTCGCGCGCCTCGCCACCCGCGGCGGTGCCGTGCACAGCCGCCGGCCCGTGACCCGGGTCCTGGTCGAGGGCGGCCGGGCCGTCGGGGTGGTGGACGCGGAGGGCGGCGTCGTGCGGGCGCGGCGGGCCGTGCTCGCCGACGTCCCGGCGCCCCTGCTGCTGCGCGACCTCGTCGGCGACGAGCACCTGCCGGCCCGTCTCGTCGCCGACCTCGAGCGCTTCCAGTGGGACGACGCGATCCTCAAGGTCGACTGGGCCCTGTCCGGCCCGATCCCGTGGACCGCGCCCGAGCCCCGCGCCGCGGGCACCGTGCACCTCGGCGGCGACGTCGCCGGGCTCGTCGACTTCGGCGCCGACCTCGACGCCGGCCGCATGCCCGCGAACCCGTTCATGCTGCTCGGCCAGATGACCCTCGCCGACCCGACGCGCTCGCCGGCGGGCACCGAGTCGGTGTGGGCGTACACGCACCTCCCGCACGCGCGCGAGCACTCCGACGCCGAGCTCGACGAGCAGGTCCGCCGTATGACGGCGTGGATCGACCACCACGCGCCGGGGTTCTCCGACCTCGTCGTCCGCCGGACCGTCTCCCGCCCGTCGGACCTGCAGGCCCGCAACCCGTCCCTGGTGTCCGGCGCGCTCATGGCCGGGACGGCGCAGATCCACCAGATGCTCGTGTTCCGCCCGACCCCCGGCCTCGGCCGGCCCGACACCGTCGTCGACGGCCTGTTCCTCGCCGGCGCGACGGCCCACCCGGCGGGCGCGGTGCACGGCGCGCCCGGCGCGAACGCGGCGCGGGCGGCGCTGGCGCGGGCGGGGCGTCTCGGCCGCGTCTACGCCGCCGGGATCCGCGCCGGGCACCGGCTGGTCTACGGCGCCGCCGATTCCCGCGGCAGGGTCCTCGCGGGCAGGTAGTCACCGATCAGCTCGCGGTGCCACCAGGCCCCGGTCGCGCGGCGCTCGGCGCGGGTGGTGAAGCGGTAGCGGTAGAGGCGCGCCCGCACCCAGGCCGGGCGCTCGCCGTCGAACGGGTCGCGGCGCAGGAGCCGCAGCGTCGGGCGGTCGGCCTCGAGCAGGCGGTCGAGCAGCGTCGGCAGCCACGTGCGCGCCATCCGCGGGGCGAGCGGCGCGAACCACATCAGCCAGTCGAGCCGGCGGTGGTACGGCGCGGTCTGGGGCGGGCGCCGGTACGGGTCGCCGGGCTTGGAGCGGAACTCGTACTCGCGCCACACGACGTCGTCGGGGGAGTCGCCGCCCGACGGGTCGTCGGTGCCCTCGAGGACGACCTCGTCGCGCTCGCGGGTCACCGAGCCGAACGCCCCGTAGGTGTTGCCGAGGTGCACCGGCGTGATGCCGGCGTTCATCTTCTGCCGCGGGCTGAGCATGTTCGTCGCCGGCCACACCGACAGCGCCAGCATCAGCCCCGTCACCGCGAGCACGACGACCGCGAACCACAGGGGGAGCGGCGCGGGGTCGGGCAGCGGGATCGGCAGCAGCCATCGCAGGCGCGCGTCGTCGACCGCGACGACGGCCAGCGAGATCGTCAGGAAGTTCAGCCAGGCGAAGTTGCCGCTGCTCACGAGCCAGCCCTGGGTCACGATCACCACCGCGGCGCCGACCGACGCGACCGGCTGGGGGAGGAAGAGCAGGAAGGGGACCGCGAGCTGCGTGACGTGGTTGGCGAGCACCTCGACGCGGTGCAGCGGGCGCGGCAGGTGGTGGAACCACCAGCTCGTCGGGCTCGGGAGCGGCTGGGTCTCGTGGTGGTAGTCGAGGCAGGTGAGGTCGCGCCAGCAGCGGTCGCCGCGCATCTTGATCAGGCCGGCGCCGAGCTCGACGCGGAAGAGCAGCCACACCAGCAGCCAGAGGATCGGCGCGGGCGGGGCGACGTCGGCCGGCCCGAGGAACGTCACGAGGAAGCCGGCCTCGAGCAGCAGCGACTCCCAGCCGAAGCCGTACCAGACCTGTCCGACGGTGACGATCGACAGGTAGAGCACCCAGAGCAGGCCCCACAGCGCGAGCCCGGCGCCGAGCGGCAGGACGTCGGTGGCGCCGGCGAGGGCGGCGACGGCGAGCACGAGGCCGGTGCCGGCGACGACGCGGAAGAGCGTGTCGGAGTAGCGCAGGTGGAAGACGCTGGGGTGGCGGCGGAAGGTCGTGCGGGCGAGGAAGCGGGGGATCGGGGTCAGCCCGCGCTCGCCGATCAGCGGGCGGAACTGGGCCAGCGCGACCGTGAACGCGATGACGTAGACCAGGGCGACGAGGTGCTGGAGCACCCAGCGGGCGGTGGCGTAGTCGGGTGCGGCGAGCCAGTCGAGCACGGGCGCCTCCCCTCGGCAGGTGAAGGTGGCGTGTACCCGCTGGGCCGGTCGGACGATGCCTACCGCGTGATCGAACGAGGAGCGAGCACCTCATGCCGGGGCGGGCCTCGAGGGCGTCAGCGCTCCACCCCCATCCGGTCGACCTGCCCCCGGAGAGCCCTGAGCGCGTAGAACACGCGACTGCGCAGCGTGCCCTCCGGGATCGACTCCTCGGCCGCGACCTCCGCGTAGGGCCGGGCGTGCAGGTAGGTCTCGACGAGCGCGGCACGGTGCTCGACGCTCAGGCCGTCGAGCGCGGCCGCCAGGAGCTGGGCGTCGAGGACGGCGTCGTCGAAGTCGGGCTCGGACTCCGCCATCGCGACCAGGTCGTCCCTGTCCACCGGCACGTCGGGGCGGGCCTGCCGGCGCCGCATGCGGTCGATGACGACGTTGCGGGCGATGCCGAAGAGCCACACGCGGAGGCTGGCGATCCCCGGGTCGAACCGGTCGGCCTGGCGCCAGGCCCGCACGAAGACCTCCTGCACCACCTCCTGGGCGGCGCCGTCGTCGTGCAGCCGGCGCACCGCGAAGCCGTACAGCTCGTCACCGTGGGTGCGGTAGGCCGCTCGCAGGCCGTCCTCGTCGGCGACACCCGCGGTGTCGCCGTCGCGTCCTCGGCGTGCCGTGACGTCGCCCGAGGCCGTCCATCGGCGCATCGACGCTGCCCCCCGTCGGATCCTCGGCGACCGACCGTACGGACACGCGGGAGACGTTCACGCCGTCGAGACCTTGCGGTCCGCTGTCGAATCGCGATCTTCGACGGAAGGTGACGACAGCCACCACGACGGAGTGAACGCACCCGGCCCAGCGTGCGAAAACACCCTCCGGTGCCCGACCACACGCGGCCCGTGTCCGTGGCCCGTCCGACCGGATCCACCCCTGCGCGTGGTTCCCGGTCGGCCTGCCGCCGCTGCCGCCCCGAGGGAGCGCATGACCGGCATCGACGCCCATCAGCCGTCCCCCGCACGCCATCGACCCCCCGTGCCCGATGCGCCCGGGGACAGCGGCGACGTGACCGTCGTCGACCTCCTGCCGCGCCGGCGTCCCCGGCGCATGGAGCACGTGTTCGAACGCTCCGCCGACACCGTCCCGCTGGCCGTGGCGCTGGACCACGACGGCGCGGAGACGACCTACGCGCAGCTCGAAGCGCGCGCCAACCAGCTCGCCCACCGTCTGCGGCACGCCGGCGTCGGAACGGGTGCCCGGGTCGCGATCCTGCTCGAGCGGTCGCCGGAGACCTACGTCGCCCTCCTCGGCGTGCTCAAGGCGGGTGCGGCGTTCGTCCCCGTCGACCCCGAGGCCCCGGCCGACCGCGTCGCCTACATCGCCGAGGACGCCGCGGTCGACCTCGTCGTCACGAGCAGTGACCTGGCCCCGTCGCTCGCCACCTCGAGCACGCCACGCCTGGAGCTCGACACCGCCCGAGCGGAGATCGACGCCTGCCCGACGACACGACCGGCCGTCCCGCCGGCTGACGACCCGCCCGCCTACGTGATCTACACCTCCGGGTCGAGCGGGCGTCCGAAGGGCGTCGAGGTCGCGCAGTCCAGCATCGTCAACTTCCTCGACGTGGTGCCCGACGTCTACGACGTGCGCCCGGAGGACCGCGTCTACCAGGGCATGACGATCTCGTTCGACTTCTCCATCGAGGAGATCTGGCCGACGTTCGCCCGCGGGGCGACGCTGGTGATCGGTCCGAACGACTCCCGGCGCCTCGGCGGGGAGCTCGCCGACTTCCTCGAGCAGTCGCGGGTCAGCGTCCTGTACTGCGTGCCCACCCTGCTCGCGACGCTGCCGCGCGACCTGCCCGGCCTGCGCAGCGTCCTCGTGGGCGGGGAGGCCTGCCCGGCCGAGCTCGTCGAGCGCTGGAGCCGCCCGGGCCGGCGGATGCTCAACACCTACGGACCCACCGAGGCCACCGTCACCGCCACCTGGTGCGAGCTCCTCCCGGGCCGGCCGGTGACCATCGGGCGGGCGATGCCGACGTACTCGATCGTCCTGCTCGACGACGACCGGGAGCCGGTGCCCGACGGCGACGTCGGCGAGATCTGCATCGGCGGTCCCGGCGTGGCCCTGGGCTACGTCGGCCTGCCGGAGAAGACCGCCGACCGCTTCGTGCCGCACCGGCTCGCGCCCGCCGGCGGCCGGCTCTACCGGACCGGTGACCTCGGTCGGATCACCGGCGACGGCGAGATCGAGTACCGGGGACGGGCCGACGCCGAGGTCAAGGTCCGCGGCCACCGGGTCGACCTCGGTGAGATCGAGAGCGTGCTGCTCACCGACGCCGCGGTCGGCGCGGCCGTGGTGACGCTGGTCGAGGAGACCGGCTCCCTCGCCGCGTTCGTCGTCCCGCCCCACGGGACGGACCGGCCGGACGAGGCGGAGCTGGCCGCCCGCCTGCACGGGGTGGTGCACGAGCGGCTGCCCGAGTACATGATCCCGTCCACCCTCGACGTCCTCGTCGAGCTCCCGACCATGCCCAGCGGCAAGGTCGACCGCACGAAGCTGCCCGCACCCGCCGGACGGCGGCTCGTCGCGGACACCGGCCCGGTGGTCGAGGCGCAGGGGCAGGCCGAGGAACGCCTGCGCGCGGTGTGGGCCGACGTGTTCGGCCTGCGGGTCGCCGAGCTGTCGGTGACCGCCGACTTCTTCGAGGACCTGGGCGGGCACTCGCTGCTCGCGGCCACCGCGGTGTCGCGGATGCGCGAGCAGGGGGTGGGCGCCGGCCCCGCCGTCCGCGACCTCTACGCGCACCCCAGCGTCCGCGCCCTCGCCGCGCACCTGGCCCAGGAGTCCGCGGCGCCGGCCATCGACGCGCCGCCGCGCCCGGGGCCGGCGCGGCACAGCGGGCGGCAGGTGGCGCGCGCCGGCCTCGCGCAGGCCGTGCTGATCTACGGCTTCCTGCTCGCGGCGACCCTGCCGGTGTCGTTCGTCTACACGCGCAACGACGGCACCGTCTCCATCGGGGTGCTGCTCCAGCTGATGGGCGCCGTCGTGGCCACCTACCTCGGCACCCGCTGGCTCCTGCCGCTGCTGGTGCGCCCGCTGACCGCCGGTGTCCGCCCCGGGCGCTACCGGCTCTGGGGCGTCACCTACGTGCGGCTGTGGTTCGCCGACCTGCTGCTGGGGGCGAGCCCCCTGCCGGTGCTGTCCGGCTCGATGGCGGCCGGGGCCTACCTGCGCCTGCTCGGGGCGGACGTCGGTGACCGCGCCACGATCGCCACCAGCACGATCTCGCTGCCGCGGCTGGTCCGCATCGGCGACGACGCCGCGGTCGGCTACGGGGTGCACGTGCGGCCGTGGGAGGTGCGCGACGGGATCGTCACCGTCGGCACCGTGACCGTCGGCCGGGCCTCCTACGTGGGGGCGAACGCCGTCCTGGGACCGGGCAGCACGGTCGGCGACGAGGCCGCCCTGGGCGAGCAGTCGGTGCTCGACGAGGGTGAGACGGTCCCCGACGGCGAGGGCCGCGCGGGCTCGCCACCGGTGCCGGTGACGAGCCTCGACCCGGCGGTGGAGGAGATGCTCGTCGCGCCGCCCGCGCCGGGGTGGCGCTGGTACCACGTGGCCGCCACCGCTGCCGGCGTGGTGGGGCTCGAGGCCGCCGCGGTGGCGATGGTCCTGCCCGCCGTGGGAGTGGTCTGGTCGGCGTTGCTGGCCTGGGGCGTGCTGGCGGGCCTGGCCTCGACGCTGCTCGCCGGCCCGGTCTTCGTGCTGACCGTCTGCGCGGTCGTCGCGACGGGCAAGCGGGTCGTGCTGCCGCGGCTGCCGCAGGGGATCCATCCCGTGCGGTCGGGGCTGGGCATCCGCAAGTGGATCGCCGACACGCTCTTCGAGTTCAGCCTCGCGTTCACCAACGCGCTCTACGCGACGCTCTACACGGTGCCCTGGCTGCGGCTGCTGGGCGCCCGCGTCGGGTCGGGCGCGGAGGTCTCCACCGCCGCGCACCTCGATCCCGACCTGTTGGTGCTGGGCCGCGAGAGCTTCGTCGCCGACATGGCCAGTGTCGGCAGCGCCTCCTTCGCCCACGGCCGGATGGCCCTCGCCCCCACCGAGATCGGCGCCCGCTCGTTCGTCGGCAACGCGGCGTGCGTCCCGGCCGGGACCCGCACCGGTGAGGGCTCGCTGGTCGGGGTGCAGACCGTGCCCCCGGCCGAGGGCGTCCCGCACGACAGCTCGTGGCTGGGCTCGCCGGCGATCCACCTGCCCCGGCGGCAGGACAGCGGCGACTTCGACGAGGCGTCGACGTACCGGCCGGGCCGCCGGGCCGTGCGGCAGCGTCTCGCGATCGAGTTCGCCCGCGCGACCCTGCCTGGCTCGGTCATCGCCGTGAGCGTCTACCTCTACCTGCTGGCGCTCTCCGCGCTGGCCCAGGGCCGTGCCCTGCCGGAGGTGGCCTTCGGCGCGCCCCTGATCGCGATGGCGGCGGCGTTGCTCGTCGTGCTCTACGTCGCGGCGGTCAAGAAGCACGTCGTCGGCACCTACGAGCCGCGGGTGGAGCCGCTGTGGAGCCCGTTCGTGCGCCGCACCGAGTTCGTGACCGGCCTCTACGAGGCGGCCGCGGTCCCGGTGCTGCTCGGCCTGCTCGTCGGCACCCCCGCCCTGCCCGCGGCGCTGCGCCTGATGGGCGCCCGCATCGGGCGCCGCGCCTGGATCGGCACGACCTACCTCACCGAGTTCGATCTCGTCCAGGTCGGCGACGACGCGTGCGTCGGCACGGCGGTCTCGCTGCAGACCCACCTGTTCGAGGACCGGGTGATGAAGATGTCCGCCCTGCGCGTCGGCGACGGCGCGAGCGTCGGCACCCGCTCGGTCGTGCTCTACGACGCGGTGGTCGGCGACGACGTCGCCCTCGCGCCGCTGTCGCTGCTGATGAAGGGCGAGGAACTGCCCGCGGGGAGCGACTGGCGCGGCATCCCCGCGCAGGGCGCGACCCCGGCCGCGGCCCCGACCGCCGCCTGACCACCACCACACCCTCGTCTCGGAGACATTCGTGCTCAACACGCACCTGCTCGTGTCGGACGCCCGGCACTTCCGGATCGACGACGTGATCAACCCCTACATGGACACCACCGACCAGCCCGATCCCGCGGCGGCGGCCGCGGAGCACGAGGCCCTCGTCGACGCCCACCTCGCCGCGGGGCGGACCGTCGAGCGCATGCCCACCGTCGCCGGACAGCCCGACATGGTCTACACGGCCAACGGCGCGGTCGTCGTCGACGGTGTCGCCGTGCTCGGCGACCCGCCGGCGCCCCGCCGCGGGGAGATCCCCCACCACCGGCGGGCCCTCGCCGACCTGGGACTCACGGTCCTCGAGGCGCCGTTCCCGTTCAGCGGGCAGGGCGACGTCCTGGCCTGCGGGAACCTGCTGCTCGCCGCGCACGGCCGCCGCACCGACGCCCGCATGCTGCCGTTCCTGGCCGAGCACCTGGGCCGGACCATCCTGCCCCTGCGCACCGCGGGCCCCGAGTGGTACGACCTGGATCTGGCCGTCGGTGTCGTGGACGCGACCACGGTGGCCTGGTTCCCGGACGGTCTCGAGGCGTCCAGCCGGCAGCGGCTCGCCCTCCTCGCGGACATCGAGGGCATCGACCTCGTCGAGGTGACGCGGGCCGACGCGGAGGCGTTCGCGCTCAACCTCGTCAGCGACGGCCGGACCGTCACGATGACCGACGGCGCGCCGCGGCTGGCCGCCGAGCTGCGCCACCGTGGCTACGCGGTGGACGAGGTCGGCACCGCGCAGCTGCGCAAGGGCGGTGGCGGGGTGCGGTGCACCGCGCTGACGCTGGACGGGGCGCCGGCGCACCGGGCTCCGCACGACCTCGGTGCCGACGTCCTCGTGCGCCCCGGCGAGGGCGCGTCGCTGCCGGCGGGCCGCCGGTGAGCGCCCCCCGCCGCTCCACGGACGGGAGGCACGGCGCCGACGGGCCGACGGTCTTCCTGCCCCGTCCCTCACCCCGCCCGGACCGGGCACCCCGGCCGAGCCCGCGTCCCCGCCGCGGGCCGGACGGCTCCACCGACCGGCCGACCGAGCCCCTGCCCCCCGTGCCGGCCCCGCCAGACCTCCCGAGCCCGCGCGTGGGCCCCGAGCGGAACGGCCTGGTGCGTCTCGACGTCCTCGCCGCCCCGTCCCACGCCCCGGAACGGGCATCGAGGCCGGAGCCGGCGCCGGAGTCGGCGCCGGAGCCGGAGCCGGAGCCGGCGTCGCCACGCGACGCGCGGGGAGCAGCAGCCGCGGTGGCCGCTCCCGGTCCCGACCGCGAGGACGCCCGCCCGCCCGCGCGGAGCACCGGGCTCGACGCCGCCCGCGGCGTCGCGCTCGTGGGCATGGTCGCCGTCCATTCGCTGGTCGTGGTCGACGCCGCCGGCAGCCCCACGCTCGTCGGCCAGATCTTCCAGGGTCGCTCGGCGGCGCTGTTCGCTGTGCTGGCCGGTGTCGGGATCGCCGTCCTCACCGGCCGGAGCCGCGTCCGCGCGGCCGACGGGGCGGGCGCCGCCGCCTCGCTGATCACCCGCGCGCTGCTGCTCGGCGTGCTCGGCCTGGCCCTCGGCGGCGTCGACGCCGAGGTCGCCGCGGTGATCCTGCCGTACTACTCCCTGCTGTTCGTCCTGGCCGTGCCCCTGGTGTTCCTGGACCGCTGGTCGCTCCTGGCGCTCGGGGTGGTGGGGATGGTCGCCGTGCCGGTCGCGAGCCACGTCCTGCGCGGGTACCTGCCGCCGGCGGACCTGGACAACGTCACCCTGGGCGCGTTCGTCGCGGACCCGGCCGCGGTGCTCCTCGAGCTCGGCCTCACCGGGTACTACCCCGCGCTGTCGTGGCTGCCCTACCTCTGCGTCGGGATGGCGGTCGGGCGGATGCGACTGTCGTCGGTGCGGGTCGCGGGCGTCCTGCTCGTCGGCGGTGCGGTCGCGGCGGTCGCGGCGAAGCTCGGCTCGTGGCTGGCCCTCCAGCGCTTCGGCGGGCTCGCCGCGCTGCAGGCGGACGCCTCCGCGAACGGCATCCCGCCCGCGCTGCTGCAGGAGTACCTCACGGTCGGTCCGGCCGGGACGACACCGCCCACCTCCTGGTGGTGGCTGACCGTCGCCACGCCGCACTCCTCGACCCCGCCCGACCTCGTCCACACGACGGGCGTGGCGCTGGCGGTGCTCGGGCTCATGCTGCTGCTCGACCACGTCGCCCGGCCCGGGGCGCGCGTCGCGGCCGGTGCGCTGCGGGCCCCGCTGGCCGCCCTCGGCGGCCTGACCCTCACCCTCTACACGGTGCACATCCTGTTCATCGGCTCGGACTTCGACACCTTCGCGCCGGTACCGGGCTATGTCGTCCAGGCGGTCGTCGCGGTCCTGTTCGCCCTCGGCTGGCGGGCGACGGCCGGACGTGGACCCCTCGAGTCGGTCGTATCCGTGCTCTCCCGGGGTGCGGCCCGCGCCGTCACGCGCCGGCCGGCCCGGTGAGCGCGGGACGCGCCCGGCCCGTCACCGCGCTGGTGGCCCTGCTGGCGACCCTGGTCCTGCTCGGTCTCGCCGCGTGCAGCGACGCACCGGGAGGGCCGTCGCGGGCCGACGCGGCGCCCTCGGACCAGCGTCCGGTGGTCGACCTCGCGTTCGACGTCCCTCCCGACATGGGGCTCGTCACCGGTCGGGAGACCGTCGCGTTCACCCCGGACCTGCCCGTGTGTGAGCTGGTGTTCCGGAGCTGGCCCAATGCGCCGTCCCCTGCCCGGGAGGGCAACGCCCTCACGGTCACCAGCGCCGCCGTGGACGGTCGGCCGGTGGCGCCCGTGGTGCTGCCGGCCGGGGCGGCCGAGGGCGCGCCGGGCACGCTGGTCGAGCTCCCGCTGCCGGCCTGCATCGCGCCCGGGACGACCGTCCGGGCCGAGCTCACCTTCGCCCTGCGCCTCGGCGAGGACGCGGACGAGCGCCTCGGGACCTCGCCCTCCACCCGCACGGCGTGGTGGGGCAGCGGCTTCCCGCTGCTCGCGTGGGTCCGGGGCGAGGGCTGGGCGCGGGAGGACGCGGTCTCCATCGCCGGGGAGACCGCGACCAGCGAGGACTTCCGTCTGGCCTCGCTGCGGGTCACGACACCCAACGGGATGGAGGTCGCCGGCACCGGGCAGCCCGCGGGCACGGAGGCCGGGCCGCGGCCGGGCACGACCACCCACCGCTTCACCGCGGAGGCCGTGCGCGACGTCGCGGTCGCCGCCGGCCGCTACCGGGTGCTCGAGCGCGACCTCGGCGGGACCCGGCTGCACCTCTACACCCCGGTCGACGGGACCCGCGTCCCGCCCGAGCAGTGGGCGGACGTCGTCGGGACCGCGGTCGACCGCCTCGTCGAGCAGTTCGGACCGTTCCCCTACCCGGACCTGTGGGTGGCCGTGGCGCCGTCGCAGTCGTCCGGGATCGAGTTCCCGACCGCGCTGCAGTTCGGGGACACCCGCGAGGACGATCTCCCCGCCCTGGCCACCCACGAGCTGGCGCACCAGTGGTTCTACGGGCTGGTCGGCAACAACCAGGCCCGCGACCCCTGGATCGACGAGGCGTTCGCGACCTACGCCGAAGAGCTGGTCGCCGGCGAGGGCGAGGGGCCCGATCCCGACGACGTCCCGGCCCGCGTCGAGGGCGACCTCGGCGAGAGCATGGGCTACTGGGGCGAGCGCAGCTTCGGCGCCTACTACCGCGGCGTCTACCAGCAGGGCGCGGCCGCGCTGCTCGCGGCACGCGAGGACGCCGGGCCGGAGCGGTTCGATGCGGCCGTGCGGGACTACCTCGCCGCGAACGCCCACGAGGTGGTGTCGCCGGCCGAGGTGGAGGCGGCCTTCCGGGACGTCCCGGAGGTGATCGACCGGCTCCGGGAGGCCGGCGCGCTCCCGCCGCCGTGAGCCGCCCCGGGCCGCTCCCGGGCCGCTCCCGGGCGGTCAGGTCAGCGCGGCGGCGACGATCGCGTCGGTGTCGAGGCGGTGGTGGGTCCAGGACGCGGCGAGGTCCGACGACCGCCCGAAGTCGGTGACGCCCAGGTGCGCCGCCCGCACCCGGTGGATGCCGGCCAGGAACGCCAGCGTGTGCGGGTGGCCGTCGAGCACCGTCACGAGCTTCGCCGCACGCTCGGCGGGGAAGGCGGCGTCGAGGACCCAGCTCGGCGCGTCCTCGGTCGGCCCGGTCGCCGCGGTGCGGGCGCGCAGGGCGCGGAAGACCCGGTCCGGGCTGGTCACGACGACGACGTCGGCGCCGACGCCCTGGTCGCCGAGGCGGTCGGCGGCCGCGAGCGCCTGACCGACCAGCGGGCCCATCGCCGCGATCGTCACCTGCGGGGTGCCCGGCGCGCGGCGCAGCAGGTAGGCGCCGGCGGTGACCTCGCGGCGTCGCTGCGCGCGGGCGGCGGGATCGCTCGGGACGTCGGCGAGGCTCTGGTCGACGGGCACGGTCGACAGGCGCAGGTAGGTCGACGACCCGCCGGGCCGGCCGAGGCGCGCCAGCCCGTCGAGCAGGCACCAGCCCACCTCGACCCCGAACGCCGGTTCGAACGCCACGCAGCCGGGCTGCTCGAGGCCGATCGACGGCGTGGTGATCGACTGGTGCGCGCCGCCCTCGGGCGCCAGCGACACCCCGGAGGGCGTGCCGACGAGGATCGACTGCCCGCCCGCGTACATCCCGAACGCCCACGGCTCGAGGGCGCGCGAGACGAACGGGTCGTAGAGCACCCCGATCGGCAGCAGCGGCTCGCCCCACCGCGACCATGTCGCCCCGAGCTCGCCGAGCAGCCCGACGAGGTTGGTCTCGGCGATCCCGAGCTCGATGTGCTGTCCGCTGGGCAGCTCGTGCCAGTGCAGGATCGTCTCGGCGTCGTCGGCGAACCAGTCGCGGCGCTCGTGCGGCGACCACGACCCGACCTTGTTCAGCCAGCCGCCGAGGTTCGTCGACGACGTGACGTCCGGGCTGACCGTCACCACCCGGCGGGCGGCCTCGGGCGCCGAGCGCGTCAGGTCCAGCAGCGCCCGGCCGAGCGCCTGCTGGGTGTGGCCGGTGCCGGTGGGCGTGCGGTCGAGGTCGGCGGGGACCTCCGGTGGTGCGGCCGGGGTGGCCGGGCGGCGCCGGAGGCGTTCGGCGACGGTGCGGCACAGGTCGGCGGCGGGACCGTCGGGCAGCGGCGCCCAGGGGTCGTCGAGGTCGGTGCCCAGCCCCGTCGCGAGCGCCCGCATCTGGGTCTCGGTGAGCAGGCTCGAGTGGTTCTGCGGGTGCCCCTGCGTGGCGAGGCCGTAGCCCTTCACGGTGTAGGCGAAGATCACCGTCGGGCGGGCGTCGTCGATGGCGTCGTAGGCGTCGGCGAGCGCGCCGAGGTCGTGGCCGCCGAGGTTGCGGATGGCCGCGTGCACCGCCCCGTCGTCGACCTCCCGCAGCAGGCCCGAGATCGCCTCGGCGTCCGGCCCGTCGCCGGGGAGGCGCTCGCGCAGCTGCAGCGGGGTGCAGCGCAGCAGCCGCTGGTACTCGGGGTTGGTCATCTCGTCGATGCGCCGGCGCAGGGCCTCCCCGCCCGGCTTCGCGTACAGCTCGGCGAGCAGCCGCCCGTACTTGACGGTGATGACCTGCCACCCCGCCGCGGAGAACAGGCCGTGCAGCCGCGTCGCGGAGATGTCGGGGACGACGCGGTCGAGCGACTGGCGGTTGAAGTCGACGATCCAGCAGATCTCGCCGAGCTCGCGGACCATCGGGTCGAGCACGGCCTCCCACACCGCGCCCTCGTCGAGCTCGGCGTCCCCCACCAGCGAGAACTGCCGGCCCGTGCCCGCGGTGTGCGAGATGCCGTCGACGTAGCGGCGCGCGATCGTCCCCCAGATCGGGGCGGTCGCGCCGATGCCGACCGAGCCGGTGGAGTAGTCGACGGGGTCGGGGTCCTTGGAGCGCGAGGGGTAGGACTGCAGCCCGCCGGCCTCGCGCAGCGTCGTCAGGTACGACGCGTCGAGCTCGCCGAGCAGGTGGTTGATCGCGTGCAGCACCGGCGACGCGTGGGGCTTGACCGACACCCGGTCGTCGGGGCGCAGCGTGTGGAACCACAGCGCGGTCATGATCGAGACGATCGACGCGGACGACGCCTGGTGCCCGCCGACCTTGAGCCCGCTCGGGTTCGGCCGCACGCGGTTGGCGTGGTCGACGATCGCCGTCGACAGCCACAGCACCCGGTCCTCCACGGCCTGCAGCGCCTCGCGCTCTCCCCCGGGGTCCGCGGTCGGGGCGGGGGCGGGACGCGTGGATGTCATCGATGGCCTCCGGGGTCCACTGCCGTGTCCACTGCCGTGTCCACTTCGGTGCGGAAAGGGTTCGTCATGGCGTCGAACTGCGCAAGCGGGCCGGGCGATGTTGAGCGCTATGGTCAGCGCGACGCCGTCGCGACCCCGCGGGAGTGAGCAGGATGGAACCCGTCGACGCCCTCGACGCGCGGCTGCTGCAGGCGCTCGCGGCCGAGCCGCGCGCCACGGTCGTCGCGCTCGCCGAACGTCTCGGGCTCGCCCGCAACACCGTCCAGGCCCGCCTGGCGCGCCTCGAGGACCGCGGGGTGCTCGGCGACTTCGGGCGCCGCATCGAGCCGGCCGCCCTCGGCCACCCGCTGCGCGCCTACGTCACCACGCGCGTCGACCAGCGCCGGCTCTCCGAGGTGACGGCGGCGCTCGCGCGCATCCCCGAGGTCGTCGAGGTCGTCGGCCTCGCGGGCGACGACGACCTGCTCGTCCAGGTGGTCGCCCGCGACGCCGACGCGCTCTACACGGTCGCGGGCAGCCTGCTCGCCGTCCCCGGCGTCGAGCGGACCTCCACCGCGCTCGTCATGCGCCAGCTCGTGCCCTTCCGCCTCGACCCCCTCCTGGAGCGCCGCGCCAGTACGTGAGCACTTTCCGGGCCTATAGGCCCGGAAAGTGCTCACATAGGACGGTCAGCCCAGCGTGAACGGGTCGCGGGTGCCGCCGGTGAGCTCGACCCAGACCGCCTTGGTCTCGAGGTAGGCGTCGATGGCGTGGGTGCCGTTCTCGCGCCCGACGCCGGAGTCCTTGAAGCCGCCGAAGGGCACGCTCGGGGCGACGACGCGGTAGGCGTTGATCCACACCGTGCCGGCCCTGATCCGCGCCGCGACGCGGTGGGCGCGGTGCACGTCCTTGGTCCACACCGCCCCGGCGAGGCCGTAGGGCGTGTCGTTGGCCAGCTTGATCGCCTCGTCCTCGTCGGTGAACGTGGTGGCGGCGAGCACCGGCCCGAAGACCTCCTCGCGGAAGACGGTGTCGGTGGGCTTCACCGAGAGCACCGTGGGCTGGACGAAGTAGCCGCCCAGCGACTCCTCGCTCGACCCGCCGTAGGCGATCGTCGCGCCCTGTTCGCGCGCCGTGGACAGGTACCCGACGACCTTCTCGTACTGCATCCGGTTCGCGACCGGGCCCATCTCGGTGTCCGCGCCGAACGGGTCGCCGAGCTTGATCTGCGAGGCGCGCTCGGCCACCAGCCGCACCAGCTCGTCGTGGACGTCGGCGTGCACGATCAGCCGTGAGCCCGCCATGCACGTCTGCCCGGTCGCGGCGAACACCCCCGCGACCAGCCCGTTCGCGGCGGCCTGCAGGTCGGCGTCGGGGAACACGACCTGCGGCGACTTCCCGCCCAGCTCCAGCGTCGCGGGGTGCAGCTTCTCGGCGGCCGCGGCGGCGACCTTGCGCCCGGTCGCGGTCGAGCCGGTGAACGCCACCTTGTCGACGTCCGGGTGCGCGGCCAGGTGCGCGCCGACCTCGCCGGAGTCCGCGGTGACGACGTTGATCACGCCGTCGGGGATGCCGGCCTGCGCGATCAGCTCGGCGAACCCGAGCGTCGAGCCCGGCGCGTGCTCCGAGGGCTTGACGACCACGGTGCAGCCGGCCGCGAGCGCCGGCGCGACCTTCCAGCTCATCAGCAGCAGCGGCGAGTTCCAGGGCGTGATCGCCGCGACGACCCCGACCGGCTCGCGGCGGGTGTAGACGAGGTAGTTCGGGTTCGGCGAGGGGATCTGCGCGCCCTCGATCTTGTCCGCGAGCCCCGCGTAGTAGTGGTACCAGCCGCCCAGGCCCTGCAGCTGCCCGAGCATCTCGCGGTAGAGCTTGCCGGAGTCGTTGACCTCGAGGCGGGCGAGGCGCTCGGCGTTCTCGGTGATGAGGTCGGCGAGGCGGCGCAGGCGCGCGGCGCGGGCGAAGCCCGTCATCTGCCCCCACTCGCCGTCCAGCGCGGCGCGGGCCGCGGCCACGGCCGCGTCGACGTCCTCGGTCCCGCCGTCGGGGATGAGCGCCCACGGCTGCCCGGTGTACGGGTTCTCCGAGGAGAACGTCCGGCCGGAGATCGCGCCGGTCGGCTTGCCGCCGACCAGCATGGACAGCTGCTCGAGCTCGCTCATCGATCGGTCTCCTTCGGCGTGGAGGTCAGGAGGGGAAGGTGCCCGCGCGCGGCAGCAGGGCGGGGACGCGGTAGCCGAGCTGGTCGGACAGGAAGCCCGCGATCGGGAGCAGCGCGTCGAGGTCGAGGCCGGTGGGGTGGCCCATGCGGTGCAGCAGGTAGACGAGGTCCTCGGTGGCGATGTTGCCGGTGGCCGCCGGGGCGAACGGGCAGCCGCCGATCCCGCCGTTCGACGAGTCCAGCCAGTCCACGCCCCACTCGAGGGCGGCGACGGCGTTGGCGAAGCCGGTGTTGCGGGTGTTGTGGAAGTGCGCCCGCATCAGCGCGTCCGGGGCCACGGCCCGCACCCCGTCGAGCAGGGTGCGCACCTGGGTCGGCACCCCGACGCCGATGGTGTCGGCGATCGCGATCTCCTTCGCTCCCGCCGCGGCGCCCCGGCGGGCCACCTCCACCACGCGGTCCGGGTCCACCTCGCCGTCGAACGGGCAGCCGAACGACGTCGCGATCGTCAGCGACGCGAACAGGTCCCGCGAGGCGGCCTCGGCGAGGATCTCCTCGGCGAGCGCGGTGAGGGCCGCGGTCGTCGAGTTCTGGTTGGCCTTGGCGAACCCGTCGGAGGCGGGCACGACGACGTTGACCTCGTCGACCCCGGCCGCCACCGCCCGGTCGTAGCCGCGGCGGTTGAGCACCAGCCCGATGTAGGACACCCCGTCGGCGCGGGTCAGGCCCTCCATGACGGCCTCGGCGTCGGCCATCGCCGGCACCAGCTTCGGGTGGACGAACGACACCGCCTCGATGCGCCGCACGCCGGCCGCCGTGGCCTGCTCGATCAGCTCGATCTTCGCGCCCGTCTCCAGCAGCGCCCGCTCGTTCTGCAGCCCGTCGCGCGGGCTGACCTCCACGATCCCGACCACGCGCCCGATCCTGCCCCTAGCCGCGGACCGCGGCCACCGTCGCGGCGTGCTCGCGCAGCGTCGCCGCGGGGTCCTCGCCGCGCTGCCGGCCCATGCCGCAGTACTGGGCGACGCCGAAGTCGGCGAGGTGGCGCGAGGCGGTCGCCTGCCGGCGCCGCAGGCCGTCCGCGCCGTCGATCGGCAGCACGATGCCGAGGAAGACCCGGGTGTCGGGGACGTCGAGATCGGCGAGCGGGGCGAAGAACGCGTCGTCCTCGCTGCGCAGGTAGCGGGGCCCGGCGAGGTGGACCCAGTCGAGCGGGCGCCCCGCACGGGCGACGGCGTGGTTCGCCATCCGGACGATGAGGCCCATGTCGCGCGCCTCGAACATCGGCCACTCGGGGAACGTCCCGTAGCAGAGGTGCAGGCCCATGAGGACGTCCTCGGGCACCCGCGGGGCGAGCCGTGACCAGGGCCCGGCGAAGCGCTCCCAGGCGTCCCCCGCCGTCCACCCGAGCACGCCCTCGAGGTCGATCACCTCGTAGGCGAGGTCCCACTGCAGGGCCAGGTCGTCCGCGGGGATCGTCGCGAGCAGCTCGTCGACCGCGCGCGACCACAGGTCCTCGAGCGCCGGGCCGACGATCGCCCAGTTGCGGGCGTCGTCGTCCTTGAACGCGCCGGTGAACACGCTCGACGGGCCGGGCAGGCCGACCTGGAAGCGCAGGTCCGGCGGGATCACCCCGTCGGCCCGCAGCGCCACGAAGCGCTCGTAGGAGGCGAGGGTCTCGCCGACCCGCGGCCACGCGTCGAAGCGCAGGGTCTCGACGCCGTCGGCGACGGTGAGGCGCGCGGTGTCGTAGGCGTGGCGGGCGAGGCCGGTCGGTGACGGCGACGGGGCGATCACCGTGATGTCGGGGTGCGGCTCGAGCAGGGTCGTGCGGTCGTAGCCGACCCAGGCCCCGCGCGCCCCGGACTCCCCGTCGGGCAGGGCCGCGACGCGGTCGGCGAACAGCTCCGCGCCGGCCCGGAAGCCGTCGTCGGGCGAGTCGACCGGGAGACTCCCGACGAGCAGCAGGTCGGCGTCCACGCGGCGGCTCATCGCGGGTGTCCTCCTCGATCGACCGGGGGCACGTCGGGGCGCCGACGTCGTCGGGCAGCATGTCACCGCTGCGGTGCGGGCTCACCCCGTCGACGCGCGGACCGCTCGTCGCCGGGCCCGGACCGGTCGTGCGGTCTCCGTCGGCGCCACGCGTGCCCGCGGGCGTGATCGGTCACCCACCGGTGATCGGGCCGGCAGGAGGACACTGGAGGGGTGAGCGCGACCGTGACCACCGCGTCGACGGGCCTGACCAGCGCCACCCCGCGGACCCGCCGTGTGCTGCGCATCACCACCGGCATCCTCGTGGCGGCCGTCGTCACCACCGGCGTGGTCATCGTCTGGCCGACGGTCCAGGCCGCCGGCGCCGCGCTGCTCGAGGCCGACCCCTGGTGGGTCGTCGTCGCCGTCGCCGCCGAGGCGGGGGCGCTCGTCGCGTTCTCCGTGCTCCACCACCGGCTGCTGGTGGCCGCGTCGGTGCGGGTGTCGCTCGGTGCGGTGACGATGGCGACGCTCGCCGCGAACGCCCTGCACCTGACCGTCCCGGGCGGTGCCGCGCTGTCGACGGCCTACACCTACAAGCGCCGCCGCGCGTGGGGCGCCACGGTGCCCGCGACGACGTGGACGATGGTCGCCGGCGGGGTCGCGGCCTCCCTCGCGCTCGCCGCGATCGCCTTCGGCTCGGCGCTCGTGGTCGGCGGGCGGCCGACCTCGCTGACCTGGCTGGTGCTGCAGATCCTCGGTGTCGCGGCCCTCGGAGCGGGCGTCGTGGTCGTCGCGCGCCGTCCCGGGCTCCTGGTCGCCGCGGGCTCGGGGGGCCTGCGCCTGGTCAACCGCGTGCGCCACCGTCCGCGCGAGACGGGCGTGGCCGAGCTCGCCGACCAGATCGCCGCGCTGCAGCTCATCGAGCTGCGCGGGCGCGGGCGGGTCGTCGTCGGGAGCGCGGCGCTCGCGAACTGGCTGCTCGACATCGCCTGCCTCGCCGCCTGCTGCGCCGCCGTCGGGGCGGAGGGCATGACGCTCGCGCTGGTGCTCGTCGCCTACGCCGCCGCCACCGCGGCCTCGAGCGCGGCGTTCCTGCCCGGCGGGCTCGGTCTCGTCGACGGAGCGCTGCTCGCCGCGCTGGTCGCCGGGGGCGTGCCGTCGCACCCCGCCCTCGCGGCGGTCCTGCTCTACCGCCTCGTCAGCTTCGTCGGGGTCGCCGCCGCGGGGTGGGTCGCGTGGTTCGTCGTCCACGCCAAGGAGACCCCGGCCGCCGTGGCCGGCGACGACGCCGGCGGTGTCGAGGGGGTCGAGGCCCCGGACGACGCGGGTCCCGACGACGCCCGGACCGTCGACGCCCGGACCGTCGACGAGCACGACACCCCGGCGGGGCGCCGGCCCGGCTCGCGCTGACCTCCCGGCCCCGGTGAGTAGCGCCGGCGCCGGGCGACGAGCGCTACTCATGTCCCCCGAGCGCAGCGAGGGTCCCGCGCGGGCCCGACCGAGTAGTCCCCGGGCGGTCGTCGCCGCCTTCGAGTAGTCCGCTGCTCATGACCGGGGGGTACCGGCGCCCGCAGTCTTGTCCCGACCGAGAGAGCGGGCCCGGCACACCGGTCCCCCCGGAACGGAACGAGACCGACATGACCATCCCCGCGAACCCCGCGAACGTCCCCGCCCAGCCCGCGATGCAGCCCGTGATCGCCGACCCGGCGAGCGACCTCGACGACACCACGACGCCGCCCCCCGTCGGCGAGACGCCGCCGGGGGAGACGCCGCCCGAGGAGCCCATCATCGAGGAGCCGACCTCCGAGGAGCCGACCTCCGAGGACGAGTACGGCGTGGGCGAGTACGGCGAGGGCGAGTGGGGCCACCAGCCGCCGGGCGACGAGTACATCAAGGACGACTGCCCGCCCTACGACAGCTGCAGCACCTACATCGAGCAGGGCTGCCTGCCGCGGGACTACAACTGCCCCGCGCACGCCACTTACTGCGGCCCCGACTGCAGCTACCTCTACGACAACCTCGAGCCCTCCGGCCACTACGGCGACCCGTACGAGTACGACCCGGTGTGGAACCCGCACTGCTACCACGAGGTGCACAACCCCTGGGGCTTCCACCCGGTGCAGAACCCGTACTGCTGGCACCCGCACTACAACCCGGACTGCTACCACCCGGTCCACCGCCCCGAGGGCTACAACCCGGACTACTGCCCCGACGCCCCGCGGCCGCCGTACTGCCCGGACCCGGACGAGTGGTACCAGACCCACCCGCACCACCAGCCGGTCCCGCCCCCGGCGGTGACCATGCCGCCGCCCATCGACGAGGACGGGGAGATCTACACCCCGGGCCCGGTGACCCGGACGCCGGCGGAGGACGACGAGGCGCGCGAGCAGGACGAGGCGCGGGAGCAGGACGAGCAGGCGCGGGCGGAGGAGCAGGCGCGGGCGGAGGAGCAGGAGCGCGAGCAGGAGCGGGAGGACGAGCAGGCGCGGGCGGAGGAGCAGGAGCGGGAGCGGGAGGACGAGCAGGCGCGGGAGGCCGAGGACGCTCGGGCGGAGGACGAGGCGATCGACGACCTCACCCCGGTCGCCCGGACGATCGACGAGGAACCCGCGCCGGTGACGGAACCCGGGGGCGGGATCGACGAGGAGCCTTCGGTCAGCGAGATCGAGATCGAGCCGGCAGGCGGCGACCTGGTCTTCCACGGCACAGGCAACGGCGGCAGCAGCGGCTCGTCCACCGAGGAGCCGACCGACGAGTCGTCGAGCGCGGGCGGTGGCTTCGAGGAGGAGCCGCAGGAGGAGCCCGTCCTCGAGACCGTCGGCGGTGGCAGCGGCAGCGGCGGCGGCGGTGACGACCTCGGCTCCGGCGGTGGCTTCGAGTCCGGCGGCGGGGGCTTCGAGTCCGGCGGCGGCGGCTCCGGCGGCTCCGGCGGCGACAGCGGCGGCGACAGCGGTGGCGACAGCGGCGGCTCGGACAGCGTCGACGGCTGATCCCGACCGACCCGCACCGACGGTCCGGCACGGTCCTCGTGACCGTGCCGGGCCGTCCCGCGCGGTCGAGGCCGTGGGCGCGCCGGACATGAGTAGTCGCTGCTCATGACGATCACGCCCGGGTGGCGGAGGCTCGTCCCCGGGCGGGTGAGAGGAGAGGCATGGCGGTCCAGCAGCAGCAGAAGCAGAGCGCCGCTGCGCGCCACGCCGTCGAGAGCATCGACATGGCGATCAAGGGCGCGCAGGCCTACGAGCGCGACGACCTGGTCGCGCGGCTCCGGGGCGCCAAGCAGATCCTCGGCGACTCGTCGATCACGGTGCACGTCGTCGGCGAGTTCAAGCAGGGCAAGAGCTCGCTGATCAACGCGTTGCTGACCGCGCCGATCTGCCCCGTCGACGACGACGTGGCCACCGCCGTGCTGACCGAGGTGCGCTACGCCAAGACCCTCACCGCGAGCGCGGTCTTCGAGCCGACGTCCGGCGCCGCGGGCGCCGGGTGGAACGAGACGATCGCGCCGTCGGACGTCGCGCAGTACGCCTCCGAGGCCGGCAACCCGGGCAACAACCGCGGCCTGCGGCGCGTCACCGTCGGCCTCGACCGGCCGATCCTGTCGAACGGTTTGGTCCTCGTGGACACGCCCGGCGTCGGCGGCATCGGGTCGGTGTCGAACGCGTCGACGATCAGTTCGCTGCCCCGCTCGCACGCGGTGCTCTTCGTCAGCGACTGCAGCCAGGAGCTCACCGAGAGCGAGGTGACGTTCCTGCGCACGGTGAAGGAACTGTGCCCGACGGTCCTGTTCGTCCTGACCAAGACCGACCTCTACCCGCACTCCGACCGCATGCTCGAGCGCGACCGCGAGCACCTGCGGCGGGCCGGGATCGAGATCGAGTCGCTGGCGGTGTCGTCGGAGGTGCGCTCGCTCGCGGCGAGCACGATGAGCAAGGACCTGAACAACGAGTCCGGCTTCCCGACGCTGATCGCCCGCCTCAACGAGATCGTCGCCGGCGGGGAGCGCCTCGCCCTCGACGCCGCGATCACCCACGTGCACTCCGCGGTGGAGCAGATGGAGGCCGTGGCGCGCGCCCGCCTCGCCGCCCTGGCCGACCCGCAGCGCTCGGCGGTGCTCGTCGCCGAGCTGACCCGGGCCAAGGAGCGGGCCGACGCGCTGCGAGAGCGCTCGTCGAAGTGGCAGACGGTGCTGCAGGACGGCTTCGCCGACATCTCCTCCGACACCGATTTCGACCTCCGCCAGCGCACGCGCAAGGTCGTCCATGAGGCCGAGGAGTCGATCGACCAGGGCGACCCGGCGACGAACTGGGAGGAGTTCGAGGCGTGGCTGCGCCAGCGCCTGGCCGGCGAGGCGCTGGAGAACTACGCCCTGTTCGTGACGCGGGCGAAGGAGGTCGCGATCTCCGTCGGGCAGCACTTCGACATGGCGGAGTCGCAGGTGGTGCGGGCGCGGGAGGTCGCCGCCCCGGTCGAGCTGATCGACGGCATGAAGACCGACGCGAGCTTCGCCGAGAAGAAGGCGAAGGGCGCGGGGATGGCCGCCTTCCAGAAGTCCTACGGCGGCTTCCTCATGTTCACGATGCTGACGAGCATGACCGGACTGCCGGTGCCGATGGGGCTCGGGCTCATCCCGGGCCTGCTGCTCGGGCGGATGGGGTGGAAGGAGGAGCAGAAGCGGGCCCTGGAGAAGCGCCGCAGCGAGGCCAAGGCGGCGGTCCGCCGGTTCGTCGACGAGTTCAACATGCACTTCGGCAAGGACTCGCGCGACGCCGTGCGCCACGTGCAGCGCGAGCTGCGCAACGCCTGGTCCCAGCGCGTGGCCGAGCTCCAGCGCTCGGCGACCGAGGCGCTCGCCGCCGCCACGGAGGCGGCGAAGGCCACCGAGACGGACACCGGGGCGCGCAGCCGCGCCGAGACCGACCTGGCCTCCCTGGACGCCCTCAAGGCACGGGTGGAGGACCTCTCCGCCCACCTGGAGCGCACCCGCGCCTCCGGCCTCGCCGCCGCCACCCCGGCCCCGACGCCGGTCGCCGCACCCGCCGCACCTGCCAGGGCCGCCCGGTGAACCGTGACGACCGGCCCCGCCCGCGCCCCTCCGGTACCCCGCCCCGCGGCGTCCCGGGTCCCGGTGGGCCCGGTGGGCCGAGCCGCCCCGCTGGCCCACCCGGTGGCGTCGGCGGCCCACCCGGGCCGGGTGGCCCGCCCCGCGGCTTCCCCGGACCCCCGCCCGGACCGCCCGGACCGCCCGGACCGCCCGGACCGCCACGTCCGGCGCCGCCCCCGCCGTCGTCGCTGCTGACCCGCGTGCGGGGCCTCCTGGCGCAGGCCCAGCAGATCTACGCGGGCGGGCCCGCGCTGCCCGGTCTGCAGGCGGCGGCCGCCCGGCTCGAGGAACCGCTGCGGGTGGCGATCGCCGGCCGGATCAAGTCGGGCAAGTCGACGCTGCTCAACGCCCTGGTCGGGCAGGAGCTCGCGGCCACCGACGCGGGGGAGTGCACGCGGGTCGTCACCTGGTACCGCGACGGCCTCACCTACCGGGTCATGGCCCACCCGCACCAGGGCCCGCCCCGGCAGCTCCCGCCCGGGCCCGCCGGCGGCCTGCTCGACAGCGACCTCGGTGGCATGCGCGCCCAGGACATCGACCGTCTCGTCGTCGACTGGCCCTCGCCGTCGCTCAAGACGATGACCCTCATCGACACCCCGGGCATGGACTCGCTGACCACCGAGCTCGCCCGGCGCACCGAGACGGCGCTGGACGAGCACGGCGGGGGCCCCGGCACGGCCGACGCCGTCGTCTACCTCATGCGCCACATCCACACGTCCGACATCCGGTTCCTCGAGACGTTCCGCGACGACCCGAGCGAGCGCCGGCCGATCAACACCCTCGGCGTCCTGGCCCGGGCCGACGAGGTGGGCCACGGCCGCCCCGACGCCCTCGAGAGCGCCGCGCGCGTCGCCGACCGCTACCGCGTCGACCCGCGGGTGCAGGCGCTGTGCCAGACCGTCGTCCCGGTCGCGGGCCTCCTCGCGTCCACCGCGGCGACCCTGCGCGAGGACGAGTTCCGCGCCGTCGAGAAGCTCGCCGAGGCGCCGGAGGACGACGTCGAGGCGCTGTTGCTGACCGCCGGCCGGTTCGCGCACCGGGACGTGCCCGACCTCGACCTCTCGCCCGCGCGCCGGGCCGCGCTCCTCGACCGGTTCGGCCTGTTCGGCGTCCGGCTCTCGGTGCGCCTGCGCTACACCGGCGTCGCCGGCACCGCGGGCGCGCTCTCGCGCGAGCTGCTCACCCGCAGCGGCCTGCAGCCCCTGCGCGAGGCGCTGCTCAGCCGCTTCGCCGGGCGCGCCGAGGTGCTCAAGGCCCGGTCGGCGCTGCTCGCCGTCGAGTCCGTGATCCGGCGCTACCCGGTACCGGCGGCCCAGCAGCTGCTGCACGAGCTCGAGATCGTCAACTCCGGGGCGCACGAGTTCGCCGAGGTCCGCCTGCTCGACGGCCTGCGCGTCGGGTCCCTCATGCTCACAGAGACCGAGCGGGAGTCCGCGGAGCGGCTGCTCGGCGGCGGGGGTGTCGAGGTCCGGCAACGGCTGGGGCTCGAGCCCGACACCCCGCCGGCGGAGGTCCAGCGGGCGGCGCGCGCGGCGCTCGCCCAGTGGCAGCGCCGTGCCGAGCACCCCGCGTCGGCCCGCGACGTCCGGCAGGCCGCGCGGATCCTGGTGCGCACCTGCGAGGGCCTGGTCGTCGGCTCGCTCGGGTCGTGGTGACCGCGATGAGCAACACGCCGCCGGGCCGCACCGGAAACCGAGTAGCCGTTGCTCATGACCCCCGGTCCGCCCCGCCCGAGACTCGTGCCGTGACCGTCGCCCGCACCCCCGGTGCCGTGCCCCCCGGGATGCCCGCGCATCTCTGGGAGGCCGCGAAGCGCGACGTGCGCGGGGTGATCCCCGACTGGCTGCGCAGCGCGAAGGAGAACGGGGCGGACGCGCCGGCGCACATCCGCGAGGTCGCCCGCCGGGCGGCGAAGGCCGGCGCGGGGCTCGGGTTGGCGATCGCCGTCGGCACCCAGGTCGACGCCGCCGCGGCGGGGACCGACGGCCCGGCCGGCCCCGCGGTCGCCGCCGTCGCCCACACGACCCCCGACGTCCCGCTCCCGCCGGGCGAGGGGCCGGCGCTGGCGGAGTCGTTCCGCGTGCTCGACCCGCAGGGCGTCGACGACGGCTGGCTCTCGGTCGAGCTGTACCAGGACGTGGTGGTCAACGAGGTGGTCAGCGGGGTGGCTGACGGGGCCTACCACGTCGACGCCTTCCAGTACCTGGTGGTCTCCGACGACGCCGGTGGGCGCTACGTCTTCAAGGAGCACCACCACGCCGCGGTGTCCGAGCCCCCGGCCCGCGAGACCGACCTGCTCATCCACGAGCGCGGCCAGGTGCACGTCGTCGAGAACCCCGACGGCAGCTTCTCGGTCGACACCGTCAGCTACGACCGCAGCGTCAACGGCGTCAGCGACCCGGCGCCCGCCGGCGGGCTGAACGACGGGCCGGACGACGAGCTCGTCGACCCGCCAGACGACCTCCCCGACTGGACACCGCCGACACCGCCGGCGCGGGTCCCGGCGCCGGCGGTGTCGCCCGAGGACGAGCACCTCGCCGGCGGCCCGGAGCCCGTCGACGACCCCGATGCCCCCGACCCGACCACCGCCGTCGCCGACCCGGACGCCGCCGAGAACGGGCCGGGGACGGCCGCCGCGGCGGAGCCCGACGACGACGGCCCCGGTCACGACCCGCCCGACCCGGGCGACCTCGCCGTCTGACCTCGCCGTCTGACCTCGTCGTCTGACCGGCGACACGACCGGCGCGACCCCGCACCCGACACCCCCACGACCGCACGAGCGAGAGAGGAGATTCCGGTGGGCTACGGACTCGGAGTGGATCTCGGAACCACCTTCACCGCCGCGGCGGTCGACCGGGACGGCCGCGTGGAGATGGCCACCCTCGGCGACCGGGCCGCCGCCGTGCCCTCGGTGATCCTCATCCGCGAGGACGGTGCCGTCCTGACCGGCGACGCCGCGGAGCGGCGCGCGGCCACGGAGCCCGACCGCGTCGCCCGCGAGGTGAAGCGCCGCTTCGGCGACCCGATGCCGCTGATCCTCGGCGGCTCGCCCTACGCGGCCGGCGACCTCATGGCCCGCCAGCTGCGTGACGTCGTGCGGGCGGTCAGCGAGCGCGAGGGCGGGATGCCCGACGTCGTGACGCTGACCCACCCCGCCAACTGGGGCCCCTACAAGCGCGAGCTGTTCGACCAGATCCCGCGCCAGGCCGGCCTGCGCAACGTGCAGATGATCACCGAGCCGGAGGCGGCCGCCGCCCACTACGCCACCAACGAGCGTCTCGAGGACGGCGCCACGGTCGCGGTCTACGACCTCGGCGGTGGCACCTTCGACGCCACGGTGCTGCGCACGGCGGGGAAGGGCTTCGAGCTGCTCGGGACGCCGGAGGGCATCGAGGGCCTCGGCGGCATCGACTTCGACGAGGCGGTGTTCGCCCACGTCGACCGCGTGCTCGGCGGCCCGGTCTCCGCGCTCGACCCGTCGGACCCGCACGCGACGAGCGCCGTGATCCGGCTGCGGCAGGACTGCGTGCTCGCCAAGGAGGCCCTCTCGGCCGACACCGAGACGACGATCCCGGTGATGCTGCCGTCGCTGCAGACCGAGGTGCGGCTGACCCGCGGCGAGTTCGAGGACATGATCCGCCCGTCGATCACGGCGACGATCGCCTCGCTGCGCCGGGCGCTCGAGTCGGCGAACGTGCGCCCCGAGCAGCTGACGACGGTCCTGCTCGTCGGGGGGTCGTCGCGGATCCCGCTGGTGGCCCAGATGGTGTCCGCGGAGCTGGGGCGCCCGACCGCGGTCGACGCCCACCCCAAGCACGCGATCGTCCTGGGCGCGGCCGGCATGGCCCACACCGAGTACGTCCACGGCGGCACCGCGCCCGGCGTCACGACGGGCCCGCAGGTGTGGCGCACCGCGGCGGCGGCCACCACCGCCGTCGGTCCGATGACCGGCCCGTCGTCGGGCACCTTCCGCCGTCCCGGGACGCTGCCGCCGCCGCGGCGCACCGGCCCGCCGTCCGGGGCGATGCCGGTGGTCGGCGGCGTCCCCATCACCTCGGTGATGCCCGGCGTCGGGCCGCCGGTCCCGGGGCGCGGACCGGCGCCGGCCGGGACGCCGGCGGCCGGCCTGCCGGCCCCCGCGCTGCAGGGCGCCCCCGAGCCCGGGCCCGAGCGCCGCCGGCGCGTGCCGATGGCCGTCGCCGGCGCGCTGCTGCTGGCACTGCTCGCCGGCGGCGGCACCTACGTCTACCGCGTCGCGTCCGCCGAGAGCCCGGCGCCCACCGACGCCTCGATCGTCGCGCCGCCGCCCGCGGCCGTGGTGCCGGCGCCGGTACCGGTCGCGCCCGTGGCCCCGGCCGCGCCGGCCGGGGAACCGGCCGCGGGCTCGTCGGGCGGGAGCCGGCAGGGCGAGAGTGCCGCCCGACGGGCGCCCAGCGGCGGCGGTGGCGGCGGTGGGCGCAGCGAGCGCACGACGTACCGCACCACCGAGCCGCGCCCCTCGCGCACGACCGACGGCGGCACCACCGACGGCGGCAGCACCGACGGCGGCACCAGCGACGGCGGCGGGAGCAGCTCGGGGAGCGGCTCGGGCAGCAGCGGGTCCTGACGCCCGGGATCAGCGGGCGACGTGGAGACCGGCGACCTGCGAGAGCTCCCCGCGCCCGGACACGCCCAGCTTCGCGTAGACCGCGCGGAGCACGTTGTCGACGGTGCGCACCGAGACGACGAGCTGCTCGGCGATCGCCTTGCTGGTCAGCCCGGTCGCGGCCAGCGACGCGATCTCCAGCTCGCGGCGCGTCAGCTCCGTCGACGCCTCGAGGAGCCCCAGCGCCGGGGTCCGCGCGTCCTCGCACTCCTGGGCCCACGCGCGGGAGCGGGCCGCCGACGCCCGCGCGGGCACGGTGCTGCCGTCCGCGCGGTGCACCGCGGACGCCTGGGCGGCCACCTCGGCGGCGAGCAGGAGCGCCCCGAGCGCCGCGAAGCGCCCGGCGACCTCATCGAGGGTGGCGCCGTCGCGCGCGCTCAGGGCCCGCGAGTGGGCGACCATCACCGCCGGCAGCGCGCCGTCGAGGTCGGCGGCGAGGACCTCCAGCTCGTCGGCCACCACGCCGGTGGCCCGCAGCCGGATGACGGCGTGCAGTGTCTGGAGCCGGTGCCCGGGGTCGTCGGGCGTGGTGACGGCGGCGATCGCGGCCTCGGTCGCGGCCGACACCCGGCCCTCGACGCCGAGCAGCCAGACGCCGGCGGCGGTCTGCCAGCCGTTGAGCAGGCCGCCGCCGGGGACGTCGTCGGCGGTGTCGAGCACGGTGCGGGCCTCGGCGAGCTCCCCGGACGCGGCGAGGGCCATCGACAGCTCGGCGGCCAGCGGCACCGCGAAGCAGAAGCGCGACGCGGACACCGCGGCCCCCGCCTCCCGCAGCCAGCGCGCGGCGGCCCGGACCCGGCCCCGGCGGCCCGCGACGATCCCCTGCCACGTCGCGTAGAGGGCCACCGGCGTGCGCAGGCCCTGCGCCAGCGCCTCGGCGTACCCGTCGCGGGCGAGCTCGTCGGCGTGCTCCAGGTCGCCGGCCTGCAGGTCGGCGTACCAGGAGGCCGCGAGGAACTGGAACCGCAGCCAGCCGCCGCTCGGGTCGCCGTCGCGCTCGATCCTCGGCAGGCCGCGCGCGACGAGCTCCCGGGCACGGCCCAGCAGGCCCGCGCGGGCGGCGGCGAACGCGGCGACCGAGAGCGCGGCGACGCGGACCTCGGGGGGCTCGGGGTCGGCGGCGTCGGGGGCGAGCAGCGGCTCGAGGCGGTCGAGGGCGGCGCGGGGCCGGCCCTCGAGCAGCGCCGAGACCGCCCGCAGCCACGTCACGCCGGCGGGGGCCTCGCCCGCGGCGACGGTCTGCTCCAGGGCGCGCAGGACGTCGCGCGCCCCGACGACGTCGTGCAGGCCCCAGGCCGCGTTGGGCACGCGGACGAGGGCGGACGCGACGAGCGCGGACGCCGGGGCCGAGCCCGCCTCCGGGCGCGCCGCCACCTCGGCGAGCACCGCCTCGGCCTCGCTGAAGCGGTCGGCGGCGACCAGGGCGCGGGCGAGCTGGAGGCGCACCTCGACGGTGCCGCCGGAGTCCGCGGCGGCGCGCAGCAGCTGGTCGGCGAGCCCCGCGTCGGCGGCCGCCGCGTCACGGGCGGCGGCGAGCAGCTCGTGCGCGTCGGCCTCCTCGCCCTGGCCGACCCGGAACCCGAGCAGCCGGCTGCGGTCCTCGCCACGGCGGGTGCCGTGCGCCTCCATCGCCCGCGCGAGGCGGTGGTAGGCCTGGCGCTCCTGCAGCGGGGTGGCCTGCTGGCGGAGGATCTCGGCGTAGAGCGGGTGCTTGAGGCGGACGTTCACCCGCCGCCCCTCGCGCAGCGACTCGACGAGCCCCCGGCGCTCCAGCGTCGCGAGCACCGACGGCGAGACGAGCCCGGCCGCGACCTCGCTGCCGAGCGGCTGCCCGAACGCGAGCAGCCGCAGCAGGTCGCGCTCCGGGGCGGCGAGCGTGCCCATGCGGGCCTCGACCATCTCCACCAGCCGCGACGACGGCTCGAACGGCCCCTCCCAGCGCCACACCGCCCCGTGCTGGCGCAGGGTGCCGTTCTCGCGCGCGCCGTCGACGAGCTCGCGCAGGAAGAGCGCGTTGCCCAGCGCGTACCGCCACAGCCGCTGCAGGGCCGCGCCGTCCACGTGTCCGCCGAGCGCGCGGGCCACCAGCTGGTCGCTCTGGGCGCGGTCGAACTCACCGATGTCGAGGCGGTCGACCAGCCCCTCCTTCCAGAGCGCGAAGATCGGGTCCGGGACACTGAGCCCGGTCGGTGCGGTCACCACGAGGAAGGCGTCGCCGGAGACGGCGAGCTGCTGGAGCAGGACCGCCGAGGTCGTGTCGAGGACGTGCGCGTCGTCGACGGCGAGGACGAGCTGGGTGCCGGGCTCGGGGCGCAGGGCGCGCCGCGCCTCGTGCAGCAGGTGGCCGGTCAGCGCGTCGCCGTCCGGCACCGTCTCCGTCCCCGGCAGCAGGTGGCTCATCGCGCCGAGCGGGATGTCCTGGGTCGAGCGGCTCGCCATCACCCAGACGGGCGAGACCTCGGGACCCTCCGTGGTCGCGATCGCGGCCAGCGCCGCTCGGGCCAGTCGGGTGCGACCGACGCCGGGCGGGCCCACGAGGAGCACGCCGGCGCACTGACGTGTCGAGGCGAGGTGGACGATCGCGGACAGCGTCTCGGAGCGCCCGACCAGCGGCCAGACCTCCGGCATGGCGCCGTACCTCCTCGGCTCCGCGCTCCCACCCGCGCCCGTGCGTGCCTCGTATGGTTCACGGAGCGTACAGGGAGGACAAGGTGTCGATCGGCCGGGGCGACCGGGCACATCGGTCCGGTCCGATGCCGTGACCAGCGCGATCATCCGGCGGCGGGGTCGGCGTCGGCGGCGGGGCGGTCGCGCGGCGCTCGGGTGCCCGGGGGGCTCGGCGTCACCCGGACGGCGGCATCGCCCGTCCCCGGCCCGCTCGGCGACGGTCGGGGTGGAACGGGGCAGGAACAGGACCGCGCCGTGGGGGCACGGCGATAACCTACGGCGCGGGTCGTCCGGGGGGCGCCGGCCGGGACAGGGGTGTGATCAGGTGGCCGCCGAGGGCGAGGTGTTCGGCCCGTACCAGCTGAGGCGTCTGGTCGGACGCGGCGCGATGGGTGAGGTGTGGGAGGCCTTCGACACGCGGCGTGAGCGTCCTGTCGCGCTGAAGCTCCTCGGCGGCGCGGTGGCGGCCGACCCCCAGTTCCGGGCGCGCTTCGCGCAGGAGGCGCGGGTGACCGCGAGGCTGTCCTCGTTGCACGTCATCCCGATCCACGACTTCGGCGAGATCGACGGCCGCCTCTTCGTCGACATGCGGCTCGTCGACGGCGGCGACCTCGCGGCCGTGGTCCGCGCCCACCCGACGGGCCTGCCGCCCGCCCGCGCCGTCGACATCGTCGGGCAGATCGCCGAGGCCCTGGACGCGGCACACGACGCCGGCCTCGTGCACCGCGACGTCAAGCCGTCGAACGTGCTGCTCACCGGGCAACGCACCGGCGACTTCTGCTTCCTCGTCGACTTCGGCATCGCTCGCATCGCCGGGGCGGGCTCGTCGCACCTGACCACCTCCGGGACCGTGCTGGGCACCACCGCCTACATGGCGCCGGAGCTGTTCAGCGGCGAGACGGCGACCTTCCGCAGCGACGTCTACGCGCTGGCGTGCCTGTTCTTCGAGCTGCTCACCGGGCGCCGCCCCTACGCCGGCCCCGACCCGGTGGCGCACATGGGCCAGCACGTGCACCAGCCGGTGCCCGCGCCCTCGTGGTCCCGCGCCGACCTCGCGGTGTTCGACCGGGTCGTCGCCACCGGCATGGCGAAGGACCCCGCGCACCGCTACCCGACCCCCGGGGCGCTGGCCGACGCGGCGCTCGCGGTGGGGCGTCCCGGTCCGGGGGCCGCGCCGGTCGGGGCCACGACGTCCCTGCTCGGCACGGGCCGCGGCGGCCCGCCTCCCGCTCCGACCCGCCACGGTCCCCCGGGCTCCGGGTGGCCCACCCCGGACGGCGCGCGCACGGGCACCGTCACGGGCCCGGTGACGGCCCCGTCCTCGGCGTCGTCGGCGTCGTCGGCGTCGGCAGCCCCGGCGTCGGCCCCGTCGGGTGCGCCCGACGGGACCACGACCCCCGGCGGACCCCCGCCCCCGCCCGCGCTGGGGGCGACGGGGAAGCGCCGGCCGTGGCGGTGGGCCGCCGTCGGGCTCGCGGCGCTGGTGATCGTCGCGGCCGGCGTGGTCGGCGCGGACCAGGTCTCCGACTTCCTGTCCCCGGGATCGGTGCCGACGGCGCAGGCCGTGGACCCGCCGGTACAGAGCCCGCGGTGGGTCGAGCTGAGCCCCGACGGGCGCCGGGCGTTCGTCAGCGGCCAGGGCGGCAGCCCGACGCCGTCGCCGTCGGTCGCCCTCGTCGACACCGCGACCAACCGGCTCACCGGCACGGTCCCGGTCGGCACCTTCCCCGGCGACCTCGCGGTCAGCGGCGACGGGACGCGGCTGTTCGTCAGCGAGCGGGGCTCGGAGGCCGCGCCCGGGAGCGCGCTGGCGATCATCGACACGGCGGCGGGCAGCGTCTCGGCGCAGATCGAGATCGGGGTGGCGCCGTCGGGCCTCGCGCTCAGCCCCGACGGGCGGCGCGTGTACGTCGCCAACGAGGGGACGAACGCCGAACCCGGCAGCACCGTGTCGGTGGTCGACCTCGCGACCTCGGCGGTGGCCGCGACCGTGCCGGTCGGCCAGGGCCCCAGCGGCCTCGCGATCACCCCCGACGGGCGCAAGCTCTACGTCGCCAACGAGGGGGTGCTCACCGGTGTCGGCAACACCGTCTCGGTCGTCGACACCGCGACCAACGCGGTGACCGCGACGATCCCGGTGGGCGACACCCCGCGCAGCATCGCCGTCCGCCCCGACGGGCGCTACGCCTACGTCGCGAGCCAGGGCACGCAGCAGGCGCCGCAGGGCTCGGTCAGCGTCGTCGACACGACCACCGACACCGTGACCGCCACGATCACCGAGGGCGTCGGCGGACCGATCGGCGTGGCGGTCACGGGCGACGGCCGCAACGTGCTGGTCACCAACTACGGGGGCGACGCCGCGCCCGGCTCCACCGTGACCGTGATCAACAGCCGCGACGACGCCATCGGCACGGTCCCCGTCGGTCCGCTGCCTTTCGGGGTCGCCACCTCCCGTGACGGCACCCGCGCCTACGTGACCAGCCGTACGGAGTTCTGGCAGCTCGACTTTCCCGCCCGCTGAGCAGCCCGGCGACATCGCGACCTCAGCAGGTGCCGTGGCCGTCTCCCGGAGTGAGTAGCCGTCGAGAGCGCAGGCGTGCGGCGACGGGACGAGGCCGCGGCATTGGGGTGAGGAGAAGTAACAGGTATCGGCCCGGACTGGTGCCCGCCGACCCCTCTGAGCCCTCAGACGTCCCTCGTAGCCAGGATCGATCCGTCACGCGACGCCGGTGGGCCGGCCTCGGCGTCGCTGCTCGAGGTCCGGTATCGACGGTCGACGCCCGAGTAGTACCCCTCGCCGGGCCGCGGGCATGAGTAGGTCCCTACTCATGACGGTCATTCCCGTGATCACCACTCTGGGTGACGTCACCGCGGACCTCCACCGGTCGGCCCTCTCGGCGCGACACGGAACCTTGTCACCCGGGCCGCGGCCACCAGCGACGAGAGGACCGGAGATGTCGGAGACCTTGGAGCCGACGGGGACGAGCGGCGGGAACCTGTTCCAGAACCAGCAGGGTGCCGGCGGGGACGGCGGGAACCAGTTCAACCAGCAGGGTGTCGCCGGGGGCGGCGACAGCGGCGGCGGGAACCTGTTCCAGAACCAGCAGGGTGCCGGCGGGGACGGCGGGAACCAGTTCAGCCAGCAAGGTGTCGCCGGGGGCGGTGACAGCGGCGGCGGGAACCTGTTCCAGAATCAGCAGGGCGCCGGCGGAGCCCCTCCCTATCACTGCCCACTCCACGGCGAGCGGGCTCTCTGTCCGGGGGAGTGCGACTACCTCCAGGACTACGTCGCCGACTGGGGCGACCCGCTGCAGTTCAACCAGCAGGGTGTCGCCGGTGGCGGTGACTCGGGCGGGAACTTGTTCCAGAACCAGCAGGGTGCCGCTGGTGGTGGCGGCGGGAACCAGTTCAACCAGCAGGGTGTCGCCGGTGGCGGCGACAGCGGCGGCGGGAACTTGTTCCAGAACGCTCAGGGTGCCGCTGGTGGTGGCGGCGGGAACCAGTTCAACCAGCAGGGTGTCGCCGGTGGCGGCGACAGCGGTGGCGGGAACTTGTTCCAGAACCAGCAGGGCGCCGGTGGTTCTGGTGGGAACCAGTTCAACCAGCAGGGTGTCGCCGGTGGCGGTGACAGCGGTGGCGGGAACTTGTTCCAGAACCAGCAGGGTGCCGCTGGTGGTGGCGGTGGGAACCAGTTCAACCAGCAGGGTGTCGCCGGTGGCGGTGACTCGGGCGGGAACTTGTTCCAGAACGCTCAGGGTGCCGCTGGTGGTGGCGGCGGGAACCAGTTCAACCAGCAGGGTGTCGCCGGTGGCGGTGACAGCGGCGGCGGGAACTTGTTCCAGAACCAGCAGGGTGCCGCTGGTGGTGGCGGCGGGAACCAGTTCAACCAGCAGGGTGTCGCCGGTGGCGGTGACAGCGGCGGCGGGAACTTGTTCCAGAACCAGCAGGGTGCCGGTGGTTCTGGTGGGAACCAGTTCAACCAGCAGGGCGTGGCCGGTGGCGGCGACAGCGGTGGCGGGAACCTGTTCCAGAACGCCCAGGGCGCCGGCGGGAACGGTGGGAACCAGTTCAACCAGCAGGGTGTCGCCGGTGGCGGCGACAGCGGTGACTCGGGCGGGAACCTGTTCCAGAACGCCCAGGGCGCCGGCGGGAACGGCGGGAACCAGTTCAACCAGCAGGGTGTCGCCGGCGGCGGTGACTCGGGCGGGAACCTGTTCCAGAACGCCCAGGGCGCCGCGGGTGGCGGTGGTGGGAACCAGTTCAACCAGCAGGGCGTGGCCGGGGGCGGCGACAGCGGCGGCGGGAACCTGTTCCAGAACGCCCAGGGCGCCGGCGGGAACGGCGGGAACCAGTTCAACCAGCAGGGTGTCGCCGGTGGCGGCGACTCGGGCGGGAACCTGTTCCAGAACCAGCAGGGTGCCGGGGACGGCGGCAACCAGTTCAACCAGCAGGGTGTCGCCGGTGGCGGCGACAGCGGCGGGAACCTGTTCCAGAACGCCCAGGGCGCCGGTGGTTCTGGTGGGAACCAGTTCAACCAGCAGGGTGTCGCCGGCGGCGGAGGTTCCGGCGGTGGGAACCTGTTCCAGAACGCGCAGGGCGCCGGAGGCAGCGGCGCGGGCGCCCAGTTCAGTCAGCAGGGCCTGGCCGCGGGTGCTGCCGGCTCGGGTTCGAGCGAGGGCGGCGGGAACCTGTTCCAGAACGCCCAGGGCGGCGGCGGTTCGGGCGGGAACCAGTTCAACCAGCAAGGCATCGCCGGTGGCGACGACTCGGGCGGGAACCTGTTCCAGAACCAGCAGGCTGCCGGCGACGGTGGGAACCAGTTCAACCAGCAGGGCATCGCCGGTGGCGACGACTCGGGCGGGAACCTGTTCCAGAACCAGCAGGCTGCCGGCGACGGTGGGAACCAGTTCAACCAGCAGGGCATCGCCGGTGGCGACGACTCGGGCGGGAACCTGTTCCAGAACCAGCAGGCTGCCGGTGACGGTGGGAACCAGTTCAACCAGCAGGGCATCGCCGACGGCGGCTCCGACGACGGGTTCTACGGGACGTCCGCGGACACGACGTCGAGCTCGTCCAGCTCCTCGAGCACGTCGAGCACGGACAGCGACGACGGTGGCGAGGCCCTGAGGTTCGCCGACGAGGACGACGGTTCCTCGTCGAGCTCGTCCAGCTCGTCGAGCTGGGAGTCGTCGTCCGGTGAGAGCAGCTCCACGGGGTCCGACTACGAGTCGGAGAGCTCCTCGGGAGACAGCAGCGGCTCGTCCGACAGCGGGTCGAGCAGCGCCGGTGAGGACAGCGGCGCCGAGCTCGCCGGCGCCTGATCACCGCTCGACACGGCAACTCGAGGAGAACCATGTCCGGGAAGCAGGCGCCGAGCGCCGCGGCGGCGCACGCCGTCGAGACGCTCGACCTGGCCGTCAAAGGCGCCAAGGCCTACGAGCGGGACGACCTCGTGACGAGACTGTCCGGCGCTCGGCGCCTGCTGACCGACTCCACCATCACCGTGCACGTGGTCGGCGAGTTCAAGCAGGGCAAGAGCTCGCTGGTCAACGGGTTGCTCACCGCACCCGTGTGCCCGGTGGACGACGACATCGCCACCTGCGTGCCCACCGAGGTGCGCTACTCCTCCCAGGTCACGGCGAGCGCGACGTTCGAATCCGCAGCCGGTTCGGGAGGGTCGGGGTGGACCGAGGCCATCCCGCCGACCGAGATCGCGTCGTACGCCTCGGAGGCGGGCAACCCCAACAACAATCGCCGGCTCAAGGCGGTAACCGTCGGCATCGACCGGCCGCTGCTGGCCGGCGGCCTGGCGCTCGTCGACACCCCCGGGGTGGGTGGGATCGGGTCGGTCCACCACGCCGCCACCGTCGGCAGCCTCCCCCAGTCCCATGCGGTCCTGTTCGTCACCGACGTCTCCCAGGAGCTGACGGCGGCCGAGCTGCGGTTCCTGCGCACGGTGCAGGAGCTGTGCCCGACGGTGGTCCTGATCCTGACGAAGATCGATCTCTACCCGCACTGGATGCGGATCGCCGAGCTCGACCACGGACACCTGCGCCGCGCCGGGGTGGACGTGGACATGATCGCTGTCTCGTCCGAGCTCCGGTCGTTGGCCGCCGCGGCCAACGACAAGGCCCTCAACGAGGAGTCGGGGTATCCGGCGCTGGTCGCGCGCCTGGGTCGTGTCGTCAGCGGGGCCGAGGAGCTCGCTCTCGACGCCGTCGTGACCCATGTCGTGTCCGCCATCGACCAGATGGAGGCGACGGCAACCGCGCGGCGCGACGCCCTGGCCGACCCGGCCAACGCCGCTGAGCTGGTCGCCCGCCTCGCGGCGACCAAGGAGCGGGCCGACGCGCTGCGGGAGCGGTCATCGAAGTGGCAGGTCCTGCTCCAGGACGGCTTCTCCGACATCTCCTCCGACGTCGAGTTCGACCTGCGCCGTCGCTCGCGGGCGGTGCTGCACGAGGCCGAGACGGCGATCGACGACGGAGATCCGGCCAAGAACTGGGAGCAGTTCGAGGAGTGGTTGCGCGACCGCCTCGCCGGCGAGGCCATGGAGAACTACGCGCTGTTCGTGCGGCGGGCGAAGGACGTCGCGGCCACGGTCGGAGAGCACTTCGACCTCGCCGAGTCCGAGATCGTGACCGCGCGGGACGTCGCCGCGCCGGTCGACATCGTCGGCGGGCTCGCGCTCGACGTCGGCTTCACGACGAGCAAGCCGAAGGGTGCCGTCGGCGCCGCGTTCAACAAGTCCTACGGCGGCGTCCTCATGTTCACGATGCTCCCCGCGATCATGGGACTCGCCGTGCCGCTGCCCGTCGGACTGCTCGGCGGGGCGCTGCTCGGGGGCCAGGGCTTCCGGGAGGAACGCAAGCGCCAGCTCGAGCGGCGTCGCCAGGAGGCCAAGGGCGCCGTCCGCCGGGTGATCGACGACTTCAACATGCAGGTCGGCAAGGACTCCCGTGACGCGATCCGGCACGTGCAGCGCGAGCTGCGGACCTCGTGGAGCGAGCGCGTCTCCGAGCTGCAACGGTCGGCCACGGCCGCGCTGTCCGCCGCCCAGTCCGAGGCGAAGGGCGGGGAGTCGGACGCCGGGGCGCGGGAGCGGATCGAGTCCGACCTGGCGTCGCTGCAGAAGCTGCGGTCCCGCATCGAGGACCTGCGTGCCCACCTCGGGCGCGTCCGTGCGGGACGGGCGGAGTCGGCCCCGGCGGCCGGGGTGCCGGCGTGACCGGGCCGGGTTCCTCCCCGCTGTTGCACCGCGTGCGGGCGCTGCTCGGACGGGCGGTCGGTGTGTACGGCGGCGGACCGGCGGCCGAGGCGCTGCGCGGTGCGGCGGCGCGCCTCGACGAACCGTTGCGTGTCGCGATCGCCGGGCGGTTGAAGGCCGGGAAGTCCACCCTGCTCAACGCCCTGGTCGGTCAGGAGCTGGCGGCCACCGATGCCGGCGAGTGCACGCGCATCGTCACGTGGTTCCGCGACGGCCACACCTACCGGGTGATGGCCCATCCCCGGCAGGGCCCGCCGCGCCAGCTCCCCCCGGGCCCGTCGGGCAGCCTGATCGACGTCGACCTCGGTGGGTGGCGCGCCGAGGACGTCGATCGTCTCGTCGTGGACTGGCCCTCGGCCGCGCTGCGCACGCTCACCCTCGTCGACACGCCGGGCATGGACTCGCTGTCCACCGAGGTCTCCGGACGCACCGAGTCGGCACTCGGCAGCGACGGAGGTGCTGCCTCCCAGGTCGACGCGGTCGTCTACCTGATGCGCCACGTGCACGCCTCGGACGTCCGGTTCCTCGAGGCGTTCCGGGACGACCCGGCCGAGCGACGCCCGATCAACACCCTGGGTGTGCTCGGGCGCGCCGACGAGGTCGGCCACGCGCGCTCGAACGCTCTGGACACCGCGGCCCGGGTCGCGGGCCGCTACCGCGACGACCCGCGGGTGCGCGGGCTCTGCCAGACCGTCCTCCCGGTGGCCGGCCTGCTCGCGGTGACGGCCGCGACCCTGCGGGAGGACGAGTTCCGCGCGGTCGGACGGCTCGCCGCGACGCCCGAGGCGGACCGCGACCGACTGTTGCTCACCGCGGGCCGGTTCGTCGGCGCCGAGGACGGGTTCGGTCTGCCGCGCGAGCAGCGGGCTGCCCTCATCGACCGGTTCGGACTGTTCGGCCTCCGTCTGGGGGTCCGCCTCGTGGCCAGTGGCGCCGCGACCACGGCCGGTGCCCTGTCGCGCGAGCTGCTCGACCGGTCCGGGCTGGTCCCGCTGCGCGAGGCCCTCGCGACGCGTTTCGCCGCGCGCGCCGACGTGCTCAAGGCCCGCTCGGCGCTGCTGGCCGCCGACGCGGTGCTGCGCCGCTACCCCGCCGACCCGGCCTCCGGTCTCGCCCACGAGCTCGAGCAGCTCACGGCATCCGCCCACGAGTTCGCCGAGGTCCGTCTGCTCGACCGTCTCCGCGCCGGCGGCCTGATGCTCACCGACCAGGAACGACGCGACGCCGAGCGCCTCCTCGGCGCCGACGGCGTCGATGCCGGGACCCGGCTCGGGCTCGCGGTCGATGCACCCGCCCCGGACCGCCTCCAGGTCGCCCAGGCCGCTCTCTCACAGTGGCAGCGGCGCGCCGAGCACCCCACGTCCGTGCGGGAGGTCCGCGACGCCGCCCGCGTCCTGGTCCGGACCTGCGAGGGGCTCCTGCTCGACGCCGCGGGCTGGGCGTCCGCGGAAGCGCGCGGTCCGGGTGGTCCCGTGGGTCCCGCTGCGGGTGTGCCGAGCGACCGCCGGACGGGAGTCCCCCGATGAGCCGGCCCGGCGGTCCGCCGCCCGGCATGCCGGCGCACCTGTGGGAACTCGCGAAGCAGGACGCCCGGCGGGCCATCCCCGAGCGGCTGCGCCGCAAGCGCGCCGCCGGCGCCGAAGCGCCGAAGGGGGTCCGGGACCTCGCCCGTCGCGCCGCGAAGGTCGCTGCGTCGTCGGGTGCCGTGGCCGCGGCCGTCGTCCTCGGGCAGGGTGCCGGAGCCGCGGGGACGACGGATCCCACCCTGGCGGGCGCCACGGCCCCACTGGGCGGTGCCGGCCTCGCCGCGGGTCCGGTGGGCGGGGACGGCGTCGGGGCCGGGCCGGGCGTCGCGACCGGTGACGCCGGCGCGAGCGCCGGGCCCGGGAGCGAGGTCGTCGGTGGCGCCGGCAGCACGAGCGGGGGATCCCTGGCCGAGGGCCCGGTCGGCTCGGGGCTCGACACCACGTTCCGGGTGCAGGAGAGCGGCGACCCCGGCAGCGACGACTGGCTGACGGTCGAGATCTTCCAGGACGTCTCGGTCACCGAGACCGCCGACGGGATGTTCCTGGTCGACGCCGTCCAGATCATCGTCATCCGCGACGACGACGGGAACGAGTACGTCTTCAGGGAGTTCCACCAGGTCACGGTGCCCGACCCGCCGGGCCAGGAGACCGACCTGATCATCCACGAGTCCGGCTACGTCCATGTCGTCGAGAACCCCGACGGCTCGTTCACCCCCGTCACGTCCGACTACGAGCTCGAGGTCTCGTGGGGGGCCGACGGCGACGGGATCGACGAGGTCACCATCGACCAGGACGCGGTCGTGCGCCTGACCGACCGCGAGCGGGTCCCCGACGACGACGTCTCGGTGGTGCTCAGCTCGCGGGCCGTCTCGACCAGCGAGGACACCGGCGACGAGGCGACGAGCACGATCTTCCAGGACCAGCTCCTGCTCGACGGCGAGGCGCCGCCCGGCGAGGTCGCCACGGTCGTGGTCCGCGACGTCGACCCGTTCGGACCCGCGACCCTCGAGGACGCCGACGGTCGCGCGGGCGGCGGTGGTGCCGGCGGTGGGTCGAGCGGGCCTTCCGGCTCCGCGCCGCCGGCGTCCGCCGCGCCCTCCACCGTGCCGCCCGCCGCGCCCTCCACCGTGCCGCCCGCTGCTGCGACCGCCTCCGCGGCCTCCGGCGGCGCGGCGTCGGCGCCCCTCGCGAGCTCGCTCACCGCGTCCGCGCTGGGCGCCGACGGGGCGGGCGTCGCCGCCCCCGGGTGGATTCGGGACGACCCGGTGGACGGTGCCACGGACCGGGTCGGCGACGACCGGCTCGGCGCGGACCGGCTCGGCGACGACACCGGCCCGGTCCTCGGTCTCGACGAGGACGCCCCGCCGGACGTGGTGTTCGCCGGCCCGGCGCCTGACCCCACCGGCCAGACCGCACCGGGACCGGACGGCGGCGCCGCCGCCGAGGACGTCGGCGACGTCGGCGACGTCGGCGGGGACGGCGCCGTGAGGGACGCCGAGGGTGCGACCGGCGGAGGCCGGGACGGGACCGATCGGGACGGCGCGGGCGAGACCGACGGGTCCGACGGGTCCGACGGGTCCGACGGGTCCGACGGGTCCGACGGGCCGGGCGGGTCCGACGGGTCGGGCGCGACCGCGGAGCCGGCGGTCTCCGCGGAGGCCGACCCCGCCGAGGACGGCGTCGCGCCCGCGGCGTCCGACGACGCGTCCGCACTGGTGATCTGACCGCCGACGGCGGCGGGCGAAACGGAGAGGAGAGAACGTCGTGGGCTACGGACTCGGTGTCGACCTCGGCACGACCTTCACGGCGGCGGCGGTCGACCGTGACGGCCACGTCGACATGGTCCCGTTGGGGGATCGCTCGGCGGCGGTGCCGTCGGTGGTGCTGATCCGCGAGGACGGCACCGCGCTCACCGGGGACGCCGCGGACCGCCGCTCGGCCAGCGACCCCGACCGCGTCGCGCGGGAGGTCAAGCGTCGGCTCGGTGACCCGACGCCCCTCGTCCTCGGGGGCTCGCCGTACTCGCCCGCGGACCTGATGGCCCGCCATCTCGCAGACGTCGTCCGGCTCGTGACCGAGCGGGAGGGTGGGCGTCCCGAGCGGGTCACCCTCACCCATCCCGCGAACTGGGGTCCCTACAAGCGGGAGCTCTTCGGCCAGATCCCCCGCCAGGCGGGCCTGGAGCAGGTCCGGATGATCACGGAGCCGGAGGCGGCCGCGGCCCACTACGCGGCGAACGAGCGCCTCGCCGAGGGAGCTCTCGTCGCGGTCTACGACCTCGGCGGCGGCACCTTCGACGCCACCGTCCTGCGGACGGTCCCGGGCGGATTCCGCATCCTCGGGGTGCCCGAAGGCGTGGAGAACCTCGGTGGTGTCGACTTCGACGAGGCCGTGGTCGCGCACGTCGACCGGGCCGTGGACGGCGCCATCAGCGCCCTCGATCCGTCGGACCCGCGAGCCACCGCCGCGATGGTCCGGCTGCGGGCGGAGTGCGTGCTCGCCAAGGAAGCGCTGTCGGCCGACACCGAGACCGCGATCCCGGTGATGCTCCCCGAGCTGCAGACCGAGGTGCGCCTGACGCGCAGCGAGTTCGAGTCCATGGTCGCGCCGTCGGTGGGGGCGACCATCGCCGCGTTGCGCCGGGGGCTGGACTCCGCGGAGGTCGACCCCGACCAGCTCGACGCCGTCCTGCTGGTGGGCGGCTCGTCCCGGATCCCCATGGTGTCGCGCATGGTCTCGGCCGAGCTGGGACGCCCGACCGCCGTCGACGCCCACCCCAAGCACGCGATCGTCCTCGGCGCCGCCCTGCTCTCGCGCCCGGCGACGGACCGTGGGGCGTCCCCGGCCTCCGGTCCGGTACCGCGCACGGGCGCCCCCGTGGCGGGTCCGGCCTCGGGCCTGGTCCCCCGCGCCGTGGTGCCGACGCCTCCGCCGGGCGCCGGCCCTCCGCGGCGAGGGACCATGCCGGCAGGCCCGGGAGGCCCGACAGGCCCCGGAGGCCCGGCAAGCCCCGCGGGCCCGGCGGCGTCGGAGGGGCCGGACGGACCGCGGCCCACTCCCGCGGCCGGGATGCCGGCGCCACCGCTGGCGGCGCCGGACGACGGGGGCCCCGGGAGCGCCGACAGCCGCCCCCGGCGTCGCCTACCGGTCGCGGCGGCGGCGCTGGTCGGGCTGCTCCTGCTCGGCGGCGGCGGGACCTGGGCCTACACCGCCCTCTCCGGGAGCTCGCCGGTCGAGTCGGGCGACGCGGTACCCGTCGCGCCCGCCGTCGTCGGGCCCGCTCCCGACGAGTCCGCCCCCGTCGTTTCGGCCGAGCCGGCACCGACCTCGGCGGCGGGCGGCGCGCCGACCTCCGCTGCCCCGACCCGGCGGCAGACGACCACCCCGCCGCCACCGACGACGACCCGGACGACCACGCGGACCGAGAACGACCGCACGGCGAGGTCCGACACCACCGACGACGGCGCGGCGAGCGACTCCGGCACGACGGGGGGCGGCACGGGAGGTGACTCCTCCGGCGGGTCGGGATGAACGTCCCGCGTCAGCGGGGGGAGGTGAGGCCGACCACGTCCGCGAGCTCGGACCGTCCGGCGATGCCGAGCTTCGCGTAGACCGACGACAGCACGTTGTCGACCGTGCGGACCGAGACGACGAGCTGGGCGGCGATGGCCCGGCTGGTCAGGCCACCGGCGGCGAGCGAGGCGATCTCGGTCTCGCGCGGGGTCAGCTCGTCGGAGCCATCGAGCAGCGTCAATGCCGGTGTCAGCGCGCCCGGGGGCGCCCACGCGCGTGACCGTGCCGCTGAGCCCCGGGCGCGCGACAGGCGACCCACCGCGCGGTGGGCGGCGCACGCCTGCGCGGCGGCCTCCGCGGCGAGCAACGTGAACTCCCGGTCGGCGAACGCCAGGGCGGCGGCGTCGAGGGCCTCCCCGTCCGCATCGGCGACCGCCCGGGCGTGCGAGGCGTAGAGCTCGTGCAGCCGACCGTTGCCCCCGGCCGCCAGGCGATCGAGCTCCTCGACGACCGCGGGAGGTGCCTCGCCGAGCCGCACGACCGCGTGCAGCGACTGGAGGACGGCGAGGCGCCCCTCGCGGACCGGCGCGGCGAGAGCCTGCGCCACGGCGTCGCGGCGGCGTCCCTCGAGACCGTTCAGCCACACCCGGGCGCTCTGCGCCCACCCGCTGAACAGGGCGCCGCTGCCGAGCGGCTCGGCCTCGGCCAGGGCGGAGCGGGCACGTCGCACCTGGCCCAGCGAGGCCAACGACACCGCGGTCTCGGCGACCAGCGGCAGCGTGAACGGGAACTCGCTGGCCCGGACCGCCGCGGCGGCCTCCTGGAGCCAGCGCACAGCAGCCGGCAGGCGCCCCCGGCGTGCGGCGACGATGCCCAGCCAGGTCCCGGCGAGGGAGGCCGGGGAGTGGGCCGGCCCGGCGAGCGCCTCCTCGCGCAGGCGCTGCGCCACCCGCTCGGCCGCGGACAGGTCGGCGTCGAGGATGTGGGCATACCAGCGGGCGGTCCGCGTCTCGAACCCGGTCCACCCGGTCGCGGAGCCGTCCGCGCCGGCGGCCTCCGCACGCTCGGCGAGGTCAAGGGCCTCGGCGTGGTCTCCCCCGATGGCCGCCGCGAGCGCGCCCACGGCCAACGCCTGGGCCCTGACCGCGGCGTCCCCGGGGTCGGTGAGGGCACCGCACGTCCCGAGGAGCCGGCCCACGTCCGACGGGCGTCCGGCGGCCAGGTCCCGGTAGGTACGCAGGACGAGCAGGGCGGGATCGATCGGCGAGCGGCCGTCGTCGGGCTCGTCGACGTCGTCGACCACCTGCCCGGCGGTGACGAGGTCGTGGAGGCCCCAGCACAGATTGGGCACACGCAGGAGCGCGAAGCGTCGCCGGGTGCCGGCGCCCTCGGGCTCGCGCGTCCACTCCGCCATCGCCGCCGCGAGGAGACGCTCGGCGTCCTCGGCCAGGCCGAGGGCGACGAGGACCCGTCCCAGCCGCTCCGTGGTCGACGTGTCGGCGTCTCGCCCGATCGCCGCCCGCGCGAGCTGGCCGGCGAGGTGACGATCGGACGCCACAGCGGCCTCGGCGCTCGCCACGAGATCGGCCGGGTCGACGGCGGACCCCTGCGCCTCACGCCAGCACAGCAACCGGCCGCGGTCGTGGTCACGGCGCGCGCCCGTGCGCTCGAGGGCTTCGGTGAGGCGCCGGAACGCCTGGCGGGTCTGCAGCGGGCTGGCCCGGTGTCGGAGCACCTCCGCGTGCAGGGGATGGGTGAGCGACACGTCCACCCGTCGCCCTCGTTGCGTCGACGAGAGCAGCCCGTCCGTCTCCAGGCGGGCAAGGGTCCCCGGCGCGACGGACTCGACCAGCTCGCCCCCCAGCGGCTCGCCGAGGGCGACCACCGTCAGCAGGTCCCGCTCCTCGGGTGAGCGGGGGCCGATCTGGCGCTCCACGAGCTCGACCAGCCGGGGGGTGGGCCGGACCGGGCCGTCCCAGCGCCAGACCTGACCGATCCTGCGAAGGGTGCCGGCGACACGTCCCGCGTCCACGAGCTCGCGCAGGAACAGCGGGTTCCCCCGGGAGAGACGCCAGAGCTCGCGGAGGGTCCCCTCGTCGACGTGGTCGCCCAGTGCCTCTCGCACGAGGTCGTCATGGTCGGCACGCTCCAGGTCACCGACGTCGAGGCGGTCCGCGAGGCCGAGCTTCCACAGCGCGAAGACCGCGTCCGGCACCACCGTGCCGGCCGGCACCGTCAGCACCACGAACGCCTCTTCCGCCGCGGCGAGGTGCTGCAGGAGCGCCGCGGTGGTGCTGTCGAGGAGATGGGCGTCGTCGACCGCGAGGAGCAGGCGCGCGCCCTCGGCGGCGGCGACGAGGTCTCGGCGCGCCGCGAGGAGCGGGTGATCGCCCAGATCCTCACCCGACCCGGAGAGCAAGTGGCTCACGGCGCCGAGCGGGAACGCCGCGGTCGCGCTCGTCGCGATCAGCCACCGCGGGGCCCAGGAGGGCCCGCTCGTGTCCCCGGCGACGGTGGCCAGCGCGGCGCGGGCCAGCCGGGAGCGGCCGCAACCAGGCGGACCCACGACCACGACTCCGGCGCGACGGCGGGTCCGCGCGAGCGCGGCGATCGAGGAGAGCTCCTCACGCCGACCCACGAGCGGCCAGCTGTCCGTCATCGGGCCCACCCTCCCCGCGCCGACCTTCCGGCGCCCGATGTGCGAGATGTCCGGTTCATGCTCACCGTCCCTCGAGGAGGCGACAAGGGTCGGAGGTCACCTGCTACATGGCGTACGCGGCGTGCTCCCCAGGGTGATGCATGAACCAACCGTCACCTCGCTGAGCGCCACCGTGCGGGGGACACTGACCGCACCACCACCACGATCGCGAGGAGTCCGTTGCGGATCGCCCTCGTCGCCACCTGCCTCGGCGACGCGATGTTCCCGCAGGCGCCCCGGGCGACCGTCGAGCTGCTCGAGCGCCTCGGGCACGAGGTCGTCTTCCCCGCCGACCAGACGTGCTGCGGGCAGGCGCACGTCAACACCGGCTACCTCGACATGGCGCTGCCGCTCGTGCGCCACCACGTCGACGTCTTCACCGGCGCCGCCGAGGTCGTCGTCGCGCCGTCCGGGTCGTGCGTCGGGTGCGTGCGCCACCAGCACGCGATGGTCGCCCGGCGCGGCGGGGACGAGGGGCTGGCCCACGCGGCCGAGGACCTGGCCGGCCGGACCTACGAGCTCTCCGAGCTGCTCGTCGACGTCCTGGGCGTCACCGACGTCGGCGCCTACTACCCGCACCGGGTCACCTACCACCCGACGTGCCACTCGCTGCGCATGCTGCGCGTCGGCGACAAGCCGCTGCGGCTGCTGCGCGCGGTCCGCGGGCTGACGCTGACCGAGCTGCCCGACGCCGAGGTCTGCTGCGGGTTCGGCGGCACCTTCGCCGTGAAGAACGCCGAGACCTCCACGGCGATGCTCGCGGACAAGATGGCGAGCGTCCTCTCGACGCACGCCGAGGTCTGCACGGCGGGGGACACGTCGTGCCTCATGCACATCGGCGGCGGTCTGTCGCGGCTGCGCTCCGGGGTGCGCACGGTGCACCTCGCGGAGATCCTGGCCTCGACCGAGGACGCGCCCCGGGTGCCCGACGCGATCATGAGCGAGGCGCGATGACCACCACCGACCTGGGCATGCCGACCGTCGCGGCGGACCCGCACGGCCACCTGCGCGGCACCGAGACCTTCCCCGTCGCCGCGCACCGCGCCCTGGCCGACACGCAGCTGCGCCAGAACCTCGGGCACGCCACGCGCACGATCCGCGCGAAGCGGGCCGCGGTCGTCGGGGAGGTCGACGACTGGGAGGAGCTGCGCCGCGCCGGCGAGTGTGTCAAGGCCGACGTCATGGCTCGGCTGCCGGAGCTGCTCGAGCAGCTCGAGGCGTCGGTGACCGCGCGCGGCGGGGTGGTGCACTGGGCGCGCGACGCCGAGGAGGCCAACCGGATCGTCGTCGACCTGGTGGGGGAGACGGGCGCCGACGAGGTCGTCAAGGTCAAGTCGATGGCGACGCAGGAGACCGGGCTCAACGAGGCCCTGGGCGAGGCGGGGATCGCGGCGCTGGAGACCGACCTCGCCGAGCTCATCGTCCAGCTCTCCGACGACCGGCCCTCGCACTTCCTCGTCCCCGCGATCCACCGGAACCGCTCGGAGATCCGCGACATCTTCCTGCGCGAGATGCCCGACGTGGACCCGGACCTCACCGACGAGCCGCGCCGGCTCGCGATGGCCGCCCGTGCCCACCTGCGGCGCAAGTTCCTGTCGGCGAGGGTCGGCATCTCGGGGGTGAACTTCGCGGTCGCCGACAGCGGGACGATCTCGGTGGTCGAGTCCGAGGGCAACGGGCGGATGTGCCTGACGCTGCCCGACACGCTCATCACGGTCATGGGCGTCGAGAAGATCGTGCCGACCTGGTCGGACCTCGAGGTCTTCCTGCAGCTGCTGCCGCGCAGCTCGACCGGCGAGCGGATGAACCCGTACACGTCGACGTGGAGCGGGGTGACGCCCGGCGACGGCCCGCAGACGTTCCACCTCGTGCTGCTCGACAACGGCCGCTCGAACGTCCTGGCCTCGCCGGACGGGCGGCAGGCGCTGCACTGCATCCGGTGCTCGGCGTGCCTCAACGTGTGCCCGGTCTACGAGCGCGCGGGCGGGCACGCGTACGGGTCGATCTACCCGGGGCCGATCGGGGCGGTGCTGTCACCGCAGCTCACGGGCATCTCGGGCCCCGACGACGTCAACGCCTCGCTGCCCTACGCCTCGTCGCTGTGCGGGGCGTGCTTCGACGCGTGCCCCGTGCGCATCGACATCCCGCACCTGCTCGTCCAGCAGCGCGCGGCGGCCATCGACGCCCACACCCGGCCGACGGCGCAGGACGTGGCGATGCGCGCCGCCGCCGCGGCGATGGCCACGCCGGGGCGGTTCTCGCTGGCCGAGCGGGTGGTGAAGCTCGGGCGGCTGCTCGGGCGCTCGGGGCGGATCCGCTCGGTGCCGGGGCCGGGCGCGGCGGCGTGGTTCTCCGCGCGCGACATGCCCCCGCCGCCGGCGGAGACGTTCCGGGAGTGGTGGGCGCGCACCCGGGGCGGCTCGTGACCGCCCGGGAGGAGGTGCTCGCGCGGTTGCGCGCGGCACGGGACGCGGGCGGCGCGACGTCGCCGGACGTGCCCCGGTCCTACCGGCGCACCGGGTCGCGCCCGCCCGGCAGCGCGGCGGCGGTGGCGCGGCTCGACGAGACGCTGACCGACTACCGCGCGACCGTGCACCGCGTCGCCGACGAGGACGGCGTGTCGGCGGTGATCGCGCGGGTGCTGGAGGACGCCGGCGCGACGACGTTCGTCGCCCCGCCCGGGCTGCCGGCGCGCTGGCTCGCCGAGGTCACCGCCCGCGTCCGCCCCGACGACCCGCCGCTCCCGGTCGCCGAGCTCGACCGCGTCGACGCCGTGGTCACCGGGGCCGCCGTCGCGATCGCGGACACCGGGACCTTCGTGCTCGACGCGCGGGCACCGGACCAGGGCCGGCGGGCGATCACCCTCGTCCCCGACCACCACGTGTGCGTGCTGCGCGCCGAGGCCGTGGTGTCGTCGGTGCCCGAGGCCCTGGCGCGGCTGGACCCGGACGGCCCTCTGACCTTCGTCTCCGGGCCCTCGGCCACCAGCGACATCGAGCTCGACCGCGTCGAGGGCGTCCACGGCCCCCGCCGCCTCGACGTGGTGCTGGTCGGCCCCATGTGAGCAGTTACCGCCCCTATAGGGGCGGTAACTGCTCACCTAGGTCAGTGGCCCCGGACCGGCGGGCCCCAGGCGGTGGCGTCGCGCAGGGTCCGTTTGAGCAGCTTGCCGCCCGGGTTGCGGGGCAGCGGGTCGGAGGAGACGACGACGAACTGCGGCACCTTGTAGTCGGCGATCTGGGTGTCGAGGTACGCGAGCACGGCACCGACGTCGATGTCGCCGCCGACCAGCACCGCGCCGACCTTCTCGCCCATGACGTCGTCCGGCACCCCGACCACGGCCGCGTCGGCCACCCCCGGCGCGCCGGCCAGCGCGTTCTCGACCTCCACCGAGTACACGTTCTCGCCGCCGCGGTTGATGACGTCCTTGGCGCGATCGACGATCCGCACGATGCCGTCGTCGACGCGCGCGAGGTCCCCGCTGTGCAGCCAGCCGTCGACGAACGTGCGCGCCGTCGCCTCGGGCGCCTGCCAGTAGCCGTCGACGACGTTCGGCCCGCGGATCAGCAGCTCGCCGACCCCGGCGTCGTCGACGTCCGCGAGCGCGAGGTCGACGACCGGCGCCGCGAAGCCGACCGAGTCCACGTTCTCCGCCGTGTACTCGTGGGGCAGGAACGTCGAGATCGACGCGGTCTCGGTGAGCCCGAACCCGTTGCCCAGGCGCGCCTGCGGGAGCCGCTCCATGAGCCGGCGGACCAGTGCCGGCGCCATCGGCGCCCCGCCGTAGGTCAGGCGCCGGACGTGCGACAGGTCGGCGTCCAGGTCGCCGCGCGCCAGCGTCAGGCCGTAGATCGCCGGGACGCTGACCAGTGTGTCGATGCGCTCCTCGACGATCGTCCGGACGAACGCGCCGCCCTCGAACACCGGCAGCACCACCGTCGTGCCGCCGAGCCCGAGCTGGACGAGCAGCTGGGAGTTGCACCCGGTGACGTGGAACAGCGGCACCGAGACGAGGTTGCGCAGCCCCGGCCCCTCGGCGCGGTCGATCCCGATGACGCGGATCGCGGTCTCGACGTTGGACAGGAAGTTGCCGTGGGTGGTCCGCGCGCCCTTGGGGCGGCCGGTGGTGCCGCTCGTGTAGAAGATCGCGGCGAGATCGCCGGGGACGAGGTCGTCGAGGGCCTCCGGGTGCCCGTCCGGTAGCGGCGACCCCGGCCGCAGCACGACCGCCGCCCCGCTGTCCTCCAGGACGTACCGGACCTCGGGCTCCGCGAACCGCGTGTTGACCGGCACCGCGACGGCCCCGGCGAGCAGGGAGCCGAGGAACCCGACCACCCAGTCCAGCCCGGCGGGCAGCAGCGAGGCGACCCGGTCCCCGCGCCCGACACCCTCGCCGACCAGGCCGCCCGCGACCCGCGCCGCCCGCTCCCACAGCTCGGCGTACGTGACCCGCTCGCCGCCGACCTCGACGACCGCCTCGACGTCCGGGTGGCGCTCCACCGACGCCCGCACCATGGCCACCACCGACGGCGCGAGGTGGTCGTAGCGGGCGATGCCGTCCCGGCCGCGGGTGATCCCGGAGGTGTCGAACGGGTCGGGCCCGCGGTCGAGGGGGGTCGGGCTCACGAGAAGTACCGCCGCGGGTTGTCGACGAGCATCGTCGTGATCTGCTCGTCGGTGACGCCCTGCTCGCGCAGCGCCGGCAGGACGTCGTGGTGGATGTGCTCGTAGTGCCAGTTCGGCAGCATCTGCTCCTTGACCGCCTGGCTCTCGCCGGAGAAGAAGTCGATGTAGCAGGACGCGTCGTGGGCCAGCACGATCTTCTCGGCGTAGCCGTCTGCGCAGAGCGCGGCGATGGTGGCCACCCGCTGGTCGGTGGGGTTGAAGACGTCGATGCCGAAGCGGTCGGCGCCGATGATCGCGCCGCGGTCGGCGATCTCGCGCAGGTAGTCGAGGTCGTTGCTGTCGCCCGCGTGCCCGATGACGACCTTGGTGAGGTCGACGCCCGCCTTCTCGTAGAGGTCGAGCGCGAGCCGCCCGGTCTGGTGCGCGGCGTTGGTGTGCACCGTGATCGGCACCCCGGTCTCGACGTGGGTGGCCGCGATCGCGTGCTGGATGCGGGCCTGGTCGGGCGTGAGGCCGCGCTCCTCGACGACGCCCTTGAGGAACGCCGCCTTGATACCCGTGCCTCCGATCCCCTCGCGGATGTCCTTGAGGAACATCTCGGTCATCGGCTCGTCGCCGCCGAGCACCGTGCCCGGGCCGCGGTAGTGCAGGAAGTGCGGGATCTCGTCGAAGGTGTAGAGCCCGGTGGCGACGACGATGTTGAGATCGACCTCGGCGTTGATCCGCGCGACGCGGGGGATGTAGCGCCCGAGCCCGACGACGGTGGGGTCGACGATCGTGGTCACGCCGAGCTCGCGCAGCCGGCGCAGCTTCTCGATCGCGTCGGCGACGCGGACCTCCTCGTCCCAGTACTCGTCGCCGTAGTTCTGCATGATGTCCGGGCTCAGCACGAACACGTGCTCGTGCATCAGCGTCGTGCCCAGGTCGCCGACCTCCACCGGCCCCCGCACCGTCTCCACCGTGGGCATGCCGCACCCCCACCTCGTCGCACCGTTGTGACCCGGAGCACTCTAGCGTCGCCTTGAGATTTACTCGACAGCTATATAGCTCTGTGGCAAATTATGGGTCGTGGACGTGTTCCAGGCGGTGGCCGACCCGGTGCGGCGCTCGATGGTCGAGCGCCTCGCCGACCGCGGCGAGGCGACGGCGGGCGAGCTCTCGGACCTCGCCGCGCAGCGGTTCGGCATCCGCCAGCCGACCGCGTCCAAGCACCTCAAGGTGCTGCGCGAGGCCGGGGTCGTCACCAGCTCGGTCGACGCCCAGCGCCGCGTGTACCGGCTCGAGCCCGGCCCCCTCGACGACCTCGCCGGATGGGCCGCGCGCCAGACCCGCTTCTGGGCCGGGCGGCTCGACGCCCTCGAGCGCCACCTCGACCCTCCGACCACCACTGAAGGGAACTCCCCATGACCACCGATCTGCTCGGCGCCGTCGACCGCGCCGCCGGGACCGTCACCCTCGAGCGCCGCCTGCGCGCCCCCGTCGAGCGGGTGTGGGCGGCGCTCACCGACCCCGCCCGCCTCGGCGACTGGCTCGCGCCCGTCGAGTCCGGCGCGCCCGGTCCCGACGGCCGCTTCGTCCTGCGCATGAACGCCGACGAGACCGCCACGTGCACCGTCGTTGCGTGGGACCCCCCGCACGCCCTGCGGGTGACCTGGGACTACACGGGCGAGCCGGCCTCCGAGGTCGGCCTGACCCTGGTCGCCGACGGTCCCGAGAGCACCCTCCTGCGGCTCGAGCACGCCCGCCTCGCGGTCGACGTCGTCCAGTACGGCGCCGGCTGGCACGTGCACCTCGACAACCTCGACGTGCACCTCGCCGGCGGGGACGTGCGCACCGAGGGCTGCTGCGGCGAGGCGTTCATGGCCGCGTGGGAGTCCCTCGCCCCGCGGTACGCCGCGACGGACCGCGGCGCCCCCAGCCCGACCTCGTGAGGGTCCCGCCGCGCCTGGCGGCCGCGGTCGACCTCGTCGACCCCGCCCCGGACGCCCGGGTGCTCGAGGTCGGGTGCGGGCGCGGGGTGGCCGCGGCGCTGCTCGCCGACCGGCTGCCGCGCGGGCACTACACCGGCATCGACCGCTCGGCGACGGCGACCGCGGCCACCGCGATGCGGCTCGGCGGCCGCGGCGAGGTCCACACGACCGCGCTCGCCGCGTTCCGGCCCGCGCCCGGGACGGTCGACGTCGCGCTGGCGGTCGACGTCAACGTCTTCTGGACCGGCCCGGCGCGCGCGGAGCTCGCGGTGCTCGCGACGGCCCTGCGCCGGGGCGGCGTGCTGCACCTCGTGTACGGCTCCGACGGCGGGGTGGCGCCGCGCACCGACGTCGCCGACCGGCTGCGCGACCACCTCGCCGCCGGCGGCTTCGCACCGGAGCTGACCGCCCCGACGCGGCGCGGCGTGCGGCTGTTGCACGTCCGCGCCGAGGCGCCGGGGAGCTAGACCCGGCGGAAGGCCAGCAGGCGCACCCCGAGGGCGGCCTCGGCGCGCTGGATCTCCGCGAGCTGCTCGTCGCTGAGGTCGGCGTAGGGGCTGGCGGCCTCGTAGGCGACGACGGGGGTGCCGAGGCGCTGCTCGAGGCGGTGGAGCTCGTCGAGGGCGGCGTCGTCGAGCGCCGCGGGGCGCAGGTCGGGGCCGGTGGAGGGTGCGGACACGGGGCTCTCCGGGATCGATCAGACGTGCGTGGTGTGACCGGCAACACGCCGGTGCCCGGCGAGTATCCCGCCCACGATCGGCCCAATCACCCCCTCCGACCGGAAGTCGCCGAACGTGCGACGCGTTGACGTGGGTGCGATGACGACACCCCTCCCGGCACCTCCTCCGGTCCAGCCGCCGCCCATGCCCCGGACCCGTCTCTGGGCCCCTGCCCGCGTCCTCGTCACCCGCTCCGCGCAGGAGCACCCGCACACCGCCGAGATCCTGCGCCGCTGCGAGGCGGCCGGCGTCGACGACGTGGAGCTGCTGCGCGGCGATCGCGTCACCGGCGTGCGCGGCGAGACCGAGCGCGAGACCTACGCCCGCGCCAAGTCCACCCTCGCGGTCGTCACGAGCCCCGCGTCGGCCCGCAAGCTCGACCCGATCCCGCCGAGCGCCGACTGGCGCGTCGACCTGGCGCGCGGCTGCCCCGCGCACTGCCAGTACTGCTACCTCGCCGGCTCGCTGTCGGGGCCGCCGATGACGCGCGTCCACGGCGACCTCGAGGACATCCTCGCCGGCCTCGACGCCTACGTCGGCCACGGCACGATCACCTCCACGAACTCCGCCCGCGCCGACGAAGGCACGACGTTCGAGGCGTCCTGCTACACCGACCCGCTCGGCATCGAGCACGTCACCGGCAGCCTGTCCGCCGCGATCCGCCACGTCGGCACCCACGACTTCGGGGGCCCGGTCCAGCTGCGGGCGACGACGAAGTTCGCCGACGTCGCCGGCCTGCTCGACCTGCCCCACCACGGGCGGACCCGGCTGCGGTTCTCGGTCGGGCCGGAGTCGGTGGTCGGCCGGTTCGAGGGCGGCACCGACCCCGTCGGCCGGCGCATCGAGGCCCTGGTGACGATGGCCCGCGCGGGCTGGCCGGTCGGCCTGACGATCGCGCCGATCATGCCCGTCGGCGACTGGCGCACGGCCTACAGCGACCTGCTCGCCCGCGTGGCGGCCGCGCTCGAGGGGCTCGAGGGGATCGGGGGCCTCGACCTCACCGCCGAGTGCATCACCCACCGCTTCACGCCGGGCAGCAAGGAGACGCTCGAGACCTGGTACCCGCGCACCCGGCTCGAGATGGACCCCGAGCAGCGCAGGACCAAGCGCGGCAAGTTCGGCGCGGTCAAGCACGTCTACCCCGACGACGTCATGGACGACCTGCGCCGGCACGTCACCGACGAGCTCGCCGAGCGCCTCCCCGCGGCCCGCGTCCTCTACTGGACCTAGCCGACCTTGACCGAGCCGGCGTCGACCGCCCAGTCCGCGCCGATGACGCTCGGCACGGTCGGGGAGGCCAGCATCAGGACCACGCGGGCGACCTCGGCCGGCTCGATGAGCTCGCCGGTGAGCATGCCGTTCTGCCGCGGCATGGCGGCGAGCAGCGTCTCGTGGTCGAGGCCCATGTCCGCCGCCATGCGCGCGACGAACGTGTCGGATCCGGTGAGGAGCGGGGTGCGGATGCCCGCCGGGGACACCGTGTTGACGCGGACCCCGGACGGCGCGACCCGCTCGGCGAGGCTGCGGGAGAACGCGTTGAGCGCGGCCTTCGCGACGCGGTAGGGCAGCGGCTCGGGGCCGACGCGCCGCGCGCTGTCCGAGCTGATGGTCACCACCGCGCCCCGCGCCTCGGTGAGGGCGGGCAGGGCGGCCCGGGTGGTCCGCCGGGCGGCATCGAGGTTGAGCGCGAAGGCGGCGGCCCAGACGTCGTCCTCGCCGTCGAAGACGTCGACCGCGTGCTCCGGCGGCATGTCCCCGCCGCCGGCGTTGTTGACCAGCACGTCCAGGCGCGGGCCCGTCGCGAGCGCCGCCTCGACGACGCGGCGCGGGCCCTCGGGGGTCGTGAGGTCGGCGGGGAGGAACGTCGCTCCGGTCGCCTCGATCTCGGGCGTGCCGCGTCGCGCCGTCGCGACGACGGAGCTCCCCTCGGCGAGGAACGCCCGCACGATCTCGAGTCCCAGCCCGCGGCTCGCGCCGGTGACCAGGACGCGCTTGCCGCGCAGCTGCAGGTCCATGTCGTGCTCCCTGTCCGTGGAGGTGCGTCTCGCTCGAACTGCGACATCAGAGTCGCACATCGAGCATCAAGTGCGCCACCGATGTTGCAGTTGGTACGGTGGTGCGGACAGCGGAGGTGGCATGGACGCGGACGCGGCGCCCCGGCGGGTGCGGGCCGACGCCGAGCGCAGCACGGCGCGCATCCTGGAGGCGGCCGAGGCCGTGCTCGCCGAGGACGGGACGGCGTCGCTCGAGCGCATCGCCGACGCCGCGGGGCTGGCGCGCGCCACGGTCCACCGCCGGTTCTCCTCGCGCACCGCGCTGCTCGACGCCCTGGCCGCGCAGCTCGCGCAGCGCTACGTGCAGGGCCTCGCCGAGGCGCGGGTGGACACGGCGCCGCCGGTCGCCGCGATGCTGCGGATGACCGAGACCGCCTTCGCGCTGAAGATCGCCCACCGGTTCGCCGTCCAGCTCACCGCGTCGATGACCCCGGAGGTGCTCGACGGCCTCGACGGGCTCTTCGCCCGGTTGCGCGACGCCGGCGCGATCACGGCGCCGGACCCGACGTGGGGGCGCCGCGTCTACCTGGCGCTGCTCCACGAGGTCAACGACCTGCCCGCGGACTCGCCCATGCTCGACGGGGACGATCTCGCCGCGCGGGCGGGCCTGCTGGTCGGGACGGTCCTGCGGGCCCTCGGCGGGGACGGGTGGTGGCCTCCGGCCAGGTGAGCAGAAAGAAGGGCCCCAGCACCTCCTTCTGCTCACCTGCGCGGAGCGCACCTCACGCGGCGGCGCGCTCGGCGACCGGGCGGCGGCGGTGGGAGGTCGTCGTCAGGGCCGGCGGGAGGTAGTCCTGGTCGAGCCGGCCGACCTCGGTGCCCGGCGGGACGATCTCGTCGATCCGGTCGAGCACGTCGTCGGGCAGCACGACGTCCAGGCCGGCGAGCAGGTCGTCGAGCTGCTCCTGGGTGCGTGGTCCGAGCAGCGCCGTGCTCACGCCGGCATGCGTGATCGCGAACGCCATGGCCAGGTGCGTGAGGCGCAGGCCCGCTTCGTCGGCCAGCGTGATGAGCGCCTCGATCGTCTCGAGGCGACGCTCGTCGTGGAAGACGCGGAAGAGGTCGGCGCGGACCAGGTCGCTGGGCTGCCCGCGACGGGCGCGGCCGGTGAGCATCCCCTGCGCGAGCGGCCCCCAGACCAGCGTGCCCATGCCGTACCGCTGCGCGACCGGCAGCACCTCGCGCTCGATGCCGCGGTTGAGGATCGAGTAGGGCGGCTGGTCGGTGCGGAACCGCTCGAGGCCACGGCGCTCGGCGACCCACTGCGCCTCGACGACGTCCGAGGCGGGCATCGTCGACGACCCGAACGCGCGGATCTTGCCGGCGCGGACGAGGTCGGTGAGCGCCGAGAGCGTCTCCTCCACGTCGGTGTCGGGATCGGGCCGGTGCACCTGGTAGAGGTCGATGTGGTCGGTCTGCAGGCGGCGCAGCGACTCCTCGACGGCGGTGGTGATCCAGCGCCGCGACGCGCCCTGGCGGTTCGGGTCGTCGCCCATCGGGCGGCCCATCTTGGTGGCGACGACGACGTCGTCGCGGCGCCCGACGAGCGCCTTGCCGAGGACCTCCTCGGACGCGCCGGCGCCGTAGACGTCGGCGGTGTCGACGAGGTTGATGCCGGCGTCGAGGGCGCGGTGGACGAGGCGGATCGAGTCCTCCTGGTCGGGGTTGCCGCGCGGCGAGCCGAGCAGCAGCACGCCCAGCGAGTAGGGGCTGACCTTGATGCCGGTCCGGCCGAGGGTCCGGTACTGCATGGCGTCCTCCGGATGTGCGCGAAACGGAACGTTCCTCCGGAACTATACGGAAGGACGTTCCGCTTTCGCCACCCCGGTCAGAGCAGCAGCGCGAGCTGGCGCGACTGAGCGACCAGCGCCCCGTCGGCGTCCCACACCTCGACGTCCTCCTCGTGCAGGCCGTGGGCGAGGTGCCGGGTCACGGTCCGGCAGCGCAGCGGGCCGGGCGCGGGGTGCTCGCGCAGGTGCACGGTGAGCTGCGCGGTGCTCGACCCGCGGCCCATCTCCAGCACCACCGGCGCCGCGCCGTCGACGACGAACGCGAGGTCGAGCAGCGTCGCGTCCGAGCCGTCGGCGAACGCGAACCAGAACTCCGCCGAGGGGTCGCCGGACGGCTCGCCGCGCACCCAGCCGGGCAGGGCGGGCACGCCGTAGCGCATCCGCCGGCCCACGGTCGCCGCGCCCGGCGGGGCGTCCGGCCCGCCGAAGGTCACGCAGTCCCCGAACGGCGGCAGCGCGGGCGGGGCCGTGAGGTCGACGGGGTCGGCGGGGGTCGCGGCGAGGTCGGCGAACGTGGCCTCGAGGCGCAGGACGTCGCGCTCGGCGCCGTCGGGGCCGGCCTGCACGAGCCGTGCGGTGCCGGTCGCGAGTCGTCGCCCGGCCCGGACGACCTCGGTCAGGATGCGCGCCGGGCCCGGCATCGCGGGGCGCAGGTACGACGCCGACGCGACGACGGGGTCGGGCAGCGGGGCGTCCGCGGCGAGCGCCCGGAGCGCGACGCTCAGCTGGTAGCCGCCGTTGAGGCGCCCGTCGTCGAGGCCCCAGCGGTCCGACAGCGCGATCTCGTGCAGGCCGTCGCCGACGCGCTGCGCGGTGCTGTCGAGGCCGAGGTCACCGATCACGCGCGGAGTGTGCCCTGCGGGCAGGTGAGCAGAAAGAAGGGCTGGAGCACCTCCTTCTGCTCACGTGCGCGGACGCGCACCCCGCGGCAGGGCGCGCACGAGCGGCAGCACGCGGTGGGCCACCCGCTCGGTCAGCGCGATCTCGGTGCGCGTGCGCTCCACGCCCGGGGTGCCGATGATCCCCTGGACCACGTGCTCGAGGTGGGCGTTGGTCCGGGCGACCACGCGCGCCCAGAGGTCGCCGTCCCCGGTGATGCTGTGCGCCTCGACGACCTCGGGGATCGTCGCGAGGTGCTCGGCCACGGCGTCGAGCCGGCCCTGGGTGATGTGCAGGGTGACGAACGCGGTCACGTCGTAGCCCAGGGCCTCCGGGTCGACCTGCGGCTCGAACCCGACGATCACCCCGCGCTCCTGCAGGCGCAGGAAGCGGGCCTGCGCGGTGCCACGGGCGATGCCCAGCGCCCGTGCGTGCTCGCGCAGCCCGACCCGCGGCCGTTCGAGGAGCGCGAGCAGCAGCGCGCGGTCGAGGTCGTCGAGGTCCATCCCGGCTCCTGGCTCGTCCAATGGCCGAAGGGGATCAGTGTGTGGGCTGATCGACTGGACCAATGGATCAGTTGCTGAACACAACAGTAGACCACTGGCGAGTAACTCCCTAGCTTTCGGGTCACCGCCACGACGTGTGGCCCGGGCCACGGGACCCACCCCGCGCCCGTGTGCCGAGCCACCGAGGAGGTCCACCATGACCGTCGACGTCCGCCCGCCCGTGTTCGACGTGCCGTCCGGAGGTCCCGGTGAGCCCCGCCGTCCGGTGTCGCTGCGCGACCGCTACGCGATGACCCACGGACGCGTGCACCTCACGGGCGTCCAGGCGCTGGTCCGCCTGCCGCTGGACCAGCACCGCGCCGACCGGGCCGCGGGCCTGCGCACCGGCGGCTACGTCTCGGGCTACGAGGGCTCGCCGCTGGCGGGCTATGACCTCGAGCTCGCGCGGCACCGCGACCTGCTCACCGAGCACGACGTCGTGTTCGCGCCGGGGCTCAACGAGGAGATCGCGCTGACCGCGGTCGAGGGCACCCAGCTCGCGCCGGCCACCGGCACGCTGACCCGCGACGGCGTCGTCGGCTACTGGTACGGCAAGGCCCCGGGCCTCGACCGCGCCACCGACGCCCTGCGCCACGCCAACCTCACCGGCACCCACCCCCGCGGCGGCGCCGTCGCGTTCGTCGGCGACGACCCGGCGGCCAAGTCGTCGAGCGTGCCCAGCGCGTCGGAGGCCGCGCTCGCGGACATGGCCGTCCCGGTGCTCTACCCCGCCGACTCCCAGGACGTCCTCGACCTCGGCCGCCACGCCGTCGCCCTGTCGCGGGTGAGCGGGCTGTGGACCGCGCTGAAGATGGTCACCGCGGTCGCCGACGGCTCGGGCACCGTCGAGGTCGACCCGGACCGCCTCGTCCCGGTCGTTCCCGACACGACCGTCGACGGGCGTCCCTACGTGCACACCCCGTCGGCGACGCTGCTGCAGCCCCACCTCGGCCCGATCGAGCGCGACCTCTACCGCGCCCGCCTCGAGCTCGCCCGCCGCTACGCCGCCGCCAACGGCCTCGACCGGATCCTCGGCGCGGGGCCGGCGCGGATCGGCGTCGTGGCCGCGGGCAAGAGCTGGCTCGACCTGCGCCAGGCGCTCGACACCCTCGGCCTCGACGACGCAGAGCTCGCCCGCCGCGGCGTGCGCCTGCTGCGCGTCGGCATGCCCTGGCCGCTGGACCACGGCGTCGTCGACCGCTTCGCCGCGGGCCTCGACGAGATCGTCGTCGTCGAGGAGAAGCGGGCGTTCCTCGAGACGCAGATCAAGGACCGGCTCTACGGGCGCCCCGACGCCCCGCGGGTGCACGGCAAGCGCGGCCCCGACGGCGCGGCGATGTTCGGAGAGGCCGGCGACCTCGACCCCGACGTCGTCGCCCGCCGGCTCGGCGAGCGCCTGCTCGCCCACGGCGACGTGCCGTCGGTGCGGGCGTGGCGCGACGAGAAGGCGCGCCGCTCCCGGATCGACCTGTCGCTGACGCCGGTCGACGGCGCGAAGCGCACCCCGTTCTACTGCTCGGGCTGCCCCCACAACACCTCGACCACCGCGATCCCCGACGGCTCGCTGGTCGGCGCCGGCATCGGCTGCCACACGATGGTGCTGCTGATGCCCACCGAGCAGGTCGGCGAGGTCACCGGGCTGACGCAGATGGGCGGCGAGGGCGCCCACTGGCTCGGCATGGCGCCGTTCGTCGACGCCGACCACTACGTGCAGAACATCGGCGACGGGACCTTCCACCACTCGGGCTCGCTCGCGGTGCGCGCGGCCGTGGCGGCCGGCGCGCACATGACCTTCCGCCTGCTCCACAACGGCGCGGCCGCGATGACCGGCGGGCAGGACGCCGTCGGCGCGCTGTCCATGCCGGCGCTGACGCAGAGCCTCGCCGCCGAGGGCGTCACGCGGATCCTGGTCACCACCGAGGACCGGTCGCGCTACCGCGGCGTGCGTCTCGCCAAGGGCGTCGAGGTCTGGGACCGGTCGCGCTACGAGGAGGCCCAGCGGGTCCTCGCCGGCACGCCGGGCGTCACCGTGCTCATCCACGACCAGGAGTGCGCGGCCCAGAAGCGGCGCAAGCGCAAGCGAGGCAGGGTCGCCGACCCGTCCACGCGCGTCATGATCAACGAGCGCGTCTGCGAGGGCTGCGGCGACTGCGGGCAGACCTCGAACTGCCTGTCGGTGACCCCGGTCGACACCGAGTTCGGCCGCAAGACCCGCATCCACCAGGCGTCCTGCAACAAGGACTACTCCTGCCTCGACGGCGACTGCCCGGCGTTCCTCACCGTCGAGCCGGCGCCCGCCGGCGGCAGCGAGGGACGCCCTCGCTCCACCACCCTCGAGCCGCTGGGTGCCGACGTGCTGCCCGCGCCGCCCGCGGTCGTCGACGACGAGTCGTTCACGGTGCGCCTCGCCGGCATCGGCGGGACGGGCGTGACGACGGTGTCGCAGGTGCTCGCGACGGCCGGGCTCGTCGCCGGGCGCCACGTGCGCGGTCTCGACCAGACCGGGCTGGCCCAGAAGGGCGGCGCGGTGGTGTCCGACGTCAAGGTCAGCCGCCGGCCGGGCGAGGCGGCGGGCCGCGCCGCGGAGGGGGAGTGCGACCTCTACCTCGGCGCCGACCTGCTCGTCGCCGCCGACCCGGCGAACCTCGCGACCTGCGCGTCGTGGCGGACCGTCGCCGCGGTGTCGTCGGCGAAGATCGCGACCGGGTCGATGGTCGTCGACCCGTCGGTGTCGTTCCCGGACGCCGACGCGGTGCTGCGGCGGATCACCGACCGGGTCCGGCGCGACGTGGGGGTCGTCGTCGACGCCCGCGCGCTGGCCGACGCCCTGTTCGGTGACGACCAGTTCGCGCTGACCTTCCTGCTCGGCGCCGCGTTCCAGTCCGGCGCGCTGCCGCTGCCGGCGTCGGCGGTCGAGGAGGCGTTCACGCTCAACGGCGCGGCGGTGGAGCAGAACCTCCAGGCGTTCCGCCGCGGGCGCCAGTCGGTGGCCGACCCGGAGGCGTTCGCGGCGGTCGTCGCGCAGGTCACCGGCACGGGCCCCGACACCGGGGTGCCGGGGCTGACCACGCGCGGGGCGGCCGAGGCGGCGGAGATCGTCGCCTCGATCGGGGCGCCGGCCGGGAGCGAGCTGGAGCGCCTGGTGGCGATCCGGGTGCCCGAGCTCGTCGCCTACCAGGACGCCGACTACGCGCGCTCGTACGCGTCGGTCGTGGCCGGGGCCGTGGGCGCCGACCCGCGCCTGGCCGAGGCGATCGCCGCCGGGCTGTACAAGCTCATGGCATACAAGGACGAGTACGAGGTCGCGCGCCTGTCGCTCGACCCGGCCCTCGACGCGTCGGTGCGCGCGCAGTTCGGCGAGGGCGCCCGCTACGCGTGGAAGCTCCACCCGCCGGTGCTCCGGGCCGCGGGCATGCAGCGCAAGATCACGCTGGGCCGCTGGTTCCGGCCGGGCTACCGCACGCTCCGGGCGATGCGCCGCCTGCGCGGGACGCGCCTCGACCCGTTCGGCGTGGCCGAGGTGCGCCGCGTGGAGCGGGAGCTGGTGGCGGAGTACCGGGCGTTGGTCCCGACGCTGATGGAGCTCGACGTCGACCGGGCGGTCGAGATCGCCGGCCTGCCCGACATGGTCCGGGGCTACGAGGACATCAAGCTCGCCAACGTCGCCCGCTACCGCGCCCGCCTCGCCGAGCTGCTGGGCTGACCGGCCTTTGTGAGCACTTTCCGGGCCTATAGGCCAGGAAAGTGCTCACATGGCGAAGGTGACCACCGGCTCCACGGTGACCGGGGTGGCGAGGCTGTTGGCGATGTAGCACTCGCCGTGCGCGAGGTGGACCAACCGCTCCACGCGCTGGACGCTCGGGCCCGGCGCGACCGTGATCTCCGGTCGCAGCACGATCGCCGCGATCCGTGCCGGGCCCCCGTCGCGGGACATCGTCGCCTCGCCGTCGTCGCGGTAGGCGGTGACGTCGATGCGCGCCCGCGCCGCGATCGCGAGGAACGACAGCAGCTGGCACGACGACGCCGCCGCGAGCACCAGCTGCTCGGGATCGAGCAGCGCGGCGTCGCCGCCCAGCGTCGGGTCGTTCGACAGCGCCAGCGTGGCGCCGGCCGGCGGGGCCTCGACGTGGTGGGCGCGCCCGTAGCCGTCGTAGCCGACACCGGTCGAGCCCGACCACGTGCACGTCGCGCGGTAGCGGTGGGTGCCGTCGGGGTCGGTCGTGAAGGCCACCGGCCGACCCTAGGTGTCGGCGGGTGGACGCATCGGGCAGACCGGGCGCTCATGAGCGCCGAGGACGACACGACCGCCCCCACCCGCGACTCCCAGGGACGCCACGACGCGATCCGCGAGCACGAGGTGGAGCGCACGTTCGACCAGGTGGTGGAGAAGGGGCGGCCCCGCCTCTACCGCACCCCCGTCGAACTGCTCGCGAGCGGGACGATCGCCGGCGTCGAGATCGCCCTCGGCGTGCTCGCCTTCCTCGCCGTCGAGCAGGCGACCGGGTCGAAGCTCCTCGCCGGTCTCGCGTTCTCGGTCGGCTTCATCGCCCTGCTGCTCGGCAACAGCGAGCTGTTCACCGAGGGCTTCCTCGTGCCGGTGGCCGTGGTCGCTGCCAAGGAGGCCACCTACGGCCGGCTCGCCCGCTTCTGGGCGCTCACGCTCCTCGGCAACCTCGTCGGCGGGTGGGTCACCATGTGGGCGGTCGTGACCGCCTTCCCGGCGCTGCGCTCCGGCGCCGTGAAGAACGGCGCCACCTTCGCCACCTCGTCCCTCACCCTGTCGACGTTCCTGCTCGCGGTGATCGCCGGCGTCGCCATGACCCTGCTGACCCGCATGCGCAACGGCACCGACAACGACGTCGCGAAGGTCCTGGCCTCGATCGCCGTGGCCTTCCTCGTCGCGGGGCTGTCGATGTACCACTCGGTGCTCGACACCCTGTTCATCTTCGGCGGGATCCACGCCGGCGGGGCGTACGGCTACGGGAACTGGCTCGTGTTCTTCGCCTGGTCGGTCGCCGGGAACGTCGTGGGCGGGCTGGGGATCACCACCGCGCTGCGCCTCCTGCGCAGCAGCGAACGCCTGCAGGAGTGGCGGTCCCACCCCGGCCCGCACCACGACGCGTGACGCGCCGGCGCTCAGGGCAGCTCGTAGTCCAGCGTCAGCCGCTCGTGGGCGACGACGCCGGTGCCGCGCAGGCCCTCGAGCCCGCCCGTCCCCGACCCGGCGACGACGAACGCCCACTGCCGCATCTCCTGGCCGTCGCCGCCGGAGGCGCCGTGCTGGAGGACGAAGCTGCCGGCCCGGCCCTCGAGCTCGCCGACCACCCGCTCCTGCGCGAGGTAGGCCGCGCCGCCCTCGCCCTGGGTGGTCAGCAGCTCGGCGACGGCGGTGCCCTGCAGCGGGCCGGAGTAGGTCTTGCGCAGCAGGGTGCGGCCGGTCGCCGGGCCCCGGCCCTCCGGCTCGGCCAGGGCTCCTCCGTCAGGGCCCTCCGCGGGCTCCCAGACGTCGACGGTGAACGCGCTCTCGAGGTGGGTCACGCCGATCATCCTGGCGCGGAGAGGCTGACATCTCCCGTCAGGGTCGGGTCAGCTCGTCGGCGATCGCCCGCAACCGGGCGCGGGCGAGCGGGTCGCGCGCCTGCGGGTCCGGCTCGGCCTCGCGCACGCCGTTGTAGTACCGCCCCGTGACGCCGGCGAGCTCCGGGTCGACCGCCAGCCGCGCGGTGGCCGCGACCCCCTCGGCGATCGTGCTGATCGGCGAGGGCACGATCTTGGTCGGCATGTACGTCGCCGGGTGCAGCGCGGTCGCGGTCACCACGGCCGGGTCGAGCTCGTCGGCGAGGTCGAACGCGTCGAGGATCTGCGCGAGCTTGCTCTGCGTGTAGGCGCGCCAGCCGGAGTAGTCACGCCGGAGCATGAGGTCGTCGAAGTCCAGCGCGGCCTGGCCGGCCGAGGACACCATGACGATCCGCGACGGGTCGCCCGACGACGCGGCCGCCTCCAGCGACGGCAGCAGGCGGCGGGTGAGCAGGTGGCCGGCGAGGAAGTTCACCGCGAACCGCAGCTCGTGGCCGTCGGCGCTCTCCTGGCGCTCACCGCCGCCCGGGACGTCGGCGCCGATGCCCGCGTTGTTGACGAGCACGTGCAGGCGCGGGTGGTCGGCGGCCACACGGTCGGCGAGGTCGCGGACCTGCGCGAGGTCGGCGAGGTCCGCGCGGTACCAGGACAGGTCGTCGTTGCCGGTCGCCGCCCGGATCTCCTCGAGCGTGGCCGTGCCCCGCTCGTCGTCGCGGCCGTGCAGCAGGACCTGCATCCCGCGGCCGGCGAGGTCGTGCGCGAGCCCGCGGCCGAGGCCGTCGGTCGCGCCGGTGACGAGGACGGTGCGCGTCTCGGGGGTGCTCACCGCGTCAGCCCGAGGTGGAGGGCCAGTTGCCGGGCAGGTCGACCGTCCTCTTCTTCGTGCGGCTGTTCCAGCTCACGCCGAACAGCGTGACCGTCCACGAGGTGGTCCTGCCCTTCTCCGAGCGCGAGACGTGGCGCCACACCGGCAGCGGACCCAGCGTGCGGCGGCCACGGTCGTTCGGTCCCATGTCCGTCGGAGTGCCCGCTGCCGGTGCGGGGATCACGCGTCAGCCACGGTCGGTGCGCTGGCTCGGGTAGCGGGTGGCCGACTGCGGCCCGTAGTACTGCGGCTCCGGGAACGGCACCGTGCGCCCCGGGACGCTGGTCTGCTTGCGGACCTGGCGCACCGCCGAGTCGACGTGCTTCTGGTACTTCCCGCCCGTGCGGCTGTTGACGAACGCCGCCGCCTGGTCGGCGTACCGGTTGACCTTCTCGGGGTTCTGGCGGGCGAATCGCCGCGCGGCGGCCACGGCCGCGCCAAGGGCCGCCACCCTGCGCATCAGGGGCATCGGTTCCTCCTCAGGGGTGTCCTCATCGAGTGTGCCCGTTCCGGCGGGCGGTCACGATGTCCAGCACGACCGTCGGCCCGGCGCCGGGGGAGTGCGGCGGCCACGGCAGGTCGTCGGTCCAGGGGTTCCCGTGCCGCGCGAACGCCAGCCACGCCCCGCGCATCGCGCGCGCGAGCGGCTCGACGTCGGTGTCCCAGTCGGCCCCGCGCAGCATCGGCGCGCCGGCCCACGCGTCGCGCGCGCCGAACAGGAACGGCAGCTCGATGCAGTGGCACGCGCCCAGGCCCGAGGCGGGCGCGCGCCAGGCGAAGCGGTAGCTGAAGGTGCGGGCACCGCTGCGGGCCGCGTCGTCGGCGAACCGGTCCGCGGGTCCCGTGAACACCCGCCGCGTCACCACGCCCCCGGCCGCCGACGCGAGCCGCCCGACCAGCGGCAGCCGCCGGGCCGCGCGCAGGGGCGGGCTGATGGCGAGGAACGTCTCGATCTCGTCCGCGGTGGCGCCGACGAGCACGTCGTGCCCGGACGACGCCGCGTCGGTCCATGTCACGCCCGGGGCCAGCGGCGCGACGCCGGCGGTCGGCGCGAAGGCGGGCGACGAGTCGAGCCCGCCGGGTCCCGCGGCCCGGACCATCGCGTGGCGCTGGGCCGCCAGCAGCGCCGGCACGCCCGCCGTCCGCGGGTCCGCGCCGTCGAGGCCCTCGGTGACGTAGCCCGCGACGCGCGCCGCCCGCGCCGGCGACGAGAGCCCGAGGCCCAGCTGGCCGCTCTGGAGGATCGCGCGCCGGAAGAGGGGGCGGGCCTCGGGGACGGTCAGCAGGCAGGCGATGGCGTGCGCGCCCGCGGACTGGCCCGCCACCGTGACCTGCGCGGGGTCGCCGCCGAACGCCGCGACGTGCTCCTGCACCCACCGCAGCGCGGCGATCTGGTCGAGCAGCCCGAGGTTGCCCTCGGACACCCCGTCCGCGGCGAGCCAGCCCAGCACCCCGAGCCGGTAGCCCACGCTCACCGCGACGACGTCCCCCTCGGCGACCAGGCGCGCGGTGTCGTACCAGGACGTCGACGCCGACCCGATGACGTAGGCGCCGCCGTGCAGCCAGACGAGCACCGGGCGGGGCACGCCGTCGGTGAGCGCCGCGGCCGGGGCGCGCACGTCCAGGCGCAGGCAGTCCTCGTCCTGCAGGGCGTCGTCGTCGGTCGACGGACCGGTCACCGACGCGACACGGGCGGGCAGCTGCGGGCTGATCGGGCCGGGCTCGACGGCGTCGCGGATCCCGGACCAGGACGCGGCCGGCACCGGTGGCGCGAAGCGGGGCGCGGCGGCGTAGCGGATGCCGCGGAACTCGACGACCTCGCCGGCCCCGCCGACGCCGTCGCGCCGTCGCCCGCGCAGCGTGCCGGTCGACAGCGTGACGGTCGCGTCGGTGACGGTCCCGCTCACGGGTGGTGCTCGGGGTGGTGAAGCGCGAGGTGCTCGCCCAGCACGTCGAGCCCGAAGTCGCGCTCGGGGTCGCGCCAGACGGAGTGGGCGTGGTTGACGCCGCGCTGGGTGTTGTCCCACTCGGCGAGCAGGTGGGGGCCCTGCAGGCGGTAGTAGTGCGGCTCGCCGCGCTCGGCGCCGCCGGCCCACGCGAAGTGCACGGCGTCGAGCGCGCCGCCGTCGAACCGGGCGCGCTCGCGCTCGACGAGCCCCGGCGGCATCCGCCCGACGTAGGTGTCGAGCAGGCGGCGCAGGATCTCCTGCTGGCCCGCGTCGAGGTCGGCGCCGGCGACGCCGCGCGGGGCGGCGGTCAGCTCGGTCGCCGTGCGGTCGGCCTCGGTGACGCCGAGCTGCGCCTCGAGCCCGTCGTGCATCGACCACAACCGGTCCTCGAGGCCCTGCTCGAAGTGCCCGCGCCACAGGTCGGGCAGCGGGATGAGGCGGTCACCGGGCCCGGGGCGCACGCGGTTGGCGCCGATGATGTCGGCGGGCGCCGTGCCGGTGAGCACGGCGCGGGGGCGCTGGTCGGCGTCGAGGGCGGCCAGCAGCTCGCGGGCGGTGTCCTCGACGCCGCCGAGCGGGCGCAGCTCCCGGCCCCCGAGCAGCGGGGACACCATCGGGTCGGCGCCGAGGAAGCAGGGGCTGCCGACGACGGCCTCCCCGCCGACGACGAGGTGGTTGACCGACACGTGGTGCCCGCCGAACCGCCAGGACCAGGGTCGGTCACCGGTCGGGTCGCCGAAGACGCGCAGGTAGTACATGCCGGGATCGCGGCCGCGGTCGCGGGCGAACCCGGTGGTGAAGCCCTCGGTGCGGTCGAGGACGTTCTCCAGCCCCATGATCGTCGCCGCGCTGACGTAGCCCGGCTCGGACAGGCCGGTGGCGAGCAGGCGCATCGCCGCGCGCTGCTGGTGGGGGCGCTGCTGGTGGATCGTCAGGCCGCCGTGGTCGGTCGGCGTGTAGTACCACCGGACCCGCTCGGCGTCGGCGGCCTTCGACCCCGGCCAGTCCCACACGCCGATCGCGCGCTGCTCGTCGTCGAGCCCGTCGATCCACGCCACGGCCGCCTCGGCCATCGCCGAGGCGACCGTGCGCGGGGTCGGGTGCTCGGTCACTTGATCCGCTGCAGCTGCGTGATCACGAGACCGTCGGCACCACCCTGGAGGTACTCGTCGAGCTTGCCGGCGAACTCCACGAGGTGGGCGTTGCCGAGGTGGGCCTCGAGGTGTCCGGGGCTGGTCCAGTTCTCGTAGAAGAAGAACGTGCCCGGGTCGTCGACGGCGACGTGCAGGTCGTAGTTGACGCACCCGTCCTCGGCCAGCGTCGGCTCGACCAGCTTCTCGAGCTCGGCGCGCAGCTCCTGCTCCTTGCCCGGCAGCGCCTTCATGCGCGCGATGACGGTGAGCAGGGTGCGGTCGTCGTCGGTGGGCGTGGCCACGGTGCCTCCAGGGGGTCGACGGCGCGGTCGGGAGGGCTCTACCCCCGGCCCCGGCGGCTCACGCGTCGCGACGGTCGCGGCGGTCGTCGGTGTCGTCGGTGCCGTCGGTGTCGTCGGTGTCCTCGGCCTCGTCCGACCCCGGACTGTCCGACCCCGTCGATCCCACCGCGGCCTCGGCGCCGTCGTCGTCGCCGGTGCCCGACGGGCCGCCGGTGGGGTCGTCGGGAGGACCGGGCGTCGGCCCGCCGCTCGCACCCCGCGGCGGGCCGGGGGTCGACCGCGGCGGGCCGGCGCCGGGCGGGTCGGCCGGCGGCACGGGGGCGTTGGTCAGCGTCCGCGAGGCGCGGATGGCCGAGCGCGCCCGGACGTCCTGGATGGCGATGAGGCCGATGCCGAGCGCGAGGGCGAGGACGCCGAAGATCACGATGGCGACCACCGTCGCGACGGCGCCGACGAGGACCGCGAGCCCGCCCGCGACCGCCCACACGATGCCGATCGTGCGCATGGTCGCGACGTTCGGCGGCGGGTCCGGAGGCTCGGTCACGTGGGTGACCTCACGTCGTGTAGCCCTCCTTCTCGGCCCGCTGGAGCGACGCGCGGACCTCCTTCTCGGCGTCCGCGCGCCCGACCCAGGAGTGGCCCTCGACCTCCTTGTCGGGCTCCAGCGCCTTGTAGACCTCGAAGAAGTGCTGGATCTCCATGCGGTGGTACTCGTCGAGGTGGTGGATGTCGCGCAGGTGCTCGAGGCGCGGGTCGTCGCTGGGGACGCACAGCACCTTGTCGTCGCCGCCGGCCTCGTCGGTCATGCGGAACATGCCGATGGCGCGGCTGCGCACCAGGCACCCCGGGAACGTGGGCTGCTGGACGAGCACGAGCGCGTCGAGCGGGTCGCCGTCCTGGCCGAGGGTGTTCTCGATGTAGCCGTAGTCGGCGGGGTACCGCGTGGCGGTGAACAGCGTGCGGTCCAGCCGCAGGCGCCCGGTCTCGTGGTCCATCTCGTACTTGTTGCGGCTGCCCTGCGGTACCTCGACCAGCACGTCGAACTCCACGCTGCTCCTCCCGGTGATCGTCGTGTGGGGCGTCAGTGTGGCGCCCACGGGCGAGGGGGGCCACCCCGCCCCGCCCTGCGCACCGGCGCGTGCCCGTTCGGCGGCAGGGACTGCTCCGATGACGAGGGCGTCGACGGGGTATCCACTCCTGGCGCTGGTCGGGGAGGTGGGGATGGGCGTGTCGCGGAGGTTCGACGCCTTCCAGCGCCGCCACCGCTGGGCGGCACTGCCGCTGGCCGTGGTCTACAAGTTCGTCGACGATCAGGGCACCTACCTCGCCGCGCTGCTCGCCTACTACGGCTTCGTCTCGCTCTTCCCGCTGCTGCTGCTCGCCGTGACGGTGCTGGGCTACCTCCTGCACGACGACCCCGCCGCCCAGCAGGCGGTGCTGGCCTCCGCGCTGCGCAACGTGCCGGTGATCGGCGACCAGATCCGCGACAACGTGCACACGATGAGCGGCAGCGTCGTCGGCCTGGTCGTCGGCATCGTCGTGGCCGTCTACGGCGCGCTCGGCGTGACCCACGCGGCCCAGCACGCGCTCGACGAGGTCTGGGCCGTGCCCCGCGCCGAGCGGCCCGGCATCGGCACGGCCTACGTGCGCGGGGCGTTCGTCGTGCTGCTCGTGGGCATCGGTGTGCTGGCCACGGCGGGGCTCTCGACGCTCGGTGCCACGGCCGGCGCGCTCCTGGGCTGGAGCGACCTCACCCGTTGGGCCACCACCGTCGCCGGCCTCCTCGTCAACGTCGGCCTGTTCCTGCTGGCCTACCACCTGCTCACGGCCCACCGGGTGCCCGTCGGCGAGCGCTGGATCGGCGCCGTCACCGCGGGCGTGACGTGGCAGGTGCTGCTCGAGGTCGGCACCTGGTTGGTCCGCACCCGGCTCTCCGGGGCGAGCGCGACCTACGGGTTCTTCGGCATCGTGCTGGGCCTGCTGGCGTGGATCTACCTCGCCGCGGCGGTGTTCGTGCTGTGCGCCGAGCTCGACGCCGTGCTGGCCCGCCGCCTGCACCCGCGCAGCCTGTTCAGCATGTATCCCGACGACCGCGACACCACGGCCGCCGACCTGCGTGCCTACGAGTCCTACGTGGAGTCCGAGCGCCAGAAGGACCACCAGACGGTCGACGTCCGCTTCACCGACAACCCCGGACCGAACACCCACCACTGATCCACGCCCGACACGTGTGGGGGGTCGGGACGGGTGGTAAACGCCTCCGCTGCACCAGCGCGGCGTCCCTCGACCTCCTCGCGCGAAGGAGCCTCGCGTGACCTCGACGCGCCCCACCGTCCCCGGAGAGCGCTACCACCCCGCCGACCGCCTGGGCGGCCGCGAGAACCCGGTCCACCGTGCCCACGACCTCCTGCTGCAGCGCGACGTGGCCGTCAAGTCGTTCCCCGGCGACGACGGCCCGGCGCGGTGGGAGCGCGACGCGCGGCACCGCGTGCAGCTCGGATCCGGCCAGGCGATGGAGGTCCTCGACGGCGCCCCCGACGGGCCCGACGGCCCGTTCGTCGTGATGCCGGTCGCTCGCGGCGGCAGCCTCGATCGGGCGCCCGACCCGTGGGACCCGTCCTCGGCGGCGCTGCTCGTCGCGCGTCTCGCCCCCGGGCTCGGGCGCCTGCACCGTCTCGGGCTCGTGCACGGCGGGGTGGGTCCCGACGCGGTCCTGCTCGACCCGACGCTCGGCCCGCGCTGGACAGGCCAGGGCGCGGAGGTCCCGGACGACGCGAGCACCGACGACGACGTCGTCGCGCTGGCCGGCGTGGCGGTCGCCGCGGTCACCGGCCCGTCCGCTGGCGCGGCGGACCCCTCGCCCGAGGTCGTCGAGGCCGTGGGCGCGCTGGTCGTCGGGTCCGTCGACGCGGAGGCCCGGCGCCGGCTGCAGACCGCCCTGACGGCGCACACGGCGCGGCACGGCGGGGTGTCGCGAGCCGATGGCCTCTCCGTCGCGCGGCACCCGCGGCGTGTGCGACGCGCCGTGCTCGCCGCCTGCGTCGGCGCCGCGGTCGTCGGCGGGGTGCTCGGCGCCGGCGCGACCACGGGTGGCGACGCCGAGGCGACCGCCGTGGCCGGGACGGTCGACGACTCGGCCGTGGACCCGGCGCCGCCCGCCGCCGTGCTCGCGGTGCCCACCCCGGGCTCGTTCTCCGGGCCGGCCGCCGACCCGGTCCGTCCCGCGCCGACCGGCACGCCGGCCGCCGCGGGCGACCGCGTCGTGGACGACCCCGCCGCGGACGAACCCGCCGATGCCGGCACCGACATCGGTGCCGGCACCGACGTCGCGCGGCCCGCTTCCGACCGTCCCTCGACCCGCTCGGACGATTGCCCGGATGCCGCGAGCCGGACGCGTGCGGCGAACGGGAGCGACGTCGACCGAGACCGCGATCGCGGCGAGGACCGCGCCGAGGACCGTGCTGACGAGCGTGCCCAGGACCGTGTTGACGACCGCGCCGAGGACCGTGTTGACGAGCGTGCCGAGGACGGTGCTGGCGAGCGTGCCGACGACCGCGGCGAGGACCGTGCTGACGATCGTGCCGACGACCGCGGCGAGGACCGCGGCGAGGACCGCGGCGAGGACCGGTCCGGCGACGGCGACCGCCGCTCCGCCCGCGAGGGCGATCGGGACGGCGAGGAGCACGGGCACGACGATCGGGGCCGGGACGCCGACGACGACGGACGCTCCGGCTCCGACGAGGGTGGCTCCGGCGGCGGGTCGGTCGGGCGTCTGCTGGACGGCCTGGTGTGAGGACCCCGGACACACGACGGCCCGCGTCCCCGATGCGGGGGCGCGGGCCGTTGTCGTGGCCGGTCGTGCGCGGGCCGGACGTGCGCCGTGGGTGGCGCCGTCGGATCAGGACTGCTTGACCGCCGAGACGTCGAACTCGAGGCCGACCTTCTCCGACACGAGCACGCCGCCCGTCTCGAGGGCGGCGTTGAACGTGATGCCGAAGTCCTTGCGGTTGATCGTGGTGGCGCCCTCGAAGCCGGCGCGGATGTTGCCGAACGGGTCCTTGGCGAGGCCGGTGAACTCGAACGGGACGGTCACGGACTGCGTGACGTCGCGGATCGTCAGGTCACCGGTGATGTTCCAGGTGTCGCCGTCCTGCTCGACCGACGTCGAGCGGAAGGTGATCTCCGGGTAGACGTTCACGGCGAGGAAGTCGTCGCCCTGGACGTGCCCGTCGCGCTGCTCCTGGCCGGTGTTGAGGCTGTTGGCGGCGATGACGATCTCGACGCCCGAGCGGGCCGGGTCCTCGCCGATGGTGGCGCTGCCGCGGAAGTCGCCGAAGTTGCCGCGGACCTTGGTGACCATCGCGTGCCGGGCGGTGAAGCCGATGCGCGTGTGGGCGGGGTCGATCTGGTACGAGCCCGCGAGCTCGAGGGTCGGCGCAGCGGTCTCGGTCATGTCGTCCTCCATGGGACTTGAAGCATCAACTGTCAAGGAGCAGCCTAGCACTATCGGTTGAGACGTCAACTATCGGTCCGCGCTGCGACCCGGCTCTCCGGGCGGTGGCAGCACCGACGTCGTCGCGAGCAGCACGGCCAGCGCGCGGGCGGTCGCGGGCCAGTGGTCGCGGGCACCGTCGGGCGGGAGGACCACGACCGTGGCGCCGGCGGCCTCGGCGTCGCGCGCCCGCTCGACGAGGGCGTCGAGGTCGCGGGATCCGCCCGCGGGTGCGAGCCCGTGCTCGGGACAGTCGAGGTGGACGAGAGGGGTGGCCGCGAGCGGCGTGGCGAGGGTGGTCACGGTGACGGGCTCCGTCGAGGTGGCGCGGGTGGGGACGCGGTGGTCAGCGGTCCCGGCGACAGAGCTCGTCGAAGGCGTCCGAGCGGCGGCCGGGCCAGAACGGCTCGAGCGGCTCACCCGTCACGGGGCCGAGTCTGCTCGCGGCCCCGGCGAGCGACAAGCGTTACCTTCACCTCATGGAGCAGGCCGACCTCAAGCCCCGCAGCCGCGACGTCACCGACGGCATGGAGCGGGCCGCCGCCCGCGGCATGCTGCGCGCGGTCGGGATGCGCGACGACGACTTCGCCAAGCCGCAGATCGGCATCGCGTCGTCGTGGAACGAGATCACGCCCTGCAACCTGTCCCTGGACCGCCTGGCCACCGCGGCCAAGGAAGGCGTGCACCGCGCCGGCGGCTTCCCCATGGAGTTCGGGACGATCTCGGTCTCCGACGGCATCTCGATGGGCCACGTCGGCATGCACTACTCGCTGGTCAGCCGCGAGGTCATCGCCGACTCGGTCGAGACGGTGGTGTCGGCCGAGCGGCTCGACGGGACGGTGACGCTCGCGGGCTGCGACAAGTCGCTGCCGGGCATGCTCATGGCCGCCGCCCGCCTCGACCTCGCGTCGGTGTTCCTCTATGCCGGCTCGATCATGCCCGGCACCGTGGACGGCAAGGAGGTGTCGATCATCGACGCCTTCGAGGCCGTGGGCGCCTGCGCCCGCGGGCTGATCAGCCGCGAGAAGGTCGACGAGATCGAGCGGGCCATCTGCCCCGGCGAGGGCGCCTGCGGCGGCATGTACACCGCCAACACCATGGCCTGCGCCGCCGAGGCGATGGGGATGGCGCTGCCCGGGTCGTCGTCGCCGCCGTCGGCCGACCGTCGCCGTGACGGCTTCGCCCGCGCGTCCGGCGAGGCCGTCGTCGGGATGCTCGCGCGCGGCCACACCGCGCGCGACGTCATGACCCGCGAGGCGTTCGAGAACGCCATCGCGATCATCATGGCGTTCGGGGGCTCGACCAACGCCGTGCTGCACCTGCTCGCGATCGCCCGCGAGGCCGACGTCGAGCTCACCCTCGACGACTTCAACCGCATCGGTGACAAGGTCCCCCACCTCGCCGACGTCAAGCCGTTCGGGCGCTGGATGATGAACACCGTCGACCGCGTCGGCGGCGTGCCGGTGGTCATGAAGGCGCTGCTCGACGCCGGGCTGGTCCACGGCGACTGCCTGACCGTCACCGGCAGGACGGTCGCCGAGAACCTCGAGGACCTGCGCCCCGAGGGCCTCGACGGCGAGATCCTGCGCCCGCTGTCGAACCCCATCCACCCCACCGGCGGTCTGACGATCCTGCGCGGCTCGCTCGCCCCCGACGGCGCGGTGGTCAAGTCGGCGGGCTTCGACACCGCGCAGTTCGAGGGCACCGCCCGGGTCTTCGACGGCGAGCAGGGCGCCATGGACGCGGTCGCCGGCAACGTCGAGGGCGTCGCGCCGCTGGAGCCCGGCGACGTCGTCGTCATCCGCAACGAGGGCCCGCGCGGCGGTCCGGGCATGCGCGAGATGCTCGCGGTCACCGGCGCGATCAAGGGGGCGGGCCTGGGCAAGGACGTCCTGCTGCTCACCGACGGGCGCTTCTCCGGAGGCACGACGGGCCTGTGCGTCGGGCACGTCGCGCCGGAGGCCGACCACGGCGGGCCGATCGCCTTCGTCCGCGACGGTGACCGCATCCGCCTCGACCTCGCCGCCCGCACTCTCGACGTGCTGATCTCCGACGAGGAGCTCGCCGCCCGGCGCGAGGGCTGGACCACCCCGCCGCCCAAGCACCGCACCGGCGTGCTCGGCAAGTACGCCCGCCTCGTCGGCTCCGCGGCCGAGGGGGCCGTGGTCGGGTTCGCGTGATCCCCGGGCTGCACCGCCGCGCCTTCGCCGACCTCACGCCCACCGACCTCTACGACCTGCTCGCGCTGCGCGTGCGGGTGTTCGTCGTCGAGCAGGCGTGCGCCTACCAGGAGCTCGACGGCCTCGACACGGTCGCCGAGCACGTGTGGACGCGGGGGCCTGCCGGCGAGATCGCGGCCTACCTGCGGGTGCTCGACGGATCAGGGGAGCACGCCGACAGGGGCGCGACGCGCGTGGGTCGCATCGTCACCGCCCCCGAGCACCGCGGGACCGGCGCCGGGGCGGCGCTGATGCGGGCGGTCCTCGGCGAGATCCGCGGCCCGGTCGTGATCGGCGCGCAGGTGCAGGCGCAGGGGTTCTACGAGCGTCTCGGGTTCGTCGTCGACGGGCCGGGCTACGACGAGGACGGCATCCCGCACGTGCCGATGCGGCGTTCCTGAGCCTCCTCACAGCCGCTTCTCAGGACGTGCGCGGACACTGGACGACGTGGAGATCCTGCTCATCCTGCTCGTCGTCGGCGGCCTGGTCGCCCTCGTGGCCACGCGCGGGCGCGGCCGGGGCACCACCGCCCAGAGCCAGCTCGGTGACGCCGAGGCCGAGGCGCGTCGCTGGTACGAGCGCCTCGGCGGCCAGATCCTCAACCTGACCGGCTCCGACGAACCCTCGAAGCAGGCGCTCGCGGACGCCGCCGAGCGCTACACCGCCGCCGGCTCGCAGCTCGAGCAGGCGTCGACCGCGCCGCAGTACCGGCTCGTCGGCGACACCGCGCTCGAGGGCCTCTACTACGTGCGCGCCGCCCGCACCGCGATGGGCATGGACCCCGGCCCCGAGCTGCCCGGCTCGGCCGAGCGCGCCCGGGCCGGCGCGCTGGACGCCGAGCAGTCGGTCGACGTCGAGGGCCGCAGCGTCACCGGGTCGCCCCAGCCCTCGGCGCAGAACAACCACTACTACCCGGGCGGGATGGTCGGCGGCCGTCCCGTGCCCGCCGGCTGGTACTCCGAGCCCTGGTGGCGGCCGATGCTCCTCGGCGGCGTCGGCGTCGTCGGCGGGATGATGGCCGCCAGCGTCCTGTTCTCCGGCTTCGGCGCGGCCGCGGTGGGTGGCGACGCGATGGCCGCGGACATGGGTGGCATGGACCCCGGCATGGACCCCGGCATGGACGGTGACTTCGGCGGCGGCTTCGACGGCGGCGGCCTCTTCGACGGCTGGTGAGCCGTCAGCGCAGGTCGGGGGCGTCCCACCACGCGACGCCGTCGCCCAGCGCGTCCGGGTCGGGAGGGTCGAGGTCGGCCGCGAGCAGGGCCTCGAGATAGGTGGCGACGCCGGACGCGAGCACACGGCGCTCGTCCTCGTCGGGCCCGGCGACGATCACCTGTCCCACGGTGCCGCCCGGCCGGGGCTCGAGGTCGACCATGAGGTGGTTGCCGCCGCCGTCCTCGGCCAGCGGCCACCACCCGGCGCGGGTGTACGAGCGGTGCACCGGGTCGTCGCCGCGGACCGTGATCATGTCGTCGAAGTCCTCGGGCCGGTACGTCGCCCGGATGTCGGCCCAGCCCTGCCACGCGCGCGTCGCACGGGCGACCGACAGGAACTCGTAGCCGGGGAAGAGGTTGGTGGACGGGCCGGTCGCGTCGCGGCTCGCGACCTGGCCGTCGGCGACTCGGTAGAGGGCGGCGAGCTCGTCGGGGAAGCCGCCGACGACCTCCCCGGCCACCGCGATGACGGCCTCCTCGGCGGGCGGGCGCACCATCGCCCGCGCCCCCCAGCCCTCCGCGTCGAGCCGGACGACCCAGCGCCACCACACGTCCTCGATCACCAGCGTCCCCTCAGCGTCCTCAGCGCCCGATGTGTCGGTGTCCGTGCGGGCCCTCGAGGACCCACGCCACGAGGGCGTCGGCCCCCGGCGGCGCCGCACCCTGGCCGAAGCGGACCCGACGCACCGCGCCGTCGTCGCGCTCGACCGCCAGCTCGTAGTCGAAGGTGTCGGCGCGGCCCTTGGTGGCGGCGGGCGGGGTGTCGGGGAACTCGCACGCGTCGACCAGGCCGGTGAGCTGCGCCGTCGCGTCCGCGTCGAGCTCGCCGGCGTCGACCTCGACCGTGAGCACCATGCCCGCGACCCCACCGGCGCGGACCACGGTCACCTTCACCGCGGGTCCGCCGGCAGCCGCACCTTGACCGCCTCCCAGCCCCCGCGCACCGCGTCCTGCTGCGCCGAGCCCTCGCCGTAGCGCTCGCCCGCCACCGTCACGGTGAGGGCGGCGCAGGCCGCGAAGTCGGCGGTCGGAGCGAGGCGCCCGCCCGTCAGGACCTCGTACCAGACCGGGCCCACCGTCTCCCACGCGCGACCGCCGAGCGTGCGGGCGGCCTCGGCGAAGGCGCGGTTGGGGATGCCGGAGTTGATGTGGACGCCGCCGTTGTCGTTGCGCGGGTCGTCGTCGGCGGGCAGGTCGGCGTAGGCGTCCATGTCGGCGGGCTGGTGTCGCCCGAGTAGGCCGTGCCCGGCGCGATCATGTTGCGCAGCGCGCCGCCGAGCGAGGGCTCCAGGACGCCCTCGCCCACCAGCCACGTTGCGGACGCGGCGTCGACGTCGCCGGCCCGGTGCTCGACGAGGACGCCGAAGACGTCGGAGAACGACTCGTTGAGCGCCCCGCTCTGCCCCCGGTACTCGAGGCCGGCGCTGAACTGCGTGACGCCGTGGGCGAGCTCGTGGGCGATGACGGCCAGCGAGCGCGTCAGCCCGCCGGCGACGAACACCCCGCCACCGCCGTCGCCGTAGACCATCTGGTCGCCGGTCCAGAACGCGTTGTCGTAGCGCCGGCCGAAGTGCACCGACGAGACGAGGTCGAGGCCGCGCCCGTCGATCGAGTCGCGCCCGAAGACCTCGCGGTAGAACGTCGCCGTCGTCGCGGCGCCGTCGAAGGCCTGGTCGACCGCGGCGTCGCCGGTCGGCGGGTCGTCCGTGCCGCGGACCCGGCGCCCGGGCAGCGCCTCCTGCTCGCCGCCCGCGACGTCGTACACGGTGTTCTCCGGGCCGGCGGCGGGTGCCTGCGCGGGCAGGAACCCCAGGTCGGCGGGCGAGAGCCCGAAACGGCGCAGCGTCGCGCCGAGCGTCGCGCGCCGCGAGCGCAGGGACGCCGAGGTCAGCAGCGTGCGCAGCGCCGCGTCCCGCACGTCGCGTCCGCCCTGTTCGGCCACCCGCAGCAGCAGCGACGGCGGCGCGATCTCGCAGCGGCAGCTGATCACGGCGGTCAGTGTGCCCGAGACGTCCGACACCCCCCGTGCTCGCACCCGCGCCGACGATCTCTGGGAGACTGGGGGAGTACGCGGCGCCGCACCGGCGCCCGTGGGTCGTCAGCACTCCGCGCTCGCGCGGCACCCCTCCACCGTGGACATCGTGGACGGGCCGATTGCTCGCGGCCCTCCTGTTCCCCGTGGAGAGGTCCCCGACATCCCGACGACGTCTGTTCCCCGTTCCCGCACGCCCTTCGCCGACCTCGGCATCCCCGCCGACGTGGTCGACGTGCTCGCGGCGCGCGGGATCACCGACCCCACCCCGATCCAGCAGGCCGCGATCCCGGACGCGCTGTCCGGCCGCGACGTGCTGGGCCGGGGCCGCACCGGCAGCGGCAAGACCCTGGCCTTCGGGCTGCCGCTGCTGTCCCGCCTCGCCGGCGGGCGCACGATCTCGAAGCGTCCCCGCGGCCTCGTGCTGCTGCCGACGCGCGAGCTCGCGAGCCAGGTCCGCGACGCCCTCGCCCCGCTCGCCGAGGCCCTCGGCCTGCGCCAGACCGTCGTCTACGGCGGCGTCGGCCAGGGCCGCCAGGCCGACGCGCTGCGCAGCGGCGTCGACCTGCTCATCGCCTGCCCCGGCCGTCTCGAGGACCTCCTCGGGCAGGGGCTCGTGGACCTCGACCGGATCGAGGTCACCGTGCTCGACGAGGCCGACCACATGAGCGACCTCGGCTTCCTGCCGGCCGTACGGCGCCTCCTGCGCCGCACCGCCGGGGACGGGCAGCGGCTGCTGTTCTCGGCGACGCTCGACGGCGAGGTCGACCGGCTCGTCCGGGAGTTCCTGCACGAGCCGGTGACCCACAGCGTCGACACCGCGCAGGAGCCGGTGCCCGACATGACCCACCACGTCTTCACCGTCGCCCCCGGCGACCGCACCGCGGTGGTCAACGAGCTCGCCGGCGGCCAGGGGCGCAGCATGCTGTTCACCCGCACCAAGCACGCCGCGCGCAAGCTCTCCCGCCAGCTCACCGCGGCCGGCATCCCGGCGACGGAGCTGCACGGCAACCTCTCGCAGCCCGCACGCGACCGGAACCTCGCGGGCTTCGCGTCCGGTGACGTGCGCGTGCTCGTCGCCACCGACATCGCCGCCCGCGGCATCCACGTCGACGACGTCGCGATCGTCGTCCACGTCGATCCGCCGGCGGAGCACAAGGCCTACACACACCGGTCCGGGCGCACGGCGCGTGCCGGCTCGGCCGGTGACGTCGTGACGCTCGTGGCGCCGGCCGACCGCGCCGAGGTCGCGTCGATGACGCGCAAGGCCGGTATCCGCCCGAGGACCGCGGACGTGGGGCCGGGGGCGCGCGAGATCACGGCGCTGGTCGGCGAGCCCGCGCCGCGCGTGGCACCCGAGGACGGTCCGGACTCCGCGGCCCGCAAGCCCCCGCCCCAGCCGGCGGCGGGATCGGGGCGGTCCGGCGGCGGCCGTGGGTCGGGCCGGTCCGGCGGCGGCCCGGGTGCCTCGGGCGGCGGGCGGTCCGGGGGCTCACGCTCCGGTGGCTCACGGTCCGGAGGCTCACGAGGCGGCAGCCGGGGACGCGGCGGTGGCCCCCGCGCCGACGGCGGCGCGAACGCCGGTACCGGATCGGCCGGTGGCTCGGGCGGTGCCCGGAGCGGCGGCCGGAGCGGCGGCACGGGTGGCGGCCGGCCGCGACAGGCGGCCTCGGGCACCGCGTCGTCGGGCGCCCCGAGCCACTCGGCGGCGGCCCACTCCGCGCGCTCGGGCGCCGGTCGCGGACGTCGTCGCTGACAGCTCGTCGCCGGGTGCGAGCGATGCGGCGTCGCCGGCGTTCAACGCCAGGATCGCCACATCCTCGCCGCGACGACACGCTGCGCCCTCGGGCGTCAGAGGTCGCTGCTGCACGGGTGTCGCCAGCCTGGCGTCCACGCTGGTGCTGAACGCCGGGAAATCCACCATCTCGCGCACCGAGACGGCTCCGACACGACGACGCCCGCGGGACCGTGGTGGTCCCGCGGGCGTCCGGGGCCCGTGATCACGGGATGATCAACGGGGTGTTCGTGCGCACAGAAGCTGCGAACAGCGCGTTCGCCACGTCCGGGCGCGTCAGGCGGCCCGGCCCTCGCCGGTCTCGCCATCGCTCGACTCGGCCGACTCGCCGGCCTCGCTCGCCTCCGGCGCCGGGACGCCGTCGATGGCGATGCGCCGAGAGCCGGACTCGACCGACGCGTGGGCGCCGGCCACGCGGACCGTCAGCACCCCGGCGTCGTACGACGCGGACACCGCGTCGCCGTCGACGTGCGCGGGCAGCGTGAACGTCCGGCGGAACGAGCCGTAGCGGCTCTGGCGGAAGCCCTCGCCGGTCTGCTCGTCGCGACGCTCACCGCGGACGGTGAGGCGGTCGCCGTCGACCTCGACGGTAACGTCCTTCGCCACGTCCACGCCGGGGAGCTCGAGGCGGACGACGGCGTCGTCACCCTCGCGCACCACGTCGGTGGTCGGGGCGTACCAGGCGGTGCCGCGGCCGGTGCGGGAAGCCGCGGGGCGGCGGAACAGGGCGTCGGTCAACGTGAACGGGTCGACGAAGCGCGGGCCCCAGGGGATCAGCGTGCTCATGGTGGTTCCTCCTCGAATGCCGAAGGCGGCCCGGCCTTGCGGGCCTGCGACTCAGTCAACATGAGTCGAGCACGCTCAATTCCCGCTCGGCGAGTCGGCGAACGAGGATGTGGCGATCCTGGCGCTGAACGCCAGCGATGCCGCATCGCTCGTGGAACCTAGGGCGCCCGGCCGTCGCGGACGTCGGCGTAGCGCGCGCGGACCTGCTCGGAGATCGAGGCGTCGGTGACGTCCCGGCTGGTCTCGCGCGGCACGCGCCAGGCCGGCTCCTCGCCCTGGAGCGCCCAGGCGGCCTGGCGGGCGGCGCCGAGGGCCACGTACTCCTGCGGCGCGAGCACCTCGACCGGCAGGCCGAGCACGTCCGGCGCGAGCTCGGCGACGGCCGACGACCGCGACCCGCCCCCGATCAGCAGCGCCCGACGCGCCGGCACGCCCTGCGCGGTGAGCGCGTCGACGCCGTCGGCGAGCCCGCAGAGCATGCCCTCCACCGTCGCGCGGGCCATGTTCTCGCGCGTCCCGTTGGCGGTGGTCAGCCCGACGTAGCGGCCCTGCGCCTGCGGGCGGTCGGGGGTGCGCTCGCCGTCGAGGTAGGGCAGCAGCACCAGCCCGCCGGCGCCCGGCGCGGCGGCGCGGGCGAGCTCGTCGAAGCCCTCCGGATCGACCCCGAGCAGCCCCGCGCCGACGCCCAGCACCCGCGCCGCGTTGAGGGTGGCGATCAGCGGCAGGTAGCCCCCGCGCGCGTCCGCGAACCCGGCGACCTGCCCCGACGCGTCGGCGGTCGGGCGGTCGTAGCCGGTGAACACGGTCCCCGAGGTCCCGATCGACACGATCACCTCGCCCGCCCCCGGCCCGATCGCCAGCGCCGCGCCCGCGTTGTCGCCCGTCCCCGGGCCCACGGCGATGCCGCCCTCGGTGTGCCCCACGACCTCGTCCGGCCCGGCCACCCGCGGCACGTCGAGCGTCCGTCCGAACGCGAGCTCGAGCAGGTCGGGGCGGTACTCGCCGGTGACCGTCGACCAGTAGCCGGTGCCCGAGGCGTCGCCCCGGTCGGTCACGGGCTCGTCCCGCATGCCGCACAGCCGCCAGGTCAGCCAATCGTGCGGCAGCATCACCGACCGCGCCCGCTCGGCGTTCTCCGGCTCGGCGCGCGAGGTCCAGCGCAGCTTCGTGGCGGTGATGCTCGCGACCGGCACCGTGCCGACCGCCTCCGCCCACGCCTCGGCCCCGCCGAGCTCCTCGATCAGTGCCCGCGCGTCGGGCGCCGAGCGCGTGTCGTTCCACAGCAGTGCGTCGCGGACCGGCTCCCCGGCCTCGTCGAGCAGCACCATCCCGTGCTGCTGACCCGCGACGGCGATCGCCGCGACGTCGTCGGTGCCGACCTCGCCGAGGGCGGCGGACAGCGCGTCCCACCAGGCCCGCGGGTCGACCTCCGTGCCGTCGGGATGGGCGCGGCGGGCCTCGCGAACCACGCTCCCGTCCGAGGGGTCGACGACGAGGACCTTGGTCGCCTGGGTCGAGGAGTCGACCCCGGCGACGTACGTCGCTGAACGCGCCATGCCCCGCAGTATGGCCACGAACGTCAACAGCGGGGTCTGCCCGACGACTTGTCCTGATAGTCAACTCGTCGATACAGTTCGAGGACTATCACGTCAGCGACGGGAGCACCCACGATGAGCACGGGCACGGCCACCGAGGTCATGAGCGTGACGCGGTACGTCGACGCCACGCCCGAGGCGGTGTTCGGGGTCCTCGCCGACCCCGGCAGCCACGCGGCGGTCGACGGCACCGGCTGGGTCCGCGAGCCGCTCGACGACGGCCCGATCACCGGCGCCGGCCAGGTGTTCGGCATGGCCATGTTCCACCGCAACCACCCCGACGGGGACTACCGCATGCACAACCGCGTGGAGGTCTTCGACCCGCCGCGCGCCCTGGCCTGGCAGCCCGGGCAGTACGGGCCCGACGGCGAGATCGGCTACGGCGGCTGGACCTGGCGCTACGACCTCGAGCCCGCCGGACCGGACGGCCCCGACGGCCCGGACGGCAGTGGCACGCGGGTGACCCTGACCTACGACTGGTCGGCGGTCCCGGCCTTCCTGCGCGAGCACATCAGCTTCCCGCCGTTCGGCGAGGAGCACCTCACGCGCTCGCTGGACAACCTGGCCGCGCTCAGCCGGTAGACGGAGGGCAACCGCACGACTCCCGGATCCGCAGCTCGGGCGCGATCCGCCGGGTCTGCGGCGGCGTGCCGGGGTCGGCGATCCGCGCGAGCAGCAGGTGCACGGCGGTCCGTGCGATCTCGTCGAACGGCTGGGCGACGACGGTCAGGCGCGGCGAGAACAGGTCGGCCCACGCGAAGTCGTCGAACGCGGCGACCGCGACGTCCCGCGGCACCGCGAGCCCGGCCGCGCGCAGCGCCTGCATGGCGCCGATGGTCATGCTGTTGTTGCCGACGACGATCGCGGTCGGCGGGTCGTCGAGCGCCAGCAGCGCCCCGGTTGCCACCCGCGCCCCCGCCGTCGACGACGACCCGCTGACCTCGAGCGCCGGGTCGACGGGCAGCCCGCGCGCGACCAGCGCGTCGCGGTGCCCGTCGCGGCGCTCGATGGTCGTCGCGAGCCCGTCGAGGCCCGCGACCAGCCCGATGCGGGTGTGTCCGTGCTCGGCGAGGTGCCCGGTCAGCGCGGCGGTGGCCTCCCGGTTCTCGCTGCCGACCTGGTCGTGGGCGGGGTCGATGAGCCGGTCGAGCAGCACCGTCGGCACCCGGTGGCGAGCGAGGTAGGCCAGTGCGGCGTCGGGGCGGGCCGACGGGGCGAGCACGACGCCGTCGACGCGGTGGTGGTGCAGGCGGGAGACGACGGTGAGCTCGTACTCCGGGTCCTCGTGCGGATCGACGAGCAGCAGCGTGTAGCCGGCCTCGGCGGCCGCGCACTCGGCGCCGTGCAGCAGCTCGCCGAAGTACGGGTTGGAGATGGCCGACAGGACCAGGCCCATCGTCGTCGTGCGCGCGGTGGCCAGGGACCGGGCGACGGTGTTGGGCGTGTAGTGGGTCGCGGCCACCGCGGAGAGCACCTGCTCGCGGGTCCGGGCGCGCACCGGGCGGGTGCCGTTGAGGACGTGCGAGACCGTGGCCGTGGACACGCCGGCCACCCGTGCCACATCGGCCATCGTCACCATGACGTCACCATGACCGGCTCCCGTCCTCCGGTGGTGTCGCGCGGACGACCCACCGCGTCCGCGCTAGTTGTACCCCGCGCGCACGCTCTGCGCTCCACCGCGATCTGAAGTGGTTAAGCGCTTGCCTCTCACGGAGCGCAGCTTTACGGTCACCCCACCGCACGTGGCCCACATCACGGTCGCCGGCGGGCAGGCTCCATCAGCGTGGCTCGGGAGGCGCGGATGCACGGCGCGGTGGCACGGCGACGGAGCCGGCTCCCGGCGGTCCTCGGAGCGGTCCTCGCGACCCTGGGACTCCTGGCCGGATGCTCCGGTGCCGGGGCCCTCGGCACCGCGGAGGGCGTCGAGACCGTCACGGTCGCCATCGTGTCCAACCCGCAGATGGAGGACGCGATCTCGCTCTCGCCGCAGTTCGAGGCGGAGAACCCCGGCATCCGGCTGCGTTTCGTCTCCCTGTCGGAGAACGAGGCCCGCGCCAAGATCACCGCATCGGTCGCGACCGGCGGCGGCGAGTTCGACATCGTCATGATCTCGAACTACGAGACGCCGCAGTGGGCGCAGAACGGCTGGCTCACCGACCTCGAGCCCTACATGGCGGCCACCCCGGGCTACGACCGGGCCGACTTCATCCCGACCGTCCGGGACTCGCTGTCCTACGAGGGCCGGATGTACTCGGTGCCCTTCTACGGCGAGTCGTCGTTCCTCATGTACCGCCGCGACGTCTTCGAGCAGGCCGGCATCCAGATGCCCGCGCAGCCCACGTGGCCGCAGATCGCCGAGTTCGCCGCCCGGCTCGACCAGGGCGAGGGCCGCCAGCGCGGCATCTGCCTGCGCGGCAAGCCCGGCTGGGGCGAGGTCATGGCCCCGCTCGACACCGTCATCAACACCTTCGGCGGCCGCTGGTACGACCCGCAGTGGCGCGCGCAGCTCACCTCGCCCGAGGTCCGCAACGCCGTGCAGTTCTACGTCGACCTCGTCCGCCAGCACGGCCAGCCCGGCGCCTCGCAGTCCGGCTTCTCCGAGTGCGCGACGCAGTTCGGCCAGGGCCAGGTCGCGATGTGGTACGACGCGACGTCGGCGGCCGGCACCGTCGAGGACCCCGCGGAGTCGACGGTCGCGGGCCGCATCGGCTACGCGCCGGCCCCCGTCCTCGCGACCCCGTCCTCGGGCTGGCTCTACAGCTGGTCGCTGGCCATCCCGCAGACCTCGCCGCGCAAGGACGCCGCCTGGCGGTTCATGTCCTGGATGACGAGCAAGGAGTACATCCAGCGGGCCGGCAACGACCCCGAGATCGGGTGGACCTCGATCCCGCCCGGCTCCCGCCGGTCGACCTACCAGATCCCGGAGTACCAGCAGGTGGCCGGTGCCTACGCGCCGCTGATCCTGGACGGCCTGCAGCGGGCGAACCCCGAGCAGCCGACGGTGCAGCCGGTGCCCTACGAGGGCGTGCAGTTCGTGCGCATCCCCGAGTTCCAGGACCTCGGCACCCGGGTGAGCCAGCAGATCAGCGCGGCCATCGCCGGCCAGTCCACCGTCGACGAGGCCCTCGACCAGTCGCAGAACTACGCGGAGACGGTGGGGGAGAGCTACCAGCGATGACCACCACGACGGAACGTCCGACCGCCGCACCGGAGAGCACCGGCGGCGCCCCGATGGTCGACCGGGCCGAGGGTTGGCGGCGCCGCGGCCCGCTGCTCCCCGCGCTGATCTTCACGATCATCGTCACGCAGATCCCGTTCATCCTGACGATCTACTACTCGCTCCAGTCGTGGAACCTGGTCCGACCGGGGTCCCAGGAGTTCGTCTGGTTCTCGAACTACGGCGACGTCTTCGCCGACAGCCAGTTCCGGACGGTCGCGCTCAACACCGTGATCATGACGCTCGGCTCGGTGCTGATCGCCGTGGTCCTCGGCCTGCTGCTGGCGCTGCTGCTCAACCGGCAGTTCGTCGGACGCGGCGTGGTGCGCACGCTGCTCATCACGCCGTTCCTCATCACCCCGGTCGCGGCGGCGCTGCTGTGGAGGACGGTGCTGCTCGACCCGACGCTGGGCCTGATCAACTTCGTGCTGACGCCGTTCGGGGGCGCGGGCACGGAGTGGATCAGCACCTACCCGCTGGCCTCGGTGATGGCCGCGCTGATCTGGCAGTGGACGCCGTTCATGATGCTGCTGCTGCTCGCCGGCCTGCAGAGCATGCCGACCGACCAGCTGGAGGCGGCCCGGGTCGACGGGGCGAGCGCCTTCTCGACGTTCCGGGAGCTGACGCTGCCGCACCTGCGCCGGTTCATCGAGCTCGGCGTCGTGCTCGGCACGATCTACCTGGTCAACATCTTCGACCAGGTCTACATGATGACCCAGGGCGGCCCGGGCGTGGCGAGCGCGAACCTGCCCTTCTACATCTACCAGCGGGCGTTCCTGGGCTTCGACATCGGCCAGTCGGCGGCGATGGGCGTGGTCGTGGTCATCCTGACCCTCATCGCGGCGAACTTCGCCCTGCGCCTGATCTTCAAGTCGTTCAGTGGCGCGGAGGAGGCGGCCTGATGGCGGTCACGACGAGCACTCCACCCGACACGCAGGAGCCCGCGGCGCCGCCCGAGCCCCGTCGTCGCAAGCGCAGCGCCGCCAACGTCTGGCTGGGCGTCATCGCGTGGGTCGTGGGCATCGCCTTCTTCTTCCCGGTCTTCTGGATGGTGCTGACCTCCTTCAAGCAGGAGACCGACGCCTACACCACGACGCCGAAGCTCATCTTCGAGCCGACGCTGGAGCAGTACGAGGGTGTCTTCTCCGGGGGCGTGGGTCCGTACCTGCTGAACTCCGTGATCGCCACGGTGTTCTCCACCCTGCTCGTGCTGCTGCTGGGAATCCCGGCCGCGTTCGCGGTCTCGCTGCGCCCGGTGAAGAAGACCCAGGACGTCCTGTTCTTCTTCATCTCCACGAAGATGCTGCCGGTGGTCGCGGTGATCGTGCCGATCTACGTCGTGGTCAACCAGATCGGCATGCTCGACAACATCTGGACCCTCGTCGTCCTCTACACGGGCATGAACCTGCCGATCGCGGTGTGGATGATGCGGTCGTTCTTCCTGGAGGTGCCGGGCGAGCTGCTCGAGCAGGCGAGCATCGACGGCGCGCCGCTGTGGCGCACGCTGCGCGAGATCGTGCTGCCGATCATCTCGCCGGGCATCTTCGCCACGGCGCTGATCTGCGTGATCTTCGCGTGGAACGAGTTCTTCTTCGCGGTCAACCTGACCGCGGCCAACGCCGGCACCATGCCGGTCTTCCTGGTCGGCTTCATCACCTCGGAGGGCCTGTACTGGGCCCAGCTCTCCGCGGCGGCGACCCTGGCCGCGCTGCCGGTGATCCTCGCCGGGTGGGTGGCGCAGAACAAGCTGGTGCAGGGCCTGTCGTTCGGCGCGGTCAAGTAAGGGGACGTGACAGATGGCTGAAGTGGTGTTCGACCAGGCCTCGCGCATCTACACCCCGGGGGCGAAGCCGGCCGTCGACAGCCTGGACCTGACCGTCGCCGACGGCGACCTCGTCGTCCTCGTCGGCCCGTCGGGCTCGGGGAAGTCGACGGCGCTGCGCATGCTCGCCGGGCTCGAGCCGATCGACGCGGGCTCGGTGCGCATCGACGGGCGCGACGTCGTCGACGTGCCGTCGAAGGACCGCGACATCGCGATGGTGTTCCAGAACTACGCGCTCTACCCGTCGAAGACGGTGGCGGAGAACATGGCCTTCCCGCTGAAGATGCGCGGGATGGACAAGGAGGAGCGCGCGCAGCGGGTCCGCCAGGCCGCCGAGATGCTCGGGCTCACCGAGTACCTCGACCGCAAGCCCAAGGCCCTCTCCGGCGGCCAGCGCCAGCGGGTCGCCATGGGACGCGCGATCGTCCGGGAGCCCCAGGTCTTCCTCATGGACGAGCCGCTGTCGAACCTCGACGCCAAGATGCGCGTGCAGACCCGCGCGCAGATCGCCGAGATGCAGAACCGCCTCGAGGTGTCGACGGTCTACGTCACCCACGACCAGGTCGAGGCCATGACGATGGGCGACAAGGTCGCGGTGCTCGCCGACGGCAAGCTGCAGCAGTACGCGACGCCGCCGGAGCTCTACGACCGGCCGATCAACGCGTTCGTCGCGGGCTTCATCGGCTCGCCGGCGATGAATCTGCTCGACCTGCCCCGCTCGTCGTCGGGGGTCACGCTCGGCGGGATCGAGATCCCGCTGCCGCGTGACGTCTCCGACGCGGCCGGCTCGCGCGACCGCCTCACCGTCGGCGTCCGGCCCGAGGACTGGGTGCTCGAGAGCACCGGTTCGGACGCGGGGTCGGTGGTCAAGGCGGTCGTCGACGTCGTCGAGGAGCTGGGCAGCGAGTCCTACCTCTACGCCCACCTCGCCGAGGACACCTCGACCTCGATCGTCGTGCGCGGGCCGGGACGCGTGCAGGTGCGCTTCGGCGACCCCATCGCGGTGCGCCCGAACCCCGAGGCGCTGCACGTCTTCGACGCCGAGACCGGGGAGCGCCTGCCGTAGCGCAGGATGGCGGACATGATCCGCAACGTGGTGGTGGGCCGGGTGCGCGAGGGCGTGCCGGCCGAGCAGGTCGAGGCCGCGATCCAGTCCCTGCGCGACCTGACCCTCGAGGGCGTCGACTTCCGGCTGGTCGGGGGCCAGGACCGGGGCCTGCGCGACGGCAACGCCCACTTCGCGCTGACCGCGGACTTCGTCGACGACGACGCCTACCGCGCCTACGACGCCGACCCGGAGCACAACCGCATCCGCCGCGAGCTCTTCGCCCCGATCGCCGAGTCCATCGAGCGCATCCAGTTCACCCTGCCCGGCTGAGGTGTGTCAGCGGAGTGGCTCCGCAGACGTTCAGTGTCCGTAACTCCACTTCGATCACCGGGAAATCGGTGGCCTCGGGGAGCTCGCGGCCCCTACCGTTCGCGTTCGTGATCCAGCAGATCGACGCCTGACGAGAGCCCGCCCGCAGCACCGCCGGATGACCTCCGGCGGTGCCCGCCGCTGCCCTCGGCCACTCCGTTCCCGGAGATCTCCATGACCCACGTCCTCGTGGTCGGCGTCGCTGCGCACGGCCACACCCACCCCCACCTGCCCGTCGTCGCCGAGCTCGTCGCGCGCGGCCACCGCGTCACCTACGCGATCCCCGCGTCGTTCGCCGAGATGGTCGCCACCACCGGGGCGATGCCGCTGGTCCACACCTCGGTCCTGCCCGACCAGGGCCGCGGCGAGCAGTGGCCGGCCGACCCGGTCGAGGGGACGGCGCTGTTCCTCGACGAGGCGGTGCACGCGCTGCCGCAGATCGAAGCGGCCCTGGCGGACGACCACCCCGACGTCGCCCTCTACGACATCGGCGGCTACCCCGCGCTCGTCCTCGCCCGCCGCTGGGGCATCCCGGCGATCCAGCTCTCGCCCGCGATGGTCGCCTGGGAGGGCTTCGAGGACGACCTCGCCGACGACCTGGCGTTCCGGCAGGAGCCCGGCTACCGGGCCTACCTCGCGCGGTTCTCGGCGTGGCTCGCCGAGCACGGCATCGACGACGACCCCGAGCAGTTCGTGGGCCGTCCGCGCCGGTCGATCGTCGAGATCCCGCAGGCGCTGCAGCCGAACGCCGAGCGGGTCGACCCGGCCGTCTACACCTTCGTCGGGCCCGACCTCGATCGGCGAGCGGCGCAGGAGCAGTGGCCGCTACCGGACCGGCCGCTGGTGCTCGTGTCGTTCGGGTCGGCGTACCACGACCACCCCGACCTGTTCCGGGCCTGCGCGGACGCGTTCGCCCCGCTGGGCTGGGAGGTCGTGCTGGCCGTCGGCCCGCACGTCGACCTCGCGGCGCTCGGTGAGCTCCCCGAGCACGTCAGCGCGCACCGCTGGGTGCCGCAGCTCGGCGTGCTCGGGCGGGCGAGCGCGTTCGTCACCCACGCCGGGATGGGCGGCTGCGCCGAGGGGCTCTACCAGGGCGTGCCGATGATCGCGGTCCCTCAGGCGGTCGACCAGTTCGGCAACGCCGCCCTGCTGGAGGCGGCGGGCGTGGCCCGCACGGTACCGACGGAGGAGGCGACGCCCGAGAGGCTGCGGGCGGCTCTGTTGGAGCTCACGTCGTCGCCGGAGGTGGCGGCGCGGCTGGCCGAGCAGCGCGACGTCGTCCGCCGCGGGGGCGGGGCACCGGTCGCCGCCGACATCGTGGAGGCGGAGTTCGTGCGGTGATCGAAGTACCTTTGCGGACGTTCAGTGTCCGCAACGGCACTTCGCTGGAACCTAGGGCACCTGGACGACGGCGATGTGGTTGCCGTCGGGGTCGCGCATCATGAACAGCACCGGGGCGCCCGGGGCGTCCATGACGTCGTCGACGTCGACGCCGAGACCCCGCAGGCGGGCGTGCTCGGCCCGCACGTCCGGGGTCTCGACGCCGATGCTGCCGCCGCCGGGCTCCCCGCCCATCGGCGGGTTGAGCGCGAGTCGCGCCGTGGAGCCCGGCGGGGCGACCTCGACCCAGCGGTTCTCGCCGGCCTCGCCGAACCGGTTGTCGCCGCGCAGCTCCCACCCGAGCCGATCGGTGTAGAAGGCGATCGCGGCGTCCTGGTCGGCGACGGCGAACATGGCGACGCCGAGGTTCGTGACGGTGGTGGCGGTGGACGCGGTCATCGGGACTCCTTCATCGGCGAGGAGGACCCGACGTACCGTAGTGGGACTTCGTGGTCCTGGACAAGGACCACGAAGCGTGTCCGTCCGGCTACGCGATGCCCTCGGGGGAGGCGCCGCTGACCTGCACGCCGTCGGCGGTGATCCGCTCGATCTCGGCGAGGTCGTCCGGCGAGAGCCGCACGTCGACCGCGGCGAGCGAGCGCTCGATGTTCTTGTCCGAGCGGGCGCCGACGATCGCGGTGTCGATGCCGTCCTGGGCGAGCACCCAGGCGATCGCGAGCTGCGAGACCTCGCAGCCCTTGTCCGCCGCGAACGACGTCAGCCGCTCGACGACCTCGAGGTTCTGCCGGAACTGCTCGCCGGTGAACGCGGAGGCCTGCGAACGCCAGTCCGAGTCCTCGAACGTGGTGTCGGTGGTCATCGTGCCGGTCAGCAGCCCCGACCCGAGCGGGCTGTAGACCAGCGTCCCGATGTCGTTCTCGCGCACGTAGGGCAGCACGCCGTCCTCGATGTGCCGGCGGAACAGGTGGTACGGCGGCTGGAGCGTCTCGACGGGCCGACGGCGGTCGAACGCGGCCATCTGGTCCTGGTCGAAGTTCGACACCCCGACGTGGCGGATCTTGCCCTCGTCGACGAGCTCCTGCAGGTAGCCCGCGGTGTCCTCGAACGGCGTGTCGGTGTCCGGCCAGTGCACCTGGTAGAGGTCGATGTGGTCGATCTTCATCGCCTTGAGCGACGACTCCACGCCCGAGCGCAGGTACTCGCGGCTCGAGTCGCGCGGTTTGTCGCTGCCCGGGTTGATGCCGCCCTTGGTGGCGATGACCACCGAGTCCCGGTCGCGGTCCAGCTCGCCGCGCAGCGCGTTGGCGAGCACCTCCTCGGCCTGCCCGAAGCCGTAGGCCTGGGCGGTGTCGAAGAAGTTGACCCCGAGGTCCAGCGCGTGGCGGATCGCTCGCTGCGCCTGCTCGGCGTCGTAGGAACCCCACTCGCCCGAGACCTGCCAGGTCCCGAACGCGATCCGCGACACCTGCAGCTCGGTCTTGCCCAGCCTGGTCATGTCCATACCGGTCGCGTACCCGCGACCGCGTGACGCGGAACGGGGACGCGTCAGCCCGAGATGTAGGCCTCGAGCTGGCTGCGGTGCTCCTCGAGCTGGTCGATGCGGCTCTTGACGACGTCGCCGATGCTGACGATGCCGGCGAGCCGCTCGTCCTCGTCGACGACCGGCACGTGGCGGATGCGCCGCTCGGTCATCGTGCGGCTCAGGGTCTGGACGTCGTCGCTGCCCCGGCAGGTGGCGACCACCGTCGTCATGATCTCCCGGACCGGCACGTCGAGAAGCGCCGCGCCGCGTCGGTGCAGGTGACGCACCACGTCGCGCTCGGACACGATCCCGGCCAGCCGGTCGTCCTCGCAGACGACGGCGGCCCCGACGTTGCGGTCCGCGAGCGCCGCGAGCAGCTCGGTGACCGGGGCGTCGGGCGGGACCGTCAGCACCGCGGTCCCCTTCCGTGCGAGCAGGTCCGCGATGCGCATGGTCCGTTCCCTTCGCCGGGTTCGCGACGTGTCGAATATGGCAGCAACCGTCCGGGTTCGACCAGACCCGAACGGTCACTGCCGGGACACGACCACCGCCAGGACCAGCAACGGGACGCTCAGCCCGGCGACGAGCACCGGCAGGGCGACCCACACCGAGCCGGTCCCGACGACGACGAGCACCCCGAGCCCGACGGCCTCCGAGCCGAGACCGGCCATCGAGGTGACGGTGGCGCGGGCGTCACCGGCCACCGCGTCCTGCACCCGGGTCTCGACGACGACGAGCAGCAGCTGCAGCACGCCCCAGCCCGCGGCGATGAGAGCGAAACCGGGCCCGAGCGGCAGCAGGGCGCCGGCGCCGACCGCGACCCCCGCCCCGGCCAGCAGCGCCCCGAGGACCGGCCCGCGGGCCCGGGCGACGCGGCCGGCGAGGGCGACGCAGGCCGTCTCGGCGACGCCGACCGCGGTCAGCGCGAGCGCCGTCGTCGCCGGTGTCGCGCCCTGGTCGGCGGCGAGCAGGGGCAGGTACTCGTCGAACGCCATCAGCCCGGTGAGCAGCGCGGTGAGGACGACGGCCCGGCGCAGCAGGGCGCTCCGGGACACCTCGCCGACCCCGTCGCGCAGCATCGCCCACCACGCGACGAGGGCGGCCCGGGAGCTGGACCGCGACGACCGGGGCCCGCGCACCTCCTCGGGCAGCGTCAGCGCGAGCGCGGCGGAGAGCAGCGTCGCGCCGGCCCCGACGAGCCCGCACAGCACGTAGCCGCCGACCGCCACGAGCGGCGCGGCGAGGGCGGTGGCCACGAGGGTCGCGCCGAGGTAGCCGGCGCGGGCGCGGCCCATGAGCGTCGCGTAGCGGTCGGTCGCGTCCCACCGCGCGAGGGCGTCGTAGGTCAGGGCCTCGAGGGTGCCCGAGCCGAGCGCCGTCCCGACGCCCCAGAGCACGAATCCGAGCGCGAACACCGGCGCGCTCGGCAGGAGCACCCACAGCGCGAAGGCGGCGGCGGACAGCGCGCCGGACGCCGCGAGCATCCGGCGCCGCGAGGTGACGTCGGCCCAGGCGCCGGAGGGCACCTCGAGGACCAGCGTCGTCACCGACCACAGGGCGAACAACGCGGAGATCGCGGCGTCGGACAGGCCGTGGTCGGCGAAGAGCAGCGCGTAGAGCGGGTAGAGCGGCACGGCCTGGCCGAGCGCCTCGACGGCGACGACCCGGGCACCGAACCCGCGCGGGACCCGCCCGGGCGGCGGGGCCGGGTGTCAGCGTCGGCGGAAGAGGTTCTGCACGTGGCCGACCTTACGTGCGTGATCTTCTGAGGTATAGCAACGAAATCCACGCACGTACGAGACTGGCGGCATGACCGAGCCCACGACCCCGACCGGCGGCAACCCGCGCATGGAGCGGGCGTACACCCTGCGCGGACCCGACGACGCGCGGGCGTTCTACGACGAGTGGGCGGCGAGCTACGACCACGAGCTCGCCGACGCGAGCCAGGACTACGTCGCGCCGGGCCTCGCCGCCGACACCGTCGTGCGCGTCGCGGGTGTCGGCGTCTCCGTCCTCGACGCCGGCTGCGGGACGGGGCTGGTCGGCGCAGCGCTCGCCGCGCGCGAGGTCGGCACGGTCGACGGTGTCGACGTGTCCCCGGGCATGCTCGAGCGCGCCCGCGCCACCGGCGCCTACCGCTCGCTGGAGCCCGCGGACCTCACCCGCCCGCTGCGCACGCCCGCCGACAGCTACGACGTCGTCGTCTGCGTCGGCACCCTCACCCACGGGCACGTCGGCCCCGAGGCGCTGGCGGAGTTCGTGCGCGTCACCCGCCCCGGCGGGCACGTCGTGGCCACCGTCCTCGACGACGTCTGGGAGTCCGGCGGCTACCGCGCCGAGGTGGACGATCTCGTCTCGGCCGGACGGGCGGACCTCGTGTCGGCCGATGTGACGCCCTACCGCGCGGGCGCCGGGGTGGAGGCGCGGATGCTGGTGCTGGCGGTCCGCTGAGGATAGAACGGTGCCCATGAGCGCCCCGTCCGAGACCACCGAGCCCGAGATCCTCTGGCGCCCCGACGAGACGACGGTGCAGAACGCGCGGATCACCGCGTTCGCGCGGCACGTGGCCCGCGAGCACGGGGTCACCGTGGACACCTACGACCAGCTGTGGACCTGGTCGACGTCGGACCTGCCCGCGTTCTGGGGGTCGATCGCCGACTTCCTCGGCGTGCGGTTCCACGACCGGCCGAGCAGGGTGCTCGGCTCCGACGCGATGCCCGGCGCGGAGTGGTTCCCGGGCGCGACGCTGAACTACGCCGAGCACGCGCTGTGGCCCCGCGAGGGCGGCGCCGACGGCGACACGGCGATCGTCGCGGTGCGCGAGGACGGCCGGCGGGTCGCGCGCACCTACGGCGAGCTGCGCGCCGACGTCGCCCGCGCCCGCGCCGGGCTCGTGGCGCTCGGGGTGGGGCGCGGCGACCGGGTCGTCGCCCTGTCCCCGAACACCGTCGAGACGCTGGTGGCGTTCCTCGCCGCGGCGTCGCTGGGGGCGACGTGGTCGTCGTGCTCGCCGGACTTCGGGGCGCGGGCCGTCGTCGACCGGTTCGCGCAGATCGAGCCCTCGGTGCTGGTCGCGGTCGACGGCTATCTCTACAACGGCAAGGGCTACGACGTCCGCGGCACCGTCGACGACCTGCGCGCCCAGCTGCCGACGCTGCGGGCGTTCGTCGGCGTCGACTACCTCGCCGACGACGCGTGGGCCGGGCGCGACGACGTCGTGCGCTGGGCGGACTTCACCGACCACGCCGACGCCGAGCTCACCGTCGACCCCGTGCCGTTCGACCACCCGCTGTGGATCCTCTACTCCTCGGGCACGACGGGTCTGCCCAAGGGCATCGTGCACTCGCACGGCGGGATCGTCGTCGAGCACCTCAAGTCCCTGGCCCTCCAGCACGACCTCGGTCCCGGCGACCGGTTCTTCTGGTTCACCACCACCGGCTGGATGATGTGGAACCTGCTGATCAGCGGGCTGCTGGTGGGCTCGACGGTCGTGGCCTTCGACGGCAGCCCGGGACACCCCGACCTCGACGTGCTCTGGAAGACGGCCGCCGACGAGGGCGTGACGCTCTTCGGGACCTCGGCCTCGTTCGTCCAGTCGTGCCTCAAGGCGGGCCTCCGCCCGAAGGACGCGTTCGACCTGTCGGCGATCCGATCGGTCGGCTCCACCGGCTCACCGCTCTCTCCGGAGGGCTTCGACTGGATCCGGGACGCCGTCGGCGGGGACATCCAGATCGCGTCGGTCTCCGGGGGCACCGACACGTGCGCCGCGTTCGTCGGGGTCGCGCCGACCGTGCCGGTGTGGCGCGGCGAGATCTCCTGCCGCGCGCTGGGCTGCGCGGTCGAGGCGTTCGATCCGCAGGGCAACCCCGTGATCGACGAGGTCGGCGAGCTCGTCATCACGCGGCCGATGCCGTCGATGCCGGTGATGCTGTGGAACGACGCCGACGGGTCGCGGATGCGCGAGTCGTACTTCGAGGACTTCCCGGGCACCTGGCGCCACGGCGACTGGATCCGGATCACCCCGCGCGGCTCGTGCGTCATCCGCGGACGCAGCGACTCGACGCTCAACCGCGGCGGGGTGCGGATGGGCACCGCCGAGTTCTACGAGGTCGTCGAGTCGTTCGACGAGGTCCTCGACTCGCTGGTCATCGACACCTCCGGGCTCGAGGGCGCCCGCGACGGCGGCGAGCTGCTGTGCTTCCTCGTGCTCTCCGACGGCGTGGCGTTCGCCGACGTCGAGGGGCAGCTGAAGAAGGCGCTGCGCAGCCAGCTCTCCCCGCGCCACGTGCCCGACCGCTTCCTCGTCGTCGCCGACATCCCGCGCACGCTCAACGGCAAGAAGTCCGAGGTGCCGGTCAAGCGCATCCTCGCCGGCACCGACCCGGAGAAGGCCGTCAGCAAGGACGCCCTGCGCAACCCCGAGGCGCTCGAGGACGTGGTGGCGCGGGCGCGGGACTGACGTGCCTTCGGCATGTGAGCAGAAAGAAGTGCTCCAGCACTTCTTCCTGCTCACATGCCGTCAGGCACCCGCGCGGCCTCGGAGAGCGTCACCGTCGCGCCGAGGACGTCGCCGCGGTCGCCGCGCCGGGTCGAGACGAGGACGTCGAAGACCCGGGGTCGCTCGGGCGCGTGACACGGGACGGCGAGGCGGGCCGGCGCGGGGAGGTCACCCCGCAGGGCCGTGCGGATCGTCGTGGCCACCGTGGCGCTCTGCCGGTCGCCCGCGGCGTCGCACAGCGCCAGGAACGAGTGCCCGACGCCGGCGTGTGCCGGGTCGCCGCCGTTGGCCACGCAGAAGTCGTTCCAGGCCCGGTCGACCCAGACGATCACTCCGGCCGTGTCCAGGAGGGCGGTCTCGACGGGCGCGTCGGGCGTCGCGCCGTCCACGGCCTCGTTCCACGGCGCGAACAGGACGTCCCGCGCGGCCCGGACGGCGGCGTCGAGCTCGTCCGCCTCGGCGCGGAGGGCCCGACGGGTCTCGGGGTCGGAGAGCCCGGCCCGCGCGAGCAGCCGGAGCACCACCCGCTGGACGCGGTCCAGGGAGCATCGGGTCAGCTGCTGCGCCACCCGCTCGCTCACCGCGAGCCGGTCGCTGCGCAGGAGGGCGCACACCTCGTCGTCCGGGAAGGGAGCCAGGTCGCGACGTTTGATCATTCGGCACCTCCCGTGGGGCGGATGGTGGTGGACGTCCGCCGGAGACGGGGGCCGTCCCTCGTCACGGGTCGGGAATGGGCCGGCGGAGAATGCGCAGACTCTCCACGCCGTGTGCGTCGCGAGCAACCGACGGAGGTCGCCGGCTCGCTGACCGCTCAGTGAATTCGCTCGGCGGATATGATTCTTGCGTTTTCCACGTCTCGGCCCTGCAGCTCAGCGCCTCGCCGAGCCGTGGAGCCGTCGGAAAGGCTGGCTTCCTGCGAATCGCGCCGAACGCGTTGCCAACGATTCTTCTCGGAATGCCGCTTCAGGCGGGAACGGTCATCTCGGCGAGGTCGTCGGCGTCGAGGAGCGGCGCGCCGGTCTGCTCCCGGACCTCCTCGGTGGTGACGCCCGGGGCGAGCTCGCGCAGGACGAAGCCGCCCGGGGTGACGTCGACGACGGCGAGGTCGGTGATGACGCGGGAGACGACGCCGCGGCCGGTGAGGGGCAGCGAGCAGGACTCGACGAGCTTCGCCGCGCCCTTCTTCGTCACGTGCTCCATGACGACGAGCACGCGCCGCGCGCCGTGGACGAGGTCCATCGCCCCGCCCATCCCCTTGACCATCGCGCCGGGCACCGCCCAGTTGGCGATGTCGCCAGTGACCGCGACCTGCATCGCGCCCAGCACTGCGGTGTCGACCTTGCCGCCGCGGATCATCCCGAAGGAGAGCGCGGAGTCGAAGAACGAGGCGCCCTCGCGGACGGTCACGGTCTCTTTGCCGGCGTTGATGAGGTCGGGGTCGACCTCCTCCTCGAGCGGATAGGGGCCCACGCCGAGCAGGCCGTTCTCCGAGTGGAGCAGGACGTCGACGCCCTCGGGCAGGTGGTTCGGGATGAGCGTCGGGAGCCCGATGCCGAGGTTGACGTAGGAGCCGTGGGCGAGCTCGCGCGCGGCGCGGGCGGCCATCTGCTCGCGGGTCAGGGCCATCTCACGCCTCCCGGGTCGTGCGCTTCTCGATGTGCTTGGTGCTGACCTGCTCGCCGGTCAGCTCCACCACGCGGTGGACGAAGATGCCGGGCACGTGCACCTCGTCGGGGTCGATCTCGCCGGGCTCGACGAGCTGTTCGACCTCGGCGATCGTCGTGCGCCCGGCCATCGCCGCGAGCGGGTTGAAGTTCCGCGCGGAACGGTGGAAGACGAGGTTGCCGTGCCGGTCGCCCTTGGCCGCGCGCACGAGGCCGAAGTCGCAGGTCAGCGAGAGCTCGAGGACGAAGGGCACCCGCTCGCCGTCGACGTCGAACTCGCGGACCTCCTTGGGCGGCGAGGTCACCGCCACCGACCCGTCGCCCGCGTAGCGCCAGGGCATCTCGCCGTCCGCGACCCAGGTCCCGACGCCGGCGGGGGTGTAGAACGCCGGGATGCCCGAGCCGGCGGCGCGCATCCGCTCGGCGAGCGTGCCCTGCGGGGTCAGCTCGACCTCGAGCTCGCCGGCCAGGTACTGGCGGCCGAACTCCTTGTTCTCCCCGATGTAAGAGGCCACGACGCGGGCGATGCGGTGCTGCTCGAGCAGGATGCCCAGGCCCCAGCCGTCGGTGCCGCAGTTGTTCGACGCCACGTGCAGCCCTGTGGCCGAGCCGCGCGAGATGGCGTCGATGAGCACGATCGGCACGCCCGACAGGCCGAAGCCGCCGACGGCGAGCGAGGCCCCGTCGGTGATGTCGGCGACGGCCTCGTCGGCCGACGCCACGGTCTTGTCGATCACTGCGCCCCCTTCGCGTGCTCGCGCAGCAGCGCCGTCACGACCTCGGGGCGCTGGAACGACGCCAGGTGCGCCGCGTCCGTGACCGACTCGAGGCGCGCGCCGGGGATGCCGTCGGCGAGGACCTGCTGGTGCTCGGGCGGGGTGGCCGGGTCCTCGACGCCGCTGACGACGAGGGTCGGCACGGCGATGCCGCCCAGCTCGTCGACGACGTCCCAGTCGGCGACGGCCTCGCAGCAGGAGGCGTAACCCTCGGCCGGCGTCGCGGCGATCATGTCGCGCATCCGGCCGACGGTCTCGGGCTCGGCCTCGGCGAAGTCGTCGGTGAACCAGCGGGCGACGACGGCGTCGGCGATCGACGCGACCCCGTCGGCGCGGGCGGTCTGCGCGCGCTGGCGGAAGGTGTCGGCGTTGGGGAAGCGGGCCGCGGTGCAGAGCATCGCCAGCGAGCTCGCCCGCTGCGGGGCGTGCAGGCCGATCCACTGCGCGACCGCGCCGCCGAGGCTCACGCCGGCGAACGAGGCGCGCTCGACGCCGAGGTCGTCGAGGGTCTCCAGGACGTCGCGGGCGAGCTCCTCGACGGAGTACGGGCCGGCGGGCACCGGCGAACCGCCGTGACCGCGGCTGTCGAGCGAGACCAGCCGGAACTCGCCGGCCAGCTCGCGGCGCTGGGGCGCCCACATGTCGACGGTGCTGCCCAGCGAGCAGAGCAGCACCAGCGGCGGCGCGTCGGCGGGACCCTCGAGGACGTGGTGCAGCTTCACGCCCTCACCGTGCCCGGCGTCGGGGGTCGGTGAACCCGGGGATTCCGCCCATCAGGAGTCGAGCTTCGACGGGTGGACGGTCAGCGCGGTGACCTCGACCTCCATGTACGGGAAGAGCGGCAGGCTCGAGAGCAGCTGGTGGAGCTCGTCGCCGGACTCGACGTCGAAGCGGCTGACGTTGGCGTAGCGCCCGACCACCCGCCAGAGCTCCGGCCACTTGCCGCTGCGCTGGATCTCGTGGGCGCGGGCCTTCTCCCGGGCGCGGAGGTCGTCGGCGACGTCCTGCGGCATGTCGTGGGGGAGGCGGACGTCCATGCGGACGAGGAACTGCACGGGGTGCTCCTCGGGTGATCGAAGTACGGATACGGACGTTGAGTGTCAGCGACGGCACTTCGCTGACACCGGAGCTACGTGTCGGTGCGGTAGTGGGCGAGCTTGTCGGGGTCGATGGTGACGCCGAGGCCGGGGGCCTGGCGGGCGGCGGCGCGGCCCTCGGCGATCACCGGCGGCTCGGCGAGGACGTCGTCGGTCATGAGCAGGAAGTTCGTGACCTCGACGGGGTGGCGGGCCAGGGCGCGCTGTCCGCAGGCCAGGGCGGTCGAGGCCACGGTGCCGAGCATGCCGTCGATCTGGTTGCCGACGACGGTGGCGGCGCCCAGGCCCTCGCACAGCCCGACGATCTTCGCGGAGTCGGTGAACCCGGTGCGCGCGACCTTGACGCTGATGGCGTGCGCGTCGCCGTCGAGCAGGGAGCGGGCGACCCCGCCCAGGGTGATCGTCGACTCGTCGCCGACGACCGGGATCGGGCTCTCGCGCACGATCCGGCGCCGGCCCAGCACGTCGTCGGCGGGGTTGGGCTCCTCGAGCATGGTGACGTGGTGCTCGGCGAGGCGGCGGGCGGCGACGATCGCGGTGTCGGCGTCCCACCCGCGGTTGGCGTCGGCGTAGAGCTCGACCGCGTCGCCGAGCTCGCGGCGCAGCTCGCGCACCGCGGCCATGTCGTGCGCGAGGTCCCGTCCCACCTTCACCTTGAACGCGGCGACGCCGTGGTGCTCGCTCATCTCCACGGCGTCGGCGACCATCTGCGCCGGCGTGCCCAGCCCGATCATGTGCGCGGCCGCGACGTCGTCGGCGGCGTGCCCGAGCAGCACGTGCACCGGCTGCCCGCACGCCTGCCCGGCGAGGTCCCAGAGCGCGACGTCGATCGCGCCCTTGGCGGCGTTGTTGGCGACGGTGCGGGCCAGGTCGGCGCGCAGGCGCTCCCGCGCGAACGGGTCGGCGCCGACGAGCAGCGGGGCGAAGACGTCGCGCACGACGGCGACGATCGAGGCCGCGGTCTCGCCGTAGGTGTAGGGCCGGGGCGGGGCCTCCCCGTGCCCGACCAGCCCGTCGTCGGTGGTGATCCGCACCAGGACGTGGTCGGCGCTGATGGCGACGCCGCTGGCGAAGGCGAACGGGCGCCGGTAGGGGACGGCGAGGGGGATCGCCTCGACCGTGTCGATCTTCATCAGGCGAGGATCCTCATGCTGGGGTCGTCTCCGGGTGGTCGGGTCGGCACAGGACGGCGAGCGCCCGGGCCAGGGCCGGCTGGGGGTCGTCGCGGCGCCAGGCGAGGGCGACGTCGGTGGTGACGGGGTCGTGGCCCGGGGGACCGGGCTCCGCGAGCTCGACGTAGCGCACGCCCTCGACCGCGACCGCCAGCACCGACGACGGCAGCAGCGCCACCCCGACGCCCGCGGCGACGAGGGCGAGGACGATCGACGTCTGGTCGGCCTCGTGCGTGGCGCGCGGCGTGAACCCGGCCGCCCGGCACGCCCGCGCCGCCGCCTCGCCCACCACCGAGCCCGCGGGCGCGTAGACGACGAAGTCCTCGTCAGCGAGGTCCGCGAGGTGCGCCGGCGGCGGGACGTGCACGCAGCCAGGGCGTCCTTCGCTGCCACCACTCGCGAGCCGGTGCCCCGCCGGGACCGCGAGCACGAGCTGCTCGCGGGCGAGGACGTGGTGGGCGAGCGCGGTGTCGCGCACCGGCGGGCGCAGGACCGCGAGGTCGATGCGGTGGTCGGCGAGCGCGCCCTCGAGCGCGGGGGTGAGCATCTCGCTGGTGAACGTGAGCGCGAGCCCGGGCAGCTCGGCCGCGAGCCGGCGGACCAGCGCCGGGAGGTGCCGGTGGGTCGCCAGCCCCGTCGCGCCGATCCGCAGCCGCCCGAGCGCCCCGGCGGCGACGCGGCCCACCTGGTCGCGGGCCGCGTCGACCGACGCGAGGATGCGCACCGCCTCGGGCAGCAGCGCCTCGCCCGCGGGCGTGAGGTCGACCCGTCGGGTGGTGCGCTCGAAGAGCGCGGCGCCGAGCTGCGACTCCAGCTGCCGGATCGCCTGGGACAGTGGCGACTGGGCGATGCGCAGCCGCTCGGCCGCCCGCCCGAAGTGCCGCGTCTCGGCGACCGCGACGAAGTAGCGCAGCTGGCGCGTCTCCACTAGTCGTCCGACCCCGGCTCCAGCACGAAGTCGCGGTCGGCGCGGATCTCGTCCCCGTTGCCGGTGGGTCGGGGATCGAGGGTGAGCTCGGGCTTGTCCGCGGACGCGACGTCGTGGCCGAGGTAGGGGTCGCCGGTGAAGAACAGCTGGCTGGTCAGCGTGCGGTGCCCGGGCGCGGCGACGAGCAGGTGGATGTGGGCGGGGCGCCACGGGCTCCAGCCGGCGGCCTGGGTCATCTGCCCGGTCGGGCCGTCGAGCGGGATCGTGTACGGCGCGGGCTTGCGGGTGTGGATCTCGTAGCGGCCCTGGTCGTCGCAGCGCACGACGCCGCGCAGGTTGCCGGCCGGCGGCGTGGACGCGAAGCCGGAGTACCAGCCCTCGTCGTCGGTGTGCCAGATGTCCACGGTGGCGCCGGCGAGCGGCGTGCCGTCGGTCGCGGTGACCTGGCCGGTCAGGATCATCGGCGTGCCCGGCTCGTCGTCGCGCATCGGCAGCGTGGCCGGGCTGTCGAGCTGGACCTGGCCGTCGAGCCAGAACGGGCCGAGGATCGTGCCGACCGAGCCCTGCTGGCGCTTCGCGGCGACCTTCTCGACCTCGTGCTCGAGGTAGACGTCGAGGAACAGCGGCCACTCGCCGGTGTCGGAGACCGCGATCAGCCAGCGCTTGAACGCGTCGAACTCCTCGTAGGTGACCTCGTGCTTGCGGATCGCGGCGCGGATGCCCTCGAGCGCGGCGCCGACGACGGTCGCGACCCGCTGCTGGTCGACCTCGCCCGAGCCCGGGCCGCGGAGGTTGGAGAGCCCGGAGCGGGCGGACTCGGTGGCGTGCGAGCCGGCGGTGACGGCGTCGGAGACGGATTGGTCGGTGGTGGTCATGCGGGCGTTCTCCTCAGGTGGTGGGGGTCCGCGACGTCGTGCGCGTGGACCCAGGCGTTGTCGGGCAGGTAGCCGGCGAACCGCTTGTCGCGCTCGGGCCGGCGGGGGTGCTCGTCGCCGAGGTGGAGCAGGGTCCCGGTCTCCCAGGCGCTGCGGGCGATCGCGCGGGTGCGGGCGCGCCGGTGCCGGGGGTACGCGACGAGCGCCTCGTCGGGCCCGGACGTCGCGAGCAGGGCGCCGAGGTGGGCGGCGTCCTCGATCGAGGTGCCGGCACCCTGGCCGTGGTGGGGCAGCATCGCGTGGCAGGCGTCGCCGAGCAGCGCGACCCGCCCGCGGGTCCAGGTCGCGAGCGGCGGCAGGGCGAGCAGCGGCCAGCGCGGGCTCTGCTCGACCGCGCCCAGCATCTCGAGCACGGCCGGGTGCCAGCCGGCGAAGGCCGCGAGCAGCTCGCCGGGCGCCGCGGGCCGGTTCCCGCCGTCCCAGGTGGCGGGTCCGCAGAGCACGGCCAGGAAGTTGACGGTGTCGTCGCCGGCGCGGGGGCCGCCGAGCGGGTAGTGCAGCAGGTGCGCGTCGGGCCCCGCCCAGAACTGGATGGCGAGCGGGTCGGGCAGCGCCGCCAGCGCGTCGCGGGGCACGAGGCCGCGGAACCCGCTCGTCCCCGTGTACACCGGACGGACGTCGGTCCCGGCGACGTGGTCGCGCACCAGCGAGTGCACGCCGTCGGCGCCGACGACGATGTCCGCGTGCGACGTCGACCCGTCGGCGAACGTGACCGTCGCGCCGCGGTCGTCGGAGCCCACGGCCGTGACCGTCGAGCCGAGGTGCAGGTGCTCGGAGCCGAAGGCCCGGGCCAGCGCCTGCTGCAGGTCGACGCGGTGGATGCCGAGGTAGGGCGCGCCGAAGCGCTCGCGGTAGGCGGCGCCGCCGGGTTGGGCGGCGATCCGCTCGCCGCTGTGCCCGTCACGGAAGACCAGCTCGGTGGGCTGGGTGCCGGCCGCCTCGAGCTCGCCGCCCAGCCCGAGGCGGGCGAGCACGCGGGTGCCGTTCGCGGAGATGGCGACGGCCGCGCCGACCTCGCGCAGCTCCTCGGCCCGTTCGTGGATCTCGACCGGGATGCCCGCGCGCTGCAGGGTGATGCCGAGCGTCAGCCCGCCGATGCCGGCGCCGACGACGAGGACGCGGGTCACGGCTGCCCTCCGCTCGTCGGTGACCGTGTCGCGAGGAGCGTGACACGAGCCATCCCGGACGAAAAAGAGCGAGATGCAGATCGATCGAGACTCCGAGCGTCTGGATCGACCGGGTCGACCGGGACTCGCGCGGTGCCGGCGACGCCGCGTGTCGAGCACCGGTGACGTGCGTGGCCTCATGCCTGCGACGGGCGTACGGGGGCAATACGGTGCTCTCGAGGCACAGCTCCCGGGAGGCAAGCGAATGAGCGAGGGCACCGACCCCTCGACGATGCGCCAGGTGCTGGGGCACTTCCCCAGCGGCGTCACCGTCGTCACCGGCACCACCCCCGACGGCCCGGCGGGCTTCACGTGCCAGTCGTTCTCCTCGCTCTCGCTCGACCCGCCGCTCGTGCTCGTGCTGCCCGGCCGCTCGTCGTCGAGCTGGCCGAAGATCGAGGCGACGGGTCGCTTCGTGGTCAACGTCCTCTCCGCGGAGCAGGAGGAGCTCTCGACGCGGTTCGCGGTCTCCGGCGGCGACAAGTTCGCCGGCGTCGACTGGAGCGTCTCCGGGCTGGGCTCGCCGATCCTGGGCGGCGCCACCGCGTGGATCGACTGCACGCTGCACGCGGTGCACGACGGCGGCGACCACCTCATCGTCGTCGGCGCCGTGCACGACCTCGGCGCGCCGGGCGACCCGCCGCTGGTGTTCCACCGCGGGGGCTACGCGCGGACGAGCCCGGCGGCCTCGGAGTGACCGGTCCGCTCGCCGACGTCCGGGTGCTGGAGCTCGGCACGATCGTCGCCGGCCCGTTCGCCGGGCGGCTGCTCGCCGACTACGGCGCGGACGTCGTCAAGATCGAGCCGCCGGGCGGGCACGACCCGATGCGCGACTGGGGCCAGGAGTCCTACCGGGGCCACCGGCTGTGGTGGACCGTCCACGCCCGCAACAAGCGCTGCATCACCCTCGACCTGCGCTCGGAGCGCGGCCAGGAGCTGTTCCTGCAGCTCGTCGAGGGTGCCGACGTGATCGTCGAGAACTTCCGGCCGGGCACGCTCGAGCGCTGGAACCTCGGCTGGGACCGGCTGTCCGCGGTGAACCCGGGGCTGGTGCTCGCGCGGGTGTCGGGCTACGGGCAGACGGGCCCGTACGCGGACAAGGCGGGCTACGCGTCGGTGGCCGAGGCGCTGTCGGGCCTGCGCTACATCAACGGCTACCCGGGACAGGCGCCGCCGCGGCAGGCGATCTCGCTGGGCGACTCGCTGGCCGGGATGGTCGCGGTGCAGGGCGTGCTCGCCGCGCTGCACCACCGCGAGCGCACCGGGCAGGGGCAGGTCGTCGACGTCGCGTTGACCGAGGCGTGCCTGTCCGTGCTCGAGTCGATCATCCCGGAGTACGACAAGCTCGGCCGCATCCGCCAGCCCGGCGGCACGCGCCTCGAGGGCATCGCCCCGTCGAACGTCTACCTCACCGCCGACGAGCTGTGGCTGGTCGTCGCCGCCAACCAGGACACGGTGTTCCGGCGGCTGTGCGGGGCGATGGGGCGCCCGGAGCTCGCCGACGACCCGCGCTTCGCCGACCACCGCGCCCGCGGCGAGCGCCAGGACGAGCTCGACGGCATCGTCGGCGACTGGGTGGGCTCGCTGCCCGCCGACGAGGTGCGCCGCGTGCTCGACGAGGCCGGGGTCATCTGCGGGCCGATCAACACCGCGGCCGAGGTCGTCGCCGACCCGCAGCTGCGCGCCCGCGGGATGCTCGCGCCCCACTTCGACGAACGGTTCGGCGAGGACGTCCTGGGTCCCGGCGTCGTGCCGGTCTTCTCCGACACCCCGGGCGCGGTGCGCTGGGCCGGCCCGCCGGTGCCGGGGCACCACAACACCGAGGTCTACCGCGAGCTGGGCCTGTCGGACGAGCAGCTCGCGGCCCTGGCCGCGGAGAAGGTGGTCTAGCCCTCCGCGTCCTTCTTGATCGACGCGAGGTTCTTCTCGGCGCTGGAGCCCATCGCCCGGTCCAGCCCCCAGCGCGGGACGCGGACGCTGACCTCCATCGTCGAGGACATGACGAGCCGCGTGCGCCCCTCGCCGACACCGCCCTCGTCGTGGGCGGTGTAGGCGATGGTGCTCTCGCGGATGAGGCGGGCGTCGACGCAGGTCAGGGTGACCGAGCCGTCGCCGTAGGTCACGTCGTAGGTCGCGTCGGTGGTGAAGCGCAGCGCGCCGAGGGTGACGACGATGCGCGTCGGGCGGCCCTGGTCGTCGCGCGCCTGGATCGACGCGGCCTTGGCCTCGCTGGCCCAGCGGTCGGTGTTCTCCAGGTCCCGGACCGCCTCGAGGACCTTCCCCACGGGGGCGTCGATCGTCACCTCACGGACCACGGGTTCCGGGCTCACGCCGTCCCGATACCCCGCGTGACGGGCGGGTACCCGGAAGCCGTGGATGACACGGACCACGCGCTCGCCGACGCCATCGTCGAGCTGCTCGACGCGCGGCCCCCGGGGACGACGATCTGCCCGTCCGAGGCCGCGCGGCGCGTCGACCCGGACGACTGGCGCGACCTCATGCCCGTCACCCGCCGCGTCGCGGGCCGGCTGGTCGCGGACGGGCGGATCGAGATGACCCAGCGCGGCGAGGTCGTTGACCCCGCCGCCGCCCGCGGCCCCGTCCGCCTGCGCCACCCGGCCGTCTGAGTCCCCGGCCCCGTGCCGGCGTGGGGCCCACGCCGAGAGGGTCGGGAGATCCCCCACGGGGGGCGCGCCACCGGCCCCGCGGTCATGCCCGGCCTAGGCTCGACGGGTGACGTTCGGTGTCCTCCGGCGCATCCTGCGCGCCCTTATCGGCCTCCCCCGCCCGGCCCGTCGTCTGCTCGCCGGACCCCTGGTGCTGCGCGACGGCCAGGTCCTCGATCTCGACGTGCAGCTGGTCATCCGGCTGCTCGGGCTGGTCGCGGGCGGCGAGGAGCCGCCGCTGGCCGAGCAGCGCGCGGCGACCGACCGGGCGGCGGCGTTCGCGGTCGCCCGGACCCCCGGGGTGCGCAGCCGCACGCTGACCGTGCCGGTCCCCGCCTCGCCCGCGCGGGACACGGCCGGCGAGCTGCCCGCGGCGCTCTACGAGCCGGCCGAGGTCGGCGACGGCCCCGCGCCGCTGCTCGTGCACTTCCACGGCGGCGGCTTCGCGCTCGGCAGCCTCGCCTCGAGCGCGCCCGTGTGCCGGTTGCTCGCGCACCAGGCCGGGGTGCGGGTGCTCTCGGTGGAGTACCGGCTGGCGCCCGAGCACCCGTTCCCGGCGGGCCTCGCCGACGCGACGACCGCGCTCGACCACGTCCTCGCCCACCGCGACGACTTCCGGGCCACGACGGTCGCGGTCGGCGGCGACTCGGCCGGCGCCAACCTCGCCCTCACCGCCGCCCACCAGCTCGCCCGCCACGCCCGCGAGACCGCGGCGTTCGTCCTCGCGCTCTACCCGGTCGCCGACGCCGGGCGCGGCGGCGGGTCGCGGGAGCTGTTCGCCGAGGGGTTCGGGCTGCGGACCGTCGACATCGAGACCTTCGAGCGCTACTACCTGCCCGAGGGCCTCGAGCCCATCCGGCCCACCGGGCTGCTCGACGCCGACGACCTCGCGATCATGCCGCCCTGCTACCTGTCCACCGCCGGCTTCGACCCGCTGCGCGACGAGGGCGAGGAGCTCGCCGCGGCCCTGCGGGCGGCCGGCGTGCCGGTGGTGGCCCGTCGCTTCCCGGGCCTGGTGCACGGCTACGCCGGGTTCGCGGGCCTCGTCCCGTCGGCCCGCGACGCCGTCCTCGACGCCGCCTCGGCCCTGCGCACCGGCATCGCGCTGAGCGCGCGGGAGCAGGCCGGCCGGCCCTCGTGAGCGGAACTCCCGGCCGGGAATCCCGCTCACAGGGGTCGGTCAGTGGTGGAGGGTCTGCATCGCCGCGGCGGGGTAGCGCTCGCCGGTCGCGACGCCGACCGGGGCGACCTGCTCGATGGCCGCGAGCTCCTCGGCGGTGAGGGTCACGCCGGTCGCGCCGGCGTTCTCCTCGAGGTGGGTGCGGCGCTTGGTGCCGGGGATCGGCACGACGTCGTCACCCTGGGCCAGCACCCACGCGAGCGCGAGCTGGGTCGGCGTGACGCCCTTGCGCTCGGCGAGGGCGTGGACCTCGTCGAGCACCCGCAGGTTGGCCTGCAGCGCCTCGCCCTGGAACCGCGGGGAGTTGCGGCGCCAGTCGCCCTCGGGGAGGTCCTCGGTGCGCCGGATGGAGCCGGACAGGAAGCCGCGGCCGATCGGGCTGTAGGGCACGAAGCCGATGCCGAGCTCGCGGCACGTCGCGAGGACGCCGTTGTCCTCGACGTCGCGGGTGAACAGCGAGTACTCGGTCTGCACGGCGCTCATCGGCGCCGTCGCGTGGGCGCGGCGGATGGTGTCGGGCGCGGCCTCGGAGATGCCGAGGTAGCGGACCTTGCCGGCCGCGACGAGCTCGCCCAGCGCGCCCCAGGTCTCCTCGACCGGGACCTCGGGGTCGACGCGGTGCTGGTAGTACAGGTCGACGTGGTCGGTGCCGAGGCGCTGCAGCGACCCGTCGATCTGGCCGCGCAGGTAGTCGGGTCGGCCGTTGACCCGGCCGGTGCCCTGACCGTCGGGGCCGATCTCGTTACCGAACTTGGTCGCGAGGACGACCTCGTCGCGCCGGCCCCGCAGTACCGAGCCGAGCAGCTCCTCGTTGGTGTGCGGGCCGTACATGTCGGCGGTGTCGAGGAAGGTGACGCCGAGCTCGATCGCGCGCTCGATCGTCGCGCGCGACTCGGTGTCGTCCTGACCGCCGTAGGCGAAGGTCATGCCCATGCAGCCGAGGCCGAGCGCGGAGACGCGCAGGCCCTGGCCGCCGAGGTTGCGTTGCTCCATGGCCGCTGGCTGCCCCGGGCCGATCGGCCCTGAACGTGTGCCCTCACGCCGGCCCCGCGGACGGCCCGGCAGTGGCACCGTGAGCGCGTGCGCCTGCTCCTGACGTCGCTGGTGGTGGCCCTGCTCGCGCTGGGCGCGGGGACCGCGCTGGCCGATCCCGGTCTCGTCATCGGCGACGGTGCCCCGCTCGTGCCGGGCACGTCCCTGCCCGCGCAGATGGGCTGCGAGGAGCCCGCGACGACCCCGGCCACCGGCCCCGGCGTCACCGGCACCGCCTGGGAGCGCGACCCCGAGGGCCACCAGCCCTGGTCGGTCTCGTCGACGGTGACGGTGGCGGCCGACGCCGCGCCCGGCCCGGTGACGGTGTCCGCGACCTGCGGCGGGCAGCGGCTCGAGACCACGATCACGGTCGCCGACACCGGCGCCGGCACCACGTGGCGCGTGCTCGGGGCCGCCGTCCTGCTGCTCGCCATCGTGGCCGTCATGGTCCTGCTGCGACGGCGGCGCGCGCGGGTCTGAGGTCCGCCCGCAGCGGGACGCCGCCTCCGACGGAGGTCGGAGGCGCGGAGGCGACCTGCGCGCGATGTGGTCGACCCCGCCGGGACGGCAACGTCCCCGGCGACCGGTCCACCGCGCGAGGAGGCCACCGCCGTGATCGACACGAGACCCCGCCGACCGGGCGTGGTGATCGCCCTGGTCCTGGCGCTGACGGCGCTGCTCGCCGGGTGCGCGGGCGTCGCCGCTCCCACCCCGACCCCGTCGATCGCACCGCCGCCCACCGCCGCCCTCACCCGCGCGGACATCGACGCCTGGCTCGACGGCGTCGTGCCCGCCGGGCTCGACCGGACCGGCATCGCGGGTGCCGCGGTGACCGTCGTCCGGGACGGGCAGGTGCTCAGCAGCCGCGGGTACGGCGTGGCGGACACCGCCACCGGCGCACCCGTCGACCCCGCGCGGACGCTGTTCCGCGTCGGGTCCGTGGCCAAGGTGTTCACCGCGACCGCGGTGCTCCAGCTCGTCGAGCAGGGCCGCATCGATCTCGACGCCGACGTCCGGCGCTACCTCGACTTCCCCCTGCCGCTGCGCTTCGCGCCGCCCGTGACCATGCGTCACCTGCTGACCCACACCGCCGGGTTCGAGGAGCGGATCCGGGGCCTGATCACCCTCGGCGAGGGCACCGAGGACCTGCGGGAGCACCTCGCGACCGACCCGCCCGAGCAGGTGTTCGCGCCCGGCACCACGCCCGCCTACTCCAACTACGGCTACGGGCTCGCCGGCTACGTCGTCGAGCGCGTGAGCGGTGTGCCCTTCGCCGAGTACGTCCGACGGTCCGTCCTCGACCCCGCGGGGATGAGCTCGTCGACCTTCGCGCAGCCGCTGCCGGCCCCGCTGCGCGCGCGGCTGTCGGGGGCGTACCCGACCGTCGACGACCCCGCGGCCCCGTTCGAGACGGTCCGGCCCTCGCCCGCCGGGTCGTTGACGTCGTCCGGCGGGGACATGGCGCGGTTCATGATCACGGAGCTGGGCCCGCCCGCGCTGCTCGCGCCGGCGACCCGGGACCTGATGCGGAGCCCGGGCCTGGACACCGGCACGCTCGGCGCGCTCGCGCAGGGACCGCGGATGGGGCTCGGCCTGTTCGACGAGAGCCGCAACGGACGGCGCATCCTCGGCCACGGGGGCGACACCCAGTTCTTCCACTCGCACCTGCAGCTCTACCCCGACGAGCGGGCCGGGATCTTCGTGACGATGAACGGCTCGGGTCGCGGAGCCACCGACAGCCTGGAGCTGCGCGAGACGGTGCTCCACGGCTTCGCCGACCGCTACTTCCCGGGCACCCCGCCCGTCGCCACCGTGCCCGGCTCGACGGAGCGGGCGGCCCTGGCCCAGGGCACCTACGAGTCCGCGCGGGCCCCGTTCTCGACGTTCCTGTCGGCGATGAACCTCGCCGGGCAGGTCACGGCGACCGCGCGCCCGGACGGCACCCTGCTCTTCGCGCCCGCACCGCTGAGCGCGCGGCCGGCGGCCTATCGCGAGGTCCGGCCGTGGGTGTGGCAGGAGGTCGGCGGGCAGCGGGTCGTCGCGATGCGCCTCGAGGAGGGCCGCGTCGCGGCGCTCGGGGTGGAGGGCGCGTTCACGCTGCTCCCGGCCCCGCCCCAGCGTCGCGCGACGCTCGTCCTGCCGGTGCTCGCCGCGGCGGTGACCGTCCTCGTGGTCGCCCTGGTGGCCTGGCCGGCAGGGACATGGCTGCGACGGCGCTACGGTCGCCGCGTCGCGGTGCCGCGCGGTGAGCGCACGGCCCTGCTGGCGACCCGGCTCGGGGCCGCGGCCGCGGTGGTCGCGCTCGGTGGCTGGGTGGGCGCGGTCCTCGCGATCTCGGGTCTGGCCACCGTGCCGACACCCGCGCTCGCCGTGCTGGCCGGGCTGCAGGCCGTGGGTGCGCTCGCCCTGCTGCCCGCGGTGGCCGCGGTGGTGCTCGGCGTCCGTCGGCGGATCGGCGTCCCCGGGACGGCCGGGCGGCTGCTGGTCGTGCTGGCCCTGCTCGCCGTCGCGGGCGTCGCGGCCACCTACGGGCTGTTCGGCCCGGATCTCGGCTACTGAGTGGCGCCCTACGATCCCGACGCGCGGCGACGACGAAGGCCGGTGACGCCATGACCTCCCTCGACCCCCCGGCGCCCGGTGGCGCCGCGCGGGCCGACGCCGCCCTCGACCGGGTCGGGCTCACCACGCCCCGACGCCGGGACGCCGCGCTCGCCGCCCTGGTCGCGGTCGTGTCGGTCGCGATGGTGCTGGTGGTGCTCGCGGACCCGGCGCTCGCGCCCGCTCTCGGGGCCGGCCCGCTCACGGTGCCCGTGGTGCTGGTGCTGCTCGTCGTCCAGGCCGGCGTGCTGGTCGTGCGGCGCACCCACCCGGCACCGTGTCTCGCGGTGACGATCGCCCTGCAGGTCGCGATGGCCGCGGTCCTGCCGCCCGCGGGCTTCCTGCGCGGGCCGGCGCCGGTGATCGCCGCGTACGCCGGCGGGGCGTGGACACCGGCGCGCCGCGCGCTGGGCCTCGCGGCGGTCGCCGGGCTGGTCGAGACCGCCGCCGTGGTCGGGTTCGCGCCGGCGGCGGCCACCGTCGCGACGGTCCTGACGCAGCTCGTCTCCTCCGTGCTCACCTACCTCGCGGCGGCCATGCTCGGCGCGTGGGTCGCAATGCGGCGCCGCTACGCGGAGATGGCGCGGCTGCGCGCCGCCGAGGCCGTCGCGGCGCAGCGGGCCCGCGCCGACGCCGCGGTCGGTGCCGAGCGCGCACGCCTGGCCCGCGAGCTGCACGACATCGCGGCGCACCACCTCGCGGCGATGGTCGTGCAGGCCTCGGTGGTGGAGCGGCTGATCGACCGCGACCCGGACGCGGCCCGGCGTACCGCCGCCGAGGTCCGGGCCCGGGGGCGGGCGACGTTGCGGGACCTGCGGCAGGTGGTCGGCGCGCTGCGCGAGCGCGGGGACGGGGAGCGCGGGGACGGTCTGGAGGACGCGGGCGCGCCCGTCCCGGGGCTCGCGGCGCTGGAGGAGCTGGTGGCGGGGTCGGGGGCCGCGCTGCGCGTGGTCGGGACGCCGCGCGAGCTCCCGCCCGTCGCCGACGTCAGCGTCTACCGCGTGGCGCAGGAGGCCCTGTCGAACGCGCGCGACCACGCGCCGGGCGCGGCGGTGACGGTGGGCGTGGAGCACCAGGACGGGGCGACCGTGCTCGAGGTGCGCAACGAGGCGCCGACGGCCGCGCCCGAGCCGCGGCAGGGCGGGCTCGGCCTGATCGGGATGCGGGAACGGGCGGAGCTGATCGGCGCCTCGCTGGACGCCGGGCCGCTCCCCGGGGGTGGCTGGCGGGTGCGCCTCGAGGTGCCGTGGAGGCCCGCGTGATCCGCGTGGTGCTGGCCGACGACCAGGGCGTCGTGCGGGCGGGGTTCCGGATGTTCCTCGAGGCCGCGGGCGACGTCGAGGTCGTCGGCGAGGCCGCGAACGGACCCGAGGCCGTGCGCCTGGCCCGCCGGCTCGCGCCGGACGTCGTCTGCATGGACGTGCGGATGCCCGGCGGGGACGGGCTGGCCGCGACGCGCGAGATCGTCGCGGGCGACGGGCCCCGTCCCGCGGTCCTCGTCGTCACCACGTTCGACCTCGACGAGTACGTGTTCGGGGCGCTCGAGGCCGGCGCGAGCGGCTTCGTCCTCAAGGACACCGAGCCCGACGACCTCGTCGACGCCGTGCGGCGGGTCGCGGCCGGGGAGGGGCTCGTCGACCACGCGGTGACCCGGCGCGTCATCGCTGAGTTCGCCCGGCGGCGGCCCGCGACGCCGCCGAGCCCCGACGCCGCGGCCGCGCTGACCGCGCGGGAGGCGGAGATCGTGCGGCTGCTCGCCGGCGGGCTGTCGAACGCCGAGATCGCCGCGGAGCTCGTGGTGGAGGTCAGCACGGTGAAGTCGCACCTCGGGCGGGCGATGACGAAGATCGGGACGCGGGACCGGGTGCAGACCGTGGTGTGGGCGTACCGGCACGGGGTGACCCCGGGCTGAGCGGGTCCCGTCACCGGCGATCTCCCGGACGGGTTCGGGTGTGACAGCGACACCCCGGGGTATGCGCCCGTACGACGAGCTGTAGGAGGTGGTCGCCGTGGCGGACGTGTCACGCCTGCCGGCCGCGATCGTGGAGCACTGGGACTGGCAGCGCCGTGCGGCCTGTCGCGACATGGACCTCGCGGTGTTCTTCCACCCGGAGGGCGAGCGGGACCCCGGGCGGCAGCGCCGGGTGGACCGCGCCAAGGAGGTCTGCGCGGGTTGCCCGGTCGTGGCGCCCTGCCGCGAGTGGGCGCGGACGGTGGAGGAGCCCTACGGCGTGTGGGGCGGCGAGAGCGAGGACGAGCGCCGCACACTGCTGGCCCGCCGTCGACGTGACGCTCGTCGCGAACGCGCCGGACGCGACACCCCCGCGGCCTGACGGGTATCCATGGATGTGTACCGGATCGGTGCGTCAGCGCCGACCGCTCTCGAGGAGGACCGTATGTCCGACGACGTCTCCACCACCCCTTCCGCCACCCCTTCCGCCACTCCCTCCGCCGCCGGGCACGGCGCGGAGGCGCTCGTGCCCGAACTGGTCGGCGTCCCGGCCGCCGAGGCTCACGACCGTGCCCTCGACGCCGGCCTGCTCGCCGTCGCCGAGAACGCCTGGCACACGGCGGCCGGGCGCGCCCACATCGCCCGCCAGGACCCCGAGCCCGGGACGGCGATGTCGAACGGGTCGATCGTGCGCATCTGGATCGGCACCGACTCGGGCGTGCCCGCCTGACCGTCAGGCCAGCGCGCGTCCCACCTGCCGTCCCGAGAACAGGCAGCCACCCAGGAACGTGCCCTCCAGCGAGCGGTAACCGTGCACCCCGCCGCCCCCGAAGCCTGCGGCCTCGCCCGCCGCGTACAGGCCGGGCAGCGGGGTGCCGTCGGCCCGGAGGACCCGGCCGTCGAGGTCGGTCCAGAGACCGCCGAGCGTCTTGCGCGTGAGGATGTGCAGTTTGACCGCCACCAGCGGCCCGGCGGCCGGGTCGAGGATGCGGTGGGGCGGCGCGACGCGCACCAGGCGGTCGCCGAGGTAGGCCCGCGCACCCCGGATCGCCGCGAGCTGGCCGTCCTTGCCGTAGGGGTTGGCGAGTTCGGCGTCGCGGGCGAGGACCTCCCGCTCGATCCGGGCCGGGTCCAGCAGCGGGGTCGGGGTCAGCGCGTTCATGCGGTCCACCAGCGCGCCGAGCGAGTCGGCCTGCACGAAGTCCTCGCCGGAGCGCTGGAACGCCGCGACCGGCTCCGTGGGCCCGGGTCGCACGCGCTGCAGGGTCAGCCGGACGTCGCGGCCGGTGAAGTCGGGGTTCTGCTCCGAGCCCGAGAGGGCGAACTCCTTCTCGAGGATCCGCTGGGTGAGCACGAACCAGGTGTGGTCGTGGCCCGTGCGCCGGATGTGCTCGAGGGTGGCGAGCGTGTCGAACCCGGGCCACAGCGGCGCGGGCAGGCGGTGGCCCTCGGCGTCGAACCACAGCGACGACGGCCCCGGGAGGATGCGGATGCCGTGCAGCGGCCAGACCGGCGAGTGGTTGACGATCCCCTCGGTGTAGTGCCACATCCGGTCGCGGTTGACGACGCGCCCGCCGGCGTCCTCGCTGATCCCGATCATCCGGCCGTCGACGTGCGCGGGCACCCCGGAGATCATGTGCCGCGGCGGCGCGCCGAGGCGCGCGGGCCACGCGGCGCGCACGGCGTCGTGGTCACCGCCGATGCCGCCCGAGGTGACGACGACGGCGTCGGCGCTCAGCGCGAAGTCGCCGACGACGGTGCGCGAGCTGGACTCGCCGCGCGCGACTTCGGAGGGCGCCAGCACGGCGCCGGACACGCCGGTGATCGCGCCGCCGGTGCTGGTCAGGGCGTCGACGCGGTGGCGGCAGCGGATCGTCACGCGCCCGTCGGCGACGGCGGCGTGGACCCGGCGCAGGAACGGCTCGAGGATGCCGGGACCGGTGCCCCAGACGATGTGGAAGCGGGGCACCGAGTTGCCGTGCCCGGTGGCCGACGCGCCGCCGCGCTCGGCCCAGCCGACGACGGGGAAGAAGCGCACGCCCATGGCGTGCAGCCACGCGCGCTTCTCGCCGGCGGCCCACGCGACGTAGGCGTGGGCCCACTCGCGGCCCCACCGGTCCTCGTCGGGGCGGTCGAAGCCGGCGCTGGAGGTCCAGTCGGACCAGGCGAGGTCGAACGAGTCGCGGACGCGCAGGCGGCGCTGCTCGGGGCTGTCGACGAGGAAGAGCCCGCCGAACGACCACCACGCCTGCCCGCCGAGCGAGGCCTCGGGCTCCTGGTCGAGCACGATCACCCGCCGGCCCGCGTCGGCGAGCTCGGCCGTCGCGACGAGGCCCGCGAGCCCCGCCCCCACCACGATGACGTCGGCGTCGGGCATGACGGACATGGTGGCAGGGAGCCCGCGTGAGGATGCGGCGATCCTGGCTCTGAACGCCAGTGATGCCGCATCGCTCGGACGCGGGCGACTACTGCAGGCCGAGCTTCTCCGAGCAGGTGGGCCAGGCGTTCCAGCCCTGCTCGTCCTGGACCTTCTTGGCCACGCGGATCTGCTCCTCGCGGCTGGCGTCGACGGGGGTGGAGGCGTAGCGCTCGCCGCCGAACTCCTCCCACGTCGACTCGGTGAACTGCAGGCCGCCCTTGAAGCCGTTGCCGGTGTCGGCATCCCAGTTCTGGGTGCTCTCGCACATGGCGAGGCGGTCCCAGGTGGCGTTGGAGTCGGGGGAGACCGACGGCGCCGCCATCGCGGTGCCGCTGATGGCGAGCGGGCCGGTGACCGCGGCCGCGGCGACGACACCGGCGCGCAGCAGGGGGCGGGAGGGGGCGGCGGGCATGGCGTGGCGACCAGACATGGGGGCTCCGATTCGTTCGGGGGTTCGTCTCGGATGTCGTCCAGGTGGGCGGGCGCGGGGGCGGGGTGGGACCCCGCCGGGCGGCCCGTCCGCCGCCCGGTCGTGCTGGGGAGCGGGACGGCGTGGTCAGGGACCGTAACCGAACCGAGACCTTCGGTGACGAGCCGTGACGGTCGAACGCGCCGGTGTCGCGGTGAGTGGTCGTTCGAGGGCGTCGGGCGGCGAACGGAGTAGTGACGGACGTCGGGCGCTGCTCCGTTCGGTGCGACCAGGCCGTCGGGCGTCGAGGTGAGCGGTCCGCGTGCCGAGGGCCCGGGAGGGCGGTCAGGCCCGGACGAACCCGACGGCCGCGCGGTGCCCGCAGCACGCGACGTCGAGGGGGCCCTGGTGCCGCCCGGCCTCCGGGCGCCACTGCGCGGCGTAGACCAGCCCGGGCTCGACGAGCTCGACGTCGCCGAGGATCCCGGCGAGGTCGGCGCCCGAGCGGGGCGTCGCCGTCCCGCCCGCGTAGGCGTGGGTGAGGCGGCGGATCGCCTCGCTGTCGATGCGCGGGTCGTCGCCAGAGAAGTGCGACACGGCCAGCGCGCTGCCGGGCACGACGCGCGCGAGGTAGCCCCCGACCACGCCGGCCGGGTCGTCGGCGTCGTGCACGTGCTGGAGCACGGAGAACATGAGCACGGCGACGGGCCGGTCGAGGTCGAGCACCTCGGTGACCGCGGGCGCGGCGAGCACGGCCTCGGGGTGGCGCAGGTCCGCGTGCGTCGCGGTGACCCCCGGGGTGCCCGGTCCGAGCAGCAGCTCGCCGTGGGCCACGGCGACCGGGTCGATGTCGACGTAGGCGACGCGCGCGTCCGGCCGGACCCGCCGGGCGACCTCGTGGGTGTTGCCCATCGTCGGGATGCCCGACCCGAGGTCGAGGAACTGGTCGATACCGGCGTGCGCGAGGAACGTGACCGCGCGGCGCAGGAACGAGCGGTTCTCCCGCGCGATCGACTCGACGAGCGGCTCGGCGCGCAGGAGATCCCGGCCGAGCACGCGGTCGACGGCGCCGTGGGAGGTGCCGCCGAGGAGGAAGTCGTAGACGCGCGCCGAGCTCGGGCGGTCGAAGTCGGCGGGGCCGGGCAGGCCCGACGACCACGGATGCGAGGGGGCGTCGACCACGGTCCTCCTCCTCGTCACCGGGCTCGCCGTCCGCACGGCGCGCCGCCCACGGACACGCGGGGACGCCGCCGATCGGTGACGTCGGTGTCCAGTAGCCGACAGCGCCACCGACCTGTCAACACGACAGGGTCGCCCGACCCGCGCAGCGTCGCCAGGCGAATCGACCGACCGTGGTCGACACGCCGCAGCACGGCGGCGCGACACGCCGAGCGATCGGAGATCGTCCGGTTTCGTTCTGACCCTGCGTGATCGGAATCCGGTCCGGGAGGAACCGCACCATTGGGGCCCGCGCCGGGGGCGGCCGCCGTGTCGGGCGCCGTGTCGGGCGCAGTGTTGGGTCGGTGTTAGGGCGGGCGACACGTCGTCGTCGGCCCTCGTGGTCCCGGGGCGGCCACGGTGCGGTGGTGCGCGTCGCCGTCGTGACCGAGTCGTTCCTGCCCGCCGTCAACGGCGTCACCAACTCCGTGCTCCAGGTCGTCGCCCACCTGCAGCGCCGTGGCCACTCCGCCATGGTCATCGCGCCCGGTGCCGGGCCGGACGAGGTGCCCGGCGCCCCGCGCGTGCCGGTGGTGCGGGTCCCGTCGGTGGACCTGCCGGTCGTCGACTCGCTGCCGATCGGGGTGCCGACGCCCGCGGTCCGCGCCGCGCTGGAGGAGTACCGGCCCGACGTCGTGCACCTCGCGTCCCCGTTCGTCCTGGGCGCGCGGGCGCTGACGGTGGCGCGGCGGATGGACGTGCCCGCGGTCGCCGTCTACCAGACCGACGTGGCCGGGTTCGCCTCGTCCTACGGCATCGGGCTGACCGCGCGCGCGGCGTGGCGCTGGATCCGGCGGCTGCACAGCGGGGCCTCCCGCACGCTCGCGCCGTCGCGGTGGGCGGTCGACGCGCTGCGCGCCCACGGCGTCCCGCGGGTGCACCGGTGGGGCCGCGGGGTCGACACCGCGCGCTTCCACCCCGGGCGCCGCGACGACGAGCTGCGCGCCGAGCTCGCTCCCGCCGGCGAGGTCCTCGTCGGGTACGTCGGGCGGCTCGCGCCGGAGAAGCAGGTCGAGCGCCTCGCCGCGCTCGAGGGGCTGCCGGGCGTGCGGGTGGTCGTCGTCGGCGACGGGCCCTCGCGGCAGCGCCTCGGCGAGCTGCTCCCGTCCGCGCACTTCCTGGGGTTCCGCGGCGGCACCGAGCTCGCCCGCGCCTACGCCTCGTTCGACGCCTTCGTGCACACCGGCCCGCACGAGACGTTCTGCCAGGCCGTCCAGGAGGCGCAGGCCTCGGGGCTGCCGGTGCTCGCGCCGGACGCCGGCGGTGTCGCCGACCTCGTCGACCCGGGGCGCACCGGCTGGCTCTACGACCCCACCTCGCCCACCGCCGGCGCCGAGATCGTCGGGCGGATCGCGGCGTGGCGCGACGACCCCGACGCGCGCGCCGCCCTCGGCGCCGCCGGCCGCCGCCGCGTGCTCGGCCGCACCTGGCCCTCGATCTGCGAGGAGCTGCTCGGGCACTACGCGGCGGTGATGGCCGGCGACGTGACCGAGGAGGTCGCGCCGGCGGCGTAGGTGCGGAGCTCACCGGGCGAGTTCACCCGGACCACACTCGACGGTCACGCCGGGGTGGGCCCCCGGGCGATCTCGGGCCGTAGACACCGGGCCATGGCCACATCCCAGGTGCTGGCGCGGTCCGCCGGACCCGCTCCCGAGACCCCGGACGAGCGCGCGGCGCCGGCAGCGCAGCCCGCGCCGCCGACCGGGCCCGCCCCGGTCGTCGTCGGGGCGGACACACCCGGCGCCGCGTCCGACGCCGCCGGTCGCTACAGCCTGCTGCTCACCCGCGAGCCCGCTCACGTCGCCGCCGCCCAGCGGCTGCGCCACGCGGTGTTCGCCGGCGAGCAGGGGGCCCGTCCCGCCGCCGACGACGCGATCGCGCAGGCCGCGGCCGCCGAGGGCCGCGACGCCGACGCGTTCGACGCCCACTGCGACCACCTCGTGGTCCGCGAGGACGCCGGCGGCGAGATCGTCGGCACCTACCGGATGCTCACGCCCGACGGGGCCCGTGCGGCCGGCCGCCTCTACTCCGACACCGAGTTCGACCTCACCGCGCTCGCGCCGCTGCGCGACGAGATCGTCGAGGTCGGGCGCTCCTGCGTGCATGCCGCCCACCGCCACGGCGTCGTGCTCTCGCTGGTCTGGGCCGGGATCGGCCGCTACATGATGCTGACCGGGCGCCGCTGGGTCGTCGGGTGCGCGAGCGTGCCGCTGACCCCGGCGGGCGCGATGCCCGGCGGTGTCTGGTCGCTCGTCGCCTCCCGGCACCTCGCCCCGGCCGCGCGGCGGGTCCGCCCGTGGCGCGAGGCCCCGATCGCCGACCACGACCCCGAGGCGCCGGGCGCCCGCAAGGCCGCCGTCGCCGGGCTCCCGCCGCTGCTGCGCGGCTACCTGCGCCTCGGCGCCGAGATCGGCGGCGCGCCGGCCCTCGACCCCGACTTCGGCGTCGCCGACCTGTTCGTCCTGCTCGACCACACCGCCATCGACCCGCGGTGGCGCCGCCACCTCTTCGGGGAGGCCGGGTGAACGCCTGGTCGCCCACGTCGCCGTGCGCCCCGGGCTGCCTGCCGGTGGTCCCGCCCGGGAACCGGGCGGACCGGGTCCGGCGGACGGTCCGGCTGGTCGTGCGGGGCTCGGCGCTGCTCGTGGTGCTGCTCGTCGGGCTCGTCGCGGCGCTCGTCGTGCCGCTGCTCGGTCCGTCGGCCACGGCCGCCGTGCAGCGCGTCTGGGCCGCCGCGGTGCTGTCGGCCTGCGGGGTGCGGGTGCGCCACCGCGGCCCGCGGGCGCCGCGCGGTGCGCTCGTCGTCGCCAACCACGTCTCGTGGCTCGACGTCTTCGCCCTGCACGCCGTCGCCCCGGTCCGGATGCTCGCGAAGACCGAGGTCCGGCAGTGGCCGGTGCTCGGGCTCATGGCCGCCCGCGCCGGCACGGTGTTCCTCGACCGCGACCGGCTGCGCGACCTGCCCGGTGCCGTCGCGGGCCTCGCCGACGCCCTGCGCGCGGGCACCCCGATCGGCGTGTTCGCCGAGGGCACCACGCGCTGCGGGCGCGACCTCGGCCCGTTCCGGCCCGCCGCCTTCCAGGCCGCGTACGACGCCGGCGCCCCCGTGGTGCCGGTGGCCCTGCGCTACGGGCGCCTCACGGGGGACCGGGGCACCCCCGACGCCACCCCCGACGCCACCCCCGACGCCACCCCCGACGCCACCGCGGCCTTCATCGGCGACGACACCCTCGCCGCGTCGTTGCTCCGCGTGCTGGCCGCCCCGGACGTCGTCGTCGACGTCACCACCTGCGCGATCGTCGACACCACCGCCCTGCCCGCCGGTCCCGCCCGCGCCGACGCGCGCCGCGTGCTGGCGCGGGGATGCGCCGACGCCGTCGCCGCCGCCCTGCCGCCCGACCCCCGCGGGCACCCGGCGGCCCGCCGCGCGGTCACCCCGCTCCCCACGACCCCGGATCTCGAGCATGCCGCCTGAGGAGACCCCGGCGCCCCGCGGGGCGTCGTTCGCCGACCGCGCGGTGTTCGCCGCCCAGTTCGTCCGCGCCCCCGTCGCGACGGCGTCGGTCTGGCCGAGCAGCACCGCCCTCGCGCGCGCCATGGCCGACGCGGCGCTGCGCACCGCCCCCGCCGACCCGGTGGTCGTCGAGCTCGGCGCCGGCAGCGGGGCGTTCACCGGCCTGCTCGCCCACCGCCTCGCCGGGCGGGGCCGCCAGCTCGCAGTCGAGATCAACCCGGTACTCGCGCACCGGCTCGCGGAGCGCTTCGCCGGCGTCGAGGTGGTGCCCGCGGACGTCGCCGAGCTGGGCGCCCTGCTGGCGCTGCGGGACATCCGGGGCGCGCACGCGGTGGTCAGCGGCCTGGGATGGGCGGCGACACGGCCGGGCCGGACGGACTCGCTGCTGCCCGTCGCCGCCCGCGCGCTGACCGACGACGGGGTGTTCGTGCAGTTCGCGTACTGCGCGACCGCGTGGGCGGCCCCGGCGCGGGCGCTGCGCGAGGAGCTCGGCGAGTGCTTCGCGGAGGTCGAGACGTCGCCGGTGGTCTGGCGGAACCTGCCGCCGGCGATCGTCTACCGGGCGTCACGTCCTCGGCGCTGAGCGCGGACCGTTCGCTTTGTGGGGGACCGGGCGATCACGCGTGGGAAGCGGGAGGCGCCGGTGGGTGATCGCGGGCCGGCCGCCGGGTCGCCGATGGCGCTCGCGCGGTGAGCCGACGCTGATCCGCCCAGGTCAGGGGCGGGGTACTCCGCGAGTTGGTGTACCGTCCCGCAACCATCGGCCCGGGCGTCCGGATCGCGGCAGCCGTCGCGGCGTGGCGTGCGGGGTCGACCGACCGTCCGTGTGACCGTCTGTGCGACCGGTCCGACCGACGTCGCGGTCCCGCCGCGACGACCCCGAACCACAGAGAGGGGAGACACCGCGATGGCCCTCCCGACCCTGACCCCCGAGCAGCGCGAGGCCGCCCAGGCCAAGTCGCGTGAGGCTCGCCAGGCCCGCTCGGCCCTCCTGGCCGGCATCAAGAGCGGCGACGAGACGATCCCCGCGGTCCTCGACCGCGGCAAGAGCGACCCGATCGCCGGCAAGACCAAGGTGTCCCAGCTCGTCCGGGCGCTGCCCGGCTACGGCCCCGCCAAGGCGGCCGCCGTCCTCGAGCAGGCGGGCATCCCCGAGGACCGGCGCGTCGCCGGCCTCGGCACGCGCCAGCGCGAGGCGCTGGTCAGCGCACTCGGCTGACCGCGAGCAGACCGCGAACGACGACGGGGCGGCCGGGAGTCCGAGGGACTCCCGGCCGCCCCGTCGTCGCTGCGGGGTGCGGCGCGGGTCGGCTCAGTAGCCGCCGAGGTCCAGCGCCGCGTCCGCGGGCTGCTCGGCGGGCGCGTCGGCCGGGACCTCGGCCGGCACGGCGGCGTTCGCGGCGGCGCTGGCCACCTCGGGGGCGAGGTCGGCCGAGGCCGGCGTGGGCTCGGCGGCGAGCACGGCGCTCCCCCCGATCACGGCGACGCCGCCGCCCGCCAGCGCGCCGACGAGGGCGAGGGCCCCGGCGGTGCGGGTCGGCAGGGCGGTGCGGCGACCGGGGTCGCGCGCCACCGCGGGCAGCGGGTGCGACGGGGTGACGGGCGCGAGCGCGCTCGGGACCGCGGCCGGGTAGGCCGGACGGGGCATGCCCCCGGTGACGGGGCCGGCGCCGCTCCCGGCCGGGTCGTCCGCCGCGGTGCGCGGGACGGCGGTCGCCCCGGTCGCGGGCGAGGTCCCGGTGGCCGGCAGCCCGGACCGGCGGGCTCCGGCGGCCGCGAGCGCGATGGCCGCGAGGTCGAGCGCGGCGGTGTCCGGGTCGTCGGGTCCCCGCCGGGCGCGGGGGAGCGGCCCGGACGGGTGGGGCTCGGCCTGGCGCCGGGCGCGGGGGAGCGGCCCGGAGGGGTGGGGCTCGGCCGCGTGGAGCGTCGGGTCGGTGAGGGGAGGCGTCGCCGCTCGGGCGGGCGCCGCACGGTGTCGGGACATGCGGGGTCTCCGTCGCGCCGCCGATCGGACCCGGCACGAGGGGGAGCGAGCCGGGTGCCGTCACCGGTGGGGAGTCCGGTGGCGACTGGTCGGCCTGTCACCGCTGGTTCGGGGGCCGCGCCCGCCGGACAGGCCCGGGCGGGACGAGCGCGGGTCCGGAGCCAGCTGCCACGGGTCTCCGGACGCGCTCCACGGTAGGAGGCGGGGGAAGACCCCGTCACCCGGCGCACCGGCTGCGGGACCCTGGGTGCCCGTCGGATCCCGCCTGCTCAGGCCCGTGGGCGAGGGTCACGGTCCCACCGCGCGTAGGTCTCGGCCGGATCACGAAGTGATGCACATCACAGTCAAGTGCGGCTGTTCGGCGCAGAACGGGTCGCAGCAGCACGGACGCCGACTGCGCCGAGCGAGCGTCGGGTCACGGAGCGACTCGACAGCGACCGGACGAACGGGTTCCATCGGGGCCGTCCCCGAACGGAGCGGCTCCGGGGACGGGGTGGTCTCCCCTGTCCCAGGGGTCCCACCGGCCCCGTCCGGTGCGCCGCCGCGACCACGGCGGTCCCCTGCGGATCGCGGAGAGGCGTCGATGAGCGACCGGGTCACCCCCCAGCCCGATCAGCCCGACCCCCATCCCGAGCGTCCCGGGTCCGCCGGCGAGCACCTCCTGCAGGACGCGCTCGGCACGTCGGACCGCGCCGAGCGGTTCCACGCCGACCAGATGTGCGACCGGCTCGTGCCGGCCATGCAGGAGTTCGTGGCGCGCATGTCGATGGCGTTCGTCGCGACGTCGGACGCGCACGGCGAGTGCGACTCCACGCTGCGCGCCGGCCCGCCCGGGTTCCTGCGGGTGCTGGACGACCGGCACGTCGCCTGGCCGGAGTACCGCGGCAACGGCGTCATGGCGAGCCTCGGCAACATCACGGAGAACCCGCACGTCGGGCTGCTCATGGTCGACTTCACCGACGAGCTCATCGGGCTGCACGTGAACGGCTCCGCGCGCCTCGTCGACGACGTGCTCATGCGCAGCGCCCACCCGGACCTGCCCGAGGAGTCGGTGCCGGGCCGGAAGGCGGACGTGTGGGTCGAGGTCACCGTCGAGGAGGCCTACATCCACTGCCGCAAGCACATCCCGCGGATGGTCCCGGTCGACCGCAGGCGCTCCTGGGGCACCGACGACGCGCGGCGCAAGGGCGGCGACCACTTCGGCGTCGCCGGCGCCCGCCGCGCCGAGGCCCGGGCCGCGCGCGAGGGCGCCGGCGACCCCCACGCGGCGGCGGGTGCCGGGACAGGGGCATCCTCCGGGGAGTGATCTCCGACCGGCACGCGTGGACCAGGCCCGAGCTCGAGACCGTCGCGCCCGGGGTCCATCGCCTGCCGCTGCCGCTGCCCAGCGACGCGCTGCGGGCGGTCAACGTCTACGCGCTGACCCCCGACGGGGGTGCTGACGACCTCACCCTCGTCGACGGCGGCTGGGCCATCGACGCCTCCCGCGACGTGCTGCGCCGCCTGCTGGGCGAGCTCGGCGCCGAGCCGGGCGACGTGCGGCGCTTCCTCGTGACCCACGTGCACCGCGACCACTACAGCCAGGCGATCGCCCTGCGCCGGGCCCACGGCGGCCGGGTGGCGCTCGGGGCGGGCGAGGCCGACTCGCTGCGGGAGGTCCGGGGTCGCGACACCGGGATGGCGGCCCAGGTCGCGGGCCTGCAACGGGCGGGCGCCGCCGACCTCGCGGACACCATCCTCGCCTGGCTCGCCGACGCCGAGACGCCGCCGGTGGAGGACTTCGCCGACCCCGACGAGTGGCTCGTCGACGGCCAGGAGCTGCACGCGGGCGGGCGCTCGCTCGTCGCCCGCGAGACGCCGGGCCACACCCGCGGGCACCTGGTCTTCGTCGACGGGACCGTCGCCGAGGGACCGATGCTCTTCGCCGGCGACCACGTCCTGCCCCACATCACGCCCTCGATCGGCTTCGAGCCGGCGGCGAGGCCGGGCGCCCTCATCCGGTACCTGGCCTCGCTCGCGGCCCTGCGCGCCGAGCCCGACCGCCTGCTGCTGCCCGCCCACGGCCCGGTCGCGCCGAGCGTGCACGCCCGCGTCGACGAGCTGCTGGTCCACCACGACCGGCGCCTCGACGAGATCGCCGCGGCCGTGGAGAAGGGCATGACGACGGCCGCCGAGATCGCGGTGGCGCTGCGCTGGACCCGCCGTGAGCTGCGGCTCGACGAGCTGGAGACGTTCAACCGCATGCTCGCGGTGCTCGAGACCGACGCCCACCTCGAGGTGCTCGTCGCCCAGGAGCGGATCACGCGCGCCGCCGACGCGGACGGGGTGGCGCGGAACCACCCCGTCTGAGGTGGGCCACTCGGCGGCGCGACGTCGGTGAGCGGCGCTACCGTGGATGGTCGTCCCGGCACACCGGCGCCGGACCGTCCGCTGGAGAAGGCCCGCGTGACCCGTACGTCCCCGTCCGCCGCCGACACCGCGCGCGGCGAACCGCCCGACCACCCGGACGACCCCGTCGACCCCGTCGCCGCCGAGCAGCCGTACGTGACGATGCTCTACGGCAAGCTCGACGAGCGGCGCGCCGAGACGGCCGCCCTGCTCGCCCGCGTGCTGCGCGAGGAGACCACCGGCACGCCCCAGGCGGTGTCCGAGCGCGACGCCGCGGCGCAGATGTACTCCGAGCAGCTCGCGACGCTGTCGGCCGTCGAGCAGGGCCTCTGCTTCGGGCGCCTCGACCTCGACCCCGATCGTCCGCCGCCCCCGCCCGTCGACGGCGACCCGGGCCCGATCGAGGGGCTCGACCAGGACGTCCTCTACGTCGGGCGCCTCGGGCTGCTCGACGACGCGCACGACTACGAGCCGCTGCTCGTCGACTGGCGCGCCCCCGCGGCGCGGCCGTACTACACCGCGACCGCCGCGTCACCGGACGGCGTGACCCGCCGACGCCACATCCGCTCGCGCAGCCGGCGCGTCACGGCCGTCGACGACGAGATCCTCGACCTGGAGGAGGCCGCCCGCGTCGGGGCCACCGCCACCCAGCGCACCGGGCTGACCGGCGAGGCGGTGCTGCTCGCGGCCCTCTCGGCGGGGCGCACCGGGCGCATGGGCGACATCGTCGCCACCATCCAGGGCGAGCAGGACCGCGTCATCCGCTCCAGCGCCAACGGTGTCGTCGTCGTCGAGGGCGGGCCGGGGACGGGGAAGACGGCGGTCGCGCTGCACCGCGCGGCCTACCTGCTCTACACCCACCGCCGCCAGCTGGCCCGCCGCGGCGTGCTCGTCGTCGGGCCCAACCCGACGTTCCTGCGCTACATCGAGCAGGTCCTGCCCTCGCTGGGCGAGACGAGCGTGCTGCTCTCGACGGTCGGCGAGCTCTACCCGGGGCTCGCCGCGCACCGTCACGAGCCGCCGGCCGCGGCGGCGCTCAAGGGCCGCACGGACATGAGCAAGCTGCTGTCGAACGCCGTGCGCGACCGCCAGGAACTGCCGCGCCAGCCGATCCGGTTGGTCGTGGACGGCGAACCGGTGGTCCTCGACCGCGACGTCGTCGCCCAGGCCCGCACCCGCGCCCGGCGCACCCGCCGCCCGCACAACGACGCCAAGCGGACCTTCGTGCGCGAGGTCGTCGACCAGCTCGCCCGCCGCGAGGTGGAGCGCGTCGGCCGCGATCTCGACGGGCGCTCGAACCTCCTCGACCGCGGCGACCTCGCCGATGTCCGGGCCGGCCTGCGCGCCGACCCCGACCTGCGCGCGGTGCTCGACGAGCTGTGGCCGACGCTGACGCCCCCGCAGCTGCTCGCCGACCTCGTCACCTCCCCGCGCCGCCTGCGGGCGGTGACGCGCGGCTGGTCCGACGCCGACCGCGACCTGCTCGCCCGCCCCGACGGACCGCCCGCCGACCTGCTCGACGGCGCCTGGTGGAGCCCGGCGGACGCCGTGCTGCTCGACGAGGTCGCCGAGCTGCTCGGCGAGGACGACACCGCCGCCCGCGAGGCCGAGGAGCGCAAGCGCGAGGCCGACGAGGCCTACGCCGCGGGCGTGCTCGAGATCCTCGCGATGGAGGAGGACTGGGACCCCGAGCTGTTGCGCCCCACCGACGTCGTCGACGCCAGCGTGCTCGCCGACCGCACCCGCGAGGCCACCTACGCCTCGGCCGCCGAGCGCGCCGCCGACGACCGCACCTGGACCTTCGGGCACGTCATCGTCGACGAGGCCCAGGAGCTCTCGCCGATGGCGTGGCGGGTGCTCATGCGCCGGTGCCCCAGCCGTTCGATGACGCTGGTCGGCGACGTCGCGCAGACCGGGGCGCGGAGCGGGGCGTCGTCGTGGGCGGACGTGCTCTCGCCCTACGTCGCGGCCCGCTGGCGCCGCGAGGTGCTCTCGGTCAACTACCGCACGCCCGCGGAGATCATGGCCGTCGCCGCCGACGTGCTCGCCGCGATCGACCCGGGGGCGCGCCCGCCGGAGTCGGTCCGCGAGTCGGGAGTGCCGCCGCGGGCCGTCGCCACCGACGAGGCCGGCCTGGTCGACGCCGTCGTCGCGCAGGCGCGGGCCGCGCGCGAGGCCGTCGTCGACGCCGAGGGCGCCGGCCGCGTGGCGGTGCTCGCCCCGGGGGCGCGGGTCGAGGCGCTGGCCGCGGCCCTCGGGGTCGCGGCGGGGCCGACCGGCGCCGCGGACGGCGGGCGGGCGGGCGACCTCGCGGTGGACCTCGTCGCGCAGATCGTGGTGTCCGAGGTGGCCGACGCCAAGGGTCTCGAGTTCGACGCCGTCGTCCTCGTCGACCCCGAGGGCGTGGTCGAGGCCTCCCCGCGCGGTCTCAACGACCTCTACGTCGCCCTGACGCGCGCGACGCGCTCGCTGTCCGTCGTGCACCCCGGCGCCCTGCCGTCGGTCCTCGACCGCCTCGGACCGGGGTGACGCACCCCTCGATCGGGTAACGCCGGCACGCTCCGCGCCGAACCACCGGTCGGAGGCCGTGCGCCTCCGGGCGCTGCCCGGTGGTCGCGGCCCCGGCGGGGTGCGGTGGCGTCGCCGCCGTGCCCACCGGGAGCAACCCGCCGTTCGGGCGACGCGCCGCCCGGGACGTCACGCAGACGAGGGACCCGGTCGTACGGGATGATCGGGGCGACCGCGCACCGGGAGGGGGCGGGCAGTGAGCACCGACACCGGTCCGCCCGCGATGGTGGGCGGGCGCTACACGCTCGGCGACCTCATCGGGCGTGGCGGTGCCGCCGACGTGTTCCGCGCCCGCGACGAGCTCCTCGGCCGCGACGTGGCCATCAAGATGTTCACCGCGGCGGGCTCGGTCACCGCCACCGACGCCGAGCCCGGCGAACCCGCCGATCCCGCCGAGAAGATCGGCGACATCGAGGAGGGCCAGGAGGCGCGCCACCGCCGCGAGGTGCTCACGCTCGCCGGCCTGTCGCACCCCGGGCTCGTCACCGTCTACGACGTCGGCGACGAGGACGGCCGCGCGTACTTCGTCATGCAGCTCATCGAGGGCGACACCCTCGCGCAGCGCGTGCGCAGCGGACCGCTGCCGGTGGTCGACGTCGTCGCGCTCGGGGCGGCGCTGGCCGACGCCCTGGCCTACGTGCACCGCCGCGGCGTCGTGCACCGCGACGTCAAGCCCGGCAACGTCCTCCTCGACGCCGAGGGCCGCGCGCACCTCTCGGACTTCGGGATCGCCGCGGTGCACGACGCCGCGCCGGTCACGGCGGCCGGGATGGTCATCGGCACCGCCTCGTACCTCAGCCCCGAGCAGGTGCGCGGTGAGCCGATCGACGGCGAGGTCGACATCTACGCGCTGGGCCTCGTGCTCATCGAGTGCCTCACCGGGCGCCGCGAGTACCCGGGCAACGCCCTCGAGGCCGCCGTCGCCCGCCTGCACCGCCGCCCGGTCGTCCCGCAGGGCCTCTCGCCGGGCCTCGAGGCGCTGCTCACGGCGATGACCGCCGACGAGCCGGGCGACCGCCCCTCGGCCGAGGAGGTGGTGGCCGCCCTGCGCGGGGTGTCCCGCGAGGTCGGCATGGAGGCGGAGACCGTGCTGTCGCCGGTGCTGATGACGGCGCCGACGAGTCTCGTCGCCGGGTCCGGTCCGGTGGCGGTCGGGCCCGCGGCCGAGGCGCGCGCCGTGGAGCCCGAGCCGACCGGTGCGTCCCCGCTGGCGCGGCCCGGCGGTCGTCGCCGCCGGCTGGCCGCCGTGGTGGCCGCGGCCGCGGCGACGCTGCTCATCGCCGGGTCCGCCGTCGCGTACGCCGTGCTGTCGGAGGAGCAGCCGCTGCCGCCGCCGGCCCCGTCGGCGACCCTCGCGCCGCCCCCGCCGCCGCTGCCCGTCGCGCCGCAGGTCACGACCACTCCGGACGAGACCGAGGCGGCCACTGCGCCGCGCACCCGGCGCTCGACGACCACGCGGAGCACCACCACCACGACGACCACCACCACGACGACCACGACGACGGTCCGCCCGCCGGTGGTCGTCCCGCCGCCGGTCGACCCGCCCGACGACGACGAGACGACGACGACCACCACCACCACGCGAGCCCCCCAGTAGCGGCTCAGCCTCCCGCGGGCAGCGGGGCCAGCGCGTCGGGCACCGAGAGCACCGGGCCGGCGGGCAGCAGGCCCACCACCGCCCCGGGTGCGGCCGGGAACACCTCGCCCAGTCCGAGGGCGGTCGCCGTCTCCGGGTCGGGCACCACCGACGCGGTGCCGGAGCCGGAGATCACGGTCGGGCTGCCCGGGGCGTCGTCACGACCGACCGGCACGGCACGGACGACGACCCCGCCCCCGGGCACCGCGACGGCGTCCACCCGGTCGCCGGAACCGTCGGCCTGGGCGAGCGTGGTCGGCGGCGTGGCCCCGGCCGGCGGGTCGACGCCGACGGTGAGCACCACGGGGCCGCCGCCCTGCGCGCTCGCGCACGTGGTCGGCGCCTCGGCCATCGGCACCGCGCGGGGGACGGGGTCGGGGTAGGCGGCGACGGCGATCCCGCGCGCGGTGGCGAGCGGGCGCAGCTGACCCGGCGAGACGATCGGGACCGGGGCGCCGGCGCGCCCGGGGTCGGGGTCGGAGAGGCGCACGAGGCGCGCCACGACCTCGGGGACCTCCTGCACGCCTTCTCGCTGCACCACGTACCAGCGGTCCGGGGTGCCCGGGCCCACGAGCCGCACGACCCCGCCGACCGGCTCGCCCACCAGCAGGCCCGCCGGCGGCACCTCCCCGCGCCCGGTGATCACCGGCGCGACGATCGGCGGGCCCTCGGTGAGCGTGTTGAGCAGGCTCGTGCTCACCGGTCGGGGGAGCGCTCCGGCGAGGTCGAAGGCGACGACGACCGCGGGGTCGCGCAGGTCCAGCCGCGAGCGCACGCCGTCGTGGACGAGCCAGGTGCCCCCGAAGCGGTCGCGCAGCAGGAGCCCCCGCCCGGGCTCGAGGGGGCGGGCGGGCGGCGTGGGGCCGGCGAGCACCGTCGTCCACACCCGCGGCTGCTCCCACGGGCGGGCGGCGCCGGGCCGGGGGCTGCCGGTGTCGCACACCGCCCACACGGGCGGCACCGGCGCGCCCGCGGGCGGCAGCGGCGGGGCGTCGACGATGCCCACGCCGCGCTCGCGGGGTGCGGTCGCGAGGTCGGCCTCGGAGACCTCGACCGGGGTGGGGTCGCCCGCCGGCCCTCCGGCCGCGGCCAGCCCGGCGAGCACGAGGCGCGCCGAGGCGAGGTTGGGCACCGGGACCAGCCGGTCGGGCCCGTGCACCACGACGTAGAGCGCGCCGGAGCCCTCGGCCACCACGACCCCGGCGGTGCGCCAGTCGGCCGGGCGGTCGAGCAGCCCCCACACCGCGGCCACCGCGAGCGCCAGCGCCGCGACCAGCACGCCTGCGAGCGTCGCCCGGTTCTGGGCGCGCACCGGGTCGGTGCCCGGTACGGCCTGGCGCCGGACCAGCGCGGACTGCAGCCGGCGCAGCCCGAAGCGGTACGCGTGGACCTGGTCGGAGGTCGTGGTCGGCGGAGCCATGTCGCCGCGGATCGTGGCACGTCCTGGGCCGCGCGAGGGGCTTGTCGGCGGGTCCCGTGAGCAGCGAACGCGCTGTTCGTTGCGCTAGAAGCAGCGAACGCGCTGTTCGCTGCGACCGGGCGACGGGTCTCAGGCCGTGGCGGGCACGCGCGCGGGACGCGGGGAGATCCGCAACGTGATCGTCGCGTGGACGACCTCCTGCCCGCGCCCGTCGCTGATCACGACCTCGGCGTCGACGTCCTCGCCCTCGTCGCCGAAGGCCGGCGCGGCGGCGAAGGTGGCGACGGCGAGCAGGTCGGTGTCGGCCTTCGCTAGGTAGCGCACGCTCATCCCGCGCGGGATCCAGCGGTGCGTCGACGGCGTGGTCGCCTCGGCCATCACGCCCATGGCGTACTCGGCGAGGTTGCAGGAGGCGATGGCGTGCACCGTCCCGAGATGGTTGTGCACGAGCCACCAGTTGCGCAGCGACACCTCGGCCCGCCCCGGCTCGAGGCGCCGGATCACCGGCGCGGCGGTGAGGAAGTAGGGCGCGCGCAGCCACACGGCCGCGCTGACCAGCAGGCGGCCGGGCCACGACCCGGAGAGGCGACGCCACGTCCCCAGCACGCTCGGAGTGCTCACACAGGGAGGTTACCCGGCGGTAGCAGCGCCGAGAACCTGACGGGCAGCTGACGATCGTCCACGCAGCGGTGACGCCCCGGTTGACGAACGGTTGTTCGGGGCATTGTGCTCGGCGCGACCAGGCGCCCCCGCTCGGAGGATCCGATGACCACACGCCCCGCCGCCCCGTCCGCGCCCCCCGAGGTCGCGGGTCTCGCCGAGCGGCTCGCCGCGGTCCTCGGCGACCTCGCGTTCCCCGCGCGGCGCTGGGAGGTCCTCACCGCCGGCGAGATCTACGGCATCGACACCGTCTCGCGCGGCCTGCTCCAGCGCCTGCCCGAGCGCCGCTACCACTCGCTGGGCGAGGTCGCCGCCGTGCTCGCGGCCGTCCTCGCGGGCCGCCCGGTCGCCGCCGTCGGGCAAGCCGGCCCGCCGCGCATCCCGCGCGTGGCGCCCCGGCGCGTCCCGGCGTCGGCGGCCCGTCCGGCCGCGCGGCGCCCCGTGCCGCGCACGCCGGTCGCCTGAGCCCCCGGGGCCGCCGCCCGCACCGGCGGTCGCCCTACCCCTGTTCCTCGAGGTCGAACGCGTCGTCCCCGACCCAGACCCGTAGCCCGTCGCCGTCGTCGGTGATGGCGCCCTCCTCCTCCTCGGAGAGCTCGCGCGCGGCACCGAGGGACCGCTCGTCGTAGGCGACGCGGCCGTCGCCGAGGTCGCGCGGCCGGTACTCCGAGGCGAGGACCGCCGTGCGGCTGTGGGTCGCCAGGAACGCCGCGTTCTCCGACCCGACCTCGGCGATCCAGCGCTGCGCCCGCATGATCACACGGTCTACTCGGTCCGGCCCCGGCGAGCAACGCCATGCCGCTGGACCGGCACCCCGGTGGGAGCCCGGGGGCGCGCTCGTGACCGCGTGCCGGGCGCCCCCTGACCGGGAACGGGTGTTCTCACACCCACCGGTCGTGACCGGTCGGCGTCGGTCCGGTCTCGGCCCGGTCACGGACGGGTGTTCCGTTCTGAGATGCCCTGCACTGGGACGTGACGAGGGACGCGGGAGCGGGAACGCTGAAAAGGTGATCGGTCCGGTTCGGCGTCGGTGGCGCCTGCGCTGGTTGGCGCGCCTCGTCGTGACGGTCCTGTCGGTGGGCGTCCTGGGTCTCTCCGCGGCGGGGTGGGCCCAGCTGCGGGCACTGGATCGATCCACGCCGGGCGCGGCGGTCATCGACGCCCCGGAGACGTCGCCGACCGCGGAGCAGAACATCCTGCTCGTCGGTCTCGACAACCGGACCGACGCCCAGGGCAACCCGCTCCCCGAGGACGTCCTCGCGGCGCTCAACGCCGGCGACGACGACTCCGGCGGCGGCACCGCCGACTCGCTGACCGTCGTCCACGTCCCCGCGGGCGGCGGTCGCGCGACGGCGATCTCCATCCCGCGCGACGCCTACGTCGACCTCGGGCAGGGCCTCGGCCGCCACAAGATCAATTCGGCGTGGTCCCGGGCCGCCGCGCAGGCGACCGACGCGATGACCGGCGGCGGACCCTCCGGGAGCACGAGCCTCTTCGCGGCCGAGTCGCCGGCGCCCCGGTCCGCGAACGACCCGGCCGTGGTGCGGGCCGCCTCCGCGGCCGGCGCGCGGGCGACGATCGGTGCCGTGCAGCAGCTGACCGGGCTGCCGATCTCCCACTTCGCCGCGGTCAACCTCGCCGGGTTCGCCGACGTCAGCACCGCGATCGGCGGCGTGCCGGTCTGCCTGCGCGCGCCCGTGCAGGACTCCTACACGGGCCTCTCCCTGCCCGCCGGCCCCCAGCGCGTGAGCGGGGCGGAGGCGCTCGCATTCGTGCGCCAGCGCCACGGACTGCCGAACGGCGACCTCGACCGGATCGCGCGCCAGCAGGTGTTCCTCGCCGGCGCCACCGAGAAGCTGCTCTCGGCCGACACGCTCGCCGACCCGTTCGCGGTCGGCCGCATCACCGACGCCGTCTCCCGTTCGGTGACCCTCGACGAGGGCTGGGACGTCCTGGCCTTCGCGCGCCAGATGCAGGGCCTCTCGGCCGGCGCCGTCACCTTCCGGACGATCCCCACGGGCACCACCTCGCTCAGCACGCCGTACGACGGCACGGCGGTCAAGGTCGACCCGGACGAGGTCCGCGCGTTCGTCGCCACCGCGATCGCCGCCGACGCCGGCAACCCGGCCGCGCTCGCGGCGCTGTCCCCGCCGCCTCCGGCTGGGGGCACCGACGCCTCGGTGAGCTCGGGGCTCGACCGCCTGCGGGCCACGGGAGACGAGGACGACGCCCGCTCGGAGGACGACGCCCGCTCGGAGGACGACGCGAGCAGCGAGGACTCGTCGGAGGACGAGGCGAGCGAGGACGGGACCGAGGCGCGCCTCCCGTCCGGGCCCCCGCTCTCCCCCTCCCCGCCGATCACCGCGGCTGCCCCCGGCTGCGTCAACTGACCTCCCGCAACAGCCGCCCGGCACGCACGAAGGGCGCCGTCGCTGCGTCCGGAGCAGCGAGGGCGCCCTTCGTTCGTCGGGTGCGCCGGGCTCAGCCCGCGCGCTCGGACCCCAGGGTCACGGGCACCTGGCGGGGCTCGCCGCCGGGCGAGGTGACGGTGAGCGTCACCTGCGCGCCCGGCTCCTGCGAGCGGATGGCCGCGACGAGGCTGTCGGCGTCGTTGATGAGCCGGTCGTTCACGCGGGTGACGACGTCGCCCTGCTGGAGGCCCGCCGCCGCGGCCGGCCCGCCCGGCGCGATCTGCCCGAGCACCGCGCCGTCGGCGCCCTCGGTGACGCCGACGCCGAGGACGGCGCGGGTCGCGTAGCCCTGGTTGATCAGCTCGTTGCCGATGCGCTGGGCCTGGTCGATCGGGATGGCGAAGCCGAGGCCGATCGAGCCGGACTGCCCGCCCTGCGACTGACCGAGCGAGGCGATCGCCGAGGTGATGCCGATGACGCGGCCCTGCATGTCGACGAGCGCGCCGCCGGAGTTGCCGGGGTTGATCGCGGCGTCGGTCTGGATCGCGTCGAGCACCGTGGCCTGGCCGCTCTGCGCGCCGCCGCTCGCGACGGGGCGCTGCAGGGCGCTGACGATGCCGGTGGTCACCGTGCCGGACAGGCCGAGCGGCGACCCGACGGCGACGACCTCCTGGCCGACCCGCAGCTGCGACGAGTCGCCGATCGTCGCCGGGGTCAGGCCCGAGACGCCCTGGGCGCGCACGACGGCGAGGTCGGCGCCGGGGTCGGTGCCGACGACCTGCACCGGCGCGCGGTTGCCGTCCTGGAACACCGCGGTCAGCCCCTGGGCGGCGCCCGGCACCGGGCCGGGCTGGACGCCCCCGAGCGGCGACTGCTCCGCGGCGGCCTGGCCGGCCTCGAGCACGTGCGCGTTGGTGAGGATCAGGCCGTCGGCGGAGATGACGACCCCGGAGCCCTCACCCGAGGCGCCCTCGAGCTGGACGACGCTGGGCAGGACGGTGTCGGCGACCTGCTCGACCGACCCGGGCGCGGCGGCGGGCGCCTCCCCGGAGCTGCTCGGCGCCGCCGAGAGCACCGACGAGCTGCCGCCCGCCGACGACGCGGCCTCGTAGCCCACGGCCCCGCCGATCCCGCCCGCGACGAGCACCGCGGCGAGCGCGCTCGCGACCAGGGCCGCCGACGGGCGCCGGCGCGGACCGGACGGGCCGGGCGGCGGGCCCGCGGGACCGGGCGTGGGTGGCGGGGTGCCGGGCGGGCCGCCGGGGACGTCGCGCCGGGTCCAGGGCGCGCCCGGGTCCGACGAGTGGCCACCGGCCGGGAGCCCGGAGCCGTACGGCGCGGTGGGGTACCCGGCGGGTCGCTCCCCGGCGGACCCACCCGGCAGCGTCCCGGTGCCGGGCCCGGCCGCCGGCCGGGCCGTCGGGTCCGTGGCGGGGGTGGGGGAGGAGGGGCTCGTGTCGCTCACGCCGACCAGGGTGTGCCCGCCGGCTGTGGCCCTCCTGCGGCTCACCTGCGCGGAGGCTGAGAGTCGGCCCTGAGTTGGGCGCGGAACGGGACGAACGGGTCAGCGCACCACGCGGTACCAGTGCTCGGTCTCCCCGGGCAGGCGCTCGAGCCGCACCCGGGTGCCGCCGGCGTGCCGGAACACCGGGGTGCCGTCGCCGAGGAGCACCGGCGCGAAGAACACCAGCACCTCGTCGAGCAGGCCGGCCGCGAGGCACTGCGCGGCGACGTCGGCGCCCAGGACGTTGACGTCGCGGTCGCCCGCGAGCTCCTTCGCGCGCTCGACGGCGGAGACGAGGTCGGTGGCGAACTCGACGCCCCCGGGCCGGTCGTCGGGCGGGCGGTGGGTGAGCACGACGACCGGACCGTCGTAGGCGCCCTCGAACGCGCCCTCCTTCTCGGTGCCGCGGTGGGGGTCGTCGCCGCCGAAGGTGACGCGGCCGACGAGGATCGCCCCGGTGCGGGCGAGCACCCGCTCGGCGGCCTCGTTCGCGCCGCCGAGGTGCTCGGTCAGCCAGGACATGTCGCCGCCGGGTCCGGCGATGAAGCCGTCGAGCGACGCGGTCGCGGAGTAGACGAGGGCGGGCACCGGCTCTCCTGTCAGTGGTGGGCGTGCAGGTCGAGCAGGGCGTCGACGAACCGGTCCCACGTCGGCTCGGGCGGCAGCTGGTGCCCCATGCCGGGGATCTCGAGCAGGCGGGCGCCGGGGATCGCGGCGGCGAGCGCGCGGCCGTGCTCGACCGGGAAGAGCGGGTCGGCGTCGCCGTGCACGACGAGGGTCGGCAGGCCGGCGAGCGTGGCGAGGTCGGTCGGTCCCGTCGACCCGCCCGCGACGAGGAAGTGGTTGCCGGCGGCCGCGACGTCCCGGCTGCGGGCGACGACCCGCTCCGCGATCGCCCGGACCCGCGCCTCGTCGAACGCGCCCGGCCCGGCGAAGGGGCGCTCGGCCTCGACGAGTGCGGTGACCGCGGCGGCGGGGTCGGACCCGTCCGGGCCCGGGCCCTCGTCGGCGAGGACCGCCCGGACCGCCGGTGTCGGGCCGGGCAGGTCGCCGACGGACGGGTCGACGGCGGTGGTGGCGACGAGGGTGAGCGCGGCGACGCGGTCCCGGTGGGCGAGCGCGAGCTCCTGGGCGATGCCGCCGCCCATCGACAGGCCCGTGACGTGCGCGCGCTCGACCCCGAGGGCGTCGAGGACGGCGAGCGCGTCGGTGGTCATGTCCTGGCCGGTGTAACCGGGCGAGCCCGCCGGCCAGGTGGTCGACGCCCCGGTGTCTCGCGGGTCGTAGCGCACGACACGCAGCCCGCGAGCCACGAGGCGCGCGCACAGGTCGTCGTCCCACCAGTCCATCGACCAGCCCCCGCCGCCGATCAGCAGCAGCACCGGCGCGTCGGGCTCCCCGAGCGTCTCGACGCACAGCTGTACGCCCTCGTCCACCTCGACCAGCACGACGGGCCCCTTCCGGTTGCGTTCTGCCATCGGTAGGGAAGCCGACTCGCCAGTGGTTGTCAAGTGCAACCGGTCGCGGGCGCGGGTTCACACGTCGGGCACCCGACGCGGCCGGGTGCTCCTGGTCGTCGGCGTGCTCACACGGTCGCGGTGCTGGTCCCGCCGGCGCGGTGGACGCGGGTCGCGACCATCGGGGTGCTCGCCGCCTCGTCGCCGTGGTCGGACCCTCGACCGCCTGCCCGGGCGGGCGGCCCCCGCCCGGCCCTGGTCGACGCGACTACGCCGGGCGGTAGGCCTCCGTGAGGTGGCCGTAGACGACGATGTTGTCCTCGTAGCTGCGGGTCTGCTCGTTGAACACGCCGCCGCAGGTGATCAGCCGGATCTGCCCGTCGGGCGTCGGCCCGTAGACGGCCTCGGTGGGGAAGGCGTCCTTGGCGACCTGCTCGACCCGGTCGACGGCGAACACCGCGGTGGTGCCGTCGTCGCGGTGGACCTCGACGGTCTGGCCGGGCGCCATCTGCCCCAGCCGGTAGAACGCGCCCTCCTCGCCGCGGAAGTTGACGTGCGCGGCGAGCACCGCGGGCCCGACCTCGCCGGGGCTCGCGCTGCGCTGGTACCAGCCGACGGTCGCGGCGCTGCGCGGCACGTCGAGCGAGTTGTCGTCGCGCAGACCGAGGCTCGTCATGTCCTCGGTCGTCAGCCCGATCGAGGGGACGTCGAGGCCGGTGATCTGCGCGGCCGGCAGCGGCACGGGCACCGACACCCGCTCGGCGGGCGGGAGCGACCGCGCGGGCGCGGGCTCCTCACCGCCGGCGTTGACGAACGCCACGAGCACCCCGACGGCGAGCAGGGCGAGGATCAGCGCGGTGAAGCGTCCCGTCACCCGGTCGAGGATGCCCCTACCCCCCGACGGGCTCTCGGGCGGTGCCTCCGGAGCGGCCACGTCAGGCCTTCACCCGCCGCGCGGCGACCAGCTGGCCGCCGCGGACGGCCCCGGCACCGGCGCCGATGCCGGCGATCGCCAGGAAGATCATTTGTCCGGCCGTCGGGCCCTCGTCGGAGCCGTCGCCCGCCGCGACGCCGCCCCGCGGGTAACCGGTGTAGGAGGAGGAGTCGCGCCCGACGCCCCAGTCGCAGGCCCGGCCGTCGTTGTCGCCGTCGAGGTTGTTCGGGTCCGACGGGTCGGCGATGAGCACGGCCTGCGCGTCGGCGGAGTCGGCGAAGTCGTGGCAGTCGAGGTCGTAGACCGAGACCACCGGCGGCACGTAGCGGTAGTACGGACTGCCCGGCCCGTAGACGGGCACCGGAACCGGCACGTAGCGGGTCTCGGTGGGGTGGTACGACGACGACGGCGAGGTCGTGGTGGTCGGGCTCGTCGTGGTGGTCGGGGTCGGGAGATCGATGTCGGGGATCTCGGGGAGGTCGCCGCTCCCGCCGCCGATCAGCCCGGTCACCGAGTCGACGATGCCACCGACGAGATCGCCGATGCTGCCGCCCGGGTCCCCGAGGTCGATCGGGCCGGACGCCGACGCCACCCCCGCCGTCGAGATCATCCCCGCCGCCACCAGCCCGACCAGCGCGCTCGCCGCGCGCCGACGTCCCTTCGCCATGCCCCGACCCGATCCGCTCGCCCGATAATCCTCCGGGTCGTCGACCGGCGACTCCCCCGTTCGCTGTAACGGCGTGGACGGCGAAGGGGTACGCGCCTCGGGCCGAGCGGCCGAAACGGGCGTTCGCCGCCACGATCGAGTGATCCCGGGGCTCTCCGCCGGAGATCCGCTAACGACGGCTGCTCCTCCCGCGAGACATCGCCGAACGGCCCACCGGACGGGCCGAACGGACAAGGGGGAGCGGGAGATGAGGGGTCGACGGAGCAGCCGCAGCGCCGCGGTCGTGCTGGCCGGCTGCGTGGGACTGGCGGTGATGGCTCCGGGGCTCGCGCTCGCTGCGCCTGTCACCGGCATCACGTCGGAGGCGGACTGCCTCGAGGCGGGGTACGACTGGGTCGGCGGGAGCTGCGACGACGGTGTCCCGGCGACCGAAGACTCCGCCTCCGGCGGCGGAGCTGGGGACGAGAACGGGTCGCAGGGCGTGGGCGGAGGAGCGGAAGAGGTCGATGCCGCTGACCCGGCTGACCCGGCTGACCCGGCTGACCCGGCTGACCCGGCTGACCCGGCTGACCCGGCTGACCCGGCCGACCCCGCTGACCCGGCCGACCCGGCCGACCCGGCCGACCCCGCTGACCCGGCCGACCCCGCTGACCCGGCCGACCCCGCTGACCCGGCCGACCCGGCCGACCCGGCCGACCCGGCCGACCCCGCTGACCCGGCCGACCCCGCTGACCCGGCCGACTCCGCTGACCCGGCCGACCCCGCTGACCCCGCCGACTCCTCGGACCCGGCCGATCCCGCGGATCCGGCAGAGCCGGCCGACTCGACCGAGGAGAACGCCGAGGTCCAGCCCACGCAGGACGTCGTCGTCGCGATCATCCCGGGTCTGCAGGACCTGATCGACCGGCTGGTGGCCGGTGGCAACCCCGTCGAGCTTCCGAACCTGCCCGCGATCCCGCAGCCTGTGGACGGGAAGTTCGAGAACGTCCACGACGCCTGCCTCAACGCGATCTCGCAGCTGCGCTTCCCCGCCGGCACGACCGGGCTCGGTGCGCTGAGCACCACGCTGCAGGACTACTGCTCCGGGCTCGGCACGACCGACGTGCGGGTCTGCCTCGACGAGCTGCGCGACCTGATCAAGGAGCACTGCGACCACGGCAACACCACGATCATCATCAACTCGTGGGCCCCGGCCGCGTGGTGGGGCACCTACTGGCACCACCGCTACGACGTCGACTGCGACGAGCTGACCTACGACGAGGCCAACGCCATCCTCGACTGGGACTCGTCCGACCCGTTCCGTCTCGACCGTGACGACGACGGCGAGGCCTGCGAGGCCAACGCCCACGGCGACGACGACGAGGGCCACGTCGAGTACGTCAGCTACCCCGAGGGCGGGGTCTCGACCGGCGACGGCAGCACCGGCTCCGGTGCCTCGGCCGTCGAGGTCGCCCTGGCCGCCGGCGCGGTCGCCGGCCTCGGCGCCACCGGCCTGGTCGTCGTCCGTCGCTACGCGCGGCAGGGCTGATCCCGATGGCCACCACGACCGAGCACCGGAGCACGCAGCAGCGCGGTACCGCCCGCGCGACGATCGGTGTCCTCCTCGTCGTCGCGCTGGTCGCCGTGGTGGCCTACCTGACGGTGGGCACGACCTCGGCGCGCACCGGCCCGGCGGTCGCCGACCTGCCGGCCGGGCGCACCGAGGTCGCGCTCCCGCTGGACTGGGCCGAGACGGCGAACCTGCGGGTCCCGTCGATCGGGGTCGACACCCGGCAGCTCACCGAGCTGGGCCAGACCGAGGACCGTCGGCTGGAGGTCCCGCGGGACGCCACGACGGTCGGCCACTACCGCGGTGGTGCGGCCCCCGGACAGGACGGCCCGGCTGTGTACGCGTCGCACGTGAACTACGGGGGTGTGGAGGGCGGCTTCGCCCGGCTCGCGGACGTCGAGGCCGGTGACCAGGTGCTCGTCGAGCGCACCGACGGCGTCACCGTGGTCTACGCGGTCGACCGCGTCGACGAGGTCCCGAAGGACGCCTTCCCGACCGTGCAGGTCTACGGGGACACCTCCGGCCCCGAACTGCGACTGATCACCTGCGGCGGCGAGTTCGACGCCGACGTGCGCAGCTACTCCGACAACGTCGTCGTGTACGGACACGCGGTGGAGGCGTACCGGTAAGCGACGGCTCGCGAGACGACGGCCGGGTCCCCTGGGGAGCGGGACCCGGCCGTCGTCGTGTTCTCAGCCCCGTCACAGCCGCTCGTCAGGCCGCCCACACCGCCCCGGCGGAGCGTGGAGAGCGTGATCCCGCTCGCGGCCGCGCCGACGGTGCCCCTGCTCGACGCACCGCGCGCGTGGAACGGCCTGCGCGCGCGGGTCGCGAGCGTGCTGGCGGTGCTGCTCGGGGCCGCGACGGTCGTCGGGTCCTACGTGCTCGCCGTCCTCGACCCGGCCGGGCGGGCCCTCGACGACGCCGCCTTCGAGACCGCCACCGGCGTCGGCCTGCGTGGCGAGGGGCTGCGGGTGCTCGAGCTCGTCGGGGTCCCGACGGTCGCGCTCGCCGTGTTCGTCCTCGGCGGGGTGGCGCTGGCCCGCGGCCGGGGTGACCGGGCCCTCGCCGTCGTCGCGCTGGTGCTCGGCGCCCAGGTCGTGACCCAGCTGCTCAAGGCGGGCCTCGTCCGCCCCGGCACCGCTGAGGGCAACTCCCTGCCCAGCGGCCACGTCACGCTCGTGGCGTCGCTCGGGGTGGCGCTCGTGCTGGTCGTGCCGCGGGCGCTGCGCCCGCTCGCGGCCCTGGTGGCGCTCGCGCTCACCGGCATCGCGGGCGTCGCCACGATGGTCGCCGGCTGGCACCGGCCCAGCGACGTCGTCGCGGCGGTCGGCGTCGTCGTCGCCACCACCGGCGTCGTCACCCTCGCGGGGGCGCTGCTCCCGGGGCGACGGCGTCCACGATCTCGATGAGCGTCCCCCACCGCGTCGCGACCCGCACGAAGCCGTGGCGCACGAGGGCGTCGGCGAGCTCGCCGCGGCCGAACAGCCGGGCCTGACCGCCCCGTGCGAGCAGCTCGGTGTAGAGACGCAGCGGGCCGCGGCCGTGGGTCGGGACGGTGGCGGTGAGCCGGCCCCCGGGACCGAGGACGCGCCGGATCTGGGCCAGCGCGGTGTCGAGATCGGGCACGAGCTGCAGGCACAGCGAGCAGCACACGGCCTCGACCGCGCCGTCGCGCAGCGGCAGCGCCATCGCGTCGGCGCGGACGAACACCGTGTTCGCCGCCCGCACCGCCCGCGCCGCGCGCCGCAGCATCGGCGGCGACAGGTCGGCGCCCACCACCAGCCCGTCGGGACCCACGGCGTCGGCGAGGTGCCGGGTCAGCGTGCCGGGCCCGCAGGCGAGGTCGAGCACGGTCTCGCCACCGACGAGGTCGAGGCGGCGGGTGACGTCGTAGAAGTCGCGCACGACCGCGCCGCCGACGAGCCCGGGGACGCGCTCGCGGAGGTGGTCGCCGCCGGCGAGCACGAGGTCGTAGAACCCGGCGCCGCCACCGGACTCCCACAGGTCCTGGATGCGACCGCGCGATCCGGGCCGACCGTCGACGAGGTCGACGTACGGCGCGCCGACGTCCGCGGGCAGCGGCACGTCGAGCAGCGGCGCCAGCCGGTCGACCGCGGTCATGCGGGCTCCTCCGCGGACCCGACCGCGTCGCGCAGGAGATCGAACTCCGCGACCACGGCGTCGGCGAGGTCGGCCAGGTCTCCGATCAACTCGGCGCAGGCGAGCAGGCCGATGTCGAGCTGGTCGACGTAGCTCTGCACCGTGATGTTGAGCCCGACGCCGTCGGCGATCGCGGAGACCGGCACGTAGTGGCGCATGGGTGCCGGTCCGACGTAGAGCGGGTCGGTCGGGCCGGGCACGTTGGAGACGACGAGGTTGAACGGCGCGGGTGCCGCGGTCGACCAGCGGGTCACCGCCCGGCTGACCGCCGTGGTCGCCAGCGGCGTCCCGAGCCCCGCGACGTCGGGCGCGAGCTCGCCGGGCAGCGCCTTGAAGACCTCCTTGGCGAGGTGCAGCGCCTCGTGCGCGCCGCGCAGGCGCTCGAGGGGGCCGTCGAGGTCGGTCGGCAGGGCGGCGATGGTGCCCGAGACGCGGTTGGTCCAGCGCTCCTCCTCGTCGCCGCTGCGCAGCGAGACGGGGATGAGGGCGGTCAGCGGCTGGTCGGGCAGCTCGCCCCGCTCGGTCAGCCAGCGCCGCAGCCCGCCCCCGCACAGGGCGACGACGACGTCGTTGATCGTCGCCCCGGCCTGCTTCCCGACGGCCTTGACCTCGGCCAGCGGCAGCGACCGGTGCGCGAAGCGCCGGTAGCGGCTGATCGGGTGGTTGAACGGGGTCGAGGGCGCCACGAGCGGCGGCAGCCGGGGCAGGCGGCCGTCCTCGTCGCGGGCGCGTCCGGCGTTGAGCACCGACCCCAGCGGACCCCGCAGCGTCCCGCGCACCTTGTCGGCCAGGTCGATCGCCGCCGGGCTCCGGGAGGCGCGGGCCAGCTTCTGGCCGGCGCGGGCCGCGAGCAGCAGCCCGCGGGCGGGGCGCCGGACGCCGTTGACCGCCGCGCGGGCGAGTACCTCGGCGGTCGACGGCGGGCTCTCGGCGCGCCACCGCCCGGCCTGGGTGGGACGGTCGGCGTCGGGGGAGTCCTCGAGCATGAGCTCGAGCAGGTCCGCGCCCGCAGCCCCGTCGACCGCGCTGTGGTGGATCATCGTGAGGATCGCGAAGCGGTCGCCGGCGAGGCCCTCGATGACGTGCGAGACCCACAGCGGGTGGTCGCGGTCCATGGGCGCCGCGACGAGCCGGCCGACGAGCTCGTCGAGCTCCCCGTCGCCGCCGGGCGGCGGGACGGCGCTGTGGCGGACGTGGAAGTCGAGGTCGAAGTCCGGGTCGGCGATCCAGTAGGGGTGGTCGAGCCCGAAGGGCACCTCCACCAGCCGCCGGCGCAGCGGCTCGAGCTGGTGGATGCGGTCGGCGAGCTGGCGGCGCCAGGCCGGGTAGGGCTCGAAGGCCTCGTCGTCGGGCCGCTGGAGGATCAACAGCTGGCTGACGTGGGTGAACTGGTGATCGTCTTCCGCGTCCAGGAACACCGAGTCCAGGCCCGACAGCTGCTTCACGGTGGTGACCTCCTCGTCGACGCTCCGCCGGGCGCACAGTCTGTGGCCGGACCGCCCCCGGGTCCAACCGGTACGCCCGGGTGGCGTGACGGCGGGGGTTCACCTCATCGGTCGACTCAAGCCCGGACGGCCCGTGTCCGTAACTTCCGGTCGTGATGCCCGTTGAGCGTTCCGGAGGAGCACTCACCCGATCGGTGGTGCGCTTCTCACCGAACGGACCGGCGGGGCGAACGGACGGGGAGCCAGGCATGGGCAGGCACCAGATGGGGGCGTCGTCCGCGGCGCGCGCCCGGGTCGCGCTCGGCGCGCTCCCGCTGGTCGCCACCGTCGGCGCCATCGGCATCGGCTCCGTGGTGATGAGCCCGGTGAGCTCCGACGCCCCGCTGGCACCGCCCGCCCCGGGCGCCGGCGGCACCACCGCGGGCCCCGCCGCCGCGTCACCCGGCACGCCCGGGCTGCCGGCGGCCCCGGTCGGAGTGCTCGACCTCGCCTCGACCGGCGACCCCGTCGCCCTCGGTCAGTCCGGCGGCACGGTCGGCGGCACGGTCGGCGCCGGCCGCGGCGGGGCCGAGGCCGAGGCACCCGTCCGCCGGGCGGCACGTGCCGAGGGCTCCGCGCGCACGGCGAGCGCCGTGCGCGACACCGGCACCGACGCGGATGCCCCGGTCCGTGCCGGCGGCTCCGGCTCCGGCGGCGGCGCCCAGGGCTCTCGGGGCTCGGGCGGGGGCGTCGGCGGCGCCTCCGGCTCCGGCGGTGCCGGGGCGGGAGCCGGGGGCTCGGGCGGGTCCGGTGGGTCGGGGGCCTCGGAGAGCTCGGGCGGCTCGGGGAGCTCCGGCGGCTCGGAGGACGCGGGCGGCGGGCGCGGCGGCGGCCTGCTCGGTGGCGTCGTCGGCGGCCTCGGGAACACGGTCTCGGGCGCGACGTCGCTGCTCTCGTTCGGCGAGAGCGGGTCGTCCTCCCCGTCGCTGCTCTCGTTCGACTCCTGACCCGCACGACCCGCGATCGGGGCCGACCTCTCGGCGTAGAACATAGTTAGCTGATACAACGTTCTGGTGACCGCACCGACCGACGCGCGTCTGGCCACCGCCGCCGCGCTCGACGCCTTCGCGGCGTGGGTGATCCGCTCCACCGCGAGCCGTGACCTCAGCCTGACGACGGCCTCCACGCTCGCGACGCTCGACCGCGACGGGCCCCAGCGCCTCTCCGACCTCGCCGTCCGCGAGGGCGTCACGCAGCCGAGCATGACCGCGCTGGTCACGCGCCTGGAGCGTGACGGCCTCGCCACCCGCGGCGACGACCCGAGCGACCGGCGCGCGGTGGTCGTGACGCTGACCGACGCGGGCCGCGAGGTCCTGCTCGCGCGGCGCACCCGCCGTGCCTCGCGGCTGGCGGACCTCCTCGACCAGCTCGGCCCCGAGGACCGCGCCGCCGTCGACGCCGCCGCCGGTGCCCTGTCACGCCTGACCCTCACCCCCGCCGACCCCTCGCGAGGAGCGTCGTGAGCACGTCCACCGACAGCCCGTTCCGCCAGCCGAAGGCCGTCTGGGCCGTCGCCTTCGCCTGCGTCATCAGCTTCATGGGGATCGGGCTGGTCGACCCGATCCTGCCCGCGCTCGCCGAGCAGCTCGAGGCCACGCCCGCGCAGGTCTCGCTGCTGTTCACGAGCTACCTGCTCATCACCGCGGTCGCCATGCTCGTCACCGGCTGGGTCTCCAGCCGCATCGGCGCCAAGGCGACGCTGCTGACCGGCCTGACCGTCATCGTCGTCTTCGCCGCCCTCGCCGGGGCGTCCGGATCCATCGGCGAGATCGTCGGCTTCCGGGCCGGCTGGGGCCTGGGCAACGCCCTGTTCATCGCCACCTCGCTGGCGGTCATCGTCGCCTCCGCGAGCGGCGGGTTCGCGGGCGCGATCATCCTCTACGAGACCGCGCTCGGGGTCGGCATCGCGCTCGGGCCGCTGGTCGGCGGCCTGCTCGGGTCCGTGAGCTGGCGGGCGCCGTTCTTCGGCGTCGCCGTCCTCATGGCGGTCGCGCTGATCGCGACACTGGTGCTGCTCGACAGGACCCCGAGACCGGCCCGGAGGATCGGGCTGTTCGACCCGCTCAGGGCGCTGCGCCACCGCAGCCTCGCGACGATCGCCCTCACCGCGTTCGCCTACAACTGGGGCTTCTTCACGCTGCTCGCGTACTCGCCGTACTCGATGGGCGGTCTCTCCGAGCTCGGCCTCGGCGGCGTCTTCACGGCCTGGGGCGTGCTCGTCGCGATCTTCGCGGTGTTCGTCGCCCCGGCCCTCGAGCGGCGCTTCGGCACCGTGCGCGTCCTGTACTTCGTGCTCGGGCTGCTCGCGGTCGACCTGCTCGTCATCGCGGTCGGGAACGACACCCCGGGCGTCGTCATCGGCGCGGTGATCGTCGCCGGCGCGATGATCGGCCTCAACAACACGCTGGTCACCCAGGCCGTCATGTCCGTGGCGCCGGTCGAGCGCCCGGTGGCCTCGGCGTCCTACAGCTTCGTGCGCTTCCTCGGCGGCGGGCTCGCCCCCTGGGTCGCGGGCATGCTCGCCGAGGCGTTCCTGCCGAGCACACCGTTCTGGGTGGGCGCGGCGGTCGTCGCCCTCGGGGCGCTGGTGCTCGCCACCGCCCACCGCCTGCTGCGGCGCGTGGAGACCGGCGCGGTGACGGTGGGGTCCGGCTCGGTGCCGGACGAGACCGAGCGCCCGGTCCTCGTCGCCGTCGACGGAGCGCCGCACGCCCCGGCCGTCGCCGCGGCGGGCGGGCGGCTCGCGACGCTGCTCGACGCGCCGCTGGTCGTCGTGCACGTCCCCGAGAGCGCGGTGGTGGACGCCGCGGCCGCTGCCGACACCGACGCCGGGCCCGGCCTCGAGCGGTCCCTGGACGCCGCCCGGGAGGCCGTCGGCCGGAGCGCGACGGTGACCGCCGAGACCCTCGCGCCCGTCGTCGCCCACGACGGCGTCGGGGGCGCGCTGGTCGCGGTGGCCCGGCGCCACCACGCCCGCGCGGTCGTCGTCGGGCGCCCGCGGGGCGGGGCGCTGGCCGCGCTCACCTCGCCGAGCGCCGACCGGGCGCTGTTCGAGGACGGCCCCTGCCCGGTCGTCGTCGTGCCGGACGGCGCCGTGGCGCCCGGCGACCGCGGTGATCGACGGAAGAATACGGACACTGATCGTCAGGAACGGCACTTCGCTGACACCCCGGCGACCGTCGGGCGCTGACGGTCCGGAGACGCGGACGGGCCCGGCCCACCGTGTGGTGGACCGGGCCCGTCGTCGTGCGGGAGCCTGCCTCAGGCAGGGATGCCCGGGAGCTCGAACTGGCTCAGCAGCTCGGGCAGGAAGTCGGACAGCGGCGGCAGCGCGGGCAGGGTCGGCGCGTCCGGCAGGCCGGGCACCTCGACGCCGTTGAAGACGTTGCCCTGGCCGTTGCCCTGGCCGATGCGGTTGCCGGTGTCGACGCCGATGTTGCTGCCCTCGGACGTGACGTTGTCGTTCTCGTCGATGTGCGACTCGGCCGACGCGAACGGCGCGGCGGCGAGCAGGCCGGCGGTGACGCCGACGGTGACGACGCCCAGCTTCTTCAGCACGAGGATCTCCAGTGGTGTGTCGGGGTCCCCGGCGCCGGACGGTGGAGGAGCGCGGCGCCGTGGGTATCGGATGGCTCAACGAGCCCGTGATGTCGTCGTGATCCAGCGGGGCGAGATGAACCCGAACGGGGGATCAACCTCGGGCCCGGAACGGACGAAGGCCCGGCCACCGCGCGGTGACCGGGCCTCCGGGTCCGTCAGGAACAGCTCAGGAGACGGGGAACTCCGGGAGCTCCGGGGTCTCGCCGTCGGGGACCTCCCCGTCCGGGACCTCCTCGACCGGGACCTCGGCCTCGGGGCTCAGCACGCTCACGTCGACGACGTTGCCGCTGAGGTTGTCGTTGAGGATGTCGTTGCAGACGATGTTGGCCAGGTTGGCGCCGCCGACCGGGGCCTGCACGAGGGCGTTGCCCAGGAACGAGTCGCCGTCGATGCCGCCGTTGGCCTCGGCCGAGCCGCCGGTGACGTTGCAGTTGGCGCTGGCGTCGTGGTGACCGTGGTGACCGTCGTGGCCCTCGTGGGCGGAGGCGAACGGGGCGGCGACCATGAGGCCCGCCGAGACGCCGACGGTGACGACGCTGAGCTTCTTCAGCACGAGTTCTCCTGAGGTGTGTCGGGGAGCGGCGTGGGCTGGATGGCTGGGGAGTACGCCCCCACGCTCGGACGGCTCAACGAGGTGGTCATGCCCGTGTTACCGCTTCTCGTCCCGATGCCCCCGATCGTGGGATGGAGATCCGGGAACACGGCGCCGATGCAGGACGCGGACAGACGACGGCCCGGCCACCCGTGGGGTGGCCGGGCCGTCGTGGTCCGCGTCGGGAGGACCGGTCAGGTGATGGCCAGAGCCTCGTCGGCGTCCGGGATCCCGTTGCCGTCGATGTCGTCGGGGTCGATGTCGACCTCGTCGCCCTCCTCGGCCTCGTCCTCGTCCGCGCTGAGGACGCTGACCTCGACGGTGTTGCCGCTGAGGTTGTCGTTGAGGATGTCGTTGCAGACGATGTTCAGGGCGTTGGCGCCACCGACCGGGGCCTGCGCGAGCAGGTTGCCGGCGAACGAGTCGCCGTCGATGCCGCCGTTGGCCTCGGCCGAGCCGCCGGTGACGTTGCAGGAGCCGGAGCTCTGGTGCTCGCCGTCGTGGTGGTGGCCGCCCTCGGTGGCGGAGGCGAACGGCGCGGCGGCCATCAGGCCGGCGGTGACGCCGACGGTGACGACGCCCATCTTCTTCAGCATGCGAACTCCAGGAGTGTCTGTCGGGGAGCGGGCGTCGGCCGAGCGGATGAAGAGCGCTCGGGCACGCCTCGGACGGCTCAACGAGGGCGGGACGTCGACGGCACGACCCGACGCCCCGGGTCGCCCGATCGAGGGACACGGTGCCGGGAGGGCCCCGACAGCACGAAGGCCCGGCCACCGCGTGGTGACCGGGCCTTCGGGGAGTCCGTCGGGACCTACAGCGGGAGCTCGGGCAGCCCGGGGAGGAGGCCGCCGCCGATCTCGACGTCGACGGTGTTGCCGCTGACGTTGTCGTTGAGGATGTCGTTGCAGACGACGTTCAGCGCGTTGGCGCCACCGACCGGGGCCTGCGCGAGGACGTTGCCGGCGAACGAGTCGCCGTCGATGCCGCCGTTGGCCTCGGCCGAGCCGCCCGTGACGTTGCAGTCCGAGCTCTCCGCGCCGTGGCGCTCGTGGTCCGAGTCGTGGTGGGAGTCGTGACCCGACTCGTGGGCGGAGGCGAACGGCGCGGCGACCATGAGGCCTGCGGTGACGCCGACGGTGACGACGCCCAGCTTCTTCAGCACGAGAACTCCAGATGGTGTCGGGGGAGCGGCGGCGGGACCGAATGGCCGAGCCCGCCTCGAACGGAGCAACGAGGACGGGACGCGTTGGTGACGTCCTCGCCCGGGCTGACGCCCGATCGGGGCGTGCGCAGGGACGATCCCGGAACGCACGAAGGCCCGGCCACCGATCGGATGGCCGGGCCTTCGCGGAGCTGACGGACGTCGTCAGGACCTCAGAGCAGGTCGAGCGCGACGTTGTTGCCGCTGAGGTTGTCGTTCAGGATCTCGTTGCAGACGATGTTGCCGATGTTGGCCCCACCGACCGGCGCCTGGGCGAGGACGTTGCCCAGGAGCGCGTCGCCGCCGATGCCGCCGTTGGCCTCGGCCGAGCCGCCGGTGACGTTGCAGTCGGAGCTGTCGTCGTGGTGGTGGCTCTTCTTCTTGTGGTCGTGGTCGTGGTCGTCGCTGTGCGCCTCGCCGGCCGAGGCGAAGGGCGCGGCCGCGAGCAGACCCGCGGTGACGGCGACGGTGACGACGCCGGCCTTCTTGAACATGGTTCCCCCAGGGAGATCGTCGGTACTGCTCGGGTGGTCGTGCCGGTGACGGATCGAGTCCTGACCCGCCGGGAGGGCCACGCGTCCGCGCGGCCCCTCCGCTCGTCGCGCCGTGCTCTAGAGGACGTCGACGCCGATGTTGTTGCCGCTGGCGTTGCCGTTGAGGATGTCGTTGCAGACGATGTTGAGCGCGTTGGCGCCACCCACCGGCGCCTGCACCAGGGCGTTGCCGAGGACCGAGTCACCGTCGATGCCGCCGTTGGCCTCCGACGAGCCGCCGGTGACGTTGCAGGAGCCGGAGCTCTTGTGCTCGCCGTCGTGGTGGTGCCCACCCTCGGTGGCGGAGGCGAACGGGGCGGCGGCCATGAGGCCGGCGGCCACGCCGACCGTCACGACACCCAGCTTCTTGATCACGTGAACTCCTCGTCGTGCTGTGTCGGGGAGCGGGACGACCGGATGGGTCCGCCCGCCTGCTGCGGGCACGGACTGCGGACGGTGCGTCCTCGCGAAGCCACCGCCCGGGGCCTCGATGGGTCCCGGGGGTGACGTCAGGGGGTCAACGAGCCGGTCACGGGACGGTTACGCAGGGAATCGGGAAGCCGAATTTCGGTGACGGTGAGTGCTCGCGCTCTGCTGCTCGACGCTGCGGTCCGTGACCCGTTCGGGCAGGCGTTCAGGCTCTGTCGGCCTAGCGGATCGATCGCGCGGCGTCGGCGCGGACGATCATGCAACCCGAACGGCGGTCTCGATGTAGCGAGCGCCACCGACGCGCTGGGTGACGGGTCGGGGGCGCGCTCGGCCGGTCGTGCGCGACGATGACCGCCGGTCGGCGGGACGAGAGGCGGTCGGTGTGGGGCAGGCGCTGCGGGAGCTCGTCGACGACGTGCTCGACCTCGAGCGCATCGAGCGCGACATCTTCCGGGGCCGGAGCCCCCGCGAGTCGCTGCTGCGCGTCTTCGGGGGTCAGGTCGCCGGGCAGGCGATGGTGGCGGCCGGGCGCACCGTCGACGACGACCGGGACGTGCACTCGCTGCACGGGTACTTCCTGCGCCCCGGCGACCCGTTCGCCCCGATCGTCTACGAGGTCGACCGCACCCGCGACGGGCGCTCCTTCACGACGCGCCGCGTCACCGCCGTCCAGCACGGCGAGACGATCTTCACGATGTCGGCGTCGTTCCAACGTCCCGAACAGGGCGTCGACCACCAGGCGCCGATGCCCGAGACGCCCGCGCCCGACGGCTTCCCCCGCCGCGACATGCCGCCGGCGCCGCGCGACGAGCCCGCCCACACGACGACGGGCCGGGCGCTGACCTGGCCGCTCGACGTCCGCTACGTCGACCACTCGCCGTGGGACGAGACCGAGGACCGCGACCCGCGCAACCGCGTGTGGGTGCGCGCCGACGGGGAGCTGCCCGACCCGGGATCGTCCGGCGGGCGCCTGCTGCACGTGTGCGTCCTGACCTACGCCAGCGACCTGACGCTGCTCGAGGCGGCGGTGTTCCCGCACGTCGTCGGCGGGGCGGCCTCCGGCGAGGTCAGCCTCGCGAGCCTCGACCACGCCGTCTGGTTCCACCGCCCGTTCCGCGCGGACGAGTGGCTGCTCTACGTCCAGGAGTCGCCGAGCGCCGGCGGCGGGCGGGGTCTCGCGGCGGGCCGCTTCTACACGCGCGACGGGGTGCTCGTCGCGTCCGTCGTGCAGGAGGGGCTCATCCGGCGGCGGGGCGCCTGACCCGGCGCGGCGGGGGTGGCCGGCTCAGGCCCTCCGGCCCTCGGTCCCGGCGCCCACGCTGACGGCCGCGGGTGGCGTGCCGCCCGGTGCCGCGGTGTCCGCCCCCGCCCGGCCGCCCGCCTGCCCGCCGGCCTGCTCGACCCCGTCCACCGCGTCGGCCGCGCGGCCGAAGAGCTCGAAGTCGGTCGGGTCGAAGCGCCGGGTCTCCCACCAGTACCGCACGGTGAACCCGGGCCAGATCGTGCGGTTGATCCCGGCGGCGTCCAGGTACCAGCTCGTGCACCCGCCGCGGGTCCAGATGCCCTTCTGCAGGCGGTGCTGCACCGCGGCGTTGGAGCGCTGCTGGACCTCGGCGCGGACGTCGAGCCCGCCCATGCCGCTCGCGTGCACCGCCGTGATCGCCTGCGCGACGTAGCGCGTCTGGCACTCGATCATGAACACGACCGAGTGGTGGCCGAGGCCGGTGTTGGGGCCGAGCAGGAGGAAGAGGTTGGGGAAGTCGGTGACCGTCATCCCCAGGTGCGTGGCCATGCCCTCGGCGGCCCAGGTCTCGCGCAGCGTCCGCCCGCCGCGACCGGTGATCGCGAGGCCGTCGTAGGCGTCGGTGACGTGGAAGCCCGTGCCGTAGATGATCACGTCGACGTCGCGCTCGACCCCGTCGGCGTCGACGATCGAGGAGGCGCGCACCTCGCGGACGCCGCTGGTGACCACGTCGACGTCGGGCCGCGCGAGCGCCGGGTAGTAGTCGTTGGAGACCAGCACCCGCTTGCAGCCGATCGAGTAGTCCGGGGTCAGCTTCGCGACCAGCTCCGGGTCGTCGATCGAACGCTCGATGTTCTTCGTCGCGAGCCACTCGACGGGCCGCAGCAGCGCCGGGTTCGCGTGGAAGCCGACCGCCCGCGACTCCAGCGCCGCGTACATCGCCGCGCGGTAGGCGCGGTGCACGCCCGGGTGGCGGGTGAGGAAGCGCCGGCGCGCGCCCGACAGCGGCCGGTCGCCCTTGGGCAGCACCCAGGCCGGCGTGCGCTGGTAGAGCTGCACCTCCGCGGCGACCCCGGCGATCCGCGGGACGAACTGGATCGCGCTCGCCCCGGTGCCGATCACCGCGACCTTCCGGCCGCGCAGGTCGACGTCGTGGTCCCAGCGGGCGGAGTGGAAGGAGGCCCCGGTGAAGGTGTCGGCGCCGGGCAGGTCCGGCGTCTTCGGCAGGTGGAGCGCGCCGACCCCGGACACGAGGAACCGGGCGGTCCAGGTGCGCCCGGCGCGGGTGTGCACCGTCCAGGTGCGGCGCTCCTCGTCCCACGTCGCGCCGGTCATCTCCTGGCCGAAGCGCACGTGCCCGCGCAGGTCCTCGTCGTCGGTGACCCGCTCGAGGTAGGCGCGGATCTCCGGCTGCGGGGAGTAGGACCGCGACCAGTCGGGGTTCGGGACGGTCGAGAGCGAGTACATGTGCGACGGGATGTCGCACGCGCACCCGGGATAGGTGTTGTCGCGCCACGTGCCGCCCAGCGCGTCGGCCTTCTCGAGCAGGACGACGTCGGTGACGCCGGCGCGGCGCAGCGCGAGGAGCTGGGCGAGCCCGGCGAACCCGGAGCCGACGACGACCACCTCGTGGACGCGGCCCCGGTCGGCGACCGGCTCAGGCGTCGACGGGCTCGCCACGGGCGGTGTCCTCCTCGGTGATGACGGCGGTGGGGGCGGCCGGCGCTGCGAGGAGCCCGGCGAGGTGCGCGGCGACCTCGTCGGCGCGCTCGAGGTTGATCATGTGCCCGGCGCCGGGCAGCAGCACGATCCGGGCGTCGGGCAGCGCCTCCGCGATCGCCCGCGCGTGGCGCTGGGGGCAGAGCCGGTCGTGGTCGCCGACGAGCACGACGGTCGGCGTGCCCCGCAGCGCGGTGAGGAACGGTCGCCGGCGGTGCTCGGCGATCGACATCCGGAACGCCGCGACGCTCGGCGGGTGCGCCGCGAGGGCCTGCTCGGCGACGGACAGGACGTCGGCCCGGCGGGGGCGCCGGCCGAAGACCAGCGCGCGGACGACCCCCGCGATCGCCGTGGCGCGGGCGCGCGGGCGGGAGCCGCCGGCGCGGCCGACGTCGCCGATCTCCCCGGCGGGCGCGCGGTGACCGAGGCGGGCGGTCAGCGGGACGAGCAGGTGCTCCCCGCGGGCCACGAGCCGGCCCGGCCGGCCGGAGAGCCCGAGGTCGAGCCGGTCCATGTCGTCGCTGGCGGTGGCCACGAAGGCGACCCCGACGACCCGCTCGGCCACCAGCTCGGGATGGCGCTCGGCCAGGGCCATGAGCGTCATGCCCCCCATGGAGTGGCCGGCCAGCACGAGCGGGCCGTCGGGGATGCGGTCACGGATCAGCGCGGCGAGGTCGTCGGCGGCGGTGCCGATGGTCGCCGTGTCCTCGGGCGCGGCGTCGGACCCGCCGTGACCGCGGTGGTCGTAGCGCACGATGCGGGACCCGATGCCCGTGCGGCGCAGGTCGTCGACGACCCGGTCCCACGTCCGCAGGTCCTGCGACCACCCGTGCACCAGCACGAGCGTCGGGCGGCCGTCACGACCGTCCTCCCCGGCGTCGCCGACACGCAGCCGCGTGCCGTCCGGGGTGGCGAACCGGTCGACCTTCTCCCGCACCACGCGGCTCCCCTCGACGTGCCGGTGCTCAGCTCTCACCCAGCAGGAACGACCGGCGCCACCAGGTCATGCCCGGGCGACCGACGAGACCCGCCTGGTCGAGGAACGGCATGATCTTCTCGCCGGCCCACCGGATCATCTCGTGGTGGTGGGGGTTGCCCAGCGCGGCGCGGCGGCCCTCGGCGGGGTCGATGCCGACGGCGGCGTAGACCTTGGGGTTGATGAGGCTGCGCGTCACGAACATCGAGATGTAGGCGATGATGAAGCGCTGGTAGGCCTTCTCCGCGCGCGAGAGCTGCGCCATCCCGCGGGTGACCTCGTCGCGGGCGAAGGAGACGTGGCGCGCCTCCTCCATGATGTGGATGCGGTTGACCTGGCGCATGAGCGGCTGGATGCGCTCGTCCTCGGCCTGCTCGCGCTGCAGCCGGTCGAGCACCTCCTCGGCGACGAGGATCGCGCCGTAGGCCGCCGGCCCCCAGCTGACCACCGAGAACAGCTTGCCGAGCCGGCGGATCGACTCCCGCGGCCCGTAGGGCTCGACCCCGGCGGTCTCGACCATGCGCGCGAACATCTGCGAGTGGCGGCACTCGTCGGCGACCTCGGTGAGCGCGAACTGGGCGCGCGGCGTCGTCGGGTCCTCGGCGTAGAAGTCCTTGAGCAGGCGCTGCATGAGCAGGACCTCGAACCACAGGCCGACCGAGGCGACGCTGCAGGCCTCGTGCTTGCCGAGCTCGACGCGCTGCTCGGGCGTCATCCGCTCCCAGAGCTCGGTGCCGTAGAGCGAGATCCGGTGCTCGGGCACCCAGATCTTGTCGGTGGGCAGCGGGGCGTCCCAGTCGATGTCGACCGCCGGGTCGTACGACTTCTTCGCGGACGACTTCAGCAGCCGCGCGGCCGTGACATGGCGATCGGCTGCGTGGCGGTCCGCCGTGGGGGCGCTCATGGCTGGGGGTCCTCCTGCTGGCCGGTGCCTGTCTGGAACACGAGGTAACCCGCACTCGCTGTACGTCTTACCCGTGGTAACTGTAACTGGTGGTAGCCTGCGGAACCGTGCCGGACGATGTCAAGCCGAACCGCCCCGGGAACGCCCCCTCGCGTGACGGGCGTCGCACGCGCTGGGAGAAGCACCGGGCCGAGCGCCGGGCGGAGTTCGTCGAGGCCGCGATGCGGGTGCTCGCCGACGTCGGGCCGGACTTCGGCATCGAGCAGGTCGCGCTCGAGGCCGGCGTCACCAAGCCGGTGCTCTACCGGCACTTCTCCGACAAGGCCGACCTCGTCGAGGCGATGGGCGAGCGGGCCACCGAGATCCTCCTGGACCGGCTGATCCCCGCGCTGAACAGCGAGGAGGCGCCGCTCCCGCGCATCCGCAAGTCGATCGACGCCTTCTTCGGGACGCTGGACGACTACCCGAACCTCTACTGGGTGCTCGCCCGGCACACGCCGATCGACGGCCGCGGCAACGACGTGGTGCGCGAGGACAAGGAGATCATCGCGACCGCGCTGTCGGCGATGCTGGGCGACTACCTGCGGGCCTTCGGCCTCGACTCCGGACCCGCCGAGCCGTGGGCCCACGGCGTCGTCGGGTTCGTGCAGAACACGGCGGAGTGGTGGCTCGACCGCCAGTCCATGAGCCGTGAGAGCGTCACCGAGTACCTGACGACGCTGGTGTGGGCGGCCATCGACGGCTTCGCCCGCCAGCACGGCGTCACGATCGACCCCAACGTCCCGCTCGAGATCAACAAGGTGGTCCAGCTCCGAGCGGGCAGCGACCGGGTCCCGGCGCCGCCGGGCACCGGTCGGGCCGGTGGTCGCACGGCCACCGGGGGCAGTACCGATCGAGCAGTGAGGAGCCGGGAGCGATGACGCCAGCGGCAACACCCGAGCACGACCGGCACGACCACCACGACGAGCACGACGAGGACGGCCACCGCGGGCCGGCCACCCTCGTCGTCGACGGCGTCCCCTACGCCGTCGACGTGACGCTCGTGGGGCACTTCGAACCCCTCGACGGCCGCTACCACTGGTACGGGCGCGTGGCGGCGCACGACGCGCTGCACGCGGCGCTGGGCGGGAAGAAGCACGCCGCCCGCGTCACCACGCCGTCGGGCGCCGCCGACGGCGAGCTCTCCGACGTCGACCCGTGGGGCCGCTATCGGCTCGCGGGCACGTCGACGCCGCCGTTCACGGTCGGGGCGCTCTGATGGCGGCCCCCGGCGAGCGCGCCGAGGGCCGGGCGATCGCCGAGCGGGAGGCCGCCGCACACGGCCTGTCGCTCGACGAGGTCCTGGCCGTCGCCACCCCGCAGCGCGCGGTCGCCGTCGTCACCGGCCTGATCGGGCCGACCGTCGACTTCGGCCCCGTCCCCGCCGGCCCGCACGGCATGGCCACCGCGTCGGCCACCGGCCGGGTCGGGCGGCTGACCGCCTGGCGCGACGGGGTCACCCGCGTGATCGTCTGCGTCCCGGTCGCCCTCGACGTCACCGTCGTCGTCGGCTCGCGCTCGATCCCGGCGGAGGTCGACCTCGTGGTCCGCGTGGGCCTCGTCGGCCGCGCCGCGCCGGGCGCGGTGGAGATCGACGTCGATCCCGTGTGCAGCGAGGACATCGACGCCGACATCCGCACCCGCGGCGTCGGCGGGGTGTTCCTGCGCCGCCTCGGCGACCTGGACGCCGAGATCCGCCACCACGTCGGCGTGCACGTCGCCACCGTGCTCGCGACACCCGAGGCCGTGGCGGAATGCCGGATCGCAGTCTGACCCTGCCCATGTGAGCACTTTCCTGCCCTATAGGGCAGGAAAGTGCTCACATCAAGCGCGGCGCAGGAAGCCCCGGCGGCGGGGTCTGGTGCCGACGAGGTGCTGCTTGCCGTCCTCGACGAGGGCGGCCACGGTCTCGGCGGCGTCGCGGCGGTTGGTGCCGATGCCGCCGCCGGGACCGCGCTTGATCCAGCCGACGACGTAGGTGCCCGGGCGTCCCTCGACGCGCCCGGCCCGGTTCGGCACCGTGCCGGTCTCCTCGTCGAACGGCAGGCCCGCGAGCGGGCGCCCGCGGTGGCCGATCGCCCGCACGACCAGACCGGTCGCGAGCTCCGCGGACCCGTCTGGCCCGCCCACACGGACCGCCGTCACCCGGTCGTCGCCGACCAGGGCCCTCGGCGGGGCGTGGAAGCGCAGGACGATCCGCCGGCGGTCGCCGGGCGGGGGGACGTCGTCGACCCGCACCCGCGGCACGCCCTGCAGCAGCGCGGCGTGGTCCCGGGGCCCCGCGGCGTCGATGGCCGCACCGACCCGCGGGTCGTGGTCGTCGACAACGACGTCGAGGTCGTCGCGGCGCAGCAGGGCGAGCAGCTCGCCGCGCGTGTAGGCGGCGTGCTCCGGGCCCCGCCGCGCGAGCAGCACCACCTCGCGCACCCGGCTCGCCCGCAGCCGCTCGTGTACCGCCGCGTCGAAGGAGCCGGCGAGACGGGCCGGGTCGGCGGCGAGGACCCGCGCGATGTCGAGCGCGACGTTGCCGGTACCGACCACGACGACCCGCGCCGGGTCCAGCGTGTCCACCGGCACCGCGCCGGCGTCGATCTCGGGGTGGCCGTTGTACCAACCGACGACGGTGGTCGACGCCAGGTGTCCGGGCAGGTCCTCGCCGGGCACGCCCAGCGTCCGGGCCGTCGGGGCGCCCACGGCGTAGATCACCGCGTCGTGGCGCCGCGCCAGCTCCTCGGCCGTGATCGATGCCCCCGTCGCTCCGCTCGCCCCGCTGACGTCGTGGCCGACCTCGACACCGAGCCGCAGCCGCAGCCGGTGGTGGTCGTGGTAGCGGGCGAACGACTCGCCGATCCGCTTGGTGCCGGGGTGGTCGGGGGCGACGCCGAAGCGCACGAGCCCGCCCGCGACCGGCAGCCGGTCGTAGAGCGTGACCTTCGCCGTGGTGTGCAGCAGCAGGTCCTGCACCGTGTACATCCCGGCGGGCCCGCTGCCGACCACCGCGACGTCGAGGGTCGGGAAGTCCGCCGGCAGCACCCGGTCGAACCGCACCGGCCCCCACGCGTGGAACAGCGGCGAGCCCTCCGGCGGCCCCGCCGGCTCGGTGCCGGCGAAGTGCTCGGCGTTGATCGCGGGGTAGTCCGCGAGCGCGCCGGTGAGCACCTCGGCCGGGAACACCGCGTCGACCGGGCACACCTCCGCGCACGCCCCGCAGTCGATGCACGTGCGCGGGTCGACGTAGAGCATGTCGGTGGTGCCGAAGTCGGGCTCGTCGGGCGTCGGGTGGATGCAGTTGACCGGGCACGCCGTGACGCACGAGGCGTCCGTGCAGCACAACTGCGTGATCGCGTACGGCACGGCGCGCCGTCTACAGGACGTGCGCGGCGCGGTAGAGCACCTTCGCCGGCGCGGTGAGCAGCCCGGCCGAGGCGAGGAACTCCATCAGCCCCGCGCAGCTCGAGCGCAGCAGCGCCCGGTGGTTCTGGTTGCGCTTCGCCTCGCGGCGCGCGCGCTTCGGGTCCAGGCCCGCGTTCTCGTAGACCTTGCCGTTCCACATGCTCGTGACGATGAAGAAGCCGGCGAAGGCGACGACGAGCGCGTCGAACTGGCGGCGCAGCGCGCTCGCGCCCTGCAGGCGCTCGCGGGTCTCCTCGCGGGCGAAGCGCATGTGGCGCGCCTCCTCGACCACGTGGATGTTGTTGATCGTGCGCGCGAACGGGGCGACGCGCTCGTCGCGCATCCAGTCGCGCTGCATGACGTCGAGGACCTCCTCGGCCACGAGGATCGCGGCGTAGGCGGCCTCGCCCCTCGCGAGGGTCTTGAACACGCGCCCGCCCTCGATGACGTGGCGCGGCGGGCGGTACGCGGGGGCACCGAGCTTCTCCGCCCCGCGGGCGAACATGATCGAGTGCCGGCACTCGTCGGCGATCTCGGTCAGCGCCCACTGGAACGCCGGGTCCGTCGGGTCCTTCGCGTAGAAGTCCCGGATGACCATCTGCTGCAGGATCATCTCGAACCAGATGCCGGTGCTCGCGACCGACGCCGCCTCCTGGCGGGTCAGGGCCGCGCGCTGCTCCTCGGTCATCTCGTCCCAGTAGGCGGTGCCGTAGAGCGTGCTCCACTCCGGGCTCGCACCGTGGTGCAGCGGGTCGACCGGGCTGTCCCAGTCGACCTCGCGCAGCGGGTCGTACGACAGCTGGTCGGACGAGTCGAGCAGCCGTTCCGCGACGTCCGTCCGGTGCTCGCGGTGCTCGCGGTGCTCACGGTGCACGGCGTCCTGCTCCGCGGTCGTCATGTCTCCTCCTGGCCGGACTCGAGGTCACCGTTACCTGCAGTAGGTGATACCCAAGGTAACAGTGACACCATGTCCGGCCGGAGCGAGGTGTGGTCGCGGTCACCGAGGGCGCGGTCATGCCCCCGGCGGTGACCGCGACCACGTCCGGCTCCTCGGCCTCGCGAGCGCGGACTTCGCGCGCGTAGAAGCAGCGAGCAGCGCGTTCGCTGCGTCAGGGGCGGCTGAGCTTCGTGAACTCCGTGCGGTCGACGACCTTCACCCGCGGCCGGCCGTGCGGCTCTCCGCGCCCGCGCTCGTGGGCGTCGATGGCCTCCCACCCGGTCTGGTCGACGAGGTCGGTGCAGCGCTCGCGCAGCCAGCTCTCGACGGCCGCGTGGTGGTCGTCGTCGCGCTCGGCGGGCTCGCGCCCGGCCAGGTCCGCGACGAGGTGGCGGACGGTCTCGTTCGCGTCCTTCTTGTTCGTGCCGATGATCCCGGTGGGCCCGCGCTTGATCCAGCCGACGACGTACTCGCGGTCGCGGCCGGTGATGCGGCCCTCCTCGTGGGGCACCGTGCCCGTCTCGTCGTCGAACGGGACGCCGGGCAGCGCCATCCCGCGGTAGCCGACGGCGCGCAGCACCAGCCCGGTCGCGACGGTCTCCCGCTCGCCGGTGTCGACGGCGCGCGTGCGGCCGTCCTCGCCGGTCTCGAGCCGGTTGACGCCGAGCACGATCTCCTCGACGCGGTCGTCCCCCCGCAGCTCGACCGGCGACCGGTAGAAGCGGAACTCCATCCGGTGCCGCGCGTCGGGGTCGGGGGCGTGCTCGGCGAACCCGCGCAGGATCTCCAGGTTGCGGCGGGTGGCCTTGCCGAGCGTGTCGTCGTCGGCGATGCCGGCGGGGACCTGCGCGGGGTCGGCGACGACGGACAGACCCTCGATGTCGTTCAGCTCGCGCAGCTCGGTGGTGGTGAACGCGGCCTCGCGCGGCCCGCGGCGCCCGCAGATCAGGGCCTCGCGCACGCTCGAGGCGACGAGCGCGTCGAGGGCGTGGTCGGCGGTGTCGGTGGCGCGCAGGTCGGCCTCGGGCAGCAGCACCATCCGTGCGACGTCGAGGGCGACGTTGCCGGCCCCGATGACCACCGCGCGCTCGGTGTCCAGCGGCGGCGCGAGGTCGACGTGGTCGGGGTGGCCGTTGTACCAGCCCACGAAGTCGACCGAGGCGATGCTGCCGGGCAGGTCCTCGCCGGGGATGCCCAGGCGGCGCTCGGTCTGCGAGCCGACGGCGTAGACCACGGCGTCGTAGCGCTCGAGCAGCTCGTCGCGGTTGATGTCCTCCCCGAGGTGCACGTGCCCGAAGAACCGGAAGCCCTCGCGGCGGGCGGTCCTGTCGTACTGCGCCGACACCGACTTGATCTTCGGGTGGTCGGGGGCGACCCCCGCACGGACCAGGCCCCAGGGCGTGGCCAGCCGGTCGAACATGTCCACCCGCACGTCCAGCCCGGCATCCGATTCGGCCGCGTCCAGTAGCGCGGCCGCGGCGTAGAAGCCCGACGGCCCGGAACCGACGACGGCGACGTGGTGGGGTCGCGTCGCGTGATTCTCCACGCGATCATCGTGGCCCACCCGGACGCAGGGCGCACCCGTCTGCTCCGTTCCGTGATCCCCGGGTGGCGCCGCCACGCCGGGCCCGACACGCCGACGGACGAGTGATCCCGAGCCGGGGCGTGGCCCGGCGACGCCTCGGTCGAGTGGTCACTCCATGGGATCACCGAGCGCGAGAAGGGCCCGTCACCAGGGCTAACGTCGTCCGCGATGATCAGCGACGAGAACGGCGCGCTCGAGGACGCGGTCGCGGCGGCCACCCAGTGGCGCCGCGGGCTCGACGTCCTCGACGACTACGCCGGCGGTGGCGTGCTGTCCGAGGAGCTCGCCGACGACCTCGTCAACGACCTCGTCGGCCTGGTCGGCGCCACGCGCCCCCGCCGGCACCGGCGCAGCCCGCACCACGGGGCCCGGCCCGGCCCGCAGCCCAGCCGTCCCGCGGTCACCCCGCCCGCGATCCGACCGCGGCTGACGGTCGTCCGGGACTAGCGCTTCACCGCGACGAGCACGAGGTAGTACAGGTCGTTCCCGGCCATGCTCACCCGGTGCCGGAACCGGCGCCGCACGACGATGTGCGACGGGTGGGCCGAGCCGGCGGTCGCCTCGATCATCGCCTCGACGTCGGTGATGTCGTGGTCGGCCTCCCCGCCGGCCAGGGTGAGCGCGAGGAACGACCCGGGCGGGAACGCCTCCCACAGCTGCGCGAGGGCGTCCACCGGGACGTGGCCCTCGCCGACGGCACCGGCCGCGACGAGCGCGGTGAGGGCCTCGTCGCGCACCAGCTGCGTCACCTGCTCGACGTCGAGCCGCTCGCCGACGAGGTAGTGCCGGTAGAGCCCCGGTCGGTCGCGGTGCGCGGCGTCGCGGGCCTCGGGGATGCCGTCGGCGCCGGCGACGACGGTGACGCCCCGGTCGCGCAGCTCCTCGCCGACGACGCCGTTGCCGGCGCCGAGGTCGAAGGCGCGCAGCTCCCCGACCGGGCGGCCCTCGGCCTCCGCGGCCTCGACGAGCGCGCCCGCGACCGTCCCGGGCGACGCGCACTCCAGGCGGCGCTGGACGACCTCCTCGTACAGCCCGGGCACGTCGTAGACCCGCGCGTAGTCGTGCAGCGTGATCCGTTCCTCGGTGCCGTCGGGGTGGTGGAGCAGGAACTCCTCCTGCGCCTGACGACGCCCGGGGGTGTCGTCGAGCTCCACGGTCCAGCCGGCCGCCGGCTCCCTCGCTGTGGCCATGGCGGTCATCATGCAGGGCCTGCGCGGTCCGTCGCTGTGGCGAACGTCCCCGTCACCGGCCCTGTGGCCTGGGTCCCCTGTCGTTTCCCCCGGGATCCGCTGCGGTCACCCTCGGATCGTCAGCCAGCGCGTCGACGTCGCCGCCGCACACGACCCGGGTCGCCGGTGCGCCGACGACCGCAGGGGGAGGTCCGTCATGAGTGCTGTCCCCGCCCACTCGCCCGTCGCCCAGCTGATGCGGCCGGGCGCGCGCCCGACGCCCGCGGCGGTCACCGCGGACGACCGCGAGCACGCCGTCACCGTCGTCTGCCACCTCCTGCACGCCGAGTGCGAGCAGTGGAGCTGGACCACGCACCAGGCCGAGGCGCACCGCCGCGAGGCCGTCCGCATCGTGGGCGCCCTCACCCGGGAGGGGTGGGCGCCGCACTCGGCCGCCTGACCGGTCCTGCTGGTCAGGCCGGACGGGCGGTAGATTGCTGCTCCGAACGGCTCATTCCGAGCCGGAAGGGGTGGGCATGGCCATCGAGGTGGACGGCGTCGAGATCCACGAGACGTCCCGCGGGTCCGGCGCCGCCTGGCGCTGGAGCTCCGCGGGCCCCTCGACGATCGACTACGAGATCCAGTGGGTGGAGAACAAGGACACGTTCCTGTACTCCACCCGCGTGCGGCCCGGCGGCTGGAACGTCTCGCAGCTCGACCCGAACACCTGGGTCGGCGACGGGACGCTCGAGGGCGCCCGGGACATGGTCTCCCGCGGTCTGCCGACGCTGCCGCACTGAGACTCGCCCGTCCGGAGCAGCGCCTCCCGGCGTCCGCGCGCGTCCGGAGCGAAAGAACGGCGCTCTCGCTGCTACGGAAGCAGCGAGAGCGCCGTTCGTTCGTCGGGCGGGGCCGCGGAGGGCCTAGGAGCCCGCTGAAGAAGTGGGTTGGTGGGCGGGGCGCCTCGGCAGTCGTGCTGCGGTCAGCACCCGTGGGTGCGACAAGAGGTCGCCCCGCCCGGCGCTGATAGTGGCGGGTTGTTGATGGGCTGTCGAGGCCGTAGCCGGGCCGGTAGTCGGCTGGGTCCTCGGATCAGCTTGCGGCCAGGGCCCATCGGCCGTGGTCGAGGTGCAGTCCGAAGGTGATCATTCGGCGGAGGTTGAGCGCGGCGACGCGGGTGTGCAGCCAGGCGTTGTTCTTGACCACGCCGCGGTGGGGGACGCGCCGGTTGCCGCGGGTCAGCCAGGCGATGGAGCGCTCGACCATGGGCCGGTGCCGACGGTAGGACTCGAGGTGCTCGGGGGTGCTCGCCCGGGCGCGGTGTGCTCGTTGCAGCGCGTGGTGCGGCCCGAGGTGCAGGGTGCGCCCGTAGGTGGCGGTGGTGCATTGCGCGCGCAGTGGGCAGTCGCGGCAGTGCGCCCCGAAGATCGCTGCTCCGCTCGCAGTGATCGGGCGGGTGATCCCGTTCGGGCAGGTCATGGTGCTCGCGGCCGGATCGTGGGTGAAGTCGTCGATGGTGAACCCGCCGGGGACGGTCGGGCGCAGCGGCCACGGCTTGATCACCGCGGTGTGCCCGGCCGCGGCGAGCGCGGCCAGGGCGTCGCCGGTGCCGTAGGCCGAGTCGGCCAGCACCTCCAGCGCCTCGCCCGGCTCGCTGGCGGCGGCCTCGAGGTTGGGGTCGCCGGTGAGCAGGGCGATACCGACAGTGGCGTCGCTGTTGTCCGGGCCCGAGGCTTGGGTGAGCCTGGTGTTGGTGATCAGCCCGGTGTCGGGCTCGACCACCACGTGCGCGCGGTAGCCGTCCTGGCGGCGCTCCCGGGACTTGTGCGCGTGGCGGGTGTCGGGATCGACGGTGGAGATCACCCGGTCCGGGGCCACCTTGGTCGCGATGCGCCAGCGCCCGTCGGTGCCATCGGAGCCCTCGGCAGGCTCGACGTCCTGCCCGGCGACCAGCGCCAACAACGCCACCGCCTGACTGGCGCGCTCGTCGAGCCCGGCCCCGCCGGGGTGGCGCGTCTCCAGCTCGGCGAGTACCGCCAACGCGTCGTTGACCAACGCGGAGACCAGCTCGTCACGGGCCGCGGGGTCGTCCCAGGCGATCTGCGGCTTGCCCGGGTGGGAGTAGTCATGCCCGCTCGTGGTGACCGCCGTGACGACCTCGGCGCCGGCACCGACGTCGCGGGCGACCCGGCGGATCGCGGCGATCAGCTGGGTCACGGTGTCCTGGCGGGCCACCGCGTCATCCAGAATCGTCGAGTCCAGCGCCCGGCGGGTCTTCCCCGCCACCGCACCAGTCTCGGCGACCACCGCGGCGACGGTCTCGAAGATGCGGTTCGGGCTGTTCGAGGCGGCCAGCCGGCGTCGCCAGTAGGTCAGCGTCGAGGCGTCGAACGCGGTGTCGGTGATCGCCAGCCCGCAGGCGGCTTTCCACCGCAGATCGAACGTGAGTGCCTCGACAGCTTCCCGGTCCGACAGGCCGTGCAGGGCCTGCAGAACCAGCACCGTGGCCACCACCTCCGGCGGCACACTCGGCCGGCCGCGGCGGGTGGGAAACAGGTCGGCGAACAGCTCCGGGGCGAACAGCCGGGCCCGATGCGCGGCCAGGAACGCGAACACGCTGCCCGGCTTCAGCAAATGCCCGGCGACCGACTCCACATCCAGCAACTCACGCTGATCATCAGAGCGACCCTGCACCCGACAAGGATCCCAGCCCACCCGCCGACCACCAGCCTCGACGCGCTGACTTCTTCAGCAGTCTCCTAGGGCGTGTCCTGCGGATCATGTGAGGGGTTGTCGGTGAAGATCTTCTCGTGGTGGGGCGAGGAGAGCTGACCGACGCGGCGTGGGCGCGGATCGAACCGCTGCTGCCCGCGGCCGGTGGCCGCGGGGGACGTTGGCGTGAGCACCGCCAGGTGGTGAACGCAATCCTGTGGAAGCTGCGGACCGGGGCGCCGTGGCGCGACTTGCCCGAGCGCTACGGGCCCTGGAAGACCGCCCATGAACGCCTGCGGAAATGGACCGCGGACGGCACCTGGGACCGCATCCTCGAGCACGTGATCGTCAAGGACGACGCCGTCGGCGCCGTGGAGTGGACCTTCAGTGTCGACTCCAGCTCGGTGCGGGCCCACCAGCACGCGGCTGGAGCCCGGAAAAAGGGGGCTGCAGTGCCGCTGTCGAAGCCCTCGCCGTCGACGGGGAACACCTCAGACGATCCCGCGGCGGACTGACCAGCAAGATTCACCTCGCCGTCGACGGGCGCGGGCTGCCGATGAGCTGTGTGCTCGGAGCCGGCCAAGGCGGAGACAACCCGCAACTGCTGCCGCTGCTCGACCAGGTCAGCGTGCACCGCGACGGACCCGGCCGACCCCGGCAACGTCCCGCCCGAGTGGTGGCCGACAAGGCCTACTCCCACCCCTCGACCCGCGACGCGCTGCGCGCTCGCGGAATCAGTTTCACCTGCCCCGAGCGCCGCGACCAGATCGCCCACCGCAAGAGCAAAGGAACCCGCGGCGGCCGCCCACCAGCCTTCGACCAGGCGATCTACGCCGGACGCAACGTCGTCGAGCGCTGCTTCAACCGCCTCAAGCAGTTCCGCGACCTCGCCACCCGCTACGCCAAACGCTCCGCCTACTACCGAGCCGAGATCACCATCGCCGCCATCGTCCTATGGCTACGAGAAGATCCACGGGACAGGCCCTAGTTGCTGCTGCCGCCCAGCACGCCGGACTCGCTGAGCTTCGCCATGACGGCGTTGGGGCCGTCGAACTGCTGCTTGTCGAGGCCCTTGAGCGTGTCGACGAGCTGCTGGTCAGCACCGTTCGAGCTCGCGTGCGAGGCCAGCTCCTCGGGCCCGCCCGGGTACTGGAAACCGGCGAGCGTCTTCTGCACCTGCGTGACGTCGTAACCCATGGGCCGCGGGTAACCAGCCGGCCCGACCGACAACCGTGCGCTGACGCCCGCTCGCCTACCCTCGTCCGGGTGCTGGCCCGAGCCGCCGGGATCGCCCGGTCCCTCGCGATGTACCACGGCATCCCGGGCCGCCAGCGGCGGATGCGGGCCTTCTACCGGCAGTTCCTCGCTCCCGGCGACCTCGCCGTCGACGTCGGCGCGCACGCCGGCAACCGGGTCCGGGCGTGGCGGGCGCTGGGCGCGCGGGTGGTGGCCGTCGAGCCGCAGCCCGACTTCGTGCGCCTCCTGCGCCTGTTCTTCGGCCGCGACCCGCAGGTGACCGTGCTGCCCTCGGCGCTGGGCGCCACGCCGGGCACCGCCGAGCTGGGCATCTCCCGCGCGACGCCGACGGTCTCGACGGTGTCGGCGGCGTGGCGCGAGACGGTGTCGGACGACGCCGGGTTCACGTCCGTGCGCTGGCCGGACACGGTGACGGTGCCCGTCACGACGCTCGACGAGCTCGTCGCCGCGCACGGCGTCCCGGCCTTCTGCAAGATCGACGTGGAGGGGTTCGAGGCGGAGGTGCTCGCGGGCCTGTCGCGGCCGTTGCCGGCGCTGTCGTTCGAGTACCTGCCGGCGGCCCACGACGCCGCGCTGGCCGCGCTGGCCCGCGTCGAGGCGCTCGGGCCGCACCGCTACCGCTACTCGCCGATCGAGACGATGCGCTGGGACACCACCGCCGGCGACCGCTGGCTCGACGCGGACGAGCTGGTGGCGCTGCTCGACCGGCGCCGCCCGCTCGGGCGCTCGGGCGACGTCTACGCCCGCCCGCACGGCGGTGTCGCGTCCCCGGGGATCCGGCATCCTGGACGGTCATGATCCACCGGTCCCTCGCCACGCCCGTGGGCGTCCAGCTCGCCGCGGCGGCGGCCCTGCTGGCCGGGGTGCTCGCGCTGCTCGCGGCGGTCGTCGGCGTCGGTGCGGTCGGCGTCGCGGTCGCGGTGCTGGTGGCCGCCGTGGCCGGCGTGCTCGTGGCCCAAGCGGCCGCCGGTGCGGGTGTCGCGACGCTCGGGCCGGCCGGGAGCGTCACGCTCGCGCGCGGCGCGCTCGTCGTCGCCGCCGTCGCCCTCGTCGGGCGGGACGCCGCGTCGGTGGCGCTGGTGACGCTGGCGGTCGTCGCGCTCGCGCTCGACGGGGTCGACGGCCCCGTCGCCCGGCGCACCGCCACGGCCTCGGCCCTCGGCGCCCGCCTCGACGTCGAGTTCGACGCGCTCCTGCTGCTGGTCCTGGCCGTGCACGTGGCCCTGGTCGACGGCGCGCCGTGGGTGCTGGCGGTGGCCCTGCTGCGCTACGCGTTCGTCGCGGCCGCGCGGGTCCTGCCGTGGTTGCGGGGCGAGCTGCCTGTGCGGCGGTCGGCGAAGGTGGTGGCGGCGCTGCAGGCCGTGGCGCTCATCGTCGCGGCGGCCGGGGTGCTGCCGGTGGGCGTCGAGCTGACGCTGGTCGCGGTGGCGCTGGTGGCGCTGGTGTGGTCCTTCGGGGTGTCGGTGGTGTGGCTGTGGCGGGCCGCCGGGGCCCGCACGATGGGCTGAGCCCACACTCGGCCACCGTGACGCCCCCGTTCCCCGCCGTCGTGCTCGACCTCGACGGCACGCTCACCCTCCCCGGCACGACCCGGCCGGCGCCGGGGGTGGTCGGGCTGGTCGGGGGGCTGCACGCGCGCGGGGTGCCGCTGGCCGTGGCGACGTCGGCGTCGACGCGGGTGGCGCGCCGGGTGCTCGACGAGCTGGGGCTGCTCGGGTGCGTCGACAGCGTCGCCGGGCGTGGGCCCGACGGCGTCGACGCCGGCAAGACCGCAGTGGTGGGCGAGGCGCTGCTCGGCCTGGGGATCACCGCGGCGGCGCCGGGCACGCCGATGCTGGGCGACGGCCCCGGCGACATCACCGCCGCGCTCGCCCACGACCTCCTGGCGATCGGCGTGGCCTGGGGCGGCTCGCGGCCCGCGGTGCTGCGCGAGGCCGGGGCGCGCGTCGTGCTCGAGCACCCGGACGAGCTGTGGGCCCTCGGGGCATCCTGAGCACGTGCCCCGCTGGGTCCTGCACCTCGACCTCGACTCGTTCTTCGCCTCCGCCGAGCAGCTGACCCGCCCGACGCTGCGCGGGCGCCCGGTGCTCGTCGGCGGGCTGGGGCCGCGCGGGATCGTGGCCGGCGCGAGCGGCGAGGCCAAGGCCTCCGGCGCGCGGTCGGCGATGCCGATGGGGCAGGCGCGCCGGCTCTGCCCGCACGCCACCGCGCTGCCCCCGCGCACCGCGCTCTACCGGGTGCTCTCCGAGCGGTTCTTCGGCGTCGTGCGGTCCTGGGCGCCGGTGCTCGAGCAGATCGCCTACGACGAGACGTTCGCCGAGCCCGAGGCGCTCGCCGACGCCGACGCCGACGACGTGCGCGCCTTCGCCGACCGGCTGCGGGCGGAGGTCCGCACCGAGACGGGACTCGCGGTGTCGGTGGGCGCGGGCTCCGGCAAGCAGGTCGCCAAGATCGCGTCGGGGCTCGCGAAGCCCGACGGCGTGCACGTCGTCGCCCAGGGCGGGGAGCGGGCGCTGCTCGACCCGCTGCCGGTGCGGGCGCTGTGGGGCATCGGGCCGGTCGCCGAGGCCACGCTGCACCGCAGCGGCATCGAGACCGTGGCCGCGCTCGCCGCGATGGACCTCGCCGACGTCACCGCCTTGCTCGGCTCGGCCGTGGGCACCGGGCTGCACCGGCTCGCGCGCGGGCTCGACGACCGCCCGCTGGTGGAGCGGGGCGAGGCGAAGCAGGTCAGCGCGGAGACGACCTTCGACGCCGACCTCTCGGACCTCGGCGCCGTGCGGGCCGCCGTCGCCGAGCTGGCCGAGGGCGCGCACCGGCGCCTGGTCGCCTCGCACCGGGCGGCGCGCACGGTGAGCGTGAAGATCCGCAGCGCGTCGTTCGGGACGACCAGCCGCGCCGAGACCCACGCCGACGCCACCACCGACCTCGCGACGCTCACCGACACCGCCCAGCGCCTCGCCGTCGCCGCCCTGCCCGACGCCGGCGTCCGGCTCGTCGGCGTCTCGTTCTCGGGGCTGACGACCGCGGTGCAGGAGGCGCTCTTCCCCGGCACGCCCGCGCCGTCGCCGGCCCCGGCGCCGACGCCCGTCGCGGTGGAGGCGCCCGAGGAGCCCGAGCCGGGACGCGAGTGGCGCACCGGCGACGACGTCGCCCACCCCGGGCACGGCCACGGCTGGGTCCAGGGCGCCGGGCACGGCCGCGTCACCGTGCGGTTCGAGACCGCCACGTCCGGTCCCGGCCGCGCCCACACGTTTCGCGCCGACGACCCGGCCCTCACCCGCGCCGACCCGGTGGCCGCGCTCGGCACGTGAGCACTTTCCGGGCCTATAGCCCCGGAAAGTGCTCACATGACGTGCCGGACGAGCGCCCGCGCGGCCGCCAGCGCCACGCGCGGAGCGTCCGGGGTCCCCGCGACGGCCGAGGCGACCATCGCGCCCTCGTGCAGGACGAAGAGCTGGAGCGCGAGGTCGGGGTCGGTCGTCCCCGCCCGCGCCAGCTCGGTGGCGAACAGCTCGCGCAGCCAGCGCTTCTCGTCGTCGATGACCGCGCGGCCGGGGTGGTCGGCGCGGTCGAGCTCGGCGAAGGCGTTGACGAACGCGCAGCCGCGGCGGGCGTCGACCATCCACGTCTCGAGCACCACGAACGGCGCGAGCGCGCGGCGCACCGGGTCGGTCTCGGCCTCGACGGCGCCGACGACCCGTTCCCGCCACCGCGCGTCCCGGGCGCGCAGGTAGGCGGCGACGAGCTCGTCCTTCGACCCGAAGCGGTCGTAGAGCGTGCGCTTGGTGACCCCCGACTCGGCGGCGATCGTGTCCACGCCGACCGCGTGGATGCCGTGCGCGTAGAAGAGCTCGGAGGCGACCTCGAGGATGCGCCGGGCGCCGGGCGTGAGGGGCGTCGTCATGCCTGGTGACTCACAGACCTGTGTACCGTGGAGGGTTCACAGGTCAGTGTAGTCGAGGAGGGGTCATGGCGGCGGTGCCGGAGACGATGCAGGCCGCGGTGCTCACGGGCTTCGGGGGCCCGGAGGTGCTGGAGGTCCGCTCGGTGCCCGTGCCGCGGCCCGGGGCGGGCGAGGTGCTCGTGCGCGTCGGCGCGGCGGCGCTGAACAACACCGACATCTGGACCCGGCAGGGCGCCTACGGCCTGCCCGGCGACCCCGGCGCGCTCGCCGGGTGGCGCGGGCCCGTCGCCTTCCCGCGCATCCAGGGCGGGGACATCGCCGGCGAGGTCGTCGCCGTCGGCGAGGGCGTCGACCCCGCCCGGGCCGGCCGGCGGGTGCTCGTCGACCCCGCGTTCTACGACGGTCCGGGCCGCGACGCGAGCCCGGTCGGCCTGCTCGGCAGCGAGGCCGACGGCGGGTTCGCGCAGTACGCCGTCGTCGCCGACGGGCGCGCGCACGACGTCACCGGCTCCCCGCTGTCCGACGAGGAGCTCGCGGCCCTGCCGGTCGCGTCCGGGACGGCGGCGGGGATGCTCGCGCGCGGCGGGATCGGCGCGGGCGAGACCGTGCTCGTCACGGGCGCCTCGGGCGGCGTCGGCCTGGCGGCGGTGGCGCTGGCGACGGCCCGGGGCGCGCGCGTCGTGGCGCTGACCGCGCCGGCCAAGGAGCAGGCCGTGCGCAGGGCCGGCGCGGTGGCCGTCGTGCACCGGGGCCCGGACGCGGCCGCGGTCGCCGACGCCGTGCGGGAGGCCGCCGGCGGTCCGCTCGACGCCGTCGTGGACGTCGTCGGCGGGGCGCTCCTGCCGGCCCTGCTCGAGCACGTGCGCGACGGCGGCCGGTGGGTCGTGGCCGGCGCGACCGGCGGTGCGCGCGTCGACCTCGACCTGCGCCGGCTCTACCTGCACAACGTCGGCCTCGTCGGCTCCTCGATGCACACCCCCGCGCACTTCGACGAGCTCGTCGCCGACGCCCGCGCCGGGCGCGTCCGCCCGCTGGTCACCGCGTCCCACCCGCTGGCGGCGATCCACACCGCGCAGGAGGAGTTCGCGGCCGCCGAGCGCGTCGGGAAGATCGTCGTGCGGCCGTGATCAACGGGGACTTCGGGCGCGTAGAGGCAGCGAGATACCCGTTCGCTGCGACTACACGCGCGCGAACGCCGTCCGCAGCTCGTCGACGAAGTCGCCGGGGACCTCGAGCGGGGCGAAGTGCCCGCCGGTGGGCAGGACGTTCCAGTGCCGCAGGTCGCGGAAGCGCGCCTCCACCCAGGCCCGCGGCGGCTTGACCATCTCCGCCGGGAAGATCGAGACCGCGCTCGGGACCGTCACCGGGGAGTCGACGTCGGTGCCCCCGAAGCTCTCCCAGTACAGCCGCGCGGAGGAGGCCCCGGACGCGGTGAGCCAGTAGATCGCCGCGTTGTCGAGGACCCGGTCGCGGGGCACGCCGCCGAAGCCGTCGCCGTCGGTCCAGGCCACGAACTTCTCGGCGATCCAGGCGAGCTGGCCCGCGGGGGAGTCGACGAGGCCGTAGCCCAGCGTCTGGGGGCGGGTGCGCTGCTGGGCCGAGTAGCCCGACCCGACCCGGCGGAACTCCTCGACCCCGGCGAGCCACTGCCGCTCGGTGTCCGACAGCTGCGACATCGCCGCGTCGTCGAACCCCGCGGGGCGCCGGGCCATCGGCATCGTCGTGTGCATCATCGCGACGCGGTCGGGGTGCCGGACGGCGAGCGCGGTCGTGACCATCGCGCCCCAGTCGCCGCCCTGGGCGAGGAAGCGGTCGTAGCCCAGCCGCCCCATCAGCTCGGCCCACGCGTCGGCGATGCGCTCGACACCCCACCCGGTCCCGGTCGGCTTGTCGCTGAACCCGTAGCCGGGCAGCGACGGCGCGACGACGTGGAAGGCCGGCAGGGAGTCGTCGCCGGGGTCGACCAGGGCGTCCAGGACGTCGAGGACCTCGACCACCGAGCCGGGCCACCCGTGGGTGACGAGCAGTGGCCGAGCGTCACGACGAGGTGACCGTACGTGCAGGAAGTGGATGCCGAGACCATCGATCGCGGTCCGGAACTGACCGCGTCGGTTGAGCTCGTCCTCGACGCGGCGCCAGTCGTGCTCCTCGAGCCAGGCGCGGCAGAGCTCGGCGACCGCGTCGAGGCCGATGCCCTGCGACGGATCGGTCGCGGGCTCGGGCAGGCGGACGCGCCGCAGTCGTTCTCGCAGGTCAGCGAGCTGCTCCTCGGGGACGTCGAGGACGAACGGCACGACCTCGACGGCCGGATCGCCGGCGGGCACGGGAGCGTCAGCGGCCACGGGGGTGACCGTATCGACGCCGACGGAGGGCCGCCGGACGGCCGCCGGGCGATGCGTCCGATCCGGCGATGGTCGCGCAGCCGTGCGACACGCCGACGGCTGGAGTTCATGACCCGAACGAGCCAACTTCGTGTCGAGGTGTCACGCGGGGCCTCATCGTGGCGATGCACGAGGTGGAGGTGATCAGCGTGCTGAACGATCGATCGGCGTCCCTGCTCGCGGCGGCCGCGGACCTGGACGAGTGCGACGGCTACGTCGTCCTGATCTTCGACCCGGAGACCCAGGAGCTCGACGCGCACGGTCCTTACGAGGGCGTCGAGGCGACCCTGCGCGCCGAGGAGATGCGGCGCGAGTTCGACGGCGACGGCCTGCCGGACGTGCAGATCCGTATCTCGCGCCTGCACAGCCCCCGCTGAGGGCCGTCCCGACGGCGGATTCCCCCACCGCCACCGGGATGGCCCTGCGCGACCGGGGTACTCCCGCGACCGGACGTGGCGACGATCGACGGGAGAGCCCACGGATGGCGAGCGGACCCACGGTCCGGGAGGCCTCGTTCGAGGTGTTCCGGGCCCACGGCATGACGACCGTCTTCGGCAACCCGGGGTCCACCGAGCTCCCCATGCTCGCCGACCTCCCCGACGACTTCCGCTACGTGCTCGGCCTCCAGGAGGCCGCGGTCGTGGGCATGGCCGACGGCTGGGCCCAGGCGAGCGGACGCCCGGCGCTGGTCAACCTGCACACCGCGCCCGGCGTCGGCAACGCGATGGGCGCCCTGGTCAACGCGGCCGCGAACGGCGCGCCGCTCGTCGTCACCGCCGGTCAGCAGGTCCGGCCGATGCTCAACCTCGAGGCGCTGCTCACCAACCCGGACGCGACGACCCTGCCACGGCCCGCGGTGAAGCTCTCCCTCGAGCCCGCGCGCCCGCAGGACGTCCCCGCCGTCCTCGCCCGGGCGATCCACGTCGCCACGAGCCCGCTGTGGGGCCCGGTGTTCGTGTCCGTACCGATGGACGACTGGGACGCCGAGGTCGACCTGTCGACCGAGCCCGCGGGCCTCGTCGCCGGGCGCCGTGTCCACCAGCGCGCCGCGCCCGACCCGGTCGGGCTCGACGCGCTCGTCGAGGCCCTCGACTCCGCGCGGGCCCCGGCGCTCGTCGTGGGCGGCGACGTCGACGCCACCGGCGGCTTCCACGACGCGGTCGCGCTCGCCGAGCGCCTCGACGCCGCGGTGTTCGCCCCGCCCGTCGAGGGCCGGGTCGGCTTCCCCACCGACCACCCCCTATTTCAGGGCGCCCTGCCGATGGCCATCGCCCCCGTCGCCGAGGCCCTCGCGCCGTTCGACGTCGTGCTCGTCGTCGGCGCCGCGGTGTTCCGCTACTACCCCTACGTGCCGGGGGTGTTCCTGCCCGCGGGGACGCGGCTGCTGCACATCACCGCCGACGCCGACCAGGCCGCCCGCGCGCCGATGGGCGACGCCGTCGTCGCCGACCCGACGCTGACGGTGCGTGCGCTGCTCGAGCGCGTCGGCGACGGTCCGGCCGACCGCGCGGCGCCCCCGCGGCCCGCGGCCCTCGACGCGCCCCGCTCGGCGGGCGAGGGGCTGCTGACCGCCGAGGAGGTGTTCACCGCGCTCGCGGCGGAGTGGCCGGAGGACGGGGTGCTGGTCAGCGAGGCCCCGTCGCACCGCGCGACCCAGCAGGCGCGGCTGCCGATCAGGCGGCCCGGCAGCTCGTACTTCACCGCGTCGGGCGGGCTCGGGTTCGGGCTCGCGGCCGCGGTCGGGGTGGGGCTCGCCGAGCCGTCGCGCCCGGTGCTCGCGGCGCTCGGCGACGGGTCGTTGCAGTACGCGGTGCAGGCGCTGGCGACGGCGGCGTCGCTGCAGGTCCCGGTGACGGTGCTGGTCCTCGACAACCAGGAGTACGCGATCCTCAAGTGGTTCGCGGCGCGGGAGCAGACGCCGAAGGTGCCCGGCCTCGACCTCCCCGAGCTCGACCACCTCGCGCTCGCCGCGGCCTACGGCGTACCGGCCGAGAGCGTCGGCACCGTCGAGGAGCTGAGCGCGGCCGTGCGCCGCGGGTTCGCGGGTCCGGGGCCGCGTCTGGTGCACGTGCGGGTGCCGGCGTCGGGCAGCGCTTGACCTCGACCTCGCTGCAGGTCGCACGGTCGTGGTCATGGCCACGGTGGTCGGGAATCGACAAGAGGGGTGTCGGGCCCCCGGCGTAGCGTCGCGGGGGCGTTCGCCGAACGGTTCGGCGCACAGGGGAGGACCATCGGTGAGCACGCAGACCACCACGCGGCCGGCGGGCGGGTCGGAAGCCGGCGAGGCCGCGCCGGCGGTCGAGGTGGCCGACCTCGTCAAGCGCTACGGGCGCAGCGGCACGCCCGCGGTCGACGGGCTGAGCTTCGCGGTGCGCCGCGGCGAGGTGTTCGGGCTGCTCGGGCCGAACGGCGCGGGCAAGACCACCACGGTCGGCGTCCTCACCACGCGCGTCACCAAGACCTCGGGGCGCGCGACGGTGGCGGGCATCGACGTCAGTGCCGACCCGGTGGCCGCCCGCGCGGTGCTCGGCGTCGTCCCGCAGCGGCCGAACCTCGACCGCTCGCTCGACGCCCGCGGCAACCTCGTGTGGCACGCCGCGTACCACGGCGTGCCCCGGGCGCGGCGGCGCGCGCTCGCCGACGAGCTGCTCGAGCGGATGGGCCTCGCGGACAAGGCGACCACCAACCCCGACGAGCTCTCCGGCGGGCAGGCGCAGCGGCTGATCATCGCGCGCGGCCTCATGCACGCCCCGCGGGTGCTCTTCCTCGACGAGCCCTCCACGGGGCTCGACCCGCAGGCCCGCCTGTTCGTCCACGACCGGGTCGCGGAGCTCGCGGCGTCGGGCGTGACGGTCGTGCTCACCACCCACGACATGGACGAGGCGGCCAAGCTCGCCGACCGGGTCGGCATCGTCGACCATGGCCGGCTGCTCGCCCTCGACACCCCGTCGGCGCTGGTCGCGGCCCTGCCGGGCGAGGCCACCATCGACCTGACGCTCACCGGCGCCGACGTCGCGGGCCTGCGCGGGCGCATCGACGCGGTCCGCGGCATCGCCGGGGTGGAGGACCTCACCGGCGAGCGGCCCGACACCCACCTACGGGTGCGGTGCGACGGCGAGGCGGGCGCGGTGCTCGCCCCGGTGCTCGGCGCGGTGGCCGACGCGGGCGCCACGGTGTCCGAGGTCGAGCTCGGCGAGCCGACGCTCGAGGACGTCTTCATCGACCTGACGGGGAGGGGGTTGCGATGAGCGCGCCCACCACCGCCGGTGAGCAGGCCGGCCCCGGTCAGGCCCGCGCGTTCCTCGGCGTGCTGGGCCGCGACCTCGCGGTCACCGGCAAGGAGTTCGGCAGCTTCATCAGCCAGGTGCTGGTGCAGCCGTTCTTCCTGCTGTTCGTGTTCGGCGTGGTGCTGGGCCAGCTCGGCTACGTCACGCCGGGCTACGCCCAGCTGCTGCTGCCCGGGCTGCTGGCGCTCAACGCGTTCTTCGTCGCGGTGCAGGCGACGGCGCTGCCGCTGGTCATCGACTTCTCGTACACCAAGGAGATCGAGGACCGGCTGCTCGCGCCGCTCTCGACGCGGCTGGTGGCCGTCGAGAAGATCGTGTTCGGGGCGCTGCGGGGTCTGTTCGGCTCGCTGGTGATGATCCCGGTCGGCTACCTGGTGCTCGACGAGGTGGCCTGGGACCTCGCGGGGCTGCCGTTCGCGGCGCTGCTGCTCGTGCTCGGGTCGCTGGCGGGCGGTGCGGCGGGCCTCGTCATCGGCACGCTGGTCTCGCCCCGGCGGATCAACGTCGTGTTCGCGGTGGTGATCACGCCGCTGCTGTTCACGGGCTCGACGCAGTTCCCGTTCCTGCAGCTGGGGAACCTGCGCTGGTTCCAGGTGATCTGCGCGCTCAACCCGATCACCTACGTCTCCGAGGGGCTGCGCGGCGCGCTGACGCCGTCGGTGCCGCACCTCGCCGGGTGGGTCTGCCTGCTCGCGCTCGTCGTGTCGTGCGCGCTGTTCGGGGCCATCGGGATCCGGGGCTTCGTGCGTCGCGCGATCGACTGATGGGCGAGCTGTCGGCGCTGGTGGCGCGGCTCGCGGCGGCGCTGTCGGGGCACCCGTCGGCGGCCGCGGCGCTCGCCCGCGCGGTGGCGGTCGCGCCGGGTGACGCCGCCGAGGACCTCCCCGTGCTCGCCCACGTCGACGACGCCGTCGTCCGGGCGGGCGAGGAGGTGGACGGCGAGCTCGCGGCGGTCCTCGGGCCGCTCGCGGCGAGGGCGCCCTGGGAGCAGACCGCGTCCTACGTGCGCGAGCCGCCCGGGCCCGGGTTCCTCGACGGGTACGCCCACGCGACGCTGGCCGCCGGGGACGACGTCGCGGTCGGGCTCGTGCTGCTCGGGCCCCGGGTGCACTACCCGCCGCACCACCACCCCGCCGAGGAGTTCTACCTGCCCGCGGCGACGATCCGGTGGCTCCACGGCGTCGAGCCGGCCGGCGTCCTCCTCCACCACGCGCCCTGGCAGCCCCACGCGATGACGACCGACGACCGTCCCGCCCTGCTCGCCTACGTGTGGACCGGCGACGTCGCCACCCCGGCCGCCTTCTGCTGATCCGCCTCCCGATCACGACGGGCGTGCCGCGCCGGACCGGCGGGTAGGCCCTTCCCCATGCGACACCAGGAGTTCCTCGCGGGCGTGGCCACCCGAGGCGGCTTCGCCGACACCGACGACGCCCGCCGCGCGGCCGACGCCGTGCTCGCCACGCTGGCCGACCATCTGCCCGACGACGACCGCGACGCCCTCGCGCGGGCCCTGCCGAACCTCCTCGAGCAGGAGTCCGGCGTGGACCACCCGAGCCACGGCGGCGCGCCGAGCGAGGCCGACCTCGTCGAGCAGGTGGGCCGCCGCACCGGCTGGCCCGCCGAGCGCGCCCGCTACGCCCTGACCGCGGTCACCGGCCAGCTCGCGGCCGAGGACGCCGACCTCGGCGAGCGGATCGCGCGCGTGCTGCCCGCGGACCTGCGGGGCGCCGGCCCGACCGTCCCGCCCGACGCCGCGTCCGAGGGCGCGCAGGGCCGCCCGCAGCCCGTCGACGCCGACGAGCTCGAGCGCGTGCTCGGCCAGCAGCTGACCGCGTGGTCGGGCGACCTGTCCGGCATCCAGCGCACCGTCGAGCTGCCCTCGGAGCACCTCGACCTGCTGCTCGAGCGCCTGCGCGGTGTCGAGCGCGACACCGGCCAGCGGCTGCGCATCGTCGACCGGACGCCCACCTCGCTGACGGTGCGGGCGCGCTCCGAGCGCCAGGAGGTCGTGACCGCGATCGACCTCGACCTCGCCGCGCGCTTCGACGACCTCGTCAGCACGGTGGGCTCGGCGGCCTGACCCATGTGAGCACTTTCCGGGCCTATAGCACCGGAAAGTGCTCACGAGGGATCAGACCATCGAGAAGCCCGGCGGGAGGGGCGCGCGGCCGGTGAGGGCGCGGAGGAGGAGCCCGCCGTGGCCCAGGCGGACGGCGGTGCGGGCGAGCACCGTCGCCACCTGGGTCGTGGTGTGCGTCGAGAAGCTGACCTCGAGGCCCGTGGCGGCGGCGATGTCGTCCCCGTGCACCACCAGCTCGATCGTGCGGGTCGGCACGTACGACGCGACCCGCAGCCCGCCGACGACCGTCATGATGAGCATGTCGGGATCGGCGGCCCGCGCTGCGCCCACCGCCCGCTCCGCGAGCGACGCGAACGCCGCGGCCGGGTCGTCGCCGAGCGCGAGACCCGCGTCCCGCCCGCGCCGCGCGACCGACGCCTCGTCGGTGCCCCCGCCGGTCAGCGCCGGCAGCACGGCGTAGTAGCCCTCCGGCGAGTCGACGTCCTCGGTGTCCGCGGGCCGGTCCAGGTAGGTCAGCACGGTGACGAACGACCGGCTCGCGTGCCCGACCAGCGCCCGCAGGTCCCACTCCCCGAGCCCGGGGCCGTCCCACGCGTCGTCCGGTATCCGCCCGACCAGCTCGGTGACCGCCTCGGCGGCCTCGGCGTACCCCTCCAGCATGTGAGCGATTGTGGGGACGGCGTCGCTGGGGCGCATTGCCGCAGGTCGGGCGAGGTGTGATCGGCCGTCACCGGCCGCTGCGCCTACGTCGTTGCCTACGTCGACCCCGGCGGGCCGTCCTCACGGTCCCGAGGACTACGGTCCTTCCGTCAACGGGTGCCGCCTCGCGCACGACGCGAGAGGCGATCCCTCATGGGTATCAGCAGGACCAAGTACGGCAAGTTCCAGGCGACCCCAGTCGTCGGCGGCCGCAAGTTCCCGTCCCGAACGTTCGACACGCGGACGATGGCCGAGGTGTGGCACGACGGTGAGCGTGCGCGGATCGTCCGAGGGCTCGCCGACGCTGGGCTCACCGTGCCAGCGACGCGTGGCGCGCCGACGTTCCGAGTGCAGGCCGCGCGGTTCCTTCAGGGATACGTCCGCGAGGCGACGACGCGCACGGTCATGCGTCGCACGCTCGGAACGCTGAACGAGACATTCGGCGACATGCCCGTGACCGCGATTGGTCGCCGCGAGGTGAAGAACTTCGTGCGCGAAATGGCTATCCGGGGGCGGCCGAAGGCAGGCGGGCAGCGGTGGCAACTCAACGCACTTCGACAGGTTCTCGAATCGGCCGTTGATGACGAACACCTGAAGCACAATCCGGCAGCCGGGGTGAAAGTCGAGGGCAAGGACGTCCCCCGTCCCCAACGGATTGTGAGCGACGAAGAATTCTCCGTCATCACTGAGCACTTGGACCCGTGGCTCGTTCCGGCGGCTGTGCTGGCCCGAGAGGCTGGCCTGCGAGCGGGTGAAGTGCTCGGACTGCGGGGATTTCGCTTGACTCTGACTCCGGATGTGCACGGCAACGGCTGGGTCGAGGTTGCCGACGTGCTCACGACGGAGGGGTATCGGGAGTACCCGAAGGGCAAGGTCGTTCTCAGTGTGCCGCTGACGACTGTCGCCGTGAATGCGCTGTCCACGCATCGGGCCGTGTACGGCTGGTCAGACGACGACCGGGTTTTCGTCAACCAGCGAACCGGCCAGCCGACGACCTACTCCGCATTCAACAATTCATGGGTGGCTGCGCGGGAGCGAGCGGGCATCACGCGACGTCCGCCGCATTTCCACGACCTGCGCCACAGCTTCGCTACGAAGTTGGCGCGTGACGGCTGGTCGGCGCCAGATATTCGGGATATGTGCCGTCACGCGGACTTGCGGACGTCTCAGGGCTACGTGGACGCGCTCGATCGGGACGGCCTGTCGGAGCGCCTTTCTCGGCGGTGAGTCTCTGAAGTCGGCGGGCAGGCGGTCCGGCGTCCCTCTGCGGGTGCCGGGCCGTCGCGCGTTCCGGGCCGTGCAGCCGGTCCGCGACGTGACGTGCGTCATGCCCTCCTGAGGTGCAGGAACGGAGAACCGCCCGGACACGAGCAGTCGCGGACCGGCATTCTCCTCCCCCTTTCCCTGACAGAGCGCGGATCCACAATTTGTAGATCTGCGCCGACTCGTGATGTGCTCCGGGCCGTGACAATCGCAAGCGCTCGAACGCTCGTTTTTGACCGGCACCGCTTTGCAGAAATCTGCGACGAGTCCGGAATGAAGTCCCCCGATATCGGCCCGCTCGCCGGACTCAAGAGCCAGACAATTTACGCATACCGACAGGGCAGGGGCACGCCGTCGGCCAGCGCGCTCGGCCGCCTCGCGGTCGCACTCAACTGCCGCGTGGACGACTTCTATTCGTGGCGTGACGCGTAGTCCCGCGATCTCCCGGCGACAGCGAAGCTACCGAATCCATCCGCGACGTGGCACCCGTTGACACCGCTGCCCACGGCCGCTCAGACACTGACAGAAGCAGCGACACATGAATGATGCGCCGACACGGAAACGGCGCCCCGCCGATTTCGACGAGACGCCGCCCGAGATCACCGCCGGTCCCCACCGACACGATCGCGACGACGATACCGCGCGCCTGCCCGCCTCGTCGCCAGACGAGCCGTTGGACGCGGACGACGACCGCGTGCGAATTCTCGCTGAGTCCATCAAGGACCCGGGCAAATTTTCGGCCGAAGTTTGCCGGGCCCTCGCCGGGCCCGCGCCGACGGCCGACGCAGAGTCGTACCGCACGATCGGAGCGGTCCGCCGAGTGCAGGACCGACGGCGGGATCGGCAGGCGGAGTCGGACGACGCGGGCCGTTCTGCGCTCGCCTTATTCGCCGTTCCCGATTCCCGGGCCCCGGAGTGCAGGTCGGGCCCCTCGGAGCCGCAGGGATGCGCTCGGGCGCCGGAAAGGGGGTGTGGGCAGTGAACCTTCCGCCGCCGCCATCGCTGTCGGCATACGGGAAACGGACGGTCGCCAACATCACGCCCGGTGAGGAGAGGTCGCGCGTGTGGCCAGCGGAGCCCGACTGCGACTCCGATGGGTTCGCGGTCGCTGACGATCCGGATCTGGGCGTCCACCGACTACTCGATACCAAGGATGGCGGTGAAGATGGCGACACGGACGCTGACCGGGGGAACGGTGACGTCCCACCAAGTCGGCGATCGTCGGTGGCGACGCGCCTGGTTGAGTTGGCAAGCGAGCGCTATCGGATGTTGCTCGGCGAGGACGGCGCGCCCTACGCCGTCGAGCACAACGGGCCGAATGTCGCCTTGCCGCTACGAGGGCGTGAGGGTCTGCGACAACGGCTCGCGCACGCGTACTTCGCCCGCTGCGGGGCTGCCGCCTCCGCGTCCGCTCTGGCCGACGCGCTCGCGGTCCTCGAGGGGCAGGCCAGCAGGTGTGATCGGGAGCCGGTGGCGCTACGCCTGGCGCGCCACGGCAACGGGGTGATGCTGGATCTGGGAACCGCCGATGGGCGGTGCGTGCGGATCGATCCCGCCGGGTGGCGAGTGCTGACGCGCTCACCGGTGCTGTTCCGGCGGACCGCGCTGAGTGGTGAGCTGCCGGTGCCGGTAGCGGGCGGGTCGGTGGACCGGCTCGCTGCCCTTGTCAACGCCGACGAGGGCACGGTGCGCCTGCTGGTCGGGTGGTTGGTCGCCGGTCTGATGCCGGACTTGCCGCATCCGATTCTCGGGGTGTTCGGCGAGCAGGGCACCGCGAAGACCACGCTGTTGCGGCTGCTGGCGACCCTGATCGACCCGTCCCCGGCCCCGACCCGGACCGCGCCGCGCGACCTGGGCGGGTGGGCGGTGGCCGCGTCCGCCTCGTGGCTGGTCGGCATTGACAACATGTCCTCGATCTCTGAGTGGCTCTCAGATGCGATGTGTCGGGCGGTGACCGGCGACGCGGTCGCCGGCCGGGCGCTCTACACCGACTCAGATGTCTCGGTGATCGCGTTCCGGCGCCTGCTGGCGATCACCTCGATCGACGCCGGAGCGCTGCGCGGCGACCTCGGTGATCGGCTATTGCCAGTTGAGCTCGAACGGATCGCGCCTGCCGACCGGCGGACCGACGCCGAGATCACCCGCGCGTTCACCGACGCGGCGCCCGGCATCCTCGGCGGGCTGCTCGACCTGCTGTCGAGGGTGCTGGCCGTGGTGCCGAAGATCACACCGGCGGGCCTGCCACGCATGGCCGACTTCGCCGTGGTGCTCGCCGCGCTCGACCAGGTCACCGGATGGTCGACCGTCGCCGACTACGGCGCCACGGCGTCCGACATCGCCGAGACGGTAATCGACTCGGACCCATTCGCGTCGGCGGTGCGCGACCTCGCCGTCAAGCGTGGGCAGTGGGCGGGCACGGCTGGGGACCTGTTGTTCGCGCTGACCCCGGACCGCCCACCGCAGGGGTGGCCACGGACCCCGAAGGCCGTCGGCGGGGCGCTCCGGCGGGTGACACCCGCGCTCCGGTCAGTCGGGGTCGAAGTTGTGCAGGGCGAGCGCGAGGGACGCGAGCGCAAGCGCATGGTGCGGCTGCGCCACGTGGACGACGACGCGGACGGTGCGGACCGTGCGGACGGTGGCGGCGCACTTCCCTCTGTTGACCTCGCATGAGAGCGAGGAAACGCCCCGCCGATGGACGGGGATAGAAGGCGCTCCGGACCGTCCCAATCGTCCGCACCGTCCGCATCGCGTGCTGACCTGCGGAAACGCGCGGACGGTTCGAGAGGCCGACCGTCCGCGAGGGGTGGCCAGGCGGCGGCGGACGATTGGACCTGTCCGACCGTCCGCAGAAACTAAAGCGCTGACCAGCACGAATGGCAGGCATGCGGACGATGCGGACCGTCGGGACGGTGGTTCGCACCTTCTATCCGGTCAGAAGCCTTCACCCTGCAATTCGGGGCAGTACGCGACGATGCTCGTCGCCCAGACCTTCATTGCCTGGTCGTCGGTGAGGTATCCGGTCTGCCCGTTTGTGAAATTCTCTTGGATATCCCACGGATACATTCCCGCCCTCATCTCCGCGCATGTGCGGGTTCCCTGTCGTATCACGAGACTGTCGGCAAGGCCTCGGTATTGCGGCACGTGACTTCGGACGACCGTCAAGAATGTGCGGTCCGTCGAGGACACCGCCGGAGCGGCCGCGGCCGAAGCAGCGACCGGCGCAGGTGCGGTTGGCGGCGCCGGGGCGGAGGCTGGGGCAGCGGTACATCCGGCGACCGCGAGCGCGACGAGGGCACTGAGTAGGCCAGAGGCGAGGACGAGGCGAGGGTGGGTCATGCGGAGATCTTCGATGGGGGCGAACCCTCGTTAGCGTCAGCGACGTAACGGTCCGGCGCGCACCGCATGCGGGAACGGAAATCGCAGGTCAGCGACCCCAGGCTCGGCCGCAGGTATACCTGATCGAGTGAGGGCACGTCTGCCCCGCACATCCCGGGAGTAGCGGGCTACCGTGCCTGGCCGAAGGCCAGGCTGGGCAGGGCGCTATCCGGGCCGCGCCCGACCGAAGGCTCCGAGGGCGCACCGCCGTCGAAGTGCGAACGCGCTGCGCCCGCACGGCCGCCCGACTCATAACCGGCCGCCGCGTGTCGTGCGCCTACTCGTCCGGGGTGCACCGGAGAGGCGGCGGACCGGCGGGTCGGCGCCCGGTTGGCTGCGGACCGTGTGGCAGGCTCCGTATGTGACGGGCGACTCGTGGCGGAACCGGCTCGACTACGGCAACGACCTCGATGTATTTCGGGGCCACATCGCCTCCTGTTCGGTCGGTCTCGCGAATTTCGACTCGCCGCTAAAGTCTGGGTGGTCCGCTGTCCACTTTAATGAGGGTTCTGGACGTGGGCGCTTGTCATGACTCCTGCATGGGTCACGATCGTATCGTCTGTCGTTGTCGCCCTGGCATCCATCGGTGCTGTGATCGTGACGGCCCGGTCGACGCAGAGACGTGAGCATCGCTTGCGAATGTGGGAAAAGCAGGTGGAAACCTACGAAGCGGCCGTGAAGTACATCGACGGCCTCCGCGAAACGCGAGATGCCGAAGATGAAATTCCCAATCCGTATCAATATAGAGAAATTGTCGAGCAGTCAACCAATCACTTTGAACGCGGTGAATTTCGGGACGTACGGCGAGGTCTCTCCTTATATGGCTCCCGGACCGCCCGTGCGGCCTTCGATCGTTCCCTCCGCTTCCACGACCTGTGGGCTAAGACGCTGTGGGAGCAGGCGGTCAGAGGCGAGAGTGGAGTCCGGTACGCAAGAGCGCAGCAGGCCGACGCCGATCTCATGGCCGCGCTTCGCGACGACTTATACGACCTGGACAAGAGCGAGTCGACTACGAACTCGTCTTACGCATTCGTATCCGCCGCGCTGCCGTTCCCTCTAGAAAATGTCATTGCTGCCGGAAAAGAGGTATCCGGCCTTCTAGAGACTTTTGATAAGGAAGCGGTCGAACAAGCTCTGTATCGCAGCATCTCGCGAGTCGAGGACGTAAAGCATGTCGGTTGGCGTAAATGGGAAGTTGACCGGCTGCAGTGGCCGAAGGAAAGTCCCCAAAAGGTGACCGTTCGTATATCCCGCCGTTCAAACGGTTGGGTGGTAGAGGCTCAAGACGATTACGGCCGTCGATCCCAGAGCACTCAAGAACCCCTCGGCGCGCACGTCGCAGTGGACGCAATGGACTGGCTTTTTCTCGACCGGGACCTCTAATGCGCCCTATCACTGCCGCGACGTCTTGTTGCCGCAGACCTCGCACCGGCAACCGCCACACCTACGCGGCCTCCACGAGATTCTCTGCTCGGCAATCTTGGCGCCGTGCTGGCGCACGTCAAAGGCCCAGCGCTGGAAAGCGTAGTAGTGCACCGTAAGCGGGTCTGAGTAGTCCTCTCCCTGCCGCAACCACGCGGCCGGATCGAATACGGCCAGGCGTTCGGGCAACTCCGGAGCGGCCCGTCCACGCCTACGCACCTCGCACGCCCCACCGAGCACGGGCAGCCTTGCGCGCCTGCTCGCTTCGCTCAGCGGGACTGCGGGCCGGTGTGTCGTCCTCCTCCGGAATTTTGAGTTGCTTCAACAGCGCGGCAAGGACCGAGCGGTGCTGTCGGATTTCGGTGAGCAGCGGCGAGGGCACCGGTTGGCCCTGCGAGCCGCGAGCGGTCAGCGCGCCGTCACTCAGTTCCTTCTCGATGCGTTCGACGATATCAACCTGACGGCACGCGTCCTCCAAAATGCGCGCCTCATCCGGGCGCAATTCGTGCCGATCGGTAATTTCCTCCCACAATTTCAGCGCTTTCGGATCGAGACCATCGGGTGCACATTCGGCGGTCACGCTCGGTCACTCCTACGCGGGGTCAGAGGGTCGGAAACAACGAGAAATTGGCACGCAGAACGGCTGGTGCATTACGGCGGCGGTCGGCGGCCCGGCATGGGGGGAGGCACCCGCCACCGTCCGTAATTGCCGATTCCGGCGAGGCGCAGCGTCCGCATTCGGAGGAAAATGCCGGGGTGGCCGCTTGGCTCCATCTCGGGGGAAGGCGAAGGAAAGGCCGAGATGGTGACTTTGACGCCTACCGAAACCGCGCTGTGAAGTTGTCCGGGAGGTCACGCCGTTGCAGCGTGCGGCAACCGCTCCCGTTCCGCACGAAAGGTGCGGACGTCGTCGACGCCGTAAATGCCCGGCTCTGCACCGAGTCGGGCCGCTTCGGCAATGTGTAGAGGCCAAGGGACGTCACAGAAATGCCATGGGTCGATCAGGTCGGGATACCGATACCGGTACTCGTTCCCCAGATACGTAGGCCATCCCTGCTCTACGTGAGGTAGTGCTCCATTAACTCGTAGCTCTTCTACGATCTCATGGATTGCGCACCATCTCAGATACAGCCTCTTCATCTGTGCCCATGCACTCGCTGCCTCTGTGCCTGCCTCTACTGCATTCTCGTCATTCTTCACCCTCGTAGGGATGGACTCTGCGCCCTTGACGCTTTCCTCGATGAGCTCTCGCATCATGTCGTGCAGGTCTGTCACGAGTCCATCACCATGAGATGTCACGGCATTCCATGACAGCACTGTCGCACGAGCACCCGCATCCTTGAGCAGAGAGGGAATCGCTCCTGTCTGGTCTGCTACACGAGAGATGTCAGCCATACGCTCGATTGCCTGTAGCGGCTCGATCTCCCCTGACACGAGATCGTCAAGCACTGCTCGCCGGTCGACGTCGAATCGATCTGGTGCGTCGAGTCGTGCGGTCCGCAAATCCTCCGCCCGGTCGAAGTACCTGCGCGCGTCGGCGAGGAGACCACCGCGCCCGATTGAGTCGAGCCGGTCGAAGGTTCGCGCGAGCACGTTTCCCATCTGCGCCGCGCTGGTCGCTTTCTCCACACGCTGTAATTCCATGGTGGCCTACCTCTATCGCGGGATGGACGGGATGTCGTCACGCATCGCGTCGGCACGCGTCATCCGCGATGTTCGGCCAGTGCGAGGGACACGATCGGCCAGGACCCGGGGATCGTCTTTCTCGTCCTCGCCGATGTACTCGCCGAGTTCATCCACCGCCTCGCGAACCAGGGTCCGCGCGTCGCCGTTCTGACCGGCTTGCACCGCTTCCAGAATTTCTGCCGTGTAGTCCTCGACCCGCTCGCGGACGTCCCGTTCCTCGTCGGCGGTGAGCCCGTCGATGAGCGGGAGCGCATCGATGTCGGCGCGCTTCGCTTCCCGCTTCGTCACTAGGATGCCGTCAAGTAGATCCCGGAGCGGACGGGCCCGGTCGTTCACCGTTCTCTTGCTCGCCGTCGTCATTGGTTGACTGCCTTTCGTTACGCCGTGTCCCGCAGGTTGCGGATTTCGTCATCGGGAATGCGGACCACGCGGCCCAAGCGGATGACGCTCAACGTGCCGTCCGCGATCCACCGCCGGACCGTGCGCGGGGAGACACCGAATATCTGCGCCACTTCGGTGATGCGGTAAAGCCGTGGAGTCTGACCGACCGCCACTCGCACCACCGCCGAGTCCCCACGACCCATGACTATGCGTCCTTTCGCGAGAATGATGTCAGGCGCTGGCCGCAACTGACAACATCAGTCCGCGAAAGGCGAGTGCGTGGTCAACGAATCTGATTGGCGCCGTTCGACCGATTCCGTAGAGGCCGATGTAGGCGAAATTGCCGGTCGGCTCAATCGCGGCGTCGTGGGCGTCTCTGTGCGCTATTCGTCGGCAGAGGCAAGGTGGCTCAAAGGCTTGGAACCGACGCATTCAGACGGCGCTCGCGCCGGGTTAGGAAATCTTCTTGCGACATCATCTGCCAATTGATCCAGTCCTGTGTGGCGTCCGGAAGTAATTCCGGCGCTCGTTCGATCGGGTCTCCTGCCCAGTTCGAGATCTTGACGTCACTGCAGAAGACGGCCCGACCCGAAAGCCGAAAGCCTGCTGCTCGATCCGTCACATGCGCGAGGACGTCGGCGACGTGGTAGAGGTATCCAAGTCCGATATCGGTATTGACCTGCTCGGGAGTTTCGAAGAACGGCGAGAAAGAGCACCTCTGCGCAAAGGTGAACCCATAGAGAAGGGTCGGTTGCCCCTCCGGGCGCAGGCTTCCGACGATCACTCGGCGCTCGCCACCTGGCCGTCTTCTATTGAGCCACGTCCGTGCGGCCGATTCGTCGGTAGGTTCCTCGGGATGGAGGCGACCTGAGACACCTGCCTGGTGTGCGAGGGGAAATCCGGTCCACTCACCGGTAGCGTCGCGATGCACGATGTCAGGGCAGATGGTGAAGTAGAAGCGGGCAGCCTCCAAGAAGGTCTCGGTGACTTCCTTTCCGTTCAGGTGTCGGTCGTAGTGGGGCTTCAAAGCCTGTGTACCCGGGTAGAGTTTCCGGTGTACGTCGTTGGGCACCTCTTGCCCAAATCGCGTAGATACGCATTCCAACCTCGGTCCCGCCAATAAGAGCTGATGCTCTAGGTTTCACGGGATGGAGGAGATGTTGGGTTATGTGTCTTGCATACCTGAATGCTTGTATGATTTCGATTCTTGTGTCTATCGGGCTCGCAAGCATCGAGGAGTAGTCGGCTCTCGCCGGGCTCTCCTGACCTGCGAGGAGGTCGTTCACCCTCTGGATGAACCCAACACAGGTCCGCACACGGGTGGCGAGTGCATCCAAATCGTCAGTGCGGGCCGTCTCTCGGTAGTAGTCGCCGATCGTGGTCTGGACGTCCCTCATAGCGGATCGCCATGCGCCCAACTCCGACGCGGGAACCGGAATCGGATTTTGGAGAGTGGCCATGCGGACGGATTCTAGGTCTGCGGACCGGGTCCCGACTGCCAACTTTCCAGCGCTCGCGGTGCACGTCGCCGACCTCACGGGCGCGAGCGGATCGGCCCTCAGCGACGCCCGGGTCGCGCTGCTCGCCGACCGGCTCGCGCCGCACCGGACGCAGCGGGAAGGGGCCGCGTTCCTCGACCGCCACGACCACCCCGCCGAGCGCGCCGACGAGTGACTCCGCGCCCTCCGAGATTCGGGAGCGATGCGAGCACCGGGCACCGCCCAGACCAGCGACGGGACGTAGGCACCGACAGTGATCCACTTCGTAGGCACTGCGTAGGCATACATGCGTCCGACAGGGTGTTAGCGGGCGCCAGGTAGACAGTTGCCGTTGACAGGGAAAGTGCTGGTCACGACCATGCGCGGGTCCAGAACTGCAGGTCAGAGCGAGCGGCCCCACAAGTGAGCGATCTTCACGGCTATCGCCGGGAAAATCACTCACATCAGGCCGGTCAGGCGATCAGCTTGGCGGCCACCTGGGCGAGGCGGGTGCCCTGGACGCGGGCGGCGAGCAGGGCGTCGTCGTCGGGCGCGGCCGACTTCCGCGACACCCACGACGCGCCGTACGGGTTGCCCGACGACATCAACGAGGGGTCGGCGGCGTAGCCGAGCGGCATGACCAGCGCGCCCCAGTGGTAGAGCACGTTGTTCATCGACAGGATCGTCGCCTCCAGCCCGCCGTGGCCCGTCGAGGCGCTGGTGAACGACGTCCCGACGAGGCCGGCGAGCTTGCCCTGCGCCCACAGCCCCCCGGTGGTGTCGAGGAACGCCTTGAGCTGCTCGGCGCTGTTGCCGAAGCGCGTCGGGCTGCCCAGCGCGAGACCGTCGGCCCACTCCAGGTCGTCGAGCGAGGCGAGCGTGTCGTACGGGTTGTCGTCGACCCACGCCTTCCACCGCCGGTTGGCCTCGATCGCCTCGCGCGGGGCGCGCTCGGCGACCGGCCGCACCCGGGTCTCGGCGCCCGCCTCCCGCGCGCCCCCGGCGAGGGCCTCGGCGAGCGCGGCCACGTTCCCGGTCGCGGAGTAGAAGACGACGGCGATGCGTGGCGCCCTGCCGGACGGGTCGGTCACGGGTCCTCCCGGGTCGGTGTGGGGCACCGATCATGACCCGTCCTCGGGTGCGCGGCCGCGCGGGGCCCCGCAGCTCCCGGCGAGGACGGCCCGCGCGCGGCGCCGCCGCGTAGCAGGATGAAGGCGTGACGACGGGGGAGGCGCGGGCGATCGGCCCCGCACGTCCGGACTCCACCCGGGACACCACACGGGACACCACACCGGAGACCGCACCGAGCGCCGGGCCGCGCGGGCTCGTCGGGCTCTACCGCCGGCTCTCGGGCCTCGTGGCCGGGCCCGCCGCGGACGCCCAGGCCGTGGCGACGGTGATGGCCGGCGAGCTCGGGGTGCTCGCCGCCGTCGTCGGCCCCGCCGGCGAGGTGCTCGCCGCGGCCGCGCCGGGCACGGGCCCCGCCGAGGCGTCGGCCCTGGTCCGCGCCGAGGCCCGCACCGCCGTGTGGCCGCGCACCCTCGACGTCGCCGCGAGCGCGGGCCGCGCGCTGCGGGTCCCGGGGCCGGGGCACCTCGTGCAGGTCGTCGCCCCGGTGCTGCTCGGTCGCGAGGTGCCCGCGTTCGTGCTCGCCGAGGAGGACACCACCGCCCGGGACCGCCCCGACGCCCTCGCCGGCGACGACGCCCTGCTGCTGGTCGCCGAGCACGCCGCGACCGTGGTCGGCGTCCTGGCCGGGCGCGACCGGGTGCTCGCCACCGCCGCCGGCCAGGTGCGCGGCGACCTCGTCTCGGGGCTCCTGCTCGACCGCGCGCGTGACGCCGACCAGGCCGCCCAGTGGGCCGAGCACGTCGGCTACGACCACGGCGTCGCGCACCGGGTGGTGGTCGTGTCGCCCGACGACGACGCCGTCGACGGCGCCGGGCCGGCGAGCCTGCTCGGCGACGCCGAGGAGCACCTGCTCGCCACCGCCCCGACCGCGCTGACCGTCGTCCGCGACACCGAGACCGTCGCCGTCGTCCCCGAGGCCGCCGACCCGGCCGCCGTCGGGGCCGCCTGCGCCCGCCGCCTCGCCCGCGGCCGCGTGCCCGACCCGGACGCGCGCTGGCCGGTCACCGTCGCCGTCGGCGGCACCGTCCGCGAGCCCGGCGAGATCGCCACCTCCTACGACCAGGCCCGGCGCACCCTCGTCGCCGCCCGCCGCCTCGGGCGCAGCGGCCGGGTGCTGCGCTTCGACGACCTCGGCGTGCACCGCCTGTTGCTCCAGATCTCCGATCCCGAGGCCGCCCGCGCCTTCGCCCACGAGGTGCTCGGGCGGCTCGCGACCGACCGGTCGGAGCGCACCGTCGAGCTGCTGCGCACCCTCGCCCGCTACTTCCTCGAGGACGGCAGCCCCCAGCGGGTCGCCAAGGCCCTCAACGTCCACCCGAACACCGTCGGCTACCGGTTGCGGCGCGCCGAGGAGCAGAGCGGGCTCGACCTCGACGCCTACCGCGACCGCCTCGCCGCCCAGGTGGCACTGGAGATCCTCGGGGAGATGGAGGCGTGAGCGAGTCCTTCGCCGACGCGCTCGCGCGCCGCGTGCTGCTCGCCGACGGCGCGATGGGCACGCTGGCGCGGGCCAGCGGCGGGCGGGTCGAGGGCCACGGGGCCGAGCTCTGCGTCGTCGCGCCGGAGCTGGTCACGGCCCTGCACGAGCGCTACCTCGCCGCCGGCGCCGACGTCCTGCAGACCCACACCTTCGCCGCCTCCCGGCCCCGCCTCGAGCGCCACGGGCTCGCCCGCCGGGTCCGCGAGATCAACCTGGCGGGCGCCCGGCTCGCCGCCGCGGTGCGCGACGGGGCGGGCCGCCCGGCCTGGGTCGCCGGGTCCGTGTCGCCGGTGACCCCGCCGGGCCAGACCGCGCCCACCGACCCCGTGCGGGCCGCGGCCGCGGTCCGCGAGCAGGTCGAGGCGCTCGTCGAGGGCGGCGTCGACCTCGTCGTGCTCGAGACCTTCAGCCGCGCCGACGAGCTGCTCGCCGCCGTGCGGGCGGTGCGCGAGGTGACCGACCTGCCCGTCGTCGCCCAGGCCACCTTCGTCGACGAGGACGCCGGGCACGTCACCACGGCCGGGGAGTCGCCCGCCGCCGTCGTCGCGCGCCTGGCCGGGGCGGGCGCGGTCGCGATCGGCACCAACTGCACCCTCGGCCCCCAGGGTCTGCTCGACGTCGTGCGGCGGATGGGCCCGACCGACGGGCCGGTGCTCTCCGCCCAGCCCAACGCCGGGCTGCCGCACGTCGTCGCCGACCGCAGCGTGCGCTTCGCCGGCGACGCCGAGCACTTCGCCCGCTACGTGCTGCGCTACGTCGAGGCCGGCGCGCGCCTCGTCGGGGGGTGCTGCGGCACGACGCCCGAGCACATCGCGGCGGCCGCGCGGGCGCTGACCACCCACGACGCCTGGTCCCCGCCCGCGAGCCCGCCGGGCCCGGGCGCCCCGCCCGCACCCCGCCGGCCCGCGAGGCCGTCGGCGCCCGCGCCCGTGCCCGAGGAGACCGCCGACGGCGCCGGTCCCGGACGCGGCGCCGTGGAGCGCTGGCTGCGCCCGCGCCGGTCGGGCCGCGAGTTCCTCGTCGCCGCCGAGGTCGCGGGCGCCGGCGGCCCCGACGAGCACCTCGCCCGCGCCCGCCGCGCCGTGGCCGGGGGCGCGTCGGTGCTGTGGGTCAGCCGCTCGCGGACGCGGCGCGCCAGCACGAGCACCGCGGCGCTCGGGGTGCACCTGCACGACCGCGTCGACGTCGACACCGTCCTGACCGTCACGAGCTGGCAGACGAGCATGCTCGCGCTGCAGGCCGACCTGCTCGGGCTGCACGCGCTGGGCCTGCGCACGCTCGTCTGCGAGACGGGCAACCCGCCGGTGCACGCCGAGCAGGCCGTCCGCGACGGCGTGTGGGAGGTCGACGGGCTCGCCCTCCTGCGGCTCGCCGCCGGGCTCGGCCGCGGGGTCGACGCCGACGGCGCCGAGCTCGGCACGCCGACCGCGTTCCGCCTCGGCGCCCGGGTCACGCCCGGCACCGACGACCTCGCCCACGAGGCCGAGCGGGCCGTCGCGAAGGTCGAGGCCGGCGCGGAGTTCCTCGTGACGCGCCCGGTGTTCGAGATCGCGCGGCTGCGGGCGGTCGTCGAGACTCTGGAGGCGGCCGGGCGGCGCGTCCCGGTGCTCGCGTCGGTGGGCGCGCTGACCGGCTACGCGCAGGCCGAGCACCTGCACCACGAGGTGCCCGACGTCGTCGTGCCCGACGCCGTGGTCGAGGCGATGCGTCGCGCCGGCGACGGACCCGGCGCCGCCGACACGGGCCTGGCGCTCGCGGCCGACCTGGTGGCGGAGGCCGCCGACCTGGTCGAGGGCGTCGTCGTGCGCTGGCCCGGGCCGGATCCCGCGACCGCTCTCGCGCGGCTGCGCGCGGCGGCCGGCGGGCGGGTCAGGCGCTGACGGCCTCGGTGTCGACGGCGGTGCCGACGGCGGCGCTGACGGTCTGGCCGGTGCGCGGCAGGGGCAGCACCGTGGGCCGGGCGACGCCGCGCAGGCGGGCCACGGTGGCGCGCAGGTAGGCCACCTCGCGCGTCAGCGACGCGACGGTCTCGCCGTCGAAGTCGTAGGACATCTCGGGGGGCATGACCACGACCCCGCAGCACGGACACGTCGTCGGGGGGTTCATCGTCGTCACCTCGAGCTGGTTCGGCGCCACCGGGCGGGGGCCCGGGATGACCTCCAGTCTTCGGGCCCGCACCCGCCCCGGGCACTGTGCCGACGCACAGAGATCACGACGGCGCCGTTGTGCCCCGCCACAGCGTCTCGGCGCGGTGCGTCCGGATGGACCTAGGCCGGTCCCTCGACCAGGCGAGCGCGCCAGGCCTCGATGTCCGCGTCGGGCACGCCCGCCTCGTGCAGCGGGGCGCGCGGGTCGTCGTCGACGAGGTCGAGCACCGGGTCGAGGTGCGCGGGCGTGACCCCGATCCGGCTCGCCTCGACGCCCGGGTCGACCGCGCCCTGGGCCACGAGGCGGTCGCGCAGGGCGACGCGGTGGTCGTTGGTGGCGGCGAAGTCGGCGGCCACGGTGGCCCGGTCGACGCCGGCCGCGCGCAGCAGCAGGGCGACGGCGACGCCGGTGCGGTCCTTGCCCGCCGCGCAGTGCACGAGCACCGGGCCCGGCCCGTGCGCCGCGACCCCGAACAGCTGGGGCAGCCACGCCTCGCCGATGCGCACGAGCAGCAGGTAGAGCTCGTCGACGCCCAGCTCGCCCCGGCGTCCGCGGGCCTGCTCGGCCGGGGCGAGGGCCTCGATGAGCGGGAGGGAGGTCAGCTCCGCGCCGAGGGCGGGCAGCGGGTGCGGGTCGCGGAGCTCGGCGGGGTTGCGCAGGTCGACGACGCTGCCGGGCGGCCACGCGAGCCCGCCGGGCCCGAGGGTGTCGTCGCCGGCGAGCGGGGCGTCGGCCCGCCACAGCACGCCGGGTCGGGTCCGGCCGCCGTCGGCGGTGGTCATCCCGCCGACGTCGCGGAGGTTGGCGAGGTGCCGGGTGACATCGGTGTGGGCGGCGGGGGCCTGGTCCGTGCGCATCGCGGACACCGCGGGTCTCCTTCGTCGGGACCTCCATCGTCCCCCGTCCGCCGCCTCCTCCCGGGCGAGGCGTGGGCCACTTCACCCTCGGCGTGCCGCGCGGCGGCGACGGGGCCAGGCTGGGCCGGTGGCCAGCCCCGACGCCAGCCCCGACACCAGCTCGTCCGACGACCTGGTCCTCCGCGCCCCGCGCCCGTCCGACGAATCGCTCGCGCGCGCGGCCCAGTCGGCGCTGGCCCCCGACGGCTTCGACTTCGGGCTCTGGCCCGACGGCGAACCGTGGCTCGCCTACCTCGACCGCCTCGACCGCGAGCAGCGCGGCGTCGACCTGCCGCCGGGCCGGGTGCCGATGACGTTCCTCTACGCCGAGGTCGGCGGGCGGGTGGTCGGGCGGACCTCGATCCGGCACATGCTCAACGACACCCTCTGCGTCGAGGGCGGGCACGTCGGCTACGCGGTCCTGCCCGGCGAGCGCCGGCGGGGCTACGCCACCGCGATCCTGCGCGGGAGCATCGCGCTGCTGCGCGCCCGCGGCGTCGGTCCCGTCCTCGTGACCTGCCGCGAGGACAACCCCGGCTCGCTCGCGGTCATCACCCGCTGCGGCGGGCAGCCCGACCCCGGGTGGCCGGCGTCGCGCCCGCACGGCACCGGCGCTCCCGCGACCCTGCGGTTCTGGATCGGCTAGCCGGCCATGGGCTGGACGGTCACCGACGACGTCGAGGAGTTCTGGGCCGCGGCCGCGGGCTTCCTCGCGGCGCACCGCGTGGCCGCCACGATCGAGCTGACGATCGTCGACACCCTGCGCCGCCGCGGCCCGGAGGCGTTCGGCGGGCCCAGCGCGCTGGCCTGGTGGGACGACGGTGTGGGCACGTCGGCCGTCCTCGTCCACACGCCGCGGCACCGCCCGGTCGTCTCGGCGATGCCGCCGGGGGCCGCCGTCGCGTGGGCGGCGCAGCAGCCCTGCCCGCACCGGGTGCTCGGCCCGGCCACGACCGTCGGCGAGCTGGCCGCGGCCTGGGACGCGACCTGGGAGCCGGTCGTCACCGAGCGGCTGCACCGCCTCGCGCGCCTGCGGCTCCCGGCCGACCCCACCTCGACGCGGCTCGCCGGTGACGCCGACCGCGACCTGCTGTGGTCGTGGCTGTGGGAGTTCCACCACCAGGCCACCCCGCAGGACCCGCCGCCGCAGCGGGAGGCGCTGGACGTGGCGATCGACGAGTCCCGGGTGGTGGTCGCGGTCCCCGACGGCCGGCCCGTCGGCTACGCGTCGGCGTCGCCGGTGGTGCTCGGGACCGCCCGGATCGGCCCCGTCTACACGCGCCCCGAGCACCGCGGCCGCGGGCACGGGGCGGCGGTCACCGCGGCGGCGGCACAGCAGGCGCGGGCGCGGGGCGCCGACGAGGTCCTGCTGTTCACCGACCTCGACAACCCGACGAGCAACGCGCTCTACGCCCGGCTCGGCTTCGTCGGGCTCGTCGACCTCGTGGACGCCGACCTGCGGCCGCGAGCGTCAATCGACAGTTGACGAACAGGGGTGTCGTCAACCTAGAGTGGACGCATGGCCGCTACGCCTCCGACCCCTGTCCGCCTCGACGACCTCATCAACGCGATCACCTCGGTCCACGCCGACACCCTCGAGCAGCTCCAGGACGCCGTGCTCGCCGCGGAGCACCTCGGCGAGGTCGCCGACCACCTCATCGGCCACTTCGTCGACCAGGCCCGGCGCTCCGGGGCGTCGTGGACCGAGATCGGCAGGCGCATGGGCGTCACCAAGCAGGCCGCCCAGAAGCGGTTCGTGCCCAAGGGCGCGACCGGCGACATCGACATGGAGGAGGGCTTCGGGCGCTTCACGCCGCGGGCGCGCAACGTCGTCGTCGCCGCGCAGGAGGAGGCCCGCCGGTCGCACCACGCCGAGATCACGCCGGCCCACCTGGCGCTCGGGCTGCTCCACGAGCCCGAGTCGCTGGCCGTCCTGACGATGACGGCCCTCGACGTGTCACCGGAGACGGTGCGCCGCACGCTCGTCGGCACCCTCCCGCCGCGGGCCACGGAGATCGGGGCGCTCATCCCGTTCGACGCGGCCAGCAAGAAGGCGCTGGAGCTGACGTTCCGCCAGGCCCTGCGCCTCGGCCACCACTACGTCGGCACCGAGCACATCCTGCTCGCGCTGCTCGAGCAGGAGGACGGCGCCGGCACCCTGACCGGGCTCGGCCTGGGTCGCGACGCCGTCGAGGGCCACGTGGTGCGGATGCTCGCCGCGTACTCCGGCGCCCCGCAGGACCCGGAAACGGAGTGAGGTCCGCCCCGCGCCCGTGGTCCGATGGCGGCGTGCACGTCGCGTTCACCCGGCGCCCCGACGGCGGGTCTCTCGCGGACATCGACCGCGGGGACGGCCTGCGGCTGCGCCTGCGCTCCTACGACCGCACCGGCACGGTGCCGCACGACGCCGTCCACCTCCTCGGCGAGCGCGCACTCGGCATGGAGCGTGGGCTCTGGGGCTCGATCCGCGCGGGCGCGCTGTTCGACAGCCTGGAGATCACCGGCGGGAAGCCGCGCCACGACCGGCAGCAGGTGTCCGGCGGGGTGCGTCGGGACCATGCCCGCGACCTGCGGCTGGCGGAGGTCGTCGTGGGCGTGCTCGCGCAGGGGATCGACCGCCGCGCCCCGGCCGTCGCCACGGCCCTCGACGAGGCATGGGGGATCACGGAGACCGGCCGCGCGCCGTTCACCGTCGAGCAGGTCGGCGTCGCGCTCACCGATCTCCGGGACCTGCGGGAGCGCTGGCGGCGGCTGGGCCCCGACGAGGTGCTGGCCTACACCTGGTGCGCTCCTAGACGCCGTACACGCGGCTCGGGGTGACGAGCACCGCGGCCCGGCGCTCGCGGGCCATCGTCTCGTCGTAGGCGATCCAGTCGTCGTGCTGGCCCCCGGCGGCGACGAAGACCTCGCGCAGCAGGGCGGGGATGTCGTCGACACCGCGCAGCGGGTCGTCCGGGCCCGCGATCTCGGCGCCGCCCTCGACGGTCGTCCAGCGCCAGCCGGAGCGCACGGTGACCGTCATCCACGGCCGCGCCCGCAGGTTCGCGAGCTTCACCGACCCGCCCGCCGCCACCAGCGCCAGGATCGGCGTGCCGTGCACCGGGTGGTCCATGACGCCGGCGTTGACGACGCTCGACTGGATCGACCCGTCCGCCCGGGCCGTCGACACGACGACCAGGAAGCTCTCGCCGGCGGCCCGCTCGCGGAAGTCGTCGAGGTCCATGCGCGCGAGCGTGGCACGCGCTCAGCCCGGCGCGAACCCGAACGGGAGCTCGAGGCGGTGAGCGGCGAGGAAGTCCGCGTCGGCGAGGAGCTCGCGGGTCGGGGCGTCGGCGACCACCACACCGCCGTCGATCACCACCGAGCGCGGGCAGAGCTGCAGGGCGTAGGGCAGGTCGTGGGTGACCATGAGCATCGTCCGGTCCAGCCCGAGCAGCACCTCGGCGAGCTCGCGGCGCGCGACCGGGTCGAGGTGGGTGGACGGCTCGTCGAGCACCAGGATCTCCGGGTCGCACGCCAGCACCGTCGCCAGCGCGGCGCGGCGGCGCTGCCCGCCGGAGAGGTGCATGGGCGAGCGGTCGGCGAGCTCGGCGACCCCGACCGCGTCGAGCGCCTCCTTGACCCGCAGCGAGAGCTCCGGCTCGGCGACCCCGAAGTTCGCGGGCCCGAACGCGACGTCGTCGGCGACGGTGGGCATGAACAGCTGGTCGTCGGGGTCCTGGAAGACGATCCCGACCCGCCGGCGGATCTCCTGGAGGTTCTCGCGTGTGACCTCGAGCCCGCCCACCCGCACCGCGCCCGCCCCGGCACGGTGCACGCCGTTGAGGTGCAGCACGAGCGTCGTCTTGCCCGCGCCGTTGGGCCCCAGCAGCGCCACGCGCTCGCCGCGCTCGATGCGCAGGTCCACGCCGAAGAGGGCCTGGTGGCCGTCGGGGTAGGCGAAGGCCAGGCCGGAGACCTCGAGGCTGGCTGTCACCAGGCCCAGTATCCGGACACCGCCAGCAGGGCGGCGGCGACCGCGGGCACCAGCGCCACCGACCACGTCGCCGTCGAGGCCGGTGCGGTGGTGAAGGCGGGCATGGTGCCGGTGTAGCCGCGCGACAGCATCGCCAGGTGCACGCGCTCGCCCCGCTCGTAGGAGCGCAGGAACAGCGCGCCCACCGAGCGCACGGTGGCCCCGAGCTGCCAGGCGAAGCGCGGGTCGTGGCCGCGGGAGATGCGGGCCAGGCGCATCCGCCGGGCCTCGGCGACGATCACCTCGAGGTAGCGCAGCATCAGCGTCGCGATCACGCACACCATCGAGGGCACCCGCAGCCGGGAGAGCCCGGAGACGAGGTCGCGCAGCGGGGTGGTCGCGGCGAGCGTCACCGAGACCAGCACGCCCAGGGTGCCCTTGACCAGGATGTTCCAGCCCGCGAGCAGCCCGTCGACGGCGAGCGACATCCCCCACCACTCGACCCGCGGGCCGCCGGCGGAGAACGGCAGGAGCACCGCGAGGACGACGAACGGCGCCTCGATCAGCGCGCGCGCCGCGAGCCAGCCGGGCGGGATGCGCGCGGCGACCCACACGCCCACGAGCAGCAGGAACTGCAGCCCGAACACCGCGAACGCCTCCCTCGGTGTCGCCACCACCGCGAGCACGAACAGGAACGCGACCACGATCTTGACGTGCGCGGGCAGCCGGTGGACGACCGAGTCGCCGGCGCGGTAGAGCGGGTGCGCGTGCCCGGCGGCCACCGCTACTCGACCCGGCTGGGGGTCTCGTCGCGCGAGCCCCGCCGGCGCAGGACCCAGAACAGCCCGCCCGCCACGACCAGCGTCAGCACCACCCCGATGACGCCCGCGAGGCCGGTCGTGCCCTCGGAGCCGCCGACGGTGTAGTCGGCGAGCGGGCTGGAGCCGGTGGCGTGCTCGCCGGCGTTCTGGGCGATGCACTGCCCGCCCACGGGCTCGCCGGACTCGTCGAGCTCGCACCCGGTCTGGGTCACCGCGTCCAGGCCGTCGGGGCTGCCGCTCGCGGCGTAGGACACCACGCCGGCGAGCAGCAGGGCGACGACGAGGAAGCCGGCGTAGAACGCCAGCGGCAGCTTCTTCACGCTCCCACTCCCTTGATCGTCAGCGACGGCGCGGCCGAGCGCGTCAGGTAGACGAGGTCGGGGCGCACGGACGCGACGGCGCCGACGGTGAGCGCGGTGATGACGCCCTCGCCGATCCCGATCAGCGCGTGGAAGCCCGCCATCAGCCCGAACACCGTGCCGAGCGCGAGGCCCTCGCCGCCGATCGCGTACTCGAGGACGAAGCCCAGCGACGCGGCGACCGTGTTCACCCAGGCCGCGACGAACGCGGTGAGCACGAGGCCGCCGCGGCTGCGCGTCGCGACCCGGCGCATCGCCACCGCCACGCCGTAGCCGACGAAGGTGCCGATCAGCGCCATGTTGGTGATGTTCAGGCCGAGGGCGGAGAGCCCGCCGTCGGCGAAGAGCAGCGCCTGGAGCAGCAGCACGATCGACACGCAGATCGCGCCGACCCAGGGCCCGACGAGGATCGCGCAGAGCGCGCCGCCCAGCAGGTGCCCGCTGACCCCGGGCAGGATCGGGAAGTTCAGCATCTGGACGGCGAAGACGAAGGCCGCGACGAGCCCGGCCATCGGCGCGGTGCGGTCGTCGAGGTCGCGCCGGGCGCGCGCGACGCACACGGCGAGGCCGAGGACGGCGACGATCCCGAAGATCACCGACGTCGGCGCGTCGACGATCCCGTCGCTCATGTGCATGGCGACGAGCCCGGTGTGCGGCTCCACGCGTCACCCCCGATCCGGCGGACCACCCGGGCGGGTGGCGTCGACCCGAGTGTGGCGCAGGTGAAGCCTTGTGGCACTAGTCCTGCGACAACCGAGGACTGGCCGAAGAGAGGGTGTGGCCGGGAGTCGTGTCGTGGTCGTCCGGTTCAGGACGCGAGGGCGAAGAACTCCAGCGCGTTGCCGTCGGGGTCGCTGAACGACAGCGCCCAGCCGTAGTCGGCCTCGACGACGCCGCCGTGCACGACGCCGATGAGGTCGAGGTGGGTCTGCCAGGCGGCGACCTCGGCCCGGTCGGCGCAGGCGAAGCCGACGTGGTCGAGACCGGGGGCGACGACGTCGAAGCGGTCGCCGGAGCGGGCGCCCTCGTGGGCGGTGAGCCCGAAGAGCTGCCCGCCGGCCAGGGCGAACACCTTCCGCTCGAACGGGCCGTCGGCCAGCGTCATCGCCGGCTCGACGCCGAACAGCCGCTGGTACCAGGGCAGGCTGGTCGCGAGGTCGGTCACCGACAGCGCGACGTGGGAGATCGAGGGCAGCTCGGGCACGCCGCGGACGGTAGCGCGCGATCAGTCGGCGCGGACCCCGAAGCGCCGCGGCCCGCGCAGGACGGTCGCGACGCGGGGGACGAACCGGCCCGCCGGCCGCAGGCGGGGGAGGCGCTGCGCGAGCATCTCCAGGGCCACCTCGCCCTCTATGCGCGCCAGCGCCGCGCCGAGGCAGTAGTGCGCGCCGCCGGAGAACGCGAGGTGGGTCGTGACCTGCTCGCGGTGCGGGTCGAAGCGGTCGGGATCCGGGTGCGCGGCGGGGTCGCGGCCGGCGCTCGCGAGCAGCACGAGCACCCCGGTGTCGCGGCGCAGCCGCTGCCCGCCGAGCTCGACGTCGTCGTGCGCGAAGCGGGCCGTGAGCTGGACCGGCGGGTCCCACCGCAGCGTCTCCTCGACCACGCCCGCCGCGAGGCCCGGGTCGGCGACGAGGTCGTCCCACGTGCCCGAGGTGTGCAGCGCGCGCACGGCGTTGCCGACGAGGTTGGTCGTCGTCTCGAACCCCGCGATGAGCAGCAGCTGCGCCAGCGACACGAGCTCGTCGAGGGTCAGCGTCCCCTCGTCGAGCGCGTGCACGAGCTGGGAGATGACGTCCTCGCCGGGGTCGGCACGGCGGCGCTCGACGAGGTCGGCGAACAGGGCGCGCAGGTCCGCGGTCGCCCGCGACAGGGCGTGGGCGTGGCGCACCGAGCGGACGCCGTCGAGCGCGGCGCCGACCACGCGGCCCCAGGCGGCGAACCGGGGGGTGTCGACGTCGGGGATGGCGAGCAGCTCGGAGATGACGCTGATCGGCAGCGGCGCGGCGAGCGCGCCGACCAGGTCGAACGGCGCGTCCGTCGGTGCCGCGTCGAGCAGCCGGCCGGTGACGGCGCGGGCGGTCTCGCGGTACTGCGCGAGGCGCTTCGGCGCGAACGTCGGCTGGGCGAGGCGGCGCAGCCGGGTGTGGTCGGGGGCGTCGAGACCCAGCAGGGAGAGGTCGATGGGCTCGATGAGCGCGGTGCCGGGGTCGGTCGGGTCGTGACTCGAGGCGGTGCTCGCCCCGTCGGTCGGGTCGAACGGCATCCGCCCGTCCGCGAGCCGCACACCGAAACGGCGGTCGCGCAGCACGGCCGTGCAGGCCTCGTGGGTGGCGACGGCGCGGATGCCGGTGCGGCTGCGCGCCACGCCGCCGGACGCGGCGCCGGCGGCCCGGACGCGCGCGTAGGTGGGATACGGGTCGAGGCGCCAGGGCTTGTGCATGAGGCGGGCGACGGGGTCGCCGCGCACCGCCAGGGCGAGGCCACCCGCGCGCATCGCGACGATCCGCGAGCCCAGGCGCAGGTCGGCCCGCCAGCGCGGCAGGGGCGACGGCGCGGTGCGCGGGTCCGCCTCGTCGGTGGTCCTCGTCGTCACGTACCCAGAGTATGACGGTGCGGCGTGTCACGCCCTCCCCGGCTGGACCGTCCGTCGGAGCGAGCGGAGGGTGGACGGTGACCGGGACATCCCGGACGGGCCCGAACGGGCACCGTCCGGGACCGTGGACCACGATGCCACCGAGGGCGGCACGCCCAGGCACAGACGGGGAGCCAGACGTGACGAGCACCAGCCCGGCTCCGCGCGCGCCGCTCGGCGTCGCCGACCCGGTGCGGCTGCTCCGCTCCTGGACGCCCGGCAGCGGCTCCTGGTTCTCCGGGCCCACCGGGTCGCTGCGCACCCGCGGCGTCCTCGCCCACCTGCCCTCCGGCGACGCCGACGCGGTCCTGCGCCGGCTGCGCGACCTCGCCGACCTCCCCGAGCTCCCCGACCGGGCCGTGGCCGTCGGCGCGCTGCCCTTCGACCCGGCCGCCGACGCGCACCTCGTCGTCCCCGAGCACGTCGAGCGCGCCGACCCCCTCGGCGCGGTCCTCGTCGCCGGCCCCGGCACCTCGCCCGTCGCCGGCACCGCCCGCCCGGTCCCCGCCCCGGAGGCCTACGAGGCGATGGTCGGCGAGGCGCTGGCGCGCATGGCGGCCGGCGGGCTGGACAAGGTGGTGCTCGCCCGGGTGCTCGAGGTCGTGGCGGACGGGGCCGACGGGCCGGTCGACGCCGTGCCGATGCTGCGCGAGCTGGCCCGCCGCGACCCGCGCAGCTACCTCTTCGCCGTCGACCTGCCGCCCGGGAGCGCGGGCACGCCGCGCACGCTGCTCGGCGCCAGCCCGGAGCTGCTGCTCGCGAAGCGCGGCACGACGGTCACCGCGAACCCCCTCGCCGGCTCGGCGGCGCGGTCGCGGGACCCCGAGGAGGACCGCCGCCGCGGCGAGGCCCTGCTCGCCTCGGCGAAGGACCGCCACGAGCACGCGCTGGTCGTCGCCGACGTCGCCGAGCGGCTGCGTCCCCTCGTCGACGACCTCGAGGTGCCCGACGCGCCGTCGCTGGTCCGCACCCCGACCCTGTGGCACCTGTCCACCACCGTGCGGGCCCGCGCCACCGCCCGCGACGCGTCGGCGCTGCACCTGGCTCAGGCCCTGCACCCGACGCCGGCGGTCTGCGGGGTGCCCCGCGCGGCCGCCCACGCCGCGATCACCGAGATCGAGCCGTTCGACCGCGGCTTCTACACCGGCGCCGTCGGCTGGACCGACGCCCGCGGCGACGGCGAGTGGGTCATGGCGCTGCGCTGCGGCGAGGTCGAGGGCGACCGCGTGCGGCTGTGGGCGGGCGCGGGGATCGTGCCCGCGTCCCGCCCGGCCGACGAGCTCGCCGAGACCGGGGTCAAGCTGCGCACCCTGCTGGACGCGCTCGGCCTCGACGAGACGTGAGCTCCTGGGACGAGGTCCGGGCGGGTCGCGAGCTGCTCCGTGACGACGACCTGCTCGTCCTCGACAAGCCGGCCGGCTGGTCGGTGATGGGCGAGCGCCACGACACCGACCTCGTCCGCCTCGCCCGCGACGCCGGGGAGACGCTGTGGCCCGCCCACCGCATCGACAAGGTCACCTCCGGGATCGTGCTCTTCGCGCGCCGGCTCGGGACGCACGGCGACCTCACCCGCCAGTTCGCCGACCGCACCGTCGCCAAGACCTACCTGGCCGTCGCGTCCGGGACCGGGCTGCCCGAGCGGGGCACGATCGAGCTCCCGCTGTCGGTGGGCCGCAAGAACCGGGTGCGGATCGCCGCGCCCCGCGAGGCGATCACGTGCGCCGACGGGGCGTGGTCGGTACCCGACGACGCGGTCCTGCCCGGCGACGTCTACCCGTCGACGACGACGTTCGAGGTGCTCCGCCGCGGCGAGGACCGGACTCTGCTCGCGGTGACGCCGGCGACCGGACGCCGCCACCAGATCCGCGTCCACCTCGCCTGGATCGGCCACGCCCTCGTCGGCGACCCGCTGTTCGAGAAGAACCCGGCCACGCGCACCGGCCTGCACGCCTGGCGCCTGGGCTTCACCGGCCCCGACGGCACCCGCCACGACCTCGAGGCCCCGCCCGGCGCTGACTTCGACGCCCTGTGCCCTCCGGGCAGGTGAGCAGAACGAAGTGCTCCAGCACCTCGTTCTGCTCACGAGCGCGCAGCGCACCTCAGGCCAGGGCGGCGGCCAGGTTCCCGGTGGTCGCGCGCATCTCGTCGGCCGTGACCTCGCGGACGCGCCCGAGGATCGCGGGGTCGGTGAGGTCCGCCCAGTCGTGGTAGTGGGTCACGACGGTCCGGTCGTCGCCGTCCGACGCCAGCTCCCAGCCCCACACGTGGCCCGACGGCGCGGTGCCGGGCTTCGCCGGCGCCCAGGCCAGCGCGCGGTCCTCCTCGTAGCGCACCACGTGGTTCTCGACCCGGTAGCGCCCGCGCTCGGGGTGGTCCATCTCGATGACGAACACCTCGCCGACCTCCGTGATCGCGAGGTGGGTGTGCGAGGCGTGGACCGTGCCGCTGCCGTCGAGGTCGGGGTGCCGGTCGGGGTCGGCGAGCAGGGCGAAGACCCGCTCGACGGGGGCGTCGACGGTGTCGGTGACCTCGATGCGCGTGTCGCTCACGCCGCGATGGTGTCAGGTGCGCGGTCGTGACCCGCCGTCACGGCGGGTACCTGGCGCACATGGGCACGTCGGAGGTCACGTTGCACCGGGGCGACATCACGACCGCAGAGGTCGACGCCGTCGTCAACGCCGCGAACTCCGGGCTCCTCGGGGGCGGCGGCGTCGACGGCGCCATCCACCGCGCCGGCGGACCGGAGATCCTCGAGGCGTGCCGCGAGCTGCGGCGCACGACCCTGCCCGACGGCCTGCCGACGGGGCAGGCCGTCGCCACGACCGCGGGGCGGCTGCCGGCCCGCTGGGTGATCCACACCGTCGGCCCCGTGTACGCGAAGGGCGAGGACCGCTCGGAGCTCCTTGCCTCGGCCTACCGCGAGTCGCTGCGGGTGGCCGACGAGGTCGGCGCGCGGACGGTCGCGTTCCCCGCCGTGTCGGCGGGCGTGTACGGGTGGCCGCTCGACGACGCCGCCCGGATCGCCGTCACCACCGTGCGCATCACCGACAGTGCCGTGCGCGAGGCACGGTTCATCCTGTTCAGCGATCAAGTCTTCGACGCCTTCGTCCGCGCGGCCGCATCGAGTGGGTGACCGTCGCCTCGCGGTGAACGCGCTGTGTCGACGACGCGCGGAACCCACAGTGGTTGTGCGCCGAACCGGTTCCGGTGACGTGCTCCGAACCACCGGAAACAGTCCGTGACCCCGTCGTGACTGTCTCGTTGTGCCGGTCGGATCGCGCGGTGTGGGAGCCGCGCGACGCGATCGAGGGGCAGGGCGCATGGCGGGCAGGCATCGCAGGGGGACGCGGCGCGGGATGCCGTCCGGTCGGATCGCGGTCTCGGTGGCCACGATCGGTCTCGGGGCGCTCCAGCTCGGCGGTGTGGCCGTCGCGGCGCCGGCGGGTGGCGTCGGCGGTGTCGACGGCACGCCGTGCACCGACGCGCGGATCAAGGCGTGCGTCGACCTGTCGGAGAACCGCGCCTGGCTGCTCGACGGCCAGGGCAACGTCGTCCACGGGCCGGTGCGCAACAGCCACGGCGCCGAGGGCCACGAGACCCCGACCGGTGACTACATCATCCAGCGCAAGGAACGGCACCACGTGAGCCAGGAGTACGAGGGCTCGCCGATGCCGTACGCGGTCTTCTTCGACAACGAGGGGCGCGCCTTCCACGGCGGCAGCACCGACCGCGAGTCGGCCGGTTGCGTGCGCCTCGGCCAGGAGGACGCGAAGCGGTTCTTCGAGCACCTGAACCCGAACGACCGGGTCCAGATCGTCGAGTAGGACCCCGTCGAGTAGGACCCCGGAGTCCTCCCGGGCCCGACCCGAGGGTCGTGGCCGGGCGTGGCGGCGAGGGGCACCCGAGGGGGGTGCCCCTCGCCCGCCCGGACCCCGGGCCGGGCGTCAGGCCCGGCGCCGCAGCACCAGCGCGACCGCACCGCCCACGACGACCACCGCGATGACGACGAACACCCAGGCGGGCACACCGCCGCCGCCGTCGTCGGGCCCGGCCGCCGCGGCGGGCGACGGCGGGGCGGCCTCGTGGCCGGCGTGGCCGGACTGGCCGGGCTGGCCCGTCCCGGCGGCACCCGGCGCGGCCGCCGCGGTCCCCGCAGGAGCCGCCGACGGGGTCGTCAGCTCGAAGGAGACCGAGCCGGTCGTCGGGTGGCCGTCGCTCGAGATGATCCGGTAGCCGATCTCGTACTGGCCGGCCTGCGGCAGCGGGCCCACCGGCACGGAGACGACCTCGCCCCGCGTGGTGGTCGGGCCCGCCTCGTGGTGGGCGCCGTCGGGGCCGACGACGGTCAGCGTGGACAGGTTGCCCTGCGGTTCGTCGCTGAAGGTCACCGAGACGCTGGTCGGCGCGGTGGGAACGGTGGCGCCGTCGGCCGGATCGCTGCCGGTGACGACGTCGTGGGCGCTCGCGGTGCCGGCGGTGACGAGCAGCGCCGACAATGCGAGCAGGCCGGTCAGGAGGGCGGCGAGGACGCCGCGGCGGGGACGGGCGGACGGGGTCCGCGGTGCGGGCATGGAGGGGTCCTTCCGGGTCGCGGCCCTCCACGGTAGCGCCGCCCCGTCGAGCTCCGGCCCCCGACGTTGTGTGAGCACTTTCCGGGGCCATAGGCCCGGAAAGTGCTCACATGGCGCGAAGGAACGCCCCGATCTCCGCGACCGCCTGGAGCGAGGTGCGTGGGGTCAGGCCGCCGGTGGCGACGTAGCCGTGGGCGGCACCGAGGTAGCGGGTGTGGCGCACCGGGACGTCGGCGGCGTCGAGCGCCTCGGCGTAGCGCTCGCCGTGGTCGCGCAGCGGGTCGTGCTCGGCGGTCTGCACCAGGGCCGGCGGGAGCCCGCGCAGGTCGGCGCGCAGCGGCGAGGCGTAGGGGTGGGTGCCGTCGGCGTCGCCGAGGTAGAGGGCGTGGAAGCCGCGGATGTCGGCGGCGGCGAGGATCGGTGCCACCGGGATCGCCCGCTCCGAGGGCAGCACGTCGACCATCTCGACCCCCGGGTAGACGAGCACCTGCGCCGCGATCGCCGGCGCGGGTGGCTCCCCGGGGTGCCCCTCGCGGCGTCGGTCGCGGGCCATGAGGCAGGCGACGGTGGCGAGGTTGCCGCCGGCGCTGTCGCCCATCACCGCGATCCGCGTGGGGTCGATCCCGACGCGTCCGGGGGCGGCGGCGAGCGCCTCGACGGCCTCGTAGGCGTCCTGCGCGGGCACCGGGAAGCGGTGCTCGGGGGCGAGGCGGTAGTCCACCGACACCACGACCGCCGCGGCCGCCCGCGCGACGTGGGCGCAGAACCACTCGGACTGGTCGAGGTCGCCCTGCACGAACCCGCCGCCGTGGAAGTTGACGACCGCCGGCGCCGGCGCCGCGGTCGACGGCGGCCGGTAGACGCGCACCGTCAGGCCCGCGGGCACCGACGCGGTCGGCAGCACCGTCTCCTCGACGGCGACGTCGCGCGGCGGGGTGCCGAGCACCGCCCGGCCGAGCGGGCCGTGCTGCAGGCGCAGCACGGCCTCCCGGGCCGCGGGGACGTCGGCGGGGTCGAGGTGGGCGACCGACCCGCCGAGCAGACGGCGGGTCGTGCCCACGACGCGGAGACCGAGGGGGAGGCGCACAGCCCCCGAGCGTGGCCCATCGGCTCCGGATCTCCGCTAGACCTTGGCTGTGACCTCCACCCCGATGTTGTCGCGGGTGGCCTTCGAGTACGGGCAGAGCTCGTGGGCGCGGGCGACGAGCTGGTCGGCGGTGTCCTGGTCGGTGCCGGGGATCGTGGCGGTGATCCACACCTGGAGCCCGAAGCTCTCGGCGTCCGGGCCGATGCCGACCTTCGCCTCGACGCTGGTGGAGTCCGTGTCGACGTTCGACTGCCCGCCCGCGAGCTTGAGCGCCTGGTGGAAGCAGGCGGCGTACCCGGCGGCGAAGAGCTGCTCGGGGTTGGTGCCCCCGCCCGGCCCGCCGAGCTCCTGCGGCATCGTCATGTCCTGGTCGATGACACCGTCCGAGCTGCGGACGTGCCCGTTGCGCGCGTCACCGGACGAGACGGCCTCGGCGGTGTACTTGATGTCCATAGGATGGGCGTACCCGCGATGGCCGCGGACCACCGCTCCGGCGAGGCTCGGCCGTCCAGCAGCGCCGAACCGTCTGGGGTGCCCACGTGCCCGACCTGCACATCCCCGCCTCCGCGGGCAGCCACCAGTCCGCGTTCCTCGCCGAGCCCCCGGTGGGGGACGGCCCGTTCCCGGGCGTGGTCGTGCTCCAGGACGCCTTCGGCCTGCGCGGGACGCTGCGCGACCACACCGAGCGCCTGGCCGCGGCGGGCTACCTCGCGGTGGCGCCGGCCCTCTACACCGCGCGCGGCGGCGGGCCGCGCTGCATCGCGGCGACCATGAAGTCGATGACCACCGGCACCGGCCCGGTCTTCGACGACATCGAGGCCGCGCGCACCTGGCTCGCCGGGCGGGAGAACTGCACCGGGCGGGTCGGGGTCATCGGCTTCTGCCAGGGCGGCGGCTTCGCGCTGATCTCCGCGGCCCGGCACGACTACGCCGCCGCCGCCCCGAACTACGGCCGGGTCCCCGACGACGCGGAGCGCGCGCTCGCCGGCATCTGCCCGGTCGTCGCGAGCTTCGGCGGCCGGGACCCGTCGCTGCGCGGGCATCCCGAACGTCTGGAGCAGGCGCTCACCGCGCTGGGCGTCGAGCACGACGTCACGACCTACCCGGACGCGAACCACAGCTTCCTCGAGCCGATGCCCGCGCCGCTCGCGGTGTTCGGGCTCGGCCTGCACCGCCCGTCGGCCGAGGACGCCTGGCGGCGCATCCTGCAGTTCTTCGACACCCACCTGCGACGGGAGGCTCCGTGACCGACCTGCCCGACCTCGACTCGTACCTCATCGACATGGACGGGGTGCTGGTCCACGAGCAGAACGCGCTGCCGGGCGCCGACGAGTTCCTCCGCCGCCTCACGGAGGCCGGCAAGCAGTTCCTCGTGCTGACCAACAACCCGATCTACACGCCGCGGGACCTGCAGGCGCGCCTGCACGCGAGCGGCATCGACATCCCGGCCGACCACCTGTGGACGTCCGCGCTGGCCACCGCGCAGTTCCTCGAGGACCAGCGCCCCGGCGGCAGCGCGTTCGTCGTCGGCGAGGCCGGGCTGACCACCGCCCTGCACGACGTCGGCTACATCCTCACCGACCGCGACCCGGACTACGTCGTCATCGGCGAGACGCGGACGTACTCCTTCGAGGCCATCACGCGGGCGATCCGGCTCATCGAGGACGGGGCCCGCTACATCGTCACCAACCCGGACGCCACCGGTCCGTCGCCGGAGGGCACGCTGCCCGCCACCGGCTCGGTCGCCGCGCTCATCACGCACGCGACGCGGAAGAGCCCGTACTTCGTCGGCAAGCCGAACCCGCTGATGATCCGGGCCGGGCTCAACACCATCGGCGCGCACTCCGAGACCACGGCCATGATCGGCGACCGGATGGACACCGACATGGTCGCGGGCATGGAGGCCGGGCTGCACACGATCCTCGTCCTGTCGGGGATCACCGACCCCGCCGAGATGGACCGCTACCCGTACCGGCCCAACCAGGTCGTGCAGAGTGTCGCCGAGCTGGAAGTGGGCGTACGCGGCTGACCGGGTACCTCCCTGGCATGCCGGAGGACTTCGAGGACCTGCCGTCGACGCTGCAGCGCTCGGACAAGAAGGCGCGCGACACCTACGCGAAGGCGAAGGAGTCGGCGGAGGACACGTACGGCAAGGGCGAGCGCGCGAACCGCACGGCGTACGCGGCGCTCAAGCACACCCACGAGAAGGTCGGCGACCACTGGGAGCAGAAGGAGGAGTACGGCCCCTCCGACTCCCGCGCCGAGAGCGGCGGCGCGAACCCGAGCGGCGAGACCGGCGGCGGGGTCGACGCCAACGCCAGCAAGGAGCACCTCTACGAGCGGGCCCAGGAGCTCGACGTCTCGGGCCGCTCGACGATGGACAAGGACGAGCTGGCGCGCGCCGTGGAGAAGGCCAACGACCGCGAGACGCGCAAGGCCCGGGGTGACTGAGCAGCCGGTCGAGCACGCGGCTCCCGTCGCCCGGCCCGCGCTGGGATGGCTCGAGCTGGTCGTCGGGGCGTTCGCCTACGTGGCGCTGCAGGTGGTGCTGTTCGTGGCGCTCGGGCTCGTGAGCGAGGGCACGCCCCCCGCGCCCGCGCTGGTCGCGGTGTCCGGCGGGTCGGCGCTGCTCGCGGTGGCGATCGCGCTGGCGCTGCGGGTGCGCTCGCCGGTCGCGGTGGGGCTCGTGCGCCCCGTCGCGCGCACCGTCGCGCTCGGCGCGGGCATCGGGCTCCTGGCCTGGCTCGTCTCGCGGGTCCTCATCGTCGTCTACGTCGCGGTCACCGGGGACACCTCCGACCCGCAGGAGGCGCTGACGCTGTTCAGCGGGCCGGTCGCCGCCACGCTCGTCGTGCTGATCGGCGGGCTGGTCGTCCCCCTCGGTGAGGAGCTGCTCTTCCGCGGCCTCGCCTACGGCGTGCTGCGCCGGCTCGGGCACGTGCTCGCGGCGGTGCTCTCCGCGGGAATCTTCGCGCTGGCCCACGGGCTCAACGTCGTGTTCGCGGCCGCGTTCCTGCTGGGCCTCGTCAACGCCGTCCTCTACGAGCGCACCGGGTCGATCTGGCCGCCGGCCGCGGCCCACGCGACGTTCAACCTGATCTCGTTCGCGCTGGTGCTCGCGGTCGGCACCCAGGTGTGAGCGGGAGCCGGTGACCGGGGAGCCGTCGAGGTCGAGCCCGTCTCCTCTGCCTGCCGCCGTGACATACGAAGGCCCGGGGCCCAGCGGGGACGACCCTGTCCTCGTTCGTCGCGGCGTCCGGCCGCTCGTCGGTCGTCCCGCTCGGCCCCGGGCCGGGTCGGTGAGATGGATGCGCGGGAGGCTCGACGGCCTCCCTGGTGGGGTCCGCGCTCGGCGCTCACCTCCTCGTCGGATCGGTGACCGTGGTCGAGCGCGGCGGAGGTGATCGGGGGCCCGGCCCGGTTCGTCGCCGGACCTGCGGGGTCGCGTCGACCGCCGGGAGCGGGTCGCTCCGGTGTCCGGAGCGCGGGCCCGGCCCGGGCGGCGGAGGATCCCGGCGAGCGCGGGTCGCGGCCGCGGGCGGCGGCGTGCGGGGCGACGGGAGGTGCTCGCCCCAGGGGCGCTCGCCCAGGACGATGGCGACGAACTCGGCGTCGACGACGGCCTGATCGGTGAGGTCCGGGTCGCGGTCCAGCCGCAGGGGCTCCGCGGGCGGCTCCCCGCCGCGGCCGGGGGCGTCGTCGACGGTGATGTCGCGCAGCTGCGCGTCGAGGACCTCGACGGTCACGGCGACCACCTCCTCCGGGGACCCAGGGCGTCGACACTGCGGCTCGGATATCTCCAAGTTTAGGAGGAGGTTTTCTGGGGGTCAATCCCCAGGTTCTCGTCGTCCCGGCCGTGCCCCGCGCGGCGCGCGCTGTCCCTCTCGCCGCGGGCCCGGTCACGTTCGCGACGAGCGGTGTCGCGCTCGTCGCGCGCGGCATCCCGGTCGCGCACGGCCTCGTCACGCTCGCGCGACGTGGCCGCGTGCCGCGCGCGCTCGCCGTCGAGGTCGGCGCGCAGGTCGAGGATCTCGGCGGCGCTCACGAGGGTGTGGCCCTGGCCGGCCAGCCGGCGGAGCTCGACGACGCGGTCGAGCTGGTGGCGCGAGTAGCGCCGGTGACCGCCGTCGGACCGACCCGGGCTGAGCAGGCCGGTGGCGTCGAGGTTGCGCAGGAAGGCCGGCGTCACCCCGAGGACCTCGGCGGCCTGGCCCATGGAGTACACGGGGTGGTCGGGGTCGTCGAGACGGTCGAGGGCCACGCACTCCTCCCTCGGCCGCGATGGATCCCGGCCCGGAACCTACCCGGCTCACCTGCGCGAAGCGCACCTAGTTGGTCTGCTCGGTGGGCCGCACGAGCACCTCGTTGACCGCGGTGCGCGGCGCCCGGGTGACCATGTAGACCACGGCGTCGGCGATGTCGCCGGCGTGCAGCACACCCAGCTCCGAGGCCTGGCCGGCGTCGGGCTTGTTGGCGTCGCCGGTGGTGGTCAGCTCGGTCTCGACGAGGCCCGGCTCGACCAGCCCGACGCGCACGTGCTGGCCCGCGAGCTCCTGGCGCAGGGCCTCGGAGAAGGCGCCGACCGCGTGCTTGGTGGCCGCGTAGACGTTGCTGCCGGGCCCGGTGACCGCGCGCCCGGCGACCGAGCTGACGGTCACCACGTCGGCGATCCCGCGCGGCCCCTGAGCGGCCTTCACGAGGTGGCCGAGCGCGGCGTGGGTCGTCGACAGCACCCCGTGCAGGTTGACGTCGACCATCGTCTGCCACTCGCCGAGGTCGGCGTCGCGCGCGAGGTCCATCGAGCCGTAGCCGGCGTTGTTGACCAGCACGTCGACGCGCCCGTGCCGCGCCGCCACCTCGTCGACCGCGGCGCGCACGGCGTCCGCGTCGGCGACGTCGACCTCGTGCACGCTCGCGCCGTCGAGCTCGCCGGCGAGGTCCTCGAGCTTGTCGCGCCGCCGCGCGAACAGCGCCACGGCGGCGCCCTCGGCCGCCAGCGCGCGGGCGGTCGCGTTGCCGATGCCGCTCGAGGCGCCGGTCACGATCGCGGTGGTCCCGTCCAGTCGTCCTGTCACGTGGACCGGCATCCCCGGCGCGGGTGGCGGGCTAACGCGAGGGCGACGGTCGGCCGCGGACGAGCAGGCGTACGGCGGGGGCCGCCGTGGAACCCCGGGCCCCGTGAGCACCGCGATCGACACCGACATCCAGGTCCACGACCCGGCGACGGGCGAGCTCGTCGGGCGCGTGCGCCCCGCGGACCCCGACGAGGTCGACGCCGCGGTCGCCCGGGCCCGCGCCGCCCGTGACGGGTGGGCGCGCACCCCCGCCGCCGAGCGCGCCGGGTGCGTCCGTGACGCCGCCCAGGCGCTGCGCGCCGTCGCCGAGGACCTCGCGCGGCTCAACGAGACCGAGACCGGCCGGCCCTACGACGACGGGCTCGGCGGCGTGCTCGCGGCGGCCGGCACGCTGGAGCAGTACGCCGAGCTCGGCCCGGTGCACCGTGGCCGGTCGCTGCTCGGGTCGTGGTCGGCGACCGACCTCATGGTCCCCGAGCCGCGCGGCGTCGTGGCCGTCCTCACGCCGTGGAACGACCCGGTGGCCGTCGCCGGCGGGCTCATCGGCGCCGCGCTGGTCACCGGCAACACCGTCGTGCACAAGCCCAGCGAGCGCTGCCCGCACCTCGGACGCCGCTTCGCCGAGCTCGTCGCCTCGTTCCTCCCCGAGGGCGTCCTCGAGATCGTCGACGGCGCGGGCCCGACGGGTGCCGCGCTGGCCGGCCACGCGGACGTCGACGTCATCGCGCACGTCGGCTCGATCGCGGCGGGGCAGGCCATCCGCCAGGCCGCGGCGGGGACCGGCGCCCACGTGCTGCTCGAGAACGGCGGCAACGACCCCCTCGTCGTCGACGCCGACGTCGACCCGCGCTGGGCCGCCGAGCAGGCCGCACTGGGCTCGTACGCCAACGGCGGCCAGGTGTGCGTGTCGGTCGAGCGCATCTACTGCGCGGCCGAGGTCGCCGAGCCCTTCCTCGACGCGCTGGCCGAGGAGGCCGCGCGCTGGGTGTACCGCCCGGCCTCGACGGGGGAGAAGGCGCTCGGCCCGCTGGTCGACCGCCGTCACCGCGAGCACGTCCACGGCCATGTCGCGGGCGCGATCGCGGACGGCGCGACCGTCCACGCCGGCGGGTTCCTCCCCGAGGGCGACGGGGCCTTCTACCCGGCCACCGTGCTCTCCGGCCTCACGCCGGCCATGACGATCCTGCGCGAGGAGACCTTCGGCCCCGTCGCGCCCGTGCGCGTCGTCGAGGACTTCGCGCAGGGCCTGGCCGAGGCGGTCGACGACCCGCACGGTCTCGCCGCCACCGTGCTCACCGGCAGCATCGCCCACGCCCAGCACGCGTGGCGCGAGCTGCCCGTGGGCACCGTGAAGATCAACTCGGTGTTCGGCGGAGCGCCCGGCGGGGCGGCCCAGCCGCGCGGGAGGTCGGGCACCGGTTTCGGCTACGGCCCGGAGCTCCTCGACGAGATGACCACCACGAAGGTGGTGCACTGGTCCCCGTTGCCGTAACGGCCGCGGGGTCGCGCTGACGGACCGTGCCGACGATCTCCGCGTGACCCCCGGATGGGTGGTGTCGTTACCCCGAGGTGACCAACGAGGACGACGCCATCCCGGTCGCCGGCCCGACGTCGGCCCTGCCTGTCCGGCCGCCGGGCCGGCGATGGCCGGGGCTGGTGGCGCGGTCGGCGCTGGGCGTCTCGACCGTGGTGGCCGGCGTCCTCGGGGCCGGGGTCGCGACCGGCGTGGCACCGATGGTGGCGGCCGTGCCCGGCGGGTCGGCGACCCTCGGGGTGCCGCCCGCCCCGCTGCTGCCCGCGCTCGGTCCGCCGCCGGTCACGACGACCGAGGCGGCGGCCGGGACCAGCACCTCCACGACCACGACGCGCACGACCTCGCGCGCCCGGCGGCGCACGACGGACGCGGAGACGACCACCCGGCGCACCCCGACCCGCGTGGCCCCGCCGTCGGTCGTCGTGGCCACCGAACCGGCCCCGGCCGACCCGCCCGGGGGTGGCGGTGGTGGCGGCGGTGGAGCCGGCAACGGGGGAGGCAGCGGGGGAGGCAACGGCGGCGGTTCGGGAAGCGGGGGCGGCGCCGGTGATGGCTCCGGAGGCGGTGGCGCCGGCGGTGGTTCCGGCGGCGGCCCCGGCGGTGGTGGTCAGGGCAGTGGTGGCCAGGGCGACCCGCAGCCCCGGGTGTCGACGAGCGCCCGCTGACCGCTGCCGCCCGACCGACGGCGCGGCTCCCCATGCGCAGCGAACGACGCCCTCGCTGCCCGGGAGGCAGCGAGGGCGTGGTTCGCTCGACGACGGGGGTCAGCGCATGAGGGCCACGAGGTCGCCGGGGAGCTGCTCGAGGGTGCGGTCGACCTGGTCCTCGGGGAGCCACTCGCGCAGCACCCGCAGGACCTGCTCGACCTGGCGCTCGACCTCGTCGGCGTCGACGGAGGTGACCGCCCCGCTCACGGCGTCGACGAACGACTCCTTGCTCACCGAGCGGGCCGTGTCGTCCTTCGGGCGCTGCGCGCGCAGCTCCGCGGACAGCTCCGGCGGCAGGCTGATCGTCAGCTCCTGCGCGAGGCCGCTGCTGACCGACTTGCCGAGCTCGTTGAGCGTGCTGCGCACGAGGATCTCGGCCTCCGACGGCTGCTCCAGCCCCAGGCGCCGCTGCACCTGCCCGCTGAACGCGGCGAGCGTCTGGCTGGAGTTCGCCGGGTTCGGGTCGTTCGGGTTCTCGTCGCCCTGGATCGGCGGTGTCGTCATCGGTCCCATCGCTCCTTCGGGTTCGGGAGGCCGTGCGAATGCGGGGGCACCCACTCACTCCGGGGGCGCAAACCCCTCGTCGGCGGCCTGTCGCAGGCCGTCGGTCCAGCGGTCGCGGCGGGCGTCCTCGTCCTGCTCCCACCAGGCCGGGCCCCGCTCGCCGAGCGCGGTCTTCGCGGCGTGGACGCGCGAGCGCGCCGCGGCCTCGCCGTCGGTGTCGCCCGCGCGCTTCGCCGTCCCGACGTCGCGACGCGCCGCCATCAGCCAGCGGCGCAGCACCGCGGCGTCGTCGGCGGGGATCAGCGGGTCGGTCGCCCGCCACTTCCGCCCGTCGACGACGACGTGGTGCCCGTCGTCGGTGTGCTCGACCACGAGACGGCTACACCGCCACCGACTGCAGCCGGCGGGCCGCGGCGAGCACCTCGGCGGGGGTGACCGCGAGGCACTCCTGGGCGAACGGGCACACGAGCTGGCGGCAGGGCGCGCACGCGACCGGCCGGGTGAGCACCTCGGCGCGGGTGGAGCGGGGCCGGTACTGGTCGACGGTCTCGGTGCCGGCGAACAGCTCGACGACGGGCGCGCGGACGGCATCGGCGAGGTGCACGCCGCCGGAGTTGTTGGCCACGACGACCTCGGCGCCGGCGAGCAGCGCCGCGAGGTCGCCGAGCCCGAGCCCGCCCGCGATCGGCACGCCCACCTCGCCGGCGACCGCCGCGACCAGCTCCGCCTCGCGGTCGGTGCCGCTGACCACCACCGTCAGCCCGTCCTCGGCGAGCCCCCGCACGACCGCGGCGAACCGCTCGGCGGGCCAGCGGCGCGACGGGCAGCTCGCCCCGGGCGCGACGACGGCGTAGCGGGCGCCGACGACCGCGAGCGGCGTCGCGGCGTCGTCGGGGATCCGCACGGCGAGCTCGGTGCCCTGCGACGGGCCCTGCGACGGCACGCCCACCGCGCCGAGCAGCCCGAGCATGCGGTCGACCTGGTGCTCCTCGTCGGGCGGCGCCGGCACCCAGTGGGTGAGCAGGCCCCCGCCGAACTCCTTCGACATCCCGACCCGCACCGGCACCCCGGCGCGCCGCAGCACCTCCGCGGCGGGCCACGGCGACTGCGAGAACGACGTCAGCACGACGGCGGCGTCGTAGCCGCGGGCGGCGAGGTCGTCGACGAGCTCGGCGTCGGGGTCGTCACCGGGCACGAGGTCGAGCTGCTGCCACGACACCGAGGCGGTGACGACGCCGTCGACCTCGGGCAGCAGGGCCGCGGCCGCCGCGCCCGCGGGGGACGCGAGCAGGTCGAGGGTCGCCGCCGGGGCCGCGGCGCGCAGGGCGCGGAACACGGGCCCGGTCATGAGGACGTCGCCGACGTTGTCGGGACGAACGACGAGGACGCGGCGCGCGGAGGCCCAGTCGGGGTCGGCCTGCCCGGGGCGGTGCGCGGCGGGGTGGCGCAGGTCGGCGGTGGCGGGGTCGGGCACGGCGGCGAGTACCCGCCGCTCCTGGCAGGCTCACCTGGGTGTCCTGGTTCCGCACCCGGCCGGTGACCCGGGACGTGTGGCTCGTCGCCGAGCCGGGCCACGTCAACTCGTGGCTGGTCGCGGGGCGGGACCGCGCGGTGCTCGTCGACTCGGGGCTCGGGATCGCGCCGATCCGCCCGGTCGCCGAGGGGCTCACCGACCGGCCCGTCGACGTCGTGCACACCCACGCCCACCTCGACCACGTCGGCGGCGACGCGGAGTTCGACCGCGTCGCGATCCACCCCGCCGGCGTCGCCGGGCTCCGCACAGGCGTCGACCCGGCCGAGCGCCGCCGCTACCTCGCGTACGCCCGGCGCCTGCTCGCCGCGGCACCCCCGTACCGCGCCCTGGACCGCGACTTCTTCCACCTGCTCTCCGCGGACGCGGACCCGCGCCCGCTCCCGCCCGACGTCGACACCGCCTGGGACCCGCGTCCCGGCCCCGAGCCCGACCTGCTGTGCGACGGCGACGTCGTCGACCTCGGCGGGCGCACCCTGCGGGTCCTGCACACGCCCGGGCACACCCCGGACTCCGTGTGCCTCCTCGACGAGCACGCCGGCCTGCTGTTCGCGGGCGACACCGTGAACACCGGCCCGATCTACGCGCAGGCGCCGGAGTCCGACCTCGCCGCGTTCGCCGCCTCGACCGCGCGGCTGGCCGCGCTCGCCGACGACGTCCACCTCGTGCTCATGTGCCACTTCGGCCGCGGGGTCGCCGAGGGCGCGTACCTGCGCGAGGTCGCCGACGCGTTCGCGGCGCTGCAGGCGGGCGAGGCCGTCCTCCGCCCGGCGCGCGACTGCGACGACGACCCGGTGCGCGAGGCCGTCTTCGACGCCTGCTCGATCTACGTGGCGGCGCGCGGTTGACCGCCGTTCGCCGTCGCGCTCACCGAGCAGCACCGACCGGCGGACCCGTCGGAGCCGGTCGGAGCAGCGATCGGGTTCTCGGGACGGGCGTTCCGGGTACCGCCGCCGGGTGACTGGACTCCGCGTCGCGCTGGTGCATGGGCGCGCCGACCCGGCCCACGACGGCGTCGCCGACTACACCGTGCACCTGGCCGACGCGCTCGACCGCCGGGGCGTCGACGTCGTGGACGTCCCGGTCGACCCGGGCCCGCGGGGCCTGGTCCGGGCCGCCCGCTACCTGCGCTCGAGCCGCGCCGACGTCGCGCACGTGCAGTTCGCGCCGTCGGCGTTCGGCTTCTCCGGCGCCCCGGGGCTGCTCGGTGACCTCGGCGGCGTCCCGCTGGTGACGACGCTGCACGAGTACGGCTGGTGGTCGTGCGCGCCGCGGGTGCCCGACGCGCTGTGGGGGTTCCTCGAGCGCCGCGGCTGGGCCGACCGCGAGACCGGGCGCCTCGTCCCGCGCAGCGCCGCGGTGCTGACGACCAACGGCGACCACGCCGACGCCCTGCGCGCCCGGTGCGGCGTCGAGGCGCGCCGCGCGCCGCTGCTGCCCAACGTCGAGGTCGACCCGGCGGCGCCGGACCGGGCCACCACCCGCCGCGCGCTGGGCGTGCCGACCGACGCCGAGCTCGTCGTGTTCTTCGGGTTCGTGCACCCGGTCAAGGGCCTGCGCTACCTCGTCGACGCCGTCGCCCGGCTCGCCGACGAGCACCCGCGCCTGCACCTGCTCGTGCTCGGCGGCTTCACCTCGCTCGCGCTGCCCTCCGACGAGGCCGCGGCGTTCCGCGACGAGCTCACCGCGCACATCGCGGGCGCCGGCGCGGGCGACCGCGTGACGATCACCGGGCACCGCCCCGCCGGCGAGGTGTCCGCGGCGCTGCAGGCCGCCGACCTCGCCGCCTTCCCGTTCACCGCCGGCGCGACCCTCAAGAGCGGCGCCCTGCTCGCGGCGCTCGACCACGGGCTGCCGACGCTGGTCACCCGCCGCGGCGACGCCCCCGCCGACCCCGACCTCGTCGACGGCGGGACGGTCGTCGTCGCCCCCGAGGTCCGTGACGTCGACGTGCTCGTCACCGCGCTGCGCCGGTTGCTCGACGACGGCGACCTGCGCGGCCGCGTCGCCGCCGGCGGCCACGCCCTGGTGCGCGGGCACGACTGGGACGCCCTCGCCGCGCTGCACGTGGCGACCTACCGGGAGGTGCTGGACCCCCCGTGCGCATCCTCCTGATCGACCTGCTCGGCGGGCTCGGCGACCTGATCATGGTGCTGCCGAGCGTGCACGCGCTGGCCGAGGCGCATCCCGACGCCGAGCTGACCGTGCTCACGCACGCGCCCGGCACGCCGTTGCTCGCGCGCGACCCGGCCGTCACCGCGGTGCGCACGGCCGAGAAGCACGACGAGCGGGCGGCGGTGGAGCAGGCGCTCGCCGACCTCGCCCCCGATCTCACGGTGACCACCACGCGCTTCGACGGCATCGGCGACCTCGTCGACGAGGACGCCGCGGCGCGGGGCACCCGGGCGGTCTCGAACCTGTGGCGCCGGCCGCCGGCCGACGAGAAGGTGGGGGAGCGCTACCAGCGGATCCTCGCCGCCGAGGGCCTCATCGCCGACCGCGTCCGCCCCCCGCGCGTCGTCCTCGACCCCGCCGAGGTGGCCGCGGCTGTGTCAGCGATGCGGCATCGCTGGCGTTCAACACCAGGATCGCCACAGCCTCGCGAGCACGACACGCCGCGCGACCGAGCCGCCGCGCGGGAGAACGCGCACCCGCCGACCGTCCTCGTCCCCGACGCCGGCATGGCGGTCAAGCGCTGGCCCGCGCACCGGTGGGCGGCGCTGGCCGCGTCGCTCCCGGGTCCGGTGTTCTCGATCGGCCCGGTCGACGGCGCCGAGGAGCTCCCGCCCACCGACCTGCGCGGGCTGGCCGCCCGGTTCGCGGCGCTGGCGGCGGCGGGCGGCGTCGTCGTCGGCCCGGACACCGGCCCGGTGCGCCTGGCCGCCGCGGTCGGCGCGCGCACGGTCGCGCTGTTCGGCCCCACCGCCGCGTCGCGCTACGGCCTCGAGGAGGGCACGAACCTGCAGGGCCTGCCCGACTGCCCGCACCGCATGCCGACCGCCATCACCGAGCAGGTGTGCTGGTGGGACGCCCGCTGCCCGCTCGCCACCGAGCCCGCGTGTCTGCTCGACCTCCCCGTCGCCCGCGTCCGGGAGCAGGTCCTCGCGAGCGGGTAGAACGGGGTCATGCGCTACCTCGACCTCCCCACGGCCAAGAAGTGGTCCGCGATCGGCCTGGGCACCTGGCAGTTCGGGTCCCGCGAGTGGGGCTACGGCAGCGACTACGCGCAGGGCCCCGACAGCGAGGCGTCGCGGATCGTCGCCCGCGCCCTCGAGCTCGGCGTCAGCGTCTTCGACACCGCCGAGGCCTACGGCTTCGGGCGCAGCGAGCGCATCCTCGGCGAGGCCCTCGACCGCGCCGACGCCGACCCCGCGACCACCGTCGTCGCCACCAAGATCTTCCCGGTGCTGCCGGTCGACCAGGTCGTCGTCCAGCGCGGCACGTCGAGCGCCGCGCGCCTGCGCCGCAAGATCGACCTCTACCAGGTCCACCAGCCCAACCCCGTGGTCGGCGACGGCACGACCATGGCCGGCATGCGCACGCTGCAGGCCGCGGGCGTGGTGGACGAGGTCGGCGTCAGCAACTACGGCCTCGACCGCTGGCAGGGCGCCGAGACCGCGCTCGGCACGCAGGTGATCTCCAACCAGGTCCAGTACAGCCTCGTCGCCCGCGAGCCCGACCGCGACCTGCTGCCCTACGCCCGCACCGCCGGCCGCGCGGTCCTCGCCTACAGCCCGCTGGCCCAGGGCCTGCTGTCCGGCAAGTTCGACGAGACGCACCGGCCGGCCAACCGCGTCCGCTCGCTCAACCCGCTCTTCCTGCCCGAGAGCCTGCGCCGCGCGACGCCGCTGGTGGAGACGCTGCGCGCGGTCGCCGACGCGCACGACGCGACGCCCTCGCAGGTCGCGCTGGCCTGGACGATCCACCACCCCGTGGTCGTCGCCATCCCCGGGGCGTCCAGCGTCGCGCAGCTGGAGAGCAACTGCGCGGCCGCCGAGATCACGCTCGGCGACGACGAGTACACCGCGCTCACCGCGGCCGCCGAGTCCTTCCGGCCGGTCTCGGGGCTCTCGGCGCTGGCCGGGATCGCCCGCGCGCAGATCGGCGTCGGGCGGTAGGAGCACTCAGCCCAGCTGCGCCAGCATCGTCCGGTTGCGCGTGCCGGTCTTGCGCAGCAGCGAGCCCACGTGCTTCTCGACGGTCTTGGCCGAGATCGCCAGCGCCCGGGCGATCTGGCGGTCGGTGAGGCCGCGGGCCACCAGCCCGCGGACCTCCCGCTCGCGCGGGGTGATCGCGTGCGCGCCGCGGGCCGGGGCGGCGAGGCGCTCGAGCTGGTCGTCGGCCAGCAGCGTCTCCCCCCGCCCCGCGGCGGCGACGACGGCGACGAGCCGGTCGGCGTCCGGGTCGACGCAGCCCTTCACGCCGGCGCCGACGGCGACCCGCAGGCGCTCGTCGGGGCAGTCGCCGGCGAGGAGCACCACGGCCGGCGGGTCGGGCAGCGCGGCGAGGCGCTCGAGCATGCCGACGAGGTCGTCGCCGAGCAGGTCGTGCTCGACCACCAGCACGTCGGGGCCGAGCAGCCGGCAGGCCGCGGCGAGGTCGTCGGCGCCGGAGACCTCGGAGACCATGCCGAGGTCCGGCGCCCCGAGCTGGAGCATCCGCACGACGCCCGCGCGCACCACCGGGCGGACCGCGGCGACGAGGACGCCGGTCCGGGTCCGCCCGGGGACGGGCGGGGGAGCGGAGGTGCAGGGCAGCGTCAGGCGCAGGCGGGTGCCGCGCCCGGGCGCGCTGTCGATCTCGAGCTCGCCGTCGAGGCGCCGGGCGCGGGCGGCCATGGCGCGCAGCCCGAGGCGCGCGCCGGCCGTCGCGACCGCCAGCCGGGCGCCCGCCGCGGTGTCGAAGCCGCGGCCGTCGTCCTCGACGAGCACGGTCAGCGTGCCGGGACCGTGCACCACGCCGACCCGCACGCACGCGGCGTCGGCGTGCACGGCGGCGTTGAGCAGCGCCTCCTGGGTCATGCGGAACACCTCGTCGCCGAGGTCCTCGGGGATGCTGCCGGCGCCGACGGTGACGAGGTCGGCGCGCGTGGGCGCCTGCGCCTCGACCCAGTCGAGCTCCTGGCGCACGGCCTGCTCGAGGGTGCGCCCGGCGAGCACGCCGCTGTCGGCGAGGGCCAGCGCGGCGTAGTCGGCGAACAGCTCGGCGAGGTGGACGTCCGCGTCGGAGAAGCCGGCCGCGTGACCCGCCGACGCCACGCAGGCCCCGACGATGCGCGGCCCCCGGCGGACGGGGACGGCGAGCACCGGCCCGTCGACGACCGGCTCGCCCGTCGTCAGCAGCCGCGCGATGGCCTCGCCCGGCACCGAGCCGTCGCCGACGGCCACCGCCCAGGAGCGGGCGGCCTCGTCGACGCGGACGACCCAGCCGGCGCCGCCGGTCAGCGTGCCCAGGTGGTCGGCGATGCGTCGCAGCAGCGGCTCGGGCTCACCGTGGCGGGGGGCGGCCGGGAGCACGGACGTCGGTGCCGCTGCGACCACGAGCTGCCCTCCTCGACGTGGACACCTGATGCATACAAGATGCATCGATCTGGTGAGAGTAGGGTCACGCCGACTCGACGGCAAGGGCGGTGCGGTGACGGGGAACGGCAGCCTGTCGGCGAAGGAACGCGCCTACCGTGACACGAAGGCCCGCATCCTGGACGGGTCGTTGCCCGGTGGTGACCTGATCACCGAGGGGCAGGTCGCGGACACCCTCGCCATGAGCCGGACCCCGGTCCGCGAGGCGTTCCTCCGGCTGGAGGCCGAGGGGCTCCTCCGTCTGTTTCCCAAGCGCGGCGCACTCGTCGTCGCCGTCTCCCCCAGTGAGGTGGAGGCCGTGCTCGAGGCCCGCGAGCTGGTCGAGGGCCACGCCCTCACCAAGCTCTGCGCCGCGCCCGAGGACGACCGCGCCGTGGTGGCCGCCGCCCTGTACGAGGTGCTCGGCGTCCAGCGCGAGGCCCTGTCCCGCGGGGACGAGCAGGCCTTCGCCGAGGCCGACCGGCGCTTCCACATCACGGTGGTCGAGAGCGGGCGCAACCCGATCCTGCTCGAGCTCTACGCCTCGCTGCGCGACCGCCAGCTGCGCATGAACCTCGGCTCGCTCGAGCGCGGGCCCTCGCGGCCCCGGGCGATCCTCGCCCAGCACGAGGCGATCGTCGCCGCGCTGACCGCCGGCGACGCCGAGGAGGCGCGCGAGCGGCTGCGGGTGCACCTCGACGCCACGCGCGTCTCCGTGCTGGGTCGGTAGCCGCCCGGTCGACGGGGCAGTGGGGGATTTCCCCCAGAGGGCCAGGTGGGGACAGTCCCCGTGGCCCGGGGGTCGCCGGGCTCCCTAGCGTCCAGCGTCGCCGGGCCCCGGGCCCGACCGCCCCGCCCGACCGGCCACACCCCCCGACCGGTCGGGAGCGGGGCGTCCACGTCCACCCGCCCCACCCAGCGCGGAGGTTCCCGCATGCCCGGACTGTCCCTCGCCGAGGCCCGTCGGATGCTCGACGCCGGGCTCGCCGAGGCCGACGCGATCGGCCAGCCGATGAACGTCGCCGTCGTCGACGCCGGCGGCCACCTGGTGGCGTTCGCGCGCCAGGACGGCGCCATCCGCGCCAGCATCGACATCTCCCAGCGCAAGGCGGCGACCGCGATCCTCATGGAGGCCCCGACGGCCGCCCTGATGGAGCTGGTCCAGCCGGGCGCGGAGCTCTACGGGCTCGAGCAGACCGCCGGCGGCATGGTCGTCTTCGGCGGCGGCGTCCCCGTGCACCGCGACGGCGAGCTGGTGGGCGCCGTCGGCGTCAGCGCCGGTTCGGCCGAGCAGGACGTCCGCGTCGCCGAGGCCGCGGTCGCCGCGCTCAAGGCCTGACACCCCGGCACCGAAGGCCGACCCCGCCACCCCGCGACACCCGCCGACGTGGTCGTGCCGACCACCGACGCGGCGAAGGAGAAGGCATGACCAGCACCGAACTGACCCCGGCGGACTACCCGCTGTCGATCAACCGGCCCGAGCTGCTGCACACGCCCACCGGCAAGTCGCTCGGCGACATCACGATGGACGCCGTGGTCTCCGGCGAGATCACGAACGAGGACCTGCGCGTCACGCCCGACACGCTCGTCATGCAGGGCCAGATCGCCGAGTCGATGGGTCGCCGCCAGCTCGGCGAGAACTGCCGCCGGGCGGCGGAGATGACCGCCATCCCCGACGCCGAGGTGCTCGCGATGTACAACGCGCTGCGCCCACGGGCCTCGAGCGCGGCCCAGCTCGAGGAGATCGCCACGAAGCTCGAGCAGACGTACTCCGCCGCGACGTGCGCCGCCCTCGTCCGCGAGGCAGCCGAGGTCTACGCGGCCCGCAACCTGCTCGCCGAAGAGGAATCCCCCGTCGCTCCGCTCGCCCCGCAGGAGGACTGACATGACCGCGGTCGAGCCGCGCTCCGGCGCCACCGTGCAGGCATCCAAGCGCACCGAGGTCCTCGAGGACCGCCCCGTCAACCTCGACGGCTTCGTCGAGGAGTGGCCCGAGAAGGGCCTCGTCGCCATGGAGTCCGACTTCGACCCCGCGCCGTCGGTGCGGGTGCAGGACGGTCGGATCGTCGAGCTGGACGGGCGCACCCGCGACCGGTTCGACTTCATGGACACCTTCATCGCCGACCACGCCATCGACGTGGACGCCTGCGAGGAGGCCATGGCGACCCCGTCGGTGGAGATCGCGCGGATGCTCGTCGACCCGCGCACGCCGCGCGCCGACGTCGTCGCCCTCGGCCGCGGCCTGACGCCCGCGAAGATCCTCGAGGTCGTCAAGCTGATGAACGTCGTCGAGATCATGATGGGCATCCAGAAGACCCGCTCGAGGCGCACCCCGGCCAACCAGGCCCACTCGACGAGCGCGAAGGACAACCCGATCCAGGTCGCGGCCGACGCGGCCGAGGGCGCGGTGCGCGGGTTCGCCGAGCTCGAGACCACGCTCGGCGTCGTGCGCTACGCGCCGCTCGTGGCGATCGGCCTGCAGGTCGGCGGCCAGGTCGGGCGCGGCGGCGTGCTCACCCAGTGCGCGCTGGAGGAGGCCACCGAGCTCGACCTCGGCATGCGCGGCATCACCGCCTACGCCGAGACGATCTCGATCTACGGCACCGAGTCGGTGTTCGTCGACGGCGACGACACGCCCTGGTCGAAGGCCTTCCTCGCGTCGGCCTACGCCAGCCGCGGCATCAAGATGCGCTTCACCTCGGGCACCGGGTCGGAGGTGCAGATGGGCAACGCCGAGGGGCGGTCCATGCTGTACCTGGAGATCCGCTGCATCCTCATGGCCAAGGGCGCCGGCGTGCAGGGCCTGCAGAACGGCTCGATCTCCTGCATCGGCGTGCCGGGCGCGGTGCCCGGCGGCATCCGCGCGGTGGCGGCGGAGAACCTCGTCGCCAGCTGGATGGACCTCGAGTGCGCGTCCGGGAACGACCAGTCGTTCTCGCACTCGGCGATGCGGCGCACCAGCCGCCTGCTGCCGCAGATGCTGCCCGGCACCGACTTCGTGTGCTCCGGGTACTCGGCGGTGCCGAACAAGGACAACATGTTCGCCGGGTCCAACCTCGACACCGAGGACTACGACGACTGGAACGTCATCCAGCGCGACATGCAGGTCGACGGCGGCCTGCGCCACGTCCGCGAGGACGTGATCCTCCAGGTGCGCAACAAGGCCGCGCGCGCGATGCAGGCGCTGTTCGCCGAGCTCGACCTCCCCGCCATCACCGACGAGGAGGTGGAGGCGGCGACGTACGCCGACTCCAGCGACGACTACCCCGACCGCGACGTCCTCGCCGACCTCGAGGGCGCCCGCAGCGTCATGGACCGCGGCATCACGGGCCTCGACCTCGTCAAGGCGCTCGAGCGCACCGGCTTCGGCGACGTCGCGGAGAACTACCTGCAGGTGCTGCGCCAGCGCGTCTCGGGCGACCTGCTCCAGACCGCCGCGATCTTCACCGGCGACTTCGTCCCGCTGGCGGCGATCAACGACGCCAACGACTACGCCGGGCCCGGCACCGGCTACCGCCTGTCCGGCGAGCGGTGGGAGGAGCTCAAGAAGCTCCGCCACGTCACCTCCGCCGAGAACCCCGAGGAGGAGGTCGTATGACGTCGCCAGGAGCGGTCCGGACCGAGTCGGTCCGCACGCTGTCGTTGCGCGAGATCGGGCCCGCCGAGCGTGGCACGAAGGCCGACGAGGTCGTCATCGCGCTCTCGCCGGCGTTCGGCGACCCGTTCACCAAGACGATCGTCGACGTCCCGCACGCCGAGGTGGTCCGCCAGCTGCTGGCGGGCATCGAGGAGCGCGGCGGGTCGGCGCGGGTCGTCAAGGTCTACAAGACCGCCGACCTCGCGGCGATCGCCCACTTCGGCGCGAAGATCTCTGGGTCGGGCATCGCGGTGGGCGTGCTGTCCCGGGGCACCACGGTGCTCCACCAGCGCGACCTCGCACGCCTGTCGAACCTCGAGCTGTTCCCGCAGGCGCCGTTGCTCGACGCCGAGGTGTTCCGCATGATCGGCGCGAACGCCGCGCAGTACGCGCAGGGCCAGTCACCGAAGCCGGTGCCGACCCGCAACGACCAGATGGCCCGCCCGCGCTGGCAGGCCAAGGCGGCGCTGCTGCACCTCAAGGAGTTCGAGTGCATCGACCACTCCCGCAACGCGGTGGAGGTCGAGCCCGTCATCACGAAGGTGGACTGAGCGGGGCACCGTCGGAGCGAGAGAGGACAGGCGTGTCGCTGGTCATCGGCGTCGACATCGGCAACTCCACGACCGAGGCGTGCATCGCGGAGGTCGGGGCGGGGGAGGTCCGGCGGCTCGCGTCCTCGCTCACCGCGACGACCGGGGTGAAGGGGACGCCGGCGAACACCCAGGGCGCCGTCACGGCCGTGCGGCGTGCCCTCGAGGCCGCGGGGCGACCGGCGGACGCGCTGGCGACCGTGCTGCTCAACGAGGCCACGCCGGTGATCAGCGGGCTCGCGATGGAGACGATCACCGAGACGATCATCACCGAGTCCACGATGATCGGGCACAACCCCGACACCCCGGGCGGCGAGGGCCTGGGCGTCGGCATGACCGTGACGCTCGCCGAGGCGGCCGAGGTCGAGGAGGACACGCCGGTCGTCGTCGTGGTCGGCGCGGGCGAGGACTTCGACGACGTCGCGCACCGCATCAACCGGGCCCTCGAGCGCGGCGTGGACGTCGTCGCCGCGGTGATGCACGGCGACGACGCGGTGCTCGTCGTCAACCGGCTGGCGCGCCGCATCCCCGTGGTCGACGAGGTGTCGGCGGTCGACCGGGTGCCGCTGGGGATGCTCGCGGCGGTCGAGGTCGCGCCGCCCGGGCGGACGATCCGGACGCTCTCGGACTCCTACGGGCTCGCGTCGACCTTCGACCTCGACGCCGAGCAGACCCGCCAGGTGTCCCCGGTGGCGCGGGCGCTGTCGGGCAACCGCTCGGCGGTGGTCGTGCGCACGCCCGCCGGCGACGTCACCGACCGGCGCATCCCCGTCGGCACGCTGACGCTGTCGGGGTCCGGGCGCACGCTCGACGTCGGCGTCGACGGCGGCGCCGACGCGATCATGGAGGCGATCGGGCGCGTCGCACCCCTGTCCGACGTGCACGGCGAGGCCGGCACGCACGTCGGCGGCATGCTCGCGAACGTCCGCGACACCATGACCGACGTGACCGGCCAGCCGGCCTCGGAGATCCAGATCCGCGACGTCCTCGCCGTCGACACCCTGGTCCCGGCGACGGTGACCGGCGGGCTCGCGGGCGAGGTGTCGCAGGAGAACGCGGTCGCGCTCGCGGCCATGGTGCGCACCAGCCGCAGCCGCATGCAGGCGGTGGCCGACGCGCTGTCCTCCGAGCTCGGCTGCTCGACGATCATCGGCGGCGTCGAGGGCGAGGTCGCGGTGCGCGGCGCGCTGACGACGCCGGGCAGCGCGGTGCCGATCGCGATCATCGACATGGGCGGCGGGTCCACCGACGCGGCGCTGCTCGACCGCGACGGCGCGGTGTCGGCGGTGCACGTGGCGGGCGCGGGCGAGCTCGTCACGAAGCTCATCGACTCCGAGCTGGGCCTGGACGACCGCGAGGCCGCGGAGTCGGTCAAGCGCCACCCGCTGGCCAAGGTCGAGAGCTTCTTCCACGTCCGCCACGAGGACGGCACGGTGCAGTTCTTCACCGAGCCGCTGCCGCCGCACGTGTTCGCGAAGGTCGTCACCGTGACGCCGGAGGGGCTCGCGGCGGTGCCGGTGAAAGGCTCGCTGGAGTCGGTGCGGCGGGTGCGGCGCGAGGCCAAGCGGCGGGTGTTCGTGGTCAACGCGCTGCGGGCGCTCGCGCAGGTGGCCCCGCAGGGCTCGCTGCGCCTGCTCGGCTCGGTGGTGCTGCTCGGCGGCTCGGCGCTGGACTTCGAGATTCCGGCCATGGTCGCCGACGCGCTCGCGCCCTACGGCGTGGTCTGCGGGATCGGCAACGTGCACGGCACCGAGGGCCCGCGCAACGCGGTGGCCGCCGGGCTCGTCGACGCCCACGCGGGCACGGCCGCCGGCCCGGCGCCCGAGAAGCTCCAGCGGCAGGCGGCCTCATGAGCCGGGGCTCCCCGCTCTCGGGCGTCGCGGCCTCCGGCGGGCCGGGCTGCCACGGCCGGCTCGACCGTCCTCTCTCGAGCCGTGATCTGGCCGACCCCGCGATGCCGCCGGCCGTGCTCGTCGTGGCCCACGAGCACGCGCCGCCGGCGGTGGTGCGCGAGGTGTGCGCCGGGGCGGAGGAGCAGGGGGTGCCGACGGCGCTGCTCGACCCGCCGCGGAGCGACCGGCTGGGCCCGTTCGCGGCGCGCGAGTCCCGGCTCGAGGTCGGGGTGGGGATCGCCGCCGACGGCGCGGTCGCCGTCCACCACGTCCTCGTGCCCGAGGCGGTCCTGACCCTCGACGCGGGCGCGCCCGCCGCGGACCTGCGCGTCGTCGGGGCGGACGCGGCGCGGATCGTCGCCGGGCTGCCGCTGCGCAGTCTCAGGCCGTAGAGCGCTGGTCCTCGTCGAGGTCGAGGGCCTCGCGCAGAGCCGCCTGCCCCGTCTCGATGCCGCGACGCAGGACGTCCGGGTCGGTCTCGAGCGGGTTGATCGTGTCCGAGCCCGCCGGCGGGCGGACCTCGAAGAGGAACGGGCCCTCGTCGGCGGGCGAGGCGGTGGCGTGGGCGAGGCGGGAGTCGTCGGCGCGCCGGTTCTCCAGCCGGTTGCCGATCACGTGGACCAGGCCCGGGACGTTCACCGCGCCCAGGCGCGAGACCAGCGCCTTCTCCAGGCGCGTCGCGTCGATGGCGGTCTGGTCGGCGCGGCGGGTGCGCAGCACGAGCACGTGCGTGGCGCCCTGGTGCAGCGCGGTGTGGAACGGGATCGGCTCGGCGACGGCGGCGTCGACGTAGCGGCGCCCCTCGATCTCGACCGGCAGGCCGGCGAGCAGCGGCACGGCGGCGCTCGCGCGCAGGGCCAGCTGCAGCGAGGCCTTGTCGACGATCGTGTCCGCGAGGTCGACGGCCTCGCCGGTCTCGACGTCGGTGGCGACCGGGTGCAGCGGGACCTCGGCGTCGAGCACCTGCTGCCAGTCGAGCGGGACGACCTCCTCGCCGACGGTGTGGATGAGGTACTCGACGTCGACGACCGGCTGGCCGCGCAGCCCCCGCCCCGGCCGGGTCACGCGCTCCATGAGCCCGGGCCGGTACCAGCCCGCGGCGCAGTGCGCGGCCTGCGCGCCGGCGAGCCAGCTGCCCGCGAGCGCGCCGGCCGACGAGCCGTAGATGTCGTCGAAGCACTCGGCGAGTCCGAGCTCCTCGAGCGCCAGCACCATGCCGCTGGAGTAGGTCGCCCGGCTGCCGCCGCCCTCGACCGCGAGCGCGACCCGGTGAGGGTCGCGACGGTTGCTCGGGCACGTGCCCTCGGCGCGGCGGGCGGCCAGGACGTCCAGGACGGGGTGGGCGCGCACCGGAGCATCATGCCCGCTTCACCCGCCCGCGTCCGTTCGGGCTACGTGAGCACTTTCCCGGGCTATAGCCCGGGAAAGTGCTCACGTGCGGGACCGGCACCGCCGGGCGCCGTTCGACGCGGATCGGCGAGACTCGACGGCGTGAGCCTCGTGACCGGGATCCTGCGCCGGGCCCTGCGCCTGCCCCCGCCGCGCACGTCGCGGGTGTCGGTGGACCGCGACGTCGCGGTGCCGATGCCCGACGGGGCGGTGCTGCGCCACGACCACCACCGCCCGGCCGGGGTGCACCGGGGCCCGGTCGTCCTCGTCCGCAGCCCCTACGGGCGTGCCGGCTGGATCGGCACGGTGTTCGGGGGCCTCGTCGCGGAGCGCGGGCTGCAGGTCGTGGTGCAGTCGGTGCGCGGGACCGCCGGCTCCGGCGGGCGGCTCGCGCCGTTCGACGAGGCCGACGACGGCCGCGCGACCGTCGCCTGGGTGCTCGACCAGCCCTGGTCCGACGGCCGGCTCGCGACGCTCGGCCCGAGCTACCTCGGGCTGACCCAGTGGGCCCTCGCGCCCGCCGCGGGCCGTTCCCTCAAGGCCATGGGCACCCTGGTGACCGCGTCGTCGTTCCGCGACCAGACCTACGCCGGCGGCGCGTTCTCGCTGGACAACGCGCTGTCGTGGACCTCGATGATGCGTACGGCCGCCGCCGGCGGCCTCGCCCGCGTCACGGGGATGCTCCGCGGCCGCAAGAAATCCTCGAGGCCCTGGACGCCCTGCCGCTGCGCACCGGCGACGTGCGCGCCACCGGCGGGGAGGTCGACTGGTACCAGGACTGGCTGCGCGAGACCGACCCCGGCTCGGCCTACTGGGCGCGCCGCGACCACACCGGCGACGTGGCCGCGGTGGCCCGCGCCGAGGTCGCGGTGACGATGCTCGGCGGCTTCCAGGACATCTTCCTGCCCTGGCAGCTCGCCGACCACGCCGCGCTGCGTGCCGCCGGCGGCCGCCCGCGCCTGGTGCTCGGGCCGTGGGTGCACACCTCCGGCCCGGGCCTCGCGGCCGGGCTGCGCGAGGCCCTGGCCGCCTTCGAGCGCGCCTTCGACGGCAGCCACGGCGGCGGGAGCGTCGCGGCGGCCACCACCGAGGAGGCCCCGGTCACCGTGACGCTCTCGGGCGACGGCGGCACCCGCCACCTCACCGACTGGCCGCCGCCGCACGCCTCGCAGCGGACCTGGTTCCTGCGCGCCGACCACTCGCTGTCGGTGCAGCCCCCGCCCGACCGCACCGACGGCGCGGTGCGCTGGCCCGGCACGTTCGTCGACTACGACCCCGCCGACCCCACACCCGCGGTCGGCGGCCCGATCCTCACCGGCAGGTCCGGGCCCCGCGACCAGGCTCCGCTCGAGTCGCGCGCCGACGTCGCCGTGTTCACCTCCGACGTGCTCGCCGAGGACCTCGTGGCCCTCGGACCGGTGTCGGCCACCGTGCACCTGCGCGCCGGGGTCGAGCACCTCGACGTGTTCGTGCGGGTCTGCGACGTCGACCCCCGCGGGCGCTCGATCAACGTCACCGACGGCCTCGTCCGCCTCGCCCCCGGGGCGCCCGCCACGGCCGCCGACGGCACCCGCGCGGTGACCGTCGACCTGTGGCCCACCGGCCACCGGTTCGCCGCCGGCCACCGCCTGCGCCTGCAGCTCTCCGGCGGCGCGCACCCCCGCTTCGCCCGCCACCCGGGCACCGGTGACCCCCTCGGCGAGGCGACGACGCTCCTGCGCCAGCCCCGCGAGGTGCTCCACGACGCCGGCCACCCCACGTCGGTGACCCTGGCGGTGGAAGCCCGCCACTGAGCGTCGGCGAGCGGCGATTCGCCGAGCGGTCGCATGGGCCGGGTCACACCGCCCGCCGGGTGCTCGCCGCCCTTGGCCGACGTCACGCCCCGACGAGGTGGAGACGGCGTCGCCGATGCCGATCCTGGAGCCATGGCCGTCCTGCCCTCCCTGCTGCCCGTGACGGCGGCCGGCGTGGCGACCGACACCGCGAGGACGGGGTCGGCACCCGCACCGGCCGCCCCACCAGCACCGTCACCGGCGCCGTCACCAGCACCCGGACCAGCGCCATCGCCCACGTCCCCATCGCCCACGTCCCCCGCGGCACCCCCGGCGGCGCGCCCGCGCCCCGTCCACGGGGTGCGGACCAGCGACGGCGTGCCGCTGCACGTCGAGATCCGCGGCCACCAGGGACCGGTCGTGGTGCTCAGCCACGGGTTCACCGTGGACTCGGACGAGTGGGCGCCGCAGATCGCGGCCCTGGCGCACCGCGCCCGGGTCGTCACCTGGGACCAGCGCGGGCACGGCCGCTCCGGGTGGGGTGACCCCGCCCACGCCACCGTCGACCAGCTCGGCCGCGACCTCGCCGCGGTCGTCGAGGCCGTCGCCCCGTACGGCCGGGTCGTGCTCGGCGGGCACTCGATGGGCGGCATGACCGTCCTCGCGCTCGCCCGCCAGCACCCCGAGTGGTTCGGGACGCGGGTCGCGGGCGTGTTCCTCGTCGCGACCTCGGCCGGCGACCTGTTCTCCGACGGCCCGCTCGGTGTCCTGCACACCGCGGCCCGGCGCGCCGGCGTGCTCCCGGCGGTCCTCCAGGGCGCGCGCCTGGCCGCCCCGCTCGCCGAGCAGCTGCCGTGGCGGGACTCCCTGCTCGGACGCTGGTTCGTCCGGCACATGGCGTTCACCAAGGACGCGAGCGACGAGGAGGTGCGCCGGCTGCAGGCGGTCACCGAGAGCGTGCCGCTGTCGATCACCTCGGCGTTCTCGTCGTCGCTGCTCGCCCACGACGAGAGCGCCGCTCTCCCGGCGCTGGCGCGCGTCCCGACGACCGTCGTCGCGGCCACCGGCGACCGCCTCACCCCGGCCGCCCACGGACGTCGCATCGCCGAGGAGCTCGGGCCGAAGGCGCGGCTGGTGGTGGTCGAGGGTGCGGGTCACGCCGTCAACCAGACCCACCACGCGGTCGTCGACGCGGCCCTGTTGGACCTGGTCGACGGGCTCCGGCACCGGTGAGCGGAACTGCTCGTAGCCGGCCGTGAGCGGAGAGGTGTGGGTCCGGCCCGCACGGGGCACTCAGCTCGTCACGAAGGAAGTCCGGTTCAGACACCAGCCGGGTCAGCTCACGTTCAACGAGCCCCCGCCTGGTCCGTCGAGACGGTCCGGTGCCCGGGGCCCCATCCGGGGGTGACCGATGGCCGGCCGCAGCAGTGATTACGACGAGTACGTGCCCCTCCTCGAGGAGTACGCCTCCCTCACCGACGACGACCCACGACGCGAGAGCGTCCGCGAGAAACTGGTCGTGGGCTTCCTGCCCGTCGCCCGCAACATCGCCCGCCGCTTCGCGCGGCGCGGCGAGCCCACCGACGACCTCGAGCAGGTGGCCTCGCTGGGCCTCCTCCACGCGCTCGAGCGCTTCGACCCGGGGCGCGAGCGCGACTTCCTGTCGTACGCGGTGCCGACGATCATGGGGGAGGTGCGGCGGCACTTCCGCGACTCGGCCTGGTCGGTCCGCACGCCGCGCAGCGTCAAGGACCGCTACGTCGCCGTCGGCTCGGCGACCGCCTCGCTCTCGCAGCGGTTCGGCCGGGCGCCGACGGCCGCCGAGCTCGCCGAGCACCTGGGCATGAGCCGCGACGACGTCGCCGAGGCCGTCGCCGCGCACGGCTCCTACCAGCCCGCGTCGCTCGACGAGTCGCTCGGCGACGGCGACGACTCCGCCCTCGTCGACATCCTCGGGGTCCTCGACGGCGAGCTGGACCGCGTCGAGGTCCGCACGCTCGTCGGCTCGCTGGTCCGCGACCTGCCCGAGCGGGAGCGCACGATGCTCGCCCTGCGCTTCGTCCACGAGAAGACGCAGGCCGAGATCGCGGCGGTGCTGTGCATCTCGCAGATGCACGTCTCACGCCTGCTGTCCCGCACGCTCGCCGCGCTGCGCGAGCAGATCGAGCGCGAGATGGGCGCCGACCAGCTCGTCGCGGTCTGACCGCCCTGAGGCCCCCGCATGTGAGCACTTTCCTGCCCTATAGAGCAGGAAAGTGCTCACATACCGCCGTTTGCCGTCCCGGCGGGCCGGACACCTCGTCCCCATGCGGCCACCACTCCCCGCGCACGAGATCTCCGCGTGGCACGACCCCGAGCACGCCGAGGAGCCCGACACCTACCCGCGCCTCGACGGGGACCGCCGGGTCGACGTCGCCGTGGTCGGCGCCGGGATCACCGGCCTGACGACGGCGGTGCTGCTCGCCCGCGAGGGGCTGCACGTCGCGCTGCTCGAGGCGCGCCGCATCGGAGCCGTCGCCAGTGGCAACACGACCGCGAAGATCTCGCTGCTGCAGGGCACGCGGACGGCGACCCTCGACCGGCGCCACGACCACGACACCGTCGAGGCCTACCTGGCCGCGCACCGCGCCGGGTTCGACTGGCTGCTCGACCGGGCCCGGCGCGCCGACTGCGACCTCGAGCACCGCGACGCCGTCACGTTCTCGACCGCCGGGCGCTCCTCCGCCGGCGCCGACGCCGTGCGTCACGAGGCGTCGGTGCTGCGCCGCGCCGGGCTCCCCGCGGAGCTGGGGACCGACGTCGGCCTGCCGTTCGCGGTCTCCGAGGCCGTGACGCTTGCCGACCAGGCCCAGTTCGACCCCATGCCCTACCTCGCCGACCTGGCCCAGGAGCTGCACGAGGGCGGCCACCTGGTCTGCGAGGGCACCCTGGTGCGCAGCACCTCCCTGCTCGGCGCCCCGCGGCTGCGCACCGACCACGGCGAGGTCCGCGCCGAGCGGGTCGTGGTCGCCACCGGCATCCCGGTGCTCGACCGCGGCCTGTACTTCGCCCGCGTCGAGCCCAGCCGCTCGTACGCGCAGGCGGTCCGCGTCGACGGGCCGCTGCCCGAGGCCATGTATCTGTCGGTCGACGAGCCGACGGTGTCGCTGCGCACCGCCGAGATCGAGGGCGAGCGCCTCCTGCTCACCGGCGGCTTCGGCCACCGCGTCGGGGCGAGCACGCCGACGTCGTCGCACGAGCGGTCGCTCGCCGACTGGGCCGCCGCCCACTTCCCGGTCCGCGCGATCACCCACCGCTGGTCGGCGCAGGACTACCTGCCCGAGGACGGCCTGCCCTTCGTCGGCCCGATGCGCTGGCAGCCGCGCATCCTCGTCGCGACCGGGTTCGCGAAGTGGGGCATGACCGGCGGCACCGCGGCCGCGCTGGCCCTGCGCGACCACGTCGTCGGGCGCGCCAACCCGTGGATGGGCGCGCTGCGCGCCGACCGTGCCCCGGCCGCGTCGGCGCTGCCGAGCCTGGCGCGGGCGAACACCGAGGTCGGCCGCTACCTCGCCACCGGCTGGGCCCGCCCGCACCTGCCCACGTCCGAACCGCTGCGCGAGGGCGAGGGGCGGGTGGAGACGACGACGCGCGGCAAGATCGCCCGCTGCCGCGTCGGCGGCGTCCTGCACGAGCGCGGCGCGGTCTGCCCGCACCTCGGCGGCATCGTCGCGTGGAACGACGCGGCCCAGAGCTGGGACTGCCCGCTGCACGGCTCCCGCTTCGCGCCCGAGGGCGACGTCCTCGAGGGCCCCGCCACCGCCGGCCTCGCCTCCCCGCCCGGCCTCGCCCGCGTCGTGGCGCCCCGCGGCTGAGGGATCCACGAGCGATGCGGCATTCCTGGCGTTCATCGCCAGGATCGCCACATCCTCACCGGCGCGACACGCCGTGCGAGTCAGACGACGCGCCGCCGGACGCGTCGGGGCCACTCGTCGCGCGGCATCCGCATCTGCGGCGGGCGGCGTCGGGTGACGGCCCGGCACCGGTCGCGGCCCGGGTCCTGCCCCACGTCGACGCCCCGGGCCTCGGCCTCCCGCCATGGTTCCACCGACCTGCTGAGCATCCCGTCCGCCTCCTCGACTCTGTGGAGCTCCCGACGCTAGGTAGCCGCCGACGAGGGGGGAGTGGGGCGGACCCGAGCCCGGACCCCACCTCGCCGGGGGAGACCCTGCTCGCGGCGTGTCGCGGGACCGAGGATGTGGCGATCCTGGCGATGAGCGCCAGGAATGCCGCATCGCTCGTGCCGCCCCCAGCCCTCACTCGTCGGGGGCCGGGGCCTCGTTGGGGCGGGTGGGGCGGCGGCCGGTGAGGTCGACGACCGCGCGCTGGGCGGCGTTGAGCAGCGCGCCCTCGACGCTCCAGCCGGTCCGGACCTCGCCGGACGCGCCGGGCAGGCGCCGGGCCGCGTCCCGGTGCACCGCGCTCATGAGCTCGAGCGCCGCCGAGCCGGGCGGGTGGCGGTCGGCCCGGGGCGAGAGCGAGCCCGGGTCGTTGCGGATCTCCTCGAGCGCCTCGGCGAGGTGGTCGAGCAGGTCGGCGAACGACCCGACGAACAGCGGGTCGAGGCCCGGCTCGTCCGGCTCCTCGGCGGACCCGTCCCGGTCCTGCTCCTCCGCCGCCTCGACGACCGCCTCGCACAGGTCGACCACGTGCCCCGCGACCTCGACCACCGCGTCGGCGGCGGGCCCGAGGACCGCAACGGGCTCGGGGCTCTGCCGGCGGGCGCGCAGCGGGTTGAGGCGCAGGCTCTCGCGCGCCCACGCCACGCTGTCCCGGGCCCGGCGCGCCTCGGCGTCGAGTCCGCGGGCGCGGTGCAGCCAGTCGTGGACGAGGTCCTCGCGCGGTTCCTGGTCCTCGCGCAGCGACGCGGCGACGCCGCGCAACAGGTCGGCGAGCCGGGCGGTCACACCGGTCAGCGCCGCGCTCGCGTCCCGCTGGTAGACCGGCGGCAGCACCAGCATGTTGACGACGACGCCGATCGCGGCCCCGAGCGCGATCTCGACCAGCCGCACCAGCGCGTCGACCGGCGAGCTCGCCGCCGGGCCCGCCTGCGCGACGACGATCAGCGCCGTCACCGCCACCCAGTCGCCCTGCTCCCCGAACACGCGCAGCCGCCCGAGCAGCAGGCCGACGAGGACGACGAGGACGAGCCCGACGACGACCTGGCCGGTCGCCAGCGTCGCCACCAGCGCGAGCACCACGCCCGTCGCCACGACCGCGAGCTGCTGGCCGGCGTCGCGCACCGACCGGTACACGGTCACCTGCACCACGAGGAACACCGCTGCGTAGGGCGCGAGGAACGGCTGGGGCGCCTCCAGCACCCAGCGGGCCAGCAGCCAGGCGGCGCCCGCCGCCGCGGCGGCCTTGACGGCCTGGATGACGGCCTCCCGCTCCGGTCCGCTCGCCTGCGCGGCCCGCGCGAGGAACCGCGGCGGGCGCAGGAGCTGACGGCGTGCCCGGCGGGCGAGCGTGCGCACAGAGGGCCGCATGGAGCACGGTGTGCCCACCCGCGCCGCCGGCGTGAACGACCCGTGCGCCGGACGGCACCGGGCGGGCTGGTGCGGACGGCGCAGCAGCACCCCGGGCCGGCGGACCCGTGACCGGCGCGGCTCGCCGCGTCGTGCGTGCGCCCGGGGTCGGCGTGGGGCACGGTGTGCCCACCCGCGCCGCCGGCGCGCACGATCCGCGACGAGGTGCCCGCATGTCCCAGGGTCCCGACGATCCCGCCGAGGAGGAGCTCCCCACCTCCCTCGAGGACGCCGCCGACCTGCTCTACGGGGTCGGGCGCGAGGAGTTCATCGGGGTCCGGGACGCGATGGTCAAGGAGGTCCGCCAGGCCGGGGACCGCGAGCTGGCCAAGGACGTCGCTGCGCTGCGCAAGCCCTCGGTCGCCGCGTGGGTCGCCAACCGGCTCGCCCGCGAGTACCCCGACGAGGTCGAGGCGCTCGAGGAGCTGGGCTCCTCGTTGCGCGAGGCCCAGTCCAAGCTCGAGGGCGACGCGCTGCGCCAGCTCTCCCGCCAGCGTCACGGGCTCATCAACGCGCTGGTGGACCGTGGCCGGCGCATCGCCCGCGAGGAGGCCGTGCGCCTCGGCGACCAGTCGGTCCGGGAGCTCGAGCGCACCATCGGCGCCGCCCTCGCCGACCCTGCGGCCGCCCGCGCCCTGGCCGGCGGGCAGCTCGCGGGCGGTATGGAGGCGGGCCCGGGGCTGGGTGACGGCGGGATCAGCGCGGCGCTCGGCGGCCCGGCCTCCGGCGCCCGGCCCGCCCGCCGCGACCGGCCCAGCCGACCCGACCGTCGTGACCCGCACCGCCGCCCCGACCGCCGTCCGAGCCGCCCGCAGCGCCCCCGCCCGCCGGCCGAGGAGGACGACGACACCGACCTCGACACCGACACCGACCTCGACACCGACACCGATCTCGACACCGACACCGATCTCGACGACGGCGCCGCCGACATCCGCGACGACCAGGAGACCCGCGAGCGCGAGGAGCGCCGGCGCGCCGAGCAGGAGCGCGAGCGCGCCGAGCAGGAGGAGCGCGAGCGCCGGCGCCGGGAGGAACGGGAGCGCCGCGAGCGGGAGGAGCGTGAGCGCGCGGAGAAGTCCGCGCGCGAGGCCCGGGAGCGCGCCGACGAGCTCGCCGAGCAGGCGCGGGAGGCGTCCGAGGCCGCCGACGCCGCCACGCAGGAGGCCGAGGACGCCGACGCCACCGTCAGCGACCTGCGCGCCCGGCTCAACGCCGCCGAGGACGCCCGCCGCGCCGCGTGGGACCGCTCCGACACCGCCGCCCGCGAGCGCGACACCCGCCGTCGCGAGGCCGACCGGGCCCGCGAGGACGCCGACACCGCCGAGCGCCACGCCCGCGCGCTCGGGGTACACACCTGACGCGGCTCGCCGAGACGCGGCAGGCTGCGCGTCCATGAGCGCACGCACGCCGAGCAGCAGCGACACCCCGGGCGGGCACCTGCCGCCGCTGGTCTACCGGATCGGCCGCGAGGAACTGGTCATCCGCCGCCGCTACGAGGTGGTGTCCATCGTCAACGACATCCTCATCGGCCTGTGGTTCCTCGTCGGCAGCATCCTGTTCTTCTCCGAGTCGACCACGTACGTCGGCACCTGGTTCTTCGTCATCGGCAGCGTCGAGCTCCTGATCCGGCCGGTCATCCGGTTCTCCCGCCGGGTGCACCTGCAGCGCGTGCCGCAGGCCCCGGGCATGCCGACCGACTTCGGGCCCGACTACTGAGCGACACCGCGGGTCCCGTGAGCCCCGTGAGCACCGTCGCAGCGGGGTTTCGCCGGGGGGTGGGTCCGGCGACCTGGCGGGGATGACGACGCCGGAGAGGGTCGAGGGGGTCGGGGAGGCCGCCGGTCACGCCGTGCACGAGGCGGCGGACCGGGCCGTGCACGGCGGCGGCGACGCGCCCAGCCGGCTCGTGGAGCTCCTCGGACGGGCGGGACTCGTGGCCTACGGCGTGGTGCACCTGCTCGTCGCCGGGCTGGGGCTGCGGCTGGCGCTCGGCCAGGCGTCCGAGGTGGACCAGCAGGGCGCGGTGTCGGCCGTGGCGGCCGTCGGCCTTCCCGGCGTCCTGCTGCTCGTCCTGTTCGTCGCGGGACTCGCGGCGTTCGCGCTCTGGCAGGTCACGGCCGCCGTCGCCGGCTTCCGCTGGGTGTCGGGCGGGGAGCGCTTCCGCAAGCGCGTCGGCGCGGCGGCCAAGGCGGTCGCCGTGCTCGCCGTCGCCGTCGTCGCGGCCCGCACCGTGCTCGGCGACCCCGAGGAGGGCCGCGCGGGCCCGCAGAAGCTCGTCGTGTGGCTGCTGGGGCTGCCGCTCGGGTGGCTCCTGGTCGCCGCGATCGCGGTCACGGTCGTGGCGATCGCGGGCACGATGGTCTACACCGGCGCCGCCCGCACGTTCCTGGGCGACCTCGTCGACGACGTGCCGGGCTGGGCCCGCCGCGCCGCCGTCGTGCTCGGGGCGGCCGGCAACCTCGCCCGCGCCGTCGCGTTCGGGGCGGTCGGGGTGCTCTTCGGCGTGGCCGCGATCAACGCCGACCCCGCCCGCGTGGGCGGCCTCGACCGGGCGCTGCGGGTGCTCGTGAGCCAGTGGCAGGGCGTCACGCCCCTCGTCGCGATCTCGCTGGGGCTCGCCGCGTTCGGGGCCTACTGCTTCCTCGACGCCCGCTACCGACGCGCCTACTGACGCTGGTCGGGGTCGCTCACGCCGCGGCGCGCGCCGCCAGCCGGTCGAGGCGCCGGGCCGTCGGCCACTTGACGTGCGTGGCCCAGCCGAGCTTCTCGAACAGCCAGATCGTCCGCGCCGAGATGTCGAGCTGGCCGCGGCCGACCCCGTGGCGCGCCGAGGTCGGGTCGGCGTGGTGCAGGTTGTGCCACGACTCGCCCATGCTGGGGATCGCGAGCAGCCAGACGTTGGTCGACCGGTCGCGCCGGCCCCACGGGCGCTCGCCGACGAGGTGGCAGATCGAGTTCGTCGACCAGGCGACGTGGTGAGTGAGGCCGACGCGGACGAGGCTCGCCCAGAAGAACGCGGTGAGCGCGCCCCACCACGACCACGTCACGAGCCCGCCGATCAGCGGCGGCGCGCCCAGGCTGACCATCGTCAGCGGCGTGAACCAGCGGTGCACCGCCCGCATGTCCCGGTCCTCGAGGAGGTCCGGGGTGAAGCGCTTCTGGTTGGTCAGCGAGCGGTCGAAGAGCCAGCCCATGTGCGCGTGCCAGAAGCCGCGCACCAGCGCCGCCGGCGACGTCCCGAACGCCCACGGCGAGTGCGGGTCGCCCTCCTTGTCGGCGAAGGCGTGGTGGCGGCGGTGGTCGGCGACCCAGTGCCGGATCGGGCCCTGCACGGCCATGCTGCCCGCCACGCCGAGGGCGATCCGCAGGCCGCGGGCGGCGCGGAAGGCGCCGTGGGTGAAGTAGCGGTGGAACCCGACCGTGACGCCCAGCATCGTCAGCACGTAGAAGCCGGCGGTCAGGCCGACGTCGAGCCACGTCAGCCCCCAGCCCCACGCCAGCGGTACGGCCGCGACGAGCGCGACGAACGGGACGAACGCGAAGAGGTAGACCATGACGTGCGGGGCGATGTGCCGCTCGTGGTCGGAGAGGTCGTCCTGCCGGGTCGGCTCGGCCGGGGCGGTGACGGCGGGCCGGAGGGGCTCGGCGGGGTCGACGGACGGGGGGTCGGCAGGCGGGGAAGCCGGACCGGACGTCATGCGGGGATGCTCCCGGGGGGCGGGCGGTCCTGGGCGACGGGCTCGTCGACCAGAGTGGTGGTTGCCTTCTCCACCACCCTGACACGGCGCTCGGACGCTCCGCGCTCCGGGCGCGGGCGGCCCGACGAGGTTCGCCCGGCGGTCGCCGCGCGCTCACCCGGACGACGCACCGCCGTGACGGCGCAAACCTCATCGGCTCCCGGCGGTCGTGGCCGGGGCCGTGAGGTCGGACTCCTCGTGCAGCTCGGTGAACACCGGCGGCGCCATGTCCCCGCCCGAGGCCATGTCCTTCTCGGTCTCGGCGCGGAACCGGGCGAGCGCGTCGTCGTCCGGGAAGGTGAGCAGGACCACCACGCGATCGTCGTCGGCACGGAAGACGCGGGCGCTCTCGCACTCGCGGGCGCCGTCGGCCTCGGCGAAGGCCTGGCGGAAGTGGTCGAAGCCGTCGGTGGGGAAGTCGGCGAGGGCGTGCACGGTCATCGGGCTTTCCTCCCAGGAGGGCGTGCGGAACCGGACCGGCGTCGGGTGCCCGACGCCGGTCCCGGCGCACGTGTGACGCTCAGCTCGCGGGCACGGCCTCGTAGCCGGTGACCGCCAGCTCGAGGCGCCCGCCCCGCACCCGCGTGCGGAACGTCGGCTGCGGCGCGGTGGCCGGGCCGTGGACGACCGAGCCGTCGTCGAGCCGGAAGACGCTGCCGTGCCAGGGGCACACGACGCACTCGTCGCCGTCACGGCCGTCGGCGCCATCGGTGCTGGTCAGCCGGCCCTCGTGGAGCGGTGCCGACGCGTGGGCGCAGCGGTCGGCGAGGGCCTTCACGACGTCGCCGCGGCGCACGACCAGCACCCCGACGTCGCCGACGATGCGGCGCGTCGGCTCGCCCTCGGGCAGCTCGGCGACGGTGCCGACGTCGGTCCAGTCGCCGGGGCCGATGTGGGGGTAGCCCTCGGCGTGGTTCGCGCCCATCGCCTGGTGGTAGGCCATGTGGCCGCCCAGGGTGGCGCCGGCGATGCCGACGGCCAGCGCGGCCCAGCCCCACAGCGCGCCGCGCAGGCTGCGCCCGCGGGCCCGCGCGGCGAGCGAGGCCACGTAGCCGGCGAGCATCACGCCGTTCGCGGCCGCGTGGACGACGCCCACGCGCTGCTGCTCCTCGTGGCCGTCGGCGTAGTCGGCCCACCCCGCCGCGGCCGTCGGCACCGCGGAGACCAGACCCACCGCGATGAGTGCGGCGGCCGGGCGGCGGGTGCGCGGGACGGCATCGAGCAGCCCGGCGGAGGCGAAGCTGCCGATCGAGAGCTGGGCGAGCACCGGGTGCAGGGGGTGGCCGAGCCACACGCCGTGCAGCGCGTCCTTGACCTGCTGGTTCGTGAGGACCTGGTGGACCGCGTCCCGCAGCGGCGCCGCGACCTTGTCGAGGGCGGGGGTCTTCGCGAGGCGGTCGATGTCGTCGAACGGGCGCATGGGGGTCCTCCCGGACGGTGGTGGTGCCCGGGTTTCGCCGATCACGGCCCCCGGGCAAACCCCACGACTCGACGACCGGACGGAGGAGCACCGTGGCCGACCGGAGCGGACGCACCCGCGAGGACTACGCCCGAGGACTGCCCGACTACCACGACCCGACCGCCGGCTTCGGCGGCGCGGCCCCGACCTACAGCGCGCTGACCTTCCGCGCGGTGCTCGCGGCCTTCGGGCTGCTGAGCTCGATCGCGGGCGTGGTGATCTTCCTCGTCGTCCTCTACCTGCCCTGGGCGGCGATCGCGTTCGGGGTGGTCGCGCTCATCTGCCTGGTGGACCTGGCGTGGGTGCTCTACCGCAAGGCCCGGGGCGAGCCGGGCTGATCCGGGTCGGCGAGCGTGTAGGGCGCGAGCTCCGGCTCGGCCAGGACGTGCGGGTAGGGCGCGACCTGCGCGCCGATGCCCGCGGTGTAGGACGCGAGGCGCGCCGGGAACGTCACCGGGTCGACGCCCTCGTGGAACGGCTGCAGGCACACGGCGCGGTCGACCCGTGACGCGCGTGCCGGGCCGTCGTGGTCGAGCGCGTCGACGACCAGCGCGTACGCGACCGCGTCGAACGACCCCATCGACAGGTGCTCGGCGACGTGACCGGGGCAGACGTCGAAGGTCGAGATGTTGGCCCGCCGCCCCGCGCCCGTCGTGAGCTGTGAGCTCGGTCGCGGACCGACGTTGGGCACCACGACCTCGTCGGTCGGCGTCCACATCTGGGTGTAGTCGATGCCCGCGAACGTCTCGGTGCGCGAGTTCAGGGCGGTGGTGAACGCCGAGAGCGTCTGCTGCTGCCAGAACGCCGGCGCGCACCCGGCGGCGGCACACACCGGATAGGCGTCGAGCGTGCCGTGGTTGGACGGGTCGATGCCGACGACCTCGCCGACCTGCTCGCGGGTGTCCGGCCAGAACCGCAGCGCCCACCGGCCGATCATGCCGCCCTGGCTGAAGCCGACGATCGCCACGCGCTGCCCGCTGCGCTCGTGCATCGTCCGGATCGCCGCGACGACGTACTCGGCGGAGACCTGGATGTCGCTCATGGCGTGGTCGGGCAGGGTGACGGTGCAGTACGGCCGCCCGGCGGCGCGGAAGGCGCGCTCGTCGTTCCAGGAGAAGTTCTCCTCGGCGGTGAGCGTCGTTCCGGGGATCAGCAGGACCGGCGGGCGGGAGGCGCCGTCGACGTCGGCGGTGCAGTCGAGCGCCTCGGCGAGGTCGCTCCCGGCGACCTGCAGCGCCGGACCCGGACGGTCCAGCGGCGCGTACTCCCGCGCCGGCTGGGGGATCGGCAGGGGCAGCTGCGGCCGGGCGTCGGCGACCGCCGGGCCCGCGAGTCCGAGGACGGCGGCCAGCACGGCGGCCACGACCGTGAGACCCCCGACACCCGCACTCCAGCGCGCGTCGCGCCCCATCGCGATCCTCCCGTCGCGGGCCCACGACCACACGGCCGGATCGGGACACCCGGACGGCCCAACGACGCGGGCCGGCGCGGGTCACGCGCCGCGGTCGGCTCCGGACGGGGGTGACGTGGCGGCGGCCGCCAGCGGGCTGACGACACCCGCGGGGCGCCGGCGGGCCGACGGCGCGCCGAGGGCCCGGGAGATCCCGCGGGCGGCGGCGCGCACGGCCGGGACGATCGCGCGCGGCTCGGCGCCCGCGCTCGGCACCACCACCGACAGCGACGCCACGACCCGGTCGTCCTCGCCGCGCACCGGGGCCGCCACCGACAGGGAGAGCAGGTCGACCATCCCGTCGCACACCGCCACGCCCTCGCGGCGCACGGCGGCGAGGCAGCGTCGCAGCTCGTGCGCGTCCGTGACCGTGCGCGGGGTCAGCGCGGTCATCGGGGCCGCGAGCACCTCCTCCTGCAGCGGGGGCGGGGCGTGCGCGAGCAGGACCTGGCCGACCCCGGTGGCGTGCAGCGGCATCCGCCCGCCGACGCGACTGAACACCCGCACGGCCTCGGGGTGGGCGAGCCGCTCGACGTAGACGACCTCGTGCCCGTCGCGCACCGCGAGCTGCACGTTCTGCCGCGTCGCCTCGTAGAGGTCCTCGAGGTAGGGCATGGCGCGTTCCCGCAGGCCCAGGCTGCGCGGGGCGAGCGCGCCGACCTCCCAGAGCCGCAGGCCGATCCGGTAGCGCCCGTCCTCGCCCCGCTCCAGCGCGCCCCAGGAGGCGAGCTCGCCGACGAGCCGGTGGGCGGTCGAGAGCGGCAGGCCCGCGGTCCGCGCGATGCCCGAGAGCGTCAGCGCCTCGGCCCCCGGACCGAACGCGGAGAGGATGGCGAGCACGCGGCCGGTCACCGACGGCCCCGCGGACTTCTCGTGGGCGCCCTGCGCTGGGCTCACCTCTGGCTCCTTCCGGTGGCCGGAAGCTCGATTCTGGCACGGCCTCGCCAGCAGGCACCCTGATGCGGGTGAGCGCATCCCAGGAGCCCGCGACCCAGCGGGAGGTGTCCGCCGAGATCGCGACCGCGGCCGGCGTGCCACCGCGAGCCGACGGCCACCCCGAGCGGGCCTACGGGCCGTACCGCAGCACGGCGCTGCGGGCCCCGCAGCAGCCCCTCGTCGTCTCGCCGCCCAGCCTCACCGAGCTCGCCGCGCCCGTCTTCGGTGTGCGCGACGTGGCGCCGATCGACGCCGACCTGACCCGCCACCACACCGGGGACCCGCTCGGCGAGCGGATCATCGTGACCGGCCGCGTGCTCGACGGCGACGGGCGCCCGGTGCGCCACCAGCTCGTCGAGATCTGGCAGGCCAACGCGTCCGGGCGCTACCGCCACGAGGGCGACCAGCACCCGGCGCCGCTCGACCCGAACTTCACCGGCGGCGGCCGCGCGATCACCGACGACGACGGTCGCTACCGGTTCGTGACGATCAAGCCGGGCGCGTACCCGTGGCGCAACCACACCAACGCCTGGCGGCCGGCGCACATCCACTTCTCGCTGTTCGGCACGGCCTTCAGCCAGCGCCTCGTGACGCAGATGTACTTCCCGGGCGACCCGCTGTTCGGCTTCGACCCGATCTTCCAGTCGGTCACCGACGAGAAGGCCCAGCAGCGCCTCGTCGCCGCCTACGACCACGACGTCACCGAGCCCGAGTGGGCCCTGGGCTACCGCTGGGACATCGTGCTCGACGGCGCGCACGCCACCCCGGAGGACCGCGACTGATGCTCGAGCTCACGCCCTCCCAGACCGTCGGGCCGTTCTTCGCGTTCGGGCTGCCCGTCGACGGCGGCGGCGACGTCGTGCCGGTCGGGACGCCCGGCGCGATCACGCTGCACGGCACCGTGCGCGACGGCGCCGGCACGCCGGTGCCCGACGCCCTGCTCGAGTTCTGGCAGACCGGCCCCGACGGGCGCCTGCCGACCCGGCCGGGCTCGCTGCACCGCGACGGGCGGTCGTTCACCGGCTTCGCCCGCGTGCCCACCGACCGCGCCGGCGACTACCACCTGCGCACCCTGCGCCCGGCCGCCCCGGCCGGCTCGCCCCACGCCCCGCACCTCGCGGTGACCGTCTTCGCGCGCGGCCTGCTGCACCACCTGTTCACGCGCGTCTACTTCCCGAACCACGTCGAGGCCAACGCCGCGGACCCGCTGCTCTCGGTCCTCGACGAGGAGCGCCGCGCGACGCTGGTGGCGGTGCCCGACGGCGGTCCGACCGGACCCGGCTACCGCTTCGACGTCCGCATGCAGGGCCCCGGCGAGACGGTCTTCCTCGACCTCTCCACCCACGGCCTCGCCCAGCCCCCCGTGTCGACCGCCGAGACGCCGGCATGAGCGCCCCGGCGCGCACCCAGGTCGCGGTCGTCGGCGGCGGCCCGGCCGGGCTGATGCTGTCCCACCTGCTGCGCCTGCGCGGGGTCGACTCGGTGGTGCTCGAGTCGCGGCCGCGGGAGCGCGTCGAGACCCGCCAGCGCGCCGGCATCCTCGAGCACGGCACGGTCGACGCGCTGCGCGAGGTCGGCGCCGACGCGCGGATGGACGAGCTCGGGCTGCCCCACGACGGCTTCGAGCTGCGGTTCGCCGGCCGCGGCGTCCGCGTCGACATGCAGGAGCTGACCGGGCACCACGTCATGATCTGGGCGCAGACCGAGGTCACGAAGGACCTCATCGCGCTGCGCCTCGACCAGGGTGAGCCGCTGCTGTTCGAGGCGGAGGTCCTGGAGGTCTCGGACGTGGAGACCGACAGTCCGTCGGTGCGGTACCGCCACGACGGCGCCGAGCACGTCCTGCACGCCGACGTCGTCGTCGGGGCCGACGGGTCGTACGGGCCGGCGCGCAAGGCGATCCCCGAGCACCTCGTGCGCCGCTTCGAGCGCGTCTACCCGTACTCGTGGCTGGGGATCCTCGCCGACGTCGCGCCCTCGTCGCACGAGCTGATCTACGCGCGCGGGCGGACCGGGTTCGCGCTGGCCTCGATGCGCTCGCCGACGGTGACGCGCGCCTACATCCAGGTCCCCAACGGCACCGACGCCGCCGACTGGGCCGACGAGGCCATCTGGGACGAGCTCTCGGCCCGCTTCGCGCTCGACGACGGGTCGTTCACGCTCGCGCGGGGCCCGATCACGGACAAGTCCGTGACGCCGATGCGCAGCATGGTGTGCGAGCCCATGCGCCACGGGCGGCTCTTCCTCGCCGGCGACGCGGCGCACATCGTGCCGCCGACCGGCGCGAAGGGCCTCAACCTCGCCGTGGCCGACGTCCGGGTGCTGGCCGAGGCGCTGGGCGAGTGGTTCGCGACCAAGGACGAGCGCCTCGTCGACGCCTACTCCGACACGGTGCTGCGCCGCGTCTGGAGGGCGTCGCACTTCTCCTGGACGATGACGACGATGCTGCACGTCGACCCCGACGGGGACCCGTTCGACGAGCAGCTCGCCCTGTCCCACCTGCACCACATCGAGTCCTCGGAGTCGGCCCGCCGCGCGCTCGCCGAGAACTACCGCGGCCTGGCGCTGGGCGCGGTCTGAGGGGGAGCGAAGGACGCCCTGGCTGCGTGGGAGGCAGCGAGGGTGACCCTCGCCCCGGCTCGGGCGCGCGCGGCCCGCGGCTCGCTCGGGGCCTCGACCGGGTCGGCGCGGCTCCCCACGGCTCCGCGCCTAGGCTGCGCCCCGACGAGGCTCGAGACCCCGGGGAGACACCGATGGGCGACCGGCTGATCTTCCAGCTGGGCACCAACAACTGGCAGCGCGACGGGGAGTTCGCCCCGGGCTCGGGCATCCTCCACGAGGCGCACCACCGCGCCTACGACGAGATCCCCGGGGTGCGCGCCTACTCGATGTATCCGTCGCGGGTGCAGCGCACGCGCGAGGGCGAGGACGACGTCCGGGTGTTCGCGCTCGACCACGACATCCCGATCTGCGAGTCGGTGTCGCCGGTCAGCAGCTACCGCTGGCATGCGATGAGCCCCGAGGAGGTCGACGCCTACCGGGCGCGGCTGGTCGCCGAGGTCACCGCGTTCGTCGACGACGTCGAGGCCACCACCGGCAGCGAGTTCGGGCTGTTCGTCGCCCACCACGCGTTCATGAACACCGTGGTGCTGCGCGACGTCAACCGGGCGCGGGTCGCCGCCGGGCGCTCGCGCGTGCCGGTGCTCTGCTTCGCCCACGGCACCGAGCTGAAGATGTACGTTCACGAGCAGCGCGGCGAGGACCCCGCCGAGTTCCCGTGGCGGTTCCTGCCGTTCGTGCAGCAGGAGAAGATCTTCGACTGGGCGGACCCCGACCACGGCGTCGACATCGTCGCCGCGATCTCCTCGGAGCAGATCGAGGCCTTCTCGGCGATCTTCCCCGAGTTCCCCCGCGAGCGGATGGTGCTCTCGCACAACGGCTACAACCAGCAGGTCTTCCACCCCTCGCCCGAGACCTGGGCCGACCGTGAGCAGGTCCTCGCGGGGTTCACCACCCAGCCGCCGCCCGGTGGCGGGCGGGGCCCGGAGCCGGTCGCGCCGGCCGGCGGGTGCGACGCCGTCGTCGCGTTCGTCGGGAAGTTCGCCGACTGGAAGCGGCTCGACGCGCTGCTCACCGCGGCCGCGTCCTACGAGCGCGGCGACCGGCGCGTGCTCACCGTGGTCGCGGGCTCGGGGCCCGTCGAGCAGCAGGTCGCGATGCACGAGCTCGTCGCCACGCTCGGGCTCGAGCGGACCTACCTGGTCGGACCGCGCCAGCAGAGCGAGCTCGCGACCCTGTTCGCCTGCGCGGACGTCGGCGTCTTCCCGTCCTACCGCGAGCCGTTCGGGCTGGTGTTCCTCGAGTGCATGGCGTGCGGGACCCCCGTCGTCGGCGCCGACTCGGGCGGGCCGCGCGACTTCGTGGTCGACGCCGTCGGGACGCTCGTGCCCGAGACCGACGACCGCGCGGCGCTCGCCGGGTCCCTCGCCGCCGCGGTGACGACCGCGCTGGACGAGGGCTGGAAGCAGAGCAAGGGGCCCGAGGCGGCGCGCTACGCGCGCGACCGGTTCAGCGTCGTCCGGCAGGTGTCGGACCTGCTCGCCGAGGTCGACCGGCTGACCGCGGGCTGACCCCCGCACCTCTCTCAGAGGCGCGTGACCCGGTCCACCAGCGCGGACGTGGCGACCATCGTGGTGAAGCGGGCGACGCCCGGCACGCGGGCGAGAGTGCGCCGCAGCAGGACGTCGAGGGCCTCGACGTCGGCGAGGTCGATGCGCAGCAGGTAGTCGACGTCGCCGGTGACGTGGTGGCAGCTCACGAGGCCCGCGAGGTCGACGATGTGGCGCTCGAACCGCCCGACGGTGTTCTCGGTGTGGTCGACGAGCGTGACCGTCAGGTGCACGACCAGCCCGCGGTCCACGGCGACCGGGTCGAGAACGGCCCGGTAGCCGCGCACCACCTCCTCGTTCTCCAGGCGCCGTAGCCGCCGCTGCGCCGACGACGGGGAGATCGACACCGCCTCTGCGAGGTCGGCGAGGCTCGACCGTCCGTGGCCCGCGAGGTGGTCGAGGATGCGTCGGTCGACACGGTCCAGGGAAGGCTGGGCGGATCGTGCACGCTTCGGCGCGGTCATGGGCTCATCATGCGCCTCCCGGCGATCTCGTCGCGATGATCGCCCGGCATCGCCCGCAGGCGCGCGCGCACCGTGGAGGCATGACGGGAGGCTTGTCGCGCCGGACGGCGCTGGTGGCGATGGTGCTCGCGGGCGCGGGCTGGGGTGCGGTGTTCGTGGCGCCGGAGCTGGCGCCGCTCGCCCCCGCCCTGCTGCTGGCGATGGGACGGTTCGTGGCGTTCGGGGCGGTGTCGCTGCCCCAGCTGCGGGCGGTGCTGCGCGCCGACGTCCCGTGGGTGCGGGTGGTCGCCCACGCCGTGACCGGGTCGCTGCTCTACTACGGCCTCGTCGCGCTGTCCGTCCGTCTCGCCGGCCCGACCATCGCCGTCGCGACCATCGGCCTCGTCCCCGCCGTCATGGCGCTGATCGCCGCCCGGCACCGGGGGCGCGCGGGCCTGGTCGCCCTCCTGCCGGCGTTGGCGCTGGTGGGCGTCGGGCAGGTGCTCGTGCACCTGTCGCCGACCCCGGGCACCGGCGGGTGGTCGACGATCATCGGCACGCTGCTCGCGCTGGTGGCCGTGGCCTCGTGGAGCTGGTACGGCCTCGACTCGCACCGCCTGATCGCGGCGCGCCCCGACCTCGGGCCCGTGCTCGCGGGCGCCCAGGGTCTCGCGGCCGGCGTGCTCGCCCTGCCGATCGGCGCCTGGCTGATCGCGACCGAGGGCGTGCCGGCCGAGCCGGTGCGCGCGCTGCTCGTCGTGCTCTTCCTCGGCCTGGTGTCGTCCTGGCTCGCGGTGCGGCTGTGGCACGCCGCGGCGGCGCGCCTGTCGTCCGTGCTGGTCAGCCAGCTCATGGCGACCGAGACCGCCTGGGGCTTCGTCTTCGCCGCCCTGCTCGCCGGCGCCGTGCCCGGTCCGGTGGCCCTGCTCGGCGAGGTGGCGCTCGTGGCGGGCGTCGCCCTCGCGGTGGTCACCGACGGGCACCGCGAGCGGCGGGAGCGCGCGTCCGTGGCGCACGAGGTGGTCCGGCCCGGCGTCCAGACCGGCGTCGGAGGCCGGGAAAGCCCCCACGATCACGCCGGTCACGAGATGCCCGGCTCGTCGGCGAGCACCGCCCGCGCGACGCGCAGCGCCGCCTCGCGGATGCGCGAGGACCGCGGGTCCTCACCGGAGGCGTGGGCGACGGCCTCGAGCAGCGCGCACACCTCGAACCCCGCGTAGTCGCCGGCGAGACCGGCGTAGCGACCCACGGCCACCCGCCGCCGGAGCACGGCGGCGGCGCGGTCGATGGTCTCGGCGTCGAGGCGCGCACGGGCGCGGCGGTGGTCGAGCGTGGACACGGTGGCTCCCCTCGGGCAGGGCCGACCGCGGTCCGGTCGGCGGGCCGCGGGGGAAGCGCGACGCCACCGATTCTGCCCGCGACCCCCGACAGCCGGCGCGGCGTCGCCGGACCTCAGGCCGCGGGCCAGCGCACCACCACCCGCAGCCCGCCGTCGGGGGACGTCGTGGCCCGGGCGGTGCCGCCGCGCCCGGCGACGAGGCGCCCGACCAGCGCCAGGCCGAGCCCGCTGCCCTCGCCGGCGTCGGGCCGCAGGCGGGTGAAGCGGTCGAAGATGCGCTCGCGCTCCGCGGGCGCCACGCCCGGCCCGTCGTCGTCGACGAGCAGCCGCACCCACCGACCCGCGGGCACCACGGCCACGTGCACGACGGTCGCGGCGTGCCGGCGGGCGTTGGCGAGCAGGTTGTCGAGCACGATCGCCACCTCGGCGGGGGTCGCCGCGACCGCGACGGGCATCGGCGCCCACAGGGTGATCGCCACCGTCACGTCCTCGGGCAGGCGGGCGAGCGCCTCGCCGACCGCGTCGACGAGGTCCACCGGCCGGGCCGGCACCCGCTCGCCCGCGTCGGCCCGCGCCAGCGCGAGGAGGTCCGCGACCAGCGTCGACAGCCGCTCGGCCTCGCGGGTCACCGACCGCCACGTCGCCTCCCCCGACGCCTCGCCGGGGTGCGCGACGGCGACGTCGGCCTGGGCGCGCAGGGCGGCGATGGGGGAGCGCAGCTCGTGCGCGGCCTCGCTGGTGAAGCGCTCGAGGCGCGCCACGGCGTCGTCCCGGCGCGCGAGCAACGCGTTGATCTCGCCCGCGAGGGCGGCGAGCTCGTCGCGGGCGGGCGGCACGGGCAGGCGCTCGCCCGGCGGGAGCGCCGCGGCGGCGCTCCGCATCCGGTCGACCGGGCGCAGCGCCACCCGCACCGCGACCCACGCGGCCGCCGTCACCCCCACCGCGCCCAGCAGCACGGTCAGCGCCAGCACCCGCGCCGCCTCGGCGACGAGCGCCGCCGCGTCGACGAGGTCGCGCGCGGCGAGGACCAGGCGCGGCGACCCGTCGGGCGCCGGCACGGAGACCGCCACCCAGCGCTGCGGACCGAGCGGGCCGGACGTCGTCACCGGCTCGCCGGCCGCGAGCCGGCGCACGGCGTCGGGGTCCACCGGCCCCGGCCCCCGCCCGTCCACCGGGGCCCCCGCGGCGTCGACGACCCGCACCCCGAGCGGCACCGGTGTCCCGGCCGCCACCGCGCCCGAGGCCGCGGCGGCCCGCTCGACGAGCGCCACGTCGCCGCTGCGCACCACCGCCGAGAACAGCTGCCCGCCCGCGACCCGACCCACCGCGAGCAGGGCCACGACGGCCACGACCCCCACGGCGACCGTGATCCGCGTCCGCAGCGACCGCCGCGCCCACCAGCCCGCGGTCCGGCTCACCCCACCCCCAGCCGGTAGCCGCGGCCGCGCTCGGTGCGCACCAGCTCGCCCGCGCCGACCGCCGCGAGCTTGCGCCGCAGGTAGCCGACGTAGACCTCCACGACGTTGCGGCTGGCCGACCCGCCCCCGCCCCATACCGCGGCGAGCAGGTCGTCCTTGGTCAGCACCGCGTCCGGACGCACGGCGAGCGCGTGCAGCACCGCGAACTCGCGCGCCGAGAGCTCCACCTCGCGGCCCTCCCAGGCCGCCGACCGCGTCGCCGGGTCGAGACGCAGCCCGCCCCGCACGACCCGCGGCGCCGGCGGGCCCGCGCGGCGCAGCACCGCCCGCAGCTGCGCGACGAGCACGACGAACGAGAACGGCTTGACCAGGTAGCCGTCGGCGCCGAGGTCCAGCCCGTCGGCCTGGTCCACCTCCCCGTCCTTCGCCGAGAGCAGCAGCACCGGCGTGGCGACGCCCTCCGCCCGCAGCGCCTCGAGGACCCGGTAGCCCGACAGCCCGGGCAGCAGGATGTCGAGCACCACGGCGTCGTAGGCCCCGGTGGCGGCCTCGCGCAGGCCCGCGTGCCCGTCGGCGACCGCGTGCACGTCCATGCCCTCGGCGGCGAGGCCGCGGCGCAGGGCGTCGCGCACCCCGGGCTCGTCGTCGACCACCAGCACCCTCGGCACCCTTCCGACGGTAGAACCTCGGCCCGACAGGAGCGGCCGCCCGACGCTGAGACGGTCTCAGCATCCCGGGGCCACGATGGGGTCATGGGTCGCAGGAGCTGGGTCGGGGCAGGTCTGGGGGCGGCGCTCGTCGGTGCCGTCAGCGTGGGGCTCGTGGTGGCCCCGGCGGGCGCGTCGGCGGCGCCGCCGCTGCCGCCGGTGAGCCCGGAGGACCTCGTGTCCTCGGTGATCCGGGCGGAGCCGGGGGCGTTCGCCGGGGAGGTCGAGGTCGACAACGCCCTGGGCCTGCCCGCGGTCCCGGGCGTGCCGCAGCTGGCGAACGGCACGTCGACGGTGCGGGTGTGGTCGGGCGGCGAGGGCCGCGGCCGGGTGGCGCTGCCGTCGCCCGACGGCGAGCGCACGCTGGTCTCGGACGGGACGACGCGCTGGTCGTACGACTCCCGCGACCGCACCGCCACCCGCGCGCCGGCCGGCGAGGGCCGCGACGGGCCGCCCGGCGAGGTGGCGCAGGACCCGACGGCCGCCGCGACGCAGGCCGTGGCGACGCTGCGGCAGACCAGCACCGTCGCGGTCGACGGCACCGCCGAGGTCGCGGGCCGGCCCGTCTACCAGCTGGTCCTGACGCCGCAGCCCACCGAGCGCACGCTGCTGCGCGAGGTGCGCGTCGCGGTCGACGCCGAGACCCGCCAGCCGCTGCAGCTCACGGTGCTCGCGCAGGGGCAGGGCGAGCCGGCGCTGCAGGTGGGCTTCTCCGAGATCACCTACGGGCCGCAGGACCCGTCGCTGTTCACCTTCACCCCGCCGCCGGGCACCACCGTGCGCGACGCGCCGGCCCGCGACGGCGAGCGGCGTCCCGGGGGCGACCGGCCGCGCGCCACGGTCGGCGACGGCTGGGACACCGTGGTCATCGGGCAGGCGCCGCAGCGCGGCGAGGGTCGGGCACCGGATGGGCAGGACGGGCAGGACCCGCAGCGGCCCGCGGACGCCCCGGACCTGTCGGCGCTCGGCACACCGGTGTCGGGTCCGTGGGGCAGCGGTCGGGTGATCACGACGGCCGTGGCCACGGTCATCGTCACCGACGACGGCCGGATCGCCGCCGGCGCGGTGCCGCAGCAGGTGCTCACCGAGGCCCTGGCCCGGTGACGGCCGCCCCCTCGGTGGCCGCACCGGCCACCGCCACCTCCGCGGACGCGGTCGCCGCGCGGGTGCGCGGCCTGCGCAAGACGTTCGGGGCGACGGTGGCCGTCGACGACGTCGACCTCGACGTCCCGGCCGGCGCCGTGCTGGGGATGCTGGGGCCCAACGGGTCGGGCAAGACCACCCTGATCCGCATGCTGCTGGGACTCACGCGGCCGACCGCGGGCACCGTCGAGCTGCTCGGCCACGCCGGCGACGACCTCACCGCCGCGCTGCCTGACGTCGGCGCGCTGGTCGAGGGGCCGGGCTTCCACCCGTTCCTGTCCGGCCGCGACAACCTGCTGCGCGCCGCCGCTGCCGAGCCCCGCCTCGACGGCGACCTGCGGGGTCCGGTCGACGCGGCGCTCGAGCGGGTCGGGCTCGCCGACGCCGCCCGCCGACGCTACCGCGGCTACTCGCTCGGCATGAAGCAGCGCCTCGGGCTCGCCGCGGCCCTGCTCGTCCCGCGCCGGCTGGTGGTGCTCGACGAGCCGACCAACGGGCTCGACCCGGCCGGCACCCGCGACGTGCGGCGGGTGGTGGCCGAGCTGCGCGACGCGGGCGCGACGGTGCTGCTGTCGTCGCACCTGCTCGCCGAGGTCGAGGCGGTGTGCACCCACGTCGCGGTGCTGCAGACCGGCACGCTGCTGGTGTCCGGCGAGCTCCGGGCGCTGCTCGAGGCGGACGCCGGCGGCCTGGTCGTCAGCACGCCTGACGTCGATGACGCGATCCTCGCGCTGCGCGAGGCCGGCGCCCCGTCCTACCGCGCCGAGGGCGGCGTCGCGGTCCCGCCGGGCGCGCTGGAGGCGCCCGAGATCGTGGCCGCGCTCGTCGGGGCCGGGGTGGCGGTGTGGGAGGTCCACCGCCGCCGCGCCCACCTCGAGGAGCTCTTCGCCCGCCTGACCGAGGAGGACGCGTGACCACGGTGTCCACGGACGCGCCCGCCCCCACCCGCGCGTCGACCCGCTCGGTCGCCCCGCTCGGGCGGCTCACCGCGGCCGAGGTCCGGTGGGTCCTGCGCCGGCCCCGCACGCTGGTCCTGCTCGGGCTCCTGGCGCTGGTGCCGATCGCGCTCGGGGTCGGGATCGCGCTGACCGGCGGCCCGGGCGACGGCGACGGCCCGGGCCTCGTCGCGGCGGTGGCGGGCAACGGGCTCGTGCTGCCGATCGCCGCCCTGGGCCTCGCGCTCTCGCTCCTGCTCCCGCTGACGGTGGCCACGGCGGCCGCCGACGCCCTGGCCGGGGAGGCCGCGCACGGCACGCTGCGCGGGCTGCTGCTCGCGCCCGTCGGCCGGGTCCGCCTGGTCGTGATGAAGGCGGCCGGGGTGCTCACTGTCGCCGTGCTGGCGGTGCTCGTCGTCGCCGTGGTCGGCGTGGTCACGGGCCTCGTCGTCGTCGGCGGCCCGGACGGCACCATGATCACGCTGTCGGGCACCACGCTCGGGCTCGGCGAGGCTCTCGGTCGCGTGGCGCTGGTGGCGGGCTGGACGATCGTGCAGCTGCTGGCGATCGCGGCGGTCGCCCTCGCGGTGTCGGCGTTCACCGAGCACCCGCTCGTCGTGCTGGCCGCCGTCCTCGGCGGCCTGATCGTCTTCGGTGTGCTCGCGGCCGTGCCGTCGCTCGAGTGGCTCCAGCCCCTACTGCTGACCTCGGGCTGGACCGCCGGCGCCGACGCCCTGCGCGACCCGCTCCCGCTCGACGGCCTGGCCTCGAGCACCGAGCGGGCGCTGGTCTACGTCGTCCTCGGGGCCGCGGTCACGGCGTGGCGGATGCGGCGCCGGGACGGGTAGCCGCCCAGGCCGACATCACGGGCCGTCTCGACGCCCCTCGACGCCGGGCTCGACCCGGCCGTTCTCCCCGACGATCAGCGCCCTGCGCCCGCTGCTGACGACCGGCGGGGGCGACGAGCGCGACGCCTGGAAGCTGCGGGTGATCGTCGACGGGCTGCTGGCGCAGAGCCGCTCGCCGGGGTAGCCGCGCGCGACCGGCAGGCCCTTGCCCATGATGGGCGCCATGACGCTGCTGCGGGCACTGGCCGAGGGGGCCCTCGACGACCCCGACGCGATCCGTGTCGGCGACGCCGCCATGTCCGGTCCCGAGCTCCTCGGGGCGGCGGCGGTCGTGGCCGACCAGATCCGGGAGCGCTCCGACGAGGGCCCGGTGGCCGTGCTCGCCGAGCCCACGGCGCAGGCCGTCGTGGCGATGGTCGGGGGCCTGCTCGCCGGCGTGCCGGTCGTGCCGGTGCCGCCCGACACCGGCCCCGGCGAGCGCAGCCACGTCATCGCCGACTCCGGCGCGTCGCTGTGGATCGGCGACCGGCCGCACGACGTCTCGCTGCCGATGCGCAAGGTCGACATCAACCGCCGCAGCGGCGACGTCGCCCGGGAGGCCCCGAACGACGGCCCCGCGCTGGTGCTCTACACGTCCGGCACCACCGGCGCGCCCAAGGGCGTGCTGCTGTCGCGGGCCGCGATGGGCGCCGGGCTCGACGGGCTCGCCGACGCCTGGGACTGGACGGCGCGGGACACCCTCGCCCACGGCCTGCCGCTGTTCCACGTGCACGGGCTGGTGCTCGGGGTCTTCGGCGCGCTGCGGATCGGCTCGCCGCTGGTGCACGTCGGCCGGCCGAAGCCGTCGGCGTACGCGGCGGCCGTCCGCGACCACGGTGCGACGCTGCTGTTCGGGGTCCCGACGATCTGGTCGCGCGTCGCCGCCGACCCGGAGGCCGCGGCCGCGCTGCGCCCGGCCCGCCTGCTCGTCTCGGGCAGCGCGCCGCTGCCCGTGCCGGTGTTCGAGCAGCTGCGCGAGCTCACCGGCCAGGCGCCGGTGGAGCGCTACGGCATGAGCGAGACCATGATCACCCTGTCGGTCCGGGCCGACGGCGAGCGCCGGCCCGGCTGGGTCGGGGTGCCCGTCGCCGGGGTGGAGACGCGACTGGCGTCCACCGACGAGGAGACCCCCCAGGTCGGCGGGGTCGAGCTGCTCCCGCACGACGGCGAGACCATCGGCGAGCTGCAGCTGCGCGGCCCCGGCCTGTTCGACGGCTACCTCGGCCGCCCCGAGGCGACCGCCGCGACCTGGACCGCGGACCGCTGGTTCCGCACCGGCGACGCCGCGGTGATCGACGAGGGCGGCTACCACCGGATCGTCGGCCGCCGCTCGGTCGACCTCATCAAGACCGGCGGCTACCGCGTCGGTGCCGGCGAGATCGAGACCGCGCTCCTCGAGCACGAGGGCATCCGCGAGGCGGCCGTGGTCGGCGAGCCCGACGACGACCTGGGCCAGCGGATCGTCGCCCACGTCGTCCTCGTCGGCGATCCCGTCGACCCCGAGGAGGTCATCGCCTTCGTCGCCGACCGCCTCTCGGCGCACAAGCGGCCCCGCGAGGTCCGGGTCGTCGACGCCCTGCCCCGCAACGCGATGGGCAAGGTGCAGAAGGCGCGCCTGTCGTAGCAACGAACGGCCTGTTCGCTGCTTCTAGGTGCGCGAACTCCCCGTTGATCACGGCCGGCGCACCCGCAGCACCGCGTCGTAGAGGAAGCGCGGGCGGCCGTCGGGCTGGACGGCGTCGCGGCCGCGGCGCTCGGCGACCTCGACCGTCCAGCCCGCGATCGCGTCGCCGAGCTCGCCGACCAGCTCCTCGGCCGTCGCGAACATGTCCGGCGGGTGGTGATCGGCGGCCTCCGGCGGCATGCCCTCGGGGTCGTGCCCCACGATCAGCAGCGTGCCCCCGGGCGCGACGGTGCCGGCGACGGCGCGGTAGAGCCGCGGCCGCTCGGCGCCCGGCAGCTGCATGAAGTGCATGGTGACGAGGTCGAAGCCGCCCGGGAGGTCGTCGGCGAAGAGGTCGACAACGCGCGCCGTCACCCGCTCGTCGACGCCCTCGGCCGCGGCCCGGGCGGCCACGCGCTCGAGCGCGACGCGCGAGACGTCGACGGCCGTGACCCGCCAGCCGCGCGCGGCGAGCCAGACCGCGTCGCCCCCCTCGCCGCTGCCGACGTCGAGGGCGGTGCCCGGCACGAGGTCGGCGACCTCCGCCACGAGCACCGCGTTCGGCTCGCCGCTCCAGATCCTCTCGCTGCTGCCGTAGCGCTCGTCCCAGAACGCGGCGGTGTACTGCTCGTGGGTCGTCATGCGAGTGCTCCCTCCCGGCGGCGGGCGACGGCCCGCGCGATGTCCTCCTCGACGAGGTCGGCGTTGATCCGCGCACCCGCCATCGTGCCCGCCGCGGCGGCCGCGACGACCTGCGCGGACAGGTCGGCGACGTTGCCCGCGACCCAGACGCCGGGCACCTCGGTCCGGCCGGTGAAATCCGCGGTCGCGACGTAGCGCCCGCCCCACGGGTGGTCGACGACGGGGACGCCGAGGTCCTCCAGCACCGCGCTCTGCGCCACGAACCGCGGCCCGACCACGAGCGCGGTGCGCGGCACGATCCGCCCGGTCGCGAGGCGCACGCCGGTGAGGCGGCCGTCTGTGGTCTCCAGGCCGGCCACCTCCTCGTCGACGACCGTGACGCCGAGCGCGGCGAGCTCCTCCGCCTCGTCGGGCGAGAGCGCCGGCGCGTGGTGGCGCAGGTAGACGAGGTCGGCGGTCAGCTGCGAGAAGAGCTTGACCTGGTGCAGGCTGTTCGGCCCACTGCCCAGCACGGCGACGGGCTGGTCGCGCACCTCCCACCCGTGGCAGTACGGGCAGTGCAGCACGTCGTGGCCCCACAGCTCGCGGACTCCGGGCAGGTCGGGCAGCTCGTCGACCAGCCCGGTCGCAACGAGCAGCCGGCGTGCGGACAGGGTGTCGCCGTCGGCGGTGTCGACGGCGAACAGCTCGCCCGCACGGCGCGCCGCGACCGCGGTGCCGGAGCGGAACCGCCCGCCGTAGGACTCCACCTCCGCGCGCCCGAGGCGCACGAGCTCGGCGGGCGGCAGGCCGTCGCGGGTGAGGAAGGCGTGCACCCCGTCGGCGGGGGCGTTGCGGGGCTCGCCGGCGTCGAGCACGAGCACCGAGCGGCGGGAGCGGGCGAGGGTCAGCGCGCCGGAGAGTCCGGCCGCGCCACCCCCGAGGACGAGGGCGTCGACGGTGTCTGCAGTCATGGGACCACCGTGCGCCGACGAGGGGCGGGCGACGAGGATTCTTGCAATAGTGGCAAACATGTCCACCGACGTCCTCGACGACCTGGGCGCCCGGCTGGCCACGCGGCGGCGCCGCGAGGGCCTGGGCCTGGCCGAGCTCTCCGAGCGCACCGGCATCTCGGTGAGCACCCTCTCCCGGCTCGAGCACGGCGGCCGGCGCGCCACCCTCGAGCTGCTCCTGCCCCTGGCCACCGTCTACGGCACCGGGCTCGACGAGCTGGTCGGCCTGCGCGAGGCGCAGCCCGCCCGGGACGCGCCGGTCGCGCGCAGCGAGGACACGGTGACCTACCGGCTCTCGCGCAGCCCGGGCCAGCCCGCGGCCTACAAGTTCGTCTTCTCGCCCGCCCGGCACACCCCGCCCGCCGAGCTCCCGACCCACCAGGGCTGGGAGTGGGTGTACGTCCTCGCCGGGCGCCTGCGCGTCATCAACGGCGACAGCGACCTCGTCCTGCGACCGGGCGAGGCGACGGAGATCGACACCCGCCGCCCCCACTGGCTGGGGAGCACCGGCGACGGCCCGGTCGAGGTGCTCGCGCTCTTCGGGCGCCAGGGCGAGCGGGTGCACATGCGGGGGTCGCGAACGGGGAGTTCGCGCGCCTAGAGGCAGCGAACCGCCCGTTCGCTGCAACCCCCGCACCCCGACTCGACCGATTCCGCTCGCCCGCACCGGTGGCCTGGCGCACGGCGGCCGACCGGTCGGGCCTGACCGTCCTACGATCCCGCGCATGACCGCAGCGGAGCCCACCGAGAGCCCGGAGGACCTGACGCTGGCCGGCGAGTTCGACGCGCCGACCCGCGAGCAGTGGCGCGAGCTGGTCGCGGGCGTGCTGGCGAAGTCGGGCCGCGAGGTGTCCCCGGAGGAGGCCGAGGCGGCGCTCGCGACCGTCACCGACGACGGCATCACCATCGCCGGGCTCTACGCCGCCGAGGACGCCCCGCACGTGCCCGTCGGGGTGCCGGGCCTGCCGCCGTTCGTGCGCGGTGCCCGCGCGGAGGGTCAGGTCGCCGAGGGTTGGCTGGTCCGCCAGCGACACGCGTTCGCGCCCGACGGCGACCTCGGCGAGGCCCACGACGTGGTCATGGCCGAGCTGGAGAACGGCGTCTCCTCGCTGTGGCTCGTGCTCGGTGACGCGGGCGGGCCGCCCGTCGACGCGCTGCCGACGCTGCTCGAGGGGGTGTTCGTCGACCTCGCGCCGATCGCGCTCGACGCCGGCCGCGACACCCCCGAGGCCGCCGCGTCGCTGCTGCGGTTCGCCGAACAGGCCGGCTCCGGGGCCATCGGCGGCTCGCTCGGCTACGACCCACTGCTCGACCGCACCCAGGGCGGGCCCGCGCTCGAGCAGCCGTACACCGACGCCCTCGTCGAGCACAGCCGGCAGGCCGCCCGGCACCACCCCGAGCTGCGCACCGTCGTCGCCGACGCCCTGCCCTACCACCGCGCGGGCGGCAGCGACGCCCAGGAGCTCGGGGCCGCGCTCGCGGCCGGCGTCCACGCGCTGCGCCTGCTCACGGAGAGCCAGGGCAACGGGGGCGCGGGCCTGGACACCGACGACGCGTTCCGCCGGATCGAGTTCCGGTTCGCCGCCACCGCCGACCAGTTCGCGACGCTCGCCAAGCTCCGCGCCGCGCGCCGCTGCTGGGAGCGGATCGGCTCGGTGTCCGGCGCCTCCGAGAGCGCGCGGGCGATGGTCCAGCACGCCGTCACGAGCCCCGCGATGATCACCCGCCGCGACCCGTGGGTGAACATGCTGCGCACCACCGTCGCCGCCGTCGGTGCCGGGCTGGGCGGGGCCGCCGCGGTCACCGTGCTGCCCTTCGACGCGGAGCTCGGCCGTCCCGACGAGGCCGCCCGCCGCCTCGCGCGCAACACCCAGGCGCTGCTGCTCGAGGAGTCGCACCTCGCGCACGTCATCGACCCGGCCGGCGGCTCCTGGTACGTCGAGTCGCTGACCGACGCGCTGGCCCACGCCGCCTGGGAGGAGTTCACGCGCACCGAGCGCGACGGCGGCATCGCGGCGGTGCTGGACGACGGGAGCCTGGCGGCCCGCCTCGACGAGACCTGGCAGCAGCGGGCGACGCGCATCGCCCGGCGGAAGGACCCGATCACGGGGGTCAGCGAGTTCCCCCACCTGCACGAGGAGCTCCCGCAGCGGGCCCCGCTTCCGATCACCGAGCACGACGGCGGCCTGCCCCGGCGCCGCTACGCCCAGGTCTTCGAGGAGCTCCGCGACCGTGCCGACGCGGCCGGGAACAGGCCGACCGTCTTCCTCGCCACGATCGCCACGCTCGCCCAGTACACGGCGCGTGCCTCGTTCACCACCAACCTCATGAACGCCGGCGGCGTCGCCACCACCGACGGCCCCGGCGGCACCGACCCGCAGGAGATCGCGAGCGCGTTCCGCGAGGCCGGCACGCCGGTGGCCGTGATCGCGTCGTCGGACAAGGTCTACGACGAGCACGCCGCCGGCGTCGCCGCGGCCCTGCGCGAGGCCGGCGCGACGCGCATCCTGCTGGCGGGGAAGAAGGACATCGAGGGTGTCGACGCCACCCTCCACGCCGGGTGCGACGCCGCGGGCGTCCTCCGGGACACCCTGGAAGCGCTGGAGGTCCGATGAGCATCCCGAACTTCGGCGACGTCGAGCTCGGCACGCCCGAGCTGCCGTCCCAGGACTGGGAGGCCGCGCTCGAGGCCGCGACCGGCAAGGGCGCCGAGGACCTCGTCTGGGAGACCCCGGAGGGCATCGGGGTCAAGCCGCTCTACACCGACGCCGACCTCGAGGGCCTCGACTTCCTGCGCACCTACCCGGGCGTGACGCCGTACCTGCGCGGGCCGTACCCGACGATGTACGTGACCCAGCCCTGGACCGTGCGCCAGTACGCGGGCTTCTCGACGGCCGCGGAGTCGAACGCGTTCTACCGGCGCAACCTCGCCGCCGGGCAGAAGGGCCTGTCGGTCGCGTTCGACCTGCCCACCCACCGGGGCTACGACTCCGACAACCCCCGCGTGTCCGGCGACGTCGGCATGGCCGGGGTGTCGATCGACTCGATCCTCGACATGCGCCAGCTCTTCGACGGCATCCCGCTGGACCGCATGTCGGTGTCGATGACCATGAACGGGGCCGTGCTCCCGGTGATGGCGCTCTACGTCGCCGCCGCCGAGGAGCAGGGGGTGTCGCCGGAGCAGCTGGCCGGGACCATCCAGAACGACATCCTCAAGGAGTTCATGGTCCGCAACACCTACATCTACCCGCCGAAGCCGTCGATGCAGATCATCTCGGACATCTTCAGCTACACGTCCGAGAAGATGCCGAAGTTCAACTCGATCTCCATCTCGGGCTACCACATCCAGGAGGCCGGGGCCTCGGCCGACCTGGAGCTGGCGTACACGCTGGCCGACGGGGTGGAGTACCTGCGGGCCGGTCGGAACGCCGGTCTCGACATCGACACGTTCGCGCCGCGCCTCTCGTTCTTCTGGGGCATCGGCATGAACTACTTCATGGAGATCGCCAAGCTCCGGGCCGCCCGCCTGCTGTGGGCGAAGCTCGTGCACGGCTTCGGCGCCCGCAACCCCAAGTCCCTGAGCCTGCGCACGCACTCCCAGACCAGTGGGTGGTCGCTGACCGCCCAGGACGTCTACAACAACGTCGTCCGCACCTGCGTCGAGGCGATGGCCGCGACCCAGGGACACACCCAGTCGCTGCACACCAACGCCCTCGACGAGGCGCTGGCGCTGCCGACCGACTTCTCCGCGCGCATCGCCCGCAACACCCAGCTGCTGCTCCAGCAGGAGTCGGGCACCACGCGCACCGTCGACCCGTGGGGCGGCTCCGCCTACGTCGAGCGCCTGACCCGTGAGCTCGCCGGCCGGGCCTGGGCCCACATCGGTGAGGTCGAGTCCACCGGCGGCATGGCGCAGGCGATCGACGAGGGCCTGCCGAAGATGCGCATCGAGGAGGCCGCGGCCCGCACCCAGGCGCGGATCGACTCGGGCCGTCAGCCGCTGATCGGCGTCAACAAGTACCCGCTGACCGCGGACGAGGACGTCGAGGTCCTCAAGGTCGACAACGCCGACGTGCTGCGCCAGCAGGTCGAGCGGCTCCGGCAGCTGCGGGCCGACCGCGACGACGACGCGGTCCGCTCGGCGCTGCAGCAGCTGACCAACGCTGCGCGCGCCGCCGACGAGGGCACGCGCGAGAACGGGTTGGACGGCAACCTGCTCAAGCTCGCCATCGACGCCGCCCGCGCCAAGGCCAGCGTCGGCGAGATCTCCGACGCGCTCGAGGAGGTCTACGGCCGGCACCGCTCGGACGTCCGGACGATCTCCGGGGTCTACCGTGACGAGGTGGGCGAGAACTCCGCCGTCGAGCAGGCGCGGCAGGCGGCGCAGCGCTTCGAGGAGGCCGAGGGCCGCCGCCCGCGCATCCTCGTCGCCAAGATGGGCCAGGACGGCCACGACCGCGGGCAGAAGGTCATCGCCACCGCGTTCGCCGACCTCGGCTTCGACGTCGACGTGGGCCCGCTGTTCCAGACGCCCGCCGAGGTCGCGCGCCAGGCCGTCGAGGCCGACGTGCACGTCGTCGGCGTCTCGTCGCTCGCGGCCGGGCACCTGTCGCTGGTCCCGGCCCTGCGCGACGAGCTCACCGAGGCCGGCGCCGAGGAGATCCTCATCGTCGCCGGCGGCGTGATCCCGCCCGGCGACCACCAGGAGCTGCTCGACAACGGCGCCGCCGCGATCTTCGGCCCGGGCACGGTGATCGCCGAGGCCGCGACCCAGCTGCTCGGCACGCTGTCCGAGCGGCTGGGGCACACCGCCGGCTGAGCTCCCGGGTGGCAGGCCCGGGGCGCGCGGGGGAGGCTCTCCAGGAGCCGAGCACGGAGGTTCTCCTGAGCGCCGCCGAGGACGCCCGCCCTCTCCACCTGTCCGGTCACTACGCGCCGGTGCCCGACGAGATCGACGCCGTCGACCTGCCGGTCGAGGGCACCCTGCCGCCGGAGCTCGACGGGCGCTACGTCCGCAACGGACCGAACCCGCTGCCCGGAGCCGACCCGGGGCACTGGTTCCGGGGCCACGGGATGCTGCACGGTGTGCGTCTGCAGCACGGGCGCGCGCTCTGGTACCGCAACCGCTGGGTCCGCACCGGGGCGCTCGAGGGTCGCCGGTACCTGACCTGGCGCGGGGTCGACCTCACCGCGGTGCCGGCCAACACCCACGTCATCGAGCACGGCGGGAAGCTGCTCGCCCTCGTCGAGCAGGGCCTGCCCTACGAGGTGGACCGCGACCTCGGGACCGTCGGCGCCTGCGACTTCGGCGGGCGGCTGACCACCGCGATGACCGCGCACCCCAAGGCCGACCCGGTGACCGGGGAGCTGCACTTCTACGGCTACTCCCCGGTGCCCCCGTTCCTGACCTACCACCGGCTGTCCGCCGCGGGGGAGCTCGTGGTCAGCCGCCGCGTGAAGGTCCGGCGCCCGACCCTCATGCACGACGCCGCCATCACGGCGCGGCACACCGTGTGGCTGGACCTCCCGCTGACGTTCTCGCTGCGGCACATCCGGGCCGGCTTCCCGTTCGTCTGGGACGAGTCCTACGGCGCGCGCCTCGGCGTGATGCGCCACGACGACCCGACCGCGACGGTGCGGTGGTTCGAGATCGACCCCTGCTACGTCTTCCACGTCGGCACCGCGCACGAGGACGCCGACGGGCGCATCGTCGTCGACGGATCCCGCTACGCCGCGGCGGACATGGCGGCGCAGTGGGCGCCGCCGACGCGACGGCGCCGGGAGCGTCTCCGGGGCCTCCGCCGGCCCGGCGGTCGGGACACCGCCCCGGAGGCGGCGCGTGCCGCGGCGGGAGCCGCGGGCGCGGACCCCGCGGGCGCGGACCCCGCGGGCCGGGCGGCCGGCACCGGCGCGGCCCGGATGCACCGCTGGGTCCTCGACCCCGCCACCGGCCGGGTCTCCGAGGGGCCGCTCGACGACCGTCCCGTGGAGTTCCCCACCGTCGACCCGGAGCGGGTCGGCCGTGCCGCCCGCTACCGCTACGGCGTCACCTCGTCGCCGGACACCAACGCGGTCCTCAAGATGGACCTGGCGACCGGGAGGACCCTCGCCCACGAGCTCGGGCCCGACGTCAAGGCCGGGGAGGCCGTGTTCGTCCCGGCCGATCGTGCCGGTCGGGGCGAGGACGACGGCTGGCTGCTGACGATCACCACGCGCGCCGACGGCTCGGCCTCGCGGCTGCTCGTGCTGGACGCCACCGACGTGACCCGGGCCGTCGCCGCGGTCACCCTGCCCCGCGGCGTGCCCTCGGGCTTCCACGGCTCCTGGATCCCCGAGCCGCCGGCGGAGGGGCCGGGGACGTGAGGGCGGCTCAGAACCGGCAGGCCCCGGTGTCAACGACGGTGTCGCGGGCGACGGCGTCGGCGACCACCGGACGCACCTGCTCGACGGTGAGCGCGTAGCCGGTGGGGCTGCCGTCGGGGGCGCCGGCGAACACCACGCCGCCCACCCGGCCGTCGGCGGTGACGAACGGCCCGCCGGAGTCGCCGCGCTCGACCCCGGCGGCGAGGACGAGCACCTCGCGACGCACCGACGCGTCGCCGCGGACGTCGCGTCCGACGGCGTCCACCCGGGCGCGGACGGTCGCCGGCTCCACCACCAGGTCGGCGCTCCCGCCCGGGAAGCCGAGGGTGGCGCCCTCGTCGCCCCGCCCGAGGGTCGCCTCGCTCCACGCGAGCGGGGGCGCGCCGAGGTCGGGCGCGGACAGCACGGCCACGTCGAGCGCGGCATCGACCAGGATCGGCTCCGCGGTGTACCGGCCCGCCGTGTCCTCGACGGTCAGCCGGTCGAAGCCCGCCACCACGTGCGCGTTGGTGACGACGACGCCGGGCGCCGTGACGAACCCCGAGCCGAAGCCGACCGCCGCCCCACAGCCCCGACCCTGGACGCGCACGGTGCTCGGCAGCCCGGCCCGGGCCGCCGCCTGCACGGCGGCGTCCGCCGTCGCGGCGACCGGCGGGGCCGTGATCCCGCCGCCCAGCCCGGCGAACACCGTGGGGAAGCCCTGCCGGTCCAGGTAGGCCGCGACCTCGCCGACGACCGCGGGGGTCGGAGGCAGGGCCCGGTCGAGGGCGGCGACGATCTCCGAGCCCTGCACCTGCCGGGCCACCGCCGGGATCGGGCCCTGGGCGAGCAGCCCCGCGAGGAGCCACACGACGAGGGCGGTGCCGGCCAGACCGACCCCCAGCCCGAGCACCCGGTCGACGGCCCCGGCGCCGACCCGGACGGCGCCGCGGCGCAGCGCCACGCCGAGACGCAGGCCGATCCCCTGCCCGACGAGGACGGTCACGAGGAGCAGTCCGAGGCTCAGCAGGGCGGTGCCGGCGCCCGGGCCGTCGAGGAGCCACGCCGTGATCCGGGGCGCCGCCCACGCGCCCGCCAGCAGCCCGAGGACCAGACCGCCGAGGGAGAGCAGCGCGACGAGCGCGCCCTGGCGCCAGCCGCGGAGCAGCGCGAGCAGGCCGACGACGACGAGGACGCCGTCCAGGATGTTCGGGGAGAGCCCCTGGGCGGGCACGTGCGGCACCTCCGTGTCTGTGGTGGCTGCCCCCACTCTCCGCTCTCGACCATGGCGGCGGGGTGTGCCGCGCACCGCAGCGGCGCGGGCGCCACGGCGATCTCACCGAGGGGAGCGACCCGGGTCCGTAAGATGGCCGACCGTGTCGTGCGGGGTCATCGGGCAGGAGATGTGAGCGCCATCGACCTGGACAAGTACGTCGAGGGCGTCCGGTCCGGCTCGCGGCTCTGGATCGGGCGGGCGATCACGCTCGTCGAGTCGACGCGCCCCGACCACCGGGAGGCCGCCCAGGAGCTGCTCGTCGAGCTCCTGCCCCACGCGGGCGGGGGGCGGCGGATCGGCATCTCCGGGGTGCCCGGGGTCGGGAAGTCGACGTTCATCGGGGCGCTCGGGTCGACGCTGACCGCCGCCGGCTCGAAGGTCGCGGTGCTCGCCGTCGACCCGTCCTCGACCCGGTCCGGCGGCTCGATCCTCGGCGACAAGACGCGGATGAACGAGCTCGCCACCGACGACGACGCCTTCATCCGGCCCTCGCCGACGGCCGGGACGCTCGGCGGGGTGGCGAAGGCGACGCGCGAGACGATGGTCGTGATGGAGGCGGCGGGCCACGACGTCGTCATCGTCGAGACGGTCGGGGTCGGGCAGTCGGAGACGACCGTGGCGCAGATGGTCGACTCGTTCCTCTTCCTGACCCTCGCGCGCACCGGCGACTCCCTGCAGGGCATCAAGCGGGGCATCCTCGAGATCGCCGACGTCATCGCCGTCAACAAGGCGGACGGACCGCACGCGCGCGAGGCGAAGCGGGCCGCACGGGAGCTCGAGCAGGCGCTCGCGATGCTGCGCGGCGAGCGGGAGACCTGGAAGGTCCCGGTCCTGACCTGCAGCGCGGCCGAAAAGACGGGGCTCGACGACGTGTGGTCGGCCCTGGTGCGCCACCAGGAGCACCTCGACGCCGGAGGCGGGCTGGCCGAGAAGCGCGCTCAGCAGCAGGTCGACTGGACCTGGCAGATGGTCCGCGACCGCCTGCTCGGGCGGCTCCAGGACCACCCGCAGGTCAAGGGCATGCGCACAGAGCTCGAGCACGAGGTCCGCGACGGCGCGCTCACCCCGGCGCTCGCGGCCGACCGCATCCTCGAGGCGTTCCTCGGCCCCACCTGAGGTCTGACGCGCGGCGCTCCGCATCGGGTACACCGGACGCCATGAGCGAGGCACCGGAGCCTGCGGGCGGCCAGAACCCGCTGTGGAGTGTCGTCACCGGCCTGCGCGGACTCGCGGAGAACGTCGTCAGGGCGGCCGGGTCGGCGACGCCGCTCGGGGAGCTGCCCGCGCTGCCGGAGGTCGCGACGCACCCCGGCGCGATGTCGGCGGCGCAGCTCGGGGCGATGCGCTCGGCGATCCAGGCCCAGCGCGACGCGGTGAGCGCGATGCGGAGCCAGCTCGCGGCGTTCGACGAACAGCTCGAGGTCCTCCAGCGGCTGCTCGTCCCGCTCGCCGAGTGGAGCGCGACGTGGGCCCGGCTCGAGGCGCGGGTGGTGCCGGGGGCCCACGGGTCGTCCCCGCAGGCCGAGGGGGACGACGCCCGCTGACCTCGCCGGGTTGGCGGGGGTCGGCGGAGGGGTAGCCGGACCGGTACACCGCGCGCTCCGAGCCCCCTCACCGGTGCCGGGACCCACCGCGCGCCGGACCAGGAGGGCGGTCAACGATGGGGGTCTCGACGGCGAGCTTCGTGACGACGGTGGTCATCGGCGTCGTCGTCACGGTGGTGGTGGGCGTGCTCCTGCGCCGGCTCGGCCGCGACTTCCTCACGGAGGTGTACGGCGATCGATCGCTCTCGAGCTCGCTGAGCTTCCTGCTGGTCAGCCTCTACTACCTGTTCGCCCTGGGTCTGCTGACCCTCGTGGCGGGCGCGGACCTGGCCCTCACCGGCGTCCAGCTCGTCGTCGTCCGCGTCGGGATCTTCCTGCTGGTCCTCGGCGCGGTGTACGGCGGGGCGGTGCTGGCGCTCGAGAGGGCGCGCAGCCGTCGCCGGGAGGAGGACCTCGAGGACGGCTTCCGCCGGTGAGCCGCTAGTTGCTGATCGCGGGCGCGGCGCCGACGTAGCGGTCGTCGGTGAGCTGGTCGACGAGGAAGGCGGCGACGTCGGTGCGCGCCATCGGTGTCCCGACGTCGTCCCGGCCGAGGAAGCCGGCCCGCAGGGTGCCGTTGGACGGGACGTCGACGGGTGCGAACATCCGCGCGAGCGTCCAGTCGAGGTCCGACGTCGAGACGACCTCGGCCATGCCCTGGACCTCCTCCAGCGCACCGGGGATGAGCAGCCCGATCCCGACCGGCACGAGCCGCTCGACCAGGCCCGGGCGGTCGCGGGGGTCGGGCACGCTGACGGTGCTCAGCGCGATGAGCCGGCGCACGCCGGCGTCGTGCATGGCGGCGACGATCGTGCGCATCGCCGCCGTCAGCGGGCCGCTGCGCAGGAACGGGTCGACGGCCGGGCCGAGCGCGCTGATCACCGCGTCCGCGCCGCCGACCGCCTTACGGATCGCGGGCTCGTCGTCCAGCTCGGCGACGATCACCTCGAGGCGCTCGTCGTCGACCGTCAGCTTCTCGGGCGAGCGCACCAGCGCCGTGACGCGGTGACCGCGGGCGAGCAGCTGCTCGACCACGAACCGCCCGATCTTGCCGGTACCGCCGAACACGGTGACGTCCACCCGGTCGGATACCCGCTCGTCCGGGGACCGCGCGTCACGTGGGTCACACGGCTCAGCGGGCGCGCCAGACCGGGTCGCGCTTCTCGACGAAGGCCGCGACGCCCTCGACGCGGTCCTCGCTCGTGTACGGGTCGGGGCCGACGTCGAGGCGCAGGGCGGCGGACAGCGGCAGCGAGCCGCCCTTGCCGAGCGCGGCCTTGTACCGGCGGACGGTCAGCGGGGCGTTGGCGGCGATCCGGGACGCCAGCGATGCCGCATCGCCCGCGAGCTCCGCGGCGGGCACCACGCGGTTGACCAGGCCCCAGCGCGCGGCGTCGGCCGCGGCGAGGTCGTCGCCGGTGTAGAGCAGCTCGTAGGCGATGCCCGGCGGCAGCATGCGACCGACGAGGTGGGCGCCGAAGTTCGCGCCCATGCCCCGCTTGGCCTCCGGGAGCCCGACGCGCGCGTGCTCGGCGGCGAGCCGGATGTCGCAGGCCAGCGCGAGCTCGAAGCCGCCGCCCAGGGCCCAGCCGTTGATCGCCGCGATGGTCGGCTTGGTGCACTCGAGGACGGTCTCGAAGACGTTGCGCGACGCCCCGCCCATCGGTCTGATGCCGGCGTCGCTCGCGCTGTCGTTCTCCCGGATCTCCCGCAGGTCGACCCCGGCGCAGAACGCCTTCCCGCCCGCCCCGGTGAGCACCACGACCCAGACCTCGGGGTCGTCGACGAACCCGTCGAACGCGGCGACGAGGTCGCGCTGGAGCCCGGTCGAGAGCGCGTTGAGGCGCTCAGGGCGGTCGAGGGTCACCGTCGCCACCCGGTCGGCGACCTCGACGACCAGCCCGTTCCCGGTCCTCATCGACACACCCCTCGTGACAGCGTCGGCCACAGCGCCTCCGGGCCGCCCGCCGCGAGAGTGTGGCCGAGCCGCGTCGCCCACGCCCGCTCGCCACCCCACTCGTCGCGCCACGACCACAGCCGCCGCGTGAGGACGCCGAGCGCGAACTCCCGGGTCACGCCCATCGCCCCGGTCGCCTGGTGCGCGGCCGCGGCCACGATCCCGGCCGCCTCGGACGCGACGGCCGACGCCGCGGCCACCTCCAGCGCCGCCGGCTCACCGTCCCCGGCCGACGCCGCCGCCGACCGCGCGGCGATCGCGGCCATCTCGACCTGCTCGGCGATGCGCACGAGGTGGTCGGCGACGGCGGGGAACCGTGACACCGGGCGGCCGAACTGCACGCGCTCGCCGGTGTAGGTCACGGTCAGCTCGCCGACGCGCCGGGCGGCGCCCGCGATCATCGCCGCGCGCGCCAGCGCACCGCGCCGGGCCAGGGCCTCGCGGGCGTCGGCGGGGGCCGGGGCGGTCGTCTCGGGGACCACGCCGTCGAGGTCCACCGCGTCGCGGGGCTCGGCGGCGAGGTTGGTGCCGGGGGTGGTGCGGGCGGCCGCGGGGTCGACGACGGCGACGTGCGTGGTGCCGTCGGGGTCGTCGGCCAGCAGCACGATCCGCGCCGCCCGCCGGGCCCACGCGATGCGGGCGAGGCGCCCGGTGAGTGCCCTGCCGTCGAAGGAGACCTCGCCCGTGCCCGTGGTCAGCGGCCCGTCGGGCAGGCCGAGCCCGGCCGCGGCGAGCAGCCGCCCGGCGAGCAGGCCGGTCTCGGCGACCGGCACCGGCGCGCACGCCGCGCCCGCGGCCTCGAGCACCGCGCAGGCCTCGGCCACCGAGCCGCCCGCGCCCCCGGCCGCCTCGGGCACGCCGACCGTCGTGAACCCGCCCGCGTGCAGCGGCTCCCACACCCCGGCGGCCCAGCCGTCACGCTCGGCGTCCTCGAGGACGGCGGGGGTGACGCGGTCGGCGAGCAGGTCGGCGACGGCGTCGCGGACCTCGGTCACGTCCAGGGTCGCCGTCACCGCGCGCTCCTCGTCAGGGCCTTGGCCGCGATCCCGCGCAGGACCTCGGTGGTGCCGCCGCGCAGTGTCCAGGTCGGGGCGTTGAGCACGCACTCGGCCAGCAGCCGGTCGAACATCGTCGGGCCTCCCGGGTCGATCTCGCCGCCGGCGACGTCGCGCAGGGTCTCCACGACCTGCTGCTCGAACGTCGTCCCGACGTCCTTGACCAGCGACGCCTCCACCGCGGGGGCCTCGCCCTGCTCCAGCGAGCGGGCGACGGCGAGCGAGAGCTGGCGGATCGCCCACAGCTGCGCGCCGATCCGCCCGATCGCGGCGGCGCGCACGTCGTCGGGATCGCGGCCGTGCACCGCGAGGAACGCCCGGTAGAGCCCGAGCACCGAGAGGTAGCGGTCGGGGCCGGAGCGCTCGTGCGCGAGCTCGGCGGTCACCTGCGCCCAGCCCTGCCCGACCTCGCCGAGGACGCGTTCGTCGGGCACGAACACCCCGTCGAGGACGACCTCGTTGACGTGCTCCTCGCCGTCGATCAGCGGGATGGGCGAGACCGCCACGCCCTCGGCGCCGAGGTCGACGATCAGCTGGGACAGGCCCGCGTGGCGGTCGCCGTCACCCTGCGGGCTCGTGCGGCACAGGACGACGGCGAAGTGGTTGAGGTGGGCGTTGGTGGTCCAGACCTTGGTGCCGGTGACGCGCCAGCCCCCGTCGACCGGCGTCGCCGTCGTGCGGACCGAGGCGAGGTCGGAGCCGGCGTCGGGCTCGCTCATGCCGAGGGAGAACCAGCACTCGCCGGCGGCGATGCGCGGGAGGAACCAGCAGCGCTGCTCCTCGGTGCCGAAGCGCAGCAGGGCGGGGGCGGTCTGGCGCTCGGCGATCCAGTGCGCCGCGATCGGGGCGCCCGCGGCGAGGAGCTCCTCGACGACGACGAACCGCCGGACCGTGCTGGCGCCGGCGCCGCCGTACCCGGTGGGGATCGACATGCCGACCCAGCCGCGCTGGGCGAGCGCGCGGGTGAACTCCGGGTCGTGGCGCCCGCCGAGCCCGAGGCCGGGGCGGAAGTCGTCGGGCAGGACGTCGGCGAGCCAGGCGCGCACCTCGGCGCGCAGCTCCTCCTCGGCGGGGGAGAGCGGGGTCGGGTCGAAGATCATCGGCTGCCCCCGGCGCGCTGGACGTCCACCTCGGAGCCCCCATGCTGCCCGACCGGCGGGCGAGCGGCCCGTCGTCACCCCCCAACCACCGCGCCGCCACCGTCCCTTGTGAGCACTTTCCGGGCCTATAGGCCCGGAAAGTGCTCACGTACGGGGCGGGACCTCCGGGACCACCACCGTCGCGGCCGTGCGCACCGGCGCGCCGCGGACGGTGACGCGGTCGACGACCTGGAAGTCCGCCCGCCACTGCTGCGGCGTCACCGTGCTGCGGACGTAGCCGCGGCGCCGGTCGAGCACGCGCAGGTGCGGGTTGGCGGCGAGCAGCGCGGCGTCGCCCGGACCCCGGGGCCCGCCGTCACCGCCGGAGGTGATCGAGGTCGTGACCAGCTCGGTCGCCACGCGTCGCGACGCCGGGTCGGCGGGGTCGGCGAGCACGTCGGCGGCGTGGTGGGCGTGGACGTCGCCCGTGAGGATCACGGGGTTCGACGTGCGGGCGGCGACGAGGTGGTCGCGCAGGGCGTCGCGCTCGGCGGCGTAGCCGTCCCACGACTCCTCGTCGAGGGCGACCGCCGGGCCGGGCGCGAGGTCGCGGGGCGCGAAGAACACCTGTTGGGCCAGCACGTTCCAGCGCGCCGTCGGCCCGGCGAGCCCGCCCCACAGCCAGGCCCGCTGCGCGGCGCCGAGCATGGTGCGCGCCGGGTCCCGGGCGCGGGCCGGGTCCTGGTCGCTGCGGTGCTGGCGGGTGTCGAGCAGGTGCACGTCGACGAGGTCGCCGAACGTCAGCCGCCGGTGCGCGCGCATCGCCGGGCCGTCCGGGCGCTGGGCCCGGCGCAGCGGCATGTGCTCCCAGAAGGCGCGGAACGCGTCCGCGCGCCGGCGGCGGAACACCGCCGGGTCGGCGTCGGGCTCCCCGTCGCGCTGGGAGACGTCGCCGGCCCAGTTGTTCTCGACGTCGTGGTCGTCGAGCGTGACCGCCCACGGGAACGCGGCGTGCGCGGCCTGCAGGTCCGGGTCCGTCCGGTACTGGGCGTGGCGCACGCGGTAGCCGGCGAGCGTCGACACCTCGCCGGCGGGCTGGTGGTCGCGCCCGGCGAAGCTCGTCGCGGGGCTCTCGTAGATGTAGTCGCCGAGGAAGACGACGAGGTCGAGGTCGTCGCGCACCATCGCCGCGTAGGCGGTGTAGTAGCCGTCCTGGCGGCACTGGCAGCTCGCGGCGGCCAGCGCGAACCGGTCGACGCGCGCGCCGGGCGCCGGCGCCGTCCGGGTCCGGCCGACCGGGCTGATCACCGATCCGGCCCGGAAGCGGTAGAAGTGGTCGGCCCGCGGGCGCAGCCCGCCGACCTCGACGTGCACGGCGTGCGCGTCCTCGGGCCGCGCCACCACGCTGCCCCGCGCGACGACCCGGCCGAACGCCGCGTCCTCGGCGACCTCCCACGCGACGAGCACGGGACGGTCGCCCATGCCGCCGCGCCCGTCGGGGGCGAGGGGCGCGGGCGCGAGCCGGGTCCACAGCGCGACACCGTCGGGCGTGGGGTCGCCGGACGCGACGCCGAGGGTGAACGGGTCGGAGCGCGGCGGAGCCGCGTCCGCGGCCGACACCCACGGGGCCCCGAGCGCCACGGCCGCCCCGGTCAGCGCCACCGCGCCCCCGAGCAACGTCCGGCGGGACACCGGTGCTCCGCTCACGGGCCTCCTCTGGTCGTCCGGACCGGGGTGCGCCGACGGGCGGCGCCTGTCCCACCGAACGGTTGGCCCTCCCCCGCGGTTCGGGACTGTCCGTGATCGGATCATTCCGGTGCGTCACCGCGCGGCGGACGGCGAGCGCGCAGGAGGCGTCGAGCACCGCGGGCGCCCGGTCATCGCGAGCCGCCCGGGGGAGACCCGCGTGGTCGTGGACGTGCCGGGCGGGGCGACCATCGCGGGTGCTGCCACCGTCCCGGAGGGCGGCCTATCCTCCCGCCCATGAGCCAGCCGCCGCCGGAGCAGCAGGGGGACGACGAGCAGGGCGCCGGGGCGGAACGGCTCCCGTCGAGGCCCGAGCCGCCGGCGATCCGGGCGTCGGACGGCGAGCGCGAGGAGGTCGCCGAGGTCGTGCGCCGGGCGGTGTCCGACGGCCGGCTCACGATCGTCGAGGGCGACGAGCGCCTGCGCGACGTCTACGCCGCGGTGTTCCGCCGCGACCTCGTGCCGATCACCGCGGACCTGCGGCCGGCGCAGGACCGCTCCACCACGGCCGCGACGCCCTCACGGCGGGCGCTCGGGCACCTCGACCGGCCGTCGTCGACGCTGTCGGTCGCGGTGCTGTCCGGGGTGCAGAAGCGCGGGGAGTGGACGCCCGGCCACACCCACCGCGTCGTCGCGTTCTGGGGCGGCGCCGAGCTGTCCTTCCGGGACGCGCGGCTCGACGACGCCGGCCTCGTCATCGGCGCCATCGCGATCATGGGCGGCGTGTCGATCGACCTGCGCGGCATCCCCGCCGGGGTCGAGGTCACCATCCAGGCCGTGGCGATCATGGGCGGCATCGACGTCACCGTCGACCCGGAGACCACCGTCGTCGAGGACGGGTTCGGGTTCATGGGCGCGTTCGAGGACGGCTCGGGCCGCCCGCAGCGCACCGACGGCCCCCGCGTCCGGGTCACCGGGCTCGCGCTGATGGGCGGGGTGTCGGTGGCCCGCAAGCCGCTCGCGATCGAGGGCGGCGGGGACCAGCCGGCGGTCGAGGGCTGAGCCGGTTCCCGGTGGCAGGACCGGCGGATCAGCGCTCGAAGCGCTTGGCGACGTCGTCGGCGACGTCGGAGACGGCGCGCGCGGCGGTGCCCGCCGCACCCTCGGCCTGCTCCTTCGCGGCGCCGGCAACCTCGGCGGCCTTCTCGCCGGCCTGCTCGGCGGCCTGCTCGACGGCCAGGCCGACCTTGTCCGTGACCGAGCCCGACTCGAACGTCGCGTCCGGGCCGGGGGTCACGATCGTCTCGTGACCGTCGTCGAACCGGATGCGGTAGGGCGGGCCGTCCTCCCCGAGCACGCCCACCACGGTCCCGGTGCGGTCGGGGACGTCGGTGTGGTTCGAGTGCATGCGGATGCGGTCGCCGACGGACGCGCTCACGGGGTCCTCCTCGTTCGACGGGGTCACCTGGTCGGTACCCCGTTCCGGGCGGTGGGCACCCTCGCTCGGACTACCCGACCGTGGGCGCCCGTCGCCGGAACCGCGCGCCGGCCCCGGGAACGAGCGAAGGGTCCCTCCGATCGACACAGTCGACCGGAGGGGCCCTTCGCTCAGAAGTGCTCGCTGCCGCTCAGGACGGCAGCACCGTCAGCCGGCGGCCACCGGCGTCGCCGCGGCCGGGCTGTCCGCCACGGCGAACGTCAGCTCGCCGTCCGCGACGTCGATCGTCACCGTCTGGCCCCCGTGCAGCTCGCCGCCGAGCAGCATCGAGGACAGCCGGTTGCCGACCTGGCGCTGGATGGTCCGGCGCAGCGGCCGGGCCCCGAACTCGGGCTGGAAGCCCAGCTCGGCCAGGCGGTCGACGGCGGCCTCGGTGATCGCGAAGCCGATGTCCTTCGCCGCGAGGCGCTCGCGCGTCTCGTCGAGGATCAGGTCGGTGATCCGGCGCAGCTGGCCCTCGTCGAGCCGCTTGAAGACGATCACCTCGTCGATCCGGTTGAGGAACTCCGGCCGGAACGACTCCCGCAGCCGCGGCATCAACCGCTCCTGCAGGGACTGGTCCGGGTTCACGCTCGAGGGCGCGAAGCCCAGCGCCTGGGTGTTCGTCGTGATCAGCTCGGAGCCCACGTTGCTGGTCATGATCAGCACCGTGTTGCGGAAGTCGACCGTGCGGCCCTGCGAGTCGGTCAGCCGCCCGTCGTCCAGCACCTGCAGCAGCGTGTTGAAGACGTCGGGGTGGGCCTTCTCCATCTCGTCGAGCAGCACCACCGAGTACGGCCGGCGGCGGATCTCCTCGGTGAGCTGACCGGCCTCGCCGTACCCGACGTAACCGGGGGGCGACCCGATGAGCCGCGAGACGGTGTGCCGCTCGGAGTACTCGCTCATGTCGACGCGGACCATGCGGTCCTCGTCGCCGAACATCGTGGCGGCCAGGGCCTTGGCCAGCTCGGTCTTGCCGACACCGGTCGGGCCCAGGAACAGGAAGCTGCCGATCGGGCGGTCCGGGTCGTCCAGGCCGGCCCGCGAGCGGCGGACGGCCTCGGCCACGGCCGCGACGGCGTCGTCCTGACCGACGACCCGCTCGTGCAGCTCCTCCTCGAGCTTGAGCAGGCGATCCCGCTCGGTCTCGGTGAGCTGGCTGACCGGGATGCCGGTCGACCGCGCGACGATCTCGGCGATGTCCTCGACGGACACCTCGAGCACCGACGGGTGGTCCGACCGGCGGTCGGTGCGGGCCTGCTCGAGCTGCGACTGCGTCTCGGCGATCTCGTCGCGCAGCGCGCCGGCGCGCTCGTAGTCCTCGTCGGCGACGGCCTGGTCCTTGTCGCGGGTCAGCGACTCCAGCTTGCGCTCGAGCTCGCGCGAGTCGGTGTGCGGGCCCTTGGCCTGCAGCCGCTTGCGCGCGCCGGCCTGGTCGACGAGGTCGATGGCCTTGTCGGGCAGGAACCGGTCGGTGACGTAGCGCTCGGAGAGCTCGGCCGCCGCGGTCAGCGCCTCGTCGGTGAACCGCACCTGGTGGTGCGCCTCGTAGCGGTCGCGCAGACCGTGCAGGATCGCGATCGTGTCCTCGACCGACGGCTCGGGCACCATCACCGGCTGGAACCGGCGCTCGAGCGCGGCGTCCTTCTCGATCGACTGCCGGTACTCGTCGAGCGTCGTGGCGCCGACGATGTGCAGCTCGCCGCGGGCCAGCGCCGGCTTGAGGATGTTGCCGGCATCCATGCCGCCCTCGGACGAGCCGCCGGCACCGACCATGGTGTGCAGCTCGTCGATGAAGACGATGAGCTCCTGCGAGTGCTCGCGGACCTCGGAGACCAGCTTGGTCATCCGCTCCTCGAAGTCACCGCGGTAGCGGGTGCCCGCGACCATGCCCGACAGGTCGAGCTGGACGATGCGCTTGCCCTCGAGCTGCTCGGGGACGTCGCCGGTCACGATGCGCTGGGCGATGCCCTCCACGACCGCGGTCTTGCCGACGCCCGCCTCGCCGATGAGGACGGGGTTGTTCTTGGTGCGGCGCGAGAGGACCTCGATGGTCTGGTCGACCTCGTCCTCCCGGCCCACGACCGGGTCCAGCTCGCCGGCCCGCGCCTTCGCGGTCAGGTCGACGCCGAACTGGTCGACGGTCGGGGTGTCGGACTCGCCGCCCTGGCCGCCGGCACCGCCCTGACCGCCGCCGCCCGGGCGCTGGCCACCGTTCGCGGCGGAGCGCTGCAGCGACTGCGGGGTGACGCCCTGCGCGCCGAGGGCACGGCCGACGGGGCTGTCGTTGTTCGCGGCCAGCGCGAGCACGATGTGCTCCGGGCCGATGTAGCTCGAGCCGAGCGCACGGGAGATCTGGTGCGCGTCGAGCAGGGTGCGCTTGGCCGTCGGGGTCAGGGACGGCGGCTCCGTCCGCGCCTCGTCACGCGGCAGCTGCTCGTCGGCGGTGCGCGCGAGCGCGTCGACGTCGGCCCCCGCACCGGCCAGGAGCTGGCGCAGCGGCGGGACCTGCGTGACGACGAGCAGGAGGTGCCAGGCGTCGAGGTCGCTGTTGCCCCGCTCGGCGGCCTGCTGGGCCGCGGCACCGACCAGCTGGCGGGCCGGCTCGGTCATGAGCTGGGTGATGTCGATGCGCTGAACGCCTCGCGGGGACGCTCCGCCCAGGAAGCGTGCGAGGAAGTCGTCGAACGGGCCGGACCCGGGACCACCGGGCCCGAAGGCGCTGGTCATGAAGCTCCTCAGTGGGTCCACACCGGCGGGAGCGCCGGCACTGACCGGATCAGCAACGGGCGCGGCGCATTCATTCCTGAGCCACGCCGACTCAAGTCGTGACGCGGGCCATGAGTCGGCCACGCTCAGGGCGCGGGCTACCCGCGTCACGGCATGGCCACGCGCCGGCGCGGGCACGCGTCCTCCATGAGCTCCGTGACCGCCCGCGAGGTCCACCTCGTCCGCCGCCCGCAGGGGATGCCCGACCCCGACGACTTCGCCCTCGTCGACCGCGACCTCGGCGAGCCCGGTGACGGTGAGGTGCTCGTCGCCAACCACGACTTCTCCGTCGACCCCTACATGCGCGGCCGCATGAACGACGTCCCTTCCTACGTGCCGCCCTTCCGGCTGAACGAGGCGATGGACGGCCGTGCCGTCGGCGAGGTCCTCGCCAGCAAGAGCGACGACGTGTCCGTGGGCGACGTGGTGACCAGCAACCTCGCCTGGCGCACCCACGGCATCGTGCCGGCGAAGCAGGTCCAGAAGGTCGCCGCGCCCGAGGGTGTCGACCCGTCGGCCTACCTCGGCGTGCTCGGCGCGCCGGGCCTCACGGCGTGGGTCGGGCTGCTCGACAAGGCCGCGTTCCGGGAGGGCGACAGCGTCTTCGTCTCCGGTGCCGCCGGCGCGGTCGGCAGCGTCGTCGGGCAACTCGCGAAGATCAAGGGCGCGTCCCGGGTCGTCGGCAGCGCCGGCAGCGCGGACAAGGTCCGCTGGCTGACCGAGGAGCTCGGGTTCGACGCCGCGTTCAACTACAAGGACGGCCCGGTGGTCGACCAGCTGCGTGAGGCCATGCCCGACGGCGTCGACGTGTACTTCGACAACGTGGGCGCCGACCACCTCGAGGCCGCCATCGCCTGCGCCAACGACTTCGCCCGCGTCGCCGCCTGCGGGGCGATCGCGCACTACAACGACACGGCGGACGACCCGACCCCCGGTCCGGGCAACCTCTTCCAGATCGTCAAGAAGCGCCTGACGATCCAGGGCTTCATCGTCACCGACTCGCTCGACCGCATGCGCCCGTTCCTCGACGAGGTCACGCCGTGGGTCGCCGAGGGCCGCCTCAGGTTCGCGGAGACGACGGTGGAGGGCATCGACAACGCCGTCGAGGCCTTCCGCGGCCTGCTCCGCGGCGAGAACACCGGGAAGATGATCGTCAGGATCTAGTGCGGTCCTGCACCAGCGGGCCGCCGTCCGCGCGCCACACGGAGACGACGGCGGGGCGGGGGACGCTCGTCCCGCCGTCGGGCCAGCGCGACGCGGGTTCGGCGACGGTGGCCTCGTCGGACTCGCCGGGATGCTGCACCGCGACGAGCGCGAGCCGCTCCTCCAGCACCGGCCCGCAGGTCTCGGCGCCCCGCGGCACCGTGAGGAACTGCTGGACCCGCCCGCGCTGCGGCCCGTCGACCGGGACGGCGAAGAGACCGTCGTTGGAGCCCAGCTCGTTGCCGTCGGTGGCCACCCACAGGTTGCCGGCGGCGTCGAAGGCGACGTTGTCCGGGCACGAGATCGGACTGACCTGCTCCTTGGGGAAGCCACCGAAGTAGGTGTCGGCGGCCGCCGGGTCACCGCATACCAGCAGCAGCGACCAGGTGAACGACCGGGCGGCCGGGTCGTCGCCGGCCTCGACCAGCTCGAGGACCTGGCCGTTGGTGTTCTGCGGGCGCGGGTTCGCCGCGTCGACCCCCGGCTTGCCCGGCGTGCCGCGCTCGTCGTTGTTGGTCAGCGCGGCGTAGACGCGGCCGGTGGCGGGATGGGGCTGCACGTCCTCCGGGCGGTCCATCGTCGTCCCGCCGGCCACGTCGGCCGCCTGCCGCGTGTACACCAGCACCTCCACGCCGGACATGCCCGGCACGAACGACCGGGCGGTGCCGTCGGCGCGCGACTCCACCAACGGCAACCACTCGCCGCCGCCGTCGGGTCCCGGCGCCGGGGCGCCGTCCGGAGCCTGCGCGCCGAAGCGGGCGACGTAGAGCGTGCCCTCGTCGAGCAGGCGCGCGTTCGACGCGCGCTCGGCCTGCCCCGTCCCCGCGCGGTGGGTGCGCGACGAGACGAACTTGTAGAGGTACTCGAACCGCTCGTCGTCGCCCATGTACACCGCGACGGTGCCCGTCGGCCCGACCCGCGCGTTGGCGCCCTCGTGCTTCATGCGGCCCAGCGCGGTGTGCTTGCGCGGCGTCGAGGTCGGGTCGAACGGGTCGAGCTCGACGATCCAGCCGAAGCGGTTCGGCTCGTTGGGTTCGCGGGTCAGGTCGAAGCGGGGATCGACGGTCTCCCACCGGCGCTGCGAGGCGCCGCCGTCCATGCCGTAGCGGGCGAGCTTCTCCTTCACCGCGGGGTCCGCGACGGCCTCGCCGCCCGCAAAGTACTGGTCGACGTTCTCCTCGCCGGACAGGACCGTGCTCCAGGGCGTGGTGCCGCCCGAGCAGTTGTTCAGCGTGCCGAGCACCGTGCGGCCGTCGGGGTCGGCGGTGGTGCGCAGCAGCGGGTCGCCGGCGGCGGGCCCGGTGAGCGTGAAGGGCGTGGTCGCGGTGATCCGCCGGTTCGTCGCGTCCATCACGGGGGTCAGCCGGCCGGAGGCGGGGTCGCGCTCCACCATGACCACCGACATGCCGTGGGCCGCCATCCCGATCCCGACGTGCTCCGCGCTCGGCGCGTCGGGGTCGTAGCCCGGGATCATCTGCGGCTCGGTCGAGTACTCGTGGTTGGCCACCATGAGGGTGCGTCCCGGGCTGCCGGGCACGTCGATCAGCGTCAGGTAGTCGTTGTTGAACCCGAACTGCCGCGCCTGCGCGGCGGCGCTCTGCGCGTTCACGTCGAACGCGGGCGCGCCGGGGAGCACCGGGTCGCCCCAGCGGATGACCACCTGCTGCTCGAAGCCCTCGGGGACGACGACGAGGTCCTCGGTGTTCGGCGGCACCGCGGTGAACCCGAGCGTCGAGGGCGGGGGCGACGCCGCCGGGCCGGCCGGCGCGCCGCCGGCCGCCCCGCCGGTCACCCCGCCGGACGGTGCCCCGCCACCGCAGGCCGCCGTGGCCACGCCGGCCAGGCCGGCCACGAGCCCGGCCTGCAGGACCCGCCGTCGGCTCAGCGCCGCGACCTCCCGGAAGGTCGGGTGGTCGGTGGGGTTCGGGGCCGGCCGGGAGCAGGCGTCGTTGCACTTGTAGCGGCACCCGATCTCCGAGCGCCCGTGGGCACGGCGGGAGCCCACGAGGGGCAGCAGGCGGCGCCCGGGACGCGGCGCGTCACCGTGGTGGAGGGCGTCGGGCACGTGGTCTCTCCGAGGGGTCGAGCGATCGTGTGACGACGCGTGACGCTAGGTGTACGGGGCGTCGCCGCGGGTCCCGAGGGGTGAACGTCGTGCGAACAGCACCGGGGTGCCGGCCGCCCGGCGGCGGCGTGGCGTCGTCGCCGCCCGCGGCCGTTTCGCGTCGACCCGTGGCCGGGCAGCCGGACCCATGCGTGCACTGACATGGCAGGGCCAGAACGACGTCCGCGTCGAGACCGTGCCGGACCCGGCGATCCAGGCGCCGACCGACGCGATCATCAAGGTCACGAGCACGGCGATCTGCGGCTCGGACCTGCACCTCTACGAGGTGCTCGGCCCGTTCCTGGACCAGGGCGACATCCTCGGTCACGAGCCGATGGGCGTCGTCGAGGAGGTCGGGTCCGAGACGGGGGACCTGAAGGTGGGCGACCGCGTCGTCGTCCCGTTCAACATCTCCTGCGGGCACTGCTGGATGTGCGAGCACCAGTGGTTCGCGCAGTGCGAGACGACCCAGAACCGTGAACAGGGGATGGGTGCCTCGCTCTTCGGCTACACGAAGCTCTACGGGCAGGTCCCGGGCGGGCAGGCCGAGTACCTGCGCGTTCCGCAGGCGCAGTTCGGCCCGATCAAGGTCCCCGAGGGCCCGGCCGACGAGCGGTTCCTCTACCTCTCCGACGTGCTGCCCACCGCGTGGCAGGCCGTCGCCTACGCCCGCGTGCCCGAGGGCGGCAGCGTCGTGGTGTTCGGGCTCGGCCCGATCGGGCAGATGGCCGCGCGCATCGCCCGGCACCAGGGCTTCCGGACCATCGCCGTCGACAGCGTCCCGGAGCGGCTGGCCATGGCCCGCCGCCACGGCATCGAGGTCGTCGACTCCCGCACCGTCGACGACGTGGGCTCCGCGATCCGCGACCTCACCGACGGCCGCGGCACCGACTCCGCGATCGACGCGGTCGGCATGGAGGCGCACGGCAGCTCGGTGATCCCGCAGCTCGCGCAGAAGATGGCGGGCAAGCTGCCCGACGCGATCTCCGCGCCGCTGATGCAGGTCGCGGGCGTCGACCGCACCGCCGCCCTCGTCGGCTGCGTCGACGCCGTGCGCCGTGCCGGCGTCGTGTCGCTCTCGGGGGTCTACGGCGGCACCGCCGATCCGATCAACATGCTCAAGCTCTTCGACAAGGGCGTCTCGCTGCAGATGGGCCAGGCGCACGTGAAGCGCTGGATCCCCGACATCATGCCGCTGCTCACCGACGACGACCCGCTCGGCGTGCACGACCTCGAGACCCACCGCCTGCCGCTCGAGTCGGCGGCCCACGGGTACGAGATCTTCCAGAAGAAGCAGGACGAGTGCATCAAGGTCGTCCTCGCGCCGTGACCGACTCCTCGCTCTTCTTCGTCGGGACGGCGACGACGCTGCTGCGGTGCGGGGGGTTCACGGTCCTCACCGACCCGAACTTCCTGCACCGCGGCCAGCGGGCCTACCTCGGCAAGGGGCTGTGGTCGAAGCGGCTCACCGAGCCCGCGCTGAGCCCGGCCGAGCTCCCCGCCCTGGACGCCGTGGTGCTCTCGCACCTGCACGGCGACCACTGGGACCGGGTGGCCCGGCGGGGGCTCGACCCGTCGGTCCCGGTGATCACGACGCCCGAGGCGGCGCGGACGCTGCAGTCGCGCCAGCGCTTCCGGCGCGCGCTGGGGCTCGCGGTGTGGGAGTCGCACACACTCGTCCGGCCCGACGGGGCGACGCTGCGCGTGACGGCGCTGCCCGGCCGGCACAGCCCCCGGCCGCTGACCCGCCTGCTCCCGCCGGTGATGGGCAGCCTGCTGGAGTTCGCCGACCCCGCGGGCGCGGTGCTGCGCCGCATCTACCTCTCCGGCGACACGCTGCCGTTCGAGGGGATCCCGAGGATCCGCGAGCACATCGGCGAGGTCGACCGCGCCGTCCTGCACCTCGGCGGCACGACCCTGCCGGGCGGGCTCGTCGTCACCATGGACGGGCGGATGGGGGCCGACGTGCTCGAGACCATCGCGCCGCGGCGCGCGACACCGGTGCACATCGACGACTACGGCGTCTTCCGCTCGCCGCTGTCCGACTTCCTCGACGAGGTCGAGCGCCGCGGCTGGGCCGACCGTGTCGACGTCGTCGAACGGGGCGGGACGATCCCGCTCTAGCGGCGCGGGTCAAGCAGCGAACGTGCTGTTCGCGCGCGTAGAGGCAGCGAACAGCGCGTTCGCTGCCCCCACGGCGCCCGCTGCCGCGACCGACACGCCGTGCGCTCAGCCCTCGCGCAGGGTCAGCAGCAGGTGGTCGCGACCCTGGGGGCTCACGAGCTTCGCGTCCCAGCCGCCGTCGACGGCCGCGGTGTGGAACCAGGCCCTCGACGGCGCGCGGACCGGCGTCTTGAACACGACGTCGACGGTGAACGCCGGCCCGTAGCGCCCGGCGAGCGCCGCGAGCGCGCGCGCCTTGGTCCACATCCCGTGCGCGATGGTGCCCGGCATCCCGAACGCCCTGGCGGCGAGGCCGTGGACGTGGATCGGGTTCACGTCGCCCGACACCGCGGCGTAGCGGCGCCCGATGTCGCCCGGGACCGTCCAGATCGCGTGCGGCAGGCGCCCGACGTGCGGGTCCGGCTCGGGCGGGGCGGCGGGCGCGTCGTCGGCACCCGCGGGCGTCGGGGCCCCGCGCACGAAGTAGGTGCTGCGCGAGTCCCAGATCGTCGTGCCGTCCTGGGCGGCCACCGTGGTGACGAGGTCGACCTGCGCGCCCTTGGGGTGCGCGGCGAGCCGGTCGGCGTGCACGGCCACGCGCAGCGGCTCGCCGACCACCGGCGGCCGCACCTGGGAGATGACGTTGCGCAGGTGCACCATGCCCGGCGCGGGCAGGGGGAACTCGCGGTCGGTCATCAGCCGCATCTGCAGCGGGAACGCCAGCATGTGCGGGTAGGTCGGCGGCACGTCGCCGCCGACGGAGAACCCGCAGACGTGGTTGTAGTCGGCGACCGCGTCGGGATCGATCCGCACGTTCACCAGCTCCAGGCGGCGGTCGGGCAGCGCCGAGCCGCCCGACCGCGCCGTGAGCAGCGCCCGTCCGTAGAGCACGCCGAGGGTCGGCGCGCTGTCGAGGGTCTCGACCGGAGCGACCGGGGAGGATGGCGCCGTCATCAGGCCCCCAGGTAGTTCTGGCCGTCGACGCGCAGCACCTGCCCGTTGACGGCGTAGGACGCGGCCTGCGCGAACCAGGCGATCGTCTCGGCGACGTCGACCGGCAGCCCGCCCTGGGTCATCGACGACAGCCGGCGTCCGGCCTCGCGGGTGCCGACGGGCATGGCCGCGGTCATCGCGGTCTCGATGAACCCGGGCGCGACGGCGTTGATCGTCGCGTCCTTCTCGACCAGGAGCGGGGCGGTCGCGTCGACCATCCCGATGACCCCGGCCTTCGACGCGCCGTAGCTCGTCTGCCCGCGGTTGCCGGCGATGCCCGCCATCGACGAGACGGTGACGATGCGCCCGCCGCGGTGGAAGTGCTCGGACGACAGCAGCGCGTCGTTGATCTTCAGCTGCGCGTTGAGGTTGACGTCGATGACCGAGTTCCAGCGGTCCCGGTCCTGGTTGGCGAGCAGCTTGTCGCGGGTGATGCCGGCGTTGTGCACGACGACGTCGAGCCCGCCGTGGCGTCCCGCGTGGTCGAGCAGGGTCGCCGGCGCGTGGTCGGCGGTGATGTCGAGCTGCAGCGCGCTGCCGCCGACGTCGTTGGCCGTGCGCGCGAGGGCGTCGCCGGCCGACGGGACGTCGACGCAGATCACCGTGGCGCCGTCGCGGCGCAGGGTCTTGGCGACGGTCGCGCCGATGCCACGCGCGGCGCCGGTGACGACGGCCGTGCGCCCGGCGAGCGGCCGGTCCCAGTCGACACCCTGGCTCGAGCCCGCGAAACCGGGCACCGTGCCGACGTCGAGGCGCTGGCCGTGGACGAACGCCGAGCGCGACGACAGGAAGAAGCGCAGCGTCGACTCGAGGTCGGCCCCGACAGTGTCCTGCGCGACGTGCACGAGGTTGACCGTCGCGCCGTAGCGCGCCTCCTTCCCCGCGGAGCGCACGAGGCCCTCGAGCGCGCGGCGCGCGGCCCGCACCGCCGGCGACGTGGCCTCGGCCGGCACGTCGCCGATGACGAGGATGCGCCCCGACGGCCCGATGCGGCGCATGACCGGGGTGAGGAAGCCCTGGATCTCCGCGAGGTCGGCCGGCGACGACAGCCCGGTCGCGTCGACGATCCCGGCGGCGACCTTCGAGGTCGAGCTGCCGCCCCCGACGGGCGCGTGCGGGTCGTCGTGGACCTCGATGCCCAGGTCGGTCAGCAGCGAGCGCACGACCTTGGCGACGCGGCCGTCGGCGGTGGCCGTGCCCAGCAGCGCCGGGCCCGACAGCAGCGGCTGCCCGGGCTCGAAGCGGCGCAGGCGCGGCACCGGGGGCAGCCCGACCTGGCCGGCGATCGTCCGCCCGAAGCCGGAGTTGACGAAGTCGGAGTACCAGTCGTTGCTCATCTGCTCAGGCCTCCAGGATCGCGACGACGCCCTGGCCGCCGGCCGCGCAGATCGAGATCAGGCCGCGGCCCGAACCCTTCTCGTGCAGCTGCTTCGCCAGGGTCGGGACGATGCGGGCGCCGGTGGCGGCGAACGGGTGGCCCGTGGCCAGCGACGACCCGACGACGTTGAGCTTCGACCTGTCGAACGAGCCCAGCGGCTCGTCGTGCCCGAGCTTCTCCTTGCAGAAGATCGGGTCCTCCCACGCGGCGAAGGTCGCGAGGATGGTCGAGGCGAACGCCTCGTGGAACTCGTAGAAGTCGAAGTCCTGCAGGGTCAGGCCGTTGCGCTCGAGCAGGCGCGGCACGGCGTAGGCCGGGGCCATGAGCAAGCCCTCGTCGCCGTGGACGTAGTCGACCGCGGAGGTCTCGGCGTCGACGAAGTGCGCCAGCACCGGCAGGTCGCGCTCGGCGGCCCACTCGTCGCTGGCCAGCAGCACCGTGGCCGCGCCGTCGGTCAGCGGCGTGGAGTTGGCCGCGGTCATCGTGGCCTCGGTGTCGGGGTAGCCGGCGGGCTTGAACACCGGCTTGAGCTTCGCGAGCCCCTCGACCGTGGAGTCGGGCCGCAGGTTGTTGTCCTTGGTCAGCCCGAGGTAGGGGGTCATGAGGTCGTCGAAGAACCCGCGGTCGTAGGCCCGGGCGAGGTTCTGGTGGCTGGCCGCGGCGATCTCGTCCTGCGCCTGGCGGGTGATGCCCCAGGCGGCGGCGGTCTGGGCGGCGTGCTCGCCCATCGACATGCCGGTGCGCGGCTCCCGGTTGGCCGGGATCTCGGGGACGATCTGCCCCGGGCGCAGGCCCGCGAGCGCCTTGACGATGCCCGCGGTGGACTTCGCGCGGTTGGCGGCCAGCAGGACGCTGCGCAGGCCCTCGTTGACCTCGATCGGCGCGTCACTGGTGGTGTCGACGCCCGCGGCGACGCCGCTCTCGATCTGCCCGAGCGCGATCTTGTTGGCGATCAGGAGCGTCGTCTGCAGGCTCGTGCCGCAGGCCTGCTGGACGTCGTAGGTCGGGGTCGACGCGGCGAGCCGGCTGCCGAGCACGGCCTCGCGGGTGAGGTTGAAGTCGCTGCTCTTCTTGAGCACCGCGCCGGACACGACCTCGCCGACCTGCTCGCCGGCCATGCCGAAGCGGGCGACGAGGCCGTCGAGGGCGGCGGTGAGCATGTCCTGGTTGGAGGCCCGCGCGTAGGCGCCGTTCGACCGGGCGAACGGGATGCGGTTGGCGCCGACGATCGCGGCGCGGCGCGGCAGCGAGGGACGGGACGATGGAGCGGAGGGCACGATTCCTCCCGGAGTCGGGCTGGGTCGGTCGCGGGCGGGTCCGCTGGGCGGTCACGGTTCTGGTGACGTGCGCCGTTCCCGCCGGAGTTACCCGAAAGTATCAGGTACCGTCGGTAACGTGAGCCGTCGTTCCCCGCATCACGTCGACGCCGGCCGGGCCACCGGTCCCGGCGCCGGTCGCGACGGCGAGCGTGACGGCTCCCGTCCCCGCCGCGACCGGCGGTCCAGCCGCTGGGACGAGCATCGCCGCGCCCGGCGCCAGGAGCTCACGGCGGCCACGATCGTGGCCATCCGTGCCCACGGCGCCGACGTGGGGATGAGCCAGGTCGCGGCCCAGGCGCGCACCAGCAAGACCGTCGTGTACCGCCACTTCACCGACAAGAACGACCTCTACCTGGCCGTGTGCGACTGGGTGGCGGCCGTGCTGGTCGGGCAGCTGCAGAGCGCGATGCGCGACGCCAGCGAGGACCCCCGCCGGACGCTGGTGTCCGGCATCGACGCCTATCTCGGACTGATCGAGGCCGATCCCGAGGTCTACCGCTACGTGATGCGCCCGCCCAAGCTCGACCGCCCCGAGGGCGAGGACCCGGTCAGCGACCTCTGCACGGTCATCGGCGACCACATCGCGGAGATCATCTCCACCGAGCTGCGGCGGCAGAACCGCGACACCGCGCCGGCGCAGACGTGGGGCCACGCCCTGGTCGGGATGGTCCGCGCGGCCGGTGACCAGTGGCTCGCCGTCCGGCCGGACCTGGAGCGCGAGGCGCTCGCGGGCCAGCTCGCCGACCTCGCCTGGTCGGGTCTGTCCCGGACCGTGACGCCCGCCGCGGCGTCGTCCGCGTCCTGACGGGGCATGACCCGATCACTCGTCTCATCCAGTGCTTCCCCCGCACCGCTTCCCCCGCACCGCTTCCCCCGCACCGCTCCACCCGTCCCGTGACCGGGGTGGAGCACCCGTCCCCTCCCGGAGGCATCCGTGACCCGTCCGTCCCCCGACGACGTCACCCCGGCCACCGTGGCCGCCGTGCAGCGCACCCTCGACGGCCGCTGGCACACCCTGCGTGACGAGATCCGTTCTCGCGAGGACTTCGCCGAGCTGCGCGTCGACCCGGGCACCGACGTCGAGACCTACCGTGCCGCGATCTGGGACATGCTCGGGCGCCTGGCCGCCGACGGGCACGCGGTGCACGGCTTCCCCACCGCCGTGGGCGGGCGCGGTGACATCGGCGGCTCGGTCGTGTCGTTCGAGATGCTCGCGTTCGCCGACCTGTCGTTGCAGGTCAAGAGCGGTGTGCAGTGGGGCCTGTTCGGCGGGGCGATCCAGGCGCTGGGCAACGCCGAGCAGCACGCCCGCTGGCTGCCGTCGGTCATGGACCTGACGCTGCCGGGCTGCTTCGCGATGACCGAGACCGGCCACGGCTCGGACGTGCAGTCGGTGCACACCACCGCGACCTACGACCCGGACACCCGGGAGTTCGTCGTCGACACCCCCACCGAGTCGGCGCGCAAGGACTACATCGGCAACGCCGCGCGCGACGGGCGGATGGCGGCGGTGTTCGTGCAGCTCTGGTCGCGCGGCGAGCGCCACGGCGTGCACGCGGTCCTGGTGCCGTTGCGTGACGAGGACGGGGTCGTCCTGCCCGGCGTCGAGATCACCGACGACGGCCACAAGGAGGGGCTCAACGGCGTCGACAACGGGCGCCTGGCCTTCCACGGCGTGCGCGTCCCGCGCGAGAACCTGCTCGACCGCCACGGCGCGGTCGCCGAGGACGGGACGTACTCGAGCTCGATCTCCAGCGAGAACCGGCGCTTCTTCACGATGCTCGGCGCGCTCGTGCGCGGGCGGGTCAGCGTCTCGGGCAGCGCGGTGGGCGCGGCGTCGCTGGCCCAGACGATCGCCGTGCGCTACGGCGAGGCGCGCCGCCAGTTCGCCGGGCCCGGGAGCGACGAGGAGATCGTCGTCCTCGACTACCTCGCCCACCAGCGCAAGCTGCTGCCCGGGCTCGCGCGGACCTACGCGCTGCGGTTCGCGCAGAACGAGCTCGTCGAGATGCTCCACGACATCCAGACGACGCGGGAGGCCGGTGGGGAGGTCGAGGAGAAGCGCCAGCGGGAGCTCGAGTCGCGGGCCGCGGGCACCAAGGCGCTGACCACCTGGCACGCCACGGCGACCATCCAGGCCTGCCGCGAGGCGTGCGGCGGGCAGGGCTACCTGTCGGAGAACCGGCTCGGCCAGCTGCGCGCCGACACCGACGTGTTCACGACGTTCGAGGGCGACAACACCGTCCTGCTCCAGCTCGTCGCCAAGGGCCTGATCTCGGGCTACGCCGACGACTTCGGCCACCTCGACACCCTGGGCACCGTGCGCTTCGTCGCCGACCAGGTCCTCGACACCGTCGCCGAGCGCACCTCGCTGCGCCAGCTCGCCGAGCGCCTGCGTGCCGTCGGCCCCGGCGGCGAGGACGACGTGCGCGAGCGGTCGTGGCAGGTCAAGCTCCTCGACGACCGCGAGGAGCACACCCTCGACGGGCTGGTGCGCCGGCTGCGTCCGGCCCGCGACAAGGGCATCTCGGCCGAGCGCCAGTTCGCGATCTTCAACAACGCGCAGGACCACCTCCTGCGCGCGGCGCGGGCGCACCTCGACGGCCTGGTGCTCGACGCCTTCGTGCGGGCGATCGACGCGTGCGTCGACCCGTCGGCTCGGGCGCTGCTGGAGAAGGTCTGCGACCTCTACGCGCTGTCGCTGATCGAGGAGGACAAGGGCTGGTTCCTCGAGCACGGGCGCATCTCGGCGGCACGGTCGAAGGCGATCACGGCCGAGGTCAACCGCCTGTGCCTGGAGCTGAGGCCCCACGCCCGAGCGCTCGTCGACGCGTTCGGGATCCCGGAGGCGTGGATCGGCGCGCCGATCGCCACCGGCGCCGAGCAGCGCCGCCAGGACGAGGCCCGCGCCCACGCCGCCTCCCTCGCCTGACCCCGATCTGACCACGAGCGATGCGGCATCGCTGGCGCTGGTCGCCAGGATCGCCACATCCTCGCCCGCACGACACGCCGGGCGGCTGCGGCACGGGGTGTCTCAGCCGGGCGTCCACGCCAGCGCTGGACGCCAGGAAATCCACCCGCTCGGATGCGCCGTTCGGTGGACTCCGGTCGGAACGGGTACCGGTGGCACGATGGCCGCCCCGGCGGCGAGCCGGACCGAGGGCGAGAGGACGTTCGACGTGAGCACTCCGGGCGAGGGCTACGGCCAGCAGGGATACGGGCAGCAGCCGGGCTACGGCCAGCAGCCGCCCGGTGAGCCGGGCTACGCCGGCCCCGGCGGCACGGCGCCCGGGTGGGGGCAGCCGACCATGCCCCCCAAGCCGCGCAACGGCATGGGCATCGCGGCGCTGGTCTTCGGCATCCTGGCGCTGCTGACATGCTGGTGGCTGCCGATCGTCGGCGGGATCCTCGGGATCGTCGCGATCATCCTCGGCGTCGTCGGCCGCGGGCGGGCCAACCGCCTCGAGGCGAACAACAAGGGCATGGCCACGACCGGCCTCGTGCTGGGCGTCCTGAGCCTGATCGTCAACATCATCCTCAGCGTCGCCCTGTTCTTCCTCGGCTTCGCCTTCCTCAACTTCGGTGGCGGGCAGTCGATCCAGCAGTTCCAGGACTGCCTCGCGAACGCCTCCAACCAGCCGAACCCGGCGGCGGTGCAGCAGGCCGCCGAGCAGTGCGGCCAGCAGTTCGGCCAGCAGCTCCCGGGCGGGGAGCAGCCGGGCGAGCCGGAGTGAGCCGGCGCTGACGACCTGACGACGACGGCCCCGCACCTGGGTGCGGGGCCGTCGTGTGTCAGGTGTCCGGACCGGGCGATGGCCGCCTCGCGGCGCGTGGCACAACAGGGCTTCAGCCGAACGATCGTCCCTGGAGGCCTTTCAATATGAGACCCGGGGGCACATGACGCCCGGCCCGGACACCCCCATTGAACCCCACGCGGGCGCGGTCTGTTCCCGGGGTGGGGGGTCCGATCGTCCGGGCCGGCCGCGACGCGGCGTGACGGGTTGCTCCACGACGGGCGATGGTCCGGCGTGTCGCGACGACGAGGATGTGGCGATCCTGGTGTCCATCGCCAGCGATGCCGCATCGCTCGCAGGTCAGCGGGGCACCACGGCCAGGGCGTCGGTGACGGCGCGGAGGGGGTCGGCGGAGGGGGCGTTGACGATCGTGAGGTCCTCGTCACGGCCCCGGTGCACCATCGTCGTCGAGCCCCCGCCGTCGAGGGACGCGGCGACGGGCGCGCCGAGGTCGGTCAGCAGGCGGCCGAGCTCGGCGAGCGTCGTGCCGATGCTCGCCTCCTGGCGCCCGTCGACCGTCACCAGCCAGAGCCGACGCCCGTCGTCCGACAGGCCCACGGCCGTCCGCGGCGCCCGCTCGGTGTCCTGCAGCCCGGGCAGCGGGCGCCCGGCGCGGGCCAGCGGCAGGGCGCCGACGGCCACGCGCAGCGGCGGGGCGCCCACGGCGTCGAGGCCGTACTCCAGCGTCACCGCCGCCCCGACGCGCAGGCCCCGCAGCGCCACCGCGCCCCGGTCGCGCCCCACGAGCGCGACGGTCCCGCGCGGCAGCGCGCCCGCGCCGGGCGGGCCGGCCGCGACGACGCGCCCGTCGGCCACCCGCACCTCGCGCACGTCGGTGCTGCACCCGGCTCCGGGGTCGATGTCGTTCCCGCAGGTCGCCGACGTGCGCGGGGCGGCGCCCCAGGCCGCGTCGAACACCCCGACCCCGTCGACGGGCAGCGCGTAGCCGTCGAGCCCGGACAGCACGACCGTGCGCTCCCCGTCGGAGACGCGACCGTGGAACCGTGCCTGCGCCAGGTGCGCGAGGCCGTCGGCGTCGAGGCCCACGACCGCGTCCGGGGACTCACCCGGCGGCGCCGGCGGGGCCGGGCGGCGGCCCACCGGCACCCCGGACGCCCGCGCCGCGCCGTCCACGATCTGCACGCCCACCGGCGCCCCGGTCCCGCCCTGGTCGAAGAACCCGCCGTTGACCGCGGTGACCGCCCCGGCACGCGCGGCCAGCTCGGGCACCGTCGCGACGGCGGCGACGACCGGCGGGGTCAGCAGGTCGACACGCAAGGTGGGCGCGGTGAGGTCGACCTCGACGACGTCGCCGCGCACGGGCCCGCCGCGCGGGTCGGGCAGCGTCGTCGTGAACTCGCGGTGCGTCGTGCCGGGCAGGTCCTCCGCGCCGCGAGGTGCGAGCAGCTCGCCGAGCACCCGCCCGTCGGGCGGCGGTGACGGCCCCGGCGGCCCGAGCGGCGGCCCCGGCGCCGCCCCGACCGTCAGCGCCGCGCAGACCGCCAGCGCGAGGGCGGCGCGACACCGGGCCGGAACACCATCCCGGGCCGGAGACCGCCCCACGCCGCCTCCCCGTCCCCCGACCCGTCCGCCGACCCGCCCCTCGATCGACGGGCGAGCCTGGAGCCGCACGGCCTCGCCGCCCCGGTCGACACACGGGCGCGGGCGCGGCGCCGCCCGGACGAGTGAGGACAGGGGGAACCCGACATCGGGGAACGAACCGCTGCGGGGTCGGTATCGTCACAGCGGGAACCTTCCCCCCGGGCGACCCGTTGGCGCCCCGGAACAGCGACGACCGCCGTTCTCCACATGACCGGCGACACCGAGGAGCAGGCGTGACGGTCCCCTTCTGGGTCTGGGCGGCCACCGTCGGCGGTATCGCCGTGCTGGTGGCGATCGACATCTGGCACGCCCGGTCGCCCCACGAGGTCAGCTTCCGCGAGGCCACCCTCTGGTCGGTCATCTACATCGTCGTCGCCCTGGTCTTCGGCGTGATCCTGCTGTTCACGATGGGCACGCAGTCGGGCACCGAGTACTTCGCCGGCTACCTCGTCGAGAAGAGCCTCTCGGTCGACAACCTGTTCATCTTCGCGGTGATCCTGGGCCAGTTCGCCGTCCCCAAGCGCCACCAGCAGAAGGTGCTGCTCTGGGGCGTCATCGGCGCGCTGGTGATGCGCGCGATCTTCATCGCCATCGGCGCCGCGGTGATCTCCGCGTTCGCGTTCGTCTTCGTCATCTTCGGGGCGTTCCTGCTGTACACGGCGTACACGCTGATCAAGCAGCACGGCCAGGAACCGAAGGACATGCACGACAACCGGGCGGTCAAGCTGGTCCGCCGGTTCGTCACCGTGCACGAGGACGCCGGCGACCACGAGGGCTACGCCGACGACGGCAAGCTCACGGCGCGCGTCAACGGCAAGTGGGGCGTCACGCCGCTGTTCATCGTCGTCGCGGTGATCCTGTCGGTGGACCTCGTGTTCGCCCTCGACTCGATCCCCGCGATCTTCGGCATCACCCAGAACGCCTACATCGTGTTCACGGCGAACGCGTTCGCGCTGCTCGGCCTGCGGGCGCTGTACTTCCTGCTGGTCGGCCTGCTCGACCGCCTCGTGCACCTGTCCTACGGCCTGGCGTTCATCCTCGCCTTCATCGGCGTGAAGCTGATCCTGCTCTACCTGCACGAGGACGTGAACCCGGCGATCCCCGAGGTGCCGACCTGGCTCTCGCTCGTGGTCATCGTCGTGACGCTGGCCATCGTGACCGTCACCAGCCTGATGTCGACACGGAACGGTGCGGCCGCGGGCGGCCACGCGTCCTCGTCGCCGGACGACCAGGGCGGGCAGGAGCAGGGCGGCGAGCAGGCCGCGGTCGAGTCGTCGGGCCCGGGCGACGACGGCACGGGCACCGGCGCGACCGGGTCGTCTCCGACCGGTTCGGGGCAGACGGGGTCGCGCTCCTCGTCCTAGGGTCGGGCCATGGCCGCCGACCGCGACCGTGACGCCGAGGGCCGGGCCCGCAACGCCCGGCCCCGTGACGCGAGTGGACGCCCGCTGCCCTACGGGGCGGCGGGCGTGCCGCGCAGCGACGAGGAGGACGAGGACCTCCCGGCCGACGAGGTGCTGCGCCGCGCTCAGGACCTCCTCGACCAGGACCGGCCCTTCGACGCCCACGACGTCCTCGAGGGCGCCTGGAAGTCCGCGCCGCCCGACGAGCGGCTGCTGTGGAAGGGCCTCGCCCAGCTCGCGGTGGGCCTGACCCACGAGCAGCGCGGCAACCCGCGCGGCGCGTCCTCGCTGCTGCGCCGGGGCGCCGAGACCGCCGCGCAGGCGCCCGGGGCGGCGTCCCGCCACGGCGTCGACCTCAGTGCGCTCGCCGGGTGGGCGGCCGCCCGCGAGGCGTCGGGACCCCTCGCGCCGGGCCTGGTGCTGCGGGCGCGTCGGTGACGGGGCCTGACCGTTTCGGACGACGCCGCGGCCGGGGACCCGCTGGTCGACCGGGCGGCCACCGCGCCGCCGTCGACGCATCGAGGAGGGTCGGCATGGCCGGCGCACTGGACGGACTGCGGGTCGCGATCATCGCCACGAACGGCGTCGAGCAGGCGGAGCTCGAGCAGCCCCGCCGGGCGGTCGACGAGGCCGGCGCACGGTCCACGCTGATCTCGCTGTCGACCGACGCGATCCAGGCGATGAACTCGGACATCAACAAGGGCGACACGTTCACGCCCGACAAGGCCGTGGCCGACGTCTCGGCCGACGACTTCGACGCCCTGATCATGCCCGGCGGCACGATCAACGCCGACCAGCTCCGCCAGAGCGGCGACATCGTGTCGTTCGTGCAGGCGGTCTTCGCCGCCGGCAAGCCCGTCGGCGCGATCTGTCACGCGCCGTGGACGCTCGTCGAGGCCGACCTCGTCAAGGGCCGGACGCTGACGTCCTACCCGAGCTTGCGCACCGACATCCGCAACGCCGGCGGGAACGCCGTCGACGAGGAGGTCGTCGTCGACCGCGGGCTCGTGACCAGCCGCAACCCCGGCGACCTCGACGCGTTCTGCGCGAAGATCGTCGAGGAGTTCGCCGAGGGCGCCCACAGCGTCCACGACGAGGGCGCGACCGCCCAGGCCTGAGGTGCGCCTCCGGCGCACCCGGCATGATGCCCCGGTGACCGACCGCCCCGGCCTGTTCGACTCCGTGCTCGCCCGCGGGGAGGCCCGGGCGGCGGTCGCCGACGACGCGTGGGTCGCCGCCCTGCTCGAGGTCGAGGCGACCCTCGCCCAGGCGAGCGCCGACGTCGGCACGCTCGACCGCGCCGACGCCGACGCCATCACCGACGCCTGCCGCCGCCCCGTCGAGCCCGTCGACGCCTCGGCGCTCGGCGAGGAGGCGGCGGCGTCGGGGAACCCCGTGGTCCCGCTGGTCGCGCGGCTGCGCCGTGGGCTCGCCGGGTCCGCGGCGTCCGGCGTGCACCGCGGCGCCACCAGCCAGGACGTCGTGGACACCGCGGCGATGCTCGTCGCGCGCCGGGCCGTGGCCGCGATCGCCGGCGACCTCCGCGCGGGCGCCGACGCCGCCGCCGAGCTCGCGGCGACGCACCGCGACCGCCCGGCGGCCGGGCGCACGCTGCTCCAGCAGGCCGCGCCCATCACCGCCGGGCTGCGGTGCGCGGGCTGGTGCGCCGGCCTGGACGCCGCCGCCGACGTCCTCGACGCCTGGCGGCCCGCGGTGCAGCTGGGCGGCGCCGTCGGCACGCTCGCGGCGTTCGACGGCCACGGCCGGGCGGTCCGCGCCGCGCTGGCCCGCCGCCTCGACCTCGCCGAGCCCGTGCTCGCGTGGCACACCGACCGTGGCCGGATCGCCGAGCTCGCCGGGCTGCTCGGCCGGGCCGGCGCGGCGGTCGGGTCCGTCGCCACCGACCTGGTGCTGCTCGCGCAGACGGAGGTCGGGGAGGTCCGCGAGGACGTGCCGGGCCGCGGCGGGTCGTCGACGCTGCCGCACAAGCGCAACCCCGTCGCCGCGGTGTCCGCGCGCGCCGCCGCGGTGGCCGCGCCGGGCCTCGTCGCGTCCCTGCTGACGGCCGCCTCGCTGCACGAGCACGAGCGCGCCGCCGGGCCGTGGCACGCCGAGTGGCGCCCGCTGTCCGAGCTGCTGCGCACCGTCGGGTCCGGCGCCGCCTGGCTCGCCGACGCCCTGCGCCACCTCGCCGTCGACACCGACCGCGTCGCGGCGTCCCTCGACGCCACCGGCGGGCTGCTGCTCGCCGAGCAGGCCACGACGGGCCTGCGCGCACGGCTCGGGCACGCGGCCGCGAAGGACCTGGTCACCGACGCCGCGTCGCGGTCGCAGGACCAGGGCCGCCCGTTCGCCGACGTCCTCACCGACGCCCTGGCCGCCCTCGACGACCCGCCCCCCGACCCCGCCGCCGAGGTGGCGACGCTCCTCGACCCGTCCCGCGCGGTGGGCGAGGCCGCGGCGCTGGTCGACGACCTGCTGACGAGCCGTTCCCGGAAGGACCACACGTGAGCCAGCACCCCTCCACGCAGCACTGGGACCCGGCCGGCGAGGAGGTCCGCCGCGCGGTGCTGGGCGACGAGCACGTCGACCGCGCCGCGGCGACCACCGACGACGTCACCGCCGACTTCCAGGACTTCATCACCCGCTACGCCTGGGGCGGCATCTGGACGCGCCCGGGCCTGGAGCGCCGCGACCGCAGCATCGTCACCCTGTCGGTGCTCGCCGCGCTGCACCACGACGGCGAGCTCGGCATGCACGTGCGCGCCGCCCGCCGCAACGGGCTGAGCCGCGAGGAGATCCAGGAGGTGCTCCTGCAGGTCGGCGTCTACGCCGGGGTGCCGGCGGCCAACCGGGCGTTCGCGGTGGCCCAGCGCGTCCTCGCGGAGCTGGGCGAGGACGGGACGGACTGAGCGACACCGCACGGGCGCCCACTACCGTGGGCGCACGGGCAGTACGGTCCGGCACGACGGTGCGGCACGGCGGAACGACGGGGCGGGGGCGATGGGGCGCGGGGGAACTCCACCGGGGGAGCGGTCACCCCGGCGCCGCGTCCGTCGACGCCTGGGGCTCGCGGTCGCCGCCCTCGGGCTCGTCGTGGGCGCCTGCTCGTCGGGTCCCTCCGCGGGCACACCACCGATCCCGACGTTCCCCGGGCCCGGCGCCGCGCCGGTGACCAGCGCCCCGCCGCCCCGCAACAGCATCCTGCCCACCGAGTGCGACGAGGTGCTGGCCTCGGACCAGCTGCCCAACTACCTCGGCCTGCCCCTCGGGACGGTGCGCGTCACCTCGCTGCGCGACGTCCCCGCCCCGCAGGTCGGGCGCCTCGAGCGCGTCACCTGCAACTACACCTCGCAGGGCGGTCCCGGTGCGCCGCCGCCCAACACGCTCGTGCTCAAGGTGCTGATGAGCGGCTACACCGACCCGGGCGCGGCCTCGGCGCAGTCGCGGGTCAACCGGGACGCGCAGGCGTACTCGGGGGTGCCCTCCCAACCCGTGCCGTTCGGCGCCGCCGAGGCGATCTACTACCCCGATCCCGAGGGCCCGGTGCTCGTGGTCGTCTACGGCCGCGTGACGGCGAGCTTCACGCTCACCCCGGACGGGCCGGTGCCCGCCGACCAGGCGCAGCCCGTGCTCGTCGACCTCGCCCTGCGGGCTCTGCCGGTGCTGGTCCCGACGTCCGGCTCGTGATCGTTCAGGCGGCGTCCTCCCGGCCCCGGACCGCGGCGAGGAAGCCGTCGACGCGCACGCGCAGGCCGGCGACCCGCTCGTCGACCGGCAGGCTCAGGTCGGGCATGACGCTCGCGCTCGGCTTCCTCTCCAGCCGCGTGGTGACCGGGCAGGCGAGGTCGTCGCAGACGTAGGTGCCGACGCTGTTGCCGTCGCGCCCGGCGGCGCCCGCCCTGGGCGCGGTGTAGAGGGTGACGTCGCCGTCGGTGTGGGTGGTGCGGCACAGCGCGCACATCGCCGTGCGCCGCACGCCCGCGCCCCCGGCGGCCGGGCGCAGCAGCACCCCGGTCACCGCGCCCTCGTGGACGGTGACGAGGTACGCGCGCTGCGGCATGCGGGGGTCGTGCCAGCCGACGAACTCGACCTCGTCGAGGTCGGTGCCGACGACGGCGTCGACGACGGTCATCCGCTTCGCGTCGCCCTTCGAGCAGTTGATCATCGAGCGGCGCACGGCGTCGGCCGTGAGCACGGTGGTCATGACGGGTCCTCCAGGAGTCCGGGCCGTCCGGCACGCTAGTCGCCGCCGCGAGCGGTTTCCCGCACGAGGAGGTCACAGCGCCGTCGCCCGCCCAGCGTGCTTATAGTTGCCCGAACCTAACGATCTGGGGTGGAGGCGACGTGACGAGCACCGTGTCGGCGGGGCAGGTGGCGCACCTGGGACCCCGCTACAAGTGGATCGCGCTCACCAACACGACGCTCGGCGTGCTGATCGTGACGATCAACATGTCGATCCTGCTCATCGCGCTGCCCGACATCTTCCGCGGCATCGCGCTCGACCCGCTGCGCCCGGAGAACATCAGCTACCTGCTCTGGCTGATCATGGGCTACCTCGTGGTGACGGCGGTCCTCGTCGTCACGTTCGGCCGCGTCGGCGACATGTTCGGCCGCACGCGGATGTACACGCTGGGGTTCGCGGTGTTCACCGTGTTCTCGGTCCTGCTCGCCGTGACCTGGCTGCGGGGCGACGCCGGCGCGATCTGGCTGATCGTCATGCGGGTGCTGCAGGGCATCGGCGGGGCGCTGCTGCTGGCCAACTCGACGGCGATCCTCACCGACGCCTTCCCCTCCTCGCAGCGCGGCCTGGCGCTGGGCATCAACTCGATCGCCGCGATCGCCGGCTCGTTCCTGGGGCTGATCATCGGCGGGGTGCTCGCGCCGCTGGCGTGGCACCTCGTGTTCGTCGTATCGGTGCCCGTCGGGGTCTTCGGCACGATCTGGGCCTGGGCGAAGCTGAAGGAGACCAGCGAGCGCCACGAGGGCCGCATCGACTGGTGGGGCAACGTCACCTTCGCCGTCGGCCTCGTCGCCGTGCTCATGGGCATCACCTACGGCATCCAGCCCTACGGCGGGCACGTCATGGGCTGGACGAGCCCGACCGTGCTCGTCTGCCTCGTCGGCGGCGTCGTCGTGCTGGGGATCTTCGTGGCGATCGAGCGCAGCATCCCGCACCCGATGTTCCACCTGTCGCTGTTCTCGATCCGCGCCTTCACCGCCGGGAACGTCGCCAACCTGCTCTCCGCGCTCGGGCGCGGCGGGCTGCAGTTCATCCTCATCATCTGGCTGCAGGGCATCTGGCTGCCCCGCCACGGCTACGACTACGAGTCGACGCCGCTGTGGGCCGGCATCTACATGGTCCCGCTGACGATCGGCTTCCTGGTCGCCGGACCCCTGTCGGGCGTGCTCTCCGACCGGCACGGGGCGCGCTGGTACGCGGGCGGCGGGATGCTCGTCGCGGCGGTCAGCTTCCTGCTCATGGGCTTCCTGCCCGTCGACTTCCCCTACGCGCTGTTCGCGGTGCTGCTGGCGGTCAACGGGCTCGCGATGGGCCTGTTCTCCTCGCCCAACCGCGCGGCCATCATGAACAGCGTGCCGGCGCGGCAGCGCGGCGCCGCGGCGGGCATGACCGCGACGTTCCAGAACGGCGCGACCGTCCTGTCGATCGGCATCTTCTTCTCGATGCTCATCCTGGGCCTCGCCTCGACGCTGCCGGCGGCGCTCTACGGCGGGCTGACCGGCCAGGGCGTGCCGGGCGACGTCGCGGGCCGCATCGCCGGGCTCCCGCCGGTGAGCACGCTCTTCGCCGCCCTGCTCGGCTACAACCCGATCGAGACGCTGCTCGGCCCTGACGTCCTGGCGCAGGTCGGGCCGCAGCAGGCGGCGTTCCTCACGGGGCGCAGCTTCTTCCCCGAGCTGATCTCCGGCCCGTTCGCCGACGGCCTGTTCCTCGCGCTCGGCTTCGCCGCGGTCTGCTGCCTGGTCGCCGCGGTCGCCTCGCTGTTCGACGGCGGCCGGCCCTCGGTGGCCGACGCCGAGGCACCCGGCGAGGCGCTGGGGGAGGAGGGGAGCCGGACAGCGGTGGCGACCCGGGAAGCGGCCCCCGCGCGCCCCGTCGCCGTGGCCGGCCGGATCCTCGGCCCGGACGAGGGCCCGGCGGCCGCGGTCCTGACGCTCGTCGACGCCCACGGGCACGAGGCCGACCGCGCCGGCACCGACGACGACGGGCACTTCGCACTGCGCGCCGACGGCCGACCCGGCGACTACCTCGTGATCGCGAGCCCCCGCGGCCACGGGAGCGCGGCGCCGGCGGTCACGCGCGTCAGCGTCAACGGCTCGCCGGTGCACGTCGACGTCGTGCTCGGAGAGCGCACGGCCGTCCGCTGAGCACCGCTGTGCTGCTCGTCGCAGCGGGCGCACACGAACGGAGCACGGAGGTCATCGTTCCGTAAAGCCCCGCTGCGAGCGTCGATCACCGTGACCGGCTTCGACGAACCGGAACGGCGCCCCCGCACCCTCGGCGCCGTGACCATCGTGCTCACCGCCGCCGCGGGCGCCATCGACGTCGTGACCTACTTCGCCTTCAACCAGGTCTTCGCCAGCACGATGACCGGCAACCTGGTGCTGCTCGGCCTCGGGCTGGGCGAGGGCGACGTCGGGCAGGTCGTCGACAACGTCTGCGCGATCGCCGGCTACTGCGGCGGGCTGGTCGCGGGCACCGTGGCCTGCGGGCTCGCGATGCGCCGCTGGCCCTGGCGCAACGCGGTCGGGGCGACGCTGACGGCCGAGCTCGTGCTGCTGCTCCTGCTCGGCGCGTTCTGGTACGGCGTGGACGACGACGGCGCGCTCGCGCCGTGGAAGGTCGTGGTGCTGGTCCTCGGCGCCGGGCTGGCGATGGGCGTGCAGGCGGCGGCGCTGCGCTACGTCGGGCCGGCGGGGACGCCGACGAGCTTCCTGTCCGGCACCGTGACGAACTGGGTCTCGAGCCTCGTCGAGCTGCACAAGCCGTTCCGCTGGACCTGGAACTCGCCGCTGCGCCTGGGCGCCCTCGTCGTCGCGGCCGCCGGGAACGCGGTGGTGCAGCGCCTCGTGCCCGACTGGTCGTTCGTGGCCCCGGTGGTGCTGGTCGCGGTGGCGATCGCGCTCATGGCGATCGTGACGCGCGCGAACAGCGGCGGCCTCACGCGCGGCGAGCCGCAGTTCACGGCCGACCCGCGCGAGGAGGTGCCCGACGCGGGTGAGGACGAGGCGGCCGCGGCGCCGGCGCAGGTCGGGCCCGTGCACGGGCGCGTGCTCGGCCGCGACGGCGGTGCACGACCGGCGGTGCTGACGCTCGTCTCGGGCGACGGCGAGCAGGTCGGGCGCGTGCACACCGGCACCGACGGCACCTACCGCCTCGACCCGCCGTCGTCCGGCGACTTCATGCTGATCTGCACCCCGCACCGCATGGGCGGGCGCGCCGCCCGGCCCCGCGCGGTGCTCGTCGCGGTGGACGGGCGCCCGGTGCTCCACGACCTCGTCCTCGGCGCCGCGCCGGGCGAGGCGGGTCACCAGCCGGCGCCGGTCTGAAGGTCTCCCCGGGGCGTCAGGCCGCCCGGACGGCCTCGATGTCGATCTCGATCCGCAGGGTGCGGCCCACGGCGAAGATCCCCGCGATCACCGACTGGTTCCAGCGGATGTCGAAGTCGTCGCGGGAGAGCTGGGTGGTCGCCGAGAAGCCGGCGCGCTCGCCGCCCCAGAGGTCGGGGCCGGCGCCGTGGTAGACGACGTCGAGGGCGACGGTGTTGCGCACGCCCTTGAGCACGAGGTCGCCGTGCATCGTCCAGCGGTCGGGGGTGTGCCCCACGACGGCGGTGGAGGTGAACTCGATGCGCGGGAACGCGACGACGTCGAGGAAGTCGCCGGCGCGCAGGTGCTGGTCGCGGGTGTCGTCGTCGGTGTCGACGCTGGCCGGGTCGATGGCGGCGTGGACGCGGGTGCTCGCGAGGTCGGCACCCATCTCGATCGCCCCGGAGAAGCGGCGCAACCGCCCGTGGACCTTGGTGATGCCGAGGTGGAACGCCGACGCGGCGATGCGCGAGTGCACCGGGTCGATGTCCCAGCGGCCCGGCGCGGGGAGTGTCAGCGCGCCCGAGCGCGTCAGCACCACCCGGCCCAGGTCCCCCGGCCCGGGCAGCGGCCGCGCGGCAGGGGTGTGCCCGACCGCCGAGGTGATCACCGTCGCCGGCCCGTCGGGCAGGCCCTCGACGAGGAACGACCCGTCCCCGGCCACCGAGGTGCCGCCGACCTGCGTCCCCGACGCGTCGATCACCGTGACCACGGCGAACGGCACCGGCCAGCCGTCGCTGGTCACCGCCGCGCCGCGCACCCAGCCGCCGCGCCGCGCCGCGGTCACCCCGGGGCCGTGCGCGGGACCGGCACTCACCAGCGCTCGCCGGACTGCGTCCGCGGCTCGCCGGGCTCGCCGGGCTCGAGGTGCTGCCCGTGCCGCCCGGTGCCGTCCCCGAGGCCGTCCGCGACGAACCCGTTGCCCGCCCCGTTGCCCGCCCCGTTGCCGGCCCCGTCGCCGGCCATCGCCCCGTCGTCCCCGCGCGGGGCGTCGGGACGCGCGGGCGGCTCGCCGGCACCGTCCACGGCCGGCGGCACGAGGCTCAGCACGACGTCCGACGGGTGCCCGGGACCGATCTCGATCTCCGAGGCCACCGGGGCGTAGCCGCTCGCGGTGATCGTGTAGACGCCGTGCGGGACGTCGTCGAAGCGGAACGACCCGTCCTCGCCGGTGACGCGCGAGCCGACGACGTGCCCGTCCTCGCTGACCAGCGTCGCGAGCGCCTCGGCCACCGGTCGGCCGGCGCCCGCGGAGCGCACCGTGCCGTGGAGCCGGGTGCGGGTGGCCAGGGCGACGTCGTGGGTGACGTGGCCCTCGGCGGGCACGCGCACGGTCTCGGCGATCGGCGCGAGGCGTGCCGCGGCGGCCGTCAGGGTGTAGGTGCCCTCGGTGAGGTCGGCGAAGCGGTAGGCGCCGTCGGCGCCCGAGCGGGTGACGGCGACGACGGTGCCGCGCACGTCGGTGAGGGTGAGCACCACGTCGCCCCAGCCGCTGACGCCCGTCCCGTCGCCGTTGGTGCTCCCGGCGTGGCGCACCCCGACGGTGCCGCCGAGCGAGGCCCCGCCGCCCGTGAGGCCCACGTCGTGGCGCAGCGGGCGGTCGGCCACCGCGACGAGCGAGGCCTGCGGCTGGTGGGTCGAGGAGGCGCAGATGACCAGGTAGGTCCCGCCGGCCGGCGGCACGAGCTGGTAGTGCCCGCCCTCGTCGGCGGCCGCGCGGTCGAGCTGGTCACCGGAGAGGTCGCACAGTGTCAGCGCCGCGCTCGGCACCGGCGCACCGTCGCCGCGCGTCACCCGACCGAAGATCATGATCGGTTCCTGTCCGTCCACCGACGTCCACCTCTCTCGACGCACCGTCCGCGACGCGCCGTCCGCGATCACCGCGCGCCCACCGTCCGTGCGGTCCCTCCACCGTGAGGGCCGTCCGGCGTATTGCTTGGATAGTACAAGCATCATCTGGCGGCGGCCCGCCGGTGATCGGATGGCAGAGCCCGCCGCGGCGGGCCACGCTGGGGGGCATGCCCGAGCTCCCGTCCGACTTCTCCGCCCTGCCGCGGCCCGCGCTCGACCTCGACCCGGACCGGGACGCGATCGCCGACTTCTACGACTACGCCGACCTGCTCACCGACGACGAGGTCGCGACGCTGCACCGGCTGCGGTCCTACCTCGCGCGCGACGTCGCCCCGGTCGTCGACGACGCGTGGGAGCGCGCCGAGTTCCCGATGCAGCTGGTCAAGGGGTTCGCCGAGCTCGACCTCGCCGGCCTGCCCTACGGTCTCGCCGGGATGGGCGACGAGCCCGCCCGCCGCGTCTTCACCGGCTTCCTGCACGCCGAGATCGCCCGCGTCGACCCGTCGGTGAACAGCTTCTTCGGCATCCACACCGGCCTGGCCATGGGCTCGATCTGGGCGGGCGGCACCGAGGAGCAGCGGCAGCGCTGGCTGCCGGCGATGGCGCGGATGGAGACGATCGGCGCGTTCGGGCTCACCGAGCCGCACGGGGGCTCGGACGTCGCGGGCGGCATGGAGACCACCGCACGCCGCGACGGCGACCACTGGGTGCTCGAGGGCGACAAGCGCTGGATCGGCAACGCGCCGTTCGCCGACGTCATCGTGATCTGGGCGCGCGACCTGGAGACGGACGAGGTCCGCGGCTTCGTCGTCCCGGGCGACGCCGAGGGCATGACGATCGCCAAGATCGAGGGCAAGACCGCGCTGCGCATCGTCCAGAACGCCGACATCGCCCTGCGCGGCGTGCGGGTCCCCGACGAGGACCGCCTCGCCGGCGGCACCGGCACCTTCGCCGACGCGGGCGGGGTCCTGCGGGTCACGCGCGGCAACGCGTCCTGGGGCGCGACCGGCACGCAGATGGCCGCCTACGAGCTCGCCCTGGACTACGCCCGGCAGCGCGAGCAGTTCGGGCGACCGATCGCCGGGTTCCAGCTCATGCAGGAGCTGCTCGTGCAGATGCTGGGCAACGTCACCGCCTCGCTCGGCATGGCGTCGCGCAACGCCGCGCTCCTCGACGACGGCCGCGGCTCGGACGCGCACTCGGCGCTGGCCAAGGAGTTCTGCGCGAGCCGGATGCGCGAGACCGTCGCGTGGGCACGCCAGCTCGTCGGCGGCAACGGCGTGATCCTGGGCAACGGGGTCGCGCGCTACTTCGCCGACGCCGAGGCGCTGTACTCCTTCGAGGGCACCCGCGAGATGAACGCGCTGATCGTCGGCAAGGCGATCACGGGCCAGAGCGCGTTCGTGCGCTGAGGGGCGGGTAGGACTGGAGCCGTGATACCGGCCCCGACCGCCCGCGAGCCCGCGTGACCGGCAACCCGACGGTCGCCGTCGCCCTGGCGCTGTGCTCTGTCGTCGCCTACGCCTTCTCCGCGGCCCTGCAGCGGCGCGAGACGGCACGCGCGTCCGAGCCCGTCGAGACGTCGGGCGGCTGGCGGTTCTTCGGGGCGCTGCTGCGCCGGCGCTGGTGGTGGGGCGGGATCGCCTGCATGACCGCCGGCGCGCTCATCCACGTCGGCGCCCTGGGGTTCGGCTCCATCACGCTCGTGCAGCCGATTGGCGTGACCACCCTGATCCTCGCGCTGCCGCTCGACTCGTGGCTGGAGAAGCGGCGGATCAGCTCGCGGGAGTGGGTCGGCGCGGTGGTGCTCGTCGCCGGGCTCGTCGGCCTGCTGACCCTCGCCGCGCACGGCCCGCCGGCACGGACCCCGCCGGCCCCGGTCGTCCTCGGCGCGGTGGGGGTGATCGTGATCGCCGCGGTGGTGCTCGCCGCCGCGGGGGCGAAGGGCCGCCCGGTGATCCGGGCGGTGATCCGCGCGGCGGCGTCCGGCCTGTGCGCGGGGGCGACGTCGGGCCTGGTGCGCCTGATCATCCAGCTCATCGCCGATGACCGCTCCTGGGCGCTCATCGGGGTCGTGGTGGCGGCGGCGCTGGTGCTGCCGGTGGCGTCGATCCTGCTGATCCAGACCGCCTTCCGCGACGGTGGCCTCGACGCCGGGCTCTCCACCCAGATCACCGCCGACCAGGTCGCGGCGGCGGCGATCGGCATCGTCGTGCTGGGGGAGCGCTACACCCTGGGCGCGGCCGGCGCGGTGCTGGCGGGCGCGTTCGCGGTCGTGGCCCTGGTCGGGCTGGTCGTGCTCATCCGGGCCGGTCCCACACCCGAGCAGCGGCGGGAGCTCGCCGCCGCTAGTGCAGCGCCAGCACCACGCCGGTGACCAGCGCCAGCAGCGCCACCGCGCCGCCGAGCACCGGGACCGCGCGGTCGGGGGCCAGCGGCGAGGGCAGCGGGGCGTGGCGCAGGCGCGCCGTCCGGTGGCGCCCGTAGAGGGCGACGACGACGGCGAGGACGCCCGCGACGACCGCGAGCACGAGCGACGGGCCGGGACCGTCGTGCGTGAGCTCCCGGACCGCGAGCAGCACCGCGTTCGCGGCGACCCCCAGTGAGGTCCGGCTCCACGCGAGGCCGGTGCGCTCGGCCTGCAGACCGGCGTCCGACGGGGAGCTCACGCGGCCGCCCGCACGCCGACGAGCACCAGGCCGAACAGGGCGAGGACGACGAGCCCGCCGGCGAGCACCCAGGGCAGGCGCTGGCGGGGCAGGGGCCGGCCGCGGCGGATGGCGAACTCGACACCGCGCCAGCGCAGGACCCCGCCGGCGGCGGTCACGACGGCCAGCGCCGCGAGCAGTCCGCCGACCACCGCGCGCGTCCCGGGGACGGCGAACTCGGGCAGCAGCTGCACGACGGCCACCCCGGCCGCCAGCAGCGACAGCGACGTCCGCAGCCAGGCGAGGAACGTCCGCTCGTTCGCGAGCGTGAACCGGTAGTCGGGTTCGTGCTCCTCGTCGTCGTCCGGCACGGACCCTCCCTGGTAACGCGCAGCTGACCCGCGCATGGTGCCGGGTCGGCGCGGTCAGAGCAGGGCGGGCGCGAGCAACGCGATCATGCCGTTGGTCTGCGGGCTCGTGGGCGCCGCCTGGGTCTGCGCGAGCAGGAACAGCACGACGCCCAGGACGACTAGCACGGCCAGCAGCACGCCCACCAGGACGCCGATGGACGGGCGGCGGTTCGTCGAGCTCAAGGGGTACCTCCGGGTCACCTCGTCGGGACCCGGGCGGATTCCCGGTGCGGGACCGCTCACCCGTCGTCGCGGGCGACCGCGTGCAACGTCACGTGCGCCCACGCGTTGTTCGCGTAGCCCTTCGGGTTCCACAGCTCGGCGGGGTCCGCGGGCTGGACACCGGCGGCGGAGTCCCAGGCCCGCACGGTGACGCGGGTCGAGCCGGGGGGCAGGTCGAGCTCGGTGTGCCACAGACGCCAGCTCCAGCGACTCGCCGGCGGCTCGAGGTCCGCCTGCCGCCACGTCGCGCCGCCGTCGGTGGAGACGTCGACGCGCACCACGGTGCGCTCCCCGCCGGCCAGCGCGTAGCCCGAGACGCGGACCGGACCGGCCGCGACCTCGGCGCCGTCGTCGGGGGAGAGGACGTCGGCGTTCACCGCGATCGGCCCGAGCGGCACGCCGCGCCCCGGTGCGGGGGACGCGTCGGCGGGCAGGAGGCGGTAGGCGACGGCCTGGTAGTGGCCCTGCGAGGGCCCGTCGGCGACGGTGACGCGCTCGAGCCACTTGACGCTGCGCGCCCCGATCCAGCCGGGGACGACCACGCGCACCGGGGCGCCGTGGGCGTCGGGCAGCGGGGCGTCGTCCATCGACCACGCCAGCAGCACCTCCGGCGCGAGCGCCTTCTCGAGCGGGACCGAGACCTCGTAGGGCGCCCCGTCCGTCTCCTCCGGGAGGTCCGCGCCGGCCAGCACGACGTCGCTCGCGCCGGGATCGACGCCGACCTCGCGCAGCACGTCGGCGAGACGCACGCCGGCCCAGCGGGCGGTGCCGGTCGCGCCGGGCCCCCACGGGGTCTCGCCGGGCAGGTCGGCCACCTCGATCAGGCCCGCCCGGCGGTTGCCCGCGCACTGCAGCGTCACGACCTCGGCGTGCTCGCGGAACCGCTCGCGCAGACCGCCGAGCGAGAACGTCGCCGGCCGCTCGACCATCCCGTCGACGCGCAGCGTCCAGGTCGCGGGGTCGACCCGGGGCCGTTCCCGGGCGTGGTTGCGGTGGTAGAAGGCGTCGAGCGGGGTCAGGTCGCGGTCGGCGAGCGCGGCGCGCGGCGGCTCCGCGTTGTACGGCTGCGACGAGTGGACGGTCAGCTCGACCGGCTGGGTGGCCATGGTCCTCCCTTGGTCCTCCCGGGGTCGACGACAGGGGGTGAGGACCGTCCCGGACCCGTTGATCCGACCGGGTGGACCTCGCTGTCGGGTTCGTGACCGGCTCCCCCGGCCCCGCTGTCCACGATCGCGGAGGACCCGGCCGACGGCGCGGTGTGCCCTGCTCAGCGGCGGTTCGAAACCCTCCGGAAGGATCGCCGGAGTGCCCGTCGGCTCCCCCGGCCGGAGTCGTAGGGTGCCGCGCATGACGCAGACGCCGATCTACGAGGAAGTCCGCCGGGCGTTCGGTCGCGTCGACCGCGGCGTCGAGCGTCGGGCCTTCCGCGACGACGCGGCGGCCGGGGGCGACGAGCGTCCCTCCCGCCCCGTGATGCTCCGCGGCAACGGCGGCCGCCACCGGCGCGCGGGCGACTGATCCCCGTCCTCGGCGACCCCGGGCGACCGGCCCGTCCCCGCGGCCTCCCGGGCCCCGGACCGCGACGGCCCGCGGCCGTGGGGCAGGGTTGGGCCCGGTCCGACCGGCGCCGAAGGGCCGGTCGACGAGGTCAGCGAGGGCAGGGATGAGCGAGCAGTCCGGACCCCCGGGGCCCGGCCGCGGGCGACACGCCGCGCCCGGCCCGGACCCCGACGACGCCCCCGCCCGCCACGCCGCCGACGGGTCCGCCGGTGCGGAGCCGGGTCCCGGCGCGCCGATGCCGAACGGTGGCGTCGCCGGCCGCCCCGCCGGACCGCCGCCGGGGCGCAGCCCGCTGCCCGGACCACCCGGAACACCCGGTCCGCCCGGTCCGCCCCCGGGCCCGCAGGGCGTCCCCGGTCCGCAGGGGCCGCCGCCCCCGGGCGCGTACGGACGCCCCGCAGCGGGACCCGGCGCCCCCGGCCCGTCCCCGCGACCCGCCCCGCCCCCGGCGGCCGCGCCCGGCCCGGGCCAGGTCGACGCGCGGGTCCCCTCCGGACCGCCCGGCGCCCCGGGGCGTCCGGGCCACGCTCCAGGTCATGCTCCAGGTCATGCTCCAGGTCATGCTCCGGCCCACGCTGCGGGCCTCGCTGCGGGCGACGCGTCCGGTCGCGGCGCCGTGCCGGCGGACGGCCGCCCGTTCGACACACCGACGCGGCACGTGTCCGACTCGCCCGACGCGGCGGGTAATGCCGCGACGGGCCACCGTGCGGGCGCGGGCCACGGGAACGACGCGGCTCGCCCCGGAGGAAACGGGGAGGCCGCGGCGGCGGAGTCGGGCCTGTCGGTGACCAAGGTGTCCGGGCAGGCGTTCGCCGCCATCGTGACCGCCGGAGCGGGCTCCTTCATGGGCGGCGCGGCGGGCACGGTGGTCGGCGCCGGCGTCGCCGCCATCATCACCACGGTCGGGGACGCCGTCTACCAGCGCTCGGTGGAGCGCACCCGCCACCACGTGCGGTCGCGGATGGCGGCCCGCCGTGACGCGAGGGGCGCCGGGGCCCCCACCGGGGTCCCCGCCGGGGTCACCACCGAGGTCCCCGCGGACGGGCGGACCGCCGTCGTCGCCGCCCCGGGCCACCGGTCCGGCCCCGCCCCGGACGACGAACCGACGATGGTGATCGGCTCCGGCGAGGCCGGGGAGACCCGGGCCCTCGGCCACGGCGACGCCGAGCGCACCCGGGTGGCCGGTGCCGGCACGCGGGTGCTGACCGCGGGCGACGACGAGACCGCCCTGGTCGGGACGCCCGGCGGTCCGGCGCGCGACGGCGACGGCCCGGACGGCCCGGACGACCCGGACGGCCCGGACGGCGGTGAGCCCCCGCGCCGTACCCCGTGGCGGCGCTACGCCCTCCTCGCCGCCACCGCCCTGCTGATCTTCCTCATCGCGATGCTGGCGATCACCGGCATCGAGCGGGTGAAGGGCTCGCCGCTGTCCGGCGGCGACACGGGCACGAGCGTCGGGTCGGTGCTCGGGACGAGGGAGCCGGCGACGACGTCGAGCGAGGCGCCCACGACGACCTCCGAGGCCCCCGCCGACGGCGCGGAGACGTCGGCGACGTCCGAGGCGCCCGCGAGCAGCACCGCCGACGAGCCCGAGCCCGACGAGACGACCACGACACGGGCGCCGCAGCTGGTTCCGAGCGGGCTGCTGCCGGGGAACAACTGAGCCCGTGCGCACCGACTTCGACCCCGACGCGATCGGGTCCGGCGGCTTCTACAAGTTCCTGACCTCGGTGATCGTGCCGCGCGCGATCGCCTGGGTGGTGACGCGCTCGGCCGACGGTGTCGACAACCTCGCGCCGCACTCGTTCTTCACCGTCGCGAGCACCGACCCGCCGGTCGTGCAGTTCACGTCGGTCGGCGAGAAGGACTCGCTGCGCAACGCCGTCGCGTCCGGCGAGTTCGCGGTGTGCCTGACGCCCGAACCGCTGCTCGAGCACATCAACGCCACGGCCACCGACTTCCCGCCGCACGAGAGCGAGATCGACGCGACCGGCCTGACCCGCGAGCCGTCGCTGCGCATCGCGACCCCGCGCATCGCGGAGTCGCCGGTGGCGCTGGAGTGCCGGCTGGAGCGCACGATCGAGGTCGGCAACTGCGTGCTGGTGCTCGGCCGGGTCGTGCACGCCGCGGTCGCCGACGACGTGCTCGTCGACGGCCGCCCGGACGTCAAGCGGCTCGCGCCGCTGGCGCGTCTCGGCGGCAACCAGTGGTCGACGGTCGGCGAGGTCCTCGCGACCCCGCGCATCCGCTACGACGACTGGCCCGGTCACTTCTCCGACGGGGACGCCGCGCCGAGCACCTGAGGCGCCCGCTGCGGGTCGCCGAGCGCGAGGAGCCGGCCGCGGGGGTCGGCGACGAGCCGGCGCGTGCCGTGGTCGAGCAGGCCCATGACGCCGGTCAGGGTGGCGCAGACCTGCTCGCCGCGGCACAGCTCGGTGTCCATCCGGAAGGTCTTGCCCTCGCCGAAGCGCACGTCCACGGCCACCTCGACCTCGTCGCCGACCCGCAGCTCGGCGAGGAACCGGACCGTCGACTCGAGGATGACCGGGCCGAGGCCGACGGCGGTCAGGTCCGGCACGTCGATGCCCGCGGCCCGCAGCGCCTCGGTGCGCCCGTGCTCGCCGTACTGGTGGTAGACGGCGTGGTTGACGTGCCCGTTGGCGTCGCACTCGTAGCCGCGCACCGTCACCGTCGTCGTGAACACGCCCGTCTCCCGTCGCCGTACTGCCGTGATCAACGCGATCGTGACAGGCTGCGCGGCGTGCGCATCGGGATGGGGTTGAACTACAGCGGCGGGTTCGAGGAGACGGTCGCCGAGCTCGCCGAGCACGAGGCGGCGGGCCTGGACATCGTCTTCGTGCCCGAGGCCTACAGCTTCGACGCGGTGAGCCAGCTCGGGTTCATCGCCGCGCGCACCAGCCGCGTCGAGATCGCGTCGGGCATCCTGCAGATCTACACGCGCACCCCGTCGCTGACCGCGATGACCGCGGCCGGCCTCGACTACGTCTCCGGCGGGCGCTTCACGCTCGGCATCGGCGCCTCGGGCCCGCAGGTCATCGAGGGGTTCCACGGCGTGCGCTACGACGCCCCGCTCGCCCGCACCCGCGAGATCGTCGACATCTGCCGGCAGGTGTGGCGCCGCGAGAAGGTCGAGCACTCCGGGCGCCACTACCGGATCCCGCTGCCCGCCGAGGAGGGCACCGGGCTCGGTAAGCCGCTGAAGATCATCAATCACCCGGTGCGCGACCGCATCCCGATCGTCCTCGCCGCCATCGGCCCGAAGAACGTGGCGCTGACCGCCGAGATCGCCGAGGGCTGGCTGCCGATCCTCTTCGTCCCCGAGCGCGCGCACGAGGTGTGGGGCGAGTCGCTGGCGGCCGGCAAGGCCAAGCGCGACCCCGCGCTCGGCGACCTGCAGACCTACCTGCAGGCGTCGCTGTGCATCACCGAGGACGCCGACACCGCCCGGCAGATGCTCGACGGCATGCGCCCGTTCGTCGCGCTCTACGTCGGCGGCATGGGCGCGAAGGGCAAGAACTTCTACAACGAGCTCGCCCAGCGGTACGGCTACTCCGAGGAGGCGGAGAAGATCCAGGACCTCTACCTCGACGGCAAGAAGGACGAGGCCGCCGCGGCGGTGCCCGAGGACCTCGTCAAGGCGATGTCGCTGATCGGGTCGCGCTCGTACGTCGCCGAGCGCCTGCAGGCCTTCGCCGCGGCCGGCGTCACCACGATCAACGTCACGCCGCTCGCGGGCACGGCCGCCGAGCGGGTGTCGTTGGTCGGGCAGGTCAAGGAACTGGCCGCCGACCTGTAGAGGAGCCCGGATGCGAGTGTTCGCCGACGTCGAGGAGCTGCGCGGTGCGGTGGGGGAGGACCTCGGCACCAGCGCCTGGGTGACCGTCGACCAGCACCGTGTCAACATCTTCGCCGACGCCACCGACGACCACCAGTGGATCCACGTCGACCCCGAGCGCGCCCAGGACGGGCCGTTCGGGCGGACGGTGGCCCACGGGTTCCTGACCGTCGCGCTCATGCCGAAGTTCGGCTGGGACACCTTCCAGGTGCAGGGCGTCTCGATGACGGTGAACTACGGGCTGAACAAGGTGCGCTTCCCGTCGCCGGTCCCCGTGCCGAGCCGTGTGCGAGGTCACTGCCGCCTGGTGGACGTCGCCGACGTCGCGAACGGTGTGCAGGCGACGATCGGGGGGACGGTCGAGATCGAGGGGTGGCCCAAGCCGGCGTGCGTCGCCGAGGTCATCCTGCGCTACGTGCTCTAGGAGGTCGGCTGTGCCGGATGCGGTGATCTGTGAGCCCCTGCGGACCCCGGTGGGTGGTTTCGGGGGTGCGTTGCGGGACGTGGGGCCGCAGGAGCTGGCGGCGACGGTGATCCGGGAGCTCGTGTCGCGCACCGGTCTGCGGGCCGAGGACGTGGACGACGTGGCGTTCGGGCACTGCTACCCGACGATGGACGCGCCGGCGATCGGGCGGGTGGCGGCGCTGGACGCGGGCCTCGAGGTGACCGTGCCCGGCATCCAGGTGGACCGGCGCTGCGGGTCGGGCCTGCAGGCGGTGCTCTACGCGGCGATGGCGGTGCAGACCGGCGGGGCGTCGGTGGTGCTCGCGGGCGGCGCGGAGTCGATGTCGGGCGCCACCTACTACAGCCAGGCGCCGCGCTGGGGCACGAAGGCGGGCGGGTTCCAGTTCAAGGACGCGCTGGCCGAGGGCCGGGTGCACGCGGGCGGGGTGAACCACCCGGTGTGGGGCGGGATGATCGAGACCGCCGAGAACGTGCGGAAGCGCTACGACATCCCGCGCGAGGAGCAGGACCGCCTGGCCGTCCGGTCGCACGAGAAGGCGACGGCGGCGGTCAAGGAGGGTCGCTACGCCGACGAGCTGGTGCCGGTGACGATCCCGGGCCGCAAGGGCGACACCGTCGTCGACCAGGACGAGCACATCCGCCCCGACGCGAACCTGGAGTCGCTGGCGAAGCTGCGCCCGATCATGGGCAAGCAGGACGACGCGGCGACGGTGACCGCGGGCAACGCCTCGGGCCAGAACGACGGCGCCGCGGTGTGCCTGGTGACGACGCCGGAGAAGGCCGCCGAGCTGGGGCTGCGGCCGCTGGCGCGGCTGGTGTCGTGGGGGCTCGCGGGCGTGGGCCCGGAGGTCATGGGCATCGGGCCGGTGCCGGCGACGGAGCAGGCGCTCTCCCGCGCGGGGCTGTCGCTGGCCGACCTCGACGTCATCGAGCTCAACGAGGCCTTCGCCGCCCAGGCCCTGGGCGTCGGGCGGGAGTGGGGCATCGACCTCGTCACCGACGAGCGGGTCAACCCCAACGGCTCGGGCATCTCGCTGGGGCACCCCGTCGGCGCCACCGGCGTGCGCATCCTCGCGACGATGCTGCGCGAGATGGAGCGCCGCGAGGCCCGCTACGGCCTCGAGACGATGTGCATCGGCGGCGGCCAGGGCCTCGCGGCGGTGTTCGAGCGGGTCGCCTGACGCACGGGGTGTGTCAGCGGAGTGGCTCCGCAGACACTCAACGTCCGTATCTCCACTCCGATCATGAGTTCATGATCGGAGTGGAGATGCGGACACTCATCGTCCGCGGAGCCACTCCGCTGACACCGCTCGCCTACTTGCCCTGCCAGCGAGGCTTCCGCTTCTCCCGCGCGGCCGCCGCGCCCTCCGCCGCGTCCTCGGTGGCCCCGGCGACCCGGCGCATCGTCTCGCCGAACCGGATCGCCTCTGTCTGCGGCAGGTCCGGCGCCCGGCGCGCCATCTCCTTGATGGCGCGCTGGGCCAGCGGCGCACCGGCCAGCAGACGGTCGGCGAGCGCGCGGGCCTCGGCCATCAGGTCGTCGTGTGGCACGACCCGCGAGACCAGCCCCATCTCGCGCGCCCGATCGGCGCCCACCCGCTCACCGGTGAGCAGGAGCTCCATCGCCGGCTGCCACCCGATGCGTTGGGGCAGCCTCAGCGCGCCGACGATCGTCGGGATGCCCAGGCGCACCTCGGGGAAGCCGAAGGTTGCGCGCTCGCTCGCGATGACGAGGTCGCACCAGGTCACCAGCGTCAGCCCGTAGCCCAGGCAGTGGCCGTTGACCGCCGCGATCACCGGCTTGAAGATCTCCCAGCCGCTCTCGAGCGAGTTGACGGTCGGGCGCTCCCAGAACGAGCCGGGGAAGTCGCCGGCCGGGTTCCCCTCGGACTGCGGGTCGGCGCCGACGCAGAAGGCCCGCCCGGCGCCGGTGACGATGCCGACCCACGCCTCGTCGTCGGCGCGGAAGCGGTCGAACGCCTCGTTGAGCCCGGCGCGCATCGCCCCGTCGATCGCGTTGAGCTTCTCGGGCCGGTCGTACGTGATCGTCGCGACGTGGCCGTCGCGCTCGTAGGTGACGCGCTCGCTCTCCACGGTCCGACACCGTAGGACGGCCGGCGTTCCGGCGAAGGGCGCCCGTCGCCCGTCTATCCGACCGAAGGTGCCCTTCGCTCAGCACCCCCGGCCTGTGACGCGCCCGATCGGGGCCCCGGTGGCGGGCACACCCGCGGCAGGAGCATGCTTGTACGCAGCAACCGATTGTACGGAGCATGCAATGGAATCCTCGCGGCTCCCGGTCCCGCCGGGGGTGGACGACCGCTGGCGGGTCTCGGATCGTCTCGGCCACCAGCTCATCCGCGTCATGCGCGCGGTCGAGCGGGCGAAGGCCGGGTCGGTCGGCCCCGACGGCGTCGAGCGTGCCGCCTACGTGCTGCTCGCCCGGCTCGTGCTGGAGGGCCCGCGCCGGTCCAACGCCCTGGCCGAATCCGTGCACTCGGACCCGTCGACGGTCAGCCGGCAGGTCGCCGGGCTGGTCCGCGCCGGGCTCGTCGAACGCCGCCCCGACCCCGAGGACGGCCGCGCCACGCTGCTCGCGGCCACCGACGAGGGCCTGCGCGTCTTCGAGGCCAACCGCGACCGCCGCAACCGCGAGATCGGCGCCATGACCGCCCACTGGGACGAGCCCGACCGCGTGCGCCTCGCCGAGCTGCTCGAGCAGCTGGCCGCCGACCTCGAGCACCACCACCACCCCGCCACGCTGGCTCCCCCGGAGGCCTCATGAGCACGCCCGCTGCCGCACCCGCGGCGGCCGCCACCACCCGGGGCGAGACACCCGACAGCACCGGCTTCACGCACCGCCAGATCCTCGTGATCCTCTCGGGCCTGATGCTGGGCATGTTCCTGGCCGCGCTCGACCAGAACATCGTCTCGACGTCGATCCGCACCATCGCCGACGACCTGCAGGGGCTCAACCTCCAGGCCTGGGCGACGACCGCGTACCTGATCACGGCGACGATCACGACCCCGCTCTACGGCAAGCTCTCCGACCTCTACGGGCGCCGGCCGTTCTTCCTGCTCGCGATCGGGCTGTTCGTCGTCGGCTCGGTGCTGTGCACGATCTCGACGTCGATGTACGAGCTGGCGGCCTTCCGCGCCGTCCAGGGCCTCGGCGCCGGCGGCCTCATGTCGCTGGCCCTGACGATCATCGGCGACATCGTCCCGCCGCGGGAGCGCGCCCGCTACCAGGGCTTCTTCCTCGCGGTGTTCGGGACGTCGAGCGTCATCGGCCCGGTCGTGGGCGGCTTCCTCGCCGGCCAGGACACGATCCTCGGCATCACCGGCTGGCGCTGGGTCTTCCTCGTCAACGTCCCGATCGGCGCGATCGCGTTCCTCGTCGTCTGGAATGTCCTGCGGCTGCCCCACACCCGCCGCGAGCACCGCCTCGACTTCCCCGGCGCGGCCGCGCTGGCCGTCGGCCTCGTGCCGCTGCTGATCATCGCCGAGCAGGGCCGCGAGTGGGGCTGGGCCTCGACCTCGGCGATCGTCTGCTACGCCGTCGGGGCGGTCGGCCTCGTCGCCTTCTGCCTCGCCGAGCGGGCCTACGGCGACGACGCGCTGCTGCCGCTGCGCCTGTTCCGCAACGGCGTGTTCAGCCTGACCTCGGTCATCGCGATCATCACCGGCGTCGGCATGTTCGGGGGCATCGCGATCGTCCCGCAGTACCTGCAGATCGTCACCGGCTCCAGCCCGACGCAGGCCGGCCTCCAGATGATCCCGCTGGTCGGGGGCATCATGGTCGCCTCGATCGTCTCCGGGCAGCTGACCAGCCGCACCGGGCGCTACAAGGTCTTCCCGGTGATCGGCCTCGGGCTGATGACCACCGGCATGTTGCTGTTCCACTTCCTGCTGCACGCCGACACCCCGTACTGGCAGGTCGCGCTGCTCATGGTCGTGTTCGGCCTCGGGCTCGGGAACTGCATGCAGACGCTCGTGCTCGCCGTGCAGAACGCCGTGCCGGCCCGGGACATGGGCGTGGCCACCGCCTCGGCGACCTTCTTCCGGCAGATGGGCGGCACGCTCGGCGTCGCGGTCTTCCTCTCGGTGCTCTTCTCGACGGTCGGCGACTACATCCGCGAGGCCTTCGCCGCGATCGCGCCGACGCCGGGCTTCCGTGCCGCGCTCGCCGACCCGGCCGCGCTCGCGAACCCGGCCAACCAGGTCGCGGTCGACCCCGTCGCCGGCGCGGCGCAGGTCGCGCAGGACTCGTCGGTGCTGCAGCGGATGGACCCGCGGCTCGCCGAGCCGTTCCTCGTCGGCTTCTCCGACGCGATGGACCTGGTCTTCCTCATCGCCGGGTGCGTGATCGCCGTCGGCTTCGTGCTCATCTGGTTCCTGCGCGAGGTCCCGCTGCGCACGCAGTCGGGCATCCAGGCCCGCAGCGCCGAGGGCACGGACGGTGCCGACGGCGCGTCGGGCGCCGGGACCACCCCGGCCACCGAGACCGCCGGCGGCGCCGCGGCCATCGGCACCGCGTCGAACCCGCCGGTGCCCGCCACGGCACACGCGACCTCGTCGGCGCCCGCGACCGACGGCTGGGGCCCACCCGCCACCGCCACCGCCACCGCCGCCGACGGCCGGACCAGCCCCGCCCGCGGGTCCGGGCCCACCGTGCACGGCCGCGTCACGGGGTCGGGCGGCAGCCCGGTCGGCGCGCGGGACGAGGTCTCGGTCTCGCTGCACGGCCTCGACGGCGCCCCGGTGGAGCGGGCGGGCGTCGACGAGCGGGGCGGCTACACGCTGGTCGCGCCGGCGGCCGGCACCTACGTGCTCATCGCCAGCTCGCCGCGGCGCCGCCCGTTCGCCGAGCTCGTCACGGTCGACGGGGTGCCCGTGCGCCGCGACGTCGCACTGTCCCGCGTGGTGACCCTCGGCGGGCGGGTGGCCGACCCCGACGGGACCGCGGTCGCCGGCGCCACGGTGACCGTCACCGACGCCGACGGCGGGGTCGTGGGCGTGCGGCGCAGCGACGCCGAGGGCGGCTGGGAGACCGGCGAGGTCGAGCCCGGCGGCTACACCGTCACCGTGCTCGCCCCCGGGCGCGCGCCGCAGGCGGTCCGCGTCGCCGTCGGCGAGGACGGGGCGCGCGCCGACGTCACGGTCCCGCCGGCGCGGTACACGCTGGCCGGGGCGGTGCGCGCCGCGGGCGGGGCACCGGTGCCGGAGTCGCTGGTGGTGCTCGTCGGCCGCGACGGCGGCGTCGTCGCCTCGGCGGTCACGGGCGCCGACGGCCGGTTCCGCTTCGACGACCTCGCGCCCGGACGGCACATGCTCACCGCGAGCGGGTTCGCGCCGGTCAGCGAGCAGGTGGTGGTCGAGGGGGCGGCCGGCTCCACCGACGTCACCCTGACCGTGACCCCGCCGCGCCCGGCCGGGGCAGCAGCGCAGGCCGTAGCCCGCCCCTCGCCGGAGGCCGACCGGGCCGGGCGCCACGAGGCGGCCACGCCGGTCGACCTCACGGGCACCACCCGCTGAGGTGGACGGCCGCGGCGGGGCGACTCAGTGCCCCCCGCCGTGGCCCCCCTCCTCGGCGCGCTGGCGTGACGCCTTGATCTCCAGCTCGGCGTCCGAGCGCCCGACCCACTGCGCGCCCTCGACGCTCTTGCCGGGCTCGAGGTCCTTGTAGACCTCGAAGAAGTGCTGGATCTCGAGGCGGTCGTACTCGGAGAGGTGGTGGATGTCGCGCAGGTGCTCCTGGCGCGGGTCGCCCGCGGGCACGCAGAGCACCTTGTCGTCGCCGCCGGCCTCGTCGGTCATGCGGAACATGCCGATGGCGCGCGCGGCCACCACGCAGCCGGGGAACGTCGGCTCCTGGATGAGGACGAGCGCGTCGAGCGGGTCGCCGTCCTGGCCGAGGGTGTCCTCGACGTAGCCGTAGTCGGCCGGGTACTGCGTGGCCGTGAAGAGGGTCCGGTCCAGGCGCAGCCGGCCGGACGTGTGGTCCATCTCGTACTTGTTGCGGTTCCCCTTCGGGATCTCGATCAGTACGTCGAACTCCACGGCGACACCGCTCCCTCGTCCTCGCTCGTCCGTCCGGTCCAGCCGTCCCGACCCCGCCCCGTGGGTCGCGACGGGGTCCCCTCGCGCCTCTAGTGTGGGGCAACGGCCCGGGTGACCCGGCACACCGTGACGTGACCCGGGCCTCGTCCCGGTGAGGTGAACAGCAGGTGAGGAGGGGTGCGGGGTCGTGAGCGGCGAGGGTCACCGCGCGGTCCCCGCGCCGTCACCGGGTGTTCGCCGGTGGGGCCTGCGGGCGCTGACGGTCGCGGTCGTCGTGGCGCTGCTCGCCGGCCTCGGCGTCGGCGTCACCCTCTCGGCGCCCTCCTTCGCCCGCGCGGTCGGCCTGCCCGTGGGCCTGCTCGGCGGGGCGACCGCCGACCCGCCGGACCCCGCGACCCCGCAGCTGCGCCTGGCCGCCGTCGGTGCCGACGCCCCGGCCCCGACCGAGGCCGGCCTCGCGACCGCGCTCGACGCCCGCGTCGCGGCCCTCGGCGACGTCACCGGGGCCGTCGTCGACCCCGCCACCGGCGCGACCCTGTGGAGCCGGCGGCCGTCCGAGCCCCAGGTGCCGGCGTCCGTGACGAAGCTCCTCACCGGCGCCGCGGCCCTGCTGCGCCTCGACCCGACGATGCGCTGGACGACGACCGTCGTCGCCGGCCCCACGCCCGACTCGATCGTGCTGGTCGGCGGGGGCGACCCGACGCTGTCCTCACTGCCCGCCGGCCGCCGGACCGTCTACCCCGACGCCGCCCGCCTCGACGACCTCGTCGCCGCCGTGGACGCCGCCCGCGCCGGGCAACCGGCGGTGAAGCAGGTCCTCGTCGACGTCTCGCGCTACGAGAACGGGGGCGGCAACGGTGTCGCGCCCGGCTGGGACCCCACCGACGTCGCGAACGGGTTCGTCGCGCCGATCGTCCCGGTGATGCTCGACGGCGGGCGCAGCGACCCGACGGTGCTCGACGTCCCGCGCACCGCCACCCCCGCCTCGGACGCCGCCCGCGAGCTCGGTGCCCGCCTCGCCGGCGACGGCGCCGCCCCGACCGTGGCCGTGGGCACGGCACCACCGGGCGCCGCGGTGCTCGGGCAGGTCGAGTCACCACCGACCACCGAGCTGGTGCGCACGGCCCTGCAGAACTCCGACAACGTGCTGGCCGAGGCGCTCGGGCGCGAGGTGGCACGGGCGGTCGGCGAGCCGACGACGTTCGACGGGGCCGCGCGGGCGGTGACGCGGGTGCTCGACGAGGCGGGCATCGACACCGGCGGCGTCACGCTCGCCGACACCAGCGGCCTGTCGGTCGACGACCGCGTGCCCGCCACCGCGCTGTCCGGCGTGCTCGCGCCCGCCGCCGCGCCCGCCGGTTCCGACCCGCGCACCGCGGCCCTGCGCCCCCTGCTCGACGGCCTGCCGGTCGCGGGCGGGGGCGGCACGCTCGCCGACCGGTACGCGCCGGGCACCCCGAGCGCCGACGGCCGCGGCTGGGTGCGAGCGAAGACCGGCACGCTGACCGCCGCGAACGCCCTGGCCGGCGTCGTCGGCACCGCCGACGGGCGGGTGCTCGTCTTCTCGTTCATGAGCAACGGCGTCGACCCGGGCACCGCACGCCCCCGCCTCGACGCCCTCGCCGCGGCCCTGCACGACTGCGGGTGCCGCTGAGCGCCGGTGCCCCGAGGTCCGCGACGTACGGTGGAGCCGTGTCCGTCGAGCTGACCTCCGCGCCCCGTGACGGCACGGGCCTGCCCGTCGACTGGGGCCTCGCGGCCGCCACCGGCGCGCGCCTGGTGCCCGCGGGTCCCGCCGTCTCGCCCGCCGAGGCCGCCGCCGAGGTGAGCCGCCTGCGCGAGGGCGCCCGCATCGGCGAGGGCCACGTCCGCGAGCTGACCGGGCTCGGCGCGGGCCTGGCGGTGCCCGAGGCCGACGTCGTCGACCGGCCGGGCTGGATCCGCTCCGCGGTCGACGGGATCGCCGCGCTCGTCGAGGACGCCCCGTTGGCCGGCCCGCCCGCCGGGATCGTCGGCGGCGCGTTCGGCCGCGTGACCCGCACGGCCGCCGGCGTGCAGATGGGCACGCTGCTGGCGTTCCTGGGCAGCCGGGTGCTGGGGCAGTACGACCCGTTCGGCGGCCCGGAACGGGCCGGGCGCCTGCTGCTCGTCGCGCCGAACGTCGTCGCCGCCCGGCAGGCGCTCGACGTCGACGCCGACGACTTCGCGCTGTGGGTGTGCCTGCACGAGGCGACCCACCGGCTGCAGTTCACCGCCGTCGACTGGTTGCGCGACCACTTCCAGGGCGAGGTCGCGGCGTTCGCCGGCGGCTTCGACCGCACGGCCTCGGGCACGGTCGACCGGCTCCCCGACATCGTCCGGGCTTTCCGGAACGACCCGCCGCGCGACGGGCTCGCGCTGGTCGAGATGTTCCAGGGGCCCGAGCAGCGCGCGGTCCTCGACCGCCTGCTCGCCCTGACCACCCTGCTCGAGGGGCACGCCGAGCACGTCATGGACGCCGTCGGCCCCGCCGTCGTGCCGTCCGTGGCGTCGATCCGGGCGCGGTTCACCACGCGCCGCCGCGGCGGCAGCCTCGTCGACCGGCTCCTGCGCACGCTGCTCGGCGTGGACGCCAAGATCCGGCAGTACGAGCAGGGCCGCGTGTTCGTCGACCACGTCGTCGACCGCGTGGGGCTCGACGGCCTCAACGCCGTCTGGACCGCGCCGGACACCCTGCCCCGCCGCGCCGAGATCACCGACCCGGACGCCTGGGTCGCCCGCGTCCACGGCTGACACGACCGGAGAGGTCACCGCCGTGCGCGTGCCCGACCCCGTCGCCGAGGTCCGCCGGGCGGTGCGCGAGGCCCTGGGCGCCGTGCCGGACGCAGCGAACGGGCGGCTCGCTGCCTCTACGCGCGCGAACGCCGCGTTCGCTCCCGTGGTCGTCGCGTGCTCGGGCGGCGCGGACTCGCTCGCGCTCGCCGCGGCCGCGGTGCACCTGGTACCCGCGGTGCACGGCGTCGTCGTCGACCACGGCCTGCAGGAGGGCTCGGCCGAGCGGGCCGCGGCGACGGCCGGGCTGCTGCGGGAGCTGGGCGCGGCGGCCGAGGTCGTCGCCGTCGAGGTGGGCACCGCGGGCGGTCCGGAGGCCGCGGCCCGCGACGCCCGGTACGCGGCGCTGCGGGCGGCGTCGCGGGCGGGCGGGGACGCGCCGGTGCTGCTCGGGCACACGCTCGACGACCAGGCCGAGAGCGTGCTGCTCGGGCTGGGCCGCGGGTCCGGCGCGCGCTCGCTCGCGGGGATGGCGGCGTGGGACCCGCCGTGGTGCCGCCCGCTGCTCGGCGTCCGGCGGGCCACGACGCGCGCGGCCTGCCACGCCGCCGGGCTCCCCGTGTGGGACGACCCCCACAACGCCGACCCGCGCTACACCCGCGCCCGCCTGCGCCACGAGGTCCTGCCGCTGCTCGAGGACGTCCTCGCCGGCGGGGTGGCGCCGGCACTGGCCCGGACGGCCGCGCAGCTCGCCGACGACGACGCCGCGCTCACCGCGCTGGCGCACGAGCGCCTGGCCCTGCTCGTCGACCCCGACGGATCCCTCGACGCGGTCGGTCTCGCGGCCGAGGCACCCGCCGTGCGACGCCGGGTGCTGCGGTCGTGGCTGGTCGCGGCGGGGGCGCGGGAGCTCACCGACGCGCACGTCCGGGCCGTCGACGCCGTCGTCGCCCGCTGGCGCGGTCAGGGTGTGCCGCCGCTCGCGGGCGGGTTGGAGGTGGTGCGGGCGCATGGCAGGCTGCGGGTGCTCGACGCGCCCCACCGTGGCTCGCGAGCTCCGGCCCGCCCCGACGGGCCGCCCCCGATCCGGTGAGGAGCCCGACAACGGTGTACGACGGCGACATCGCGTCCGTACTGATCACCGAGGAGCAGATCCAGGACAAGATCGGCGAGCTGGCCGCGCAGATCGGCGCCGACTACGGCGAGCACGACCAGGACCTCGTGCTCGTCACCGTCCTCAAGGGCGCGGTGATGTTCATGACGGACCTCGCCCGCCGCCTGCCGATGCCGACCCAGCTCGAGTTCATGGCCGTCAGCTCCTACGGCTCGTCGACCTCGTCGTCGGGCGTGGTCCGCATCCTCAAGGACCTCGACCGCGACATCTCCGGCCGCCGGGTCCTCATCGTCGAGGACATCATCGACTCCGGACTGACGCTGTCCTGGCTGCGCAAGAACCTCGAGTCCCGCGGGCCGTCCTCGCTGGAGGTCGTGACGCTGCTGCGCAAGCCCGAGGCGGCGAAGCTCGACGTGGACGTCGCGTACGTCGGGTTCGACATCCCCAACGAGTTCGTCGTCGGCTTCGGGCTCGACTACGCGGAGCGCTACCGCGATCTGCCCTACATCGGCACGCTCGACCCGCACGTCTACGCCTGACTCGCTGAACGGTCACTCACCCGGCACGACCCCGCGTGCCGACGGCCGCTGACCGACCGCTACCGTCCGCCACATGGCGGGTGCGCGTCGCTCTCTGTGGCTCGTCAACGGGCTGATCGTGCTGGTGGTGCTGCTCGCTGTCGGCGGCACGGTCATCGGCCTGACGGCCACCGGCGGCTCCGACGACACCGGCCTGCGCACCACCCCGGTGGGCCGCGGCACCGTCGCCGAGACGGTCACCGCGTCCGGCGCGGTCACCAGCGCCCGGAGCTCCACCCTGAACTTCGCCGTCGGCGGACGCGTCGAGGACGTCTCCGTGGCGGTCGGCGACCGCGTCGAGGCCGGCGACGTCGTCGCCACCCTCGACCCCGAGTACGCCGAGGCCAACCTCGAGGCCGCCCGGGCCCAGCGCGACGCCGCCCGCCAGTCGCTCCGCGACGCCCGCGAGGCGCGCGACAACCCGCAGACGACCGCCGCCGCGCCGGCGCAGCAGCCGGCTCCGGCCCAGCAGCCGGCCCCGGGCGCCGCGGGAGCGGGCGCGGCGGGCCAGCAGCCGCCCGTCCAACAGGCTCCCGTCCAGCAGGCTCCCGTCCAGCCGCAGGCGCCGGTGCAGCCGGCACCCGGGCACCAGCCGCCGCCCGCCGGCCAGCAGCCTCCGGCCGGCCAGCAGCCCCCGGCCGGCCAGCACCCCTCGACCGACCAGCAGCAGCCCCAGGGCCGGCCGCTCGTCTCGGTCAACGGGCTGCGCAGCATGCCCGCCGCCGACCCGAAGGCCGCGCCGGGACCGACGCCGTCGCCGACCCCCGGAGCCGGCGCCGGCGGGGCCGGCACGACCGGTGGTCAGGCGGGTGCCGGCGCCGCCGGCGGCGGCGCCGCGGCGACCACGCCCGAGGGCCAGGTGGCCTCGGCCGAGGCGTCCCTGGCCCAGGCCGAGGCGTCGGTGATCCAGGCCGAGAACGCCACCGAGGACCTCGAGCTCTCCTCGCCGCAGGACGGCACGGTCGTGAGCCTCGACATCGGCCCGGGCCAGCTGGTCCCGGCGGGCGGCACGACGACGAGCTCGACCGGCTCGGGCAACCCGACCGGCGGCACGCTGCCCGACGGCACGGCCGGCGGCACCGGCGGGGCGGCCGCGGCGGCCGGCGCGGGTGCCGGAGCCGGGGCCGCGAGCGGTTCCACCGGCGGCTCCCAGGTCACCGGCTCGCCGACGACCCCGGCGGCGCTGACCGTCCTCGACCTCACCACGCTGCAGATCCGCGCCGACGTCCCCGAACTGGACGTGGGCCGGCTCGCGGTCGGTCAGCCGGTCGAGGTGTCGGTCAACGCGCTGCCCGGGCAGGCGCTGCCCGGGATCGTCAGCGGCGTCGACCTGCTGCCCGGCTCCGGCTCGTCGGTGCAGTACGGCACCAACGTCACCCTCACCGGCCCGCCGCCGAACCTGCGGCCCGGGATGTCGGCGAGCGTCGCGGTGACCGTGGCGCAGACGCCGAACGTCTCGTTCCTGCCGTCGGTGGCGGTCACCCCGATCGGCGGCGAGGGTGCGACGGACGGGACCGTGCAGGTCCTCGGCCCCGACGGCGTCCCGCAATCCCGCACCGTCGGGCTGGGGCTGAGCTCCGACACGGTCACCGAGATCCGCTCCGGCCTCGCGCCCGGCGAGCTCGTCGTCCTGCCCGACCCGAACACCGCGAACCCGTTCGGCCCCGGCCAGGGCCCGCCGCCGAGCACGGACGGCGGCGGCAACCGTGGAGGCGGCGGCGGCGGATGACCGCCGGCACCGGCACCGCGCCCCTCGAGCAGGTCCCGCACGTCCTCGACGTGCGGAAGCTCTCCAAGGTCTACGGGGCGGGCGAGACGGCCGTGCACGCGCTGCGCGACGTCGACCTGACGGTGCGCCGCGGCGAGTACGTCGCGGTCATCGGCCAGTCCGGGTCGGGCAAGTCGACGCTGCTCAACATGCTCGGGTGCCTGGACGCCCCGACCTCGGGGCGCTACCTGCTCGAGGGCCTGGACGTCGCGGACCTGGACGAGCGCCAGCAGGCCGTGCTGCGCAACCGGCAGATCGGCTTCATCTTCCAGGCGTTCAACCTCATCCCGCGCACGTCGGCGCTCGCGAACGTCGAGCTCCCGCTGGTCTACGCGGGGGTGGGTCGGCGGGTGCGTCGCGAGCGGGCGCTGGCGGCGCTCTCCCTCGTCGGCCTCCGGGGCCGCGAGGACCACCGCCCCAACCAGCTCTCCGGCGGCCAGCAGCAGCGCGTGGCGGTGGCGCGCGCGCTCGTCACGACCCCGGCCCTCCTGCTCGCCGACGAGCCGACCGGCAACCTCGACTCCACGAGCACCGCCGACGTGCTCGGCCTGTTCGACCGCCTGCACGCGGCGGGCCGCACGATCGTGCTCATCACCCACGACGACGAGGTCGCCGAGCGGGCGGAGCGGGTCGTGGTGGTCAGCGACGGCCGCCTGACCGAGGCGGGGGCGCGGCGGTGAACGAGCGGTGAGTGTCGTCGAGATCATCCGGTTCGCGGTCCGCGGCCTCATCGCGAACCGGCTGCGCTCGTTGCTGACGATGCTCGGGATCATCATCGGCATCGCCGCGGTCATCCTGCTCACGGCGCTGGGCAACGGGGCGTCGCAGTACATCCAGGGCCAGATCGCGGGCCTGGGCGCCAACAGCATCACCGTCCTGCCGCGCCAGCCGCCCGACACCGCCGGCACCGACGGCCGCCCGCTGACCCAGGGCGACGTGCGCGCGCTCGCCGACCCCCAGGGCGCCCCGGACGTCGCGTCGGTGTCGCCGGTGGTCTCGCTGCAGGGCACGACGGTCGAGGCGGGGCGGGCGCGGACCGACGCCACGATCATCGGCAGCACGCCGTCGTACTTCCCGGGCGCGAACGTGCAGCTCGGGACGGGCCGCGTCTACACCGAGGCCGACGTGACGGCGGGGCGCAAGGTCGTCCTGCTCGGTCGCACGGTCGCCGACGACCTCTTCGGCGTCGGCTCCGACCCCGTGGGCCGGACGGTGCTGGTGCGCGGGGTGCCCTTCGACGTGATCGGGACGCTCGCGCCCGCCGGGCAGGGGCAGGGCCTGTCCAACCCCGACGAGAACGTGCTCGCGCCGCTGACGGCGGTCCAGGGCTCGCTGACCGGGTTCGGCGACCTCACCCAGATCGTCGTCCAGGCGCGGTCGACCGAGGCGCAGGCCGCGGCCGAGAGCGAGATCAACTCGATCCTCGACCGCCGGCACGGCATCGACGACCCCGACGAACGGGACTACCAGGTGCTCTCGGCGCGCCAGCTCGCCGACGTCCTCGACGACACCCTCGGCGCGTTCACGCTGCTCCTCGCGGCGATCGCGGCGATCTCCCTGGTGGTCGGCGGGATCGGGATCACCAACATCATGCTCGTGTCGGTCACCGAGCGGACCCGCGAGATCGGCATCCGCAAGGCCCTCGGCGCCCCGCCGTCGGCCATCCTCGGCCAGTTCCTCGTCGAGTCGATCATCCTGAGCGTGGTCGGCGGCGTGCTCGGCGTGGCGGTGGGCTACGCCGGCACGCTCGTGCCGCTCGGCGACTTCCGTCCGGTGGTGCTGCCCTCGGCCGTCGTCGCGGCGGTCGCGGTCTCGGCGGCCATCGGCATCTTCTTCGGCGCCTACCCCGCCCGGCGCGCCGCCCGCCTGCGACCCATCGAGGCCCTGCGCCGCGAATGAGGACCCCCGGGAGGACCTCGTGACCCAGCCATCCGACCCGTCCGGACCGTCCGACGGACCGTCGACCGACGACCCGTCGGACACCGACACCCGCGCGGTGGGGACGTCCCCGGGCCGCGGCGACGCCGCCGAGACCGAGCAGTTCCCCGTGCCCCCGCCGCCGGCCCGCCGCTCCGACCCGCCGCCGCGCGGCCAGGGCGGCCAGGCCGGTCAGGCCGGTCAGGCCGGTCAGGGGGGTCCCGACCAGCGCCCCGACCCGGAGCGCGCGGACGAGGACCGCACGCAGCAGGAACACGCCGCGACCGTGCTCGACCGCCCCGTCGACGACATCGACCTCGCGACGCGGCTGCGCCGGCCCGGCCTGGCGCGCTCGACGCGGATCCTGCTGCTCGTGCTCGGCGCCGTGGTGTGCGTGGCGCTCGGCGCCCTCGTCGGCCGGGTGACCGCGCCGGACACCGGTCCGGGCTCGGTGCCCGACCTGCTCGGCGTCGTCGAGTCCGTGCAGCCCACCGGCGGCGGGTTCCCGATCGTCACCGTCCGGGCCGGCGACGGCACGCTCACCCCGCTGCGCACGACGGCCGGGACGAGCGTCGCGGTGCCCCGCCCCGACGGGCCCGCCGGGCTGCGGGTGGGCCAGCAGGTCACGGTGCACGCGGAGCGCGGCGCCGACGGCGCGATCACCGCGGTCCGCGTCGACGTGCCCGCCGGTTCCTGACCCCCGCTAGCCTGCCCGGTGTGGCCGACCAGGGTGCTGCTGCAGAGATCGCCGCCGGGTACGCGACCGAGGGTGCGGCCCTCGAGATCGGGACCGTCGTCGTCGACGGGACCGTCGACCCCGCGGCCCGGGTCCGGATCCCGTTCGCGACGCTGAACCGGCACGGCCTGGTCGCCGGGGCGACCGGCACGGGCAAGACGAAGACCCTGCAGAACCTCGCCGAGCAGTGCTCCGCCCACGGGGTGCCGGTGCTGCTCGCGGACATCAAGGGCGACCTGTCGGGCCTCGCGCGCCCGGGGGAACCGAACGACCGCGTCACCCGCCGCGCCGCCGACACCGGCGACGACTGGGCGCCCACCGCCTTCCCCGTGCAGTTCCTCTCGCTCGGGCAGGGCATCGGGGTGCCGGTGCGCGCGACCATGACGGGCTTCGGGCCGATCCTGCTGGCCAAGGTGCTGGGCCTCAACGAGACCCAGGAGTCCACGCTCGGTCTGATCTTCCACTGGGCCGACCAGCAGAGCCTCGCCCTGCTGGACACCAAGGACCTGCGCTCGGTGATCGCGCACCTGATCTCCGACGAGGGCAAGGCCGAGCTCAAAGGCATCGGCGGGGTGTCGTCGTCGACGGCCGGGGTCATCCTGCGCGCGCTGGTCAACCTCGAGGCCCGCGGCGGCGACGAGTTCTTCGGCGAGCCCGAGTTCGAGCCGGCCGACCTGCTCGTCGTCGAGCCCGACGGGAAGGGCCGGGTGACGCTGCTCGAGCTCGCCGACCAGCAGGCCGACCCGACGCTGTACTCGACGTTCCTCATGTGGCTGCTCGCGGAGCTCTTCGAGGACCTGCCCGAGGCCGGCGACGTCGAGAAGCCGAAGCTCGTCTTCTTCTTCGACGAGGCCCACCTGCTGTTCAGCGACGCGTCGAAGGCCTTCCTCGACCGGATCGAGCAGACGGTCAAGCTCATCCGCTCCAAGGGTGTCGGCGTCTTCTTCTGCACCCAGCAGCCCACCGACGTGCCCAACGACGTGCTCAGCCAGCTCGGCGCGCGGGTGCAGCACGCGCTGCGGGCGTTCACCCCGGACGACCAGAAGGCGCTGTCGCGCACGGCGCGCACCTACCCGAGGAGCGAGGTCTACGACATCGAGTCGTCGCTGACCTCGCTCGGCACCGGTGAGGCGATCGTCACCGTGCTGTCCGAGCGCGGGGCGCCGACGCCGGTGGCGTGGACGCGGGTGCGGGCGCCGCGCTCGCTGATGGCGGCGATCGGGGAGCCCGCGGTCACGGAGGCGGCGACGGCGTCGCCGCTGTGGCCGAAGTACGGGCAGGCGGTGGACCGGGAGTCGGCGTACGAGAAGCTCGCGGCCGCCACCGGGGCGACGACCGCGCCGACCCCCGCCGAGCCCGTGCCCGCCGGGGAGCCCCCGCAGGAGGCGCCGCCGCAGGCCCCGGCGCCGGCGGGCGACGACGGTCCGGGCTTCTTCGAGAAGGTCGCGTCGAGCTCCGTCTTCCGGTCGATCGTGCGCACGGTCGCCCGGGAGGCGGGCAAGGAGATCAGCCGGGGTGTGTTCGGGACGGCGCGCCGCCGGCGCTGACGCCGGTACCGGTTGCGCGTGCCCGGTCCCGCGTCGTGACCGGGGGGTACGCTTGAGCAGATCAGGGCCCCACGGACGTCCGTGCGTGCGCGGACCCCGAGCCGAGACGACAGACACCGACCGCAGGGTCCACCCGGGGAGGGTCGAGGGCCGCCTGGAGGCCGCAACCGCATGGACCGCAAGCGCCTTCTCCGCAATCCACTCATCTGGATCGTGGTGTTCTTCCTGGTCTACCTGGGGGTCTCGTCGCTGCTCAGCGACACCCGCGGGTACACCGAGGCCCCGACGTCGCTCGCCCTGGCGCAGGTCGAGGCGCGCAACACGTCCGAGATCACGATCGAGGACAAGGAGCAGCGCCTCCGGCTCACGCTGAACAACCCGGTGCAGGTGCCCGGGGTCGACGGCGCCGAGCCGACGACGACCAACCAGATCTACGCGCAGTACCCCGCGGCCGCGACCGACCAGGTGTTCGCCCTGGTCCGCGAGAACCCGGCGCCCTCGGGCTTCGACACGCGGGTCACCCAGGACTCGTTCCTGACCCAGATGCTGATCTACCTGATCCCGCTGGGCCTGGTCCTGCTGCTGCTGTTCTGGATGATGAACTCGCAGGGCGGGGGCAACCGCGTCCTGTCCTTCGGCAAGTCCAAGGCCAAGCAGCTCAACAAGGACATGCCGAAGACCACCTTCGCCGACGTCGCGGGCGCGAACGAGGCGGTGGAGGAGCTCTACGAGATCAAGGACTTCCTCCAGAACCCGTCGCGCTACCAGCAGCTCGGCGCGAAGATCCCCAAGGGCGTCCTGCTCTACGGCCCGCCCGGCACGGGCAAGACGCTGCTCGCGCGCGCCGTCGCCGGCGAGGCGGGCGTGCCCTTCTACACGATCTCGGGCTCGGACTTCGTCGAGATGTTCGTCGGCGTCGGTGCCTCCCGCGTGCGCGACCTGTTCGAGCAGGCCAAGCAGAACTCGCCGTGCATCGTGTTCGTCGACGAGATCGACGCCGTCGGCCGCCACCGCGGCGCCGGCATGGGCGGCGGCCACGACGAGCGCGAGCAGACGCTCAACCAGCTGCTGGTCGAGATGGACGGGTTCGACTCCCGCGGCGGCATCATCCTCATCGCCGCCACCAACCGGCCCGACATCCTCGATCCGGCGCTGCTGCGCCCCGGCCGGTTCGACCGCCAGATCCCGGTGGCCGCGCCGGACCTCGCCGGGCGCAAGCAGATCCTGCAGGTCCACTCCGCGGGCAAGCCGCTGGCGCCCGACGCCGACCTCGACGGGCTGGCCAAGCGCACCGTCGGGTTCTCCGGCGCCGACCTGGCCAACGTCATCAACGAGGCCGCGCTGCTCACCGCCCGGCTCGGGCAGGAGCAGATCACCGGCACCGCGCTCGAGGAATCGGTCGACCGCGTGATCGGCGGCCCGGCGCGCAAGAGCCGCATCATCTCCGAGCAGGAGAAGAAGGTCGCGGCCTACCACGAGGCGGGCCACGCGCTGGCCGCGTGGGCGATGCCGGACATCGAGCCCGTCTACAAGGTCACGATCCTGCCGCGCGGGCGCACCGGCGGGCACGCCCTCGTCGTCCCCGAGGACGACAAGGAGCTCATGACCCGCTCGGAGATGATCGCGCGCCTGGTGTTCGCGATGGGCGGGCGCTCGGCCGAGGAGCTCGTGTTCCACGAGCCGACCACCGGCGCGTCGTCGGACATCGAGCAGGCCACGAAGATCGCCCGCGCGATGGTCACCGAGTACGGCATGAGCGCCAAGCTCGGGGCGGTGAAGTACGGCCAGGAGCAGGGCGAGCCCTTCCTCGGCCGCACCGCGGGGCGCCAGGCGGACTACTCGCTCGAGGTGGCCCACGAGATCGACGAGGAGGTGCGCAAGCTCATCGAGGCGGCGCACACCGAGGCGTGGGACATCCTCAACACCCACCGCGACGCCCTCGACGCGCTGACCGGCGAGCTCATCGAGCACGAGACGCTGCAGCGCCGCGACCTCGAGCGCGTCTTCGCGTCGGTCACCAAGCGGCCGCGGATCACGGCGTTCAACGACTTCGGCGAGCGCGTCCCGTCGGACCGACCGCCGATCAAGACGCGGCGCGAGCTCGCCACCGAGCGCGGCGAGCCGTGGCCCCCGCCCGGCGAGGAGGCGGCCACCGAGCGCACGGCGGTCGGGGCCGGGGCGTCCAACGGTCACGTCGTGCACAGCAACGGGGCCTACGGGTCCGGCCACGCGGGCGGGTCCCACGCGGCCGGCAACGGTCACGACACCGGCTACGGCGACCCGGGCCACGGCGGGACGGGTCACGGCGGGACGGGTCACGGCGGGACGGGCCACGGCGAGACCGGCTACCGCGATCCGCGGGGGACCGACGGCGGCTCCACGCCGACGCCGCCGGCCGGCCTGCCGGCCACCGGCATCCCGGACGTCTACCGCACCGGTGCCAACGGGCGTCGCGGCGCGGACGCCGGCGACAAGCCCTCGTCCGTGGCGCCGAACTACGGCGCCCCGCCCGGGTGGACCCCGGCGACCGTCCCGCACGGCACCACGTGGAATCCGGGTGGCGCCGGCCGGTCCGGGAGCACGAGCCCCTACGGCGGTGCGCCGTCCGGTTCGTCACGCTCGGCCGGCGAGACGAGCGCGAACCCGTACGGTGACCCGGATGGTCGTACGCGTGACGGTTGGTCGGAGGGTCGGCACACCGGTTCGCCGAGCTGGGGCCACGACGGCACCACCGGCACGGACGGCGGCACCGGGAGCACCGGCCCGGAGGGTCGCGACACCTCTCGCGGCCAGGGCTGAGGAGGCCGGCGCACCCCGCGCGACGGGGGCCGGCCGGTCGAGGAAGACCGCGAGGGAGACGTGACGGCTCAGGAACTGGACGGCGATCTCGACAACGCCCGGGTCCGTCCCACCGACGACGGCTTCGGCGGCCCGGTCGGCACGGCGGTGGCCCCGGAGTGGCCGGGCTTCGACGCCCCGCGCGCCGAGGCCGCCGTGCGCGAGCTGCTGCTGGCCATCGGCGAGGACCCCGACCGCGAGGGTCTGCGTGAGACGCCGGCGCGCGTCGCGCGGGCCTACCAGGAGCTGTTCGCGGGCCTGCGCGCCGACCCGGCCGAGGTGCTCGAGCGCACGTTCGACGAGGGCCACGAGGAGCTCGTGCTGGTGCGGGACATCCCGCTGTTCTCGATGTGCGAGCACCACCTGCTGCCCTTCCACGGGGTCGCGCACGTCGCCTACATCCCGGGGTCGAAGGGCCTGGTCACGGGCCTGAGCAAGCTCGCGCGGCTCGTCGACCTCTACGCGCGTCGCCCGCAGGTGCAGGAACGTCTGACCAGCCAGGTCGCGGACGCCCTCGAGTCGCGCCTCGACACCCGCGGCGCGCTGGTGGTGATCGACGCCGAGCACCAGTGCATGTCGGCCCGCGGGGTCCGCAAGCCCGGTGCGCGCACGACGACCTCGGCGGTGCGCGGCATCCTCAAGTCGTCGGCGAGCTCGCGGGCGGAGGCCCTCGGCCTCATCCGGAGCGGCTGAGGAGTGGGTGCGCCTCCCGGGCCGTCCCACGCCCTGCCCGACCCCGGCCGCTGTGTCGTCATGGGCGTCCTCAACGTCACGCCCGACTCGTTCTCCGACGGCGGGCGCTGGCTCGACCGCGACCACGCGGTGGCCCACGGTGTCGTCCTGCACGGGCGCGGCGCCGACCTCGTCGACGTGGGCGGCGAGTCCACCCGCCCCGGGGCGGAGCGCATCGACGCGGAGACCGAGACCCGGCGCGTCGTGCCCGTGGTCCGCGACCTCGTGGCCGCCGGGGTGCGGGTCAGCGTCGACACCACCCGCGCCGCCGTCGCCGCCGCGGCCGTCGAAGCGGGCGCGACGATGATCAACGACGTGTCCGGGGGCCTCGCCGACCCGCACATGGCGCGCACGGTCGCCGAGGCCGGCGTGCCGTGGGTGATCATGCACTGGCGCGGGCCGAGCAACCGGATGACCGCGCTCGCCTCCTACGAGGACGTGGTGGGCGAGGTGCGCGCCGAGATGGTCGAGCAGGTCGACCGGGCGGTGCTGGCCGGCGTCGACCCGTCGCTGCTGGTCCTCGACCCGGGGCTCGGGTTCGCGAAGACCGCGGCGCACAACTGGACGCTGCTGCGCAAGCTGCCGGTGTTCACCGGTCTCGGCTTCCCCGTGCTGATCGGGGCGTCGCGCAAGCGGTTCCTCGGCGCGCTGCTCGCCGACGACGAGGGCGCCCCCCGCCCGCCCGACGGCCGCGAGGTCGCGACCGCGGCGGTGTCGGCGCTCGCGGCGGCCAACGGCGCGTGGGGCGTGCGGGTGCACGAGGTGGGGCCGTCGCTCGACGCGGTCGCGGTGGCCGCGGCGTGGAGCTGGGGCACCTCGCCGGCGGAGATCGAGCCGTGAGAGACCGCATCGCCCTGCGCGGGCTGCGGGTCCGGGGCCACCACGGCGTGTTCGACCACGAGCGCCGCGACGGCCAGGACTTCGTCCTCGACCTGGTCCTCGAGGTCGACCTCGCCCCCGCGGCGGCGTCCGACGACCTCGCCGACACCGTCGACTACGGCACGCTGGCGAAGCGCGCGGCCGCCGTCGTCGCCGGGCCGCCCCGGCAGCTCATCGAGGCGGTGGCCGGCGAGGTGGCCGACGGGGTGCTGGCCGACGGGCGCGTCGCGGCCGTCGAGGTCACGCTGCACAAGCCCGGGGCTCCGATCACGGTGCCGTTCGACGACGTCGCGGTGACGGTGCGGCGGGAGCGGAGCCGGGCGTGAGCCGCGCGGTGCTCTCGCTGGGCTCGAACATCGGCGACCGCGCGGCCAACCTCCGCGGGGCCGTGGCGACGCTGCGCGCGGCCGGCGCGCGGATCGTCGCGGTCTCGCCGGTCTACGCGACGGCGCCGTGGGGCGGGGTCGAGCAGGACGACTTCCTCAACGCGGTCGTGCTCGCCGAGGACCCGGACGCGAAGCCCTGGTCCTGGCTCGCCCGCGCGCGCGCCGCGGAGAGCCGCGCCGGCCGGACCCGCGACGTCCGCTGGGGCCCGCGGACGCTGGACGTCGACGTCCTCGACGTGGACGGGACGACGAGCGCCGACCCCGCGCTCACCCTCCCGCACCCGCGCGCCCACGAGCGCGCCTTCGTGCTCGTGCCCTGGCTCGACGTCGACCCGGACGCCGAGGTCGCCGGGCGGGGGCGGGTCGCGGACCTCCTCGCCGCGCTGCCGGCGGAGGAGCGCGCGGGTGTGCGGCGGGAGGAGGCGGTCCTGTGAGGACGAGCACCAGTCCCTCGCTCCTGCTCGTGGCCGCCGTGGCCGCGGGCCTCGCCGCGAACGTGCTCGTCCAGGCGGCGTACGGGGAGCTGCCGCCGCTGCCGCTGCTCGCCGGGCTGACCCCGCTCGTGCTCGGGATCGCCGAGCTCGTGCTGGCGTTCGTGCTGCGCGCCCGCATCAAGCGCCGGCCCGGGGCGCGACCGGTCGACGCGCTGGCCGCCGCGCGGGCGGTCGCGCTGGCGAAGGCGTCCTCGCTGGCCGGGGCGCTGGTCGGCGGCGCGTGGCTCGGGCTGCTCGCCTACGTGCTGCCACTGAGCGGGCGCGTCGACGCCGCGGGCGCGGACACCGCGAGCGCGGTCGTCGGCACGGTCGGGTCGGCGGTCCTCGTCGGTGCCGGCCTGTGGCTCGAGCACAGCCTGCGTACCCCGGACGACCCCGGCGACGACCTCGGCCGGGACGCGCGCGACCGGCGGTCGTGACGGACCTCGCGGCGCCGTCCCGCTGACGCGGGGGGCGGTGGGCGGCACCGGCGGCTCGCTATCCTGCAACGATGAGCACCCCGGACGGGGTCGGACGCGCCGGCCCCGACGGCCTACGCGCCGCGCTGGGCAGCGCCGCGGGCGTGCTCGCCGTGGCCGCCGGCGCGGCGGTGGTGCTCGCCGACGACGCCCGCTGGCTGCGGCTGGCCGTGGTGGCGGCGCTCTGGGCCGTGGCGCTGCTCGTGCTGGTGCTCGCGCGCCGGGGGCGCAGCGACGCGGAGATGGCCGAGATCGCCGAGGAGGCCCGCGAGGCCGAGGAGGGGCGTGCCGCGGCCGAGGAGGAGGCCGACGAGCGGGTCGCCGCCCTGCACCGGGACCTCGACCGCCGGGTGGCGCGCGAGGCCGCCGCCCGCGAGGAGGCCGAGCAGACCGCCGACAGGGCCCGCGAGGAGGTCGCGTCCCTGCGCGACGAGCTCGACCGGGCGCGCCGCCAGGCCGACGCCGTGACCCTGCAGTCGGCCGGCCTCCCCGCCGCGCCCGCCGCCCCACCGCGCCCCCGGGGTCCGCGCCTGCGGGTCGTCGGCGACTCGGGCCCGCAGCCGCGCGTGCCGTCCGGGCCGCCGGTCCCGCCGCCCGGTCCGGCGCGCCCGTCCCCGCCCTCGGCGCCCGCGCCGCGCACGGCCGGCTCAGCCGGCTCGTCCCCGCGCGGCCGCGTCGAGCCGCCCACCGAGCACACGGCCCGGCCCCTGCGCCCGGCGCCGCCGCCCGCGAGCGACGGCCCGCCGTCCGACCCCTCGGTGCTCGGCGCCGGCTCGTTCGTCGACCAGTACGTGCGCTCCGCCGGCTACGAGACCCTCCCGGAGCCCCCCGGGCCGGCCGACGAGCCCGACGACCGCCGCTCCCGCCGCGCACCGACCGACGCCCCCTCCGGCGGCCGCACGGTGGCCGAGCTCCTCGCCGCCCACGCCGCCTCGGGTGGCACGGTGGGGCGCCGGCGCCGCGATCCCTGAGCGGCGCGGATCCCGTTCGCAGCGAACGCGCTGTTCGCAGCTTCTAGGCGTCCGAAGTGCCCGTTGATCACCGGTGAACGACCCGTGGACGGGCCCCGCGCCGCAGGTGTCGTTACCCTCCGGCAGGGTGATCGCCCCTCCGGTCCGCCTGGCGCCGCAGCAGCGCCGGACGCTCGTGTGGCCGGTGCTCGGCCTGATCCTCCTCGGCATCTGCGCGCTGATCACGGTCGGGCTCGCGAGCACCGAGATCGGCGCGGTCGGGGTGGTCGTCGGCGTCGTCCTCGCGCTCGTGCCGGTCGCGCCCGTCGTCGCGGCCTTCCTGTGGATCGACCGCTTCGAGCCCGAGCCGCCGCGCCTGCTGCTCGGCGCGTTCCTGTGGGGCGCGGGGTTGTCGGCGCTGGTCGCGGTCGTCATCAACTCCAGCGCGATCATCGCCGCGGAGCTCCTGCTCGGTCGGGGGCAGGGCGACGTCGTCGGCGCGGTGATCTCGGCGCCGCTGGTCGAGGAGTTCGTCAAGGGCGCGTTCGTCGTCGGCCTGCTGCTCGTGCGGCGACGCGAGTTCGACGGGATCGTCGACGGCGTCGTCTACGCGGGGATCACGGCCGCCGGGTTCGCGTTCACCGAGAACATCATCTACTTCGGCCGCGCCTTCGCCGAGGCGTCCGACGGCGCGCCCGCCGGCGCGGTGCTCGCGACGTTCGTGCTGCGCGGCGTGCTCTCCCCGTTCGCCCACCCGCTGTTCACGGCGATGATCGGGATCGGCGTCGGCATCGCCTCGCAGGCGCGCTCGCGGGTCGTCGGCACCGCGGCGGTGCTGGGCGGCTACGTGCTCGCGGTGATGCTGCACGCGCTGTGGAACTCGTCGACCCAGCTCGGCGCCGGGTTCTTCGGTGTCTACGTGCTGATCATGCTGCCGCTGTTCGCCGGGATGATCGGCCTCGTCGTCTGGCAGCGCCGCCGCGAGGCCGACGTCCTCGCGCGCCAGATGCCGGGGTTCGCCGCCGCCGGCTGGATCGCGCCGAGCGAGGTGCCGCTGCTCTCGAGCCTCGCCGGCCGGCGCCGCTGGCGGAGCGCGGTGAACCGGCGCGCCGGCGCCACCGCCGCCCGCGCCGTCGAGGACTACCAGCACGCCGTCACCGAGCTCGCGTTCCTGCGCGCGCGGGCCGAGCGGGGCGCGCTCCCACCCCGGCCCGACTGGCACGCCGAGCTCCTCGACGCCGTCGTCCGCACGCGCCTCGCGGCCGTCAACGCCCCGGGCGTCCAGGGCCCGACCGGCCCTCCGCCCGGACCCGGCGGCCCCCCGCCGTCCTGGCCCGGCGGCCCCCCGGTCCCGCCCCACCAGCCCCGGCCCCACCAGCCCTCGCCCCCGTCCTGAGCGCCGAGCGGGCGTGAACCCGCTCACCGCGACGGTCGCGGCGCGCGCGGAGGGTTACCGTGGGCACCAGTGATCGTCCGGTACCCGCGCGAGCGGGACGGGAACGAGCCGAACGAGTGAGGTGGCGCGTGGGCACCGACGCCGGCGAGGACGCCGGGCGGTGGGAGCAGACGTCCGGGGAGCCCGGGCCGTCCCCCACCCCTCGGGAAGGCTCACGGCTCGCGGTCGGCGTGGTCTCCGCCGGCCGGGTCGGCGCGGTGCTGGGCGCCGCGCTCGCGCAGGCCGGGCACCAGGTCGTCGCCGCCTCCGCCGTCTCCCGCGCCTCGCGGGCCCGCGCCGAGGAGCTCCTGCCCGGCGCCGCGATCCTCCCGCCCGACGAGGTCGTCCGCCGCGCCGACCTCGCCCTCCTCGCGGTCCCCGACGACGTGCTCCCCGGCCTCGTCCGCGGGCTCGCCGCCTCCGACTGCCTGCGCCCCGGCCAGATCGTCGTCCACACGTGCGGCGCCGCCGGGGTCGGCGTGCTCGCCCCCGCTGCCGAGCACGACGTCCTGCCGATCGCCCTGCACCCCGCCATGACGATCACCGGCCGACGAGAGGACGTCGCGCGCCTCACCGGCGCCTGCGTCGGCGTCACGGGCCCGGAGCAGACGACGGAGGACGCCGACGCCGCCTGGCTGGTCGGCGAGGCCCTGGTCGTCGAGATGGGCGCGGAGCCGGTGCGCGTCCCCGAGGCCGTGCGCCCGCTCTACCACGCCGCCCTCGCCCACGGCGCGAACCACCTGGTCACGCTGGTGCGGGAGGCCTCCGACCTGCTCTCCGGCGCCGGCGTCGAGCCCGCCGAGCGGGTGCTCGCCCCGCTGCTGTCCGCCGCGCTGGACAACGCCCTGCGCCACGGCGACCGCGCGCTGACCGGCCCGGTCGTCCGCGGCGACGCCGGCACGGTGGCGATGCACCTGCGCCACCTCGACGACCGGGCGCCCGCTGCGGCCCCGCTCTACCGGGCCCTGGCCCGGCGCACCGCCGAGCGCGCCCGCGACGGCGGACTGGTCGACCCGGCTGCCGCCGACGACGTGGTGGCCGCCCTCGAGAGGCACCTCCCGTGACCCGTCCCTCCAGCCTGCGCACCCACGACCTCGTCGGCCGCGCGCGCCCGCAGTACGACGCCGGGCGCCTCACGGTGCACCGCGACCCGAACACCCTGCGCCGCGTCACGAAGGCCCTGCGCGGCGGCGGGCGGCGCGTGACGCTCGTGCCCACCATGGGCGCCCTGCACGAGGGCCACCGCGAGCTGATGCGCCGCGCCCGCGGCGTGCCCGGCGCCTCGACCGTCGTGTCGATCTTCGTGAACCCGAGGCAGTTCGGCCCGGGCGAGGACTACGGCCGCTACCCGCGGGCCTTCGAGGGCGACCTCGAGATGTGCCGCGAGGAGGGCGTCGAGCTGGTCTTCGCCCCGGAGGTCGAGGACATGTACCCCGCCGGGTTCGCGACCTCGGTCCACCCCGGCCCGCTCGGCGACGAGCTCGAGGGCGCGGTCCGCCCGGGCCACTTCGCGGGGGTGCTGACCGTGGTCAACAAGCTCTTCGCGATCACGACGCCCGACGTCGCGTTCTTCGGCGAGAAGGACTACCAGCAGCTCACGCTCATCCGGCGCATGATCCGCGACCTCGACATGGACCTCCACGTCGTGGGCGTCCCCACCGTCCGCGAGGCCGACGGCATGGCCCTGTCGAGCCGGAACGCCTACCTGACGGCCGACGAGCGCCACGCCGCCGTCGCGCTGTCGGCCGCGCTCTCGGCCGGGCAGCACGCGGGTGAGCAGGGTGCGGCCGCCGTCCTCGACGCCGCCCGCGCCGTGCTCGCCACCGAGCCGACGCTGGCCGTCGACTACCTCGAGCTGCGCGACGAGGACCTCGGTCCCACCCCCGACATCGGTCCGGCGCGGCTGCTGGTCGCCGCCCGGGCCGGCACGACCCGTCTGATCGACAACGCCGCGGTGTCCCTCGTGAGGAGAGTCTGACGTGCAGCGCACCATGCTGAAGTCCAAGATCCACCGGGCGACGGTGACGGACGCGAACCTGCACTACGTCGGGTCGGTGACCGTCGACGAGGACCTGATGCGGGCCGCGGACCTCCTGCCCGGCGAGCAGGTCGCCATCGTCGACGTCACCAACGGCGCGCGCCTCGAGACCTATGTGATCACCGGGCCCGCGGGCTCCGGCGTCATCGGGATCAACGGCGCGGCGGCCCACCTCGTCGCGCCCGGCGACCTCGTCATCCTCATCTCCTACGGCGTGATGGACGACGCGGAGGCCCGCACGTACCAGCCGCGCGTCGTGTTCGTCGACGAGCACAACCGCGTCCTCGACCGCGGCGCCGACCCGGCCCACGTGCCCGACGCCGCGCCGACGACGTCGCTGCTGCGCCCGGGCACGGACGCGACCGGCGCCCGCCCGGCCCGCCGCCACGACGCCGCCGCCGGCCCGGCGATGACGACGGTCGGCGGGAGCTGGGGCGCCGAGCCGACCCGCGACGAACGTCCCGCCCGGCGCCGCGACGCCGCCGAGACCACCGACGCGCGACGGCTCGACGCGCTGCTGTCCGCGGACCACTGAGGGGGCCGACGTCGTGCTGCTCTGCGTCGACGTCGGCAACACGCAGACCGCGCTCGCCCTCTACCCGCCCGAGGGGCCCGCGGTGTGGGACGCGCGCCTGCGCACCGAGCCCCGGGCCACCGGCGACGAGATCGCGCTGCTGGTCCGTGGCCTGCTCGGCGCCCGGGTCGGTGACGTGTCGGCGGTCGCCGCGCTGTCGACGGTGCCAGCGCTGGTGCGCGAGCTGCGGGGCATGGTCACCCGTCACTTCGCGGGCCTGGACCACCTGCTCGTCGAGCCCGGCGTGCGCACCGGGGTGCCGCTGCTGGTCGACAACCCCAAGGAGGTCGGCGCCGACCGCGTCGTCCAGGCCCTCGCCGCCTTCGAGCGCCACGGCGGGCCGTGCGTCGTCGTCACCTTCGGGACGTCGACGACCGTGGACGGGGTGTCGGCGCGCGGGGAGTTCCTCGGCGGGGCGATCGCCGCCGGCGTCGCGGTGTCCGCCGAGGCGCTCGCGGTCCGCGCCGCGGCGCTGCGCCCGGTCGAGCTCGTCGTGCCGCGCTCGGTGCTCGGGCGCAACACCGTCGAGAGCATGCAGGCCGGGCTCGTGCTCGGGGCCGCGGCGCAGGTCGACGGGCTCGTCGCCCGGGTCGGCCGCGAGATCACCGCGCGCGACCCCGAGGGCCGCGCGCCGGTCGCCGTCGTCGCGTCGGGCGGGCTCGCGCCGGTCGTCGTCGACGAGTGCGCGTCGGTCACCGACCACGTGCCCGACCTGACCCTGCTGGGCCTGCGCACCGTGCACCGGCGCTGGCAGGAGCGCCGCGAGGATCGCGCCGCGAAGCGGGCTGCGCGGTCCTGAGGCCGGCGGGTCCTTGTCAGACCCCGGCGGGTGGGTGTCGGACCGCCAGCTCGTCGCGCCGCGGGTCGCCGGCGGGCAGGACCCGGCGCAGGCGCTCGGCGATCGCCTCGTCGGCCCCGTCGTCGGCGCCGCCGTCGGCCCCGTCGTCGGTCCCGCCGGCCCGGGCCAGCGCCCAGAGCGCCCACAGCGCCTCGGCGTCGCCCCGGCGCAGCACCGCCGCGTGCACGGCGACCTCGAGGTGGTCGCGCTCCTCGCGCACTCCGGGGGCGTCGGAGGCGGGCAGCAGGGCGCCGCGGCGCAGGACCTCCGGCGGCGGCAGGCGGCCCGCGCGCAGGGCCTCGCGGACACCCAGGAAGTCGGCGTCGACGCGGGCGCGCAGCCGGTAGGGCTGGGTGCTGATGATCGAGGACCCGAGCGCCGCGCGCAGCCGGTGCACCTCGGCGCGCACGGTCACCGGGTTGCCGGCGTCGCCGTAGAGCGCGCGGGCGAGCCCGTCGGCGGTGAGGCCGTCGGGGTGCAGGGCGAGCACGACCAGCATCTCGGCGTGACGCAGGCTCAGCCGCACCGGACGGCCGTCGAGGCGCGCGACCGGACGCTCGGCCCCGAGGAACGGCAGCGCCAGGCTCGGCCCCGACGACGCACGCGGCGCGAGGCGCAGCAGCCACCCCTCGGCGAGGGGCTCGAGGACGCCCTCGCCGCGCTCGCCGAGATCGACGCGCCCCCCGCCGTCGGGGATTGCGACGCGCTCACCGAGCCAGTCGGCGGGCTGCGCGTCGATCACCCGCCCACCGGGCGCGAGCAGGGCACCGGGCGCGCCGCGCAGGCCGTCGAGGTGGGGTCGGTTGCGGATGAGCAGGCGCTCGTCGCGCTCGACGAGGCGGGCCTGCAGGTGCACCTCGGCGAGCTCGGCCGCCGCCCTGACCAGGGCGAGCGTGCTCGGGTGGAAGGTGCGCAGCGGGCCGGTGAGGTCGATGGCGGCGACGACCTCGCCGCTGTCGGGGTCGTGGATCGGCGCCGCCGCGCAGGTCCAGGCGTGGTAGAGCCGCACGAGGTGCTCGGCGGAGTGGATCTGCACCGCCCGCCCCGAGGCGAGCGCGGTGCCCATCGCGTTGGTGCCGATCGAGTCCTCGCTCCAGCGCGTGCCCTCGACCAGCGCGACGCCGTCGGCCCGTCGCAGGACGTCGGCGTGGCCCTCGCGCCACAGGATGTGGCCGCCCGCGTCGGTCACGATCATCATGTGCACGGCCTCGTCCGCGACGTCGAGCAGCGTGCGCCGCAGCAGCGGCAGCACCGGGGCGAGCAGGTGCCCGCCGCGGACGTCGTCGAGCTCGTGGGTGCCGAACACCTGTCGCGGCCGCCCGTGGTCGGGGTCGACGCGGGCGTCGAGCGAGCGCCGCCAGGACGCCGACACGACGTCGCGCGGCGTGCCGGGGCTCGCGGTGCCCGAGAGGACGGCGTCGCGGATGCGTGCGAGGAGGTGGGCGCGCTCGACCGGGTCGGACGGCCCGAGCGTCGGCGTCCCGGGCACGGCCGGACGGGGCGTGCCGCGCGCAGGACGCTGGCTCCCCGGCATCGGCGTCCCCTCCGACCCGTCGACGGGAGGTGCCGCCGTGGCACGTGGCGTCCCGCCGGGGACACGAGTCCCCGTCGACCGATCGTGCTGCATCGTGCGGGGTGAGGCAACCCTACATCGGATCCTCGCGCGCGGCCTCCGTGCCGTGCGAACACCGCAGATGCGTGGCAACGTCCGTGCAACCCCCGCGTCCCTAGTGTCCGCGCTCACGTAGCCCACGACGTGGAGGGACACAGATGGCCACCTACGCGGCCCCGGGACAGGCGGACAGCGTCGTCTCGTTCAAGCCCCGGTACGACCACTTCATCGGCGGCGAGTACGTCGCGCCGGCGAAGGGTCAGTACTTCGAGAACCCGACCCCGCAGACGGGGCAGACGTTCACCGAGGTCGCCCGCGGCACGGCCGACGACGTCGAGAAGGCCCTGGACGCCGCCGAGGACGCCGCGCCGGCGTGGGGCAAGACTTCCGTCGGCGAGCGCGCGAACATCCTCACCACGATGGCGGACCGGATCGAGGCGAACCTCGAGAAGATCGCGGTCGCCGAGAGCTGGGAGAACGGCAAGGCGGTCCGCGAGACGCTCGTGGCCGACATCCCGCTGGCGATCGACCACCTGCGCTACTTCGCGGGCGCGATCCGGGCGCAGGAGGGCCACCTCTCCCAGATCGACGAGGACACGATCGCCTACCACTTCCACGAGCCGCTGGGCGTGGTCGGCCAGATCATCCCCTGGAACTTCCCGATCCTCATGGCGATATGGAAGCTGGCGCCGGCCCTCGCCGCCGGCAACGCCGTCGTCCTCAAGCCCGCCGAGCAGACCCCGGCGTCGATCCACGTCCTGCTGGACGTCGTCGGCGACCTCCTGCCCCCCGGCGTGCTCAACGTCGTCAACGGCTTCGGCGTCGAGGCGGGCAAGCCGCTCGCGTCGTCCGGCCGCATCCGCAAGATCGCCTTCACCGGGGAGACGACGACCGGGCGCCTGATCTCCCAGTACGCCTCCGAGAACCTCATCCCCGTCACCCTCGAGCTCGGCGGCAAGAGCCCGAACATCTTCTTCGACGACGTCGCCGCGGCGCAGGACGCGTTCTACGACAAGGCGCTCGAGGGCTTCGCGATGTTCGCCCTCAACCAGGGCGAGGTCTGCACCTGCCCGTCGCGCGCGCTCGTCCAGGGCGGCATCTACGACGAGTTCGTCGCGCAGGGCGTCAAGCGCGCCGAGCAGGTCAGGATGGGCAACCCGCTCGACACCGAGACGATGATGGGCGCGCAGGCCTCGAACGACCAGCTCGAGAAGATCCTGTCCTACATCGACATCGGGCGGCAGGAGGGCGCCAAGGTCCTCACCGGCGGCGAGCGCGCCGACCTGGGCGGCGAGCTCTCGGGCGGCTACTACGTCCAGCCGACCGTCTTCGAGGGCGAGAACTCGATGCGGATCTTCCAGGAGGAGATTTTCGGCCCGGTGCTGTCGGTGGCGCGGTTCAGCGACTACGCCGACGCGATGACGCAGGCCAACGACACCCTCTACGGACTCGGCGCCGGCGTGTGGTCGCGCGACACGAACACCGCCTACCGCGCCGGCCGCGACATCCAGGCCGGCCGGGTCTGGGTGAACAACTACCACGCCTACCCGGCCCACGCGGCCTTCGGTGGCTACAAGCAGTCGGGCATCGGCCGCGAGAACCACAAGATGATGCTCGACCACTACCAGCAGACCAAGAACATCCTCCAGAGCTACTCGGACAACGCGCTGGGATTCTTCTGATGGACCGGGTGAGCACCAGCACCGACGTCACCGAGCAGGTGCCGGAGGTGCCGGGCTCGGGCACCGGCCGGGTCGCCCTGTCGCCGCGGGCGGCCGAGCTCCTGGTGTCGCTCACCGCGATCCACGGTCCCCTGATGTTCCACCAGTCCGGCGGGTGCTGCGACGGCAGTGCGCCGATGTGCTTCCCGGACGGGGACTTCAGGCTCGGGGGCTCCGACGTGCACCTCGGCGACCTGGTCGTGGAGGGCCTGGAGAGGCCGATCGGCTTCCACATGTCCGCCTCGCAGTACGAGTACTGGAAGCACACGCACCTCACCGTCGACGTGGTGAAGGGTCGCGGCAGCGGGTTCTCGGTGGAGGCGCCCGAGGGCGTCCGCTTCATCATCCGCTCCCGGCTGTTCACCGACGACGAGCTGCGCGAGCTGGGCGACCGGTAGCCGGTCGCTGTACGGGCACGACCCGACCGAGTAGGACCGAGGGGCGCCCCGGCTGCGTGTGACGCAGCGGGGGCGCCCCTCGCACGTCAGCCCCGAACGGCCCCCTGACGAAGGAGTTCGACGATGAGCACCCCGCCCTCGACCACGCTGCGCGAGCTGACGGGCATGCCCGCCGCACCCGCGTCCCTGCGCGAGTCCGCGCTGGTCATGATCGACCTGCAGAACACCTACACCCGCGGCGTCATGGCCCTCGAGGACGTGGAGCCGGCGATCGACGAGGCCGCCGCCCTGCTCGACCGTGCGCGCAGCGCGGGCATTCCGATCGTCCACGTCCAGCACGACGCGGGGGAGGGCTCGCCCTACGACGTGCGTGCCGAGATCGGGGCCATCGTGGACCGCGTCGCCCCGCGCGAGGGCGAGCACGTCGTCGTCAAGAACTTCCCGAACGCGTTCGTCGGCACCGACCTCGAGGCGCACCTGCGCGGGGTGGGCGCGTCGAACCTGGTGCTGGCCGGCTTCATGACGCACATGTGCGTCAACTCCACCGCGCGCGGCGCCTTCAACGCCGGTTTCGCGCCCTCGGTGGTGGCGGGCGCGACCGCGACCCGCGCCCTGCCCGGACCCGACGGCACGGTTTCCGCGTCCGCCTTGCAGAGCGCGAGCCTCGCCGCGCTGGCGGACATGTTCGCCGTCGTCGTTCCCGGCAGCGCCGCGATCCCGGACTGACGCGCAATTGTCGGTATGCGCCCGGAGCGAGGTGATGAATCGCGGCGTGGATCACTCGACAAACGCGTCTCCGCGGAAATAAGGTCCGGCCACATTCCCGGTCGGTGTGCGGAGGTCGCGTGATGGCGCAGAAAGTCGTGGTGTCGCTCGTCGACGATCTGGACCAGTCGGAAGCCGACGAGACGGTCGAGTTCGGGATCGACGGCGCCACGTACGAGATCGACCTGTCCGAGTCCAACGCCTCGGCGCTGCGCGACACGCTCGCCGACTACGTCGCCCACGCCCGGCGCAGCGGGGGCCGGCGCCGGTCGTCGGGCGGCTCGTCGGCGCCCGCCGGCGGGCGGCGGGGCAGTGGCGGCGGCGGTGGTGGTGGCCGGGCGGCGGTCGACCGCGAGCAGAACCAGGCGATCCGCGAGTGGGCGCGCAAGCAGGGGATGACGGTCTCGGAGCGCGGGCGCATCCCCAGCGAGGTCAGCGAGGCCTACCACAAGGCGCACTGAGCAGCTCAGGCGTCGGCGTACGCGCCGAGCGCGGCGCGGTCGAGCGTCACGCCGCGCCCGCCGGGGTGCACGGTGACGAGGCCCCGGTCGGCCAGCGCGCGCAGGGCGGTGTTGAGCGTCTGGCGGGCGATGCCGAGACGCTGCGCGAGCAGGGTCTGCGGGCCGCCGAAGTCGACGACGTCGCGGCCGGCGGCGAGCTCGAGCAGCAGGACCGCCAGGCGCCGGTCGACGGGGCGGCGCAGCCCGCTGCGGGCGCGGTTCTGCAGGCTGACGATGCGCACGAGGTCGCGCGCGAGCGCGAGGAGCGCCTCGGGGCTGCTGCGCAGGGCCCGCAGGGCCGCGGGCGCGGGGACGACGACGACCGTCGAGTCCCGCAGGGCCACCGCGTCCTCGGTGCGCGGGCCGGGCCGCAGGACCTCGAAGTAGCCGAACGCATGCCCCTCCGCGGCGACGCCGAGGTCGATGACGTCCCCCGCCGCCGAGCTGAGGCGCGCGACGACCGCGCCGTGGCGCAGGACGAACATGGCGTCGCCCGGGCCGCCCTCGAGGAAGACCGGTTCGCCGGCGACGTAGTGCCGGACCACCGACGCGGCGCAGAGCAGGCGGATCGCCGCGTCGTCGAGGTCGCGCAGCTGCGGGCACGCCCGCAGGACCCGCTCGGTCCGCGCGTCCGGAGCCGAGACCGTCACCGTCATCCCGCGACCCCCTGTGGCTCCGTCTCGATTGCTGTTCACCTGTCCGGCCCAGCCGCGCTGTCATTGCGATGACAGCGCGTCGATCATGCGGGGGCCTAGCGTCCGCCGTCGACGGTCCGGTCGGAACTCCGACATCCCGGGCCGCGTCGATCGAGTCCCGGGAGACGGCAGTGGGCGTGCGCAGAGGTGGGCGGGCGGCGGTCGTGGGCGCCCTGCTCGCGGCGGTGACGGTGCTGGCGGCGTGCGGCTCCTCCGGGGCGGGAGCGACACCGCCCCCGTCGGCGTCGCCCGCGGCCGGCACCGCGCCCGCGGAGGGCCCCTTCGGCGGCCCGTCGGCCGCCGACTCCCCGGCCGGCGGGGTGTCGGTGTTCACCCCCGTCGCGGCGACCGTCCTCGCCGCGCCGATCCCGGTACCGGCCACCGACGGGCGTGTCCACCTGGCCTACGAGCTGCAGGTGAACAACATCCTGACCTCCCCGGCGACGATCGAGGCCGTCGAGGTCGTCGGCGACGGCCGGTCGCTGCTGCGGCTGCAGGGCGACGCGCTCGCCGCCTGGATCAAGCCCTTCGGGGGCGATCCGGGCACCCGGGACCTCGGAACGGGGCAGGGCGGTCTGATCTGGTTGGACGTGTCCCTGCCGGTAACCGACCCCGTCCCGGCCCGCCTCGAGCACCGCCTCGACGTCCGGTTCGCCCAGCCGTCACCGCCGCTCGTGCCGCCGACCCTGACCGCCACGGTGGCCCCGACGACGGTGGACCGGACCCCGCCGGTGCGGATCTCACCGCCGCTGGCCGGACCCGGCTGGGTCGACGGCGACAGCTGCTGCACCCTCGGCGCGCACCGGGGGGCGGTGAGCCCCATCGACGGGCGGCTGTGGGCGCCGGAGCGCTTCGCCATCGACTACGTGCAGGCCGACGCCTCCGGCCGGATGCTGGTGGGCCCGGCGACGGACATGGCCAGTTACCCGTACCACGGCGCGGACATCCTGGCCGTCGCCGACGGACCGGTCGTCGGGCTCGTCAGCGACCTGCCCGAGCAGCCGCCGGGGGCGAACCCCAGCGGCCTGACGCTCCAGCAGTACGGCGGCAACCACGTCGTGCAGGACCTCGGCGGCGGGCGCTACGCCTTCTACGCCCACCTGCAGCCCGGGAACCCGCTCAACCTGGCCGTCGGGCAGCCGCTGCGCCGCGGCCAGGTGATCGGCAAGCTCGGCAACTCGGGCAACACGAGCGCCCCGCACCTGCACTTCCACGTCATGGACCGGACCGACCCGCTCGCCGCGAACGGGCTGCCCTTCGAGTTCGACTCCTTCACCCTCGAGGGCCGGGTGACGTCGGACGAGGCGGTGGTGGCGGCCTCGGAGAACCCCGTGCCCTTCCCCCTGGACCGGGCCGGGGCGGGCCCGCGGGCCGGGGTGTCGCCGCTGGGCCTCGACGTCATGGGCTACCCGGCCGCCGCCCCGACCGGGGGGTGACCGGGGGGGCGCCCCGGTCGACCACCCGGTCCCGGCCGGGGGGTTCACCGGTGGCGAACACCTCGGCGGGATGACCCGGACGTCGGGGATGGTTGGAAGGACGGAACGGGGAGGGCCCACGACGGTCCGTCGTCGCGTGTCCGCCGTCACGGTGGTGCAACCGTCACCGTCCCGTGACGTCACGCGCGACGACTACGATGGCCTTACGGTGCAAGGGCAGTTCGGGCACCGTGGGGGTCCCGATCCGTCATCGGGCACCAGCCAAGGGGCCACCGTGGCGTTCCTTCGGGGACAATCGGTGGAGGACCGCCGGCGCAGCAGTCAGGAGTGACAGATGTTCGAGAGGTTCACCGACCGCGCGAGGCGGGTGGTCGTCCTGGCCCAAGAAGAGGCCCGGATGCTCAACCACAACTACATCGGCACCGAGCACATCCTGCTCGGGCTGATCCACGAGGGCGAGGGCGTCGCCGCCAAGGCGCTGGAGTCCCTGGGCATCGCCCTCGAGGGCGTGCGCCAGCAGGTCGAGGAGATCATCGGCCAGGGCCAGCAGGCGCCGAGCGGCCACATCCCGTTCACCCCGCGCGCCAAGAAGGTGCTGGAGCTGTCGCTGCGCGAGGCGCTGCAGCTCGGGCACAACTACATCGGCACCGAGCACATCCTGCTCGGGCTCATCCGCGAGGGCGAGGGCGTCGCCGCCCAGGTGCTCGTCAAGCTCGGCGCGGACCTCAACCGTGTGCGCCAGCAGGTGCTGCAGCTGCTCTCGGGCTACCAGGGCAAGGAGCCCGCGGAGTCCGGCAGCCAGCGCGGCGAGGGCACCCCGTCGTCGTCCCTGGTGCTCGACCAGTTCGGTCGCAACCTCACCCAGTCGGCCCGCGAGGGCAAGCTGGACCCGGTCATCGGCCGGGAGAAGGAGATCGAGCGGGTCATGCAGGTCCTCTCCCGGAGGACCAAGAACAACCCGGTCCTCATCGGCGAGCCCGGCGTCGGCAAGACCGCCGTCGTCGAGGGCCTCGGCCAAGCCATCGTCAAGGGCGAGGTCCCCGAGACGCTGAAGGACAAGCAGCTCTACACGCTCGACCTCGGGTCGCTCGTGGCGGGCTCGCGCTACCGCGGTGACTTCGAGGAGCGCCTCAAGAAGGTCCTCAAGGAGATCCGCACCCGCGGCGACATCATCCTGTTCATCGACGAGCTCCACACGCTCGTCGGCGCGGGTGCCGCCGAGGGCGCGATCGACGCCGCGTCGATCCTCAAGCCGATGCTGGCCCGCGGCGAGCTGCAGACCATCGGCGCCACCACGCTCGACGAGTACCGCAAGCACGTCGAGAAGGACGCCGCGCTCGAGCGCCGCTTCCAGCCGATCCAGGTGGGGGAGCCCTCGGTGGCGCACTCCATCGAGATCCTCAAGGGGCTGCGCGACCGCTACGAGGCGCACCACCGCGTCTCGATCACCGACCCGGCGCTGGTCGCGGCGGCCACCCTGGCCGACCGCTACATCAACGACCGCTTCCTGCCGGACAAGGCCATCGACCTCATCGACGAGGCCGGCGCCCGCATGCGCATCCGCCGCATGACCGCGCCGCCGGACCTGCGCGAGTTCGACGAGAAGATCGCCGACGTCCGTCGCGAGAAGGAGTCCGCGATCGACGCGCAGGACTTCGAGAAGGCGGCGCGCCTGCGCGACGAGGAGAAGAACCTCATCGGGCAGAAGACCGAGCGCGAGAAGCAGTGGAAGTCCGGTGACCTCGACGTCGTCGCGGAGGTCGACGACGAGCAGATCGCCGAGGTGCTGGCCAACTGGACCGGCATCCCGGTGTTCAAGCTCACCGAGGAGGAGACCACCCGCCTGCTGCGCATGGAGGACGAGCTCCACAAGCGCATCATCGGGCAGGAGGACGCGGTCAAGGCCGTGTCGCAGTCCATGCGACGCACCCGCGCCGGCCTCAAGGACCCGAAGCGTCCGTCGGGCTCGTTCATCTTCGCCGGCCCCTCGGGTGTCGGGAAGACCGAGCTCACCAAGGCGCTCGCGGAGTTCCTCTTCGGCGACGACGACGCGCTCGTCCAGATCGACATGGGCGAGTTCCACGATCGCTACACCGCCTCGCGGCTCTTCGGCGCGCCCCCCGGGTACGTCGGGTACGAGGAGGGCGGCCAGCTCACCGAGAAGGTGCGCCGCAAGCCGTTCTCGGTGGTCCTCTTCGACGAGATCGAGAAGGCCCACTCCGAGGTCTACAACACGCTGCTGCAGGTGCTCGAGGACGGCCGCCTGACCGACGGTCAGGGCCGCATCGTCGACTTCAAGAACACGGTCATCGTGTTCACGTCGAACCTCGGTACGCAGGACATCTCGAAGGCGGTCGGCCTCGGGTTCCAGTCCGGGCAGGACTCGGGCTCGAACTACGAGCGCATGAAGAACAAGGTGACGGACGAGCTGAAGAAGCACTTCCGTCCCGAGTTCCTCAACCGCATCGACGACATCATCGTGTTCCACCAGCTGCGCGAGGACGAGATCGTGCAGATGGTCGACCTGATGATCGGGCGCACCGAGAAGCAGCTGCAGAACAAGGACATGTCGATCGAGCTCACCGACGCCGCGAAGAAGCTGCTCGCGCAGCGCGGCTTCGACCCGGTGCTCGGCGCCCGTCCGCTGCGCCGCACGATCCAGCGCGAGATCGAGGACCAGCTCTCCGAGAAGATCCTCTTCGGCGAGGTCGAGTCCGGCCAGATCGTGCTCGTCGACGTCGAGGGCTGGACGCCCGAGACCGACGACAACGGGGTCACCCGGCCCGCGCCCGAGTCGGCCACCTTCACCTTCCGCGGTGAGGCCAAGCCGACCCCGGTGCCGGACACCCCGGAGGTCGCCGCGGCGGAGTGATCCGCCCGCAGCACGTCACCGGAGCCCCGGTCCCCTCCCTCGCGAGGGGCCCGGGGCTCCGGCGTGTGCGGGGTGTGTCAGCGAAGTGCCGTTGCAGACGTTGAGTGTCCGTATCGGTACTTCGATCACTGGAAGCTGCGGCCGATGCCGACGCCGTAGATCGCCCGCGCCGAGGGTAGGGCGGCGGCTACTCGTAGGCCGGCGCGGATGTCGTCGTGCACCCCATCCGGATCGTCCCGTGCCTGCGTGGGACGCGTGCTGAGGACGTGCAGCCCCACACCACGGAGCCGACGCTGCCGCTCGAGTGTCGCTCGCACCTGCTCCGGGGTGGCGAAGTGCTGCTCGACCGAGTCGATCTCCCAGACGAAGCCGTGCTCCCGCACGAGGCCGTCGACGGTGGCGACGAAGTGGCCGTTCTCGTCGAGCACGTCGATGTTCCACTCGATCGCCGGCAGGTCGTCGAACGACTCCCACAGCGCCCTGGCGCTGAACTCCGCCGGGGAGAGGACGCCCTCTCGCGCTGCCTCGAGAACGCGCCGCGGCGCGGCCGTGCCCTTGCGGGTACCGATCTCGAGCTCTCGCCACAGCGCCTCGACCGTCAGCGTGCGGCGCTGGACGGGCTCGGTGACGACGGCGGCGATGGCCTCCAGGTCCTTCAGCCGCCTGACGTGGTCGACGATGCATCGTGGGAGCGGAGCCACCGGCAGTCCGTCGCGTTCGACCGGTCGCGGTAGCCGAATCGTCCGCTCGATCGTCGCTCGTCCCGAGCTCAGCACCCGCCGGTCGAGCGTGATCAGGACGTGGTCGAAGGTCGGGGCTCCGCCGCGCTGCAGTCCGTGGTGGCGCATCCCGCTGAGCCCGGTGAGCATCGCGCCGTCGCCGGCATAGACCAGCGCGGCGATCTCCCACTGACGTGGCGTCGGCGTCCCCTTGGTGAGCATGATCGTGCCCGGCAGGAGCAGCGTCCACGGGCCGTCCTGCTGCGTCCGCCGGTAGACAGTGCGCTCGGGCACCCCGAGCTCGACGAGCTCCCGCGCGGAGATGACGTCGTCCCAGCTGGCGATCCGGAGCGCCTCGATGTCCCGGGCCCACATCCCACGTCGCATGACCGCGAGGGTCCGGTGGGCGTCGTCCCGCAGTCACGCCGCCGACCTCCACCTGTGGATCGGCGAGACCGTTGTGGATGCAGGCGTGCCGGGTTCGCCCGCCCGCGCCGGCGACCGGACCCACGGGGGCCGGTGATCAAAGTACCGATACGGACACTCAACGTCTGCAACGGCACTTCGCTGACAAACCTCAGCCGTCGTACATCCCGGCGAGGGCGTGGGCGACGCCGGCCATCTGCTCGCGCAGGGCCAGGGGGGCGAGCACCTCGACGTCGGCGCCCAGGGCGAGCAGCTCGTGGCGGGCGTGGGCGATCGACTCGATCGGGATCACCGCCTCGACCCAGCCGTCGGCGTCGGCCGGCCAGGTGCCCTCGGCCAGCGCGCGGGCGGTGTGGGGCGTGAGGACCACCGGAGCCAGCTCGAGGGCCCGCGGCGAGAACCGCACGGTCGCCTCGGCCTGGTACAGCGCGTCGGTGAGCTCCCGGGTGCGCTGGTGCCAGTACTTCCAGAGGTCGAAGCCCTCGGGCCGGTCGAAGCGGACGTCGAGGGTCTCGAGGTCGAGGATGCGCGCGACGCGGTAGGTGCGCGGCTCGGCGCCCCCGCTCGGCACGGCGACCAGGTACCAGGTGCCGGCCTTGAGCACGAGTCCGAGCGGTTCGAGCTCGCGGTCGACCTCCGGCTCCCGCCCGCCGGTCGCCCAGCGCCGATACCGCACGCGCAGCACGCGCTGGTTCCACACCGCGTCGGCGACGCCGGTGAGCGTCGGGACGTGGTCGGCCTCGCGGAACCAGCCGGGGGCGTCGAGGTGGAAGCGCTCGGCGATGCGGCCGGCGCGGTCGGAGAGCTCGCCGGGCAGCGCGGCCTGGACCTTGAGCTGCGCCGCCGCGAGGACCCGCCCGAGCCCGAGCTCCGCGGCCGCCTCGGGCATCCCCGACAGCGCGAGGGCGTCGGCCTCCTCGGCGGTCATGCCGGTCAGGCGGGTGCGGTAGCCCTCCAGCAGCGAGTAGCCGCCGTCCGGGCCGCGGTCGGCGTAGACGGGCACGCCGGACGCCGAGAGCGCGTCCATGTCGCGGTAGATCGTGCGGATCGAGACCTCGAGCTCGTCGGCGAGCTCCCGCGCCGTCAGACGGCCACGGTTCTGCAACAGCAGGAGCACGGAGAGGAGGCGGCTGGCGCGCACAGGTCAGTGGTACCCCATGCCTGACAGGTCCTGTCAGGCACGTCCCCCGTCCGGACTGGCGGGTTCAGCCGGTTGCTGGGGCTCGTCGGGCTCGAGCCGGTCGGGGACCCCGTCGTCGTTCTCGTCGATCAGCAACGGGTTGCCCATCCCGACCCGCGCCGCCTCGAGCTGCGCCGCCACGGCCACGCCGAGCAGGAGCGCGATGCCGGTCGCCATCGCCCACAGCAGGAGCGCCATGATCCCCGCCAGCGGACCGTAGATGTCGCTGAAGTCGCCCGAGAGGGAGACGTAGAGCGCCACCGCGCCGGAGGCCACGAGCCAGAGCAGCACGGTCAGCCCGGCGCCCAGGGCGAGCCAGCTCAGCGCGGGCTGGTGGCGTCGGGGCGAGAACCGGAAGAGCACGGTGACCGCGACGACGAGCGCCGCGAGGCCGATCGGCCAGCGCACGACGTCGAACACCGTCTCCGCCGCGTCACCCCAGCGGTAGACCTCCTCGACGGCGTCGCCGAAGGGGCCGCCGGCGATGATCAGCACCATGCCGACGCTCAGCGCGGTGCCCGCCGTGACGGTCAGTGCGCCGGCGCGCAGGTACTTGCGGATCATCGGCCGGTCGCGCTCCACACCGTAGATCCTGTTGACCCCGCGTTCGAGCTGCGCGACGGCGCTCGTCATCGCGAGGAACGCCGTCGCGAGACCCAGCCCGACCGCGATCTCGCCGATGTCCTCGCCCCGCGGGTCGCCGGCGTCGTCGCCGGCGCTCTGCGGGTCCTCGGCCGGTCCGCGGGCGACGATCCCGGCGAGCAGCTGGTCGCCGGTCCCCGGCGACACCGCGACGACCGTGCGCGCGACGACCTGCGCCGCGGACTCGACGCCCACCACCGACGCGAGCCCGCTGCCCGCGATGACCAGCGGGACCGTCGCCAGCGCGAGCTGCAGGGCGAACGCGCGCGCGTGGCTGAAGCCGTCGCCGTAGCGGAAGCGCAGGAACGCGTCGCGCAGCAGCTCGCGCAACCCGACCCGGCGCGCGGCGTGCCAGGCGTCGTCGGCCGAGAGGGCGTCCCCTTCCATGTCCGTGGTGACGGGCACCGCGCGCACAGAGCTCACGACGTCATCTTCCCCGGATCCTGACCGGAGATGTCAGCAGCGGTACGGCAGGCTCACCGCATGGTCGAGACGCTCACCCGCGAGCAGGTCCTGGCCCACCGGGTCGCCGCGCAGGGGCTGCACCGCGACCGGGCGCCGGCGGCCCTGTTCTCGCTGGGCATCCAGGACGCGGGGCCCACCGCACGGCTCGCGATCGCCGCCCGGTCCGACGGCAACCCCGACCCCGCGGCGCTCGGGCTCGTCGACGGTTGGACCCACCGTGGCGCGCCGCACCACCACCCCCCGGCCGAGCGCCAGGCCATCGCCGCGGCGGCGCGCCCCTTCGACGACACCGACGCGGCCGTGCGGCTGAACTGGAGCGGGCCCGAGCAGCGCCGGGTCGGCATCCCCGCCCGCGAGGCGATCGACCGGGCGGCGGACGCCCTGGTCGAGGTCGTCACCGAGCCGATGACCAAGGGCGCGGCCAGCGGTGCGGTGACGAGGCTCCTGCCCGACGCCCTGCTGCGCGACTGCCGCGGCTGCGCCACCGTCCACGTCAACGAGCAGCTCTTCCGGCTCTCGGCGTTCCCGGTCGGCGTCGGGCTCGACCCGACGGCGCGGACGCTGCTGCTGACCCCGCCGCCGGCCGGCTGGCGGCGCCCGGTCGAGGGTGACCCGGCGCGGGCGGCGCGCCTGGTGCTCGACTACCTGCGGGTGCTGGGACCCGCCGGGCCGCGCGAGGTCGCCGACTTCGTCGGGACGTCGGCCGCGGCGTTCGCGCCCGCGTGGGAGGCGGCGCTGCCCGGGCTCGCCGAGGTGTCGGTCGAGGGCCGGCCGGCGTGGCTGCCCGCCGACGACCTCGGCGTCGCCCTGGCCGCGCCGGACCCGGACGTCGTGCGGTTCCTGCCGCCGCTGGACCCGATGCTGCAGGCCCGCGACCGCCCGCTCCTCGTGCCCGACGAGGCGCTGCGCAAGAACCTGTACAAGATCATCGGCAACCCGGGGGCGCTGCTGGCGGACGGGGAGATCGTCGGCACCTGGCGGCCACGGGCGTCGGGGAAGAAGCTGACGCTCGAGGTCGCGCCGGTGGTGCCACTCGCCCCGGACGTGCGGGCGCGCCTCGATGACGAGGCGGAGCGCGTCGCCGCCGCCCGCGGGCTGCGGCTGGCGGGGCTCACCGGGGTCTAGTTCGCAGCGAACGTGGCGTTCGCTGCTTCTAGGCGCGCGAACTCCCTGTCGATCACCCGGCGAGCGCGGCGTCGATCGCCTCGAGGGCCGCGCGGGCGCCGGCGGCGAGGGCGATCCCGCGGCCGTGGCGGATCTCCGGCTCGCGGACGTTGATCCGCACCAGCGCGCCCGACGCCGCGGAGGCGAGCTCCGCGTGCCGGCGGACGGTCGGCACGGCGGTGCCCGCGCCGAGCTCCAGGACGACGAGCCGCGACGCGTCCTGCGTGCGCAGCCAGGCGCGGTGCTCGGCCTCCTTCTCGCCGTGGTGGCCGGGCACCCAGGCGCCGTCGCCGAACATGAGGATGTTGGGCCGGGCCACGCGCCCGCACCGGGGGCACGCGGGCAGCGGCGGACGGGCGCGCATCGTGTCCTCGTCGACGACGACGTCGACGTCGTCGGCGGGCCAGGTGCCGTCGTGGCAGGGCCGGGTGCACTGCAGCATCCCGATGGCGCCGTGGCACTCGGTGACGAGGTCGTCGGCGAACCCCGCCGCCTGGAACGCCCCGTCGACGTTCGACGTGAACACCCGCGCCGGCCGGTGAGAAGCCCAGCGCCGCAGAACCCCGTACCCGGCATGGGGGACCGTGCGCCGGTAGAGGGCCAGGCGGTGGCCGTAGAAGCCCCACGCCAGCTCGGGGTCGGCGTCGAAGTGCTCGGGATCGGCGATCTCGGAGAACCGCAGCCCCAGACGCCGGTAGGGCGGGTAGGCGCGCCAGAAGCCCTCGGGCCCGCGGAAGTCGGGCAGCCCCGAGTCGACGCCCATCCCCGCCCCGGCGCAGACGAGCAGGGCCGCGGCCCCGGCCACCGCCTCCGCCGCGGCGCCGACGAGGGCCGGCTCCGGGGCCGGAGCCTCGGGGCTCAGGACTCGCCGCCGCCCTTGCCGACGGACAGCGCGACCTCGAACTGCAGCAGGTCGGCACCAGTCGCGACGGGCTGCTGGCGCTGCCCGGCGTGCGCGGCCTCGGCGGCACCGCCACCGCGCCAGGCCTCGAACGCCTCGTCGGACTCCCAGCGCGTGTAGACGAAGTAGCGGTGCTCACCCTCGATCGGGCGCAGCAGCTCGTAGCCCAGGAAGCCCGGGGTGTCGAGCATGCTGTCGCCGTGCGCGGCGAAGCGCTTCTCGAGCTCGGGGCCGCTGCCCTCGGGGACGTGGATGGCGTTGATCTTCACGACGGCCATGGCCGTCAGCCTACGTCGCCCGCCTCACCCGGCAGCGCGAAACGACCGTCGGCCAGCTGCTCGACGAGGCCGTCGACGAGCAGCGAGTCGAGGCACCGGGCGCGCTGTGCCGGGTCGGTGAGCCACGCCTCCTCGAGCGCCTCGGCGGCGACCGGGCCGGGTGCGGAGCGCAGGACGTCGAGCAGCCGCCCACGCACCTGCCGGTCGGTGCCCGCCCAGGTCTGGGCCTTGCGCACCGGCCCGTCCCACACCGGGCGCCCCAGCCGCTGCCAGGCGCACAGGTGCACCACGGGGCAGCCCCCGCAGCGTGGCCCGCGGGCGACGCACACCGTCGCGCCGAGCTCCATCAGCGCCGCCGACATCGTCGCCGCGTCCTCGTCCCGGGGGGCGGCGAGGGGGGCAGCGAAGGTCACCTCCGCTGCGTCCGACGCAGCGAGGGCGTCCCTCGCTCCCGGGTCGGTGCCCGGCAGCAGGGCCTCGACGTCGGCCAGGTCCCGTGAGGCCGCCGGCCCCGCCTCGGCGCGCCCGTGCACGGCGCGGGCGACGACGCGGCGGACGTTGGTGTCGACGACCGGCACCCGCTGCCCGTGGGCGAACGCCGCGACCGCGCGGGCGGTGTAGGTGCCGATCCCGGGCAGCGACTCGAGGGTCTCGACGTCGGTGGGGACGACGTCGCCGTGGTCGGCGGCGATGGCCTGCGCCGCGGCGTGCAGGCGCAGCGCCCGGCGCGGGTAGCCGAGCCTGCCCCAGGCCCGGAGCACGTCGGCGGCGGGCGCGGCGGCCATCGACGAGGGCCGCGGCCAGCGCTCGAGCCACGCGCGCCACGGCTCCTCGACCCGCGCCACCGGCGTCTGCTGGAGCATGATCTCGCTCACGAGCACGCCCCACGGCGACGTCCCGGGCCGACGCCAGGGCAGGTCGCGGGCGTGCCCGCGGAACCAGGGGACGAGGACGTCGGCGAGCGGGGTGTCGCCGGCGGTGGCTGCGCCGGCGGCGGACGTGGTGGTGCCCATCGACCGCCGATCCTGCCCGGGGCGCCCGCCGTCGCCACCGTCGGGTGAAACGGACCGGCGACCGCGTGGTGGAGGGTCGCCCTGCGCGATGGCGAACCTACTTTCCGTGACGTGTGGGAGCCGGTCGGACCGCTCGCGCCGTCGGTCTACTGGCGGCGCCGGTTCCTCGCGCTCGGCGTCGTGACCCTCGTGCTCGGCGGGTTCGTCTGGGCCGCGGTCGGCCTCGCGAGCGGTGAGCCGGAGCCCGCGACCGTCGAGGCCCGCGCCCGAGCCGCCGCGATGGCCGGGGCGGATCCCGCGGGCAGCGCCGCGGCGGCCGCCTCCGGCACGGACGCGCCGGGCCCGATCGAGGCGGCGCTCCCCGGCGCCTCGGTCGCCACACCGCCCGGCGCCTCGGCCGCCACCCCGCCCGGCGCCCTGCCCGCGCTCCCGACCGCCGGGGCGCTGCCCGGCGAGCCCGGCGCGCCCACCGTCGTGCCCCCGGGCGACGGGCCGGGCCTCGCGCCGGCGCCGGTGCCCGACGGCGCACTGCTCGTGCCTCCGGGCGGCACGGGGTTCCGCGGCTTCCTGCCGCCCGGCGTGCCGACGGGCTCCGCGGGCCCGCTGCTCGCGACGCCGACGACCACACCGGCGCCGAGTACCACGGTGCCGCCCACCACGACGACCCCGAGCACGACGGCCCCGTCCAGCGCGCCGCCCGAGCCCTCGACCGCCGCCGCGCCCGAGCCCGACCCGTGCGCCGACGGCGACCTGCGCATCACCGCCCGCACCGACGCGACGAGCTACCCGGCGGGCCGCAAGCCGGTCCTGAGCCTCGTCGTCACCAACACCGGCGGCGCGCCGTGCGTCCGGGACCTGGACGCGGCGAAGCAGGCGGTGGCCGTGGTCCGCACGCCCGGCGACGGCCTGTGGGGCAGCAACGACTGCTCGCCCGGCGACACCGACGACGTCCGCACCCTCGCGCCCGGCGAGGAGGCCGTGTTCTCGGTGCGCTGGTCGGGCAAGACGTCGATGCCGGGCTGCGCGGGACAGCGGACGGTGGTGCCGCCGGGCACCTACCAGCTGCTCGCGCGCCTCGACGGCATCGTCAGCGACCCGGTGTCGTTCACCCTCGAGGGCTGAGGTCCGGGTCCTTCTCGAGGGTGGTGCGCCGCAGCGCGCCGCGGAGGTCGTCGACCGGGGCCGCCGTCAGGCCCTTCGGGGTGCGGACCTCGCCCGGCGGGACGATCGCGCGGCTGATGCCCAGCCGGCCGGCCTCGGCGAGGCGTCGCTCGAGGGCGACCACCCGGCGGACCTCGCCGCCCAGCCCGACCTCGCCGATCGCGACGAGTCCCGAGCGCACCGCCTCGCCGTGGTAGGCCGAGGCGATCGCGATGGCGACCGCGAGGTCGGCCGACGGCTCGCGCAGCTTCATGCCGCCGACCGTCGCGACGAAGACGTCCTTGTCGTGCAGCCGCAGCCCGCACCGCTCCTGGAGCACCGCGAGGATCTTCGCGACGCGGCCGCTGTCGAGGTCGGACACCACGCGCCGCGGCGGGGTGTCCGACGGTCGGGTCGCGACGAGGGCCTGCACCTCGGCCATCAGCGGGCGACGCCCCTCCATCGCCACCGTCACGGCCTGGCCCGCGACCGTGCGCTCCAGACCGCCGGTGAACAGGCCCGACGGGTCGGTGACCTCGGCGATGCCGCGGTCGTTCATCTCGAAGCAGCCGACCTCGTCGGTGGCGCCGAAGCGGTTCTTCAGGCCGCGCACCAGCCGCAGCGGCGAGTGCCGGTCGCCCTCGAAGGAGAGCACCACGTCGACGAGGTGCTCGAGCGTGCGGGGGCCGGCCACCGCGCCGTCCTTGGTGACGTGCCCGATGAGGACCACGGGCAGGTCGCGCTGCTTGGCGAGCGCGACGAGCGCCGTCGTGACCGTGCGCACCTGCGAGACGCCGCCCGGCGAGCCCTCCGCGGTCGCGGTGCCGACCGTCTGCACCGAGTCGACCACCAGCAGCTCGGGGTCGACGGCCTCGACGTGGGCGGCGATCTCCTCGAGATCGCCGGTGGCGGAGAGGAACAGGTGCGGCGCGAGGCCGCCGGTGCGCTCGGCGCGCAGGCGCACCTGGCCCGCCGACTCCTCGCCCGTGACGTACAGCACCGTCGCCCCGTCACGCGCCCGGCGGGCCGCGACCTCGAGCAGCAGCGTCGACTTGCCCACCCCCGGCTCGCCCGCGAGCAGCACGACCACCCCGGGCACGAGGCCGCCGCCGAGCACGCGGTCGAGCTCGCCGACGCCCGTCCGGCGGGCCGTCGCGGTCTCGAGGTCGACCTGGCCGATCTGGCGGACCGGGCTGGCCGGGCGCGCCGCGGGCGTCGGCGCCACGCCGGGCCGTCCGCTGCGCCCGGGCGCCGGGGACGTGTCGGGGGCCTCCTCGACCGTGCCCCAGCCGCCGCAGTCCGGGCAGCGGCCGACCCACTTGGCGGCCGTGTGGCCGCAGGCGGTGCACTCGAAGCGGGGGGCGCGGGCGCGTGACGTCACGAGGGCACCGTAGGACGGACCCCCGACAGCGCCGCGGAGCGCGCGGGCGTCGAGCCGGGGATCAGCCCACGGACGGGCCGGGGCCGACGACGATCGTCGGCACGGTGACGGCCCCGGCGCGCTCGAAGGTGAAGGTGACCGCGTACGTCGGACCGGGGCGGAGCTGCTGCGTCACGCCCGTCAGCGCGAGGCGCATCGACGCGGAGACACGACTGGTGACGTCCGGCCCGGTGGGGATCGCGGGCTCGGCGCCGACCATCCGGAGCGCGTTCTCGGCCGGGATCGTGGTCGGCCCCTCGGGGCGCGCGGAGACGGCGTAGGGCGTCGACACCGAGACCAGGCGGTCGGCCGTCGAGCCCTGGTTGATGATCGTCCCGCGGATGAAGATCTCGCCACCTGCCGGCACGGACTCGGCCGGTCCCGCGTCGAGGGAGACGTCCTGCAGCAGGATGTCCCCCACCTGGCCGTCCGCCCCGGAGGCCTGGGAGACGATCGTGTCGGTCTGGGTGACGGCCCCGGCGCTGCACCCGGCGAGCGCGAGGGCCGCGGTGAGCAGGGTCGCGACGACGATCCCGGGTCGGGGCCCGCGCGGGCGGCGGCTCATGGGTCCGGGTGTCCTCTCGGGTGGGGGCGGTCTCCAGACGGCGAGCGACACCCTAGTACCCGCGACGGGTCCCGGCCCTCCGGGCGCGGGCCCTGACCGGGGCAAGCACGCGCCCCGGCGAGTTGTCAAGTCCCTGACCTGCGAAGACGGTGCAATCCCCTGCCATGCCCGTGCGTCGGACGTGTTAATCTGGGAGAAGCGAAAGGGGCTCGGGACACATGGTTTTCAAGGTCGGCGAGACCGTCGTCTACCCGCACCACGGTGCCGCACTCATCGAGGCCATCGAGACCAGGACGATCAAGGGCGAGGAGAAGAAGTACCTCGTCCTCAAGGTTGCCCAGGGCGACCTGACCGTCCGGGTCCCCGCGGACAACGCCGAGATCGTCGGTGTCCGCGACGTCGTGGGCCAGGAGGGTCTGGACCGGGTGTTCGAGGTGCTGCGTGCACCGCACACCGAGGAGCCGACCAACTGGTCGCGCCGGTACAAGGCGAACCTCGAGAAGCTCGCGTCGGGCGACGTGAACAAGGTGGCCGAGGTCGTCCGCGACCTGTGGCGCCGCGAGAAGGACCGCGGTCTGTCCGCGGGCGAGAAGCGGATGCTGGCGAAGGCGCGCCAGATCCTGGTCAGCGAGCTGGCGCTGGCGGAGGGCACCGACGAGGTGGCCGCCGAGTCGCTGCTCGACCAGGTCCTGGCGTCCTGAGCAGCCTCCGGAGAGGCGTCCCGGGGCGGTGACCGTCGCGGCGATCGTGCCGGCGGCGGGACGCGGTGAACGGCTGGGCCTCGGCCGGCCGAAGGCGCTCGCGGTCGTGGGTGGTCTGACGTTGGTGGCGCGTGCCGTCGACGGGCTCGTCGAGGGCGGGGTGGAGACGGTCGTCGTCGTCGCCCCGCCCGGTGACGAGGACGCGGTGCGCGCGGCGCTCGGGTCGCGGCGTGCCGTCGTGGTGCCCGGCGCCGACGACCGCGTCGGCTCGGTCGCGGCGGGTCTCGACGCCCTGCCCGCCGACGCCGACGTGGTGCTCGTGCACGACGCCGCGCGGTGCCTGTGCCCGCCCGAGGTGGTGCGCGCCGTCGTCGACGCCGTCCGCGCGGGACATCGTGCCGTGGTACCGGTCACGTCCGTCGCGGACACCCTCCGGCGCACCGACGTCGCGGGGGTCGTCATCGGCCTCGTCGACCGCACCGGCCTCGCCGCCGTCCAGACGCCCCAGGGCTTCGACCCGGCGACGCTGCGGGCCGCGCACCGCCGGGCCGGTGAGCGGCGCGCGGCGGGCGGACCCGTCGCCGCCACCGACGACGCCGGCCTCGCCGAGGACCTCGGCGTGGGCGTCGTCACGGTCCCCGGCGACCCGCGCGCCTTCAAGGTGACGACGCCGCTCGACCTCGCGATGGCGGAGGCGCTGGTGGCGGCGGGCTCGACGGTGGAGCACGCGTGAGGGTCGGCATCGGCACCGACGTGCACCCGGTCCGCGCCGGCGTGCCGTGCTGGGTGGCCGGGCTCTACTGGGAGGGCGTCGACGGCTGCGCCGGGCACTCCGACGGCGACGTCGCCGCGCATGCCCTCGGCGATGCGGTGCTGTCGGCGGCCGGGCTCGGGGACCTCGGCGCGGTGTTCGGCACCGGGCGCGCGGAGTGGGCCGGGGCGTCCGGGGTGCGACTGCTGGAGGAGGTCCGCGGGCTGGTCGGCGCGCAGGGCTGGGTGCTGGGCAACGCGGCGGTCCAGGTGATCGGCAACGCGCCGAGGATCGGTACCCGCCGCGACGAGGCGCAGGCGGCGCTGTCCGCGGCCCTGGGTGGTCTCGTGGCCGTGTCGGGGACGACGTCCGACGGGCTGGGGCTCACCGGCCGCGGCGAGGGACTCGCGGCCGTCGCGACGGCGATGCTGCGGCCCGCCTGACGTTCCCGGCCCCGCACTTTCCCGGAACCGCACCCGCGCCGCGCGGCGTCTTCCTACGATCGCCGCGAGGAGGTGACCGGTGGCCCAAGGCGCCCCACCGTTCGGGACCAACTGGTACGGCGTGCCGCACCAGGTGATCTGGGACGCCTTGAGCACGGGTCCCGGTTCGCCCGGTTTCCACGACGCCGGCGCGCGGTGGAACGAGCTGGCCGACCGCATGGTGGCGGTCACCGATGCGGTCGGCCGCGCCAACACCACGCTCGGCGTCGCCTGGACCGGCGACGCATCGCTGTCCGCGCAGGAGCGCGTGGAGCCGCTGCGGCCGTGGATCGATCAGGCCCGGGGACTCGCGACGGCGGTGCGGGGCATCGGCGACCAGCAGGGCGCCCACCTGCAGGCCGCGCGCGCCGAGATCGTGGACGGCAAGGAGCGTCCCGCGGACGGGTCGGCGTGGGACGCCGCGGTCAGCGGCTACCTGGAGGGACCGCTGCTCGCGCCGGTCCCGGCGGTCGGGGGTGGCGCGCTGCCGGGCGGGGGCGTCGACGTCCTCGCGCGAGTGGTCGAGCAGCAGGCCGCCCAGCTGATGGCGCAGCGGGCGATGGAGGACTACCAGGGCGCCAGCGGCGACTCGATGAGGACGCTGCCCCAGTTCGCGGGCCCGCAGGCCACCGGGGTGACGCCGGCCGCGCTGCCGCCCGCGCCACCCGTGACGGCCGAGGCCGACGGTGTGTTCGGCGTGCCCGGCGGGGCGGGTGGCGGCGCGGGCGTGCCGGGTGGGGGCGGAGCCGGCGGCGGTGTGGGTGCTGTTCCCGGCGCTCCCCCGGGCGGTGGCTCGGGGGGCGGTGGCGCGGGCCTGCCGCCCGGGTCGACGACGGCGACGGGTGTGCCCGGTGTCCCGGGCCCGCCGGGGAGCCCCGCGACGGGTGGCGCCGGTGCCGGCGGGGTTCCGGGCGGAGCCCCCGGTGGGGCCGGCCCCGGGGGTGTCGTCCCGGGTGCCGCGGGGACCGGTGGTGCGGGGACGGGTGGTGCGGGGACGGGTGGTGCGGGGACGGGTGGTGCGGGCGCCGGGGGTGGCGTGGTGCCGCCCGTGGGCGCCGTGCCGGGCGCCGGCGCGGGCGGCGCCGGCGGTGCGGGCCGCGTGCCGCCGGGGACGAGGCCGGGGTCGACCCCCGGCGCCGTCCCGGGCTCGACGGGCGCCGGACGTGTCCCGGGCGTGCCGGGTCTCCCCGGCGACGCGGGCGCGGGGCGGGCCGGGGGCGCCGGCGGTGTCCCGGGTGCGAGCGGCCTGCCGGGCTCGGGCGGGGTCCCCGGCTCGAGCGGTGTGCCCGGCTCGACGGGCGCGGGCGGCGTTCCGGGCGCGGGTGGCGCGGGTGGTGGCCGGCCGGGCTCCGCGGTCGGCGCCGGCGAGGTGGGCGGCCGACCGGGTGGGGGTCTCGGCGGTGGACCCGGCGGTGGTGTCGGGGGAGGTCTCAGCGGTGGGCCCGGGGGCGGCTCGGGCGGTGGCGCCGGGGGCGTGGGCGGAGGCGCCGGAGGTGCCGGAGGTGCCGGAGGCGCCGGTGAGCCGGGGCCCGGCGCGCGGGTCGGCGCCGGTGGCGGGGCCGCCGCGGAGGCCGGGGTGACGCGCACCGCCGGGGCGGCCGCGGCGGAGGGCCGCGCCGGCGCGGTGCCGATGGTCCCGCCCGCGGGCATGGTCGGCGGGCCGGGCGGCGACGGTCAGCGGCGCCGTCCCGACTACCTCTCCGAGGACGACCCCGACGCCATCGCCGGCGCGCTCCCCGCCACCACGCCTCCGGTGATCGGCGAGTGAGGGGCGTCCTGCCGATGACGCTGGGCGCGCGGTTCGCGGGCGCCCGGCTCGACGTCGGTCAGTACGTCGCGCTCTGGCGCCACCTCGGGTTCGACGCGCGCCCCGCCGCCCTGCACGTCCTCGACCACGGGCGCACCCACGCCGAGCGCGACGCCCTCGACGCCGCGGCGTGGCGGCGCCTCGCGGCGCAGGGGCTGCTCGACGACCGCGGTGCCCCCGACCCGGGCCTCGCCGACGCCCTCGGGGTGCTGGCCCGACCGGCCTGCGAGCTCGACGTCGTGGTGCTCGCGGACGGGCACGCGGCGCAGCCGACGCTCGCGGCCGCCCGCGGGACGCTCGGCGTGGTCGCCCGCCTCGACACCGAGGGCCTGCTCCTCGAGACCGTCCACCCGCACGACCTCGCCGGCGCCCTCCTCGCCCGCCTCCCCGACGCGCGCGCCGCGCCCGGCGTACCGATGTCGCTGCCCGCCGACGCCCTGTTCGGCCCGGGCCTGACCCTCGACGACCGCTGCCGCCGGGTGCGGCGCGCCGGGGCGTCCGCGCACCACGTCGAGCGCCTGCGGGCGCTGTGGGCGCGCACCCCGGACCGTGCCATGACCTTCGGGGTGACAGCCCGCGACGCCGACGGCGTGCCGCGTCGCGGACCGCGCACCGTCACGGTGCTCGACACCCGGGTCGGTCGCGTCGCCTGGGGTCTCGACGCGACCGGTCGCCGGGTCCTCGTCCACCCGATCGACCGGTCGCGGCTGCGCCACGAGCTCGCGGCCCTGCTCGACGGCCACGCCACCGACGTCGTGCGGCGTCGCGGGTCGGCGTAGGAGAACCGACGCCCGCGCGTGGACGTGTCGCCGACGCGGTCGTCGGAGAGCGCCCGTCCTCGCGAGCGGCACCTCCGGCAGGCCGACGATCACGTCGATCACGCCGAACGTGGCCCTCGCGATGCCGGCGAAGGGGACCCCTCGCCGATCTATCCGCCCGAAGGTGCCCTTCGCTCGCAAGGCCGCACGCTCACCGCAGCACCGCCCGCACGGCCGCGGGGGCGTCGGAGGGCTTGAACAGCGGCACCGACCGCCCGCCCCCGGCGGCGGCGAGGCGCGCGCAGGAGACCCGGGCCTCGTCGTCGTCGACCGTCACCAGCGTGTGCACGCGCGCGGGCCCCGACGCGCCGGCGACGGGCGCCGGGTCCTCGCCCTCGTTCCACGCCCCGTCGGTGAGGACGACGACGTCGGCGTGCGGCACCCGCGCGGCCGTGGCCTGGGCGAGCGCGGTGCGCAGGCCGAGCGCGAGGTCGGTGGTGGAGCCGCCGCGCAGGTCGAGCAGGGCGTCGAGCACCGCCGACGCCGGGGCGGGGGAGTGCAGGTGGCGCAGCAGCACCGCCCGCGACCAGAACGCCACGACCGCGAGCTCGTCGTCGGTGCGCAGGCCCGCGGCGAGGGCACCGGCCGTGGTCACCGCCGTCGTCAGCGGCTTGCCGGCCACCGACCCCGACGCGTCGACGAGCAGCACGATCGCCCGCCCCGGGGAGCGCCAGCCGCGCCAGCGCAGGTCCTCGGCGCGGATGGGCCGGTGCTCCAGGGACCGTTCGAGGGTGGCGTCGAGGTCCAGGTCGAGACCGTCGCCGGCGACGGTCGCGAGCCGGCTCGAGCCCCGCCGCTCCGTCTCGCCCGCGCGCGCCGGCGGCACGAGCAGGCGCACCGCGAGCCGCCGGGCCGCCGCGCGCAGGGCGGGGTCGGTGGCGCGCGCGAGGTCGGCGAGGAGGTCGACCGTGGCGTCGGGGTCCTCCTCGTAGGCCCCCGACACGGCGGCCTCGTCGAGCACCCCGACCGTCGGCGTGACCTGCTCGAGGTCGTCGTGGCGCCGCTGCAGGTCGGCGCGGGTCTCGGTGCGCCGGGCCTGGTCGCGCAGGAGCTCCTCGACCTCCTTGGGGTCGGTGACCACGCGCGGCGGGGCCCCGGGTGAGCGCCCCGGCTCCGGGGGCGGCGGCGCGCCGGGACTCAGGCTTTTCCCGGGTCACCGTCCTCGGTGCCGCGCTCGTCGACCGGCGCGCTCGCCGCCCACAGTTCGGCGACGACCTCCTCGACCGTGCGCGTCGAGCCCTCGAGCAGCTGCACGCGCCCGGACAGCGCGGCCAGCGCGGCGTCGGTGCCCGTCGTCTCCGCGGCCGGGGCGAGGCGGCCCGCGAGCGGCACGTCGCGCAGCTCGGCGAGCGAGGCCGCGACGGCGACGAGGTCGAGCGCGCCGCGCACCGACGAGCCCAGCCGCAGGTCCCGGTGCTCGCGCGTCGCCCGCGTCGCCCGGACCGCGCGCTCCACGAACGCGACGTCGACGACGCCGTGGTCGCGGCGCACGATCGCGGTCTCGTCGTCGGCGCTCTGGTGGGCGAACCCGACGCGGCAGGAGCGGTCGTAGAGCGCCGGGGTGATGCGCCCGGTGCCGACGGCGTCCGAGGGGTTCATCGCGGCGACCAGCCGGAAGCTCGGTGCGGCGTCGACGACCCCGAGCCGCGGCACGTGCAGGCGCCGCTCCGAGAGCACGCCCAGCAGCACGTTGAGCGTCTCCTCGGGGACGCGGTTGAGCTCCTCGACGTAGAGCAGGGCGCCCGTGGTCAGGGCGCGCACCAGCGGGCCGGGCACGAAGTTCTCGGGCCGGTAGTCCTCGGTGAGCACGCGGGAGGGGTCGTGGTGGCCGACGAGGCGCGCGGGGGAGAGCTCGGCGTTGCCCTCGACGAGCTCGAGGCCGACGCCGGCGCCCTCCGCGAGCGCGCGCAGCAGGGTCGTCTTCCCGGTGCCCGGCGGGCCCTCGAGCAGGATGCTGCGCCCGGCGGCGAGCGCGGCGGCGATGACCTCCGACTCGCGCACGCGCCCGACGACGCGCGCGCGGGACGCGTCGATCATCGCGCGCACCGGGAGGGGGCCGGCGGTGGGCAGACCGGGGACGGCCCCGGTGTCCACCAGGGACACCGGGGCCGCGGAACCGTTCGTCACGGGTGTCGGATACCTCGGATCGGGGGTCAGTCGAAGATCAGGACGCCACGGATGTTCTTGCCGGCGTGCATGTCCTCGTAGCCCTGGGCGACCTCGTCGAGCTTGTACTGCTTGGTGACGAGCTCGTCGAGCTTGAGCTTCCCGTGGTTGTAGAGGTCGAGCATCTTCGGGATGTCGGCGTGCGGGTTCGACGACCCGAACAGCGAGCCCTTGAGCTTCTTCTCGAACAGGGTCAGCTCGCCGATCGGGATCGGCACGCCGATCTCGGTGATGTCGCCGAGGCCGGTGACGACGACGGTGCCCTGCTTGCGGATCGCGGCGAACGCCTCGCCGACGTGCTCGGGCTTGGTGATGCCGATGGTCACGAGCGCGACGTCGGCGCCCTGGCCGTTGGTGAAGCCCTTGGCGATCTCGGTGGCCTCCTCCATCGACTCGACCGCGTGGGTCGCGCCGAGCTCGAGGGCCTTCTCGCGCTTGAACGCGACCGGGTCGACGGCGATGACGTTGGCGGCGCCCGCGTGGGCGGCGCCCTGGACGGCGTTGGCGCCGATGCCGCCGATGCCCTGGATGATCACGGTGTCGCCGGGGGCGACGTCGCCGGTGTTGACGGCGGTGCCCCAGCCGGTGCCGACCGAGCAGCCGAGCAGGCAGGCGACCTCGAGCTTGGTGTCCTGCGGGACCTTGATCGCCGAGTCGACGGCGACCGTCGTGTACTCGGAGAAGGTCGAGATGCCGCACATCTGGCCGACGTTGCTGCCGTCCTCGAGGTGCAGACGGGTCGACGGGTCGGTCCAGCGGGTGCCCGCGAGGAGGCCGGCGCCGAGGTCGCACAGGTTCGAGTGGCCGGTGGCGCACCAGCGGCACTTGCCGCAGGCGGGGAGGAACGAGAAGACGACCTTGTCGCCGGCCTCCCAGCCGGGGGTGTTCGGGCCGACCGACTCGACGATGCCGCCACCCTCGTGGCCGCCGGCGAAGGGGTACGTGCCGACGGGGATGTCACCGGTGGCGATGTGGTCGTCGGAGTGGCACAGGCCCGACGCGACCATCTTCACCCGGATCTCGCCCTGACGCGGGTCCTCGACCTCGACCGTCGCCGTCTCGTACTTGCCGGGGGCCTGACGGACGAGGGACGTCCGGCACGTGATGGACAACGCTGACCACTCCTTGCGTCGCGAGAACGTCGAATGATGCGCGTGACTCTATGTCCGTCCTCACACCTTGGGAAGGGGCTTCCCGAACGATCGATCGGTCGGCGAGAAGTCGGGTCGCGACGGGTCGGCGAGGGTGGATCCGGCGTTCCGTAGGATCCGGGCGGTGAGCCTGCACCTGTACGACACCGCACGACGCGAGCTGCGGGAGTTCCGCCCGCAGCGCGCCGGCACGGCGTCGATGTACGTGTGCGGGGCCACCGTCCAGGGCGTGCCCCACGTCGGGCACGTGCGGTCGGGTCTCGACTTCGACGTGCTGCGCCGCTGGCTCACGCACACCGGCCACGACGTGCTGCTCGTCCGCAACGTCACCGACATCGACGACAAGATCCTCACCAAGGCCGAGGCCGCCGGCCGGCCCTGGTGGGAGTGGGCGGCGACGCACGAGCGGGCGTTCGCCGCGGCGTACGACGCGCTGGGCTGCCTGCCGCCCTCGATCGAGCCGCGCGCGACCGGCCACGTCACCGAGATGATCGAGCTCATCGAACGGCTCGTCGAGCGCGGCCACGCCTACGCCGCCGGCGGCGACGTCTACTTCGCGGTGTCGACGTGGCCGTCGTACGGCGAGCTGTCCGGCCAGCGCCTCGAGGAGATGGAGCAGGGCGAGGGCGCGGACCCGCGGGGCAAGCGCGACCCCCGCGACTTCACGCTGTGGAAGGCGGCCAAGCCGGGCGAGCCGGACTGGCCGACGCCCTGGGGCCGCGGGCGCCCCGGCTGGCACCTCGAGTGCTCGGCGATGGCCACGCGCTACCTGGGCCCGCGCTTCGACATCCACGGCGGCGGGCTCGACCTCGTCTTCCCGCACCACGAGAACGAGCTCGCGCAGTCGCGCGCCGCGGGGGACGGATTCGCCGAGTACTGGCTGCACAACGCCTGGGTGACGATGGCCGGGGCGAAGATGTCGAAGTCGCTCGGCAACACGCTGGCCATCCCCGCGGTGCTCGAGCGGGTCCGCCCGGTGGAGCTGCGCTACTACCTCGTCGCGCCCCACTACCGCTCGACGCTGGAGTACTCCGAGGAGGCGCTGGCCGAGGCCGCCGCGGCGTACCACCGCATCGAGTCGTTCGTGCACCGCGTGCACGACCGGGTCGGGGCGGTGCCGGTCGGGCGGGTGGGCGACGCGTTCGCCGCCGCCCTCGACGACGACGTCGCCACGCCCGCGGCGCTCGCGGAGGTGCACGAGACCGTGCGCCGGGGCAACGCCGCCCTCGACGCCGGCGCGCGCGACGAGGCGCTGGCGCTCGCGGGCGCGGTCCGGGCGATGACCGGCGTCCTCGGCCTCGACCCCGTCGCCTGGGCGGAGACGTCCGGTGCCGGCGGCGACGCCGCCCGCCAGGCCCTCGGTGCGCTGGTGGACGCGCTGCTCGAGCAGCGCACCCGCGCGCGGGCCGAGCGCGACTTCGCGCGCGCCGACGCCCTGCGCGACGAGCTGACCGCCGCCGGCGTCGTCGTCGAGGACACCGCCGACGGCCCCACCTGGACCCTCAAGGACGGTGCGTAGCGCCATGGCCGGCAACTCCCGCCGCCCCGGGGCCCGCCGCAACCCGGGCTCGAAGAAGGGCCCGACCAAGGGCTCGGGCGGCAAGAACCGTCGCAGCCTCGAGGGCAAGGGCCCGACCCCGCCCGCGGACAAGCGCCCGAACCACAAGGCCTACCGCTCGGACGGCGCGTCGGCCTCGACGGCGCGGGGCTCGGCGACCCGCCGCCCCGCGGGCGACGAGCGCGGCCCCGCCCGCCGCGGCCCGTCGCGCCGCGAGGACCCGGACGGCCCGCAGGTCGTGCTCGGGCGCAACCCGGTGGTCGAGAGCCTGCGCGCGCACAGCCCGGCGACCGCGCTCTACGTCGCGCAGAACATCGACGTCGACGACCGCGTGCGCGAGGCGATCAAGATGGCGTCCGAGCGGGGCGTCTCGGTGCTCGAGGTGCCGCGCGGTGACGTCGACAGGATGGCCGACGGAGCCCTGCACCAGGGCCTCGCGCTCGCGGTGCCGGCGTTCGAGTACCGCCACCCCGACGACCTGCTCGAGGAGGCGCGCCAGCGGGCGCACCTGGCGCGGGTCGAGCCGCTGCTCGTGGCGCTCGACGGCGTGCAGGACCCCCGCAACCTCGGCGCGGTGCTGCGCTCGGCGGCGGCCTTCGGTGCGCACGGGGTGCTGCTGCCGCTGCGCCGGTCGGTCGGCGTGACGCCGGTGGCCTGGCGGACCTCGGCGGGGGCCGCGGCGCGCGTGCCGGTCGGGCGCGCGACGAACCTGTCGCGGACCCTGACCGGCTGGCTCGACGAGGGCCTCGTCGCGGTCGGGCTGGACGGCGAGGCGGGCACCGACATCGACCACCTGGACGACGTCGCCGGCCCCGACGCCGCCCGCGGCCCGCTGGTGCTGGTCGTGGGCTCGGAGGGCAAGGGCCTGTCGCGCCTCGTGCGCGAGACCTGCACGGGCGTGGTGTCGATCCCGATGGCGGGCGACGTGGAGTCCCTCAACGCCTCGGTGGCCGCGGGCGTGGCCCTGGCCGAGGTGGCCCGGCGCCGGCGCGGCGGCTGACGATTTCCTGACGGCGGCTCGGACCGGCCCGCGTGCCGGGCACCATGTCGGCGCACTCCTGCCTCACGGGGCGGATCTCGGCGAAGGAGCCCGACGTTGCTGCGCACCCTGTCCCGCCCCATGGTCACCGCGGTGGAGCGGTTCCTCCCGGGGGCCTTCGTCTTCGCCGTCGTCCTGACCGTGATCGTGGCCGTGCTGGCCCTGGTCTTCGGCGACGTCGGCCCCGTCGAGCTCACCCGCGCGTGGGGTGACGGGCTGTCCGGCCTGCTCGACTTCATGACGCAGGTGGCTCTCGTGCTGCTGCTGGGCTACACGCTCGCCACCACCCGCCCGGTCAAGGCCGGCCTGGTCCGCATCGCCGAGGTGCCCCGCGGACCGCGGACGGCGTACGCCTTCGTCGCCCTCATCGCCTCGCTCGCGTCGCTCATCAGCTTCGGGCTCGGTCTGGTGGTGGGCGGCGTCATCGCCCTGGAGGTCGGGCGCGCGGCCCGCCGCCGGGGCACGCCGCTGCACTACCCGTTGCTGGTCGCGAGCGCCTACTCCGGCTTCGCGGTCTGGCACATGGGTTACAGCGCCACCGGCCCGCTCGCCGCCTCCACCCCGGGAAGCTTCGTCGAGGAGGCGATCGGGCGGACCATCCCGATCACCGAGACGGTCTTCTCGCCGTGGAACCTCATCGCGATCGCGGTGTCCGTCGCGGCGATCCTCGGCACGGTCGTCCTGCTCGCGCCGAAGGGCGACGACCCGGTCGTGGCCCTGCCCGACGCGATGGTCGAGGAGGAGGCCGACGCCGAGCCCGACGCGCCGGCGTCACCGGCCGAGCGCATGGAGGCCTCGCGCCTGATCACCACGGTGCCCGGCGTCGCCCTGGTCGGTTACCTCGTCGTGTACTTCGTGCAGGAGGGGTTCGACCTCACCCTCGACATCGTGAACTGGAGCTTCCTCGCCGCGATCCTGCTGCTGGTGCGCAGTCCGCGTGAGCTCACCGGCCTCGTCGGCGGCGCCGTGCGCACCGTGGGCGACGTCCTGCTCCAGTACCCGCTCTACGCCGGGATCATCGGCATGATGACCGCCTCGGGGCTGGCCGCCCAGCTGAGCGGCTTCTTCACGACCGTGGCGGGCCCGGGCACGCTCGGCGTGCTGGCGTTCCTGTCGGCGGGGCTGCTGAACATGTTCGTCCCCAGCGGCGGCGGCCAGTTCGCCGTGCAGGCACCGATCTTCCTCGACGCGGGCAACGCGATCGGCGTGGACCCCGCCGTGATCACCATGGCGATCGCCTACGGCGACCAGTGGACCAATCTGATCCAGCCGTTCTGGGCGCTTCCGCTGCTGGCCGTGGCCGGGCTGGGGGTGCGGGCCATCTTCGGGTTCACCGCCATCACCTTCCTGACCACCGGGATCGTCTTCGGGGGCACCCTGCTCGTGCTGGGTGCCGGGTAGCCCTCACCCGCGCGACGGTGCGGGCTGCGGGGCGTCGGCGCACTGTCCGGGGTCCGGCGACCCGGCGCACGCCCCCGCGTGCTCGCGCGGCACGGCGAGGTCGGTCTCGCCCTCGCGGCCGCGCAGCACCCGGGCGTCGATCACCTGCCAGCGGTCGGCCTCGTCGCCGGCCCGGGACAGCGCCGCCCCGGACGCCACCACGCAGCCGTCGATCTCCTTCGCCGCCTCGGTGAGCCGGGCCGCCTCGTTCACCGGGTCGCCGATCACCGTGTACTCGTAGCGCCGCGTGTCGCCGATGTTGCCCGCGACCGCCTCGCCCGCCGACACCCCGATGCCCGCGGAGATGCCGTCGAGCTCGGTGGCGATCCGCCGCGAGAGCTCCCGACCGGCGCGCAGGGCGCAGCCCGCGGCGTCGTCGAGCGCGGTGGGCGCTCCGAACACGGCGAGCGCGGCGTCGCCCTCGAACTTGTTGATCCAGCCGTCGTGCTGCTCGACGACGTCGATGACCACCGCGAAGAACGCGTTGAGCATCTCGACGACCTCCTGCGGCGGGCGGGAGGCCGCGAGCCGCGTCGACCCGACGAGGTCGACGAACAGCACCGCGACCTCGCGGACCTCGCCGCCGAGCTCGACGTCGTTCTCCAGCGCGGTGCGGGCGACGTCCTCGCCGACGTGGCGCCCGAACAGGTCGCGCACCCGCTCCCGTTCCCGCAGCCCCGAGACCATCGTGTTGAAGCCGGCCTGGAGCAGCCCGAGCTCGGTGGTGTCGAAGACGGGGACCTCGGCGTCGTAGTCGCCGTCCTCGACGCGGCGCTGGGCGCGGCGCACGGCGAGCACGGGCGCGGCGGTCGAGGCCGCCGTGAGCACGGTGACGAGGAAGCCGACCACGAGCGCGACCCCGCCCAGCACGAGCACCACCAGCGCCAGCCGGTCGGTGGTGTAGCCGCCGAACGCCAGCGAGGCCACGGCCGCCAGCAGCACACCGACCAGCGGCACCGCCGTCCCCACCGCCCAGGAGCCCACCGACCGCAGCGCGACGCCGGGCAGCACGCGGCCCTCGGGCGGCTTGTCGTTGAGCACCCGGGCGACCTCGCGGCGCAGCACCCGCTCGACGAGGCGGTAGGTCACCGCGACGGTCGCGACCCCGCCCAGCCCGACCGTGATGCCCACCGACACCCCCAGCCGCGGGCTGGAGAAGACGTTGATGAGCACGAACAGCACGAGCGCCGCCATCCACAGCACCGTCTGCACCGTCGCGAGCCGCAGCGGCCCGCGCAGCACCACGCGGCGCACGCGCTTGCGGTGGCGGCGCACGGCGGCCTCGTCGGCGCCGGGGCCGGGCGCGCGCGGCACGCGCATCCGGACGTGCCCCCAGACCGAGCCGACGACCACCGCGGCGACCAGGTAGGCGCCGAACGCGATCAGGTTGCGCACGAGCGCGCCGGGGTCGTCCTGGACGAGCTCGCCGAGCGGGAGCACCCAGGCCGCGAGGACGAGCACGACGCCCGCGCCGACGATGTTGGGGGTGACGACGACGAGCGCGAGCGCCACCCGCGTCACCAGCCGCAGGCCATGATCCGGGGAGCGGTCCGGCGCATCGGCGTCCTCGGCCGCCCTGCCGCGCTGGGACATGCGCGGACTCTAGCGCCGCCCGCTGCGCCGAACAGTGGAGGTCCACCCGGGGCTCCGGCTGCGCTCCGTGTCCTCCGACCAGGTCACACACGGCGCACGGGGACGCCCATCGGTCGCGTGGAGTGGCCCTAGATCGAAACAGTCGATACGTTCGGGCGGTGGGTGAGGCACTCGAGGGTCGCCGGTCGCGGCGGACCGCCACGCTGGCCTCGCTGGCGGCCGAGCTGGGCGTGTCCCGCACGACGGTGTCGAACGCCTACAACCGCCCCGACCAGCTCTCGCCCGCGCTGCGCCGCCGCGTGCTCGACACCGCGCGCCGCCTCGGCTACCCCGGCCCGGACCCGGTCGCGCGCTCGCTGCGCACCCGCAAGGCCGGCGCGGTCGGCCTGCTGCTCACCGAGGCCCTGTCGTACGCGTTCCGCGACCCGGTGGCCGTCCAGTTCCTCGAGGGGCTCGCGCTGGCCTGCGAGGACAACGGCTCGGGCCTGCTGCTCGTCCCCGTGAGCCCCGAGGCCGACGACCCGGGCGCGGTCGCGCGGGCCGGCGTCGACGGGTTCGTCGTCTACTCGATGCCCGACGACGACGACAACTTCCACGCGGTGCTCGAGCGCCCGGTCCCGGTCGTCGTCTGCGACCAGCCGACAGCGGTCCCCGACGTCGACCGCGTCGGCATCGACGACCACGCCGCGATGGTCGACATGGCCCGCCACCTCGCGGGCCTCGGGCACCGCAGGGTCGGCGTGCTCTGCATGCGCCTGTCGACCGAGCGCAACGACGGCTTCGCGAGCGTCGAGCGCCAGCAGCGCGCCCGCTACGAGGTCCAGCGCCGGCGCCTCGCGGGCCTGCGCGAGGGCTTCGGCGAGGCGGGCGTCGACTGGTCGACGGTTCCGGTCGTCGAGCGCTACGACCACAGCGAGTCGGCCGGCGCCTCGGCCGCCGAGCAGCTGCTGGCCCAGCACGACGTCACCGCCGTCGTCTGCACCTCGGACATCCTGGCGCTCGGCGCGCTGCGCCACGCCCGGCGGTCCGGCCGCTCGGTGCCCGAGGACCTGACCGTCACCGGCTTCGACGGCGTCCCGGCCGCCGAGCGCGCCGAGCTGACGACCATCCGCCAGCCGACCCTCGACAAGGGTCGTGCCGCGGGCGAGCTGCTGCTCGACCGCGGCGACCGCCAGCGCTCCCGCACCCTCCTGCTGCCCACCGAGCTGCTCGCCCGCGTGACGTCGGGCCCTGCCCGCGACACCAGCCGGTAACCGTCAGGTCCCGACGCCCAGCGCCGCGAGGAACCCCGCGGCCCAGCGCTCGACGTCGTTCGCCAGCACCTGCTCGCGCATGAGGCCCATCCGCCGGCGGGACTCCTCGTGGTCCAGCGACGCCGCGGCCACGATGGCGTCGCCGACCGCGTCGATGTCGTGCGGGTTGACGAGGAACGCGCCCGCGCCCAGGTCGTCGGCGGCGCCGGTGAACTCCGAGAGCACCAGCGCACCGTCCCCGTCGGGCCGCGAGGCGACGTACTCCTTGGCGACGAGGTTCATGCCGTCGCGGTAGGGCGTCACGAGCATGACGTCGGCGGCCCGGTAGAAGGCGACGAGCTCGTCGCGCGGGGTCGACTGGTGCACGTAGTGCACGACGGGGTTGCCGACCCGGCCGTACTCGCCGTTGATCCGCCCGACGGCGAGCTCGATCTCGTCGCGCATCTCGGCGTAGTGCTCGACGCGCTCGCGGCTCGGGGTCGCCACCTGGATGAGCACGGTCTCGGCGGGGTCGAGCCGCCCGTCCTCGAGCGTCTCGGCGAACGCCTGCAGGCGGACGTCGATGCCCTTGGTGTAGTCGAGGCGGTCGACGCCGAGCAGGACGGTGCGCGGGTCACCGAGCTCGTGGCGCAGCGACACCGCCCGTTCGGCCACCGCGTCGGCGCGGGCGGTCTCGTCGAGGTGCCCGGCGTCGACGGAGATGGGGTGCGCGCCGACGGTGATCGTGCGCCCGTCCGGCGCGGTGACGTGCCCCGGGTCGCCGTCGACGGTGATCGGGGTGTCGTCCGCCGTCGCGTCGGTGAGCCGGGCGGCGACGCGCCGGAAGTTCTCGGCGCCCCCGACCGTCTGGAACCCGACGACGTCGGCCCCCAGCAGGCCCTCCACCACCGGGCGCCGCCACGGCAGCTGGGCGAACAGCTCGGCGGGCGGGAAGGGGATGTGCAGGAAGAAGCCGATGCGCAGGTCCGGGCGCCGCTCGCGCAGCATCTGCGGGACGAGCTGGAGCTGGTAGTCCTGCACCCACACCGTCGCGCCCTGTGCGGCGGCGTCCGCGGCGGCCGCGGCGAAGCGCTCGTTGACCGTGCGGTAGGCCTCCCACCAGGAGCGTTCGAACCGCGGCCGCGCCACGACGTCGTGGTAGAGCGGCCAGAGGGTCGCGTTGGCGAAGCCCTCGTAGTAGGCGGCGACCTCGTCGGCGCCGATCGGCACCGGCCGGATGGCCATGCCCTCGTCGTCGAAGGCGGCCGGCGCGGCGTCGGGCTTGCCCGGCCACCCCACCCACGCGCCGCCGCGCGAGCGCAGCGTCGGTTCGAGGGCGGTGACCAGGCCCCCCGGTGCGCGGCGCCACTCGCCGTCCTCGTCGAGGTCGAAGGGCAACCGGTTGGCCACCACCAGCAGGTCAGAAGACCCGGGGGCGTCCTCGGCGTGCGTCACGTGCTCTGTCCTCCGCGGTCACTCCGGGCAGCAGACGGCGGACCAGCCGCTGCAGGGGCCAGCCGATCTGCTCCCCGACCGAGACCCCGGCTGCGAGGGCGAGACCGAAGGTCAGGGCCAGCAGGATCGTCACCGCTCCCTGGGCGACGCTGCCGTACGCGAGCTGGGAGAACCCGCGGTACATCGTCAGACCCGGTAGGAGCGGTGTGATCCCGGCGATCACCAGCACCAGCGGAGGTGTACCCAGTGCGCGGGGCAGGAGCATCGCCACGAGGCCGAGGGCCGCGGCCGCGAGCGCGGCGGCGACGACCTCACCGGCCCCCAGCAGACCGAAGGCCGCGTAGGAGGCCCACGCCGTCGCCCCGGCCAGCGCCGCCAGCGGCAGCGAACGCCACGGCGCGTAGGCCGAGAGGGCGAAGAGCATCCCGGCCGCCGCGGCCGCGAACAGCGACAGCGGGTGCAGCGAGGGCAGCGGCCCCGGCGGGACCACGGCCGCGTAGGCGCCGGCGTCCGTGCCCAGGACCGTGCCCACGAGCTTGATGCTCACGACGACCCCGACCAGCAGCCCCGCCGACGCGATGACGACCTCGACGACGCGCCCCGCGGCCGTCAGCGGGAAGCCCGAGATGGCGTCCTGCACCAGGCCGACCAGCGAGAGCCCGGAGAGCAGCACGACGATCCCGGCCGCGATGACGAACACCGGCGAGTCGGCGAGCGTGCCGGTCGAGGCCAGCGACGTGGCGCTGAGCGTGACGATGGCGGCGCCGACCATCTGCTGGAAGAACATCGGCACCCCGCGCCGGCCCAGCCAGCGCGCGACGGCCCAGATGACGCCGGTGGCGGCCGTGGCCAGCGCGGCGACGACCCATCCGCCGCCGAGCAGGAAGGCGACCGCGCCGGCGAACAGCGACCGCGCGATCCCGGCGACGAAGCGCGGATAGGGGTGGTTCGCCCGGACGGCGTTGCCGAGCCGGGTGACCGCCTCCTCGACGGGCATCGGCTCCTCGCGGTCGACGATGCCGGTGATGATGTCGTCGACCTCGGTCAGGCGCGTGTAGTCCTGGGTCCGGTAGCGGACGTTGCGCATCGTCGTCACCGGGCCGGCCTCGTTGCCGCGGTGGCAGCACATGGTGATCGTCGAGAACGCGATGTCGACGTCGCAGGTCGGCAGGCCGTAGACGCGGGCGATCGCGATCATCGTGTCGTGCGCGACGGCGGCGCCGGCGCCGGTGGCGAGCTGGACCTCGCCGATGCGCAGCGCGAGGTCGAGCACGCGCAGGACCAGCGCGTCCTCGGCGACCTGCGGGCCGGTGACGGCCGGCAGGAGGTTGTCGCGGACCGTCGGCGCGTCCACGGAGCGCCGCAGGTCGGGTGTGACGGGGAACTGTCGACGGAGCGAGCCTCGTGCTCGCTGGGCCACCCCCACGGGCGGACCTTCCTCTCCTTGCTCTCCGGTGTGCTCGGGCCGCGGACGGTGCACACCGGGAATCTTCATCCAGCCACCTGCGCAGACGTGTGGGAGCCGATCGTGGTTGCCGGGCGCGGACGTGCCCCACGTCCCACCCGTCCGGGCCCGCCAGGGGCCCCGCCCGCCCACCGCGCCGACGCACGAGATTACGGCCCCGCACCCCTGGGCGGGGTCTCTCCGCAGGACCGGCTCTCGTACCATGGCCCGCGTGCCGGCGTAGCTCAATCGGCAGAGCGCTCGCCTTGTAAGCGAAAGGTCCGGGGTTCGATTCCCCGCGCCGGCTCCAGGTCAGACCGGGTGCACCGCCCGGACCATGATCGCGATGTAGCAACGCGTGTAGCAACAGCCATCACAGCTCCTTCCACTCGATGGCGTCGAGGGCCTGGCGCATCGCGTCGAGGTTCGTGTGGGCGTAGATCGCCATGGTCACGTCGATGTGGGCGTGGCGAGCGATGGCCTGGACGACGTGCGGCGGCGTGCCGAGGTCGAGCAGCAGGCTCACGACGGTGTGCCGCAGGTCGTGGAGCCGGACGTCGGGCATGCCGGCCAGCTCCCGAACGCGCTCGAAGTCGCGGCCGAGGTTGCGGGGCTCGGTGGGCGTGCCGACGGTCGAGGCGAACACGAGGCCGCGGTCCTGCCAGGCGTCGCCGGCCGTCGCCCGCTCCTCGTCCTGCCGGGTGCGGTGCTCCTCCAGGGCGCGGCGGGTGACCTTCGGCAGCGGGATGGTCGCTTCGGAGGCCTCAGTCTTGGCCTCGGCGACGTAGAGACGGCCGGCCGCGCGCTGGACGGTCTGGGCGATCGTGACCGTGGCGCGGTCGAAGTCGACGTCCTGCCAGCGCAGCCCGAGCAGCTCGCCGTGGCGCAGCCCGAGCGTCGCCGCGACGACGTAGAGCGCGTAGTGCCGCCGGCCCTTGGCCGCCTGCAGGAGCTCGTGCGCCTGCGCGACCGTGAGGCCCTTCCCGACCTTGTAGCGCGGCACGGAGACTCGGACGAGCTTGGCGACGTTGCGCGTGACCAGCTCCTCGCGCTCAGCCGCCGCAAGGCCGTTGCGGAGCACGGCGTGGACGTACTGGACCTGTCGCTGGGAGGGCCTGCGCCCGCAGCAGCGCCCGACCGAGCAGCACCGGTCCTCTTCGGGCCGGCGGACGTCGAGGCCGTGCATGCAGCACAGGCACCGCTCGCGAACGCCGGCCATGAACGCGCGGACGTGAGCCGCCGTCAGTCGGGGGAGTGCCTTCCGGCCCAGACCGGGGACGATGTAGAGCCGGACGGCGTTCTCGTAGCCGGCGTAGGTCGTGGGCCGGCGCTCCTCGCGGACGGTGACCAACCAGCGCTCGAACCATTGCGCGACGCTGTAGGAACGGTCTGGGACCGGGATGCCGTTGGCCGAGTTGACCTTGCGCTCGTCGAGCTTGGCCCGGACCTCGTCGAAGCTGGAGCCGTACACGGGCCGGCGCTTGATCTGCCCGGACGACGTGTAGACGTAGGCGCTCCCGACCCACTTGCCGTCGCTGGAGCGCTGGTAGATCGAGCCCTCCCCATTGGCGCGTCGGGGCCGCTTCTCGCCGGCCATCAGGCGGGCTCCACGTCGAGCAGGCGGGCGACGTACTCCTCCAGGGCGCCGCGGGGGATTCGGCGGGAGCCGCCGATCTTGACCGAGCGGAGGTCGTGGTTCCGGAGCAGGTCGTAGACCTTGCACCGGCTGATCTTGAGTAGTTCGGCGGCTTCCTCGGCGGTGTAGAGCAGCGCGTCCATGTCAGTCCTCCGAGAGCCGGCGGCCGAGGTGGCCGAGGTGGTTGTGGGCGTGAGTGAGGTGGCCGGCGGCGTCGCCGAGCGCGGCGCGGGCGTCGTCGACCTCGGCTCCGGCGAGCTGGAGCAGCCAGGCGACGTCGGCGCTGCGGTCGTCGTCGTGCTCAGCGGGGTCGGCGCGGCACAACGAGCGAGCCAGGAAGTCGAGGACCTGGGGGAGGCGCTGGGCCAGCTCGACGAGGTTGCCGACGACGACGGCCGACTGGGGCCCGTCGAGGACTCCGCGCATGGACGCGTGGTTGGCGCTGCGGACGGCGTTGCCGGCGCGCTCGATGTCGCGGGCGACGAGGTTGGTCATCGCTGCACCTCCTGCGGCGGGACGTCGGCAGCGCGGTCGGTGGCGGCGCCGAGCTGGTGGGCGAACTCGCCGGCGCTGCTCGACACCGCCGGGCCGAGGGTGGGGAAAGCGGCGAACAGCAGGACGAGGGTCACGACGCCGGACACGAGCGCCGGCGCGGCGCGGTGACTCTTGATGAGCAGGGCCGTGACGAGCCCGGCGATGATCACGATCGCGATGAGGTTCATCGGTGGGCCCGCCGTCCGTGTGCGGCGATCCGGTCGCAGTACTCGCCGTAGTCGCCGAGGTACGGGACGCGGATGCGCTCGCAGTCCCGCCCGAGCCCGGACAGGTAGGCGACGCCGGGGTCGGCGTTGGCGTGCTCCTGACCCAGGTGCCGGGCGTCGCTGCCGTGGAGCATCTCCAGCGAGTCCGCCGGCACCCGGAACGACAGCCGGAGGGCGAACTGGTCGCGGGCGTAGCCACCTCCGACCGCAGTGGCCTCGAACCGCTGGGCGAGCATGAGCACCCGGACCGCGGCCTTGCGGCCTTCGGAGAGCAGCCGCAGCACGGCGGTGCGGATGCGCTCGCCGACCGGGATGCCTTCGCCGCGCTTGGGCTTGGGCAGCCCGTCGGCGGCGCGCAGCAGGCCGGGGAACTCCTCCAGCACCACGAGGACCGTCGGACAGTCTGGCGACGGCTCGACCTTGTCGCGGCGCGGCGGGATGGTCGCGAGCCGGCGGTCCATCTCGGCGACCAGGTCTTCCAGCAGCACCGCGTGAGCGGCGACGTCGTGCGTCCCGGTGACCTGGTGGGGCCGGTGGGCGGTGTCGTCCCAGGCGCGGCCGAGCAGCAGACCGGTGATGTCGGAGCCGGTCACGAGGACGTCAGGAGCGGCGGCGAGCTGGGCGAGCAGCCCGTAGGTGAACACCGACTTCCCGGAGCCGTTCATGCCCTGCACCGCCAGGTGGGCGGGATCGGTGAGGGCGTGGCCGAGGGTCGTGGCGTCCTCAGTGCGCCCAAGGATCACCGACTCGGTACCGGACGCCACGGTCACCGGTGGGAGGCCGAAGCCGTCGCGCAGCGGGTCGACGTCGAGCATGTGCAGCCGCACCCAGCGGCCCGCGATCGGCTCGACCCGGAGTCCGTGGGCGCCGAGGGTGTGGGCGAGGCGGGCGCCGTTCTCGCCCTTGGTGAAGTCGGCCGGCTCCTGGCCGGCCATCAGCTCGACGGTGAACGAGGTGGGCGGGCCGACGCGGACCTGCCCGACGCGCGGGGTGCGGATCGTGACGCCGGCCGCGACGTGGACGTACTGGCACAGGGCGATGCCGGTGCAGGCCTCCCGGAAGGTCGCCTTGAGCGAGGCGGCGAACGCCAGGACCGAGGCCTCGTACTCGCGGCGGGCGCGCTCGGCGCGGAGCCGGGCGAACAGGCTCGGGCGGTGCGCGCCAGGGCCGCGGGTGCGCCCGGAGCGGTGCTCGAGGCGCCGGGTGTGCTCGAGGGCGGTCATCGGAGGGTCCTCTCCGTGCAAGCGGCGCAGAGCTGGCCGTCCACGGCCGGCATGGGGAACAGCAGCGCGCACCCGGAGCACATGGGTTCGGCGTCGGCGATCGGGTCGGGGATGCCTGCCAGGCGGGCACGCCGGATGGCGCGGCGGTCGGTAGGGGTGGTGGCGGCCCACAGGCCAAAGTCCTGGCCGGTGTCCAGCGCCCAGCGCAGGCACTCGGTGGCGACCGGGCAGCCGCCGCAGATCGGGGCGACGGCGATCCGGTGGCGGGCGACCAGGACCGAGGTGTCGTCCTCGGTGGGTGGGAAGAACAGTTCCGGGTCGGCGTCGCGGCAGGCCGCGTCGGTCTGCCAGGTCATGACGCCGCCGCCTCGGACTGGGGCGCCTGCTTGGTGCTGCGGGCGCCGTTGCCGGTCGCGGACAGCGGCCGGACCTCCTGGGCGCGATACCAGACCTGGGCGCCGATGGCCTGGCCCTCGCGGTTCTTCTTGTCCATGACGCCGATCTCGAAGCCCACGAGCTGCACCGGGGTGGCCGGGGCGAGGTCCTCGCCCGGGTCCCGCTCGGCGGCGATGCCGACGGTCACGATCTCGTTGGTCGGGCGCCCGAACTGCCTGAAGCACGCCGCGAACTGGAGCTGCCACTTGGGCAGCCCGTCCTTGGTCGTCTCCTGGCGGTAGTTGTCGCCGAAGGCCGTCTTGGGGCCGGACGACAGGAACATCAGCCACTCGAAGGTGGCGGCCTGGTCGATGACGTAGTTCTGGATCACTGCTGCTCCTCGCTCGAACTCCTCTAGATGTCTTGAGATTAGCAGTAGTCAGATAGACGTCTAGAGGAGCCAGATGAGCTGTTACGGAGCTGTTGTAGGCCCTGGTCAGCGCGCCGGGACCTCGTACTCCAGTACGTAGGCGGGCGCGGCCTTGACGGTGTCGCAGACCTCCAGTGGCCGCCCAGTCGTGTCGTAGGCGGTGCGCACGAGGACGACGACGGGCACGCCGTCGGTGAGCTGGAGCCGGCGCCGTTCCTCGGCGCTGGGCATCCGGGCCGACACCTCTTCGGTGAAGTGGTCCAGCTCGAAGCCCATGTCCTCCAGGCGCGCGTAGATGCCACCAGGGCCGGTGTCTGCCTCGACGATCCGTGAGCCGGCGGCCACGGACGCGGGAAGGTAGGAGACGGCCGTCTCGACCGGCTGCCCGTCGGCGAGGTAGCGCCGCGACCGCACGACGACCTCCTCGTCGTCGGCCAGGCGCAGCCGGTCGCGAATCTCTGGCGTCGCCGGTCCGGTCGAGACTTCCAGCTGGTCCACGTTCGGCGTGAACCCGACCTTCTGCGCCTCCACGCTGAACGCCGCGAGGCCAGCTTCCCGGTGTCGTCGGGCGAAGCGCTCCGAGGCGAGCCGGCGCACCTGCACCGGCGGGCGGACGAACGTCCCGCGCCCGTGCTCGGCGACCACGCGACCCTCGTTGCGCAGCTCTTGGACGGCCTGGCGCACGGTCATACGGGCGACGCCGTAGTTCTCGATGAGCTCGGCCTCGCTGGGCAGCTTGTCCCCGGCCACCAGGTCGCCACGGTCGATGGCGGCGCGCAGGTGGTCGGCGATCTGGCGGTACGGCGGCCGGTCGTCCGCGCGGTCGATGACCCCGAGCTGCACGACTCCTCCAGACGACTGGACCTCTACGATCGGTGCCGAACGCTACCGAACGGTGACGAACGTCAGGAGGCGACAGTGGGCGACACACCCAAGCACTCGGTCAGCGTCGCCGGCATCGTCGTCGACGAGCAGAACCGAGTCCTCGTCATTCAACGCCGGGACAACGGCCATTGGGAGCCTCCCGGCGGCGTCCTTGAGCTGAGTGAGACGCCAGAGCAAGGAGTCATCAGGGAGGTGCTTGAAGAGACGGGTCTCTTAGTAAGGGTTTTAGGGCTTTCTGGTGTCTACAAGAACATGTCCCGTGGAATCGTCTCGCTAGTCTTCCGGTGTCACCCTGCGGAGGGGGAGGCCATATTATCAGAGGAGGCGACCGCCGTCGTATGGATGACCATGGCTGAGGCAAATGAAAAAATGTCGAGAGCCTACTCTATACGCGTCCAAGACGCCTTCGCCGCGGAAGTTAACGTGCGCGTGCACGACGGCGTGACCGTTCTAAATGGAGTTGGCTCTTACTAGGTCGAGAATACACTAGTGGCGGACTACGGGACCCCTACTTCCCGGACAGGTTCCTAAAGGTGGCGAACAAGCATTGGCCGGCTACGACTGGGAAGCCACTCTTCAAATGAGGGGTCATGACGACTCGGGTTGCCGGAGACCCGTTGGGGCGAGGACATCACTCCGGTCACCTCCACGAGGTCTGGCGACTCGGAGAGCAGTCCCACCCCGTCGAGGCGTCGGCGCCCGTCAGGACCGGTGCCCAGCGCTTCTCGCGCCACCCAGGGCCAACGGACCACGACTTCGATGGTCGCAGTCTCTCGTGCGATCGCAAGTGGTATGAAGTGCCAACGCGTCGGCACGTGCTTTGTCAAGAAGCAACTCCTCGAGCCTCGGGTCATAATGGAGGCCAAACACTCGAGGCTCACGAAGCCGGTCGGACCCGACGTCCAGCACATCACCGCAAGAGTGGTCCGTGCCGGACGTGCGGAAAGCTGTCGTAATCGTCCGGGGCGAGGGGTCGCAGGTTCGGGTCTGTCGGGGGCCGCCGGTCCGAGGCGGCTGAGAGCTGCAACGTCGCCACAAAGCGCTGGCGGGACAATGTCCCGACAGCACTTTGTGGCGATCGTCTAAGCTCCGTTTACACCCAAGTGCCCCGACGCTTCTCCTCTGCGTGGTACGCACGGGTCTCCGGGAGCGGAGGGACGCCGAAGAGCCGGACCCCCATGCCGAACAAGACGACGGCCGTGGCTCCCATCGATGGATGCCACCATGCAACGAGAGTTGCTGGCCCGGCGGACGATGAGACCCAGACCAAGAAAGCGATCATGGAGACGAAGCAGTGTCGGCGCTGTTTGACTCTCAGCACCCGGCGGGCGTACATCCAGGCCGCCAGACTGCAGATGCCGACTACAACGACGTATGCCGCGCCGCGTTCTGTCTCGGACACGTTCGATGCGCTCTGGACGAAGCTAGATATGATCATGTATCCGCCGATCACCTCGCCCGGCACGTACCTTCCTAAACGTGCCCAGTAGTCCGCTGTCGTGGGGGAGGTCGCTGCATGCCGCGGCGCTCGTCTTGTACGCTCTACCTGCATCCTCAGGCTCTCCTCTGGGTGCACGGCCCAGGCGGAGCTGCTACCTCCGCCTGGGCCACCTCCTGAGTGCGCTCTTGCGCACTCCCCTCGAGAGTCGGCCAATAGCCCCATTGCAGTCAATGGAACGACTCCGTTATTCGTTATCTTCCCAGTATTCTTCCCGGGAATATTCGACGAGATATCATTCGGTGGGCGAATACAGGCCGGCCCAAGCATCCGACACTATCTCTGCAAGCGTCGAGTGGCTTGGTCGCCAGTTCAGTTCGTGCTCTATCTTTGATATGTTCGCTACTAGTAGTTCTGGCTCATCCACGGGCGGCTTGAAGTCGACAGGTACTGGCTTATGAGTGATTGCTTCTACGGTTTCGAGCACTTCCCGCATCGTAGTAGGTCGACCACTCCCGAGGTTGTAAAGCGAGAACGACCCGACGGTGCAGCTGGTCAATGCCGACAGAATTGCTTCGGCCGCGTCCTTTACATGAACAAAGTCTCTCACGACTGTCCCGTCGCCGTTCATGCCAAATCTTCCTGAGCCGCGATACTGAATGGACAGTAGTCTGGGTATAACGCGCGAATCGTCGCCATCGACTACGCCGTTAAGTGATGCTCCGGCGATGTTGAACGCTCGCAGTGCCGTGACACCACAGCCTCCTACTGCAGCGAAGTCCCGAAGAGCGAGCTCGCTTGCATACTTGCTAGCGGCGTAAGGAGAATCCGGAGCTGGAGGTGCTTCTTCACCGAGAGTGCCAGAGGCACCTCGCCCGTAAATCGCTCCGGTCGAAGCCAGTACGATGGGTTTTGGAGCCTCTGAATATTGCAAAGCGCGGATTACGTTCAGAGTGCCGCCCAGATTCGTGTGCCACGCGCGCACGGGTTCGACGAGCGATTGACGTAGTCGAGTCATTGCCGCAAGATGGACGATCGCTTCAACTTCTTTGACTGCGCGAGATAGAGTAGGCAGGTCGGTGACATCACCCTGCATGTACTTCACATCGTTGTGACTCCTTACGGTGCTTCGGGAATAGGCGACGACTTCGTAGCCGCTTCGGTCTAGCAACTCAATTAGAGTCCCACCGACAAAGCCGCTTGCTCCTGTGACCAAGATCTTCTTCATGAGCCCAACAACGCTTTACGGTTGCGCCACGCTAGTCGTAAGCATGCGTCGGTGATTGGAGAAACAGCGTTCTGCCTGTGAAGCTGTGTAAGCGCCTCAGAGGAAAACGGAATCCCAGTGGACGGCCTATTGGGCACGCTGGATACAGCGTAACCCTCGTCGTTCACCGCTACCATCTCCGAGAAGAGGTAGTCGAAAGCCTCCGCTTCGATGACCGCCACAGTCAGAAACTCTACCCACAGCGTGAGTGGTTCTATGACTATGGCACACACGAACACCCGAAATTGCCCCCTGCTTCTCGCGGCGTCAAGCGAGACAAACGGCTCTTCATTTTCATATTCCACCGTGAATGCTGAGTTGCCGTCATGTTCTGGGTTTCCCAAGAATTCCTCGGAGTACTCTCTCTGAATGTTTCTCCAGAGCGAGAAGTCGCGAGCTTGAGCTTGGGGGGCGAGACTAGCGGGCTGGAACACCCCGGCGGGAGCCACGTGGTACATGCCTCCAGCTATTGCGACCGATGAAGCATCCCGTCTATGGAGATACATCTTATGCCCGTCGTACGGGTCCCTTCGAATTGTAAGCGTGTTGATACTGGGTAGCATCGGGCGGGCTCGCAGGTCAAAGGGATCATCGATCGATCTACGAAACGGCAAGTCGTCTATGGAAGGGTCCGAACGGTCAGATTTCAGCCAGACGCCCGTGAGTTCGTGGGCCAGCGCCTCTCCGACATCAAGAACTTCGAAGTAGGTCGTGTAGCCAAACTGACAGTGGAGTTTCTCAGGTCGGACGCTGAGATCGATGGCTCTGTAGGACCAACGATTGTCCAGTAGCTTGGGTCGAGCCAAATCGCGGAGTGCGCGAGAATACCGAAGGTACGTAGAGTCTCCATTGAAGGTGAGGGGTCGAATAGGATCAAGCAGGGAGGAGTCGCCGGTGGTTGTCGGTCTTGGGCCCTCAGGTGTCCACCCCAGTTGTATGTCACCTAGTTCGATAGGGGTACTTGGTAGCCACTGTTCTTGAGTCATAATCGGCGTATTCTCGACGGTTGGCGCATGAGGGTATAGTTGGCCTGCCAACTCACCGAGTTCCAGTCGGTGCGCGTTCAGCTCTCTGCGAATTCTCCGCCACTGTTCATGGCTAGCGTCGACCATCGGCGCCTTGCTTATTCTGTCGTCATGGGGTCGCCCGTCTTCCGCGTTATTTGGGAGAAGGCCGAGGCGCTCGTAAGGCAGGTCAAGCCGATCTGCAAAGTCCTGAAGCTCTTCGATTGCCCGAACTCGCAGCGAGCCACTCTCAATCTTGGAGAGTCGAGGCTGCGACGTTCCTAACTGTTTGGCGAGTTGGGTCTGCGTAAGACCGTGAGCCTTACGGTAGGCCTTCATCATTGGCCCGAGCTCAGAGCCGTCCGGAGGAGACGTATCGGATGTAAGAGGCCAGCTATGCGTGCTCTCCCCATAATCTGTACTGCTCAAGATCCCCCCAAAGGTCCGTGCGGCACCTTGGACAAGCTTACTGCTGTCGATGCCGCGCGCAGCACTGGGTCAACCATCAAGGTTGATTTTGCGCTTGTGGTGCAAGTGAGCTGGTTTGTTGTCAAGAAGTCATAGGCATCTCGAGTTGTCATAGATGGCCGAGAGAGTCTCTAATGCGCTTTCATCGAGGCGTGAGACAAAGATCGTCGTATCGCGGCGATCGTGACCCCCGTCAAGTAGCTCGAACTGCGGCTTTGCTTCATCCGACCGACTGAATGATTTTTGCGCCAGGTGGAAAAGAAATCATGTGATGGGCGATGTCTTTGAGCATCATGTCCAGGGTGGGCAATTCGGCGCTAGTTGCGAGTAAAATCTGGGAGCCCCTCTGAGCGTTCCGGCCAGCACGGGTAAGCAAAGCCTGGAAGCTCTCAAGACTTGCCTCTTGTTGCCTCGGCTCGTCGAAGATGAGTAACCCGAGATGATGCGCCCGGACGTTCTGGGCGGTCTCGAGTATCCCGATCAGGTAAGCCCAGATCACTCGGACCATGTCGCTGGCCGAAAGGTCGAAGCCGAGATCGAAGCCCTCATGGCTTGGGCGATACGTCTCCGTCGAAATTTCCAAACTGCCCGGATCAAGTGAACGGAATCCGTACGCTTGAATCTGGTCGATGAAAGAGCTTTGGAGCTGGTCGAGCACCTGTCTGTCCGAACTCGTGAGTGCGGTAGACGAGTACCCTTCAAGTAGCTCTCTGTTTCGGGCCCATTGCCGAGATAGGTCTCGGAGCGTCTCGAGGGACTCGGTTACCTTCAGCTGGCACTCGCCCAGTCGCTCAACCCGCTCTTCCAGCCGAATCCTTTCAGCGATCTGCTCGACGGAAGGAGTGCTCGATGCCGACGTGAGGACGTCTTGTAGGCCTCTTATTCGGCGCCGTAGGTCCGATGCATCGACCTGAAGCGCGTCAATCTGCGCTTGGCGCGCCACTTGCGCCCGAGAAAGGTCATTGCGCATGGCGCGGTAGGTCTGAACCTCGCGTCGCAAGTAGGCGACGTTCTCCTCAGGACTCATCGGATTTGTCGTGATCTCGAAGCCGTCGAGTAGACGCTGATCGCATGTCGGACAGACCTGATAGCCGTCCGCCATCGGTAGATTGGTACCGCCAAGTCCAGCCAATACTTGCACATCTTGCTGCCGCGTGATCTCTGCCTCGAGCGCTTCGATGCGAGATTCTAGCGTCTCGACTCTGCGGGCCGCTTCCTCGGAGTCCGCTACCAGCTCGCGCAAGAGAGTGGAAGTTGAAAGAAGTTCTCGCTGCGCCTCCGGTAGTGCCGCCTCGGCACTCTCTGTTGCCTCGTCCACGCGGCGTACTGGTTCCGCTTCTCGCTCCGCAAGCAACGTCCGAAGGCGGGTCAGCTCGTCGTCGAGGGGTGTCCACGTCTCTCCTTGGGAGACGAATAATCGCGCGGCCAGCTCTTCGGGATCACTAACCGGGCGCTGTGGGATACCTTGCACTACTACAGCAGCACTTCGTGACGTCGAGAGAAGAATATCGGTGGCCTCGCGCCACTCGGAGACAATAATCTGGCCGGCCGACTCGAGACGCTGCCTCGCTAGGATGCGCTCGTACACCTCCAGCCCAAGCACAAACTCAGCGGACCGCTTAGCGACGTCGCGTATCTGATAGTAGGTGGGAATTCGACTCTGCAGCCCACTCCATCCATGCTTCTGCTCAACATAGAAATGAGGAAAGATGCACTCGAGATAGAGTGGCGACTCGCCTCCATCGTTTCGCGTCACCCTAGGTAGGTCCCAGCCGAGGAACCTTGTTAGGGCTGTATGGAAGCCTGCGTCTCGTTGCGCCGCTCCCGGGCGCCTGACGAAATAGTCTTGGGCGGCCGTCACGGGACCATCGAGTTGGTCTCGATACTCAACTTTCATGAGGTGGGTGTCCGCAGTGCTACTCGTGACGGCCCTCCTCACGGACATCACGGCACCCGAGCCATTCTCAACTTCTAGCTGAATCCACGAGTCGTCTACACGATGGGTGCTCCCGTCGACGTCGAGCTCGTCGGTCATCGCGTGGGCGAGTGGTATTTCTCGGCGTGCGCTGAGCATTCCCTCCAGGCCGAGGGCGTATACGATTGCCTGCAAACATGTTGACTTGCCGCTGGTGTTATCTGCACGGAGGATGTTGAGACCGTCTTGGAAGACCAGGTCTGTGCCAAAGGATCCTGCCCGTGTCTGAACGCGCATTCTTAGTCGTCGGAGTCTAAGCATCATTGTCCCCTGAAAAGATTGCTGAGACTCTTCTGTGTGATAGATCTAGGCAGTCTGTCTAGAAACGCCTTCTCGAGCGCCATAACTGCGGGATCATTGTAGATTCTGGCAGCAAGTCGCACCCCCTGTTCGCCAAGCGTTACGTTCCCGTTTGAGGCTCTCTGTAGGACCCCGGTCGCGATGGCGATGCGGATAGTTCGTTTGAGGCTCGGGTCGCTACGAAATGGTACGTCGCTGGGTAAAGGTCCGCCAGCAAGAGAGCGAAGTATGATCGCCTGCAGGCTCGGTGACCGCAGTGCGGACACTAAGAGGCTAAGCTGCTGCTCCGGGGCGCTCTGCCCTCGACAGCGGCGGAGTACAAGTACGACTGCCGAAAACCGCCATGAGATGCGTAGGTCGGCGGGCACGGGGTCTGGCCGTTGACGGAAGGTCGGAGACGTGTCAAGACCCGCAAACATCTGCTCTAAGTCTTCTACGTCAGCCATCAATCACACGTCCGTCCTCGGCCACGTCTAATGCGCCAAAGTCTAGCGGACAGCGCATGAGCCAATCTGACACGGCACGCCACGAGAGCGTCTTGGAGTTCGCCGGGCCGAGTTCTGGGATAGATTCGCGCAACTCTGCAGTAAGATGCTGCGCGATCTGAGTAATGTTCTGAGTAGAACGCTCTGGGTGGTCTTGAGGATACTCGAGACTGAGGACGCGCTCCTTCTCATTCGCACATCGCGTTGCGGCTTCCCACTGATCCGTGTATCTGAGGCGGAGCTTCGCAAGGATGTGGTCGCCCTTGAGATGTTGAGTTGCGAGTTGGTCGACGTACCGGACGCGCGAGCGTGGGTCTGGGACGACTGGCGCAAGTTTCGCGAGTGCGGTTTCGATCAGGCTAGGGTTCTCGCCCATCCATGTCGCGACCTCCTCTGTCGCCGGTGCAGCCTGTTCGATTATCGCTCGAGGACGTGCTTCCAGGATCGCTTTCTCCTGAGGGAACGCGTTGTCAGCCTCGCAGACGACGATACGAAACTCGGGGTGAATGATATCGAGGCCCCATCCAAGTACCTCTGCGGTCTTGGTCGTGGCATGAGTTACTAGCTGATGTGAGTCGTGAAGAGGAACCAAGAAGAGGTAACGGCGGATGACCGTTGGTCCGAGGAGGGCGCGAAGTTGGGCGTGTTTGTCTCTCAACTTATTCGTGTCAGTTGTGAGCTTGTCGCGCTGTCTCTCATACCTGCTCGCCACTGGTAACGGGCCTTGGGGGGCGTAGCACTGTAGGGCGATCCCCGAGAAGGTAAAGGCTTCGATTCCTAGGTCACCGCGATTGGCGGCCGGCACACGCTGAAGCTCATCGGCGCCGTAGCGCTGCTGTGCGAGCGCGAGACAGTACTCCTCCCAATCGTCGCCGCTCCACAGGACGTCCTCGGTCAACCTGCCCCCCTGCCTGGGCGCCCAGCCTCTGGGCGAGCTGGAGGCTCGACATGAGATCATCGATCAGGCTCGAACGCGAAGGGAGCAGGTTGCATCCACCCATGTGGAGCAGCGTCGACTTCGCGACGCGGCGGGTGCGAACTGAGCCGGCAGACGTGAATCTGGGACAGAGCCGAGGCCAAGGCAGCCGCGAAGGCAGGTGCGTTGTTGACGGCGATCCACCCGCGGTTCCCGTTGGCGAGGAGACGGACTCGCGAGCGTGATCGGCGGTAGCGGATGCGCCCGGCGGCCTGATCGACGCGGGGCTTCCAGGTCTGCTGGGCGCGGCCGTGGGCCTTGGCCCAGCGGCGGGCGATGCGGCCGGCGTGGATGCCGTCCTCGGGGGAGACGTGGACGGTACGTACGGTGCGTCGGAGGGTCCAGACGCCCCAGAAGCGGCCGGGGCCGGTGCCGGGCTCGGACCACTCCGAGGGGACGTGGTGCTGGTACTCCTTCGCCGCCATGAGCCCGTGCTTGGTGAAGTACGCCGCGACACGGCGCGGGTCGGTGGCGCGCAGGCCCTCGGCGTAGTCCAGGGCGGTGCCGGCGAGCTCGTGGCGGCGGCGTTGCTCGGGGTCGGGGTGGTCGACGACGTCGGCCCACGCGGCGGAGAGCCACACCGCGAAGGTCTCGCCGGTGGTTCGGGCGCGGCCGTGGGGCGGGGTACAGAGCATGTGCACGTGCGGGGCGCCCCGACGCTGGAATTCGAGCTTCCACACGCACGCCCAGTCCTCGCCCCAGGCGCGGGCGTAGCGCTTCCGCAGCGCCTTGAGGTGCCGCTTGAGCACCACGCCGGTGGGGACGACGGTGAGCCAGTCGCCGGGGTAGGTCAGCGTCACCATCGCTGGCAGCCGGCCGGACGCGTAGAGCGGGGTGTAGTCCAGCTCGCACAGCCGGCGCACCATGTTCGCCCTGCTCTTACGCGACCAGGACGTGATCGCCGTCCGCGGCGTTGGAGGCTCGGGCCACTCCCCGGTCGCGATGTGCGCGGCCACCGCCGCGTCGACGTCCTTCACGTGCGCCGCACGAGCCCGTTCCTCGGTGCGCTCCCGGCGCGCCCAGTCCCGGCAGGCCACCGCGAACACGCCCGGTCCGACGGTCAGCTCCCACCGCGGCCCTTCCGCGAGGCTCCCGGGCTCCTCGCGGATCGCAGGCAGCATCGCGCCGGCCGCGTCGACGAGCTCCGGGGAGGGGAACACCGGCGCCCACAGCCCCGCCACCGAGTCCGGGACCGACGTCTCACCGAGGTCGTCAGGCTCGATGCCTGCGGTATCGCTGGGCCCGCGGCCCGATATGGCACATAGAACAAGCCCAGGCGGCCGGCCCTCGGCTGGCGCCGGGGCGGCGGCCGGGCCCGTCGCGACCGGCTTACGCCGGTCGCTCCTGTCTTCGACCCGCTGCGGCGTGCCGGCCACTCCTGCCCCGGCCGCCCACGACGACAGCGAGGAAGCGGGCGCCGGCGTGTACGTGCGCCAGGGATCAGGCAGGGCGGGCAGCGACCGCCGCGACGAGCGAGCCGACGACGACGCCGAGGACGTACGGGACCGGGTGCTCGAGGTGAGGGAGTGGGACACGGCGAGGCCTCTCGGAGAGGCCGTCTCGCGGGGCGTGTGACCGGATGCGGACGCGCGGCATCGCCGCAGGACCCGTCGGAGGTCTTGCGGTGGGCGCGTCAGGAGGGCCGTCTCGCGGCCCGGTGGTCAGAGCGGCGAGACGGCGACAGACGGGATCAGCGGGCGGAAGGCCCTGAGCCTTCGGCGACCAGGCGTTCCGCCCTGGACCAGGACACCGGCCTCAGGAGAGGGGGTCCGAGCGCCGAGCGGGTCGGGAGTGCGGTGGTGGTCGGGACGGGGTCTCTCCCTCGTCGGCGCTCTCGGGGTCTGACAGCTCGCTCGCACCGCCGCAAGGGCCAGGATTAGAGCGATGGCCGGCGGTGAGGACGCGATGGCCCTTGCCCCGGCACGATCGACCTGTCCGAGGCGACTCCGCGCCGCCGAGGGAGAGACCCCGAGGTCGTTCCGTGCGGCGGGCGCCGTGTAGCAGCCGTGTAGCAGCGGCAGCCGATCCGAGGCGGTCCAGCGGGACGGGACCAGATCGGGAACCTGGCCCAGCTCGGCGGCCCGTACTTCTCTAGACGAGTTGCGTGGCCCTTGTAAGCGAAAGGTCCGGGGTTCGATTCCCCGCGCCGGCTCCAGGTCAACGGCGGTGCGCCCGTCGTGATTCCTTCGGTGACAGCAGCGGTTGACAGCAACTGTCAGTCCTCCGAGGGGCCGTCGAGGTCGAGCTGGGCGTCCAGCCGGCCGAGGGCCTCGCGCCGGGTGTCGAGCGCGATGTGGCCGTAGACGTTCATGGCCATCTCGACCGCACGGTGGGCACACGGACGAGGAACCCGGGCAGCGGCACGGTCCGCGTCGAGCGCCGCGTGTTGGTCGGCAGCTCTCGCAGCTCGCCCTGGCCGCGCTGGAGGCTCCGGCGGACGCTGGTCGTCGCCTCTGAGCGCCACTCCCGGCTTGTCGACCAGCTCTCGGCTAGCTGGACTCAGCCGCGGGTGAGCAGGTCGACGCGTGTTGCGGGCGTGGAGACGAGGTCGCTCGTGACCAGGACCAGCCGGGCGCGCAGGTCGCGGAAGGTGAGTCGCGGGAGCTGCAGGATGCCCAAAGCTGCCGGTGGTGGAAGCGGGAAGGTCGGCGAGAGGGTGATGGGCACGGTGGGGATGCCGGCGACGACCGGGGTGGCGGTCAGCTCGAGGACGTAGAGCCGGGCGGGGCGCCCGGCGACGAGGCAGTCCGCGGGGCAGGTGATCGCGAGCCGTCCTGCCGGGGCCGGGGCCTGGACGGCGAGCTGCGTGGCGAGGGCCTGTCGGGCGCTGAGGCGCAAGGTGGTCCGTTGCCGGTCGTCGCCGGGTGCGGGGCCGGTGCCCTCGATCCGTAGGCCGTCGATGGTGATCTCGGCGGCGGTCAGGGTGAACTCGCCCGGTGCGGCAGGGCGGGGCGCCGCCTCGGCGATCGCGGCGTCGGTCGGGAGGCCGACGGCCACGAGCAGGGCACACACCACGATCCGTATCCAGGTCGCGGACCCTCGTCCGCTGCGGTCAGGGCTGGGTGTCGGCACGGGGTGCGCGGGGGGTCGGGGTCCAGGCCAGCGTCGCCGCGGCGCCGAGGACGGCGAGAAGGCTGCCGACGATCAGTCCGCCGAGGTTGGTGGTGACGACCCCGACCAGCGCGGCGATCATGGCGATGACCCCGGCGGCGGTCTTGAGCTCCGGGCGCCACCAGGCGCCGGCGCCGCAACAGGCCAGGACCGCGGCGACCAGGGTGGCGGCGGAGCCTCCCGGGGTGGACAGCGACACGGTGATCTCACCGATGCGCAGGGTGACGAAGGGGATGGCGAGCACGACCGCCGCGCCGAGCAGGATGCCCAGCCCGCCCCAGAACGGGCGGGTGCGCCGCCACCGGCGGAACCCGCCCGCGCGCGTCGGTCCGCCCATCAGTAGCACTCCCGCTCCTGGGGCCTGATGGCGATCCGGACCTGGTTGAGCCGCAACGTGCCGGCAGTGACCGAGCGGGTGATGATGCGGATGTTGTCGACCTCGAGGGTGTCGGACTGCAGACCGAACCCGCCGGGCTGGCCCGTGGCGTCGGCCGGTCCCTTGTCCAGTTCGCTCGCGTCGCGGCCGAGCTCGACGTTGCGCTGCACGAGGTCCCCGTCGATCTGCTCGGCGGTGGTGAGCAGGTTGTCGGCCTGGAAGCCCTCGGCGCCCGGCGTGGTGATCCGCAGAACGACCGGTCCGACACCAGCCAGGTCGATCACCGGGACCGAGAAACAGAAGTTGGCGGCCTGCGCCTGCCGGAATCCGGAGGTGAACACCGGGACCGCGGCCTCCTCGGTGTTCTGCACCGATGGGTACTGCGCGACGCCCTGGGCGACGAAACGATCGGCGGAGAGCTTGCCCGCCACCCCGGCGATCGTGAACGACGCCGCGATGGCCCCCTGGGCCATGGCGAGGAGCAGCCCAGCGATCAGCACGACCCCCAGGCCGGAGAGCCCCAGCAGACGGGCGCGACGCGTGTGGCCCACCGGAGCCTCTTCCGAGCGGCCGATCTCGATCTGCTCGGTGGCGGGTTCGGTCATGCGACGCACTGTAGCGAGTGCGTTTCGTCATGCGACTCGGGGTCTAAGATCGACCTCGTGTTGGGCAGCGACTACGACGATCAGGTCTGCGCGGCCGCACGCGCGCTCGAAGTCGTCGGGCAGCGCTGGACCCTGCTGATCCTGCGGGACCTGTTCCTGGGCTTCGTGCGGTTCGACGACCTCGTGGGCAGCCTCGGGGTCACACGCAGCGTGCTGACCCGCCGGCTCAGCCACCTCGAAGAGCACCAGCTCATCGAGCGCGAGCTCTACCAGCAGCATCCCGAGCGCTACGAGTACCGGATCACCGCCAAGGGCGCGGAACTGCTCGACGTGCTCGCGCGCCTGCTGGAGTGGGGCGAGACCTACTATCCCCATCCCGAGGGCCCCACCCGCCTGCTCCAGCACACCGGCTGCGGCGGGTCCGTGCGCAGCTTCCTGACGTGCACGAGCTGCGGAGACCACCTCGGGCCCGGTGACGTCACGGCGCTGCCCGGACCCGCCCGCGCGGGCCTGAGCCACCCACCTGTCAGTGAGCAGGGACCAGGACTGCGACACCTCCGCGGCGCGGGCGGCAGGGCCGACACCACCGACACGCCGTAGACGACGATCGCCATCCCAGACGTCCTCCGACGACGAGGTGCGTCAGCCGCTCCTCTGCGGAGGGGCGTCGGTCCAGCTCGAGCCGCGTGCGGACAACCACGTTCGGGCCGCATCGAGCCCGCCGTGTTCCGCCGCGGCCAGCAGCTGCGGCCCCAGCTGAGCCCCTTCGATGCACTCCCACGCGTCGATGGTGAAAGGACGCCGCGAGCCGACCGACCAGCGGCTGACCCCTGGACCGGTGGCCGGCCCTCGGCGCTCGACTCCCTGGGCGGCCGAGGATCGGGCGCCCGTACGGGTTCCCGCGGAGTCGGTTCACCACAGGAGCCGACCGCCGGTGCACCGCCCGAGCCGGCTCGAAGCCCGTCACGGCCTCGAGGGCAGGCCCCGTGCCGCGCATCCGCCGTCCCACGCGTGACAGCCTCGACCACCCCGGCGACGTCGACGACATCGACACCCCGCCCGTCGGCCTCCCGACCCTGTCCGCGTGGCTGCGCGACCAGGACGTCGTCGACCTGGCCGGCGTGGCCCGCGACGCCCGCCTGACCGGAGCCACCACGTTCGGCCGCCGCCTCCGCGACCACACGTAGCGCCCGACCGCTCGCGTGGCGGGCCGCCCGGGAGACCGGCCGGCGGTGCACGTCGACGTGCCCGCGGTCGATGACGGGACCGAACGGGCGCGCTGGACCCCTCCGGGCGTCCGATCCACCCACCGCGGGTGAGGCCGCGGGCGCGATCCCTCGGCAGCGTGAGGGGGCGACACCGCCTCGGCCCACGCTGCGAGGCGCCACCCGTGAGAGGACGAGGTCACCGTGGCCGACGACACCGCCCCGACCGCCCGGCCCGAGATCGTCGCGGCGGCGTCCGCGCTGGAGTCCCGCTTCCCGTTCGCCGACGACGCCGCGTTCGACGACGCCCGCCGCGGCTACCTCGGCACGATCCCCGACGGGCTCGTCCACGCCGACGACGGCCGCGTCGTCTGGAACGCCGAGACCTGGACCCCCACCCTGTCCGGGGCACGCCCCGACACCGTCAACCCGAGTCTGTGGCGCCAGGCCCAGCTCGTCGCGATGCACGGCCTCTACGAGGTCACCGACGGGATCTACCAGGTCCGCGGGCTGGACCTGTCGAACATGACGATCGTCGAGGGCGACCGCGGCGTGATCGTCATCGATCCGTTGATCTCCACCGAGACCGCCGCCGCCGGCCTCGCGCTCTACCGCGAGCACCGCGGCGACCGCCCGGTCACGGCCGTGATCTACACCCACAGCCACGTCGACCACTTCGGCGGCGTCCGCGGCGTGGTCTCGGGCGGCGACGTCGCCACCGGCCGCGTCCCGGTCCTCGCCCCGCGGGGCTTCCTCGAGCACGCCGTCGCCGAGAACGTCTACGCCGGCACCGCGATGGGACGCCGCGCGGCATACATGTACGGCGCCGCGCTGCCCGTCGGACCTGCCGGCCAGATGGGCGCCGGGCTGGGCATGACCACCTCCACCGGCACCGTCACCCTCATCCCGCCCACCACCGACATCACCCACACCGGACAGGAGGAGACCCTCGACGGTGTCCGCATCGTCTTCCAGGTCACCCCGGGCACCGAGGCGCCCGCGGAGATGAACTTCCACTTCCCCGACCGGCGCGCCCTGTGCATGGCCGAGAACGCCACCCACACCCTGCACAACCTGCTGACCCTGCGCGGCGCGCTGGTGCGCGACCCGCACGCCTGGGCCCACTACCTCACCGAGGCCATCGACTTGTTCGCCGACGCCACCGACGTCGAGTTCGCCTCCCACCACTGGCCCACCTGGGGTGGCGAACGGATCGTGCGACTGCTCTCCGAGCAGCGCGACCTCTACGCCTACCAGCACGACCAGACCCTGCGCCTGCTCAACAAGGGCCACGTGGGCGCGGAGATCGCCGAGATGCTGGAGATGCCGCCCGCCCTCGAGGGCGCCTGGAACACCCACGGCTACTACGGCTCCATCAGCCACAACGTCAAGGCGGTCTACCAGCGCTACATGGGCTGGTTCGACGGCAACCCCGCCAACCTCTGGCGCCACCCGCCCGAAGCCGCCGGGCAGCGCTACGTCGAGGCCATCGGCGGCCCGGACGCGGTCCTCGCCGCCGGACGCCGCGCCTTCGACGCCGGGGACTTCCGCTGGGTCGCCGAGCTGGTCGCGCACCTCGTGTTCGCCGAGCCGGGCAACACCGAGGCCCGCGAGCTCGAGGCCGCCGCCCTCGAGCAGCTGGGCTTCGGCGCCGAGAACGGCACCTGGCGCAACTTCTACCTCACCGGCGCCGCCGAACTGCGCGGCGTCAGCGCGGGCACCCCGACCACCACGGCGTCCCCGGACATGATCGCCCAGCTCACCCTCGACCAGCTCTTCGACAGCGTCGCCATTCAGGTCGACGGCCCGAAAGCCTGGCACCTCACCCTGGCCGCGGACTGGACCATCGACGGCACCGCCTACTGGTCCCGCCTCGCCAACGGCGTCCTCACCCATGGCGAGGGCACCGCGCGCGACGGCGCGGACGCGCGGGTCACGATCGGTCGGTCCGACCTGGTGGGCCTGTTCGCCGGCGCCACGACACCCGAGGTCCTCACGTCCTCGGGCCGCCTGACCGTCGACGGCACCGGCGACGTCCTGAGCACCCTGCTCGGGGTCCTCGATCCCCCCGACCCCGGCTTCGCCGTCGTCACCCCCTGATGGGCGCGGCGATCGGGGCGGTGCTGCCGCTCGGCGTCGGCGTCGCCCTGAGCCCCATCCCGATCATCGCGGTCGTGCTGATGCTCGCGACGCCGCGCGGGCGGACCAACGGACCGGCGTTCATCGCCGGCTGGGTGCTCGGGCTCGCCCTGGCCGGCGCCGTCGTCCTGGCCATCTCCGCCGGTGCCGGGGTGTCCGACGGTCCAGCCCGTCCCGCCCGCTGGTTGTCGATCGTCGAGATGCTGCTCGGCGTCGGGCTGATCGTCCTCGCGGTCCGCCAGTGGCGGGGTCGACCCCATGGCGACGAGCAGCCGGCGCTGCCGGGCTGGATGAGCTCGATCGACGCCTTCGGGCCGGGCAGGGCGTTCGGGCTCGCCGCCGCGCTGTCGGCGGTGAACCCGAAGAACCTCCTGCTCGTCGTCGCCGCCGCGACCGCCATCGCCCAGACCGGGATCGGCGTCGGCGGTCAGGCCGTCGCCCTCGCCGTGTTCGTCGTCCTCGGCACCCTGGGGCCGGGGCTGCCCCTCGGCGTCTACTACGCGCTCGGCACCCGCAGCGCCGACCTCCTCGACGGGCTCCGGCGGTGGCTGACGACCCACAACGCGGCGATCATGGCCGTGCTCCTCGTGGTCATCGGGCTCAAGCTCGTCGGCGACGGCATCACGACCCTCAGCGCGCCGTGACGCCCGGGACGTCCGTCGCGCGCCACCCCGGCACGGTCCGTGGCGCGCCGGACACCCGCGGAAGTGACGCCTGACGGCCGCTTCTCGGCCGGTGGGCGCTCGGGCACCCTGGCCTTCCTCGTCGAGACGCGGGAGCACGGATGGACGCCACGAGCGCGAACCCCACCGGCGACAAGGCCACGTGCCTCCGGGCCATGGAGATCATGACGGCGGGCACGGTCGACGACTTCGCCGAGGTCTACGCCCCCGACGCGCTCGACCGGGAAGCCGACGACCACCCCCCACTGCGCGGGCCGCAGGGCCTGTACCGCAGCGCGGTCCGGTTGCGGGAGGCCTTCGTCGACATGCACTGGGAGGTCCACCGGGCCGTGCAGGACGGCGACCTGGTCGTCCTGCACACGACGATGAGCGGGCGGCAGCAGGGGACGTTGACGGCCTACGGGCCGGACGGCGCGGTCCGTGCGGTCTTCCCGTCGTGCGGCCGGACCTTCGCGGTGACGCAGACCCACTGGTTCCGGATGGAGGGCGGCCTGATCGCCGAGCACTGGGCCAACCGGGACGACATGACGATGGGCCGGCAGCTCGGCTGGCTCCCACCGACGCCCGGCTACATCGTCAAGATGGTCCGGGCCCGCCGACAGGCGCAGCGGGCGGCGAAGGTCTGAGGTCGCCAGGGCACCGCCGGGAGGGCCGGGGGGTCAGTGCGCCCCGAGGAGGTTCGTCCGGACGTCGACGAGGTGGGCGCGCATGTGGTCGCGCGCCGCGTCGGGGTCGCGGTCGACGAGCGCGGTGACGATCTCGCCGTGGCACTGCTCGTACCCGCGACGTCGTTCGGGGGTGGCGGAGCGGCGCTTGATGTTGCCCCAGACCGGGAGGTCGCGGGCGGCGTTCATGGTGTCGAACAGCCGGAGCAGCAGCCCGTTGTGCGCGGCGGCGGCGATGGCCCGGTGCAGGGCGGAGTCCCAGGCCTCGAACTCCTCGTAGGTGGTGGTGGCGTTGCCGCGTCGCAGGCAGTGCTCGACGTGGTCGATGTCGGCCTGGGTGGCGTGCCGGGCCGCGAGCGCGGCGACCTCGGGTTCGAGCACCAGCCTCGTGGCCATGATCTCGGCCGGGCTGGTCTGCAATGGTCCACCGAGACCGACCGGCAGGCCGAGGTCCTGGCTGAGCTCGGCGAGGAACGTCCCGCGCCCGACGTGGCGGGTGATCCGCCCCTCGCGCTCGAGCTCGGCCAGGGCGGCGCGGACGGCACCGCGGGAGGCGCCGAGTCTCTCGCTGAGGGCGCGCTCGGTGGGGATCTTCGATCCGGTCGCCAGTGTCCCGTCGGAGAGTCCCTGCTCGAGCAGGGTGCGCAGCCGCCGGGCCACCGGGCCGGGCGTCGGCTCCGGGGGCTCGTCGGCGAAGGGCGCCGCCATCGTCCACCTCCTGACCAATAACGGACCAATGCTATCGCATCCGTCCTATTGGCATCTACTTCGCCACGTCGTACGGTCGATCCTGTGACCGTGGTGCACCACACGCGGCGATTGGTCGAGATCGGTCGGGTATGCGCCACTCGGAAGCTTCCCGAGGGCGCGGTGGAGGAGTCCATGAAACTGGCGACGTTCGTCGAGGACGGGCGCGAGGCGCTCGGTCGGGTCGACGACGACGGGGCGACGCTCCGGGACCTCGGCGCGGTGGTCGGCGACCGCTCGCTGCTCGAGGTCATCGAGGAGTGGGACCGTCTCGGTCCCGCGATCGCCGCGGCCGGCGACCTCCCGGTGGTGGAGGGCGCGCGGCTGCGCGCGCCGATCCCCGAGCCGCGCCGCGACCTCTTCGCGGTCGGGAAGAACTACCGCGAGCACGTCGCCGAGTTCGGTCGCTCGGGCTACGACACCCCGCAGCGCTCCGAGGACCTGCCCGCCAAGCCGATCGTCTTCTCCAAGGCCACGACGGCGGTGACCGGCCCGTACGACGACGTCGAGTCCCACCCGTCGGTGACCTCGGAGCTCGACTACGAGTCCGAGCTCGGCGTGATCATCGGCAAGGGCGGCCGGGGCATCTCCTCGGAGCAGGCCCTCGACCACGTCTGGGGCTACACGATCATCAACGACGTCACCGCCCGCGACGTGCAGCGCGACCACAAGCAGTGGCTGCTCGGCAAGTCGCTCGACACCCACGCCCCGATGGGTCCGTGGGCCGTCACCGCCGACGAGGTCGGCGACCTCGGGGCGCTCGAGGTCTCCTGCACGGTCAACGGCGAGCCCCGCCAGAAGGCCCCGGTCGCCGACCTGATCTTCGACGTCCCGGAGCTGATCCGCGTCATCTCGGCGGGGATCACGCTGCTGCCCGGCGACGTCATCGCCACCGGCACCCCGGCCGGCGTCGGCATCGGGTTCGACCCGCCCCGCTTCCTGCGCCCCGGCGACGTCGTCGAGTGCGCGATCACCGGCTTGGGCGCACTCCGCAACACCATCCGATGAAAGGTGATCCATTGCAGGTCAACGGCAAGGACCTGGCCGTCGAGGTCGAGGGTGACGGCCCGCTGGTCGTGCTGGTGCACGGCCTGGGCGGCACGTCGAACTTCTACCAGCCCCAGGTCGCCGCGCTGGCCGAGCGCTTCCGCGTCGTGCGCCCGGACATGGAGGGATCGGGACGCTCGCCGGTGGCGGGCACCCTGTCGATCGAGGGCTTCGCCAACGACCTCGCGGCGCTGATCGAGGGCCTCGACGCCGGTCCGGCGCGGGTCGTCGGGCACTCGATGGCCACGATCTCCGTGCGCAGCCTGGCCGCCCGACGCCCCGAGCTCGTCTCGCACCTCGCGTTGCTCGGCGCCGTGCCCGCGCCGCTGCCCGAGGCCGGGCAGCAGGGCCAGCACGACCGCGCGGCCAAGGTCCGCGCCGAGGGCATGGTGGACGTCGCCGACGCGGTGATGACCAACGCCACCGCCGAGGTCACCCGCCGCGACCACCCCGCGACGGCCGCCGCCGTCCGCGAGCTCGTGCTGCGCCAGGACCCCGAGGGCTACGCCCGGTCCTGCGAGGCGCTCGCGGGCGCCGGCGACCCCGGCCCGATCGACCCGTCCCTCCCGCTGCTGCTGCTCACGGGGGCCGACGACGGCGTCGGCGCCCCGGCCGTCACCCAGCAGCTCGCCGAGCGCCACGGCGGTGCGGTCGTCGAGGTCTTCGACGACTGCGGCCACTGGACCGCGCTCGAGAAGCCCCACGAGGTCACCGAGCACCTCCTGAAGTTCTTCTGACCCTCACCACCCTCGCTGACGAGGAGACCGTCATGTCCAAGGTCCTGTTCCGCGACGTCTCGATCCTCGACTCCACCGGCGCCGACCCGTACCCGGGTGACGTGCTCGTTGAGGACGACCGGATCGCGGCCGTCGGCACGGTCGACGAGTCCCGCGCCCTGCACGCCCAGGTCGTCGAGGGCCGGGGCCGCACGCTGATGTCCGGTCTGTGCGACGCGCACACGCACTTCAGCTGGAACAACTCCGCCGACCTCGACGGCCTCGGCATGATGCCCGTCGAGGAGCACCTGCTGTTCTCGATGGAGTCGGCCAAGAAGTACATCGACTCCGGCTACACGATGTGCCTCGGCGCGGCGTCGGCCAAGGAGCGCCTCGACGTCGTGTGCCGCGACGCCATCGATGCCGGCCGCATCCCCGGGCCGCGCTACCTCGCCAACGGCCCGGAGATCGCGGTGACCGGCGGCGCGCTCATCAAGTCGATCACGAAGTTCGCGGACGGCCCCGAGGGCATGCGGGTCGCGGTGCGCCAGCTGATCGAGCTCGGCGTCGACCAGATCAAGCTGTCGATGACCGGCGAGGAGATCACGGGCACGCAGCGCGCCGAGGACACCTACTTCTCCGACGAGGAGGTGGCCGCGGCCGTCACCGAGGCCCACCGCCGCGGCAAGCGCGTCTGCGCCCACGCCCGGTCCGCCGAGAGCGTGAAGATGTGCCTGCGCAACAAGGTCGACATCATCTACCACGCCTCGTTCACCGACGCCGAGGGCATGGACATGCTCGAGGCCAACAAGGACTGGGTGTTCGTCGCGCCGGGCATCAACTGGCTCATCGCCACCCTCTACGAGGCCGAGGCCTTCGGGTTCCCGCAGGAGGCCGCCGAGGCCGTCGGCTACAAGAAGGAACTGGAGATGGCCACCGACGGCCTGCGCGAGATGCACCGCCGCGGGATCAAGCTCCTGCCCGGCGGCGACTACGGCTTCGCCTGGACCCCCCACGGCACCTACGCCCGCGACCTCGAGCACTTCGTCGAGCGCCTCGGCTTCACGCCGATGGAGGCCATCATCTCGGCCACCGCGTGGGGCGGCGAGATCATGCTGCGCCCCGACGAGCTCGGCAAGGTCCAGCCCGGCTACCTCGCCGACCTGATCCTCGTCGACGGCGACCCGCTCGAGGACATCACGGTCCTGCAGGACCACGACAAGCTGCACGCGATCATGAAGGGCGGCAGGTTCCACAAGGAGGACAGCCCGCTGGTCACCCGCAGCGGGCTCGACGCCCCGGCCGGTCAGGTCGACGAGACCACCCGCCAGTACGTCGAGGCCCGGCCCTGACCGGCCTCCGCCCGGTCCGTCCCTGACCCGCACCGACCCCCGGCGGGCGTCACCACCCGGTGGCGCCCGCCGTGGCGCGTCCCTGCTCGAGAGGCCCCTCCGTCGTGCCGCTCCTGGTCTGCCGCACGTGCCCGCGCTACGGGTCCGACAGCGGCTCGTTCGGCGACGAGCTCGATCCCGCCCTGGCCCGCGCCGCCGCCCGCGGGGTGCGCGTCCGCCACGTGCCGTGCGTCGGCGGGTGCCCCCACGCCGGCAACGTCGCCCTCGACGGACCCGGCAAGCCCCGCGTCAGGTTCTCGTCCCTGACCACCGACGACGCCGAGAGCCTCGTCGAGGCCACCGCGGCCTACGACGCCAGCGCCACCGGGACACCCGGCGACTGGGACGTGCCCGCCCCGCTCGTGGGCCGGCTCACCGCCGTCACGCCCAAGCGCGTCGTCACCGACGGCGGGCGCTTCGGCCGCACCGCCTGAGCGTCCCCGAGCACCGGGGCCGCCGGGGCGGTCCCACCCGGTCGGGACGGGTCAGTCGCCGCGGCCCCTGCCCTCGCCGCGCTTCTCCTCGTCCTTGCCCTTCTTCTTCCCGGGGCCGTCCTGCTCGTCGTCCCCGCGGTCGTCCCCGCGGTCCTCGGCGGGCGCCGACGAGCGAGCGTCGTCCGCGGTGTCCTGCGGCGACGCCGGCGCCCGTCGTCCCGACCGGGTCGGCGCGGCCGCGGCGACCTCGGTGAGCGGGGTCGACGTGGCGGTGCTCGGGGCAGCGGGCACGATCGGGGGCGCGGCGAGCGGGAGGGACGGAGGCGCCTGCGCGAGGGCGGCCGCGGGTGGCGCCGGCGACGGCTCGGGACCCGGTACGGTCACCAGGGCCACCAGCCCGGCCACGCCGAGGAGCCCGGCCAGTCCCGCGCCCGCCACGACACGACGCGAGGGTCGGGGCCAGCCCGCCATCCCGACGCGGTGACGCCCGGCGCGCGGTGTCGTGGCCTGCGCACTCTCCGGACCCGCGTGGTCCCCGCCGTCGGGGACCCGGGTCGCGACAGCCGTGGCCGGGCCCGGTCGCCCGCCGTCCTCGATCGTGGCGGCCGTGGCGACGCGCTCGGCCTCGTCCCCGAGACGGCGCGCGGCGGTGGGCGCCGTCGGGCGTCGTACCGGATCGAGGTCGAGCAGGGCGCGCAGCACGGGGCCGAGCCGCCCGGGCGGGTGCGCGGTTCCCTCGAGGTCATCGATCCCCGCCGGCCCCTCGAGGGGGTCGGCCGCGCCGGGCCGGGGAGGGGCGCCGGTGAGCGCGGCGTGGAGGGTGGCGCCCAGGGAGAACACGTCGGCCTTGGCCGTGGGCGGCGCCCCGAGGGCGAGCTCGGGGGCCATGTAGCGGGGAGTGCCGGCCACGGGGTGGCTGTCCGCGCCGAGGTCGGCGCCCATGACGGCGATCCCGAAGTCGGTCACCGTCACCGTGTCGTCGGGACCGATCATGATGTTCGCGGGCTTGATGTCGCGGTGCACCACGCCGGTGCGGTGCATGGCGGCGAGGCCCTCGGCGATCTGCGCGCCGATCGCTGCGACGCGGGCCGCGGGCAGCGGTCCGTCCCGGTCCAGCAGGTCCGCCAGCGAGGGGGCGTCCACGTACTCCATGACCAGGCAGACCTCGCCGTCGAGCTCGGTCATGTCGTAGATCGCGGCGAGCCGTGGATGGTGCAGGCGCGCGGCCACGCGTCCCTCGCGGTGCGCCCGGTCCCGGACCATCCGGGCGCGGGTCGCGTCGAGTGCCTGGCCGCCGTGCCGCCGCCTCACCGCGACCTCGCGGTCGAGCAGCTGGTCGTGGGCCCGCCGGACCGACCCGGACCCGCCTCGCCCCACCGGTGCCAGCAGCAGGTAGCGGCCGGCCACCAGGCGCCCGGGCTCGATGGTCGCCGAGGTGCTCGGCACCGTCGTGGGCGTGGACATGGCCCTCCCGGACGAGCTCGACGGTGCGGCTCCCCGGACATCGCGCGTCGTGACCGTCCCGTTACCTCGCTGCGGGAGCTGCGGGAGGCGACGACGTCGATCCGGCCCGCCCGCGGCGCCCTCGCTGCTCGCATCGGGTGAAGCTCGCCGCCGGGCCGGGGCGGCGGCGCCACACTCGGTCGCACCCGAGCGGCGACCCGAGGAGCGCCCCGATGCCGATGACCGTGCTGGCCCGGCCGATCCCGCCCGAGAAGGACGGGGCCCTCCGACCGAGGGGTCGGTGGGGACCATGGTGACGGAGCCCGACGTCCCCGGGCGGGCGCTCGGGCTCATCGCGACGTCGCAGGAGCCGTTCGACGTCGAGTTCCGCGAGTTCCTCGTGGACGTCTTCGGTCTCGAGCTGTCGAGGCCGCCGTCGGCGCCGCTGCCCGAGCAGCTCCTCGACCGGACCGCGCCGTCCCGCGCGCCGTGGCGCTGAGGGGACAGACGCGGCACGAGGGTCCCGAAACCCCCGCCACCCCATGGGATGAACAGCGCGGAGATCCGCTAACGAGCCCCTGAGCTGCGCCGACGTCCTTCGCGAGCACCGAGACTTCGCGGGGAGAGCACATGATCATCCAGGCACGCACGGTCGTCGACGGGCAGGTCGCCGTCCCGGCGCCGCGCGCCCCGCTGGCGCGTCCCGGCGCGGCGGCGTCGCCCGTGGCGGGCCCGTCCGCGGTCGAGCACCGGCCGGAGGACCACCCGGAGGTCGTCGTCGCGCGGCTGGAGTCCCAGGCGGCCGTCGTGGCGTGGGTCGGCCGGCTCGTGCTGCTGCTCGCCCTCGGCCTGGCGGCGCTGGTCGTCCTCCTGTGAGGCCTGTGATCAACGGGGACTTCGCGCGCATAGAAGCCGCGAACAGCGCGTTCGCTGCACCACCGCAGACCACGTCGGGCGCCGGTCCCGGGCAGGGGACCGGCGCCCGACGAGCGTTCCGCCCGCGGCTCAGGGCGTGATGACGACCTTGAGCGCGAGGTTCGCGGCCGCGTCGGCGAAGACCGAGTAGGCCTCGTCGATCTGGTCGAACGTGAAGCGGTGCGTGCCCATCTTCTCGGCCGGGATGCGGCCGGACGCGACCATCTTGAGCAGGGTCGGGATGGACACGGTGTCGACGAGACCCATGGTCAGCGTGACGTTCGAGATCCACATGTCCTGCATCGGCAGCTCGACGGGCGTGCCGTGCACGCCGACGTTGGCGATCGTGCCGCCCGGGCGGACCAGCGAGGCCGCGGTCAGCAGCGTCTCCGGGTAGCCGACGGCCTCGATGGCGACGTCGACGCCGAGCCCGTCGGTGAGCGCGACGACGTCGCCGACCGTTCCCGGCCCGACCTCGACGACGTCGGTGGCCCCGAACTCGAGCGCCTTCTCCAGCCGGAACTTGTTGGAGTCGATCGCGATGACCTTCGACGCGCCCCACAGGCCCGTCGTGAGCACCGCCGAGAGGCCGACCGCGCCCGCGCCGACCACGGCCACCGTGTGCCCGGGCCGGACGTTGCCGGCGAGCACGCCGACCTCGTAGCCGGTGGGCAGCGAGTCGGCCAGGAAGATCGCCTGCTCGTCGGTGACCTCCGGCGGGACGGCGTAGAGCGAGGTGTCGGCGTAGGGGACGCGGACGTACTCGGCCTGGGTGCCGTCGATGAGGTGGCCGAAGATCCAGCCGATGCCGCCGACCGTCTGGCAGTGCGACGGCATGCCGCGCTGGCAGTACTCGCAGCGCCCGCACTTGGTGATCGCGGGGACCAGCACCCGGTCGCCCACCGAGAAGCCGCGGACGGCGTCGCCCACCGCGGTGATCGTCCCGACGGCCTCGTGGCCGAGGATGCGCCCGTCGGTCACCGCGGCGACGTCGCCCTGCAGGATGTGCAGGTCGGTGCCGCAGATCGTCGTCGTCTCGACCTTCACCACCACGTCGGTCGGCTCCTGGACCGTGGCGTCGGGGACGTCCTCCCAGGCCTTGGTGCCGGGACCGTGGTAGACCAGTGCCTTCATCGCCGCTCCTCCTCGCTGCCGGGCGGCCCGGCCGCTCCCCCCGCGGGCCGCCGTGCCCCGACGCTAGTGGCGCGGACCACAGTCGCCTGTCCCATCCTGGGACCACCCGCGACGCCCCCACGCCGGCGGTGTCGATCACTGACCCGGGTCCGGGACACCCGGTGCGCGAAGCGCACCTACGCGATGTAGCTGATCCCGAAGGCGTCGATCTTGCGGTAGAGCGAGGAGCGGGCGATCCCGAGCATCGCCGCGGCCTGGTAGCGGTTGCCCCGCGCCTCGTAGAGCGCCTGGATGATCGCGTCCGCCTGCGCGGTCTCGAGCATCGACAGCCGCGGCGCGCGGCGGGTGAAGCACAGGGCGGGCAGGTCGGGGGCCTGGATGACGCCGACGGGCTTGCGCGCCACGACGTAGCGCAGCACGTCCTCGAGCTCGCTGACGTTGCCCGGCCACGCGTAGCCCTCGAGCACGCGCACGACCTGGTGCGACAGCCGCAGCGAGCGCCCGCCGCCGATCGAGCGCAGCACCGAGAGCGCGATGTCGGCGAGCTCGTCGGCGCGGTGGCGCAGGGCGGGGATGCGCACGGTCTCGTGGAAGTGGCGCAGCAGCAGGCCGTAGGGGCGGCTCGTGTCCACCGACGCGGTGTCGAGACACGCCACGACGACCACGTCGCCCGTGCGCGCGAGCAGCAGGCGCAGCTGCTCGTCGAGGCGGCGCGCGACGAGCGGGGTCACGCCCTGCAGCCCGCGCAGCACCACCAGGTGCGGGCGGGTCGGCGGCCGGTGCACCAGGCGCGCGAGCGACTCGGCGGCGCGCACCCCGTCGCCGGAGGCGTCCGCGGCGTCGGTCGCGATGACGGTGACCGTCCCGTCGCGGTGCAGCCGCCCGAACTGCTCGACGGCCATCGTGCGCTTGCCGACGCCGGCCTCGCCGACCAGCACCTGGTGGCGGCGCCGGGCGAGGTTCGCCACGAGCTCCTGGCGGGCGCGCAGCGAGGGGGTGAGCAGGTCGCGGTTGGCGCGCACCCGGGCCTCGGCGTGCGCCCGCTCCTCGGATCCGGCGCCGCGCAGGTCGGCGGCGAAGTCGCGGCGGCGGGTGGGCGCGACGTGCGAGCCCTGCCGGCGGCGCGCCTCCGCCTCGCGGCGGCCCTGCTCGTCGACCGCGGGCCCGGCGCCGACGACGCAGCCCACCAGGCGCTCCTCGTGGCGGACCTCCCGGACGGCCACCTCCGCGCACCCGCCGGAGGGCAGGTCGACGTGGTACGGCGCCTCGGGGCGCTCGAGGGCGAGGCCGGCGAGGGCCAGGTCGGCGAGGACCTGCTGGTCGGCGGGCGGCAGGCGGCGCGCGCCCGCGCCGAGCACGACGTCGTCACCGTCGGTCGCCACGACCCACACCGCGCCGCCCGCGGTCTCGGCGGCCAGCGCGTCGTGCACGGCGAGGATGCGGCCGCGGCGCGCGTGGGCGTCCTCGTCGGCGATCTCGCGGGCGAGCGCCCGGACCAGCGGCAGATCGCGCGCGGCACCCTCGGCGGCGTGGCGCACGACGACGACGGCGTGCTCGCCCGGGTCGACCGGCGCCGCGGCCGCGGCGAGCACCCCGAGCTCGGGGTGCAGGTGCTCGGGGCCCTCGACCGTCACCGCGACGCCCTCGTGCAGCGCGACCGCGGCCGCGGTGGTGCCGACGTCCCGCTCGCCGTGCCGGCGGCCGGGCACGAGGTCGAGCGCGTCGAGGATCTCGGCGAGCGTCTCCTCGCCGTCGCGGCGCCGCAGCACCACGCCCGCCCGGTCGACGACGAGGACGGTGGCGTCGAGGTCGGGGTGGCGGGCGTGCACCTCGTCCAGCACCCGGGCCGCGCCGGCCGGCGCCGGGGAGGCGGCGTCCGGGACGGCGACGGCCAGCTGTGAGGTGTCGACGCCGGCGCAGCGCTGCCACGACGCGAGCACCGCGGGCGCGACCACGCCCGGCCCGACCGCGTCCCGCCCGGAGCGCAGGAAGCGCCGCCGCGCGGCCTCCACCTCCCGGCTCACGGTCCTTGACGGTAGTGGCGCCGCGCGGGCCGGGACAGGGGTCAGGCGCGCAGCGTCTCGCTGGGCGAGCAGCCGTAGCGGCGGCGGTAGGTCACCGAGAAGCGCCCGGGGTGGGTGAAGTGCCAGCGGTGGGCGATGTCCGCGACCGTGGCCCCGCGCGGGTCGGACGTCCGGAGCTCCTCGTGGGCGCGGGCGAGGCGGATCTCGCGCAGGTGGCCCAGGGGCGTGGTGCTGCGCCACCGGCGGAAGGTCATCTGCAGGCCGCGCACGCCGAGGCCCGCGGCGGCGGCGACGTCCGCGACGTCGACGTCCCCGGCCGCGTGCTCCTCGAGGTAGGCCACGGCCCGGCGCAGCGTCGCGGGCTCCGGGGCCCGGGGCGGAACGTCGTCGGCGGGCGTCGACAGCTCGTCGACGACGTGGCCGGCGCAGTCGAGGACCGTGCTGCCGGCGGACACCGCCCGCTCCAGCAGCGCGTCGAGGCCGTCCGCCGGATCGAGCTCGTGCCGGCGGGCGAGCAGCGTGCTCGCCGTGACCACCAGCGAGCGCGCCCGCGACGCCGCGCGGGAGGCGACGGCCGCCCCGTTCGACGTCAGCAGCGCGGCGCCGTGCGCGGCGATCTCGCGGGCCACGGCGCGGGCGGCGTCGTCGACGGCACCCGCGGCCGCCAGGGTCAGGGTCCCGGAGAGCCCGAGGGGGAGCACCAGGAACGCGACGGCGTGCGTGGAGCGCAGCTCCGGCCACCGGGGGTCGGTGCCCGCGTCGTCCACGGTGACGGGGAAGGCGGACCGCAGGACCTCGGCGCGCGGGCCGAGCGACACGGCGCGCACGACGCCGGACGGCAGGTGCCCCGCCGACGTCTCGACCACGGTGCCCTCGAGCACGGGCACGGCGATCTCCGCCCACACCACGTCCCCGGCGATCGCGAGGGCCTGCCGCGCGAGGCGCTCGAGGTCGGTGAGGGGGACGTCCGCGGCGGCCGGCCGAGCCGTCCGGCTCCGGCGGGTCTGCTCCTTGACGCGCCGCGCGTCGCCCTTCGTCCCGCGTGCGGCGCGCACGACCTCGCCGACGTCACCGCGCAGCGCCGTCGCCGCCGCACGTGCCAGGGAGGCCTGGGTCTCGCGGACCATGCGGTTCTCGGCGGCCTCCGCGCCGTCGCCGACCAGGGCGTTGCGGTCGGGGGGGCTCGTCGTCTCGAGCTCCGCCGAGATGTCGTCGAGCATGTCGGCGAGGAGGCGGGGGTCGCCGGAGGCGGCCCGCACCTCGGGGGCTCCGCCGTGCCCGGGGCCGTGGGCGTCGGGGGCGTTCACGTCGCCGCCGGTTCCGGGCCCGCCGCGGTCTCGCTCGACGCCGTGCCGTCGACGTGGTCCATGAGGATGATGGCTCCGTCGGGCCGGCTCCCGCGGCCGGACAGCGGCGACACCGCGATCGCGAGCTGGACCGGGCGCCCGCGGCGGTTGATCGCGTCGAGACGCAGCGGGTCCTCCCTCGGGGTGCTGCCGTGCAGCACGTCGCGGACCAGGGGCCGCACGCGGTCGGTGGCCAGCCCGAAGTCGAGGTTGAGCAGGTGCTGGCCGACGGCCTCCTCGCTGCGCACACCCCACAGGTCGTCGGCACGCCCGTTCCACGCCTGCACGATCAACTCCGTGTCCACCACGATCACTGCCGTCCGGAGGCTGCCCAGAACGGACTCCAGGAAATCGTTGGCGTGGTCGAGCTGCGCGGTGCGCTGGCGCATCTCGTCGTTCATCGACTGGAGCTCGTCGTTGGTGGACTGGAGCTCCTCGTTGGTGGTCTCGAGCTCCTCGACGGTGGACTGGAGCTCCTCGTTGGTGGTCTCCAGTTCCTCGACGGTGGACTGGAGCTCCTCGTTGGTGGTCTCCAGTTCCTCGACGGTCGACTGGAGCTCCTCGTAGGCGGTCTCCACCTGCCGGTGGGCCGACTGGAGCTCGGCGGTCATGCGCCGGTAGCGGGTGACGTCGCTGAAGAACAGCGCGATCGAGACGCCGTCGTCGCTGTGCGCCTCGAGCGGCACGATCTGGATGTCGAAGACGAGGGTCTCCGACGTCGAGCGCGTGTACTCCGCCTCGTGCTGCCACATCGACGTCCGGTGGCGCCGCACGTCCTCGTACGACGAGCGCAGGCCGGTGATGCGGTGGCAGATCTCGAGATCCGGGAACCGGCGCCCGATCTCGTGGGGGGACACCCCGAGCTGGGCCTCGGCCCGCTGGTTGGCCTTGGCGACGAGGTCGTCCGCGGTCACGACGATGGTCGCGAGCGGGCTGAACAGCAGCGTCTCGTCCTCGAGATGCACGTCCCGGCGGCTCTCGGCCTGCGCGGCCCGCCCGGCCATGGCCGCCAGGCGATCGGCCTGGTTGACCTGCTCGGCCTTGCGGAAGAACCTGCGCTTGAGGTCGATGGGCAGGAAGAGCCGCCCGTGCGACAGCAGCATCTCGGCCTTGCCCAGGAACATCACCCCGGAGGGGTTGAGCGCGAAGTGGAAGCGCCGCAGGACCTGCGCCTGGGTCTCGGCGTTGAGGTACATCAGCGTGTTGCGGCACACGAGCAGGTCGAGCCGGCCGATCGGCGCGTCCTGCACGAGGTCGTTGCGGCCGAAGATGACGCTGCGCCGCAGGTCGCTGCGGAAGGTGTACTTGCCGGCCGTGCGCTCGAAGTAGCGCTCGCGCCACTCGTCGGGCAGGGCCTGCAGCTCGCGGTCGCCGTAGGTGGCCTGCCGGGCGGTGGTGAGCGCCTCCTCGTCGACGTCGGTGGCGTAGACCTTCACCCGCTGGCGGAACTCGTTGACGCCCAGGGCCTCGGCGAACACCATCGCCAGGCCGTAGGCCTCCTCGCCGCTGGCGCAGCCCGCCGACCAGACGCGCACCGCCTCTCCCCGCGTCTTCGGGGCGAGCAGCTGCGGAACGATCTCCTCCCGCAGCTCGCGCCAGGCCTCCGGGTCACGGAGGAAGCCGGTCACGTTGATCAGCACGGTGTTGAACAGGTGCGTGAACTCGTCCTGGTCGACCTGGAGCACGTCCAGGTAGTCGCCGAACGTCGAGGTCCCGAGCTGCTGCATCCGCCGTGTCACCCGGCGCCAGATGCTCGAGCGCTTGTAGCCGGTGAAGTCGAAGCCGCGGCTCTCCTTGAGGAAGTCGAGCAGCGCCTCGAAGGCGGCCTCCTGGCCCCGGGCGTCGGCGTCGCGCACCTCACCGCCGGCCTCACCGCCGGCCCCGCCGATGACCTCGCCGATGACCTCGCCGTCGACCTCGCCGATGACCTCGTCGTCCGTGCTCTCGTCCAGGCTCTCGTCCACGCCCTCCTCCTCGGTCATGCGCTGTCCCCGGCCCTGCGCTCGGCGAGGAGGTCACGGACGAGGGCGGCGGACTCCAGCGCCTGGTGGGCCGCCTCGCGGGCGCGGCCCGCGGTGCGGGCGGACCCGCGATCCGTCGCGGCCCGGGCGATGCGGTGCTGCAGGTCGGCCTTGTCCTCGAGCGCCTGGAGCGCGGTGAACAGGGCCCGCTCGATCCCGTCGTCCTGGACGCTCGAGAGGCTCTGCTCCGACCACGCATGGCCCACCCGGCAGCGGAAGCGCAGCAGGTCGCCCTCGCTGAGGTCGAACAACGGTCCCGAGCAGTCGGGGCACACGAGGCCCGCCGGAGGCCCCGGGGGTCGCTCCTGGTCGTCCACGATCGCTCCCGCTCTGCTGGCCGCGACCTCGCGCACGAGCCCGGGGCTGGGTCGTCGCGCCCCGATCACCGGGCGTGCCGCGAGCTCCGAGAACGCCGTCCCGAGCTCGGCGTCCGGTCGCACGATGGCGCCCGGCACCTGGGCGAGCGCGGCCCGCGGCATCGAGCTGTAGAGGGCCTCGTCCGGATCCTGCACCACCGCGGCCCCGCCGTGGCGCACGAGCGCCAGGAGGCCCGCGGCCCCGTCGTCGAGGAGCCCCGACATCACGCACCCGACCGCGGCCGGTCCGGCCTCGACGGCGATCGACCGGAACAGGGGGTCGATCGCCGGGCGGTGGCCGTTCTCCCGCGGTCCCCGCGTGACCTCGACGCGGCCCCGGACGACCAGCAGGTGGTGGTCCGGCGGGGCGAGCAGGACCGTGCCGGGCACGAGGTCGTCGCCGTCCTCCGCGTGCCGGACCGGGAGCGCGCAGCGCTTGTCCATGAGGCTCGGCAGCACGGTCGGGGCCTCGGCGGGCTGGTGGAGCACGACGAGGACGGCGGCGTGCAGGTCGGGGGCGAGACCCTCGGCCAGCTCGAGCAGCGCCTCCACGCCGCCGGCCGAGGCGCCCACGCCGACGACGACCGGGGGCCCGTCTGCATCCATCCTCGCGCCTGCCTCTCCGACGTCACCGCCCGGGCGCCGGACGGCGGGGGCGGCGGTACCGCTGGACGGCCGGAGACGTCGACCGGGTGGCTGAGCCATGCTAGTCGGAGGGCGGTGGCGCCGGGCACACGGCGCTTCCCGACGTCGGCTGGAGGGCGCATGGACGAGTCGGAGCGACGGGTGGAGCGCCACATCGTGGCGGACCTGCGATCGGCCCACGAGCACGCCGAGCACCTCCGGGCGCGCATCGACGACCTCGCCGTGCGCATCGCGGAGTCGGAGGAGTCCGTCGCCGAGGTGTACGAGGAGTCGGCGCGCCTGCGGCCCCACGCGGCGGAGCGCCTGCTCGAGGGCGCCCGCCACGCCCGGGCGTACGCCGCCCGGGAGCGCGCGTTCGCGCAGGGCGCCAAGCGCGAGGACGCGGTCGTGGTGCCGGAGGCCGGGCCGGGCCCGCGGGTCTGACCCGCCCGGCCGGGCCAGGTCCACCGGCGCTTTCCGGTGCGGTCCGGCGCACCGGACACGCCCGCCACTACGCTGCCGCGCATGCCGATCGGGACGGCCGCCGACGACGGTGTCGTGCGCGTGCGCCGGGCCGGGTGGCTGGTCACCGGGGCGGCGCTCGTCGTGGCGGCGGCGACGCTGCTGGTCGTCGGCCTCGTGCCGCCCGGCACGGGACGCACCGTCGCGGTGGTCGTCGCCGTGGTCCTCGCCTTCGTGCTCGCGGCGTGGCGGGCCCTCCGCGCCCGCCGGGACACCTCGAGCGTGGCCGGCCTGCGTCCCATCTCGAGCTGGCTCGCGGCCTTCGCGTGGGCGGTGACGGTGTTCTCGTCGCTGGTGGCCCTCGCCGACCCGGGCGACGGCGGGCGCGCGGTCGTGGCCGGCCTGCTCGCGGGCTGCCTGCTGGTACTGGTCGGGCGCGCGGGGGAGCACGTGGGCACGCGGAGCTGATCCCCCGGTCGATCTCACGGTCGATCTCGCGGGCGCTCTCACCGACGGGGTGCCGCCTCAGAATCTCCGTGAGGCCGGGCGGACCAGCGCTGGCCGGTGCGCCCAGGCGGTGCCACGCTGGTCGGACCATGTCCGAGACCGAGCACGAGCCCGTCGACGGACGGGCCGCGCGCTGGGCCGGACACCGCGAGGCCCGGCGTCTCGAGCTGGTCGACGCCGCCGTGGCGGCCATCGGGGAGCACGGTCCCGAGGTCACCACCGAGCAGATCGCCGCCCGCGCGGGCGTGTCGCGCCCCGGGCTCTACCGCCACTTCGACGGCCGCGACGACCTGCAGAGCGCCATCGCCGCGCGCTCGGTGGAGCGGCTGGTCCACGAGCTCGAGCCGGTGTGGCGCCCGTCGGGCCGGCCGTTCGAGATGCTCGCGAAGGCGCTGCGGGCGCACCTCGGGTGGCTCGAGGCGAACGCCAACGTCTACCGCTACCTCAAGCGGACCTCGTTCGGCACCGGCGGCGAGTCGGCCACGACGAACGTGCGCGCGACCGTCGCCGGCCACGTCGCGGGGATGCTCGTCGACGGCTCGCTGGGCGCCGAGATCCCGCCCCCGGTGGCCCACCCGCTCGCCTTCGGCCTCGTCGGGATGGTCGACTCCGCGAGCGCGCACTGGCTCGACGAGCCGCACGGCGCCTCCCGCGACCAGCTCGCGACCCAGCTGACCGAGTCGTGCTGGGCGGTCATCCGGGCGACGGTGGGCGCGGACCGCCTCGCGGTCGCCGACGACGCGGGATGAGTGGGGTGATCGGCCCCCCGACCGGGGGAGGCCCGGCCGTACGGGACGATGGAGACCCCGCCGGAGAGAGGATCCGACGCATGGCGATGCGCCGCTCGTTCCCCACCGTCCTGTCCGACCGGCTGCCCGAGACGCGGGACTTCTACGTCGCCCTGCTCGGTTTCGAGGTCGCCTTCGACAGCGACTGGTACGTGGCGCTGCGCCGCGTCGACGGCCCCGACGCCGACGACGTCCACGAGCTCGCGATCTGGGCCGTCGGCCACGAGCTGGTGCCGCCGCCGTACCGCGCCGACCCCGCCGGGGTGATCCTCACGTTCGTCGTCGACGACGTGGACGCCGTGCACGCCGAGGCCCGGCGGCTGCGGCTGCCGCTGGTCGCGCCTCCACGGGACCTCTTCCACGGCCGGCGCCAGATGCTCGTCACCGACCCGAACGGGATGCTCGTCGAGATCTCGAGCCCGAGCACGCCGTCGCCGGCGTTCACCGCCGAGATGGCGCGCCAGGGTCGTGCTCCGAGCCCTGCCCCGGAGACCACCGGTTGACCGTGCCCGAGGACGGGCGGCCCGACGACCGCGCCGGGGACGCCCCGGCGGGGGACGGGTCGAACCCCTTCACCGAGATCCTCGGCGGGAAGGGCCAGGCCCTCGACGCCACCGTGCCGTCGGCGGCGTTCGTCGTCGGGTGGCTCGTGGCCGGGGCGCTGGGGGCCGCGCAGCCGGTGCTGCCGGGCGGGCTCCTCGCGGTCGTCGTCGCGGGCGGGATCGCGCTGTGGCGGGCGCGGCGCGGCGAGCGCCCGCGCGCCGTGGCCGTCGGGCTGCTGCTCGCCGTGGGCGCCGCCCTGCTCGCCCTCTACACCGGGCGCGCCCAGGACTTCTTCCTGCCGCGCATCGTCGCCAACGCCGGCAGCCTCGCCGCCTGGCTCGTCTCGATCGCGATCCGCTGGCCCCTGCTCGGGCTGGTCGTCGGCGCGCTGACCGGCAAGCCGACCCTGTGGCGCCGCGACCCGGACCTCGTGCGCGGCTACTGCCGGGCGAGCTGGGTGTGGGTCGGCCAGTACGCCGTGCGGGTCGTGGTGTTCACCGGCCTGTGGGCCGCGGACCAGGTCGTGGCCCTCGGCGTCGCCCAGATCGTGCTGACGTGGCCGCTGGTCGTGGTGTGCGTCGCAGCCTCGTGGCCGTTGGTTCGCTCGGCCCTGCCGGCCGGGCACCCTGGGCCCTTGCGCCCCGTCGTCCCGCAGGCCGGCGAGGGGTCCTGAGCCGTTCGGCCGAGCAACTGGGCCGGTCGGGGGTGACCGACTTGCTCCGTGGGTGAACGCTCTCACGCACGGACAACGCGGGACGATGGGTGGGCGTCGTCAGGTGTGGTCGGCGGGGTGCGTCATGTCGACGTCGTCCGACACAGACCCACCCCGCCGGCACGCCAGGCCCGTACCAGCCGACCCCGATCCGTGTCCGGGAGCCATGTCACCAGCGAACCCCGAAGAGAAGTCCGACGCCTCCTCCTCGGCCGGGCTCGGCCTGACCTTCCCGCAGATCATCGCCAGTGCGCTGGCGGCCGCGACGGCGGCGATCCTCGGATCGTTCATCGGCGTGGTGGGCACCATCGGCGGCGCCGCGATCGCGTCGATCGTCAGTACGGTCGGCGCGGCGCTGTACCAGAAGTCGCTCGAGGTGACCCGGGACCGGGTCAAGCAGCGCCTCGTCGTGACCGGCGCCAACACCCGGGTGGCCACCGCCGTCGGACGGGCCGCCGGCTCGCCCCCGGCGGCGCAGGCCCCGGCGGCGCCGACCCAGGTGCAGCCCGGCCGGCGCCCGGTGGGCCCGGGGGGCCCCGGGGGTCCGCCGACGCCGGGCCCGGGCGCCCCGGTGCCGCCCACGCAGCGCCAGGTGCGGCCCGGCGCCCCGCCGTCCGACCCGACGCGGCGCGTCCCGGGCCCCGCGGGCCCGCCGACCGGTCGGCCCGGCCAGCCCCTGGCACCGGGACGCGTGGCGCTGCGCGCCGAGGGTGTCGGCGACCCGACCCGCGTGCACGCGCGCGTCGACCCGAACGGCCCGCCGACGTCGCCGGCGCCGGGGGCGCCCGGGGCGCCGCCGACCGAGGCCCGCTCCACGGCGTTCATCCCGCAGAGCCGCCAGACGGGCACGCCGCCCGGCGGTGGACCGACCGCGGCGATGGGTCAGCCGGGCCCGCCGAACAGTCCGGGCGGGCCCGGCGGGCCCGGCGGTCCCGGTGGCCCCGGTGGCCCCGGTGGGCCGGGCGACGTCACGCAGGTGGCACCGCTCGAGCCGGAGCCGCCGCGGCGCCGCTTCTCGCTCGCGGGCACGTTGGCCCTGCTCAAGGGGCTGGGCTGGAAGACGTGGGTGACGCTCGGCGGCCTCGCGGCCAGCGTCTTCGTCATCGCCCTGATCGCGACGTTCGGCGTCGAGACCGCCGCGGGCGGGCCGCTCTCGGGCGGGTCCGGCGGCACGTCGGTGGGGAGCCTGTTCGGTCAGCCGACCGACGGCGGCGAGGCCACGACGACGCCCGAGGACTCGGCGACCGAGGACACCGACGCGCCGACCTCCACGTCGAGCAGCCAGGACCAGCAGCAGGACGAGCAGCAGGGCGGGGACACGGCGACCCGGGAGCCGGACACCAGCACCTCGCGGCCGACGACCCGGACCTCGCCGGGCGGGCTCCTGCCGAACCTGCCGGGCTCGAACGGGTCCGGCGGCGGGGCCACCAACGGCTGACATCGCGGCGCCACTCCCACCGACGGCCGGGCGGACGATCTAGCGTTCCGCCCGGCCGTCGGTGTCTCGACCGACGATCGAGTGACAGGTCTCGGACGGGCAGCGGGGGTGGGCATGGGTCGGCGGGCGCGCGGGGGCCTGCTGGTGCTCGTGGCGGTGGCCGTGGTGTCACTGGGGTCGGCACCGGTCTCCTCGGCGGCTCCGGCGTCCTCGCCGGCCGAGCTGACCGCGGTCAAGGAGCGCCTCGACCGGCTCGCCGAGTCCCGCGGCGCGCCGGCCGCGGTGAGCGCGTGGTGGGTGGACCCGGCGACACGCACGGTGGTCCTCGCGCTCAGCGCGCAGCCCCGCGACGCCCGGGGTGCGGCGTTCGTCGAGGAGGCGCGCCGGGTGGACGCCTCGGTGCGGGTGGTCGAGGGCGTCGCGGCGCCGACGCCGCGCGCCGACCCACCCGTCTACGACCTCGTCGGCGGCGACATCATCCGCGTCGGTCGGTCGCGGTGCTCGCTGGGCTTCTCGGCGCGCACCGCCACCGGCGAGCCCCGGTTCGTCACCGCGGGGCACTGCACCAACCGCGGCGGCGACGTCACCGGCGCCAACGCCGCGCCGATCGGCCCGATCCGCAGCTCGGTGTTCGACCGCACGGGCGACTGGGGCGTCGTCGACGTCGGTCCGGGCTGGCGGCCGACCCCGTCGGTGGCCGCGGAGGGCTCCACGACCCGCTCGATGACGGGGACGGCGACCGCGGCCGTCGGCGCCTCGGTGTGCCGCTCGGGGTCGACGACGGGGTGGCGCTGCGGCACGGTCACCGCGGTCGACGTCACCGCCAACTACGCCGCCGGCCCCGTCGAGGGCCTCGTGCTGACGACGGCCTGCAGCGAGGGCGGCGACTCGGGCGGGCCGTTCGTCGCCGGCGGCTCGGCGCTCGGGGTGCTCTCGGGCGGCACGGGCGACTGCACCACCCCCGGCGGCACGAGCCTCTACCAGCCGATCGCGGAGATCCTGCGCGCCGAGCGCCTCACGCTGACCGTGGCGACGTGAGGCGCGTCAGCGCACTCCGCAGGGTGCGGGCCGCGGCCTCGGGGTCGTCGGCGTCGGTGATGGCGCGGACGACGACGATCCGGGTCGCGCCGGCGTCGAGCACCTCGCCGAGGCGCTCGTGGTCGATCCCGCCGATCGCGAACCAGGGCCGCGCGGGCGCCGCGGCGGCCGTGGTGCGCACGAGGTCGAGGCCGGGGGCGGGGCGGCCGGGCTTGGTCGGCGTCGGCCAGCAGGGGCCGGTGCAGAAGTAGTCGGCGCCGGGCTCCGTCGCGGCCGCGGCGGCCTGGTCGGCGTCGTGGGTGGAGCGGCCGATGAGCACGTCGTCGCCCACCACCCGGCGCGCCCACGGCACGGGCAGGTCGTCCTGGCCGAGGTGCAGGACGTCGGCGCGGGCGGCGAGGGCCAGGTCGGCGCGGTCGTTGACGGCGAGCAGCGCCCCGTGCCGGCGGGCCGCCGCCCCGAGGACCTCGAGCGCAGCGAGCTCCTCGCGCGCCTCGAGGCCCTTCTCGCGCAGCTGGACGATGTCCACCCCGCCGCGCAGGGCGGCGTCGGCGAACGCGGCGAGGTCCCCGCGGTCACGGCGCGCGTCGGTGCACAGGTAGAGCCGGGCCTCCTGGAGGCGCGCGCGGCGGGCGGTCCGGTCGGTGGTCGGCGCACTCACCGTCGCGACGGTATCGCGTACCGTCCGTCACCGTGCGGGACCGGCTCGTCGTCGTGGGTGCGGGCGCGGTGGGGTCCGCGATCGCCTGGGCCGCGGCGCGGGAGCGGGTGGCGGGCGAGGTCGTGCTCGTCGACCCCGAGCCCGGCTCCGGGGCCTCGCGGGTGGCCGGGGGCATGCTCGCCCCGATCAGCGAGGCGTGGCCCGGCGAGCGGGAGGTCCTCGAGCTCGGCGCCGCGTCGCTGGCGCGCTGGCCGGCGTTCGCCGAGGCGGTGGCGCGGGACGCGGGCTCGCCGGTGGGCCTGCGCCGCGAGGGCACGGTGCAGGTGGCGCTCGACGCCGCGGACGTCGCCGACCTCGACCGCGTCGCCGAGCACCTGCGCGCCTGGGGCCGGGACGTCGAGCGGCTGTCGGGGCGGGCGGTGCGCCGGCTCGAGCCCGCGCTGGGGCCGGCGGTGCGGGCCGGTCTCGCGGTGCCCGACGACCTGGCCGTCGACAACCGCGCCCTGCTCGCGGCGCTGGGCGCGGCCGGCCGGGAGCGCGGGGTCGTCGTGCAGCGCCGGCGGGTGGAGCGGGTGCTCGACGACGGGGCGCGGGTGACCGGGGTGGCGCTGGAGGGCTCCGGTGGCTCCGGTGGCTCCGGTGGCTCCGGTGGCTCCGGTGGCTCCGTGCTCGAGGCCGACCGGGTGGTCGTCGCGGCCGGGGCGTGGTCGGCGGCGCTGCACCCGGCGCTGGCGCAGCGGGTGCGCCCGGTCAAGGGGGAGATCCTGCGCGTGCGGGCCCGGCGGTCGTCGCTGCCGCCGCCGTCGCGGACCGTGCGCGCCGCGGTGAGCGGCCGGCCGGTCTACGCGGTCCCGCGGGACGAGGGCCGGCTGGTGGTCGGCGCGACCCAGTACGAGGCGGGCTTCGATCCGGACGTGCTGGTCGGGGGCGTGCGCGACCTCGTCGCCGACGTCGAGCGGGTGCTGCCCGGCATCGCCGACTACTCGCTCGAGGAGACCGCGGCCTCGTTCCGGCCGGGGACGGACGACAACCTCCCGCTGCTCGGGCCGGTCGGTCCTGCGGGGCTCGTGGCGGCGACGGGTCACGGGCGCAACGGGATGCTGCTCGTGGCCGTGACCGTCGACGCCGTCGCCGCCGTGCTGCGCGGGGAGCCGCTGCCCGAGGAGGCGCGCCCCGCGGCGGCTGCGCGCCCCTGACCGGCGCGCGTACGGTGAAACGGACACCACGGGAGCCCGGCCACGGGCTGAGAGGGAGCTGCGGCTCCGACCGTCGAACCTGATCCGGGTCATGCCGGCGCAGGGAGGGGGAGCGATGACCACCGTCTGGCTCAACGAGGACCGGCGCGACGTGCCCGCCGGCACCACCGTCGCCGCGCTCATGGACGCGCACGGCGTGCCGGAGCGGGGCGTCGCCGTGGCCGTCGACGGCACCGTCGTCCCGCGCGCGAGCTGGGCGACCGTGCAGCTGCTGGAGGGCACCCACGTCGAGGTGCTCACCGCGGTGCAGGGAGGCTGACGTGGATCCGCTGGAGATCGGTGGCCGCAAGTTCGGCTCGCGGCTGATCATGGGCACCGGGGGCGCCTCGGGGCTGACGGTGCTCGAGCGCGCGCTCGTCGCGTCGGGCACCGAGCTGACGACGGTGGCCATGCGCCGTCTCGACGCCGGCGGCGGGCCGGGGGTGCTCGCGCTGCTCGAGCGGCTGGGGATCGAGGCGCTGCCCAACACCGCGGGGTGCCGGACGGCCGCCGAGGCGGTGCACACGGCGCGGATGGCGCGCGAGGCGCTGGGCACGGAAATGGTCAAGCTCGAGGTCGTGTTCGACGACCGGACCCTGCTGCCCGACCCGATCGAACTGCTCGACGCCGCCGAGCAGCTCGTCGACGACGGCTTCACCGTGCTGCCCTACACGAACGACGACCCGGTGCTCGCGTCGAAGCTCGCCGACGCCGGGTGCGCGGCCGTCATGCCGCTGGGCGCGCCGATCGGCACCGGGCTGGGCATCCGCAACCCGCACAACATCGAGATGATCACGGCGTCGGTGGACGTGCCCGTGGTGCTCGACGCGGGGATCGGCACGGCGTCGGAGGCGGCCCTGGCCATGGAGCTGGGCTGCGACGCCGTGCTGCTCGCCACGGCCGTCACCCGCGCCTCGGACCCGGAGACCATGGCCCACGCCATGCGCCTCGCGGTCGAGGCCGGCCGCGCGGCCCACGGCGCCGGCCGCATCCCCCGCCGCTGGTGGGCCCAGGCCTCCAGCCCGGCGGTCGAGTAGCGCCGGCGTCGCGCCCGCGGGGGCGAGCGATGCGGCATCGCTGGCACTCATCGCCAGGATCGCCACATCCTCGCCCGCGCGACACGCCGAGACCCGGGGCTCGCGACGCACGGGGTGTCGGCCTGGCGTCCACGCCGGCGCTGGACGTCAGGAAATCCACCCGCTCGCCAGCGCAGCCCCGCGAGCGCGCCGATGATCGCGACGGCGTGCTCGCCGAGCCGCTCGGTCGGCGCGCTCCACGCCGTGAACCTCCCGGCCTTCGCGCTTCGCCGTGGACGCCGGCCGACCGTGACCTCTCGAGTCCGCGCGGCGATCGTGGAGGCCTTCCTGGCGTCGAGTGCCAGCGTGGACGCCAGGCTGGAAACACCCCGTGCGTCAGTCGCCCCCGCCGTGGGCGTCGGCGTCGAGGGCCTCGGCGTGTCGCGCCGGCGAGGATGTGGCGATCCTGGCGACTGACGCCAGCGATGCCGCATCGCTCGTACCCGACAGCCAGGTCAGTGAAGGGCGACCGGGAGGGCGTCGACGCCGTAGACGATCGAGGTGGTCCGGAACGGCTGGTCGTCCAGGGACCCGGCGTCGGGGGCCAGGTGCAGCCCCGGGAAGCGGCGCACGAGGGCCGGGTAGGCCGTGCGCAGCTCCATGCGGGCGAGCTCGGCGCCGATGCAGCGGTGGATCCCGTGCCCGAACGCGAGGTGCGGCGTCGGCGGGCGGCGGGGGTCGAACCGCTCGGGGTCCGGGGTCAGGCGCGGGTCGCGGTCGGCGGCCGACAGCGAGACGAGGATGCCGTCGCCCCGGCTGATGTCCACGCCGCCGAGGGTCATGTCCTCGGTCGCGAAGCGCGGGAACGCGATCTGGACGACGGTCAGGTAGCGCAGCAGCTCCTCGACGAAGCCGTGCACGGCGGCCGGCTCGTCGCGCACCAGCGCGAAGCTCTCGGGGTCGCGCAGCAGCACCATGGCGCCGAGCGCGAGCATGGACGCCGACGTCTCCAACCCGCCGGTGAGCAGCCCGTCGGCCAGCTCGGCGAGCTCGTCGGTGTCGAGCTCGTCGCCGTGGTCGCGGATGAGCTGGCCGAGCAGCCCCTCGCCGGGCTCGACGCGCTGACGCTCGACGACCCCGCGCAGGTACTGCAACGAGCCGGAGATGTTGTCGAACACCGCGCCCGCGCCGCCGAACAGGTCGAACCGTGCCGTCGAGAGCGCCTGGAACTCGTCGCGCTCCTCGTAGGGGATCCCGAGCAGCTCGCAGATCGTCAGCGACGGGATCGGGGTGGCGAAGTCGCGCACCAGGTCGACCGGCTCCCCGGCGGCGGCGAGCTCGGCCATCGCGTCGAGGCGCCCCTCGACGATCTCGCTGATGCGCGGGCCGAGGCGCGCGAGGCGCCGCGAGGTGAACTCGGGCGTGAGCAGGCGGCGCAGCCGGGTGTGCTCGGGCGGGTCGGTGAAGCCGAGGCCGCCGGGGTTCTGGCCCTCCTCGACCCCGGCCTGCCCGATGAGGTGGCTGAAGTCGTTGGACAGCCCCTGCGTGCGACCCAGGACCGTGCGGGCCTCCTCGTGCCCGGTGACCAGCCACGCCGTCACCCCGAAGGGCAGCGGGAAGTGGCGCACCGGGGCGTCCTCGCGGGCCTCGCGCATCGCCGGGACCGGGTCGAGACCCTCGCGGCGCAGCGGGGTCAGCGCGTGGTCGGGCAGCAACGTGACGGGGTCGAGCCCGCGTCGGCTGCGCCAGGCGAGGTAGCGGCGTGCCGCCCAGCCCACGACGCGCGACCGCAGCGCGGCCAGGCGTGAAGGGTCCACCACCGTGTCCACTCTGCCTCCCCCGCGAGCGACGCCGCCGACCGGGGGCCGAGGCTAGGACGTCGGGCGGCCCGGCGGACCCGGTGACGGGGGTGTGTCACCCCACCGTTCGTCGGGGTCGACCCCGGCCGGACGTCGGGGGCCGGGCGCGGCGCTGTCGTCCGTGTCGTCCGTGAACGTCCCGGACCGTACGCCCCCGGCCGGCGCGCGGACGAGGGACGGGCCCCGCAGCCCCAGGCGGCCGAGCTCCATCTCGGCGAGGCGGGCGAGGACGTGGGGATCCCCGCGGCGCCAGCCGACCGCCGCGTCGGGCACCCGCGCGAGGCGGCGCGGCGAGCCGTGGGCCAGCGCGCGCAGGGCGAGCAGGTCGGCGTCGCCGACGCTGCCGCGCAGCCCGTCGCGCAGGGCGAGCACCGCCCGCGCCGCGATCATCCAGCGCACCCGCAGCACCACCCACGCGACGACGACGGGCACGGCGGCGAGCAGCCCTACCGTCCACGCGACCCCGGAGGCCAGTGCCTCGACCGCCGCGATCTCCTGCTCCCCGGCGGCGACGATGTTCTCCCCGGCCCGGGTGCCGCCCGACAGGGCGCGGGCCAGGTCGTCCCCGACGAAGGGGAGCCGGCCGGCGGTCTCGGCGGCGCCGGCGAAGGTGTCGCGGACGTTCGCGCCCGCGTCGCCGAGCTGGCGCCCCGGCCCCCGGAGGGTGAGGACGGTGTCGTGGAGCAGCGACGCCACCGACACGACCACCGCCACCCACGCGAGGACCGCCACGTCGGCGAGGAACTGGCGCGCCCGGCGCCGCGGGCGCTCGGCGTACACCGGCCAACCCGCGCGCGTCGGTCGCAGGACGGGCGCCGGGTCCGGGTCGGCAGGCACGGCGGGTGTGTGCCCCCGCACCCGCAGGGGCACACCCCGCCCGTGGCTCCGCGGAAGATCGCCGTCCTCGACGACTACCAGCAGGTCGCGTCCACCTACGCCGACTGGGACGCCCTCGGCGCGCAGGAGGTCACGTTCTTCGGCGAGCACCTCGGGGACGCCGACGGCGTCGTCGCCGCGCTCGAGCCCTACGACGTCGTCGTCGCCATGCGGGAGCGCACCGCCTTCCCGGCGGACGTCCTCGAGCGCCTGCCGCACCTCGGCCTGCTCGTGACCACGGGGCCCGCCAACGTCGCGATCGACGTGGCCGCGGCCCGCGAGCGCGGGGTGACGGTGTCGGGGACCGGCGGCGTGTCGAGCAACGCCCCGACCGTCGAGATGACGTGGGCGCTGATCCACGCGCTCTGCCGGCACGTGCCCGCCGAGGACCGGGCGGTCCGGGAGGGCCGCTGGCAGCACACGGTGGGCCGCGACCTCGCCGGACGTCGCCTCGGCGTCGTGGGCCTCGGCGGCATCGGCGCACCCGTCGCCGCTGTCGGGCTCGCCCTCGGGATGGACGTCGTGGCCTGGAGCGAGCACCTCGACCCGGACGACGCCCGCAGCCGGGGCGTCACGCCGGTGGGCAAGGACGAGCTGCTCGCGACGTCGGACGTCGTGACCATCCACCTCAAGCTCTCCGCGCGCACGACCGGCCTCCTCGGCCGCGACGACCTCGCGCGGATGACGCCGACGGCGCTGCTGGTGAACACCTCGCGGGGGCCGATCGTCGACGAGGAGGCGCTGGTCGAGGCCCTGCACGCCGGGACGATCGGGGGCGCGGGGCTCGACGTGTTCGGCACCGAGCCGCTGCCCGTCGACGCGCCGCTGCGCACCGCCCCGAACACCGTCCTCACCCCGCACCTCGGCTACGTCACCGAGGGCACCTACGAGGTCTTCTACCGCGACGCCGTCGAGGACATCCGGGCCTGGGCCGACGGGTCGCCGATCCGCGAGCTGGGGCCCGAGGACGGGAGCTGAGGTCTGCAAGTCGGCTCCAAGTGGTGATCACGACCCTGGGCACGTCCCTCCCCCGTGATCCCGACGCAGGAGCCCCGCGTGACGCTCGCCCCGCCCGACCCCCGGACCGACCCCGCGTGCCCCGTGGCCCGCGCGCTGCTCGTCGACGTGCGGCGCCTGGCGCGGCTGGTGGACGACGTGGCCGTCGGCACCGACGCGCTCGGCGAGCGACGGGCGCTGGCCCTCGGCGACCGGGTCGAGCGCGTGGGCGGCGTGCTCCGCCACCTGGCCGCGGGTCGCGACGACCTGCTCGACCCGGTCGACGAGGTGCGCCGCGTCGCGCGCGGGGTGGTCGGCGCGCTGCTGGTGCGCCCCGCCGCCGTCGCGAGCGCCGAGGACTTCGCCCGCCTGCGCCGCCTCGCGGGGCTGCTGGCCGCGCTGGGCGACCGGCTCGCGGCCCACCCGCCCGTCGGGGACCTCGGGGGCGTGACCGACCCGGCTCTGCTGGCGGTCCTCGACGTGGCCCCGGCCCGGCCCGGTCCGCGGGGCGCGCTCGCCCGGTGTGCCGTGCGACGGCGGGAGCGGCTGCTGTTCGGCTCCTGAGACGCCGCAAGTCGTCCGCAAGCGCCGTCGCCGACGCTCACGGTGTGTCGATCACCCCGGTCGGCCGCACCACGAACGGAGCAGCAACGATGACCGCTACGGCCCCGACCCGGACCGAAGACCTCCTCGGCATCACCCTGGGCCACCGCGCGATGTGCGCCGACACCCGCCGTCTCGCCGACCTCGCCGCGCGCATCGCCTCCGGCGCCGAGCGTGTCGACCGGGCCCGGGGCGCCGCGCTCGCTCGCTGGATCGGGCGGGTGGCCGACGAGATCCACCACCACCACGAGGCCGAGGACGACGTCCTGTGGCCGGTGCTCGAGCGCTGGGCGGGCGACCGCGTCGACCTCGCCGCGCTCACCGACGACCACGCCGCCCTCGACCCGCTGCTGGGCGAGGTCCGCGCGGCGGCGGAGGAGCTGGCGCGCGTGCCGGCCGCGGCGATCCCGGGCCACCCGGCCGCCCGGCTGCTCGCCCAGCACCTGGCCGCCCTCGCCGACCTCCTCGCCGAGCACGTCGCCGAGGAGGAGCGCGACCTGTTCCCGGTCATCCTCGCGCACGTGCCGCAGACCGACTGGCACGCCGTCGAGACCGCGGTGCGCGACCGCGCCGGGGACATGCCGTTCGTCCTGCCGCGGGTGGCGGCGGCCGCGACCCCGGAGCAGATGGCCGACCTGCGCCGCGCCGCCGGCCCGGTGCTCACGGTCCTGCTGCCGGTCACGCGCTGGCGCCTGCGCCGCGCCGAGAAGGTGGTCTTCGGCGAGGCCACCCTGTGAGCGGCGGGCCTCAGACGTGGGCGTCCACCGCCCACAGCGGCGACACCGGGCCCACGCCGGCGCCCAGCGGGTAGGACTCGGCGACCGCGCGGCGGATGTAGCGCTCGGCCGAGGCGACGGCATCGGGCATCGCGAGGCCCCGGGCCAGCGCGGCGCAGGTGGCGCTGGCCAGGGCGTCGCCCGCGCCGTGGACGTGCGGGGTGTCGATGCGGGGGCCGGAGAACTCCCAGGTCCGCTCGCCGTCGAAGAGCAGGTCGGTGACCTCCGGCGACCCGCGCAGGTGCCCGCCCTTGACCAGCACGTACCGCGGGCCCAGCGCGTGCAGCGCCCGCGCCGCCTCGAGGGCGCTCGCCGCGTCGGTGACGGTCACGCCGACGAGCAGGCGGACCTCGTCGAGGTTCGGGGTCGCGAGGGCCGCGCGGGGGAAGAGCCGGGTGCGGATGGCCTCCATCGCGTCCTCGGCGAGCAGCGGCTCCCCGGCCATCGACGCCGCGACGGGGTCGACGACGAACGGGACGGCCTCCTCGGCGCGCCCGATCCCCACCTCGTCGACGACGTCGGCGACCGCCTCGATGATCGTCGCCGAGGCGAGCATCCCGGTCTTCGCCGCGCCCACCCCGATGTCGGTGACCACCGCCCGCACCTGCGCCGCGACCGTCTCCGGCGGCACGAGGTGCACCCCGGAGACCCCGAGCGAGTTCTGCACGGTCACCGCGGTGACGGCCACGCACCCGTGCACGCCGCACGCCGTCATCGCCCGTAGGTCGGCCTCCAGCCCGGCGGCGCCGCCCGAGTCGGAGCCGGCGATCGTCAGCGCGCGGGGCGGGGTCTCGGCCATCAGGACATCATCGCTGCCGGGTATGTGAGCAGTTGCCGACCCTATAGGGGCGGCAACTGCTCACGTGGGTTCCCACGCGGCCACCGACCACAGCGACGACACGGGCCCGTGGCCGGCGCCGAGCGGGTAGGCGTGGTCGACCGCGCGGGTGATGTACGCCTTGCCCAGCGCCACGGCGTCGACCAGCGCCATGCCCCGCGCCAGCCCCGCGGTGATCGACGACGCCAGCGAGTCCCCGCCGCCGTGACTGTGCACGGTGTCCCGGCGCGGCGAGGTGAACGCGTGCTCGGTGCCGTCGGCGCCCACGAGCAGGTCGGTGACCTCCGACGAGTCGGCGAGGTGCCCGCCCTTGACCAGCGCCGCGCCCGCCCCGAGGTCGATCAGCGCCCGGGCCGCCTCCCGCGCCGTGGCGTCGTCGACCACCTCGACCCCGACGAGCAGGCGCACCTCGTCGAGGTTCGGCGTGACGAGCGTGGCGCGCGGGACGAGCACCGTGCGCAGGGTCTCGAGCGCGTCGTCGGCCAGGAGCTGGTGGCCGTGCATCGAGGCCGCGACGGGGTCGACGACGAACGGCACGCGCGTGCCCAGCCCGACCTCGTCGCCGGCCGCGGCCACCGCCTCGATGATCTCGGTCGACGCGAGCATGCCGGTCTTCGCGGCGTCGACGCCCATGTCGCCCGCGACGGTGCGGATCTGTGCGGCGACGACGTCGGGCGGGATCGCGTGGAAGCCCTCGACGCCGACGGAGTTCTGCACGGTCACCGCGGCGATCGCGACGGCGCCGTGGACGCCGCAGGCGGTGAACGCGCGCACGTCGGCGGTGATCCCGGCGCCGCCGCCGGAGTCGGTGCCGGCGATCGCCAGCGCGACGGGCGGGGTGGGTGCGGGCATCGTCGTTCCTCCCATGCCGGCATGACCCGGCTGGTCCGGCGGTCGGCGGCCACCAGCCGCCCTCTCAGCCCGCTCCCGGCGGACTCCCGCGTGGTGCCGCCGGGGTGCCCGGCGACCGCGCGGACGCTAACCGCCGACCCGGGCGCCCGGCAACGCGACCGGCCTCGTGCGTGATCTTCTGAGCCATAGCTCGATGATCACGCACATGGTCAGTGGTCGGTCAGCTCCGACGGCACGGCGAGCACGTCGACCATCGCCTCGCCCCGCAGCACCGTGACCGGCATCGTCCGCCCGATCGAGGTCGCGAACAGCCGCCGCTGCAGGCCCTGCGCGTCGCTGACCGGCTCGCGGTCCGCCGACACCACGAGGTCGCCCGCGTGCAGCCCGGCGCGCGCGGCGGGGCTGCCGGGCACCACCTCGGCCACGCGCAGCCCGCGCGGGCGCCCCAGGCGCGCGGCGACCTCCGCGGGCAGGGGCGCGGGCGCGCCGACCAGCCCGAGGTAGCCGCGGCGCACGCGGCCGTCCTCGCGCAGGCTCGCGAGGATGCGCCGGGTGGTCGCGGTGATCGGCACCGCGAGGCCCAGGCCCACCCCGGCCACCGCGGTGTTGATGCCGACCACCCGCCCCGACGCGTCGGCGAGCGCGCCGCCGGAGTTGCCCGGGTTCAGTGCGGCGTCGGTCTGGATGACGTCCTCGACCACGCGGCTCGCGGTGCGGCTGCGCACCGGCAGCGCCCGTCCCAGCCCGCTGACCACGCCGGCGGTGACCGATCCGGCGAGGCCCAGCGGGTTCCCGACGGCGACGACGAGCTGCCCGACGACGAGCCGCCCCGCGTCGCCCATCTCCAGCGCGGGCGGGGTCGGGTCGGTGGTCGTGAGGACGGCGAGATCGGAGAGCGGGTCGGTGCCGCGCACGGTGACCCGGCCCTCGCTGCCGTCGGCGTACGCCACCTCGCCCGCGCGGTGCCCGCCGACGACGTGGGCGTTCGTGACCAGCACCCCGCGGTCGAGGACCACCGCCGACCCGCTGCCCCGGCCCGCCCGCACCGCGGCGACCGACGGGCCCACGGCGGCCGCGACCGTGCTCACGGTGCGGGAGTAGGCGTCGAGCTCGTCCATGCTCTCGTGCTTACACCGTTGCAGAGGGGCGGGTCGTCCTGTCCGCTGTGGGCGGAAGCGCGGGTGATCAACGGGGCGTTCGCGCGCGTAGAGGCAGCGAACAGCGCGTTCGGTGCAACACCCCGGACCTCAGTGGCCGAACGGGTCCGGGTCGACCCCCGGCATCCAGGAGTTCCCGGGGACGCCCCAGCCGTGGTCGCGCACGGCGCGCTTGGCGGCGCGGCGGTACCGGCCGACGAGGCGGTCGACGTAGAGGTACCCGTCCAGGTGGTCGGTCTCGTGCTGCAGGCAGCGGGCCAGGTAGCCCGTTCCGGTGACGACGACCTCGGCCCCGTCGACGTCCGTGCCCCGCACCTCGGCGTACGCCGCGCGCCCCGTCGGGAACGACTCGCCGGGCACCGACAGGCAGCCCTCCTCGTCCTCGTCGGGGTCGGGCATGGTGCCCGGCGGCGGGTCGGCGGTCAGGACGGGGTTGACGACGACGCCGCGTCGGCGCTCCCCGCCCAGCTCGGGGTCGGGGCAGTCGAAGACGAACACCCGCCGGTCGTCGCCGATCTGGTTGGCGGCGAGCCCGACCCCGTTCGCGGCGTCCATCGTCTCGAAGAGGTCGTCCACGAGCGTTCGCAGCGACTCGCCACCCAGCTCCTCGGGCGCGACGGGCCGCGTGGGCCGGTGCAGCACCGGGTCGCCCAGGATGACGACGGGCCGAACGGTCACGGCGGGCACCGTAGTGCCCGCCGCCGGTCGCGTTCCCACGCCTGGAGTCCCCGCGCTGTCGGGGCGTCGTGCTGTAATGGAGGGGTCCGAATGACAGGCGTGTCATTCGGTTCGGCAGGCGTGCTGGGCAGGAGGCGAGGAGCGTGGCGGACGCCGTTCGGGTGCAGCCCCCGCAGGACGAGCCCTCGGACGGGCTCGACCGGCGCGATCGCGAGATTCCTCGCGTTCGAGCGCCAGTGGTGGAAGTACGCGGGCGCCAAGGAGCAGGCGATCCGCGAGCTCTTCGACATGTCCGCCACCCGCTACTACCAGGTGCTCAACGCCCTGGTCGACCGGCCGGAGGCCCTCGCGGCCGACCCCATGCTCGTGAAGCGCCTGCGGCGCCTGCGCCAGAGTCGGCAGCGGGCCCGTGCGGCGCGTCGCCTCGGTGTGGAGCCCCGTTGATGGTCTCCTGATCCCCGAACGGTCATCCGCTCGAGCGAGCGGCGAGGCGGACGCGACGTCCGCTGAGGGGAGCAGGAGATGACAGGGCCCGGGTCCGACGCCTCACGGATGCGGATCGCGGGCATCGTGCTGCTCGCGATCGCGGGCGTCGCCGCCGTCGTCGGCCTGCTCGCCCTCGGTGGTGAGGGGCCCTCCAGTCCCACGGCCGCGCCCGCGAGTCCCGCGCCGCCCCTGCCCGGCGCGACCGGCAACGGCTCGCCGGTCCCGCCGCCCCCGAACCAGGCCGGGGTCCCCGGCGCGCTCCCGGGCCAGCCCGGTGGGCCCGGCCAGCCGGGCCAGCCCGGCCAGCCCGGTGCCCTCCCCGGCGGTGTGCCCGGTCAGCCCGGCGGGCCGGGCGCGCCCGGTGGCGTCGGTGCCGGTCCCGCGGTCGGCGCGCCGATCGTGCCCGGCGGCGGTGCCCCGGCGCCCGGCGGCGCCGGCGCGGTCGCCGGTGGTTCCGGTGGCGGCTCGGGCGGTGGCTTCGGTGGCTTCGGCGGCGGGTCCGGCGGTGGTGGCGGCAGCGCCGGCGTCAACCGCGCGGTCGAGGTCCGGGTCTTCAACAACTCGACGATCGTCGGGCTCGCCGACCGTGCCGCCGGGCAGATGCGCGCCGAGGGCTGGAACGTCGTCGAGGTCGGCAACTACCCGAGCGGCGTCATCCCCGAGAGCACGGTCTACTACCGGCCGAACACCGGCGAGCAGGGCGCCGCGGAGGCCATCGCCCGCGACTTCGGGCTGCGCGTGATGCCCCGCTTCGACGGCATCGCCGGCGCCTCGCCCGGCGTCATCGTGATCGCGACGAACAACTGGGGCCAGAACCGCGGCTAGCGGCCGGCGACGGAGCGGATCCGCGGACACTCAACGTCAGCGGAGCCACTCCGCTGACAGTCAGTTCTCGCCGGCTAGTTCTCGCCGGCTAGTTCTCGCCGGCGTAGGCCTCCAGCGCGGCGAGCTGGCGCGGGTCCAGCGAGGGCCGCACGGCCTCGCGGGCGGTGGCCAGGTCCTGCGCCGACACCTCGGTGGACTCCAGCGAGGTCCGCATCGCGGTCAGGGCCGCCTCGCGGACCAGCGCGGCGCAGTCGGCGGCCGAGTACCGGTCGAGGTCCCGGGCGAGCGCGTCGAGGTCGACGTCGTCGGCGAGCGGGGTGTCGCGCGACGCGGCCCGCAGGATGTCCGCGCGGGCGGCGGCGTCCGGCGGCGGCACGTACACGCGGCGCTCGAGGCGCCCGGGCCGCAGCAGCGCCGGGTCGATGAGCTCGGGGCGGTTGGTGGCCCCGAGCACGACGACGTCGCGCAGCGGCTCGGCCCCGTCCAGCTCGGTGAGCAGCGCGGCGACGACCCGGTCCGCCACGCCGGCGTCCGTCGACCCGCCGCGGCGCGGGGCCAGCGCGTCGATCTCGTCGAGGAACACCAGCGCGGGAGAGGCCGCCGCGGCGCGGGCGAACAGCGAGCGCACGGCCCGCTCGGACTCGCCGACGTACTTGTCGAGCACCTCCGCACCCTTGACCACGAAGACGTTGAGGGCCCCCGTGCCCGCCAGCGCCCGCACGAGGAACGTCTTGCCGCACCCGGGCGGGCCGTAGAGCAGCACCCCGCGCGGCGGTGAGACACCGAGGCGCGCGAACGAGTCGGGGTAGCGCAGCGGCCAGAGGACCGTCTCGGTGAGCGCCTGCTTGGTCTCGACCATGTCGCCGACCCGCTCGAGCGTCAGCCCGCCCGAGGACAGCGTCTGCGACCCCGACGACAGCGACGCCGGGCGCACCGAGCTCACCGCGCCGAGCAGGTCGTCGGTCTGCAGCGTCGGGTCCTCCTCGCTGGCCCCGACGCGCAGCGCCGCCCGCACGGCCGCCTCGCGGCGCAGGGCGACGAGGTCGCCGGCCACGAACCCCGGGGTGCGGGCGCCGACGGCGGCGAGGTCGACGTCCTTCGCGAGCGGCACGCCGCGCAGCAGCACGCGCAGCAGCTCGGCGCGGTCGCGGTCGCCGGGGGCGGGGAGGGTGAGCTCGCGGTCGACGAGGTCGGCGCCGCGCAGCCGCGGGTCGAGGGCCTCCGCGTGCCCCGAGGTCACCACCAGCGCGGTCCCCGGCGTCGCCACGGCGCGGCGCAGCGCCTCGAGCACGAGGGTCGACAGCGGCGGCGGGTCCGTGGCCGGCAGCAGCACCTCGCCGTCGGTGACGATCAGGACCGTCGGGCCGCTCGCGGTCGCGTCGTCGACGGCCTCCCGGACGCGCGCGGCGGCGGCGCCCGCCTCGATCGCCGCGGCGGCCGGGGCGTCGAGGCGCACCACCCGCACGCCCTGCTCGGCGGCGACGGCGCGCACGAGCGTCGCCTTGCCGACCCCTTCCGGCCCGCTGACCAGCACACCCAGTCGCGGCGCGGCCCCGAGCCGTTCGAGCAGGTCGGGGCGCTGGAACACGAGGTCGAACCATTCGCCGAGACGGCGGGCGGGCTCGGCCTGGCCGATGAGGTCGGCGACGGCGACGGTCGGCTCGGCCGGTGCCTCCTCGGGGGCGGGGGTGGGCACGGAGCTCAACGTGGAGGCAGCCGGTCCGGCGGAGCCGACGACCGACGCCGGCGACCTCCCCGCGCGGGCGCCGGGTCCGGGGCCCGCGGCGTCCGCGGCGGCGACCCCGGCGGGCATCGCGGCGGGTGAGGCGGGGGGTCCCGTGCCGGTGCTCGCCCCGTTGCGCCACCTCACGACCGTCGTCGGTGCGACGACGAGGGCGGCCGCGGGGTCGGCGCCGCCCGGGGGCTCGGCGGCGGTGACGGTGACCAGCTCGGTGGTCCAGGTCCCGCCGAGCGCCGCGGCGAGGCCCCGGCGCGCGCCGGCGGCGTCGGCGCCCGGGACGGGCGCGAGGTCCTGGGGCAGCAGGGAGAGCGTGTCGCCGGGCAGCAGGACCTTGCCGGTCAGCGCCAGGCGCAGCGTCTCCGGGGCGAGCGCCGCGGTGGCGAGCCGGGAGCCCGCGAGCTCGACCTGGCGCGCGACGGCGACCGGTGCGGCCGCCACCCCGACCGTCGAGCCGTCGACGACACCGGCGTTGACCATCGTCGTCTCGTCCAGCACCGCCGTGCCCGGGCCCGCGTGGTCGCCGGCGGGGGCGACGAGGGCCGCGGTCGTCCGCACACCGGTCACGCGCACCGCGTCCCACGCCTCGACGCCCAGGGCCGCGATGACCTCGGGGTGCAGGCGCACCACCCCGCGACGCGCGTCGCCGGCGGAGGTGCCGAGCCGGGCGAGGAGGTCGATGCCGTCCGGGGCGCTCACCGGCGGCCGTCCCGGTCGCGGCGCAGGCCGAGCCGGCGGGAGCCACGGGGCCGGGGTCCGCGCTCGCCGTCACGGGCTCCGTCCCGCCGCCCGTCGCCCCGGCCGTTGCGCTCGGCCGGAGGGGCCGGCGGGGCGGGCGGGAGCGGCGGGGAGTCCCCGGGTCGGAAGCGGTCGCGGTCCCGCTCGCGCTGGTCGCGGTCGCGGCCGATGTTGCGGGCCGCGGAGCCCGCGCGGGCGGCGGCGCCCGCGACCCGCCGGCGCAGCGGGCGCCCGGGCGGCGCGAGGCCGAGGCGACGGTGGGCGCGGCGCACGGCCCGGCGCTGCCGCGGCGGCACGTGCCAGACCTCGGGGTGCCGGCCCAGCCACCGGTAGCGGCTGACCGCGTAGGGGATGTGCAGCAGGTAGGCCGCGACGGCCACCCCGTAGACCACGAACGGGAACGTCACGAGCGCCGCCGCGGCGAAGGCGACCGCGACCAGCAGGGGCGCGACCAGCGGGGGCGGCACGCGGACGCTCTTCAGCGAGGCCGTCGGCACCCGGCTGATCATGAGCGTGCCGACCAGCACCGTCCACACGGCGACCACGACGGGCTGGGACCAGAACCCGGGCCCGAGCTGGATCTCGAGCGCCAGTGGGGCCAGCGCCACGAGCGCGCCCGCGGGGGAGGGCACGCCGACGAAGAACTCACCGGCATACGGCGGCGCCTCGTCGTCGTCGGAGAGCGTGTTGAAGCGGGCGAGGCGCAGCGCCGCGGACACGACGAGCACGAGCGCGACGACCCAGCCGATCCGGATGTCGTCCAGCGTCCAGAGGAAGAGGATCAGGGCCGGTGAGACGCCGAACGAGACGCAGTCCGACAGCGAGTCCAGCTCGGCACCCATCCGGCTCGTCGCGTCGAGCAGGCGGGCCAGGCGCCCGTCGAGCGCGTCGAACACCGCCGCGAGGGCGATCGCGGCCAGGGCGGCGACGGGGTTGTCCGAGATCATGAACTGCACGCCCGAGAGTCCCGAGCACAGCGCGAGGACGGTCACCGCGTTGGGCAGCAGCCGCACCCCGCGGCCGCCGGGGCGCTCCGCCACGGTCTCGGGGGTCATCGTGTGCCGCGACCGGCTCGGTCGGCGGGCGGCAGGTCCGCCAGCACCGTCTCGCCGCCCACGGCGCGCTGGCCGGGCTCGACGTGGATCGTGCTGCCCGGCGGCAGCAGCAGGTCGACCCGCGAGCCGAACCGGATGAGCCCGTACACCTCGCCCGCGCGGACCTCGTCGCCCGCTGCGGCGTCGCACACGATCCGGCGCGCCACCAGCCCGGCGATCTGCAGGACCACCAGGTCGTGGCCGCCGGACTGCTCGGTGCCGTGCACCCACAGCGCGGTGCGCGCGTTGGTGTCGCTGGCGGCGGGGAGGTCGGCGGACAGGTACCCGCCCGGCCGGTGCTCCACGGCCTGGACCTGCCCGTCGACCGGCACGCGCTGGACGTGCACGTCGTAGACCGACAGGAACACGCTGACCCGCGGACGCGGACCGGGCGGCAGGCCGAGCGCGACGAGGTCCTCGGGCGGCTCGGCGGTGTCGACGAGGCTCACGGTGCCGTCGGCGGGCGCCACGGCGATGCCGTCGCGCCGCGGCGTCGTGCGCGGCGGGGCGCGGAAGAACGCGGCGACGCCGGCGGTGGCCGCCAGCGCGGCGAACGTGCCGCGACCCCGCAGGGCCCGCAGGCCGAACGCGGCGGCCGCGACCGCCCCGATGACGGGGGCGCCGCCGGGGTGCAGCGGCGGGATCGTGTCGCGGACGAGGGCGAGTGCGTGCCGCACGGTGCCGGCGGGGCCGGTCGGGACGGCGTGCTGGGCGGGGGAGTGGTCGGACGAGACCATCGGCGGTACGGATCCCTCTTCTCGACGGCGCGCGCGGGCAACCTATCGGCTCGGGTCGTCTCGCGAGTGACGTGGGAAGGCCGGGGATGGGGCCGGGGCCGCCATCCCCCGAGACGGCGACCCCGGCCGGGAACCGCTCGTCCGCTCCCCAGCGACAAGCGGTTGGTCTCACCCGGCGGCGTCCGGACACACGTGCGTGGTCCATGACACCTGTCACACATGGTGCCCGATGTCGCGCGCCGGCGGAAGGCCGAGTCGCCCCAACGGTGCAACGGGGCCGCTCGACGGGAGGCTCGACCGGTGCTCGACCCGTGCTCGTCCTGCGCAGCCGGGCGCTCCATCGAGCCACCCGGGACTCACCCGTCCAGGAGCCACACCTCGGCGGTCTCGCCGGCGTCGACGTGCGTGACCTGCTCGTCCACCACGATCAGGCAGTCCGCCCGGGCCAGGGCGGCGAGCAGGTGCGACCCGGCACCGCCCACGGGTGCGACGGTCCCCGCCACCGCGTCGATCCGTCCCCGACGGAACTGACGGCGCCCCGCCGGCTTGTCCAGCGGCTCGGCGAGCCGCGCCCGCACCCGTGGACGCTCCGGCTGCTGGTGGCCGAACGCGGCGCGCAGGGCCGGGCGGACGAACACCTCGAACGACACCAGCGAGCTCACCGGGTTGCCGGGCAGCGTCACGACGGCCACCTCGCCCGCCGGGCCCGCGTGGTGCCCGAGGCCCTGCGGCATCCCCGGCTGCATCGCCACCTTCGTAAACGTGACGCCCCGGCCCGTGAACGCGTCCTTGACGACCTCGTAGGCGCCCGCGCTCACCCCGCCGGAGGTCATGACGAGGTCGACGGGGTCGTCGGCGCGCGCGGCCAGGGCGTCGTCGAGGGTGCGGACGAACTGCTCGACGTCGTCGGGCACGAAGCGCAGCAGCTCGGCGCGCCCGCCGGCGTCGTCGACCGCGGCCGCGAGCATCGGCCCGTTCGACTCGTGGATCTGCCCGTGGCGCAGCGGCTCGCCGGGCGCCACCAGCTCCGAGCCGGTGGAGAGCACCAGCACCCGCGGGCGGCGCCGGACCGGCAGCGTCCCGGAGCCGACCGCCGCGGCCAGCCCGACCTGGGCGGGCCCGAGCAGCGTGCCCGCCTCGAGCACGACCTCCCCGGCCGTGACGTCCCCGCCCGCCCCGCGCACGTTCTGCCCGGCCTCGACGGCCCGCTCGACGCGCACCCGCTCGGTGCCGCCGTCGGTCCACTCGACCTGCACCACCGCGTCCGCGCCGGCGGGCATCGCGGCGCCGGTCATGATCCGGTGTGCGGTCCCGGCCGCGAGCGGCGGACCGTCGGTGCGCCCGGCGGGGACGTCGGCGGCCACGGGCAGGTCGGCGGGGGTCTCGGGGGTCACGGCGGCGAGGTCCGCGCTGCGGACCGCGTAGCCGTCCATCGCGGAGTTCGCGAACGGCGGCAGCGGGTGCGGCGACACGAGGTCCTGCGCGAGCACGCGGCCGCGGGCCGCTCCGAGCGGCACCCACTCCGTCGCGGTCGGGGCGAACAGCGCGGAGACGGCGGCGGCGTGCTCCGCGACCGGGCGCATCGCCGTGGGATCGCCGTGGTCGTGCCCGTGCCCACCGTGCCCGTGTCCCGTCACGGCGGGCATCGTGCCGCCCGGGCCGGTGCTCCGCGATCCGGCCCGGTGCGGGGTGTGCGCGGCGTTAGGGTCTGCGGCGTGGCGGACCGGAACACGCAGGACCTGACCGGGCAGCGGCTCGGCCACTTCCGCGTGGACGGCGTCATCGGCCGCGGCGGGATGAGCGTGCTCTACCGGGCCACCGACACGCGGCTCGGGCGCCGGGTCGCGCTCAAGGTCATCGACGAGGCCCTGGCCGCCGACCGCGAGTTCCGTGAGCGGTTCGCCGACGAGGCCCGCAACACCTCCGCCGTCGACCACGCCCACGTCGTCCCGCTCTACGACTTCGACGAGACCGACGGCCACCTCTACATCGCGATGCGTCACGTCGAGGGCCCCGACCTCGCGAGCGTCATCGACGGCCGCCCGCTGACGGTCGCGCGGACGCTGCGCCTGCTCGGCCAGGTCGCCGACGCGCTCGACGCCGTGCACGCCCGCGGTCTGGTGCACCTCGACGTCAAGCCGGCGAACGTGCTGGTGACGACGCGCGAGTCGGCCGGCGAGCACGTCTACCTCGCCGACTTCGGGCTCACCCGGCGCGGCGCCACCGGCCACCGGACCTCCGGGGGAGACTTCCTCGGCTCGCCCACCTACGCCGCGCCCGAGCACCTCCGCGGCGAGCCGGTCGACGCCCGCACCGACGTCTACTCGCTGACCTGCGTGCTCTTCACCTGCCTCACCGGGCGCGCCCCGTACCTGGGGTCGGTCACCGAGGTCATCGACGGCCACCTCGCGGGCGAGGTCCCGCCGATCACCGACCTCGTCGCCCTCGACCCCCGCATCGACGACGTCGTGCGCCGCGGCATGGACCCCGACCGCCCCCGGCGCCACGAGTCCGCGAGCGCGGTGATCGAGGCGGCCCGGGGCGCGCTGACCGGGCCGGGCTTGGCGCCGCTCGTGGGCCCGGGCCCCGGTGCCGGACCTGGTGCCGGACCCGCTGGTGGCCCCGCGCGCCGGCCGTTCTCGCCTCACGCCCCGTCCGCGCCGGCCGGCTGGCCGCCCGGGCCCTCCTGGCGCGGGGTGCCGCCCGTGCCGGCGCAGCCCTCCCGGCGCGGCGCCCCGCCCGCGCCCCCGGTGCCCCCGGTCGCGCCGGTGCCCCCGGTGACTTCGGTGCCCGCTGTGGCCCCGGCGGCTCCGCCGCGCGCGCCGTCCGAGGTGGCGGCTCCGCCCCCGCGATCGGAGGAGGCGTCGCCCGGGGGCACGCCCCGTGCCGCCGGTTCCGACCCGGCGGGCTCGACCTCCGGCATCGACGACCCGTGTCCCGAGGACACGGGTCGGGCGTCCGTGTCGGCGTCCGAGCCCGCGGGCCAGAGCGGACGGCCGACCCCACCCCCGACCCCGCCCCGCGGCGGGTCGCCCGCGGTACCCCCGAGCACCGCGCCCCCGCCCGGCCCCCTGGCGGCCACGGGTCCGGGGACCGGCAGCGGCCCCCTCGCGGCCCCCGGCCCGTTCGCGGCGCCCGGCACGAGCAGCGCCCCGTTCGCCGCCCCCGGCCGGGGCAATGGCCCCGTCGTCGCGCCGGGCCAGGGCAGCGGCCCGTTCCCGGCTCCCGGCGCGTCGGGCCCGTTCCCCGCGCCGCACGGCACCCCGCCGGGGCCGTTGACACGCTCGTCGGTCGCCCCGCCGATGCGCCTGCGCGATCCCGTGCCGCCCGACCGCGACGGCTCCTTCACCCGCAGCGGCGGGCCGGGTCCGCGGCCGCTGGTCCCGATCATCGCGGTGGCGGCGGTGGTGCTCGTCGTCGTCCTGCTCGTGCTGCTCATCGTCTGAGCAGGCCCGGCCCGACACCCCCGTGGAGGTCGGTTGCACTCGCCCGCCCCGAGTGCCAGCATGGGTTTGGCACTCGGTATCGTCGAGTGCCAGGTCGGGACGGTGAGGCCGGCGCAATGGAGCCGGTCGTCCGTCGCGGGCACCGCGCCTGGCCGAGCACACGTGTCTCTCATCGGAGGACCACCCGCATGGCCAAGATGATCGCGTTCGACGAGGAGGCCCGCCGCGGCCTCGAGCGGGGCATGAACAGCCTCGCGGACGCCGTCAAGGTGACCCTCGGCCCGCGCGGCCGCAACGTCGTCCTGGAGAAGAAGTGGGGCGCGCCCACCATCACCAACGACGGCGTCTCGATCGCGAAGGAGATCGAGCTCGAGGACGCCTGGGAGAAGATCGGCGCCGAGCTCGTCAAGGAGGTCGCGAAGAAGACCGACGACGTCGCCGGTGACGGCACGACCACCGCGACCGTCCTCGCCCAGGCCCTCGTCCGCGAGGGTCTGCGCAACGTGGCCGCCGGTGCCAACCCGATGTCCCTGAAGAAGGGCATCGAGAAGGCCACCGAGGCCGTCTCGCAGCAGCTCCTGAAGTCGGCCAAGGAGGTCGAGACCAAGGAGCAGATCGCCGCCACCGCGTCGATCTCCGCCGGCGACTCGCAGATCGGCGAGCTCATCGCCGAGGCGATGGACAAGGTCGGCAAGGAAGGCGTCATCACCGTCGAGGAGTCGCAGACCTTCGGGCTCGAGCTCGAGCTCACCGAGGGCATGCGCTTCGACAAGGGCTACATCTCGCCCTACTTCGTCACCGACCAGGACCGGATGGAGGCGGAGCTGGATGACCCCTACATCCTGCTCATGTCCTCCAAGATCTCGTCGGTGAAGGACCTGCTCCCGCTGCTGGAGAAGGTCATGCAGTCCGGCAAGCCGCTGGCCATCATCTCCGAGGACGTCGAGGGCGAGGCCCTGGCGACCCTGGTGGTCAACAAGATCCGCGGCACCTTCAAGTCGGTCGCCGTGAAGGCCCCCGGCTTCGGTGACCGCCGCAAGGCGATGCTGGCCGACATGGCCATCCTGACCGGCGGCGAGGTCATCTCGGAGGAGGTCGGCCTCAAGCTCGAGTCCGCCGACCTCAACCTCCTCGGCCGCGCCCGCAAGGTCACGGTCTCGAAGGACGAGACGACGATCGTCGACGGCGCGGGCGCCGCGGACCAGATCCAGGGCCGCGTCACCCAGATCCGCTCGGAGATCGAGCGCAGCGACTCCGACTACGACCGCGAGAAGCTCCAGGAGCGCCTCGCGAAGCTGGCCGGCGGCGTCGCGGTGATCCGCGCCGGTGCTGCCACCGAGGTCGAGCTCAAGGAGCGCAAGCACCGCATCGAGGACGCGGTGCGCAACGCCAAGGCCGCGGTCGAGGAGGGCATCGTCGCCGGCGGCGGCGTCGCCCTGCTGCAGGCCTCGGTCGGCGACGTCTTCTCGGGCCTCGGGCTCGACGGGGACGAGGCCACCGGCGCCAACATCGTGCGCACCGCGCTCGAGGCGCCGCTGAAGCAGATCGCCCACAACGCCGGCCATGAGCCCGGCGTCGTGGCCGAGAAGGTCCGTGGGCTCAACACCGGTGAGGGCCTCGACGCCGCCACCGGCGAGTACAAGGACCTGATCGCCGCGGGCATCATCGACCCCGCCAAGGTCACCCGCTCGGCGCTGCAGAACGCCGCGTCGATCGCCGCGCTGTTCCTCACCACCGAGGCCGTCGTGGCGGACAAGCCGGAGAAGGGCGGCGGCGCGGCTGCCGACCCGACCGGCGGCATGGGCGGCATGGACTTCTGATCCACGCCTGAGCAGTCACGCGAAGGGCCCGCACCTCTCGGGGTGCGGGCCCTTCGTCGTGCCGCAGGTGGCCGGGTGCGCCGGGCCGGGGGGGCGAGGGACTCCCTCGCCCCGGACCTCAGCCGGCGCGCACCGACGTCGGCGCGGAGGCGTCGGCGTCCTCGTCCTGCGAGGTCGCGTAGAGGTCCCGGCGGAACCGCTCCCGGATGGTGACGACGGCGAGGAACGTCAGCGCCGCCGTGCCGATGATGTAGAGCGACACCGACCACGACGCGCCGGTGGCGGCGAGCAGCGCGGTCATGACGAACGGGGCCAGGCCGCCCGCGAAGACCGACGCGAACTGGTAGCCGAGCGAGGCGCCGGAGTAGCGGACGTCGGCCGGGAACATCTCGGCGTAGAGCGTGGCCTGCGGCCCGTACATCGTCGCGTGGATCGTGAAGCCGACGAGCAGGGCGAGGAAGACCAGCGGCACCGACCCCGTGTCGATCAGCCAGAACAGCGGGAACGCCCAGATCGCCATGCCGACGGTGCCGGCGAGGTAGAGCCGCTTGCGCGAGCCCATCCGGTCGGTGAGCGCGCCGAAGAACGGCATGGTGATCACCTGGGTGAGCCCGGCGCCCATGACGCAGAGCAGGATCGACGTCCGGGACAGGCCGACGGTCTTGGTCGCGTAGTCGAGCACGCCGCTGATGAGGATGTAGAAGGTCGCGTTGACGACGAAGAACGCGCCGGTGGCCTGCAGGATCTGGCGCCAGTAGCGGCGGACCGCCTCGAGCAGCGGCGCCTTGCTCAGCCCGGCCTCGCGCTTCGCGGCCGCCGAGCTCTCGCGCATCGCCCGGAACACCGGGGTGTCCTCGATCCTGAGCTGCACGTACATGCCGATGAGCACGAGGACCAGTCCGGACAGGAACGGCACCCGCCAGCCCCAGCTCGTGAACTGCTCCTCGGACAGCGTCGCGGTGAGCACCAGGAAGAACAGGTTGCCGGCGACGGCGCCGAGCACGGCGCCGGTCTGCACGAGGCTGCCGTAGAACCCGCGGCGCTCCGGCGGCGCGTGCTCGGTGAGCAGCAGCGCCGCCCCGCCCCACTGCGCGCCGACGCCGAGGCCCTGCACGAGTCGCGCGGCGACGAGCAGGATCGGCGCCCAGACCCCGATGCTCGCGTAGTTCGGCAGCACGCCGATCGCGAACGTCGCCACGCCCATGACGAGCATCGCCGCGACCAGCGGGGGCTTGCGGCCGTACCGGTCGCCCGCGTGGCCGGCGAGGATGCCGCCGAGGGGCCGCGCGACGAAGCCGACCGCGAACGTCGCGAACGACGCCAGCGTCCCCGCGACCGGGTTCGACGACGGGAAGAACTGCGGCCCCAGCACCAGCGCGGCGGCGGTGGCGTAGATGAGGAAGTCGAACCACTCGAGGGTCGTGGCGAACACGGCGGCCGTGGCGAGCCGGCCCATGCGGGGCGGCGTCGAACCGGGTGGCGCCGAACCGGGTGGCGGAGCCGGTGCTGCGGGACGGTTCTGTGTCACGGCGGTAGCCCCTCGGGTCGCGACGTCGCGTCAGGTACGAACGATCGTTCGTACCGTAGGAGCGCGGCCGTGCGGACGGCAAGCGCCGGACAGGACGACGGCGTGGGCCCCGGCGGACCGCAGCCGACCCCGCCCGACCCGGACCGATCCCGGCGGGGTGTCAGCGCGCGAGCGGGCTCTCCAGCAGCGCCAGGGCGTAGCGCGCCTGCTGCTCGGCGAGCTGGCCGCGCGAGAGCCGCCCGTCGGGCCGGTACCACTGCGCGACGCCGGCGAGGGCCGAGAGCACGGTGCGTGCGGCGTCGGCCGGGAAGGGCGTGCGGAACTCCCCGGACGCGACGCCCTGGGTCACGATCTGCTCGAACACCGCCTGCGTGGCGTCCCGGTCGACGACCAGGCGCTCCCGGTCCTCGCCGGCGAGGTAGCGGACCTCGTTGGTGGACACGACCATCGCGAGCTGGTGGTCCACCACGAAGCGCACGTAGGCCCGGACGGCCTCGCGCATCCGGGACACGGCGTCGTCGCCGGCGTCGTCGACCGCGACGTGCAGGCGGGTGACCAGCTCGTCGTTGGCGTGGCGCAGCACCTCGGCGAGCAGCCGCGACTTCGAGGGGAAGTAGTTGTAGAGGTTCGACAGGCTGGTGCCGGCGCCGCGCGCGACGTCGCGCATCGAGGCGCCGTGGAACCCCTTGTCGCCGAACGCCGCGAGCGCGGCGTTGAGGATCGCGGCCTCGTGGCCCCGGCCGGTGTCCCCGACGAGCGAGACCGTCGAACGCGCGTTCACGTCGTCCACCCTAGAGCCGCGGGGCACCCCGTCTTGACGGGTCGGCGGGACGGGTGGTGGATTGGCACACGAACAGTCGTTCGTGTGCGAGCCGGAGGAGCCTGCGTGACGGAGCTCGACGAGCGGCGGGGCACCGCGACCCCGGCCGCCGGGGACCGGTGGTTCGAGGACTTCGCGGTGGGGCAGCGGTGGACGAGCCCGCCGCGTCCGGTCACCGCGGACGACCTCGCCGACTTCACGCGGGTCAGCGGCGACGACCACCCGCTGCACGCCGGGCCCGACGCGATGCTGCAGGGGCCGTTCGGCGTGGCGGTGGCCATGGGCCTGCTGCAGCGGCTCGGCATCCACGGCGAGGCGGTGCTCGGCCTGCTCGACACCCACTGGGCCTACCGGCGCCCCGTCCGCGTCGGCGACGTCCTGACCCTCGAGGTCACCATCGTCCGGTGCCGGCGCACCTCCTCGGGCGACCGCGGGGTCGTCACGCGCCACATGCGGCTGCTCGATCGCGGCGAGACCGTCCAGGAGGGCACGACCGCCGCGCTGCTCCGGGCCCGCGGCACCGGCCCCGATCCCGCCGGGCGTGCGTTCGGCACGGTCGCCTGGGCCGAGGCCCTCACCGCCCACCTGGACGTGGCCGAGGACCTGGCCGGCTGGGACGGGACGGTGGGCCTGCGCTGCGGTGACGAGGGTGGTGGCGACGAGGTCCACCTGCGCCTCTACCGCGGGCGGGTCATCGAGGTCACCCGGCGCGCCCCGCGCGGCGCGACGTTCACCCTCGGCGCCGACGCGGTGACGTGGCTCGAGATCGTCGAGGCGCCCGAGAACCCCTTCATGCGCCTGGCGATGGCCGGCCGCTTCACCGTCACCGGCGACGGCTACGAGTACCTGCGGCTGACCGCCGCGTTCCACCGCCTCGTCGACGCCGCCCGGGAGATCGCCTGATGCGTGCCGACTACCTGACGGTCGGCGGCGGCCTCGCGTTCGTCGAGCAGCACGGCGACCCGGGCGCCCCGCCCGTGCTCTGCCTGCACACCGCGGGCCAGAGCGGGGTGCAGTGGCGCCACGCCGCGCCCGAGCTCGCCGACCGCGGGTACCGGGTCGTCGTGCCCGACCTGCCCGGTCACGGCCGCTCCGAGCCGGCGCCGGGCGGGCCGGTCACCGACCTCGGCGTCTACGCCGCGTGGTGCCTCGAGCTGTTCGCGCACCTCGGGCTGCGTCGGCCCGCGGTCGTCGGGTGCTCGATCGGCGGCAAGATCGCCCTGGACCTCGCGGCCCGCGCATCGGAGCAGCTCGCCGCCGTCGTCGCCATGGCCGCCGACGCCCACACCGGTGGCCGGCCGTCGGTGCGCGGCCTGCGTCGCGAGTTGTCCGACGTCGCCGCGCCCAGCCGCACCGACCGCACCTACCTGGGCACGCTCGCCGTCGTCGGGCGCGACGTGCCCCGCGAGCGGGCCGAGCTCATCGCGACGATGCACCGGCGCGAGGATCCGGCCGTGTCCACCTCCGACCTCATCGGCTGGACCTCCCACGACCTGCGCGAGCAGCTGCCCCGCGTCACCTGCCCGACCCACCTCGTCGTCGGGGCCGACGACCTGTGGCTCGACGTCGCCCGGGTCCGCGCGGCGGCCGCGCTCGTCCCGGGCGCGCGGTGCACGGTGCTCGAGGGCATCGGGCACTACCCGATGGAGGAGCTGACGGACGCCGCCGCGGTGATCGACGGCTGGCTGACCGAGATGACGACCGTGCGGGAGGCCTCGTGACCACCACCGCCCCCGCGCCGCACACCGTCGGCCGCTTCCCCGCGCCCGGCGAGGTCCCGGCCGACCTTCCGGACCTGCTCGGCCGGCTCGCGCGGCGCGATCCCGACGTCACCGCGGTGCTCGACACGACCCCCGACGGCGTCACGCACCCCGTCGGCCGCGGGGAGCTCTGGCGGCGCGTGCGCGCGCTGGCCGAGGAGCTGCGCGAGCGCGGCCTCGGTCCGGGCGACGCGGTCGCGGTGTGGATGCCGAACTGGAGCGACGCGCTCGTCTGGCAGGCCGCCGTCGCGGCGCGGGGTGCACACGTGGTCGGCGTCAACACCCGCTACGGCGTGGAGGAGGCCGCGCACCTGCTCGAGCGGTCGCGGCCGCGCCTCGTCGCCCTGGCGCAGGGCTTCCACGGCCTGGACCTGCACGAACGCCTGCAGGCCGCCGCCCTGCAGTCCGGCGTCACCCCGGAGGTCGCCGTCGTCACCGGTCCCTCCGGCCCCGCGCCCGACCTCCCCGCCGCCGACGTCGGCGCGGGCGCCTGGACCCCGCGCCGCGACGACGGCCCCGAGCCCGCGCGCTCCGACCCCGGCGCCCTCGCGGTCGCGTTCACCACGTCCGGCTCGACGGGCCTGCCCAAGCTCGCCGCGCACACCGGCTCCGCGGTCCTCGCCCACGCCGTCGCCGACGCCGCCGTGCTCGGACTCGCCGAGGGCGACGTGGTGCTCGGCGCGCTGCCGCTGTCCGGGGTGTTCGGCTACAACGCGGTGATGGCGGGACTCGCGGCCGGCGCGTCGGTGCTGCTCGAGCCCACCTTCGACGCCGACCGGGTGCTCGACCACGTCGAGGCCCACCGCGTCACGCACCTGGCCAGCGGTGACGACCTGGTGCTGCGGCTCCACGAGGCGTGGTCCCGGCGTCCCCGCGACCTCGGCAGCTGGCGCTGGTGGGGCGTCGCGGACTTCCAGGGCCGCTCCCACGAGCTCGCCGCCTGGCTCGGGCGCGAGTTCGGGACGCGCGTCGCGGGCGTCTACGGGTCGTCGGAGGTCTTCGCGCTCACCGCGACCTGGCCGGCCGACGAGCCCGCGCCCGCGTGCTGGGCCGGTGGGGGACGGGTCGTGCACCCCGACATCGCCGTGCGCGTCGCCGACCCGGACACCGACACCCTGCTCGCCCCCGGGCAGGAGGGCGAGCTGCAGTTCCGCGGGCCGAACGTCGTCGACGCCTACCTGGGTGCCGAGGTGTCCGACGCGTGGACCGCCGACGGCTGGTTCCGCTCCGGTGACCTCGGCGTGCTCGTCGACGAGGGCGCGTTCGTCTACGTCTGCCGGCGCGGCGACGCGCTGCGGCTGCGCGGCTTCCTCGTCGACCCCGCGGAGATCGAGCGGCGCCTCGCCGCCCACCCGGACGTCGCGACGGCGAAGGTGGTCGGCGTCCCGGACGCCGAGGGCGCCACCCGGGCGGTCGGCTTCGTCGTCGGCACGGCGGGCGCGGCGCCGTCGGGGGACGATCTGGTCGCGTGGTGCCGCGAGGTGCTCGCGGCGTTCAAGGTGCCGGCGGCGGTCCACGTCGTCGACGCCATGCCCACGACGTCCGGCACCAACGGCACCAAGATCAAAGCGGCGGAGCTGAGACGGTGGGCTCTCGAGAGGAGCTGACGTGCGCGGCGTGTACCTCCCGGGCGGCCGGCGGGTCGACCTGCGCGACGTGCCCGACCCGGAGCCCGGCCCCGGGCAGGTCGTCGTGGACGTCAAGGCCTCGACGATCTGCGGCAGCGACCTGCGCGCCATCTACCGCGAGCACCTCGGCGAGGGCCCGGAGGCCTACCAGGACGTGATCGGCGGCCACGAGCCCTGCGGGCAGGTGCTCGCCGTGGGGCCGGACGTCGAGCGCCTCGCCGTCGGTGACCGCGTCGTCGTCTACCACATCAGCGGCTGCGGCCAGTGCGACGAGTGCCGCCGCGGCTACCAGATCAGCTGCACCTCCACCCGTCGCCGGGCCTACGGCTGGCAGCGCGACGGCGGGCACGCCGAGCGCCTCCTCGCCGAGGAGCGCGACCTGCTCGTCCTGCCCGACGGCCTGACCTACCTCGACGGCGCGTGCGTGGCGTGCGGGTTCGCGACGGCCTACGAGGCGCTGTGCCGGGTGGCGCTCGCGGGGGGCGAGCAGGTGCTGGTCACCGGTCTGGGGCCGGTGGGGCTCGCGGTCGGGATGCTCGCCGCGGCCATGGGCGCCCCGTGGGTCGTCGGCACCGACCCCTCGCCCGAGCGGCGCGCGCTGGCCCACCACCTGGGGGCGGTGGACGTCGCGGTGGAGTCCGCGGAGGAGCTCGACGACCTGCTGGGGGACGGCGCCGAGGTCACCGTCGACTGCTCCGGGGTCGGGGCGGCCCAGCTCACCGCGCTGCGCCACACCCGCCGCCACGGCCGCTGCGCGCTGGTCGGGGAGGGCGCGATGCTGACCGTCGACGTCAGCGAGGTGATCATCCACCGGCAGCTGACCGTCCACGGGTCGTGGGTCGCGCCGACGTGGCGGATGGCCGAGCTGCTCGAACGCCTCGCGCGCTGGGATCTCCACCCCGAGCGCGTGGTCACCGACCGCTTCGCGCTCGACGACGCCGCGCGGGCCTACGAGGTCGCCGACGCCGGTGCGGGCGGGAAGGTCGGGATCGTGCGCGACTAGCCCGGCGGCGCAGGGAGGTCTGTACCCAGCGCGTCGGCTCGCCTACGGTGCGTCGACAGTAAAGCGAGCGTGAGGAGCACGGATGAGTCAGGTGTCCGGTACGACGAGTACCGAGCGTCATCAACTCCCGGTCCGCACCCTCGTCGCGGCCAGCATCGGCAACGCGGTCGAGTGGTTCGACTGGACGATCTACGCGACGTTCGCCGTCTACTTCTCGTCCCAGTTCTTCGACAAGTCGTCCCCGACGCTCGCGCTCATCGGCACGACCAGCACCTACGCGCTCGCGTTCTTCTTCCGCCCACTCGGCGGGGTGTTCCTCGGGCGGCTCGCCGACCTGCGCGGACGCCGTTTCGCCATGCTCGTGACGATCCTGCTCATGGCCGGCGGGTCGCTCGTCATCGCCGTCCTGCCGACCTACCAGGCGGTCGGGTACCTCGCGCCGATCCTGCTCCTGCTCGCCCGGATCGCCCAGGGCCTCAGCCTCGGCGGCGAGGTCTCCAACGCGAGCGCCTACCTCGCCGAGATCGCCCCGCCGAACCGTCGCGGGCGGTACTCCAGCTTCTTCTACATCTCGACCGGCACCGCCCTGCTGGCCGCGAGCCTGCTGGGCCTGCTCCTGACCAGCACGCTCACCCGCCCCCAGCTCGAGTCGTGGGGCTGGCGCATCGCCTTCGTCGTCGGCGGCGTGCTGGGCCTCGTCGGGCTCTGGCTGCGTCGCACCCTGGCCGAGACCGAGCAGTTCGAGGCCAACGTCGAGACCGCCCGGGCGACGAAGAACCCGCTGCTCAAGACGCTGACCCACTACCCGAAGTCGGTGCTGCAGCTCTTCGGCTTCACGCTGCTCTCGACACTCTGCTACTACACGTTCTTCAGCGCGCTGACCCCGTTCGCCGTGCAGTTCCGCGACGCGTCCGGCAGCGACGTGTTCCTCGCGCTGTCGATCGGCACCGTCGTGTTCATCGCCGGCCAGTACCCGATGGGCGCCCTGGCCGACCGGTTCGGGCGCAAGCCGCAGATGCTGGTGTGGTCGGGCGCGTTCGTGCTGCTCACGGTGCCGTTGAGCCTGCTCATCACCGACCGGCCACCGCTGATCAATCTGATCATCGTGTTCTCGGTCGGCCTCGGGCTCTACTCGGTGTTCTCCTCCATCGCGCCGGCGATCATGAGCGAGATCTTCCCGACCGAGCTGCGCGCCCTGGGCATCGGCGCCTGGTACAACCTGACGGTCGCGATCTTCGGCGGGACCGCGCCCCTGCTCATCGCCGCGCTCTCCGGCGCCGGACGGCCCGACCTCTTCTTCTGGTACGTCTCCGGCGGCGCGCTGATCGCCTTCCTCATCATCCTCACGCTGCCCGAGACGAAGGGCCGCGAGCTGATGTAGGGGACGAACCGGGCGGGTGGTGGCACGCTGGAGGGCATGGAGTTGCTCCGGACCGTGCTCAACCTCCTCTGGCTGGTGCTCGCCGGGGTGTGGATGGCGCTCGGCTACCTCGTCGCCGGGATCATCTGCTGCCTCCTCATCGTCACGATCCCGTGGGGGATCGCGTCGTTCCGGATCGCGCTGTTCGCGCTGTGGCCCTTCGGCAGCCGCATCGAGCGTCGCTACGACGCCGGTGTGGGCTCGACGCTGGGCAACATCGTGTGGTTCGTCGTCGCCGGGTGGTGGCTCGCGATCGGGCACATCGTGACCGCGATCCCGCTGGCGGTGAGCATCGTCGGCATCCCGTTCGCGTGGGCGAACCTCAAGATGATCCCGGTGTCGCTCACGCCGCTGGGCCGCCGGATCGTCGACACCGACGACCCCCGCGGCTTCGGCGTCGAGGGCCACCACGCCGCGCCGCCGGTGGGGTCGCGCTGAGCCCCGCTCCGGCGTCGACCGGGAGGTCGTAGCGCCGGCGGATGCTCGAGCCGTGCCGGCGCACGTCCACGCCGTCGACGTGCAGCCAGATCGTCGTGGTCGACGCGGTGTCGGTGACGCGGTGGATGTCGCCGGGCGGCAGCAGCCCGGTCACGCTGCCCGGTCCGGCCACGCGCCGTCGCCGGCGACGTGCAGGAGGTGCTGGCGGTCGTGGTCCGGGTCCCCGACGCACTGCTCCGGCGCGAGCAGGCGCGGGTCGCCGAGGTGCGGCGCCACGGCGTCGCCCACGGCGTCGACCCGGGGCATCCCCGCGACAGAGCCGCGAACGGCGTTGTCCAGGTCGGTGGCCAGGGCGAGCAGGGCGGGGGAGATCGGGGTGGTGATCGTCGTGGTCACGGTGGACTCCACCCTCACGCGGCGGCGATGCCGAGAACCCCGGCGCGCAGGTCGGCGGTGACGGTGACCCGGTGGCCGTCGGTCTCGAGCGAGACGATCGGCAGCACCGAGGCGAGCAGGACGCGCATCGCCGTGTTCTCGGCGACGACGCCGGCGACGAGGCGCGCGTAGCGCTCCTGCCGCCCGCGGGCGGCGATCGCCACGAGCAGCCGGCGCCCGAGCCCCTGGCCCCGCCGGGCGTCGACGACCTCGATCGCGAGCTCCACCTCGCGCAACCCGGTCCCGACGAGCCGCGCGATCCCGATCGGTGCGCCGTCGGGACCGAACGCGGCGACCGCGATGTGGCGGCGGCCGTCGACCGCGGCGAGGGTGCGCCTATCGCGCCGAACAGCCGGGGCGTGGCGCCGTCGACGGGCGCACCCCTGCTCGGGATGCTTTGGTTTCCGAAGCATCCCGAGCGAGTCCGGAGATCAGGTGGGGATGCGGGGGCGTCCGCCGGGTCGGGGTCTTCGGTCGGTGTCGACGTACCAGGGTGGGGTGAACCAGGGTCGGCCGTCGATCATCTCGATCTGCCACTCGCCGTGGTGGATGAGTTGGTGGTGGTAGCGGCAGAGCAGGCACATGTTGTGCAGGGCGGTGGCTCCGCCGTCGTACCAGGGGCGCAGGTGGTGGGCGTGGCAGCGGCGGGGTCGGCGGGTGCAGCCGGGGAAGGCGCAGCCGCGGTCGCGCTGGTTGAGGGCGCGGCGCAGGGCGTCGGGGGCGGTGCGTTGGGTGCGGCCGACGTCGAGGGGTTCGGAGCGGGTGCCGAGGATCATGGGGATGATCTCGGCGTCGCAGGCCCAGCGGCGCACGGTGGCGGGGTCGACGTGGTGGCCGGAGTCGAGGGTGCCGTAGCCGCCGCGCTGGTCGAGGGCGGCGCAGAGCCAGCGGTGGTCGATGGTGATCGTGAGCAGGGCGCGGCCGGGCCGCTCGGTCCACCCACCCGACGAGGGGGCGGGGTGGGGACGGCGGGGTGCGGGGATCAGCGCGAGCGCGGGCGCGGCGACCTCGGGCTCGGCGACCCGGGGCTCGGCGCCGCGCTTGGCCGCGCCGTCGGCGTCGCCCGCGGCGGGCGGGTCGGCGTCGGGTGCGGGGTCGGTGTCGCGGTGTTCGTGGCGGGTGTCGGTGGCCAGGCCGCGGGGGCCGCGGGCGTCCTGGATGAGGTCGGTGAACGCGTCGGCGTTCCGCTTGACCAGGCCGCGCTCGTCGTCGGCACCCGCGGGGGCGGCCAGCACCCCGAACACCTCGATGACCATCTCGGCGTCGAGCGGGTCACCGAGGCGGCCGGTGAACCACAGCGACCCGTCGCGGCGGCGCAGGAACCGCAGCTCGTCGCGGCTGTTCTCGCCGTCGGGTGGGGCGGCGCCGTCGGGGTCGTAGAGGTCGACGAACTTCTTGGCCAGCACCCGCAGCATCCGCGGCGGCAGCACCTGGGCCTGCTCGGCGAGCGTGCGCTCCACCCCGGACCACTCCTCGGGTGGGGGCGGGGCCATCAGGGCGTCGAGCCGGCGCATCGTCTCCCGGATGATCTTCACGTGGGCGGGGTCGATCGCCCCCGCGGCCAGCGCGTCGGCGGTGGCGGGCAGCCGGGCGGGCAGCGGTTGGCCGTGCATCGTGCTGCGCGGGCACAGGTCGGCGGCCTCGGCCACGAGGCGTGTCGCGTCGGCGCGGTCGAGGTTGTCGCGGTCGGCGAGCAGCGCCTCGGTCGACCGGTAGCCGGTGGCCACCGCCGTCCCGAGCTCGGCGAGGGCCGCGATGCTCTGCAACCGGCGGAAGTAGCCAGAGCGCTGGGCGACGACGTCCGCGCGGGCGCGCGCGAGCGCCTCCCGCTCGGCCGCACCCACTCCTTCGCTCATGTGTTCGAACCTAGCCGAGGCCCCCGACAACGACGCCGGAGATCCTGAGACCGCCTCAGCTGCTGCCGACGACCGCCGGGAGCTCACCCCACCGCAGCGGCCCGGGACGGCCCGACCACCTCGTCGGCCACCCAGCGCGCCACGCCCGGGGGCCAGGGCGCGGGCAGCCCGAGCACGAGGTGAGAGAACCCGGCCTCGACCGCCGCGGCGGCGCCGTCGCGGGTGGCGCCGGGGTCGTCGTAGGCCACCGGTAGGAAGATCGAGCGTGTGATCTCCGCGGGGTCGCGGCCGATCTCGGCGCAGTAGCGGTCGAGGAGCGCGCTGCGCTCGACGGCGTCGGGGAGATCGCCGCCGGGGATGTTCCACAGGTCGGCGTGCCGGGCGACCACGCGCAGCGTCGCCGACGCCCGGCCTCCGATGAGGATCGGCGGGCGGGGCCGCTGGGCGGGCTTCGGGTTGCCCCACGCGCCCGTGACCTGCACGTGCTCGCCGTGGTGGTCGAACGGCGCGTCCTCGGTCCACAGTCGCTCGATGACGGTGCAGGCCTCGTCCAGCGCGGCCACCGAGTCGCCGAAGTCGTGGTACGGCAGGCCGTGGGCCTCGTACTCGCGGCGCGCCCACGGGACGCTGGGGCGGGAGCCGGCCCCGATGCCGAGGTCGAGCCGCCCGCCGGAGACGTGGTCGACCGTCGTCGCGATCTTCGCGAGCAGCGCCGGCGGGCGGATGCGGTTGCTCGTCACCATGACGCCGAGGCGCAGCCGGCGCGTCCGGGCCGCGAGCGCCGAGAGCAGCGTCCAGCCCTCGAGGATCGGGCCGTCCGGGTCGCCGCCGATGGGCAGCAGGTGGTCGAACAGCCAGGCGTGCTCGATCTCGGGGACCTCGTCGGCCTCCTCCCACACGCGCAGCACATCGGCGTACCCGACCTGCTGCGGCGCGGTCATGATGCCGAAGCTCGTCGCGGTCACGGCCGTCTCCCCTCGCCGGTGCGCGTCCGTCTACCCTGGCGAGACGGAACGCGGTTCCACCAACAATACGGAACAATGTTCCGTTTGTCGACGGCGGGGACGGGCATGAGCGAGGAGACGGGGCGGGCGCCGCGGCGCCGGGCCGACGCGCGGCGCAACGAGAGCGCGCTGCTCGACGCGGCGGCGGCGGTGTTCGTCGCGTCCGGTGTCGAGGCGCCGGTGCGCGACATCGCCGCGAAGGCCGGCGTCGGGGTCGGCACGGTGTACCGCCACTTCCCGACGCGCGCGGACCTCGTCGTCGCGGTCTACCGCCACCAGGTCGAGGCGTGCGCCGTCGCCGGCGAGCAGGCCCTGGAGCACGCCGACAGCCCGTTCGCGGCCCTGCGGGGCTGGATCGACGTGTTCGTCGACTTCCTCGTCACCAAGCACGGCCTGGCGGGCGCGCTGCAGTCCGACGACCCGCAGTTCCAGGTGCTGCACGCCTACTTCCTCGACCGCCTCCTGCCCGTCGGCACCCGACTGCTCGAGGCCGGGGTGGTCGCGGGCGAGGTGCGCGACGACATCACCGCGTTCGAGCTGATGCGCGGCGTCGGCGGGCTGTGCATCGGCCCGGCCGACGACCGCTACGACGTGCGGCACACCGTCGGGGTGTTCCTCGATGGCATGCGGGCGGCCTAGAGGCTCCTAGGACTGCGGGTCGGGGCGCTCCGACTCCGGCTCGCCCTCGGACTCGGTGCCCGGGATCGCCGGGCCGAGCAGGTCGTCGGCGTCGACGATGCGGTAGGCGTAGCCCTGCTCGGCGAGGAAGCGCTGGCGGTGGGCGGCGTACTCGGCGTCGACGGAGTCGCGCGCGACCACCGAGTAGAAGTGCGCCTGCCGGCCGTCGCCCTTGGGGCGCAGGAGGCGCCCGAGGCGCTGGGCCTCCTCCTGGCGTGACCCGAACGTCCCCGACACCTGCACCGCGACCGACGCCTCGGGCAGGTCGATGGAGAAGTTCGCGACCTTCGACACGACCAGCACCGGGATCTCGCCCCGGCGGAACTGGTCGAACAGGACCTCGCGCTCCTTGTTCTTCGTCGAGCCCTGGATCACCGGGGCGTCGAGGGCCACGCCGAGCTCGTCGAGCTGGTCGAGGTAGGCACCGATGACCAGCGCGGGCTCGCCGCGGTGGCGCTCGAGGATGCTCCGGACCACCGGGATCTTGGTGTTCGCGCAGGCGCAGAGCCGGTAGCGCTCGTCGGCCTCGGCGGTGGCGTAGATGATCCGCTCGTTGTCGGTCATGGTCACGCGGACCTCGACGCAGTCGGCCGGCGCCACCCAGCCCTGGGACTCGATGTCGCGCCACGGGGCGTCGTAGCGCTTCGGGCCGATGAGCGAGAACACGTCGCCCTCGCGGCCGTCCTCGCGCACCAGCGTGGCGGTGAGGCCGAGGCGGCGGCGCGACTGGAGGTCCGAGGTCATGCGGAACACCGGCGCGGGCAGCAGGTGGACCTCGTCGTAGATGATGAGGCCCCAGTCGCGGGTGTCGAAGAGCTCCAGCGCCCGGTACTCGCCCTTCGACTTGCGGGTCATCACCTGGTAGGTCGCGATGGTGACCGGGCGGATCTCCTTGCGCTCGCCCGAGTACTCGCCGATCTCCTCCTCGGTCAGCGACGTGCGCGCCACGAGCTCGCGCTTCCACTGCCGGCCGGCCACGGTGTTGGTGACGAGGATGAGCGTCGTGGCCCCGGCCTTCGCCATGGCCGCCGCGCCGACCAGGGTCTTGCCGGCCCCGCAGGGCAGGACGACGACGCCCGAGCCGCCGTGCCAGAAGCCCTCGACGGCCTCGGCCTGGTAGTCGCGCAGCTCCCAGTCGTCCTGGACGAGCGAGATGGGGTGCGCCTCGCCGTCGACGTAGCCCGCGAGGTCCTCGGCCGGCCAGCCGACCTTGAGCAGAGCCTGCTTGAGCCGGCCGCGCTCGGACGGGTGCACCGCGACGGTGTCGTCGTCGATGCGGTCGCCCAGCATCGGGGCGATCTTCTTGTTGCGCAGGACCTCCTCGAGGACCGCGCGGTCGTTCGACAGCATGACCAGTCCGTGGACCGGCGAGTTGGTCAGCTGGAGGCGCCCGTAGCGGCCCATGGTGTCGACGACGTCGACGAGCAGGGCCTGGGGCACGGCGTAGCGGGAGTACTGGACGAGGGCGTCGACGACCTGCTCCGCGTCGTGCCCGGCGGCCCGGGCGTTCCACAGCGCCAGCGGCGTCACGCGGTAGGTGTGCACGTGCTCGGGTGCGCGCTCCAGCTCGGCGAACGGCGCGATCGCCTGCCGAGCGGCGGGCGCGGCCTCGTGGTCGACCTCGAGCAGCAAGGTCTTGTCGGACTGGACGATGAGCGGTCCGTTGCCGGGCTGACTCAACCTCTCGACCTCCGGGCTCGTCGACGGGTGGTCCGTCCCATTGTCCCCCGCGACACCGACAGGCCGCCGGGCGGAGCAGGGACACCGCTCGGGGAGCGCCGCCGAACGGCCGGTCATTCCCTCGGGCACGACCGTTACAGTGGGCGCGCCCGACCCACCTGGGCTCGACCCCGCCCTCGAGGAGTGACCACCGACCCGATGGGCTGACGGCGCCGTACACGTCGGCGTCCCGGCCCGCCCGTTGCGTGGATCCCGCGCGGCCCCGCCGCCCGTGGACCCCGCACCGACCGCCCTGGACGCCTGACCACGCTGATGCGCTCGCCCGCCCTGCTCCCCGTCCGTCGTGCCGACGTGTCACCGCACGGCCGCACGGTGTCACCCACCTGCCACGCCGCCCGGCGGTCGGGGCGCACCCTAGCCCATCGCTCGTCACCCAGCGTCGACCAGGGACGCGTTCGGCGTGGGGGCGCGCCGGGCGACCTCCGACCGACCGGCGGAACCGGGAGGACCCGTCCGTGACCACCCACGAGCGAGCACCCGAGCGCACGCCGGTGCGCTACCACGACCCGCGCGACGGCCGCTCCGTCGACGACCGCTCCGGCGGCGACTGGACCGAGCGCCTGGCGCTGCGCAACTGGAGCCTGCCGGTCAAGCTCGCGGCGGTCCTGCTGGTGCCGACGCTGTTCGTGCTGACGCTGGGCGTGCTGCGCATCGTCGAGGAGACGAGCGAGGCGGCGTCGTACGACAACGTGCAGCAGGCGGTGGCCCTCGAGGACAGCACCGCGCAGGTCCTGGGCGACCTCGCCGACGAGCGCTCGGCCGCCGCGGTCTACGTCGCGGCCAACCGGGCGGGCGGCTCCGGGCCGGTCGAGGAGCGCATCGCGGCGACCAGCGAGGCCGTCTCGCAGCTGCGCCGCGCGGCCGGGTCCGCCGACTCGCTCGACCAGCAGACGACCACGGCCCTCGACCAGGCCGACGCCGAGCTCGAGCAGCTCGACCGGCTGCGCGACGACGTCATCGACGGCCGCATCGACGCCGCCGGCGCGATCGCGCGCTACACCGAGACCATCGACAGCGTCGAGGTCTTCGACCGCTCGCTCTCGCGCGAGGCCGCCGACCCGAGCGTCGCGGGCCTCGCGTCCGGGCTGTACTCGCTGTCGGTGGTGCGCGAGGAGGACGCCTACGTCCAGGCCGTCGTCGCCGCCGGGATCGCCGCGGGACGCATCGACGCCCCCTCGATCGACCAGGCCCGCAACGCGACGCTGCGCCGCTCCATCGCCGTCGACGACTTCCGCTCGGCGATCGGCTCCGACAACGCCGCGCTCGCCGACGCCGTCGTCGGGCCGGACGTGGACAACCGCGACCTGCTCGCCCAGGTCGTGCTCGGCCGCGGCGCGGCGGGCCTGCCGCTGCAGGTCGCGGGGCCGGACTGGGAGCGCGCGTCGGCCGCGGTCGAGGACCGCGACGCCGCGACCGCCGAGCAGCTGCGCGGCCAGCTCCAGGAGCAGGCCGGCGCGCTGCAGGCCAGCGCGCGGAGCAACGCCGGCATCTCGTCGGTGGTCCTGCTGCTGGCGCTGATGGCCGGCGCGGCGGTGGTCTTCTTCGTCACCCGCTCGCTGCTGCGGCCGCTGCGGCTGCTGCGCCGCACCGCGCTCGACGTGGCCGAGCGGCGCCTCCCGCAGGCCGTGCGCAGCCTGCGCGAGGGCGAGACCCCCGACACCACGATCGTCCCCACACCGATCACCACCCGCGAGGAGATCGGGCAGGTCGCGCGGGCGTTCGACCAGGTCCACGAGCAGGCGGTCCGGCTGGCCGCCGAGCAGGCGGGCCTGCGCTCCGCCTTCAACTCGATCTTCGTGAACCTGTCGAGGCGCTCCCAGGCGCTGGTCGAGCGCCAGCTGCGCCTCATCGAGCAGCTGGAGAACTCCGAGGAGGACCCGGAGGCGCTCTCCAACCTCTTCCAGCTCGACCACCTCGCGACGCGCATGCGCCGCAACTCCGAGAACCTGCTCGTCCTCTCGGGCACCGACCTGTCGCGTCGCGGCAGCCGCCCGGTGCCGCTGGTCGACGTGCTGCGTGCCGCGGCGTCGGAGGTCGAGCAGTACCAGCGCATCGACCTCGCCCAGCTCCCGCAGGCCCAGCTGCTCGGTCGCACGGCGAGCGACGTCGTGCACCTCGTGGCCGAGCTCCTCGAGAACGCCACCACGTTCTCCGCCCCCGACACCCGCGTGCGGGTGCAGGCGACGCAGAACGGCGACGGCTCGGTACTCGTGGAGATCCTCGACTCGGGCGTCGGCATGAGCGAGGAGGACCTGCACGAGGCCAACGTGCGCCTCGACTCGCCGCCGACCGTCGACGTCTCCGCGTCCCGGCGCATGGGCCTGTTCGTGGTCGGCCGCCTGGCCACGCGCCACGGCATCACCGTCGAGCTGCGCAACCGCGAGGACGGGGGCGTCGCCGCGACGGCCCTCGTGCCCGCGTCCGCGGTGCTCGCCGTCGTCGACCAGGGTGCGGCGCCGGTCGGTGCCGGCGCGGCCGTGCGCGGCGGCGAAGGGTCGGCGGGTGCCGGCGCGGTGCCGGAGCAGGCGCGGGGCGGCGTCAACGGCCTTCCCCAGCGCAACCGGCGCGCGCCCGGCGCGCCCGGCTCGTACTTCTCGCCCGGCGTCGACCCCGCGCAGGAGCAGGGTGGACCCGGCACCAACGGCAGCCCGAACGGCGGTCAGAACGGCAGCCCGCACGGGTCGCCGGAGCAGCGCGCGGTCCTGCCGCGCCGTGGTGGCGCGACCGGCGCGACCGGCGCGCCCGGCACCAACGGGCACAGCCACGCCCGCCCGGAGGGCGCCGTCGGGGGAGGACCCGCCGGCGCGTCCGGCCCGGGCGGTCCTGCGGGTCCGGGTGGTCCTTCGGGTCCGGGTGGTCCCGGGCGCCGGCCCGGTCCGGCCGAGGCGGGGCCGGCCCCGCGCCCGGAGCGCGAGCCCGCCGCCGAGCCCGCCGCGGACGAGCAGGAGGCCGTCGCCGAGGCCGCGCCGGCCGACGCCGCGCCCGAGCAGGCCCCGCAGGCCGTGCGGCCGTCCGGCGAGCGGTCCGAGCCGTCCGAGCAGGCCGGCGACGCCGAGGAGGCCGGGCGCCACGGGTTCGTCGGCGGCGCGGCGGCCGCGGCGGGCGGCGCCGCCGCCCTCATCGGTGCGGCGGCGGCGCGCCGGCGCAGCCGCCGGTCCGAGGAGCCCGGTCCCGCCGACGCGGACGAGGGGCACGCGGAGGAGGACGCCGAGGCCCCGGTCGAGGCACCCACCGGTCCCGAGGTCGACGCGGACGTCGCGGAGCCCGTGCCCGACGAGGCGGACGACGAGGGGCGCGACCGGCGTCCCGCCGGCGCGCCGCACGGCCCGCCGCCCGGTGCGCAGCACGGCCCGCTGCCGGGGCGCCCCGGCCAGCCCGGCGGCCCGGGTGGCCCCGGGGCGCCGACGGGCCCCGGCGGCTACGGCGGCGGTGGCGGCACCGGCACGCCCGGGCCGGCGGGTCCCGCCGGCCCCGTGTGGGGCCCGCCCCCCGGCGGCCCGGGACGGCCCGGCGGTCAGGGTGGTCCCGGCGGTCCGGGCGGGCCCGGTGGCCCGCCCCCCGGCTGGCGTGGCGGCCCGCCCGGCCGCGGTCCCGGCGGTCCGGGTGGTCCCGGCGGCCCGGGTGGTCCTGGCGGCCCGGGCGCCCCGAACGGGCCGTACGGGCCGCCGCGCCGGCCCGCCGCCGGCCCGCCCATGTGGAACGGCGCCCCGGTGGTGCCCCCGCCCGGTCCCACGCCGGCGGGCGAGGAGCAGGCCGACGCGGTCCCGGCGGACGAGGTCGTCGCCGACGAGGCGCCGGTCGAGGAGGCGCCCGAGCTCTTCGTCGACGAGGACCCCGAGGTCGAGGCGCTCGTCGAGGACCGGTCCGAGTTCGCCGTCCCCGAGGCGCCCGCGACCGGGGACGCGCCCGGCACCGGCGAGTCCGGCGAGGACACCGGCGGCGCGAAACCGTTGGCCGAGGGCCTGCCCTCCCGCACGCCGAGCCGGCGGGGCACGTTCCCGCTGCGCCCGCGCGTCGTGCAGACCCAGCGGCGGCCGGGCCTGGGTCCGGACACGCCGCACCCGGGGACGCCGGTGCCCTCCGCGTCCGACGGTCCGGCCGCCGACGAGCCCGAGTCCACCGACGCCACGGCCGACGCCACGGTCGACGCCGCCGCCACGAGCGCGCACGAGCACCCCGAGGCCCCGGCCGGACCGGCGCCGCTGCCGCAGCGCCGGGCCCCGGGCACGCCCGCGGGAGACCAGGGCGCCGAGGACACGGGCCGCGGACCCGGGGCCTCGGACGACACCGAGGAGGCGGCGCCGGGCGAGCCCCGTGGCATCCGTCCCTCCGGCCGGCGGCTCCCGCCCAGCGGCGCGCCGTTCTCGCCCGGGATGGCGCCGCGGCTGCGGCCGCGCCGCCCGGCGGGCGAGCCGGCCGAGGAGCGGGAGCCCGCGGAGCCGCCGGCCCAGGACCCGACCCACGAGCCGGCCCCGCCGGCCCCGGAGCCGACGGCACCGGAGACGGCGGCACCGCACCAGGGCGCGGTCCAGGACGCGGTCCAGGACACGGCCCCGGCGCCGCCCGGACCGCCGGCACCGGCCGGCACGGAGCCCGGCGCGCCCCTCCCCGGCGGCGGCCCGCTGCCGTCGCGGGCGCGGCGTCCGCGGGGCACGGACGGGCCCCCGGCGCCGTTCGGCCCGCCGTCGGCGATGCCGGGCGGTCCGGACCGCCTGTTCGACCCGACGCCGTCGGGCGAGGGCAACGGGCACCCGCGCAACGGGGGCCGCACCCCCGGCCGCGCGGTTCCCGAGCGCCTGCCCGGGCGGGCGGGGGTCCCGCAGCGGGAGCGGACGCCGATCTACGACGAGGTCGCGTCCGCGTGGTTCCGCGAGGCACCGCCGTCGGCGGGCCCCGACGAGGCCGAGTGGGCCTCGGCGTCCGGTGACGAGGGATGGCGGGCGGCCGCGGCCACCGCCGACGCCCTCGACGCCGGGGTGAGTGCGGGCGGCACGACCGAGGCCGGTCTGCCGCGGCGCCGGCCTCGGGCCCAGCTCGTGCCCGGGGCCGCGCGCTCCGGGGGCGGGGCGCCCGGCGACGGTCCCGCACCCCCGGGGCCGCGTCGCAGCGCCGACGCGATCCGCGGGCGACTGGCGAGCTATCAGCGAGGTGTGGCCGACGGGCGGACGACCCGTGCGGCCCGACCGGCCGAGACCGAGGGCGAGCCGCCGGCGGCCCGCCCCGGGGACGAGGAGGAGCAGTGACCGGAGCCCAGTCGCAGCCGAGCCGCTTCGGCTGGTTGGTCTCGAACTTCGCCGAGCGGGTGCCGGGGGTGGCGCACGCGGTCGTCGTGTCGGCCGACGGGCTCCTGCTCACGGCGTCCAACCGGCTGCCGCGCGACCGGGCGGACCAGCTCGCCGCGGTCGCGTCCGGCCTCATCAGCCTCACGCAGGGTGCTGCGCGCTGCTTCGAGGCCGGCGAGGTCGTCCAGACCGTGGTGGAGATGGAGCGGGGGATCGTGCTGCTCATGTCCATCAGCGACGGGTCGTGCCTGGCGACGCTGGCCGCCCCGAACTGCGACATCGGGCTGGTCGGCTACGAGATGACGCTGCTCGTCGACCGCGTCGGGCAGCTGCTGACCCCCGAGCTCCGCGCCGAGCTGCAGGGGTCAGCGGTGCGATGACCGTGTCGAGGGGGTGACGACCGGTGAGCGATGACCGCGGCGACTCCTTCGCCGACGTCCTCAACGGGATCAGCGGGCCGGGGCCGAAGCCGCGCGGCGAGCGCCGCGGGCTCTTCCGGCGTCGGCGCGGTGCCGAGCCCGAGGAGACGCCGCCGGAGGTCACGCCGACCGACCGCCGGGACGACTCCGGTTCCCCGGCCGGCGGCACCGTCGCCCCCGACGGCTACCTCTACGGCGAGGGCGTGCCCGGCGGCCCCGACGGCGCCCACGCCCTGCCCCCGGGCGAGCCGCAGACCGCGCCGTACGGTCTCCCGCAGCCGGGCCCGCCGCGGCACGAGCTGCCCGAGCCGGAGGCGCCGGGCGAGCGCGCCGAGGACGTCGCGATCGTGCGTCCCTACGCCTGGACCGGCGGACGGACCCGCCCGGTCTACGACCTCGCCATCGAGACGCTGGTCTCGGTCGGCGGGGCGGGCCGCGACCCGTCGCGGATCCCCCAGTACGAGCACCGTGCCGTGGCCGAGCTGTGCCGCGAGCCCCGATCGGTCGCGGAGGTGGCGGCGATGATGTCGATCCCGCTCGGCGTGGCCCGGGTGCTCATCGGCGACATGGCCTCGCAGGGCACCGTCGTGGTGCACCAGACCGCCTCGACCTCGGGCGACGTCCCGGACCTGGCGTTGATGGAAAGGGTGTTGAGTGGACTTCGACGGCTCTGACGCAGCGGTCGCGGCCGAGCCGGTCCCGACCACCACGTCGGCCAAGATCGTCGTGGCCGGGGGGTTCGGGGTCGGCAAGACGACGTTCGTGGGCTCGGTCTCCGAGATCGACCCGCTGACCACCGAGGCCGTGATGACCGACGCCAGCTCGGGTGTCGACGACCTGTCGGCGGTGCCGAACAAGCGCACGACCACGGTGGCCATGGACTTCGGCCGGGTCTCGCTCGACTCCGACCTGATCCTCTACCTGTTCGGGACGCCCGGGCAGGACCGGTTCTGGTTCATGTGGGACGACCTCGTGCGGGGTGCGATCGGCGCGGTCGTGCTGGCCGACACCCGGCGGCTCGCCGACTGCTTCGCCGCGGTCGACTTCTTCGAGGACCGGCGGCTGCCCTACGTGCTCGGCGTGAACTGCTTCGACGGCGTCCTGCGCCACGACATCGAGGACGTCCGCGAGGCGCTGGCGATCGACCCGTCGGTGCCGATCCTCACCGTCGACGCCCGCGACCGGGAGTCGACGAAGCAGGCGCTCATCGCGCTGGTGGAGCACGCCATGCAGGTCTGGGCGGTCGGCGCCCGCGCCTGACGCCCGCCCGCCTCGGTACGGGTTGCAGCGAACGCGCTGTTCGCTGCTTCTAGGCGCGCCAACGCCGCGTTCGCATCCGGCCCAGCGGTGATCGACGGGGACTTCGTACGCCTAGAAGCAGCGAGATACCCGTTCGCTGCGTAGACCCCGGGCCGCGCCTCAGCGGTCGGCGAGCACGCTGACCGAGGTGATGCGGTGCAGCGCGAACGACAGCGGCGTCCCGCCGAGTGTGGCGCCGTTGGTCTCGCCGTCGTCCTCGATGCCCTCGAGCACGCCGCCCCCGACGCGCAGGGGGCGCACGACGCGTTGGGACGCCGTGCCGTGGGCGTCGACGTAGCCGATCCACACGCTGCGCCCGGACCGGGCGGCCTCGGCGAGCACCGCGACGGTGGCCGACGCCGCGGTCCGCCCCGAGCCGGCGCCGGTGGCGCGACCCCGGGCGGCGGTGGCGGCCCGGTCGCCGGCGCGCAGCTGGGCAACCAGCGCGGTGACCTGGTCCTCGGAGAGGGCCGGCGTGGTGCCGATCGCCCGCTCGGGACGCCGGGCCGGGGTGCGCCGGCCGCGGGGGCGCAGGTCGAGCACGCCGCCGACGTCGTCCTCGGCGACCGGTGACAGGCCCGCCTCCCGCAGGGCCGCGAGCACCTCGACCAGCGGCTGGGAGCTGACGAGCACGGTCGGCGCGATGCGGCGCAGCTCGAGGCGCTCGGCCTCGGGGTGGGCGAGCACCTCGGCGACGAGGGCCTCGTCCTCCGAGCGCAGGAACGACGCGGCCGCCCCGCCGCGCAGGCGCCCGTGGCGGCGGGCGACGTCGTCGACGAGGTAGGTCAGGCCCTGGGGGACCGGGGTGGCCGAGCGGGTGGCGAACAGGTCGTGGAGGTCGGCGGCGGTCTGTCCGAGGTCGAGCGCGCGGCGCACCGACGCCTCGCTGATCCGGTAGACGGTCGCACCGCCCGCGGACTCGACGTCGGCGACGCGGTCGAGCGCGGCGGCGAGCCCGGGCTCGAGGCGTCCGGGGGCGACCGCGGTGAGGTCGGCCTGCAGGAGCACGTGGTCGACGGGGTCGGGCAGCGCCCGGCGCAGCGCCGCGGCGGCGGCGCCGTCCGGGTCGTCGCCGGGGCCGCGGGCGGGGACGAGCAGCTCGCGGGTCGCGGAGGTGACGGCGTCGAGCGCGACGAGCCCGAGGGTCGTCGCCTCGCGCAGCACCGTGCGGATCATGTCGTCGCGCCGGCGCCCGCCCCGGCGCGGCGCACGCCAGGCGAGGGAGGCGACGAGGTCGTCGGCGCTCGGGGGGCCGTCGCCGTCCTCGAACTCGCAGAGCCGGTCGAGGACGCGGCGGCGCAGCGCCGGCGCCCAGGGCCGGCGGGCCTCGTCGGAGAGCGGGCCGATGAGCTTGTCGCCGACGTCGCGCTCGCCGACCAGCGACGGGGCCCGCGGCGTCTCGAGCCAGCCGCGCGCGAGCATCACCCAGCGCACGTCGGGGCCGGCGGCGAGCCAGCGGTCGACGGTGACCGTCGGCGTCCAGGCCGCGGCCCCGCGTCCGTTCTCCGGGCCCTCGGAGACCGCGACGAGCCCCGCGCCGGCGAGCACCTCGACCAGCAGCGCCGCGTCCTGCTCGGTGAGCCCGAGGTCGCGGGCGACCCGCCGCAGGTCGCGCACACCGAGGCCGCCGGAGCGCAGCACCGCGGGCGGCGCCGTCGACCACGCCGTGAGCACGGCCTCGGCGCGACGGGTGAGCTCGAGGATCTCGCCGGCGGCGGTGGCGTCGACGTCGGCGGCGCTGTGGTGGCGCGGCGCGGGCATGGGGTCGGCGAGGGCGACGTCGCCGAGCGGGCGGTCCCCGCGCACGCCGAGGGCGGCCTCGCGGGTGAGCTCGACGGTCTCGTGGTCGACCCGGTGCAGCAGGCCCGCCGCGAGCAGGCGCCCGACCGGGCCCTCGTCGGGACCCTGCGCGCGGCTGCGCCCCACCGGCCCGTCCGCGGCCAGCGCGTCGACCACGGCCCACTCGTCGGCGGGCAGCGCCTCGACGACCGCCGCGGGGTCCTCCGCGGTGGCGATCGCGGAGAACTCCGGCGCGGGCCGGCCGAGACCGCCGGGGTAGCGCACGGACACCTCGCGCAGCGCGGGCACGGCGCGCAGGCCGGTGGTGGCCCCGGGGCTCCCCGCGTCCGCGCGCGGCAGGGCGGGCTCGATGCTCGAGCCGTCGGGCCAGACGAGGGCGCGGGTCTGCAGGTCGGCGAGGGCGGCGCGCCCGGCGTCGGCGCGGTCGGGGCCGAGGAGCGCCAGCACGTCGCCGGCGGCCGCCGGCGCCTCGTCGGCGCGCACGACGAGCAGCGCGTCGACCACCTGGAGCGAGAACGCGTCGAGGTCCTCGCACGCCCGGCCCACCGACATCCGCACGCTCGCCCGCGTGGCCACGACGCCGGTGTCGGCGGGCGCGGGCAGGGCGAGGTCCGGGCGGGCGCGCAGCAGCGCGCCGAGGGCGTCGTCGTCCTGGGCGCGCAGGTGCTCGGTGAGGGTCCGGCCGGACATCGCCTCCACGGTAGTCGGGGTCTCCCGCGGACACCCCCGAGGTGCGGCAGGATGGGTCCGGTCGACCGGGAGCGACCCGGGGGCCCGACGCACCACCAGTGAGGAGCCAGCGAGATGGCCGACCACCGCGCGAGCGAGGACCAGCCGGAGGCGGGGGCCGCGGAGTCCGAGGAGACGCCCCGCCAGGACCCCTGGTGGCCGGAGGTCGACGGCGGTCACCCCATCACCGAGCTCATGGCCCCGACCCAGGGCTCGCCCTCGCCGTACGGTGAGACCCAGTTCCCGCTCCCGGCCGACCAGCTCGGGTACGAGCACCCGGTCACCGAGATCAACCACTCCGGCTGAGCACCCGGGACGCGCCGCCGGGCCGGGCGGACGTGACGGTCGCGGGCCTGCTGCTCGCCGCCGGCGGCGGGCGGCGCATGGGCCGGCCGAAGGCCGCGGTCGAGCTCGCCGGCGAGCCGCTGGTCCGCCGGGCCGTGGCAGCGCTGCGCACGGCCGGGCTCGACCCGGTGGTCGTGGTGCTGGGTGCGGGCCTGCCGGAGGTCGCCGAGCTGCTCGGTGAGGGTACGACCTGGGTGCCCGCGCCGGGCTGGGACACCGAGGGCCAGGCGGCCTCGCTGCGCGCCGGCCTCGAGGCCCTCGAGAAGACCGACGTCACGGCTGCCCTCGTCGCCCTCGTCGACACCCCGGGGATCGGCCCGGAGGCGCTGGCGCGGGTCGCGGCCCGCGCCGAGGGACCCGACGTGCTCGCGCGCGGCGCGGTGGACGGGCGCGCCGGGCACCCGGTGCTGCTCGGCCGGGCGCACTGGGAGGCTGTGCGGGCGGCGGCCACGGGCGACGCCGGCGCGCGGGAGTTCCTGCGCGGCCGGGACGACGTGGCGGTCGTGGAGATCGGTGACGTCGCGGTGCCCGACGACCTCGACACCCCCGACGACCTGCAGCGGTGGACCTCACGGGAGGAGGCGGGACGATGACCGTTCCCGGACCGGGCTACGCGATCACGGCACGCGTGGAGGCCCCGGCGAGCGCGACCGCCGCGGGCGACCTCGCCGTGGCCGTCGGACGCGTCGGCGGGGTCATGACGGCGTTCGACGTCGTCGAGTCGCGCACCGACTCGATCATCGTCGACATCAGCTGCAACGCCCTCTCCGAGGAGCACACCCACCAGATCACCGACGCCCTCGACGCCCTCGACGGGGTGCGGGTGCGCAACGTCTCCGACCGGACGTTCCTCGTCCACCTCGGCGGGAAGATCGAGGTGACCGCCAAGGTCGGACTGCGGACCCGCGAGGACCTCTCCCGCGCCTACACCCCCGGCGTCGCCCGCGTCTGCCAGGCGATCGCGGCTCGTCCCGAGGACGCGCGGAGCCTGACCATCAAGCGCAACACCGTCGCCGTCGTCACCGACGGGTCGGCGGTGCTCGGGCTCGGCAACCTGGGCGCCGCGGCGGCGATGCCGGTGATGGAGGGCAAGGCGGCGCTGTTCAAGCGCTTCGCGGGCGTCGACGCGTGGCCGGTGTGCCTGGACACCCAGGACACCGAGGAGATCATCCGCACCGTCGAGGTGCTCGCGCCGGCGTACGGCGGGATCAACCTCGAGGACATCGCGGCGCCCGCGTGCTTCGAGATCGAGGAGCGGCTGCGCGACGCGCTCGACATCCCCGTCTTCCACGACGACCAGCACGGCACCGCGGTGGTCGTGCTCGCCGCCCTGCGCAACGCGCTGCGCGTCGTCGGCAAGGACATGAACGAGTGCCGCGTCGTGGTCTGCGGGGTGGGCGCGGCCGGCTCGGCGATCATTCGGCTGCTGCTCCCGCTGGCGCCCGCGGACCTCCTGGCCGTCGACGTCGAGGGGATCATCCACCCAGACCGGGCGGGCCTGCACCCGAGCCTGGCGTGGGTCGCCGAGCAGACCAACCGCGAGCGCGCGACGGGCGACCTGCACGACGCGATGCCCGGCGCCGACGTCTTCATCGGGGTGTCGGCGCCGAACCTGCTGCGCGAGGCCGACGTCGCGGGCATGGCCGACAAGGCCGTGGTGTTCGCGCTGGCCAACCCGGACCCGGAGATCGACCCTTCGATCGCGCAGCGCCACGCCCACGTCGTCGCCACGGGGCGCTCGGACTACCCGAACCAGATCAACAACGTGCTCGCGTTCCCCGGCATCTTCCGTGGCCTGCTCGACGCCCACGCGCGGGGCATCACCGACGAGATGCTGCTGGCCGCGGCCGCGGCGATCGCGGACGTCGTCGCCGAGCCCAACCCGCTGTTCATCGTGCCCAGCGTCTTCGACTCCACCGTGGCGCCCGCCGTCGCCGGGGCGGTGCGCAAGACCGTCGAGCGCGCCCGGGAGGAGGGCGCGGGGCCGGTCGCGATCGGCGACGCGCTGGCGCTCGGCGAGGAGACCGCGCGCGCCGTGGAGGCCTCCGATGACTGAGCGGGACGGCCTGACCCACGTCGACGCCACCGGCGCGGCGCGCATGGTGGACGTCGGCGACAAGGAGGTCACGCGGCGCACGGCGACGGCGACGGGCGTGGTGCGCACGACCCGCGAGGTCACCGCGGCCCTGCGCGACGACACCGTGCCCAAGGGCGACGCGCTCGGGGTGGCCCGGGTCGCGGGCATCATGGGCGCCAAGCGCACGCCGGACCTCGTGCCGCTGTGCCACCCGATCCCGCTGGCCGGCGTCACCGTCGACCTCGACGTCGCCGACGACCACGTCACCATCACCGCCACCGCCCGCAGCGCCGACCGCACCGGCGTCGAGATGGAGGCGCTGACGGCGGTGGCCGTGGCCGGGCTGACCCTGCACGACATGATCAAGGCCCTGGATCCGGCGGCGACGCTGGACGGCGTGCGCCTCGAGCGCAAGGAAGGGGGACGCTCCGGTGTCTGGACCCGCCCCGACGGACGCTGAGCCGAGCGAGCCGACCGGACCGACCGGGCCGGCCGACCCGACCCGGCGCGCCCGCGTCGTCACCGCCTCCAACCGCGCCTCGTCGGGGGTCTACACCGACCGCGGCGGGCCGATCATCGTCGACTGGCTGCGCGCCATGGGGTTCACGACGCCCGACCCCGTCGTCGTCCCCGACGGCGAGCCGGTCGCCGCCGCGCTGCGGGAGGCGGTCTCCGACGGCGCGCACGTCGTCGTCACCACCGGCGGCACCGGCATCGCGCCCACCGACGCCACCCCCGAGGCGACCCGCGCGGTCGTCGACTACGAGGTGCCCGGGCTCGCCGACGCGATCCGGCGCGCGGGGGCGGACAAGGTCCCGACGTCGGTGCTCTCACGTGGCGTGGCCGGGGTGGCCAGGCGCACCCTGGTGGTGAACCTGCCCGGCTCCCCGGGCGGGGTGCGCGACGGCCTGGCCGTGCTCGAGCCCGTGCTGGCCCACGCCGTCGACCAGATCCTGGGAGGGGACCACCAGTGAGCGCTCCGGAGACCGCCCGCGTGCTGCGCGCGACCGTCACCGAGGAGCCCCTCGACGTCGCCGAGCACGCCGCGCTGGTCGACGACGCGGCCGCCGGCGCGGTGGTGACGTTCGCCGGCGTCGTGCGCGACCACGACCACGGCCGCGGGGTGACCGCCCTCGACTACGAGGGCCACCCCACCGCCGCCGCCGTCGTGGCGACGGTGGCCGCGGACGTCGCGGGGCAGTTCCCCGGCGTGCGGGCGCTCGCCGTGACCCATCGCGTCGGCCCGCTCGGGATCGGCGACGTGGCCCTGGCCTGCGCCGTGGCCGGCGAGCACCGCCGCGAGGCATTCGACGCCTGCAGCGAGCTCGTCGACGCGGTCAAGCGCGAGCTGCCGGTGTGGAAGCGCCAGGAGTTCACCGACGGCACCGAGGAATGGGTCAACTGCCCCTGAGCGGCTGACCCGGGGGAGCGAGGGCGTCCTCCGCGGCGTGGGACGCAGCCGGGGACCCCCTCGCTCCGCACCGGGCGGCGTCAGCCCATCGACAGCGTCTGGCCCGGGAAGATCATGTTCGGGTCGGTGAGGACGTCGCCGTTCGCCTGCGCGATCGAGCGCCAGCTCGACCCGTGGGACGCGGCGATCGAGCTGAGCGTGTCGCCGGCCCGGACGGTGTAGCTGCCCGCGGACGGGGTGGCGCTGCGGACCTGGCGGGCCTCGGAGCCGGAGCCGGAGTCGGAGCCCGAGTCGGAGCCCGAGTCGGAGCCCGAGTCGCTCCCGGCGTCCTGGCTCTCGGCCTCGTCGTCGTCCCCGGAGCCCGAGGACGAGCCCGACGACGAGCCCGACGACGAGGACGAGCTCGAGGAACCCTCGTCCGAGGACGGCACGCTGCTGTTGGGCGAGTCGTCGGTCTGCCCGGTCTTGCGCGAGCAGGTCGGCCAGGCGTTCATGCCCTGCCCGGCCTTCACCCGCTCGGCGACGCGGATCTGCTCGGCGCGGCTGGCGTCCTCGGGCTCGCCGGAGCCGCCGAAGGCGCGCCAGGTGGAGTCGGTGAACTGCAGTCCGCCGCCGAAGCCGTTGCCGGTGTTGATGCCCCAGTCGCCGCCGCTCTCGCACTGGGCGAGCGCGTCCCAGTCGGTGTCGGCGTGGGCGGCCGGCGCGGCGAGCAGCGCGGCCGGGACGACGGGGGCGCCCGCCGCGACGACGGCGAGGGTGGCCCGGCCGACGCGGCCGGGGCGGCGCGGGGCGCGGTGACGCCCCCGACCGGCCGGGGCAGCGGGGGAGGGAGCAGAGGGCGCTGCGGGCAGCGCGGGGCGCACGGTGTCCACGGGTCTCCACGAGGCCGCGCCGGTCCCCGCACCGGGCCGTCGCGCGAGGGGGAGCGGACAGCGGGAGCACCGGTGATTCGAGGCCCTGTCCGGGCACGCTGCTACGGGGGAACGGGACCCGCCGGACAGGGCGGCGCGCGGGCTCCGGTCGGCGCCGCCGCGCGGGCCGACGTGACGACGGTAGATCTCCGCGACCGTGGCGGCCGGTGGCTCTCAGCTGTGTGAAACCGGGTCGAAGTCACGAACAGGTGACGAACGTGCAGCTCTCGGGCCTCGGTGTGACGCAGCGCGAGTGCCCGCCACGGCCTGTCGCTGAGAGGTGTGTCGCGCTTCACAATGTTGCGGACGGGGAGTTCGCGCGCCTCGAGGCCGCGAACAGCGCGTTCGCTGCGACACCGCGCCCACCCGGGCCGCGAACGACGACGACCCCGGTCCAGCTCGGGGCAGGACCGGGGTCGTCGAAGCGCTCGGGGGAGGGGTCAGCCCACCTTGAGCTGCTGGCCCGTCGCCAGGGTGTCCGGGTCGGCGAGGCCGTTGGCCTGCGCCAGGGACGCGACGGATGTGCCGTGGGCCGCGGCGATCCCGCTGAGGGTGTCGCCACTGACCACGGTGTAGGCGCCGCCCGCGGCCTGCTTCGCCGAGCTCGAGCCCGCGGCGGAGATGCTCTCGGCGCCGGAGTCCGAGTCCGAGGAGCTCGACTCCTCGTCCGACGAGGAGGACGACGAGGAGGACGACGACGACGAGGACGAGGACGAGCCCGTGTTCGGGGAGTCGTCGGTGTTGCCCGTCTTCTTCGAGCAGGTCGGCCAGGCGTTCATGCCCTGCTCGGCCTTGACCCGCTCCGCGACGCGGATTTGCTCGGCGCGGCTGGCGTCCTCCGGATCACCCGAGCCGCCGAAGGCCTCCCAGGTGGAGTCGGTGAACTGCAGCCCGCCGCCGAACCCGTTGCCGGTGTTCGTGCTCCAGTCGCCGCTGCTCTCGCACTGGGCGAGCTCGTCCCAGTCGGTGTCGGCCGACGCGATGCCCGTGCCCAGCGCGAGCGGGGTCGCCGCCATCGCACCCACCAGGGCGAACTGCGCCGCTCGCCGTCCGAGGGCGCGCGCCAGCGACATTTCGGTGTTCCGAGCCATGACCTCTCTCCGTACCGCGCCGCGCGGGCAGGGCCTCGCGAGCGGGTCGACGGCCGGTTCCACGCGGCCTCACCGCCCGTGGGTGCTCGGGGAAGCACCCGGGGCCTCTCGTTCCTCGCGCCCGTCCGGTCCGCCTCTTTCGTTTCGGGGCTCTCTGATCCGGGACCGCTGGACGGGCGTCGGCGCGGCGGCCCCGGATGTGTCCGGCCCCGCACACACCGATCCGGCGTGTCGTCGGGAACCGCTGTCGAACGGTACGGAGCACACGTCGTCTTTCAACCCGTGCTCTGGCGACCGTCGTCACCCTCCTGCGACCTGACCGTGACCTGACGAGGAACGAATCCCCTGCTGTGAGCGGGAGATGATCACGGTTCGGTTGATGTTTCACCGGTGTAGCACAGATCCAATGTGTGCGTGGCCTCACGGTGCCGGCGCGTCCGTTCGGAGCAGGAACCCTCAGGTCGAGGGGTGTCCTGCCCGGTCGTCCGGTGGCTACCCCCTCGGTGCTGCGGGATGCTGGACCGGTGAGCGTGACCACCGAACCCACCAGCCCGGACGACCTGGCGCGCGCCCTCGACGGCACCGGCTACCTCGCCGACGCGGGCCTCGCCTCCGCGGCCTTCCTGGCGCTGCGCATGGGTCGCCCCCTGTTCTGCGAGGGCGAGCCGGGGACGGGGAAGACCGCCCTCGCCCAGGCGCTGTCCCAGGCGCTCGGGCTGCCCCTCGTGCGCCTGCAGTGCCACGAGGGCATCGACGCCGCCCAGGCGCTCTACGACTGGGACTTCCCGCGCCAGCTCCTGCACCTGCGCGCCCTCGAGGCGTCCGCCAGCGCCTCGCACACCGAGCTCGACGTCGACGCCGTCGAGTCCTCGCTCTACGACCGCCGCTTCCTGCTCGCGCGCCCCGTGCTGCAGGCATTGCAGGACGCGCCGTGCGTGCTGCTCGTCGACGAGGTCGACCGCGCCGACGACGAGTTCGAGGCGTTCCTCCTCGAGGTGCTCGCCGAGAACTCCGTCACCATCCCCGAGATCGGGGTCGTGCGCGCCGAGACGCCGCCGCTGGTCGTGCTGACCTCCAACCGCACCCGTGAGGTGCACGACGCGCTCAAGCGCCGCTGCCTCTACCTCTGGCTCGAGCACCCCGACCTCGCCCGCGAGACCGCGATCCTGCGCCGGCGCCTGCCCGACCTGCCCGAGGCGCTCGCCGAGCAGGTCGCGCAGGCGGTGCACGGGCTGCGCGGGCTGGACCTGCTCAAGCCGCCCGGTGTGGCCGAGTCGATCGACTGGGCGCAGGCCCTGCAGCTCGTCGGGGCCCGGCACCTCGACCTCGCGTCGGCCACCGCGACGCTGGGCGCGGTGCTGAAGTACCGCGAGGACGCCGACCGGGCGCGGGACAAGCTGGACGCCCTGCTCGCCTCATGAGCAGCACCGGTGACCGGGGTGGGAGCAGCGACGCACCCGCCCCCCGCCAGCACGCCGGTGCCCTGCTCGCCGCCGGCGTCGTGGAGTCCCTCAGCGGGGAGTCCACGCCCGATACCGACGCGGTCCTCGAAGACTTCGTCGCGTTCACCCGCCTCGTGCGCAACGCCGGCGTGCCCGTCACGACCGACCGCGTCGCGGCGTACCTGCAGGCCCTGCGCCTGAGCGACCTGCGCAGCGAGGTCGCGACGTACTGGGCGGGGCGCCTGACGCTGTGCGGCGACCCCGACGACGTCGTGCGCTACGACCACGCCTTCGCCGCCTGGTTCTCCGCCGACCCGCGCGACCAGCGCATGGGCCGCCCGGCGCCGCCGAAGCCGCGCATCTCGACGATGGCGGCGCTCACCGATCCGCCACCGGGCTCGGGCACCGGCGACGAGGACGAGGAGACCCCGGAGCTGCGGGTGGCCGCGTCCGGCGAGGAGATCCTGCGCGACCGGGACATCGCCGAGCTCTCGATCGGCGAGCGCGAGCACCTCCGGCAGCTGCTCGCCCTCCTGCGCCCGGCCCCGCCGAGGCGCCGGGCCCGTCGCCGGCGCGCCGCGCGGCGCGGCGAGCCCGACCCGCGGCGCACGCTGCGCGCCGCGCTCGCCAACGGCGGGGAGATCACCGACCTGCGACGCCGCGCCCGCCGCGAGCGCCCGCGCCGGGTGGTGCTGCTCATCGACGTGTCCGGCTCCATGAGCCCGTACGCGGACACGCTGCTGCGCTTCGCGCACGTCGTCACCCGCCGCACGCCGACGGCCGTGGAGACGTTCACGCTCGGCACCCGGCTGACCCGCGTGACCCGCGAGCTGCGCCAGCGCGACGCCGAGCGCGCGCTGGCCGACGCGGGGCGCGCGATCCCCGACTGGTCGGGCGGCACCCGGCTCGGCGAGGTGCTGCGCGCGTTCCTCGACCGCTGGGGCCAGCGCGGCGTCGCCCGGCGCGCGGTGGTCGTCGTGTTCTCCGACGGCTGGGAGCGCGGGGGCGCCGACCTGCTCGGCGAGCAGTCCGCGCGGCTGCGGCGCCTGGCCCACAAGGTGGTCTGGGTGAACCCGCACGCGGGCAAGAGCGGCTACGAGCCCGTGCAGGGGGGAATCGCAGCGGCCCTCCCGCACGTTGACCGGTTGCTGGCGGGTCATTCCCTCACCACATTGGCCGAGCTCCTGGAGGTGCTGCGGGATGCGTGACGTGCTGCCGACCCTGGAGAGCTGGTGGGCCGACGGGCGCCCGACCGCGCTCGCGACCGTCGTCGGGACCTTTCGCTCCGCCCCGCGCCAGCCCGGCGCCTCGATGCTCGTCGGCGACGACGGCCAGGCGGTCGGGAGCGTGTCGGGCGGCTGCGTCGAGGGCGCGGTCTACGAGCTCGGCTCCGGCATCCTGGAGGGCACCGACGAGGCGACCCTGCAGCGCTACGGCGTCTCCGACGACGACGCGTTCGCGGTCGGGCTGACCTGCGGCGGCATCCTCGACGTGTACGTCGAGAAGGTCGACCGCGAGTCGTTCCCGCAGCTGGGGGCCATCGCCGAGGCCGTGCGCGAGCACCGCTCGGTCGCCGTCGCCACCGTCGTCTCCGGTCCCGCCGAGCGCCTCGGACGCCGGCTGGTCGTGTGGCCGGAGGAGGTCGAGGGCAGCACCGGCTCCGCGCGCCTCGACGACGCGCTGCGCGACGACGTCCGCGGCCTGCTCGCCGCCGGGCGCTCGGCGCTCGTGTCCTACGGCACCGACGGCGAGCGCCGCGGCGAGGGCCTGCAGGTCTTCGTCGAGTCGTTCGCCCCGCCGCCCCGGCTCATCGTCTTCGGCGCCATCGACTTCGCCGCCGCCGTCGCGCGCATCGGCACGTTCCTCGGCATGCGCGTGACGGTCTGCGACGCCCGCCCGGTGTTCGCGACCTCGAGCCGCTTCCCCGAGGCGCACGAGGTCGTCGTCGAGTGGCCGCACCGCTACCTCGCGAAGGAGGCCGAGGCCGGGCGCATCGACTCCCGGACCTCGCTGGCCGTGCTCACCCACGACCCGAAGTTCGACGTGCCGCTGCTCGAGGTGGCGCTGCGCCTGCCCGAGATCGGCTACATCGGCGCCATGGGCTCGCGGCGCACCCATCTCGACCGCCGCCAGCGCCTGCTCGAGGTTGGGGTCACCGAGGAGGAGCTGGCGCGCATGTCCAGCCCCATCGGCCTCGACCTGGGCGCGCGGACCCCGGAGGAGACCGCGGTGTCGATCGCCGCGGAGATGATCGCCCAGCAGTGGGGCGGACGGGGCACCCCGCTCTCCGACCGCGAGGGCCCCATCCACACCGAGTCCAACGTCGAGCCCGCGGTGTCGGCCGCGTCGCTGGACGCCGCCCTCAGCCAGACCTAGGCGACACGGGCGGTCAGCAGCAGGTACTCCCAGTCCATGACGAGGCCCTCCCCGTCGCGGGCGTGGCGCTGCGCGACGGCCGCGATCTCCCGGTCGAGCTCCGCGGTGCGCTGCGCGTCCGCGGCGTTGGTGCGGTAGGCGACGATCGTCGGCCCGTAGGTCTCCTTCCAGTAGGAGCGGAAGCCGTCGGGGGTGTCGAACGCGTCCACCGTCACGGTCCGGCGCCGGGCCTCGACGTCGGTGACGCGGTCGCCGAGCAGCGCCCGGACGTGCGCCTCGTCGCCCCACAGCGGTGGCGGCTGGGCGCCGGGCGGCGGCGGGGGTGCGAACGGCTTCATCGTCCTGAACAGGTCGCCGACGAAGCCCTCGGGTGTCCAGCTGACGAGGCCGATCCGGCCGCCGGGACGCACGACGCGGACGAGCTCGTCGGCGGCCTGCTGGTGGTGCGGCGCGAACATGACGCCCACGCACGAGGTGGCGACGTCGAACGTGTCGTCGTCGTAGGGCAGCGCCTCGGCGTCGGCCTCCTGCCACTGCAGCGTGACGCCCGCGCGCTCCGCGGCCGCGCGGCCGGCGACGAACAGCTCGGGGGTGAGGTCGGCGGCGACGACGTCGGCGCCGGCGAGGGCCGCGGGTACGGCGACGTTCCCGGTGCCCGCGGCGACGTCGAGCACCCGCTCGCCCGGACGGATCCCGGTGGCGGTGACGAGGACGGGACCGAGCTCGGCGATGAGCCGGGCGGCGACGTCGGGGTAGTCGCCCAGGCCCCACATCGTGCGGTGCCGGGCCTTGAGGGCGGCGTCCGCGGCGCGGGCGTCGGTGGCGGCGGCGTCGGCCTCGGCCTCGGTGGTGGTGGCGGTGGGGGTGGCGGTGGTCGTGTCGGTCATCTCGGTGTCTCCCGTCCGGTGCGCCGGCGTCCTGCCGGCCGGTGGGAGAGCAGCCTCCGCTCACGCGCCGGCGTGGTCATCGGGAGGACCTCCCTAGATTCCCGCCCGGGGACTAGGCCGATCGGGACATTCCAGGGGTGATGTCGATCACGTAGAGTAATGCTGGTGGACCTGCTCGAGCGTGAGGACGAGCAGCGCCTCCTCGCGCGCGCGTGGGCCGAGGCGTGCTCCGGGACGGGCTCGATCGTCGTGCTCGCCGGGGAGTCCGGCATCGGGAAGACGTCGCTGGCCCGGGCCTTCGCCGCCGGTCTCCGGGCCGGCTCCGGTGACGCCCAGGTCCTGTGGGGCGTCTGCGACCCGCTGGGCGTGCCCCGCCCGCTCGGCCCGCTGCACGACGTCGCCGCCGACCTCGGCGAGCCCGTCACGCGACTGCTGCACACCGGCGCCCCGCCGCACGAGATCCACCGCGCCCTGCTCGACGCGCTCGCCGAGCGCCCGCTGCTGCTGGTCGTCGACGACCTGCAGTGGGCCGACGAGGCGACCGTCGACCTGCTGCGCTTCCTGCTGCGCCGCGTCGCCCGCACCCGCTCGCTGGTCCTCGCCACCTACCGTGCCGACGAGCCCGACCCCCAGCCCGCCCTGCGTGCCCTGCTCGGCGACGTGGCGCGCAGCCCCGCCGCGACCCGGGTGGAGCTCGGGCCCCTGTCGGTCGCGGCGGTCACCGCGCTGGTGGGGGAGCGCGCCATCGACCCCGCCCACCTGCACCGCCTCACGCGCGGGAACTCGTTCTTCGTGACCGAGGTGATCAGCCAGGACGGGGACACGCTGCCCGCGTCGGTGCGCGACGCCGTGCTCGCCCGCACCGCGGGGCTCGACCCCGAGGCGGGGGACCTCGCGGACCTGCTCGCCTGCGCCCCGGGCCCGGTCCCCGACGCCCTGCTGCCCGCGCTCGGCGCCGGCCTCGGGCCGCTGCGCACCCTGGACACGGCGGGCCTCATCGCCCGGGACCGGCGCGGCATCACGTTCCGCCACGACATCTGTCGGCTCGCGGTCGCGGGCGCCATCCCGCCCGGCGGGGAGATCGCCCTGCACGGGCGGATGCTCGCCGCGCTCGAGACGCTGCCCGACCCCGACCCCGCCGTGCTCGCCCACCACGCGCTGGCCGCCGGCGACGACACGCGCGTGTTCCGCTACGCCGCGCGGGCCGGGCGCGTGGCGGCGGGCGCGGGCGCGCACACCGAGGCCGCACGCTTCTTCACCACCGCGCTCGAGCACGCGCCCGGCGAGGCCCTCGAGGCCCTCGAGGCCCGCGCGAGCCTGGGCGAGCTGCTCGCGCACGAGCTCTTCCTCACCAACCGGCTCGGTGAGGCGATCGCCGCCTGCCACCGCGCCATCGCGTGGCGGCAGGCCGTGGGCGACCTCGACGGGGTCGGCGCCGGGCACCGGTCCCTGGCCTCGTTCCAGTGGTACCACGGCGACCGCGCGCGAGCCGTCGAGCACGCGACCACGGCGATCGAGGTGCTCGGCCCCCGCGCCACGCCGGGCAGCCCCGCCGCCGTGCTCCTCGGGCACGCGCTCGCGGCCCGCGGGTTCCTCGCGATGCAGGACAACGACCTCGCCACCGCCCGCGAGCTGCACGACCGGGCCCGCGCCGTCGCGGCGGACGTCGGCGACGACGCCCTCGAGGTCCGGCTGCTCATGCTCGACACCGTCGTCGCGATGCTGGCGGGCGAGGGCTCGGCGCGCGGCCGGCTCCTGGGCGCGCTGGAGGCGGTCGGCGACGACGTCAAGGTCGAGCACTCCACCTGCTGGACCCAGCTCGCGAACCTCGACGTCGAGCAGCGCCGCCTCGACGCGGCGGAGAAGGTGCTCGACCGGAGCCTGCCGCTCACCGTGCAGTGGGAGTACCCGATCTGCGAGCACTGGCAGCGCGGCGTGCGCGCCCGCCTGCGCGTGCTGCGCGGCGCCTGGGACGAGGCCGCCCACGACGCCCGCGGCGTGCTCACCGAGAGCGGGTCGATGCTCACCCACACCTGGCCGTCGCTGGTGCTCGGGCTCGTCGCGCTGCGCCGCGGGGAGGCCGAGGCCGACGCCCACCTCGAGCGCGGCTGGGACATCGCGCGCCACTTCGGCGAGCCGCTGCGCCTGCTGCCCGCGGCGTCGGCGCTGGCCGAGCGCTGCTGGGTGACCGGCGCGCCCGACGCCCGCCTCGGTGACGTGCTCGCCGTGCTCGCCGAGGCCGGTGCGCGCCCGGGCACCGAGTGGTCCGCCGCCGAGCTCGCGGTGTGGCTGCGCCGGCTCGGACACCCCGCGACCCCGCCCCTCCTGCCCGCCGAGGGCCCCGACCGCCTGCTGCTCGACGGTGACGCCGCCGGCGCCGCGCGGGCGTGGACCGCGCTCGGCGCGCCCTACGAGGCGGCGCTCGCGCTCGTCGACACCGGCGACACGGCCGAGATCTTCACCGCGCTCGAGACGTTCGACCGCCTGGGCGCCGACGCCGTCGCGGCCAAGGTGCGCCGCGACCTGCGCGGGCGCGGCGTCGCCGGTGTCCCCGCCCGCCCGCGCGCGACGACGCGGACGAACCCCGCGGGCCTCACCCCGCGCCAGGTCGACGTCCTGCGCCTGCTCGCCGAGGGCCTGACCAACGCCGGCATCGCCGGGCGCCTGTACATCTCCGAGAAGACCGCCGACCACCACGTCTCGGCGATCCTCGCGAAGCTGGAGGTGCCCTCCCGCCGCGAGGCCGCCGCGGCCGGTCGGCGCCTCGGGCTCGTACCGGATCGTCGCGTCGCCCGGGCCTAGGTGGTCACGCGGCGCAAGATGGGGAGCGGGCACCGACGCCCTGACCGCGGTCCGGACGCGATGGTTCGGCCATGTCCGTCACCGAGCGTCACACCGCCCCCCGCGGCGAGATCGCGACGGCCGTGCGCGACCTGGCGCCGGTCGCCCTCGGCCTCGCTCCCTTCGCCCTCCTCATCGGCGTCACCGGCGCCCGCTCGGCGGCCGGCGGCGGCACCGCGGTGCTCTCCTCGGTCCTGCTGCTCGGCGGCAGCGCCCAGCTCACCGCGCTGACCCTGCTCGCCGGTGGCGCGGCCACCGGCGCGGTCGTCGCCACCGTGGCCGTCGTCAACGCCCGCTTCCTGCTCTACGCGGCGGCGCTGGAACCCCGGTTCCGCGACCAGCCGACGTGGTTCCGCTGGCTCGCGCCGCACTTCGTCGTCGACCCCACGTACGCCATGGTCGCGGGACGGACCGACCTCGACGACCCGGCGCGCTTCCGCCGCTACTGGCTGACCGCGGGCGGCGGGCTCGCCGCGGCCTGGATCGCGATGACCGCGCTCGGCGCGCTGCTCGCGCCGGTGCTGCCCGCCTCCGCGGCCCTGACCGTCGCGGCGCCCGCGATGTTCCTCGCGATGCTCGTGCCGCACCTGCGCGCCCGGTCCGGTCGCGTCGCGGCCCTCGTCGCCGCGGTGGTGGCCGTCGCCGCCGCCGCTCTCCCGGAGGGCCTCGGCCTGCTGACCGCGATCGCCGCGGGGGTCGTCACGGCGACCGCCGCCGACCGCCCCACCGACCACCCGACCGACCGGAGCCCTTCATGACCCTCCTCCTCGCGGCCGTCGCCACGCACGGCCTGCGCACCGTCCTCATCACGCTCGTCCCGGCCCACCGGCTGCCGGCCCTGCTGCGCCGCGGCCTGCCCCACCTCGCACCGGCCGCGCTCGCCGGCCTCGTAGCGACGTCGCTCGTCACCACGACGGCCTCGGCGTCCGTGCCCGTCGCGGTCCCGGCCGCCCTCGCCGTCGCCGCCCTCGTCGCGTGGCGGACCCGCCACCCCGCCCTGCCCGTCCTGGCCGCCGTCGCGGTCACCGTCCTCGCGGAGGTCCTGTCGTGACCCGCACCCTGCTCGGCGTCTGGGCCCACCCCGACGACGAGACCTTCCTGTCCTCCGGCCTGGTCCTCGCCGCGCGCGAGCGGGGCGACCGCGTCGTCCTCGCCACCGCGACCCGCGGCGAGCACGGCACCGACGACCCCGCCGCCTGGCCGCCGGCGCGGCTCGGGCGCCACCGCGAGCGCGAGCTCGAGGCGGCGCTGGCCGTGCTCGGCGTCGACGAGCACCGCTTCCTCGGCCACCGCGACGGCGCCTGCGCCGACGCCGCCGAGCCGCTCGCCGCGCGGGCGATCGCGTCGATCATCGAGGAGGTGGCCCCGGACAGGATCGTCACCTTCGGCCCCGACGGCGTCACCGGGCACCCCGACCACCGCGCCGTCGGCCGCTGGACGACCCGCGCCCGCGACGCCGTCGCCCCCCACGTCGAGCTGCTGCGGGCGGTCCTCGCCCCCGGGTTCACGCGCCGCTTCGCCGACGTCAACGCCGCCTTCGGGGTGTTCGTGGACGAGCCCGCCGGCGAGGTCGTGCCCGGCCTGCACCTGCGCCTGGACGGCGCCCACCTCGACCGCAAGATCGAGGCGATGCTCGCCCAGGGCAGCCAGACGCGGCGCCTGGTCGACGGCGTCGGCCTCGCGACGTTCCGCCGCTGGTGGGGCGAGGAGGCGTTCCTGGTGGACGCCGGAGCAGAGGCCGGAGCAGAGGCCGGAGCAGAGGCCGCAGCAGAGGCCGGACCGGGCGGGCTCGCGCCGTCGAGGGCGGCGTGAACGGCGTGTGACCTGCGCCGCGAGGCCGTCCGATCGGGCGCGACCGAACCCGTTCGACACCCTGCCGTCGCCCGGTCGTCGTCTGTAACGTGGGCCTCATCGTCGCCGGCAGGAAGGGGGCAGCGTGGTCCTCGTCGACAGCGTGACCCGTGCGGGAGAGTCGGTCATCGCCCATCGCCGCGCCGTGGAGCCGGTGGTCGGGGCGTCCGCCCTCCCGACGGCCCCCGCGGCCAGCCCGGCCGACCGGGCGGCGGCGCGGTCACGCACGGGGACCACGCGGCTCGCGAAGTTCCACGTCCCGGAGATCCTCTTCGGCCCCGGCTCGCTGTCGGAGGCGGCCCACGCGGCGGTCCGCCTCGGGGCCCGCCGGCCCCTGCTCGTCACCGACCCCGGGCTCCGCGCCGCCGGCTGGCCCACCCAGCTCGGCGCCCACCTCGCCGAGGCCGGGCTGCGCCCGACGGTGTGGTCGGGCGTCACGCCCAACCCCAAGGACCACGAGATCGCCGCGGGCCACGTGGCCTACCGCGAGCACGGCTGCGACGTCATCGTCGCGCTCGGCGGCGGGTCGGTGATCGACGCGGCCAAGGGCATCGCGCTGCTCGCGGGCAACGGGGGCACGATCCTCGACTACGAGGGCGTCGACCGGATGGCGCTGCCCATCCCGCCGCTGGTCATGGTGCCGTCCACCTCGGGCACGGGCGCCGACGTCTCGCAGTTCTGCATCGTCACCGACACGGCGCGCAACACCAAGATCACGATCCTGGGGCGCGCGATGGTGCCCGACGTGTCGGTCGTCGATCCGTCGCTGCTCACGACCATGCCCGACTGGCTCAACGCCGCCACCGGGCTCGACGCGCTCACCCACGGGATCGAGGCCTACGTCTCGCGCGCCCACAACCCGCTGACCGACCACCACGCGCTGCAGGCGATCGCGCTGGTCGGTGAGCACCTCGAGCGCACGATGGACCACCCCGCCGAGGAGGGCGCGCGCACCTGCATGGCGCAGGCCGCGCTCGAGGCGGGGCTCGCGTTCACCAACGCGATCCTCGGTGCCGCGCACGCCATGAGCCACCAGGTCGGCGGCCTGCTCGACCTGCCGCACGGCGTCATCAACGGGGTGCTGCTGCCGCACGTCATCCGCTTCAACGCCGAGCCCGACCCGCACCGGTTCGTGCCGATCGCCCAGGCCCTGGGCCTGCCCGGGCAGATCGTGCCCGACTCGACGGCGGGTGCCGCGGAGGCCGCGGAGTGGGCGGCCGCGGAGGTCCGCCGGCTCGGCGACGAGCTGGGCGTGCCCAAGGGCCTGGGCGAGATCGGGGTCACCGAGGCGGACGTGCCGGTGCTGTCGGCGATGACGCTGGCCGACGCCTGCCTGTCCACCAACCCGCGCGAGGCCGACCAGGCCGACATCGAGACGCTGTTCCGCGCGGCTCTGTAGACCCGATGTCCGTCGACCACCACGATCTGGACCAGCTCACCGGCATCCGGTCGGGCAAGCCGTCCTTCTACATCGAGTACCTGGCCTCGGCCGAGCGGCTGCGCCGGGTCATCCACGCCCTCGACCGGATCTCCCGGGCGCTGGTGCGCACCACCGAGGGCCCCGGCACGCTCGTCCGCGCGGTGGCGGAGGCCGCGGCCGACCACCTGACCGCGCACTGGGTGGTCTTCGCCCTCGCCGACGGCGCGCTGCCCGAGGCCGCGCCGCGCCACCTGGTGCTCGGTCCGGCGGGCGAGGAGGTCGGGGCCGACGACCCGGAGCTGCCGCCGTGGGTCGTCGCGCACCTGCGCGCGGTGCACGCCGGCGAGGGGCACACCCACGTCGTCACCCCGGCGTCGGACCCCGCGCACGACCCCCACCACCTGCACGTCCCGGTGCACCTCGACGGCGACGTCGTCGGCGAGATCGTTGCGTGGACCGGCGCCGAGCGGGCCATCGACGCCACCGACGCCTCGGTGCTGCGCGTGCTCGCCGGGCAGACCGCCGCGGCGCTGCAGAACTCGGCGCTGCACCAGCGCACCATGCGGCTCTACGGCGAGGCGAGCCGGCACGCCGAGGACCTCGCCGCGCGCAACGAACAGCTCCAGCACACCCGCGACGCGCTGACCGTCGCCCGCCAGCGCGAGGTGCTCGACTCCGAGCGGCACCGGATCGCCCGCGAGCTGCACGACTCGGTGACGCAGTACGCGCTCTCGGCGGGCATGCAGATCGAGGTCGTCCGCTCCGAGATCCGCGACGAGGGTCAGCGCGAGCGCCTGGGCACCGCCAAGGCGCTGACGCGGCGCGCCGTGGAGCAGCTGCGCTCGGCGATCTACGCGCTCAACCACTCCGGCGACCGCGGCCGGCAGAGCCTGCCCGCCATGCTCGAGGAGCTCTCGACGGTCCACATGCCCTCGGACCTGCGGGTGCAGGTGCGCATCGAGGGGCGCCCGGTGCCGCTGCCGTCGGCGGCCGAGCGCTCGCTCTTCCGGGTCGCGGGCGAGGCACTGTTCAACGCGGCGGTCCACGCCGAGGCGGGCGTGGCCGTCGTGCGCCTGGCCTACCGCAAGGACCGCCTGGTGCTCTCGGTGTCCGACGACGGCACCGGCGACCCCGAGCACGTGCGCCGCTCGCTGCGCGTCGCCGCCGCGGGCGACCTCGACGGGTCCCACCGCGGCCTGGTGAACATGGCCGAGCGCGCCCGCGAGATCGGCGGCACCCTCCGCATCCGCCGTGCACCCCAGGGCGGTATCCGCGTCGAGGTCGGCGTGCCGCTGCCCGCGGCGCCCGCCGCGACACCCACCACCGACACCGAGGAAGCCGGGAGCCGGACATGACCGAGATCCGCGTGCCCGCCCGCGCCGCCGCCAAGCGCGGCGAGGTGCGCATCGTCCTCGTCGACGACCACGCCATCGTCCGCCAGGGCCTGCGCTCGGTGCTCGAGCGCGAGCCGCAGTTCGCCATCGTCGGCGAGGCGTCCAGCGCTGCCGAGGCGCTCGCCGTCGTCGCGCACCAGCGCCCGTCGATCGTGCTGCTCGACCTCAAGCTCTCGACCAGCTCCGACTCCGAGGGCCTGCAGCTGTGCCGCCAGCTCACGCAGGCCCACCCGGGCGTCGGGGTGCTCGTGCTGACGACGTTCCTCGACGACCGCCTGGTGGTCGAGGCCGTCCACGCCGGCGCGCGCGGCTACGTGGTCAAGGACGTCGACACCACGGAGCTGACCGCGGCGATCCGCGCGGTGTCCCGCGGCGAGTCGGCGTTCGACTCCCGCTCGGCGGCCGCCGTGGTGCGCTCCCTCAACGGGCAGCAGCCCCACGGCGACCCGCTGACCGGCCGCGAGCTCGACGTCCTGCGGCTGCTCGCCCGCGGCATGTCCAACCGCACCATCGGCCGCGAGCTCTTCATCTCCGAGACGACGGTGAAGTTCCACGTCGGCAACCTCATGCGCAAGCTCGACGTCACCCGCCGCGCCGAGGCCGTCTACGCCGCCTCCAAGATGGGCCTCATCTAGCCGCTCCCACGCACCTCGCGGTGCGAGCGATGCGGCATCGCTGGCATCTGACACCAGGATCGCCACATCCTCGCCGACGCGACACGCCGGGTCACCGCAGCTCCACCTCGATCCCGGCGAGCACGTCGGGGTCGGCGATCATCTCGATGGCCACGATCCGCCCGTCGACGACGACGAGGTCGAACGCCGCGCGCACCTGCCCGCCCGGGGCGTAGGCGATCCCGACCGCGCCGTCGAGCAGCGCCGGCTGGGCAGCGGTGGCGCGCCCGCTGAACACGCGGGCGATCACCTCGGCGCCGCGCATCTCCCCGGCGACCTGCGGCGCGTTCGGGTTCGCGGCGGCCGCGGCCAGCGCGATGCGGTCGGCACGCAGCTCCACGTCGGGGTCGAGGACGCCGAGCAGCCCGGCGAAGTCGCCGTCGCGGGCGGCGGTGAGGAAGGCCGCGACGACCTCGCGCCGCCGCGCCGGGTCCGGGTCGCTGCCGGCGGACCCGCCCCGCACGCGCCGCCGCGCACGGCTCGCGAGCTGCCGGGCCGCGACCGGGCTGCGCTCGACGACCGTCGCGATCTCGTCGAACGGGACGCCGAACAGGTCGTGCAGCACGAACGCGAGGCGCTCGGCGGGCTCGAGGCGCTCGAGCACGACGTGCAGCGCGGCGCCCAGCGCGTCGGCCTGCAGTGCCCGGGTCTCGGGGTCGGGCTCCTCGTCCACCGCGCTCTCGGCCTCGGCGAGGTCCGACTCGGCGCGGGTCGCGCGCCGCTGCAGCATCGTCAGCGCCACGCGGCCGGCGACGGTCGTCAGCCAGGCGCGCAGGTTCTCCACGTCGGAGACGTCGGTGCGCGCGAGGCGCAGCCAGGTCTCCTGCACCGCGTCGTCGGCCTCGGACGGGCTGCCGAGCAGCCTCATCGTCACCGCGCGCAGGTGCGGGCGGTGGGTCTCGAAGGTCCCCGCCAGGTCAGCCGGATTCGTCTCCATCGGTCACATCCCTGCGTCGCGAGAAGTCTCCCTGGTGACCGGCGAGCGCCGGTCGATGTGACAGGCCGACGGAGGAGACCATCATGGCCGGACGACTCGAGCACTTCACCCGCGCCCTTCCCGGCTTCGGCGAGGCGGTGGGGTCGATGATCGGCACCATCCGCGCCGCGGGCGTGCCGGACGCCACGCTGGAGCTCGTGCACCTGCGCGTCAGCCAGATCAACGGCTGCGCGTTCTGCGTCGACACGGGCACGAAGGCGCTGCGCAAGAACGGCGAGTCCGACGAGCGCATCGACATGCTGCCGGTCTGGCGCGAGGCGCCGGGCTACTCCGACGCCGAGCGGGCGGCGCTGGCGCTGGGGGAGGCGGCGACGCGGATCGCCGACCGCCCCGACCCCGTGTCCGACGAGGTGTGGGCCGAGGCGGCCCGGCAGTTCGACGAGACGGTGCTGGCCGGGCTGGTCGCCCAGGTCGCCCTGACGAACCTGTTCAACCACGCCAACGTCGCCATCCGCCGCCCGGTGGGTGCGTGGTGACCGGGCCGTGTGAGCGGAATTCACGGTCCTGATCGTGAACTCCGCTCACGTGGGGTTCACGGGAGCGGCGCCAGCAGCCGGTGGGGGCGGCGCAGGGCGCGGCTGACGGCGTCGTGGCGCTCGGGCCGCGTGCCGTCGTCCTCGTCGGGGTCGAGCGCCCGCGTCTCCAGCGCCGACGGCGGCGGCAGGGTGCCGCAGGCGGGGCAGACGCCGCCGGCGGCGAGGTCGGCCCCGCCGGCCGGGCAGTCGGCGTGGCGGAACCGGCGCCGCCCGCCGCCGCGCCCGACGCGGTGCCGGTCACCCCACCGCGCGAGGGAGAACAGCGCGGGCCACAGGTCGAGCCCGTCCTCGGTGAGCACGTACTCGTCGCGGCCGGCGGCGTAGGGGCGTCGTTCGAGGATGCCGGCGTCGACGAGGGTCGCCAGCCGGTCGGAGAGCACGGCGCGGGGGATGTCGAGGTGGGCGCGCAGGTCGGCGAAGCGGCGGACGCCGAAGAAGCAGTCGCGCAGCACCAGCATCGTCCAGCGCTCGCCGACGACCTCGAGCGCGCGGGCGAGTGCGCAGTCCTGGCGGTCGTAGTCCTTCCCCAGCGGCACGCGACCACGGTAGCCGCCTCCGCCGGAGAGGTTCAATGACCGAACCAGTGCTGCTAGCGTGCTGCGACGTGACCCCGGTCGACCGCCCCCGCGCCGTGCTCGCCGTCGCCGGGACCGCGACGTTTCTCGCGCTCGTCGTCTTCACGACGCCGCTCGCGTCGCTGCCCTCGACGGCCACGTCGCTCGGGGCGGGTCCCGAGGCGCAGGCGTGGATCCTCAGCTCGATGAGCATCGGGCTCGGCGTCGCGCTGCTCTCGGTGGGCGCGCTCGGCGATGACCTCGGCCGGCGCCGGGTCCTCGTGCTCGGCGCCGGGGTGCTCGCGGCGTCGTCGGTCCTCGGTGCGCTGGCCCCGAACGCGCTCGTGCTCGTCGTCGCCCGCGTGCTGCAGGGGATCGGGGCGGCCGCGCTGCTCGCGTGCAGCCAGGGGCTCCTCGGCCACGCCTTCCCCGCAGGGACGCACGAGGCCCGCACGGCCGGCAGCGTGTGGGGCGCGAGCCTCGGCGCCGGCATCGCCGCGGGCCCGTTCCTCGCGTCGGGCCTCGACCGCGTCGTCGGCTGGACCGGCGCCTACTGGGCCGCCGCGCTCGCCGCGGTGGTCCTCGCCGTCGTCGCCGCGCGCGCGGTACCGGAATCCCGCGCCGACGTCCCGCGCCCGCTCGACCTGCCCGGCGTGCTCGTCCTCGCCGCCGGCCTCGCCGCGCTGCTCGCCGGCCTCGTCGAGGGCCGCTCGGGGTTCACCCGGCCCGGCGTGCTCGCGCTGCTGGCGGCCGGCGTCGTGCTGCTCGCGGTGTTCGTCGTCCTCGAGCGCCGGCGCGCCGCCCCGATGCTCGACCTGGGCCTGTTCGCGTCGCCGGCGTTCGTCGCCGCCACCGTCGGCGCGCTCGCGACGGGCATGGGCATCATCGCGTCGACCTCCTTCCTGCCCACCGTCGTCGAGCGCGGGCTGGGCAGCACCGCGCTCGTCGGGGCCCTGCTCCTGTTCGCCTGGTCGGGCACGAGCGTCGTCACCGCGCTGCTCGCCCGTCGCCTCCCCGCGGCCTGGGCCGGGCGGCTGCTGCTCGCGGCGGGCCTCGCCGTCGTGGCGCTCGCCCAGCTCCTGCTGCTGGGACTCGCGGTCGGCGACAGCCCGCTCTCGCTGGTGCCCGGGCTCGCGCTGGCCGGCGCGGCGAGCGGGGTCGTCAACGCGTCGCTGGGCCGCGAGGCCGTCGCCAGCGTGCCCCCGGGTCGCGGGGCGATGGGCGGCGGCGCCAACAACACCGCCCGCTACGTCGGCTCGGCGATCGGCACCACCGTGATCGCGGTCGTCGCCACCCGCCCCTCCCTGGGCGCCGGCCCGGCTGCGCTGGTCGAGGGCTGGAACGACGGGCTGCCGCTGCTCGTCGCGTTCTCGCTGGTCGGGGCCGTCGCGGTCGCCGCCTGCCGCCCCCGGCGGGTGCGGACGCCCGTGGCGACCCCGTGACGACAAGGTGACGCACGACCGATCACGGGGGAGGATCGCGGTCATGGACAAGTCGAAGCTCGCCGAGACCCAGGGCCCGCTCAAGTCGCAGTACAAGGAGGACCCCGAGGCGGCGGTCGTCACGCTCAAGGCCGATGGCGACGTCGACGGCTCGGGCATCGCCTGCCGCGTGCAGACCTCCCAGGCGCTCGTCGAGGCCGGGCTGCACCCCGCCACCGGTGGCGACGGCACCCAGCTCTGCTCCGGCGACATGCTGCTCGAGGCGCTCGTCGCCTGCGCGGGCGTCACCCTGCGCGCCGTGTCCACGTCGATGGGGGTCGAGGTCCGCGGCGGCAACGTGCACGCCGAGGGCGACCTCGACTTCCGCGGCACCCTGGGTGTCGCCAAGGACGCGCCGGTCGGGTTCCGCGAGGTCCGCCTGCGCTTCGACCTCGACACCGACGCCGACGCCGACACCCTCGCCACCCTGCACAAGCTCACCGAGCGCTACTGCGTCGTGTTCCAGACGCTGGCGAAGCCGCCGGAGCTCTCGGTCGAGATGACCCCGCGCCAGACCGCCGGCGCCTGACGCCCGCGCGCCCCCGGGACGAGCGCCCCGAGGAAACGAGCGAACGCGCTGTTCGCTGCGCAAGAAGCAGCGAACAGCGCGTTCGATTCCACACCCGCTCGCCGGACCGGGGAGATCAACGGGGAGCTCGCGCGCCTAGAAGCAGCGAGATACCCGTTCGCTCCGAAAGCGTCTGCTCAGTCCGTGTGGTACGGGTCGTAGTGGATGTTGAGGAACGGCGTTCCGGCGTCGAGGAGCGCGCTGGTGGTCGCGCGGACCATGGGCGGCGAGCCGCTGACCGTGATCTCCCGGTCGGCCCAGGCGCCGTAGCGGGCGACGACCTCGCCCACCGTGCCGGTCTCCGCGCCGTGGGCGCGGCCGTCGTCCTCGACCACCGGCACGACCGACAGCCAGGGGTTCTCCTGCGCGCTGCGCCGCAGGGCCTCGATGTCGTAGAGGTCGGCCCAGGTGCGCCCGCCGACGAACAGGGCGACCTTGCGGTCGGTGCCGTCGATGATGAGCTGCTCGATGATCGCGCGGGCCGGCGCCAGGCCGGTGCCGCCGGCGACCATGAGCAGGTCGGAGCGCGAGCGGGGGTCGAGCGTCATCTGGCCCATGGGCGGGCCGATGCGCCAGACGTCGCCGACGCGCGCGTGCGACACGATCGCCCGGCTGACCCAGCCACCGGGGACCGTGCGCACGTGGAACTCGAGCACGCAGTCCGGGCCCGGGGCGTTGGCCGGTGACATCGAGCGCCACATGCGCGGGCGCTGCGGCGTCTCGACGCTGACGTACTGCCCGGCCTGGTAGGGCACCGGCTGGCTGGTCTGCACCCGGACCACGGCGAGGTCCTGGGAGATCCGCCGGTGCTCCATGACGCGGGCCATCCACACGGCGGGGCCGCGTTCGGCGTCGGCCGCCTCGCGCATGGCCTGCGCGACGATCCCGTACGCGCCGCTCCACGCCTCCTCGACCTCGCGGGTCCACAGCTCCGGTCCGGCCGTCTCGCGCAGCGCGCCGAGCAGGGCCTCGCCGACCTTGTCGTAGTGCTCGCCGATGACCCCGAACTTGCGGTGGTCGCGGCCGAGCTGGCGCAGGAAGACCGACAGCTCGTCGGGCCGGTCGACCATCTGCACCACGTGGACCAGCGCCCGCAGCAGCCGCGTGCGCTGCAGCTCCATGGTGACCGGGAACAGCTCGCGGGTCTCGGGCGCGATCCGGAACAGCCAGCCGTAGAACAGCTGGGTCAGCTCGTCGGAGCGCGGTGCGACCGCGGCGAAGCTCGACCGGATCAGCGACACCATGTCGTGCACGTCGTTCGATGCCGCGGCCTCGCGCGGGGCCGGCAGCCCGACGCCCTCGGGCGCCCGGCCGGTCGGGGCCGACGGGGCCGCGGGGGCCGGGGCGGGCGGCGGCGGGGGCGGCGCGGTGGGGATCGGCGGCATCGACGACGGACCGTTGTGCCGGCCCCCGTCGTACCGGCCACCGTCGGAGGGGGCCGGCGGCGCGGCCGCCGGCGTGGACCCCGGGTAGGAGCGCACGCCGGACTGCCGACCGTACGAGCCGGGCGGGTAGGTCATCGAGCTCCCCTCGGACGCCGAGCGGTAGGGACCCGTGCGTTCGGGTCCGTGTGTGGACGGTCGGTACGACGGGCCGTCACGGCGATCGTCGGCGATGTCGAAGACCGAGCTGTCGGTCTCGTCGGGGTCGGCCGGGCGGCCGGACCCGAGGGGTCGGGACAGGGGGCCGGAGGACGTCTCGTAGCCGTCGGGCTCGGACCGGCGGCCGTCGCGGGCCTCGCCGCCCCGGTAGCCGCCCCGGGGTTCCACGCGGTGGTCGTCGCGGAGGTCACGGTCGCGGGCGCCCCCCGGCACGGGTGACCGGCCGAGCGGTCCCCCCGCCAGGGAACGGTCGTCCCTCGCTGCGGTCACGTCTGGTCGACTCCTCGTCCCGGATGACTGGTCTCCCCCGGCGTCGCGCCACCCTAGCGGTTGTCCTCGACCTGCGAACGCTACTCCCGGTCGCCGCCGGTACCGCTCTGTCGTGTTCCCGTGCGGTCAGCGTAGGGCCACGCCCGGTGAGCGGAGCCCGCCGGCCCCCGGATCGGGTGACGCGGCCGATCGGCCGCGTCACCCGTCGTCGCACGGCGACCGCTCCCCGCTGTCGATCTCCACCGGCCGCGGGGGTCGCGGGCGTGTGTCGCCGGACGGGCGCCCGGCCGCGTCAGTTCGCGGTGGGGAATCCGCCGTCGAGGGGCGAGGACGAGGTCGAGGAGCCGTCGCCGAGCTCGTCGAGGCCCCGGCTCCCGCCGGCCGTGTCCTCCGGCGGGGCCCCGTCCTCGCCGCCGCCCTCGCGCGGGGTGGCCGACGCCGTCGAGCGCGGGGTCGGGGTGGACGTGGTGGGGCGGTCCGGGGTGGTCGAACGGGGGGTCGTCGCGCTCGGGCGGGTCCGCGACGACGGGGTCGTCGCGCGCGGGGGCGCGGCCGGCTGCGGCGCGCGGCGCGCCTCGGCGCCGACCGACGAGGGCTCGACGACCCGCACGGAGATGTCGGGCTCGAGCGCCTCGACGGCGCCGGTGTCGACCGTCGGGACGGTGGTGGTGCCGTCGGTCTCCGGGACCGGGGTCTGCTCGGCCGGCACGTCGGGCAGGCCCGGGAGCGCGATCTGCGCCCCGGTCCGCTGGGCGTCGAGCCCGAGGGCGATGCCCACCCCGCCGACCGCGAGGGCGGCGAGCACGGCGGCGGCCGCCGGCAGCGACGACAGCGCGCGGCGGTCCCGGCGACCGGTCCCGTGCGTGCGGGACAGGAGGCGCGCCATCTCGTCGGCGCGCGCCCGCATGTGCCGCGACGGGCGCGGCCGGCGACGGCCCGGGAGCTCCTCGGGGGTGACGACGGCGGGAACGACGGCCGAGACGTCGGGGCGCCCGGGAGCGGCGATATCGGCGATCGCGGGGACCTCGGGCAGCGCGGGCGCCGTGCGTCCCGTCTCGGCGGCGCCGACCACGGGCAGCACCGTGGTCTCGCACTCGTCGGCGGGCAGGGGCGCTCGACCCGGCGGGCCCGGCCCGTCCGGCTCGTGGCTCGCGGGCCCCGGGGCTCGCGTCACGGTGCACCTCCCGACCCCGCGGTGCGCGCTGTCCCCGACGACGTGACGCGCTGTGTGCGAGGTCATCACACGTTGTCGATCGGGCAGCGTGCCAGACGTGATCGACCGGTGACGAACGACCCGTCAGCGCGCTGGATGAGCCGGACGGTCCAGGGGGTGACGGCGGATGCGCTCCGTGCGCGGAGCACCCTCTACAGTGGGTCCACGTGGAGCCGTCACGGGACGCCGGCGCGTCGGAAGGCGATGTCCGGGACACCGCGTGGTGACGTCGGCGGCCGCGGACACGATCGTGGAAGATGCCGTTCGACGCGCTCCGCGAACCGCTCATCTCTGGTTGATCGGCCGAGATTGCGCCGAACAGACGTCCACGGCTCCGACGTCCGCCGGGCGATTGATCCGAACAGTGAGATCCGCTTCGAGGCGCGGGGCGGCACAGTGGACGGCGGCCGCGCGGGGACGGCTTCGAGACACGGAGGTGGCATGACGCGCGGCGTGGCGATCGAGGCCGTCGGTAGCGGGGACCACACCATGGTCCCCACCCCGCATCCGCGACCCCGTCCACGGCCTCGTGTGCCGTCGGTCGTCGGCACGGGCGCGCCCGTGCCCGCGGTGTCGCCCGAGGTGTCCCCCGAGGCGTCTCCCGAGGTCTCCGAGGCGCCCGACGGGGCGGAGGACCTCGCCGAGGTCCCCGCGGCGCTCGCGGTCGACGCGGCCGACGCGGTCGCCCCTGCCGAGGCGGCCGACCCGGTGGTCGACCCCGCCGGCCCCGCCCCGGCGACGGACGCGACCGGCAGCCCGACGACCGGCACTCCCGCGACCGGGACCCCGGTCCCCGCGCCCGAGCACCCGGTCCGCGGCGGCACCGTCGACCCCGCCGAGGCCGAGGAGTTCCTGCGCCTCTTCCACGCCGAGAGCCCGGCCGAGGGCCCCGTCGAGCCGCGGGTCGCCGCGGTGCACGACGAGATCGCCCGCACCGGCACCTACGTCCACACCACCGCGGAGCTCGAGTTCGGTGCCCGCGTGGCGTGGCGGAGCTCCGCGCGCTGCATCGGGCGCCTCTACTGGCGCAGCCTGCACCTGCGCGACCGCCGGCACGTCACCGCGCCCGACGAGGTCGCCGCCGAGTGCGTCGGGCACCTGCGCGAGGCCACGCGCCGCGGACGCATCCGTTCCACGATCACGGTGTTCGCCCCCGACGGGCCGTCGGGGGCCGGGCCGCGTATCTGGAACGAGCAGCTCGTCCGCTACGCCGGCTACCGGGCCGGCGGGCGGGTGCTCGGCGACCCGCGCTACGTCGGGTTCACCGACCACGCCCGCGCGCTGGGCTGGATGCCGCCGAGCCCGATGGGCCGCTTCGACGTCCTGCCGCTCGTGGTCAGCGGCGGCGGCGAGCACGTGGCCGCGGGTCCGCAGGTCCACGAGGTCCCGGCCGACGCCGTGCTCGAGGTGCCGCTGAGCCACCCCGACTTCGGCTGGTTCGGCGACCTGGGGCTGCGCTGGCACGCCCTGCCGGTGATCAGCAACATGCGCCTGGACATCGGCGGGATCTCCTACCCGGCGGCCCCGTTCAACGGCTGGTACATGGCCACCGAGATCGCGGCCCGGAACTTCTCGGACGCCGACCGCTACGACCTGCTCCCCGACGTGGCCGAGGCGATGGGCCTCGACACCTCCAGCGAGCGCACCCTGTGGCGGGACCGCGCGGCCGTCGAGCTCACCGCCGCGGTCCAGCACTCCTTCGACGAGGCCGGCGTCTCCCTCGCCGACCACCACGGCGAGTCCCAGCGCTTCCTGCGCTTCGTCGAGAAGGAGGAGGCCGCCGGGCGGAAGTGCCCGGTGGACTGGAGCTGGATCGTCCCGCCGATCTCCGGTGGCCTCACGCCGGTGTTCCACCGGTACTACGACGAGCCCACCGACACCGGCCCGATGTTCCGCCTCGACGACCAGGCCAAGGCCCGCGGGCGGGGCTGCCCGGTCTGACCCGGCGACCGAGCGGCATCACAGACACTCAACGTCAGCGGAGCCACTCCGCTGACACTTAGCCGGCCTCGATCACGAGCCAGCCGCCGTGGTCGTCGGCGACGGTGAACGGGCGTCCGGAGCGCTCGCCCAGCGCGTACAGGGCGGCGTGGTCGAAGGTCCGCAGGTGGCCGTACACGGGCTCGGGGACGTCCTCGTAGGGCACGGCGACGACGACGCGGCGGCGCGCGACGCGCAGCGCCTCGTCGAGCACGCCGGCGGTCTCGCGCGGGGGCAGGTGCTCGAGCAGGTGGACCGCGGTGACCGTGTCGACGGCGCGGTCGGCGACGGGCAGGGTCCGGGCGTCGGCGACGACGGGGCGCACGGCCTCGCCGCGGCGCCGGGCGACGGCGCCGAGCAGGCCCATGGTGCCCGGGGTGTGGTCGCTGGCGACGACCTCGAACCCCTCCTGCGCCAGGCGCAGCGGCAGGAACCCGAAGCACGAGCCGACGTCGAGCACCGTGCGGCCGCGGACCTCGACGAGCGCCCGCTCGTGCACCGGCGCGAAGGCCGCCAGCGACGACTCGGGAGCGACGTCGGGCGCCGTCTCGTGCCCCGGTGCGCGCAGGACGGCGAGGCTGTTGGCGTAGAACGTCGACCAGGCCGTCAGCGGGTCGCTGACCGTCGAGCGGACGATGCCGGTGAAGATGCGCTCGAAGTCGCCGGCCGACGCGACGAGCCCGCCCAGCTCGCCCGCGATCAGCCCGGCGATGTCGTCGTCGAGCTCGTCGGGCCGAAGCCGGTGCAGCACGAGCAACCGCTCGCCCTGGCGGTGCACCTCGAAGTGGTCGGTGACCCGTTCCGGCGGCCGCGCCGCGACCAGGCGCACGGGCACCGCGCCCCGGTCGACGTGGCACACGACGACCCGGTCGTCCTCCCAGCGGCCCGGGTGCGACGGGGCGAGGGGGTCGATCCGCACGATCCCCGTCGAGCCGGCCGCGGGCGCGTCCGCCAGCCCGGTCATCTGCCGATCATCTCGGCCGCCATGTCGTGGCTGACCTCGGAGAGCCCGGTGAGGTCGCGGACGACACGGATGCGATCGACGTACTCGGCGTAGCGCGGCAGGTCGCAGGCGCCCAGCCCCCACGAGTAGCGGGGCTCCGGGGTGAGCCAGATCGTCTCCCGCGCCCGGCGGGTGATCTCGGCGAAGGCCTCCATGTTGGCGTCGTTGCCGTTGCCCCGGCCGTCGCCCAGCACGATCACCGTCGAGCGCCGGTTCACCGCCGAGGAGTGGTCGTCGAGGAACGTGCCGAACGCGGTGCCGTAGTCGGAGTTCGCGTCGACGTCGATGAGGTCGCCACCGAAGATCAGCCCGAGGGCGTCCTCGACGGTGTGGTCGGCGAACAGGTCGGTGACCTCCATGAGGTCGGCGACGAACGCGAACGACCGCACCTGGCCGAACATGTCCTGCAGGCCGTGCACCAGGTGCAGCGTGAAGCGCGCGGTGGCCCGCACCGACAGTGACACGTCGGCGAGGATCACCAGGCGCGGCTTGTCCTCCGTGCGCGCCACGGTCACCGGCCGGAAGGGCACGCCGTCGAAGCGCATGTTGCGCCGCATCGTGCGCCCGGGGTCGATCCGCCCGCGGGGGGACTCGCGGCGCTTGTGGGTCAGCGCGCCGTGGAGGGTCTTCGCGAGCCGGCGCAGGGAGTCCTCGAGCTGCTGGCGCTCGTGCTCCTCGGCGCGGTCGACCTCGGCCCGGTGGGCCTCGGAGTCGGCGTGCCCGCCGTCGACGATCCGCTGCTCGATCTCCAGCAGCCGCTCGAGGTGGCGCTTGATCGCCTCGGGGAGGTTCTCGAGCATCCCGGCGAGCCGGCGCCGCAGCGCCATCGCGTCGGTCTCGTCGCCGTCGTCGGAGATCCCGTCCTCGACGCCCTGTAGCCAGCCGAGCAGGGCCTCCTGCTGGGCCACGTTGAGGTCGGCGTCGACCTTCGTGCCGGACTCGGTGGCGATGTCGCCGGGCAGGCCGCCACCGTGCAGGCGGTCGGTCTCGATCTGGACCTTCTCGGTGGTGCCGGTCTGGTCGGTGGCCCCGTCCTTGGAGAAGACGATCTCGTCCGTCATCGCCGCGAGGTCGAGCTTGTTGGCCTCCTGGTGCAGGTTGTACTGCTGGGCCATGTCCTCGGGGTCGAAGAACTCCTTGATGTCCACCGGCTTGCCGTGGTCGTGGCCCTGCTGCGGGGTCTCGCCGGGCTCCTCGGAGAGCGTGAAGTCCTCGAGCGTGCCGTCGTCGGACAGGTCCTCGTGCCCGTGACCGTGGCCGTGCCCCCGGTCCTCGGCGCCGATGCGGACCAGGGCGAAGAACGCGTCGAAGATCTCGTCGAACGTCGCCTCGTCCCGGATGTCCTTGACCAGCGCGACGCGCAGGGCGGCCCGCAGCGTCTCGCGGTCGGCGAGCACGCCGGGCTCGCGCGCGCAGCGCATGGCGTCGAGGACCTCCGAGGTGGAGATCCGGACCTGCCGGATGCGGAGCAGACGGACGAAGCGGTGGATGCTGGCCTCCACGCGGGGGCCTCCTCTCGCTCGCGGGGCCGCTAGAGCGCGCGCTTCTTGCCGAGCCCGAACGAGCGGCTGCCCTGGCCCGAGCTCACCGGGCGCTTCTTGCTGGGCTCGGCCTCGCCCGAGCGGGCGCGCTCCTGGTACTCCCGGCCCGGGGCGCCGTAGACGCCCGCGTGCCGGCCCTCCTGGTCCTTGGCGGCGCGGACCGCGCGCCCGTCGGGACCGTCCTCCTCGTCGTCGTGCACGGGCCGCGCGGTCGCCGGCGCGGGGCCGCTCGAGTGCCCGTTGTCGTGCTCGTGGCCATGGCCGTGCCCGTGCCCGTGCCCGTGGCCGTGCGCGTCGTCGACGACCGCGTTGGGGTCGACGAGCTTCGGCAGCGCACCGAGGGCCTTGGTGACGTCCTTGTCGTACTTGACGACGACGGAGACGGTGTCGGAGAGGATCTGCGAGTTCAGCTCGTCGACGCCCAGCACGGCCAGGGTGCGGGCCCAGTCGATGGTCTCGGAGATGCTCGGCGCCTTGCGCAGCTCGAGCTCGCGCAGGCCACGGACGACCTCGACGAGCTCGCGCGCGGCCGCCTCTCCCAGCCCGGTGTCCTTCGAGCGCACGATCTCCAGCTCGCGCTCGGCGGTGGGGTAGTCCAGGAACAGGTGCAGGCAGCGGCGCTTGAGGGCGGCGGCGAGGTCACGCGTGTTGTTGCTGGTCAGGATGACGTAGGGCGCGTTCTCGGCGGTGAACGTGCCGACCTCGGGCACCGAGATCTGGAACTCGCCGAGCGTCTCGAGCAGCACGGCCTCGAGCGCCTCGTCGGCGCGGTCGACCTCGTCGATCAGCAGCACGACGGGCTCGTCGGAGCGGATGGCCTCCATGAGCGGCCGCTCGGCGAGGAACTCCTCGGAGAAGAAGACGCTGTCCTGGTGGGCGATGCGCTCGACCGACGTCCTGATGTCGGGAGCGTCCTGGACGATCTCGGCGATCTTCTCGCGCAGCATCTGGGTGTAGAGCAGCTGCTTGCCGTAGTCCCATTCGTAGAGGGCCTTGGTCTCGTCCTGGCCCTCGTAGCACTGCAGTCGCAGGAAGCGTCGGCCCGTCGCCAGGGCGAGCATCTTCGCCAGCTCGGTCTTGCCGACGCCGGCCGGGCCCTCCAGCAGCAGCGGCTTCTCGAGGCGGGTCAGCAGGAACACCGTCGTGGCCAGACGCCGGTCGGCGATGTAGCCCTGCGCGGCGAGCGCGTCCACGACCTCCTCGACCGAACCGAAGGGGTAGCTGGCGTCGGTGGTCGTGCTGGTCACGCGGTGTCCTTCCAACAGGTGGCGGATCGAGGGGAACACACCGGTGCCCGGTGGGCCAGCGCGGAGGCCGACCTCACCGGGCACCGGGCGCGGCGATCAGCTGAGCAGGTCGTCGAGGTCGCCGTTCATGCAGTGGTCCACGACGGGGCGCACGGTCGTGAACGTGCACTCCTTGGGGTTGCCCGGGGTGCAGGCGTCACCGAGGACGTGGTTGGTGATGCGGTCCACGTCGGCGTCGTTGCCCGTGATCGTCTTCTCGTTCTCGTAGAACTTGGTCGGGCCCTGCCCGAGGCGGTTCTTCGAGTACGAGTCCTGGGTGACGTCGGTGAACTTCTCCGGGATGCCCACGTCGCGCAGCAGCCGGATGGACGCGGCGAGCGCGGCCTCGGCGGCCTGGACGTCGGTCATGTGCGTGGTGTCCACGCCCATGGCCTGGGCGATGCGCGCGAAGCGCTTGTAGGCCACCGGCATGTTGAACGCCCACACGCGGGGGAGCGCGACGGCGTTGTTCAGGCCGTGGTGGGTGTCGTAGAACGCGGACACCGCGTGCGAGATCGAGTGGATGATCCCGAGGCCGCCGGAGTTGAAGGCCTGGGCGGCGATGTACTGCGCGTACATCATGCCCTGGCGGCCGGGCAGGTCCTGCCCGTTCCACACGGCCTCGCGCAGGTGCTCGTTGGTCAGCTCGATCGCCCGGATCGCGTTGCCGAGGCTCGGCTCGAAGTTCAGCCGCGAGACGTAGGGCTCGGAGGCGTGCGCGAGCACGTCGAAGCCGCACTGGGCGGTGAAGTCGACCGGGCAGTCGTAGTAGAGGACCGGGTCGTCGATCGCCAGGCTGGTCACCGAGGCGTCGTCGAACGCGACGTACTTGTGCGGGTTGTTCGGGTCGGTCGTGGTGTCGGTGATGACGTAGGCCCACGACGTCTCCGAGCCCGTGCCGGCCGTCGTCGAGACCGCGATGTGCGGCGGGTTCTTCGGGTTCTCGGACTGGTTGAAGCCCTCGAACTCGTTGACGTTGCGGCCGTCGTGCGCGACCGAGACGCGGGCGCCCTTGCAGGCGTCGTGCGAGGAGCCGCCGCCGATGGAGACGAAGCTGTCACAGGAGTTCTCCTGGTACAGCTTCACCGAGTCCATGACGTTGTAGTCCTTGGGGTTGGACTCGACCTGGTCGTAGATGACCGTCTCGATCCCGTGCCACTTCATGGACTCGGAGATCTTGTGGACGATGTCCGTGCCGCGCAGACCCGAGGTCATGATCAGCGTCTTCTTGAAGCCCATCTTCAGGGCCTCGGGGCCGATCATCTCGTGCGAGCCGGGCCCCAGCAGCGCCCGGGGGAAGGGGTGGAACTCCTTGATCGGGAACGGCTTGAGCAGCTCGTCGACCTGCATGGGTGTCCTCTCGTCGGTGCGGTCCTCGGAGCCTCGCCCCGTCGGGCGGGCTCCTCGCGATCCGGCGCGACGCTAGGGGTGGCGCGGGTCACGGGGACAGGGCCGCGCGGTGATCCCGACCACGGCGACGGTGCCCGGCCTGCACCTTCGGGCAGGTGGCCCACCTGGCCATCGTGCGGCGTTGCCCCACGACCGTTGTTGCCAGTGAAACGCGACAAGCGGCGCGGGTGGAAGGGGCCGCCCGCGGGAACCTCGGGCCGGTGAGCTCCACCGACCTCGCGGGCCGCACCGCGCTCGTCACCGGTGCCAGTCGGGGCCTGGGCCGCGCGATCGCCGCGGGCCTGGCGTCCGCGGGCGCCTCGGTGATCGGCGTGGCGCGGGACGGGGACGCGCTGTCCCCGGCCATGGAGGCGCTCGGCGGGCGGGCACTCGTGCACGACCTCGCCGACGTCGACGGCATCGCCGCGCGCGTCGAGGGCCTCGAGGTGGACGTGCTGGTCAACGCCGCGGCGGTGATGAGCGCCCGGCGCTCGAAGACCCTCGACGCGTCGCTGGGGGAGTGGCGCGACGTCCGCGCGGTCGACCTGGACGCCCCGTTCGCGCTGGTCGGTGCGCTGGTGCCGGGAATGGCGCGGCGCCGGTGGGGGCGGGTGGTCAACCTGTCCGCCTGCCTCGGGCGCATGACCGGCCCGGGCACCGCCGGCGGGCTCGCGCCCTACCGCGTCGCGAAGGCGGGGCTCAACGCGCTGACCCGCAACCTCGCCCACGAGCTCGCGCTGGGCCGGCGCGGGGTGCTCGTCGACGCCACCTGCCCGGGCCACTGCCGCACCGACATGGGCGGCCCCGACGCGCCCCGGTCGATCGAGCAGGGCGCGGACACGGCGATCTGGCTCTGCCGGCGGGAGTCCAGCCCCTCCGAGCCCGCGCCCACCGGGCGGTTGTGGGAGGACCGGGCCGAGGTGCCCTGGTAGGGGAGCGAGGGCGTCCCCGGCGGTGTGGGGGGCAGCGAGGGCATCGCTCGCCCACGGGCCGGCTCGGGCGCGCCGTCGCCCTCACCGCTCGGCGAGCGCCGCGCGGGCGAGGTCCAGCGCGCGCTCGCGCGAGACGCCCAGCGCCGTGACCCGGCGGGCGTACTCGGCGGCGAGCTCGCGGGCCGGGTCGGCGTCCGACGCCCCGCCCACGACGAAGGTGCCCAGCCGCCCGCGGGTCTCGATGACCCCGGCCGCCTCGAGCTCGCGGTAGGCGCGGGCGACGGTGCCCGGCGCGAGGTTGAGGTCCCCGGCGAGGCGCCGGACCGCGGGCAGGCGGGTGTGCGACGCGAGCGCGCCGGTGCGGGCGAGCTCGGTGATGCGGGCGCGCAGCTGCTCGTAGGGCGGGGCGGTCGAGTCGGGGTCGAGGTCGATGAGCTCCTCGGGTGCGCTCACGGCGACGAGAACCCCCGCGCCAGGGCGTCGAACGCCTCCTCGACCAGCGCGCCGAGCGCCGCCGCGTCCGCCTCCGGGCGCCTGTGCCAGGCGCTGAACACCGCGCGCATCGCCGCGACGACGGCGCGCCCGAACACCTGCGCGCGCAGCGACGCGGGGTCGGCGCCCCAGCGCCCGGCGGCGTCGGTGGCGAGGGTCTGCTCCCAGTCGCGGTAGCGCACCGTGGCCCGCGCGGCCAGCTCGGGCACGTCCTCGATGAGCCCGAGGCGCCGGCGCAGCGCGGGGAGCTCGGCGTCGGCGTACCGATTGACCGCGAGGAAGGCGGCGCGCGCGGCGGCGACCGGGTCGTCGCCGGGCTCCTCGCGCAGCACCCCGGCCAGCGCGGCGAGGCCGTCGTCCAGCTCGCCGAGGACGACGTCGAGCTTGGTGGGGAAGTACCGGAAGAAGGTCCGCCGGCCGACCCCGCCGGCGACGGCGAGCTCGTCGACCGTGGTCTCGTCGAACCCCTGCGTCGCGAACAGCTCGAGGGCGACGTCCTCGAGGCGCCGGGCGACCGGCACCCGGCGCGCGCTCCTCGTCGTCACCACACGAGCATCCTCTACCAACCCGGGTGATCCGCCGCCCCCACCGAACGGACAGGGCAATCCCGTCCGCCGGACGGCTGGTGGTGGCACCGAGTGCCGCTTAGCGTTCCCAGCGCCCGAGGCACCGCAGGTGAGGAGGACGCATGGGAGAGAACGAGGAGCTGGTCGAGGAGACCCTCGTCGAGGAGGTCTCGATCGACGGCATGTGCGGCGTCTACTGATGTCGACGACGGCGGCGGGGGCCGGCCCGCGAGCCGCCCCCGCCGGCGTCGGGCACTTCGACGCCGACCGGCCGTACCGGATCTCCGGCTCGGTCTCGGTGCGTCCGGAGTCGTTCGGCGCCCTGGTCTACGACTTCCACACCCGCCGGCTGTCGTTCCTCAAGACCCGGCCCCTGGTCCGGGTCGTCGAGACGCTCGCCGACCACCCCGACGTCCACGGCGCCCTCGAGGCCGCCGAGGTCCCCGCCGGGCAGCGGGACCAGTACCTGAAGGCCCTGGCCGGCCTGGCGCAGGCGGGCACGATCAAGCAGCGCTCGCAGGGGGACACCACATGAAGCTCGTCGACCACTTCGTCGAAGGTCTGAACTCCCCGATCTGCCTGACCTGGGAGCTCACCTACGCCTGCAACCTGTCCTGCGTGCACTGCCTGTCCAGCTCCGGCCGCCGGGACCCGAACGAGCTCTCCACCTCCGAGTGCAAGGCGGTCATCGACGAGCTGCAGCGCATGCAGGTCTTCTACGTCAACATCGGGGGCGGCGAGCCGACGGTCCGCAGCGACTTCTGGGAGCTGCTGGACTACGCGATCGCCCACGACGTCGGCGTCAAGTTCTCCACCAACGGCGTCAAGCTCGACGAGGCGCGGGCGGCGCAGCTGGCCGCGACCGACTACGTCGACGTGCAGATCTCCCTCGACGGCGCGACGGCCGAGGTCAACGACCACGTCCGCGGGCCCGGTTCCTACGCCACGGCGATCCGGGCGATGGAGAACCTGTACGGGGCCGGATTTGGCCAGTTCAAGATCAGCGTCGTGGTGACGCGCCACAACGTCGACCAGCTCGACGAGTTCAAGGCCATCGCCGACCGCTACGGCGCCCAGCTGCGGATCACCCGCTTCCGCCCGTCGGGACGCGGCGCCGACTCGTGGGACGAGCTGCACCCGACCCGCGAGCAGCAGCGCCAGCTCTACGACTGGCTGGTCGCCCGCGGCGAGGACGTCCTCACCGGCGACTCGTTCTTCCACCTCTCCGCGTTCGGCCAGGAGCTGCCCGGGCTCAACCTGTGCGGTGCCGGGCGCGTGGTGTGCCTGATCGACCCGGTCGGCGACGTCTACGCCTGCCCGTTCGCCATCCACGACCAGTTCCTGGCCGGGAACGTGCGCTCCGAGGGCGGGTTCCAGGCGGTGTGGCAGGAGTCCGAGCTGTTCGCCGAGCTGCGCGGCCCGCAGTCCGGCGGGGCGTGCACGAAGTGCTCGCACTACGACGCCTGCCAGGGCGGCTGCATGGCGGCGAAGTTCTTCACGGGCCTGCCGCTCGACGGCCCGGACCCGGAGTGCGTGCTGGGCAACGGCGAGCGCGAGCTCGCGAAGCTCGAGATGGATACCGTCGTCCCCAAGCCGTCGCTGGACCACTCGCACCGCACGACGAGGGGCCCGCGCAAGGACGGCGGGCCGGTGCCGCTGGCGCTGTCGGTGCGCCGTCCCGACCGGGCCTGCGACTCCGACCCCCTCGCCGGCGAGGGCACCCGCCTGCCCGCCGGCATCCGGGTCGGGTGATCTCCCCCGGTGCCGCGGGCGATCCCCGCGGCACCGGGGTGAGCCACCCGCACGAGGACGCGGAGGTCGTGCGCCCTCGCGCGGCTCTCGGCGTCGTCGCCGGTCGTGACCTGGGGCCGATACGCCGAACCCGCTCCCTCTCCTGCGTGGCCGGAGCACTGCGGATGTCGCCACTTCCGATCCGCTTCCGTGATCATCTCGTTCACCGGGCATGACCGGGTCATCACCGTCCGCGCCCGAGCCCGACGCCCTCGCCGCCCTGCCACTGCTCGCCGACGCGGGCGTCAGCGTCTACTGGGTCCCGCTCGACGGCAGGACGGCGTGGGTCGCCGACGCCGACCGCCGGCAGGTGTGGATCTCCCGGTCCGTGCCCCGGGAAGCGTTGCTGCACTGCCTCGTCGAGGCCCTGACGGTGGTGGACGAGGCAGGCGCGCCCGGGGACTCGCGCGGCCCGGGACTGCGGCTGGCGCACGACGGCGACCCGGTCCACCACGGCGACCGGGTCGAGGAGCAGCCGTCGCCCCGGCCGGCGTTGCGGGTGCTCCGCGGGGGCTGAGGTCGGGCCGGCGAGCTGGTCGACGAGGAGACGGAGTGACGGATCCCCCGCCCGCTCCACCGCGCAGGGGACGTCGTCGGTCGCGGGCGTTCGTAGCGTCGGTCGACGCGCACCATCGCCCGAGGAGGCCGCCGTGACCACGACCGCCGCGACCAGTCCGACAAGTCCGACGAGCCCTGCCACCGGGACCACCACGCCGGCGTCCGAGGAGCTGCGCGCCACCGCCGCGCGCCTCGTCGCCGGGCGGCGCGGGATCCTCGCCGCCGACGAGAGCCCGCGGACCATGTCGCGGCGACTGGAGGACGCCGGCGTCGCCCCGACCGAGGAGCAGCGCCGGGCGTATCGCGAGCTGCTCCTGACCACCGAGGACCTCGAGGCGGGCGTCAGCGGCGTCATTCTGTGCGACGAGACGCTGCGCCAGCACCTCGCCGACGGCCGCCCGTTCCCCGCGGCGCTCGCCGACGCCGGGATCCAGACCGGCATCAAGGTGGACACCGGCACCGCGCCCCTCGACGGCGGCGAGGACGGCGAGACGGTGACCGAGGGCCTCGACGGCCTCGCCGACCGGGTCGCGGAGTACGTGGCGCTCGGCGCCGAGTTCGCGAAGTGGCGCGCCGTGCTCCACCTCGGAGCCGGCCGCCCGTCGCCCCGGGCCCTCGAGGCGAACGCCGAAGCGCTCGCCGCCTACGCGCTCACCTGCCAGGCCGGCGGGCTGGTGCCGATCGTGGAGCCCGAGATCCTCAGCGCCGGCGGGCACCGCATCGAGGTGTGCGCCGCGGCCACCGCCCGCACCCTGGCCACGCTCGCCCGCGCCCTGGACCGCGCGGGCGTCGACCCGGCGGCGATGGTGCTCAAGCCGAACATGGTCACCGCGGGGGAGGGTGCGCGGCAGGCGGCGGGGCCGGCCGAGGTCGCCCGTGCGACCGTCGACACCCTGCGCGCGACGATGCCCGACGAGCTCGCCGGCGTCGCGTTCCTCTCCGGGGGCCAGCCCCCGGCCACCGCCGCCGCGAACCTCGCCGCGATCCGCCGGCTCGGCGGGCCGTGGCCGCTGACGTTCTCGTTCGGGCGGGCTCTCGTGTCGCCGGCGCTGCTCGCGTGGCGCGGCGACCCGGCCGCCGCCGACGCGGGCCGAGCGGCGCTGCGGCGAGAGGTCGACCGGGCCGTCGCTGTCTGAGCCGTCGGGGTCAGACCCGCACCCACCCGAGCTCCTCGTCCTCGCACAGGTGGCGGACGAGGAGCTCGGTGCTGGCCGTGGCGTCGGGGTGGGTGACGACGTGCCAGGGGCGGGCGATCGGGACGCCCGGCACCGCCAGCTCCACCAGCGCGCCCTCGTCGAGCAGGCGCGCGACGCCCTCGCGCGCCACCAGCGTCACCCCGAGCCCGGCCCGCGCCGCGGCGATCGTCGCGCCGTGGGAGCCGAGCACCATCCGGGGCGGGTCCCCGGGCAGGTCCTCGAGCAGCGCGGTGAGGGTGGCGCGGATGCCGGATCCGGTCTCGCGCATCAGCCAGGTCGCGGTCGCGGGGTCGAAGCCGGCCGCCGCGTCGGGGGTACCGACGACGGTCAGCGTGTTGTCGCGCCGCGCGCGCACCCGCCCGTCGAGGTCGCCCGGCGGGCTGCCGGCCACGACGACGTCGAGCTCGTGGTGGCGCAGCATCGCCCACACCGCGGCGCTGGGGGAGACCTCGACGCCGACCCCGACGTGCGGGTGGCGGGCACGGAACGAGGCGAGCAGGGCGGGCAGGAGGTGCTCGCCGGCGGTGGTGACGGCGCCGAGGCGGATGTGCCCGTGCTCGGGGTCGGCCTCGCCGCGCGCGGCGGTCGTGGCCTCGTCGAGCAGGCCGAGGATGCGGCGGGCGTAGTCGGCGTAGCGGGCGCCGGCGGGGGTGAGGCGCACGCCGCGCCCGTCGCGCTCCAGCAGCGCGACGCCGACCTCGTCGGCCAGCGCGCGCACGGCAGCCGACACCGTGGACTCGGTGACCACCAGCGCCGCCGCGGCCCCGCGCACCGACCCCCGGTCGGCGAGCGCGACGAACGCCCGCAGGCGCGCGGTGGTGGTCACCCGCCGAACCTATGTGAGTACTTTCCGGGCCTATAGGCCCGGAAAGTACTCACATGAGAGTCAGCCGCGGTGGCCGCCGGCGAAGACGCGGCTGGCGCGCAGGTCGGCGGCCTCGAGGGTGGTGAGGTCGGCGAGGCCGACGCGGTCGCCGCCCTCGGAGAGCCTCCGGGCCTGGCGCATGCGGGCGCGGTCGAGGGCGTTGCGGACGCTGCGGGCGCCGGCGAACCACTCCTGCTCGCGGCGCAGTGCCAGGTACTCGCGCAGCGCGGTGCGCGCCTCGGCCGAGAACCCCAGCCCCTGCTCGGCGACCATGCCCTCGGCGATGGTCACCAGCTCGTCGGCGGAGAAGTCGGGGAAGTCGACGTGGTGCGCGATCCGGCTCTGCATGCCGGGGTTGGCCTCGAAGAACGTCGCCATCCGGTCGGCGTAGCCGGCGAGCACGACGACGAGGTCGTCGCGGTGGGACTCCATCGCCTGCAGCAGGATCTCGATGGCCTCGCCGCCGTAGTCGCGCTCGTTGCCCGGCCGGTGCAGGTAGTAGGCCTCGTCGACGAACAGCACGCCGCCGCGCGCCTTGCCGACGATCTCCTTCGTCTTCGGCGCGGTGTGCCCGACGTACTGGCCGACGAGGTCGTCGCGCGTCGCGGTGACGAGGTGCCCGCGGCGCAGGAAGCCCAGCCCCTTCAGGAGGTCGCCGATCCGCTGCGCCACCGTCGTCTTGCCCGTGCCGGGGTTGCCGGTGAAGCACATGTGCAGGGTCGGGCGGTCGGTCGTCACGCCGAAGCGCTCGCGGACCCGGTCGACGACCAGCAGCGCCGCGAGCTCCCGCAGCCGCTCCTTGACCGGCGCGAGCCCGACGAGCTCGCGGTCGAGGCCGTCGAGGACGTCGTCGACACCGGCCTCCCGCCGGACGTCGTCGAGGTCGACGACGGCGTCGGGGGCCAGCGTGGTGTCCGGCTCGTCCGACGAGGGCCCCGGATCCGCCACGGCCGGACGGGACGCCCGCCCGGCCGTCGCGAAGGAGACCCGCCCGTTGTCAGTGCTGCCCATGGCCGGACCCATGACCGTTGCTCCGCGAACCGCCGCGGGCGTCGCCGTAGCGCGAGCCCGCGGGCCGCTCGGTGGCGTAGGAGTGGATCGAGTAGGTGACGCGCCGGTCCGCGCCCTCCTGGCGGTCGACGCGGAAGCCGGGCTCCTCGCTCGGCCGGTTGACCAGGAACGACAGCGCGACGGTCTGGCGACCCAGCGAGGCGTCGTAGGCGTTGACGCGCACGTAGTGCTCCGGGTGCTCGTCGCGGCAGGCGCGCACCTCGTCGAGCACCGCGGCGGGGTCCTGCAGGTCGAACAGCGGCAGCCCCCACATCTCCCAGTAGGTGTTCCGCGGGTGCGGGTCGTCGGTGTACTCCACCGAGCAGGGCCAGCCGTGCTCGAGCGCGTAGGCGATCTGCGCGGTGATCTCGTCGTCGGTCAGGTCGGGCAGGAACGAGAAGGTTCCCTGGGTGACGCGCACGGTGTCCTCCTCAGGCGGGCGTCGGGGTGGCGTCGACGGTGTCGGTGGACGCGTAGTCGAAGGTGACGTCGCCCCATGTCGACAGGGCCATGTCCAGCGGCTTGTTCCGCTTCGCGGCGTCGCGGAGGATCTCCGGGCCCTCGGTGAGGTAGTCCCGCCCCTCGTTGCGCGCCTTGATCATCGACTCGACCGCGACGCGGTTGGCCTCGGCGCCCGAGGCGATGCCCATCGGGTGGCCGATGGTGCCGCCCCCGAACTGCAGGACGGTGTCCTCGCCGAGGTGGTGCAGCAGCTGGTGCATCTGGCCGGCGTGGATGCCGCCGGAGGCCACGGGCATCACCGCGGGCATCGACACCCAGTCCTGCTCGAAGTAGAGGCCCTTCGACGGGTCGGCGTCGTAGCGGCCCTTGCGCAGCACGTCGTAGAAGCCGTGCACCGACGCCGGGTCGCCCTCGAGCTTGCCGACGACCGTGCCGGCGTGGATGTGGTCGACGCCGGCGAGGCGCATCCACTTGGAGATGACGCGGAAGCTCACGCCGTGGTTCTTCTGGCGCGTGTAGGTCGCGTGGCCGGCGCGGTGCAGGTGCAGGACGACGCCGTGGCGCCGCGCCCACTTCGCGAGCGACTGGATCGCCGTGTAGCCGACGGTCAGGTCGACCATGACGATGACGCTGCCCAGGTCGCGGGCGAACTCGGCGCGCTCGTAGATGTCCTCCATGTCCGCGGCGGTGACGTTGAGGTAGTGGCCCTTGACCTCGCCGGTCTCGGCCTGCGCCCGGTTCACGGCCTCCATGCAGGCGAGGTAGCGGTCCCGCCAGCGCATGAAGGGCTGGGAGTTGATGTTCTCGTCGTCCTTGGTGAAATCCAGCCCGCCGCGCAGGGCCTCGTAGACGACGCGGCCGTAGTTGCGCGCCGACAGCCCCAGCTTCGGCTTCGTCGTCGCGCCGAGCAGCGGGCGGCCGAACTTGTTGAGGTACTCGCGCTCGGTGACGATCCCGTGCGCCGGCCCCTGGAACGTCTTGACGTAGTGCGGCGGGATGCGCATGTCCTCGAGGCGCAGGGCCTTGAGCGGCTTGAAGCCGAAGACGTTGCCGATGATGGAGCTGGTCAGGTTCGCGATCGACCCCTCCTCGAAGAGGTCGAGGTCGTAGGCGATGTAGGCGATCCACTGCCCCTCGACGCCCGGGACGGGCTCCACCCGGTAGCACTTCGCCTGGTAGTGCTCGAAGGTCGTGAGCCGGTCGGTCCAGACGACGGTCCACGTCGCCGTGCTGGACTCGCCGGCGACCGCCGCGCCCGCCTCCTCGGGGGGCACCCCGTCCTGCGGCGTCACGCGGAACGCGCAGAGCAGGTCGGTGTCCTTCGGTTCGTAGTCGGGCTGCCAGTACCCCATCTCCGCGTAGGGGATGACGCCCGCGCTCCATCGATCGGCCATGTCCCGAGCGTGCGGGCGCACGCTGCGCAGGACAATCAAGTGTTCCGGGTCGACCCTTCGCCGTTCGGCTCATCGTCGAGGGGAGCGGTGACGGTCACCGACGTCCCGGTCCCCGGCCGGGAGATCACGCGCACGGTGCCCCCGACCAGCTCCGCGCGCTCGCGCACCGAGGCGAGGCCGTAGCCGTGGGAGCCGGCCCGGGCGTCGTGGGGGTCGAACCCGACGCCGTCGTCGGTGAGCGTGAGGTGGACCCCGCCGTCGGTGGCCGCCAGGCGCACGTCGACCTCGCCGGCCCGCGCGTGCTTGAGCACGTTCTGCAGGGTCTCCTGGGCGATCCGGTACAGCGCGACCTCGACGTGCTCGGGCAGGCGGCGGTCGTCGAGGTCGAGGACGACGCGCACGTCGGGCAGCCCGCGGGCCAGGGCGGCGAGGGCGCCGGCGAGCCCGAGGTCGTCGAGCACCGGCGGGCGCAGCGCCCCGATCGCGGCGCGGGCCTCGTCGAGGGTGGTGAGGACGAGGTCGCAGGCCGTGGCGAGGTCGGTCCGCGCCGCCTGCGCCTCGGCCCGGTCGAGGAACGTCCGCACGGCGTCGAGGTGGAACGACAGCGTCACCAGTCGCTGCGAGATGCCGTCGTGGATGTCGCGCGCCAGCCGCTGCCGCTCGGCCTCCTGCGCCGCGACCATCTGCTCGGCGAAGCGCCCGTGCGCCTCCTCGCGGGCGGCGAGCCGGCGGTGCATCCGAGCCTGGTGCACCGCGCCCGCCACGAGCCGCCCGATGGTGCGCAGCACCCGGACGTCGCGGTCGTCGAACTCCCGGCGCGCGACGGTGTGCACGTTGAGCACCCCGACCAGCCCCGCCGGCTCGCTCTCCATCGGCACCGACACCATCGACGTGTACGCCTCGCCGCGCAGCTCCGGGATCGCGACGTAGCGGGGGTCGTCCTGCTTGTCGGCCGGGATGACGACGGGCTCGCGGTGGCTCGCGACCCAGCCCGTCACGCCGGTCCCGAGCGGGAGCCGCACCGCGCCGACCTGGGCGTCGAAGGGCGGGGTGGCGCCGGCGAGGGTCAGCGAGGGCTCGGTGTCGTCGAGGACGTGGACGAAGCAGACGTCGGTGGCCGTGGCCTCGGTGATCACGCGGGCGACCGCGGCGGCCAGCGGCTCCACGCCCGGCCCGCTCGTCGCGGCCTCGATGATCGCGAGCAGGACGGCGTTCTCCCGCTCGGGGTCGGCGAGCCCCAGGCCGCGGGTCACCGGAACACCCCTTCCCGCAGCGCCGCGGCGACGGCCGCGGTGCGGTCGGGCACCGCGAGCTTGCGCAGCAGCGAGCGCACGTGGCTCTTGACCGTCTCGTCGCCGATGACGAGCTCGGCGGCGATCGCGCGGTTGCTGTGCCCGGCGACGAGCAGCGCGAGGACCTCGCTCTCGCGCTGGGTGAGCCCGAGGTGCGCGCCCGGCCAGAACTCGTCGCGCTCCAGGCGGGCCGCCGACGCCGCCGCGCGCCCGGCCATCGTCGCGTCGACGACCGTCGTCCCGGACGCGGCGAGCTCGAGGTGGCGGACGAGCTCCTCGCCGCCGATGTGCTTGAGCAGGTAGCCGGCCGCCCCGGCGCGCAGCGCCTGGTAGAGGTACTGCTCGTCGTCGTACACCGACAGCAGCACGACCTTCTGCCCCGGCGCGCGCTCGGCGAGGCTGCGGCACAGGTCGAGGCCGCTGTCGCCGCGCAGCCGCACGTCGCACAGGACGATGTCGGGGTCCAACGACACGGCGACGTCGAGGGCCTCGCGGGCGCCGTTCGCGCTGCCCACCACGCGGACCCGGCCGGCGAACGGGGCGAGCATCGCCTTCAGCCCGACGATCACCATCTCGTGGTCGTCGACCAGGACCACGCGCAGCGGTCCGGTCCCCGTCATCCGGCCCACCCTAGGGACGGCGCTGCGCGGCGTCTCCCCCGTCGCGCCCCCCGTCACGGGGGAGCAGGCGCCGGGCGGCGGTGCCTAGCGTCCGGGTCGACGAAGGGAGAGCTCGTGCCCGACAAGTCCCTGCGCATCCGCCGCGCCGGCGGTGTGCCGTCGCCCCGTCGCCCGGTGATGCTCGCGATCGCCGGGGACAGCGCCGCCGGCAAGACGACGATGACCCGCGGTCTGGTGGAGGCCCTCGGCCCCGAGCGGTGCGTGTCGCTGTGCACCGACGACTACCACCGCTACGACCGGGAGGAGCGCAAGGAGCTGCCGTTCACCGCGCTCCACCCCGACTGCAACCACCTCGAGATCATGGAGCAGCACCTGCAGCTGCTCGCGACGGGCGCGCCCGTGCTCAAGCCGGTCTACGACCACGGCACCGGCGAGCTCGTGCGTCCCGAGCTGGTCGAGCCCGCCGAGTTCGTCATCGTCGAGGGTCTCTTCCCGCTGTGGAGCAAGCTCTCGCGGGCCTGCTTCGACGTCACCGTCTTCCTCGACCCGCCCGAGGAAATCCGCCGCGCCTGGAAGGTCGCCCGCGACACGAGCAGGCGCGGCTACACCGAGGAGAAGGTGCTCGCCGAGCTCGAGCGCCGCGAGCCCGAGTCGGCGGCCCACATCCGCCCGCAGCGGGCCAACGCCGACCTCGTCGTGCGCTTCGCGCCGATCGAGAGCCGCGACGACCCGCCGGACACGCCGCTCTCGGCGACGATGATGATGCGCCCGACGATCGACCACCCCGACCTCACCGAGGCCCTGCAGCCCGGGCTCTCGCGCGCCATGCACCTCAAGCTCGAGCGGGACCCCGACGGACGGCCGGTCGAGTCGCTGCACGTGCACGGCTACGTGCCGCGCGAGGAGAGCCTCGCGGTGGAGAAGGCGATCTGGACCTCGCTCGGCGCGCCCGACACCGAGACCCCCGAGTGCCTGGGGCGGGTGGGCGACGCGCGCAGCGAGCCGCTCGCCATCGCCCAGCTCCTGCTGCTCTACCACCTCACGGAGGCGGCGCGGTGACCCCCGACCTCCCCGAGGCCGTCGTCTTCGACGTCGACGGCACCCTCGCCGACACCGAGCGCGACGGGCACCGCGTCGCGTTCAACGAGGCGTTCGCCGCGCACGGGCTCGACCTGACCTGGGGCGTCGAGCACTACGGCGAGCTGCTGACGATCACCGGCGGGCGGCAGCGGGTGGCGGCGGCGCTCCGGGCGCAGGGGGTCGACGACGCCGAGGAGCTCGCGTCCGCCGTGCACCGCACGAAGACCGAGCTGTTCGTCGACGTGGTGCGGCGCGGCGAGGTCGGCCCGCGCCCGGGGCTGCCCGCGCTCGTCGACGACCTGCGCGCCCACGACGTGCGGATCGCGGTCGCGACGACCGGCCGGCGCGCGTGGGTGGAGCCGCTGCTCGCCCACCTGCTCGGCGCGGGGACCGCCGAGGTCGTGGTGTGCGGCGACGACGTCGCGGAGCTCAAGCCCGACCCCGAGGCCTACCGGCTCGCGCTCGCCCGGCTCGACGTCGACGCCGCCCGGGCCGTGGCGGTCGAGGACTCCGGGCCGGGGCTGCGGGCGGCGCTGGCGGCGGGGATCGCGACGGTCGTGGTCACGAACCACTACACCGCCGACCACGACGTCCGCGGCGCGGCGATCGTGCGCGAGGCCTACGACACCCCGACGCCGCTCACCACCGCCGAGCTCGGCACCGCCCTCGCTCGCACCCCCCGCGCCCGCGCCCACTAGCCCGCTCTCTGCTGCTGGTCGGACGGGTTCCGGGTGTCGTCGCCGGGGTTCTGGTCGGGGGTCTGGTCGGGATCCTCGGTGCCGGGGTCGTGGTGGTCGGTGTCGTCGCGGCCGTCCTCGTGCCGGTCGTCGTGCCGGTCGTCGGGCCGGTCGTCGTGGGAGTCGCGGGAACCGCGGGGCGGTGCTCCGACGTCTCGGTGGCCGTCGACGTGGTGGTCGTGGTGCTGGTGGCGGTCCGCGCCCGGGGTGTCACGGCGCGCGTGGTGGTGTCGCTGGTGGTGTCGGCGACCGAGGTGACCTCCGGCTCGGCCGTCTCGACGGGTTCCGTGGTCGTCGCGGTGGTCGTGGTCTCCGCCGCGACCGGCGCCGTCGGCAGCGGCGCCGGCGGGGCCGCGACGGCCGGGGACGCGGCGCCGAGCAGGGCGAGCGCGCCCCCGCCGGCCGCGCCCAGCGCGATCGCCGCCGCCGCGAGCCCGGCGGCCAGGCCGCGCCGCGGACGTCGCTGCGCCGTCCGCACGACGGCGCCGGCCGGGGCCGGCGCGGGAAGGGCGACGGGTCCCGCGGCGACGGGCGCGGGGTGCTCGACGCGCACGGTCACGGGCTCCGCGTCCGCCGCCGCACGGGGCGGGGGCGCCGACGTCGACCCGATCTGCGCGCCGAGGCGCGCGGCACCGATCGCGACCGCGTGCTCCGGCTCCGGCCCGGTCTCGACCGGGCGCCCCAGCGCCGCACCCAGCGACGCCGCCAGGACGCCCGGGCGGGTCGTGCGGCCCGTGAGCAGGACGCCGTCGAGGTCGGTCGCGGCGAGGCCGGCGCTCGCGAGCGTGCGCTGCAGCGCATCGAGGATCCGCTCCCCGGTGGGCTCGTCGTCGTCGGGGTGCTCGACACTCCCGGGCCGCCCGAGCACCGCGGTCCCGCCGCCCGCGTGCGCCACCACCGTGGTGTCGAGGCTGCCCCCGCCGAGGTCGACGACGGCGAGCGTCCCGTCGGCGACGGCCCACCGCCGGGCGAGGTGATCGGTGACGGCCGCCTCCGGCGCGGTGACGAGGGCGGTCTCGCCGAGGCCGAGCGAGGCCGCCACCTCGGCGAACGCGTCGCGGTGCGCCGCGCCCCAGGTCGCCGGGTGGGTCAGGACCACGCCCGCGGGCGCCCCGCCCTCGCGCTGCGCGACGAGGTCGACGACCCGGCGCAGCAGCACCCCCAGCAGCGCGCCGGCGGCGAAGGGCGCCCCGCCGAGCGAGAACGGCACGGGGTCGAGGAGGCGGGGGCGGATGCCGCGGGCGACGCGGGTCGGCTCGGCGGCGGCGCGCCGCTCGGCGTCGTCACCGATCAGCGGCGGCCCCTCGGCCGGCCACAGCAGCAGCGACGGGATGGCCGCGCTGCGCTCGCCGAGGATGACGACACCGGCACTGTCGGCACGGCCGGGACGGTGGACGGCGGCCGTGGTGGCCGTCGTGCCGAGGTCGACACCGAGCTGGTAGCTCATCGCGGGCTCCGGTGGGCCGGGCGGGCGGGACGATCACGAGCCTGCTGCCGGCACGGCGCGCGCGGAGTGGGGAGGACCCGACCCCGCCCGGGGAGGACCCGCCGATCAGGGCGCGACCCACCGCGCCGCGCGGGCGCCCGCCCCGGACGCGAGCGTCTCCAGCGGTCCGCGTCCCGCGCTCGTGCGCCACGCGATGCCGAGCAGCAGCACCGCGGCTACCTGGACGACGTAGCCGGCCACCGGCCCGTAGACGTCGACCGGCGAGTCGAGGAACAGGACGTGCAGCGTGTAGAAGGTCAGCGTCATCGCCCCGGCCGCCGCGAGCGGGGCCCGCACGGCGGCGAGGACGGGGCCGCGCACGCGGTCGAGCAGGAGCATCACCCCGAGCACGGCGAGCGCGGTGCCGCCCGTGCGGGCGAGGTCGAGCGGTGTCGAGGAGTGCGGGCTGTCGACGGCGAGCCACCACCAGGTCGTGGTCGGCGTGGTGCCGTCGGGCCCGATCGTCAGGGCCTCGCCGACCGCGGCGGGGTCGAGCCCGGTCGACGCCGCCGTGATCCGCGCGAGCCCGCCACCCGGCCCGAGCAGCAGCGCCGACGTCCCGGCGGCGGCCGCCGCGAGCGCGACCCCGCCCCCGGCGAGCCCGGCCGCCAGCCGCGGTGAGCGCAGGTGCGCGCGCCCGACCGCCAGCCCGACCGCGAGGTAGGGCAGCCACGACACCGCGGGGTAGGAGCCGGTGAGGAAGAGCTCGCGCACCAGCGCGAGCGGGTCGGTGGCGACCCACGACAGCGACGGGTTGCCCAGCTCCGGCGGGGGCAGCTGCGCCCGCACGAGGTGGCTGACGACCGGGATCCCCGCCGCGCCCAGCACGGCGCCGCCGACGAGCACCGGGGTCGGCAGCAGGACCAGCGGGATCGCGAGCAGGAAGAGCACGGCGTAGGACGGGAGGATCACCGTCGCGACCTCGGGGTCCGTGACGCCCCCGACGGCCAGCCCGAGCACACCGATCACGATCGCCCGCGCCGTCAGCGAGGCGGCGGCGCGCCGGGTCCCCGCACCGTGGCGGACCCGCGCCCGGCCGGTGAGGAACGCGATCCCCACGCCGGCGAGCACCGCGAACAGCGCCGAGGCGTTGCCCAGGGCGATCGTGCCGATCCAGGTCGGGCGCCCCTCGGCGTCGGCGACGTAGAGGGAGTGCACGGCCATCATCCCGAGCAGGGCGAGGCCGCGGGCGGCGTCGACGCCGAGGACGCGACCCCGGGGCGGACCGGGAGCGGCGGGCGCGACCGGCTCGGTGCGCGGCTCGGCGTCGTGGACGGCGGCAGCGGTCATCGGGGTGGTGCTCCTCCTCGGGCGGGTGGCAGCGCGCCGGCGCGGGTGAGCGCGTCGGTCACCGCGGGCAGGCCGGCGAAGGCGCGGGCCACGTCGTCGGGGGTCGCGACGCGGTGGGCGTTGTCGGCGATGTAGGCGCGCAGGGCGTCGTCGAACGCCCCGGCGCCGGCCTGCTCGCGCGCGGCGAGCAGCACCGCGGCGCCCTGGACGTAGACGCCGGTGTTGTAGGGCCCGAAGCCGCGCTCGGCCCACGCGGACATGGGCAGCCCGAGGTCGCCGCGGAGGCGCTCGGGCACGTCCTCGAGGGCGTAGTCGTCGTCCTCGGTGTCGGTCACGCGGGCCTGCGCGTAGGTCGTGAAGGCCTCGTCGAGCCAGGGATGGGTGCCCTGGTCGTTCCCGACGAGCGCGTAGAACCACTGGTGGCCCAGCTCGTGCGCGACGAGCTCGGGCAGGTCGCGGGGCGCGGTGTCGCCGAACTGGAGGGCGCCGTCGTACTCGATCCCCGACGACTGCGAGGGGGCGATCGCCACCCACAGGTCGGGCTGCGGCACGGGGCCGAGGAGGTCCTCGAGCCGCCCGAGCGCGCCGTCGATCTCCGCGGCCCACCGCTCGGGGTCGACGCGGGTGCCGGCGGTCGGCGTGAAGAGGTGCAGCCGGGTGCCGGAGGACAGCTCTCGCTCGAGCACCCGGTAGGCCCCGACCGCGACCGACACGTCCCGCACGGCGTCGGCGCGGAACGTGTGCGTGGTGGTGCCGGCGCGCGGGCCGGGCGCGGTGCCCTCGGCGCGCCCCACCCCGGAGACGGCGGCCCCCTCGGGGGCGGTGACGCGCAGCGCGTCGAGGCGGAACCGCTCGCTGACGGCGTTCTCGCCGGGGATGTCGGCGGCGTCGTCCCGGTCCCAGCCCTGCCCTCGCACCCAGGCGAGGAGCGGGAGGCCGGAGCCGAACCAGGCGGTCCCGGTGGACGGGGAGGTGCCGAGGCGCTCGTCGGCCTCGACCCCGAGGCGCAGCGTGAAGCCGAGCTCGGCGCGGACGGGGGTGCCCGCGTCGACGCACGACGGCAGCGGCAGCTCCACCAGCGTGCCGGGGGAGCCGGAGGGCGCGCCGGCCTGCCGGACGACCGGGGTGGTGGCACGCCCGTCGACGGTGGCGTCGGTGACCATCAGCGCGTTGCCCTCGGAGGCCGGCGAGGGCGCGTTCGCCCAGGAGCGGAAGACGAGCTCGCAGACGCGCCGGTCGGGCGTGAACGTGACGGTCTCGCGGCCGGTGACGCTGCGCAGGTCGGGCGCGACGTCGTAGGACAGGTCGACGGTCGGCCGCTCGGGCCAGGGCGCGGCGTGCGCGGGCGGGACGGCGCAGCCGGCCAGGGCCACCAGCAGCGTGACGAGGACGATCAGGGCCCTCACGGGGCGCCCTCCAGGGTGCGGGCGACGAGGTCGCGGGCCAGGTCGCGGGCGTCGGGGGCGACCGGGAGGCCGACGTCGGTGAACCAGTCGGGCGTCGCCTCGGGGTGGGGGCCGACGACGCCGACGCGCCCGGCACCGTACGGGGCGACGGCGGCCGCGGCCTGCCCGTCGGGGTAGCGGGCGAGCACGTCGGCGCGCCCGTCGACCAGCAGCGCGGCGGGGTCCTGGGCGAACACCGCCCGCCGCATCCCGCCCCAGTCGACCTCGACCACGGTGTCGTCCTCGGTGTCGAGGGCCTGGTCGGTGTCGCCGGGCAGCAGCCCGAAACCGGGGGTCGCGCCGGCGAGGTAGGCGCCGAGGCAGAACCCGACGTAGCGCCCGCCGCTGGCGACGAACCCCTGCACGGTGCGGCGGTGCCGGCGCATCCGCCGCCAGCCCCGGCGCAGGGTGCCGCCGCCGGGCTGGGCGTAGAGGTCGGCGCCGGCGAGCACCGGCGCGGTGAGGGCCAGGTCCTCGCGCGGCCCGACGTAGCGGACGTCGAGCCCGGACGCGTCGAGCACGGACGCGACGGCCTCGGGGCAGCCGGGCAGGCTCGCGGGACCGCGGTAGACCAGCGCCCTCACCGGACGGCGCCCGCGAGGCGGGGGAGCTCGACGGTCGGCTCGTCGGTGCTCGCCGTGGGCTCGGTGGGCTCGGTGGGCTCGGCGACGCCACGCGCCGGGATGCCGCGCCAGCGGCCGCCCTCGCCGAGCTCCTCGCCCTTCATCAGCAGCGAGAGCCGGTCGAGGTCGACGTCCGCACCGACGGTGGCGTCGTAGAGCACCACCGAGCGCGCGCCGACCGTGGCGCCCGGCGCGACCCGGACCGTCGACATCTTCATCACCCGGTCCTCGAAGAGGTGCGTCTGCAGCGAGACCGCGGGCCCGACCGCGGCGTCGTCCCCGATCTCGACGAGGTCGAACTCGGTCAGGTAGGTCGTGGCGATCCAGGTCCGCCGCCCGATCCGCGCGCCGAAGCGGCGCAGGACCATCGGCAGGTACGGGGTGCCGACGAGCATCCCGAGCAGCGTCGGGACCGCGGCGGCCTCGTAGAGCCCGGTGACGAGCTCGGTGCGCCGCACGAACGGGTCCCACAGCGGCGCGACCCGCGGCCGGTAGGTGCCGGCGACGTGCCGCTTGACCGCCACCACGTAGGCGATGATCGCGCTGCTCGCGACGAGGGCGATCAGCGGGGCGACGAGGGCGACCGGCAGCAGCTCCCGGCCGCGGGCGACCAGCGAGAGCGCCAGCAGGTAGCCGTAGAGGCCGAGCCCGAGCAGCGACGCGGGCAGCGTGGCCCGCACCAGCTCGACGGCCAGGCGCCGGCGCACGCGCCGCCGGTCGGGGGCGAACGTCTCCTCCACGGGGTGGTCGCCCGAGTCCTGCCGCTGGGGAAGGTGCATGGCGGGCGAGCCGAGCCACGACGAGTCGTCGGGCACGCCCCCGGGTGGCGGGACGGTGTGCACCCCGACCAGCGAGCCGTCGCCGGTGCCGACGCCCGACGGGACGAGCGCGGCGTTGCCGACGAACGCGCGGTCGCCGACCCGGGTCGGGCGCAGCAGCATCCGGCCGTCGGCGTAGGTGGCCGCGCCGACGCTCGCCATGTCGGCGACGAAGCTCTGCTCGCCGAGCGTGAGCAGGTCGGGGTCGAGGTGCGCGGCCGTCGAGACCTCCGCGCCGCGCCCGACCCGCGCGCCGAGCAGCCGCAGCCACGGCACCGTGTAGAGGGTCGCGTAGAGCGAGTTGGTGAACGCGAGGCTGTACGCCAGCAGCGCGTCGGCGACCCACTTGCGCAGGCCCAGCGGCGACCGGACCGGGTGGATGCCGACCGGTGTGCGCGGCAGCACGAGCCGGCGGCCGAGCGCGACCACGACGCACACGGTCACGACGAACACCGGGCCGGCCAGCAGCGTCGCGACGAGCCCGGCGAGCACGCCCGCGCCGAGCAGCGCCGCCCAGACGACGAGCACCGACGGCACGACCATGAGCACCGCGGCGAGCTCGAGACCGAGGAGGCCGGCGAGCGCCGCGGGCAGGTGGCGCAGGCGCCAGCCGGGCAGCGGCCCCGCGCCGCGCATCGCGACCAGCGCGGCGTCCTGGTCGGCGACCTCCTGCGGCGGCGAGCCGGCCCACGTCGTGTCCGCGGGGACGACCTCGTCGCGGCCCAGGGCGGACTGCTCGGCGAGCATCCCGCGCTCGCGGACGCGGCTGCCGGGGGAGAGCACGCTGTTCGCGCCGGCGACCGCGCGCCGCTCGAGGTGGACCGGCCCGACGACGACCCAGCCGTCCTCGACGGCCCACGCGTGCAGCACGGCGCCGTAGCCGACGGCGACGTCGTCGTCGAGGTGCAGCAGGCGGGGCAGGGAGATGTCGGCCACGGCGACGTGCACGCGGCGCCCGACGCGTGCGCCGAGCAGGCGCAGGTAGGGCGCGAGGAACGGCGATCCGGCGAGCACCGGCAGCGGTGACTGGCGCAGGACGAGGTCGAGCGTCCAGAGTCGCAGGTACGTCACGCCCCACAGGCGGTACCGGCCCGGGCGGATGCCCGCGGCCAGCGGTCGGGCGAGCAGCACGGGCAGCACCCAGCGCACCCCGAGCCACGCTGCGGCGCCGGCGACGAGCACCTGGGTCAGCACCCCGGTCGAGACCGTGCCGTCGTTGGCGGTGTAGACCCAGCTCAGGGGCAGGGTGACGACGAGCAGCAGCAGGTAGAGCAGGACGGCCTGGGCCGCGCCCGCCGCGGCGACCCGCCGCCGCGAGTGCCGGATCGGGCCCGGGCGGGCCGCGGCCGCGGTGACCTCGCCGGCGCCGGCGCTCGCGAGGTGCGCGGCGAGCGCGCGCACGCTCGGGTGCGCGTAGAGGTCCCGCACGGCCGGACTGCCGCCCACCCCGCGCTCGCGCATCAGCGTGACGGTGGTGGCCGCGAGCAGGGAGTGCCCGCCGAGCTCGTCGAAGAAGTCGGCCTCGACCGAGAGCTCGGCGACGGGGATGCCGGTGGCCTCGGCCCAGATCGCGGCGAGCTCGGACTCGAGCTCGCCCTGCGGCTCGACGACCGGCCCGGTGGCGGCGACGAGGCGCCGTCCCGCCGGCGGCGGGAGCTGGGAGCGGTCGACCTTGCCGCTGGCCTGCGTCGGCAGCACGTCGAGGACGTCCAGCGTCGCGGGGATCATGTAGGCGGGCAGGCGGTCGCGGGCCAGCTCGGTGAGGCGGGCGACCAGGACGTCGACGGCCTCGTCGGTGACGACGTAGGCCGCGAGGTCGCCCTCCTGCAGGGCGACGACGGCGCTGCTCACGCCGGGGTCGGCGAGCAGCACGCTCTCGATCTCGCCGAGGTCGACGCGGTGCCCGCGGACCTTGACCTCCGCGTCTGCGCGGCCCAGGTACTCGACCTCGCCGTCGGGGGTCCAGCGGCCCAGGTCGCCGGTGCGGTAGACGCGTCCGCCGGGCCGCGCGAGGAACTTCTCGGCGGTCTTCTCCGGCATGCCGACGTAGCCGCGCGCCACGCCCGGGCCGGCGAGGGTGATCTCGCCGACGCCGCCGGGCGCGACGGGGCGGTGGTCCTCGTCGTCGGGGTCGAGGAGCTCGACGCCGTAGGTCGGCAGCGGGCGCCCGATCGTCACCGGCCGCCCCGGCACGAGCTCGCACCAGGTGGCGGTGACGGTGGCCTCGGTGGGGCCGTAGGTGTTGAGCATGCGGCGCCCGGGGCGGGCCCAGCGCTCGACGATCTCGGCGGGGCAGGCCTCGCCGCCGACCAGGACGCTGCGCACGCGGGGCAGGTCGCGGGGGATCGTCGCGAGCAGCGTCGGCACCGCGTAGAGGACGGTGATCCGGGCCGCCTCGAGGTGGTCGGCGAGGTCGGCGCCGAGGCGGCGCTCGTCGTCGGGGCCGACCACGAGGGTGGCACCGACCGCCCAGGTCGGCCAGATCTCCTCGATCGAGAAGTCGAAGGAGATGGTCATGCCCTGGTGCACCCGGTCGTCGGGGCGGACGTCGTAGACGGTGGGCACGACGGCGACGAAGTTCGTGATGCTCGACTGCGCGACCTCGACGCCCTTGGGGCGGCCGCTCGAGCCGGAGGTGTAGATGACGTACGCGGCGGGGTCGTCCTCCCCGGGCGGGCCGCGGCCGTCGGGGCGCCGGTCCGACGCGCGGTCGATCGTGGCGGACGCGGAGTCGACGGCGAGCCGGGGACGGTCCTCGGGGACCGTCCCGCCGAGCGCCTCCGAGGTCAGCACGAGGTCGACGTCGGCGTCGTCGAGGACGTAGGCGACGCGGTCGGCGGGTGACTCCGGGTCGATCGGCACGAAGGCCGCCCCGGACTTGAGCGCCGCCAGCAGCGCGACGTAGGTCTCCGGCGAGCGCTCCAGGAACAGGGCGACGCGGGCGCCGGGCCGGATCCCGCGGTCGCGCAGCACGTGCGCGAGCTGGTTGGCCCGGGCGTCGAGCGCGGCGTAGGTGGTCGGCCGGCCCTCGTGCTCGATCGCGGTGGCCTCGGGGGTCGCGTCGGCGGTGCGCTCGAACACGTGCTCGAGACGGGCCTTCGGGACGGGCCGGGGTGCGAGGTCGAGCGGGAGCTCCGTGGTGGCTTCGGTCGCGGTCACTGATCGATCACGGGGTGGTGCCTCCCCTCCGGCGGGCCCCGTGCCGGGGTCGCGTCGGCGGTCGACGGCGGTCGGGGCACGGACTCGTGACGGTCGGGTCCGTGGCGGGCCGCGGGGGGCTGTACCTCGGTGGGTCCGGCTGCGAAACGCGACCGGCGGGGACCGTCGATCACGTCACAGACGGGTAACGCGGCCACACACCGTGATCAACAGGGGTCTGGTGCAGGGTCGATACCGCACACGATCGGGTGTCACTCGTAGAAGTAGGCCCCGCGGGTCCGGAAGGTGCCCACGCCGATCGAGCCGGTGACGACGATCGTCGGGCGACCGGGGTCGGCCTCGGCCCGGTGGCGGTTCTTCACCGTGCCCCAGGCCGAGCGCAGGGCGTCCGAGTCGACCGACCAGCCCTCGGGCAGGACCAGCACCACGCTGCCCATCCCGCCCTTGATCTCGAGGTCGATGCGCGGCAGCGAGGTCGAGACCTCGCGGAAGTCGAGCTTGACGTCCGACATCGCGGCCTCGGCGACGATCCGCGAGGGCACCCGCCAGGCGCCCGTGCGCTTCTCGCTCGACCACCCGGCCGTGATGACCAGGGGCTCGTCGTCGGCGGGGCGGACGACCGCGGCCCGCTGCCAGGGCAGCGTGGCCGGGAGGTCGGCGACCAGGGGCTCGAGCTGGGCGTACGTCCTCGCCGCGTAGACCTGCGCGAGGCGCTCGTCGACCTCGGTGAGCTCGAGGCGGCCCTCGCCGAGCGCGGTCCGGAGGATCTCCGCGACGGCCTCGCGATCGGCGTCGCTCGCCTTGAGGTCGCCCGTCACACCGGACAATCTAGACGTTCCCTCCCTCGGCGTCCGGTGCGCGACTACGGTGCCGCGGGTGCTGGGCGACGAGGTCGTGCTCGGCCGGCGCACCGCGCCGAGCCGGGTGCTGTTCGGTCCGCACGTCACCCACCTCGCCGACCCCCACCACCCGCGGGCGCTCTCCGACGACCACGTCGCGCACTACCGCGCCCGGGCGGCGGGCGGGGCGGGCGTGGTCGTCACCGAGGTCGCGTCGGTGCTCGCCGCCGACCATCCGTACGAGGACGCGCCGCTGGCCGTCTCCTGCCCGCCGGGGTGGGCCGCGGTGGCCGACGGGTGCCGGCCGTTCGGGACGCTCGTGCTCGCCGGGCTCGGTCACGCGGGCGGGCAGGGGTCGTCGGCCTACACCCGCGGTCCGTTGTGGGCGCCGTCGGCGGTGCCGGACCCGGCGAGCGGGGAGGTGCCGGCGGTGCTCTGCGCTTCCGGGATCGCCGAGGTGGTGGCGGGGTTCGCCGCCGGGGCGGCCGCGGCCCTCGACGCGGGCTGTGACGGTGTCGAGGTCCAGGCGGGGCAGCACGCGCTGCTGCGGCAGTTCCTCTCCGGGCTGACCAACCGGCGCGACGACGCCTACGGGGCGGACCGGGCGGTGCTGCTGGTCGAGGTGCTGACGGCGGTACGGGAGGCGGTCGGCGACGACGCCGTCGTGGGGCTGCGGCTCACCGTCGACGAGCTGGCGCCGTGGGCGGGGATCACGCCGGCGTTCGCGTCGTCGGTGCTCGGGCGGGTGGCCGGTCTCGTCGACCTCGTCGTGCCGGTGCGGGGCTCGGCGCTCACGGTCGGCGCCACGCGGCCGGACGCGCACACGGCGCCGGGATTCCTGCGCGACGCCGGCCGGGCGGTGCGGGTGCCGGGCGTGGCGACGGTGCTCGCGGGCAGCGTCGTGGACCCGTCGCTCGCCGAGGACGTCCTGGCGTCCGGGGACGCCGACCTCGTCGAGATGACCCGCGCGCAGCTCGCCGACCCCGACCTGGTCGTCCGGGTGCGCGCCGGACGGCGGGTCCGGCCGTGCGTGCTGACCAACCAGCAGTGCCGGGTCCGCGACGTCCGCAACCCGCGGATCGGCTGCACGGTGGCCCCGCCGGCGGTCGACGTCCCGCGCACCGACGCCGCCGTGCTCGTCGTCGGGGCCGGGCCGGCGGGGCTGGAGGCGGCGCGCACGCTGGCGCTGGCCGGCGCCGCGGTGCGGGTGGTGGAGCGCGCCGACGCCGTCGGCGGGCTGTTGCGCGAGGTGGCCGTGCTGCCCGGGCGGGCGCGGTTCGCCGACCTCGTCGCCTGGTACCGCTCGGAGCTGGACTCGCTGGGGGTGCCGGTGCTCCTGGGGACGTCGGCCGAGGTGCCCGCCGACGAGCTCGTGGTGCTCGCGACCGGCGGGGTCGACCGTCCGGGGCGCGGGGTGCCGATCGCGGCGGCGGTGTGCGACGGCGTCGCCCCCGGGCCCGTGGTGATCGAGGACCCGGTCGGTGACGGGGCGGCGGTTGCCCTCGCGGAGCTGCTCGCGGGACAGGGCCGCGAGGTGGCGGTGGTGGCGCCGGGGCTGCTGGTCGGGCCGGGGCTCGCACGCACCGGGGACCTCGTCGACGCCCAGGCCCGGCTCGCGCGGGCCGGGGTGCGGCGGGTGACGGAGTCGGCGGTCGTGGGGTTCGCGGACGGGGTCGTGACGGTCGCCGACGTCGTGACGGGCGCGGCGTCGTCGTGGCCCGCGGCCGTGCTCGTGGACGCGGCCCCGCGGCGCGCGCCGGCGGTGGCGTCGCGGCCCGGGCTGGTCGCGATCGGTGACGCCGTGGCGCCGCGGACCGTCGCCGAGGCCGTGCGCGAGGGGCGTGCGGCGGCGCGGGAGCTGCTCGCGTGAACGTGCTGGGGGAGCCGGTGCGGCTCGGGACGCGCGTCGTCCGCAACCGGATCGTGTTCCCGGCGCACCTGACGAACGCGGCGGTGGCGCGCCGCCCGAGCGCGCAGCACGCCGCGTACTACGGCGCCCGCGCGGCGGGCGGGGTCGGCATGGTGATCACCGAGGAGCAGTCGGTCGACCCCGTCGACCGGCCCTACGAGAAGCTCGTCGACGGCACCGACCCGGCCGTCGTGCCGGGCTACCGGTCGATCGCCGACGCCGTGCACGCCCACGGCGCGCTCGTGCTGGCGCAGCTCGGGCACAACGGCGGGCAGTCGTCGTCGCTGTACTCCCGCGCGCCGGTCGACGGCGCCGACGACGAGCCCGACCCGATGTTCCGGGAGGTCCCGCGGCCACTGTCGGACGCCGGGCTGGCGCGGCTGGTGGACGGGTTCGGGCGGGTCGCGGCGCACGTCGCGGCGGGCGGTCTCGACGGCGTCGAGATCCAGTGCTCGCAGGCCTCGCTGATCCGGCAGCTGTTCTCGGCGCGCTCGCAGCGGGCGCTGCCGTTCCTGGTCGCGGTGCTGCGCGCGGTCCGGGCGGCGGTCGGCCCCGACGGCGTGCTCGGCGTGCGGGTGCAGGGCGACGAGGGGTTCGCGGGCGGGCTCTCCACGCCGGACGCCGTCGCGGTGGCCGTGGCCGTCGAGCCGCTCGTGGACTACGTCAACACCTCGGTCGGCGTCGCCACCCGGACCCTGCCGCTGATCGAGCCGCCGATGGGCGTGCCGGCGGGGTATGCCGCGCACGTGCCGTCGGCGGTGCGGGCGGCGGTGTCGGTGCCGGTGCTCGGGGTGGGGCGGTTCACCACGCCGGAGCAGGCGCGCGAGGCCGTGGCGTCGGGGTCGTGCGACCTCGTGGGCGTCGTCCGGGGCCAGATCGCCGACCCGGCCTTCGCGGCGACGGCGCTGCGCGGCGGGCGGGTGCGGCGGTGCATCGGCTGCAACCAGGAGTGCATCGCGCGCGTGGGCCTCAACCAGCGGCTGGGGTGCGCGGTGAACCCGGTGGCGGGTCGCGAGTCCGTGGCAGCGAACGGGTATCTCGCTGCTTCTACGCGCACGAAGTCCCCGTTCGCGGGCGGCTCCGCGCGCGTGCTCGTCGTCGGCGGCGGGCCGGCGGGGCTGGCGGCGGCGGTCGCGGCGGCGCGCGACGGGCACGCGGTGACGCTCGCCGAGCGCCGCGACGTCCTCGGCGGCCAGCTCGCGATCGCCTCCCGCGCCCCCGAGCGCCGGGAGCTGGCGCACCTCGTCGCCGACCTGGCGCACGAGGCCCGCGACCTCGGGGTCGTCGTGCGGCTGCGGACGCCCCTCGAGGAGGTGCACGGGGTCGACGGTGTCGACGCCGTCGTCCTCGCCACCGGCGCGCGCCCGGCGCTCCCGGCCTGGGCCGGCGGGCAGGCGCGGGTCGTCGACGTCACCGACGTGCTCACCGGGCGGGTCGCGCCGAGCGGGCGGGTGCTGGTCGTCGACGACGGGCGGGGCCACGCGGCGACGTCCACCGCCGAGCTGCTCGCGCGCCGGGGCGCCTCGGTGGCGACGCTGACCCCGGCGCTCGTGGCCGCGAACGACCTCGCACCGACCCTCGACCGCGAGCGCTGGCGCCGCCGCGCCGTCGAGGCGGGGATCGCCGAGTACACCGACCGGGTGGTGCTCGCCGCGCACGACGGCCCGGTCCTCGACGTGCTCCACCACCTCACCGGCGAGGTGACGCCGTGGCCCGCCGACTGGGTCGTGCACGCGGGCCCGCCGACCCCGCACGTCCCCCCGCTGGTCACCGACGTCCCCGTGATCCGCGTCGGCGACTGCCTCGCCCCGCGCGGCATCGACGCGGCGGTCCGCGAGGGCACAGCCGCATGTGAGCACTTTCCTGCCCTATAGGGCAGGAAAGTGCTCACATAGGGTCGGCGCCGTGCAGATCGGCGAGGCCCGGTGGGCGGAGTGCGAGGACGTCCCCCTGCTGCTCGTGCCGATCGGGGCCACCGAGCAGCACGGCCCCCACCTGCCGCTCGGCACCGACACCACCGTCGCCGCCGCCGTCGCCGACCGCAGCGGGCTGCCCACCGCGCCCGCCCTGCCCTACGGCGCGTCCGGCGAGCACGAGGGCTTCCCGGGCACCGTGTCCCTCGGCACCGAGACCCTCGCCGCCGTCGTCGTCGAGCTCGGGCGCTCGGCGTGCCGCTTCGCCCGCCGCCTGCTGCTCGTCAACGGGCACGGCGGCAACGTCGGCGCGCTGCGGGTGGCCGTGCCGATGCTGCGCGCCGAGGGCCGCGACGTCGCCTGGTTCCCGTGCGGCGTGCCCGGTGCCGACGCCCACGCCGGGCGCCACGAGACGTCGGTGATGCTCGCGCTCGCGCCCGGCACCGTCCGCGAGGACCTCGCCGCGCCCGGCAACACCGCCCCGCTGCGCGAGCTCATGCCCGCGATCGCCGCCGGCTCGGTCCGCGACGTCAGCCCCTCCGGCGTGCTCGGCGACCCCACCGGGGCGAGCGGCGCCGAGGGCGCGGAGACGGTGGCGGTGATGGTGGCCGGGCTCCGCACGGCGTCCGAACGGTGGGTCGTCGACGAGGCGACCGGGCGCCTGACCTGATCCCGGCTGCCCGCCCGACCGCGACCCGACCCCGCGCGTCCTCGCGCCGTTCACACCCCCGGCGGACACTCGGGCCGCATGACCGGACTGCTCACCGGCGACGATCTCCTGGCCCGCGCCGAGGCCGCGCTCGCGGTGGCGCTCCCCGACGCGCTGGGCCTCGAGTTCGTCGACCCGCACGCCCCCCTCGACGGCGTCGTCCTGCCCGTCACCGGCCTCGCCGTCACGCCCGCCGCCACGGCGCACGCCGCGGCGCTCGGTGCCGCCGTCGAGCTCGCCGGCTACCTCGCCGTGCTGCCGACGCTGACGCCGGCCCAGCACGCGGTGACCCACCAGATCTCCACCCAGTACCTGCGTGCCGCGCGGGCGGGGCGGCGCGTGCGCGTGGTCGGCAAGCTCGCGCGGCGCGCCCGGGAGGTCGCCTTCGTCAGCGTCACCGCGAGCCTCGAGGACGGGCCGGACCGGCCGGTCGCGCTGAGCCAGGTCACGAAGTCGATCGTCGGCGCCACCTAGCATCGGGGCGGTGGAGCGCTTCGCCGACCGGACCACCGCGGGGCACGCGCTGGGCGAGCGGCTCGCCGGCCTCGGGCTCGACCGCCCGCTGCTCGTCGGGCTGGCGCGCGGCGGCGTGCCGGTGGCGGTCGCGGCGGCGGCGGTGCTCGACGCGGAGGTGGACGTCGGGGTCGCCCGCAAGATCACCGCGCCCGGGCGGCCCGAGGCGGGGCTGGGCGCGGTGGCGGTGGACGGCGAGCCGGTGTGGTTCGAGCGGGCCCTGCAGACCGCGGAGCTGACCCCGGAGGCGCTGGCCGACGCGGTCGCCGCCGAGCGGGCGGAGGCGGCGCGCCGCGAGGAGGCCTACGGCGCGGGGTGGCGCCCGCACGCCGGCGGCCGGGACGTCGTGCTCGTCGACGACGGCATCGCGACGGGGATGACGGTGCGCGCGGCGCTCGGCGCGATCGCCGCCGCCGGGCCGTCGCGGCTCGTGCTCGGCGTGCCGGTCGCGTCGCCGCCGTCGCTGGAGCGGGTCGGTGACGTGGAGGTCGTCGCCGTGCTCGTGCCCGAGGACTTCCGGGCGGTCGGCGACGTCTACGACGACTTCGGCCAGCTCTCCGACGACGACGTGCGGCGTGCGCTGGATCGCTGACCGGCGGGCGTCGGCTGCCTAGACTCGCCGGCCATCGCCACCCCCACGCTCGCCCCCGCCCGCCCCGCCCGCCTCCCGTCGGGGTGGGCGGTCGTCCTCGACCGCTCGGTGATGCGCGTCGACGGCGGGCGGACACTGGTCGGTGGCTCGCCGCCCCGGGTGCTGCACCTGGCGCCGGCGGCGGTCTCGCGGCTCGCCGGCGGCGGGACGATCCCCGCGGGCGCACGCCTGGTCGTCACCGACGCGACGTCCGCCGCGCTGGCGCGCCTGCTCACCGACGCCGGCGTCGCGCACCCGGAGCCGTCGCACCCCGACGCGCCGGACCCCGCCGACGTCTCGGTGGTCGTGCCCGTCCGCGACCGGCCCGACGAGCTCGCGCGGCTGCTCGACGCCCTGCACGGCACGACGCCGGGGCTCGGCGAGGTCGTGGTCGTCGACGACGGCTCCGCCGACCCCTCCGCGACGGCGCGCCTGGCCGGCGAGCGGGGCGCGCGCGTCGTCCGGCACCCGGTCTCGCGGGGCCCGGCCGCCGCGCGGAACACGGGCGCCGCGACGTCGACCGGCGCGCTCGTGGCGTTCCTCGACTCCGACGTCGTGCCCGAGGCGGGCTGGCTCGACCCGCTGCTCGGGCACCTCGCCGACCCCGCCGTCGCCCTCGCCGCCCCGCGCATCGTCGCCTGGTCCGACGCGAGGTCCGGTGTGACCAGCGATGCGGCATCGCTGGCACTCAAGGCCAGGATCGCCACATCCTCGCCTGCGCGACACGCCGTGGCTCGTTACGAGGAGCGACGCTCCAGCCTCGACCTCGGCGCACGCCCCGCCCCGGTGACCGCGCGCTCGCGCGTCGCCTACGTCCCCAGCGCGGCGCTCCTGGTGCGCCGCGAGGCGCTGGGCGCCGGCTTCGCCGAGGACATGCCCGTCGCCGAGGACGTCGACCTCGTGTGGCGCCTGGCCGCCGACGGTTGGCGGCTGCGCTACGAGCCGGCGTCGCGGGTCGCGCACGAGCACCGCGACGCCGTCGGTCCCTGGCTCGCGCGGAAGGCGTTCTACGGCACCGGCGCGGCCCCGCTCGCCCTGCGCCACCCGCGTCGCGTGCCCCCGGTCGCGCTCGCGCCCTGGACCGCCACCGCCGTGACGCTGCTCGGCGTCCAGCGCCGGTGGAGCACGGCCGCGGCCGGCGCGGTGACGCTCGCCGCCACCGCCCGCCTGGCACGGAGCCTGCACGACGCGAGGAGAGCCAAGCCCGGCGTGTCGCCGGAGCGAGGATGTGGCGATCCTGGCGTTGAACGCCAGCGAAGCCGCATCGCTCGCACGCCCTGGCTGCCCCCCGCCCGCCTGGCCGCGGTGCTGGCGCCGTGGGGGCTGGGCGGGGCGGTGTGGCAGGCGGCGGGGGCGCTGACGCGCCACTGGTGGCCCGCCGCCGTCGCCGGGTCGCTCGTGTCCCGCCGCATCCGCAGGGCCCTGGTGACAGCCGCCCTCGCCGAGGGCCTCGCCGACTGGTGGCGCTTCCGCCCGCCCGGCGCCGGCCCCCTCGACGCGGCGACCCACGTCGTCGCGCACCGTCTCGACGACCTCGCGTACGGCGCCGGGCTGTGGTGGGGCGCCTGGCGTCACCGCACCGTCGCGCCGTTGCGCCCCGACCTGACCGGGAAGGCGCCGTCATGAGGATCCGCACGGTCGCCCTCGGCCGGTCGCGGGAGGTCCCGGGCCCCCGCGACGGCGAGACGACGAGCACCGCGATCTGGAAGGACCCCGTCGTCGGTCCGGTCGAGGTCGGGCCCGAGGGTCTGGTCGGCGACGAGCAGGCCGATCGGGTCAACCACGGCGGCCCGGAGAAGGCGGTCTACGCCTACGGCGACGAGGACCTCGCCTGGTGGCGCAGCCACGGTGAGCCGGGAGACGACCAGGTGTTCGGCCAGAACCTCACCACCACCGGCCTCGACCTGCGCGGCGCCGTCGTCGGCGAGCACTGGCACGTCGGCACCGCCGAGCTCGCCGTCGTCCAGCCCCGCATCCCGTGCTTCAAGCTCGGCCTGCGCGCCGGCGACCCGACCCTGCCCCGCCGCTTCGCCGCCGCCGACCGGCCCGGCGTCTACCTGCGCGTCGTGCGCCCGGGCACGATCACGGCCGGGGACGCCGTCGCGATCACCGATCGGCCGGCCCACCGCGTCACGGTCGCCGAGGCCTTCGCGATCTTCCACCACGACCGCGACCGCGCCGCCCGCCTGCTCGACGCGCCGGACCTGCCGTCCTCGTGGCACGCCTGGGCCCGCAAGCGCTTGACCCGCCGGTGACCACGCGACGCCGCGCACTCGGACGTGGTCCGGCGGCGCGACGGCGTGCCAGAGTTCCGCGACGAGGACTGCGGGACTGCGGGACTGCACGGCAACGGGACGAGGACGGGACACATGACCAAGTTCGTGTACGACTTCGCCGAGGGTGACCGCGACCAGAAGGACCTGCTGGGCGGCAAGGGCGCCAACCTCGCGGAGATGACCAACCTCGGTCTGCCGGTGCCCCCCGGGTTCACGATCACCACCGAGGCCTGCCGCGCCTACCTCGCCGACGGTCAGGAGCCCGCGGGCCTCGCCGACGAGGTCACCGAGCACCTCGTCGCCCTCGAGAGGACGATGGGCAAGCGGCTCGGGCAGGCCGACGACCCGCTGCTGGTCTCCGTGCGCTCCGGGGCGAAGTTCTCGATGCCCGGGATGATGGAGACCGTCCTCAACGTCGGGCTCAACGACGCGTCGGTGCACGGGCTCGCGACGCAGGCCGGCGACGAGCGCTTCGCCTGGGACTCCTACCGGCGGCTGATCCAGATGTTCGGCGCGACGGTGCTCGACATCCCGGCCGAGCACTTCGCCGACGCCCTCGACGACGCGAAGAGGGCCAAGGGCACCGCGGACGACCTCGACCTCGACGCCGACGACTTCCGCACGCTGGTCGAGACGTTCAAGGGCGTCGTGCGGGAGCAGGCCGGACGCGACTTCCCGCAGGACCCGCGGGAGCAGATGGACCTCGCGGTGCGCGCGGTCTTCGACTCCTGGAACTCGCCGCGCGCCAACGTCTACCGCCGCCAGGAGCGCATCCCCGCCGACCTCGGCACCGCGGTCAGCGTGTGCTCGATGGTCTTCGGCAACCTCGGGATGGACTCGGGCACCGGCGTCGCCTTCACGCGCGACCCGGCGTCGGGCGCCCAGGGTGTGTACGGCGACTACCTGCAGAACGCGCAGGGCGAGGACGTCGTCGCCGGCATCCGCAACACCCTCGCGCTCACCGAGCTCGAGCGGATCGACAAGGCCAGCTACGACCAGCTCATGGAGATCATGAGGACGCTGGAGAACCACTACCGCGACCTCTGCGACATCGAGTTCACCATCGAGCGCGGCAAGCTCTGGATGCTGCAGACCCGCGTCGGCAAGCGCACCGCCGCGGCGGCGTTCACCGTCGCCTGCCAGCTCGTCGACGAGGGCCTGATCGACATGGACGAGGCGCTCCAGCGGGTCACCGGCGCGCAACTGGCCAACCTGATGTTCCCCCGGTTCGACCGGGACGCCGAGAAAGAGCTGCTGACGACCGGCATGAACGCCTCGCCCGGCGCCGCCGGCGGCATCGCGGTCTTCGACTCCCCGACGGCGGTGCGCCGCGCGAGGGCGGGGGAGAAGGTCCTGCTGGTCCGCCGCGAGACCAACCCCGACGACCTCGACGGCATGATCGCCGCCGAGGGCGTGCTGACCAGCCGCGGCGGGCGCACCTCGCACGCCGCGGTCGTCGCCCGTGGCATGGGCAAGACGGCCGTCTGCGGCGCCGAGGAGCTCGAGGTCGACGTCCGGGCGAAGAAGCTCACCGCCGCCGACGGACGCGAGGTCGTCGAGGGCGACACGATCTCCATCGACGGCACGAACGGCGAGGTCTACCTCGGTGAGGTGCCCGTGGTCGCGAGCCCGGTGATGGCCTACTTCGAGGGGTCGACCGGGCTCGCGGAGAACGACGACCTCGTCGCGGCCGTCGACCGGATCATGCGTCACGCCGACGTCGGCCGGCGGCTGCGGGTGCGGGTCAACGCCGACACCGGCGAGGACTGCGCGACCGCACGCACGTTCGGTGCGGAGGGCGTCGGGCTCTGCCGCACCGAGCACATGTTCCTGGGCGAGCGCCGCGAGCTCGTCGAGACACTGGTGCTCGCCGAGACCCAGGACGAGCGCGAGAAGGCGCTCGCCGCGCTGCTGCCCCTGCAGATCGAGGACTTCACCGCCATCTACCGCGCGATGGAGGGCCTGCCGGTCACGATTCGGCTGCTCGACCCGCCGCTGCACGAGTTCCTGCCCGACCTCACCGAGCTCTCCGTCGAGGTCGCGGTCGCCCGCGAGCGCGGCGAGCTGAGCGAGGAGCGCGAGGAGCTGCTCGCGAACGTGCGCCGCCTGCACGAGCAGAACCCGATGCTGGGGCTGCGCGGCGTGCGCCTCGGGATCGCGGTGCCGGGCCTCTACGCGATGCAGGTCCGCGCGATCACGCGGGCGGCGGCGGCTCTGGCCGCCGAGGGCATCCGCGTGCTCCCGGAGATCATGGTGCCGCTGGTCGGCACCGTGCAGGAGCTGCAGGCGGTCGCGGCGGAGATCGCCGAGGTGGTCGCCGAGCCGGAGTCGCTGGTGGACGGGGCGCCGGTGGAGCACCAGATCGGCACGATGATCGAGCTGCCGCGCGCCGCCCTGGTGGCGGCGCAGATCGCCGAGACCGCCCAGTTCTTCTCGTTCGGCACCAACGACCTGACGCAGACCACCTGGGGCTTCTCCCGCGACGACGTCGAGGGAGCCTTCTTCTCCGACTACCTCGAGGCCGGCATCTTCGGCGTCTCGCCGTTCGAGTCGCTCGACACAGAGGGCGTCGGCGAGCTCGTCGAGATCGCGTCGTGGCGGGGCCGGGAGGTGCGCCACGACCTCAAGCTCGGCATCTGCGGCGAGCACGGCGGCGACCCGGACTCGGTGCACTTCTTCCACCACGCCGGCCTCGACTACGTGTCGTGCTCGCCGTTCCGGATCCCCGTCGCGCGGCTCGAGGCGGGGCGGGCGGCCACGTCCCCGAAGGCCTGACGGACGGTCTCGCCGGGCGTCGCCGCGCGTGTGCTCCGCGTGACGGCGCCACCCCTCCGAACGGAGGGGGGCGCGGCTGTCCGGAACGCCTTCTTTCGGTCGGTGCCCACCGGCGCTCGGCCGCCGTCACGCCGCAGGTACGGAGCCCACGAGCCGCTTCGCCCCGCGGCTGCGGAAACGCCACCCGAACGGCCGTCCACCTGGACGTCGACCGACCGGATCCGGGGGCCGAGTGGATGTTGCGCCACCCCGACGAGGGGGGTGTGATGTGTCCGCCACCACGCCGGAGTTGGTCGGCAACGCGTGCGCGCCGTCGGCGACGGCGGCGGGCACGGTTCGCAACACCACCACCACCACGTCCTCGGTCACGTCCGCCGGGCTCCGGTGCCCGTCGCGAGGCCGAGTGAGGAGTGAGGTCCATGGCACGCATCCGGACCACCGTCGACGGACTCGTCTACGAGGACGACGTCGAGCCCCGCATGCTGCTCGTCCAGTACCTGCGTGAGCGACTCGGCAAGACGGGCACGGTGATCGGCTGCGACACGAGCAACTGCGGGGCGTGCACCGTCCACCTCGACGGTCTGAGCGTGAAGTCGTGCTCGGTGCTCGCCGTCCAGGCGAACGGCAGCGAGGTCCTCACCATCGAGGGTCTCGAGCGGGACGGCCAGCTGCACCCCATGCAGCAGGCGTTCCACGACAACCACGCCCTGCAGTGCGGCTACTGCACGCCCGGCATGATCATGCAGTCGATCGATCTCCTCGGGGAGAACCCCGACCCCTCGGAGCACGAGATCCGTGAGGGCATCGAGGGCAACCTCTGCCGCTGCACCGGCTACCAGAACATCGTGCGCGCCGTCCAGGACGCCGCCTCGAAGATGAAGCCGGGCGCGTCCCCGACCGCCGAGACCGGCGCGAAGCAGACCGTCGCGGGCGGGGGCGCCTGATGACGACGACCGAGAACGCCCCCACCCAGGAGATCGGCCGGGACCGCCGCCGCAAGGAGGACCGTCGGCTCATCACCGGGCGCACCCGGTGGACCGACAACCAGGCCCTCACCGGCCTGCTCCACATCTCGGTGGTGCGCAGCCCGTTCGCGCACGCCGAGATCAAGGGCGTCGACACGTCGGCGGCCAAGCAGGTCCCCGGCGTCGTCGCCGTCTACACGGCCGCCGACCTCGGCGCCGACCAGGTGCAGCTGCCCTGCGCCTGGCCGGTCACCAAGGACATGAAGGCCCCGCAGCGCCCGGCGCTTGCCGGCAGCCGGGTCAACTTCGCCGGCGAGGGCGTCGCGGTGGTCGTCGCCCGCAGCGCGGCGATCGCCAAGGACGCCGCCGAGCAGGTCGAGGTCGACTACGACGAGCTCGAGCCGGTCCTCGACATGGAGGCCGCCCTCGCCGACGGCGCGACGCTCGTCCACCCGGAGATCGGCACCAACGCCAACGCGCAGTGGGTGTTCGACTCCGGCGAGGCGGGCTCGGGCGGCAGCGTCGCCGAGGCGCTGCAGAAGGCCGACTCGGACGACGACCAGATCGTCGTCAAGCGCCGCTTCCGTCAGCAGCGGCTCGTGCCGGTGTTCATGGAGCCCCGCTCCACGGTCGTCGACCCCAGCGGCGAGCAGCTCGTCATGTGGTCGTCGACGCAGGTGCCCCACATCCTCAAGACGATGCTGGCGCTGACGCTCGGCCTGCCCGAGCACAAGGTCCGCGTCATCGCACCGGACGTCGGCGGCGGCTTCGGCGGCAAGATCGCCGTGGCCCCCGAGGAGGTCCTGACGCTGCTGGTGGCCCAGAAGCTGGGCAAGCCGGTGAAGTGGACCGAGACCCGCTCGGAGTCCCTGCTCACCGCCCACCACGGCCGGGACCAGATCCAGGACCTGACGATGTCCGTCACGAAGGACGGGCAGATCACGGGCCTGGACGTCAAGCTCCTCGCCGACATGGGCGCCTACCTGGGCCTCGTCGGGCCGGGCGTGCCGATCCTCGGCGCGTTCATGTTCAACGCGATCTACAAGATCCCGGCGTACCGCTTCGACTGCACCAACGTCTTCACCACCAAGACGCTCACCGACGCCTACCGCGGCGCCGGTCGCCCGGAGGCCACCTTCGGCATCGAGCGCCTGATGGACGAGGTGGCCCTCGAGCTCGACATGGAGCCGATGGAGTTCCGCCGGAAGAACTGGATCAAGCACGAGGAGTTCCCGTACACCACGGTCAGCACGCTGACCTACGACACGGGCAACTACGAGGCGGCCACCGACCAGGCCCTCCAGATGTTCGACTACGACGGCCTGCGGCGCGAGCAGCAGGAGCGTCGTCAGCGGGGCGACGTCAAGCAGCTCGGCATCGGCATCTCGACCTTCACCGAGATGTGCGGCCTCGCCCCCTCGCGCGTGCTCGGCTCGCTCGACTACGGCGCCGGCGGCTGGGAGACCGCGGCCATCCGGATGCTGCCCACCGGCAAGGCTGAGGTCGTCGTCGGCGTCAGCCCGCACGGGCAGGGCCACGAGACCGCGTTCTCGCAGATCGTCGCCGACCAGCTCGGCGTGCCGTTCGACGACGTCGAGATCCTCCACGGCGACACGCAGTCGTCCTACCGGGGCCTCGACACGTACGGCTCGCGCTCGCTGGCCGTCGGCGGCATCGCCGTGGTCAAGGCGGCCGAGAAGGTCATCGAGAAGGCCAAGCCGATCGCGGCGCACATGCTCGAGGCCTCCGAGGGCGACCTCGAGTTCTCGGGCGGGCGGTTCACGGTCAAGGGCACCGACAAGGGCGTGGGCATCCAGGACATCGCGCTCGCGGTGTTCGCGGCCCACGACTACCCGGAGGGCATCGAGCCCGACATCGACGCCCACGCGACGTTCGACCCGGAGAACTTCTCGTTCCCGCACGGCACGCACCTGTGCGCCGTGGAGGTCGACACCGAGACCGGCTTCGTGCAGCTCTACCGCTACGTCTGCGTCGACGACGTCGGCAACGTGATCAACCCGCTGATCGTCGAGGGCCAGGTCCACGGCGGTCTCGCCCAGGGCATCGCGCAGGCCCTGTTCGAGGAGGCGGCGTACGACGACCAGGGCACGCTGCTCTCGGGCACGCTGGTCGACTACACGCTGCCCACCGCGGCGGACCTGATCAGCTTCGACACCGCGAACACCACCACCGCGTCGACCACCAACCCGCTCGGGGTCAAGGGCGTCGGCGAGGCGGGCACGATCGCCTCCACCCCGGCGGTCGTGAACTCGGTGCTCGACGCGATCCGCCACCTCGGCGTCAAGGACATCGACATGCCGACCACGCCCTACCGGGTGTGGACGGCGATCAACGACGCCAAGGGCACCGCGGGCCGCGGTGACGAGGCGAACGTGGCCTCGCCGGGTGCGGGCCTCGGCTCCACCGCCAGTGACATCTCGAAGGGCGACACCCAGGGAGGGCACCTGTGATCCCGGCCCAGTTCGACTACGTCCGGCCGACCACGGTCGAGGAGGCGGTCCAGGCCCTGCGCGACGGCGGCGACGACGCCAAGCTCCTGGCCGGCGGCCAGAGCCTGCTGCCGGTGCTGCGCCTGCGCATGGCCGACCCCTCGCTGATCATCGACCTCGGGGGCATCCCGGAGCTCAAGGGCGTCCGGGAGGAGGGCAACGAGGTCGTCGTCGGGGCCATGACGTCGCACTACGACGTCACCCGGGACGACACACTGCGCCAGCACGTCGCCCTCATCCAGGAGGCGACGAAGACCGTCGCCGACCCGCAGGTGCGCCACAAGGGCACGCTCGGCGGGGCGCTCGCCCACGCCGACCCGGCCGGTGACCTCGCGGCGCCGGCGCTGGCCCTCGACGCGCAGTTCGTCATCGCGGGCCAGAACGGCACCCGCACGGTGGCGGCGGCGGACTTCTTCGAGGACTACTTCACCACCGCCATCGGCGAGGGTGAGCTCCTCACCCAGATCCGCTTCCCGAAGTACACCGGGTGGGGCGCGCGCTACGAGAAGTTCAACCGCGTCGCGCAGGCCTGGTCGATCGTCGCGGTGGCCGCCACGGTGAAGGTCGACGGCGGCACGATCTCCGAGGCCCGCATCGGCCTGACCAACATGGCGGGCACCCCGGTGCGCGCCCGGTCCGTCGAGTCGGCCCTGGTCGGGCAGAGCGCCACCGAGGAGAATGTCCGCAAGGCCGCCCAGGCCGCCGCCGAGGGCACCAGCCCGACCGCGGACGCGGACGCCGGTTCCGACTACCGCGAGCACCTCGCCAGGGTGCTCACGGGTCGGGCCGTCCTCGCGGCCGCGGGCTGACCCCCGATCGACGACCGACACCCACGACGACGGCCCGCCCCCGCATCCGCGGGGGCGGGCCTGTCGTCGTCGACCGCACCCTCCCAGGAGGTACGCCAGTGAAGCTCGAGAACGAGTTCACCGTCCCGGTGGACATCGACACCGTGTTCGACGCCCTGAACGACCCCGAGAAGGTCACGCCGTGCTTCCCGGGAGCCACGCTCGACTCCCACGAGGGCGACGACTTCACGGGCACCGTGAAGGTCAAGCTGGGCCCGATCTCGATGACCTACAAGGGCAAGGGCACCTTCGTCGAGCGGGACAAGACCAACCACAAGGTCGTCGTCGACGCCCAGGGCCGTGACTCGCGGGGCAACGGCACCGCGTCGGCGAAGGCGACGCTGACGATGACCGACGAGGGCGGCAAGACGAAGGTCAACGTCCTCACCGAGATGCAGGTGACCGGCAAGCCCGCGCAGTTCGGCCGCGGCGTCATGTCCGACGTCGGCGACAAGATCCTGGGGCAGTTCGCGTCCTGCCTCGCCGACGAGTTCGGCAGCGCGGCCGCGGGCGGCGCCCCGGCGCCCACCGTCTCGGGCACCGACACCGCCGCCACCGGCGGGAACGGCACCGCGCCGGCTCCGGAGGCCGTGGCCGCCGGCGGGGACGCCGCCCCCGTCACCGCGCCGCCCTCGCCCGCGCCCGTCGCGTCGGGCTCCGGCGCGCCGACGGCCGCGTCGATGCCGACCACGGTGGCCGAGGCCGCGAAGGGCGACACGGGCGCGAAGCCCGGCGCCTCGGTCGGCGGCGCCACCGGCGCCGCCGGGGAGGCCGCGGCCCAGCCCGCCGGCCAGCGCCGCCAGCAGGTCGAGGCGATCGACCTGCTCGACAGCTCGCGCGACGCGATCGTCAAGCGCCTCGCCCCCGTGGGCGTCGCCGCCGGCGTGCTCGCCGCGATCATCGCGATCATCCTCGTGGCGCGCGGGCGCTCGTCGTAGGTCGGGTCAGCTGTTCTGAGCGAAGGGCCCCTCCGGTCGAGGAGATCGACCGCAGGGGCCCTTCGCTCGTGTACGGGGCGGCGCGAGCGGCAAGGCCTTCGGCATGACCGCACCCCTGCTGGACGCGGTGCGGGAGCGGACCCCGCTCGTGCACTGCGTGACCAACCTCGTCGCCACGACGTTCTCCGCCAACGCCCTGCTCGCACTCGGCGCCTCGCCGGCGATGGTCGAGGACGCCGAGGAGGCCGCCGAGCTCGCGGCCGTGGCCGGGGCGCTGGTCGTCAACACGGGGACGATGTCACGGCCGCGCGCCGAGGGCATGCACGCGGCGGCGGGCGCGGCCCGGGACGCGGGGACGCCGTGGCTGCTCGACCCGGTCGGGGTCGGCCCGCTGTCGCTGCGCACCCGCGTGGCGTCGGAGCTGCTCGGCCTCGGGCCCACGGTCGTGCGCGGCAACGCCTCGGAGATCCTCGCGCTGACCGGGCGCGAGGGCGGGGGCCGCGGCGTGGACGCGACGGTCACGGTGGAGGACGCCGCCGATGCCGCCGACGAGCTCGCCCGCACCCACGGCACGGTCGTGGCGGTCAGCGGCGTCGTCGACCGGGTCACCGACGGCGCGACGGTCCACCGCGTCGGCGGCGGCCACCCGCTGATGGGCCGCGTGACGGCGATGGGCTGCGCCCTCAGTGCGGTCACCGCCGCGTTCCTCGCCGTCGCCCGCACGACCGGTGCCGACCCCCTCGCCGCCACCCTCGCCGCGCACGCGGTCGTCGGCGCGAGCGGGGCCGCGGGCGGGGCGGCGGCGCGGGGACCGGGGTCGTTCGTGCCGGCGTGGCTGGACGAGCTCGCGATCGTGGACGGGCAGGCCGCGCAGGCCCTGGTGGACCCGGCGTGACACCCCTCGACCCGCGCCTCTACCTGGTCCTCGACCCGGTGCACGGACCCGCCGACCCGTTCGCCGTGCTGCACGCGGCCGTCGACGGCGGGGTGACGGCCGTGCAGGTCCGGGCGCCCGCCGCCACCGGGCGGGCGCTCTTCGACGCCACGCGCGCCGTCCTCGCCGCGCTCGCCGGCACCGGGGTCGCCGTGGTCGTCGACGACCGCCTCGACGTCGCGCTCGCCGTCGGCGCCGACGGCGTGCACCTGGGTCGGGACGACGTCCCGCCGGCCGAGGCCCGGCGCGTCGCGGGGCCCGGGCTGTCGATCGGCTGGTCGGTGACCGGGCCCGACGACCTGCGCGCCGCCGACCCGGCCGTCGTCGACCTGCTCGGCATCGGACCGGTCTTCGCCACGGCCACCAAGCCCGACGCCGCGCCCGCGACCGGGCTCGACGGGCTGCGCGCGCTGGCGGCCGGGGCGCGGGAGCTCGGCGTGCCGTCGGTGGCGATCGGCGGGGTCGGCCCGGACAACGCCGACGACGTGCTGGCCACCGGCGTCGACGGGCTCGCGATCAGCTCGGCGATCGCCGCCGCCCCGGACCCCGGTGCCGCGGCCCAGGCGCTGCGCCCGGCGCCTCTAGGCTGATCACCGTGCACCCCGGCGCCAGCAACACGATCGTCGACGTCCCGGGCCTGCAGGTCGGGCACGCGGAGCTGACGGGGGAGGGCGCGCTGTCGGGCACGACGGTCGTGCTGCCCGGACCCGACGGCGCCGTCGCCGGGGTCGACGTGCGCGGCGGCGGCCCGGGGACCCGCGAGACCGACGCGCTCGACCCGCGCACCCTCGTCGAGCGCGTCCACGCCGTCGTGCTCACCGGCGGCAGCGCCTACGGGCTCGCCGCCGCGTCGGGGGTCGCCGACGCGCTCGGTGCGCAGGGCCGGGGCTTCCCCGTGGGCCGCGGCCCGCTCGAGGTGGTGCCCGTGGTGCCCGCCGCGGTGGTGTTCGACCTGGGCCGTGGCGGCGACTTCGGCCGGCGCCCGACCGCCGACACGGGCGCCGCGGCGCTCGCCGCCTGCTCCGCCGAGCCGCCGGCGCAGGGCGTCGTCGGCGCCGGGTGCGGGACGGTGATCGGCGGGCTCAAGGGCGGGGTCGGATCGGCGTCGTCGGTGCTCGCCGACGGCACGGTGGTCGCGGCGCTGGTCGTCGCGAACGCCGCGGGGTCCGCGGTCGACCCGGCGACCGGCGAGCTGTGGGCCGCGCGCCACCTCGGCGCGGGCGACGCCCGGCCCCCCGCCCTGCCGGCCGACCGCACCGCGCTGCTGGCGACCCTGCGCGATGCCGCGGCCCCGCCGACGCTGAACACGACGATCGGGGTCGTCGCCACCGACGCCGGGCTCTCGGTCGCCCAGTGCGCCAAGCTCGCCGCCGTCGGGCAGAGCGGCCTCGCCCGCGCCGTCCACCCCGCCCACGGCATGACCGACGGCGACACCTTCTTCGGTCTCGCGACCACCGAGCGCGCCGCGCCGGACCTCGCGGGCCTCCAGGAGCTCCTCACCGCCGGCGCCGACTGCGTCACCCGCGCCGTCGCCCACGCCGTGCTGGCGGCGCGCTCGGTCGAGACGCCGGGCGGGCGCTGGCTCGCGTACCGGGACGTCGTGGATCCGTAGCACCATGGACCCCGTGGCGGGCTACCGCGAGCGGCGGATCGCGCCCGGCGTCGTGCTCTGGGAGAGTGACGGGGCGCCGGGCACCATCCTGCCCGACGGGTGCCTCGACCTGATCTGGAACGGCCGGGGGCTCGTCGTCGCCGGTCCGGACGCGGGGCCGCGCCCCCACGACGGGGGCGGCAGGGTGCACGTGGGCCTGCGGTTCTCGCACGGGCGCGGGCCGGGGTTCCTCGGCGTCCGCGCCGACCAGCTGCGCGACACCACCGTCGACCTCGACGCCGTGTGGTCCGACGCCGCGGCGCGTGGGCTCACCGACCGGGTCGCCGACGACCCCGCCGGGGCGCTCGCCGCGCTCGCCGCGGCCACGCCGCCCGCGGACGGCGAGCGCTTCGGCGTGCGGGTGTTCGCGGCGCTGGCCCGCGGGCGCGACGTCGCGGGGGTCGCCGACGAGCTCGGCACCACGTCCCGCACCCTGCACCGGCGCTGCCTGCCGCTCTTCGGCTACGGACCCCAGCACCTGGGGCGCATCCTGCGCCTGCAGCGCGCGCTGGCCCGGGCCCGTACCGGCACGCCGTGGGCGGAGGTCGCCGCCGTCGAGGGCTTCGCCGACCAGCCACACCTGGCCCGCGAGGTCCGGGCGCTGGCGGGGACGACGCCCACGGGGCTACGGCGCGGGTAGCGGCGCGAAGAGGTCCACCGACCCGCCGTCGGGGTCCTGCACGGTCGCGTAGCGCTGGCCCCAGAACGCGTCCCAGGGCTCGAGCTCGCCGTGGTAGCCGGCGCCGACCAGGGACCGGTAGGTCGCGTCGACCTCGGGCGGCGCATCGCACGCGAACGCCAGGGCGCTGCGGGGCCCGCCCGTCGGCGGGGTCCAGGAGGGGTCGACGGAGCGGATCGTGGCCTCGGTGTCGAAGGCCAGGCGCAGCCCGCCCCCGAGGTCGACCTCGACGTGCGGCTGGTCGTCGGCCTCGGGCGGGGCGTCGATGCCGAGGCGTCGGTAGAAGGCGAGCGTGGCGGCCATGTCGGCGACGACCAGCTCGACGACGGAGAGTCGGGGTGCCATGGCCGTCACCGTAGGGACCGCCCGTGCGGCCGGGCGTGGAGCGATCGGACATGCTCGACCCGTGCACGTCGAGGACCGCGCGCTCCGGTTCACCCCGCCGCTGTGCCCCGACAACCTCTTCGGCCATCTCGTCGCGACGGCCGTGCCGGGCGTCGAGGAGTGGCACGACGGCGCCTACCGCCGCACGCTCGCCCTGCCCGGCGGGCCGGGTGTGGTGGCGCTGCGGCCCGGCGCCGGCCCCGACACCGTCGCCGCGACGCTGACCGTCACCGACCCGTCCGACGCGGACGCGGCGGCGCGCCTGGCCCGGCGCGTTCTCGACCTCGACGCCGACCCGGAGGCGGTCGATGCCACCCTGCGCGCCGACCCGGTGCTGCGCCCCCTGGTCGACGGGGCCCCGGGCCGGCGGGTGCCCGGCGCGCCCGACCCCGACGAGTTCGCCGTGCGCGCCGTGCTCGGCCAGCAGGTCTCCACCGCCGCCGCCCGCACCCACGCCGGGCGCCTCGTGCGCGGCCACGGCACGCCGCTGCCCGACGGGCTCGCCGGCCCCGGCAGCACGCTGACCCACCTCTTCCCGTCCGCGCCCGCCCTGACCGCCGTCGACCCCGACGAGCTCGGCATGCCCCGCACCCGCAAGCGCACGCTGCTGACGCTGGTGCGGGCGCTGGCCGACGGCGAGGTGGTGCTCGACCCGGCCGACGTGCCCGCGTCGCGGACGGCCCTGGCCGCGCTGCCGGGGATCGGGCCGTGGACCGTCGACTCGGTCGCCATGCGCGCGCTCGGCGACCCCGACGCCTTCCTGCCCACCGACCTCGGCGTCCGCGCCGCCGCCGAGCGCCTCGGGCTGCCCGCCCGCGACCGCGACCTCGTCGACCGCGCCGAGACCTGGCGACCCTTCCGCGCGTACGCCACGCAGTACCTCTGGGCGGCGCTGGACCACGCCGTGAACACCATGCCAGGGTGACGGTCGTGGACACGGACGACGCGCTGTGGGGCGCGCTCGACCGCGTGGCGGAGGCGCCGACCCTGCTCGTAGCCTGCGCGTTCGACGGTGCGCTGGCCCCGGACGAGGGCGACCCCGTGCAGGCGCGTGCCGAGCAGGTGTCGTCCGAGGCGCTGAACGTCCTCATGGCCCTGCCCGCCACCACCGTCGCGGTGGTGTCCGACCGGCCCGCCGACGAGGTCGCCGAGCTGATGTTCCTGTCCGGCTCGAAGGGCGGCGCGCGCGTCGTCGCCCCGGAGGGCCTCGGCGCGCTGCGCGACGAGGTGGGCGCGACCGCGCTGGTCGCCGTGGGGGTCGCGACCGACGGCGGCGCCGGCGACGTCGTCGTGGGTGTCGGGGAGGACGGGGCCCCGGCGCCCTACGAGGTCGAGGACGTCGACGACGTCGGCGAGCTGCTCGAGGAGCTGGCGAGCCTGCGCCGCCGCGTCTGAGCGAGACGTCGGTCGGCCTACACCGGCGCCGGCAATCGCGTCGCGAGGTCGGTGGCGATGACCCGTGCCATGTCGCAGGAGCTTGCCGACGCGGACCCGACCGAGACGCGGGCGAGCGTGTCCTGCGGGAACGGAAAGCTGTCGGAGGCGAGCCCCCACTCCAGCAGGTAGCCGCAGTTGCTCGTGGAGCGGCCACCGGCGTACGAGTCGGGCTGGCGCTGCAGATGCAGGGGGTGGGCGCCGACCCACTCGCGGGGCTCCCGGTCGGTCAGCCGGCGATCCTCGTCGTCGAGCACGAACTCCAGCCGCGCGTGGGTGGCACCGGGGCCCGGGATGCCGACGACGCAGCTCCAGTTCCCGAACCCCGGCGTGACGGGCGGGGCCGCGAGCCCGAGCAGCGGGGCGGCACCGGCCAGCGCCGCGCACGCGTCGGCGCGAGCGAGGTCGTACGGGGGCTGCCAGCCGGGCCGGTAGCGGATGCCGTCCGCGGCGAGGCGCCGCAGCCCGAGGGCGAGGGCGCGCTCGGCGACCGCGCAGTCGCCGACCCGCGAGGTCGAGCCGACGATCGACCAGCCCCCGAAGACGACGAGCGTGCCGTCGACGAGCCGGGCGACCCGGCGGCAGGTGTCGGCCGCGGGGGCCGGCGACAGGACGGTCACGGCACCGACCTGCTGGCCCGGCCCCGTCGACGCCGGTGACGCGGCCCGCTCGTGCTCGAACCACGCTGCGACCATCTGTCGTCGGTCGTCGTCGCTGTAGCCGTCGGCGCGGCAGGAGCCGACGACGTCGCCGAACGGCCGGGACGGCATCGACTCCGGGCGGCCGGTGAAGGCGCCCGGGTCGAGGAGCGCACACGGGTCCGCGGCGCGCTCGTCGCCGTCCAGGACCACCGCGCCGACCTCCGTCGGGAGCTCGGGCGCGGAGGAGCACGCGGCGCTCCCGGCGAGGGCCGCGCCGAGCACGAGGACCAGGAGGGCGCGGCGCACCCGCTCTTCGTAGCAGAGCGTGACAAACAGCGGAGATGAAGATCGCTGAGATGGAGCAGTGGCGACCGGTCAGAACAGCAGCGTGTCGCGGGCCTCGAGGTCGAGCAGGGTGCGCTTGCGCTCGAGGCCGCCGGCGTAACCGGTGAGGCTCCCGTCGGCGCCCACGACGCGGTGGCACGGGACGACGACGGCGACGGGGTTACGGGCCATCGCCCCGCCGACGCGCCGGGCCTCGGCCGGCCCGAGGCCGACGGCGGCGGCCAGTTTCCCGTAGCTCACCGTTTCGCCGTAGCCGATCGCCGCGAGCCCGTCGAGCACGCGGCGGTCCCACGCCGGGTGCGCGGAGAGGTCGACGGGCACGGTGAACGTGCGCAGCGAGCCGTCGAGGTAGGCGTCGATCTCGCGGCGGGCGAGGTCCAGGACGTCGGCGGCGGGCTCGCCCTGCTGGTGGGGACGGTGCTCGGGACCGGGGGAGAAGCCCAGCAGCGTCAGCCCCCGCGGCGACGCGTCGAGGTGCAGCGGGCCAATGGCGGTGTCGTGGACGACGCTCATGCCCGGCAGAACCCCGCGCGCCGGTGCGGCGTGGCGCGTGTCAGCGAAGTGCCGTTGCGGACGTTGAGTGTCCGTAACGCCACTTCGCTGGCATCCACGCGAGCCCCTAGCCGCCGGCGAAGGGCGGCAGGACGTCGACGACGGCGCCGTGGGGCAGGACGGTGGCGCGGTCGTGCACCGCGACCTCGTCGAGCAGGAAGCTCGAGGCGCCGAGCACGCGGGTCAGGGCCTCGCCGTGGTCGGCGGCGAGGGCGGTGACCAGGTCGGCGATGGTGGCGCCGCGGGGGACCGCGACGGTCTCGCTGCGCGTGCCCGCCGCGGCCTTGGCGCCGGCGAAGTAGCGCACGGTCACCGTGGCGGCGGGTGCGGTGGTCGCGCTGGTGGTGGACGCAGGGGCGGTCATCATCCTCCGATCGCGCTCATCGGACGGTCGGGCTGCAGGAAACCGGGGTCGTCGATGCCGTGGCCGGGCTTCTTGCCCCACATGGCCACGCGCCACGCGTCGGCGATCTCCTCGTCGGAGCCGCCCCCGCGCAGGAGACCCCGCAGGTCGTTCTCGGTCTGCGAGAACAGGCACGTGCGGACCTGGCCGTCGGCGGTGAGGCGCGTGCGGTCGCAGGTGCCGCAGAACGGGCGGGTCACCGAGGCGATGACACCGACCTTCGCCGGCGTCCCGTCCGGGGCGGTCCAGCCGTCGACGAGGAAGCGCTCGGCCGGGGCACCGCCCCGCTCGGCGGGGTCCTCGGTGAGGGTGAAGCGGGTACGCAGCGAGGCCAGCACCTGCTCGGCGGTGATCATGCGGTCGCGCTGCCAGGAGTGGCCGGCGTCGAGCGGCATCTGCTCGATGATGCGCAGCTCGTAGCCCTCCTCGAGGGCCCAGGCCAGCAGGTCGGGCGCCTCGTCGTCGTTGAGCCCGGGCATGAGCACCGTGTTGACCTTGATCGGGTCGAGCCCGTGCTCCCGCGCCGCCCGCAGGCCGGCGAGGACGTCGTCGAGGCGGTCGCGGCGGGTGATCTCGGTGAACCGCTCCCGGCGCAGCGTGTCGAGCGAGACGTTGACTCGGTCCAGGCCCGCGGCCGCGAGGCCGGGCGCGCGGCGCGTGAGCCCGAGCGCGTTGGTGGTCACCGACATCTCCGGGCGCGGCGACAGCGCGGCGGTGGCGGCGACGATGTCCTCGAGGCCCTTGCGCAGCAGCGGCTCGCCGCCGGTGAAGCGGATCTCCTGCACGCCCAGGCGCTCGACGGCCACGCGCACCAGGCGCACGACCTCGTCGTCGGTCAGCGCCTGCTCGCTCGGCATCCACTCCAGGCCCTCGGCGGGCATGCAGTACGTGCAGCGCAGGTTGCAGCGGTCGGTCAGCGAGACCCGCAGGTCGGTGGCGACCCGGCCCCACGAGTCGACGAGGCGGGGGTCGGAGGGACGGCCCCTGGTGTCGGTGGTGGACGTGGCGGCCCCGGGGACGGCCGGCACACCGAGGTCGAGAGCGGTCATCAGGTCCACACTAACCGCGTCGCGGCGCTGTGGTGATCAGCATCTCCGCAGGTGGGGGGCTGCCCCCGCAGTTGCGGCGGCCATCAGCCGAGATCGGGAGCACCTGCGGGGGCGGGTGGGGAAAACGGTCCGATCGGAGGGGTCCGACGACCGTCCCGGGCTACGCTCCGTCGACCCGACGCCCTCCATCGAAGGGGAGCCGTGGACTCTGCGATCGACCACCACCTCCGGTGCCCGCGCACCCTCTCGCGGCGCGCGTCCGACGACTACAGGCCGCCGTTCCCGATCGTCGTCGCCCGCGCGCACGAGGACGTCACGCAGGTCGTCATGGCCTACCTGGGCGTCCAGTACCGCGGCGAGGAGCACCGGGCCGAGGCGCTGGAGACGCTGCGGCGGATCGTCGGCCAGTTCGGGCTGGACGATGGCCCGGGGCACCACGACACGACCCACCACCGCGACGCGCAGGGCCGCGACAACCTCGTCGCCGTCGGCTACTGGCGCGACCCCGCGCGCTACCGCCGGTGGCTCGCCCACCCCGAGGTGGCCGGGTGGTGGGAGGCCGACGAGCGCCTGCGGGCGGACGTCGGGGTCTTCCGCGAGGTCGTCATGCCGCGCGTCGACGGGTTCGAGACGCTCTACCCCTTCACCGACGGGCTGCCCGGCGTCGGCGCGGTCCTCGACGGCGTCAGCGACGAGGTCCAGGAGCACGCCTACTGGGGCGCGATGCGCGACCGGATCCCGCGCTCGCAGACCGACCGCATGACCGGCTCCGGCGAGCTCGAGGTCCGCGGCGACCCGGCCGGGCGGGCCGTCGTCGTCGGGCACGACGACGTGGCGCTGATCCGGTCGGGGCAGGACTGGTCGGGGACCGAGCCCGGCGAGCGCGAGCTGTACCTCGAGGAGGTCGAGCCCGAGCTGCGGGAGGCCATGGACTTCCTGCGCGACCGCGGCGAGCGCCTCGGCTGCTACAGCAACCGCTGGGTTCGCAACGTCGACCTCGAGGGCCGGCCGCTCGACGAGACCTACGCCATCAGCCACTGGCGCTCGCTCGACCGGCTCGAGCGCTGGGCCGAGTCGCACCCGACCCACCTCAGCCTCTTCGTCGCCTACGTCCGCCGCGCGAAGCGGCTGCCGCGGCTGCGGCTCTACCACGAGGTCTCCGTGGTCGGCGCCGACGACCAGTTCTACGAGTACGTCAACTGCCACCCGGCGACGGGCCTGCTGCGCGACGCGCGACCCCCGGGCTGACCCCACGGAGCCGCGACCTCCGGACGGGTGACACGCCGGGAGCGCGCTTCCCCTGGTCACGGGGCGACCGGCACTACGGTCGGGCGCCATGTCCACCGGTCGGCGCCGCCTGGGCGGGCTGCTGCCGACGGTGCTGGTGGTGGTGCTGCTCGCCGGTGCCGTCACGGTCGTGGTCCTGCTGCGCCAGCCCGGGCTGCTGCGGGCCCCGACGGCCGACGTCGTGCCGGTGGTGCGCGCCGACGTCCTCACCGAGGTCCGCGCGCCCGGCGCCGTCCGCACCGCCGGCGAGGCCGACGTGTCGTTCGACGTCTCCGGCACCGTCACGACCGTCGACGTCACCCCGGGCTCGGTGGTCGTGGCCGGGGACGTGCTCGCGACGCTCGACGACACCACCGCGCGCGCCCGCCTCATCGCCGCGCAGACCGCGGTCGCGAACGGTGCCCAGGACCTCGACACGGCCCGCAACGCCGTGCCGCCCGACCCGCTGCTGGTGAGCCGGCTCGAGACCACCGCCGCCCGCGACCGCCTGGAGCTGGCCGAGGCGAACCGGGTGCTCGCCGGGACGGTCCTGCGGGCCCCGCGCGACGGGACGGTGACGGCGGTCGCGGGGCAGGTCGGCGACCGCGTCGTCGCCGGCGCGCCCACCCCCGACGACGCGCCGAGCCGCCGGCCCTTCGTGCGCCTCGCCGACCTCGGCGCGCTGGTCGTGCGCGCGGCCGTGCCGCCCCGCGACGTCGCGCGCGTGACGGCCGGACAGTCCGCGTCGGCGAGCGTCGACGGGGTCGGCGAGCCGGTGTTCGGCGAGGTCGTGGGCGTCGAGCCCGCGCCCGGACCCGACGGCGCCTACGGCGTCACGGTGGCCGGGCCCGTCCCGCCGGTGACGCTGCGGGTGGGGCAGGTCGCCGACGTGCGGGTGCTGGTCGAGCGCGCGATCGGCGTCGTCGTCGTGCCGCCCGCCGCGGTGCGGCGCACGGGCCCGGACCGCGGCACGGTCCTCGTGCGCCCCCAGGACGGGCGCAGCCCCGACCGCGTCGTCGCGGTGACGACGGGGCTCGCGGACGCGGTGTCGGTGGAGATCCGCGACGGGCTGCGGGTCGGCGACCGCGTCCTCGTGCCCCGGGACGCGGGACCGCGGCCGTGAACCGCCCCGAGGAGTGGGAGACCGATCCCGGCGGCTACGGGTACGAGTCCCGGCCGCCCGACGAGTCGGCGCCCCCGCGGGAGCGGCCCCGCCCCCGGCGCTGGGTGATCGGGCTGGCGCTGCTCACGGTCTTCGTGCTCGGGGTGGTCGGCGGCGTGCTCGCCGACCGCCACCTCGCCGTCGGCTGCCCCTCCTGCCCGCCGCCGGCGGGGGTGGGCGTGCCGCTCGTGGGCACGCTCGAGAGCAGCGTCGACGGCGTCCTGGCCGTCCGCACCCCCGACGGTCGGCTCGTGGCGCTGCGGACCTCACCGGCGACCCGCGTGGTCGGGCAGGAGCCCCGGCCCGGGCCGGTCGGTGCGCTGCCGCGGGGGACGCGCGTGACGGTGCTCGGCGTCCCGGACACCGACGGCGTGCTCACGGTGGAGACGGTGGGCGTCCCGGGCTGAGCCCCGCTGCGACTAGAACGCGCGGCCGAGCCAGGCGAGCAGGTCGGCGCCCCACCACGACTCCTGCGCGGCCGCCGCGGGGATCGGGCGCGCCGGGGGCAGGTCGACGGTCGGCAGCGGCACGCCGGGCACCAGCGCCACGGGCGGGACCACGGGCGTCGTGGTGGTGGTCGTGGTGGTGGTCGTCGTGCTCGGTGTGGTCGTCGGCTCGGTGGTCGTCGGCGCGGTCGTCGGGGTGGCTGGGGGCGCCGGCGTCGTGGTGGTGGTCGGCCGGGGTCTCGGCGTGGTCGTGGTCGGCCGGGGCCTCGTGGTGGTGGGCCGGGCCGTCGTCGTGGGCTCGACCGAGGTGGTCGTCGTGGGCTCGACCGAGGTGGTCGTGGTCGGCTCCGCGGTGGTGGTCGTGGGCCCGGCCGAGCTGGTGGTCGTGCTCGTGGGGGTGGTCGTGCTCGTGCCCGTCGGCGCGGTGACGGTCGCCGTTTCGGTCCGGGTGCGGGTCCGGGTCTCGGTGCGGGTCTCGGTCCGGGTGGCGGTGGTCGGCGGAACGGCGGTGGTGGTCAGCCACAGCCCGCGCAGCACCGGGCCCGCGCCGGCGCCCTCGCGGCGCAGCAGCACGCGCACGGCGATCTCGGTGCTCGGGGTGCCGAGGCGCGCGGCGCCCTCGCGGGGCACGGTGACCCACGCGCCCCAGGCCCCGTCGCCGCGCAGCCCGCGGGCCTCGACGACGACGGAGCTGCCGGCGGGGACGTCGGCGGAGGGGATCCCGCGCACGGCGTCGACGACGCCCGCGGTCCGGCGGGGCGCGAGCACCAGCTCGCCGGCGCGCACGCCCGTGCCCTCGAGGCGGATGGCGCCGGCGTCGAGCACGACCCCGCGGTCGTCGCCGCCCTCGATCGCGAGCTCGGCGCCCCAGCTCTCCGTGCGCGGTCCCGGGTCGGTGGCGGCCCCGGCGGGCACGGCGAGGACGAGGGCCAGCCCGAGCGAGCCGGCCGCGACCGCGAGCGCGCCGTGGCGGAACGGGTCAGCAGGACGGGACATCGCGCGCCTCCACCTGGTCGGCCGGGACGAACTGGGCGGGTCCGAGGCGCAGCCAGCGGGCGCCGGCCCCGGTGCGGCCGGCGGTGGTGTCCACCGCGCAGTCGTAGGACACCCGCGCGTGCGGGGCGACGCTGCCGACGACGGCCGCGTCGGGAGCGGGGGCGGCGCGGACGTCGAGGCGGGCCTCCCGGTCGCGGGCGGGGGCCGAGGGGCCGGTGCCGGTCCAGAGGTAGGTGACCGTCACCCAGGCGTTGTCGCGCAGCCCGAGGTCGTCGCGGAACGTGCCGTCGGCGAGGTCGATGCCCGCCGGGTTGCGCACGCGGCGTCCCGAGCCGTCGCGGCCGTCGCGGTAGCGGTCGGTGAACGCGGCCTCGGCCTGCGGGCGCCCGCGGGGCAGGTCGCCGAAGGCCTGGCGCTGCGGGCCCTCGCTCCAGTAGTCGTCGCGGGTGTTCCAGGGCCCGACGTCCCAGACGGGGGCCCAGGTGCACCGCTGCGCCGCGCAGACGCGCACGGTGTAGTCGCCGGACTCCTGCGGGCCCAGGCTGCGCCGCGAGGGCAGGGCGACGAACCGGTCGTCGCGTTCCACCTCGTGGCCGTTGGCGGTGTCGTTGCCGACGAGGCCGATGCGGGTGGCGAAGACGCGGCTGGTCAGCGGCGTCGTCGGGCGCGGGACGCCGAGGCCGAGCGGGGCCCGGTCGGCGGTGAGCCACAGGCGGCGCAGGGCGGGCCCGGTGCCGTCGGGCGCGGCGACGAGCGTGACGCGGACCTGCACCTCGAACGTCGGCTCGTCGAGGCGGGCGGGGCTCCCGGGGCGGGCCTCGCGCCACTCGCTCCACGTGCCGTCGTCGCGGATGCCGCGCACCGACACCAGGATCTCCGCCCCGGCGGGGACGTCGGCGGTGACGTCGGCCGCGACCCGGTCGGTGATGGCGGCCGGCCGCCGGGGCGAGAGCAGGAGCGTGCCCTCGGCGGGGACCGGCCCCGCGCTCGTGGGCCGCGGGGCGAGGTCGCGCAGCCGCACCGCGTCGCCGGCCGCCACGACGTTCGCGTCGTCGCCGCCGGTCACCGCCAGCTCCGCCGACCACGACTCCGCCGCGGGCAGCGCCCCGGCGGGCGGCGCCGTGACGACCGCGGTGAGAACCGACGCGACCACCGCCCCCACCGCGACGGCCACACCCAGCGCGCTCCGGACCCCGGGCGTCGGGGTCTCCCGCGTCGCGCCGTGCCCGGCCTGACCGTCCGCCATCGGCGCTCCTCGCGGGTCGGGTCCCCGGGTCGTCGAGGACGTCGCGGGGACATGCAAGGTCGTGGACTCTCCGTCGACAAGTGAAACGCCTGTCGACGCGTGTGGGTGATACCCGGCCGGGCGACTTACAGCACTGTCATTTCGGTGATCGTCGCGCCGCGCGTCGTGTCGTCGGAGATCACCCCGATGAGGTACCTCTACCGGGGTGCGCGAGGACGGGGGGTCCGGGGAGACGTGCGTCGTCCACGACGAGCGTCCCCAGGCACGACGCCGGCTGCGGTTGCTCGTCGACTCCGTCGCGGGCCCCGACGCCGTGGCCGTCGCGCGGGACGTCGACGACCTCATGACCCACCTCGCGGCGACCCCGGGCGCGATCGCGGTACTCGGGCTGGGCGAGACCGAACCGACCGGGCTCGCCGTCGTGCGCCGCGTGCTCGCCGAGTCGCCGCGCACCGGCGTGCTCGTCGCCGGCTCGGCGGGCGCGCACGCGCCGGCGCAGCAGGCGGTCGCCGAGGGCGCGGCGGGCTTCCTGCGCTGGGACGCGCCGCGGGCGATGATCCGCACGCTCGTGCGCAGCACCGCGGTCACCGCGGCCGGCGAGGACCTGGTGCCCCGCCCCGCGGCGCCCGCCGACGGCCCGACGGTCGGCGCGCGGGCCGACGGCCTGCACGACGTCGTCGTCGACCTCGAGGCCCAGCGGCGCCTGGAGCTGTCGGTGCGCGAGGTGCAGGTGCTCATCGGGGTCAGCCGCGGGCTGACCAACGCCGACATCGGCCGGCGGCTCTACCTCTCCGACCACACGGTGAAATCGCACACCGGGCACCTGTTCCGCAAGCTCGGCGCGAGCGACCGCGCCCAGGCGGTGAGCCACGCCTGGCGCCTCGGGCTCTTCGTCCCCGCACCCGCCCGCGCCCGCCGCCCGATCGCCTGACCCCCGCGCCCTGGCGCGACTAGCTGCCGTGGGCCTTGAGCTCCTGGCGGGCGACGGAGCGCAGGTGCACCTCGTCGGGGCCGTCGGCGAGGCGCAGCGCGCGGGCCCAGGCGTAGGCGTAGGCGAGCGGGAAGTCGTCGGAGACCCCGCCGCCGCCATGGATCTGGATGGCGCGGTCGATGACGTCGCACGCCATCCGCGGGCACACGACCTTGATCGCCGCGATCTCGGTGGCCGCGCCCCGCGAGCCCACGGTGTCGATCAGCCAGGCGGTCTTGAGCACGAGCAGGCGGGCCTGCTCGATGGCGATGCGGCTCTCGGCGATCTGCTCGCGGACCACGCCCTGCTCGCCGAGCGTCCGACCGAAGGCGACGCGGTCGTTGGCGCGGCGCACCATCGCGTCCACCGCGCGCTCGGCCATGCCGATGAGGCGCATGCAGTGGTGGATGCGCCCGGGGCCCAGGCGCGCCTGGGCGATGGCGAAGCCGCCGCCCTCCTCGCCCAGCAGGTTCGACGCCGGCACCCGGACCTCGCTCAGCTCGATCTCGCAGTGCCCGTGCTGGTCCTGGTAGCCGAAGACCGGCAGCGGGCGGGTGATCGTGAGCCCGGGGGCGTCGCGGGGGACGAGCACCATCGACTGCTGGCGGTGCGTCGGGGCGTCCGGGTCGGTCTTGCCCATGACGATGAAGACGGCGCAGCGCGCGTCGGCGGCGCCGGAGATCCACCACTTCTTGCCGGTGATGACGTACTCGTCACCCTCGCGGCGGATCGAGGTGGTGATGTTGGTGGCGTCCGACGACGCGACGGCCGGCTCGGTCATCGCGAACGCCGAGCGGATCTCCCCGGCGAGCAGGGGCTCGAGCCACTGCTGCTTCTGCTCGGTGGTGCCGAACAGGTGCAGGGTCTCCATGTTGCCGGTGTCGGGGGCCTGGCAGTTGATCGCCTCGGGCGCGATCACCGGCGACCAGCCCGACACCTCCGCGACCGGCGCGTACTCCAGGTTCGACAGCCCGGAGACGTCCGGGAGGAACAGGTTCCACAGCCCGCGCCGACGGGCCTCGCTCTTGAGCTCCTCCATCACCGGCGGCAGGTCGTGCTCGGCCGGCGTCCCGCGCCGCTCCTCGCGCCAGGCGTCGTAGACCTTCTCGGCCGGCAGGACCGCTTCGTCGAGGAAGGCCCGCATCCGGTCGGTGTAGTCCTGGGCCGCGGCGCTGGGTGCGAAGTCCACCTCCGCACCTTCCCACCGCGTCGCCGCCGCGGCGAGCGCTGACCGGCGTGACCCGTCTCCGGACCTGCGGAGCAGGCGGCACTGTACAGACGCAGTCTCGGGCCTAGACTGCCCGCTCGTGACGCACTTCCGGATCGCCGAGGCCGCCCGGCTGCTCGGGGTCAGCGACGACACCGTGCGCCGGTGGACCGACGGCGGCGCGCTGCCGGTGTCCACCGACGCCAGCGGGCGCAAGGTCATCGCCGGCGCCGACCTCGCCGCCTTCGCGCGCGCCCAGGCCCACGCCACCCCCGACCCGTCCGGGGTGGGCCGCTCCGCGCGCAACCGCTTCGTCGGGCTGGTGACCTCGATCAGCAGCGACAAGGTCATGTCGCAGGTCGAGATGCAGTGCGGGCCGCACCGCGTGGTGTCGCTGATGAGCACCGAGGCCGTCGAGGAGCTCGGGCTCGAGGTCGGCTCGCTCGCGGTCTCGATCGTCAAGGCGTCCCAGATCATCGTTGAGACCCCCGGAGGCCTGGCGTGAGCGGCGCCCGCACCGTCGTCCTGACGGCCCTGGCCGCCGCGCTCGCGCTGGCCGTCACGGCGTGCGGATCGTCCGGTGGGGAACAGTTCGGTGGAGAGCAACAGCCCGGCCGCACGCTCACCGTCTCCGCAGCGGCGTCGCTGACCGACGTCTACGAGCAGCTCGGGCCGCAGTTCGAGCTGGCCAACCCCGGCACCACCGTCGTGTTCAATGTCGGCGGCTCGGACACGCTCGCCCAGCAGGTCGTGCAGGGGGCGCCCGCCGACGTGCTGGCCACCGCGAGCACGCGGACGATGCAGACCGCGCAGCAGGCGGGGCGGATCGCGGGGGAGCCGCTCACCTACGCGACGAATCGGCTCCAGATCGCCGTGCCGCCCGGCAACCCGAAGCGGGTCACCGGCCTGTCGTCGCTGGTCGGACCGCAGGTCACCGAGTCGGTCTGCGCGCCCGCCGTCCCGTGCGGCGCCGCCACGGAGGCCGCCGAGCGCGCCGCGGGCGTCACCCTCGACCCGGTCAGCGAGGAGCAGGACGTGCGCTCGGTGCTCCAGCGCGTGCAGACCCGCAACGTCGACGCCGGGCTCGTCTACGTCACCGACGTGCGGTCGGCGGGCGGGCAGGTCGAGGGCGTCGACTTCCCCGAGGCCACAGCGCCGGGGGCGGCGCAGAACTACCTCATCGGCGCCGTGGAGGGCGGCCAGGCCGACCTCGCGAACGCCTGGATCCAGTTCGTCACCGGCCCCCAGGGCGACGCGGCCCTGCAACAGGCCGGGTTCACGCTGACGTGACGCGCACCCGCCGGGGCGGCGCGATCACGCTCACGTTGCCCTGGCCGGTGTGGGTGCCGGCGGTGGTGGGGTTCGGCCTCGTCGCGGTGCCCGTGGCCGGGCTCGTGGTGCGGACCGACTGGGCGGACTTCGGCACCCTGGTCACCACTCCCGCGGCGCTCGACGCGCTGTCGCTCTCCCTGCAGACGGGGCTCGTCTCGACGGCGCTGTGCCTGCTGCTCGGGACGCCGCTCGCGCTCGTGCTGGCGCGCTCGGACCTGCCGGGGCTGGCGGTGCTGCGCTCGATCGTGCTGCTGCCGCTGGTGCTGCCCCCCGTGGTCGGCGGCCTGACGCTGCTGTTCCTGCTCGGGCGCACCGGGCCGGTCGGGCAGCTGCTCGACGCCTGGTTCGGGATCACGGTGCCGTTCTCCACCGCGGCCGTCGTCATCGCGCAGACCTTCGTCGCCATGCCGTTCCTCGTCGTCAGCCTCGAGGGGGCGCTGCGGACGGCGGGCGAGCGCTACGAGGTCGTCGCCGCGACCCTCGGGGCGCCGCCGCTGACCGCGCTGCGGCGGGTGACGCTGCCGGTCGTGCTGCCGGGGCTGGTGTCGGGGTCGGTCCTGGCCTTCGCCCGCGCGCTCGGCGAGTTCGGCGCGACGATCGCCTTCGCCGGCAACCTGCAGGGCACCACCCAGACCCTGCCGCTGCTGATCTACATCCAGTCGCAGAACGACCTCGACGGCGCGGTGGCCATGTCGCTGGTGCTGGTCGTGGTCGCCGTCCTCGTCATCGTCGCCACCCGCACCCGCGACGTCTCGGGCGTGCGGTGACCGCGCTCGAGGCCCGGGTGACGACCCGGCGCGGCGGGTTCACCCTCGACGTCGCGGTCGAGGTGGCGCCGGGGGAGGTGGTCGCGGTGCTCGGGCCGAACGGGTCGGGCAAGTCGACGCTGCTCGGGACGCTCGCGGGCCTCCACGGCCCCGAGGATGCGCGGGTCACGCTCGGCGGGCGGGTGCTCACCGACACCGCGGCGCGGGTCGCGGTGCCCGCCCACCGGCGCCGGGTGGGGCTGCTCAGCCAGCAGGCGCTGCTGTTCCCGCACCTCTCCGCCCGCGACAACGTCGCCTTCGGCCCCCGCTGCGCCGGCCGGGGGCGACGCGCGGCGCGGGCGGCGGCGGACGAGCGGCTCGCCGACGTGGGCCTCGCCGATCTCGCCGAGCGCCGGCCGTCGGAGCTCTCGGGCGGCCAGGCCCAGCGGGTCGCGATCGCCCGCGCGCTCGCCGTCGAGCCCGAGCTGCTGCTGCTCGACGAGCCCTTCGCCGCGCTCGACGTCGACGCTGCGCCGGCCGTGCGCTCGGTGCTGCGCCGGGTCGTGCGGCAGACGGGGCAGACGACGCTGCTCGTCACCCACGACGTGGTCGACGCCGTGGTGCTCGCCGACCGCCTCCTGGTGCTGGCCGACGGCGCGGTGGTCGAGGAGGGCCCGACGGCCGAGGTGCTGGCGCGCCCGCGCTCGGCGTTCGCGGCCCGGATCGCCGGGCTGGACCTCGTCGGGGGCGCGGCCTCCGCGGCCGGGCTGACGACGCCCGAGGGCGCCACGGTGCACGGGCGCGCCTCCGAGGAGCTGGCGGACGGTGAGCCGGCGGTCGCGGTGTTCCCGCCCAGCGCGGTCGCGGTGCACCGCAAGCACCCCGAGGGCAGCCCCCGCAACGTGCTCCCGGTGCGCCTCGCGGCCCTCGAACCCCGGGGCGAGGTGGTGCGGCTGCGCGCGGCGGCGGCCCCGGGCGGCCCGGAGTGGGCCGAGGGGCTCGCCGCCGACGTCACCCCCGCCGCCGTCGCCGAGCTGGGCGTGGAGCCGGGCGATGACCTGTGGTTCGCGGTCAAGGCCACCGAGGTCGCCGTGCACCCCCGCCGCCGCTGAACCCACGTGAGCACTTTCTGCCCCTATAGGGGATGAAAGTACTCACATAGGGGGGCGGCACAGGGCCGCCTCCGCCATGGCGACGAGGCGGCGGGCGACCTCGTCGACGGGCAGGCCGCGACCGGTGTAGAGCGCGTCGAAGCTCGCGAAGCCCGCGATCACCCAGAGGGCGTCGGCGGCCTCGGCCTCGGAGACGTCGTCGCGCAGCTCGCCCTGCTCGGCCAGGCGCCGGGCGAGGTGGAGCATGCCGCCCCACCGCTCCTGCTCCATGCGCACGACCGCCCCGCCCACCGAGTCCGGGTCGAGCGCCGACATCGCGAACAGCACCGCGGCGACGTCGCGCATCGCCGCGAAGATCTCGGTGCCGGCGCGGAGCCCGCCGCGCAGGTGCTCGCGGGCGTCGGGGTGCGCCACGGCCTCGGTGAGCCGGGGGAGCCCGGCTCGCTCCCAGAGATCGTCGGCGAAGGCGTCGAAGAGCCCGGCCCGTGAGCCGAACACCAGGTACACGGTCGACCGCGAGACCCCGGCCCGGCGCGCCACGTCCTCGAGCCCGACCGCGCCGCGGGTCTCGGTCAGCCGCTGCTCCAGTGCGGTGAGCACGTCCCGGCGCGTCTGCTCGGCCGACACGGCGCGCAACCGTTGCTCGTACTTCCGGGTGGCCACGAGGCCGAACCTAACAGATTTGGCTTGACAGCCTGTATTCGACTGAACAGCCTGTCTTCTATGAGACACCATGTTCATCGGAAGTGTGACGTCCTCGTCGTCGGCGGTGGTGCCGCCGGGCTCGCCGCCGCCGTGACGCTGGGCCGGCACGGCATCGACACCCTGGTGGTCGAGAAACGCGCGACCCCGTCCACGTGGCCGCGGGCCACCGTGGTCAGCACCCGCGCGATGGAGCACGTGCGCGCCTGGGGCCTCGAGGCCGCGGTGCGCGCGCAGGGGCACGACGCCGACGTCTGGCTGTGGGAGTGCGCCTCGCTCGCCGCCGCCGACGACGGCCGCGCCGTCGCGGTCGGCTACCCGACACGGGAGCAGGCCGCCCTGGTCAGCCCGACGGCGCCCGCCGTCGTCGCCCAGGACCGGTTCGAGGCCGTGCTGCGCGGCCACCTCGCGACGCTGCCCACGGTGCGCGTCGTGTCCGGCGCCGAGATCGCGGACGTGGGGTCGGCCGCCGACGGCGTCGTCGCGACCACCACCGACGGCCGCACCCTGCGCGCCCGCTACCTCATCGGCGCCGACGGCGCGCACAGCGCGGTGCGGCGGGCGGTCGGGATCGTCGTGCACGGCGACGACGACGGCGTGCTCGCCGGGACCCACACCGTCGTGCGGGCCCCGCTGGAGGCGGTGCTGGGCCGGGTCCGCTTCGGCCTGTACTGGGTCTCGGACTCCCCGGGTCTCTTCCTGCCCGCCGGGGGCGACCGGTGGATCTACGCGCCGGGCGAGGACACCGACAGCCCGGAGGAGGTCGCGGCGATGCTCCGTCGCAGCGCCGGGGTCCCGGGGCTGGACGTGCAGGTCGAGAGCGTCCGGCCGATCCGTGCCGCGGCCCACCTCGCGGAGACCTTCCGCGCCGGCGACGTGTTCCTCGCCGGCGACGCCGCCCACCGCGTCACCCCGCGCGGCGGCACCGGCATGAACACCGCCCTGCAGAGCGGCGTCGACCTCGCCTGGAAGCTCGCCTGGGTGCTGCGCGGCTGGGCCGGCCCCGAGCTGCTCGACACCTACGAGGCGGAGCGCCGCCCGGTCGCCGAGCACGCCGTCGCGCGCTCGACCGACCCCGACGGCAGCCGCCGCGACGTCGCCACCGAGCTCGCCGTCGACCTCGGCGCCCGCCTGCCCCACGTCGCGCTGCCCGACGGCCGCTCGACCCTCGACCTGCTCGGACCCGGCTGGACCGTGCTGGCCGGGCCCGACGCCGCCACGGCGACCCGCCTGCTCGCGGCCGGGCGCACCGGCAGCGCGCCCGTCGCCGTGCACCCCCTCGACGCCGCGACCGCGACGACCCTCGGGCTCGATCGCGACGGTGCGGTGCTCGCCCGCCCCGACGGCGTCCCCGCCGACCGGCAGGGCGCCGCGACCGCACCGTCGCTCGCCGCCGCCTGATCACCTCACAGGTCGGGCGGGCCCCCGAACAGCGGCTCGTCGACGGCGCGGATCTCCTGGCCGGGCAGGCCCTCGGGGTGCTCGCGGCGCACCGACGCGAGGGCCGTCAGCGCCAGGTCGAGGTGGTGGCGCTTGGACGCCTCGTAGAACTCCTGCGCGCCGGCGGCGAGCTTCGGCGAGCCGTGCAGCGGCTTGTCCGAGACGCAGAGCAGCGTGGCGTGCGGCACGCGGTAGCGGAAGCCGTTCGTCGCGATCGTCGCCGACTCCATGTCGACCGCGACGCTGCGGCTCAGCTGCATCGCGCGCAGCGCCGCCTGCTGGTTGAACTCCCAGTTCCGGTTGTCGGTGGTGTGCACGATGCCGAGCCGGTAGGTCATGCCCGCGCGCTGCAGCGCGTCGAGCAGGTAGGAGTTCAGGCGGTGGTTGGGCACCACGGGCACGTCGAGCGGCAGCACCTCGTCGAGGACGTGGTCGGCGCGCTGGTAGCCCGTGGCCAGCACGAAGTCGCCCTTCTGCTGGTGGTTCCGCAGCCCGCCGCAGTGCCCGATCATGATCATGGTGTCCGGGCGCAGGACGGCGACGTGGTCGGTCGCGGTCTTCGCGTTCGCCGGCCCCACCCCGATGTTCACGAGGCTCACGCCGTCGCCGGCCTCGGTGACGTGGTGGTAGGCGGGCATCTGGGCGCCCGGCCGTTCGGGGCGCACCGCGTCCGGGAAGCGCTCGAGGAACGACTCGACGTGCATGGCGTAGTTCGTGAACAGCACGTGGCGCTGGAAGGCGGCGGCCGGCGTGCCCGTGTAGTGGCCGATCCGGTCGATCGAGAGGGCCATGCGCTCGGGGGAGAACAGGAAGAGCTTCTTCGAGCGGGTGTCGACACGGTCCTCGTCGAGGGCGACGAAGAAGTCGGGGTCGTCGAACGGCGGCTGCACCCGCGAGGGCCGCGCGGTGATCCGCGCGCCCATGCCCAGCAGCGACGCCAGCTCGCGGCACAGGTAGCGCCGGATCGCCCCGGCGCGGGCGAACTCCCCGTCCAGGTGCGGGTTGTGCGCCGACCAGGGCCGGACGACCTCCAGTCGCCCGTACCAGCCGTCCTCGTCGGCGGCCACCAGCACGTCGACGAGCCGGTCGGTCGCCTTCTCGACGTCGTCGCCGGAGAGCCCGGTGCCGTCGACCTCGACCACGTCACCCATGGTCGGCAATGGTCCCAGGCCCGTCCGATCATCCGGTGACGGCGGGGCGACCGGCGTGACATCGTGGCCGCGACCACAGTGCATCGGAACAGTGCTCGCACACGTGCTCGCCCCGGAGGTCTCCTGTGACGGCGCCCGCCCAGCCCCTCGTCCCCAGCTACACCTCGGGGATCTCGGACATCCCCCTGCTGGGGGACACCATCGGCGACAACCTGGACCGGACCGCCGGAGCGCGCCCGGACGCCGAGGCGCTCGTCGACCGGGCGCGGGGCGAGCGGTACACGTGGGCGCAGTTCGTGGCCGAGGTCGACGCGCTCGCGCTGGGCCTGCTCGAGGCCGGGGTGGCCGTCGGCGACCGCGTGGGGATCTGGGCGCCGAACTGCGCGCCGTGGACGCTGCTGCAGTACGCGACGGCGAAGATCGGCGCGATCCTCGTCAACATCAACCCGGCCTACCGGACCCACGAGCTCGCCTTCGTGCTCGACCAGGCGGGCATCTCGCTGCTGGTCGCCGCGCGCAGCTTCAAGACCTCCGACTACGTCGCGATGATCGACGAGGTCCGGCCCGAGCGGCGGGCGCTGCAGCGGGTCGTGATCATCGACTCCGACGAGTGGCACGGCCTGTTCGACCGCTCCGGGGACACCTCGCGGGTCCGCGAGGTGCAGGCGACGCTGACGCCGGACGACCCGATCAACATCCAGTACACCTCGGGCACGACGGGGTTCCCCAAGGGCGCGACGCTGTCGCACCACAACATCCTCAACAACGGCTTTTTCGTCGGGCAGCTCATCGGCTACGACGACACCGACCGCGTCTGCATCCCGGTGCCCTTCTACCACTGCTTCGGCATGGTCATGGGCAACCTCGCGTGCACCAGCTCGGGCGCGACGATGGTCATTCCCGCGCCCGGGTTCGACCCGACGCTGACCCTCGAGGCCGTCGCGCAGGAGCGGTGCACCTCGCTCTACGGCGTGCCGACGATGTTCATCGCCGAGCTGGGGCTGGAGGACTTCGAGTCCTACGACCTGACGAGCCTGCGCACCGGGATCATGGCCGGCTCGCCGTGCCCGATCGAGGTGATGAAGCAGGTCGTCGAGCGGATGGGCATGTCCGAGGTCGCCATCTCCTACGGCATGACCGAGACCAGCCCGGTGTCCACGCAGACCCGGGTCGACGACTCGCTGGACCGCCGCGTGTCCACCGTCGGGCGCACGATGCCCCACCTCGAGTCGAAGATCGTCGACCCGGAGACCGGGCGCACCGTGCCGCGCGGCACCCCCGGCGAGCTGTGCACCCGGGGCTACTCGGTGATGCTCGGGTACTGGGAGCAGCCCGACAAGACCGCGGAGGTCATCGACCGCGCCCGCTGGATGCACAGCGGCGACCTCGGCGTCATGGACGACGAGGGTTACATCAACATCACGGGCCGCATCAAGGACATGGTCATCCGGGGTGGGGAGAACATCTACCCGCGCGAGATCGAGGAGTTCCTCTACACCCACCCCGACATCGTCGACGCCCAGGTCATCGGGGTCCCCGACGAGCGGTTCGGCGAGGAGATCATGGCCTGGGTGCGTCAGAGGCCGGGCACCGAGCCGTTGACCGCCGAGGCGCTGCGCGAGTTCTCGAGCGGCAGGCTCGCGCACTACAAGATCCCGCGCTACGTGCACGTCGTCGAGGACTTCCCGATGACCGTGACCGGCAAGGTCCGCAAGGTCCAGATGCGCGAGGAGGCCGTCGAGCTGCTGGGCCTCTCGCGGAGCCCGACGGCCTGAAACCGGCACGACGGCGTCCTGACAGCGGATTCGTGGTGGCCGCGCGGGGATAAACTGGATGCCTGCGCTCCGGCACGGCCGCCGGGGCGCTTTGTCGTGGGTGACGCAGGACGGGAGACGACGGTGCCGACCGGCAGGGTCAAGTGGTACGACGCCGAGAAGGGGTTCGGCTTCCTCTCGCAGGAGGGCGGGGCGGACGTCTACGTGCCCAAGGGGGCGTTGCCCCGCGAGGTGGAGACGCTGAAGTCCGGGCAGCGCGTCGAGTTCGGGATCGCCGAGGGCCGGCGCGGGCCCCAGGCGCTGCAGGTCCGGCTCGTCGACCCCGCGCCGTCGGTGGCCGAGGCCGCCCGCCGCTCGCCCGACGAGCTCCACGGCCTCATCGACGACATGATCAAGATCCTGGAGGCCCGCGTGCAGCCCGAGCTGCGCCGCGGCCGCTACCCGGACCGGCGGCACACCAAGCAGCTCGCCGAGGTCGTCCGCGCCGTGGCGCGCGAGCTCGAGGGCTGATCCGCCGGGGCGCGCCGCACGCTCCGAGCGCCCGCCCGTGCCGGGGCACGGACGGGCGCTCGGGACGGGTGGTTCAGCTGCCCGGCACCGGCGCGGTGGTCGTCGGCGGGACGGGACCGCTGGTCGCCGTCGTCTGCGGGGCCGTGGGCACGGTCGGCGGGACCGTCACCATCGGCTGGACGAGCTCGGGCAGCAGCGGCTGGCGGGGTGTGCCGCCGCCGCCGATGCTCGAGGGCCCGTTGTTGTCGACGACGGACAGCGCGGTGCGGAGCTTCTGCAGGTCGCGGCTCCAGGCGTTGGCGTTGCTCGCGTAGATCTCGAAGTCGTAGCCCCAGTCGCCGCGGAACTGCGTGCGCATGTTGCCGCCCGGCCCGTTCTCGGCGTTGAGGGCGAACGACGGGCCGCTGGTGTCGTCGACGACGTAGGCGCCGTAGTTCTGCAGCGTCCAGGCGATCTGGCGGGCGGGCTCGGTCTGCAGGTTCAGCGAGGCGATGCTCGTGTTCGCCGGCAGCGCGAGCAGCGCGCCCATGCGCATGGCGGTGTTCTGGTTGTTGGTCGCCTGGCCGTACCAGGTCACCGCCCGCGAGTCCGACTTCACCGCCGGCCAGCGGAAGCACTCGGCGCGCGTGGGACCGCAGACGCCCAGCTCGCCGCGGGCGTACAGGTTGATCTTCAGCGCGTGGCGTGGGCCCTGCTGGCCGGGGCGCAGCTCGCCGATGCGGATCGACCCGCCCAGCGCGCTCATGCCCGACCCGCCGTGCGAGCCCTCGATGCCCGGGCCGTAGATGTCCTGGTCGGGGTAGCGGACGTAGCTGGTCGCGGGCCCGCCCGCGCGGCACCGCGCGAGCGGCTGGGGCGAGATGATCGTGCGGCCGTCGGCGGCGAGGATCGCGGCGCTCTGGTTCTTGTTGTCGCTGGGCAGGACGTAGCCCGACGGGATCGGCGCCCGGGCGAGCACGCGCGAGGGGTCGTTCTGGCAGCGGTCGCCGCCCCAGCCGCCCGAGCTGAAGAGGATGTCGGTCAGGGGCGCGGTCGGCGTGAGGATCAGCGGCTCGTCGTCGACCTGCGGGACGCGGGCGCCGGTGCTGCCGCCGGGCAGGGCGGGCAGGCCCGCGGGGACGTACACCGCGCCGCTGCCGATCGGCATGTTCCAGATCGACGTCGACGAGAACGGCTGGCGCAGCGGGTCGCGGCCGGCCGGCGGCGGGGTCGTGGTGGTCGGCGGGGTCGTGGTGGTCGGCGGGGTCGTGGTGGTCGGCGGGACGGTCGTCGTGGTCGTCGTCGGGGGGACCGTCGTGGTGGTCGTGGTCGTCGGCGGGACCGGCGTGGTGGTCGTGGTCGGCGTCGTGGTCGGCGTGGAGGCCGCCGGGACGGTCCAGCGCATCGCGGCCGTCGTGGAGCAGTTCGCCAGGACCGTGCGGGTGCCGTTGGTCGTGGAGTTGTTCAGCGGCGCGAGGCAGCGGAGCGCCTGCCGGTTGATCACGAGCCCGTCGGTGCGGATCACCCAGTGCTGGGTGTTGTTCGCCGGGTTGCAGGCGACGAGCACGACGTTGGTGCCGGCCGCGGTCCCGTTGTTCAGCGTGCCGAGGCAGCGCCCCGCGGGCGTCTTGATCGCCTCGTCGTTCGCCCACCGGCTGAACTGCTGGGCCTGGTTGGTCATCGGCCCGCAGGCGTTGATCCGGATGGTGTTGTTCGTCGTCGTGGCGTTGTTGAGGTTCTCGAGGCACTTGCCGGAGCCGTTGCGGAACTGGCCGAGGACGGTGGCCGCCTCGGCCGACGGCGCGACGGCGACGGTCGAGAACGTGAGCGCGGCGGCGACGAGGACCCCGAGTACGGCGAACCACCGCGAGGCGCGGCGACGGACGGTGACAGCACGCGACGTGACCATGTAGAGAATCCCCCCGAGAGTCCCCGATGCAGTCGCGCACGATGGCGATCTCCGTTACAGCCACCCAGAGCCGAACGAGTGAAAACGCCGTGCACCACTCGATCGGACGTCACTCGACGGGATCGGGGTCACGTCGGGTCACCGGTCGTCGACGCTGAGTACCCACGTCGCGCGCGTCGCGAACTCCAGACCGTTGGGGCCCTGGGTGATCCGCGCGCCGTACTGCTGGACCTCGGCACTGGTCAGCTGGTCGGGCGCAGCCGGCAGGACGAGCGTGAAGGTCGGGGTCGTGCCCGGCGCGAACACGGGGCTGCGGCCCTGCTGCGTGGCGCCTGTGGAATCACGGAACGTGAACGCGAGCTGCCACGGCGTGCTCGCGACCTCCTCGGGCACCGTGACCGTCAACGGCGTGTTCGGCGGGACCGGCAGGACGGCGGTCGCCTCCGGGTCGTCGCCGCACTCGGTGACTCCGACGTCGCAGAACTGGGTCGCGCCCACGGTCGCGGTGGCCCCGCCCGCGGCGAAGGTGACCTCGCCCGGGGACGAGGGCCCGGCCGTCGCACGCACGACGAGCACGACGACCACGGCCACGACGGCGACCAGCACGAGGGCGCCGACGACGAGCGTCCGGCGGGGGAGCGACCGCAGAGATGTCACAGCGACCTCACCGCCGTCTCCACGGGATCATCGACGACCCCCGACTGATCAGCACGGTCTGCACGGTACCGAGCGCCACGACGACGCCGATGACCGTGAACCCGATCCACCACGTCGGCGGCAGCAGCACGCCCAGCGCGCCACCGAACACCCACGACAGCTGCAGGATCGTCTCGGAGCGCCCGAACGCCGAGGCGCGGCCGGCCTCGGGCAGGTCGCGCTGGACGACGGCGTCGAGGCAGACCTTGAGCAGGGCGCTGGTGGTGGCGGCGACGAGGGCGCACACCGCCGCGCTCGCCAGCCCGGTGAGCACCGCCGCGACGACCACCGCCGCCAGCGCCGCGACGAGGCCCACGACGAGGAGCACGCGGGGCCGGTCGAAGCGCTGGCGGGCGCCGACGAAGTTGCCGAGGAAGCCGCCCGCCCCGGCCGCGGCGCCGACGATGCCGAGCAGCACGAGCTGGTCGCCGGGCGCGCCCTCGGTCTCGTTCTTGACGACGAAGGCCGCGAACAGCATGAGGAAGCCGGTCAGGCTGCGGATCGTGCCGTTGGCCCACAGCGCGGTGACGACGTCGCGGGACAGGGGGCTGCGGCGCGGGGCGTCCTCGGTGATGCCGGGCACCGGGAGGATGCGGGTGGGTTCCTCGCCCTCGGTGACCTCCACCCAGGCCGGGATGCGCAGGCACAGCCACACCGCGGCGAGGCAGATGACCGCCGTGAGCCACGCGGCGCCGGGGGAGCCGAAGAGCCAGGCGACGCCGGCCGCGACCGCCCCGGCCACCCCGGAGGCGATCAGGCCGAAGACGGTGAGCCGGGAGTTCGTCGTGACCAGCGTGATGCCCGGTGGGAGCACGCGGGGCGTGACCGCGGCCTTGAGCACGCCGAACGACTTCGAGAGCACCATGATCCCCAGCGCCGCCGGGTACAGCGCCCAGGTGTCCATGTACAGGGCGAGCACGACCGCCAGCGCGCCCTGGCCCGCGGTCGACGCCGCCATCGCCGCGCGCCGGCCCTGCTGCAGCCGGTCGAGCGCCGGCCCGATCACCGGCGCGACCAGCGCGAACGGCGCGACGGTGATGAGCAGGTAGAGCGCCACCCGGCCCTTGCTCTCGGCGCTCGCGGCGGAGAAGAACAGGGTGTTGGCCAGCGCGACGGCGAGCGTCGCGTCGGAGGCGTAGTTGGCCATCCAGGCGTAGGTCAGCGCCGTGAGCCCGGAACGGTCGGCGCCGTCGGCGGACGCGGCGCGGTGGAAGGCCTGTGCGCCGCGGCGGGTCAGGTGCCGGGCCCGCCAGGCGGCGACCCGGGTGACGGTGATCTTGCGGGGGCCGGGGTGGTCGTCACCGTCGTGCGGGCGGGCGTCCGCGGCGCGGGCGTCGTGCCGGGTCTCGGCGCGCGGGTCGAAGCGGGTGGAGTACCGGGTGTCCCGGTCGCCGGGGGGCTCGGCGGGACCGGCGGGCTCCCCCTCGGGGAAGGGCCGCGTGGACCGGGGCGTCGGCGGCAGGCGCTCGGGCCGACGGCGCGGCGGCGGGCCGTACGGTCCGGTCACGGGTCCATGATGACCGACGTACGACCCCGATCGGGACACCCTCGGTGACCGGCCGCCGACCGGGAGTGGCCGGTGCCCGCCCGGCTCCGCCGCCCGGCGGTGTGGCGGGCACAATCGTGGCGTGGTCCCCGAGCTCGCCGACCCGGCCGTCCCGTCCGCCACACCGTCGGACACACCCTCCGACGTCGCCGCCCACCTCCGCGGAGCGGCCGACCTCGCGCGCGCCGCCGCCGTCGAGACCGCCGACGGCGAGGCCGGCCAGGTCGGCGAGGCCGTCGCGATCCGCGCCGAGGACGTGCCCGACGCCGCGACCCACTACTTCGCGGCCGGCAAGCCGGGCTACCGCGGCTGGTACTGGGCCGTGACCGTCGCCGGGCCCGAGGGCGACGTGAACGTCAGCGAGGTCGTGCTGCTGCCCGGGCCGGAGTCGGTCGTCGCACCGACCTGGGTGCCGTGGACCGAGCGCCTGCGCGCCGACGACCTCGGCCCCGGCGACCTGCTGCCCGTCGAGGACGACGACGAGCGCCTCGTGCCCGCGTACGCCGCCCTCGACCCCGACGAGGAGGACGCCGAGGACCCCGAGCCCGGCCCCGGGGTCCGCGAGGTCGGCGACGAGCTCGGCATGGGCCGCCCGCGCGTGATGAGCCGCGAGGGGCGCCTGGACGCGGCCGTGCGCTGGTCGGACGGCGACTTCGGGCCCGGCGCCGACATGGCCCGCGCGGCCTCGGCGCACTGCGGCACGTGCGGCTTCTACCTGCCGGTCGCCGGCTCGCTGCGCGCCGCGTTCGGGGTCTGCGGCAACGGCAACGTCCCCGCCGACGGGCACGTGGTGCACGCCGAGTACGGCTGCGGGGGCCACTCCGAGATGCAGGTCGACAGCGGCTCGGTCATCGCGGTGGCGGACCTCGTCTACGACGACGGCGTCGAGATGGAGCCCGAGACCACCGGTTCGGGCGGCTGAGGACGCGACAGAGCGGGGACAGGGGAGCCGTGACCCCCGATCCCTTCGGCACCGCCGCGCTGCGGCAGGCCGTCCTCGACGCGTGGTCGGCCTCGCCGGCGCGCTTCCGCGAGGACGCCAACGCCGAGGAGGACCTGCTCCGCGGCGGGTACCGCGACCGCTGGTTCGTCGAGCTCGCCCAGAACGCCGCCGACGCCGCCGAGCGGGCGGGGGTGACGACCACGCTGCGGATCCGTGTCGTCGACGGTGCCCTCCAGGTCGCCGGGGCGGGCGCGCCGCTCGACGCCGACGGCGTCGCCGCGCTCGCGTCCCTGCGCGCGTCGGCGAAGCGCGGGGACGGCGGGGTGGGCCGCTTCGGGGTCGGGTTCGCGGCGGTCACCGCGATCAGCGACGCCCCGCGCGTCGTCACCCGGCGCCCGGACGGGACCGTCGCCGGCGTCGCCTTCGACCGCGCCCGCACCGCCCGCGCGGTCGCCGCGGCCGGGGTGCCGGCGCTGGCCGACGAGCTCGCCCGCCGCGACGGCGCGGCCCCGGCGCTGCGGCTCGCCTGGCCCACCGACGCCGACGAGCCGGCCCCGCCGCCGGGCACCGACACCGAGGTCCGCCTCCCGCTGCTCCCGGGCCTCGACGCGGCGGACCTCCTCGCCGCCGCGGCGACCCAGGCGCCCGACCTCCTGCTCGCCCTGCCCCCGCTGCACGCGGTCGACCTGCCCGGCGGCGTCGTGGCGCGCACCGGGGACGGGGACGTCGTGCGGGTCGGCGACCGCGCCTGGCACGTGCTGCGCGTCGAGGGCACGGTCCCCGCCGACCTCCTCGCCGGGCTCGCCGTGGAGGACCGCGCGCGGACGGGGTGGCGGGCGACGTGGGCGGTGCCCGCCGACGGGACGCCCGCCGGCCCCGAGGTGCTGCACGCGCCGACCCCCACCGACGAGCGCACCACCCTGCCCGCGCGCCTGCTCGCCACCGTCCCGCTCGACCCCGACCGGCGGCACGTGCGCCCCGGCCCGGTCACCGAGCACGTCCTGCGCGCGGCGGCGGCCCGCTACCCCGACCTCGTGCGCGCCCGGCCCGTCGAGGAGCGCCCCGCGCTGGTGCCGCTGCCCGCGCTGCCCGCGGCGGCGGTCGACGCGACCCTGCGCGACGCCGTGCTCGAGGGGCTGCGGACCTCGGCCTGGCTCGCGTCGGTCGCGGGCGAGGTGGACCCGGCCGGCGCCGGAGTCCTCGACCTCGACCCGACCGCCCCGCCCGACGCCCTCGCCGCGCTGGTCGAGCAGCTCGCCGACGTGCTGCCCGGCCTCCTCGACGCCCGGCTCGCCGCGCCCCGCCACGCGGCCGCGCTCGCGGCGGTCGGGGTCACGCGGGTCGGCCCGGCCGCGCTCGTCGACGCGCTCGCCGGGCTCGACCGCCCCGTCGCGTGGTGGCGCGCCCTGTACGCGGCCCTCTCGGCGCTGCCCGCGCTGGTGGCCCCCGGCGCCCGCGAGGAGCTCGCCGGCCTGCCGGTGCCGCTGGCCGACGGCCGGGTGGTGCGCGGGGTCCGCGGGGTGCTGCTGGCGCCGGGCGTGACCGGCACGGGCGGCGGCACCGACACCGACCTCGGCGCGCAGCTCGCGGCGGCCGCGGTCCCCGGGCTGCGGGTCGCCGCGCCGGATCTCGACGACGGCTCCGTCGACGGTCGGGCCGCCCGCGAGCTGCTCGTGGCGCTCGGCGCGCGCCCTGTCGAGGGCCCCGCGCTGCTCGCCGACCCGGCGCTGCGCGAGGCCGTCGAGCGCTCCGTCGACGACGCCGAGGCAGGCGGAGCGGGCGGCGACGCGCTCGACGCCCTCGGTGACCTGGTGCTGGCCCTCGTCGCCGCCGGGGGTGACGCCGACGCCGGGCTCGGCGCGGTGGCGCTGCGCGACGCCGACGGCGGGTTCCGGCGCGCCGACGAGCTCGTCCTGCCCGACGGCGCGCTGCGCGGGCTCGTCGACCCGGACGGCCCGCTCGGGGTGCTCGACCCGGCGGTCGCCGCGGCCCACCCCCGCCACGCGCTCACCGCCGTCGGCGTGCTCGACGGCTTCGCGGTCCTGCGCGACGACGCCCCCGCGGGCCCCGACCACGACCTCGACGACGAGGAGACGTGGTGGGCCGAGGAGGTCGACCCGGTCGCCGAGCGCCTCGACGGCCCCGACGGCCCCGACGGCCCCGACGGCCCGGCGCCGGGGCCGATGGTCGCCGTGCGCGACCTCGAGCTCGTCGCCGACGACCGGTGGGACGCGGCGTGGACGGTGCTGGCGGGGGACCGGGACGTGCGCGAGGCCCTGGGCGGCGCGCGTCCCGTGGGCGCCGCCGGCGACGACGGCCCCCGCCCCTACACCGCCTGGTGGCTCGGTCGGCACGGACGCCTCGCGGGCCGCCCGCCGACGGCCTGGCGGCTGCCCGGCGCGAGCGCGGTGGCCGGGCTCTGGGACCCGGTGCCCGACGCCGTCGCCGCGCGCCTCGACCCGGCGTTCCTCGCCGCGGTCGGCGTGCGGACGCGGGCGCGGGTGGCGTGCGCCGACGACGCCACGGACCTCCTCGCCCGCCTCGCCGACCCGGCGCGCGCCGTGCCCCCGGCGCGCGCCGCGGCCGCGCACACCGCGCTCGCCGAGGCGGTCGCCGCCGGCCGCGTCAGCGTCGCCGACGTCGAGCCGCCCGACCGCGTGCGCACCGCCGACGGCCTGGTGCGTGACGCCGACCCCGCCCGCGACACCCCGCCCGCGGTGCTCGACCGCGCGCAGCTCGCCGGCGTGCTCCCGCCCGCGGTCCTCGTGCTGCCCGGCGCCGGCGACGCGGCGGTGCTCGCCGACCTCCTCGACCTCGCCCGGGCCTCCGAGCGCGTGCGTGTCACCGTCCGCGAGGGCGGGCGCGCGGTCCCGTGGGAGGAGCTGCCCGCCGCGGTGGCCTGGGCGGCCGCGCTCGGGCAGCCGCTGCCCGACGGCGCGCTGGTCCTGCACGAGCGCCTGCGGGTGCTGGTCGTCGACGGCGAGCGCGGTGGCGCGCCCGTCGAGTACACGCCCTCGGCGTGGGTCGACGACCGGGGCGTCACGCACGCCGACGACCCGGTCCGCGGACTGGTCGCCGCCCTGGCGCGAGCGCGTGAGTAGCGGACCGAACCTGTCCGCCCCTGCCGCGATGCTCGTCCCGTAGCCGAGACGAGGAGGACCGCATGACGATCCTGGTGGCCGGGGCGACGGGCACGGTGGGGCGCTCGCTGGTGACGCAGCTGCTGGCGGCGGGGCACGCGGTGCGCGCGCTGACCCGCGACCCGGCACGCGCCGACCTGCCCGCGGGCGCGGAGGTCGTGCGCGCGGACCTGACCGACGCGGGGACGCTCGCCGGCGTGTTCGACGGCGTCGAGGCCGCGCACCTCATCACGTTCGGCGGGGACTTCGCGGCGACCCTGGAGAACGGGCCGGAGATCGTCGACCTGCTGGTCCGGGCCGGCGTCGCGCGCGTCAGCGTCCTCGGCGGCTGGGACACCGGCACCCTCGAGCCCGCCCTCGACGCGGCCGGCGTGCCGTGGGCACTGCTGTCGCCGGTCGAGTTCATGGCCAACACGCTCGACCACGCCCCGGCGATCCGGACCACCGGCGAGGTACGCGTGTACGACCGCGGGCGCACGAGCGCCGCGGTGCACGAGGCCGACATCGCCGCGGTGGCCCTCGCGGTCCTCACCGGCGCAGCGCCGACCGGCCGGGGCTACGTCCTGACCGGCGGCACGGCGGTCACCCTCGCCGAGAAGCTGGCCGCGGTCTCCGAGGCGATCGAGCAGGAGGTCGTGCTCACCCGCCTGTCCGAGCAGGAGGCGCGCGCCGACCTCGCCGCCGCCGGCATGCCCGCCGAGCTCATCGAGTTCACGATGGCGCTGGAGAACGACCCGCCGCCGGTCGGCTCGGTCCCCGTCGACACGGTGGCCACGGTGACCGGGCGGCCGCCGCGGACCTTCGCCGACTGGGCGCGCGACCACGCCGACGCGTTCCGGGCACCCGTCCGCGCCTGACCTACAGCACCGGACCTACAGCTTCTGGGCCCACTTGACGCCGCGGCGCACGGCCCGGCGCTGGAGCCCGAGGACCAGCAGCCCGATCCCGCCGAGCGCGACCCCGCACAGCGCCGCGGCGAACCACACGTCGAGGGGGCGGACGCCGGTCGCCGCCAGGACACCCAGCACCACGGCGACGGCCACCCACACCGCCGAGCCGGCGAGGACGGCCGGCACCGGGTCGGTCAGCCGCCGGGGCAGCGGCGGCGGTTCGGCGTGCAGATCGAGGCGGCGGGCCACGGGGGAGACCCTACGTGGTGGAAACACCGTGTTGCGCCACGCAGATCACAGACATGAAAGGCGTGTGATGCGGTTAGCCTGCGCGCCGTGTTGCAGCGCTTCTTCCGCCTGAACGAGCGGGGGACCACGGTCGGCCAGGAGGTCCGCGGCGGCGTCGTCACCTTCGTGACGATGGCCTACATCGTGGTCCTCAACCCCCTGATCCTCGGGAGCATCGACCCCTCCTCGCCGTCGGCGAAGCGCGACGTGCTGGGCATGACCCTCAGCGTGCCCCAGGTCGCCGCGGTGACGGCGCTGGTCGCGGGGGTCATGACGATCATCTTCGGTCTCGTCGCCAACTTCCCGTTCGCGATGGCGACCGGCCTCGGCATCAACACGCTGGTCGCGGTGACGATCGCGCCGCAGGTCACGTGGCCGGAGGCGATGGGCCTCGTCGTGGTCAACGGCCTGATCATCGTGATCCTGGGTCTCACCGGCTTCCGCACCGCGGTGTTCAACGCGATCCCCGATCCGCTCAAGATCGCGATCGCGGCCGGCATCGGCGCGTTCATCGCGTTCATCGGCCTCGTCGACGCCGGGTTCGTGCGCCGCCTGCCCGACGCCGCCAACACCACGGTGCCGGTCGGCCTGGGCATCGAGGGCTCGATCGCGTCCTGGCCGACGGCGGTGTTCTGCATCGGGCTGCTGCTCACCGGCGTGCTCGTGGCCCGCGGCGTCCGCGCGGGGATCCTCGTCGGTGTCCTCGCCACGACGGTGCTCGCGATCGTCGTCGAGGCCATCGTGGCGGTCGGGCCGTCGAACGGCACGAACCCGGTGGGCTGGAACCTCGGCTACCCGGGCCTGCCCGAGTCGATCGTCTCGCTGCCCGACCTCTCGCTCGTCGGCGACGTGTCGTTCGGCGCCTTCGCCCGGCTGCCCGCGCTGGCGGTGACGCTGCTGGTGTTCACGCTCGTGCTCGCGAACTTCTTCGACGCCATGGGCACGATGACCGGGCTGGGCCGCCAGGCCGGCCTGCTCGACGAGAACGGCCAGCTGCCGCGGATCGGGCGCGCGCTGGTCGTCGAGGGCGCCGGCGCGGTGGCCGGCGGCGCGGCGTCGGCGAGCTCGAACACCGTGTTCGTCGAGTCGGCCTCGGGCATCGCCGAGGGCGCGCGCACCGGTCTGGCCAACGTCGTCACCGGCCTGCTCTTCCTCGCCGCGATGTTCTTCACCCCGCTCTACGCCGTGGTGCCCGTCGAGGCGGCCGCGCCGGCCCTCGTCATCGTCGGCGCCCTGATGATCGGCGGGGTCCGCGACGTCGAGTGGTCGGACTTCTCCGTCGCCCTGCCGGTGTTCCTGACGATCGTCGTCATGCCGTTCACGTACTCGATCGCGAACGGCATCGGCGCCGGCTTCATCAGCTGGGTGCTGCTGCGCACCGCCACCGGCCGCGTGCGGGAGATCCACCCGCTGATGTGGGTCGTCGCCGTCGCGTTCGTCCTGTACTTCGCCGTCACACCGTTGCGGGTGCTGTTCGGACTGTGAGGTACTCGGGCCCGTGATCGAGCCCTACCAGGTGGTCGGCCTGGTCCCGACCATGCGCGGCATCCGCCACCGCGACGAGATCAAGGTCAACATCGAGCACCTCGAGCACCTGGCGAAGGCCGCCTCGTGGCTCTCGGCGATGGCCCTGCCCGTCCGGCTCATCACCATCCCCGAGGGCGCACTGCAGGGCTTCAACGACGAGGTCCTCGACCACGACCACGAGTGGTTCGCCCGCGAGTGCGCCATCGACATCCCGGGGCCGGAGACCGACGCGCTCGGGCGGCTCGCCGCGACCTACGACGCCTACGTCATGGCGACGGCGAAGGCGCGGCACCCCGAGTTCCCCGGACGGTTCTTCAACGTCGGGTTCGCGATCTCGCCGCAGCAGGAGATCGTGCTGACCCACTACAAGGTCACGCCGCTGCAGCCCGTGGAGCACTCGGTGACCCCGCACAACGTGTGGGACCGCTGGGTCGAGCTCTACGGCGACGGGCTCGACGCGTTCTACCCCGTCGCGGACACGGAGATCGGCCGGCTCGGCGTCATGATGGCCAACGAGGCGTCGTACCCGGAGAACGCCCGTGGCCTCGCGATGAACGGCTGCGAGGTCGCCTACCGCGGGCCCTACCCCCACCCGCACGCCGGCAACGGCTTCTACGAGATCCAGAACCGGGCCCGGGCGCTGGACAACAACATGTACGTCGTCGCGAACCAGGTCGGCACCTACTACCTGCACACCGACTCGGACGTCCCGATCGACACCTTCGGCTCGCCGAGCATGATCTGCGACTACCGCGGCACGGTGGTCGGCGAGGTCGGGTACGCCGGCCACTCCACCTACCTGGCGGGCACCATCAACATCCCGGCGCTGCGCGACTTCCGCGCCCGCGCCCAGTTCGGCAACTGGCTCAAGGACCTCACCACCGAGCAGTACCGGACGATCTACGCCGAGCCGATCTACCCGAAGAACCTCTACCTGGACCGCAAGCCCTACGACCACGCGGAGTACCGCCGCGAGGTCACCGAGAAGCAGATCGAGCTGCTGCACTCCCGCGACGTGTGGCGGCGCCCGTGAACCGGAATGTGACCGAGCCCCGGCTCCGGTTGACAGGGGCGCGCGGTACCGGAAGCGTCCCCGGGCGATGAGTTGGGCACTGCTGACGCGCCGCCGGCACGTCGACCACGGGAAGCTCGCGACGACTCTCTGTCGCTGAGCCCGTCCGTCCCCTCCTTCCCGTTCTCCGCGCGGCTCCCGCGCGTCCTCACACCCCCTCGACGAGGAGGTATCCCGACGTGTCCGTCGGCATCCCCACGAAGCCCCTGAAGTTCGCCTACTGGGTCCCCAACGTCTCGGGCGGCCTGGTCACCAGCGGCATCGAGCAGCGCACCGACTGGAACTGGGACTACAACCGCGAGACCGCCATCGCCGCGGAGAACAGCGGGTTCGAGTACGCCCTGTCCCAGGTCCGGTACATGGCGAGCTACTCGGCCGAGTACCAGCACGAGTCGACGTCGCTGTCGCTCGCGATCATGATGGCCACCGAGCGGCTCAAGGTCATGGCCGCGGTGCACCCCGGCATGTGGCACCCGGGCGTGTTCGCCAACTTCGGCGCCACCGCCGACCACCTCACCGGCGGCCGCTTCGCCACCAACGTCGTCTCCGGCTGGTTCAAGGGCGAGTTCACCGCCTTCGGCGAGCCGTGGCTCGAGCACGACGAGCGCTACCGGCGCACCGAGGAGTTCATCTCCTGCCTCAAGGGCATCTGGGAGCAGGACGACTTCACCTTCCGCGGCGACTTCTACCGCTTCCACGACTACTCGCTGAAGCCCAAGCCGCTGAACACGCCGGAGCGCCCGCACCCGGAGATCTTCCAGGGCGGCAACTCGACGGCGGCCCAGAAGATGGCGGGCCGGGTGTCGGACTGGTACTTCTCCAACGGCAAGGACTTCGACGGGGTCGTCGAGCAGCTCGACGTCATCAACGCGGAGGCGGCCGCCCACGACCGGTCGGTGAACTTCGGTCTCAACGGCTTCATGATCGTCCGGGACACCGAGTCCGAGGCCCGCGACACCCTGCGCGAGATCGTCGACAAGGCCAACGTCGAGCAGGTGAAGGGCTTCCGTGACGCCGTCGCGCAGGCCGGCCGGTCGGCGTCGGACGGCAAGGGCATGTGGGCGGAGTCGTCGTTCGAGGATCTGGTCCAGTACAACGACGGCTTCAAGACCCAGCTCATCGGCACCGCCGAGCAGGTCGCCGACCGCGTCATCGCGTACAAGAAGCTCGGCGTCGACCTCAACCTCCTGTGCTTCCTGCACGTGAAGGAGGAGATCGAGCAGTTCGGCGAGAAGGTGCTGCCGATCATCCGCGAGAAGGAGGCCGAGCTCGGAGACGCCGAGCCGGCCCCGGCGCTGGCGCAGGCCTGACACCTATGTGAGCACTTTCCGGGCCTATAGGCCCGGAAAGTGCTCACATGGGATCCTCGGGGTCCCGCCCCGACGCCGCGGGCCCGTGGGGCGGCGGAGGGTTCGCGGGCATGACGAGCACCCGAGCAGTCGACGCGCCGCCGGACTTCCTCGCGTTCCTCGACCGCGTGGACCGCGCCCTCGACGCCGTCTTCACCGGCGACCACCGGCCCTACGCGGCACTGTGGGCCGACACCGACGACGTCACGCTCTTCGGCGCCTGGGGCCCGATCGAGCAGGGCCACGAGGCCGTCACCCGCACCTTCGCGTGGGCCGCCTCGCGGTTCAGCGACGGCGTCATGGAGCCGTACGACCACCGGGTCGTCGCGGTCTCGGGCGACCTCGGCGCCACCGTGGGCTTCGAGCGGGGCACCGTCCGGATCGACGGCGGTCCGCCCACGTCGATGGTCCTGCGGGTGACCCACGGGTTCCGCCGCATCGACGGCGCCTGGTACCTGACCCATCGGCACGCCGACTTCCCGCCGCCCGACCAGCGCGAGGGCTAGCCGAGCAGGGCTACTCGAGCAGGGCTGCGATCTCGTCGCGCCCGGTCACGCCGAGCTTGCGGTACACGTGCCCGAGGTGGGTCTCGACGGTCTTCGTGGTGACGAACAACGCCTGGGCCACCTCGCGGTTCGACAGGCCGTCGGCGGCGAGGTCGGCGACGCGCCGCTCGGCGGCGGTCAGCGCCTCGGCGCCGGTCACGGCCACCCGCCGCGGGCGCGCCCCCGCCGCGCGCAGCTCCTGGCGGGCGCGCTCGACGAGCGGGTCGGCGCCGCACCGGCGCGCGAGGTCCTGCCCGGCGGCGAGCTCGCCGCGCGCCGCGACGCGCTGGTTGTCCCGGCGCAGCGCCGCCCCGAGGTCGACACGGGCATGCGCCAGCTCCAGGCGCGCGGGCGTGGGCTCGAGCAACGTGACGGCCTCGCGCAGCGGGGCGAGGGCGCCGCCGACCAGCCCGCGCACCCGCAGCGCGTCGCCCAGCGGCCGGGGCGCGGCGAACCGGCGCCCGGCGGCGACCGCGTCGTCGGCCGCGCGCACCGCGCCCTCGGCGTCCCCGAGCCGGTGGCGGGCGATCGCGAGCCCGGTGCGCCAGGGCAGCAGGCCGGGGTGCTCGATGCCGCGCAGCCGCAGCCGCTCCCCGCAGCCGGCGAAGTCGTCGCGGGCCTCGCCGGCGCGGCCCTGCGCGAGCCGCAACCGGCCCCGCGCGGCGAGGAGGTACGCCAGCCCCGTGGGGGCGTCGGCGGCCTCGAGGACGTCCGCGGCCTCGTCGACGGCGCCGCGCTCGACGAGCACCACGACCAGCCAGGCGAGCGTGTAGCGGCGGGTGTGCAGGCCGTGCTCGACGGCGAGGGCGTCGGCGAGGCGCGCGTCGGCCTCGGCCTCGACGAGGCGTCCCTGCAGGTAGCGGGCCTGCGTGCGCAGGACGCTCGCGGCCACGAAGTCGTACGTCGACCCCCGCCGCCGCGCGCCCGCGAGCATCGCCTCGGCGCACGCCCGGACGGGGTCGAGGTGGTCGATCGCGACGAGCACCATCGTCGCGGGCAGGACGACGCCCGGGTCCGGGGCGGGCTCGCGGAGGGTCGCGTCGAGCGCCTCGCGGGCGAGGTCCACCGCCGTCGAGTCCCGGGCGGTCTGCAGGGCGTCGAGGGCGGTGAACGCCAGCAGGGCGGGCCCACCGCGCGCCGGGAGCGGACCGTCGCGGCGCAGCGTGCGCGTCAGCTCGGCGGCCGCCGCCCGGCGGGCGGGGTCGCGGCGGGCGAGGCCCACGGTCGCGGCGGCGATCTCGGTGGCAAGCTCGCCGTGGTCCTCGTCGGCCAGGGCCGCCGCGGCCTCGTCGAGGACCTCCAGCGCGCGGCCGAACGCGAGCGTCACCGACAGCGCGCGGGCGAGCTCCAGGGCGATCAGCCCGCGCCGGCGGGGGTCCACGGCGGTCGCGAACGCCTCCTCGAGCAGCGCCACGCCCTCGCCGAAGGACACGTGGGCGGTCGCCGCGCCCAGCTCGTGCAGCACCGCGGCGCGCTCCTCGGCCGGCGGCGGCTCGGCCACGGCGCGCTGGAGGTAGGTCCGCGCGGTCTCCGGCGCGCCCTTGCCCAGCGCGACCCGTCCCGCGGCGCGCAGCCACGCGACGACGGTCGGGTCGCCGAGCGCCTCGGTGCGCAGGAGGTGCGCCGCCACCCGCTCCGCGCCGGCCCCGTCGGCGTCCAGCGCGGCGGCCGCCCGCCGGTGGGCGCGGTGGCGGGTCGCGGGGTCGAGCCGGTCGGCGACGGCCTGCTCGATCAGCGAGTGCCCGAACGCGAGCGGCCGCCCGGGACGCAGCAGGCGCGTGGCGGCGAGGGTGTCCGCGGCCCGGGCCACCGCGTCGGCGTCGAGCCCGGACACCGCGGCCACGTGCCGCAGCTCGGCCGCGGCCCCCAGCACGGCGACCGCGCCGGCGACCGCGACGGCGTCCTCGCCCGCCTCGCGCAGACGGCGGTCGACGAAGGTCGCGACCACCCCCGGCGCGAGCCGCGCGACCGCGCCGGGTGCGGCGAGGTCGGTCCGCGTCTCGGCGCCCGCGGCGAGCAGCGCGCGGACCAGCAGCGGGTTGCCGCCGGTCGCCTCGTGGCAGGCGTCGGCGACGGCCGGGGGCGCGTGCGGGAGGGCGTCGGCCACCAGCGTCGCGACCGCGTCCCGGCTGAGCGGCCCGGGGCGCAGCACCGTCGTCACCTCGGCCTCGCGCAACGCGTCGAGCACTGCGGGCTCGACGTGGTCCACGGGCGTCTGCACGGCCAGGACGAGGGCGACGGGCAGCTCGCCGACCCGCCGCGCCAGGTAGGCGAGCGCGCGCAGCGAGGCGGCGTCGGCGAGGTGGGCGTCGTCGACGACGAGCAGCACCGGCCCGCGCTCGGCGAGGTTGGCGACGAGCCAGTAGATCCCGTGCAGGGTGCTGGCGGGGTCGCGGGTCGCGTCGTCGCCCGGCCCCGGGGTGACGACGGGGGCGGCGAGGCGGGCCGCGCCGGCGAGGAGGCCGTCGGTGCGCGCCGGGTCGGTGAGCAGCGGCTCGAACAGCCCGCGCACGACGCCGAAGGCGAAGTCGCGCTCGAGGCGCCCGCCCCGGGCCGCGAGCACGGCGTGCCCGGCCTGCCCGGCGGCGACGGCCCGCGCCGCGTCCACCAGCCGGGTCTTGCCGATGCCCGGCGGGCCCTCGATCCACGCCAGCGCCCCCCGACCCTCGCCGGCGCCGCGCAGGACCGCGGCGAGCGCCGCCAGCTCGTGGTCACGCTCGAGGATGGCCGTGCCCCGCGCGGCCGGTGGCGTCAGCGTCACGGCGACACCTCGTGCTCTCCCGCGTCCCCCTGACGGCTGACCGTAGGCGGCGAGGGCGGCGACGACAATCACGCAAAGTGACCAACTCCGTGATGCGCAAGTCGTTGCTTACCCTTGAAGTGCAAGCAGTGACTTGCCTATCCTGACCGCATGGCGGACGTGTTCCACGCCCTCGACGACGAGACCCGGCGTCTCGTCCTCGACGGGCTCGTCGCCCGGGACGGCCAGACGCTCTTCGAGATCTGCAGCATGCTCGTGACCCGGCACGGGCTCTCCTCGTCCCGCCAGGCGATCTCCCAGCACCTGGCGGTGCTCGAGGACGCGGGCCTCGTCGTCACCGAGCGACGCGGCCGCTCCAAGTTCCACTACTTCGACGGCCGGCCGCTCGCCGCGATCACCGAGCGGTGGCCCACGACCCGGAAGGGGACCCCGTGAGGATCCGCCTGACCAGCGTCTTCGTCGACGACCAGCGTGCCGCGCTCGACTTCTACACCGACGTCCTCGGCTTCACCAAGCACCACGACATCCCCCTCGGCGACGACGCGTGGCTCACCGTCGTGTCGCCCGAGGACCCCGAGGGCCCCGAGCTCCTGCTCGAGCCCGCCGGCCACCCGGCGGTCAAGCCCTATCGCGACGCCCTCGTCGAGGACGGCATCCCGCTCGTCCAGTTCGCCGTCGACGACGTGGCGGCCGAGTACGAGCGGCTCACCGCCCGCGGCGTCGCGTTCACCCAGCCGCCGACCGACATCGGCAGCGCCGTCGTGGCGGTCCTGGACGACACCTGCGGCAACCTCGTCCAGATCGTGGCGATGAAGCCTGTCTGAGGCTTTCTCGGGGTCCGTCCCCGACGCCTCCGGCACCCGCGCGGACGTCTCCTGACGGCTCACCCCCGAGCGTCCGGAGGCCCGCATGTCCCGCGACCACGTCGTCCGCAGCCGCTGGCCCGCCCCCCGCGTCCCCGACGTGACGGTGCCGGACTTCCTGCTCGCCCACGCCGACGAGCACCCGGAGGCGACCGCGGTGGTCGACGGCCCGTCCGGGCGCGCGGTGACCTACGGCGAGCTGCGCCGCGACGTGCGCCGCTGCGCCGCGGGGCTCCGGGCGCGGGGGCTGCGGCCGGGCGACGTGCTGGCGATCGTGGCGCCCAACGGGCCGGAGTGGCTCGTCGCGTGCTTCGGTGCGATGATGACCGGTGGGGTGGTGTCGGGGATCAACCCGCTCTACACCGCCGACGAGATCGCCCCGCAGCTGCGCGACCACCACGCCCCGGTCGTGGTGACGATCCCGCCGCTCCTGCCGCTCGTGCGGGCGGCGATCGCGACGGCGGGCACCGACCCCGAGGTGATCGTGCTGGGGGAGGCCGCGGGCGCGACGCCGTTCGGGGCCGTGCTCGCCGCCGGCGGGGACGGCGCGGACGGCGCGGGCGGGCAGGTGCCTCACGGGCTCGTCGACCCCACCCGCGACCTCGCGGTGCTGCCCTACTCGTCGGGCACGACGGGGCTCGCGAAGGGCGTCATGCTGACGCACCGGGCGATCGTGACCAACGTCGAGCAGATGCTGACGGTGATGGGCCTGACCGGCGAGGACCGGTCGGTCGCCGTCGCGCCGTTCTTCCACGCGGTCGGGCTCAACGTCGTGGCGGGGGTGACGCTGCGCGCGGGCGGCGCCGTCGTCACCCTGCCGCGCTTCGACCTCGAGGCCTACCTCGGCGTCATCGAACGCCATCAGGTGACGGTCGCGGTGGTCGTCCCGCCGATCGCGCTCGCGATGGCCCGCCACCCGGCCGTCGACCGCTACGACCTGTCCTCGCTGCGCCTGCTCGGGTGCGGGGCGGCGCCGCTGTCCGCGGACCTGCAGCAGGAGTGCGCCCGCCGCGTCGGGTGTCCCGTCGGGCAGGGCTACGGCATGACCGAGGCCGTCGCCGCGATCACGCTCTTCGACGCCACCGCCCCGGTCGTGCCCGGCTCGGTCGGGGTGCTGCTGCCCGGCGTCGAGGCGCGCATCGTCGACCCGGTGACCGGCGAGGACGTCGGCACCGAGGGCAGCGGCGAGCTCTGGGTGCGCGGTCCGCAGCTGATGGAGGGCTACCTGGGCAACGCCTCCGCGACCGCGGCCACGATCGACGCGGGCGGCTGGCTGCACACCGGAGACCTCGCCCGCATCGACGCCGACGGCGACGTCTTCGTCGAGGACCGGCTCAAGGAGCTGGTCAAGGTCAAGGGCCTGCAGGTCGCCCCGGCCGAGCTGGAGGCGGTCCTGCGCACCCACCCGGCGGTCGCCGACGCCGCGGTCATCCCGGTGCCCGACGAGCGCGCCGGCGAGCGGCCCAAGGCGGTGGTCGTGGCGTCGGGGCCGGTCACGGCGGAGGAGATCGTCGCGCACGTGGCCGACCGGGTCGCGCCGCACAAGCGGATCGCCGACGTGGTGTTCGTCGACGCCATCCCCGTCTCGCCGTCGGGGAAGATCCTGCGCCGGCTGCTCGTCGCCCAGGACCGGGCCGGCGCGCTCGCCCCGGCCACGTCGACCCGTCCGGTGGCCGCGCCGTGAGCGTCCCGGCGAGCGGCGGTGCCTACGCGCTGCGGCTCTCCGACGACGAGCTGGCGCGCTACCGCCTGATGGCCGACCGCGCCCGCGAGCACGAGGCGGACCTCTGGGACCGCGCGGGGCTGCAGCCCGGCGCCCGCGTGGTCGACGTGGGCTGCGGCCCCGGCGCGATGTTGCTCGCGCTCGCCGACCGCGTGGGTCCGCACGGCGCGGTGGTCGGGGTGGACGCCGACCCCGAGGCCGTCGCGACGGCGCGCGCGGTCCTCGCCGACGCCGGGGTCCGCCGCGCGGGGGTGCGGCAGGGCCGCGCCGAGGCCACGGGCCTGCCGGCGAGCTCCTACGACGTCGCCTTCCTGCGCCACGTCCTCGCCCACAACGGCGGTGCCGAGCAGCGCATCGTCGACCACCTCGCCACCCTCGTCCGGCCCGGCGGGCACGTCTACCTGCTCGACATCGACGCGGCCGCCGCCGGTATCACCCCGGCGCTGCCCGACCTCGACGACCTGACCGCGCGCTACGAGCGTTGGCACACCGATCGCGGCAACGACGTGCGGGTCGGTCGGCGGCTGGCGTCCCTCGCCCGCGCCGCCGGGCTCGAGGTCGAGGCGTTCCGCGGCTGGTTCGACATCCAGCCGCTGCCCGTCGGTATCCGGGGCCCGGCGTGGGCCGCGCGGGACACGCTGGTCGCCGCGGGGCTCGCGGACGCCGGTGACGTCGCCCGCTGGGGTGCGGCGGCCGAGGCGATGGACGCGTGGAGCGAGCGGCCCGAGCTCATGATCGCGATCTTCGCGGTGGTGGCGCGCCGGCCGCGGACCGGGGAGGTGGAGGACGGATGCTGAGCCAGGACGCCGACGCGCGGACCCGGGCGGGGCTCCTGCGCTACCTGGAGGCCACGGGCGTCGACCCCGAGCTCGGCCACCAGATCTTCGCCGAGGACGCCGTGCTCGAGTTCCCGCAGTCCGGGGAGCGCTTCGTCGGCAAGCGGAACATCGTGGCCTGGCGGCGGCGCTACCCGGCCCAGGTCACGATGACCCTCCGGCGGCTGCTGGGCAGCGGCGACCTCTGGGTCGGCGAGGCCGAGGTCCGCTACGACGGCGGCGACGCGACCTACGGCGTGAGCATCCTCGAGCTCCGCGACGGCCTCGTGGCCCGCGAGACGATCTACGGCGGGCCGCCCTGGGAGGCCCCGGACTGGCGGGCGCCCTACCGCGACGGAGGCACGGGATGAGCGGCGACGGGACCTACCTGCTCGACGACGCCGCCGCCGAGGCGGCCGAGCGCTGACGCCGACCGGTCGTGGCCACGTGAGCGACGCCGACGGGCCCGGTCGTGCCGCTCACGTGGGCGTCCTCTCCTCCGGGAGATGCAGCGCTGCGCGTGGTCGTCCGCCGGAGAACGGGTACCGCTCCGGTCGGAAGGACGGACACCCCGACCAGCGCGAAGGAGCCCTGCGTGGCGGACAACACCTACAGCAAGACGGAGATCGTCGGCAGCTCGGCCGAGAGCGTCGACGAGGCCATCCGCGGGGCGATCCGCCGCGCGTCGGCCACCCTGCGCCAGGTCGAGTGGTTCGAGGTCATCGAGATCCGCGGCCACGTGCAGGACGGCGAGGTCGGCCACTTCCAGGTCACGCTGAAGATCGGCTTCGCCCTCGAGGACACCAAGTCCTGAGCTCGCGTGGTGACGTCAGCGAAGTGGCGTCACGGACACTCAACGTCCGCGACGCCACTTCGCTGACACGACCCGGCGCCAGGTCGTTAGGTAAGCTCACCAGTATGGCGCGGTGCGGCGGACCCCGGTGAGCGAGGTCGACAGCCACACCGACGGGACGCGCGGCAGCATCTTCGCCGCCCTGCGCGTCCGCAACTACCGCCTCTTCGCCTCCGGGCAGGTCGTGTCGCTCGTCGGCACGTGGATGCAGCGCGTCGCCCAGGACTGGCTCGTCCTCGAGCTCTCCGGCGGCAGCCCGGTGGCCCTCGGCGTCGCCGCGGCCCTGCAGTTCGGGCCGACCCTGCTGCTGAGCCTGTGGGGCGGCGCGATCGCCGACCGCTACGACAAGCGCCGCCTGCTCATGGGCCTGCAGGTCGCCATGGGCCTCTGCGCGCTCGTCCTCGGCCTGCTCGACGTCACCGGGCTGGTCACGCTCGCCCAGGTCTACGTCCTGTGCGTGCTGCTCGGCTGCTTCTCCGCGCTCGACGGCCCGGTGCGCCAGTCGTTCGCCGGGGAGATGGTCGGCTCCGGTGCGCTGGCCAACGCCGTCGCGCTGAACTCGATGACGTTCAACACCGCCCGGGTGCTGGGCCCGGCGATCGGCGGCCTGCTCATCGCCGGGGTCGGCACCGGCTGGGTCTTCCTCGTCAACGCGGCCACGTTCGCCGCGGTCCTCGCCGGGCTCGCCCGCATGCGCGCGACCGACATGTTCGCCTACGCGCGCGCCCCCCGGGAGCGCGGCGCGATCCGCGCGGGGCTGCGCGAGGTCCGGCGCCACCCCGACGTCGTGCTGCTGCTCGTGCTCGTCTTCTTCGTCTCGACCCTCGGCATCAACTTCTTCGTGACGCTCGCGATCGTCGCCCGCAACGTCTTCTCCCGCGGCGCCGAGTCCTACGGTCTCCTGACCTCGGCGCTCGCCGTCGGCTGCCTGCTGGGCGCGCTCACCGCGGCCCGACGGGTCGGGCGCCCGCGCCTGCGCACGGTCGTCGTCGCGGCGGTCGTGTTCGGCCTCTGCGAGGTCGCCGCCGGCCTCATGCCCAGCTACGCGCTGGTCGCGCTGCTGCTGGTCCCCACCGGCGCCGCGCAGCTGCTGTTCACCAGCGCGGCGAACGCCGCGGTGCAGCTCGGGGTCGACGAGTCGGTGCGCGGGCGGGTCATGGGCCTGTGGATGGTCGTGCTGCTCGGCGGCACCCCCGTCGGCGGGCCGGCGCTCGGGTGGCTCGCCGAGGAGCTCGGCGGGCGGGCGCCGCTGGTGCTCGGCGGCGCGGCGTCCGTGGTGGCCGCGGTGGTCGTCGCGGGCGTGTGGCTGGTGCTGCAGCGTCGTCGCCGGCGGCGGGACGGGCCTCAGGCCGGCGGCCACTCGTGCACGGGCACGTTGGCCTCCATGCCCTCGAGGTAGGCGCGCATCATCGCGAGGATCGCGTTGCCCCGGTCCAGCCCGCGGCGCTCGGCGTCGGCGACGGCCCGGACCTGCCACGTCGCGCCCGTGCACCGGCGCACGCAGCGCTGCTCGATCACCGACAGGTAGCGGTCGGCGGCCTCGCCGTCGACGCCCCAGGCGGCCAGTCCCTCCTGGGCCAGCGGCAGCATGCGGCGCAGGACGAGCTCGTCGGCGCGCACCGTGCCGATGCCCGGCCAGTAGAGGGCGGCCTCGATGCCGTGCCGCGCGCCGGCGGTGAAGTTGGCCTCGGCGGCGTCGAACGACATCAGCTGCCACGGCGGGCGGTCGGACTCGGCGAGGGCCCGGATGAGGCCGTAGAAGAACATCGCGTTCGCCACCGCGTCGACGGCCGTCGGGCCGGCGGGCAGCACGCGGTTCTCCAGGCGCAGGTGCGCGACGCCGTCGGCGACGTCGTAGACCGGCCGGTTCCAGCGCCACACCGTGCCGTTGTGCAGCCGCAGCTCCTGCAGGCTCGGCGGGCGCCCCGCGTCGAGCTCGGCGAACGGGTCCTCGTCCTCGGCGAGGGGGAGCAGCGCGCCGAAGTAGCGGACGTTCTCCTCGAACAGGTCGTACGCCGAGTGCGCCCACCGGTCGCCGAACCACACCCGCGGCCGCACGCCCTGGTTGCGCAGCTCGACGGGCCGCGTGTCGACGGCCTGGGTGAACAGCGGGATGCGGGTCTCGGCCCACAGGCGGCGCCCGAGCAGGAACGGCGAGTTGGCCGCGAGCGCGACCTGCAGCCCGGCGATCGCCTGCGCGGCGTTCCAGTAGGCGGGGAAGAGCTCCGGGGTGAGCTGCAGGTGCAGCTGCAGCGAGGTGCAGGCCGCCTCGGGGGCGATCGAGTCGACGTCGAGGACGAGGTGCTCGGCGGGCGCCCCGTCGGTCGGCCCGTGGCGCGAGGCCGGCGGCTCGGTGATGTCGAGGCGGAACGGCTCGCCGCGCGCGGTCAGCATCTGCCGGTTGAGCAGGGCGTAGCGCGGGTCCTCGGTGAGCTGGTCGGACGCGAGGTGCTCGGCGGCGAGGGTGGGCAGGATGCCGATGGTCACCGCGCGGGCGCCCAGGTCGCGGGCGCAGTCGCCGGCGTTGGTGGTCGCGTCGAGCATGTCCTGCTCGAGGTCGCGCGCGGTGGCGCCGGGCAGCATCCGCGGCGGCAGGTTGATCTCGAGGTTCCAGCGCCCGAGCTCCGAGGTCAGGACGTCGGAGGCCGACCGGTCGAGCACCGCGTGGTTGAGCATCGCCGGGCGCATGTCCTCGTCGACGAGGGCGAGCTCGATCTCGACACCGGTGCTCGGCTCGGCGGCCGCGAAGCGGCCCTCGGTGACCATCGACCCGAACGCCTCGAGGCAGCGGTGGATGCGATGGCGGTAGCGGGCCTGGTCCGAGGCGGTGAAGAGGGTGGCGGTGAGGTGCTGGCCCATTGCCCGCCCGGCTCCCGTCCACGATCCGATATCGACGACCGGGGCACGACCGCCACGACCCGCCCGGCGGCACACCCCGGCTACCTCACGCGAACCCCGACGAGCGGTCACGCTGACACAGCCCGGAGGGACACGCCAGCCGTCCGCACCGTCCGACGGCGGAAAGCGTCCGTTCAGCGTAGGGCACCGATCGGGTGGACCGCTGGGCGACGCCCGGTGACCTCCGACCCGTCCGGAACCGGGGCGTCAGCCACTTCGTCCGAAGTCCTCCGGCGAGATGTTGTCGAGGAACGCGCGGAACCGGTCGACCTCGTCCTCGTCGTTGCCCGACCCCCCGCCGGCCGACGACGACTCCTCGCCCTCGTCGTCCTCGACCACCACGCCGGCGTCGTCGAGGACGCCCTCGGTGGCGTGGATCGGCACGTCGGCGTGCAGGGCGATGGCGATCGAGTCGCTGGGCCGCGCGGAGACCCGCAGACCGCGGTCGAAGACCAGGTCGGCGTAGAACGTGCCCGCACGGACCTCGGTGATCTCGATGCGCTCGAGGCGCCGGCCCAGAGCGGAGACCACGTCGGCGATCAGCACGTGGGTCAGCGGCCGCTCGGGCAGACGACCCTGCTGCTCGAGGGCGATCGCCTCGGCCTCGGCCAGCCCGATCCAGATCTGCAGGCACCGCTTGCCCTCGGTCTCCTGCAACAGGACGACGGGGTGCCGGCTCTCGCCCGAGCCCGACGAGCCGCCTGATGGCGTCGCGTCGTCCACGGCCAGTACGCCGACCACCCGCATCTCGCTCACGGCCCCAGCCTCCCACGTCCCCGGGCCCTTCCGGGGTGTTCGGTTCCGCTCGTCTCCGGCGCCCGGCGGGGTGCCGGTGCTCCCGGGTGCCCCGACCGGCGGCCGTCACACACGGCCCCGCACGTCGCCCGGGTCGGCGGGCGCGGAGCCGTCCGTGGCGGTCTGGGACGATACGCACGTGGCGCGTGTGGTGGAGATCGACGACGCGGCGGACCCGCGCCTCGCCGACTTCCGCGACCTCACCCGCGCCGACCGCCGCCCCGACCGTCCCGGCGGCCGCGGCCTCGTGCTGGCCGAGGGCACCGTCGTCGTGCGGCGCCTGCTCGCCTCGCCCTACCCGCCGCGGGCCCTGCTCGGGGTCGGTCGGCGGATCGAGGACCTCGCGCCGGACCTCGCCGGCGTCGACGTCCCCGCCTACGTGACCGACGCCGACACCATGGCGCACGTGGTCGGGTTCCACCTCAACCGGGGGGTGCTCGCCAGCGCCGACCGCGCGCCCTCCCCCGATCTCGCGGGCCTCCTCGCGCGCGTCCGGCGGGTCGCGCTGCTCGAGGGGGTCAACGACCACGAGAACCTCGGCGCCCTGTTCCGCAACGCCGCCGCGCTCGGGGTGGACGCGGTGCTCGTGGGTCCGGGGTGCGCCGACCCGCTCTACCGGCGCAGTGTGCGCGTCTCGATGGGACACGTGCTGCGCGTGCCGTTCGTGGCCTGCGAGCTCGACGAGGCCGTGGCGGCCCTGCGCGCGGCGGGTTTCGTGCTGGGAGCCCTGACGCCCGCGGGCGACCCGGGGGCGCTGGCCGGGCTCGCCGACCGCGAGCGGGTGGCGCTCCTGCTCGGCGCCGAGGGCCCGGGGCTCTCCGCGGCGGCGCTCGCCGCCGCCGACGTCCGGGTCCGGATCCCCATGGCCGGCGACGTCGACTCGCTCAACGTGGCCACCGCCGCCGCCGTCGCCTTCCACGCCACGGCCGGCGTGCTCGTCCCGGACGCGCGGGCGACGCGGTGAGGGTCGTGCCGTGAGGGTCGTGCGGTGAGGGTCGTGCTGTGAGGGTCGTCGAGGTGGCCGCCGTGCGGGGCCGGGCGCTGGTCGCCGGGGTGCCGCTCGGGGAGCCGGACGCCGACGGCGGGCCCGGCCGGACCTGGGGCCTGCCGCCGGACCTCGTGGACGCGCTGCAGGAGTGGGCGCGGATCGCGGCGGCGGTGCCGGCCGGGACGGCCGCCGGCCCCACCGCCGACCCCACCGCCGACCCCACCGCCGACACCACCGCCGACACCGTCAGCCGCCGGGGCCGCCAGCTCGCGGCGCGGCTCTCGGTGGAGCTCGCCGCGCCGGTCGACTACCGGGACCCGGTCACGGGCCACCGCGTCGCCCTGCGCGCCGTCACCCGGACCCCGTACCCGCCGCCGGTGCCGCCGCTGCCCCGCAACGGCCACGGCCACGGCCACGGCCACGCCGCCTCTCCCGCCCCGCACCCCGCCGCCGAGGGCGGCGAGCCGTCCGCGGTCACGTCCGCCGCCGAGCCGACGCCGTGGGGCGTGGGCCTGACCCTCGCCGTCCTCGTGGCCGGCGTGGTCCTGCTGGCGAACCTGGCGCTGGCCGCACCCCTGATCACCGGGCTCGGACCGCTCGGGCTGCTCGTGGACGCGGCCGTGGTCGCGGGTCTGGTGCCGGCGCTGTGGCTCAACCGGCACGTGCCGACCTGGCGGTGGGCGGTGTACGGCACGTTCGCCGGCACCGGCACCGCGCTGGTCTTCCTGGCCGTCGCGGCCTTCTGAGGTCCGCCCGCGTCAGCTCCGCGGCGAGCGCGTCCCCAGCAGCACGTCCTCCCACGAGGGGACGATGGGGTGCGTGCGCCGCCCGCGCCGACCCGTCTCGGCGGGCGCCTCACGCTCGCTGCCCCCGGTCTCGCCGGGCCGACCCGTGCGGGGCACGGGGACCTGGTCGTCGGTGACGGCGGTGGTCTCGGCGGTGGTCCCCGCGGTGGTCCCGCCGGTTGTGTCGGCGGTGGCGCCCGTCGCCGGGCTCGTCGGTGCCGTCGGTGAGGTGGGTGCCGTCGGTGACGTGGACGCCGTCGGTGACGAGGGCGCCGCCGATCCCCGGGTGGGACGCCCGCCGCGCCGGCCCGTGCCGCGCTCACCCCGACGCGAGGCACCGCCGTGGCCCGAACCGTGGCCCGAACCGTGGCCCGAACCGTGGCCCGAACCGTGGCCCGAACCGTGGCCGGAGGCGCCGCGGCGCGCCGGGGGCGTGTCGCCCCCGACGGCGAGGGCCGGGGTCTCCTCGAGCGCCTCGTCGTGCTCCTCGGCGCCCTCGACGGGCGGGGCCGCCGCAGCCGGCTCGGACGGTGCCGCCGGCACCGGGGCGTCGACGCGCCGCGGGCCGCCGACCGGGTCGTGGCCGAGGAGCTCGCGGGCGGGGTCGTCGCGCGGGTCGACCGTGCCGCCGGCGCTGCCGGGGCGGAAGGCCCAGCGGGCGAGGTTGTCCGAGCGGCCCGTCTGCCACGCCAGCGTCACGATCCACTGCGCGTCCTCGCCCTTGTGGGCGTCCCAGCGCGCGTCGTCGAGCTCCTGGCCGCGGGCGACGAACGTGGCGGCGACGATCTCGCCGAGAGTGCGCCCGTCGGTACGCGTGGAGTCGGTCGGCAGCACGGGGTGGGCGCGCCGGGCGATCTCGGCGACGCGGGCACGCTCGAGCAGCACCGGGTAGGCGAAGCGCTCGACGTGCGCGGTGGTCACGCCCGAGGCCGCGGCGACGTCGTCGACCGACTCGCCGGCCCGCACGCGCGCCTGGATGTCCCGGGGACGCAGCGGGCTCGTGACCTCGATCTCCATCTGCCCGAGGCGTCGCACGTCCCCCCGGGCGGCGGCCCGCAGGCGCTCGTCACCGGAGACCGCGAACCGCTCGTGGCGGATCGGGTCCTCGAGGATCACGGTCTCGTGGTCGTCACCCAGGCCGACGACGCGCAGCTGACGCATCAGGCCTCCCCGTCGGCTCGCGGCCCGGGCCCCGTCTGCCGGGTGGGGCCTCGTGGCTCGCCGTCCGACGCTAGGCGACGGATTTGCACGGACGAGGGAGGCGCGCCGCGCCCGTGTCCCGCCTGTCGGTGGACGGGAGACACGGGCGGGGCGCGTGTGACGGGTGTGCTACCCCGATCGGACCAGTGCGCTGGTCACGACTGGCGTTCGACGACCCAGTCGATGCAGCGGGTCAGCGCGGTGACGTCGTCCGGCTCGACGGCGGGGAACATGCCGACGCGCAGCTGGTTGCGCCCGAGCTTGCGGTAGGGCTCGGTGTCGACGACCCCGTTGGCGCGCAGCGTCGCGGCGATCGTCGCGGCGTCGACGGACTCGTCGAAGTCCACCGTGCCGACGACCCGGCTGCGGTGCGCCGGGTCGGTGACGAACGGCGTCGCGAACGACGACTCCTCGGCCCACCGGTACAGGCGGTCCGAGGAGTCCTTGGTGCGCCCCGTGGCCCAGTCGAGGCCGCCGCCGGCGTTCATCCACTCGATCTGGTCGGCGAGCAGCAGCAGCGTCGCGACCGCGGGCGTGTTGTAGGTCTGGTCCTTGCGCGAGTTGTCCAGCGCCGTCGACAGCGACAGGAACTCGGGGATCCAGCGCCCGCCCGGCCGGTCGGTGTCGATCTGCTCGACGCGCTCGAGCGCGGCCGGCGACATGATCGCGATCCAGAGCCCGCCGTCGGAGGCGAAGCACTTCTGCGGGGCGAAGTAGTAGACGTCGGACTCGCTGATCTGCACCGGCAGCCCGCCCGCGCCCGACGTCGCGTCGACCGCGACGAGCGCGTCGCCCGCGCCGCTGGGCCGGGTCACGGGCACGGCGACGCCGGTGGAGGTCTCGTTGTGCGCCCAGCCGATGAGGTCGGCGCTCGGGTCGGCGGTGGGCTCCGGGGCGCTGCCGGGGTCGGCGGAGACGACGATCGGGTCGGCGAGGAACGGCGCGCCCTTCGTCACCGAGGCGAACTTCGAGGAGAACTCGCCGTAGGTCAGGTGCAGGCTGCGCTCGCGGACGAGCCCGGCGGCCGCGGCGTCCCAGAAGGCGGTGGTGCCGCCGACGCCGAGGACGACCTCGTAGCCGTCGGGGATCGAGAAGAGCTCGCGCAGCCCGGAGCGCACCCGCCCGACGATCGACTTGACCGGCTTCTGGCGGTGCGACGTCCCCATCACGGCCGCGCTGTCGGCGATGTGGGCGAGCTGCTCGGGGCGCACCTTCGAGGGCCCGCACCCGAACCGCCCGTCGCTGGGCAGGAGCTCGGCGGGAATCTGCAGCGTGTCGGTCGACGTGGTCACCGCGGCATCCTCCCAGCGTCGCGGTGCTCGTGCTGTCGCCTGCACCACGTCGCGGGGCGGCGGGCGGCTCAGGCGCTGCGGGCCACGTCCTCCACCGGTCTCGCACCCGGCCCGATGTACTGCGCCGACGGGCGCACGAGCCGCCCGGTGCGCCGCTGCTCGAGCACGTGCGCGGCCCAGCCCGCGGTGCGCGCGCACGTGAACATCGCCGGCATCATCGCCGCCGGCACGCCCGCGAGGTCGAGCATCACCGCCGCCCAGAACTCGACGTTCGTCTCGATCGCCCGGTCCGGGCGGCGCTCGCGCAGCTGGGCGAGCGCCGCGGTCTCGAGCGCCGCGGCCGCCTCGTAGCGGGGCGCGCCCAGCTCGCGGGCGGTGCGGCGCAGCACGCGGGCCCGCGGGTCCTCGGCGCGGTACACGCGGTGGCCGAAGCCCATGAGCCGCTCCGAGCGGTCGAGGATGCCGCGCACCACGCCGGCGGCGTCCCCGCTGCGCTCGACCTCGGCGATCATCGGCAGCACCCGGGCCGGCGCGCCACCGTGCAGCGGGCCCGACATCGCCCCGACCGCGGCGGACAGCGAGGCGGCGGCGTCCGCGCCGGTCGAGGCGACGACCCGCGCGGTGAACGTCGAGGCGTTGAGCCCGTGCTCGGCGGCCGACACCCAGTAGGCGTCGAGCGCCCGCACGTGCCTCGGGTCCGCCTCGCCGCGCCAGCGGGTCAGGAAGCGCTCCACGGGGTCGTCGACGGCCAGCGCGCTCTCGGGCACCGGCGGGGCCCCGGCGCCCCGCGCCGAGCGGGCGACCAGCGCCAGCGCGGTCGCGGCGCAGCGGGCGAGGTCGTCGCGGGCGCGCTCCGGGGTGGCGTCGAGCAGCGGCGGCAGCGACCACCGCGCCCCGAGCAGTGCGAGCCCGGCCTGGGCGTCGACCCGGACGTCGCCCGAGAACAGGGGCTCCGGCCCGGGCTCCTCGCGCGGCAGGGGACGGCCGAGGTCGCCGTCGACGAGCAGCCCGAAGACGTCGCCGAAGCCGACGGCGCCGACCAGGTCGTCGATGTCGACCCCGCGGTAGCGCAGGGCGCCGCCGTCGCGGTCCGGCTCGGCGATCTCGGTGCGGACCGCGACCACGCCCTCGAGGCCCGGCGAGTACCCGGGCGGGGGCGGCACGGCGGACGCAGCAGCAGCGGGACCAGCGGCGCTCACGGGGTCCTCCTCGCGTCGGCGACGCGGGGACCCGGGGCCCCGCTGCCCAACAGCACCGTGCGTCGTGGCCTGCCCGGCGGGCAACGGAGCGTGCGCCGGACGGCTTGTGTCGCTGCTCACGTGGCGTGCACGGTCCCGTCGCCTACGGTGCGGCGGGAAACCGGACACGGACACGGTGAGGAGGCCCGGTGGCGGGGACTGCGAGGACGGGCCTGCCGGGGATGCGCGAGGACTACCGGGCCGCGACGCTCGACGCCGCGGACCTGGCCGCGACCTGGCACGAGCAGCTGCACGCCTGGATCGGCGCCGCGCGCGAGGCCGGCCTGCCCGACGCCAACGCGATGGTCCTGGCCACCGGCGACGACGAGCACCGTGTCACCACCCGCACCGTGCTCGCCAAGGACGTCGACGCCGCCGGGGTCACGTTCTTCACCAACTACACCTCGGAGAAGAGCCACCAGCTGCGCCAGACGCGCCAGGCGTCGGCGACCTTCCCGTGGCTCGCCCTGCAGCGCCAGGCCACGGTCATCGGCACGGTCGAGCTGCTCTCGCGCGAGGAGACCGCGCAGTACTGGCGCACCCGCCCGCGCGGCTCGCAGCTCGGGGCATGGGCGTCGCCGCAGTCGGCGGTCGTCCGCGACCGGCCGGCCCTCGAGGAGCTCCTCGCCACCGTCACCGAGCGCTTCGCGGGCGACGAGGAGGTGCCGCCCCCGCCGCACTGGGGTGGCTGGCGCCTCGTGCCCACCCACGTCGAGTTCTGGCAGGGCCGCACCGACCGCCTGCACGACCGCCTGCGCTTCCGGCGCACCGACACCGGGTGGGTGGTCGAGCGCCTCGCGCCGTGAGGGCGCACGATCCCCGACGTGCCACGTAGCCGGGGCTTCCTCGCCGACACCACGCCGCTGCGCACCCCCGCCTTCAAGCGGCTGTGGATCGCGGCGATCGTCACGGTCGTCGGCGCGCAGCTCACCGTCGTGGCGGTCCCGACGCAGCTCTACCAGCTGACCGGGTCGTCGGCGTGGGTCGGGCTCGTCGGCCTGTTCGGCCTCGTCCCGCTGATCGTCTTCGGGCTGTGGGGTGGGGCGATCGCCGACGCCGTCGACCGTCGCGGGCTGCTGGTGTTCACCGGTACGGGCATCGCGGTGACGTCCGCGCTGCTCGGCGTCGTCTCGGTCACCGGCGTCGGCGGCCCGTGGACGATCCTGACGCTCTACGCGGTGCAGACCGCCTTCCTCGCGATCAACCAGCCGACCCGCGCCGCGGTCCTGCCCCGGATCCTCCCGAGAGACCAGCTGCCCTCGGCCAACACGCTGCTGTTCACGGTCAACCAGCTCGGCGCCATCGCGGGGCCCCTGCTCGCCGGCGTCGTGCTGACGTTCACCTCGGTCGGCCTCCTCTACTTCATCGACACCGCCTGCCTGGCCGCCGCGATCTGGGCCGCGTTCAACCTGCCGCGCCTGCCCGTCGGCGACGGCCCGGGCGGGCTGCGCGGGGCGATCCACGCGGTGCGCCGCAGCGCCGGGTTCGCCGACGTCGTCGCCGGCTTCCGCTACATCGCGACCAGCCAGGTGCTGCTCGTGTCGTTCCTCGTCGACATCGTCGCGATGGCGGTCGGGATGCCGCGGGCGGTGTTCCCGGAGGCGGCCGAGCGGGTGTTCGGCGATCCTCCCGGCGGCGGCTTCGCCCTCGGCGCGCTGTTCGCCTCCATCGCCATCGGCGCGACGCTCGGCGGCCTGTTCTCCGGGCGCCTGCACGGCATCCGCCGGCAGGGCGTCGCGGTGACGATCGCCATCTGCGTGTGGGGCCTCGGGGTCGCGCTGTCCGGGCTGACCTCGATGCTGTGGCTCGCGGTGACGCTGCTCGCCGTCGCCGGCGCCGCCGACCTCGTCAGCGCCGTCTTCCGGCAGACGATGCTGCAGGTCGTCGCCACCGACCGGATGCGCGGGCGCATGCAGGGCGTCTTCACCGTCGTGGTCGCGGGCGGGCCCCGCGTCGGCGACCTCTGGCACGGCCCGGCCGCCGAGGCGTGGGGCACCGGCGCCGCCACGTTCGTCGGCGGCATCGGCGTCATCGTGCTGACGATCCTGGTCGTCGCCGTCTTCCCCGTCTTCTGGCGCTACCGGGCCCCGCTGCCCGGCGACCCGCCGCCGCCCGAGGCCGTGGCCGTCTCCGACGAGGTCCCGGCGGGCGCCGACTCGGACGCCGACTCCGACGCCGACTCCGACGACGACTCGGACGCCGACGCGGTGGACGCGGCCGACGCGGCCGATGCCGCCTCGGCCGACCCGCCGGGACGCGGCGGGAAGACGGCGTCGGAGGACTGACCCGCCTGACCCGCCGGGCCCGGGTTCCGCCCGTGCGGGAACCCGAGCCCGTGCTGCGGCACCTCGGGCGAGGCGCTGTCCAGCGGCACCGCCGGCGAGCGCACGAGGCCGAGCTGGGCGGTCTGGCGTGGCAGCAGCGCGTCCATCAGCCAGTCGACGGCGGTGCGCACGCGGTTCCCGGGCATGGCGAGCAGGTGGTATCCGCGGGCGACGACGTGCGCGGGCACCCCGGTCATCTTGAGGCCCAGGGGGTTGGCGGCCGCGTCGAAGCCGCCGAGGTCGACGACGAAGCCGAGGTCGCGGTGCTTGTAGGCCTTGGCGCGCCCGTGCCCGAGCGACGCGGCGACGTTGCGTCCCGCGAGCTTGCCCTGGCGCTCGGCGTGCTGGGCGGTCATCGCGGTGTACTCGCCGGGGCGGGCCTGGTCGGGCACCGCCGCGGCGTCCCCGCACGCGAAGACGTGCGGGTGCCCGGGCACGCGCAGGTGGGTGTCGGCGACGATGCGGCCCTGGTCGACCTCGACGCCGAGGTCGTCGATGAGCGGATCGGGGCGGACCCCCACGCACCACAGCAGCGTGCGGGTCGGGATGTGCTCGCCCGACGAGCTCAGGCGCACGCCGTCGCCGGTGGCCTCGTCGACCTGCTCCCCGGTGCGGACGTCGACCCCGCGCTCGCGCAGGACCCGCTCGGCGTTGCGCCCGAGGTGCGCGTCCAGCCCGGACAGGACCTCGCCGCGGCTGACCAGCACCCAGCGCGGGATCTCCGTCAGGCCGCGGCTGGCCGCCAGCTCCTTCGTGAACAGGAACCCTTGGGCGGTGGCCTCGGTGCCCGTGTAGCCGCCGCCGACCACGACGACGGTGAGCCGCGCCGCGCGCTCCTCGGGGTCCTCGCACATCGCGGCGAGCTCGACCTGCCGGATGAGGTGGTCGCGCAGGTAGAGCGCCTCGGGCACGCCGCGGAAGCCCTGCGCGTACTCGGTGATGCCCGGCACCGGCAGCACCTTGTGCACGCTGCCGGCGGCGATCACGAGCCGGTCCCAGCTCGTCTCGTGGTGGACGCCCTCGGGGTCGAGCCAGCCGATGGTGTGCCCGTCGAGGTCGAGCTCGTCGACCTCGCCCGGGGCGTGGCGCACGCACGACGGCAGGGCCGCGGCGAGCGCGACGGAGATCCGGCGCGGCTCGAGGATGCCGGCGGCCACCTCGGGCAGCAGCGGCAGGTAGAGGAAGTAGTTGGTCGGGCTGACGAGGACGATGTCGACCTCGTCGCCCATGCGCTTGGCGAGGGACCGCGCCGCCTGGAAGCCGGCGAACCCGCCGCCGACGATGACGACCTTCGGCGGGCGCCCGTGATCTTCCGGGGTGTCGTCCGTCATGACCGGCTATGTGACCGCTCGGACCGGGGGGCGAAACCGCTGTCAGGAAGACGCAAACCGATCGTCACACCCGCTAGCGTGTGCCGCCGTGCACCCGACCGGCGAGCAGATCGACCTCGTCGCGGGGCCCACCCGCGCCGTCGTCAACGAGGTGGGCGCGGGCCTGCGGGTGCTCCGCGTCCACGGGCAGGACCGCGTCGAGGGCTACGACGCCGACGCGGACCCGCCGATGGGCGCGGGCTGCGTGCTGGTGCCGTGGCCCAACCGCATCGCCGGCGCCGCGTACACCTGGGCCGGCCGGGAGTACCACCTCGAGGTCACCGAGCCCGCCCGCGGCAACGCCATCCACGGCTTCCTGCGCCGCCGGCCCTGGCGGGTCGTCGCGCGCGCCGCCGACGCCGTGACCCTCGCCGCCGAGGTCGACCCCGGGTGGGGCTGGCCGGGCCCGCTGCACGTCGAGACCACCTACACCGCGACGCCCACCGGCCTCGCCGTCGCGCACGCGCTGACCAACACCGGCGACGCCCCGGTCCCCGCGGGTGTCGGCACCCATCCCTACCTGCGTGTCGGTGACGTCGCCCCCGCCGACTGCACGCTCACCCTCGCGGCCGACCGGGTCGTCGACACCGACGAGCGGATGATCCCGACCGCCGTGCGCCCGGTGTCCCCGGACGAGGACCTGCGCGGCGGCCGGCGCGTCGCCGACCTCGCGCTGGACACCTGCTTCGGCGCCGCCCCGGGCGACGACGGCGTGCTGGGCGTGGTGACCGCGCCCGACGGCCGCGCCACCGCCCTGTGGGCCGGCCCCGACGTGCGCTGGGTGCAGGCGTTCACCCCCGACGACCTCGCCGGGCGCGGGAAGGCCGTCGCCGTGGAGCCGATGACCTGCCCGCCCGACGCCGCCCACTCCGGCACCGACCTGCGCGTGCTGGCGCCGGGGGAGACGTGGACGGTGCGCTGGGGCATCGCGGTGGAGGACCCGTCGTGACCGGGCGGGTCGTCGTCGGCGGCGAGGCGCTGGTCGACCTGGTGCCCACCGGCGAGGAGCACCCGGACGACCCCGCCCTGCGCGCCCTGGCCCCGCGTCTCGGCGGCGGGCCGTTCAACGTCGCGGTCGGCCTGGGGCGCCTCGGGGTCCCGACGACGATGCTCACGCGGCTGTCGACCGATTCCTTCGGCGACGCCCTGGTCCGCCGGCTCGACGCCAACGACGTCGACACGAGCCTGCTGCAGCGCGGGCCCGAGCCGACCACGCTCGCCGTCGTCACCCTCGACGCCGCCGGCGCCGCGCACTACGCCTTCCACGTCGCGGGCAGCGCCGACCGCCTCGTCGACGACCCCGGCGAGCTGCCGGCCGACACCGCCGCGGTCGCCGTCGGGACGCTGTCGCTGGTGCTCGAGCCGGGCGCGTCGCGCTACGCGGCGCTCGCCGTACGGGAGGCCGGGCGCGGGCGGCTCGTCAGCCTCGACCCCAACCTGCGCCCCGGGCTCGTCGACGACCCCGACGCCGTGGTCGCCCGGCTCGACGCGATCGCGGCGGTCGCGGGCCTGGTGAAGCTCTCCGACGAGGACGCCGAGCGCTGGGGCCGCACCCCGTCGGACCTGCTCGACGCCGGGGCGGGCGCGGTGGTCCTGACCCGCGGCGCCGACGGGCTCACCGCCCACACCCGCGGCGGCGGGGTCGTCGGTGTGCCCGCGGACGCCGTGGGCCCGCTCGTCGACACCATCGGCGCCGGCGACAGCGTGCACGCCGCGCTGCTGGCCTGGCTCGCCGGGCGTGACGCGCTCGACCGCGGCGCCGTCGCGGACCTCGACGCCGACGCCTGGACCGACGCCCTGCGCACCGCGGCCCGGGCGGCGGCCTGGACGGTCTCGCGCGCCGGGGCCGAGCCGCCGTGGCGCCGGGAGCTCGAGAAGCCCTGACACACGGTCGTCACACGGCCGTCACGGCGTGACGTGCCCCACGTCGCGCGGCGTCGGTCCTCGTACTGCACAGCGGGCTTTCCGGGCGCTACGGTTCGCGCTCGAACAACCCCCCACTGCTGCGGGAGCGCGCCGCGGGGACACCCCCTCCGGCCGGGCGGCCCGGCACCTCCGCTCGCCGAGCCGGCGCCGCCGCCCTCCCGCCGCGGACGAGCGCGAGAGGGACTGACTGCCGATGGCCAGCGAGGACTCCGAGAAGCGCACCGCCACGCTGTCGTACCCGGGCGGCGAGCACCAGATGGAGATCGTGGAGGCGACCGAGGGTGCCTCGGGCGTCGCGCTCGGGAAGATGCTCGGCGAGACGGGTCTGATCACCCTCGACCCGGGCTACGTGAACACCGGCGCCTGCCGCTCGGACATCACCTACATCGACGGCGACGCCGGCATCCTGCGCTACCGCGGCTACCCCATCGAGGAGCTGGCGCAGAACTCCACGTTCGTCGAGACCAGCTACCTGCTGATCTACGGCGAGCTGCCGAACAAGCAGCAGCTCGAGACGTTCACCGACCAGATCCAGCGGCACACGATGCTGCACGAGGACCTGAAGAAGTTCTTCGACGGCTTCCCCGTCGACGCGCACCCGATGCCGGTGCTCTCGTCCGCGGTCTCCGCGCTGTCGACCTTCTACCAGCGCAGCCTCGACCCGTTCGACGAGCCGAACGTCGACCTGTCCAGCGTCCGCCTGCTGGCCAAGGTCCCGACGATCGCGGCCTACGCCTACAAGAACTCGATCGGCCAGCCGTTCCTCTACCCGGACAACTCGCTGGGCCTGGTCGAGAACTTCCTGCGCCTCACGTTCGGCCTGCCCGCCGAGCCGTACCAGGTCGACCCGGACGTCGCCAAGGCGCTGGACATGCTGTTCATCCTGCACGCCGACCACGAGCAGAACTGCTCGACGTCCACGGTGCGCATGGTCGGCTCGTCGCAGGCGAACCTCTTCGCGTCGATCTCCGCGGGCATCAACGCGCTGTTCGGCCCGCTGCACGGCGGCGCCAACGCGGCGGTGCTGACGATGCTCGAGGGCATCCGCGACAACGAGGGCAACGCCGACGAGTTCGTCCGCAAGGTCAAGAACAAGGAGCCGGGCGTCCGGCTCATGGGCTTCGGCCACCGCGTCTACAAGAACTACGACCCCCGCGCGGCGATCGTCCGCGACACCGCGCGCGGGATCATCGAGAAGCTCGGCGGCGGCGACGAGATGCTCGACATCGCCATGCGCCTCGAGGAGTTCGCGCTGCACGACGACTACTTCGTCGAGCGCAAGCTCTACCCGAACGTCGACTTCTACACCGGCCTGATCTACCAGGCCATGGGCTTCCCGACCGAGATGTTCACGGTGCTCTTCGCCATCGGCCGCCTCCCGGGCTGGATCGCCCACTGGCGCGAGATGATCGACGACCCGGACACCCGCATCGGCCGCCCGCGCCAGGTCTACACGGGTCCGACCGAGCGTTCCTACGTGGGCCTCGACCAGCGCTAGGTTCCGATCTCCTGAGGCAGCGAACGCGCTGTTCGCTGCTTCTACGCGCACGAAGTCCCCGTTCGCTCGCCCGGTCCGGCGCGCTCACCGCGCCGGGCGGGCGAGCCGGGAGTAGTCGCCGGGCGCCGGGGTAGCCGTCCGGCATGAGCGACTCCCGGGACGACCGCGACGACACGGCGATCGTCTGGTTCCGCCGCGACCTGCGGGTCGGCGACCAGCCGGTCTTCGAGGCCGCGGCCGCCCGGGCCCGGCGGGCGCTGGCGGTCTTCGTGCTCGACGAGCGCATCCTCGGCCCGGCCGGCAGGGCCCGGCGGACCTTCCTGTTCCGCAGCCTGCGCGACCTCGACGCCTCCCTCGGCGGGCGGCTGCTCGTCGTGCGCGGCGACCCGGCCGAGGCGATCCCCAAGCTCGCGGGCGCGGTCCGGGCCGGGAGCGTGCACGTCGCCGCCGACTTCGGCCCCTACGGCCGCGAGCGCGACGAGGCCGTCGAGAAGGCGCTGGGGGAGCGCGACGTCGAGCTCGTCCGCACCGGCTCGCCCTACGCCGTCGAGCCCGGGAGGATCACGAAGTCCGACGGCGAGCCGTACAAGGTCTACACGCCGTTCAGCCGCGAGTGGGCCAAGCGGGAGAAGGGCGCGCCGGCCGACACCGACGCCGCGACCGTCGACTGGATGGACCCGTCGGAGAAGGACGGCGGGCCGCGGGCGGTGAAGGTCCCCGACGACGAGTCCGTCGACGCCGAGCTGCCCGAGGCCGGCGAGCGGGCCGCCCACGAGCACTGGGAGGCGTTCCTCGACGAGCACCTCGCCGACTACGACGACCTGCGCGACCGCCCCGACAGGCCTGCGACCTCGCGGATGTCGGTGTACCTGAAGTACGGCGTGATCCACCCGCGGACGCTGCTGGCGGGCGTCGGCGGCGCGGGCAAGGGCCCGACGTCGTTCCGCAACGAGCTGTGCTTCCGCGACTTCTACGCCGCGGTGCTGTGGTTCTACCCCCGCTCCGCGCGCGAGAACTTCGACACCAAGTTCGACCGCATGCCCTACGACACCGGCAAGGAGGCCGAGGAGCGGTTCCGTGCCTGGCAGGAGGGCCGGACCGGCTTCCCCGCCATCGACGCCGCGATGCGCCAGCTGCGCGGCGAGGCGTGGATGCACAACCGCATGCGGATGGCCGTCGCGTCGTTCCTGGTCAAGGATCTGCACCTGCCGTGGTGGCGGGGCGCGCGGCACTTCCTGGACCTGCTCGTCGACGGCGACCTCCCGTCGAACCAGCACGGCTGGCAGTGGGCCGCCGGCACGGGCACCGACGCCGCGCCCTACTTCCGGGTCTTCAACCCCGTGACCCAGGGCGAGCGCTTCGACCCCCAGGGCGACTACGTCCGCCGCTGGGTGCCCGAGCTCGCCGGGATCGAGGGCAAGAAGGTCCACCAGCCCTGGACCCTCGCCGAGCCGCCGTCGGACTACCCGGCCCCGATCGTCGACCACAAGGCCGAGCGCGCCGAGGCCCTGGACCGCTTCAACCGCCTCTGACACGGCGCCGGTGACGAGCGAAGGGCACCTCCGCTCGATCTATCCGAGCGAAGGTGCCCTTCGGTCAGGACCGGCCGGGGGTCACTGCGGGGATCACTGCTGGCCGATGAGCCCCTGCTGCGTGAGGAACTCGCGGGCGACCTGGTCGGCGTCGCGGCCCTGGGACGAGATCTGCCCGTTGAGGTCGAGCATGACGTCGTCGGTCAGGCGCGGCGCGATCTGGTTGAACACCTCGACGACCTGCGGGTTCCGGTCGACGACGTTCTTGCGGATCGTGTTCGACGCGTTGTACTTCGGGAAGAAGTTGCGGTCGTCGGCGAGCGACACGAGGTTCAGCGCGGGGATACGGCCGTCGGTGGTGAACACCTCGCCGAAGTAGCAGGGGTTCGCGTTGGCCGTGGCCTGGTAGATCGCGCCGGTGTCGAGCACGGTCAGGGCGGGCGGGGCGTCGTAGGGCCGGGTGACGCCGTAGGTCTTCAGCAGGTTCGGCAGGCCGTCGTTGCGGCTGGCGAACTCGGCCTCGACGCAGGTGGTGGCGCGCGGGTCGCCGCTGTTGATGAAGTTCGCCCAGTCCGAGGTGGTGCGCAGGTTGTTCTGGTCGGCGAAGGCACGGGTCGTGGCGATCGCGTAGGTGTTGTTGAACGGCGTGGGGTTCGTCCACACGATCTGGTTGCGAGCCAGGTCCTGGTCGCGGGTGGCGATGTACTGCTGCTGCGAGTCGGGGATCGGTGTGGTGTTGCCGAGGTTGGCGATCCACCCGGTGCCGGTGTACGACCAGCCCATGTCGATCTCGCCGGACAGCAGCGCCTGGCGGGCCGCGGCGGAGCCGGTGATGTTGCAGCGGTCGTTGACGGTCGCGCCGACCGACTGCAGCGAGGCGACACTCATCTTGCAGAGCAGCAGCTGCTCGTCGAACTCCTGCCCGCCGACCGTGTAGGTCTGGCCGGCGAGGTTGACGCCGCTGGCGGCGATGCTGCCGCCCTGGGCCTGGGGCTGACCGGAGCCGGAGAGGCCGCCGCAGCCGGCGAGGACGAACGCGAGCACGGCGATGGTCGCGCCGACCATCCGCCCCGTGGACCGTGTGAGCATCGCGAGATCGTTGCACCACCGGCGGGATAAGACGAGGGCTGGAACGATCTCGAACCGCGCCGCGTCGACGCGGGCCCGCCGCGACGGCGCGCGCCGGTGATCGACACCGGCACCGTCCTCCCCGTGCGGCGCGGCCCACGGTGGCCCGGGCTCAGCCCCGCGCCCGCCCCAGGGCCTCGCGCAGCGACACGCGCGCGCCGGTGCGCAGCACCGAGTTCGCGTAGATCCGCCCGCCGAGGGCCAGCACGAGGCCCGTGAACGCGATCGTCAGCGCGAACGCGAGGACGACCTGGCCCACCGGCGCGACGCCCAGCGCCACGCGGGCGGGCATGAACAGCGGGCTGAAGGGCGGCAGCAGCGAGAGCACGGTGATGCCGGTGCCGCGCGGGTCGGAGGTCAAGAGGTTGAAGCCGACGACGAACCCGAGGAGCACGGTGATCGTCACCGGCGAGAGCACGCTCTGCGTGTCCTCCTGCCGCGACACCAGCGACCCGGCCGCCGCGAACACCGTCGCGTAGAGCGCGAACCCGAGCAGGTACCAGACGACCACGGACGCCAGCGTCGTCACGAGCCCGGGGCCCACGGCGAGCACGCCCGCCGCCCCGGCGACGGCGAGCCCGGCCCCGCCGAGGATGACGAGTTGCAGCAGCCCCACCGCGCCGAGCCCGAGCACCTTGCCAAGAAGCAGCTGCCACGGCCGCACCGACGACAGCACGATCTCGACGACCCGGCTCGCCTTCTCCTCGACGACGCCCTGCGCGACCATCGCGCCGTAGGACTGGATGGAGAAGAACAGCAGGAACGCGCCCGCCAGCCCGAGACCGAGCCGCTGGCCGGCCTGCGGGTCGGGCGGCTCGGCGGCCACGATCACCGGCCCGGACTCGGCCAGCGCCGCGTCGAGCGCCCCCGGGTCCACCCCGCGGCCGGTGAGGAACGCGTCGCGGGCGACGACGGTGGTGGCGTCGTCCAGCACCCGTTCCAGGTCGGCCGGGGGCTCCGACTCGACGAACACCCGCGGCCGGGCGGGCTCGCCGCCGACGAGGGCGTCGAGGTCCCCGGCGCGGACCGCGGCCTCGCCCGCCGCGACGTCGGGCTGCGGGATGACGGTGAGCGTGACGCCCTCGGTGGGGGCCGCGCGCTGCAGCGGACCGGCGAGCGCGACCGCGGGGCCCGTGACGCCCACGCGCGCGGTGTCCTCGCCGGCCGTGATCGTCGCGAGCACGGCCGCGTACGCGCCGAGCAGCACGAGCACGGCGAGGGTCCCGACGACGAAGGCCCGCCCCCGGACCCGCGAGGCGAACTCCCGGCGGGCGATGAGACCGACCGGGCGCAGGCGCGGGTTCACGCGGCGGCGCCGGGCTGCGGGTGGAGGTCCGGGACGTGGTCGGCGACGGCGTCGCGGTAGATCTCGGCGAGCGTCGGGCGGCGGCGCCGGAACTCGTGCACCGGGCCGGTGCGCCGGGCCGCGTCGAGCACCGTGCCGAGGGTGGTGTCCGAGGCGTCGGCGAGCGTGAGCACGGTGCCCTCCTCGGTGACCCGGACCGCGGCCACGCCGGGCAGCACGTCGGCCCAGCCGGTCGCCGCCTGCGGGGCGTCGACGACGACCTCGCTCGCCGACGCCGCGCGCAGCTCCGCGACCGTGCCCTCCGCGACGAGGCGCCCGCCGCGCACGATCCCGACCCGGTCGCAGAGCCGCTCGACGAGCTCGAGCTGGTGCGACGAGAAGACCACCGGCGCGCCCGCGTCGCGGCGCTCGCGCAGGACCTCGCTCATGACGTCGACAGCCATCGGGTCGAGGCCGGAGAAGGGTTCGTCGAGCACGAGGACGTCGGGGTCGGCGACGAGCGCGGCCGCGAGCTGGACGCGCTGCTGGTTGCCCAGGCTCAGGCGCTGGACCTCGTCGGCGCGGCGCTCGGCGATCCCGAGGCGGTCGGTCCAACGGTCCGTCGCGGCGCGCGCCTCGGCGGCCGAGCGACCGCGCAGCTCGGCCAGGTAGCGCAACTGGGTGCCGACGGCCATGCGCGGGTAGAGGCCGCGCTCCTCGGGCATGTAGCCGATCCGCCGCCGGGAGCGGGCGTCGAGGGGGCGGCCGTCCAGCCGCACCTCCCCGGCGTCGGCGGCGAGCACCCCGAGCGCGATGCGCATGGTCGTCGTCTTGCCCGCACCGTTGGCGCCGACGAAGCCGTACAGCTCCCCGGGCCGCACCGTGAAGGTCATGCCGTCGAGCGCCACCGTGGCCCCGAACCGCTTGGAGATCCCGTCGATCTCGAGCATCGCTCCCCACCTCCGAGCCGGCGGACAGGATGTCGGAGTCCCTCGATCGCGTCCACCGGAGGACATCCCGCCGACCGGGACCGCATCGTGACCCCGTTCGTCGCAACGAGCGCTGGCGGTCGCCACGGCCTCCGGTGGAGGCTGGAGATCCGGGGAGAGGGGCGGGCGTGCGCATCGCGGTGGTGACGACGGTGACCGTGATCCTGCTCCTGGGCGCCGTGCCGCTGGCCGTGCCCGGGGTGCCGCGACTGCACGGTGTGCCGCCGCTCGTGGCCCTCGGCGTGCTCGTCCTGGCCGGCGTCGCGCTCCTCGCGGGGCTCGCGCTCCTCGCGCTCGGGCGGCACGCCCGGCAGCGCGACGGGGCCGCCGCGGACGCGGCCGCGCGGCCCGGCCCGGAGCCCGCGCCGGCCCCGGCGACCGCTCCGGCGGCTCCCGGCTGGGTCACCGTCCGGACGCGCTGGTAGCGCTCAGACCGCCGGCCAGGCGTCGGTCAGCGGCGCGCCGGACACCGGGCCGGGCCAGGTCCACACCCACACCGTCCGGCGGCCCTCGGCGGTGTGCGCGACGGCGCGCTGGCGGCGGTAGTCGGGCCCCTCGTAGGCGTCGAGGGCGGGCAGTGCGGCCGGGGGGTCGGCGAGCGTCAGCACCGCCCCGCGCGCCCGGCCCGGTCCGCCGCGGACCAGGGCGGGGTAGCCGCGCCCGGTGTCGTGCACCCGGCCCGGCAGCCACGCCCCGACGGGCTCGCCGGTCACGTGCGGCGCCATCAGCCGCCATGCGCGCCGGCCGGGCAGGAGCGTGCCGTAGACGAACACGCGGTCGGGCCACGAGGACGGGTCGGGGGCGCCGTGCTCGACGGTGACGGCGTCCGGGACGGGCGGGGCGGGCTCGCCGACGAGGTCCCGCGCCGCGGCCTGGTCGACGTCGACGACCGGCACCGGGGCCCCGCCGACCAGGAGCGGCGCCCGGACCGGGGCCCCCGCCCAGTACGTCCACACGCCGTCGAGGCGGGCGCCGTCCTCGGTCTCGACGAGCCCGGTCCGAAGCCGCACCAGGTCGTAGCGCTCGCCGCGTCCCTCGCAGCGGTCGAGGACGGCGACCTGGTCCGGCGTCGCCATCCACACCGCGTGGGCCTCGACCGCCCCCGGGGCGACCGCGAGCGTCGCGGGCCGCGCCCCGTCCCGTGCCCGCAGCCCCGCCGCCCACACGGCGGCGAGGCCCTCGACCCGCGCCCGCAGGACCACCGCCGGCCCCGCGAGGCCCAGGTGCTCGCGCAGCCACGTCAGCTTGCCCGGGCTGCGGTTGGACCCGAACGCGAGCACCGGGACCCGCGCGGCCATCGGCGCGGCCCCGCGGTCGGCGAGCCAGCGGTCGAGGTCGTCGCCGTCCGTGCCGTCCACGGTCCAGCCGGCGGCGGCGCGGTCGGACGGGGCGAGCCGGTGGCTCGCCCCGTCCAGGTGCACGAACGAGAAACCCGGCGCGACCCCGGGGTAGGGGTCGGTCGGGAACTCCCTATCGGCGTGCTGCATCTCCCACGGAGCTGGGCCTCAGTAGCCCCGCTCGCGGTACTCCTCGAGGCGCGCGGCCTCGTCCCCGACCTTCGTCGTGTCGCCGTGACCGGTGCGCACGATGGTGTCGCCGGGCAGCGAGAAGACCTTGTCGGCCAGCTGCTCGATGAGCACGTTGAAGTCCGAGTAGGACGGTCCGGTCGCGCCCGGTCCGCCGTTGAACAGCGTGTCCCCGGAGAACAGCGTGCCGAGGTCGGGCGCGTAGAACACCGTCGACCCGGGGGAGTGCCCCGGGGTGTGGATCGCCCGCAGGTCGATCCCGCCGATGGTGAACGTCTCGCCGTCGTGGATCTCGCCGTCGGGCTCGCGGTCCGGGTAGGTGAGGTTCCAGACCACCCGGTCCTCCGGGTTGAGCAGGATCGGCGCGTCGAACGCCTCCGCGATCGCCGGCGCGGCGTTGACGTGGTCGTTGTGCGAGTGCGTGCACAGGATGGCCACGACGTTGCGGTCGCCGATCGCGGACTTGATCGCCTCCGCGTCGTGCGGGGCGTCGAGGAGGACGACCTCGGACGAGTCGCCGACGATCCAGACGTTGTTGTCGACGTCGAACGACTTGCCGTCGATCTGGAACTGGCCGGACGTCGTGAGGTGCTCGACGCCCTCGCCGACCTTCTCGGCGGTCACAGGATCACCACCGAACGCAGCACGTCACCGTGGTGCATCTTCTCGAAGGACTGCTCGACGTCGTCGAGGGAGATCCGCTCGGTGACGAACTTGTCGAGCGGGAACCGGCCCTGCAGGGCGAGGTCGACCAGCATGGGGAAGTCGCGGCTGGGCAGGCAGTCGCCGTACCAGGACGCCCGCAGCGACCCGCCGTGGGAGAAGAACGGCTGGAAGTCGGCCTCGAGCTTCATGTCCGGCGACGGCACGCCGACGAGCACCAGGCGGCCGGCGAGGTCGCGGGCCTCGAACGCCTGCTTCCACGTGGCCGGGATGCCGACGGCGTCGACCACGACGTCGGCACCGAAGCCGCCGGTGAGGTCGCGGATGCCCTGCACCGGGTCGGTGTTCTTCGCGTTGATGGTGTGGGTGGCGCCGAAGCCCTTGGCCCACTCCAGCTTCCGGTCCTCGGTGTCGACGGCGATGATCGTCGTCGCCCCGGCGAGCGCCGCGCCCGCGATGGCCGCGTCGCCCACGCCGCCGCAGCCGATGACGGCGACGGTCTCGCCGCGCTCGACCGCACCGGTGTTGATGGCCGCACCCGCGCCGGCCATGATCCCGCAGCCGATCAGCCCGGCCTGGGCCGGATCGATGTCGGGGTTGACCTTCGTGCACTGCCCGGAGTGCACCAGCGTCTTCTCCGCGAACGCGCCGATGCCCAGGGCCGGCTTGAGCTCCTCGCCCGTGTCCTTGAGCGTCATCGCCTGGGCGGCGTTGTGGGTGTCGAAGCACAGGTGGTGCTTGCCCTTGCGGCACGCGCGACAGACCCCGCACACGGCACGCCAGTTGAGGATGACGTAGTCGCCGACCTCGAGACCGGTGACGCCGTCACCGAGCGCCTCGACCACGCCCGCGGCCTCGTGGCCGAGCAGGAACGGGTAGGCGTCCTCGATGTTGCCCTCGCGGTAGTGCAGGTCGGTGTGGCAGACCCCGCAGGCCTGGACCTTCACCACGGCCTCACCCGGCCCCGGGTCGGGGATGACGATCGTCTCGACCGTCACCGGCTTGCCCTTCTCCCGGGACACGACGCCCCGGACCTCCTGCGGCATGTGCTGGCCTCCGTCTTCTCAGGGTGTGCTCCCGGTCACCTGTGCCCGGGCACCCACCTTGGCATGCGCACCCGACCATGGTCACCGCCGTGAGCATGATCGATCCGTCGCCCCGGTCGATCGGGCGGGACCGCGCCCGGCTCCTCCCACCGGGCGCGGTCCCGCACCCGGTTCGACGCAGCAGCGGGTGCCGCGGTTCCGTGGAGACCGCGGAAACGACGGCGCGGCGGCCACCTCGGGCGAGGTGACCGCCGCGCCGGGCGTGATCGGAGTGGAACTACGGACACTGGACGTCAGCGGAGCCACTCCGCTGACACCGGGGGTCAGGCGTGGAAGATCAGCGCCGAGCCCTGGCCGCCGCCGCCGCAGAGGCTGGCGACCGCGTAGCCGCCGCCGCGGCGGCGCAGCTCGTGGGCGCAGTGCACCGCGAGCCGGTTGCCGGTGGCGCCGATGGGGTGGCCCAGGGCGATGGCGCCGCCGTCGGTGTTGACCTGGTCGGAGCTCAGGCCGAGCTCGCGGGCCGACTGGATCGCGACGGCCGCGAACGCCTCGTTGATCTCCCACAGCCCGACGTCGGAGGGGTCGATGCCCTCGCGGCGCAGCGCCTTGAACGCGGCGTTCGACGGCTGCGAGAGCAGCGAGTTGTCCGGGCCGGCGACCCAGCCGTGGTTGCGGATCTCGCAGAGCGGCTCGATGCCCAGCTCCTGGGCCTTCTTCGCCGACATGACCACCGTGGCCGACGCGCCGTCGGAGACCTGCGAGCTGCTGCCCGCGGTGATCGCGCCCTCCTTGGCGAACGCCGGCTTGAGCTTGCCGAGGCCCTCCGCGGAGGTGTCGCCGCGGACGCCCTCGTCCTCGGTGACGCTGATCGGGTCGCCCTTGCGCTGCGGCACCGCGACGGCGGTGATCTCGGCTTCGAAGCGGCCGTTCTTGGCGGCGTCGGCGGCGCGCTGGTGCGACGCGGCCGAGACCTCGTCCATCTCCTGGCGCGACAGGCCGATCGAGGACGCGAAGCGCTCGGTGGACGCGCCCATCGACTCGTGGTCGTAGACGTCGGTGAGACCGTCGTGGTCGGTGGCGTCGATGAGCGTGCCCGGGCCGTACTTGTAGCCCTGGCGGGCCTTGGGCAGCATGTGCGGCCCGGCGGTCATCGACTCCATGCCGCCGGCGACGACGATGTCGTACTCGCCGGCCTGGATCATCTGGTCGGCCAGCGCGACGGCGTCGAGGCCGGACAGGCAGACCTTGTTCAGCGTGAACGAGGGCGTCGACATCGGGATGCCGGCGTCGGTCGACGCCTTGCGGGCGGGGTTCTGGCCGTTGCCGGCCTGGACCACCTGGCCCATGACCACGTACTCGACCTGCTCGCCGCTGATCCCGGCGGCGTCGAGGGCGGCCTTGATCGCCGTGGTGCCCAGGTCCCCCGCGGTCATGCTCGCGAAGGCGCCGGAGAGCTTGCCGATGGGAGTGCGCTTGCCGGAGACGATGACGGAGCCGGGCATGCGGTGGACCCTCCTGGTCGATGGGTGGCGCGGCGGTGCGCCGGGGACGACCGACCACCCCGGCCGGTCCGTGGGTGGTCACGGTGTGCGCGGTGCCCTCGTGGAGGCGAGGGCCGGACGTCTGAACGTACCCGCGGGCCGGGGTCGAGACCCAGGCCCGCGGGCGACGATCAGCGGACGATCCGCGGAATCGGTCCAGGTCGATCGGCGTCGGTCGGCGCCGGTCGGCTACGGGCGCGAGTGCTCCGCCACGGCGGCCAGGAGCGGCGGCCACTCGTGGCGCAGCGCCTGGTTGCCCATGAACAGCCCGAGGTGCCCGCCGGGCGCGGTGCGGGTGGTGACCTGGTCGGCCGGCGTGGACACGTGGTCCGCGGCGGCGAAGACCTGGACCGGCGGGGTGATGTGGTCGGTCGCGCCGCCGAGGAGGAACAGCGGGCAGGAGATGCGCCGCATGTCCACGCGCTCGCCGCCGACCACCAGGTCGCCGTGGATCAGCTCGTTGCCCGCGAACAGGTGCTCGACCAGCCACAGGTAGAACGTGCCGGGCACGTCCTGCGTGTGCTTGAACCAGTCCTCGAACGCCTCGTAGCGGCCGATGGCCACCGGGTCGTCGAGGTTGCGCAGGAGGTCGACGTGCTTGGCGATCTCCGCGTCGGGGCGGATGGCGATGAAGCCGCCCAGCACGAACGAGCCCGGCATGTTGCCGCCGCCCGCCGCGACCATCGCCCGGTACGGGAGCTGGCCGAAGCGCTGGGTGAACACCCGCGACGACGCCCCGATCGGGGTCTCGCCGGCGTGGAAGTCGATGGGCGCGCCGGCGAGGGTCAGCGTGTTGACCTTCTCCGGGTGGATCGCGGCGTAGATCGTCGCGAGCCACCCGCCCTGGCAGTCGCCGATGAGGTTGACCCGGCCGCCCGCGTGCTCGACGGCCCGGTCGACGACGGCGATGTAGTCCTCGATGGTCGTGCCCGACGTCGCGCGCGTCGCCCCGACCCAGTCCAGGGTGAACGCCCTCGTCAGCCCGGCTTCGCGGATGACCATCATCTGCGACTGGCGCGGCTGGAAGTCGACGATGCACGAGTCGTGCCCGGCCTGTGGCGGCAGGACGAGGGCGGGGACGACGTCGTCCGTGGAGCCTTGCGAGAAGTCGCGCAGGCGCGCGATCGGGGTCTCGAAGACGATCTCGTGCTCGTTGTGCCACTGGGGCCGGCGCCGGGTGAGCACGTGGCGCCACCACCGCTGCGCGTCCCGGGTGTTGCGGCCGGGGGTGAGCGACTGGCGCAGCGCCCGGCGGGCCACGTAGCCCGCGCCCTTGGTCATCTCCGCGACGCCGCGTACGGCCGCCGTCGCGTGGTAGCCGCGCAGGTAGGCCGCGGGATCGGGTGAGGGGGCCTCGGTCTGCACCGCCGTGGGGTCGGCGTCCAGCACGTCGCTGGTGTTCTCGAGGTCGTCGGCGAGGGCCGTCATGGCGCACCTCCTCGCGCTCACACGCGGTGAGCGCTCGATCGCACCCGGCTCTGGGTGCTGCACGGAACGTACGGATGCTTGGGATGTTTCGCAACGAGCGTCTACCGTCGGGTAGGGCCGACCGGGGCTTCCCGTCGCCCGATCCGCCGGTTTCGATGGGCACCGGATCGTGTGGTCCGGCCCACCACATGGGTACAAGGACCGCCGACAGCGCTGTCCACGGAGCAGGGGAGCACGCATGGGAGACATGACCGGACAGGTGGCCATCGTGACCGGCGGCGCCCGGGGCATCGGGCGCGCGATCAGCGAGCGGATGGCTCGACGCGGCATGAAGGTCGGCGTCGGCTACTCGTCGAACCCGGACTCGGCCGAGGAACTCAAGGCCGAGTTCCCGGACCAGATCACGATCCACCAGGGCAACATCGGCAACCGCGCCGACTGCGAGCGCGTCTTCGACGAGGTGCTCCAGGCCCACGGCCGGGTGGACGTCCTGGTCAACAACGCCGGCATCACCGCGGACAAGATGGTGGCGAAGATGGAGGTCGACGACTGGGACCGCGTGGTCCAGGTCAACCTCTCCGGCACCTTCTACATGTCGCAGCTCGCGTACCTGCACATGGCCGAGCGGGGCATGGGCCGCATCGTCAACATCAGCTCGGTCATCGGCGAGAAGGGCAACGCCGGGCAGGTCAACTACGCGGCGACCAAGTCCGGGCTCTTCGGCATGACGATGTCGATGGCCCAGGAGGGCTCGCGCAAGGGCGTCACCGTCAACTGCGTGGCGCCGGGCTACGTCGAGACCGACATGGTCGCCGCCGTGCCCGAGCAGGCCCTGGAGAAGATCGTGTCGGGGATCCCGCTCAAGCGCCTCGGCCAGCCGGACGAGATCGCCCGCGTCGTCGAGTTCCTGGCCGACCCCGAGTCGGGGTACATCACGGGCCAGGTCTACTCGGTCAACGGCGGTCTGCACATGGACGCCTGACCAGGCCCTGCACCAGGCCCTACACCAGGCGCGCGGTCAGCTCGTCGCAGACGTCGTCGAGCGCCGCCGCCGCGGCCCGACAGACGCCGGGGAACGACAGGAAGCCGTGCACGGCACGGGCGTGGTCGGTGTGCCGGACGGGCACGCCGGCCGCGCCCAGCCGGGCGGCGTAGTCGACGCCGTCGTCGTGCAGCGGGTCGACCCCGGCCGTGACCACCAGCGCCGGGGGCAGGTCGGACACGTCCGGCGCGAGCAGCGGGGAGCACAGCGGGTCGCCCGGGTCGGCGGGGTCGGCCGGCCCGCCCAGGTAGTGGCGGCGGAACACCTCCATGTCCGCGCGCGTCAGGACGGGGCCGGCGGCGAAGCGGTCCACCGACGGGCGCGAGAACGTCAGGTCGAGCACGGGGTAGAGCAGGACCTGGGCGTCGATCGCCGGCCCGGCCTCGCGGGCGAGCAGGCAGACGACCGCGGCGAGGTTGCCGCCGGCGCTGTCGCCCATGACGGCCAGGCGGTCGGTGCGGGCGCCCAGCGACGCCGCCTCGCGCGCCACCCAGGACACCGCCGCGTACCCGTCCTCGCGGCCCGCCGGGTAGGGGTGCTCGGGAGCGAGGCGGTAGTCGACCGACACCACCAGCGCGCCGACCCGCGAGGCGACGTGCGCGCACAGCCAGTCCGACTGGTCGAGGTTGCCCAGCGTTCCGCCGCCGCCGTGGAAGTTGACGACGACGGGCAGCGCGCGCGCCGTGTGCGGGCGGTAGAGGCGCACCGGGAGCGGGCCGACGGCGGTGTCGGCGACACGGTCGGTGACGAACACGCCCCGCGGCATCGGGCCGAAGACCCGCGAGGTGACGAGGTTGTGGGACAGGCGTCGCGTGCGGGCGCGCGTGATCTCCTCGGGGCCCATGCGGCTCACGGCGACCGCCCCCGACACGTCGGCGAACCACGTGAACACGCGCAGCCGGACGTCGATGTCCATGGCGCCCCCTCCGGCGACGCTGCTGGGAAGCTGGCGACCCCGCCGCCGGGCGGTGACCACGGCGGTGATCTTGGCGGTGGGAGGGCGACAGCGTGCCCGATCGGCCCGGTGACGCGCGCCCCCGAACGGCCCATCGATCGGGGGGCTGTCGGTGACCGGTTCCTGGTCCACGGGGACGAGCGGGTGAGACGCGTGTCGCAGCGACGACACTCCGCGTCGCTCCGGCGGGCGGTTGCTCCGGACGTCGGAGCGCGGGGCGGGAGGGCGCGGACGGGCAGGCACGGGCGGACGCCCACCGGGCCGCCACGCCGCGGCCCGTAGCGTCGGGCGGGTGACCACGCCGCCGAGGAGCGACCGGGACGACCGCCCCGACGCCCGGCAGCTCGAGAACCTCGTCGCCGCGGCCGTCGTGCTCCTCCTGCTGATCGGGGCGGCGGTCGCGGGCGTGGTGGCGGTGACGCGCCGCGGGCCGGACGCCGCCCCCGCCTACGCGCAGCCGGCCGCTGCGCCGGCGCCCGCGGACGCCGCGGCGCGGGCGAGCTGGGCCGCCGACGTGGCCGCCCGCAGCGGCGTGCCCGACCGGGCGCTCGTCGCCTACGCCGGCGCGGAGGCCGCCGCGCGCGACGAGCTCGCCGACTGCGGGCTGTCGTGGGTCACCCTCGCCGGGCTCGGGCGGGTGGAGTCGAACCACGGCCGGTTCGGCGACACGGCGCTCGACGAGGGCGGCCGCCCGCTCGCGGCGATCCGGGGCCCCGAGCTCGACGGCACGAACGGCAACCGCACCATCCGCGACACCGACGGCGGGCGCCTCGACGGCGACACCACCTACGACCGCGCGGTCGGCCCGCTCCAGTTCATCCCGACGACCTGGGCGCTCTACGGCGCCGACGGGGACGGCGACGGGGTGCGCGACCCCGACGACCTCGACGACGCCGCCCTGGCCGCCGCCCGCTACCTCTGCGCCGACGACCGCGACCTGCGCCGCGGCGACGACTGGCGGGCGGCGGTCCTGGCCTACAACCGCTCGCAGGCCTACGTCGACCGCGTGCGGCGCGAGGCCGTCGGCGCCGCGAGCGCCACGTCCTGACCCGTCAGCGCCGGGCCAGGCGCCGCTCGCCCCGCGACCCGGTGCGGTACTCGAGCCCGTAGTGCCCGAACACCCCCGGCTCGTCCTCGGCGCGCAGCTCGCCGTCGGCGTCGATGGACGGCGCCTCGCGCACGAGCTCCCGGCCGAACGCGATCTTCACGTGGTCGGGCGTGACGACGGCGCCCGCGAGCGGGGCGAAGGCGAGCCGGGTGCTCCCGAACAGCGAGGAGATCTTCACCGTCGCGAACGCCGGCTCGTCGCCCATGGTGTCGACGTAGACCGCGTCCAGGGTCCCGATCTTCGAGCCCTCCGGGTCGACCACCGGGCGGTTGCGCCAGTCGCGGATGTTCTCGGCCGGGATCACGACGCCGAGCCTAGGGGTTCCCGCCGCCGTCACACCCCGCGCAGCGCCGGTTGCTCCGCGGTGTCGGGGCGCGTGCCGGAGAGCGTCTCGTCGGTGGTCGGCAGCTCGGCGCGGGCGACCCGCCCGCCCCGGGCCAGCGCGCGGCCGATCGGGTAGGCGAGCGCGGCCGGGGGCAGCGGACCCTCCTCGCCACCGAGGTGCACGCGGACCTCGGCGGGCTCGGCGGCCGGGTCCTCGGGCAGGCCGAGGCGGCGCAGCGCCTGCCCGGCCACGGCCCGCGAGCTGTCGTGCAGGCCGGTACCGGGCGGCAGCGCGGCGAGGATCTCCTCGACGACCAGCGGGTAGTGGGTGCAGCCGAGGACGACCGAGCGGCACCGTGCGGGCGTGCGCGCGGCGGCGGACGCGACCGCCTCGCGCACCGCGCCGGCGTCGGCGTGCTCGACGGCGGTCGCGAGCCCGGGGCAGGCGACGGAGTCCGCCTGGCCGGGCGCGGCGAACCGCGCGAGCAGGTCGGCCTGGTAGGCGCTGCCCGTGGTGCGCTCGGTGGCCCAGACCGCGAAGGGCAGCCCGGTGGCGCCCGCGGGCTTGACCGCCGGCACCGTCGCGACCACCGGCCGGTCGGGCTCGAGGGCCTCGCGCAGCGGCACCACCGCGGTCACCGACGCGGTGTTGCACGGCACGACGATCGCGTCGGCGCCCCGCGCGACGGCGCGCCGGCCGGTGCCGACGACCCGGTCGACGATCCACGACGACGCCTTCGACCCCCACGGCATGCCCTCGGGGTCGAGGTAGAGGTCGAGGGCGAGGTCCGGGCGCAGGTGGCGCAGCCACCCGGCGGTGGGCAGCAGGCCGCACCCGGAGTCGAGGAGTGCGACACGCTGGGGCTGGCCGGCCATCGCGTCCGAGTCTAGGACCCCGCGATCTCAGACCATCGCGGCGCTGCCCACGTCCGGGTGCTCGCGGTGGAAGGCGACCATCGCGCCGACGTGCTCGGCGAACGACGGGCACCGCACGCCCACCTCGTCGAGCAGCGCCGTCGTGGCCGTGACGTCGTAGACGGTGGGGTGGGTCAGGTAGTCGAGCGTCGACGACGGCAGCTTGAACAGCCGCCCGACGCCGGGCAGGTGGTCGATCGAGAAGCGCGACAGCGTCGTCGGCACCGGCACGACCTTGAGGCGCTTGTCGGTGTGGGCGGCGAAGGCCTCGCACATCTCCAGCACCGACGGCGGGCGCGGCGCGGCGAGCGCCACCGTCCGGTTCACCGCGCCGGGGTGCGGCGCGAGCGCGGCGACGGCGTCGACGACGAAGTCGCTCGGCACGAGGTTGAACTGCACGCGCGACGGGTCGCCGGGCAGCGGCATCACCGCGACCCGGCCCTGGCGGGAGATGAGCTGCAGGGCGTAGTACGGCCCGTCGTACTTCTGGGTCTCACCGGTGCGGCTGTCGCCGACGACCACCGACGGCCGGTAGATCGTCACCGGCATCCCGGCGTCCCGGGCCTTCGCGACGACCCGTTCCGCCTCGTGCTTGGTGTGCTCGTAGTGGTTGGAGAAGGTCTGCCCGAGCTCGAGGTCGTCCTCGGCGAAGATGCCGGGGTAGCGCCCCGAGACGTAGCAGGTGCTGACGTACTGCAGGCGCACGAGCTCGCCGGCGCCGCGGGCGAGGTCGACGACGTGGCGCGTGCCCTCCACGTTGACCGCCCACGCGAGCTCCGGCGCGACGGACAGGTCGTAGACCGCGGCGAGGTGGAAGATCTCCAGCGGCCCGCCGCGCAGCCGCGCGGTCTCCTCGTCGTCGAGTCCGAGGCCCGGGCGCGTGATGTCGCCGACGACGAGGCGGGTGCGTCCGGCGATGGCGGGCTCGGCGGCCTCCAGGCGCTCGAGGGTCCGGCGTGCCTGGTCCAGCCAGCGCTCCTGCACGAGCGCGACGGCCCGCGCGTCGGGGGAGCGGCGCAGCGTCCGCGGCAGCAGCGCGCTGCCCAGGAAGCCGGGGAAGCCGGTGTAGAGCACGGTCGTCGCCAACGCGAGCCTCCTGGGTCCCTCGGCGTCAGGGTGCGAGAGAGAGAACCACGACGGCGCTGCTCGCGCCGGGCGACCGGCGCACGACCGGCTGTGAGCGCGGTCATGGGCCCCGACGTGTCGGGCCGGGGTGTCGCCGCGACCGCCCCCGGGGAAGACTTCGCGGAACGGCCGTATCGGCAGGGGAGGGTTCAACGCATGAGCGCGCAGCGCATCGTGGTGGTCGGCGCCGGGTTCGCCGGCTTGAAGTGCGTCCAGCGCCTCGAACGTGAGCTCAAGGACGAGCTGGCGCACGGGGAGGTGGAGATCGTGGTGGTCAACCCCCACGACTACATGCTCTACCTGCCACTGCTGCCACAGGTGGCGGCGGGGGTGATCACCGCCCAGTCGGTCACCGTGCCGCTGCCGCGGGCGATCAAGCGGGCGCAGCGGCTGCCGGGCCAGGTGGTCGGGCTCGACCTGGAACGCAAGGTCGCCGTGGTCAAGAAGATCAGCGAGGAAGTCGTCGACCTGCCCTACGACCGGCTGGTCATCGCGGCGGGCAGCGTCACCCGCCAGTTCGACATCAAGGGCCTCGAGGAGCACGGGCTCGGGATGAAGAACCTCGGCGAGGCCGCCTACCTACGCGACCACGTCCTCTCCCAGCTCGAGCTGGCGAACGCCTCGACCGACCCCGAGGAGCGCGCGGCCCGCTGCAGCTTCGTCGTGGTCGGCGGCGGCTACGCCGGCGTCGAGACCGCCGCGTGTCTCGAGCTGCTCACCGACGCCGCGCTGAAGCGCTTCCCGCGCCTCGACCCGACGCTGGTCAGGTGGACGCTGGTCGACATCGCCCCGCGCCTCATGCCCGAGCTCGGGCAGCGCCTCGGCGAGGAGGCCCTCGACCTGCTGCGTCGCCGCGGCATCGGCATCCGGCTCGAGACCGGTGTCGAGGAGGTCACCGACTCCAGCGTCACCCTCACCGACGGCAGCACGATCCCGACCCGGACCCTGGTGTGGACCGCCGGCGTCACCGCCAGCCCGCTGGTCAAGATGCTCGGCGTCGAGCTCGTCCGCGGCCGCGTCAAGTGCGGCACCGACCTGCGCCTCGACGGCTACTCCGAGGTCTTCGTGCTCGGCGACGCCGCGGCGGTCCCCGACCTCACGGCCGACCCGCCCGGCTCGGCGCTGTGCCCGCCGACCGCCCAGCACGCGACGCGGCAGGCGGTGGTCGCGGCCGACAACGTCGTCGCCTCGCTGCGCGGGCAGCCGCTGCGCGAGTACAAGCACCACGACCTCGGGCTCGTCGTCGACCTCGGCGGCACCCAGGCGGTGGCGCACCCGCTGAAGCTGCGGCTCACGGGCGCCGTCGCGCAGGCGGTGACCCGCGGGTACCACCTCTACGCGCTGCCGCTCCAGCGCACGCGGATGCGCGTGATCTTCAACTGGATCCTCCACCTGTTCGGCGGCGACGACTTCATCCGCATCGGCTTCCTGGCCGGCCGCAAGGACGAGACGTCGTCGTTCGAGGAGACGCGCGACTACCTCTCCGAGGAGGAGATGGCGAAGCGGGCCACGGCGGCCTCGTGAGCGGGGCCGGGAGCGGCCCGCGGTGACGGCCGGCGGGGACGACGGGGACGACGGGGGCGGGCGGGTCACCGACCTGCTCGCCCGCGACGGCACACGTCTGCGGCGCTGGGACAACGGCGCCGCGGGCGCGCCCGTCGTGCTGTCGAACGGGCTCGGCGCGAGCCCGGCGGCCTGGCCGTTCCTGCACGGCGAGGACTGCGGCTACCACGCCACCAGCTGGCACCACCGTGGTCTGGGCGGGTCGGCGCGCCCGGCCGACGAGACCCGCATCGGGGTCGGCGACCACGCCGAGGACCTGCTCGCCCTGATGGACGACGCCGGCATGGACCGGGCCGTGGTCGTGGGCTGGTCGGTGGGCGTGGCCGTCGCGATCGAGGCCGCCCGCCGGGCGCCCGACCGGGTCGCGGGCCTGCTCGCCCTCGGTGGCGTCGCCACCGGCGCGTTCCGCGTGCTGCCCCGCGGCCCGATGCCCGGCCAGCTCCCCGAGGGCGTGCACCGGCACGCCGCGCGGCTCGGGGGCTGGCTGCTGCGGGTCGTGGGCCCGCCGATCTCCGGGGTGATCGACCTGCTGCCGCGCAGCCTGGACGCCTCGCGGGAGGCGTTCGACCGCGCCGGCGTCGACCCGGCGGTGCTCGACCCCACCGGCGCGGCGGCGCCGATGATCACCCTCGCCGAGGTGGCGCGGCAGTTCGCCCGCCACGACTGGACGTGGTTCTCGCGCATGGTGCTGGCCGCCGCCGAGCACGAGGCCCCCGCCGACGAGGTCCTGGGCGCGCTGACGATGCCCGCGACCGTCGTCGCCGGCGACTACGACACCCTCGCCCCGCCCGCCGACATGGCCGCCCTCGCCGCGGCCCTGCCCGACGCGCGTCTCGCGCGCCTGCCCGGCTCGCACTTCCTGCCCCTGCAGTTCCCCGACGCCCTGGCCGGCGAGCTGGCGGCACTGGCCGGGCGCGCCGGCCTCGGCCGGGACTAGGGCACGACGACCAGGCACTCAGGCCCGGCGCACGATCCGCTCGGCGAGGAAACGCAGCGCGAGCTCGTAGCCGGAGATCCCGGCGCCGGCGATCACGGCCGTGGCCACCGGCGACACGTACGAGTGCGAGCGGAACGCCTCCCGTGCGTGCACGTTCGACAGGTGCACCTCGACCACGGGCACGGGGAGCGCGGCCAGCGCGTCGCGCAGGGCCACGGACGTGTGCGTGTAGCCGCCCGGATTGATGATCACTCCGCCGTGGCCGGTCATGGCCTCGTGGACGGCGTCGATGAGCACGCCCTCGTGGTTGCTCTGCCGCGCGTCCACCTCCAGGCCGAGCTCGGCGGCGGTGCGGCGGCACCGTTCCACCAGGTCGTCGAGGGTGTCGGTGCCGTAGACCTCGGGCTCCCGGCGACCCAGGAGATCCAGGTTGGGGCCGTTGACGACCAGGACACGGCGAGGGTCGTGCTGCCACTCCATCGGGGGTTCCTAACCACGCTGTTGTCATTCGGGGGTCAAGCGGACGGGTGGGGTGACCGATGAGGGGAGCAGCGCCCACCGTGCTCACGGCGGGCGGCCTCCCCACCCGGACGGAGTCTGTATGAGGACGGTTCTGATCTGCGACGACCGGCGCAGTGTCCGCGAGGGCCTGACGCGCGTCATGTCCGCGGTGCCCGGTGTCCAGCGCATCGACTGCGTGTCGACCGCCGACGAGCTGCTGACCCGCTACGCCCGCCAGAGCGCGGACGTCGTGTTCGTGGGCACGCAGCGCGCGGTGGCCTCGGGCGCCGAGGCGACCCGGCGCCTCATGGCCGCGCACCCCCAGGCCAACGTCATGGTCTTCGGCGCGCCCGACGACGGCGGCAGCATCGCCGCCGCGATCGCCGGCGGTGCCCGCGGCTACCTGCGCTGGGACGCCTCGCGCCCCGAGCTGGTCGCGGCGCTCGCCCACTCCGCCGCGGGCGCCGAGGTCGGCGCGATGCCGATGCAGCGCGGCGCGTCGCCGGGCCAGGGCGTCAACCTCACCGAGCGCGAGATGCAGGTCCTGCGCGGGATGAGCCAGGGCAAGAGCAACGGCCAGATCGGCCGCGAGCTCTACCTGTCCGAGGACACGGTGAAGACCCACGCCCGCCGGCTGTTCCGCAAGCTCTCGGCCGCCGACCGCGCCCAGGCCGTCGCCCAGGGCTTCCGCTGCGGCCTCGTCTCCTGACCCCGCGGTCTCGCCAGGCGCCCCACGACGTCCCGCCGGGTCGGAGGCGGCAGGAGGTCGTCCGGGGCGACGACCCGCGGTCACTGGTTGGTGTCGCTCGCCGCGTGAGCGATACCGGCCGGTGACCGCCGCGTGAGCCCCGATCAGGGGCCGACGACGGTCCGGATGCGGTCGTCGCGCACCTCGGTGCGGGTGCGCCGGTGCGCGCCGAAGCGGTGGCGGATGCCGTCGGGGCCGGAGAGCCAGCCCTGGTAGGCGTCGAGGACCACCTCGCGGCGCTCGCCCTCGTCGTCCCGGACGGTGATCGTGTAGCGGGTGTCGCGCGCGAAGCGGAAGCGGGGCGCGGCGGGGGCGGTCGGCGGCGTGCGTGTGGCCATCACCCCGAATCGTACGGGCACGGATCACCGGTCCGGTTCCCTCGAACGGAGCAGCATTCGAGAAGGTGATCGAGGTCTCGGCGGCCCTACCCTTCCCGGGCCCCGGTACGCCGACGCGGAAGCGGTGTCGACCTGTGAGTGACCCTGTGGCCGACCCGGCCCCGGACCCGATCCGCGCGGCCTGGGCCGCCGGACGGGCGGCCCGCAACGGCTGGCTGACGATCCCGGACCCGCACCTCGTCGAGGTGGTCGCGGCGTCCGCCGCCGGGCGGGGCCTGCTCGACGCCCTCACGCTCGACCTGCAGCACGGGCTGTTCGACCGCGCCCGCAGCGCCGACGCCGTCCGCGCGATCTCCGCGCACGGGCTCGCGCCGCTGGTGCGCCTGCCCGCCGTCGACGAGGCGACGGTCGGGTTCGTGCTCGACCTGGGCGTGCGGGGCGTGATCGCACCGATGGTGGACGACGCCGCGGCCGCCCGCGAGCTCGTCGCCGCGTGCCGCTACCCGCCGGCCGGGCGGCGCTCGTTCGGCCCGCTGCGCACGGCGCTGCGTCCCGGCGACGACCCGGTCGCGGCCGCCGACACCGTGCTCGCGTTCGCCATGGTCGAGACGGCGGACGCGCTCGACCGTGCCGACGAGATCGCCGCGGTGCCCGGTCTGGACGGGCTGTTCGTCGGGCCCGGCGACCTCGGCGTCGCCCTCGGGATCGGGGCGGCGCAGGACCGCGAGGAGCCGGCGATCCACGACGCCTTCCGACGCGTGCTCGCGGCGTGCGCGGCCGCCGGGACGCGAGCGGCGGTGCACGCGACGCGGGCGGAGTACGCCGCCGCGCGGGCCGCCGACGGGTTCGCGCTGGTCACGGTGTGGTCCGACGTGCCGGCGATCCTCGGCAGCCTCGACGGGGTGCGCGCACCCTTCGAGAGCTGAGGGGCCCGAGCCGTCTGCGGCGGACCGGACCTGTCCGCCTCTGCGGGCAGACTGTCCGTGTGCTCGAGACCTCCGCCCGCCTGCTGCGCCTGCTCTCGCTGCTCCAGGCGCGCCCGGAGTGGACCGGCCCCGAGCTCGCCGAGCGCATGGGCGTCACCACCCGCACGGTGCGCCGGGACGTCGACAAGCTGCGCGGTCTCGACTACCCGGTCGAGGTCGACCTCGGGCCGGGCGGCGGCTACCGCCTCGGTGCCGGCGCGGCGCTGCCCCCGCTGCTGCTCGACGACGACGAGGCCGTCGCGGTGGCGGTGACGCTGCGGACCGCGGCCGGCACCGGGGTGGCGGGCACGGGGGAGACGGCGCTCGCGGCGCTGGTCAAGCTCGAGCGCATCCTGCCCGCGCGGCTGCGGCACCGCATCGCGGCGATGCCGGTGGCGACGGTGGCCCCGCGGGTCGCGCCGTCGGTGGACCCGTCGGTGCTGGCGGTGGTGGGCGGCGCGTGCCGGGACCGGCGCGTCCTGGAGGTCGACTACACGGCCCGCGACGGGACGCCGACCCGCCGGCGCATCGAGCCGATCCACCTCGTCGCCTGGGGCCGGCGCTGGTACCTCGTGGCGTGGGACCGCGACCGCGAGGACTGGCGGACGCTGCGCGTCGACCGGATGAGCCCGCGCCTCGCCCCCGACGGCCTGCCCACCGGCCCCCGGTTCCCGCCGCGGGAGATCCCGGGCGGGGACCCCGCGGCGTTCGTCGCCGACCGCGTCGCCGACGTCCGGCCCTTCCGCTGCGTGGTGCGCGTCGCCGCCCCGGCACCGGAGGTGCGCGCCACGATCTGGACCGACCAGGTGCGGGTCGAGGAGCTCGGCCCGCAGGAGTGCCGGGTGTCGCTGTCGTCGGACGACGCGCGCTCGGCGGCGCTGATCCTCACCGGCCTGGACGCGGACTTCACCGTCGAGTCCCCGGACGCGCTGGTCGGCGAGCTGCGCCGGGTCGCCGAGCGCTACTCCCGGGCCGTGGGTCGGCCGGGTCAGCCGACCGCGCCGCCCACCAGCCAGCCGATCCCGTAGGTCACGGCCAGCCCGAGCGCGCCCCCGACGACCACGCGCGCCACCGCCCTGCGCGACGTCGCCCCGCCGAGGTGCGCGCCGAGCCAGCCCGCCAGGCCGAGGGCGAGGAGCACGACGGCCACGGTCACCGGGACCCGCCAGGTCGGCGGCGTCGCGAGCACGGCGACCAGCGGCAGCAGCGCACCGGCGACGAACGACACCGCCGAGGCGGCGGCGGCCCGCCAGGGGCTGGTCAGCTCGTCGGGGTCGAGGTGCAGCTCGGCCTCGAGGTGTGCGCCGAGCGCGTCGTGCTCGGTGAGCTCGAGCGCCACCTGCCGCGCGGTCGCCGGCGAGAGGCCCTTGCCCTCGTAGAGGGCGGCGAGCTCGGCGAGCTCCTGCTCGGGGGACTCGCGCAGCTCGCGGGTCTCCTTCGCGAGCTGGGCCCGCTCGGCGTCGCGCTGGCTCGACACGGACACGTACTCGCCGAGGGCCATCGACACCGCTCCGGCGACGAGGCCCGCGATCCCGGCCGTGGCGATGGGGGCGCGCTCGACGGTCGCGCCGGCGACGCCGACCACGAGGCCGGCGGTGGAGACGATGCCGTCGTTGGCGCCGAGCACCCCGGCGCGCAGCCAGTTCAGGCGCTGGGACAGCTCGCCGCCGTGCGGTTCCGGGTGGACGGGAGCGTCGGCGGACATGGTCCCCAGGCTCCCACGAAGACTGGAATGGTTCCAGAAAGCTGAGCCTCGCCTTGGTGGGGCGTGTCTCGGACCGGACCGGTCGGCCGTATTCACGGCGATCCGTCGCGACGAGGCGCACGATGGAGGGGCCGGGCTGCGCGCACCGGGGACGCCCGACCGGCAGGAGGAGGCGCCGTGGACACCGACGATGCCCGCACGGGGGACGACGGCCGGGACAGCCGGGACGACGGCGACGGCCCGGAGGGGCGCCACGCCCGCGGCGGGGCGCCCGTCCCGCCCGTGCCGACCGGGCCCGGTGGCCTGCGCGTCGGCGATGCCGACCGGTCGGCCGCCCTCGACGCCCTCGGCGAGCACTTCACCGCCGGGCGCCTCGACGTCGACGAGTTCGGGGACCGTTCCGCCCGCGCCGCGGGCGCCGTGTACCGCGCGGATCTCGAACCGCTGTTCACCGACCTGCCGGCCCCGCACCCGCCGCTCCCGCACCCCGCCGCGCCGCCGACACCGGCACCGCGCCCGGAGCCGCGGGCGCCCGCGGTGCGCCACGGGCCGTCCCCGGCGGCCGCCCCGGCCGTGGGCATGGGGCTCGCGCTGATGCTGGTGATGGTCCTGCCGGTGCTCGCGCTGTCGGCCGCGGTCACGGGCTCGGTCGGCGGGCTGCTCGTGCTGCCGCTGCTGTTCGTGATCCTCGGGCACGCCGGCCACGCCCGGCGCCGGCGCTGGGACGGGCGCTGGGACGGCCACAACCCGGGCGACCACTGGGGGCCCGGACGGCCGTGACGGCTCGTCCGGGAGGGGACTGGCGCGATCGCGCGGGATGAGGTTAGGCTTGCCTCATCGCTGCGCGGGTGTTGTGGTGGCGCCCAGCGGCAGCGGCGAGAGGTGGGCCCGGGCTCGAGGGATGAGCCCGGGCCCACCGATCTCCCCTGCATACCACTCTTCTCCGCCCGGCGCCGACGCCGCGCGTCCGACCTGCGGCGACGTGTCTCCCGCTCGGCGCGGGGCGACGGCCCGCGCACACGTCGTGGCCCCGCTCGTGCCCGCTCTGTCCGGATTGCCGGGGTGAGGTGAGGCTTGGTTCACTCGGGTCCGTGCCGGACCACCCCGCCGCCAGTGCCGCCGCCAGTGCCGCCGCCGAGAGTGCCGCCGGGAGCGCGGCGCCGGGCCCGCCCGACGTCGGCCCGCCGCCGGTGCCGGCGCTGTCCGCGCCGTGGTCGCTGCGCGTCGCGACGCCCGCCGACGCGGCGACGGTCCACGCCTGGATGCACCGGCCCCACGTCGCGGTGCGCTGGGACCAGGCGTGGCCCCGGGAGCGGTGGGACGCCGAGCTCGCCGACCAGCTCGCCGGCGCGCACAGCCGCCCGTGCCTCGTCGCGCACGAGGGTGTCGAGGTGGCCTACGTCGAGATCTACCGCGTCGCCCGCGACCGCCTCGGCGGCCACTACGACGCCGGGCGGCACGACCTCGGTCTGCACGTGGCGATCGGTGAGGAGGGCCGTACCGGCGAGGGCCTGGGCTCGGCGCTCCTCGACGTCCTCACCGCCGCCCTCTTCCGCGCCGACCCGGCCTGCGCGCGGGTGGTGCTCGAGCCCGAGCACGGCAACTCGGCCATGCACCGCGCGCTCGCGAAGGCCGGGTTCACCGCCACCGGGACGGTCGAGCTGCCCCACAAGACCGCCCTGCTGCACGTCCGGGAGCGCGCGGTCGGGTGAGCGGTCGGGTGACCCGCGCCTCGCGGGACGTGTCCGACGTGCCGCCCGCGAGCGGTCAGGGGAAGCTGGAGCGTGATGCGGACCATGGAAGAGGTCGTGCTGCTCGACGAGTCGGGCGCGGTCGCGGGCTCGGCCGCGAAGGCCGACGTCCACCACGAGGCCACGCCCCTGCACCTCGCCTTCTCCTGCTACGTCTTCGACCCCCGCGGCGACCTCGTCGTCACCCGGCGCGCCCGCAGCAAGGCCACGTTCCCCGGGGTCTGGACCAACTCCTTCTGCGGTCATCCGGCCCCCGGCGAGGCCATGGACCTCGCGGTGCGCCGGCGCGCCCGCCAGGAGCTGGGGATCGAGATCGACGGCCTGCGCCTCGTCCTGCCGGGCTTCCGCTACCGCGCCGAGCAGGGCGGGGTGGCCGAGAACGAGATGTGCCCGGTCTTCGTCGCCAGCACCGCCGCCGCACCCGCCGAGCCGGACCCGGGCGAGGTCGACGAGGTCCGCACGGTCGCGTGGGCGCCGTTCCGTGACGACGTGCTCGCCGGCACCTGGCCCGGCATCTCGCCGTGGTGCGCCGACCAGGTGCGCGCGCTCGCCCCGCTCGGTCCCGACCCGGAGCGCTGGGCGGCGGGCGACCCGGGCGCGCTGCCGCCCGCGGCGTTCCTGGCGACCTGAGCGGTCCGCGCGGACACCGATGACGCGGACACCGATGACGCGGACACCGATGACTCTTGGGCGCCGCGGGGGTTCCACCGGGTGAGGGCACGTGACCGACACCCGAGGAGAACCCCATGTCCGACGCCGAGCACGAGATCTGCGATCTGGTGGCCCGGTGGGCGCACGCCGTCCACGCCGGTGACCTCGACACGGTGCTCGCCGACCACAGCGGCGACATCGTCATGTTCGACGTCCCGCCGCCCCACGAGGGCGTGCGGGGGATCGCGGCGTACGCGGAGACCTGGCCGCCGTTCTTCGACTTCCAGGCGCACGGGGGCTGCTTCGAGATCGTCGAGCTGGCGGTCACCGCCGGCGACGACGTGGCCTTCGCCCACGCGCTGCTGCGCTGCGACACCCCCGAGGAGCTCGCGGCGCACCCGTCGCGACGGCTGCGCCTGACCCTCGGCCTGCGTCGGGAGGGCGGGCGCTGGGTGGTCGCGCACGAGCACCACTCGTTCCCCGACGAGGGCGTGGTCCCGCAGGAGGACGAGGAGGCGGTGCGCGCGCTGCACCGGCAGTGGGCCGCCGACACCGCCGCCGGCGACCTCGAGGCGCTCGTGGCCCCGATCGCCGACGACGTCGTCTCCTACGAGCACGGCGGCCGGATGGCCTACGTCGGCAAGGACGAGGTGCGCGAGGTGTGCCGGGCGGGGCTGGAGTCGTCGCCCGGGCCGGTCGACTGGGCGATCCCCGACCTGCGCGTGGTCGCGAGCGGCGACCTCGCCGTGTCGTGGGGGATCGACGAGATCACCCCCCGCGGGAGCGGGACCGTCCGCTCGCGGGGCACGCGGGTCTTCCGGCGGACCGAGGACGGCTGGCGGATGGTCCACCAGCACCTCTCGTTCCCGGCGGAGGTGTGAGCTCCCGATCAGGGTCGGGGCGCGCCCGGGTAGGTCCCGACGTGCCAGGTGTTGCCCTCGGGATCGCGGATCGCCGTGTCGTGAGAGCCGTAGTCGGTGTCGTGGGGCGGGCGGACGACCTCGCCGCGACCGTCCTCGCGCGCCCGCGCGGCGAGCGCGTCGATCTCCGCGGCGTCCGGGAGCACCACGTAGGCGCTGAACGTCCCGGAGGGCGTCGCGCGGTCCTCGGTGCCGGGGCGCCGCTGGCCCATCATGATGCCGCCGCCGGCGGGCCAGGCGAGCTCGGCGTGCTGCACGACGCCGTCGTCGCCGGCGTAGGCGACGACCTCGACGAAGCCGAGGACCTCGGTGAGGAAGGCCATGAGGCCGCGGGCGTCGTCGGCGGCGAGGGTGGGCCAGACGGTGGGCGGCGGGGTCTTGTCGTCGGTGCTCATGGACTCACCCTGGCGGGCCGGGCGTCGCGGCGTCTTGGACGTTCCCGATCTCCTCGGCGAGCCAGCGGGTGGGCGAGCACCCGGCGAGCGCGCCGAATTCCCGGGTCAGGTGCGCCTGGTCCGCGTAGCCCCCGTCGGCGGCGATGTCGGCGAGGCCGAGGGCCTGCCCGGCGAGCGCCCGCGCGGCGAGGCGGCGGCGCGCGCGGTCGAACCGCGCCATGCGGCCCGCGACCTTCGGCGCCACGCCGAGCTCGGCGCGGAACCGCTGCCCGAGGTGCCGCTCGCTCCACCCGACCTCGCCGGCCAGCGCGCGCACCGGCACCCGCCCGCCGGAGCCGACGGTCCGCCGCCACGCGTGCCGGACCTCCGGCGCCACCGGTGACGTCGGACCGGGACCGGGCCCGTCACCGAGCGCGCGGCCGAGGACGTCGTCGAGCGCCGCGAAGCGCCCGGCCCAGTCGCCGGCCTCCCCGACCCGCTCGTGCAGCTCGCGGGCGAGGGCGCCGAGCACCTCGTGGCCGTCGACGGTGACGCCGGCGAGCTCCGCCGCCGGCCGGCCCAGCAGCGCGCGGGCGGCGAGCGGGTCGAGGACGACGTGCACCCCGGACTGCCGGCCGTCGTGGACGATCGTCTCCGGCGTCGTGTGCAGGCCCCCGATCGCGACGTCGCGCGTCACCAGCGAGCCCTCGGGCGTGCGCATCGTCAGCGGCGCGCCGAAGGTGACGATGAACGTCAGGTACGGCGACGGCAGGCCCCGGTGGATGCCGGGGTCGGCGTGCAGGTCGTAGCCGTGGTAGCCGACGTGGCCGGTCAGGGCGCCCGACGGGCGCCCGGCGCGGGCATCCGCCTGGTCGGCCACCCGCCCAGTCTGGCGTCAGCGACCGTCGTAGTCGACCGCCACGGACGGGCTGGTGGGGCGGGCCTGGCAGGTCAGGACGCGGCCCGCGGCGACCTCGTCGTCGCCCAGCGCGTGCCGCACCGCCATGTGCACGGTGCCGCGGGTCAGGGACGCCGCGCAGGTGCCGCACGCCCCGCCCGCGCAGGAGTACGGCGCGTCGACGCCCGCGCGCACCGCGGCGTCGAGGACGGTCTCGTCGGGCCCGCAGTCGACGTCGGTGGTGGTGCCGGCGAGGGTGACGGCGACGGTCGCGGCGGTGGCGCCCTCGACGGGATCCGCGGGCCCCGTCGGCGCCGCCGCGGTGAACAGCTCGCGGTGCACGCGGTCGGGGTCGACGCCGCGCTCGGCGAGGCCGCCGGTGAGTGCCTCGGTGAGCGACTCGGTGAGCGCCTCGGGCCCGCACAGGAACCAGCCGTCGACGGCGTCGGGGCGGGGCACGTGCGCCAGCACCCGCGCGGGGTCGAGGCGCCCGGCCTCGACCGTCTCCCACCGCGCCGCGTCCTCGGGCCGGTCGTCTCCGACGGCGTCCTCCCGCGAGCGCACGTGCACGAGCCGCAGCCGGCCCTCCGCGCGCGCGACCAGCATCGAGAGCTCGTCGGCGAACATCGTCGAGGCCCGGTCGCGGTTGCCGACCAGCAGCGTCACCCGCGACGAGGGCTCGGCGTCGAGGACCCCGGCGACGATGGGGAGCACCGGGGTGATGCCGCTGCCCGCCGCGACGGCGACGATCCGCCGCCCCGACGCGAGCCCGGCCGGCGGCTCCGGGGTGAAGCGCCCCGAGGGTGCGGCGACCTCGAGGGTGGCGCCGGCCGCCAGCTCCACGCCGGCCCACGCGGAGAACCGGCCGCCGGGCACCAGGCGCACGCCGATGCGGAGCACGCCGGAGCCCGCCGCGGAGCACACCGAGTACGTCCGGCGGACCTCCTCGCGCCCCGACCCGTCGGGACGGTCCAGCCACGCGCGCACCGTGACGTGCTGGCCGGCGCGGTGCGCGAAGGTGGCGGCGAGCTCGTCGGGCACGGTGAAGGTCACCGCGAGCGCGTCGGTCGCGGCCCGCCGGACGTCGGCGACCCGCAGCCGGTGGAAGCCGGGGCGGACCTCGCCGGCCGGCGCGTCCATCCCGTCGGTGAGCCCGCGCCACGCGCGGTACTCGGCGGGCGTGAGCTCGGTGCCCCACGCCGTCGCGATGGGGACGTCGCGGGCCAGGTAGTCGTCGCGGGTGTTCTCCCACGCGCGCACGTAGCGGTAGAAGGGGATCGTCGGGTGGATGTGGTGCACCAGGTGGTAGTTCTGGTAGAGCATCACCGGCGTCATCAGCCACTCGCGCCCCACCCGCACCCGGGTCGCGCGGAACCGGTCGGCCCGCGCGGTGACGCCGAGGTCGTGGTGGGGCAGCCAGTCGAACCACCAGGCGAGCACCCCGATGCCCAGGCGCTGGGGCACGAGGTAGAGCAGCAGCAGCGCGAGCCCGTGCCCGGTCGCCACCAGCGTCACCGCCACGGCGACGACGACCGCGAGGTTCACCAGCGCGCCGACGACCTCGCGCCGCGGGCGCCGCGCCATCCGCGGACCGTAGAAGCGGAAGTACCAGCCGTCGATGGCGAGCCAGCGCAGCGGACGCTGCCAGGTGGGACCGCCCTCGACCCACGCGTCGGGGTCGACGAGGACGTCTTCGTTGGTGTGCCGGTGGTGCTCGATGTGGATGTAGCGCACCAGCGGGAACGTCGCCCACGCCGCCACGAACGGGATCGACAGGCGCCCGAGGACGTCGTTGACCCACCGCCACCGGCCCGCGGCGTGGTGGGTCGCCTCGTGCAGCACCGTGAACATCGTGAAGGTGACCAGTGACTGCGCCGGGACGGTCGCCGCGAGCCACCAGCGGCTCACCGCGCCGTCGAGGGCGGCCAGCGCGAGGACCGCCGCGCCCACCCACAGCGCGAGCGAGGCGACCCAGAGGGCCAGGGTCGGCCACGCGACGGTCGGCAGCGGGATCCCGGGATCGGGCACGCCGCGGCGCACGGCCGCGGACTCCTCCTCGGACAGGACGCGGGCCGGTGCCTCCGGGGCGTCGGCGGTCACGGTGTCCTCCCCATCACGTCGGTCGTGGGCGGCGCACACCAGTCAACGTCCGGGGACGAACTGAGTCAATACCGCGATTTTGTCTCAGCAACGGTCACACCGCGACGGTCGAGGCCCCTGCGCGCCGGCTGTGGCGCGGCCCCGCGGTGCGCGAGAGGATCCCGCCGACACCCCGACCGCACCGGATGGAGCGAGACCCCCGTGATCCTCATCAACGTCAAGTGGACGGTGAAGCCGGAGTACGCCGAGCAGTTCCCGTCGCTGGTCAAGGAGTTCACCGACGCGGTGCGGCAGGAGCCGGGCAACATCTTCTTCGAGTGGGCGCGGCACCTCTCCGAGGAGAACACCTACGTGCTCGTCGAGGCGTTCCAGGACGGCGCGGGCGAGGCGCACGTCCAGTCCGGGCACTTCCAGAAGTTCGTCGAGCAGGCGCCCGACTGGGTCGCGCAGAAGCCGAAGATCATCAACGTCCAGGACGTCCCGCAGGACGGTTGGGGCGAGATGGGCGAGATCGCGCCCCGCTAGTGCTCGCGGGGCGGACCGGCGCGGCCGGTCGGGGTCAGACCCCGACCGGCTCGCGCTCCGCGGCGGCCGCGCGCGTCAGCAGGCGCCAGGCGCCGACGGCCGTGACGACGAGGACGACGGCCCCGAGCACCGCGGCACCCTGCATCCCGGCGGTGAACGCGTCACGCGCCGCCGCGACCACGGACCCGTCGGCCCCGGCGTCGGCGAGCGCCCCGCCGAGCGTCTCCTGGCCCGTGCGCGCGGTGAAGACGGCGGCCGCGATGCTGCCGAGCACTGCGGTGCCCAGCGCGCCGCCGAGCTCGTAGCCGGTCTCGGAGATCGCCGAGGCGGCGCCGGCGCGGTCGGCGGGCGCCGCGGCGAGGATGAGGTCGTTGGTCAGCGCCTCCGCCAGCGCCACCCCGCCGCCCAGCAGCACGAACCCGGCGACCACGGCGCCCAGCCCGCCGAGCACCCCGACCAGCAGCAGGCCCACCCCGGCGAGCCCGAGCCCGACGCCGACCAGCGCGGGGCCGGCGAACCGGCGCACGAGCCGCGTGGCGACGAGCGCCCCGGTCACGCCCGCGACCGAGCCGGGCAGCATCCACAGCGCGGCCTCGAGCGGCCCGAGCCCGAGCACCAGCTGCAGGTACTGCGGCAGCAGCACGAGCAGCCCCACCAGCGCGAACACGCCGAGCAGGTTCGTCGTCACCGACACCGTGAACGGGCGCCGGGCGAACAGGTCCAGGTCGATCAGGGGGTGGGCGAGGCGGCGCTGGCGGCGCACGAAGACCACCCCGGCGCCCACGCCCGCGACCGCCGCGACGACGGCGAGCGGCGTGACGCCCTCGCTCGCGACCGTCTTCACCGCGGCCACCACCGGCACCATCGCGGCCAGCGACAGCACGGCCGACGGCAGGTCGAAGGGGCCGGGGTGCGGGTCGCGGCTCTCGGGCAGCACGCGGGGGCCGAGCACGAGCAGCAGCAGGATCACCGGGACGTTGATGAGGAAGACCGAGCCCCACCAGAAGTGCTCGAGCAGGAAGCCCCCGACCACGGGGCCCGCGGCGGCCCCGCCCGAGAACGCCGCGGACCAGACGGCCACGGCGGTGGCGCGCCGGCGCGGCTCCGGGAACGTGGTCTTGATCAGCGAGAACGTCGAGGGCATGAGCGTGGCGCCGCCGAGGCCGAGCAGGGCGCGGGCGGCGACGAGCGTGCCGGCGGTCGGGGCGAACGCCGCGGCCACCGACGCGACGCCGAACGCCGCCGCGCCCGCGAGCAGCAGGCGGCGACGGCCGATCCGGTCGCCGAGCGTGCCCATGGTGACGAGCAGTCCGGCGAGCACGAAGGAGTAGGCGTCGACGATCCAGAGCTGCTCGGCGGCGCCGGGGTCGAGGTCCTCGGACAGCGCGGGCAGGGCAATTCCGAGCACGGTCATGTCGATGCTGATGAGCAGCACCGGCAGCACGAGCACGGCGAGCGCGATCCACGGCGACCGGCGGGACATCGACGTTCCTCCTGGGTTGACCGTCCAGACGGTACAGTTTGGCCGAGCTCGAAACTACACCGGCTGGACGGTCTACCGTCAACGGCGTGCCTCGCCCGTCACAGCGCGACCGCATCCTCGACGCGTACACCGACCTCGTCGTGACCTCGGGTCCCGAGACGGTCACCCTCGACGCCGTCGCGGCCGCCGCCGGGGTGTCCAAGGGCGGCCTGCTCTACCACTTCGGGTCGAAGGAGGCCCTGCTCGAGGGGCTGCTCGACCGCGCGACGGAGCTGAACGACGCCGACCTCGCCACCGCCCGGGCCGCGCCCGAGGGCGTCGCGCGCTACTACCTGCGCACCTCGGTCACCGACCCCGCCGGCGACAGCGCCGTCTTCCGCGCCCTGGTCGCACTGCTCAAGCTGGCGGCCACCGAGCCGCGCGCCGCCGCCGCGACCCGCCGCTGCTTCGCCGTCTGGCGCGAGGCGATGGCCGCGGAGCTCGGCGACCCCCTCACCGCCGACATCGTCGCCGTGATCGGCGACGGCATGTACCTGCGCGCCATCGTCGGCGACACCAGCGAGGGGCTCACGGTCGACCTCGAGGAGGTGCTGCGCCGCGCCGGCCCGCGGTGACGCCGGTCGTCGCGCCGTTCGTCCACCGCTCGTCCCCCGGGGAGCGGTCCGGGTGTGCGACCGGCGGTCACCCCGGCGCGCCGTGGCGCGTGATCGAGCGCCGCGCGTCACGGTCGGGTGTCCGGAGCGTTTCCGCTGGTCGACGCGTCGTGACGGTGGTCGAGGACACGGTGTCGACGGCCCGGCGCGCCCGCACCCTGGAGGTGTGGAGCACCACGAGGAGCCCGACGGCGAGCTGTGGGACCGGTCCGGCGACCCCGCGGACCGGCCGTTCGACCCCGACGCCGAGCGCTGGGCCGGCATCGTGCGGGGCCTCGCGCTCGAGGACCCGCGGTTCGTCCGCCGCGTGACCTCGCGCGGACCGGGCGGCGCCGCCGTCGGGGACCTCATGATCGTCGTCGGGCTCGTCGCCACCGTGCTGCTCGGGGTGCTGCCCCTCGGTGTGGGCATCCAGACCGGGATCGAGGCGCTGGTCGTCCTCGGCGCGGCGGGCACGCTGCTGCTGCCGGTCGGGGCCCCGCTCGCCGTGCGTGCGTACCTGCGCCACGTGCGACCCCTGATGATCTAGCTAGACGGCCACCGCGTCCACGCGCCGGCGCAGGCTCGGCAGGTCCCGCACGACGATGCTGCGCCCGTCCTTCTGCAGCACCCCCTCGGCGACCAGCCGCGAGATCTCGCGGCTCGTCGTCACCCGGGTCAGCCCGACCATGAGGGCGAGCTCGTCCACCGGCGGGCGCACGCTCAGGCGCGCCGAGGTCCCGAGCGCGCCGTCGCCGTAGGCCTCGACCAGGTGCCCGAGCAGCAGCACCACGCGCTCGCGGGCGGGCAGGCCGTCGAGGAAGACGTGCAGGTGCAGCACCCGCTGCTTGCGCGCCACCCGGCGCACGACCTCGACGAGCAGCTCCGGGTCGTCGCGCGCCGCCTCGACCAGGACGTCGCGACCGACCGCGAGCACCTCGCACGCCGTCAGCGCCGTGGCCGACACGGGGTTGGCGCCGCCGTCGAAGCAGACGCCCTCGCCGAGGCTCGCGCCCGGCTCGGCCCAGGAGATCACGCGGGTGGTGCCGTCCGGGCGCAGCATGTGCACGCGCACCCGGCCCCGGACGACGACGTGGAACGACGAGGACGGCTCGCCCTGGCGGTAGAGGTGGTCGCCCGCACGGACGGGGCGGGGGACGCCCAGGGCCTCGATCCGCCGGCTCACCGCGCCGGCCTCGGCCAGGAGGAACGGCGAGACCGTCGGGCTGGGCACGACGCTGCGCGGGGCCATCGGCGTCCTCGATCCGTTCCACCGGAAGGCCGGCGGGGGTGAGGGGAGATTACGCACCCGACGGGCGCCCGGAAAGGGAGGATCCGGACGCCCGTCGGTGGCGCGTGCTCAGGCCGTCGCGGCGGCCGGCCTGCTGGTCTCGATCGACTCGGCGTTCGTGTCGGGCAGGGCGAGGGTGCACAGGAGGCTGATCAGCGACAGCCCGGCGAGCAGGATGCCGATGGCGAGGCTCGACCCCAGCGACGCCACCAGCGCGGTCGCGATCAGCGGCACGATGCCGCCGCCGAGCACGCCGGCGAGGTTGTAGGCCATGCCGGCGCCGGTGTAGCGGTAGTGGGTCGGGAAGAGCTCGGGCAGCTGGGCGCCCTGCGGCCCGTAGGCGATGCCGACGACGCCGAGGACCACCGCGAGGCCCAGGCCGAACGACCACGCCGTCCCGATGTCGAGGATCGGGAACGCGATGATGCCGGCGACGACGGACAGGGAGTTGCCGATGATGATCATCTTCCGGCGGCCGACGCGGTCGGAGAGGATCGCGCCCGCGATCGTCGTCCCGGCGAAGACGAGGCCGCCGACGATGCCCATCGCCAGCACGGTGGTGCGCGGCAGCTCGAGGTTCTGGGTGCCGTAGCTCGTCAGGTACGTGACGCCGATGTAGAAGAAGGCGAACACGGCCATGGTCGAGCCGGCGCCGAGCAGGACGCGGCGCGGGTGGGTGGTGAGCACCTCGGCCACCGGCATGCGGGTGCTGACGTTCTTGTCGCGCGAGCGGAACGCCGCGGTCTCGGTGATGGCGAGCCGCACGTAGAGGCCGACGGCGACGAGCAGGACGCTGGCGATGAACGGCACGCGCCAGCCCCAGGCCACGAAGGCCTCGTTGCTCATGGTCAGCGCGGTGGTGAGGAACGTGGCGCTGGCCAGCGCGAACGCGAGCGACGGCCCGAGCTGGGGGAACAGCGCGTACCGGCCGCGGGCCTTGCCGGGCGAGTTCTCCGCGGTGAGCAGCGTCGCGCCGGCCCACTCCCCGCCGACCGCGAGGCCCTGCAGGATGCGCAGCACCACGAGCAGGATCGGGGCGAGGACGCCGATCGTCCCCGTCGTGGGCAGCAGGCCGATGGCGAGCGTCGACAGGCCCATGAGCAGCAGCGTCGTCACCAGCGTGCGCTTGCGGCCGAGCTTGTCGCCGAAGTGCCCGAACAGCACGGACCCAAACGGGCGCGCGACGAACGCGACGCCGAAGGTCGCCAGCGCGAGCGCCGTGCCGGCGGCGGCCCCGAGCTCGGGGAAGAAGACCTTGTTGAAGACGAGCGCGGCGGCGGTGCCGTAGATGAAGAAGTCGTAGAACTCGATCACCGTGCCGGTCATGCTCGCGATGGCGATGCGGCGCATCGGCGGTGTCGCGCTGGCGGGTGGCGACGCGTCGGTGCTCAACAGGGACCTCCTGAACGTTCGTACGGGCACTGGGAGTGTCCGGTCCAGGAGAGCGGCGGTCTGTATCACACACTACAGACGGACGACGCCTCGTGTGCTCGGTGAAGCACGTGCCGGGCGTGCTCGGTGCGTGAGCGGCGGCGCTCCGCCGTCCGCCGTACGCTGCGCCCGGTGACCATCCTGGTGGCCGTCACGGACGACGGTCCGGGGGCGGCGGCGCTCGAGGAGGCCGTGCGCGAGGGCGCGCGGCGCGACACCGGCGTCGTCGCCCTCAACCTGCGCCCCGGCCCGCTCGAGCCCCCCGACCGGCCCGGCGTGACCGTCGTCGACCGCCTGCTCGGCGTCGAGGACGGCGACGCGGTGCTCGAGCGCCTCGAGGCGGACGCCGACATCGACCTGCTGGTCATCGGCGTCCGACGCCGCAGCCCGGTGGGCAAGGCGTTCCTCGGCGACGTCGCGCAGCGCCTGCTGCTCGAGGCCGCCGTGCCGGTGCTGGCCGTCAAGGACGGCTAGATGTCGTGACCCGAGACGGCGGCCGGCGGGCCCGACCGGTCCCCGCGAGGTGACGACGCCCCTGGCGAGGAGGCTCACAGGTCGCCGGGTCGGGCACCGTCGCGTGGATACGGTGGCGACGATGCTGCGTTCGCCGGGGGCCCGTCTCACCGTCGCGGGCGTCGCGGTGGTGGGCGTGGCGTTCGGGATGGGCCGGTTCGCCTTCGGGCTGACCCTGCCGGCGGTGCGCTCCGACCCGGCACTGTCGGCCGGCGGCGTCGACGACGCCGTGCTCGGGCTGATCGCCTCGGGCTCGTTCGCCGGCTACCTCGCGGGCCTCCTCCTGGCCCCCGTCCTCAGCCGGACTGTCGGGCCGCGGGCGTCGACCACCGTCGGTGGCACCTGCGGCCTCGTCGGTGGGACGCTCGTCGCGCTCGCACCCTCGGTCGGCCTGCTCGCAGCGGGCGTCGTGCTGACCGGGAGCTCGGCGGGCTGGGTGTGGGCCGCCTACTCGGATCTCGCGACCGCCGTCGTCGATCCGGCTCGCCGCCCCACGGCGATCGCGGTGATTAGCACCGGGACCAGCGGGGGCCTCGTCCTGGTGGGACTGGTGGGACTCGTGGGTCTCACGGCGACCGGGGTCCCGGGCTGGCGGGCGGTGTGGGCCGCCATCGCGCTCGCCTCGGCGCTCGCCGGTCTGCTGAACCTGCGGTGGACGCCCCGGGTGCCGCCCCGGCGGGGTGGGACCTCGGGCCGGCCCTCGCTGCGGATCCTGGGCGTCCCCGTCGCGTACTCCGTCGCCTACCACGTCGGCACCACGACCTTCTTCACCTGGGCGGCCGACATGCTCCGCCGCGCCGACGTGGCCCCCGGCGTCGCCCCGGCGATGTACGTCCTGATCGGCCTCGGCGGGCTCGTCGCCCTGGGCACGGGAGGGGCGTGCGCGCGCGTCGGCAACGAGCGCGTGGCGGCCGCGTGCCTGGCCTCCGTCGCGGCGGCGCTCGTCGTGCTGGGGGCGGGCGCCGGGTCCTGGGTGGTCGCCCTCGCCGCGGCGATCGTCTTCGCGCCCGGCTACATGGCGGGCGCGGCGATGATGGCCGTCTGGACCGCGGCCCTCGTGCCCGCCCGGGCCGGCGAGGCGCTGACCGTGGTCGTCACCGTCGGAGCGGTCAGCGCCGTGATCGCCCCGACGCTGGTGGGCCTGCTCCTCGGCGCGGTCGGGCTGCCCGCCGTGCTCGTCGGCCTCGCGGTGGGGCTCGCCCTCGTCGCGGCCGGCCTGCTCACGGCTCGAACCGGTACCCCCGCCCCGCCTCCGTGACGAGGTGCCGGGGGCGCGCGGGGTCGGGCTCGAGCTTGCGGCGCAGGTGGGCGAGGTACACGCGCAGGTAGTGGCCCTCGGTGCCGTACGCCGGGCCCCACACCTCGCGCAGCAGCTGCTGCTGGGTGACGAGCATGCCGGGGTGGCGGGCGAGGTGCTCGAGCACGCCCCACTCGGTGGGCGACAGGTGCACCTCGGCGCCGTCGCGCACCACCTTCTTCGCGACGAGGTCGACGGTGAAGCTCGCCGTCTCCACCACCGGCGTCCCGTCCGGCGTCACCACCGCCGCCCGCCGGACCGCGGCCCGCAGCCGTGCGAGCAGCTCGGGCACGCCGAACGGCTTGGTGACGTAGTCGTCGGCACCGGCATCGAGGGCGGCGATCTTGTCGGCGGAGTCGGTGCGCGCCGACAGCACGATCACCGGCACCGCGCTCCAGCCCCGCAGGCCCTCGAGGACCTCGAGCCCCGGGATGTCGGGCAGGCCGAGGTCGAGGATGACGACGTCGGGCGGCGGGTGCTCGGCCGCCGCGCGCAGCGCCGCGGCCCCGTCCGCGGCGAGGACGACGGTGTGGCCGTGCGCGGAGAGGTTGATCCGCAGGGTCCGGCGCAGGTGCGGGTCGTCGTCGACGACGAGGACGCGGCTCACGCCAGGACCGCCGCCCGGGGCGCCGCCGGCAGCGCCAGCACCGTCGTCAGCCCGCCACCGGGGGTGTCCTCGGCGTCGAGCGTGCCGCCCATCGCCTCGGCGAAGCCGCGGGCGACGTGCAGGCCCAGCCCGACGCCGTGGGCGCGCCGCCGATCACCGAGCTGCTGGAACGGGGTGAACAGGCCGTCGCGCTGCTTGCGCGGCACGCCGGGCCCGCCGTCGACCACGCGCAGCTCGACCCGGTCGGCGTACGCGCTCGCGCGCACCGCCACGGCCGACCCGCCACCGTGGCGCAGGGCGTTGTCGACGAGGTTCGCGACGATCCGTTCGGCGAGTCCGGCGTCGGCGAGCACGCCGGGCAGGTCCTCGGCGACCTCCACCGCGACGCGCTCGGCATCGGCCGGCGTCACCCCCGCGAGCGCCGCGGCCACCACCTCGTCGAGCCCCACCGGCTCGCTGATCGGCGTGACCGCCCCGGCTGCGAGGCGCGACGAGTCGAGCAGGTTGTCGACGAGCCCCGTGAGGCGGTCGGCGGACTCCTCGACGGTGGCCAGCAGCTCCTGACGATCCGCGGCCGACATGCGCAGGACGGGGTCCCGCAGGCTCCCGGCTGCCGCTTTGATCGCGGTGAGCGGGGTGCGCAGGTCGTGCCCCACGGCCGAGAGCAGCGCGGTGCGCAGGTCGGCGGAGTCGGCGCGGCGCTGCGCATCGGTGGCCTGGGCGGCCATCCGGCGGTTGCGCAGTGCGAGCAGCGCCTGCCCGCTGACCGCGGAGAACAGGGCACGCTCGCCGGCGGTCAGGCTCCGGCCGGTGGCGACGAGGTGCACGCCCTCGTCGATCTCGACGTCGGCGTCGGCGTCCCGGGGCGTGGCGCACGGGGTGCCGCCCGTGCAGGCGGTGACCTCCCATCCGGCGGCCGGCGCCCGCTCGAGCAGCGCCACCGCCTCGAGCCCGAACGCCTCCCGCACGCGCTCGAGCAGCTTGGGCAGCGGGTCGGAGCGCGAGAGGACGACACGGGCGAACGAGGCGAGCAGGGTCGCCTCCGTGCGGGCCTGGGCGGCCTGCGCGGCGCGGCGGTCGGCGCGGTCGACGACGGCGGCGACGAGCAGGGCGACGACCACCATCGCGACGATGGCGAAGGCGTTCTGCGGTTCGGCGATGGTGAAGGTGTAGAGGGGCGGGGTGAGGAAGACGTTGAGCAGGAGGCCGCCGCCGACCGCGGCCACCAGCGCCGGCGCCAGCCCGCCGATCATCGCCGTGACGACCGTGGCCAGGAGGAACAGCACGACGTCGGTGGACAGGTCGACCGACTCGCGCAGGCCCACCCCGATGACCGTCGCCAGCACCGGCAGCAGCACCGCCGCGGGCCACCCGTAGCGGTGCCGCCGCGCGGGCAGCGCGAGCCGGGAGAACGGAGGACGCCGCCGTCCCGACTCACCCGCCTCGGCGTGGCTGACGAGGTGGACGTCGATCGAGCCCGACTCGGCGATGGTGGCCGCGCCGATCCCGGGGTCGAGCAGCCGCGCCCACCGCGAGCGCCGCGACGTCCCGAGCACCAGCTGCGTGGCGTTGGCGGTGCGGGCGAACTCGAGCAGGGCGGCGGGCACGTCGTCGCCGACCACCGTGTGGAACGACGCGCCGACGTCCTCGGCGAGACGGCGCAGGCCCGGCCCGTCCGCGCGGGGTCCGGTGCCGGCGAGACCGTCGCTACGCAGGACGTGCACGCAGAGCAGGTCCGCCGTCCCCGCACGGCGGGCGATCCGGGCCGCGCGCCGCAGTACCGTGGCACTCTCCGGGCCACCGGTGACCGCGACGACCACCCGCTCGCGCGCCTCCCAGACCTCCGAGATGGCCTCCTGGCTGCGGTAGCGCTGGAGGGCGACGTCGACCTGGTCGGCGACCCACAGCAGCGCGAGCTCGCGCAGCGCGATGAGGTTGCCGGTGCGGAAGTAGTTGGCGAGCGAGGCGTCGATCTTCTCGGGCCGGTAGATGTTGCCGTGGGCCATGCGCCGGCGCAGGGCCTCGGGGGTGATGTCGACCAGCTCGATCTGGTCCGCGGCGCGCACGACCGCGTCCGGGATCGTCTCGCGCTGGCGCACCCCGGTGATGCGCTCGACGACGTCGCCGAGCGACTCGAGGTGCTGGATGTTGACCGTCGAGATCACGTCGATCCCGGCGGCCAGCAGCTCCTCGACGTCCTCCCACCGCTTGGCGTGCCGGGAGCCCGGCGCGCAGGAGTGCGCGAGCTCGTCGACCACGCACACCTCGGGCGCGCGGGCGAGCACCGCGTCGACGTCGAGCTCGGTGAGCTCCGTCCCGCGGTGGTGCAGGACCAGCCGCGGCAGCACCTCGAGCCCCTCGAGGAGCTCCGCCGTCCGTGCCCGCCCGTGCGTCTCGACCAGCCCGACGACGACGTCGGTGCCCCGCTCGAGGCGGCGCCGGACCTCGTTCAGCGCGGCGTAGGTCTTGCCGACGCCCGGCGCCGCGCCGAGGTGGATGCGCAGTTCACCTCGACGCGGAGCCGGCTCGGAGGACACCTCCTCATCCTGCACCGGATGGCCTCAGCGGATTCCCGGCGCCGCCGCGGTGAGGGCGGCAGCGAGGTCGGCATTGAGCTCCGGCACGCTGACCCGCGGCTCGCCCAGCACCCCGAGGGCGCGCCCGTCGGTGGCGTCGGCGACCAGCGCCCGCACGCGGTCCTCCGGCAGCCCGGTGACCCGGGCGACGCGCGGCACCTGCTGCGCCGCGTACGCGGGGCTGATGTGCGGGTCGAGACCCGAGGCCGAGGCGGTGAGCGCGTCCGGCGGGATCGTCGCCGGGTCGACGCCGTCGCGGGCGGCGATCGCCGCGCGACGCTCCTCGACCGCCGTGCCCAGGTCCTCGGCGGCGGCGCCGAGGTTGGAGCCCCCGGACGTCGTGGCGTCCGCGGGGCCGAGCCCCGGCGCCGGGACCGATCCGGGGTCGTCGGGCGCCGAGGCCGACGGTCGGGTGTGGAACCAGGGATCGGCGGCCGGGTCGGCCGGCACCGGGTCGATCCCGACGAGCGACGAGCCGCCGCTCGGCAGGACCGAGCCCTCGGCGTTCTCGGACAGTCCCGGCAGGCGGCTCACGCCCCAGATCGCCGCCGGGTAGAGGACGCCGCAGAGCACGGTGAGCACGAGCAGGACACGCACCGCGGCGCCGGCCTGGCGCCGCAGCTGCCGCCCGGTGACGGCGGACTCGTGGGAGACCTCCTCGATCCCGGGCTCGCCGTGGGAGGTGGTGGTGCTGGTCATGGCGGTCACCCGATCCCCGGCACGAGCCGGACGACGAGGTCGATGCCGACGATGCCGACGAACGGGACGACGATGCCGCCGAGCCCGTACACGAGCAGGTTGCGGCGCAACAGCCGGTCGGACGTGGACGGGCGGAAGCGCACGCCGCGCAGGGCGAGCGGGATCAGCGCGACGATGATCAACGCGTTGAAGATGACCGCCGAGAGGATCGCCGACCGCGGGGTGGCGAGCGCCATGACGTTGAGCGCGGCGAGCTGCGGGAAGATCGCGAGGAACATCGCGGGCAGGATCGCGAAGTACTTCGCGAGGTCGTTGGCCAGCGAGAACGTGGTCAGGGCGCCCCGGGTGATGAGCATCTGCTTGCCCACCTCGACGACCCCGATCAGCTTGGTGGGGTCGGAGTCGAGGTCGACCATGTTGCCGGCCTCCTTGGCCGCGGTCGTCCCCGAGTTCATGACGACGCCCACGTCGGCCTGCGCCAGCGCGGGCGCGTCGTTGGTGCCGTCGCCGGTCATGGCGACCATGCGCCCGCCGGCCTGCTCCTGGCGGATGAGCGCGAGCTTGTCCTCCGGGGTGGACTCGGCCAGGAAGTCGTCGACGCCCGACTCGGCGGCGATGGCCCGCGCCGTCACCGGGTTGTCGCCCGTGATCATGACGGTCTTGATGCCCATCGTGCGCAGCTCGGCGAACCGCTCCGCGATCCCGGGCTTGACGACGTCCGAGAGCTCGACGACCCCGAGCGCCCGGGAACCGTCGGCGACCACCAGCGGCGTGCCGCCGCGCTCGGCGATCCCGGTCGAGATCGCCTCGAGGCGGGCGCGGTCGGTGTCGTCCCCGAGCCAGGCGATGACCGCCGAGGTCGCGCCCTTGCGCACCTCGCGCCCCTCGATGCTCACCCCCGACATGCGGGTGGTGGCGCTGAAGGGGACGAACTCTGCGGCGGCCTCGCGGGCGTCCGCCTCGGCGGGCAGGTCGTGCTGCTCGGCGCACAGCGCGACGATCGAACGTCCCTCGGGCGTGGTGTCCGCCAGGCTCGCGAGCCGGGCGGCCCGCGCCAGCTCGAGGGCGTCGACCCCGTCGAGGGGGTGGAGAGCCGTCGCACGACGGTTGCCGTAGGTGATCGTCCCGGTCTTGTCGAGCAGCAGCGTCGACACGTCGCCGGCGGCCTCGACCGCGCGGCCCGAGGTGGCGAGGACGTTGCGCTGCACCATCCGGTCCATGCCCGCGATGCCGATCGCGGAGAGCAGCGCGCCGATCGTCGTCGGGATCAGGCACACGAGCAGGGCGACGAGCACCACGAGCGACTGCTGCTCGCCGGAGTAACCGGCCATCGGCTGCAGCGTCACGACGGCCAGCAGGAACACGATCGTCAGCGCCGAGAGCAGGATCGTCAGCGCGATCTCGTTCGGCGTCTTCTGCCGCTGCGCGCCCTCGACCAGCGCGATCATCCGGTCGACGAACGACTCGCCCGGCTTCGCGGTGATCCGCACGACGATGCGGTCCGAGAGCACCGTCGTGCCGCCGGTGACGGAGGAGAAGTCCCCGCCGGACTCCCGGACGACGGGAGCGGACTCGCCGGTGATCGCGGACTCGTCGACCGTCGCGATGCCCTCCACGATCTCGCCGTCGCCGGGGATGACCTGCCCGGCCTCGACGACGACGCGGTCCCCGACCTGCAGGTCCGCGGCCGGCAGCGTCGAGCCGTCCTCCCGGGAGGCGACGGTGTCGGTGCGCGTGGCGCGCAGCGCGGCGGCCTGGGCGCGCCCGCGGCCCTCCGCGACGGCCTCGGCCAGGTTCGCGAAGACCACGGTGAACCACAGCCAGATCGCGATCGACCAGGCGAACACGCTGGGGTCGATCATCGCCGCCACGGTGACGACGACCGACCCGACCCACACCACGAACATGACGGGGTTGCGCACCTGGTGGCGCGGGTCGAGCTTGCGCAGCGCGGTGGGCAGCGACTCCAGCAGCTGCGCGGGGCGGAAGGCCCCGGCGCCGACGGCGCGACCGGTGCGGGAGGCGTGGAGCTCCTCGGCCTCGGCCGGCGGGCGCGGGGTGTGGACGGTGGGGGCGGTCATGCCAGTCCCTCCGCGAGGGGGCTCAGGGCGAGTGCCGGGAGGAAGGTGATCGCCGCGACCAGCACGATCGTGCCGGCGACGAGCACCGAGAACAGGGGCGTGCCGGTCGAGAGCGTCCCGGACGACGGCGCGACCCGCGGTTGGCGGGCGAGCAGCCCGGCCAGGGCGAGCACGGCGACGATCGGCAGGAAGCGGCCGAGCAGCATCGCGATCCCGAGCGTGGTCTGGAAGAACCCGCTCGTGACCGTCAGCCCGGCGAACGCCGAGCCGTTGTTGTTCGACGCCGAGGCGTAGGCGTACATGACCTCCGACAGGCCGTGGGGCCCCGAGTTCGTCATGGCGTCGGCGGTCGACGGCAGGGAGATCGCGAGCCCGGTGCCGAGCAGCACGAGCGCCGGCATCGTCAGCACGACGACCACCGCGCACGTCACCTCGCGGCGCCCGAGGCGCTTGCCGAGGTACTCCGGGGTGCGCCCGACCATCAGTCCGGCGAGGAACACCGCGACGATCGCGACGATGAGGATCCCGTAGAGCCCGGCGCCGACGCCGCCCGGCGTCATCTCCGAGAACAGCATGTTCAGCATCGCCCCGCCGCCGCCGAAGGCGGAGAAGCTGTCGTGCATCGAGTTGACCGCGCCCGTCGAGGTCCCGGTCGTGGAGTTCGCCCACAGCGCCGAGGCCGGGATGCCGAAGCGGACCTCCTTGCCCTCGAGGTTCGCGCCCGCGAACGCGGGGCTGGTGGCCTCGGCGGTCCAGATCACCGCGAGCATGACGCCCCACAGCCCGGCCATGACGGCGAGCAGCGACACGCCCTGGCGCATCGAACCGACCATGCGCCCGAACGTGCGTGTCAGGGCCACCGGGATCACGAGCAGGAGGAAGTTCTCCAGCATGTTCGAGATCGGGTTCGGGTTCTCGAAGGGGTGCGCGGAATTGGCGTTGAAGATGCCCCCGCCGTTGGTGCCGAGCTCCTTGATCGACTCCTGGGAGGCGGTCGGTGCGAGCGCGATCGTCGACGGGCGTCCGTCCGGGCCGATGACGTCGACGCCCGCCCGCAGGCTCATCACGACGCCCGTGGCGACGAGTGCGACGGCGGCGACGGCCGCGATCGGCAGCAGGATCCGGGTGCAGCCGCGGACGATGTCGACCCACGCGTTGCCGAGCCGGTCGGTGCGGCTGCGGACGAAGCCGCGGACCAGGGCGACGGCGACCGCCATGCCGACCGCGGCCGAGACGAAGTTCTGCACGGTCAGGCCGGCCAGCTGGACCGTGTGGCCCATGACCGTCTCGGGCACGTAGGACTGCCAGTTGGTGTTGGTGACGAACGAGATCGCGGTGTTGAACGCGATCCCCGGCTCGACGGCCCCGCGGTCGACGGCGAACGGCAGGAACGACTGCAGCCGCGCCAGCAGGTAGAGCAGGACGATCCCGGCGAACGAGAACGCGAGGATCGCGACCGCGTAGGTGCCGGCCCGCTGCTCGGAGCGGGGGTCCACGCGCACGAGCCGGTAGACGCCGCGCTCGACGCGCCAGTCGCGCTCGTCGGTGTAGACGCGCGCCATCCAGTCACCGAGCGGGCGCCACGCCGCCGCGAGCAGCACCAGCAGGACGGCGACCTGCGCGAACCCCGCCATCAGAACCGCTCCGGGCGGAGCAGGGCGATCACGAGGTAGATCAGCAGGCCCAGCGCGACCAGCCCGCCGAGCAGGTTGGTGACGGCCGCCGCGCTCACAGTCGGTCCAGCCCGCGGACGGCGAGCAGCAGGATCGCGAACACCACGATCACCACGCCCGCGTAGAGGAGGTCGAGCACCGGATCCCCTTCTCGATCGGCGCCGCGCCGGACCGCGGCGCACCGACCGCCGAGCGTCCGCTCGCGAGCGGGCGCGGGTCGCCCCCTTGACGCGTCGTTGACGCCGCGGGGCCCGCTTTTCACGCCCTCGCCCCGACGTGTGATCGGCGGCATGCTGTGCCCGTGAGTGAGCCCGTGGAGCGGTGGCTGGCGATCCTGCTGTTCGACGGCGTCGAGGAGCTCGACGCGATCGGACCGTGGGAGGTCCTGGCCTTCTGGACGGCGACCTACCCCGAGGACGGCTACCGGGTCACGACGTTCTCGGCGACCGGCGGGCCCGTGCACTGCGCGAAGGGCCTCACGGTCGTCCCCGAGCGGGCGACGGCCGACCTGCCGCCCGTCGAGATCCTCCTGCACCCCGGGGGCCGGGGCACGCGGCCGCTGATGCGCGACGCCGCGCACCTCGAGCAGGTCAAGCGGTGGCGCGCGGAGGTGCCGTTGATGACCAGCGTCTGCACCGGCTCGCTCGTCTACGCCGCCGCGGGCCTGCTCGCCGGGCGTCCCGCGACCACCCACCACGCGTCGCTCGACGTCCTCGGCGAGACCGATCCGACCATCGAGGTCCGCCGCGAGGACCGCTTCGTCGACGACGGCGACGTCGTCACGAGCTCCGGGGTCTCGGCCGGCATCGACATGGCACTGCACCTGGTGGCGCGGTTGGTGAGCCCCGAGCGCGCCCGCCAGGTCCGCCGCGGCATCCAGTACGACCCGGAGCCACCGGTCTGAGATCAGTCCCTGGCGAGCTCCCGGAGCACCGCCATCGCGTCGTCGCGCCGGTCCCAGGGCACGAACAGGTGGTCGTGGTGGAAGCCGGCGACCGCGTTGGTGCTGATCCCGGCGTCGGAGAGGGCGCGGGCGATCTCGGCGAGGAAGCCGACGGCCTCGAGCGCGGAGTGCACGCGCAGGGTGATGCCGGCGCAGGGGAACTCCCCGGCGAGCCGGTGGGCCTCGGCGTCGCCGGCCCGCACGACCGCGGAGACCCCCTCGTCCTCGCGGATCGTGGCGAGCGGGTCGAGGCCCGGGGGCAGCGCGGGCACGCTCACCCAGACGTAGCGCTCGGGGTGCAGCAGGGGCGCCATGCCCGCGAGCAGGCGGTCGAGGTCGGTGTCACCGGACACGGGCGGCATCCTGCCGCGTCGCGGGAACGTCGAGGTCACAGGTCAGGGCGTCTTCGCACCCTTCGCAGACTTCCGTGCGGAACGTTTCCGCGGTTGGCACCGCTGGTCAGGCGGTGTCCCGGAATCGGGCTGTGGTCGCGGACACAGGCGTCGCATCGCGATGGCGCTACGGTCGAGCGCGCTGGTGGTTCCCGGGTCGTCCTCGTGGCGGTCCGGGTGGCAACAGGGAACCCGGTGCGAATCCGGGACTGCCCCGCAGCGGTGAGCGGGAACGACCGCCGTCACGAGCACTGGGTCCGCCAGGTCCTGGGAAGCGACGGCCAGTAGGTGGTGCCGAGAGGTGCCGTGCCCGCGAGTCCGAAGACCTGCCACCGGTGCGTGCGTCGAGAGCCGGCGCGCGCGGCTTCGAGGTCTCGCGGGAGGACCCGTCGCATCGGCTGTCCTGGCAGGCGCCGACGTGTCGTGACCGACCTGCGCGACCTCCGCGAGCCCCACACGCTCGACGAGGAGGAGAGCAGTGTCTGCTGCCCTGTCCGGCCCCATCGGGGCCACCGTCCTGGGCTATCCCCGCATCGGCCCGCGCCGCGAGCTGAAGAAGGCGCTCGAGGCCTACTGGAAGGGTGCGGGCACCGTCGACGACCTCGAGACGGTCGCGGCGAACCTGCGCGAGCAGACCTACCGCGAGCTCGCGGAGGCCGGGCTCGATTCGCAGCCGACGGGCACGTTCTCGTACTACGACCACGTCCTCGACGTGACCGCCATGGTCGACGCCGTGCCGCCGCGGTTCCGGCCGGACGGGCGACGCGAGGGCACCGCGTTCGACGAGTACTTCGCGATGGCCCGCGGCACCGAGGCCGCCGCGCCCCTCGAGATGACCAAGTGGTTCGACACCAACTACCACTACCTCGTCCCCGAGATCGGGCCGGACACCTCGCTGCGCCTCGCCGACCGGACGCCGGTGGCGCGGCTGCGCGAGGCTGCCGCCGCGGGCGTCACCGCCCCCCGGCCGGCGCTCGTCGGCCCGGTGACCTACCTGCTGCTGGCCAAGGCCGGGGACGAGGCGCCCGAGGGCTTCTCCCCGCTGTCGCGCCTCGACGAGCTCGTCGAGGTCTACGCCGAGCTCCTCACCGAGCTCGCCGACGCGGGCGCCGCCTGGGTGCAGCTCGAGGAGTCGGCCTTCGTCGCCGACCGCGGCGACGAGGAGCTCGCGGCCCTACGTCGCGCCTACGACCGCCTCGCCGGCACCGCCGAGCGCCCCCGCATCCTGGTCACCTTCTCCTACGGCGACCCCGGACCGGCGCTGGACGTCGTGGCCGAGAGCCGGGTCGACGGCGTCGGCCTCGACCTCGTGACCGCGCCGCAGCTCGCCGACCGCGTGCCGGCCCTGCCGACGCTGCGCGAGAAGACGGTGGTCGCCGGGCTGGTCGACGGCCGCAACATCTGGCGTACCGACGTCTCCCGCGCCCTGTCCCGCGCGGCGACGCTCCTGGGTTCGGTCGGGGAGATCGCGGTCTCGAGCTCCTGCTCGCTGCTGCACGTTCCCTACGACGTGACCGTGGAGTCGACGCTCGACCCGGGCGTCGTCGCCCGGCTGGCCTTCGCCCGCCAGAAGCTCGACGAGGTCGTCCTGCTCGGCCGCGCCCTGCGCTCCGACGCCTCCGAGGAGAGCGTGCAGCAGGCGGTCACCGACGCCGCGTCGGTGGTCGCGAGCTCGGTGGACGAGGCCGTGCGCCAGCGCGTCGCGTCGGTCGGGCCGGGTGACCGGACCCGCGCGGACTACCCGGTGCGTGCCAAGGCCCAGGAGGAGCGTCTGGGCCTGCCGCCGCTGCCCACGACGACGATCGGCTCGTTCCCGCAGACCCCGGACGTGCGTAAGGCGCGCGCGGACTGGGCGAACCAGCGGATCGACGACGCCGAGTACACCCACCGGATGCGCTCCGAGATCGAGCGTGTGATCCGGCTGCAGGAGGCGATCGGGCTGGACGTGCTGGTGCACGGCGAGCCCGAGCGCAACGACATGGTGCAGTACTTCGCCGACAACCTGCCCGGCTTCGCGACCACCGAGCTGGGCTGGGTGCAGTCCTACGGCTCGCGCTGCGTGCGCCCGCCGATCCTGCACGGCGACGTCTCGCGCCCCGAGCCGATCACGGTCGAGTGGGCGCGGTACGCCCAGTCGCTGACGAGCAAGCCGGTCAAGGGCATGCTCACGGGCCCGGTGACGATCCTCGCGTGGTCCTTCGTCCGCGACGACCAGCCGCTCGGCCAGACCGCCGACCAGGTGGCGCTGGCGCTGCGCGACGAGATCGCCGACCTCGAGGCCGCCGGGATCGGGATCATCCAGGTCGACGAGGCCGCGCTGCGCGAGCTGCTCCCGCCGCGTAGGGCGGACTGGAAGGACTACCTCGAGTGGGCCGTGGGCTCGTTCCGCCTGGCCACGGGCGGGGCGGCGGAGACGACGCAGGTGCACACGCACCTGTGCTACTCCGAGTTCGGTGATGTCATCGACGCGATCGACGGCCTCGACGCCGACGTCACGACGATCGAGGCGGCGCGCTCGCGGATGGAGGTGCTCGCGGACCTCGAGTCCGTCGGCTACTCCCGCGGCGTGGGGCCGGGCGTCTACGACATCCACTCGCCGCGCGTGCCCGAGCGTGCGGAGATCGCGTCGCTGGTCGCCGAGGCCCAACGCGTGGTGCCGGACGACCGGCTGTGGGTGAACCCGGACTGCGGGCTGAAGACCCGCGGCTACTCCGAGGTCGAGCCGACGCTGCGGGCGATGGTCGAGGCGGCCCGCGCCGCCCGCTGACCGACGCCCGGTGAGGAACGGACGGTGAGCGTCGCCGCGGGACCCGGGGAGGGGCCGGGTCCCGCGGCGGCGGCGAGGGTCTTCTCCTGGGTCACGACATCTAGCCGGACCCGCTCGCGCCCGTGACGAGCGCGCCGGCGACGAGCGCACGCCCGGCCTCGCTGCCGGGTGCCGCGAGCAGGTCGTCGACGGTCGAGGCCTCGACGAGGCGGCCCGCGTCGAGCACGACGACGCGGTCGGCGACCGCGGCGGTGAGCTCGAGGTCGTGGCTCACCGCGACCACCGTGGTGCCGGTCTCGCGGCGCAGCTCGTCGACCGCGAGGACGAGCTCGCGTCGATGGTGCGGGTCGAGCGCCGAGGTCATCTCGTCGGCGACCAGCACCGAGGGGCGGGCCGTCAGCGCCCTCGCGACCGCCGCCCGCTGCAGCTGACCCCCGGACAGCGCCCCGGGGCGACGCCCGCACACCGACGCGTGCACCGCGAGGCGTTCCAGCAGGGCCGTCGCCTCGGCGCGGGCGGTCGCCGTGTCGAGGCCCCGCAGCAGGACCCCGGGCCGGGCGACCTGGTCGAGCACCGCGCGGTCGGGCAGGAACGACGACGCCGCGTCCTGGTGCACGTACTGCACACGCCGCCGGGCCGCGCGGTCCCGGTCGTCCACCGCCGCCGCCAGGCGCACCCCGTCGACCCGAACGGAACCCTCGCGCGGGGCGATCAGGCCCGCGAGCACCCGGGCGAGTGTGGTCTTCCCCGCGCCGGAACGCCCGTGCACCGCGAGCCACTCCCCGGCGCCCGCGGCGAGGTCGACGGCGTCGAGCAGCACCCGGCCGTCGGCGGCGCGCACGCTCAGCCCCTCGACGACGAGCCGGCCGGGGCCCACGCTCGCGCGTCCGCGCACGTCGGGTTGCGGCGCCGGCCCGAGGATCTCGGCCGGCCTGCCGCGCCGGACGACATGCCCGGCGTCGAGCTCGACGACCTCGCCGGCGAGGGCGCGGGCGATCCCGTGATCGTGGGTGAGCAGCACCATCGCGGTGCCGTCGCGGGCGAGCGCGGCGAGCTGCTCGACGACCTCGCCGGCCGTCGCCGGGTCGAGGCCGGTCGTCGGCTCGTCGAGCACGACGACCTCGGGGACGGTCACCACCGTCTGCGCCAGTGCCATCCGTTGCTGTTGCCCACCGGAGAGCTGGTGGGGGTAGCGGCGCGCGAGCGCCTCGGGCAGGGCCACGCGGGCGAGCGCGGCCCGGACGGCCTCCCGCTGGGCGGCACGGTCGCGGGGGTACACGGTGGACGCGAGCTCGGCGAGCACCCGCCCGCAGCGGCGCACGGGGTCGAGCACGGCGCCCGGATGCTGAGGCAGGTGGCCGACCCGCCCGGCCCGCCGGGCGCGCCGCTGGGCCGCGTCGATCCCGAGGAGCTCGACGTCGCCGACGCGCACGCTGCCCGAGGCGGTCACCCCGGGGGCCGCCTCGCCGAGCACCGCGAGGCCCAGCGTGCTCTTGCCGGCTCCGGACTCGCCGATCACCGCCACCACGCGGCCGGCGGCGAGGTCGAGATCGACGCCGTCGAGCAGGACGTGCTCGCCCGCGTGGGCGCCCACGTTCCCCAGTCGCAGCACCGGCGCGGTCACGGGGTGCTCCCCCGCGCAGCGAGCGCGTGGTCGACGAGCAGGTTCGCCCCGGCGCACAGCGAGACGAGCAGCCCGGCGGGGACCAGCAGCGCAGCGGGGGCGAGGAACAGCGAGGCCTGGTTCTGTTCGATGACCACCGCCCAGTCGATGGCGGTCGGCTCCAGGCCGATCCCGAGGAAGTTGGCGCTGGCCAGCAGCCCGAGCACGAGGACGATACGGGTGCCCGCGTCGACGGCGACGGGGCCGGTGATCACTCGCCCCGCCTCGACCAGCCGCACCCGCCACCACGGTTCGCCGACCATCGTCATCGTCTCGAGCGCCGCGCGCCGGTGCGGCGCCGAGGCGGCGCCGCGCACCAGCCGGACGATCTGCGGCAGGGACACCAGCGACGCGACGAGCATCAGCCAGCCGATCCCGCGGCGCTCGGTGGCGGCCAGGACGAGGAGCAGGAGCAGCGAGGGGAGTACCAGCACCACGTCGAGGGCCCGCAGCAGGGCCGTGTCGACCCAGCGGCGCCGGGTCGCGGCCATGAGCAGTCCGAGCGGGACGCCGACCGCGTAGGCCAGGGCGAGCGCTCCGAGCGTCAGCCCGACCACCGACGTCCCGCCGCGCAGGGCGAGCCCGAGCACGTCGCGGCCCAGGACGTCGGTGCCCAGAACGAACCCGTCGCCGGGCGGAAGCAGGGGGCTGGTGCCCGGGGGCGCGTCGGCGCCGAGCAGGGGCACGAGGAACGGGCCGAGCAGGGCCGCCAGCAGCGGCACGCCCAGCAGCAGCACGCCGACGACGAGTCCCGTGCGGCCGCTCACGCGAGCACCTCGCGGTAGGGCGTCAGCCGGGCGGTCACGAGGTCGGCGACGAGGTTCACCACGATCGTCGTGAGCGCGAAGAGCAGGGCGTAGCCCTGCACGAGGGGCAGGTCGTTCGCCTCGACGGCCTCCACGAACCCGGCGCCGACCCCGGGCAGCGCGAAGAGGGCCTCCACGACGACGACGCCGCCGAGCAGCCCGTCGGTGATCCGGGCCAACTGCTGGACCGAGGGCACCACTGCGCCGGGCAGGACGTGGCGGGTGAGCACCACCGGTTCCGGCAGGCCCAGGCGACGCAGGTGCAGGACGTGCGGTGCGGCGTCGGTCTCGACGACCCCGATCCGGATCTGACGTGCGAGGCGTCCGAGCTGGTGGACGACGAGCACCACGACCGGCAGCACGAGCACCGCCGGGGTGATCAGCGCGCCGCCGCCCCCGGTGGCGGGGAGCCACGCGAGCTGCAGCGCGAACACCGCGACCAGCACCAGCCCGAGCGCGAACTCGGGGACAGCCTGGGTCGCGGCGAGCGTGCCGGCCAGTGCCCGGTCGCCGACTGTCCCGGGCCGCCGCCCGGCGGCGACGCCGGCGAGCACCGCGAGCGGGACCAGCACGGCCAGCGCGAGCCCGGCCAGCAGGACGGTGCTGCCGAGCCGCGTGGCGAGCTCCGTCGCGACCGGCTGCCCGGTCACCAGCGACCGGCCCGGATCCCCGGTGAGCAGCCCGCCCGCCCAGTCCGCGAAGCGTTCGAGCGCGGGCCGGTCGAGCCCGAGCTGGGCGCGCAGCGTGGCGACCTGATCGGGCGTCGCGTCGGGGCCGAGCACGATCTCGGCGGTGTCGCCCGGCAGCGCCGAGGTGAGGACGAAGACGATCACGACGACGGCGACGACCTGCCCCGCCGCCGTTCCCAGGCGCCGTCCCACTCCCGTCATGGATTCAGCCCAGCGCGGCCTTGTCGAACCGGGCCCAGGTCACCGTGTTCGGGCGGGCGACGTCGATCCCGGTCACCCCGGCAGTGACCGCCACGTTCCAGTTGCTCGTGGCCCACACGTGGTCGCCGGATGCCTGTCGGAGCAGCAGCTGGGCCTGTCGCAGGGCGGCACCTCGGGCGGCCGGGTCCGGTGTGCCGACCGCCGTGGCGTAGAGCCGGTCGATCTGCGGGTTGCGGTAGCCGGTGTAGTTGTTGCTCGTGACGGTGCTGAGGCGTCGCCGGCCGATGTAGTCGGGGATGGGCAGCGTGCCGGTCCGGGTCAGGACGATGTCGCCCTGCTCCCGAGCCTGGGAGAAGTAGTTCGCCGAGGGCAGCTGGCGCACCGTCACCCGCAGCCCTGCCTCGATCAGCTGCTGGGCGATCAGGTTCGCGGCCGGGACGAAGTTCGGGTCGTTGGTGCTGGTCAGCAGCTCGACCGGCTGGTTGGCCGCGCCCGCCTCGCGGACGAGGGCCTGGGCACGGGGGAGGTCGCGGGTGATCTGAGGGACGTCGGAGGGGTAGTACTCGACACCGCGGCCGAACATGTCGTTGCCGACCTGGCCGCGGTCGAGCAGGACCACCCGCACCAGCGCCTCGCGGTCGATGCCCAGCCGGACCGCCTCGCGCATCCGGGGGTCGTTGAACGGCGGTCGGTCGACCTTCACCGGCAGGAACTGGGTGGTCGACTCGGGCGCGGACAAGAGCTGGACGCGCCCGTCGCCCTCGAGCTGGCGCGCGCTCGTCGGGCGCAGGTCGTGGGCGTAGGCGACCTGACCGGACAGCAGTGCCCCGAGGCGGGCCTGCTCGTCGTCGATCGAGATGAACTCGAGCTCCGACGACGGCGGCGCCCCGTCCCAGTAGGCGGGGTTCGCGCGATAGAGCGCCGGGCCCCCGGGCGTGAACGACACGAACCGGAAGGGACCGGTGCCGATCGGACGGGCGAAGTCGGTCGTCCCGGCGGGCACGATCTCGGCGCCCGGCGCGCCCCACGACAGCGGGAACAGGAAGTTCGGGGTGCCGAGCACGATCTCGAGCTCCTGCGGGGACACCGCGCGGCTGGCCGCGAAGTCGACGGACTCGAAGAGTGTGGCGGCGCTGCCCGTGGTAGCGGGGTCGGCGATGCGGCGGAAGCTGTAGAGCACGTCGTCGGCGGTGAACGGGCGCCCGTCGTGCCAGGTGGTCTGCCGCAGGCGGACCCGCCAGCGGGTGCCGGAGCCGTCGACCTCCCACGACTCGGCCAGGCGCGGCGTGGACGCCATCACCTGGTCCCACCCCGCGAGCGTGTCGAAGCAGGCCTTCGCGCGGGCCTGGTCGACGAACTGTGGCACGACGTGCGGGTCGAGGTTCTCCTGCGAGCCGCCGCCGACGAACGCGACGCGGAACCGACCGCCGGCACCGCCGCCACCCCCTCCGCCGCCACACGCAGCGAGCGTGGCGGCGGCCCCGGCGGCGAGAGCACCGCCGAGCACGGTGCGGCGTGAGAGGGATCGGCTCATGGTCGGGCTCCTCGGCGATCGGGGGCTCAGGTCCGGGTGGGGGCGGGCCGGGGGTCCAGGGCGCCGTGGCGCTGCATGCCGCCGATCACCGCGGCGCCGGCGACGCCGACGGCGAGCAGGACGGCGAAGGGCAGCCATCGGACGTCCGGGGACCCTGCGCGGTCGAGCAGGTCGCCGACACCGGTGTTCACGACGGCCACGACCGCCGCGGAGACGAGGTAGTAGAAGCCGTAGTAGGTCCCGGCGAGACGTTCGCTGCCCACCACCGGGAGCAGGGCCATGGAGAACGGGTTGGTCATCGCCATCCCGACGGTGAAGACGACCGTGCCGAGCAGGACGGGCAGGGCGGCCACGATGCCCGCGAGGCTCCATTCGCCCGGGGGCGCGGTCGCGAGGAACGGCGCGGCGAGGCCCAGCGGGACGAACCCGAGGCCCATGAGGGCCAGACCGATCGCCATCGACCGGCCCGCGCTCCACCGCGCCCGGCACCAGGCGGTGATGCGGACCTGCCCCAGGATCCCGACGAGGGTGGAGACCACGAAGACTGCGCTCACCGCACCCGCGACGCCGGACACCCGCTGGGCTTCGACCGGCAGGACGAGGTAGAGCTGGTTGTAGAGCGCGAAGTAGGCGGCGCCGCCGAGGGCGAACAGCACGAAGCGGCGGTTGGCGACGACCTCCCACCAGCTGCCGAGCACGCCACGGTCCTGGCGCTCGACGGCCCGGGCGGGCAGGACGAAGAGCTGCGCGACGGTCAGCACGGTGAACACCGCGCACGCCACGAGCGCGACGAGTCGGAAGTCGACGGCGAGCAGCGCGGCGCCGAGCAGCGGGCCGACGAGCGCACCGGCGTGGGCGAAGACGTTGAACACCGAGAACACCTCGGCGCGCCGGTCGCCCGCCTCGTGCATGAGGTAGGCGCGCACCGCCGGGTTGAAGAAGGCGCCGGCGAGGCCGGTGAGCACCGCGGCGACGATCAGACCGGGGAGCGACGCCACCAGCGTGAACAGCCCGAAGGCGACGATCCGCAGCGCGCACCCGAAAATGATCATCGGCCGGCACCCGATCCGGTCCGCGGCGGACCCGCCGACGAGGAAGAGCCCCTGCTGGCTGAGGTTGCGCAGCGCGAGCACCAGACCGATCGTCGCCGCCGCGTAGCCGAGCCCGGCCATGTACGTCGCCAGGAACGGCAGGACCAGGTAGAAGCCGACGTTGATCCCGAACTGGTTGATCACCAGGAGACGGCTCGGGGCCGACAGGGTCCGGAACGAGGCGAGCACTCAGCGCGCCTCTCGGTCGGAGACGGCCCGGGACCGGGCGGGTGGCACCCCGTGACCTCCTCGCTACTGCTCGTCGTGGATCGGGCGCGGCAGATCACCACAGATCGGGCATCAGCCACAAGACCTCAGCAGATGATGAGATGTTGCAAGAGCCGAGGAACTGCGGGGGTCTCGCGAGCGACGGGCGTGCGGATCAGCTCGCACTCAGGACGAAGAAGTCCTCGGCGACCGGCCACGCGGACTGCGGCAGGACGTCCTCGACGCGCCTGCTCGCCGCGAACCCCGCCTCGGCGAGCAGGCTCGCCGCGACCGTCGCGTCGAGCCCGCGCCAGAAGGGCGCGTGCCGACCCAGCACGATGCGGTCCCGGGCCCGGCGCAGACGTCCCCTGGCCCCCGGGAGCCCGACCGCACCCCGCGGGTCGGGCCGCCGCGGGCGCCACATGCCATCGACGACGAGCAGCGTTCCGCCGGGGCGGAGGACGGACTGCCAGGCCCGCAGCGCGGCGACCGGGTCGGGGAGGGTCCAGAGCACGTAGCGGGCGGTGACGACGTCGACGCCGCCGCGGAGCTCGGCGAGGTCGCCGACGGTGTCGGCGGCAGCCGGCACGAAGATCGGGCCGACGCGCCGCCGGGACGCCTCGGCCCGGGCGTGCCCGAGCATGCGCTCGGACACGTCGACCGCGACGACGTGGTGACCCAGCGCCGCGAGCGTCGTCGACAGGAAGCCGGTGCCGGTGCCGACGTCGAGCACGCGGCGCGGCCCGTCGCCGAGCCAGGTGGCCGCGGCCGCCGACCACGCCTCGCGGCGGTTGTCGCCGTAGCCGCGGTAGAAGGCGTCGTACCGCTCGGACCGGCGTGACCAGACCGCTGCGACGGCCGCGACAGCGCGTTCGGACCCGGACTCGGTGCGGTTCCTCGTCGCCATCGGCGCCTCCGTCGCGCGGTGCTGCGGCTATTGCCTCGAAGTGGCAACAGTAGACCAGGAGGCGGTCGCGGTCAGCCTGTGTCCGCGCGTCCCGTCCCGTCGACGGCCTCGACGAGGTCGGCACGTGCCCGCGCGACGCGGGACCGGATCGTGCCGATCGGGCAGCCGACCACCGCGGCGGCCTCGCGGTAGTCCAGGCCGAGCAGCTGGGTGAGGACGAACGCCTCGCGGCGGTCCCAATGCAGGGTCGCGAGGACCGAGTTCAGAGCGACGCGCTCGGCGTGATCGCCGTGACCGGCGACGGACTCGGCGACGCGGTCGCCGTCCGGGGCCTCCGCCGGGCGGCGCCCCCTGCGGCGGAGGTGGTCGGCGGCGACCCGGCGGGCGATGGTCAGCAGCCAGGTGCGCACCGAGGACTCGCCGCGGAACCGGGGCAGCGCCAGGAACGCGCGTTCGTAGGTTTCCTGGGTGAGATCCTCGGCGACGACGTGGTCGGACAGGTTCACCAGCAGGCGCCACACCTGGTGCTGGGTGGCGGTGACGAGCTCGCGCGCGGCCTCGCGGTCGCCGGCGCGCGCCGCCAGGGCGACGGCGCTGAGCGGGTCCGCGGGGGCGGCACGGCAATCGTCGGGGCACACGATGATCCGAGCCTCGCGCAGACCGCCGGAGGGATCAATCCGGCGGGTGGACGAGAAGCATCACTCCGCCTCGTCCCCGAGAAACTCGGCACGGCCCGGAACCGGACGGCCGCGATGGACGACCAACCGTCGTTCCCACCCGTCCGCGTGGAGGAGTGTCGATGTTCCCGGTTCCCGTCGCCGTCGCGTTCACCGTCCTGTTCGGCCTGACCGGGGCGTACGCGCTCGTCCGGTACGTCCGCATCAGCGCGGGCCCGCCGGCCGTGTCGGCCGGCGCGGCGACCGGCGAGGCCCGCGTGGTGGAGCTCCTCCACTTCCTGATGAGCGTGGCGATGATCGGGATGTCGTGGGGGCTCACCGGGGGTCCGACGTCGGTGAGCGGCATCGCGCAGCTGGTCGCCTTCGGGGTCCTGACGCTGCTCTTCGGGCGGCTCGCGCTCGCCGGTCGGGCTCTGGCCCGCGGCTCGCACGCGCTCATGGCGGCCGCCATGGTGTGGATGGTGGCCACCATGCCGCTGCTCATGGGCCACGTCCACGACACCGGCGGTGGCGAGGCCGGACACGGTCACCACGGTGGCGCCGGCAACGCCGTCGATCCGGGCATGGCGATGCCGATGCCACCGGCGGCTCCTCCCGCGTGGACCGTCGTGATCACCGTCGTGCTGGCCGCCGTCATGCTCGCCTCGGCCGTGTTCTGGGCCACGCGGGCCGTCCTGGCTGCCCGGACTGTCACCGCGCCGCCCCCGGCCGCTCCCGCCGGGGCACCTTCGGGCGGCGCGGTGCCGGAGGGATCGGTGGCGACGCTGACTGCTGTGACCCCCGAGGTCGACACGCCGAACCGCGGTGCTCGGGGTGGCGTCCTCCCGGCGACCTGCCACGCCCTGATGAGCGTCGGCATGGCCGCGATGCTCCTCCTCATGCTCTGAGGACCGCCCCGACAGCTCACGATCGATCGAGGAAACCATGACCGATGTGATCGACCCGCCGGGGTCCTCGCCGGAGTCCGAGTCCGAGCTGCCGCGCTCCGAGCCGTCCCGCCCCGGCGGCGCCGGCTGGTGGTGGCGGGGGCTGCGGCCACTCGTGGCGCGCCTGCACTTCTACGTCGGGCTCTTCGTCGGGCCCTTCCTGTTCGTCGCGGCGGTCAGCGGGCTGCTCTACACGATCACGCCGCAGCTCGACCAGCTCGTCTACCGCGATGTCCTGCACGCGCCGGTCGGCCCGACGACGCTCGACCTGCGGGCCCAGGTCACGGCGGCCGCGGCGGCGGTCCCGGACGGGACGGTGACCGAGATCCGGCCCGCCCCGGCGGCCGGCGACACCACTCGCGTGTCCTTCGAGGCCCCGGGCGTCCGCGAGGACTTCGCCCGCACCGCTTTCGTCGACCCGTCCACCGGGGACGTCCGCGGTGTCCTCGACACCTTCGGCGAGTGGCTCCCGGTACGTGCGTGGATCGACGAGCTGCACCGCACACTGCTGCTCGGCGACGTCGGGCGCGTCTACAGCGAGCTCGCCGCCAGCTGGCTGTGGGTGCTGGCCCTGTCGGGTCTGGCGCTCTGGGTGGTGCGCCGCCGGCGGGGGCACCGTGTGCGCCGCACCCTGCTGCCCGCGACCACGGCCCGCGGTGCGGCACGGCTGCGCTCGTGGCACGGCGCGGTCGGCGTCTGGGTGACGGTGGGTCTGCTGTTCCTGTCCGCGACCGGTCTGACATGGTCCCAGTTCGCCGGCGAGAACGTGTCCACGCTGCGCGGCGCGCTCGACTGGACGACCCCCGAGGTCAGCCAGGAGATCGCCGCAGCCCCGCCGACCCCCGCCGCGACGTCCCCGTCGACGTCGCCGTCGGACCTCGGCGCGACGGCCGACCGGGTGCTCGCCGCCGCCCGCGGGGTGGGCCTGGGCGACCCGGTGGCGATCACTCCCGCCGATCCCGGCGAGGCGTGGGTCGTCAACCAGGTGAAGCGCTCGTGGCCGGTGCTGCAGGACGCCGCGTCGGTCGACCCGGCCACCGGCCAGGTCCTCGACGTCGTCCGCTTCGCGGACTGGCCTCTGGCCGCGAAGCTCGCCAACTGGGGGATCGACGCCCACATGGCGATCCTGTTCGGCTGGGTGAACCAGGTGTTCCTCGTGGCGCTCGCGGTCGGGCTGCTCTGCATGATCGTCTGGGGCTACCGGATGTGGTGGACCCGCCGTCCGACCCGGGGCGGCCTGCCCAGCCCGCCCGGAGGATCGCAGCGTCCGAGCGTCGGTGCCGTCCTCGTGGTCGCGCTCGTCGCGATCGCCGTCGGCCTCTTCCTTCCCGTGCTCGGGGTGTCGCTGTTGGCGTTCCTGGTGCTCGACGCCGTCCGGCAGACCCTCGCGAGACGCGCGGACCCGGAGCCGACGGGGTCCGGCGACGAGGGCGAGGACGACTGGCGGCCGGTGGGTGTTGATCCCGGCGCCGGTGACGGGCAGCGTTGACGTCGTGGACTGCGAGGAGTGCCGGGAGGTGATCTCGGCCCGGCTCGACGGCGAGTCGACCCGGGACGAGGACGCCGCGTCGGACGCCCACCTGGCGACCTGCGCGGACTGCCGGCGCGCCGAGGACCGGATCGCGGCGCTGACGCGGAAGGCGCGGCTTACCGTCGTCGAGGCGGGACCGGACGTCGCCGACGCCGTCCTCGCTCGGGTGCTCGGTCCGGACGCGGCGCTGCCGGTGGTGGTTCCGGTGGCCACCTGCGGGTGCGCCGCCACGTGCGGGTGCGGCTGTCAGGACGGGCTGCCGTGCGGCTGCCACGCCGGGGCGGCCTGAGTCGGACGCGCCACGGGCCGGCACCGGTATCCCGGTGCCGGCCCGTGGCGTGCGTCAGACGCGCTGTACCTCGACGAAGTCGGCGTAGACGATGACGTTCGCGAGGTAGTGCCCCGAGCCCCGGTCGAAGCTCCCGCCGCAGGTGATGAGCCGCAGCTGGGGGTTAGCCGTGTCGTTGTAGACGGCGTCGGTCGGGAACGAGTCCTTCGGGATGGTCTCGACCCGGGACACCTCGAACACCGCTCGCTGCCCGTCGGCACGGTCGACGAACACCTGGGCGCCCGCGACCACCTCGTTCAGCTTGTTGAAGATGCCCGGCTGACCGCCGCCGTTGACGTGCCCGAGGATGATGCTCGGGCCCATCTCCCCGGGCGTGGGGCTCTGGTCGAACCACGACGCCTGCATCGGCTGGGACACCGGCGGCACCTCGAGGCTGCCGTTCTCCTGCAGACCCGTCGGCACGAGGCTCGACTCCGCCGAGATCGACGGCACCGTGACCCGGGTCGGGGACGACGCCGCCAGCGGGTCGGGCGAGGAGAACGCCGACGGGCCGGACGAGTTCGCCCCGACGATCAGGGCCAGGAGGACCAGGATCACGACCAGGCCGATCGAGATGTTGGTCATCGACGGCCCGGACCTGGCGTCCTTGTCCGTCTTCTCGGTGGTGGCCATGGTCAGTTGCCCGTGTCCACGCCGCCGGACGGGACGCGCTTGACCTGCGTCGCGTGCACCTCGCCGACCGGGCGGTACTTGTACCAGTAGTGGTTCACCGAGCTGCTGAAGTAGCAGACGGTGCGGGCGTGGCCGTAGTAGCCGCCGTGGTGGTAGCTCGAGTCGTAGTCGTCACCCTGGTCCGTCGTGGTGAGGGTGGCCTCGCTCTCGTCGAGGTCGGCGTCCGTCTGGCCCGGGGTGCTCGAGTCGGAGTCAGCGGCCGACTGCAGGTTCAGCACGCCGCTCAGCCCGCCGGACGGGACCACGCTGCTCCCGGTGGTGCCCCCGTCGGTGCTCGCGCCTCCGTCGGTGCTCGCGCCTCCGTCGGTGCTCGCGCCTCCGTCGGTGCTCATGCCTCCGTCGGTCGTGGTGCCCCCGTCGGCGGTCGTGCCCCCGTCGCCGCCCCCGTCGCCGATGATGTCGTCGAGGGGGGTGTCGCTGGCCGGGTCGGTGACGGTGTCGAGGACGTCGTCCAGCGGGGTGTCGGTGGCCGGATCCGTGACGGTGTCGACCACGTCCGTCACCGGGTCGGTGACGGGGTCGGTGCCCGGGTCGGTCACGGGGTCGAGCACGGGGTCGAGGACGGGATCGATCGGGTTGGTGTCGGTGCCGTCGGTGTCGGTGCTGTCCGTCGAGCTGTCGGTGTTGTCGTCGCCGTTGCCGTCCCGGCCCGGGTGGTAGTTCGACACCTCGACGCAGGTGTTGCCCGTGTAGTAGTCGGTCGCCGACGCCGAGCCCACGCCCAGCGACCCGATGAGCAGGACCCCGGCCCCGAGCACCAGGAACCGGCGTCCCTTCTCCTGACTTGTCATGCCTCTCTCCGTCCCCGGCCCTCGCCGGCCCGATCCGTGCACTGACCCGTCGCCCCGTCGACGTTGTCCGTGTCGGGTGTCACCCGTTCGTTGTTACTCGCTGGAAGCATCGTGACGAAAGCGTTAGCTCAAGCGTCGGACAACGCCTTCCTCCCCGGTGCCGCATCACCGTGCGTCGATCGGTCGACGACCTTGTCGTCGTCCGTGGCAGAGGCGGGCACGGCCGGCTCCGGCGCGGCGTGCGCGGGCTCCCGAGCCTCCGGAACGGGACGCTCCACGCACGCGCCGGCCGGGAGCGGCTCCGCGACCGGTTGCGCGCGCACCGGCCCGGGACGGCGTCGTCGGAGACGCCCGACCCGGTCGCGCACCCATCGCAGGACCTGCTCGGCCCGCTCGGGCGGGAGGAAGGCGAGGTACAGGGTCACGATCGTCATGCTGAAGAAGCCGACCGCGAGGGTGAGCTCGATCGACAGGTGCAGGAGCACGCCGATCGCGAGCACGTAGGGCCGCGCCACCTTGTTCCACACCAGCACGCCGACCGCGAGCTCGCCGGCGAGCGTGCCGTAGGTGGCGAGCTGGGCGAGCACCAGCGAGTCGGTGACGAACGACGGCACCGGGAAGCGGCTGACCTCGCCGATCCGCACCGCGTACGACACCGCCGTGCCGTCGCGCCAGTGCGCGCCGCCCGCCTTCTCCCAGACGGTGGAGATGTAGATGACGCTGAGCTGGATCTGCGCCAGGCGCAGGGCCCACGGCGCGCGACGGGGGAAGCTCCAGAGGTTCGCGCGGTCACTGCGCCACCGGTCCACCGAGACCGCGGAGCCGGCCGGCATGAGGAGCACGTAGAACGAGACGATCCGCAGCAGCGCGTCGCCCGCGTTGAACGCGAGCGGGGCCGAGCGGGTCACCGACATCATCACGACGAACACGACGAGGGCCGCGAGCCGCGTGCGAAACCCGACGGTGAGCGCGACGGCGGCGAGCAGGCCGAGCAGCCACAGCACCCAGATCGCCGGCGTGCCCAGGATGAGGCTGAACATCGTCCAGCTGCCGAAGGGCAGGTCCCGGGCCGTGATGACGCCGCGGTCGCCGAAGAACGGTTCGAGCACCGGGACGAGCGACAGCATCCAGAGCGTCGCGAGGACACCGAAGACGATGCGGATGACCTCGACCGGCGCCGTCGACTGCGGCGCGAACCAGAACCGGTCCCAGCCCGCACGTGCGCGCGCCCACCGGGCGGTCATCGCCGGCTCGCCGGAGTCGTGAAGAACGGGATCTCCCGCCACTCGCCCGCGTCGGGACCCGGCCCGGGAGGGAGGTTCTGCCGCGTCAGGCGGAGCAGCGTCACGCGCACCGGCTCGTGCCCGGCGGCGCGGTCCTGGTCGGCGACGTAGCCCGCGAAGGCGACGCGCTCACGTTCGGCGCCGCGCTTGCGCCACATCTGCTCGGCGTACTTGCGCCAGCGGTAGTCCCAGTACTCCGTGATCCCGGCCCCGCCCTCCATCGGGTAGACGCCGACGGTGCCGTCCGCGCGGTCGACGCGGGCCACCACCTCGTTGGTGGTGGTGGGCGGGCTGGGGGAGAACACGCCCCACCCCTGGTCGACCCCGGACGCGAGCAGGAACGGTCGGGTGGCGTCCCGCAGCTCCTCGCGGAGCTGCGACTTCGGGGCGACGCTCGCGAGCATGCCCAGGAGGACGAGCACGATCAGCACCGAGATGCCGAGGCGCTTCCGGCGGCTCGGGGCCTCCGGCGCCGCGGCGCCCTCGGCCGCGTCCTCCAGGTCCTCGGAGGCCGCCGGCGGGCGGTCCGTCTCCTGGGTCGTCGTCACGTCGTCCCCCGAACTCTCGATCTGCGTGCTCGCTCACACATCGGCGCCACGCGCTGAGCGTTACGGAGCAGGCAACTAACGCCTCCGTCGGCTGCGCGGCGCACGACATCTCAGCGATCGATGAGGTGTCGGGCTACGGTGTCGGCGTGCTGGCGCGGCAGGGACATCGGCTCGTCGTCCTGCTCGCCCTGCTCGCCCCGCTGGCGGGCGCGCTCGTGCTCGGAGTCCCGGCGGCCGGGGCGCACGAGTCGACGCCGACGGGCGTCACCCGCCTCGAGCTGGACCTGGGGTCCCGGGCGCTCGCGCTGACGATCACCGCGCCGCCCGAGGGCGGGGGCCGCCTACCGGTCGTGGTGCTGCCGCGCGGGGACGCGCCGCCCGGAGAGGTCACGCTCGCCGCCGTGCGGCCGGGCGCCGCCGCCGTCGACCCCGTCGCCGTGCCCGTGGCCCCGGTCGGGCGGCCGCACGAGGCCGCGCTCGCCGTCGACGGCCCCGGCGACTGGGAGGTCCTCGTCGACGACGGGAGGACGGTCGCCCGGGTCCCGCTCACCGTCCCCGCGCCCGCGGGCACGCCCGGCTGGGTGTGGGCGGTGCGGGTCGGTGCCTTGGTCGGTGTCGTCGCGCTGATCGCGGCGCTGAGCCCGGGCGCGCGGCAGCGACCACGCCTCGCCGTCGCTCTCGGGGCGCTGGCGCTGGTCGGCACGACGGTGGCGGTGACGGCGGTGGCGACGGCCCCGACCACCCCGACGGCCGCCGCTCCCGCGGCCGCCCCCCTGCCCGCGACGCCCCCGGCCGGCGCGCACTCCGGCCACTCCGGCCACTCCGGCCACGGTGGCGCCCCGCCGGCGGCCACCCCGGTCGCCGTCCCCGCGACGGCCGGCAGCGTCGTGGTCACGGCCACCACGGCGTCACCGCCGACCGCCGGCGCCCCGGCCGACCTGCAGCTCGACCTCACCGACTCCGCGACCGGCGCAGTCGTCGACGACATCGCCGTCCACGACGATGCCCTCATCCACCTCGCGGTGATCGGTCCTGACCGCCGGCTCGCCCACGTCCACCCCGTCCGCGTCGCGCCCGGCCGCTACGTCGTGCGCCTGACGCCGGCGACGGCCGGGCGCTACGGGGTGTTCGCCGAGATGGAGCGGGCGGGCGACGGCGGGCACCAGGTCGCGCGCACCGCGCTCGCCGTCGGCGGTCCCGCGCCCACAGCGACCGCGCCGTCGCCCGGGCCGGGACCGCAGCAGGTGGACGGGATGCAGGTCGACGTCCGGGTGGCCGACGCCGTGGCCGGGCGCCCCGCGCGGATCGCGGCGCGGTTCTCCGAGAACGGCCGCCCGGTCACCGACCTGCAGGGATGGCTCGGCATGGCAGGGCACCTCATGATGCTCGGGCCGGGCGTCGCCGGTGCGCCGGACCCGGCCGACCCGGCGTCGGCGTTCGGGCACGTCCACGACATGAGCGCCGCCGGACCGGCCGGTACCTACGGGCCCGAGGTCGGCTTCGACCACACCTTCCCGCGAGCCGGCACCTACCAGCTGTGGATGCAGGTGCAGCGCGACTGGCAGGTCGTCACCGTGCCGGTGACCGTCGACGTCGCACCGGGGTCAGCGACGACCCCCTGACGGCACGGCGAAGTGCCGCACGAGCCGGCGGTGACGATGGGCGAAGAAGGCCGCGATCACCCGGTGCAGGAGCGGGCCGGCCCTCCGCAGCGCCGCGCGGGGCTCGAACGCGACCCGATCGGTCAGGGTCGTCCCGCCGTCCGGGGCCGGCTCGAGGGTCCGTTCGTGGACCCAGCCGCGCATGCTGAGCATCGTCGACTCCTCGAGGAACCGACGGCCGGGCTCGAGCTCGGTGACCACGAGGTCGTCGGCGTCGAACGGCACGACGCCGAACAACCGCAACCACGCGCGACCGAGGGGCTCGCCCACCCGGACGGTGTCGATGCCGACCTCGTCCGCGCCGCGCGGGAACGCCATCGTCATCCACGGCCGCATCTCGTCGTTGATGCCCTCCGGGGTGACGACCCGGCGCCACACCGCCCCGGGGTCCGCGGCGACCACGGACGAGCGCTCGAACGACCACTCCCGCGCCATGGTCAGCGGAGGCTGTCGGCCAGCACCGGGTAGGGCACGAAGGTGCTGCGGTCCTCGTCGACGTCCAGCGGGCGGCCGAGCGGCGGGAACGCTCGCTGGGGACAGGCCAGGCGCTCGCACGTCCGGCACCCGCTGCCGATCGGGACGGTGGTCGAGCGGTCGGCGAGGTCCAGGCCCGAGGAGTAGACGAGCCGGTCGGCGTGCCGCAGCTCGCAGCCGAGACCCACGGCGAAGGTCTTGGTCGGGCTGTTCCAGCCGCCCCGGCGACGCGAGACGGTGCGGGCGATCCAGAAGTAGCGCTGGCCGTCGGGCATCTCGGCGATCTGGGTGAGCACCCGGCCGGGGGCGGCGAACGCCTCGTAGACGTTCCACAACGGGCACGTGCCGCCCGTGCGGGAGAAGTGGAACCCGGTCGCCGACTGACGCTTGGACATGTTGCCGGCACGGTCGACGCGGACGAACGAGAACGGCACACCGGGAAGCGACGGCCGCTGCAGGGTGCTCAGCCGGTGACAGATCGTCTCCACCCCGACCCCGAAGTGGTCGGCCAGGCGCTCGATGTCGTACCCGGCGTCCTCGGCCGCCCGGTGGAACGGCCGGTAGGGCAGCACGAGCGCGGCGGCCGCGTAGTGCGCGAGGCCGATGCGGGTCAGGGCCCGGGTGGCGTCGTCACCGATCTCGTCCGCGCCGGCGGCGACCTCGGTCTCGATGAGGTCCTCGAACTCCAGGAGCGCGATCTGGGTCGCGACGCGGAAGGCACGCTGACCGGGCCGCAGGTGCGGCGCCAGCCGCAGCACGCGGTGATCGGGGTCGAAGCGGTGCAGCTCCTCGTGCTCGTCGTCGCTCGCGGGCGGGTCGGCGCCGACGCTCACGCGCACGCCGTGGCGCTCGGCGAGCCGGCGGACCAGCGCCCCGCGGGTCTCGCCGGCCCGCACGCCGATCTCGGCGGCGACGCACTCGGCCGCCTCGTCGAGGGCCGCCACGTGGTTGCGGCGGCGGGAGAAGAAGTCGCGCACCTGCTCGTGCGCGGTCGGAGGGCGGGCGGTGGTCCCGCCCTCGGTCGTGCCCGCCACCGCGTGACGGAGCCGGTCGTGCCGCGTCCGCAGCTCGACGAGGGCCCGCGCGACGCCGGGCAGGCGTTCCGCGAGCTCGGCGACCTCGCTCGCGGCGACCCGTCCGTCGTCGAGCTCGTCGACGAGGGCCTCGCGCGCCTCGGCGGTGAGCCGTGCGGTGTCGCGGCCGGCGAAGAAGCCGGCGTCGACCCCGAACGCCTCGGTCAGGCGCAGCAGCACGGGAACGGTCAGCGGGCGCGCGTCGTGCTCGATCTGGTTGAGGTAGCTGGGGGAGATCTCCAGCAGGCGGGCGAGCCCGACCTGGGACAGGCGGTGCTCCTCGCGCAGCCGCCGCAACCGGGCGCCTGCGAAGGTCTTCGCCATCGGCCCGCCTCTCCTCCCTGACCAGGAAAGACCGTAGCGGAGATACGCACTTCATGCCTTCGCCGTCTTCGCCGGACGGGCGCTCGGCTTCGCCGGATGTGGCCCTCCGTGGCGCTCGTCCCGGCCCACCGGGCGCTGTCAGCGTCGTGATCGCGGCGGGCGGACGCCGCGGACAGCACGACTCCCGAGGAGGACCGAGATGAGCACGGACCCGGTGACCGCCGTCGAGGCCGAGGCAGCCGAGCTGGCGCAGCGGTGGGCCACCGACCCCCGGTGGGCGGGTGTCGAGCGGACCTACACCGCCGAGGACGTGGTGCGGCTGTCGGGCAGCGTCGTCGAGGAGCACACGCTCGCCCGGCGCGGCGCCGAGCGGCTGTGGGCCGCGCTGGACCGCGAGGACTACGTGCACGCGCTGGGCGCGATGACCGGCGGCCAGGCGGTGCAGATGGTGAAGGCCGGACTGCAGGCCATCTACCTGTCGGGCTGGCAGGTCGCCGCCGACGCCAACCTCGCGGGCGAGGTCTACCCGGACCAGAGCCTCTACCCGGCCAACTCCGTGCCCAGCGTGGTGCGCCGCATCAACAACGCCCTGCTGCGCGCGGACCGGATCGCCGTCGCGGAGGCCGGGAAGGGCGAGACCGACTGGCTCGTCCCGATCGTGGCCGACGCCGAGGCGGGCTTCGGCGGGCACCTCAACGTCTTCGAGCTGACCCGCTCGATGATCGCGGCCGGTGCGGCGGGCATCCACCTCGAGGACCAGCTGGCCTCGGAGAAGAAGTGCGGCCACATGGGCGGCAAGGTGCTCATCCCCACCAGCCAGCACGTGCGGTCGCTCAACGCCGCCCGGCTGGCCGCGGACCTCGCCGGCGTCCCGACGATCGTCGTCGCCCGGACCGACGCCCTGGCGGCGAACCTGCTCACCACCGACGCCGACGAGCGTGACCAGCCGTTCCTCACCGGCGAGCGGACCGCCGAAGGCTTCCACCGCATCCGCAACGGCATGGACTCGGCGATCAACCGCGCCCTGGCCTACGCCCCGTACTCCGACCTCATCTGGATGGAGACCGGCACGCCCGACCTCGACGAGGCGCGCCGCTTCGCGGAGGCTGTCCACGCGCAGTTCCCCGACCAGAAGCTGGCCTACAACTGCTCGCCCTCGTTCCACTGGCGTCGCCACCTCGGCGACTCCGACATCGCGAAGTTCCAGCGCGAGCTCGGGGCCATGGGCTACGCGTTCCAGTTCATCACCCTGGCCGGCTTCCACGCCCTGAACCACTCGATGTTCACGCTGGCCAAGGGCTACGCGGAGAACGACATGACCGCCTACGTCGATCTGCAGGAGGCCGAGTTCGCCTCGGAGTCGGACGGCTACACCGCGACGAAGCACCAGCGCGAGGTCGGCGCCGGCTACTTCGACCTGGTCTCCACCGCGGTCAACCCGAACTCGGAGACGACCTCGCTGCGCGGGTCGACGGAGTCGGAGCAGTTCTCGTGAGCGGCGCGGTGGCGCCGATCGAGCGCGTCGGGGTCGTCGGTGGCGGGCTGATGGGGTCGGGCATCGCCGAGGTGTGCGCCCGCGCGGGCTGCGACGTCGTCGTCGTGGAACGCGATCCGGGTGCCGCCGAGGACGCCCGCCGGCGCGTCCAGCGCTCCCTCGACCGCGCGGCGCGCCGCGGCAAGGTGAGTGGCGAGGAGCGCGACGGCGCGCTGGTCCGTCTCGGCGTCTCCTCCGACCTCGGCGATCTGGCCGACCGCGAGCTCGTGGTGGAGGCCGTCGTCGAGGACGAGGCGGTCAAGGCCGAGATCTTCACGACGCTGGACAAGGTCGTCACGGATCCCGCCGCGATCCTCGCGTCGAACACCTCGTCCATCCCGATCATGCGCCTCGCCACCGCGACGGGGCGCGCCGCACACGTGGTGGGCATGCACTTCTTCAACCCCGTGCCCGTGATGGGGCTCGCCGAGGTCATCGGCTCGCTGCTCACGGCGACCGATGTGCGGACCCGCGCCGAGGACTTCGTCGAGACCACCCTCGGCAAGACCGTCGTGCGCGCGGCGGACCGGGCGGGCTTCGTCGTCAACGCCCTGCTCGTGCCCTACCTGCTCTCGGCGATCCGGATGGTCGAGTCGGGAGTCGCCACGCCCCGCGACGTCGACGCCGGCATGCGGATCGGGTGCGCCCACCCGATGGGGCCGCTCGAGCTGGCCGACCTCATCGGGCTCGACACGGTCAAGGCCATCGCCGACTCGCTGTACGCCGAGTTCGCCGAGCCGCAGTACGCGCCGCCGCCGCTGCTGTGCCGGATGACCGACGCCCGCCTGCTCGGGCGCAAGACCGCCCGCGGCTTCCACGACTACTCCGACGGGGAGACCCCATGAGCGTGACCAGCTTCCGACCCGCGATCCGCCCGGCCGCGGTCAGCCGACTGATCGCCGAGGTCGGCGGGCTCGGCACCGCCGACGTCTGCGACCGCTTCGGCGCCCAGGCGCGGGTGCTCGACCTGCCCCTGCGGTCCTTCGGCGGACGCACGGCGTTCTGCGGACCGGTGCGGACCGTGAAGTGCCACCGCGACAACGCGCTGGTCGGCCAGCTGCTCGACGGACCGGGGATGGGCTCGGTGCTCGTGGTCGACGGCAGCGGCTCGCTGCGCAGCGCGCTGCTCGGCGACCGGCTCGCCGAGCTGGCCCGGGTGAACGGATGGAGCGGCGTGGTCGTCCACGGCGCCGTGCGTGACGTCGCGGCGCTCGAGGAGACCGACCTCGGCGTCGCCGCTCTGGGCGCGTGCCCGGAGCGCAGCAGCAAGACCGGCCGCGGCGAGGTCGACGCCGACCTCGCGCTCGGCGGGACCGCGATCCGCCCGGGCGACGTGCTCGTCGCCGACCGGGACGGCGTCGTCGTCCTCGACGCCGAGCGCGTGGACGCCAACCACTTCTGAGGACGGCCCCGGGCGCGGGCCGGGAACCACGAGCTGCACACGGACGACCTCCGTGTCGAGCGCGGGAACCGGTCCGCGCCGACGTCGAGGGGTGGAGACATGACGAGGTCGTCGATCGGGCCGGTGGCCTTCGTGGTCTATCCCGGCCTGACGCTGCTCGACCTGGCCGGCCCGCTACAGGTCCTGTGCGCCGCGCGTGACGTCGGAGCGGTCGGCGAGGTGGTCGTCGTCGGCACCTCCTCCGACGTGCTGGACACCGACACACCCCTGCGGGTGCAGGCGGACCGGTCGTTCGACGAGGTCGGAGACCCTGCTGTCCTCGTCGTGCCCGGGGGAGGGGTGCCCACCCTGCGGGCCATGACGGACACGGCGCTGATCGACTACCTGCGGCAGGCCGGCTCGGGCGCGCCCCGGGTGTGCTCGGTGTGCACCGGCTCCCTGCTCCTGGGGGCGGCCGGGCTGCTCGAGGGACGGCGGGCGACGACGCACTGGGCCTTCCGGCACGTCCTGCCGCGGCTCGGTGCCGTCTCCGCCGAGGGCCGGTGGGTGGAGGACGGCCCGGTCCTGACCGCGGCCGGGGTGTCGGCCGGAATCGACATGGCGCTGCACCTCGTCGGCGCCCTCGCCGGCGACGACGCCGCACGCACCGTGCAGTTCGGGATCGAGTACGACCCCGCGCCCCCGCTCGGTGCCCTGCCCTGGGACTCGGCGCCGCGCGAGTCGATGGCCCCGCTGGTCGAGCAGGCACTGGCCCTGGCGTGGCGCAACCTCCCTGCCGACCACCCGTGGCGACAGCCCGCCTGATCGTGCCCACCCGGCGTGGGGCGAGCGATCAGGCGTAGAGGGCCTCGGCGTTGCCGGCGAGGGTGAGCCGGCCGAGCTCGCCGTCGCCCATCGCCTCGGCCATGCGGGCGAGCTCGCCGGTCCGGTCGCCCCAGGGCTCGTCGCTGGCGAACAGCACCCGGTCGTGCCCGACGCCGCGACGCTCGATCTCGGCGGCGAGCCAGCGGGGCGCGAAGCCGATCGCCCAGCTCGTGTCGGTGTAGACCTGCTTGCCGGCCGCGATCCAGTCGAAGAACCGGCCGCCGACGAGCTTGATGTGCCCGCTCATGCCGCCGCCGAGGTGCACGAGGTGCAGCTTGACGTCGTCGGCGTAGCGCTCGACGAGCTCGCCGACCTCGTCGATGTCCGACGCCGCGCCCGGCGAGGTGTGGACGTGGACGACGCGCCCGTGCTCGCGGGCTGCGGCGAAGATCGCGTCGAGCTGGGGTCGGCAGGCCTCGTCGGACGCCCGGCCGCCGAGCAGGAAGCTGATCTTGATGACGCGGACCTCGGGCTCGGCGGCGAGCTCCAGCGCCTTCGCGGTCATCTCCGCGTCCTGCGGCCGCGGCGACGCCCAGATGCCGGCGCGGATCCGGGCGTCCTTCTGCGCGGCTTCGAGGCAGAGCTCGTTGAGCGCGAACGAGGCGCTCGCGTCCGGCACGCCGTAGTTCGGGATGGCGACGGCCAGCTCGGTGCCCTCGGCGTCGAGGTCGGCGCGCAGGTCGTCGATCGTCGCGCGGGCGCCGATGTCGGGGTTGACCGGCGGCCCGCCGTAGAACGGGTAGGCGGGCAGGACGCCCAGGTGGCGGTGGGCGTCGTGGACGGCGGGCACGACCCGGTCGGCGAGAGCCATGACGTGAGTCCAGCAACGCCGTGTTGCCGGGTGATGTCGTCCGGACGACGTCGTGTGACGCGGGCCGACGTGAGAGCGTGCCCGTCCGTGCGCACGGTGCAGGTGGTGGGGATCGGTCTGGGCGACCCGGGGCAGCTGACGCTCGACGCGGTGGAGGCGCTCGGCGGCGTGGACGTGGTGGTGCTGCTGCACAAGCCGGGACCGGCGGACGAGCTGACCGCGATCCGCGCGCAGATCGTCGAGCGCTTCGCCCCGCAGGCCCGCGTGGTCGAGCGCGACGACGCCGTGCGCGACCGCACGTCCCCCGACTACGAGGGCGCCACCGAGCGCTGGCGCGACGAGCGGGCGGCGCTCTACGAGCAGGCGCTGCTCGACGAGGTGCCCGACGGTGGCTCGTGCGCGCTCCTCGTGTGGGGCGACCCGGCGATCTACGACGGCACCGTCGAGATGCTCCACCGCCTCGACGCCCGCGGCCGCGTGGCGCTCGACTGGCGGGTGGTGCCCGGGCTCGGCGCACCGTCGGTGCTGGCCGCGGCCCACCGCACGACGCTGACCCGCACCGCCCGCGCCGCCACCATCACCCCCGCCCGCCGGGTGCTCGACGACAGCGTCGACTCGGGCGAGGCGGACCTCGTCGTCATGCTCGACGGCGCCCGCGACCACGGCCTGGCGCACCTGCCCGACGACGCCGAGGTCTACTGGGGCGCCTACGTCGGCACACCCGACGAGGTGCTCATCGCCGGGCGCGTCGGCGAGGTCCGCGAGCGCATCCTCGCCGCCCGCGCCGAGCACCGGGAGCGCAAGGGCTGGCTCATGGACACCTACCTGGTGCGCCGGCGCTGATGGGGCTCGAGGCGGTCTACCGCGCGTACCTGGACTGTCTGAACGAGCGCGGGTGGGACCGTCTCGGCGAGTACGTGCACGACGAGCTCGAGTACAACGGCGCGGCGCTGACGCTCGACGACTACCGCGCGCTGTTGGCCGGGGACGTGGCGGCGATCCCGGACCTGCGGTTCGTGGTGGACCTGCTGGTCGTCGACGGCGACCACGTGGCGTGCCGGCTGTGGTTCGACTGCACGCCGCGGGGCACGTTCCGGGGGCTGGCGGTCGACGGCCGCCGGGTCGCCTTCGCCGAGCACGTCTTCTACCGCTTCCGCGAGGGTCGGATCGCCCGGGTGTGGTCGGTGATCGACACCGATGCGGTGCGAGGGCAGCTGGAGGGCTGAGCGTCTACCGCCGCAGCCCCGCCGCCGTCGACCCGCCGCGCACGCGCAGCCAGCGCACGAGGGGCTCGGCGCCGGATTCGACCGCCGCGTCGAGCGGCGTCTGCCCGAGGTGGTGCTGGCAACGGTTCAGCTGCGCCCCGTGCCGGAACAGGATCTCCACCGTGCTGAGGTGGCCCCCGCGGCAGGCGCTCCAGAAGGCGAGGTCCACCTCGTCCCACCCGGGCGAGGGCGAGACGTGCAGGAGCGCGACGACCGCCTCGTCGTGACCCGCGGCCGCCGCGTCGACCAGCCCCGCGACGGAGCGGTCGGTCACGGTCCCCTCGACGTCCCCCACGAGGCCATTGTGGTTGCGCGCGACCGGTGGTGCGACTCGATCAGCCCCCGACCGCGCCCAGCGACCGCAGGTTCCAGCGCCCCGCACCGCCGGTGAGCACCGCGAGGGTCAGGGGCGCGACGTCGACGCGCCACGCGGCGGCGGGGTCGGCGCCCAGGGCGTGGGCCACCGCGGCGCGCACGACGGGCGGGTCGACGACGGCGAGGCCCACCGCGCGGTCCTCGCGGGGCAGGGCGTCTATCCATCCACCGACCCGCGCGACGAGCGCCGCCAGCGACTCCCCGCCGGGTGGTGAGGCGTCGGCGTCGGTGAGCCAGGCCTCCAGCGCCGCGGGGTCCTCGGCGGCGAGGTCGGCGGGGGAGCGCCCGGCCCAGACACCCGGGTCGGGGCCGGCGGGCGCCTCGCCGTCGGTCGCCCGCCCCGGCAGCACCAGCGTCGCGGTGCCCCGGCAGCGGGCGGACGGGGCGCACCACACCCGGGCGGGCTCCCCGAGCCGCCCGGCGAGCTCCGCCGCGGCGCGGCGCCCGGCGGTGTCGAGCGGCTCGTCGGCGGGGAAGCGGGCCTCGCGGGCGGCGGTGGTCGCGGCGTGGGCGAGCAGGTGCAGGCGCACCGGGGGATTCTCAGGTGCTCGTGCGCGTCTCGCGCACGAGGGCCACGACGACGGCGAGCAGCGCCAGCCCGAGGGCGGGCGCGGCGATGGTCCAGGGCGCCCGGTCGACGTAGGCGAGCGAGGCTGCGAGCACGGCGCCCCACTCCGGCGAGTCCGGGGGTGCGCCGAGCCCGAGGAAGCTGAGCGCGGCGATCCCGAGCGCGGCGTGCGGCACGCGCGCGAGTCCGTGGCGCACCACCGGCGCCACGACCGCGGGCAGGACGTGGCGCCGCGCGACCCGCCCCGGCGAGGCCCCGACCAGCACCGCCGCCCGCACGTACCCCGACGCGCGCGCCTCCGTCGCGAGCGTGCGGGCGTGCACGGCCAGGGGCACCCACCCGACGGCCGCGACGGCGATCGCGGCGCCGAGCAGGCCGGGCCCCGCGATCGCGGCCACCACCAGCCCGACGACGACCGGCGGCACCGCGTTGAGCACATCCGCCACGCCCGCCCGCGCCGACCGCGCGCCGACGCCCACCGCGAGCCCGACGACCACGCACACCGCCGTCACCGCCACCGCGGTCCCGACCGTGAGCAGCGCGCCGTGCGCCACGCGCGCCCACAGGTCGCGGCCCAGCGCGTCGGCGCCCAGCGGCACCGACCACGACGGCGGCGCGAGGCGGCGCTCGGTCACGGTCGTCGACGAATCGCGCGGCAGGCCGGCGACGACGACGAGCGCGAGCACCCCCGCCGCGGACCACGGCGCCCACGACCGCGCCCGCCCCGACGTGTCCGGCACCCCGACCGCCACCTCCGCCCCCGCCCGCGCCGGCCCGAGCAGCGCGCGGTGCGCGAGCACCCCGACGCCGCCCAGGACGAGCCCGAGCAGGACGAGCAGCGTGACCGCGGCCTGCGCGAGCGGGAGATCCTGCGCGAGCACCGCGTCGAGCGCGAGCGAGCCGACACCGGGGATGCCGAAGAGCTGCTCGACGGCCACCGCGCTCCCGAGCAGGCCCACCGTGAGCAGGGCGACCTGGGGCACCGCGGTCGCCACGGCCCGCCGCGCGACGCCGAGCGCGACCGTCGCGGGTGGGGTGCCCCACGAGCGCCAGGTGCGCACCCACGGCTCGGCGAGCGCCGCCTCCGTCGCCGACGACAGCATCCGCGCCAGCAGCCCGCCCGCGGGCAGGCCGAGCGCCAGCGCCGGGAGGACGAGGTACGGCGGGCCGGCGAAGCCGGTGCTCGGCAGCAGCCCCCACGCCACCGCCACCACGGCGACCAGCACCGCCCCGAGCACGATCTCGGGCACGGCGCCGAGCACGGAGGCCGCCACCGCGCTCCCGCGCCCGCCCGGGCCGCCCCGCCGCGCGGCGCGCCACACGCCGGGGGCGAGCAGCACGGTGGCGGTCACGGCGGCGACGACCACCGCCGCGAGCGCGAGCGTCAGCGACACCCCCAGCGCGGCGAGCACCGACGGCGCGACCGGCGACCGCGACACCCACGAGACGCCCAGGTCGCCGGTGAGCGCCCCGCCCAGCCAGCCGAGGGCGCCGGCCACGGGATCGGTCGGGAGGTCGAGCTCGGCGCGCAGCGCGTCGAGGGCGGCGGGGGAGAAGCCGCGCTCGGGGTAGCGCACGCGCAGCACCGCGGCGGCCGGGTCGTCGTCCCAGAGCCAGGGCAGCGCGGCGACGACGAGCGCCAGTGCCGCGACCGCGAGCCCGGCCGTGAGCAGCGGGAGGAGCCGGCGCGCGGTGCTCACCCGCCCGCCCCGGCGTGTCGCGCGAGCGAGGATGTGGCGATCCTGGCGATGAGCGCCAGCGATGCCGCATCGCTCGAACCCGGCACCCCGCTCACCCCGCGTGCGTCGCGGCGGTGATGAGGAACTGCTCGTTGGGGTCCTCGGCCACGCCGGTGACGCCCGCGCCGAGGCCCACCCGCGCGCGCTCGGTGACGTGCGGGACCACGGCGTCGGCGGCGAGCACCCGCGCCTCCACCTCGAGCGCGGCGCGCCGGCGGGCCTCGACGTCGCTGGTCGCGGCGGCCGCGGCGAGGATCGCGTCGGTGGCCGGGTCGCAGTAGCGCGCCTGGTTGTAGCTGCCGCCGCACGAGAAGTCGCTGGCCAGATAGCCGACGGGGTCGCCGGTGTCGAGCTGCTGGCTGCGGCTGATGATCACGGCGTCGAACGCCCCGGTGCCCAGCTGCGCCTCGAACGCCGAGCTCTCCAGCACCGTCACGTCCACGGTGAACCCGGCGCGGCGCAGGGCGTCGGCGTCCGCGGCGGCGATCTCAGGGAGCTCGGCGCGGTCGGAGTAGGTCGCGAGCCTGATGCGCTGGCCCGCGACCGGCGCGGGCGGGGTCACGGGGTGCGGGGGACGCGCGCCCGGAGCGACCGCCCAGGGCGTCGCGGGCCCGAAGAGGCCGGCGGCCGGGTCGGCGCGGCCCTCGTAGACGGAGCCCGCGACGTCGACCGGCGCCAGCGCGGCACGCACCGCGGCCCGCACCCCGGGGTCGGCGAAGACCGGCGCGCGCTGGTCGAGGTAGACCGCGACGCTGCGCGGCAGCGGCACCCCGACGACCCGCTGCGGCGGCGCGATCGAGGCCACCTGCGAGGCCGGGATCGCCTCGGCGACGTCCAGCTCGCCCGCGCGCAGGGCGTTGGCGCGCGCGGCGCCGTCGGCGAGGAAGCGGGCGTCGATGCCGGGCGCGCCCACCGGTCCGCGCCACGACGAGGGGTTCGCCTCGAGCGTCGCGCCGGCGGACCCGTCGACGCGGGTGAGCACGAACGGACCCGTGCCCGCCCGCACCGGGCTGGGCCGGGCCGGGTCGGCGTAGGCGGACGGGGCGAGGACCACCAGCTCGGGCGAGGCCAGGCGCTGGGGGAGCACCGGGTCGGGCGCGGGCGTGGTGACGAGGACGGCGTCGGCGCCGTCGGGGACCGCCGTCAGCGCGGGCCCGGTGCCGGGGGACGAGGCCAGCGAGGCCAGCGCCCGGGGTGCCGGCGTGGCGGCGGCCGCGCGGGTGAGGCTGCCGGCGACCGCCTGCGGGGTGAGCGGCGTGCCGTCGTGGAAGGTGACGCCGTAGCGCAGGACGAACCGCCAGCTCGTCGGCGAGACCTGCGTCCAGGTCGTCGCGAGCGCCGGTGTCGGCGTGCCGCCGGTGAGGACCACCAACGGTTCGGTGACGCCGAGGCGCGTCGCCAGCGTCGCCTCGTTGCCGTAGGGCGACAGGCCCGACGTGGGCGGGAAGGACAGCCCGACCCGCAGCCGTCCGTCGCCGCCGTCGCCGCCCGAGGAGCTGAAGCACCCGGCCAGGGCGAGGCCGAGGACGGCGAGCAGGACCCCGAGGCGGTGGGCAGATCTCACGACGGCCTCCCGGCGGTGAGGGTGTCGGCGTGCAGCGACGGCACGCGGCGGACGAGGACGCCCATGACGAGCGCGCTGGTCAGGGGCAGGGCCGCGGTGACGGCCCAGGGCAGGGCGGGCGGGCCGCCGGCGTCGAGCAGGGCCCCGAGCAGCGCGCTCCCCCCGAGCACGGCGAGGCCGCCGGCGGACGCGAGGACGCCGAAGTGCGCGCCGAGGCGCCGCTCGCCCGCGAGCCGCCCGACCGCGTCCTGCGCGATCGGCACGACCGTCATCTGCCCGAGCGTCAGCGTCACCACGAACACGACCGCCGGCACCGGCCCGGGCACCCCGACGCCGACGAGCACCGCCGTCGCCAGGAACGACAGCGCGAGCACCGCGAACCCGACGGGCAGCGCGCGGGTCCCGAGCCGCCGGCGCACCACCGCGGCCAGCGGGACCTGGCCCACGACCACGATCACCGCCGACAGCACGAACAGCGCCCCGAGCAGCCCGGCCGACCCGACGCGAGCGAGCTCCACGGGCAGCGCGAGGTAGAGCTGGTTGTAGCTCAGCAGCCACGACGCGTACGCCGCGGCGAACGCCAGGAACGCGCGGTTGCGCAGCACCTCGCCCCACCCCGCGAGCACCGGCTCGCCGGCGTGGGCGGCGGGCTCGCGCGGCATGCCGCGGGCGAAGGCGACGAGGACGACGACGAACACCCCCGCGGCCGCCAGCGCCGTCACCGCGAAGTCGACCGACAGCAGCAGCGAGCCGAGCACCGGGCCCACCACGACGCCGACCTCCCCGGCCACCCCGAACATCGCGAAGGCCTCGCTCCGGGTCGGGCCGTCCTCGCGCTCCAGCGCCCCCGCCCGCCGCGCCAGCTCCGCCTCCACCGCGGGCGAGAACAGCGCCGCGGCGAAGCCCGTCGCCACCGTCCCCGCGACCAGCAGCACCGGCCCGTCGGCCAGCGCGAGCAGCAGGAACCCGGCGATGCGGATGACGAACCCGGTCAGGGCCACCGGGCGGGTGCCGCACCGGTCGGCCAGCGCGCCGCCGAGGAAGAACAGGCCCTGCTGGCTGAACGTCCGCAGCCCGAGCAGCAGCCCGACGAGCGCGCCGCCGAGGCCGAGGTCGCGCGTGAGGTGCAGCGCGAAGAACGGCAGCACGAGGTAGAAGCCGGTGTTGAAGGCGAGCTGGCCGAGCACGATGAGACGCATCGGGCGGGGCAGCTCGCCGAGGCGGCCGAGGATCGACCACCGGCGCAGCAGGTCGGTCACGCCACCTCCACGTCGAGCACGGCGTCGAGCAGCGCGCGGGTGGCGTCCGTGGTGGGGCGCGCGAGGACGTCGTCGATCGGTCCGGTCTCGACGACCCGGCCCGCGGCCAGGACGGCGACGTCGGCGCAGAGCCGCTGCGCGACCCCCAGGTCGTGGCTGACGAGCAGCAGCCGGGTGCCCGACGCGTGGGCGAGGTCGCCGACGAGGGTCACCAGGCGCCGCCGCGTCGTCGGGTCGACGGCGCTGAACGGCTCGTCGGCGACGAGCACGGCCGGGCGGGTCGCGAGCGCCCGGGCCAGCGCGATCCGCTGGCGCTCGCCGCCGGAGAACGCGGCCGGGCGGCGGTCGGCGACGGCCGGGTCGAGGCCGACGGCGTCGAGCAGCTCGGCGACCCGCTCCCCGTGCCCGCCGGGCACGCCCGCGCACTCCAGGGGCTCGCGGAGGCTCGCGCCGACCGGCAGCCGCGGGTCGAGCGAGCTGCCGGGGTCCTGGGCGACGACTCCGACGGCCCGGCGCAGCTCCCCGGGGCGGCGCGGCGTCACGACCTCGCCGCGGAACCGCACCGTGCCCGCGTCCGGGGCCTCGAGCGCGAGCAGCACCCGCAGCAGCGTCGACTTCCCCGACCCGGACGCGCCCACGACCGCGAGGTCGCGATCGGCGGGGACCTCGAGGTCGAGCCCGTCGAGGGCCGTGCGCACGACGCGACGCCACGGCCGGTCGCCGGGCACGGTGTAGCGGCGGGTCACGCCCGCGAGGGAGAACGTCATGCCCGCACCTCCGGCACCGACAGGCGGGCCGCGTCGACGAGCTCGCGGGTGACCTCGTGGCCGGGCGCGGCGAGCACCTCGCGCACCACGCCCTGCTCGACCACCCGGCCCCCGGCGACGACCACGACCCGCTCGCACACCGCGGCGAGCACCCCGAGGTCGTGGGTGACCAGCAGCAACGCCGTCCCCGACGCCGCGAGCGCGCGGTCGAGACGGTCGAGCAGGGACCGGGCGACGGGTCCGTCGAGGGCGGCGGTCGGCTCGTCGGCGACGAGCAGGCGCGGACGGCAGGCCAATGCCGCGGCGAGCGCGACGCGCTGGCGCTGCCCGCCCGAGAGCTGCGACGGTCGCGCGCGGGCGAGCTCGGCGGGCAGGTCGACCTCGGCGAGCGCCTCGACCACACGGGTCCGGGCGGCGGCGCGGTCGAGGCCCTGGTGGCGGCGCAGCGGCATCGCGAGCTGGCGGCCCACCGACAGCAGCGGGTGCAGGGCGGTCGCGGAGTCCTGGGCGACCATGGCGACGCCGCGGCCCCGCACGCCGGCGAGCGCGGTCTCGGGCGCGTCGACGAGCTCGGTGCCGCCGACCCGCACGCTGCCGCCCGCCCGGGTCCCGGGGGGCAGCAGGCCCGCGACCGCGGCCGCGGTCAGCGACTTGCCCGCCCCCGACGGCCCGACGACGCCCCACCGCTCGCCCGGCGAGACGGCCAGCGTGACCCCGTCGACACACGTCACACCGCCGGCGGCGACGGTGAGGTCGCGGATCTCGACGACGGGGGACACGGGCCGCGACCCTAGGTCCTTCCCGCGCTGCCGGGGCGCTTGCCCGGCGTGCTCTGCAACGCATGAAGGGCACGCGCACTCGTGCACGTGTTGCCAGTCGATGGTGGGACGGACCTCCGCAACGACCTGTGCACCGGCTGAACTGCCTGTTCAAGGCATATACCTCATCACATGCGCAGGCGTTGACGAGCTGATCTGCGGGACCTACCGTCGTGCGGTCCCCGTCGAGTTCGACGGTGACGTCGTCGTGCTCGTGAACAGGAGGACCTCGTGACCACTGCCGGTGCCGTCGCCCGCGCCCGGGCCACCGCCATCCCCGCGTCCGAGACGCTGCCGTGGCTGATCAGCGCCGTCGTCGTCGGTCTGCTCCTCTACTACTTCATCGGTGTCGACGAGGGGGCCGTCTCGGTCTTCGGCGACACCAGCGTCATCCACGAGTTCGTGCACGACGCCCGGCACTTCCTCGGCTTCCCCTGCCACTGATCCGGTCGCCGAGGAGGGACTGCTGACATGGAGGCACGCTCGTTCGTGCTGCGCGGCGCGCTGGCCGGGGCGATCGCCGGGCTCGTCGCCTGGGTGTTCGCGCTGATCTTCGCGGAGCCGCAGATCGACGCCGCGATCGCCTACGAGGAGGGTCGGGGCGAGGCCGAGGAGGCGCTCGCCGTGGCGGCCGGCTCGGCCCCCGCCGGCGGCGCCGAGGAGGAGGTCGTCAGCCGGGGCGTCCAGGCCACGATCGGCATCGGTGTCGGCATGGTCGGCATCGGCGTCGCCGTGGGCCTCCTGTTCGCCGTCGCCTACACGCTGCTGCACGGCCGCGTGGCCCTGCGGCCGCGCGTGCTCGCGCTCGTCATCGCGGGCGCCGGGTTCCTGACGCTCTACGCGACGCCGTTCGTGAAGTACCCGGCGAACCCGCCGGCGGTGGGCAGCGACGAGACGATCGGTGATCGTACGGCGCTGTACCTGGTCATGGTGATCGGCTCGTTGCTGTTCCTCGCGGCGGCGGTGGCGGTCGCCCGGCAGGTGCGGGCGCGCATCGGCACGTGGAACGCGGTGCTGGTCGGCGGTGTCGTCTACATCGCGCTCTCGACGATCCTCATGCTCGTCCTGCCGAACCTGGGCGAGCTGACGATCAACGTCATCGAGAACGGTCCGCGGGTCACCGAGACGCCGCAGCCGCTGCTCGACCCGTCGGGGACGATCGTGTTCCCGGGCTTCGACGCCGACGTGATCTACGACTTCCGCATCGCGTCGTTCACCGCGCAGGCCCTGCTCTGGGGCGTGCTCGGCCTGGTGTTCGGGGCGCTCGTCGAGCGCCGGCTCGCGAAGGGCGAGGTCGGCGAGCGCACGCCCGAGGCGTCCGCCGCCTGACGACGCACGACCCCGACGGCCCCGTCCCTCACCCCGAGGGGCGGGGCCGTCGTCATGCGCCGCCGGTCGCCCGGGGACGCGGCAGGACGAGGGGCGTCCCGGTCAGGGGGTCCTCGACGACCAGGGCGTCGACACCGAAGACCGAGGCGACGACCTCTTCGGTGATCACCTCGGAGGGCGCGCCCTGCGCGACGATCCTCCCGTCGCGCATGGCGATCACGTGGTGGGCGTAGCGGGCCGCGAGCTCGAGGTCGTGCAGCACCATGACCACCGTGCGTCCCCGGTCGGCGTTGACGGTCCGGAGCAGGTCCAGGACGTCGAGCTGGTGCGCGAGGTCGAGGAACGACGTCGGCTCGTCGAGGAGCATCGTCTGCGGTCCCTGGGCCAGGACCAGTGCGATCCAGGCACGCTGGCGCTGGCCCCCGGAGAGCTCGGCGACCGGCCGCTCGGCCAGGTCCTCGAGGCCGGTGGCGGCGAGCGCGGTGGCGACCGCCGCCTCGTCCTCGGCCGACCACTGCCGGAACCACCGTTGGTACGGGTGGCGGCCGCGGCCGACGAGGTCGGCGACGGTGATCCCGTCCGGGGCCACCGGCGCCTGGGGGAGCACCCCGATCCGCCGGGCCAGCTCGAGGGCCGGCAGGCGGGACAGCTCCTCACCGTCGAGCAGCACGCGGCCCGACGCGGGGCGCATCAGCCCGGCGAGGCCTCGCAGCAGGGTCGACTTGCCGCAGGCGTTCGGTCCGACGATCGCCGTGATCCTCCCCGCGGGCAACCGGACGGACTGGCCGTCGATCACCATGCGGTCGGGGGTGTAGCCCAGGCGCAGGTCCTCCCCGGAGAGGGTCATCCGCTCGCTCCGATCCGGTTGGCGCGCACGAGCAGCGCGATGAGCACGGGCGCGCCGACGAGCGCGGTCAGCACCCCGACCGGCAGCTCGCGCGGGGCGAATGCGGTCCGGGCGACGAGGTCGGTTGCCGCGACGGTGAGGGCCCCGACCGCCGCCGACGGGAGGAGGCCGGGGCTGCGCTCCCCGAGCAGGCGGCGCACCACCTGGGGTGCGACGAGGGCGACGAACCCGACCGGTCCCGCCGCCGCGGTGGCCAGGGCGGAGAGGCCGACCGCGCAGGCGAGCAGGGCCAGGCGCGCACGGAGGATCCGCCGCGAGAGGGCGCGCGCGAGATCGTCCCCGAGCTCGAGCAGCGCGAGGTGGCGGGTCAGCACGACCGCGGCCGGCACCAGCACCGCGACCGCCGCCGCGACCGGGACCACGTCCGGCCAACCCCGGCCGGAGAGGCTGCCGACGAGCCAGACCGCTGCCTGGTACGCCGCGTTGACGTCGGCCCGGCCGAGCATGAAGGTGGCCGCCGCGCTGAGCATCGCGGCGACGCCGATCCCGACGAGCACCAACCGGTAGCCGGAGAAGCCGTTGCGGTAGGCCAGGACGTACACCACCGCGGTGGCGAGGGCCGCGCCGGTCAATGCTCCCGCGGTGACCCCGAGCGCCGAGGCGCCGACACCCAGGATCATCACCACGGCGCCGGCGGACGCCCCCGCGTTCACCCCGATCACGTCGGGGCTGACCAGGGGGTTGCGCGCGATCCGCTGCAGCACGGCGCCCGCCACCCCGAACGCGGCCCCGACCAGCACGCCGACCAGGGCTCGCGGCAGCCGGTCGAGCACGACGATGTCGTAGGTGATGATCGTCCCGTCCCCGGCCAGGGTGTCCAGGACGGTCCCGAGCGACATGGGGTACTGCCCGACCCCGATCCCCACGAACGCGACCCCACCGGCGGCGAGCGCGGCGAGCACGCCGACCGCGAGACCCCGGAGCCGGAAGCGGGTCGAGAACCCGCGCCGGCGCACCACCACGGTCACAGCACGGCTACCTTCCGTGTCCGGACGAGGTGGAGGAAGAACGGCCCGCCGACGATCGCCGCGGTCACGCCGATCTGGACCTCTTCGGGAGCGATGACCACGCGGCCGACCACGTCGGCCAGCAGCACCACGGCGGCCGCGAGGAGCGCGGCCACGGGGAGCACCCAGCGGTGCGCGGTGCCCACCAGCGGCCGCGCGACGTGCGGGGCGACGAGACCGACGAACGCCACCGGCCCGGCGATCGCGGTCGCGGTGCCCGCGAGCACGACGAGGGCCGCGAGCCCGAGGGCCCGTGTCGTCCCCGGCCGCGCGCCCAGGCTCTGTGCCGTGTCGTCGCCCAGGGCCGCGGCGTCGAGCCGGCGGACGAGCACCGCGGCCAGGACGCCGCCCGTGACGGCGAGCGGCACGGCCTGCGCGACGGAGACCAGGTCGGCGCGGGCGAGCGAGCCGATGATCCAGTAGCGGTACCGGACGAAGAGGTCGCGGTCGAGCAGCACGATCGCCCAGACGGCCGCCATGACCAGGGCCGAGACGGCGGCGCCGGCGAGGGCGAGCTTGATCGGGGTGACGCCGTCGCGCCCGGCGCCGCCGATCGCGTAGACGGTGACCGTGGCCAGGGCACCGCCCGCGAGCCCGAACCAGACGTAGCCGGCGAGCGCCCCGACGCCCGTGACCGACATCGCCGCGATCATCGCCGCCGCGGCCCCCGCGTTGACGCCGAGCGTGCCCGGGCCGGCGAGCGGGTTGCGGGTGACGCCCTGGGCGATGCACCCGGCCAGGCCGAGGCAGGTCCCGGCGAGGAGGCCCGCCGCCGTCCGCGGCACCCGGACGTGGCGGACCACGATGTCCGCGGGCCGGCCGGCGAAGTGCCACAGCCCGTCGTGCAGCTCGGCCCACGACAACGGCCGGCTGCCGATCTTGAGCGAGGCGACGGTCGCGAGCGCCACGAGGACGGCGGACGCCACGAGGACCCCGGCCGCACCGAACGGCGCCCGTCGGGTCCGCCAGAACCGGCCGAGCAGGGGGAGGGGCGTCGCGGGCGCCGCCACTACCGGTGGACGAGGCCGGCGACCGTCTCCGCCGCGTACGGGCCGCGGACCCCGGCGGCGCGGTCCTCGAACAGGAACGGGAAGACGCGCCGTTCCCGGACGGCACGGACGGCACCCAGCGCGGGGTCGTTCAGGATCCGCGCCACGTCCGCCTCGCCGTCGGGGCCGATCGTCGCGGGATCGCAGCACGTCGAGGTGAGGATGACGTCCGGGTTGCGGGCGGCCAGTTCCTCCTTGCTCACCGCGACGTGCCGGCGCTCGGTGAGGTCGGCGAACGCGTTCTGCGCCCCGGCCATCGCCAGCACCTGGGTCCCGAAGTCGATGCCCGACGCGACCCGGTAGCTGCCGTCGTCGTCGCCCAGCACGATCGCGACCCGCGGCGCGGGACGGCCCGCGACCTGCTCCGCCACCGCGTCGACCCGGCCCTGCAGGTCGGCCACGACCGCGTCGGCCCGCTCGGGCACGCCGAACAGCCGCCCGAGCCCCCGCAGGTCCGCGTAGACCGTCTCCATGCGCACCGTCGCCGGGTCGATCGCCTCGTCGGACAGACCGTCCCGGCTCGGGCACAACGGAGCGTTGATCCACGTGGCGATCCCCAGCCGACCCAGGTCGGCGCGGGTGCTGATGCTCTCGGAGCCGCTGGTGGCGAAGGCGTTGTTGAAGCCCGCCAGCACGAAGTCCGGGTTCGTGGCGAGCAGGGCCTCGCGCGACGGCAGGTCGGGGATGTTCGGGACCCGTGCCTGGGCCTCGGCGTGCTGAGGAAGGACCGGCGCCCCGTGGTAGGACGTGCCGACCAGGCGGTCGGAGAGCCCGAGGGCGTGGATCGCCTCGGCCGCCGGCTGGTAGAGCGCGTAGACGCGCTGCGGAGGTCCCGGGACGGTCACCGGCAGGCCGCAGTTCACCTCGGTGATCCCGCCCGGGCCCACCGCCGCCGGCTCCGGCCGCCCGCCGCACCCCGCCAGCACCATCGCGCCGACGGCCATCAGGACGAGCCAGCCTCGCGACCTGCGGCGACCGGACGGAAAAGACACAACGGACCTCCTCGGCGTCGGTGAGGAGAATGCATCAACATCGACATCTCATGAAGTGATGAGGTGTGTGCCGTGCTTCACGGTCGGACTCTCGCGACACGCTGAGTCGATCATGTGGTGGTCCGTTCGTGTCCGCGCACCCAGATGTAGGGTCCGCCGCGTCGATGGTTCCCGGGTCGTCCTCGTGGCGGTCCGGGTGGCAACAGGGAACCCGGTGCGAATCCGGGACTGCCCCGCAGCGGTGAGCGGGAACGACCGCCGTCACGAGCACTGGGTCCGCCAGGTCCTGGGAAGCGACGGCCAGTAGGTGGTGCCGAGAGGTGCCGTGCCCGCGAGTCCGAAGACCTGCCATCGGTGGGTGCGCCGCCGGCGCGCTCGGGTCCGCGGCCTCGTGGGAGGGCCGGGCGGACGGACGTCGGACGGCGCGATCACGGGGAAGTGACCGCACCCGCGACGGACGGCCTGCTCGGCTCCCGGCACGGGAGGCGGGCCCTCGGGCAGCGAGCCACGAGGAGAAGGCCCTGACCACCGTCGAGCAAGCCCCCGCGCGACCGGAGACGGCGTCGCCCGTCCCGGTCATCCGCCGCAACGGCCAGACCACGCCGTTCGACGCGAGCAAATCTCGTCCGCGCTCACACGCGCGTTCCTCGACGTCGAGGGCACCGAGGCCGGCTCCTCGAGCCGGGTCCGTGCCGTGATCTCCGAGCTCACCGAGGCCGTCGAGCTGGCCCTCCTGCGCCACGCCGGCCCCGACCGCGCGGTGCACATCGAGGAGATCCAGGACCAGGTGGAGCTCGCGCTCATGCGCGGTGGCCACCACAGGATCGCGCGGTCCTACGTCCTCTACCGCGAGGAGCACGCCCGCGCCCGGGCGGCGGCGCCGTCGGCGGAGGCGGAGCTGCACGTCCGTCTCGCCGACGGCACGACCGCTCCGGTGGATCTGGACCGCCTCCGCCGCGTGATCGCCGAGGCGTGCGACGGGCTGCCGGGCGCCGACGCCGACCGGGTGCTCGCCGAGACGCGCAGGCTGCTCTACGACGGCATCGGGGCCGCCGAGCTCGACCAGGCCCCGGTGCTCGCCGCGCGGTCGCTGGTCGAGACCGATCCCGACCACTCCGTGGCGAGCGCCCGGCTGCTGCTCGACGTACTGCGCCGGGAGGCCTTCCCGGCCGTCGGTCTGCCCGCGCCGGCCGACCACGCCGAGGCCGCCGACGCCTATCCGGCCTACCTCGCCGCCTACGTGCGCCGCGGCATCGAGGTCGGGCACCTCGACCCGGCACTCGGCGAGCTCGACCTCGACCGCCTCGCGACGTCCCTGCGACCCGAGCGCGACCTCGACTTCACGTTCCTGGGCCTGCAGACCCTCTACGACCGCTACTTCCTGCACGTCGGGGGCGAGCGCTACGAGATGCCGCAGGCGTTCTTCCTGCGCGTCGCCATGGGGCTCGCGGTCCGGGAGATCGACCGGGAGGCCCGCGCCGCGGAGTTCTACGAGCTGCTCTCGGCGTTCGACGTCATGTGCTCGACGCCGACGCTGTTCAACGCCGGCACCACGCGCCCGCAGCTCTCGTCCTGCTTCCTCACCACGCTGCCCGACCACCTGCCCGGCATCTTCTCCGGCATCAGCGACAACGCGCTGCTCTCCAAGTACGCGGGCGGCCTCGGCAACGACTGGACCCCGGTCCGGGGCACCGGCGCCCACATCCGCGGCACCAACGGCGAGTCGCAGGGCGTCGTGCCCTTCATGAAGATCGCCAACGACACCGCGGTGGCGGTCAACCAGGGCGGGAAGCGCAAGGGCGCGGTGTGCGCCTACCTCGAGACCTGGCACATCGACGTCGAGGAGTTCCTCGACCTGCGCAAGAACACCGGCGACGACCGCAGGCGCACCCACGACATGAACACCGCGAACTGGGTGCCCGACGAGTTCGTGCGCCGTGTGCGGGCCGACGGCGAATGGACACTGTTCTCGCCCGACGAGGTGCCCGACCTCCACGACCTGCACGGCGACGCGTTCGCGCAGGCCTACCGGGCGCACGAGGAGGCGGCACGGCGGGGCGAGCGGACGGTCGTCCGCGGGGTCCGAGCCGTCGAGCTCTGGCGGCGGATGCTGACGATGCTCTTCGAGACCGGCCACCCGTGGATCACGTTCAAGGACCCCTGCAACGTGCGCTCGCCGCAGCAGCACGCCGGGGTCGTGCACTCGTCCAACCTGTGCACCGAGATCACGCTCAACACCACGTCCGCCACCGGTGCGGAGGAGGTGGCGGTGTGCAACCTGGCGTCGGTGAACCTGGCGCGGCACGTCGGTCGGGACGGCCTCGATGTCGAGAAGCTGGGCCGGACCGTCCGCACCGCGGTGCGGATGCTCGACAACGTCGTCGACGTCAACTTCTACACGATCCCGGCGGCGCGCAGGTCCAACCTGCGCCACCGCCCCGTGGGCCTGGGGATCATGGGTTACCAGGACGCGCTGTTCGCCCAGCGCATCCCGGTCGCCTCGGAGGCGGCGGTCGAGTTCGCCGACGTCTCCATGGAGCACGTCAGCTGGCACGCCATCGCCGCGTCGTCCGACCTCGCCGCCGAGCGCGGCCGCTACGCGTCGTTCGACGGCTCGCTCTGGAGCCGCGGCGTCCTGCCGATCGACTCGGTGGAGCTGCTCGCGGACACCCGTGGCGACGGCGAGCTCGTCCTCGACCGCACACAGCGCCTCGACTGGGGCTCGCTGCGTGAGCGGGTGCAGCACCAGGGCATGCGCAACTCGAACGTCATGGCCATCGCCCCGACAGCGACGATCGCCAACATCACCGGCGTCACCGCCTCGATCGAGCCGCTCTACCGCAACCTCTACGTCAAGGCGAACATGAGCGGCGACTTCACGGTCGTGAACCCGCACCTCGTGCGCGATCTCGCCGAGCGCGGGCTCTGGGACGCGGTCATGGTCTCCGACCTCAAGTACTTCGACGGCGCCCTCGGCGAGATCGACCGGGTGCCCGACGACCTCAAGGAGCTCTACGCGACCGCGTTCGAGGTCGACAGCTCGTGGCTGGTGGAGGCCGCGGCGCGACGCCAGAAGTGGCTCGACCAGGCCCAGTCGCTCAACCTCTACGTCTCCCGACCCGACGGGCGAGCCCTCGACGCGCTCTACCAGCTGGCCTGGGAGCGCGGGCTCAAGACGACGTACTACCTGCGCTCGCAGGCGGCCACGCGCGTCGAGAAGTCCACGCTCGCGACCGCCGACGGCAAGCTGAACGCGGTCGCCCCGGCCGCGCTCGCGGCGCCGATCCCGACCCCCACCCCGGCACCGGCACCCGCGCCGAGCCCGGCGCCGGTCCTCGACCCGGACGCCGCGCCCGCCTGCTCCATCGACGACCCCGACTGCGAGGCCTGCCAGTGACGACCATCGAGAACGCCGCCGAGGGCACGGGACTCGGCGCCATCGAGCGCGGCGCCGAGCGCGTCGACGTCTCCGACAAGCGCATGATCAACGCCCGGGCGGACGTCAACCAGCTGCTGCCGATGAAGTACCGGTGGGCGTGGGAGAAGTACCTGTCGGGCTGCGCGAACCACTGGATGCCCTCCGAGGTGTCGATGCAGGCCGACATCGCCCTGTGGCGCTCCCCGGACGGGCTGACTCCCGACGAGCGGCACATGGTGAAGCGCAACCTCGGTTTCTTCGCCACATCGGAGTCCCTGGTCGCGAACAACATCGTGCTCGCGGTGTACCGGCACCTCACCAACCCCGAGTGCCGCCAGTACCTGCTGCGCCAGGCCTTCGAGGAGGCCGTGCACACGCACACCTTCCAGTACATCTGCGAGTCGCTGGGTCTCGACGAGGGCGAGCTGTTCAACGCCTACCGCGAGGTCCCGTCGATCACCGACAAGGCGGGGTGGGCGCTGGAGCGCACCAGGACCCTCGAGGACCCGGACTTCCGCACCGGCACCACGGAGGCCGACCAGGCCTTCCTGCGCGACCTCGTCGCGTTCTACGTGGTGTTCGAGGGGATGTGGTTCTACACGGGGTTCGCGCAGATCCTCTCGCTCGGCCGCCGCGGGAAGATGGTCGGTATCGCCGAGCAGTACCAGTACATCCTGCGCGACGAGTCGATCCATCTGAACTTCGGCGTCGACGTCATCAATCAGATCGCGGTCGAGAACCCGCACCTGTGGACGTCGTCGTTCACCCGCGAGATCCGGGAGATGCTCGCCGAGGGCTGCGAGCTCGAGATCGCCTACGGCCGCGACACGCTGCCGCGGGGGATGCTCGGGCTCTCCGCGGACTCCTGCGAGCAGTACATGCGGTTCGTCGCCGACCGTCGCTGCGCGCAGCTGGGTCTAAACCCGCTCCACGGCGAGAAGGAGAACCCCTTCGGCTGGATGAGCGAGTCGATGGACCTCACGAAGGAGAAGAACTTCTTCGAGACGCGGGTGACCGAGTACCAGACCGGCGGCACGCTGACCTGGTAGGTGCCGTGGGTATGTGAGCACTTTCCGGCGCTATAGCGCCGGAAAGTGCTCACATACCGGAGGTCACCGGTGCTGGTCGTGGCCGACGGCCTCGTCGAGCACGGCACCGACGTGGTCGTCGTGCAGCCGGTACGACGACCCGTCGTCGGTGACGAGGCCGAGCTCGACCAGGCGGTCCATCTCGGGGGCGAGCTTCGCGGTCTCGACCCTCGCGGCGCGCGCGAGGTCGTCGAGCGGCGCCGGGCCCTCGCGCAGGGTGGTGAGCGCCTGGAGGCGCGTGGGGTCGGCGATGGCCTGCAGCGCGCTTGCCATCCGCTCGGCGCGGGCCTCGTCGACGGTGCCGGTCGGGTCGTTCTCGGTGCCGTGTCCCATGCCAGAGGCATGGGCCGGTGAGCGCGGGCCGAAACGTCAGGTCAGGAGTCGGACGGCGCCCGCCACCGCCGCGCACACCGCGAACCCGAGCCCCAGGGGCAGCAGGGTGGCGACGGCCGTCCAGCGCACGCTGCGGGTCTCGTGCCAGATGGTCAGCACCGTCGTGCTGCACGGGTTGTGCAGCAGCGTGAACAGCATGAGGTTCACCGCGGTCAGCAGCGTCCAGCCGCCCACGCCGACGAGCACCGAGCCGATCTGCGCGTCGTCGCCCAGCTCCAGCATCACGCCCGGCGCGGCGCCGAGCGTGTTGGCGCCGAGGGTCAGGGTGAGCATGACGATCGTCGGGATGATGATCTCGTTGGCCGGCACCGCCACGAGGTAGGCGAGCAGGATGACGCCGTTGAGCCCGATCACCCAGCCGACCGGCTCCAGGGCCGTGACGAGGTGCGCGGCCACGCTGGCGTCGCCCAGGTGCACGTTGCCGATCAGCCAGATCACCGCGCCCGCCGGCGCGGCCATGAGCACCGCGCGGCGCAGCACCTTGAGCGTGCGGTCGATGATCGAGGTGTAGAGCGTGCGCAGCACCTGCGGCGGCCGGTAGGGCGGCAGCTCGAGCGAGTACACCGAGCTCTCGCCGCGCAGCACGGTGCGCGAGAGCAGCCACGACACCGCGAGCGTCACCCCGATGCCGACGATCACCACCGCGACGACGCTGCCCGCGGCGACGAACCCCGCGAGCGCCGGCGGCACGACGGCCCCGACGAAGATCGTCCCCATGAGGATCAGGGTCGGCCAGCGGCCGTTGCAGATGCTGAAGTTGTTGGTGATGATCGCGATCAGCCGCTCGCGGCGGCTGTCGATGATGCGCGTGGCCGTGACGCCGGCGGCGTTGCAGCCGTAGCCCATCATCATCGTCAGCGCCTGCTTGCCGTGGGCCCCGGAGCGGGCGAAGAGCCGGTCGAGGTTGAACGCCACCCGCGGCAGGTAGCCGAAGTCCTCGAGCAGCGTGAACAGTGGGAAGAAGATCGCCATCGGCGGCAGCATCACGGCGATCACCCAGGCCGTGGCCAGGTAGACGCCGTCGACGAGCAGGCCGGTGACCCACCACGGCGCGCCGGCGGCGGTGAACCCGGAGACCAGCCAGGCGTGCCCGTTCTCCACGAGCAGCTGGTAGAGCAGGTCCGACGGCACCGCGGCGCCGGCGATCGTGAACCAGAAGACGCCGAAGAACAGCACGCCCATCGCGACGAAGCCCCACACGCGGTGGGTCAGGACGCGGTCGAGGGCGCGGTCGACGGTGAGCTTCGCGCGGGCGTCGTCGCGGTCGACGCTCGTCGCGGCGATCCGCGCGGCGTCGGTGTAGAGCGACTCGACGATCCGGTCGCCGAGGTCGTGGGGGTCGTCGGAGAGCCCGCGGCGCAGGCGCGCGGCCTCGTCGAGGAGGTCGGTCATGCCGTCTGCTCCAGCGGGGACGCGAGCGAACCCAGCGTCCCGTCCCGCACCGCCTCCTCGATGCCCGCGTCGCCCTCGAGCAGGCGCAGCGCCACCCAGCGGCTGTTGGGCACGCCGGGGAAGCGGGCCTCGACCTGCGCGGCGAGCTCGGCGACGGCCCGCTCGAGCGCGGGGTCACGGTGCACGAGGCGCAGGGGCGGGGGCGGGTCGTCGCTCGCCGCGACCTGCGCGATCGCCGCCAGCAGGTCCGGCAGGCCCTCGCCGCGCCGCGCCGCGGTGGCGACGACGGGGACGCCGAGCTCCCGGGTGAGGTGGCGGGTGTCGACGGTGATGCCGTGGCGGCGGGCCTCGTCGACGAGGTTGAGCGCGACGACCACGCGCCCGGTGATCTGGCGGATCTGCAGCACCAGGGGCAGGTTGCGCTCGAGGCGCGTCGCGTCGACCACCACGACGACCACGTCCGGGCGCCCGAAGAGCAGCACGTCGCGGGCGACGTCCTCGTCGGTGCTGGTGGACAGCAGCGAGTAGGTGCCGGGCAGGTCGACGATCCGGTAGCCCGCCCCGCCGTAGGAGAAGCCGCCCTCGGCGCGAGCAACGGTCTTGCCCGCCCAATTGCCGACGTGCTGGCGCAGCCCGGTCAGCGCGTTGAACACGGTGCTCTTGCCGGTGTTGGGATTGCCGGCCAGCGCGAGGACGTGGTCGTAGCGGCCGGGGTCCATCCCCAGGCGGGCGAGCCGGGTCGACGCCGGGGAGAGCGCGCACGAGGCGCAGGCGTCCTCCGGGGGCCCGTCACCCGGCGGCGGTCCGACACCGGGCGAGGGGAGCGGGGCCGCCACGGCTCAGCGCTCCTCGGATCCGGCCTGCTCGACGTGCACCGTGCGCGCCTGCCCGCGCCGCAGCACGACCAGCGCGCCGCGCACCTCGTACGCGGTCGGGTCGCCCAGCGGGCTGGTCATGTCCGCGCGCACGGCGGCGCCGGGCAGCAGCCCCAGGTCCATGAGCCGGCGGCGCTCGCCGCCACGGATGTCGAGAGCGGTGACCACGGCCCGGTGGCCGCGGGGCAGCTCGTCGAGGGTCATCGCTGACCACCTCCGTCCTGCTCCGGGGACCTGGTTTCGTCCGGCCCACCACGAAAAGTTCGGCTGGCCGAACTCTACGACGCGGAGCCCCGGTGGAACACCCCTTCGAGGACATCGTCGACCCACAGCGCGTCGGCGAGCTCCGGGCCGAGGTCCAGGTCGCGCTCCCCGTCGGCCGCGCCCACCCGGACCTGGAACGGCCCGCCGAACGGCCGGCGGGCGAGGAGCTCGAGGCGGACGCCCAGCTCGATCGCCTGCTCACGCAGCCACGCCAGCATCGCCGGCTCGGTGTCGTCGACGCGGACGAGGCGCCCGCGGTCGCCGGGCTCGAGCGTCGCGAAGCGGCGGGCCGTGAACTCCGCGACCGTGCCGTCCGCGGCGGGGATCGGGTCGCCGTGCGGGTCGAAGCGCGGGTGGCCCAGCCGCGCGTCCATGCGGTCGAGCAGGGTGGGCGAGACGTGGTGCTCGAGCACCTCGGCCTCGTCGTGCACCTCGTCCCACCCGTAGCCGAGCTCGCGGACGAGGTAGGTCTCGAGCAGGCGGTGGCGGCGCAGGACGTCGAGCGCGGCGCGGGTGCCGGTGTCGGTGAGCCGCACCCCGCCGTAGGGCCGGTGCTCGACCAGCCCCTGCTCGGTGAGCTTGCGCAGCATCCCCGACACCGACGACGCCCCCACGCCGAGGCGCTTGGCCAGCGCCGTCGTCGACGCCGGGCCCTCGCCGCGCTCGTAGTGGGCGTAGATCGCCTTGATGTAGTCGTCGACCGCCGCGGTGCGCGGCGCGGCGGTCCCGGACATGCCGACAGGGTAGCGTCGGCGGGCTCCGGCTCAGAGGGTGTCGCGCAGCGCCCGCACGGCCCGCACGCAGGCGGTCGCCGACTCGGCGTGCCGGCGGCAGTGCTCGTGGTGGTCGGCGTGCGCTCCGCAGGCCGCGGCGCTGGCGTCGCAGGCCGCCGCGGCGGCGTCGAGCACGCCGGCCAGCGTGGCCGTGTCGCCGCCCTCCCCGCGGTTGAGGACCCGGTGGGCGGCGGCGCAGACGTCCGCGCAGTCCAGGGCGCGCCGGACCTCCCCGGCCATCCCGCCGATCGCGGTCATCGCGACGACGCACGCGGTGCTGACCTGCTCGCACTCTGCCAGGGCGTCGAGGGCCGCGACCCGCTCGGGCGCGGCCGCGTCGCCGATGCTCGCCAGGTGCTCCGTGGTGTGGCTCATCCTGCCTCCTCGTCGGGTCCGCGCGTGGAGTTCCCCGCGAACCGGGCCCGGAAAAGCCCCGGGCGGTGGGCACCGAGGACGGGGACGGCCCCGAGCGTGCGGACCACCGGCGCGCGGAAGAAGCCGCGGCCCGCCGTCAGCCCCAGGTCGTCCACGCCTGCCAGACCCGGCACCTCGCGTGGCAGGGCGAGCACGTCGGGCACCCGGACGCCGAACGGCATCGGCGGCACGCGGTAGGCCGGCGTCAGGTCCCAGCCGCGCACGGTGCGGCGGCTGAACCAGGGCGGGATCGTGTCGAAGAGGATCTGCCCGTCCGGGAAGCGCGCGGCGCAGTCGGCGAGGAGCGCGAACGCGTCCTCGCGGGTGAAGTACATGAGCAGGCCCTCGGCCGTGACGATCGTGGGCGCGCCGTCGTCGGCCTCGGTCATCCACGTCCGGTTCAGCGCGGAGAGCGCGAGCGGGTGGACGCGGTCGGCGTCGGGCAGCAGCTGCCGGCGCAGGGCGTGCACCTCGGGCAGGTCGACGCTGTACCAGTCGACGTCCGGCTCGCCGGCCGCCAGTAGGTCGTCTGCAGCCCCTCGCCGAGCGCCACCACCGTCGCGTCCCGGTGCTCGGCGAGGAACGCCCGCAGGGCGGCGTCGAAGGTCCGCGCGCGCAGCGCGTGTATCTGGCTCGGGGCGCCGAAGCGCTCCGCGTACGGGTAGGCCAGAGCGTCGTGCGCCGCGACGGCCCAGGGGTCGTGGAACCCGGAGCCGGGCCGGCGGGCCTCGGCGGCGCGGTTGTGCAGCGTCCACAGCGTCGTCTCCGGGACGCCGGTGAGCTCCGGGCGCACGGTCACAGTCCCGCCCGCCCGTCGGCCCAGTGCGCCTTGGTGGCGACGGCCCGGCGCGCCAGCCCGTACTCCAGGCGCACGCGCCGTCGCAGGGTGTCGATGCTGCCGACATGCCCGGCGAGGCACACCTGCTCGGGCGCGGGCTCGCGGTCGGCGACGTGGCGCTCCAGCCAGGATCCGAGTGCGACGCCGGGGGTCCGGCCGGTGAGCACGATGTCGAGCGACGGGGCGAGCGCAGCGGCGGCCGCCAGGTCTGCGGCCGGCACCTCGATCGTACCGCGTGCGTCGCCCGCCGTCGGCACCAGCGCCGCGAACAGGCCGAGTGCGGTCGCATCGCCGAGGAACAGCTCGTGGCGGTCGGGCTCGCGGCGCATGCCGCCGCCCGGGCCCAGGACGCCGACCTCGGCCCCGACGCGCAGCCCGGCGACCCACGCGGTGCCGGGCCCCTCCCCGTGCCGGACGAACACGACGTGGAACCGGCCGCTGTCCGGGTCGACGTCGGCGGGGGTGTAGTGGCGGAACTCCCGCTCGCCGACCCGGAACTCCACCTCCTGCCCGCGGACCCACGGCCGGCCGCGCCAGTGGGGGCCGGCGAAGCCGACGCGGACCAGGCCGGGAGAGAGCTCGTCGACCTCGACGACGGTGGCCGGGCGTCCGAACCAGCGTTCGGCCCGGGCGGCGAGGGAAGCGGGGAGCGAGGGCACAAAGGTGAGGCTATCCTTACCCCGTCCGCACGGGAAGCTATCCTCGCGTGGTATGGGCGACGTGCTGGACCGGGCGCGCGAGATCGCCGCCGACGTGCTGGTGCCCGCCGCGGACGAGGTCGACGCGACCGCCACGATCCCCGACGCACACTTCCGGGCCCTGGCCGACGCCGGGCTCTACGGCCTCGCCGCCCCGCCGGAGCACGGCGGCCCGGACGTGGCGTTCGAGGACTTCCTCGGCGTCGTCGAGACCCTCGCCGGCGCCTGCCTCGCCACCACCTTCACCTGGATGCAGCACCACGGCTCGGTGCGGGCGCTCGCCGCGACCGGCAACGACGCCCTGCGCGAGCGTCACCTCGCCGCCGCCGTCGCGGGCACCACCCGCTGCGGCGTCGCCTACGCCGGCGCCATCCCGCAGCCGCCGCTGCTGTGGGCGACGCGGGTCGAGGGCGGCTGGCGCCTCGACGGCACCGCACCGCTGGTCACCGGCTGGGGCCTGGTCGACCTCCTGCAGATCTCGGCGCGCGACGTGGCGACCGCCGACGCCGACGACGACGGCGCCCGGATCGTCACGGTGCTCGTGCCGGCGTCGGCGCCTCCCGGCGTCGCCGTGCACCCGCTCGACCTCGCCGCGGCGAACGCCAGCCGTACCGTGCGCCTCGAGGTCGACGGCTGGGTCGTCGGCGACGACGCCATGGTCGCGACGCCCACGCGTGCGCAGTTCCTCGCCGGCCAGCACGCGAGCGCGCGCGTCAACGGCTGCCTCGCCCTCGGCGTCGCGGGTCGCTGCGCCGCGCTCGTCGAGGAGGCGGGGGAGGCGACGGTCGCGGCGACGCTGCGGGATGCTCTCGACGCCGCCCGCGACGGCCTCGACGCCGCGCTCGCCGACCCGGAGGCGATGCCGGCCGCGCGCGCCGCGGCCTCGGCCCTCGCCGTGCGGGCGGCCGCGACGCTCACCGTCGCCGCCGGCAGCCGCGCGATCGTCGGCCGGCACCCGGCCCGGCGGCTCGCCCGCGAGGCGGCGTTCACGCTCGTCGCCGCCGGCCGCCCGGAGATCCGCGCGGAGCTGCTGGGTGCCGTCGGCATGTGAGCAGAGAGGAGGGCTACAGCCCTCCTCTCTGCTCACATGCCGCAGGCACACGACGACCCCCCGGCCGAGGAGGTCGAGGGGTCGCCGCGCACCGCGCAGTGGACGCTTGTCGGAACGATCACCGCGCGAGATCGGGGGTCAGGCCAGGGTGAGGCCGTTCGCGTGGTCGAAGCGCTCGGCGGCGTCGTTCCAGTTGACGACGTTCCACCAGGCCTTCACGTAGTCCGGCTTGACGTTCTGGTAGTCCAGGTAGAAGGCGTGCTCCCACATGTCGAGCATGACGACGGGCACGATGCCCAGCGGCACGTTGGCCTGCTGGTCGTAGAGCTGGAAGATGCGCAGCTTCCCGGTGAGGGAGTCGACGCCGAGGATCGCCCAGCCCGAGCCCTGGATGGTCGTGGCGACCGCGGTGAAGTGCTTCTGGAACAGATCGAACGACCCGAAGTCGCGGTCGATCGCCGAGGCCAGCTCACCGGTCGGCTTGTCGCCGCCGTCCGGGCTGAGGTTCTTCCAGAAGATCGAGTGGTTGATGTGCCCGCCGTAGTTGAAGGCGAGGTTCTTCTCCCACAGCAGGGCCGTCGTGCCGATCGTGTCCTGCTCGCGGGCCTCGGCGAGCGCGTCGATCGCGGTGTTCAGCCCGGTCACGTAGGTGTTGTGGTGCTTGTCGTGGTGGAGCTCCATGATCTTGCCCGAGATGTGGGGCTCGAGAGCGCCGTAGTCGTAGGGCAGGTCGGGGAGCGTGTACTCCGCCATCGGGTTCTCCCGTCGATGGGCTGCTGCGGATCACCTGAGAAGCCAGCCTGATGCTGTTGCAGGATGTTCGCAACTCCGCGGTATTGGCCACGGCTCGCCGCGGGGGCGCCGAGGGGTCGACGTCGCGGGGCCGATGGGTCCGTGGTGCCCGCCCCTGGAGCGGGTGAACCGTCCGGGGCGTCCGGGGCGTCCGGTATGACAGGGATCCCGCGATCCGCCCTCGGAGGCGACGACGCCCCCGGCGCCGGGTGACGCGGCCGCCGCGCAGGCGCTGCTCGCCGAGGCCGGCTACGGCCCGCAGAACCCGCTGCGCGTGCGGCTGTGGACCTTCCCGAACCGTCCCGAGCTCCCGGTGCTCGCGTCGGCGATCGCCGCCCAGCTGCAGCCGGCCGGGATCGCCGTCGACATCACCGTCGGCGACTACGCCGCCCAGGAGCCGGAACTGCTCGCCGGCCGCTTCGACATGTTCATCAACTCCCGCAGCTACCTCTCCGACTTCCCGGACCCGGCGGGCGTGCTGGACTCGGACTACACCTGCGACGGGTCGTACAACATCGACCGCTACTGCAACCCGGCGTTCGACGCCACGGTCGCCGGCCTCGGTGCGGTGCCGGACCCGGCGCAGCGCGCCGACGTGTTCCGGCAGGCCGCGGCCACCCTGACCGCGGACACGGTCAACGTCCCGCTCGTGCACCCGCAGAACACCGCCGCCGAGCGGGGCGTCACCGGCTTCACCCCGGACCCGCTCGACCTGCGTCCGGTGCTGCCCACGTTGGCGCCCGTGGACTGAGTGCTCGACCCCGTGATCGGTGCCGCCCTCCGCCGGCTGGCGTGGATCCCGCCGGTCCTGCTCGTCACGTCGGTCGCGGTGTTCGCGCTGCCGCGGCTGCTCGGCGGCGAGGTGACGCGGTCGGTGATCCGCGCCCGCAGCGCCTCGTCGACGCCGGACCCGGCGACCGAGGAGCGGCTGACCCGCGAGCTCGGGCTCGACCGGCCCGTGGTGACGCAGTACCTCGACTGGCTGGGCGGGGCGGTGCGCGGCGACCTCGGGGCGTCGTTCACCACCCGCTCGCCGGTCGGGCCGGAGGTCCTGGAGGCGGCCGGGGTCTCGCTGGCGCTCGCCGCGCCGGCGCTCGCGATCGCGCTCGCGGTCGGCGTCCCCCTCGGCGCGCTCGCCGCGGGGCGCCCCGACGGCGCCGCCGACCGGGCCACCCGGTGGGGCGGCGCGGTGGCCCTCGCGGTGCCGGAGTTCGTGCTGGGCCCGGTGCTCGTCCTCGTCGTCGCCGTCGGGGCCGGGTGGCTCCCGGCCCTGGGGTGGGGCAGCCCGCAGGAGGCGGTCCTGCCCGTGCTCACCCTCGCCGTGTGGCCCGCGGCGCTGGCGGCGCGGCTCGTGCGGGTCGAGACCGCCGAGGTGCTCGGGCACCCGTCGGTGCGGACCGCAAGCGCGAAAGGGCTGTCGCCGCGCCGGACCCTGCTGGTGCACGTGGTGCCGCGCGCCCTGACGTCGGTCGTCGCGGGCGCGGGCCCGTTCCTCGGCGGGACGCTCGGCGGTGCCGTGGTCGTCGAGGTGGTGTTCGCCGTGCCCGGCCTCGGCCGGCTGCTCGCGGAGGCCGTCGGCGACCGCGACCTGCCGGTGATCCAGGCCGGGCTCGTGCTCGTCGTCGCCGTCGCGCTGCTCGCCGCCCTCGCCACCGAACTCGCTCAGATGGCCACCGACCCGCGGCTGCGCCCGTGAGACGCGCGCTCCTCGCCGGCGTCGCCGTGCTCCTGACCGTCGTCGCGGTGATCGAGTGGCCCGCGGAGGCCGTCGACTTCGCGAACCGTCTCGCCCCGCCCTCGTCCGCGCACCTCCTGGGCACCGACCAGCTCGGCCGGGACGTGCTCGCCCGCGTCCTCGGCGGGATGCGGTACTCGCTGGGTCTCGGGCTGCTCGCGCTCGCCGTCGCCGTGGCGGTCGGCACCGCGGGCGGGCTGGCGAGCGGCTGGTGGCCGCGGCACCCGCTGGCGCGGGGGACGCAGTCGCTGGTCGACGTCCTCGTGGCGCTGCCGGCCCTGCTCGTCGGCCTCGTGGTCGCCGCCGTGCTGGGGTCCGGGCTCACCCCGGCGCTGCTCGCGATCGTGGTGACCGGCTGGGCGCCGTTCGCCCGCCAGGCCCACCGCCTGACGGTCGCCGTGCGCGAGGAGGGCTGGGTGCTGGCGGCCACCGCGCTCGGCGCCGGACCGGGACGGGTGCTGCGCCACCACGTGCTGCCCGCGATCTCCTCGCCCCTGCTCGCGTCGGTCGCGGCGCGGTTCGCCGGCACGGTGCTCACCCTCGCCGGGCTGTCCTTCCTCGGGCTCGGCGTCCAGCCGCCGACGCCGGAGTGGGGAGCGATGCTCGCCGAGGGGCGCACCTACGTGTTCGTCGCGCCCTGGCTGGTGGTGGCGCCGGCCGCGGCGCTGGTCGCGAGCACGCTCGCCCTCGGGTGGGTCGCGCGGGATCAGCCCAGCGGCAGCGGCGCGAGCCGGTACGCCGGCGGCTCCTGGCCGTGGAGGTGGCGGACGAAGTAGTCCCAGGTCCGGCGGAACACGTAGTGGCGGCGGTGGAAGATCGAGTGGTCGCCGCCCGGGACGATGAGCATGTCGACGTCCTTGTCCGCGGTGATCAGGGCGTCGACGAGGCGGTGGGTCTGCGTCACGAGCACCGTCTCGTCCAGCTCGCCGTGGATCAGCAGCAGCCTGCCCGCCAGGTTCGCGGCCAGCGCGGGCGTCGACAGGGCGGCGCGGTCGGCGTCACCGTGGTAGTGCTCGGCCCACATCTGCAGGCCGTAGGTGTCGTCGTGGTTGCCGGCCACCGCGACCCCGACCCGGTAGAGATCGGGGTGGGCGAGCATGCCGCGCGCCGCGGCGAACCCGCCCGCCGAGTGGCCGGTGATTCCGACGCGGTCCGTGTCGAGCCACGGGTGGCGCCGTCCGAGCTCCCGGATCGCCGCGACGTGGTCGTCGAGCGCGCCGGCGTTGCCGAGGTCGCCGTAGGAGTGGTCGTGGAAGGCCTTGCTCCGCCCGGCCGTGCCCCGGCCGTCGATCGCGACGACCGCGAAGCCGAGCGCCGCCAGCGCCTCCGGCTCGCCCTGGTGGGGGGAGTCGAAGGCCGGCAGCGCGCGGTGGTTCTGCGGGCCGGGGTAGACGTGGTCGATCACCGGATAGCGCTGCTGCGGGTCCAGGCCGTGCGGGCGCCAGAGCAGGCCGAAGATCGGCGTGCGGCCGTCGGCGGCGGTGGCGCGGAACCGCTCGGGCGGGCTCCAGCCGTCGGCGCGCAGCGCGTCGGTCCCGGGCGCCTCGAGCTCGACCAGCACCTCGCCGTCCTCGTCGAGCACCCTGACCTGCGGCGGCACGGCGGGGGAGGAGGCACGGTCGACGAGGTAGCCGCCACCGGGTGGGGCCACGGCGTCGTGGTCGAGGTCGTCGTCGGTGAGCAGCGCGAAGCCAGTGCCGTCGAGGCCGATCCGGGCGATCCGGCGGACGTAGGGGTCCCCGTCGGAACCGTGCCCGCCCGCGAGGAACCACACCAGCCGGCGCTCCTCGTCGACCCGCAGCACGGCGCGCACCGGCCACGGGCCCGACGTCACCTGCACGGCGTCCCCGCCGTCCGGGGGGTAGAGCCACAGGTGGCCCCACCCGTCGCGCTGGGACCACCAGAGGATCTCCCCGGTGCCGAGCACGTGCGTCATCGTCGGCTCGCCGAGCTGCGGGGTGGCGTCGACGCGGGTCGTGCCGGTCTCGGTGATCAGCGTCGTCGTCGCCCCGGTCGCGGGGTCGAGGCGGCGCAGGTGCAGGGTCCTCGCATCGCGGGACTGCCGCAGGTAGTGCACGGCGTCCCCGTCGGCCGACCACCACGCGTACACGAACGCCGTGCCGTGCACGGCGGGCTCGGGGTCGTCCTGCCCGTCGATCTTCGTGCGGGCCGCGACGTCGAGGACGTGCCACGTCATCGTCGGGTGCGCCTCGTCGTCGGGCATCGGGTAGGCGAGGCGGTGCTCGACCGGGCGCCCGCCGCCGGGCGGCACCGACTCGACGAGCACCTGCTCGGGGAGTCCGCGCTCGTCGAGCCGGTGGACCAGCAGCCGGGTCGAGTCCGGCGACCAGGTCAGGTAGACGAACGGGTCCGTGCCGAACGAGCGCAGCAGCACGGTGAGGCTCATCGGGGCGTTCGCGGCGCCGTAGGCGAGGCCGGGCTCGGCGTCGTCGGTGAGCGCGAACTCCTCGCCGTCGTCGCGGGAGCGGACCCAGACGTTCCCGTCGCGCCCGAACGCGACCCGACGCCCGTCGGGCGAGGCGGTCTCGTTCGGCAGCGGCGGGGTCCCGTCGATGCTGGTCAGCGCGCCGTCGGCCCACCGGTACCGCTGGCCGAGTGCGCTGAACCGGACGCCCGAGTCGTCGACCTCGACCGCCACGACCGGTAGCGCGTCGGCCTCGACCGCCCGGCCCGTCTCCCGCGAGAGCGCGGCGGCGACCCGGTCGTGGTCGAACAGCGCCGTGCCCTCGCCCTTGCCCGGGTCGACCAGCACGTGGCGCCCGGCGGCGACGTACCAGAAGCGCTCGCCGTCGCCGAGCCACTGCGGCGTCACGGTGGGCACGCGGCGGGCGCGGTAGGGCGCGAGCATCTGCTCGGCGCGGGCGTACTCGGCTGCCGCGAGCGTGGGGGTGCGGGAGACGGGGCCGGCCATGCCCCGAGTGGACACCGTGCCGTCGCGGCATGGTCAAGCCCGGACAGCAGGAATGCGGCGCGCCACCCTCACAACGAGCTGAGCACGGCGATCGACTCGGGCCCGCTCGAAGTGCTCGGGACGCGGAGTGCCCTCAGACCCTGGGCACCCGCCGCATCGCCTCGGTGATCCCGATCGCCAGCAGCTCGTCGAGCCCGATGCCGCCGGCGCGCGCCATGACGGCGAGCACGCTCTGCGGCGAGAACGAGCAGTACAGGCTGGCCTCGAGGAACACCGGCCGGCCGGTCGGGTCGACGCGCAGGTCGAACAGCGAGTGGTCGCGACAGCCGAGCGCGACGTGGGCGCGCCGGGCGACGTCGTGCACGCGGGCCGTCAGCGGGTCCTCGGGGTCGACGAGCACGACGTCCGGGTCGTCCTTGGCCACGAGGCGCAGGCCGCCACCCTCCGCGGGGGCGAGCTTGTCGGCGTACCCCCGGATCGGGCGGACGTCGGCGTCGAGGCGGTACTCCTCGAGCGGCAGCCCGACGAGCTCGCCGTCCCGTTCGACGAGACCGCAGCGCACCTCCCGCCCCAGGGGCACGAACTCCTCGACGAGCACGCGGTCGGCGTGCGCCGATGCGGCCTCGAGCGCGGCGTCGTACTCGTCGGCGTGGCGCACCAGGGTGACGCCGAGCGAGTTGTCGGCGTCCTCGGGCTTGACGACCACCGGTGGTGCCACCGTAGGGCGCTCCCCGCGCTGCAGCACCTCGCCGGCGGGCACGGCGACCCCCGCCGCGGCGACCATCGCCTTCGCGGCCGCCTTGCTCGCCCCGATCGCCATGACCTCGCCGGTGTTGCCGACCAGCGGCACGCCCAGGACCTCGAACAGCGAGCGGTAGGACGTCATCCCGGGCCGGCAGAACATCTGCGGGAGCACGACGTCGGGGCGCAGCTGCCCGAGGTGGTGCAGCGCGTCCCCGGGGGCGAGCGCCGGCGCGGCGGCGATCGCGTCGGCGTCCAGCGTGGCGGGGAAGCGCCACCGCCCGTCGGGCGAGACGTAGGCGGGGACGGGCTCGTAGCGGACGGGATCGGCGGTGGCGGCGAGGCAGCCGCGGGCGTAGGTCAGGGACAGGTCGGCGTGGAAGTCGCTGACGGCGGAACCGGCCAGGTGCAGGACGCGGAGGGGCACGTCAGTCCCCGGCCGGCTCGACGAGCTTGCCGATGTTCACGTCGACGCGGATCCAGGGCCGGCCCGCGACGAGGTTCCCCAGCAGCAGCGACGGGATCTGCAGGTGGTGCAGCAGCAGGAACGGCAGGGGGTCGTCGAGGGAGAACACGGCGTCGGTGCCGGCGCGCAGGACGGCGAGGCGCTCCGGGATCGTCGACGGTCGGGAGAGCATCCGCCACAGCTCGTGGTAGAGCCAGTAGGTCGGGCGGCTGTCGGGACTCGGCGTCAGCGGCGGGCCGTCGACGTCGGTGAGGTACGCCCGGGCCAGGGCCCGCGCGTCCCGGTGGAACATCGTGATCGCCGAGTGGGTGCGCGGGTTGCACTCGAGGGCGACGAGGCGGCCGTCGGCGGTCTCGATGAAGTCGAACGACACCTGGCCGGTCACCCCGAGGGCGCCGACGAAGCGGCGGACCCACTCCTCGATCGCCGGCTTGTCGACCATCGCGTAGTTGAGCTGGAACGCCGACGACTCGCAGCACGCCCACACCTGCACGCGGCCCTCGCGGACCGTGCTGTGCGTGCAGTACTCCCGCCCCGGGGTGAACTCCTGGAGGATCCACGGGGCCTCGTCGGACATCGGCTTGCTCCGCGCCAGCTCGGCGGTCCGGGCCGCGGTGGGCCGCGGCAGCGTCGTGAGGTCGAGGCGGGCGACGGGGTCGTAGGGGACGCTCTTGAGGATCCACGGTCCGGGTTCCGCGTCGAAGTCGAACGCCTCGACCTGCGCGGGGTCGGTGACGCGGCGGGTGTCGGGCACCGGCAGGCCCAGCTCCTGCGCGGCCCGCGCGAAGCGGTCCTTGTCGTCGAGCGTGCGCAGCACCTGCGGGTCCGGGTGGAGCACCTCGCAGAACTCGCCGATCACCGGCTTGGCCAGCGCGTCGTGCCGGCTGGCGGCCGGGCTGCACACCGGCACCCACACGTCGACGCCCTCGGCGACGACGACGTCGCGCAGCGCCTCGGTGTACCCGGGCGCGCCCGGGGCCGGGACGACGTGGAAGGCGTCGACGGCCCGGGAGAAGCGGTGCCCGGTGAAGCGGTAGCGCGCCGACTCGACCATGACCACGCGGTGCCCGGCGGCGTGGAACGCCCGCGCGAGGGCCAGCGCCTTGGTCATCTTCCCGCCGCTGACCAGCACGGTCCGCGGTGCCGCGGCCGTGGTGCGGTGGGGCGGGTGCAGGACGGAGCGCACCAGCGCGGCCGCCGTCACAGCCAGCGTCACCGGCAGCGGCACGGTCAGCAGCGTCAGCGCGCCCAGCGTCCGCGGGGCGTGCCGGACGACGCGCCGCAGGCGCCCGGTGGTCACGCCGCGACCATGCCGCGGTGCATCACCCGGTCACCCGTGACGTCGCCGTGGTCGGCGCGGTGCAGGACGCACCCGTTGTCCCAGACGACGACGTCGCCCGGCGTCCACGCGTGGCGGAAGGTGTTGACCTCGGCGGTCGAGTGCTCGTAGAGGTACCCGATCGTCTGCCGCGCGGCCCCGCGGTCCATCCCGCTCATCGCGACGCAGCGCTCGGGGGTGGAGAGGTAGAGCGCGGTCCGGCCGGAGACCGGGTGCCGGCGGAAGACGGGGTGCTCGGCGCTGGTCTCGGGCCCGGCGTCCTCGGGGCGCAGGCCGCTGACGACGTGGGTGATCGTGCGGCCCGCGAGGTGCATCCGCACGTCGCTCGGCAACGTGTCGTAGGCGCGGTACTGGTTGGTGAACAGCGTCTCGCCCCCCGACGCCGGGATCGTCACCGCGCGCAGGGCGGTGTACTGCGGCGGCCGGGCGACGTAGCTGGTGTCGACGTGGAAGACGCTGCGCGGCGGCGTCGTGCGACCGACGTTGGAGACGACGTTGAGGTCCTCGAGGTGCTCGCGGCCGGGCACCGGCGTCTCGCCGACGGTGAAGGTGAGGTCGCCGAAGCGGCGCAGGAACGCCGCGAAGCCGTCGTCGTCGAGCGCGTCCTGGCCCGGCAGCACCAGGACGCCGTGCTCGCCCAGCAGGCGGCGCAGCTCGGTGACCTGCTCGTCGTCGAGGGTGGCGGCGTCGCTCAGGTCGAGGCCGCGGACCTCGACCCCGACGGGTCGCTGTTCGGTGATGTGCACTCCGGGGTCCCCTCTCGGACGCGACGGATCAGGGTCAGGCCGTCGCGCAGCGGCAGGACGACCTGCTCCACCCGCGGGTCGGCGGCCACCTCGGCGTTGAAGGCGGCGACGGCGGCACCGTTGGCGCTGGGCTCGTCGGAGCGCCACGGCTCGCCCTGCAGCAGGGTGTTGTCCACGCAGACCAGACCGTGCGGTGCCAGCAGGTCGGTGTCGAGCAGGGTGGCCACGTAGTGTGCGTACCCGCCCTTGTCGGCGTCGACGAACACGAGGTCGAACTCCTCGCCGGCCGCGGCCAGTGCGGCGAGGGTGTCCGCCGCGGGCCCGACCTCGACGGTGATGCGCCGCCCCGCGGTGGAGCCGGCGAACGACCGGCGGGCGAGCTCGGCGACCCCGGGGTCGAGCTCGCAGGCGACGAGGCGCCCGTCGTCGGGCAGGGCCTCGGCCATGGCGAGCGCCGAGTAGCCGGTGAACAGCCCGATCTCCAGCACCCGGCGGGCGCGGGTGGCGGCCACCAGCATCTTCAGCGCCTGGCCCTCGACGTGCCCGGAGAGCATCTCCTGCTCGAGGAAGACCGCATCGGGGTCGCGGCCGGCCCAGTCGTGGGCACGGGTCGCGGCGGCCAGCCGGGCCAGCGCGTCGGACTCGGGCGTGGTGCAGCGCTCGAGGTACGGGTCGAGGCCACCGGCGAGCTCCCGGGCGCGGCGCAGGTCGTCGCGCACCGCCGCGGGCACGTCCGGCCCGAGCCCGTCGGCGACCCGGTCGAGCAGGGCAGCGAGGATGCCGACCGGGGTCACCGGCCGCGCGCCCGCCACCCCGTCCGGTGGCGCGCTCATCGCCGGAAGGTGTCGAGCCCGGCCCCCGCACGCGGGAGCCCTGCGCACAGCTCCCGGTGCGCGGCCAGGGCCTCCTCGAGCTCCGCGGCGCCGAGGTCGTTGACGAAGTGGCACGTCCCGATGGGACGGGGCGTCGCCGCGCGCAGCAGCCCGTCGCGGGTCTGGAGGATCGCGTCGGTGGCGCGGCGCAGCAGCTCCGCGGTGAGCAGCGGGCTGTCGAGGGAGAGCCCGAGCCTGCTCATCAGCCCGAGGACGCGGTCGCGGTCGGACGCGGTGATGTAGCCGCGGCGCGCCGCGAGCGTCGTCGACAGGGCCATGTCGATGCTGATTGCGTGTCCGTGGAAGAACGGCTCGTCGCCGGCGAGCTCGAGCGTCGGGCTCCACGTGTGCCCGAAGGCGATGACGCGGTCGAGGTCGAGCTCCTGGAGGTTGGGCACCTCGAGGCGCAGCATCGTCTCGATGGCGTCGTAGGTCAGCCGGCGGGTGACGTCGCGCAGCTCCGGCGACCCCTCGAGGTGCCCGAACCGCGTCTCCAGGAGCTCCTCGCCGTACTTCTCGAGCAGCTCGAAGATGCCCTCGTCGCCGACGACCGCGATCTTGATGAGCTCGGCCATCCCGTTGCGCACCTGCTCGGTGGGCAGGGTCGCGAGGAACGAGAAGTCGAGGAACACCTGCTGGGAGGCGTGGAACGCGCCGAGGCGGTTCTTGGCCCTGCCGTGGTTGACGGCGACCTTGATGGCGACGCTCGCGTCGACCAGCCCGATCAGCGTGGTCGGGACGCGGATGTAGTTCGTCGCGCGGCGGAAGATCGAGCAGGCGAAGCCCGCGACGTCGGTGACCAGGCCACCGCCGACGACGAGCACGGGCTCGGTGCGCACCAGGCCGAACTCGCCGAACCCGTCGACGATCCGCTCGGCGGTGCGCATCGTCTTCTGTCCCTCGTCGATGGCGATGGGGAAGACGGTCAGCGCGATCCCGTGGTGGTCGAAGTAGGCCCGCATCGCGTCGCCGTGGAGCTCGGCGACGGTCGCGTCGACCACGGCGAGGCAGCGCCCGTAGGGCCGGTAGGCGTCGGCGAGGCCGGTGTTCGGCGGGGAGAAGACGCCGTCGGTGAGGACGAGCGAGTAGTCGATCTTCTGGTAGCCCTCGACGTGGAAGGCGGTCTCGGTGGCCGTGAGGGTGGGCTGGGCTGTCACCGGCTGGGCGGTCATGGGCGCGTGGTCTCCCGTCCGTGGTGTGTCACGGGCTCTCGGGTGCTGCGGGGCGGACGGGGGATCAGGCGGCGAGCTCGGCGACCTCGCCGGCGGCCAGCCGGTCGACGCGGCGGGTGGCGTCGGGGAACGCGGAGCCGGCGGTGTTCTCGTTGGGGAACGCGACGACGGTGACGCCCGCGGCCGCGGCGGCGCGCACGCCGTCGGGGTTGTCCTCGATCGCCACCGCGTCGCCGGCGTCCACGCCGAGAGCGTCGAGGGCGAAGGCGTAGGCGGCCGGGTCGGGCTTGGGCTCGTCGACGTGGTCGGAGGTCACGATGACGTCGAAGTCGCCCGCGCCCACGCCCGGCCCCAGGGCCTCGATGACCGCCTGGACGTTGTCGAAGGAGGTCGTCGTGACGAAGCCGACCTTCCAGCCGTTGCTCTTCGCGGCGCGCAGCGTGTCCAGGACGCCGGCCCGCGGGTCGACCCCGTGGGCGCGGAGCTCGTCGCGGAAGCGCTGGGACTTGGTCGCGTGCACGGCGGCCGCGTCGACGTCCTCGCCCCGGCGCTCGGCCTCCTCGGCGATGCGGGCCTGCCCGCCGGCGCGGTCGAGGCGGGACCGGTAGTCGTCGCGGTCCCAGTGCCAGTCGAGACCGTGCTCGGTGAAGGCCCGGTTGAAGGCCGCACGCTGGATCTCGGAGGTGTCGGCGACGCTGCTGATGGAGCCGAACAGGAGTGCCCTCACCGGGGTGTCCCTTCCTCAGGCGGGCGCGGGTGTCGCGCCGCGAAGCGGGTCCCCGGGGTGGGTGAACCGAAACGCTCCTCCCCGCGCCGCTCGGTGACCTGCGCCTCCGCCCGGGCCGGCACCGGCACCCGGCCGTCCGATTCAGTCGGCGTAGAGGCGGATCTCCAGCCCGTCGGGGTCGAACACGGGCAGGATCCTCCCGCCGTGCGCACCGGTCGCGACGTCGCCGTGGCGCTCGCCGAGCTCGTCCATCCGCGCCCGCCACTGCTCGACCTGCGCGCGCTCGGGGACGAGCAGCGCCAGCGGGTCGAACCCCGCGAGCGCGGCGGCGCGCGCGGGGTCCTCCCGCAGGGCGATGCCCGCGTCCCCGCCGGCGGGCAGGCGCAGCGCCACGCCCCGGACCACGCCGTCGTCGTCGGTGAACTCGAGCGCGACCTCGAGGCCGAGGACCCGCTCGTACCAGGCGCGGCTGCGCGCCAGGTCCGACACCGGCAGCTTGACGTGGTGGAAGCCGGTGACGGTGGCGGTCATGCGCTCATCGTGGAGGTCAGGCGGCCTTCTCGGTACTCGGCAGCGCGTCCTGGATCGCGCGCAGCTCCTGGGCCACGGTGACGAGGCCGTCGGCGTTGACGCGCCTGAGCTCCTCCAGCACCTGCTCGAGGAGCGTGTTCGTGGTCTCCAGGGCCTCGCGCAGCGGCGCGGTCCCGGCGATGTCTCCCAGCATGGTTCCTCCTACCGTCGGTACTCGGTACCGACGGTACCCGATACTCGCAGACAACACCTCCGCACCGGTCAGTCCTGCCGGTAGGTCTCCAGGAACCCGCCGATGCGGGTGATCGCGTCGTCGAGGGTCGCGGCGTGGGGGAGGGTGAGGATGCGGAAGTGGTCGGGCGTGGGCCAGTTGAACCCCGTGCCCTGCACGACCTGGATCTTCTCCTCGCGCAGGAGGTCGAGCACGAACTGCTCGTCGTCCTTGATCGGGTAGACGTCCGGGTCGAGGCGCGGGAAGGCGTAGAGCGCCCCGCGCGGCTTCACGCAGCTCACGCCCGGGATCGCGTTGAGCTTCTCGTACGCCCGGTCGCGCTGCTCGCGCAGCCGGCCGCCCGGCGCCGTGAGCTCGCCGATGCTCTGGCGCCCGCCGAGCGCGGCCTGGATCGCGTACTGCGCGGGGGTGTTCGCGCACAGGCGCATCGAGGCCAGCATCGCCAGGCCCTCGAGGTAGTCGCGCGCGTGCTGGCGCGGGCCGGTGACGACGAGCCAGCCCGAGCGGAAGCCGGCGACGCGGTGGGTCTTCGACAGCCCGGAGAACGTCAGGACGACGAGGTCCGGCGCGAGCGACGCGACGTCGTGGTGCACGGCGTCGTCGTAGAGGACCTGGTCGTAGATCTCGTCGGCCATCACCATGAGGCCGCGGCGGCGGGCGAGGTCGAGCAGGCCCTCGAGGACCTCCTTCGAGTACACCGCCCCGGTCGGGTTGTTCGGGTTGATGATGACCAGCGCCTTGGTGCGGTCGCTGATCTTCGCCTCGACGTCGGCGAGGTCGGGCATCCAGTCGGCCTGCTCGTCGCACACGTAGTGCACGGCGCGCCCGCCCGCCAGCGTGGCCACGGCGGTCCACAGCGGGTAGTCGGGCGCGGGCACGAGCACCTCGTCGCCGTCCTCGACCAGCGCCTGCACGGCCATGGAGATCAGCTCCGAGACGCCGTTGCCGAGGAACACGTCGTCGACGTCCACCTCCAGCCCGCGCGCCTGGTAGCGCTGCGCGACGGCCCGGCGCGCCGGCAGCACGCCGCGCGAGTCGGTGTAGCCGTGCGCCTGCGGGAGCATCCGGATCATGTCCTGGACGATCTCCTCGGGCGCCTCGAAGTCGAAGAGCGCGGGGTTGCCGGTGTTGAGGCGCAGGACGCTGTGGCCCGCCTCCTCCAGCAGGTTCGCCTGCTCGACCACCGGGCCGCGGATCTCGTAACAGACGTCGCGGAGCTTGTTCGACTGCCGGAACTCCACTGGCACTACCTCTCGCAGGTCGACTCCGCACGGCGCGGGGCCGTGCTCACGGTCTACCAAACGAGGACGCGCGGAGCGGGCACCCGGTTGTTCAACTCTTGGGTTGAATAAAGAGTCCTTCGGCGATACCGTCGCGTCCCGACCACGAACGACACAGGCGGGGGAGGCCGTGATGGCGGTGGTGCTGGTGGCGACGATGTCGCTCGACGGGTTCATCGCCCGTCCCGACGACTCGGTGGGCCCGATCTTCGACTGGTTCTCGGCCGGCGACGTCGACGTGCACGCCGGGGACGAGCAGCGCCCGTTCCGCACGGGGAAGGCGAGCGCGGACTGGGTGCGCGAGCAGTGGGGCCGCATCCGGTCGGGCGTCATCGGGCGCCACCTCTTCGACCACACCGGAGGCTGGGAGGGACGACCACCCGCGGGCGAGCACGTCGTCGTCCTCACCCACTCCGTGCCGACCGACTGGGCCCACTACGGCACCGCGCCCTTCACCTTCGTCACCGAGGGCGTCGAGGCCGCCGTGGCCATCGCGAAGGAGCGGGCCGGCGACGGCGACGTCTCGGTGACCGCGGGCGACGTCGGCGGTCAGGCGCTGGCCGCCGGGCTGGTCGACGAGGTGGAGATCGACCTGGCGCCCGTGGTGCTCGGACGGGGCAAGCGGTTCTTCGGCGAGGACGCCCCGGAGACCGTGCTCGAGGACCCGTACCTGGTCGTGCCCGGTCGCCGGGTCACGCACCTCCGCTACCGCGTGCGGCGCTGAACCCACCGGGTAGCCGACACCCATGAGCGATCGACTCGAGTTCTTCTTCGACCCGATCTGCCCGTTCTGCTGGGTGACGTCGCGGTGGGTCGTGGAGGTCGCGCGGCAGCGCCCGCTGGAGGTGACGTGGCGCCCGGTGTCGCTGGCGATCCTCAACGAGGAGATCAGCTATGAGGAGCGGAGGAAGGCCTCGCCCGACTACCCCGACAGCCACGTCCGCGGCCTGGAGATGCTGCGCGTGGTCCACGCCGCTCGGGAGGCGCACGGGCCGGGGGTGGTGGGCGACCTCTACACCGCGCTCGGCGGCCTCGTGTGGGATGCCGACCCGCCCGAGGGCGACGACTTCCACGCCGTCATGCACGAGATGGCCCGCCGGCGCGACCTGCGCCCCGCGCTGGAACGGGTCGGCCTGCCCACCGACCTCGCCGACGCCGCCGACGACACCGCCCGCGACGACGACCTGCGCGCCGAGACCGAGGAGGCCGCGCAGCGCTGCGGTGGCGGGGTGGGCACCCCGATCCTGTCGTTCAGCCCGCCGGACGGCCCGGCCCTGTTCGGGCCCGTCATCGACGCCCCGCCGCGGGGTGACGACGCCCTGCGCCTGTGGGACGCGGTGGCGACGCTGGCGCAGTGGGGCGGCTTCGCCGAGCTCAAGCGCACCCTGCGCTCGTTCCCGGACACGCCGCTGTCGCGGAAGCTCGCCCGCACCGGGACGACGGTCCGCTGACGCGCCGGGTCGTCGGGGCCCTCGCCCCGCCTGCCGGCTCCGCTCCTCGACGTGCTGTGAGGCGGGCTCAGGGCCGCCGGGCCCGCACGATCCAGGTGGCAGAGTCGTACCGCACGCCGTGCTCGTCGTGGTGCGCGGCGAGGTCGTCGCGCAGGGCGGCGATCGCGTCCTCGCGGGCGGCGGGGGAGAGGTCGGCGAGCAGCCCCGCCTGCTGGCCCGCCACGTAGCCGAGCGCGTGGTCGGGGTCGTCGCCGAACGTCATCGGCGCCCGGTGCCCCTCCAGCTCCACGTCGACGAGGCCGGCACCCTCGAGCAGCGCGCGCACCCCGTCGGGGTCGCCGAGCGAGAGCGGGCTCGGCCCCTGCGGCGGCGGGAACGCGACGTCGCGCCCGGCCGCGAGGATCGTCAGGAAGGAGCGGATCCACTCCTGCTGCTCGAGGCCCTGCCAGGTCAGCAGCACCATGCGTCCCCCGGGACGCAGCGCGCGGGCGAGGTTGGCGAACGCGGCGGGCTTGTCGGCGAAGAACATCGTCCCGTGCCGGCTGACCACCACGTCGGTGCCGCCGGGCGGGAACGGGTGCACCTGCGCGTCGCCCTGCTCGAAGACGGCGTTGACGAGCCCGGCCGCGGCGGCCCGCCGGGCCGCGATGGCGAGCAGGCGGGTGGACAGGTCGATGCCCGTGACGGTCGCGGGCGCCGCGCGCGGGGCGAGGTCGAGCGTCGTCTGCCCCGCGCCGCACCCGACGTCGAGCACCGACTCGCCGCGCACCACGCCCGCCGCCTCCAGGAACGGTCCGCGGTGCGCGGCGACGGCGGCGTCGAAGCGGTCGGCGTGCTCGGCCCAGAACGCCCCGGTGTCGCCGTCCCAGGCGTCCCGCATGGCCGCGTTGCCCGCGGCGACCTCGTTCACGGCAGCCTCCTCACGCCGGCCCCTCACGCCAGTTCCGCCGGCAGCCCGAACCGCGCGTGGTGCTCGGCGCCGATGAAGGAGGTGACCGCGGCGATCCGGTCGCCGCGCAGGGTGAGGACGTCGATCGACCACGGGCGGTGCGGCTCGTCGGCGGGCGCATCGGGAGGACGGAGGTAGGACGCCAGCGCGACCTGCCCGTTCGCCGTGACCTCGAGATGGCGCCACGACCCGCAGCCACCGAGCGGGACGGCGCGGGCGAAGGCCGCCACCGGACCGAGGCCCGCGTACCACTGCGCCATCGGCGGCATCGACCACGTGACGTCCTCGGTGAGCAGCGCGACGAGCGCCGCGGCGTCGCCCCGCTGGAGCGCGGTCGAGTAGCCGGTGACGACGTCGCGCAGCCGGGCGTCGTCGACCTCGCGCAGCGTCCGCTGCTGGGTGAGGTCCGGGACCTTCTCGGCGATCAGCTTGCGGGCCCGCTGCAGCGCCGAGTTCACCGACGCCGTCGAGGTGTCCATCGTCGCGGCGATCTCCGCGGCCGAGAACCCGAGCACCTCGAACAGCACCAGCGCCGCCCGCTGGTTGCCCGGCAGGTGCTGCAGGGCGGCGACGAACGCGAGCTCCACGGCCTCGCGCTCCTCGACCCGCGCGCCCGGCTCGTCGGGGTACGGGCCGAGCCACGCGACCTCGGTGACCGGGACGTCGCCCGTCACCGTCCGCTCGCTCGCCGGCCCGAGGTCCATCGGCAGCGCCCGGCGGCCGCGCGCGTCGACGAGGTCGAGGCACACGCGCGTGGCGACGGTGTACAGCCACGTGCGCAGCGAGCTGCGCCCCTGGAAGCCGCCGAGCCCGCGCCACGCCTTGACCAGCGCGTCCTGCAGGGCGTCGTCGGCGTCGTGGGCCGACCCGAGGATGCGGTAGCAGTGCGCGTGCAGCTCGCGCCGCAGCGGCGCGACCAGCCGGCCGAAGGCGGCGTCGTCCCCGTCCCGGGCCAGCGCGAGATCGCCGTCGACGTCCCGGACCGTGGTCTCGCTCACGCCCTAGGAGTCTGCCGCAGCGGGCCTCTCGGGATCCCGTCCCCGCTCGAAGTCGTCCGAGGCCTCGTCGAGGAAGAGCGAGATCGCGGCGGGCATCGACTCCCGGAACGTCGCGAGCAGCGCCTGCGCCGCGACCGGCTGCAGGGCGCCGACGACGTCGCGGACCTGCTGGGCGCGGTCGGCGGGCAGCCCCTCGCCGACGTACTCGGCCCACACCGTGCGCCGGAACAGGTCGACGAACCGTGCGGTCACGGCGCCGACGTGGGTGGTCAGCTCCTCGCGCATGACGATGAGGTCGGTGGCGGGCATCCCGAGGCGCACCGCCTCCGCGCCGGCGCGGACCAGCCCGGGGTTGGGGATGCGGGCGCGCCCGTCGCCGAGCTCGACGATCAGCCCGGCGTCGACGAGCGCCCGCCACGTGTCGTCCCCGACCTCGACACCGAGCCAGCCGGGCAGCTCGGTGGCCGCCATCTCCAGCGCGGGCTCGGGAGCCCAGGGCGCGAGCATGTGCAGGTACTGGGAGAGCGCCTCCTCGGCGGACTGGCGCGGGGTCGCCGTGACGAGCCGCTCGATCGCCGACAGCGAGAAGCCCTGCTCCTGGAGCTGGGTGATGAGCTCGAGGCGGGCGAGGTGCTCCGGGCCGTAGTAGCCGGTGCGACCCTGGAGGCGCGGGGCCGGGAGCAGACCGCGGGCGGCGTGCGCGCGGACGTTCCGGATCGTCATGCCCGCCCGTCGGGCGAGCACGTCGACGGTCATGTCCTGCGTCGACCGTCCCTCGTCGCCCGTGTCCACCGCCCTCCACGCTACTGATCGCCCTTCGTGACACCTCGGGGCGACATATGACACGTGATCGTGTTTCATGACGCGGGTCACGGGACATCCCGGGGCAACGCACCGGTAACTGTGACGGCCGGTTCCGGGTACCAGAGGTACCGTGTAGCGTGGTGGAGGTGAGCGACGTGACCGAAGGCCAGACCCCCGGCCGACTCCCCGGCGGTGTGCGCCGTCTGCGCAAGGTGGCCTCCCGGTTCACCACCCCGCTGCTCCCCGACGACTACCTGTCCCTGATCAACCCCTTGTGGTCGGCCCGCGAGCTGCGCGGGAAGGTCGTCAAGGTGGTGCCCGAGACCGAGGACGCGGTCACCCTCGTCATCAAGCCCGGCTGGGGCTGGTCGTTCCAGCACCAGGCCGGCCAGTACGTGGGCATCGCGGTCCAGGTCGAGGGGCGCTTCCACTGGCGGTCCTACTCGCTGACCTCGCCGCCGAAGAAGGACCAGGGCCATCTCTCGGTCACGGTCAAGGCGATGCCCGAGGGCTTCCTCTCGAAGCACCTGGTGGAGGGTCTCGAGCCCGGCACCATCGTGCGTCTCGCCCCGCCGAAGGGCGAGTTCGTCCTCCCCGACCCGCCGCCGAAGAAGATCCTGTTCCTCACCGGCGGAAGCGGCGTCACGCCGATCATCGCGATGCTGCGCACCCTCGATCGCCGCGGCACGATGCCCGACGTCCTCGTCGCGCACTCGGCGCCGGACGAGGACAGCCTGATCTTCTCCGACGAGCTCGACCGGCTCGCCGAGAAGCACGAGAACCTGCGCCTGCACAAGCAGTACACGCGCGCCGACGGCCACCTCGACCTCAAGAACCTCGCCGACCTCTGCCCCGACTGGCAGGAGCGCCAGGCCTGGGTGTGCGGCCCGAACGCCCTGCTCGACGAGGCCGAGCGCGTGTGGTCCGAGGCCGGGCTCGACGAGGCGCTGCACCTCGAGCGCTTCTCGGTCGACCTCGCCGGCGGCGAGACCGAGGGCGGCACGGTGACCTTCAGCCAGTCCGGCAAGGACATCGAGATCGACGGCGCCACCACGCTGCTCGAGGCCGGTGAGCAGGCCGGCCTCCAGCTCCCGTTCGGGTGCCGCATGGGCATCTGCCACACCTGCGTCGTCCCGCTGCGCCAGGGCGTCGTCCGCGACCTGCGTGACGGCACCGAGCACCGGGCCGACGGGTCCGGCGGCGCCGACTGGGACGCGGTGAAGGTCCAGACCTGCGTCGGTGCCGCCGCCGGCGACGTCGTCCTCGACGTCTAGCCCCGGCGTCTAGTCCTGACGTCCGGTCCCCGTCCCCCGCAGTCAACGCCAGCACGGTCACCAGTCCCCTTCGGAGAGGAACCGAGACATGGCCATCGCCGACGTCAAGGAGTTCGCCCACCTCACTGAGGCGGACGTGGAGGCGCTCGGACGCGAGTTCGACCAGATCCGCGCCGACTTCGAGGAGAAGCTCGGCGAACAGGACGCCGCCTACATCCGGCGACTCATCACCCTCCAGCGCCGCCTGAACGTGGCCTCCCGGGCGATGCTGTTCGGCAGCCACCGTCGCGAGCTGTGGTGGGCCGGTGCGCTGACGCTGGCCGTGGCCAAGATCCTCGAGAACATGGAGATCGGCCACAACGTCATGCACGGCCAGTGGGACTGGATGAACGATCCGGAGGTCCACTCGGCGACGTGGGAGTGGGACAACGTCTGCCCCGCGGACCAGTGGAAGCACTCCCACAACTACCTGCACCACACGTACACGAACGTGATCGGCAAGGACAAGGACGTCGGGTACGAGATCCTCCGCGTCCGCTCCGACCAGCCGTGGCACCCGTACTACCTGACCCAGCCCGTCGTGAACGCGATGCTGATGCTGGCGTTCGAGTACGGCGTCTCGCTCCACGACCTCGACATCGACGGCCTCGTCAAGTGGCAGCTCGAGGACCCGGAGGAGTTCAAGAAGAAGTTCCAGGCGATCCTGGTCAAGCAGGCCCGCCAGATCGGCAAGGACTACATCCTCTTCCCGGCGCTGACGGGCAAGAACTTCCGCCCGACGGCCACGGCCAACCTCACGGCCAACCTCATCCGCAACATCTGGTCCTACGCGATCATCTTCTGCGGGCACTTCCCCGACGGCGCCGAGGTGTTCACCGAGGAGGAGCTCGAGAACGAGACGCAGGGGGAGTGGTACCTGCGCCAGCTGCTCGGCTCGGCCAACTTCACCGGCAACCGGCTGATGCACGTCATGTCCGGCAGCCTCGGCTACCAGATCGAGCACCACCTGTACCCCGACCTGCCGTCCAACCGGTACCCGGCGATCCAGGAGCGCGTCCGCGCGCTGTGCGAGAAGTACGACCTGCCCTACACCACGGGCTCGTTCCCGAAGCAGTTCTGGCAGGCCACGCGCTCCATCTGGCGGCTGTCGCTACCCGCGAAGAAGATGCGCGAGGCGTCGGAGAAGCGCCAGTCGCTCGGGCTCCCGCGCTACCGCGGCGCCGTGCCGTCGACCGGCGACCAGACGCCGCAGGCCGCCCAGACCCCGCCGGCCCCGGCCAACACCCCGGGGCACCCGGACCCCAGCGGCTCGCCGTCGGCCTGAGGCCACTGGCGCGCCCGCTCGGGCTCAGTGCCCGAGCAGGCCGCGGACCAGACCGGGGGAGGGGTTGGTCCACACTCCCGAGGGGGCGACGACCGTCGGCGTCGTGACGTTCCCGTCGTTCGTGCGCCGGACGACGGCGGCGGCGTCGGGGTCGGTGGAGACGTCGACCCAGCGGGCCCGGCCCGCGACGCCGATCAGGCCGAGACGCAGCAGCACGCACCAGCTGCAGCCGGGCTTCCAGTAGATCGTCGTCTCCCCGGCCTCCGGGGGGCGCGTCTGCGGGTACGGCGCTGGTGAGATCAGGACTGCGACGAGGAGCAGCGGGACGGCCCAGACCAGCCCGATCGCGAGGCCGTCGTCGGTGACACGGACGACGGCCGTCACGACGGCGGCCACCGCGAGGGCGGCGGGCGCGGCCCATCGGCGCAACGTTGTGCCCATGAGGGCACGGTATCGGTCGGTCCGATCGGGCCGAGGTCTCAGGACCCCAGCGCGAGGACGTTGCAGACGTCCCCGCGCGGGCCGGTGCCGGTGAGGCCGCGCTGCGAGCGGATGCGCTCGGCGAGGTACTCGGCGTCGCGCCCGACGCCGGAGAAACGGCCCGAGCCCCAGGTCCACAGCCAGGGCAGGCCGAGGAAGTACAGGCCCGGCGAGCTCGTCACGCCGCGGGCGTGGGCGGGCGCGCCGCGACCGGTGAAGACCGGCACGTCGACCCAGCGGAAGTCCTGGCGGAAGCCGATGCACCACACCACCGAGGTGATGCCGGTGTCGGCCAGACGCAGCTCGGTCGTCTCGGTCCGCGGCCGCCACACCGGCGTGTAGCGCTCCTCGACGGGCGCGTCGACCTGCTGCTCGGCGATGAACTTGTCGATCGTGTCCTTGATCGACTCGGAGACCTCGTCGGCGTGGTCGAGGCGCGCGGTGAGGTCGGCGTCGAAGTGCAGCACACCGTCGCGGTGGTCGGTGAGCAGGCCGTAGAGGCGCATGCCGTCGCGGGCGTGCGCGCGCAGGTCGATGTCGCGGCCGCCGTCGCGGCCGGTGACGTAGTGGTTGGCCTGGGCCCGGACCGCCTCGCGCCGCGGGTGCTCGGTGACGGGCATGTCGTAGTAGCCCATCTCGGCGAGCCAGTCGGTGACGTCGCGGCCGCGGTAGAACCGCGCGACCCGCGGCGCGTCGCCGACGACGAGGTGGACCTGCCGGTCCTCGAGGTGCAGGTCCTCCGCGATTTGCGCCCCGGACTGGCCGCTGCCCACAACGAGCACCTCGCCGGGCGGCAGCTGCGCGGCGCGCCGGTAGTGGTGCGACTGGACCTGCGTGATCCCGGCCGGGAGCGGCTGGGACAGCGGCGGGGTGATCGGCGTGTGGTAGCCGCCGGTGGCGACGACGACCTGGTCGGCGGAGAGCTCGCCGACGTTCGTCGAGACCCGGTACGTGCCGCGCTCGTCCCGGGCCAGGCGGGTGACCTCGACGCCCTCGACGACCGGCGGGTCGACGAACGCCCGGTACGCCTCGAGGTAGTCGACGATCTCGTGGCGGACCATGAAGCCGTGCGGGTCGTCGCCGGCATAAGGGAAGTCGGGGAGCTGGCACTGCCAGTTGGGCGTGACCAGGCAGAACGTGTCCCAGCGATAGGTCTTCCAGGAGTGCGCCACCTCGGCGCGCTCGAGCACGAGGTGGTCGATGCCGCGGCGTCCCAGGCACCGGCTCATCGACAGCCCGGCCTGCCCGCCCCCCACGACGACGACCGGCCAGTGCCCGCCCGACAGTTCCATGATCGCTCCCCGCGTCGCCTCGCCGTCCTCCTCACGATCGGCGGGGTCGATTGCGGGGTGATTGCCTCCGGACTGCGCGCTCGTTGCCGCGTGTAACGGCTCAGGACGAGACCGGCACCGGCGCCCTCCGGAGCTCCGGGATCACCTCGCGGGCGAAGATCTCCGTGTTGCGCTGGACCATGTCCGCCGGCATGGCGCCGATCGTCAGCATCGCCATGAGCTGGCCGAACCCGAGCTCGTCGCGCAGCTCGCAGAGCTTGTTGCGGACCTGCTCGGGGCCGCCGACGACGACGTAGCCGAGGTCGATGAGCTCCTCGTACGACAGCTCGGGGAACGCCTTCATGTTCGCCTTGAGCAGGCCCTTCATGGCCGCCGGGGTCATGTACCCGGGCGGGAAGACGATCTCGAGGCCCTGGCGCAGGCCGCGGTGGAAGAGCCACTCGACGTACGGGCGCGCCTCGCGGTGGGCCGACGCGTCGTCCTCGCCGACGAACACCGGCAGCGCCATCCCGATCTTCTCGGGCTCCGGGACGTGGCCGAGGTCGGCGGCGGCGCTGCGGTAGCCGTCGAACCACGTCTTCACGACCTTCGTCGGGGCGTAGACCGAGACGTAGGTGTAGTGGTTCTCGGCGACCCAGCGCATCGTCTCCGGGCTGCCGGCGCCGGGGACCGCGATCGGCGGGTGCGGCTGCTGCAGCGGGCGCGGCCAGATGTTGACGTAGCGGTACTCGTAGTGCTCGCCGTACCAGCTGAACGGGCCCGGCTCGGTCCACGCCTTCTTGATCAGGTCGTGGGCCTCGTTGAAGCGCGTCCGCGAGTCGGCGGGGTTGATGCTGTGGCCGAAGTGCTCCCAGCCGATCCCGCGCACGAAGCCCGAGAGCAGCCGGCCCTTCGTCAGGTGGTCGAGCATCGCGATCTCCTCGGCCACCCGCAGCGGGTTGCCGCGCAGCGGGATCGCGTTGCCCAGCACCATGATCGTCGCCCGGCTCGTCCGGCGGGCCAGCGCCGCGGCCATGATGTTGGGCGACGGCATCGTCCCGTAGGCCGACTGGTGGTGCTCGTTGACGACGATGCCGTCGAAGCCCACCGTCTCCGCGTACTCGAGCTCGTCGAGGTAGCGGTGGTAGAGGTCGACGCCGATCGCCGGGTCGAAGTGGGAGTTCGAGAAGGTCAGCGACGGCGAGGGGTACTTCTCGACGTCGTCGAAGTCGTCGGGCAGGTACGGGTACGGCATCAGGTGGAAGAAGTTGACCTTCACGACGACCTCCCCAGGAACTCCACGACGGCGGCGGTGACCTCGGCGGGTCTCTCCCCGTGCAGGGCGTGCCCGCAGTCCTCGACGACCTGCAGCTCGGCGTCCGGGATGCGCTCGGCGTAGCGCTGCGCGTGCGCGCGGGGGACCAGGCGGTCCTCGCCCGCGGCGAGCACGAGGGTCGGCGCGCTGATCCGGTGCAGGCGTCGTTCGAGCTTCGGGTCGTTGAGGAACGGGTGCCAGCCGAAGCGGGCCAGGGCGCCGAGGTCGCGGTAGGTCGCGAGGATCTGGTCGGTGGTGGGCGGGATCGAGAGGGCGGCCGACACCAGATCCTCGTCGTGGAACAGCGCGCGCATCAGCTGCGGCGGGTTCATGAGGAAGAGGTCCGCCACCGGCGCCTCGGGGATCCGCAGGCCGACCGCGGCCCCGAGCACGAGGCGGCGGACGCGCTCGGGGGAGTGCATCGCGAGCTCCGCGGCCACCCAGCCGCCGAACGACATGCCCACGACGTCGACCTGCGCGAGGCCGAGTCCGTCGAGCAGGTCGAGGTAGTGGTACACGAGGTCGTCCACGGTGTGGATCTCGGGCAGGTCGTCGGAGAGGCCGAAGCCGGGGTGATCGGGGGCGACGAGGTCGCCGCCGGCGGCGAGCCCGAGCTGCAGCGGACCCCACTCGTTCGCGCCGCCCGCGGAGTGCAGGAGGAGCACCGGGTGGCCCTGCCCGGCGCGGCGGTACGCGATCTCGCCGCTGCCGGCGTCCCTGCGTCGGATCGCCGGCGTGGCCGGCTCGGCGTCGGTGACGGTCATGGACCCTCCTGGTCAGGACGCGCCGGTTCGGGTCAGGATGTGACTGCGGACACTACGAAGCGCGCCGCACCCCGCACGATCCGTTGACCGCCGGCGTCGGCCGGTTCCTGCAGCGGATCCCTCTCCTCCGGGGGGACAGTGATGTCGCTCGCCTTCACCGAGGACCTGGCGCGTCCGGACCTCGGCGACGCGGACACCGTCGACATCCGCACGCCGCACCCGTCGCTGGCCCGCTCGCGGACCATGGAGTTCCTCGGCTGCGGACACGCGATGACCGTCGACGGCGACGCCGACGACTTCGACGCCGCGGTGTCGTGGCGGCGGGTCGGCGAGGTCGGTGTGCTGCGCTCGCGCTACCGCGCGCCCGTCACCGTCACCTGCACGCCACCGATCCCCTGGGTGACCGTCAGCTTCGTCCCGCGCGGGGCGGTGTCGTTCGCGGCCGCGGGACGGACCACCACCGGCGACCACCGCCGCGGCGTCGTCCTCGACTACGCCGGGCGCGTCGACATGCGCTGGGGCCCGGGCACCGAGCAGTTCATGGTCGCCATCGGGCGCGACCGGCTCCAGCGCGGGCTGCGGACCCTCGTCGAGGACGCCCCCGACGCGCCGCTGGAGTTCGAGCCGGGACTCGAGGTCGACGGCCCTGGGCACGCCGTGGTCGGGGCGGTGGCGAGCCTGCGGGCCCTGCTCGCGCACTCGCCCGGGCCGCCGCCGGCGGTCCTGACCGGCGAGGTCGAGCACGCCGTCGTGACGGCGCTGCTGCTCGGGACCCGGCACAACCACCGGGAACGGATCTTCCGCCGGTCCCCGCCCGCGCCGCCGCGGGTGCTGCGCCGGGTGCTCGAGCTGGTCGACTCCGCCCACGACCGGACGCTCACCGTCGCCGACCTGGCGGCCCACGCCGGCGTCAGCGAGCGCGCGCTGCACGCGGCCTTCCGCCGCGAGCTCGGCACCACCCCCATGGCCCACCTGCGGGGGCGCCGCCTCGAGGCCGCGCGCGAGGAGCTGCTCGCCGCCGGGCCGGGCGACGGGGTCGCGGCGATCGCGATGCGGCACGGGTTCGCCCACCTCGGGCGGTTCGCGGCGGCGTACCGGGCGAGGTTCTCCGAGGCGCCGTCGGCGACGCTGCGTCGCTGACGGCGCCTCAGAGGTCGACGAGCACGATCCCGACCGTCACCACCGCGGCCGCGACCACGCGGCCGCGCCCGAAGCGCTCGCCGAGGAACACCGTGCCGAGGAGCGCGCCGACGACGATGCTCGTCTCGCGCAGGGCGGCGACCGCGGCGGTGGCCCCGCTGGTCTGCGCGACGAGCACGAGCCCGTAGGCGGCCAGCGAGACCAGGCCGCCGCCGAGGCCGGCGAGGAGGACGCTCCGATCGAGCCTGCGGAGCCGTCGTCCCCGGCGTGCCAGGGCGATCACCGGCAGCACCGGCCCCTGCAGCAGGAACATCCACGCGGCGTAGACGGGCACCGGGGTGGTGCTGACGGCGGTGGCGTCCACGACGGTGTAGGCGGCGATGCCGAGCCCCGTCGCCAGCGCGGCGCCGAGGGCGGGCAGCGAGGTGCGGGAGATCCGCCCGCCGTCGAGGGCGAGGCTGAGCAGGCCCAGCGAGATGACGCCGACCCCGACGAGCTGCAGGGTGGGCACGTCCTCGCTCCGCGCGAGCTCGACCAGCGCGACGACCCAGGGCGCGGTCCCGCGCGCGACGGGGTAGACCTGGCTGAACTCGCCGAGCTGGTAGCTCCACCAGAGCAGCAGCACGTAGACGACGTGGATGCTCGCCGAGGCGAGGATCGCCGGCCAGGCCGCGGCCGGCGGCAGGCCCAGCGCCAGCGCGACGCCGCCGCCGACCACGACGTAGGTCGTGCCGATGAGGGCGAAGCCGACCAGGCGGTCCGGGATGCCGTGGGCGACGGCGTTCCACGCCGCGTGCAGGAACGCGGCGAGCAGGGTGAGGGTCGTGATCGCGGGTGTCACCGAGGAGGCTCCCTGGTGTCGCTGCCCGCCCGGAGGCGGGCACGTCGAACAGGAGCCCTCGGGGCTTCTCTCCCGTCAGGTGTTGACCGGCCCGGACCGTGGGTCGGGGGCGGCCGTGGCGCCGCTCGGTCCAGACCCCGGCCGTCCCTGGTTGTGGGTCGGGTGGCGGGAGGCGGGCGGAACCCTAGGCGCAACCACGTGCTGGGACGGGACCCTCACCGCGCGGAGCCGGTCGTTCGGTGTCGGTGTGACTGGTATCATCGAACACGTGTTCGACACGGGATGGATGGCCGCGGCGGAGGAGCCGCGTCCCTCTGCCGTGCCGTGCTGGTTCTCGCGGTGGGTCCCGGGGCCCGAGCTCGCGTCGGCGCTGGAGGGCTCCGAGCCCGTCGACCTCGCCGACGACGAGGGCTACGACGCCGCCGAGCGGCTCGCCGGCTGGGAGGCGATCGTCAACTGGGCGACCGGCCGGCTCCACCGCGAGACCGCTCACTACCTGCAGGCGTGCGAGGCCCGGGCGCGCGGCGCCGGGCGGGGCGAGCTGGCGTCGCAGGCCGTGGCGATGGAGGTCGCCACCCTCGCCCGCATCTCGCCGCGCTCGGGCGAGATCCGTATCCACCAGGCGGGCACGCTGGTCGAGCAGCTGCCGTGCACGCTCGCCGCACTCGAGGACGGGCGCATCTCCCTCGGGCACGCGCGGGCGGTGCTCGACCAGGTCGAGCTCTGCGATCCCGGCACCGCCCGCGCGGTGGACGCGGAGCTGTGGGCGCGGCCGGCACGCGACCGCACGCCGGCGCAGCTGCGCGACGTCGTCCGCCGGATCGTGGCCCGCCTGGATCCGGACATGGTCCGCCGGCGCCCCGAGCAGGCCCGGAAGACGCGGGAGCTGCGCTACTGGTCGGAGGACCACGGGGCCACCGGCGTGATCCAGCTGCGCCTGCCCGGCGACGAGGCGCGCGGGGTCTACTCGATCATCGACTCCCTGGCCCGCGCCGCCGGCGACGCCCTGGACGGCGAGCAGCGCACCCTGGCGCAGAAGCGCGCCGACAGCGCCCGCGACCTGGTGCTCGACGGCGCCACGGGTGGTGGCGACTGCTGCTGCGGTGCCGCCGCCGGCGACGGCGCGGCGGGCGGCGGTCGCGCGGCCGGTGGCGTCCCGGCTACAGGCGACGCGGCAGGTGACGACGCGGCGGACGACGGTGCGACAGGCGACGCGGACGACCGCCACGACGTCGGCGCGGGGGACGTGCCGGGCGCCGAGGACACTCAGAACGCCGAGGACGACCCGACCGGAGACGATCGGGCGGCGGGCGGGCCCGCGGAGCGCGGGGCACCGCGATCCGGCGCCGAGGACGCGCGCGACCCGGTGCGCGGGCTCCGGGCGGGGCGGCGGTCGCCGGTCCGGGCCGAGGTGCGGGTGACCATCGGGTGGGACGTGCTGGCGGGGTTCTCCGACCGTCCGGCCGAGCTCGAGGGGCACGGCCCGATCCCCGCCGACATGGCCCGACGCCTCGCGTCCGGCCCGGAAGCCTGGTGGCGCCGGCTGCTGACCGACCCGGTCACCGGCACCGCCGCGCACCTCGACGCCCGCCGCTACCGACCACCCGCGTCGATGCAGGACTTCGTGGGGGCCCGCGACCTGACGTGCGCGGCGCCGGGGTGCCGGGTGCCGGCTGCGCGGTGCGACCTCGACCACGTGGCGCCGTACGAGCACCACCGTCCGGGCGGGGGCGGCGGGCCGACCCGGAGCGACACGTTGAAGCCCGCCTGTCGCCGGCACCACCGCATCAAGACGCACGGAGGGTGGTCGGCGACGCTCGGCCCCGACCCGGACGGCGGCAGTGCGCCCGTGATCACCTGGACGTCCCCGTCGGGCCACCGGTGGTGGGTGCGCTCGCCGGCGCTCGACCCGCCGGCGTGGGAGCGCGACGGCGTACCTGACGGCGCACGTCATGATCAGGGTGACGATGCCGGCGGGGCAGCAGGCGGCGAGGTCGACGGCTGGCCGTCCGACATCGACTCGTGGCGTCGCCGCGAGGCGAACCGTCGCCCCACGGACCCGGGTCGGCGGGCGGGTTGAGGCATCGGGCCCTCGGACCGACGCTCCCGCACACCGGGAGCCCCTGCTGCGCCGCGAATGCCGTCGGGTGAGGCTGGCGGGGTGCGGACGGACGTGGTCGTCGTGGGCGCCGGGCCGGCGGGGCTGGTCCTCGCGTGGCTGCTGCAGCGGGCGGGTGTGGCGACGACCGTCGTGGAGGCCCAGCCGCACGACCAGCTCGGCAAGCTCCCCAAGGCGGGCATCGTCGAGTACCGCACCGCGGCGCTGCTGACCGCCGAGGGACTGGGCGGCGCGGTCCTCGACTTCGCGGCGGAGAACCACCGCTGCGAGTTCCGCACCGCCGACGAGTCGGTGCTCGTCGACTACGGCGCGCTCACCGGGGGACGGCCCCACTACGTGTTCCCGCAGCACGAGCTCGTCGCCCGGGTCGCGGCGTCGTTCCTCGACGAGGGCGGCAGGGTGCTCTTCGAGCACCGCGTCACCGGCATCGAGCAGGACGCCGACGGCGCCCGGGTGACGACGACCGGGCCCGACGGCGAGCAGGAGCTCCACGCCGAGGTGGTGGTCGGGTGCGACGGCGCGGGCAGCGTGGTGGCCCGGTCGCTGGCCGGGCACGTCACTTCGCACGACCGTCGCCACCCCCAGCGCTTCCTCGTCATCAGCGCCGCCATGCCGCCCCTGGTCGGCCACACGATCTACGCGGCCCACCCGCGCGGCTACGCCGCCCACATGCGCCGGCTGCCCGAGGTCACCCGCCTCTATCTCGAGGTCCCCGGCGACCAGGGCCCCGCCGACTGGTCGCACGACCGCATCCGCGAGGAGGTCGGCCGGCGCCTCGGTGCCGACCTCGGCGGCGTCGAGCTCCCCGAGGTCGACGTCCTGGACCTGCGCACCCGGGTGACGACGCCGATGCAGCACGGCCGGGTCTTCCTGGTCGGCGACGCGGCGCACCTCATCACGCCCGCCGGCGGCAAGGGCATGAATCTCGCGATCTTCGACGCCGTGGAGCTCGCTCACGGGCTGGTCGAGCGCTTCGGCCCGCAGCGGGACCCCGCCCGCAGCGAGCGCTACAGCGCGACCCGGCTGCCCGCGATCTGGCGCACCCAGGCGTTCTCCGACTGGTTCCTGCGGATCATGACCGCCCCGCCCGGCGCGGGCGACGAGCGCGACGGCTTCGGGCTCGGGCTGCGCGAGGGCTGGGTGTCGTCGCTGCAGCGCGATCCGCTGCTGCGCCGGTGGTTCGCCCACTCCTACGCGGGTGTCGACCCGCAGCACGCCTAGCCACCGCGGGGGCGGCCACAGCAGCCGCCGGGCGGCCGCGGCAGCCGCTGCCCCCCCCGGAGCCTCAGGCGCCGTGCGTCGCCCCCGAGTGGTAGTCGGTGTACTGGTACGGGTTGTCGAGGATGGTCGTCTCGGGGATGTCCGGGTTCATCCCCTGCCGCCAGGCCTCCTCGCCGAGCTCGCCGCGCAGGTGGTCCACGGTCTGCTCCACCGCGCGCCGGGCCGCGGCCAGGTCGACCCCGACGAGGCGGTGGTCGCGCTTGACGACCCGCCCGTCGACGAGCACCACCTCGACGTCGCCGCGCTGCGCCTGGAACGCGACGTGGCCGTGCGGGTGCAGCAGCGGGAACATCGCCGGCGAGTGCTCGTTGCGGATCAGCACCAGGTCGGCCTTCTTGCCCACCTCGACGCTGCCCAGGTCGTCCTCGCGACCGAGGGCACGCGCCCCGCCGCGGGTCGCCATGTCGACGACGTGCTCGGCGCGCAGGGCGGCGTGGGTGACGGTCTCGCCCTTGGCGTGGGCCTCGAGGTGCTCGCGGGAGCGGTCCGCGCCCAGCGTCGTGCGCATGGCCGTGAACAGGTCGCCGCTCCACCACACCGAGGTGTCCATCGACAGCGACACCGGGATGTCGTGGCTGCGCAGCACCCAGGTGGGCGGGTAGCCCTGACCGGCGCTCTGCTCGCTCTCGGTGGACACCGACACCGAGCCGCCGGTGGCCGCGATCCGCTGGTAGGAGTCGGCGGACAGCGTCGCGGCGTGCACGTAGACCGTGTCCGGGCGCGTGAAGCCGTGCTCGTGCATGAGGCGGATGCCGTCGTCGTTGGTCGCGCCCCAGACGCCGGCGTGGGTGGTGACGGGCAGGCCCAGGTCGCGGGCGACCTCGAACGCGGGCTTCTCCGGGAACGACGGGTCGCCGGTGACGTCGAAGGCGAGCTGGAAGCCCTCGACGTCGCCGCGGCGGCGGTCGAGGAAGTCGCGCAGCTCCGGGGTCGCGGTCCAGTTCTGCGGCGCGTCCTGGATGTTGCCGTAGGCGAGCACGAAGCGGCCCGGGACGGCGGCGAGCGCGTCGACCGCGGCGTCGGCGTGCTCGGTGCTCTGCAGGCCGTGGGACCAGTCCACGCAGGTGGTGACGCCGGCGTCGACGGCCTCGATCGCGGCCAGCAGGTTGCCCGCGTGGACGTCCTGCGCGCGGAAGCGCCGGCCCCAGTCGAGGTAGTACCAGACGAAGTACTGGGTGAGCGTCCAGTCGGCGCCGTAGCCGCGCATCGCCGTCTGCCACATGTGCCGGTGCGTGTCGACCATGCCCGGCATGACGATCCCGTCGCGCGCGTCGATCTCCTCGGTGCCCGCCGGGACCTCGAGGTCGACACCGATCGCGGCGATGCGGTCGTCGACGACGAGCACGTCGTGGCCGGAGAGCACGGTGTGCGCGGCGTCGACGGTGAGCACCGTGCCGCCCCGCAGGACGACGGGACGCCGCTCGGCGGCGGGCTGGCTCATGGAGCGCTCCTCGGTGGGACGTCGCGGACAGGCGTCCGGCAGACGGTCGGATGACGTGGGTCACCTTCGTCCGCCGATGGTCGCGTTGTCAACGACCGCGCCGGGAGGAGGCCCGGGAGCCCGCCGCGGTCGTGCTGTCCGTCCAGCGGTCGCAGCGGCTACAGTGCCGCGAGCCAGGTCGTGGAGGGAGGCGCCGTGCCGCGGGACGGAGCGGGGCCCGACTTCATCGAGGCCCTCGCGCGCGGGCTGGACGTCATCACCGCCTTCGGCGCCGAGCGCCCGGTGATGACGCTGGCCGAGGTCGCGACGGCGACCGGGCTCGCGCGGCCGACGGCGCGGCGCATCCTGCTCACGCTCGCCGAGCTCGGCCACGTCCGCGCGGTCGAGCGCGGCTACGTGCTCACGCCGCGTGTGCTCGACCTCGGCGTGGCCTACGTCGACGCGCTGGGCCTGTGGGAGGTCGCGCGCCCGCACCTCGAGCGGCTGGTCGAGCGCACCGGCGAGTCGTGCTCGATCGCGCAGCTCGACGGCTCGGACATCGTCTACGTCGCGCGGGTCGCCGTCCCGAAGATCGTCGCGCTGAGCGTGCAGATCGGGACGCGCTTCCCGGCCCTGCCGACGTCGCTGGGCAAGGTGCAGCTCGCCGCGCTCCCGCCCGACGAGCTCGAGCGCGTCCTCGCCGAGCCCACCCGCTCGGGCCTGACCCCGCGCTGGCGGCCCGAGCCCGACGAGCGCGACGCCGTGCTGCGCGAGGTCCGCGCCCGCGGCTGGGCGCTGACCGACGAGCAGCTCGCCCCGGGCATCCGCTCGGTGGCTGCGCCCCTGCGCGACGGCGAGGGCCGGGTCGTCGCCGGCGTCAACGTCAACTGCCACGCCGCCGAGACGTCGGTGACGCACCTCCTCGAGCACCACCTGCCGCTGCTGCTCCAGGCCGCCGGCGACATCTCCGCCGACTTCGCCCGGCGCGCCGCGCTCCCGCGCCGGACGCTGCCGGCGTCCTGACGGGCAGCGACGGGCGCGATCAGGCCGCGGGCTCGACCAGGTCGAGGAACACCCAGGACGCACCGGGCGCCAGCCCGGCCATCCGGCGTCCGCAGCCGTGGCGCACGCCCGGCCCGGAGGTGACGTGCTGGGTGCCGCCGTGCAGGTCCCGGAAGACGCGGTTGAGGGGGCCGCTGCGCAGGGCGGTCGTGCCCGCCCACCGGTAGACGGTCCGCCCGACCTCCTGCGCGGCCTCGGTGGCGGTGTGCAGGGCGAGCCGCAGGAGCGTGTCCTGGTCGGTGGTGAGCTCCTCCCCGCGGTCGAGGGTGGCCTCGATGTCGGCCCAGACCTCGAGGTTCCAGGCACGGGCCGAGCGCAGCGTGGCCTCGGCGCGGGCGTAGTCGGCGTGGAACTCGCTCGTGTCGACGCCGGCGTTCCGGGTCCCCGTCTTCGCGGCCGCGACGGCCTGCATCTCGTCGAGCAGGCGCCGCCCCACCCCGAGGGCCCACCCGACGTGCTGGAGGCTCGCGAACGCGGCCAGGCCCAGCCGGAACACCGGGCCGCCGAGCAGCGGCTCGGTGGTGGTCGCGACATAGGTGTGCTCGGTGGGGACGAAGACGTCCTCGCAGTGGTAGTCGACGCTGCCGGTGGCGCGCAGCCCCATGACGTCCCAGTCGTCGACGATCGTCACCTGCTCCTTCGGGAGCGTGAACACCCGCACCTCGCCGGAGTCGCACAGCGCGGCGGTGTGGATGTGCGTGGCGTGGTGCAGCCCGGAGGCGAACGACCACGAGCCCGAGAGCAGGAAACCGCCCTCGACACCGACCGCCCGGCCCGGACGGGTGCCCTGGCCCGCGGCGAGGGTGCGGTCGCCGTGCTCCGCGGTGACCTCCGCGAAGGGCCGGCGCCCGAGGTAGGCCGCCGTGGTGCCGATCGCCATCTGCAGGGTCATGACGACCCAGCCGGTGGACGCGTCGGCGCGTGAGAGGGCCTCGATCGCCGCGATGACCTGCCGGGGTGCGAGCTCCATGCCGTCGAGCTCGCGGGGCATGCTCATCGTGTAGACGCCGCTGTCGTGCAGCGCCTCCGCCACGCGCGGGGTGAGGCGGCCCCCGGCCTCGTTCGCCTCCGCCTCCTCGCGCAGCAGCGGGTCGAGCTCGCCGATGCGGGCCATCACGTCGTCGAAGCGGTCGGCGGCGGTCGGGTCCGTCACGGGACGGACGAGCTGGTCGGTCACGACTCCTCCTCGGCGGGCGCCACCGGCGTCTCGATCGGCTCGAGCTTCGAGAAGATCTCCTCGCGGCGGTCCTCGAACTGCTCGGGCAGCTGGAAGCGCTGACCGAGCTCGTGGGGCGACTCGTCGCAGGTCCAGCCGCCCTCGGCGTGGGTCACGGCCAGCTCGAACAGCGCCCCGCCCGGAGTGCGCACGTAGACCGACTTGAAGTACTTGCGGTCCTTGAGCTCGGAGATGTCGGTGTAGCCGTTGCCCTCGATCTCGAACTTGAGGTCGTCCTGGTTCTCCAGGGTCTCGAGGTTCCAGGCGACGTGGTGGAACGTGCCGGCCCCGTAGCGCCAGGTGCCCTGGTCGTCGCCGTTGTCGGCGATCAGCTCGACGTGGTTGCCGTGGCTGTCCTGCCCGACCTGGTACGCCGCGCGGTCGCCGTCCTCGACGAGCTTGCCCTGGGAGTGGAAGACCTCCTCGGAGAACTCGACCATGCGCTCGGGGGTGGCGACGTGGATCCCGGTGCCGTGGATGCCGTGGATCGCGTACTCCGGCGGCACGCCCTGCCCGGCGTGGCCGACGCGCGGGTCGCCGTCGACGGGGACCAGGGCGTACTCGATGCCACAGGGGTGACGGAACTCCAGGCGGCGGCGGTCGAACACCTCGGTGCTCGTGACCTCGACGCGGTGCTCGGTGAGCCGCTGCTCCCAGAAGTCCAGCGAGCCCGCCGGCACGGCCAGCAGCACCTCGCGGGCCTGGTTGGTCCCCCGGCGCCCGACCAGCCCGGCCTGACGCCACGGGAACGTCGTGAGCACCGCGGACGGGTCGCCGGCCGCGTTCGAGTAGTAGAGGTGGTAGATCGGCAGCGAGCCGTCGAAGAGCACCGTGCGCTTGATGAAGCGCATGCCCAGCGTGTCGACGTGGAAGTCCACGTCCTCCTGGGCGCCGCCCACCGACAGCGTCGTGTGGTGGGAACCGCGGATGTGGGACACGGGACCTCCTCGGGGCCGGCCTGCTCGGGCCGTCCCACGCTACGTGTGGTCCACGTCTCGTGACTCTCGCTACAGTGCACGGTCATCTCCGCGTGCTGCACGGCGCGGGGGGTCGGCGTACGGCGACCGGCCGTCGCGCCGTACCGGAGGTGCTCCACATGGACGCTCATGGACGCTGACGACGAGGTCCGCGCCCGTGACGTCGACGCCTGGCGCGGCGCCGTCACCGGAGCCCTGTTGCCGTTCCACGTCGAGTGTGCGGCACCCGAGCGGTTCCACGGGAGCATCAGCCGCCGCCGTCTCGGCGACGCCTCGATGATCGCGATGACCTCCCGGCCCCACCTCGCGGTGCGGGCCGCCGAGCACATCGGCGACGGCCCCGCCGACTACCTGCTCTCGGTGCAGCTCGCCGGGACCGCGCAGTTCCGCCAGGACGGCCGGCTCGCCCGCGTGGGGCCCGGCGACCTGGTGTTCTACGACTCCAGCCGGCCCGTGGAGATCGTCAGCGGGGAGGGCTACCGCAGCCTCTGCTTCCGCTTCCCGACCGACGGGCCCGGCGGGCACCGGCGGGCGGGGGAGCTCACCGCCACGACGTTCGACGCCGCACACGGGCTCACCCCCGCCGTCGCGGGCCTGCTGACGGGGTTGCACGAGAGCCTCGAGCGCCCGGCCGGGCGCGTCCGCGGCGACACCGTCCTCGCCGCCGCCCGGCACGCCACCGAGCTCGCCCGCACCCTGTTCGACGACGAGCTCGCCCGGCGCGGGCTGCTGGGCACCCCGGACCGGCACGACGAGCTCCGCGCGCGCATCGACCGGCACATCGACGCCCACCTCGCCGACCCGGACCTGTCGCCGCGCGCGGTCGCCGCCGCGATGTTCGTCTCGACCCGCCACCTGCACGCGGTGCTCGCCGAGGACGGGCGCACCGTGGCGGGCACGATCCGCGAGCGCCGGGTCGCGCGGTGCCTGGCCGACCTCGCCGACCCGCGCCAGGCGCGCACGCCGGTCTCGGCGGTCGCGCTGCGGTGGGGCTTCACCAACGCGACACGGTTCGGCCAGCTGGTGAAGGCCGCGACCGGGCGGACCCCGGTGGCCTACCGTCGGGCCATGACGGACGGGACGGCGTGACCCGGGCGGCGGGGACGGCGGCCCTGCGGGCGCCCGGGCTCGCGGTGCACGGCGCGCCGGTGGGGCGCGGGGACCTCGCGGTCGTGCTGCTGCACGGCCGCGACCAGGACCCGGCGTGGATGCAGGAGCACGTCGTCGCCCGGCTCGCGCCGCGCCTGTCCGACGTGGCGATCACCTGGGTCCTCCCGGCCGCTCCCGGCCGCACCTGGTACGCCGGTCGCGTCCACGACCCGCCCGAGGAGACCCTGGCGGAACGGGACCGCGCCGCCGACGTCGTCGACGGTCTCGCCGACGCCCTCGTCGCCCACGGTCACGACGCCGGGTCGACGGTGCTCGCCGGGTTCTCCCAGGGCGCCTGTCTCGTGGCCGACCACCTGCTGCGCCGCCCATCGCGATGGGCGGGCGCCCTGGTCTGGACCGGCGCGGCCGCAGGTCCGCCCGGCACCGACCGGTCACCTCCGGCCGCGGATCCCCGGCCCCTCGCGGGGCTCCCGGTCCTCGCCACCAACGGCGACGCCGACCCCTGGGTCCCGCTCGCGGCCACCGAGGAGCTCGTCGACGCGCTGCGCGCCCGCGGGGCCGCCGTCGAGCTGCGCGTCCAGCCCGGGCGCGACCACGAGGTCGCCGACGACGAGCTGGACGCGGCCGCGGACCTCCTGGGCCGCCTGCCGGGCCGCGGCGGGCGCCGTGACGGTTGACACCGCGACACCTCGTCGGTGAGGGTCGATCGCCCAGCGGACACCTGTCCGCCGCATCGACCCCGGGGGTCACGCCGCCGATGACGACCGTCGCGACCGCGCCGCAGTACGACGCCGACATCTACACCGACCAGGCGCTCCTCGAGCCCTACGGGCACTACCGCGCCCTGCGCGACCTCGGGCCCGCGGTGTGGTTGACCGCCCACGACGCCTACGCGATCGCGCGGTACGAGGACGCCAGGCACGTGCTCGCCACCCCGGAGGTGTTCCGGTCGGCCGACGGCATCGCGCTCAACGAGCCGGCCAACGCGGCGATCCTCGGCTGCACGCTGGCCAGCGACGGCGAGCGCCACGCCCACCTGCGCCGGATCGTCGCGCACCGGCTGACCCCGCGGGCGCTGCGGCCGATGCGCGAGGTGATCACCGATGCCGCCGACGCCCTGGTCGCGGACCTCGTGCCCCGCGGGTCGTTCGACGCGGTCGGCGACCTCGCCCGGGCCCTGCCGCTGTCGATCGTGCCGGACTTCATCGGCTGGCCCGAGGAGGGTCGCGAGCACCTGCTGCGCTGGGCGGGCGCGAACTTCGACTCCTTCGGCCCGCTCAACGCCCGCACCGAGGCGGCCCTGCCGCAGTGCGGCGAGATGGCCGCCTACGGGGCCCACCTGGTGCGCGAGGGCGGCGTGCTGCCCGGCAGCCTCGGCGCCGGCGTGCTCGAGGCGCGCGACCGCGGCGAGGTCACCGACGAGCAGGCCATGATGCTCATGCTCGACTACCTCGCGCCCTCGCTGGACACGACGATCAGCGCCGTCGGCAGCGCGATCTGGCTCTTCGGCGCGTACCCCGAGCAGTGGGACCGGCTGCGGGCGGAACCCGAGCTCATCCCGAACGCGGTGCAGGAGGTCGTGCGGCTCGAGGCGCCGATCCGCGGGTTCGGGCGACTCGCGGCGCAGGACACCGAGATCGGCGGCGTCGCGGTGCCCGCGGGCTCGCGGGTGCTCGTGCTCTACGCGTCGGCGAACCGCGACGAGCGGCACTTCGCCGACCCGGACCGTTTCGACGTGGCGCGCCCCGACGCGCCCGAGCAGCTCGGTTTCGGCTACGGCGAGCACGGGTGCGCCGGGCAGGGTCTGGCCAAGCTCGAGATCGCGGCGCTGCTCACCGCGCTCGCCCGCACCGTGCGCCGCTTCGAGGTCGGCGAGCCGCAGCGGGCCCTCAACAACCTGATCCGGGCCTTCGCCTCGGTCCCGGTCACGGTGCACACGGACTGACCAGAGCGAGCCGGGGCGGCAGGGAGGCAGGACGATGCGCATCGAGGCGGACTACGACCGGTGCGAGGGTCACGGGCAGTGCGAGGAGCGGGCCCCGGACATCTTCGAGCTCGACGACGACGGCTTCCTCACCCACCACTACGAGGGGCGGGATCTGCCCGGCGAGCTGGAGGAGGCCGGCCGGGGCGCGGCCGCGGTGTGCCCGGTCGCGGCGCTGCGGGTCGTCGAGACGGCCCCGACGCCGCGGACTTGACGATCTCGATCGTCGCGAGCAGGCTCGACCATCGACGACGGACAGCTGTCCGTAGAGCGGACGAGAGGTAGGACCGCATGGCGCAGGACGACCACACGGGGGCGGAGGGCGGCGGCGGGCCGCTGAGCGGGCTCCTCGTGGCCGACTTCTCGCGCGTGCTCGCCGGGCCCTACGCCACGATGCTCCTGGCCGACCTGGGCGCGACGGTGGTCAAGGTCGAGTCCCCGCAGGGCGACGAGACCCGCACCTGGATGCCGCCGACCCGCGACGAGACGTCGACGTACTACCTGGGCATCAACCGCGGCAAGCGCTCCATCGCGCTCGACCTGCGCCAGGACGACGACGTCGCGGTGGCCAAGGAGCTCGCGCGCCGCGCGGACGTCCTCATCGAGAACCTGCGCCCCGGCGGCATGGCCAAGTACGGGCTGGACTACGCCTCGGTGTCCGCCGACAACCCCGCCTTGATCTACGCCTCGATCTCCGGCTTCGGGTCGACCGGGGGCGCGCACGTCCCCGGCTACGACCTCATGGTGCAGGCGGTCTCGGGGCTGATGAGCCTCACCGGCTCCCCGGACGGCCCGCCGTTCCGTGCCGGCATCTCGATCTTCGACGTGATGGCGGGCAAGGACGCGCTCATCGGCATCCTCGCCGCGCTGCACCACCGCGACGCCACGGGCCGCGGCCAGCACGTCGAGCTGTCCCTGCTCGCGTCGGCGATGTCGGGCATGGTCAACCAGAGCTCCGCCTACGCCGCAGGCGGCGTCGTCCCGACGCGGATGGGCAACGCCCACCCGAGCGTCGTGCCCTACGAGCCGCTGCCGACCGCCGACAACGACCTCATCGTCGCCGCGGCCAACGACGGCCAGTTCCGCAAGCTCTGCGGCGTCCTCGGGATGCCCGAGCTCGCCGACGACCCGCGCTTCGCGCGCAACGCCGACCGCACCGAGCACCGCGACGAGCTGCGCCCGATCCTCGTCGAGGCGCTCTCGGGCAAGGGTGCCGACGAGTGGTTCGACCTCCTCGTCGAGGCCGGCGTCCCCGCCGGCCCGATCAACAGCGTCGCCGGCGGCTTCGCGATCGCCGAGCGCTTCGGGCTCGACCCGATCGTCGAGGTCGGCGCGGGCGAGCGGGCGGTGCCGACCACCCGCAACCCCATCCGCTTCTCCGACACCCCGGCGACCTACGAGCTCCCGCCGCCCGAGCTCGACGAGCACGGCGCGGAGCTGCGGAAGTGGCTGACCTCCGAGGCCCCGGATGTCTGAGGCGCGCGAGTACCCCACCGCGCTGGGCGCCTCGTCGAAGGACGCGATCACGCTGCTCGGCCACGACCTGGCGAACGACGTCATGGGCGAGGTCGGGTTCGGCGAGCTCGCGTTCTGGCTCGCGACCCAGCGCCGCCCGACGCCCGGCGAGACCCGGGTGTTCGAGGCCGTCCTCGCCGCGCTGGCCGACCACGGCTACACGCCGACCGCGATCATCACGCGGCTGACGCACCTGTCCGCGCCCGACTCGGTGCAGGGCGCGCTCGCCGCGGGCCTGCTCGCCGGCGGCTCGCGCTTCCTCGGCGTCACCGAGGACTGCGGGCGGTTCCTGCACGACGTCCTGGTGGCCGCCGAGGAGCTGCCCACCGACGACGCGGGCTGGGACGAGCTCGCGCGGAGCACGGTCCGGCGGGAGCGCGAGGCGAAGAGGTTCGTCCCGGGCCTCGGCCACCACGTCCACAAGGACGGCGACCCCCGCACGCCGCGGCTCATGGCGATCGCCGCCGAGGAGGGGGTCACCGGCCCGCACCTCGCGCTGTTCGCCGCGATCGGGCGGGTGCACCCGGAGGTCCTCTCCAAGACGCTGCCGCTCAACGGCGCCGGCGTATGCGGTGCCGCGCTCGCCGACCTCGGCCTGCCCCTCGAGCTCCTGCGCGCGTTCGCCCTGCTCGCGCGCACCGCGGGGCTCATCGGCCAGCTCGCCGAGGAGCTGCGCCACCCCGTGGCCAACGACATCTTCCTGTCGGTGGACCTGCACAACCGGCCCACCGACCCCGACCCGTACGAACCGCCGAGCCTCTAGCCACAGCCCCGAGCCACACAGGAGGTCGCGATGGCGCACCCGGTCACCCCCACCACGCCGATGACCGTCACCGAGGACACGATCACCGACCTCGCCGCGGCGCGGTGGTCGACGGCGCACGACCCGCGCACCGCGGAGCTGATGAGCGCGCTGGTCCGTCACCTCCACGCGTTCGCCCGCGAGACGCGCCTGTCCGAGGGCGAGTGGATGGCGGCGATGCGCTGGCTGACCGAGGTCGGGCAGATCAGCGACGCCAAGCGCGAGGAGTTCATCCTCGCCTCGGACGTGCTGGGCCTGTCGATGCTCGTGGTGCAGCAGAACCACCGCTTCGACGAGGGCGCGACGCCCGCGACCGTGCTCGGCCCGTTCTTCATCGAGGACTCGCCGGAGCTCGGCTACGGCGACGACATGTCCGACGGCATCGCAGGCACGCCGCTCTTCGTCCACGGCACGGTCCGCGCGCTCGACGGGTCACCCGTGCCCGGCGCGGTGCTCGACGTCTGGCAGGCCGACGCCGAGGGCGCCTACGAGTCCCAGCTGGAGGTCGACGAGGCCCGGCTGCGCGCGAAGTACACCGCCCGCGAGGACGGCACCTACTGCGTGCGCACCATCGCCCCGCTCGGCTACGCGATCCCGATGGACGGCCCGGTCGGGCACCTCATCGCGCGGACCGACATCAGCCACTTCCGGCCCGCCCACGTGCACTTCCTGCTCGACGTGCCGGGCTACGCGCCGCTGATCACGCACCTGTTCCGGGAGGGCGCGCCGTACCTCGACAGCGACGTCGTCTTCGGCGTCAAGCGCGAGCTGGTCGTCACGTTCGCCGACCGGGAGCCCGGTCCGACACCCGACGGCGGCCACAGCGACGTCCCGTGGTGCGAGGCCGTCTACGACTTCGTGCTGCAGCCCCGCTGAGAGGACCCCTGATGGCGACGCTCCCCCTCCTGCCGACCTCGCTCGTCGGCAGCTACGCCCAGCCCGACTGGCTCATCGACCGCGGCAGGCTCGCCGGCCGGTTCCCGCCGCGGGTGCGCGCGAAGGAGCTCTGGCGGGTGGCGCCGGAGTTCCTCGCGCAGGCGCAGGACGACGCGACGCTGCTGGCGGTCAAGGCCCAGGAGGACGCCGGGCTCGACATCCTCACCGACGGCGAGATCCGGCGGGAGAGCTACTCGAACCACTTCGCCACCGCGCTCGACGGCGTCGACGTCGACAACCCGGGCAGCGCGCTCGACCGCAGCGGGCACCCGAACCCGGTTCCCCGCATCACCGGGCCGATCGCGCGACCGGTGCCGGTGGAGGTCGACGACCTGCACTTCCTGCGCGCGGCCACCGACCGCACGATCAAGATGACCGTGCCGGGCCCGTTCACCATGTCGCAGCAGGCCCAGGACGACCACTACGGCGACCCGGGCGCGGCGGCCATGGCGTACGCCGCGGTCGTCAACGCGGAGATCCGGGACCTGTTCGCGGCGGGCGCCGACGTCGTGCAGATCGACGAGCCCTACATGCAGGCCCGGCCCGACGCCGCCCGCGCCTACGGGCTCGAGGCGCTGGACGCGGCCCTCGACGGCGTGGAGGGCACCACGGCGGTGCACATCTGCTTCGGCTACGCGGCGATCATCCACGAGCGGCCCGAGGGCTACTCGTTCCTGCCCGAGCTGGCCGGCAGCCCCGTCGACCAGATCTCCATCGAGACCGCGCAGTCGGGTCTCGACCTCGGGATCCTCCGTGACCTCACCGACAAGACGATCATCCTCGGCGTCCTCGACCTGTCCGACGAGAAGGTCGAGGGCGCGGACGTCGTCGCCGACCGGGCACGCCGGGCGTTCGACCTGCTGCCGCCCGAGCAGCTCGTGCTCGCGCCCGACTGCGGGCTGAAATACCTGCCGCGCACGGTGGCCGAGGGCAAGATGCGCGCCCTGGCCGCCGGGGCGGACCGGCTGCGCACGGAGCTGGCCGGGTAGCGGGTCGTCCGCCCGGACGCCGGTGATCGAACGGTCGGTCCAGCGGGTACCAGGGGGCTCCAGGCCGACCGAGGCCGTACGAGGAGGAGTCCATGGCCGATCCCGGCGAGTCCACCAAGGCGACCCGCGCGGGCCAGCGCGTCGCCGGCGCCGTCAAGCAGGCGGCGGGCGCGATCACCGACAACCAGGACCTGCGCGCCGAGGGCGAGCTCCAGCAGGAGAAGGCGGACGCGGCGAAGGAGGCCAAGCGCGCCGACGAGTTCGCCGAGCAGAAGCGCGAGGAGGCCGAGGCCCGCGCCAAGGCCGAGGAGCTGGCGGTCGAGCGCGAGCGCCTCGCCGCCGAGGACGCCGCGGCGGCCCGTGAGGAGCGCGCCGAGCAGGACCGCGACGCCGAGCAGCGGCGGGCCGCGCAGGAGACGGCGAGCCGCCGGCAGGCCACCGAGCAGGTCGCGCGGTCCCGCGAGCAGGAGCTGCGCCGCGACGAGGTGGACGCGGTGCGCGAGCGCGCCGCCGCCGAGGAGCGCGCGCAGGACGAGGAGGTCCGGGCGGAGCGGGCGCGCCGGGACGCCGAGGTGATCGAGGACGTGGAGGAGACCCGATGAGCAACCCGGTGGCCGCGGTGCCGCGCACCCTCGTCTCGGTCGGGTTCGGCGTCGCCCGCGTACCCGTCGACCTGCTCGCCCAGGTGACGGGCAACGCGAACAACAGGGAGTGGGGCCCGACGCTGGCCTTCGACAGCGTCGAGGCGACGGTGCGCGGGATCCTGGGCTCGGTCCTCGGCGACCCCGAGATGAGCGCGCAGGGCCGGGTCGAGGAGGCGCGGGTCCGCCGGCGCGGCGAGGCCGCGGAGCGCGAGCAGGCCGCCGACGCCCGCCGCGAGGTCGCCGACGAGCGGCTGGCGCAGCGCCGCGAGCAGGACCAGCAGCAGCGCGAGCAGGTCCGCGAGCAGGCGGAGGACCAGAAGCGGCGCCTCGAGGAGGAGCGGCGCGCGCGGGCGGAGAAAGCCGAGCAGCGCGAGCAGCAGCGCAAGGCGCAGGCCGAGCGCGACCGCGCGGCGGCGCACGAGCGGATCGACGACCACGCCCACGAGGCGCGCCGCACGCGGGTGCAGGAGGAGTCCGAGGCCGTCGCCGCCGAGCGCGAGGCGGCCGAGAAGAAGGCCGAGGCCCTCGAGCTCGCCGAGGCCGCCGACGAGGCCCGCCGCCGGCGCTGAGCGTGCGGACGGGGACCGGGAGGGGTGCGCCCTCCCGGTCCGCCTCAGGCGGCCACCGCGCCGCGGCTGCTCCCGTCCGAGGTCAGGACGCTGCCGGCAGCGACGACCAGCGCGATCGGCCACTCGAGCAATCCGGCGGCGGTGAGGCCGACGATCCCGCCGACGTAGACGACCTGGCCCCGCGAGAGCTCGACCGTGCCCAGCCACGGCAGGGGCAGCGACAGCGCCGGCCCGCGCCCGGCGTCGTCGCGGGGCGCGGGCGGGAGCGTGGCCGGCGGCGGGGTGGCGGGCGCGGCGTGAGTGGCGGTCATCTCGCAGCGTGCCCGAACCACGTCGTGTGTACGCCGGTCGCGGCACGCGTGCGGTGTCCCCGGGCGGGTAGCCCGCCACGTGCCCGACCGTGACGCCCTCCTGGCCCGCTACCGCGAGCTCGTCGACCGGGAGCTCCCCGCCGCGGCCGCGCGCGGGCGCTGGGTGATCCGCCACGACCACTGCTTCGGCCGCGTGCTGCTCGACGACGCCGTCGGCGGGTGCTGGTACGACGCCCTCGACCGCCGCCGCGGCGCCGCGTACCGCCGGCTCGACGACGATCGCCTCGCCCACGCCGTCGCTCAGGGGGAGCGGATGCTCGCCGAGGGCGACCCGCTCGTCCGTGACCTCGACGCCCGGTCGCTGGCGTGGCGGGGGAAGGCTCCGAAGCCGCCGAAGCAGGTGTGACGTGGACCGCACGACCCGTGGCGGGGGATGCTGCCCCGATGGTGGCGCCGACCGGGACCGCGCGGGAGTCCCTCACCGTGCTCTGCCGCGCCCTGCGCGAGGAGGTCGACGAGCTCGCCGACTGCCTGACCGCCCGCATCGTCGAGCGCGAGGACGTCTACGGCGCGCTCGGGGTGCCGGTGCGCGACGACCTGCGCTCGACGTGCCGGGCCAGCCTCGACCGCCTGCTCACCCAGCTTGCCGGCGACCTGCCGCCCGACGTCGACGCCGCGGCGCTCACCGTCGACACCGGCCGTCGGCGTGCGCGGCAGGGGGTGCCGCTCGAGGTGGTGCTGCGCGCCTACCGGCAGTGCGGGCGGCTGGTGTGGGAGCGCATGCGCGCCGTGTCCCGGGCCAGGTTCGGCGGCGAGCACGACGCGGCGCTGCTCGTGGTCGCCGACGACGTGTGGCGCATCCTCGACGCGAGTTCCGACCGGCTCGTCGACGCCTACCGGCGCGAGGAGACGCGGCTGCGCGGCCTGGAGCTGGGGCGGCGCTGGGCGGTGGTCGAGGGGCTGCTCGCCGGCCGCGGCCGCGAGCCCGCCTGGGCCCGCGACGCCGCCCGGTTGTTCGGCGTCGACGAGGACGCCGCGGTGCTCTGCGTGGTCGCCCCGGTCGGCGACGCCGACGGCGACCCGCTGCCCGGGGTGTCGGAGGCGCTCGCCGGGTGCGCGACGTCGGTGTGGCACGTGCGCTCGGCGGAGGTCGTGGGCGTCGTCATCCCGTCGGACGAGGAGGACGCCGGGGCGACCGTCGCGGACGCCCTGCGGCCCCGCGCGCACGGTCCGGTGGGCGTGTCGCCGCCGGTGGCGGGCCTCGCGCGGCTCGACGTCGCGTACCGGTGGGCGCGCCTGGCCGCGCGGACGCTGCCGGCGGGTGCCGGGGCCGTCGCGGACCTCGACGACCGGTTGCCCGAGGCGCTGCTCGCCGAGGCGCCCGATCTCGTGCCGCGGCTGCGGCGCGCCGCGCTCGGCGACCTGCTCGACGTCCCGCCGGCCGAGCGGGCCGTGCTGCTCGCGACCCTGCGCGCCGTGCTCGACGCCGACGGCTCGCCGTCCCACGCCGCCGGCGCGCTCTACTGCCACCGCAACACCGTGATGTACCGGCTCGCGCGCCTCGAGTCGCTCACCGGCCGCCGCCTCGCCGACGCCCGCGACCGCCTGCTCCTCGGCCTCGCGCTCGCGGCCCCGGACGACGACGGGTGACGGCCGAGCGTCACGGCGGGTCGGCCTCCCGGCATCCGGCACGGGGGTGCCCACCACCGGCGTCGTGGTGCTCGGATGGAGCGGTGACCGACACGGTGGTGGAGCTCGACGTCGACCCGTTCGCCCTCGACGTCCTCGCCGACCCGGTGCCCGCCGACACGGCGATCCGCGAGGCCGCGCCGCTGGTGCGGCTGCCCGCGCACGGGGTGTGGGCGACGGGGCGGCACGCCGAGGTGGCCGCCGTCTTCCGCGACTGGGAGACCTGGACGTCGACCGCCGGCACCGGGCTCGCCGACATCCGGCGCGGCGAGGGCTGGCGCCCGCCGAGCGTGCTGCTCGACGCCGACCCGCCCGCGCACACCGCGGCGCGCCGGGTGATGAACCGGGTGCTCGCGCCGCGCGCGCTCGCCGACCTCGCCGCGCGGTTCGCGGCGGTCGCGGAGGAGGTCGTCGACGACGCGGTGGCGGCCGGCGAGGTCGACGCCGCCGTCGCGCTGGGCGAGCGCTTCCCCATGACGGTCCTCCCGGACGCGGTCGGCATGGCCCCCGAGGGCCGCGAGCACCTCCTGCCCTACGCCGCCCTGAACTTCGAGTCGATGGGCCCGCACAACTCCCTGCGCGCCGAGGCGGAGCGCCGGGCGGGCGGGGCGCGCGAGTACGTCGCGTGGCAGGTCCGCCGCGAGGCCCTGACCGGCGACGGGATCGGCGCCGCGATCTACGCCTTCGCCGACACCGGTGACATCTCGGCCGACGACGCCGCGCTGCTCGTGCGGTCGTTCCTCTCGGCGGGGATCGACACGACGATCCTCGCGCTCGGCTCCGTGGTGCACGAGCTCGCCCGCCGCCCCGACCAGTGGGCGGCGCTGCACGCCGACCCGACGCTCGCGCGGGCCGCGTTCGAGGAGGGTCTGCGGTTCCACACCCCGAGCCCGGTGATCGGGCGGACGGCGACGCGCGAGGTGGTCGTCGGGGACACCCTCGTCCACCCCGACGAGAAGCTGCTGATGATGCTGGGTGCCGCCAACCGCGACCCCCGCCGGTGGGACGCCCCGGACGCCTTCGACCTGCACCGACGCACCGCCGGACACACCGCCTTCGGCGCCGGGGTGCACAACTGCGTGGGCCAGGTGATCGCCCGCATGGAGGCCGAGGCGCTGCTCGGGGCGCTGGCCCGCCGCGTCGCGCGCCTCGAGCCGGCGGGGGAGTCGCGGCCGCGGCTGTCGAACTGGCTGCGGGGGTTCGCGAGCGTGCCGGTCCGCCTCGTCACGGGCTGAGACGGAGCTGACACGGAACCCACACTTGTCTTCCGGCATCCGGAAACCTCTGTTGGGCACGGTGCGTGACCCGCCGCACACTCCTGCGATCCGTGTCGCCGATGCCGACGGAGAGCCATGACGGTCACCCATGACCGCGGCCGGTCCACCCGCCCCGCGCGGGACCCCGAGCGGGTGTCGACGGGACCCGTCGTCGCCCGGGCGCTGCGCCTGCTCGAGGCCTTCTCGGACGACCGCCCGACGTTGACCCTCAGCGAGATCTCGCGCCGCTCCGGCGTGCCGCTGTCCACCGCCCACCGGCTCGTCACCGAGCTCGAGGTATGGGGCGCCGTCGAGCGCGACCCGGGCGGGCGCTACCAGGTCGGCCTGCGGCTCTGGGAGGTCGGCGCGCTCGCGCCGCGCGGCCCGGGGCTGCGCGAGCGGGCGCTGCCCTACCTCGAGGACCTGTGCGCGGTCACCCGCGAGAACGTCCAGCTCGCCGTGCGCGAGGACGACGAGATCGTCTTCGTCGAGCGCCTCGCCGGGTCGCGCGCCGTCGGCGTGCTCACCCGCGTCGGCGGCCGCTGGGCGATGACCGCCACCGGGGTCGGGCTGGTGCTCCTCGCGCACGCGCCGACCGACGTCCTCGAGCGGGTCCTCGATGGCCCGTTCACCCGCCACACGCCCTACACGCTCGCCGACCCCGTCCGGATCCGCGAGATGCTCGCGGCCATCCGGACCTGCGGCTACGCGGTCAGCGAGCGCCAGATCACCGACGACGCCACCTCGGTGGCCGCGCCCGTCCGCGACGCGACCGGCGAGGTCGTGGCCGCGCTGTCGGTCGTCGCGCACCACGACAACCCGCCGGTCTCGGTGCTCGCCCCACTCGTGCGCACCAGCGCCGCCGGCGTCTCGCACGCCCTGGCCGCCGGCCGCGCCACGCGCCGGGCCGCGCCGGCCTCCTGACACTCGCTCCGACACTCCCGAGCCACCCCCGACCGAGCCCTCCCGGAGGACCGCCCATGGCCGAGGACCCGGCCGCCACTCCGCCCGCCCCCACCGCCCGCTCGGGGCGCGAGGTCCGCAAGGTCGCCCTCGCGAGCCTCGTCGGCACGTCGATCGAGTGGTACGACTTCTACATCTACGGCCTCGCCGCCGTGACGGTGTTCGCGCCGCAGTTCTTCCCGCAGGTCTCCTCGCTGACCGGCACGCTCGCCGCGTTCGCGACCTTCGCCGTCGGGTTCGTCGCCCGCCCCATCGGCGGCATCGTGTTCGGGCACCTCGGCGACCGCATCGGGCGCAAGGCCACGCTCGTCACCACGCTGGTGACGATGGGTGTCGCCACCACCCTCATCGGCCTGCTCCCGACCTACGCCGCGATCGGCGCGCTCGCCCCGGTCCTGCTCGTCCTGCTGCGCCTCGTGCAGGGCTTCGCGGTCGGCGGCGAGTGGGGCGGCGCGGTGCTGATCTCGGTGGAGCACGCGCCGGAGTCCAAGCGCGCGTTCTACGGCAGCTTCCCGCAGCTCGGGGTGCCCATCGGGCTCATCGCCTCGAACGCGGTCTTCCTGGTGCTCGCGGCGTCGATGCCCGCCGAGGCGTTCTCGTCGTGGGGCTGGCGCGTCCCGTTCCTGCTCAGCGCGGTGCTCGTGCTGGTCGGGCTGTGGGTGCGGCTGCGGATCGAGGAGAGCTCGGAGTTCGTCGCCGTGAAGCGCTCCGGGTCGATGGCCCTGCCGCTCGCGTCGGTCCTGCGCCACCACTTCCCGCAGGTCCTGTGCGGCATCGCGATGTTCACCGGCATCACGGGCATCGGCTACATGGCCGCGACCTACACCATCCAGTACGGCACCAGCAGCCTCGGCCTGCCCCGCGCGGCGCTGATCGCGATCGTGCTCGTCGTCGCGGTGCTCGAGGTGCCGCTGATCCTGTGGGTGTCCGCGGGTGCCGACCGCTGGGGCCTGTCCCGCACGATCGTCACCGGCAGCATCGCCACGGCCGTCGTCGCCGCCCTCTTCCTGCCGTTGCTCGCGAGCGGGTCGCTCCTGCTCATCGCCGTGGCCGTCGCGGCGGCGCGGTGGGCCTCGGCGCCCATGTGGGGACCGTCCGCCGCGCTGGCCGCCGAGTGCTACCCGACCGAGATCCGCTACAGCGGCGCGTCGGTCGGCTACCAGCTCGGCTCGATCGTCGGCGGCGCCCTCGCCCCGATCTTCACGACGCTGCTGCTCGCCTCGTCGCTCGGCATGGCGGGCGCGTCGGCGTACCTCGTCCTCATCACGCTGATCTCGGGCCTCGGCGCGCTGGCCGCCGACCGGCTCGTGCGCCGCGCCGGCACCCGGACGCCGGTGCGCACGCCCGTCTGACCCCGACCTCGACCCCCACCTCGGTGATCAGCAGGCGGAAACGCACCTCGAGAGCGCTCCCGGGGGTGCTTGTCGGCCTGCTGATCTCCACCATCGCCGCTCGCCGGCCCCTGGTCGCGTCAAATCCCATAGGATATGGTCCGGCACCGTGACCGGTGCGGAGGCGGCGCTGCTCGGCGACGCGCCGGCGCTGCCCGAGCAGGTGGCGCTGCAGCTGCGCGAGCGGATCCTCAGCGGGGTGCTGCGCCCGGGCACGTTCCTCCGCCCCGACCGTCTCGCCGTCGAGCTCGGGGTCAGCCCCACCCCGGTCCGCGAGGCACTGCAGGCGCTGCGCGCCGACGACATGGTGCGGGCGCTGCCGCGGCGCGGGTTCGTCGTCGCGCCGCTGGACCGCGCCGACGTCGTCGACCTCTTCGCCGTCCAGGCCCAGCTCACCGGGGAGCTGGCGGCCCGCGCGGCCGGGTCGCTCGACGCCGAGGGGCTGGCGGCGCTGCAGGCCCGGGCCGCCGAGGTCGACGCGCTCATCGCGACCGGCGACCCGGGCGACCTCGCCGTCGCCGAGGGCCGATTCCACGCCGCGCTGAACCGCGCGGGCGGGGCCCGCAAGCTCGCCTGGCTCGTCGGGCGCGCCGCGCACTACCTGCCGCCCCGCTTCTACACCGGCCGCGCGGCCTGGCGCACCGCCACCGTCGCGGCCCACCGCACCCTGCTCGACGCCCTCGCCGCGGGCGACGCCGGGACCGCACGGGCGGCCATGGAGGGCCACGTCCTCGACGGGCGCGACCTCCTGCTCGCCCACCTCGAGGCCGTCGGCCTCTGGGACGACGCACGCTGAGAAGGAGGCCGACGATGCCCGTGACCCTCACCGAGGAGCAGCAGGACCTCGCGAACGCCATCGGCGAGTTCGCCCGTCGCGAGGTGCCCGACAAGGCGCGCCGCGACGAGCTCACCGCCGAGGGCCCGCACTCGATGGAGATCTACCGCAAGATGGCCGACCAGGGCTGGCTCGGCATCGCGCTGCCCGAGTCCTACGGCGGCTCCGGGGGGTCGATGACCGACCTGCTCGTCTTCCTCGAGGAGACCTCCTACCACCAGATCCCCATCGGCGGCTTCGGCACGACGATCATCACCGCGGCCGCGCTGGAGCGCAGCGGCTCCGAGGAGCAGAAGCAGCAGCTGCTGGGTGACGTGGTGGGCGGCGAGCTGCTCGCCATCTCGATGTCCGAGCCCGGCGCCGGCTCCGACGTCGGCGGCCTGACCTGCAAGGCCGAGAAGTCCGAGAACGGCTGGGTGGTCAACGGCCAGAAGACGTGGTGCTCGAACGCCCACATCTCGAAGCACATCCTGCTCGTCGCCCGCACCTCCACCGAGGGCGGCAAGCACGAGGGCCTGACGATGTTCATGGTCCCCACCGACGCCGAGGGCCTCGAGATCCGCGGCATCGAGACCATGGGTGGCAAGGAGGTCAACGACCTCTACTTCACCGACTGCCACCTGCCCGCCGACGCCGTCGTCGGCACCGAGGGGCAGGGCTGGCGCCAGCTCATGGCCGGGCTCAACCTCGAGCGCATGATCCTCGCCGGGCTCATGCTCGGCCTCGCGCGCCGCGCCTTCGACGACACGCTGGCCTACGTCAAGGAGCGCCGGCAGTTCGGCCGGCCGATCGGCACCTTCCAGGCGCTGCGCCACCGGATCGCCGACAACGCCACCGACCTCGCGGCCCTCAAGCTGCTCGTGCACGACACCGCCCGCACCATCGACGAGAACCCCGGCGCGCTGTTCCCGCGCGAGGCGTCGATGGCCAAGCTCAAGGCCACCGAGCTCGCCAAGCACCTCTCGCTCGAGGGCATGCAGATGCTCGGTGGCTACGGCTACGCCACCGAGTACGGCATGGAGCGCCTGCTGCGCCAGAGCGTGGTCTCGACCGTCTACGGCGGCACGAGCGAGATCCAGCGCGACATCATCGGCAAGACGCTCGGGCTGTGATCCCGCGGGCGGCCCCTCGCGGAGGGGCCGCCCGGGGACCCGGGCAGCGGCGGCTCAGCCCGCGGTCGGGGTGACCGTCGGGATGCCGTCGGGCGGTGGCGCGGGCCGGCTCTGCTCCGGGGCGTCGGTGATCGGGGCGTCCCCGTTGTCGGTCAGGCGCACCGGGGTCAGCGGCAGCGTGCTGCCGCCCTGCAGCCGGGCCACGGCGACGCCGGCCATGCCCGCGTGCGACTCGGGGCTGTACCGGAACGGCGGGTAGGCCGGGCCGCGGAAGCCGTTCGGTCCGCCGCCCTGGCGCTCCACCGCCTCGACGATCCCCTGCCGCGTCGGTGCCGGGCCGGCCGCCTGCAGCGACTGGACGAACGTGTAGGCCTCGGCCATCCCGTAGATGCGGAAGCTGGTCAGCGGGGTGCCGTCGCCGTGGGCCGCCCAGACCTGCGAGAACAGCTGCACCCACGGGTCGTTCGTCTCGTCCGGGCCCGGCAGGTACTCCGTGGTCAGCACGCCGTCGAGCGGGTTCGGCCCGCTCTGGCCCTGGCTCAGCCGCTGCAGCAGGCCGCCCACGAGCGTGGGGTCCGACCCGACGTTGCTGTACGCCCACTGCGGCCGGTAGTTCAGCCGCTGGGCCGCGAGCTGGCTGCGCGCGGTGTACGACGGCACGGTGAAGCCGATGACGAGGTCCGCGCCCGCGGCCTGCAGCGCGGAGATCTGCGGGGCGATGTCGGTGGCGCCGGAGGTGTAGCGCGCCGCGGCGACGACCTGCGGGCCGAGGGTGCGCCGGACGCCCGCCTCGCCGTCGCGCCCGAAGTCGTCGTCCTGCAGGAGCAGCCCGACCCGGGCGTTCGGGGCGGTCTGGGCGATGTACTGCCCGAGGATCTTGCCCTCGACCTCGTAGTCCGGCTGCCAGCCGAAGGTCATCGGGTTCTGCTCGGGCTGGTTCCACAGCAGCGAGCCCGACGACGCGTACAGGTCGGGCACGCCCTCGCCGTTGAGGAAGTCGAGGACCGCGCCGTGGGGTGCGGTGCCCAGGCCGCCGAGGACGGCGAAGACCTGGTCGCGCAGCACCAGCTCGTTGACGACCTGCGTCGTCTGGGTCGGGGTGTAGGCGTCGTCGCGGAAGACGTACTCGATCTGCCGGCCGTTGACGCCACCGCGGGCGTTGACCCAGTCGAAGTAGGCCCGGGTGCCGGTCGGGATCTCGCTGTAGCCCGGCGCCGCGACCCCCGTGAGCGGGAAGTGCGCCCCGACCTTGATCGAGGTCGGTGTGACGCCGACGTCGGACGCCCCGCCGGGCTCCTGCTCCCGCCCGCCCGCCCCGCACCCGGCCAGGACCACCGCCAGCACCGCGACGACCGCGGCGAGCACCCTCGCGCCCGGCAACACCCTCATCAGGTCCTCCTCGACTCGACGTCCGACCCCTGCTCGTGCTCCGGCTCCTGCGCCGGCCCGGGCTCCTGCTCCGGCCCCGTCCGCCCGCGCCGCAGCCGTGCCGCACCTCGCCGCAGCAGACCCACCGCGCCGTCGGCCGCGAAGATCATCACCAGCACCAGCACGAGCCCGTAGGTGAGCGGGGCCAGCTCGGCGGCCTGGATGTCCGACAGCCCGGCACGAGCCCCGAGCCCGGTGACCAGCGGCGGCAGGAAGACGATCACCACGCTGCCGAGCACGGCGCCGGTGAGGCTGCCGAGCCCGCCGATGACGATCGCGGCGAGCAACGACAGCGAGAGCACGATCCCGAACCCGCTCGGCGCCACGAGTCGGGTGACCAGGGCCAGCACCCCGCCCGCGAGCCCCGCGCACACCGCGCTGACCACGAAGGCGAGCACCCGCAGGCGCCCGACCCGCAGTCCGGCGAGCTCCGCGGCGACCTCGTCGTCGCGCACCGCCCGCCACACCCGCCCGTAGCGCGACGTGCCCAGGTTGGCCAGGCACCACAGCACCACCCCGGCGACGGCGGCGCCGATGGCCGCGAGCCACTGCGTCGTCGACGGGTCGGTGGCGAACAGGAAGTAGTGGGCGTCGGCGACCGCCGGTGGCGGGCGGGGCGCGTCGACGGTGAGGCCCTGGTCGCCGCCCAGCAGACCGGCGAACGCGACCGCGAGCCCGGGCAGCCCGACGGCGAGCGCGAGCGTCGCGCCGGCGAGGTACGGGCCGTGCAGCTGCGCCGCCGCGACCCCGACGACCGCGCCGACGAGCCCGGCGACCGCCGCGCCCGCGAGCATCGCCGCCAGGAACGGCACGCCGGGCGGCAGCAGCAGCGCGGTGGTGTAGCCGCCGACGGCCATGAAGGCGCCGTGACCGAGCGAGATCTGGCCGTTGGTGCCCGTGAGCAGCGTGAGGCCCGCGCAGGCGATGACGTAGTAGGCGAGCGTCGCCACCTGCGAGACCCGGAACGGGCTGGCGAGCTCGAGGACCGCGAGCACCACCACCGCGCCCACGAGCAGGCCCAGCGAGTGCCGGGCCAGCGGTGTGCGCGGCAGGCGCGGTGTGCGGCGGCGCCGGGGCCGGTCCGCGTCGGCGCCGGCGCGGGCGGTGGTGGGGGCGTCGGTGTCGGTCACGTCGGCGTCGGTCACGTCAGACCCTCCGCACGCGGGCGCGGCCGAACAGCCCGGCCGGACGGACCAGCAGGACGGCGACGAGGATGACCAGCGCGGCCATGCCGGCGAGCTCCGAGCCGAGGTAGCCGCTGACGTAGGAGAGGGCGAGCCCGATCGCGACCCCGCCGACCACGGCCCCGAGCGGGCTGTCGAGCCCGCCGAGCACGGCGGCCACGAACCCGTAGACGATCAGCGCGTCCATGTAGGCCGGCCAGACGAGGCTGCCGCCGGCGATGAGCAGGCCGGAGAGCGACCCGACCGCCGCCGCCAGGGACCAGCCCAGCGTGAGCATCCGCCCGACGGGCACCCCGAGCAGCCGCGCGACCTCCCCGTCGAACGCCGAGGCCCGCAGGCGCAGGCCCAGGTCGGTGAAGCGGAACAGCGCGACCAGGCCGAGCATCGTCACCAGCACCGCGCCGAGGGTGAACAGCCCGTACGGCGTGACGGCGACGTTGACCGACCCGACCTGCAGCCCCGAGAGCCCCAGCGGCGCCGGGAACGAGCGGTACTGGGCGCCGAACAGCAGCGACGCGAGCGCCTGCAGCGCCACGAACACCCCGAGGGTGACGATCACCGGGTTGAGCTCGGGACCGTTCTCCACCGGGCGCATCACGACCCGCTCCACGAGCGCGCCCAGGAGCAGGCCCGAGCCCAGCGCGACCAGCAGCGCGGCCCAGTACGGCCAGCCCGCGTCGACGGCGAGCAGCGCCAGGTAGGTCGTGAACATCGCCATCGACCCCTGCGCGAAGTTGACGACGCGGGTGGAGCGCCAGATCAGCACCAGGGCGAGGGCGAACGCAGCGTAGATCGCCCCCTGGGACAACCCGCTGAGGGTGAGGTCGAGGAACTGCTGCACGGGGCTCCTCCCGGTCCGGTCCGGCTCAGAAGCCGAGGTAGGCGTGGCGCAGGGCCTGGTCCGCGGCGAGGGTCGCGGCGTCGGAGACCGCGACGACGCGGCCCAGGGCGAGCACCACGCCGGTGTCGGCGACCTCGAGGGCGCTGCGGGCGTTCTGCTCGACGAGGACGACGGTCAGGGCGTGCCGCTCGGTGAGGTCGCGCAGCACCGTGAAGATCTGGGTGACGATGCGGGGCGCCAGACCGAGCGACGGCTCGTCGAGCAGCAGGACGTCGGGCTCGGTGAGCAGCGCACGGCCGATCACCAGCATCTGCCGCTCGCCGCCCGAGAGCGTGTCCGCCGGGCGCCGGCGGCGGTCGGCGAGGGCCGGGAACAGCTCCAGCACCGCGTCCAGCGACCACCCGCGGGCCGGCCCGCCGCGGCCGGCGGCCCGGCGACGGCCCAGCAGGGCCCCGAGGCGCAGGTTCTCCTCGACCGTGAGCTGCGTGATCACCCCGCGGCCCTCGGGCACGTGCGCGACGCCGGCGGCGGCCACCGACTCCGGCGCGGCGCCGGTGAGCTCGCGCTCGCCGAGGCGCACCCGCCCGGCGCGGGGCCGCACCAGACCGGAGACCGTGCGCAGCAGCGTCGTCTTGCCCGCGCCGTTCGCGCCGAGCACCGCGGTGACGCCGCCGGGCTCGGTCGGGATCGTCACGTCGCGCAGGGCGGTCACGGGCCCGTAGGTCGCGGTCAGGTCCTCGACGACCAGGCGCGGCGGGGCCGTCGACGGGGCGCTCACGACGCGCTCCCCGGGGAATCGCCCTGGGACCCGCCCCGGGACTCCTCGCCGAGGTAGGCGGCGGCGACGGCCGGGTCGTCCTGCACGGTCTCCGGATCGCCGACCGCGATGACGCGGCCGAAGTCGAGGACCGTGATCCGGTCGCACACCGCCATCACGAGGTCCATGTGGTGCTCGACCAGCACCACCGCGGTGCGCGCGCTCCGCCCGGCGAGCCGGCGGATCAGCCCGGCCAGCTCCTCGATGTCGTCGGAGCCGAGCCCGCCCGCCGGCTCGTCGAGGAAGAGGATCTCGGGCTCGGCGACGAGCGCCCGCGCGAGCGCCACCCGCTTGCGGACCGGGAACGGCAGGGCGTCGGGGTGCCGGTCGGCGACGTCCGCGGCGCCCACCTCGACCAGCGCGGCCCGGGCCCGCTCGGCGAGCGCGCGCCGGTCGGCCTCGGCGCGCGGCAGCCCGAGCAGGGCGGCGAGGAAGCCGGTGCGGCGGTGACGGTCCGCGCCGACCATGACGTTCTCCAGCGCGGTCAGCCCGCGGAACAGGCCGACACCCTGCAGGGTGCGGGCGATCCCGAGGCCGACGAGCTGGTGCGGTGCGAGCGCGGTCAGCGGGCGGCCCGCGCGGGTGAGCACCCCCTCGTCCGGGCGCTGGAAGCCGCAGCAGACGTTGAGCAGCGTGGTCTTCCCGGCGCCGTTGGGCCCGATGACCCCGTGCACCTCGCCCTCGGCGAGGTCCAGCGACACCGCGTCCAGCGCCGTGAGCCCGCCGAACCGCACGGTCACGTCCTCGACGGCGAAGGCCGGCGTGCCCAGCGTGGGCTCCCGCTGCGCGGCAGACGTCATGTGCTCTCCCCGGCCGTCCCGCCCCGTCGTCACCCGGCGGGACCGTGCCGGCACCCAGCGGAGCCGACCAGGCTCACCCTGGGCCGACCGCCCCGTCCGGACCATGGGCCGGGAGCACAGAATGTGAGCTGGGTCATGCAGCGCCGGGCACGACCGGCTTCTCCGGGGTCCGGTGCGGGTGCATCCTGCGGCCATGGGCCCCCCGCGCCGGCGCACCGCGACCCCCGCGGAGGGGGAGCCGGACGTGCCCGCCGTGTCCGCTGTGCTCGCCGTCCTCTGCGGGGCGCTGCGCGCGGACCTGGACGACCTCGCCGACCGGCTGACGGCCCGGATCCTCGAGCGCGAGGACACCGACGGCGAGCCCGGCGTCGCGCCGCGCGAGGACGTGTGGACGACGTGCCGGGCGCATCTCGAGCGTGGCCTGCTGGTGCTGGCCGGGGAGGTGCGGCCCGACACCGACCGGATGTCGCTGACCGCCGACACCGGGCGGCGCCGGGCCCGGCAGGGCGTGCCGCTCGAGGCCGTGCTCCGGGCCCACCGCCTCGGCGGGCGGCTGCTGTGGGAACGGATGCGGGCGGTGTCGCAGGAGCGCTACGGGGGCGCGTACGACCGGACGCTGCTCGCGGTGGCCGACGAGGTGTGGCGGATGATCGACGGGAGCTCCGCGCGGCTGGTCGACGCCTACCGGGCCGAGGAGGCCCGGCTGCGCGGCCGCACCCTCGGGCACCGCCACGCGATCGTCGAGGAGCTGCTCGACGGTCGCGGGAGCGACCCGGCCGTCGTGCGGGAGGCGGCGCGGACGCTGGGCCTGGCCGAGCACGGCCCGCTGCTGTGCGTCGTCGCCCCGGCCGGGAGCGTCGAGGGAGGTGTCGACGACGAGCCGCTGCGCGCCCCCCGCGACGCCCTGCGCGAGGCCGGCATCACCTCGACCTGGCACCCGCGGCGCGACGAGGTGGTCGGCCTCGTCGCCGCCGAGGGCGTCACCACCGGGGAGGTCGTCGGGCTGCTCGGGCCCCGCGCCGCCGGCCCCGTCGGCGTGTCCCCGCCGGTGGCGGGCCTGGCGGAGGTCGACGGGGGCCTGGCCCTCGCGCGGTTGGCCGCGTGCACGCTCGCGCCCTCCGCCTCCCGGGTCGTCGCGCTGGACGACCGGCTGCCCGAGGCCCTGCTCGCCGGCAACCCCGCGGTGGCCGCCCGCCTGCACCGGGTCGTGCTCGGCGGGCTGGCCGACCTCCCCGAGCTCGAGCGCGCGACCCTCCTGCGGACCCTCGAGGTGGTGCTCGTCGAGGGCGCGTCGCCGTCCCGTGCCGCCACGGCGCTCGCGTGCCACCGCAGCACCGTCGCGTCGCGCGTCTCGCGCATCGAGGCGCTGACCTCGCTGCGCCTCGCGGCGCCGCGCGACCAGCTGCTGCTCACCCTGGGGGTGCTGGCGGAGCGCTGAGCTCGCCGAGCTCCCGCCGCAGGGTCGTCTTGACGACCTTGCCGGTGGCGGTGCGCGGCAGCGGCTCGTCGCGCCAGATCACCGTGCCCGGCACGGCGAACCCGGGCAGCACGGCGCCCAGCGCGGCCTGCAGCGCCGCCGTGTCGGGCGCGGTGCCCGGGGTGGCGACGAGCACGGCGGCCACGTCCTCGCCGAGGCGCGGGTGCGGGACGCCGACCACCGCGGCCTCGAGGACGCCCGGCTGCGCGAGCAGCGCGGCCTCGACCTCGCCGCAGAACACGTTCTCCCCGCCGCGCACGACGACGTCCTTGGCGCGGTCGACGACGTAGACCCAGCCGTCGCGGACCAGGCCCAGGTCGCCGCTGTGCAGCCACCCGTCGCGCAGCACGGCCGCGGTCGCCCCGGGGTTGCGCCAGTAGCCGCGCATGATCTGCGGGCCGCGGAAGCAGAGCTCGCCGACGGTGCCCTCGCCGACCTCGTCGCCGGTCGCCGGGTCGACGATGCGCAGCTCGGTGCCGGGGACCGGACGCCCGACGCTGTCGGGGTGCGCGGCATAGTCGGCGCCGGTGTTGGCGCACACCGCGGACGTCGTCTCGGTGGCGCCGTACCCGTTGGCCGCCGACGCGCGCCCGGCGAGCTCGGTGGACACCCGCCGCACCAGCGAGGGCGGGATCGGGGCGCCGCCCATGGCGATGCGGGTCAGCGAGGCGGTCTGCCGCGGGTGCTCGACGGCCAGCTCGACGACGTCGCGCAGCACCGACGGGACGCCCGAGGCGTTGGTCAGCGCCTCGGTGGCGATGAGGCGCAGGGCCTCGTCGGGGTCCCAGTGGTGCAGCAGCGCGAGCGTCGCGCCCGAGAGGACGGCGCCGTAGAGCCCGTTGAGCCCGGCGATGTGGAACATCGGGTAGGCGAGCAGCGTCCCGGGCCGGGCGGGCGCGGGCACCGGCTCGCCGCGCCGCGCGGCGGCCAGCTGGTTGGCGCGCCCCAGGCACGCGACGTTGAGCGCGTTGGTGACGTGGTTGCGGTGGGTACCGACGACGCCCTTCGGCGCCCCCGTGGTGCCCGAGGTGTAGATGATCGTGGCGACGTCGTCCGGGGTGACGTCGACCGCGGGCAGCGGGCCGTCGGACGGGCGCACGACGTCGTCCCACGCCAGCACCCCGGGCGGCGGCGGACCCTCCCCGCGCGCGAGCACGACCGGCGGGAGGTCGTGGCGCCCGACGAGCGCGCCCCCGCGCTCGGGGTCGGCGATCACCACCCGGGCCTGCGCGTGCGCGAGCGCGCCGGCGAGCTGCTCGCCGGTCCACCACGCGTTGAGGGGCACGACGACCAGGCCCGCGACCAGCGCCGCCCAGAACGCCACGGGCCACTCGGGCACGTTGCGCATCGCGACGGCCACCCGGTCGCCGGGCGCCAGCCCCTGCTCGTCGACCAGCCACCGCGCGAGCCCGGCGACGAGGCGGCGGTGCTCGGCGTAGGTCGTGCGCTCGGACCCGTAGACGGTCGCGACGCGGTCGCCGGGCGCGGGCGAGGTCAGGTACAGCTCGCGCAGCGTGTGCGGGCCCCGCTCGTGGACCCGCATGGCGACGCCGTCGACCGTCGCCGGCACCATCGCGAACTCCCCGCCCGGGGCGGTCAGCTCGGCGAGGATCGGGCCGAGGCCGGTCCGGTCCGCGTGGTCATCGGTCCCGGCCGCTCCGGCGGACGCCATCCTCGACCCTCCTCCCGACCGTGCCGAGGGTAGGCGGGCGGGAGCCGCGACGCCGAGGGCCCGCGACGCCCCGCGACCCTCAGCTGCGCTGGAGGGCGTCCTGCTCGACGAGGAACCGGGCCCAGACCTCGCGGTAGAAGGAATCGAGGAACGCGCGGCGCTCGGGATCGCGGGCCGACTCCGAGAACGCGACCACCAGGAAGGTGAGGGAATGGGCCACGGCCTCGTCCCGCGCGTCCCGGAACTCGCCCGCGGCGTCACAGCGATCGAGGACGACGTGCGCGAGGTCGTAGGCGACCCCCACGACCGTCGCCCCGTCGACCTCGCCGGGAGCGAGGTGGAGACGCCGGCCCAGGCAGGAGGTCGCGGCCGCCAGCATCGTCGCGTGCTTCTCCACGTCGGCGGTCCGCTCGGCGTCGGTCGCCCACGGCATGGGAATGGTGTCCCGCATCGGTGCGCGTCCTTCCGTCGTCGGCGGGGCACTTGCGATTCTTCGGCAGCGAGGAGCCGGCGAGCCACCGTTCCGGGCCGCCCCCCCACCGGATGCAAGGCAGGCGCAAGGATTGCCGGGGCGCGATCTCCGGTCCGTGTGAGCCGACGGGCCGGAGGCCCGTTCAGGCCGCCGGCTTCCAGCCCAGCGCCGGGCCGAGCCTGGTGGCCATGTCGGTGAGGATCTGCACGTAGTCCTCGTGCTCGAAGGTGAACGGCAGCGCGAACACGACCTCGCGGACCTCGCGGAAGGCGGCGTCGGCGTAGAGCTTCTCGGCGACCTCCTCCGAGGTGCCGAGCACGTCGGGCGCCGCGAGCAGTCCCGGCCCGGGCGGGCCGCTCGGCGCGGCGGTGCGGGGCGTGCGCCGCGCGACGTAGGCCTCGTACCTGGCGCGCTGCTCCGGGGTGGCCGAGTCGGTGGGGATGACGACGAGCCCCTGCGACACGCGGGCGGCCTCGCCGTCGCGGTGGTGCGCCCGGAACAGCGCGATCTGGCGCTGCTGGATCGCGGCGAAGTCCCAGCGGCCGTCGGTCTCGAGGTCGCTCTGCTCGGGCTTGATGATGTTGCTCGTCAGCAGGTTGAGACCCTGCTCGGCGGCCCACCGCGTCGAGCGCCCGCTGCCCGCGCCGTACCAGATGCGGTCGCCGAGTCCGGGGGAGTGCGGCTCGACCCGCGCCGAGAACTCCTCGAACCCCGCGGTGCCGGAGAACGTGCTCACCGGCTCGCCGCGCACCATCCGCAGGAGGCGGGCCACGCGCTCGTAGGTGAGGTCCTCCCGGTCGGCGGTGTCGGGGTAGAGCGCGTCCTTGACGTCGTCCCAGTGGATCGGCGGGCCGACCGAGAAGCCGGGCTCGAGCCGGCCGCCGGAGAGGATGTCGACGGTGGCGAGGTCCTCGGCCATCCGCAGCGGGTTCTCCCAGCCCAGCGGCGTGACCGCCGTGCCCATGGCGATCCGCGAGGTGCGCTGCGACGCGGCCGCCATGATCGCGATGGGGGAGGAGATGCCGGTCTGGAAGTGGCGGTGGCGCAGGTAGGCGCTGTCGAAGCCGAGCTGCTCGCCCAGCTCGATGACCGCGAGCGTCGACTCCATGCCGGGACCGGGGTCGTCGCCGTCGAAGAGTCCGAGGGTGAGGAAGCCCAGCTTCTCGAGCGGGACGTCGGGCGTGGGCACGGCAGCACTCCCTCGAAGCGGCTCCGACAGGGTCCGGTGATCGGGGCAACGACCCCCGCCGCGGAGGTGTTCCCCTACAGCGCCGCCGCCGCGGCGGAGGCGACGGCCTGGTCCTGCTCCCCGGTGCCGCCGCTGACGCCCACGGCGCCGACCACGGCGTCGCCGGACATCAGCGGCACACCGCCGGCGAAGATCATGACGCGGCCGTGGTTGGAGTCCTGGATGCCGAAGAACTGCCCGCCGGGCTGGGCGTTCTCGGCGAGGCCCTGGGTGGAGACGTCGAAGGCCCGCGCGGAGAAGGCCTTGTTGATGGCCACGTCGACGCTGCCGATCCAGGCACCGTCCTGGCGGATGTGGGCCACGAGGTTGCCGCCGGCGTCGACGACGGCGATGTTCATCGGCTGCCCCTGCTGCGCCGCCTCCTGCTCGCCGGCGGCGATGACGCGGCGGGCGTCGTCCAGGGTCACGGTCTCGATCGAGCGCATGGCGGGTCCTTCCCGGAAGGCTGCGCGGGAGCTCGCCGGTGGGTCGACGACCCTGCCCATCGTGGTCGCGACCCTCGGGTGCCGTCGACCCCGCGACGACACCGGACCCACCCGGCGACGGCGCCGTCCGAGGGGCGCCAGGAGGGGCGTTCGTTCACTACTGTCGGGCCGCGACGGTAGAGCGGACGGAGTGATGATCGTGGCGACCACGCGCGGATTCCTCGGGCGTCGGCGGGAGCGCGACCCGCGGCTGCCCCCGGGGCAGTACGACGTCGGGGCCGGGTGGCCGGTGCTCACCGCCGAGGCGACGCCGCGGGTCGACGCCGACACGTGGACGGTCACCGTCGACGGTCTGGTCGACACGCCCACGACGTGGACGCTGCGCGAGCTGCGGCTGTTGACGCCCTCGGTGTACGCGGGGGACATCCACTGCGTCACCACGTGGTCCAAGCTCGACACCAACTTCTCCGGCATCTCGTTCGACACCCTGCTCGACGCGGTGGGCGTGCAGGACGGGGCGAGGTTCGTCGTCGAGCGCTCGACCACGGGTTACACCACCAACCTGCCCCTCGACGACGTGCGCGGCGGCAAGGCGTGGGTGGTGTGGGAGCACGAGGGCAGGCCGCTGCCGCGCGAGCACGGCGGACCGGTGCGGATGATCGTGCCGCACCTCTACTTCTGGAAGTCCGCGAAGTGGATCGAGAGGATCACCCTGCTCGACCACGACGAGCCCGGCTTCTGGGAGGTGAACGGCTATCACGAGCGAGGCGACCCCTGGCGCGAGCAGCGCTTCGACGGGGACTGACGAGTTCGGGGCCCCCGACGACCGCGCGGGCGGCCCCAACGACCGGCGGGCCGCGGCGAGGTGGCGCGACGCGCGGGTCGTCGAGGTCGCGCACCCGGCGGTCGACGCCGTCGTGCTGCGCCTCGCCGTGCCCGCGCGCGTGGCGCACCACCCCGGCCAGCACTACGTGGTGCGGCTGCGCGCGCCCGACGGCTACACCGCGCAGCGCTCCTACTCGGTGGCCTCGGCGCCCGCCGACGACCTCGTGGAGCTCTTCGTCGAGCGCATCGACGACGGCGAGGTGTCGACCTACCTCGCCGACGTCGTCGAGCCCGGCGACGATCTCGAGGTCCGCGGGCCGATCGGGCGCTGGTTCGTCTGGAGCGGCCACACGCGCGCCGTCGCGATCGGCGGCGGCAGCGGCGTCGCCCCGCTGGTCGGGATGCTGCGGCACGCGCACGACGTCGGCCGGACCGACCGGCTGCGCCTCGCGGTCAGCGCGACCACCCGCGACCGCCTGCCCTACGCCGACGAGCTCGAGGCCGCCGGCGCGCACATCGCGCTGACCCGTGCACCGGGCGACCCGCACGCCGGGCGCCTCGACGCGGCCGCGATCCCCGCGCTCGTCGACCCCGCGGCGACGGTCTACCTCTGCGGCTCGGCCCGCTTCACCGGCGCGATGGAGACGCTGCTCGTCGACGCCGGCCAGCCCGCCGGGACGATCCGCGTGGAGCGGTTCGGCCCGACGGGCTGACACCCGCGCCGGAGGTCGCAGGACAGCGCGACGCAGGAGCGCCGGCCTGCGCATCTCCTTGGCGCGACCACTCAGTGCAGCTTGCGCTGCCAGTCCTCCGGGACGCGGCCGGCGGGCCCCGGGACGCCCTGGTCCTCGGGGTGGTTCTGGGCGCCCGCGAGCACCGGGCCGTGGCCGACCGAGCCGTCGCGGTCGTCGAAGAACCAGTCCTCGCCGGGCTCGAAGCTCGTGAGGATCGGGTGGCCCCGCTCGCGGGCGTGGCGCGTCGCGTGCTGCATCGGCGACGAGTCGCAGCACCCGATGTGGCCGCAGGCCGCGCAGCGGCGCAGGTGGAACCACCAGCCGCCGTTCTGCTCGCACTCCAGGCACCCCGTCCCCGAGGGCTCGGCGTGCGGATCGATGTCCTGCTGGGTCGTCACTGTTCCTCTCCCGCCATCTCCGGTCCCGCCATCTCCGGCTCCGGAAGGCCGAGCTCCTGCCGCGTCTGCGCCGGGACGTCGGCGAGGTACTCCCGGTGCGACCCCAGCCACCGCTGCGCGTAGGGGCACAGCGGGACCAGGGCTGCCCCCTCGGAGCGCGCGGCCTCGAACACCGCCCGCACCAGGCGCCCGGCAAGCCCCCGGCCGGCGTAGGCCTCGTCGACCTCGGTGTGGACGAGGACGATCCGGTCCCCGCGTCGCCGGACGTCGACGTGTCCGGCCTCGACGCCGTCGACGTGGAGCACGAAGGCCCGGCGGTCCGGTTCCTCCCGTACCTCGATCCCGGCGTCGACGTCACTCGTGTCGTCCATCGCTCTCCTCGTGCGCGCCCGATCCCGACACCGTCCATCCTGCTCCCCGGACGCAACCGGCGGCGGCGACCTGCGCCACCGCGGTCACTGCTCGCGGGGGTCGGTGTCCTCCCGGGCCAGCGGCGTGATCCGCACCCGCGCGACCCGCAGGCCGTCGACGTCGGTGACCGCGAAGCGGTGGTCGATCGCCTCGACGACGTCGCCGATCTCGGGCGTGCGCCCCAGCTCCTGCAGGACGAAGCCGCCGAGGGTGTCGAAGGAGCCGTCGGGCAGCTCGATCCCGGTCTGCTCGGCGACGTCGTTGCGGTGGAGCAGGCCGTCGGCCTCGTAGGTGCCGTCGGCGAGGGGGCGCGCGGGCACGGCCTTCGGGTCGTACTCGTCGCGGATCTCGCCGACGATCTCCTCGACGAGGTCCTCGACGGTGACGATCCCGTCGGTGCCGCCGTACTCGTCGATGACGACCGCCAGGTGCCCGCCGCCGCGCCGCATGAGCGAGAGCGTGTCGAGCACCGGCTTGCTGCCGGGCAGGACCGTGACGGTGCGGACGATGTCGCGCAGCTGCGGCGAGGCGCCGGCGGCGGTGACGTGCGCGGTGAGCAGGTCGCGGACGTGGACGAAGCCCAGCACGTCGTCGACCGACTCGCCGATCACGGGGTAGCGCGAGTGCGGCCGGTCGGACACCTGCACGACGGCCTCCGCGGCGCTGAGCTCGGCGTCGAGGAAGTCGACCTCGGTGCGCGGCACCATGACCTCGCTGATGACGCGGTCGGTGGCCTGGAAGGCGTCGGTGAGCAGGCGTCGCTCGTCGTCGGTGAGCGTGCTGGTGGTGCGGACCATGTCGCGCAGCTCGTCCTCGCTGACCTCGTCCTCGGTCTGCCTGGGATCGACGCCCAGGACGCGCACGACGGCGTTCGTCGACACCGAGAGCAGCCAGATCAGGGGGCGGGTGAGCGAGGCGAGGCGGTCGAGCACCGGGGCCGTGGTCAGCGAGACCGCCTCCGGCTTCTGCAGCGCCAGACGCTTGGGGACGAGCTCGCCCGCGACCAGCGACAGGTACGACACGAACGCGGTCACGAGGACGAGCGCGACCGTTGCCGCCAGCGCGACGGGGAGCCCGATGCCCTCCAGGCCGGGCTCGAGGCGCCCGGCGAGCGTGGCGCCGCCGTAGGACGAGGCGAAGAACCCGGTGAAGGTGACGCCGATCTGCACCGCGGACAGGAAGCGGTTGGAGTCGCCGCGCAGGCGGGCCACCGCCCGGCCACGGGCCCCGCTCTCCGCCAGCGCCGACACCTGCCCCGAGCGCAACGACACCAGCGCGATCTCGGCGGCGGCGAAGAAGCCCCCGATCAGGACGAACAGCAGTACCAGCCCGATCTCGAGCGCGACGTCCACACCTGGATCCTGACAGCCGGGAGGTGGCGGACCGGGCGGGCGCCCCGGTCAGGGCGTGCGGCCGGTGCCCGCGACCACCCGTTCCCCCGGCGGCGCGTTGTCGCCGGGAGTCGTCGTCGAGGTGCGCTGTGGTGGGTAACCTGGGTCACAGCGGTCCGGCGACCGCCGGGTCGCGGCGACTGACGACGACGGTGACGACGAGGTCATCGGAGGTGCTCGGATGTCCGACGAGAAGCGCGAACCGACCGCCCCGCTCGAGCGGCACGACGCCGACGAGCCCGTGCGCAAGGGCAACATCCACGGGTTCATCGAGGCGGCCCGGCTGTGGGCCCGGCAGAAGGGCCTGGCGGTGCCGGCGAACGGGCCGCTGCCGCCCGAGGTGGTCGCGCAGTACAAGCGGCACCAGACCTGGGAGTAGGTCACCCCTCGCGGAGGACGGCGCGCTCGTCGGCGGTGAACACCACGCGGCCGGCGAGCACGTCCTCCAGCGTCACGCCCGACGCCGCGGGCGTGTCCCAGCGCAGCGTCGTGTCCGCGAGCTGCAGCAACGTGCCGAGCCCCGAGCGCGGGCGGACGAACGCCTCGCGCCAGTGGGGCGCCGACAGGTCGACGTCGACGACCTCGTAGCCGCACGCGGTCAGCCGGGCCACGGCGACCTCGACGTCGGCGAAGATCAACGTGATGTGGTGGACGCCCGGCCCCCGCCTGTCCAGGAACCGGGCGACAGGCGCGTCGTCGCGCAGCGGCGAGATCAGCTCGATCTTCATCCCGCCGGGCAGCACGACCTGCACGATGCGGATGCCCTGCTCGTCGTTGTCCCCGCCGAACAGGAACTCCCCGCCGAGCGCGTCGACGAACAGCGCGACGCCCTCGCGCGGGTCGCGCACGGCCACGGCGACGTGGTCGGTCGACAGGAGGCCGGCGTCCGCGGGGACGGCGGCGACGGCGGGGTCGGTGCCGTCGTGGGCGTTCACGACCGCACCCCGACGGCCGCGGCCAGGCGTTCGATGGTCTGCACGGGTCCCTCCGGGTCGCCCGGCGCGGCGCCCGGGGTGAGCGCGACGGGCAGGTCGACGCCGGCCGCGCGGAGCTCGGCGACCCGCCGCGCGACGTCCTCACCGGTGCCGAGCGCGCACATCGCCTCGACGGCGGCGTCGTCGACCGCGCGCAGGGCGGCCCGGCGGTCGCCGGCGGCCCACGCGTCCGCGGCGTCGTCGAGACCGGCGAGGCTGCCGCGGAACGAGGGCCGGTGCGTCGGCACCATGGCGTACTGCAGCACGAAGCGGCGCAGGCGCTCGCGGGCCTCGTCGCCGCGGTCGCCGGCGTAGGCCCAGAACGACGCGGCGATCCCGACCTCGTCGGGGTCCCGCCCGGCCTCGCGCGCACCCTCGCGGACCAGCGCGATCTTCGGGCCGTACTCGTCGGGCGGTGTCCAGGTCAGGAACGCGACGTCGGCGAGCGCGCCGGCGAGGCGCAGCATCCGCGGGTTCATCGCGGCGAGCACGATCGGGACGTCGACCGGGGCCATCGCCGCCCGGAAGCCGTGCGAGCGGACGTGGGCGCCGTCGAGGTCGGTGCGCTCGCCGCGGAGGACGCTGCGCAGCGCGGCGACGTACTCCGCGATCCGGGCGCGCGGGGCGTCGAACCCGAGCCCGTGCCACTGCTCGACGATGATCGGGCTCGACGCGCCGAGGCCCGCCAGCACCCGCCCGGGGGCGAGCGAGGCGAGGGTCGCGAACCCCATCGCCGTCAGCACGGCGGTGCGCGGGTAGACGCCGACGATGCCGCTGCCGAGCCGGATGCGGTCGGTGGACGCCGCGATCATCCCGAGCATCGCGAACACCTCGGGGCCCGCGACCTCGCCGACCAGCACGTCGGAGTAGCCGCAGCGCTCGGCGAGCTGCGCGAGCTCGAGGTACTGCCCGGCCGACAGGCCCTCGTCGACGGGCAGGGTGACGCCGAGGCCGCGCAGGACGGTCATGCGCGGACCTGGCGGGCGACGCCGGCCGTGTCGTACCAGGTGGAGAGGGCCTCGATCGTCGTGCCGTCCTCGCCGAGGTCGAAGACGTCGACGGCGTCGAACTCGACGGGGGCGTCCGTCGCGGTGCGCCCGGTGAAGTGGATCTCGACGAGCACCGTCCGGTCGGCGACGACGACGCGCGTGACCTCGTCGTGGTGCACCGGCAGCGCGGCCAGGACCTGCGGGAAGTGCGCGGCGATCTCGTCGCGTCCCCGCCGCGTCGGGGCCCCGACGGTGCGCAGCTCGGCGCCCTCGGCGAACACCGCGCGGATCGCGTCCCAGTCCTCGGCGTTGACCGCGGCGAAGTACCGCTCCACGGCCGGCGGGGTCGCGCTCACTCCGTCAGCCGCTTCCGCAGCTCGGACATCGCGCCGAACGACCAGCGGGCCAGCGACGGGTCGCCGAACGCGGTGATGTTCCACATGACGAGGTGGCGCAGCCCGTGGGCGACGTACTCCTCGACCTGCTCGGCGACCTCGTCGGGCGTGCCGCAGAACGCGTAGTGCCGCACCACGGCCGGCGGGATCGCGTCGATGATGCGCAGCGACTCGGCGCGGTCGATGGCGGTCGGGATGAAGTCGTGGAAGCCGCTCCCGTCCGGGTACGGGCCCTCCACCCCGAGGTCGCGGAACACCTGCGCCGGCAGCAGCACGCACAGCGCGCGCACCAGCGGGGCCTCGGTGAGCCGCTGCACCGTCTCCGCGTCGGGGCCCACGAGGACGTAGCCGAGCATGCCGGGGGTGATGGCGTCGGGATCTCGCTGCTCGTCCTCGGCCGACCGCCGGATCGTCTGCAGCGCGGCTCCGTACTCGGGCGGCCCGAGCTTCGTGGGCAGCCAGCCGTCGGCCTTGCGCCCGGTCAGGCGCAGCATCCGCGGCCCGTGGGCGGCGGTCCAGATCTCGGGCGGCGTCGCGCCGAACGGCCGCAGTCCGAGGACGGCCTTGTCGAGGCGGTGGAAGCGGCCCTCGAAGTCGACGGGGCCGTCGGCGTCCATGAGCAGCCGCATGACGTCGATGCCCTCGTCGAGCCGGGCGACGGGCCGGTCGAACGGCATGCCGTACGGGGTGGCGTTGAGTTGCTCGCCGCTGCCCAGCCCGATGATCGCGCGGCCCTGCGTGACGTGGTCGAGGGTCAGCGCGGTCTGGGCGGCCATGGCGGGGTGGCGGCGGATGAGGTCGGTGACGCAGACGCCGACGCGGATGCGCTCGGTCGCGGCGCCGACCACGCCCATCATCACCGCGGGGTCGAAGTAGACGTGCGGGTTGGGCTGGTGGTCGGCGAGCGGGGTGAGGTCCGGCGTCCACATCGAGTCGGGGTGCCAGCCCATGAGGTGGTCGGGCCACCACACGGCGTCGAAGCCCTCGGCCTCGCTGCGCTGCGCGAACTTCACCGCCGCCGCGGCCGGCGGCATGATCTGGCCGGGGACGCCGAGCTCGAGGCCCGGCATCAGTAGCGCCACCCGTCGCCGAACGTCGCGAGGCGCCGGCCGAGGTACTCCTCGACGACGGTGAGCGCGGCGCGCGCCGCCCGGTCGGTACCCACCCCGCGGCTGCGGAACGTCTCCCCGGCGAACCACAGCCCCTCGGGGCGCGGCGGGCGCCAGTGCGGCCGGTACCGCCCGACCAGCCCGGGCTTCTGGATGACCCCGAAGCTCGGTTCGAAGACGAGGTGGCGGCGGCGCCAGACCGTCTTCCCGAACCCGGGCCACATCGTTACGACGTCGGCCTCGAAGCGCTCCATCTCGCGGCGCAACCAGGCCCGGTCCCGGCCCTTCTCGCCGGGGAACACCCCGCCCATCACGTGCAGCTGGGTGCCCTCGGGCGAGCACGTCGGGTCCATCGCGGTCTGGTTGAACATGAAGCCGCCGAGCTCCGTGTTCGGGGTCCTGAGCCATGTCGAGAGCTCGCGCGGGTCGTACTGGTGCACCGGCTCCTCGGTCGCCAGGTAGAGCCCGAGCCAGGCGATGCGGAACTTGTCCTGGGCGAGGAACTTGATCTGCTCGGCGTACCAGTCGGGCAGGTCGCTCTCGTCGACCACGTTGAGCACGTGCCAGACCGGCAGGGTGCAGACGACGTGGTCGGCCTCGAGGCTCTCCTCCTCGAAGAACTCGTTGGGCAGCACGCGGGGCTGCCGGGCGATCGCGACACCCTTCGTCACGCCGTCCTCGATGACGACGCGCTCGACCGGGGTGCCGAGCCGGAGGTCGCCGCCGGCCGCGGTGAACGCGTCGGCGAGGTCGGCCCACATGCCGTCCCAGCCCTGGCCGGGCCAGCACGAGTAGGCGGCGGTGTTCCGCTCGGCGAAGTGCATCTTGCGGGGGAAGAGGTTGTCGCTGGCGGAGTGGTCCCACCAGTTGTCGGTCATGCACTCCAGCACGGTGATGAACTCGAAGAGGTCGATCACGCCCTGGTCGTCGGTGTACTGGTGCAGCCACTGGCGCAACGGCTTGTCGTCCCAGCGGTCGAGCTCGTCCCACTCGGTGTCCAGCAGCGCCTTGATGACCTTCTTCAGCTCGCCCTTGCTGCCCGAGTAGCGGTCGCGGATCGAGCCCCAGCGGTTCTTCTCGTGGTCCCAGACGGGCATCTCGGCGGAGACCTCGCCGTGGTGCAGCGTCTTGCCGACGTGCTCGAAGACCTTGGTCAGCCCGGAGCCCGGATCCTCGACGAGGTGGCCGCCGACGTTGACGGTGAACCCCTCGTCGGGGACGGCCATGCCCCGCCCGCCGAGGTGGGGGGAGCGTTCCAGCAGGCAGACGCTCTTGCCCTCGACGGCGAGCAGCGACGCCGCGGTCAGCCCCGCCGCGCCGGCACCGATGACCACCACGTCGTACTTCGGCACGCGGCCTCCTCGCCCCGAAAGGTCTACCAAACGACCGTTCGACAGCGTGGCAAGGTGGCGACCGGCGGGTCAAGCGGCACGGCATGATGCCCTCGTGGCGACCACCCCCAAGTTCGGCTGGCTCTCCCCGGTGATCGGCAACCGGTGGAGCGACCACCGCCCCATCGCGGCCGGCCAGGACACCGCGATCCTCCCGACGGCGCTGCCGCACTTCGACTCGCTGTGGATCGCCGACCACTTCTACGGCTTCGACCGGAAGACCGACCCGTTCCTCGAGGCGTGGACGACGCTGACGTGGCTCGCGGCGCGCCACGAGGGCGTCGAGCTCTGCCACCACGTGCTCGGCGTCGGCTACCGGCACCCTCCGCTGCTGGCGAAGATGGCCGCGACGCTGCAGTACCTGTCCGGCGGGCGCTTCGTGCTCGGCATCGGCGCCGGCTGGCGTGATGACGAGTACGCGGCCTACGGCTACGACTTCCCGCGCCCGTCCGTGCGCTTCGCCCAGCTCGAGGAGGCCGTCACGATCTGCCGGCTGATGTGGACCGAGCCCGACCCGTCGTTCGAGGGCCGGTACTTCCGCATCGACGGCGCCGCCGCCCCGCCGCTGCCCGACCCGCCGCCGCCGGTCTGCATCGGCGCGGCGGGCGAGAAGGTCGGGCTGCCGCTGGTCGGGCGGCTCGCGGACCGGTGGAACGGCCCGTTCAAGGGCGAGACGGAGGACTTCGTGCGGCGCCGCGACATCGTGCGCCGCGCGGCCGAGGACGCCGGCCGGGACCCCGACGCGATCGAGGTCTCGGTGACGCTGGAGCGCGCCCTGCCCGAGAGCGACGCGGAGTCGGAGCGGCTGGTGGCCGAGCTCGCGGCCAAGGCCGAGGTGGGCGTGGAGCACTTCGTCATGGACTTCGGCAACCCGCCCTCGACCGAGCCCGTGCTGCGCTTCGCCGAGCAGGTCATGGCGCCGCTGCGAGGCTGATCCGGGGCGCGCGGGGCCGTGCGGCGCCCCGAGCTGGTGATCAGCAGGCGGAAAAGCACGCCGCGGGCCCGTGCGCAGGTGCTTTTCGGCCTGGTGATCACAGGAGATGGAACCGTGGAGCCCCGGCGTCACTCCAACCCCGTGTGGACCTCGAGCAACCCTTCCGCGGTTCCCGGGCGATCGCGGCGGGCCTGACGACGCGGCGACGCCTGCAGGGACCGGGCTATCTCGCGCTCGGACGCGACACGTACGTGGCCGCCGGTGTGCTCGTCGACGACCGGGTGCGGGCCGTGGGTGCGGCGCTCGAGGTGCCCGGCGCGGTCGTCGCCGGCTGGTCGGCGGTGCTCCTGCACGGGGTGGACGCCGCGCCCCGGAGCGGCGCGCCGGTCGAGCTCGTCGTCGGCCCGCGGCACGTCCGGCGCGTCCGTCCGGGGCGGGTCCTGCGGCAGGACGTGCTCGCCGCCGACGAGGTGTGGGACGTCGACGGGGTCCGGGTGACGTCGCCGATGCGGACCGCGCTGGACCTCGCGTCGCGCGCCGAGCACATCGACGGCGTCATCGCGGTCGACGCGCTGGCGCACGCGTTCCGGTTCCACCCCGACGAGCTGCTCGACCACCCGGTGCTGCGCGACAACCCGCGAGGCCGGCGGCGGTTGGTGGCCGTGGTGGCGGACGCCGACGCCCGCGCGGAGTCGCCGCCGGAGACGCGCCTGCGCCTGCTCCTGCGAGGGGCGCCGGGCATCGTCGAGCCGACCCCGCAGCTCGTCGTGGCCGACGACCGGGGCCGGGACGTCGGGCGCGTCGACCTCGGCTGGCGTCGGCTGCGGACCGCGCTCGAGTACCAGGGCGACCACCACCGCACGGACAGGGCGCAGTGGCGACGCGACGCCGTGCGGACGACCGAGCTCGCCGCTGCCGGCTGGCTCGTCCTCCCGGTCACCGCCCACGACCTGTTCGTCGACCCGCAGGGCCTTCTCCGCCGGCTGCGGGTGGCGCTCGCGCAGCGGGCCCGCGAGCTCGGCCTCTCCCCGTGATCACCAGGCGGAAAGGCACGCGCGAGGGGGTCCGGGCGGTGCCTTTCGGCCTGGTGATCACCGGCGGGGGTGAGCCCGAGCGCCCTTGACCGCGGCGGGTGTGATGCTAGTCTCCGTCGACGAGTACCAAACGATCGTTAGGTACTGCGACAGCGACGTCTGCCCAGGTCGGGGGACCCATGACGGCTCGACTCGAACGGCTCGACCCGCCCGACATCCTCTCACCGGAGTTCGCCCGCGACCCGTACGCGGCCTACCGCCTGCTCCGCGACGAGTTCCCGCTCGTGTGGCACGACGCCATGCAGACCTACGTCATCAGCCGCTACTCCGACGTGCAGCGGGCGTTCAAGGACCCGGTGTTCACGAGCGAGAACTACGCCTGGCAGCTCGAGCCGGTGCACGGGCGCACGATCCTGCAGATGGAGGGCCGCGAGCACTCCACCCACCGCGCGCTGGTGGCGCCCGCGTTCCGGGGCAAGGCCCTCCAGGAGCAGTTCGGTCCGACGATCCGTCGCAACTCGCGCGAGCTGGTGGACGCGTTCCGGGACGACGGTCGGGTCGACCTCGTCGACGCCTACGCGACGCGGTTCCCGATCAACGTCATCGTCGACATGCTCGGCCTGCCGCGCACCGACCACGACCGGTTCCACGCCTGGTACACGTCGATCATGGGGTTCCTCGGGAACCTCGCGGGCGACGAGGCCGTCACGGCCGACGGCCTGCGCACCAAGGACGAGTTCGAGCAGTACATGATCCCGCGGATCCGGGAGCGCCGCGAGCACCCCGGGGACGACCTGCTCTCCACGCTGTGCGCGGCCGAGATCGACGACGAGTCGATGACCGACGAGGAGATCAAGGCCTTCTGCAGCCTGCTCCTCACCGCCGGCGGGGAGACCACGGACAAGGCGATCACGAGCCTGGTGGCCGACCTCGTCGCGCACCCCGAGCAGCTCGAGGCGGTCCGGAACGACCGGAGCCTGATCCCCGCCGCCTTCGCGGAGACGCTGCGCTGGTCGCCCCCCGTGCACATGATCATGCGCCAGCCCGCCGAGGACGTGGAGCTCTCGGGCGGGGTCGTCGAGGCCGGGCGCACGGTCACCTGCCTCATCGGTGCCGCCAACCGCGACGAGCGCCGCTTCGACCGCCCCGAGGTCTTCGACGTCCTGCGTCCCGACCTCGACCACTCGCGGGCCTTCTCCGCCGCTGCCGACCACCTGGCCTTCTGCCTCGGCCGCCACTTCTGCGTCGGGGCGCTGCTGTCGCTCTTCGAGATCGAGGTCGGCATGAACGACCTCCTCGACGCGATGAGCGACATCCGCTTCGCCGGCGGCGAGCCGCCGCCCGAGACCGGGGTGTTCACCCGGGCCCCCGGCCGCCTGCTCCTCGAGTTCACCCCCCGCTAGGAGGACACCGTGCCCGTCCGCCCCCACATCGAGAACCTCCTCGGCAAGGCCTCCTGGGGCTACGACGAGGCCGACCCCGACCTCATCGCCTCCTGCTTCACCGAGAACGCCCGGATGAGCCTGCGGATCGGGCGCGACGGCGACCTGATCGGCCCGTTCGAGGGGCGCGCGGACATCCGCAAGCTGCACGCCGACTCGATGGCCGCCCAGACCGACCAGCGCCGGCACAACCTGTCGAACCTGTGGTTCGAGAAGGAGAGCGACGACGAGGCCGTCGCCGTCACGAACCTGACGCTGCTCTCGATCGAGGACGGCACCATCCGGGTGCTCTCCAGCGGCTGGTACCGCGACCAGCTCGTCCACCGCGACGGCACCTGGCTCATCGCCGACCGCTACGTCTACCTCGACCTGCCCTACTGATGGTCAACGTCGGTCGCATCCCCGAGAAGTGGGCGGCGCTGACCCCGCGCGGGGACGCCGTCGTCGACACCACCACCGGCCGTCGCACGAGCTGGGCCGAGCTCGACGAGCGCGTGCGCCGCCTCGCCAACGGCCTGCGCGGCGCGCGCCCCGACGGGCTGGCGCTGCAGCGCGGCGACCGCGTCGCGGTGCTCGCCAAGAACTCCACCGAGTTCCAGGAGATCTACTTCGCCGCCGGGCGGGCCGGGCTCGTCGTGCAGCCGCTGAACTGGCGCCTGGGGGTCGCCGAGCTCGCCCGCATCGTCGCCGACGGCGCCCCGCGCGCGCTCGTCGTCGCCGGCGAGTGGGCCGAGCTCGGGCGCGAGCTGGCGACGCTGGTCGACGTCGAGCACTGGCTGTCCTACGGCGAGGGCGGCGACGGCAGCTACGAGGACCTGCTCGCCGCGTCGTCGGACGCCGAGCCGGCCGACGCGAGCACGGTCGGCGACGACGACCCGTTCTTCATCCTCTACACCGGCGGCACGACCGGGGCGTCGAAGGGCGCGCTGCACACCCACCGCAGCGCGTCGTTCGGGATGCTCAACCAGACCGTCGCCGAGCGCATCGTGCCGACCGACGTCTACATGCTGACCGGGCAGATGTACCACATCCCGGTCGTGCTCTCGATGAACTACCTGCGCCACGGCTGCCCGCTGGTGCTCATGAACTTCGAGGCCACGCGGTCCCTGGAGATCATCGAGGCGGAGCGCGTCTCGGCGTTCCTCGGCATCACCACGATGCTCAACTGGATGATGGCCGTGCCCGGCTTCGACTCCTACGACATCGCCAGCCTGCGCAACATCCAGTACGGCGGCGGGCCGATGCCCTCGGCGGTGGTCAAGAACGCGCTGCAGGCCTTCCCGTGCACGCTCATCCAGGGCTACGGGCAGACCGAGGGCACGACGATGTGCTTCCTCTCGCAGGAGGACCACCACGCCGCGGTGAACGGGGTGCACCCCGAGCGGCTGCAGTCGTGCGGGCGCGAGGGGTTCGTGACGTCGGTGCGGGTCGTCGACGTCGACGGGCGGCCGGTGCCGACCGACGGCAGCACGGTCGGCCAGATCGTCGTGCGCTCCGAGGCCAACATGGCCGGCTACTGGAACCGGCCCGACCTCACCGCCGACACCCTGCGCGACGGCTGGATGTGGACCGGCGACCTCGCCACCTGGGCCGCCGACCGCTACGTGTTCATCGTCGACCGCGCCAAGGACATGATCATCTCCGGCGGCGAGAACATCTACTCGGTCCAGGTCGAGGAGGCCGTCAACCACCACCCGTCGGTGCTGGAGTGCGCGGTGATCGGCGTGCCCGACGACGAGTGGGGCGAGAGCGTCAAGGCGTTCGTCGTGCTCAAGCCGGACACGACCGCGACCGAGGCGGACATCGTCGACACCGCCCGGGCGCACCTCGCGTCGTACCAGAAGCCCCGCTCGGTGGAGTTCGTCGACGCGTTGCCCAAGGCACCCACCGGCAAGATCCTCAAGCGTGACCTGCGGGCCCCGTACTGGGGCGAGCAGGGGCGCTCCGTGTAGATCAGGAGCACACCGTGACCGGACGCATGGAGGGCAAGGTCGTCCTCGTCACCGGGGCCGCGCGCGGGCAGGGTCGCGCGCACGCGGTCCGGCTCGCGCAGGAGGGCGCCGACGTCGTCGCCGTCGACCTGTGCGACGGGATCGACACCGTGGTCGGCAAGTACCCGCCGGCGACGCGCGAGGACCTCGACGAGACCGTCGCCCAGGTCGAGAAGCTCGACCGGCGGATCGTCGCCCGCGTCGCCGACGTCCGCGACCAGGCCGCGCTCGACGCCGCGGTGGCCGACGGCGTCGCCGAGCTGGGGCGCCTCGACGGCGTCGTCGCCAACGCCGGCATCGCGAGCTACGGGCGCGCGTGGGAGCTCGACGAGACCACGTGGCAGGACATGATCGACGTCAACCTCACCGGCGTCTGGCACACCGCGAAGGCGGCGATCCCGCAGCTCATCGAGGGCGGGGGCGGCGCGATGGTGTTCACCAGCTCGATCGGCGGCTTCAAGGGGATCGCGCAGGTCGGGCACTACGTGTCGGCCAAGCACGGCGTCGTCGGGCTGATGCGCAACCTCGCCAACGAGCTCGCCCCGTACCGCGTCCGCGTCAACACGGTGCACCCGACGAACGTCGACACGCACATGATCCAGAACCCGGGGACCTGGGGCATGTTCGCGCCCGGCGACCCGGAGCCCACGCAGGAGAAGGCGATCCCGGGGTTCACCTCGCTCAACGCGCTCGAGATCCCGTGGATCGAGTCGGTGGACGTCGCGAACGCCGTGCTGTTCCTGCTCTCCGACGAGGCCCGCTACATCACCGGCGCGACGCTGCCCGTCGACGCCGGTGCCGCGATCAAGTGACGACCCCCTGGAGGCGACCATGAAGACCCGCGGAGCCCTGCTCTGGGAGCCCGGCACGCGCTCGGGGTGGAGCGTCGAGGAGATCGAGCTCGACCCGCCGAAGGCGCACGAAGCACTCATCAAGCTGGCCGCGTCGGGCGTCTGCCACTCCGACGACCACCTCGACACCGGCGACATCCCGCTGCCCTGGGCGCCGGTCCTCGGCGGGCACGAGGGCGCCGGCGTGGTCGAGGAGGTCGGGCCCGGCGTGACGGCGGTGACGCCGGGCGACCACGTCGTCCTGTCGTTCCTGCCCTCGTGCGGGCGGTGCCGCATGTGCGTCAAGGGCAAGTCCAACATGTGCGAGCTCGGCGCGGGCGTGCTCGCCGGCGTCGCGCCCGACGGCACCCACCGCGTGCACGCGCGCGGGCAGGGCGTCGGGTGCATGAGCTACCTCGGGACGTTCGCGCCCTACGTCGTCGCCCCGCTCGATGCCGTCGTCCCGATCCCCGAGGACATGCCGCTCGACAGGGCAGCGCTCATCGGCTGCGGCGTCCCGACCGGCTGGGGCTCCTCGGTGTACGCCGCGGAGATCGAGCTCGGCGACACCGTCGTGGTCGTCGGCACCGGCGGCGTCGGGATGAACGCGGTGCAGGGTGCGCGGCACAAGGGCGCCCGCAACGTCGTCGCCGTCGATCCGGCGCCGTTCAAGCGTGAGAAGGCCGTCGAGTTCGGGGCGACGCACGTCGCCAAGGACTACGAGGAGGCCGGCCAGATCGTCGAGAGCCTGACGAACGGACAGGGCGCCGACCGGGTGATCATCACCGTCGGCGTCGTCACCGGCGACCTCATGAACCCGGCCCAGGAGATGACGCGGCGCGGCGGGACGATGGTGCTCACCGGCGCCGCGCCCGTGCTGCAGCGCGACGTGCCGTTCGACCTGTTCACGTTCGCCATGTCCGGCAAGCGGCTGCAGGGCTCCCTCTACGGGACGACCACCAGCCGCACCGACGTGCCGCTGCTCGCCGACCTCTACCTGCGGGGCGAGCTCAAGCTCGACGAGCTGATCACGCGCACCTACTCGCTCGACGACATCAACCAGGCGTTCCGCGACATGCACGACGGCAAGAACGTGCGTGGCGTGATCATCTACGACTGAAGGGCGACGCATGCCGACCGCGGACGACCGTGCCGAGATCATCCAGGCCACCCACCTCTACGCCCGGGGCCTGGACCGCTTCGACCCGAAGGAAGCCCTCTCGGCCTACACGGACGACGCCGTGTGGGACGCGACGGGCGTCGGCCTCGAGCGCTACGAGGGTCGCGACCAGGTGCTCGCGTTCTTCGAGCGCGACACCGGGTCGATGTCCGAGCAGTTCCACCTCATGACCAACCACGTCGTCGAGTTCGACGACGACGACCACGCGCACGGCACGAACTACGTGCTGGCGGAGGGGCGGACCACGGGCGGGGCGTCGATCAGGGCGGCGGCGTTCAACGTCGACACCTACCGACGCACCGCGGACGGCTGGAAGATCGCCAGCCGTGTCATCACGCCGCTGACCGCCCCGCAGATGGAGGGGTTCGAGGCATGAGCCCCCGGGTGCTGCGCACCCTGCCGGGCCTGCTCGACGACGCGGTCGCCCGGTCGCCGGCGCGCGAGGTCGCCTTCCCCACCGAGCGGGCCACGTGGCCGGCGGTGCGGGAGGCGGCCCGGGCGTGGGCGGCCGGGCTGCACGCCCGCGGGGTGCGGCGCGGCGACCGGGTGCTGCTCGTGCTGCCGGGCGGTCTCGACGCGGTCGTCGGCGTGGTGGCCGCGGCGATGCTCGGGGCGATCCCGACGCCGGTGAACCCGCGCGGCACGGCGGCCGAGGTCGCGTGGCTGCGCGGCGACGCCGAGCCCGCGGTGGTGGTGGCGTCGCCGGACCTGCTCGCGCTGGCCGGGGACGGCGCCGTCACCCCGGCCGAGGTGGCCGGGGATCCCGGGGACGCGCCGGCGGTGGAGGTCGCCCCCGAGGACCCGATGATCCTGCTCTACACGTCGGGGACGACGTCACGCCCGCGCGGCTGCGTGCACACCCACGGGGCCTACGGGGCGCTGGGCGAGAACCTCGTCGAGCGGCTGCGCCTCACGCCCGACGACCGCTTCTGGACCCCGCTGCCCCTGCACCACTGCGGCGGGATCGACCTGCTCCTGGGCTCGCTGGCCGCGGGCTGCACGCTCGTGCACGTCGGGGCGTTCGTGCCCGACGTGGCGTGGCGCCAGCTGGTGGACGAGCGCGCGAGCGTCGCGTTCCCGGCGTTCGACACGATCTGGCTGCCGGTGCTCGACCATCCCGACTTCGACCCGGCCGCGGTCCCCGACCTGCGCACGGTCATCAACGTCGGCCCCGCCGAGCGGATGGCGGCGATGCAGGCGCGGCTCCCGACGGCGACGCAGATCTCGTGCCTGGGCGGGACGGAGTCGGCGGGCTTCTGCTGCGTCGGCTCGGTCGACGACCCGCCCGAGGCCCGGGCGGGCACCAGCGGGGTGCCGCTGCGGGACATGGAGGCGACCGTCCGCGACCCGGAGACCGGGCGCGAGTGCGCTCCCGGCGAGGTCGGTGAGTTCCTGCACCGCGGGGTCTCGCGCATGGCGTACTACCACGGCGACCCGGCGACGACGGCCGAACGCATCGACGCCGAGGGCTGGTTCCACACCGGGGACCTCGTGCGTCGTGATGCCGCCGGGCGGTTCACCTTCGTCAGCCGGCTCAAGGACATGCTCAAGGTCGGCGGGGAGAACGTCGCGGCCGCCGAGGTCGAGGGGCGGCTCGCCGAGCACCCGGCGGTCGGCGTCGTCGCGGTGGTCGGCGCGCCCGACGCGCGGCTCGGCGAGGTGGCGGCGGCGTACGTGGAGCCGGCGCCGGCATACCGCGACGCCGACCGCGAGGCGCTGGCCCGCGAGCTCGTCGCCCACTGCCTCGCGGCGCTCGCCACCTACAAGGTGCCGCGGTACGTCGAGGTCGTCGACGGCTGGCCGATGTCGGGCACGAAGATCCAGAAGGGGGCGTTGCGTGAGCGGATCGCCGCCGACCTCGCCGCCCGCGGCGTCACCGAGGCGCCGCGGCTGTCGCGGCACCACCTGACGGCCGGGTGACGGACCGGGCACCTACCGACCGTATGGTGGTCGGCGGCGCACCGGGGCGTCGACGCGAGGTCACGGGCGCTGGGACACCGGGAGCAGAGCATGGCACAGGACCGTCGTCCGGCCGGGCGCAGCGAGCGCCGCGTGCCGGGCGAGCGCAAGCCGCGCGAGGAGCGCTGGGCGCAGCTGCTCGAGGTCGCCACCCAGGTGTTCTACGAGAAGGGCTACGAGGGCGCGTCCCTGCAGGACATCGCCGACCGCCTCGGCATGCTCAAGGGCAGCCTCTACTACTACATCCAGTCCAAGGAGGACCTGCTCTTCGAGGTCATCAGCGAGGTGCACCGGGAGGGCTACGCCGTCGTGCGCACGGCGGCGGCCACCGGCGGCGACCCGCTGGAGCGCCTCGAGCGCACCATCCGCGCGCACGTCGAGCACGCCTGCCGCAACCTCGTGCCGACCGCGGTGTTCCTCCACGAGCTCGAGTCGCTCCCGGCCGCGCGGCGCGACGCGATCCTCGGCACCGGGCACGCCTACCAGGGCGTGTTCCGCGACCTCGTCGCCGAGGCCCAGCGCGACGGCCTCGCCCGCCCCGACGTCGACCCCCGCGTGGCCGGGCTGTCGATCCTCGGGTCGACGAACTGGGTCTACCGCTGGTTCCGCCCCGACGGCCCCTCCACACCCGAGGAGATCGGGGTGCAGCTCGCGGCGATGGCGGTGCACGGCGTCGCGACCGCCGACGCCCTCGCGGCGCGGGACGCGGCGGTCGGGGCGTAGCTGGTCGGGGCCTCAGTGGTCGCAGCGAACGCGCTGTTCGCTGCTTCTCGGCGCGCGAACTCCCCGTCGATCACCGAGGTCAGGGTGCCGTCACCGCGACCAGCGCGCTGCCGGCCGTGACCCGGTCGCCGGCCGCGACGTGCACCGCGTCGACGCGCGCCGCCCGGGACGCGCGCACGGGGAGCTCCATCTTCATCGCCTCGAGCACCACGAGCACCGCGCCGGCGTCGACGTCCTGCCCGGCCGCGACGACGACGTCGACGACCGTGGCGTCCATGGGCGCGACCGGGTCGCCGGTGACCTCGGTGCGCGGCGACGCGGCGCCCCCGTCGCGGGCAGGTGCGGCGGCCACCGTTCCCGGTGCGCCGTCCCGGTGCCGGGGCACGCGCAGGGTCAGCGGGCCGCGGTCGGTGCCGAGGCGGACGGTGCGGTCACCGCGCTCCGGTTCAGGACCGGCCGGGCGCTGCGCCGCGTCCGGCGCCCAGTCCCGCTCGACGCTGCCGGTGTCGTGGGCCATCGCCGCGTGCTCGGGTCGCCGCAGCACGCCGCGCAGGTAGGGCGCGGTGGTGGCGACGCCGGTGACCGCGAGGTCGTCGAGCGCGGCGCCGAGCCGCGCGGCGGCGGTGGCGCGGTCCGGGCCCCAGGCGTGCACCTTGCCGAGCAGCGAGTCGTAGGCGCCGGGCACCGCGTCCCCGGCCTCGACACCGAGGTCGCTGCGCACCCACGGCCCGGCGGGCAGGGTCAGCGCGGTGACGCGGCCGGGCGCGGGCCGGAAGCCCTCCCACGGGTCCTCGGCAGCGACGCGCGCCTGGATCGCGTGCCCGCGCACCTCGACGTCACCGACCACGGACGCCAGCGCCTCCCCGGCCGCGATCCGCAGCTGGGCGACGACGAGGTCGACGCCGGTGACCAGCTCCGTCACCCCGTGCTCGACCTGCAGGCGGGTGTTCATCTCCAGGAACGCACCCACGGGGGGCTCCGCCCCCCGTGAACCCCCCACATCGAGCAGGAACTCGACGGTGCCCGCGCCCCGATAGCCGACCTCCGCCGCGAGCCGCCGCGACGCCGCGTGCAGCTCGGCGCGCACGGCGTCGGGCAGGTCGGGCGCCGGGGCCTCCTCGAGCAGCTTCTGGTGGCGGCGCTGGACGGTGCAGTCGCGGTCGCCCAGCACCGCGACGGCGCCGTGGTGGTCGGCGAGGACCTGCACCTCGACGTGGCGCGCGCGAGCGACCCAGCGCTCGAGGAACACCTCGCCGCGACCGAACGCCGCCGCCGCCTCGCGGCCCGCGGCCGTGAGGGCGCCCTCGAGCTCCGCCGGGCCGGTGACCACCCGCATCCCGCGCCCGCCCCCGCCGTGCGCGGCCTTGACCAGCAGCGGGAACCCGATCCGCGTCGCCGCCTCCCGCGCGCCCGCGGGGTCCACGGGCCCGTCGGTGCCGTCCAGCACCGGCACCCCGCACCGCCGGGCCAGCGCCCGCGCGCGGACCTTGTCTCCCATCGCCGCGACGACCTCGGCCGGCGGGCCGACGAACACCAGGCCCGCGTCGGTCACCGCCCGCGCGAACCCCGCGTCCTCGGCGAGCAGCCCGTAGCCCGGGTGCACCGCCCAGGCACCCCGCGCAGCCGCCACGACGGCGTCGACGTCCAGGTAGGAGGGGACGAGCACGGCGTCGTCGGCCACGCGGGTGGGCAGCGAGCCGGCGTCGACGGCGGTGTGGACGACGACCGACCGCAGCCCCCGCTCCCGGCAGGCCCGCACGATGCGCACGGCGACCTCACCGCGGTTGGCGACGAGGACGGTGCCGGTCATCGCGACCTCCAGGGACTCATCTACCAAACGGCCGGATGGTAGATTATCGTCGCGACGAGAGCCACGTCACGTCACGCGGGAGGCAGGGTGGCAGTCGAGCACGCCGGCGACCGCGCCAACGGTCACGGCCCCGGTGCGCCCGACGAGGCCGACCGGCACGCGGACGCCGCGCGGTCGGGCACGGACGCGGCGCTGGGCGAGCTCGAGCGCCGGCGCGCCGCCGCGGAGGCGATGGGCGGCGCGGCGGCGATCGCGAAGCACCGGGCGTCGGGGCGGATGGTGGTGCGCGACCGCGTGGCCGCGCTGGTCGACGCCGGGAGCTGGTTCGAGGTCGGTGCGCTCGCCGAGCCCGAGATCCGTCGCGAGAAACCGGTGCCCGGCGACGCCGTCGTCACCGGCTTCGGCACGCTCGACGGGCGGCGCGTGGGCGTCATCGGCATCGACGCGACGGCGGTCGCGGGGACGACGGCGCCGATCAGCATGCGCAAGCAGGGCCGGCTCATCGAGCACGCGCAGCGCGGCGGCTTCCCGCTGGTGCTGCTCTGCGACGCCGACGGCGGCCGCATGCCCGACGTCATGGGCTGGCGCTTCTCCGGCCTGCCGCTCGACTTCACGACCTTCCTCGGACCGACCGACGGCCGCCCCGCGGTCCCGCGCGCCGCGGCGGTGCTCGGGCCGTCGTACGGCGACTCGGCGCTGCACGCGGCCACCGCGCACTACGTCGTCATGACCCGCGGGTCGTCCGTGGCGCTGTCCGGGCCGTCGGTGGTCGAGCCCGCGATCGGCGAGCGGGTCACCGACGAGGAGCTGGGCGGGCCGGAGGCGGCGACGGCGGCCGGCAACGCGCACCTCGTCGTCGACACCGAGGCCGACGCGCTCGACGCCCTCGGCGCGTTCCTGTCCTACCTGCCCTCGAACGCCGCCCTGCCCGCCCCGGTGTCCGCGCCGGTCGGGCCGGCCCGCGACCCCGCCACGCTCGCCGACCTCGTGCCCACCGGAGCCCGCGCGGGTTACGACATGCGCGAGGTCCTCGCCGCGGTCGCCGACGCCGACTCGGTGCTGCCCTGGGCCGACGGCCGGGGCCCGAGCCTGCTCTGCGCGCTCGCACGCATCGAGGGCGCGCCGGTGGGGATCGTCGCCAACCAGCCGCTGGTCCGCGCGGGGGCGCTCGACGCCGACGCGCTGGCCAAGGAGCACGACTTCGTCGACCTGTGCGACACCTTCGGCCTGCCGCTGGTCCTCCTGCACGACGTGCCCGGGCTGATGATCGGCACGCAGGCCGAGCGCTCGGGCATCCTGCACGCCTACGAGCGCACCGTCTCCCGCCTCGCCCGGGCGTCCGTGCCGCGCGTGGGGGTGGTGCTGCGCAAGGCCTACGGCGGCGGGCACTTCGCGATGGGCGGGCGGCCCACCCGGCCCGACTTCCTCTACGCCTGGCCCGGCGCCGAAATGGGCTTCATGGCCCCCGAGACCGGCGTCCGCACGGTGCACCGCCGCGCGCTGGACCGCCTGCTGGAGACCGACGGCTCCGAGGCCCGCGATGCCCGCGCCGCGGAGCTGACCGCGGAGTGGGTCGCCGAGTCCGAGCCGTGGGAGGCCGCGGCGCACCTCTCGCTCGACGACGTCATCGCGCCCGCGGCGACCCGGCACGTGATCGCCACCAGCATCGAGATCGCCTGGGGCGAGCGGCCGGAGCGTGTGGGCCACCAGGGAGGCCGCCCGTGACCGAGTACACCGAGATCACGGTCAAGGAGGACGGGCCGGTCGCCGTGGTCCACCTCGACCGCCCGGAGAAGCGGAACGCGCTGACCACGGCGTTCTGGCCGCAGATGCGCGACGCGCTGGCCCGGCTCGAGGCGTCGGGGACGACGCGCGCGGTGGTGCTCACCGGTGCGGGGGAGAAGGCGTTCTCCGCGGGCGGCGACATCGCCGGGTTCGGCGAGCTCGACGGCGCCGCGGCCAAGCGCGCCTTCCAGGCCGACTGCCTGCGCACCTTCGCCGCGATCGAGGAGTCGGCGCTGCCCGTGATCGCCGCGGTCAACGGCTACGCCTTCGGCGGCGGCTGCGAGCTCGCGCTGGCGTGCGACCTGGTCATCGCCTCCGAGCGCGCGGCGTTCGCGATGCCGGAGAGCGGCATCGGGCTCGTGCCGGGGTTCGGGGTGCTGCGCGGGCCGGCGGTGATGGGCCGGCACTGGACGAAGTGGATGGTGCTCGCCGGCGAGCGCCTGGACGCCGCACAGGCCGAGCGCGTCGGGCTGGTGCAGAAGGTCGTCGCCCACGACGCGCTGCTCGACGAGGCCGTGGCGCTGGGGGAGCGCATCGCCCGCGCCGCGCCGATGGCCGTGCGCGTCGGCAAGGCGATGATCAACCGTGGGGTCGACCGCGGCGAGACCGGCTACTCGCTCGAGGCGGTGACGATGCTGCAGGAGACCGCGGACACCGCCGAGGGCATCGCCGCGTTCACCGAGAAGCGGGCGCCGCGGTTCGAGGGGCGCTGATGGGCGATCCGTTCGTCGCGCTCATGCGCCGCTACGTCGTCGACTACACCAACGCCCACGACCTCGCCGTCTGCGACGAGATCATGGAGCCCGACTACGTGCTGCGGATGGGCTCGCACGTGGTGGCGGGGCGCGACGAGGCGTACAAGCCCGCGACGCGCCAGCAGCTCGAGCAGTTCCCCGGCCTCGGGCTGACCGTGCACGACGTGGTGAGCAACGGCGAGCGCCTGGCGCTGTGCTTCTCCGAGCACGGCGCGTCCGTGCGCCACGGGGGCGCGCTCGCGGCGTGGCGCGGGATCGGTCTCTACGCGTGGAACGGTCGGCGCCTGACGGCCAACCGCGTCGAGCAGGACTACCTCGCGCGCCGCCGCCAGCTCGCCGACGGCGTGCCCGACACCGTGCCGCCGCCGGCACTCGCGCCCTGGGACACCGCGGCGCGCGCGCCCGACGCCGGCGTCGAGGCGGTCGTGGCGGCGTGGGCGGCGCAGGGCGCCCCGGCGGTCGGGGACGTCGAGGTCGACGACGGCCGGTACCCGGACGCGCTGGTCGAGGCCGACGAGGTCGTCGTTGACGACCTGTTCACCGCCGGCGACCGGGCCGCCGTGCACGTCACCGTGCAGGGCCCCTTCCGCGGCGGCCTGCCCGACCTCGACCACCGGCGCGGCGCCCCGGCGACCCTGCACGCCGCCGCGCTCGTCACCGTCGTCGGCGGGCGCGTCGTCGCCGGCCGGGTGGTGCGCGACCGGCTGGGCCTCGCGAGGGCCCTGACCGCCGTCGGGGCCGCGCCGTGACCCGCGTCGGCCTCTACCTCGACCTGCGCGTCCCGCCCGGCGCGCGCGGCGCCGACGTCTACGCCCGCACGCTCGACCGCGTCGCCGCCGCCGAGGACCGGGGGCTGGAGGCCGCGTGGGTCACCGAGCACCACGGGTTCGCCGACGGCTACCTGCCCGCCCCGCTGACCGTCGCCGCCGCGGTGGCCGCGCGCACCCGCACGCTGCGGGTGGGCACGGCCGTCGTCATCGGGCCGATGGTGCCGGCCGCGACGCTCGCCGAGCAGGCCGCCGTCGTCGACCTCGTGTCCGGCGGGCGCCTCGAGCTCGGCGTCGGGGCGGGGTGGCGGGCCGAGGAGTTCGCGGTGGTCGGCGCCGACCACCGCACCCGCTACGCGACCCTCGAGGACCAGCTGCGCCGGCTGCCCGAGCTCTGGGCCGACGGGACGGTGACGCCCGCGCCGGTCCAGGACCCGCTCCCGACGTGGGTCGGGGCCCGCGGTCCGCGTGGCGCGCGGCTCGCCGGTCGGGTCGGCGCCGGGCTGCTGTGGCTCGACCCCGCGCTGCTCGAGCCCTACGCCGAGGGGCTCGCCGCCGGCGGCTGGTCGCGCGATCGGGCGCGCGTGGGCGGGCTGGTCAACGTGCTGCTCGCCGACGACCCGGTCGCCGCGAAGGAGGAGGTCCGCGCGGCGGCGCGCCGCAACCGGGCCTCGTACCGCGGCAACGACGACGCCGCGGCGAGCACGGGCGACACGACGTTCCCGAAGCTGAAGGTCCTGACCGGGGGCGACGCCGTCGCCGCGGTGCGCGAGCAGCTGGCGCCGCTGGCCGCGCACGTCCCCGTCACCGACGTCTTCTGCTTCGCCGACCTCGGTGGCCTGCCCGACGCAATCGTCGACCGCCACCTCGAGCTCGTCACCGACGAGCTGCGCCCCGGGCTGGCGCAGACCGCCCCCACCCCCGTCGGAGGTGTCCCGTGACCGACCTCCCCGACGACCTCCTGACCCCCGAGGCCGTCGCCGACCCCGACGGCGCCGCCGCCGTCCTGCGCGAGCACGACCCCGTGCACTGGAGCCCGACCCACCGCGCATGGCTCGTGACGCGGTACGACGACGTCGTCGCCGCCTTCCGCAACCCGGCGCTGTCGTCGGACCGGGTGCGCCCCCTCATGCAGCGCTCGGGCGACGCCTCGCAGCGCATCCTCGGCCTCATCAGCGAGTGGATGGTCGTCACCGACCCGCCCGCCCACACCCGGCTGCGGCGCCTGGCCGGCGCGGCGTTCAAGCAGCAGCAGATCGCGGCCATGGAGGACCGCATCCGGGCGCTGGTCGACGAGCTGGTCGACGCGTTCCTCGCGGACGGCGGCACCGACCTGGTCGCCGGCGTCGCCTACCCGCTGCCCGCGATCGTCATCGCCGAGATGCTCGGCGCGCCGCCGGAGGACCGCGACCGGTTCCGGGAGTGGTCCGACGAGCTCGCCCTCGTCGCGTTCGGCGCCGGCGGCGACGCGCGGCCCGACCGCCACGAGCGGGCGCTGCGCGGGCTCGAGGAGATGGCGGGCTACTTCCGCGGGCTCGTCGCCCGCCGCCGCCGGGAGCCGCGCGGGGACATGCTCTCGGCGATGATCGGGGGTGACCCCGGGGAGGACGCGCTCTCCGACGACGAGCTCGTCGGCATGTGCGCGCTGCTGCTCTTCGCCGGCCACGAGACGACGACCAACGCCATCGCCAACGCGGTCCGCCTGCTCACCGCCGACCCCGCGCTGCGCGACCGGGTGCGCGACGACCCGGCGCTCGTGAACCCCGCGGTCGAGGAGGCGCTGCGCCTCGCCGGGCCGATCAAGGTGCTGGTGCGCTGGGTCGTCGAGGACCACGAGCTGCGGGGGCGCACCATCCGCCGCGGTGAGCGCGTCTACCTGCTGCTCTGCGGCGCCAACCGCGACCCCGAGCGCTTCGCCGACCCCGACGCCGTCGACCTCGCCCGCGAGCGCGCCACCCACGTCGCCTTCGGGCGCGGCATCCACGCCTGCATCGGGGCGCAGCTCGCGCGCATCGAGACCCGCGTCGCGGTCGGGACGCTGCTGCGCCGGCTGCCCGGCCTGCGCGTCGCCGGCGAGCCGGTGTACCTGCCGACGATCGCGTCGCGGGCGCAGACGTCGCTGACGGTGGTGCACGACGGCGTCCCCGCGGTCGACGCCGGGAGCCGACCGTGAGGCCCCGGGTCACGACGCTGTACGAGCTCGTCGACGAGTCCGCCGCCCTCGACCCGGACGCCGAGGCCCTGGTCTTCGCCGACGGCGAGCGCCTCACCGCCGGCGCGCTGGCCGCGCGCTCGGTGCGCCACGCCGCCGCGCTGCTCGCCCACGGCGTCGCCCCGGGCGACCGGGTGGCGCTGCTGCTGCCCGCGTCCGCCGACCTCGTCGCGCTGCTGCTCGCCGTCACGCGTCTCGGCGCGATCGCGGTGCCCGTCAACGCCCGCTACCGCCCCGACGAGGTGCGCCACGTCGTCGTGCACTCCGGCACGGCGCTCGTCGTCACCGCGCCGCCGAGCACGCCCGGGGCACCGGACCTCGCCGACCTCGCACACCAGGCCGTGGCCGGCGGGCCGGCGCCGGAGCTGCGCGCCGTGGTCACCCTCGCGGAGCTGGTCGGTGGCGACCCCGCGGACGTCGCCGACGCCGAGGCCGGCACGCGGGTCCGCGCCGCCGCGGTGCTGGTCTACACCTCGGGCACCACGGCGGCGCCGAAGGGTGCGCTGATCTCGCACGAGGCGCTGGTCCGGCTCGCCGCCGGGATCGCCGAGCGGATGGCGCTGACGCCGGCCGACCGCATCTGGACCGCGATCCCGCTGTTCCACGGCGGCGGCATCACGTTCGCGGTCGCGGCGCTGACCGCCCGCGCGACCTTCGTGCACCCCGGACACTTCGACCCCGCGACGACGCCCGCGCTGCTCGAGACCGAGCGGGTCACCGTGGCGCTCGCGGCGTTCGAGACGATCTGGATGCCGGTGCTCGACCGCCCCGACTTCCCCGACCGCGACCTGCACCGCATCCGCCTCGTCATGGCCGTCGGGGTGCCCGAGCGGCTGCGGGCCATGGCCGGGCGCGTGCCGCAGGCGGTCCACGTCTCGTGCGTGGCGATGACCGAGTCGTCGGCGTTCCTCGCCCTGGGCCGCCTCGACGACCCGCTCGAGGCGCGCCTGACCACCGGCGGGCACCCGATGCCCGGGATGCGCGTGCGTGTCGTCGACCCCGACAGCGGCGCCGACCTCCCGCCCGGCGTCCCCGGCGAGCTGCTCTTCCGCGGGCCGACCGCGTTCGACGGCTACTTCCGCGACCCCGAGGCCACGGCCGCGACGATCGACGCGCACGGCTGGGTGCACACCGGCGACGTGGTCACCGTCGACGAGGACGGGCGCGTCACGTTCCGCACGCGGCTCAAGGACATGCTCAAGGTCGGCGGCGAGAACGTGTCGGCCGCGGAGATCGAGAACCACCTGCTCACGCACCCGGCGGTCGGGGTCGTCGCGGTGGTCGCCGCGCCCGACGCCCGCTACGTCGAGGTGCCGGCGGCGTTCGTGCAGCTCGCGGCCGGCGCCACCGCGACCGCCGAGGAGCTGATCGCCCACTGCGTCGGGCGGATCGCGAGCTTCCGCGTGCCGCGGTACGTGCGCTTCGTCGACGCCTGGCCGATGTCCGGCACGAAGATCCGCAAGGTGGAGCTGCGGGCGCGGATCGCCGAGGAGCTCGCGACGGCGGGCGTCACCGAGGCGCCGCGGGTGGGCGCGTGACGGCCGCCCCGGCGCCCGCGGAGCTCGCGGGACTGCGCCTGCCCGGCGGCACGAGCCGGGTCGAGGGCTACGAGAGCCTGCTGATGCACGACGCGGTGCGGGCGCCCCGTCGCCCCGAGCCGCACCCGATCTGGGCGTTCCTCGCCCCGCAGCGGGGGATGGGGTGCTCGCTCGGCGAGCTGTTCACCACGCTCGGCTGCCCGCTCGAGGCGGGGCCCCTGCTGGGGCGGTTCGCGGCACGGTGCTCCGCACCGCTGGCCCTCGACGTCGACCACGAGGTGCGCGGCGGCGTCACCACCGTGCGCCGGCGCCGGGGCCGCGTGCTCGGCGTCGTCGACGAGGTCGAGGTGGTGCTCGACCTGCGCCGCGTCCCCCCGGCCACGGGGACGCCGGTGCTCACCGCCACCTACGGCTTCCTGCTGCCGCGGCCGGGGGTCGCCGACGCGCCGACGGCCGGGGGGACGCCGGACGCGGTCCCGGAGGGCACCGAGCACCCCGGCGCGCCGATCACCGTCCGCGCCGACGAGATGAAGCTGCTCGCCCTGCTGCTGCGCGACCCCAACCCGATCCACCTCGACCCCGACGCCGCCGCGGCGGCCGGGCTCGGGCACGCGTGCGTCAACCAGGGCCCCGCGAACCTCGCCTACGCCCTGACCCACCTCACCGCGCGCCGGCCGCACGCCGTCCTCACGGGCTTCGCCGCGCGCTTCCGGGCGACGGTCGTCGCCGGCGACGTCGTCACGCCGGTGGCCCGCGACGACGGCTCGTTCGCCCTGCGCCATGCCGACGGTCGGGACGCGATGACCGGCACCGCGCAGCTGCGAGGACGGGGAGGACCGTGATGGGACGGGTCGAGGGCAGGGTCGAGGGGAAGGTCGCCCTGATCACCGGGGCGGCGCGGGGCCAGGGCCGCTCGCACGCGCTGCGGCTGGCCGGCGAGGGCGCGAACGTGGTCCTCGTCGACGCCTGTGCGCCGATCCCGTCGGCGCCGATCGGGATGCCGGGGGAGGACGACCTCGACCGGGTCGCCGAGGAGGTCCGCGCGGCCGGGCGGCGGGCGCTCGCGCACGTCGTGGACGTGCGCGACACCGGCGGGCTCGCGAAGGTCGTCGACGACGCCGTCGGCACCTTCGGGCGTCTCGACGTGGTGTGCGCGAACGCCGGCATCTTCCCGACGGCGCCGGCCCTCGACACCGACGACGGCCTGTGGGACGAGACCATCGCGATCAACCTGAGCGGCGTCTTCCGCACCGTGCGCGCCGCGATCGCGCCGATGGTGGAGCGCGGCCAGGGCGGCTCGGTGATCATCACGAGCTCCACCGCCGGCCTCAAGGGCGTGCCCAACACCATCGCCTACGCGGCGGCCAAGCACGGCGTCGTCGGGGTCATGCGCGTGCTCGCGAACGAGCTCGCGCCCCACCGTATCCGCGTGAACTCGGTGCACCCCACCGGCGTCGACACCGACATGATCCGCAACGAGGCCACCTACCGGCTGATGGTGCCGGGTGTCGAGCACCCGACCTCCGAGCAGGCCGAGCCGGTGTTCCGGTCGATCAACGCGCTGCCGGTGCCGTGGGTCGACGCGTCCGACGTCAGCAACGTCGTGCTGTGGCTCGCCTCCGACGAGTCCCGCTACGTCACCGGCGTGACCCTGCCCGTCGACGCCGGCTCGACCGGCAAGTGACCAGACCGTCCCCGTCCCGGAGGTGACCCTGTGACCGACACCCTCGCGCAGCCCGTGCCCGCCCCCACCGAGGCCGCCACCACCCGCGTCGACGCCCTCGTCGTCGGCGCCGGCCTCGCCGGGCTCTACATGCTCCACCGGTTCCGCGGCCTCGGGCTGCGCACCGTCGTCCTCGAGGCGGGCGACGACATCGGCGGCACGTGGTTCTGGAACCGCTACCCCGGCGCGCGGTGCGACGTCGAGAGCATGGAGTACTCCTACTCGTTCTCCCCGGAGCTCGAGCAGGAGTGGGACTGGAGCGAGAAGTACCCGACGCAGCCGGAGATCCTGCGCTACGTCCACCATGTCGCCGACCGCTTCGGCCTGCGGGACGGCGTGCGGCTGGGGACCCGTGTCGCCGCCGCGCATTGGCGCGACGACGACGGCCGGTGGACCGTGACGACGGAGGCGGGCGAGGTCTGGGACACCGAGCAGCTGGTCATGGCCACCGGCTGCCTGTCGACGTCGAAGCTGCCCGAGATCCCGGGCGTGGAGGGTTTCGCCGGCCGCACCTTCCACACCGCGCACTGGCCCCACGAGCCCGTCGACTTCACCGGGCGGCGCGTGGCCGTCATCGGCACGGGGTCCTCGGGCATCCAGGCGATCCCGCTCATCGCCGAGCAGGCGGGCGACCTCACCGTCTTCCAGCGGACCGCGAACTTCAGCATGCCCGCGAACAACGCCCCGCTCTCCGACGAGGCCCAGGCCGAGCGCAAGCGCGGCTACCGCGAGCACCGGCAGGCCGCGCGCGAATCCGGGTTCGGCGTGCCCGTGCCGGAGGCGACGCGCTCCGCGCTCGAGGTGACCGCCGAGGAGCGCCACGCGCAGTACGAGAGCGTCTGGGGACGCAACCTCGTGGGGCTGCTGACCTCGTACACCGACAGCATCGTCGACGCCGACGCCAACGAGACCGCCGCCGAGTTCGTGCGGGAGAAGATCCGGGAGATCGTCGACGACCCGGAGACCGCCGAGACCCTGTGCCCGCGCGACCACCCGTTCGGCACCAAGCGCCCGTGTCTCGACAGCGGCTACTATGCCACGTTCAACCGCGAGAACGTGCACCTCGTGGACCTCCGGCGCACGCCGCTCGTCGAGATCACCGGGCGCGGCGTGCGCACCACGGACGCCGAGTACGCCGTCGACGACCTCGTGTTCGCCACCGGCTTCGACGCGATGACGGGCACACTCGCGGCCGTCGACATCCGCGGCCGCGCCGGGGTGCGGCTGGTCGACAAGTGGGCGGACGGGCCGGTGACGCACCTCGGGCTGCAGGTCGCCGGGTTCCCGAACCTCTACACGATCACCGGGCCCGGCAGCCCGTCGGTGCTGTCGAACATGATGGTGTCGATCGAGCAGCACGTGGACTTCGTCGCCGACACCGTGGCGCACGCCCACTCACGCGGCGACACGGTCGTCGAGTCCACCGAGGAGGCCGAGCGGGGCTGGACCGACCACGTCCGCGAGGTCGGCGAGTACACGCTCTACCCGCGGGCGGACTCCTGGTACATGGGCTCGAACGTGCCCGGCAAGCCGCGGGTGTTCATGGCCTACATCGGCGGCGTCGGGAACTACCGGAAGCACTGCGACCAGCTCGCCGCCGACGGCTACCCGGGGTTCGTGTTCTCGTCGGTGTGATCGGGCGGCCGAGGTCGCGGGCGTCCGCCGGGGCCCCGAACGTATGTGAGCACTTTCCGGGCCTATAGGCCCGGAAAGTGCTCACATGGGGGGATCAGGCGAAGCCGTCGGGGTCGGTCCGGACGGTCTCGAAGGTGCCGTCGGCGTCGGTGTCGAGCGCGGCGGTGTCGAAGTCGCCGTCGTCGTCCGTGTCCATGAGGACCGTCTCGCCGTAGCCGTCGCCGTTCGTGTCGACCACGCCGGTCTCGAAGGTCCCGTTGTGGTCGGTGTCGGCGACGACCGTGTCGACGCGGCCGTCGCCGTCCTCGTCCGTGGCGGTCGAGGCGAGGTGGCCGTGCTCGTCGAGCTGGTAGGTGCCGACCACGGTGCCGTCGGCCTCGTAGATGGTGCCGTCGGCGGCGAAGTGGCGGTCGGAGGCGCTGGTGTCGGTGCTCATGGCGTGCTCGCTCTCGGTGAGAATCGGTGCCCGGTGCGGGGGGCGTTCGAACCTCTGACGGTGCGGGCGGGCCCGGATGTTCCCCGTTGAGCAGGGAATTCTCTCCGCTCGCCGGGGATCACTCCGAGTGACGACGGCGGAAGCTGCTCGGGGGCTCGTGGAAGGCGTCCTTGAACGCGCGGCTGAACGCGGCGAGGTCGGCGAACCCGCAGCGCACGGCCACGTCGGTGACCGAGAGGTCGGCGAGCCGTGGGTCGGCGAGCGCGCGCTGCCCGTGCTCGAGTCGCCGGCGGCGCACCAGCCGGCCCACGGTCGTCGACGCCTCGGCGAAGGCGCGGTGCAGCTGGCGGGTCGAGACGAAGTGCGCGCGGGCGATGGTCTCGGGCCCGAGGTCGGGGTCCTCGAGGTGCTCGGCGACGTAGGCCTCGACGCGGGCGCGCAGGGCGGCGGCCGCCCGGGTGCCCGTCGCGTCGCGGTGCAGGGCCTCGCCGGCGACGGTGCCGACGAGGTCGGCGAGCTCGGTCGCGAGACGCCCCGCGGCCGCGGGGGAGAGCTCGGGCGGCGCGCCGACGACGTCGGCGAGCGTGCGCCCGACGATGCTGCCGAGGCGGTCGCCGCCCAGCGCCCGCGCGGTCGCCGACCGGGAGGTGCCCGGGTCGATGCCCACGAGGTCGCGGGGCCAGGTGAACACCAACATCCGCCAGTCGCCGGTGAACCGCCAGGCGAACGGCCGCGCCGTCTCGTAGATCGTGTAGGCGCCGGGGCCGAGGAGGGCCTCGCGCCCGTCCTGGCGCACCACGGCCTCGCCGCGGGCGATGAGGCCGACCTGCAGGTAGTCGTCGTCGTCGCGGGCCAGCCCCGGGGTGCGGACGCACTCCTGGGAGGTCGAGTCGACCGTGGCCACCGCGAGGTGCCCGAGCAGGCTGCTGCGCACCGCCCCGTCGAACGCCGCGTCGCGCCGGGTGTGCACGTCGAGGGCGACGAAGTGCTCGCGCAGGAGGTCGCGCCAGCCGTCGACGCGGTCGGCCCGTCCCCGCACCTCGCCCGGGCCGGGCGCGCGCGCCGGCGTCCGGGGGCGCGCGAACGGGCCCACGGGGCGGGCGGTGGTCGCCACGGGCGGCTCCCGGAGGGGGAGGAGGACATCTGGTCGACGGCGGAGTCGGTGAGCGGTGTCGGTGAGCAGGGGCGGTCGCTCGACGCTAGGGAACCGGAGACCTCCTGGTCAACGCCGGGACAACTCGTCGCCCAGCGACAAGCGCGCGACCTCCCCGGGCGGTCAGGCTGTCCCCGGCGGTCGGACCACGGGGTCGCGTCCGCCCGGCCCACCACCACGCGGCGGACCCCCTGCCGCCGCCCGAGCCGCCCGGGAGAGCCCGTGACCGCCCTCGACGACCTGCCGCTCACGCCCACGACCACCACCGTGCGCGCGGCCTGCCCGCACGACTGCCCGGACACCTGCGCGATGGTCGTGACCGTCGAGAACGGCGTCGCGACCGGCGTGCGGGGCGACCCCGAGCACCCGATCACCCGGGGCGGTCTCTGCGTCAAGGTCAACAACTACCAGGACAAGGTCTACAACCCGGACCGCGTGCTGCACCCGATGCGCCGCACCGGACCGAAGGGCAGCGGGCGGTTCGAGCAGATCAGCTGGGACGACGCTCTGGACACGATCGCGTCGGAGTTCCGGTCGCGCATCGCCGAGCACGGCCCCGAGACCGTCATGCCGGTGAGCTACCTCGGCACGCAGGGCATCCTCAACGGCCTGTCGGTGGGCGACGCCTTCTTCCACCGCCTGGGCGCCACCATCACCGAGCGCACCTACTGCGACTCCGGGTCCTGTACCGCCTACGCCGCCACCGTCGGGGCGACCGCGGGCGTCGACCCCGAGAGCATCGTGCACTCGAAGTACATCATCATCTGGGCCTGCAACATGGTCTCGACCAACCTGCACCTGTGGCCGGTGGTGGCCGAGGCGCAGAAGCGCGGCGCGAAGGTCGTCGTCATCGACCCCGTGCGCCACAAGACCGCCCGGCGCGCCGACTGGTACATCCCGATCAAGCCCGGGACGGACGGCGCGCTCGCGCTGGCGATGATGAACGTGATCATCTCCGAGGGCCTGCACGACGAGGACTACGTCCGCGAGCACACGGTGGGCTTCGACGAGCTCGCCGAGCGCGCCGCGCAGCACACCCCGGAGTGGGCGTCGGAGGAGACCGGCATCCCCGCCGAGGACATCCGCACGCTGGCCCGCGAGTACGCCACCACCGACCCGTCGATGATCCGCATCGGCGTCGCCATCGAGCGGCACGCCGGCGGCGGGCAGACCGTCCGCTCGATCGCCTGCCTGCCCGCCCTGACCGGGGCGTGGCGGCACGTCGGGGGTGGGCTGCTGCAGCTGCCGCTGTGGGCGCACCCCGTCAACTGGCCGGCGTTCATCCACCCGGAGATGGCGACGCCGGGTACGCGCGTCGTCAACCAGTACCTGCTGGGGCGGGCACTGACCGGCGAGATGCAGCTGGACCCGCCCGTCACGGCGCTCGTGGTCTACAACTCGAACCCGATGGTGGTCTGCCCCGAGCAGGACAAGCTCGCGCGGGGTCTGTCCCGCGAGGACCTGTTCACCGTCGTCAGCGACCACGTCCTCACCGACACGGCCCGCCACGCCGACATCGTGCTGCCCGCGACGACCCAGCTCGAGCAGCACGACATCATGTTCAGCTGGGGCCACTTCTACGTCACGCTGAACACCCCGGCCATCGCGCCGGAGGGCGAGGCCGTCCCGAACACCGAGCTGTTCCGCCGGCTCGCGGCCCGCATGGGCTTCGACGACCCCTACTTCCGGCTCTCCGACGAGGAGCTGCTCGAGCAGTCCTACGACTGGTCCTCGCCGGTGATGGAGGGGATCACGCTCGCGTCGCTGCGCGAGACCGGCTGGGCGCGGCTCAACCTGCCGTCACCCGACGAGTACCGCCCGCACGCCCAGGGTGGGTTCCCGACGCCGTCGGGGAAGACGGAGTTCCGCTCCTCGGCGCTGGAGGCGGCGGGCAACTTCGTCGTCCCGCTCTTCCGCCAGCTCTCCGAGGAGTACCAGCCGGGCGGGGTCGTCGACCCGCTGCCGCACTACGTGCCGCCGCGCGAGACGTCCGACAGCCACCCGCTGAACCTGCTCTCGCCGAAGTCGCACGCGTTCCTCAACTCGAGCGCGGGCGACCAGGCCATGCAGAAGCGCGTGCAGGGCGAGCAGATGGTGACCCTGCACCCCGCCGACGCCGCGGCACGCGACATCACCGACGGCCAGTACGTGGCGGTCTACAACGACCGCGGGCGGTTCGTCGCGCTGGCGCGCGTCAGCGACGAGGTGGCGCCGGGCGTGGCCGTGGCGCCGATGGGCGCGTGGCCGAAGAACGCGAAGGACCAGAGCACGGTGAACGCCGTGAACCCCTTCGTCTTCGCCGACCTCGGCAACGCGCCGACGTTCTCGGACACGCGCGTGGAGATCGCGCCGGTCTGAGCCCCGAGACCCCGGCCGGTGCCGCCCGCCCCTCGGGCGGCACCGGTCGGCCCCACCCGTCAGCGGGCGGCGAGCAGCGGGCCGGACGTCCGGTCGTCGGGGGTGCGCGGTGCGGGCGTGACGGGTGTGTCCCGCTCGAGGGCGCCGAGGACGCGGCGGGCCGCCCGGTCGGCGACGTCGCCGACGTCGCCACCCCGCCCGATCGCGCGGAACAGGTCGGCGAGCGCGGCGACGGCGGCGGGCGAGAGGGTCAGGCCACCGTGCGGGCAGGCGCGCGGGGCGAGCGCGGCGGCGGCGCGGGTGCAGGCGTCACCCGTGCCGGGGCCGGGCCCGTCACCGCCCGCGGACACGGACCGTCTCCGGGACGGCCCCGGCCAGCGTCCCGGCCGGGGTGTCGTGCCAGACGTGCTGGAACGACCCGCGGGTCCGACCGGACCGGCCGTCGGGGCCCGCCTCGGTCGTGCGTGTCGGCTCGGCGGGGCGCACGCGGCGCCGGGCGTCGAGCGGGGTGTCGGCGGTGCTGGTCTCAGCACGCCAGTGCAGGTGCCACATGGGCGGGGTCCTCCTCGTCCGCCACCGGGACCCGTGCTCGCTCGCCCGTCGGGACGGGGCGCCGGCGATCACGGAGGGTCGACCGTGGCTCGCGGACTGAACACGGCACCCGCGATGGTGGTCCAGGTCACGTATCGCTCGCCACGTGGACGCCGTCTGGACCGAAACAGCACCGGGGTGCTCAGCCGGCGACCGGCGGCCGCCGGTACAGCCCCAGGGCGCGCTCGAGCACCCGGTGGCGCAGGACGACGCTCAGGGTCACGAACCACCCCACGATCGCGACGCCCGCGGCCTCGACGACGGGCGGGTCGGGCGCGGTGAGGCCGAAGTACTCCTGCGTGGCGGGGACGAGCAGGACCACCGCGAACGCCGCGAACAGGGCCAGGGCGAGCCACGTCGGGCGCCGGTCGTCCGTCACCGGCGCCCAGGCCGCGAAAATCCGATGAGGCGGCGCGAGCAGCAGGATGAGGACCAGCGCGCTCGTCGAGACGAAGACCGAGAGCCCGGACTGCGCGCCCAGGGTGGCCGCGGCGGTGACGAAGTCGGGGTCGGTGGCGGGGAGGCCGGTGTACTGCTCCCACATGCTCGTGCCCTCGGGCATGTCCCGGACGGTCAGACCCGTGGTCACGAGCTGGTAGAGGTAGGCGTAGACGGCGGTGCCGAAGCCCGCGGTGAGCACGCCGACGGGGATGACGAACCGCGCGAGGGAGGCCAGCAGGTCCTCGGCCGGTGGCGTGGGGCGCGCCCACATGGTCAGGAAGAACGTCGGGAGCCCGACGGTGAACAGGGTCAGCCCGACCTGGGTCGGCGTGTAGGGGAAGCCGAGCCCGAGCAGGGTGACGGTGAGGATGACCAGCATCTGCGTGGCCACCCGCGCGAGGAACAGGTACATCGACGCGCCGACGCCTGCGATGATCCGCCGGCCCTCGGTGCGCGCGGGCGACAGCGTGGTGAACGAGTCGTCGAGCAGCACGATGTCGGCGACGTCGCGGGTCACCGAGCTCCCCGAGCGCATCGCCACCCCGACCTGCGCGGACTTCAGCGCGCGGGCGTCGTTGACGCCGTCGCCGACCATCGCCACCTGGTGCCCGCGACGGCTCAGCGAGGTGACGATCTGCTCCTTCTGCTCCGGCGCGATCCGCCCGAACACACCGTGGGTGTCGACGGCCTCGTCGAAGGCGGTCGTGTCGGGTCCCTCGAGCGCCCCGAGCCGCGGCCCCGCGATCGCCGGGCCCGCGATCCCGGCGCGGCGGGCGAGGGCGGCGACGGTGTCCGGGTCGTCGCCGGAGATCACCTTGATCGTCACGCCCTCCTCGGCGAGGTGCGCGAGGACGTCGGTGACCCCGTCGCGCAGCTCGTCGGCGAGCGCGATCAGGGCGACGCCGCGCAGCCGGGCCAGGCGGGGCCGGCCGTCGGCCTCGCGGAGCGGTCCCTCGGCGCGCGCGAGGACGAGCACGCGCAGGCCCCGATCGGTGCGCCGGCGCACGGCGTCCTCGCTGACGAGCTGGGCGTCGGCGAGCGACGCGCGCAGCGTGGAGGGCGCGCCGAGGACGAGCGAGGTGCCGTCGGCGAGGGTGATGCCGCTCCAGCGCAGCGACGAGCGGAACTCGACCTCGTCGACGACGTCCGCCGCGTCCCCGGGCAGCGTGGCGTCGCCGGCGAGCGCGGCCGTGGTGGCGTTGGTGCTCGCCACCGAGCGGGCGAACGTGCCGAGCAGGGCCCGCGCGCCCGCCTCGTCGCCGCCGTCGGGCACCACCTCGACGAGCGTGAGCCGCCCGCTCGTCAGCGTCCCGGTCTTGTCGGTGCACACGACGTCGACGCGGCTGACCGCCTCGACGGCGTTGGTGCGCTGCACCAGGGCGCCGCGCCCGGCGATCCGCGCGGCGCCGACCGTGTACGCGACGGCGATGAGGAAGAACAGGCCGTAGGGCACGAGGCCCGACAGCACGGCCGACGTCTGCACGAAGCGCAGCACCGTCGACCCCTCGAGCGCCGCCTGGGCGAGGATCGCGCCGCTCATCAGCACCACGAGCAGGATGAGCAGCCGCACCACCAGCTCGATGCGCCACTGCAGCGGCGTGAGCACCATCGTGTCCGCGCGGGCGGCGAGGGTCAGCCGCCCCGCGTGGCTCTCGGCGCCCACCGCCTCCGCGCGCTGGCACCCCTCGCCGCCGACGACGGAGCTGCCTGAGAGCAGGGGGTCGCCGAGGGCCTTGGCGATCGGGTCGGACTCGCCGGTGAGGAGCGACTCGTCGGCCTCGACGTGGCCCGACACCAGGGGCCCGTCGACCACGATCTGCTCGCCCGCCCGCAGCCGCAGCAGGTCGCCGACCACCACCTCGGCGGGCGGCACGATGCGGTCCTCACCGTCGCGCACCACCGTCACGGGCTCGCGGGCGAGCAGCTGGAGCCGGTCGAGCTGGCGCTTCGCGCGCAGCTCCTGCACGGCGGCGAGCGCCGCGTTGATGATGCCGAGGCCCACGCTGACCAGGGCGTCGCTGTAGCGGCCGAGGGCGAGCAGCGCGATCCCGATGACGAACAGCGTGTTGTTGTAGAACGAGAAGACCGTGGTGCGCAGGATGCGCCCCGTGGTCCGTCCCGACCCCGAGACGGGCGTGTTGGCCCGGCCCTCGCGCGCGAGCTCGCGGGCCCGGGCGTCGCTCAGGCCCTCGACGGTCGCCGTCGTCATCCCGCGTCCCCCGGCTCGTCGCGTCGCACGCCGACGATCGTCCCGGGCGTCCCTGATGTGGAGCTGAAGGGGTCAGGCCGCGAGGGCCCGCCGCCACTGCGCGGTGACGTCGGCGCGCAGCCGCTCGGTGTCGACGTCCTCGGGGTCGAGCATGCGCTGCAGCCCGATGCCGCGCAGTTGCCCGACGATCGCGGTGGCGACGGCGACCGGGTCCACGTCGTCGCGGATCGTGCCCGCCGCGAGGCCGGCCTCGACGTCCTCGCGCAGGTCGGCCCGGAACGCGCGGTCGCGCTCGCGGAAGGTCGCTGCGAGCTCGGACGCGGTGGCGGCCTCGGCCCACAGCAGCAGGAAGGCGCGGTTCGCGGTCGTCAGCGCGGTGAGCCCGTGCACGTAGCCGTCGACCAGCGCGAGGAGCCGGTCGAGCCCGGGTGTCATCTCGGTCAGGCCCGGAACGAAGCCGCCCTGGATCGACCGGGCCAGGGCGTCGACGAGCCCCTGCTTCGAGCCGAACTGGTGGGTGACGATCCCGCGGCTGTAGCCGGCGCGCTCCCCGACGCGGGCGAGCGTCAGGGCGCGCACCCCGGACTCGACGACGACCTCGGCGGCCGCGGCGATCAGGGCGGACTCGGTGTGCTCGCGGCGCTCGGCCTGCGTGCGGCGGCGGGGCTCGACGGTCACGGGGGAACCCTAGCAGGCTCATTTGCGTGTCGACCGACAAGTATGTGAGAGTGATGGGACACCCGAGAGGAGACGGACATGGTGGAGTTGCCGAACGGCGCGGTGGAGACGTTGCTCGCGGAGGACCCCGGGGGTCCCGTGGTGATGCTCAACCTGCTGCGCTTCCGCCCCGAGGGCGGGCGGGAGATCTACCAGCGGTACGTCGACGCGGTGGGCGCGGTGAGCGCGCGCTACGGCGTGGAGATCGTCTACCTCGGCGAGGGCGGGCGTGCGCTCGCGGCCGAGGACGGGCAGGCGTGGGACACGGTGCTCCTCGTGCGCTACCCCAGCCGGGAGCACTTCGCGGCCATGGTCCGCGACCCGGCGTACCGGGAGATCGAGCACCTGCGGGTGGGCGGCCTGGCCGAGGCCGTGCTGCAGCCGACCGTCCCCGCCGTGGGTCGGGAGGTCGCGTGACGGTCGTCCTGGTCCACGGCAACCCCGAGACCCCGGCGGTGTGGGAGCCGCTGCTCGGCGCGCTCGAGCGCGCCGGCATGCCGGGCGGGTCGGTGGTGCGGCTGTCCCCGCCGGGGTTCGGCGCACCGCTGCCCGACGGCTTCGCGGCCACGCCGGAGGCGTACCGCGACTGGCTGATCGGCGAGCTGGAGACGGTCGTCGCCACCGACGGGCCCGTCGACCTCGTCGGCCACGACCTCGGCGGGAGTCACACGCTGCGCGTCGCGATGGTCCGGCCCGACCTGCTGCGCAGCTGGGTCAGCGACACGCTCGGCGCCTTCGAGCCCGACTACGTGTGGCACGAGCTCGCGCAGCGCTGGCAGACGCCCGGGGTGGGGGAGGCGGACGTCGCCGAGCGCTTCGGCCCCGGCCGCGACGTCGACGCGGTGGTGGCCCTGCTCGTCGGGCGCGGCATGCCCGAGACCGTTGCGACGGCGGTGGTGGCGGGTCAGGACGCGGAGATGGGGCGCGCGATCCTCACCCACTACCGGTCCGCCGTGCAGCCGGTGATGGCCGAGGCGGGTGTCCACCTGCCGGACGCGGCCCGGCGTCCGGGCCTGGCGGTGCTCGCCACCGCCGACCACGTGGTGGGCGACGACGCCCAGCGCCGCCGCGCCGCGGTGCGGGCGGGCGCGCGGGTGGCCGAGCTCGAGGGCCTCGGTCACTGGTGGATGGCCCAGGACCCCGAGCAGGCCGCCCGCGTGCTCGTCGGGTTCTGGGACGAGGTCAGTGGTCGTGCGCCGGCGTGACGGGGGCGAGCCACACCCCGACGAGCACGTCGACGAGCCCCGACGCGGCGTCGGACCAGGTGGCGCGGGTGGTGGGCGCGCCCTCGGCGAGGGCCCGCTCGCGCTCGGCGGGGACGTGGACGAGCAGGTGGCGCCCGACGTCGCCGCGCTCGCGGCGCACGGCCGCCGGCAGCTCGGGCAGGCACGCGTGCAGCCCGTCGAGGATGCGCAGCAGGACCGGCGAGCCCAGCGACTCGTCGACGAGGATGTCCCGCAACGTCGGGTCGGTCATCACCTGCGCGCCGAAGCGGGCGTACCAGGTCGGGCTGCCCAGCGCGTCGAGGTGGTCGAAGGTCGGGCGGACCAGGCAGTCGAGCCAGTCGCGCAGGTCGTCAGCTCGATCGGGGCTCCCGGCGATGCGCGCGACCATCGCCTCGCGCGTGCGCTCGATCGCCTCGCCGTGGCGGCGCGCGATCGCGCGCACGAGGTCGGTCTTCGTCCCGAAGTGGTAGCCGACGACCGCCGTGTTGCCCTGGCCGGCGGCGTCGGCGACCTGGCGGTTGGACACCTCCTGGACGCCGTGCTCGGCGAAGAGGCGCTCCGCGGCGTCGAGGATGCTCGTGCGGGTGGCGACGTTGCGGTCGGTCCGGGCCTTGGCGGGCACGGCGCCGAGTGAATCGGGCCCGCCTCGCCCTTGTCAATCGTCTGATTTAGATTGGGCGGGTGACCACGGCTGCGCCGCCCCGCCGCGCCCCCGCGTTCGTCCCGGTGCTCGCGCTCGCGGGCATCACGGTGTCGCTGCAGCAGACGCTCGTGGTGCCGCTGGTGCCGCAGTTCCCCCGGCTGCTGGGCGCGCCCGCGGCCGACACGGCGTGGATCGTCACCGCGACGCTGCTGACCGCGGCGGTCGCGGTGCCGATCGTCGGGCGCCTCGCCGACATGGTGGGCAAGCGGCGGATGCTGCTCGTGTGCCTGGCGACGCTCGTCGCGGGCTCGGTGGTGGCGGCCCTGTCCACCTCGCTGGTCCCGCTCGTCGTCGGGCGCGCCCTGCAGGGCCTCGCGACCGGCGTCATCCCGCTCGGCATCAGCCTCATGCGCGACGAGCTGCCACCCGAGCGCCTGGGCTCGGCCACCGCCCTGATGAGCGCCTCGCTCGGCGTCGGCGGCGCGCTGGGCCTCCCGCTGGCGGCCCTCATCGCCCAGACCACCGACTGGCACACGCTGTTCTGGGCCGCCGGCGGCCTCGGGGTCGTCGTGCTCGTCGGGGTCGTCGCGCTCGTGCCGGAGTCGGCGCAGCGGGCGGGCGGCCGGTTCGACCTCGTCGGCGCGGTCGGGCTCGCGGTCGCGCTCGTCTGCCTGCTGCTCGCCGTGTCGAAGGGCGGCACGTGGGGCTGGGGGAGCGCGACGACGGTGACGCTGTTCGTCGTCGCGGGCGTCGTCCTGCTCGCGTGGGCGTGGTGGGAGCTGCGCACGCGCCAGCCCCTGGTCGACCTGCGGGTCAGCCGGCGCCGCCAGGTGCTGCTGACGAACACCGCGTCGGTCGTCATGGGCTTCTCGATGTTCGCGATGTCGCTGGTCTACCCGCAGCTCCTGCAGCTGCCGACGGCCACCGGCTACGGCCTCGGGCAGTCGATCCTCGTCGCGGGCCTCGTCCTCGCGCCCGGCGGACTCTGCATGATGGCGATGTCGCCGCTCTCCGCGCGCATCAGCGCCGCGTCCGGCCCACGCACGACGCTCATGGTCGGCGCGGCCGTCGTGGCCGTCGGCTACGGCGTCGGCGCGGCGTTCCACGGCTCGGTGTGGGAGCTCGTGATCAGCTCGATCGTCATCGCCTGCGGCATCGGGCTGGGCTACGGCGCGATGCCCTCACTGATCATGGCGGCCGTGCCCGTGGCGCAGACCGCGGCGGCGAACAGCCTCAACAACCTCATGCGCGCGCTCGGCACGTCGTTCGCCAGCGCGGTCGCGGGCGTGCTGCTCGCCTCGCTCGTCAGCAGCGCGGGCGTGCCGACCGAGGGCGCGTTCGTCCTCGTCATGCTGCTCGGGGCCGGGGCGGCGGTGGCCGCCGTCGTGATCGTCGCCTTCGTCCCGCGGCAGCGCCCGGCGCCGCGGGTGGCCGAGCCGGTAGCGGAGTCGGTGGCCGAGTCGGTGGCCGAGCCGGTGGGGCAGCGGGCGGCGGCCGTCGAGCCCGCCGCGCTGCCGCTGGTCAGCGGCACCGTGCGCCACCGTGGCGCGCCGGGTGGTGCGGTGCTGACGGTGGTCAGCACCGACGGCCACCAGCTCGGCCGGGTGCGCGCCGGGGACGACGGCGCGTTCGCGGTGGGGCGGACCGGTGCCGGCCGGGCGCACCTGCTCGTCGTGCAGTGGTCGGGCATCGCGCAGGCGGAGCCGCTGTCGGGCACCGACGGGCTCGTGCGCGACGTCGACCTCGCCGAGCCGGTGCGCGCCGACCGGAGCGCACCGGCGGGCGTGCCCGTCTGAGCGGGCCCCGGCTGACCCGGGCGGGTTCAGGCCGGCGCGTCCCGACCGTCGGCGCTGCGCTGCCGGGCCTCGTCGTGCAGCCACCGGGCGACGTCGACGAGCTTGAGGTTGGTGTCCTGCGACGACCGCACGAGCATCGTGAACGCGGCGTCGTCGTCGACGGTGAAGCGCTCCATGAGAATGCCCTTGGCCTGCCCGATGACGTCGCGGCTGTCCACGGCGCGCTGCAGGTTCGTGGCGTGCTCGCTGCCGTGGAGCAGCATCGCCGCCTGCACGCCGAACAGCCCCGCGGTGAGCCGGGCGTCGTCGTCGAACGCCTCCGGCGCGCTCGCGTACAGGTTGAGCGCCGCCCGGACACGGCCGGGCTCGTGGCTGAGCTGGCTCGACATCATCGACCGGTAGCCGACCTGCACCGCCCGCGGCGCGAACCTCGGCCAGCGCTCGGCATCCGGTCCCGCGAGGTCCTGGGCGACGACGATCCCGTCCTCGGGCGGGTCCTCGACCGCCGTGATGCAGGGCCCCTCCTCGATCTCGCTCTGGAGCTGGTCCAGCTCGGTGACGGCCGGGTGCGTCGGGTCCCGCGACTCGATGTCCCCGTCCCGGGTCAGCGAGATCCCGCCCGCCTCGACGCCGGGCACCGTGTCCACGGCGGAGCGGACGATCTCGCCGAGCGTCTGCTCCATGTCCCGGATCGACCGCTTCGCCGTGAGGTCACGGGCTGCCTGGCGCAGCGCCGTGACGAGCGCCTCGTTGGTGCGCATGGGTGGCCTCCCTCGGGATCCCCGACCCGGATCGGCGACCGTCGCATGCTCGTCGGACAGCACAAGCCGTTCGCCTGACGGCAGTTCCCGGAGGACGGGTCGGGGAAACGGCCGGGGTCCGACCGTCGCGGCGGTGTCAGACCTCGCCGCGCAGCAGGGCCTCGAACGGCGTCGGGTCGGCGAACGGGTCGCCGGTCCGCCGCGCTGCGGGGCGCCCCGCGACCAGGTCGGCGAGCTCCCCGGCGGCCCGGGTGATGCGCTCGCCGAGCTCGCGGCTCGCCCCCGACCCGCCCCAGTCCTCCGCCGCGGCGAACACGCCCGTCGGCACCACCGTCGCGTGCAGGTAGGCGAACAGCGGGCGCAGCGCGTGGTCCAGCGCGAGCTGGTGGCGCGCCGAACCGGCCGTCGCGCCCAGCAGCACCGGGGTCCCCGCGAGCGCCTCGCGGTCGAGGACGTCGACGAAGGTCTTGAACAGGCCGCTGTAGGAGGCCGAGAAGATCGGTGTCACGGCGACGAGCGCGTCGACGCCGGCGACGGTGTCGAGGACCGGGCGCAGCGCGGCGTTCGGGAAGCCGGTGACGAGGTGGTCGGCGAGGTCGCGGGCGTGCTCGCGCAGCTCCACCACCTCGGGCCGGACCTCGACGCCCCGCTCGGCCAGCGCTGTCACCGTCGCGTCGGTGAGCCGGTCGGCGAGCAGCCGCGTCGAGGACGGCACCGACAGCCCCGCGCTGACGACGGCGAGGGTGCGGGTGGTCATCGGACCGTCACCTCCTGCTGCTCCCGGGCCGCGTCACGGGCGGCCACCAGCGACGCGTGGGTCGGGGCGTCCGGCACGTGGGCCGGCTTCAGGGCGGCGAACTCCCGGCGCAGCACCGGCACGACCTCCTCGCCGAGCATGTCCAGCTGCTCGAGGACGGTCGTGAGCGGCAGGCCCGCGTGGTCGACGAGGAACAGCTGGCGCTGGTAGTCGCCGACGTACTCGCGGAAGCCCAGGGTCCTGTCGATGACCTGCTGCGGGCTGCCCACCGTCAGCGGCGTCTCGCGGGCGAAGTCCTCCAGCGCGGGGCCGTGCCCGTAGACCGGCGCCTCGTCGAAGTACGGGCGGAACTCCCGGATCGCGTCCTGCGAGTTCTTGCGCATGAACACCTGCCCACCGAGGCCGACGACGGCCCGGTCGGCGTCGCCGTGCCCGTAGTGCTCGAAGCGGCGGCGGTAGAAGTCGACCATGCGCCGGGTGTGGTCGGCCGGCCAGAAGATGTGGTTGTGGAAGAAGCCGTCGCCGTAGTACGCGGCCTGCTCGGCGATCTCCGGGCTGCGGATCGAGCCGTGCCAGACGAACGGCGCGACGCCGTCGAGCGGGCGCGGTGTCGACGTGAAGCCCTGCAGCGGGGTGCGGAAGCGCCCCTCCCAGTCGACGGTCTCCTCGTCCCACAGCCGGCGCAGAAGCGCGTAGTTCTCGATCGCCAGCGGGATGCCCTGGCGGATGTCCTGGCCGAACCAGGGGTAGACCGGGCCGTTGTTGCCGCGCCCGAGGGTGAGGTCGACGCGACCGCCCGCGAGGTGCTGCAGCATCGCGTAGTCCTCGGCGATCTTCACCGGGTCGTTCGTGGTGATCAGCGTGGTCGCGGTGGACAGCTGCAGCCGCTGGGTGCGGGCGGCGATCCAGGCGAGCGTCGTCGTCGGGGAGGACGAGAAGAACGGCGGGTTGTGGTGCTCGCCCAGGGCGAAGACGTCGAGGCCGACCTCCTCGGCCTTCTCCGCGATCCGCAGGACGGCCTGCAGGCGCTCCGCCTCGGTCGGCGTGCGGCCGGTGGTCGGGTCCGGGGTGATGTCGCTGACCGAGAAGACACCGAACTGCATGGCCGCCCTCACTCCAGGTCGTTGAACCTTCAACGTGCATCCTCGTGAACGATCGAGGACACGTCAACTATTCCGCGCCCTGCCGTGCGGGTCGTTGACGGCAGCACGGCGGGTGCGTTGTACTCCTCGTGGTCAAAGAGATCTCGGAGCTGGGCTGAACAGGTGGTCGTGGCCGTCGGGACGCGTCTGACGGTGACGGAGAGGAGTCGGTATGGACCTGGACGTCGTCGTCGTGGGGGCCGGCCCGGTCGGGCTCACCGCCGCCGTCGAGCTCGCCCGCCGGGGCGTCCGCCCCCTGGTGATCGACGAGCTCGACGAGCCCCGGCACTACGCGAAGGCCGTCGGGCTCCAGCCGCGCACGCTCGAGCACTGGGAGCGCACCGGCATGCTCACCGCGGCCCTCGACGAGGTGCGCACGCTGCGCGGTCAGGTCGTGTTCCGGGACGGCGCGCAGGTGGCGCGCCTGGAGCTCGCCCTGCCCCCGGACGTGCCCTACGGCTTCACCACGCTGCCCCAGTACACGACCGAGCGCCTGCTCGCCGAGGAGCTGCACCGCCACGGCGGCGCGGTGGAGCGCGGGACCGCGCTGGTGGGCTTCACCCAGGACGCGGACGGGGTGACGCTCCAGCTGCGCTCGTCCGACGGCGAGCGGACCGTCCGCACCGGGTACCTCGTCGGGGCCGACGGCGCCCACAGCGTCGTGCGCAAGGGCATGGGGACCGGCTTCGAGGGCGACGCCTTCCCCGAGGAGTACATGCTCGGCGACGTCGTCCTCGACTGGTCCCTGCCCGCCGGGTACGGCGTCCGCATCACCTGCGCGGTGCCCGGGGAACCCGACGACGCCCTCGTCGCCATCCCCCTGCCCGAGCACGGTCGCTACCGCATCTCGATGCTGGCCCCGCCGGAGCTGCGCAGCCGGCCCACCGAGGGGTCCGGCGACGGGATCGTCCACGGGCTCGAGTCCGGCCGCGCGCCCGAGGTGGCCGACCTGCAGGCCGTCGTCGACCGCCTGGCCCCCGAACCGACGACGGTGTCGGACCTGCGCTGGTCGTCGGTGTTCCGCATCAGCCACCGTCTCGCGTCCCGCTACGGCGAGGGGCGGGTGTTCATCGCCGGCGACGCCGCCCACATCCACCCGCCCACCGGCGGGCAGGGCATGAACACCGGCATCCAGGACGCGCTGAACCTCGCGTGGAAGCTGGCGCTGGTCGTCGACGGGCGCGCCGCGCCCGCGCTGCTCGAGAGCTACCACGCCGAGCGCCACCCGGTGGGGGAGGAGGTCGTCGGGCGCACCGTGCGCCACGCCCGCGACGGGTTCGACGCCGACGACCCCGCGACGGTGGTCCGGCGCGAGGCGCAGCTGCTGGTCGGCTACCCCGACAGCCCCATCGTCGGCGCGGAGGGCGAGGCCCTCGGGGTGCGACCCGGCGACCGCGCGCCCGACGCCCGCGGCCTGCGCCGCGACACCGCCACCGACCCGCTGCGGCTGCACGCGGTCCTCGCCGCCACCGAGTTCGCCCTGCTCGCCTCCGTCGACGACGCCACCCAGCTCACCGAGATCGGCGCTGTGCGCACCCTGGCGGCGTCGTGCGGGCTGCCGCTGCGCGTGCACGCCGTGGTGGCGCCGGCGCTCGCCGCGGCGTTCGCCGACGCCGGCGAGCCGTGCCTCGTCGACGCCGCGGGTGACCTCGCCGCCGCCTACGGCCTGCGCGGCGGGGACGCCGTGCTCGTCCGCCCCGACGGCTACGTCGGGTGGACGGCCCGCCCGCTGTCGGAGCCGGCGCTCGCCGCCCACCTCGCGACGATCACGGGTGTGCCCGCTCAGGTCCCGCAGTAGGTCACGTAGCCGGTCGCGGACGGGTCGCCCTGGGCGTACTCCTCCAGCCCCGGGCGCTCCTCGTACGGGCGGGAGACGACGTCGACGAGGCGGTGGAAGGGCTCCGGGTCGCCCGCGACCGCCGCGTCCAGGGCGGCCTCGACCTGGTGGTTGCGGGGGATGTAGACCGGGTTGACGCGGTCCATCGCGTCGGCGGACCCGGCCACCGTCCGGTCCTGGGACTCCAGCGCGGCGCGCCACCGGGCGACCCACGCGTCGACGGCGTCGCGGTCGACGACGAGGTCGCGCACCGGTGCGGCATCCCCGCGGACCGCGGCCGAGAGCCCACGGAAGAAGCGGGTGTGGTCGGGGTGCTGGTCGGTCAGGAGCGTCACGAGGTCTCCGACGAGCTCGGTGTGCTCGCCGACCAGCCCGATCTTCGCGTGCAGCCCCGCCGAGCGGTGCCGCGTGAAGCGCTCGCCGAACGACGACACGACCTCCGTCGCGGGCTCGATCGCCTGCTCGGGGTCGTCGGCGATCATCGTCAGCAGCGACTCGGCGAAGCGGGCGAGGTTCCACTGCGCGGCCTGCGGCTGGTTGCCGAACGCGTAGCGCCCGCCGTGGTCGATGGAGCTGAACACGGTCGCCGGGTCGTAGGCGTCGAGGAAGGCGCAGGGCCCGTAGTCGATGGTCTCGCCCGAGATCGTCATGTTGTCGGTGTTCATGACGCCGTGGACGAAGCCGACGTCCATCCACTGCGCGACCAGCGCCGCCTGGGCCTCCACGACGGCCTCGAGCAGCGCGAGCGCCGGGCGCTCCGCCTCCGCGGCCTGCGGGTGGTGGCGGGCGATCGCGTGGTCGGTGAGGCGGCGCAGGAGGTCCGCGTCGCGGGTGGCGGCGGCGTACTGGAAGGTGCCGACGCGCAGGTGGCTGGCAGCGACGCGGGCGAGCACGGCGCCGGGCAGTGGCGTCTCGCGCATCACCGTCTCGCCGGTGGTGACGACGGCGAGCGCCCGCGTCGTCGGGATCCCGAGCGCGTGCATCGCCTCGCCGACCACGTACTCGCGCAGCATCGGCCCGAGCGTCGCCCGGCCGTCGCCGCCGCGGGCGAACGGCGTGCGCCCCGAGCCCTTGAGGTGCAGGTCGCGGCGCCGGCCCGCGGTGTCGGTGAGCTCGCCGAGCAGCAGGGCCCGGCCGTCCCCGAGCCGCGGCGAGTAGTTGCCGAACTGGTGGCCCGCGTACGCCATGGCCACCGGCGTCGCCCCGCTGGGGACCGCAGCGCCGGCGAGGACCGCGACGCCCTCGGCGCTCCGCAGCGCGGCGACGTCGACGCCGAGCTCGGCCGCCAGGTCCTCGTTGAGCGCCACCAGCTCCGGCGACGGCGAGGGCGCGGCCGCCCAGGGCTGGTAGAGCCCGCCGAGGTCGCGGACGAACCAGTCGTCGAGCGTCACGGGCGAGGCAGCGACGGTCATGTCTCCGAGGCTAACCGCGAGGCGTCGTCGGTATGCCGGAGTCGTTATGCCGGATCAGCGTCGTGAGGCGCACGAGCGACGGGGTGCGCGGCGTGGAGCCGAAGCCGAAGCGCACCGGCGGCGTGACCGGGGTGAGCGCGCCCTGGTCGGCGCCCTCCCAGCGCAGCCGGGCGTCGGTGACGCGGTGCAGGTCCCGCGCGCCGTAGTACTCGCGGCGCCCGCCGCCGGCGCTGCCCACCGTGCGCACGCCGGGCAGCACGCGCCGCGCGACGACGTCGACCGCGGTGATCCAGGCGGGCGCCGTCGCGAGGCGTCCCGGCACCGCGCGCAGCAGCCGGCCCAGCGGCGGGCGCCGCCCGACCCGCAGCGTCAGGTCCAGCTCGGCGGTGGTGACGCGGTGCTCGCCGATCCCGGCGCTGTGCCTCACCGGGCCGAGCCGCACCTCGTCGAACGTGTAGGTGGCGGCCACGAAGTCGCGGACCTGCTCGTCGGGCGCGAGCAGGATGCGCCGGCCGTCGGGGCGCTCGACCATGACGTCGGTGAACGCCCCGAACGGCGAGCGCGGCCAGTGCCCGACGACGGCGCGCAGCCCGGCCGCCGTGCCGACGCCGGCGATCCACCCCTCGAAGCGGTCGGTGTCCATGCCCGGGGCCTACCCGCCGGACGGGACGAGGCGCTCACCGGACCTGCTCGCCGGCCCACGCGGCGAGCACCGAGAAGGCGGCCTGGTGGCCCAGGGAGCCGTCGGGGCCGGTGTCGAAGGCGTGGTCGGCGAAGGGCACGTCCACCTGCCGGGCGTCGATCCCCGCCGCCCGGGCGGCCTCGACGAAGTCGGTCGCGCCCTCGGGCGGGACGAGGCGGTCGCGCGCCGGCACGATCGCGAGGGTGGGCGGGGCCTGCGGGTCGAGGACGTCGGTGCCCGTCACCGCCCGGTAGCGGTCGGGCACCTGGTCGGGCGTGCCGCCGGTGTAGGCGACGGCGAACCCCTGCGCGCCCTGCCCGCGGCGGTGGGTGTCGGCGAGGTCGACGGCCGGGTAGAGCGTCGCGACCGCCCGCGGCGCGGGCACCGGTACCGGCGAGGGGCAGGCCGAGGGCTGGGTGCCCGCGGCCGCGCGGTAGCCGACCGTGACGGCGAGCTGCCCGCCCGCCGAGTCACCGCCGAGCACGATGCGGCCCGGGTCGCCGCCCCGTGCCGCCGCGTGCTCCGCGACCCGCGCGAGCGCGCACGCCACCTGCGGGCCGGCGACGTCCCAGGTGGGGCGGCCGGGGCGCGAGAGCGTGTACTCGACGGACACGGCGAGCCAGCCCGCGTCGGCGAGGCGGCGCATGTCGGCGGCACGGTCGAGCTCCGAGCCCCTCGCCCAGCCCCCGCCGTGCACCCACACGAACACCGGCGCCGGCCCGGCCGCCCCGCGGGGACGCGTGACGGCGAGGTGGAGGTCCTGGCCCTCGGGGGTGGTCGTGTACACGGGGCGCTCGTCGGGGGCCGCGCCCGGCGGCGGGCCGGAGAGCGTGAGCGCCCGCCACGGGTCGACGCCGCCGCCGGCGCCGAGGGTCGCGACGACCACGGCCCCGACCGCGCCGGCGAGCACCAGCGTCGCCACCGTGGCGAGCGCGGCGACGACCGTGGTCGCCCGGCGCGCCCACGGGGACCGGCGCAGCAGCCACGCCCCGACCGTCACGACGAGGCCGAGCACGAGCAGGAGCGGCCCGTACACGACCACGAGCAGGGGCGAGGCGACCGGACCGGCGAGCGCGGTCGTCGGCGCCACCGCGGTGACCGCGGCGGCGAGCAGGACCAGAGTGGCGACGGCGAGGAGCGCGAGCACGACGAGCGACGCGGCGGAGCGCGGTGCGGACACCGCCGGGATCTCGACCGTCGGGTCGTCGGGCCCGCTCACCTGCACCACGTCACGAGCCAAGCACAGGTGCGCTCCGCGCTCGTGAGCACTGTCGCGTGCTCTGGCACTTCGTTCTGCTCACCTGCGCCGGAGGCGCACCAGCGCCCGGCCGGCGAGACCCGCGAGCAGCACGGCCGCGCCGGCGACGACGCTGACGAGCGGGAGGGTGACGGCGAGGACCACGCAGCCGACGAGACCCACGCCGGCGAGGACCCGGGCGCGGCCGAGCGTCAGGGCCGCCGCGTTGGCGATGGCGTAGTAGACGAGCACGGCGAAGCTCGAGAACCCGATGGCCTCGCGCAGGTCGGTGACCAGCACCAGCACGAGGACCACGGCCCCCACGAGGAGCTCAGCGCGGTGGGGCACGCGGAAGCGGGGGTGGATCGCGGCGAGCGCCGGCGGGAGCTCGCGGTCCCGCGCCATGGCCAGCGTCGTGCGCCCGACCCCGGCGACCAGCGAGAGCAGCACGCCCGCCGACGCCACCGCGGCGCCGACGCGGACGACGGTCCCGAACACCTCGCCGCCCGCGGCCGTCGCCAGCGGGAACGGGGAGGCCGCGAGCGCGGCGGGCCCCACGGCGGCCAGCGCGCTCGCGCCGACCACCGCGTAGACCACCACGACGATCCCGAGCGCGAGCGGCACCGCGCGCGGGATCGTGCGGGCGGGATCGCGCACCTCCTCGCCGAGCGTGGCGATGCGCGCGTAGCCCGCGAACGCGAAGAAGAGCAGCCCGGCGGCCTGCAGCACGCCGCCCACCCCACCCGACGCGCCGTCGAGGACCAGGGCCGGCGACGTCCCGGGCCGGATCAGGGCGCCCACCACGACCGCGACGAGGGCGAGCAGCGTGAGCACGACGAGCACGCGGGTGGCGGCGACGGTCTTCGCGACCCCGCGGCAGTTCACCGCCGTCACCAGCACGACGGCCACCGCCGCGACGGCGCGCGCGTGCTCGGGCCAGGCGTAGCTGCCGAGCGTCAGGGCCATGGCGGCGCACGACGCGGTCTTGCCGACGACGAAGCCCCAGCCCGCGACGAACCCCCACACGTCGCCGAGGCGTCGTCGCCCGTAGACGTAGGTGCCGCCGGACTCGGGGTGGAGGGCCGCGAGCCGCGCCGACGACGTCGCGTTCGCGTAGGCGACCAGCGCGGCGACGGCGAGGCCGACGAGCAGCGCCGACCCCGCCGCGGCGGCCGCGGGCCCGAAGGCGGCGAACACGCCGGCGCCGAGCATCGAGCCCAGCCCGACGACGACGGCGTCGGTGAGGCCGAGCCGTCGCTCGAGGCCCGGCGGTGGGGAGTGTGCTGGCGTGGGGTCCGGAGGCGGGCCGGTCACGGTCGTCCGGTACCCCACCCGCGGATCGAGCCATGCGCGAGGCCGCCGAGGCATCGCGGACCCGTGACCGCGGTGCGACGATCACCGCCGTGGCCCGCACCGTCGCCGATCAGATCATCGAGGTCCTCGTCCAGGCCGGCGTCCGGCGCATCTACGGGCTGGTGGGGGACAGCCTCAACCCGATCGTCGACGCCGTGCGCCGCTCGGGCGGGTCCGCGCGGGGCGGCATCGACTGGGTCCACGTGCACAACGAGGAGGCCGGCGCGCTCGCCGCCGCCGCGGAGGCGCAGCTGACCGGGTCGCTCGCGGTGTGCGCGGGCAGCTGCGGGCCCGGCAACACCCACCTGATCCAGGGCCTGTACGACGCGCACCGCTCCGGCGCGCCGGTGCTCGCGATCGCGTCGCACATCCCGTCGCTGCAGATCGGCACGAACTACTTCCAGGAGACCCACCCCGAGCGGCTGTTCGGAGAGTGCTCGTCGTGGTGCGAGCTCATCTCGCGGCCCGAGCAGATGCCGCGCCTGCAGCGGATCGCGATGCAGACCGCGCTCGCCGACCGCGGGGTGTCGGTGCTCGTGCTGCCCGGCGACGTCACCGCCCTGCCCGCCGCGCACGAGACGGGGCGGGGCGACCTCGTGGCGCCGTCGTCGGTGGTGGTGCCCGCGCCCGACCGCGTCGAGGCCCTGGCGGAGCGGATCAACCGGGCGTCGTCGGTGACGCTCTTCGTCGGCGCGGGCGTGCGGGAGGCCCGCGACGAGGTGCTCACGCTGGCCGAGCGGGTGAAGGCGCCGGTGGGGCACTCGCTGGGCGGCAAGGAGTGGATCCAGTACGACAACCCGAACGACGTCGGCATGAGCGGGCTGCTCGGCTACGGCGCCTGCTTCGAGGCGAGCCACTCCGCCGACCTGCTCGTGCTGCTCGGCACCGACTTCCCCTACGACGGCTTCCTGCCGCAGGCGCACACCGTGCAGGTCGACCGCGACGCCCGGCACCTCGGCCGGCGCACCGTGCTCGACCTCGGCGTCGAGGGCGACGTCGGCGCGACCCTGCGCGCGCTGCTGCCGCTCGTCACCGAGAAGACCGACCGCACGTTCCTCGACCGCATGCTGCGCCACCACGCCGAGGCGCTCGAGCACGTCGTCGACGCCTACACGACGCGCGTCGAGGACCACCGCCCCGTGCACCCCGAGTACGTCGCGGCGGTGCTCGACGACGAGCTCGCCGACGACGCCGTCGTCACCGTCGACACCGGCATGTGCAACGTGTGGGCGGCGCGCTACATCACCCCGACCGGGCGCCGGCGCATCATCGGCTCCTTCCGGCACGGGACGATGGCGGGCGCGCTGCCGCACGCGATCGGGGCGGCGGTGTCGCAGCGCGAGGTCCCGGGCGGGCGCCAGGTCGTGTCGATGTCCGGCGACGGCGGCCTGACGATGCTGATGGGCGAGCTGCTCACCGCCGTCGAGCACGACCTCGACCTCACCGTCGTCGCGTTCAACAACGGTTCGCTGGGCATGATCCGCCTGGAGATGATGGTCGCCGGGTTCCCGTCGTTCCAGACCGACCACGGCCCCGCGGACCTCGGCGCGATCGCCCGCGCGGCCGGGCTGCACGCGGTGACGGTGGACGACCCGCGCGAGCTGCGGGCGGCGCTGCGCACCGCGCTCGACCACCGCGGCCCGTCGCTGGTGGACGTGCGCACCGACCCCGACGCCCTGTCGATCCCGCCGCACATCACCGCCGAGCAGGTGCGCGGCTTCGCGCTGGCGGGCATGCGGACGGTCCTCGCCGGCGGCGTCGGGAAGATGGTCGACCTCGCCCGCTCCAACCTGCGCTCCATCCCCCGCCACCCGCTGCGCTGACCCGGAACGAGCGATGCGGCATCGCTGGCGTTGGACGCCAGGATCGCCACATCCTCGCCGTCGCGACACGCCGTGACCCGCATCCGTGGCATCGCGCCCCGGGCGTCGTCCGGGGTGTTCCCGCCACGCTGAGGCACCCCGTGCCTCGGGCGGGCGGGGTGGCAGGGCCGGCGTGTCGCGCGAGCGAGGATGTGGCGATCCTGGCGATGAGCGCCAGCGACGCCGCATCGCTCGCACCGACCATCGTTCTCGCCGGCTTCGTACGCATGCGCGACGTGCGTCAGTTCCCGGTGTGCCGCTCCGGCGCGTGGACGTGCGTGACGCGCTGGCGCCCGCGCAGGCGTACGACGTCGACCTCGCACCACCGGCGCGCCTCGTCGGCGCCGGCGCGCGAGGTCGCCGCGTCGGACGCCGCGACGCCGCCCGGCAGGCCCTTGGCGACGTCGCACAGCCGCGCGGCCTCGTTCACCGGGTCGCCGATGACCGTGTACTCGTAGCGCCGCGCGTCGCCGATGTTGCCGGCGACGGCCGGGCCGGCGGAGACCCCGATGCCCGCGGTGGCGGGGGAGTCGTCGGTCGCGAGCCGCGCGGCGAGCGCGCGGGCGGCGGCGAGCGCGGCGGCGGCCGGGTCCGGTTGGTCGTCCGGCGCCCCGAAGACGGCGAGCGCGGCGTCGCCCTCGAACTTGTTGATCCAGCCCTGGTGGGTCTCGACGACGTCGACGACCTCGGCGAAGAACGCGTTGAGCACGGCGACGACCTCCTGCGGCGGGCGGTCGAACGCCATCTCGGTCGAGCCGACGATGTCGACGAACAGCACGGCGAGCTCGCGCACCTCGCCGCCGAGCTCGATCTCCTCGGCGAGCGCGGCGCGGGCGACCTCCTGGCCGACGTGGCGCCCGAACAGCTCGCGGACGCGGTCGCGCTCGCGCAGCCCGGCGGCCATCTCGTTGAACCCGGCCTGCAGCATCCCGAGCTCGGTGGGGTCCGAGACCTCGACCCGGGCCTCCAGGTCGCCGTCCTGCACGCGCCGCAGCGCCCGGCGCACCGCCATCACCGGCCGCGACATCGACGTCGACGTCAGCGCCGTGAGCAGGAAGCCCACGGCCAGCGCGACCACCGCGAGCACGAGCACGACGACCCCGAGGCGCGTGACCGTGTAGTAGTCGCGGAAGAGCAGGGACGCCGCGGCGGCGAGCGCGATGCCCAGCAGCGGCACCCCGGTGCCCAGCAGCCACGCGCCGAGCGAGCGCGCGACGACCCCGGGCAGCAGGCCCAGGCGGTTCGGCGGGTCCTCGGCGAGCACCCGGGCGACCTCGCCGCGCAGGGTCAGCTCGGAGAGGCGGTGGGCGACGGCGACGGTGGCCATGCCGCCGAGGGCGACGACGCAGCCGACCGTCAGCGCGACGGTGACGGAGAACCGCACGTTGATCGTGACGAACAGCAGCACCGCGAGGACCCAGGGCACCGCCTGCACCACGGTGATCCGTACCGGCGCGCCCAGCACCGCCCGGCGCGCGAGGTCCCGGTGGCGCCGCCACGCGCCCTCGTCGTCGTCCGGGTCCGGCGGCGTGGGCACGCGCACCCATCCGTAGCCCCACACGAGCCCGACCGGGACGGCGACGGCGAGGTAGAGGCCGAAGGTCCACAGGTTGCGATCCAGCGCGTCCTCGAGGTCCGCGACCAGCGACTGGGTCGGCAGGACGTAGCCCGCGAGCGCGAGCACGATGGCGGCGCCGACGACGTTGGAGACCACCACCAGCGCCCCGACCAGCGCCTTCGTCGCCGGGCGGAAGTCGCGGTGCACGGTGCCGCGGCCTCCGGCCGGGATGGACGTCATGATCCTCAGCCTATCGACGCGGTACCGTCGGTACCGCGTACGGGCCCGCGCGCAGATGTTGCTCGCCACCCCCGGATTCTTGATCTGTTCCAGAAAAGAGGCGACACTGCGAGCCGTGTCACCGCCGGCCCGGGTCGCCGCCACGGCCCCCTGCGCCCGGCTCCACCGCCCACCACCCCCAGACCATTGACCACCCCGTGACCCGGAGGACTTCCTCGTGTCAGAACACGTGACCCGCGAGACCGAGATGAACACCCACGACGCCGGTGGGTGCCCGGTCCACGCCGGTCGCCTCGCGCACCCGACGGAGGGCGGCGGCAACGTCGACTGGTGGCCGAACCAGCTCAACCTGCGCGTGCTGCGGACCCACACCGCCGTGTCCAACCCGATGGACCCCGACTTCGACTACGCCGAGGCGTTCAAGACCGTCGACCTCGACGAGCTCGCCGCCGACGTCGACCACGTCCTGACGACCTCGCAGGACTGGTGGCCCGCCGACTTCGGCCACTACGGCGGCTTCATGATCCGCATGGCGTGGCACTCGGCCGGCACCTACCGCCTCGCCGACGGCCGCGGCGGCGCCGGCATGGGCATGCAGCGCTTCGCCCCGCTCAACAGCTGGCCGGACAACGGCAACCTCGACAAGGCCCGCCGCCTGCTCTGGCCGGTCAAGCAGAAGTGGGGCAAGAAGGTCTCCTGGGCCGACCTCATGATCTTCACGGGCAACCGCGCCCTGGAGACCATGGGCTTCCCCACCTTCGGCTTCGCCGGCGGGCGCCAGGACGTGTGGGAGCCCGACAACGAGACCTACTGGGGCCCCGAGAACTACTGGCTCGGCGGCGACCAGCGCTACACCGGTGACCGCCAGCTCGAGAAGCCGCTCGGCGCGTCGCAGATGGGCCTGATCTACGTCAACCCGGAGGGCCCGGACGGCAACCCGGACCCGCTGGCCGCGGCCCGCGACATCCGCGAGACGTTCGGCCGCATGGCGATGAACGACGAGGAGACCGTCGCCCTCATCGCCGGTGGCCACACCTTCGGCAAGACGCACGGTGCCGCCGACCCCGACCAGTACGTCGGCGCGGAGCCCGAGGGCGCCGCCATCGAGGAGCAGGGCCTCGGCTGGCACCAGAAGTTCGGCAAGGGCAAGGGCCGCGACACCATCACCTCCGGCCTCGAGGTCACCTGGACCTCCACGCCGGCGCGGTGGAGCAACGGCTACTTCGACAACCTGTTCGGCTACGAGTGGGAGCTGCACAAGTCGCCGGCGGGGGCGTGGCAGTACCGGCCGGTGAACAATGGCGGCGCGAACACCGTGCCCGACCCGGAGACCGGTGAGCTCACCCGCCAGCCGACGATGCTCGTCACCGACATCTCGCTGAAGGTCGACCCGGTCTATTCGGAGATCTCGCGGCGGTTCCACCAGAACCCGGACGAGTTCGCCGACGCGTTCGCCCGCGCCTGGTACAAGCTGACCCACCGCGACATGGGCCCGATCCAGCGCTACCTCGGGCCGTGGGTGCCGCAGGAGACGCTGATCTGGCAGGACCCGGTGCCCGCGCACGAGGGCCCGGTGGTGAACGCCACGGAGATCGCGGACCTCAAGAAGCAGGTCCTCGACTCGGGTCTGACGATCTCGCAGCTGGTCAAGGCCGCGTGGGCGTCGGCGTCGACGTTCCGCGTCGGCGACAAGCGCGGCGGCGCCAACGGCGCGCGCGTGCGCCTCGACCCGCAGATCGACTGGGAGGTCAACGACCCGCAGGAGCTGCGCCGGACGCTGTCGACCCTCGAGGGCATCCAGCAGGCGTCCGGGAAGATCTCGCTGGCCGACCTCATCGTCCTCGGCGGCTGCGCCGCGGTGGAGCAGGCCGCGAGGGACGCCGGGCACCAGGTCGAGGTGCCGTTCACCCCGGGCCGCACCGACGCGTCGCTGGAGTGGACCGACGTCGACTCGTTCACCCACCTCGAGCCGTCGGCCGACGGGTTCCGCAACTACCTCGGCAAGGGCCACGCCCTCCCCGCCGAGTACCTGCTGGTCGACCGCGCGAACCTGCTGAGCCTGTCCGCGCCGGAGATGACCGTCCTCGTCGGCGGGCTGCGCGTGCTCGGCGCGAACACGGGCGGCTCGACCCACGGCGTGCTCACCGAGCGTCCGGGGCAGCTGACGAACGACTTCTTCGTCAACCTGCTGGACATGAACACCCAGTGGGCGGGCATGGCCGAGGAGGAGGGCATCTACGAGGCCCGCGGCGCCGACGGCGAGATCCGCTGGACGGGCACCCGCAACGACCTCGTGTTCGGCTCGAACTCCGAGCTGCGCGCCGTCTCCGAGGTCTACGCCAGCGCCGACGCCGACGAGAAGTTCGTCCGCGACTTCGTCGCCGCGTGGGACAAGGTCATGATGCTGGACCGCTACGACCTGGTCTGACGGTCGTCGGAGCGAGGGACGCCCCGGCTGCGCACGACGCAGCCGGGGCGTCGCTCGTTCACTCCTGTGTCGGCAGCCAGGCGCCGTGCAGGCCCAGCGGCACGCGCACGGGGATGCGCACCCGCGCGACCGGTCCGGAGCCGGGGTCGGCACCGGGGATCACGACGAACCAGCTGGACCGGTCGGTGCGGTCGGTCGCGAACGTGACCCACCAGCCCTGCTCGCTGTCCTCGGTACCGGGCCTCGGCACGAAGCACGGCTCGCCGACCGAGAGGTCGCCGGCGTCCCACGTGACGCTCCGCCCGGTCGCGGTGTCGACCCAGAGGACCGCGTCGAACTCACCGTTCGCGAGGTCGGTGCGCCCCGTCTTCGTCCCGAGCCCGATGACGCCGTGCCGGCGGCCGAGGCGCCGGTCGTCGACGCGCGGGAACTCCATGCCGTGCGGGTCGGTGAGGAAGTCGCGCGTGACCGACCCGCGAACGGGGTCGATCGTCGCGCGCGTGATGCCGCCGACGACCGGACCCGTGTTCGGCGAGAGGCCGCCGGGCCGGGACCACTCGACGTAGTCCAGGACGACGCCACCCGCTGTGCCGTCGGCGGTCGGGGGGAGGTCGAACGCGTTGGCGCTGTGCCAGGACCAGAACGCCTCGGTGTGCACCCATCGGACCGGGCCGCCGTCGCGCGGGATCAGCGCGATCCGCGTGCCGTCGTCGGGACGCCAGGCGAGCAGCGACCCGCCGCGCATCGCCGCGGCCACGTCGAAGTACAGCGGCCCGAGCACGAGCACCACGAAGCGCTCGGTGATCGCCATGTCGTGGATCATCACGGGCGTGTCGACGTCGGGCACCGTCGTCGGCATCCGCCGGGCCGCCCCGTCGGGGCCGAGCACCGACCACGTCAGGTACGGCGGCTCGAGCCCGTAGGTGAACACGACCATCTCGCCGGTGCGCGGGTCGACCTTCGGGTGGGCGCACATGCCCGCGGGCAGCGAGCCGCCGAAGGTCTCCTTGCCGACGGTCGCGAGCTCGGGGGTCAGCGCGTAGGGCGGCGCCGCCTCCGCGAGGGCGAGCAGCCGGCCGCCGTGGCGCACGACGTTGATGTCGGGCAGGTCCTTCATCATCCCGGCGAGCGTGGGCCCGACCTCGTCGGCACCCGGCGTGTAGCCGGTCATCAGGCCGCCCCACAGGGCGCGGCCCGCCGCGATCTCGGCGTCGAGCATCGGGGTGTGGACGAAGCGGTTGCTGTAGCGCGCGCGGCCCTCCGACACCCACAGCCCGTGCACCATGCCGTCGCCCTCGAGCGGGTAGACGTACGAGCCGAGCGGGGTGAAGCGCGGGTTGGGGCCGTTGCGCAGGTACATCCCGTCCATCTCGGGCGGGAGCTCGCCGGTCACCTCGAGGTCGCCGGCGTCGATCTCGTCGATCACGGGCTCGAAGGTCCCGGACAGGTGCGGGTCGTGCGCGGCGTCGACGGGCGGGGGTCCCGGGGGGACGGTCGTGGTCACGGTGCGTCCTCCCGTCAGGCCGGCTGTGCCGGGGGCCGGGGCGCCTCGTGGGCGCCCTGCGGGCGGTGGGCCTGCGCGATCTGGGCGCGCACGTGCTCCGGGTACCAGGCCGTGATCTTGATGGCGACGACGATCGCGACGACGGGGATCACCCAGTTGAAGAGGTCCGTGCTCGCACCGGACACCACGGCGAGGTCGCACAGCGCGTTGAGCACGAACACGCCGCCCCACAGGGCGGTGAGCACGCGGTTGACCTTCCGGAAGGTCGGGGTGTTCCAGACCTCCTGCGGGGCCTCCTTCTTCGCGTAGAACTCGGTGAAGGGCCGGCCGACGGCGAGCGAGCCGAACGCGACGAGCGCGATCACGACGCTCGACAGGAGCTGGGCGCGGTCCTCGATCGGCTGCAGCGCCGCGCGGTCGAGCACCAGGGAGAGCACGACGAGCACGGCGAAGAACACCAGTGCCGCCGCGTCGAGGACGCTGATCGCCCGGTACCTGCGCCAGTCCGGGACCGCGAGGACCAGCGTGCAGACGAGCGCGGCCAGCGCCGCCCACATCCAGGTGCTCGGGCCCGCGACGACCGAGAAGACGATCCAGGGCACGAACCCCAGGAAGATGGCGAGTTTCTGCACGACGGTCTCCTGCCGGACGCTGATGACTCAGCGTCATCATGGGAGCAGGAGAGATTCTGTTTCAAGGTCCTGTCGCGCCGATGACGCGGCGGACGGTCACGATCCGGCGTCATCGCTGCGCCGGACGGGTGTCAGGTGGCCTGGTTGGTGCGCGCACCGACCACCGCGAGCCGGAGCGGCACACCGCCGACGCGCCGCGGCAGCGGCGTCGGCAGGGCCCCCGCACCGACCACGACCAGGCCGTCGACCGCCGGGTGCTGGGCCTGCCGCGTGAGCTGCCGGAGAACGTCCTCGGTGACGCCCCCGAGCGCCGGCACGACCCCGATCGACGCCTCGGCGCGGGGGAGCGGCTCGGCGACGAGCAGCGGCAGGAGGTCGCCGCCCCCGAGCGCGTAGTCCCGCACGGTCACGAGCCCGGCCCCGGCGAGCAGCAGGGCGATCACGCCGATCACCGAGGCGGTGTCGAGGTGCGGGAACGACGCGCCCTCGATGAGGCCGACGACGCGCGCGGCGAGCAGGTCCGCCTGCATGCTCCCCCTCCTCCCCTGCCCGGTGTGACCCACCATGATTCCCTGCCGCGGCCTCGAGGGCGAGCCCCACTTGTGACGCGAGGTGTAGGAGGGGCGTGCGGGGTCCGGTCAGGGCCCCGTCCGCTGCGGTGTCGTCCTCCCCCCGGGGTCGCGGCGCACGGCCCGCCGGGGTCTCACCGCGGCGCCGTCCACGGCGCCTCGACCCGCGACACCGCGTGGCTGCCCACGCCGACGCCGATGATGATCACGAGCCCGAGGGTGAGCGCCGCGCCCGGCGCGACGAGGCGGCACAGCAGCGCGCCGGCGACGACGCCCACGACGAACGCCAGCAGCGCGAGGCCGCGGCGCAGCGCGAACGGGTCGCGGCGCCCGGCGCCGCGCTCGGTGAGGAGGCCGATCGTGGTCAGCGTCAGGACCGCGGTGAGCAGGTCCGGGACCTTGAGGTAGCGGATGAGCGCCAGCTGGCCACCCATCGACGCGGCGAGCAGGACCGTCACGGTCAGGCGCGCCGTGGGGTGCATCGGCTCCGCGGCGAGCACGACGAGGACGACCACCGGGACGGCGAGGACGAGCTTGAGGGCCGCGACGTCGCGGACCGCGCGGCCGCGGTGGCTCCCGGGCCGGCGGACGATGCGCGCGCCGACGAGCGCGCCCACGGCGAACCCGCCGACCGCGACGGCCGGCGCCACGATCGAGCCGCCCGCGCCCGCGAGCGCGATCCCGAGGAACACGATGTTGCCGGTGATGGCGGCGACGAAGACGTGGTCGAGCGCGAGGATGCTCGTCGCGTCGACGACGCCCGCCAGGCACGTGAGGGCCACCAGCAGCGCCGGCAGCGGCCCGTCCCTGTCGTCGACGAGGGCGCGACGCAGCGCCCAGGTCACGGGCCGGCCAGCCCGTCGCGCACCAGCCGCTGGGCCGCGTCGATGACGCCCTCGAGCGAGCCGCGGGCCGGGTCCCACCACTCCGCGGTCCAGTTGAGCGCGCCCAGTACGACCATGAGTGCGGTGCCGGGGTCGAGGGCCGGGTCGAGGTCGCCCTCCTCGCGCACCTGCGCGACCAGTGCGCGCCACACGTCGACGTAGTCGCGCTGCGCCTGCCGGTGGCGCTCGCGCATCGCCTCGGGCAGCTGCGGCACGGTGCGCACCGCGGCGGCGGCGTGGTCGGAGTGCGTCAGCAGCGTGCGCAGGTGCGCGGCGACCGCGATCGCGAGCCGGTCGATCGCCCGGGCGTCCGCGGGCGCCGCGGCGAGCGCCTCGGTGACCAGCGACCGCGCCCGGTCGAGCCCGACGGCGACGGCCTCGTCGATCAGCTCGTCGCGCGAGGAGAAGTAGTAGTAGATCGCCGGCGCCTGCACCTGCGCGACCTCGGCGACGTCGGCGAGCCGCGTGCCCGCGTACCCGCGGCGCAGCAGCACGTGCGCCGCGGCGTCGACGACGCGGCGGCGCGTGCGCGCGGACTTCGTGTCCCGCGCCGCCCCGGTCATCGCGCCAGCGTAGGACGCGCGCGCCCCGGGACGAGGCTCAGTACGACGACGGCAGGCCGAGGCTGTGCTGCGCGACGAAGTTCAGCACCATCTCGCGGCTCACCGGCGCGGTCTTGAGCATGCGCGCGAGGAACCACAGGTCGGCGAGCCCGTACTCGAGCGCGAGGCCGTTGCCGCCGTGGGCCTGCATGGCCTGGTCGAGCGCGCGCAGCGAGGCGTCGGCGGCGGCGAACTTCGCGATGTTCGACGCCTCGGCCGCGTCGTGCCCGGCGTCGAAGAGCTCCGCCGCGCGCGCCGCCATGAGCCGCGCCTGCGCGACGCCGATGTAGGCCTCGGCGAGCGGGTGCGCGACGCCCTGGTGCGCGCCGATCGGCACGCCCTTCCACACCGTGCGCGTCGTCGCGTACGCCGTCGCCTTCTCCAGCGCGTAGAGCGCGATGCCGGTGCTGATCGACGCCGCGGTGATCCGCTCCGGGTTGAGCCCGGAGAACACCTGGCGCAGCCCGTTGCCGTCGTCGCCGATGAGCGCCTCGGGGCCGAGGGGCACGTCGTCGAACCACACCGTGAACTGGTGCTCGGGCTGCACGAGCGCCGCCTCGATCGGCTGCCACGTCAGCCCGGGGGAGTCGGTCGGCACGACGAACAGCGACAGCGGGCGGCGTGCCCCGGAGCCCTCGGCGGTGCCGCTGCGCGCGACGACGAGGATCGCGTCGGCCTCGTCGACGCCGCTGGTCCAGTACTTGGTGCCCCGCAGCCGCCAGCCCTCACCGTCCGCGTGCGCGGTCGTCGTGATCTCGTGCGAGTTCGAGCCGGCGTCCGGCTCGGTGATCGCGAACGCCATCTTCACCGAGCCGTCGGCGATGCCGGTCAGCCAGCGGCGGTTCATCGCGACGGACGCGTGGCGGGCGAGGATCGTGCCGCAGATGGCGGGCGAGATGACGGTCATGAGCAGCGGGCAGCCCGCCGCCGACGCGGCCTCGACCACCACCGAGAAGTCGCCCAGCGTGCCGCCGCCCCCGCCGTACCGCTCGGGCAGGTGCACCCCCAGGAAGCCGTTCGCGCCGAGGTCCTTCCAGAGCGCGGTCGGCTCCTCGTGCGCGCGGGCGCGCGCGACGAAGTAGTCGTGGCCGTAGCGGCCGACGAGCCCGGAGACGGCCTCGCGCAGCGCGGCGCGCTCGTCGGTCTCGGGGACGATCGAGGAGGGGTTCACGCGGGGCTCCCGGGCTCGGTTTCTCATAGAGAATAAAAAATGAGCGCGCCCGTGTCTACGGCATCGACGAGCCGCCGCCCACGGCGATCACCTGGCCGGTCACCTGACGCGCCGCCCGCGGCGAGGACAGCCACACGACCGCGTCGGCGACGTCGCCGGGAGTCGTCAGGCGCCGCAGCGGCTGCTGCCTCACCACCGACGCGACCTGGTCGTCGTCGAACACCGCGTCGCGCCCCCCGGCCCACAGGCTCGTCGCGCCGACCCCGCCCTCCTCGGGGAGCACGAGCCCGGGGCACACCACATTCGACCGGATCCCGCGACGCCCCTGCTCGCGGGCGGTGGTGCGCGCCAGCGCGATGAGCCCGGCCTTCGTCGTGCCGTAGACGCCCTGGCGGATCGCGCCGAACGCGGCGTCGCTGGAGATGAACACGACCGACCCCGCGCCGGCCTCGCCCATCGGGGCCAGCGCGGCCTGCGTGCAGTCGATCGCCGTGTAGAGGTTGGTCTCGACCGTGCGCTGCCACAGCGCGCGGTCGGTCTGCTCGGTGAGGAAGCCCGGCACGCTCCAGCCGGCGTTGTTCACCAGCGCGTCGACGCCGTCCCACCGCTCCACCGCGGCGCCCACGACCCGCCCGCCCGCGCCGTCGGTGGTCAGGTCGATCTCGAGCACCTCGACCGCCGCCGCCCCCAGCGCGAGGCCCTCCTCGCGCACCCGCGCGGCCTGCGCGCCGTCGCGGTCGGCGAGCAGGATGCGCGCACCTTCGCGGGCGAAGCCGTGCACGATGCCGCGGCCGATGTTCGAGGCGCCGCCGGTGACCACGACGCGGGCGCCGGCGAGTGCGAGATCCACGGTCCCTCCCGTGTACGGTTAATCCACATTAGAAATCAGCGGGGAGGCTAGCGGTGGGCGAGGCCGTGGGCGAGCAGGTGGTGGGGTCCGGACCGGTGCTGCTCGACGTCGACGACCGGGGCGTCGCGCGGCTGCGGCTCAACCGCCCGGAGGCCTCGAACGGCCTCGACGTCGACCTGCTGCGCGCGTTCCACGACGCCGTCATGGCCTGCCACGCGCGCCCCGGCCTGCGGGTGCTCGTGATCTCGGGCGAGGGGCGGCACTTCTGCGCGGGCGGCGACGTGAAGACGTTCGCGAGCAAGGGCACCGGGCTCCCGGACTACCTGCGCGAGGCCACCGCGCGGCTACAGATGGTCGTGCAGGCGCTGCTCGCGCTGCCCGCGCCCGTGGTCGCCTCGGTGCACGGGTTCGCTGCGGGCGGGGGCGGGTTCGGGCTGGTGTGCGCGGCGGACCTGGTCGTCGCCGCCGAGTCCGCGCAGTTCCTCGGCGGCGCGACGCGCGTGGGCATGGCCCCGGACGCGGGCGCGACGGTGACCCTCCCGGCGCTGGTGGGGCTGCGGAAGGCGATGGAGATCGCGCTGACCAACCCCGTGCTCACCGCCGCCGAGGCCCTCGACGCCGGCATCCTCACCGCCGTGGTGCCCGACGACGAGCTCGCCGCGCGCACCGACGAGCTCGTCGACCGCCTCGCCGCCGGCGCCCCGCGGGCGCTCGCCGCCACCAAGCGCCTGCTGTGGTCCGGGATCGGCGCGCGCGTCGAGGCGCAGCTGGGAGAGGAGGCGCGCACGGTCTCCGAGCTCTCGGGCACCGCCGACGCGCGCGAGGGCCTGGACGCGGTGATCGAGCGGCGCGCGCCCCGGTTCACCGGAGACTGATCACCGGCCGCCGGCCGTCCCGGCGAGGCCCCGCCGCACCACGTGCTGCGTCGTGGCGACGACCTCCTCCAGCGACCCGCGCTCGGGGTTCCACCACTCCGGCGCCCAGTTCAGCGCGCCGAGCACGAGCATCCGCGCGGCGCGCGCGTCGACGTCGGCGGTCAGCTCGCCCGCGGCGACGGCGTCCTCGACGAGCCCGCGCCACACGTCGGCGTACGCGCGCTGGCCAACGAGCTGGCGCTCGCGGATGTCGGCGGGCAGCTGGGCGGCGTTGCGGATCGCGGCGAGCGAGAACTCCGAGCGGCGCAGCACCACCTCGAGGTGCGCGGCGATCGCGCGGTCGATGCGGTCGAGCGCGGACGCGTCGTCGGGCAGCGCGGCGAGCGACGCGACGACGTGCTCGAGCGTCGCCTGCTGCCCGACGGTGACGACCTCGGCGAGCAGGTCCTCCCGCGAGGGCCAGTAGTAGTAGACCGCCGGCGCCTGCACCTGCGCGACCTCGGCGACGTCGACCAGCCGCGTGCCCGCCCAGCCCTTCCGGGACAGCACCTGCGCGGCCGCGCCCAGGATGCGCTCGCGCGTGCGGGCGGACTTCCGTCCCGACGTGGGGCGGCCGTCGGCCGACGGCCGCGCGGTCCGCTCCCGGGGCACGGCGCGATCCTAGGACTCGTCGAGCGACTCCCGGACCGGTCCGCGCCCGGCGTCGCGCCACCGGTGCGCCGACGGGTCGAGCAGCGCGCGCATCCAGCTCTCCGGCGCCCACACGATCGACTCCAGCTCGAGCGCGTCGAGGTGGCGCACGGTGCCGGTGCGCAGGTCCTCCAGGCGCAGGCGGGTGCCGTTGCCGCGGTCGTCGATCGAGACCGCGACGGTCGCGAACTCGTTGGCGACGACGTCTCGCTCGTCCATCAGAGGAGGAACGACATCGTCGGGAGCGAGCGGTCGGAGTCGACCAGCACCACGGTCTTCGCGGCCATCCGCAGCTCGCCGTCGACGCGGCGCAGGCGGTGCGTCACGCGCCCGACCCACCACGTCGTCCCGCGGTCGCGCGACTCGAGGACCTGCACGACGGAGCCGACGACGGTGTCCGTGCCGTCGGGACCGCCCTCGTGACCGAGCACCTCGACGTTCGTCACCGACCGGCACAGCCGCGAGGGCGGGCGCTGCGAGTGCCGGCGCCCGGTCTGCAGCTGCTTGATGCGCGTCGCGATGCGCCCGCGGTTGTCGAAGACGATCGACATGTGGGTGCGCGGGTCGGCGTCGGGGTCGACGGGCACGTGGTAGACCGCGTCGTCGGTCCAGAGCGCCTCCCACTCCTCGAGCGCGAACGCGTCGGCCAGCCGCGCCTCGCGGTAGAGGAACTGCTCGGCCTCGCGGAGGGCGACGGTGGTGCCGGTGCCGGCCACGGTCGTCACGTCATCAGCTCCCGGTAGTGCCGCCACATCGCGCGCATCGACGTCTCGTCGGTGGCGGTGCCGATCGTGTGGCCGTCGTCGTCGACGCGCTCGCGGTGCAGCCCGCGGGTGAGGTCGAGCCACGCGGGCTGCCGCTGCGCGACGCCGCGCTGGTTGCGCTCGTACATCTCCGCGTCGTCGGCCAGCAGCATCCCGGCCGGTCCGACGGATCCGACGCACTGGGTGACCAGGCGGCGGTTGAGGTCCGGCGCGCCCTTGAATTGGATCGCGGTGACGTGCTGGACGGTGCGGTCGACGGCGAGCGGCTGGATCTGGAAGAGCTGGATCTCCGCGATGAACAGGTTCGGGAAGATCATGACGTGCGGCGAGCCGTTGATCATGATCTCGTCGGCGGCGGCCGCGCCGTGGGCGGCGCGCATGGCGGCGACGTAGTCCGGGATCTTCGCCTCCGGCGTGCCGGCCCAGCCCATCGGGACGCCGAGGCGCCGGAACTCGGGGCTGAGGTCGTTCTCGGTGTGCCCGCCGCCGAGCGCGCGCGTCACGGCCGTCGACTTGTCGCTGTAGAGCGCGCCGATGCCGCTGCCGGAGATCGAGAAGATCGAGGAGTGGACGAACTGCGGGTGGTAGCCGTCGGTCTCGTTCTCGACGAGCATCTTCCAGTTCGCGGTGACCTCGTGGCGGACCCAGCCGGCGGTCAGCTCGACCTCGCCCTCGGGGGAGAGCCGACACAGGCGGTCGAGCCGCTCGGCGGCGGCGCCGAGGTGCTCGCGCAGCGTCGGACCGTCGGGGGCCAGGCTCGCGAACACGAAGCCGCGGTACGACTCGACGCGCGGCACCACGCCCAAACCCGGCAGCTCGGCCCGGGCGCGGGAGCCGCCGTAACCCTGGTTGAACGGGAAGCCGAGCAGGTCGCCCGTGTTCGCGAACGTCCACCCGTGGTACGGGCAGCGGAACGACCCGGCGTTGCCGCGGTCGGCGTCGCAGACGAGGTTGCCGCGGTGCGAGCAGCGGTTGTGCAGGACGTGGATCGCGCCGGTCTTGTCGCGGGTCATGACGACCTGCTGCGGGCCGATCGTCTTGCGCACGTAGTCGTTCGGCTCGGGCACCTCGCTCGCGTGCCCGACGTAGACCCACGTCGCGTACCAGATGCGCTCGAGCTCGCGGGCGTAGACGTCCGGGTCGGTGTAGATCGAGCCGTGCACGCGGTCGTCGAGGACCAGCGCGCGAATGCGGTCGGCGGCGGGGTCGACGTCGACGGTGGTCATGGGCTCTCCGCGGATCGGGACACCGTGTCTGGACACAGTGTCCAGGTTCAGGGCGCGTCGCGGTAGAGGGTGTTCCAGACGATCGCGGTGAACGCCTCGACGGCGTCGTGCGCCGTGTCGTCGTCGGCGCCGCGCAGCATGCGGTCGAGGCCCCGCTCGGCCATCGCCGTCAGCATCTGCGCGGTCGGTCCGGGCGGGACGTCGCGGCGCACGGTGCCGGCGGCCTGTCCCGCGCGGATGTGCGCGGCGATCTCGCTGACGTAGCGCCCCGTGAGGTCGCGGAACACCTCGCGGACCGCGGGGTCGTGGCTCGACGAGTCGATCACCGCGCGCATGAGCTCCGCGCGCGGTCGGTAGGTGGCGACGATCGTCGCCGCCCGCGCGCGCATCTCCTCGCGGGTGGCGGGCGGGTCGCTCGCCCACCACGCGCGCCCGGCGGTGAGCAGCTGCTCGACGACGTCGGCGGTCAGCTCGCTGAGCAACTGGCCCTTGTCCGCGAAGTGCACGTAGAACGTCGACCGCGAGACGCCGGCGCGCGCGGCGAGGCGCTCGACGCTCACCTCGGTGAACGACTCGCCCTCGGCGAGCAGGTCCTCGAGCGCGACCAGGAGCTTGGTGAGGTTCTCCTGTCGCCGCTGGGCACGGGAGCCGTGCGCTCGACGGGTCACCGACGCCACGGCGCACAACGTACTTCTTGTCGTCGAATCTGGATGCCGTTAGATTCTAACCAGCGTTAGATCGAGGAGGCGGCATGACGGCTGTGGTGGTCCCGGCGTGCGACACCGGACCGGTCGCGGTGCCCGAGCGCGCGGTCGCGGAGCGCTGGTACGAGGGCTGGATCCGGGCGTGGAACGAGAACCGGCCCGAGCTCTGCCGCGAGCTGCTGACCGACGACTTCGTGCTCGACAGCCCGACCACCCGGCACACCGGCTGGCACGTGCAGGGGCCGGCGGCCGCGGAGGGCTACATCGCCTACGTCCTCGGCGCGTACCCCGACCTGCAGTGGGAGGTGACGGCGCCGCCGCTGTTCGCCGACGACCGCGCGCGCGTCGCGTTCCACTGGCGCGGCACCGGGCACTTCACCGGCCGCCTCGATCCGCCCGGCATCGACGGGACCGGGCGGCCCTTCGCGTTCGCGGGCCTGGAGGTCTTCGACTTCCGGGGCGGGCGTGCCTGCTACCTGAACGCCACCTACGACCTGCTCGGGCTGATGAAGCAGATCGGGGTCCACGGTCGTCCCGGCGGCGGTGGGTCGCGGTGACCACCCTGCGCGCCCTGCTCGACGACCGGTGCGCGGCGGCACCCGACGCGATCGCCGTCGAGGCCGCGGGCAGGCCGGGCACGGGGGCGACGTGGACGGTGCTGCGCGAGCAGGCGCGCGCCGTGGCCGCCGCGCTGGTCCGCGACGGTGTGGCGCCGGGTGAGCGAGTGGTGCTGGTCGCGCGCAACGACCCGGGCTACTTCCCGATCCTCTTCGGTGCCGCGCTCGCCGCGGCCGTGCTGACGCCGCTGAACTGGCGACTCGCCACCGACGAGATCGTGGCGATGGTCGACGACTCCGGGGCGACGGTCGTGCTCGTGGACGAGCCTGTCGCCGCGGTGCTCGCGGACGCGCTGGCGGCGCGACCGGGCGTGCAGCACGTGGTGGTCCTCGGGGACGGCGGCACGCGCTCCTTCGGCGACTGGGTCGGACCGCCCGAGGACCCGCAGCGCGCGGTGGCTCCTCAGGACGTCGCGTTCCAGCTCTACACGTCGGGCACCACCGGCCGCCCCAAGGGCGCGATGTTCGCCGGCACCAACCTCGCCGTGCTCGTCGACGACATCGCGCGGGCGTGGGACTTCCGGGACGGCGACGTCAGCCTCGTCGCCATGCCGTTGTTCCACATGGGCGGGCTGGCGTGGGCGCTCGCCGGGATGGCCCGCGGCGCGCGCGCCGTCGTGGTGCGCGACTTCGTCCCCGGCGACGTGCTCGACGCGATCGAGGCGCACGGCGTCACCACGGCGTTCTGCGTCCCCACGATGCTGGCCGCCCTGTGCGCGGTGCCGGGCATCGACTCTCGACCGCTCGGGCTGCGGCAGATGATCTACTCCGGCTCGCCGATCGGCGAGGACGCGCTGAAACGGGCGATGGTGGCGCTGCGCTGCGACTTCGTGCAGATCTACGGGTTGACCGAGGCGACGGGCGCCTTTGCGCAGCTCTCCGCCGAGGAGCACCGCGAGGGCGGGCCGGCGCTGGCGTCGGCGGGGCGTCCCTACCCGTGGACCGAGCTCCGCGTCGTCGACCCGGAGAGCGGCGACGACGTGGCACCGGGTGCGGTCGGCGAGATCCGGACGCGCTCGGCGCAGAACATGGTCGGCTACTGGCGGCGCCCCGAGGAGACGGCCGCGACGCTGACGCCAGCAGACGACCACGCCGATAGGGGGTGGCTGCGCACCGGCGACCTCGGCCGCCTCGACGACGCCGGGCGCATCCACCTCGTCGACCGCGCCAAGGACCGCATCGTCACCGGCGGCGAGAACGTCTACCCCGCCGAGGTCGAGCGGGTGCTCGCCCAGCACCCCGAGGTCGCCGAGGTCGCGGTCATCGGGGTGCCCGACGATCGCTGGGGCGAGGCCGTCAAGGCCGTCGTCGTGCCGCCGGCGGGTTCCACCCCCGACCCGGCCGGGATCATCGCGTTCGCCCGCGCGCGGCTCGCCGGGTTCCAGAGCCCGAAGTCGGTCGACCTCGTCGAGACCCTGCCGCGCACCGCGACCGGGAAGGTCATCAAGCCGACCCTGCGGGAGCCATACTGGCGCGGTCATGACAGGCGCATCCACTGAGCTGCCCGGCAAGGGCGATCTCACGCGCCGCCGGATCCTCGACGCGGCCGCGGCCGAGATCGCGCGGCACGGACCGGCGGGTGCCTCGCTGGGGGCGATCGCCGCGGCGGCTGACCTGCAGACGGGCAGCATCTACTTCCACTTCGCGTCCAAGCAGCGGCTCGTGGAGGCCGTGCTCGAGGAAGGGATCAGCGCGTCGCTGCGGCGCCTCGACCAGGCGATGGCGCTGCTGCGCGGTGACACGCCCGCCGACCGCCTGCGCGCCGGCGTCCACGCACACCTGCGCGCGCTCGCGGAGCTGTCGGACTACGCGGTGGTCGTGCTCGCCCCGCAGTTCGCCGCCCGCCAGCCCCCGGGGTTCCGCGCGCTGCGCCGCGAGTACCTGCGGCGCTGGTCGGAGCTGATCGCCGACGCCCAGGCCGACGGCACGCTCGCCCCCGGGCCGGAGCCGGGCGAGGTGCGCGATCTCCTGCTCGGCGCGCTCAACGCCGCCGGCCTGGCCGGGCAACCGCCGGCGCGGACCGCGGAGGCCGTGTTCGCCCTGTTGCGGCTGCCCGGGGACTAACGACCGCGGAAGTGCGGACGCCGGCGCTCCACGAACGCGGTGATCCCCTCGCGGGCGTCGTCGGTCGCGCCCGTGGCGGTGATGCGGCGGGTCTCCTCGGCGAGCTGGGCGGCGAGGTCGTTGTCCTGGCTCGCGAGCAGGAGACGCTTCATGTGCCCGAAGGCCTGGGTCGGCCCGGCGGCGAGGGTCGTGGCGATCTCGTGGGCCCGCGCGGCGAGCCCGTCGGCCGGCACGACCTCGGTGACGAGCCCGGCGTCGAGCGCCTCGGGGGCGGTCAGCGGGCGGTTGAGCAGGAACATCTCCTGGGCGCGCCGCATCCCGACCAGGCGCGGCAGGTACCAGGTGTTCGCCCCGTCCGACGCCAGCCCGATCGCGCCGTAGCCGACGGCGAAGCGGCTGTCGTCGGCGGCGACGACGATGTCGCTGACGTGCGCCAGGCCCAGCCCGCCGCCCGCGAGCGCGCCGTGGACCGCGCACACCACCGGCGCCTCGAGCGTGGCGAGCCGGTCGAGCGTCACGTGGTAGCGGTCGATGATCCACCGCAGCCGCTCGGGGATCGCGTCGGCGGCGTCGGCGAAGAATGCGAGGTCGCCGCCGACCGAGAGGGTCCGGCCGGTGCCGCGGAGCAGGACCGCGCGGACCTCCGGGTCGTGCACGACGCGGAAGGTGGCCTCGTCGAGGTCCTCGACCATCGTCGGGTCGATCGCCCCGCCGGCCTCGGGGCGGTCGAGCTCGATGGTCGCGAGGCCGTCGGTGACGTCGTAGCGGACGACGCGCAGCGCGCGCTGCCCGGCCGGCGTGCCGCGCGTGGCACCGGCCCAGCGCGCGCTGTCGGTGTACTGGCGCAGCGAGGCGATCCGCCCGTCGTCGGTGAACGTCAGGACGTGCGCGAACGCGGCGTCGAGCTCGCGGCCGCCGTCGCGCGCGGTGCCGACGTAGCGGCCGAGGACGACGAGCCCGCCGTCGGCGAGCGCCAGGAACTCGGCGGGCTCGGCGCGGGCGCGGTAGTGCCGGCCGATCGCCCACCAGAAGTCGCGGACCATCGCCTCGGCGCCGTCGTGCGACCCGCCCAGCCCGAACGGCAGGCCCTCGGTGGCCTCGCCCGTGAACGCCGGGTCCAGGATCGCGTCGAGCGCCCTGCGATCGCCCGTGGCCAGCGCGTCGTAGAGCAACCGGGCGTTCTTCACGTGCGACTCCATCCGGGCCTCCTCGTTCTTCTAATGTAGATTCAAACATGCGCCGACCGAGGAGTCACCGTGTCCGAGGACCCCGTGCTGGCCCGGGTGGACGGGCCCCCCGACCGCGCTGTCGGGCACGTCGTCCTGAACCGCCCGCACGCCCGCAACGCGATCACCGTCGCGCTCGCCGACGGGCTGCACGACGCGCTCGTCGACCTCGCCGACCGTGCCCGCGTCGTCGTCGTGCGCGGCGCCGGCGGGCACTTCTGCGCGGGCGGCGACGTCGACGAGGTGACGCGGCTGCGCGCCAGGGGGAGCGACGCGCTGCGCCGCCTGTTCGACGCGTTCCACCGCGCGTGCTCGGTCGTGGCGACGCTCCCGGTGCCCGTCGTCGCGGCCGTCGAGGGGTCGGCGACGGCGGGCGGGTTCGAGTTCGTGCAGGCCGCCGACGTGGTGGTCGTGCGCGACGACGCCGTGCTCGCGGACAACCACGCGCGCCTCGGCCAGGTGCCCGCGGGCGGCGGCTCGCAGCGACTGCCGCGGCTGCTCGGGTCGCAGCGCGCTCTGACCCACATCCTGCTCGGCGAGCGGCTCTCCGGCGCCGAGGCGGTGGCGCTCGGCCTGGCGTGGCGCAGCGCGCCGGCGGCGGGGTTCGAGGCGCTGGTGGACGAGGTCGTCGCGCGGCTGCGGCGCGCCGACCCCGGAGCGACCGCGCGGACGAAGCGGCTGGTGCACGAGGGGCTGCGGCTCCCGCTCGAGGACGGGCTGGCGCGCGAGACCGAGGTGGTGCTCGAGCACCTGGCCGACCCGGCGGTCAGCGAGCGCCTGGCCCGGTTCCGCGCCCGGTGAGCCGTTTCGTCGTGTACGCCCGGTAGCCGCTCGACCACGGAACTGGCGGTGGTCGGGGTCACGGCTGCTCCGTATTCTTCTCGCGACTAAAAAAACGGGGGATGCGGCCCGGGGAGTGGTGCGTGATGGGTGCGAGCCTCGAGGAACGGCGGGACGCGCTGCGGCAGCGGTTCGCGACGTGGACGCCGATGACGCTGCACGAGCGGCTCGAGCGGTGCGCCGAGGAGTTCGGCGACCGCCCGATGGTGATCACCGACGAGCGCACGGTGACCTACGCCGACGTCGCCGCGTGGACCGGGCGCCTGGCCGACGGCCTCGTCGCGCTGGGCGTGCGCCCGGGCGACCGGGTCGGGCTGGTGATGGCGAACTACGTCGAGTTCGTGCCGCTGAAGTTCGCGATCTCGCGCGCCGGGGCGGTCGCGATCCCGTTCAACTACCTCTACCGCACCGAGGAGCTGCACTACGTCCTCGAGCAGTCGCAGTGCAACCTGCTCATCACCATGACCGGGTTCGCCGGGCTCGACCACCTCGGCATGCTCGACGAGATCGCCCCCGGGTGGGACTCGGGTGGGATCGAGGGCGGCGAGCAGGACGCGCTGCCGGAGCTGCGCGGGGTGGTGACGCTGTCGACCGACGGCCGGGTCCGCGAGGGCGTCGGCTCGGTCGAGGACCTCGAGGCGCTGGGCCGCGAGCACCCCGGCGGCTGCGCCGACCGGGGTGCGGCACCGGACGACGTCGCCGACATCCTCTACACGTCGGGCACCACCGGCTCGCCCAAGGGCGTGCTCATCACCCACGACGCGAGCCAGCGCACCGGCTACGCGTCGGCGCTGACCCGGGCGTTCGAGGACGGCCGGCGCATCCTGTTCTCGCTGCCCTGCTACCACATGTTCGGCTACGTCGAGGGCCTCATGGCGGCGATGATGGTCGGCGGCGCGATCGTCCCGCAGACCGCGTTCGACCCCGGCCGCTACCTCGAGGGCATCGAGCGCCACCGCGCCACCGACATCCTCTGCGTGCCCACGATGACCGTCGCGATCCTCGAGCACCCCGACCTCGCCACCCGCGACCTCTCCAGCCTGCGCGCGATCCTCTCGGGGGCCGCGCCGGCGCCGGTGTGGCTGTGGGAGAAGGTCCGCGACACCCTCGGCGTCGACGAGATCGTCACCGGCTACGGCATGACCGAGCAGGGCGGCGCGATGACGCTCACGCTGCCCGAGGACCCGTTCGAGCGGCTCTCGGGGACCGTCGGGCGGGTCAAGCTCGCGGGTGCCGCCGGGCTCCCGGACAGTGGCGACCTCACCGAGTACCGGACGATCGACGTCCTGACCGGCGAGCCGCTGCCGCCGGGCGCCGAGGGCGAGCTCGCCGCACGCGGGCCGACGAACATGCTCGGCTTCTGGGGCAAGCCCGAGGAGACCGCGAAGGCCCTCGACGAGGAGGGCTGGGTGCGCTCGGGCGACCTCGGCTACCTCACCGAGGACCGCTACGTCGTGCTCACCGGGCGCAGCAAGGAGCTCTATAAGTCCGGCGGCGAGCTCGTCATGCCCAAGGAGGTCGAGGAGGTCCTCTCGCGCCACCCGGGCGTCAGCCAGGCCTTCGCGGTCGGCGTCGCCGACGACCGGTGGGGCGAGATCGGGGTCGCGTGCGTGGTGCCGAAGGCCGGCGCTGCCGTGACGGCCGACGACCTCGTCGCGCTGTGCCGCGAGCAGCTCGCGCGGTTCAAGGTGCCCCGGCGCGTGGTGTTCCTCGAGGCCGGAGACCTGCCGACCACGCCGACGGGCAAGGTGCAGAAGTTCCGGCTCGCGCGGATGGTGGCCGAGCAGCCCGAGACCGAGTCCGAGCCCGAGTCCGAGTCCGAGTCCGAGACCGCGCCCGCCCCGGCCTAACGCAGCGCCGCCACCGGGAACCGTGCCGCGATCTCGTCGACCACGAGCGCGGCGGTCTCGGCGCACGCCGTCGTGCCGCCGTTGGCGTACTGCTTCACCGCGTCGCCGACGTTCCAGAGGTTCGCGATCGGCGTGGTGTGCGGTAGGTCGTGGCCGGCCACGGCGCGCTGCGGCGGCCAGGCGTCGCGCCACACGGTCGTGGACAGGACGCGCGCGCCGTCGACGCCGGGGATCTGGTCACGCAGGTCGGCGTGCAGCAGGTCGAGCTCGCGGTCGGCGTCGAAGTCGCCGGTCGCGGGCTCGGGCACCGACGTGCCGTTGTAGAGGTGCCAGCCCTCGGGGGCCATCTCCGGGCAGGTCGCGGTGAAGTTGGCGACGTAGCACAGGCGCCGGGTGGTGGCGAAGCTCAGCAGCCCGGGGGCGTCCACGAGGGGCTCCCGGCTCGCGAAGTTCACGACGAGCATGGCGCACGGCGTGGTGTCGACGCTGGCGGTGTGGTCGGCGGGCAGGCGGTCGCGCCCGACGAGGTCCGCGGTCGCGGCGGGCCCGGCGTCGCTGACCGCGACCCGGCAGGACACCGACACGGGCCGGCCACCACGGACCACGGTCGCTGCGGCCACCGTCCCGTCGGGACCCAGGTCGAGCGAGGTCACCTCGCTGTCCAGCCACACCTCGCCCCGCCCGGTGCCCTCGACGGCGTCGGCGAGCGCGCGCCAGACGCCGATCGTGCCCTCGGGGCAGAAGCCGAACTTCTTGAACGCGCTGCGCCGGGTGAAGTAGGTCAGGAAGACCGCGGCCGGCAGGTCCTCCGACGACACGGCGAAGATCGACGCGCACATGTTGCGGAAGATCCCGTGGACCTTCTCGTTGCTCGTGTACCGCCGCACCCAGTCGGCCGTCGACAGCTCGCCGTCGGGCAGTCCGTCGTCGGTCCGGGCCGCGCCGAGACCGTCGAGCAGCTTCGCGCCCTGCCGCGTCAGCTTGCCCAGCAGGAACCCCCAGCCGCCGCCGGTGACGTCGACGTCCTTGCCGCCGAGGCGGTAGAGGATCGGCGGCCGGGCCGGCCGCACGTCGAAGCGCGCGCCGACCTCGGCGAACGTCTGCTCGGTGATCCCGCCGGTCTCGATGACGATCGCGCCGTTGTTCACCGTGAAGCCGTCGATGACCTCGCTCGACGCGCGGCCGCCGACGCGGTCGAGGCGTTCGACCACCAGCGTGCGGTAGCCGCGGTGGGCCAGGCGGGCCGCGGTGAACAGCCCGCCCGCACCCGCGCCGATCACCAGGACGTCGACCTCGTGGCGCTCCATGGGTCCGGATCGTTGCCCACGCGACCGAGTTTTTCTAGTCTGTATTCAGAAATCGTCGAGGGGGCAGCCGTGCACGTCGGGATGGGACTGTTCTTCCAGGGCCTGGAGGACGGGCGCGACGACCACGACGTCGTCCGCGGCGGGCTCGCGCTGGCCGACCAGGCCGAGCCACGCGGCTTCGGCTCGATCTGGACCGCCGAGCACCACTTCACGCGGTACCACATGATGCCGAACCCGGCGCAGCTGTTGACCTACCTCGCCGGCCGCACGACGACCGCGCGCCTGGGGACGATGGTCGTGGTGCTGCCGTGGCACGACCCGGTGCGGGTGGCCGAGGAGATCGCGTGGCTGGACTCGGTGTCCGGCGGGCGCGTGGTGCTCGGGCTGGGGCGCGGGCTCGGCTCGATCGAGTTCGACGGGTTCCGGCTCGAGATGGGGGAGTCGCGGCAGCGGTTCGTCGAGTACGCGAGCGCGATCTCGGGAGCGCTCGAGACCGGGGTGATCGAGGCCGACGGCCCGCTCTACCGCCAGCCGCGCGCCGAGCTGCACCCGCCGGCGTTCACCTCGTTCCGCGCGCGGACCTACGCCTCGGCGGTGTCACCGGAGTCCGCGAAGATCATGGCGACGCTGGGCTACGGGCTGATGCTCATCGCGCAGAAACCGTGGGCGGTCACCGTCCGCGAGACCACGGAGTACCGCGAGCTGTTCCGCGCGCTCCACGGCGTCGACCCGCCCGCGCCCGTGCTCGTCAACTTCACGACCGTCGACCCCGACCCTGTCCGCGCCCGCGAGCTGCACGACGAGTACGCCACGGCCTACGCGCGATCGACGATCGACCACTACGAGTTCACCGACGCCCGCCTCGAGCACGTCCCGGGCTACGAGTACTACGCGGGGCTGCGGCGCAACATCGACAGGCACGGGCTGCCGGCGTTCAGCCGCTTCCTCGCCGACCTGCAGATGGGCGGCACCCCCGACGAGCTCGTCGAGCAGACCGTCGAGCGGGTGCGCGCCCTCGACGCCGGCGGTGTGGTCAACCTCTTCGCCTTCGGCGGCATGCCCCAGCACGTCGCGCAGCGGTCGTTCGACGTCTACAGCGAGCAGGTGCTGCCGCGCCTGGCCGCGGTCGACACCCACCGCGACATCGGCTCACCGGCTCACAGCGCGTACCCGCCGTCGACGTCCACGGTCTGACCCGTGATCCAGCCGGCCCGCGACGAGACGAGGAACGCGACGAGCTCGGCCACGTCGTCGACCGAGCCGAACCGGCGCAGCGCGAGGTTGCGGCGCGCGGTGGCGAGCAGCTCGTCGGTGTAGTCGCCGCGCGCCACGAGCTCGCGCCACATCCCCTCGCCCTCGATCAGCCCGACGCCGACGCAGTTGGCGCGCACCCCGTAGCGGCCCTCCTCGGCCGCGATTCCGCGCACGGTCGCGGCGACGCCCGCCTTCGGCGCCGACGAGAGCGCGTCCTTCTTCGCGTAGCGCTCGACGGCGGGCGTGGTGAGGGCGACGATGCTGCCGCGGGTCTCGCGCAGGACGGCGAGCGACGGGTGGAACAGGTTGTAGGCGGCGACGGTGTCGCCGAGGATCTGCTCCCGGTAGCGCTCCGGGGTGATGTCCGAGAGGTAGCGCATCGGGATGTGGGGGCCGGACGCGTAGACCACCGCCGACGGCGGCTCGGGGGTGACGGTGCGCACGACCTCGGCCGTCGCGGCGGCATCGGTGAGGTCGAGGGCGACGGTGACCGCCCGGCGCCCGGCGTCCTCGACCTCGCGGGCGGCATCGGCCGCCGCGTCCGGGCGCGACCGGTAGGTCAGCGCCACGTCCCAGCCGTCGGCGGCGAGGCGGCGACCGATCGCCCGCCCGATGCCGCCGGACCCGCCCGCCACCAGCGCCCACGGTCCGCCCACCCCGTGAGGCTAGATCGCGGGTGCCCTCTCCGCGGGCAGCGTCGTCGCCCCGACCGGCCGGCGGGCGACGAAGTGCGGGGTGTCGTCACGGAGGTCGACGGGGTGGACCTGGTTCCACCCGCTGACGAACACGCCCTGCTCGGTGAGCACGCGCACGGCGACGGCCTGGGCCACGGCCGGGCGGACGCGCGGGGCGGCGCCCCGCGGGGCCAGGGGCATCGACCACGTGACGCGGCCGCCGCGGCGGCAGAGCAGTACCCAGCCGTCGCGGTAGGGGGCCGCCTCGCGCACGAGCTCGAACACCGCCGCGTCGTCGTCGCGCGGTGGTGCGGGCGCGGGCAGGGTCGGCAGGCCGATGACGTCCAGATCCCGATTGGTGATCATCTCGTGTCGTCCTCCCCGCCGCTGTCCCGTTGCTCGCGCCGCCCGGCGATACACAGCAGCCATGTATCGAATCGGGACAAACGTTATCTGTGCCACAGCGGTGAAGCAACACGTTCTGTGTCAGTGCGGAGGGTCCCGGGTCGGTTCGCGGCCACAGCTGCCACTCGAACGGTCCAATAAGCTGTTGCCGGGGGTGAGATCGCTTGGTCGTCGTCGGCATGGTGACCGAGCGCAGCGATACGACACGTTTGTGTATCGGTGCGCCGGGGCCACCTTCAGAGCATGCCTCGCGCCGAGCAGGACCTCGAGCGGCCGTCACCGATCCTCGGTGACGGTGCGGGCCACACGAGCGGGCGGCCCCGCAACGCCGAGATCGACCGCCTCGTCCTGCAGGTGGCCCTGCGCCACCTGCGCAGCGACGGTCTCGCCGGCCTGTCGGTCGCGGCGATCGCCGAGGAGGCCGGCACGACGCGCGCCGCGGTGTACCGCCGCTGGTCGGGCCGGGTCGAGCTCGCTCTCGCGGCGCTCGCCACGGTCGACGACGGCGGGCCCGTGCCCGCCTCCGGCGATCCGTTCGCCGACCTCGTGACCGAGCTCGCCCGCCTCCGACGCTTCGTGGTGGAGCACGACGCCACCGCACTCGTCGCGATCGCGCTCGTCGGGGACACCGACGCGCGGGTGCGCGCGCAGATCCGTCACCGCCTCGTCGACCCGTGGCGCGAGCGCCTGCGCGCGTGCCTGCGCGCCGGGACCGAGGCCGGTGCCCTGCGCGCCGCGGCCGACCACGCGACCGCCGAGGATCTGCTCACCGGCTCGTGGCTCGCGCACGCCGTGCGCGGCGAGGCGCTCGCCGAGGACTGGGCGCCCCGCACGGCCGCGATGGTGTGGGCCGGGTGCGGCGGCGTCCCGGGCGAGCAGCGGGAGCGGTGAGGTCGAGCCGGCACGCCGCCCCGATCGAGTGATCGAGTCGGGGTCGCGTCGTGCCGATGTCCGTTCCATGACCGTTTCCCACCATCTCGCCCCGCTCGACGCCGCCCGCGTCCGCGCCGGCGTGGAGCAGGTGCGCGCCGCGATCGCCGACGGCTCCCTGCACCACCACGCCCCCGAGGAGATCCCCGCCGGGCGCCGGTCGCGCGCGGTCGAGGTCGTGCGGGCGTGGGCGGCCGGCGAGGACGCCGAGGCGCAGCGCCGGCACTGCGGGGTGTGCGCGACCTGGCCGGTCGCGCCCCGCAGCGCCGGCTGAGCAGCCGCAGGCCGAGCAGCGCCGCCCGGCGCCGCTCACACGTCGACCGACGCCGCCTCCGGGTCCGCCGACGCGCCCCGCACGGGCAGGTCGGCGAAGAACGACGGCGGGTCGGTCCACGGGTCGGCGGGGGAGCCGGCCTCGGCGTCGCGGATCGCGCGCCACACCCGGCCGGGGGTGAGCGGCATGTCGACGTGGCGCACCCCGAGCGGGGCGAGGGCGTCGACGACGGCGTTCTGCACCGCCGGCGTGGACCCGATCGTCGCGGCCTCGCCGATGCCCTTGGCGCCCAGCGGGTTGTAGGGCGTCGGGGTCTCGGTCGACGACGCCTCGTAGCTCGGCACCTCGGCCGCGGTGGGCAGCAGGTAGGCCGCGAACGTGCCCGAGGTCGGGTTGCCGTCGGCGTCGTAGGAGAAGCCCTCCCACAGCGCCTGCGAGATGCCCTGCGCGAGCCCGCCGTGCTGCTGCCCGGCGACGAGGGTCGGGTTGAGGACGGTGCCGCAGTCGTCGACCGCGACGTGGCGCACGGGCGTGACCCGGCCCGTGTCGAGGTCGACCTCGACGACCGAGACGTGCGCGCCGAACGGGTAGGTCGCGCCGGGCTGCGCCTCGTCGCGGACCTCCGACAGCGACACCCCCTGCTCGCCGGCCGCGACGGCCACCTCGCGCCACGACAGCGCGCGGTCCGGGACGCCCGCGACGCCGAGGCCGCCCTGACCGTCGACCCCGTCGACCGCGGTGATGTCGTCGGCGTCGGCCTCCAGCGCGGCGGCGACCACCTCGCGCGCCCGCTCGAGCACGGTGTCCGCGGCGACGAGCACGCTCGACCCGGCGAGCTGCAGCGAGCGCGAGCCGCCCGTGCCGCCCCCGCGCGGGACCGCCGCGGTGTCCGACTGCACGAACCGCACCTGCTCCATCGGGATGCCGAGCCGGTCGGCGACGATCATCGCGAACGACGTCGCGTGCCCCTGGCCGTGCGCCGAGGTGCCCACCGACACCGTCGCGCCGCCGTCGTCGTCGACGCTGACCGACCCGTACTCGGACCCGCCGCCGCCCGCGGTGACCTCGACGTACACCGCGAGCCCGATGCCCAGAGCCACGCGGTCGCCGCGGTCGCGCCGCTGTGCCTGCTCGCGGCGCAGCGCCTCGTACCCGGACGCGCGCAGCGCCTCGTCGAGGGCGTGGGCGTAGTCGCCGGAGTCGTAGAGCGAGCCGGTCTGCGTGGTGAGCGGGAACTCGTCGGGCTGCAGGAAGTTCCTCCGCCGCAGCTCGGCGGGGTCCTGTCCGAGCTCGTGGGCGGCCATGTCCACCAGGCGCTCGAGCATCGCCGCGGCCTCCGGGCGGCCGGCCCCGCGGAACGCACCCATCGGCGTCGTCGTGGTCAGCACGGCGGCGCCGTCGTAGGCGACGGTCGGGATGCGGTAGACGCCCTGGGCCATGTTGCGCGTCGGCCCGAGGGTCAGCGCGCCGCCGAACCCGGCGTAGGCGCCGGCGTCGCCGACGACCCGCGCGCGCAGCCCGACGATCGTGCCGTCGCGGCGCAGGCCGAGCTCGCCGTACTGCACCTGGCCGCGGCCGTGCGGCATGGCGGTGAGGTTCTCCGAGCGCGTCTCGGTCCACGTGACGGGCCGGCCCAGCTGCCGCGCCGCCTCGACGACCACCGCGTGCTCCGGCGCGAGGCCCGCCTTCCCGCCGAACCCGCCGCCGACGTGCGGCGCGATCACCCGCACCCGCTCGGTCTCCCAGCCCCACTGCGCGGCGACCTGGTCGCGCAGGCCGTGGGGCATCTGGGTCGAGACGTGGACGGTCATGTCGTAGGCCTGGTCCGCGCCGCCGGGCGTCGCGGTGACCGCGTTGCCCTCCATCGGCGCGACGGCCAGGCGCTGGTTGACGATCCGCGCGCGCACCACGACGTCGGCGCCCTCGAACGGCCGGACGTCGTCGGGGTCGCGGAACCCGGCGGCGAGGTTGCTGCCGAGCTCCTCGAACTGGAGCGGGGCGCCGTCGGCGAGCGCGGCCTCCGGGTCGACGACGGGCTCGAGCGGGTCGTAGTCGATCTCGACGAGCTCGGCGGCGTCGACGGCCTCGGCGCGGGTCGTCGCGATCACCGCGGCCACCATGTCGCCGACGAAGCGCACCTTCCCGCGGGCCAGCAGCGGCCGCGCGCAGGCGTCGTTGAGCACCATGAACGGGCGGTGGTCGGGGATCGCGGTCATGTCCTCGCCCGTGAGGACCGCGACCACGCCGGACGCCTCCCGGGCCTTCGCGACCTCGACCGACCCGAGGCGCGCGTGCGCCAGCGGCGAGCGGACGAAGACGCAGTGCAGCGCCCCGGAGGGCACGATGTTGTCGACGTACGTGGCGCGGCCGCGGATCAGCTCCGGGTCCTCGACACGGCGGACGGCCGTTCCCATGATCGAACCAGGCACCCCTCGGACGTTAGGCCTTCGAGTGCGCTCGAACGCAAGCCCGGCGGGTACTCGGAGATCATGCCGCTGCCGCCGCCCGGTCCCGACACACGCGTCCTCGTCACCGGGGCGTCCTCCGGCATCGGCGCCGCCGTCGCGCGCGCCCTCGCCGCGCGCGGCTACCCGACCCTGCTCGTGGCCCGGCGCGAGGACGCGCTCACCGAGCTCGCGGGGGAGCTGGGACCCGAGCACGAGGTGCACGCCGCGGACCTGGGCACGGACGCGGGACTGGACGCCGCCCGCGGGCTGCTGGACGACGAGCGCGTCGTCGGCCTCGTCAACGCCGCGGGCTTCGGCGTCACCGGCCGCGTGGCCGAGCTCGCCGACGACGCCGAGCAGCGGGCCGCGCTCGACGGCCTCGTACGCCTCAACGTGCTCGCGCTGCACGACCTGACCGTCGCCGCGGTCGGGGCCCTGGTCCGCCGCGGGCGGCCGGGCGCCCTGCTCAACGTATCGTCGATCACCGCGTTCCAGCCGCTGCCCGGCGCCGCGTCCTACGCCGCGAGCAAAGCTTTCGTGCAGTCGTTCTCCGAGGCCGTGCACGCCGAGCTGTCCGGCAGCGGGGTCACCCTGACCACCGTGAGCCCCGGCCTCACGCGCACCGGCTTCGCCGACGCCGCCGGGACCGACGCCTTCGACCGCGTGCCCGACCTCCTCGTCGGCGAGGCCGCCGACGTCGCCGAGGTGGGCGTCGAGGCCATGGTGCGGGGGGACCGCAGCGTCACCCCGGGCCTGCTCAACCAGCTCGGCGCGCTCGGCGGCCGCCTCGCCCCCCGGTCCCTGCTGCTCCCGGCCCTCGACGCGGGGATGGATCTCTTCGACGCCTGACGGACGATTTCTCAGGGGGCGTGTCGAAGGCGTGCGGGGTCGTTCGACGCGGGGGCGAGACCCTCACCGACCGCGTGGACGGAGACCCCGATGAGCACCCCCACCAGCACTGGTCACGCCCCGCTCGGCGATCTGCGGATGTACTACGAGGTCCACGGCGACGAGCACGCCGAGGGCACCCCCCTGCTCCTGCTGCACGGCGGGCTGTTCGACATCGACCAGCAGTTCGGCGCGCTGCTCCCCGGGCTGGCGGCGGGCCGACGAGTGATCGCCGCCGACTTCCAGGGCCACGGGCGCACCAACGACCTCGACCGCCCGCTCTCGAGCGCCGCCCTGGCCCGTGACGTCGTCGCGCTCCTGGCGCACCTGGGCGTCCCGCGCGTGGACGTGTGCGGCTTCTCGATCGGCGGCGCGGTCACCCTGCAGCTCGCCGTGCACCACCCCGAGCTGGTGCGGCGGATCGTCGTGTCGTCGGCGTCCGTCACGTCCGACGGCATGCGCCCCGAGAACGCCGAGGCGGTCGGCGCGATGACCGTCGACATGATCGAGGGCACGCCGATGGCGGAGGCCTACCGCGCGAAGTCGCCGCACCCCGAGGGCCTGCAGGGCCTGCTCGACAAGCTCGGGGCGTTCGCCGACGACGGCTGGGACGACGAGCAGATCGCCGGCATCGCGGCCCCGACGCTGATCACCGTCGGGGACTGCGACGCGGTGCGTCTCGAGCACGCGGTGCGCTTCCTGCGCCTGCGCGGCGGTGACGTCAACGGCGACTTCGTCGGCGTTCCGGCGTCCCAGCTGGCGGTCCTGCCCGGGACCACGCACTTCTTCGGCCTCGCCCGCACCGCGCTCGTGCTGGAGGTCGTGACGTCGTTCCTGGACGCGTGAGGCGGGCGCGCGGGAGATCACGAGCACCTGGTGCACGTCCGGCGCGTCGGTGAGGTGCGTGAGGTGCGTGAGGTGCTCGTGATCTCCCCGAGCCGTCGACGGTGGCGCGGCTCGCCTGCACCCCGTTCCGACGAAGGGCGCCCCTCGCCGATCTAGTCGACCGAAGGTGCCCTTCGCTCAGAATCGGTCGCCCCTTGACGAGCCCACGCCAGTGTCAGATAGTCGACGACACCGTCAAACGCGTGGCTCGGGTCACGCCCCTGGCTCGATGAGGAGTGTGGCCATGACGTACGTGATCGGCGTCGACGTGGGGGGCACGTTCACCGACGCGGTGCTCGACGACGACTCCGGCTCGGTCATCGCGGCGAAGGCGCCGTCGACGCCGCCGGACTACTCGCAGGGCGTGCTCGACGTGCTCGAGCTGCTCGCCGAGCAGCTCGGGCGCCCCGTCGAGGAGATGCTCGCCGAGACCCACCACATCGCGCACGGCACCACGTCGAGCCTCAACGCCCTGGTCCAGCGCAAGGTCCCCGACGTCGGGTTCCTGACCACCAAGGGCCACCGCGACTCGATCTTCATCATGAACGTCGAGGGCCGCTACCTGGGCCGGAGCCCGCACGAGCTGCAGCACGTCCTCGCCCAGGACAAGGACCACCACCTGCTGGGAAAGCGGCACGCCCTCGAGGTCACCGAGCGGATCGACCGCGACGGCGACGTGATCGTCGCGCTCGACGAGGACGAGGTCCGGGCGCAGGTCCGCAAGCTCCGGGCCGACGGCGTCCGCGCCATCGCGGTCTCCCTGCTCTGGGCGTTCCGCAACCCGGCGCACGAGCGCCGCATCCGCGAGCTCGTCGCGGAGATCGACCCCGACGTCTACGTCGCGCTCTCCAGCGAGGTCAGCCCGCGCATCCGGGAGTTCGCCCGCAACTCCACGACGATCATGAGCACGCAGGTCGGGCCCGGGCTGCGCGACTACCTCGCCACCCTCGAGGCCGGGCTGAAGGAGCGCGGTCTCGCCGGCCCGCTGCTGGTCATGCAGTCCAACGGGGGCGCGGTCGCGGCGTCCGAGGCCCCCGCGCAGGCCATCTCCACGGTGGGCTCCGTGCTCACCGGCGGGGTCGTCGGGTCGAGCCAGCTCGGCCGGCGGCTCGGCCACCGCAACATCATCTCCACCGACGTCGGCGGCACGACGTTCCTCGTCGGGCTGATCGTCGACGGCGAACCCGAGCGCGACACCACCACCGTCATCAACCACCACCCGATCAACGTCCCGACGTTGCGGGTGCACGCCATCGGTTCCGGCGGCGGCGCGATCGCGTGGGTCGACCCCGGCGGCAACCTGCGCATCGGGCCGCACTCGGCACAGGCCGTGCCCGGCCCCGCCTGCTACGACCAGGGCGGCACCGAGCCCACCAACACCGACGCCAACCTCGTCCTCGGCATCCTCCCGGCCACCGGCCTGCTCGGCGGCCGCAAGGCGCTGGACGTCGACAAGGCCCGCGAGGCCATCCGCACCCGGGTCGCCGAGCCGCTGGGCCTCTCCGTCGAGGACGCCGCTGCGGCCATCCACGCCGCGCAGAACGCCCAGACCGGCGACCTGCTGCGCAAGAGCGTCGTCGAGGCCGGCCACGACCCGCGCGACTTCGTCCTCTACGCCTTCGGCGGCTCCGGCCCGGCGTTCTGCGCCAAGTACGCGACGCACCTCGGGGTCGCCGAGGTCGTCGTGCCGCTCGGCCCGGTCGCGTCGGCGTTCTCCGCCTACGGCCTCGCCGCGTCCGACATCGCGCTCGCCCAGGAGCTCTCCGATCCCGCCCAGCTCCCCGTCGACCCGGTGCGCGCGGAGAAGAACTTCGCCCAGCTCGAGGACCAGGTCCGCCACGGCCTCGACCGGCAGGGCCTGACGTTCGACCGCGTCGAGATCGTCCGCGAGGTCGACATGCGCTACGCCATGCAGCTCGCCGAGGTCACCGTGCCCGTCGGGGAGGGCCCGCTCGACGAGAACGCGATGCAGGCCGCGGCCGACCGGTTCGAGGCGAGGTACGCCGAGCTCTACGGCCAGGGCTCCGGCTTCAGCGCCGCCGGCATCCAGGCCATCACCTACCGCGTCCGCGGCCGCGGCGTCCTGCCGTTCAGCCCGGAGCTCCCGCCGCTCGAGCAGGCGTCGGGGGAGCCGGAGCCCTCGGGACGGCGCCCCGTCCACCTCGAGATCGGCCAGGGCTTCGTCGACACCCCGATCTACGACTACGCCGCCCTGCGCGCCGGTCACGTGATCACCGGACCGGCCGTCGTCGAGGTCCCGACGACCACCGTCGTCGTCCCCGACGGCCGCACCGGCACCGTCGACGAGCTCGGCAACCTCCACATCACGAAGACGGAGCACTGACCACCATGACGATGGCCGTCCCCGGCTCCGAGAGGTTCTCGAGCCGCCCGATCGACCCCGCCACCCTCGCCGCCGCGCTCCCGGCGAGCCTGCCGGTCCACACCGTCACCCAGGAGCAGATCGACGCGCTCGACCCGCTGACCTACGAGGTCGTGCGGCACCGCCTGTGGTCGGTCACCGACGAGATGGGCGAGGCGCTCAAGCGCATGTCCGGCTCACCGATCGTCACCGACGCCAACGACTTCGACTTCGCCGTCTCCGACGAGCTCGGCCAGGAGGTGCAGGTCGGGCTCTACAACACGATGCTCGTCGGCGCCGTCGACCTCGCCATCTACTGGACCCTGCAGCACCGCGCGACCAACCCCGGCATCGCCGAGGGCGACATGTTCCTCACCAACGACCCGTGGGTCGGCGGCGGGCTGCACCAGAACGACGCGATGGTCTACCAGCCGGTGTTCTGGGACGGGAAGCTCTTCGGCTGGACCTCCGCGATCGCCCACCAGCCCGACCTCGGCGGCGTCGGGCTCGGCTCGTTCTCGCCGGCCGCGCAGGACGTCTTCTCCGAGTCGCTGCCCACCCCGCCGATCAAGGTCGTGCGCGACGGCGTGCTGCAGGACGACGTCGCCGACGTCTGGGTACGCCGCTCGCGGGTGCCGATGATGATCGGGCTGGACCTGCGCGCGAAGGTCGGCGCCAACACCGTCGGGCGCGACCGCCTCCTCGCCGTCATCGAGCAGTACGGCGCCGACACGGTCAAGGCCGTGATGAAGCGGATGATGGCCGACGCCGAGTCGCGCCTGCGCGGCAAGCTCGCCGATCTGCCCGACGGCACCTGGCACGCCACCGGCTACCAGGACCAGTCGCACACCGGCGACCGCGGTCTGCACAGGATCACGGTGGCGATGACGAAGTCCGCCGACCACCTGACCTTCGACTTCACCGGCACCGACCCGCAGTCCGGCGTCGTCAACTGCACCTACGCGGGCATGCGCGGCGGCGTCATGCTCGCGCTGCTGCCGATCCTCGCGGGCGACATCCCGTGGTCGGCCGGCGGGCTGATGCGCTGCTTCGACCTCGTCGCCGAGGAAGGCACCATCAACAACGCCAGCTTCCCTGCGGCGGTCGGGCGCGGGCCGATCGGGCCGGCGTGGCTGACCGGCAACCTCGTCGCCGAGTGCCTCTCGCAGATGCTCGACCAGGCGCCGGACCTGGACGCGCACGTCCAGTCCGCCTGCTGCGGCACGTGGGACACCGCCGTCATCGCCGGACTCGACCAGCGCGGCGCCGTGCCGACGCCGTTCCTGTCGATCCTCATGGACCCCATGGCCGGCGGGTACGGCGCCCAGCCGCAGGCCGACGGCATGGACACCGGCGGGCTGTTCTGCATCCCGCTCGGGCGCGTCCCGGACGTCGAGATGACCGAGTTCCTCTACCCGGTGCTCGCCCTGTGGCGCCGCGAGGAACCGGACTCGGGCGGTCCGGGCCGCCGACGGGGCGGGGTCGGGGCGTCGCTGGCGATCACCCCGCACGGCACGAGCTTCCCGATCGGTCTCGTCCTCGCCTCCAACGGCAAGGCCGTGAGCCAGAACAACGGGCTCGCCGGCGGCTACCCCGGCAACACCGGGGTCGAGTACATCGCCCGCGGCAGCGACGTCTCCACCGCACTCGGTGCGGGCCGGCTGCCGGCCGACCTCGACGAGGTGGGCGGCACGCCCGAGCTCCAGCCCTGCTACGGCGAGACGTACGTCGCTCCCGGCGAGGTGTTCACCATGTTCTGGCAGGGCGGCGGGGGCTACGGCGACCCGCTGGTCCGCGACCCCGCCGACGTCGCCCGCGACGTCCGCGAGGAGAAGGTCACCGCCCCGACCGCGCGGGAGGCGTACGGCGTCGTCCTCGACGGCACCGGCGCCGTCGACACGGACGCCACCGAGGCCCGGCGCCGGGAACTGCGCGATGCCCGACGCGACCGCGTCGCCGCGGGCGGGCGGAGCCGGAGCACGGTGGACCTCACCGACGCCCGCCGTCTCGACGACAACCTCGTCGGCGTGACCCACGAGGGGGTCGAGCAGGTGGCGTGCCGCCACTGCGCGACGGTGCTGGGCACCGGCGCGGTCGGTGAGCTCGACCTCGTGCGCTACGAGGGCCCGGTCAGCGACGCGGGTCCGCAGGTCGTGGACGGTGCGGGGTCCTACGTCGACGGCGCGGTGCACTTCCGGCAGTACTGCTGCCCGGGGTGCGCCACGGCGATCTCGACGGCGGTGGTGCCCGTCGACCACGTCGACGACGTGACCCGCACCAGCCGCGTGCTCGCGGACGCTCGGGCATGACACTCCACCGCGTGGCCGTGCTCGGCGGGGGACCGGGCGGTCTCTACGCCGCACGGCTGCTGAAGCTCGCGCGGCCCGGGTGCGAGGTCGTGGTCCACGAGCAGGGCGTGCCGGACCAGACGTTCGGGTTCGGGGTCGGGCTCGCCGCGCGGACGCAAGCCCGGCTCGCCGAGGCCGACCCCGCCACGCTCGACGACATCCTCGCCACCGCCTGGTCGCACGACATGCGGATGCGCGTCGGCGACCACGAGGCCGGGATGAACGTGTCCAGCCTGGTGGCGGTGGGGCGGGCCGACCTGCTGCAGGTCCTGGCGCGCCACGCCGAGGACGCCGGGGTGAAGCTCGAGTTCGGGACGCGGCGCGCCGCCGACGAGCTCGACGCGGACCTGGTGATCGCCGCGGACGGGGTCGGTAGCGCCACGCGCGCCGCCGGCGACTTCGGCGAGGACGTCGAGGTCGGCACCGGCTGGTACCTCTGGGCCGGCGTCGACGTCGCGCTGCCGCACGCGCTGTTCGCGCCCGAGCGCACCGAGCACGGCGTGTACGTCACGCACGCCTACCCCTACGCGCCCGACCGCAGCACGTTCCTCGTCGAGACCGACGAGGCGACGTGGCGGGCGGCCGGGTTCGACCGGACGACCGCGGCGCTGCCGCCCGACGCGTCCGACGACGTCGCGCTCGACCACCTGTCCGACGTGTTCGCCCGCCACCTCGACGGCCACCGGCTGATCGGGAACCGCACCCGCTGGCTGCGGTTCCGGACGGTGCGGTGCGCGCGCTGGCACGACGGGCGGACCGTGCTGCTCGGCGACGCCGCGCACACCGCGCACTACTCCTTGGGTTCCGGGACGAAGCTCGCGATGGAGGACGCGATCGCGCTGGTGTCGTCCCTCTCCGCGGCCGACGAGCGGGGGAAGGCCCTGAGCGCCTACGAGGCGGCCCGCCGGCCCGCCGTCACGCGGCTGCAGGACATCGCCGAGCGGTCGCGGCGCTGGTGGGAGTCGTTCCCGGAGCGCCTCGACTCGCCGGTCGAGCAGCTGCTGGTCGCGTACATGACGCGGGCCGGCAACGTCGCGCTCGACCGCTTCGCCGCCGGCACGCCGGCGGTGGTGGCCGGGGCGCTCGCGCACTGGTCGGACGACCCCGCGCTCGCCGACGCCGTCGAGCACCCGGAGACCATCCCCGACGAGGTCCTCGCGCAGCCCCTGCAGGCCGCCGGGCGGACGTTCACCTCCCGGCTGGTCCCCGACGACCCCGCGGCCCTCGGCGCGGGCGTGTCCGTCGTCGACCTCGGCGCCGACGTCCGCCCCGCTGGACGGGAGTCCGACGTCGAGGCCGCGCTGGAGCGCGCGCTCACGGCGGCCGCGGCCGCCGACGTCGTGTGGTTCACCGGGGCCGACGACCGTTCCAGCGTGCTCACCCGGCTCGAGGTCGCCGAGCGGCTGCGGCGGCGCGCGCCCGCGCTCGTCGTCGTCGCCGCGCCCACGACGTGCCGCGGCGACGTCGTCGACGGGCTCGTCAGCGACCGCCTGCACCTGGCCGCCCTGCGTGACCCGGAGGGGGACACGTGAGCACCACCCACCCAGCACCCACCGACCCTGGACCCACCCACCGGGCCCGACCCACCGCGCGCTTCGACGACCGGCGGGTGCCGTTCCCGCCGGAGGCCGTCGCGGCCTACCGCGGGGCCGGCCTGTGGGGCACGCGGACGCTCGCCGACGAGTTCCGGGCGGCCGCGGAGCGCCACCCCGAGCGCGACGCCGTCGTGGCCGCCGAGGGCCGGCTGACCTACGCCGAGCTCGACGCCGCCACCGACCGGATCGGCACGGGCCTCGCCGACCTCGGGCTCGTGCCGGGCGACCCGGTGCTCGTGCAGGTCACCAACCGGCTCGAGACCGTCCTCGCCTGGTACGCGCTGCTCAAGGCCGGCCTGGTGCCGGTCGCGACGCTCGCCGCCCACCGCGGCCACGAGATCGCGCACATCAGTCGGGCGGTCGGGGCACGCGGGCACCTCGTCGAGCACGGCACGCGGGGGATCGACCTCGTCGCGTTCGCCGTCGAGCAGGCCGACGGGCACCCGACGCTCGACCACGTCCTCGTGCTGGGGGCGCCGGCGGACGCGGAGCTGCCGACCCACGCCGTGCGCCTCGAGGGCCTCGGCGCCGGCCTCGACGCGGCGACGGCCCGGGCGCGGGTGGCGGCCATCCAGGAGGGCATCGACGCCGACGACGTCGCGGTCTTCCAGCTCTCCGGCGGCACCACCGGGGTGCCGAAGCTGATCCCGCGGCAGCACGCCGAGTACTGGTACAACGCCCGCGCCTACGCCGAGGCGCTCGGCTGGACCGCCGAGGACCGCGTCGGTCACCTCATCCCGGTCGTCCACAACGCGGGCATCTCGTGCGGGGTGCACGCCGCGGCGACCGTCGGGGCGTGCCTGGTGCTGACGAGCCACGACCTCGACACCGCACTGCCCCTGCTCGCGGCCGAGCGCACGACGTCGGTGCTGTTCGGGCACGTGCACTACCGCGCACCCGAGCACCCCGCCTACCCGGCGCTCGCGGAGCACCTGCGCATCGTCGTGCTGTCGGGGGCCAAGGTGTCCGAGGAGCTCTTCGCCGCGGTCGCCGCCGACGGCGCGTGGGTGGGCCAGCTGTTCGGGATGGCCGAGGGGCTCTTTCTCGTCACCCCGCGGGGCGGGTCGGCCGAGCTGCGGCGCACCACCGTCGGCGTGCCGGTCTCGCCCGCCGACGAGGTGGTGGTGCTCGCGCCGGGCACCGAGGACGAGGTCCCCGACGGCGAGGTCGGCGAGCTCTGCGCCCGCGGCCCCTACACGCTGCCGGGCTACTACGCGGCCGAGGACCGCAACCCCGGTGGCGCGCAGTCGGCGTTCACCTCCGCCGGCGCGTACCGCACCGGCGACCTCGCCGCGATCCGCGTGATCGACGGGCACCGCGCGGTGTCGATCGAGGGCCGGATCAAGGACCTCATCAACCGGGGCGGCGAGAAGATCAACGCCGAGGAGGTCGAGCTGCTCCTGCTCGCGCACCCGCACGTCGTCGAGGCGGCGCTGGTCGCGATGCCGGACCCGCGGCTCGGAGAGCGGGGGTGCGCGTACCTCGTCACCGACGGCGTGCCGGTGACGCTCGAGGACGTCCGCGAGCACCTGCGCGGGCTCGGGGTGGCGACGTTCAAGTGGCCCGAGCGGGTCGAGTCCGTCGCCGCCCTGGCGCGCACGCGCGTCGGGAAGCTCGACAAGAAGGCGATGGCGGCGGAGATCGCCGAGAAGCTGCGAGGAGAGGGCGCCCAGTGAGCCACCACCGGATCGGGCTGGTCGTGCCCAGCTCCAACGTCACCGTCGAGACCGAGATCCCGGCGCTGCTCGCGCGGCACCGCGACGCGACGTTCTCGTTCCACGGCAGCCGGATGCGCATGCACACGGTCTCGCCCGAGGAGCTCGCCGCGATGAACGACCAGCGCGGCCGCTGCGTCGACGAGCTCGCCGACGCGCGGGTCGACGCGCTGCTCTACGCCTGCCTCGTCGCGATCATGGCGCAGGGCCCGGGGGAGCACCGGCGCGTCGAGTCCGCCGTCGCCGACCAGCTGCTCGGCCGCGACGTCGAGGCCGCGCTGATCTCCAGCGCCGGCGCCCTGGTCGACGCCCTCGCGGCCCTCGGGGCGCGCCGGATCGCGCTGGTCACGCCGTACGTGCGGCCGCTGGCCGAGCGGGTCGTGGGCTACCTCGAGGCCGAGGAGCTCGAGGTCGCCGACTGGGTCGCGCTCGAGGTCGCCGACAACGCCGAGGTGGGCGCCATCCCGGGCGACCGGGTCATGGCCGCCGCCCGGGGCCTCGACCTCACCGGCGTCGACGCGCTCGTCATCTCGGCCTGCGTGCAGATGCCGTCGCTACCGCTCGTCGAGCGCGCGGAGCAGGAGCTCGGGCTGCCCGTGCTCTCCGCCGCCACCGCCGGCGCCTTCTGCCTGCTGCGCGCCCTCGGCCTGCCGCCCGAGCTCCCCGACGCCGGGTCGCTTACGCGCGCCGGCGCCACCGCCGCGTCGCCGCTCGTGTGAACGCGCCGCCGCCGTATCGTCGCCGCTCATGAGCGCGACCGGACCCGCGGCCCAGGGCCGGGCGTCGACCCGCCGCGAGCTGGTGGAGTCGCAGATCTACGAGCAGGCCACGCGGCTGTTCGCCGAGCGGGGCTTCGCGGGCACGAGCCTGCAGGACATCGCGGACGCCATGGGCATGACCCGCCCGGCGCTCTACTACTACGTGCGGAACAAGGACGAGCTGCTCGCCCGGCTGGTCACCGAGATCACCGAGGGCCCGGCCGACATGGTCGAGGAGATCGCCGCGCAGGACCTCGACGCCACCGCGAAGATCCGGGGATTGGTGCGGCACCTCGCGGCGCGCCAGGCCGGACACGCGGCGCGGTTCCGGCTCGTCATCCGCTCGGAGTCCGAGCTGCCCGGCGACCTCGCGCACGCGCACGAGGTGGCGAAGCGCCGGGTGCTCGACGGCGTCGTGCGCGTCGTCGACCAGGGCGTGCGCAGCGGGGAGTTCCGGCCCGGCGACGTGCGGACCACCGCGCTCGCGCTGATCGGCATGTGCAACTGGATCGCGTGGTGGTTCCACCCCGGGGGTGCGCGCACGGTCGACGAGGTCGCCGAGCAGATGGCCGAGATGGCGGTGGCGCTCGTCGCGCAGACCGCGGACCGCCGTCCGGCGAGCCCGCGGCCCGACGACCCCGCCGCCGCGGTGGCCCTGCTGCGTCAGGACCTCGACTACCTCGAGCACGTCCTGGGCGGCACCTCGTCGCCACCGTCGAAAGATTGACACAGAAGTCGACGGCGTCGTACCGTCGACGCCATGACGGACGCACCGCTCGAGCACAAGGTGCGCGGCGTGGACCACGCGGCGTTCCCCACCTTCGATCCCGCCGCCACGGTGCGCTTCTACCGTGACGTCCTCGGCTTCCCGGTCGTGCACTCGATCTGTGCCGCCGGCTGGGGTCCGGAGGACCACCCGGACTTCATCCACTTCTTCTTCGACATCGGCAACGACGACCGGATCGCGTTCTTCTACTACTTCGGCCTCGAGCGTCAGCACGAGCAGGGCCGCGGCGACGTCTACGCCGGGTTCGGGCCCGAGGTGCCGGAGTTCTTCGTCCGGTCGCGCCACCTCGCCATCCACGTCGACGGCGAGGACGACCTGCTGGAGTACCGCCGCCGTCTCGACGCCTCGACGTGGCCGGTGGAGATGCAGATCCAGCACGAGACCATCGAGTCGATCTACACCCACGACCCGAACGGCTACATGGTCGAGTTCACCCGCGCGATGCGTCCGGTGACGCCGCAGGAGGACCTCGACGCCAACCTGACGATCGACGCGCTGCTCGACGTCGTCGGCGCGCCGGAGCCGTCGTTCGGCAAGCTGCTCGCGCGCAAGGCCGAGCTCATCGTCGAGCGGGCCGCCGACTGGGAGCTCGCCCAGGAGCGCACCCGCCGGCAGGAGCAGGCGCAGGGGGTGACGTCGTGACCGCCCTCTACGTCCTCGACGTCCCCGAGAACACCACGGTCGCCAAGGTCGCGGGACAGGACCCGGAGGTCACCGTCGGCCGGGTCGGGCCCTACTTCGAGATCACCGCGGACGGGGCGATCGTCGTCGACCGGCGCGCGACGGGCTGCCGGCACGCGGTCTGGTACTCCTGCGTCGCCGGTGTGGCCGGCGGGGAGATCGTCCAGCACGACAAGGACGCGCTGCGCGTCGAGCCCGCATGAGCGCGCCGACGGCGGCGACCGAGGGGCTCGGTGCCGGGCGCTACGTCGCGGCCGACGAGCGCCCGGCCGCCACGACCACGAGCGTCCACGAGCTGACGACCTCCGACGGCGCCACGGTGCGAGGGGTGCTCGCGACGGTGCCGGGCGCGCGCACCGTCGTGTGCCTCATGCACCCGCGCCAGGACCTCACCCACCACGCGCTCGTGCCGCACCTGCTGCGCGCCGGCGCGGCGGTGTGGACCCAGCACACGCGCTCGGTGAACAACGACCTCACGCTCGTGCACGAGCAGGCGCTGCTCGACGTCGCGGCGGGCATGGTGTTCCTGCGCGAGCGGGGGTTCGACGCGATCGTCCCGCTCGGGCACTCCGGGGGCGGCACGCTTTACGCGTTCTACCTCGAGCAGGCCGGCCTGGCGCCCGACGACCGGCTCGCCACCACCCCGGCGGGACGGCCCACGAAGCTCGCCGCCGCGACCATGCCGACCGCCGACGGCGTCGTGTTCCTCGCCCCGCACCCCGGCCAGGGCCGGCTGCTGCTGGGCTGCATCGACCCGTCGGTCGCCGACGAGCGGGACCCGCTGTCCGTCGTGCCCGAACTCGATCCGTTCCGGGGCGAGAACGGGTTCGTCGAGCCGCCGCGCAGCGCGTCGTACAGCCCGGCGTTCCTCGAGCGTTATCGCGCGGCCCAGCGCGACCGCGTCGCGCGCATCGACGCCGTGGCCCGCGAGCACGTCGCACGGACCGCGGAGGCCCGCGCCTCGCACCAGGCGTCGGGTGACCCCGCCGACCGGCGCCGCGCGCTCGCCCCGCACGTCATCACGGTGTTCCGCACCGACGCCGACCCCCGCACGGTCGACCTCTCGCTCGACCCCAGCGAGCGGCCGTATGGCTCGCTGTTCGGCGCGCGTCCGGACCTCATCAACTACGGGCAGGTCGGGTTCGGACGGCTCACGACGCCCGAGGCGTGGCTCTCGACGTGGTCGGGACTCTCGACGAACGCCGACTTCGTCCGCTGCGCCCCCGGCGTCACCGCGCCGACCCTGTTCGTCGAGCTCACGGGCGACCAGGCGGCGTTCCCGTCGGACACCCGCGCGATGGTCGGCGCGCTCGGCGCCGCGGACCGCACCCACGTCACCGTGCGCGGAACCCATTTCGGCGGTGCCATCGCCGCGGGCGAGCCGACGGGCAACGAGCTGGCCGCGGAGCGGATCGCGGCGTGGCTGCGGGAGCGCCACGAACTGGCGCCGCCGGTGTGCTGAGGCGCTCGGTCCGACGAGCTCAGTCTCCCCGGCAGGGGTCGTCGCGCAGCGACTGCAGCGCCTGGGTGAAGCGCACCGCGGCGCCCTCCACGTCGGCGCTGTAGCGGCCGATCGCGGCGTGGCCGGAGAGCGCGGCGAGCTGCACGAGGGCGGCGAGCTCGTCGACGACCTCGTGCGTCTCGGCGGGCGCCGGGAGGTCGCCGGTGAGCAGCGCCTTCAGCTCGACCGCCGCGGCTCGGACCCGCTCGACGGCCGAGCCGCCATCGGCGTCCGGCGGTCCGCCCGGCGATCGGCCTTCCGGTCGGCTTTCCGCAGGTAGGCGGACAGCAGCGGTCCCATCACGCCGGCCATCAGCCGTGTGGTGGGGCGCGAACCGGTGGTCTCCTGTCGCATCCATGACCCTCCCGCTCGACGGGCGATCGCGGGCTGGACAGGTCAACCGGCGTCGAGGTCGGTTACCCGGACCCCGGCGAAGTGACGCGCCGGACTGGATTGCGGTGACGGTCCGGGGCGCCCGAGGAGCCAGCAGAGCCGGCGGAGCCGGACACACGACAGCCCCGGCGCGTGTCGCGCGCCGGGGCTGTCGTGTGTTCTTCGGTGACGAGGGTCAGCGCCGGGGCGTGCCCCCGGGCGGCGTGCCGGGCGGCGTGCTGGGCGCGACGGGCTCGGTCGCGCCGGGCCCGTAGGCGTCACCGGGCCCGTAGGGGTCGCCAGGACGGGTGGCCGGGCCGGCGCCGGGGGTCCCGGGCTGGGTCGCGTAGGGGTCGTTGCCCGGGACCGGGGTGCCGTTGGGCGGGGTCGGGGCGCCGGCCGGGGCGCCCTGGCCGTCGTTCTGCAGCCCGCTCGGGGCGTGCGCCCGCGCGTCGGCCTCGGCCCGCTGGCGACCGACCGCCATGTCCTGACGGACCTGGTCGGACTGCTCCTGGGCGCGACGGTAGCCGGAGTTGATGAGGTCGGCGGCCGCGTCGCGACCACCGAGCCCGAAGGCCAGCGCAGAACCGAGTGCCACCGCCCCGATGAGCGCGATGTAGGTCGCGGTCACGATCGTCTCCGCGATGCCGAGCTGGTTGAGGATCATGAAGACGGCGATCGCCATGACGAGCGTCGGCGCGGCGCTGCGCGCCACCCGCCCGGTGGGGGTGTCGCCCATCGTGCGGTGCACCAGACCGCCGACGGCGGCGGCGATCGCGGCGGCGACCAGGAAGATCAGCACCGCGGCGAGCACGTTCGGCAGGTACGACAGGACCAGGTCCACGAACCCGGTGACCGCGGGGATGTTCAGCGTCCCGACGGCCGAGACGATCACGAAGACGAGCAGGACCCACTGCACGACCAGGCCGACGAGCTTCGAGGGGCTGCCGTCGGGGGCGAAGCGGGCGACGTACTCGCCGCCGCGCCCGTGGGTGAGGCGCTCGTCGAGGCGCACGCGGCGCAGGAGCTTGGTGATCCCGGCCCGGATGAGGCGGGCGATGATGTAGCCGATGAGCAGGACCAGCAGGGCCCCGATCACGTTCGGCACGTAGTTGAGCAGCGTGGTGAACGCGTTCTGCAGGCTCTGCAGCACGTTGAACCCACCCCCGCTCGGCGGCGCTGGCGTCATGACGGTTCCTCCCCCGGTCGGCGTCCGTCGCCGACTCACTCCGTGGCGCGGCCGTGGTGCCCGATCGGTGACGCAGGGAATCGCGCCGGCACCCGATCGGACCTCGCGTGCAGGGCGCCCACCGGACCGGTGGTTCCGGCGACGACGCTCCGGGTACCAGCGGCGCCTGTCGTCGACGAGGAGGTCCGCCGTGGGGTTCGTCGCCCGCTTGCTGTCCGCGGTGCTGGTCGCCCGCACCGTGCTGCAGGGTCCCGACGAGACCCGGCCGCGCAGCCGGCCCCGCCGCGCCGGCCCGTCGTCGACGCGGACGCCCCCCGGTGTCCCCGGCGGCCGGGCGTCCTCGCCGCAGTAGGTGCCTCCGCGCGGATGGTGGCAGATCGTGCGTCGCGCGTTCACCGAGAGCAGCGCCGACAACGTGAGCATGCTCGCGGGCGGCGTCGCGTTCTTCGGGTTCCTGGCGATCATCCCGGCCCTCATCGCCCTCGTGTCGCTCTACGGCCTCGTGGCCGACCCGGCGCAGGTCGCCGCCACCATCGAGAGCCTGTCGCAGGCGCTGCCGGCCAGCGCCCAGACCCTCGTCAGCGACCAGATCGGCGCGGTCGTCGGCGCCGGGACCGGCAGCCTGACCACCGGTCTCGTCGTCTCGATCCTCGCCGCGCTGTTCAGCGCCTCGAGCGGGACGCAGAACCTCATGGCCGCGATCAACATCGCCTACGACGAGACCGAGGGCCGCGGCGCGGTGAAGCTGCGCGCGATCGCCCTCGCCCTCACCCTCGGCGCGATCGTGTTCGTCGTCGTCGCGGTCGCCCTCGTGGCCGTGGCGCCGGTGCTGCTCGACGCCCTCGGCACGGCGGGGCGCGTCCTCGCGCAGGTCGTGCGCTGGGGCCTGCTGGTCGCGCTCGTCGTCGTGGGCCTCGCCGTGGCCTACCGGATCGCGCCCGACCGCGACGCGCCCCGCTTCCGCTGGGTGACGCCCGGCTCGCTCTTCGCGACCCTGCTGTGGGTCGTCGGTAGCGTCGCCTTCAGCTTCTACGTCGACAACTTCGGCAGCTACAACAAGACCTACGGCACCCTCGCCGGCATCGTCGTGTTCCTGCTGTGGCTCTACCTGACCGCGTACATCGTGCTGCTCGGCGCGGAGATCAACTCCGAGGCGGAGTACCAGACCGAGCGGGACACGACCACGGGCGCGCCGCGGCCGATGGGCACGCGGGGCGCGGCGAAGGCCGACGACGCGGTGGACGCCTGACGGCCGTCACCGCCGCTCACCCCCGGTGATCGTGGTGAGCACCGCGGTGCGCGCGGTCCACCAGCCCCGGCTGACCCACCACCCGGCGCCGACGGTGCGCCACAGCAGACCGGCGAGCAGGCGGGGCACGTGGCGTGCCGGAACGGGGCGGCGCGCGACGAGCCGGGTCACGACGCCCGCGCCGGCAGCACGCAGAACTCGTTGCCCTCGGGGTCGGCGAGCACGATCCAGGGGTGGTCCAGCGCCTCGTCGAGCACCCGCGCCCCGAGGCCCACGAGCCGCTCGACCTCGGCGCGCTGGTCGCCGGGCGCGGTGACGTCGAGGTGCAGCCGGTTCTTGCCCGGCGTCGGCGCCGCGACGGCCTGGAAGAGCAGCACGACGTCGTCGACGAGGCCGACCTCGACGTAGGCGGTGCCGTGGGCGTCGTGCCACCGGCGCACGACCGACGACCCGAGCACCCCGCACCAGAACCACGCGAGCACCTCGGGGTCACGGGCGTCGACGGCCACGGCGATCGGCTGGGCACGGCGAGGTGTCATGGCGCGGCCAGGCTAGCCGGGTCCGGTCGGGGCGCGGCGCCCGGCGGGCCCCGTCGACGGGCAGCGTCACGTGCGGCGCGCTGGCGCGGTCGTCGGCTCGGTGACGGTCCGTAATACCCCGTCCGTGGTCGACGAGACACCGGCGACCAGGTGATCCGTCGGGGGAGACCAGTGATGAGCCAGCCGTACCCGCCGCCGTACCGGCCCGAGCAGCCCTTCGGGCAGCAGCCGTACGGGCAACAGCCCTTCGCCCCACAGGGCCAGCCGGCCTACGGCCACTCCGGGTACCCGGCGCCGTCGCAGAGCGGGCCGTACGGGCCGTCCGGGTACTACGGGCCCCCGCCCTTCGTGCCGCAGCCGACGAACGGGCTCGCCACGGGCGGCTTCGTGGTCGCGCTCGTCGGCGCGGTGCTGGCGCTCGTGCCCTTCGTCGGGATCGTCGCGTGGGTGATCAGCCCGATCGGGCTGGTCCTGTCGATCGTCGGCCAGTCGGTCGCGATCCGCCGCGGCGGCGTCGGACGCGGGCTCGCGAACGCCGGGATCGTGCTCGGCGCGGTCGGCGTGCTCATCTGCGTGCTCTGGGTGTCCGCCCTCTCCTCCGCCAGCAGCACCTCGTCCACCGACGACACGACCACACCGACGTACTCGGCGCCCTCCTCGGCGAACGGCCAGGAGCCTGCCGCGGAGCCCGCCGTCCCGGCGGGCAGCTTCGGCCAGGGCACCTACACCGTCGGCGCCGAGATCGCCCCCGGCCGCTACCGCACCGCCGGCGCGCCCGCCGGCAGCCTCTTCCGTTACTGCTCGGCCTCGCGGCAAACCGCCGACGGCACCCCGATCGGCAGCGAGAGCACCGACGGGGGCCCCGCCTTCATCACCGTCCGTCCGGCCGACGGCCTCGTCGAGTTCAGCGGTGACTGCGTCTGGTCGCCCGCGTGATCCCCATCAGCGTCGACGGAACCACGGGTAGCCCGCCGCGGCCTCCGCCGCCAGCCGCGCCAGGTAGTCGCCGACCCCGTCGACCCCTGCCGGACCGGTCCCGACCGCCTCGAGCGTCGTGCACCCCGCCGCGTCGAGGTCGCGGACCGCGCGGGCGATCCACGCGGCCTGGTGCTCGCGGACCGTCGTCATCACCGCGTGCCGTGACGTGGGCGCGGGTGGGGCGGCGGTGGTGAGGAGGTTCGGGAACCCCGGCGTCGCGAGCCCCAGGAGCGAGGCCGACTCGCCGAGCGCGCGCCCGCCCCGGCCGCGCACGTCGATCCCGCCCAGCGCGGGCGGGCCGGCGTCGGGTTCCTCGGCCAGCACGAGGACGTCGAGCGCGTGGACGGTCCCGGAGGCGAGCACGACCCCCTCGGGGCGCACCGCCGCGACCGGGTCCCGGCGCAGGTCGACGACGTCGACGTCCGGGCGCGCGCACGCCTCGAGCCAGCCGTCGTCGAGGGCGACCGGGCCGGTCGCGACGCCGTGGTCGGCGGGCACGAGCGCGTCGACGAGCTCGGGGTCGACGATCTGGGGGTCGCCGAGGCGGGCGACCATCGCGGCGCGGACCACGGCGGTCACCTCCGCGTCCACCGCGGGGTCGGTGCCCAGCCCGGTGAGGCCGTCGAGCCACAGGCGCCGCGAGCCGTCGCGCAGCAGGTCCTCGAGCAGCGCTCGCCGCGCGGCCGGGTCGAGGTCGGCGAAGCGGTGCCGGGGCTCGTACCGGTCGCCGGTCGCGGTGGACGCCACGGCCGTGCGCAGCTCGGCGAACCGCGCGCGGTAGGCGTCCCGCTCGCTCCAGCCGTAGACCGGGTTCGACCGCGCCACCACCCACACCGGCGCGCTCGAGAACACGGTCAGGTGGGCGGTGTCGCGGGCGACCCACGGCACGAGCTGCACGCCCGCCGTGCCCGGACCGACGACGCCGACCCGCCGGCCGGCGAGGTCGTGGCGTCCCTCCGGCCAGTCCGAGGTGCGCAGGACGGCGCCGGCGAAGTCGTCGGTGACGAGGTCGGTGGTGAGGTCCGCGGCCGGACCCGGGAGCAGGCCGGTGCACGCGACGACGAACCGCGTATCGATGGTCTCGCCGCGGTCGGTGCGCACGCTCCAGCGCCCGCGCGCCTCGTCGAGGTGGGCGCTCACGATCCGGGTGCGCAGCGCCAGGTCGCGGCGCAGGTCGAGCCGGTCGGCGACGAAGCGCAGCCAGCGCTGCACCTCGTAGCCGGCCGGGTGGCGCTCGCTCCACCCCCAGTCGCGGTAGAGCTCCGCGGAGAAGGAGTACTGGTAGACGGGGCCCTCGGTATCGAGGTGCGAGCCGGGGTGGCCGTGCCACCACCAGACGCCCCCGACGTCCCCGGCCGCGTCGTAGGCCCGCACGCGCAGGCCCTGCGCGCGCAGCAGGTGCAGCGCGGCGAGCCCGCCGACGCCTGCCCCGATCACGAGGGCGTCGAGCTCCCGGTCGGCCATGCCTCTCCTCAGCGCCCTTCCTCGAGCGCGCGCGTCGATCAGGGATTCTGCGCGTGCGGGAGCTGGTCGTCGATCGACGCCGTCGTGTCCACCGGCAGGTGCGGCACGGGCGGCGGGGTGTCCGGGCGCATGCGGGCGACGAAGGCGTCGAACGCGGCGAGCTTCCCCGCGTCGTGCGCGCGGCCGCGGGCCTCGAGGCGCCGCCACAGCGTCGGCGGGTCGCACGACACCCAGATCAGGTGCACGGGCTCGCCGCCGAGCTCCTCGACCCAGGCCCGCCACCGCGCGGGGTCCCGGATCTGGCCGGTGAACGGCGCGCACAGCACCGCCGGGCACCCCCGTGCGCGGACCTCCCGGGCCACCGCGGTCATGCCCGCGTACTCGTGGGCCTTGACGTGCTCGTCGTACCAGGGACCCTCGCGCTCGTCGTCCGGGCGCCCCGCGGCCGCGAGCGTCGCCGCGACGAAGTCGCCGTACATCGTGTCCTTGTCGAGCAGGGCCGGGGGCGGCGTGAGCAGCGCGATCAGCCGGTCGGCGACCGTGCTCTTGCCCGCTCCCGGGGCGCCCGCGACGACGTACACCTCGGCCAGCACCGGCACACCGTCGCACGAGGCGACGCGCAGGGTCCGGCTGCGCCAGGATCGACCCCGACACGACGTCCCTCCACCCGCCCGGGGGGCGGTGGCCGGGACGTCGGAGCTCGCCGGCGAGTGCCGCACCGGGGCGGACGCCAACACCGACCCCGACGGCGCGATCGACGCCGCCCAGCGCATCGGCGACGACGACATCCAGGGGCGTCTCGGCGGCGGCACCGTCGACCCGGACTCGTTCACCCACGGCACGTCCGCGCAGCGCAAGAAGTGGCTGACCACCGGCTACACCACCGGCGACCCCACCCGCTACGACACCTTCCGCTCCAACGACCTGGGCTGATCCTCCCCGGCGCTCGCCCGAGCGCGAGCACGGTCGTTGCCCGGTGCGCCGTCGCTCGTTCTCCGGGGTGATGGCGGGCACGCTGCGCGCCGGCGCGGGGGGAGTGGTCGGCGATGGGGCACCACAGGAAGACCCGGACCGGCAGGCGCCGCGAGGCGGACCCCGCCCCCCACGGCTCGCGCGCGTCGCACCGCGCCGACGCTGGGCTCCGTCCCGACCCGGCTCTCGAGCCCACGCCGGCGCCCCGCGCAGGCGGGGTGAGCGGCCGCGACCTCGCCCAGCTCGCCGACGCCGCCCGCGCGGCGCGGCGCACTGGGTGGCCGTTCGGGGCGGAGGTGCTCGCGACCGTCGACACCCGGGGCGTACCGGCCTCTCCCACGCCTCTGCCCCCGCGCGACGGCCGTCCCCGCCGCTACGCGACGCACCAGCCGACCGCGCCGCTGGCGGTCCTCGATCCGGGCACCGCTCCCGGGACGGGTCGGACCACCACCTGAGCGGGTGGTGCCTCCGGGCCCCAGCCGCTGTGACGATGGTCGGGTGACCACCGAGGAGCCGCCGGTGCGGGCCGAGGCGGGCCCGACGGCGCCGGCGTCCGCACACGGCGGCCCGCCGCCATGGGTGCTGCGGCTGCTGAGCCTGACGACCTACGTCGGCATCGTCGGTTTCGTCGTTGCCGAGGTGGTGCAGCTCGCCCAGCACGGCACCGCGGGCCTGCTCCCGGCGACACTGGCCAACGCGCTGGCGTGGATTGTCGGCGTCAACGCGCTCATGATCGGCTCCGGGCACCTCCTCATGCCCGACCCGATCGCCGACGCCATCGGGTGGCCGCGCGGGAGCCCGTTCCAGTGGGAGGTCGGGCTCGCGGGCGTGCTGATCGGCGTGCTCGGCGTGCTGGCACCCGGCTTCGACCGGGGCTTCCAGCTCGCGACCGTCATCGCCTTCTCGATCTTCTACCTCGGCGCGGCCGTCGGGCACGTGGTGCAGCGGCTGCGTGCGGGCAACACGTCGCCGGGCAACACCGGGTTCATCTTCTGGTTCGACGTCGTCGCGCCGCTGGTCGTCATCGGCCTCTACGTCGCGACCTGATCCCCCGCGTCAGGAGCCGGCGGATCGTCGAGGAAGTCGGCGGTGGGGACGAACCAGAGGTTGCCGGTGATCGCGGTGGAGAAGTCGAGGATGCGGTCGTGGTGGCCCTCGGGGGTCCCGACGAACATGTTCTGCAGCATCTGCTCGATCACCGCGGGCTCGCGGGTGTAGCCGACGAAGTACGTCCCGAACTCACCGGTGCCGACGTGCCCGAACGGCATGTTGAACCGCAGGATCTGCGCCTCGGTGCCGTGCTCGTCGGTGATGACGTTGAGGGCGACGTGGGAGTTCGGGGGCTTGCGGTCGTCGGGGAGCTCGACGTCCTGGAGCTTCGTGCGCCCGATCGCGCGTTCCTGCTCCTCGGTCGACAGCGCGTCCCAGCCGTCGAGGTCGTGGAGGTACTTCTGCGTGACGGCGTAGCTCCCGCCCGCGAAGCGCGGGTCCTCGTCGCCGACGAGCACCGCGGCGCGGGCGGCGCCGCCCTCGGGGTTCTCGGTGCCGTCGACGAAGCCGAGCAGGTCGCGCTCGTCGAAGAACCGGAACCCGTGCACCTCGTCGACGACCCGCGCGTGCCCGCGCAGGCGCTGGGTGATCAGGTGCGCGAGCTCGAAGCACATGTCGAGCCGGTGCGCCCGCAGGTGCACGAGCAGGTCGCCGGGCGTCGCCGGGGCGTGGTGGGCGCCGTGCAGCTCGCGGAAAGGGTGCAGGCCCCGCGGCCGCGGCCCGCCGAACAGCCGCCCCCACACCGCGGCGCCGACGCCGACGACGCAGGTCAGCTCGCCCTCGGGCATACGGAACCCGACCGAGCGCCGCAGGCCGGCGACGTCGCCGAGCACGTCGCGCACGCCGTCCTCGCCGCCGGGCTCGACGACGAGCGTGAGGAAGATCGACGCCTCGGTGAGCGGCGTCAGGACGGCTTGGGGCTCGGGCGAGCTCATGGGTGAACCCATGGGCCTCACCCTGCCCGAGAGCCGGCGGCGAGCCCAGATCGTCGCGCGGCTTCGCGGGGAGGCCCCGTCCGTCGGGGTGGGTCGCTACCGTGCCGGTATGAGCGCCGCGTCCGAGCCCGTGGTGGCCTCGCCGATCCCGGCCCTGCCGTGTGACGCGACGCCCGCCGCCATCAGGGACGGGCTCGTCGAGAGGGAGCGGGTCCAGTTCGAGGACGCGTACCGCGCCGCCCTGGCCCGCGCAGCCGAGTCGCTCGACCTCGGCGAGGTGCTCGACGTGTTGCGGAACTACCACCGCATCGCGGGGATGACCGCGCAGCAGGGGCGCGACGCCCACGAGCGGATGCTCGAGAAGGCCGACGCGATCCTCGCGGCCGGTGGCGACCCCGAGGGCGTGCCGCTCGCGGAGGTTCGCGACCGGATCCGCAGCCGCCTCGGCGAGTAGATGTACCGGGTCGTCCTGGACACATCGGTCCCCGACCAGCTCGACGCGTTGCCGGACGAGGCCATCCGGGTCCTCGCCGACGTGTTCACCGTCCTCGAACAGGCGCCCGAGACCGGCCGCCCGTACAACGACGACAACCCCGGAGGTCCGATGCGGCAGGTCGTGTTCGGCACCGACGGGCGAGGCTCTGTGACCTACCTCGTGCTGGACCGCGACCGCGAGGTCCATGTCCTGGTGGTCCAGTGGGTGGCCTGACCCCGCGCCAGGTCGCCCAGCGGGCCGTCAGGTGCGCAAGGAAGGACCCTGGTCGCCGACGGTGACCCCCGGCGGGCTCCGCCGCCAGCAGCGCCAGGCAGTGCGGCACGTCGTGGGCCGGCCCGGCGAGGACGGGGAGGTCGCCGGGGTAGGAGGCGAGCGCGCGGTGCAGCTCGGCGAGGGGGGCCGGCGAGGTCGCGCTCGGTGACCTCGACGCCGGCGGCCCTCACGTGCCGCCAGAACGTGGTCGTCAGCCCGTCGCGCACCTGCGGGCCCGGCGGCAGCTCGTCGCTGAGCGGGACGACGGCCGCCCCCACCGACTGCAGGTGTCGGACGACCTCGACCTCTCGCCCCCGCCATGCCGTGCCCGGACGCAGTGCGCGGTAGAAGGTCGGCACGCGGGCCACCACCTGGCTCGGGCGCAGGTGGACCACGGCGCTGTAGCCGTCGGCGAGGACGACCGGGTCGTCGCACCGGACGCCGTGGCGCCCGCGATCGTGCGGTCGGTGAGGTCCACAACGGCGATCATGCCGTGGCCCGCGTCAGCTCCCGGCCGTGGCCTCGAGCGCGTCGCGCAGGATGTCGAGCCCGAGGTGCAGGTCGTCGTCGCTGATCGTCAGCGGCGGCGCCATGCGGATGACGCCGCCGAGCCCGGGCAGCTGGACGATGTTGACGTGCAGGCCGCGGCGCAGGCACTCGGCGGTGAGCTCGTGGTTGAGCGCGAGGTTCGGCGTCCGGCTGGCCTTGTCCGCGACGAGCTCGACGCCCTGGAGCAGCCCGCGCCCGCGGACGTCGCCGACCTGCTCGTGGCGGTCGCGCAGCTCCCCGAGCCGCGCGCTCATGACCTCGCCCAGCCCGCGGGCGCGCTCGGCGAGCCCGTCGCGCGTCACGACCCGCAGCACGGTGTGCGCGACCGACGCGGCGAGCGGGTCGGAGACGTGGGTCGTGTAGAAGAGGAAGCCGCGCTCGTGGCAGAGCTGCTCGATCTCCGGCGACGTGACGACGGCGGCCACGGGCAGCCCCGCTCCGAGCGTCTTCGACAGCGTCAGCAGGTCGGGGGCGACGCCGTCGCGCTCGAAGGCGTACATCGTGCCGGTCCGCCCGACGCCGGTCTGGGCCTCGTCGAGGACGAGCAGCATGCCGCGCTCGTCGCACTTCGCCCGCAGCCGCGCGAGGTAGCCGGGCGGGAGCTCGATGATGCCGCCCGACGACAGGATCGGTTCGACGAGGCAGGCGGCGAGGCTGCCCGCGGACTGCCGGTCGACGAGCTCGAAGCCGAAGTCCAGCTCGGCCTCCCAGTCGTGGCGGCCGTCGGCGTGGCGGAAGGGGGAGCGGTAGGCGTCGGGCGTCGGCAGCGCGAGGTTGCCGGGCACCGGCGGGCCGTAGCCGCGGCGCCCCGCCGAGAAGGTCGCGGCGCCGGCGCCGTGGGTCATGCCGTGCCACGAGCGGTCGAACGACACGACCTCGTACCGGCCCGTCGCGAGCTTGGCCATCTTCAGCGCGGCCTCGTTGGACTCCGCGCCGGTGCTGACGAGCAGCACCTTCGACAGCGGCTCCGGCAGCGTGTCGGCGAGGGCCGCGGCGAGGTCGAGCAGCGGCGGGCTGAGCATCCCGCTGTGCAGGTGGTCCAGCGTCGCGACCGCCTGCGTGACCGTCTCGACCACCTCGGGGTGGCTGTGCCCCAGCACGGAGCTCATCTGCCCGGAGGTGAAGTCGAGGAGCTCGGTGCCGTCGACGGTCACCACCCGCGAGCCGTGGGCCCGCGCGACGAGATCCGGCGCGAACGGGACGCCGTAGCGGACGAGGTGCTCGGTGCGGTCGGACACGCCCCGAGGGTGGGGCGCAGATTGTCCTAGGTCAAGAGGTGCGCGTCGGGAGGACCCGGTCCCGGACCTCGCCGACCATGCGGATCGAGCCCTCGTCGAGAACGTTGCCGAACTCGATGACCTCGGTGCCCGGCGAGGCGCCCGCGGCGAGCCCGGGGTCCTCGCTGGGGACGACGAGCACGGCGAGATCGGCCGGGACGTCCCCGTCGTGCGGCACGACGACGACGTCGGCGAGCCCCGCGGTGCGGAACCAGTCGCGGACCTGCTCGGCCTGGTGCGGCGTCGAGTAGCGCACGCCGATGCGCGCCCCGGCCGGCAGGTCGGCGACCCGCGCCAGCGTGCGGACGTGCGGCGCCACCACCACGGCGACGATCTCGACGTCGCGCCGCGCGTGGTGCGCCCACCGGCGGACCTCGGTGAGGTGGAAGAACGTCGTGACGACGAGGTCGCCGTCGGCGACCGTCGTGTCGACCTCGTCGATAAGGCTCGCGCGGACCTCGGTGTGTAGGCGGTCGCCGAGCTCCTTCGCGAAGGCCTGCGCGCGCTCGTGGTTGCACTCGACGAACACGGTCGAGATCTCGGTCGCGGCCCGCTGCGCGAGGACGAAGGCGAGGTCACGGACCTGGTCGGGAGACATCCCCGAGCGCAGCGCGTCGCGCACCCCCTCGACGAGGGTGCCGGGCGGGGCCAGGGCGGGCGCCGTGCGCGCGGCCGGGGCCGTCACCGCCGTCCCGCCGCCGGCCCGGGTCTCGACGACGCCGAGCTCGCGCAACGTCGCGTAGGCCCGGGACACGGTGTTGCGGTTGACCCCGAGGCTGTCGGCGAGCCGGCGCACGGTCGGCAGGCGCTCCCCGGCGGGCAGGCCGCCGTCCTCGACCAGCGCGCGGATCTGCTCCACGATCTGCCGGTACACGGGCGTGCCCGACGTCGTGTCGAGGTCCAGGTCGGGCACGACGTCAGCGTGCCATCGGCCGGGGGCGAGTTCGAGCGCGCGCCTGCTCAGCGGCGCGGGGGTCTCCTGCGGTCGCGCCCCCATCCCGGGCGTCCTCGATCTCAGGTGGGCACGCGGGGGCGTCCGCCGGGTCGGGGTCTTCGGTCGGTGTCGACGTACCAGGGTGGGGTGAACCAGGGTCGGCCGTCGATCATCTCGATCTGCCAGTGCCCGTGGTGGATGAGTTGGTGGTGGTAGCGGCAGAGCAGGCACATGTTGTGCAGGGCGGTGTCGCCGTGGTCGACCCACGAGCGGAGGTGGTGGGCGTGGCAGCGGCGGGGTCGGCGGGTGCAGCCGGGGAAGGCGCAGCCGCGGTCGCGCTGGTTCAGGGCGTCGGGGGCGGTGCGTTGGGTGCGGCCGACGTCGAGGGGTTCGGAGCGGGTGCCGAGGATCATGGGGATGATCTCGGCGTCGCAGGCCCAGCGGCGCACGGTGGCGGGGTCGACGTGGTGTCCGGAGTCGAGGGTGCCGTAGCCGCCGCGCTGGTCGAGGGCGGCACGGAGCCAGCGGTGGTCGATGGTGATCGTGAGCAGGGCCCGGCCGGGCCGCTCGGTCCAGCCACCCGACACCGGGGCGGGGTGGGGGCGGCGCGGCGCGGGGATCAGCGCGAGCGAAGGCTGGCTCTCGGCGTCCTCGGGCTCGGTGTCGGTGACCGGCTCGTCCTCGGGTGCGGGCGGGTTGGGGTCGGTCTCGTGGCGGGTGTCGGTGGCCAGGCCGCGGGGGCCGCGTGCGTCCTGGATGAGGTCCTTGAACGCGTCGGCGTTGCGCTTGACCAGGCCGCGCTCGTCGTCGGCGCCCGCGGGGGCGGCCAGCACCCCGAACACCTCGATGACCATCTCGGCGTCGAGGGGGTCACCGAGGCGGCCCTTGAACACCAGTGATCCGTCCGGGCGGCGGTGCAGCCGTAGTTCGTCGTACTCGTCGGCGCCGTCGCGGGGGGCGGCGCCGTCGGGGTCGTAGAGATCGACGAACTTCTTGGCCAGCACCCGCAGCATCCGCGGCGGCAGCTCGCGTGCCTTGTCGGCCAGCACCGCCTCCACCCCGGACCACTCCTCGGGTGGCGGCGGGGCCATCAGGGCGTCGAGCCGGCGCATCGTCTCGCGGATGATCTTCACGTGGGCCGGGTCGATCGCGCCGGCGGCCAGGGCGTCGGCGGTGGCGGGCAGGCGGGCGGGCAGCGGTTGGCCCTGCATCGTGGAGCGGGGGCACAGGTCGGCGGCCTCGGCCACGAGGCGTGTCGCGTCGGCGCGGTCGAGGTTGTCGCGGTCGGCGAGCAGCGCCTCGGTCGATCGGTAGCCGGTGGCCACCGCCGTCCCGAGCTCGGCGAGGGCCGCGATGGCCTGCAGGCGGCGGTGGTAGCCAGAGCGCTGGGCGACGACGTCCGCGCGGGCGCGCGCGAGCGCCTCCCGCTCGGCCGCACCCACTCCTTCGCTCATGTGTTCGAACCTAGCCGAGGCCCCCGACAACGACGCCGGAGATCCTGAGACCGCCCTCAGGAAGCCAGTGCCTCGTGCGATGAGTCCCTGCTCCGGGGCCCGTCCACCTCTCGACGCATCCGCGAGGAAGGGACCCTCATGACCGTGACCGACCCGGCCGACACCCCGACCCTGCTCGCCACCACCCGCACCGAGCGGGCCGCGCTGGCCGACGATCTCGCCGGCCTCACCGCCGCGCAGTGGGCGACGCCGTCGCTCTGCGACCGCTGGTCGGTGGAGGACACTGTCGCCCACCTCACCGCCGCGGCCAGCATCGGGCCGTGGCGGTGGCTGCGCAGCGTGCTGGGCGCGCGCTTCGACTTCGACCTCCACAACGACCGGCGCCTCGCCGAGCACCGCGGCGCGACGCCGGCCGAGACCCTCGCGCGGTTCCGGGCGGTCGTCGACAGCACGACGTCGACGTGGGGCCCGAAGGCGGCGTGGCTCGGCGAGGTCGTCGTGCACGGCGAGGACGTCCGCAGGCCCCTCGGGCTCGGGCGCACGCCGCCGGTCACGACGACGACACCGGTCGCGGACTTCTTCGCCTCCCGCGACTTCACGGTCAGCGGGGGGACGGTGTCCGCGGGCCTGCACCTGCGCGCCACCGACGGCCCGTTCGAGGCCGGGGAGGGACCGGACGTCACCGGCCCGACCCTCGCGCTCGTCATGGTCATGGCCGGGCGTGCGGCGCACCTCGACGACCTCGACGGCCCCGGGGTGACGACGCTGCGGGAGCGCCTCGGCTAGGGCGACGCCCCGAGACCGTCAGCCGTCGTCGTCATCGTCGTCGGCGTCGGTGTCGCCGGGCTCCTCCTGGCCGGGGGCGGGCTGCTCGACCTGGCCGCCCGGCGCGGGCTGCTGCACCTGGCCGGGCGGCGCCGGCGCGCCGGGAACCGGTGCGGGCTCTCCGGGCTCGACCTGGCTGGACTCGGCGGCACCCTCGCCGTCGTCGTCGCCCTCGGCCTCCTGCTGCGGGAACTGGAACACCAGCACCAGGCCGATGATCGCGGCGAGGACCGCGAGACCGGCTCCGACTCGATCCTTGGTCACGTCGTCACCTTTCCGGTGGGTCGCAGGTCAGTCGTCGACCGGGACCTCGCCGAAGACCAGCAGGCTCACGACGAAGTAGGCGACGTAGAGGACGAGCAGGACGATCCCGTGCCAGCGGCGCAGGCGTCCCGTGGCGAGGAAGATCGCTGCGAGCACGGTGAACACCAGCAGCACCGGCATGTGCCAGGCGAGCGTGTCGTCGTCGACGAGGATCGCGCCGCCGATGAGCAGGATGATCCCGAGCTTGCCGGTCACCGAGAACACGACGCTGCCGATGACGTTGGCGATGCCGATCTCCGGCGCGCCGCGGCGGGACGGCTCGACCGACAGCAGAATGTCCTCGAGCGTGAGGGCCAGCGTGGCGATGGTGACGCCGAAGACGGTGCCCTCGATCTCGAAGTTCTCGAGGATGCCCTCGGTGCCCTGGCCGGCGATGAGCGCGCCGACGACCAGCCCGATCAGCGCGATCAGCGCGAGCACGATGGTGCCCGCCGGCGAGGTCTGCCGGGCCTTGAGGAAGCCCTGGTCGACGTGCAGGTCGGGCGGGAGGTTGAAGCCGCCGCCGCCCTTGCCGTTCGGGCCGTCGGAGCCGTCGGGGCCGGCACCGGTGCCCGTCGTGCTGCCGGTGTCGCCGTCGCCCGGGCCCTCGCGGGTCAGGGTGGCCGTGCCGCCCCCACCGGAGCCGACGCCCGCCTTCTCGAGCTGCTCGTAGAGCTCGGCGTTGCGGAACACCGGACGGCGCGCGGTGTACTCGCGGTAGGCGATCCAACCGACGAACGCGACGAAGAGCAGCAGCAGGACGACCCCGATGCCCACCGACAGCGCCCCGGTCAGTGCCAGCGCGTACATGACGACGGGCGCGGCGACGAACAGCGCGAGGTAGCTCTTCGGCACGTCGACCGGGCACGGCGCCACGATCGCCATGAGCGCGAGCACGATGCCGGTCATCGCGATCGTCGTGCCGATGACCGTGCCGAGCGCGACCTCGCTGAGGTCCTCGAGGTTCAGCGCGATCCCGAACGCGAGGTCGTCGAACTCGATGCCGGTGAAGACGACGGCGATGAGGAACAGCGAGACCGTCCAGCGGCTGGCGACGCCGACCAGGTAGCCGATCAGTTTCTCGGCGCTGTACACGAGCACCGCGATGCCCAGGACGAACTCGATGATGGGTATCGCGGCCATGCGTCAGCTCCTCGAGTACGCCGATGTCGACAGAGATCGCGTCGGGGGAGATGGTGATCGGGATCATCCGTCGGTGCAACGGGTTGACGTGGACCGCCGAGAGGCGTAGTGGCGAACGGCGCAGCGGCGGCCCGACCGGGCGGGTGACACCGTCGGCACGGGTGGCGCCCACGGGCGCGGGGCCCGGAGGATGCCCCCGACGCGCCCAGCCCGCGAGGAGGAGTCGGACGGATGAGCGACCTCGAGGTCGACGTCGTGGTGATCGGCGCCGGTCCGGTCGGCGAGAACGTGGCCGACCGCGCGCACCAGCAGGGCCTGTCGGCCGCGATCGTCGAGTCGCGCCTGGTCGGAGGCGAGTGCTCGTACTACGCGTGCATCCCGTCGAAGGCGCTGCTGCGCCCGGTGGATTTGTACGCGGCGACGCAGCGCATGCCGGGGGTCGCCGAGGCGGTGTCGGGGGGAGTGGACGTCGCGGCGGTGCTCGCGCGGCGTGACGCGTTCGCCGCCGAGGACGACTCCTCCCAGGCCGAGTGGCTCTCCGGCGCCGGCGTCACCCTGCTGCGCGGTCACGGCCGGCTGACCGGGGAGCGCGTGGTGCAGGTGACCCACCACGACGGCACGACGACCTCGGTCGCGGCCCGCTACGTCGTGGTCGCCACGGGCTCGACGCCGGCGCGACCGCCGATCGACGGGCTGGACACGGTCAACGCCTGGACGAACCAGGAGGCGACGCAGGTCAAGGAGGTGCCGACGTCGCTGCTGATCCTCGGCGGGGGCGTGGTCGGGGTGGAGATGGCGACGGCGTTCCGGCGCCTCGGCGCGCAGGTCACGCTCGTCCAGCACGGGGAGCGCCTCATCCCGGGCACCGAGCCCGAGGCCGGCCGACGCCTGCACGCCGCGCTCGAGGCCGACGGCGTCGACGTCCGGCTCTCGACGTCCATCACAGCGGTCCGGCGCGACGGCGGCTCGACCCGGGACGAGGTCGTGGCGACGCTGGACGACGGGTCCGAAGTCCGCGCCGCCGAGCTGCTCGTGGCCGCGGGCCGGCGGCCCGCCACCGCCGACCTCGGCGTCGACACCGTCGGGCTGGAGCCGGGCCGCCCGCTCGAGGCCGACGAGCACACCACGGTGCTGGGTGGCTGGCTCTACGCGGTCGGCGACGCCAGCACCGGCGCGAAGCTGACGCACATGGGCAAGTACCAGGCGCGCATCTGTGGGGACGTGGTCGTCGCCCGCTCGCGGGGCCAGGAGCTGGGCGGGCGCTACTCCCACCACGCCGCGACCGCGGAGCACACCGCGGTCCCGCAGGTGATCTTCACCGACCCGCAGGTCGCGGCCGTCGGGTACACCGAGGCCGGGGCCCGCGAGGCCGGGCTGGCGGTGCGCGCGGTGTCCTACGAGATCGGCAGCGTGGCGGGCGGGTCGCTGCACCTCGACGGGTACGACGGGTTCGCCTCGATCGTGGTCGACACCGACCGGGGCGTGATCGTCGGGGCGACCTTCGTCGGGCAGGACGTCGCGGACATGGTCCACGCAGCCACGATTGCGATCGTCGGCGAGGTCCCGCTCGAGCGGCTCTGGCACGCCGTGCCGTCGTTCCCGACGATGAGCGAGGTCTGGCTGCGCCTGCTCGAGACCTACGGCCTGTAGCCCGCGTGGCCGGATTCCTCCCGACGGGCGCCCTGCGGACCCCGCGCTCGGCCTTCGCGGCGACGCGGCTCGACGACGGGCGGGTCCTCGTCGCGGGCGGCACCGCACCCGGCGGGGCGGGCGTGCGCGAGGCCGAGGTGTACGACCCGGACACCGGTGCCTGGAGCGCCGCCGGCACCCTGACCGGCGTCCACGTCGCGCCACAGCTCGTCGCCACCGACCGGGGCGCCGCGGTGGTGGGCGGCGACCCGGGCGGCGCCGACGTCCTGCTCGAGACGTGGGACGCGGCGACGAACGTGTGGAGCGCCCACGTCGTCGAGCCCTCGCTGGCCGCGGCGGACGGCGTGCGGCGGGCGTCGGACCACCTCGACGTGCTGTGCGGCACCCGCGGACAGCCGGACCCGTTCGGTGCCGCTCGCCTCGTCGAGGTCACCCTGGCCGACGGCAGGGTCCGGTCGCGCCCGACTCCCGGGTACAGCCGGTCCCACGCGTTCGTCACCACCCTGGCCGACGGCACGCTCCTCGCCTGCGCGGGCATCGGGCTCGCCGTGGGCGCCGGCGGGCGGCCGGTCGAGTACGTCGCGCGGACCTCGGAGAGCCAGGACCCGGTGACGGGGGCGTGGACCCCGACCGGGCGCCTCGCCGTGCCCCACCTCACCGTCGACCGCTCCGGCGCGTACCTCGTCGCGCTCGGTGCCGACGCCCTCCTCGTGGCGGGCGGCGACCCGGTCGACGGCCTCACCGACGTCGTCGAGCACTACTCCGCCGCGACCGGGCGGTGGATGCAGCGTGCGCCCCTGCCCGACGCCCGCGACGGCCACGCCGTGGTCGCGCTCGACGAGGGGGCGGTGCTCGTCATCGGCGGGGAGACCGCCGCGGGGGTGCGGGCGGAGGGCTACGCCTACGACGTCGCCACCGACGTCTGGAGCGTGACCGACGCCCTGACGCGCCCCCGCACCGGCCACGCGGCGGTGGTCCTCACCGACGGCTCGGTGCTCGTGGTCGGCGGCGCCGACGACGGGAGCTGCGAGCGCCTGGGCTGACGGAGCCTGAGCCCCCGGCAGGGATGACCGCGGCGGGTAACGGGAACCAGCCCCGGTGCAGTCGCTGCGGATCGTGCCGGACCTGCGGAGCTCGGTCGTCGAGGAGATGCCCGCGACGCAGGCGCTGCTGTTCACGTCGCGCCGCGCCGACGCCGACCCCGCCCTGCTCGCCGACCCGCGGGTGTCGCCGTTCACCCCGCGCCGGCTGGTCGCGGCTCTGCGCGACCCGGAGCTCGCGGTGCTCGAGGTCGCCGAGCCGCTCTGGACGGGGGAGTGGGTGCGGGCGGTGCGCTGGATCGCGCTCGCGAAGCTGCTCCGGCCGCGGATCACGGTCGCCACCTACGCCATCGAGAACCTCGACGCCCACGCGCGCCTGGCCCCCCGCGCGCTCGCGCACCGGCCCGTCCTCGGGGCCGTGGGGACGCGCCTGGCCGTCGCCGCCATGGGGGTCTCGCTGCTGCTGGGGCTCGACGCCGTGGTGTACGGGACGAGCGGCGCCGCCGAGAACTACCGGCGCGCGTTCGGGTGGGCGCTGCGCCGCACCCGCCAGACCGTGCTCACCCCGCGGCTGAGCGCGTGCAGCGTCTGCGGCCCGCAGGTCGGCCCCGGGGACGACCGCACCCGCGAGCCGACGGTGCTCTTCCTCGGCACGCCCAGCGAGCGCAAGGGGTTCGCGGTGCTGACCGCGGCCTGGGAGGAGACCGGCGCGGCCGAGCGCGGATGGCGGCTGGTGGTGGCCGACCCGAGCGGGGCGACCGACCGACCCGTGCCCGCCGGGGTGTCCGTCGTCGCCGACCCGCCGCGCGCCACCGTCCACGCCCTCCTGCGCACCGCCGCCGTCGTCGCCATGCCGTCGGTGCGGCGGCCGGGCTGGCGTGAGCAGATCGGGCTGCCGCTGGTCGAGGGCCTGACGCACGGCTGCCGCGTCGTCACCACCACCGAGACCGGCCTCGCCGACGACCTGCGCGACCACCCCCGCGTCGTGCTCACCGCCCCCGGCGACGTCGCGGGCCTCGCCGCCGGGCTGCGCCGCGCGATGGACACCGACGGCCGCCCGGTGGCGGCCGGCCCGCGGGGCGCCACCAAGACCGACGTCGTGGCGTGGTGGCTCGATCCCCTTGACACGACCCCGGATCGGCGCTGACCTCCTCGGTGAGGGGGGATGAGCGTGACCGGGTGGCGACGTCGTCTCGGCGCGGTGCTGGCGGGCGCCGCGCTGCTGGCGACGGGGTGCTCGGGCGGTCCCGGCCGGTCCGTGCCGCCGCCCGCCTCGTCCTCCGACCCGCCGACCGATACCCGCCTCGCCGAGCAGCTGGCCGCGACGACCGGCGGTGACGCGGCGTTCGTCCACCTCCGGGCCCTGCAGGACGTCGCCGACCGGAACGGCGGGCAGCGCGCCACGGGCTCGCCGGGCTACGACGCGAGCGTCGACTACGTCGCCGGGGTCCTGCGCGACGCCGGGTTCCGCGTGGAGACGCCGGTGGTGACCGTCGAGTCCGACGAGGCCGACGAGGGGAGCCCGCCGGTCACGACGCGCAACATCGTCGCGCAGACCACCACCGGGCGCACCGACGAGGTGGTGCTCGTCGGCGCCCACCTCGACAGCGTCCCCGAGGGCCCGGGCATCAACGACAACGCCAGCGGGTCGGCGGCGCACCTCGACGTCGCGCTGGCGCTCGGCCCCGCGCCGCCGGTGCGCAACGCCGTGCGGTTCGTGTGGTTCGGAGCCGAGGAGGACGGGCTGCTCGGCGCCCAGGCCTACGTCGACGGGCTCACCGAGGAGCAGCGCCGCGACATCGCCCTGATGCTCAACTCGGACATGATCGGCTCGCCCAACGCCGCCTACCTCACCTACGACGGCGACGACGCCGACGGCACGGCGGACGAGCCCCCGCCGCCGGGCTCCGCCGTGATCGAACGCCGCCTGAAGGCGCGGCTCGCGGCGATCGGCGTGCAAGCCGGGGACGTCGACCTCTCCGACGACTCCGACTACGGCCCGTTCGTCGACGCGGGCATCCCCGCCGGCGGGGTGAACACCGGCGACTCGGGGATCAAGACCCCGGAGCAGGCGGCGCTGTGGGGCGGCGAGCCCGGCGTGCCCTACGACCGCTGCTACCACCGGGCCTGCGACACCCTGGCCACCATCGACCGCGTCGCGTTCGACCGGATGGTCGACACCGTCGCCTACGGCGTCGGCCTGTTGGCGGTCGATCTCGGTGGCGTCCCGGAGCGCGAGGCCCGTGACCGGGAGTGACCGCGTCGACGCGCGCCGTACGGGGTGCCGCTACCTCTGGTCTCTCCCCGCCCCGACGGAGTGGAATCACGTCTCGCCGCGCTCGTCCGTGAGCCCACCGTCGGGCTCTTCAGTCCCAGGAGTCGAACCGTGAAGAAGCTTCTCAACGACCCGGCCGACCTCGTCGCGGAATCGCTGCGCGGGGTGGAGCGAGCGCACCCGGAGCTGCGCATCGACCACGAGAACCGGATCCTCTACCGCGCCGACGCGCCCGTGTCGGGCAAGGTCGGGCTGCTCTCCGGCGGGGGCAGCGGCCACGAGCCCGCGCACGCCGGGTTCATCGGGCCGGGCATGCTCGACGCGGTCTGCGCCGGCGAGGTCTTCACGTCGCCCGTGCCCGACCAGATGGCCGAGGCCACCAAGAACATCGACGGCGGGGCGGGCGTCCTGCACCTCGTCTGGAACTACACCGGCGACGTCATGAACTTCGACATGGCCGCCGAGCTCGCCGCCGCGGAGACCGACACCGAGGTGCAGGCGGTCGTCATGAACGACGACGTCGCCGTCGAGGACAGCCTGTTCACCGCCGGCCGCCGCGGGACCGGCGCCGCGATCGCCGTCGAGAAGATCGTCGGCGCCGCCGCGGAGCAGGGACGCAGCCTGTCCGAACTGGCCGACCTGGCCCGCCGCGTCAACGACGCCTCCCGCAGCATGGGCATGGCGCTGACGTCCTGCACCGTCCCCGCGAAGGGCAGCCCGACGTTCGACCTCCCCGAGGACGAGATCGAGATCGGGATCGGCATCCACGGCGAGCCCGGCCGTCGGCGCGTCCCGCTCACGTCCGCGCACGAGATCGCCCAGATGCTCGTCGACCCGATCCTCGCCGACCGCGACTTCACCGGCGGCGAGGGCGTCTTCGTGTTCGTCAACGGCATGGGCGCCACCCCGCAGCTCGAGCTGTACCTGATGTACAACGAGATCGCCGCCCTCCTCGACAAGGCCGGCATCGTCCCGGTCCGCTCGCTCGTGGGCCCCTACGTCACCAGCCTCGACATGGCGGGCTGCCTCGTGTCGATCACCCGCCTCGACGACGACATGCTCCGGCTCTGGGACGCCCCGGTCGCCACCGCCGGCCTGCGCTGGGGCATGTGATGGCGGGGGTCGACACCGACACCCTCCAGCGCTGGCTGCGGGCGTTCGCCGCATCGGTGGCCGAGCAGAAGGACGCGTTGACCGCCCTCGACGCCGCGATCGGCGACGCCGACCACGGCGCCAACATGGACCGGGGCATGGCCGCGGTGGTCGCCTTCCTGGACGCGACGCCGCCGGCGGACCCGGCGGCGCTGTTCAAGCAGACCGGGATGACGCTGGTCAAGTCGGTCGGCGGTGCGAGCGGCCCGCTCTACGGCACCCTGTTCCTGCGCATGGCGCCCGCCACCGGAGGCGCCACGGCGATGGAGCCCGACGTGTTCGCGAAGGCGCTGCGGGCCGGGCTCGACGGGGTCGTCGCCCGCGGGAAGGCCGAGCCCGGGGACAAGACGATGGTCGACGCCCTCGCCCCGGCCCTCGACGCGCTCGACGGCGCGCTGGCCGCGGGCGAGCCCCTCGCGGCGGCGCTGCGGGCGGCCGCGGACGCCGCCGAGCGGGGCCGCGACGAGACGACGCCGATGCTCGCGCGCAAGGGACGCGCGAGCTACCTCGGCGAGCGCAGCATCGGCCACCAGGACCCGGGCGCCACCTCCGCGGCGCTGCTCGTCGCCGCGGCGGCCTCGACCGTCGCCGACCAGGAGGCCGCGTGACGGTCGGGATCGTCGTGATCTCCCACAGCCGGGCCCTCGCCGACGCGGCGGTGGCCCTGGCCGGGGAGATGAACGCCGGCGGCGGCGTGCCGGTCGAGGTCGCCGCCGGCGCCGACGACGGGGGCTTCGGCACCGACGCCGTCGCCATCTCGGAGGCGCTCACGGACGCCGACCAGGGCGACGGCGTGGTCGTCCTCATGGACATGGGCAGCGCCGTCCTCTCCGCGGAGCTCGCGCTCGAGCTCGTCGACGACGAGGTCCGCGAGCGGGTGGTGCTGTGCCCGGCGCCACTGGTCGAGGGCCTGGTCGTCGCGGTGGTCAGCGCGGCCGGCGGGGCGTCGGCGGCCGAGGTCGCGGCCGAGGCGGGCGACGCGCTGGCGGCGAAGTCGGGTCACCTCGGCGACGCCGCACCCGCACCCGCTCCCGAGGTCGCGCCGGCCGGCGAGGGGGAGGAGACCGGCACCTTCACCGTCCGTATGCCGCACGGGCTGCACGCGCGCCCGGCGGCGGCGCTGGTGGCGGCGGTGCGAGGGCTCGACGCCGACGTGCGCCTGCGCAACGTCACCGTCGAGGGCCCCGAGGTGTCGGCGGCGAGCATGTCGAAGGTGGCGACCCTCGGCGCGCTGCAGGGCCACGAGGTCGCCGTCCGCGCGTCGGGGCCCGACGCCCGCCAAGCGGTGCGCCGGCTGCAGGAGCTCGCCGAGGACTCGTTCGGGGAGAGGGCGACCGCGGCGTCCGGGCCGGCTCCCGCGCCGGCTCCGGTGCCCCGGGGGACGGGGCGCCCGATCCCCGCCTCGCCCGGCGTCGGGATCGGCCCGGTCCGGGTGGCGGCGCCCGCCGGGATCACGCTCCCGGCGCCCGTGGCCGGCACCCCGACCGAGCAGCGCGCCCGTCTCGACGAGGCCCGGGCGAGCGGCCGCGAGCACCTCCGGGCCGTCCGCGACCGCGCGGCCCGCGAGATCGGCGAGGCCGAGGCGACGATCTTCGACGCCCAGCTGCTGCTGCTCGACGACCCCGACGTGCTCGCCGACGCCGACGCCCGCATCGAGGACGGGGCGGACGCCGCGCCCGCGTGGGCGGACGCCATGGACGCCGTCGAGGCGGCGCTCGCGGCGGGCACCGACGAGTACCTGCGGGGGAGGGCCCGCGACGTGCGCGACGTGCGCGACCAGGTGCTCGGCGCCCTGGGCGGTCACGCCGGGACCGCCGCGGCGTCCGACGGCGTCCTCGTCGCCGACGACCTCACCCCCGCCGACGCCGCGCTGATCGATCCGGGGCGCACGCCCGCGGTGGTCCTCGCCGGCAGCAGCCCCACCGCGCACGCGGCGATCCTGCTGCGCGCCCGGGGCGTGCCGGCGGTGGTCGGGGTGGGCGCCGCGCTGGCGGCCCGCGCGCGGCAGGCCGGCGTGCTCGCCGTCGACGGCACCACCGGCGAGCTGGCCGTCGACCCCGACGAGACGGTCCTCGCCGACTTCCGCGCCCGCTCCGCCGCGCACACCCGCCGCCGCGATGACGCGCTGCGGCGGGCCCACGAGCCGGCGGTCACCCGGGACGGCACCACCGTGCTCGTGGGCGCCAACGTCGGCTCCGTCGACGACGCCGCGGCGGCGGTCGGGGCGGACCTCGCGGGCCTCGTCCGCACCGAGTTCTCCTTCCTCGACCGGCACGACGCGCCCGACGTCGACGAGCAGGAGGCCGCCTACCGCGCGATCGCCGAGGCGATGGGGAGCCGGCGCCTCACCCTGCGCACCCTGGACGTCGGCGGCGACAAGCCGCTGGACTACCTGCCGATGCCGGCCGAGGCGAACCCCTTCCTCGGAGTCCGCGGGCTGCGGCTCGCGCTCGCCCGGCCGCAGCTGCTCGCCGACCAGCTCGAGGCGATCGTGCGGGTCGCCCACGACCACCCGGTCGACGTCATGTTCCCGATGGTCAGCACCGTCGACGAGCTCGACGCCGCCCGCCGGGCGCTCGACGGCGCGGTCGAGGCCGTCGGGCGAGGCCGTCCCGACCTGCGCGTCGGGATCATGGTCGAGGTGCCGGGGGCGGCCCTCAAGGCCGCGTCGTTCGCGTCGTCGGTCGACTTCCTCTCGATCGGCACCAACGACCTCACCCAGTACGCCCTGGCCGCCGAGCGCGGCAACGAGGACCTCGCCGCCCTCGCCGACGCCCTCGACCCCGGGGTGCTGGCGCTGATCGCGGCGACGGTCGCCGGGGCGGGCGACGACGTGCTCGTGGCGGTGTGCGGGGAGGCCGCCGCGGACGAGCAGGCCGTCCCGCTGCTGCTCGGGCTGGGGGTGCGCGAGCTGTCCGTCGCCCCCGCCGCCGTCGGCGTCGTCAAGCAGGCGGTGCGGGAGGTGGACCTGGGCGCGGCGCGGGAGCTGGCGCAGGCCGCCCTGCGGTGTCCGGACGCGCGAACGGTGCGGGGGCTGCTGGCGTGACGGCAGGTCGTATCGGATCCCATCCGTTCTTCGGCGCGTCATCGGGTGCTCTGTGGGCTGAACGGGTGCTTCTGGCACATGCCAGGTAGCGATACCTCGCTCTCGCGCGACTCGTGACGCAGGACGTCGGAGAGCGGTGGGATGAACCAAGAGATCGTCCGCGTGGTTGTCACGGCAGTGGTGGCACCTCTCGGCATTGCCCTATCCATTATGGTAGTACACATTCTCGCCTCGGTATGGCGGGCAACCGCATGGCGCCGTGCACTACCGATCGTGGTCCACTCGCTTCTCTTCGAACACGCAAAGACTGAGTTCGTCGCCGGACAACCAGAGACGCTCCTTGAGCTCCCTTCTCGGTTGCGTAGTTACCTTGGCGGAGACGTGGGCTCGCAAGTTGAGCTTGCGCCTGGACCTGCCGGTTCATTGACGAACCAATTCGTTGCCGCAGCGCCACAGCGGAATGACTCCACTTGGGCTGGCCACCTGACACGAGCTCTGCTCTCGCGGCACCGACCAACGCTCAACATCCGACTCGTCCCCGAAGTTCCGAAGAGGGGCTTGTCGGTGGGAGTTCAGATTGTCCGTGAGCCGCACGGGGAGATCGTCGCTGCTCGGAGCATCGCCGCACCCACACTGCTCGAGCTCTACCACGTCGTCGGCGGATTCTGCGCCGAGGCGGTCCTGGAGCAGCCGCGGCTCCTCGGACGAACGCCGCGATGGGGGCACTGGAAGAACAATGCGTACACACAATGGAGGATCGGGCTCTACCGCGAGCGTGAGGGTGACGCCGCGGCGAAACGGGGTAACGCCACCGAGGCAGCCAGGGCCTACGCCGAGGCCCACGACAAGTACTCCGAGGCGGCGAGAAGATGCCCCGGCAATTCACGCATCGCTTTGGCTCACGGAAATCTTCACGAGAAGCGCCGCGAGTTCGACGCAGCGGCGGTGGTCTACCACGCTGCAGCTTGCCTCTGGCCCCAGAACATCGACCTCAGCTACAGGCTTGCGGCAGCGTCAGTGAATCACGCCGTGACCGTTGAAACGAGCACCGCCGAGAAGCTCGAGCGCCTGCGGTCCGCAAACCGTAGCCTCAAGTACGCTCATGATCGCCTCGAAATCCCGAACGTGCTGATCGCATTTCTGCGTACATACGTGCCGTGGCGACGCGACAAGGGAGAACGAGCGTACTGGCGGTCCTGGTTCCGGCCCGACCGCTATCGCCGGTCGCTCCGCCTACTGCGCAAGAGTCGCCGATACGAATACCGGTGCGCCTTGAAGGTCGCCATCGAAGGGAACGACATCCTGCTCCGGCGTCTCGACCATGAAGCCGGCAACAATGAGCCTGGCTCAGCCGACGCGGTGCTGGAGTCCTGGCGCAATGTCGTCCACATCGCGTCCGGCAAACGGATCGGATGGCTTGCGCACTGGACGGCGGCTTGCTATTTCTCCCGCCTGACGATACTGCCCGCCGAGTGGCAACCGTCGGAGGCGGAGTGGCGTCGAGACCGTGTCAAGCTGACGTCGCCGGGGTCTTCGACCGGGCTGGGAATCACTGAAGACGGGCGGGAGGTGCACTGGAAGGACTACTGCGAGGAGCGTGCCGTCGGCGAGCTTGGCCGTGTCATCAGGAACCCCTGCTCGCAATTCGACGCTCGACTCCTGCAGACGGACCCGGACATGCAGCCACTGCACGAGGCTCTGAAAGGGCAAGCGGTAGCTGTCCTGGCCGGTGTCGTACCGAGCTCTGCAGGGGGCGATCTCCGCGTCCCCTTCCAACGGAGTGCGATCAACCGAGCCTCAGTCGTCGCGGGCCCCCTACCGAGGACGCCCGGTCGCCATGATGACTGACCTACCTATAATCGGATGCCCCACACCAGTCGGCGCGGCGCCTGCACCTCATGACCACTAGGCCGGTGGGCGGGAGACGTCGTCGATGGTCAGCGTCCCCAGGTCGGTGTTGGCGATCCAGACCTCGCTGCCGTCGGGCGACGCGGCGAGGGCGACGTCGTCGGCGTACTCCTCCACGAACCAACCGCTGGTGACCGCGAGCGTCGTGGTGTCGACGGCGGCGAGCACCGGCGGGTCGGTGGCCAGCGTGGCGAACACGCGGGCACCGTCCCGGGTCACCGCCAGCCCCGACACCGGCCCGGGCAGCGCCACCTCGTCGACCGGGCCGGCGCGACGGGGGTCGACGACGGTCAGGGCGTGGCGCGGGTCGGTGCTGCCGAGGTAGACCACGTCGCCGTCCGGTGCGGCGACGGCGAGGTGGGCGGGCGCGCCGAGGCTGATCGACGTCGCGGGGGCGCCCGTCCGGACGTCGACGACCTCCGCGGTGGACCGGCGGTCGTCGACGGTCAGGAGCCGGGTGCCGTCGGTGCCCGCCGCGAGGTCGGTGGCCCGGCGGTCGAGCCGGCCCGCCACCCGCCCGGTCGCCAGGTCGACGACCACGACACCGCTGCGCACCGGCACGAATACGGTCGTGCGGCGGGCGTCGACCACCGGCGCCCCGACCGTCGGCTCCGGCAGCGGGACGGTGGCCGCGACGGCGGACCGTCGCAGGTCGACCACCACGAGCTCGTCACCCGCCCGTCGGGTGGTGGCCACGAACAGGCGCTCCCCGGCCGCGTCGGCCACGGCGCCGACGGTGCGGCCCTCGCCGAGCAGGATCTCCGTGATGACCGTGCGCCCGCGGACGTCGAGCACCGTGACCGTCCGGCTGCCCGCGTTGGCGATGACCGCCTCGGCGCCACTCGCGGTGAAGGCGACGGCGACCGGACCGACGCCGATGGACATGCCGGTCCCGGTGTAGCGGCGGACGGCCGAGACGCCCGCGACGAGCAGGACGGCGACGACGGCGACGACCAGGGCGCGGCGGAACCACGGCGGCCAGGGCCAGGGCGTCCCGGACGACCACCATCGATGCGGCGCGACGACGCGGTCGGGCGGGTCCGGCTCCGGTGGGGGCAGCAGGGGCTCGGTCGGACGGCGTCGCAGGGCGGCCGCCGCGTCGGCCGCGAGGGCGCCGGCCCGCGCGTACCTGGCCCCGGGGTCCTTGGCCATGCCGCGCGCGACCACCTCGCCCAGCGCGGCGGGGACCTCGTCGGGCAGGACGGGCGGTGAGCGGTAGAGGTGCGCCCCGACCAGCGCCGGCGAGTCCCCGTCACCGAACGGCGCCGTCCCCGTGAGGCACTCGTGGAGGACGCACGCCAGCGCGTACACGTCGGACCGGGCGTCCGCGGGCTCAGCGCGCAGCCGCTCGGGCGCCATGTAGGCGAGCGTGCCGATCACCACGCCGTCCTCGGCGGCGAGGCTCACCGACCCCGCGGAGCGGGCGATGCCGAAGTCCGTGAGGTGGGCGAAGTCGTCGGGACCGACGAGGATGTTCGACGGCTTGACGTCCCGGTGCACGAGCCCGCCGTCGTGGGCGGCGTCGAGCGCGGCCGCGACCTGCGTGATCAGCGCGACCGCGCGCCGGGGCTCGATCGGCCCGGACCGGAGCAGCGTGCCGAGGTCGGTGCCGTCGATGAGGCGCATGTCGAGGTAGAGCTGGCCGTCGATCTCGCCGTAGTCGTGCACGGGCACGACGTGCGGCTCCCGCAGCTCGGCCGCCGCCTCGGCCTCACGGCGGAACCGCTGACGGTAGGCCTCGTCGGCGCCGAACCGGGGGTGCAGGAGCTTGAGGGCGACCCATCGCGAGCGGCGGGTGTCCCACGCGCGGAACACCTCGCCCATCCCGCCGCTGCCCAGCGGCCGGCCCAGTCGGTAGGGACCCAGCTCGGCGGCCACGCGGCCCAGCGTCCCCGAGCGGCGACGCGCTCACCAGCGTCCGTCGGCGTCAGACGGGCGCGCCCGCCCCGGCACGGCTGAGCTCGAAGCCCTCGTAGCCCTTCGCGGCGACGTCGTCACAGATGCCGCGGTAGACGCCGACCCCGCCGACGTAGGGGTAGAGGCTGCGGTGCTTGCCGGGGATGTTGGCCCCGACCCACCACGAGTTCGCGCGGGGCAGGAGCGTGCCCGCGGTGACCTCGTCGTGGTGGGCGACCCAGGCGTCCTCGGCCTCGACGGTCGGCTCGATCCGCTCCACGCCCTGCTCGCGCAGGTGGCGCAGGCAGTCGGCGACCCAGTCGACGTGCTGCTCGATCGAGACCGGCATGTTCGACAGCACCGACGGGCTCTGCGGGCCGGTGATCACGAAGAGGTTCGGGAAGTCGTGGGTGGCGATCCCGAGGTAGGTCCGCGGGCCCTGCGCCCACTTGTCGGCGAGGGAGAGCCCGCCGCGCCCGGTGATGCCGAGCTTGTAGAGCGTGCCGGTCATGGCGTCGAAGCCGGTCGCGTAGACGATGCTGTCGACCTGGTACTCGCCGTCCGTGGTGCGCACCCCTGTCGGCGTGATGGCCTCGATGGGGGAGCGCCGGACGTCGACCAGCGTCACGTTCTCGCGGTTGTAGGTCTCGTAGTAGCCGTTCTCCAGCGGCGGGCGCTTGGTGAAGAACGGGTGGTCCTGGGGCGCGAGCATCTCGGCGATCTCGGGGTCGTGCACCCGCTCCCGGATCTTGTTGCGGAGGAACTCGGCGGCGGTCTCGTTGGCGTCCTCGTCGAGGAGCAGGTCGTTGAACGTGGTGCCGAGCCGGAAGCCGCCCTGCGCCCATGCCTCCTCGAAGATCACCTGGCGCTCGTCGTCGGGGACGGACAGGGCCGTGCGCTCGGCGACGTCGTACGGGAAGCCGAAGGCCGTCTCGCGGGTCCGCGCCCAGATCCGCGGGTAGTCGTCCTTGATCTTCCGGTCGAAGTCCTCGGTGACCGGATGGTTGCCGCCGGCGATGTCGTAGTTCGGCGTGCGCTGGAAGACGGTGACGTGCGCGGCCTCCTCGGCGACCTCGGGAATGAGCTGTACGCCCGTGGCCCCGGTGCCGATGACCGCGACGCGGCGGCCGGTGAAGTCCACGCCCTCGTGGGGCCAGAGCCCGGTGTGGTACCAGTCGCCCTCGAAGCTGTCGCGGCCCGGGAAGTCGGGCAGGTTCGTCGTCGACAGGCAGCCGACCGCGGTGATGAGGAAGCGCGCCGTGAAGCGTTCGCCGCCGGCGGTCTCCACCGTCCAGTGCCCCGCGTCGTCGTCCCACGATGCGCCCGTCACGGTGGTGCCGAAGCGGATGTCGCGGCGCAGGTCGAAGCGCTCGGCGACGGTCTGCAGGTAGCGCAGGATCTCCGGCTGGCCCGCGAAGCGCTCGCTCCACGTCCACTCCTCGAGGAGGTCGGGGGAGAGCCGGTCGGAGAAGCTGTAGAAATAGCTCTCCGAGTCGCACCGCGCGCCCGGGTACCGGTTCCAGTACCAGGTGCCGCCCACGTCGTCGGCGGCCTCGAGCACCAGCGCCGACAGCCCGAGGGAGTCGCGCAGGCGGTGGAGCATGTAGAGGCCGGAGAACCCGGCCCCGACCACCAGGGCGTCGAGGTGGTTGCGGTCGGTGAGGTCGCTGCGGTCGGTGGACACGGCTTCCGACATGGGTCTCCTCCTCGTCCGGCGTCCCGCTGTGTGGCGAGCGTCACCAGATGGTGACGGAGAGGCGTCGGATCCTCGACCGCCGGACGGCCGAGCTGCATCGGTCCACCCGGGCCGATGCGTGTCGGTCCGCGCGCGGGTCGCTCCGTCCTGCGCGCCGAGGCCGGGCGCCCGATCAGGAGTCGGAGAACGCCTCGCGGCCGAGGACGCTCGCGGCGCCGTCGAGGTAGGCCTGGCGGTAGGCCGGCGGGATCCACTCGGCGGTCCGGAAGACGGTGAGCGCCGGGTCGTCGTACGTGGCCTCGAGGTGCAGCGCCGCCCGAGCGGCACCGGCATCGGGCTCGCCCGGGGCGTGGGTGTCGTCCGGGGTCGTGGTCATGACGTCACAGGATGCCCGCCGCGCGCACCGCGAACCACCTCACATCGGTCGAGATGCGCGACGCGGATGAGGGCGTAAGCGGTTCCGTCAGCGGGTCCTGCCTGCGCGAAGCGTGCGGAGGGTCGGGCGGACCTACCTTCCTCCGAGGTCGGCGAGCCGACCGATCAGCTCCTCGGGCCGGGCCCGTCTGTCCGTGTGGGATCGACCCACACAGGAGGCGGCACGATGCGGAACCTGATCTTCGGCATGAACGTGAGCGTGGACGGCTACGTCGCCGCGCCCGGCGACGACCTCGGCTGGAGCGCGCCGAGCGACGAGCTGTTCGGGTGGTGGCTCGAGCGGGAGCAGACGATCGGGACGTTCCTGTACGGGCGCCGACTGTGGGAGACCATGTCCTTCTGGTCGACCGCCGACCAGCAGCCGGGGGCCACCCCGGCGCACATCGCGTTCGCGCGGAACTGGCGGGAGACGCCGAAGGTGGTGTTCTCCTCGACGCTCGACGAGGTGGACGGGAACGCGCGCCTGGTCACCGGCGACGCGGTCGCGGAGGTCACCCGGCTCAAGGGCGAGGACGGCGCGCCGATGAGGGTCGGGGGCAGGACGCTCGCCGCCGCGGTGCTGCGGGCCGGCCTGGTCGACGAGTACGAGGTCGTCATCCACCCGGTCCTGCTCGGCGGCGGCACGCCGCTCTTCGGCCCACTGGACCAGTGGGTGGAGCTGGACCTGGTGGAGACGCGGACGTTCCCGGGTGGTGTGGTGCTCACCCGCTACGCGAGACGGTGAGCCCGGTCGGGCCACAGCGTCGCGTCACCGCGTCGCGGGGAGACTCAGCCAGGGCTTGCCGGCTGCGTCGAACCCGGTGAGCTCGGCGATCTGCCCGTCGACGACGTGCAGGACCGCGAGGGTGAACAGCCGGTACTCCGGGTCGCCGGGGGCGCGGCGGTACAGCGCGGCGGCGGGCATGCGGTTGAGCGTCGTGGCGGTGCAGCGCCAGTCGTCGTAGCCCTCCCCGAAGAGCCCCGCGGACACCCAGCCGTCCACCGCCTCCCGGGCCGTCCTGCTCACGGTGCCCGGGTCGGGCAGCATCGCGAAGCGCAGGTCCGCGCGCAGCAGGGAGGCCAGCCCGTCGAGGTCGTTGCGCTCGTGGGCGTCGATGTAGGCCGCCACCACGCCGCGCTCGTCGCTCGACAGCTCGTGGGTGGCGGGACTCCGCCAGTCGAGGCGACGGTCGGGCAGTTGCGCGCGCACCGTCACGCGCGCCCGCTGCAGGGCGTTGGTCACCGACCCGACGGTCACCTCGAGGGCCTCCGCCGTCGTCGACGCCGGCCAGCCGAGGACGTCGCGCAGGACGAACACCGCGCGCTGCCGCGGCGGCAGGTGCGCCACGGCGACGACGAACGCCAGCTCGATGGTCTCCCGCGCCACCACCGCCTCCTGCGGGTCCTCGGGCAGCATCCGGTCGGGGTACGGCTGCAGGTAGGGCACCTCGACCTCGACCTCGACCTCGAGGCCCGGCAGCCCGGACGGCACGGGTGTGCGGTCGGCGCGCTTCTCCAGGAAGTCGAGGCAGGCGTTCGTCGCGATCCGGTAGAGCCAGGTCCGTACCGTGGCGTGGCCCCGGAACGACTCCCGCTTGTTCCACGCCCGCAGGAACGTCTCCTGCGTCAGGTCCTGGGCGTCGTCGACGTTGGCGAGCATCCGGTAGCAGTGGACCTGCAGCTCACGGCGGTGGGGCTCCGTGACGAGGGCGAACCGCGCCGCGTCGCCCGCGCGGGCCGCGGCGATGAACGCGGCCTCGTCGGCGCCCGGCAGGCCGGTGTCGGTCATGGTCGGCGATCCTTCCAGCGTCGCGAGGGGACGCCAGGACCGACGACGGGGCGCGGGATTCCTGATCGGTGGCGCCGCCAGCTCGTGTCCCGCTCGGGCCGGCGGGGGCGGCGAGGGCCGGTGCGACCTGGGCGCCCCCGGCAGGATTCGAACCTGCGACACCGGCTTTAGGAGAGCCGTGCTCTATCCCCTGAGCTACGGGGGCCCGGGACCAGGGTAGCGGTCGCCCCGATCATCCCCTCCCGCCGTTTCGCACCGGCACCGATTCGGGAAACGCATCGTCACCGCTGGCTGAAGGCCGGCGGTCGGGACGGCTCCGCCGGCCGTTGAGCCAGCAGCACCGGCGGGGTCGTTACCGCTCGCACGCGGTGCGTGCGCGCTAGGACACCTCGGACGGCGCGGGCATCGCCTCGGCCGGCATCCGCGAGGACGGCACGTCGACCTGCCGCGAGCGCGCCGCGGCGTCGGCGAGGGCGCGGTGGAAGCGATCGGTCTCGGGGCCGCCGTCGGTGACGACCACCCGTGAGCCGCGCTCGGTGGCCCCGACGGGCGTGGACAGCAGGCCGATACCCGGCTCGGGCCCCTCGACGCGGGTGATCTCGAGCTGCGAGAGCCGGTGGAACGCGACCTGCGCGTCCGGGTCGGGCCCGTCGCGGTCGGGATCGCGGTCGGTGACCACGAGGACGTCGGGCGTGAGGAGCAGCTCGGTGGTCCGGCGGCGCGGACGACCGCGCCCGAACCACCCCGAGGTCCGGACGACCACGTCGGTGCGCACGGCGTGCGTCACCTCGGGCAGCGGGTCGCGGCCCAGCCCGCGGACCTCGGCCTGCTCCTGGATGAGCGAGATGGCGGCGGTCGGCAGGCTGTGCACGCCGATGACACGCGATGACGGCTGACGGTGGGTCCCCACGACACCCCTCCCCGGTGGGCGCCCGAGCCGGGGATCCGACACCCGGAGGTGCTCGCGACGCCGCACGGGTGAGTTCGGGGTGAATCAGGGGGGCGTTACACAGGACACCCGAGTGGGGGACGGTGGGGGCATGAGCGACCACGACGACGAGGCCGCCGACGACGTTGCCCGCGACCCGGACGTGGCGCGGGCCGCGGATCTCCTCGCGCGCGCCGAGCGGGTCACCGTGCTCACCGGCGCGGGGGTCTCCACCGACTCCGGCATCCCCGACTTTCGGGGGCCGCAGGGCGTCTGGACCCGCGACCCCTCGGCCGAGCGGCTCTCCACACTGCAGGCCTACGTCGCCGACCCCGAGGTGCGGCGCGAGTCGTGGCGCCAACGTGCCGTGCACCCGGTGTGGCGCGCGCGTCCCGGTCCCGCCCACACCGCGCTCGTCGACCTCGAGCGCTCCGGGCGGCTGCTCGCGCTGCTGACCCAGAACATCGACGAGCTGCACCAGGCGGCCGGGTCGTCGCCGGACCTCGTCGTCGAGCTGCACGGCACGGTGCACCACACGCAGTGCCTGTCGTGCGGCGCCCGGGCACCGATGCCCGAGACGCTCGCCCGCGTCGCGGCCGGCGAGGAGGACCCGCCGTGCGCGCTGTGCGGCGGCGTCCTCAAGTCCGCGACGATCTCGTTCGGCCAGGAGCTCGACGCGGGCGTGGTCATGCGCGCCCGCCGGGCCGCGGTGGAGGCCGACGTCCTGCTCGCCGCCGGGACGTCGCTGGGCGTCCACCCGGCGGCGGGCGTCGTCGACCTCGCGGCGGCGGCCGGTGCGGCGGTGGTCATCGTCAACGGCGAGCCGACGCCGTACGACGACCTCGCGACGGTCGTCCTCCGCGGCGGGACCGGCGAGCTCCTCCCGCGGCTCGTAACGGGCCTGCCCGCCGGTTAGCGCGGGCGGCGTCGTGGCTCGGCGACGTGCACCGGGAGACCGGGCTGTGCGGGCACACGGCGACGGGAGCACGATGCGCCCATGCCTTCCGTCGACCTCGCCCAGGTGCCGCAGCGTCTCGCGACCGGCGCCTTCATCCTCAACTCCGGCCTGCAGAAGTGGAGCGGCGACGAGGAGACCGCGTCCGGACTGCACGGCTTCGCGTCGGGCGCGTACCCGTTCCTCAAGGACATGGACCCGCCGACCTTCCTCAAGGCCCTCTCGGTGGGGGAGATGGCCGTCGGCGCCACGCTTCTCGCGCCGTTCGTCTCCGGCCGCGTCGCCGGCGCCGCGCTGACCGGCTTCTCGTCGGGCATGCTCGGCCTCTACCTGCGCGTGCCGGGGATGCACGACGGCAACCTCCGCCCGACCCAGCAGGGCACGCCCATCGCCAAGGACGTCTGGATGCTCGGCATCGGTGTGGCGCTCCTGCTCGGCACCGGGCGCCGGCGCGCGGAGAAGAAGGCCGAGAAGCGGGTGTGGAAGGCCGAGCGGCGGGCGGCACTGGCGGAGGCGAAGGTGTCGCAGACCGCGGCCCGGCTCGCAGAGGAGCGCGGTTGACACGCCCCGGATCGGTGACCCCGTCCCCATGACGGACGTGGCGGGCGTGACCGATGACGACCTCGGCGACCTCGGCCTCTTCGGTCCGACGTCGGTGACCTGGCGGGTGCAGCTGGAGCCGGTGCTGTGGGTGGCCGGGATGCGGGCGCTGCTGCTGCAGTCGCTGCACCCGCAGGTCATGCGGGCGACGTTCCAGAACTCGGCGCTGTTCGACCCGAAGAAGGCGTGGCCGCGCTTCCAGCGGACGGTCGGGTTCGTCGGCACCCGCACGTTCGGCTCGCGCGCCGACGTGGAGGAGGCGGGCTCGCGCGTCCGCCGCCTGCACTCCACCCTGCGCGGCCGCGACCCGGACGGCACCGAGATCGCCCTCGACGACCCGGAGAACCTGCTCTGGGTGCACAACGCCGAGATCGACTCGTACGTCGATGTGGCCCGTCGCGCCGGGGTCGTCGACGACGCCGAGGCCGACGCCTACGTCGCCGAGAGCGTGCGGGCCGCCGAGGTCGTGGGCCTCGACCCGGCCATCGTGCCGGCGTCGCGGACCGAGCTCGCCGCGTACTTCGAGCGCCTGCGCCCGCGGCTGGGGCTGACCGACGAGGCCCGCCGCGGCGTCGGGGGCCTGCTCACCCCGCAGCCCAGCGCGCCCACCGGGCTCGCGCTGACGCTGTCCTCGGTCGCCGCGATCTCGTTCTCGACGCTGCCGCGGTGGGCGCGGCGGATGTACGGGCTGCCGGGCCTGCCGACCACCGACCTGGGCGTCACCCTCGCCCTGCGCGCGCTCTACACGGCGACGACGCTGCTGCCCGACATCCCCGCGCCGCCGGATGTCGCCCGGGCCCGCCGGCTCGTCCGCGAGGCCCGCGCGGGCTGAGGTGACGGAGTCGCCCTGGTGTCGGCCCGGCGGCCATGCTGACATTCATGGTCAGGGGATCCCCCACGATCACCGCAGCGAGGAGGCACCCGTGGCCGTGACCGAGGCCTACATCGTCGACGCCGTCCGCACGCCGGTCGGCACCCGCAAGGGCGTGCTGGCCGACGTGCACCCCGCCGACCTGGGCGCGCACGCGCTGACGGCCCTGGTGGAGCGCACCGGCATCGACCCCGGCGCCGTCGAGGACGTCCTCATGGGCTGCGTCTCGCAGCTGGGCCCGCAGGCCGGCGTCATCGGGCGCACCGCGTGGCTCTCGGCCGGCTTCCCCGAGCACGTCCCCGGCACGACGATCAACCGCGCCTGCGGCTCCTCGCAGCAGGCCCTGCACTTCGCCGCGCAGGCGGTGCTGTCGGGCACCCAGGACATGGTGATCGCCGCGGGCGTGGAGAACATGGCGATCGTCCCCATCGACGCCAACGCCGCGGTGCTCGAGCGCATGGGCACCCGCCGCGAGGGCCCGGGCTGGATCGAGCGCTACGGCGAGCAGGAGATCAGCCAGTTCCGCGGTGCCCAGCTCATCGCCGAGAAGTGGGGCCTGCGCCGCCCGCAGCTCGAGGAGTTCGCGGTCGAGAGCCACCGCCGCGCCGCCCGCGCCACCGACGAGGGCCGCTTCACCGGCCAGATCGCGCCCCTGAACGGCCTCGACCGCGACGAGGGCATCCGCCCGGACGCGAACGTCGAGAAGATGTCGACGCTGCCGCCGTTGCGCGAGGGCTACGAGATCACCGCGGCGGTGTCCAGCCAGGTCTCGGTGGGCGCCGCGGCGCTGCTCGTCGTCTCCGAGGACGCGCTGCGCACCCACGGGCTGACGCCGATCGCCAAGGTCACGACGCTGTCGGTGGTCGGCGAGGACCCGGTGTTCATGCTGACGGGCCCGATCCCCGCCACGCGCGACGTCCTGCGGCGCGCGAAGCTCGCGATCGACGACATCGACCTGTTCGAGTGCAACGAGGCGTTCGCGCCCGTCGTGCTGGCGTGGGCGCAGGAGACCGGCGCGCCGCTGGAGCGCACCAACGTCAACGGCGGCGCCATCGCCATGGGCCACCCGCTCGGCGCCACCGGCGCGGTTCTCGCGACCAAGCTGATCCACGAGCTGCACCGCACCGGCGGCACCCGCGGCCTGCAGACGATGTGCGAGGGCGGCGGCCAGTCCAACGCGACGATCATCGAGCGGGTCTGACACCGTCGGCGCATGGAGCTGACTGATCGCGTCGCCGTCGTCACCGGGGCCGGCGGCGGTATCGGGCGGGCGCTGGTGGCCGCGCTGCGCGGGGCGGGCGCGCGGGTCGCGGCCACCGACCGGGACGGGGCGCTCGACGGCATGCGCGAGGGGGTCGACGCCGACCTCGTGCGTCCCCTCGACGTCACCGACGCGGACGCCACGGCGGCGATGCTCGCCGAGGTGGCGGGCGCGCTCGGGCCCGTCGACCTGTTCTTCGCCAACGCCGGCGTCGCCGCGGGTACCGACCCCGTCGAGACGCCCGACGACGTCTGGGACACGGTCCTCGACGTCAACGTCCGCGCGCACATCACCGCCGCGCGCCTGCTGCTGCCCGGCTGGCTCGAGCGCGGCGAGGGCTACTTCGTCGCGACCGCGTCGGCGGCGGGCCTGCTGACCCAGATCGGGTCGGCGCCCTACGCGGTGAGCAAGCACGCGGCGGTGGCGTTCGCCGAGTGGCTCTCGGTGACCTACGGCGCGCGCGGCGTCCGGGTCAGCACCGTCTGCCCCATGGGCGTGGCGACGCCGATGCTCGAGGTCGACCCGGGCGGCATGGGCTCGCGGGCCACCGGCGCGGTCCGGGCGGCCGGGGAGGTGCTGACCCCCGAGACGGTGGCCGACGCCGTCGTCGAGGGCGTGCGCCGCGAGGAGTTCCTCGTCCTGCCCCACCCGGAGGTCCTGACCTTCTTCCGACGCAAGGGCGACGACTACGAGCGGTGGCTCGCGGGGATGCGCCGGCTGCAGGACTCGCTGGGCTGACCGGCGACTCGTGCGCGGGCGCGCCCGGCTGCCAGGATGCCGCGCATGGCCGACGTGCTCGCCCTGGCTCGCGACGAGCGCGGCGACCTCGCCGACTTCCTCGCGACGCTCACCCCGGAGCAGTGGGACGCGCCGACGCTGTGCACGGGGTGGTCGGTGCGCGAGGTCGTCGCCCACGTCGTCAGCTACGACGTGCAGGGCATGTCGGGATTCCTGCGCATCCTGGCGCAGTCGGGCTTCTCCCCGGACCGCGCCAACCGCCGGGCCCTCGACGCCCTGCACGAGCTCGACCCCTGGAACCTCGTCGACCTGGTGCGCCGCTACCGCACGCCCGAGGGGCTCACGGCCCGGTTCGGCTACCGGATCGCGCTGACCGACGGCACCATCCACCACCAGGACATCCGCCGCCCGCTCGGCCTGCCGCGCACGATCCCGCCCGAGCGGCTGCGCGCGGTCCTCGCCTTCGCGGTCGTCGCCCCGCCCGTCCACGCGGCGCCCCGCATCCGCGGGCTGCGGCTGGTGGCCACCGACGTCGACTGGACCTGGGGGAAGGGCCCCGAGGTGACCGGTCCGGGCGAGGCGGTGCTGATGGCCGCGGCCGGCCGGGCCGACGCCCTCGACGAGCTCGACGGCCCGGGCGTGGGCACCCTGGCCGGCCGCGTGCGGACGTGATCGGCCCGACCTAGGGTCTCCGACGTGGACGTCCGCTTCTGGTTCGACCCGATCTGCCCCTTCTGCTGGATGACGAGCAAGTGGCTGCGCCTCGTCGCCGGCCAGCGCGACCTCGACATCGAGTGGCGCTTCATCTCGCTGCGCCTGGTCAACGCGGGGGTGGACTACGCCGCGCAGTTCCCAGCGGAGTACGAGGCGGGCCACACCGCCGGGCTGCGCGGGCTGCGGGTGGCGGCGCGGACGCGCAAGGAGCACGGCGCCGAGGCCCTCGACCGCCTGCAGGAGGCGTTCGGCCGCCACGTCTTCGAGCAGGAGCCGGTGCCCGACACCGCCGCTGCCCGCGAGGAGCAGGGCACCGACACCTTCCTCGCCGGCGTGCTCACCACCGCCGGCCTGCCCACGAGCCTCGCCGAGGCGGCCGACGACGACGCGTGGGACGAGGTCGTGCAGGCCGAGACCGACGAGGCGCTCGCCCTGACCGGCCGGGACGTCGGCACCCCGATCATCCAGGTCGACCCGCCGGACGGGCTCGCGTTCTTCGGCCCGGTGATCAGCCGCATGCCGACCGCGGAGCAGGCGGGCGAGCTGTGGGACCACGCCGTCGGGCTCGCCCGGTTCCCCGGCTTCGCCGAGCTCAAGCGCTCCCTGCGCGAGCAGCCGCAGCTGCCGTCGTTCGGCGTCTCGACCGACGAGGTGGGCGTGGTGGAGGACTGGCACGGCGGGAGCCGCCGCCAGCACCGGTGAGCGGGCTCAGTACACCGAGGGCTCAGTACACAGAGGGCTCAGTACACCGAGAGCTGGTAGTCCCCGCGCCCGTCGTCCCAGTCCATCGTGACGAGGTCACGGGCGCGGGCGGCGCGGGCGAAGGCCAGGAAGTTCGAGAACCCGTATCGCTTCTCCGAGAACCCCGGCTCCCGCTTGCGCATCTGGTCCTTGAGGCCCGAGAGCTGGGGCGGGGCGCCCGCGGCCTCCTCGAGGTCGCGCACCGTGGTGGCGAAGAGGGCGAAGGCCTCGTCCTCGGCCGAGGCGTCCTCGGGGAACGCGACCTCGGGGTCGCCGGCCGCCGTGCCCGGGGCGAGGGCGAGGACGCCGCGGTGCTCGAGGTGGCGCAGGAGCTCACCGAAGCCGCGGAAGCCGTGGTCGCCCTCGTCGAACGTGGGGTCCTTGCGCAGGATCGCGCGCTTGAGCGTCGACGCGCGCACCGGCCCGTCGGTGGCCCGCGCCAGCCCCGCGAGGGTGCTGGTGACGACGGCGGCGAGGTCGGGGTCGGACGTCGGGGGAGTGGCCTCCTCGACCGGCTCGGGGACCTCCGCTCCGGGGGCCTCCGGCTCGACGGGTTCCGGAGCGGCGGCCGGTGTGGTCGGGCGGCGCCGGGACGGGCGCGCCGGGACCGGGCGGGCCTCGACACCGGGCAGCCGGTCGTAGAAGAGGAACTCGTCGCACGCCGCGGGCAGCAGCTTCGAGGTGGACGACTGCACGCCGATGCCGATGACGCGCTTGTCCATCTCGCGCAGCTTGTGCATGAGCGGGGTGAAGTCGGAGTCGCCGGTGCCGATCGCGAAGGTGGTGACGAACCCGCGCTCGTAGGCGAGCTCGATCGCGTCGACGGCCATCTTGATGTCCGCGGCGTTCTTCCGTGACCCGCCGATCCGCTGCGGGATCTCGATCAGCTCGACCTGGGCGCGCGCGAGCAGGCGCCGGTCCTCGTCGAACGCCGACCAGTCGCCGTAGGCGCGGCGCGTGACGACCCGCCCGCGCTCGGCCAGCGCGTCGGCGACCGGGCCGAAGTCGAACGGGGACACCCCCAGCCCGTCCCGCGCCCCGATGGCGAGGTTCTCGTAGTCGAGGAACAGGGCGATGCGTTCGTCCTCGGGTGCCACCGGGGCAGCGTAGGCCCCTGGTCCGGACAGCGGTCCGGGCGTGACGATTGGGTTGCAAGCCTTGCGTGCTCGGATAGTACGTGCTCGGATTGACGCGGAGGTGGTCGACCGATGGACCAGAACCTGTTCAACGACATCTGCCTGCAGCAGCTGCGGCTCTCCGGGGTGCACGAGGGCGAGACCGTCGCCGTGCTGACCCGCGGCGCCGAGCGCGGGGAGTACGCCGACGCGTTCCTGTGGGCGGCGCAGCAGCTCGGCGCGGCGACCTTCCACCTGCGCCTGCCCCCGCCCGCCAGCGCGTCGGGCGCGTGGGCCGTCGGCGACTCCGGCCTCGGGGACATCCCGCTGGCCGTCGAGGCGCTGAAGTCGGTCGACATGCTCGTCGACTGCACGTTCCTGCTCTTCTCGCCCGAGCAGTTCGCGATCCAGGACGCCGGCACCCGCATCCTCACTGCCGTCGAGCCGCCCGAGCTGCTGGCCCGCCTCATGCCGACCACCGAGCTGCGCGAGCGCGTCGAGTACGGCGCCGACCTGCTGGCCAAGGCGCAGACGATGCGCATCACCAGCCCCGCGGGCACCGACGTCACCTACCGCCTCGGCGTCTACCCGACGATGAGCGAGTACGGCTACACCGACACCCCCGGGCGCTGGGACCACTGGCCCGCCGCGTTCGTGTTCACCGGCGGCGCCGACGACGGCGTCGACGGGCAGATCGTGCTCTCGCCGGGCGACGTGCTGCTGCCGTTCAACACCTACGTGCAGACGCCGGTGACGCTGACGATCGAGCAGGGGTTCATCCGGGACATCCGCGGCCAGGACGGTGGATTCAGCCTGGACGCCGAACTGCTCTCGTCCTACATCCAGAGCTTCGACGACCCGCGCGGCTACGGCATGTCGCACGTCGGCTGGGGTCTCGACGAGCGCGCCCACTGGCACGGCCTGACGCAGTTTCCCGGTGGCATGGGCATGGAACTGCGCAGCTTCTACGGCAACGTCATGTTCTCCATCGGACCGAACAACGAGCTCGGCGGCCCGAACGACACCCCGTGCCACTTCGACATCCCGATGCGCGGCAACTCGCTCTACCTGGACGACGAGCTCGTCGTCGACGCCGGCGAGCTGACGATCCCCGAGATGCGTCCTACCGTGAAGCGATGACGGACCACCACATCGGGATGATCGTCCCGAGCTCCAACCTGACGATGGAGACCGAGCTCCCGCGCATGCTCGCTGCGCGGGAGCGGGTGCTGCCCGACGACCGGTTCGTCTTCCACGCCGCCCGGGCGCGCATGCAGCACGTGACGCCCGAGCAGCTCAAGGCGATGAACACCCAGGCGGCCCGCGCGGCCACCGAGCTCGCCGACGCCCGCCCCGACGTCGTCGCCACCGCGTGCCTGGTCGCGATCATGGCTCAGGGACCCGGGTTCCACTGCACCGCCGAGGACGACATCACCGCGGCACTGCGGGCCGAGGGATCGTCGGCCCCGGTCGTCTCGAGCGCGGGGGCCCTGCTCTCGGGCATCGCGGCGCTCGGGGCGAAGCGCGTGGCGATCGTGACGCCCTACATGGAGCCGCTGACCCAGGCCGTCGTGGCGTACCTGGAGGACGCGGGAGTCGAGGTCGCCGACTCGCTGTCGCTGCAGGTGCCCGACAACCTCGCCGTCGCCCGGCTCGACCCGCAGGACCTGCGGGAGCACCACAAGAAGGTCGACCTCACCGGCGCCGACGCCCTGGTGCTCTCGGCATGCGTGCAGATGCCCTCGCTGCCGGTGATCGAGGCGGTGCAGGACGAGGTGGGCCTGCCGGTGCTCTCCGCGGCCACGGCGACGACCTTCCGCATCCTGTCCTCGCTGGGCCTCTCCACGCGCGTGCCGGACGCCGGCGCGCTGCTGAGCGGGTCGGTCACCGACCCGGGGGACGTGACGCGGGCGGCGTGACCCGTCGCGGTCGGTGGTGGTGATCGGAGGGCACCTCCGCTCGGGTGGATCGAGCGGAGGTGCCCTCCGATCAGATCAGGGCGCGCAGGGCGTCGCGCACGACCTGCAGCGCGGCGGCGGGGTCGTCCCAGAACACCATGTGCCCCGTGCCCGGGACCTCGACGACCGAGGCCTCCGGGTTGGCCTTCGCGGCCTCCTCGGCGCCGGCGGCGGTGACCACCGGGCTGTCCCCGCCGTACACGAGCACGGTCGGGGCGGGCACCGAGGGCCAGATCGCGAAGAAGTCCTCGGACTCGAAGCCCGCATGGGTGGCGACGATCGCGTCCCGCGAGATCGACCCCATCCACCGGGCGCGCAGCTCCTGCTCGCGGCGGGGCCAGCGGGGCCAGGACCGCGCGACCTCGTCGGCGTCGGTGCCACGGCGGGCCTGGTCGAGCTGGCCGAGGAACGCCTCGAGCGTCGTCGGGTAGGGGCCACGGCCGGGCCCGCTCATCGGGGGGTCGACGAGGACCGAGCCGTGCACGCCGACCCGGCCGGCAGCCGCGGTGGCCGCGACGATGCGGGCGCCCATCGAGTGCCCGAGCAGGATCGGGCGCTCCAGGCGCAGCCCGCGCACGACGGCCTCGACGTCACGGGCGTAGGTGTCGAGGTCGTACGCGTCCCCGTTGTCCGACAGGCCGCGGCCGCGGACGTCGAGGACGATCGGGCGCACGAGGTCGGTGAGCCCGCGCACGACGAAGTCCATGCTGATCGCCGGGCTCGTGATGCCCGGGACGACGACGAGCGGCGGGCGCCCCTCGGGGCCGTAGTCGAGCAGGTGCAGCAGCGGGCCGCGCGAGCGGATCCAGCGGCTGTCGGCCGGGAGCTCGCCGAGGTCGGCGAGCGCCGGCTGGGACAGGACGCGGCGGTCGGCGGGCTCGGGCTGGGTCACGTGTCGGCCTTCCGGAAGGGGTCGTCGAGGTACGACACGGCGTCGTCGAGGCCGACGACGTCGGCGTACTTCGCCTGCAGGTCGAACAGTGCCGCATCGTGCGGGGCCCGCGCGCGGTCGCCGCAGGCGTCGGCGACGACGAGGGTGTCGAAGCCGGACTGGACGGCGTCCACCGCGCTCGCGCGCACGCAGCCCGAGGTGGTGGCGCCGCAGATCACGGCCGTGTCGACGTGCAGGCCGGTGAGCAGGGACGCCAGCCCCGAGCCGTGGAAGGCCGAGGCGCCCTTCTTGACGATCAGCGGGTCGTGCTCCCGGCGGTCGAGGCGCGGGTCGAGGGCGACGGCCTCGCTGCCCTCGCGCAGGGTGCGCATGCCGGGAGCCTTGCGCAGCCAGGCGACGGCGTCGCCGTCGGCCTCGGCGGGCGTGTAGCTGATGACGGTCCAGACGACCGGCGCGCCGCCCCGGCGGGCGGCCTCGACGAGGCGGTCGGTGGCCTCCACCTCGGCGGTCAGGTCGGAGCCCGACGGGAACGCGGCCTCGGTGAAGCCGCGGGTGAGGTCGACGACGACCAGCGCCGGGCGCGGTCCCCGGAGCACGGCGGCGCCGAAGCCGGCGCGGGCGTAGACGGCGTCGACGGTGTGCTCAGCGGCCACGGCGCAGCTCCTCGATCAGGTCCTTCTGCCCGCGCAGGCGCCCGAGCAGGTAGCCCTGGACGACGCCGAACGCCGCGGCGCCGGCCAGCGCGGCCCAGCGGCCGGCGTTCGGGGGGAGGAGCATCGCCAGGCCGTCGAGGGCCTGACCGTCGTCGGTCGGCGGCGTCCCTCGGCTCGGCGTGTCGCCCGGCGAGGTTGTGGCGATCCTGGCTTCAGACGCCAGCGATGCCGCATCGCTCGTACTCCCGGACAGCTCGCCGGCGAGGTTGCGGGCGAACTGGTCGAGCAGGCGGCTGGAGACCGTGGTGATCGCGCCCTTGCCGAACTGCGCGATCTTGCCCCGGACGAGCAGGTCGGTGTGCAGGTCGAGGATCGAGCCGCCGGCGGCCTCGGCCACCGACAGCACGACGTCGGCCTCGGCGTCGCCGGCGCCGTGGGCGTCCGACGCCCGGGCCGACAGGCGCAGCGTGCGCTGCTCGGGCAGGATCTCGGTGAACCGCAGCGTGCCCGCGTAGGCGGCGCTGATCGGCCCGACCTTGACCTTCACCCGGCCCCGGTAGGCCTCGCCGTCGCGGCCCTCGAGCGTCGCGCCCGGCAGGCAGCCCGCGACCCGCTCCACGTCGTTCAGCAGCGCGAACACCGCGTCCGGCGCGGCCGGCACGTCGAGGTGGTTGTCCAGGATCACGCGCTCGTCTCCCGTCGGGAACAGGCCGTCGCGTGGACCGCGTCGACGATGGTCTGGTAGCCCGTGCAGCGGCACAGGTTCGCCGAGAGCGCCTCGCGGATGTCCTCCCGCGTGGCGTCCGGCTGCTCGGCCAGCACGCCCTCGGCGAGCATGAGGAAGCCGGGGGTGCAGAAGCCGCACTGCAGGGCGTGGTGGTCGCCGAAGGCCTGCTGCAGGTCGGAGAGCTCGCCGTCCCGGGCGAGCGACTCGACCGTGCGCACGTCGGCGCCCTCGGCCTGCACCGCGAACACCAGGCACGCCCGCGTGGGGGCGCCGTCGACGAGCACGGTGCACGCCCCGCACACCCCGTGCTCGCAGCCGACGTGGGTGCCGGTGAGGCGCAGGTCGTGGCGCAGGACGTCGGCGAGCGTGCGCCGCGGTTCGACGACGACCTCGTGCTCGGCGCCGTTGACCGCGAGCGTCAGCAGGTGCGGGTCGTTCACGGTGCGGCTCACGGCGTGCCCTCCAGCGCGTCCAGGACCGTTCCGGGGTGGATCGGGGTGGTGTCGAGCTCGACGCCGGTGTGGCGCAGGGCGTCGTTGACGGCGTTGAGCACCGCCGCGGGCGCGCCGATCGTGCCGCCCTCGCCGGCGCCCTTCGCCCCGTTGGCGGTGAACGCGCACGGCGTCTCCAGGTGCGCGATCGAGACGTCGGGGATCTCGGTGGCGGTGGGCACGAGGTAGTCGATGAACGACGCGGCCGACGGCTCGCCGTGGCTGTCGTAGGTGACCTCCTCGAACAGCGCGCCCGCGATGCCCTGCGCGATGCCGCCGCGGCACTGCCCCTCGACGACCTGCGGATGGACGACGACGCCGCAGTCCTCGACGCAGACGTAGCGCAGGATGCGCACCTGCCCGGTGCCCGGGTCGGCCTCGACCACCACGGCGTGCGTGGCGTTCGAGAACGTGCCGTCGCCGGGGACGTCGAAGCTCGCGGTGGCCGTCAGCGTCGGGTCGACGTCCTTGGGCAGCAGGTGCGCGCGCAGGTGGGCGACGTCGGCGATGTCGGCGAACGACAGCCGCCGCGAAGGGTCGTCGAGCGCGACCACGCCGCCGTCGCCGTCGAGCGCGACGTTCTCGGGTCGGGTCTCGAGCAGGTGCGCGGCGATGCGGCAGAGCAGCTCGCCGAGCCGCTCGGAGGCCAGCGCGACCGCCGAGCCGCCGATCGTCACCGACCGCGACGCGAACGTGCCCCACCCGTAGGAGATGCGCTCGGTGTCGCCCTGGCGCAGCTTGACGTGCTCGGGGTGCAGGCCCAGCCGGTCGGCGACGATCTGCGCGAACGTCGTCTCGTGCGACTGCCCGTGGTTCATCGTGCCGCTGGTGACGACCACCGAGCCGGTGGTGTCCATGCGGATCTCGGAGATGTCGAAGCCGGGCACCACGGTCATCTTGCGCTTGGCGAACGCCTCGGAGCCGTAGCCGGTGCGCTCGGAGAAGCAGCAGAAGCCGATGCCGAGGTGGCGGTCACCCCGCTCCCGCGCCTCGTACCAGCCCTCCTCGCGGATCGTGGCCTCGGCGAGGTCGAGCGACTCGCGGTAGGTGCCCGGGTCGTAGGTGACGCCGTTGATCCCCGTGTACGGGAACTCGGTGATGACGTTGCGGCGCCGCACCTCCACCGGGTCCAGGCCCAGCTCGCGGGCGGCGCGCTCCATGACCCGCTCGATGGCCGTCACGTACTGCGGACGGCTCACCCCGCGGTAGGGCGCAGTCGGGGCCTTGGTGCTGGTGATCGCCCGGCCGCGCACGCGGTAGGCGGGCACCCGGTAGACGCTGGGCATCTCTGCGGAGGCCATGAGCGGCTCGATACCGGCGGTGAAGGGGTAGCAGGAGTAGGCGCCCATGTCGCAGACGACGTCGACGTCGAGCGCGGTGATGTGCCCGTCGGCGTCGAACGCCGCGCGCGTGCGGTAGGTCTGCTCGCGGGCGAGGAAGCCCGCCGTCAGGGCCTCGCGCCGGTCCTCGACCCACTTCACGGGACGGTCCAGACGCCGCGCCGCCGCGGCCACCGCGATCTCCTCGCGGCCGACGACGCACTTCTGCCCGAAGCCGCCGCCCATGTCCGGGACCGTGACGCGCACGGTGCGCTCGGGGATCCCGAGCGAGCGGGCGAGCACGGTGCGGACCTGGTGGGGCACCTGGGTGCACGTCTGCACGAGCAGCTGGTCGTCGCGGGCGTCCCACGCCGCCACCGCGCCGCGGGTCTCCAGCGGCAGCGCGTTCTGCCGGCCGCTGCGCGTCGTCACCTCGACCGTGCAGCCTCGATGGGTCGAGCTCCGCTCCGCTTCGTCTCCCTCGGCGTCGGTGAACGCCTCGTCGACGCCCGGTGTGTCGAACATCGACACGTCGAGCAGGACGTTGTCCGGCGCCTCCTCGTGCACCACCGCCGCACCCGGGGCCAGCGCGCCCTCGGCGGACGTGACGGCGTCGAGGACGTCGTAGGACACCTGCGCGGCCTCGATCCCGTCCTCCACCGCGTAGGGGTCGGACGCGACGACCAGCGCCAGCGGCTCGCCGACGAATCGGACCTTGCCCTTCGCGAGCACCGGCATCGCGGTCGGCGTGAACTCCTCGGCCGGGCGGTCGAGGATCGCGACGATGTCGCCGAGCCCGAGGTCGGCGGCGTCGAACGCGGCGACGACGCCGGGCACCGCGCGGGTGGCGTCGAGGTCGAGGGCGGTGAGGTGGGCGTGCGCGACGGTCGCGCGCACGAAGCCCGCGTGCAGCATCCCGGGCAGCGCGATGTCGTCGACGAAGCGGCCGCGGCCGGTGAGCAGGCGCGGGTCCTCGCGCCGCGGCACCGACGCGCCCACCCAGCGGCCCCGCCGGCCGTCGAAGCGCGGCTCGTCGGGGACGTGCTCGTGACCGGCGGACAGGGGGTGGACCGGGCGGTCGGGGTCGGCGGCCTCGTGGGGGGCGAGGTGGTCGGGCACGCCGGGCAGGCCAGTGGTGGTCAGGTCCGTCATCGCTGCGCCTCCTGCGGTTCCCTCGCGGCCTGCCGGCAGGCGTCCGCGACGAGGGTGCGGGTGAGCCGGCGGCGGTAGGTGGCGGTGGTCTGCGGGTCGTCCGGCGGGTCGATCGCCGCGGCGGCGGCGTCGGCGACCGCCGCGACCAGCGCGTCGTCCCCGGCGTCGCCCCCGGCCGCGAGCACCGCCTCGGCCTCGGGCACGCGAACCGGGGCGGGCGCCACGCCGCCGAGGACGACGCGCCCGCCGGTGACGCGCTCGCCGTCGAGGTCCAGGGCGACGGCGGCGTCGACGATCGCGAAGTCGCCGTGGCGGCGGGCGAACTCCGTGAGCGCGGCGTGCGGGGCGGGGCGGGTGAAGCGGACCTCGACGACGACCTCGTCGGGCTCGACGGCCGTGGCGTAGAAGCCGTGGAAGAGCTCGTCGGCGGGGATCTCGCGGCGCCCGCCCGGGCCCTCGGCGACGACGACCGCGTCGAGCAGCAGCGCGAGCAGGCACCACTCGGCGGTGGCGTCGCCGTGCACGAGGCTCCCGGCGACGGTGCCGCGGCTGCGGATCGGCAGGTGACCGACCCAGCGCATGGCGCGGGCGAGCACGGCGAAGCCCGGGGGCAGCGCCGCGGTCTCGACGGCGTGGTGGGTGACCAGCGCGCCGAGGGTGAGCGCACCGGCCTCCTCGCGGATCGCGGTCATCGCCGGCACCCGGCGCAGCGGGCCGAGGTCGACCAGCGCCGAGGGCCGGGCGAGACGGAAGGTCATCATCGGCATGAGGCTCTGCCCGCCGGCGATGATCTTCGGGTCCTCGCCCGCGGCGGCGAGGCCGGTGAGCAGGCCGACGGCGTCCGCGACGTCGTGCGCGCGGTGGTAGCTGAACGCGGCGGGCTTCACGGCCGCGGGCCTCCTCGGGGCACTCGGGCGGGCTCTCGGGTGGTCTTCAGGGATTTGGCGAAGGGCGCCCCTCGCCCGTCTATGCGAGCGAGGGGGCCCTTCGCCCGGAACACCTCAGGCGCGGGTGCGCTCGGTGCCGGTCGGGGTGGTCGTGTCCTGCGGGGCGGCGGGCACGTCGGTGGTGATGCGGTCGAGCTCGCGGCCCGCGGTCTCCGGCGCGCCGACCCACATGAAGATCACGGCACCGACGACGAGCACCCCGAGCAGCGTGAACGTCAGCGGCAGCCCGAGCACCGGCCAGAGCACGCTGCCGAACAGCAGCGGGGCGAAGCCGGTGATCGCGCGGCTCGACGACGACGCCCAGCCGAAGCCCGAGGCGCGCAGCTCGGTGGGGTAGAGCTCGGAGACGTAGGCGTACATGACCGGGATGACCACGAGCGCGAACAGCCCGAACGCGCCGATGGCGATCACCGCGAGGGTGGGCGTGCCCAGCAGCAGCGAGAACGCGACGAGCGTGGCGGCCGCGATCGGCCCGGCGAGCGCGATGACCTTCTTGCGCCCCCAGCGGTCGACGACGAGCACCGAGAGCGCGACACCGACGATGCCGAGAGCGTTCATCAGGGTCGTGGAGGCGAACGCCGCGATCTGGCCGAAGCCCTCGGCGCGCAGGATCGAGGGCATCCAGCTCAGGGCGGCGTAGTAGACGAGCATGACGGCGATGAACAGCGACCACGCGACGCCGGTGATGCGCGGGTTGAACGCCCAGACGCGGCGCAGCTGGTCGACCGCGGCGGCCCAGGCGCCGCCGCGCTTGTCCTCGTCGACCGGCGCGGGGATCGCGTAGGGCTCGGGGGTGGCGCCGGTGCGGGTCACCATGTCGTCGATGACCGCGCGGGCCTCGTCCTCCCGGCCCATGCGGGACAGGTAGAGCGGCGACTCGGGCACCCCGCGGCGGATCCAGAACAGCAGCAGGGCCGGCAGGATCATGAGCACGAGCATCCAGCGCCAGTTGCCGTCGACGGGCACGAGCAGCGTCGCCGAGACGCCGGCGAGCGTGGCGCCGATCGGCCACCAGCCGTCCATCGCGGCGAGCACCCGGCCGCGCTGCTTCTTCGGGGAGAACTCGCTGACGATCGCGTAGTCGACCGGGATGCAGCCGCCGAGGCCGACGCCGGCGAGGAAGCGAAGGAGCAGGAAGACCTCGATGTTGGGCGAGAGGGCGCCGAGCACCGAGAAGATCGCGAAGATCAGCAGGGTGATGCTGAAGGCCTTCTTCCGGCCGATGCGGTCGGCCACCGTGCCCCAGGCGACGGCGCCGACGGCCATGCCGATGAGGTTGGCGGTGGCGACGAGGCCGCGCTGGGCGGGGGAGAGGCCGAACTCGGTGCCGATCAGCGGGGTGAGGAACCCGTTGAGCGCGACGTCCCAGGCGTCGAACATGTAGCCGAGGCCGCCGATGAGGAAGATCTTGCCTTGGACGCCCCAGCGCCAGGGCAGGTCCTGGACGATCTGGTCTCCGGTGCGCATGGGTTCGCTCCCGTCGCGGAGGGGTGGGGGTTCGGTCGGTCCGCGCGTCAGCGGGCGAACTGGTAGTGGATGGACTCGGTGTCGTGGTCGTGCAGCGGGCTGCCGTGCCACAACCAGTCGTAGGAGACGTCGGACTCCCCGTCGAAGCGGCGCAGCTTCTCGTCGCGCTCGCGCTGCTCGGGGCCGTCGGGCAGGTGGTAGAACGCCATGTTCTGCAGCGACGCGTCCTGCACCATCCCGGCGTGCTTGGCCCGGCGGTCGACGTAGCGCACGAGCGCGCCGTCGATGTCCGCGCGCGTCACCCGCCCGAGCTCCTCGGCGAGCACCGCGGCGTCCTCCATCGACTGCGAGGCGCCCTGGGCCTGGTAGGGGAGCATGGCGTGGCACGCGTCGCCGAGCAGGGCGACCCGGCCGTCGACCCACACCGGGTCGCGGCGGCGGCGGTACATCGCCCAGAGCGAGACGTCCTCGGGCTTGGCCTTCGACAGCATCGCGGGGACGCGGTCGTCCCAGTCGCCGAAGTCCGCGGCCAGCCGCTCGGGGGTCGCGGGCTCGCTCCAGTCGCGCTCGATCGTGTCCGAGCAGGGGACGATCGCGACGACGTTGAGGTACTGCCCGCCGCGGATGACGTAGTGCACGAGGTGCTTGTCGGGGCCGTACCAGATCGTCGAGTGGTAGCGGTCCAGGAGGAAGCGCGTCGCCGGGTCCGCGGCGATGAGCTCGCCGGGGATCAGCGCGCGGTAGGCCATCTCGCCGGAGAAGACGAGGGTGTCCTCGAAGCCGGCGAGGTCGCGCACCGCGGAGCGGATGCCGTCGGCACCGACGAGCACGTCGCCGGCGAAGCGACGGCCGTCCTCGGCGACGGCGACCGGGCGCAGCGGGTCGGTGCGGTCGAGCTCGACGACCTTGGCGCCGGTCGCGAGCGCCACGGCCGGCCCGGGCACGTCGGGGTCGACGCAGGCGTCCAGCAGGACGCGGTGCAGGTCGGCGCGGTGGTAGTGCCAGTACGGGGCGCCGTACTGGTCGATGACGCGCTGGCCCAGCGGCAGCTGCGCGATGATGCTGCCGTCGGCCCAGCGGCGGCGGACCTGGTCCTCGGGCTGGGTGCGGATCGCCTCGAGCTGCGCGCGCAGGCCGAGCCCGACGAGGATGCGGCTCGCGTTCGGGGCGGTCTGGATGCCGGCCCCGATCTCGCCCAGCTCCGGGGCGGCCTCGACGACGGTGACCCGCAGGCCGCGCTGGCGCAGCGACAGCGCCGCGCAGAGCCCGCCCAGACCCCCGCCGACGATGGTGACCTCGAACGACTGGCTCGCCATGGTGCCGTTCCTCCGATGTGGTGCTCGCGTCCGGCTGCGTTAAATCCGAGCACGTACTATCCGAGGACGCAATACCCAGGCGGGTCCCGAGACGTGGCCGTAACAGATCGGCGGGCCGTCGGAGATCCCGTCACGGGTGCGGCGAGCGGGTCAGAGCTGGTCGCGCTCCGCGACCTCTTCCCAGTGCGCGCCGAGGTCGTTGAACAGCGACGCGAGGTGCGGGCGCTGCTCCGGCGGGCAGCCCGCGAGCAGGGCGTCGTCGAGCGCGCGGGCCCGGCGGAACGTCTCGGTGAGCGCCGCGGCCCCGTCGTCGGTGAGCGTCAGGACCTTGGCCCGCGCGTCGTGCGGCGACGCCGTCCGCGTGATGAGACCCCGACGCTCCATGCGCCGGCAGACGTCGGCCATCGTCGAGGTGTCGAGCGCGACCGCCCCGGCCAGCGCGGTCTGGTCCGCGTCGGGGTAGGCGCGGACCGCGGACAGCACGGCGAACTGGGGACCGGTGAGCACGCCGTCGACGTGCCGGTTCCACGCGGCGAGGTAGGCCTGGTAGAGGCGGCGCGCGCCGTAGCCCGGCGCGGCCACGAGGTCCGCGGGCGGGGCGAGGCTGACGCGCTGCCGGGCCGCGCCGCGGGGCTCGCGGCCCGCCTGCCCGCCGTCGTGGGCGCCGTCGTGCCCGTTCCCTGCGGGTGCCGACCTCGCCGTCACCGGCCCACCTCGCCCTCGGTGCCGGCCCGGGCACGTGAGGACTGCCGGAGGCGACGGTCCCCCGGGCCCCGCCCGTCGCTCCCGCCCCAGACAGTACGTGCCCGGAACGGCGGGCGGGGATCGGCGGCGTCACCGCCCGGCGAGGCTCCCGCCCCCGGCGAACGCCGGGTCCCGGCCCAGCCAGCCGACCAGGCGTGCGTACGGGTCGGCGTCGGGCGCGGTGGGCACGGGCGGGCCGAAGGGGATCGGTCCGCCGCGGGGCTCGGCGGGCAGCAGCCGGCGGGAGGTCTCCTCGACGGCCTCGGCGAGGGCCGGGTCGAGGCGGGCGGTGCGGCGGGTCGCGACGGCGAGGTCCCACGCATGGACGGTGAGCTCCTGGACGTAGCCGAAGCCCACGAAGCGGCCCGGCATCGTGCCCCACGGAACGGTGAGCACCCGGTCGAGCACGGCCGCGTCGACACCGTCGGCGCCGTCGAGCCCCCACACGCGGTCGATGTCGGCACGCGCGGTGGTGAGCTCCGCGACGTGCGTGCCGGCCGCGACCTCGGGAACGGCGTCGACGTCGGCGAAGTGCCCGCCGGCGCCGACGTGGGCGATGCGGCGGTGCACGCCGACGAGGTGGCCGAGCAGCGCGCGGACGTCCCAGTCGGTGCACGGGGTCGCGCCGTCGAGGGCGCCGGCGGGGGTGTCGGCGACGAGCGCGCCGACCTGGTCGAGGGCGGTGCGCAGCAGGGGGCGGGGATCGGGAGCGGACATCGGGTGGCCTCCTGGGTTCGGGGTGTACGGAGGATCGTGCGCCCCGATACCGGACATCTGACGTCCTGTTTTCCTGCCATCCTCGACGTGTGCGCTCGGACCGCCTGCTCGCGACGCTGCTGCTCCTGCAGACCCACGGTCGGCTGCCCGCGCCGGAGATCGCGCGGCGCCTCGAGGTCTCGACGCGCACCGTGCGCCGCGACGTCGACGCCCTGTCCTCGGCCGGCGTGCCGGTGTACTGCGAGCGGGGGCGCCGCGGCGGGGTGGCGCTGCTCGAGGGCTACCGCACCGACGTCACCGGGATGACCGACGACGAGCTGCGCGCGCTCGTCGCGCTCGGGTCGTCGGACGGGGCGCTCGGCCCGGCGCTGGCCTCCGCGTCACGCAAGCTGCTGGCGGCGCTGCCCGCCGCGCGCCGCGAGGGCGTCGACCGGGCCCGGCGGCGCCTGCTCGTCGAGCACCAGGGCTGGCGGCGCGAGCCCGAGGACCTGCCGGCCCTGCCCGCGCTCGACGCCGCACTGGTCGCCGACGAGCGCGTCCGCCTGCGCTACGCGACGGGCGACGCGCCCGTCGCCACCTGGCGCACCGTCGACCCGTACGGCCTGGTCAGCAAGGGCGGCACCTGGTACCTCGTCGCCGCGCACCGCGGGCGGCCGAAGATGTACCGGGTCAGCCGGGTCCGTGACGTCGCGCGCACCGGCACCCCCGCCCGCCGTCCCGACGACCGCGACCTCGCCGAGGTGTGGACCGAGCTGCGCGACCGCCTGCAGGAGCCGACCGAGGAGGTCCGGGTCCGCGTGCTCGCCGACCCGGCTTGGGCGCCGACCCTGCGCCGCGTCGCCCTCGCCGTGCTCGCCGGCCCGTGGCGGCAGGAGGGCACCGCCCCCGACGGCCGGGAGGTGCTCGTGGCCCCGTTCCGGTCGCTCCTGGCCGCGCGGGCGGGCCTGCTGGGCTACGGCGACGCGGTCGAGGTGCTCGAGCCCGAGAGCCTGCGGGTGGACATGGCGGAGGCGGCGGCGCGTGTCGTCGACCTCTATGCCGGCCGGAGCCGGCGATCATCCCTGCCGTCGCCGCCCGTGCCCGATTAGGGTCACGCGCCATGACGACGGTGTTGGTGACCGGTGGTGGCGAGCGACTGGCGGAGGTGGCCGAGGCCATCCGTGCGACGGGGGCGGAGACGACGGTGGTCGACACCCTCGACCGGCTCGGCGAGGCGGTGCGCGGGACGACCTTCGACGCCTACGTGCAGCTGCCGGTGGCCATGACGCCGCGGAGCGGCAGCCTCGTGTCGCGCGTCGAGCAGTTCCTCTCCGAGGGCCTGCTGTCCCGCTTCCGGGCCGCGGAGACCGTGCTGCCGACGCTGGCGGACTCGGCGACGGTGATCCTCGTCGGCGGGCAGACCAACGTCGACACGGACGCCCCGGACGACCAGGAGGCGCGCACGGCGCTGATGCGGGTGCTCGCCCACGCCCTGCGGGCCGAGCGGGCGCCCGGGCACCTGCGGGTCCGCACCGCGGGCCCGGACTGGACCGGCGCCGACATCGCCGCGGGCCTGTCCGGCGGCGCTCCGGGCGGTGACGGCGGCGCCGGCGAGCAGGGCGGCGACCGCCAGGCGATCGGCAAGGCCTACGCCGACTGGCGCGCCGAGGTGCTGGGCCTCGCCCGCGTGGAGTTCTGACGCCCCTCGCGGTCCGGCGCCGCCGGCCCCGCCCGTGCCGTGCGCCGGCACGGGCGAGGGGCCGCTCGCGTCAGGCCGGCGCGAGCGCCGAGCCCCGCCGGTACTCGTCCCACGGGATCGTCCAGTCCGCGATGTCGCCGTCGCGGGTGGTCAGCGGGCGACCGGAGCCGACGATCTCCACCGGGTCGCCCATCTGCACCCAGTTGTAGAAGAACTCCCCGTTGGCGGGCGACAGGTTCACGCAGCCGTGCGAGACGTTGCGCCGACCCTGCGCGCTCACCGAGTCCGGGTTGACGTGCACGAACTCGCCGTTGTTGGAGATGCGCACGGCGAGCGGCAGGTTCTGGTCGTAGAACCCGGGCTCGCCCTCGGCGGGCCCGCCCCACGTGTCCGAGCGCATCCGCTTGACCTCGTGCTTCTCGAACGCGACGTGGATGCCGTACTGCGTGGGGTAGACGTCGCGGCCGTAGGAGGCCGGGAGGCTGCGCAGCTCCCGGCCGTCCTGGTAGAGCACGAGCGTGTGCTCGTTGACGTCCCCGCGGGCGCGCTGGTCGCGGCCGACGGTGAACGAGAACGACCGGTCCTCCTCGCCCCAGACGCCCTCGCCGCTGTCGACGCCGTGCAGCCGCGCGTCCACCGTGACCTGCGTGCCCGGCCGCCAGTACTCCTTCGGCCGCCAGTTGAGCTGCTCGTCGGACATCCACCGGAACGAGCCCTCGGTGGGCACCGAGGTCTGCACCGACACGCGGCGCTCGACCGCGGCCCGGTCGGTCACCGGGGTCTCGAAGGTGATCGAGATCGGCATCGCGATGCCGACGGTCTGCCCGTCGGTGGGCCGGATGCTCGCGATGTCGAGGGTCTCCTCGGGGGCGACCGTGCGGAAGGTCTGCTCGAGCGGGGCGCCCGGGCGGCCCTGCCCGTCGACGCCGGCGGCCGACACGCGGTACTCGGTCCCGTAGGCGAGCTGCGGGCTCGTCCAGCGGGTGCCCGCCGGGTCGAGGGTGCCCTGCAGCGGGGCGGCGCCGCCGGGCGTCACGGTGACCGAGGTCAGGCGGCCGTCGGCGGCGGACACGACGAGCGGCTCGGCGGGCGCGACGTCGACCGTGCCCGGGGCGACGGAGGCGGACAGGGCCAGCGGCGGCACGGGCGGCGGCGCGAGCGTGCCCGCGCAGCCGGCCAGCAGGGCCAGCACCGCGAGCAGCGCCGCGAGCAGCACCACGGGCGGGCCCGCCGTCCCCCGTCCGGGCCCGGCACCCCGCCCCGCACGGTCGCGCCGGCTGCCCTGCGTCCTCGCCACACCGTCCCCCTTGTCCCGATCCGGGGAGATCCTGCCCCGGCATCCTCCCCGACCGAGACGCCGGGGGAGTGCGCGCGGTTGCGTGTCGCGGGTGTCGATCTCGTCTCGGGCGTCCCGGACCTCTCCCGTCGTCTCAGGACGATCTCAGGACGCGGCCCCACACTGTCGCCATGCGATCCTCGTCGCGGACGACGACCGGGCGGTGCGCGACTCCCTGCGCCGTTCGCTGGCGTTCAACGGCTACCAGGTCGAGCTCGCCGCGGACGGGCAGCAGGCGCTCGACGCCATCGCGGGCCAGCGTCCCGACGCGCTCGTGCTCGACGTGATGATGCCGCGGGTCGACGGGCTCGAGGTGTGCCGGCGCCTGCGCAACGCGGGCGACGACATCCCCGTGCTCGTGCTCACCGCGCGCGAGGCGGTGTCCGACCGGGTCGCCGGGCTCGACGCGGGCGCCGACGACTACCTCGCCAAGCCCTTCGCGCTCGAGGAGCTGCTGGCCCGGCTGCGGGCGCTCCTGCGCCGCACCACGCCCGAGGAGGCGGGCACGCCCGATCCCGAGCCGCTGCGCTTCGCCGACCTCTCCCTCGACCCCGTGACGCGCGAGGTCCGCCGCGGCGAGCGCCCGATCAGCCTGACCCGCACCGAGTTCTCGCTGCTCGAGCTGTTCATGGCGAACCCGCGCCGCGTCCTGACCCGCAGCCGCATCCTCGAGGACGTCTGGGGCTACGACTTCCCGACCACCGGCAACGCCCTCGAGGTCTACGTCGGCTACCTGCGCCGCAAGACCGAGGCCGAGGGCGAGGCGCGCCTCATCCACACCGTCCGCGGCGTCGGCTACGTGCTGCGCGAGACGCCGCCGTGACCATGTGAGCACTTTCCGGGCCTATGGGCCCGGAAAGTGCTCACAAAGAGGTCAGCCCTTCGCGGCCACCTCGTCGGCGTACTTCTTCGTCATGTGGTCGACGGCCTCGAGCTGCGTGGCGGCGAACTCGTCGCGCCGCAGGCCCGCGCGCTCCTTGGCGGCCTGGGTGGACTCGGCGTGGGTGCGCCCGCCCCACGTCGCGCCCTGGAAGTGGGGCATGACCTCCTGGGCGAGCAGCTCCCACGAGCGCTTCGTCGCCGCCGGGTTGGCCCACTCGTGGCCGAGCAGCAGCATCGCGCCGAACCCGCCGGACTGGTCGGCGAGGCGTCGGACCTGCGCGCGGGCGTCCTCCGGCGTCCCGATCGCCCCGATGCCGGCCTCGTTGATGAAGTCGATCATCTCCTTGACGTCGCCGCCCTCGACCGCCATCTGCGGGAACGCCGCGGTCTTCTGGAAGTAGCGGAACCAGGACTCGATGCCGTACTCGACGTCGCGGTAGGCCTGCTCCTTGGTCTCCGCGATGTGCATGAGCCCGACCAGTCGCCACTTCTCGCGGTCCGGCGTCGGCTGCCCGTAGTGCTGGGCGCGCTCCTCGACGACGTTCCAGTGGTGGGCGAGCGCGTCGAACCCGTCCTGGGTCAGCGTCGCCCCGATCGAGAGCAGGCCCACCCCGTGCCGGCCGGCCATGCGCGGCCCGGTGGGCGACGCGACGGCCGCCACGGCGATGTCGAAGCACGGCTCGGTGTAGGGCCGCAGCTGCAGCTGGGCCTCGATCAGGTTGTGGGTCCTGGTCTGCTCGGTGACGACCTCGCCGCGCAGCAGCCGCATGATGATGTCGAGGTTGACGTCGAGCAGCTCGCGGGTGTCGGTGGGGTTGAGGCCGATCATCGACGAGTCGCTGGGCAGCGAGCCGGGGCCGACGCCGAGCATCGAGCGGCCGCGGGTGAGGTGGTCGAGCATGACCATGCGGTCGGCCACCCAGAGCGGGTTGTGGTAGCTCGCCGAGGTCACCCCCGTGCCGAGCTTGATCCGCCGGGTCCGCTCGGCCGCCGCGGCGATGAAGATCTCCGGCGAGGCGATGATCTCGCTGCCCGCCGAGTGGTGCTCACCGATCCAGGCCTCGTCGACGCCCAGCGCGTCGAGGTGCTCGACCAGCTCGAGGTCGCGCTGCAGGGCGAGGGTCGGGTTCTCCCCGGCGCGGTGGAACGGGGCCAGGAACGTGCCGAAGCGCAGTCTGCTCACGGGTCTCCCTCTCGGCGTGCTCGTCTCCGAGCCCGACCGTAAGCCGGGTCACAGGGATACGTACAGACCGGATGACGTTCCGTGAGGATCCTGTGGAACGTCAGCTGCGCGGCACCCAGAAGCGCAGCAGCGCGCCGCCCTCGGGGGCCCGGTGGGCCGAGACGCCGCCGTGGTGGCGGTCGGCGACCTGGGCGACGATCGACAGGCCGAGCCCCGACCCGCTCATCGTCCGCGCGTCGAGCGAGCGGTAGAAGCGCTCGAAGACGAGGTCGAGCTCCTCGTCGGCGATCCCCGGCCCGCTGTCGGCCACCTCGAGCACCGCGGTGCCCGGCCGCTCCGGCGCCACCCCGGGCCGCAGGGTCACCCGCACCGTGCCGCCCGGCGGGCTCCACTTCGCGGCGTTGTCGAGGAGGTTCAGCGCGGCCCGCTCGAGGGCGTTGGCGTCCCCGGTGACCTCGCAGGAGGCCAGGTCTACGTCGAACGTCACGTTCTCGGCGGTGGCGCGGCGCCGGGCCCGGTCGAGGGCGCGTTCGACGACGTCGGCGAGGTCGAGGGGCTCGGCGGCGACCTCGGGCGGGTCGTCGCGCGCGAGCTCGACGACGTCGCCGATGAGGTTCGCCAGCTCGTCGACCTGCGCGCGCAGGTCGGCCTGGAGCTCCTCGCGGTCCTGCGCGGAGAGGGTCGGCGCGCCGGGGCGGTCGGAGGCCCGGTCGGAGGCCATGAGCAGCTCGAGGTTGGTGCGCAGCGAGGTCAGCGGCGTGCGCAGCTCGTGCCCGGCGTCGGCGACGAGCCGTCGTTGGCGCTCGATCGACGATGCCAGCGCGGCGAGCATCGCGTTGAAACTGCTGGTCAGGCGGGCGAGCTCGTCGCCGCCGGTGACCGGGATCGGGCGCAGGTCCCCGGTGCGCGCCACCCGCTCGGTGGCCGAGATCAGGCGCTCGACCGGGCGCAGGCCGGCACGGGCGATGGCGACCCCGGTGAGGGCGGCGAGCAGCACGCCCGAGGCGCCCGCGACGAGCAGGACGACGGCGAGCTTCGAGAGCGTGCGCCGGGTCGGCTCGAGCTCCTGGGCGAGCACGAGGGCCCGGCTCTCGCCCGCGTAGACCGCGACCACGCGGTAGACCTCGCCGTCGACGACCCCCGTGCGCACCGACGTCGGCGGGTCCTGCCGCGCCGCGGACACCTCGGCGGCGCCGAGCGGCGGGCTGCTGCCGCGCAGGGTGACGAACTCGCCGCCGGCGGTCACGATCGCGACCCGCACCTCGCCGGCGGCCAGGGCGTCGGAGGAGACGCGCAGCAGGATCGCGGGGTCGGCGAGGTCGCCGGCCGCGGCGACCGTGGCGCGCTGGACGAGGCTCTCGTCGAGCTGGTCGTAGAGCGCTCGCTGGGCGGTGAAGAACACCGCGATGGCGATGAGCGCGACGAGCAGCCCGCCGCCGACCGAGACCAGGATGCCGACCCGCCGGCGCAGCGGGATGCCCTGGAGGATGTGGCGCACCAGCCCGGGTGGCGGGTCGTCGCCGCCGTCGTCGTCCCGGTCGGGGGCGGTGCCTCCTGCCGGCGCGCCGGTGGGCGGGGCGCCGGCCGGGGTGCCGGTCGGGATCTCCGCCCGGTCGTGCGGGTCCGCCGGGTGGCGGTCGTCGACGACCGGCGGACCGGCGCTCGACGGGCCGGTGACGGGACGTTCCACCCCTCCAGCTTCCCCCGTCCGCGCCCCGGCGGGCACGGGCGCCGGGCGACGCACCGCCCGGAGCGATGCGAGAGGGTTGGGACATGAGCGAGAACGACGCCGCGTCCTCCGTCCCGGGCGGCACCGGCCGGGCGGGATCCGACACGCCTGCGGACCCGGCGTCGGGCTCGGCGGGCTCGGCCGGATCGGCGGGCGCGTCGGGATCGGCGGCCGCGTCGGGATCGGCGGCGCCGGCCGGGCCCGGCGGTGTCCGCTGGGCCGAGGGCACGGGGCGCGAGTACGGCGGCGAGTACGGCCGCGAGTACGGCGCGGCGTCGACCGGCTCCACCGGCGCGACCGAGGGCGCGACGCCCTACAGCGCACCCACCCCCGCCGCCGGCGTGCCGGCAGGTGCGGGCTCCGGGCAGGGTGCCGGTCCGGCGTCGGGTTACGGGGCGTCGGGGTACGGGTCGGCGTCGGGCTACGGGGGGTCGGGCTACGGGCAGGGCTCGGGTCCCGGGCTCGGAGGCGGGCCGACGTCGCCGGGAGCGGGTGCCGGCTCCCCGGGCGGGTCGGCACCGTCCGCGGGCCCGACGGCGGGGTCCGGCGCGGTGCCGTCCTCCCCGGCGACGGTGCCCCGGACCCGCGAGGCGCCGGCGGTCGGGCCGGACGGGGCGCCGCAGGGTCCGTCGGGCGGCTACGGCTGGGGGAGCAGCGGGGCGGGCCCGGCGACGCCGCCCGGCGGCTGGCCCCGCGACGCCGGCGGGGGCTGGGGAGGATCACCCACCCCGGGGCCCGGCGGATACGGCGGCAACGGCGGCAACGGCGCGGGCGGCGGGTCGCGGCGTCCCGGCACGGCCGCGCTGGTGGCCCTGGCGCTGGTTGCGGGCCTGATCGGCGGGGCGCTCGCGGCGGTGGTCGTCGGCGGGAGCGGCGGCGGGTCGTCGATCTCCTCGCAGGGCACCGCGCTCGACGAGCCCGCCCCCGAGGGCGGGGCGCGGGCGCCCGCGCCCGGGTCGATCGAGGAGATCGCCGCCAACGTGCTGCCCAGCGCGGTGCAGATCCGCGGTGCGGCGGGGGAGGGCTCGGGCATCGTGCTCTCCGCCGACGGGCTGATCATGACCAACAACCACGTGCTGCAGGCGGGCCAGGGCGGCGGGCTCGAGGCGGTCTTCTCCGACGGCCGCGCCGCGCCCGTCCAGATCGTCGGCACGGCTCCGGCGGCCGACATCGCCGTCGTGCGCGCCACCGGGGTCAGCGGGCTGCGCGCGGCGTCGCTGGGCAACTCCGACGACCTCGTGCAGGGCCAGACCGTCGTCGCCGTCGGCTCGCCGCTCGGGCTCTCCGGCACCGTGACCACCGGCATCGTCAGCGCGCTCCAGCGCCCGGTCGAGGCCGGCGGCTCCGGCGCCGGGCAGAGCAGCGTCCTCGACGCCATCCAGACCGACGCCGCGATCAACCCCGGCAACTCCGGCGGGCCGCTGGTGGACGGCCAGGGGCGCGTGATCGGCGTCAACACCGCCATCGCCAGCGTCACCGGCAGCGCGGGCCAGGAGGCCGGCTCCATCGGCCTCGGCTTCGCGATCCCGATCAACCAGGCCCGCCGCCTCGCCACCGAGCTCGTCGACACCGGCCAGGCGACCCAGGCCGTCATCGGCGTCGGGGTGGCCGATGCGGCCCCGCGCGGCGCGGTGATGGCCGACGTGGCGCCGGGCGGCCCCGCCGCGACGGCGGGCATCGCGGCCGGCGACGTCGTGGTCGGCGTCGACAACCGGGCCATCGAGGACGCGAACGCGTTCGTCGCGGCCATCCAGTCGCGGGCGCCGGGGGAGACGGTGTCGCTCGCGCTGCAGGCCCCGAGCGGCACGCGCCAGGTGACGGTGACGCTGGGCAGCCGCGTCATCGGCGGGCGGTGAGCCGGGTGCCGGGCGGCGCTCCTCCGCTGCGTGGCGTCCCGGGGCTCCCGACTAAATTGGTGACCATGGAGAACCAGCCGCTGGTCAGCGGCGAGATGCTGGGACGGGCCCTCGTCGTCGTGGTCGACGACCGGGTCAGCCGCGGCGAGTCCTCGGACACCATCGGGCCGCTGGTGACCGAGCTGCTCGGCGAGGCGAACCTCGTGGTGGACGGCACGATCGTCGTGCCCGGCGAGTCGGTCGCGATCCGCAATGCGCTCAACACGGCCGTCATCGGCGGCGTCGACCTCGTCGTCACCGTCGGCGGCACCGGCGTGTCCCCCCGCGCGGTCACCGCCGACGCCACCGCGGGGGTGCTCGACCGGCCGATCCCCGGCATCGCCGAGGCGATCCGCGCCTCGGGCCTCGCCGCCGGCGCGGTCGACGCCGGCCTGTCCCGCGGGCTCGTCGGCGTCTCGGGCAGCACCCTGGTGGTCAACCTCGCGTCGTCGCGGGCGGCCGTCCGTGACGGCATGGCGACCCTGACCCCGATGATCTCCCACGTGATCGCCGAGCTCTCGGGGCTGGAGGAGCACTGAGCCCCGCGCCGGGCCCGTCGGACGACGCCGCGGCGCGGGACGAGGCGCGGCGCCGGGCCGCCCGGCGCGCCCGGATCTTCTCCGACGACCCGGTCGCCTCGTCGGACGAGCGGGAACCGGGCACGAGCAGCTCGGGCGGGCGCGACGACGAGGACCGTCGCCGGTACGAGGACGAGCGGCCCCCGCACCACGACCGCCCCTGACGCGACCGGCGATCGGCGCGCTCACCGCAGCGTCACCGTGACCTCCTCGCGCAGGGACACCGTGGCCACCCGCGCGGCGAGCTCTCCCGGCAGCGCCACGACCACCACCGGCGCCGCGCCCGCCGTGCGCTCCGGCGCGGGCAGCACCGCGAGCACCACCGAGCCCGGCGCGAGCACGGCCGGCTCGGCCGGCTCGGCCGGGTCCGGACCGTCCGCCACCCCCACCGGCTCGGACACCGTCCCCTCCGCCGCACCCGCCCCCGCCGCCACGAGATCGACGCGCGTCCCCGGCGTGAGCAGGGCGGCCACGCCCGCGTCGGCGAGCCGGACCGGCACGCACGCGGCGTCCGGCACCCCCGCGGCGGCGACGGCCGCGACCGTGCCCAGCAGCCGCACGTCGGTCAGCGCCTCACCGGCCCGCACCCCGCCGACGACCTGGCGGCCCGCCACCGCCGCGGGCTCCGCCAGCGCCCCGACCGGCACGAGCTCGGCCGGCAGCGTCCGCACCGCCACGTCCGCGGGCCCGAGGGCCACGCCCGGCGCCAGGTCGCGCGCCGCCACCAGCACGGGCGTCCCCGCCGGCGCCACCCCGGGTGCGGCGAGCAGGCCCAGGGCGAGCAGCGCGAGCAGCCCCGCCGCCGCCCGCCGCAGCGCCACCGCCCGCCGCCACCCGGGCGGCGGCAGCCGCCACCGCCGGCCCGGTCGGCCCCGTCGGCGCCGCTCCCCGGTCGGCGACTCGTCGCGTTCTCGCACGTCGCCGACGCTAGGTCGGTGCGCTCGTCGGGACCGAGCGGTCACCCGGCCGGCCGTGGACGCGAACGGCCGATGGGGACGGCGTCCGGCGCAACGCGGACGGTGCGTGCGCCCGGCCCGGCGCGGCGACGCCGCCGGGCGGCCCGGTAGTTTGCCGCCGAAGGGGTCACCGCAAGGTCACCGCGAGACGTCACCGAGAGCGGGAAGAGGGCGGGCGCAGGCATGGCCGTCGTGCTCGTGCTGCTCGCCACCATCGCGAACGCGACGGCCCTGGTCCTGCAGCGCAAGGCCGCGCAGGACAGCGCCCGCGCCCGGGGCATCAGCGCCGGCACCCTGCGCGACATGGTCCAGCGCCCGGCGTGGCTGGTCGGCACCGCGGTCTTCGCGGTCGCCGTCGCGCTGCAGGCCACGGCGCTCAGCATCGGGTCGATCGCGCTGGTGCAGCCGGTGCTGGTCATGGAGCTGCCGTTCACCCTGCTGCTCGGCTGGCTCGTGCTCGGCGGGGCCCTGCGGCGCCGCGAGTGGATCGCCGTCGCGATCATGTCGGTCGGGCTCGTCGTCCTGCTCGTCACGCTCCAGCCCAGCGGCGGCGACGCCCTCGGCGCGGGCACGCTCGTCTGGGTCCTGGGCACGATCGTGACGCTCGGCCTGCTCGGGCTGACCAGCTCGATCGCCAGGCGCTCGCGCCAGGTGGGACGGGCCGCCTGGTACGGGATCGCCGCGGGCATCGGCTCCGGCTTCGTCGCCGTGATCGTCAAGGCGATGTCCGAGGCGCTCATCCGCGACGGCGTCGCCGGCGTGCTGACGACCTGGCAGAGCTACCTGCTCGTCCCCGTCGCGCCGGCGGCGTTCCTGGTCCTCCAGCACGCGCTGCGGGCCGGGCGGCTGCTGGCGTCGCAGCCGGGCCTGATCCTCGGCAACCCGCTGCTCTCGTCGATCTGGGGCATCGGCCTGCTGGGCGAGGAGATCAACGGCGGCGCGGCGCTGGTGGGCGGGCTGGCGGGCGCCACGCTCATGGTCGTCGGGGTGTTCCTGCTGTCGCGCTCGCCGTTGCTCGCGGCGCAGGAGGGCGGCCCGCGGGACACCTCGGGCTCCGCACGCAACGGCACCGCCGCCCGGCGCCGGCCCCTCTGACGGGTCCCGAAACCTGCCACGTGTCACCCGTGCGGGTGATCTGGGCCGGACGTCGCAACCTTCAGGGCCACTGAGCCGTCATCCACGGTGCGAGGCACTCGACGCCGGCCGCTGGGGAGCGGGTGGGTGTCGGGCAGGGTCCGGGACGCCGACTCGGGGTCGGTGTCCCGGGCCACCCCTCCACCTCCGTGGCGAGCCTCAGGCGGACCTGGCCGAGCTCGACGACGTCGTGGACGTGCTCGAGGAGCTGCTCGAGGACCCCGAACCGGACGAGCTCTTCTCGCCCGAGCCCGTCGACCCGCCCGACGTCGAGCCCGAGGACGCGTCGGCCGTCGGCTTCTCCGTCGACTTCTCCGAGGACTTCTCCGACGACTCCGAGGACGACTTCTCCGGCGAGGAGCCGGACCCCGCGCGGGCGTCGTTGCGGTAGAACCCGCTGCCCTTGAACACGATCCCGACCGACGAGAACACCTTGCGCAGCCGGCCGCCGCACACCGGGCACTCGGTCAGCGAGGGGTCGGAGAACGCCTGCACCTGCTCGAAGCGGTGGTCGCAGGCGGTGCAGGCGTAGGGATAGGTCGGCACGTGCACTCCTGGGTGTCGTCCGCCCCCCGCGACGAGGGGCGTGAGGTCCGCGCGCAGTGTAGATGGCACTCGCGCGATGAGAGTGCCAACGCGGACTGCGTCACGGCTGTTCCGTGGCGGGCGCCCGCGCGCGCCGTCGGCGTGTCGCATCGCGAGGATGTGGCGATCCTGGCGTCTGTCGCCGGCGATGCCGCATCGCTGGTCAACCGCCGAGCCACGTCACCCCGGACGACGGGCGCCAGACGGCGTGGACGGGCACGTCGTGGGGCTCGGCGGGCAGGTCCTCGGCGAAGAGACCGTCGTCGGCCACGAGGGCCACGAGCCGCGTCTCCGGGCCTGCGTGGGGGAGGGTGCGGTCGTAGTGCCCGCCGCCGCGGCCCAGGCGCACGCCGCGCGGGTCGACGGCCAGGGCCGGGACGACGACGAGCCCGGCGTCGGCGACGGCGCCGGGGCCCAGCCGCGGGCCCGTGGGCTCGAGCAGGCCGTGCGGGCCGGGGCCGAGCGACTCGGGGCCGGTGAACTCCGCCCAGTCCAACGGCGCGGCGCCGACCGTCACGGGCAGCAGGACGCGGCGTCCGAGCGCGCGGGCCGCGTCGAGCACCGGCAGGCCGCCCTCGGGGGTCGCGCCCGGTTCCCCGCCGACGGCGACGAAGAGGCAGACGGGGTCGCTGACGTCCTCGAGCACCGCCGGCAGCCCGGCGGCGAGCCGTGCGGCGTCGGCACGGCGCTGCTCGTCCGGGCGCGCCCGCCGGGCCGCCAGCAGCGCGCGGCGCAGCTCGTCCTTGGTGCCGGGGGTGCGCGTCACCCGCGCAGCGTCTCGCCGTCGTCGACGTGGCGCGGGCCCCGGACCGTCACGTCCCCCTCGACGGTCACGTCCGCCCCGAACGTGACGTCGCCCTCGACCCTCAGCGCGGTGGCGCGGGCCAGGGACGGCGCGCCGCCGGCGAAGCGGCGCTCGAAGTCGCCGAGCAGCTTGAACTCCCTGCCCAGCTCGACCACCGGCGCGTCACCCGACCACGTCGGCACCATGCGCCCGTCGTCGGTGAGGTCGTAGAGGTCGGAGCGGGTGACGAGCAGGTCGTCGGTGGTCTTCACCGGCGCGAACCGGGTCCGCGGCACCTCCAGCGCCCGCGCGCCCTCGATCGACCCGATCGCCGCGCCCATCGCCGTCTCCAGCTGCAGGACCGGCGTGGAGGAGGTGTCGGTGGGGTCGACGGTCTTCCTGTTGACGATCAGCGGCAGGTACGGCGCCGCCGGGTCGGCCTCCTGCAGGGCGCGCAGGTGCTCGAGGTCGAACCACAGGTTGTTGGTGTTGAAGTAGCTGAAGCGCTCGATGTCCTGGAAGGAGTCGTCGCCCTCGGGGACCTGCGCGGTCTCGCGCAGGACGAGCGTCCCCTGGTACGAGGCGAGGTGCCCGCCCTTGCGGTCCATCGGCGTGCGGCGCGCCACCTCGAGCGCGAACGGCACCTCCTCGGCGGCCATCCACGCCGCGATCCGCACGTCCGGGATCGCGCCGAGGTTGTCCGAGTTCGACACGAAGCACCAGCGCACGCCGGCCGCGAGCAGCGCCTCGAGCGCCCCGGACGCGGCGAGCGCCGTGTAGAGGTCGCCGTGCCCCGGCGGGCACCACTCGAGGCGCGGGTCGGCGGGCCACGACACGGGGCGCCGGTCGTCGGCGCGCAGCTTCGGCTCGACGCCCTGCAGGAAGTCCAGGGGCAGTTCGTCGTCCTCGAGCCCGGGGTGGCGGCGCAGCGCCTCGAGCGACGGCGCGCGGGTGCCCTCGGAGTCCATGAGCAGCAGCGGCAGCCGCGCGCCGTGGGTCTCGCGCAGCGCCAGCGTCTGGCGCGCGGCCACGTCGAGGAAGCTCGTTCCGGGCTTGATCTCCAGCAGCGACTTCGGCCCGTCGAGCCCCATGCTCGTGCCCAGCCCGCCGTTGAGCTTGATCACCGCGAGGCGGTCGAGCGCGTCCCGGGCGGAGGCGTCGTCGGGCTCGGGCAGGCCGTCGAGGGTCGGCAGGTCGTCCACGGGCGCGAGCTCCTCGCCCGGCATCACCGCGCTCTCCGGCTCGGCGAGCTGCTCGAGGCGGCGGCGGAAGGCCTCGACCTCGGCGGGGTGGGCGCCGCGCGCGGTGAGGGCGGCCAGGGCCTCGTCGAGAGAGGGGTCGGCGTGGGGCATGCCCGACATCTTCCCGGTGACCCCTCGCGCCCGAACGCCGGTGTCGGGCGCGTCGGAACCCCCTGCGGCACGCCCGGCGTAGGACGATGGCCTCCATGCGGAGGCAGCCGGGGGAAAGGCCGCAGCGGTGAGGACGGTCGAGGCCCAGCTGCGCCGCGTGCTCGACGCCGCGGTGCGGCCGGCCCCGATCCGGGTGGACATCGCGTCGGCCCAGGGACTGCTCTGCGCCGAGGAGGTCGTCGCCGACCGGGCCCTGCCCGGCTTCGACCAGGCCGCCGTCGACGGGTTCGCCGTGCGCAGCGTCGACGTGCGCGCCGCGGCCGAGGAGCCCGTCGAGCTGCCGGTCGTCGGCGAGGTCGCGGTCGGCTCCCGACAGGCGCACCGGCTGCAGCCCGGTCAGGCCGTGCGCGTGGCCACCGGCGCGCCGCTGCCGACCCTCGCCGACGCCGTCGCCCCCTACGACCACACCGACGCCGCCGACGACCCCGGCCACCGCGGCACCGGTCACCGCGCCCGCCTCACCGTCAAGGCGCCCGTGCCGTCGGCCGGGTGGGTGCGCCGGGTCGGCGAGGACGTGGCGCCGGGCGACGTGGCCGTCCGGCGCGGGGCCGCGGTGGGCCCGGCCCAGGTGGGGCTGCTGGCCGCGGTCGGGCGCACGACGGTGCTCGTCCACCCGCGCCCCCGGGTGTCGGTGCTCGCCGTCGGCGACGAGCTCGTCGACCTCGACCGCACGCCCGGCACGGGCCAGGTGGTCGACGTGAACTCCTACGCGCTGGCCGCCGCGGCCGCCGACGCCGGGGCCGAGGTCACGCGCCTGGGCATCGCGTCGACCGAGCCGGCGGCGCTGCGCGAGGCCGTGGAGTCGGCGCTGTCGCGCTCGGAGGTCGTCGTCGTCGCGGGCGGCGTCGGCGGCCGTCTCGGCGAGGACGTCCAGGACACGCTGTCCGAGCTCGGGCCCGTCGACGTCTCGCGCGTCGCCATGCACCCCGGCTCGGTGCAGGGCTTCGGGCGCCTCGGCGGCGAGGAGGTCCCGACGTTCCTGCTGCCCGCGAACCCGGTGTCGGCGCTCGTCGTGTTCGAGGTGCTCGTGCGCCCGCTCATCCGCCTCGCCCTCGGCAAGCAGGAGCTGCACCGCCGCGAGGTCACCGCCGCCCTGCTCTCCCCGGTCGCCTCGCCCCCCGGGCGGCGCAGCTACGTCCGCGGACGCCTGCTGCGCGACCGCGCGAGCGGGGAGTACCTCGCCCAGCCGCTGGGCAGCTCCGGCTCGCACCTGCTCTCGTCGCTCGCCGAGGCCAACGCGCTGGTCGTGGTCGACGAGGACACCACCGAGCTCGGCATGGACGCCCCGGTGCGGGTGTCGTTCCTCGCGCCGCGCAGCTGACGCGCGTGTCCCGATCCCCCTGGGGCGGTGCCCGGCCGACCGGCCGCCACCCGGGCTGGCCCGCGCGCACCCGGGCGCTGCGCGTGCCGGCCGGGGTCGTCGAGCTGCGCCCGGTGCGGCTGCGCGACGGGGCCGCGTGGTCGCGCACACGGCTGCGCGACGAGGAGCACCTCGCGCCCTGGGAGCCGACGCTGCCCGGGCCGTGGTCCGACCGGAACGCGCTCGCCGAGTGGCCCGCGCGCTGGGCCGCCCTGCGCTCGATGGGCCGCGCGGGGCAGGCGCTGCCGTTCACGCTGCTCGTCGACGGGGCGTTCGCCGGGCAGGTGGTCGTCGGCAACGTCGTGCGCGAGCCGCTGCTCTCGGCCTACGTCGGCTACTGGGTCGGCGCGCACGTCGCGGGCGGCGGAGCGGCGACCGCGGCGGTGGCCCTCGCCGTCGACCACTGCTTCAGCCGCGTCGGCCTGCACCGCGTGGAGGCGACCGTGCGCCCCGAGAACGCGCGCAGCCTGCGGGTGCTCGCCAAGCTCGGGTTCCGCGAGGAGGGGCTGCTGCGCCGCTACCTCGAGGTCGACGGCGACTGGCGTGACCACCTCGTCCTCGCCGTCACCGAGGAGGACGTGCTGCCCGACGGCCTGGTCGCGCGCCTGCTGCGAGCCGGGCTGGCCGAGCGCGCGTGACGCCGACACCCGCAGCGACACCCACAGCGACACCCACACGGCCCAGAGCTCGACCCTGGCGCACCATCCGGTCGAGTGGTAAAGCGCGCCAACCCTCGAGGCGTTGGTTCCCCTACTGGAGGGATCTCGTCACCGCCCGCGCACGACACGCCGTGCCAACTCCGTGGCGCGCGGGGCTCGTGTGACTAGCGTGGCGCGTGCGACGGCCCGGATCCGGGCGTCGCGGTCGGTCGGGGTGGGAGGTCTGCGGTGCCGAGCTCGGTCGTGTTCGCGGCCCTGGTCCTCGCGTGGCTGGTCGTGCTCGTGCCGGTCGTCGCGCGCCGCCGCCAGATGGTCCCGCGTCCCGCCGAGGCCGACCTGAGTGCCCGGGTGCTGCCGAGGACGGCCGGCGCGCCCCCGATCGAGGAGGTCGCCGTGACCACAGCGCAGACGGACGGACGTTCCGGCGGCGAGCGTGCGACGGCAGCCGGATCGGGGTCCGGCGCCGTCGGCGGACGTGGCGCCGCCACGGCCGTCGCCGAGCGCGGCGACGAGACCCCCGAGGCCCTCGACGCCGAGCTCGACGCCGAGCTCGACCTCGACGCGGAGCGCGACGACCTCGAGGACCTCGACGACCTCGACGACCTCGACGAGGACCCCCGCCCCGCGGGCCGCGAGCGCGTACTGCCGCGCCGGGCGGTCGCGATGGACGAGGTGGACGCGGTGGACGCCGTGGACGAGGTGGACGCCGTGGACGAGGTGGACGCCGAGATGGACGACGACGCCGAGGTCGAGCTCGACGAGCGCTACGAGGACGACCTCGACGACGACCTCGACGACGGCCTCGATGACGGCCTCGATGACGAGGACCTCGAGGACCGCTACGACGACGAGGACCTGCGCGACGACCTGGACGACCGCGACGACCGCGACGACCGCGACGACCTGGACGACCTGGACGACCCCGAGCCCGGCCGCGCGCTGCGGCCCTACCGCCCGGGTCGGGGCGGGTTCGACGCGGAGGCCGCCGAGGCCGCGGCGCACGCGCGCTACGCGTTCCGGCAGCGGGTCGCCCTCGGCCTCATCGCCGTCGCGGTGCTCTCCGCGCTGGCGGCGCTGGTCGTGTCCAGCGCGATGTGGTGGCTCCACGTCGCCGCGGACGTCGTCCTCGTCGGCTACCTGGTCTTCCTGCGCCGCCAGACGCGCATCGAGGAGGAGGTGCGCGCCCGCCGGGCCGCGCGCCAGTCCGGGGAGCGCCGGGCCCTGGAGGCCCGCCGCGCCCGTCAGGCCGAGCACGACGCCCGCATGGCCTCCTACCGCGACGCCGACTGGATCGACGCGGAGTACGACGCGCACGACGACGACGTCGAGGACGACGGACGCCCGGAGCGCCGTCGCGACGACCACCGTGACGACCACCGTGACGACGACCGTGACGACCACCGTGACCGCGACGACGCCCCCCGCTGGGCGGCCCCGCGCACGCCTCCGCCGCCGGTGCCCGCCGACATGGAGCTGGTCGGCGACACCGACGACGACCCGGCCTTCCACGACCTCGACGGCGAGCGCACCTACGGCTACCGCCGGGCGGCGGGTGCGTGAGGCGGCCCGACCCGCTGTCCGGGACTGATCCGCGACGTTGCTAGAGTTGGCGTCGCACCAGGGGCTGTGGCGCAGTTGGTAGCGCGACTCGTTCGCATCGAGTAGGTCAGGGGTTCGATTCCCCTCAGCTCCACCCCTCACCGCAACGCCCGGGCCCTCGGCCCGGGCGTTCGTCGTCTCCGGGCACGTGCGGCGACCCGCCGACCCGTGTCCTCGGGAGACGGATCGACCGCGCCTCCTCGGCGGCGCGAGCCGGCCCCGCCCCGCCCGCCCGCCACGACCCGTGTCCCGGGGACACGGGTCTCCGCGGTGGTCCGGCCCGCCGACCCGTTTCCCGGGGAAACGCCTCCTCCACCCCGAGCCGGGGGGAGGGCGTCAGCGCCAGGAGGGCAGCCAGAGCTCCGCGTTCCACCGGTCGGCGGTGATCCACGTCCCGACCAGGATCGGCCACAGCCACGCGAAGTTCGCGACGACGAGGCCGGTGTACATACCGACGACGAGGGTGCCGGTGCGCCGGCGTTCCAGCCCCTGCTCCCGGCGGCCGAGGAACTCCCCGAGCGCCAGCACCACCGCCAGCACCAGGAACGGCGCGACCGGCGTCATGTAGAAGAAGTACATCTGCCGGTCGAGGTTGGTGAACCACGGCAGGAACCCCGCGCCGTAGCCCACGAGCACGGCGGCGTGGCGCCAGTCGAAGGCCGTCGCGACCCGCCAGAGCGACCAGCCGAGCACCGGCAGGGAGATCCACCACAGCGCCGGCGTGCCGATGAGCATCACCGCGGACACGCACGACGGCGACCCGCAGCCGAGCTCGCCGGTGCCCGACTCGTAGTAGTAGAGCATCGGGCGCAGGCCCATCGGCCAGCTCCACGGCTTGGACTCCCACGGGTGCGGCGAGCCGCGCGGGGTGTCGAGCGTGGCGTGGAACTCGAGGACCTTGGTGCTGTAGTACGCCAGCCCCTGCAGCCAGTCGGGCAGGAAGCCCAGCGGCCCCCCGACGGGGATCTGCTGGCCGACGACGTGGCGGTCGGTGCCCGTCTCGCTCGCGATCCACGGCAGCCAGCTCGCGAGGTAGCAGAGCACCGGCACCGCGAGGAACGCCCAGGCCGCCGGCGCGACGTCGCGCACGAGCGTCCCGAGGAACGGCCGCGCCACGCCCGCCGCGCGCCGGGCGGCGGCGTCGAGACCGAGCAGCAGGGCGCCGAAGAAGACGATGTAGTAGAGCCCCGACCACTTCGCGGCGAGCGAGAGCCCGAGGCAGACGCCGGCCGCCAGCCGCCACCAGCGCACGCCCAGCCGCGGCCCGTACAGGGTGTCCGCGATCCGCCCCTCGGCGACGACGACCGCCAGGCGCGCGCGGACCTCGTCGCGGTCGACCAGCAGCGCGCCGAACGCGAGCAGCACGAACAGGGCCGGGAAGACGTCGATCATCCCGACGCGCGCGGAGACGTGGCTGACGCCGTCGGCGACGAGCAGCACGCCCGCGAGCCCGCCGAGCAGCGTGGAGCGGGTCATCCGCCGCGCGATCCTGATGATCGCGAGGATGCACAGCGTGCCCGCGAGCGCGGACGCCGCCCGCCAGCCCACCGGGTCGTAGCCGAAGATCCACTGACCGACGGCCATGAGCTGCTTCGACAGGGGCGGGTGGACGACGAGCTCGTAGCCGGGGTTGTCCTCGTACCCGCCGTTGCGCAGCACCTGCCAGGCCTGGGGCACGTAGTGCTTCTCGTCGAAGATCGGGGTGCCCTGGTCGGTGGGCCACCCCAGGTCCCAGAACCGGACGACGCCGCCGATCACCGTGAGGACCAGCGCGACGACCCAGCCGCGCAGGCGGTCGGTGGGCATCGGCCGCCCGAGGAGCTGCGCGACGGCCGGGGCGTCCTGCGGCGCCGGGCGCGGCGCCGCCGGACGCCCCGCCGCCGGGCGCGCAATGGTGCTCGGGGCCGTCACGGGGACCGATCGTAGGGTTGCGGGGATGGCGACGGGGTCGGACGGGGTGCTCCTGCTGGGTGGTGTCCCGCTCGGTGACTCGCGCGACGCCTCCGCCCGCCTGCGCGACGCGCTGGGCACCGCCGACGTCGTGGCCGCCGAGGACACGCGGCGGCTGGCGCGCCTCGCGGCCGACCTGGGCGTCGAGGTCGGCGGGCGCGTCGTGACGTTCCGCGAGGACAACGAGGTGGCGCGCACCCCGGGGCTGGTCGACGCCGTCCGCCGAGGGGAGACCGTGCTGCTCGTCACCGACGGCGGCATGCCGAGCGTGTCCGACCCCGGCTACCGGGCCGTCGCCGCGTGCCTCGCCGAGGACCTCCCGGTGAGGTGCCTGCCCGGCCCGTCCGCGGTGCTCGCGGCGCTGGCCCTGTCCGGCCTGCCGACCGACCGCTTCTGCTTCGAGGGGTTCGCCCCCCGCAAGGACGGCGAGCGCCGGACGTGGCTCCGCGCGCTCGCGACCGAGCCGCGCACCGCCGTCTTCTTCGAGTCGCCGCGGCGGCTGGCCGGCCTGCTCACCGTGGCGGTGGCCGAGCTCGGCGGGGAGCGCCGCGGGGCGGTCTGCCGCGAGCTGACCAAGACCCACGAGGAGGTCGTGCGCGGCACCCTCGCCGAGCTCGCGGCGTGGGCGGGCGAGCGCGACGTCCTCGGCGAGATCACCGTGGTGCTGGGCCCCGCGACACCCGTGACGCCGGCGCCCGAGGACCTCGCGGCCGAGGTCCTCGGGCTCGCCGCCGCCGGGCGCCGTCTCAAGGACGCCGCGCGCGAGGTCGCCGCGGCGCACGGCGTGTCGGCGAACGCGCTCTACGACGCCGCGCTGCGCTCCCGCGGGTAGCGGCCCACGGGCGTCACGGCAGCAGGACGAGCTTCCCCGACACGCGCCCGTACTGGTTGTCGTCCTGCGCCTTCCCGGCCTCGTCGAGGGGGTAGGTGACGACGGCCGTGGTGCGCAGCCGGCCGTCGGCGACGCGGGCGAGCGCGTCGGCGAGGACCTCGCGCTCGGTGTCGGCGTCGCCGCCGGAGGTGAAGGTCACGCCGAGCTCCTGGGCGCCCGGGTAGTCGGCGATCGTGACGGCCCGGTCCGGCGAGCCGGTGAGGGCGACGAGGTCGCGCAGCGCGCCCTTGCCCGACGTGTCGAAGGCGCGGTCGACGCCCTGCGGTGCGACCGCGCGGATGCGGTCGGCGACGCCCTCGCCGTAGACGACCGGGGTCGCGCCGAGCGCGCGGACGTCGTCCTGGTGGGCCTCGCCCGCGGTGCCGATCACGGTCGCCCCGCGCGCCACGGCGTACTGGACGGCGTACACGCCGACGCCGCCCGACGCGCCGTCGACGACCAGCGTCGTGCCGGTGTGGTCGCCCTCGCCCAGCCCGAGCAGGGCGAGCGCGCGGGCCGCCGTCGTGGTGCCGGTCGGGACCGACGCCGCGACCTCCCACGCCACCTCGGCGGGCTTGCGGACCAGCGCCGTCGCCGCGGCCAGCGCCGTCTCGGCGTAGGCCCCGCCGGTGGCCTTGCCGACCACCTCGTCGCCCACCGCCAGGTCGACGACGCCGTCCCCGACCGCGTCCACGTCCCCGGCCACGTCGAACCCGGGCACCTTCGGCTCGGCGGGCGCGTCCCCGCGCGCCATCGCGCCCGACCGCAGCTTCCAGTCCAGCGGGTTCACGGCCGCCGCGCGGACGCGCAGGCGGACCTGGCCCTCGCCGGGCTCCGGGTCCTCGCGATCGACGACCTCGAGGACGTCCGACCCGCCGAAGCGCCGGTACTGCACCACTCGCGATGTCATGCCCCGCGCAACGCGCCGGGGGCCGCCGGCATGCCCGTCGGCCGGCCAGGTCGCAGCGAACGTGCTGTTCGCTGCCTCTACGCGCGCGAACTCCCCGCTCGCTCCACCGCCTGCAGCGCGACCGTGGCCCCGAGCTCCCACGCGGCCTCGCGCTCGGCGGTGCCGATCTCGCCGGTCGAGGTCACGACCTCCGCCGCCTGCTGCCACCCCAGCGCGCCCGTGATCCTCAGGACGTCGCGCACCGCCCCGGCGGTGTCCGAGCCGCCGTGCACGTAGAGGCCGAACGGGCGCCCGGCGGTCTGGTCGAGGCAGGGGTAGTAGACCTGGTCGAAGAAGTGCTTGAGCGCGCCCGACATCGTCCCGATGTTCGCCGGGGTGCCGAGCACGATGCCGTCGCAGGCCAGCGCGTCGGCCGCCCCGGCGGTGAGCGCCGGCCGGCCGAGGACCTCGACGTCGTCCTCGATCTCGTCGGTGCCCGCGCCGTCGAGCACGGCCGTCAGCAGCTCGTGCAGGGCCGGCGACGGGGTGTGGTGCACCACCAGCAGGCGCGTCACGGCCCCGGCGTCTCCTGGGTCTCCAGCGCGGCCTCGACGAGGCGGCGCAGCAGCTCGCCGGTGCGCGCCGCCGACGCGTGCACGGCCTCGATGACCGACAGGTGGTCGATCGGCGCGTCGGTGGTGCCCGCGGCGGGATTGCTGACCAGCGCCACCCCCGCCACCCGCGCCCCCAGCGCCCGCGCGGCGATGGTCTCGAGCACCGTCGACATGCCCACCAGGTCCGCGCCCATCGCGCGCAGCATCCGGATCTCCGCGGGCGTCTCGAACTGCGGGCCGCGCAGCCCGGCGTAGACGCCCTCGGGCAGGTCGGGGTCGATCTCGCGGGCGAGGGCGCGCAGTCCGGGGTCGTAGGCGTCGGTGAGGTCGACGAAGTCGGGACCGGCGAGCGGGGAGGTGGCGGTGAGGTTGAGGTGGTCGCTGACCAGCACCGCCTGGCCGACCTCGTACGACGGGTCGATCCCGCCGGCCGCGTTGGTCAGCACGATCGTGCGGGCGCCGGCCGCCCGGGCGGCGCGCACGGGGTGCACGACCTGCGCCGGCCCGTACCCCTCGTAGAGGTGGACACGTCCGAGGACGACGAGGACGCGGTGGCCCGCGACCTCCACCGATCGCGCCACCCCGGCGTGGTCCGGGGCGCCGGGCGGGGTGAAGCCGGGCAGGTCGGCGACGGGCACCTCGGCCACCGGCTCCCCGAAGGCGTCGGCCGCGGGACGCCAGCCCGAGCCGAGCACGACGGCGACGTCGTGGGTGAGTGCGCCGGTGCGCTTGGCGAGCTCCGCGGCCGCGTCCTCGGGACTGGGCGGCGGGACGGAGGGCGGCTCCACGACGCTCATCGCGGCACCGTCCCGGGAGGCGGGACGGCGAAGCTGTCGGCGACGGCGCGGAACTGCTCGGGGGCGCCGACGGGGTCGGCGCTGGGGGCGGTCAGGCGCACCACCCACAGGTCGGTGCCCGACGGCACCAGCCGCGTCCAGGTCGTGCGGTCGTCGGCGCCCGAGGTGGTGCGGTAGACGGTCTGCTGCGGCGGCTCCGCGCCGGGCGCGCCCCCGCCCACCGTCTCCACCGGGCCCACCGAGCTGCCGTCGACGCCGAGGCTCGCCGGGCGGGCGAGCAGCGCGAGGTAGTCCGCCGAGCGCTGCGCCGGGTAGAAGCCCGCGACCCGGTCGATCCGCAGCTCCCGGCTCGCGTCCGGCGAGACGAAGCGCACGGCGATGTCGCCGCCCGCCTGCTCGAGCCGGAACTGCTGCCAGCCGGCCGGGACGAGGGCGCTGAAGCCCAGGCCGGTGTCGCTGTAGCGCTCGTCGGTGTCGGCGTGGGCGATGAGCACCGTGCCCGCGACCTCCGGGCCCGCCGGGGTCAGCGACGTCGTCATGGCGCCCTGACCGGCGAGCGAGCGGGTGAGCGCGTAGGCCCCGACCGCACCGAGCGCCGCCATCAGCACCAGCAGCGCCACCACCCCGGCGAGCGTCCACGGCGATCGCCGCGGCGGCGCGGGGCGCTGGCTCGGCGCGAACGGCAGGGGACCGGGGTCCGACGCGAGCGGCTGCGCGGCCTGTCCCGACGTGCTCATGCCGGGCGCGGACGGGCGCGGCGGCGCAGGTCGCCAGCCCGGCGCCGGGGCGCCGCCCGGGGGCGTCCAGCGCCCGCCGGGCGGTCCGGCGGTCCGTGGCGGCGGGGCCGGGCGGCGGACAGTGCGCGTGACGTCGTCGGACGCCGAGACCCGCGGCCCGACCATCGTCGTCTCCGCGTCCGACGGCGGCGACGGCACGCGCCCCGTCGACGGCCGTGGGCCGCGCCCGTTGCCGCTGCCGTCGGTGCCCGGGGCCGGCGAGTCGGGGGTCGGGGTGCCGGTGCCGTCGCTGCCGGCGGCCGCGGTGCCGGACGACCCGGTGTCGGGGGAGTCCCCGTCCGGGGTGCCCGGGCCGGTGGCGCCCTCCTCGGGGGTGCTCGTGCCCGGCGACGCGGTGTCGGAGCCGTCCGTGCCGGTCCCGTCGGCCTCGTCGGGCTCCGCGGTGTCCGGCCCTGGGGTGCCGGGCTCCTCGCTGCCGCCGGACGCCTCGGGCTCGGTGTCCGGGGTCGTCGCGAAGCCGTCGGCCGCGGCAGCTCCGACGGCTCCGGCCGCCGCCGGCGTCGCGTCCGACCCGGCGTCGGGCGACGCCATGAGCTCGGCGGCGGGCTCGGCGGCGGGCTCGGCGGTGGGCTCGGCGGTGGGCTCGGCGGTGGGCCCCTCGTCGGACCCGGCGGCGGGCCCCTCGTCGGACGGCGCGGTGGACTCCGCGGCCGGCGTCGCGGCCGGCTCCGCGGCCGACGTCGCGTCGGGCGTCGCGGCCGGGGCGGGGTCGGCGGCGCCCTGGTCGGCGTCCCGGTCGGCGACCGCCGCGGGCTCCTCGGCATCGTCGGCGGTCTTCCCGGTGCCCGCGGCAGCGGCCGCACCGGCAGCGACGGCGCCACCGACCGCCGCGGCCGAGGCGGCCGACGCCGCCGACGCGCCCTCCGCCGGCTCCTCGCTCCGGGGCTCGGCGGCGTCGTCGGCGGGCGCCGTCGCGTCGGGCTCCGCGTCGGCGGTGGGGGTGCCATGTCCCGCGTCCGGCGTACCGGACGCGAGCGCCGCCGGCTCGCCGGTGACCGGCGTGGCGGGCGTCGCGGTGCCGGGCTCCTCGGCGGCGTCGGTCGACGGTGCGGTGGTGCCGCTCGCGGCGGACGCGTCGGCGTCCTGGGCGTCGGCGTCCTGGGGGTCGGCGGCCTCCTCGTCGGCTCCCGCCGCCGCGGCACCGGTCGTCACACCCGCGGCGACCGCAGCGCCCTCGACCGCGGCGCCCTCGATGGCGGCGCCCTCGACCGGGGCGGCCGGAGCGTCCTCGGCCGCGGGCTGCCCGGCCGCCTCGACGGCGGGCTCGGCGGGAGCCTCCGCGACCTTCGCCTCGTCCTCCGCGCCGGCCGGCGGCGGCGCGGGCGTCGCGGGTGCGGCCCTGGCGGCGGGGGTCTCGCCGCCGGCGGGCGCCGGGGTCTCGGGTCCCGTGCGGGGGCTGGGCGAGGGGCGCGGGCGGGGCGGCTCGGGCGCGTCGGGGGAGCCCTCGACCAGGGTCCCGGCCGGCCCGCGGCCGTGGGAGACGGGGATGAGGCCCGCCTGGTCGCTCGCGGAGCCGGGCCGGGGCACGCGGATCGCCGCGGTGCGCGGGGCGGAGGACGTCGCGAGCACCGGGCCCTCGGGGTCGGACAGCAGCGGGCGCAGCCGCCGGCGCACGGCGGCGAGCGGCATCCGCAGCGCCGGGTCCTTGACCATGAGCCCGCGGATCACGTCGATCACCGGACCCCGCCCGGCCGGCACCGGGACCTCGCCGTGCACGACCTCGGTGACCGTGCCGACCGGGTCGCCCGCGTCGTACGGCGGGCGTCCCTCGAGGCAGGCGAAGAGCGTGGCGCCGAGGCCCCAGAGGTCGGCGGCGGGCCCGACGGCGCGGCCCATGGCCACCTCGGGCGCGATGTAGGGCGGGGAGCCGAGGACCGTGCCGGTCTGCGTCATCGACTGCTCGGCGGCGTTGCGGGCGATGCCGAAGTCGGTGAGCTTGATCTGCCCGTTCTCGCCGATGAGGACGTTTCCCGGCTTGACGTCGCGGTGGGTGATGCCCGCGCGGTGGGCGGTGATGAGGGCCGACGCGACCGCCGAGCCGATCTCGGCGGCCTCGGGCTGGGTGAGCCGCCCGCGGTCGCCGATGTAGCTCGCGAGGCTGCGCGAGGGCAGCAGCTCCATGACGACGTAGGGCTCGGAGGCGACCTCGACGACGTCGTAGAGAGTCACGACGTTGGGGTGGCTGAGCATCGCCGTCGCCCGCGCCTCGCGCAGGGTGCGCTCGCGCACGATCGCCCGCTCGTTGACCGGCACCGAGGACAGGCGCACCTCCTTCACCGCGACGGGACGGTGCAGGACCTCGTCGTACGCCGACCACACCGTGCCCATGGCGCCGCGGCCGAGCTCGTGCTCGAGGCGGTAGCGCCCGACGATCCGGCGGGGGCCGGGCGCGTCGGTGGGTGCGGGGCTCACCCGACCATCATGGCAACGTCGACCGGTGGGCGGGCCGCCCCCGGGGTACCCGTGTCCCCAGGGCGTGCGACGGACGGGGGGCGACGGCCGAGTAGCGGCACGGCACGCCGGTGACCTGCGCGTACCGGCCGCTCGTCGGTTCGGGCCGTGACCTGGGTCGCCGCACACAGCGCGATCGCGACCCCTCGGCGCGGGGGCGGCTCGATCGCCCACAACCGCCGTCCGGCGCAGGCATGCTGGGCCGGACAGTCGGACCCGCGACGGGTCCGCCACCAGGAGGTGTGTTCGATGACTCTGGCGGAGCCGAGCGCCACGTCGGCCCCTGTGGCCGACCTCGGCGCCGGCAACGGCCCGGAGTGGATCGACCGGTGGCTCGCCGCGCACGCCGACGACGTCGTCGGCTGGCGCCGTTCCCTCCACGCCCGGCCCGAGCTGGCCCGGCGCGAGTTCGAGACCACCCGGCTCTGCGCCGAGACGCTGGCGGCGGCCGGCCTGCGCCCGCGGCTGCTACCCGGCACCGGGCTGGTCTGCGACATCGGCGAGGGCCCGCGCACCGTCGCGCTGCGCGCGGACCTCGACGCCCTCCCGCTCACCGAGCAGACCGACGCGCCCTACTCGTCGCGCGTCCCCGGCGTGGCGCACATGTGCGGGCACGACGCCCACACCGCGATGCTGCTCGGCGCGGGGCTCGCGCTCGCGTCGGCGCCCTCGCTGCCCGGCCGCGTGCGGCTGATCTTCCAGCCGGCCGAGGAGGTCCAGCCCGGCGGCGCGCTCGACGTCATCGCCGCCGACGGCCTCGACGGCGTCGACCGCGTCTTCGCCCTGCACTGCGACCCGCGGCTCGAGGTCGGCAAGGTGGGCACGCGCACCGGGGCCATCACCTCGGCGTGCGACATGCTCGAGCTGCGCCTGACCTCCCCGGGCGGGCACACCTCGCGCCCGCACCTGACCGCCGACCTGGTCCACGCGCTCGGCACCGTCATCACCGGCCTGCCCGACCTGCTCTCCCGCCGCGTCGACCCGCGCTCGGGCACGGTGCTGGTGTGGGGCGCGGTGCAGGCCGGGCACGCCGCGAACGCGGTGCCCCAGCAGGGAATGCTGGCCGGCACGCTGCGCACCGCCGAGCACGCGACGTGGAACGAGCTCGAGCCGCTGGTGCGCTCGCTGATCACCGCCCTGCTGGCGCCGACCGGCGTCGGCTACGTGCTCGAGCACCGCCGCGGGGTGCCGCCGGTGGTCAACGACGCGGTCTCGGCCGACCTGCTCGCCCGCGCCGCCCAGCGTGCCAACGGGTTCGACGCCGCGGTGGGCACCGAGCAGTCCAGCGGCGGCGAGGACTTCGGCTGGTACCTCGAGCACGTGCCCGGGGCGATGGGCCGGCTCGGGGTGTGGTCGGGCGTCGGGGAGAAGTCCGACATCCACCAGCCCACGTTCGACCTCGACGAGCGTGCCCTGCCCGTCGGTGTGCGGACGCTCGTGCACGCGGCGCTCGAGTCGCTCGGCGGCTGAACCGGATCGCACGTCGTCGGACCCGTCGGGCACGATGGCGGCTGTGAGCGATGCGACGGTGACCGCCACGGACGTCCCGACCCCGGCCGACGGCGGTGGTCCCGGAACGGCCGCCCCTGTCCTGCCCCCGGTCACGCGCCGCATCGCTGACGAGCTCGCGGTCGGCGAGGGGCGGGTCGCGGCGGCGGTGGAGCTGCTCGACGGCGGGGCGACGGTCCCGTTCGTCGCGCGCTACCGCAAGGAGGCGACGGGCGGTCTCGACGACGCCCAGCTGCGCACGCTCGAGGAGCGCCTGACCTACCTGCGGGAGCTCGAGGAGCGCCGGGCGGCGGTCCTCGAGTCGGTGCGCGCCCAGGGCAAGCTCGACGGCGAGCTCGAGGCGCGCATCCTGGGCGCGGAGACCAAGAGCCGCCTCGAGGACGTCTACCTGCCCTACAAGCCCAAGCGGCGCACCAAGGCGGCCATCGCCCGCGAGGCGGGCCTCGAGCCGCTGGCCGACGCCCTGGTCGGCGACCCGACGCACATCCCGCGCACCGCGGCCGGCGCGTACGTCGACCCGGACCGCGGCGTGCCCGACCGGGACGCCGCGCTGGAGGGCGCCCGCGCGATCCTCGTCGAGCGCTGGGCCGAGGACGCGGACCTCGTCGGGGAGCTGCGCGAGCAGATGTGGCGCCGCGGCCGGCTCACCGCGGTCTACCGGGAGGGGCGCGGCGGGGAGGGTGACACGGCGGCGGCGAAGTTCTCCGACTACGCGGCGTTCGACGAGAAGTTCACGCGCCTGCCCTCACACCGGATCCTCGCGGTCCTCCGCGGCGAGACCGAGGAGGTCCTGGCCCTCACGCTCGATCCGCTGGCCGCCGACGACGACGAGTCCGCGATCACCGACGTCTACCTGGCGCGCATCGCCGCCGCGGTGGGCGTGGCCGACCGCGGGCGTCCCGCGGACCGGTGGCTGGGCGAGGCCGTCCGCTGGGCCTGGCGCACGCGCATCCTGTCGCGGCTGATCGTCGACCTGCGGGTGCGCCTGCGCGAGGTCGCCGAGGAGGGCGCGGTGCTGGTGTTCGCCGGCAACCTGCGCGACCTCCTGCTCGCCGCCCCGGCCGGCGCCCGCCCGACGATGGGCCTCGACCCGGGGCTGCGCACCGGGGTGAAGGTCGCGGTCGTCGACGGCACCGGCAAGGTCGTCGCCACCGACACCGTCCACCCGCACGTCCCGCGCCGGCAGTGGGAGGCCTCGCGCACGAGGATCGGCGAGCTCGCGCGCGAGCACGGCGTCGAGCTCGTCGCCATCGGCAACGGCACGGCCTCGCGCGAGACCCACGCCCTGGTCCGCGACCTCATCGCCCGCGAGCCCGGGCTCGGGCTCGTCGCGGCCGTGGTGTCCGAGGCCGGCGCGTCGGTGTACTCCGCGTCGGAGCAGGCCTCGGCCGAGCTGCCGGACCTCGACGTGTCGCTGCGCGGGGCCGTGTCGATCGCGCGCCGGCTGCAGGACCCGCTGGCCGAGCTCGTGAAGATCGACCCGAAGTCGATCGGCGTCGGCCAGTACCAGCACGACATCGCCGGCACGGCCCTCTCGCGCTCGCTGGACGCGGTGGTCGAGGACTGCGTGAACGCGGTCGGCGTCGACGTCAACACCGCCTCGGCGCCGCTGCTGCGGCGCGTGTCGGGCATCAGCTCGGGGCTCGCGACGACGATCGTCGGCTACCGCGACGAGCACGGCCCGTTCGCGTCCCGCGACGCCCTGCACGCCGTGCCGCGGCTCGGGGCGAAGGCGTTCGAGCAGAGCGCGGGCTTCCTGCGCATCCCCGGCGCCGCCGACCCGCTCGACCGCTCGGCCGTGCACCCCGAGTCCTACCCGGTGGTCCACCGCATCGCGTCGGCGACGGGCACCGACGTCGACGGGCTCGTCGGCAACAGCACGCTGCTCGGCGGGCTGGACCCGGACGACTTCACCGACGAGCGGGTCGGGCGCCCCACGGTGATCGACATCATCAGCGAGCTCGACAAGCCCGGCCGGGACCCGCGCCCGGAGTTCACCACCGCCGAGTTCGCCGAGGGCGTCGAGCAGATCACCGACCTGACGCCGGGCATGGTGCTCGAGGGCCAGGTCACCAACGTGGCCGCGTTCGGCGCGTTCGTCGACGTCGGCGTGCACCAGGACGGCCTCGTGCACATCTCGGCGATGTCGAAGGACTTCGTTTCCGACCCCCGCGCGGTCGTGGGGCCGGGCGACGTGGTGCGCGTGCGGGTCCTCGACGTCGACGTGGAGCGCAAGCGCATCTCGCTGACGCTGCGCGTCGACGAGGACGAGAACGCGAGCGAGGGCGGCGACACCAAGTCGGAGGGCTCGCGCGGCGGGCGCGGCGGCCGGGGGCGTGGCGGACGGGGCCGCGGCGGTGCCCGGGGCCAGGGCGGCCAGGGCGGCCAGGGCGGCCAGGGCGGGCAGGCGGCACCGGCGACGGCGCCCGGCGAGGCGCCGGCCCAGGGCTCCCCGGAAGCCGCTCCCACCGGGTCGCCCACCGAGTCGCCCACCGGGTCGCCCACCGAGGCCGCTCCCGCCGGGACACCCTCCGAGGCGGGCGAGCGGCAGGGCGGCGGCCGGCGCGGTGGGCGCGGCCGGGGCGGCCGGCCCGGTGAGGGTCAGGGGCAGCGCGGTCGCGGGCGTCCCGACGAGGCGCGGGGTCCCCGCGGCGAGGGCCAGGGCGGCCGCGAGCAGGAGGGCCGGCCGGAGGGTCGACCCGAGGGCAGGGGCGGTCGGGGCGGGCGTCCCGACCGGGGTCAGGGCGGCCCGCAGGGCGGTGGCCAGCGCGGCGGGCAGGGCGGTCGCGGGGGCCAGGGCGGCCGCGACCAGCGCGGTGGGCAGGGCCAGGGCGGCCAGCGCGGCGGGCGTGACCGCCGGCCCGCGCCGACGAACGACGCGATGGCCGAGGCGCTGCGCCGCGCCGGCTACAGCGGCTGATCTCCGAGGACGTGGTGCACCGCGGGGCGCTCCCGCGCGTGCACCACGTGCTCCTGGTCTCCCTGCGAACGACCGCGAGCGCGCTGCCGGAGACCGACCGAGGTGCCGGCGCGCGCCTCTACAGCTCCGAGCCGGGCCCCGGCCCCACCGAGCGGCAGGGGCGCTCGCGCAGCGCGCGGACGTAGTCGTCCGGCGCGCCGGCGCTCTCGGCCGCGTCGGACAGCACCCCGATGTAGCGCGCGGAGGGCAGCCCGCCCTCGTAGGCGTCGAGGACGTAGACCCAGGCGAGCTGCGGCCCGTCCATGGTCTGGATGCGCAGGCGCAGCTTCTTGTGCATGCCGAGCTCGCCGCCCTCCCAGCGGTCGAGCCCGTCGACGTCGAGGGGGCTGACGTCGTAGAGCACCACGAAGACCCGCGACCCGGGATCCTCGACGACGGTGGACAGGGCGCCCTCCCACCCGTAGTCCTCGCCGCCGAAGGTCAGGCGCCAGCCCTCGAGCCAGCCCGTGCCCGACATGGGCGAGTGGGGCGCCCGTTGCATCATCTGCGCGGGGTCCATGTTGGATCCGTACGCGGCGTAGAGCGGCACGGCGGACAGGGTAGTCAGGAGGCGTGCTCGGGAGGCACCGCCTCGGGGTCCGACCCGTCGGTGGCCGGAACACGATCGGTGCGTGCGCGTCATCCGCGTCGCCGGCCGGTCGTGGACCATGGAGGGTGACGAACAGGAGGGAACCACCACATGACCCGCATCGTCATCCTCGGCGGAGGGCCCGCGGGGTACGAGGCGGCGCTCGTCGCCGCCCAGCACGAGGCCGACGTCACGGTCGTCGAGCAGGACAGCCTGGGCGGCAACTGCGTCGCCTACGACTGCGTGCCGTCCAAGACCTTCATCGCCTCGGCCGGGGTGCGCGCGAGCTTCCGCAGCACCCACGAGATGGGCGTCGACGTCGACGACCCGCGGGTCGACCTGCCCCGGGTCAACAGCCGGGTGCACGGCCTCGCGCTCGCCCAGTCGGCCGACGTGCACCAGACCCTGCAGCGCGCCGGCGTCCGGGTCGTGCAGGGGCGCGCGTGGTTCGAGGAGAGCGACCGCACCAGCGCCACCCATGACGTCTGCATCGCGCACCCCGACGGCAGCACCGAGACGGTGACCGCCGACGTCGCGCTCGTCGCCACGGGCGCCTCGCCGCGCGTGCTGCCCGACGCCCAGCCCGACGGCACGCGCATCCTGACCTGGCGCCAGCTCTACGACCTCGACGCGCTGCCCGAGCACCTCGTCGTCGTCGGCTCCGGCGTCACCGGCGCCGAGTTCGTCTCCGCGTACGCCGAGCTCGGCGTACCGGTGACCCTGATCTCCAGCCGCGACCGGGTGCTCCCGCACGAGGACCCCGACGCCGCGGCGACGCTGGAGGAGGCCTTCACCGCCCGCGGCGTGCACATCGAGCCCCGGTCCCGGGCGGAGAAGGTCGTCGCCACCGCGGACGGCGTGCGGGTGACGCTGAACGACGGCCGCGAGGTCGAGGGCTCGCACGCGCTGATGACGGTCGGCTCGGTGCCCAACACCGGCGACCTCGGGGCCGCGAACATCGGCCTCGCGCTCACCGACAGCGGCCACATCACCGTCGACCGGGTCTCGCGCACCGACATCCCGGGCGTCTACGCCGCCGGCGACTGCACCGGTCTGCTGCCGCTGGCCTCGGTGGCGGCGATGCAGGGCCGCATCGCGATGTGGCACGCCCTCGGCGAGGGCGTCTCCCCGCTGCGGCTCAAGACGGTCGCGTCGGCGGTGTTCACGCGCCCCGAGGTGGCGACGGTCGGGATCAGCCACGCTCAGGTGGAGAGCGGCGAGTTCTCCGCCCGCGAGGTGATCATGCCGCTCGGCACCAACCCGCGGGCGAAGATGTCGGGGCTCCGGGAGGGCTTCGTCAAGATCTTCTGCCGGCCGGCGACGGGCGTCGTGATCGGCGGGGTGATCGTGGCCCCGGTGGCCAGCGAGCTCATCCTCCCGCTGGCCATGGCGGTGCAGAACAACCTGACGGTCGACGACCTCGCCCACACGTTCTCGATCTACCCCTCCCTGTCGGGTTCGGTCACCGAGGCGGGCCGGCGGCTGATGCAGCACGACGACCTGGACTGATCCCGGTCGGTCAGCGGCTCTGGACCCGGTCCCGCAGCGCGCGGCGGCCGGCCAGGCCGAGCTTCCCGTAGACGTTGCGCAGGTGGTACTCGACGGTCTTCCTCGAGACGAACAGCTCGGCGGCGATCTCGGGGTTGGTCCAGCCGCGCCCGACGAGGGTCGTGACCTCGCGCTCGCGGTCGGTGAGCTCGTCGGCCCACCGGCCGCGGCGGGAGACCTCCGGCGGGACGCCGCCGGTCGGGGCGGCCCCCAGGTCGGCGGGCTCGGTCGCATCGGCGAGGTCGGCGAGGCAGCGGTCCAGGAAGGGCCGGGCGCCCATGCGGCTGTAGGCGTCGGCGGCGGCGTCCAGCGCGGCCCGGCCCTCGGCGCGGTGGCCGGCGCGCACCAGGGCCCAACCGTGGGCGTGGCGCAGGCGGGTGCGGTACCAGGCGGGCTCGCCGCCCTCGGCCGGCAGCGCCAGCCCGGCGTCGAGGACCCGGAGGGCGCCGTCGAGGTCACCCCGGGCGGCGGCGAGCCGGCCGCCCAGCCAGGCACGCGCCACCGGCAGGCAGCTGCCCGCCGCGGGGACCCGGTCGAGCGCCGCGAGCGCGGTCGCCGCGTCGTCGAGGCGCCCGGTGTCGAGGTGGCTGTCGACGAGCGCGGGCAGCCACCACCCCGAGTAGAGCCGGACGCGGTCGGGCTCGAGCAGGTCCGGCGTCAGGGTCCCGAGCGTGCTCGCGACGTCGGCGGCGCGGCCCTCGGCCTGCGCGATCGCCGCCTCGGCGAGGGCGAGGTGGACCCGGGGCCCGAGGAAGTCGGCCGCGCGCGCGAGGTCCGTGGCGCGGTGGAGGTCGGCACGCGCGGCGTCCTGCTCGCCCCGGCCCGCGTGGAGGATCGCCGACAGCGAGAACAGGGTGGCGTGGTCGACGCTGCGGCCGTGGCGCACGGCGGCCTCGACGGCGGCCTCGACCTCGCGACGGGCGGCGTCCCACTCGCCGAGCAGGTAGTCGACCCACACCAGGTGCACCTGCGCGGACACCCCGAGCAGGTGCGCCAGCGGCGTGCTCCGGCGTCGGGCGACGACGGTGAGGTCCGCGCACGCCGGGGCGAGCCGTCCGAGCAGCCCCCGCAGCGCGCCGCGGTGGGTGAGCGCGGGCAGTTCGTAGGGGGTGGCCCGCGCCGGGTGGTCGGGCAGGAACGCCAGCTCCTCGAGACCGCGGGCGGGCCCGTCGGTCAGCGCCGTGCCCGCGGCGGTGAAGGCGCGCGCGAGCGGCACCAGCCGGTGGTCCGCGGGCACCCGGCGCCGGGCGTCGCCCGCCGCCGCGACGGCAGGACCCCCGTCGCCGAGCTGACAGTGGACGTAGGCCAGCTCGAGGTCGAGGCGCGCGACGGCCTCGGCCGTCGCGGGCTCCTGCGCGTCGTCGTCCATGCCCGCCCGTGCCGCCTCCAGCAGGTCGCGGGACGCGATCACCTCGTCGCGCGCGAACGCCAGCAGCCCGAGCAGCTCCGAGCGCGCCGGGCCCTCGGGCAGCGCCTCGATCTGCGCGGTGTGCTCGAGCGCGTGCCCCTCGCGGGCGGCGTGCACGAGCAGGCGCACACCCTCGGTCAGCCGGGCGGCCCGCGAGCGCTCGTCGGGGCTGCGCGACGACGCCCACAGCAGGCTCTCCGCGGCCGCGACCAGCGCGCCGCCCTCGAACTCCGCGGTGGCCGCGCGCTCCAGCTCGTCGGCGAGCGCGCCGTCGGGACCCGCCGACGCGCCGACCAGGTGGCGACGGCGGGTGGCGCCGCCCGTCAGCTCCGCGGCCGCCCGGTGCAGCGCGCGCCGGCGGTCGGCGGGCAGGCTGCCGTACACGGCGTCGCGGACGAGCACCGAGCGGAAGGCGAGGATCTCGTCGGTCTCGTCGACCTGGGCCTCCAGCAGCCCCTCCCGCACGAGCGGGGCGGCGTCCTCGGCGACGCCCGCGCGCCCGGTGAGGGCGCGCAGCACCCGGACCGACGCCGGCTCGCCCACCACCGCCAGCGCCTCGAGCGCCGCCCGCGGGCCGTCGGCCAGCCGCACCAGGCGGCGGCGCAGACTCGCGGCGAGGGAACCCGGCGGCTGCGGCCGGCCCAGGCGGTAGCGCCCGGCCAGGTCGGACTCGGCGAGGACCGCGCGCAGGTACGTCGGGTTGCCGTCGGTCTCGGCGCGCAGGCGCGCGACGGTCCAGGCGCTGACCTCGGGGTCGACCTCCCGGGCGAGCTCGCCGACCTCCTCGACCGTGAGCCCGCGCAGCGTCATCCGGACCGTGTCCTCGGGCCACGCGTCGCCGGGCGGGGGCTCGAGCCAGTCGCCGGGGCGGTCGTGCCCGGCGAGCACGGGCAGCACCCGCAGCGGCGGGAGCCGGCGCAGGAGGCGGCGCAGGGTGGCGAGCGACTCGGGGTCGGCGCGGTGCAGGTCGTCCGCGACGAACAGCACCGGGCGCCGGTCGGCGAGGTCCTCGAGGGCGGCGAGCAGCGCCGACGCGCCCGGCCGCGACGGGCCGGTCGGCACGGACGCGTCGGCCGCCCCCGCGGCGTGGGCCGCCGCCAGGCAGCGCTCGAGCAGCTCGCCGGGACGGCTCAGCCCGACGTCGGGGGCCACGGCCCGCACGACGGTCATGGCCGGCTCGACGCGCCGGCGCAGCCGGTCGACGAGCTCGGACTTGCCGATGCCGGCCGGCCCGGTGACGAGGACGGGCACCGGCGCGCCCTCCCGGGCCCGGCGCGCGAGGTCGAGCAGCGAGGCGAGCTCGGCCGAGCGCCCGACGCCGTCGGCACCCACCCTGGTGATCGTCCCCGTCACGCGCCGCACCCCCTGCGCGATCGTGCCGCCCGGCACCGGGACGTGACCAGCCGGATGCCCGGCGTGGACTAGGGATTCACCCTGGGGCGGGTGTCGACGCGCGCGCCGATGCTGGAGCACGTCGCCCGAGCGGCCGCCGACGACAGCGCGTCCCACCCCGACCCCCCCGAGGGTGGGACGCGGAGGTCGGACCGGTGTCGACGACGGGCGCCGGCGCGGTGTGCCCGTGCCGGCGCCGACGCGCCGGGACCGGCCGCTCGGGTGACCCCGCGGTCCCGCCGTAGACCCGGCGCCGACCCGGCGCCGACCCGACAGAGCGCGCCGTGCGATCAGGCCCAGTCGAAGGTGCGCGTGACCGCCTTCTTCCACTGCGCGTAGGTCTCGTCGCGCAGGGTCGGGTCCATTGCCGGCGACCAGACCTTGTCCTGGGCCCAGTTGTCGCGGATGTCCTGCTCGGAGTCCCAGAAGCCGACGGCGAGGCCCGCGGCGTAGGCGGCGCCGAGGGCGGTCGTCTCGGCGACCACCGGCCGGATGACGTCGACGCCGAGCAGGTCGGCCTGGAACTGCATGAGCACCTCGTTGCCGACCATGCCGCCGTCGACCTTGAGGGTGGTCAGCGGGACGCCCGAGTCGGCGTTCATGGCGTCGATGACCTCGCGGGTCTGGAACGCGGTGGCCTCGAGGACGGCGCGCGCGAGGTGGCCCTTGTTGACGTAGCGGGTCAGCCCGACGATCGCGCCGCGGGCGTCGGAGCGCCAGTAGGGCGCGAAGAGGCCGGAGAACGCGGGCACGAAGTAGGCGCCGCCGTTGTCGTCGACCGACTTGGCGAGATCCTCGATCTCGGGGGCCGTCGCGATGATCCCGAGGTTGTCGCGCATCCACTGCACCAGCGAGCCGGTGACGGCGATCGAGCCCTCGAGGGCGTAGACCTGCGGCGCGTCGCCGATCTTGTAGCAGACCGTCGTCAGCAGGCCGTTCTTCGACTCGACCTTCTCGGTGCCGGTGTTCAGCAGCACGAAGTTGCCGGTGCCGTAGGTGTTCTTGGCCTCCCCGACGTCGAGGCACGCCTGCCCGAAGGTCGCGGCCTGCTGGTCGCCGAGGATGCCGGCGACCGGGACGTCCCGGAACGTGCCGCGGGCGCGGATCGGGCCGTAGTTCTCCGACGACGACCGGATCTCCGGCAGCATCGCCATCGGGACGCCGATCTCCTCGCAGAGCTCGGGGTCCCACTCGAGGGTGTCGATGTTCATCAGCAGGGTCCGCGACGCGTTGGTCGGGTCGGTGACGTGCAGCCCGCCCTCGTTGCCGCCGGTGGCGTTCCAGAGCACCCAGGTGTCCATGGTCCCGAACGCGAGCTCGCCGCGCTCGGCGCGCTCGCGGGCGCCCTCGACGTTGTCGAGGATCCAGCGCGCCTTCGGGCCCGCGAAGTACGTCGCCAGCGGGAGGCCGGTCTTCGCGCGGTAGCGCTCCGCGCCGCCGCCGAGCGCGCCGAGCTCGTCGCAGATCGCCTGGGTGCGGGTGTCCTGCCAGACGATCGCGTTGTGGATGGGCTCGCCGGTGGCCTTGTCCCAGACGACCGTGGTCTCGCGCTGGTTGGTGATGCCGACGGCCGCGATCTGGTCGGCGTTGAGGTCGGCGCGGGCCAGCGCCCCGCCGCACACCTGGCGGGTGTTGCCCCAGATCTCCGAGGCGTCGTGCTCGACCCACCCCGCCCTCGGGAAGATCTGCTGGTGCTCGAGCTGGTCGACCGCGACGACCCGTCCCGAGTGGTCGAAGATCATGCACCGGGTCGACGTCGTGCCCTGGTCGATCGCGGCGACGTACTGCGTCATACGGTGGCTCCCTGCGAGATCGGGGGACGTGGAGGTCGGGGCCGAGCGCCCGCTCCCGGACGGGGGAGCGGGTGCCGGCCGGGAGGTCAGCCCGTCGCGACGGGCGCGACGGCGGCGACGAGGGCGGCGAGCGCGGCGCCGATGAGCGGGCCCACGACGGGCACCCACGAGTAGCCCCAGTCGGGGCGGCCCTTGCCACGGATCGGCAGGACGGCGTAGGCGATGCGCGGCCCGAGGTCACGGGCCGGGTTGATCGCGTAGCCCGTCGGGCCACCCATCGTCTGCCCGATGCCCATGACGACCGCGGCGGCGGCGGCGTAGATCGCCGGGCTGTCGCCGTAGGGGGCGACCAGCAGGAACAGCACCAGCGCGAACGTGCCGATGGTCTCCGTGACCATGTTCCACACCGGCTTCTTGATGGGTGGGTTGGTCGAGAAGATGTTCAGCGTGCCCGAGTTGTCCTCGCTCGCGTCGAACTGCAGCTTGTAGACCAGCCAGGCGAGGACGGCCCCGGCGAAGGCGCCCAGGAACTGCCCGATGAGGTACCACGGCACCTGCGACCACGGCGTGCCGCCGGCGATCGCGCTGCCCAGGGTGACGGCCGGGTTGATCGCGCCGCCGGAGGCGTCGGCGATGCTGGCCCCGGCGAAGACGCCGAACCCCCAACCGAACGTGATGAGCACCCACGACGCGGTGTCCCCGTCGGCGTTGGTGCGGGTCAGCAGCACGTTGGCCACGACCCCACAGCCGAAGAGGAGCAGCACCATGGTGCCGAGGAACTCCGAGAGGATGATGCTTCCTGCGCTCACGAGGACTCCTGTCTGCGCCGACCCAGCCCCTGCGACGCTCGTCCGGGGTCCTGGGTCGGCCCAGGGCGCGCGTGATCGGCGACGCTAGTGGCGCGCTTCACCGTGTGTCCATGATCCGGCCGGATCTCGCGGGTGACGGGCCGGGTCCCCGGGCATCCAGCGACCGGGACGGACCACGTGATCGCGCCGCGTGCTCGCTGCCCGGGGTGGCGTTGCCGCGTTAGCGTGAGTGGCGGGGAGCGCCCCGGGGTCGCCCGCCGGCGGTGCGGTTCGGCAGCCCCCCGGCACGACGCGACGGGCAGGGACGAACGAGAGGGGATCGGACGTGGGCGCTGGACGGAGTGCAGGGGGCGCCGCGGACCGCGGGGCGGGTGACGTGGGGGCGGGTGACGCCGGGGTCGATGCCGGCGCCGAGGCGCTGGACGCCGCCGCCGAGCCGTCCCGTCTGGGCCCGGCGGCCCGCGAGCGGGACTGGGACCGGCTGGCCTCGGAGCAGTTCGACGTCGTGGTGGTCGGCGGCGGGGTCGTCGGCACCGGCGCGGCGCTGGACGCGGCCACCCGGGGCCTCAAGGTGGCGCTGGTCGAGGCGCGCGACCTCGCGTCGGGGACGTCGAGCCGGTCGTCGAAGCTCTTCCACGGCGGGCTGCGCTACCTCGAGCAGCTCGACTTCGGGCTGGTGCGCGAGGCCCTGCGCGAACGCGAGCTCAACATGACCCGCCTCGCCCCGCACCTCATCAAGCCGGTCAGCTTCCTGTACCCGCTGACGAAGCACTGGGAGCGCCCGTACGTCACCGCCGGCGTCACGCTCTACGACACGATGGGCGGCAAGAGCTCGCTGCCCCACCAGAAGCAGCTGACCCGCTCGGGCGCGCTGCGCATGGCGCCGGCGCTCAAGCGCAGCGCCCTCGTCGGCGCGATCCGCTACTACGACGCCCAGGCCGACGACGCCCGCCACACGATGATGGTCGGGCGCACGGCGGCCCAGTACGGCGCGGTGGTGCGCACCTCGACCCAGGTCGTCGACTTCCTGCACGAGGTCGACCGCGTGGCCGGCGTGCGCGTCCGCGACGTCGAGACCGGTCGCGAGACCGACGTGCGCGCGTCGGTGGTGGTCAACTGCACCGGGGTCTGGACCGACCAGATGCAGCACGCCGCCGGCACCCGCGGCCGCTTCCGGGTCAAGGCCTCGAAGGGCGTCCACTTCCTCGTGGCGCGCGACAAGATCCCGTCGGACACCGGGATGATCCTGCGCACCGAGAAGTCGGTGCTGTTCGTCATCCCGTGGCGCAACCACTGGATCGTCGGCACCACCGACACCGAGTGGAACCTCGACCTCGCCCACCCCGCGGCGACGCGCAAGGACCTCGACTACCTGCTCGAGCACATCAACTCGGTGCTGGTCACGCCGCTGACCCACGACGACATCGAGGGCGTGTACGCGGGCCTGCGCCCGCTGCTGGCCGGCGAGTCCGAGCAGACCTCGAAGCTCTCGCGCGAGCACGCCGTCTCGCGGGTCATGCCGGGCCTCGTGGCCATCGCGGGCGGCAAGTACACGACCTACCGCGTCATGGCCGCCGACGCGATCGACGCCGCGGCCGAGGACATCCCGACGCGCGTGGCGCCGTCCGTCACCGACCGCGTGCCGCTCGTCGGCGCCGACGGGTACTTCGCGCTGGTCAACCAGGCCGAGCAGCTGGGCACGCGCCACGGGCTGCACCCGCACCGCGTCCGGCACCTGCTCGACCGCTACGGCTCGCTCCTGCACGGCCTGCTGGCCATGGGCGACAGCGCCAACGGCGGGGACCCCTCGCTGCTCGAGCCCGTCCCCGCGTCGCCGGACTACCTGCGCGTGGAGATCGCGTACGCGGTGGCCTACGAGGGCGCGATGCACCTCGACGACGTCCTCACCCGGCGCACCCGCATCTCGATCGAGTACGCCCACCGCGGCATCGACTCGGCCGAGGCCGTCGGCGCGCAGATGGCCGAGCTCCTGGGCTGGACCGACGAGCAGCGCGACCTCGAGGTCCGGTCGTACATCGAGCGCGTCCAGGCCGAGCGGGACTCGCAGACGGTCGACACCGACGTCGAGGCGGACAAGCTCCGCGTCGCCGCCCCCGACCCCCGCGCGCCCCGGCTCGCGGCGCTCGGGACCGGCTGAGTCGCGCCGGGAGGCAGCGAAGGACACGCCCCCGCTGCGTGGGACGCAGCGGGGGACGCCCTCGCCCGGACGGGTATCCGGACGGGCGGGCAGGCATCCCGGACGGACGGCCCTGGTCCGGGGCCGTCGGCGCGCGGTGGACTGGTCGCCATGACGACCCTGGTGGCTGCGGCGACGCTGCTCGCCGGCGCGCTCTCGGCCCTGCTGGCGGGGCTCTACCTGGCGTTCTCGCTGACCGTCATGCCGTCGCTCGCGCGGCTGCCCGACGCGGTGCTGGTGTCGGTCATGCAGACGGTGAACCGGGTGATCGTGCGGCCCGGGTTCGTCGTGCTGTTCCTGGGTGCGCCGCTGGTGGCCGTCGCGGCGCTCGTGCTGGCGCTGGTGGCGGGGGCGCCGGTGGTGCTCGTGCTGATCGGGGCGGTGCTGCAGGTCGCGTCGATCGGGATCACGATCACGGTGAACATCCCGCTGAACACCGCGCTCGACCGTGCGAACCCGGGCGAGGCCGGTGACGTCGCCCGGGTCCGCGAGGCGTTCGAGCGTCCCTGGATGCGCGCGCACCGCGTGCGCACCGCGGTCACCACCGTCGGGGCCGTGGCCCTGCTGGCGGCGCCGCTGGTGTGACCCGTCAGCGCCCGGCGACGGGCGTCGACGGGGTGTCGCTGGTGTCGTCGCCGGTCTCGACGGGACCGCTCTCGGGGCTGCCGTGCGCCGGCGTCCCACCGGCCGGCTTGCGGCGCACCATGAACGAGACGCCGACCGCGACCAGTCCGATGACCCCGGCGACCATGAACGCCAGCTGCAGCCCGGCGGCGTCGGGCGTGCCCGTCGGCGACGAGGACCCGATGGCCGCGACGGTGACGAAGCCCGCCGTGCCGGCCGCGCCCGCGACCTGCTGGAGCGTCGTGAGGATCGCGCTGCCGTGCGAGTACAGGTGCGAGGGCAGGACCGCGAGCCCTTCGGTGAGCAGTGGCGTCATCATCAGGCCGAGCGAGGCCATGAGCAGGATGTGCACCGCGATGACCATCCACAGAGCCGCCCCGGCTCCGAGGAGGGCCAGCAGCCACATCGACGTCGCGAGCCCGATGGCGCCCGGGATGACGAGGGGGCGGGCGCCGACGCGGTCGAACAGCCGGCCCACCGGGCGGCCCATGAACCCGAGCACGAGGCCGCCGGGCAGCACCGCGAGGCCCGTGGTCGCCGCGCTCACGCCGAGGACGTTCTGCAGGTAGATCGGCAGCAGGATCGCCCCGGCGCCCAGCAGCGACATGAACAGCAGGGCCGAGAGCACGATCGCGACGACGAACTGCCGGTGGCTGAACGGCCGCAGGTCGAGCAGGGCCGACTCGGAGCGCTGGAGCTGCATCTGGCGCAGGACGAAGGTGGTCAGCGCGACGGCGCCGACGACCAGCGCGGCCCACGGCGGGATCACCGCGCTGCCGCCGTGCCCGAGCGTCGACAGCCCGTAGACGATGCCGCCGAAGGCGAAGAACGACAGGGCCACCGAGAGCAGGTCGAGCGGCGTCGGGTGCGTCTCGCTCTGCAGCCGGAAGAGCACCAGCCCGACGACGAGCGCGGCGATCGACAGCGGCAGGACGCTCCAGAACATCCAGCGCCAGTCGAGCGAGGCGAGGATGAGGCCGCCGATGGTCGGGCCGATGGCGGGGGCCACGGCGATGACGATCGAGATCGTGCCCATCGTCGCGCCGCGGCGCTCCGGCGGGATCAGGCGCATCACCGAGGTCATGAGCAGCGGGATCATCACCGCCGTGCCCGTGGCCTGCACGATGCGGCCCACGAGCAGCAGCTCGAAGCCCGGCGACAGCGCGCAGATCAGCGTGCCGGTGCTGAACAGCGTCATCGCGGCGAGGAACACCTGCCGCGGCGTGAAGCGGTTGAGGATGTAGCCCGTGGTCGGGATGACCACGCCCATCGTCAGCAGGAAGCCGCTGGTCAGCCACTGCACCGTCGTGGCCGACACCCCGAGGTCGCCGGTGAGGTGCGGCAGCGCCACGCTGAGGATGGTCTCGTTGAGGATCATGACGAAGGCCGAGACGACCAACGTCATGATGATCACCATCGGTCGCGCGCTGGTGCGCTGGCCGGTTCCGGACGGGCCGGTCATCGTTCCCCCTCGTGGCGGCGGCCGTGGCGGTCACGGACCGGTGGCAAGAGCATCACACCCACCCCCGACAGGCGATCGGTTTCCGCCTCCGGGGACCGCACACACGACGCCGGGTGTCCGGTCGGACGACGTGCTCAACACCTGCTCACCCGCGTGGTGTTCCCGCCGTGACGGGGATTGCGCCGAGCGCGGACCCCTCAACCGCCCTGGCGGTGGGAGACGTACGCCACGCCCGCGAGCACGATCGGCACGAGGATGAAATCCAGGGGAAACGCCCACCGCTGACGGCGAAGAGCACCGCGGCCGCCGCCGGTGTGAGCAGCGAGATCAGCCCGGCGTGCCGCGCGATCGCCGCGCCGCCGGGGGCCACGAGCTCCGGGAGCTCCGGGGCGGCGGGCGCGTCGGCCGCCGCCGGCCGCGGCGCCGTCGAGGTGGCCGTCGAGGTGGCCGTCGGGTAGACCGGGTGCGGCTCGGGGAGGTCGCTGAACAGCGCCTCGAGCTGGACCCGAGACGTCGCCCGCGACGCCCTCGCGCAGCGGTCGGCGTGCTCGGCGCGCTCGAGGCGGCCGGCGCGCCGGTGCGCGTCGAGCGCCTCCATCGCGAGCTCCCGCTCGTGCGCCCCGACGTCCGCCACGCCCCTCAGTATGCGCCGCCTACGACGCGTCGGGGATCTCGCAGATCACGGCGCCCTGGTTGACGCTCGCGCCCGCCTCGAGGGTGAGCCCGGTGACGACGCCGTCCTTGTGGGCGGTGACCGGGTTCTCCATCTTCATGGCCTCGACGACCACGACGAGGTCGCCCGCCGACACCGTGTCGCCCTCGGACACCGCGACCTTGACCACCGTGCCCTGCATCGGCGCGGTCACGGCGTCGCCGGAGACCTTGGCGCCGCCGCCGGAGCGGGCGCGCTTCTTCTTCGGCGTCGCGGCCCGCGCGCCGCCCCCGCCGCCACCGATGGCGAGGTCGCCGGGCAGCGACACCTCGAGGCGCTTGCCGCCGACCTCGACGACCACCGTCTGCCGCGGCAGGGAGTCCGCCGCCTCCTCGTCCGTCGCGGCGGCCTCGTACGGCGGGATCCGGTTGTCGAACTCGGTCTCGATCCAGCGCGTGTGCACCGTGAACGACTCGGCGCCGTCCGGGGCGGTGAAGGCCGGGTCGTCCAGCACCGCCCGGTGGAACGGGATGACCGTCGGCAGGCCCTCGACGACGAGCTCGGCGAGCGCACGACGCGAGCGGGCCATCGCCTGCTCCCGGTCCTCGCCGGTGACGATCAGCTTGCCGACCATCGAGTCGAACTGCCCGCCGATGACGGTGCCGGTCTCGACGCCCGAGTCGACGCGCACGCCGGGGCCGTCGGGGGCGACGAAGCGGGTCACCGTGCCGGGCGCGGGCAGGAAGCCGCGGCCGGCGTCCTCGCCGTTGATCCGGTACTCGATGGCGTGCCCGCGCGGGGTCGGGTCCTCGCTGAAGCGCAGCTCCTGGCCGGCGGCGATGCGGAACTGCTCGATGACGAGGTCGATCCCGCTGGTCTCCTCGGAGACGGGGTGCTCGACCTGCAGGCGGGTGTTGACCTCGAGGAACGAGATCGTGCCGTCCTCGCCGACGAGGAACTCCACGGTGCCGGCGCCGGAGTAGCCGGCCTCGACGCAGATGTCGCGGGCCGAGGTGTGGATGCGCTTGCGCTGCTCGTCGGACAGGAACGGCGCGGGCGCCTCCTCGACCAGCTTCTGGTGGCGGCGCTGCAGCGAGCAGTCGCGGGTGCCGACGACGATGCAGTTGCCGTGCTGGTCGGCCAGGACCTGGGCCTCGACGTGGCGGGGCCGGTCGAGGTAGCGCTCGACGAACGACTCGCCGCGCCCGAACGCCGACACGGCCTCGCGCACCGCGGCGTCGAACATCTCGGCGATCTCGTCGCGCTCGCGGGCGACGCGCATGCCGCGCCCGCCGCCACCGAACGCCGCCTTGATCGCCACCGGCAGCCCGTGCTCGTCGGCGAAGGCGATGACCTCGTCGGCGTCGGCGACCGGGTCCTTCGTGCCGGGCACCAGGGGCGCCCCGGAGCGCTCGGCGATCTTGCGAGCGGTGACCTTGTCGCCCAGGTCGCGGATGGCCTGCGGGCTCGGGCCGATCCAGATCAGCCCGGCGTCGATGACGGCCTGGGCGAAGTCCGCGTTCTCGGAGAGGAACCCGTAGCCCGGGTGGATCGCGTTCGCGCCGGAGTCCCGCGCGGCCTTCAGGAGCTTCTCGATGTCGAGGTACGACTCGGCCGCGGTCTCCCCGCCCAGCCCGAACGCCTGGTCGGCGAGGCGGACGTGCGGGGCGTCCCGGTCCGGGTCGGCGTACACGGCGACGCTCCGCAGGCCCGCGTCGGCGCAGGCACGCACCACGCGCACCGCGATCTCGCCGCGGTTCGCCACCAGGACGGTGTGCAGCGGGTCGAACCCCGTCGGGGCGGACGCGGCCATCGAGGGACCTCCTGGGGGATCATCGCTGAACCGGGGCTGGACCGGGGTCGGTCGGGGCAGTGTAGGGGCGGCCGGACGGGTGCCCGGTCGGGTCACTCTCTCGTACTCGATGCGGCAGCGTCGCGGAGCCCGGCGTGGTCATGACCACACGCCGAGGATGCCCGCTCACGCCCCGCACACGCCGCGCCCCGGTGCGGGTCACCCCGTCCGTCGCGGCTACGGTCGGCGACCGATGCAGCCTTGGTGGTGGCGGTCGGTGGCCGTGTGCGCGTCCGTGCTGGCCCTCGCCGGCCTCGTCGCCGTGGTCGCCGGGGCGGTCGGCGCCGACCGGGCGACCTCCCTGCGCCTCGCGACCGAGGACGTCGTCGCGCCCACGGGACCACCACCCGGGGCGGTGGACCCGCCGTCGGAGCCGTCGGAGCCGTCGGAGCCGGCGGCGCCCACGGCCCCGCCGGAGCCCGAGGAGCCGGCGCCGTCCGGACCCGCCGACGAGGCCCCGGCCCCGGACGCGCCGCGCGTGCCCGACGCGGTGACGGCCACGACGCTGGCGCTCCCGGCGGGGTGGCGGGTCGCGCCGGACCAGGACGTCGTCGAGGTGCCGTCGGGCCGGTTCGAGGGCGCGACGATCCTGCGGCGCGGCGAGGGCACGGTGGTGCTCGTCGGCCTCGCGGACCCGGAGCGCGTCCCCGTCGACCCGCCCGTCGCCGACCCCGCCCGGACCTCCGCGCTGGACGCCGAGGCGCGGCGGCTGGCGGACGCCTACGCCGACCTGCTCGCCCCCGGCGCCGGGACCGCGGACCTCACCGACAACGAGGCGTCCGTCGCCGACCTGCCCACCCGCACCTCGGTGCGCCGTGTCGAGGGCGGCGAGCTCGACGGCGCGCTGGTGCGCGTGAGCACGATCGCGGCGCCGGGCCGCACGCTCGCGGTGCTGGCCGTGGCCCGGCCCTCGCCGACCATCGAGGCCGACGGCGACGCGGCGGACGCCGTGGTGCGCTCGCTGCGCCTCGATCCCGCCTGAGCAGCCCCGAGCAGCGGTACTCAGGTCCGGGGGGCCGCCGCCCAGAGCGCGTCGACGCCGACGCCGATCTCGCCGAGCAGGCGCCGGGTCAGGGGCAGGCTCAGCCCGACGACGTTCGACGGGTCGCCCTCGATGCCCTCGACGAACCAGCCGCCCAGGCCGTCGAGCGTGAACGCGCCGGCGACGGCCAGCGGCTCCCCGCTCGCGAGGTAGGACTCGAGCTCGGCGGTGCTGGGCTCGGAGAACGCGACGGCCGTGCGCGCGTGCCCGGTGACCTCGCGCTCCACGGCGCCGTCGACCACGCGGACCAGCGCGTGCCCGGTGAACAGGTCCGCGGCGCGCCCGGCCATCTGGTCCCACCGACCGCGCGCGGCGTCGAGCGACGCCGGCTTGCCCACGAGCTCGCCCTCGAGCCACAGCATGGAGTCCGCGCCGACGATGACGCAGTCGGGCTCGGCCGTCGCGATCCGCGCGGCCACCGTGCGGGCCTTCGCCAGCGCGAGCGCCGACACGGTGTCCTCGGGCGTCGCGCCGTCGCCGAGCTCGGCGACCACGGCGTCCTCGTCGACGTCGGAGACCTCGACGAGGGGTTCCACCCCGGCGGCACGGAGGACGGCCCGTCGGGCCGGGGACGCGGACGCGAGCACCAGACGCACGGGGCGGCACCCTACGTCGGCGGCCCGAGGGCCGCGTCGTCGCCGGTGTCGTCTCCCGCGTCGTCGCCGGTCGACGTGGACCACGCGGGCGTCGGGGTGGGTCCGCCGCGCGACCTCGTGGACCGTCGGCGAGGTCGGGATGCCGGTGCCGATGTCGATGAACGGGGTGATCCCCGCCTGCGCGGGTGATCTCCGCCTGCGCGAGGTGCTCGACCGCCAGCACGAGGAACGCACGGTGGTTGCGCGCGAGCTGGCGCTGATCGGGATGGCTCGCGATCACCGCCTTGGCGGCCTCGCGGTCGGCGGCGACGTTGTCCTGCCCGCCGAGGTAGTAGTCGTCCGTCCGCGCGGGCGACGGCACCTTGTTGTCGAACCCCTCGGTCACCGCCGGCCCCCGCGCGAAGCCACCGTCACCGCCGCGGGGGCGAGGTCCGATGTGCGACGCGACGGCCGCGCCCGTCCGCTCAGAACGGCGGCGGATCGTCCGGCCTGCCCGGTGGTGGTCGCCCCGGCGGCGGGATGTCGGGGTAGGGGTCGTCGATCCAGATCGGGTCGTCGCCGGCGCGCGCCTCCGGGGACGTGCTCGACCGGTAGCGGCCGGGCGCCGGGTCGGGGAGCTCCGGGATCACCCGCCGCGGCGGGCGCTCGTAGGTGTGGCCGGTGGGGCTGGTCCAGACGAAGGTGCCGGGGGAGGTCTGGTCGAGCCGCCACCCGGACCCGTGCTTGAGGTGGTGGTCGTGCGGGCACAGCGGGCCGAGATTTCCGGCGAGAGTCCGTCCGTGCGCGGCCACCGGCCGCGTGTGGTCGATGTCCGCGACCACCGCGGACGCCCGGCAGGGCGGGAACACGCACGACCGGTCCCGCGCCTGGATCCACCTCGCCAGCGCGGCCGATGGGGTGCGCCGATCGGCGGCCTCCGGCGCGTCCTCGTCGGGCGGATGCCACGCCCGGAGCTGGTCCTGCAGGTCGGCGATCACCTCGGCCCAGGGCGGGTGGCGGTCCGGGCGCACCGTCGTGAGCTCGGCCTCGGTGACGTGCAGCTCGACCACCGGCCGCGGCGCCACGGGTGGGTCGTCGAACGGCGTGGTCGCGTACCCGCGCGGCCGGCGGCGGGTCACCAGCGCCGCCACGAGGTGACCGTCGGCGCCGGAGATCGCGACCCGCCACTCGGCCCGGCAGAGCTGCCGCGCGAACTGGCGGGCGAACGCCGCGTGGATGACGCCGTAGCCGGGCATCAGCCCCGGCTTCTCGTCCAGCCCGAGCAGCGTCAGCAGGCCGATCCGCACCTCGATCCGGCCCCGCCGCGACCCCCTCGGGTGCTCGGCGCGCCGGCCGCCCTCGACGGCCGCGTCCTCGCCCTCCTCGTCGGGCACCTCGTCGGGGTCGGCCGCCGCGCCGGGGGCGACCGTGTCGTCGTCGGGCTCGTCCGGCGTGCCGGCGCGGCCCGGGCCCCGGTCGGCCGGCTCGTGGTCGGGCGGTACCTCTCCGTCCGCGGCTTCGTCGGAGCGCCGGTCGTTGGCCGAGTCGTCGGCGCTGCCGTCTCCGTCTGCGCCTGCCGGCCCCCGCCCGCCGTGCTGGACGGGCGTCCGGCGGCCGCGCGGATCCCGCGGGTCGGCCGCGGCCACGACGGCGGCGACGAGGGCGTCGTCGCCGCAGCCGGCGGTGCGGGGGCTGAGCAGGGCGAGGTAGAGGTCGGCGCGGATGGTGTCGAGCAGCCCCGGGTGTCCCAACGCCTTGGCCCGCATCGCGAGCCGGTCGACGTGGGCCACGGAGCGCGCCCCGGCGTCGAGCGGCAGGTCGAGACCCGAGACGTTGAGTGTGCCGGAATCGGTGCGTCGGGCGCGGACGCGACGCTGTCGGCGGGAGTTGTCGTACAACCGCGCCGCCCACTCCGGGTCGATGGCCGCCGCCAGCTGCTGCAGGCGCTCGATCAGGCCGGAGAGCGTCAGCCGCGGCGCCTCCGGCAGCACCGTGCGCACCACCCGCGCGGCGTGCTCCGCCGACAGCGAGGACGTCCAGGTGACGCAGAGGCGCACGCGGTCCGCGTCGACCGAGCCGGCGTCCCACGCCGCCCACAGCTCCGGGATCGCTGCGATCGCCGTGTCGGCCCGGTCCAGCATCGCCGACACCCGCGTGCGGGACTCGGACAGGGCGACCCGCAGCTCGTCGCCGCCGACGGTCGCCGAGCCCTCGCGCCGTCCGCCGGGCTGCTCGGGATCGGCCAGGGCCGCCTCGCGGGCGGCAAGGGAGAACCGCGCCTCGTGGTGGGACAACTGGCGGCGCCACGCCACCGCCAGCGTCACCGCGTCGTGAGCCGACACGGCGCACGGGTCGACCTGCTCGAGCAGCGCGCCCAGCATCGGCCCGGGGGTCGCCGTGGCGATCCCCTCGGGGAGCGATGCGAACACCTGTTCGAACACGACATCAGACTAGCGCCGACCCCCGACGACGACGGCCCTTTCGGGGAACTACTCGCCACCGCTCCCGGTGGCCAGCTCGACCGCTATGTCGAGGTGGCCGACGTGGCGCGCGTACTCCTGTACGAGGTGGAGCAGAACGCGCTCGAGGGTCGCCGGCGGCGCGCCGTCCCATCGAGGTCCGGGCGCGCCGACCTCGTCGAGACGGTGACCCGCGACGATCGCGCGGGTGCGTTCGCCCTGATCGCGCAGGGAGGCGACCACCTCGTCGGCATTCGTGCCCTCGGGTACCACCCAGCGGCCCTCGCGCGAGTCGGCCCACGGGTCGTCGACGGCGAGGCCCAGGAAGCCCCACTCGAGCCAGCGCCGCTCGACGTGCCGCAGGTGGTGCAGCAGCTCCACCGGCAACCATCCGGACGACAGGCGGCTCCGGGCGCCCTCGGCGGCCGGGAGCTCCCGGAGCTTCTCCACGGCACGCTCGCGGAAGAAGTCGAGGTAGCCGAGGAGCACCTCGCTGCGGGACCCGAGGACGTCGGTGGGTTCGGGGAACGCGACCACGCGGCCCACCCTGGCCTACAGCTGCAGCACGGCCTGGACGTCGAGGTGGATCTGGATGGTGGAGCCGACGACGGGGATGCCGCGGGCGACCATCTGCTGCCAGTTGAGCGTGAAGTGCTCGCGGTGCAGCGACGTCGTGGCCGTGGCGCCGACGCGCGTGCCGTTCCACGACTGGGTGCCGAGGTAGGTGGTGTCGAGCCGGACGTCGTTGGTGCGCCCGCGGATCGACAGCTCGCCGTCGATGGTCCAGGCGTTGCCCGCCCGCACGACGAAGCGGGTGCTCGAGAACTGGAGCTGCGGGTGGTCGTCGACGGCCAGGAAGTCCTGGGAGCGCAGGTGGGCGTCGCGCTGGGCGTTGTGGGTCTCGATGCTGGCCGCGTCGATGACGACGTCGACGCTGGAGTCCTCGAGGTCCTCGGCGATGTGGATCGAGCCGCGGAACCGGGTGAACTGGCCGTAGACCCGCGACAGCGCGATGTGCCGGGCGACGAACCCCAGCCGGCTGTGGGCGTCGTCGATCACCCACTCGCCGGGTGAGGGGCGCGTGCTGCCCTGGTCGGCGGACATCGTCAGCGCACCGAGGGCGGCGTGCTCACCCCGGCCGACCAGGAGGTCGCGGGTGAGGGTGGTGTAGCCGCCGAGCGTCGCGCGCAGGGTGTACGCGCCGCTCGGCACCGCGGCGGTGTAGAAGCCGAAGGGGTCGGTGACCGTCTCGGTGACCACGCGCCGCAGGCCCTCGGCCTCGATCACCGCGACCGCGACGCCGGGCAGGGGCCGGCCCTCGACGTTGCGCAGCTGGGCGCTGACCAGCCCGCCGGTGGGCGGGATGGGCATGAGGGCGTGGTCGGCGTCGCGGTAGCTCTCGCCACCGATCGGCGTGCGACGGCGTCGGCGCAGCAGGGCCATCAGGTCACCCGGAGGAGTCGGGGAGGGGTCATCGCGGTCGGGCGGACGCCCGCCAGCCTCCCGGCCCGGGGTGGACCGGGCCGCGCACGAGGTCGACGCGGCGCGCCCAGCCCGACGTCGGCGTCGGGTCGGGGGCCTCGGCGGGGCCACCGCCCGCGGCGGCGAGCACGGCGGTCAGCGCGGCGATCTCGGCCGCGTCCGGCTCGCCGCGCACGATGCGCAGCAGCGGGCGGGCCAGGGTCTCCTGGCCGTCCTCGGAGTCCTCGCTCACCGCCACACCTCCGCGTTCGCTGCCCTCACAGGGGCACGTTCCCGTGCTTGCGCGGCGGCAGCGTCTCGCGCTTGGTCTCGAGCATCCGCAGCGCCCGGGCGACGTAGCCGCGGGTGTGCGACGGCGGGACGACGGCGTCGACGTAGCCCCGCTCCGCGGCCACGTAGGGGTTGGCGAGCGTGTCCTCGTACTCCTGCTGCAGCTCCGCGCGCCGGGCCTCGACGTCCCCGCCGGCGTCCTCGACCTTCTTGAGCTCCTTGCGGTAGAGGATGCTCACCGCGCCGGAGGCCCCGGTGACCGCGATCTGCGCAGTGGGCCAGGCGATGTTGACGTCGGCCCCGAGGTGCTTGGAGCCCATGACGTCGTAGGCGCCGCCGTAGGCCTTGCGGCAGATGACCGTGACGAGCGGGACCGTCGCCTCGGCGTACGCGTAGATCAGCTTCGCGCCACGCCGGATGATCCCGTTGTACTCCTGGTCGGTGCCGGGCAGGAACCCCGGCACGTCGACGAAGGTCAGCACCGGGATGTTGAAGGTGTCGCACGTGCGCACGAACCGCGCGGCCTTCTCGCTCGCCCCGATGTCGAGGCAGCCGGCGAGCTGGGTGGGCTGGTTGGCCACGATGCCGACCGGGCGGCCCTCGACGCGGCCGTAGCCGGTGACGATGTTGGACGCGTAGAGCGCCTGGATCTCGAGGAAGTCGCCGTCGTCGACGACCCGCGTGATCGCCTCGCGGATGTCGTAGGGCTGGTTCGGCGAGTCGGGCACCAGGGTGTCGAGCTCGAGGTCGGTCTCGCCGATGCCGTCGGGCACCGACCCGCTCTCCTCCTCGCCCGGGATCCGCGGCGGGTCGGTGAGGTTGTTCGACGGCAGGTAGCCCAGGAGCTCCTGGACGAAGGAGATCGCGTCGTCCTCGTCGGAGGCCAGGTAGTGGGCGTTGCCGGACGTCGCGTTGTGGGTGCGGGCGCCGCCGAGCTCCTCGAAGCCGACGTCCTCGCCCGTCACCGTCTTGATGACGTCGGGGCCGGTGATGAACATGAACGACGTCTCGTCGACCATGACCGTGAAGTCGGTGAGCGCGGGGGAGTACACCGCACCACCGGCCGCCGGGCCCATGACCAGCGAGATCTGCGGGACGACGCCGGAGGCGTGCACGTTGCGCTTGAAGATCTCGCCGTAGAGCCCGAGGGCGACGACGCCCTCCTGGATGCGCGCGCCACCGCCGTCGTTGATGCCGACGACCGGGCAGCCGATCTTCATGGCCACGTCCATGACCTTGACGATCTTCTCGCCGTAGACCTCGCCCAGCGCGCCGCCGAAGACGGTGGCGTCCTGGGAGAACACGCAGACCGGGCGTCCGTCGACCGTGCCCTGCCCGGTGACGACACCGTCGCCGTAGGGACGGTTGGCGTCGAGGCCGAAGTTGGTGGAGCGGTGGCGCGCCATCGCGTCGAACTCGAGGAAGCTGCCCTCGTCGAGCAGCAGGTCGATCCGCTCGCGGGCGGTCTTGCGGCCCTTGGCGTGCTGGCGCTCGACCGCACGCTCGCTGCCGGCGTGGACCACGTCCTCCTGACGCCGGTACCAGTCGGCCAGCTTGCCGGCCGAGGTGTGGACGTCCGGCTCCTCCGAGGCCCCACTGGCTGCGCTGTCGGGCTCCGGCAACGGCTCCGTCGCGGCGGTCATGGAGCGGCACTGTAGCGACCGGGTCCGACACGCTCGGGGGACGCGGGCGAGAGGGTGATCAGCGGCACTACGGTGCGCGGTCGTGGCCGCTCCCCTGGACGAAGACTCGCTGCGCCGCGCGCTGTGCCCGCCGTCGGGGCCGTGGGCGGCGCTGGACGTCGTGGCCGGCACCGGCTCCACCAACGCCGACCTCCTCGCCCGCGTCGCCGGCCGCGACGCCGCGCCCGACCGGACCGTCCTCGTCGCCGAGCACCAGGACGCCGGCCGCGGGCGCCGCGAGCGCGTGTGGGAGGACCGGGCGGGGGAGGGCCTGACCTTCTCGGTGCTCCTGCGCCCGCGCGAGGTGGCACCGGAGCGGTGGGGGTGGGCGCCGCTGCTGGCCGGGCTGGCGCTGGTCGAGGCGGTCGACACGCTGACCGGCGGCACGGTCCCCGCCGCGCTGAAGTGGCCGAACGACCTGCTGCTCGGCGACGGCGCGAAGGGGGCCGGGGTGCTGGCCGAGGTCGGTGCGGTCACCGGCGACGACCGCGCGCTCGTGGTCGGGATCGGGCTGAACGTCGCGACCCCGGTGGCCGACCTGCCCCCCGGTGCGACGTCCCTGGCCGCCGAGGGCGCCGACCTCGCGCGGGGCGACGTGCTGGTCGCGGTGCTGCGCGCGCTGGCCGAGCTCGACGGACGGTGGCGCGACGCGCGGGGCGACGCGGTCGCGTCCGGCCTCGTCGACGACTACCGCGCGCGCTGCGCGACGCTGGGCCGCGAGGTGGGCGTGACCCTGCCCGGCGACCGGGTGCTCACCGGGCGCGCGGTCGACGTCGACCGCGACGGGCGGCTCGCGGTGCGTGCCCTGGACGGGGACACCACCGTCGTGTCGGCGGGCGACGTCGTCCACGTGCGGCCCACCGCTCGTTAGCCTCGCCGGAGGACCCGGGGAGGGGGTGCGGCGCGTGGCCTACCCCGACGGCGTGCTGCGCCGCGGCGAGCACGTGCTCGCCCACCGGCGCCCGCACTGGCGCATGCTCGTCGTGCCCGCGCTGGTCCCGCCCGCCGCGGTGTTCCTCGCCGCCCTGCTCGCCGGCCTGGCCGACGGCATCCCGTCCGGGTCGACGCGCGCCGCGGTGCGACTGGCGCTGGTGCTGCTCGCGGCGGTCGTCATCGGCTGGCTCGCCGTCCTGCCGCTCGTGCGCTGGCGCTGCACCCACCTCGTCGTCACCGACCGGCGCCTGCTCGTGCGCGAGGGCGTGCTCGCCCGGGAGAGCGTCGAGGTCGCGGGCGCGACGATCACCGAGGTGCGCACGCGCAGCACCGGGTCGGAGCGGGTGCTCGGCGCGGGCACGCTGGTCGTGGCGACCGCGGGCACCGAGGAGCCGTGGGAGTTCGCGGGGCTGGGCGACGTCGAGCGCCTGGCGACGCTGGTGGGGACGATGGCCGAGGACCGGGGCGGGCTCGACCGGGCGCTCGTCCCGCGGGCCGAGGTCCGGGACGCGTGGGACGAGCCGGCCGCGGACGACGAGCTCGACGACGAGGACCCGGACGCCTTCGACCCCGACGACCAGGACGAGCTGGACGAGCCCGACGAGCCGGTCAGGGGCTGGCGGGGCCGCCGGGCGCGGCGGCGGGCGCGCCGTCGCGCCGCCCGAACATCCCGGTGAAGCGGCCCCGGTAGACCTCGGTGCCGTCGTCGCGGGTCAGCGTGCCCAGCAGGGTGACGAGGCCCAGGTGGGGGCGGCTGGCGGAGACGCGCGCTGCGAGGATCTCCAGGGACGCATCGAGCCGGTCGCCCGGGAACACGGGCGCCGGCCACGAGATCTCGTCGCCGCCGGGTGAGCCCAGCGCCGCCGCGCGGGTGAGCAGCGCGTCGACGTAGCAGCGCATCCAGAGCGACGCGGTGAACCACCCCGACGCGCACAGCCCGCCGAACAGCGACGCGCGGGCCGCCTCCTCGTCGACGTGGAAGGGCTGGGGGTCGAAGCGGCGGTTGAAGGCCAGCATCTCGTCGCGGTCGACGACCACCGAGCCGAGCGCGATGCGCCGACCGGCGGGCAGGTCCTCGAAGCAGACCTCGGGGGCGGTCACGGCGGTGATCGTGCCAGTTCCCGGGGGAACCGCTCGGCGGTCGGCTGCGTCGAAACCCGTGTGCGAGCCGGTGAGCTGGCGGGCTGGCTGGCCGCGGCCGGGGTGGCCGGGGCGGCGGTCAGCGTGGACGCCGAGGTCGAGCGGGCGTGGTGCGTGCGGCCCGTGCCCGGGGCGGACGGGGCCGACGGGGCAGAAGGGGCCGAGGACGGGAGCTGGGAGGTGTTCTGGTGCGAGCACGGTGGGCGGTTCGAGTGGACGCGGTTCGACGACGAGTCGGCCGCCTGCTTCTCGCTGTTCGGGCGGCTGGTGTGGGCGCGGCTCGCGGGATCCTCCGGCTAGCGCCGGACGATCTCCAGGGCGGCGTCGTGCAGCAGGCCGTTGGTGGTCAGCGAGTCGCCGCCGTCGGGGCGCGCGACGCCGCCGAGGTCGGTGAGCCGGCCGCCGGCCTCCTCGACGAGGACCTGGGCGGCCGCGAGGTCCCAGGTGTTGGCGGCGGGTTCCACGGCGAGGTCGAGGACGCCCTCGGCGACGAGGCAGTGGTGCCAGAAGTCGCCGAACGCGCGGCTCTCCCAGCAGGCGCGGGTCAACGCGAGCCACTGCTCCTGGCGGTCGATCGTGCGCCAGTACTCGAGGTCGGTGGTGGAGGCGTAGGCGTCCTCGAGGGCTCCGACGCCGGACACCGCGAGCGGGGCGGCGTCGAGGCCGCGGGCGGGGTCGGAGGTGTGGGCGCCCCGGCCCGCCGCGGCCCACCAGCGCCGCTGCAGGGCGGGGGCGCTGACGACGCCGACGACGGGGCGGCCGTCCTGCACCAGCGCGACGAGGCTCGCCCACACCGGGACGCCGCGGGAGAAGTTCTTGGTGCCGTCGATCGGGTCGATCACCCAGACCCGCCCGGTGCCGAGGCTGCCGCCGCGCTCCTCGCCGAGCACGTCGTCGTCGGGGCGGTGGGTGGCGAGCACGGCGCGCAGGCGGTCCTCGCAGGCGGTGTCGGCGTCGGTCACCGGGGTGCGGTCGGGCTTGCGCTCCACGCGCAGGTCGACGGCGCGGAAGCGGGGCAGGGTCACGGCGTCGGCGGCGTCCGCGAGCGAGAGGGCGAGCGCGAGGTCGAGGTCGGGGTCGGGGTCGGGGTCGCTGTCGGGGTCGGCGGGGTCGAGGTCGGCGGACCCGGCGGAGCTCATGGCGGGCGATCGTGCCAGGACTCCGCACCCCCGGGGCTACTGTGGCGCCGTGACCACCGTGCTGCTCGTCGAGGACGACGCGGCGATCGCCGGACCCCTCTCCCGCGCGCTGCAGCGCGAGGGCTACGAGGTCGACATCGTCGGCGACGGTCAGGCCGCGCTCCACCGAGCGGGCTCCGCCGGGCCGGATCTCATGGTGCTGGACCTCGGCCTGCCGGGGATGGACGGGCTCGAGGTGTGCCGGCGGGTGCGCGCCGACCAGCCGGACCTGCCCGTGCTCATGCTCACCGCGCGCACCGACGAGGTCGACTTCGTCGTGGGGCTCGACGCGGGCGCGGACGACTACGTGGGCAAGCCCTTCCGGCTCGCCGAGCTCCTGGCGCGGGTGCGGGCGCTGCTGCGCCGCCGCGCGCCGGAGGTGCTCGACGCCGGCGGGGTGCGCCTGGAGCCGTCGGCGCGGCGGGTCACGGTCGACGGGGTCGAGGTCGGCCTGGCCAACAAGGAGTTCGAGCTGCTCCGGGTGCTCATGGCCCACGCCGGGCAGGTGGTGTCCCGGGAGGAGATCCTCCGTGAGGTCTGGAACGACCCCGAGATGAAGACCTCCAAGACCCTCGACATGCACATGTCCTGGCTGCGCCGCAAGCTCGCCGACGAGGGCGGGTCGGTCGGAGGGGTCGGGGGCAAGCGCATCAGCACGGTGCGCGGGGTCGGGTTCCGCTTCAACACCTAGGCCCCGCCCGTGCGACGCCGGATCCTCGTCTCGACGCTCATCGTCGTCACCATCACGGTGGCGGTACTGGGCGGCCCACTGGCGCTCACGACGTGGCGGCTGGTGGAGGACTTCACGCGCGCGGACATCAACTCGCGGCTGCGGCAGGTCGTCGCGACGCTCGACTCGCAGGTGTCGGGCGAGCGGCCGGTGGACCTCAGCGCGGTCGGCATCGCTGTTCCGCCCGGCGGGTCGCTGGTGGTCCGCACCCCGCGGGGCACGAGCACGCTGGGCGAGCTGGCCCCGGGCCCGACGGTCAGCGAGACCCTGCCGTTCGGGCTCTCGGGGACGGCGGTGCTCTCGGAGCCGATCACCGAGATGCGGGCGCGCCAGCTGCAGGCGACGGCGCTGGTGCTCGCGGCGGTGCTGCTGTCGGTGGCCGTGGGCGCGGTGGTGGCGACGCTGACCGCCCGGCGGCTGGCCGACCCGCTCCAGCAGGTGGCCGGGCGCGCCGCGCGTCTCGGCGCCGGCGACTTCCGGCCCGCGCCGCACCGCCACGGGATCCCCGAGCTCGACCGGGTGTCCGACGTCCTCGACTCCTCGGCCGCGGCGCTCGCCGAGCTGCTCCAGCGCGAGCGCGAACTGGTCGGCGACGTGTCCCACCAGCTGCGCAGCCGCCTGACCGCCCTGCAGCTGCGCCTCGACGAGCTCGCGGCCCACCCCGACGACCAGGTCTCGGCGGAGGGCGCGGCGGCGCTCGAGCAGGCCGAGCGGCTCGCCGAGGTGCTCGACGAGCTCCTCGCCTCCGCGCGCGAGGCCCGCGCGGCGGGCGCGGCGCCGCTGGAGGTGGCGGGCGAGCTGGAGGCCGTGGCCGACGAGTGGCACGACCCGCTGCGTGCCGAGGGCCGCGCGATCCGCGTGCGCACGCCGGAGGGCCTCGTCGCGCGGGCCACGTCGGGACGGCTGCGCGAGGCGCTCGGGGTGCTCGTCGACAACGCCCTGCGCCACGGCCGGGGCACGATCACGCTCTCGGCGCGCCTGTCGGACAACGACACGATCGTCGTCGAGGTCGGCGACCACGGCGAGGGCGTCCCGCCCGAGCTCGCCCCGCACGTGTTCGACCGTGGGGTGTCGGGGGCGGCGTCCACCGGCCTGGGACTGGCGCTGGCCCGCGCGCTGGTCGAGGCCGACGGCGGGCGCCTCGAGCTCGCCCGGACGCGGCCCGCGACCTTCGCGGTGTTCCTCCCCGTGCCCCGCACCGACCGGACCGTCGCCGCCCCGCGCCCGCTCCCCACGACCGGGCCGCGCTGAGGCCTGCCGGGACGACGACGGGCGACAGGCGTTCGGGGGAGGGTCAGCGAGGGGTCAGCGGGGGCGGTGGTGGCGCACCAGCGCCACGGTGACCTCGGTGAGGTCCTCGGCGTCGAGCTCCTGGCGACGTCCGTGGGCCTCCTCGCGGGCGCGGGGGGCGGGATAGGGCCCGTAGGTGTCGGCGGCACCGGTGACGGGGTCGAGGACCAGGACCATCAGCCCGTCGCACTGCTCGAGCCCGTCGGCGTCGAGCAGGGGGTCGGCGGTGACGTCCCGGCTGCCGGTGCGATGCGGGCACGGGAGCTTCGGCACAGCTGGTCCTCCTCCGCGTCCTTCGAGGCCCGGCCCGCCTGAGCCCTCCCCGGCCGAGCGGTACCGACGGTATCAAGAACCTTGGAAACCCCTGCGCGTTCGGGCGACGACCGGCTCCGCATCGGAGACCGGCGGTCGTCGATCTCGCCATGCGGTGGCCTGCGCGACATCGGTCGGCGGAGGGCCGTACCCCGATCGGGGGTCGCGGCGATCACGACGAGCGTTCGCCCGGCTACCGCCACGGGCCGAGATCGTCGGGGAACACCCACCGGCGGAACGCCCACCAGCGGAACACCATGGCGAGGAGCGTCCCGACGACCTGGGCGCTGACCAGGTCGGCGACGTGCTCGGTCAGCGTCGACACCGCGGGCGTGGCGAGGTCGAGCACGTAGCGCGAGATCCCGAGCGGCGCGGCGTTGATCGCCAGCGCGACGCCGGAGACGGCGAAGTACAGCAGCGCCTCGTGGGGCCGGCCGCGCCCGCCGCGCGTACGGAACGACCACTCGCGGTTGAGGACGTAGCCCACGATCGTCGCGACCAGCACCGCCACGACCTTCGCCGTGACGGGCTTCGGCTCGAGCACCGTGGACTTGGCGGTGACGAACACGGCCGTGTCGACCACGAAGGTGATCGCGCCGACGGTGGCGAACTTGACCAGCTCGCCGTGCCGGTCGACGAGCCGCACGGCCCGGCCCGGCACGTCGCGCAGCCCCGTCACCGGGCGGAGTGTAGTGAGCCCTCCCGTGCGGCGGGGCCGGTCCGGCAGATCACGCCCGCGTCACCGACGACGGGCAGCCGGGCCGTCACGAGGCAGTCCTGGTCAGCGGGCCGGGGGCGGGCCGCGGTCGTTCGGGCGGTGGGGCGGGCGGTCGTGCCGCGGGCCGCCGGCGCGGCGCGCTCGGCGCCTGCCGTGCCGGTCGTCCCCGGCGAGGTCTCGCGGCGGGCGGTCGGGGGGTCCCCGGCGGCCGCACCCGCCGCGCGGGCGGGTCCGGTCGCGCGGTGCGTCCCGCTCGGACGGTCGGCGCCGGTGGCCCCGTCGGTCAGGCCCGGGATCGCGAGCACGGCCTCCGGCGACGGCGTGCGGCCCGGGGCCCGGTCGGTCCCGGACGTCGGTCCGCTGCCGCGGCCCGGCGCCGCCGCATCCGGCGCGGCGCCCGCCCGGCCCGAGGTCACCGGGGCGCCCGGCACGCCCGGCACGCGCGGCGGCAGGGCCCCACCCGGCGGCTCGGCGACACCGGGCGGGGCCACCCCCGGCGGCAGGGTCGCCCCCGGCGGCACGGCGACACCTGGCGGGGCCACCCCCGGCGGCACCGCCCCCGGCGCGGGACCGGCCTGGACCGGCGCGGCCGGGGGCTCGAGGGCGTCGCCCAGCACGAAGGCCGCGAGGCCGACCGCGCCGGCGAGGCCGATGACGCCCGCCGTGCGCACCCGGGCGGGCGGGACGGGGCGAACGGCCCCGGTGATCCCCGTCAGCGCGCCGAGCACACCGATCGCGCCGCCCCCGGCGACGGCGAGCTCGCCGGTGCTGGCCACGTCGAGCGGACCGGTCGAGCCGCGCGAGGCCAGGTAGCCCAGCACTCCCGCGCCGAGCACGAGCGGCGCCACCACCGCGCGCAGCATCCCGGCGTTGACGTCGCGCAGCTCGGCGGCCAGGGCCCGGCACTCGGAGCACTCGGCGAGGTGCGCCTCGACCCGCTCGGCCTCCCGGCGCGCGAGTCCGCCGCGGGTGTAGGCGCCGAGCTTCTCGCCGGTCTCGCGGTGCCGGCGGTCCCAGCGGCCCGAGCCGGTGGCGAGGTGTTCCTGCAGGTAGGCCTGGCGCAGCCCCTCCCGCGCGCGGTAGCCGAGCGCGGACACGGCGTTGGCCGACAGCCCGAACAGCGGCGCGATGTCCGCCGGGGTGTCGCCCTCGACCTCGAGGTGCCAGAGCACCGCCTGCCATCGCTCGGGCAGCGTCGCGAAGGCGCGGGCGGCCATCGTGCGCTCGAGGCCGGCCAGGGCGGGGTCGGTGAAGGGGACGACGGTGCCGTCCGGGTCGACGCCCTGGACGTCGGTGAGGTCGTCGGTGAGGTCGACACGACGCTCGGCGCGGCTGCGGTCGTAGGCGAGGTGGCGCACCGACGTCAGCAGGTACGCCCGGAACGCCTCGGTGGGACCGCGCCCGGCGCGCAGCACCTCGAGCATGCGTGTGAAGGCGCCGGCGACGAGGTCGTCGGCGTCCGCGGGGGAGCGGGCGAGCTGGCGGGCCAGGGCCCGCGCGGCGTGCTGGTGGCGGGCGTAGAGCGTCCCGAAGGCGGCCGTGGAGTCGCGGTCCGCGCCGCGCCCGCGCAGCAGCGCGATGAGGTCGGCGTCGCTGCGGGCGTCCCCGCTCGCATCCCCGCCCGCGTCCCTGCCGTCCCCGCCCCCGTCGTCGACGGACATGGCCGCACCTCCCCCCTCACCCGTCCGGTCGAGTGTGCGGGACTCCGGTCGGCCGAACCGGTGAGCGTCACCGTCATGGGCGACGGTCCCGCGCGTCTCCCCTTCGGATCGGGAGGACGGACCCGACGACGCGAGCACGGTGGAGGTCGGCCACGGGATGGACGTGAGCAGCATCGAGGGGACGCGCGCCGCGAGCTCGACGGCGGGCGGCGCGCCGGGGCCCACCGACGCCACCGGTGCCACCGAGGCCGTCGGCGGCGTCGACGCCGCGCTCGCGGGCGCCGCCCCCCGCCCCGGTCGGGCCGCCCTGCTGCGCGAGCGGTGGTTCGCGTGCAGCAGCGCCCTGGGCTGGTCCGCCGCGGCGGACTGGCCGGACCCGACGGTGGAGGCGGTCTGCGCGGTGGTCACCGCCCGGCACGCCGGACGGGACGCGCGCGACCGGGCGGTCGAGCGGGTCCTCGCCCGCTGGGCGGGCGCCCGGGCCGGGGCGGGCATCGGCCTCGCCGAGACCCTCACCGATCTCGCCGCCCTGAGCACCGCCGTGTCCGGCGCCGGGGCGGAGGAGCCCGACGACGCGGTCGGGGGCGTCGTGCCCGGGCGCCACACCCCGGTCCGGGGCCCCGACGGGGTGCGCCTGCTGCGCGCGGTCTCGCTCGCGTGGACCCACGTGGCCTGCGGCGACATCGCCGAGACCGCGGCCGTCGACCCGCTCTCGGGCCTGGCGAGCGTCCGCTACCTGCGCACCCGCCTCGCCGAGGTCTACCGCGCCGCCCGCGCCCACGGCCGCGCCGCGGGTGACGAGCACGCCCTGGTGGTGCTCGCGCTCGACGTCCGCGACTGGCGCCGGGTCGCGCCGCTCTCGATCGCCGGCGACGCCGCGGGCGTGGTGTTCGACGCCGGCGAGTCGATCGCCGTCGTCGGCCGCGGCACCGTCGTCGTTCTCGCCCCGCGCGCGGGTCTCACCGAGCGCACCGCCGTCCTGCGCCGCCTGCTGACCCGCCGGCTCGCGGCGGCCGAGGGGCTCGTCGGGTCGCCGACGGTGCGGATCGCCCGCCTGCCCGCCACCCACGACGGCGCGTGCGCGCTGCTCGCCCGGCTGCGCGACGCCGAGCCGGAGCCCCAGCACGAGCCCCAGCACGAGCCCCACCACGAGCCCCAGCACGAGCCGGAGCCGCATCACACCTGACCAGCGCGTACCGTGCTCCGACCGTGGACGAGCGTACCGGCCTGCCCGTGGTGACGATGATCGGCGGCGGCCAGCTGGCGCGGATGACCCACCAGGCCGCGGTCGCGCTCGGCCAGTCGTTGCGGGTCCTCGCGACGGGGCCGGGCGAGCCCGCGGCGCTGGTGACGCCCGACGTCGTGCTGGGCGAGCACACCGACCTCGAGGCCCTGCGCCGCGCGGCCGTCGGCGCCGAGGCCCTGACCTTCGACCACGAGCACGTGCCCGGCGAGCACCTGCGTGCCCTGGTCGCCGACGGCGTCGCGGTGCACCCCGGCCCGGACGCCCTGCGGCACGCCCAGGACAAGCTCGTCATGCGCACCCGCCTGCGCGAGCTCGGCGAGCCCGTGCCGCCGTTCGCCGCGGTGGAGGGCGTCGACGACGTCACCGCGTTCGCGCAGGAGCACGGCTGGCCGGTGGTGCTCAAGGCCGTCCGGGGCGGCTACGACGGGCGCGGCGTGTGGGTCCTCGACGACGCCGGGGCGGCGCGGGCCACCGTCACCGAGCTGCTCGCGGCGGGCACGCCGCTCATGGTCGAGCAGGAGGTGGCCCTGCGCCGCGAGCTCGCCGCGGTCCTCGCCCGCTCGCCGTTCGGGCAGGCGGCCGTGTGGCCGGTGGTCGAGACCGTGCAGTCCCACGGCATCTGCACCGAGGTCCTCGCTCCTGCGCCCGGGCTCGACCCCGGGCGTGCCCAGGAGGCCGAGGAGCTCGCGCTGCGGATCGCCCACGCGCTCGGCGTCGTCGGGCTGCTCGCGGTGGAGCTGTTCGAGACCGAGCAGGGCCTCGTGGTCAACGAGCTCGCCATGCGCCCGCACAACTCGGCGCACTGGACGATCGAGGGCTCGGTGACCTCGCAGTTCGAGCAGCACCTGCGCGCGGTGCTCGACTACCCCCTCGGCGCCACCGCGACCACCGCGCCCGTCACCGTCATGGCCAACGTGCTCGGCGGTGACCCCGTCCCGACCACCGGCGTCGACGAGCGCCTGCACCACACCCTCGCCCGCTTCCCCGACGCGCGCGTGCACCTCTACGGCAAGGCCGAGCGCCCGGGCCGCAAGGTCGGGCACGTCACCGTGCGCGGTGACCACGTCGACGACGTGCGGACCCGCGCCCGGCTGGCCGCCGACCACCTCTCCACCGGCGTGTGGAGCGACGGATGGGACCCGCACTCGTGAGCACCGAGCCCGCCGTCGGCATCGTCATGGGCAGCGACTCCGACTGGCCGACCATGCGCGCCGCCGCCGAGGCCCTCGACGAGTTCGACGTGCCGTGGGAGGCGCGGGTGCTCTCGGCGCACCGCACCCCGCGGGTCATGCTCGACTGGGCGGCCGCGGCCGCCGGGCGCGGGCTGCGCGTCGTGATCGCCGGCGCCGGCGGGGCGGCGCACCTGCCCGGCATGGTCGCGTCGGCGACGACGCTGCCGGTGATCGGCGTCCCGGTGCCGCTGGCGCACCTCGACGGCATGGACTCGCTGCTCTCGATCGTGCAGATGCCCGCCGGTGTCCCGGTGGCGACGGTGTCGATCGGCGGGGCGCGCAACGCGGGCCTGCTCGCCGTGCGGATGCTCGGCGCCTCCGACCCGGCGCTGGCCCGGGCGGTGGAGCGCTTCCAGGCCGGGCTGGCCGAGGCCGTCGCCGCCAAGGACGAGGCCCTCGCGGCTCGGGCTCACGGCGAGGCCGAGGGCGCCAGCGACCCCGTGAGGTAGCGCTGGATGGTCGGACCGTAGGCGGCGACCAGGGTCTCCCGGTCGGCGGCCGCGAGCTCGGGCAGCGCCAGGATCTGGCGGGCGACGAGGACCCCGACGACCTGCGAGGCGCAAAGGTCGGCGCGCAGCCGGGGGCGGTCAGCCCCCGTGTGCTCGCTGACGGCGGCGGCGAGCCGGTCGAGGATCGCCTCGCCGAGGAACTCGCGCATCATCCGCGCCGCGTCCGGGTGCCCGACGGCCGAGCGCACGAGCCCGAGCATGGGGTTGGCGTCACCGAGCTGGTCGACCACGGTGAGCAGGAGCCGCATGAGCCGCTCGCCCAGCCCGTCGACCCCGGGCGCGAGCAGGCGGGGCACGACCACGCCCGGGTCGAGCGGGAACTCCATCGCCGCGACGAAGAGCCCCTGCTTGGTGCCGAAGAAGTGCATGACCAGCGCCGGGTCCACCCCGGCGTCGCCGGCGATGGCGCGGACGGTCGCGCCGCGGAAGCCGTCGGTGCCGAAGCGCGCCCGGGCCGCGTCGAGGATCGCCTCCCGCGTGCCGGAGTCACCGGGCCGGCGTCCGCGCGGGGTCGGGTCGGTGGCCACGGGACGATCCTAGTTCAACAGCCGTTGATTTCTGCGCGCGACGGGTCCACACTCGGATTCAACAGGCGTTGAGATCGCTGGAGGTGGGAACGATGGAGCGGACGACGTGCTGCGTGGTCGGCGGCGGGCCGGCCGGGATGGTGCTGGGCCTGCTCCTCGCGCGGGCCGGGGTCGAGGTCACGGTGCTCGAGAAGCACGCGGACTTCCTGCGCGACTTCCGCGGCGACACCGTCCACCCGACGACGCTCGACCTGCTCGACGAGCTGGGCCTCGGCGCGCGGTTCGCCGCGCTGCCGCAGAGCCGCCTCGACCTGGTCTCGTTCCCGGTCGACCGCGACGAGACGCTGGTCGTCGGCGACCTGCGCCGCCTCGCCGGGCGGGTGAAGCACCCCTACATCGCGATGGTCCCGCAGTGGGACCTGCTCGACCTGCTCGCCGACGCGGGCGCCGCCGAGCCGGCGTTCACGCTGCGGATGGACACCGAGGTCACCGAGCTGCGCCGCGACGCGGACGGCCGGGTCACCGGGGTCGCGTACCGGACCGCCGACGGTGCCGAGGGCGAGATCGCCGCGGACCTCACGGTCGCCTGCGACGGGCGCGGAATCCACCGCCCGGGCGCAGGCGGGGCTGCGGGTCGTCGAGATCCCGGTGCCGATGGACGCCTGGTGGTTCCGCCTCCCGCGCCGCCCCGAGGACGGGTCGCCGGGGCTCACCCCGCGGATGAGCGAGGGGCGGATGGCCGTCGTCATCCCGCGCGAGGGGTACTTCCAGATCGCGTACCTGGGGGCCAAGGGCCGGGACGCCGAGCTCCGCGCCCGCGGGATCGCGGCGTTCCGTGCCGACGTCGCCGAGCTCGCGCCCGACCTCGCCGACCGCGTCGACGCCCTCGAGAGCATGGACGACGTCAAGCACCTCGACGTCCGGCTCGACCGGCTGTCGCGCTGGCACGTCGACGGGCTGCTCTGCCTCGGCGACGCCGCGCACGCGATGTCGCCGGTGGGCGGGGTCGGGATCAACCTCGCGGTCCAGGACGCCGTCGCCGCGGCCACCCTGCTCGCCGCCCCGCTGCTCCGCGACCAGGAGGGCGGGGCCCGGGTCACCCCCGGCGAGCTCGACGCCGTCCGGCGCCGGCGCCTGCTGCCGACGATCGCGGTGCAGGCGGTCCAGCGGCTCATGCACCGCGGGCTCGTGGTGCCGGTCCTGGCCGGGCGCCGCGGCGGCCCGCCCGCGCCGATCCGCCGGCTGCTCGCCCGGTTCCCGGCGCTGACGGTGGTGCCGGCCTACCTGATCGGGGTGGGCCTGCGGCCCGAGCGCGCCCCGGCCTTCGCGCGGCGCCCCGCCGAGCCGGCGGCGGTCGACCGGGGGTAGCCAGGCCCACACCCGGCGGCGCGACCGCGAGGTGCCGCGACGGTAGGACGTCCGAGTACCGTGATGGCGCAGTGCCGTCAGGGGCGTGGGCCAGTGGTGTGGAGGGACGTCGTGGATCCGGATTTCGACCTGTACAGCCTCGGCGAGGAGCGCGACGCGCTGCGGGAGTCGATCCGTGCCCTCGCGGAGAAGGAGATCGCCCCGTACGCCGCGGAGGTCGACCAGCAGGCGCGGTTCCCCACCGAGGCCCGCACCGCGCTGACCCAGAACGGCTTCCACGCCATCCACATCCCCGAGCAGTACGGGGGTGAGGGCGCCGACTCGATCGTCGCCTGCATGGTCATCGAGGAGGTCGCGCGGGTCGACGCGTCGGCCTCGCTGATCCCGGCGGTGAACAAGCTGGGCTCGACGCCGATCATCCTGTCCGGCTCCGAGGAGCTGAAGCAGCAGGTCCTGCCGACGATCGCCTCGGGCGAGTCGATGATCAGCTACGCGCTCTCGGAGCGCGAGGCCGGCTCCGACACGGTCTCGATGCGCACCCGGGCCCACCGGGACGGGGACGACTGGGTGCTCAACGGCACCAAGTGCTGGATCACCAACGGCGGCGTCTCCGACTGGTACACGGTCATGGCGAAGACCGACCCGGACAAGGGCGCCAACGGCATCTCGGCGTTCGTCGTGCACTCCGACGACCCGGGCTTCTCGGTCGGGCCGAAGGAGCACAAGCTCGGCATCAAGGGCTCGCCGACCACCGAGATCTACTTCGAGAACTGCCGCATCCCGGGCGACCGGATCATCGGCGAGCCGGGTACCGGGCTGAAGACGGCGTTCGCGACCCTCGACCACACCCGCCCGACCATCGGCGCGCAGGCCGTCGGCATCGCGCAGGGCGCCCTCGACGCGGCCGTCGACTACGCGCGCGAGCGCCACCAGTTCGGCAAGGCCGTCGCCGACTTCCAGGGGCTGCAGTTCATGCTCGCCGACATGGCCATGAACACCGAGGCCGCCCGCCACCTCGTCTACGCCGCCGCGGCGCGTGCCGAGCGCGGCGAGAGGATGGGCCTCATCGCCTCGGCGTCGAAGTGCTTCGCCTCCGACACGGCCATGTCGGTGACCACCGACGCCGTGCAGATCTTCGGCGGTGCCGGCTACACCGTCGACTTCCCGGTCGAGCGGATGATGCGCGACGCCAAGATCACGCAGATCTACGAGGGCACCAACCAGATCCAGCGCATGGTCATGGCGCGGAGCCTGCTGAAGAAGTAACCCGTTCGGGGTACTGCTCACGGAGCGTGTGGATCGCTAGCCTACCCGGGCGAAAGGGTCCGCGGCGGACGCGGCCCCGCCCCACGCTCCGTGAGAGGTCCTCCCATGCAGTGGTACCTGAAGGTGCTCAAGCAGTACGCCGACTTCAACGGGCGTGCGCGGCGCACCGAGTTCTGGATGTTCGTGCTGTTCAACATCCTCGCGGTGATCGTGCTGAGCATCATCGACGTGCTGATCGGCACCGCGAGCTTCTCGACCACGAGCACCGGCTTCTCCACCAGCGGCGGCCTGCTGACCACGATCTACCAGCTCGCCGTGCTCATCCCGTCGCTCGCGGTCGGCGCCCGGCGCCTGCACGACACCGGCCGCTCGGGCTGGTGGCAGCTGCTCGCCCTCATCCCGCTGGTCGGCATCATCATCCTCATCGTCTGGTGGGCCACCGACGGGCAGCCCGGCGCCAACGAGCACGGCATGAACCCGAAGCAGGACGCGATGGCCGGCTACCCGCAGGGCGGCTACCCGCAGCAGGGCTACGGCCAGGGCGGCTACCCGCAGCAGGGCTACGACCAGGGCGGCTACCCGCAGCAGGGTTACCCGCAGGGCTACCCGCAGCAGGGTGGCTACCAGCAGGGCGGCTACCCGCAGCAGCAGCAGTACCCGCCGCAGCAGCAGTACCCGGGCGCGCCGCAGGCGTGACGGGCGGGGCCACCGCGCCCCCGACGAACGCACGGGCGGGCCCCCGCCCCCGACGAACGAACGGCGCTCTCGCTGCTACCGATGCAGCGAGAGCGCCGTTCGTTCGTCCGGGGGGTCGGCGTCCGGGGGCGTGCCGAGGGCCGGACGGCTCAGCTCAGCCGGCGAGCGGGCCGCCGGGGCCGAAGGCGTGGGCGGCGAAGCGCCCGGCGATGAGCCGGTGGGTCGCGGGGTCGGGGTGGAGCCGGTCGGGCAGGGGCAGCTCGGCGGCGTCGGCCTCGCCGTAGAGCTCCCGGCCGTCGAGGTGGTGCAGGTGCGGGTCGTCGGGGGCCCGCTGCGCGACGACGCGCGCGAGCTCCTCGCGGATCACCTGCAGCGTCAGCCGCCCGGACGCGACGTCGGCGGGGTCGCCGGTGGCGCGGAAGAACAGCGTGCCCTCGTCGGCGACGTCCATGGCGCCGGGGCCCGGGGTCTCCTCGTGGATCGGGCAGAGGATCGACGAGACGACCAGCAGCGGCGTCGTCGGGCGTCCCTCCCGGATCGTGTCGAGGAACCCGTGCACCGCGGGCCCGAGCGCGCGGCGGCGCAGGAGGTCGGCGTTGACGAGGTTGATGCCGATCTTGAGGCTGATGACGTCGGCCGGGGTGTCGCGGATGGCGCGCGCGGTGAACGGGTCCAGCAGCGCGCTGCCGCCGAAGCCCAGGTTGACCAGCTCGACGCCGGCCTCCGCCGCGGCCAGGGCGGGCCAGGTCGTCGACGGGCTCGCGGCGTTGGAGCCGTGGCTGATCGAGCTGCCGTGGTGCAGCCAGACCCGCCGGTCGCCGGTCGGTGCCGCGGTCAGCGGGGCGTCGGAGCGCAGGGCGACGAGCTCGGTGATCTCGGTGTGCGGGAGCCAGACCTCGACGAACTTGTCGCGGTCGGCGAGGCCGTCGAAGCGCACGGTGCCGACCGGGCCGGGCTCGGTCGTCGCGGCGCCCGTGGCGGGATCGAGCCGCAGCACCTTGCCGCCCGAGGTGCCGCCCCGGGCGACGAGCTCGCCGTCGACGCGCAGGTCGTAGACGCCGTCCGGGCGCAGTGGCGTGCCGACGTAGCCGACGCGCGTGCGCAGCGTGTCCAGCTCGACGACCGTCGCCCGCGTGTGCACGGCGACCCGCACCCCGGACGGCTGGGCCTCGGCCATGGCGACCTGGCCCCTATCGGCGTGCTCCATTGAATGCGCCTGCGCGCGCGCCCGGGCGGGCAGGCGGTGGGGGAGGACCCCGTGCTCGGTGCGCTCGAGCTCGACGGCGCCGCGCAGGAGGTCGGCGGTGATCTCGGTGGTGATGTCCGGGGTGCTCACAGGACGCGGGTGACCTTCTCCGTGCCGGCGCGCCGCTCCTGGTCGCCGGCGGGGTGCCGCACCTGCACCAGCGAGGCCCCGGCGGCGAGCACGGCGAGGAAGCCGTCGACGAGGCCGCCGGCGGTCGCGAGCGGCCACGAGGCGGTGGAGAGCACCCGGTCGCCCGCGCCGAGCCCGAGCTCGGCCGCGCGCTCCCGGGCGGTGGCGACGACGGTCGCGACGTCGGCGCCCTCGAGCGCCGGGGCGTCCTCGCCGACCGGGGTGAGCGGGTCGAAGTGGTCGCCGTGCACGCGGACCTCGGTGGCGTAGTCGACCGCGCCCCGGGGCAGCGCGTCCCCCAGCCCCTGGCCGAACGCGTCGAGGGAGAAGCCGACGACGAGCCCGGCGGCGCCCGCGGCCCCGAGGTGCTCGGCGTCGGTCAGGGCGACCTCGGCGCCCGCGGGCTCGGCGACCGCCTCGGCGCCGCAGGCCCACACCGCGCACAGCGCCGCCGCGGTCTGCCAGTGCGCGGGCAGCAGCACCGCGACCGGGGTGCCGGGCTCGACGTCGCACTCGTCGCGCAGGAGGTTCGCGGTCTTCGCGACCCAGTTGCCGAACGTGGCGCCGGAGAGCTCGATGCGCTCGCCGGTGGCGTCGTCGTAGAAGGTGATCAGCGGGCGGGCCGGGTCGCCCGCGAGCCACGGGGCGAGCAGGGCGTCGGTGACGGTCATCGGGCCCGGACGCTATCGCCCGTCGCTCAGTCGATGCAGGGGACGCCGTCGGCGGTGATCGCCGGCTGGGGCGGCGGGGCGGGGGCGACCTCGCCGCCGCCGGTCAGCCCGCCCGAGGCGCCGGAGGCCGGAGGCGGGCTGGGTGCGGCGCCGGGCCCGTCGTAGTCGGCGCCGAGCAGCACGCGCACGGTGTTCGGCGGGACCGTCGGGTCGAAGCGGGTCGGCAGGTCGTCGAGGCTGCGGGCGACGCGCGCGCCCGCCCCGTCGCCCGCCGGGCCGAACAGCACCTCGGAGCGCGGGGCCGGGGCCTCGGCGTTGCCGGCGACCGTCCGGGCGTAGCCCTGCGCGGAGAGCACGGCGACGACCCTCGCGGCGGCCCCCTCGGCGTCGGAGGCGTTGCGGACGTCGACGGGGATGGTCGCGGGCGCGGGGCCGTCGTCGTTGGCGTCGGCGGAGTCCTCGGGCCCGATGGCGTCCGCGACGAAGCGCTGCACGGTCCTCGGGTCGACGTCGAGGACCTCGCCGCGCCCCTCGACGTTCCGCGTGCCGTTGGTGGGGATGGTCAGGAACGCGACCGCGCCGGCGCTGACGTCCTGCATCTGCTGGCCGAAGCGCAGCAGGTCCCACCCGCCGTCGAGCACCACCGACTGCTGGACGGCCTCGAGCAGGCGGCCGAGGGTGAGCGGGTCGGCGAGCGTGCCGGTGGAGAGCACCTTGCGCGACATCGAGGCGAGGAACGCCTGCTGGCGGCGGATGCGGTCGAGGTCGCCGTTGGGCAGGCCGTGGCGCTGGCGGACGAAGGCCAGCGCGTCGCGCCCGGCGATCGTGCGCGGGCCCGCGGGGAAGCGGGCGCCGGAGAGCTCGTCGTCCACGGGGTTGCGGAGGCACACGTCGACGCCGCCGATGGCGTTGGTCAGCGTGTAGAAGCCCATGAGGTTGACCTCGGCGTAGTGGTCGACGGTCAGCCCGGTGAGGTCGGCGACGGAGCGCACCAGCTCCTGGCGGCCGGCCTCGGACGAGCGGACGTCGACCTCGCGCGGGTCGGTGACGCCGGACGCCACCAACCGGTTGGCCTCGTCGGCCTTCGCGCCGGGGTACGCCGAGTTGATCTTGTCGCGGCGGAAGGCGCCGGGGATCGAGACGTAGCTGTCGCGGGGGATCGAGAACGCGACCGCACGGCTGCCGTCGTTGGGCACCCGCACCAGGATCATCGTGTCGGTGTTGACGACGCCGTCCGCGGCGCCGGCGCCCAGCTCGCGCAGCGCCTCCTCGGGCAGCGGCCGGCCCTGGGCGTCGGTGCGGCTGTCGACGCCGACGAGCAGGATGTCGGTCGCGCCGTCGGCGGCGTCGCCGACCGGGCCGTTGCCCAGGGCGCTCGTGCCGCCGACGCTGCCCGACAGCGCCGCCCACGCCGAGCCCGACAGCGCGAAGACCAGCACCGAGAGCACGACGAGGCCCGTGCGGATCCAGCGGCCGATCGGCCGGCGCCCGTCCCCCTCGGGGAGCTCGCGCACCGGCCGCGGCCGGCCGGGGGGACGCGGCGGGGGCGGGCCGGGACGGCCCCGGTCGCGATCGGGCCGGTCCCGGGAGGGGCGGCGGTCGAGGTCGCGGGGGTCGCGGTCGCGGGGGTCGCGGTCGCGGGGATCGCGGTCGCGGGGATCGCGGTCGCGGGGGTCGCGGTCGCGGGGCCCCGGGCGTCGTGGGCGCCCGGGCGGCCCGGGGAGGTCGTCGGGGCCCGCGACGCGGCTGCTCGTGCGCGACCCGGCGGGGACGGCGGAGAGCTCGGCGAGGTCGCGGCGGCGCAGGCGTGCCCCGGCGCCGTCACCGTTGCCGTTCCGGCGGGCAGCACCGTTGCCGGCACTGCCGTTGCTGGCACTGCCGTTGCCGCCACTGCTGCCGTTGCTGCGGGCGGAGGGCCGGCGGTCGGGCTGCGTGGCGCTGTCGTCGGGGGCGGGGCCCCACCCGTCGTCCCGGTCGCCGGGATCGCCGGGGTCGCCGGCGGGCGGTCCACCGGCGCGGCCGGGGCTGCGGCGGGCCGCGGACGGCCCGAAGCGGCGGGCCGGGTCACGGCGGGTCGGGCCGGGGTCGTCACGGTCCATCGCCCCGCCTCCCTCCGCCGTCCGGGCCCCGGGCGAGGGCCGTCGGTCGATCATGGTCCGTCGTCGCCGCGGGCCCGCGGCGCCCCCGGCGAGGCGCTGGTGGGCTCCCCCCGGTGCCGGGCCCGGTCGGGGCTCGCGCCGTCGACGAGGGGCCTGTCCAGAGGCTAGACGGCGTCCGTCCCGTTCGGTGTCTCTCACCCGTTGGACGGCTCGTCGGCGCGTCGCGGCGACGCGCGGTGAGTGCGGGCCGGTTCCCGTGGCTCGAGCTGGGGGTCGAGGCGCCGGGGCCGTGCGACGGCGGTGACCGGGCACGCACGGGCGTCACCCGGCGGGCTGGGAGACTGCCGCGCGTGATCGACGGGGGGCGGGGTCCGGTGCGGTGGATGGTGACCGGGGCGGGGGGCGCGCTGGGGACGGACCTCGTCGCCCGGCTCACCGCGCCCGGCGACGAGGGAGCCCCGCCGGACGACGCCGTGCTCGCCGTGACCCGCGCCGAGCTCGACGTCACCGACGCCCCCGCCGTCCGCGCCGCGGTGCACGGGTGGGCCGGCGGGACGGCCGGGGCGGGGCGGCCGGTGCTCGTCAACGCCGCCGCCTACACCGCGGTCGACCGCGCGGAGACCGAGCCCGAGGCCCGCGCGGCGGCGTGGGCGGCCAACGCCGAGGCGCCCGGCCTGCTCGCGGCGGCGTGCGCGGAGGTCGGCGCGACGATGGTCCACGTCTCCACCGACTACGTCCTCGGCCCGCTGCCCGACGGCGCGCGCCGCCCCCTCGAGCCCGACGACCCCACCGCACCCGCCGGCGTGTACGCGCGCAGCAAGCTGGCGGGGGAGCAGGCCGTGCGCGCCGCGCTGCCCGACGCCCACCACGTCGTGCGGACCGCGTGGGTCTACGGCGCCACCGGGACGAACTTCGTGCGCACGATGGCCCGGCTCGCCCGTGAGCGCGACACCGTCGACGTCGTCGACGACCAGCACGGCTCGCCCACGTGGTCGGCGGACCTCGCCGCGGGCCTGGTCGCGCTCGCGCGCTCGTCGGCACCCGCGGGGACACGGCACGTCGCGGGCGGCGGGGCGACGACGTGGTGCGGGCTCGCGCGCGCGGTGTTCGAGGAGCTGGGCGCCGACCCCGCCCGCGTGCGCCCCTGCGACACCGCGTCCTTCCCCCGTCCGGCCCCGCGCCCGGCGTGGTCGGTGCTCTCCGACGCGTCGTGGCGCGCCGCGGGCCTCGAGCCCCTACCACCGTGGCGGGAGGCCCTGGGCAGGGCGGTCAGGCACCACCCGGAGCTCCTGCTGGGCTGAACGGGCTAGCCCCGTCATCACATCGATGTGATTTGCGTGTCCTCGGGGCGGTCTCGCGCGTTGAGCGGTCATGGCTGTGGAGACGGTCCTCCTCGCGCTGCTCGGGCTGGTCGCCGTGTGGTTGGTGATCGACGCCGGGCGCGAGCGACACCGGTTGCGAGCGCGGGTGGCCCGCGACGAGCGGTGGCAGGCCGAGCGACGGCGCCACGCGCGGCGCGAGCCGGCGGCGAACGCCTCGCCCGACGCCTGGCGCTACTGGCCGCTGACGCTGCCCTCCCCGGACGACGCCACGCGCGGTCCGCGGCTGTAGGTGCGCCCCGCGCACGTGAGCAGAAAGAAGTGCCCTGGCACTCCTTTCTGCTCACCTGCGCGCAGCGCACACTGATCCGGTGACGGAGCAGGCCGCGCCGGGGGCGAGCGGGCCGTCGGTGGACGCCGACGCGCACGACGACGCCGAGCCCCTCTGCGCCGAGGCGCGGGCGCTCCTCGCCGACCCGCACCCCGACCCGGCCGTGCACCACGAGGAGCTCGTCGCCGTGCTGCGCCGGGCCCTGGCCAGCGGGGAGCCGTCGGCGCACGGGCTGCTCGCGAACGCCCACCTCGCTCGCGGCAACCGCCGCGACGCCGTCGAGATCCTGACACCGGTCGTCATGGGCCGCGGGCGCACCGACCTCGCGGGCCTCCTGGGCGAGACCCTCGCCGCGGTCGGCGACCACGAGCGCGCCGAGGCCGCCTTCCTCGTCGGCCTGGACGCCGGCGACCCCGCGGCCACCAACGACTACGGCGTCTTCCTGCGCGAGCGCGGGCGCACCCAGGAGGCGCTCTACGTGCTCGACCGCGCGGTGCGCCTGGGCGACGAGCTCGCGGGGCTCAACCTCGTGGCGCTGCACCTCGAGGAGCTCGACGACCCGCTGACCGCGGCCGAGCTCGCCGAGGACCTCCACGACGAGGGCCGACCGGCGACCCTCGTCGCGCTCGCCGACTGCCGGCTCGCCGAGGGGCGGGTACCGGAGGCCGAGGAGCTCTACCGCCGCGCCGCCGAGCTCGGGGCGCCGTGCGCGCACGTCTACTACGGCTGGTTCCTGCGCGACCGCCGCGACGACCTCGCCGGCGCCGAGGAGCAGCTGCGCCGGGCCCACGAGGTCGGCGAGCCGGGCGCGGCGTTCCACCTGGGCCGCTTCCTGCACGACCTCGGCCGCCGCGAGGAGGCGCAGCCGTTCCTCGAGGAGGCGTCGTGGCGCGGCGACCCCGACGCCGAGGCCCTCCTCGAGGCGGAGTACCGCGGGCTGGTCGACGAGTGGGACGACTGAGTCGGCCACAATGCCGGCCGTGCCCGACCCCGTGCCCGCCTACGGCCCCGCCCTCGCCGTCGTCGCCGTGACCTACTCGCCGGGTGAGTCGCTCGCCGAGTTCCTGACCTCGCTGGAGAAGGCCACGTCCCGGCCCCACCGCGTGGTGCTGGCCGACAACGGCTCGGTCGACGGCGTCCCGGAGGCCGCGGCCGCCGCCGACGACCGCGTCGAGCTGCTGCGGATCGGCGAGAACGTGGGCTACGGCGCCGCGGCGAACCGCGCGGTGGCGGGGCTGCCGGCCGAGGTGGGCTGGGTGCTCGTCGCCAACCCGGACATCGCGTTCGGCCCGGGCAGCCTCGACGCGCTGCTCGACGCGGGCGAGCGGTGGCCGCGCGCCGGGGCGCTGGGCCCGCTGATCCGCACGGGCGGCGAGGTCTACCCCTCGGCGCGCCGGCAGCCCAGCCTCGGCCGCGGCGTCGGGCACGCGCTGTTCGCGGCCGTGTGGCCCGCGAACCCGTGGACGCGCGCCTACCGGCAGGACGGCGCCGTCGCCGAGCGCACCGCGGGCTGGCTCTCCGGCTCCTGCGTGCTGCTGCGCCGCGAGGCGTGGGACTCGGTGGACGGCTTCGACCCGCGCTACTTCATGTACTTCGAGGACGTCGACCTCGGCGACCGCCTCGGGCGCGCCGGCTGGCTCAACGTCTACGTGCCGGACGCGGAGGTCACCCACACCGGCGGGCACGCCACCGAGCGCGACGCGCCGACCTCGACCCGCATGCTCGCCGAGCACCACCGCAGCGCCTACCGCTTCCTTGCCGACCGCTACCGCGGCCGTCGCTGGGCGCCGCTGCGCCTCGGGCTGCGGGTCGGGCTGCGCCTGCGGGCCCGGACCGGGGCGCGTTCGGCGTTCTCGGGACCCAGGGCCCGGCCCAGGTACCCCAGCACGAGCGCGGTGACCTCCTCGGCGAACGCCTCCCGCGCGATCGGCGGCTCCTCGAGCACGTAGCCGACCGCGAGGCTCTCGACGGTCCGCACGAGCAGCCAGGCGACGGTGCCCGCCGGGTGCCGCAGCTCCCCGCCGTGGCGCGCGAGCAGGGTGCTCGTGAGCAGGGCGTCGACGCGGCGGGCGAAGGCGGCGCGCCGGTCGTCACCGGCCCGGGGCAGGCGCTCGGCGACCGCGCGCAGCAGCGCCGGGTGCTCGGCGAGCGCGTCGACGAGCGCGAGCACCACCCGCCGCACCGCCACCGTCGCGTCGCGCTCGGCGGCGGTGTCGACGAACGCGCGCGTCACCCGCTCCTCGAGGTCGTCGGCGTAGCGGCGCACGACCTCGTCGAGGACGGCCTCCTTGTCGGGGAAGTACTGGTAGAGCGAGCCCGGGCTGATGCCGGCCGCGGCGGCGACGTGGTTGGTGGTCAGGCCGTCGGTGCCGCGCTCGAGCAGCACGCTCCGCCCGGCGGCCACGATCCGCTCGACCATCGCCCGCGAGCGCTCCTGGCGGGGCTCGCGGCGACGGCGCGGAGCGGTCACGGTCGTCGGGCGGACGCGACTTGAACGCGAGCAGGAACTCGTCTCAGCATGGTGCGCATGGTGGCACGCGAGCAGCTCGACCCCTATCCCGGTCGCTACCGCGCCGCACCCGAGCGCTCGCGGCGCATCGCGCGCCCGCTGGGCCTGGTCGCCCGGGTGCGGTCGACCGACGAGGAGCTGCTCGACCGCATCGGGCGGCGCATGTTCGCCCGCGACGAGGTCGGGGCGGATCTCGCCGCGGCGATGAGCCGCCCGCGCGGCGACGAGGACCGCGTCACGATGGCCGCGTTCCACCGTGCCCTCGCCGGCGCGGAGCCGGAGACCCCGGCGCTGGCGCGCTTCCTCGCGGTCGTCGAGGACACCCCGGACTGGGTGGACCCCGCCCTCGTCGAGCGCGGCGGCCGCGCGCTGCGGCGGATGGGGCGCACGCTCGACGACGTCCTGCTCACGCTCTCGCTCATCGGCGGCTACCGCTTCGGCGGGCCCGCCGACCTGCTCGTCGCCACGGGCGGGCTCACCGGCTCCACGGCGATGCGCCGCCTCGGGGAGACGACGGCGTGGGCGCGCGCGGTGATCGCGCCGGGCGGGCTGCGCCGCGACGGCGAGGGCTGGCGGCTCACGGTGCACGTGCGCGCCATGCACGCCCTGGTCGGCCGGCGCTTCGAGACCGACGGGCGCTGGGACGTCGGGCACTGGGGCCTGCCGGTCAACCAGTCCGACCAGGCCGCGACGCTCGGGCTCTTCAGCAGCACCGGCCTGCTCGGCGCCCGCGCGCTGGGGTGGGTGGTGACGCCCGCCGAGTCGCACGCCGTCATGCACCTGTGGCGCTACACGGGCTGGCTCATGGGCGTCGACGAGGACTGGCTGTTCACCACCGAACGCGAGCAGAACCACTTCCTGCACCACGTCCTGCTCGTCCAGGACGACGTCACCCCGGCCGGTCCGGCGCTCGCCCGCGCGCTCGTCGACGGCCAGCGGGCGACGGCGTCGAGCCCCTGGCGCGGCGCACTGCGCCGGCGCCACGTGCTCGGCCTGCTGCGCTGGTTCCTCGGACGCGAGGCGCTGCGGGACCTGGGACTCCCCGACGGCCCGCTCCGGTCCCTGCCCTGGACCGTGCCGCCGACCGTCCTGCGCAACCTCGTGCTCTCGGGGCTCGTGGCCCGCACCCGGCGCGGCCGCCGGGCGCTCGAGCGGGCCGGCGACGCCTGGACGCGCCGCGAGCTCGACCGCCGCTTCGCCGGCGCCCGGCCCGGGGTGGCGGAGCTGCCGGGGTAGCGAGCGGGGTCACATCGTCGCCCGGGAGTGGACGAAAGTCCGTGGTGCGGGGCGCGCCCGGCGCGGTGTGCTCGGCCCATGGGCACCGCGGCGGTCGGGGGCTTCGTCGACGGGCGGGCCCGCGCGCGGTTCGCCGCGGCGTGGCAGGCCGCGATGGGGGCGCTGCCGCCGCACGCCCCGCACACCGTCGACACGGCCTTCGGCACGGTGCGCGTGCACCGCTTCTCGCGCCGGGGCGGGACCCCGGTCCTCCTGCTCCCGGGCCGGCGGGGCACGACGGCGATGTGGGCGCCGAACCTGCCCGCCCTCGCGGCCCGGCACACGGTGTGGGCGCTCGACCCGCTCGGCGAGCCCGGCGCGAGCGTCCAGACCGCCCCGATCACCGGTGACGCCGACCAGGCCGCCTGGCTCGCCGAGGTCGCCGCCGCGCTCGGCGCCCCGCTCCACGTCGTCGGGGCGTCGCTGGGCGGGCGCTGGGCCCTGGAGCTCGCGGTCCGCCACCCCGGCCTGGTCCGCTCGCTGACCCTCCTCGACCCGGCCCACACCCTCGCGCGCCTGCGCGTCGGGTTCCTCCTCGCGTCGCTGGCCGCGCCCGTCGGCGGCGAGCGCCTGCTCCTGCGCGTCGCCGGGGGCGGGGCAGCGCCCACCGAGCCCGCCGAGCCCACCGAGCCCGCCGAGCCCGCCGAGCCCGCCGACGACCCGCTCACCGCGGTCCTCGAGCTCGGCGCGAGCACCTACCGGATGCGCCTCGGCCCGCCCGGCTACCCCGGGGACGCGGCGCTGCGGTCGCTGGCGATGCCGGTCTTGGCCCTGCTCGGCGGGCGCAGCACGGTCCTGCACGCCGGCCGGGCCGCGCGGCGGGCCCGCGCGCTGATCCCGGACGTCGAGGTCGAGGTGTGGCCCGACGCCGGCCACGCGCTGCCGAGCTCCCACGCCGAGGCCGTCAACGCGCGGCTGGCGGCGTTCCTCGCCCGGGTGGGGGTCTGAGCCGGTCGGCGCGCCGGGGTGCCGTCAGCGACCGAAGAGCCGCCGCCACCACGAGCGCGGGGGCTCCTCGGCGGGCGCCCGGTCGTCCTCCGGCCCGGGCGCGGGACCGGGCCCGCCGGGGAAGGGGTTGGCGGGGAACGGCGAGGTGCCCGGGTGGGCCGCCGACGGGCGCGTCTCGAAGCGCACGGTGGTCGGGTCGCCGGCCTCGTCGCCGTCCTGGTCGTCCGGGTGTCGGTGGTGGCCGTTGCGGGTCCGGCCCTGACCGGGCTGCCCGTCGACCTGTCCGTCCGGCCGGAGCCGGTCGTGGCGCAGCCGCTGGGTGAGGTCTGGGTCGTGGCCCCGGCCCCGCGAGGTCAGCCCGTGCGGCAGGATCGTGGTGCTCGAGGCGTCGAACGGCGAGACCGCGGAGTCGGGCGTGATGACGTCCTCGTCACGCTCCGTGGCTCGCTGGGAGGCGTGCGCGATGGCGTCCTGGGCGCGCTCCCACGCATTCGAGGCCACCTGCGACCCTCCTGCTCGTTCCCCCGACGGGCGGGTCTCGGCCGGGTCGTCGGCCGACACGGCCCCGGGAGGGTCCACACTATCGCCCGCGGTCACGATTCGTCATCGACGAGGGGGGTCTTCGGGTGATGCAGACAGGGGACGCGGGGCTCGACGGGACGATCATCGACCCCGCGCGCACCGCCGCGGTGGTGCTCGTCGGCGGGCAGGGCAGCCGGTTGCGGCCGCTCACGCTGAGCACGCCGAAACCGATGCTGCCGACGGCCGGGGTGCCGTTCCTGACGCACCTGCTCTCGCGGATCGCGGCGGCCGGCATCCGCACCGTCGTGCTCGGCACCGCGTACCGCGCGGAGGTGTTCGAGGGGTTCCTGGGCGACGGCGCGGCGCTGGGCCTGGACCTCACCTGCCGCCCCGAGCCCGAGCCGCTCGGCACCGGCGGCGGCATCCGCTACGCGGCGGACGCGCTCGCGCCCGGGTTCGACGAGGTCGTCGTGTTCAACGGCGACATCCTCTCCGGGGTCGACGTGCGCGCCGTGATCGGCGAGCACCGCGCGGCGGGCGCGGACGCGACCCTGCACCTCGTGCGGGTCCCCGACCCCACCGCGTTCGGCTGCGTGCCCACCGACGCGACGGGGCGGGTCACCGCGTTCCTGGAGAAGACGCTCACGCCGCCGACCGACCAGGTCAACGCCGGCTGCTACGTCTTCCGCCGCGAGGTGGTCGACGCGATCCCCACCGGCCGCCCCGTGTCCGTGGAGCGCGAGACGTTCCCGGGCCTGCTCGCGGGCGGCGCGCGGCTGCAGGGCCACGTCGAGTCGTCGTACTGGCTCGACCTCGGCACCCCCGCCTCGTTCGTGCGCGGCAGCGCCGACCTCGTGCAGGGCGCCGCGCCCACCGCGGCGCTGCCGGGGCCGGTCGGCACGGCACTGATGCTGCCCGGGGCGAAGGTGGCGTCCTCGGCGTCGCTGACCGACGGCACGACGCTCGGCGCCGACGTCCATGTCGGCGAGGGCAGCCGGATCTCCGGGTCGGTGGTGATGGACGGGGCGCGGATCGGCGACGGCGCGGTCGTCGAGCGCTCGGTGATCGGCCCGGGCGCGACGATCGGCGACGAGACCGTGGTCAGCGACGCGGTCGTCGGCGACGGCGCGTCGATCGGGGCGTCGTGCGAGCTGCTCGCCGGCGTGCGGATCTGGCCCGGTCTCGTCGTCCCCGACGGCGGTCTGCGATTCTCGGGTGGTGCCTGAGGCGCTCCTGCGGGCCCCCGCCGCCGAGCGGGTGTGGCGGCCCGACTTCGTGCTCGACCTGCGTGCGCTGATCGCCCCGCTGCGCCGCGGCAAGGGCGACCCGACGTTCCACACCGACGTCGAGGGCTCCCACGGCGGCGAGCTCTGGCGCGCGAGCCCGACGCCCGAGGGCCCGGCGACGCTCGCGCTGTCGCGGCGCGACGGGGAGGTTCGGGCGCGGGCGTGGGGACCGGGCGCGGCGTGGGTCGTCGACGGGGTGCCGGCGCTGCTGGGCGCCGAGGACGACGACGCCGGCTTCGTCGGCCACCACCCGCTGGTCGCCGAGACCCGCCGGCGCATGCCCGGCCTGCGTCTCGGGGCCACGCGCACGGTGTGGGACCAGCTGCTGCCCGCGATCCTCGAGCAGAAGGTGACGGGCACCGAGGCGCGCCGGTCGTTCCGCGAGCTGTGCTGGCGGTTCGGCGAGGACGCGCCGGGCCCGACCCCGCGGCCCATGAAGCTGCCGCCGACCCCGCGGCGCACCCGCGAGATCCCCGACTGGGAGTGGCACCGCGCCGGCGTCGACCAGGCCCGCCGCCGCGCGATCCTGGCCTGCGCCACCGTCGCGCACCGCCTGGAGTCCGCCGCCGAGCTGCGCGGCGAGGCCGGGCGCGCCCTGCTGCGCAAGGTGCCGGGGATCGGGGTGTGGACCGCCGCCGAGGTGGCCCAGCGCTCCTGGGGCGACCCCGACGCCGTCAGCGTCGGCGACTTCCACATCCCCTCGACCGTCGGCTGGGCGCTGGTGGGCCGCAAGCTCGACGACGCCGGGATGCTCGAGGTGCTGGCCTGCTACGCGCCCCAGCGTCAGCGCGCCGTGCGGTACATCGAGGCCTCGGGGTTCCGGCGCCCTCGCTTCGGGCCCCGCTTCTCGCCCAAGGACTACCGGACGTACTGACCCCTCGAGGATCAGGACGAGAGCGCGCGCCCGAACGCGACGTCGTCGGGCAGCTCGGCGAGCCGCCACCAGCGCAGGTCCAGCGACTCCTCGCTGATCGACTCCACCGCGCCGGGCGGGGCGTGGGCGACGAAGCGGACGTCGAGGTGGCGGGTGGGCACGCCGAGCGAGCAGGTCAGCGCGTGGACCTCGGCGTGCACCGGCTCGGGGTCGAGCACGAGGCCCGGGATGCCGGACTCCTCGGTCGCCTCGCGCAGCGCGGCGCCGGCGAGGGTGGTGTCGTCGGGCTCGATGTGCCCGCCGAGCTGGATCCACGCCCCGATGCGCGGGTGCAGGGTCAGCAGCGCGTGCTCGCCGGCGGCGTCGAGCACGAGCGTCGACGCCGTCAGGTGCCCGGGCGCGCAGGAGCGCGAGCAGGCGTCGGGGCGGGCGTCGAGGTAGGACAGCAGCGCCTGGCGCACCGAGTCGACGTCGCGCAGCGCCGGGCGCCAGCGGTCGAGCACCGCGCGGGCGTCGGCGTGCACCGCGGCCGTCGACACCGCGGCGCGGGTGCCCGCGGCGAGGGTGCGGTCGCCGGCGGGCTCGGAGGCCGGGTCGACCGCCGGGTCGAGCTCGGGGTCGCTCACCGCTCCACCCACCGGTCGTCGACGACGAGCTCGCCGCGCGGGGCCGGCGGTGCGGCCGGGTGCCCGACGGCCACGGCGCCGAGGGGCTCCCAGTCGGCGGGCAGGTCCAGCTCGGCGCGGACGACGTCCGGCGCGAAGATCGTCGAGGACACCCAGCACGAGCCGAGCCCCTCGGCGGCCAGCGCCACGAGCAGCCCCTGGACCGCCGCGCCGCCGGCGACGGTGAACATCGTGTGCTCGGCGGCGGCGCGCCGGGCGTCGGGGTAGGCGTGGGCGCCCTCGAGCACGAGGAACGGCAGCACGACCTCCGGGGCGGTGCGCAGGATGTCGCCGCGCGCCACCCGACGGGCGATCGCGGCGTCGGGAAGACCGTCCCCGCGCAGGTCGGCGCGCCAGGCTTCGGCCATGGCGTCGAGCAGCCGGGCGCGGACGTCGGGCGAGGCGAGGTGCACGAACCGCACCGGGCGGGTGTGGTGCGGTGCGGGCGCGGTGAGCGCCGCGGCGCCCGCCCGGCGCAGGGCCGCGGGGTCGACGGGGTCGGGCGCGAAGGCGCGCACCGACCGCCGGGCCGGGACCGCCTCGCGCCGTCCCCGCGCCAGGGCCTCGTCCGTGCCCAGCCAGAACAGGTCCTCGGAGACCGGGCGCACGAGGTCCGCGCCCCGCGCGGTCTCCGAGCGCAGCGCCGCGGGCAGCCCCCGCACCACCGCGACGGGCACCCCGCCGAGCTTGCCCTTGACGAGGTCCGCGGCCGCCGCGACCTCGTCGGCCACCGCCACCTCGGTGACGACCAGCTCGTTGCCCTGCGCGTCGACCGCCCCGCCGTAGGCGTGCAGCACCTCGAGGCCCGCCGCGCCGATCGCGGCGTCGGTCTGGCCGGTGCGCCAGGTGCGGCCCATGGTGTCGGTGACGAGCACCGCGACGTCGACCCCGAGCCGCTCGCGCAGCGCCGCGCGCAGGGCGGCGGCCGAGGCGTCGGGGTCGGTGGGCAGCAGCGCGACCTCGTCGCCGGCGACGTTGGAGGCGTCGATCCCGGCCGCGGCCTGCACGATGCCGAGCGGGTTCGCGACGATCTTGGTGCGGCCCTTCGTCGCGAGCAGGCGCACGGTCTCGCGGTCGATCAGCGCGCGGCGGGCCGCGTCGCGCGCGTCGGGGTCGGACGGCACCGGGACCAGGCGGCCCTCGACCTTGGAGAGCACCTTCGAGGTCACGACGAGCACGTCGCCGTCGGCGAGGGTGCCGTCCAGCGCCGTGGCGAGCGCAGCGGCCAGGTCGTCGCCGGGCCGGAACTCGGGGAGCCCGCCGACGCCCCAGAGCGCCAGCCCGCCCGCGGCGTGGTCGCCCGGCGGGGGAGCGAGGGACGCCCCGGCTGCGTCCGACGCACCGGAGGTGACCCTCGGTCCGCCGGGCGACACCTCAGACACCGGCGAGCTCGTACGCCGCCCGCACCATCGCGGCGGTGGTGTCCGGGTCGGTCATCATCAGTGGCACCTCGCGGACCTCGACGCCGGGCACGTCGGCGCCGTCCCCGGGCGCGACGAGCCAGCCGTCGAGCAGCCCGCCGGTGGCCCGCGACCCGTACCAGCGCCCGACGCCCTCGGCGGTCACCGGCACGTCGACCGCCGCGAGGCACGCCTCCGCCATCCCGCGCACCGCGTGTCCGCCGACGATGGGCGACACCCCGACGACCTTCCCGCGCGCCGCGGTAAGCGCCGGGCGCATCGCGGGCACGTCGACGATCGTGTTCACGCTGACCACCGGGTTCGACGGCGCCACGAGCACCACGTCGGCGCCGGCGACCGCGGCGAGCGCGTCCGGGCAGGCGCTGGCCTCGTCGCGCCCGATCGAGGCGAACGAGTGCGGGGTCAGCGCCGCGCGGTGGCGCACCCACCACTCCTGGAAGTGGATCGCCCGGCGGGAGGGCGGGTCGTCGGCGCTGCCGGGGTCGTCCACGACCACGTGGGTCTCGATGCGGTCGTCGCTGGCGGGGATCAGGTCCACCCCGGGCGCCCAGCGGTGGCACAGCGCCCTCGTGACCTGCGAGAGCGGGTAGCCGGCGCGCAGCATCCGGGTCCGCACGAGGTGCGTCGCGACGTCCCGGTCGCCCAGCCCGAACCACGTCGGGTCGGCGCCGTACGCCTCGAGCTCCTCGCGCACCGACCACGTCTCCTTGGCGCGGCCCCAGCCCTTCTCGGTGTCGATGCCCGCGCCGAGGGTGTACATGCACGTGTCGAGGTCGGGGCAGACGCGCAGCCCGTGCATCCAGATGTCGTCGCCGATGTTGACGACGGCGCGGATCGTGTCGCCGGGACCGGCGGCGGCCTTGACGCCCTGCAGGAAGCGGGCGCCCCCGACGCCCCCGACCAGAACGGTGACCTGCACCGGGTGCTCCTCTCGTCCGACCACCCCCGATGGTCCTCCTGCGGGGCGCGCGCACGGTGCGGCGGGTCGGTGCACCGTCAGCGCAGCAGCTCCGTGAACTGGGCGCCGCCGAGCGCGGCGAGCGTCGAGTCGCCGCCGACGAGGCCGAAGACGGCGTCGGCCACGGTGAACAGCAGCGCCGAGGCGAACGGGACGAAGAAGATGATCAGGATGAAGCCGATCGGGGCGTAGGGCGCGATGCGGGCCGCGGCGGCGCGCGTGCGGTATGGCAGGTAGGGGTCGATGACGCCCCAGCCGTCGAGCCCCGGCACCGGCAGCAGGTTGAGCAGGAACGTCAGGACCTGGATCAGGCCCAGGAACATCAGGGCGGCGGCGAGCGGCAGCGGCGGCGCCGTGAGCACCACGGCGATCGCGATGACGAGGGCGAGCACGAGGTTCGCCAGCGGCCCGGCCAACGACACCGCGCTGATCGCGGGCCGCGAGCGCAGGGCGGAGCGCTGGATCCACACCGCCCCGCCGGGCAGCGGGATGCCGCCGAGCAGCAGGAACAGCAGCGGCAGGACGAGGGTGAGCCCGATGTTGGCGTAGCGGCGGATGTCGAGGCTCAGGTAGCCCATCGCGCGCACCGAGTGGTCGCCGCAGCGGTCGGCGGTCAGGGCGTGGGAGAACTCGTGCAGGCACAGCGAGACCGCCCAGCCGGCGAGCACCAGCAGCACCGTGCCCCCGATCACGGCGCCCTCCGCCGGCACGAGGGTCAGCGCACCCCCCGCGGCCGTGAGGGCCACGAGGACGAGGAAGATGGGGCTGACCGGGGAGCGCAGGCGCGAGCGTGGGGCCACACGGCCCAGTGTCCCCGATGGGTTTCGAGCGTCCGTTGCTACGGACAGAGCATGACGCTCACCGCACGTGACGACCGGTCGTCGCGACATGCGGCCGGACGAGGCCCCCGGCTTGACCCGGATGGAACGACACCGGTGTAATTCCTACGCGATGACACGTCGGTGCGGGGCCGACGCCTCGTCCGCTCAGCGGGGGGCCGGGGGAGTCGAGGCGAGGAGGGCGTCGTGAACGCTGCGGAGAGCGGGTCGGTGGTGCTGGGCAGCCAGGGGCACGGAGCGGAACGGGGCTGGGCGATGGGTCCGGCGGGTCCGGCGCAGGCGCCGAAGGCGGGGTTGCGGGACGTGCTGTCCGAGCTCGCCATGGTGACCGAGGACGAGCAGGAGTGGCAGGAGCGCGCCCTGTGCGCGCAGACCGACCCGGAGGCGTTCTTCCCCGAGAAGGGCGGCAGCACCCGGGAGGCCAAGCAGATCTGCAACAGCTGCGAGGTCCGCAGCGAGTGCCTCGAGTACGCGCTCGGCCACGACGAGCGGTTCGGGATCTGGGGCGGGCTCTCGGAGCGCGAGCGCCGGCGCCTCAAGCGCCGCGCGGTCTAGCGGAGGAGCGCGCGGGGCCGTGTGACACCCCGGCCGTCCCCCGTCCGGGGCGGGTCCTAGTCTCGGACGCCGGACCGCAGCGTGGGCGCCCTCGGGTGGTGGCCCGAGGGGAAGGACGGCGCGCGTGGCTCGACCCTCCCCGACCGGGGCATCGACGCGGGCACCGTCACGGGCCGCGTCGGGTGCCCCGGCACCGGTGCTGGCCGTCCTCGTCTGCCACGACGGCGAGACCTGGCTCCCGGGCACGCTCGACGCGCTGTCGCGCCTGACGCGGCGGCCGCGCTGGGTGGTCGCGGTCGACACGGGCTCCACCGACGGCACGGCCGGCGTCCTCGCGGCGAGCAACCAGGTCGACGTCGTCCTGCGCATGCCCCGCGACACCGGCTTCGCCGAGGCCGTGCACACCGCGGTCGACGACGCCGACCGCCGCTGGGGCCGCAACGCCACGGCCGGCCGGAGAGGGGAGCACGCCGATCGGGGATCCGGGGACTGGCTCTGGGTCCTCCACGACGACGCCGCCCCGGCGCCCGACTGCCTCGAGGTCCTGCTCTCGGTCGCCGACGCCTCCCCGTCGGCGGCGGTCCTCGGCCCGCTGTGCCTCGACTGGGACGACCCCCGCCTCGTCGTCGAGGCCGGCGTCTCCATCGACGCCTCCGGTTCGCGCCAGACCGGCATCGGCGCCGACGAGCTCGACCTCGGCCAGTTCGCGACCAACTCCGAGGTCCTGGCGGTCGGGTCGGCGGGCTCGCTGGTGCGCCGCCGCGAGTGGGACTCCCTCGGCGGCTACGACACCGCGCTCGGCCTGCTGCGCGAGGACGTCGACTACGGCTGGCGGGTCAACCGCGCCGGCGGGCTCGTCCTGTGCGCCCCGTCGGCCCGCCTGCGCCACGCCCGCGCGCTGACCAGCCGGGCGCGCCCGCTCGACACCGCCGGCGTCGACCCCCGCTACCGGGCCACCGACCGCGCCCACGGCGTGCGGACCTTCCTCGCCAACTGCTCCAGCCCCGCCTTCGTGCTGGGCCTCGCCCGGCTGCCGGTGCTCGCGGTGCTGCGCGCGCTCGGGCTGCTGCTCGTGCGCCGCGCCCGGGCGGCGGGCGCGGAGCTCGCGGGCCTGTCGCGGGTGCTCGGGTCCGGGCCGGGCATCGCCGACCTGGCCGACGCCCGCCGCCGGCGCAGCACCGGGGCGACGGCGCTGCCCCGCGAGCTGCGGGGCCTGCTCACCAGCCGCACCACGCGCCTGCGCAACGCCGTGCGGGGCGGGCTGACCTCGCTCGTGCGGGGGCGCCTGCGCGAGGAGCTCGAGCTCGGCCGCCTGCCCGAGTGGGCGGAGCGCACGGGACGGGCCGGGACCCGCGGCGACGGGACCGGCGCCGGCGACGGGGCCGGTGACGCGGACGCCGGCCGCCGCCGCGCGGTCGGCCCCGAGGCCCTGCCGGCCGGCGCGGCGCTGCGCCGGCGGCGCACCGCGGGCCTGCGCCGCCCGGGGGAGTCGCTGGCCGTCGCGCTGCCCGGCCCCCGGGCCCCGGCCGACGCCGCGGCCTCGCACGAGCCCCCGACCGAGGCCGTCGCCCCGATCCGGCCCGGCGACCCCCGGCCCGCGCCCGACGGGGAGCGGGTCGTCTACGTCCCGGTCACGCCGGGCCGGGTGGCGCGCGAGCTGCTGCTCGCCCCGCCGCTGCTGCTCGTCGTCGGGCTCACCCTCGTCTCGCTGGTGACGCAGCGCGCGCGCCTCGGGCTCGGCCTCGCCGGCGGGCGGATCGCCGAGGTCCCGGGCCTGCGCGAGCTCTGGTCGACCTACCTCGCCGCCTGGCACCCGATCGCCGGCGGCACCGGCGCACCCGTTCCCGCCGCGCTCGCCGTGGTCGGGGTGCTGGGCGGGCCCGCGTGGCCGGTCGGCGGGCCGCCGGCGGCGGTGTCGCTCCTGCTCGTCGCGGCGCTGCCGCTGGCGGGCCTGTCGGCGTACCTCGCGACGCGCGAGCTGCGGGTCGGCCGGGTGCTGCGGGCGTACGCGGCCGCGGTCTACGCGCTGCTCGGCATCACCGCCGGCGCGGTGGCGCAGGGGCGCCTCGACGGCGTGGTGGCGGCGGTGCTGCTGCCGCTGGTGCTGGCCGGCGTGGTCGCGGTGCTGCGCGGGGTGCGCACGGCGGGCCGGCGCGGCTCGTGGTGGAGCACGGCCGCGGGCACGGCGCTCGCGCTCGGGGTCGTCAGCGCGTTCGCCCCGCTGGTGCACGTGCTGGTGCTGGTCGTCGTGGTGATCGGCTTCGTCCTCGTGCCGGCACCGCCCCGGGCGGCCGGACGCCGGGCGATGTCCCTGGCGGTCATCGTCGTGCTGCCGGTGCTCCTGCTGCTGCCCTGGCCGACGGTGCTGCTCGCGGCCCCCGAGGTGCTGCTGCACGGCACCGGGGCGACCGTGCCGGAGCGCTTCGTGTCCGCGCTCGACGTGCTCTCGCTCGACCCCGGCGGCCCCGCCACCCTGCCCTGGACGGGCCTGGTGCTCGTGGTGGCCGCGGTCGGGGGCGCGCTGGTGGCGCCCCGGAGGGCCGCGGTCCCCGGGCTCGCGCTGCTGCTGCTCGGGATCGTCACCGCGGGCGTCGTCGGGTCGTTCGCGCTGGTGCCGCTCGCCGGCGGCGACCCGCGTCCGGGCTGGACGGGGCCGGCGCTCGCCGTCGCCGCGTGCGGGGCGCTGTGGAGCCTGCTCGCGCAGGTCGCGGCCTCGCGGACCGAGCCGCTCGGGCGCCTGCTGGGCCGCCGCGACCCGGGCGACCGCGCCGACCGGGGCCCGGCCCGGCGCGGCGAGTCCGAGCTCGACCTCGGGGGCGCCGGCCTCGGCGGGCGCCTGGCCGGCGCGGTCGAGCGCGCCGGGGCGGGCGCCTCGGTCCTGGCCGGGCGGCTGCGCTCGCGCGCCCCGGGCGGCGGCGACCGCAGCGCCCGCGCGCGGGGCGTCGCCGTGCCGGTGGTGGCGACCGCGGTCGTGGTGCTCGCCGTCGCCACCGTCCTGCGCGGCGGGGCCGGCCCGCTCGCCGACACCCGCGCACCCGCGCTCGACCGGACCGTGGCGGCGGAGCTCGAGCGGACGGGGGCGCGCGTGGTCGTCGTGACCCGCGAGGAGGACACCACCCGCCGCGCCGGCCCCGAGCTGCCGCGCTACGGCGACGACGACCTCGCCCCGGTCGGCGCCTCGCCCGCCCGGCTGCAGCGCGACGTGCGCGCCCTGCTCTCCGGCGACCCGGCCACCGCGCAGGCGGGCGTCGCCGAGCTCGCGACCGGCGGCACCGGGCTCGTCGTCCTGCCCGACGAGCAGACCGCCCGTGCCGTGCGCGCGGCCGCAGGGCCGCTGCTCGGCGACGCGCCGCCGGTCTCCGACGGGCGGCCCACGGCGCGTGTCGCCCTGCCGGTGGCCGGGGCCGTGCTGCTCGAACCGCCGGTCTCCGACGACGCCACCGAGGCCCGCGCCGCCCCGCGCCGCCCCGCCGGCCTGACGACCGTGCCCTCGGACCTGCCCACGGTCGCGGTGCGGGTGTCGCCTGGTGCCGACCGCCGGCTGCTCGTCGTCGCCGCCGAGCTCGAGTCGGGCTGGTCGGCGACCGTCGGCGGGGTCGCCGCGCCGATCGTGCCCGCGTGGGGCCACCTCGTCGCCGTCGCCGTGCCGCCGGGCGGCGGGGCCGTCGTCGTCGACCGCGACGAGACCGGGCGCCTGCTGCTCCTGCTGCTCCAGCTCGCGCTGGTGCTGTTCACCGCCCTCTCGGCGCTGCCGTCCCGGCGCCGGTTGGACTAGCACCGTCGGCTCGACCACCGCTGCTCGACGACCGCTGTCGGGGGTCGGCCCTAGTGTCCGCGGCATGTTCGACCACGTCGGGTTCCCCTGCGGTGACGTCGAGACCTCCGTCGCCTTCTACACCGCGGTGTTCGCGCCGCTGCGCATGGCCGTGGGCGTGCGCATCCCCACCGGTCCGCCGGGAGCGCCCGAGGTCGTGGGCATGACCACCGGCGGGCCCCACCCGGACTTCTGGCTCGCGCCCGGCGACGCCGTGGCCCAGGAGCTGCACGTCGCGTTCGCCGCGCCCGACCGGGCCGCGGTCGACGCCGTGCACGAGGCCGCGCTCGCCCACGGGGCGGAGGTGCTGCACGCGCCCCGGATCTTCACCGAGTACCACCCGGGCTACTACGCGGTCTTCCTGCGCGACCCCGACGGCCACAACGTCGAAGCGGTCCACCACGGGTGGTGAGGCGCTACTCGTCCCCGGAGATGGTGTCCGGCTCGACGCCGAGGTAGCCCGCCACCTGCTCGACGAGCACGTCGTGCAGCAGGTCGGCGAGGTCCTCGCCGTCGAGCGCGCGGGCCTCGAGCGGGCGGCGGTAGAGCACGATGCGCGCGCGGGTCACCGCACCGCGGCGGTCCATGCCCGCGGGCACGAGCCGCGCCAGGGGCACCTCGCCGTCGCCGAGCACGGCGTCGTCGTCCACCGGCGAGCGCCGGGGGCCGGCGGGCACCTCGGGCACGTCGTCGACGGCCACGTCGAGGTCGGCGAGCTCGGCGCTCCAGCGCTCCTCGATGGGCTCGAGCGCCTCGAGGACGAGGGCGTCGAAGCGTTCGGCGCGCGTGCGCGCCGCGGGGGAGCCCGACGGGTACAGCGGCATCCGCAGGCCGCGGCCGCGCCGGTCGCGGCGGCGGCGGCGCGGGCCGGAGGTCGACCCGGCCCCGGGACCGGACGCCGGCGTGCTGCCCCGGCGGCTCGCGCTCCTGGTCACGAGCGTGGAGCCTACGCGCGGCGCCGGGGTCGGGGCGTACCTGGCGGGTACGAGCCCCGGCGCGCCGCCGCGCGCCTCCCGGGCGGAGGCGTCCGTCCGGGCTATCGTCCGGGACGTGCGAGGAGTGCGGAAGTGCTCACGGACCGGGTGTGGTCATGCGGCCGTGGCCACCCTGACCTATGTCTACTCGGACTCGACCGCCGTGGTCGGGCCGCTGGCGACGAGCGCCGAGCCGCACTCGTACGACCTCTGCGAACGCCACGCCGTGCGCCTCACCGCGCCGCGCGGCTGGGAGGTCGTGCGCTACGAGGGCGAGTTCCCCACCGAGCCCTCCGTCGACGACCTGACGGCCCTGGCCGAGGCCGTGCGCGAGGCCGGGCGGGCCGACCGCCCGCTCGAGACCGACGGCCGCCCCCGGATCACGGCCGGCTCGGGGGGAGGGCCCGGGCTGCCGCCGGCCCCGTTGCCGGGGCTCGCCACCGGGGTCGCGGGCGGTCCCGCGAGCACGCCCACCGGCCGTCGCGGCCACCTCCGGGTCCTGCCGGACCCCGCCTCCTCCTGACCGCGGTCCCGAGCGCGGTCCGGCCCGGACCGGGACGCGGGACCCCGCTCCCACCTGGAGCGATCCGGTGGCCCACGATCCTTCACCCATCGGCGGACGTGCCCGCCCGGCGGGCGCAAGGGCCCGCCCGCGCCGATAGGCTGACGGCGTGGCCAGTGCGCAGTCCTCGGCACCCGACCGTGCCCAGGTGATCGACCAGGTCGTCAAGGCGTACGACATTCGCGGTCTCGTGGGCAGCCAGCTCGACGCGACGTTCGTCCGGGACGTCGGTGCCGCCTTCGCGCGGGTGCTCCTCGACGAGCAGGCCGACGGCTCGGGCTCCGGCCTGGGCGGCGGCAAGGGCCTCGTCGTCGCCCACGACATGCGCGAGTCCTCGCCCGAGCTCGCCGACGCCTTCGCCGAGGGCGTGACGGCGCTGGGCGTCGACGTCGTGCACATCGGCCTGGCCAGCACCGACATGCTCTACTACGCCTCGGGCGCCCTCGAGATGCCCGGCGCGATGTTCACCGCGAGCCACAACCCGGCGACCTACAACGGCATCAAGCTCTGCCGCGCCGGCGCCTCGCCCGTGGGCCAGGACTCCGGGCTCGACGAGATCGCCGCGCTGCTCGACCGCGGACCCGGCGAGGCCACGCCGGACGTCTCCGCGGGCGGGCGCGGCAGCGTCTCGCACCGCGACATGCTCGCCGACTACGCGGCCTTCCTGCGCTCGCTGGTCGACCTCTCGGGCATCCGCTCGCTGTCGCTCGTCATCGACGCCGGCAACGGCATGGCCGGCCACACCGTGCCCGCGGTGCTCGACCCGCTCCCGATCGAGGTCTACCCGCTCTACTTCGAGCTCGACGGCAGCTTCCCCAACCACGAGGCCAACCCGCTCGACCCGGACAACCTGCGCGACCTGCAGCGCGAGGTCGTCACCCTCGGGCGCGTCGACGCCGGGCTCGCCTTCGACGGCGACGCCGACCGGGTGTTCCTCGTCGACGAGAAGGGCGACGCGGTCAGCCCGAGCGCGATCACCGCGCTCGTCGCGACGCGCGAGCTGGGCAAGCACCCCGGCTCGACGGTGATCCACAACCTGATCACCTCGCGCGCCGTCCCGGAGATCATCACCGAGGCCGGCGGGACGCCGGAGCGCAGCCGGGTGGGCCACTCGTTCATCAAGGCCACCATGGCCGGGACGGGCGCGATCTTCGGCGGGGAGCACTCCGCGCACTACTACTTCCGCGACTTCTGGAACGCCGACTCCGGCATGCTCGCCGCCCTGCACGTCCTGGCCGCGCTCGGGGAGCAGGACCGCCCGCTCTCGGAGCTCATGGCGCGGTACTCGCGCTACGCCGCGTCGGGCGAGGTCAACTCCACGGTCGACGACCCGCGCGCCGTGATGGCCGAGGTCGAGCAGACGTTCGGCGCGCGCGAGGGCGTCACCACCGACGACCTCGACGGGCTGACCGTCAGCTTCGCCGACGGCTCCTGGTTCAACCTGCGCCCGTCCAACACGGAGCCGCTGCTGCGGCTCAACGTCGAGGCCGCCGACGACGACGCCGTGGCCGCGCTGCGCGACGAGGTCCTGGGCCTCGTCCGCGGCTGACCTGACCGAGGAGGAGACCCGGAGATGCCGCTCGGTCTGGACGCCGACCTGCTGGAGATCCTGGCGTGCCCCGCGCCGGACCACGGGGCGCTGCGCCCCGGCACGCCCGAGGACGCCGACTCCGTCGTCAGTCCCGTGCTGACCTGCACGGTCTGCGATCGGCGCTACCCCGTCACCGACGGGATCCCGGTGCTCCTGCTGTCCGAGGCGACCGGGGGCCCCGAGCCGGCGGCCGGGACGCGCAGCGCAGCGGAGCCGGACCCGTCGAGACAGGGGTGAGCCGCGGTGCTCGACGACGCCCTGCTCTCCGACGAGACGCGCCTGCTCGCCGCCGACCGTGACGGCGTGCTGCGCGCGGTGGCGACCGCCGGCGCCCAGGTCAGGGCGACCGCGGAGGCCGCCCGCGAGGCCGGCGTGGCCCGCGAGCTCGCGGGCCTGCGACCCCGTGCGCTGGTGCTGCTGACGCGGCCCGGCACCACCGAGTCCGCATACCGCCTGCTCGCGGCCCTGCTCACGCCCACCGCACCGCTGCCGGTGATCGTCAGCGGTGTCGCGCCGCCGTGGCTGGGTCCGCTCGACGTCGTCGTCGCCACCCACCGGGGGCGCGAGGCCGACCCGGTCGAGGCCGACCTCGCCGAGTCGGTGCACCGGGCGGTGCGCCGTGGCGCCCACGTCGTGCTCGGCGGCCCCGCCGAGGGACCGGTGGCCGCCGCCGGCGCGGGGCACGTGCTCGCGGTCGCGCCGCGGATGACCTACGGCGTGCCGGGCGAGGACCTCGACGGGCTCGACACCGCGACGGTCCTCGCGACCGGGCTGGCGGTCGCCCGCGCCCTCGACCTGCTCGACCTGGACCTCGACGTGCTCGCCGACCGCCTCGACGCCGAGGCCGAGCGCGACGGCCCGCGGGGCGAGGCGTTCGTCAACCCGGCGAAGAGCCTGGCGCTGCGCCTGGCCGAGCGCACGCCGCTGCTGTGGGGGGCGGACCCCGTCGCGGGCCTGCTCGCCGGCTACGGCGCGACGGTGCTGGCCACGCACGCCGGCGTCGTCGCCCAGGCCACCACCGTCGCCGCGGCGGGCGCCCAGCCGGCGCTGCGCGCGCGGCTGCAGGAGAGCGCGGGGGAGGCGTCGATCTTCGCCGACCCCTTCGACGACCCGGCCCCGGAGGCTCCGCCGCCGCGGCTGGTCCTGCTGGCCGCGCGCGAGGACCTCGCGGTGCGGCGGCTCGTCGCCGACGTCGGTGCCCGCCACCCGGGCGCGGACGTCCTGGAGATCGACGACGTCGACCTGGCCGGGGAGGGGCCCGCGCCGGACGCGCTGCGCGCGGCCGTGCTCGCCACCCGTCTCGACTTCACCGCGGTCTACCTCGGCCTCGCCCTCGGGGCGCGGACGCCCGGGGTCCGGACCGCCTGATCACGAGGGGCACCAGAACAGTGGAGGTCCTCAGGGGCAGCGTGCGCACGTACGCGTGGGGTTCCCGGACGCACCTCGCCGAGCTGCTCGGTGAGGAGGTCCCGTCCCCGCACCCGCAGGCCGAGCTGTGGCTCGGCGCGCACCGCGACGACCCCTCGCAGCTGGTGGCCGGGGACGGGTCCGCCGCACCCGGCGACACCCGCTCGCTCGCCGACGTCCTGCGCGACGACCCGACCGGGACGCTCGGCCCGGCGCGCCGGGAGCGCTGGTCGGACCGCCTGCCCTACCTGCTCAAGGTGCTGGCCGCCGAGGAGCCGCTGAGCCTGCAGGCGCACCCGTCGGCGGAGCAGGCGGCCGCCGGCTACGCCCGCGAGGAGGCGGCCGGCGTCCCGCGCACGGCCGCCGAGCGCAACTACCCCGACCCCCTGCCGAAACCCGAGCTGCTCTGCGCGCTCACCGAGTTCCACGCGCTGGCGGGGTTCCGCGACCCGGCGCGGACCGTGGCCCTCCTGCGCGCCCTCGACGTGCGCGCGCTCGACCACCACACCGAGCTGCTCGCCGCCCAGCCCGACGCCGACGGCCTGCGCGCGCTGTTCACCACGTGGATCACGCTGCCGCAGCGCGCGGTCGACGACCTCGTGCCCGCCCTGCTCGACGGCTGCGTCGCGCACGCGCGCGGGCACGGGGAGTTCACCGCCGAGGCGCGCACCCTGCTCGACCTCGGCGAGCGCTACCCGGGCGACGCCGGCGTGCTGGCGGCCCTGCTGCTCAACCGCCTCGCCCTCGCGCCGGGCCAGTGCCTCTACCAGCCCGCGGGCTCGCCGCACGCCTACCTGGCGGGCGCCGGGGTGGAGCTGATGGCGAACTCCGACAACGTCCTGCGCTGCGGCCTGACCCCGAAGCACGTCGACGTCCCCGAGCTGCTGCGGGTGCTGGACTTCGCGCCGGGACCGCCGACGCTGCTGCCCGGTGAGGGGCGCGGACCGGTCACGCGGTTCTCGCCGTCCGAGTACTTCAGCCTGGCGCGCTGCGCGTTCACCGGCGACGAGGCCGACCTGCCCGCCGAGGGCGTCGCCCTCGGTGTCGAGGGACCGCGCATCGTCGTCTCGGTCGAGGGCAGCGTGCGGCTGCGCACGTCCCGGGGGCAGGACCGCGAGGTGCCGCGGGGGACGGCCGCCTGGTTGCCGGCGTGCGACGGGCCGGTCACGGTCGCGCCGGTCGACGGCCCGGCGCTGGCGTTCGTGGCCGCCGACGGGCTGGGCGGCTGACCGGGCGGGGTACCGGGCACCCCGACGCGCTACCTTCACGGCGACCTCACGCTCGCGCGTTCCATCCCGGGAGGCCCCACCGTGTCCGCATCCGGAGGCGGCAAGGCGATCGTCGCCGCGCTGGCGGCCAACGCCGGCATCGCCGTGGCGAAGTTCATCGGCTTCGCGATCACCGGCTCGTCCTCGATGCTCGCCGAGGGCGTGCACTCGGTGGCCGACACGAGCAACCAGGGACTCCTGCTGTTCGGGCGCCGGCGCGCCCGCCGCGACGCCGACAGCGAGCACCCCTTCGGCTACGGCCGGGACCGGTTCTTCTACTCGTTCATCGTCGCCCTGCTGATCTTCAGCCTCGGCTCGGTGTTCGCCCTGTACGAGGGCATCCACAAGCTCTCCGGGTCCGACGACCTGACCAGCCCGTTCGTCGCCGTGGCCATCCTGCTCGTGGCCATCGGGCTGGAGTCCTACAGCTTCCGCACCGCGGTCAAGGAGTCGCGGGAGCTCAAGGGCGACCAGTCGTGGTGGGGGTTCATCCGGACCTCGGTGAACCCGGAGCTGCCGGTCGTGCTGCTCGAGGACTTCGGCGCCCTCGTCGGCCTGGTCCTGGCCCTCGCCGGCGTCGGGCTCAGCGTGCTCACCGGTGCGGTGATCTGGGACGCGATCGGCACCATCGGCATCGGCGTCCTGCTCGGGATCATCGCGATCATCCTCATCGTCGAGACGAAGAGCCTGCTCATCGGCGAGGGCGTCGGGCCGCGGGTCGCCAACACGATCACGTCCTCGCTCGTCGGCGGGCCGGTGGAGCGGGTCATCCACCTGCGCACCCAGTACCTGGGCCCGGAGGAGCTGCTCGTCGCGGCGAAGATCGCGGTCCCGGCCTCGCTGCCCACCGGCGACGTGGCAGCGGCGATCGACGAGGCCGAGGCGCGGCTGCGGGCGGCGGTGCCGGAGGCGCGCATCGTCTACCTCGAGCCCGACCTCGACCGCACCGGCCACGACGCCGACGTCGACGAGGCCCTGGACCCGACGCCCGGCTGAACCGGGCGTCGGTGCATCAACGCCGCAAACCGCTCACGCAGAGCGACCGAACGCTCACGAAAAGCCGCGTCGCGGGGGTCGCGGTGGCCCGTCCGCGCTTCCGGTTCGTCCTCTGGATGGTCATCGGGATCGTCGTCTACGTCACCTACTCGCGCCGGCACTCCGTGCTCGGCAGGCGCGAGCGCGGCGAGGAGGCCTCCGTGACCACCCCGGCCGGCGGCCCGTCGGCCCCGCCGACCCAGCCGCAGTAGTCGCGCCCGAACGCCCCCGGGGCCCGCGGCTCCGGGGGCGCTCCCGCGTCCGGGTCAGGCCTGCGCCGGGGCCTGGTGACCCGCGAACTTCTCGCGCAGGGTCTTCTTCGAGAACTTGCCCGTCGAGGTCTTGGGCACCTCGTCGATGAAGACGACGTCGTCGGGGACCTGCCACTTCGCCACGCGGGTGGCGACGTGCTCGAGCACGGCCTCACGGGTGAGCTCGACACCCTGCTTCGGCACGACGCAGGCGAGCGGGCGCTCCGACCACTTCTCGTCGGGGATCGCGATGACCGCGGCCTCGGCGACGCCCTCCATCGACATGATCTCGTTCTCGAGGTCGACCGAGGAGATCCACTCACCGCCGGACTTGACGAGGTCCTTGGTGCGGTCCACGAGCTTGACGTAGCCGTAGGGATCGATCACCGCGACGTCGCCGGTCTTGAGCCACCCGTCGGAGGTGAACTGCTTGCCGCCGTCCTCGTTGCGGTAGTACGACGCGGCGATCCACGGGCCGGCGGCCTGCAGCTCGCCCGAGGTCTCGCCGTCCCACGGGAGGACCTCGCCGGTGTCGGGCTCGCAGATGCGCAGGTCGACCAGCGGCGAGGGGGTGCCCGCGGTGGCGCGCACGTCGGCGAGCTCGTCGTCGGACAGGCCGTCGTGGACGCTCTTGAGGACGCCGGTGGTGGCGATCGGGCTGGTCTCGGTCATGCCCCAGGCCTGGGTGATCGGCAGGCCGATCTTCTGGCGCCACGCCTCGGACAGCGACTTCGGCACCGCCGACCCGCCGCAGAGCAGCAGGCGCAGGTCGGGCAGGTCGCCCTCGGCGAGCTCGGGCAGCACGCCCATCCAGATCGTCGGGACGCCCGCGGTGACGGTGACCTCGTGGTCGCGCAGGATGCCGGCGATCGCCTTCGGGGTCATGTTCGGTCCGGGGAAGACGATCGAGGACCCCGCGAAGACCGCCGCGTAGGGCGTGCCCCAGGCGTTGGCGTGGAACATCGGCACGACCGGGAGCAGGACGTCGCGCTCCACGAGCCCGGCGACGTCGGCCATGAGCACGGCGATCGAGTGCAGCACCGAGCTGCGGTGCGAGTAGACGACGCCCTTGGGGTTGCCGGTGGTGCCCGACGTGTAGCACATGGCGGCGGCCTGGTTCTCGTCCGCGATCTCGAAGCGGCCGGCGAACGGCTCCACGGAGTCGAGCAGCTCCTCGTAGCGGAGGATGCGCTCGTCGTCGGGGATCGCGGTGTCGGCGCCGTCGTCGACGACGATCACCTTGCGGACCGTGGTCATCTGGTCGACGTGCGGCCAGAACTGCCCGAACAGGGAGCGGTCGACGAAGACGACCTCGTCCTCGGCGTGGTTCGCGATGTAGATCAGCTGCTCGGTGAACAGCCGGATGTTCAGCGTGTGCAGCACGCGCCCGCTGCACGGCACGGCGAAGTACAGCTCGAGGTGCGCCGGGCTGTTCCAGCAGAACGTGCCGACGCGGCCCTCGGCGGAGACGCCGAGCGTGTCGAGCGCAGCCGCGGCCTGCCGCACGCGCCGGGCCCACGACGCGTAGTCGGTGCGGTGCACCGTGCCGCCGGCGCCCACGCCGACGATCGGTTTGTGCGCGAAGAGCTGCTCGGCGCGGTGGAACACGTGCGGCAGGGCGAGTGGGTAGTCCTGCATCTGTCCGAGCACGTTCTTGGCCTCCTGAGACCTCGTCCTGGTGTGTCAGGTGTCGTGTGGTTCCGGTCACGCATCCTACGGACCCGGTGCCCGGGATGACCGGCTCGTGGCGGATCGGTGGCGGATCGTCAGCGGGTCGTCACGAGCGGGCGTGCTCGGTGCTGTGACCCGCCTGACCGTGTCGCCGCCGCCCCGGCGGTCACCTGCGCGGACGCGTCGCACCGCCCGTCCGGGGGCACCCGGACCGGCCGCGGCGCGGTTGACCGGGTATGGGGCCTGTGCTGGACTTGTTCCACGGCATCGATCGCACACCTCGTGCGAACGGAAGCTGTCGAGTGGCGCTGCAACGGCCGGTCCGGGCACGTCGGGGACCGTCCGCCACGCTCGGCAGTGGTCCGCACCATCGCAAGGGCGCCTGTGGATGGTGGTGAAGCGTGTTCCCGTGCCCGTGACCTCCCGGCGTGTCCCGAACCGTCGGTCGAGAGTCGGTCGAGACACACCCGCGGCGCGGGTCGGGCCCCACGGTCCACCACCACGACACACCCGAGAAGATCCTCGAGAGAAGCAGGAGTCATGACGAACGCAGTGGGCACCGCCAACGAGAAGTACACCGAGCGGAACGGCATCGATTTCGCGGTCGCCGACCTCGGCCAGGCCGACTTCGGCCGTCGGGAGATCCGCCTCGCCGAGCACGAGATGCCCGGCCTGATGGCGCTGCGCCGCGAGTACGCGGAGGCCAAGCCGCTGCACGGCGCGCGCATCTCCGGGTCCCTGCACATGACGGTGCAGACCGCGGTGCTCATCGAGACGCTCGTCGAGCTGGGCGCGGAGGTCCGCTGGGCCTCCTGCAACATCTTCTCCACCCAGGACCACGCGGCCGCCGCGGTCGTCGTCGGCCCGCACGGCACCCCCGAGCAGCCCAAGGGCGTCGCCTGCTTCGCCTGGAAGGGCGAGACGCTCGAGGAGTACTGGTGGTGCGCCGAGCAGATGATGTCGTGGAAGGACGCGGACACCCGCGGTCCGAACATGATCCTCGACGACGGCGGCGACGCCACGATGCTCGTGCACAAGGGCGTCGAGTTCGAGAAGGCGGGCGTCGTCCCGTCGGTCACCGACGACGACCCGGCCGAGTACCAGGTCGTCCTGGCCACGCTGCGCCGCTCGCTCGAGGCCGACCCGCAGCACTGGACCAAGGTCGCCGCCGGCATCCGCGGCGTCACCGAGGAGACCACGACCGGCGTCCACCGGCTCTACGAGTTCTTCAACGAGGACAAGCTCCTCTTCCCGGCGATCAACGTCAACGACTCGGTCACCAAGTCGAAGTTCGACAACAAGTACGGCTGCCGCCACTCGCTCATCGACGGCATCAACCGCGCCGTCGACGTGCTGATCTCCGGCAAGAAGGCCGTCATCTGCGGCTTCGGTGACGTCGGCAAGGGCTCGGCCGAGTCGCTGCGCGGCCAGGGCGCCCGCGTGACCGTCACCGAGGCGGACCCGATCTGCGCGCTGCAGGCGCTCATGGAGGGCTACGACGTCGACACCCTCGACAACGTGATCGAGGAGGCCGACATCGTCATCACGACGACCGGCAACAAGGACATCGTCACCCTCGACCACATGAAGCGGATGAAGCACCAGGCGATCCTGGGCAACATCGGCCACTTCGACAACGAGATCCAGATGGAGAAGCTCGAGAAGTCGGGCACCACGCGGATCAACATCAAGCCGCAGGTCGACGAGTGGAAGTTCGACGACGGCCACTCGATCATCGTCCTGTCCGAGGGCCGGCTGCTGAACCTCGGGAACGCCACCGGGCACCCGAGCTTCGTCATGTCGAACTCGTTCTCGAACCAGACGATCGCCCAGATCGAGCTGTTCACGAAGAACGACGAGTACCCGCTCGGCGTCTACCGGCTGCCGAAGCACCTCGACGAGAAGGTCGCAAAGGTGCACGTCGAGGCCCTGGGCGGCGAGCTGACCAAGCTCACCAAGGACCAGGCCGAGTACATCGGCGTCGACGTCGAGGGCCCGTACAAGCCGGAGCACTACCGCTACTAGTCGCTCGCGGCAGGCCGACGCGGTCGACAGCGCTGCTCCGTCGCGCTGCCGACCGGTCGGCGCCGCGGCCACTGGCCGCATGACGTTGACCGAAGGGCCCCTTCGCTCGAACAGATCGAGCGAAGGGGCCCTTCGCTCGTTTCCGGGGGCGCGGCCGACCGTCCTGCCGGAGACGCGACCACCTGGTGGTGGGCGCCCCTCGCCCGTCTACTCGAGCGAAGGGGCCCTTCGCTCGCCACCACCGAGCCTGCATAGGGTTCGGACGTGGGCGTGATGGTGGCCGTCGAGGGTCTCGACGGGGCGGGCAAGGCGACGCTGGTCGCGGCCCTCGCCGACGCCGCCGGCCGACGGGGCGCCAGCGTCGCCACGCTCGCGTTCCCGCGCTACGACGCCGACGTCCACGCCGGGCTGGCCGGCGAGGCGCTGCACGGCGAGCACGGCGACCTGCGCGGCTCGGTGCACGCGATGGCCGTGCTGTTCGCGCTCGACCGGGCGGACGCGGCGGCCGGGCTCCGGGCCGCCCGCGAGTCGCACGACCTCGTCCTCGTCGACCGCTACGTCGCCTCGAACGCCGCCTACGGCGCCGCGCGCCGCGGGGAGGACGTCGACGGGGCGTTCGTCGCGTGGGTGCACGCGCTGGAGATCGGGCGGCTCGGGGTGCCCGCCCCGGACGCGCAGGTGCTCGTCCGGGTCCCGGGCGAGGTCGCCGCGCGCCGGGTCCGCGAGCGCGCCGCGGCCGACCCGACCCGCACCCCCGACGGCTACGAGTCGGACGCCGCGCTGCAGGCGCGGTGCGCGGCGGTGTACGACCAGCTCGTCGAGCGCGGCTGGCTGGCCCCCTGGTCGGTGGTCGGCGCCGAGGACGGGCCCGCAGCTGTCACCCGAACGGCGGAGTCGGTGGTGGCAGAACGGCTCGTCGGGCGATCGTCGGGCGACATCGCCCCCGGATCGTCGGTGAGAAGTGACACCATTGAGACATGAGCTCTCGGATCCTCGTGGTGGACGACGACGCCTCGCTGGCGGAGATGCTGACGATCGTCCTGGAGGGCGAGGGCTTCGAGACGACGGTGGTCGGCGACGGCGCGGCCGCGCTGCCGGCGCTGCGCGAGAGCTCGCCCGACCTGGTGCTGCTCGACCTCATGCTCCCGGGGATGAACGGCATCGACGTGTGCCGGGCGATCCGGGCGGAGTCGGGGGTGCCGGTGGTCATGCTGACGGCAAAGACCGACACGGTGGACGTCGTGCTCGGGCTGGAGTCCGGCGCGGACGACTACGTGGTCAAGCCGTTCAAGCCGAAGGAGCTCGTCGCGCGCATCCGCGCGCGCCTGCGCCAGTTCCCGGCCGAGCCGGCCGAGCAGATGCAGATCGGCGACGTCACCATCGACGTCCCGGCCCACCAGGTGCGCCGCGACGGGCGCACCATCCCGCTGACGCCCCTGGAGTTCGACCTGCTGGTGGCGCTCGCGCGCAAGCCGCGCCAGGTGTTCACCCGCGAGGTCCTGCTCGAGCAGGTCTGGGGCTACCGGCACGCCGCCGACACGCGGCTGGTCAACGTGCACGTGCAGCGCCTGCGCTCGAAGGTCGAGGTCGACCCGGAGCACCCCGAGGTCGTGCTGACGGTCCGCGGGGTGGGGTACAAGGCGGGCCCGCCCTGATCGGAGCAGTGCCGTGCTGACGGGCGTCCGCCGCCGGTTCGACCGCTTCGCCGCGGAGCGCGTCGGCCAGGTCCGCGTGCTGTGGCGGCGCTCGATGCAGCTGCGCGTGGTGCTCTCGACGCTCGTGATGTCGGTGGTCGTCGTGACGGTGCTGGGGCTGGTGCTCCAGACCCAGATCGCCGACCGGCTGGTGCAGGGCAAGGAGCAGGCCGCCCTCATCCAGGCCGAGATCTCCCGCCAGGCCCTCGAGCGCGACCTCGCGCGCATCGACCCCGACCGCGACGGTGCCCAGTCGGTGCTCGACGACGTCCTCGACCGGCTGTCCACCAGCGGTCAGGACGCCGAGCAGAGCGGGCTGGCCCGCGGCAGCGACCCGATCAGCGACGCCGGCGCGTTCGACGCGGTGCTCATCGCGGGCTCCGACACCGTGGGGGCCGTGCCCGGCACGCTGCCGACGGTGCCCGGCGGGTCGGGCGAGGTCAGCGCCGGCCCGGCCCAGGTCATCCCGCCGCAGCTGCGCGCGCCGGTCCTGCAGGGCTTCCTCGCGACGAAGTACCTCACGGTCGCCTCGTCGGGGCAGGCGGCGCCGGTGCCGACGCTCGTGGTCGGCCAGCCGGTGCGCACCGCCGGGCGCAACCTGCAGCTCTACCTGCTCTTCCCGCTCTCGGCCGAGCAGCGCACGCTCGCGCTGGTCCAGAGCACCCTGGCGCTGGCCGCGGGCGTCCTGCTCGTGCTGCTGGCGGGCATCTCGTCGGTGGTGACGCGGCAGGTCGTGCGCCCGGTGCGCCAGGCCGCCGACGTCGCCGAACGCTTCGCCGACGGCCACCTCGACGAGCGCATGCCCGTGCACGGCGACGACGAGGTCGCGCGCCTCGCGGAGTCGTACAACGAGATGGCGGCGAGCATCCAGTCGCAGATCCGCCAGCTCGAGGAGTTCGGGGCGCTGCAGCGCCGGTTCACCTCCGACGTCAGCCACGAGCTGCGCACCCCGCTGACCACCGTGCGGATGGCCGCCGAGGTCCTGCACGCCCAGGTCGACCCCGCCGAGGTCACGGCCGCGCGCTCGGCGCAGCTGCTGGTGGACGAGCTCGACCGCTTCGAGACCCTGCTGTCCGACCTGCTGGAGATCAGCCGCCTCGACGCCGGCATGGCCGAGCTGGGCCTCGAGACCGTCGACGTCGGCGCGGTGGTCCGCCGCGCCGCCGAGACCGTGCGGCACCTCGTCGACGAGTCCCGCACGCCGCTGCTGCTCGACCTCCCCGACCAGCGCGGCGACCAGGTCCTCGCCGAGATCGACCCGCGGCGCGTCGAGCGCATCCTGCGCAACCTGCTGGCCAACGCCATCGACCACGGCGAGGGCCGGCCCATCGAGGTCCGGCTGGCCGCCGACGAGGGCGCGCTCGCGGTGGTCGTGCGCGACCACGGCGTCGGGCTCAAGCCCGGCGAGGCGGGGCTGGTGTTCAACCGGTTCTGGCGCGCCGACCCGTCCCGCCAGCGCCGCAGCGGCGGCACCGGGCTCGGGCTCGCGATCAGCCTCGAGGACGCGCGGCTGCACGGCGGCTGGCTGCAGGCGTGGGGCGAGGTCGACCGCGGCGCGGTGTTCCGCCTGACGCTGCCCCTGCGCCACGGCGAGCGCCTCCGGGCGAGCCCCCTGCCCCTGCTGCCCGTGGCCGCCGCGCCCGCCGCCGCCGAGCCGGGCATCCACGACGCCGCGCCCACCACCGGCACCGCCCTGCCCCCGCCCGACGGCGACGAGGCGGGCGCGGACGGCGAGCCGGCCCCGCCCGACCTTCCCGAGCCGGCCCCGCCGTCGGACCCCGGCGCCTCCTCGGTGGTCCGGTGAGCCGGTACCGCACGCGGCGACTGCTCGGCGTCCTGCTCCTCGCGCTAACGCTCACCGCCGGGTGCGCCTCGGTGCCGGGGTCGTCCGAGGTCACCGTGCTGCGCCGGGTCGGCGACGCGGCGGAGCCGACCGCCCCGCCCGGTCCCATGCGCGACGCCGGCCCGCTGGAGACGGTGCGCGGCTGGGTGCTGGCCTCCGGGGCCACCGCCGAGCGCCACCGGGCCGCCCGCGCCTTCCTCACGCCCGCCGCGGCCGGGACCTGGGACGACGGGGCCGCCCCGGTCGTCGTCAACGACCAGGTCGACACCGTGTTCGTCGACCGCCCCGTGCCCGTCGGCGAGGCCGCGGTCCGCATCCGGGCCACCGCGCTCGGCGTCCTCACCCCCGAGGGCGTGTTCGTCGCCGGCGTGCGCCCGATCGAGGTGGACGTGGGCCTCGTCGAGCAGAACGGCCAGTGGCGCATCTCCTCGCTGCCGACGGGCACGATCGTGCGGCGTTCCGACCTGCGCGCGAACACCCGCCCGGTGCGCACGTGGTTCCTCGACCCGCAGCGCGTGGGGCCCGTGTCCGACCCCCGCTACCTCGACACCACCCCGGCGCGCTCGGTGCCGACGCGCACGGTGCAGTACCTGCTCAGCGGGCCGTCGGAGTCGCTCGCGGGCGCGGCGGTGAGCTCGCTGCCGACGGGCACCATCCTGCGCTCGGACGTCTCCATCACCGCCGAGGGCGCGGCGGTCGTCGACCTCACCCGCACCGGACCGCTCGACGACCCGCGTCGGCGCGAGATCGCCCAGCAGGTGTCGCTGACCCTCGCCGGGATCGGGGTGACGCGCACCCGGCTGCTCGTCGACGGCGAGCCGTTGCTGCCCGCGACGCCGGAGGTCGACGTCACCACGACCCTCCGGGGCCTGCCCCCCCAGGTCGCGCGGCGCCCCGACCTCCCCGCGGACCCGGTCGTCGGCGGCCCCGGCGACACCGAGGTGCCCGTGCTCGTCGCCGACGCCGGGCGGCTGCGCCTGCTCTCCGGGGAGCCCGCGGGCGGCCCGGCCGGGCGCGGGACCTACCGCGCGGTGTCGGCGTCCGCGAGCTTCGAGGGGGAGGTCGCCGTGGTGGCCGAGGACGGCGCGGGCGGCGACCCCGCGGCGACCCGGGCGCGCCTGCTCACCGGCGCCGGCGGCTCCGAGCTCGCGCCCAGCGGCATCGAGGGCCGCTCGCTCGCCCGGCCCACGTGGACCCCGGACGGGACCGAGGTCTGGTCGGTGCTCGACGGCAGCACCGTCGTCCGCGCCGTCGAGCAGGGACCGGGCGGCAGGGTGCGGCCGGTGGCCGTCGACGCGTCCGCGCTGGCCGGGGCGGGCGTGACCCCGACGACCGGGACGCCCGGCCCGCTGTCGGCGCTGCGCATCTCGCCGGACGGGGCGCGGCTGGCGCTCGTGGCCGGGGGGCGCGTGCTCGTGGCCGCGATCGCGCGGGACACCGCGGGCGGGGCCCGCCTCGGCTCGGTGACGGCGCTGCGGCCGGAGTCGCTCGACCAGGTCCTCGACGTCGGCTGGACCCGCACCGACCAGCTCGTCGCCGTCGGCAACCGCGCCGACCGGCCCGTCACCCTGGTCTCGGTCGACGGCCTGGACCTCGAGTCCCTGTCGACGACCAACCTGACGCCCCCGGTCACGGCCGTCGCCGCCCGCCCGGGCCGCCCGCTGGTCGTGGCCGACCAGAGCGGCACCTGGACCCTGCCCCTCGACGGCGGCAGCACCAGCGGCGGCGACGTCTGGCAGGCCGTGCCCGGCTTCGGCGCGTCGACGGTGCCGGCCTACCCGGGCTGAGGCCACCGCCCGGCCCACCATCGAGGCCCCTGAGGGCCGCCACGGTTCCCCCCACCGGGCCCTCCGCGGTGCCCCTCGCCCGGGCGCCCGTCCCCATCGCCCGGACGCGTCCACGGCCGTCCGGCGCAGTGCTGGCCCCACGGCGGGGCCCGCTCCGAGGCTGGGGGCCGTGTCCCAACGACCCGGTCCCCGGCCGGGCGAGGCCCTCCTCGCCCTGGCCGACCTGCTGCTGCCCGCCCCGTGCGCCGGGTGCGGGCTGGAGGGCACGCGCTGGTGCGCGGCGTGCCGGGACCGCTGGCGCGAGCCGGCCCTGCTCGAGGTGCCGGGGCTGCCGCCGGTGCTCGCGCTGGCGCCGTACGCGGGCAGCCCGCGCGAGGTGCTGCTGTCCTACAAGGAGCGGGGCCGCCGCGAGCTCGCCCGCCCGCTCGCGGGCCTGGTCGCCGAGGCGCTGCGCGCCGCCGCGGTGCCGCCCGCGGCCCTCGTGCCCGCGCCGTCCCGCCCGTCCGCCGCCCGGGCCCGCGGCGGGGACCACGTGCTGCGGCTGGCGCGGGCCGTGGTGCGCGGGGCCCGCACCGCCGGGGGAGGCGTGCCCTGCGTGTCCCGCGCGCTGGCGCTCGGTCGCGGCGCCGCGGACTCGGTCGGCCTCGACGCCGCCGCCCGCGCCGACAACCTCGCCCGCCACCTCCGGCTGCGTCCCCGCGGCCTCCCGCCGCCGGGCTGCGCGGTGGCGCTGCTCGACGACGTGCTGACCACCGGGGCCACCGCGCGGGCGGCGACGCGGGTGCTCGCCGCGGCGGGGCGCCCGGTGGACGTGGTCGTCGTGCTGACGGTGGCGGACCGTCGCGCGCGGCGGTCGTCCGCCCGGGTGAGGTCGTCGCGCGGCGGGGCCGTCACCCGCCCGGACTCCTCCACCCGGGGTGAACCCGCCGGTCGGGTGTCGTCCGAGTGGCCGGTATCGGGCGGATCGGACCTTCCGCAGGAACGGCGGTCGACACTACGGTGACGCCTCACATCCTGATCCGTGAACGACAGGAGGCGCGAACGTCGCAGTTGGACGCGGTCCGGGTCCCGGCGAGGCGTGCCGATCCCTCCCCGGTCGAGCGGGCCGTGCAGCCATCCCCAGACCGGGAGGTCGTCTTGGAGATCGTCGTCTGCGGACGCAACGTCGAGGTCCCGCAACACTTCCGCGAGCACACGGCAGACAAGCTGTCGCGACTCGAGCGCTACGACCACAAGATCGTGCGGATGGAGGTCCAGCTCTCCCACGAGCCGAACCCCCGCCGGTCCAAGAACTGCCAGCGCGTCGAGATCACCGGCCGCGGACGCGGCCCCGTGGTCCGCGGCGAAGGATGCTCAGCTGACTTCTACTGCGCCCTGGACCAGGCGGTGGCGCGCCTCGAGGCCCGTCTGCGCCGCGCGCACGACCGCCGTCGCGTGAGCCACGGCCGTCGCGTGCCGGTCTCCGTCGCGCGGGCCACGGGCGGCCTGCGCGCCCCGGACGGCCAGGACGCCCCGTCCGCGGCGACCGCCACCGAGCTGCTCGAGCGCGAGGCGCCGGAGGGCTGGTCGGTCGACGTGCCGGCGGCGCGGACCCCGGCGGACGACCGCGCCGGGGAGCCGGTCGACGACACCTCGGACGAGGAGCACGCGCCGGGCCAGGTGGTGCGGCACAAGGAGCACCACGCGATCCCGATGACGGTGGACGACGCCCTGTCGCAGATGGAGCTCGTCGGGCACGACTTCTTCCTGTTCGCCGACAAGGCGACCGGCCGGCCGAGCGTCGTGTACCGCCGCCACGGCTACGCGTACGGGGTCATCGCGCTCGTGCAGTAGTCCTCCCGCGGTCGTCGCGGACCCGTCCCGCCGCACGCGGCCACAGGGCCCGTCCCCGGAGCACCTACGATGGGGACGGGCCCGTGGCCGTTCGCGTGTCGTGGGCCCGCCCATCCGTGGCGCCGACGAGGACGAGCGAGGTCACCGTGGTCCTGAACCGACTGCTGCGTGCCGGTGAGGCGCGTACGGTCAAGCGCCTCGGCAAGATCGCGGACTACGTCGACACGTTCGCCGACGAGACCGCCGAGCTGACCGACGCCGAGCTGCGGGCGAAGACCGAGGAGTTCCGCGAGCGCTACGCCGACGGCGAGTCGCTCGACGACCTGCTGCCCGAGGCCTTCGCCGTCGTGCGCGAGGCCGCCTCCCGCACGCTGGGCCAGTTCCACTACCCCGTGCAGATCATGGGCGGGGCGGCCCTGCACGAGGGCAACGTCGCCGAGATGCGCACCGGCGAGGGCAAGACGCTGGTCTCGACGCTGCCGGCGTACCTCAACGCGATCGCCGGCGACGGCGTGCACATCGTCACCGTCAACGACTACCTGGCCCAGCGCGACTCGCAGTGGATGGGCCGCGTGCACCGCTTCCTCGGCCTCGAGGTCGGCGCCATCTACTCGGGCATGCCCGGCGACGAGCGCCGCCGGGCCTACCAGGCCGACATCACCTACGGCACGAACAACGAGTTCGGCTTCGACTTCCTGCGCGACAACATGGCCTGGTCGAAGGCCGAGTGCGTGCAGCGCGGCCACACCTACGCGATCGTCGACGAGGTCGACTCGATCCTCATCGACGAGGCCCGCACCCCGCTGATCATCTCGGGGCCCGCCGAGCAGAGCGCGCGCTGGTACACCGAGTTCGCGCGCCTCGCGCCGAAGATGACCAAGGACGTGCACTACGAGGTCGACGAGCGCAAGAAGACGATCGGTGTCACCGAGGACGGTGTGTCCTTCATCGAGGACCAGCTCGGCATCGACAACCTCTACGAGGCCGCGAACACCCCGCTCGTCGGGTACCTGAACAACGCGATCAAGGTCAAGGAGCTCTTCCTCCGCGACAAGGACTACATCGTCCGCGACGGCGAGGTCCTCATCGTCGACGAGTTCACCGGCCGCGTGCTCGTCGGCCGGCGCTACAACGAGGGCCTGCACCAGGCGATCGAGGCCAAGGAAGGCGTCGAGATCAAGGCCGAGAACCAGACGCTGGCCACGATCACGCTGCAGAACTACTTCCGCCTCTACGACAAGCTCTGCGGGATGACCGGTACCGCCCAGACCGAGGCGGCGGAGCTCTCGAAGACCTACAAGCTCGGCGTGGTCACCATCCCGACCAACCGCACGCCGCAGCGCGTCGACCAGCCCGACCTGGTCTACAAGACCGAGCCGGCCAAGTTCTCCGCCGTGGCCGACGACGTCGCCGAGCACTACGAGCGCGGACAGCCGGTGCTCATCGGCACGACGAGCGTCGAGCGCTCGGAGTACCTCGCCAAGCTGCTCACCGAGCGGGGCGTGGAGCACTCGGTGCTCAACGCGAAGTTCCACGAGCAGGAGGCGTCGATCATCGCCCAGGCCGGGCGGCGCGGGGCGGTCACGGTCGCCACCAACATGGCCGGCCGGGGCACCGACATCGTGCTCGGCGGCAACCCCGACTTCATCGCCGACCAGCGCCTGCGCGCGAAGGGCCTCGACCCCGTCGACACCCGCGAGGAGTACGAGGCGGCGTGGGACGGGACGCTCGCCGAGGTCAAGGACGAGGTCGAGCGGGAGGCCGAGGAGGTCAAGGACGCCGGCGGCCTCTACGTCCTGGGCACCGAGCGCCACGAGTCGCGGCGCATCGACAACCAGCTGCGCGGCCGCTCGGGCCGTCAGGGCGACCCGGGGGAGTCGCGGTTCTACCTGTCGCTCGGTGACGAGCTCATGCGCCGGTTCAACGGGGCGATGGTCGAGTCGATCATGACCCGGTTCAACCTGCCCGAGGACATGCCGATCGAGGCCAAGATGGTCTCGCGGGCGATCCGCAGCGCGCAGACGCAGGTCGAGCAGCAGAACTTCGAGGCCCGCAAGGACATCCTCGAGTACGACGAGGTCATGAACCAGCAGCGCACGGTGATCTACGCCGAGCGCCACCGCGTGCTGGAGGGCGAGAACCTCTCCGAGCAGGTCCAGAACATGATCGTCGACGTCGTCACCGCGTACGTCGACGGCGCGACGTCCGAGGGCTACAGCGAGGACTGGGACCTCGAGAAGCTCTGGACCGGGCTGGGCCAGCTCTACCCGGTCGGGATCTCGTGGTCCGACCTCGTCGAGGAGCACGACGACATCGACCGCGACCTGCTGGTCGAGGTGCTCACCTCCGACGCGCTCGACGCCTACGCCCGCCGCGAGGAGGAGATCGACCGCATCGCGCCGCAGGGCGGGATGCGCGAGCTCGAACGGCAGGTCGTCCTGTCGGTGCTCGACCGCAAGTGGCGCGAGCACCTCTACGAGATGGACTATCTCAAGCAGGGCATCGGCCTGCGCGCGATGGCCCAGCGCGACCCGAAGATCGAGTACAAGCGCGAGGGCTACGAGATGTTCACCTCCATGATGGAGGGCATCCGCGAGGAGTCCGTCGCGTTCCTGTTCAACCTGACCATCCAGGTCGAGGAGCAGGCGCCCGTCGACGCCGTGCCCGGGGCCAACCCGACCACGGACACGAGCGTCCAGGCGGCCATCACGCCGGACACCCCCGACCCGCGCACCAGCCAGACGCCCTCGACGTCCGGCGCGGCGCCGCTGCCGGTCGACCCGCGCGTGGCCGGGGCCCCGACCAGCGCCATCCCGGTGCCCCAGCGGGCCCCGGCGCCGCCGGCCCAGCCCCAGCAGCCCGCGGCCGCGCGTGCTCGGCAGGGCGGTCAGGCCGCTGCGGGCGGTCAGGGTCCGCACGGAGCTCCCGGGCGCCCCGCCCGCGGCCCCGACCCGGGCTCGCAGCGGCCCGCCGGCCCGCGCGGCGGGCGGCGCGCGCAGCGTGACGGGCAGCGGGGGGCGCCCGCCCCCGAGACGCAGGACGGCGGGCCGGCGACGACCGCCGGCCCCGCGCTCTCGCAGCTGGGCCAGAGCGCGATGCCGGAGGCGTTCCGCGGTGCGGGGCTCGGCGGGCGGCGCCCGCAGGAGCTGGACTACAGCGGACCGGACGAGGACGGCCAGGTCGCCCGCCACGCCGCGGGCGACGGAGCGGCCGCCGGCGGGCGTGCTGCCCGGGCCAACCCGCAGCAGGCCCGGCGCGCGGACACGCCGTCGCGCAACGCGCCGTGCCCGTGCGGGTCGGGGCGCAAGTACAAGCAGTGCCACGGGGCGCCGCCCCGCACGCCGGGCTGATCCCGCGCCTCACCCCGGGCACAGCGCCACCACGCGCCAGCGCCCGGGGTGGGCGGCGCCGTCGTCGGTGCGCTCGAGGCGCGCGGCGAGGGCCCGCGCGCGGCGCGGGCCGGCCACCACGGCGGCCACCTCCACGGCCCGGGGCCCGAGGGCGCACACCCGCAGGCCGCGCAGCGTCGTGCCGGTGCCGTCGCGGGCGGCGGTCCGGCCGCGAGGAGCGGTGCCCCCCGGACCCCCCGGGCTCTCGGTACCTCCCCGGCCCCCCGGAGCCCCCTGGCCCCGCCCGCCCGGCGCCGCGCGGGCCAGGGTGGTCAGGGCCGCGGGGGCGAGCAGGGCCTCGAGGTGCGCGACGGGACGGCGCCCGGCCAGCACGTCGGCCACGGCGGTGAGCAGGCGCGCCGCGAGGGGGCGCAGCGCGGCGGCGAGGCCGTCCAGCTCGTCCTGGACGCGGCGGGTGCGGGCGTCGGGGTCCGGGGTGACCCGGGGCGCCGGGGGAGCGCCGAGGAGCACCTCGGCCAGCGGTCGGACCCGCGGCGCGGGCACCTCGCCCACGCGGCGGGCCCGCGCCGGGGCGGTGCAGGCGGTGTCGGTGCAGGCGGTGTCGGTGCAGGCGGGGTCGCTACTGCGCATCGCGGTCACGCGGGTCCTCCGGGCGCACGAGGGTCGGCGGCGCCGGGGGAGGAGGCCGGTCCGCAGGGGAACGCCCCGGAGCGTAGGCGGGCCGGCGGACCGGCGGTGGCCGATCCGGGGAACGACCCGGGGTACTCAGCTCCGCCGGCGGGCGAGCTCGAAGCACGCGACCGAGGCGGCGACGGCGGCGTTGAGCGACTCCACGCCGGGTGCCAGCGGGATCGTGACCGTCCCGTGCAGCTCGCCGCGCACGTCGTCGGTGATCCCGTCGGTCTCCCCGCCGACCACCAGCGCCACCCGCCCCGGCAGCTCGGCCTCGAACAGCGACGGCGGTGCGGTCCCCTGGACGGTCCCCCGACCCGCCGCGCCCGGACCGTCCAGCCCGAGCAGCACGAAGCCCGCCTCGGCCAGCGCCGCGAGCCCGCCGGCGGCGGAGCCCGCCCGCAGGACCGGCGCGTGGAAGGCGACGCCCGCCGACGCCTTGATCACCAGCGGGTCGATCGCCGGCGCGCCGCGCCGCGGCAGCAGCACGCCCTCGAGGCCCGCGCCGGTGGCCGAGCGCAGGATCATGCCGACGTTCGCGGGGTTGGTCAGGCCGTCGAGCACGAGGACGCGGGCGTCGGCGTGGTCCGGCAGGTCGGCGAGGAAGTGCTCGACCGGCCGCATCCGCGGGGCGACGACGTCGGCGAGGACGCCCTGGTCCTGGCGCCCGTTGCCGGCCAGGACCTTCACCCGCTGCGCCGACGCCCGCTGCAGCACCAGGCCGCGGGCGCGGGCGGCCTCGGTGAAGGTGCGCACGGCGTCGCGGTCGGCGCCCTCGGCGAGCACGACCTTGTCCACCTCCAGCGCCGGGTCCTCCAGGGCCTCGAGCACCGGCCTGCGCCCGTACACCGTCACGAACGCGTCCTTGGGCGAGACGGGACGACCGGACCGTGAGCTGGGTGAGGGCGACATCACGACCAGCCTGGCAGAGGTGCCGACCAGCGGCCCGGGGTCGGGCACTGTGCGACGATCGCGGCCATGCCGGACCGCCTGTCGGCCTTGGACGCCTCGTTCCTCTACATGGATCAACCGACGACGCCGATGCACGTCGGGAGCGTGTCCATCTTCCGCAAGCCCCGGTCCGGGTTCGACTACGACGGCCTGGTCGAGCTCATCTCGAGCCGGATCGGACTGGTCCCGCGCTACCGACAGAAGATCCGTGAGGTGCCCGGGCGCATGGCCCGGCCGGTGTGGATCGACGACGTCGACTTCGACGTCACCTACCACGTGCGCCGCTCCGCGCTGCCCCCGCCGGGCACCGAGCGGGCCCTGTGCGACCTCGTCGCGCGGCTCATGTCGCGGCCGCTGGACCACACCCGTCCGCTGTGGGAGATGTACCTGGTCGACGGGCTGTCCGGGGGTCGGGTCGCGCTCGTGACGAAGACCCACCAGGCGATGGTCGACGGGGTCGCGTCGATCGACATCGGGCAGGTCGTGCTCGACGACACCGCCAACGGGCGACCGCAGAGCGAGGAGGAGTGGATCGCCCGGCAGGAGCCGTCGTCGTGGCGGCTCATCTACGACGCGGTCGGCGAGGCCGTCGCGCGGCCCGGGAACGCCGTCGAGGCCGCCCGGGACGCGGTGCGGGACGCGGCGGACACCGTCACCAAGGTCGCCGGCGTCGCGGGCGGCCTGTTCTCGGCGGTGCGGACGGCGGTGCGCCCGGCGCCGGTGAGCCCGCTCAACGTGCCGATCTCGACCCAGCGCCGCTTCGCGATGACCCGCACCGACCTCGAGGACTACCGCGCCGTGCGCCGCGCCCACGGCGGGACGATCAACGACGTCGTGCTGGCGGTGATCTCGGGGGCGCTGCGCAACTGGCTGCTGTCGCGGGGCGCGACGGTGTCGCCGACGACGACGATGCGGGCGATGGTGCCGCTGTCGGTGCGCGGGGACGCGGAGACGACCGGATCGATCGCGGGTGCCGGGCTGCTGGGCAACCAGATCGCGTCGTTCCTCGTCGACCTGCCCGTCGGGGAGCCCAACGCCGTGCTGCGGATGCACCACGTGGCGCACGCGATGCGCGAGCACCGGGAGTCGGGGCAGTCGGTGGGCGCCAACGCCCTGGTCCGCGTGGGCGGGTTCGCGCCGCCGACCCTGCACGCCCTCGGTGCGCGCGCCGCGAACGGTGTCGCGCGGCGGCTGTTCAACCTCGTCGTCTCCAACGTCCCCGGCCCGCAGCACGCGCTGTACGCGGCCGGGGCGAAGATGCTCGAGATGTACCCGGTGGTGCCGCTGGCCAAGGGACAGTCGCTGGCGGTGGGGCTCACGTCGTACGACGGCGGGGTGTTCTACGGCTTCAACGCCGACCGCGACTCGATGGCCGACGTCGACGAGCTGGGCGAGCTCGTCACCGAGTCGCTGGCCGAGCTGCGGGCGACGGTGCCGCGATGACGGGCACGCGGTGAGCTTCGGCCTGGTCCTCGGCACGGGGGGCCAGCTGGGCTACGCCTGGATGGTGTCGGCCCTGACGACATGGGAGCGGGCCACCGGGCGCGACGCGCGGGACGCCGACGTGATGGTCGGGACCTCGGCGGGCTCGGTCGTCGCGGCCGCGCTGGCGAGCGGGGTGCCGGTGTCGGACATGCTCGCCTCGCTGCTGGACCCGCCGCCCGCGCCGTCGCGCCCCCGGGGTGCCCCGAGGTCGACCGCGCGGCGGGGCCTGCCGCCGCTGCCGCGGGTCGGGCCGGGCTCGCTGCGGCTGCTGGGGGAGATCGCGCGACGGCCGCGACGGTTCCCGCCGCTGGCGTTCGGGGCGGCGCTGCTGCCGACCGGGCGCGGCGACACCACCGGGCTGCACCGCTGGGCCACCAAGTGGGCCCACGAGCAGTGGCCGGAGCACCCGCAGGTCCGGATCGTCGCCATGGACTACGACAGCGGCGCCCGCGTCCCCTTCGGCCGCCGCGGCGCGCCGCCCGCGTCGATGGCGGAGGCGGCGACGGCGTCGTGCGCGGTGCCGGGCTGGTTCTCCCCGGTGCGCATCGCCGGCCGTCGCTACGTCGACGGCGGGGTGTGCTCGGCGACGTCCGCGGACCTCCTGCTCGACGCCGACCTCCCTCGCGTCGACGAGGCCCTCGTGCTCGCACCCCTGGCCCGGACGGGGCCGGCGCCGGCGGTGTGGTCGGATCCCGTGGGCGCCACCGACGGCTGGCTGCGCGGGCTGATCGGCGGGCGCTCCGACCGGGAGGTGGCGCGGCTGCGGGCCGCCGGGATCGTGGTGACCGAGCACGCCCCGGACGCCGAGGACCGCGCCGTCACCGGGTGGAACGTCATGGACCCGCGCAAGCAGGCCGAGGTCGCGCAGGTGGCGCTGCGGACGACGGCGGCGCGGTGGGTCGGCGAGGACAGGACGGGGGAACGGTCGAGGATCTACGTCCCGGCGACGGTGGCCAGTCTGCGGCGCCTGCTCGACACCGAGGCGCTGCAGCCGCTCTCGGGCACCGCGTTCGCGCTGACGCCGCGGCTGCGCGAGGCCTACGCGGTGGGGGACGACGAGGAGCTCGAGTACGTCGCCATGAGCGAGGCCGCCCGGGCGTCGCTGCGCCTGCTGGCCACCAAGCTGGCCGACGACCCGTCGACGCCGCCGCGCCGGGCCGTCGTCAGCGCGGACGTCGACGACGTCACCCTGCGGCCCGACCTCGACGACGCCGTGGTGCGCGTGGCCGGGGCGATCCCGATGGCGCGCCTGGCAGCGGTGCACCTCGACCTCGAGGAGGCCGGCGACGCGGTGCGGGCCGCCGCGGCGGTCGTCGACGCCGCCGACCTGGGCGACCCGGACGCCGAGTTCACCCTCGGCGAGGCCGAGGGCCACGAGCTGGCCTGGTACGGGGTGCAGGAGCTCCCCTTCGTGCTGGAGCTGATGTAGTACCTCCGGGGGAGGCGGATCCGGTCCCTCGGGCTGATTCGCCGTGGTCCGTGGATCCCTAGCGTTCCGGGGCATGAGCCACCCCTCGCTCTCCGTCTCGGCCGCGACGTCGCGCCCCGGCGCCGGGGCGGGGGCGTCGGTGCCGGTGCCACCCGCGTCGGTGGAGGTGCCGGTCGCGCGGGGTGGCGGGCGTCGGGCGGCCGTGGCGGGCGGGCGGGGGGTCGCCGCCGGGGGTGCGGAGACGTGGCGCCGGGTCGGGCGGCGGCTGGCCTACGGGCTCGGGCTGGTGCCGGCGTCGGCGGGCGAGCTGATGGCGATCGCGATCAGCGGCCCCGCGGGAGGGGTGGACACCGCGCGCCGCCACCTCGCGAGCGCCGGCGCGCGGACCACGACCGTCGGCGCCGACCGCGTCCCCGGCCGGAGGGTGTCGCTCCACGGACTGCTCGGAGTGCTGCAGGGGCTGGTGTTCTGGTGGCTGACCTGGACGGCGCTGGTGGCGACGGCGCGCGGCCCGTTCTACGGGTTCGTCGTCGAGGGCCCGTACGACGACGCGTGGGGCGGCCCGGGCCTCGTCGGGGCGTGGGCGGCGCACGCGTGGGCGTGGGTCGGGGTGCTGATCGTGGTGGCGCTGGTGTGGTGGGGGCTCGGGGCCCTGCACGTCGCGCTGTCCGAGCACCTGCTGGGGCGGGTGCGGCGGGCGTGGGTCGTGCCGGTGTCGGTGCTCGTGGCGCTGGGTGCGGTGCTGCTCGTGGTCGCGTGGGTGCCGCGGGTCTGACGAAGCGGCCCCGCGGTGTCGGGGGTGGCCGCTACGATCGAACACGTGTTCGACGACGGCTGGCAGGAGGTGCCGGCGGGGCTCGAGGAGACCCCCGCCGGGGCTGCGCTGGCCGCTGTCCTCGACCGCATCGATCCGCGGCGGGTGTCGCCCTACGACACGGTGCGCCTGGTGGCCGCCCAGCGCCGCCAGCTCGCACACCAGCAGGCCTGCTTCCACGCCTGCGCCCGCGAGGCCGCCCTGGCCGACCCGACCGCGCCGGGCGGGCGGGCCGAGATGGACGTGCCCGAGGCCGCCGACGAGCTGCGCGTCGTGCTCGCGGCGTCCCGCACGGCCGTGGCCCGGGTGCTGGACGTCGCCGAGGCCGCCGAACGCCACCCGCGCCTCGGCGCCGCGTGGCGCGACGGACGGATCGACGAGCAGCGGGTCGCCATCCTCGTGCGCTGGACCACGGCGCTGGCCGAGGAGCACGCCGCGACCGTGATCGGCGAGCTGGTGGACGAGGCGGCGACGATGACGCCCTCGCGGTTGATCGACCGCGTCCAGGCCCTCGCCAAGGCCCTCGACCCGGCGTGGGCCGAGAAGCTGTACCGCCAGCACCGCCGCCAGCGTCGCGTCCGGGCGCGCTGCACCGAGGCGGGCACCGTCAACCTCTCCGCGATGGACCTGCCCCTCGAGGGCGGGGTGCGCACGGTCCGGCGCATCAACGTGCTCGCCGCCCGCGCCCAGGCGGCGGGGCACCCGGGCCTGATCGAGACCATCCGCGCCGACGTCTTCCTCGCCGTCTTCCACCCCGACAACGCCGGCGCCTCCGACGCCCAGCTCGTCGCCGCCGTGCTCGCCGCGGCCCGACCCGACGACCCCCGGCCCCGCGGCGCGCCCGACCCCGCCGACGCGCCGCCGGCCGCGCCCGGCGACGGTGCCGGCGGGGAGGACGGCTCGCGCGGCGGCGCCGCGGACGGCGATGCCGCCGCCGCGGACACGGGCGCCCGTGGTCCGGGCGAGGAGACATCGCGGGTCGGTGGTGCCGGTGGGCGGCGGCCGACGCGCCAGTCGCGGTTCGAGCTGCGGGTGGGGCTCTGCACGCTGCTCCGCCTCGACGACCGGCCCGCGCGGCTGCCGGGCTGGGGCGTGGTGGCGGCCGGGGTGGCGCGCGAGCTGGCCGCGGCCCACGCCGATGCCGAGTGGCGGGTGGCGGTCACCGGCGCCGACGGCGCCCTGGTGGCCGCCCTCATCACGCGCCACCGCCCCGCCGAGGCCACCACGACGCCCCAGGAGCCGCCGATGCCGGGCGGTCCCCGCCCCGTGGTCGAGCTCCACGTCGACGAGGCCCTCCTCGACCGCCTCGACCCGGGCGACCATCCCGGCTGGGAGCGGCTGCTCGCCGACCTGCAGCACCAGCTCCGGCAGTGGCGCACGGCCCGCGCCGAGGACGAGGCCGCGCGAGCGGCCGAGCAGGAGGCCGAGCAGGAGGCCGAGCGGCAGGCCGAGCAGCGGACCGAGCAGCAGGCCGAGACCCCCGCTGCTCGCGACGACCATGAGCGCGGCGAGGACCAGCAACGGCGGAGCCGCGGACCGGACGCCGCCACCTGGGCCCGGGTGGCCGCGCGCCGACGCCTGCGCGCCCGCGAGGCCCTCGCCCGCTTCCCGTCCGCCGCGCTGCGGCGGTGGATCACGATGCGCGACCGGTCGTGCGTCTTCCCGCCCTGCGGGGCCTCGGCGCTGGAGGCGGAGATCGACCACACCCGGTCGGTGCTCGAGCGCGGCCTCACGCTCGTCGAGAACCTCGGGCCCGCGTGCGGCCACGACCACGACCTCAAGGACCGCGGCTGGACCCTCACCCAGCCGCGACCGGGGTGGTTCCGCTGGACGAGCCCCACGGGCCACACCTACGAGCGCCCGCCGCGCCCGGTGGTCGACGACCTGCCCGGACCCCGCCCACCCACCGCGCCCTCGAGCACCGAGCCCCACCAGTACGCGGACGACGGCCCGGCATGGGACAACGACCCGCGTCCCGGCGAGCCCATCGCTCCCGAACCCGAGCCGCCGGCCCCGTCGCCGCCGGGAGCAGCGCGGACGGGCCTCGTGGACGATCCGGACCCGCCGCCCTTCTAGAGCGGCGATGACGCTCCTGCTGACGACCGGGCTCCCGGCGACCACGAGGTCCTCGGCGACCCCGGGCCCGCCGGCTCCGACCACTCCGCGGCAGTCGTCGAGATCGTCGCGCCGGCTCCGTCCCCCGACCAGGAGCGGCCGTCGGGGCCGCCGGAGACGGAGGACGACCATGACCGTGCAGCGCCTGGACCACGTCGGCGTCGTCGTCGACGACCTCGACGGCGCGATCGCGTTCTTCCTCGAGCTCGGCCTCGAGCTGGGCGACCGGGGACCGGTCGAGGGCGAGTGGGTGGACCGCGTCGTCGGGCTCGACGGCGTCCGCGTCGAGATCGCGTTCGTGCAGACCCCCGACGGTCGGGACCGGCTGGAGCTGACGAGGTTCGAGACACCGGAGGCCACCACCGCCGAGCCGCACGCCCCGGCCAACACCCTCGGGCTGCGGCGCCTCATGTTCGCCGTCGACGACATCGACGCCACCGTGGCCCGGCTGCGGGCCACCGGCCACGACCTCGTCGGCGAGATCGCGCGGTTCGAGGACCTCTATCGGCTCTGCTACGTCCGCGGCCCGGAGGGGATCATCGTCGCGCTCGCCGAGGAGCTCCGCTGAGGACGCGGGGACGAGGAGAAGAATCTCGCCGGAGCTGTCGAGAACGCCGCACCGGCACCGTCCCAGGAGTGCGAGCGGCCCGAGCGCACGGCTCGGGCCTCGCGACCACGGAGGAGACCGACCATGAAGTACCTGATCCTCAAGCACTACCGCGGCGGCCCGACCCCGGCCGTCGAGTTCACGCCCATGGACAAGTGGACGCCGGAGGAGGTCGACGCCCACATGCAGTACATGAGCGACTTCGCCTCCCGCCTGCAGGAGACCGGCGAGTTCGTCGACAGCCAGGCGCTGTCGTCCGAGGGCGCGTTCGTGCGCTCCGACGGGGAGGGCCGGCCCCCGGTGACCGACGGGCCCTTCGCCGAGACCAAGGACCTCATCGCGGGCTGGATGATCATCGATGTCGAGTCCTGGGACCGCGCGGTCGAGCTGGCAGGCGAGCTGTCCGCGGCACCCGGCGCGGGTGGGGAGCCGATCCACGAGTGGCTCGAGGTCCGGCCGTTCCTCACCGGCGTCCCCGGCGGGACGGACTGAGCGGGCCCGACGACCGGGGACAGGGGAGGTGAGCGACGTGGGGAGCAGCTCGGCGGACGTGGCCGGCGTCGACGAGTCGCTGCTGCGCGAGCTGGTGCCCGCGGTCATCGGCGTCCTCGGCCGGCGCGGCGCGGACTTCGCGTCGGCCGAGGACGCGGTGCAGGAGGCGCTCATCCGCGCCCTCGACACCTGGCCCGACGACCCGCCCCGCGACCCGAGGGCGTGGCTGGTCGCCGTCGCCTGGCGGAAGTTCCTCGACGCCGCGCGGGCCGAGTCGTCCCGGCAGGGGCGGGAGCTGGCGGTCGACGCCGAGCCGCCCGCAGGCCCGGCGCCCGCCACCGACGACACGCTGCGCCTCTACTTCCTCTGCGCCCACCCCACCCTGCCGCCGTCCGCGGCCGTGGCGCTGACGCTGCGGGCGGTCGGCGGCCTGACCACGCGGCAGATCGCGGCCGCCCACCTCGTCCCCGAGGCGACGATGGCGCAGCGGATCAGCCGGGCGAAGCGGCGGATCGCCGACCTGCCCCTCGACCAGCCCGGCGACCTCGCCACCGTGCTCCGCGTGCTCTACCTCGTCTTCAACGAGGGCTACGGCGGCGACGTCGACCTGGCGGGCGAGGCGATTCGTCTCGCCCGCCAGCTCGCCGCCCTCACCGAGGAGCCCGAGGTCGCGGGCCTGCTCGCGCTCATGCTGCTCCACCAGGCCCGGCGCGCCTCCCGCACCGGGCCGGGCGGGCGGCTCGTCCCGCTGGCCCAGCAGGACCGCTCGCGCTGGGACACCGCGCTGATCGCCGAGGGCGTCGCGATCCTCCAGGCCGCCCTGGCCCGCGACCGGCTCGGCGAGTACCAGGCCCAGGCGGCCATCGCGGCCCTGCACGCCGACGCCCCGAGCGCGGAGGAGACCGACTGGGTGCAGATCGTCGAGTGGTACGACGAGCTGCTGGCGATCACCGACAGCCCGGTGGTGCGGCTCAACCGCGCGGTGGCGGTCGGCGAGGCCGACGGCCCGCGGGCCGGGCTCTGCGCGCTCGCCGCGGTGGACCCCGGCCTGCCCCGCCACATCGCCGCCGCGGCCTACCTGCACGAACGCGCCGGCGACCTCGCCCGCGCCGCCGACCTCTACGCCGAGGCCGCCCGTCTCGCGGGCAGCGTGCCCGAGCGCGACCACCTCACCCGCGAGGCCGCGCGGGTCCGCCAGCTTCTCGGCCGCTGAGCACGTCGTGCCACGCTGCCCCGGTGACGTCACCGGTGAGGCCCCCGCTCGCGGGCCGGACGGCCCTGGTCACCGGCGGCTCGCGCGGCATCGGGCGGGCGGTGGTCGAGCGCCTGGCGGCGGACGGGGCGTCGGTGGTGTTCAGCTACGCCAGCGACCGCACCGCTGCGGACGCGGTGCTCGCCGCCGTCGAGGCCGCCGACGGCCGCGCCTGGGCGCTGCAGGCCGACTTCACCGACCGGGACGCCCCGCGCCGGCTCTACGACGCCGCCGAGGAGCGCCTCGAGGGACTGGACATCCTCGTCAACAACGCCGGCTCGTCCACCCGCCCGGTGCCGATCGACGAGACCACCGACGACGACTACGACCGGCTGATGCGCGTCAACACCTGGTCGGTGTTCGCGCTCATGCGCGAGGCCCACACCCGCCTGCGCGACGACGGGCGCATCGTCAACGTCTCCACCCTCAACACCGTGGCGCCCACCGCCGCGGTCGCCGTGCACGCCGCGAGCAAGGCCGCGGTCGAGCAGTTCGCCGCCTGCGCGGCCCGCGACCTCGGCGGCCGCGGCGTCACGGTCAACACCGTCCTGCCCGGCGCCACCGACACCGACCTGCTGCGCACCAACAACCCCGGCGTGGACCTCGACGCCGCCCTCGCGCCGCTCAGCCCGCTGGGACGCCTTGGCCGGCCCGACGACATCGCTGCCGTCGTCGCCTTCCTGTGCGGCCCCGACGGGCGGTGGATCACCGGGCAGGCGCTGCGCGCCACCGGCGGCCTGCCCTGACCGCTCACAGCTCCCGCGTCCACGTGCCCAGGCGCCGCGCGACGGCGTAGAGCTCGTCGATCTCGTCGTCGGCCAGCGCCGTCGGCAGCGCCGTGATCCGCCGCGGCAGGTTCGCGGGCCGCGCCACCAGCACCCCGCGCGGCCAGATACCGCCCGGGGCCGTGGCGACCGACCCCGCGACGACCGCCAGCGCGGACGTCGCCGGCGGGGCCTCGGCGGCGTTCCGGGCGGCCGCGAGGAGCCGGCCCGCCCGCTCGGCCTCGGCGCGGGCCCGGGGGACGTGGTCGACGAGCTCGCCGTCGACGGTCAGGTGGTCGCCGTCGACGCGCACCGCCGCGCCGGGGTGGTGCGCGGTCCGCACGGAGACGACGCCCGGCGGGCCCACCAGCACGTGGTCGACCTCCTCCCGCCCGGGCCCGACGGGCACGCCGTGCAGCACCCGCCATGGCGGCCGGCGCCGGGCCGGCCGCGCCAACGGGCCCGCCTCGGTCAGCCCGTTCAGCGCCGCCGCGAGCCGGGCCTCCACCGACGCCCCCGCCCGCCGGTCCCCGCCGCCACCCCGCCGCGACGCCTCGACGGGCCACCGGCCCGCCGGCTGCTCGTCGGAGGACACCGACGCCGCCGCCTCCGCCGGCTCCGACGCCGCCGCCGCTGGCTCCGCCGACGCCGCGGCGTCACGGGCCCCGGGCCGCCAGCGCGCGAGCTCCGCCATCCCGGGCCGGGGCGCGTACCAGCGCTTGGCGCGCCAGTCCCAGAGCGCGCCGGCGGCCCGGGCCTCGTCCTTCTCCCCGAACGGCACGTCCAGCCACGGCTGCTGCTCGCGCACCACGACGACCCCCTCACGCCCGCCGGCGCCCGACGCCCACCCTGGCACGCCGCCCCGACAGCGGCGGCGCTACAGGTGCGCGGCGTCCACCCGCGAGAGCACGAGGTCGTGCTGCACCGTCACGGGCTCGTCGAACCGCACCGGGGGCCGCGCCGCGACGCCCCGCCGCATCTGCGCCGGGTAGCTCGCGGCACGGTAGTCGTTGGGCACCCGGTAGACGTGGAACCCCGCCGCGCGCAACGGGCCCAGCACGTCCTCGGGGCCGTGGCCGTGGGCGGCGAGCCGGTCCGGCGCCACCTCGACCGCGATCTCGACGTCGTCGCGCATCCCGTCGAGCAGGCCCGCCAGCGACGCCACGACCGCTGCCTCGTCGCCCTCGACGTCGATCTTCACCAGCCGCGCGCGGGCGACCTCGTCGGTAGTGAGGACGGCCCCGAGGTCGCGCACCGGCGCGGTGAAGTCGGGCCCGCCGGTCCCGGGGACCGCGCTGGCCCCGCCCCGGTTGCCGGCGTCGGGCAGCCAGAAGGACCGGTCGCCGGCATCCGAGGTCGACCCCACCGCCGCGTGCACCGTGCGCACCCCGGGCAGGTCTGCGACGTGCCGGCGCAGCACCGCGAGCGCGTCGGGGGAGGGCTCGACGGCGACGACGTCCGCGCCCGCCCGCGCGCCCAGCCGCGTGAACCAGCCGGTGTAGGCGCCCACGTCGACCAGCACGTCCCCGGGCCCGAGCCGGCCGGGCAGCCAGCGGGCGAGGTGCGGTTCCCAGAGCCCGAAGAGGTAGAGGTAGCGGTCGACGAGGTCGGCGGTGTCGACCTCGGTCGGGCCGGCGGCCGTCGGGACGGTGCGCCGCCGGGGCCGGCGGGCGAGCCAGCCGTCGAGCCACCGCGCGAGGTCCGCGGCGAAGGGACCGTGCGCCAGCGAGGCGCGCACCAGCGGCACGCCCCGCGAGGCGGGCGGTGCGGGGAGTGCGGTCACGCTGCGGCCCGGTCCGGCTGCGCGGGCATGCCCTTGCGCCACGCGGTGTAGGACTGCATCCGCCCGGCCCGCGGCCGGAACAGCCACGGGTACGGGTGCACGACCGCCGGCTCGAGGGCCGCCGCGCGCCGCCGGAACCCGGGCACCGGTGCGAACGTGACGGCGAGGCGCCGCCCGGCCAGCTCGTCGGTCACCCGGCCTCGGTGGATCTCCACCGGCCGCCGCGTCGCGAGGTCGGCGAGGGTCTCGGCGAGGAACACCAGCCGCTTGCCCGAGAGCATGAGCCGGCGCAGCAGCGGCTCGTCGAAGCAGAACACGGCCGGGACGTCCGGGTGCGCGGCCAGGGCCGGGTCGGCGTCGCCGAGCGACTCGGCGGTCAGCCAGACCGCCTCGACAGCTCGCTCACCGGAGACCGACAGCGGGCCGGACGTCACGGTGGGATCGGGGTCGTCGCGCAGCAGCTCGGACATCGGGGCGCGGGTCGTGCGCTGGTCGGGCCACTCCTGCACCGGGCAGGCGTCGCGCAGCACGCAGCGCCGGCACAGCGCGGGAGCCCGCTTCTGCACCTGCCAGCGCGCGAACGCGTAGGCCTTCCCGTTGCCGGCGCCGGTGGTCCACTGCCAGTTCAGGCGGTTGGCCGCCCGTGACCCGTCGAGCAGGTGGGTGAAGAACTCCTCCTCGCCGTCGCGCCACCGCGCGCCCGCCCGCACCGTCCACTGGCTGGCCAGCCACATCCGCGTCTGGTTGACCAGCCAGCCGTCGGCGTGCAGCTCCCCGACGGTCGTGTCCATGCACTCCATGTCCCGGGGCCACGGCTCGTCCCACGGCTCGGCGGGGCTCGGCGGGTGCGCGCGCAGCTCGGTGGCCAGCGCCGCGCCGCCGTCCCGGCCGAACCGCGCGTAGAGGTGGCGGGTGAACTCCTGCCAGGCGAGCTCGTCGCGGTACTTGCGCCGGTCGTTCGAGGGGGCGTCGGCGACGTGGTCCCACAGCGTGGGCAGCGCGACGAGGTTGTAGCGGATGTAGGGCGACATCCTCGACGCGCCGCGGCGCTCCGGTGGCCACACCTGGTTGCGGCTCCCGGCGTACCCGGTGACGTCGAGCGCCGCCAGGGCGGCGTCGGCCTCGGTCTGCCCGCCGCGGATCGACCCCGACGCGGCGGGGGTGTCGCAGGCGAGGTCGGCGAGGTGCTCGCGCACGAAGTCCACCGCGGCGTCGGGACCGGGTTCGGGCACGGGCAGCTGCACCATCCAGCCGTACCCGCCCGATGCGCGATCATGCGTGGCGTGACGCAGCCTCCCGCCCCGAGCATCGCGCACCTCCTGGCCGCCGCCCGCACCGACGGGCGCCGCCGCGTCCTCGGGATCGTCGGGGGACCGGGCGCGGGGAAGTCGACCGTCGCCGCCTCCCTCGCCGGCCCCGGGGTGGCCGTGGTGGGGATGGACGGCTGGCACCTCGCCAACGCCGTCCTCGACCGCCTGGGCCGCCGCGAGCGCAAGGGCGCCCCCGACACCTTCGACGCCCCGGGCTACGTCGCCTTCCTCGAGCGGGTGCGGGCGGGCACGGGGACGGTCTGGGCCCCCGAGTTCCGCCGCGAGATCGAGGAGCCGATCGCCGGGGCGCTGGAGGTCCCGCCCGACGCGCTCGTCGTCGTCACCGAGGGCAACTACCTGCTGCTGGACGAGCCGCCCTGGGACGGCGTCCGGGCCCTGCTCGACGAGGCGTGGTTCCTGGAGCCCGACGAGGAGGTGCGCCGCGCCCGGCTGGTCGCCCGCCACGAGCGCCACGGCCGCAGCCACGCCGAGGCGGTCGCCCGCGCCGACGGCAGCGACGCCGCCAACGCGCGGATGATCGCCGCGACCGCCCACCGGGCCGACGTGGTGCTGCGCGGGACGTGACCCACCCCTGAGCTCCCCGGCGTCACGTCTCCCACGTGGGGGTGCGCAGCGCCTCCAGGACGCGCCGCAGGGCCTCCAGCCGGGCCGGCGGCAGGCGCCCGGCGGCGACCTCGCCGTCCAGCGCGCACTCGGGGTCGGCCGGGGGACCGAGGTGCCCGCAGCCCCGTGGGCACTCCTCGATCGCCGCGGCCAGGTCCCCGAACGCGGCCACCACGTCGTCGGGGGCGATGTGGGCGAGGCCGAACGACCGGACGCCCGGGGTGTCGACCACCCACCCGCGCCGGTCGGGCAGCGCGAGGGCGACCGCCGACGTCGACGTGTGCCGCCCCTTGCCCACGCCCGACACCTCGCCGACGGCCCGGTCCGCGTCGGGCACCAGCTGGTTGACCAGCGTCGACTTGCCCACCCCGGAGTGCCCGACGAGCGCGGTCACGCGGTCGGCGACGACCTCGCGCAGCCCCGCCGGGTCCTCGCCGGCCCGGGTGACGACGCGCGGGAGGTCGAGCTCGGCGTACTGCGCGGCGAACGGCTCGGGGTCGGCGAGGTCGGCCTTCGTCAGGCACAGGACCGGTTCCAGGCCGCCGGCGTAGGCGGCGACGAGCGCGCGGTCGACGAACCCGGTCCGCGGCGGCGGGTCGGCCAGCGACGTCACGACCACCAGGTGGGAGGCGTTGGCGACGACGACCCGCTCGTAGGGGTCGGTGTCGTCGGCGGTGCGGCGCAGCACGGAGGTCCGGTCGGCGACCCGGACGATGCGCGCAAGCGCGTCCTCGCCGCCCGACACGTCGCCGACCAGGCCCACCCGGTCCCCGACGACGACCGGCGTGCGCCCCAGCTCGCGGGCCCGCATGGCGACGACGCGGCGCTCCGGGTCCTCGTCGGGGGCGCAGGTCCAGCGGCCGCGGTCGACGCCGACGACCATGGCGGGGGCCGCGTCGGCGTGCTCCGGGCGGCGCTTGCTGCGCGGTCGCGTGCCCCGGCCCGGGCGGACGCGGACGTCGGACTCGTCGAGCCGCGAGGTCTGTCCCCGCCCGCCGCCACGTGTCACCGGTCCTCAGACCCCCACCCCGGCGCCCGCCACGAGCGTCGGCCAGTCGTCGGCGAAGTCGGGCAGGGTCTTCGTGGTGGCGGCGACGTCGTCGATCGTGACGCCGGGGACGACGAGCCCCACGATCGCGCCGGCGGTGGCCATCCGGTGGTCGGCGTACGCCCGCCACGGCCTGCTCGGCGACGTCAGCGGCCCGGGGGCGATGGCGAGGCCGTCGTCGGTCTCGGTCACCCGCGCCCCGACGGTGCCGAGCTCGGCCGCGAGCGCGGCCAGGCGGTCGGTCTCGTGACCGCGGATGTGCGCGACCCCGCGCAGCCGCGACGACGCCCCGTCCCGCGCGGCGAGGGCGGCGAGGGCCGCCACGGTCGGGGTGAGCTCGCTGACCTCGTGCAGGTCGACGTCGACACCCGCCAGGCGCTCGGGCCCGCGGACGGTGAGGCCGTCGGCGCCCCGCGACACGCGCGCCCCGAACGCCTCGAGCACCCGGCACACCACGGCCCCGGGCTGCAGGTCGGTGTCCGGCCAGCCGGCGACGGTCACCGCGCCACCGGTCGCCAGCGCCGCCGCCAGGTAGACCGCGGCGCCGGAGAGGTCGGGCTCGACGTCGAGCACCGCGGGCGCGGCGACGGGGCCGGGGGCGACGTGCCAGCGGCTCCGGTCGTCCTCGACGACGACGCCCGCGGACCGCAGCATCGCCACGGTCATGGCCACGTGCGGCAGCGAGGGCACGCCCCGGTCGCCGGCGTGGGTGACGGTGACGCCGCGGGCGTAGCGCGCGCCGGAGAGCAGCAGGCCCGAGACGAACTGGCTCGACGCCGACGCGTCGACCGTGACCTCACCGCCGACCGGGTGCGGCCCGCCGGCGACGGTCAGCGGGAGGGCCTCGCCGGTGACCTCCACCCCGAGCCCGCGCAGCCCCGCCACGATCCCGCCCATCGGCCGCTCGCGGGCGCGCGGATCCCCGTCGAGCACCACCGGGCCGTCGGCCAGCGCGGCGAGCGGCGGCACGAAGCGCATGACGGTGCCGGCGAGCCCGCAGTCGACGTGCCCGCCGTGGAAGGTCGCGGGGGCGGTGATCTCCAGGTCGAGGGTGCCCGCCCGGCCGTCGGTGGTGGTCACGGTGGCCCCGAGCGCGGCGAGCGCCCCGACCATGAGCGTCGTGTCGCGCGAGCGCGCCGCCCCGCGCACCCGCCGGGTGACGCCGTCGGTGCCCAGCGCCGCGAGGACCAGCGCCCGGTTGGTCACCGACTTCGACCCCGGCACCGACACGGTGCCGTGCACCGGCCCGTCCGCGGTCGGTGCTGGGAAGGGCTGCTCGCTCATCGGGCCATCCTCTCGCGATCGCGGGGGACGCCGTCGGACCCCGGTGCCAGGATGGAGCGCATGTGCGGCCGCTACAGCCAGTCGAAGGACCCGGCCACGCTCGCCGAGGAGTTCGACGCCGTCGACGCCACCGAGGGCGCGTGGCCCGGTCCCGAGTACAACGTCGCGCCCACCACGACGGTGATCGGGGTCGTCGACCGGCACCCGCGCGACGACCGGGGCAAGGCCGACCCGCAGCGCCTCGAGCGCAGCCTGCGGGCCATGCGCTGGGGCCTCGTGCCCGGGTGGGCCGACGACCCGAAGATCGGCAACCGCATGATCAACGCGCGGTCCGACTCGCTGACCAGCAAGCCCGCCTTCCGTCGCGCGGTGAAGGGGCGGCGGTGCCTGCTCCCGGCCGACGGCTGGTACGAGTGGCAGCGCGACGGGCACGGCGGGAGCGGCCGCAAGGTGCCGTACTTCATCACCCTGCCGGGCGGGAGGTCGATCGCCTTCGCCGGGCTCTGGGAGACGTGGCGGCCGAAGGACGCCGCGCAGGGCACGCCGCCGCTCATCAGCACCACGGTCGTCACCATCGACGCCGCCGGGCCGCTGACGGAGATCCACCACCGCATGCCGCTCGTGCTGCCGGCGCAGCGGTGGCGGGCCTGGCTCGACCCGGACAACGACGACCCGACCGACCTGCTCGAGCCGCCCCCGCCCGAGCTGCTGACGTCGTTCGAGCTGCGCCAGGTGTCCACCATGGTCAACAACGTGGCCAACCACGGGCCGGAGCTGATCGAGGAGCGCCACGACGAGCCCGAGCAGGTGGGGCTCGACCTGGATCTCGACGCAGACCTCGACGCGGACGTCCCGGCGACCCAGTGACCCCGCCGGCGATCACCGTCGAGACCCCGCACGGTCCGGCCGAGGTGCACCTGGACGACGCCGACACCCCGCGCGGGCTGCTCGTCCTCGGCCACGGCGCGGGCGGGGGCGTCGAGGCCCCGGACCTCCTGGGTGCCCGCGCGGCCGCCCGCGACGCCGGGCTCGCCGTGGCCCGCGTCCTCCAGCCCTACCGTGTCGCCGGACGGAAGGCGCCGGCCCCGGCCGCGCAGCTCGACGCGGCGTGGGCCGCGGTGGTGGCACACCTGGGCGAGCGGCTGCCCGGCGTCCCCCAGGTCCACGGCGGGCGCTCCTCCGGCGCGCGCGTGGCCTGCCGGGGCGCGGCCGCCCTCGACCCCGCGCGGGGCCCGGTGGCGGTCCTCGCCCTCGCCTTCCCACTGCTCGCGCCGGCCCGCAAGGACGGCACGCGCCCGGACCGCGGCCCCGAGATCGACGCCGTGACGGTGCCCGTGCTCGCCGTGTCGGGGGCGAACGACCGCTTCGGGATCCCGGCGGGGACCGCGACGCGCGAGGTCGTCGTCCTCGCCGGCGACCACTCCCTGCGGGCGCGCGGGCCCGTCGCCGCGGCCGTCGGCCCCTGGCTGGAGCGGGTGCTGGCGCGCGCCGCCGTGTGAGGTGGGCCTGAGCTCGGCGCGAGGCGTCAGCCGGGCCGGAACGCCCGGCGCGCGACGGCGTGCAGGGCGGTGCGTCGCCGCTCGTGGTCGGCCGCCGGATCGTCCGGGGCGGCCGCGACGACGGTGGCCGCCGGCGACCACGACATCGACAGCGCGATCACCAGCGAGTAGACGTCGGCGGGCGCCAGGTCCGGGTCGACCAGCCCCTCGGCCTGGGCGGCCCGGATCGCGTCGAGCTTCGCGGTCATGACGTCGCCGACGGAGGTCAGCAGGTCGCCGGTCGGCACCCGCTCCAGGCGCGCCCACGTCGCGAGCAGGACGACCGACGGCGTCTCCAGGTAGGCGTCGTAGAGGCGCACCGCGTAGCCCGCGAGATCGGTCGCGTCGAGCGGGACGAGGTCGACGATGAGCTCGAGGTGCTCGGCGAACACGGCGTCGAACAGCCCGTCCTTCGACGAGAACCACGCGTAGATCTGCGCCTTGTTGGCCTCGGCCGCGTCGGCGATCCGGTCGACGCGCGCGCCGGCGATGCCGTAGCGCGAGAACTCCGCGGTCGCGGCGTCGAGCAGCCGGCGGCGGGTGGCGGTTCCGTCCCTCGGCACGACCAGATCATAACCAACCGTTCAGTTGCGAGCGAGCGACCTCCGGCCTACGGTTGAAGGTAACCAACCGGTTTGTCACAAGGAGGAGCACCATGCGCCAGGTCACGGGATGGGCCGCCCACGCCCCGGGTGACGTCCCGCGTTCCTGGGCGTTCGCCCGGCGCGACCCGCGCCCGGCCGACGTCGCCGTCCGCGTCACCCACTGCGGCGTCTGCGCGACCGACCGGCACGCCCTCGCCTCCGGCGACCCCGCCGCGTTCCCGCTGGTCGCGGGCCACGAGATGACCGGGGTGGTCGAGGTCGTCGGCGACGCGGTCACCGACCTGCGCCCCGGCGACCGCGTCGCCGTCGGCAACATCGTCGACTCCTGCCGGACCTGCCCGCCGTGCCGCGCCGGGCGGGAGAACGACTGCGAGGCCTTCCCGACCCTGACCTACGGCGGCGAGGACCGCGTCTCCGGCGGCATCACCCAGGGCGGGTTCTCGAGCGAGATCGTCGTCGACCGGCACTTCGTGTACACGCTGCCGGACGCCCTCGACCCGGCGGGCGCGGCCCCGCTGCTCTGCGCCGGCATCACCACCTGGTCGCCGCTGCGCCGCTTCGGGACGGGCCCGGGGACGACGGTCGGCGTCGTCGGGGTCGGCGGGCTCGGGCACCTCGCCATCAGGTTCGCCCACGCCCTGGGCGCCGAGACGGTCGCCCTGACCACCAGCGAGGCCAAGGCCGACGCCGCGAAGGCGCTGGGCGCCGACGACGTCGTCCTCACCCGCGACCCGGACGCGCTCGCCCGCCAGGCCCGACGCTTCGACCTGCTCGTCGACACCACGGGCCACCCGCTCGACCCCGCGCCCTACCTGGCCGCGCTCGCGGTCGACGGCACCTACGTCCTCGCCGGCATCCCGCCGCAGCCGCTGCGGGTCGACCCGATGAGCCTCGTCGTCGGCGAGAAGCGGATCGCCGGCACGGGCAGCGGCGGGGTGCCCGCGACCCGCGAGATGCTCGACGTCGCGGCCGAGCACGGGATCGTCGCCGACGTCGAGGTCGTGACGCCCGACCGTCTCGGGGAGGCCCTGGAGCGGCTGGGGCGCGGCGACGTGCGGTTCCGGTTCGTGGTGGAGATGCCCGGCTGATCGTCAGCGCGCGGCGATCTCGGCCAGGTCGCCGCCGGTCGCGGCGACCAGGTCGTCGGGGGCCAGCTCCACCTGCAGGCCCCGGCGGCCGGCCGAGCAGAAGACGGTCCCGTGGTCGGCCACCGAGAGGTCGATGACGACGTCCAGCGGCTGGCGGCTGCCGAGCGGGGCGATGCCCCCGACCACGGAGCCGGTGAGCCGCTGGGCCACGCCGGCGTCGGCCATCACCGCCCGCTTCCCGCCCCGCGCGGCGGCAAGGGCCTTGAGGTCGAGGGTCCCGGCCACCGGCACCATCGCCAGCACCGGCGTCCCGTCCACCTCCGCGACCAGCGTCTTGAACACCCGGCCGGGGTCGAGGCCGAGGGCCTCGGCGGCCTCGGTGCCGTAGGCGGTCCGGCCCGGCGCCGTGTACGGGTGCGTCGTGTACGCGACGCCGGCGTCGTCGAGGGCGGCCAGGGCCGGGGTCGCCGCCGCTCGTCGCGCCACGGCGCCCGAGGGTAGCCCGCGGGTGGGGACGGACCGGGACGGAGCGGGACCGGAGCGGACCCGGGCCGGCCCGGGCAGGGGAATCGCGGGCCTGGTCACCGCGTTGAGCCGGACATGCCAGCAGTGATGACGATGGCGGAGCCCGGCACGGCCGACACGGCCGTACCCGCCGCCGCGACGCCGTACGACGGCGTGACGTCGTCCGCGGGTCGGGATGGCCTGCGCCCGGCGCGGGTAGTCTCCGCGGGACTCACCGACGTCCCGACCGCGCCGAGGGCGCGGCCCGAAGGGAGCCCCGTGGCCGACGCGGCGAGGGCCCGTTCTCGCGACGAGACCTCTGACCAGAGCGACCAGGTCGACGTGGCGTCCGAGACGCCCGCCGAGCGCGCCGAGCGCTTCGAGCGCGACGCGATGCCGATGGTCGACCAGCTCTACGCGGCGGCGCTGCGGATGACCCGCAACCCCGCCGACGCCGAGGACCTGGTGCAGGAGACGGTGCTCAAGGCGTACTCGTCGTTCGCCTCGTTCACGCCCGGCACCAACCTCAAGGCGTGGCTGTACCGCATCCTCACCAACTCCTACATCAACACCTACCGCAAGCGGCAGCGCCAGCCCCAGCAGTCGCCCACCGAGGAGATCACCGACTGGCAGCTCGCCCAGGCCGGTGAGCACAGCTCCTCGGGGCTGCCGTCGGCCGAGGCGGAGGCGCTGGAGAACCTGCCCGACACCGACATCCGCGACGCGCTGCAGAACCTGCCCGACGACTTCCGGATGGCGGTGTACCTCGCCGACGTCGAGGGCTTCGCCTACAAGGAGATCGCCGAGATCATGGGCACGCCCATCGGCACGGTGATGTCGCGGCTGCACCGCGGGCGCCGGCAGCTGCGCGAGGCGCTCACCGACACCGCCCGCGACCGCGGCTTCATCCGCGATGGCGGGGGCCGTGGGGACGGCGCGACGGCGCGCGACGGCGCGTCCCGTGACGGCTCTGCTCGCGACGGTGCGGTCCGCGACGGCGCGGACCGGGTGACCACCCGAGAGGGGGCCGGACGATGAGCTGCGGAGAGCCCCACGAGACCGACTGCTCCGAGGTCCTCGCCGAGGTGTGGCTGCTGCTCGACCACGAGTGCGACGAGGACCGCGACGCCCAGCTGCGCCGCCACCTCGACGAGTGCGGTCCCTGCCTCGCGCGCTACGGCCTCGAGGAGAAGGTGAAGACCCTGCTCGGCCGCAGCTGCGGCGGCGAGCACGCCCCCGAGGGCCTGCACCAGCGGCTGCGCGAGCAGATCCGCGCCACCGTGCTCGAGCAGGCCGAGGTGACCGTCGAGCGCAGCGCCGCCGGCACCGTCGTCGAGGTCAACCAGACCCGCGTGGAGTCCTGGCGCAGCTGAGGCCCGGACAGACCCCGGACGCCGGAGGGCCCGCCCGCGATCCGTCGCGGGCGGGCCCTGTCGTGCGTGCGGGGCAGGCGCTCAGCTGTGGGGGCGCTTGCCGTGGTTGCTGGCCTTCTTCTTGCGGTCCCGCTTCTGGCGCGCGCGCTTCGACATGCGTCCATCGTCCCACGTCCACCGGTGGTCACCGGCGGGGTGGCATGATCCGGTGGTGAACCGCGCGCGACCGGTGTCGACGCTGCAGAACCTGCTCGCGGCCCACACGGCGCTCTCCGGGTCCGCGGCGGCCCACCTGCAGCGCGTGGTCGCCGAGTGGCAGCTGCTCGCCGACCTGTCGTTCGCCGACTTCCTGCTGTGGGTGCCGACCTCGGACGGCGGGTTCCTCTGCGTCGCCCAGAGCCGCCCGACGACGACGGCGACCGCCCACCCCGAGGACATGGTCGGGGCCGTCGCCTCGGCCAGCCAGCGCCCCCAGCTCGAGCGGGCCGTGCAGGACGCCGTGCTGCGCCGCGAGGACCAGCCGCGCTGGCACCGGGGACGGTCGGTGCGCCGCGAGGTGGTGCCGGTGCGCGAGCCCGGCGGCGGCGTGGTCGCCGTCCTGGGCCGCGACACCAACCTCGCCGCGCCCCGCGTCCCGAGCACGCTGGAGATCTCCTACCTGGCCGTCGCCACCGACCTGTGCCAGATGATCGCCGACGGCACCTTCCCCACCGCCGAGGGGCACGACGAGGGCCGGTCGTCGCCGCGGGTGGGCGACGGGCTGGTGCGCATCAGCTCCAGCGGCCGCGTGCTCTACGCCAGCCCCAACGCGTCCTCGGCGTTCCACCGCCTCGGCTGGAGCGAGGAGCTCGTGGGCGCCGACCTCGCCACCGTCGTCCGCGAGGTCGCCGACGACGCGTTCGAGGGCAGCGAGGCGAGCGAGCACGTCCGGGGCGCGCTGGCCGGCACCCCCTCCCAGCGCGCCGAGCTGACCGGTCACGGTGCCACCGCCGTCCTGCGGGCCCTCCCGCTGCACCCGCGCGGCGTGCCCAGCGGCGCGCTCGTGCTGGCCCGCGACGTCACCGATGTCCGCCGCCGCGACCGGGCGCTGCTCAGCAAGGACGCGACGATCCGCGAGATCCACCACCGCGTGAAGAACAACCTGCAGACCGTCGCGGCCCTCCTGCGCCTGCAGGCCCGCCGCACGCCGCACACGGAGGCGCAGGAGGCGCTCACGGAGTCGGTGCGCCGGGTGGCGTCGATCGCGCTGGTGCACGAGGCGCTCGCGGCGTCGGTGGACGAGAAGGTCGACATCGACGAGGTGCTCGACCGCGTCCTGCCGATGATGAACGACCTCGCCCGCCCCGGGGCCCGCGTCGACATGCGCCGGGAGGGCCGGGTGGGCGTGCTGCCGGCGGTGATGGCGACCCCGCTGGTGATGGTGCTGACCGAGCTGGTGTCCAACGCCCTCGAGCACGGGTTCGCCGAGGGGGCGTCGGGGTCGGTGGTCATCGCGGCGTCGCGGACGGCCGCCCAGCTGGAGGTGGAGGTCCGCGACGACGGGCGCGGGCTGCCCGAGACGTTCTCGCTGGAGCGGGCCACCGGCCTGGGCCTGCAGATCGTGCGCACGCTCGTCGACTCCGAGCTGGCCGGCACCCTGGGCCTGCGCCCGGGCGAGGAGGCGGGCACGCGGGCCGTGCTGCGGGTGCCGCTGCAGCACCGGGGCCGCTGAGCGGTCCCGCGAGGGGACACCGGGACGCACCGAGGCCCCGGTCCCGTCCGTGGGGACGGGGCCGGGGCCTCGGGTGTCGTAGCGGGTGTCGTGCCGTGCGTGCTGTCGGTCGGGGCTCCACGGGTACCGCGTGCCGGACGCGTGGGGAGCGAGCGTCCGGCACGACCCGTGGTCGCGACGCCGGGGAGCGTGGCGACGCGATCAGAACCCGGTGTGCACCTCGGGCCGGATGCCGTGGCGCTTGAGCGCGCGGCGCTCGTCCTCGCTCGCGCCGCCCCAGACACCCGCGTCCTGACCCGACTCGAGCGCCCACTTCAGGCACTCGGTCATCGCCGGGCAACGCCGGCAGACACTTTTCGCGCGAGCGATCTGGGAGAGCGCGGGGCCGCTCGTGCCGACGGGGAAGAACAGTTCCGGGTCCTCGTCGCGGCAAGCAGCGTCGTTCCGCCAGTCCATCGTTGATGAGCTCCTCGGTGGGGCGCTTCGGGGTGCGCACCCGTCGTGGTCGTCGTGTTCTCGACCTCGCCGCGGGCCCGTGGTGGGCCCGCGACCTGCCGGTGGAGACCGGGGACCTTCGCTGTCACCCTGTCTCCCGCCCGCCGGTCGCTCTCTTTCACGACGGCGGACCCATCCGGTCCGAACTCGCGACCCTCACGGGCGGCGCGTCCTTCCCGGTATTCGCGGGGGATGCGAAACAATCTGCAGGACGTGACCGACGAGATCGAGTGCCAAGCGGCTCGACGGGCGAACTCGGTCGGTGAGTGGAATGGCGCGGACCGTCATGACCGCCCGGCTGCGACGAACGACGACCACAGCACGACGAAGCGTCCACCCGTCCGGTGCTCCACGACGAGCGGTCAGCAGCTGGGCTCGATTCAGAAGCCCGCCGACCGCCGGTCACGGCTCACACCGGGTTCATCTCCGGCAGGTTTCGGGCCTCACACGACCACGCGGAGGGCGTCGGGGACGGCCACGAACTCGACGTCGCTGCGCCGGCCGAGGTGGTCGCCGTCCACCTGGAGGTTGACCGGCTCCCCGCTCGTGATCCGCAGCGCGGGCACGTCGTCGTGGCGCACGACCGATCTCAGGCCGCTCGCGCCCTGGGCGCGCAGGACCTGCGCGACGAGGCGCAGCACCGTGGGCAGGCCCAGCGAGCGCAGGGCGAAGACGCCGAGGCCGCCGTCGAACGAGCAGCCGGGGTTGGTGCGCACCGGCCGGGCGCCCAGGTAGGTCCAGGGGTCGGTGTTGGAGACCAGGGCGAGCTTGACGCCGGTCACCGGGTCCTCGCCGGGGATCTCGACGGTGAGGTCGGGCGGATCGACCCGCGCGCGCGACCAGCGGCGGACCGAGGTGGCGACGTAGCGGGTCGGGGTCGCCTCCCGGCCCCGGCCGCGGGCGCGCTCCATCGACGCGATGACGTCGGCGTCCCACCCGAGCCCGGCGTTGAAGCTGAACCACCGCTCGTCGGCGCGCCCCAGGCCCACGGTCCGCGAGCGGCCCTCCGCGAGGGCCCCCAGCAGCGTGTGGGTGGCCTCCAGCGGCTCGCGGGGCACACCCAGGGCGCGCGCGAAGACGTTGGCCGAGCCGCCGGGCACGACGCCCAGCGCGGGCACGTGCTCGCCGGGGCCGTCGGCGAGCAGGCCGTTGAGGGCCTCGTTCACCGTGCCGTCGCCGCCGAGCACGATGACGAGGTCGACGGCCTCGGCGCGGGCGCGGGCCGCGAGCTCGGCGGCGTGGCCCCGATAGCGGGTGGCGACGACGTCGAGCTTGATCTCGCTGGCGAGCGCGTGCGCGATGACGTCCTGACCGGCCGCCGTCGTCGTGGTGGCCGAGGGATTGGCCACGAGCAGCGCACGCACGGCGCTCACCGTAGACGGCCCTGCCCGTCCGGTCGGGGGGTGCGGTCCCTCGATGTCGCCGATCTCTCGGCCGACCGAGGGACGCGGGGGCGTGCGGCCTACCCTGAACGGCGTGACACCACCGCGCCCCGTGCTCCTCGCGGCACTCGGCGTGCTCGCCGAAGGGGTGGCCGGCGTCGTCGTCGCGGCGCTCCTCGTGGCCGTGGGCGTGGTGTTCTCGGTGTGGGGCTTCGTCGCGCTGCTCGGCCTCGGGCTGGTGGTCGTGGCCGTGGCGCTGCTGCGGGGCCGGCGCGGCGCGCGGGGGCCGGCGCTCGTCGCGCAGCTGCTGACCATCGGCTGCGCCTTCTACGCCGCCGTGCCCTCCGGGCGCCCGGAGTGGGGCGTGCCGGTGCTCCTCGCCGCCGCCGCGGTGCTCTACGGCCTCCTGTGCGCGCCCGCGCGCGCGTGGGCGGAGGAGTAGGGAGTCCCGGTCCGGCCTGTCGGAGCCGGCCGCGGCGACCTAGCGTCGGTGGACGTGCCGATGAACGCGCTGCACCGCCGGCTGTGCCGCTCCGACCGCTGGGCCGACCGGATGCACGGCGAGGTCCTGCCGTGGGCGCTCGAGGGCGTCGACCTCGCCGGCGAGGTCCTGGAGATCGGGCCGGGCTACGGCGTGACGACGCGCTGGCTCGTCGAGCGGGCCGGCGCGCTGACCGCCGCCGAGGTCGACCCGCGCCTGGCCCAGGACCTGGGCCGGGCGATGGGCGAGCGCGTCGACGTGCGCACCGCCGACGCGACGCGCCTGCCGTTCGCCGACGCCAGCTTCGACGCCGTCGTCTGCTTCACCGTGCTCCACCACGTGCCCTCGCCCGCCGCGCAGGACCGCGTCCTCGCCGAGGCGGCCCGCATCCTGCGTCCCGGTGGGGTGTTCGCGGGCTCGGACAGCCGGCGCAGCCTGCGCTTCCGGCTGCTGCACGTCGGGGACACGATGGTCGTCGTCGACCCGGCCACCCTGCCCGACCGCCTGCGGGGCGCGGGCTTCGGAGAGGCCACCGCCGACGCCGGGGACCGCTCGTTCCGGTTCCGGGCGCACCGGTAGCACCGGTCAGTGACGGTCGGCGGGCGGGGGCGGGGCCGCGACGAGGCCGCCGGGAGCGTTGAGCAGGTCGATGCGCGGCACGCCGCGCTCGTGGCCCAGCACCGTCACCGACGCCGCGTCGAACGCGAACCCGACCCCGGCGGTGGCGTCCAGGCCCAGGTAGCGGGCGATGAGCACCCGCCCCGCGTGGCCGTGGCCGACCACGACGAGGTCGCGGTCGGCGAGCACCCGCTCGGCGTCGGCGATGACGTGGTCGAGGCGCTCGGCCACCTCGGGCGCGGTCTCACCGCCCGGGCTGGGGTGGGTCCACACGGTCCAGCCGGGGTCGTCCTCACGGATCTCGGGGGTCGTGCGTCCCTCGTAGGCGCCGTAGTCCCACTCGACGAGGTCCTCGCGGGTGGTCCACGGCTCCAGCCCCGCCAGGCGGGCGGTGTCGGTGGCGCGCCGCCGCGGGCTGGTCCAGACCTCGGGGGCGGGCACCTCGTCGCCGCGGAGGGTGACCAGCAGGCGTCCGGCGGTCCGGGCCGCCGCCTCGCCCGCCTCGGTGAGGGGGAGGTCGGTGCGGCTGGTGTGCCGGCCGTCGCGCGACCACTCGGTCTCGCCGTGGCGCAGGAGGTAGAGGCGTCCGACGGGGCTGTCGCTCACGGCGGGCCAGGTACCCCGGGGCGTCGGTGATGACGCGGTGCTGACGTGGCGGGTGTCCCACGACGGCGCGCCCGCCCCCGGGGTGCGGGGACGGGCGCGTCGGGTCGTGCGCGGGGTCGCGGCGGGGCCGCGGAGGGACTCAGCCCTTCTTGGTCTCCCAGAAGATGTCCGAGATCTCGGCGATGTAGTCGAGCACCTGCTGACCGCTCTGCGGGTCCATGGACGACTTGGCGCCGCCCTCACCGCCCCCGGCCGCCTTCGTGGCCTTGTTGAACAGCTCGTGGAGCTGCGGGTACTTCTCGAAGTGCGGCGGCTTGAAGTAGTCGGTCCACAGCACCCACAGGTGGTGCTTGACGAGGTCCGCGCGCTCCTCCTTGATCTGGATGGCGCGGGCCCGGAACGCCGGGTCCTCGTTGGACTGGTACTTCTCCTGGATCGCCTTGACCGACTCGGCCTCGATCCGGGCCTGAGCCGGGTCGTAGACGCCGCAGGGGAGGTCGCAGTGCGCGGTGGCCTCCAGACGCGGACGCAGGACGCTGGAGAGCAGTCCCATCTCGCCTCCCTGTTCCTCGTGGGGAATGGTGATCGTTCCGACGTCAGTGAACGTACCCCCGTGACCGGGCACCGACACGTGGAGCGCCGCCGGTGAGGACCCCTCGTGAGCTGCTGGTCACGGCCGCGCGCCACTTCCCGCGCCGCGTCCTCGTCCGCGGCGGGTCGATGGCGCCGACGCTGCGGGACGGGGACGTCGTGCTCGCGCGCCCCGGCGCCGCGGTGCGCCCGGGGGAGCTCGCGCTCGTGCGGTGGGCCTCGCGACCGGGGCAGCTCTCGGTCAAGCGGGCGACGCTGGCGTCCGACGACGGCTGGTTCGTCGTCGGCGACGCCCCGACGGCGTCGACGGACTCCCGCACCCTCGGCCCGGCCGAGGTCGTGGGGCCGGTGCGCTGGCGGCTCTGGCCCCGTCCGGGACGGCTGCGGGCGCGCTGAGGACGAGCTAGGAGACTGCTGAAGAAGTCAGCGCGTCGAGGCTGGTGGTCGGCGGGTGGGCTGGGATCCTTGTCGGGTGCAGGGTCGCTCTGATGATCAGCGTGAGTTGCTGGATGTGGAGTCGGTCGCCGGGCATTTGCTGAAGCCGGGCAGCGTGTTCGCGTTCCTGGCTGCGCATCGGGCCCGGCTGTTCGCCCCGGAGCTGTTCGCCGACCTGTTTCCCACCCGCCGCGGCCGGCCGAGTGTGCCGCCGGAGGTGGTGGCCACGGTGCTGGTTCTGCAGGCCCTGCACGGCCTGTCGGACCGGGAAGCTGTCGAGGCACTCACGTTCGATCTGCGGTGGAAAGCCGCCTGCGGGCTGGCGATCACCGACACCGCGTTCGACGCCTCGACGCTGACCTACTGGCGACGCCGGCTGGCCGCCTCGAACAGCCCGAACCGCATCTTCGAGACCGTCGCCGCGGTGGTCGCCGAGACTGGTGCGGTGGCGGGGAAGACCCGCCGGGCGTTGGACTCGACGATTCTGGATGACGCGGTGGCCCGCCAGGACACCGTGACCCAGCTGATCGCCGCGATCCGCCGGGTCGCCCGCGACGTCGGTGCCGGCGCCGAGGTCGTCACGGCGGTCACCACGAGCGGGCATGACTACTCCCACCCGGGCAAGCCGCAGATCGCCTGGGACGACCCCGCGGCCCGTGACGAGCTGGTCTCCGCGTTGGTCAACGACGCGTTGGCGGTACTCGCCGAGCTGGAGACGCGCCACCCCGGCGGGGCCGGGCTCGACGAGCGCGCCAGTCAGGCGGTGGCGTTGTTGGCGCTGGTCGCCGGGCAGGACGTCGAGCCTGCCGAGGGCTCCGATGGCACCGACGGGCGCTGGCGCATCGCGACCAAGGTGGCCCCGGACCGGGTGATCTCCACCGTCGATCCCGACACCCGCCACGCGCACAAGTCCCGGGAGCGCCGCCAGGACGGCTACCGCGCGCACGTGGTGGTCGAGCCCGACATCGGGCTGATCACCAACACCAGGCTCACCCAAGCCTCGGGCCCGGACAACAGCGACGCCACTGTCGGTATCGCCCTGCTCACCGGCGACCCCAACCTCGAGGCCGCCGCCAGCGAGCCGGGCGAGGCGCTGGAGGTGCTGGCCGACTCGGCCTACGGCACCGGCGACGCCCTGGCCGCGCTCGAGCAGGCCGGGCACACCGCGGTGATCAAGCCGTGGCCGCTGCGCCCGACCGTCCCCGGCGGGTTCACCATCGACGACTTCACCCACGATCCGGCCGCGAGCACCATGACCTGCCCGAACGGGATCACCCGCCCGATCACTGCGAGCGGAGCAGCGATCTTCGGGGCGCACTGCCGCGACTGCCCACTGCGCGCGCAATGCACCACCGCCACCGACGGGCGCACCCTGCACCTCGGGCCGCACCACGCGCTGCAACGAGCACACCGCGCCCGGGCGAGCACCCCCGAGCACCTCGAGTCCTACCGTCGGCACCGGCCCATGGTCGAGCGCTCCATCGCCTGGCTGACCCGCGGCAACCGGCGCGTCCCCCACCGCGGCGTGGTCAAGAACAACGCCTGGCTGCACACCCGCGTCGCCGCGCTCAACCTCCGCCGAATGATCACCTTCGGACTGCACCTCGACCACGGCCGATGGGCCCTGGCCGCAAGCTGATCCGAGGACCCAGCCGACTACCGGCCCGGCTACGGCCTCGACAGCCCATCAACAACCCGCCACTATCAGCGCCGGGCGGGGCGACCTCTTGTCGCACCCACGGGTGCTGACCGCAGCACGACTGCCGAGGCGCCCACCAACCCACTTCTTCAGCGCGCTCCTAGGACCGGTCGGCGACGGGTCGGCGAGGGGCACGGCGCGCCGGGTGACGGGGGACGCAGACACGACCGCCGTGGACGCGCGAGGATCGCCCGCACCGGGCGCAGGAGCGCAGGAGTCCTCACCCGGGCCGCGCGCCCACCCGCGCCGACGGCCCGCCCGGCGCCCGCCGACCGCGGGCGCCGCCACCATTTCCTCCCGTGTCCTCCCGTCCGGGTACCCCGGCGCCGCGATGCCCGTCGCAGTGCCGCGACCCCTCGATCTCGCTTGGAGCCCCCGTGAGCGACGCGAACGCCGACACGACCAGCAACCAGCCCGCCCTCGACGGCCGCGACATCACCGAGGAGGAGGTCTTCACGGCGCACGAGGGCGGCAAGCTCTCGATCGCCCCGACGGTCGGGCTCTCCGGCCGGCGCGACCTCGCCATCGCCTACACGCCCGGCGTCGCGAAGGTGTGCCGGGCGATCGCCGACGACAAGGCGCTCACCGCCCGCTACACGTGGACCCACCGCCTGGTGGCCGTGGTCAGCGACGGCACCGCCGTTCTCGGGCTCGGCGACATCGGCCCGCGCGCCTCGCTGCCGGTGATGGAGGGCAAGTCGGCGCTGTTCAAGGCGTTCGCCGACCTCGACTCCATCCCGCTGGTCCTCGAGACCACCGACGTCGACGAGATCGTCGACACGCTCGTGCACCTGCGCCCGAGCTTCGGCGCCGTGAACCTCGAGGACATCGCCGCGCCGCGCTGCTTCGAGATCGAGCGCCGGCTGGTCGAGGCCCTCGACTGCCCCGTCATGCACGACGACCAGCACGGCACGGCGATCGTCGTGCTCGCGGCCCTGCGCAACGCCGCCCGTGTCCTGGACCGCGACCTCGCGTCCCTCAAGGTGGTCGTCAGCGGCGCGGGCGCGTCCGGCGTGGCCTGCGCCAAGATCCTGGGATCGGCGGGGGCGAGCGACGTCGTCGTGCTCGACTCCCGCGGGGTCATCCACGAGACCCGCGAGGGCATGAACGTGGAGAAGATTGCGCTGGCCGAGCAGACGAACCCCCGCGGCGTGCGCGGCGACCTGGCCGCGGCCGTGGCGGGCGCCGACGTCTTCCTGGGCCTGTCGGGCTCGACGGTGCCCGAGTCGGTGATCGCGTCGATGGCTGACGGCGGCGTCGTGTTCGCGCTGTCCAACCCGGACCCCGAGATCGACCCGGCCGTCGCGCGCAAGCACGCCGCGGTCGTGGCCACCGGGCGCAGCGACTACCCGAACCAGATCAACAACGTGCTCGCCTTCCCCGGGGTGTTCGCCGGGGCCCTCGACGCGGCGGCCCGGCGGATCACCGAGGCCATGAAGCTCGCCGCGGCCGACGCGATCGCCGACATCGCCGCGGGCGACGAGGAGTTCGGCGCCGACCACATCGTCCCCAGCGCGCTCGACCCCCGCGTCGCGCCCGCGGTGGCGGCGGCCGTCGCGGAGGCCGCCGCCGACGAGGGCGTGGTGCGCCGCCACGTCGCCGAGGTCGCGGCCGAGCACCACTGAGCCGGCTCGCGGTTCATCCGGTCGCCCACGATGGTGTAGCGCGCCGACACGTCGGGTACCGACGGGTCGATCCGGTGGTCCGACGTATCGATGTCGCTCGGCCGGACCATCCGGGATCCACCGATCGGTGGTTGCCGGGCGCTCGCGGCATGATCCGGACCGCTCGTGGCTCACCGGGCGCACCGTCGGTAGGGCGGCGAGCCGCACGTGGGTGACCAGGCGGTCGATCGGCGCAGCAGGACTGGGCCGTGTGCCGTTCGTCGTGGACGCCGTCCGCTTCGGCGCGACGACCGGTCGGTGTCCTCAAGGTCGATCGTCCGTGTGGTGCAGCAGAACGCGTGCGGACTCGCGGTCGCCGCGCGCCGTCCCTCCACGGGGTGATCCACCCGGACCCACCTCGCGTTTCCTTCGTTGCCTGAGACAGACGCGGACGCACCGTTCCACCTCGGGACGGCGGGGTCCCCGCGAGCGAGGAGCGCAGACGTGGGCAGTGCCGTGCCGGTGCCGGGCTCGCCCGGTCTCGCCGTCGTCCACGGGACGACGGGGGGCCGGCGGTCCGAGGCGCTCGCGGTCCTGCCCGGCGGCGACGGCCCGGACGGCGGGGTGGCACTGCCGCCGGGGGCCGCGCTGCGCCACGACGCGTGCGGGCGCCTCGTCGCCGTCCGCGACGCCGTCGCCCGCCTCGTCGACCCGTCCGGCGGCCTCGAGGCCGGGCAGATGCTCGGCCGGAAGGTCACCGACCTGCTCGCCGACGTCCACGCCGCCGACGGCGCCCCCGAGGGCCTCCTGTCCGCGCGGGTGCGGCGTCTGATGGCCGCGTCGCTGCCGGTCCAGGTGGTCGTGTGGCCGGACCGGGCGGGCGGCGCGGTCCTCGTGCTGGTGCCGCAGGCCGAGCCCGCCCCCGAGCTCGCCCCCGAGCCGGCGGACCGCCCCCAGGCCTTCGAGCCGCCCACCGAGCCCCTGAGCGGGCCGAGTGCCGCCGACGTCGAGCGCATCGCCGGCCTCGGGCACTGGCAGGTCGACCTCGTCACGGGCTCGGCCTGGCTCTCGCCGGTGCTCACCGAGCTGCTGGGCCTCGACACCCGCCCCGAGTGGCGCGCGGAGGGCCTGCTCGCCGCGCTGCACCCGGCGGACCGTGCCGGGCTCGTGCGCCGCTGGGAGGCCCTGGTCGCCGAGGGCGTGGCGCTGGAGGCCGAGGTGCGCCTCGGCGACGCTAGCGGCCGCATCCTGCAGGTGCACGCCGCCCGGCGCCCCGACCGCACGGTCCTCGGTACCGCGGCCGACGTCACCGGGCGACGCCAGGCCGAGGAGCGGCTGCGCGCGCTGACCCAGCGCTTCACCGACCTGCTCGCCGTCGCCCCCGTCGGCATCGCGCTGTTCGACGACGACGAGCGCCTGGTCAAGGCGAACCAGGCGCTGTGCCGGCTGCTGGGGCAGGGCCCGGAGGCGCTGCGGGGCCGGCGCGCCGACGAGCTGCTCGACCTGGGCGCCGAGGCCGCCGCCGGGGCCGGCCCGGCGACGCCGCTGCTCGCGCGGCCCGCGGGCTCGGCGGGGTCGGTGAGCTGGTCGTGCTCCCCGCGCGCGCTGCGGCGCCGCGAGCGCGGCGCGGGCGGCGCCGACGCCGACGCGGTGTGGTGCGAGCTGCACGTCTCGGTCTCGGTGCACGACGACGGCGGCGTCACCCACCTCGTGGTGTTCACCGACGTCACCGACGCCCGCAGGGTCGAGGCGAGCCTGCGCCACCAGGCGATGCACGACGAGCTGACGGGCCTGCCGAACCGCCGCGCCCTGCAGACGACGGTGTCGCGGCTGCTCGCGGGCCCGACGGCGCGGCGCACGGGGCTGCTGTTCTGCGACCTCGACAACTTCAAGCGGGTCAACGACTCGCTCGGCCACGACGCGGGCGACGAGCTGCTCGTCGAGCTGGCCCAGCGCCTGCGCGACCGGCTGCCCGCCGGCTGCGCCGCCTCGCGCAGCGCGGGGGACGAGTTCGTCGTCGTGTGCGCCGACGTCGACCTGCACGGCGGGCTGGACGCGCTCTCGGCCACCGTGGCGGGCATCCTGCGCACCGCCATCCCGGTTCACGGCCAGCTCGTGCGCATCTCGGCGACCGTCGGCGCCGCGGTCGGCGCGACGGTGGGGCTCGGCGCGTCCGCGGGCCCCGACGCCCGCACCGACGCCCGCACCGACCCGGGCCGGCCCGACATCGACCCCACCGGCGACCCCGTGGAGCAGGTGCTGCGCCAGGAGCGCGCCACCGAGCTCGCCGGCCTCGAGCCGGCCCCGGTGCACCCGGGCACCGGCGACCTCATGCGCTTCGCCGACGCGGCCCTGTTCGAGGCCAAGAGCGGCGGCAACGGCCGCTTCGCCCTCGCCGACGAGGCCATCATGCGCGGCGCCGACGAGGCGCTGCGGATGGAGACCCAGCTGCGCGAGGCCATGGTCAACGACGAGCTCGTGCTGCACTTCCAGCCGGTCGTCGGGGCCGACGGTCGGGTGCAGACCGCCGAGGCGCTGGTGCGCTGGCAGCACCCCGAGCAGGGCCTGATCTTCCCGGACAAGTTCCTGCCGGTGGCCGAGGCCGCCGACCTGCTCGGCGAGCTCGACCGCTGGGTGCTGCGCACCGCGGTGCGCGAGGCCGCGGTGTGGCCGTCCTCCGGGCCGGACGGGACCCCGCCGTCGGTGGCGGTGAACCTCGCGGGGCTGCTGCCCGGCGACCCCGACTTCCTCGAGACCGTGCACGAGGCCGTCACCGACGCGGGCCTGCCGTGGGACCGCCTGGTCCTCGAGCTCGTCGAGACCTGCCTCGCCGACCTGCCCGCGACCACGCTGCGCGAGATGAACGAGCTGATCGCGGCGGGCGTGCGCTTCGCGGTCGACGACTTCGGCACCGGCTACTCGTCGCTCTCGCGCCTGACCGGCCTGCCCGCGCAGATCGTCAAGCTCGACCGCGGCTTCGTCCGGGGCGTCGCGACCGGCGAGTCCGACCGCGCCGTGGCCCGGGCCGTCGTCGACCTCACCGCGGCCATCGGCCAGGTCTGCGTCGCCGAGGGCGTGGAGGACGCCGACCAGTTCGCGGTGCTGCGCGACCTCGGCGTGCACGCCTACCAGGGCTGGCTGTTCGCCCGGGCGATGCCGGGCGAGGCGTTCACGCAGCTCCTGCGCCGCGGGCCGCTGACCCCCGAGGACCGCGCCGCCGGCTGAGCTCGCCCGTGTCAGCGGAGTGGCTCCGCGGACGATCAGTGTCCGTCACGCCACTCCGTCGACCCGGATCGGTCGCGGCTGTCGGGGGCTCCGGTTAGATTCACCCGCTGACCCGGTGGCCGACCGTGAGCCGCCGGACTTCGATCCCCGGGAGCCAGGCACGTGATCGAGTTCCGGGGTGTGGGCAAGCGCTTCCCCGACGGCACGGTGGGCCTCGACTCGCTGACGCTGACGGCGCGCGAGGGCGAGATCACGGTGCTGGTCGGGCCGTCGGGCTGCGGCAAGACCACGTCGCTGCGCACGGTCAACCGGATGGTCGAGCCGACGTCGGGCTCGGTGCATCTCGACGGCCGCGACGTCGCCGACGGCGACCCGGCGGAGCTGCGCCGCGGCATCGGCTACGTCATCCAGCAGGCGGGCCTGTTCCCGCACCGGCGGGTCATCGACAACGTCGCCACCGTCCCGGTGCTCCAGGGCCTGTCGCGGCGCGAGGCGCGGGCCCGCGCGGCCGCGGTGCTCGAGCGCGTCGGGCTCGACGGCACGCTCGCGCAGCGCTGGCCCGCGCAGCTCTCCGGCGGCCAGCAGCAGCGCGTCGGCGTCGCGCGGGCCCTCGCCGGCGACGCGCCGGTGCTGCTCATGGACGAGCCGTTCTCCGCGGTCGACCCGGTGGTGCGCGTCGAGCTGCAGGACGAGCTGCTGCGCCTGCAGGCCGACCTCGGCAAGACCATCCTCTTCGTCACCCACGACATCGACGAGGCGATCCGCCTGGGCGACCGGGTGGCGGTGCTGCGCGTCGGCGGCCGGCTCGCCCAGTTCGCCCCGCCGGACGAGCTGCTCGCCGCCCCGGCCGACGACTTCGTCGCCGGCTTCGTCGGGCGCGACCGCGGCTACCGGCGCCTGGGCTTCGTGCCGGCCGGCGCCCTGCGGCTCGCCGACCTGCCGACGCGGGTCGAGGGGTCCGACGGCGCGGGCCCGCCGGGGGAGTGGACGGTGCTGCTCGACGGCGACCGGCCCGCGGCGTGGCTCGGTCCCGACGGCGCGCGTCACGACCTCGGCTCGCTCTACGTCACCGACGGCGGCCCGAACGGTTCGGCCGCACCGTCCGACGGCGCCGGCACCCTGCGCGGGGCGCTCGACGCGACGCTGAGCTCGCCGGCGGGCCGCGGCGTGGCCGTCGACGGCGAGGGCCGCTACCGGGGCGGGGTGGACGCGGACGACGTGCTGGCGCTGCTGGAGAGGGACCCGGCCCGGTGAGGGTCTTCGGGTACGACCTCGACGACCTCGTCGTCGCCCACGTCCTGCTGGCGCTGGTGCCGGTGCTGCTCGGGCTGCTCGTCGCCCTGCCGCTGGGCTGGTGGGCGCACCGCTCGCCGGCCGCGCGGCGTGTCCTCGTGCCGCTGTCCGGCGCGCTCTACACCGTCCCGTCCCTGGCGCTGATCGTGTTCATCCCGGTGCTGCTCGGCACGCCGATCCTCAGCCCGGTCAACGTGGGGCTGACCCTGACGCTCTACACGGTGGCGCTGCTCGTGCGCAGCGTCGCCGAGGCCCTCGACGCGGTGCCGGCGACGGTCACGACGGCGGCGGTCGCGGTGGGCTACCGGCCCACGGGCCTGCTGTTCGGGGTGCAGCTCCCGCTCGCCGTCCCGGTGCTCACCGCGGGCGTGCGGGTCGCGTCGGTGTCGGCGTTCTCGCTGGTCACCGTGGGTGCGCTGGTGGGCATCCAGTCGCTGGGCACGCTGATGACCGACGGCTTCCAGCAGGACTACACGGCGATGGTCGCCACCGGCATCGTCGGCTCGGTCGTGCTCGCGTTCGTGTTCGACGCGCTGTGGCTCGGGCTCGGGCGCGCGCTCACGCCGTGGTCGCGGGCGGGGGTGTAGCCGTGCTCGGCCGTCTCGGCGAGTGGTTCGCCGACCCCGCGCAGTGGAGCGGGTCCTCCGGCATCCCCGCCCGCGTGCTCGAGCACCTCGGGTACACGCTGCTCGCCGTCGCCATCGCGGCGGTGATCGCGCTGCCGGTCGGCGCGGTCATCGGCCACACGCGCCGCGGCGGGCTCGCCGTCGTCGGCGTCGCGAACGGGCTGCGCGCGCTGCCCGAGCTCGGCGTGCTGGTGCTGTTCGTGCTGCTCCTGGGCCTCGGGCTGCTGCCCCCGACCCTCGCGCTCGTGCTGCTCGCCATCCCGCCGCTGCTCGCCGGCGCCTACTCCGGGGTGGCCGGCGCCGATCCCGGGGCGGTCGACGCCGCGCGCGGCATGGGGATGCGGGAGCGCCAGATCCTCCTGCAGGTCGAGGTGCCCGCCGCCGTGCCGCTCGTCCTCGGCGGGCTGCGCTTCGCGACGCTGCAGGTGGTCGCGACGGCCACCATCGCCGCCTACGTCGGCCTCGGCGGGCTCGGGCGCTTCATCATCGACGGCTTCGCCGTGCGCGACTTCGTGGAGATGCTCGGCGGCGCGCTGGTCGTCGCCGTGCTCTCGATCGTCCTCGAGCTCGTGCTGCAGGGCCTCGGCCGCCTGGTCACCCCCGGTCCCGACCGGCTGCGGCTGCGCCGCGCACCCGCTGCCCCGACCCCGCCCGCCCCGACCCCGCCCGCCCAGACCCCGGACGCGTCGAGACAGGCGTCCTCGTGAGAAAGGCCCGACCGTGATCCGATCCCCGCGCGCGCTGATCGTGGCGGCGCTCGCCGCCGTCGGCGTGCTCCTCGCCGGCTGCGGCGGCGACTCCGACCCGCTCGCCACCGAGCCCGCCGGCCCCTCGGCCCAGGGCACGGTCCGCATCGGCTCGGCGAACTTCACCGAGAACCGGCTGCTCGCCGAGATCTACGCGACGGCCCTGGAGACCCGCGGCGTCACCGTCGAGCGGCGCTTCGGCATCGGCAGCCGCGAGACGTACTTCCCGGCCGTCGAGCGCGGCGAGATCGACCTCGTGCCCGACTACACCGGCAACCTGCTGCAGTTCCTGGACCCGCAGACGACGGCCACCGCGCCCGACCAGGTGTACCAGCAGGTGGTCGCCGCCCTGCCGCCCCAGCTGCAGGTCCTCGAGCCCAGCCCGGCGCAGGACAAGGACGCCGTGGTGGTCACCCGGGCGTTCGCGACGCAGAACAACCTGCGCTCGATCGAGGACCTCACCCCCCTGTGCCCGACGATCACCTTCGGCGGCCCCCCGGAGTTCGCCGAGCGGCCCTACGGCATCCCCGGCCTGGAGCGGCTCTACGGGTGCCGGTTCCGCGAGTTCCGGGCCCTCGACGCCGGCGGCCCGCTGACGGTCGCGGCGCTGCGCGACGGCACGGTGCAGGCGGCCGACCTGTTCACCACCGACGCCTCGATCCCCGAGAACGACTTCGTCATCCTCGACGACCCGCGGTCGAACTTCGCGGCGCAGAACGTGGTGCCGCTGATCAACCGGGCGAAGGCCGAACCGCGCGTCACCGACACGCTCAACCAGATCTCGCGGAGCATGGACACCGCGCAGCTCACCGCGCTCAACCAGCGCCTCGCCGGGCCCGACCGTCCCGACCCGGCCCAGGTCGCCCGCGACTGGCTGAACCAGGCCGGGATCCGGTAGGCGCGCCCGTTCCGGAGCGAACGGGTATCTCGCTGCTTCTTGGCGCGCAAACCCCCCGTTCGCTCCGGGGCGGGGCCGCGCCGGGGCCGGCGTGCGAGGGTGGGCGCGTGCCCCGCCGCGTCCCCGTCGTGCTGGTCGCCGGTCGTCTCGGGGCCGGCAAGTCGACGCTGGTCAACCACCTGCTGCGCCGCGCCGACGGCGTCCGGGTCGGCGTCGTCGTCAACGACTTCGGCGCGATCGGGATCGACGCGATGCTGGTGGCGGGGCAGGCCAGCGCGGTGACGTCGCTGGCCGACGGCTGCCTGTGCTGCACCACCGACGCCAACGGCCTCGCCGGCCTGCTCGCCGAGCTGACGGCGCCCTCGGCGCGCCTGGACCTCGTCGTCGTGGAGGCCAGCGGCCTCGCCGAGCCGCGCGAGCTGGTGCGCCTGCTGCTCGACGCGGTCGCCGGCGAGGCGCGGCACGCGGCGTACGGCGGGCTGGTGGTGGTGGTCGACGCGGGCGCCGGTCCCGACGGCGTGGGGGAGCAGGACGGCGTGGTCCGGCTCGCCGACCTCGTGGTGCTCAACCAGGTCGACCGCGTCGCCGACCCCGCCCCGCTGCTGGCGTCCCTCCGCTCCGTCGCTCCCGGCCCGGTGCTCCCGGTGGTCCGCGGGGCGCTCGACCCGGCGCTGCTCGTCGACCCGCCGGCCCGCCGCCGCCCGCCGCGGTCGGGCCAGCTGTCGTTCGACGCTCTCCTGCGCGAGGAGCACCCGGCCGGCGAGCACGCCCACGCCGACTGGGAGAGCGTCGCGGTGGAGCGCGACGCCCCGCTGGACCCGGCACGGTTCGCGGCGTTCCTCGAGGCGGGGCCGTCCGGGGTGTTCCGGTCCAAGGGCGTGGTCCGCTTCCCCGGCGCCGCCCCGTTCGTCGTGCAGACGGTCGGGACGGCGATCCGGGTGCGGCCGGCGCCCCGGTCGGTGGACGTCGCCGGCGCCCGCCTGGTGTTCCTCGGCGCCGGCCTCGACCCAGCGGGCCTGGAGGCGGCGATCAACGCCTGCACGGCCGACCCCGCCCGCCCGGAGCCCTCGCTGCTGCCGGTCCTGCGCTACGAGGAGTCCGAGCGCGTCGACGCGGTCTGAGCGGGCGCCCCCGGCCGGTGGGAGCGAACGGGTATCTCGCTGCCTCTACGCGCGCAGACTCCCCGTTCGCTCCCGCACGCCGGCCATGGTGAACCCCTCGTACCCCGCCTCGGCGACGTCGGCGAGCTGCTGGCGGTAGGCGGCGTGCCCGGCCATGTAGAACATCACCGCGTTGCGCTTCCCGGGGATGTTCGCCCCGAAGATCCACGAGTCGGCCTTCGGGAAGAGGGTCGCGTCGGCGACCTCGCGGCACGTCTCCGTCCACCGGTCCTCGGCGTCCCGGGTGGGCTCCACCGCCGCGGCGCCGGACTCCTCGGCCCGCCGCACGAGCTCCGCGATCCACTCGACCTGCGCCTCGATGCTCGGGGGCAGGTTGGTGAAGGGACCGTTCGGGCCGAGGATCATGAACATGTTCGGGAACCCGGTCACCGACACGCCCAGGTAGCTCGTCGGTCCGTCGGCCCAGTGCTCGTCGATGTGCTGCCCGCCGCGCCCGCGCAGGTTCATCGCCCGGTAGTTGCCGTCGACCGCGTCGAACCCCGTCGCGAGCACGAGGACGTCGAGCTCGTGCTCGACCCCGTCGGCGGTGCGCACCCCGGCCGGCGTGATCCTGTCGATCGGGTTCTCCTTGATCGACACGAGCGTGACGTCGTCGCGGTTGAAGACCTCGTAGTAGCCCTCGTTGCACAGCGGGCGCTTGGCGTAGAGGTCGGTCGGGGTGAGCTTCCGGGCGGTCTCGGGGTCGTCGACGATCTCCGCGACCTTCGAGCGGATGAACGCGGCCGCGGCGGCGTTCGCGTCGGGGTCGGTGGCGATGTCGTTGAACGTGCCGAACATGAACCGGAAGCCGTTGCCCTTGTCCCAGTTCTCCTGGAACACCCGCTCGCGCTCCTCCGGCGACACGCTCATGGCCGGGACGTCGCTCTCCTCGAAGCCGAACGCCACGACCGACCCGCGCACCTGTTCCCAGATCGCGTCGAAGTCCTCCTTGGTCCGCGCCACCTCGTCGGGATCGACCGGCCCGTTGCCCGACGGCACGACGTACTGCGCCGAGCGCTGGAACACCGTCAGGTGCTCGGCCATCGGGGCGGCGGCCACGATGAACTGCGTGCCGGTCGACCCGGTGCCGATGACGCCGACGCGCTTGCCGCGGAGGTCGAGGTCGGCGGGCCAGGCGTTGGTGTGGACGACGGTGCCCGCGAAGTCGTCGAGGCCGGGGAGGTCGGGGATGTTGGTGCGCGCGAGCAGCCCGAGCGCGGTGACGAGGTAGCGGCACGTGAAGCGCTCGCCGGCGGCGGTGGAGACGTGCCAGACCGCGCGATCCTCGTCGAAGACGGCCTCGGTGACCTCGGTGTCGAGCTGGATGTCCCGCGCGAGGTCGAACCGCTCGACGACGTGCTCGAGGTAGGCCAGGACGTCGGGCTGGTCGAGGTAGCGCGTGCTCCAGTCGTAGTCGGCGAGCAGGTCCCGGTCGAAGGAGTAGCGGTACACGAAGCCCTCGGTGTCGGACTTCGCGCCCGGGTAGCGGTTGAAGTACCAGGTGCCGCCGACCCCGCCGCCCTTCTCCAGGGCGCGGGCGCGCAGCCCGAGGCGGTCGCGGAGCTGGTGGAGCATGTAGATGCCGCCGAAGCCCGCGCCGATGACGACGGCGTCGAGGTCCGTGCTGCCGAGGGTGCCGGTGGTGCTCGTCGGGGTGTTCATCGGGTTCTCCTCGCGGTTCGGGAGAGGGGTGCTCGGGCGGGGGCGCTCAGCGCCGGTACCAGGCGGCCACGGCGGCGATCTCGGCGTCGGCCTCGGGGGCGGCACCGGCCAGGAACGGGAAGACGTGCTGCATGTCGTCGACGACCGAGAGCGTCACGTCGACACCCGCCGCCTCGGCGCGGGCGGCCAGCCGGACGGCGTCGTCGCGCAGGGACTCGGCGCCCCCGGCGTTGACGTAGAGTCGCGGGAGCCCGGAGAGGTCGGCGTGCAAGGGGTTCGCCAGCGGCGTCCGCGGGTGGACCGCCCCGTCGGCGAGGACGCCGGCGATCATGCCCTCGAGCAGCGGGACGGTGACCAGCGCATCGGTGGCCGCGTTGGTCACGAGGCTCTCGCCGGTGTTCTCCATGTCCAGCCACGGCGAGAACGCGACGACCCGCCCGGGCAGCGGCCGCCCCTGCTCGCGCAGCGCCAGCGGGACGGCGACGGCGAGGTTGCCGCCGGCCGAGTCCCCGATCGTCGTGACGTCCTCGGGACGGATCCCGCGCTCGGTGAGGCCGACGAAGGCCGCGACACCGTCCTCGACCTGGGCCGGGTGGGGGTGCTCGGGGGCGCGCCGGTAGTCGAGCACGAAGGCGGTGACGCCCAGCGCCTTGGCGACGTGCCCGGCCAGCTTGCGGTGGCTCGACGCCGAGCCGACCGCGAAGCCGCCGCCGTGGTGGTAGAGCAGGACCTGGCCGCGGTGCGCGCCGATCGGGAGCGCCCAGAGGCCGGGGACCCCACCGACGGTGTCCTCGGCGTAGGTGACGTCCTCGGGCTCGCGGGTGGCCTGGTGCCACTCGTCGAAGATGCTGCGGAAGAGCCGGGTCGTGAGGTCGGGCGTCGAGGAGAGGATCGCGGTCCAGTCGGCGTAGAGGGCGCGCAGGGCGTCCGCCTCCGCCGAGCCGGTCGTCGCCTCCGTGTTCGTCGCCGTGTTCGTCGCTGTGTTCGTCTCCGCCGTCGTCTCCGCCATGGCGTGCCTCCTCGCACCTCGATCGCCTCCCGGGACCGTCCCCGACCGCGCCCGCCACGGGGTGTGCCGATCCGGAACAGCTCCGTGCGCGCCGCGGTCTGGCGCCGCGGCTGTGACGTGGGGCACTGTGGTGATCGGGTGCGCGCGGTCGGGGGCCGCGACCGGAGTGCGAGGCGACGATGCAGCCAGACGAGGGCCACCGGCCGAGCCTGTCCTCGGAGCAGGTGCGCCGGACGCGGCAGCGCCGGGAGGCCCTCGTCGGGGAGGGCGTGCTCGTGGTCCCGCCCGGACGCACCGGCGTGCCGTCGCTGATCGAGACGAGCTGGCGGCGCTGCGTCGGCGAGGGCGTGCCGGCCGACCCGGCCCACATCCCCTACCGCCCGACCGACGACGTGTCGCCGGTGCTGGCCCGCGCCGCCGCCCCGGTCCTCGACCGCCTGCGCGACAGCTTCGCCGACGTCCCCGTCGCGATGGTGCTCTCGGACGAGACCGGGCGGATCGTCGTGCGGCACGCCGAGGAACGCCGGCAGCGCACCGAGATGGACCGCGCCAGCGCGGTCGAGGGGTCGGACTTCTCCGAGCACGCCGTCGGCACCAACGGTCTGGGCACCGTGATCGTCGAGCGCCGTCCCGTCCTCGTCCGTGGCCCGGAGCACTACAACCCGCGCCTGGAGAACCTGACCTGCGCCGGCACCCCGATCGTCGAGCCGTGGACCGGGCGCATGCTCGGGTCGTTCTCGCTGGCGTGCGTGCTGCGCGACGTGCACCCGCTGATGACCGTGATGACCAGCGACATCGGTCGCCAGATCGAGGAGCGCCTGCTCGACGGGGCGGGGGAGCGCCGCCGCCGGCTCGTCCGGTCCTACCTCGCGGTGGAGGGCACCGCCGACGGCGTGTTCGTGGTCGACGAGGAGACGGTGCTCGCCAACCGGCAGGGCCTCGTCCACACCGGGCCCGACCTGCACCCCCTGCTCTGGCGCCACCTCGCCGAACGCGCCCCGCACCGGTGCACGCGGATGTCGGTCCCGCTGCCCGACGGGTTCCGCGACGCCCTCGTCGAGCCGATCCGCGAGGGCGGACGGACCGCGTTCAGCGTGCGGCTGCTCCCCGGCCGGCCGCCGAGCGCCGAGCGCCTCGACGCGACGCCGGCCCGCCGACAGCTCCACGCCCCGCTGCACCACGTGCCCGAGGCCGACCGCGAGCTGGCGGCGGCGGTGCGCCACGGCGAGCGCGTCGCCGTCGCGGGCGGCGCGGGCACCGGCAAGCGGACCACCGCGGCGCGGGTCCTGGCGCGGCAGGGGGCGGACGCCCCGGTCGTCGTCGACCCGGCGCGCGAGCACGGCTGGCGGGCGGTCGTGGACACCGCCCTCGCCGCCGGGCAGGGCGTGCTCGTGCGGCGGGTCCACCTCCTGGCTCCCGACGACCTCGCCCACCTCGTCGCCGCCGTCGAGGCGGCGCCGCGGGCGGCGGTCGCGCTCACCCTCGACCCCGAGCGCGCCGGCCCCGCCGTGCTCGGCCCCGTCCGTCGGCTCGCCACCGTCGTCCGGCTGCCCTCACTGGCGCAGAGCCGCGGGCACCTGCCGGTGCTCGTCCGCGCGGTGCTGGCGGACCTGCCCGAGCCGGAGCGGGCGACGCGCCTCGCGCCCGCGACCTGGGACCGGCTCGCCGCCTGGTCGTGGCCCGGCGACGTCGCCGAGCTGCGCACGACCGTCGTCGCGCTCGCCCGGCGGGCCCGCGGCGACGTCGTCGAGCCGGCCGACCTGCCGCCCGAGCTGCGCGCCGGCACCCGCGCGTCCGGCCTGCTCGAGCGCGCCGAGCGCGACACCGTCGTCGCCGCCCTGCGCGCGGCCGGCGGCAACCGCAGCCACGCGGCCCGGGCGCTCGGGATCGGGCGCACCACCCTCTACCGGAAGATGCGCGAGTTCGGGCTCTGACTGAGGACCGGCGACGGGCGCCCCTCGCCGGTCCATCCGATCGAGGGTGCCCTTCGCTCAGGCCCTGCGACTACTCGTCGTCGCTGTCGTCGCGGGCGAGGAACGTCGCGAACCGGTCGGCCGCCCCGGCGTGCTCGGGGTGGGCGTCGACGAAGGCGCGGAGGCGGTCGGCCAGCCACGCCACGCTGACCTCCTCCTCGCCCCGCCGCTCCTCGAGCTCCTCGATCCCGCGGTCGGTGAAGTACACGGCCGGCTAGTCCCGCCCCATCAGTCGGCCAGGGCCTCGGCGATGAGCGCCTTCTGCTCCACCTCGTGCACCTTGGCGACACCGGCGGCCGGGGCGGCCATGCGGCGCCGGGAGACGCGCTGGAGGTGGGGCAGGCGGCCGTTCATCCGCTCCGGCAGCCACAGGCCCAGGAACGGCCAGGCGCCCTGGTTGGCCGGCTCCTCCTGCACCCAGCGGACGTCGCCGCCCGCGTTCGGGTACCGGTCGAGCACGGCTGCGAGCTCCTCGGTGGCGAGCGGGTAGAGCTGCTCCATCCGCACGATCGCGGTGTCGTGGCTGCGGCCCGCCTTCTCCCGCGCGGCGACCAGCTCGTAGTAGAGCTTGCCGGCGCAGAGCAGCAGGCGCGTGACCCCGTCGGTGCCGCCGGAGGCGAAGGCCGGGTCGTCGAGGATCGGCCGGTAGCCGCCGCTGGTGAACTCCTCCACCGGGCTGACCGCCGCCTTGTTCCGCAGCATCGACTTCGGCGTGAAGACGACCAGCGGGCGGCGGACGCCGTCGGTGGCGTGGCGGCGCAGCAGGTGGAAGTAGTTCGCCGGGCTCGACGGCAGCGCGACGGTCATCGACCCCTCGGCGCACAGCTGCAGGAAGCGCTCGATGCGTCCCGAGGTGTGGTCCGGACCCTGGCCCTCGTGGCCGTGCGGCAGCAGCAGCACGACGTCGGAGGTCTGGCCCCACTTGGCCTCACCGGACGAGATGAACTCGTCGATGATCGACTGAGCGCCGTTGACGAAGTCGCCGAACTGCGCCTCCCAGAGCACGAGCGCCTCGTGGTTGGCCACCGAGTAGCCGTACTCGAAGCCGACCGCCGCGAACTCCGAGAGCGCCGAGTCGTACGGCATGAACTTGCCCTGGTCGGCGGTCAGGTGGCGCAACGGCACGTACTCGGAGCCGTCGTGGCGGTCGATGAGCACCGAGTGGCGCTGCACGAACGTCCCGCGGCGGGAGTCCTGGCCGGACAGCCGCACGAGCTTGCCGTCGATCAGCAGCGACCCCCACGCCAGCAGCTCGGCGTAGGCCCAGTCGATGCCCTCCTCGGTGTCGGTCGCCGCGGCCTTGCCCCGGCGGTCGAGGACGGGCTTGACGCGCGGGTGGGCCGCGAAGCCCTCCGGCAGCTCGGTGTGGGCGCGGGCGATGCGCTGGATGACGTCGAGCGGCACCGCGGTCTGCAGCGAGTTCGGCACGGCCTGCTCGTACTCGACCGACGGGCTGGGCTCGGGGTCGGCCTTCTCCAGCTCGCGGACCTCGTTGAACACGTGCTCGAGCTGGCTGCCGTAGTCGCGCAACGCGTGCTCGGCCTCGTCCAGCGAGATGTCGCCGCGGCCGATCAGCGACTCGGTGTAGGTCTTGCGCACCGAGCGCTTGGCGTCGATGACGTCGTACATCTCCGGCTGGGTCATCGAGGGGTCGTCGCCCTCGTTGTGGCCCCGGCGGCGGTAGCAGATCATGTCGATCACGACGTCGGAGTTCCACCGCTCGCGGAACTCGACGGCCAGGCGCGCCACCCAGACGCAGGCCTCGGGGTCGTCGCCGTTCACGTGGAAGACCGGCGCGTCGATCATCTTCGCCACGTCGGTGCAGTAGTGCGTCGAGCGGGTGTGCTCGGGCGCGGTGGTGAAGCCGACCTGGTTGTTGACGATCACGTGCACGGTGCCGCCGGTGCGGTAGCCGCGCAGCAGCGCGAGGTTCAGCGTCTCGGCGACCACGCCCTGGCCCGCGAAGGCGGCGTCGCCGTGCAGGGCGACGGGCAGGACGGTGAAGCCCTCCGGGCCCTTGTCCAGCATGTCCTGCTTGGCCCGCACGATGCCCTGCATGACGGGGTCGACGGCCTCGAGGTGCGAGGGGTTCGACGTCAGCGACACCGTCGTCTCGCCGTCGCCGAACATGCGGAAGAACTTGCCCTCGGCACCGAGGTGGTACTTCACGTCGCCGGAGCCGTGCGCCTGGCCCGGGTCGAGGTTGCCCTCGAACTCGCGGAAGATTTGCGACACCGGCTTGCCGACGATGTTCGCCAGCACGTTGAGGCGCCCGCGGTGGGGCATGCCGATGACGACCTCGTCGAGCTCGTGCGCCGCGGCCGTGTCGAGCACGGCGTCGAGCAGCGGGATCACCGTCTCGGCGCCCTCGAGCGAGAAGCGCTTCTGCCCGACGTACTTGGTCTGCAGGAACGCCTCGAACGCCTCGGCGGCGTTGAGCTTCGACAGGATGTACTTCTGCTCGGCGACCGGCACCTTCTCGTGCGGGCGCTCGATGCGCTCCTGCAGCCAGGTGCGCTTGTCGGGGTCGAGGATGTGCATGTACTCGACGCCCATGGTGCGGCAGTACGAGTCGCGCAGGACGCCGAGGACGTCGCGCAGCTTCATGCACCCGCGCCCGGCGAACCCGTCGACGGGGAACTCGCGGTCGAGGTCCCAGAGCGTCAGGCCGTGCGACGCGATGTCGAGGTCGGGGTGCTTGCGCTGGGGGTGGGAGAGCGGGTCCGTGTCGGCCATGAGGTGGCCGCGCGTGCGGTACGCGTCGATCAGCTCGATGATCCGCGCGGTGCGGTCGATCTGCGACGACGGCAGGTCCTGCCGCCAGCGGATCGGCTCGTAGGGAATCCGCAGCGACGCGAAGATGTCGTCGTAGAAGCCGTCCTCGCCGAGCACGAGGTGGTGGATGCGGCGCAGGAAGTCGCCGGACTCGGCGCCCTGGATGATCCGGTGGTCGTACGTGGACGTCAGCGTGATGATCTTGCTGATGCCCATGTCGGCGAGCTTCTCCTCGCTCGCCCCCTGGAACTCGGCGGGGTACTCCATCGCGCCGACGCCGACGATGGTGCCCTGGCCGACCGTCAGGCGCGGCACCGAGTGGTTGGTGCCGATGGTGCCCGGGTTGGTCAGCGAGATCGTGACGCCGGCGAAGTCCTCGCTGGTCAGCGAGCCGGTGCGGGCCTTGCGCACCATGTCCTCGTAGGCGGCCCAGAACTGGGCGAAGTTCATGTTCTCGGTGCCCTTGAGGGCCACCACCACGAGCGAGCGCGAGCCGTCCTTGCCCGGCAGGTCCATCGCCAGGCCGAGGTTGACGTGACCGGGGTCGACGACGGCGGGCTTGCCCTTCTCGTCCTCGCCGAAGTGCCGGTTCATGTTCGGGAACGCCTGCAGGGCGCGCACCATCGCGTAGCCGAGCAGGTGGGTGAACGACACCTTCCCGCCGCGCGTGCGCTTGAGGTGGTTGTTGATCACGATGCGGTTGTCGGCGAGCAGCTTCGCCGGCACCGCGCGCACGCTGGTGGCCGTCGGCAGCTGCAGCGACGCCGTCATGTTCTTGGCGATGGCGTTCGCGGCGCCGCGCAGCGGCTTGGTGGTCTCCACCGCGCCGTTCGAGGCGCCCGGCTGCGCGGACTTCGCCGGGCTCGTCGTGCCGGCCGCGGGCTTGCTCGCCGCGTCCCGGTCGCCGGTCGGGGTCGACGTCGGCGTGGCCGGGCGGCTCGGGGTGCTGCCCTGTCCGCCGCCCTGACCGCCGCCCTGTCCGCCGCCCTGGCTGCTCGGGCCCGAGGACGGCGTCGACGAGGTGCTCGGGGCCGACGTGTCCGTCGACGTGCTCGTCGTGGCGCTCGCGGCGGTCGACGCGGCGGTGGTCGACGCGGCGCCGGCGTCCCGGTCGCCCGCCGCCGGCTCCGCCGACTCCGCCGGCTCGGCCGACTCGGCGGAGTCCGCCGACTCGGCCGCGCCCGCCGACAGCGGGCGGGAGCCGTTCGCGGCGTTGCCGGCGCTCGTGTGTGCGCCCGCCTCGTCGGGGGCGGTGTCGGGGCTGTAGTCGGCGAAGAAGTCGTGCCACGCGGCGTCGACGGAGTCGGGGTCGGCCAGGTAGCGCTGGTACATCTCGTCGACCAGCCACTCGTTGGGTCCGAACTGGGCGGTCGGGCTACTACTCGACACGACTAGGGATCGCCTCAATCAGTCGTCGCGGTGGCGTCGGAAGCGTGTCCAGATTAGCGCTTGACACCGCGCAGGGTCGGTGCCCTGTCGCCTACTGCACCGGTCCACACCCACCCGGACAGCTGCTCCGGTGGCGCTGCGCCATCCGCCCGACACGGTGCGTACCCGGAATCACGCGTTCGGCGGTCGACCGCGGCGGTTCGTGCGGTTCCTGTCCGTCAGGTGAACCGCGAGCGGAGCACCTCGTCGCCGTCGGCGTCGGTGACGACGAACCCGGCCGCCTGGTCGCGCAGCACCGCCGAGTTCAGCCGGCAGACCATCTCCGTCGGCCCCGTGCCGCGGAAGGCCCCGGCGGGGACGGGGCGACCGGCGCGGTCGAGGACCGTGACCTCGAAGACCTGCCCCTCGGCGAACCCGGACCCGGTCAGCACCATCTCCACCCCCCAGGTGTGGTCGATCGTGCCGGCGCTGGCGCGCACCGCGGGGTCGAGCGCCTGGACCGTCACCGGCTCCACGGTGGGCTCGCCCGCCCCGGCGACCGCCAGCCCGATCCCGACCCCGGCGAGCCCGATGAGCGCCGCGGCGGCCGCCGCGAGCACCGGGCGCCGGGCACGGTGTCGCGCCGGTGACGGGCCGCCGGCCCGGAGCGGCACGGCGGCGGGGACCGCGCCGGCGCCGTCCGGCACCCCGTCCGGCACCCCGTCCGGCGCCCCGGCCCCGGGCTCGCGACGCAGGCGGTCGAGGACGTCGGCGAACCCGCCGGGATCGCCGGGCCGGGCGGGCACGAGCGGCACGGCGTCGCCGTGCGGGGCATCGGGATCGACGCGGGCGAGCGGACCCGCGAGCGGGGTGAGGGCCGCGAGCTCCGCCCGGCAGTCGGGGCAGGAGTCCAGGTGCGTCGCGACCTCGTCGCGCTCGGCGCCCTCGAGCTGTCCGAGCGCGTAGGCGCCCAGCTGCTCGCGCAGGCGGTCGTGGAGCGGGGCGCCGGATCCGGTGGTCACAGCGGGACTCCCATGTCGTCCATGATGGTCCGGAGGTTGCGCAGGCCGTAGAACACCCGGCTGCGCACGGTGCCGACGGGAACCTCCTGCTCGGCGGCGACCTCGGCGTAGGGCCGGCCGCGGACGTAGGTCTCGACGATCGCGCTGCGCTGCTCGGCGCCCAGGCGGGTCAGGGCCTCCTCGAGGAACCACGCCGTCACGAGGTCGTGGCTGAAGTCGGGCGCGCCCGCCGAGACCAGCGACAGGTCGGCGGGGGCGGTCGGCGTGCCCGGGCGGCTGCGCGCGTGCCGCACGGTGTCGACGACGACGTTGCGGGCGATGGTGAACAGCCACACGCGCAGGCTCGCGACCGCCGCGTCGTAGCGGGCGGCGTGGCGCCAGGCGCGGACGAACACCTCCTGCACGACGTCCGCGGCCGCGCCGGGGTCGCGCAGCTGGCGCAGGGCGAAGCGCTCGAGCTCGCCGGCGTGCGCGCGGTAGGCGGCCTCGAGGTCCTCGATCCGGCGCAGGTCGACCGGCGGGCGCGCCGTTCCCGCTGCCTCGCTCACCCGTTCTCCCCGCACCGTCCCGGCGTTCGGAGCATCCTGGCCGACGTCGTGTGACCGCGTCGTGACGTAGCGGACCACCGGCGCGTGGGCGAGGTCGGCGCGGATCACGGTGGTGGCTACGGCGCCCCGGTCCCCGGCGTTCACCCGGGGCGGCCGGAGAAGCCCTCGGCCGCGCGGTGAACGCGGGCCGCGAGGCCGCCGTAGAGACGGGCACTTCGGACATCTCACCCCCCTGGAGGCCCTCGTGCGCCGTACCCTCCCGAAGCTCGCCGCCGTGTCCGTCCTCACCGCCGGTGCGCTCGCCCTGTCCTCGGGTGCCGCGCTCGCGGCCGACACCGAGGTCGCCGAGCCGGACAGCTTCACCTCGATGTTCACCGTCATGGCGACCCCGGACACGATCGTGAACTCGGACGGACAGTCCGTCCCGGGCCAGCCGGGGGCGACCGGCACCTTCAACTACCGCATCAACAGCGACGAAGAGATCATCTGCTACGACCTCACGCTGAACGGCGTCACCGGGGACTACGAGAGCCCCGCCCGCACGGCGACGCACATCCACGAGGCGCAGCCGGGCATGTCCGGGCCGCCCCGCATCGCGTTCCCGGACCCGGAGGGCGAGGGCGACACGCGCACCAGCTCGGGCTGCCTGCAGGGACCCTTCACCACGGGCGTGATGGCCGACGGACAGGACACCGGCACCGGGTTCTCCCTGCGCGAGATCGAGGAGAACCCGGCGGCGTTCTTCGGTGACACCCACACCGCCGAGTACACGGCCGGTGCGGTGCGCGGCCAGCTGACGCCGGTGCCCATGGGCGGTGTCGAGACCGGCGCCGGGGCGACCGCCACGGCCGGCGACGACGCCGCGGCCCCGGCGATCGCGGTCGGCGCGGGCGTCCTCGCGGCGGTCGGCGCGGGCGTCGCGCTGGTGCGCCGGCGCGGAGCGCGCTCTTGAGGTGACCGAACGCCCCACGGCGCGGCGACGCTCCGGGCCCCGCGCCCGGGGCGTCGCCGCGCTCGTCCTGCTCACGGCGCTGCTCGCCGGGTGCGCCGGCGGGCCACGCCCGGACGCCGGGCCCACCCCCACCGGGCCCACCACCGGACCCAGCACCAGCGGGTCCGCTCCGGCCGACGCGCGTGTCGTGCCTGCGAGCGTGCGCGTGCCGGCGATCGGGGTGGACGAGGACACGGTGGTCCCGCTCGGCGTCGCGCCCGACGGGGCGGCGGAGGTCCCGCAGGACTACGCCCGCATCGGCTGGTTCGACCCGGCCCGCGGCGCCCCGGTCCCCGGGGCCCGCGGGCCGACGGTGCTGCTCGGGCACGTCGACTCCCGCAGCGGCCCGGCCGTGTTCTACCGGCTGCGCGACCTGCGCCCCGGCGACGAGATCGAGGTCGGCACGGCGGGCGGGGACGTCGCGCGCTACGTCGTGGAGCGCACCGAGCAGGTCGCCAAGGACCGGTTCCCGACCTTCGCCGTGTTCGGGGCGACGCCGGACGACGTCCTGCGCCTGGTCACGTGCGCCGGTGACTTCGACCGCGGCGCCCGCAGTTACACCGACAACCTCGTGGTGCACGCCCGGCGGGCGTGACCGGTCAGCCGGCGCGGACGAGACCCTCGGCGTCGGTGTCCGGCCCGGCGAACCCGTCGAGCCCGTCGGCGCCGTCGCTGCCGACCACGTCGTCGACCGTGCCGGCCCCGGCCCGCCACAGGCGTGCGTAAGCGCCGCCGCGGGCGAGGAGCTCGGCGTGGGTGCCCTCCTCGAGGATGCGGCCCCCGTCGATCACCACGATGTGGTCGGCCCGCGCGGCGGTCGCGAGCCGGTGGGCGACGACGAACGTGGTCCGCGGCGCCGCGAGCCGCTCACCGGCCGCGAGCACGGCGCCCTCGGTGGCGGGGTCGAGCGCGGCGGTGGCCTCGTCGAGCAGGAGCAGGCGCGGGTCGACCAGCTCGGCGCGGGCGAGGGCGACGAGCTGGCGCTGCCCGGCGGACAGGCCGCCGCCCCGCTCGCCGACGGGCTGGCGGAAGCCGCCCGGCAGGGTGCCGATCATGTCGATCGCCCCCACGTCGCGCGCCGCCTGCTCGATGCGGGCCGGCGTGGCCTCGGGGTCGCCGTAGGCGATGTTCGAGGCGACGTCGCCGACGAACAGGTGCGCCTCCTGCGGCACGACGCCCAGGTGCCGGTGCAGCGACTCGAGGTCGTGGTCGCGGACGTCGACGCCGTCGATGAGCACGGCACCCGACGTGGCGTCGTAGAACCGCGCGACGAGCTTGACCACCGTCGACTTCCCCGCGCCCGTGGCGCCGACCAGCGCGACGGTGCGCCCGGCCGGCACGTGCAGCGAGAAGTCCGAGAGCGCCGGGGTCTGCGCGCCGGCGTAGGAGAAGCCGACGTCGCGCAGCTCGACCTCGCCGCGCAGGTCGCCCCGCGCCCCCGGGTGCTCGGGCGCGGGCACCGACGTCGGCGTGCGCAGCAGCTCGCCGATGCGCAGCAGGCCGATGCGCGCCTGCTGGTAGCCGTCGAACACCTGGGAGAGCTGCTGGACCGGGCCGAAGAACATCGCGAGGTAGAGCAGGAACGCGGTGAGCACGCCGGGGGACAGGCCGCCGGTGGCCACACGTGCCGCGCCGACGCCGAGCACCGCGGCCTGGGCGAGGTCCGAGAGCATCGCCGCGAACGGGAAGTACGTCGCGATGAGGCGCTGGGCGCGCAGCCGGGCCCGGCGGTAGGCGTCGCTGTTGTCGGAGAAGGTGGCCGCGGAGATTGCCTCGTGGGTGTGCGCCTGGGCCACGCGCAGGCCCGCGACGTTCTCCTGCAGGTCGGCGTTGACGACCCCGACCCGCTCGCGCGCCTCGGCGTAGGCCACCGACACGAGACGCCGGAAGATCAGTGTCGCCACCACCAGCACCGGCATCACCGCGAGCGCGACCAGGGCCAGCTCGACGTCGGTGACGAGCAGGGCCACCGCGACGCCGATGATGGTCAGCAGGGCGACGAACGCCTGGGCGAGCCCGGTCTGCAGGAACGACGACAGGGCGTCGACGTCCGTCGTCATCCGCGTCATGATCCGGCCGCCAAGCTCGCGCTCGTAGAAGTCGAGGCCGAGACGCTGCAGGTGGGCGAAGCTGCGGGTGCGCAGCAGGTAGAGCCGGCCCTCGCCGATTCGTGCGGTGAGCACGGTCTGCGCGGCGACGACCAGCCAGTCGACGGCCACCACGACGACGCCGAGCCCGACCGCCAGCCACAGCACGTCCAGCGAGCGCGACTGGATGCCGCCGTCGACGGCGAGGCGCGCGAGCGACGGGAAGGCGACGGTGGCGGCGGCGTCGAGGGCGAGGAGCACGACGGCGAGCGCGAGCGCCCAGCGCACGGGGCGCAGCAGCCGGCCCAGACGGAAGGCCGGGTCGGGCGCGGTCGGGTCCTCGCCGTGCAGGTCGGGCTCCTCGGTGGCGGGCGGGAGCCGGTCGAGCTGCGTGCGCATCTCGGGGGACGCGCCGCCGTCGATGCCGCCCGCGAGCGCCTCCGCCCCGGCCGACGCGACCGCGGGCGCCGGCGCGGGCACCGGACGGTCGGGCGCCGGGTCGTCGGGCCAGAGGGCGCGGGTGATGGTGGGGGTGCCGGCGGGCGCGATGGTGGCAGTGCCGGCGGGCGGGCCGGCGGGCGGGCCGGCGGGGGCGCCGGCGGGCGCGGTCGCCACGTCGTCGCCGCCCCCCGGGGTGTCCCCGTCCTCGTCGACCCGGCCGGTCTCGTCGATGCGCTCCGACGGTCCGGCGAGCAGCTCGCGGAACAGGCGGCAGCGGGCCTCGAGCTCGGCGCGGGTGCCGACGTCGACGACGCGGCCGCCGTCGAGCACGGCGATGCGGTCGGCGAGCGCGAGCGTGGAGCGCCGGTGGGCGATGACGAGCGTCGTGCGCTGCGCGGTGACCCGACGCAGGGTCTCGCCGATGGCCGCCTCGGTGGTGGCGTCCACGGCGGAGGTGGCGTCGTCGAGGACGAGCACCCGGGGGTCGTAGAGCAGGGCACGGGCGAGCGCGACGCGCTGGCGCTGGCCGCCCGAGAGCGTCAGGCCCCGCTCGCCGACGCGGGTGTCGTAGCCCTCGGGCAGCGCGGCGATGAAGCCGTCGGCCTGGGCGGCGACCGCCGCGGCGCGGACCTGCTCGTCGGTGGCCTCCGGGCAGCCGTAGGCGATGTTGGCCCGCACCGTGTCGGAGAAGAGGAAGGCCTCCTCGAACACGACGCCGACCGCGCGCCGCAGCTCCTCGAGGTGCACGTCGCGCACGTCGACGAGGTCGTCGGCCGGGCCGATGCGCAGCGCACCGCCCTGCACGTCGTAGAACCGCGGGGCGAGCAGGGCGACCGTCGACTTGCCCGAGCCCGCCGTGCCGACGAGCGCGACGGTCTCGCCCGCCCGGATGTCCAGCGACAGCCCGTCGAGCACCGGCTCGCTGCGCGCATAGCCGAAGCGCACGTCGTCGAGCCGGACGCCGAGCGGGCCGTCGGGGACCGCGCGGGCCTGCGGGGCGTCGACGATCTCGGGCTGGGAGTCGATGAGCTCGTACACCCGCTCGACGCCGGCCCGGGCGAGCTGGCCCATGACGACGAGGCCCGCCACCAGCCGCGCGGGGCCGACGAGGGCGGCCACGTAGGCGGTGAACGCGATGAACGTGCCCAGCGAGATCTGCCCGCCCACCGCGAGCGCACCGCCGAGCGCGAAGACGACCAGCTGCCCGACGGTGGGCAGCGCCGAGAGCGTCGGCGTGAGCTTCGCGTTGAGCCACGCCGCGCGCAGGCGCTCGGCGTAGAGGCGGCGCGCCGCCTCGCGCAGCCGCCCGACCTCGCGCGTCTCCTGGCCGAAGCCCTTGACGACGCGCACCCCCGTGACGGTCTCCTCGACGTGCTGGGCCACCTCGGCCGCGCGCTGCTGCGCCGACCACGTCGCGGGGAAGAGCCGTCGGCGCATCCGCCCGGTGAACACCACGCCGACCGGCAGCACCACCAGTGAGACCACCGTGAGCAGCGGCGAGAGCCACAGCATGATCGCCACCGACACGACGAGCTGCCCGAGCGTGCCCGCGACCAGCGGCACCATGCCCAGCAGGCCCTGGACCTGCTGGAGGTCGGAATTCGCGCGCGAGACCACCTGCCCGGTGCGCAGCGCGTCCTGCTTCGGGCCGTCGAGCCGCGAGACCGACCCGAACACGCGGCGCCGCAGGTCGTGCTGGACGCCGAGCGACAGGCGACCGCCGAGGTAGCGCCGCAGGAAGGCCGCGCCGAAGCGCACGACCGCGATGACGACCATGGCGGCCACGAGCAGCCCCAGTCCCTCGGTGGAGCCGGCGACGGCGCGGTCGACGGCGGTGCCGATGAGCAGCGGGCCGATCGCCTCGAGGCTGACCCCGAGGACGGAGGCGGTGAGGGACGCGACGGTGAGGGTGGGGCGACGCCAGCAGTCGCGGGCGAGGCGGCGGACCCAGCCGCGGGTGGGGCGGGCCTGCTCCGTGGTGCGCTCCGTGGTGCCCTCCGGGGTGTGTGGTGCGGGCGAGCCCCTCCACAGTAGGTCGGCCCCCCGACGGCCCGCCGCGCCGAGCGCGGATCACGAGCGGCGGCCCCGACCCGGGGGGTGACGCACCCCGGGCGGCGTGGTCCACTGTGCGCGTGCAGCACTTCCTCCTCGGCCCCCTGTGGGAGAGCCGCCGTGCGCACCTGTTCGACCAGGGGTGTCGCCGGGCCTGACGAGCCTCGTCGCGTGCCGACCGGCCGCGACGTCCCTCGCCCGCGCACCGCACCCCCACCGGGACCGGCCCGAGAGGGCCGGGTGCGTGCGTGCGCGGACGCCCGCCCTCCGGAGGACGACCCCTGTGACCGCCCTGGTCGACCACCCGCCGCGCCCCCTCCCCGCGCCCGGTCCGTTCACCCGCCCCCGCTCGCGGCGCCCCGACCGTCGCCGCTGGCGGGACGGCCCCACCCCGGCGAGCCTCGCCGACCTCGTCGCGCTGACCCGCGAGGTCGCCACCGAGGTCGCCACCGAGGTCGCCACCGAGGTCGCCACCGAGGTCGCCACCGAGGTCGCCACCGAGGTCGCCACCGACGGGACGGCCGGCCCTCACCCCGTCGTCGTCGACCCGGTCCACCGCTGGTCGCGGCGCCTGCACGCCGACGCGCACCTCGACGTCTGGCTGATCTCCTGGGCCACCGACCAGGCCGCCGAGCTGCACGACCACGGCGGCTCGCTCGGCGCGCTGACCGTCGTGCGCGGGGCTCTCACCGAGTGGCGCTGGTCCCCGGGCAGCGAGGACGATGGCGCCTGCGCCGCCGAGGAGATCGCCGCCCGCGGCCCGGGCCTGCGCCGCCGCGTCGTCGACCCGGGCCGCAGCGTCGCCTTCGGCCTCGGCCACGTCCACGACGTCAGCAACCGGGCCGCCGAGACCGCCGTGAGCGTCCACGCCTACTCGCCGCCGCTGTCGGCCATGTCGTACTACGCCGTCGAGGGCGGCGTGCTGCGCCGCACGCGCTCGGAGCTCGTCGAGCCGGGAGGATCGCCGGGGTGAGCGCCGCATGAGCACCGTCGACGACCTCCTCGCCGCCGCCCGGGCCCGCCTGCACCGCCTCGAACCCGACGAGGCCGCCGTGGCCGTCGCCGACGGCGCGCGGCTGGTCGACATCCGTCCCGGCTGGCAGCGCCTCGACGAGGGCACCGTGCCCGGCGCGCTCGTCATCGAGCGCAACCACCTGGAGTGGCGCCTCGACCCGACCTCCGACGCGCGGGTCGCCGAGGCAGGAGACCACGACCAGCAGTGGATCGTGCTGTGCTCCGAGGGCTACACGTCCTCGCTGGCCGCGGCGGCCCTGCAGGACCTCGGGCTGCACCGCGCCACCGACGTCGCCGGCGGCTTCCGCGCCTGGTCCGCGGCGGGCCTGCCCACCGCGCCGGGGTCCGACGAGCGCCCGGGGTACGCCCGGCGCGGTCACGCGGCAGGGTCTGGCCCGTCGCACGACGAAGGACGATGATCCCGGGCGTGACCGCGCCCGAGACCTGGATCACCCCGCTCACGCCGCTGGCCTTCCTGCGCCGCTCCGCCGACGTCTACCCGGACAAGGTCGCGATCGTCCACGGCTCCGAGCGCACGACCTACGCGCAGTTCGCCGAGCAGGCCCAGCGCCTGGCCCGCGGGCTGCGGGCGAGCGGCGTCGGGCCCGGCGACCGCGTGGCGTGCCTGCTGCCGAACGTGCCGGCGATGCTCGTCGCCCACTTCGGGGTGCCGCTCGCGGGCGCGGTGCTCGTCGCGGTGAACACGCGGCTGTCGAGCGAGGAGGTGCGCTACATCCTCGACCACTCGGGCGCGACCGTGCTGGTGGTGGACTCGGCGCTGCGCCGCACCGTGGAGCCGGTCGCGGACTCGCTGGAGACGGTGCGCGAGGTCGTCACGCTCGTCGACCCGCAGGGCCCCGACGCGGGCACCTCCGTCGAGGGCACCACCTGGGAGGCCCTGCTCGCCCGCGGCGACGAGGGCGGGGACCTGCCCTGGGAGGTCACCGACGAGCGCTCGACGATCAGCATCAACTACACCAGCGGCACCACCGGGCGCCCCAAGGGCGTGCAGTACCACCACCGCGGCGCCTACCTGAACTCGTTCGGCGAGATCGTGCACAGCTACCACGACCCGTCGAGCGTCTACCTGTGGACGCTGCCGATGTTCCACTGCAACGGCTGGTGCACCCCCTGGGCCATCACGGCGATCGGCGGCACGCACGTCTGCCTGCGCGAGGTCCGCGGCGACGCCATCTGGCGCCTCATCGGCGAGCACCGGGTCACCCACCTCAACGGCGCCCCGACCGTCGTCACCACGATCATGAACGCGGCGGAGGCGCGGACGCTGGACTACGCGCTGGTCGTCACCACCGCCGGCGCCCCGCCGAGCCCGACCACCATCCTCGAGATGGAGAGGATGGGCTTCCGGATCGTCCACGTCTACGGGCTCACCGAGACCTACGGGCCGTACTCGGTGTGCCAGTGGCAGGAACAGTGGCGCGACCTGGAACCGGACGCGCGCGCGAGGCTCCAGGCGCGCCAGGGCGTCGGGATGCTGCCGACCGAGCCGCTGCGGGTGGTCGAGCTGCTGGACGAGGCGAGCGGAGCGACGGGGGACGGTGACGAGGACGTCACCGACTGGGCGTCGGTCGAGCTCGTCGACGTCCCGGCCGACGGGACGACCATGGGCGAGATCGTCATGCGCGGCAACAACGTCATGTCGGGCTACTACCGGGATCCCGACGCGACCGCCAAGGCGTTCGCCGGCGGCTGGTACCACTCCGGCGACCTCGGCGTCATGCACCCCGACGGCTACGTCGAGCTGCGCGACCGCGCCAAGGACGTCGTCATCTCCGGCGGAGAGAACATCTCCACCGTCGAGGTCGAGCAGGCGGTCCTCTCGCATCCCGCGGTGCTCGAGGCGGCCGTCGTCGGGGTCCCCGACGACCGGTTCGGCGAGCGCCCCAAGGCCTTCGTCGTCCTGCGGGAGGGCCGGTCCGCGGAGCCCGACGACGTCATCGAGCACGTCAAGGGCGTCATCGCCCGGTACAAGGCGCCGCGGGACGTCGAGGTCGTCGGCGAGCTGCCCAAGACCTCGACCGGCAAGATCCAGAAGTTCGAGCTGCGCGCCAAGGAGTGGGGCGACGGCGAGACGCGCATCCGCGGCTGAGGACGCCCCGCTCGTCGCGCCCCGCCCCCGGCGGCGCATGACCGGACCCCCGCGCGGGAAGGGCCTGGAGACGGCGGAGGATGTCCGCCGTCTTCACACCCGAGGAGCGAGGTCGCGTGAGCGAGGAGTCCGTCGAACGGGGCGAGGCCGTCCTGGACAACGACATGTCGGCGCTGGACACCGAGCCGGCGGTCGTCATGGACGAGGACCGCATGGGCGCGGACCCCCTCGAGGACGGCATGGACGCCCCCGAGGGGTACAGCCGCGACGTGCGCCTGGGCGGCACCCAGGAGTGGGAGAGCACCTCCCCGAGCATCGACTACCGCCTGCCGCAGGAGGAGCCGGAGCCGACGGCCGAGGAGCCGCCGGACCGGCCGCTGGCGGCGACGCCGATCGACGAGCTCGACGAGTCCGTCGACGACCCGGCGAACGCGGTCGACGGTGTCGGCGGCGGTGCGGTGCTCGACGCCGACGGCGCCGACGGCGCCACCGCGGGCGAGGTGCTCGCCGAGGAGCGGTACGAGGTCGAGCTCGGCGTCTCGTCCGCGGTGGACGGCGTGGAGCCGACGGGCCTGCCGCGCGACGACGGGGTCGGCGAGGTCGCGGCCATCGACAACGAGCCGGGCACCGTGGAGGAGCAGGCGCTGCGCGTGGAGCAGGAGAACTGAGCGCCGGGGGGACGGCGCGCCCGGCCGTGCCGCGCCGCGTGGTGGTGGCCGCCGGGGCCGTGGCGGCCGTCCTCGTGGTGCTGCTGGCCGGGGCCCTGATGGCCGGCTGGCGCCCGTTCGCCGCCGCGCCGGACGTGCTGACGTTCGGGCCGGACGGCGACCTCGCGGCGTTCACGTTGTTCGAGGGCCAGTGCGCGCGCGGGCAGGTCGCCCCCGGTGACGGGTTCGGGCCGGCCGCCGACGAGCCGTGCGGCAACCCCCACGACGTCGAGGTCGTCGCGACGGTCGCGCCGATCGGCGAGGGCCGCCCGGTGTCCTACCCCGGGGAGGCCGCGATGGCGGCGTTCGGCCGGGAGTTCTGCGCGCTCTACGTCGACTCCGACCTGCTCGTGCCCGCGGCCGGCGGTGTCGACCGCGACGACCTGCGCATGACGGCCGTCGTGCCGGGCCGTGCCGCGTTCGCGGACCCGCAGTCCACCGGGTCGGTGTCGGGCGGCCGGCAGGTCAGCTGCCTCGTCTCGCGCGATGACGGAGAGCAGCTGACCGATCGCTTCTCCGTGATCTGAACGGGTCAGTAGGTGTGGTTCGCGTGAAGTATTGCTTCCTGTGGGTGTGATCGCGAACATAGGCGAGCATGAGCACCGTTCCCGCCGGAGTCGATCGCCGGACGCTCAAGCGCAAGGCGGTGGTCGCGAGCACGGTCGGCACCACCATCGAGTGGTACGACTTCTTCCTCTACAACACCGCGGCCGCGCTGGTGTTCGGGCCGCTGTTCTTCGCCAACGACGAGGTCGGCGGCGTCCTGCTGGCGTTCTCGACCCAGTTCGTGGGGTTCGCGGCGCGGCCCATCGGCGCGGCGATCTTCGGGCACTACGGCGACCGCATCGGGCGCAAGCAGAGCCTGGTGGCGACCCTGCTGATCATGGGTGGGGCGACGGTGCTCATCGGGTGCCTGCCCACCTACGAGACCATCGGACTCGCCGCGCCGATCCTGCTGACGCTGCTGCGGGTCCTGCAGGGCATCGGCGTCGGCGGCGAGTGGGGCGGCGCGGTGCTCATGGCCATGGAGTGGGGCCACCGTCGCCAGCGCGGTCTGATGGCCGCGTGGCCCCAGGCCGGGGTGCCGATCGGGCTGGCGACCGGCACGGCCGTCGTCTACTTCTTCTCCGGCCCGGAGTTCCTCGAGTGGGGCTGGCGGGTGCCCTTCATCGCCAGCGTCGTGCTCATCGGCGTCGGGCTCTGGATCCGGCTCACCGTCCTCGAGTCGCCGGCGTTCGCGCAGGTCAAGTCCTCGGGGAAGGTTGCGAAGCTGCCGCTGGCCGAGACGCTGCGCACCCAGTGGCGCGACGTGCTCAAGGCGCTGCTCGTGCGCACCGCCGAGCAGGCCCCGTTCTACCTGTTCACCTCGTTCGTGCTGGTGTACGGCACGCAGCAGCTCGATCTGCCGCGTGGTGACCTGCTGCTCTTCCTCATCGTCGCCGCGTGCATCGGGATCGTGAGCGTGCCGTTCTTCGGCTGGCTCTCCGACCGGATCGGCCGGCGCCTGGTCTACGGCGCGGGGGTGGTGCTCACCGGGCTCTACGCGTTCCCGTACTTCGCGCTGCTCGACACGCGGGTCGGTGGGCTCGTGCTGCTCGGGATGGTCCTCGGCCTGGTGTTCCACGACATGATGTACGGGCCGCAGGCGGCGCTGATCTCCGAGAGCTTCGGCACCGGCATCCGCTACACCGGGGCCGGGCTGGGCTACCAGCTCGCGTCGATCACCGCCGGCGGTCCCGCGCCCCTGATCGCCACGGCGATCCTGGCGGGGACGGGGTCGAGCACCTGGATCTCGATCTACATCATCATCTGTGCGGTGGTGTCGCTGGCGGCGCTGCTGACGATGCACCCCCGCGATCCCGCGCTCGACGAGGCCGACTTCGCCTCCGAGGACGAGGCGGACCAAGACCCGAGCCGGGGCGCCGCGCGGACCTGACGGTGGGCATTCTGGAGGGGATGCCCATCCGCCCGCTGACCCCCGAGGCCCTCGCCGACGAGCTCGTCGCCGCCATCGAGCGCGCCGGGCCGGGGCACGTGCGGGTACTCGTCGACGGTGCGCCGCCGGCGCGCCCTGAGGTGCTGGCGGACGCCCTGGTCGACCCGCTGCGGGTGCGCTCCCGGCCGGTGGTGCGGGTGTCGGCGTGGGACTTCCTGCGGCCGGCGTCGGTGCGCCTCGAGCGCGGGCGCACCGACCCGGACGCCTTCTACGACGACTGGCTCGACGCGGGCGGCCTCGTCCGCGAGGTGCTGGGGCCGCTCGGCCCCGGCGGGAGCGGCGAGGTGCTGCCGCGGCTGTGGGACGTGGAGGTCGAGCGGGCGGCGCGCGCGCAGCGGGTGGCGCTCCCGGCCACGGGCGTGGTGGTGGTCGACGGCCCGCTGCTGCTCGGGCGGGGCCTGCCCGCCGACCTCACCGTGCACCTGGCCCTGTCGGCGACGGTGCTGCAGCGCCGCACCCCCGCCGACGAGGCCTGGACCCTGCCCGCCTACGCGCGGTACGACGACGAGGTCGACCCGGTCGCCGTCGCCGACCTCGTCGTCCGCGCCGACCACCCCGACCGCCCGGCCCTCCAGACCGCTTGAGGGTTGTCAGCGATGCGGCATCGCTCGCATCTGACGCCAGGATCGCCACATCCTCGCCGGCGCGACACGCCGAGCGCGCTCAAGCGCTCGCGTGCCCGGGCCTCGCGCGCAGCGCGAAGCCCGGGTAGCCGGCCTGCGCCTCGGCGTCGCACATCGCGCGGTAACGGGCGAACCCGCCCGCGTAGGGCAGGAACACGCGCGGCTTGCCCGGCACGTTGGCGCCCAGGTACCACGAGCTCGCGGCCTGCGGCAGCAGCGTCGCGTCGGCGGCCTCGCGGACGTGCTCGGCCCAGCGGGCCTGGGCCTCCGGGGTGGGCTCGGCGTCGAGGTCGTGCGCGCGCAGGTGCACGAGCAGGTCGGCGATCCAGTCGGCGTGCTGCTCGATCGAGGTCGGCATGTTGGTCAGCACCGAGGGGCTGCCGGGCCCGGTGATCGTCAGCAGGTTCGGGAAGCCCGCGACGCCCAGCCCCAGGTAGGTCGCCGCGCCCTCGGCCCAGGCGTCGGCGAGCGCCACGCCGCCCGTGCCTCGGATGCCGAGGCGCAGCAGCGGGCCGGACAGGGCGTCGAACCCCGTCGCGAACACCAGCACGTCGAGCGGGTGCTCCGCGCCCGAGGCCAGCCGCACCCCGTCGGGCGTGATCTCGGCGATCGGGTCGGCGCGCACGTCGACCAGCGACACGTTCTCCTGGTTGTAGGTCGCGAAGTAGTCGGTGTCGATCGGCGGGCGCTTGGTGGCGAACGGGTGGTCGCGCGGGCTGAGGGCCTCGGCGGTGGTCGCGTCGTCGACCGTCTCGCGGATCTTCGACCGGATGAACTCCGACGCCGTCTCGTTGACCGCCGGGTCGGTGAGCACGTCGCGCACCGCCGCGCGGAACCGCAGCCCGCCGCGCTCCCACGCCTCCTCGAACAGGGCGCGGCGCTCGTCGTCGGGCAGCGCGAGCACGTCGACGTCGCTGACGACGAAGGGGTGGCCGTTGGTGGAGGCCTGCTGGATCTCGCGGATCGCCGCGTAGTCGTCCTTGTAGCCCGCCGCCTCCGCCGTCGAGAGCGGGGCGTTGCGGGCCGGGATGCTGTAGTTGGCCGTGCGCTGGAAGACCGTCAGGTGCCCGGCCGCCGCGGCGAGCACCGGGATGGCCTGGATGCCAGTGGACCCGGTGCCGACGACCCCGACCCGCCGGCCCGTGACGTCGACGCCGTCGTGCGGCCACTGCCCGGTGTGGTGCCACTCGCCGGCAAAGGTCTCCAGCCCGGGGATGTCGGGGACGTTCGCCGACGACAGGCAGCCGACGGCGGTGACGAGCCAGCGGCAGGTCCACGTGCCGCGGTCGGTCTCGACCACCCAGCGGTCCGCGGCCTCGTCGCGGTGGGCGCCGCGGACGCGCGTGGCGAAGGAGATGTCGCGGCGCAGGTCGAAGCGGTCGGCCACGTGCTCGAGGTAGGAGAGGATCTCGGCCTGACCGGGGTAGCGCTCGGTCCAGTCCCACTCCTGCTCGAGCTCGCGCGAGAACGAGTAGCAGTAGTAGTAGCTCTCGGAATCGCAGCGGGCGCCCGGGTAGCGGTTCCAGTACCACGTGCCGCCGACCCCGTCGGCCGCCTCGAGCCCGTGCACCGCGAACCCGAGTCCGCGCAGGCGGTGGATGGCGTAGAGCCCGGCGAAGCCGGCCCCGACGACGAGGACCTCGGGATCGTTGCGCATCCTCACGAGTGTCGGCGGCCGCGTCGTGCAGGGGCAACCCTCAGCCGTGCGCCGCGCGGTAGCGCGGCGGGTCGGACGTGGCGCTGCGCGAAGACCTGCGACCAGCGGTCCTCCACGACCACCGCCGCGCGGGGGAGCGCCGCGAGCTCGCCGAGCGCGAACCGCAGCCGGCTGCTCGCGATGCTCGAGACGAGGTCGGACAGCGACTTGCGCTCCACCGAGGCGACCAGCGTGTCGCCGAGGACGACGCCGTAGTCCCCGGCGGGCAGGGCGCGCCGCACCGTCCGCGTCTGCTGCGACGCGAACCGGTAGGGGTAGCGCTCGTGGGCGTCGACGAGGATCTCGAGCTCGTCGGTCCCGGGTGCCCGCGCCGTCGGCGTCCGGACCTGCGGACGTGCCTGCTTGCGCGTCCGCGGCGACTGCCAGAACACCATGTCCCGCCCGCGACCTCGGGTGTAGACGATCTGCGACCGGTTCTCCCGGCCGCGGTCGAGGACCACGTCGACGGCGGCGCCGCGGCGCGCACACGAGCGCAGCGGGACGCGCTCCACGACGTCGAGGTCGTTCCCGGCCGGCCACTCGTCGAGGTCCGCGGGGTGGCAGTACAGGGCCTTGGTGCGCGGCCACGTGTCCGAGGTGCGGAACAGCAGGCCCTCGCCGACCGGGAGCCACAGCAGGTAGCGCAGCGACGAGTCGGCGTCGGGGTTGCGGGCGATGACGAGCTCCGCCACGTCCCGCACCCTAGAGGCCTCCGGTCACCGCACCGCACAGCCGGGGTTGAGCACGCCGTGCGGGTCGAGCGCCGCCCGGACGCGCCGGAGCACGTCGAGCGCCGCGGGGTCGCCGAAGGTCTCGAGCGCGTGGGCCTTCGCGCGCCCGACGCCGTGCTCGCCCGACACCGCGCCGCCCAGGGCGATCCCGGCGGCGAAGACGTCGTGCAGCGTCGCCCCGAGCCGCTCGGGGTCGGGCTGGAACACGGCGAGGTGCACGTTGCCGTCGCCGGCGTGCCCGCAGCCCAGCACCCGCGCGCCGTGCGCGTCGCCGGCCGCCCGGGCCCGCGCGAGGAACGTGGCCATGGCCGACCGGGGCACGACGAGGTCGACGATCTCGTCCGCGCCCGCCGCCTTCACCGCCCAGAACGCGCCCTCCCGGGCCTCGACGAGCCGGCGCGCCGAGCCCGCGGGCAGGTCGAAGACGTCCGCGGCGCCCAGCTCGGCGAGCAGGCCCGCGAGCTCCTCGGCGTCCTCGTCGACCCGCTCCGGGCGACGCCCGGCGAGCTCGACGAGCAGGTGGTCGGCGTCGACGAGGTTCTCGGGCAGGCCGAGGGTGAGGTCGGCGGCGGTGCAGACCGCGCGCATCGTCGGGCCGTCGAGGTACTCGCAGATCGTCGGCGCGAGGCCGGTGGCGAGGACCCGCCCGACGGCGGCGGTGACGGCGTCAGCGGACGGGAAGGGCGCGAGCACCGTGCGCCGCGCGGGCAGGTGGGGGTGCAGGCGGACGGTCACCTCGGTGACCAGCGCGAGCGTGCCCTCCGACCCCACGAGCAGCTGGGTGAGGTCGTAGCCCGACGAGATCTTGGCCAGCCGCCCGCCGGTGCGCACTACCGACCCGTCGGCGAGCACCGCCTCCAGCCCGAGGACGTGCGAGCGGGTCACGCCGTAGCGCACCGCGCGCATGCCGCCGGCGTTGGTCGCGACCGTGCCGCCCACCGACGCCGACTGCTCGCCAGGGTGCACGGGGTAGGTCAGGCCGTGCTCGCGCGCGGCGGCGTCGAGGGCGGTGAGGGGGACACCGGGCTGGACGACGGCGACGGCCTCGACGGGGTCGACCTCGACGATCCGGTCCATCCGCGCGAACGACACGAGCACCGCGCCGTCGTCGGGGGTGGCCGCGCCGGACAGGCCGGTGCCCGCACCGCGCGCCGTCACCGACATCCCGGCCGCCCGCGCGGCGCGCACGACCGCGGCCACCTCGTCGCGGTCGGCGGGCCACACGACCCACGCCGGCTTGCCCGCGGGCACGCCCAGTGCCTCGTCGGCGCAGAGGTCCGCGACGGACGGGTCGTCGCCGGCCAGGACGTGCGCGGCGCCGACGGCCGCGACGAGCTCGGAGACCATTCCCGAGTCCTAGCACGACCGCTACGCTGACGGACCAGTTGTGGTTTGCAACCGGTGAAGGGGCGTCCCGTGGGCCAGCTGGTGTACTCGATGATGACGACGCTCGACGGCTACGTGGAGGACGACGCGGGCGGCTTCGGGTGGGACATGCCCGAGGACGAGGAGCTGCACCGCTACGCCGAGGAGCTCACGCGGCCCGTCCGGACCTTCCTCTACGGGCGCCGCATGTACGAGACGATGGTGTTCTGGGAGACCGCGCACGAGCTCCCCGACGCGCCGCCGTTCATCGTCGAGTTCGCCAAGACATGGCAGGCGGCAGACAAGATCGTCTACTCGCGGACGCTCGAGTCCGTGTCCAGCGAGCGCACCCGCCTCGTGCGCGAGTTCGACCCTGCCGCCGTGCAGGAGCTCAAGGACGGTGACGGCGACCTCACCGTCGACGGCCCCGGGCTGGCCGCCGCGGCCCTGCAGGCCGGGCTCGTCGACGAGATCGGGCCGATCGTCGTCCCGGTCGTCGTCGGCGGCGGGAGGCCCTTCCTGCCGCCGAGGCTGCGGCTGCGCCTCGAGCTGGTCGACGAGCGCCGGTTCGCGAAGGGGGCGGTGCACCTGCGCTATCGCGTCCGCCCGCCGCGGTCCTGAGCCGTCGGCCGGCGGCTAGCGTGACGGTCATGGTGGTCCGCGACGCCCCGATCGTCTCGCACGTCGAGCACCCGGCCGACGTCGTGCGCCCGCGGCGGGTCGAGGTCGTCGACGTCGTCGACCTGACCCCGCGGATGCGCCGCGTGCGCCTCGCCGGCGACGTACACGACCTGCCGGTGACCGGGCCGACCGACCACGCCAAGGTCTTCTTCCCGGCCGCGCCGGACGAGGAGCCGCCCGCGCCGACGCTCGGCGCGCGCGGCCTCGTCGTGCCGCCCGCGGGCGGACCGCGGTCCTACCGCGAGTACACGCTGCGCGCCCACGACCCGGAGGCCGGCGTCGTCGAGATCGACCTCGTGCGCCACGGCGCCGGGCTGGCCGGGGCGTGGGTCGAGGACCCGCGCGGCGCGCTGTGGCTGCACGGGCCGCGGTCGAGCGCGTCGGTGGAGGCCCGGGACTGGTACCTGCTCGGCGGCGACGAGACCGCGCTGCCGGCGCTGGCGCGGTGGGTGTCGCGGCTGCCGGCGGTGCCGGTGCACGTGGTGGTGGAGGTCGCCGACGCCGCGGAGGAGGCCTACCTCGGCGAGGTGCCGGCGCACGTGACCGTCGACTGGCGCCACCGCGACGGCGCGGCGCCGGGCACGACGACGCTGCTCGACGACGCCGTCGCGGCGTTCACGCCGCCGGCGGGGGAGGGGTTCGCGTGGATGGGCGCCGAGGCGGGGGCGCTGCGCCCGGTGCGCCGCCGCCTGCGCGCCCTGCTGCCCACCGCCGCCGTGGACCTCGACGGCTACTGGCGTCGCGGCGTGGCGGGCACGGGCCTGGGCTGACCTGGGCTGACCTGGGCTGACCTCCGTGCGTGATCTTCTGAGCGATGGCTGCGGAGATCGCTCACGAGGGGTGGTCCAGCAGGCGCGTGCTCAGGGTCCGGAGGACGCGCAGGCAGGCGTCCAGGTCGTCAGGGTCGAGGTCGCCCTCCAGGGCGGCCAGCTCCTGGCGCTCGCCGTCGCGGACGTCGGTCAGCACCCGGTCTCCGGCGGGCGTGAGCTCCACCAGCACCGAGCGGCGGTGCGCCGGGTTCTCGCGCGTGCGGACCCACCCGCGTCCGGCGGCGTCGTCGACCGAGCGCTGCACGAACTGCCGGGAGAGCGCGAGCGTGCGCCCCAGCGCCGGCACCGTCGCCGGCTCGTACGCGGCGAGGGCGTCGAGCACCGCGCGCACCCCGACCGGCATGCCGCCCTCCTGCTCGACCGCCCGCACCCCGCGGCGATAGAGCGGCCCGAGGACGTCGAAGACCGCGGCGAGGCGGGCACCGGGCTCGTGCATGACATCCATGTTGTCATATAGGGAAGGAATGACACCCTGGGTGTCGTGTTGTCCCACGTCGACCACGGCAACGGCCCGCCCCTCGTCCTCCTGCACGGCGGCGCGCTGGACCACCGCCTCTGGGAGCCCCAGATCGCCGCGCTCGCCCGCACCCACCGGGTCATCGCCCCCGACCTGCGCGGCCACGGCGCCTCGCCGACCCCCACGGCGCCCTTCCGCCACGTCGACGACGTCGCCGCGCTGCTGCGCCACCTCGACGTCGGCCCTGCGGCGGTCGCGGGCGTCTCGCTCGGTGCGAGCGTGGCGGTCGACCTCGCCCTCGAGGCGCCGGAGCTGGTGACGGCGCTCGTGGTCAGCGGCGCGGGTGCGAGCGGGGCGGAGTTCCGCGACCCCGCGACCCTCGACCTGCTCGCCCGGTGGGCCGCCGCCGGGCAGGCCCGCGACCGGGCGCTCTGGACGGCGATCTTCCTCGAGCTGGGCTTCGGTGTCGGGCGCCCGCTCGCCGAGGTCGCGCCGGGCGTGCTCGCCCACGTCCGGCGGATGACCGACGACACGCTCGACCACCACGTCCCCGACGGCGCGCCGGTCCTGCCGACACCGGTGCCCGACGCCGCGGCCCGGGTCCCGACGCTGCGCCTGCCCGTCCTCGCCGTCGTCGGGCTGCTCGACAGCCCCGACCACCGGCGCATGGCCCGCGAGGTCGCGCAGACCGCCGGCGGTCGCATCGTCGAGGTCCCGGGTGCGGCGCACTACCCGAACCTCGAGCACCCCGAGCTGGTCACCGGCGCGCTGCAGACCTTCCTTCGTGAGCACTTTCCCGCCCTATAGGGCAGGAAAGTACTCACGTAGGGGACGCGCGCCGGATCCAGAGCAGGCCCAGGATCGGCAGGACGACGGGGACGAAGCCGTAGCCGATGCCGAAGTCCGACCAGACCGTCGGGTCGGGGAAGTCCTCGGGACGCAGCAGCGACAGCGTCCCGATCCCGAGCACGCCGACCAGCTCGACGACCACGGCGACCAGCGCCACCCGCCGCGCGCCCCGGCCCAGCGCCACCGCCGCGACGAGGTAGACCGCCGCCGCGAACGCCGAGAGCACGTAGGCCTCGGGCGCGCGCTCGAACTGCACGGCGATCTGGTAGACCGCCCGGGCGCCCGCCGAGATCGCGAACACCACGTACACGACCAGCAGCACCCGCCCGGGCCCCGCCGACAGGCGATGCTCAGCCACCCGTCACCGTCCACACCTGCCCGGTGCGCAGCGACAGCACCGCGAGCGTGACGCCCGCGACCGCGAGCACCACCGAGCCGTACCGGGTCCGTTCCGACTGCGCGAGCGCCGCCCCGATCGGCAGCACGATCAGCGACGCGATCAGGTACCCGACGATCTCGACGACCGCGCCGGCGGTCCGCCCGCCCGTGACGGCGAGCGCGACGACCAGGACCACCGCCTGCACCAGCGCGACGGACTCGAGCACCACCAGCCCGAGGCGGTGGTTGCGCGTCGGCGCCTGGCCGAGGGCCGCCGACACCCCGCACCACAGCGCCCACGCCAGCGCGAGCACGAGGACCGCGAGGGTCAGGCCGAAGATCACGGCGGCAGCCTACGAGCAGCGGCGGCGCGCGCCCGTCACCCCGTCACCCCCACCTCGGTGAGGTAGTCGGCCATCGCGTCGACGCTGCGGAAGCGGTCGATGTCGAAGTCGTCGAGCGGCAGCCGCGCGCCGAACGTGTCCTCCATCCCGACGATCAGCGTCACCAGCGCCAGGGAGTCGAGCAGGCCCTCGGCGACCAGATCGGTCCCGGGCGAGGGCACCTCGACGCCCAGCTGGTCGCGGACCAGGTCGGTCAGGCGCTCGGTGAGGGCCCCGGCGGTGGCCTCCTCGGTCATGCTCATCGTCCTCCTGTCGCGGCCGTCGTCGCGGGGGCGGGCGCGAAGCGCTCCCGCAGCGCCGGTCGGTCGATCTTGCCGTTGACGTTGTGCGGCAGGTCCTCCATCTCGGCCCACCGCGCGGGCACCATGTACTTCGGCACCAGCTCGGTGAGCCGGCGCCGGACGTCGGTGGCGGGCAGCACGTGGCCCTCGGCCACCGAGTAGGCGCCGCAGATCGTCGTGCCCTCGAAGCCGCCGGTGTCGATGCCGACCACCGCGCACTCGCGGATGCCGGGCACGGTCGCGAGCGCGGCCTCGATCTCGCCGAGCTCGATGCGGTAGCCGCGGCTCTTGACCTGCGAGTCCACGCGCCCGAGGAAGTGCACGACGCCGGTGTCGTCGACCCGTGCGAGGTCGCCGGTGCGGTAGAGCCGCGCGCCGTCGGCGTCGGGGACGAACGCCGCGGTCGTCTTCTCCGGGTCGCGCCAGTAGCCCGGCGAGAGCCCGGCCCCGCCGATCCAGAGCTCGCCCACCTCGCCGGCCGGCACCGGGGCCATGTCCTCGTCGAGGACGCGCAGCTCCTCGCCGTCGCAGGCGCGCCCGATCGGCACCGGCACGGTCTCGTCGGGCGGCACCTCCGGCACGTCGAACCACGACGACGCGATCGTCGCCTCGGTCGGGCCGTAGAGGTTGGTGAACCGCACGTGCGGCAGCCGCCGCATCCAGTGCGCGAGCACCGGGGTCGGCAGCACCTCGCCGCACCACAGCAGCCGCTCGAGCGCCGGGAAGTCGTCCTGGGCGACGGCGTCGAAGCGCGCGAGGTAGGTCAGCACGCTGGGCACCGAGAACCACTGGGTCAGGGCCCGGTCGCGGATGAACGCCGCCGTGCCGCGCGGGTCGATGCCCAGCGCGGCCGGCACGAGGTGCAGCTCGGCGCCCGCGGCGAGCGTCGCGTAGATGTCGAACGTGGACAGGTCGAAGTGCAGCGGCGGGTGCCCGGAGACCCGGTCGCCGGGGCGGGTGCCGAAGTGCCGCAGGGCCCAGTCGACGAAGGCGAGGACGGTGTCGTGGGTGATCATCACGCCCTTGGGCACGCCCGTGGAGCCCGACGTGAACAGCAGGTGCGCGAGGTCGACGGGGGCGACGCCCGGGCTCGCGGTCGGCGCCAGGAACAGGTCCTCGCGGCCGAACGCGACGCCCTCCTGCGCGTCGAGGGCCCCGACCAGCGGCGGCGGCCCCGGCAGCTCGGCGAGCACCTCGTCGAGCAGCGGGCGCGATGCCGCGTCGACGAGCACGATCTCGGGCTCGGCCGCCCCGACGATCCGCGCGACCCGCGACGCCGGCCCCGCGGGGTCGACGGGCACGTAGGCGCCGCCGGCGCGCAGCGTGCCGATCAGCGCGGCGATGGTCCACGGCGCCTTCTCCGCGAGCACCGCCACCCGCGCGCCGGGGGTGAGGCCGTGGCCGAGCAGCACGTGCGCGACCCGGTTCACCGCGCCGTCGAGCTCGGCGTAGCTCATCGTCTCGTCGGTGCCGACCAGCGCGGGCCGGTCGGCGAACCGCTCGGCCGACGTGGCGAGCAGGTCCTGGAGGTGCCGGCTCACGCCCGCACCGCCGCCCCGGCCCGGGCGAACACCTCGCCGGCGTGCCCGAGGTCCTCGGGTGCGGGCGGGATGTCCAGCACGAACACCGTCGTGCCGCGCTCGACGTAGCGGGCGACCTCGGCGGCGACCCGGTCGTGCGAGCCGACGAGATAGGGGCAGAACGACTGGTAGTTCTCGAACGGGCCGAGCCAGTAGGGCTCGGGCTCGGCGTCGAGGTCGGCCGGCGCGGGGGAGGCCGACGCGGCGGCGGTGAGCTGGTGGTGCCAGTGCGAGTCCGAGACGCGCATCGCCATCGCGTGCGCGACCTGGCCCCCGCGGTCGGCGGGGAAGCGCTCGTGGGCGACGCGCCAGGCCTCGTCGGCGTCGTCGCGGGCGATGATCCCCATGCGGACGCCGCCCCCCGAGACGGTGTCGTCGGGCGCGGTCCCCAGCGGTTCCGGGTAGCGGATCGGCGTCGCGCCGATCTCCGCCGCCGCGGCGCGCCCGGCCGGCGACGAGCCCGAGATCAGCACCTCGGGCATCAGCTCGGGCGGCAGCGCCGGGGCCAGCTTGAGGTTCTCCACGGTGTGCCAACGACCGTGGCGCGTCACCGTCTCCCCGCGCAGCAGGGCGGTGAGGATCTGGGTGTACTCGACGGTGCGGGCGTAGCGGTCGTCGTGCTCGGTGGTGTCGCCGAGCGCGAGCAGGTCGTTGCGGAAGCCCCCCGCCAGCATGTTCAGGTGCACCGCGCGCCCGTGCAGGTACGCGAGCGACGAGACCATGGAGGCCGCGGTGTGAGGGTGCATGTACACCGGCTGCACGGCGACGAGCGGGGCGAGGCGCTCGGTCGCGGCGATCGCCGTCTGGGCCACCAGCCACGGGTCGGCGATCCCGTTGTCGGTGTAGACGAGCATGCCCGCGCAGCCCGCCTCCTCGCTCCACCGCGCGGTCGCCGCGACCGCGTCGAGGTAGTCGGCGGCCGGCACGTCCTTGGACTGCGGGCACGTCGAGTAGACCGTGAGACCGGTCATGCGGGCTCCCCCTCACGCCAGAGCACGTGGTGGCCCATCCACCACTCGCCGTCGAGCCGGGTCAGCAGCGTGTCGTCGGCGTCGAGCGCCGCGAGCACGCCGGGATCGTCGGAGTCGACCAGGGCCCAGGCGGCCGGTCGGACGAGGCAGCGCCGCGCGCGGACGGCGTCGGCGAGCGAGGGCTCGAGCCGGCCCGCCACGGCCGCCGCGCCGCGGGCGTCGGCGTCGGCGACCAGGTGGTCGAGCACCGGGCCCGGGTCGGGGCCGGTGCTCGCCAGCTGCTGGACCTGCACGATCCCGCCGCGCGGCGCGAACGCCACGTACCAGCCGAGCACCCGCCCGCCGCGCCCCCGCACGAGCCGGCGGACCACCTCGCCGCGCGCCGGCGCCACCGCGTCGAGCTCGGCGAACAGGGCGGTCAGGTGGCCCGCGTCGTAGTCGGGGTGCAGGCGCCAGTGCCGCGGAGCCTCGGCCATCTGCTCGACCAGCGCGTCGACGGTCAGCGGCTCGGCGGTGACCTCGGGGTCCGGCGCCGGCGCCGGTCGCGCGCCGACGCGCGGGACCCGGCGGGCGAGCGCGTCGACCCCGGTGCCGGCCGTGCGCAGCGCGCCCGGCAGCGGACGCCCGCGGTCACCGAGCAGCGCCGCCACCGTCGACGTCGGGCGCAGCACGCGGTACCAGCCGAACGACGGCGCGGTGCGCACGCGGCCGCGCAGCTGGCGCCACATCCGGCGCATGAGGTCGGTGGCGCCGTCGGTGATCGTCAGGTCCTGCGGGCCGCGGAGGTACGCGCGGGTGAGCAGGGCGCCGACGCCGGGCGTCGACGGGTCCGCGACGAGGTGCCCCGAGCAGGCCGCCCGCAGCGCGCGGCCGTCGAGGCGCAGGCGGCGCGGGTAGGAGCCGAGAAAGCCGACGAGGCGCCCGTCGCCGGCCTCGGCGACCAGCGACGGGATCTCCGGGTCGGCCCACACCGCGTCGAGCGTCGTGCGGGCGACGTAGCCGGCGAGCGGGGCCGGCGGGGTGTCCGCGCCGGAACGGGCGAGGCGTTCGTAGAGGGCGGCGACGGCGGGGAGGTCCTCCCGCGCGAGGGGCCGGATCGCGCTCATGCGGCCCCGACGGGGGCGGCCGCGGGGCGTCCGAACCGGGACGAATGCGGCGAACAGGACTTCGCACGGCAGTTCACGGCGCCCCCTCCCGGGTCGCGGACACGTCGTTGTGAGCCCTTCCACTATCGCGTGGAGCTCGATCGTGCTGCGCCCGGGGGTGTCCCGGGGAAAGCTGCGGAGTCCCCGGTCGACGCCTCGGGGCCGCGCCCCACGTCGGAGATGCTGATCGGTCCACCGGAAGGTGGGCGTGAGGTGCCCGGCTCGTGGGCACCATGCCGTCCATGGCTCCCCGCGACGACCTCGCCGCGTCCCTGCGCTCCCTCGACGGAGCGAGCTACGGGCGCTACAAGTCGCTGAGCGGCACCTGGCGGGTGGCCGGCGTGCAGCTCGAGGTGCTCCGCGTCCAGGCCGATCCGTTCGCGCCGCCGAGCCGGGTGCGCCTCACCGTCACCGACGCCGGGCTGCCCGCCGACCTGTACGCCACCCCGGACCGCCGCCGCGCGCTCGCGGCGTTCCTGCTGCGCGGGCTGCGTCGGGCGCTGCGCGGCACCCCGGTGCACGTCGACGCCGGCGGGCCCGAGGTGCTCGACCGCAGCGCCGGCACCGTCCGTGACGACGGCGTCGTGGTGCTCGAGGTCGGGGTCCCGTTCCCCGGCCCGAAGCGGCGCATCCTCGGGCGCGAGGCCGCCACGCTGCTCGGCGAGACATTGCCGGCCGCCGTGCGCGACGCGGTGCACGGCGCCGACCACGCGGCGGCGCGGCGGTTCGTCGAGACCGTCGAGGACGCCGTGACGCTGCGCGGCGCGCTCGCCGACCGCGGGCTCGTCGCGTTCGTGGCCGACGGCGCCGTGCTGCCGCGGCGCAGCGGCGTCGACGACCGGCCGATGCAGGACGCGACCCCGTTCGCCGGCCCGGACACGCTGCGTGTGACGCTGACCGCGCCGAACGCCGGCGAGGTCAGCGGGCTCGGGGTGCCCGAGGGCGTGACGCTCATCGTCGGCGGCGGCTACCACGGCAAGTCGACGCTGCTGCGCGCGATCGAGGCGGGCGTCTACGACCACGTGCCCGGCGACGGCCGCGAGCAGGTCGTCACCCGGCCCGACGCGGTGAAGCTGCGCGCCGAGGACGGGCGTGCGGTGGTCCACGACGACGTGTCCGCGTTCGTCGCGCACCTGCCCTCCGGCGAGCCCACCGCCGACTTCTCCACCACCAACGCCTCGGGCTCGACGAGCCAGGCGGCGTCGACGGTCGAGGCGGTGGAGGCGGGCGCGGACGTGCTGCTCATCGACGAGGACACGTCGGCGACGAACATGATGATCCGCGACGCCCGGATGCAGCAGCTGATCGCCACCGAGCCGCTCGTGCCGTTCGTGGAGCGGGTGCGGCCGCTGCACGCCGAGCACGGGGTGTCGACGGTGCTGGTGATGGGCGGGTCGGGCGACTACCTCGGCGTCGCCGACACCGTGGTCATGATGGACGCCTACCGCGCCTCGGACGTCACCGCGCGCGCCCACGAGATCGCCGCCGCCGGCCCGTCGCGGGAGGTCGAGCACACGGGCTTCCCGGCGGTGCGGCCGCGGGTCGTCGACCCCGCGTCGCTCGACCCCACGGCCCGGGGCAAGCGGAAGATCAGCGCGCGGGGCCGCGACCGGCTGACCTTCGGCGAGGACGACATCGACCTCACCGCGGTCGAGCAGATCACCGACCGGTCGCAGGTCGCGGGCATCGGGCGGGCGCTGGCGCTGCTGGGCGACGGCGTCCTCGACGGCACGATCACCCTGGCCGAGGGGCTGGAGCTGCTCGACGCCGAGCTCGACCGGCGCGGGCTGGACGCCCTGCTCGACGGACGCAGCGAGGACATCGCCCGCCCCCGCCGCCACGAGGTCGCCGCCGCCCTCAACCGCCTGCGGTCGCTGCGACTCAAGCGGATGTGAGCGCTCTTCACGGCCCGAGCCGTGAGAAACGCTCACGGAGGGGCCTACGGGAGGATCTGGACCTTGTCGTAGACCTCGAGGCCGTTGAAGAAGGCCTGGGCGTCGGGGTCGGCCATGCGGACGCAGCCCGCCGACTGGCGCGACGGGTCGCCGCCGTGGAAGGCGCGGCCGTTGTCGTCGAAGAACACCGACCAGGGCATGCGCGCGCCGTCGTACTCCTTGGAGAGGTGGACCTCCTCCTTGCGCTGCACGGCGAACATGCCCGTCGGGGTCTCCTTGCCGGGGGCCCCGTGGTTCATCCGCACCGGGCCGCGCAGCACGGTGCCGGCGCCGTCGGTCAGCCACGCCTCGTTGGTCGACAGGCGGGCGCAGGCCTTCACCGCCGCCTCGCACGGCGAGGCCGCCGCGGGCGTCGCCGGGGCCGCCACGGCCACCGCGCCGACACCACCCAGGCCCGCGATCGCGACCAGCCCGAGGCCGATCGCGGCGGCCCGGTGACCGACCCGACGCCGCGCGCGCCGGGCGCCGTCACGCGCCCCGTCCATCCAGGTGTGCCGACCCACCGTGCTCCTCCCGACCGGTCCGCGCCGCTGCCCGCGGCGCTTCCCTCTCAACGGCACGCCGGGGATCACGGACGAGTGGTCTGTCCGGGTGGTGTCCCGCTGCTCTCCGTGGCCCAGCGTGGCTGCCGGGCGGGAACTCTCCCATCCGTCGATCACCGTGCCGGGACCCCGGGGTGGCTTGCCGGGGCTGCCCGGGCGCAGGAAGGTGACGCGGTGCCGCGAACCGGATCCGGCGGGCGGGACGAGGGTGAGGAACGGGACGGCGTCGCCCTGACGAACCTGGACCAGGAGCTGTTCGCCGGCGCCGGGGTGACCAAGCGCGAGCTCGTGGACTACCTCGACGCCGTGGCGCCGCGGCTGCTGCCCGCGCTGGCCGGGCGCCCGCTGTCGGTGGTGCGCACGCTGCGCGGGCAGAAGCCGTTCATGCAGAAGAACGTCCCGAAGTACGCGCCGGAGTGGGTGCGCACGGTGTCGTTCTGGGCCGAGTCGTCGCACCGCGAAGTCGCCTACGCGCTCTGTGACGACCGGCGCACCCTGCTGTGGTTCGCCAACCAGCGCGCCGTCGAGTACCACCCGACCCTCGTCCGCGCCGCGTCGATGGCCACGCCCGAGCACCTCGTGCTCGACCTCGACCCGCCCGAGGGCGCGGGCTTCGACGCCGTCGTGGCCGCCGCGCATCTGGTGCGCCGCGCGCTCGACGACGCGGGCCTCGCCGGCCTCGTGAAGACCACGGGGGCGAAGGGCGTGCACATCCTCGTCCCGCTCGCGCCCGGCCCGACCCACGAGGACGTCGCCGGCGCCACCCGCGCGCTCGCCGCGCGCACCGAGCGCCTCGACCCGGACGTCGCCACCACGGCGTTCATCCGCGCCGACCGCGGCGGGAAGGTGTTCGTCGACCCCACGCGCGCCGGCGGCTCCACCGTCGTCGCGGTCCACAGCCCCCGCGTGCGCCCCGGACTGCCCGTGTCGTTCCCGGTGTCGTGGGACGAGCTCGACACCGTGGTGCCCTCGGAGATCACCGTGCGGACCGCGCCCGACCGCCCCGACCCCTGGGCCGACCCCACCGCCCACCCGGCGCCCCAGGAGCTGCCCGAGGACCTCGTCGCCGAGGGCCGCACCATCCCCGTCGCCCGCGTCCAGGCCATGCACGAGGGCAAGCGGCGCAAGCGCGCGGCGGAGAAGGCCGAGGAGACCGAGGAGGCCCGGCCCGGGGAGTGAGTGTCAGCGGAGTGACTCCGCGGACACTGGACGTCCGTATTTCCACTCCGATCACGAGCACCTGCACGACCATGATCGGAGTGAAGTTACGGACACTGGACGTCAGCGGAGCCACTCCGCTGACACCGGGGGAGGGTGCCGGAGGCCACGGTCGCGTCGCGCTCGTCGTCGTGCGCCACGGCGACGTCGACGAACCCCGCCCCGGCCAGCGCCGCCCGCGCCGCGTCCCCCTGGTGCTCGGCGCACTCGACGAGCAGGCGCCCGCCCGCGCGCAGCCAGGCCGGCGCCTGCCCCGCGAGCCGGCGCACGACGTCGACCCCGTCCCCGCCGCCGTCCAGGGCCACCCGCGGCTCGTGCTCGCGCGCCTCCGGGGGCATCGCGGCGACCGCGTCGCTCGGCACGTACGGGGTGCTCGCGACGACGGCGTCGACGTGCCCGGCGAGCTCGCCGGGAAGCGCCGCGAGCAGGTCGCCGACGTGCACCCCCGCCGCGTCGGGGAGGTTCGTGCGTGCGCAGGCCACCGCGGCCGGGTCGACGTCGGCAGCGTGCAGCACGAGGTCCGGGCGTGCGGCGAGCAGCGCGGCCCCGAGGGCGCCGGTGCCGCAGCAGACGTCGACGACCGTGGCGCCCGGCCCGACCACCACGAGCGCCCGCTCGACGAGGAATTCGCTGCGGTGTCGCGGCACGAACACCCCGGGCGCCACCGCGACCCGCCGCCTCGCGAACTCCGCCCAGCCCAGCACCTGCTCCAGCGGCTCGCCGGCCACGCGCCGCGCGACGAGGTCCTCCGGCGCGCCCGCCAGCAGCCCCGCCTCCTCCTCGGCGAACACGCAGCCCGCCGCGCGCAGACGGTCGACCAGGCTCACAGCCCCAGGATCCCCCGCGTCTCCGCGATCGTCGCCGGGCGGTGCCCGAGGTCGCGCAGCAGCGTCACGGCGCCCTCGACGAGCTCGGTGTTGGTCGGGGTCGCGGGCCCGGCGTAGTCCTCGAGCCCCACCCGCACGTGCCCGCCGCGCGCCACCGCGGCCTCGGCCAGCCCGCACGCGACGACGTCGCCGCCCAGCACCGCCACCGACCACGGCAGCCCGCTGGGCTCGAGCATCTCGAGGTAGGCCTCGAGCGCGGTGGTCGTCGGCGGCAGCCCGAACTCCAGCTCGCCGCCGAAGTACAGCTTGACGATCGCCCCGGGCGGCACGCGGCCGTGGCGGTGCAGGGTCAGCGCCACCCGCAGGAAGCTCGGGTCGAAGACCGAGATCGACGGGCCGGTGCCGTGCGCCGCGCAGCGGGCGAACATGTGCTCGGTGTCGGCCAGGCTGTTCTGGTACGGGCCCGGGGCGGCGGCCGCGGCGATCGCGCCGTCGCTGGTCAGGCCCAGGTTCACCGACCCGGGGTCGACCAGCGAGAGCCCGCCGAGCCCGCGGCGGGCGAGCTCCTCGTGGTGCGCCCAGCGGGTCTCGATCGGGATGCCGCGGGCCCCGGCGGCCATGGTCGCGTAGAGCAGCAGGCCCGGGTGCTCGGCGAGCACCGGCGTCCACGCCTCGACGTAGGGCTCGACAGGGTGCACGCCGTCGGGCACGAACATGGCCTCGTGGTGGTCGTGCGCGATGCTCGCCCCGCGGGCCACGCAGGCGAGCATCTCGTCGGCGACCTCGGCGGGGGTCAGCGGCACGTGCGGGTTCACCGAGCGCGGCGTCGCGCCGTTGACGGCGACCTCGAGGATCACGGGGGCGGTCACCGGGGAGAGGATCGTCGCCCCCACCGGGCCGCGTCGAGCATGATGCCGACCGTGGATCCCCTGACCCCCGACGAGCTCGGCCGGGTGCGCTCGCTCGCGACGTCGTCGCTGTGCGACGCCGACAAGACGTTCGCCCTGCCCGACCCCGCGATCCGGGCGATGGTGCCCGACGTCCGCATGGCCGGGCCCGCGGTCACCGTCGTCGCCCCCGACGACCACCTCCCGGTGCTGGCTGCCGCGGGCGAGGCCCCGGTGGGCTCGGTACTCGTGGTGGTCAACCCCCGCGGGGCGCGGGCGGTGGCGGGCGAGCTGATCGCGTCCGAGGCGCGCCGCCGCGGCCTGGCCGGCATGGTCGTCGACGGGTACTGCCGGGACGTCGCGGGCCTGCGCCGGATCGGGCTGCCGGTGTTCGCCCGCGGCACGACGCCGGCGTCGGGCAGCGCGCGCGACCCGCGGGGCGTCGACGAGGGACCGGTCGCGCTCGGCGGGGTGCCCGTGCGTCCCGGCGACGTGGTCCTGGGCGACGACGACGGGCTCGCCGTCGCCACGCCCGACCAGCTGCGTGCGGCGCTGGCCGGCGCCGAGGAGGTCGAACGCGCCGAGGCCGCGGTGCTGGCCGGCATGGGGCAGGGTCGCGCCGGCCGGAGCCTGGCCGACCACACGAACCTCGCCGACCACCGCGCCGCCCGCGCCGCGGGGCGGGACTCGTCGCTGCGGTTCCTCGTCTGATGCCCGTCCTGCTCGTCACCGGCGGCAGCCGCGGCATCGGCGCCGCCGTCGTCGCCCGCGCCGCGGCCGCCGGCTGGGACGTCTGCCTGACCTACCGCAGCGACGCCGGCGCCGCCGAGGAGGTCGCCGCCCGCGCCCGCGACCGGGGCGTCGAGGCCCGTGCGGTCCGCGCGGACGTGGCGGTGGAGGCCGAGGTCGAGGCCGCCTTCGCCGCGGCGGACGCGATGGGCCCGCTCGGCGGGGTCGTCGCCAACGCCGGCGTGGTGGTGCCGAAGTCGCGCGTCGACGCCGTGTCGGCCGCGCGCGTCGCGGACATGCTCGCGGTCAACGTCGTCGGCGCCGTCGTCACCTGCCGCGAGGCGGTGCGGCGTCTGTCGACGGCGCACGGTGGCCCGGGCGGGCCGATCGTGCTGGTCGGATCGGTGGCCTCGCGGCTGGGGTCGCCGGGCGAGTACGTCGACTACGCGGCGTCGAAGGCCGCCGTCGACGCGCTCGGTCTCGGGCTGGCGAAGGAGGTCGCCGACGAGGGCGTACGCGTCAACGTCGTGCGGCCCGGGATCATCGACACCGACATCCACGCCTCCGGCGGGCAGCCCGACCGGGTGTCGCGGATCGGCCCGACGGTGCCGGTGGGCCGCGCGGGCACGGCCGACGAGGTGGCCGCCGCCGTCGCCTGGCTGCTCTCCGACGAGGCCTCCTACTGCACCGGGAGCCTGCTCGACGTCACGGGCGGCCGTTGAGCGCGGTGGGCCGTCGGGGCGCGGTGCGGTCGCGGCGGCACGTGGGCCCGGGACCCCGGTGAGCGGCATCGCGATCGTCGTCGACGACCTGTCCGGCCCCGAGGTCGCGGCGCTGCTCGCCGAGCACCTCGAGGAGATGCGGGCCGTGACGCCCGTGGAGAGCAAGCACGCGCTCGACCTCGACGGCCTGCGCCGCCCCGACGTGACGTTCTGGACGGCGTGGGACGACAGCGACGTCCCTGTCCTGCTCGGCTGCGGGGCGCTGCGCGAGCTCGACCCGACCCACGGCGAGATCAAGTCGATGCGGACGGCGACGGCGTACCAGGGGCTCGGGGTGGGGTCGGCGCTGGTCCGGCACATCGTCGCCGAGGCCCGGCGGCGCGGGTACGGGCGGCTGAGCCTGGAGACCGGGTCGTCGGAGCACTTCGCGCCCGCCCGCCGGCTCTACGCCCGCCACGGGTTCGTGCCCTGCCCGCCGTTCGGCGACTACCCCGAGGACCACCACAGCGCGCACCTCACGCTGGTGCTCTGACGGGGCCCGGACCTCAGCGCACCGCCGACCGCCGCTCCGCCTCCGCCGCGAGCCCGGCGATCTCGGTGTCGACGTAGCGGCGGGTCACCGGTCCGAGCAGGGACGCGACGACGCCCAGCGCGCCGGTCTGGCGGATGCCCAGCGTGATGCGGCTGCGCCCCGGCTCCAGCGGCTCGACGCTGTGCCACGCGGCGCTGTGCAGGCCCGGCGCGGGCGACGCCCAGGTGTAGGAGCGGCCCGGCTCGAGCTCGATGACCTCCCACGTCGCCGGCGGCAGCCGCGGCTGCTCGATCCGCACCCGCGCCCCCACCCGCAGCGCGTCCCCGTCGAGGCGGACCCGGCGCATCGTCGACGTCCACGTGGGCATGCGCTCGACGTCGACCATCACCGCCCACACCGTGTCCGCCCCGGCGGCGACGTCGCGGGAGACCGTGTACTCCACGCGCCCGTCCTACCGTGCGGGCGCCGCCGGCGGGAGGGGTGTTCGCGCACGGCCGACTCAGGGCCGCAGCTCGACCTCCTCGACGAGGTGCGCCGAGAGCGGCGTGGTCGGCGTCCACCGCGGCGCGTCGCCCGGCGACCAGGTCCAGTCGCGCGGCACCCGGTCGACCCCGAGGACGAAGATCGTCAGGGTGCCGTCGGGCGCGATGCGCATCCGCAGGAAGCCCTTGTGATCCTCGATGCTCTGGGCGGCGAAGAGCTCGTTGCGGTTGGCCCACCGGCCGACGACCAGCAGGAACAGTGCCAGGACGAGGCTCGCCGCCACCCCGGCGACCGCGACGACGGCGAGGATCTCGAGCCCCCCGACGAGCACCGACCACAGCCCGGCCCGCCACGGGGCCAGCGCCTCGTGCACCCAGGTCGCCAGCCCCGCGACCGCGCCGGCGAGCCCCACCTGGGCGACCGCGAGCACCGCCCGCAGCGGGACCGCGCCCCACCAGCCCTTCCGGTTCGGCGCCACGAACGCCGCCGCCACCGCGCCCACCACGACCGCCCCGAGCACGGCCAGCACCCACAGGCCGAGCACCGCGGGCACGACGACCAGCGCCTGGAGCGCCCCGAGGGCGGCGAACAGCGACCCGTTGCGTGCCGGCAGCCGCCCGAGCACCCGCGCGGCCTCGGCCCGCGAGGTCCGGGCCGTCGGGAAGGTGGCGTCGGCGCGGACGTAGGTGTGCTCGCGGTCGGACCGCTCCGGGCCGGGGTCGGCGAGGTCGGCGGTGACGTGCAGCTCGTCGGGGAGGAAGTGCGTGGGCGAGGTGTAGGCGCCGCCGTGGCCGGCGGTGACGAGGACCTGGTCCGGGCCGACCGAGCCCTCCGGGCGCGACAGCGTGTAGCGCGCGTAGTGGTGGCTGTCGCCGGTGAGCACGAGGCGCACCCGTAGGTCCCGCCGCTCGCCGAGGACGTCGCGCAGGAAGAAGGCGAGGCGGTCCATGGCCTCGTCGTCCCCGTCGAACGCGCCGTACCAGGCCGGGGTGGCGGTGAGCAGCACGATCCGCGTGCCGTGGGGGATCCGCTCGACGACGCCGCGGAACCACTCGAGCTGCGTGGCGTCGATGTAGGTGTCGAGCTGGATGTCCATCGCCAGCACCCACCAGCTGTGCGGCAGCGCCAGCGCGAAGTAGGAGCGGCGCTGCGCGGTGTGCCACCCGGCGAGGTCGCCGCCCTGGGCGAACACCCGCAGGAACGCGGTCAGCCCGTCGTACCAGTCGTGGTTGCCGGGGATGGCGTGGACGGCCGGCTGCTCCCGCCCGGGGTCGACGACGAATTGCGCGTCCAGCGGGGCCTCGAGGCGCTCCTCGTAGGCCCTCGTGCCGGCCACGGGGTACACCTCGTCGCCGCCGAGGAGCAGGACCCGCCCGCGGGGGAGCGCCTGCCCGTCGACGGTGAGGCCGGTGGCGCCGAGCAGGGTCGCGACCGTGGCCATGGCGGGGAAGCCGTCGCCGGTGTCGGAGAGGAAGTCGACCCAGAAGTCCTCGGCGTCCGCGTCGTCCCCGGTGCCCTCGTACCGGACCACGTCCTGCGCGAACGTCGTCCCGGACATGACGTCGCGCTTGTCGGCGTAGGCGGCCGCGACGCTGCCGAGCGCGACCGTCAGGCCCGTGCGCACCAGCTCGGTGGGCGAGAGCCAGCGCACCGCGTCGTGGCGTACCGGCTCGTCGGCCCGACCCCCCATGGTCTCCCACCGTAGTGCCGGCTCCTCAGAGTGCGGCGGCGGCGATCCGGGTGGCCTCGGCGATCGTCGGGCGGCCGTTCGTGCTCGCCGGGTCGGCGGGGCTGGTGAACACGGTGACGACCCAGGGCGCGCGGCCGGGCGGCCACACCACGGCGACGTCGTTGTTCTCGCCCTGCGCGCCGGAGCCGGTCTTGTCCCCGACGCGCCAGTCGCGCGGCAGGCCTGCGCGGATCTGCTCGGTGCCGGTGACGGCGCCGACCATCCACCCGGTGAGCAGGTCGCGCCCGGCGGGGTCGAGCGCGTCGCCGAGGATCAGCGCCTGCAGGTCACCGGCCATCGCGGCGGCGGTGGTGGTGTCGCGCTCGTCGCCGGGCAGGCTCTCGTTGAGCGCGGGCTCGAGGCGGTCGGCGCGCGTGACGGGGTCGCCGAGCGTGCGTACGAACCCCGTCGTCGCCGCGGGACCGCCGACGAGGGCGCTGAGGAGGTTCGCGGCGGTGTTGTCGCTGACGACGAGCGCGGCCTCGCACAGGGCCGCCACCGTCATCCCGCTCTCGACGTTCCGGGACGTGGTCGGTGCGTACTCGAGCAGGTCGGCGCGGGTGTAGCGGATCGTGCGCTCGAGCAGGCCGGGCTCGGCGAGACGCCGGCGCAGCACCGCGGCGACGACGAGGACCTTGACCGTCGAGGCCATCAGCGCCCGCTCGTCGGCGCGGTGACGGACCTCGCGGCCGGTGCCGGTGTCACGGGCGACGAGCGTGATCCGGCGCCCGGAGCGGCGTTCGAGGTCGGCGAGCGCGGCGGCCGGGTCCGGAGGAGCGGGCGCCGGGGGAGCGGGCGGGTCCGCGCGGCCCGCGCACCCCGCGAGCGCCGCCGCGAGGCCCCCGACGAGGACCGTGCGGCGCGAGGCGCGAATGATCATCCGCCGGAGGGTAGCGAGGCGTACTCGAGGCCGGCGGGGGTGCTGCGCCACGCGACGAGCCGGTCGAGCGTGACGACGATCGGCAGCGAGAAGGTCATCAGCCAGGCGTCGAGCGGCTGCTCGCCGAGCATCGGGGCGTACTTGCGGCCGAAGGCGTCGAGCGCGCCCTCCACCCGGGTCGTCCCGGTGAGCACGGCGTGCCCCGAGCCGGTGACGACGTCGGTGCCCTGCTCGGCGGTGTCCAGCGCGACGCTCACCGCGGCGTGGGCCCGCAGGTGGCCCACCTTGGCGGTGTCCGGACGGCTGAAGATCGTGACCTTCGGGTCGTCCCAGGTGAACCACACCGGCACGGTGTGCGGGCGCCCGCCCGGCCCGACGGTGCCCAGCCAGACGACCGTGGCGCCCGTCAGCCGCTCGCCCGCGTGGGCCTGGACGGGCACGGAAGGGTCGAGCAGGCGAGCGCTCACACCGCAGAGCGCACCAGACGGGTCAAGCGCGCCCCCTCGACAGGAGCGGCACCTGGGCGATTCGATGTGCTCGTGATCACCGGTGTGGCGGGAGGGGACGTGCGATGACCAGCGCGACGAGTGGGCCCGGCGTGCGCCGCGCCTCGAGCGGGTGGGGCTGGATCCTGGCGTCCGGGATCCTGGGGATCCTGGTCGGGGTCATCGCGCTCTTCTTCCCCGGGCTCGCGATCCTCGGAGCGGCCTTCGCCCTCGGCATCGGCCTGATCGTGCAGGGTGCGCTCGAGATCGGGGTGGCCTGGCGGGCCGAGACCGGGTCGACGGGACGCGGCTGGCTCGCCGCGTTCGGCGTGCTCGCCCTCGTCGCGGGCATCCTCGTCCTCTTCCAGCCCGGCGGCGGCATCCTCGTGCTGGCCTGGGGCATCATCCTCTGGTTCGTCATCGCGGGCGTGCACGACCTGCTCGTGGGCTTCTCCCAGCGCGAGCACCGGGTGTGGAACCTCGCCCTCGGCGCCCTCAGCATCGTCGTGGCGTTCATCCTGCTGGTCTCGCCGGGCAGCGCGGTCGGCCTCATCGCGATCATGGTCGCGCTGGGCTTCCTCTTCCGCGGCGCGATGGACATCGGCCTGGCCCTGAGCATGCGCCGCTCCGCATAGTGGGGGCATGGATGTCGCGCAGGCCGTGGGACGCCGCTACGGCGAGCACCTGACCGACCGCGACCTCCTCGCCCTCGCCGGCGGCGAGCCCGACCGGGTCGCGCCGCTGCGCCGGCGCCCCGAGCTCCTGCTGGAGCTGCTCGACCGGCCCGACGTCGCCGACGCGGTGCTCGCCGCCCGCCGCGACGACGACGGGCGCTTCCGGCACGTGTCGCCGTTCCTCGTGTTCGCGGCGGCGGTGCACCGGACGTCCCGGGCCCTGGTCGGGCGCCTGCACGCCCCCGACCGCACGGCGCCGCGTACCCAGGTGCCGATCTTCGACGGGCCGCAGCTCGCGGCGTTCGCCACCGATCCCGCGCACCGCCTCCACCTCGCCGAGCTGCTCGCCTCCTACGCGCGGCTGACCTCCGGCGTCGTGTGGCGGCGCGACGAGCGGGGGCGGCACCGCCAGCGGTGGGACGAGCTCGACCTGCCCGCCCTGGCCGTGCTGCTCGAGTCGGTGCCGGCCGACGAGCAGCCCGGGGTGTGGCGGCGCATCGGCGACGGCGCCCTGTTCCTCGCCGGCGTCTTCCCCGAGCACGCCGAGCGCACCTTCGGCGGCACGGGTCTCGTGCGCCTGACCCGGCTGGGTGCCCCGCGCGAGGGGCCGGTGACCGAGCTGCTCGAACAGCTCGCCGGCCGGGCCTACGCGCGGGTGGGCAGCGCGGTGCCGCCGGGCGTCGCCGAGTCACCGCACCACGCGCGCCGGTTCCTCTCCCTGGTCGCCGAGCGCCACCTGTTCCCGTCCTCGGGGTCCGGGGGGCTGCTGTCGGCGGGGCGCTGAGTCGGTCCGGCAGTCGGGGGAGAGCAGCGGGACGTCGGTCTCGACCGGCGACCCGTTTCCCGAGGAAACGGGTCGCCGGCACGGGGTCCGGAGCCCGGCGGGCGGGGAGGGCTCACTCCTCCGGCGACCGCCGGGGCGCGGGGACCTGCGGGGCCGGGGGCGTCGGGTGGGCGGGCCCGGCCCAGCGGCACGCGAGGACGTCCCAGAAGCAGGTGCGGTCGTGCTCGTGCGGCTGCTGGGGCACGGCCGTCACCGGTCGGGTCGGGGCGTCGACGGTCATGGCGGTCTCCTCTCGTCACCCGGCGTGTCGACAGTGACAGGGGGTGCTCGCCGAGGCCAGTACGTATCACTCGAACGGCCGCACCTCTTCCGTTCCGTCCGTGCCCGTCCGACCACGCAACGTCCACGTACCGCGCCGGACGGTCCTCGGCGAGAATGCCGCCGTGGAGGCCGCCGAGCTCGTCCCGCCCGATCCCGACCGCCCCGGCCTGCACGACGTGATGCCGGCCCTCCTGGAGGCCGTCACACCGGGCCCGACACCGGGCGGGGCGCCGGCCCTCGGCCTGCCGCCGGTGCGCGCGGCCGCGCTGCTGCTCGTCGACGGGCTGGGCCACCGGCTGCTGCACGAGCACGCCGCCGACGCGCCGTTCCTCGCCGCGATGGCCGACCACGGGCCGCTGACGGTCGGGTTCCCGAGCAGCACGTCGATCAGCGTCACCTCGCTCGGCACCGGCCTGCCGCCGGGCACCCACGGCACGCTCGGCATCCGGGTGCGCGTCGACGGCACCCTGCTCGACACCCTGACCTGGACCGGCGACGGTCGCGACGCCCGCGAGCTCCTCGTCCCCGAGGCCGTCCAGCCGCGCCCGACCGTCTTCGAGCAGGCCACGGCAGGCGACGTCAGCACGACCGTCGTCTCCGACCGCGCCTTCCGCGAGTCCGGCCTGACCCGCTCGGCGCTGCGGGGCGCGCAGTACCGCGGGGTCGGGGCGTTCGGCGACCTCGCCGCCGAGCTGCTCGACGCCCTCGGCCGCCCCGGGCCCCAGCTCGTCTACGCCTACCACGCCGACCTCGATCAGCTCGGCCACCTGCGCGGGCCGGGTTCGATCGCCTGGCGCTGGCAGCTGCGCCAGATCGACCGGCTGGTCGCCCAGCTCGTCGAGGAGCTCCCCGTCGACAGCCTGCTCGCGGTCACCGGCGACCACGGGATGGTGACGGTCGACCGCCGCCACGACGCGGAGAACGACCCCGACCTCGTCGCCGGCGTCGCGCTCGTCGGTGGCGACCCCCGCGCCCGCTTCGTCTACGCGCGGCCGGGGGCGGCCGAGGACGTGCTCGCGTCCTGGCGCGGGGTGCTCGGTGACGACGCATGGGTGGTCGGCGGCGACGAGGCGATCGCGCGCGGCTGGTTCGGCCCGGTCGCCGACGCCGTGCGCGACCGGGTGCCCGACGTCCTCGCCGCCCTGCGCGGCACCGCCGCCGTGGTCTGCCCGGCCGCCGAGCCCCTGCTCTCGCGCCTGCCCGGCCAGCACGGCTCCCTGTCGGCCGACGAGCTCGTGGTCCCGCTGCTCGCCGCCGCCCGGACGTAGGCCGTCACGGGTCCGGGAACATCCGCGTCATGGTGTCGCCGTCGTCCAGGTCGTCGCCCGCGGGGACACGGTCGACGCCGACCATGCGGTCGACGACCATGTTCTGGAAGCGGTGCAGCGGCTCCTCGAAGCGAAAGCACATCCGGCCGCCGCGGTAGGCCGGGTTCTCCAGCCCCTCCTGCACGCGCTCGACGATCTCGAGGTCCTGGCGGTTGACCAGGTCCCAGAACTTGGCCAGCTGCTCGACGCCCTCCGCCGCGGTGTCGTCCCCGCCCGCCCCGTCGAGCGACTCGGGGTGGGCGAGCAGGACCGCGGTCTCGACCGTGCGGTTGGGTGCGACGGGCCGGTTGAACAGCACGAACGCATGGTTGGGCAGCACGACCAGCGCGGTGCCGGGGAAGAGCCAGACGAACCGGCCGCTGTCGGCGTCCTGCGGGCCGAGGAACGGCAGCGGCGCGAGGCCGTCCCAGCCGCCGGCGTCGGTGTTGCGCGACACGGGGGTCGTGCACATGCCCGTGTACATGCCGGGGCCCTGCCAGCGGTAGTGGTCGGAGAACTTCGAGACCTGGTTGAGCTCCGGGTGGACCCAGGGCAGGTGGTAGTACTCCATGAAGTTCTCGCCGACGAGCTTGTAGTTCGCGGCGACGTCGTAGGTGAGCGTCCGTAGCGTGACCCACTCGTCGAGCCGGTAGTCGGCGAAGCGCTCCGGCAGGTCCCCCAGCTGGGTCACCAGCGGCGCGGGGTCCGGCGACAGGTTGACGAACAGGAACAGGCCCCACGAGTCGACCGCGACCTCGAGCAGGCCGTAGTCGGCGCGGTCGAACCCCGTCGCCACCGACGTGTCGAAGATCGGCTCCTGGCCGGCGGGCACGTCGGAGCCCTCGAACAGCGGCGTCCCGAGACAGGTGCCGTCGGTGTCGTAGGTCCAGGAGTGGTACGGGCAGCGGATGCGCCCGCGCCTGCCGACCTCGCGGGCGTCGCCGTCGAGCAGCTTCGTGGCGCGGTGGCGGCACAGGTTGTGGAAGGCGCGCAGCTCGCCGTAACGGTTGCGGGTGACGAAGACCGAGCGCCCGGCGACCTCGACGACGATGCAGGCGCCGGGCTCCGCGACGTCGCTGGTGATGCCCACGGCCACCCACGAGGCCGCGAACAGGCGCTGCTGCTCGAGGGCGAAGAACTCCGGGCTGGTGTACGCGTCGGGCAGCAGCGTCGAGGCGAGCTCGACGGGCAGCCGCGTGGGCGCGTAGGTGCTCTCCACGGTGAACAGGGCCGGGTCGACGGGCCGCGCCGGGAGCGCGGCGTACGGGTCGGTGCGCTCGGGGATCCGGGGCGTCGTCTCAGACATGGAAGCTCCGCGGGAAGCTCGGGTCGGTCAGGGCCGGGCGGGTGATCGAGAAGGCGTCGATCGGGTGGGCGGGCTCGTGGCCGAGCGCGAGGTCCGCGAGCAGGCGCCCGATGAGCGCGGCGAACTTGAACGCGTGACCGGCGCCGTTCGCGACCGTGATCTGCGAGTGCTCGGGCAGCGTGTCCAGGATGAAGTTCTGGTCCGGCGGCACCGTGTACAGGCAGGTCTTCGAGTACAGCTCCGGCCCCCCGAAACGCGGGACGTGCCGCGCCACGAAGTCGGCGTAGCGCTCGCGCCGCAGCGGGTCGGGCTCGAAGGTGCGCCCATCCGCGGTGGTCTCCTCGCCGCCCATGTGCTGGCCGAGCTTCGTGGCGACCTCGCCGTAGACCGGGAAACCGTAGAAGTTGTGCCGGCCGTGCCACATGAACACCGGGAACCGCGACGGCGCGAACTCCGCGAGGTGCGGCGTGGCGTAGTAGGTGACCTGCTCGCGCAGGACGGTCAGCGGGAGCGTCGTGCCCGTCCCGGCCAGCACCTGGTTGGTCCACGCGTCGCTCGCGACGACGACCCGGTCGGCGAGCAGGACCCCGTCGTCGGTGACGACCGCGACGCCGTCGCCGTCGGGGCGCAGCGCCCGCACCGGCGTGCTCGTGCGGACCTCGGCGCCGTGGGCCCGGGCCAGCGCGACGTGCACCGCGTTGGCCCGCGCGGCGTCGACGATGCCCGAGTCGGGCTGGTAGAGGGCCGCCACGCCGTCGTGGGCCCGGAACTGGGGCCAGCGGGCGACCAGCTTATCGGCGTCGAGGCGCTCGTAGGCGACGCCGTGGCGGTCGAACATCGCGGTGTAGCCCTCGATGTTGCGCGAGCCGGTCGCGGTCCCGCGGCGGGCGTCCCGGTCCTCGATGACCAGGCCGCCGGTCGGGGTGACGATCTGCTGGCAGGCCTCCGCCTCGACCTCGTACCAGGCCTTGTAGGCCGGCGCCGCGAGCGCGGCGTACGCCTCCTCGTGCTGGGCGAGACGGATGATCCGGGAATGGTCCTGGGAGGCGCCACGGTGGTGCCCGAGCTCGAACTGCTCGATCCCGACCACGCCGGGACCGAGCTCCGCGGCGAGTCGGTAGAGGGTCGCGGAACCGAGCCCGCCGAGGCCGACGACGATCGCGCGGTAGGTCATGCCAGGAGTGTCGGCGCCGGATTCCGTCCGCGTCCATCGCAACGTCGAACCTCTGATCTTGTACGTTGTGTACATGATCGACCGGCGGCTGCGGGTGCTCGCGGCCATCGCCCGGCACGGCACCGTCACCGCCGCCGCCGAGGTCTGCCGGCTGACGCCGTCGGCGGTCTCGCACCAGATGCAGGCCCTGGCGCGCGAGCTCGACGTGCCGCTGCTCGAGCCGGTCGGGCGCGGGGTGCGCCTGACGCCGGCCGCCCGCACGCTGCTCGGACACGGCGACACGCTCACCGCCCAGTGGGAGCAGGCGCGTGCCGACCTCGCCGCCCACCGGGCCGGCGCGGTCGGCGGGACGCTGCGGTTCGCGGCGTTCTCGTCGGCCGCCGCGGTGGTGGTGCCTCGGGCCCTCGAGCACCTGCGCGACGAGCACCCACGGCTGCGGGTGCACCTTCGCGAGAGCGAGCCCGCCCGGTCGTTCGACCTGCTCGCGGCCGACGAGGCCGACGTCGCCGTGGTCGTCGCGACCCCCAGCATCCCGCCGGCGTCCGACACAGCCTTCGATCAGCACGCCCTCTACGACGAGCCGCTCGACGTCCTCGTCGGTCCCGAGCACCCGCTGGTCGGCCACCGTCGTGTCGCGCTCTCCGACCTCGCCGGCGACGCGTGGATCTGCGGCAACGCCGGGCGGGCGTACCACCAGCTCGTGACGCTCGCGTGCGCCGCGGCCGGGTTCGCGCCCGACATCGCGCACTTCGCCGACGAGTGGGACACCGGCGCGGCCCTGGTGGCACGCGGCTTCGGCGTCGCCCTCGTCCCGCGCCTCGCCGACCTGCCCGCGCACCACGACACCCGCCGCATCCCGATCACGACCGACCCGGTGCCGACCCGTCGCGTGGTCGCCGCCGTGCGCGCCGGGAGCCGCGACCAGCCGACCATCGCCGCGGGTCTCGACGCCCTGCGCCACGTCACCGAGACGGGGCTGCCCGCCCTGGGACGGTAGCGGCGGACCCGTACCGTGGCACCGATGACGTCCACGAAGCGCTCCGGCCTGCCCGGCGCCGCATGGGTCCGGCCCTGGGTGCAACTCGCCGAGATCACGGTGTCGGCGCCGCTGGTCGTCGGCTACCGCACCGCCCGGCTCGTCGCGGGCGGGTGGCCGCCGGACGCGCGGGAGCGCCGCGAGCTCGTGCGGATGGTCCGGGAGAAGGCCGACGCGTTCGCCCGCGCCGGGCTGGCCGCGGTCACGACGCCCCCGCGGGACACCGCGGCCGTCCTCGGGGCCGTCGTCGCCCCGGTGCACCGCAGCGTCGTGGGCAACCGCCGGCGGCTGACCGGGGCCTGAACGGCCCCGACCACGGTCGCGCCCCGTGCTACCGGGCGTCGTGGAAGATGATCCCGAGGACGTGGCGGCGCCCGGTGCGCACCGCCGAGACGCCGTGGCGCATCTGGACGCGGTGGACCCCGCGGGCGCCCCGGTTCGGACGGTGGCGCACCGGGAAGACGACCGCCTCGCCGAGCCCCGGCCGGGCGACCACCGGCCGCGACTGCTGGCGCGGCCGCTGCTCGACGAACACGCTCTCGCCGCCGGTGAAGTCGACGTCCGGCGTGCTCAGCATGATCAGCACCTGCAGCGGGAAGGTGAGGTCGCCGTAGACGTCCTGGTGCAGGCGGTTGTGGTCGCCGGGCCCGTAGCGCAGCACCAACGGCGTCGGCTTGCGCTGCCCGACCGCGGCGCAGCGGGCGAGCAGCTCGTCGTGGTCGGTGGGGAAGCCGTCCTCACCGAGCACCTCGGCCCACCGGTTCGCCACCGCAGCGAGCCCCGGGTAGAGGCGGGTCCGGAGCTCCTGGACCAGGGGTGGCAGCGGGTCGGCGAAGTAGCGGTAGCGGCCCGCGCCGAACGACAGCCGCGCCATGTCGACGGTCGAGCGGAACACCTCGTCGCGGTCGAACAGGTCGACCACGCCGGCGCACTGCTCCGGGTCGAGCAGCCGGCCGGGCATCGCGATCCCGTCGCGGTCGAGGGCCTCGCCGACCCCCGACCAGTCGACACGGTCCAGTGCGGGCAGGGCGGGGTGATCGGTCGTCGTGGGCGCCATGACCGGGGAACACCGACCGCCCCGCCCGCGTGGCGGGGTCGGGAGGCCCCGTACCGCCCGGTCAGCGCGGCTGGATCTCGCCCATCGGGCCGAAGCCGTCGTGCGGAGTGTCGATGTAGAGGATCCGCGGCTGCTCCGACACGAGGTCGGGGGCGGCGTCGAAGAACCGCTTCACGTGCGGCTGCGCGACGTGGGCCGCGCCGGCGTCGGCGTCCCGGAAGCCCTCGATGCACACGTACTCGTTCTCGTTGCTCAAGGTCCGCGCGAACCGGAAGAACAGGCAGCCCTCCTCGGCGTTGACGTCCTTCTCGTAGGAGTCGGCGAGGGCCAGCCACTCGTCGGTCTTCTCGGGCCGGATCGGCATGACGATGTTGATGAGGATCATCCGGGCGCTCCTTCGCGACGACGACGCCGGTCATCGTCGTGAGGGCGTCGGTGGATGGTCAAGATCCGTCGCGCCCGGTCAGGATCCGCCGCAGGTCGACCCGTCGCCGCTTCGCTCGTGGCCCGGCTCGCCGAGCACGACGCCCAGCGTGAGGTCGCGTACTCAGTCGTGCGCGACGACGGCTGACCACATCCACGGTTTCGCCATGCCGAAACCGAGATTGTGGAACGACCATTTCCGGGAATCGTGAGTGTCTTCACGGTGGAAGGAGCGGCGCCTTTTCCGGCTGCTATTGTCGTTCGCAGCGAAGGGGAGTAGCTCCCAACACCGCGGTCGACACACTGACGCTCCGGCGTCCGGCCGCGGGGGCCGTCGGGTACCGGCGGCGGGCGAGACCTTCGGCGTCGACCCGTCGTCCACGGGTCGGGCCGGAGCGTGCGCCTCGGTCCGTCCCGACCGAGAGGAGCGCCCCCGCCGTGACCGGCTTCCTCGCCGCCACCGCCCTGAGCTTCGCCGTCATCTTCGTCGCCGAACTGGGCGACAAGTCGCAGCTCATGGCGATGACGTTCGCCACCCGCTTCCGGGCACTGCCCGTGCTGCTGGGCATCGGCGTGGCGACGGCGCTCACGCACGCGGTCTCGGTCGGGGTGGGATATCTGCTGGGCGCCGCGATCCCCACCTTCTGGATCTCGCTGGTCGCCGCCGTCGCGTTCGTGGCGTTCGGGCTGTGGACGCTGCGCGGCGACTCCCTGACCGAGGAGGAGAAGAACAAGAGCAGCGCCACCACCCGCTCGGCGTTCTTCACCGTCGGTGTCGCGTTCTTCCTCGCCGAACTGGGCGACAAGACGATGCTCGCCACCATCACGCTGGCGACGCAGTACCCGGGCGCGGTCGGCGTCTCGGGCGTGTGGCTCGGCTCGACGATCGGGATGGTCGCGGCCGACGGGCTGGCGATCATCCTGGGGCGGGTGCTCGGGCGGAGGCTGCCCGACAGGGTCATCCGGGTCGGCGCGGCGGTGCTGTTCTTCGTCTTCGGGGTCTGGCTGGCCGTGGAGGCGTTCGCGGGGTGACCCGCGCCGGTCACGCGGTGATCGGCGGCAGCGCGACGACCTGGGACCCGTAGGTCAGGCCGGCGCCGAACCCGGCGAGCAGGGCGACCTGCCCGGGTTCGGCCTCGCCGTCCTGCAGCAGGGCGTGCATCGCGAGCGGTACCGAGGCGGCCGAGGTGTTCCCGGCGCGGACGACGTCGCGGGCGACGACGACCCGGTCGGGCAGCGCGAGTGCGCGCACGAGGGCGTCGGTGATGCGGTTGTTGGCCTGGTGGGGCACGAAGGCGTCGAGGTCGTCGACGGTCACGCCCGCGGCGGCGAGTGCCTTCTCGGCGACCGGGGCGATCTGCGTGCTCGCCCAGCGGAACACCGCCGGGCCCTGCATGCGCAACCCGGGCACCGCGCCCGCCGGGTCGGCGAGGCCGTCCCGCCAGCTCGGGCGGTGCTCGATGAGGTCGGCCTGGCTGCCGTCGGCCCCCCAGACGGCGGGTCCGACGCCGGGCGCGTCGCTCGGGCCCACGACCACGGCGCCGGCGCCGTCACCGAACAGGAAGGCCGTGGAGCGGTCGGAGGGGTCGAGCAAGTCGGTCATGCGCTCGACGCCGACGAGCAGGACGTGACGCGCCGTGCCGGCCCGGATCATGGCGCGCGCCGTCTCGAGGCCGTAGGAGAAGCCCGAGCACGCGGCGCCGAGGTCGACCGCGGCGCCGGTGACGCCGAGGCGGTCGGCGAGCCGGGTCGAGACCTGGGGGCAGGCGGTGTCCGGCGACATCGTCGCCACGACGACGACGTCGATCTCGGCGGGGGAGACGGCCGCGACGCCGAGGGCGTCGCGCCCGGCCGCGGCCGCCATGGCGACCACGGTCTCGTCCTGGGCGGCGACCCCGCGGGTGCGGATGCCGGAGCGCGCGACGACCCACTCGGGGTCGACGTCGATGTGCGCGCACACCTCCTCGTTGGTCGCGTACCGGCGGGGCCGGAACGCGCCGAGGCCCAGCAGGCGGGCGTCGCCGCCTTCGGGGCATCGGACCTGGATCGGAGTGCGGTGCACGGACGGCTCCCGGTGGTCGACGCGGGCCGGTGACGGCCCGCACCCCACGGTGAGGGGCGCCGACGGTTACTCGGAAGTCCTACTATTCGGTACGGGGATGCGATGGATCACACTGCCCCGGCCCGGGTCGTGGGACCGCCGACCGCGGCGGGTCAGCGGGCGGTGCCGTCCCGGTAGAGCCACCGCCCGGCCTCCCGCACGAAGCGGCTGCGCTCGTGCAGGACCCCCGTCCGCGGGCCCTCGCGGTGGTGCGCGCGGAACTCGACGACGCCATCGGCGTCGAACAGGCCGCCGCCGACGCGGTCGAGGACCTCCAGCTGCGTCCACCGGATCGCGGGATCGAGCGTCAGCGCCGCCGGGCGGGTCGCGGGGTGCCAGGTCCTCAGCAGGTGGTCGACGTCGCCGCGCGCGAAGGCGGTGTAGCGCGACCGCATGAGGGCCTCGGCGGTGGGTGCCGCGCCGCCGTCGTCGCCGAGGTACCGGCCGCAGCACGCGTCGAAGGGTTCGGGCAGGCCGCACGGGCACGGGCGGGGAGGCACGCCCGTCGAGTATGCCGTCAGGTCGCTGTCACGTCGCCGCGTCGACGGGCGACGACGCCGACGGTGCGCCCTGCGACCGGGGGCCGGCGCCGCGGACGAGCAGCCAGGCGACGGCCACGAGCTCGGCGACGGAGGTCAGGGTGCCGAGCACCGGCTCGGCGGCGGCGCGCAGGCCCGGCGCGAGGAAGAGCAGGACGGTGTCGAGGAGGAACCCGACGCTGGCCGCGACGAGGAGCACGCCGAGCCACCGGGGGAACATCGCCGACCGGTACATCAGGTAGCCCAGGGGGAGCAGCCAGAGCCCGAAGAACACCTGCGCGCTCAGGTAGCCGTAGTGGTGGGTGTCCAGGAGCAGCAGCGACAGCGGTGCTCCCTCGGCTCCGAGGGCGGCCGGGTAGGGCGGGGCGGTCGCCGCGAGGAACGCGGCGAAGGTCTGGCTCAGGACGGCGAAGGTGATGGCGACGCCGACGGCGGCGAACACCACCATCGCCGCGGCGACGTCGCGGTCGACGTGGCGCAGCAGCCGGTACAGGGCCATCGCCGTGAGCAGCAGGAAGGTTGCCATCGCCAGGTCGGCCACGAATCCGAGGCGGAAGAGCACGGGTTGCGCGGCCAGGTTCGCGGAGGTCGCCGTCGCGTCGCCGGGGATGTACAGCCGACCGCGGACGACGACGTGGGCGAAGATGCCGAACACCACGACGAGCAGGTAGGAGAGGCCGGCGAGACGGGCCAGCCGGCCGGGTCCCGGCCCTCGGCGCGGGGCGGTACTCGGATTCGGGGACGTGCTCACGGGATCACCACCCATCCAGGGGCCGGCCGGGGACGTCCGGCCCGTCGTCCGAGCCTCGGTCGCCACCACAGCGCGTCGCCATCGGTGCCGGACCCCATTTCCGCGGGTCGCACCGAGAAATGGGTGCGGGCACCGATGGCACGCGGGCACCGGAGCGCGTGATGGTGGCTTCCGACGTGATGCCGCGGGGGCAGCGTCGGGAGGCAGCGATGAAGGCGATCGTCCGGCGTGCCTACGGCGGCGTGGGAGCCCTGGAGTTCCAGGACGTGGAGCCGCCGCGCCCCGGGCCGGAGGAGGTCCTGGTCCGGGTGACGGCGGCCGGTGTGGACCGGGGTGTGTGGCACCTGATGACCGGGTTGCCCTACCTGGTGCGCCTGGCCGGCTTCGGGGTGCGTCGCCCGAAGCAGCCCGTGCTCGGCATGGACGTCGCCGGCGTGGTCGAGCAGGTGGGGGAGCGGGTCACGCGGTTCGCCGTCGGCGACGAGGTGTTCGGCATCGCGGCCGGGTCGTTCGCCGAGTACGCCGTCGCCCGGGAGGGCAAGCTCGCCGGCAAGCCGGCCTCGGTCGGGTTCCCCGAGGCCGCCACGCTGGGCGTGTCCGGGTTGGCGGCCCTCCAGGCCGTGCGCGACCACGGGCGGGTCCGCGCGGGAGAGCGCGTGCTGGTGCTGGGTGCGTCGGGCGGGGTGGGCAGCTTCACGGTGCAGGTGGCGAACGCATACGGGGCGCACGTCACCGGCGTCTGCAGCGCCGCCAAGACCGACCTGGTCCGGGGTCTGGGTGCCGACGAGGTCGTCGACTACGCCCGGGACGACGTCACGTCGGGCGATCGGCAGTGGGACGTCGTCCTCGACATCGGCGGCAACCGTCCTCTGCGGGCCCTGCGACGCGCGCTCACGCCGACCGGGCGGCTGGTGATCGTCGGCGGGGAGGGCGGCGACCGCTGGATCGGCGGCGTCGACCGGCAGCTGCGGGCTCTGCTGCTCTCGCCGTTCGTCCGGCAGTCGCTGGGCAGCTTCATCTCCTCGGAGAACGCCGACGACCTCGCCGTGCTCGCCGAGATGGTGGCCGCCGGAGGGCTGCTGCCGGCCGTCGAGTCGACCTTCCCGCTGGCCGACGCGCCGGGCGCCATCGAGCACGTCGCCACCGGGCGGGCCCGGGGCAAGGTCGCGCTCACCGTCTGACCCGAGGACCCGACATGCCCACCGGACCCGTCGCGCGGGACCCGAACCGCCTGGCTCGGACGATCGGCACCCTCTTCGTCCTGCTGGCGGTGCTCGGCCCGTTCAGCCTGCTCTACGTCCCCGGCGAGATCGTCGTCGCCGGCGACGCCACGGCGACCGCGGCGAACCTCCGTGAGGCCGGCGGCCTGCTCCGTGCCGGCATCGTCGTCGAGGTCGCGATCATGCTCGTCGAGGTCGCGATGCCGGTGCTGCTGTACCTCCTGCTGCGGTCGGTGAGCCGTGGCGTGGCGTTGACCGCGGCGTTCGCCCGGCTCGCCGAGGCCGTGGTGATCGGGATCGGCCTGCTCGGCACCCTGGCGGCGCTGCGCCTGGCGAACGAGCCCGCGGGCGCGCTCGACCCCGCACAGCGCGACGCCCTCGCCCTGCTGGCCCTCGAGGTGCACGGGGACGCGGTGCTCGTCAGCCAGCTGTTCTTCGGGTCCTCCCTGGTGCTGCTCGGGTGGCTGGTCCACCACGCGGAGTTCTTCCCGCGGGTCTTCGGGGCGCTGCTCGGGCTCGCCGGGGCCGGGTACCTGGTCGACGGCCTCGGCACCCTGCTCTGGTCCGGCTACGCGGACGCGTGGGGCTGGCTCGTCGGCGTCACCGCCCTGGTCGGCGAGGTGCCCTTCTTCCTGTGGCTGCTCGTCAAGGGCGTCGACCGACGGGCGTGGTCCGAGCGTGCGGACGCCGGGGCCGGTGGTCGCCCGGCCGGTTCCGCGGGACGGTTCGATCCCGCACGCTGATGGCCATGACGACGTCACCGCCCCGGCCGGTGGGTGGCGCGCCGCGGGAGCGCGCCGACCCGGTCCCGCGGCGGCGCAACTCCTCGCTGTACGCGCGGGTGGTCGCGGTGAACGCGGCCATCCTGGTCGCGGCCGTGCTCATGCTCGCGATCACGCCGGCGACGGTCTCGTGGCCGGCGGCCACCGAGGAGTGGGTCGTCCTCGCCGGCGGACTCGTGATCATGGTGGTCGCGAACGCGTTGCTGCTGCGCTTCAGCTTCAGCGGTCTGGCCGCCCTGGTCCGGCGCATGGAGACCCTGGACGTCCTCCGACCCCGCGAGCGCCTCCCGGAGATGGGCGGGGCCGAGACACGGGCGCTGATCGCCGGCTACAACACGATGCTCGACCGGCTCGAGGCCGAGCGACGGGCCAGCACGCGCCGGACGATCTCCGGTCTGGAGGCCGAGCGGCAACGTCTCGGTCGGGAGCTGCACGACGAGATCGGGCAGCGGCTGACCGGCATCCTCCTGCAGCTCGGCCGCCTCCACGACGAGGCGTCGGAGCCGCTGCGTCCCCGCATCGAGGAGGTGGCGGACCAGACCCGGGCGACGCTGGACGAGGTCGGCGCGCTCGCCTACCAGGTGCGCCCCGGTGTGCTCACCGATCTCGGGCTGCGCAGCGGCCTGGACGCACTGGTCGGCTCCCTGCGCCAGCACGGTTGCACGGCGCGGATCGACGCGGTCCTGCCGAACCGTCTGCCGGCGATGTCCGCGGAGGTGGAGCTCGCGGTCTACCGCATCGCCCAGGAGGCGCTCACCAACGCGGTCCGGCACGCGGGGGCGGACCGGATCACGCTGGTCCTGGAGGTCGGGGCGGAGCAGCTGCACCTGACGGTCACCGACGACGGTGCCGGCGCGGCCGACGTCGACAGCGACGGGCAGGGCGTCCGCGGCATGCGCGAGCGTGCGCTGCTGATCGGCGGCCGACTGCTCATCGACAGCCCCTCCCGGGGGACGCGCGTCCGGTTGTCGGTGAGCATCGCACTCCTCGGCGGCCGACCATGACGTCCCCGCCCCCCGCACGGGTTCTCATCGCCGACGACCACGCCGTGGTGCGCGAGGGCTTGAAGGCCGTGCTGGAGCGGCAGGCCGACCTGCAGGTCGTCGCCGAGGCCGTCGACGGGCTCGAAGCGATCGAGGTGGCCACGAGGACCCGGGTCGACCTGGCCGTCCTCGACGTGGCCATGCCGCACCTGACCGGGTTGCAGGCCACCCGCGAGATCGTCCGTCGACGCCCCGGCCTGCCCGTGCTGCTGCTGTCGATGTACGACCGGGAGCAGTACTTCTTCGAGGCCATCGCCGCCGGAGCGGCCGGCTACGTGCTCAAGCGGCAGGCCGACCGCGACCTGGTCGATGCCTGTCGGGCCGCGGTCCGGGGCGAGCCGTTCATCCATCCCGCGGCTCTGGGCGCGCTGATGCGCCGTTACCTCGAGCGGGTCGCCCACGGCGAGCGACCCGGGCGCGGACCGCTGACCCCGCGCGAGAGCGAAGTGGTGAAGCTGGTCGCCGAGGGCCACAGCTCCGCGGAGATCGCCGAGCTGCTCACCCTCAGCCCCAAGACCGTCGAGCGGCACCGCGCGAACATCCTCGACAAGCTCGGTCTGCGCGACCGGGTCGAGGTCACCCGCTACGCCATCCGGTCCGGCCTGATCGAGCCCTGAGGCACACCGGCGCCGGGCGCCTCACCGACGTCGGCGCGACACCAGGACACCCGCCACGAAGCCGATGACGAGCGTGATCGTCAGCGCCGCCCACTGCGGCATGACGACGAGCGGGATGAGCAGTCGGATGCCGACCGGGTCGCGGTTCTCCAGGACGAAGACCAGGGCGACGACGAGGAGGACGCCCCCGACGATCCATCGGGAGTCGACCTTCCTGCCACCCGTCGAGCTCCGCTTCGCTCGTGACGCCTCAGACATGCCCGTCCTCCTGCTCCGTGGTGTTGCGGTCACCGACGCCATGGCCGGTGGGGGTGCGGACGGGTGTGGACCGCCCCCGGCCGCCGCGCTCGGACAGGACGTGGCCGATGACGACCTTGCCGGCGGCGGTGAGCGGGAGGGCCGTCATCGCGCCGAGCAGCCCGGCGGTGGCGCCGCCGATGAGGATGGCGACGAACGCGCCGACGGGCGAGAGCTCGATGGCCTTGGAGAACACCCGCGGCGCGACGAGGTAGTTCTCGACGCCCTGGTAGATCATGAAGTAGACGAGCGTTCCGATGGCCAGCGGGAAGCTGACGGTGAGGGCCGCGACGACCGCGACGAACGAGGCGAGGGTCGCGCCGATCTGGGGGACGGCGTCGAGGACGGCGACCACGAGCGCCAGCAGCGCCGGGTAGGGGATGCCCGCGAGCAGGAAGAAGACGAACGCCGCGAGCCCGGCGATCCCGGACACGACCAGCTGGCCCGAGACGTACCCCCCGATGCGCCCCAGGGCGGCCTCGGCGGCGGCGATGCGCTCCTCGCGGGCCAGCAGGCGGTCCATCCCGGCGCGGATGCGGGGCATGGCCAGCGAGAAGTACACCAGCAGCGCCAGCACGGTGACCGTGGCGAACACGCCCCCGAAGAGCGCGCCGAGCACGCTGAAGACCGCCGCGGCGCCGGCCGCGACGAGACCGCCGAGCCCCGAGAGCGACTGCTGCAGCTGCTGCTGGGTGCCCGGGTCGGTCATCGCGCTGCCGACGGCGCTGCCGGGGCCGCCGAGCCGCTCGCCCAGGGCGGCGAGCCGGTCCGGGAGCTCCGCGACGAGGTAGCCGATCTCGTTCACGGCCGGGACCACCAGCACGGCGGCCAGTCCCACGAGGACCACGAGGACGAGCAGGACGACCAGGGCGACGGCCAGTCCGCGGCGCAGCCCGCGCGTCACGAACCAGCGGATCGCGGGTTCGATGCCGGTGGCCAGGAAGAAGCCGACGAACACCAGCACGATCGCGCCCCGCGCGACGACGATCGCCGCGGCCAGCGCGAGGACGACCAGGACCGTCGCGGTGATCGCCGCGTAGTCCTCCAGGGGCATCCGGCGACGGCGGTCCGACCGCGCCGCCGAGATCTCGCTCATGAGCTCTCCTCGACGAGCTGACGACGCGGTGGGGCGTCCGCGCCATGATCGGGCACCCGCCGGGGCGGCGCGCCCCCGATTCGGGTGAGATGACCCGAGCAAGGATCCGCCGCGCACGCGAGATCCGCGGGGTGGCCACCATCCCGGCCGCCAGCGCTGTGTGCGGGGTGATTGATCACGGCGAAGGTGCGCCGGCGCCGGGCGTCCCCGTCCACCTCGCCGGTCGAGAGCGACGGGTCCGCCTCGGCCGGGCGCTCACCCTCGCGCTCGCATCGCCGACGGCGAGCGGAGGAGGTCGGCGAAGTCCTCGGCGCGGTGCAGTTGCTCCCGGAGCGCGTCGATGCGGGCCTCGACGATCGAGCGGTACATGCCGAGCCGGTCGGAGAGCTCGGCCTTGCGCTCGGGCGCGGGCGCCGGCTCGGCGGTGAGGGCCCGCACCGTCTCCAGCAGGTCGCGCATCTGCTCCAAGGTGAACTCCAGCGGCTTCATCTGCTTGATGAGCCGGAGCTGGGCGATGTTCTCCTCGGAGTACAGCCGGAAGCCGCCGGACGATCGCTCGGCGGGGACCACGAGCCCGACCTCCTCGTAGTACCGGATGGTGCGCAGGGACAGGCCGGCGCGGTCGGCCACGACGCCGATCTGCATCAGGTCGTCACGCATCTCTCCACCGTCCTCGTCCGAGGTGCCTGGCCCCTGCCCCCGCGTCCCTGCCCTCGCGTCGTCTGCTCTCGCCAGGAAGCATCGCCTGCACTCCACGGCCCTCCGAGGGAGGCACGAGCACCACTCAAGTCTGTCATCACGGCAGGGTAGGTCCGCGATCACGTGGAGCCCTGCGCCGTCGGACCTCCCGGTCACGCGGATGGAGATCATCGACCTCACCGAGTAGGTCTTCACGCACCCGCGGCGACGGTCGACGAGGTCCTCGATGCGGCCCGCCGGCGAGATGTGCGCCCTGAGGTGCTCGGCGCCTTGCGGTCGTTGCCGCATCGCAGCTACCGCGGACCCGTCGGACTCCTGCACGACGACGACCCGGAGGCCGGTCGGCGGTTCCTGGTTCCGGGAGGCCGTCGTGGTCCGCGACGCGGACGGGGACGTCGTCCACGCGGAGTTGCGCCGGCCCGGGGGCGGCACCGTCCTCGTCGGCGGCACCGGTGACGTCGTCGTGGGACCGCACGCGACCGAGTTCGCCGCGGGCGGCCCCACCGACGCCTTCAGCGTGCGCGACACCGAGGGCAGCCTGTGGACCTTCGGGATCTACCGGGGAGCCTGAGCACGCCCGTCAGTGGCTTCCGGCGAGGTTGCCGGCGAGGTTGTCGTGGCGGGCCCGGCTGTTGTCGTTCATCCCGGTGATGGTGACCTCGGTGCCGCGGTCCTCGTACTTGGTGGTGATGGCGTCGAGGGCGGCGACGGTGGAGGCGTCCCAGATGTGGGCTTCGGACAGGTCGATCACGACGCGACCGGGGTCGCAGGCGTAGTCGAACTGGTAGGTCAGGTCGTTGCTGGACGCGAAGAACAGCTGCCCGGAGACGCGGTAGATCTTCGTGCTGCCGTCGGGGTCGAGGACCCCGTCGACCTCGACGAGGTGGGCCACGCGGCGTGCGAAGAGCACCGTCGCGACGAGCACCCCGACGACGACGCCGATCGCAAGGTTGTGGGTGGTCACGGTGACCGCGACCGTCGCCGCCATCACCGCCAGCTCGCTCTTGGGCATCCGGCGCAGGGTGGCGGGGGCGATGCTGTGCCAGTCGAAGGTCGCGACCGCGACCATGATCATGACAGCGACGAGGGCGGCCATCGGGATGCGGGCCACGACGTCGCCGAGGGCGACCACGAGGATCAGCAGGAAGACCCCGGCGAGGAACGTCGAGAGCCGGGTGCGGGCGCCGGACTTCACGTTGATCATCGTCTGTCCGATCATCGCGCAGCCGCCCATGCCGCCGAAGAAGCCGGTGACGACGTTGGCCACGCCCTGGCCCCAGGACTCGCGGGTCTTGTCGGAGTGGGTGTCGGTGATCCCGTCCACCAGCTTGGCCGTCATCAGCGACTCCATCAGCCCGACCAGCGCCATCGCCAGCGCGTAGGGCGCGATGATCGCGAGGGTCTCGACGGTGAACGGCACCGTCGGGATGCCGAGGATCGGCAGGCTGTCGGGCAGGTCGCCCTGGTCGCCGACGGTCGGCACGGCGACGCCGGCGGCGACGGTGAACGCGGTGAGCACGACGATGGCCACCAGCGGCGCGGGCACGGCCCGGGTGAGCCGCGGCAGGCCCACCATGACCAACAGGCCCACGGCCAGCAGCACGTACACCGTCCACGGCACGTCGACCAGGTAGGGCAGCTGGGCGAGGAAGATCAGGATGGCGAGCGCGTTGACGAAGCCGACCATGACCATGCGCGGCAGGAACCGCATCAGCCGCGCCACCCCGAGGACCCCGAGCAGGACCTGGATCAGCCCGCCCAGCACGACCGCGGCGAACAGGTACTCCACCCCGTGCTCGAGCACGAGGGGAGCGAGCACGAGGGCGATGGCGCCGGTCGCCGCGGAGATCATCGCCTTGCGCCCGCCGAGGATCGCGATGGTGACGGCCATGGTGAACGAGGCGAACAGGCCCACCCGCGGGTCGACCCCGGCAATGATCGAGAACGAGATCGCTTCGGGGATCAGGGCGAGCGCGACGACGAGGCCCGCGAGGACCTCGACGCGGGCCTCCCGCCATGACGGGATCCGGATGCGGCGGGCCGCGGTGGTGGACGAGCGCAATGCTCCGGACAGGACGGCAGGCAGCGGCATGGGCTCTTTCGGGAGGGGAGCGGGAAGCGGTGCGAGCGGCGACGCCGGAGCTCGCGAGCGCCTTGACCGTACGGTCACGTGAGAGAAGAGTCCGAGCTCTTGTGATGTTGATCGTCTGTGAGGCGACGGACACGCGGCTGCTCGGTGCTCCCTCCCACCGGCCACCCCGGGGCCGCCTCCCGACTGTCGGGGCGGCCTCACGACGATCGCCGCGACCACGACCAGCACCGGCAGCACGGTACGACGACCACCCAGACCACGAGGCCCCTCGCCGGCCCGGACCGTCCGCCGGTCGGCGACCGCGACGAGGCGTTCGAGCAGGACCGGCGTGAGCGAGATGCCCGCCGTTCCCGACGCGGAGACCATGCCGATCGCAAGCCCCGCCGCCGAACCACCACGTGCGCGTCATCGACGCCGCCACCGGTGAACTCCTGCGCGAGCTCGACGTCGACCCGACCCGCGACGACCAGCCCAGACGACCGACAACCCCGACATGACAAACGCCCGAACCCACACGACGGGGTTCGGGCGTCCGGGATGTCCTGACACATCACATGGTGCCCCCGGCAGGATTCGAACCTGCGCTCCCGCCTCCGGAGGGCGGTGCTCTATCCCCTGAGCTACGGGGGCGAACCGTGGCTGAGCCTAGCGCACGGGCCGGTGAGCACCGACGCTCGGGTGATGGCACACGCAGAGATCCATCAGGACCGCACCGTCGACGCCGCGGACCTCTCCGCATTGTCCGGGCGCACGATCGCCGTGCTCGGGTTCGGCAACCAGGGCGCGGCGCAGGCGGCGAACCTGCGCGACTCGGGGTACGCGCCGCTCGTCGGGAACCGGGAGGACGGCTACGTCGCGGGCGCGCGTGAGGAGGGCTTCGACGTCCGCCCGATCGGTGAGGCGGCCGCGGCGGCGGACATCGCCCTGCTGCTCGTGCCCGACGAGGTGCAGCCGGACCTGGTGCGCCACGAGGTGGCGCCGGGGCTGACGGCGGGGGACACGCTCGTCGTGGCCAGCGGCTACAACTGGCACTTCGGGCTGCTCGAGGTGCCCGACGGGGTCGACGTCGTCATGGTCGCGCCGCGGATGATCGGCGCGGCGGTGCGCGACCGGTACGTCGACCGGCACGGGTTCCCGTGCTTCGTGTCGGTCGAGCGGGACGCGACGGGGCGCGCGTGGGACACGACGCTCGCGGTGGCGCGGGCGATCGGCGGCACCCTCGGCGGGGCCATCGTCTCCAGCGCGCGCGAGGAGGCGGCGCTCGACCTGTTCAGCGAGCAGGCCGTGTGGCCGGCGATCCTCGACGTCGTGCGCACCGCCCACCGCGTGGCGATCGAGGCCGGATTCAGTGAGGAGGCGGTGCTGAACGAGCTCTACCTGTCGGCCGAGCCCGCCGAGGTGTTCGCGCACGTCGCCCGTGAGGGCCTGTTCGGGCAGCTCGGGCTCCACTCACGGACGTCGCAGTACGGGCAGCTGCGCTCGCTCGCGGCACTCGACGAGCAGGGCGAGCTGGCGGCGCGCTTCGCCCGCGTGATGCACGACGACATCCTGTCCGGCGCCTTCGCGCGCGAGTGGAGCCGTCCCGAGGCCGGCGAGCGGCTCGAGGCCCTGCACCGCGAGGCCGCTGCCAGCCCGATCGCCGCCGCCGAGGCGGAGGTGCGAGCGCGGCTGGGGTCGTAGCGCCGATGATCAGGAGGTCGCTACGCACCTCCGAGCCCTCGCCCGGCGTGCTTTTCGGCCCCCTGATCGTCGTTCCGACCCGCGCGACGCCCGCGTCGGCGTGTCGGGTCAGCGAGGATGTGGCGATCCTGGCGTCAGGCGCCAGCGATGCCGCATCGCTCGCACAGAGTGCGCCACGGATCAGCCGCCGCCGTGCATCCCGTCCATGCCGGCGTGGGGGTCGGCGGGCGCGGGGAGGGGTGCGGCGCCGCGCTCGGCGAGCATCTGCGTCATCGTCGCCGACTCGGCGGTCTGGGACGCGACCATGCTCTGCGCGAGCGCCCGGACCGCGGGGACCGAGGCGTCGGCGGCCGCGGCCTCCATCATCGGCAGACCGCCCTGGTGGTGGCGCAGCATGAGCTGCAGGAACTCGACGTCGAGCTCGCGCCCGGTGGCCGCGCGCATCCGCGCCAGGTCCTCCGGGGAGGCCATGCCCGGCATGGACGCCATCGGCATGCCCATCCACCCCATGAACTGTCCGGAGGGCGGGGAGAGCGGCCGACCCCACAGCGTCAGCCAGCCCTCCATGCGCCCGACCTGCGACGTCTGGGTCGACTCGATGTCGAACGCGATCTGGCGCACGCGCGGGTCGGCGGTGTTGGTCCGCGCCCACACGGCCATCTCGACCGCCTGGCTGTGGTGGACCGTCATGTCCTGCAGGAACCCGACGTCGATGGAGTCCTCGGCGGGCCCGTACGACTCCGCCGTCGCGCGGCCCAGCGCGATCCCGCCGATGACGCCGACGAGGACGAGCAGCAGCGCGAGACCGCCGGCCACGACGGCCTTCGCCCACGTCGGGCTCGCCGACCACCACCCGCCGCCGGAGCCCCCGTCGTCGCCGCCGTCGTCGACGGGCGGTGGCGGGTCGGTGCGGTCGGTGTCGCTCGAGGGGTCGGTCACGGTGTCGCCCACCGGGCTGGGCGCGCTCATCCGCCGGCGCCCGCCGCGGCGCCGCGGCCGTCCATGGTCACCGCGTCCGGCGGCGGCGGGGACGCGTCGAAGGGCGGCGGGTTGTCCGGGTCGAAGTAGCCCGGCCCGAGCGCGTCGCAGCTCGCCCCGACCTCGGGGTAGGTGTACTGGTTCTGGCGCAGCGAGGAGATGAACTGGTCGATGCGCGGGTCGTTCGCGTCGGCGAGCTTGAGCTCGTGACCCCAGGACTGCAGCGAGATCGGCTGGTCGAGCCCGGGGTACGGCGACATCATCGTGTAGTCCTGGCCCTGCACCTTCGCCGCGAGCGCCTGCAGCGCCGGCCCGCTGACCTGGTCCGGGTTGTAGGCGATCCACACCGCGCCGTGCTCCAGCGAGTGGACCATGTTCTCGCTGCGCACCGGGGTGGGGTAGACGACGCCGTTGCACGCGGCCCAGTAGGCGTCGTGCGGGCCGCCGAAGGGCGGCGAGCGGTCGTAGGCGACGCGCTGCTGCGCGGTCACGTGCTGCTGGCCCGCGTACTGCCCGGTGATGACACCCGGGATCGCGAGCGAGGGGTCGCGGTTGTCGTCGCTCGGACGCCAGGCGCCGACCTCGCTCTCCCGCGAGAGCGCGAAGCCGATGACGACCGCGGCGAGCGCGACCACCACGGCGACGGCGCCGATCACCAGCCACGGCACCTGACGGCGCGTGCCGGCCGCGGGGCGCTTGCCGCGGGTGACCGGGTTCGGGCCGCGCTTCTGCCCGGGCCGCTGCGCGGTGCGCTGGCCCCCGCCCCGCTGGCCCCCGCCCCGCTGGCCCCCGTCCCGCTGACCAGCCGCCCGCTGGCCGCCGGACCGCTGGCCCCCGTCCCGCTGACCGCCGGACCGCTGGCCGTTGCCCGACCCCTGGCCGCCCTGCGACCGTCCGTCACGCCCGGAGCGCGAGGGTCCCGACGACCCCGAGCTCGACCCGGTCCGCCGGCCGGACCCACCACTCGCCATGGCCACGAGTTTACGGAGGACGTCGTAGCGCCCCGGTGACGGGTGCGCACCCCGCGTGATCGGCGCCGGGTGGGGGCCGGGTGGTGGACGCCGGAGCGAGGTCGCGCCGGTCGCGGTCCCTAGAATCCCCGGGGTGACCCCCGCTGCCCTGGCCGACCTCCTGCACGCCGTCGCCGTGGACGTGCTCACCGAGCGCGGCCTCGACACGGCGGTGCTGCCCGAGACGGTCACGGTAGAGCGCCCGCGCAACCCCGAGCACGGCGACTACGCGACCAACATCGCGCTGCGCTCGGCGAAGAAGGCGGGGGTCGCGCCGGCGGAGCTGGCGGGCTGGCTGGCCACCCGGCTCACCGACACCGACGGCATCGCGACCGCCGAGGTCGCGGGCCCCGGCTTCCTCAACCTGCGCCTCGCCGCGGACGCCCAGGCCGGCATCGTCGCCGCGGTGCTCGCGGCGGGCGACGGTTACGGGCACGCGGACACGCTGACCGGACAGGCGATCAACCTCGAGTTCGTCTCCGCGAACCCCACCGGCCCGATCCATCTCGGCGGCGCCCGGTGGGCCGCGGTCGGCGACGCGCTGGGCCGCGTGCTCGCCGCACAGGGGGCCGCGGTCACCCGCGAGTACTACGTCAACGACGCCGGCGCCCAGATCGACCGGTTCGCCGAGTCGCTCATCGCCGCCGCGGAGGGCCGGCCGGTGCCGGAGAACGGCTACGGCGGGGCGTACGTCGCGGAGGTGGCGGCGAAGGTCGTCGAGGCCTCGGGCGGGGTGGAGGACGAGACGAGCGTGCTCGACCAGCCCGACGACCAGAAGCTCGCCGCGTTCAAGCGCCTGGGCGTCGAGGTGATGCTCGACGAGATGCGCGCGAGCCTCGAGGCGTTCGGGACGCACTTCGACGTCTGGTCCTCCGAGCTCGCCCTGCACACCTCGGGCGCGGTGGAGAAGGCCGTCCAGGATCTCAAGGACGGCGACGCCCTCTACTTCGCCGAGGGCGCGTGGTGGATGCGCTCCACCGACCAGGGCGACGACAAGGACCGTGTCGTCATCAAGTCCGACGGCCGGCCCGCCTACATCGCCGGCGACATCGCCTACTACCGCGACAAGCGGGCGCGCGGCGCCGACCTGGCGATCTACATGCTCGGCGCGGACCACCACGGCTACATCCACCGGCTCAAGGCGGTGGCCGCGGCGTTCGGCGACGACCCGGCGCGGGTCGAGGTCCTCATCGGCCAGCTGGTCAACCTGGTGCGCGGCGGCGAGCCCGTGAAGATGTCCAAGCGCGCCGGCACGATCATCACGCTGGAGGACCTCGTCGACGCGGTCGGCGTGGACGCCGCGCGCTACTCGCTCGCGCGCAGCTCGGTCGACCAGGTGCTCGAGATCGACCTGGACCTCATCTCCAGCCGCACCAACGAGAACCCCGTGTTCTACGTGCAGTACGCCCACGCGCGGCTCGCGTCGCTGGCCCGCAACGCGGCGGACCTCGGTGTGAGCGCCGACGACCCCGACCTCGCCCTGCTCGTGCACCCGCGCGAGGGCGATCTCATCCGCACGCTCGGGGAGTTCCCGCGCGTGCTGGCGTCGGCGGCGGGCCTGCGCGAGCCGCACCGGGTGGCCCGCTACCTCGAGGAGCTCGCGGGCGCCTACCACCGCTTCTACGACACCTGCCGCGTCCTGCCGCAGGGCGACGAGGAGCCCGCGGGAATCCACACGGCGCGTCTCGCGCTGTGCACCGCGGCCCGCCAGGTGCTCGCCAACGGCCTGGGCCTGCTCGGCGTGAGCGCGCCCGAGCGCATGTGACCCCCCAGGAGAACCCCGCATGACCCGCGCACACCCCGCCGGGCCCCGTCACGCCGACGTCATCCCGCAGCACGAGGACGGCGCCGGCCCGCCGGACGCCGCGGCCCTCGACGTCCTGCCCGCCGCGGTCTGGCCCCGCCACGCGACGCGGGCTGACGACGGCGCCGTCCGCCTCGCCGGCGTCGACGTCACCGCCCTCGCCCGCGAGCACGGCACCCCGTTGTTCGTGATCGACGAGGCCGACTTCCGCGCGCGCTGCGCGGAGCACGCCGCCGCGTACGGCGACCCGGCGCTGGTGCACTACGCGGCCAAGGCGTTCCTGTGCACCGAGGTCGCGCGGTGGGTCGCCGAGGAGGGCCTGGGTCTCGACGTCTGCACGGAGGGCGAGCTCGCGATCGCGCGGCGCGCCGGGTTCCCCGCCGAGCGGATCACCGTGCACGGCAACAACAAGAGCCGCCGGGAGCTCGCGGCGGCGCTCGACGCCGGGGTCGGGGCGATCGTGCTCGACTCCTACGTCGAGATCGCCCGCCTCGACGAGATCGCGCGCGAGCGTGACGTGCGCGCCCAGGTCATGGTGCGCGTGACGGTGGGGGTCGAGGCGCACACCCACGAGTTCATCGCGACCGCCCACGAGGACCAGAAGTTCGGGTTCTCGCTGGCCGCGGGCGACGCCGCCGAGGCGGTGCGGCGCGTGGTGAAGTCGTCGGGGCTGCACCTCGTCGGCCTGCACAGCCACATCGGCTCCCAGATCTTCGACGCCGACGGCTTCGAGCTGGCCGCCCGCCGCGTGATCGGCCTGCTCGCCGAGCTGCGCGACGAGCACGGCTCCGACAGCCCCGCGGTCACCGACGCCCTCGGTACCGTGGACCTCGGCGGCGGCATGGGCATCGCCTACACGGTCGCCGACCACCCCCGCTCGCCCGCGTGGATGGCCGGTGAGCTGCGCGCGATCGTCGAGCGGGAGTCCGCGCGGGTGGGCCTCGCGCCGCCGCGGATCGCCGTCGAGCCGGGCCGCGCCATCGCCGGGCCGGGCACGGTGACGCTCTACGAGGTCGGCACGGTCAAGGACGTCGAGCTCGGCGGGGGCGCGCGGCGCCGCTACGTCAGCGTCGACGGCGGCATGAGCGACAACATCCGCACCGCGCTCTACGACGCGCACTACGACTGCCGTCTGGTCTCGCGCTCGGCGTCGGGGGCACCGCCGGTGCGCAGCCGCGTCGTCGGCAAGCACTGCGAGTCCGGCGACGTCGTCGTCCGCGACTGCTGGCTGCCCGCGGATCTCGCCCCGGGCGACCTCGTGGCGGTCGCCGCGACGGGGGCCTACTGCTACGCGATGGCGAGCGCGTACAACAAGGTCCCGCGCCCCGCGGTCGTCGCCGTGGCGGACGGCACGTCGCGCCCGCTGCTGCGGCGCGAGACCCTCGACGACCTGGCACGGCTGGAGGTGGGGTAGGGCATGACCGGGAACGGCGGGCGCGAGATCTCGGTCGCGCTGCTCGGGTGCGGCGTCGTCGGCTCCCAGGTGGTGCGGCTGCTCACCGAGCAGGCCGACGAGCTGGCCGCGCGGGTCGGGGCGCGGCTGCGGCTCGCCGGGGTGGCGGTGCGTCGCCCGCAGCGGCACCCGGACGTGCCCGGCGACCTGCTGACCACCGACGCCACCGGCCTCGTGACGCGCGACGACGTCGACGTCGTCGTCGAGCTCGTCGGCGGCATCGAGCCGGTGCGCGGGCTGCTGCTCACGGCGCTCAAGAACGGCAAGTCGGTGGTGTCGGCGAACAAGGCGCTGCTCGCCGAGGACGGCGCCGCGCTCGCCGCGGCCGCCGACGAGTCCGGCGCCGACCTCTACTACGAGGCCTCGGTCGCCGGCGCGATCCCGCTGCTGCGCCCGATCCAGCAGTCGCTCGCGGGCGACCGCATCGTGCGCGTCGCCGGCATCGTCAACGGCACCACGAACTTCATCCTGTCGGCGATGGCGTCCTCCGGCGCCAACTACGCCGAGGCGCTCGAGGAGGCCGGCCGGCTGGGCTACGCCGAGGCCGACCCGACCGCCGACGTCGACGGCTACGACGCCGCCTCGAAGGCCGCGATCCTCGCGAGCCTCGCCTTCCACACCCGCGTGACCGCCGACGACGTGTACCGCGAGGGCATCCGCGACGTCACCGCCGCCGACATCGCCGCCGCGAAGGCCCTGGGCTGCACGGTGAAGCTGCTGGCGATCTGCGAGCAGACCGACGGCGCGGTCAGCGCCCGCGTGCACCCCGCGATGATCCCGCGCTCGCACCCGCTCGCGTCGGTGTCGGGCGCGTACAACGCGGTGTTCATCGAGGCGGCCGCGGCCGGGCAGCTGATGTTCTACGGCCAGGGCGCCGGCGGGCCGCAGACGGCGAGCGCGGTGCTCGGCGACCTCGTCGCTGCCGCCCGCAACCGCGTCATCGGCGGCCGCGGTCCGCGCGACACCTCCCACGCGGCGCTGCCGGTGCTGGCGATGGGGGAGACCCTCACCCGCTACCACGTCGCCCTCGACGTCACCGACCGCGCGGGCGTGCTCGCGCAGGTCGCGGGGGTGTTCGCCGAGCACGGCGTCAGCATCGCGACCGTGCGGCAGGAGGGCCGGGGCGGTGCGTCCGGGGGTGACGCGGACGATGGCGCGCCGGGCCCCAAGGACGCCACACTGGTGATCGTGACGCACTCCGCCTCCGACGCCGCGCTCGCGGCCACGGTGGAGGCGCTCACCGGCCTCGACGCCGTCCGGGGCGTCGCCGGGGTGCTGCGTGTCGAGGGCCTGGGCCGTCCGGTGACCGAGCTCGGAGGGACGTCGTGACCGGTGTGGTCCCCGGGGCGCGCGTGGAGTGGCCCGGCATCATCAACGCCTACCGCGACCGCATGCCGCGGGTGCAGCCCGGCTGGGAGGTCGTGACCCTGCGCGAGGGCGGCACCCCGCTGCTGTCCGCGCCGCACCTCTCGGAGCTCACCGGCTGCGAGGTCCATCTCAAGATCGAGGGCGCGAACCCCACCGGTTCCTTCAAGGACCGCGGGATGACCGTGGCGATGACCGAGGCCCTCGCCGGCGGCGCGCAGGCGGTCATCTGCGCGTCCACCGGCAACACCTCGGCCTCCGCGGCGGCCTACGCGACGCGCGCCGGCATGACCTGCGCGGTCCTCGTGCCCCAGGGCAAGATCGCGCTCGGCAAGCTCGCGCAGGCCACGGTGCACGGCGCGCGCATCCTGGCGCTCGAGAGCAACTTCGACGCCTGCCTCGAGCTCGCCCGCCGCGCCGCCGAGCAGTACCCGGTCGCGCTGGTCAACTCGGTGAACCCCGCGCGCATCGAGGGCCAGAAGACGGCATCGTTCGAGATCTGCGACCAGCTCGGCCGCGCGCCCGACGTCCACGCCCTGCCCGTCGGCAACGCCGGCAACATCACCGCCTACTGGCGCGGCTACACCGAGTACGCCGGCGACGGCGTCGTGGCCGGCACGCCGCGCATGCTCGGGGTGCAGGCCGCGGGCGCGGCGCCCCTCGTGCACGGGGCGCCGGTGAGCGACCCGGAGACCCTCGCGACCGCCATCCGCATCGGGTCGCCGGCGTCCTGGGACGGGGCGATCGCCGCCCGCGACGAGTCCGCCGGCGAGATCACCGCGGTCGACGACGACGCGATCCTCGAGGCCTACCGCCTGCTCGCCGCCCGCGAGGGCGTGTTCGTCGAGCCGGCGTCGGCGGCCTCGGTGGCCGGGCTGCTCGCCAAGGCGCGCGCGGGCCGTCTGGACCCCGGCCAGCTGATCGTCTGCACCGTCACCGGCCACGGGCTCAAGGACCCGGCCACGGCGCTCGCGGACGCGCCCGACCCCGTCGTGCTCCCGCCGCACGTCGACGCGGTCGCCGACGCCCTGGGCCTGCGCTGAGCGCCGGGGCGGAGGTGGCGTCGGAGGTCGCCCCTCCGGCGGGCACCGTGGTCCGCGTCCGGGTGCCGGCCACCTCGGCGAACCTCGGGCCCGGCTTCGACACCCTCGGCCTGGCCCTGGGGATGTGGGACGAGGTCGAGCTGTCCGTCGGCGACGGCGGGCGCTGCGTCGTCGACGTCGAGGGGGAGGGCGCCGGCCGCGTGCCGCGCGACGAGCGCCACCTGGTCCTGCGCGCCGCGCACGCCACGTTCGCCCGGGCCGGGGCGCCGCGGGTGTCGCTGCGCCTGCGGTGCCGCAACGCCATCCCGCACAGCCGGGGCCTCGGGTCGTCGGCGGCCGCCGCCGTCGCCGGCATCGTCGCCGCCCGCGCGCTGCTCGCCGCGACCCACCCGCTCGACGAGGACGCGGTGCTCGACCTCGCGGCGGGCTTCGACGGGCACGCCGACAACGTCGCGGCCTGCCTGTACGGCGGGCTCGTCGTCAGCTGGGGGCACGAGGGGTCGTGGCACGCCGCGCACCTCACGCCGCACCCGGCGCTGCGCCCGATCGCGCTCATCGCGGCCCGGTCGAGCTCCACCGAGGCCACACGCGGGCTGCTGCCCGACCGCGTCCCGCACGCGGACGCCGCCTACAACGCGGCCCGGTCGGCGCTGCTCGTGCACGCCCTGACCAGCGAGCCCGAGCTGCTGCTCGCGGCCACCGAGGACCGCCTGCACCAGCCCTACCGCCGCCCCGCCTACCCCGAGACCGCAGCCGTCGTCGACCACCTGCGCGGCGCCGGCGTCCCCGCCGTCGTCTCCGGCGCCGGCCCGACGGTGCTGGCCCTGACCCTCGACGGCCACCTACCCGCCGGGCTCGACACCGCGGGCTTCACCGTCGCCCCGCTCGCCGTCGACACCGGCGGCGCGCGCGTCGAGGTCGTCTGAGACGCCCTGCTGCGGCACGCGGGGGGTGGTTGTTGCCGCTGACAGGGGCGAGGTCTACCCTCGGCACCACAGCGACCACGCGTGTGGCGCGTCGGTGCCCTGGTCCCGCTTCGATCGGGTCCACCCTCTTCCCCAACCGTCGGGTCGTCCCGGCGGACGCACACTCATGATCGCTGTACGAGAACTCCGTGGGCCCTCCCACCCGGAGTCGACCACTGTCGACCTCCCGGGCCGGAGGGGACCCGCGAGCAGCCCCGCCCCGTGCGGGGCGGACACATCCGCTGGTCCGGGTGGTCCCCGGGCCGGTCAGGAAGGACCTGCGTGACCGAAACCGACGTCATCTCCACCGACGGCGCCGACGGTGCCGCGACCCCCGCATCGGGTGGCTCCGCGCCCGAGCGGCGCCGGCGGGGAGGTGTCTCCGGCATGGTGCTCGCCGAGCTGCGCGACCTCGCGACCTCGCTCGGCGTCTCCGACACCACGGGGATGCGGCGCAACGACCTCATCGCCGAGATCAAGAAGCGGCAGTCCGGGGGCGGTGACCAGCTTCCGCTCGCCGACGACGCCGGCACCGGCGCCGACAGTGCGCCCGCCGAGGCACCCGCCGAGGTGCCCGGGGACGCCCCGGCCGAGCCGGCCGACGGGGCCCCGTCCCGCCGCCGCGGCGGCCGTCGTCGCGCGACGGCGGCCTCCGGCTCGCCGTCCGAGGCGAGTGCGGACGCGGCCGCTCCGGCCGACGCACCCGCCGCCGTGACCAGCGACGACGCTCCTGCCGCCTCCGGGGCGGGCGCGGTCACCGCCGCGTCCGACGCCGTCCCCGGCGCCGACGCCGCGGCCGCGAGCGCCACCGAGGCGCCTGCGAGCTCCGACAGCCCCACCGAGACCGCGAGCGAGACCCCGAGCGAGACCCCCACCTCCTCGCGCCGCGGCCGCCGCGGCGCCCGCCGCGACGCCGGCCCGGGCGTCGAGGGCCCGGCCGACACGACCGGCCCCGGCGGCGACACCACCAGCAACGGCGCCGCCGCGCCGGCCCCCGCCGCGGCCGCCGAGGCGGAGACCGGCACCGCCGACACCGCGCCCGCCACCGACGCCGTCTCCGGCACCGACGCCGCGCCCACCACGGAGCGCCCCGACGCCCGCCCCGACACCCGCCCCGGCTCCCGCCCCGACACCGAGGGCGACGGTGACGGGGACGGCGGCCACGGCCGGTCCCGCCGCCAGCGCGAGCGCGACCGTCAGCAGGGCGACCGTCAGCAGGGCGACCGCCAGCAGGGCGACCGTCAGCAGGGCGACCGTCAGCAGGGCGACCGTCAGCAGGGCGGCCGGCCGGACCAGAACGGTCAGGGCGGCCGTCAGCAGGGCGACCGCCAGCAGGACCGGGGTGGACAGCAGCAGGACCGCCAGCAGCAGGACCGTCAGCAGCAGGACCGTCAGCAGCAGGGCGGCCAGCAGCAGACCAACCAGCGCGACGACGAGGACGACGACGAGGACGGCGGTGGCCGTCGCCGCGGCCGGCGCTTCCGCGACCGTCGCCGCAACCGCAACGACCGCGGGGAGCGCAGCGAGCGCGGCGAGCGCCAGGGCGGCGGTGAGCCGGAGGTCCGCGACGACGACGTGCTCATCCCGGTCGCCGGCATCCTCGACGTCCTCGACAACTACGCGTTCGTGCGCACCTCGGGCTACGCCTCGGGGCCGAACGACGTCTACGTCTCGATGTCGCTGGTCCGCAAGCACGGGCTGCGCCGCGGGGACGCGGTCACCGGCCAGGTGCGCCAGCAGCGCGAGGGCGAGCAGAACCGCCAGAAGTTCAACCCGCTGGTGCGCATCGACTCGATCAACGGGCTCGACCCCGAGGCCGCCAAGCGTCGCCCGGAGTTCACCAAGCTCACGCCGCTCTACCCCAACGAGCGGCTGCGCCTCGAGACCGAGCCGCACCTGCTGACCACGCGCGTGATCGACCTGGTCATGCCGGTCGGCAAGGGCCAGCGTGCGCTGATCGTCTCGCCGCCGAAGGCGGGCAAGACGATGGTGCTGCAGGCGATCGCCAACGCGATCACCACGAACAACCCCGAGGTCCACCTCATGGTCGTGCTCGTCGACGAGCGGCCGGAGGAGGTCACCGACATGCAGCGCTCGGTGAAGGGCGAGGTCATCGCCTCGACCTTCGACCGGCCGCCGTCGGACCACACCTCGCTCTCGGAGCTGGCCATCGAGCGGGCGAAGCGCCTGGTCGAGATGGGTCATGACGTCGTGGTGCTGCTCGACTCGATCACCCGCCTCGGCCGCGCCTACAACCTCGCGGCCCCGGCGTCCGGGCGCATCCTGTCCGGGGGTGTCGACTCCACCGCCCTCTACCCGCCGAAGCGCTTCCTCGGCGCCGCGCGGAACATCGAGGACGGCGGCTCGCTCACCATCTTCGCGACGGCCCTGGTCGAGACCGGGTCGACCATGGACACGGTGATCTTCGAGGAGTTCAAGGGCACCGGCAACGCCGAGCTCAAGCTCGACCGCAAGCTCGCCGACAAGCGCATCTTCCCCGCGATCGACCCCGACCCGTCGGGCACGCGCAAGGAGGAGCTGCTGCTCTCGCCGGACGAGATGGCGGTGACCCACCGCCTGCGCCGCGTGCTGGCCGCGCTGGACTCCCAGCAGGCCATCGAGCTCGTCCTCGACCGCCTGCGCAAGTCGCGGACGAACATCGAGTTCCTCATGCAGGTCGCGAAGACCACGCCCGGCAAGGACGACGACTAGGACGGTCGCGCGCGCCTGGAGGTAGCGAACGCGCTGTTCGCTGCCTCTAGGCGCACGAACTCCCCGTTCGTGGGGAGCGCGCGCGGGCGGGGTCTCGGGCGAGCGCGTCGTTCGCGCGCATAGAAGCACCGAACAGCGCGTTCGCTGCGGCTCCGGCAGGCGGTTGAGTAGTTCCACGACTGCCCGTGCGCGGGGTCGCGCACGAGGCTCGGGGGCATGACAGCCCAGCCCGGCGCCCCCGATCTCCCCGGCCCCTGGTCGGCGATCCTGGACGAGGCGCGCCGCTACCCGTCGCCGCACAACTCCCAGCCGATCACCGTGCGGGTGCACGACGACCGGCGCGCGGACCTCTTCTACGACCTCGACCGCGGTCTCCCGGCCGAGGACTTCGGCATCCCCTTCGCGCACGTCTGCGCCGGGGTGTACCTCGAGTCCCTGGCGACGGTGGCCGCGGCGCACGGCTGGGCGGTCCGCGAGGACCTGCGCCTCGCCCCGATGGACTTCGCGGCCCGGGAGCGCCAGCACCTGCTCGGGCATCTGGAGCTCACGCCGGTCCCGGTGACGGCGGAGGCACGCGAGCAGTGGGCGGCGTTCCGCCGTCGCCGGACCTCGCGCCGCCCCTACGACCGCCGGCCGGTCGATCCCCGGGTCACCGAGGAGGTCGCGGCGATCGCGGCCGCGGCGGGCCAGGAGTTCGGGCGCACCGGCGAGCAGGACCTCGTCGACGACCTCATCCGCGTCAACCAGGAGACGCTCTTCGACGACCTGCGCGACGACGCGGTCCACGCGGAGATCCTCACCTGGATCCGCACGTCGAAGCGGCAGGCGGCCGCCACCCGCGACGGCCTGTCCGCCGAGACCATGCTCATCCCCGGCCCGCTGCTGCGGATCGCGATGCGCCACCGGTGGCTGTGGGACCTGCCCGTCGTCGGGGGCCTCTTCCGGCGCGTGTACCTGAACACCATGCGCGGGGTCCGCGAGCTGGGCTGGCTCACCGGCCCGTTCGACGGCCCGGCCGACCACGTCGAGGCCGGCCGCTGCTTCCTGCGGGTCTCGCTCGCGTTCACCCGCCACGGCGTGGACCTGCACCCGTTCGGCACGGTGATCACCAATCCGCGCTCGCACGCCGCGTTCGTGGAGCGCACCGGCGTCGACGAGTCGGGCGGCCGGATGGCGTGGATGCTCTTCCGCTACGGCACCGGCGAGGCGCCGCCGCGGTCCTGGCGGCGCGGGCTCGACGCGATGCTGCTGGACCGGGACCCGACGGCGGTGGCCCGATGAGGATCCTCTGGTGGCTCCAGGAGCTCCTGGTCGACCTGCTCGGACGCTCCCCGCGCACCCACGCCCTGCTGCTCGCCCCCGGGTTCGAGCGGCTGCGCTGGTGGCTCGGCCGCCGGCGGGCCCAGCGCACGGTCGCCCGCACCGTGCGGCGCGTCCCCGCCTACCGGGCCTTCCTGGCCGAGCAGGGGGTGTCGACGACGGCGTTCGCCGACCTGCCCGAGACCGACAAGCGCTCCTACATCGCCCGCTGGCCGATCCCGGAACGCTGCGTGGGCGGGCGGCTGCCGCGCCGCGGGGTCGTCGTCGACGAGTCGTCGGGCTCGACCGGCACCCCGACCAGCTGGGTCTGCGGGCCGGTCGAGCGACGCGCCTCGCGCGAGGTGCTGCGCGTCGGCTTCCTGCGGCACGCGACGCCCGACCGCCCGGTCTTCGTCATCAACGCCTTCTCGCTCGGCGCGTGGGCCACCGGCATGAACGTCACCGCGGCGCTCACCCGCGTCTCGACGATCAAGTCCACCGGCCCCGACCGCGACAGGATCATCGACACGATGCGGGAGTTCGGCACCGGCTACACCTACGTGATCACCAGCTACCCGCCGTTCCTCAAGGGCCTGCTCTCCGACGACCGGCTGGACTGGGCGGCCTACGACGTGGTCTGCGCCTTCGGCGGCGAGGGGATCAGCGAGGGGATGCGCGACCACATCCTGCGCCGGGCGCGGAAGGTGATCGGCGCCTACGGGGCCAGCGACCTGGAGATCAGCATCGCCGTCGAGACCGAGTTCACCATCGCCCTGCGCCGCGCGATCGCCGCCGATCCGGCCCTCGCCCGTGCCCTGACCAGGCAGGACGAGTACGGCGTGCTGCCCAACATCTTCCAGTTCAACCCGTACGCCTACCTGATCGAGGAGAACGGGGCCGGCGAGCTCGTCGTCACCATCACGCGCCCGCAGAACGTCGACCCCCGCATCCGCTACAACATCCACGACCGCGGCCACGTGCTGCGGATGCGCGACGTGCTGCCCGTCCTGCGCCGCTTCGGCCTGCGGACCGTGCTCGACGAGCGGGTCCTCGACCTGCCCCTGCTGCTGCAGTACGGCCGCAGCGACCACGCGGTGGACCACAACGGCGCCGTGGTCCCGCCCGACGGGGTCCGCGACGCCGTCGCCGCCGACCCCGAGCTGGTGGCCGCCGTCGAGAACCACCGGCTCATCTCGTACGAGGACCGCGCGGGCGACCGGCAGCTGCACGTGGCCCTGCAGCTCGCCGAGGGGCGCACGCTCGCCGATCCCGCCGCGGCCGCCCACAGGCTCCTCGCAGCGATGCGGCGGGCCAACCGCGACCTCGACCACGCCATCGCCACCGGGACGCCGGGCACCGCGCCGACGGTCGGCGTCTACCCCTTCCGGACCGGCGTGTTCGTCGGCAACGGCGGCCGGCTCAAGAACGAGTACGTGTGGATCCTCGACGCCGAGGGGGCCGAGGCCGCGGGGGTCGACGAGCAGGTGGTGGCCCCGCGGGACGGGAACAACCCGACCCCCGAGGTGGTTGTGCACCACAGCGGGCGGTCCTGAGAGAATGGCCCGCACATCCGGTTCCGGTTCACCCCACGGGCACGACGGGGACCCGGCGACCACGACGCGAGAGGACCACGATCCGTGAAGAGCGGCATCCACCCCGAGTACCACGAGACCCAGGTGCTGTGCGGCTGCGGCAACTCGTTCACCACCCGGAGCACCAAGCCGGGCGGCAACATCACCGTCGAGATCTGCTCCGCCTGCCACCCGTTCTACACGGGTAAGCAGCGGATCATGGACACCGGCGGTCGTGTGGCCCGCTTCGAGGCCCGCTACGGGAAGCGCACCCCCGCCAAGAAGTAGTCCCCGCGACGCCCGTCGCCCCTGCGCCTCGCGCGGGGCGGCGGGCGTTCTGCGTGTCGGGGCAGGTCCGGGAGAAGTGTGAGGGAGGAGGCCGACGGTGGCCCAGGACAGCATGACGTCGTCGCCCGGCGTCACCGCGCTGCTCGAGGAGCACGCGGGCCTGGAGGCGCGCCTCGCCGACCCCGACGTGCACGCCGACGCCGCGCTCGCCCGCTCGCTGGGACGGCGCTACGCGGCGCTGTCGCCGACCGTCGCCACGGTCGGTGAGCTCACTTCGGCCGAGGCCGACCTCGCGGACGCGCGGGAGCTCGCCCGCGACGACCCGGCGTTCGCCGCGGAGGCCGGCGAGATCGAGGGGCGCGTCGAGACGCTGCGGGCGCGGCTGGCCGAGCAGCTCGTGCCCCGCGACCCGGCGGACGCGAACGACGTCGTCGTCGAGGTGAAGTCGGGGGAGGGCGGCGAGGAGTCGGCGCTGTTCGCGGGCGACCTGCTGCGCATGTACTCCCGCTACGCCGAGCGGCGCGGCTGGAAGGTCGAGGTCCTGTCGGCGACGGAGTCCGACCTCGGCGGCTTCAAGGACGTCACCGTCACGGTGACCGCGCCCGGCAACGACCCCGAGGGGGTCTGGGCCTGGTTCAAGTACGAGGGCGGGGTCCACCGGGTCCAGCGCGTGCCCGTCACCGAGTCGCAGGGCCGCATCCACACCTCGGCGGCCGGGGTGCTCGTCTACCCCGAGGCCGAGGAGGCCGCGGCCATCGAGATCGACGAGAAGGACCTGCGCGTCGACGTCTTCCGCTCCTCGGGCAAGGGCGGGCAGGGCGTCAACACCACCGACTCCGCGGTGCGGATCACCCACCTGCCGACCGGCGTGGTCGTGAGCTGCCAGAACGAGCGCTCCCAGCTGCAGAACAAGGCGCGCGCTCTCGAGGTGCTGCGCAGCCGGCTGCAGGCGATGGCCGACGAGGCCGAGCAGGCGCAGGCGTCGGCGGACCGGCGCAGCCAGGTCCGCACGGTCGACCGCTCCGAGCGCGTGCGCACCTACAACTTCCCCGAGAACCGGATCTCCGACCACCGCATCGGCTACAAGTCGCACGACCTCGACCGGGTGCTCGACGGCGACCTCGACGGCGTGCTCGACGCCCTGCGCGCCGCCGACCGCCGCGAGCGGATGGCCCGCGCCGCCGACGAGGCCTCCTCCTGAGCGTGCGCGACCTGCTCGCCGCGGCCACCGCCCGGCTGGCCGGGGCCGGGGTCGCGTCGCCCCGGGTCGACGCGGAACTGCTGGTCGCGCACGTCCTGGGCGTCCCGCGCGGGCGCCTGCTGCTCGCCGACCCGCCCGACGCGGCGCAGCGCGCGGCCCTCGACGCCCTCGTCGCGCGCCGCGCCGCCCGCGAGCCGCTGCAGCACCTGCTCGGGTCCGCGGTGCTCGGGCCGGTCGAGGTGGCCGTCGGCCCCGGGGTGTTCGTGCCGCGGCCCGAGACCGAGACGCTGCTGGCCTGGGCGCTCGCGCAGCCCGCGCGCGTCGTCGTCGACCTGTGCACGGGCACCGGCGCGCTCGCGCTGGCCGTCGCCCACGAGCGCCGCGACGCCACCGTCCACGCCGTCGAGGTCGACCCCGGCGCACTGGCCTGGGCGGAGGGGAACCTCGCCGGCTCGGGCGTCGTGCGTCACGTCGCCGACGTCACCGCCCCCGGCGTCCTCGCCGAGCTCGACGGCACCGTCGACCTCGTCGTGGCCAACCCGCCCTACGTGCCGACCGGGGTGGCCGTGCCGCCCGAGGTCGATGCCGACCCCGCCGGCGCGGTCTTCGCCGGCCCCGACGGGCTCGCGGTCATCCGCCCCCTCGCCGCGCTGGCCCACCGGCTGCTGCGGCCCGGGGGAGCGGTCGGGGTCGAGCACGACGACTCGCACCCGGCCGCGGTCCGTGGCGTGCTCGCCGGCGCCGGGTTCGTCGAGGTCAGGACCCTGGACGATCTCGCGGGACGCCCGCGCGTCGCCGTCGGGCGCCGGGCCTAGGCTCGGCCCCCGTGAGCACGGTGTACGACTGCGAGGACCCCGCGACGCGACCCACCGGGCTGGCGGCGGCCGCCGCGGCCGTGCGCGCGGGCCGGCTCGTGGTCATCCCGACCGACACGCTCTACGGCATCGGCGCGGACGCGTTCAACGCCCGCGCCGTCGCCGACCTGCTCGCGGCCAAGCACCGCGGCCCGGACATGCCGCTGGGCGTGCTCGTCGGCAGCTGGTCGACGATCGACGGGCTCGTCGGCTCCGTGCCGCCCGTCGCGCGCGACCTCGTCGAGGCGTTCTGGCCGGGCGGGCTGTCGATCGTCCTGCCGCACGCGCCGAGCCTCGCCTGGGACCTCGGGACGACCCGTGGCACCGTGATGCTGCGGATGCCCCTGCACCCGGTGGCCCTCGAACTGCTGCGCGAGGTCGGGCCCATGGCCCAGAGCAGCGCGAACGTCTCGGGGCAGTCGCCCGCGACGACGGTGCAGGAGGCCCGCGAGCAGCTCGGGGACTCCGTCGAGGTCTACCTCGACGGCGGGGTGTGCGCGTCCGGCGTGGGCTCGACGATCGTCGACCTCACCGGCGAGACGCCGCGGCTGCGCCGCGAGGGGGCGGTGAGCGCCGAGGACGTCTCGCGCGTCGTCGGCGTCCCCGTCACCCTGTGATCAGGGCTGTGAGCTAGCTACCACGGGGGCAGCCGGGCCCGGTGAAGGGCCGGTAACGTGGGTCGACATGGCAGCCGACTCGCAGCACTTCTGGGGCCCGGACTACGACGCCCTCCAGGCCGTCGACCCCGAGATCGCCCAGGTCGTCGACGACGAGCTCACCCGGCTGCGCGGCGGACTCCAGCTCATCGCCAGCGAGAACCTCACCAGCCCCGCCGTGCTCGCCGCGCTCGGCTCGACGCTGTCGAACAAGTACGCCGAGGGCTACCCCGGCCGGCGCTACTACGGCGGCTGCGAGGTCGTCGACCGCGCCGAGGAGATCGCGATCGACCGCGCCAAGACCCTGTTCGGCGCCGAGCACGCGAACCTCCAGCCGCACTCCGGCGCCAACGCCAACCTCGCGGTCTACGCGGCGTTCTGCCGTCCCGGCGACAAGGTGCTGGCCATGAGCCTGCCCCACGGCGGCCACCTCACCCACGGCGCCAAGGTCAGCTTCTCGGGCAAGTGGTTCGAGCCGGTGCCCTACACCGTGCGCGAGGACGACGGGCTCATCGACTACGACCAGGTGCGCGACCTGGCCCTCGAGCACCGCCCGAAGATGATCGTCGCGGGCGCCACCGCCTACCCGCGCCTCATCGACTTCGAGAAGTTCCGCGCCATCGCCGACGAGGCCGGCGCGATCCTCTGGGTCGACGCCGCCCACTTCATCGGCCTCGTCGCCGGCAAGGCGATCCCGAGTCCCGTCCCGTACGCCGACGTCGTCACCTTCACGACCCACAAGGTGCTGCGCGGCCCGCGCGGCGGCATGCTCGTCTCGAAGGCCGAGCACGCGAAGGCGCTGGACAAGGCCGTGTTCCCCTTCCTGCAGGGCGGCCCGCTCATGCACGCGGTGGCCGGCAAGGCCGTCGCGCTCGCCGAGGCCGCCACCGAGGACTACCAGCGCTACGCGCGCCAGGTCATCGCGAACGCGCAGGCGCTCACCTCCGGGCTCGAGACGCAGGGCATGCGCGCGATCTCGGGCGGCACCGACACCCACCTCGCGCTGCTCGACCTGCAGCCTCTCGGGGTCACCGGCAAGGAGGCGGAGGCGCGCAGCGGCCTGGCCGGGATCACGCTGAACAAGAACGCGATCCCGTACGACCCGCAGCCCCCGATGACCGCCTCGGGCATCCGCGTCGGTTCGCCGTCGATCACCACCCAGGGCATGACGGAGAACGAGATGGGCGACGTCGCGCGCCTCATCGCCTCCGCGGTGACGGCCGACGAGACCTCGGAGTCGGGCAAGCAGACCCTCGCGGACGTCCGCGAGGAGGTCGGGAACCTCGTGTCGCGGTTCCCCGCGTACGCCCGGTAGACCTCGGCCGGTCTACTCTCGGGGGCCGTGGGCCCGTCACCGGACTTCGCCCCGATGGGGCTGCCGATCCGGGAGTACCTCCTGGTCGGGCTGTCCGCCGCGGTCGTCACCTACCTGCTGACCGGCCTGGTCCGACGCTTCGCGCTGCGCGTCGGGGCGATCGCGGTCCCGCGCGGTCGCGACGTGCACACCATCCCGATCCCGCGCCTCGGCGGCGTCGCCATCTACCTCGGCGTCGCCGGGGGCGTGTTCGTCGCCTCGCAGCTGCCGGTGCTGCGCCGCGCCTTCGACTACTCCAACGAGACCCTCGCCGTGCTCGTCGCCGGCGGGGTGATCGTGGTGGTCGGGGCGCTCGACGACCGCTTCGGTCTCGACGCGCTCACCAAGCTCGCCGGTCAGGCCACCGCCGCGGGCGTGCTCGTGCTGATGGGCGTGCAGTGGACCGCCGTGTACCTCCCGTGGGGCGGCACCGGCGGGAGCACGGGCTCGGTGCTGCTGCTCGGCCAGGACCAGGGCGTGCTCATCACCGTGTTCCTGTGCGTGCTGCTGGTCAACGCGATGAACTTCGTCGACGGCCTCGACGGGCTCGCCGCCGGCATCGGCACCATCGCGGCCACCGCGACCTGCGCGTTCGCGCTCGGCCTGCTCGGCCAGCAGAACGGCGACGTCAACGCCTACCCGCCCGCGCTGATCGCCGCCGTCCTCGCCGGGGCGTGCGCGGGCTTCCTGCCCCACAACTTCCAGCCCGCGCGCCTGTTCATGGGCGACTCCGGCTCGATGTTCATCGGTCTCACGCTCGCCGCGGCCACCACCACCGCGTCCGGCCGCACCAACTACTCGACCACCGGCGCGACCGGGGCGCTCGCGCTGGTCACGCCCGTGATCGTCGTCGCCGCGGTGGTCTTCGTGCCGCTGCTCGACCTGCTGATGGCGGTCGTGCGCCGCACCCGTGCGGGCACCAGCCCGTTCGCGCCGGACAAGATGCACCTGCACCACCGGCTGCTCGAGATCGGCCACTCCCAGCGCCGCGCCGTCCTGCTCATCTACCTGTGGGCGGGCGTGCTGGCGTTCGGGGCGGTCGCCCTCGCGCTCGTCGACAACGCGTTCCTGGTGGTCTGGATGGTGACCGCCGGCGTGCTCGTCGCCGTGCTCGCCTCCGCCGTGCCGCGCCTTCGCGCCCGCGCCTGACCCCCGCTCCCCACGCCCCACCCGATCGAGGACCCGCCATGACCAGCCCTGAGGGCACCGACCGTCCCGAGCCGACCCCCTCGGCCACCCCCCACGCCACCCCGGCGACCACCCGGCAGGTCCTCGAGGCCAGCAGCGCGATGCTGCGCGGCGGCCTCTGGCCGGCGGTCGTCGTCGCCGTGCTCGCCGCGGTGGTCGCCGGCCTGCTCGCCGGCGTCACCGGCGTCGTCGCGGCCGTGGTCGGCGCCGTCATCGTCATCGGCGTGTGCTCGCTCGGACCGCTCGTCATGCGCTGGACCGCGGCCGCCGACCCCATGGTGGTCATGGCCGCCGCGCTCGTGAGCATGATGGGCAAGCTCGGCCTGCTGCTCGTCGTCTTCCTGGTGCTGCAGGCGCTCGAGGTCGTCGACACCCGCATCGCGGCGCTCGCGCTGGGGCCGACGGCGATCGCCTTCATCGTCGGCGAGGTCATCGCGTACGCCCGCAAGCCGGGGCCCACCATCGCCGTCTGAGGGACGCGGAGGTCCCCCGACCAGGGGTGTGGCCTCCGACGACCCGTAGTGGACTGCGACGAACCGGCTGATATGGTGCGCCGCGATGGCGCAGGACAGCCTCCGCGGAGATGCGGGTCGTACCCCCGCGCAGGGGTCCGCCCAGTCCCCGTCCGAGGCCTGGACGGTCCTCTCCCACCTGATCACCGGGATCCTGGTGTTCGGCGGGCTGGGATGGGTACTCGACGCCCTGCTGTCGACACGGTGGTTCCTCCTCATCGGCCTCCTGGCCGGTGGGGCTGCCTCCTTCGCGTTGATCTACATCCGATACCTTTACGTCCCCCCCGACCCCCCTCGCCCCGGTGGACCCGCCGGCCCGGAGGACCGGAAGGAGCAGCACGGGTGATCTCGTCGTTGTGGACGCAGGCTCCGGCGCCGCCGGTCCCGCCCGGCACCCCGGCAGAGGGCTTCAAGGCGCCCGGCGTCGAGGACTTCAACCTCCCGCCCATCTTCGAGGGCATCCCCGTCCTCGAGTGGTTCGACAAGCCGACGATCCAGCTGATCATCGCCGCGCTCATCGTCTACGGCTTCTTCGCCGTGGCGACGAAGGCGCCCTCGATCATCCCGGGCCGCATGCAGTTCCTGGCGGAGAAGTTCCAGGGCCTGGTCCGCGACCAGATCGCGCGCGACAACATCGGCCCGGACTTCCGCAAGTACGTGCCCTACCTCGTGTCGCTGTTCGCCTTCCTCCTGGTGAACAACATCTTCGGCATCTTCCCGTTCATCCAGTTCCCGACGTTCTCGCACCCGGGGATGGCGTACGCGCTGGCCGCGGTCACCTGGGTGCTCTACAACTACGTCGGCATCCGCAAGCAGGGCTTCGGCGGCTACATCCAGCTGCAGACCTGGCCGCCCGGGGTGCCGTGGCCGGTCCGGATCATCCTGACCCCGATCGAGTTCATCTCGAACTTCCTGCTGCGGCCCATCACGCTCTCGCTGCGGTTGTTCGGCAACATGTTCGCCGGCCACCTGCTGATCCTGCTGTTCATCTTCGGCGGCGAGTACATGCTCACCACCGCCGACTCGGTCGTGCTGAACGTGCTCTCCCCGTTCGCGTTCATCTTCTCGATCGTCATGATCTTCTTCGAGGCCTTCATCCAGGTGGTGCAGGCCTACATCTTCACCATCCTCACCGCGTCGTACATCGGTGCGTCGCTGGCCGACGAGCACTAGTCGCCGCAGCCACCGGCGCCTCCCTCCCCGATCCCAGAACGAACACCGGAAAGGAACCCCTCATGGTTCAGGGCAGCCTCAACATGGTCGGCTACGGCCTCTCCGCCGTCGGCCCCGGTATCGGCGTCGGCATCGTCTTCGCGGCGTTCATCAACGGCGTGGCGCGCCAGCCCGAGGCCCGCGGCCAGCTGCAGACCATCGCGTTCATCGGCTTCGCCCTCTCCGAGGCGCTCGCCATCATCGGTCTGGTCCTCGCGTTCGCCATCTGATTCCCCTGACCGGTCGACACCGCAGGGACGGGAGGTGAACCGATGAGCGTGACCGCGCTGCTGGCCGAGCAACCGGCCGGCGAGCCGTACGCGGCGCTGCCGCACACGTTCGAGATCATCATCGGGACGATCGGCTTCGCGCTGCTCGCCTTCGTGCTGTACCGGTACGCGTGGCCGAACGTCGTGTCCTCGCACGAGGACACGAAGAAGCAGATCGAGTCGGGCATCGCGCGGGCAGAGGCCATGGAGGCCGACGCCAAGGCCGAGCTCGCCCGCAACCGCGATCGACTGGCCCGCGTCGACGACGAGACCGCGCGGATCCGGGACGACGCCCGGGCCGATGCCGAGCGCATCGGGCAGGACATGGACAACCGTGCGGCCGAGGAGGCCGAGCGGATCAGGGCGCAGGGTCGGCAGTCGCTCGAGGCCTCCCGCTCCCGTGCCGTGGCGGAGCTGCGGGCCGAGACGGGACGCCAGTCGGTCGAGCTGTCGCGGCGCATCGTCGCCTCGGCGCTGTCCGACGACGCGAGCCGCGGCCAGAGCGTCGACCGGTTCCTCGACGAGCTCGAGGCCATGGGCGGGTCCGGCAGTGGATCCGGCAGTGCCTCCGGCGACGGGTCCGGCAGCGGGTCCGGCAGTGCGTCCGGCAACGGGTCGGACGACGCGTCCAGCACGTCGGCGGCGTTCCGCACGGCCGGCCCGGCCGGCCCGTCGACCACGCCCACCCCGGGGAACGGAGCGCAGTCGTGACGGCCTCGACAGGCCTCCTGGCCGACTTCCACGCGGCGAGCCGCGACGCGCTGGAGGCCACGCGCCGCCGGCTCGGCGAGTCGACCGAGCAGGCGTCGGCGGGTGACCTCCAGACGGTGGCCGACCAGCTCGACGCGGTCGCCGACCTGCTGCGCCGCGAGGCGGTCCTGCGCCGCACGCTGGCCGACTCGTCGCGCTCCGCGGAGGACCGGGAGGGGCTCGCGTCCCGCCTGGTCGACCAGCAGGTCACGGCGGTCACCGCCGACGTCGTGCGCACCGCCGTGGCCCAGGCGTGGTCGCGGCCCGACGACCTGGTCTCCGGACTGCGCATCGTCGCCCGCGAGGCCCTGCTGGTCTCCGCCGAGCGGGACGGGCGGCTCGACGCCGTCGAGGACGAGCTGTTCCGGCTCGGCCGCATCGTCGCCGCGGAGCCCGACCTCGAGCGCCTGCTCGGCGACCCGTCGGCGGACGCCGAGGGCAAGCAGCAGGTGCTGGACCGGCTCCTCGCCGACCGGACCGAGGCCACCACGCGCAAGCTCGCCGCGCAGCTCGTGGCGCACCCCACCGGTCGTGGGATCGCCCAGGGCCTCGAGCGTCTGGCCGAGCTCGCCGCCGAGCGCCGCGAGCGCTCCGTCGCGACCGTGCGGTCCCCGATCACCCTGTCGGACCAGCAGCAACGACGACTGGCCGACGCCCTCACGCGCATCTACCGTCGGGACATCACCCTGCACCTCGAGGTCGACCCCGCCCTGGTCGGCGGTCTGGTGATCCAGGTGGGGGACGAGGTCATCGACGGCAGTGTGGCCGGACGGCTCGACGAGCTCGGCCGCAGACTGGGCTGACAGCCGGCTCGGCCGACCCCGGCCGCGCCCACCGACACGTGACCCCCTAACGACTAGCGAGAGCGGAAGCCATGGCCGAGTTGACCATCTCCTCCGACGAGGTCCGTAGCGCGATCGAGGACTACGTGTCCTCGTACTCCGCGGACTCGACCCGTCAGGAGGTCGGCATCGTCACCTCGACGGGTGACGGCATCGCGTACGTCGAGGGTCTGCCCTCGACGATGACGAACGAGCTCCTCGAGTTCCCCGGTGGTGTGCTGGGCCTGGCCCAGAACCTCGAGGAGCGCGAGATCGGCGTCGTCATCCTCGGTGAGTACGAGACCATCGAGGAGGGGCAGCAGGTCACGCGTACCGGGCGCGTGCTCTCCGTGCCGGTCGGGGACGGCTTCATGGGCCGCGTCGTCGACCCGCTCGGCCAGCCGCTCGACGGGCTCGGCGAGATCGAGTCCGAGGGCGAGCGCGAGATGGAGCTGCAGGCCGCCTCGGTCGTGCAGCGCAAGGAGGTCAAGCAGCCGCTGCAGACCGGGATCAAGGCGATCGACGCCATGACCCCGATCGGCCGCGGCCAGCGCCAGCTGATCATCGGTGACCGCAAGACCGGCAAGACCGCGGTCTGCACGGACACGATCATCAATCAGCGCGAGGCCTGGGAGACCGGCGACCCGGAGCAGCAGGTCCGCTGCGTCTACGTCGCCATCGGTCAGAAGGGCACCACGATCGCCGGTGTCCGCCAGTCGCTCGAGGACGCGGGCGCGATGGAGTACACGACCATCGTCGCCGCCCCCGCCTCCGACCCCGCGGGCTTCAAGTACATCGCCCCGTACGCCGGCTCCGCGATCGCGCAGCACTGGATGTACCAGGGCAAGCACTGCCTGATCGTCTTCGACGACCTGTCGAAGCAGGCCGAGGCCTACCGCGCGATCTCGCTGCTGCTGCGCCGCCCGCCGGGCCGCGAGGCCTACCCCGGCGACGTGTTCTACCTGCACTCGCGGCTGCTCGAGCGCTGCGCGAAGCTCTCCGACGACCTCGGCGCGGGCTCGCTGACGGGCCTGCCGATCGTCGAGACCAAGGGCGGCGACATCGCGGCCTACATCCCGACGAACGTCATCTCGATCACCGACGGCCAGTGCTTCCTCGAGGCCGACCTGTTCAACCAGGGCCAGCGGCCCGCGCTGAACGTCGGGAACTCGGTGTCCCGCGTCGGTGGGTCGGCGCAGGTCAAGGCCATGCGCTCGGTCGCCGGCCGCCTGCGCGTCGACCTGGCCCAGTACCGGGAGCTCGAGTCGTTCGCGGCCTTCGGCTCGGACCTCGACCCCACCAGCCAGGCGCAGCTCGACCGCGGTGCCCGCCTCATGGAGCTGCTGAAGCAGGGCCAGGGCGAGCCCTACCCGGTCGAGGAGGAGGTCGTCTCGATCTTCCTCGGCACCCGCGGTCACCTCGACTCGGTGCCGGTCGAGGACGTCGCCCGCTTCGAGACGGAGTTCCTCGAGCACGTCCGTCGCGACGGCGGGGTGCTCTCGGAGATCCGCGACACCGGGCAGCTCTCCGACGAGAACGAGGAGCGTCTGACCAAGACCGTCTCCGAGTTCAAGGAGCAGTTCTCGACGGGCTCGGGCGAGGGCGTCGCCGACGACGGCGGCAGCGGCGAGCTCTTCGGCGAGAACGAGTCCGGCACCGACTCGGACGAGGGCCCGCAGGAGCCGTCGTCGGACGAGTCGACCGACGCCTCGTCGAACTCGTCCGAGCAGGCCGAGAAGAGCTCGGCCTCGCAGGGTTCCGCCCAGGGCTCGTCGCAGGGGTCGGGGAGCTAAGGCCCCATGCCCGCATCCCTCCGCGTCCTGCGACGGCGCATCCGGTCGACCAAGAACATCGCCCAGATCACCAAGGCGATGGAGATGGTCGCGGCCTCGCGCATCGCGAAGGCGCAGGCACGCGTCCAGGCGGCGCGGCCGTACTCCGACGAGTTCACCCACGTGCTGACGACGGCCGCGAAGGCCGGCGCCAGCGACCACCCGCTGCTGGAGGCCCGCGAGGAGCCCAGCCGCGCGGGCGTCCTCGTGGTGACCAGCGACCGAGGCCTGTGCGGCGGCTACAACGCCAACGTGCTGCGCGAGGCCGAGCGCGTCATGCGCGAGCTGTCCGACGAGGGCAAGGAGCCGTCGCTCTTCGTGATCGGCGGCAAGGGCGTGGCGTACTTCCGGTTCCGCAACCGCGAGATGTCGGGCCAGTGGACCGGCTTCTCCGAGGTGCCCGACTACGCGAACGCCGCGCACGCCGCCGACACGCTGACCGCCTGCTTCCTCGCCGGCGGCGACGCGACGGTGGGGTCCGACGAGTCGGCCGAGGCCGAGCCGGCCTCCGGCGGTGCCGGCGGCGGCGAGGGGTCGGGTCCCCCCAACTCGGGTGGACCCCAGTCGTTCACGCCGCCCGAGGAGGCGCACGGGCTCGCCGGGGTCGACGAGCTGCACGTGGTGTTCACCGAGTTCACCTCGGTCGCCAGCCAGCGCGTCGTCGGACGGCAGGTCGCCCCCCTCGAGCTGGAGGAGGAGTCGGCCGACGAGGACGGCTCCGCATCGGAGGAGCGCGGCCCGGAGTACGCCTTCGAGCCCGAGCCCGAGGTCCTCTTCGACGCGCTCATGCCCAAGTACATCCGCGCGCGGGTCTTCGCGGCGCTGCTCGACGCCGCGGCGTCCGAGTCGGCGGCCCGCCAGCGCGCCATGAAGGCGGCCACCGACAACGCCAACGACCTGGTCGACAACCTGACCCGCGAGGCGAACCAGGCACGCCAGGCCCAGATCACGCAGGAGATCAGCGAGATCGTTGGCGGCGCCAACGCCCTCGCCGAGTAGGGGAGCTGACGATGACCCAGTCCACCGCGCCGGCCGCGGGCACCGAGCAGAACGGCTCGCACGGTGCCGCCGGTCGCATCACCCGCATCCTCGGGCCCGTCGTCGACGTGGAGTTCCCGCGCGGCGAGGTGCCCGACCTCTTCACCGCGCTGACCATCGAGGTCACGCTCGGCGACAGCACCAAGAAGCTGACGCTCGAGGTGGCCCAGCACCTCGGTGACGGCCAGGTGCGCACGATCTCGATGCAGCCCACCGACGGCGTGGTGCGTGGCCAGGACGTCACCAACACCGGCGCGCCGATCTCGGTGCCGGTCGGCAACGTCGTCAAGGGCCACCTGTTCAACACCCTCGGCGACTGCCTCGACGAGCCGGGCTACGCCTCGGACGCCGAGCGCTGGGGCATCCACCGCGACCCGCCGCCGTTCGAGCAGCTCGAGGGCAAGACCGAGGTGCTCTGGACCGGCCTCAAGGTCGTCGACCTGCTCACCCCCTACGTGCAGGGCGGCAAGATCGGCCTGTTCGGCGGTGCGGGCGTCGGCAAGACCGTGCTCATCCAGGAGATGATCCAGCGCATCGCCCGCAACTTCGGTGGCACCTCGGTGTTCGCCGGCGTCGGGGAGCGCACCCGTGAGGGCAACGACCTCTGGGTCGAGCTCGGCGAGGCGGACGTCCTCAAGGACACCGCCCTCGTGTTCGGACAGATGGACGAGCCTCCGGGCACCCGCATGCGCGTCGCGCTGTCCGCGCTGACGATGGCGGAGTACTTCCGCGACGTGCAGGAGCAGGACGTGCTCCTGTTCATCGACAACATCTTCCGGTTCACGCAGGCCGGCCAGGAGGTCTCGACGCTGCTGGGCCGCATGCCCTCGGCGGTGGGCTACCAGCCGACCCTGGCCGACGAGATGGGCGAGCTGCAGGAGCGCATCACCTCGACGCGCGGCCGCTCGATCACCTCGATGCAGGCGATCTACGTGCCCGCCGACGACTACACCGACCCGGCGCCGGCCACCACGTTCGCCCACCTCGACGCCACCACCGAGCTGTCGCGGTCGGTGTTCGCCAAGGGCATCTTCCCGGCCGTGGACCCGCTGACCTCCACGTCGACGATCCTCGACGCGCAGTACGTCGGCGAGGACCACTACCGGGTCGCGCGCGAGGTCATCCGCATCCTGCAGCGCTACAACGACCTGCAGGACATCATCGCCATCCTCGGCATCGACGAGCTCTCCGAGGAGGACCGCCTCACCGTCGCCCGCGCGCGCCGGATCGAGCGCTTCCTCGGGCAGAACATGTACGCCGCCGAGCAGTTCACCGGCGAGCCCGGCTCGTTCGTGGACGTGAAGGACACCGTCGAGGCGTTCGACAAGATCACCAAGGGCGAGTACGACAACGCTCCCGAGCAGGCGTTCGCCATGAGCGGTGGTCTCGACGACGTCGAGGCGAACATCAAGAAGTACTCGTCCTGATGGCCGAGATGGAGGTCGCCATCGTCGGCGTCGAGAAGCGGCTGTGGTCGGGTCAGGCGAGCTTCGTCTCGGCCCGCACGGTCGAGGGCGACATCGGCCTGCTGCCGGGCCACGAGCCGATGATCGCGGCGCTGAACCAGGCCGGCGTGGTGCGCATCGACCCGACCGACTCCGAGCCGTTCCACGCCGCAGTGTTCGGGGGCTTCCTCTCGGTCACCGCGGAGTCGGTGACCGTCCTCGCCGAGCTCGCCGAGCTGGCGGACGACATCGACGTCGCCCAGGCCCGCGACGAGCTCCAGCAGGCCGAGGGCGGCGGCGACGACCACGACGACAAGGCCGCGGCCGCCGCGCGTGCCCGGGCCCGTCTCCGGGCCGCCGGCGAGAACCCGGACCGCTGAGGCAAGGCGAGCAGCACCGGTGAGCCCCGCGATGATCGCCGAGCTGGCGGCCATCGTGGTGCTCGCGGTGCTGCTCGTCGTCGGGATCCTGCTGCTGCGCCGCATCCGCATCCTGCGTCGCGGCGGCGTCGACGTGGCCCTGCGCGAGGCGCGGGCGCCCGGCGACCTGGGCGGCTGGCGCTCCGGGCTCGCCCGCTACCGCGGCGACGAGTTCCGCTGGTACCGCATCAGCGGGCTGCGCTCCGGGCCGAACGTGGTGCTCGACCGCACGCGGCTCGAGATCGTGGACCGCCGCGCGCCGCTGCCGGGGGAGATGCACCCGGCGAACAGCTCGGTGCTGTCGTGCCGCGACGGCGCGACGACCTGGGAGCTCGCGATCAGCGCCGACGCGCTGACCGGCTTCTCCTCGTGGCTGGAGTCCACCCCGCCGGGACGCTCGACGGGGTACCGGCAGGCGAGCTAGTCAGGTCCAGAAGCCGTCGCGCTCGTAGAGCCGGCGCAGCTCGACGAGGTGGTCGCGCATCGCCGCCTCGGCGTCGTCGGCGCGGCCCTCGGCGACGTGCTCGGCGATCTCGCGGTGGCAGGCGTCGACCTTGTCCCACTCGTGCGCCTCGACCCCCTCGCGGCGCAGGCGGGTGCGCAGCACGTCGTTCACCGGCTGGCCCATGAGCGTGAGCATGAGGTTGCCGGTGGCGATGAGCAGCGTGGTGTGGAAGTCGAGGTGCCCGACGAAGCCGCTGGGGTCGCGGGCGTCGCGGTGGGCGGCGGCCGCGTTGCGCACGGCCTCGACCGTCTCGGCGTCGGCGCGCTGCGCGGCGAGGCGGGCGGCGGCGGGCTCGAGCAGGAGGCGCGCCTCGAGCAGGTCGCTGACGTGCAGCTGCGGGGTCATGACGAGCACGCCGAGGGCGCTGCCGACGTCCTCGACGACGCGCGCCGGGTCCGGCTCGCTGACGAAGGTGCCGCCCTGGACGCCGCGGTGGGTCTCGACGAGGTGCTGGCTCGACAGCACCCGCAGCGCCTCGCGGGCCGTGCTGCGGCTGACCCCGAAGGCGCGCCCGAGCTCGCCCTCGTTCGGCAGGCGCGTGCCCGCCGGCAGCGTGCCGGCGAGGATCTGGGTGCGGAGCTCGTCGGCGACCTGCCGGTACGCCGGCCGCACGCGCTGCACCCGCAGGTGGGGGACGGGCGCCGTCGCCGGCGTCGCGGCGGGCGGCTGCGAGGGCACGGCGTCAGCGTAGACGGTCGCGGGGACGGATCGGGTCCTTGTGGCGGGATACGTCAGACCTTTAGCGTCCCCGTATGGCCGTCGTCGCGGGCTGGCAGGGCCGCTTCTTCGAGGACTTCACCGCCGGGGACGTCTACCAGCACCCGCTGGGGCGGACGATCACCGAGACGGACAACACCTGGTTCACGCTGCTGACGATGAACACGAACCAGGCGCACTTCAACGCCCAGGTCGGCGCGGACTCGGAGTTCGGCCGGATGATCGTGGCGTCGCCGCTGACGATCTCGATCGTGCTCGGGCAGTCGGTGTCGGACACCAGCCAGAACGCGTTCGCGAACCTCGGCATCGACGAGCTGCGCCTGACGAGCCCGGTGTTCGCGGGCGACACGCTCTGGTCGGAGTCGCTGGTGCTGGAGACGCGGGAGTCGCGCAGCCGCCCGGACGCCGGGATCGTGCGCGTGCGCAGCCGCGGGCTCAACCAGGACGGCGTCGAGGTGCTGACGTTCAAGCGCGCCTTCTACGTCCACCGCCGGGACGCCCCGCGGGCCGCCTCGCACTTCCCGCAGGCCGCGGTGCCGCTCTCGCTGGAGAACGAGTCGCCGGAGAACGGGCAGTGAGGCCCCTCGAGGACGTCCGCATCGTCTCGCTCGAGCAGTACGGCGCCGGGCCGTTCGGCTCGATGCACCTCGCCGAGCTGGGCGCGGAGATCATCAAGATCGAGGACCCGACGTCGGGCGGCGACGTCGGGCGCTACGTCCCGCCGTACGCGCAGGACGGCGACTCGCTGTTCTTCGAGTCGTTCAACAAGGACAAGTCGTCGGTGCTGCTCGACATCCGCACCCCGGCCGGGCGCGAGGTGTTCCACGACCTCGTGCGCAGCGCCGACGCCGTCTACTCGAACCTGCGCGGTGACGTGCCGGCGAAGCTCGGCATCCGCTACGACGACCTCAAGGACGTCAACCCGCGCATCGTCTGCTGCTCGCTGACCGGCTTCGGGATGACCGGGCCGCGCGCCGGCGAGCCCGGCTACGACTACGTGCTCCAGGCGCTCGGCGGCTGGATGTCGCTGACGGGGGAGCCGGGCGGGGCGCCGCAGAAGGCGGGGCTCTCGCTCGTGGACTACAGCGGCGGGTTCGTCGCGGCGATCGCGCTGCTCGCCGGCATCCACGCCGCGCGGCGCGACGGCGTCGGCACCGACTGCGACCTCTCGCTCTACGACACCGCGGTCAGCCTGCTGACCTACCCGGCGACGTGGCACCTCACCGAGGGCTACACGCCGGCCCGCACGCACCACTCCGCGCACCCCTCGCTCGTGCCCTTCCAGGCGTTCGAGGCGGCGGACGGGTGGCTGGTCGTCGGGTGCGCGAAGGAGAAGTTCTGGCAGCGGCTCACGGTCGTGCTCGAGGCGCCGGACCTCGCGACCGACCCCCGCTTCGTCACCTTCCGCGACCGCGACCGGCACCGCGACGTGCTGGTCCCGCTGCTCGAGGAGCTGTTCCGCGCCCGGGACGTCGCCACCTGGATCGCGGCCATGACGGCCGCGGGCATCCCGTGCGCGCCGATCCACGAGGTCGGCGAGGCGCTCGCCGACGAGCACACCCTCGCCCGCGGTCTCGTCGCCGAGACCGAGCACGCGCACTGGGGCACGGTGCGGTCGCTGCGCTCGCCGGTGCGCGTCGGCCCGCCCGGCGACGACACCCGGGCCGTCCGCGGGGGCCCGGCGATGGGCGAGCACACCGAGTCCGTGCTGCGCGGGATCGGCTACGACGACGAGCGCCTGGCCGCCCTGCGGGCCGCGGGCGCGTTCGGGGAGGACCCCTGATGGACTTCCGGCTCAGCGACGAGCAGCGGCTCTTCCGCGACACGCTGCGGTCGTTCGTGGACCGCGAGATCGTGCCGGTCGCGCGCGACTGGGAGCACGAGGGCCGCTACCCGACCGAGATCGTCGAGGGCATGAGGAAGCTGGGCCTGTTCGGCCTGGCCGTGCCCGAGCAGTGGGGCGGGCTCGAGGCCGACACCGTGTCGTTCGCGCTGACGTTCGAGGAGATCTCGCGCGGCTGGATGGGCATCGCCGGCATCCTCGGCAGCCACGCGGTGTCGTGCTGGATGATCGCCCGCCACGGCACCGAGGAGCAGAAGCAGCGGTACCTGCCCGAGCTCGCGACGGGGGAGCGGCGCACCGCGATCGCGCTCACCGAGCCGGGCGCGGGCACCGACCTGCAGAGCATCACCACCACGGCCACGCGGGACGGGGACGAGTACGTCGTCCGCGGCACCAAGATGTGGATCACGAACGCGCGGCACGCCGACCCGCTGCCGGTGCTCGTGAAGACCGACCCCACCGCGACGCCGCCGCACCGCGGCATGAGCATGCTGCTCGTCGAGGCCGGCGCGCCGGGCCTCGAGATCACCAAGGACATGGGCAAGCTCGGCTACAAGGGCACCGAGTCGTGCGAGGTGGTGCTCGACGACGTGCGGGTGCCGGCGTCGCAGCTGCTCGGCGGGGTCGAGGGCCGCGGGCTGCAGCAGGCGCTGTCGTCGCTGGAGACGGGGCGGGTCAACATCGCGGCGCGCTCGGTGGGGATCGCCCAGCGGGCCTACGAGGAGGCGCTGTCCTACGCGCGCGAGCGCACCGCGTTCGGGCAGTCGATCGGCGACTTCCAGGCCGTGCAGCTACGCCTGTCGGCCATCGCCGTGAAGCTGCAGGCGGCGCGCCTGATGACCTACTGGGCGGCCTCGCGCATGGACGAGGGCGTGCGCATGGACACCGAGTCGGGCATGGCGAAGATCTTCGCGTCGGACGCGGCGCTGGAGTGCGCCACCGACGCGATGCGCATCCACGGCGGCTACGGCTACTCGACGGAGTTCGAGGTCGAGCGGCTCTACCGCGACGCCCCGCTGATGTCGATCGGCGAGGGCACCAACGACATGCTCGGCACGGTCGTCGCGCGGTCTCTGCTCGCGGGGAAGGCGACCATCGGGTGAGCGAGCAGGACGTCCCGAGCCCCGGTGAGCTGGCCGCGCTCGCCGCGCGGCTCGGCTACTCGGTCGACGAGGAGACGGTCGCGGCGCTGCGGGCGGCCGTGGTGGGCGCCGAGAGCGCGGTCGCCCGGCTGCGCGCCCGCCCCCTGCCCGCCGACGGCGCCGCCGACCCGGCGCACGGGGACGCCTGGGTGCGCCCGTGACCCCGCCCGCGACCCCGGCCCTGACCCGGGACGTCACCGACCTCCTCGCCGCGTACGCCGCCGGCGACACGACGCCGGTCGAGGCCGTCGACGCGGCCCTGCGCGACCTGGAGAAGGCCCACGCGGCCTACAACTGCACGATCCGCCTCCTCGACGAGCGCGCCCGCGCCGCCGCCGCCGCGTCCGCCCGGCGCTGGGCCGACGGCACCGCGCGCCCGCTCGAGGGCGTGCCGTTCGGGGTCAAGGACGTCATCGACGTGGCGGGCGTGCCGACGACGCTCGGCTCCTGGAGCAGGGGCAGGGACGGCGACACCCCCGCCACGGCCTCCGCCACCGTCGTGCGCCGGCTCGAGGAGGCCGGCGCGATCCCGGTCAGCAAGGACGCGACCACCGAGTTCGCCGTCGGCGGGCCGCACCCGCCGCGCTTCGGTCCCGTGCGCAACCCCTGGGACCCCGAGCGCTGGGCCGGCGGCTCGTCGACCGGCTCGGCGGCCGCCGTCGCCGCCCGCGCCGTGCCGTGCGCGCTCGGCACCGACGTCGGCGGGTCGGTGCGCCTGCCCTCGGCGTGGTGCGGGCTCACCGGGCTCAAGCCGACCGCCGGCGCGATCCCGCGCACCGGCGTCTTCCCGCTGTCCTGGACCACCGAGACCGTCGGCCCGATCGCGCGCAGCGCGCGCGACGCCGAGCGCCTCTTCGCGGTCCTGCGCGGCCCCGACGGTGCCGATCCCCGGAGCACGTCGCTGCCCCCGTTCGAGGTCCCGGCGCGCCCCGACCTCGCCGGCCTGCGCGTCGCCGTGCCCGGCGGCGCGTTCACCGAGCTCTGCGACGCGGCGGTGCGCGCGGGCGTCGCGCACCTCGTCGACGAGCTCGTCGCCGCCGGCGCGGAGGTCGTGTCCGGCGAGGTGCCCTCGGCGGGCGACGCGCTGCCGATCGGCTACCAGATCGTGTTCACCGAGGCGGCCACGCTCCACCGTCCCGATCCCGGTGTCGACGCCGACCGCTGGGACACCTACGACCCGGTCGTCGTGCGGCGCATCAGCCAGGGCATCGTCACCCCGGCCGTCGACTACCTGCGGGCGCTGCAGTTCCGCGTCGAGCTGCAGCGGGAGCTGGACGCGGTGTTCGCCGGCGCGGACCTGATGATCGTGCCGACGTGCCCGTCGACCGCGCCCCGGCTGCCCGACGGCACCGTCGTCGTCGACGGCGAGGAGTTCCCGCTCTACGCCGCCCAGTCGCGCTCGACGATGCTCGGCAACCTCACCGGCGCGCCCGGCCTGGCGGTGCCGACGGGCCTCGCGCCCGACGGTTGCCCGGTGTCGGCGCAGCTCGTCGCCCCGCCGCACCGCGAGGCGACCGCGCTGTGGGCGGCGCGCGTGTTCCAGGAGCGCACCGACCACCACCGGCAGGCACCCCCTTCCGCGTCCTAAACGTCTGACGTATGGTCCTGTGAGGCCGGTCACCGATCGAGAGGCTGCGTGTCGTGTCGCTGGAGAGCCCCACCCGCACGACGGCCGCGGGCCGGGTCGCGGAGTTCGCCGCGGCGCTGCACCCCGCGGACGTGCCGGACGAGGTCCTCGAGCGGGCGCGCCACCTCGTGCTCGACGCCGTGGGGCTGGCCTTCGCCTCCACCGCCTACCCCTTCGCCGGCGTCGCCCGGGACGCGCTGACCACCTTCGGCTCCGGCGCCCACCCGGTGCTCGGCATGCCCGACCGGCTCGCCCCGCGCGACGCCGCCGTGCTGGGCGGCGTGCTCGTGCACGGCATGGACTTCGACGACACCCACATCCCGGCCGTCACCCACGTGTCCGCGGCCGCGCTGCCGGCGGCGATCTCGGCCGCGACGGTGGCGGGGGCGAGCACGCGCGAGCTGCTCGCGGCGTACGTGCTCGGTGTGGAGGTCTCGGCGCGCGTCGGGATCGGCGGGGCCGGCGGGTTCCACGACGTCGGCTTCCACCCCACCGCCGTCGCCGGGGCGTTCGGGGCCGCGGTGGCCGCCGGGAAGCTCACGGGGCTGGACGCCACGGGGCTCGCGGCCGCGCAGGGCGTCGTCGGCTCGATGGCGGCGGGCCTGCTGGAGTTCCTCGAGGACGGGTCGTGGACCAAGCGCCTCCACCCGGGCTGGGCGGCGATGTCCGGGCTGACCGCGGCGGCGTTCGCCCGCGCGGGCTGGACCGGGCCGGCGGCGGTGTACGAGGGCCGCTTCGGGCTCTACGCCACCCACCTCAGCGGGCGGGAGACCCACCCGGAGGCGGTGACCGAGGGCCTCGGCAAGCGGTGGGAGCTGCTGCGCACCGCGGTGAAGCCCTACCCGATCTGCCACTTCAACCACGCCTTCGCCGACGCGGCGCTCCTCCTGCGCGCCGAGCACGGCATGCGCGCGCAGGACGTGCGAGCGGTCCGCTGCGCGATCCACCCCGTGCCCGGCAAGGTCGTCTGCCAGCCGCCGGAGAACAAGTGGGCGCCGCGCGACGAGTACGACGCCAAGTTCAGCCTCCCGTACACCGTGGCCGCGGCGCTGGTGCGCGGGCGGTTCACGCTGGCCGAGCTCTCCGACGAGGCGCTGGCCGACCGGGAGATCCTGGCGCTGGCCCGCCGCGTCGAGGTCGTCGACGACCACGAGGGCCGGTTCCCCGCGGCCTACTCCGGGCGCGTGGAGATCGAGCTCGCCGACGGCCGGGTGGTCGCCCACCGCGAGCAGGTCAACCGCGGGCACGAGGAGCGCCCGCTGACCAACGCGGAGATCGTCGCCAAGTACACCGACACCATCGGCCGGGTCGCCGACGCCGCCACGGCCGAGCGGGTGCGGGACGCGGTGCTGTCGCTGGGCGACGACCGGCCGGCCGCGGAGTTCGCGGAGGCGTGCCGTGACCAGCGCTGACGGGGTGAAGGCGGGCGTCTTCCTGACCCACCAGCAGCCGCCCGGCCGCGACCCGCTCGTCGCCCTCGACGAGCAGCTCTCGCTGGTGCGCACCGCGCGCGACGCCGGCCTGGACTCCGTGTTCGCCGGGCAGCACCACCTCGCCGAGTCGATGGCGCACATCCAGCCGCTGCCCTGGCTCGCGCGGCTGGCCGCCGACGCGGGCGACATGACCATCGGCACCGGCATCCACCTGCTCGCCCTGCACAACCCCGTCGACACCGCCGAGGCCTACGCCGGGCTCGACGTCGTCTGCGGCGGGCGCTCGGTGTTCGGGGTGGGCCTGGGCTACCGGCAGGTCGAGTACGACGCGTTCGGGGTGCCGCCGGACCAGAAGGTCCACCGGTTCACCGAGAACCTGCGGATCGTCGAGGCGCTGTGGCGCGGGGAGGCCGTCACCGCCGACCTGCCCTGGACCCGCCTCGACGACGTCCGCGCCACGTTCCTCCCCGCGGCCCAGCCGGGGCCCCCGATCTGGATGGCGGCGAACTCCGACGGCGCGGTGCGGCGGGCGGCGCGGCTCGCGGACACCTGGATGATCAACCCGCACGCCACGCGGGCCACCGTCGCCCGGCAGCTCGAGCTGTTCCACGCGGAGCGGGCGGCGGCCGGCCGCCCGCCGGTGACCGAGCTCCCGCTCATCCGCGAGGTGTTCTGCGCCCCGACGCGCGAGCAGGCCCTCGAGCTGGCGATGCCGCACCTGGCCCGGAAGTACGAGGTCTACGCCGACTGGGGCCAGGACCGTGTCATGCCCGGGACGGAGTCGTTCCGGGTCGGTTACGACGACCTCGCCCACGACCGGTTCGTGGTGGGGTCTCCGGAGGACTGCACCGCGGCACTCCTCCCGTGGCGCGACGAGCTCGGCGTCGACCACTTCGTGTTCCGCACCGACTGGGCCGGCATGCCGGTGCGGGCGGCGCGGACGTCCCTCGACCTCCTCGCCCGCGAGGTGGTCCCGGCGCTGCGCGCGCTCCCTCTCCCCGTCTCCTGACCCCGCAGGAAGGTGGTCCCGAAGTGGACTTCGGCGTCTTCATCCCGATCGGCAACAACGGCTGGCTCATCTCCGAGAACTCGCCGCAGTACATGCCGACCTGGGACCTCAACCGCAACGTCGTGCAGGAGGCGGAGCGCCAGGGCTTCGCGTTCGCGCTGTCGATGATCAAGCTGCGGGGCTTCGGCGGGAAGACGGAGTTCTGGGACCACAACCTCGAGTCGTTCACGCTGATGGCGGGCCTGGCCGCGGTCACCGACCGGATCAAGCTCTACGCCTCGACGGCGGTCCTCACCCTGCCGCCGGCCCTCGTCGCGCGGATGGCGACGACCATCGACCAGATCGCGCCGGGACGCTTCGGTGTCAACATCGTCTCGGGCTGGGCGAAGAACGAGTACGAGCAGATGGGCCTGTGGCCGGGCGACGAGTACTTCGGCTACCGCTACGACTACTCCACCGAGTACGTGAAGGTCCTGCGCGACCTGTGGGAGACCGGCCGCTGCGACCTCGACGGCCAGTACTTCCAGATGGACGACTGCGTGCTCTCCCCGCGGCCGCAGGGCAAGGTCGACGTCGTGTGCGCCGGGCAGTCGGAGCGCGGCATGCGGTTCTGCGCCGAGTACGGCGACTACAACTTCATCCTCTCGCCGGGGGTCAACGACCCCGAGGTCTACCGCCAGCCCACCGAGAAGCTCGCCTCGTTCGCCAAGGAGAGCGGCCGCGACGTGCGGTCGCTGCCGCTGTTCATGGCGATCATGGCCGAGACCGACGAGGAGGCCCAGGCGAAGTGGCGCTCCTACAACGAGGGGGCCGACGCCGCCGCGCTGGGCTACATGTCCGACGAGGGCAGCCAGGACAAGACCGCCGACGGCTCGGGCACGGCGCGGACGATCAACCTCCCCGAGGGCGCGGTCAACTTCAACATGGCCACGCTCGTCGGGTCGTACGAGACGGTGGCGCGGCAGGTCGACGAGGTCGCGAAGATGCCCGGCGTCGCCGGGATGATGTTCACGTTCGACGACTTCGAGCAGGGCGTGCACGACTTCGGCACGAAGGTGAAGCCGCTGCTCGGCTAGGTCTCCCGGTGGCGGACCCCGTGCCCCTCGCGGGGTCCGCCGCCGGGGTTCACGCGTCCGTGCGGGCCCGCTCGACCGCCGCCGCCAGGGCCGTGCGGAACGTCGCGACCTCCGGGGCGTTGCCGGTCGGGATGTGCCGCGTCGTGCGGCGCGGCGGCCCGCCGACCGGGGTGCTCGCGAGCGAGAGCACGCCCTGGGCGTGGGCGCCGAGGGTCCGTGTGCGCTTCTCGGCGGGCGGGTCGACGAGCTCGAGCTGGTCGAGGCGGTGGAAGCTCACGCGCGCGGCGGGGTCGACGCGGTCGTAGCGGTCGTCGTGCCCCTGGCGGTAGGCGATGACCAGCAGCGTCGGGCTCAGCAGCATCTCGGTGGTGTGGTGCTCGACGCGCGGCCCGGAGCTGAGCCGCTCGTGGGTGTCCTCGTCGGTCCGCAGGCCGTGGGTCACGCCGTCGAGCGGGTCCTCGTCGAGCCCGCGCTTCGCGCCCTGCGCGCGGATGAACGCCGTGGTGGCGGCGGGCAGGTCGTCGACCGTGATCGCCCCGGTCAGCAGGTTGCGGGCCACCGTTCCACCGTGGTCGAGCGCGGCGGAGCGGTCAACGCTCGCAGACCGGTCCGAGGACGTGCTCGAGGTGCGGGTTGGTGAACAGCCCGCCGGGGTCGACCTCGCGGCGCACGCGGCGGACGTCGTCGAACCGCGGGTAGCGCTGCGCGAGGGCCGCGGCGTCGAGGTGGTGCTCCTTGCCCCAGTGCGGGCGCCCGCCGGCGGCGGCCGCCACCTCGCCGAACGCCGCGAAGTACTCCGCGCGGGGCGCGCCGACGTACTGGTGGATCGCGACGTAGGCGGTGTCGCGGCCGTGGGCGGTGGAGAGCCACACGTCGTCCGCCGCGGCCACCCGCACCTCGACGGGGAAGAGCACCGGGTGCTCGAGGCGCGGGACGAGCCGGCGCAGGTCGTCGAGCACCGCCGCGAGCCGCTCCCGGGGCACCGCCCACTCGGACTCGACGAAGCGCACGCGCCGGGTGGTGGCGAACACGCGGTGCGAGCGGTCGCCGTACTCGCGCGCCGACAGCACCCGTGCCGCGACACGGCCGAGCGGGACCGCGGTGCGGGGCAGCGCCCGGCCCACGCGGCACAGGGTCCCGAACGCCGCGTTCTCTCCCACGTCGTACTCGAGGAACCGCCGGGCGGCCGACAGCGGGGCCGGAGCCTCGCCGACCGGCACCCGCCGGTTCCGCTTCACCAGGGCCTGCGCGCCGTAGGGGAACCAGTAGAACTCGACGTGGTCCGCGCCCGTCAGGAGGCCGTGGAGGTCGGCGAGGACGTCGTCGAGGGGCTCGGGGCGCTCGACCGCGTGCAGCGCGAAGGCCGGCACGCACTGCAGGGTCAGGTGGGTGACGACGCCCAGCGCGCCCAGCCCCACGCGGGCCGCCTCGAAGAGCTCGTCGCCCGTCGAGCACGTGACGCGGGTCCCGTCGGCGAGCACGAGGTCGAGCGCGACGACCTGGGTCGCGAGGCCGCCCAGGCGCGCGCCGGTGCCGTGGGTGCCGGTGGCGACGGCACCGGAGACGGTCTGGGCGTCGATGTCGCCGAGGTTCGCCAGCGCCAGGCCGTGGGCGTCGAGCACGGCGTTGAGCGCCCGCAGTGTCGTGCCGGCGCGGACGCGCACCCGGCCGGTGACGGTGTCGAGCGCCTCGAGGCCCGTCCATCCCCGCAGGTCGAGCGCGTGGCCGTCGGTCGCGGCGAGGGGGGTGAACGAGTGCCCGCTGCCGCGGGGCCGCAGCGTCGCGCCCGCGGCGGCCGCGGCCCGCACCGCCGCCACGACGTCGTCGACGCTCTGCGGGAGGTGCACGCGGGCGGGCCGGGCGGCCACGGTGCCGGCCCAGTTGTGCCAGGTGCCGCCGCCCATCCCGGCACCGTAGCGTCCGGACCGTGATCCGCCGCCGTGGTCGCGCCACGCCGGCCGCCGCCACCCCAGCCGCCACCGCCCGCTGGGACCGCGCGACCGCCGACCTCGACCCGCCGTTCGCCGTCGTCGACCTCGCGGCGTTCGACGCCAACCTCGACGACCTGCTGGCCCGCGCCGACGGGCGCCCGATCCGGCTGGCGACGAAGTCGCTGCGCTGCCGCGCGCTGATCGGGCGCGCGCTCACCCGGCCCGAGGTCACCGGGCTGATGGCCTTCACGCTGCCCGAGGCCTCGTGGCTGGTCGCCGAGGGCACGAGCGACGACGTCCTCGTCGCCTACCCGACGGTCCACCGCGCCGCCCTGCGCGCGCTGGGTGCCGACGAGCGCGCCCGGGCCGCGGTCACGATCATGGTCGACAGCGTCGAGCACCTCGACCTCGTCGACGCCGTCCTCGGCCCCGGCCACCCCGAGCTGCGCGTGTGCCTCGAGCTCGACGCCGCGTGGCGCCCGCTGCCCGGCGTGCACGTGGGGGCGCGCCGCTCGCCGGTGCACACCGCCCGCGAGGCCGGGCGGCTCGCGCGGGCGATCACGGCGCGGCCGGGGTTCCGGCTGGTCGGTGTGATGGCCTACGAGGGGCAGATCGCCGGGGTGCCGGACGCGACGGGCGCGCGGGCGCGCGACGCGGTGGTGGGCTGGATGCAGCGGCGGTCGGCGCGCGAGCTGGCCGCCCGGCGGGGGGCGGCGGTGCGGGCCGTGCGCGCGGAGGCGGACCTCGCGTTCGTGAACGGCGGCGGCAGCGGCAGCGTCGAGTCGACGCGCGCCGACCCGTCGGTCACCGAGATCGCCGCCGGCTCGGCCCTCGTCGGCGCGACCCTCTTCGACCGCTACACCCGCCTGCACCCGCGGCCCGCGCTCGCCTACGCCCTGCCGGTGGTGCGCCGACCCGACGGGCGCACCGCGACCCTCGCCGGCGGCGGCTGGGTGGCCTCGGGGCCGGCCGCGGCGTCCCGGCTGCCCGCCCCGGTGCGCGACGACCTCGCGCTCACCGGCACCGAGGGCGCGGGGGAGGTGCAGACGCCGGTGCGGGGCTCACGCGTCCCGGCGCTCGGGGAGCGCGTGTGGATGCGCCACGCCAAGGCCGGCGAGCTCGCCGAGCACGTCACCGCCTACCACCTCGTCGACGGCGAGCGGGTCGTCGCGACCGTCCCGACCTACCGCGGCGAGGGAACGGCCGACGGCTGAGGCAGGGCCCGGCGCACCACGACCGACGGCGCGGTCGCTCGCCGTGCGCCGGGGTCAGTCCCGCTGCTCCTCCGGGCCGCCGGGGACCCAGAGGACGTCGCCGCCCGGGTTGGCGACCCGGCCGAGGATGAACAGCAGGTCCGAGAGCCGGTTGAGGTAGTGCGCCGGGAGGCGGCTGGTGCGGTCGGGGTCGGCGGCGACGACGGCCCAGGTGCTGCGCTCGGCCCGCCGGGTCACGGTGCGCGCCACGTGGAGGTACGCCGCGGCCGGGGTGCCGCCGGGCAGGATGAACGAGTCCAGCTTCGGCAGGTCGGCGTTGAACTCGTCGCACCAGCCCTCGAGCCGCTCGATCTGCCGCTCGGTGACGCGCAGCGGTGGATACTTGGGGTTCTCCACGATCGGTGTCGCCAGGTCCGCGCCGACGTCGAAGAGGTCGTTCTGGATCTGGCGCAGCGGCGCGACGATCGCCTCCGGCGGCTCGCCCACCGAGAGCGCGACGCCGATCGCGGCGTTCGCCTCCTCGGAGTCGGCGTAGGCCGAGAGCCGCGGGTCGGTCTTGGGCACGCGCGAGAAGTCCGAGAGACCGGTGGTCCCGTCGTCGCCGGTGCGCGTGTAGATCCGGGTCAGGTGAACGGCCACGGCGCCAGTCTAGGGAGCGACCGGGCCCGCGAGGTGGTCCGCGGCGGCGAGGACCGAGGCCGCCTGGACGGCGACGAGGTCGCGGATCGGGACGGTGTCGGCGGGGGTGCGCCCGGCCGCCTCGGCGCACCAGGCGGCGACGTGCTCGGCGAGCCCGGCGCGGGCGGCGCGGACCGCCGGGCGCACGTTGCCCAGCGCGATCTCGGCGTCGAGCGCGCGCAGCAGCATGCCGGCGTAGCGCAGCCGGGACATGTCGGTGATCTCCGCGAGCGAGGCCAGCTCGGCCACGGTGGCGGGCCGGTCGGGCTCGGCGGCGGCGCGGCGGGCGAGGTCGTCGGCGCTGCCGGCGAGGAACGGGGCGAAGAAGCGGGTCGCGCGCACGAACGGCGACTCGTGGACGGCCCCGTCCACGGCGTCGAGCGTGGCGCGCAGGGTGATGGCGAGCTCGCGCACCGCCGAGCCGGCCCCGGCGAGCAGCGCCGAGCGGCCGTGCCCGCTCGGGCTCCCGTCGCCCAGCCGGTCGTCGCGCCAGTACGGCACCTCGGTGACCAGCGTCAACGTCCCGTGGCGCGCGGCGTACGCGCCGGTGGAGTTGCCGCCGGTGAGCGAGCCCTGCTCCCCGGTGAGCTCGAGGTGGTCGTAGGCGTCGCGGATGTCGAGCGAGCGGTAGATGCCCTCGGCGAGCAGCGGGATCCACGGAGCCTCGGGCTCGCCGCGGTGCAGCGTGAGGCCCGCCTGCGCCGGGATCGCCTGCAGCAGCGGGTGCAGCGCGGGCTCGGGACGCGACAGGTAGTGGTAGACGCCGCCGACCTCCGCGTTGTGCAGCGAGGCCATGAGCGCCGGGCGGTGCTCGTCGACCAGGCGCATGAGCGCGAGCGTCTCGGGCAGCACCGCGTCGAACCAGGCGTCCTTGTGCGCGAGCGGGAAGCTCCACTCGATCTGCTCGTGCCCCGCCTGCCGGTAGAGGTGGCGCGCGTAGTGCTCGCGCGTGAACGGCCCGGCGAGCCACCCCTCGTTGAGGCGCAGCCCGTCCGGGTCGATGCACGGCACGACGTGCCAGACGAGCCCGAGCCGTGTACGCAGCGCGTCGTCCTCCGCGAGCCGCCGCGCGAGGTGCAGCGCGGTGAGCCCGCCGACCGGCTCGTTGGGGTGGGGCAGGCCGATGACCAGCGCGGACGGGGCGTCCCCGCCGTCACCGAGGGTCAGGGCCGTCAGCGGCTCGCCGAGCGCCGAGGTGCCGACACGGCGGTGCGTCACCACCCCGGGGTGCTCGGCCGCCAGCCGGGCGGAGGCCGCGGCGAGCTCGTCGGCGCTCGCCAGCGTCTCGCGGGGCGGGACGGCCGCCATCTCCGCGGCGAGCCACGGGGGCAGGGCCGGCCCGCGGGACAGGGTGTCAGGCGCGCTCACCACCCCGTCAGGGTGCCAGCGCTCCCGCGAAGAGCGGCACGGCGCGGTCGAGGGCCGCACGGGTGCCGGGGACGGAGCCCGAGGAGAACGCGTTGCTCGTGGTCGGGTCGTCGAGGACCACGAGGTTCCCGGCCTGCGCGGCGGGTGTCCGCGACAGCACGGGGTCGGTGCGGATCGCCTCGGCGGAGGCGTTGATCGGGAACACCACGGTGAGGTCGGCGGAGAGGAGGCCGACCTGCTCGCCGGAGAGGTTCACGTAGAACGACGACCCGTCCGCGAGCCGGTCGATCTCGGGCTTGGAGACGAAGCCGAGCTCCCGCATGAAGTCCACACGCTGGTCGCCGGGCACGTAGGCGCCCCACTGCCCGCCGAAGAACGCGCCGACGGCGACGGTGCTGCCGACGAACTCGGGGTGCGCCTGCCGCGCCTCGGTGAACTCCTGCTCGAGCGAGGCGATCTGGCGGGCGCCCTCGTCCGGCGTGCCCAGGGCCTGCGAGACCATCGTCATCTGCTGGCGCCACGTCGTGCCGTAGGAGGCCGTGAGCCCCGGCGGCGGCGCGATCGTGGGCGCGATCCGCGAGAGCGTGTCGTAGCGCTGCTGCTCGCCCGAGGAGCGCGTGTCGAGGATGAGGTCGGGCCGCAGCGCCGCGACGGCCTCGTAGTCGAGCTGGGTGGTCCCGAGGATCACCGGCGGGTTCTCGTAGCCCACCGACCACGGGCCGACCCCGGTGCCGCCGAAGCCCAGCCAGTCCGCGGCGCCGACCGGCTCGACGCCCAGGGCGAGGGCGGTCTCGGCGTCCGACCAGCCCAGCGCGACGACGCGCTGCGGCGGCTCCTCGACGGTCACCGGCCCGAACTTCGTCTCGATGGTGGCCGGGAACGCCCCGGTCGGGGGCCCGGCCGGGGCGCCGGTGGGAGCGCCGCCCCCGGCCGGTTCGCCGCCGCCACCCCCGCAGGCGGCGAGGACGAGCAGGACCGTGGCGCACGCCGCGAGGGCGAGTCGGCGGACGGATCGGGACAGCACGGGCACTCCAGGGGACGGGAGCGGGTACCTGAGGGTAGGCAACCCTAATGGTTAGGCTGCGCGGCGGCAGCAGGACCAGGAACCCGACAGGTGTTCGGAAGGGAGCGGCCGGTGGTCGCGGTGACATCGCCCGGGCGGAGCCCGTCCCGGCCTCGCTCCCGGCCGGCCGCGCGCGCCCTCGGTCTGGTGGCGCTCGCCGCCCTCGCGCTGTTCGTGCTCCTGCTCAGCGTCGGCATCGGCTCCCGCGACATCGGGCTCGCCCAGTCCTGGGCGTTGTTGTGGGGCGGCGGGTCCGGCGGGGATCTGGGCACCGAGGCGGCGATCGTCCGCGACCTGCGCGTCCCGCGCGGGCTGCTGGCGCTGCTCGTCGGGGCCGCGCTGGCCCTGTCCGGCGCGGTGATGCAGGGGCTGTCCCGCAACCCGCTCGCCGACCCGGGGCTGCTGGGGGTCAACGCCGGGGCCTCGGCCGCGGTCGTCCTGGCCATCGGCGTGTTCGGCGTCGGCACCGTCTCCGGGTACGTGTGGTTCGCCCTGGCCGGCGCCGGGGCGGCGATGGCGGCGGTACACGTGCTCGGCGCGACGGGGCGCTCCTCGGGCACCCCGGACCGGCTGATCCTCGCCGGGGCGGCGATCACCGCGATGCTCGTCGCGCTCGTCAACGCCGCGCTCGTGCTCTCGCCCCGCACCTTCGACGCCTTCCGCTTCTGGAACCTCGGGTCACTCTCGGGCCGCCGCTGGGACGTGCTCCTCGCCGTCGCCCCCTTCATCGCCGTCGGCGTGGTGGCCGCGCTGGTCCTCGCGCGCGCCCTGGACGCGCTCGCGCTCGGCGACCGGTCCGGCGCCGCGCTGGGGCTCGACGTCGAGCGCACCCGGCTGGTCGCGGGCGGGGTGGCCACCGTGCTGGCCGGGGCGGCGACGGCGGCCGCCGGCCCGGTGGCCTTCCTGGGGCTGGCCGCCCCCCACGCCGTCCGGTTCGTCGTCGGGCCGGGTCACCGGTGGCTGCTGCCCTACAGCGCGCTGCTCGGGGCGGTCGTGCTGCTCGTCGCCGACGTCGTCGGCCGCGTCCTCGCCTTCCCCGGCGAGATCCAGGTCGGGGTCACGACGGCCGTGCTCGGGGTGCCCGTCTTCGTCCTGCTCTGCCGCCGGCGTCGGCTGGTGAACCTGTGACCGCGCGGGAGGCGGCGCCGGTCACCGGGCGCCTCGTGCGCCTGGCCGGCGGGCGCCTCGCCCTGCGGGTCGCCCCGCGCTCGGTGGCCGTCGGGGTCGTCGCTGCGGGCGTCGTCCTCGTCGGGGCGCTGCTCGCGCTGACGACGGGGGAGTTCCCGCTGACCCTGACCGAGGTGGGCGAGACCCTGGTCGGGCAGGGGAGCCGGGCCACGGAGTTCATCGTGCTCTCGCTGCGCCTGCCGCGCCTGCTGCTGGCGGTCATGGTGGGCGCCGCGCTCGCGGTGAGCGGCGCGGTGCTGCAGAGCCTGTCGAACAACGCACTGGGCAGCCCCGACGTCATCGGCTTCACCACCGGGGCCTCGACGGGCGCGCTCGTCGCCATCGTCGTCCTGGGCGCGTCGACGCTCGGCGTGTCGGTCGGGGCCCTGCTCGGCGGGCTCGTCACCGCGCTGGTCGTCGTCACGCTCGCGGCCGGGCGGGGGACGCAGGGTCTGCGCCTCGTGCTCATCGGGATCGGTGTCGGCGCGATGCTCACGGCCGTCAACAGCTGGCTGATCACCACGGCCGTGCTGCAGACCGCCGTCGACGCGCAGTCCTGGCTGCTCGGCGACCTGTCCAACCGCGGCTGGCCCCAGGTGCTCGCGCTCGCGGGGGCGGCCGCGGTGCTGCTGCCCGTGGTGCTCGGCAGCGGGCGGCGCCTCGCCCTGCTCGAGCTCGGTGACCGCCCTGCCGGCGCGCTCGGCGTCCCCACGGCCCGCGCCCGCAGCATCCTGCTGCTGGCCTCGGTCGGCCTGGCCGCCGCCGCGACCGCCGCCGCCGGACCGATCCCGTTCGTCGCCCTCGCGGCCCCCCAGATCGCCCGGCGCCTGTGCCGCGCCGCCGCTCCCGTCCTCGTGCCCAGCGCGCTGCTCGGGGCGGCCCTGCTGGTGGTGAGCGACCTCGCCGTGACCCGCCTCTTCGCCCCGACACCCCTGCCGGTCGGCGTCGCGACCGGCCTGCTCGGTGGGCTCTACCTCGTCGCGCTGCTGGTGCGGCTGTGGCGGGGGCACCCGGCATGACCCCGACCCCGACCCCGGCCCCGACGACCGCGGAGCGCTCATGACCCGCCTGTCCGCCCAGGACGTGACCCTGGGCTACGAGGGGCACACGGTGGCCCGCGAGCTCTCGGTGACGATCCCCGACGACTCGTTCACCGTCATCGTCGGCCCGAACGCCTGCGGCAAGTCGACGCTGCTCGCGGCGCTGGCGCGGCTGCTCGTGCCGTCGGCGGGCTCGGTCGTGCTCGACGGGAAGGCGATCGCCGGGTACCGCTCCAAGGAGGTCGCCCGCCGTCTCGGCCTGCTGCCGCAGACCCCGACCGCGCCCGGCGGCATCACCGTCGGCGACCTCGTCGCCCGCGGGCGCTACCCCCACCAGGGCCTCCTGCGGCAGTGGTCCGACGCGGACGAGGAGGCGGTGACCGGGGCGCTGGCGCTCACCGGCGTGACCGACCTCGCGAGCCGCGTCGTCGACGAGCTCTCCGGGGGGCAGCGCCAGCGCGTGTGGCTGGCGATGACGCTGGCCCAGGAGACGCCCATCCTGCTGCTCGACGAGCCGACGACCTACCTGGACATCGCCCACCAGGTCGACGTGCTCGAGCTGTGCTCCCGCCTGCACGCCGAGCACGGCCGCACGCTCGTCGCCGTGCTGCACGACCTGAACCAGGCCGCGCGATACGGCACCCACCTCGTCGCGCTGCACCGGGGCGGGTCGCTGGCCGCGAGCGGGTCGCCGGGCGAGGTCGTCACGGAGGACCTGGTCACGGAGGTCTTCGGGCTCTCCTGCCGGGTGCTGGACGACCCCGAGACGGGCACGCCGATGGTCGTCCCCCGCCGCCCGGGGCGCAGCACCGCCGCGGACCACGGCCGCGGGGGTTCCGCCGACGGGGCCGTGCGGGCCGACGGGTAGCGTCACGGTCCGATGAACGAGCACTTCGTGGTGCGCGGCTCGGGCCCGCTGTCCGGTGCGGTCGACGTCGTCGGCGCCAAGAACAGCGTGCTCAAGCTGATGGCGGCGGCGCTGCTCGCCGAGGGGCGGACGGTCATCACCAACTGCCCCGAGATCCTCGACGTCCCGCTCATGGCGGACGTCCTGCGCAGCCTCGGCTGCGCGGTGTCGGTCGCGGGCGACACGGTGACGATCGACGTCCCCGGCGAGCTGACCCCGGAGGCCGACTACCGCTCGGTCTCGCGGCTGCGCGCCTCGGTGTGCGTGCTCGGGCCGCTGGTCGCCCGGTGTCGGCGCGCGGTGGTGCCGCTGCCCGGGGGCGACGCGATCGGCTCGCGTCCCCTCGACATGCACCAGGCGGGCCTGCGCCTGCTCGGGGCGTCGAGCGAGATCTCCCACGGCTGCGTGGTCGCGGGAGCGGAGACGCTGCGCGGCGCGCAGATCTGGCTGGACTTCCCCAGCGTCGGCGCCACCGAGAACATCCTCATGGCCGCGGTGTTCGCCGACGGCACCACGGTGATCGACAACGCCGCGCGCGAGCCGGAGATCGTCGACCTCGTGACGATGCTCCAGCAGATGGGCGCCAAGATCGAGGGCGGCGGGACCTCGACGCTGACCGTGCACGGCGGCGGGCCGCTGACGCCGACCACGCACCGGGTCATCGGCGACCGCATCGTCGGCGCCACCTGGGGCTTCGCGACGGCGATGGCCGGCGGCGACGTCACCGTGAACGGCGTCGACCCGCACCACCTCGACCTCGTGCTCGACCGCCTGGGCCAGGCCGGCGCCGAGGTCACCGCCCTCGACGGCGGCTTCCGGGTGGTCATGGCCGCCCGCCCGCGCTCGGTGGACTGGGTGACGCTGCCCTACCCGGGCTTCGCGACCGACCTGCAGCCGATGGCGATCGCGCTCTCGGCGATCTCCGAGGGCACCTCGATGATCACCGAGAACGTCTTCGAGGGGCGTTTCCGGTTCGTCGAGGAGATGGTCCGGCTGGGCGCCGACGCGCGCACCGACGGCCACCACGCCGTGGTCCGCGGGGTGCGGCGGCTGTCGTCGGCGCCGGTGTGGGCGTCGGACATCCGCGCGGGCGCCGGGCTCGTGCTCGCCGGGCTGTGCGCCGACGGCGAGACCGAGGTCTGGGACGTCGCGCACATCGACCGCGGCTACCCGCTGTTCGTCGAGAACCTCGCGGCCCTCGGCGGCGACATCCAGCGGATCGCGGCGCCACCCCAGCGTTGATGTGAGCACTTTCCGGGCCCATAGGCCCGGAAAGTGCTCACATACGTGAGGTGCGGAGGGGCTGACGGATCGGGGGTCGTCGCTCAGGTCTGGCGCAGCACCACGCGGGCGTCGTCGGCGTCGGACGGGAACGCGAGCAGGCGCCAGCCCTCCTCGCCGTGGCTGACCGTGACCCGTACCTTCTCCCGCGCGAGCTTGGCGACCAGCACGTCGGCGGCCTCGCGCGTCGGCACCACGGCCACGGTCTCGAGCAGGCCGAGGTCGCCGTTCTCGTCGGGCACCGCGCCCTGGGGGCCGCGGCCGAAGGTGTAGCGCAGCAGGCCGGCGAGGAGGATCACCATCGCCATGGCGGTGAGGATCTCGCCGATGGACCCGACCATCGCCCCATCATCCCCCGACCGGGCCGCCCGCGCCCGTTCTTCCTGACCGATCCTGTGGGCCACGGCATCCCGCACGCGATTCCGTCGCCCGGACCCGTCGGTAACATCAGCGGGTCATCGCCAGGTGACGCAGCACCGCGGAGGTACCGAGTGCCCTACCCCAGCGACGACGCCCGCGACCGGCCCTGGGTCATGCGGACCTACGCCGGCCACTCGTCGGCGCGCGCGTCGAACGAGCTCTACCGGCGCAACCTGGAGAAGGGCCAGACCGGCCTCTCCGTGGCCTTCGACCTGCCCACGCAGACCGGCTACGACCCCGACCACGAGCTCGCGAAGGGCGAGGTCGGCAAGGTCGGCGTGCCGGTGTCGCACGTCGGGGACATGCGGGCGCTGTTCGACGGGATCCCGCTGAACGAGGCCAACACCTCGATGACGATCAACGCGACGGCGATGTGGATGCTCGCGCTCTACGTCACCGTCGCCGACGAGCACGGCGCCGACCGCAGCTCGCTCGCGGGCACGACGCAGAACGACATCGTCAAGGAGTACCTCTCGCGCGGGACCTACGCGTTCCCGCCCGCGCCGAGCGTCCGGCTGATCACCGACATGATCGCCTGGACCTACACGAACGTCCCCAAGTGGAACCCGATCAACATCTGCAGCTACCACCTGCAGGAGGCCGGGGCGACGCCGACGCAGGAGGTCGCCTACACGCTGTCGACGGCGATCGCCGTGCTCGACGCGGTGCGCGACTCGGGCCAGGTGCCGCCGGAGGACTTCGGGCAGGTCGTCGGGCGCATCTCGTTCTTCGTCAACGCGGGCCTGCACTTCATCGAGGAGATCGCGAAGCTGCGCGCGTTCTCGCAGCTCTGGGACGAGCTGTGCCGGGAGCGCTACGGCGTCGAGGACGCCAAGATGCGCCGGTTCCGCTACGGCGTGCAGGTCAACTCGCTCGGGCTCACCGAGGCCCAGCCGGAGAACAACGTCCAGCGCATCGTGCTGGAGATGCTCGCGGTGACGCTGTCCCGGGACGCCCGGGCGCGCGCGGTGCAGCTGCCCGCGTGGAACGAGGCGCTCGGCCTGCCGCGGCCATGGGACCAGCAGTGGGCGCTGCGGATGCAGCAGGTGCTGGCCTACGAGACCGACCTGCTCGACCACGACGACATCTTCGCCGGGTCGCACGTCATGGAGGCCAAGACCGCGGCGATCGTCGAGGGCGCCCGGGCGGAGATGGCCAAGGTCGCCGAGATGGGCGGCGCGGTGCCGGCCGTCGACTCGGGCTACATGAAGTCGCAGCTCGTGTCGTCGCTCGCGCAGCGCCGGATGCGGCTCGAGTCCGGCGAGGACGTGGTCGTCGGGGTCAACAAGTTCACCTCCACCGAGCCCAGCCCGCTGCAGGCCGAGGGCGCCGATGCGATCTTCACCGTCGAGAAGTCGGTGGAGGAGGAGGCCGCCCGCGCGGTGCAGGAGTGGCGCGCGGACCGCGACCAGGAGGCCGCCGACGCCGCGCTCGCCCGCCTGCGCGACGCCGCGTCGACCGACGAGAACCTCATGGACGCCACGCTCGCCTGCGCGAAGGCCGGCGTGACGACAGGGGAGTGGGCGGCCGCGCTGCGCGACGTCTTCGGCTCCTACCGCGCGCCGACCGGGGTGTCCGCCGCGTCCTCGGGCTCGGGCGAGGCGCCCGAGGAGCTCGCCGCGGTGCGGGCGCGGGTGCGGCGGACCGCCGAGGAGATGGGCACGTCGTCGCTGCGCATGCTCGTCGGCAAGCCGGGCCTCGACGGGCACTCCAACGGCGCCGAGCAGATCGCGGTGCGGGCGCGCGACGCCGGGTTCGAGGTCATCTACCAGGGCATCCGCCTCACGCCCGCCGAGATCGTCGCGGCCGCGGTGCAGGAGGGCGTGCACGTCGTCGGCCTGTCGGTGCTCTCGGGCTCGCACCTCGAGGTCGTGCCCGCGGTGCTCGACGGCCTGGCCCGCGCGGGTGCCGACGACATCCCGGTCGTCGTCGGCGGGATCATCCCGCCGAGCGACGCCGAGCAGCTCCAGCGCCTCGGCGTGCACCGTGTCGTGACGCCGAAGACCTACTCGCTGACCGGGATCATGGGCGAGTTCGTCGACGTGGTGCGGGAGGCGAACGGGCTCGACAGCCCGTCGCCGGCGCCCGTCGCGGGGGCCTGACTCACGCGGGGACTCTGTCGAGGAAGCCGTGGACGCGGGCCAGCCGCCCGTCGTCGGCGACCTCCGCGACGTCGAACCCGATGACGACGGGTTCGGCACCGGCCGGGCCGAGGTGCCAGGTGAAGCGCACGACGTCGTGGTGGGCGTCGAGCACGTCGCCGGGCGAGAACACCAGGCCCGCGAACTGCTCCTGCGCGCCGGCGATCAGTGCGTCCACGCCGTCGTGGCCGCGGACGTCGGCGAGCGGGTCGACGTAGCGCGCGTCGGGGGTGAAGGCCGCGGCGACCGCCGCGCGACGCGCGGCCGGGTCGGTCGCGTTCCAGGCGGCGAGGTAGCGGTCGACGAGCGTGGTGGTGTCGGTGGCGGGCATGGCGTCCTCCTCGTGTCGGTGACGGGAGGAAGCCTGGGCGCGCCGCCGTAGGCGGGTCGATGACCTCGTGGGTCATGGACGATCAGCACCTCCCCGGCCGAGGCTCGGGGTCGTGACTCCCGACGAGATCGTCGCCGCCATGCCCTTCGCCGCGCGCCTGTGCATCTGGCTGGAGACCGCCGGCTCCGACGAGACCGTCGCCGTGCTGCCTCGCGCACCCGGGTCGTCGTGCAGACCGACCTCACCGACGACCGCGGCCGCCTCGTGGCGCGCACGACGCAGGCGCAGGCGGTGATCCCGGGCTGAGCGTGCTCCCGATGGGTGGAAGCAGGGACCCGGGACGAGGCCGGAGACGCCACGCTCACCGTCGCGAGCACCCGGCGACCCCGGTCCGGGTGCCGTCGGCGACCCGGAGGCACCGATGCCCCAGACCTCGGACCGTCAGCCCACCCTGCTCCTCGTCCACGGCGCCTGGCACGGCTCCTGGTTCTGGGACCCGCTGCGGGTCGAGCTCGACGGCTTCGACGTACGCACGGTCGACCTGCCCAGCTGCCGGTCCGACCCCGACGCGCTGGGCGACCTGCACGCGGACGCCGAGACGGTGCGGGCGGCGCTGGAGGCGATCGACGGACCGGTCGTCGTGGTCGCGCACTCCTACGGCGGCCAGCCCGTGAGCGAGGCCGCCGGGGAGTCGGTCGCCCACATCGTCTACCTGTGCTCGTTCATGCTCGACGCCGGCGAGTCGCTGCTCGGCGCGGTGGGCGGGACCCCGCCGCCCTGGTGGGAGGTCCACGAGACCCACATCGTCGCGCGGACGCCGGAGGAGGTCTTCTCCAACGACCTCGACGAGGCGACGGCGAGGGAGGCCGCCGGGCGCCTGGGGCTCCTGAGCCGGGCCGCCACCGAGCAGCCGCTGACCCGCGCCGCCTGGCACGACGTGCCGACCACCTACGTCGTGTGCGACCGGGACGCGGCCATCCCGCCGTTCGCCCAGGAGGCGATGGCCGGGCGCGCCGGCACCGTCGTGCACCTCGACGCCGGGCACTCGGCGGCGGTGTCGCAGCCGGCCGAGGTCGCCGCGATCGTGCGCCGGGCCGCGGGCAGCTGATCGGGGCGGTTCAGCCCTCGGGCTCCTCCTCGTCGTCGCCGCGCGAGCCGCGGCGCTTGAGGAACGAGAAGCCCGGGATGCCGTCGATCGCCTGGCGCAGCTCCTTGGTGACGTCGAGCAGCTCGTGCAGGTCCGGACCGACGCGGTCGAGGGTCGCGAGGATCGGCATGATGTCGGACACCATGTGCTCGGTGAGCTGCGGCATCTGGTCCACGAGCTTGATCGCCGCGTCGACCTCCTCCGGGCTCAGCTCGTCGATGAACCGCCCCGCGAGCGGCGCGCCCTGCTCGAGCATCGGGCGGTAGAGGTCGAGCAGCTCCTGCGCCGAGCGGCTCGTGGCGCCCGCGCCCTCGACGATCTCCCGGGCGCCCGAGGTGATCTCCCGGGCGTCGCCGACGACGCCGTCGGCGCCGCTGGTGATGCTGCGGGCGGAGTCGACGACCTCGCTCGCCCCGCTGGTGATCGAGCGCGCCGACGTGACGACCTCGTCGGCGCCCGCGGTGATCGACCGCGCCGAGGTGACGACCTCGTCGGCGCCCGCGGTGATCGACCGCGCCGAGCCGACCACCTCGTCCGCGCCGGAGGTGATGCGCCGCGCGGACTCGACGACCTCGCTGGCCCCGCTCGTGATGCCGCGCGCCGAGCTGACCACCTCGTCGGCACCTGTCGTGATCTTGCGGGCGGAGCCCACGACCTCCTCGGCGCCGGCGGTGATCGAGCGCGCGGAGCCCACGACCTCCTCGGCGCCGCTGGTGATGCTGCGCGCCGAGGAGACGACCTCGTTCGCGCCCTCGGTGATCCGCCGGGTCTCGCCGAGCACGCCGTCCACGCGCTCCATGACCCCGTCGACGCGCCCGACGATGCCGTCCGCGCGGTCGACCAGGCCGTCGACCCGGTCGGCGAGCTGCCCGAGCACGCCGACCAGCCGCGTGACCTCGTCGAGCAGCGCGTCCACCCGCCCGGGCAGGCGGGCCCCGACGTCGACGACCTCCCCGACCCAGCCGACCACCTCGCCGGGCGTGGGCACCGACAGCGGACCGAGCCGAACCAACGCCATGCCCCCACTGTGCCCGCCCACCGGCGATCCACTCCCCGTCACGGCGACCGGAGGAGCAGCAGGGCGTAGGCGGCGAGCGTCTGGGCGTCGGTGATCTCGCCGGCGCGCACGCGGTCCTCGAACTCCGCGCGCGTGACCCAGGCGAAGCGCATGTCGGCCTCGGTGTCCTCGCGGTCGGGCTCGCCGGCGGTGAGGTCGGTGGCGAGGAACGCCCGCCCGCGCTGCGAGGACACGCCGGGCGCGACGTCGAGCAGCCCGAGGTAGGTCCAGGTGGCCGCGGTCAGGCCGGTCTCCTCGGCGAGCTCGCGCTCGGCGAGCTCCCGGGCGGGCATCGGCGCGCGGTCGGGAGCGGTGCCCTGGACGAACTCCCAGCGCCGCAGCCCGATCGGGTAGCGGTACTGCTCGACCATGGCCAGGCGGTCCCCGTCGAGGGCCACGACCAGCGCGTAGTCCGGCTTGTCGATCACGCCGTACAGCCCGTCGGACCCGTCGGGGCGGCGGAAGGTGTCCTCGCGCAGGACCATCCAGGGGTTGGCGTAGACCTCGCGGCTGCTGGTGGTCACGGGGTGCTCCACGGCGCCGCATCCTGCCCTCCTACGCTCGGCGCCGTGCGTCTCGTCATCGCCCGGTGCACGGTCGACTACGACGGCCGCCTGACCGCGCACCTGCCCAGCGCGCTGCGGCTGCTGCTGGTCAAGGCGGACGGGTCGGTCAGCGTCCACGCCGACGACCGGGCCTACAAGCCGCTGAACTGGATGAGCCCGCCGTGCTGGCTCACCGAGGCGCCCGGGGCGAGCGGGGCGACGGGAGAGGCCGAGAGCGTGTGGACCGTGCGCAACAAGGCCGACGAGACGCTGACGATCACCCTCGAGGAGATCCAGCACGACTCCAGCCACGAGCTCGGCGTCGATCCCGGACTGGTCAAGGACGGCGTCGAGGCCCACCTGCAGGAGCTGCTCGCCGCGCACGTCACGACGCTGGGGGAGGGCTGGACGCTCGTGCGCCGCGAGTACCCCACCGCGATCGGGCCGGTCGACCTGCTCTGCCGCGACGACCGCGGCGCGTCGGTGGCCGTGGAGATCAAGCGCCGCGGCGAGATCGACGGCGTCGAGCAGCTGACCCGCTACCTCGAGCTCCTCAACCGGGACCCGCTGCTCACGCCCGTGGCCGGGGTGTTCGCCGCGCAGCAGATCAAGCCGCAGGCCCGGACGCTCGCGACCGACCGCGGCATCCGCTGCGTCACGCTCGACTACGACACCCTGCGCGGCGCCGAGGTCGACGAGTTCCGGCTGTTCTGATGCTCCCGCGTCTGCGGCGCGCCCTCGGCCGCCGGCTGGGGCGGGTGCGCCGGCACCTGCCCGCCGAGGTCGACGGCGAGTGCGTCTTCTGCCGGATCGTCGAGGGCCGGGGCGAGGCGAGCCTCGTCGCGACGTCCGACCGGGCGGTGGCGTTCCTCGACCTGCAGCCGCTGACCAGGGGCCACGTCCTGGTCGTGCCGCGGGCGCACGCGCGCGGGCTGGCGGACCTCGACGACGGCGACGGCGCGGCGGTGTGGTCGCTGGCGCGGCGGGTGGCGGCGGGGCTGCGCGCCGCAGGGCTCGCCGACGGGGTGAACCTGCTGCTCGCCGACGGCGCGGTGGCCTGGCAGACCGTGTGGCACGTCCATCTGCACGTCATCCCTCGCCGCCGCGGCGACGGCCTGCGCCTGCTCGCGGCCTGGACCCGGCCGGACCGGGGGCGCCTCGACGCCACCGCCGACCGGGTCCGCGCGGCCCTCGGGTGATCGAAGTACCGATACGGACACTGGGTGTCAGCGACGGCACTTCGCTGGCACGAACGAGACAGTCGCGCCTGACCGCTACTGACCCGTAGCCTCCACGCATGACGAGCACCCGCGACGCGGCCACGGTGCCCGCGACGAGCCAGGACGCCGGCGAGCAGGACACCTTCGACTCCCTGGACCCCCGCTCCGGCGAGGTCATCGCCTCGTACCCGCGGCACACGCCCGCGCAGGTCGAGGAGAAGGTCGCCCGGGCCCGGCGGGCCGCGCGGTGGTGGACCGACCTCGGGTTCCGGGGCCGCTCGCACAAGCTCGCCGCGTGGCGCCAGCTCATCGACCGCCGTCGCGACGAGCTCGCCGCGGTCGTCAGCCGCGAGACCGGCAAGCCGATGGACGACGCGCGCATCGAGGGCATCCTCGCGCTCGATCACCTGCACTGGGCCGCCACGCACGCGGAGAAGGTGCTCGGGCCGCGCAACGCCGCCGCCGGCCTGCTGATGATCAACCACAAGGCCACCGTGGAGTACCCGGCGCTCGGCGTGGTGGGCGTGCTCGGGCCCTGGAACTACCCGGTCTTCACGCCGATGGGCTCGATCGCCTACGCGCTCGCGGCCGGCAACACCGTCGTGTTCAAGCCCAGCGAGCTCACCCCGGGGGTCGGGCAGTGGCTGGTCGACACCTTCGCCGAGGCGGTCGGTGAGGACGCGGTGTTCCAGCTGGTCACCGGCGAGGGCGAGACCGGCGCCGCGCTGTGCCGGGCGGGCGTCGACAAGGTCGCGTTCACGGGCTCGACGGCCACGGCGAAGAAGGTCATGGCGACCTGCGCGGAGACGCTGACCCCGGTGCTCGCCGAGTGCGGCGGCAAGGACGCGCTGCTCGTGGACGCCGACGCCGACCTCGACGACGCCGCGGCGGCCGTGGTGTGGGGCTCGATGTCCAACGCGGGCCAGACCTGCGTCGGCGTCGAGCGCGTGTACGTGGTGGACGCGGTGGCCGAGGAGCTGCTCGACCGGGTCGCCTCGCGCGCCGCGCAGGTGCGCCCGGGCGGGGCGCCGGACTCCCAGTACGGCCCGATCACCATGCCCTCCCAGCTCGGCGTCATCTCCGGCCAGATCGACGACGCCCTGACCCGCGGCGCCCGCGCGGTCGTCGGCGGCCGCGAGTCGGTGCGGGCCCCCTACGTCGACCCCGTCGTGCTCGCCGACGTCCCCGAGGACTCCTCGGCGGTCACCGACGAGACGTTCGGGCCGACGGTCGTCGTCAACCGGGTCCGCGACATCGACGAGGCCGTCGAGCGCGCCAACGCCTCGCGCTACGGGCTCGGCGCCTCGGTGTTCGCGAGGGCACGCGGGCACGACATCGCGCGGCGGCTGCGCGTCGGGATGGTGTCGGTCAACGGCGTCATCGCCTTCGCCGGCATCCCGTCGCTGCCGTTCGGCGGCGTCGGCGACTCCGGGTTCGGGCGCATCCACGGCGTCGACGGGCTCCGCGAGTTCACCCGCCCGCTGGCGATCTCCGAGCGCCGCTTCCGCAGCGTCAACGTCATGACCTTCGACCGGCCCGGCTGGGTCGTCAAGGTGCTCGCCGGGCTGGTCAGCGTGCTGTACGGGCGACGCGGCCAGCGCTGACGCTCCGCCGCCACCCGATCACGGGACTCGATCTACCGGCGCGGTGCCGCCGTCGGGCAGGCTCGGTCCGTGACCGAGATCCACACGCCGGCGGTGGTCGGCTGGAAGCTGCGCGGGCGCGACCGGTGAGCGCGCCCGGCGGGGACCCGAAGCGGTGGCTCGTGCTGGTCGCCATGACCGGCTCGCTATCGATGATCATGCTCGACCAGACCGTGGTGTCGGTCGCGCTGCCCACGATGGGCCGGGAGCTGTCGCTGGACCCCGCCGCCCAGCAGTGGGTGGTCAACGCCTACGTGCTCGCCCTCGCGGCGCTGGTCGCGCTGGGCGGGAAGGCCGCCGACCTGCTCGGCCCGCGGCGGGCGTTCCGGTCCGGGGTGACCCTGTTCTTCCTCGCGTCCGTGGGCTGCGGGCTCGCGCCGGCGGGGCCCGCGGGGGAGGCGGTGATCATCGCCTGCCGGACGCTGCAGGGGGCGGGCGCGGCGCTGATGGTGCCGGTGTCGGCGGCGATCGTCATCGCGGCGTTCCGACCCGGCGAGCGCGGGCGTGCCATGGCGATCTTCGCGGGCATCAGCCAGGTGTTCGTGGCGCTCGGGCCGCTGATCGGGGGGCTGCTCACCGAGTACGTGTCCTGGCGGGCGGTGTTCTTCCTCAACGTGCCGGTCGGGATCGCCACCCTCGTGCTCGTGGCGATCGCCCCGGTCCCCGCCGCGCGGGTCCCCGGCACGGTCGTGCGGCCCCTGGACGTCGTGCTGGTCGTCGCGGGTCTCGCCGCGACGACGTTCGCGATCCAGGCCGCCGGCGCCGTCGGCCCGGACCCGGGGGTCCTGGCCCTGCTCACCGCCGGGGTCGGGGCGACGGCGTGGTTCGTCGTCCGGCAGGTCCGGGCGAGCGACCCCCTCATCCACGTGCGGCTGTTCACCGACCGGGGCTTCACCGGCGCGGCGGTCGTCATGGGGCTCGTCCAGTTCGGGCTGCTCGGGCTCGTGCTCTACAGCTCGATCTACCTCCAGGAGCTGCTCGGGTTCGGGCCGATGTCGGCCGGGCTCGCCGTGCTGCCGCTGATCCTGCCGCTGACGCTGGCCGCGCAGGTCGGCGGCCGCTGGTACGACCGGGCCGGCGTGCGCGGGCCGGTGCTCACCGGTCTCGTGCTCTGCGGCGTCGGCACGGTCGCGTGGCTGCTCGCGCTGCCCGGACTGGACTACGCCCTGCAGACCCCGGGGATGGCGCTGGTCGGCCTCGGTCTCGGCCTGACCCTCTCGCCGACCAACACCGACGCGCTCTCCCGCGTCGGGGTCACCGAGCGCACCCAGGCCTCGGGCGTGGTCCAGACGGTCCGCCAGCTCGGCGGCACCCTCGGCGTCGCGGTGATCGGCGCGGTGGTCATCGCCGCCGACGCCGACCTGCCGGGCCGCACCGCCGCCCCGTCCGGGATCGCGGCGGGATTCGGCGTCGCGGCCGGCGCGTTCGTCCTCGCGGCCCTCGTCGGGGGCACGCTCCTCGCCGGCCGCACGCCGACCGCGGCTCCGCCGAGCGGGGCGCGCCGGGGGACCAGGCCCGTCGACGCGGGGTGATCGCGGCCGCCACGCGGCGCCCACACGCGACCACGGGCACGATGGGCGGTGCACGACCGATCGTCCTCGAGCGCGGGAGACGCCGGTGACCCGGATCGCCCTCTGCGGTGGCATCTACTCCAACCCCTACGCACTGCGGGCGTTCCTCGCCGACGCCCGGGCCCGCGGTGCGGAGCGTCTGGTCTGCCTGGGCGACTTCGGGGCCTACGGCGCGGAGCCCGAGGCGGTGTTCCCGCTGCTGCGCGAGAACGGCGTCGAGTGCCTGGCGGGCAACTACGAGGTCGCGATCGGCTCCGGGCAGACCGACTGCGGGTGCGGCTACGCCGACGACGCGGACAACGCGTTCGCCCAGATCGCCTACGACTACACGTTCGCCAACACCTCCCCGGCGTTCGCGGCCTGGATGCAAACGCTGCCGACCGAGCACCGCGAGACCGTCGACGGCGTCGACGTCCACCTCGTGCACGGCTCGACGCTCGCGGTCAACGACTTCTGGTGGGAGTCGCTCGACCCCGACGCCCACCGGCTGCGCGTCGACGCCTCCGGCGCGGACGTCGTGTGCTGCACGCACTCCGGGCTGCCCTGGAGCCGTCGCGTCACCCGCTCCGACGGCGGCGAGACCCTGGTGGTCAACGTCGGCGTCCTCGGTCGTCCGGCCAACGACGGCGGCACGCACGTCTGGTACGCGCTGCTCGACCTCGGCGACGGCACCGCCAGCGCGACGCTGGTGCGCCTGGACTACGACTGGCGCGCCCAGGCGGCGTCGATCCGGGCGGCCGGGCTCCCCGAGGCGTTCGCCGAGTCGGTCGAGACCGGGTGGCTGACGACGTGCCTGGAGATCCTGCCGCCCGTCGAGCGCTCCCGGGGCCGGTTCCAGCTCTACAAGTCGGCGATGCCCGCCTTCGACGGCGGGTCCACCTCGTGGGGGGACGGGCCCGTGGTGCCCGACGACGGGCGTCCCGTGATGCCCCTGTTCGGCTCGGCGCTCTTCCCGCCGCGGCTCTGGCTCTACACGAACTTCGACTGCAACCTCGCGTGCACGTACTGCTCGGTGGCCTCCTCGCCGCGGGCGCGAGCCCGGCGGATGGACCGCGAGCGCTTCTCCGCGCTGGTCGCCGACGCCGTCGCCGAGGGCTTCACCGAGCTCTACGTCACCGGCGGGGAGCCGTTCCTCGCCGGTGACCTCGTCGACATGCTGCTCGAGGCCACCGAGTGCCTCGACGTGGTCTGCCTGACCAACGCGATGCTCTACCGCGGGCGGCGCCGCGAGCAGCTCGAGCGCCTCGCGGGTCGGGCCCGGCTCACGCTGCAGACCTCGCTCGACGGCGCCGACGCGGCCTCCCACGACGTGCTGCGCGGGCGCGGGTCGTGGGCGCGCGCGATGGAGGGCCTCGACCTGGCCGTCTCGCTCGGGCTGCCGGTGCGGGTGGGGATGACCGAGACCGAGCACAACGCCGGGCAGGGCGACGCCCTGCGCACCCTGCTCGCCGGGCACGGGGTGCCGCCGGAGCGGGTGGCGGTGCGCCCGCTGATCGCCCGGGGCCACTCGGACGAGGGCATGGCGATCGGCGAGGACGACACGGTCCCCGAGCTCACCGTCACCACCGACGGCTGGCACTGGCACCCCGCGGGCGCGGACGTCGCGACCAGCCCCGACATGCACCTCGCCGGTCCCGAGGTACCGATGGCCGAGGCCAAGCGCCGCGTCGTCGAGCGCTTCCTCGAGATGCGCCGGCGGGACGGGTCGCTGCCGACGATCTACCAGTGCGCGGTGTGAGGGCCGTGCGGATCGCCGTGCTCGGTGCCGGGCCGATCGGTCTGGACGCCGCCCTGGCCGGGGTCGCCGACGGTCACGACGTGACCGTCTACGAGGCCGCGCCGCGGGTCGCGGAGAACGTGCGTCGGTGGGGGCACGTGCGGCTGTTCACGCCGTGGTCGATGAACGCCTCGGCGCGCATGCGGGCCGCGGTGACCGGTGTCCCGCACGCCACGGACGCGGCGCCGACCGGGCACGAGCTCGCCGACCGGCTCCTCGAGCCGGTCGCCGCCGCGCTGGGCCCCGACGTCGTCCGGACCGGCGTGCGCGTGCTCGGTGTGGCCCGTTCCGGACGGCTCAAGCACGAGCAGATCGGGACACCGGAGCGCGCGGCCACGCCGTTGCGGCTGCTGCTCGCCGGCGCCGTCGGGACGGTCGGCACCGAGTGGACCGAGACCGCCGACCTCGTCCTCGACACCACCGGCAGCTACGGCCGCGGGAACCCGCTCGGCGACGGTGGTCTGCCCGCCCCGGGCGAGGCCGCCTGCGCGGACCGGATCGTGCGGACGGTCCCCGACGTCGGGATTGGCGACTGGTCGGGGACGACGCTGCTGGTCGGGGCGGGGAAGTCCGCGCAGACCGCGGCCCGCGACCTGGCGGGCGTCCCCGGCGCCCGTGTGGTGTGGGCGGTGCGCGACGAGGACCCGGACTGGGGCGCGATCCCCGACGACACGCTGCCCTCCCGCCAGGCCCTCGTCGACCACGCCGAGGCCGCCCGCCGCGGGGCCGGCCCGGTCGCCGTCCGCACGGGGACCGTGGTCAGCGCACTGCGCCCCGAGGGTGAGCGCGTCGTCGCCACCCTGGTGGCGGGGGCGGGACCGGCCGAGGAGGTCCGCGTCGACCGGGTGGTGGCGCTGACCGGCTACACCGGCGACACCGGGCTCTACCGCGAGCTGCAGGTCCACGAGTGCTACGCCACGGGGGCGCCGATGAACCTCGCCGCCTCGCTGCTCGCGGCGGCCGGGGACGGCCCGGCCGACTGCCTCGCCGCGCCGGCGCCGGGCGTCGACGTGCTCCGCAGCCCGGAGCCGGACTTCTTCGTCCTCGGGATGAAGTCCTACGGCCGCTCGAGCGCTTTCCTGCTGCGCACCGGCTACGTCCAGGTCGACGAGGTGCTGGGCGCCTACGCGGCGGTGGGCGCGTGAGCGTGTCCGTGGTCGTCCCGGTGCTCGACGAACAGGAGCGCATCGTCGGCCTGCTCGACCACCTGCAGGAGCACTTCGAGGAGTGCGAGATCGTGGTGGCCGACGGCGGCAGCACCGACCGCACCGTGGAGCTGGCGCGCCCGCGGGCCACGGTCGTGCACGCGCCGGCGGGCCGGGGCGCGCAGGCCGACGCGGGCGCGGCGGCCGCCGCGGGGGACGTGCTGTGGTTCGTGCACGCCGACACCCGTCCCGATCCGGCCTCGCTGGCCGCGATGTCCGCGGCGCTGGCCGACCCGGGCGTCGTCGGCGGCGGCTTCCGGCTGCGCTTCGACCGGGGCGGACCAGCGCTGCGCTGGCTGGAGTGGACCTCGAACGCGCGGGCGCGGCGGCTGGGCTGGGTGTTCGGCGACCAGGCGATGTTCGTGCGCCGCGAGCACTTCGACGCGGTCGGCGGGTTCGCCGGCCTCGTGCTCATGGAGGACCTCGAGATCAGCCGGCGGCTGCGCGGCCGGGGGCGGGTCGTGGTGCTCGACCCGCCGTGCGTCGCCTCGGCCCGTCGCTTCGCCGAGCACGGCACGCTGCGCATGATCGTGCGGATGCAGTGGTGCAAGCTGCTGTACTTCCGGGGCGTCCCGCCCGAGGAGATCCGCCGCCGGTACACCGCGCCCCGCGGTGGCCTCCGTCGCCGGCTGCGGCCGGTCGACCCCGCCTTCGCCGACGCGCTGGCGCGGCGGTGGGCCGAGCTGCCCGCCACCGCCCGGACCCCCGGCCAGGTGCTCGGGCGGCACGCCGTCGGGTGCGAGGGCACCCACGGCGTCTTCCCGCGCTGCGACCTCGCCTGCACGCCCTGCTACCACTCCCGCGACGCCAACCGGGTGCGCGTCGACGGCGCGCACACCCTCGAGCAGGTCGAGGCGCAGATGGCGCACTTCGAGCGGGTGCGCGGCCCGGTCGCGCACGCCCAGCTCATCGGCGGGGAGGTGACGCTGCTCGACCCCGACGACCACGCCGCCGCGCTGGAGATCATGCGCCGGCACGGCCGGGAGCCGATGAGCATGACCCACGGCGACGTCGACCCCGACCACCTGCGCCGGATCGCCCTCGGCCCGGACGGGCGGCGCCGCTTCCGGCGGCTGTCGTTCGCGGTGCACGTGGACTCCCTGATGTACGGGCGGCGCGGCATCCCGAGGCCGCCGGACGAGCGCTCGCTGACCCCCTACCGGCGGCGCTTCCTCGAGGCGGTCGGCGCGCTGCGCCGCCACGGGGTGCGCTCGTTCGTCGCGCACAACATGACCGTCACGCCGGCCAACCTCGAGCAGGTGCCCGACGTGGTGCGCGACTGCCTGCCGCTGGGCTTCGGCATGCTCTCGTTCCAGCCCGCCGCGTTCGTGGGCGACGACCGGCGCTGGCGCGAGGACTTCCGCGACCACGACGCCGACGCGGTGTGGGCGCGGATCGAGGCCGGCGCCGGCGCCCGCCTGGACCCGACGCTGTTCGAGCACGGGGACGTGCGCTGCAACCGCGTCGCCTACGGCGTGCGCTTCGGGGACCGGTGGTTCCCCCTGCTCGACGGCGACGACCCGCGCGACCTCGCCGTGCGCGACGCATTCTTCCGGTACCTCGGGCCGGTCACCTTCACCGGGGTGCCCCCGGCGCTGCTCGCGGCGCGGCTGGCGCGGGTCGTGGCCCGCCACCCCGCGGTGGTCGCCGTGACGGCCGGCTGGCTCGCGCGCCTCGGCCGCCGCGTCGGCCCGGCGCGGTGGCTGCGCCACCGCCCGCGGCCGCTCACGTTCGTCATGCACAGCTTCATGGACGCCGCCGACGTCGCCCCGGCGTGGGCACTGACGCAGCGCGGGGAGACCGCCGAGGACCCGCGGGTGCGGGCGACCCAGGAACGCCTCGCGGCGTGCCACTACGCGATGGCCCACCCCGAGGACGGAACGATCGTGCCGGCCTGCGTGCAGCACGCGGTGCTCGACCCGGACGAGAACGCCGCGCTGCGCCGCCTGCTGCCCCTCGTGGAGCGCGACCGGTGACCGGCCCCACGGTGCCCGCGGAGGACGCCCGCTGGGTGCGGGTCCTGCGCTCGCCCTGGCCACGGCTCGGGCTGTTCGTCGTGCTGCTGGTCGCGGCGGGCGTGCTGGCCGCGACGCGGGGGAGCTCGCTGGTCGCGGACACCCGCGCGTGGGTCGCGGGGCTCGGGCCGGCGGGGGCGGTCGCGTTCGTGGTGGTCTACGCGCTCGCCACCATGGCCCTTCTGCCGGTCTCGCTGCTGTCCGCCGTCGCCGGCGTCCTCTTCGGGCCCATCGCCGGGGTCGTGGTGGTGTGGACGGGGGCGATGCTCGGCGCGGGCGGCTCGTTCGCGGTCGGGCGGGTGCTCTCGCGGCCGGCGGTGGAGGCGCTCGCGGGCGAGCGCCTCGAGCGGCTGGACCGCTTCCTGACCCGCACGCCGCGCCGGTCGTTCGTGGCCGTGCTCGTCGTCCGGCTGATCCCGCTCTTCGGCTTCGTGCTGGTCAACTACGGCGCGGCGGCCACGGCGGTGGGCGTGCGCCCCTACCTCGCGGGCACCGCGGTGGGGATCGTGCCCGGCGTCGTCGCCCTCGTGGTGGCCGGCGGCACCGCCGACGACCCGACGTCCCCGGCGTTCCTCCTCGCGGCGGGCGGGTTCCTCGCGCTCACCGTCGGTGGTGTGCTCGTCGCCCGCCGGCTGCGCGGGCCGGCCCGCTGAGCCGCCGCGCGAGCACCCCGAGGCGCGCCGTCCGCCGCGCCCCCGGCCTCGCGAGGGTGGCGCCCAGCTCGGCGAGGGCGGCGTTCCACACCGCGTCGCCCCACCCCGGGTAGGGGTGGGTGACACCGGCGAGCTCGCGCAGCCGCCCCCGGCGCGCGACGAGGGCCGTGAGCTCGGTGAGCACCTCCCCGGCGCGGGGGCCGACGACGGTGGCGCCGAGCACCCGGCCGCGTCCGTCGAGCACGACGTGGGTGATCCCGGCGGTGTCGTCCTCGGTCACGGCCCGGTCCACCTCACCGTGCCCGAGGGTGCGCACCCGCACGTCCGGCGCGGTCTCCCGGGCCTGCTCCTCGGTGAGCCCGACGTGGGCGACCTCCGGGTCGGTGTAGGTCACGCGGGGCATCGCGCGGTGGTCGACGCGGCGCAGCGGGGCGAGCACCGCGTTGGTCGCCGCGACGCTGCCGTGGACCCCGGCGACGTGGGTGAACGGCCGCGACAGCCGGGCACCGCCCGCGGGCAGGTCGCCGACGACGTCGCCGGCCGCGAAGACCCCCGCCGCGCTCGTGCGCAGCCGGTCGTCCACGACGACGTGACCGGTGGACGTCCGCGTGACGCCGAGGTCGTCGAGGCCCAGGTCCGCGGTCGCGGGCGCCCGCCCGAGGGCCACCAGGACCCGCGCGCCCCGGACCCGGGCGCCGTCGTCGAGCTCGACCTCCCACCCCCGCCCCGCCCGGTGCACCGCCGTGGCACGGCGGCCGGTGCGGAGGTCCACCCCGTCGCGGGCGAGCGCCGCGGCCAGGCGGGTCGAGGCCGCGGGCTCCTCGGCGGGCAGCACGCGGTCGGCCGCCTCGACGAGCGTGACCGACGTACCGAGGCGCGCGAAGCCCTGCCCGAGCTCGCAGCCGATGGGCCCGGCACCGAGCACCACCAGCGAGGGCACCGGCCCGCCGAGGTCCCACACGGAGTCGGTGGTCAGCGGTGCGGCGTCGGCCAGCCCGGGGATCGCCGGCACCACCGGGTCCGCACCGGTGGCGATCACCGCGCGGCGGAAGCGCAGCGGGGTCCCGTCGGCGAGGGCGGCGTGACCCGGCCCGGTGAAGCGCAGCGTGCCCGTCCGCACCTCGACGCCGTCGGCCTCCAGCGACGCGACGGAGTCGACCGGGGCGATGCGCTCGCGCGCCCGGTGCACGTGGGCCATGACGGCGGCGAGATCGACCTGCGGCTCCCCGGTGCGGACCCCGAACCGCGCCCCGTCCCGGGAGGCGTGGGCGTGCGCGGCGGCCGCGAGGAACGCCTTGGAGGGCACGCAGCCGGTCCACAGGCAGTCCCCGCCGGTGCGGGCGCGCTCGACCAGCACGACCCGCGCCCCGAGCCGGGCCGCCGTGCGCGCGGCGACGAGTCCGGCCGTGCCGCCCCCGACGACGAGCAGGTCGACGAGAGACGTCCTGCGGTGCACCCGACCTCCGATCCCGGCACGATCGCACCGTGCCCCGTCGCGACGACCGTCCGGTCGACCTCCATGGCATCGTCCTGCCCGACGCCCGCACCGGCGACCCGGTGGCGCTGGGCGGGCTGGGGCGGGACGCGCCGGTGGTGCTGACCGCCATCCGCCACCGGTATTGACTGCCCTGTCAGGAGCACCTGGTCCGGGTGCAGGACGCGCTGGCGGGGTCGCCGGTCGAGGCCGTCGCGGTCGGCTTCAGCCCGCCCGAGGCCCTCGCGCCGCTGGCCGGGCACCTCGGGTGGCGCGGCCGCTTCCTCGCCGACACCGAGCGCCGCCTCTACCGCGGTCTCGGCCTCGGGCGGGCGCCGTGGTGGCGCGTCTACTCGCCCGGCACGCTCGCGATCTACCTGCGTGCCGCCCGGCGGGGCCGGCGGGGCGCCGCGAGCGGAGCGCCCGTGGAGGACACCCGCCAGCTCGGGGGCGACGCGGTGGTGCGCGACGGGGTCGCCGTCGCCCGCTGGAACCCCCGCAGCCCCGACGACCGTGTCCCGGCCGACGAGCTGGCGGCGGTGGCGCTCGCCCGGCGCTGAGCGCGGCCTACCGGAACGGTCCAGTTACCGGCGGGTACGAACCCCTCCGTCGGACCCGGGTGAGACGCCGCCCTCCATGGCAGGATCGCGGCCCGGGGCAGGTGGGAGCCTGCTCGGCACATGGTCGTCGGCAGGAAGGGCACGACGTGGCGCGCGAATTCGCCCGGGTCGGAGTGGTCGGTCTCGGCACGATGGGGGCCGGGATCGTCGAGGTGTTCGCCCGGGGCGGCATCGAGGTCGTCGCGGTGGAGGTCGACGAGGCGTCGGCCGCCCACGGCCGCGAGACCCTCGAGGCCTCGACCCAGCGCGCCGTCGACCGCGCCAAGATGGCCGCCGACGACCGCGAGGCGCTGCTCGGACGCGTGCGGGTCACCACGAACCTCGACGACCTCGCCGACGTGGACCTCGTCGTCGAGGCCGTGCCCGAGCGCCTCGAGCTCAAGGCGGAGGTGTTCGCGGCGCTGAGCAAGGTGTGCGGCCCGGAGACGATCTTCGCGTCGAACACCTCCTCGCTGTCGATCACCGAGCTGTCGGTGCGCACCGAGCGCCCGCACCAGGTCGTCGGCATGCACTTCTTCAACCCCGCGCCGGTGCAGAAGCTCGTCGAGGTCGTGCGCACCGTCGTCACCGACCCCGAGGTGCTCGCCGACGTCACCGACCTGGCCGTGACGCTGGGCAAGAGCCCGGTGGTGTGCGGCGACCGCGCCGGCTTCATCGCCAACAACCTGCTCTTCACCTACCTCAACCAGGCCGTCGGGATGTTCGAGTCCCACTACGCCGGCCGCGAGGACCTCGACGCCGCCATGCGCTACGGCTGCGGCTACCCCATGGGCCCGCTGGCCCTGGTGGACCTCATCGGGCTCGACACGGCCTACGAGATCCTCGACACGATGTACCGGCAGTCGCGCAACCAGCGGCACGCGCCGGCGCCGATCCTCAAGCAGATGATCACCGCCGGGCTGCTGGGCCGGAAGTCCGGGCGCGGCTTCTACACCTACGCCGCCCCCGGCTCGCCCGAGGTCGTCGCCGACACCCTCACCCCGCCGCCCCCGGGGGAGGAGGGCGACGGGCAGCGCCCGGTGCAGACCGTCGGCGTCGTCGGCACGGGCACGATGGCCACGGGCATCGCCGAGGTCTTCGCGAAGTCCGGCCACGACGTCGTCGTCCGCGCGCGCACCGAGGCCAAGGGCGAGGGCGTGGTCGCCGGCATCCGCAAGTCGCTCGAGAAGGCCGTCGTCAAGGGCAAGCTGTCCGAGGAGGCGCGCGACCAGACCCTGGCGCGCGTGCGCCCGACCACGAGCTTCGACGACCTCGCGGGCTGCGACCTCGTCGTCGAGGCCGTCGCCGAGGACCTCGAGGTCAAGCAGGCCGTGTTCGGCGCGCTCGACGACGTCGTCAAGCCCGGCGCGATCCTCGCGACGACCACCTCGTCGCTGCCGGTCGTGGAGTGCGCGGCGGCCACCCAGCGCCCCGACGACGTCGTCGGCATGCACTTCTTCAACCCGGCGTCGGTGATGAAGCTCGTCGAGATCGTCAGCCCGATCACCACGGCGCCGGACGTCACCGCGACGGTGCGGGCGGTCACCGCGAGGATCGGCAAGCACCCGGTGCTCTGCGGGGACCGGGCGGGCTTCATCGTCAACGCGCTGCTCTTCCCGTATCTCAACGACGCCGTCGCCATGCTCGAGGCGAACTACGCGGGCGCCGACGACATCGACTCGGCCATGAAGAACGGCTGCGGACTGCCCATGGGGCCGTTCGCGCTGCTCGACGTCGTGGGCCTCGACGTGTCGCTGGCCATCGAGCGCTCGCTCTACCAGGAGTTCCGCGTCCCGGGCTTCGCGCCCGCGCCCCTGCTCGAGCACCTGGTCACCGCGGGACGTCTCGGCCGCAAGACCGGCCAGGGCTTCCGGGACTACCAGAAGAAGTAGGCGTGCCCCGCCGCTCCCGGCGTCCCTCGCCCTCCTCCCGCCCCGCACCGGCGCCCCCGCCGCTGCGGGGCGGCTGGGTGCGCGACGAGGACGGCTGGACCGTGCGCTCGATCAGCGGGACGGCGGCGACGAAGACCTACGTCTGCCCGGGCTGCCACCAGGACATCCCGCCGGGCACGCCGCATGTGGTGGCGTGGCCCTCCGATGAGCCGGAGGGTACGGTCGAGCGCCGCCACTGGCACACGGGGTGCTGGCGCCGGGCCCGCCGCTCCTGAGGGGCCGCTCCTAGCGCGTGGGAGCGGCCCGGCGCTGCTCGGGTGCGCTGGCGCCGCCCAGGTCGGTGCCGTTCGTGGCGCCGCCGCCGTGACCGCTCCCGGTGTCGTTCCCCGTCGCCGGCGGCTCGGGCAGGACGGGGCGCCCGTCGGCGCCGCTGCCCTCCTCGGGGAAGGCGTCCATCGTGGGCAGCGCGCCCAGCGCCGCGCGCAGCGTGGCGAGCTGCTGGCCCACACGGTCGCGCAGGCGCCGCATCTCGGCGACCTCGGCGTCGGCCTCGCGCAGGCGACGGCGGGCCTCCTCGGCCGCGTCCTGGACGTGCTTCTCGGCGCGCTCCTTCGAGACGTGCTCGTCGGCCTCGAGCTGGCGCATCGCCTCGCGCCGGCGCGCCGCCATCGCGACCGCGAAGTCGTGCTCGACCTGCTCGCGGGTCGCGCGGCCCTCGGCGTCGAGCCGCTCGCGCTCCCGCTCGGACTCCTGGCGCAGGCGAGCGGCCTCGCCGCGCGCCTCCTCCATCACGCGGCGGTGCTCGTCCTCCATGTGGCGGCGCCGCTCGTCGTTGTCGGCGATCCCGCCGTCGTAGCGCGTGCGGGCCTCGGCGGCCTCGCTCTCGGCCTGCTCGTGGACCTCGCGGGCCTGGCGGTGGGCCTCGTCGAGCGTGGCGCGGGCCTGCTCCTCGGCGTCCTCGACCGTGCGGCGGGCGCGCTCCTCGGCGTCGGCGACCGTGGCGCGGGCGTGCTCGTCGGCCTGCTCGACGGTGCGGCGGGCGTGGTCGTCGGCGCTGTGGCGCGTGCGGCGGGCGTACTCGTCGGCGTCCTCGCGGACCCGGCGCGCGGCGTCCGCGGCCTCCTCGCGCATCGCGCGCGTCTCGTCCTGCGCCAGGCGCAGCATCCGCTGGAGGCGCTCGGAGAGCCCCTCCATGGTGTCCGGCGGCGCGGAGAGGCGGTCGACCTGCGCGCGGAGGTCCTCGACGTGCGCCCGGTGGTGGTCGAGCGCCCGCGCGAGCTCGGTCGCCTGGTGCACGGCGGCGTCCCGGTCGGCGGTGAGGATGCGCAGGTCCGCCTCGACGCGGTCGAGGTGCTCCTCGACCTGACCGCGGTCGTAACCGCGGCGCACGACGTCGAAGCCGGTCCCCAGCGGCAACAGTTCGTGCTCGTCAGAGGGCATGCGGCTCACGGTACCGGCGGGACCGGGGGCCAACCACGGACGGGTGAGCACTCGCCTGTCGTGCCAAGGCGTTCGGCAGCCAGCGCTCCTCCGTCGCGCTGACTACCGAACCCCGGCACGCTCCGGTGGTCACCATCACACCCCGCGGAAGCGGTTGATGCCGTCGAGGTGCTGCTCGCGCTTGGCCGTGTCGGTGACGCCGAGGCCCTCCTCGGGCGCGAGGCACAGCACGCCGACCTTGCCCTGGTGGCTGTTGTGGTGCACGTCGTTGGCGGCCTCGCCGGTCTCGTGCAGCGGGTAGACGCGCGAGACCGTCGGGTGGATCTGGCCCTTCGCCACGAGGCGGTTGGCCAGGTAGGCCTCCTTGTAGTTGGCGAAGTGCGACCCGATGATCCGCTTGAGGTTCATCCACAGGTAGCGGTTGTCGTACTGGTGCATGAAGCCCGAGGTCGACGCGCAGGTGACGATCGTGCCGCCGCGCTTGGCGACGTAGACGCTGGCGCCGAAGGTCTCACGGCCCGGGTGCTCGAAGACGATGTCCGGGTCGTCGCCGCCGGTCAGCTCGCGGATGCGCTGGCCGAACCGCTTCCACTCGCGCGGGTCCTGCGTCTCGGGGTCGGACCAGAACTTGTAGCCCTCCTCCGAACGGTCGATGATCAGCTCGGCGCCCATCTTCCGGCAGATCTCGGCCTTCTCGGGGCTGGAGACCACGCACACCGGCGTCGCTCCGCCGTTGAGGGCGAACTGGGTGGCGTAGGAGCCGAGGCCGCCCGAGGCGCCCCAGATGAGCACGACGTCGCCCTGGGTCATGTTCGCGCCGTGCGGGGAGACGAGCTGCCGGTAGGCCGTGGAGTTGACCAGGCCCGGGGAGGCGGCCTCCTCCCACGAGAGGTGGTCCGGCTTCGGCATGAGCTGGTTGGTCTTGACCAGCGCCAGCTCGGCCAGGCCGCCGAAGTTGGTCTCGAAGCCCCAGATGCGCTGCTCGGGGTCCATCATCGTGTCGTCGTGGCCCTGGGGGGCCTCGAGCTCGACCGACAGGCAGTGCGCGACGACCTTGTCGCCGGGCTTCCACATCTGGACGCCCTCGCCGGTCTTGAGCACGACGCCGGCGAGGTCCGAGCCGACCACGTGGTAGGGCAGGTCGTGCCGCTTCGCCAGCGGTGAGACCTTCCCGTAGCGCTTGAGGAAGCTGAACGTCGAGACCGGCTCGAAGATCGAGGTCCAGACGGTGTTGTAGTTGATGGCGCTGGCCATGACGGCCACCAGCGCCTCGCCCGGGGCCACCTCCGGGGTGGGGACGTCGTCGAGGTGCAGCGACTTGCGCGGGTCCTTCTCCCGCGAGGCCATCCCCTCGAACATGTCGGCCTCGTCGGCGTGCACGGTGATCCCCTTGTACGACTCGGGGACCGAGAGCCCGGCCAGGGCGGCGGTGTCGTCGGCGAGGATGGCGTCGCGGATGTCCTGCACTTCTTGCCTCCGGGTCTGGTGCGGTGGCGCGAGGCTACCGACCGGTAACGGCCACGGGGACCGGGGTGTGACGGTGTCGACCGACTAGGGGGATGCGGGCTCGGTGGCGGGCTCGACGAGCTCGACGAGCACCCCGCCGGCGTCCTTGGGGTGCACGAAGTTCACGCGCGACCCCGCGGTGCCCCGCCGCGGGGCGTCGTAGAGCAGCCGCAGGCCCCGGGCGCGCAGGGCCTCGGCGCTGGCCTCGACGTCGGTGACCCGGTAGGCCACCTGCTGCAGGCCGGGACCGTTGCGGTCGATGAACTTCGCGATCGTCGACGACTCCGACAGCGGCGCCAGCAGCTGGACCGCGGGGCCGGCGTCGTCACCGGGCGCGTGCAGCATCGCCTCGCGCACGCCCTGCTCGTCGTTGGTCTCCTGGTGGGTGGCGACCAGGCCGAGGTTCTCGGCGTACCACGCGATCGCCTCGTCGAGATCCGGCACCGCGATCCCCACGTGGTCGATGGTGGTGATGCCGCTGCCGGCCAGCCGGCCTGCCCCGTCGGATGCCATGGCGGGCAGGGTAACGGTCTGAATCGAAGTGTTCCCCCAGTGACGCAGCGCACGCTTGGGATACCGTGCAGTCGCGGGGACCGTCTCGGCCGGCCACGGTCGCACCGGTCGGTAACCTCGCGCGCCGTGGACCTGGACCGGCTCGTCGCCGACGCGCGGGAGGGCGTGCCGCGCGCGGTGGCCCGCCTGATCTCCCTGGTGGAGGACGGCAGTCCGCGCCTGCGCGAGCTCGCCGCCGCCCTGGCCCCGTACACCGGGCGGGCGCGGGTCGTCGGGCTCACCGGCTCGCCCGGGGTGGGGAAGTCGACGACGACGTCCGCGCTGGTCACGGCCCTGCGGGCCGACGGCCGGCGCGTCGGTGTCCTCGCCGTCGACCCCAGCTCGCCGTTCTCCGGCGGCGCGCTGCTCGGCGACCGGGTGCGCATGGGCGAGCACGCCACCGACCCCGGCGTGTTCATCCGGTCGATGGCCACGCGCGGGCACCTCGGCGGGCTCGCGGCCGCGACGCCCCAGGCGCTGCGGGTGCTCGACGCCGCCGGGTGCGACGTGGTCCTGGTCGAGACGGTGGGGGTGGGCCAGTCGGAGGTCGAGGTCGTGGCCCTGGCCGACACGACGGTCGTGCTCCTCGCCCCCGGGATGGGTGACGGCGTCCAGGCGGCCAAGGCGGGGATCCTCGAGGTCGCCGACGTGTTCGCGGTCAACAAGGCCGACCGCGACGGCGCCGACGCCACGGTGCGCGAGCTGGCGCACATGGTGTCGCTGAACCGCCGCGAGGTGTCGGGGCCGTCGTGGCGCCCGCCGTTCGTGCGCACGGTGGCCGCGACGGGGCAGGGGATCGACGAGCTCGTCGCCGCCCTCGACGACCACCGCGCCTGGATGGCCGACCACGACCGCCTCGCCGAGGGGCCCCGGCGCCGGGCGCGCGCGGAGATCGAGGCGATCGCGCTGGCCGACCTGCGGGCGCGCATTCGCGAGCTGTCGGGCGACCACGGACCCGGGGCGGCGCTGGGCGAGCTGGCGGAGCGGGTCGTCGCCGGCGAGCTCGACCCCTACGCCGCCGCCGACGAGGTCGTGGCGTCGGTGCGCGGCTGAGGTCCGTGGCAGTCGCAGCGAACGCGCTGGTCGCTGCTTCTACGCGCACGAACGGCGCGTTCGCTGCTTCCGTCAGCGCAGGACGCCGGCGGCGGGCAGGGCCACCGACAGCCAGGGGATGACGATGCCGACGGTCGGCACGACGACGACCGCGGCGGCGGCGAGGTAGGTCCCGGCCGCGAGGGCACGGCCGCCGCAGCGCCGGGCCCGGACGCGCTCGAGGCGCGCACCGACCTCGGTGTCGCCGGTGGCGAGGAACGCCTCGAGCGCGCCGGCCATCGCGGTGTCCGAGCAGCGGGTGCGGCCGGCGTCGTCGGCGAGCATCTCCAGCAGCAGGCCGACGGCGTCGCGGGCCTGCCGGCTGCGCACGAGCACCGGGAACGCCTGGTGGAGGGCGACGAAGCCCTCGCGCACCAGGTCGTGGCGGGCGTCGAGGTGGGCCTGCTCGTGGGCGAGGACGGCGCGCAGCTCGTCGTCGTCGAGCGTGTCGAGGGCGGCCTCGGTGACCACCACCCGCGGCGCCCGCCCGGGCACGCAGTAGGCGAAGGGCACCGCGCCGTCGAGCACCCGCAGCACGGTCTTCGCGCCCGCCCCGCCGACGAGGGCGCTGCGCTCGGCGCGGTCGAGCAGGTCGACCATGTCCCGGTGGCGCGCCCGTCGTCGCCGGGTCCGCACCGCGAGCAGCACCAGCACGCCGAGCAGGCGCAGCACGATGAGCCCGGCGAGGACCGCGGCGACGGCGACGGCGACCACCATCGCCGTGCCGCGCCGCTGCTCGGGCCCGAGGGCGCGCAGGAGCTCCTCGGGGGCGGCGAGGGCGCTGCCGACGGCGGCGAGCACCGCCGCGAGCGCGATGGCCTGCCACAGGACGATGGCGGCCCGGGGCACGCGCTGGGGCCACCGGGCGCGCGCGAGCGCGGACGGGACGGGGCCGGCCAGCACGAGGGCCAGCACGGCCAGCCACACCGAGGCCATGGTCGACCAGTCTGGGCCGGTGGGGTCTAGATCACGACTCGGGGCCGCGTTCTTCCCCGTCGGTGCGCGGCGCCGGCACCTCGGGGAGGCCCGCCGGGGCGGGCGCGGCCTGCAGCGCGGCGCGCAGCGCGGCCGCCTCCTCGGGGCCCACGCGGTCGACGAACGCCACCAGCGCGGCGGTCCGGTCCTCGCCGACGTCGCCGAGCGCATCGAGCATGAGCGACGCCGCGAGCTGCTCGCGGGTCGAGGCCGCCGCGTAGCGGTAGGCCTTCCCGTCGCGCTCCTGGCGGACCACGCCCTTCTTGGCGAGGCGTCCGAGGACCGTCATCACGGTGGTGTACGCGAGCTCGCGATCGAGCCGGTCGTGCACCTCGCGGACGGTCAGTGGGCCGGGAGCGGCCCACAGCTGCGCCATCACCGCGCGCTCCAGCTCACCCAAGGCCACGTCACACATCCTAGACGGCGATCCCCTTGCCAACGCAACCCGTCGTACTACGCTGGGTCGTAGATACGACGTAGCGTCGTAGGTAGGAGGGTCGACGATGACCGCCCTGGAGCTGTCCCGACTGCAGTTCGCCGTCGTGACGGTGTACCACTACCTGTTCGTCCCGCTCTCGATCTCGCTCGCGACGCTGACGGCGCTGCTGCAGACGCAGGCGTACCGCCGGCCCGCCGACCCGCGGTGGCAGCGCCTCACGCTCGTCGCCGGCAAGCTGCTGATGATCACGTTCGCGGTCGGGATCGTCACCGGGCTGGTCCAGGAGTTCCAGTTCGGACTGTCCTGGTCGGCCTTCGCCCGCTTCTACGGCGACGTGTTCGGCCCGACGCTCGCGATCGAGGGGATGCTCGCCTTCTTCCTCGAGGCGACGTTCCTGGGGCTGTGGTGGTTCGGCGCCGACCGGCTGCCGCGCCGGGTGCACCTCGCGACCATCTGGATCGTCGCCGTCGGCACCCTGATCTCCGCCTACGTCATCCTCGCCGCCAACGCGTTCATGCAGAACCCGGTGGCCTACACGCTCGACCCGGAGACGGGGCGGGCGCGGCTGGGCAGCTTCTCCGACCTGCTGACCAACCAGGTCGTCCTCGCCGCCTTCCCGCACACCATCGCCGGGGCCTTCGCCGGCGGCGGTGCGCTGCTGCTCGCGATCGGCGCCTGGCGGGCCCGCCGTGGCGACCCGGACGGCCGGTGGCGCCTGTTCACCCGCGTCGGGGCGTGGACGACGCTCGCCGGCGGGACGCTGGTCGCGCTCACCGGTGACCTGCTCGGCAAGGTGATGACCCAGGTCCAGCCCATGAAGATGGCGGCGGCCGAGGCCCTCTACGCCACGCAGGCCGGCGCGCCGTTCTCCCTGTTCGCCGTGGGCGCGCCCGGTGAGAAGGAGCCGTTCTTCTCGCTCGACGTGCCGTGGCTGCTCTCGTTCCTCGCCACCGGCGACCCGACGGCCACCGTGGCGGGCATCGACGACCTGCAGAAGCAGTACGTCGCGCAGTTCGGCCCCGGCGACTACGTCCCGGTCGTGCCGATGGCGTACTGGAGCTTCCGGTTCATGATCGGCTTCGGCGTGCTGGCGACGATGGTCGCGGCGTGGGTGCTGTGGCGGACGCGCCGCGGGGGCGAGCTGACGCCGGGCCCGAGCTGGTCCGGGCTCGCCGACCGGTGGCTGCTGCGCCTGCTGTGGACCGTGCCCGTGCTGCCGGCCCTCGCGGCGACCGCCGGCTGGCTGTTCACCGAGACCGCCCGCCAGCCCTGGCTCGTGTTCGGGCTGTTCCGGACCGCCGACGGCGTGTCCCCGGGCCTGACGGCCCCCGAGATCGCGGCCTCGTTGGCCGGGTTCGCCCTGGTCTACGGCGTGCTCGCCGTCGTCTGGGTCCGGCTGGTGCTGCGCGTGGCCCGCACGGCCGGTGACGACCCCGCCCCCGTGACCGAGGCCGACGACACCGACGACCGCCCGCTCGTCCCCTCCTACTGACGGAGCTCGTCATGGACCTCCCGACCCTCTGGTTCGCCCTGGCGGTCACCTGCTGGGTGCTGTTCTTCGTGCTCGAGGGCTTCGACTTCGGCGTCGGCGTCCTCGCCCCGGTGCTCGGCCGCGACGACCACGAGCGCGGCGCCGGCGTCACGACGATCGGGCCCGTGTGGGACGGCAACGAGGTGTGGCTCGTCGCCGCGGTCGGGGTGACGTTCGCGGCGTTCCCCGACTGGTACGCGGCGCTGATGAGCGGGCTCTACCTGCCGTTCGTGCTGGTCCTGCTCACGCTGGCCGCACGGGGGGTGGCGCTGGAGTTCCGCGGCAAGGGCGGCACGGTGCGGTGGCGCGCGGCCTGCGACGCGGTGCTCGCGGTGTCGTCGCTGCTGACCGCGGCGCTGTGGGGCGCGCTGCTCGGCGTGCTCGCGACCGGCCTCGCGCTGGGGGCCGACGGCGAGGTGGTCGGGTCCGGGCTCTCGCGCTCGCTCGCCCCCGTGGTCTCCGCCCCGGCGCTGCTCGGGGCGGCGCTCGGGATCGGGGTGGCGCTGCTGCAGGGCGCGACGTTCCTGGGCCTGCGCACCACGGGCCCGCTGCGCGCCCGGGCGCGCACGGCGGCGCTGGCCGCCCTGGTGCCGGTGGCGGTGCTCGTCGCGGTCGTGGCGCCGCTCGGGCTGGTGGCGGTGGCGGTCGTCGCGGCGCTCGTCGTGCTCCGGCGCGAGGTGCTGGCGTTCGTCGCGGCGTCGCTCGCGGTGGCGGTGGGCGTCGTCGCGGTGCTCGCCGCCCACCTGCCGGCCGTGCTGCCGAGCACCCTCGACCCCGCGTTCTCGCTGACCGTCGACGGCGCGGCGGCGAGCCCCGGCGCCCTGCAGCTGATCACCGTCGCCGCGGTGGTCGTGCTGCCCGGGGTGATCGCCTACCAGGCGTTCTCGTACTGGGTGTTCCGGCGGCGGGTGGCGAGCGAGCGGGTGGCGACATGACCCGCGCTCGCGGTCCCGTCGACCCCCGGCTGCTGGCCCTGGCGCGCGGGACGCTCGGCGGGGTCGCGGGGCTCGTGGCCGTCGGCGTGGCCCGGGCGGCGGGCACGGCGGCCGCGGCGCTGGCCGCGGCGAGCGTGGTGACGGCGCTGGTCACGGGGCCGGGCGTGGTCCCGCGGGGTGCGGTCGCGGTGCTCGCGGCGGTGGTCGTCGCCCGCGCGGGCCTGGCGTGGCTCGAGCCGTGGCTCGCGGCCCGGACCGGCGAGGCGGTGGTCGAGCGGGAGCGCGAGCGGCTGCTGGAGCACCTCGGCCACGACGACGACCCGGCGATCGTCCCGCTCGCCGGCCACGGGGTGGACGCCCTGCGCGGCTGGTTCACCGGGACGCTGCCGGCGCTCGTGCTGGCGGTCGTGCTGCCGCCCGCGGTGCTCGTCGTCCTCGCGCTCGCCGACCCGACCTCGGCGCTGGTCGTGGCCGCGACGCTGCCCCTGGTGCCGGTGTTCGCGGTGCTGCTCGGGTGGGCGGCGCGCGCCCGCGCCCGCCGCGAGTGGGCGGCAGGGGAGCGGCTGGCGGGGCACTTCCTCGACACCGTCACCGGGCTCGCGACCCTGCGGCTGTTCGGGCGGTCCCGCCGCGCCGTCGACGCCGTCGCCGAGCTCGGCGAGCGGCACCGCGTGGCCTCGACGCGCGTGCTGCGCGTGGCGTTCCTGTCCTCGACGGCGCTGGAGCTCCTGGGGACCCTGTCGGTCGGGCTCGTGGCGGTCGGCGCCGGGGTGCGGCTGGTCGAGGGGACGATGGCGCTCTACCCGGCGCTCGTGGCGATCCTGCTCGCCGGCGAGGCCCACCGCCCGCTGCGCGAGGCCGGCGCCCGGTTCCACGAGGACGCGCGGGCCACGGCGGTGCTGGACGAACGGGACGCCGTCCTGTCGGGTGCCGTCTCCGGTCGCGTCGTCCGGACGGTGGACGCGGGCCGGGCGCGGGTGCGCGTCCGCGGCCTGGAGGTGCGCCATCCCGGACGGCGGGCGGCGACGCCGTCGCTGCCGGCGCTCGACGCCGACGGAGGCGCGCTGGTCGTCGTCGCCGGGCCCTCGGGAGCAGGCAAGACGACGCTGCTGCGCGCGCTCGCGGGGACCCTGGACGACGCCGCGGCGTCCGCGGGCACGGTCGAGGTGCGGGGGCACGTGGTCGTGCTCGGCCAGCACCCGCAGCTGCCGCACGCGGCGACGGTCCGCGAGGCGCTGGGGCACGGCTCGCCCGAGCTGCTGGCGCGGCTGGGACTGGATCTCGACCTCGACGCCCCGCTCGCCGAGGGCGGCCGCTCGCTGTCCTCGGGGCAACAGCGGCGCCTGGCCCTGGCGCGCGTGCTGGGCGAGGCGTCGGCGGACCCCGAAGCCACCGTGGTGCTGCTCGACGAGCCCACCGCCCACCTCGACGCCGACGCCGAGCGGGCGATCGTCACCGAGCTGCGGGCGCTGGCCGGGCGCGGGGCGCTCGTGCTCGCCGTCGCCCACCGCCCGGCCCTGCGCGAGGCCGCCGACCGGGTCGTGGAGCTGGGCGCGCCGGGTCTCGGGGCAGCGAACGCGCTGTTCGCGGCTTCTAGGCGCACGAACTCCCCGTTGGCGACGACCACCCTGCCTGCCAACGGGGACTCTGCGCGCCTAGAGGCCGCGAACAGCGCGTTCGCTGCGACACGGACGGGCCGGGGGCTCCCGCTCGCGATCGTGCTCGGGGCGGGCGCGGCGGTGGCGGGCGTGGCGCTGACGGCGTCGGCGGCGTGGCTGATCGCGCGCGCCGCCGCCCAGCCGCCGATCCTCACCCTGTCGATCGCGGTGGTGGCCGTGCGCGGGTTCGCGATCGCGCGTCCGGTGCTGCGCCACCTCGAGCGGGTCACCGCGCACGCCGACGGGCTGGCGCGCATGGTCCGGTGGCGCCGGCGGGTGGTCGCGGCGCTGGCCGAGCGCGTGCCCGGGGCCGTGGCCGGGCGTCGGGGCCACCTCCTCGCCCGCGTCACCGACGACGTCGACGTCCGCCTCGACGGCCTCGTGCGCGGGGTGCTGCCGCTGGCTGTGGCGGCGCTCGCGCTGCCGCTGCTCCTCGCCGCCGCGACGCTCGCCGGCGGCCCCGTGGCCGCCGCCCTGCTCCCCGGGCTGGCCGTCGCGGCCCTCGGCGCGCCGCTGGTCGCGGCCGTCGCGGCCCGGCGCGGCGCGCCGGCGCTCGAGCGCGGCGTCGACGACCTGCGCGCCGCGGTCGTCGAGACCCACGCCGCCCGCGACGAGCTCGCCGCCCGCGGCCCCGAGGCGCTCCGGGCCCGCCCCCGCGCCGCCGCCGCCGCGCTCGCCCGGGCCCGGGGGCGCGAGGCCCGCGGCGGCGCGCTCGCGGGCGCGCTCGCCCAGCTCGGGCTCGGCGCGGCCTCCGTCGCCGCCGCGCTGGCGGCGCCGGCGAGCACGTCGCCCGAGCTCGCCGCGGTCGCCGTGCTCGCGCCGCTCGCGCTCGGCGAGACGGTGCTCGCCCTCCCCGCCGCCGCGGCTGCCGTGGTCCGGGGCCGGCGCGCCCGTGCCCGCCTCGCCGCGCTCGAGGCCCCGGCGCCGCCGGCGCAGGATCTCGAGCACCCCCGGGAGCCGGCGGGAGCAGACCTCCGCCTGCGCCGCGTCACCGCCGGCTGGGGCGCCCGGCCCGCGCTGCGCGACCTCGACCTCGACCTGCCCGCCGGGCACCGCCTCGGCGTCACCGGGGCGTCGGGGTCGGGCAAGTCGACGCTCGCCGCGGTGCTGCTGCGCCTGCTCGACCCGCGCTCCGGCACCGTCACCCTCGGCGGTGTCGACGCGGCCGCCGTCCCCGGCGACCTCTGGCGGCGCCGCGTCGCGCTCGTCGGCGAGCACGACCACGTCTTCGCCACGACCCTGCGCGAGAACCTGCGCTTCGCCGCGCCCGGGGCCACCGACGCCGACCTGGTCGCGGTCCTGCACCGGGTCCGGCTCGGCTCCTGGCTCGCCGGGCTGCCCGACGGCCTCGACACCTGGCTCGACGCCGGGTCGGTCTCCGGCGGCGAGCGCCGGCGCCTGGCCGCGGCCCGGGCGCTGCTCGTCGACCCTGCGGTGCTCGTGCTCGACGAGCCGACCGAGGGCCTCGACCCCGCCACCGCCCGCGAGCTCGTCGCCGACCTCCTCGACGCGGGCTCCGGACGCACCGTCGTCCTGCTCGCCCACCGCGGCGAGGGGCTCGACCTCGTCGACGAGGTCCGCCACCTCTCCGGCGGCGCGCTGGCGCCGTCCGGGGTTCAGGCGAAGTCGCCCGCCGCGTGACGCACGCGGGCGAGCAGGCCCGTCAGCGCCTCGACCTCGCCGTCGTCGAGCCCCACCAGACCGAAGTCGATCGCCGTCACCGAGGCCGTCGCCGCCGCGCACAGCTCCCGGCCGTCGTCGGTGATCTCCACCAGCGTGGTGCGGCCGTCGGTCGGGTGCGGACGGCGGGCCACCAGGCCCGAGGACTGGAGGCGGTCGACGATGTTGGTGATCGACGTCGGGTGCAGCTGCAGGCGCTCGCCCATGATCCGCATCGGCAGCGACCCGGCCCGCGAGAACCGCAGCAGCACCAGCGCCTCGTAGCGCGCGAACGTCAGCCCGTGCGGGCGCAGCGCGCCGTCGACCGCGTGCTGGAGGATCTGCTGGACCCGCATCACGCTCGTCACCGCGGCCATCGCCCGCGGCTCGCCGATCCGCTCGCCCCACAGCGACGCCGCCCGGGCGATCGGGTCGAAGGGCAGCGGCGTGGACGCGGTCATGACGTGGGCGAACCTAGCAGCGCGACCGTGGCAGGGTGGTGTCGTGATCGTCGCGTTCAGCGTGTCCCCGTCCGGTGTCGGTGTCGACGGTGCCGCCGGCGAGGACGGCTCGGTGTCGGAGGCCGTCGCCGCGGCGGTCCGGGTGGTCCGCGAGTCGGGGCTGCCGCACGAGACCTCGTCGATGTTCACCTCGGTCGAGGGCGAGTGGGACGAGGTGATGGACGTCGTGCGCCGCGCCACCGAGGCCGCCGGCCGCTACGGCTCGCGCGTGTCGCTCGTTCTCAAGGCCGACATCCGCCCGGGCCACACCGGGCAGATGCAGGCGAAGGTCGCGCGGGTCGAGGAGCGGCTGCAGGGTTGAGCAGCGCCCCTGCCGGCAGTGGCAGACTTGGCGCCGTGGCACGTCCCGATTCACGCCAGGCGGCGCAGGCCGCTGCTCTCTCCTCCGCGATGGCCGGGGCCGTCGACCTCTCCGGCCTGAAGGCCCGCGCCGACGCCCGGCCCTCGTCGTCCGCCTCGTCACCCGGCGGCCCCCAGCGCCCCGCCGGTCCGCCGGCCGAGGGCGCCGCGCCGGCCGGCGGCGCGCCCGTCACCGTGATCGACGTCGACGAGGCGTCGTTCCAGGCCGAGGTCATCGAGCGCTCGATGACCGTGCCGGTCGTCGTCGACCTGTGGGCCGAGTGGTGCGGGCCGTGCAAGCAGCTCTCGCCGGTGCTCGAGAAGCTGGCCGCCGAGGGCCGCGGCGCGTGGGTGCTCGCGAAGATCGACGTCGACGCGAACCCGCGCATCTCGCAGGCGTTCCAGGTCCAGTCGATCCCGATGGTCGTCGTGGTCGCGGGCGGGCAGCCGGTCACGTCGTTCCAGGGCGCCCAGCCCGAGCCGCAGCTGCGGCAGTGGATCGCCCAGCTGCTCGACGCGCTGCGCGAGCAGATGCCCGGCATCGCCGAGGCCGAGGCGCGCGACGGCGGCGGCGACGTCGAGCCGGCCGAGGAGCCCGAGGACCCGCGCTTCGTCGCCGCCGAGGACGCCCTGGAGGCCGGCGACTACGCGGCCGCCACCCAGGCCTACGAGCAGATCCTCGCGAGCGAGCCGAGCAACGCCGAGGCCCAGGCGGCGCTCGCGCAGGTGAAGTTCCTGCAGCGCGCCGAGTCGGCCGACCCGTCGGCGATCGCCCGCGCCGACGCCGCGCCCGACGACGTCGACGCGCAGATCGCCGCCGCCGACGCCCAGATCGCGGCGCAGGACGTCACCGGGGCGTTCGACCGCCTCGTGCAGACGGTGGCGCGCACGGCCGGCGACGACCGCGACCGCGCCCGCACCCACCTCGTCGAGCTGTTCGAGCTCTTCGGCACCGACGACGAGCGCGTCACCACGGCCCGCCGGGCCCTGGCCCGCGCGCTCTACTAGGTCGCGCCGCGCCGGGCCGGGCGGGGCGAGTGATCGAAGTACCGATGCGGACACTCAACGTCAGCAACGGCACTTCGCTGACACCACTCAGACGCCGCGCAGGCACGCGTCCGAGCCGCCGGTGACCCCGGCGCGGAAGACGCGGATGCGCTCGTAGCCCGTGGTGGCGGAGGCGACGCCGTCGGTGCCGCGGGAGGGGAAGTCCTCGCGCAGCAGGAGCGTCACGGACTCGTCGAGGTCGCCGGGGGAGAGGGCGAAGGCGCTGTTCGTGGTGCCCACCGCCGCGCTGTAGGCCCCGGCGAGGCACAGCGCGGCGCGCCCGCCCTCGGCGCCCGTGGTGGGCCGCCCCAGGGCCGCGAGGGTGGCGGCGCCGTAGCGGGAGGCGAGCAGGGTGCCGGTGGCGTAGTCGCCGATGCGGGCGTGGTCGCCGGGCAGGTCCCCGGTGGTGTCGATGTGCACCGACGACGGCGCGCCCGCGTCCGGCGCGCACCATGACACGGGGCCCTGCACCGGCTCGTCGACATCCGGGCACTGCGCCTGGCCGCGCTCGGTGGTCGGGGTGGTCCACGGCGCGCCGCGGCGGCGGACCTCCTCGCCGAACCAGCGGTCGAGGTCGGGGACCATGGCCTCGATCAGCGGCGCGAGCCCGAGGTTGCCGCCGGAGCTCTCGTCGGCCGCGGACCGGAACGCCTCCTGGGTGAACACGCGGTCCGTGCCCATCGCCGCGCAGGTCGCCGGCTCGCCGTCGAAACCGTCCTGGAACGACGAGACGCGGTCGAACGCGTTGCCGTGGGCCTGGGCGTTGCGCGGCGAGGTGCCCACCGGGTCGCGGAACCCGATGAGCGCATCCATGGCTCCGTCGATGCCCGCCGCGCCGGTGCGCAGGTCGGGCAGCGCGCCGTCGCGCACGCGGCGCAGGAACACGCCCGCGTAGCAGTCGGCCTGCGCCTCGAGCACGATCGTCGGCGCGCCCGCGAGCGCGCCGGTGCGGTCGAGGCGGCCCTGCACGGCGTGCCCGAACTCGTGGGAGAGCACGACGACCACGGCCGCGTCGCCGAAGTCGCGCCGCAGCTGGGGCAGCAGCTGGGTGCGGTCCCACGCGATGACGTCGGCGCTCGGGCAGTAGAACGCGGTGCCCTCGATCTCGCGGGGGTTCCGCAGGCAGGGCACGTTCGCGGCCGGGGCGGACGGGTCGACCGAGTAGTAGCCGGCGAGCGGGCGGAACGGCTGGCCGCCCGCGAGGGCCGGGAACGCCTCGCCCCAGAAGCCCTCGAGGTCGCGCAGCGTCGCCGCCGCGAGCCGGTCCTCCTCGCCGCCGTCGGTGCCGCCGATGAACGACGGGTCGGTGCCCGCGGTGACCTCCGGCCCCGCGATCGCCCGCCCGTCGACCGGGAACGCGCACGCCGAGGTCACGAGGACCGCCAGCACCGCACACGTCACGACCAGCGCCCGCCCCAGGCCTCCCCGCACGCGCGACATCATGCCCCGTCCGTGTCCGGCGCGGGTACCGATCCGCGTGGCCGGCGGCAGGGAGATCGTCACCCGGGTGCGAGCCAGAGCACGCCCATGGCGGGCAGGGTGACCTCGGCCGACGCCGGGCGCCCGTGCCAGCTGCGCGACGCGGCGATGACCGCCCCGTAGTTGCCGACCCCGCGCCCGCCGTAGATCTCGGCGTCGGTGTTGACGACCTCGCGCCACCGCCCGGTCGTCGGCAGCCCCACGCGGTAGTTCGGGTGGTCGACGCCCGAGAAGTTCACGAGGCACGCCACGGCGTTGCCGTCGCGGTCCTGGCGCAGGAACGACAGCACGTTGCCGGTCGCGTCGTTGGCGTCGATCCACGAGAAGCCGGCCGGGTCGTTGTCCAGCTCGTAGAGCGGGCGCAGCGACCGGTAGGCGGCGTTGAGGTCGCCGACGAGCCGGCGCAGCCCGCCGTGGCGGGGGTCGTCGAGCAGCTCCCAGTCCAGCGAGCGCTCCTCGGACCACTCGCGGACCTGCCCGAACTCGCCGCCCATGAAGATCAGCTGCTTGCCGGGGTGCGCCCACATGTAGCCGAACAGCGCCCGCACGCCCGCGGCCTTGCGGTCCTCGTCGCCCGGCTGGCGCGTCCACAGCGAGCCCTTGCCGTGCACCACCTCGTCGTGCGAGAGCGGCAGCACGTAGTTCTCGCTGTACGCGTAGGTCATCGAGAACGTCATCTGGTTGTGGTGGAACCCGCGGTGCACGGGGTCGCGCCCGACGTAGTCGAGCGTGTCGTGCATCCAGCCCATGTTCCACTTGAACCCGAAGCCGAGGCCCCCGAGGTGGGTGGGCCGCGTGACGCCGGGCCAGGCCGTCGACTCCTCGGCGATCGTCACCGCGCTCGGGTGGTTCTTGTAGACGGTGGCGTTGACCTCCTGGAGGAACGACACCGCCTCGAGGTTCTCCCGGCCGCCGTAGCGGTTGGGCGTCCACTCGGTGCGCGAGTAGTCGAGGTAGAGCATCGAGGCCACGGCGTCGACGCGCAGTCCGTCGATGTGGAACTCGTCGAGCCAGTAGAGGGCGTTGGCGACGAGGAAGTTGCGGACCTGGGAGCGCCCGAAGTCGAACACGAGCGTGCCCCAGTCGAGCTGCTCGCCGCGGCGCGGGTCCCCGTGCTCGTAGCAGGGTGTGCCGTCGAAGCGCGCGAGCGCCCAGCTGTCCTTGGGGAAGTGCGCCGGCACCCAGTCGACGATGACGCCGATGCCGGCCTGGTGCAGGCGGTCGACGAAGTACCGGAAGTCGTCGGGGGTGCCGAAGCGCGAGGTCGGCGCGTAGTACGAGCTGACCTGGTAGCCCCACGAGCCGCCGAACGGGTGCTCGGCGACCGGCAGCAGCTCGACGTGGGTAAAGCCGGTGTCGGTGAGGTAGTCGACGAGCTCGTCGGCGAGCTCGCGGTAACCGAGCACGTCCCCCTCCCCGTCGCTCCGCTCGCCCCGCCGCCGCCATGAGCCCAGGTGCAGCTCGTAGACGCTCATCGGCTCGGCGTGCGGCGACGACGCGTCGCGCCGCGTCATCCACTCCTGGTCGCTCCAGGTGTGGCTCGAGGTGGTGACGACCGAGGCCGGCGTGGGCGGCAGGTCCGCGGCGAACGCCATCGGGTCGGCCTTGTCCAGCCAGTGCCCGTCCGGCGAGAGGATGTGGAAGCGGTAGCGGGCGCCGGGCGCGACGCCGGGCAGGAAGATCTCCCAGATGCCCGAGCCGAGCGAGCGCATCGGCGTCGCGACGCCCTCCCAGCTGCCGTGCTCGCGGTCCCAGTCGCCGACGACCCGCACGCCGCGCGCGTGCGGCGCCCAGACGGTGAACGAGGTGCCCTCGACCGCGCCGGAGGGGGTCGGCCAGCTGCGGTGGTGGGCGCCCAGGGCGTCCCACAGGCGCTCGTGGCGGCCCTCGCCGATGAGGTGCAGGTCGACGGGCCCGAGCACCGGCGAGAAGCGGTACGGGTCATCCGCGACCACCTCGACGCTCTCCCCGGTCGTCGCGTCGGTGTAGCGCGCGGCGAGCCGGTAGCGCGGCAGCGGGCCGGGGACGCCGGCGGCGAAGACGCCGGCCGCGTGCACCTCGACGAGCGGGTAGCGCCCGGCGGTCGGCCCGTCCTCGACGACGACGTCGACCTCGTCCGCGCCGGGGCGCAGCGCCCGGACCACGACGGTGCCCGGCGACTCGGGGTCGCGATGCGGGCCCAGCACGCTGTGCGGGTCGCGGTGCGAGCCCTCCATGAGGAGGTGGACGTCCAGGTCCGAGGGTGCCGGTGAGGCCTGCCCACGGACTCGGCTACCGGGGACGGACATGTGCACCACTCCTGCTGCTCCTGCTGGCGAGACGGACCTGTCGGACGCCGACCGCGTCGAGGCCGGTCGACCGTACTCGGGTCGGCCCGGGCTCCGCCGGGGCGGCCGGCGTGGCCGGGGTGGCCGTGACGGTCGGCGTCACCGGGACAGGTACCCACGATCGCCGCCGTGATCGCGGGCGACCCCCGAGCCTTTCGTGGCGCTCGGCGCGCCGCTCCGAGCGTCTCCCGTCAGCGCTCGCCCCGCCCCGCCGGGGTCAGGAGCCGTCGCATGGAGCGCAGCGGGATCGACACCCAGCTCGGCCGGTTGCGGGTCTCGTAGAGCACCTCGTAGACGGCCTTGTCCAGCTCGTAGGCCCGCAGCAGCTCGGGGGCGTCGCGGGGGTCGGTGCCGCTGACCTCGGCGTAGCCGTCGCAGAACGCCGAGCGGTTGCGATCGGCCCACTCCTGGGCGCGGCGCTCGAGCTGCGGGTCCGGGTCGTCCGCGGACTGCTCCCACTCCGCCAGCTGGTGGAACGCGGCGTAGTCGAACGAGCGCAGCATCGCCGCGACGTCGCGCATGGGGGAGTCGGGACGCACCCGGTCGGCCAGGGACTTCGACGGCTCGCCCTCGAAGTCGATGACGAGCCAGCCGGTGGGCGTGCGCAGCTCCTGACCCAGGTGCAGGTCGCCGTGGATGCGTTGCAGGGTCGACGGCTCGGCCGTGGTGACGCCGCGCAGGACCTCGGCGATGGCGTCGCGCTGCTCGGCGACACCCGGCACGGCGGCCGCGGAGCGCTCGAGACGGTCGAGCATCCAGGCCTCGACCTCGGACGCGGCGCGGGCGTCGAGCGGGTGCGTGCCCAGGGCGGCGGCCAGCTCGAGGTGCACGGCCGCGACGGTCTTGCCGATGCGGTGGGCCTCGCCGGCGAAGTCGCCGCCGACCTCGTCGGCGCGCAGGTCGGCCTCGGCGAGCAGGTCGCGGACGCTCGCGAGCGCCATCGACCAGCCGTCGGCGGAGTTCGACGCGTAGCCCTGGAGCATGGCGACGGTCATCGGCTCGGCCCCACCGAACTCTCCCGGGAGCTCGCCCTCGACGGCCCCGAGCAGCGGGGCGACCTCGCTGCTGCCCTGGCGGCGCAGCGCCCGGTGCAGCTCGAGGTCGGGGTTGAGCCCGGCCGTGGCCCGCCGGAAGAGCTTCATGATCGCGCGCTCGCCGTAGATCACCGAGCTGTTCGACTGCTCGCCGATCAGCGGCCGCCCGGGCCCCACGATGGGCGTCTCGGTGTCGGGCTCGGCGACGAACCGCAGCGGCCCGCGCGTCTGGTTCTCGACGATCAGCGACAGCACCAGGCGGCTGATCCGCCCGTCGGCCAGGCCGTCGTAGACGACCTCGTCACGGCCGTCGGGGCCCGGTCGGCGCCCGATGACGGCGTGCTCGACCTCCGCGGGCGGGCCCGACTGCGCGCCGAGGACCAGCTGGTAGCGCTCCTCGGCGCCGTCGGTCGTGTCGGCGAACGACACCCCGATCACCGCGTGCTCGACCGTCGGCGACTCGTCGGGCGTGGAGACCACGCTGTGGGCCACCGTGCGCAGGCCGGCGATCTGGCGTCCCTTGGCCGGGAACCAGCGCTGCGTGGGCAGCCACGCCAGCAGGGCGTCGTGGAGGCCGGCGAGCGGGTCACCGGTGCCGGGTCCGTCGGGCGAGCTCGTGGCGGGCATCAGCGCTCCTCGGCCTCGTGGATCGCGAACCAGTAGAACCCGTGTCCTGGCAGCGTCAGCAAGTACGGCAGTTCCCCGATCGCCGGGAACGGCACACCCCCGGTGAGCTCCGTGGGCACGCAGCCCTTCCAGGCGATGAGGTCGAGCTCGACCGGCTGGGGGAAGCGGGACATGTTGTTGACGCAGAGCACGAGGTCGCGGAAGCCGTCGGCGTCGACGTGCTCGCGCACGTAGGCCAGCACGCTCGGGTTCGACCCGCCCAGCTCGTGGAAGCCGCCCAGCCCGAACGCGGGGTGCTGCTTGCGGATGTCGATCATCCGTCGGTTCCAGTGCAGCAGGCTCGCCGTCGAGTTCGACTGCGCCTCGACGTTCACCGCCTGGTAGCCGTAGACCGGGTCCATGATGATCGGCAGGTTCAGCCGGCCCGGGTCGCAGCTGGAGAAACCGGCGTTGCGGTCGGGCGTCCACTGCATCGGGCTGCGCACGCCGTCGCGGTCGCCGAGCCAGATGTTGTCGCCCATCCCGATCTCGTCGCCGTAGTACAGGACGGGGCTGCCCGGCAGCGAGAGCAGCATCGCGGTGAACAGCTCGAGCTGGTTGCGGTCGTTGTCGAGCAGCGGGGCCAGCCGCCGGCGGATGCCGATGTTGGCCTTCATCCGCGGGTCCTTGGCGTACTCCGCGTACATGTAGTCGCGCTCGTCGTCGGTGACCATCTCGAGCGTCAGCTCGTCGTGGTTGCGCAGGAAGATGCCCCACTGCGCGTTCGACGGGATCTCCGGCGTCTGCGCCAGGATCTCCGAGATCGGGAACCGCGACTCCCGCCGGACCGCCATGAAGATGCGCGGCATCAGCGGGAAGTGGAACGCCATGTGGCACTCGTCGCCGCCGACGTCCGGATCCCCGAAGTACTCGACGACGTCGGCGGGCCACTGGTTCGCCTCGGCGAGCAGGACGCGGCCCGGGTACTCGTCGTCGACCACCTTGCGGCAGCGCTTGAGGAACGCGTGGGTCTCGGGGAGGTTCTCGCCGTTCGTGCCGTCGCGCTCGAAGAGGTAGGGCACCGCGTCGAGACGGAAGCCGTCGATCCCCAGATCCAGCCAGAACCGCAGCGCGTCGAGCATCGCCTCGCACACGGCGGGGTTGTCGAAGTTGAGGTCGGGCTGGTGGGAGAAGAAGCGGTGCCAGTAGAACTGGCCGCGCACCGGGTCGTAGGTCCAGTTCGACGACTCGGTGTCGACGAAGATGATCCGCGCCTCGGAGTAGCGGGTGTCGTCGTCGGACCACACGTAGAAGTCGCCGTAGGGCCCGTCGGGGTCGCGGCGCGACTCCTGGAACCAGTGGTGTTGGTCCGACGTGTGGTTCATGACCAGGTCGGTGATCACGCGGATGCCGCGCGCGTGGGCCTGGTCGAGGAACTCCACGAAGTCCGCGACCGTCCCGAACTCGGGCAGCACCTTGCGGTAGTCACGGATGTCGTAGCCGCCGTCGCGCAGCGGGGAGTCGTAGAACGGCGGCAGCCAGATGCAGTCGACGCCGAGCCACGCGAGGTAGTCGAGCTTGTCGGTGAGCCCGTTGAGGTCACCGAAGCCGTCGCGGTTGGAGTCGGCGAAGGCGCGGACCAGCACCTCGTAGAAGACCGCGCGCTTGTACCAGTCGTCCTCGACCGGCAGCGTGCGCGCATGTCGGAAGTCGTCCGCACTGGGCTCCTCGACGGTCGAGGTGCCGTGGTCCTCGGTGACGTCGCGGACGTGGTCGGAATCGCTCGGCGCGGAGGCGATGGCACTCGCGCTGACTGCCTCGTTCATCAGGCGTCACGCTAGTGGTCGGGCGCGATGACGCGCCGCACCGGTCGGGCATCGACACCCCGGTCCACTCAGGGGGTGTCCCGGTCGTCCCGGCTGTCGATGACCTGCCCCTCGATGACCTGGCCCTCGATGACCTGCCCCTCGACGACCGGGCCGCGGTGCGGCTGCGGGCCGAGACGGTCCTGGCCCGGGCCGGGACGGGGACCCCGGCCGGGACCGCCGACCCCGACGACGGTGATCGTCGGGCCCATCCGCGCGCTGCCGGCCCGCACCGCGCGGTCGGCGGCGCGGCGGGCGAGGGCCCGGCGCACCGGCGGCACGAGCAGCACGAGCGCGGCGAGCGTCGACAACAGGCCGGGCACGACGAGCAGGACGCCCGCGAGCGCCAGGTACATGCCGTCGGCGACCTCGGCCTCCGCCGGGCGCCCGCGCCGCGCGGCCTCGACCAGCGCGGACATCGACCGCCGGCCCTCCCGCTTGATCGCCCAGGCGCCGACCACCGCCGACACCACGAGCACGGCGAGCAGGCCCCAGAACCCGATGGCCTGGCCGACCAGGACCAGCACCGTGATCTCGACGGCCAGGTAGACCGCCAGGGCGACGAGGATGCGCACGGTGACCTCCTACCCGGGGACCTCCCGGGTCTCTCGACCGGTGCAACGCCCGGCGGCCCCCGATCGTGCCCGATGCGCCCGAATCTCAGGAGGTGCACAGGCTCTCGGTCAGCGCTCGCCGGGCTCCACCGGGCCGAGGTAGGTGCCCGGACGGGTCGCGCCGTCCTGGCGCAGCACCGGCCCGCCCGGCCAGTCGAGCAGCACGGAGTGCGTCTCGTCCGGCGGGGTGGCCCACACCTTCGTCGCCGGGTAGGCGTCCTGACCGTTCGCGTCGGCCGGCAGGAAGGTGATCGTGGTGTGGGCCTTCTCGCCCGGTGCGAGCCGGAAGGACGCCGCGTCGGTCTGCCGGCGGGGCAGCGAGTAGCGCTCCTCGGAGCGTGGGGAGACGACCAGGTCGACACCGCCGAACCCCGCCATCCGGCAGGCCTGCGACGAGACGTTCGTCCACGACGCGGAGCTGCCGCTGGGTCCCGGAGCCCTCCGGACCCTCCGTGGTGGCCCCGAGGTCGGCGAGGCGGCAGCGTGCCACGGTGACCGCCTACTCCTCGGTCCCGCGAAGGGTGCTCGAACGGGTGACGCGCGCCCTACCGCCTGAGCACCGAGATGATGTGGCAGACGTCGCGCCACGGCTCGATGCGCACGTAGTTCGTCTCGCCCCACTCGAAGGTCTGACCGCTGACCTCGTCGAACGCCCCGAAGCGGTCGTGCCACTCCAGGCCCAGCGCCGGCATGTCGATGTGGATGTTGCCCTCCTCGACGCCGAACGGGTTGAGGGTGACGACGCAGAGCACGGTGTCGCCGGTCTGCGGGTCGGTCTTCGAGTAGGCGAGCAGCGCGTCGTTGTCGGTCTCGTGGAACCGCAGGGTGCGCAGCTGGCGCAGCGCCGGGTGGTCGCGGCGCAGCTGGTTGAGCCGCGTGATCCACGGCTCGAGGCTGCGGCCCTCGGCCAGCGCGCCGGCGAAGTCGCGGGGGCGCAGCTGGTACTTCTCCGAGTCCAGGTACTCCTCGCTGCCGGGGCGCACCGGCTGGTGCTCGAAGAGCTCGAACCCCGAGTAGACGCCCCAGCTCGGCGAGAGCGTGGCCGCCAGCGCCGCCCGCAGCGCGAACATGCCCGGGCCGCCGACCTGCAACGACTCGTGGAGGATGTCCGGGGTGTTGACGAAGCAGTTCGGTCGGCACTCGTCGAGCCGGTCGCGGTGCATCTCGAAGAACTCGCGCAGCTCGTCGCGACCCGTGCGCCACGTGAAGTACGTGTAGGACTGGCTGAACCCGGCCTTCGCCAGCCCGAACAGGCGGGCCGGGCGCGTGAACGCCTCGGCCAGGAACACCACGCCCGGGTCGCGGCGGTGCACCTCGGCGATCAGCCAGTTCCAGAAGTCCGGCGGCTTGGTGTGCGGGTTGTCGACCCGGAACACGCGGACCCCGTGCTCCATCCAGTACAGGACGATCCGCAGGACCTCGGCGTAGATGCCGTCGGGGTCGGTGTCGAAGTTGACCGGGTAGATGTCCTGGTACTTCTTCGGCGGGTTCTCGGCGTAGGCGATCGTCCCGTCGGGGCGGATCGTGAACCACTCCGGGTGCTCGGTGGCCCACGGGTGGTCCGGCGCGCACTGCAGCGCGAGGTCGAGCGCCACCTCGAGGCCCAGGTCGTGCGCGTGCGCGACGAAGGCGTCGAAGTCCTCGACCGTGCCGAGGTTCGGGTCGATCGCGTCGTGCCCGCCCGCGGCCGACCCGATGGCCCAGGGGGAGCCGACGTCGTCGGGACCCGGGGTCAGCGTGTTGTTCGGCCCCTTGCGGTTGACCGTGCCCACCGGGTGGATCGGCGGCAGGTACGCGACGTCGAAGCCCATCGCGGCGGCGCGGTCGAGCTCGCGGGTCGCGGTGGCGAAGGTGCCGTGCACCGGGCGCCCGTCGGCGTCCCACCCGCCCGTCGAGCGCGGGAAGAACTCGTACCAGGAGCCGGCCAGGGCGAGCGGGCGCTCGACCTGGACGTGGTGGGTCTCGCCCCGGGTAACGAGCTCGCGGACCGGGTGCTCGGTCATCGTCCGGTGCACCGGCTCCGAGAGCGCGAGTCCGAGGCGCTCCGGGAGGTCCCTGCCGGTGTCGCGCAGGATCTCCGCGGCCCGCGTCAGCGTGTGCGCGAGCTCCAGCGCGGGCGGCATCGCGATCCCGCCCGTGCGCTCGCCGACCGGGTCGTCGCCGTCGAGCCGCGGGGTGTCGCGCAGCCGCTGCGCGATGCCGTCGGCGCCGCGCTCGAGGAGCCGGGCGCCGCTCTCGAGGTCGTTGGCGAGCTCGGCGGCACCCTGCCCGGCGCGGGTCTTGACGTCGACGGCGTGCCGCCACGTCGCCCACGGGTCGCTCCACGCGTCGACACGGAAGCTCCACAGGCCCTCGGCGTCCGGGACGACCTGGCCGGCGAACCGGTCGGTCAGCGGCCCCGTCGGCGCCATGCGCGTGCTGCGCGGGGCGTCGTCGCCGCAGGGGATCGTGGCGTCGGGGTGCTGGCCGTGGGCGGCGACGCCGCAGCGCTGCCAGACGACCGTCGCCGCCACCGCGTCGTGGCCCTCGCGCCACACCGACGCGCTGACCGGCACGACCTCGCCGACCACGGCCTTCGCCGGGAACCGCCCGCCCGAGACCTCCGGGGTGACCTCGTCGATCCCGATCCGGCCCTGGGGCAGGTGGTGGCGGTCGATCGCCCCGGCGGTGTCCGCCGTGGTGGTGCTCGGGGTGGTGGTGCTCTCCGGCGGGGCCGTGGCGGGGGCCGCCGTGGCCGGGGCGACCGTGCTCGGGTCGGTGGACGGCGCGCCCGCCGGTTCCTCCGCCGGCACGTCGGCGCCGGTCGGGTCGGGGTCGGCGACGTCGCCGGGGGCGTCGCCGATGCGGGCCGGGTCGCCCGGGGTGGACGCGTCCGACGGGGGGACCTCGGCACGCGGGGAGTCGCCGGGGTCGCCGTGGTCGCCGGGGTCGCCGGGGTCGCCGGTCGGGCGGGTGGGGCGGTCGCTCGGCGTGTCCGGGGCGAGGCTGTGGACGTAGGCGTCCGGGTCGACCGAGACCGGCCCGACGCCGAGCGGGTCGTCGTCGGAGACGGTGCTGCTGGGCGTGCTGCTGGGCGTGCTGCCGGGGACCGCTCCGGTCGGCGACGCCGGGGTCGACCCGAGTCCCGGGGACTCGGACGGCTCGCCGGAGCCCGCCCCTGCGGACGAAGCGTTTCCCGAGGAAACGCTGGTCTCCCCGGGCGGGGGCGAGGTGGCCGAGCCGTGTCCCGAGGACACGGCTCCCGCTCCCGACGGGGACGAGGCGTCGGAGCCGCTTCCCGAGGACACGGTCGCCGCGTTCGTCGGCCGGGTGGCGTCGCCGTCGCCGTCGCCGTCGCCGGCGTCGCTGGTGTCGTCCGTCCTCGGCCCGGAGGTCTCCGAGGGCGAGTCGGTCCGGGAGGCCGCGGCGGCTCCGGCGGCTCCGGTGGCACCGGTGGCACCGGTGGCACCGGTGGCACCGGTGGTGCCGACGGCGCCGGCGGCACCCAGGGCGCCGAGTCCCGCGGCGCCGGCGGCCGCGGTGCGCCACCCACGCGCGGGATCCGGGTCCTCGCCGCCGCCCGTGCCCGCGGCGCTGTCGGCAGGGGCGCCGGGCGACGAGGCCGCCGGGGCGTCGGTCGAGGCGGGGGTGGTCGAGGCGGGGCTGGTCGAGGCGGGGGTGGTCGAGGTGGCCGGGGTGTCGGGGCGGGCGTCGTCCGGGCGGCCGACGGGGTCGGGGTCGTCGCCGGTCGGGGTGCTCGGGCCGGTGGTGGCCGCCTCGCCGCCGAGGTCGCCGGCGACGACGGTGGTGCCGGCCGGCTCGTCGTCGGCGGTGATGCTCGAGAGCGGGTCGTCGCGGTCGCCGTCGGGGCCGTCGTCCGGGCCGTCGGCCGGGGTCCCGGCGCGGGCCGCGCCGTCGGGGATCGGGGCGTACGGGGTGCGCGGGGTGAACCACGACGGGTCGGACGCGGGCGGCACCGCGCCCGTCGCCCCGGCCGGGTCGGAGGCGGCGGCGCGGTCGGCGTCGGCGGCCGACCGGTCGGTGCCGGCGGGGCGGGAGGGCGCGGCCTCGCCGCTGCCCGGGCGCGGCCCGGAGCCGGGCGGTGCGGTCGGTGGGGCCGCGCGCCAGGACGCCTGGTCGGGGTCGCGGTCCGACGACGAACTCATGTCGCGTCCGCTACCCGGAACGGACGGGTTCGATGCGGAGGGGCGACGGGAGGCGGCGCCGGGGCGACCGGTGGCGATGCCCCACGGCGGGGTGGCGGGGCGGCGCCACGGCGGCAGCGACGGGGTGGGGCCGTGGGTGTCGAGGTCGGGCGCGTCCGCGCCGACGGCGCGGAACCCGGGGGACGGGGTGACGGCGCCGGGGGAGGGGTGGTCGGCGGGGTCCGGCGAGGCGAACGGGCCGGACGGGGCGACGGCGCCGGGCGCGGGGAAGCCGCCGGAGTGGTCGTGCGGGGCGCCCTGGCCGGGCGCCGGGAACGGGGCGGAGGCCGGGCCCGTGGCGCGACCCGCGGCGGGGAAGGAGCCGGAGGACGGGCCACCACGACCGGGCGCGGGGAAGGAGCCGGAGGACGGGCCCGTGCCGCGACCGGGGACGGGGAAGGGGCCGGTCGTCGGGCCGTGCGGGCGCGCGTCCGGGGGCGGCGGCGGGCCGACCTCGACGTCGTCGGCCGACCCCCAGCCGCGCCGGCGCCGGAACCAGCCCGACGGCGTCCCCGTCGTGACCTCGCCGCGCGGGGCCGGCCGGGGCTCGCGACGGTCGGCCGTGCGGGGGTCGTAGCGGGGCGGGTACTCCTCCTCGAACGCGGGCGCGCTGGCCCCGTCGGAGCCGACGACCGGCTGCTCGCCGGTCCGGTCGCGGGGTGCCTCCGAGGGCTCGCCGGGAGCCGTCTCCGCCCCGCTCGCACGTCGTCCCGACCGCCACCATCTGCCCAGCGCGCTCACGCGACGCAGCGTAGTCGTGGGACCGATGCCGGGGAGGTGGGCGGCGCACGGCGCGTCGGGGGTCGCGCCGTAGGCTCCCCTCGCGTGAAGGCTCTGCGTCGCTTCTCCGTCCGCGCCCAGCTCCCGGCCGCCCTCGCGCCGCTGCAGGAGCTCGCCACGAACCTGCGCTGGACCTGGCACGGGCCCACGCAGGACCTCTTCGCCGGCGTCGACGAGGCGGCCTGGCGCGCCACCGGCGGCGACCCCGTCCGGCTGCTCGGCGAGGTGCGCCCGCAGCGTCTCGCCGAGCTCGCCGAGGACGCCGGGTTCGTCGCCCGCGTGCAGGAGCGCGCCGAGGATCTCCGCACCTACCTGCGCGAGCCCCGCTGGTACCAGGCGCGGGCGGACCAGGGCCTGCCGTCGGCCATCGGCTACTTCTCGATGGAGTTCGGGGTCAGCGAGGTCCTGCCGAACTACTCGGGCGGGCTCGGCATCCTCGCCGGCGATCACCTCAAGGCCGCGAGCGATCTCGGGGTGCCCCTGGTCGCCGTCGGCCTGCTGTATCGATCCGGATACTTCCGCCAGTCGCTGTCGCTCGACGGCTGGCAGCAGGAGAACTACCCCGCGCTCGACCCGCAGGGCCTGCCGCTGCACCTCGTCGCCGACGCCTCCGGCACGCCGGTGCTGGTCGGCGTCGCGATGCCCGGCAGGCGCACGCTGCGGGCGCGGGTGTGGCAGGCGTCGGTGGGCCGGGTGCCGCTGCTGCTCCTCGACGCCGACATCGAGGAGAACGACCCCGACCTGCGCCAGGTCACCGACCGCCTCTACGGCGGCGACGCCGAGCACCGCATCCGCCAGGAGATCCTCGTCGGCATCGGCGGGGTGCGGGCGGTGCGCGCGTTCTGCGGGCTCACGGGCCACCCGGCGCCCGAGGTCTTCCACACCAACGAGGGCCACGCCGGGTTCCTGGGCCTCGAGCGCATCCGGGAGCTCGTCGCCGGGGAGGGCACCGACGCCGGCCTCGACTTCGACCAGGCGCTGGCCACCGTCCGCGCCGGCACCGTGTTCACCACGCACACCCCGGTGCCCGCCGGCATCGACCGCTTCCCGGTCGGGCTCGTCGAGCACTACTTCACCCCGGAGATGCTGCCGGGCATCGAGCCGGCCCGGGTCCTGTCGCTGGGTCGGGAGCCGGCCGGCGACATGTTCAACATGGCGCACATGGGCCTGCGGCTCGCCCAGCGCAGCAACGGCGTCTCGCAGCTGCACGGTGAGGTGTCGCGCGGGATGTTCCAGCAGCTCTGGGGCGGGTTCGACGCCCCGGAGGTGCCGATCGGCTCGGTGACCAACGGCGTCCACGGCCCGACCTGGACCGCGCGCGAGATCGCCGGCCTCACCGCGGGCGCCGAGGCGGCCGGGAGCCCGGAGCTGTTCGGGGTCTCGGACGGGCTGCTCTGGGAGATGCGCGGGACGCTGCGGCGCCGCCTCGTCGAGGAGGTCCGCCGCCGCGTGAAGGCGTCGTGGCTGCAGCGCGGCGCGTCGGAGCCCGAGCTCGCGTGGACCGAGCGCGTCTTCGACCCGGACGTCCTCACCATCGGCTTCGCGCGCCGCGTGCCGACCTACAAGCGCCTGACGCTGATGCTGCGCGACCAGGAGCGCCTGCGCTCGCTCCTGCTCGACCCCGAGCGGCCGGTGCAGCTGGTGATCGCCGGCAAGTCGCACCCCGCCGACGAGGCCGGCAAGCGCCTCATCCAGCAGATGGTCCGCTTCGCCGACGACCACGGCGTGCGCCACCGCATCGCGTTCCTGCCCGACTACGACATGTCGATGGCGCGCTACCTCTACTGGGGCTGCGACGTCTGGCTCAACAACCCGCTCCGTCCGCTCGAGGCGTGCGGGACCTCGGGGATGAAGTCGGCGCTCAACGGCGGGCTGAACCTGTCGGTGCGCGACGGCTGGTGGGACGAGCTCTACGACGGCCGCAACGGCTGGGCGATCCCCACCGCCGACGGCGTCGACGACCCCGAGCGCCGCGACGACATCGAGGCCCACGCCCTCTACGAGCTGCTGGGCAGCCAGGTCGCCCCGCTGTTCTACGACCGCGGCGCCGACGGCGTGCCCGACCGCTGGACCTCGCTCGTGCGCCACACGCTCGCGACGCTCTCGCCGAAGGTGCAGGCGACGCGGATGGTCACCGACTACGTCGAGCAGTGGTACGCCCCGGCGGCCCGGTCCGCGGCGCGCGTGGTGGCCGACGGCTTCGCCGGCGCCAAGGAGCTCGCGACCTACCGCGCCCGTCTCGACGCGGCGTGGTCGTCGGTGACGGTCGCGGAGGTCGACGCGTCGGGCGGCGCCGACACGCCCGTGCTGGGCGCGCCGATGACGGTTCGCGCCGAGGTGGAGCTCGGCGGGCTCGCCCCCGACGAGGTCCTCGTGCAGGCGGTCGTGGGCCGCGCGGACGACGCCGACGAGCTGACCGAGTCGACGGTCCAGCCGATGGAGCCGATCGGCGCGGGGCACGAGGGGTCGCACCGGTTCGAGGCCGTCGTGCCCCTGCCCCACGCCGGGGTCCTCGGCTACACGGTGCGGGTGCTGCCCCGCCACGACCTGCTCGCCGCGCCGGCCGAGCTCGGGCGCGTGGTGCTGCCGGCCTGACTGCGCCGAGATCCGGGTCCGTGGAGCGTCGGCATCGCTGAGCGGAGCGCGCGCTCCACGGATCAGGATCTCGTCCGCAGGGTTGCCCCGAGGTGGGCGAGGAAGACCAGCGGCGCCACGCGCAGCTGGTACCAGTGCGTTCGCAGCACGACCCAGCCGGCCGCTGCGAGCGCCGACTGGCGGGGCCCGTCGCGGAGGAACGCCCGGAGATCTCGGTGATAGGCCCAGCCGTCGACCTCGACGATGACCTTCTCCTCGTCGAACACCACGTCGCCGACCGCGCGCCCGAAACCGGGTAGGTCGATCGCGGAGTTGGCCGACCACCCGGTGATGCCCTCCGCGCGCATCCCTGTGTGCAGCGTGCGCTCGGCCCAGGACCGCGCCCCGCCGGCGGCGAGGGCGATGAGCTCTGCGCCGACGACGGCACCGCGACGTCCGGACGTCCGCGTGTGCACCTCGCGCAGCGACTCGATGGTGACCGAGCCCCTCTGAAGGGCGCGGTCGGCGACCCGGGCGCCGTCCTCGAGGCCCAGGTCGGCGGCAGCATCGAGCACCGTCGCCGACCGGGTGGTCACCCAGGCGCCGGAAACACGCACCCGGTCGTCGGGGGCGATCGGGCGGCGGACCACGTCGACTCCGTCGCGGTCACGAGGTCGTCGCGCGGGATCGACCGCCACCCGGATGCGGGTCGGCGCCGTGTCGTGGAAGTCCCACCACCACGCGGCCGTGCTGCCGATCAGCGTCGCGCCGGGCCCGAGCGACAGGAGCGCCGCGATCGTGCGGGAGCACGGCGTCTCGTGGTGCTCGCCGACCTGGTAGACGCGCGGACCCGCGGGGAACCACGCCTTCGACGCGACCTTGCGCGCCACGGCCTGGCGCGAGTACCCGGCCTCCACCGCCTGCTCGAGGCTCAGGACCCCGTACTGACGGCGGATCAGTCGCCGGAGTTCGACACGCTGCTCGTCACTGCTGCTCATGCCGGGTTCGACGCAGCGAGGACCGCCCTGGCTCCTCCCCGCTCGCGGCAAGATCCCCGTTCGCGGAGCGGATGTCCCGCTCAGCGGAGCGAGCGCTCCACGACATGGTCGTCAGCCCCGCGGCGTCGCCCGCAGCGCCAGGGCCGTGTGGGCCGGCACGGCGAGGGTCGTCCCGGCCGGCAGGGGCTCCGTCGACGGCGGGGCGCCGTCGGGGGTGCCGGCATCGAGTACCGGCACCCAGGCCGTGTCCCCGACGTCGGGCAGCACGACGTCGACGGAGCCCCCGCCGGCGTGCAGGACGAGCAGCAGCGCGCGGTCCCCGTCCACGCGCACCACCAGCGTGCTCCCGTGGTGGTGGAAGTCGGGCTCGGTGAGCTCGCGGCCGTCGGGGTGCAGCCAGGCGACGTCCGGGACGGCGTCGTCGGGGTCGGTGTCCTCCCGGCCGTAGAAGAAGTCGGTGCGCCGCAGGGCGGGGGTGGCGCGGCGCAGGGCCAGGGCGCTCGCCACGAAGTCCACCAGCTCCGGCGAGTCCCACGAGCGCCACGACGTCTCGTCGTCCAGGGAGTAGACGTTGTTGTTGCCGTGCTGCGTGTGCCCCAGCTCGTCGCCGCCGAGCAGCATCGGGGTGCCGGCCGAGAGCAGCAGCGTGGTGAGCAGGTTGCGTGCCTGGCGGGCCCGCAGCCCCAGGACCGCCGGGTCGGACGTGGGGCCCTCGACGCCGTGGTTGGCCGAGCGGTTGTCGTCGGTGCCGTCGCGGCCCTGCTCGCCGTTGGCCTCGTTGTGCTTGCGCTCGTAGGCCACGAGGTCGGCGAGGGTGAAGCCGTCGTGCGCGGTGACGAAGTTGACCGACGCGGCCGGGGTGCGCGCCGGCCAGTACAGGTCCGACGAGCCCGCGAGGCGCGTGACGATCGCCGACAGGGGACCGTGCCCCCGCCAGAAGTCGCGGACGTCGTCGCGGAAGCGCCCGTTCCACTCCGCCCAGCCGGGCCCGAAGCCGCCCACCCGGTAACCCTCGCCGGTGGCGTCCCAGGGCTCGGCGATGAGCTTGACGTCGGCGAGGACCGGGTCGTCGACGATCTCGGTGAGCAGTGGCGCGGCGGCGTCGAACGCCCCGCCGCGGGGGCGCCCGAGGGTCGAGGCGAGGTCGAAGCGGAAGCCGTCGACGCCCATCGTCGTCACCCAGTACCGCAGCGAGTCCAGGACGAGCGTGCGCACCAGCGGCGAGGCCGGGTCGAGGGTGTTGCCGCAGCCGGTGAGGTCGACGTCGTGGCCGCGGGCGTCGAGGGCGTACCAGCCGGCGGCGTCGAGCCCCCGCCACGACAGCGACGGCCCGTCCGCGCCGCCCTCGCAGGTGTGGTTGAACACGACGTCGAGCACGACCTCGAGGCCCGCCGCGTGCAGCGTCGCCACCATCGCGCGGAACTCCTCGGCCTCGCGGCCGGGTGCCGACGCGTAGCGCGGCTGCGGGGCGAGGTAGGCCAGCGTGGAGTAGCCCCAGTGGTTCGCCCGGCCCCGCGCGAGCAGCGACGGCTCGTCGGCGTGGGCGAACACCGGCAGCAGCTCGACGGTGGTGACGCCGAGCGCGACGAGGTGGCCGACGACGGCCGGGTGCGCGACGCCCGCGTAGGTCCCGCGCAGCTCGGCCGGGACCTCGGGGTGGCGCATCGTGAGGTCGCGGACGTGGGTCTCGTAGATCACCGTGTCCGCCCACGGCACCCGCGGCCGCGCCGTGGCGGCGTCACCGAGCCGGGCCGCCACGATCCCGTGCGGCACGACGCCGGCGGAGTCGCGATCGTCACGTCGGGCGCCGAACGGATCGGTGCCGGCGAACGGGCGCGCGATCTCCAGCGAGGTGACCTTCCCCTCCACGCGGCGGGCCCACGGGTCGACGAGCAGCTTCGCCGGGTTGGTGCGCACCCCTCGCGCGGGGTCCCAGGGACCGTGCACGCGCAGGCCGTAGGGCGTGCCGCTCGTCACGCCGTCGGCCTCTCCGCGCCACCACCCGTCGCCCGCGCGGCGCAGCTCCACCCGCCGTTCGGCGCCATCGCCGAGCAGGCAGAGCTCCACCGCCTCGGCGGTGGGCGCGGCCGGGACGGCGACGCGCAGCCGGTCGCCGTCGAGGTGGGCACCGGGGCGGGGAGCGGTGGTGGGCATCGGACGGGCATCGTGCCCGATCGACGGGCGGCCCGTCGCCCGTCGACCGCCCGGGATCCGTCAGGATGGCGGCCGTGACCCAGCCGGAGCGCAGCGAACCGAGCACCGGGACCAGCACCGCCGACGGGGCCGACGCGGACACCGTGATCCGCCTCTCCGGGGTGGGGGTGCGGCGCACCGGCAACGACCTGCTTGCCGACCTCGACTGGACCGTCGAGCTCGACGAGCGCTGGGCGGTCCTGGGCCCGAACGGCGCCGGCAAGACGACGCTGCTGCGCCTGGCGGCGGCCGAGATGCACCCGACGACCGGCACCGTCGACCTGCTGGGCGAGCGCCTCGGCCGCGTCGACGTCTTCGAGCTGCGCCCCCGCATCGGCCTCGCGGCGGCGAGCCTGGCCGGCCGGGTGCCGCCCGACGAGACCGTGCACGACGTCGTGCGCAGCGCGGGCTACGGCGTCGTCGGGACCTGGCGGGAGCGCTACGACCCCGAGGACGACCACCGCGCGGCCGGGCTGCTCGAGGTGATGGGCGTCGCCGACCTCGCGGGACGGCGCTACGGCACGCTGTCGACCGGCGAGCGCCAGCGCGTGCTGCTCTCGCGGGCGCTCATGACCGACCCCGAGCTCCTGCTGCTCGACGAGCCCGCCGCGGGCCTCGACCTCGGCGCCCGCGAGGACCTCGTCGAGCTGCTCGCCGAGCTCGCGGCCGACCCGGACGGGCCCGCGACGGTGATGGTCACCCACTACGTCGAGGAGATCCCGCCGAACTGCAGCCACGCGATGCTGCTGCGGGAGGGCCGCGTGGTCGCCCAGGGGCTGCTCGACGACGTCATGACCTCGGAGAACCTGTCGGCCACCTTCGGTCAGCCGCTCGAGCTCACGAGTCGGCGTCGTCGCTTCACCGCGTTCCGGCGATAGGGTCCGCCGGGACCGACCTGATCGAGGAGGCTCTTCGGTGACGGAGTTCGTGCGGCTCGAGGTGGACGGCGGGGTGGGCACCATCCGCCTGGACCGCCCCCCGATGAACGCCATCAACCGCCAGGTGCAGGACGAGCTGGTGGAGGTCGCGACGGAGGCGACCAGCCGCTCCGACGTGCGCGCGGTGGTCGTGTACGGCGGGGAGAAGACGCTCGCGGCCGGCGCGGACGTCAAGGAGATGGCCGACATGACCTACTCCGAGATGGCCGAGCGGACCCACCTGCTCTCGCGCGGCTTCGGGGCGGTCTCGGAGATCCCCAAGCCCGTGGTCGCGGCCGTCACCGGCTACGCGCTGGGCGGCGGGTTCGAGGTGGCGCTGTCGTGCGACCGGCGCATCGCCGGCGACAACGCGACGGTCGGCCAGCCGGAGATCCTGCTCGGGATCATCCCCGGCGGCGGGGGGACCCAGCGCCTCACGCGCCTCGTCGGGCCGGCGAAGGCCAAGGACATCATCTTCACCGGCCGCTTCGTCAAGGCCGCCGAGGCCCTGGAGATGGGGCTGGTCGACGAGGTCGTGCCCGCCGACGAGGTGTACAGCCGGGCCCGCGCCTGGGCCGAGCAGTTCGCGAACGGCCCGACCCGTGCGCTCGCGGCGGCGAAGAACGCCATCGACCGCGGCATGGACATGGACCTGCGCGACGGCCTCGCGTTCGAGTCCGAGGTGTTCGCGGCCCTGTTCGGCACCGAGGACCAGACGATCGGCATGCGGTCGTTCGCCGAGAACGGGCCCGGCAAGGCCCAGTTCCTGGGCCGGTGATGGCGTCGCCCACGCAGGCCGAGGTCGACGCGGCCCGCGACGACCCCAAGCTCGCCAACGTCCTCTACCACGACTGGGAGTCCGACACCTACGACGAGAAGTGGTCGATCTCGTTCGACGAGCGCTGCACGACGTTCGCGGTGGACCGGTTCCGGGCGGTCGCGGGGGATGCCGGCCCGTTCGACCACGCCCTCGAGCTGGGCTGTGGCACCGGGTTCTTCCTGCTCAACCTCATGGCGGGCGGGGTCGCGCGCCGCGGGACGGTCACCGACCTCTCGCCGGGCATGGTCGCGGTGGCGACGCGCAACGCCGCGAACCTGGGCCTCGACGTCGAGGGCCGGGTGGCCGACGCCGAGACCATCCCGGTGCCCGACGCCAGCGTCGACCTCGTCGTCGGGCACGCCGTGCTGCACCACATCCCCGACCTCGACCGGGCGTTCCGGGAGATCCTGCGGGTGCTGCGGCCCGGCGGGCGGTTCGTGTTCGCGGGCGAGCCGACGCGGATCGGTGACCTCTACGCCCGCAAGCTCGGGCAGGCGACGTGGTGGGCGACGACCCGGTTCGCGCCGTCGTCGTGGCTGCGGCCGCAGACCGAGCTGGACGAGTCGTCGCGCGCGGCGGCGCTGGAGTCGGTGGTCGACCAGCACGTCTTCGACCCCGACCGCCTCGAGCGCTACGCCCACGCCGCCGGCGCAGTGGACGTCCGTGTCGTCACCGAGGAGCTGACGGCCGCGGTGTTCGGCTGGCCGGTGCGCACCTTCGAGGCCGCGGTGCCGCCGGAGAAGCTGGGCATGGGCTGGGCGATGTTCGCCTACCGCACCTGGCAGCGGCTGTCGTGGCTCGACGAGCGCCTCGCGCGGGTCGTGCCGCGCTCGCTGTTCTACAACGCGCTGGTCACCGGGGTGCGGCCGGCGGATCCCGTCCGCGTGTAGTGCCCTGTTCTGTGCCCTACGCCTTCACCCTCGACGACGTCGCGTTCCTGGCCTCGGACGCCGGGCGCGACGCCGTCGCGGGGGCGGCGGCGCTCGTCCGCGGTGACCGGTTGCGGGCGGTGTCCGCGCTGCGCGAGCGGCTGGGCGACCGGGCCGCGCCGGTGCTGGAGACGGCGCTGCTCGCCGACCGCGCGCGGGGGCGGGTGCCCGACGGCTGGCTGCTGACCGCCGACGCCGCCGAGCAGGCCACCGCCGCCCCGGTCGCCGCGCACCGCGCCGCCCGGCTCGCGGGCCGCGACGTGCACGACGTGACCTGCTCGGTGGGGGCGGAGCTGCACGCGCTGCGGGACGTGGCGGGGCGCGTGATCGGCTCGGACCTCGACCCCGTGCGCCTGGCCATGGCGCGCGTGAACGTGCCCGGCGTGCCGCTGGCGCGCGCCGACGCGCTGGCGCCACCGTCGCGGGACACGGTGCTCGTCGCCGACCCCGCCCGGCGCACCGCCACCGGCCGCCGCACCTGGCGCCCCGCCGACTTCACCCCGCCCCTGGACGAGCTCGCCGCCGCGGCCCTCGGTGATCGAAGTACCGATACGGACACTGGGTGTCAGCGACGGCACTTCGCTGACACTGGACGTCCGTATCGCCACTCTCACGATCTCGTGGTCTCGACGGCCCCGGGCCTCGACCCGGCGCTGGTGCCCTGGGCGGCCGAGGTGGAGCTGGTCAGCCTCGACGGGCGGGTGCGGGAGGCCGCGCTGTGGTCGGCGGGCCTGGCTACGACCCGCCGGCGCGCCACGGTGCTGTCGAGCCGCGGCGCCGGCTTCGCGGTCACCGACGTCGAGGACGACGCCTGCCCCGTGGCCCCGGCCGGCGAGTGGATCGTCGACCCGGACGGCGCGGTGGTGCGCGCGGGCCTGGTGCGCCAGTACGGCGCGCGGCACGGGCTGTGGCGCCTCGACGAGCACCTCGCCTACCTTTCGGGCGACGCGCCGCCACCCGGCATCCGCGCCTTCCGGGTGCTCGAGCACGGCCGGTACAGCGAGAAGACGCTGCGCACGACGTTGCGGCGCCGGGACGTCGGGCGCGTCGAGATCCTGGTCCGCGGCCTGGACGTCGACCCGAACGCGCTGCGCCCGCGGCTCAAGCTCGCCGGGTCGCAGGAGGCCACCGTCGTCCTCGCCCGCCTCGCCGATGGCCCCGAGGCGTACGTGTGCGAGGCCGTCACCGGGTAAGCCCTCCCGACCGATCCTGAGGAGGCACCACCGGAATGGACGCCGAGACCGCCCGCCGCGCGCTGACCGAGGAGCGCGAGCGCCTGCGCGAGATGGGCTCGTGGTCCCGCGAGCACGAGCCCGCCGTGGCCGTGCAGCAGGAGGGCGCGCTGGGCCAGCACCCGGGTGACTACGGCACCGAGGTCGAGGAGACGATGGAGCGCGAGGGTCTCGCCGAGGAGAGCGAGCGCCAGATCGCCGAGATCGACGCCGCGCTGGCGCGGATCGACGAGGGCACCTGGGGCCGCTGCCGCGTCTGCGGGCGGCCGATCGACGACGAGCGGCTCGAGGCCCGCGCGCAGGCCGACACGTGCCGGGAGCACGCGGACCAGTAGCGACGCTCGACGGCCCGGCACCTCGGAGGTGCCGGGCCGTCGTCGTTCAGAGGCGGTTCTCGGGGACGCCGCTCGCCGGGTCGACGTCCTCCTCGTCGAGGCGCACCTCCGGCCCCTCGAGCTGCTCGTCGGGGTCGCGGCCGATGGCCTGTCCGGTGTCGTCGAGGTCGACGAGGTCGTCCTCGGCGATGTCGTGCACCGCGGCCTCCTCCGCGGACGCGGCGCCGCCGGCGATGCCGGCGTCCTCGGCGGCGAGCGAGCGCCCCGGGACCTGGTCGGGGTCGGGCTCGGCGGCGGTGAGCCGCCCGCTGCGGCCCTGACCGGCCTCGGAGGCGATCTCGCCCTCGGAGAGCTCGGGGCCGGGCGCGGTGGCGGCACCACCGGTGTCGTCGGGGATCTCGCGGGTCAGGCGGTCGTCGATCGTCTCGCGCTCGCGCTGGCCCTCGGGCGTGGTGTCGGGGTCGTCGAGGCCGAAGGGCCGGTTCGGGGCCACGACGCCGGCGTCCAGGCCGTCGGTGCCGGGCCGGCCGTCGAGCGTCTCGCCGGACTCGAGTTGGACGCTCGCACCCAGGTCGGGCTCTTCGGGGACCTCGTCGCTGTGCTCGGGCTCGGTCATCCGGGCGGCTACCCGGCCGACGGGCCGGGCACGCCGCGCAGGCACCGGAACAGGCTCCGGCGCACCTCGTCGACGTCGGTGCCCTCGGGCAGGGCGACGTCGACGGTGCGGCCGAGCGGGGCGCGTCCGCGGCGGTCGGCGAGCACCGTCCCGCGGGCCGGCCCGAGCGAGGTGTCGACCTCGACCTCCAGCGGCACCGTGGCGAGGGTCCCGGGCTCGATCGCCTCGAGCAGGGCGACCGCGTCGTGGATCGGCACCCGGTCCGTGCCGAGCGCCTCGCCCCGGCTGTAGACGGTGCGCGTCGCGGCCAGCGCCTCGCCCACCGGCCCGGACGCGGCGAGCGCCTCCAGCCAGGCGCGGTCGACCGTGACGACGTGGGTGAGGTCGAGCGGCACCAGCGTCGTCGGCACCCGCTCCTCGACGAGCACGCGCCGCGCCGCCTCGGGGTCGGACCAGACGTTGAACTCCGCCCCGACGCTGACGTTGCCGCCGATGCCGATCGAGCCGCCCATGACGACGAGCCGGGAGATCCGGTCGGCCAGGTCGGGGCGGGTGGCGAGCAGCAGCGCGACGTCGGTGAGGGGGCCGATCGCGGCGAGGACGATCGGCTCGGGGCTCGTCTCGAGGACCGCGGCGATGACGTCGAGGGCCCGGCCGGCGGGCTCCGGGCCGAGCGGGCCGAAGCGGTCGGCGACGCCGCCCAGCCCGTCGTCGCCGTGCACGTCGGCTGCGCGCCGCGTCACCGGGTGGATGAGCGGGCGCTCCGCGCCGACGCCGAGCGGGACGTCGCCGCGCCCGAGCATCCCGAGCAGACGGCGCGCGTTGGTCGTGGTGGTGGCGAGGTCGACGTTGCCGAAGACGGCGGTGACCGCGCGCAGGTCGGCGTCGGCGTGGCGGGCGGCGAGGGCGATCGCGTAGGCGTCGTCGACGCCGGGGTCGGTGTCGATGACCAGCGGGATCACGGGACGTCCACCTCGTCGAGGGTCGGCAGCGACGGCTGGGCGCCGGCGCGCGTGGCGGCGAGCGCGCCGGCCCGGCAGGCGCGGCGCAGGGCGGCCTCGTCCTCGAGACCCGTCGCGAGCCCGAGGGCCAGGGCGGCGGTGAACGCGTCGCCGGCCGCGGTGCCGTCCACGGCGTCCACCGGCGGCGGCTCGACGTGCGCGACGACCCGGCCGCGGCGGCGCAGCTCGGCGCCCGCCGCGCCGTGGGTGATCGCGACGGCGACGATGTCCTCCAGGTCGGCGTGCGCGGCGAGCTCGCCGTACTCGGCGGCGTTGACGCAGAGCAGGTCGATCCCGGCGAGGACGTCGCCGGCCACGGGGCGTGCCGGAGCGGCGTTGAGCACGGTGAACGCGGACGCGGCCATGGCGGTGGCGACGGTCTCGTCGGGCACCTCGAGGACGCTGATCACCACGTCGGCGTCGAGCTCGTCCGGGCCGACGGCGAGCAGGGCGTTGGCGCCGGCGTCGATGACGATGGTGGTCTCGCCGTCGTCGTCGACCTGGATCATCGCGGTGCCGGTGGGCGCGGCGTCGTGGATGCGCACGCCCGCGAGGTCGACGCCGCCGGCGCGCAGGAGCGTGAGGGCCTCGCCGGCCAGCGGGTCGTCGCCGACCGCGGCGTGCAGGCGGACTCGGCCCCCGAGGCGGGCCGCGGCGAGGGCCTGGTTGGCGCCCTTGCCGCCCGGCACGCGGGTGACGCCGCGGGCGGCGAGGGTCTCGCCGGGGGCGGGGAGCCGTTCGACCCGCGCGACCAGGTCGAGGTTGACACTGCCGACGACGGCCACACGCGGCGGGACCCTCGGGCCGGGGCGGGACACCGGGCGATCGTAGGGTCTGAGGGCGTGAGGTCGGATCCGCGCCAGCCACGACTGTTCACCTGGGCCTCGCTGCGCTGGATCGTGCGCCACCGCGCGTGGACGCCGTTCTACCTGGTGCGGTACTGGCGGATGCTCACGGTGCGCGTGCGCCAGCCGCACATCGTGCTGCACGGGCTCGTGTTCCTGGGCAAGGGCGTGCAGCTCGAGGCGCGCGAGGGCTTCGGGCGGCTCGAGATCGGCCGGTTCGTGCACATCGGCGACCACACGCGCCTGCGCTGCCACGAGGGGTCGCTGCGCATCGGGGACAAGTCGGTGTTCGGCAACGAGAACACGGTCAACTGCTACCTCGACATCGAGTTCGGCGCGGCGACGCTGCTCTCGGACTGGATCTACGTCTGCGACTTCGACCACCGCTACGCCGACGTCCACGCGCCGATCAAGGACCAGGGCATCGTCAAGTCGCCGGTCCGGATCGGGCCCGAGACGTGGATCGGGACGAAGGTGACGGTGCTGCGCGGCGCGCGGGTGGGTCGCGGGTGCGTGCTGGGCGCGCACGCGGTGGTGCGGGGCGACGTGCCGGACTGGTCGGTGGCCGTGGGCGCGCCGGCCCGCGTGGTGCGCGACCGTATGGCGGACTACGAGGCCGCGGCCGCCGAGCGCGAGGCCCTCGCCGACATCGCGCGCAAGACGGCGCTGGCGGCGGGGCAGGCCGTGGCGTCGCCGGAGCCCGAGGGCGCTCCCGGGACCTCGGCGGGGGAGCCGGCGCGCCCTCCCATGTGAGTACTTTCCGGCCCTATAGGGCAGGAAAGTACTCACGTACGGCCGAACACGTTCCCCGTCGGGATCTTCGGACGGCCCAGGACGCGGGGCGGGCCCGGGCGGGCGGCGGCGTGGATCGCCGCGGTCTCCTGCGCGATGGCCGGCCAGGCGAAGTCGGTGTCGAGGCGCGCGCGGGCGGCCTCGGCCCGCGCGGCGGCGGCGCCGGGGTCGTCGAGGCAGCGGATGACGGCCTGCGCCAGCCCGGGCACGTCGCCCGGCGCGAAGGACAGGCCCGTGACGCCGTCGACGACCACCTCGCCCAGCCCGCCCGCCCGCGACGCCACCAGCGGCGCGCCGGCGGCCGCCGCCTCGAGCGCGGTGATGCCGAACGGCTCGTAGCGGCTGGGCAGCACGGCGGCGTCGGCGCGGGCGAGCAGGTCGCGCAGGGTGGCGTCGTCGACGTGCCCGAGCAGCCGCACGGACCGTCGCACCCGCGCGGCGCGGGCCCGCTCGGCGAGCCAGTCGGAGCACGATCCCGTGCCGGCCACGGCGAGGGTCGTCCCGGGGTGCGCGCGGCGGATCGCCGGCAGGGCGGCGACGAGGTCGTGCACGCCCTTCTCCCACTCGAGGCGCCCGAGGTAGAGGAGGGTCGGTGGACCCCCGCGGGGCGCCACCGGCCGCAGCCAGTCGGCCGGGTCGATCCCGTTGTGCACGACCGCGACGTCGTCGGGGTCGAGGTCGAAGAGCCCCGCGACCTCGGCGCGCATGGCCTGCGAGCAGGTGACGACGGCGTCCGCGCGGCGCGCCAGCCACCACTCCACGGAGTGCACCTGCTGGTTGAGCGGCTGCGAGAGCCAGCCGCCGTGCCGCCCGGCCTCGGTGGCGTGCAGGGTCGCGACCAGCGGCGCGCCCGTGAGGTCCGCGAGCGCGATCGCCCCGTGCGCCACGAGCCAGTCGTGGGCGTGGACGACGTCGGGGGTCCAGTCGCGCAGCAGGCCCGCGGCGGCCCGGAGCATCGCGTGCCCGATCCCGAGGGTCCAGGCGACGAGGTCGCGCACGAACTCCAGGTGCGGCGGGTCCTCGGCGACGCGCAGCACGCGCACCGGGCCGACCCGCTCCAGCGTCGTCGGGTGCGTCTCGGCGTCGGTCCCGGCGGGGTGGCGGGCGACGACCACGACGTCGTGGCCCGCGTCGCCCAGCGCCTCGGCCAGCGCGTGCACGTGCCGCCCCAGCCCGCCGACCACGACCGGCGGGTACTCCCAGGACAGCATCAGTACGCGCACGCCGCGGGCGCCTCCCGTCCGTGATCGAAGTACCGATACGGACGTTGAGTGTCCGCGACGGCACTTCGCTGACCGATCAGGCGAGCGACCCTACTCCGGAGTAGGTTTCCGCGGTGCGACGGTGGTCACCGCTCGAGTGACGCCGCAGGCCCCGGGCGTCGAGCCGGCCGAGCACGTCGTCCTGGGCCGCGAACGCCGCGGCACGGGCGGCGGCCTCGGCGTGGCGCCCGGCCGGCAGGAGGTCGGTCAGCTCCCGGACCCGGTCGCGGTGCTCGGCCGCGCGGCGACGGGCGTAGTGGGCGGCGGAGTCCTTGGTGACCATGAACGCCCAGTCGCTCGACAGGGCCAGCGCGGCCTGGGTCGCGAGCGCGTCGAGGGTGGCGTCGCGGCCCGCGGTCGGTGCCGCCCCGTCGACGGCGGCGAGCAGGCGTCGGGCGACCTCGGCGTTGTCGGCCACCATGTCGCGGACTGCTGGTTCCCCGGCCCCGTCCCACACCCGCCAGTCCTTGCCCGACCCCCACGACGACGCCGGCAGCACCACCGGCTCGCTGACGTGCCCGGCCTCGACCGCGCCGCGCAGCGTCGTCACCCGGACCCCGGCCGCCGGCAGCGCGGTGAGCACGGCCGCGAGCCAGTCCGGGCCCTCGTGCCACCAGTGGCCGAACAGCTCGGTGTCGAAGGCGCTCACGACGAGCCCGGGGCGTCCCCGGCGCCGGCGCAGCTCGTCGAGCCGGGCCCGGACCACCGCGACGAAGTCCGCCGCGTCGCGTGCGACGGCCGCGGCGGCGCGGGCGGGGTCGTAGGGCTTCTTGTCCTGCGGCGCGACGCGGCGGCCGGTGACGCGCGCCGGCTTGAGGCCGGTGGCGTGGTCGAAGGTGTGGAAGTCGCGGTAGTCCGGCCCGCCCGGGTAGCTCGCGCGGGGGGACCAGACGCGGTAGGTCACCTCGAGGTCGCGGCCGAAGGCGACGACGTCGGTGCCGTCGACGGGCCGTGCGGCGGCGGTGTCCCCGCGCATCGCCGGCCCGTCGACGAGGAAGCGCTCGACGCCCGCCGCCGCGTAGTCCTGCTCGAGGCCCGGGGCGTAGCCGCACTCGGGCGCCCAGATGCCGCCGGGGCGCCGGCCCAGGCGCAGGGCGTGGTCGCGCAGCCCGGCGTCGAGCAGGAACCGGCGCACGCGGCCGGGCAGCAGCGGCGCGAACGGGTGCGTCGCGGGCCCGCCGAGCAGCTCCACGACCCCGCCGTCGGCGAGCCTGCGCAGCACCGGCGATCCGCCGTGGCGCCAGTCGCGCTCGAACACCTCGAGGGCGTGGGCGGCGGCGCGGTGCTCCCTCGTCGCGAGCGCGGGGTCCATCACGTGGGCCTCGTGGGCGCGCAGCTGCCAGTCGGCGAGCCACGTGTGCATCGCGCGCAGGGCCGACGGGTGGTCGAGCTGGGCGGCGAGGACGGGGGTGACGCCGAGGGTCAGGAGGTCGCGGTGGCCGTGCTCGGCGAGCCGGTCGAGGGTCTCGACGACGGGGAGATAGGAGTGCGCCCACGCCTGGTAGAGCCAGTCCTCGCCGACCGGCCACGCTCCGTGGCGCAGCAGCCAGGGCAGGTGCGAGTGCAGGACGAGGCAGAAGGACCCCACCGGTTCCGCGGTCAAGCACGCTCCTCTCGTCGGGTGCTCCGAGTCTCCCAGCGGCGCCGGACGGCGGTGACGAGCAGGTCGAGGGAGGCGTCGACGTCGTCGGTGCGCAGCGCGAAGTCCGCGGCGCCGACGGACGCGACGTCGGCGGCCAGCTCCTCGGGCCAGGGCTCGCCGGAGAGCGCCAGGGCGATCTGCGCGTCGATCAGCGAGCCCCCGTGGCGGGCGTCGAGGGCCCGCAGGGCCGGGCCGTGGTGGAGGCCCTGCAGCGACTCGACCGCGAGCCCGGCGCCGGCCACGAGCGACACCAGCTCGCCCCCGGTCAGCTCGCGGGTGTGGAAGGGGTTGAGCGGGCGGTCGTCCGGGCCGGCGCCGGGGGAGAAGGTCAGGCGGTTGGGGGTGGCGCAGTGCAGCCGCCCGCCGGGGCGCAGGACGCGGGCGCACTCGGCGAGGAAGCCGGGCTGGTCCCACAGGTGCTCGACGACCTGCAGGGTGACGACGGCGTCGACGGCCCCATCCGGCACCGGCAGCGCCTGGAGGTCGGCGCGGACGACGTCGACCGTCGGGTAGCGCGCGCCGACGTGCGCGGCCACCGCCGGGTCGAGCTCGAGGCCGACCACCCGCCGTGCCGAGGTCGCCAGCAGCGCGGCCCCGTAGCCCTCGCCCACCCCGGCGTCGAGGACCACGGCGTCCCGGCACGCCGGCGCCAGCGCGAGGTACACGGCCTCGTGGCGGCGGAACCAGTAGTTCTCGACGTCGAGCCCGGGGACGGTGCGCTCGCCGGTGAGGGGGAGATCGGTGTGCGTCATGGCCGGGCCATCGTGGCCGCCCGTCCGCCACCGGGCAGCAGGACCCCGCTCACGCGGGCTGGGCGGACCCCCGCGCGTACTCGCGCATCGTCGCGACGACCTCGTCCTGCGCGGGCGTCGTCGGGCGGGGTGCGGCGGGGGAGATGCCGCCCTTGTCGCGGTTCATGAGCAGGGGGATGTCGGGCTCGTCGTCCTCGTCCGACACCCGCGCCATCGACCACCGCCCGAAGGCGCGCTCGGGCACGTCGCCCTCCTCGAGCACGGCGACGCGCTCGTGGCGGGGGTCGTGGTGGATCGTGTCGTAGAGCTCGCGGACCACGGCCTCGTCGCCCTCGAGGGCCTGCACGACGTTGTCGTGCCAGACCAGCAGCGCGCCGGTGACCCCGCTCTTGCGGTTGTTCGACCGCGCCGTCGAGAAGATGGCCCCGAGCTCGGCCCTGCGCTCGTGCGCCGGGATGCGCAGGCGACTGCTGTAGATCAATCGGAAGACCATGGCTCCGCTCCCTCGTGCCCGCCGACGCCGCCGGTGCCGGGCCGCTCGATCACCGGGAACGCTAGCCGATCGGTGACCGTGATCACACCCCCGCGAACGCGATCACGGGGTGTGGGCGCGCCGACACTCACGTCGCCCGGCCGCTGTCGGTTAGGTTAGGGTCTCCTAACGATTGTGGGTCGACGGCGAGGAGAGCGATGAGTCGCGAGCCGGGGCGGACCGCTCCCGACGACGGGGCGGACGTCGTCGACGTCCTCGGGGTGGGGTTCGGTCCGTCGAACCTCGCGCTGGCGCTGGCGGTCCAGGAGCACAACGAGCGGGCGGCGCCGGGCGAGGAGCGCATCCGCGCGGCGTTCGTCGAGCAGCAGGCCGCCTTCGGCTGGCACCGGGGGATGCTGCTCGAGGGCGCCACCATGCAGGTGTCCTTCCTCAAGGACCTGGTGACGATGCGGGACCCGACGAGCCCGCGCTCGTTCCTCAACTACCTGCAGGGCCAGGGCCGACTCGCCGACTTCATCAACACCAAGACGATGTTCCCGTCGCGGGTGGAGTTCCACGACTACCTCGAGTGGTGCGCCGCGGACGTGCGCCACCTCGTGTCGTACGGGACCCGGGCGGTCGGCGTGCAGCCGGTGACCGGCCCGGACGGCACCGTCGACCAGCTCGACGTGGTGCTGCGCGACGCCGACGGCGACGCCTCGACCGCGCGCGTGGTGCGCACCCGCAACCTCGTGCTCGCCACCGGCCTCGTGCCGTGGCTGCCGGCCGGCGTGCAGCGGGGTCCCTGCGTCTGGCACAACAGCGAGCTGTTGCCGCGCCTGCGCGAGCTCGGGGACGGCCCGCGCCACTCGCGGCGCTTCGTCGTCGTCGGCGCCGGCCAGAGCGCGGCGGAGACGACGAGCTACCTGCACGAGCGCGCCGACGCCGCCGAGGTGCACTCGGTGTTCTCGCGCTACGGCTACAGCCCCGCCGACGACACGTCCTTCGCGAACAGGATCTTCGACCCGGAGGCCGTGGACCACTTCTACGCGGCCTCCGGCGAGGTCAAGCAGATGCTCATGGACTACCACGCGAACACGAACTACTCCGTGGTCGACCCGGAGCTGATCCAGGAGCTCTACCGGCGCGCCTACCAGGAGCAGGTCGGCGGCGAGCAGCGGCTGTTCGTGCACGGCGCGTGCCGGGTCGCGGAGGTCCGCGAGAGCGAGGTCGGCCCGATCGAGGTCGACATCGAGTTCCTGCCGACGGGCCACCCGCGCACGGTCACGGCCGACGTCCTCGTCTACGCCACCGGCTACCGCCCGATCGACCCCAGCGCCTTCCTCGGCGACGTGGGCGCGTGGTGCCGGCGCGCCGAGGACGGCGAGCTGCTCGTCGAGCGGGACTACCGCCTGCACACCGTCGACCCGCTGCACGCCGGCGTCTACCTGCAGGGACCGACCGAGCACACCCACGGCATCAGCTCGACGCTGCTGTCGACGACGGCCGTGCGCGCGGGCGAGATCCTCGACTCGGTGCTCGGGCACCGGCGCCCCACCCCCGAGCTGCCGGTGGCCCACGACCAGGCCGGCGAGCCGGCCGCCGTCGGGCCGGGCTGGGGCGACCCGGGCGTGGTGACGTCGTGACCGGTCCTGCCGGTGCCGCCCTCGTCACGGGCGCCGCGGGCGGCATCGGCCGGGCGGTCTGCCGGCGTCTCGCCGAGGGCGGCACGCCGGTCGCGCTGCTCGACCGCGAGGCCGAGGCGGTGGAGGCGGCCGCCGCCGCGGTGCGCGAGCACGGCGGGACCGCGGTCGCGCTGCCGGCCGACGTGACCGACGCCGCCGCGGTCGACAAGGCGGTCGCCGCCGCCGAGGAGGCGGTCGGCCCGCTGGGCACGCTGGTCAACGTCGCCGGGGTGCTGGCCGTCGGCCGCGTCACCGAGCTGGACGACGCCGACTGGCAGCGCTGCCTCGACGTCAACGCCACCGGGGTCATGCACGCCTGCCGGGCCGCCGGTGCGCGCCTGGCCGAGCGGGGCGCGGGGTCGGTGGTCACGGTCGCGTCGAACGCCGCGGGCGTGCCGCGGATGGGCATGGCCGCGTACGCGGCGTCGAAGGCCGCGGCGGTCGCCGTCACCCGCGTCCTCGGCCTCGAGCTCGCCGACCGCGGCGTGCGCGCCAACGTCGTCTGCCCCGGCTCCACCGACACCGCGATGCTGAGCGCGATGGGCGACCTGCCCGCCGACCACGCCGCGCTCGTCGCCGGGTCGCCCGAGACGTTCAAGGCGGGCATCCCGCTGGGACGCGTCGCGGCCCCCGAGGACGTCGCCGAGGTCGTTGCGTTCCTCGCCTCCGACGCCGCGCGCCACGTGACCCTGCAGACCGTCTACGTCGACGGGGGCGCGTCGCTGGGCCCCTGAGCCCGGCCCCGCCCCCGATCTCCGTCCCGCTCGGCACGCACCGTGAGAGGACCCCATGACCAGCATCCCGACCAGCGCCGGTCCGGAGCCGGGGACGGGCGACCCCGCCGCCCTGCCCGCACCCGCGTTCGAGCCGCTGCCTGCGCCCGGGTCGGCGCCGGGGGCGTTCCTCTTCTCCACCCAGGACGTCACGCTGCGCACCGCCGGGGTGCGGGCGCGCGTGCCCGAGGAGCCCGGCGCGAGCGTGGGCGTCGCCGCCGCCGCGACGCTGGCCGCGGAGCGCGAGGCGGGCCACCCGGACCCGGTGGTCGTCGGCGCGGTCGGGTTCGCACCCGGCCGCGCGCGCCTCGTCGTGCCCACCCGGGTCGAGCGCACGCCGACCGTGCGGCCCACCGTCGAGGAGGCGCCCGCCGCCCCGCCGCTGACCGCGCCGCCCTCGGCGCCCGCCTCGATCGGCACGCGCTGGGACTTCCGCGCCGAGCCGCCGCCGCCGCGCTACGCCGCGGCCGTGCGCCGGGCCCTGGAGATGATCGAGCAGGGCCGGCTGACGAAGGTCGTGCTCGCGCGCTCGGCGACGCTCACCGCGCCCGAGGACGTCGACGTCGCCGCGCTGCTCGCGCGCCTCGCGGCCCGCAACCCGTCGGGCTACGCCTTCGCCGCGGACGTCGAGGACCCGGAGCAGGCCGACCAGGCCGACCCGACCGTGCCCCGCCGCACCCTGCTCGGTGCGAGCCCGGAGCTGCTCGTGTCCCGCCGCGGCCACACGGTGCTCTCGCAGCCGCTGGCCGGCACCGCGCCGCGCAGCCCCGACCCCGAGGAGGACGCCCGGCGCGGCGAGGCGCTCGCGGCGTCGACCAAGGACCACCGCGAGCACGCCCTCGTCGTCGAGCGCGTGGCCGAACGGCTCGCGCCCTACTGCACGTCGCTGGAGGTCCCCGCGAGCCCGAGCCTGACCCGGACCTCGGCGCTGTGGCACCTCGCCACCCGCATCGAGGGCCGGCTGCGCGACCCCGCCCCGTCCTCGCTCGAGCTCGCCGAGGCGCTGCACCCGACGCCCGCCGTCGGCGGCGAGCCGACCCCGGTGGCCCGCGAGGTCATCGCCGAGCTCGAGGAGTTCGACCGCGGCTGGTACGCCGGGCTCGTCGGCTGGTGCGACGCCGAGGGCGACGGCGAGTGGGCCCTCGCCATCCGGTGCGCCGAGGTCGCCGGACGCGTGGCGACGGTGTTCGCCGGCGCCGGGATCGTCGAGGGCTCGCGCCCCGAGGCCGAGCTCGCCGAGACCGGCGCGAAGTTCCGCACGCTGCTCACGGCGCTGGGGCTGGAGGCCACGCCGTGACGGCGGTGGGTCCGGTGACCGACGGCGTCGTGCCCTACCCGGCGAAGGCCGCGCAGCGCTACCGCGCGGCCGGGTACTGGACGGGCCAGACCTTCCCCGCCCTGCTCGACGCGGCCGTGGCCGACCACGGCGGGCGCACCGCCGTCGTCGGCACCGGCCCGTCGGGCGCCGAGCGCTGGACCTACGCCGAGCTCGACGCCCGGGCGCGCGGGCTCGCCGCGGGGCTGGCCGAGATCGGGGTGGCGCCGGGCGACCGGGTGGTCGTCTGGCTGCCGAACGTCCCGGAGTACCTGGAGACGGTGTTCGCGCTGTTCCGGCTCGGCGCGCTACCGGTGTTCGCGCTGCCCGCCCACCGCGAGAGCGAGATCCGCTACTTCGCCGAGCACGCCGGGGCCGTCGCGATCGTGACGGTGGGGCGCCACGACCGTTTCGACCATGCCGCGGCGGCGCAGGCGATCGCCGCCGACGTCGCCTCGGTGCGCCACGTGGTCGTCGCCGACGCGCCGGGCGCGGAGCCCGGGCCGCGAGGACCGGGGGCGGGCCGGCTGTCGTTGTCCTCGCTGCGCCGCACCCCGCCGGACGCGCTGCCCGGCGACGACGCCGATCCCTCGGCGGTGGCGTTCCTGCAGCTCTCGGGCGGGACGACGGGGCTGCCGAAGCTCATCCCGCGCACCCACGACGACTACCTCTACAGCGTGCGCGCGAGCGCGGACATCTGCGCGCTGACCCCGGAGACCGTGTACCTCGCCGCGCTGCCGGCGTCGCACAACTTCACGATGAGCTCACCCGGCCTGCTCGGGGTCGTGCACGCCGGGGGCACCGCCGTGCTCGCGCCCTCGCCGGACGCCGACACCTGCTTCGGGCTGATCGAGGCCGAGCGGGTGACGATCGCCGCGGTGGTCCCGCCGCTGGCGGCGGCCTGGGTCCAGGCGGCCGGTCGCACGCCGCGGGACCTCTCGAGCCTGGCGGTGTTGCAGGTCGGCGGGGCCAAGTGCGCCCCCGAGCTGGCGCGGAGGATCACGCCCGCGCTCGGCGCGCGGCTCCAGCAGGTGTTCGGCATGGCCGAGGGCCTGGTCAACTACACCCGCCTCGACGACCCCGAGGACGTCGTCCTGCACACCCAGGGCCGGCCGATCTCGCCGGACGACGAGCTGCGCGTCGTCGACCCCGACGACCCCGCCGAGCCCGAGGTCGCGCCGGGGGAGGTCGGCGCCCTGCTCACCCGGGGTCCGTACACCATCCGCGGCTACTACCGCGCCGCCGACCACAATGCGACGGCGTTCACCGCGGACGGCTTCTACCGCACCGGGGACCTGGTGCGCCTCGACCCGGGCGGCAACGTGGTGGTGTCCGGGCGGGTCAAGGAGCAGATCAACCGGGGCGGGGAGAAGATCGCGGCCGAGGAGGTCGAGAACCACCTGCTGGCCCACCCCGACGTCGTCGACGCCGCCGTCGTCGGCGTGCCCGACGACTTCCTCGGCGAGCGCACCCACGCCTTCGTCGTCGCGGTGCCCGACCGCGACCCGCCGGGCTCGGCGGCCCTGCGCCGCTTCGTGCGCGAGCGCGGCGTCGCGGCCTACAAGGTGCCCGACGTCGTCGAGGTCGTCGAGGCGTTCCCGGCCACGGGAGTGGGCAAGACCAGCCGACGGGCCCTGCGCTCGGCGCTGGCCGCGCACCTGCGCGAGGAGTCCGGAGAGGAGAGCCGTTCGTGAGCCTGCCGTCGATCGCGCCCTACGCCCTGCCGCGGGCGCACGAGCTGCCGGCGAGCCGGCCGGACTGGTCGCCCGACCCTGCCCGTGCGGTGCTGCTCGTGCACGACATGCAGCGCTACTTCCTCGCGCCGTTCTCGCGCACCGAGGAGCCGGTCAGCCAGGTCATCGAGAACATCGCGACGCTCACCGCGCGCGCCCGCGAGCTGGGGGTGCCGGTCGTCTACACCGCGCAGCCCGGCGTGCAGCCGCCCGCCGACCGGGGCCTGCTCGACGACTTCTGGGGCCGCGGGCCGGCCGCCGCCTACGCCGAGGACCCCGACGTCGTCGCGATCGTCGACGAGCTCACACCGGCGCCGGGCGACGAGGTGCTGACGAAGTGGCGCTACAGCGCGTTCCAGCGCTCGCCGCTGGAGCGGATGCTCGCCGACCGGGGCCGCGACCAGTTGGTGATCACCGGGATCTACGCCCACATCGGGTGCATGGTGACCGCCGTGGACGCCTTCATGCGCGACGTGCAGCCGTTCCTCGTCGCCGACGCCGTCGCCGACTTCTCCCGCGACCACCACGAGCAGGCCCTGACCTGGACCGCCCAGCGCTGCGGGGTCGTCCTCGCCACCACCGACGCGCTGCGGGCCCTGGACACGGCGGTCCCCGCCGCCGTCCGGGAGGCGCCGGCGTGACGGCGGCCCCCACCGAGCCCGCGCAGCCCGCAGCGGACCGCGGGGGCGGGGTCGAGCAGTCGCCGACCCGCCCCACGAGCCTGCGCGCGGGCGGCCTGGTGGTCGCGGTCGTGCTGCTGGCGGTGGTGGTGGTCGCGAGCCTCCTGGTCGGCAGCCGCGGCATCCCGCCCGGCGTCGTGCTCGACGCGCTGCTGCACGGGCCCTCGGGACCCGCCGACACCGATGCGGTGGTCGTCCTCGAGCAGCGGATGCCGCGGACGCTGCTGGGCCTCGCGGTCGGGCTCGCGCTCGGGGCGGCGGGGGCCCTCATGCAGGCGCTGACCCGCAACCCGCTCGCCGACCCCGGCGTCCTGGGCGTGAACTGGGGCGCGTCGGCGGCGATCGTCGCGGGGATCATGCTGTTCGGCATCACCACGCTGAACGGCTACGTGTGGTTCTCCCTGGCCGGGGCCGCGGTCGTCGCCGTGCTCGTCTACCTGCTCGGCGCCACGGGACGCAGCGGCGCGACGCCCGCCCGCCTCGCGCTGGCCGGGACGGCGATCGGGGCGTCGCTGCAGGGCGTCATCTACGCCGCCGTGCTCGTCGACGCCACGACCTTCGATCAGTACCGGGTGTGGCGCGTCGGCTCGCTGACCGGGCGCGACCCGCAGGCGCTGCTGCAGGTGCTGCCCTTCCTCGTCGTCGGGGGGCTGCTCGCGCTCGGGCTCGCGCGCGCCCTCAACGCCCTGGCGCTCGGCGAGGAGACCGCCCGCGCGCTCGGCGTGCGCGTGGGGCGCATCCGCATGCTGACCGGGGTCGGCATCGTGCTGCTCTGCGGCGGCGCCACCGCCGCGTGCGGGCCGATCGCCTTCGTCGGGCTCGCCGTGCCGCACCTGGCGCGCGTGGTCACCGGGCCCGACCAGCGGTGGGTGGTGCCGTGGTCGATGGTGCTCGGCGGGCTGCTGGTCGTCGCCGCCGACGTCATCGGCCGCGTGGTCGCGATCCCCGCCGAGCTCGAGGTCGGGGTGGTGACGGCGTTCGTCGGCGCCCCGGTGTTCCTCGCGATCGCCCGGCGACGGCGGGTGGTGGCCCTGTGAGAACGGTCCTCCACACCGGCCCGGTCGTCCGCACCGACCGGGTCTCCCTGCGCGTGCACACCCGCACGGTCACCGGGGTCGTGGTGCTGCTCGTCGTCGCCGTGGTCCTCGGGTCGGTGGCCCTGACCCTCGGCGACTACCAGCTCTCGACCGGCCAGGTCGTCGGCGCGCTGACCGGCAGCGGCTCGCGTGCCCAGCAGTACGTCGTGCTGGGGCTGCGTCTGCCGCGGGTCGCGGTCGCGCTCGTCGTCGGCGCCGCGCTCGGGGTGGCCGGCGCGGTGTTCCAGTCGCTCGCCCGGAACAACCTCGCGAGCCCCGACCTGCTCGGCTTCACCACGGGCGCGGCGACCGGGGCGCTGATCTCGATCGTGCTGGTCGGCGGCGGGCCCGCGGGGACGACGATCGGCGCGATCGTCGGCACGCTGGTCACCGCGCTCGCCGTCCAGGCGCTGCTCGGCGGCGCGGTCGGCGGCTACCGCCTGGTGCTCGTCGGCATCGGCGTCAACGCCGTACTCGCGGCGCTGAACAACTTCCTCATCCTGCGCACCGACCTGTCCACCGCGGTCGCCGCGCAGAGCTGGCTGGTCGGGACGCTCAACGCCCGCAGCTGGCCCGAGGCGGCCGCGGTCGCGGTCGCGCTCGTCGTGCTCGTGCCCGTCGCGGTCGCGGGCAGCCGCCGGCTCGACCTGCTCGGCATGGGCGACGACATGGCCCGCGGCCTGGGCGTCACCGTCGAGCGCACCCGCGTGGTGACGCTGCTGGTCGGCGTGGCACTCGTCGGTGTCGCCACCGCCGCGGTCGGCCCGATCGCCTTCGTCGCGCTCGCCGCGCCGCAGCTCGCCCGCCGGGTCACCGGCACCACGGGGCCGGGCATGGTGGCGGCCGGGCTCATGGGCGCGGTGCTGCTGCTCGCCGGGGACGTGCTCGGCCAGCGCCTCGCCGCGCCGACCCAGTTCCCCGCGGGCACCATGACCGCGGCCATCGGCGGGCTCTACCTCGTGTGGTTGCTGGCCAGGGAGTGGAGGGCAGGACGATGAGCTCGGGCGAGGGGCCGGGGGCCGGGGCACGGCTGCGGGCCGAGGGCGTCACGCTGGCCTACGAGCAGCGCACCGTCATCCACGACCTCGACGTCGCCGTCCCCGACGGGTCCTTCACCGTGGTCGTCGGGCCCAACGCGTGCGGCAAGTCCACGCTGCTGCGTGGCCTGGCGCGGATGATCAGACCCGCGGCGGGCCGGGTGCTGCTCGACGACCGCCCGATCTCGTCGTACGGGCCGAAGGAGGTCGCGCGCCGGCTCGCGCTGCTCCCGCAGAGCCCGACCGCACCCGACGGCATCACGGTGCTCGACCTCGTCGCGCGCGGGCGCTACCCGCACCAGTCGCTGCTGCGGCAGTGGTCGGTGACCGACGAGGAGGCGGTGCGGGACGCGATGGCGGCCACCGGGGTCACCGATCTCGCCGAGCGCGACGTCGGCCAGCTCTCGGGCGGCCAGCGCCAGCGGGTGTGGATCGCCATGGTGCTCGCGCAGCAGACCCCGCTGCTGCTGCTCGACGAACCGACGACGTTCCTCGACATCGCCTTCCAGCTCGACGTGCTCGACCTGTGCGCGGACCTGCACGCGGGCGGCGAGCGCACCCTGGTCGCGGTGCTGCACGACCTCAACCAGGCCTGCCGCTACGCCACCCACCTCGTGGCGATGCGCGAGGGCCGGATCGTCGCCCAGGGCGCGCCCGGCGAGATCGTCGACGCCGACCTCGTCCGGGCGGTCTTCGGGATCACGTGCGAGGTCGTGCCGGACCCGCAGACCGGCACCCCGATGATCGTTCCTGCTGGTCGCGAGACCCGGCGGGGCCACCGCGAGGCGGCCCGCGCCGAGGATCCCGTCGGGTCCGCGGCGCTCGGTGACCCCTGACACTGCTCGTCCGGTCCGGTTAGGTTAGCCTCAGTTCGCCAGCGGTCGTCGACGGAGAGGACGTGCACGTGGCCACCCCGGACGGGTCCGGCGTCGACCTGGAGCGGATGCGCACCGACGTCGCCCGCGCCCTGGACGAGCCGCCCGAGGCGATCGGCGACGGCGACGACCTGCTCGACCGCGGCCTCGACTCCATCCGCCTCATGAGCCTGGTGGAGCAGTGGCGCGCCGACGGCACCGAGGTGAGCTTCATCGACCTCGCCGAGACGCCCACCCTCGAGGCCTGGGCGGGGCTGCTCGGCCGGCCCTGACGTCCCCGATCCGACCCCTGACGGGAGGCCCTGCGTGACGAATCCCTTCGACGACGAGGACGGCCGGTTCCTCGTGCTGGTCAACGACGAGGGCCAGCACAGCCTGTGGCCGGTCTTCGCCGACGTCCCCGCCGGCTGGACCGTCGTCCTGGGCGCGGCCCCCGAGGGCGAGACCCGGGCGGCGTGCGTCGAGTACGTCGAGACCCACTGGACCGACCTGCGGCCGCGCAGCCTCGTGGAGCGCACGGCCGGGACCGCCTGACCCACTCGCCGGCCCCACGCCGAGGAGGAGAGCGATGACGAGCGTCGAGACCCGCCCCACCGGGCAGTCGTGGATCGACGGAGCGCCGAACCCGGTCCGCCGGGTCCTGCACGAGCTGACGCCGCGCCTCGCCGAGGTGGTGCGCGTGCAGCGGCTGACGCCGCGCATGGCGCGGGTGACGCTCGCCGCCGACTTCGCCGGCATGCCGGCCGGGGCGGCCACCGACCACGTCAAGCTCTTCTTCCCGGCGCCGGGCGAGGAGCTGCCGGTGATGCCGACGGTCGGCGAGCGCGGGCTCGTCCCGCCGCCGGCGGGCACGCCGCGCAACTACCGCGACTACACCGTGCGCCGCCTCGACCGCGAGGCCGGCGAGCTCGACGTCGACATGGTGGTGCACGCCGGCGGCCTCGCCGGGGCGTGGGCCGCGTCGGCGTGCGCGGGCTGTCGGGTCGGCGTGCTCGGCCCGCGCGGATCGGAGATCGTCGCCGACGACCTCGACTGGTACGTGCTCGCGGGCGACGAGACCGCGCTGCCGGCCATCGGCCGCTGGCTCGCCGAGCTGCCCGCCGGCGTGCGCGCCGAGGTGTTCTGCGAGGTCGCCGACGCCGCCGAGGAACAGGAGCTCGCCTCCGACGCCGACGTCACCGTGCACTGGCTGCACCGTGACGGCGTGCCCGCCGGCGAGGCGACGCTGCTGCACGACGCGCTCGCGGCGACCACCTTCCCCGCCGGCCGCGGCTTCGTGTGGGTCGCCGGCGAGGCCGGGGCCCTGCGCCCGGTGCGGCGGATGCTGCGCGGGCGGGACGACCTCGACAAGCGCGACCACGACGTCGACGGCTACTGGCGCCGCGGGGTCGTCAACCACGACCACCACGCGCCGGCGGAGGACTGAGCCCGGCTCGCGGCGTGAGGCCCGCTGGCAGCTCTCCACTGTGATCTCTCGAGAGTGTCGTGGCTGCTGTCGTCGGAACGACGACGCTCACACTCCCGGGAGATCGAACTGGAGAGCTCTCACGACGCGCCCCGGCTCCGATGCCCCGCGAGCGGCGGCATGCGTGATCGAGAGGTCCCTGGGTCTGCGGGACGTGCTCCTCGCGGCGTGGCGCCCGCCCTGCCGGTCCGGCACCGGCGCCACCCCGAGCGGCACGCTCGGCAGGACGCACGGACCCCGCGACCTGCGGAACGTGCCCCTCGCCGAGGGCGCCAGGCCCTACCGGCGCTCGCCCCCGGTCTCCTCGATCTCGGCGTCGGTCTCGAGGTCGCCGGCCGGCTCGATCTCCACCTCGGGCTCGAGCGGCGAGTGCTCGGGCACGCCGGTGGGGTGGGCGGCCCACTCGTCGTCGCGCAGGCTCACGCGCCGCAGCGGGGGCAGCGACGCGGCGAGGGCGGCGGTGGCGACGACGCACACCGCGCCCCCGGCGGCGATCGCCGGGCCCGGGCCGAGCAGGCGCGACGCGACACCCGCCTCGACACCGCCCGCCGAGGGCCCGACCGTGGCCTGGGCGAGCCAGACGCTGGAGACGCGACCCTGCAGGTGGTCGGGCGTGCAGTGCGCGAGCAGGGCCCGGCGCAGGACCTCGGAGATCATGTCGCAGGCGCCGGCGACGACGAGGAACCCGAGCGCCAGGGGCAGCGAGCCCGCGAGCCCGACACCGGCGATCGCGGCGCCGTAGAGCAGGACCGCGACCACGAGGACGCGGCCGGAGCGGTGCACGTGGGTGGTCCAGCCGCTGGTCAGGGCAGCGATCATCGCTCCGACCGCGGGCGCGGTGTAGAGCAGGCCGGCGGCCTCGGGGCCGGCGCCGAACACCTCGACGACGAGCTGCGGGAACAGGACGTAGGGCAGCGCGAACACCATCGCCGCGACGTCGATGAGCAGCACCCCGCGCACGACGCGGTGCCGCGCCACGAACGACGCGCCCTCGGCGATGGAGCGCAGCGGGCGGGCGGTCGGCGCGCCGTGCGGCGGGAGCGACGGCAGGAACCACAGCAGGGTGGTGGTGATCAGGGACCCGAGCGCGCAGAGCCCGTAGTTCACCGCGAGCCCCGGTCCGGCGATGAGCAGGCCGGCCAGCGACGGGCCGACCACCGCGCCGACCTGCGTGGACAGGGCGACGAGCGCGCCGGCGGCGGCGAGCTGCTCGCGTTCGACGATCGCGGGCGTCACGGCCATCAGCGCCGACTGGCTCACGGCGGTCGCGCCGTTGAGGCCGACGCAGAGGTAGATCAGCCAGAGCTGGGGCGTCGCGACGGAGGCGTTGATCGCCAGGACGGCGAAGACGAGGGTGGCCCCGCCGCGCGAGAGCAGGATGACGGTGCGCCGGTCGAAGCGGTCGGCGATGACGCCCCCGGCGAGCGTGCCCGCGAGCGTCGTGGTGCCGACGATCGCGCTCGCGACGCTGACCTGCAGCGAGGAGCGGGTCATCTCGAAGACCTGCCAGGGCACGCCCACCGTCGTGAGGGCGATGCCCAGGAGCGAGACGACCCGCGCCGAGAACACCAGCCGGAACGCCGGGCTCGACCGCAACGGGGACAGGTCGATCATCAGCCGCGAGGCCCGCACCCGCACCTCCCCTCCGAGGCCGTCCGGTCGCAGTAGGTGAGGCTATCCACACCCAGGTGGGCCGCGGCAACCCACCCGTGCGTGGTCGATCCGACACGCATCGTCGAGCGCAACGTGGTCCGCGTCGCGGTCGACCCCGGTTGCGGGTCGCAGGTTAGGCTTGCCAAACTCGCCGCGTCCGAGGGCCGGCGTGGGCGAGGAGGTGGGCGTGGTCGAGGCGTGCGATCTTCCCCTGACCGGCGCACAGGCAGGCATCTGGTTCGCCCAGCACCTGGACCCGTCCAACCCGATCTACACCACCGGGGAACGGGTCGACCTGCGCGGGCCGCTCGCGCCCGACGTGCTCGTCGCGGCGATCGGCGACGCGGTCGACGAGACCGACGCCCTGCACGTGCGGTTCACGACCGTGGACGGCGAGCCCCGCCAGGTCCCGCTGGCGCCGGGCGAGCGCGCGGCGTGGTCGGTGACGCGCGTGGACCTGCGCGGCGAGGCCGACCCCGAGGCGGCCGCCCGCGACTGGATGACGGGCGCGCTGGCGCAGCCGGTGGACCTCGACCGCGGACCGCTGTTCGCGCAGGCCCTGCTGCGCCTGGCCGACGACCGCCACGTCTGGTTCCACAGCTACCACCACGTGGTCATGGACGCGTACGGGTTCTCGCTGATCGCCCGCCGCGTCGCCGCCCTCTACGCCGCGCGGCTCGCCGTCGACGAGGCGCCGGCGCGCCGGGCCGGGACGCTCGCCGAGCTGGTCGGGGCCGACGCCGACGCCCGCGAGCGCCGCCGCGAGGACGACCGCGCGTTCTGGGCCGGCCGCTTCCCCGGTCCTCCCGAGCCCGCGAGCCTCGGGCGGGGGAGCCGGCGGTCGTCGTCGACGTTCCTGCGCCGCGGCAGCACCCTGCCGGCCGCGGCCGTCGAGGAGATGGAGGCCGCGGCCCGGGCCGCCGGCGGGCACTGGCCCGAGCTGGTCCTCGCCGCCGTCGCGGTCTACCTGCACCGGCTCGCGGGCGCGCCCGACGTCGTGCTCGGCGTGCCGATGATGGGCCGCCTCGGGGGCGACGCGTCCAAGGCGGCGGCCCGCACGCCCGGCATGCTCGTCAACATCGTGCCGCTGCGCCTCGCGCCGACCCCGGCGACGACGGTGGGCGAGCTGGTCGGCGCGGTCGCCGCCGAGCTCGCCGCGGTGCGCGACCACCAGCACTACCGCTTCGAGGACCTGCGCCGCGACCTGCGCCTCGACGCCGGCGACGGCGCGGCCGGCAGCCGGGGCGAGGCGGCGCTGGTCGGGCCGTGGGTCAACGTCAAGCCGTTCGCCGACAAGCTGCGCTTCGGCGCCGAGACCACGGGCACCGCGCGGCCGGTGTCGGGCGGGCCGGTGCACGACCTCGCGGTCAACGTGCAGCGCCAGCCCGACGGCAGCCTCGTCCTCGACCTCGACGCGAACCCCGCGACCTACGACGCCGAGGCGCTCGAGGGGCACCACCGGCGTCTCGCCGCCCTGCTGGCGACGTTCGCCGCGACCCCCCCCGACCGCGCGATCGGCGCGGTGCCGCTGCTCGACGACGAGGAGCGCGACGCCGCGCTCGCCGCCGGGACCGGCGCGCCGGTCTCGTCGCTGCCCGGCGGCGACCTCACCGCGGTGCTCGCCGCGGCCGCCGCCGCGCACCCCGACCGCGTCGCGGTGAGCGGCCCCGGCGGCCCGTCGCTGACCCACGCCGAGCTCGACCGGCGCGCCCGGGGCCTCGCCGCGCGGCTGCACGCCGCGGGCGCGGGACCGGAGGCGCTCGTCGCGATCGCCCTGCCGCGCACGCCCGACCTCGTCGTCGCCGTCCTGGCCTGCGTGCACGCCGGGGCGGGCTGGCTGCCGCTCGACACCGACGCGCCGCCGGCGCGGCTGGCGCTCGTCGTCGAGGACGCCGCGCCCACCCTCGCGCTCGTGGCGCCGGAGACCGCCGACGCGCTGCCGGGCGTGCCGGCCCTCGACGTGACGGCGGAGCCGGGCGAGCCGGGGGAGCTCCCGCCCGTCGACGACGCCCACGTCGCGCACGTCATCCACACCTCCGGGTCGACCGGGCGGCCGAAGGGCGTCGTGGTGCCGCGGGCCGCGTTGCGGACCTTCCTGCTCGACATGCTCGGGCGCTCCGGCCTGCAGCCGGGCGGGGAGCTGGTCGCGGTCACGACGGTCGGCTTCGACATCGCCGCGCTCGAGCTGCTCGTGCCGGTGCTCGCCGGCGCGGGCGTCGTCGTCGCGCCCCGGCGCACCGTCCAGGACCCCGCGGCCCTCGCCGACCTGCTGCGCGAGCACCCCGGCGCCGTCGTCCAGGCCACGCCGACGCTGTGGCGCGCGCTGGCCGACGTCGCGCCCGAGGTGCTCGCCGGGCGCACCGCGCTGGTGGGCGGCGAGGCCCTGCCGGCGTCGCTGGCCGCCGACCTCGACGCCGCCGGCGCCGACGTCACCAACCTCTACGGCCCCACCGAGACCACGGTGTGGTCGACGGCCGCCCATGTGAGCAGTTACCGCCCCTATGGGGGCGGCAACTACTCACATGGGGCACCCCCCATCGGCCGCGCCATCACCGGGACGCGCACGCGGGTGCTCGACCGCGCGCTGCAGGACGTGCCCGACGACGTCGTCGGCGAGCTCTACATCGCCGGCGCGGGCCTCGCGCGCGGCTACCTCGGGCGCCCGTCGCTGACCGCGTCCCGCTTCGTCGCCGATCCCACCGGCGAGCCCGGCGCGCGGATGTACCGCACCGGCGACCTCGTGCGCCGCGACGTGGACGGCGTGCTGCACTACGTCGGGCGCGCCGACGACCAGGTCAAGGTCCGCGGGCACCGCGTCGAGCCCGGCGAGATCGAGGCCGCGCTCGACGCCCTCGACGGCATCGCCCGCTCGGTGGTGTCGCTGCGCGGGGACCGCCTGGTCGCGCACGTGATCGCCGACGGCGGCGGGGCGCCGAGCACCGCGGAGGTCCGCGAGCGCCTCGCCGGGACGCTGCCCGAGCACATGCTGCCCGCGGCGGTCGCGGTGGTCGACGCGTTCCCGCTGACCGCCAACGGCAAGGTCGACAAGGCCCGCCTGCCCGCGCCGGTGCTCGACGCGGCGGCCCCGCGCCGCGAGCCCGCCGGACCGGTCGAGGCCGCGCTGTGCGCGATCGTCGCCGAGGTGCTCGGGGTCGCGTCGGTCGACCCCGACGACGACTTCTTCGCCCTCGGCGGCCACTCGCTGCTCGCCACGCGCGTCGTCGCCCGCGCCGGCGACCGGCTGGGCGGCACCCTGACCGTCCGCGACGTCTTCGACGCCCCGACGCCCGCCGGCCTGGCGGCGCGCCTCCGGGCGGGCGGGGACGACACCGTGCCGTCGCACGACGTCGCCCCGCTCGCGCCCCGCACCGACCGCGCCACCGAGCCCCCGCTCTCGCCCGCCCAGCAGCGGCTGTGGTTCCTGCACCGCCTGCACGGGCCGTCGCCGACCTACAACATCCCCGCCGTGCTGCGCCTGCGCGGCGCGCTCGACGCGGGCGCGCTGCGGGCCGCGGTCGGCGACCTCGTCGCCCGCCACGAGGCCCTGCGCACCGTGCCGCGCGAGGACGACGACGGCGTGGCGCGCCAGCACGTCGTGGCCGACCCCGAGGTGCCGTGGACGCGGGTGGAGCGTCCCGGCGACGTCGAGGCGGCGATCGACGAGGCCGCCCGGACCGTGATCGACGTCGGCACCGCGATCCCGGTGCGCGCGACCCTGGTCGGCGAGCACGACGACCACGTCCTCGTGCTCGTCGTGCACCACCTCGCCGCCGACGAATGGTCGCTCGCCACCCTCGCCGACGACCTCGCCGCCGCCTACGCCGCCCGCCGCGCGGGGCACGCGCCGGAGACCGCGCCGCTCGCGGTGCAGTACGCCGACCACACCGTCTGGGACGCCGCGCGCCTCGGCGATCCCGAGGACGCGGGCTCGCGGACCGGGGCGCAGCTGGCGTGGTGGCGCGAGCGCCTCGCCGGACTGCCCGAGGAGATCGCGCTGCCCACCGACCGGCCGCGGCCCGCCGAGCCCTCGGGCGCCGGCGGCGTCCTGCGGTTCACGGTGGACGGCGAGCTGCACCGGGGCGTCCGCGCGCTCGCCCGCGACACGGGCACGACGACGTTCATGGTGCTGCACGCGGCGTTCGCGGCCCTGCTCACCAGCATGGGCGCGGGCACCGACGTCGCGGTCGGCAGCCCCGTCACCGGGCGCACCGACCCCGCGCTCGACCCGCTGGTCGGGCTCTTCGTCAACAACGTCGTGCTGCGCGTCGACACCGGCGGCCACCCCACCGGCCGCGAGCTGCTCGCCCGGGTCCGCGAGACCGACCTCGACGCCGTCGCGCACGCCGACGTCCCGTTCGAACGGGTGGTGCAGGCGCTCGACCCGGGCCGCGCGCTCGCCCGGCACCCGCTGTTCCAGGTGATGCTGTCCTACCGGGAGGTGCGCGCGGAGGGCCCGTCGATGCCCGGTCTGGACGCGTCGCTCGAGCTGCGCGAGACCGGTACCGCCAAGTTCGACCTCACCGTCGACCTCACCGAGACCCGCGGCACCGACGGCCTCGAGGGGTTCGTCGAGTACGCCCGGGACCTCTACGACGAGGCCACCGTGCGGGCGCTGCTCGACCGGTGGCGGCGCCTGCTCGCCGCGCTGGTCGCCGAGCCCGACCGGGTCGTCGACACCCTGCCGCTGGTCGACGCCGCCGAGCACGACCGGCTCGTCGCCGCCGGCGTCGGGCCGCGCGCGGTGACCGACGGGCGCGCGCTGCCGGAGCGGATCGCCGCGGTCGCCGACGGGTCGCCGGACGCCGTCGCCGTGCGCTGCGGGGAGGAGACGCTGACCTACCGCGCGCTGGTCGACCGGGCGGGCGCGCTCGCCGGGGCGCTGCGCGACGCGGGCGCCGGGCCGGGCGCGCTGGTGGGCGTGGCGCTGCCGCGCACCCCGCAGCTGGTCGTGGCGCTGCTCGGGGTGCTGGCCTCCGGCGCGGCGTACCTCCCGCTGGACCCCGAGCACCCGGCGGCGCGCACGCAGCAGGTGCTCGACGACGCCGCGCCGGTGGCGGTCGTGGCCGAGAGCGGCGTCGAGGGGGTGACCGGGGTGACGGTGGTCGCGCCGGACGCGGTCGGGGGCGTGCCGCCCACCGCCGGCCCGGTCGGCGACGAGACCGTCTACACGATCTACACCTCGGGCTCGACGGGCCGGCCGAAGGGCGTCGTCGTCCCGGCGGGTGCGCTCGACGCGTTCCTCGGCGCGATGGGCGAGCGCCTGCCGCTCGGGCCCGGCGACCGGTGGGTCGCGGTGACGACGGTGTCGTTCGACATCGCCGCGCTCGAGCTGTGGCTGCCGCTGGTGCGGGGCGCCGAGGTGGTGCTCGCCCGGCGCGAGGAGATCCTGGACCCGCCGGCGTTGGCGTCACTGATCGCCGGCAGCACCGTCACCCAGGCGACGCCGACGCTGTGGCAGGCGCTGGTGTCCGACGAGGGCGTCGACCCGGCCGCGACGCTCGCGGGTGTGCGGGTGCTCGTCGGCGGCGAGGCGCTCCCGCCGGCCCTGGGCGCGCGCCTCGCCGCGGCCGCCGCCGAGGTCACCAACGTCTACGGCCCCACCGAGACGACGATCTGGTCGACGGCCGGTGATGTGAGTAGTTGCCTGCCCCATAGGGCAGGCAACTACTCACAGGGGATCGGGGGGCCGCTCGCCGGGGAGCGCGCGTACGTGCTGGGGGCGGGCCTGGCGCCGGTGCCCGACGGCGTGGTCGGCGAGCTCTACCTCGGCGGCGTCGGGGTCACCCGCGGCTACCACGCGCGCCCCGACCTCACCGCCGAGCGCTTCGTCGCCGACCCCCACGGCGCGCCGGGGGAGCGGATGTACCGCACCGGTGACCTCGCGCGCCGCGACCCCGACGGCGGCCTGCACTACCTCGGCCGCGTCGACGACCAGGTCAAGGTCCGCGGCTTCCGCATCGAGCTCGGCGACGTCACCGCGGCGCTCGAGGCCGCCGACGGGGTCGCCGCGGCCGCGGCGGTCGTGCGCGCCGGCGCCGGCGACGCGCCGGCGCGGCTGCTCGGCTATGTGACCGGAAGCGCCGACCCCGAGACCGACCCCGACCCCGACGCCGTGCGCGCCGCGGTCGCGCAGCGGCTGCCCGAGCACATGGTGCCGGTCGCGGTGACGGTGCTCGACGCGTTCCCGACCACCCCGAACGGCAAGATCGACACCCGCGCGCTGCCCGAGCCCGACATCTCCGAGGCGCCCGCCGGCCGCGCCCCGCAGACCGACGGCGAGCGCGCCCTGTGCGCGGTGTTCGCCGAGGTCCTCGACGTGCCCGAGGTGGCCGCGGTCAGCGCCGACAGCGACTTCTTCGCCCTCGGCGGCGACAGCATCGCCTCGATCCGCGTCGTCGGCCGGGCCCGGGCGCACGGCTGGGCGATCGCCGCGCGCGACGTGTTCACCCGCCGCACCCCGGCCGCGCTCGCCGCGGCCGCCACGCGGGTCGAGGAGACCGATGGCCACGCGGCGCCGAGCACCCCGATGGTGGCCCTCGACGAGGACGAGCTGGAGGATCTGGACGCGGAGTGGAGCGTCCCGTGACCTCCACGCGCGACGACCGCGCCGCCGCGAGCGGTCCGGCGGTCGCCGACGTCCTGCCCCTCTCGCCGCTGCAGGAGGGCCTGCTCTTCCTCGCGCGGTGGGCGGCGGGTGACGACGGCGCCGGCGGCGTCGACCCCTACACGATCCAGCTGCGCCTCGACGGTCACGGCCCGCGCCCCGAGCGGCTGCGCGCCGCGCTCGACGCCGTGCTCGCCCGGCACGACGTGCTGCGCGCCGCGGTCCGCGACCGCAAGCGCGGCGGCCCCGTCGCCGTGGTGCCCGCGACGACGGAGGTGCCCTGGCGCGAGGCCGACGTCACCGACGACACCGAGATCGAGGAGGCCTGCGAGGCCGAGCGCCTGCGCCCCTTCGACCTCGGCCGCCCGCCGCTGGTGCGCGCGCTGCTGCTGCGCCGCCGCGACGGTCGCTGGCGGCTCGCGATCACGCTGCACCACCTCGTGGTCGACGGCTGGTCGCTGGGCCCGCTGGTCACCGAGCTGCTCGACCACGCCGAGGGCCGCGAACCGGGCGCCGCGCCGGTGCCCTACCGCCGCCACCTCGAGTGGCTCGGCGAGCAGGACACCGGGGCGATGGCGCAGCGGTTCGCCGACGACCTCGCGGGCCTCGACGAGCCCACCCGCCTCGCGCCCGCCCCGACCGCCGCCGAGCACGCCCCCACCGACCTGCCCGCCGTCGTCGAGACCGCCCTCGACGGCCCGCTGGGCGACGGCCTCGCCGAGCTCGCGCGCGCCCGCGGCGTCACCACCGCGACCGTGCTCTCCGTGGTCTGGGGCCTGGTGCTGGCTCGCCTGACCGGCCGCGACGACGTCGTCTTCGGCACCACCGTGTCGGGCCGCCCGCCCGAGGTGGCCGGCGTGGAGTCGATCCTCGGGCTCTTCGTCAACACCGTGCCGGTGCGGGTCCGGCTGCGCCGCGGCGAGACGGTCGGCGCGCTGCTCGACCGCGTCCAGGACGAGCAGTCCGCCCGCTGGCCCGACCACCAGGCGAGCCTCGCCGAGGTCCAGCGCCGCGCCGGGATCGGCGAGCTCTTCGACACCCTGCTCGTCGTCGAGAACGTCGGCCTCGACCCGTCGGCGCTGGCCCGGCTCGCGCCGGACCTCGGCGTCGACGAGGTGACCATCCGCGACGCCACCCACTACCCGGTCAGCGTCGTCGCCCTGCCCGCCCACGGCGACGAGCCCGCCCGGCTGCGCCTCGTGCACCGGCCCGAGCGGGTCGGCGCCGACGACGCCCGCGCGCTGCTGCAGAGGATCGAGCGGGTCCTGCACGCGGTGGTCACCGACCCCGACCGCCGGGCCGACGACGTCGACGTGCTCGACGACGACGAGCGACGCCACCTCGTGCTCGACCTCAACGACACCCGCGTCGACGTCGCCCCGCGCACGTGGCCGGCGATGTTCGACGCCGCGCACGAGGCCGCGGGCGACGACGCGATCGCCCTCGTCCACGGCGACGAGCAGGTCACGTGGGGCGAGCTCGCCGAGCGCTCCGGCCGCCTCGCCCGCGCCCTCGTCGCGGCCGGCGCCCGCCCCGAGCGCGTCGTCGCGGTGTCGCTGCCGCGCTCGGTCGAGCTGTTCGTCGCCCTGGTCGCCGTGCTGCGCTCCGGCGCGGCGTTCCTCGCGCTCGACCCCGACTACCCGCCCGACCGGCTCGCGTTCATGCTCGACGACGCCGACCCGGTCGTTCTGGTCGGCGGGGACGACCTGCCCACCGACGCCCCGCGGATCGCCGCCGACACCGACAGCGATACCGACACCGACACCGACGCTCCCGGGACCGCGCTCCCGGCGCCGGACCCGGAGAACGCCGCCTACCTCGTCTACACCTCGGGGTCGACGGGCCGGCCCAAGGGGGTCGTCGTGCCGCACACCGGCGTCGCGGACCTCGTCGCGACGGCGCGCCGCACGCTGGGGGTCGCGCCGGGCTCGCGCGTCTCGCAGTTCGCGTCGGTGAGCTTCGACCTCGCGGTGTTCGAGATGTCGATGGCGCTGTGCGTGGGCGGGACGCTCGTCGTGGTGCCGACCGAGCTGCGCGCCCCCGACGCCGAGCTCGCCGCCTACCTGGTCCGCCACGGCGTCACCCACGCCGCGCTGCCGCCGTCGGTGTCGGGCGCGCTGCCCGCCGACGTCACGCTGCCCGAGGACATGACGCTGCTGGTCGGCACCGAGGCCGTGCCGCCCGAGCTGGTCGCGCGCTGGGCGCCGGGCCGGACGCTGGTCAACGCGTACGGGCCGACCGAGGTCACCGTCAACGCGACCTTCGGCGACCTGTCCGGACGGGCCGGCGCCGACGCCGTCGCCACGCACCGCGCCGCGCCGATCGGGGTGCCCGACGTCAACGGGCGCGCCTACGTCCTCGACCGTCGGCTGCGCCCGGTCGCGCCCGGCGTCGTCGGCGAGCTCTACCTCGCGGGCGCGGGCCTGGCGCGCGGCTACCGCGGGCGGCCCGACCTCACCGCCGACCGGTTCGTCGCCGACCCCTTCGGCGCGCTGTTCGACGAGCCCGGGGCGCGGATGTACCGCACCGGCGACCTGGTGCGCCGCCGCCCGGCCACCACCCGCGACGGCGCGCCCGACCCGTGGCCCGAGCAGCTGGAGTACCTCGGCCGCGCCGACGACCAGGTGTCGCTGCGCGGGTTCCGCGTCGAGCTCGGCGAGGTCGGCGCGGTGCTCGCCGCCGACCCCGCCGTCGCGCAGGCCGTCGCCGTGGTCCGCCGCGACGGGCCGTCGGCGCGCCTCGTCGCGTACGTGACGCCCGAGGGCACGGCCGACACGGCCGTCCCCGACCCCGCCGACCTGCGGCGACGCGCGTCGCGGGCCCTGCCCGAGCACATGGTGCCCGGCGACGTCGTCGTGCTCGACGCGTTCCCGCTGACCGCGAACAACAAGATCGACCGGGCGCGGCTCCCGGCGCCCGAGCGCAGCGTCGACGCCGGCGGCCGCGCCCCGGCGACCGAGGCCGAGCAGGCGCTCACGACGGTCGTCGCGGGGGTGCTGGGCCTGGACGAGGTCGGCGTCGAGGACGACTTCTTCGCCCTCGGCGGCGACAGCATCGTCTCCATCCAGCTCGTCTCCCGCGCGCGCCGGGCCGGGTGGACGATCACCCCGCGCCAGATCTTCGAGGCGCGCACGCCGGCGGGGCTCGCGGCCGTGGCCGTCCCCGTCGACGGCGCACGCCCCGCCGCGGCCGCCGACGGCACCGGGACGGTGCCGCTGACGCCGATCCAGCGCCGGCTCGTCGCCCGCCCCGGGCCGATCCGCACCTACCACCAGCGCGTCGTGCTCACCGTCCCGCCGGGCGCGGACCCGGTGCCCGCGCTGCAGGCGGTGCTCGACACCCACGACCTGCTCCGCGCGCGCCTCACCGACGACGCGCTGGAGGTGCCCGCGGCGGGGTCGGTGCGCGCCGGGGACGTGCTGGCGCGCGTCGAGGGCGACGTGGACGAGGTCGCCCGCACCACCGCCGAGCGCCTCGACCCGCGCGCGGGCCGGATGGTCGCCGCGTCCTGGCTGCCCGGCCGGCTCGTGCTCGCCGTGCACCACCTCGTCGTCGACGGGGTGTCGTGGCCGGTCCTCGTGGGCGACCTCGCCGCCGCCGCGGCGGGGCAGGCGCTCGAGCCGGTGCCGACGCCGTTCCGCGCGTGGGCGCAGGCGCTGGTCGCGACCGCCGAGGAGCGCCGCGACGAGGTGCCCGCCTGGCAGGAGGTCCTCGAAGGCGGCGGCTCAGCACTCGCGCGCCGCCCGCTCGACCCGGCACGGGACACCGTCGCCACCACGCGCCACCACCACGTCGAGCTGGAGCCCGCGGTCACCGAGGTGCTGCTCGGGGCGTTGCCGGCGTCGGTGCGCGGCGGGGTGGACGACGTGCTGGTCACGGCGCTGGCGCGGGCGGTGGGGCGGGTCGCGGGCGGTTCGTCGCTGCTCATCGACCGCGAGCGCCACGGCCGCGAGCCGGCCGCGGTGCCGGGCGAGCCGGACCTCACGCGCACGGTCGGCTGGTTCACCGCGACGCACCCGGCGCGGGTGCCGCTGCCGTCCGGGGACCTCGGCCGGTCGCTCAAGGCCGTCAAGGACGCCCTGCGCGCGACCCCCGGCGACGGGCTGGGCTTCGGGCTGCTGCGCGACGTCGTGGGCGTGGACCTCCCCGCGGGGCCGGAGCTGCTGGTCAACTACCTCGGCCGGACGGGGCCGTCGGAGGACGGGTCCTGGAGCCCCGCGCCCGAGGCGCCGGCGATGAGCGGCGGCGGGGACGACGCGATGCCCGCCGCGCACGCGCTCGAGGTCAACGCCCGCACCGAGGACCGCGAGGACGGGCCGCACCTCGTCGCGCGGTGGAGCTGGCCGGACGGGGTGCTGACCGAGGAGGACGTCACCGCCCTCGCCGCCGCCTTCGCCGACGCCTGCCGCGAGCTCGCCGCCGCGCGCGACGCGATCGGCGGGCCCACGCCGTCGGACTTCCCGACCGTCGCGCTCACCCAGGACGACGTCGACGCGCTGGCGGGGCGGGGCGAGCTGGTCGACGTCGTGGCCCCGGCGCCGCTGGCCGAGGGGATGCTGTTCACCTCGCGGTTCGAGGGCGCCGCCGAGCTCCATGTCGAAGAAGGCCTCGACGGTGACGACGTCTACGCGGTGCGCCTGGAGATCGACCTCGACGGCGAGGTCACCGAGGCCGACGTCGCGGCCCTGCACCGCGCCTTCGCCGCCCTGACCGTCCGCCACGACGCCCTGCGCGAGACCTTCCCGACCGTCTCCTCCGGGCGCCCCGTGACGCGGATCGGCGCGCCGGGGGCGGACGGCCTCGTGCGCCTCGAGGTGCACGGGACGACGCTGCACCTGGTCAGCCACCACGCGGTGCTCGACGGCTGGTCGATCCCGGTGGTCGTGCGCGAGCTGTTCGCGCTGTGGTCGGCGGCGCGCGAGACGGACGGGTCCGCGGCCGAGGTGCTGGAGCGCGCCGCCCTGCCCCCGGCCCTGCCGCACCGCGACCACCTCCACCGCCTCGCCGCCGCCGACCACGCCGCCGCCCTGGGCACGTGGCGCGACGCCCTCGGCGACCTCGACGGCCCCACCCGGATCGCGGGCGAGGGACGTGACCCGGGCGCGCCCGCCGTGGCGTCGCGCGTCGTGGGGCTCGGCGACGCGCTCGCCGCGCTGGCCCGCGAGCGGGGGGTGACGCTGTCGTCCGTGCTGCAGGTGGCGTGGGCCCAGGTGCTGCGCGTCGCCACCGGGCGCGACGACGTCGTCCTCGGCCAGACCGTGTCGGGGCGCCCGCCGGACGTCGACGGCATCGACACCGCGGTCGGCCTCTACATCGCGACGGTCCCGGTGCGGGTGCGCGCCCGGCCCGGCGACACGCTCGCCGGGCTCGTCGCGCGCACCCAGTCCGAGCAGGCGGCGCTGCTCGACCACCAGGGCGTCGGCCTGCCCGCGATCCAGCGCGCGGTGGGACTGGGCGAGCTGTTCGACACCCTGCTCGTCGTCGAGAACTACCCCCTCGACGAGAGCGCGGTGTCCGACGCCCTGCCCGACGGGCTGGCCGTCGCCGCGGTGCGCAGCCACGACGCCCCGCACTACCCGGCGAGCCTCGTCGTGACGCCTCGCCCCGACGGGCTCGTGCTCCAGCTCGACCACCGCACCGGCGTCGTGTCGACCGCCGACGCCGAGGTGCTCCTCGACCGCGTCGAGCGGGTGCTGACCGCGCTGGTCGAGGCCCCGGACACCCCGCTCGCGCGCCTCGACCTGCTCGGCGACGACGAGCGGGACGCCGCCCTGGCCGCGGCGCACGGGCCCACGGCGGTGCGCGACGGGCGCTCGCTACCCGTGCGCCTCGCCGCGGTGGCCGCCGCGGCGCCCGACGCGGTCGCGGTGCGCTGCGGCGACGCGGAGCTGACGCGCGGGGAGCTCCAGGAGCGCTCCGCGGCGCTGGCCGGCGCGCTGCGGGAGGCCGGCGCGGGCCCGGGCGCGCTGGTCGGGGTGGCGTGCGAGCGCTCGCCCGACCTCGTCGTCGCCCTGCTCGCCGTGCTGCGCACCGGGGCGGCGTACGTCCCGCTCGACCCCGGCTACCCGGCGGCGCGGATCGCGCAGGTGCTCGACGACGCGGCGCCGGTCGCGGTCGTCGGGGACGCGGCGGCGCTGCCGGCCGGCACGACGGTGGTGGACCCGCGGGCGCGCGGCGGCGAGGGGCCGCTCGCGGGCCCGGTCGGCGACGAGACCGTGTACGTCATCCACACCTCGGGCTCCACCGGGCGCCCCAAGGGCGTCGTGATCCCGGCGGGCGCCCTCGACGCGTTCCTCGGCGCGATGGACGCGCGGCTGCACCTCGGCGCCGACGACCGGTGGGTGGCCGTGACGACGGTGTCGTTCGACATCGCCGCCCTCGAGATCTGGCTGCCGCTGCTGGCGGGCGCCGAGGTGGTGCTCGCCCGGCGCGAGGACCTGCTCGACCCGCCGCGCCTGGCGTCGCTCATCGCGGCGGGCCCCGGGCGCACCGTCGTGCAGTCGACCCCGACGCTGTGGCAGGCGCTGCTCGCCGACGACCGCGTGGACCCGGCCGCGACCCTCGAGGGCGTGCGGGTCCTCGTCGGCGGCGAGGCCCTCCCGCCCGCCCTGGGCGACCGCCTCGCCGCCGCCGCCGCCGAGGTCACGAACGTCTACGGCCCCACCGAGACCACGATCTGGTCGACGGCTGCGCATGTGAGCAGTTACCGCCCCTATAGGGGCGGTAACTGCTCACGTGGAGTCGGGCGGCCGCTGGCCGGCGAGCGGGCCTACGTGCTGGACGCGGCGCTGCGCCTGCTGCCCGCGGGGGTCGCGGGCGAGCTGTGGATCGCCGGCGCCGGGGTGGCGCGCGGCTACCACGCGCGCCCGGCACTGACCGCGGAGCGATTCGTCGCGGACCCCCACGGTCCGCCCGGGGAGCGGATGTACCGCACCGGCGACCTCGCGCGCCGCGACGCGGACGGCACGCTGCACCCGCTGGGCCGGGCCGACGACCAGGTCAAGGTCCGCGGCTTCCGCATCGAGCTCGGCGAGGTCACCGCGGCAATGCAGGCCGCCGACGGCGTGTCCGCCGCGGCCGCCGTCGCCCGCCCCGGCGAGCACGGCTCCCCGGCGCGCCTGCTCGGCTACGTCGTCCCCGCCGGTGGCGCGGTGCTCGAGCCCGCCGCGGTCCGCGACGCCGTCGCCGCGCGCCTGCCCGAGTACATGGTGCCGTCGGTGGTCACGGTGCTCGACGCCCTGCCGACCACCCCCAACGGCAAGGTCGACACCCGCGCCCTGCCCGCCCCCGACGTCGAGGCCACCGCCGGCCGCCCGCCGTCGGGACCCGTGGAGGAGGCGCTCGCCGCGGTCGTCGGCGGTGTGCTCGAGCGCCGGATCAGCGCCGAGGACGACTTCTTCGCCCTCGGCGGCGACAGCATCCTCGCGGTCGCCGTGGTCGGGCGGGCCCGCGCGGCCGGGATCGCCGTCACGCCGCGGCAGGTGTTCGAGCAGCGCACCGTCGCCGGGCTCGCGGCGGTCGCCGGCACGACGGACGACACGGCGCAGCAACAGCGGCCGGTCGTCGTGCTCGCCGACGCCGAGCGCGCCGCCGTCGCCGCGCGCGTCCCCGGCGGCCCCGGCAACGTCGTCGACGTCGTCCCCCCGAGCCCGCTGGCCGAGGGACTGCTGTTCCTCGCCCGCCTCGGCGCGGACGCCGGCGGCGACGTCTACACCATCCAGCTGCTCGTCGACCTCGACGGACCCGTCGACCCCGACGCCCTGCGCGCGGCCGTGCAGACCGTCGTCGACCGCCACGACGCCCTGCGCACCGTCTACCCCGACGGCCCCGACGGGCGCCCGGTCGGCGTCGTCCTGCACCACGTCGACCTGCCCTGGCGGACCACGACCGACGACCCGCAGCAGGTCGCCGACGCCGAGCGCGGCCGGACCTTCGACGTCGCCGACGGCCCGCTGCTGCGCGCGGTGCTCGTGCCCCGCGACCGGACGCGGCACCGCCTCGTGCTGACCTTCCACCACGTCGCGATCGACGGCTGGTCCATGCCGATCGTGCTGCGCGAGACCCTCACCGCCTGGGAGGGCCGCGCGCTCCCCGAGGCCCCGCGCTACCGCGACCACCTCGTCGCGCTGGCCGCCCGCGACGCCGACGCCGACCTCGCCGTGTGGCGCGGCGCCCTGGCCGGCGTCACCGCCCCGACGCGCGCGGTGGAGATCCCCCACGCCGACCGCGCCGTCCTGCCGCACCGCACCCCGGTGCCGCTGGCCCCGGACGTCGCGGCCCGGGTCGCGGTGACCGCGCGGCGCCTCGGCGTCACCGTCGCGACGGTGCTGCAGGCCGCGTGGGGCGTGCTGGTCGGACGCGCCGCGGGCGGGCCGGACGCGGTGTTCGGCCAGACGGTGTCCGGGCGCGGCTCCGGCGAGGCGAACGACGCCGTCGGCCTGTTCATCAACACCGTCCCGGTGCGCGTCGTCGAGCGCCCCGCGGAGACCCTCGCCGACCTGCTCGTCCGCGTCGGCGCCGAGCAGGCCGCGCTGCTCGACGTCGGGCACGTCGGGCTCGCCGCCATCCAGCGCGCGGTCGGCGTCGACGATCTGTTCGACACCCTGCTCGTCGTCGAGAACTACCCGGTCGACCGCGACGCGGTGCGCGAGCGCGGCCCGGCCGGGGTCACCGTCGCCGACGTCGGCGGGCGCGACGCCACGCACTACCCGCTGGTGCTCGTCGCCGCCCTCGGCGCCGCCGGTGCGCCCGACCTGCACCTCGCCCACCGCCCCGACGCCGTCGACGACGGCGCGGCCGCGACCTGGACGGCGCGCCTGGCCCGCCTGCTCACCGCGGTCGCCGACGCCCCGGACACCCCGCTCGCGCGCCTCGACCTGCTGGCCGACGACGAGCGCCGGCGTGTCCTCGTCGAGTGGAACGCCACCGACGTCGACGCCGGCGACGGCACCTGGCCCGCCCTGTTCGCGGCGCGGGTCGCCGCGCACCCCGACGCGCCGGCGGTGGCGGCCGAGGACGCCGACGGCAGCCCCCGGCTCACGACCTACGGCGAGCTCGCCGCCGACGCCGGGCGGATCGCCGCGGCCCTGCACGCGCGTGGGATCGGGCGGGGCGACGTGGTCGGGGTGGCGCTGCCCCGCTCGGCGGTGCTCGTCGCCGGGCTCGTCGGCGTCCTCACCGCGGGCGCGGCGTACCTCCCGCTCGACCCGGACTACCCGGCCGCGCGCCTGGCGTTCATGCTCACCGACTCCCGCGCCCGCGTCGTCCTGACCACCGCCGACACCGCGGCGGGCCTGCCCGCGGTCGACGGCGTGGAGCTCGTCGACATCGGCGACCTGACCGGCGACCTGCCCGACGCCCTCGCCGACGACCCGGCGCCCGCCGTCCCGCACCTCGTCCCCGACGACGCCGCCTACCTGATCTACACCTCGGGCTCGACGGGCCGGCCCAAGGGCGTCGTGCTCCCGCACCGCGTGGTGCCCTCGCTCGTCGCGACGGCGACCGACCGGCTCGGGGTGCGCGCCGGGGCGCGCGTGCTGCAGTTCGCGTCGGTCAGCTTCGACGTCGCGTTCTGGGAGCTGACGATGGCGCTGCTCACCGGCGCGCGCCTCGTCGTGGCGCCGTCGCGGGTGCGGCTGGCCGACCCGGTGCTGACGACGTTCCTCGCCGACCAGGGCTTCGGCCCCGGCGACGTGACGATCCTGCCGCCGTCGCTGGTCGCGGCCCTGCCCCCGGATGCGGACCTGCCCGACGGGTCGGTGCTGCTCGTGGGCACCGAGGCGGTGCCGCCCGCGATCGTCGAGCGCTGGGCGGCACGGCTGCGGGTGTTCAACGCGTACGGGCCCACCGAGGTCGCCGTCAACTCCACCCTCGGCGAGGCCGACCCTGCCGACGCCGCCGGCGGCCGCATCCCGATCGGCGTGCCCGACCCGAACACCCGCGCCCTCGTCCTCGACGCCGCCCTGCGCCCGGTGCCGCCCGGTGGGGTCGGCGAGCTCTACCTCGCGGGCCCGGGGCTGGCCCGCGGCTACCACGACCGGCCCGCGCTGACGGCCGAGCGCTTCGTCGCCGACCCGTTCGGTGACCTGCTGGGGACCCCCGGCGACCGCATGTACCGCACCGGCGACGTCGTGCGCCGCCTGCTCGACGGGCGGCTCGACTACCTGGGGCGCGCCGACGACCAGGTCAAGGTCCGCGGCTTCCGCATCGAGCTCGGCGAGGTCGCCGCCGCGGTGTCGGCCGCGCCCGGGGTGGACCGCGCGGTGGTCGACACCCGCCCCGGCCCCGGCGGCGACGCGCGGCTGGTGGCGTGGGTCGTCCCGGAGACCGGCGGCGAGCTCGACGCCGTCCGCACCCACCTCGAGCAGACCCTGCCCGCCCACCTGGTCCCGTCCGACCTCGTGCGGCTGGACACCGTCCCGGTGCTGCCGACCGGCAAGGTCGACCGCGCCGCGCTGCCCGCCCCGAGCGGCGCCGCGGGCGGCACCCCGCCGCGCACCGACGCCGAGCGGGACGTGGCCGCGGTGTTCGCCGAGGTCCTCGACGTCGCGCCGGAGCAGGTCGGCGTCGAGACCGCGTTCGCCGACCTCGGCGGGCACTCGCTGCTGCTCGCGGTGCTGCGCACCCGCCTCGCCGACCGCCTGGGCCTGACCGTCCCCGTCGCCGAGCTGATGCGACGCCCGACCGTCGCCGACGTCGCGGCGCTGGTCGGGGACTCGGCCGCGGACTCGGCAGCGGAACCGGCAGCGGGCGCCGGCGCGCTCGACCCCGTCCCGCTGCGCCGGGCCCCGGGGCGCCCGCTGGTGCTGCTGCCCGGCGCCGGCGGTGTCGTGCACCCCTACACCGCGCTCGCCGCGCAGGTGCCCGACCGCGCGGTGTGGGCGCTGCCCGGCCGCGAGCTGGGCGACCCGGACTTCGCGCCGGCCACGCTCGACGACGTCGCCGCCGACCAGCTCGCGCGCCTCCGCGAGGTCGCGCCGACCGGCCCCTACGACCTCGCCGGCTGGTCGTTCGGCGGCGTCGTGGCGCACGCGGTCGCCGTCGCGCTGCGCACCGCCGGGGAGGAGCTCGGGTCGCTGACCCTGCTCGACGCCTGGCCGGGTGAGGGGAGGGGTGGCGGGGACGTCGACCCCGTCGCCTTCCTCGCCGAGGTGCTCGGTGTGCCGGCGACGTCGGACCCCGACGCGCTGGCCGCCGCGGTCGCCGCCCGCCCGGAGCTCGCGGGCCTCTTCCCGCCGCCGGTGCTCGAGGGGGCGCTGCGCCACGTGCGGCACGCGGTGCCGGCGCTCGCCGCGCACCGGCCCGCGCCGCTCGCCACCGACGCCACGGTGACCGTCGTCGTCGCCGTCCCCGACGACCGCGGGGACCCCGACGAGCGTGACGCCCGGCTCGCCGACGCCCGCGGGCGCTGGGGCCCCGTGCTCCCCGCCCATGCCCGCTACCGACCGGTCGCGGCCTCCCACCACGGGCTGCTGCGACCGGGCGCCGTCGAGACGGTCGGCGCCCTGCTCACCGACGTGCTCGCATCCCCGACCCCCGAGGAGACCCCCTGATGGCCCACCACGCCCTTCCCGGCCTGTCCCGGCGCGGCTTCCTGGCCGGCGCCGGCGGCGTGGCCGCCACCCTCGCGCTCGCCGCGTGCGGTGGCGGCGGAGAGTCCGGCGGGTCGGCCGGCGGCGCCGTGCGCACGGTCCAGAGCGCGAACGGGCCCGTCCAGATCCCGGCGGATCCGCAGCGCATCGTCTGCACCGACTTCTACACGACCTACGCCCTGCTCGACGTCGGCGTCACCCCCAGCGGGACCGCGCAGGCGACCCTCGGTGGCGTGCTACCGGAGTACCAGCAGGTCTACGACACGATCCCGAAGGTCGGGTCGCCGACGGCGCTGAACTTCGAGGCGATCGCGGCGCAGGGACCCGACCTCATCCTCGGCACGCAGGTCCCGAGCCTGCCCGCCGACCTCGGCGCGCGGCTCTCGGGCATCGCCCCCACCGTGCTGCTGCCGTCGGGCTCGGTGCCGGGCAGCTGGAAGGAGCGCGCGATCCAGACCGCGGAGGTCGTCAACCGCGGCCCCCAGGGCCTGCAGGTCAAGGAGGGCTACGACCAGCACGCCCAGCGCATCCGGGAGCAGTACGCGTCGACCCTCGGGCGCACGACCTGGGCGCTGGTGCGCGGCAGCTCGGGCGGGGTGTTCTGGTCCGACTACCCGACCTCGTGGAGCGGCGTGGTGCTCGCCGACTCCGGCTTCCGGTTCGGGCAGTTCGCGGCGGGCAAGACCGGCGCGGGCGGGCGGCTGTCCTACGAGCAGGCCACCCAGCTCGACGACTGCGACGTGATCCTGCACCTGGCCGACACCCAGGGCGGGGTCGACGCCAACACGCAGACGCTGCTCGCGCAGCCGGCGTTCCAGCAGGTCCGGGCCGTGCGGGAGGGCCGCCTGTTCCCGCTGCCCAACTACTACTGCAGCCACTACAAGCAGGGCGAGGCGGTCCAGAGCTACCTCGAGACCATCCTGCCGCGAGTCTGAGGAGCGATCGTGCGCGTCGTCCTGTTCGGCTACCAGAAGTGGGGCGCCCGGCTCCTCGCCGCGCTCCTCGCGTCACGGCACGAGGTCGTGCTGGCGGTCAGTCACCCGGAGGAGGGGGAGTGGGCGCCCGCGATCTTCGCCGAGTCGATGGGTGACCTCGCCCGCTCCCGCGGCATCCCCGTGGTCTACCGCGAGAAGGCGGTGGACGCGGAGCTGGTGACGGCGATCGAGGAGGCCGGCGCGGAGATCGGGCTGGCCTGCAACTGGCGCACGTGGATCAGCCCCGAGGTGTTCTCGGCGCCCACGCGCGGGACGGTGAACACCCACGACTCGCTGCTGCCGAAGTACGCGGGGTTCTCCCCGCTGAACTGGGCGCTCATCAACGGCGAGAGCCAGGTCGGGATCACCGCGCACTGGATGGACGCCGACCTCGACCGGGGCGACATCATCACCCAGCGCACGGTGCCGGTGACGCCGACCGACACCACCGAGGACCTCTTCCACCGCACCGTCGGGCTGTTCGGGGAGCTCTCGCTCGACGCCTTCGACCGCATCGAGCACGGGCCCCACGAGTGGCTGCGCCAGGACCCCGAGCACGCGTCGTTCTTCCACAAGCGCGCCGACCCGGACAACAGGATCCACTGGGACCGCTCGGCGCGGGACCTCGTCAACCTCGTGCGCGCACAGACCGGGCCGTACCCGAACGCCTGGTGCCTGCACGACGGACGGCGCCTGCGGGTGCTCGAGGCGTCGGTGTCGCGGGAGAGGGCCGGCGGGACCCACGGGCGTGTGTTCGCGCGCGAGGGGCGCGGGGTCATCGTCGTCGCCGGTCCGGAGGCCTGGCGGGGCGGGCGGCACGGTCTGGTGCTGCAGCGGGTCAAGGACGACCGGGACGTCGAGCACGTCGCCGGCGACTACTTCCGGCGGATGGGCGACTACCTCACCTGACGTGCGGCGCCGCGTCCCGGGAGCCCGGGGCGCGGTGCCGCCGAGCCGTCTAGCGGTGGCCGCCGGGGGCGCCGCCGTGCCCGCCGCCCTTGCCCCGGAACTTGTTGATCATGTCCTGCGCCTTCGCGCGGTTCTTGGGGTCCGACGCGTAGCGCTTCGCCTGGTCGGCGTACTTGCGACCCTGCGGACTGCGCAGGAACTCGCTGACCTTGGAGAACAGACCGGGCACGACGACTCCTCACGGAGGGCGAGGCGGTCTTTCCGCCCCGTGTCCGTCCACGATATCGCCCTATCCGGGCGCTTTCGGGTTACTGCGCAGTAGGGCCCTACACCCTACTCGTCAGTAACATGAGAGGCGAACGCCACGCTGCCGATGGGCACCGGGCGTGGGAGAGTCAGGGCAGAAGGTAAGTTACCGACGAGTATCTTACCGGGCGGTAACAGCGTCCCACCGGGACGGATGCGAGCACAGGAGGTCGCAGCAGGCCCATGAACATCGTCGTGCTGATCAAGCAGGTGCCCGACACCTGGTCGGAGCGCACCCTCTCCGACGCCGACAAGACGCTCGACCGCGCGTCGTCCGACGCGGTGCTCGACGAGATCAACGAGCGCGCCGTCGAGGAGGCGCTCAAGATCAAGGAGGCGGGTGACGCCGAGGTCACCGTGCTGACCGTCGGGCCCGACCGCGCCACCGACGCCATCCGCAAGGCCCTCTCGATGGGCGCCGACAAGGCGGTCCACGTCAACGACGAGGCCATCCACGGCTCCGACGCCGTGACCACGGCGAGGATCCTGGCCAAGGCGATCGGCACCGTCGACGACGTGCAGCTGGTGCTCGCCGGCAACGAGGCCACCGACGGCCGCAGCGGCGCGATGGCCGGCATGCTGGGCGAGGTGCTGGGCTGGCCGTCGCTGACCCACGCGAACGAGCTGACCGTCGAGAACGGCACCGCGAGCATCAAGCGCGAGACCGACGAGGGCACCTGCGACGTCACCGCGTCGCTGCCCGCCGTCGTCAGCGTCGGCGAGAAGATCAACGAGCCGCGCTACCCCTCGTTCAAGGGGATCATGGCCGCGAAGAAGAAGCCGGTGAACGCGGTCGGCATCTCCGACCTCGGCCTCTCCGCGGACGAGGTCGGTCTCGCGGGCTCGCTGGTGCAGGTCGACTCCTTCGCCCCGCGGCCCCCGAAGTCGGGCGGTCAGAAGGTCGAGGACGAGGGCGACGGCGGCGCGAAGATCGCCGAGTTCCTCGTCGGCCAGAAGCTCATCTGATCCACCCCACCGACACCGAGAGGAGAACCATGGCCGAGGTCCTGGTCCTCGTCGACCACGTCGACGGGGAGATCAAGAAGAACACCTACGAGATGCTCACGGCGGCGCGCCGCCTGGGCGAGCCGTCGGCGGTCGTCGTCGGCACCCCGGGCACGGCGGCGAAGCTCGCCGAGGGCCTGGCCGCGCACGGCGCGGAGAAGGTCTACGTCGCCGAGTCCGACGACGCGGTGAACTACCTGTCGACCCCGCAGGTCGACGCGCTCGCGACGCTGGTCGAGCGGGTCTCCCCGCCGGCCGTGCTCATCCCCGCGGGCGCCGACGGCCGCGAGGTCGCGGGCCGCCTGGCCGTGCGCACCAACTCGGGCTGGCTCAACGACCTCGTCGAGGTCGACGGGCAGCGGGAGGGCACCCACTCGATCTTCGGTGGTGCCTTCACGGTCCAGTCCCGCGCGACCACCGACACCGCGGTGATCTCGTGGCGCGCCGGCTCGATCGAGATCGAGGAGCAGGCCGGCGCCGGCACGCAGGAGACCGTCGAGGTCCCGGCGATCGACGGGTCGACGTCCGGCAAGGTGTCGAACCGCCAGCCGATCGTCGGCGGCGACCGCCCGGAGCTCACCGAGGCCAACGTCGTCGTCGCGGGCGGCCGCGGCGTCGGGTCGGCGGAGAACTTCGACGTCGTCGAGACCCTCGCGGACTCGCTGCACGCCGCGGTGGGCGCCTCGCGCGCCGCCGTCGACTCCGGCTACTACCCCAACCAGTTCCAGGTGGGGCAGACCGGCAAGACGGTCTCGCCGCAGCTCTACATCGCGCTGGGCATCTCCGGCGCGATCCAGCACCGCGCCGGGATGCAGACCTCGAAGACCATCGTCGCGGTCAACAAGGACCCCGAGGCGCCGATCTTCGAGATCGCCGACTACGGCGTCGTCGGCGACCTGTTCTCGATCAGCCCGCAGCTGACCGAGGAGGTCAAGAAGCGCGGCTCGTAGGGGCGCGCCTGTTCTGACCGAAGGGCCCCTCCGCTCGGATGGATCGAGCGAAGGGGCCCTTCGCTCGTCGGAGGGGCGGCGACCGTCACCCCTCGGGGGGAGCCAGTGGTGCACGTGGGGATTACGCTGGCCGGTCGATGACGTACCTGGACCACGCGGCGACCACGCCGATGCTGCCGGAGGCGGCGGCCACCCTGACCGAGGCGCTCGGGCGCGTCGGCAATGCGTCGTCGCTGCACTCGGCCGGGCGCCGCGCCCGGCGCGCGGTCGAGGAGTCCCGCGAGACGATCGCGGCGGCCGTCGGCGCGCTGCCCTCGGAGGTCGTGCTGGCCACCGGCGGCACGGAGGCCGACAACCTCGCGGTCAAGGGCCTGTACTGGGCGCGCCGCGCCGCCGACGCCCGCCGCACGCGCGTCGTCGTGTCCGCCGCCGAGCACCACGCGGTGCTCGACGCCGCGGAGTGGCTCGCCGGGCACGAGGGCGCCACCCTCGACGTCCTGCCCGTCGACGCCCAGGGCCGCGTGCTGCCCGAGACCCTGCGCCAGGTGCTGGCCGCCCACCCCGACGAGGTCGCGGTCGTCAGCGTCATGTGGGCGAACAACGAGGTCGGCACCGTCAACGACGTGCGCGCGCTCGCCGAGGTCGCCCACGAGGCCGGGGTCCCGTTCCACACCGACGCGGTGCAGGCCGTCGGCGCGGTGCCCGTCGACTTCGCGACCAGCGGCGTCGACGCGCTGTCGCTCACCGGGCACAAGCTCGGCGGGCCGGTCGGGGCGGGCGCGCTGCTGCTGCGCCGCGACGCGGTCTGCACCCCGTTGCTGCACGGCGGCGGGCAGGAGCGCGACGTCCGCTCGGGCACCCTCGACGTCCCCGGCACGATGAGCCTCGCGACGGCCGTGCGCGCCGCCGTCGCCGACGTGGAGCGCCGCACCGCGGTGCTGACCGGGCTGCGCGACGACCTCGTCGCCCGCGTCACCGCCGAGGTCCCCGACGCCCGGCTCAACGGTGTCCCGCTCGACCGGCCCGGCGAGCGCCTGCCCGGCAACGCCCACCTGTCCTTCCCCGGCTGCGAGGGCGACAGCCTGCTGATGCTGCTCGACGCCCGGGACATCGAGTGCTCCACCGGCTCGGCCTGCACCGCCGGGGTCGCGCGCCCGTCCCACGTCCTGCTGGCCATGGGCCTCGACGAGGACCTCGCCCGCGGCTCGCTGCGCTTCTCCCTGGGCCACAACTCCACGAGCGCCGACGTCGACGCGGTGGTCGAGGCGATCGGCCCGGTCGTCGAACGCGCCCGCCGGGCCGGGGACGCGCTGGCGCACTCGTGAGGTGCCTTCGGCATGTGAGGAGCGCACCGTGAGGGTCCTGGCCGCCATGAGCGGCGGGGTCGACTCGGCGGTCGCGGCGGCGCGGCTGCGCGACGCCGGCCACGACGTGACCGGCGTGCACCTGGCGCTCTCGGCGAAGCCCGCGACGATGCGCGAGGGCGCGCGCGGCTGCTGCTCGGTGGAGGACTCCCGCGACGCCCGGCGCTGCGCCGACGTCCTCGACATCCCGTTCTACGTCTGGGACATGGCCGCCCGCTTCCGCGACGACGTCGTCGAGCCCTTCGTCGCCGAGTACGCCGCGGGGCGCACGCCGAATCCGTGCCTGCGGTGCAACGAGAAGATCAAGTTCTCGGCGGTGCTCGACCGGGCGCGCGCGCTGGGCTTCGACGCCGTGGGTACGGGCCACTACGCGCGGCTGGACAGCGCCACCGACCCCGCCCACCCGGTGCTGCGGCGGGCCGCCGACCCCGACAAGGACCAGTCCTACGTCCTCGGCGTCCTGCGCCCCGACCAGCTCGACGGCGCCCTGTTCCCGCTCGGCGACAGCGTGAAGTCCGAGGTGCGTGCCGAGGCCGCCGCGCGCGGGCTCGTGGTCGCGGAGAAGCCCGACAGCCACGACATCTGCTTCATCCCCTCCGGCGACACCCGGGGCTTCCTCGCCGCGCGGATCGACGCGGCGCCGGGGGAGATGGTCGACCCGCGCGGGACGGTCGTCGGCCACCACCGCGGCGTGCACGACTTCACCGTCGGCCAGCGCCACGGCCTCGGCATCGCGCGCCCGGCGCCGGACGGGCGGCCGCGCTACGTGCTGGGCCTCGAGCCGGTGAGCCGCACCGTGCGCGTCGGGCCGGCCGAGGACCTCGACGTCACGGCGCTGCGCGCCACCGACCCGGTGTGGCTGGCCGCGGCGCCCGGCGAGGCGCTGCGCTGCGTCGTCCAGGTCCGCGCCCACGGCGGGCTGGCGCCCGCGACGGTGCGGGTGGACCCCGACGGCGTCGAGGTCGTGCTCGCCGAGCCCCTGCGCGGCGTCGCCCCGGGCCAGGCGGCGGTGTTCTACCGCCCCGAGCCCGGCGGGGACGTCGTCCTGGGCAGCGCCACCATCGCGTCGACCGGCCGCTGACCGACACCACCACCCCGGACGCAGCGAACGCGCTGTTCGCTGCTTCTACGCGCGCGAAGTCCCCGTTGATCACCGGACGGCGCCTCCGCCGATAGCCGCAGGACATGACGCCGGCGGCATAGAATCGGTATCAGCATGAGCACCAACTGCATCGGGTGCGGCCGCGAGATCCCCGCGGAGCGCGCCGAGCTGGGATACACCTACTGCACCGCCCCGGACTGCCAGGCGCAGTACCGCCGGGGCCCGACGGTCACCGCGGTGGCCGTCAACAAGAGCGGCGACGCCTTCCGGGTCGCCGAGCCCGACGAGATCGCCGCCCGCGCCGCCGCCGGCGAGCTCGCCACCACGAACACCGGCCTCGGCACCGCGCCCGCCGACATCCCGGGGGTGCCGGCGCCGCGCCGTGTCCCGCGGCGTCCGGCCGCCGCGCGCCCCGCGCGACCGTCCTGGAGCCCCGCCCAGGAGAACGTCGTCCGGCTCTACGCGGACATGGGCCTCTCGCCGCGGCAGATCGCCGAGCGCGCGCGGCAGAACACGCCCCGACTGGGGATCACCGAGGCCCTCGTGGTCCGCGTCCTGTCGGCGCCGCGCCGCTAGGGTCTGCGGCCATGGGCTTCGAGGCCGAGAACATCCGCGACTGGCAGGGCAAGAGCGTCGTCGACCCCGCCGGCGCCAGGATCGGCGAGCTCGAGGCGATCTACGTCGACACCGTCTCCGACGAGCCGGCGTTCGCCACGGTGGTCGTGGGCATGATCGGGCGGCGCCGGCTGGCGTTCGTCCCGCTCGCCGGGGCGACGGTCGCGCCGGGCCACCTCCGGGTCACCGTCGCCAAGGACCTGGCCAGGAACGCCCCGTCCATCGACACCGACGGCGAGCTCGCGGCCGAGGACGAGCCGGCGATCTTCGAGCACTACGGGCTCGCGACGGCCTCGCCCGGCGCGGCCCGCCGGCTCGCGCGGCGCTGAGCCCGCCGCGCCGGTCCGCGTCAGGGACGACGCCACCGCCCCCGGTCCGCGTGCTCACCGTCGACCGCCCCGATGCCCGCTCGGGCAGGCGCTGCGGGCGGTTACCGGCTCGTGTCCCTCGCCGGGCGGGCGATACGAGCCAGTAACCGCCGGACGCCGCCGCGAACGGCCGCCAGCCCGCTCGCGAGGGCGAGGCGCAGGGGCCGCGGCCGGTGCCGGGGCGCCTCGCCGGTGCGCGCGGCCTCGTCGACGGCGTCCGCGAACTGCTCGAACAGCCGCCGCGAGACGTCGCCGGCCAGGGCGCGGCCGAACTGGGCGACGCGGCCGCTCAGGTGGACGTCGGCGTCGGCCCACAGCACCGTGCCGCCGCCCTCACCGAGGTCCGCGGCCAGCGCGACGACCGCCTGCGTCGACGACCCGCCGCGGTCGGCGCCCTGGGCGAGCAGGCGCAAGCGGTGAATGGCGGGGTCGCGCTCGACGACGTGGGCGAGTCCCTCGAAGCGCAGCGACACCGGCCCGAGCGCGACGACCGCGCGCCCGCGGTAGCGGTCGTCGCCGAGATCCTCGGTCATCGCTGCACCGGGCAGGCAGGCGACCAGCCGCTCGGGGTCGGCGAGCACCGCCCACACGTCCCCGACCGGCGAGGCGAGCTCGCTGCGCACCTCGACCCTCGCCGTCGGCGGGCCGGAGGGGACGGTGATCTCCGCGGGCGAGGTGGGGGCAGCCCTGTCACCTGACGCCGGCGTGGACGCCACGCTCACTCCGCCCGAGCGCCCGACCAGCGCCGGTGGCGCGGCGGCGCGCGGCGGAGGGACGCCGTCGGGGTGGGTGCGCGCGACGTCGTCGACGGCGGCGAGGATGCCGCGGTAGCCGGTGCAGCGGCACAGCACGCCGGACATGTCCTCGGGCAGCGTCGCCGGGTCGTAGGTGCCGCCGGCGAGCAGGTCGTAGGCGCTCATCAGCATCCCCGGCGTGCAGAAGCCGCACTGCAGCCCGTGGTGGTGGGCGAACGCCTGCTGCAGCGGGTGCTGGTCGCCGGCCGTCCCGAGACCCTCGACGGTCGTGAGCGTCGCGCCCTCGCACTGCACGGCGAACAGCAGGCACGCCCGGACCGCCTCGCCGTCGAGGAGGACCGTGCACATCCCGCAGACGCCGTGCTCGCAGCCGACGTGGGTGCCGGTGAGCCCCAGGTGGTCGCGCAGGACGTCGGACAGGGTCGTGCGCGGGGCGACGGTGACGGTCACCGCGCGCCCGTTGACGGTCAGGGCGACCTCGGCGGTGGCGTCGGCCTCGACCCTCATGCGTGCGCCTCCCGGTGTGCGCGGACGATCTCCCGCGCGGCGAGCACGCCGAGCAGGCGGACGCGGTAGCCGCGCGAGCCGTGCGCGTCACCCTCGGTGTCGACGACCTCGGCGGCGAGCGCGTCGGTCATCGGGCGCAGGCCGGCCTCGGTCGGGTCGGGGTCGAGCGTCAGCTCGCGGACCACGGGCCGGTCGGACACCCCGAACGCGGCGAGCGTCGCCTGCTCGCCCCGCACCCGTACCGCCACCCCCGCGAGGGCGAAGTCCCCGTGCCGGCGGGCGATCTCGGCGAACCCGAAGCCCTCGCCGGCGCGCGCCACCGGGAACCGCACCCCGGTCACCAGCTCGTCGGCGCCCACCGCCGTCGTCATCGCCCCCGTCACGAAGTCGCGGGCCGGGACGACCCGTTCCCCCCGCGCGCCGCGCACCGTCACCGACGCCCCCAGGCACGCCGCGACCGCGGGCAGCTCGGCCGCGGGGTCGGCGTGGGCGAGGCTGCCGCACACCGTCCCGCGGCTGCGCAGCTCGCGATGCCCGACGAAGGGCAGGGCGCGCGAGATCAGGGGCACCGCCCCGACCTGTGCCGACCGCTCAAGGGCGCGCTGGCGCACTGCGGCGCCGACGTGCAGCTGCCTGTCCTCGACCACGAGGGAGTCCAGCCCCGGCAGCCGCGTGATGTCGACCAGCGTCCCCGGCCGCCCGAGGCGCATGGCCAGCACCGGGACCAGCGACTGCCCCCCGGCGAGCACCTTGGCGTCCCCGCCGGTGAGCACCTCCACCGCCTCGTCGACCGAGTCGGGGCGGCAGTAGGCGAACGGCGCGGCCTTCATCTCACCGCCCCGTGAACGACGGCGCGCGCTTCTCGCCGAACGCGGCGACGCCCTCGGCGAAGTCGTGGCTCGAGCGCAGCATCGCGTAGGCCTTCCGCTCGAGCTCGATCCCGGAGGCCAGGGGCGCGTCGACGCCGCGGTCGAGCACCTCCTTGGCGGCGCGCAGGGCGAGCGGCGAGAAGCCGAGCATCTTGGTGACCAGCGCCTCGGTGGCCTTATCCAGCGCCTCGCGATCGGGGTGCAGCTCGGCGACGACCCCCCAGTCGGCGGCCTCCTGACCGGTCATGCGGCGGGCTATCATGACCTGGTGCTTGGCCCGCGAGATCCCGATCAGCCGCGCCAGACGCTGGGTGCCGCCGGACCCCGGGATCATGCCGAGGTTCATCTCGGGCAGGGCGAAGCGGCTGCGCTCGGTGGCCAGGCGGATGTCGCAGGACAGGACCAGTTCGAGGCCCACACCGAAGGCGTAGCCGTCGACGGCGACGATCACCGGCTTGGGGCTGCGGGACGGCGCGGTCACGTTGTGCCCGAGGTCGGTGAAGTCGATCGGGTCGACCTCCATGAACCCGGCGATGTCCCCGCCCGAGGAGAAGTGCTCGCCGTCCGAGCGGATGACGACCACCTGCACGTCGGGGTCGCGGTCGATCTCGGCGAAGCGCTCGGCCATGAGCTCGCGCATCTCCCACGTGATCACGGTGTAGCGCCCGTGGGACAGCGTCACGTCCGCGACGCGCCCGTCGTGCGAGCGCTCGAGCCGGACCTCGCCACCGGTCAGTGCCATGGGAACCCTTCGTCGTCGGGGATGTGAGCGACATTCCCGGCTATAGCCGGGAATCTCGCTCACGGAGGAGGTCGTGGATCACGGAGCCGTGGACGGGCAGGGCGTCGATCGTGACGCCGGCGGGGGCCAGGGCGTCGGCGACGGCGTTGGCGAACGCCACCGGGAAGCTCATCGAGCTGCCCTCGCCGCAGCCCTTGGCGCCGAGCGGGGTGAGCGGCGACGGCGAGGACAGGTGGTCGGAGACCAGGTCGAAACCGCTCTCGGCGCTCGTCGGGCAGAGGTAGTCGAGGAAGGTCGCCGACGTGGGCTGGCCGGCGGGGGAGTAGCGGAACTCCTCGTACGCCGCCCCGCCCAGCCCGTGCACCAGCGCCCCGAGCACCTGGCCCTCGAGCAGCACCGGGTCGAGGACCGTGCCGGCGTCGTGCACGGTCGCGACCCGGTCGAGGGTCACCTCCAGGGTGTCCGCGTCGATGCGCACCCCGACCATCTCGGCGACGAAGCCGTAGCAGAGCGAGGAGTTGATCCGGTCCTCCGCGGTCGCGGCGACGGCCTCGGGGGGCACGAACTCGCCCTCGGTCGCCAGCCGCGCCGGGGCACCCGCGGGCAGCGCGCCCGGGTCCCAGTGCACGACCCCGGCCGCGTGCCTGAACAGGCACGACACGCCGGACGCCGGGTCGCGCACCGACCCGTCCGCCAGCTCCAGCCGGGACGCGTCGACATCCAGCAGCACCGAGGCGCCCGCGCGCACCGTCTCCGCCAGCCGGTCCACCGCCGCGATCAGCGCGCTCGTCACCAGCGGCGCGAAGCGCGAGGAGTAGCTGCCCGACGTCACCGTCCACGGCGTCGAGGACGTGTCCATGTCGACCACGGCGCGGACCTGCTCGACGGGCAGCCCCAGCCGGGACGCCGCCACGCGGCGCGCCACCGTCGCGTGCCCCTGGCCCTGCGGCACCGAGCCGAGCAGCACCGTCACCACGCCCTGCAGGTCCACCGACGCGCGGACGATCTCGGTCGACCCCGACTTGTCCCGCCCCGGCTTGCGCTCCGACGCCGGGGTCGCGAGCCCGACGTAGCCGATGTTGGTGCCCGACGGGTCGACGACGAGCGCCAGCCCCACACCGTAGTACGCGCCCTCGGCGCGGGCGGCCTCCTGGCGCGCGCGCAGCTCGTCGTGGCCGCCCTTGGCCAGCAGCAGGTCGAGCGCTCCCGCGTAGTCGCCGGAGTCGTAGAGCCCGCCGGTGGGCGTGCGGTGGGGGAACGAGCGCACGAGGTTGCGGCGCCGGACCTCGGCCACGTCGAGCCCGGTGCGCGCGGCGACGGCGTCCATCAGCCGCTCGAGGCCGAAGTAGAGCTGCTGGCCGCCGAAGCCGCGGTTGAGGCCCGTCGGGGCCCGGTTGGTGACGACGGCGCGGGCGCGGATCGCCACCGCGGGCACGTCGTAGGCGCCGGTGATGTTGCCGAAGCAGCGGTAGAGCGTGCTCGGCTCGGGCGGGCGCAGGTAGGCGCCGACGTCGTCGACGAGGTCGACGTCGAGCGCCTCGACCGTCCCGTCGCCCGACACCGCGGCCGCGAAGGACATCACCCGCCCCGCCCCCGACGAGCTCGCCAGCAGGTGCTCGACGCGGTCCTCGGTCCAGCGCACCGGCCGCCCGGCGTGCCGCGAGGCCAGCGCCATGAGCACCACGTAGGGGTAGATGCCGGACTTGATCCCGAAGCTGCCGCCGATGTCCGCGGGCACGTGCAGCCGGAACCGCGAGACCGGCACGCCCAGCGCCCCGGCCGCCACCGGCACCATCGTGAAGGGGCCGTGGAAGTTCGCCCAGCACTCCACCGACGGTCCGTCGGCGCCGTCGGTCCAGTGCGCGACCACCCCGTAGCACTCCATCGGCACCGACGAGTAGCGCGGGAACGTGTACTCGTCGCGGACGACGTGCGCCGCCTGCGCGAAGGCCCCGGACACGTCGCCGAACGAGAACGTGCGGTCGGTGGCGACGTTCGTGCCCGCCTCCGGGTGCAGCAGGACCGCGTCGGGCTCGAGCGCCGCCCGGGTGTCGACGACGACGTCGAGCGGCGCGTACTCGACCTCGACCAGCTCGCACGCGTCCTCGGCGACGTAGCGGTCGCGCGCGACCACCACGGCCACCGGCTCGCCGACGTAGCGCACCGCGTCGACCCCGCTGGGCAGGTAGGGCATCGGTGTCGTGGTCGAGAGCGGGAACGGGCGCACGGCCGCGCGCACCTCGTCGGGCCCGATCACCGCGGCCACGCCGGGGTGCGCCCGGGCCGCGTCCAGGTCCACGGACACGATCCGCGCGTGCGGGTGCGGGCTGCGCACCACGGCGGCCACGAGCGTCCCGGGCAGGGGATCGAGGTCGTCGACGAACCGCCCCGCGCCCGTGACCAGGGCGGCGTCCTCGTCGCGCGCGGGCGTCCAGGTCACCCCGACCCCCGATCCGAGCGAAGGGCCCCTTCGCTCGATCTGGTCGAGCGAAGGTGCCCTTCGCTCGGACCCGCCGCGGTGTCGGCGAGCGGGGTGTAGTCGCCGCCGACCAGCACGCGGCGCAGGGTCTTGCCGACCGCCGAGCGGGGCACGGTGTCGAGGGCGATCACGCGCTTCGGGCGGCGCAGCGACGGCAGGACCCGCCGGGCCCAGGCGTCGGCCGCGGCGACGGCCTCCTCGGGGGCCACGCACGGGCCCGGCACGACGAACGCGGTCACCGCCTGGCCCCACCGGTCGTCGGGGAGCCCGGCGACCACGACGTCGGCGACCTCCGGGCAGCAGATCAGCGCGGCCTCGATCTCGTCCGGGTAGACGTTCTCGCCGCCCGTGTTGATCATGTCGTCGACGCGGCCGGACACCCACAGGTCGCCTTCGTCGTCGGCCACGGCGAGGTCGCCGGTGAAGTACCAGCCGTCGCGCACGGCCTTCGCGGTCGCGTCGGGACGCAGCCAGTAGCCGCGGAACGCCTCGGGGCTCGCCATCGACACCACGACCTGGCCCTGCTCGCCGGCGGCGACCTCCGCGTCGGGGGACGCCCCGGGCGAGGGGTCGACGAGCCGGACCCGGCCGAACATCCCGGCCCGGCCCGCGCAGCCGGGCTTGGCCGCGACGTCCGGGCCGATGGTGAACGTGTAGATCTCGGTCGAGCCGAAGTGGTTGACGAACGCCTCGGGCGCGACGGCGTCGACGAGCTGCGTCGCCAGCGCCGGGGCCATCGGCGCGCCCGCGTACGCGAGACGCCGCACCCCGGCCAGGTGCGCGGGGTCGGCGTCGCGCAGCAACGACCAGTACATCGTCGGCACCAGGTAGAGGGACGTGATCCCCTCGCTCGCGATCAGCTCGGCGGCCTCGGAGGCGTCGAACCGGGCCTGGGGCACCCAGGTGCCGCCCACCACGATCGTCGCGAGCAACGTCCGCACGCCCATCGTGTGGAACAGCGGCATCACCCCGAGGGTGACGTCGCCCGTGCGGCCGCCGGTCTGCACGAGGTGGGCGACGGCGGCGGCGTGCTCGGCCCGGTGGGTCCGCGGGACGCCCTTCGGTCGCCCGGTGGTGCCCGACGTGTAGAGCATGACGCTGACGTCGTCGGGACCCGGCGGGTCCGACGGCGGGGTGTCGGGCCGGTCGCGAGCCCGTCGTTCGACGTCGTCGAGGTCGAGGTGGGCGACCGGGCGGATGCGCTCGTCGCGCAGGGCGGCGGCGGTGTTCTCCGCGGTCGCGGGCTCGCTGATCACGAGCGCGGGGGCGGCGTCGGCGAGGCAGTGGGCGAGCTCCGGGACGCCGAACCGCGGGGAGAGCGGGGTGGCGACGGCGCCGACACGCTGGGCCGCGAGGTGCAGCGACGCCGCGGGCTCGCCGCCGTTGAGGACGAGGGCCACGCGGTCGCCGCGGCGCACGCCGAGGCCGAGCAGCGCGTGCGCGAGGCGGGCGGTGCGGGCGTCCCACTCGGCGAAGGTCATCGGGTGGGGCCCGCCGACCGCCCGCCGCGTCGGGTACCGCTCGACCGTCCAGGCCCAGACCGTCGCGAGGTCCACGGTTCCCGCCTCCCGATCATGCTCCAACGCATACCGTCTGTTTTGGACCGTATGAGACGTGGGCCGGCAGGGCAAGGGTCGGTACGCTGCGCGACCGTGGCCGACCGGCTCTCCCCGACCTCGTACGTCGTCCTCGGGACGATCGCCCTGCGCGGGCCGTCGACGTCGTACGACCTCAAGCGGGCGGTCGGGCGCTCCATCGGCTACTTCTGGCACTTCCCGCACGCACAGCTTTACTCCGAGCCGCAGCGGCTGGTCGAGCTCGGCCTGCTCGAGGCCGAGACCGAGACGGAGGGCCGGCGTCGCCGGACGTTCCGGCTCACCGACGCCGGCCTCGCCGAGCTGCGGGCGTGGCTGGCGGAGCCGACGCCCGAGCACTTCCAGATGCGCGACATCGCCGAGCTCAAGCTGTTCTTCAACGAGGTCGGCGAGACCCGGGACGTCGTGCGCCTCGCCCGCGAGCAGGTCGCCGCGCACCGCGAGCGCATCGCCGTCTACGAGGACATGCAGGCGCGCTACGCCGACCTCGACGCCGTCGCCAAGCGCATGATCACGTTGCGGCTGGGCCTGGAGATGGAGCACGCCGCGCTGCGGTTCTGGTCGTCGCTGCTCGACGAGGTGACCGAGGAGGAGTCGGCGTGAACGACGACGACCGGACGGACGACCTGGTGGCCGGCCAGCCGCGCCGGGCGCTGCGGACGGCGCTGGCGCACCTGTCCACGGTCCGCAACGACGACGGCTCGCTCGAGCTCGTCGGCGAGGTCCCGCCCGAGCTCGCCGACCCGCTGGTGCGCGCCCTCGAGCGCGTCGCCGGTGAGCTGGTGGCCGACGACGAACGCCGGGGCGCGGTGCCCCGCAGCGGCGGGCGGCTGCACGCGGATGCGTTCGTCGCCCTGCTGCTGCGGGTCACCGACACTCCGGCGGACCAGGCGTAGACCGGCCTCAGCGCTCCTCGCGGAAGTCCACGTGCCGCCCGACGCGGGCGTCGTACTTGCGCAGCACGAGCCGGTCGGGGTCGTGGCGCCGGTTCTTGCGGGTGACGTAGGTCGTCCCGGTGCCGGCGGTCGAGCGCAGCTTCACGATCGGTCGGACGTCGTTGCGGGCCACGGCTTCCCCTCCTTGTTGAACATGATTATCGTTCACTGGAACGCACGGGAGAGGAGCCGTATGCCCGAGGGACACGGGACGGGACTGACGCTGGTCACCGGCGCCGACCGCGCCGCGACGGCCGCGGTGGCGGCGGCGGTGCGCCCGCCGGGCGGAGTGCTCGTCGCCCACGACCTGCGCGCCCTGCGCGAGGGCGTGGTGCACCGCCGCCTCGTCGACGACGACGGCGCCCGCGACGAGGTGCTCGAGCTCGCCCACGGCTGTGTCGCCTGCACCCTGCGCGAGGACCTGCTCCCGCTGCTCCTGCGCCTCGCCCGCGACCCGTCCGTGCGGGACGTCGTCCTGCTGCTCGACCCCGGCATGGAGCCCGAGGCCGTCACCGAGGCGCTGCACGCGCTCGTCCCCCCGGGTGCCGGCGGGCCGCTCGCCGAGGTGCTCGCGCTGCGCGGGGTCGTCGGCGTGCTCGACGCCGTGACCTGGCTCGACGACGCCGGCGGCGACGACGCGCTGGTCGACCGCGGGCTCGGGCTCGCCGCCGACGACGAGCGCACGGTGGCCCAGATGGTGGTGGCCCAGGCCGAGCACGCCGACGTCCTCGTCGTCGCCGGTCGCTGCCCGTCGCCGTGGGACCGCGTGCGCCTCGACGCCGTCCTCGACCGCCTCGCCCCGCGCGCGGTACGCCTCACGGTGGCCGACCCGCCCGCGAGCGCCCCCGCGGTCGTGGCGGACCTCGGTGCCGAGGTCGTCGCGCGGCTCGCCGCCCTGCCCGCCGACGCCCGCCGCGGCGTACCGGACGACGCCCACGCGCCGCTGCTGCGCGGGCAGCCGCCGCTGGCGGGCGACGCCGGGGTGTCGCTGCTGCACGTCGGGCACCGCCGCCCGTTCCACCCCGAGCGCCTGCACGCCGCGGTCGACGTCCTGCTCCACGGCACGATCCGGGTCCGCGGACGGGTCTGGGTCGCGTCGCAGCCCGAGCACGTGCTGTGGCTCGAGTCCGCCGGCGGCGCGCTGCAGGTCGGGCACGCGGGACGGTGGCTGGCCGCGGACGACGGCCCCGAGGCCTGGGACGACGTCGACGACGAGCGCCGGGCCGCGGCCGCCCTGCGCTGGGACGATCGCTTCGGCGACCGCGAGCAGGCGCTCGTCGTGCTCGTCCACGACGCCGACCCCGCCGGCATCGTCGAGGCCCTCGACGCGGCGCTGCTCACCGACGCCGAGCTGGTCCGCGGGGAGGCGGCCTGGCGCCGGTTCCCCGACCCCTTCGGGCACCGGCACGCGGACCCGTGCGACGACCTGCCCGGCGGGGTGGAGAGCGAGCACGGACGTCGCGAGGGAGGGTCCCGGTGAGCGGTCCCACCACCGGCACCGTCGGGTTCACCGCCGTCTACTGCGGCAGCGACGGCTGCCCCCACCACCAGCGCCCCGCCCCGGACCGCGACGCCGTCGGGGAGGCGCTGCGCGGGACCGTGCGCCGGTGCCCGCACGGGATCCTGGTCTCGACCGCGTGCCTGACGACGGCCGCCTGCGCCCACGGCACCGCCCCGCACGGCGCGGGCGGGCTCGTCCTCGTGCAGCCCTGCGACCACACCCGCACGCCGACCGGCCCGGCCGTCGTCGCCGGCCCGCTGCACGAGCCCGCCGACGTCGACGACCTCTGCACCTGGCTCGCCGGTGGCGTCGAGCACCCGCCGCCCGAGCACCTGCGCGCGATGTAGGGCTGTGGCAGCGTCGGGGCGTGACGGACGTCCGCGAGCCGAGCGGCCCGATCGCCCCGACCGGCCCGACCGCCGCGACCGCACCGACCCGGGCCCGTGCCGGCGCGGTCGTGATGGTGCTCGTCGGGCAGTTCTCCGTGCAGTTCGGCGCGGCGGCGGCGACGGGGCTGTTCGCCCGGGTCGGGCCGGTCGGCGCGGTGTCGCTGCGGCTCGCGTTCGCAGCGCTGGCGCTCCTCGTGGTCTGCCGGCCCCGCCTGCGCGGGCGCAGCCGCCGCGACTGGGCGCTGGTCGTCGGGTTCGGCGTCGCCCTCGCGGGCATGAACACGCTGATCTACGAGGCGATCGCGCGCATCCCGCTCGGGGCGGCGGTGACGATCGAGGTGCTGGGCCCCCTGGTCCTCTCGGTGGTGGCCTCGCGTCGGGCGTCGAGCTGGCTGTGGGCAGCGCTCGCCCTGGCCGGCGTCGCGCTGCTGGGTCGCGCCGGGCTCGCGGGCCTGACGGTCACCGGGGCGCTGTTCGCGCTCGGCGCGGCGACGATGTGGGCGGCCTACATCCTCGCCTCGCAGCGCGCCGGCGGGCGCTTCGACCGCCTCGACGGGCTGGCGCTGGCGATGACCGTCGGCGCCGTGCTCACCCTCCCGGTCGGGGTCGTGGCCGGCGGCTCGGCGATGGCCGACCCGGTGGTGCTCGGGTGGGGCGCGGCCGTGGCGCTGCTGAGCTCGCTCGTGCCCTACAGCCTCGAGCTGCTCGCCCTGCGCCGCCTGCCGACCGCGGCGTTCTCGGTGCTCATGAGCCTCGCGCCCGCGATCGCCGCGACCGCCGGGTTCCTCGTGCTGGGCCAGGAGCTGACGCCCGTCTCGGCCCTGGCGATCGGGATGGTCGTGGTGGCGAGCATCGGGGCGGTGCGGCAGTCCCGGCCCGCGACCCCGGCGTAGGCGTCGCCGACCGTGCGGCTCCTCACCAGGTGTCCACGACGGGGTGGCGGGGCGGGCGGTCGTCGCCGGCGGTGTCGAGCGAGGCGAGGACCACGTCACGGGTGGCGGCGGGGTCGATGACGTCGTCGACCTCGAACACGCTCGCCACCGACAGGCCCTTGCCGCGCTCGTAGTACTCGCCGACGAGCTCGTCGAAGCGCTGGCGCCGCGCGTCCCCGGTGAGCGCCTCGAGCTCCTGGCGGTAGCCCAGGTGCACCGCGCCCTCGAGGCCCATGCCCCCGAACTCCGACGTCGGCCACGCCGCGGTGATCACCGGGCGGTGCAGGTGCCCGCCGGCCATCGCCATCGCGCCCAGCCCGTAGCCCTTGCGCAGCACGACGCACACGAGCGGGACGCGGGCGTTGGCGCCGGCGACGAACATCCGCGAGAACTTCCGCACGGTCGCCGTGCGCTCGGCGTCGGGGCCGACCATGAACCCCGGGGTGTCGCACAGCGAGACCACCGGCAGCCCGCGCGCGTCGCAGAGCTGCAGGAACCGCGCGGCCTTCTCCGCCGCGGGCGCGTCGATCGCCCCGCCGAGGTGGCGCGGGTCGTTGGCGAGCACCCCGACCGGTCGGCCGCCGATGCGGGCGAGCGCGGTGACGATGCCGACGCCGAACTCCGGGCGCAGCTCCAGCACCGTGTCGGGGTCGGCGAGGGTGTCGAGCACCGGGCGGACGTCGTAGACGCGCAGCCGGTTCTCGGGGACGGCGTGGCGCAGGGCGCGTTGGTCGTGGGGCTCCGGCGCGGCCGTGCGCGCGGTACAGAGCCCCAGGTAGCGCCGCGCGACCTCGACCGCGGCCGCCTCGTCGTCGACGAGCACGTCGAGCACGCCGTTCGGCCCCTGGACGCCCGCCGGCCCGACGTCGCCCGGCGCGACCGACCCGAGCCCGCCGCCGGCGATCATCGCCGGCCCGCCCATGCCCAGGGACAGGTCGCGGGTCCCGACGAGCAGTTCCGCGCACCCGGCCAGCGCGGCGTTGCCGGCGAAGCAGTACCCGGCGACGATCGCGACCGACGGCACCCGCCCCGACAGCCGCGCGAACAGCGCGAACGTCTCGACGTCGAGGCTCGCGACGGCCGTGGTGTCGGTGTCGCCGGGGCGCCCGCCGCCGCCCTCGGCGAACAGCACGACGGGCAGGGCGTGGTCGAGCGCGAGCCGCAGGAGCCGGTCGGTCTTGGCGTGGTTGAGCACCCCCTGGGTGCCGGCGAGCACGGTGTAGTCGTAGGCGAGGACCGCGACGCGGCGGCCGTCGACCGTGCCGGTGCCGGTGACGATGCCGTCGGCCGGGGTGCGCGCGACGAGGTCGTCGAACGCCCGCCGCCGGCGCTGCGCGGCCACCGTCAGCGCGCCGTACTCGACGAGGCTGCCGTCGTCGAGGAGGTCCGCGAGGTTCTCCCGGGCGGTGCGCCGCCCGACGTCGCGGCGCCGGGCGACGGCCTGCGGGCGCGCCTCGTCGGTGGTGCGGCGCCGGCGCTCGAGGGTCTCGGCGAGGTCGGGGCGGACGTGGTCCGGGTCGAGGGCGGCGGCGTCCTCGGCGGCCGCGGCGTCGGCGTCGCCGGGGCGCAGCACCGCGAGCACCGTGCCGGCGGTGACGTCGTCGCCGACCGCGACCCGCACGTCGTCGACCGTGCCGGCCCCCGGCGAGGCGACGACGTGCTCCATCTTCATCGCCTCGAGCACGAGCAGCGTGGCGCCGGCGCCGACGACGGTGCCCGCGGGGCGCTCGACGGCCACGACCACGCCGGCGGTGGGGGCGCGGACCGTCAGCGCGTCCTCGCCATCGGGGACGTCATCGGGGACGCCATCGGGGCCGTCGTCGGGGACGTCCCCGGCGGGCGGCGGGTCGGCGAGCTCCGCGGCGTGGCGGTCGACGAAGCCGGTGTCGAGGGCGCCGGGCTCGTACCGGTCGAGCAGCGCGGTGAGCACGCCGAGGTTGGTGGCGACGCCCGCGACGTCGAAGGCGCGCAGGGCCCGGGTGGCGCGGGCGAGGACCGTCGCGGGCCCGCCGGCGGGGTCGTGGACGACGACCTTGGCCAGCAACGAGTCGTAGCGCGGGCTGACCGTGTACCCGGACCGGCCGTGGGTCTCGACCCGGATGCCGCGCCCCGTGGGCGGCGCGAAGCGCTCCAGCGTGCCGGCCTGCGGGGTGACCGCGCCGTCGGCGCCGAGCGTCTCGGTGCAGACCCGTGCCTGTACCGCCGTGCCCCGGGACGCCGGCACCGGGTCGAGGCCGGCCGCGCGCAGGTCGGCGCCGTCGGCGAGACGCAGCTGGGCGGCGACGAGGTCGATGCCGAGCACCTCCTCGGTGACCGTGTGCTCGACCTGCAGGCGCGGGTTGACCTCGAGGAACGCCGTGGTGGCCTCGTCGGACGTCGCCCCGTCGACGAGGAACTCGACCGTCGCGAGCCCCCGCAGCCCCACCGGCGCGACGATCCGGCGCGCGGCGTCGTGCAGGCGCGCGCGCACGGCGTCGTCGAGGCCCGGCGCCGGGGCGATCTCGACGAGCTTCTGGTGGCGGCGCTGGGCGCTGCAGTCGCGGTCGCCGAGCACCACGACGTCGGTCCCGTCGCCCGCGACCTGCACCTCGACGTGCCGGGCGCGGGGTAGGAGGCGCTCGACGAGGACGGACGGGTCGCCGAAGGCCGCGGCCGCCTCGGAGGAGGCGCGGTCCAGGGCGTCGGCGAGCGCCGCGGGGTCGTCCACCGCCCGCATCCCGCGCCCGCCGCCCCCGGCGACCGCCTTGACCATGACCGCGCCGCCCGGCCCCAGACCCTCGAGGAACGCCCGCGCCCGGTCCGGCGTCGTCGCGTCCAAGACGTCGACGCCCACGGAGCGGGCGTGGTCGCGGGCGCGGGCCTTGTCGCCGCAGAGCTCGAGCACCGCGGGGGAGGGGCCGACGAAGGTGATCCCGGCGTGGGCGCAGGCCCGCGCCAGCGCCGGGTTCTCGGACAGGAACCCGTAGCCGGGGTGCAGGGCGTCCGCCCCGGACCGCCTCGCCGCGGCCACGACGCCCTCGACGTCGAGGTAGGCGGCGGGGCCGGCCCCGGGGAGCTCGACCGCGTCGTCGGCGGCGGCGACGTGACCGGTGGCGCGGTCGTCGGCGGGGGCGACCGCGACGGTGGCGACGCCCAGGTCGGCGGCCGTGGCGAGCACGCGCAGCGCCACCTCGCCCCGGTTGGCGACGAGCAGGCGGATCACGGCACGAGCCCGGGGCGTCCCACGGCCCGCGACCCTACGGCGCCGGCGGACGAGGTCTCAGCAGACGGCGAGCAGGCGGGCCCGGATCGCCGCGCCGCGCTCGGCGAACCCGCGCTGGGCGGCGGCGTACTCGGCCTTGCCCTCCGGGGTCTCGATGCGCACCGGCGCGTAGCCCTGGTCGGCGAGGTCGTAGGGCGAGGCCCGCATGTCGAGCACCCGGATGTCGCGGGCGAGGGTGAAGGCGTCGAGCAGCAGCTCGCCGGGCACGAGCGGGCCGAGCTTGTCCGCCCACTTGTAGAGGTCCATCCCGGCGTGCAGGCACCCGGGCTGCTCGAGCTCGACCTGGCGCTCCCTGGTCGGGGTGACGGCGTTGCGCGGGGCGGCGTCCGCGGTGAAGAAGCGGAAGGCGTCGTAGTGCGAGCACCGGATCCGGTGCGCCTCGACGACCGCGTCGGTACCGGCCGCGCCGAGGCGCAGCGGGACGGGGTGCCGGGTCTGCCCGTCGCGGTAGACCATGGCCCACTCGTGCAGCCCGAAGCAGCCGAGCTGGGCCGGACGCCCGGCCGTGGCGCGCAGGAGGCCGCCGACGAAGGAGATCGTCGCAGCGCGCTCGTCCCGCAGCGTCGCCTCGTCGACACGGACGCCCCGGTCGTCGCGGGTGTAGTGGCGCCAGGTGGCGCGCTCGTCGGCGTCGGCGAGCACCACCCCCGCGCCCGGGTGCCAGCGCCGCAGCCGGGACGGGCGGGTGGGGTAGTAGGTGTAGAGGAAGTCCTCGACGGGGTGCGCCTCGCCGCGCGCCTTGCGCGCCCGGTGCCCGGCGGTCAGCGCGTCCGCCCGCGCCGCGTGCGCGTCGGCCCGCGGCCGCCACTCCCGCGCGTCGAGCACCTCCGTCACGAGCCCATCCTCCCAGTGGCTGTGCCAGCGATGCGGCTTCGCTGGCACTCGACGCCAGGATCGCCACATCCTCGACGCGGCGACACGCCGTCGCGGCTGCGTCGATCCAGACCGCGTCTTGGTCGGGGTGACCGGGGTAACCGCCCGCACCGCCGTCGAAGGAGGTCACCGATGACCGAGCCCACCGATCCCGCCACCACCGTCCCCGACGCCGCACAGCTGCGGGGCGAGTCCGTCGAGGACCAGCCCGACGCCTCCGAGGTCCTGCCGTCGGGCCGGGCCCTCGAGATCGACCACGTGGTCGAGGACGACGACCGGGGCTGATCAGCGAGCCCGCCTGGCGGAGGGCGCCCCTCGCCCGTCTATGCGAGCGAAGGGGCCCTTCGGTCAGCACCAGGGGCCGCAGCACCGCCCACACCCGATCCCGCCCGGCGCGCACCCGCCGGCCGGGTGGATCCTGGTGCGCGTGAGCGAGACCAGCGCACCGACCGACGCCGTGCCCGCGGGCGGGTCCCGGGAGCCGCAGCCCGGCGACCGGGCCACGGGGCTCGGCTCGTGGCCCGGCACCGACCTGCGCGAGGCCGCGCGCACGATCGTCGGCGAGCTCCCGGGCCTGCCCCACGTCCCCGAGCTGCCCGCGCGGGGGGTCGGCGCGGACATGGTCGGGCGGACCGCCGGGCTGCTCGTCGACCTCGCCGTCGAGGTGTGGCCCTCGGGCTACCGGGTGGCGCGCCGCGCCGGCGGCGACCACCGGCGCGCCGTCGAGCTGCTCGCCCGCGACGTCGACGCCCTCGACGAGGCGCTGGGCGAGGCGGGCGTGACCCCGCCCGGCGTGAAGTGCCAGGTCGCGGGCCCGTGGACGCTCGCCGCCGGCGTCGAGCTGCGCTCCGGGCACCGCGTGCTCACCGACCGCGGCGCGCTCGCCGAGTTCGCCGCGAGCCTCGGCGAGGGTCTGCGCACCCACGTCGCCGAGCTCGCCCGGCGCACGCAGGCGCCCGTCGTCGTGCAGATCGACGAGCCGACGCTGCCCGCCGTCCTCGCCGGCTCGCTCCGAACCCCCTCGGGGTACGGGACGGTCGGCGCGGTGCCCGGCGCCGAGGTCCGCACGCTGCTCGAGGGCGCGGTCACCGCGGCCCGGCAGGCGGGCGCCGCGGAGGTCGTCGTCCACTGCTGCCACCCGACCCCGCCGCTGGCCCTCCTCCGCGCGACCGGGCCCGACGCCGTCGCCGTCGACCTGGGTGCGCTCGGCGGCGCCGATGCGCCACGAGAGGTCCTCGACGCCCTGGGCGAGCTTTGGGAGGGCGGCACGGAGCTGTGGCTCGGGATCGTGCCCTCGACCGACCCGCCGGCGGAACCCGAGCTCGCCGACCTCGCCCGCCCCGCCCTCGACCTCGCCGACCGTCTCGGCTTCGACCGCGCCCGCCTCGCCGACCGGGCCGTCGTCACCCCCGCGTGCGGCCTCGCCGGCGCGAGCCCGGGCTGGGCGCGGCGGGCCACGGGCACGACCGTTGAGCTGGCCCGGGCCTTCGCCGACCCGCCGGAGCGCTGGTGATCGGCCCGGTCCGATACTGACCGGCGTGCGGATCGGACTGGTCGGCGGCGGGTTCGCCGCCCTGCGCGGTGCCCTCGAGGCGGCGTTCGACGAGGTCGGATGGGACGGCGTCGAGATCCTCGACCTGCCCGTCGAGGTGCCCGCGGGCGGCCTGGCGCACGTCGACGTCCTGTGCCCGATGGGCAGCACGATCTCCGGCGCGCTCATGGACGCGACGACGCCGCGGATGGTCCAGCAGTTCGGCGTCGGGCTGTCGGGGGTCGACCTCGACGCCGCCGCGACGCGCGGGCTGCCGGTCGACAACGTCTCGGGCGCCGAGTCCGGCAACGCCGTCGCGGTCGCCGAGGTCGCCCTGCTGCTCCTGCTCGCGCTGCTGCGGCGCTACGAGGAGGCGCGGGCGAACGTGGCGAAGGAGCTGGTGGGCGAGCCGTCCGGGCGCACGCTGGCCGGGCGCACGGTCGGCGTGCTGGGCGTCGGCGACATCGGCGCCGAGGTCATCACCCGCCTGCGGGCCTTCGACGCCCGGCCCGTCGGGATCGGCCGCCGCCCGCGCGCCGAGACGCCGCGCGCGGCGGATCTGCTCGACGACGGGCACTACCACCGGACCGACGACCTCGTCGCCGCCCTGACCCGCTGCGACGACCTCGTCGTCGCCTGCCCCCTGACCCCGCGGACCCGCGGGATCGTCGGCGCCGGGGCCCTCGCCGCCCTGCGCCCCGGCGGCCACGTCGTCAACGTCGCCCGCGGCCCCGTCGTCGACCACGACGCCCTGCTCGCCGCCCTGCGCTCCGGGCACCTCGCCGGCGCCGGCCTCGACGTCACCTGGGTCGAGCCGATCGACCCCGACGACCCGCTGCTGGCGCAGAACGTGCTCGTCACCCCGCACGTCGGCGGCGTCACCGAGACCTCGTACGCCGGCATCGCGCGCGGCTTCGTCGCGTCGGTGGAGCGACACCTCGGTCGGGCTGACAGGGGAGCACGCCGATAGGGGTTGGCTGTCGGGGTGCCCGGCTAATCTCGGCGCTGTGACCAGCACGGACCAGACCGACGTGCCCACCGACGTGCCCACCGACGCCGCCCAGCGCCACCGCGAGCTCGCCGAGGTCGTGGCCGACCACCAGTTCCGCTACTACGTGCTCGACGCGCCGATCGTCACCGACGGGGAGTTCGACGAGCTGTTCGGCGAGCTGCAGGGGCTCGAGGAGGCGCACCCGTCGCTGGTCACGCCGGACTCGCCGACGCAGCGGGTCGGGGGCGGGTTCTCCACCGACTTCGTCGCGGTCGACCACCTCGAGCGCATGCTCTCGCTCGACAACGCGTTCACCGGCGAGGAGCTGCGCGAGTGGGTGCTGCGGGTGCAGCGCGAGCTCGACTTCCCCACCGAGGAGCTGCTCTACCTCTGCGAGCTCAAGATCGACGGGCTGGCGGTCAACCTGCTCTACGAGAACGGCCACCTCACGCGGGCCCTCACGCGCGGCGACGGGCGCACCGGCGAGGACATCACGCTGAACATGCGCACGCTCGCCGACGTGCCCACCGAGCTGACGGGCACCGACGAGTTCCCGGTGCCCGAGCTCATGGAGGTCCGCGGCGAGGTCTTCTTCCGGCTCACCGACTTCGAGGAGCTCAACGCCGGGCTGGTCGCCGCGGGCAAGCAGCCGTTCGCGAACCCCCGGAACTCGGCGGCCGGCTCGCTGCGGCAGAAGGACCCGCGGGTCACGGCGACACGGCCGCTGCGGCTCATCTGCCACGGGCTGGGCAAGCGTCGCGGCTTCACGCCCGAGCGCCAGTCGCAGGCCTACGACGCGCTCGCGGCGTGGGGCCTGCCGGTGTCGACGCACACCCGGGTGCTCCACGGCGTCGACGCGGTCATCGAGCACACCCGCTACTGGGGCGAGCACCGCCACGACGCCGAGCACGAGATCGACGGCGTCGTGGTCAAGGTCGACGACGTGGCGCTGCAGCGGCGGCTCGGGTCGACGTCGCGGGCGCCGCGGTGGGCGATCGCCTTCAAGTACCCGCCGGAGCAGGCCACCACGACGCTGCGCAACATCAGCGTCAACGTCGGGCGCACCGGGCGCGTCACGCCGTTCGCGGAGATGGACCCGGTGCTGGTCGCGGGCTCGACGGTGTCGCTCGCGACGCTGCACAACGCGGGCGAGGTCGAGCGCAAGGGCGTGCTCATCGGCGACCGGGTGATCATCCGGAAGGCCGGCGACGTCATCCCCGAGGTGCTCGGCCCCGTGGTGGAGGCGCGCACCGGCGACGAGCGCGCGTTCGTCATGCCCACCCACTGCCCGGAGTGCGGCACCGAGCTGCGCCAGATGCGCGAGGGCGACAAGGACCTGCGCTGCCCCAACGCCCGCTCGTGTCCCGCGCAGCTGCGCGAGCGCCTGTTCCACGTCGCGGGCCGGGGCGCCTTCGACATCGAGGTGCTCGGCTACGAGGCGGCCACCGCGCTGCTCGACGCGGGCGTGGTGCAGGACGAGGGCGACGTCTTCCGGCTCACCGAGGACGACCTCGTCCAGGTCGACCTCTTCCGCACCAAGGCGGGCAACGTCTCGGCGAACGGGCGCAAGCTGCTCGCCAACCTCGAGACCGCGAAGCGCCGCCCGCTGTGGAAGGTGCTGGTCGGGCTGTCGATCCGTCACGTGGGGCCCACCGCGGCCCAGGCGCTCGCGCGCCACTTCCGGTCGATCGACGCCATCGACGCGGCGAGCGAGGAGGAGCTCGCCGCCGTCGACGGCGTCGGGCCGACCATCGCCCACGCCGTGCGGGAGTGGTTCTCGGTCGACTGGCACCGCGAGGTCGTCGAGAAGTGGCGCGCGGCGGGTGTGGCGCTCGCCGAGGAGATCGACGAGTCGACGCCCCGGACGCTCGAGGGCCTGTCGATCGTGATCACGGGCTCGCTGCCGACGTTCTCGCGCGACGAGGCCAAGGAGGCGATCCTCGCCCGCGGCGGGCGCGCGGCGGGGTCGGTGTCGAAGAAGACGGCGTTCCTCGTGGTCGGCGACGAGCCGGGCTCGAAGTACGACAAGGCGGTCGCGGCCGGGGTGCCGATCCTCGACGAGGACGGGTTCCGGGTGCTGCTCGCCGAGGGCCCGGAGGCGGCGGCGGGCGCCGCGGTCGACACGTCGGTCGACGGGAACGGCGACGGGGAGGGCGGCGGGGACGGCGGAGCCTGAGAGGCCCGCGATCCCGGGGCGTGCACGGATGAGAGGCGTAGCGTCCATCTGAGAGTCCCCGCGTGCATCCGCACGTGCATCGGGCACACTCACACCGTCGGGTGACTGCGCGTACGACCGTCCGGGTGGCTCTCGCGATCCGACGGCCCTGGGGCCCGGGACGCCGTCGGCTCGCCGTTGCCCTCGTCGTGCGCAGCGTCGAAGCTGGACCCCCCGGGCACGTGACGGGGTCGGGAGAGGGAGAGGGGAGGACGCCGCGGTGCTGCAGTGCTGCCCCAACGGTGCCCGTCCCGCCGACGTCTACCCGGCGGTGCCGATGAGCCCGCGCCACCTCGCCCGCGACGCCCGCGCGGTGTCCCTGCTCGGCGTCCAGAGCCTGCACGTGCACCCCCGCGACCGCGACGGTCAGGAGAGCCTCGACCCGCGCGTCATCGGCACGGTCGTCGACACCATCCGCCGCGAGGCCCCCGATCTCGAGATCGGCGTCACGACCGCGCGGTGGGTGGAGCCCGACCCCCTCAAGCGCACCGAGATCATCGGCCAGTGGGGGCGCCTGCCGCGGCACGCCCGCCCGGACGTCGCGTCGGTGAACGTGCACGAGCGCGGCTGGCAGCGGGTCTGCGCGGCCCTCGACGCGGTGGACATCGGCGTCGAGCTGGGCGTGTGGACCACCGGCGACGCCGTGCAGCTCAAGCAGGCCGGCCTGCCGCGGGGCACGGTCCGCGTGCTCGCCGAGGTCACGGTCACCGACCCGGACACCGCCGTCGCCGAGGCCGTCCGCATCCTCAAGGCCCTCGGCCCCGTGCCCGCCCCGATCCTCCTGCACGGTGAGGAGGCGGGCGCGTGGCCGGTGCTGGAGTACGCCAAGCGCAACAACCTCGACACCCGGATCGGCTTCGAGGACACGCTCAAGGGCCCCGACGGCACGTGGCTCGCCACCGGCAACGAGGAGCTCGTGCGCTACGCGCTGGGCCATGACGTCGGCGGGCGCTACGAGCGGCGCCGCAGCGGCCCGCGCAGCGGGGGGCTGCGCTCGTCGAGCCTGTGGCCGGGCTCGCGCGCCGAGCACCGCCGCTGACCCCTCTCCGCGCGCGACCGTTCACCCTTCGCCGTTCCCGGTGCACACCGAAGGCGCCGGAATACATCACGTCACCGAATTGTCGTTCAGTTCCGAGAATGGCGCCGGAACGACACTTCCGGAGCAGCGCGCAGATACGGAGAGGCTCGTACCGTCATCCATCCCGGCCACGGCGGAAGGAGCCCACGATGACCCAGGTCATGTCCCGATTCGACGATCTGCGGACGGCCCTCGCGGGCATCGTCGTCACCCCGGACGACCCGGGCTACGACGAGGCCCGGCGGGTGTGGAACGCCGACGTCGACCGACGCCCCGCTGTCGTCGCCTACTGCGCGAGCGTGGACGACGTGGCGAGCGCGGTGCGGTTCGCTCGCCAGGAGTCGCTCGAGGTCTCGGTGCGCAGCGGCGCCCACTCCAGCTCCGGGGCGTGTGTCGGCGACGCGGGCATCGTCATCGACCTGAGCCGCATGAACGCGGTCGAGGTGGACCCGGAGGGCCGCCGCGCAACGGTGGCCGCGGGCGCCCTGCTGCGCGACGTCGATGCGGCGACGCAGATCCATGGGCTGGCGCTGCCGAGCGGGGAGATCGGGCACACCGGGATCGCGGGCATCGCCCTCGGCGGCGGGATGGGATGGCTGACCCGTCAGGGTGGGCTGACACTCGACAACCTCGTCGCGGCACAGATGGTCCTCGCCGACGGCCGGATCGTGCGCGTGGCGACGGACGAGAACCCGGACCTGTTCTGGGCGATCCGTGGCGGCGGCGGCAACTTCGGCATCGTCACGCAGTTCGAGTTCACGCTGATCCCGGTAGGACCGCAGATCGAGCTCGCGATGCTCTTCTACGGCTTGGACCAGGCAGCCGACGCCCTGCGCGTCGCCCGGAGCGTGATCCCGGACCTTCCGCCGGACGTCAGCTTCCAGACCGTCGCGATGCATGCGCCGCCGGAGCCTTTCGTCCCCGAGGAGTTCCACCTCCGGAAGGGGTTCGCACTCGTCGTCGTCGGCCTCGGTGCCGAAGAGAGCCACCGGGACGTGGTCGAGCGCGTGCGGCGGGCCCTTCCGCCGCTGTTCGAGATGGTCACCCCAATGCCGTTCACGGCGCTGCAGCAGATGTTCGATGAGGCGTACGCGTGGGGAGTGCACGCCTACGAGAAGGCGCTCTACCTCGAGACGATCTCGGATGCAGCCATCGAGGTCCTCGTGGAGCGGGCCGCCGTGATGCCCTCACCGATGTCGGTCGTGCACCTCTACACGCTCTCCGGCGCCTACTGCACGCCCGACGAGGCGGGGACCGCGTTCAGCGGCGGCCGGTCTCCCCGACTGGGGGTGTTCATCATCGGGATGACCCCGGACGCGGAGTCGCACCCGGTCGAGCGCGCGTGGGTGCGGGGTTTCTTCGACGCCCTCGCACCGCACGGGATGGGGCGGGGCGCCTACATCAACGGCATGTCAGGCGACGACGCTCACCGCGTCCCGAGCTCCTACGGCGACAAGTACGGCCGTCTCCAGCAGATCAAGGCGCAGTACGACCCGGAGAACGTCTTCCACCGGAACACGAACATCCTCCCGGCGTCCTGACCGGCCTCAGCCGGTGATCGTGGCGACGATCCCGGCCAGGTGGGACAGGCGGGCGAGCTCGGACGGCCGGAAGGCGGGGCCCCCGGGGCGGCCGACGACCACGGCGCGCTCCGGGCGGCCGAGCGGCGCGGCGGCGAGCTCGGTGTCGAGGTCGGTCCAGGCCTCGGGCACCGTGTGGCCGCCCGCGGGGTCGAGCACCGTCGCCTTGTCCAGCGGCAGCCAGGACAGCTCGGCGGCCTCGGTCTCGGGGGCGGCGTCGCTCGCCGCGACCCGGCGCACGCGCGCGCCGTCGCCGGTGCTCTCGGTGACCAGTGCCCACGCCGAGCGGAACAGCCGCGGCACGCCCTCGGCCAGCAGGGAGACGCCCTCCTCGGGGCGCGCGGCGATCGCCTCGACGAGCTCCAGCTCGCGGGTGGTGTCCAGCGCGCCCGCGAACGGCCGCACGGACTCGACGACGACCCCGTTGACCGCCTCCGCGGCCGTGATGAGCACGTCCGGCGGGCGGGAGCTCGGCATGTCGACGACGAGGTCGTCCACCGCCGATCCCGCGCCCCGCTCGACGACGTCGACGGAGAGGATGTCCGCACCCTCGGCGCCGAGTGCGGAGGCGAGTGCCCCGAGTGTGCCCGGACGGTCGGGCAGCACCACGCGCAGCAGGTAGGTCACGACCCTCCTCGACTCCGGGACCGGCGCATCCTCCCAGGCGCACCCCCGCGGGTGCGAGCAGTGATCAGGCCCGACCGCCGGGAAGCCGGTCGCGGCCGGTCCTAGACTGGGTGTTCGCGCTCCCGGGAGTCGACGCGGACCGGAGCCCGACCCCGAACGACGTGCGCACGACCCCGGAGGGACATGTCCGACATCACCCGCGACGACGTCGCCCACCTCGCCCGGCTCGCCCGGCTCGCCGTCTCCGACGCCGAGCTCGACGTGTTCTCGGGGCAGATCGACGCCATCGTCGACACGGTGTCGAAGGTCGGCGAGATCCCCGACGACGTCCCGCCGACCGCGCAGGTGGTGCCGCAGACGAACGTGCTGCGCCCGGACGAGACCGAGCCGTCGCTGCCGCGTGACGTCGCGCTCGCCGGCGCGCCGGCCGCCGAGGAGGGCCGCTTCCGCGTGCCGCGCATCCTGGGGGAGGAGCTGTGAGCGGGGCGAGCGGAGCGACGGGGCGTCCTGCCGAGCTGATCGATCTCGACGCCGCCGAGCTCGCCCGCCGCATCCACGCCCGCGAGGTCTCCTCGGTCGAGGTCACCCGGGCGCACCTCGAGCGCATCGAGGCCGTGGACGGTCCCGCCCAGAGCGGCGTGCACGCCTTCCTGCACGTCGACGCCGAGGGCGCGCTCGCCGCCGCCGAGGCCGCCGACCGCGCCATCGCCGACGGCACGCCCGCCTCGTCGCTGGCCGGGGTGCCGATCGCGCTCAAGGACAACCTCACCACGACGGACATGCCGACCACGTGCGCGTCGCGGATCCTCGAGGGCTGGCGCCCGCCGTACGACGCGACCGTCGTGGCCCGGCTGCGCGCCGCGGGGCTGGTGCCGCTGGGCAAGACCAACCTCGACGAGTTCGCCATGGGCAGCTCGACCGAGAACTCGGCGTTCGGGCCCAGCCGCAACCCGTGGGACCTCACGCGCATCCCCGGCGGCTCGGGCGGCGGGTCGTCGTCGGCGGTCGCCGCCGGCGAGGCGCCGCTCGCGCTCGGCTCGGACACCGGCGGCTCGATCCGCCAGCCCGGCGCGGTCACCGGCACCGTCGGGGTCAAGCCGACCTACGGCACGGTCTCGCGCTACGGGCTCGTCGCGTTCTCGTCGTCGCTGGACCAGATCGGCCCGTGTGCGCGCTCGGTGCTCGACGCCGCGCTGCTGCACGAGGTCATCGGCGGGCAGGACAGGAACGACCAGACCTCGGTGAGCGCGCCGCTGCCGCCCGTCGTCGAGGCCGCGCAGGCGGGCGCCCGCGGCGACCTCGCCGGGGTGCGGGTCGGCGTCGTCACCGAGTTCTCCGGCGAGGGCTACCAGCCCGGCGTGCTCGCGGCGTTCACCGACGCCGTGCGGGTGCTCGGGGAGCTGGGCGCCGAGGTCGTCGAGGTCTCGTGCCCGTCGTTCGCCTACGCGCTGCCCGCGTACTACCTCATCGCCCCCAGCGAGGCGTCGTCCAACCTCGCCCGCTTCGACGCCATGCGCTACGGCCTGCGGGTCGGCGACGACGGCGAGCACGCGAGCGACGAGGTCATGTCGCTGACGCGCGAGGCCGGCTTCGGCGCCGAGGTGAAGCGCCGCATCATGATCGGCACCCACGCGCTGTCGGCCGGCTCGTACGACGCGCTCTACGGCAAGGCCCAGAAGGCGCGCACGCTGATCGTCCGCGACTTCACCGCCGCGTTCGAGACCTGCGACGTGCTCATCTCGCCGACGACGCCGACCACCGCGTTCCCCATCGGCGAGCGCGCGGACGACCCGCTGGCGATGTACCTCGCCGACCTCTGCACGATCCCGTCGAACCTCGCGGGCAACGCGGCGCTGTCGGTGCCGTGCGGGCGCTCGGCGGACGACGGCCTGCCCGTCGGCCTGCAGGTCATGGCCCCGGCGCTCGCCGACGACCGTGCCTACCGGGTGGCCGCCGCCTACGAGGTCGCCCGTGCCTCGTCGTCAGGCGGGAGCGACACCGCCCCCCGCATCCCGGAACTGCGTGCCCTGGAGACGTCGCGATGACGGCTGTGACCACCCCTGGCGTCGAGTCCGCCCCCTACACCGTGGAGGAGGTCTGCGAGCACTTCGACCCCGTCCTGGGTCTCGAGGTGCACGTGGAGCTCAACACCGCGACCAAGATGTTCTGCGGCTGCGCCAACCGCTTCGGCGCCGAGCCGAACACCAACGTCTGCCCGGTGTGCCTCGGCCTGCCCGGCTCGCTGCCGCGGGTCAACGGCACGGCCGTCGAGTCCGCCATCAAGATCGGTCTGGCGCTGAACTGCCGAGTCCGGGAGCGCTCCGGGTTCGCCCGGAAGAACTACTTCTACCCGGACATGCCGAAGAACTTCCAGATCTCCCAGTACGAGGACCCGATCGTCTTCGACGGGTACCTCGACGTGCCGCTCGACGACGGCTCGACGTGGCGGGTGGAGATCGAGCGCGCGCACATGGAGGAGGACACCGGCAAGTCCCTGCACATCGGCGGGGCCACCGGGCGCATCCACGGCGCGGACCACTCGCTGCTCGACTACAACCGCTCCGGCGTCCCGCTCATCGAGATCGTCACCAAGCCGATCACCGGGGCCGGCGTGCGGGCCCCCGAGGTCGCGCGGGCCTACGTGACGGCCCTGCGCGACGTGCTGCGCGGGCTCGGTGTCTCCGACGTCCGCATGGACCAGGGCTCGATGCGCTGCGACGCGAACGTCTCGCTCATGCCCACGGGCACCTCGACGTTCGGCACCCGCACCGAGACGAAGAACGTCAACTCGCTGCGGTCGGTGGAGCGTGCCGTGCGCTACGAGATGGGCCGCCACGCCGGCGTGCTGCTCTCGGGCGGGTCGATCCGCCAGGAGACGCGGCACTTCGACGAGCAGTCCGGCACGACGTCGCCCGGCCGCCCGAAGGAGACGTTCGCCGACTACCGGTTCTTCCCCGAGCCCGACCTCCCGCCGCTCGAGCCGTCGCGCGACTGGGTGGAGACGCTGCGCGCGGCCCTGCCCGAGCGCCCGTGGGAGCGCCGCGCCCGCATCCAGACCGAGTGGGGCCTGTCCGACGAGGAGCTGCGTGACCTCGTCAACGCCGACGCGCTCGACCTCGTCGCCGACACCGTCGACGCCGGCGCGCCGCCGGAGTCCGCCCGCTCGTGGTGGGTGTCCTACCTCGCGCAGCAGGCGAACGCCGCCGGCGTGACGCTACCCGAGCTCGCGATCACGCCCGCGCAGGTCGCGCGGGTGGTGGCGCTCGTCGCCGAGGGCACGCTGACCAACAAGCTGGCGCGCCAGGTCGTCGACGGGGTGCTGGCCGGCGAGGGCGAGCCCGACGACGTGGTGGCCGGGCGGGGTCTCGCCGTCGTCAGCGACGAGAGCGCGCTGACCACCGCGGTCGACGAGGCGCTCGCCGCGCAGCCCGACATCGCCGAGAAGATCCGCGCGGGCAAGACGAAGGCCGCGGGCGCCATCGTCGGGGCCGTGATGAAGGCCACCCGCGGGCAGGCCGATGCGGCTCGCGTGCAGGAGCTGGTGCTCGAGCGCTGTCGCTGAGGTGACCCGCCCCGGATCTCGATCATGTTTTCCGTGATCTACCCGTAACCCGGACGAGTTCCCTCCGTTGGGGGATTCAGGGAGCAGCGTGTAGCGGCTCCTCGACCGGGCGTCACCGTGGCTCGCAGTGCTGCGACCGTCCGGTCCATCCCCCGAGACCGAACGATGGACAGGAGGGTCCGCATGGGTGCACACCGTGCCCGTCAGACCAGCACGGTCGGCAAGGTCGCCGGCCGGGGCGCACTGACCGCTGCCGCCGCGCTCGCCCTGACCGGCGGGACGGCGTCGCTCGCCTTCGCCGACGAGGCCCCGAGCTGGGACAACACGTCGAGCACGGTCACGGACGTCGTGTCCGGCTCCGCCGACAGCGTCGCGGAGCTGCCCGAGACCGACGTCCCGACCACCGTCAAGGGCGGCGAGGAGCTCGTGGGCGGCCACGCCTCCGAGGTCCAGCACGGGGTGAACCGCATCGCCTCGGCGGGGACCTCCGACCTGCAGACCCACCTCAACGACGCCGGCGTCCCGGTCGGCAGCTCCCTCACCGACGGCGAGCAGGAGCTCTCCGGCTCCGTCTCCGAGGTCACCGGCCAGGTGCACGACGCCACCGGCGCCGGCGCGGCCGAGCTCGACGAGGCCCTCGCCCAGGGCTCGAGCGTGCTCTCCTTCGGCTGAGCGCACCCCGCCCGGTCCGCTCCCCAGACCGGGCGAGCCTGCGGCCCCGTTCCTCCGGACTCCCACCCGGAGGAGCGGGGCCGCGGTGCGTCCGGGTGGTGTCAGCGGAGTGGCTCCGCAGACGTTGAGTGTCCGTATCGCCACTCCGTCACCGGTCGGACCGGCTATTCCGCCCCGCTCGCGCCGCCCGACGGCGGCCGGATGCGCACGACACGGTCGTCGGTCGGCGTGACGGGCCCGCCGCCGCCCTTGTTGGCCGTGGTGAACCAGATGAGGCCGTCGGAGGCGACGTCCGTGGCCGTGATGCGCCCGTAGGTGCCGGCCAGGACCGACTGCGGGGTGCCGACGAACGAGCCCTGCGGCGTGGGACGCAAGACGAACATCGCGCTCGCGCCCTCCAGCCCGACGACGAGCGTGCCCGGCAGCGCCGCGCACCCGGCCACCCCGGGCCGCTCCGGCCACGTCCAGGCCGGCGCGGTCGCCGCACCCGGCCCGGGGGCCTCGCCCGGGCGGACCGCGAGGAGGACGTCGCGGGGACCGGCGCGGTCGGTCACCCAGCTGACGCCCGTCGCCGGGTCGGCGCACACGTCGCCGGGCGCGTGCAGCCCGCTGCCGACGATCGGCGAGCCGGGGGTCGGCGTGCCCGGCGCGGGGCGCCCGAACGGGTCGATGCGCAGGAGCTTGCCCGCGAGCGAGGTCGGTGAGGCGGCCGCGGCCCGGTCGCCGCCGTCCCCGGTCGCGACCAGCAGGGTGCCGTCGGGCTCGACGCCGACCGCGCCCCGGTTGCCCGACTCCCCGCGCGGGATGCCGCCCAGCACGGTCTTCGGGACGTCGCCGGGCGCGATGCGCACGACCGCGTTGCTGCCGCCGGTGGTGGCGTAGGCGTAGAGGAGCTGGTCCTCGGCGTAGGTGGGGGAGAGCGCGAGGCCGGTGAGCCCGCCGCCCCCGGCGGCGTCGACGGGGACGGTCGCGACCGGTTCCGGCGGCTCGTCGGGCGCGACGCGCAGGATGCGCCCGGTGGTGCGCTCGGCGACCAGCGCCGCCTGACCACCCGGCAGGGTCACGACGGCCGACAGCGGCGCGAGGCAGGTGGCGACGACCTGCGGGTCCGGGTCGACGCACGGCGGCGGCACGGACGGCCCGCCGGAGTTCGGGGCGGGGGTGGGCTCGCCGGTCTCGGGCAGCTGGGGCTGCGGGGCCCGCTCGGCGCCGAGGTCCGGGCGCTCGCGCCACGGGGCCTGCCCGGCGTCCGGGAACTGGGCGCACCCGGCCAGCAGAGCGGCCAGCACCGCCAGGGTCGCGAGGATCCTCGCGCGGGCGACGGTCACGGGCACGGGTGGACACAGTAGGCGTCCGCGGCTGTGCCGGCCGTGAGACGGGGTGCCCCGCGGTGGACTACCCTCCGCGCACCGTGGCCCAGGAACCCGTGACCGTCCTCGTCCCGCACGCCGAGGGCGAGGAGGCGCTCGCCGACATCGAGGGCCTCGAGCTCGTGCGCTACGACGAGCAGGCCGAGTCGCTGCCCGACGCCGCCGACCGCGCCGCCGTGCTGATCCCCGGCTTCCTGGCCACCACGGATGCGCTGAAGCTCGTGGAGCGGTGCCCGCGGCTGGGGCTGGTGCAGCTGCTCTCGGCCGGCGCGGAGATGTGGGTCGGGCGCCTGCCCGAGGGCGTGCAGCTCTCCGACTGCCAGGGCGCGCACGGCGGCGTCACCGCCGAGTGGGTGCTCGCCGCGACGCTCGCGGTGCTGCGCGAGATCCCGCCCTTCGTCCGCGCGCAGGACGAGGGCCGCTGGGACCAGCACATCACCGACACGCTCACCGGCAAGCGCGTCCTGCTCGTCGGCGCGGGCGACCTCGCCGACCAGACGGCCCGCCGCCTCGAGACCTTCGACGTCGCCGCGATCACGCGCGTCGGCCGGCGCGCCCGTGACGGGGTGCACGCGACCTCCGAGCTGCCCGACCTCCTGGGTGACCACGACGTCGTCGTGCTCCTCGTCCCGCTGACCGACGAGACGCGCGGGCTCGTGGACGCCGACTTCCTCGCGGCCATGCCCGACGGCGCGCTGCTGGTCAACGCCGCACGCGGGCCGGTGGTGGACACCGACGCCCTGCTCGCGGAGCTGCGTGCCGAGCGCCTGCGCGCGGCCGTCGACGTCGTCGACCCCGAGCCCCTGCCCGCCGACCACCCGCTCTGGTCGGCGCCGAACCTGCTCATCACCCCGCACGTGGGCGGCAGCGTCCCCGGGCACCTGGAGCGCGCCTACCGCGTCGTGCGCACCCAGCTCCAGGCCGTCGCCCGCGGCGAGGACCCGCCGAACCTGGTGGTCGACGGCTACTAGCCCCCGCGTGCCCAGCTGACGGCCGAGAGGTCCCCGAGCAGGGAGCGGGGGGCCGAGGCGAGGGTGTCGGCGAAGGCGGCGACCGCCGCCGCCCGCGGTCGAGCGGGGTCGTGGTGCAGCCGCACGTGCCGGGCGACCGTGGGCCGCAGCGGCACCGCGCGCAGCCCGGCGAACGCGATGAGCGGCAGGACGAGACCCGGCACCGCCGTGAGGCCCAGGCCCGCGCCGACCAGGCCCGCGACGGCGGCGACGTTCTGCGCCTCGTGGACGCTGCCGGGCACCGCGCCCGCGTCCTGCAGGGCGCGCTCCACGGGCGCCCGGATGCTGCTGCGCGGACCGAACACCACCAGGGGTTCGCCGTCGAGCTCCGCCCAGTCCACCGCGTCCCGCTCGGCCAGGTGGTGGGCGGGGTGGGCGGCGAGCACGAACCGGTCGCGGCACAGCGGGGTCCCGTCGCGGGGACCGGTCACGCCCGTGTGCACGGTGACCGCCAGGTCGACCTCGCCGCGCGCCAGCAGCTCGGCCACGGTGTCGGCGAGCCCGTCGCTGACCCGGACGTCGACGTCGGGGTGGCGGCGACGGTGGGCGGCGATCACCGGCGGCAGGAGGATGGCCGCGACCGACGGGAGGGCCGCCACGGTCACGGTGCCCCGGGTACCGGCGAGGTAGCCCTCGAGGTGGTGCAGGCCCGCGTCGAGGTCGTCGACGAGGCGCCGGACGACCGGCAGGAGGGCGCGCCCCTGGTCGCTGGGCGCGACGCGGCGGGTGGTGCGCACGAACACCGGGGTGCGCAGCCGGCGTTCGGCCTCGGCGACCGTGCGGCTGACCGCCGACTGCGTGGTGCCGAGACGCTCGGCGGCCGCGGTGAAGCCGCCCGTGTCGGCGACCGCGACGAGTGCCCGCAGGTGGTGGATGCCGAGATCGAGCACGGCCGCCCGCCCCCATCCTTGCGTCGAGCGCATGAATCTATGCGGTATTGATGGTAGATGGAGGTGAAGTACCTGCGAACACTGTCGTGCGCACCACTCCCCGACGCGGAGGCGCACCGATGCTCGCTGCTCTCGGCTTCCTGACGATCGGCCTGATCCTCGTCCTGCTCCTGTGGAGCCGGACCGCGGCCGTCGTCGCGCTCGTCGGGGTGCCGCTCGTGGCCGCCCTGGTCGCGGGCTTCTCGCCCGGGGAGGTCGGCGACTTCGTCGGCGACGGCCTCGAGGGCGTCGTCGGCGTGGCGACCATGTTCGTCTTCGCCATCGTCTTCTTCGGCGTCATGCGCGACGCCGGGCTCTTCGACCCGATCATCCGGCGTCTCGTGGGCGCGGCGGGCAGCGCCCCGGTCGGGGTGTGCGTGGCGACGACCGCGCTGGCCTGCGTCGTCCACCTCGACGGCGCCGGCGCGACGACCTTCCTCATCGCCGTGCCGGCGATGCTGCCGGTCTACGACCGGCTCGGCATGAGCCGCCTCGTCCTCACCACCTGTGTCGGGCTCGGGGCCGGGGTGATGAACCTGCTGCCCTGGGGCGGGCCCACCGCCCGGGCCGCCACGGTGGTGCAGGCCGACGCGACCGATCTGTGGGTGCCGCTGATCCCGGCCCAGATCGCGGGCATCGTGGCCGCGCTGGGTGTCGCGGCGCTGCTGGGCGCACGGGAGCGCCGCCGCCTGTCCGCCACCGGCTCCTCCGCGCCGCCGGCGGACGACGTCACGCGCGAGCGGGCCGTCGACGACGACGCCGGCGGCGACGCGCCCGCCGGGCTCTCCGAGGGCGGCGCCGGACCGACCGGTGACGGCGCGTCCCGGGTGGCCGGGGAACCGACCGCGACGGTCGGCCTGGCCACGGCCGAGCGCGACACCGCCGAGGAGGACCTCACACGCCCGCGGCTGCGCTGGGTCAACGCCGGGCTGACGCTGCTGGTGCTGGTCGCCCTCGTCCTGGGCCTCGCCTCGCCGGAGACGGTGTTCCTCGCCGCCGCGGTGCTCGCCCTGGTCGTCAACTACCGCGGCCTGCACGCGCAGACCGCCCGGATCCAGGCCCACGCCCAGGGCGCGATGCTGATGGCGACGACCCTGCTGGCGGCCGGTGTGCTCCTCGGGGTGCTCGACGGCACGGGGATGGTGACCGCGATGGCCGGCACCCTCGCCGGGGCGGTGCCCGGCTGGCTCGCGCCCGCCCTCCCGCTCGTGGTCGGCGTGCTCGGCGTGCCGCTGAGCCTGCTCTTCGGGCCCGACGCCTACTACTTCGGCGTCCTGCCGGTGCTCGTGGAGGTAGGCAACCAGGTCGGGGTGAACGGTCTCGACCTGGCCCGGGCCTCGCTGCTGGGCGAGGAGACCGTCGGCTTCCCGATCAGCCCGCTCACCGGCGCGTTCTACCTGCTCGTCGGGCTCGGCGGGGTCGAGATCGGACGGCACATCCGGTCGCTCATCGGCTGGGCCTGGCTGGTCTCGCTCGTCATGCTCGTCGTCGCCGCCCTCACCGGTGCGGTGGCCCTCTGGTGAGCGACGGGACACTGCGCCTCGGCGCGGGTGCGGGCTACGCCGGCGACCGGATCGACCCCGCCGTCGACCTCGCCCGGCGCGGCCGGCTCGACCACCTGGTGTTCGAGTGCCTCGGTGAGCGGACCATCGCGGCCGCCCACGCCCGGCGCGCGAGCAGCGGCGAGCCGGGGGCCGGGGTCGACCCGCTGTGGGCCCGCCGGGTGCGCGCCGTGCTCGGGCCCTGCCGCGCGGCGGGCACGAGGATCGTCAGCAACGCCGGTGCGGCCGACCCGCCCGCGGCCGCCGACCTCACCCGGGCGGTGGCCCGCGAGCTCGGCCTGCCCGGAGTCCGGGTCGCCGCCGTGACGGGGGACGACGTCCTCGACGCGGCCCGTCGCGTCGACCCGGAGGTGTGGGAGACGGGGCGGAAGCTCTCGGAGCACCCCGAGGAGCTGGTCGCCGCGAACGCCTACCTGGGCGCGGAGCCGATCGTGCAGGCGCTCGAGGAGGGGGCGGACGTCGTCGTCGCCGGCCGGGTGGCCGACCCGGCGCTGTACCTCGGTCCGATCGTCCACGCGTTCGGGTGGTCGTGGACCGACGACCCCGCGCTGCTGGGACGTGGCACGGCCGTCGGGCACCTGCTCGAGTGCGCCGGGCAGCTCACCGGCGGGTACTTCGCCGACCCGGTGACGAAGCCCGTCCCGCGGCTGGCCGAGCTCGGCTTCCCGTGGGCGGAGGTGGCGGCCGACGGGTCGGCGGTGCTGGGCAAGCTGCCCGGCACCGGTGGCCGCCTCGACGTCGACACCGCCACCGAGCAGCTGCTCTACGAGGTCGGCGACCCCGCCGCCTACGTGACACCGGACGTCGTCGCGGACTTCTCGGGGGTCCGCTTCGACCAGCTCGGACCCGATCGCGTGCGGGTCTCCGGCGCCGCGGGGACAGCGCGCCCGGATGCCCTCAAGGTCACCCTCGGCTTCCGCGGCGGCTGGGAGGGCGAGGGGCAGATCACCTACGCCGGACCCCGGGCGATGGACCGCGCGCGCCTCGCGGCCGACGTCGTCGTGTCCCGGCTCGCCGCCGTGCACGGCATCGACGGGGAGGACGTCCACATCGAGTACATCGGGGCGGGCGCGGCGTTCCGTGGTCTCGCCGAGGTCCGCGACCCGCTCGAGGTGCGGCTGCGGGTGGCCGCCCGCACCGACGACCCCGACGCCGCCGACGCGGTGGGCTGGGAGGTGGAGTCGCTGTACACGAACGGCCCGGCCGGCGGTGGTGGCGCACGTCGAGGGACCCGCGAGGTGGTGACCGTCCGCTCGTGCCTGCTCGGCCGCGGCGAGGTCCGGCCCGAGGTCACGGTGGGGGAGACCTGAGGATGCTCGTCGACGACATCGCGCACGTCCGGGCCGGCGACAAGGGCGACACGCTCATCCTCGCCCTGCGCCCCCGCGAGCCGGGTGGACTCGCCCGGCTCCTGGACCTCGTGACCCCCGAGCGCGTCGCCCGGCACTTCGCGGGCGTGCTGACCGGGCCCGTCGAGCGCCGGGAGGTGACGGCGGCGGGCGCGCTCGTGCTCGTGCTGCCGGGGGCGCTGGGCGGCGGGGTCACCGGTTCGCCCACGCTGGACGGGCACGGCAAGACCCTCGGCTACCACCTGCTCGCGATGTCCGTCGACGACCCGGGCTGAGGACCGGGGCAGGACGGGTCAGATGCTGCGGACCGCGCCCGTCGCGCCCGAGGTCACGAGCCTGGCGTAGGCACGCAGCGCGCTGGTGAGGTTGCGGTGGCGCTCGACGGCGGGCTGCCAGGGGCGCTCGGAGGCCTCCATCTTCGCGCGGCGCTCGGCGAGCACCTCGTCGTCGACCAGCAGCTCGATGCGCCGGCCGTCGACGTCGAGGAGGATCTCGTCGCCGTCGGCCACCAGCCCGATCGCCCCGCCGGCCGCGGCCTCGGGGGAGACGTGGCCGACGCTGATGCCGGACGACCCGCCCGAGAACCGACCGTCGGTGACCAGCGCGCACACCGCGCCGAGGCCCGCGCCCTTGAGGAACGCGGTCGGGTGCAGCATCTCCTGCATCCCGGGCCCGCCCGACGGCCCCTCGTACCGCACGACGAGCACGTCACCGGGCTGCACCTGCTTGCCGAGGATGACCGAGACGGCCTCCTCCTGGCTCTCGACCACGCGCGCGGGGCCCCGGAAGAACCGCCCGTCCTCGGGCAGACCCGCGCTCTTGATCACCGCGCCGTCGGGGGAGAGGTTGCCGCGCAGCACCGCGAGCCCCCCGTCGGCCGAGAACGCGTGCTCGGCGTCGCGGATCACGCCCGCGGCGGCGTCGGTGTCGAGCGAGGACCAGCGGTTGGTCGTCGAGAAGGGCTCCACGGTGCGCACCCCACCGGGCGCGGCGTGGAACAGCTCGAGCGCCTGCGGCGACGGCCGGCCGCCGCGGATGTCCCAGCGCCCCAGCCACTCGGAGAGCGACGGCGCGTGCACCGCGTGGACGTCGCGGTGCAGCAGCCCGGCGCGGTCGAGCTCGCCGAGGATCGCGGGAATGCCGCCGGCGCGGTGCACGTCCTCCATGTGGTGGTCCGAGTTCGGCGCGACCTTCGCCACGCACGGGACCCGGCGGCTGACCGCGTCGATGTCGGCGAGCGAGAAGTCCAGGTCGGCCTCGTGGGCGGCGGCGAGGATGTGCAGGACGGTGTTGGTCGAGCCGCCCATCGCGACGTCGAGCGCCATCGCGTTCTCGAACGCGTGCTTCGAGGCGACCTGGCGCGGCAGCACCGAGTCGTCGTCCTGCTCGTAGTACCGGCGGGCGAGGTCGACGACCGTGCGGCCGGCCTGCAGGAAGAGCTCGCGGCGCGCGGCGTGCGTCGCCAGCGTCGAGCCGTTGCCCGGCAGGGAGAGGCCGAGGGCCTCGGTGAGGCAGTTCATCGAGTTGGCGGTGAACATGCCCGAGCAGGACCCGCACGTCGGGCACGCGGAGCGCTCGACCTCGGTCAGGCCCTCGTCGCTGACCTGGACCGACGCCGATGCGGAGATCGCGGTGATGAGGTCGGTCGGCGCCTGCGCCACACCGTCGACCACCACGGCCTTGCCGGCCTCCATCGGCCCGCCCGACACGAACACCGTCGGGATGTCGAGCCGCATCGCGGCGTTGAGCATGCCCGGGGTGATCTTGTCGCAGTTCGAGATGCACACCAGCGCGTCGACGGCGTGGCCCTGCACCATGTGCTCGACCGCGTCGGCGATCACCTCGCGGCTGGGCAGCGAGTGCAGCATCCCGCCGTGGCCCATCGCGATGCCGTCGTCCACCGCGATCGTGTGGAACTCGCGCGCGATCCCGCCGGCCTCGCGCACCGCGCCCGCCACCAGCTCGCCCAGCTCCTTGAGATGCACGTGCCCGGGCACGAACTGGGTGTAGGAGTTGGCGATCGCGACGAGCGGCTTGCCGAAGTCGGAGTCGGTGAGGCCGGTGGCGCGCCAGAGGGCCCGTGCCCCGGCGGCGTTGCGGCCCTGGGTGGTGACACGCGAGCGCAGCGGCGGCACGGCTGACCTCTCAGGGGTGGATCAGGGGTGGATCAAGCGGTGGGCTGCCGGCGAGGCTACGCCCGCTCGTCGGGCGCCTCGGCGGGGTCCGGGTCGGCACCCCGCTCAGCACCGTGCCCACCGTCCTGCCCACCGCGCTGCCCACCGCTCTCCTCCGCCTGCCGCTCGCGCAGCCGGGCGATGCGCAGGCGGGTGGCCTCCAGCTCGCGCTCGCGGTCGCGCGCCTCCGCGACCTCCTCCGGGGTCGGCATGTCGATGCGCCCGCCGCTCGCCGCGGCGACCCGGCCCAGGTCGCGCGTGCGGACGCCCACCAGCGCGACCTCGTCCTCGTCGCGGCCCTCGTCGCGGCGCACGGCGCGCACCCAGCCACGGTCGACGACCCGCAGCGTCGCCACCTCGTCCCACCCGACACGGCGCGTGCCCCACACGAGCAGCACCCGCAGCGCCTCGCCGTCGACGACCGTCCGCGTGCGCAGCAGCCAGCCGGCGATCACGAGCGGGACCAGGAACACCAGGAACCAGGCGGCGCCCTGGAACGCGATGGGGGAGAGCCCGAGGGCGACGAAGCCGACGGCGACCAGCGCCGGCAACGGCACCGGACGGAAGGTCGCGGGCGCCGTCGGTGCGGTCGGTGCCGTCGGTGCGGGCTGCGCGGTCTGCGGCGCCGCGTCCCTCGTCGCCTCGGTGGTCTCCTCGCTCGTCACACGTCGATGGTGCCACCGGCGCAGCAGGGGGACCCGGTTTGACGACCCGTCGACCGGCCACCTACTCTCGCCGTCGTGATCCAGCGGCGAATTCTCGTACTCCCGGGGCGCGTCAGCGCCTGACGGGCCGACGAGCCCGCCGCGAGAACTGCTGACGCGCCTGCCCTCTCCGCCTCGAGGCGGTGGGGGCTTTTTCATGTCCGGCTCCTGTGACGCACCCGGCGACCCTCCCGAGGCAGACACCCGATGACCCAAGCCAGACCCACCCCGGCCCCCGGCACCTCGGGGCCGGTGGCGAACGGCGCCGCGCGGCGACCCGCACCGCGTGCCGGCGCCCCGACCGAGCAGCAGGACACCGTGCTGCAGACCCCCGTGGCGCCGGACGCGCCGCGTCCCACCCGCGTCGACCCCGAGCCCGCGACGGGCGCGCAGTCGCTGGTCCGCGCGCTCGAGGCCGTCGGCTGCGACGTCGTGTTCGGCATCCCGGGCGGGGCGATCCTCCCGGCCTACGACCCGCTGTTCGACTCGCGGCTCGTGCGCCACATCCTCGTGCGCCACGAGCAGGGCGCGGGCCACGCCGCCACCGGCTACGCCCAGGCGACGGGCCGCGTCGGCGTCTGCATCGCGACCTCCGGGCCGGGCGCGACCAACCTCGTCACCCCGCTCGCGGACGCGATGCTCGACTCGGTGCCGCTCGTCGCGATCACCGGGCAGGTGGGCCGCAAGCTCATCGGGACCGACGCGTTCCAGGAAGCCGACATCTGCGGCATCACGATGCCGATCACCAAGCACAACATGCTGGTCACCGACGCCGCCGACATCCCCCGGGCGATCGCCGAGGCGTTCCACATCGCCGCCACCGGGCGTCCCGGCCCGGTGCTGGTGGACCTGCCCAAGGACGTCCTGCAGGCGCAGACCACCTTCAGCTGGCCGGTCGAGACCCGGCTGCCCGGCTACCGGCCGACCACCCGGCCGCACAGCAAGCAGATCCGGGAGGCCGCCCGCCTGATCGGCGAGGCGCGTCGTCCCGTCCTCTACGTCGGCGGCGGTGTGATCAAGGCCGAGGCCTCCACCGAACTCCTCGACCTCGCCGACGAGACCGGCGCGCCCGTGGTCACCACCCTCATGGCCCGCGGCGCCTTCCCCGACGGCCACCGCCAGAACCTGGGGATGCCGGGCATGCACGGCACCGTCGCCGCCGTGGCGGCGATGCAGAAGGCCGACCTGCTCATCGCGCTCGGCGCCCGCTTCGACGACCGGGTCACCGGTGACCTGTCGACGTTCGCCCAGGGTGCGAAGATCATCCACGCGGACATCGACCCGGCCGAGATCGGCAAGAACCGCACCGCCGACGTCCCGATCGTCGGCGACGCCCGCGAGGTCGTCACCGAGCTGACCGCCGCGCTGCGCAGCTCCGCGGTCGACCGCGACACCCGTCACGAGCAGCTGCGCGGGTGGTGGGAGCAGCTTGAGACCTGGCGGCAGACCTTCCCGCTCGGCTACGACGACCCGGCCGACGGGACGCTCTCGCCCGAGTACGTCATCGAGCGGATCGGCGCCATCGCCGGCCCCGACGCCATCTACGCGGCGGGCGTGGGCCAGCACCAGATGTGGGCCGCGCAGTTCATCGCCTACGAGAAGCCCCGCACGTGGCTCAACTCCGGCGGCGCCGGGACCATGGGCTACGGCGTGCCGGCGGCGATGGGCGCGAAGGTCGGCTGCCCCGACACCACCGTGTGGTGCATCGACGGCGACGGCTGCTTCCAGATGACCAACCAGGAGCTCGCCACCTGCGCGATCGAGGGCATCCCGATCAAGGTCGCGGTCATCAACAACGGCAACCTCGGCATGGTCCGCCAGTGGCAGACCCTGTTCTACGACGAGCGCTACTCCAACACCGAGCTCGGCACGCACAAGCACCGCGTGCCCGACTTCGTCCTGCTCGCGCAGGCGCTCGGTTGCGAGGGGCTGCGCTGCGAGTCGCGCGACGACGTCGACCGCGTGATCAACCAGGCCATGGAGATCACCGACCGGCCCGTCGTCATCGACTTCACCGTCGGTGCCGACGCGCAGGTCTGGCCGATGGTCGCGGCCGGCACCGGCAACGACCAGATCATGGCCGCCCGCGACATCCGCCCGCTGTTCGACGACCCGGAGACCGGTGGATTCCGACGAGGTGACCGCGTGACCACGACCCACACGCTCTCGGTGCTCGTCGAGGACAAGCCCGGTGTGCTCGCGCGCATCTCCGGGCTGTTCTCCCGGCGCGGCTACAACATCCAGTCGCTCGCCGTGGGCCCCACCGAGGAGGAGGGGATCTCGCGCATGACGATCTGCGTCACCGTCGACGACTTCCCCCTCGAGCAGGTCACCAAGCAGCTCAACAAGCTCGTGCACGTCATCAAGATCGTCGAGCTGGAGCCGGCCTCGTCGGTGCAGCGGGAGCTCGTGATGATGAAGGTCCGCGCGGACGCCCACGTGCGCTCGCAGGTCCTCGAGGTCACGCAGATGTTCCGGGCGAAGGTCGTCGACGTCTCGCCGGAGGCGGTCACCGTCGAGGCGACCGGCACCGAGGACAAGCTCGATGCGCTGCGCCGGATGCTCGAGCCCTACGGCATCCGCGAGATCGTCCAGTCGGGGATGGTGGCGCTCTCCCGTGGCCCGCGCTCCATCGCCGCGCACCACCGATAAGTTCTGCTCAGTACGCATTCCCGGAAGGAAGTAGTCCCGCATCATGAGTGCCGCCACCGGCCCCACGTCCACTGGATCGGCCGAGGTCTTCTACGACGACGACGCCGACCTCTCGATCATCCAGGGGCGCAAGGTCGCCGTCATCGGCTACGGCAGCCAGGGCCACGCCCACGCGCTGTCGCTGCGCGACTCGGGCGTCGACGTGCGGGTGGGCCTGCCGGAGTCGTCGAAGAGCCGCGCCGCGGTCCAGGAGGAGGGCCTGCGGGTCGTCACGCCGGCCGAGGCGGCCGCCGAGGCCGACCTGATCATGATCCTGGCCCCGGACACCAAGCAGCGGTTCATCTACGCCGACGACATCGCGCCCAACCTCGAGTCGGGCAACGCGATCTTCTTCGGGCACGGCTTCAACATCCGCTACGACCTCATCCAGCCGCCGAAGGACATCGACGTGGCCATGGTCGCGCCGAAGGGCCCGGGGCACCTGGTGCGCCGCCAGTTCGTCGACGGCAAGGGCGTGCCGTGCCTCATCGCGGTCGAGCAGGACGCGACGGGCGGCGCCCAGGCGCTCGCGCTCTCCTACGCCGCGGCCATCGGCGGCGCGCGCGCCGGCGTCATCAGGACGACGTTCACCGAGGAGACCGAGACCGACCTCTTCGGCGAGCAGGCCGTGCTCTGCGGCGGCACGTCGGCGCTGGTCCAGGCCGGGTTCGAGACGCTGGTCGAGGCCGGCTACCAGCCCGAGATCGCCTACTTCGAGTGCCTCCACGAGCTCAAGCTGATCGTGGACCTCATGTACGAGAACGGCATCTGGGGCCAGCGGTACTCGATCAGCGACACCGCCGAGTACGGCGACCTCACCCGCGGCCCGCGCATCGTCAACAGCGCCGTCAAGGACGAGATGCGCAAGATCCTGGGCGAGATCCAGGACGGCACCTTCGCCCGCGAGTGGGTGGCCGAGGACGACGCCGGCCGCCCGAACTTCACCAAGCTCGAGGACGAGGGCAAGGCCCACCAGATCGAGCAGGTCGGCGCCAAGCTCCGCGGCCTCATGCCCTGGATGGCGCGCCCGACGAGCTGAGGCTCGCCGAGTCCGGAGCGAACGGGTATCTCGCCGCTTCTACGCGCGCGAAGTCCCCGTTCGCTCCGGGTCGGGGTCCCCGGGTTCGGCCTGTGAACCGGTTCACGAGCGGTCGGTATGGTCCCGGTGAGTGCGGGACAGTGACCCGCGAGCACGTCGGGGTGCGCCCGCGGAGCAGATGCGACGGTCGTCGGCGTGCCCGTCCCAGCCGCCGATCTCCGGGAGCGAACGCATCGTGACCACCGCCGCCAGCAAGCCCGTCGTCCTGATGGCCGAGAAGCTCGCGCCGTCGACGCTGGAGGTGTTCGGCGACGAGGTCGAGATCCGCTCGGTCGACGGCACCGACCGGGCGGCCCTGCTCGAGGCCGTGGCCGACGCCGACGCGCTGCTGGTGCGGTCGGCGACGCAGGTCGACGCCGAGGTCTTCGACGCCGCGAAGCACCTGAAGATCGTGGGGCGCGCCGGCGTCGGGCTCGACAACGTCGAGGTGCCCGCGGCCACGTCCCACGGCGTCATGGTCGTCAACGCGCCGACGTCGAACATCGTCTCCGCCGCCGAGCACGCGATCGCGCTGCTGCTGGCCACCGCCCGCCACATCCCGCAGGCCGACGCGAGCCTGCGGGCCGGCAAGTGGGAGCGCAGCAAGCTCTCCGGCGTCGAGATCCAGGGCAAGACGGTCGGCGTCATCGGCCTGGGCAAGATCGGGCAGCTGGTCGCGTCGCGCATCGCTGCGTTCGGCACGCACGTCATCGCCTACGACCCGTACCTGCCGCAGGCCCGCGCCGGCCAGCTCGGCATCGAGCTCGTCGAGCTGGACGAGCTGCTCGCCCGCGCCGACATGATGACGATCCACCTGCCGAAGACGCCCGAGACGCAGGGCCTCATCGGCAAGGAGGCGCTGGCCAGGACCAAGCGCGGGGTGATCATCGTCAACGCGGCGCGCGGCGGGCTGGTCGACGAGGACGCGCTGGCCGAGGCCGTGCGCTCCGGCCACGTCGCCGGTGCCGGCATCGACGTCTACGTCACCGAGCCGACGACGTCCTCGCCGCTGTTCGAACTGCCGCAGGTCACCGTCACCCCGCACCTCGGCGCCTCCACCACCGAGGCCCAGGACCGGGCGGGCACCGACGTCGCACACTCCGTGCTCGCCGGGCTGCGCGGCGACTTCGTGCCCGACGCGGTGAACGTCTCGGGCGGCGCGGTCGGCGAGGAGGTCCGGCCGTGGCTGGGCATCACCCAGAAGCTGGGCACCCTGCTGTCCGATCTCGTCGGCGCGCCGGGCGAGCTGCAGGTGCTGGTGCGCGGCGAGCTCGCCCACGAGGACGTCTCGGTGCTCTCGCTCGCGGCGCTGCGCGGGGTGTTCGGCGAGGTCGTCGACGAGCCCGTCACGTTCGTCAACGCCCCGGCGCTCGCCGAGGAGCGGGGCGTCGGCGTCACCATCGAGACGGCCACCGAGAGCCCCAACCACCGCAGCATGGTCACCCTGCGGGCCGTGCGCGACGACGGCGAGGCCGTGACCGTGTCCGGCACGCTCACCGGCGAGGACCTCGTCGAGAAGCTCGTCGAGATCAACGGCCGCAGCTTCGACCTGCGCGCCGAGGGCCACGTCCTGCTCTTCGAGTACTCCGACCGTCCGGGCGCGATGGGCACCGTCGGGACCAAGCTGGGCGAGTCGGACGTCAACATCGAGGCCGCGCAGCTCTCGCAGCTGCGCGACCGCTCGTCGTCGATCATGCTGCTGCGCGTCGACCGGTTCGTGGCCCCCGAGGTGCTGGAGCCGATCGGCAGCACCCTCGAGGCGCGCACGACGCGGCTGATCAGCTTCGGGTGATCACTCGGGTGATCACGTTGCTCCCGGCGGAGGAGCGGTCCCGCCGCCCAAACTCCGCCGGGCGCAGCAACCCCGACCGAGGGCGGATTCCTACGATTCGGCGATCCGGTTCCGTGATCGACCGACACGCCTAGTAGTCTCCGCGGGTCGGCCCCGGTCACCCCGTCGCGGGGCGACCCGCTCGTGGAGGTTGGTGCGGATGCGACTCGCGGTGGTGCCCGGCGACGGCATCGGACCCGAGGTCATCGGCGAAGCGCTCAAGGTGCTCGACGAGGTCGCCCCGTCGGTCGAGACGACCCAGTACGACCTCGGTGCCGCGCGGTGGCACTCCACCGGGGAGCTGCTGCCGGAGTCCGTCCTGTCGGAGCTGCGCGAGCACGACGCGATCCTGCTCGGCGCGGTCGGCGACCCCTCGGTGCCCAGCGGGATCCTCGAGCGCGGGCTGCTGCTGCGCCTGCGCTTCGAGCTCGACCACCACGTCAACCTGCGCCCCGCCCGGCTCTACCCGGGCGTGCGCGGGCCGCTGGCGGGCAACGCCGAGATCGACCTCGTCGTCGTGCGCGAGGGCACCGAGGGCCCGTACGCGGGCACCGGCGGGCTGCTGCGCAAGGACACGCCGCAGGAGATCGCGACCGAGGTCAGCGTCAACACGGCGTTCGGCGTCGAGCGGGTCGTGCGCGACGCCTTCGCCCGCGCCGCGGCCCGCCCGCGCCGCAAGCTGACGCTGGTGCACAAGACCAACGTGCTGACCCACGCCGGGTCGCTGTGGTCGCGCGTGGTCGAGGAGGTCTCGCTCGAGCACCCCGACGTCTCGGTGGACTACCAGCACGTCGACTCGACGACGATCCACCTGGTCACCGACCCGTCCCGCTACGACGTGATCGTCACCGACAACCTGTTCGGCGACATCCTCACCGACCTCGCGGCGGCGGTGACCGGCGGCATCGGGCTCGCCGCGTCGGGCAACCTCGACGTCTCGCGGGCCAACCCGAGCATGTTCGAGCCGGTGCACGGCTCGGCGCCCGACATCGCGGGCAAGGGCATCGCCGACCCGACCGCGGCGATCCTCTCGGTGGCGCTGCTGCTCGACCACCTCGGCGAGCCCGAGCTGGCGCGCCGCGTCGAGGCGGCCGTGGCCTTCGACCTCGCCACCCGCGACCACGCGAACCCCGGCGGCACCCACGCGGTCGGCGACCGCCTCGCCGCCCTCGTGTCCTCGGCCGCGGGCACCCGCACCCCGGCGTAGAGACGCACCGGCCGGTGCGAGCGATGCGGCATTGCTGGCGTCTGACGCCCGGATCGCCACATCCTCGATGACGACACGCCGATGGCAGCTGGTCGTCGCCGTCACGGAGGCGGCCTGCGGTCTCGCTGCCGCGGCGTACTCCGTCGTGCTCGGCCTGACGAGCGAGGGTCCCGACCGCACGGCTCTCGACCGCGCGTTCCCGTACGTGCTCGCCGCTGCCGCGCTCGGCGTGCTCTGGACGATGGCGTGGCGCAGCCTGCGCCGTGCTCGCTTTTTGCGACATGATCGATGTGACGATCCTGGCGTTGAACGCCAGCGACGCCGCATCGCTGGCACACCCCGTGTGCCACCGCCCGAGCCGGTGCGCCCGGAGCTGTCGGCGCAGGGGCGGGCGGAGCTGGAGCGCGTGGTCGGGGCGCTCGCCGGCGCCGGGGTGCTCGGACCCCGGGTGCCGGCTCTCGAGGACCTCGTCGAGGGCGTCGCCGACGCCGGGGAGCCGGTGACCGCGGGCTCGGTGCTCGGCGCCGTGGGGGAGGCGGACTTCTGGCACCCCGGGTTCCGCGCCGAGGACCACCTCGCGCCCCTCGCCTTCCACGACGGCCACGTGGAGCAGTTCCCCGACACCCTGGGGAGCAGGTCGACGACCTCGCCCGGCTCGTCGGCGACGCGCTGACCGTGCGCCTCGAGCACGTCGAGGTCACCGACGAGGGCCGCCACCGCCTGCGCCTGCGCCTCGGCGACGCCGTCGAGGCCCTCGAGTACCCCGGCCACCCGACGTACCTCAGCACCGTCGTGCACGTCGCCGTCGCCCGCGCGGCCCGGGGCGCCGGCACACGGCTCGCCGGGCTCTGGGACGACCAGGGCGTGTGGCTCGTCGTGCCGCGCGCGGGCCTCGAGGAGCTGAACCGCGGCGCCCCCCACCACGAGCGCTGGGGCTGGGTCGACGAGGAGGAGCCGGTGGCCGCGGGCGCGCCACGAGCGCGCGGGTGACACGGGCGGCGGGATAGGGTCCGGCGCCGTGCGCCTCGCCCGGATCGCCCACGCCGACGGAGTCTCGTTCGCGGCCCTGCAGTCGCCGACCACGGCCGGCGGTGAGCCCGAGGGCGGCGACGTGTGCGCCGAGATCGCCGAGCACCCCTTCGGCGACCCCACCTTCACCGGGCGCACCTGGCCGCTGGCCGACGTCCGGCTGCTCGCGCCGATCCTGCCGACCAAGGTCGTCTGCATCGGCAAGAACTACGCCGACCACGTCAGCGAGATGGGCGGCGAGACTCCGCCCGCGCCCCTGATCTTCATGAAGCCCTCGACCACCGTCATCGGCCCGGGCCTGGCGATCCAGATGCCGCCGGACTCGCAGCGCGTCGACTACGAGGGCGAGCTGGCCGTCGTCATCGGCATGCCGTGCCGCGACGTCCCCGAGGCCCGCGCCCGCGACGTCGTGCTCGGCTACACCGTGGCCAACGACGTCACCGCCCGCGACCTGCAGCAGGCCGACGGGCAGTGGACCCGCGCGAAGGGCTACGACTCGTTCTGCCCCCTCGGGCCGTGGATCGAGACGACCATCGACCCGGGCGACCTCGCGATCCGCACCGAGCTCGACGGCGAGGTGCGCCAGGAGTCGCGCACCCACCTGCTGCTCCACCCCGTCGAGGAGCTTATCGCCTACATCTCGCGGGTCATGACGCTGCTGCCCGGCGACGTGATCCTCACCGGCACCCCGGCCGGCGTCGGGCCGATGAGCGCGGGCCAGCAGGTCAGCGTCACCGTCGAGGGCATCGGCACCCTGACCAACCCGGTCCAGGCGCGGTAGGGCCCCGTACCCTGGGCGGGACCGATCCAGGGAAGGGGTACGCGCAGGTGGCGCAGGAGTCGGGGCCGGAGCCGGACTGGGTGTCGCGGATGGCCGACGAGGTGATCGAGGCCGCCGCGCGACGGAGTCCGGGACAGAAGATCGTGTGCGCGTCGGGGCTGAGCCCCTCGGGGCCGATCCACCTGGGCAACCTCCGCGAGGTCATGACCCCGCACCTGGTCGCCGACGAGATCCGCCGCCGTGGTCACGACTGCGAGCACCTGATCTCGTGGGACGACTACGACCGCTTCCGCCGCGTCCCCGCCGGCATCGACCCGTCGTGGGACGAGCACATCGGCAAGCCGCTCTCGGAGGTCCCCGCGCCGACCGGCAGCCCGTACGCGAACTGGGCCGAGCACTTCAAGGCCCCGATGATCGCCGCGCTCGCCGACCTCGGCGTGGAGTTCCGCGGCATCAGCCAGACCGAGATGTACACCTCGGGCGCCTACCGCGACCAGGTCCTGCTCGCGATGCGCGAGCGGCGGGAGATCGACGGCATCCTCGGCCGGTTCCGGACGAAGAAGAAGGACGGTCCGGAGGGGCGCGCGAACGACGACGAGGACGACGCCGGCCAGGACGGGGCGGGTGGTCGCGAGTACTACCCGTTCAAGCCGTACTGCGGCGGCTGCGGGCGCGACGACACGACGATCACCGCGTACGACGACGACACCACGGCGATGACCTACACCTGCGCGTGCGGGTTCTCCGAGACGGTGGCGCTGCGCGAGTTCACCCGTGGCAAACTCGTCTGGAAGGTCGACTGGCCCATGCGCTGGGCCTACGAGGGCGTGCACTTCGAGCCGTCGGGCGTCGACCACTCCTCGCCCGGCTCGTCGTACCAGGTCGGCGGGCTGATCGTGGACGAGGTGTTCGGCGGCGAGGCGCCGATCGGCCCGATGTACGCCTTCGTCGGGATCACGGGCCAGGCGAAGATGTCCAGCTCGCGGGGCTCGGTGCCCACGCCGGGGGACGCCCTGGAGATCCTCGAGGTCCCGGTGCTGCGGTGGCTGTTCGCCCGCCGCCGGCCCAACCAGGCGATCAAGGTCGCGTTCGACCAGGAGATCCACCGCCTCTACGACGAGTGGGACGCGCTCGAGCGCAAGGTCGCGGCGGGTACCGCGGGCGGCATCGAGACCACCGGCCACGTCCGGGCCGTCAGCACCGCCGAGCGCGGGCTCCCGCGCACCGAGCAGCCCGTCGCGTACCGGACGCTGGCGTCCGTGATCGACGTGACCGCGGGCGACGCGACCCAGCTCGAGCGCATCCTCGCCGGCCTCGGCGCAAGCCTCGACGGCGCCCGCCCGCGCCTCGACCGCGCCGCGCAATGGGTCGAGGGCTACATGCCCGACGACGCCCACACGCGCCTGCGCGACGAGCCGGATACCGAGCTGCTCGTCGCGCTCGACGAGCAGGACCGCGAGGCCGTCGCCATGCTGCGCGACCACCTCACCGACGACTGGTCGCTCGACGGCCTGACGACGCTGGTCTACGGCGTGCCGAAGAAGCAGGCCGGGCTGCCGCTGGACGTCAAGCCCACCGACGAGCTCAAGGCCGCCCAGCGCCGGTTCTTCGTCGTCGTCTACCGGCTGCTGGTCGGCGCGGAGACCGGCCCACGCCTCCCGACGCTGCTGCTCGCCGCCGGCCCCGAGCGCGTCCGGCACCTGCTGGCGGTCTGACCGCTAGCTGAACAGCCCGCCCAGCACCCCGCCGCTGCCCGACTGCTGGCCACTGCCGTGGCCGCCGAGCGCACCGGTCGGCGGCTCCTCGCTGGGCTGGACGATGACGAAGCCGCGGCCCTGGAAGCCCATGGTGTAGGCCTCGCCCGTGGTGCGGCCGAGCAGGGTGCCGAGGCCGAGCTGGTCGGCGCGGTGCACGCCGACCTGCAGGCCCGCCGACCACGCGACCGCCGCCTGGGGGTCGGCGTAGGTCGGCTGGTCGACGTCGAGGACGACCGGCGAGCCCTTGCACGTGATGGCCAGCCGGCCCTGCCCGCTGAACACGCAGTTGAACAGGCCCGAGCCCGACATCGACGCGGCGCCCTGCACCATCTGGATGTCGTAGGACAGCGTCGGCTCGAACGCGAGCACGTTCGCGCCGTTGATCGACAGGGCGTCCTGCGGGCCCTCGAGGTCGATGAGGTGCACGTCGGCGGCCGCGTCGGCGAGGAACACGTCGCCGCGCCCGCTGACCTTCATCAGCGGCACGCCCTCGCCGGTGAGCTGTTGCTTGAGGAACCGCCCGATGCCCCCGGAGCCCTTGGCCTCGAAGTGCACCTGGCCCTGGAACGCGACCATCGAGCCCTGCCGGGCCAGGCACTCGCCGTTGAGCTCGATCTTGAGCATCTTCGAGTTCTGCAGGCGCAGACCCGGCTGCGCGGACTCCTGCTCCTGGTTCTCCGGGGCGAACAGGTTGCTGCGCATCGGGTCTCCTCGTGACGCTCGGTGCTCGATCGGCCGAGAACGCGCCGAGATCATCCCCTCGGCGAACACGCACCGTCAACGAGCACGGGTTGAACGGAGTTCCCCGTCGGGCTCACCGGGGAGACGCGAAGGCGACGACGTTGTCGACGTACGACCGCGTCTCCCGGTCGAACGCGCCGCCGCAGGTGACCAGCCTCAGGGCGGGGCGGCCGTCGCCCGCGCCGTAGACCCGCCCGGTCGGGAACTCGTCCTTGCCGAAGCGCTCCACGGAGTCGACGACGAAGTGCGCCACGCTGCCGTCGCTGCGCGGGACGTCGATCGCGTCCCCCGGGCGCAGGTCGCGCGCCCGGGCGAACACGCCCGGCCCCTGCCACGAGTCGACGTGCCCGACGAGCACCGCCGGTCCCGGCGCGCCGGGAGCCGCGCCGCCGGTGAACCAGCCGACCTCCTGCGGACCGGCCGGCGCCTGCAGCGCGCCCGCACCGTCGACGGCGAGGTCGACGAGGTGGTCGACGTCCACGCCCGCGGCCGGCACGGACAGCCCGACCGGTCGCGGCAGCGACCGCTGCGCGGCGGGGAGGGCGATCACCGGCATCGGCTCGGCGAGGGGGGCCGCCGCGGCCGGATCGGACGCGAGCCCGCCGAGGCCCGCCGGGACGCCGCCGCTGGGGGTGCGGCGCGTGCGCCGGCCGGGCCTGGAGGGTGTAGACGCCGGGCGTGGCCGTCAGGTAGCCGGTCAGGCCCCGGTAGGAGACCCCGGACGCCACCGTGGTCTGCGGCATCCCCGGCCCCTGCGCGTACATGTCCACCGCGCCGGTGGAGGGGGAGAGGTGCGCGACGCGCAGCAGCCCCTGGCCGCTCGGGGCGGCCTGCGTCGTCGGCGTCGGACTCAGCGACACGACGCCGGCCTGCGCGGCGAGACCCGTGCCGCCGACACCGAGCGCCGTCGTGACGAGCGCGAGGGCCGCGGTGCCCGCGCGGCGCCCGATGAGGTGCCCCGTTCGTGGTGCCATGCCGCCGTCCCCTGCTGCTCGCCGTGCCCATGGCCGTGTCCCGACGCGCATCGTTCGGCCAACCGGGCTAACTGGTTCGCTAGAACGAGACGACGTGGGTCACAACGAGCAGTGCCGAGCGAGGGTGCGCGCCGCGGGGCACGATCACCGCGTGACCTCTCTCCCGCTGGACGGTGTCCTGGTGGTGGCCTGCGAGCAGGCCGTGGCCGCGCCGCTCGCGACGCGCCACCTCGCCGACCTCGGCGCCCGCGTGATCAAGGTCGAGCGGCCGGGGCGCGGCGACTTCGCCCGCGACTACGACACCGTCGTCGGTGGCCTGTCCAGCCACTTCGTCTGGCTGAACCGGGGCAAGGAGAGCGTCACGCTCGACCTCAAGGGCCCCGACGCGCTCGCCGCCCTGCACCGGATGCTCGCCCGCGCCGACGTGTTCGTGCAGAACGTCGCTCCCGGTGCCGCGGAGCGTCTGGGGCTCGGCGCCGCGGAGCTCTGCCGGGAGCACCCGCGCCTCGTGCACTGCAGCATCTCGGGGTACGGCTCGTCGGGCCCGTACCGCGACGCGAAGGCCTACGACCTGCTCATCCAGGCCGAGACGGGCCTGGTGACGATGACCGGCACTCCCGAGCACCCGGCCAAGGCGGGCATCCCGGCCGCCGACATCGGGGCCGGCATGTACGCCTTCTCCGGCATCCTCGCCGCCCTCTACGAGCGGGAACGCACCGGCGAGGGCGCGGCGCTGGAGGTCAGCCTCTTCGACGCGCTGAGCGAGTGGATGGGCTTCCCGCTGACCTACGCAGCCGGTGCCGGTCACGCGCCCCGTCGCGCGGGCACCTCCCACCCCGCCATCGCGCCGTACGGGACGTTCGCCGCGGGCGACGGCACCGAGGTCGTCCTGGCGATCCAGAACGAGCGGGAGTGGGCGCGCTTCTGCGCCGAGGTCCTCGGCGACGAGGGCCTCGCGACCGACGACCGCTTCGCCACCGGCTCGGCGCGCCTCGAGCACCGCGACGAGCTGCACGCGGCCATCGACGCCGTGCTGGGCCGGCTCGACGGCGCGGAGGTCGTCGCACGCCTCGCCGGCGCCGGCATCGCGCACGCCCGCCGGCGGGACCTCGTCGGCGACGACGGCGTCCTCGCCCACCCCCAGCACGCCGCCCGCGACCGCTGGCGCACCGTCGGCTCGCCGGTGGGCGAGGTGCCGGCGCTGGTGCCGCCGATCGGGCTCGCCGGCCGGGAGCTGCGGATGGGCGCGGTCCCCGACGTCGGCGAGCACACCGACGCGGTCCTTTCCGAGTTCCGGGAGACCTGAGCCGCGCTGTTGCCCCGCCCCACCCGCGTGCGCTTCCCTGCCTGACCATGGCCGCTCCCTCGCGCCGCAGCATCTTCGCGGCGAGCTTCGTCGGCACGTCGATCGAGTGGTACGACTACTACATCTTCGGCACCGCCGCGGCGCTGGTGTTCGGGAGCCTCTTCTTCCCGCAGTTCTCCGCGGTGGCGGGCACGCTCGCGGCGTTCGCCACCTTCGCCGTCGGGTTCGTCGCGCGCCCCCTCGGGGCGGCGGTCATCGGGCACTTCGGCGACCGCATCGGCCGCAAGGCCATGCTCGTGCTGACGCTGCTGCTCACCGGCGGGGCGACCGCGCTCATCGGCGTGCTCCCGACCTACGCGGCGATCGGCATCGCGGCCCCGCTGCTGCTCGTCCTGCTGCGCCTCCTGCAGGGCTTCGGGGTCGGCGGGGAGTGGGGCGGCGCCGTCCTCATCGCCACCGAGCACGCCTCGAGCCGCCGGCGCGCGGTCTACGGCAGCTTCGCGCAGTTCGGCGTGCCGATCGGCGTGCTCACCTCGAACCTCGCCTTCCTCGCCGTCGCCGGGCTGTCCGACGAGGCGTTCCGCTCGTGGGGCTGGCGCATCCCGTTCCTGCTCTCGGTCGTGCTCGTCGTCGTCGGCTTCGTCGTGCGCAGCCGGCTGCAGGACGCGCCGGAGTTCGAACAGGTCAAGCAGCGCCGCGAGACGAGCACGGTGCCGGTCGCCGACCTCGTGCGGCGCCACCCCAAGGTGCTGGCGCTGGCGAGCCTCGTCTCGATCGCACCGCCGGCGGTCGGCTACACCGTCATCGTCTACATGCTGAGCTACGGCACGACGGCGCTCGACTACGAGCGCACGACGCTGTTGACGCTGATCATGCTGTCGACGGTCGTGTGGGTGGCGACGATCGTGGCGGCGGCGATGCTGTCCGACCGGTTCGGCTCGCGCCGGGTCTTCGTCGTCGGCGCGCTGACGGCCGTCGCCTGGCCGCTGCCGATGTTCGCGCTGGTCAACACGGGGTCGGCGGCCCTCGCCGGGCTCGCGTTCGCGGTCGCGGCGATCGTCCAGGGCATCATGGCCGGCGCCCAGGGCGGCCTGTTCGCCGAGATCTTCCCGGTGCGCGTGCGCTACAGCGGCATCTCCATCGCCTACCAGGTCGGCGGCATGGTCGGCGGGGCCGTGACGCCGCTCGTCGCCACCGCCCTGTTCGGCGCCACCGGCTCGTCGACGCCGATCGCGCTCTACGTCACCGCGCTCTCGCTGCTCAGCCTCGTCGCGGTGTTCGGGCTGCGCGAGGGGTCGGCCCGCTCGGCGACGACGCCCGACGAGGTGCCGGCCGGCTGACCCCCGCGCCCGTCAGACCCCCGCGGCGGGGGCGGCGGGGGCGATCGCGACGGCCAGCGCCAGGTCGTCGGAGCGCGCGGCGGCGTCCCCGTTGACGGCCCCCTCGGTCATCTCGACCGCGAGGACCTCCTCGGCGATGGTGCCGGCGTGGGCGCGCACGGCGTCAGCGACGTCGGCGCGCTCGGCGGCCCAGGTCAGCACGATGCGGTCCGAGACCTCGAGCCCGCGGGTCTTGCGCGCCTCCTGCACGACGCGCACGACGTCGCGCGCGAGGCCCGCGGCGCGCAGCTCGTCGGTGAGCTCGGTGTCGAGGCCGACCGACAGGCCACCCTCCGAACGGACCGCCCAGCCCTCGCGGGGCGTCTCCTCGACGACGATCTCGTCGCCGGAGAGCGCGATCTCCGCGCCGTCGACGACGACCGTCAGCGTCCCGTCGACCGGGGCGTCGGTGGAGGCCTTGACCGCCTCGGCGACGATCGGGGTCTGCTTGCCGAAGCGCTTGCCCAGCGCCCGGAAGTTCGGCTTCACGGTGACCTCGACGAGGTCGGACCCCGCCGCCTCGACGCGCCCGACGTTGAGCTCCTCGGCGATCTCGGCGAGCAGCCCCCTGCCCTCGTCGTCGGAGCCCAGGTCGGCGAACCCGGGCGCGGCCACCACCGCGCGCGACAGCGGCTGGCGCGTGCGCACCCCGCTGGCGGCGCGGGTCGACCGGCCCAGCTCGACGATCCGCGCCACGAGGGCCATGCGCTCCGCGAGCACCGGGTCGATCGCCGCCTCGTCGACGACCGGCCAGTCGGCGAGGTGCACCGAGTCGGGCGCGCCCTCGACGACGTCGCCCTGCAGCCGCGTCCAGAGGTGGTCGGTGGTGAAGGGGATGAACGGCGCCATGAGCCGCGAGAGCGTCTCGACGCAGCGGTGCAGCGTCGCGAGCGCCGTCGTGTCGCCCTGCCAGAAGCGCCGGCGCGAGCGGCGGACGTACCAGTTCGACAGCCCGTCGACGAACGACGAGATCGCGCGGCCGGCGCTCGAGGAGTCGAAGTCGTCGAGGGCGCGGGTGACCTCGCGGACGCAGGTCGCCAGCTCGCCGAGCACCCAGCGGTCCATGGGGTGGTCCGACGCCACCGGCTCGCCGGTCGGCCGCCACCCCGAGGCGTTCGCGTAGGTGACCAGGAACGACGCGGTGTTCCAGTACGTCAGGAGGATCTTGCGGACGATCTCGCGCAGCGCCTCGTGCCCGACGCGCCGGTCGACCCACGGCGAGCCCTGGGCGAGCATCAGCCACCGCACGGCGTCGGCGCCGTGGGACTCGAAGAGCTCGAACGGGTCGAGCACGTTGCCCAGGTGCTTCGACATCTTGCGGCCCTGCTCGTCGAGCAGCAGCCCCAGGCACACGACGTTCTCGTAGGACGACCGGTCGAACACCAGCGTCCCCACGGCCATCAGCGAGTAGAACCAGCCGCGGGTCTGGTCGATCGCCTCGCAGATGTACTGCGCGGGGTAGGCCGCCGCGAAGTCGGCCTCGTGGTGGTGCGGTGCGCCCCACTGGGCGAACGGCATCGCGCCCGAGTCGTACCAGACGTCGATGACGTCGGTGACGCGGCGCATCGTGCCGGTCCCGCTCGGCGCCGGGAAGGTCACGTCGTCGACGTAGGGGCGGTGCGGGTCGAGCTCGGAGAGGTCCTCGCCGGCCCACGACGACAGCTCGGCCAGCGAGCCGACGCACACCATCTCCGCCGGGTCGGCGTCGTTGCGCCAGATCGGCAGCGGCGTGCCCCAGTAGCGGTTGCGCGAGAGCGCCCAGTCGACGTTGTTCTCGAGCCATGCGCCGTAGCGCCCGTGCTTGATGTGCGGCGGGTACCAGGTGGTCCGCTCGTTCTCCTCGACCAGGCGGTCGCGCACCGCGGTGGTGCGGATGAACCACGAGGGCAGCGCGTAGTAGATCAGCGGCGTGTGGCAGCGCCAGCAGTGCGGGTAGGAGTGCTCGTAGGACTCCGAGCGCCACAGCACGCCCCGGGCCCGCAGCTCCTCGACCAGCGTCGGGTCGGCGCCCTTGAAGAACATGCCGCCGACGAGCGGGACGTCGGCGGCGAAGTGCCCGTCCGGCCCGATCGGGTTGACCATCTCGAGGCCCTCGGCCTTGGCGACGAGGTGGTCCTCCGCCCCGAAGGCGGGCGCCATGTGCACCAGCCCGGTGCCGGCGTCGGTGGTGACGTGGTCGCCGTGCACGACGCGGTGGGCGTCACCGAAGCGCTCGTCGGGGATCAGGTCGAGCGGGCGGCGGTAGTGGCTGCCGAGCAGGTCGGCGCCGGTGAGCCGGTCGGTGACCTGCGCGTCCTCGCCCAGCACCCCCAGGAGGTCCTCGGCGACGACGAGGTCGTCCCCGTCGGCGGTGGTCGCGCGGACGTAGACGATGTCGCGCGCGACGGCCACGGCGGTGTTCGACGGGAGCGTCCAGGGCGTCGTTGTCCAGACCAGCAGGTCGGCGCCGGCCCAGACGCCGTCGGTGAGCGGGAAGCGCACGTAGACCGAGGGGTCGACGTCGTCCTCGTAGCCCAGCGCCACCTCGTGGTCCGAGAGCGGCGTCTCGTCGCGGGGGCAGTAGGGCGTCACGCGGTGGTCCTCGACGAGCAGCCCGTCGTCGAAGATCTTCTTGAGCGACCACCAGACGCTCTCGACGTAGCGCGGCGCCATGGTCAGGTAGGCCTCGTCGAGGTCGACCCAGTAGCCCATGCGCTCGGTCATCGCGGCGAAGGCCGAGACGTTGCGCAGCGCCGACTCGCGGCAGGCGGCGTTGAACTCGGCGATGCCGTAGGTCTCGATGTCGCCCTTGCCGGTGAAGCCGAGCTCCTTCTCGACGGCGAGCTCCACCGGCAGGCCGTGGCAGTCCCAACCCGCGCGGCGCGGCACGTGGTAGCCGCGCATGGTCTTGAACCGCGGGAAGAGGTCCTTGAACGCGCGGGCCTCGACGTGGTGGGTGCCGGGCTGGCCGTTGGCGGTCGGCGGTCCCTCGTAGAAGATCCACGGCTCACCGCCGGCGGTGCGCTCGAGGCTGCGCCGGAACACGTCACGGTCGGCCCAGCGGGTCAGGACCTCGCGCTCGATCGCGGGCAGGTCCACGCTCGCGGGCAGGGGTGCGAACGCGGGCTGCCCCGCGGCGGTGGACGGCTGAGAGCTCACGTCTCGATCTTCCTCGTCGTGCGGTGGCCCAACCCGGCCAGGCTACCGGGCAGGGCACGGCGGCCCGCGGGCCGCGGGCCCGGGGCGTCAGCGGGGGGTGTCGAACCGGGCGGCGGCGATGTCCTAGACTGGTCCAGGTCGTCGGGCAGGACGTGCTGCGTCACGCTCGGTGATCGCCATGGGGTATGGTGTAATTGGCAACACGGCTGATTCTGGTTCAGTTGTTCTAGGTTCGAGTCCTGGTACCCCAGCTGCGAGCGGTGGCGGACCGTGATCTAGAGTCGTCGCCGTTCTCCTAGGGCCCCGTCGTCTAGCGGCCTAGGACGCCGCCCTCTCAAGGCGGTAGCGGGGGTTCGAATCCCCTCGGGGCTACTTCCACGGACGCGGTGCACCGGTTCCCGGTGCGCCGCGTTCGTCGTCTCCGGGGAGTGCTGCCGTGTCGTCCACCTACGTCCTCGTCCACGGCGCGTTCGCCAACGCCTCGCACTGGGGCCCGGTCTCCCGTGCCCTGGCGCTCGCCGGCCACCGGGCCGTGGCCGTCGACCTGCCCGGGCACGGGCTCGACGCCCGCCCCGGGGGCATGGCCGGCCTGTCGACCCCCGACGACGTCGCCGCGGTGGTCGGCGTCGTCCGCGCCGCCCGCGAGCACGGGCCCGTCGTGCTCGTCGGTCACAGCCGCGGCGGGATGACGGTGACGGCCGTGGCCAACGCGGTACCCGAGCTGCTCGACCACGTCGTCTACGTCTCGGCGTGGTGCTGCGTCGACGCCGGCCCGTCGACCTACCTCGCCGACACCGGGCCGTCGGCCCTCGACCGGATCGCCCCCGGCCTCATGACCGCCGACCCCGCCGAGGTCGGCGAGCTGCGGGTCGACCTGCACACCCACGACCCGGCGGCCCTCGACGCGCTCCAGGACGCGCTGCTCGCCGACGGCACGCGGGCCGAGCTGCTCGCGCTGCTCGCGGCGATGGACGTGCGCGAGGCCCTCGCGATCGACGAGGACCTCGTGCGCGTCGACCCGGAGCGCTGGGGCCCGCTCCCGCACACCTACGTGCGCCTGTCCGAGGACCGCGCGCTGTCGCCGGCGCTGCAGGACCGGTTCGTCCGCGAGGCCGACGCCGCGCTCCCGGTGCCCTTCGCTGTCGTCGACGTGCCCGCCTCGCACGCGGGAGTCCAGCTGCACCCCGCGCCGCTGGTGGAGGTGCTCACGGGCCTGTCGTCGAGCTGAGGTCGGGCCGCCGCTCGGGCGGCTCGGCCCACCGGATCAGCGCGACGGCGCCGACGACGAGCACCCCGCCCGCGACCTGCGTCGCCGTCGGTTCCTGGGCCACCAGCCACCAGGCGCCGAGCACGGCGAAGAGCACCTCGCTCAGCCCGACGAACGACGCCAGCCGCGAGCCGAGCCGCCCCACCGCGGCGATCCCGGTGAGGTAGGCCAGCGCCGTCGACAGGGCCGCGACGAGCAGGACACCGACCCACCACGGAGCGCCCCACCCGCCGAGGTCGATGGGCGCGGTCGTCGCGGTCAGCGGCAGCAGGCCGACGAGCCCGAGCAGCGCGACGACCACGCTGCCGACGACCGCCCCGCCCGCGGTGAGCACCAGGGCGGGCGGGCCCTCGGCCCCGCCGGCGTCGGCCGAGAGCCGGAAGTACGCCGCCAGGCACACCGCCGCGCCCAGGCCCCACAGGACGCCGACGACGTCGACCTCCGCCCCGCGCGCGACGTCGAGGACGAGCACGAGGCCCGCCACGGCCAGCGCGGCGCCCGCCAGCGTCAGGGGCCGGGGGCGGACGGCGGTGCGCGCCCACGTCCAGGCGAGCAGCAGGACCGGCGCGGTGTACTCGATGAGCAGGGCGACGCCGACCGACAGGTGCCCGACGGCGCTGAAGTAGCAGACCTGCGCGCCGGCCAGCGGGACGAGCCCGTAGACCACCACGGCCCGCCCGTGCCCGGCGCGCGGCCGCCACCCGCGGGCCAGGAGGAGCGCCAGCGGCACGGCGAGGAGGACCGCCGCGCCCGCCAGTCGGGCGAGCGCCACCGCCGGCGGCGACCACCCGACCGCGATCAGCGACGCCGCGAACGGCCCGGCCAGCCCGAAGGAGAAGCCCGAGAGCAGCGCGATCGCGAGTCCGGACGCGGTGCGGGGCGTCGGCCGCGCCTCCGGGTGCCCCACGAACGGTGATCAGAGCAGGCCGCGGGACGGACGGACAAGCGGCTCAGCCGGCCCGGCCACCGAGGTGCCGGGCGAAGTGCGCCTCCATGGCGCGGTAGAGCCGGAACCGGTTCTCGACGTTGGCGAAGCCGTGGCCCTCGTCGTCGGCGACCAGGTACTCCACCGGCACGCCGCGGTCCCGCAGCGACGTCACGATGTTGTCCGACTCGGCCTGCACCACGCGGGCGTCGTTGGCGCCCTGGGCGACGAGCAGCGGCGTGCGGATCCGGTCGACCATCGTGATCGGCGAGCGGGCGAGCATGTCGGCCTCCTGCTCAGCGACCGCCGGGTCGCCGACGTAGCGGTACCAGTTGTTGATCAGGGTGGGGCGCGCGAACTCCGGCAGCGTGCGCATGAAGTTCGCGAGGTCGGAGATGCCCACGTAGTCGACCGCGGCGGCGAAGAAGTCGGGGGTGACGGTGACGCCGACCAGCGCGGCGTAGCCCCCGTAGGACCCGCCGTAGATGCCGATGCGGTCCGGGTCGGCGAAGCCCTCGGTGACGGCCCAGCGGGCGGCGTCGATCAGGTCGTCGTGCATGGCCCCGGCGAGCTCGCCGATCGCCGCGGTGAGGTGGCGGCGCCCGTAGCCGGAGGACCCCCGGAAGTTGACCTGCAGGACGGCGTAGCCGCGATTGGCGAGGAACTGCACCTCGGGGTTGTAGCCCCAGCTGTCGTTCGCCCACGGCCCGCCGTGCACCATCAGCACCAGCGGCAGGTCCTCGAGTGGCACGCCCACCGGCAGCGTCAGGAACGCCGGCAGCTCCAGGCCGTCGCGGGCCGGGAACCGGACCGGGGTCATCGGGGCCAGCTCGTCGGGCGCGATGTGGGTGAACGACCGGAACAGCAGCCGGCTCTCACCGGTCGTCCGGTCGAGCAGCCAGGTCGCGCCGGGCGCGCGGTCGTGGAGGAAGCTCGCGACCCACCACCGCTCGGCGTCGTCCGACGACACCGAGTGCAGCGCGCCGTCGGACAGCGCGGCGAGCGCGCCGAACACGTCCGCGTACGCCGGGTCGAGGAGCTCGACACGCGGGCGGTCGCCGACGAACCGGGCGGCGATGACCTCGTGGGTGCGCGCGCTCTCGATCACGGTGGCCGGGAGGAGCGGCGACATCGCGCCCATGATGTCGAGGCTCTGGCCCTCGACGGCCGCGACGACGGTCTGCCGGCCGGTCGCGTGGTCGACGCGCACGAGCCGCAGGTCGTCGCTGTCCTGGTAGAGGCCGAGCAGCAGGCCCGTCCCGTCCGGGGTCACGAGCTGCGGGTACACGCTGAGCGGGTGCTCGGGGCCGCCGACCCTGAGCAGCAGGCGGCTCTCCTCGGGGCCGTCGACCGCGGAGAACTCCCAGTCGCCGCCGTCGGTGAGCTCGGCGAGGAACGCCGGGCGGCCCTCGCGGTCGAGGAGGTAGGTGCGGCGCGGCGAGGGGTGCTCGAGGTGCAGGGTGGTCTCGCCCGTGGCGACGTCGACGCGGAAGGCGTCGAACACCATCGGCCGCTGGTTCATGGAGACGAGGACCTGCCCGGGGGACGACGGCAGGGGCTCCACGGCGACGACCCGCGAGCCGGCCGGCAGGGGCGTCAGGTCGACGGCGGGCTCGTCCGGCGCGGTCAGGTCCACGCGGTGGAGGTGCCAGTCCTCGTTGCCGTCGGTGTCCTGCAGGTACAGCAGCCAGCGGGGGTCGTCGGTCCAGTGGTACTGCATGACGCCGCGACGCGCGTCATGCGTGACGCACACGGCGTCGGCGTGCTCCTCGTGGATCCCGCGGACCCAGACCTGCAGCCGCCCGTGGCGCGGGGCGAGGTAGGCGATCCGCGTGCCGTCGGGCGACACGGTCGCGTGCGCGAACTCGGGGTCGGCGAAGAAGTCCTCGACGTCGATGAGGCGCGGGCGGGACTGCGTGGGTGTGCTCATGGCGACCAGTCCAGTCCGTGCCGTCGCGGCACACTCAAGCCCGCGTGCCCGCCGTCACCCGGGACCTCGCCCGACCTCAGCCCAGCCCGCGGAACCCCGTGACCTCGAGCCCCGCCCCGGCGCCCGCCTCGAGCAGGCTGTCGGCGAGGTACTGGCCCGACGAGCGCTCGCAGTGCAGCAGATAGGAGCGCACGCCGGCAGTGCCCGAGGCGGCAGCTCCGCTGCGCTGCGCGCCGCGGTCGTCGCGGACGACGTCGGTGACCACGGCCGCGACCGACGTCCGCAGCGCGGTGCCGTCGGGCGTCACGGTGTCGGCGAGGTCGATCGCGCAGACGCCGGCGAGGACGCGCGGCGCGGCGGCGCCCTCGAGGCGGACGAGGGCGCGGCCGTGGGTGAGGTCGAGGACCGAGGTGAAATCGCCGGTGCCGGCGAGCAGCTCCTCGAGCGACGCCACGAGGGCCGCACCCGTGCCCGGCGCGCCGAGCACCAGCCACTCCCCGGGCCCGGCGCCCACGATCAGCACGCCGTCACCGCCGAGGTCGACCCGCCCCGTGCGGCCGTACCGCACCCCGAGGGCCCGCCGCGCGGCGCCGTCGAACGGGGCGCGCACGGCCACCTTGGCCAGCGGCGTCTCGTCCGACAGCGTCAGCGGCCCGACGGCCACCGTCGCGTCGACCTCCCAACCGTGCCGGACGGTCGGCGCAGCCGCCGCGATCGGGCTGCGCGCGATCGGGCTCCGCGCGACGGCGGTCGGCCCAGCTGTGTCAGCCACGGAGCCTCGCCCCCTCGGGGTCGACGTGGACGGGGTGGGTGACCTCGGCGGTGACGTCGCGGCCGTCGGGCAGCCGGACGGTGACGCGCGTGCCGACCTCGGCGAGCTCGCGGTCGAGCTGGGCCAGCCCGATCGACCGGCCGAGGGTGGGGGACATCCGGCTGGAGGTCACCCGGCCGGCGATGCCACCGGCGCGGTCGAGGATCTGGCTGGCCTCGGGCGGGACCACCGTCGCGTCGAGCGGGCGCAGCCCGACCAGGCGCGGGGCGGTGTCGCGCTCGCGCTGCCAGCGCAGCTCGGGCAGCCCGACGAAGTCGTCCTTGTCGAGCTTGATCAGCCCGTCGAGCCCGGCGCTGAAGCCCTGGGTGAGCCCGTCGGTGTCCTGCCCGACGATGGCGTGGCCCTTCTCCAGGCGCAGGATGCGCTGGGCCTCCACCCCGAACGGCCGCACGCCGAGGTCGGCGCCCGTGGCCATCAGCTGCTCCCAGACGTGCAGGCCGTGGCCCGCCGGCACGTGGACCTCGTAGGACAGCTCGCCGGTGAACCCGATGCGCCACAGCACGCAGTCGTCGACGCCGGCGACGCGCCCGGTGCGGACCTGCATGTAGCCGAACCGCTCGGGGTCGAGGTCCACCTCGGTGAGCCGGCCCAGCAGCGCGCGGGAGCGGGGGCCGGCGATGTTGATGCTGGCGTAGGCCGTGGTCACGGGCGTGACGTGGACGCGCCACTCGGGGTGGGCGGTCTGCAGCCAGTTCTCGACCCACTCCCACACCGTCGCCGCGCCCGAGGACGTGGTGGACATGAGGTAGTGGTCCTCGCCGAGCCGGCCGGTGACGCCGTCGTCCATGACGACCCCGTCCTCGGCGCACATGACCCCGTAGCGCACCTTGCCGACGCCGAGCTTCGACCACCTGTTGACGTAGAGCAGCTCGAGCAGCGACGCGACGTCGGGGCCGCGCAGGTCGAGCTTGCCGATCGGCGTGACGTCGATGATCCCGACGCCGGTCCGCACGGCGGTGACCTCGCCGGCCGGGTCGCCGTAGTGCTCGGGGCGGATCCACTGCCCGGCGATCAGCGGCACCGCGCCGTGGCGCTCGTGCCAGGGCTGCATCGGCGAGTAGCGCACCGGCTCGTGGCTGCGCCCGGCCAGCGCCCCCAGGGTCACCGGCGCCCACATCGGGCGCCACGTGGTCGTGCCGGTCTCGGCGATCGTGCGGCCGGTCGCGGCGGCGAGCACCGCGACCGTGTTGACCGTCTCGAGCTTGCCCTGGGCCGGGCCCATCGTCGCCGTCGTGTAGCGCTTGACCAGCTCGACGGAGTCGTAGCCCTCGGCCGCGGCGGTGGTGATGTCCTTGGCGGAGACGTCCTCGGAGAAGTCGACGAACCCGCCGGTGCCGGCGCTGAACAGCTCGGGGTGGTCGGCGACGGGCAGCGTGGGGACCGCGACGGCCGCACCCGCGCTCCGGCCGGCCCGCCGTGCCGCCTCGCGGCCCACGGCGCCGGCGTGCTCGACCAGCGCGTCCACGTCGCCGTCGCCGACGATCCCGCCGGCGGCCAGCACGTTCTCCGGCATCCGCGTCGGGTCCGGCACGAAGCGCGCGGCGCGCGGCTCGTAGACCGGGCGGTCCCCGGACTGGTTGAGCAGCGACGTCGGCGCGGTCCACCCGACGGCGGTGACGAGCAGGTCGGCCTCGACGCGGCGTCCGTCGCCGAGCTCGACGACCCGCAGCCCCGAGCGCCCGTGGGCGGCGCGCACCGACTCGCCGCGCCGGGCGTCGACGACGTCGGCCACCTCGACCCCGGCGGACTCGAGGTCACCGACGGCGGCGTCGCCCTCGGGGTTGGCCGTGAGCACGACCGCCCGCCGTCCGGGGCGTACGGCGTGGAGGTTCACCAGGCGCCGGACCGCGGTGGAGAGCACGACGCCGGGCAGGTCGTTGCCGGCGAAGACGTAGGGCCGCTCCACCAGCCCCGGCGCCACCACGAGCACGCCCGCGCGGGCCTTGACCAGCCGCTCGTCGACCCCGGGGATGCCGCGGGCGACGATCGGGATCCAGTTGTCGTCGAAGCGGGCGCCGACGACCGCGTCGGTGAGCACCTCGATCGCGGGCTCGGCGGCGACCTGCGCGCGCAGCTCGGCCAGGCGCGCGAGCTCGGCCGGCCCGCCCCAGCGCAGGTGCCCGCCGAGCTGGTGCTCCTCCTCGACGAGCATCACGGTGGCACCGGACCGGGCGGCGGTGACGGCGGCGGCCATGCCGGCCGGACCACCGCCTGCGACGACGACGTCGGGGTGGGCGTAACGCTTGTCGTAGACCCCGGGCGCGGTGTCCGGCGGCACCTCGCCGGCGTGCACGAACGTGCGCAGCACCTTCTCGTAGGCCGGCCAGAGCACCTCGGGCTTGATGAAGGTCTTGTAGTAGAAGCCGGTGGCGAGGAACCGGCTCGCGAGCCCGTTGACCGCGCGGACGTCGAAGCGCAGGGACGGCCACGTGTTCTGCGAACGCACGTCCATGCCCTCGGCGAGCAGCCGGTGCGCGCCGCGGACGTTGGGCTCGTCGCCGACCTGCACCATGGCGCCGGGGTCGAGGTAGTTCGCGGTCAGCAGGCCGCGCGGGCGGTGGTACTTGTAGCTGCGGGAGAACACGCGCTCGCCGGCCGCCGCCAGGGCCGAGACGATCGTGTCGCCGGGGTGGCCGGTGTACGGGGTGCCGTTCCAGCGGAAGCCCACCGTGCGCCGGCGGTCGATGACCTCGCCGGCCCGCGGCGGGAGGCGCTCGGCGTCCGAGCGGTCGGTCGCCCGGGTGCGCCGGGGCGTGGGCAGCAGGCTCATCGGGCGGCCCCCGGCGTCGCGGTGCCCGCGGTGCCCGTCGTACCCGTCGTACCCGTCGCCGCGTCCCGGACCGTCCGGACCTCGTGGGTGAGCGTGTGCCGCTCGACCGACAGGTACCGGCGGCACCCCGCGCGGTGGTACCAGGTCTCGGTCGACCAGCCGCACGGGTTCGCGTGGACGTGGAGGTAGTGGCGCCATTCTTCGGGCGTCACGGTCGCGGGGTCCGGGCGCGAGCCGGCCTCGCCGACGAACCGGAACTCGGTCGCGTTGCGGGGCCCGCACCAGGGGCAGGGGAGCAGCATCATGTCTCGGTCACCTCGGCAGGGATCGCGGGGCGGGGAGCGGGGCGGGTGGGCCTCAGTGATGCTCAGTGGCCCACGGCGGCCGCCCCCTTCTCGCCGACGAGCCGCCCGTCGCCGAAGCGGTCGAGGCCGAAGGCGGAGATGATCTCGGGCGGCTTGCCGTGCGCGAGGCACGCGGCCATCGCCTCCCCGGACACCGGGCCGGCCTTGAAGCCGTAGGTGCCCCAGCCGACGTCGACGTAGAAGCCCTCGACCGGCGTCGGGCCCATGATCGGCGAGTAGTCCGGGGTCATGTCGCAGAGCCCGGCCCACTGGCGCAGCAGCCGCATCCGGTGCAGCGCGGGCATGAGCTCGAGGACGTGCCCCGCGATGCCCTCGGCGAACTCCAGCGACCCGCGCATCGAGTACGACGCGAACGGGTCGACGCTCGCGCCGAACACCAGCTCGCCCCGGTCGGTCTGCGACACGTAGACGTGCAGGGTCCCCGAGACCACGACGGTGTCGAGGAACGGGCGCACCGGCTCGGTGACCGCGGCCTGCAGCGGCGAGGTCTGCACCGGCATGGACACCCCGGCCATGTCGGAGATCAGGCTGGCCCAGCCGGCGGTGGCGTTGAGCACCACCGGGGTCGCGATCCGCCCGCGGTTCGTCTGCACGCCGGTGACCCGGCCGCGCTCGACGTCGATGCCGGTGACCTCGGTCTGCTGGTGGATGTGCACCCCGTGCGCGTCCGCGCCGCGCGCGTAGCCCCACACCACGGCGTCGTGGCGCACGATCCCGCCCGGCGGGTGGTAGAGCGCTCCGAGGATCGGGTATCGGGTCTCCTCGCTCGTGTCGAGGTAGGGCACCAGCTCGGAGATGCGGTCCGGCCCGATCACCTCGGAGTCGACGCCCTGGAGCTTGTTGACCTCGGTGCGCCAGTGCATGGTCCGCAGCGAGGCGTCGTTGTGGGCGAGGGTGAGGTGCCCGCGCTGGGAGAACATGACGTTGTAGTTCAGGTCCGCGGCGAGGTGCTCGTAGAGCTTCACCGACCGGTCGTAGAACCGCACGCCCTCGGGGGTGAGGTAGTTCGAGCGCAGGATCGCGGTGTTGCGCCCCGAGCCGCCCGAGCCGATGTAGGCGCGGTCGAGCACGGCGACGTTGCGCATGCCGTGGTCGCGGGCCAGGTAGTAGGCGGTGGCCAGGCCGTGCACCCCGCCGCCGATGATCACTGCGTCGTAACTTCCGCGCAGCTCCCGCTCGTGCCAGGCGCGCGGCCACTCCTCGCGGACGAGGCCGTGGCGCAGCAGGCTCCACGCCGAGTAGCCGCGCAGGCGTCCGGGCCGGTGCCCGTTGCCGTTCGTGCTGGTCACCGGGGCGTCCTCCTCGACGGTTCGGTGCGTCTCACGCCTGGGTCAGGTAGCGCCGCACTTCCCAGTCGGACACCGAGGCGTGGTAGTCGTCGAACTCCTGCTGCTTGACCGCGGCGAAGTAGTCGACGAAGTCGCCGCCCGAGGTCTTGCCCAACGCCGCGCGCAGGACGTCGTCGGCGACGAGCTCCTCGACCGCGCGGTCGAGGGTCTTGGGCAGGTGCTTGATGCCGCGGGCGCGGACCTCGTCGGTGCTGAGCGTGAACAGGTTGTCGTCGGTGCAGGTGCCGGGGTCGATCTCCCGGTCGATGCCGTCGAGGCCCGCGGCGAGCAGCACGGTGGCGGCCAGGTAGGGGTTGGCCGACCCGTCGACACCGCGGTGCTCGACGCGCCCGCCCTCGGGCACGCGCAGCATCACCGAGCGGTTGTTGCCCCCGTAGGCCACGTAGGCCGGCGCCCACGTCGATCCCGACGTCGGGGCGCCGACGCCGATGCGCTTGTAGGAGTTGACGGTCGGGCAGATGATCCCGGCCGACGCGCGGCCGTGCTCGATCAGCCCGCCGACGTAGTGGTAGCCGGTGCGCGACATGCCGAGCGTGTCGGCGTCGTCGGCGAAGAGGGCCCGGCCGTCCTGCGTCCAGAGGCTCTGGTGGATGTGCATGCCGTTGCCGGTGAGGTGGGACAGCGGCTTGGGCATGAACGTCGCGACCATGCCGGCGTCGTACGCCAGCATGTGGATCATGTAGCGGAAGAAGATGGCGCGGTCGGCCGTGGTCAGGGCGTCCGCGTAGTGCCAGTTGTTCTCGAACTGGCCGTTGCCGTCCTCGTGGTCGTTGGCGTAGTTGCCCCACTCGAGGGCGTTGAGGTGCCGCGACACCGTGGAGAGGTGGTCCCACATGCGCGTCAGGCCCTTGACCTCGTAGCAGGGCTTGTCCGCGGTGTCGTGCGGGTCGGCGGGCTCGAGGCCGCCGTCCGCGCGCCGGCGCAGCAGGCTGTACTCCAGCTCGGTGCCGGTGTTGAACACCCAGCCGCGCTTGTCGGCGAGCTCGGAGAGCTGCCGGCGCAGGATCACCCGCGGCGCGTAGGGCCACGGCTTGCCGTCGACGTGCGGGTCGCAGTGCAGCACCGCGACGCCCGGCTTCCACGGCAGCTTCGTGTACGACGCCGGGTCGGGGACCGCGAGCACGTCCGGGTCGGCGGGCGACTGCCCGAGGTCGCCGGCGGCGAAGCCCGCGAACCCCGCGCCCCCGTCCATGAGCAGGTCGAACGACGAGGACGGGACCGCCTTCGCGCAGGGCTTGCCGTGCAGGTCCACGAACATCGCCAGGAAGAACTCGATGCCGTCCGCCTCGGCGCGCTCCCGCAGCTCGTCGCGCGTGTCGCCCATGCCGCCTCCCGGAGTCGTGACGGCCGACGACCGTGTCGGTCCCTCGGTGTCCCGTCCCGCGGCGGTCGCGTCGACCGCTCCCGCCCGAACAAGGTCTGGACCGAGAACCATTCACGCCGGCGCCGACGGGTGTCAACCCCGTCACACGCGCCACGGCGTCGCGGGACGCCGGGCTCCCTCTCGTCCGGACACGCACGGTGACGCGCGGGGTAGCCTCCGGGCATGGTCCGGCAGGTCTCCTCCACCACGCTGGCCCAGGCCGTGGCGGACCACCTGCGCATGCGCATCCATCGCGGCGACGTCAGCCCGGGCGAGCGCCTGCCCGCCGAGCGCGAGCTCGCCGAGCAGCTCGGCGTGGCGCGGATCAGCCTGCGCGAGGCGATCCGCCAGCTCCGCGAGGACGGCTACGTCGAGGTCCGCCGCGGCTCCACCGGCGGCACCTACGTCACCGAGCTGCACCGCCCCGCCGAGGCGTGGCGGGCCCGGATGCGGGCCCAGGCCGGCGAGATGGACGACATCATCGACTTCCGGATCGCCCTGGAGACCGAGACCGCGGCGCTGGCCGCGCGGCGGCACACGGCCGTTGGGCTGGCCCCGGTCCGCGAGGCGGTGCTCGCGCTCCACGACGTCATCGGGCGCACGGCGTTCCGCCAGGCCGACTCCCGCTTCCACGTCGCCCTCGCCCGCGCCGCGGGCAACGAGCGCCTGGCCGTCGCGGTCGAGACGGCGCGCGGTGAGTTGTTCAGCCCCCGCGACCTCCTGCCGTTCCGCGAGCCGGTCGAGGAGACGCTGCGCGACCACCGGGCGATCTACGAGGCGGTCGCGGCGGGGGACGCGGCGGCGGCGTCGTCGGCGATGCGCGCGCACCTGGAGGGGACGCGGCGGCAACTGAGGATCATCGTGTTCGGCGCCGAGGACGGGGCGGACGACGTGGCGTGGAGCCAGGTCTGACGGCGGACCGCGTCCAGTCGGCTTGACGCAGGCTTGACACGGTGTGGCGTGGGTCTCCTATCGTTGCCCCGTCCATGGTCCCTCCACCGGACCAATGCACGGCCCGTACCAGCGACCGCACGACGTCGTGACGCTCGCGTGGACCGTCCGAGGTGACGGTGCCGCCCCCGCCCCGACCGCTCGCCGGTGCGCGCGAACGGAGGCACGCAGATGGCAAGCCTCGACGACCGGATCGCGACGCTGTTGCGTCGTGACCGGCTCCTCGCGATCGGGAGCACCGTCGCCATGTGGGTGGTGCTGGTGTTCGTCTTCGTCGCCGCCGCCCCGACGGTGCCCGGCCCCGCGCTGCTCGTGGTGCTCGGCGTCGCGATGGTGGCGCTCGGGGGCCTCAACACCGCCTCGGCGATCGCGCTGATCCGCCGCTACCGGCTGGCGAAGGAGCAGGTCTACCGCCCCGACATCGAGAACCTCGACGCCATCCGGGCGGCCAGGCGCGGGAGCGCGTCGTGAGCGCGCCGGGCGGGCAGCGGGAGACCCGCGAGCACTACGAACCGCCGAAGCAGTCGGTCCGTGGGCAGCTGCTCGACGCCGTCGTCGTCCTCGCCCTGATCTTCGTAACCCTGTTCGCCACGACCTACCTGACCGAGTCGGCGGACACGACGACCCCGCCCGCCCGCCCGCTGGCCGAGCTGCCGTTGACCCCGGGCGAGCGCGAGCAGTACCAGAAGATGATCGACACCGGGGTCGCCGACCTCGAGACGATCACCGCCGGCGTCGAGGCCAACCAGCCCAGCGACGACAAGTACACGATCGACGTCCTGGCGCTGGTGGGCACCGCGGCCCTGCTCGCGGCCTACCTCGCGTTCGTCTACCGCGTGTCGTTCCGCGAGTACCGCGAGGTCGTGGAGGAGAGGTTCGGTGCGCGCACGCCCGAGCACGACGGGGAACCGGGAGGGACGTCATGAGCACGGTGGCCGTGGTCGAGCTCGTCGCGTGGGTGGCGAGCGGGCTCCTCGCGTTCTGGCTGGTCGCCGACATGCTGCGGACGGGTCGCCAGCACGACGAGTCGACGCTGGTCAACGCCCCGGACCCGCTCGACGACCCACCGGTCGCCGGTGACGGCACGGGGGTGAGGTCGGCATGAGCGCCACCGAGGACCGGTCCACGACGCCGGCCACCACCACCACCGCCGCCCCCGCCGCCGGCCCGCCCACCACCGAGCGCCCGGCCCTGCGCCGGGTTCTCGCCCCGATGCACATCTGGGCGCTGGGCGTGGGCATCGTGCTCGTCGGCGAGTTCATGGGCTGGAACTTCGCCGTCGAGAAGGGCGGGATGTACGGCGCGCTGGTCGCCTGCTGGGTGGTCGGCCTGCTCTACACCTGCATCGTCATGATCAACTCCGAGGTGACCTCGGCGATCCCCGCCGCCGGCGGGCAGTACGCCCAGGCCAAGCACACGATCGGGCCGCTCATGGCGTTCAACGTCGGCCTGTACCTGACGCTGGCGTACACCATGCTCGAGGCCGCCAACGCCAACGTGCTGAGCTCGCTGCTCACCGCCCTGTCCGGGCTGCTGGGCAGCGAGCAGGAGCTCTCGCCCTACCCGTTCGCGGTGCTCGCGATCCTCGCGCTGGCCTTCCTCAACTACCGCGGCGTGTTCGCGTCGCTGACGCTCAACCTCGTCATCACCGGCTTCGCCTTCGCGACGATCCTCGTGCTGTTCATCGGCCTGCGGGCCTGGTCGCCGACGGCCGAGCTGGACCTCGCGGGCCTCGCGGGCGACGCGACGAACGCGCTGCCCTACGGCTGGATCGGCGTCATCGCCGCCTTCCAGTTCGGCATGTGGTTCTACCTCGGCATCGAGGGCACGGCCCAGGCCGCCGAGGAGTGCCGGTCGGCGCCGCGGTCGGTGCCGCTGGGCAGCCTCGCGGGGATCATGACGCTGATCATCGCGGCGTCGCTGACCTGGTTCGTCTGCGCCGGCGTCCTGCCCTGGCACTACCTGGGCACGGCGATCACCCCGTTGTTCGACGCCGCGCTCGTCTCCGGGCAGGACGTCCTCGTGGTGCTCCTGCTGCTGGGGACGCTGTGCGCGACGCTCGCGTCGGCCAACGGGTGCATCAACGACGCCTCGCGGGCGTGGTTCTCCATGGGCCGCGACCGCTACCTGCCCGAGTGGTTCGGCGCCGTGCACCCGCGGTACCACACGCCGTTCCGGGCGATCGTGTTCCTCGTGCCGGTGGCGATCGCGTTCGCGCTGCTCCCGGTGGTGCTCGACGAGCCGACGCTGCTCTCGACGGTGATCACGTTCTCGATCCTGTCGGGGCTGCTGATGTACAGCTTCATGGGCCCGAGCTTCATGCGGTTCCGCAAGCTGTGGCCGCTCGGCACGATCGCGCGCGCCTACACGCTGCCGCTGCACCCGGCACCGGCGATCGCCCTCGTCGCGCTCTCGGCGACGGTCTTCTTCGCGACGTTCCTCGGGTACGGCATCGCCCTGCTCTCGATCCTGGCGTTCTACCTGCTCGCCTCGATCTGGTTCGTGGTGCGCCGCTACAAGTTCGTCCGCCGCGGCGCGCAGTTCACCGCGGACCTGCCCCGGCCGCAGGGGTACTGACGGTGTCGCCGACGACGGCCGGCGTGCTGGTGGTGCTCGTGGCGGCGGCGGTCGCGCTGACCGTGCTGCACCGCGGGGCGCGCCGGGCCGACGCCGCGCAGCGCGCGCAGCTGTTCGACGCGGTCTTGCCGCTGCTCGACGACGCGCGCCTGTCCGGTGACCATGGGCGGGGCTACCCGGAGCTCACGGGGAGCTGGGAGGGCCGCCCGGTGCGGCTGCGGGCACTGGTCGACACGCTGGCCCTGCGCAAGCTGCCGGTGCTGTGGGTGGAGATCGTCGGAGAGCGCCCGCTGGAGGTCGCGGGCACCGTCAACGTCCTGCTTCGCCCGCAGGGCTGCGAGGTGTTCTCGCCCGACGCCGGCTTCCCCCACGAGCTCGAGGCGCCCCCGGGCGTCCCGCGACCGTCGCGGGTCTCGTGCTCCGGGCGGGACCGGGCGCCGTCGCCCGCGGCGCTGGCCCGCGGCCTCGCGCCATCGGCCGAGCTCCTGGCGGACCCCGTCACCAAGGAGCTGAGCATCGGCCGGCGCGGGGTCCGGGTCGTCCTGCGCGTCGCCGAGGGCGACCAGGCGAGCTACCGCACCACCCGCCGCGCGGTCTTCGACCGGCCGCGGGCCGACGCCGCGGCGGTGCGCCGGGCCCTCGACGTCCTCACGGCGGTGGGCGACGCGGTGGGGGACCGGGAGCCGGCGGGGACGGCTCCGGGGACTGCTCAGGGGACGGTGGCGTGATGCGCGTGCGTCCGTGGCTGGTGCTCCTCGTCGCCGTCGTCCTGCCCGGCATGGGGCACGTCCTGGCTCGCCTGCCCGTCCGCGGCCTGATGTTCGCCTTCTACACGCTGCTGCTCGGCGTGATCACGTGGCAGCTCACGACCCCGGAGACGTCCCTGGTCGGCCGCCTGGCCGGAGGCCTGTTCGTCTACGCGGTGAGCGTGCTCGACGCCTACACGTGGGCGTCGCGCCGGGCCGGCTCGGGAACGTCGGCGGGGACGGCGGCGGGGTAGGCGTCCGGTGGTCGACGTTTCGTGGCGGGCAACGTAGTTTCTCCTGAGGACCCTCGGCTCGATCCGGTCCTCCCCTCCGACGCAGGAAGGCGCAGCCCCATGTGCGGCATCATCGGTCTCCACCTCCGCGACCCCGCGCTGCACCCCATGCTGGGGCGCCTGCTCGACGACATGCTCTGCGGCGTCTCGGAGCGCGGGCCCGACTCGGTGGGCATCGCCGTCTACGGCGACGAGGAGCGCATCCCGCCGGGCCACGCGGCCGTGTCGGTGCTGCGGGCCCCCGGTGACCTCGCGGCGACCGTCGGCGGGCTGCTGCCGGGCACGCCCGCGGTCGGCGCGCAGGCGGCGGGGGACACAACGGTGCTCACCGCACCGGTCGCCGTCGACGCGCTCATCGCCGCGGTGTCCGCGGCCGCGCCGGACGCGCTGGTCGTCGGCAGCGGCACCGACCTCGTCGTCTACAAGGGCGCGGGCCACCCGCAGGATCTCGCCCGCACCTACGGGCTGCGCGACGTCACCGGCTGGCAGGGTCTCGCCCACACCCGCATGGCCACGGAGTCGGCGATCAACCCGGAGGGCTGCCACCCGTACTCGGTCGGCGCCGACCAGTGCCTCGTGCACAACGGCTCGTTCTCCAACCACGCGACCATCCGCCGTGAGCTGCGGCGCCAGGGGGTCGCCTTCGACTCGGAGAACGACTCCGAGGTCGGCGCGCGGTTCGTCGCGGCGTGCCTCGCCGAGGGCGACGACCTCGAGAAGGCGCTGCTGCGCCTCGGGGAGACGTTCGACGGCTTCTACACGCTGCTCGTCACCACCGCCGACGGGTTCGCGGTGGTCCGCGACGAGATCGCCTGCAAGCCCGCGGTGATCGCCGAGCACCCGCGCTGGGTGGCCATGGCCTCAGAGTTCCGGGCGCTGGCCGACCTGCCCGGCATCGACGAGGCCAGGATCTTCGAGCCCGACCCCGGCACGGTGTACACGTGGCAGCGCTGAGCCGCGCCGAGGCCGAGGCCCGCGAGCCGGCTGCGCACACCGCGCACACCGTGACGGTCGATCTCGCCACCGCGACCGTGCGGCAGCTCAACGCCGAGCTCCACCGGCCCTCCGCGACGTCCTACGAGGTGCTCCACCCGCAGGGCGCGCACTCGATCGCGGCCGGCGTCCACGACGAGATCGACGTGCACGTCCGCGGGCACGCCGGCTACTTCTGCGCCGGGATGAACCAGCTGGCGCACGTCGTGGTCGACGGCTCGGCGGGCAACGGCGTCGCCGAGAACATGATGTCCGGAACGGTGCGGGTCCGCGGGGACGCGTCGCAGTCGGCCGGCGCCACCGGGCGCGGCGGGCTGCTGGTCGTCGAGGGCTCGGCGTCGATGCGCTGCGGCATCTCGATGAAGGGCATCGACATCGTCGTGGGCGGGTCGGTCGGCCCGATGAGCGCGTTCATGGCCCAGGCGGGGCGGATGGTCGTGTGCGGCGACGCCGGCGACGGGCTGGGCGACTCGATCTACGAGGCCCGGCTCTACGTGCGCGGGTCGGTGGGCGCCCTCGGCGCGGACTGCGTCGAGAAGGAGGTGCGCGACGAGCACCGCGCCGAGCTCGCCGAGCTGCTCGACGCCGCCGGGTTCGACCACGACCCGGGCGGGTTCCGCCGCTACGGCTCGGCCCGCGGCCTCTACCACTTCACCAGCGAGCACTCGGGGACGTACTAGATGAAGGATCCCTCGGAGCGGGGCCTGCGCGAGTCGGCGACGTTCGACCGCGCCTCCATCGCCGCGATCCAGCACGCCGCGCGCACCGGCGTCTACGACATCCGCGGGTGGGGCGCCAAGCGGGCGGTGCCGCACTTCGACGACCTGCTCTTCCTCGGCGCGTCGATGTCGCGCTACCCGCTCGAGGGCTACCGCGAGCGCTGCGACACCGACGTCGTGCTCGGCGACCGCCACGCGACGCGGCCGTTGCACCTCGACATCCCCGTGACCATCGCCGGCATGAGCTTCGGCGCGCTCTCGGCGCAGGCCAAGGAGGCGCTGGGCCGGGGTGCCTCCGAGGTCGGGACGTCGACCACCACCGGTGACGGCGGCATGACCGACGAGGAGCGCGGCGAGTCGAAGACGCTCGTCTACCAGCTGCTGCCCAGCCGGTACGGGATGAACCCCGACCACCTGCGGGCCGCCGACGCCATCGAGGTGGTCCTCGGGCAGGGCGCCAAGCCGGGCGGCGGCGGGATGCTGCTCGGACAGAAGATCTCCGACCGGGTCGCCGAGATGCGCACGCTCCCGCCGGGGATCGACCAGCGCAGCGCCTGCCGGCACCCGGACTGGACCGGCCCCGACGACCTGACCATCAAGATCGGTGAGCTGCGCGAGATCACCGACTGGGAGAAGCCGATCTACGTCAAGGTCGGCGCGACCCGCACGTACTACGACGTCAAGCTGGCCGTGGCCGCCGGCGCGGACGTCGTGGTGGTCGACGGGATGCAGGGCGGCACGGCGGCCACCCAGGAGGTGTTCATCGAGCACGTCGGCATTCCGATCCTCGCGGCCATCCCGCAGGCGGTGCAGGCCCTGAGCGAGCTCGGGATGCACCGCAAGGTCCAGCTGATCGTCTCCGGCGGCATCCGCACGGGTGCGGACGTCGCGAAGGCGATGGCGCTGGGCGCGGACGCCGTCGCGATCGGGACCGCGGCGCTCATCGCGCTGGGCGACAACGACCCGCAGTACGCCGAGGAGTACGAGGCGCTCGGCTCGGCGGCCGGGTACTACGACGACTTCCAGGACGGCCGCGACCCCGCCGGGATCACCACGCAGGACGCGGAGCTCGCGAGCCGTCTCGACCCCGTCGAGGGCGGGCGCCGCGTCGCCAACTACCTGCGCGTGCTGACCATGGAGGCCCAGACGCTCGCCCGGGCCTGCGGGAAGGCCCACGTCCAGCACCTCGAGCCCGAGGACCTCGTGGCGCTCACCATCGAGGCCGCCGCGATGGCCCGGGTGCCGCTGGCGGGCACGTCGTGGATCCCCGGCGTCCGGGAGCTGACGGCGGCGTGCGGCACCCCGATACGCTGACCTGATGGGGCGACCGGAGGGTCCGGCCGCGCGCGAGGTCGACACCCCGGCCGACCACCACGGCCGGCTGGAACGGGCCATCGCCGCGCGCGTGCGCGAGCTGCGCCGCCTCGACGGGCGCACGGTCGCCGAGCTCGCGGCCCGCGCCGGGATGTCGAAGGCGACGCTCTCGAAGATCGAGAACGCGCAGATCTCGAGCAGCCTCACGAGCCTCGCCCGCCTCGCCGAGGCGCTCGAGGTCCCCGTCTCGTCGTTCTTCCGCGACGCCGACGGCCCCGGGGACGCGGTGCACACGCCGGCCGGCGCGGGCGCGCGGATCGTGGCGCGCGGGACGCGGGTCGGGCACGACTACACGCTGCTGGGCGGCCTGCGCGGCCCGCACCAGCGGATGGAGGCGCACCTCGTGCACCTCACCGAGTCCAGCGAGGTGTTCCCGCTGTTCCAGCACCCGGGCACCGAGCTGCTGTACATGCTGGAGGGCTCGATGGTCTACGGGCACGGCTCGGCGAGCTACACGCTCCACCCGGGCGACGCGCTGCAGCTCGACGGGGAGGGCGCGCACGGGCCCCGCGAGCTGTTGACGCTGCCCATCCGCTTCCTGTCGGTGGTGGCACACTCGCACCCCGAGGGCAGCTCGCACGACACCGCCCACGAGGCGGGACGCGCCTGATGTCGCGGGTGGTGAGCGCGCGCCGCGAGGTCGCCGCGCCGGCGGCGACGATCTTCGAGCTGATCGCCGACCCGGCGCGCCAGCCGCTGTGGGACGGCAACGAGAACCTCGCCGAGGCCGCCGAGGGCCAGCGCGTCCGGGCCGTCGGCGACGTCTTCCGCGTGCGGCTGACGATGGGGGAGGTGCGGGAGAACCACGTCGTCGAGTTCGACGAGGGCCGCCTCCTCGCCTGGCGTCCCGCCGAGCCGGGCTCGGAGCCGCCCGGGCACCTGTGGCGCTGGGAGCTCGAGCCGCTGGGGGAGGGGAGGACGGCGGTGACGCACACCTACGACTGGACGCAGCTGACCGACGAGGACCGCTTCCGCCGCGCCCGCGCGACGACGAGCGAGCGGTTGCAGGCGTCGCTGGACCGGCTCGCCGCGCTGGCCGAGGGCTGCTGACGGGTCAGCGCCGCGGACGCCGGAGCCGGGCCACGAGAGGGCGCCAGGCCCCGGTGCACCACAGCGCCCAGGCGACGAGGACCGGCTGGTAGAGCAGGCGCACGGCCCGCTCCCGGTCGGTGTCGAGCCCGAAGGCGGAGCGCCCCTCGACGTACTGGGCGACGTTGCCCGGGAAGATCGCGACGAAGAACGCCGCGACGACGAGGCCGACGACGACGCGCCGCCGGGCGAGCACCAGGAGCGCCAGCCCGAGGACGATCTCGACCACCCCGGACACGACCACGACGAGGTCGGCGTCGGCGGGGAACCACGACGGCACCTGCGCCCGGAACGCCACCCGGGCGACCGTGAGGTGCGCGGTCCCGGCGCCGATCAGCGCGAGACCGAGCACGACGCGGGCGACGGTGCGCAGGACCGCGCCGGCGCGGGACCCGGCGCTCACGGCGACCGGAGCACGTCGAGGAGCGCCGCCGTCACCACCCGGAGCTCCTCCTCGTCCCACCGCTCGGCGAGGCGCGCGTCGATGTCGGCGACGATGCGCATCCCGACCTCCCGGAGGCGGGCGCCCTCCTCGGTGACGTGCAGCTCGGCGGTGCGCCCGCGCCCGGGGTCGGTGCCGCGGGCGACGGCGCCGCGCTGCTCCAGGGCGGTCAGCGTGGCCTGCATGCTCTGCGGGGTGACGCCCGCACGCCGTGCGAGCTCGCTGTAGGACAGCCCCGGGTGCGGGGCGAGGTGGCCGAGCGCTGAGACGTGCCGCAGCGCGATCCCCTCTGCCCGCAGGCCCTCCTCGACCTGCTCGCGGACGCGGCGTCCGAGGGCCATGAGCAGGAAGGCGGGGCTGGTCGGCGGCTCCCCGGACGTCACGGCGAGCACCCTACTGGCCGAGGTTCCAGCCTGGCTGTAACCTGTTTCAGGCAGGCTGCAGCACGGCGATGGTGAGAGGTGTCCGTGGACGTCCAGATCGTGCTCTTCGACGGCTTCGACCCCCTCGACGTGCTCGGGCCCTACGAGGTCCTGCACCTCGGCGGCGGGCTCGCGGGTGGCGCGGTGAGCGTCGAGCTCGTCAGCGCCGAGGGGGCGCGCGCCGTGCCGAGCGGGCTGCCCGCGGTGACGCTGACGGCGTCGGCGCGGCTCGACCCGGCGGCCGCCGACCTCGTCGTCGTGCCCGGCGCCGCGGGCTCGCTGTCGCTCGACCCGACGGAGGAGGGGAGCGTGGCGTCGCTGCTCGCCCGCGCGGGCTCCGGGCCGCTGGGCCCGGCGCTGCGCGAGGCCGTCGAGCGCCCGGACACCGTCGTCGCCACGGTCTGCGGCGGGTCGCTGCTGGTCGCGTGGGGCGGGCTCGCCGACGGCCGTCCGCTCGTCACGCACAACCGGGGCCGGGACCTCGAGGGCACCGCCGCGCGCCCGGTGGAGGCGCGGGTCGTCGACGACGGCGACCTCGTCAGCGCCGGCAACGTCACCTGCGGTCTCGACCTGGCCCTGTACCTGCTCGAGCGGGACCTCGGCCCGCAGGTCGCGCACGCCGTCGAGCAGGTCATCCGCCTCGAGCGGCGCGGGACGGTGTGGCGGTCGGCCGCGTGAGCGCCGTGCTGCTCTCCGTCCACGTCCTGGCGGCCATCGTGGCGATCGGGCCCGTCTGCGTGGCGGCCAGCATGTTCCCGCCCGAGGCGCGCCGGGCCCTCGGCGAGCACCCCGGGGCGACGGCGCGGCTGCCCGTGCTCGCCCGCATCTGCCGGACCTACGCCCTCGTCGGCATCGCCGTGCCGGTGTTCGGGCTCGCGACGGCGTCGTCGATGGGCGTGCTCACCGAGCCGTGGGTGCTGGTGTCGATCGTGCTCACCGCGGCGGCGGCGGGGGTGCTCGCGGGGATGGTCCTGCCCCGCCGGCGGGCGCTGCTGGAAGGCGCCGGCCCGCGCGACGCCCTCGTGGCGTCGACCGCCCGGCTCGCCGCCGTCACCGGCGTGTTCAACCTGCTGTGGGCGGTGGTGACGGTGCTGATGATCGTGCGGCCCGGCTCGAGCACGGGGGTGTGAGCGTGCCGCCGCGGATCGCCGCGACCGTCGAGCTCGTCAGCCTCGTGGTCCTGCTCGCGAACCTCGTGACGGTGCGCCTCGACGGCGTCGCCGCGCTCGTCGGCCCCGTCCACGGCTGCGCGTACCTGGCGGTGATCGCCCTCGTGGTGGCCCGGTCGGGATGGCGGTCGCGCGCGGCGGCGTCGTCCCTCGTGCCCGGGGTCGGCGGTTGGGTCGCGTGCGTGGTCCTGGAGAGGCCCGCGGTCGGCGCCGACTGACCCGCACGAGCGGTGATCGCTCCCGGTGCTCCTCCGGGGCGATGTGGTCGACCCGCCGGAGCACCCGCGCCGATCATGACGATGGCGAGAACACCGCCCACACGCGGCCCGGCTCGTCGACCGGGCGCACGTCCAGCTCGTAGCCGTACCGCCGCGCGATCACCGCGGCCTCGTCGCTGTTGACGCTGCGGATCGTCAGCCCGACCTTCTGGTCGCGCAGCACCCGCCCCGCCAGCGCCTGGTCCAGCCGGCCCATCTCGAACCCGGCCGCCCACAGCTCGGCGTCGGCCGTGCCCTCCCGCGTGCCCTCGCGCATCCCGCGACCTCCTCCATATCCGGCGCGCTCCAAGTGTTGACCCTGCGGAACGCGGCTGTCTACAGTCATCGCCGTCAGATATATTAGTTGGCTACGATGAGGATCGCGGATGACGATCACAGTCGCCCCCGCGGCCCGGGCGCTCGACCGGACGCTCGCCGAGGCCGACCCCGAGGTGCACGCGCAGGTGCAGCACGAGGTCCGCCGGCAGGACCGGACGCTCGAGATGATCGCGAGCGAGAACGTCGCGCCGCTCGCGGTCCGCCAGGCGCAGGGCTCCGTCCTGACCAACAAGTACGCCGAGGGCTACCCCGGCCGGCGCTACTACGGCGGCTGCGAGCACGTCGACGTGATCGAGCAGCTCGCGATCGACCGGGTCTGCGCCCTGTTCGGCGCGCAGTACGCCAACGTGCAGCCGCACTCGGGCGCGCAGGCCAACGCCGCGGTGATGGCGGCGCTGCTCGAGCCGGGCGACACGATCCTCGGGCTCGCGCTCGCCCACGGCGGCCACCTCACCCACGGCATGCACCTGAACTTCTCGGGGCGCCTCTACGACGTCGCGGCCTACCACGTGCGCGCCGAGGACCAGCGCGTCGACATGGACGAGGTCCGCCGGCTCGCCCACGAGCGGCGCCCGAAGCTGATCGTCGCCGGCTGGTCGGCCTACCCGCGCCGGCTCGACTTCGCGGCGTTCCGCGCGATCGCCGACGAGGTCGGCGCCTACCTCATGGTCGACATGGCGCACTTCGCCGGACTCGTCGCCGCGGGGCTGCACCCGTCGCCGGTGCCGCACGCGCACGTCGTCACCTCGACGACGCACAAGACCCTCGGCGGCCCCCGCGGCGGCATCATCCTCGCCGGCGACCGCGAGCTCGCGAAGAAGCTGAACTCGAGCGTCTTCCCCGGTCAGCAGGGCGGCCCGCTCGAGCACGTCGTCGCGGCCAAGGCCGTCGCGTTCAAGCTCGCCGGCGAGCCGGAGTTCGCGCAGCGCCAGGAGCGCACGCTCGCCGGCGCCCGCCTGCTCGCCGAGCGCCTGCTGGCCGAGCCCGGCCTCGGGGTCGTCTCCGGCGGCACCGACGTCCACCTCGTGCTGGTCGACCTGCGCGAGGCCGAGCTCGACGGGAAGCAGGCCGAGGAGCGCCTGCGCCGCGTCGGGATCACGGTCAACCGCAACGCGGTCCCCTTCGACCCCCGCCCGCCGATGGTCAGCTCCGGCGTCCGCATCGGCACCGCCGCGCTCGCCGCCCGCGGGTTCGACACCGACGACTTCCGCGAGGCCGCCGACGTCGTCGCCCTCGCCCTGCGCCCGCAGGTCACCGACTCCGAGATCGACGCGCTCGCGCAGCGGGTCGCCGCCCTCGCCGCCCGCCACCGGATCGAGACGGAGACGCCGGCATGACCGCAGGCACCCCCGCAGGCACCACAGCAGCACCGAAGCCCCCGGGCGCCGACCTGCCCGAGCACCCCGACCACCTCTGGCGCGACGCCGAGCCGAAGAAGGCCTACGACGTCGTCATCGTCGGCGGCGGGGGCCACGGTCTCGCCACCGCGCACTACCTCGCGAAGCTCGGCATCACGAACGTCGCCGTGCTCGAGAAGGGCTGGCTCGCGGGCGGCAACATGGCCCGCAACACCACCCTCATCCGCTCGAACTACCTCTGGGACGAGTCCGCCGGCATCTACGAGCGAGCGCTGCAGCTCTGGGAGGGGCTCGAGGAGGACCTCGACTACCCGATCCTGTTCAGCCAGCGCGGCGTGCTCAACCTCGCGCACACCGAGCAGGACGTCCGCGACTCGGTACGCCGCGTCGAGGCCAACAAGCTCAACGGCATCGACGCCGAGTGGCTCGGGCCCGACGAGGTCGCGAAGGTCTGCCCGATCGTCAACGTCTCCTCGGACATCCGCTACCCGGTGCAGGGCGCGACGTTCCAGCCGCGGGCGGGCATCGCCAAGCACGACTACGTCGCCTGGGGCTTCGCCCGCCGCGCGAGCGAGGCCGGGATCGACATCATCCAGGACTGCGAGGTCACCGGCTTCGTCACCGACTCCGAGCGCGTCAGCGGCGTGCGCACCACCCGCGGCACCATCGCCGCCGGCACCGTCGCCCTCTGCGCCGCCGGGCACACGTCGACGCTGCTGGACATGCTCGGCGTCCGCGCGCCGCTGCAGTCGCACCCGCTGCAGGCCCTGGTCTCCGAGCTCCTCGAGCCCGTGCACCCGACGATCGTCATGTCGAACGCGGTGCACGTGTACGTCTCGCAGGCCCACAAGGGCGAGCTGGTCATGGGCGCCGGCGTCGACAGCTACAACGGCTACGGCCAGCGCGGCGCGTTCCACGTCATCGAGCGCCAGATGGCCGCGGCCGTCGAGCTCTTCCCGGTCTTCGCCCGCGCGCACCTGCTGCGCAGCTGGGCCGGGATCGTCGACGTCACCCCGGACGCGAGCCCGATCATCGGGCACACGCCCTACGAGAACGTCTTCCTCAACTGCGGCTGGGGCACCGGCGGCTTCAAGGCCACCCCGGGGCTGGGGTGGGCGTTCGCCGACACCCTCGCCCACGGCCGCCCCCACCCCCTCGTCGCGCCGTTCGGCCTCGACCGCTTCGTCACCGGTGCCCTCGTCGACGAGCACGGCGCCGCCGCCGTGGCCCACTGAGCCGGATCCCTGGGAGAACCCGTGCAACTCATCACCTGTCCCTGGTGCGGCCCCCGCGAGGAGGTCGAGTTCTCCTACGGCGGTCAGGCCGGGGTCGCCTACCCCGAGCACCCCGCCTCGCTGACCGACGAGCAGTGGGCGCACTTCGTCTTCTTCCGCGACAACCCCAAGGGGCCGTTCAGCGAGCGGTGGAGCCACAGCGCGGGCTGCCGCCGCTGGTTCACCGCCGTCCGCGACACCCGCACCTACCGCTTCCTCGGCAACCCGGAGCTGACCTCATGAGCCGCGTCGACGGATACGGCCGCATCGACCGCAGCCGCACGGTCACCGTGACCGTCGACGGCACCGCGTACGCCGGGCACCCCGGCGACACGGTCGCGTCGGTGCTGCTCGCCCACGACGCGCGGCCGCAGAACAGCAGCGTGAAGTACGGCCGGCCCCGCGGGATCGGCGCGGCGTGGACCGAGGACCCGGTCGGGCTCGTCCAGGTCGAGGAGCCCTTCCCCGAGCCGATGCTGCTGGCCGCGACGGTCGAGGCCACCGACGGTCTGGTCGTGCGCGGGGTCAACGGGCAGGGCCGGCTCGCCGAGGTCCCCGACACCGCCCGCTACGACCGCAGGCACACCCACTGCGACGTGCTCGTCGTCGGCGCCGGGCCCGCCGGGCTCGTCGCCGCCCGCGCCGCCGCCCGCGCCGGGCGGAGCGTCGTCCTCGTCGACGACCGCCCCGCCGCCGGCGGCACGCTGACCGGCACCGAGACGATCGACGGCCGGCCGTCACTGGACTTCGTCGCCGACACGGTCGCCGAGCTCGCCGCCCTGGGCGTCGTCCACCTGCAGCGGACCACCGCGTTCGGGCACTACGACGACGGCTTCGTCCTCGCCCTCGAGCGCCGCGGCGAGTCGGCGCGGACCCGCCAGCGCGTGCACCGCATCCGCGCCGGGCGCGTCGTGGTCGCCGCGGGCGCCATCGAGCGCCCCATCGCGTTCGAGGACAACGACCGCCCCGGCGTCATGCTGGCCGCGAGCGCGCGGGACCTCCTGCACCGCCACGGCGTGCTCGCCGGCCGCGAGGTCGTCGTGTTCACCAGCGACGACGCCGCCTACACCGCCGCGGCCGACCTGGCCGACGCGGGCGCGCGCGTCCGGGTCCTCGACGCCCGCGAGCGGGCGCCGCAGGCCGGGCGGCGACGCTGCGAGGAGCGCGGCGTCCCGGTCGAGACCGGCACGCTCGTGCACGGGACCCGCGGGGAGGACCGCGTCACCGCGGCCCTCGTCGGTGACGAGCGCCGCGAGGTCCCCTGCGACCTGTTGCTGGTCAGCGGCGGCTGGAACCCGGCCGCGCACCTGGCGAGCCACGTCGGCGGCTCGCTCGCGTACGACCCGGTCATCGGCGCGTTCCGGCCCGCCGCGCTGCCGCCGGGCGTCACCGTCGTCGGCGCGGCCAACGGCACGTTCGCCCTGGTCGACGTCCTGCGCGAGGCCGGCGGCCCCGAGGCGCCCGTCGCGCCCGCCGAGGAGTGGCCGGAGCCGACACTCGTGCTCTGGCGCACCCCCGGCGACCCCGCCCGGCAGTTCGTCGACATCGCGCGCGACGCCACCGTGGCCGACGTCGAGCGGGCGGTCGGGGCCGGCATGACCCACCCCGAGCACGTCAAGCGGTACACGACCATCGGCACCGCGCACGACCAGGGCAAGACGTCCGGCGTCATCGCGCTCGGGATCATCGCCGAGCTCACCGGGCGGCCGATCCAGGAGGTCGGCACCACCACCGCCCGGCCGCCGTACACGCCGGTCGCGTTCGCCGCCCTCGCGGGCCGGGAGCGCGGCGACCTGTTCGACCCGGTGCGCACCACCGCGCTGCACGCCTGGCACGTGGCCGCGGGCGCCGAGTTCGAGGACGTCGGGCAGTGGCGGCGCGCCCGGCACTACCCGCAGGTCGGCGAGGACATGACCGCCGCCGTGTTGCGCGAGTGCGCCGCGGTGCGCACCTCCGTCGGGATGATGGACGCCTCGACCCTGGGCAAGATCGACGTCCGGGGCCCCGACGCGCCGGTGCTGCTCGACCGGCTCTACACGAACATGATGTCGAGCCTCAAGGTCGGGCGCGTCCGCTACGGCGTCGTGTGCGGCGCCGACGGCATGGTGGTCGACGACGGCACGGTGCTGCGCCTCGCCGCGGACCGCTACCTCGTCACGACCACCACCGGCAACGCCGCCGCCGTCCTCGACCGGATGGAGGAGTGGCTCCAGACCGAGTGGCCGGACCTGCGGGTGCGGCTGACCTCGGTGACCGAGCAGTGGTCGATCGCCGCCGTCGCGGGCCCGCGCTCGCGCGACGTCATCGGCGCGGTCTTCCCCGACGTGGACGTGTCCGCCGAGGGCTTCGGCTTCATGACCTGGCAGGACACCTCGCTCGACGGCGTGTCGGTGCGGCTCGCACGCATCTCGTTCTCCGGCGAGCTGGCCTTCGAGGTCACCGTCAGCTCCTGGTACGCGCCGGCGCTGTGGGAGCGGCTCGTCGAGGCCGGGGCGCCGTACGGGATCACGCCCTACGGCACCGAGACCATGCACGTCCTGCGGGCCGAGAAGGGCTACCCGATCATCGGGCAGGACACCGACGGCACCGTCTCGCCCCACGACCTCGGCATGGCCTGGGCGGTGTCGACGAAGAAGGACGACTTCGTCGGCAAGCGGTCGTACGCCCGCGCGGAGAACCGCAACCCGTTGCGCAAGCAGCTGGTCTCCCTGCTGCCCACCGACGGCGCCACGAAGCTGCCCGAGGGCTCGCAGATCGTGGCGCACTGCGACGACGGCCGGCTGCCCCCGGCGCCCGTGCCGATGCTCGGGCACGTCACGTCCAGCTACCACAGCGCCGCGCTCGCCCGGCCCTTCGCGCTCGCCCTGGTCAAGGGCGGGCGGGAGCGCCTCGGCGAGGTCGTGCACGTGCCCGTCGGCGACGAGCTGGTGGCTGCCCGCATCGGCGAGTCGGTGCTCGTCGACCCCGAAGGAGCCCGCAGAGATGGCTGATCGCACCCTCACCCCGACCCACCCGCTGGCCGACCGCCGGTGCCTCCTGGCCGCGGTCGCCGACGAGACCGCCGGCGCGGTCCGCCTCGAGCTCGAGGCGCCCGTCGCCGCCGTCGACCTGCGTCTCGACCCCCGTGGCACCGGGCCGGCGGCGATCGCGGCCGCCCTCGGGGTGGAGCTGCCCTCCGCGCCCGACACGTGGACCGCGCACCCCACCGGCACCGCGCTGCGCCTCGGGCCCGACGAGTGGCTGCTGACCAGCACCGCCGTCCAGCCCGAGGACTGGGAGTTCCACGTCGACGAGGTCGCCGCCGCCCACGGCGGCATGGCGGTCGACGTGTCCGCCCAGCGCACGAGCCTGCGGGTGCGGGGCGCGGCCCGGGAGCTGCTCTCGTTCGGCTGCGCGCTCGACCTGCGCCCCGCCGCGTTCCCGCGGGGCCGCTGCGCCCAGACCCTCCTCGGTCAGTCCGGGGTGCTGCTCGTCGCGCACGACGTCGACGACCTGCAGATCCTCGTCCGCCCCTCCTTCGCCGCGTACGTCGCCGACCTCCTGGTCGACGCCGCCGCCGAGCTCGTCCCGTAACCCGTCTCGCCCGAGTCCTGGAGACGCCATGAGCAGCACCCCCCGCGTCGTCGTCATCGGGGCCGGCATCGTCGGCGCCAACCTCGCCGACGAGCTCACCGCCCGCGGCTGGACCGACGTCACGGTCCTCGACCAGGGGCCGCTGCCGCTGGCCGGCGGCTCGACCTCGCACGCCCCCGGCCTGGTGTTCCAGACCAACGCGTCGAAGACGATGAGCGAGTTCGCCTCGTACACCGTCGAGAAGTTCCTCGGCCTGGGCAGTGTCCTCGGCGGCGGGGACGGCACCTGGTGCTTCAACCAGGTCGGCGGGCTCGAGGTCGCGACGACCCCCGAGCGGCTCGCCGACCTGCACCGCAAGCAGGGCTGGGCCACCGCCCGCGGCATCCCGGCCGAGGTCGTCGACGTCGACGCGTGCGTCCGGCTGCACCCGCTCATCGACCCCTCGCGGATCCTCGGCGGCCTGCACACCCCGACCGACGGGCTCGCGAAGGCCGCCCGCGCCGTCACGGCGCTGATGCGGCGGGCGGGGTCGCGGGGCGCGGTGTTCCGCGGCTCGACGCGGGTCACGGGCGTCGCGCAGCAGGGCGGGCGGGTCACCGGCGTCGAGACCGACCAGGGCCTCGTGCCGGCCGACGTCGTCGTGTCCTGCGCCGGGTTCTGGGGCCAGGCGATCGGCGACATGGTCGGGATGCGCGTGCCGCTGCTGCCGCTCGCGCACCAGTACGTGGTCACCGGCCAGGTGCCCGACCTCGTCGGCCGCAACGACGAGGCGGTCGAGGCGCGGCTGCCGATCCTGCGCCACCAGGACCAGGACCTCTACTACCGCGAGCACCACGACCGCATCGGCATCGGCTCCTACGCCCACCGCCCGATGCCGGTCTCGCTCGCCGAGCTGCCCGAGACCGACGACGTCACCGAGGCCCGCCAGCCCTCGATGCTGCCGTTCACCGAGGACGACTTCGCGCCGCAGTGGGAACAGAGCCGCCTGCTGCTGCCCTCGCTGCACGACGCGAAGGTCGACTCGGGCTTCAACGGCGTCTTCTCCTTCACCCCCGACGGCGGGCCGCTGATCGGCGAGTCCCCGGACGTCAAGGGCTTCTGGATCGCCGAGGCCGTGTGGGTCACGCACTCCGCGGGCGTGGCGCGCAGCGTCGCCCAGCTGCTCGTCGACGGGCGCAGCCAGATCGACCTGCACGGCTGCTCGGTGCACCGCTTCGACGAGTTCGCGCTCGCCGACGACTACGTGCGCGAGACCTCGCAGCAGAACTTCGTCGAGATCTACGACATCGTGCACCCGCTGCAGCCGCGCCTCTCGCCCCGCGAGGTGCGCACCAGCCCCTTCCACGCCCGGCAGACCGACCTGGGCGCGGTGTTCGGAGAGTCGCACGGCTGGGAGCGCCCGCACTGGTACGAGGCCAACGCGCCGCTGGTCGCGGAGCTGCCGCCGGAGTGGGCGCCGCCGTCGCGCGACGCCTGGTCGGCCCGCTTCCACTCGCCGATCGCGGCGGTCGAGGCGTGGAAGACGCGCACCGCCGTGGCCCTCTACGACATGACCCCGCTGACGCGGATCGAGGTCTCCGGGCGCGGGGCGCTCGCGTTCCTCGACCGGCTCACCACCGGGAAGATGGACAAGTCCGTCGGCGCGGTGACCTACACGCTCGCCCTCGACGAGGCCGGCGGCATCCGCAGCGACCTCACCGTCGCCCGGCTCGGCGAGGACCTCTTCCAGGTCGGCGCCAACGGCCCCCTCGACGTCCACCTCCTCGAGCAGGCGGCGGCCGGCGAGCCCGACGTCACCGTCCGCGACATCACCGGCGGCACGTGCTGCATCGGGGTTTGGGGCCCGCTCGCCCGCGACCTCGTCGCGCCGCTGACCTCGGCGGACCTGTCGCACGAGGGCCTGAAGTACTTCCGCGCCACACGCGCGGTGATCGGCGGCGTGCCGGTGACCGCGATGCGGCTGTCGTACGTCGGCGAGCTCGGCTGGGAGATCTACACGTCGGCCGAGTACGGGCAGCGGCTCTGGGACGTGCTGTGGCGCGCCGGGCAGCCCCTCGGTGTGGTCGCGGCCGGGCGAGCGGCGTTCAACAGCCTGCGCCTGGAGAAGGGCTACCGCAGCTGGGGCGCCGACATGACGACCGAGCACAGCCCGTACGAGGCGGGCGTCGGCTTCGCCGTGCGGCCGTCGACGAAGGGCGACTTCGTGGGCCGCGAGGCCGTCACGGCGCCGGGCGCGCAGGACGTCACGCGGTCCCTGACCTGCCTGACCGTCGACGACGGGCGCAGCGTCGTGCTGGGCCACGAGCCGGTCCTCGTCGACGGGGCGCCCGCGGGCTACGTGACGTCGGCGGCGTTCGGCCACACGGTGGGCCGGCCCGTCGCCTACGCGTGGCTGCCGGCGGGACTCGCGCCCGGGACACCCGTAGAGATCTCCTACTTCGGGCATCCCGTCCGCGCGACGGTCGCCAGCGAGCCGCTGGTCGACCCGGAGATGGCGCGGATCCGGCGCTGAAGACAGCGGCGGGCGGAGACGCGTCAGCGGACGACCCCGTGGGAGGCCCCGTGGGAGACATGGTGCGCAGCCGAACGGTCGACCAGGTCGTGGAGTCCTTCGCGACCCCGAGCGCCGGCCCGGGCGGCCGGGCGGACGCTCGGGCCGGTGCCGCCCTCCACGCCGCGATCGGGGCCGCGTTCGTGGCCCGGGCCGCGGCCTCGGTCGGCGGGCGCGCGGGGGAGACGGCCGACGAGCTGCAGGAAGCCGCGCTGGCGCTCGCCGAGGGGGAGGCGAGCGCCGCGCCGGCCGAGGCCGCCCGCGCGGCGGTGCGCGTCCTCGAGGTCGCCGAGCGCGCCCTGACCCTCGCCGAGACCCTGCGTCCCGTCGGCGACCGTGCCGCGGCCACCGACGTCGCCACCGCCGCCGAGGCGCTGCGCGCGGCGGTGGGCACGGCGCGCGTCGAGGTCGAGGTGCACCTGGTCGCGGTCACCGACCCGGCCGACCGCGAGGAGCTGCTCCTCGCGATCGACCCCGTCGACGACGTCGTCCTGCGCGCCGCGAAGCTCACCGCCGTGGTCCGGGAGCAGATCCACCGCTGAGGCCTCCGTGCGTGATCTTCTGAGCCATGGCTCAGAAGATCACGCACGTCGGCGTGCCTCAGATGACCGCGCGGATCGCCTTCTCGAAGCCCAGCACGTGCTGGCGGGCGCGGCGGGCGGCGACGTCGGCCTCGCCGTCGGCGATGGTGCGCAGCAGGCCGGCGTGCTCCTCGACGTGCGAGACGAAGTCGTTCATGCGGTCGAGGAACAGGCAGAAGATGCGCGTCGCGAGGTTGTCGTAGCGCACGAGGGTGTCCTCGAGGTGTGGGTTGCCCGCGGCGCTGTAGATCGCGCGGTGCACCCGCATGTCCCAGCGCATCAGCTCGTCGCGGGTCAGCGACGGCACGTCGAGCGCCTCGGTGGCGTCGGCGAGGGCGCGCAGGTCCGCCCGCACCGCCTCGCTCGCGCTCTCGGCCGCCCGGCGCGCGGCCAGGGGCTCGAGCTGCACACGGATGTCGGAGATGTAGGCCAGGTCGGTGATGTCGACGGCGGTGGCGAACGTGCCGCGGCGCGAGTAGGAGATGACCAGCCGGTCGACCTCGAGCCGCTTGAGCGCCTCGCGGACCGGCGTGCGGCCGACCCCCAGGGACTCCACCAGCGCGACCTCGTCGATCGGGGCCATCGGGGGGATGTCCAGCATGATCAGCTTGTCCTGGATCGCCTGGTAGGCGCGCTCGGACAGCGACAGCGGGGGGCTCGACTCCTGCTCGTCCGGGAGAACCGTCACGACCGGAGCCTACAACAGATGGAGCAGCTCTTCTCACATCCGTGCTGTATTGATATACTAGTCCAACATCAATTGCTCTCTCTGCGCCCCAGGGGTGACCGTGGCCATCTCGGTGTTCGACCTGTTCAAGGTGGGGATCGGCCCGTCCAGCTCGCACACAGTGGGGCCGATGCGGGCGGCGTTCCTCTTCGTCTCGCGCCTGCACGACACCGACCGGCTCCACCGCGTCGCGGGTGTCCGCGCCGAGCTGTTCGGCTCGCTCGGGGCCACCGGTCACGGGCACGGCAGCGTGGGCGCCGTCGTGCTGGGCCTGTGCGGGGAGCAGCCCCACCTCGTCGACCCGGTGGAGGCCGAGCCACTCGTCGCCGCGGCGCGGGCGGAGGGCCGGATCGCGCTCGGCGCGAAGCACCCGGTCGCGTTCTCGGTCGCCGACGACGTCGTGCTCCACCGCACGAAGCGCCTGCCGTTCCACAGCAACGGCATGGTGTTCACGGCGTTCGACGGCGACGGGGCCGAGCTCGCGCGCCGCGAGTACTACTCGGTGGGCGGCGGGTTCGTCCTCGACGAGGACGAGACCGGCGGGCCCGTGCTGCGCGAGGACGCGACGCCCGAGTGCCATCCCTTCACCAGCGGCGACGAGCTCGTCGCGATCGCCCGGTCGCACGGCCTGCGCATCAGCGACGTCGTCCTCGCCAACGAGGCGTCGTGGCGCCCGGAGCCGGAGACGCGGGCGGGCCTGCTGCACCTGTGGTCGGTGATGCGCGAGTGCGTCGAGCGCGGCTGCCGCACCGAGGGCGTGCTGCCCGGGGGCCTGCGGGTGCGACGGCGCGCGCCGGGCCTGCGCCGCCGCCTCGACGAGGAGGGCGCGGGCTGTACGGACATGGACCGCGTGACGCTCGACGCGCTCGCGGTCAACGAGGAGAACGCCGCGGGTGGGCGGGTCGTCACCGCGCCGACCAACGGAGCGGCCGGGATCGTGCCCGCGGTGCTGCACCACGCGGCCCGCTCGCTGCGGGGGTTCGACGACGACGCCGCCGTGCGCTTCCTGCTCACCGCCGGCGCGGTCGGCCTGCTGTTCAAGCGGAACGCGTCGATCTCGGGGGCCGAGGTCGGGTGCCAGGGCGAGGTCGGGTCGGCGTGCTCGATGGCCGCGGCGGGCTTCGCGGAGCTGCTCGGCGGCACGCCCGAGCAGGTCGAGAACGCCGCCGAGATCGGCATCGAGCACAACCTGGGCCTGACCTGCGACCCCGTCGGCGGGCTCGTGCAGATCCCCTGCATCGAGCGCAACGCCGTGGCGTCGGTCAAGGCCATCACCGCCGCGCGCATGGCCGTGCGCGGCGACGGCGTCCACCACGTCTCGCTGGACAAGGCGATCCGGACGATGCGGGAGACGGGCGCCGACATGAAGGTCAAGTACAAGGAGACGGCCCGCGGCGGGCTCGCTCTCACCGTCGTGGAGTGCTGAGGAGCGCCGCGTGACCGACCCGTCCGGCTCGTCCGACTCGTTCGTCCTGACCCTGAGCTGCCCGAACCGCACGGGCATCGTGCGCGCGGTCTCGAGCCACCTCGCCGCGCACGGCGCCGACATCGTCGAGCACCAGCAGTTCGACGACCCCGTCAGCGGCCGCCTCTTCCTGCGCACGCGCGTGGCCGCACCGGCCGGCACGGACCTCGACACCGTCGCGACGGACTTCGCCCCGGTCGCCGAGGCGTTCGCCATGGACCACGCGTTCCACCGGCCGGCCGCGCCGCGGGTCCTCGTCATGGTCTCGACGTCCGGGCACTGCCTCAACGACCTGCTCTTCCGCTGGCGCTCGGGCAGCCTCGGCGCCGAGCTCGTCGGCGTCGTCAGCAACCACGAGACGCTGCGGCCGATGGCCGAGTCGGCGGGCCTGCCCTACGTCCACGTGCCGGTGACGCCGGCGACGAAGCCCGACGCCGAGGCCGAGATGCTGCGGATCGTCGACGAGCTCGACGTGGAGCTCGTGGTGCTCGCCCGCTACATGCAGGTGCTCTCCGACCGCACCTGCGCCGCGCTGCGGGGGCGCGCGATCAACATCCACCACTCGTTCCTGCCCGGCTTCGCGGGCGCCAAGCCCTACCACCAGGCCTACGACCGCGGGGTGAAGTTCGTCGGCGCCACCGCGCACTACGTCACCGCCGACCTCGACGAGGGCCCGATCATCGAGCAGGAGGTCGTGCGCATCGACCACTCCTACGACCCGCGGGCCCTGCAGACCGTGGGCCGCGACGCCGAGGCGCTGGCGCTCTCCCGCGCGGTGCGCTGGCACTGCGAGCGCCGGGTGCTCGTCGACGGCCACCGCACGGTGGTGTTCCGCTGAGCCGCGCCTACTCCCCGCGGTGGCCGAGCTTCCCCGACAGCTCCGCCGCGCCCTCGCGCAGGTCGGCGACGATGGCCCGGGCGCGGCGGCGGGGCAGGCGGTAGACCGGGCCGGTGGCCGAGAGCGCCGCGGCGACGGTGCCGTCGGCCGCGGACACCGGTACCGCGACGGCGTGCATGCCGACCTCGAGCTCCTCGTACGAGCGGGCGTGGCCCTCGTCGAGGACCCGTGCCAGCTCGGTGCGCAGGGCGACGACCTCGGTGATGGTGTCGTCGGTGTACCGCGCGAGACGCCGGCGCAGCACCGCGCGGCGCTCGTCCTCGGGCGCCCAGGCGAGCAGGACCTTGCCGGCGGCGGTGGCGTGCAGGGGGCTGCGGCGCCCCACCCAGTTCTGCGAGGCGATCGCCGCGGTGCCGAACTCCTGCGCGACCGTGATGGCGGCCTCGCCGTCGGTCACCGCGAGGTTCACCGTCTCGCCGAGCGCCTCGGCGAGGCGCTGGCAGACCGGCTGGCCGAGGCGGGCCAGGTCGAGCCGCCCGGTCGTCGCGGCCGCCAGCCGCACGATGCCGAAGCTCAGCGTGTATTTGCCGCGGTCGGAGAGCTGCTCGAGCAGGTGGCGGTGCGACAGCGCGGCGACGAGTCGTGAGGCGGTGGACTTGTGCACGTCGAGCCCCTCGGCGATCTCCGTGATGCCGAGCTCGCCCCGCGCGGCCACCATCTCGAGGATGGTGACCGCGCGGTCGACGGACTGGACCGCGGAGGCGCCGGTGCCCGAGGTGCTCATGAGTGGACCGTGGTGACCGCGACGGTCAGTCCGCGGTGTCCTTCTCGATGGCGCGCGCGAGCTCGGCCAGCAGGCCGGGCAGGCGCGCCGCGCAGCGCGGGCAGACGCAGTCGCTGCCGTGCACGGCCAGCGCGTCGGCCACGGCGAAGGCGTCGCGGTAGCGGGTCGCGCCGACCTCGGTCCCGGACGGGTCGCGGTCCTCGGGCGTGATGGACATCGGTCTCTCCTGCGTGCGTGCCAGCGTGGGGGAGGGTTGCGGACGGTCGGTGCGGGCGGTCAGCCGACCCGCTGCCGGACCCAGTCGTGGAACTCGGCGATGTGGTGCTCGCTGGGGACGAGGACGCCGCCGCGGGCGTAGGAGCGCGAGTCCATGGAGACCTGGCAGCGCTCGCAGGCGTCGAAGTCCTGCAGGTTGACGCGGTGGAAGAGCTCCACCGACCGGTCGATGTCCGCCCCGGAGTCGACGACCTCGGGCAGGTAGAGCCAGTCGCAGCGCACCAGCGTGCGGTCCGCGGCGAGCGGGAACATCCGGTGGAACACGACGTGGTCGGGCACGAGGTTGATGAACACCTGCGGGCGCACGGTGATCGCGTAGTAGCGCCGGTCCTGGTCCTCCGCGACACCGGGGATGCGCTCGAGGCCCGCGGAGCCGTCGACGGTGAACCCGGCGACGTCCTCGCCGAACGCGGCGCCGTGCCCGACGAAGTACTGGGCGGCGAGCCCGTCGGCGAACTCGGGCAGCACCTCGGTGAGCTCGGGGTGGATCGTCGCGCAGTGGTAGCACTCCATGAAGTTCTCGACGATCTGCTTCCAGTTCGCCTTCACGTCGTAGGAGATGCGCCGGCCCAGCTTCAGGTCCGCCACCTGGTACCCGACGATCGCGTCGGGCGCGCCGAGCCGGGCGGCCACGTCGCCGACGACGGTGTCCTCGAACGACGGCGGCTCCTCGGCCAGGCAGAGCCACACGTAGCCGAGCCACTCCCGCACGTGGACGCGGTGCAGCCCGTAGGAGACCTTGTCCACGTCCGGCATGTTGCCGAGGTTGGGGGCGGCGACGAGCTTGCCGTCGAGCCCGTAGGTCCACGCGTGGTACGGGCACTGGAAGGACCGGCGGACCGCGCCCTTCTCCTCGGTGCAGATGCGGGCGCCGCGGTGGCGGCAGACGTTGAGGTAGGCGTTCACCGACCCGTCCCGGCCGCGCGCGACGATCACGCTCTCGCGCCCGATCTGCACCGTCTCGAAGGAGCCGGGCGTCGGGATGTCGGCGGCGAGGACCGCGCAGAACCAGCCCGTCTCGAAGACGAGGGCCTGCTCGGCCGCGAAGATCGTCGGGTCGGTGTAGTACCGGCCCGGGAGGGTGCCGCGCAGGCTCGCCGGCAGCTCCGGCGACGCGATCGCCGGTGCGATCTCTCCGGTCGTCATGGGTCCGTGCTCCTCGAGGGGTGCGCCTGCAGGTGGGGGGTCGGGCCGACGGCCTGACGCCGACTCTCCGGTGAGTTGCGCAATGAGAAACACGGTTCGCGATGCGCAACGACACGGTCCGCGATCCGGAGGTCGGCTGTCAAGGGTCCGGAGCCCGGGAGCACCCGCACGCCCGCGACGGGTCCGCGTCGATGGGGGCTTGACATGCGACGTCGGCTCTCCCACGGTCATGAGTTGCGCATGAAGAAGAGCTGTTCTGTTATGCGCAACTCTTCACTCCAGATCGTGGGGTGTCCCTTCCACCGGTCCGTCCCCGACGCGGGGGAGCGGTCCGACGTCGAGGCCCACGAGGAGGCCGCGCATGCAGACCATCACGATCGTCGGCGGGTCGGTGGCGGGGGTCCGCTCCGCGGAGGCGCTGCGTGCCGCCGGCTACGAGGGGCGCCTGCTGCTGGTCGGCGACGACCCGCACCGGCCCTACGACCGTCCCCCGCTGTCCAAGGCGTTCCTCGCCGGCGGCGTCGACGAGGACGCGATCGCGCTGCTCGACGACGCCGAGGTGGCCGAGCTCGCCCTGGAGATGCGGCTCGGGGTCCGCGCGACACGCCTCGACCCCGCCGGCGGGGCCGTGGAGCTCGCCGACGGCACCGCGGTCGCCACCGACGGCGTCGTCGTCGCCACCGGGGGGCGTGCCCGGCGCCTGCCGGGCACCGGGGGCATCGCGGGCGTGCACACCCTGCGGACCCTCGACGACGCCCGTGACCTGCGCGCGGAGCTGCGGGCCGGGTCGCCGCGGGTGGTGGTCGTCGGCGGCGGGTTCATCGGGGCGGAGGTCGCGTCGACCTGCCGGGCGATGGGCCTCGACGTCACCGTCCTCGACGGGCTGCCGCTGCCGCTGGCCCCCGTCCTCGGGCCCCGCATCGCCCGCCACTGCGTCGACCTGCACGCCGAGCACGGCACCGACCTGCGCCCCGGCGCCGCGGTGTCCGGGTTCGCGACCGCCCCCGCCGCGGACGGCCCCCGCGTCGTCGGGGTGGAGCTCGGCGACGGCACGACCCTCCCGGCCGACGTCGTCGTGGTGGGCATCGGCATCGCCCCGAACACCGAGTGGCTCGACGGGTCGGGTCTGGCCGTCGCGAACGGCGTGGTCACCGACGCCGGCATGGTCACCGGGCGGCCGAACGTCGTGGCCGTCGGCGACGTCGCGCGGTGGGGCCCGGGGGCGACGGGGCGGCGCCACGAGCACTGGACCAGTGCGGGCGAGCAGGCCGCCGTCGCGGCCGCCAACCTCCTCGCGGGCCGCACCGGGGCGACGTTCCGGCCCACGGGCTACGTGTGGTCCGAGCAGTACGGGCGCATGCTGCAGCTCGCCGGGCACCCGTCGGCCTCCGACCAGGTCGACGTCGTCGACGGCGAGCCGGGCGCCGGCCGCTTCGTCGCGCGCTACGTGGACGGCGACGGCGTCACGACCGGCGTGTTCGGGATGGACGACCCGCGCACGTTCGGCCGGGTACGCCGCAGCGAGCTGCGCCGGCGCGCCGCGGCGGCGTAGGAGCTACCCCTCCTCGCGCGGCGGCTCCAGGGGCACGCCGTGCTCGTCGCGCGCGGGCGGCGGGAGGTCGGCGCTCGAGGTCAGGGGCGCGGCGCCGGCCAGCGGCCGGCCCGCGGACTCGGTGAGGAACAGGACGCTGACGACGCCGACCACCCCCGCCGCGACGAGGTAGTAGCCGGGCCAGTCGAGGTTGCCGGTGGCCGTCGTCGCCGCGGCGATGACGGTCGGCGCGGTGCCGGCGAAGAGCGACACCGAGACGTTGAAGGTCAGCGCGAGCCCGCCGTAGCGCACCAGGGTGGGGAAGAGCGCGGGCAGCGTGGACGGCGCGACCGCGGCGAAGCAGACGAGGCACGCCCCGATGAGCAGCAGGCCCCCGAGCTGCCCGACGAGGCCCTGGCGCAGCAGCCACACGGCGGGCAGGCCGCCGACGACGAGCGCGATGCTGCCGGCCATGAGGATCGGGCGGCGCCCCACGCGGTCGGAGAGGCGACCGAGCGAGGTGACGACGGCGAGCATCGCGACCATGACGACCACCTGCAGCGCCGTCGAGGTCGCCGTCTCCGCGCCGGTCTCGCCGTACTCGGCGAGCGTGCTCGTCAGGTAGGTCGGGATGTAGTTGGTGAGCACGTAGTTCGTGATGTTCCAGGCCACGACGATGCCGCCGGCGACCAGGAGCGCGCGGCGGTAGCGCACGCGCAGGATCTGCAGCGCCCGGCGCAGCGGCATGGTCGCGAGCGCGGGGGAGCGCTCCATGAGCTGCCGGAACGCCGGGGTGTCCTCGAGACGCAGGCGCAGGTAGATGCCCACGACGCCCAGCGGGAGGGCGAACAGGAACGGCAGGCGCCAGCCCCAGGCGAGCAGGTCGTCGTCGGGCAGCAGGGCGATGACGGCCGCGCTGACGCCGGCGCCGAGCGTGTAGCCGGTGAGCGTGCCGAACTCCAGCCAGCTGCCGAACAGGCCGCGGCGCCGGTCCGGGGAGTACTCGGCGACCATCGTCAGCGCGCCCGTGTACTCCCCGCCGGCGGAGAAGCCCTGCAGCATGCGCATGACGAGGACGAGGACCGGCGCGGCGGCCCCGATCGCCCCGTGGCCGGGGATGAGGCCCAGCAGGACGGTGGCGCCCGCCATGAGCACCACCGTCGCCGAGAGGACGCGGGTGCGCCCGACGCGGTCGCCCAGCGGCCCGAAGAACAGCCCGCCGAGGGGGCGCATGACGAAGGCCGCGGCGAAGGCGCCGAGGGTGTACACGGCGGCCCAGGGGCCGGCGTCGGGGAAGAACACCCGGGAGAGCACGACCGCCAGGTAGGAGTAGATCCCGAAGTCGTACCACTCGGCGACGTTGCCGACGGCCGCCGCGGCCGTCGCCCGGCGCAGCGTGTACTCGCCCTCGACCGCCCGCGCGGCGCCACGGCGTCGCGGTGGCGGGTGCTGGGACACGGTGACGCTCCTCGGGCCGGCGGCGGCGGAGGGGCTCGGCCCGGCGCGCAGTGTGGCAGTCCGGCCACGCCGCGAACCTCACGCCACTGACATATGAGACGTGTATCAGTAACACACGCTTTCGGCAACGGAAACACTCGCGACGTCGGCCACAACCCTTGACGGCGGACGTCGCGGGCCTCAGGCTACGTGTTGCGGATGACAGGACGCGATGCGCACAGCGCAACAGGAGTCGAAATGATCTACGTGGGCGAGCTGGCCGACATCCCGGTGGGGGAGTCGGTGCGGGTGCAGGGCTCGGTGGCCATCGCCGTCTTCAACGCGGACGGCGAGCTCTACGCCATCGACGACACCTGCACCCACCAGGACGCGTCGCTGTCCGACGGCTGGCTCGAGGGCTGCGCGGTGGAGTGCCCGCTCCACGCCGCGTGCTTCGACCTGCGGACGGGGCAGCCGAGCGGGCCGCCGGCCAAGAAGCCGGTGCGGACCCACCGGGTGACCGTCGACGACGGCCTCGTCTGGGTCGAGGAGACCGTCCGCGTCGAGGAGCGGGAGCTGGCCCGGGCCGAGTGACCGGTCGTCGCCGGCCGCTCCGATTCAGCCCGCGGCGGCCGGCGCCGGAGCCGGCAGCGTCGCGCGGACGCGGGCGGCGCCCTCGACCATCGCGCGCAGCTTCGCCGTCGCGACGCCGAGAGGCAGGTTCCGCAGCCCGCAGTCCGGGTTGACCAGCAGCCGCTCGGCCGGCACCAGGTCCAGGGCGCGCCGGATACGGGTGGCGACGAGCTCCGGGCTCTCGACGACGTGGCTCTTCACGTCGATCACCCCCAGCCCGATGTCGCGGTCCCACCCGGAGCGCTCGATGACGGGCAGGTCCTCGTCGCCCTTGCGCGCGAACTCCAGGACGAGCTGGTCGACCCGCGCGTCGAGCACCGCGGGGAACAGGAAGTCGTAGTGCCCCTCCCACAGCGGGCGCGCGTAGCGGTTGCCGTAACAGACGTGCAGCGCCCACGGGACGTCGACCTCGCGGGTGACGATGTTGATGGCCTCCACCGCGAGGCCCACCTGGTCCGGGTAGCCGGCGAGGAACGGCTCGTCGATCTGGAGCAGCTCGGCGCCCGCCTCCCGCAGGGCGTGCGCCACCCCGGCGAGCACCCCGGCCAGCGACCGCACGAGGTCGGCCGGGTCGGCGTGCGCGTGGTCGGTGACGCGCCGCGAGAGCGAGAACGGCCCGGTGAAGGAGAACTTGACCGGCCGGTCGGTGCGCGCACGGGTGAACGCGAGGTCGGCGTCGAGCCCGAGCCCGCGACCGGTCGACGGTGGCGCCGGGGTCGTGCGGACCTCGGCGTCGTAGTAGTCGTGGTAGAAGTCCTTGCCGGTCACGGGGATGTGGATCCCGGGGATGCGGGCCAGCAGGTGATCGACGTCGTTGTCTCGGCGCAGCTCCCCGTCGGAGACGATGTCGATCCCCGCGAGCTCCTGGTCCTTGATCGCGGCCGTGACGGCGCAGTCGTGGACCGCCTCGAGCTGGGTGCGGCTCATCCGGGCGCGGAAGAAGTCCGTCTTGAGCCGCTCGAGCCACTCCGGGACCGGCCACGAGCCGACGACGGTGGTGGGCAGCAGGGGGAGTCCGGTGGTCGGCATCAGTCACGCACCTGGGCGGTCATCGTCACGATGTTCGTGCCGGCGCGGTGGGCGAACGGGGCGTAGGTGACGTCGACGCCCCGCCGGCGTCCGAGGTGGGCGAGCAGCGGCCCGTTGACCCAGTTCACCACCGAGCCGTCGTACTTGCCGGGGCCGCGGAACCCCGTCCGGTAGGCCCCGACGTCGCGGACGAACAGGTCGTGGCAGACGAGCCGGCCGTAGGGGTGCAGCAGGCCGATGGTCTCGGTGAAGCTCGCGACGGCCCCGTTGCTGACGTGCATCCGCAGGTCGGCGCCCGACTCGAGCAGCGGCCGCAGGGCCTCGCCGTTGACCGTCGGGGACAGGTCGTAGAGGTCGAGCCCGGCGAGCCCGACGTAGCGCTCCGCGAGCCGGACCGCCGCCCACGTCCGGCGCCAGAAGTCGACGGCGGCCGCCGTGTCCGGGAACCGGCCCGGCTGCGCCTCCGCGAGCAGCGCCGGGCCGAGGCGCAGCAGGGTCGCCACCAGGCCCGCGAGCTCCTCGGTGCGCACTCCGACGAGCGCGGCCAGCTCCGTGGCGGCCTCGGCGGGCAGGAACGCCCGCGACTCCACGAGGTACGTGCGCCCGCCGAGCTGGGCGACCTCGTCGGAGGGCAGGTTGTCGTAGACGTTCGAGATGTAGATCAGGAACACCTTGAACTGCAGGAACCCCAGCACCTCGCGCGGCGAGGTGGCGTCGGTGACGAAGGAGCTGACGTGCTCGGCGTGGTCGGCGACGGTCGCGCGGGCCCGGGCGAGGACGTGCGGGGAGTAGTCGCACATGAGGTAGTGCAGGCGCCGGTAGTACCCGCGACCGTGGTGGGCGTCGAGCTCGCGCAGCTCGTCGAGGAAGACCCGCGCCTGGTGCCCGTCGCCGACACCGATCTCGACCACGTACAGCTCGGGCGGCAGCGCGCCCCGGTCGGCGAGCCCGTCCCACACCGCGAAGAGCTCGGCGAGCACGGCCCGCACCGCGTCGCGGTTGCGGGCGTCGCTCTCGCCGCCCGGCAGCGCCTGCTCGTAGGCCTGCCCGGTCGCGGACTCCCACAGGTCGAGCGCCGACCAGTACAGGGCGTTGAAGTCCCAGATGCAGCTGCGCCGGGTCGGGCCCCAGCCCTCGAGGACGACGTCGCCGCCGTCCGTACCGACCGTGCCGTCCGTTCCCACCGTGCCCTCCGCGTGGGCGCGCAGGACCTCGCGGGTGGCGTCGCGCAGCGCGGTCTCCCCGCCGCGGCGCACGTCGACCGCGATCTCGAGGTCGTCGTCGCGAACGCCCTCGGGCACCGGACCGTGCGGCGGCGTCCCCGGCGGGGCGGTGCCGTCGGTCGGCAGGATCGGGCGGACCTCCACCACGCCGCGGAAGTTGTGGCGGTACTGCACCCAGTCGCAGACCACCCGGACGCGGGCCAGGTCCGTCGGGCTCTCCGACAGCGCGTCCACCACCGGGCCGATCGACTCGGCGACGCTGACCGGCGCGCTGCTGCGCAGCCGGGCGTGCGGGCGGAAGTCCACGAGCATGGCGTGCCTCCTCGGCGGGCCCGCGTCCGGTCGCGTCCCCTCCCGGCATCGTGAGGCGCGTCACGCCACCCGGTCATCGTCGTCGTCGACAGGAATGGGGGCCGCGTTCCTGTGCTCGAGCACGAGGACGCCGTGCCCGGCGCGCGGGGAGGATCGGGGCAGTTCCCGCGAGCACCCGGAGGCCCGATGGACACCGGCCCGGTCGACGTCGACGGGATGCGCGCGACGCTCGCGCGGCTCGGGGGCGCCGTGAGCGTCGAGGTGACGCCCCGCGAGCGCGGCGCCCTCGACGAGGTCGCCGACCTGCTCCCGCCCGGCACCCCCGTCTACGTCACCTTCCTCGCGAACGTGGGGTTCGACCGGGTGCTCGCGACCGCGCGGCGCGCCCGCGAGCTCGGCCTGCGTCCCGTGGTGCACCTCGCGGTCCGCGCCGTGCCGGACCTCGACGCCCTCGACCGCACCCTCGGGCAGCTGGTCGACGCCGGGGTCCGTGACCTGCTGCTCGTCGCCGGCTCGGTCGACCCGGTGGGGTCGATCGACAACACCCTGCAGGTCCTCGAGTCGGCGGAGCTGGCGCGGCGGGCGTTCGCGGGCATCGGCGTCGCCGGGCACCCGGAGGGCAACCCGGGCGTCGACGAGCGCGCCGTCGACGACGCCCTCGTGCGCAAGAACAAGATCGCGGCGGAGTCGGGGCTGCCGCTGCACGTCGTCACCCAGTTCACCTTCGCGGCCGAGCCGATCGTGGCCTGGGAGCGCCGGGCCCGCGAGGCCGGCAACACGCTGCCCGTGCACGTGGGCCTGCCCGGCCTGACCTCGCCCGCGACCCTGCTGCGCTTCGGGCTCGCGTGCGGGGTCGGCCCCTCGCTGGCGGTGCTGCGCAAGCAGAGCGGCAGCGTGCTCCGGCTCGCGACCCAGACCTACCGGCCGGACGCGACCCTCGCCGGGATCGCCCGCGCGGCTGCCGCGGACCCGGACAGCCGCTTCGCGGGCGTCCACCTCTTCCCGTTCGGTGCCGTGGAGCGCACGGCGCGCTGGGCGGCGGCGCTGCGGGAGGGGCGGGTCGAGGTCGGCGACGACGGCACGCTCGCGGTCGGCGAGTAGCCGGGGACCGGGTCCGGCAGGCTCTCCGGCGTGACCGTCCTGTCCCGCCGCGCCCTCAACCGGGCGACGCTGGCCCGCCAGCTCCTGCTCGAGCGGTCGGCGCTCGGCGTGCTCGACGCCGTCGTCCACCTCGGCGGCCTGCAGGCCCAGGAGCCGCAGGAGCCCTACACGGGCCTGTGGTCGCGGCTCGCCGGCTTCGACCCCGCCGAGCTCTCGGACCACGTGGCCGAGCGCCGCGCGGTGCGCACCCACCTCATGCGCCGCACCGTGCACCTCGTCGCCGCCGACGACGCGCTGGCCTGGCGGTCACGGCACGACGCGATGCTGCGCCAGCGGATGCTCGGGGTGTACCGGCAGGAGCTCGCGGCCGTCGACCTCGACGAGCTCGCCGCCGCGGGCGCGCCGCTCGTCGCCGACGAGCCCCGCACCCTGCCCGACGTGGGCCGCGCGCTCGCGGACACGTGGCCGGACGTGCCCCCGCGCGTGCTCGGCGAGGCGCTGAGCACGCTCGTGCCGGTGGTGCAGGTGCCGCCGCGCGGGCTCTGGGGGCAGGCCGGGCCGGCGCGGTGCCTGCTCGTCGCGACCTGGCTCGGGCGGCCCGTGGACCCACCGGCCGCCGCGGGCACGGACGATCGATGGTCGGACCCTGCAAGCAGGTCCTCCGACCCGGTGGGGGAGGCGCTGGTGCTGCGCTACCTCGCCGCGTACGGGCCGGCGGCGTCGGCCGACCTGCGCGCCTGGTAGGGGCTCGCCGGGCTGCCGGCCGCCGTCGCGGCGGTCCGCGACCGCCTGGTGAGCTTCCGCGACGAGCGCGGTCGCGAGCTGCTCGACCTCCCCGAAGCGCCCCGGCCCGACCCCGACACCCCGGCGCCCGTGCGCTTCCTGCCCGCCTTCGACAACGCGGTGCTGGGCTACGACGACCGCACGCGGATCATCGACGACGCCGACCGCGGCCTGTCGGTGGCGGGTGAGCGCGTCGTGCTCGTCGACGGCCGGGTCGCGGCGCGCTGGACCGTCGCCGACGGCACGGTCGACGTGACGCCCCTGCGCCGCTTCACCCGCGCCGACCGGACCGCGGTCGCCGAGGAGGGCCGGGAGCTGGCGGGCTTCCTGTCGGGTGGCGCGCACCGGCGGGTGCGGGTGGCGGCGTCGCCGGGGTAGGCCTGGTGATCACCAGGACGAGGCGCACCTCGGGAGGCGCGGCGGGGTGCACCAGGTCCTCCTGATCAGCTCCGGCCCGCGCCCCACCACGCCAGCCCGGCGGCCAGCGCGTCCTCGGCGAACGCGCCGGGGAGGTCGGAGCCGAGGCGGTCGGCGGCGACCGCGCGCAGCCGCTGCCCGCCGAAGGCCGCCGCGAGCGCCGCGGCGGTGGCGACGAGCGCGCCGGGCCCGCCCTCGCGGCCGTCGCGCCGTGCCGCGGCCCCGGCGCCGCCCGCGGCGAGGGCGAGGCGGGGCGCGAGGCCCGGCGCGGCGGTGCGGGGCGGGACGGCGGGGTGCTTGTCGCCCGACGCCTCGGCCAGGGCGGCGAGGGTGGCCCCGCCCCGCCCGACCCTGCTGCCGAGCACGCCGGCCGCGCCGCGGTCGCCCGGGCGCGCCCGCCACGCCAGCGCCGCCGAGCCGAACGTGCTGCGCGCCCCGTTCGCGGCGCCGAGCGCGGCCGCGCGCAGCAGCGAGCCCGCCGTCGCCGGCCGCGGTGCGCGCTCGGGGTGCTCGGTGCGCTCGCGCTCGTCGGCGCGGAAGGTGGCGGCGAGCGTCGCGTGGGTGGCGACGCCGTAGGCGAGGTGCGGGACGACGTCGGCGGCCCAGTCCGCGGAGCCCCAACGGCGGGGGTCGGTGAGGCCGAGGCGCGCGGTCGGCAGGTCCGACGCGACCATCGCGGCGGCACCGAGCAGCGGCGCGCCGATCACGGCGGGAAGGCGGACCCCCGCGCTGCGCAGCGCACCGGCCGCAGCTCCGACCACCACCCCGGTCGCGGTCCCGGCGAGCCCGCCGAGCCCCTCGAGGCGGTGCTGCCGCTCGCGGCGCCCGCCCGGGATCGCCACGTCGGCCTGCTCGGCGAGCGCCGACACCGTCGCGGTCGGCATGCCGCTCGCGGGCCGGGCGCGCAGCGCCATGTCGGCCTGGGTGGTGACGTTGAGCGCGGTGGTGCCCGCGGCGCCGGCGGCGCTGCCGCGGAGGATTCCGGTCACGAGGGAGGTCACGGCGAGCGGACTACCCGGCCACGACGCGCGGGACGCCGGTGAGCGGTCGCTGAGAGCCACACCGACGGGTGCGGAGCTCTGGTGCTCCGATCGGACCAAGGACGACACGGCCGACCGGCGCTCACCGTGCCCCGGCGTCCGCCCGTCTCGCTCGTCCACCCGCCCTTCTCAGGAGCGGCGGGTCCCGACCGTCCGCGCCCCTACGGTCACGGCTCGTGTCGAAGAGGACGAGACGTGCGCTGTGGACCGCGGTCGCGGTCGTCGCCCTCGTGGGGCCGGCGGCGGTCCTCGTCGGCCGGAACGGGATCGAGGCCGGCGAGCTGATGGACCTCGCGGTGGTCCTCTCGGGGCTGGTCGCGGCGGTCCTCATGGTGATCACGACGGTCGGGGCCTCGCGCCTGCGCTCACTGACCACCGCGCTCGGGATCGACCGGGTGATGAGCGGGCACCGGTGGCTCGGCGTGGCCGCGGTGGCGCTGGTGGCCGGTCACCTCGGCCTCGCGGTGGTCGAGCGCCCGACGCTGCTCGACCCCTTCGCGGCCTCGCTGGGCATCCAGTTCGGCTTCGCCGCCTTCGCCGGGATGCTGCTGCTCGCGGGTGCCGCGTCGTGGGGCCGGCGGCGGGGCACGCGCTACGAGTGGTGGGCGCGCCTGCACGTCGTCGCGGCCGCACTCGCGCTCCTGCTCGCCGGCCTGCACGTGTTCTGGCTCGGTGACCTGCTCGCCGACCCGGTGATGCGCGTCGTGCTGTCCGCGCTGGCCCTCCTGCTGCTCGCCGTGCTGGCGCGCCGGTGGGTGTGGCGGCCGCTGTTCAGCCGGCGCGGCGCGTACGTCGTCTACGGCGTGCGCCACGAGGGCCCGGAGGTGGCGACGCTCGCCCTCACGCCGGTCTTCCGGCGCCGCGGCCTGCGCTTCGCCCCCGGACAGTTCGTGTGGTTGCGCCTGCACCGGCGCGCCGTGGGCGTGCAGGAGCACCCGTTCACCATCGCCTCGAGCGCCGAGCTCACCGACCGCCTCGAGCTGACCGTCCGCGCCACCGGCGACTTCACCCGCGCGCTGGCCCGGATGGAGCCCGGCTGCAAGGTCTGGCTCGACGGCCCGCACGGCAGCTTCACCCCGGAGGCGCCGGACCGCGCGGCCGGCCCCACCGGGCTCGTGCTCGTCGCGGGCGGCGTCGGGATCACGCCGATGATGAGCATGCTGCGCACGCTCGCCGAGCGCGGCGACCGCCGCCTGCACCGCCTCGTGCTCGCCGAGCGGCCCGACCAGCCGCTGTTCGGGCCCGAGCTCGAGGTGCTGGCGCGCCGCCTCGACCTCGATGTCCTGCGCACCGCGGGCCGGCGGGTCGACGCCGACCTGCTCGCCGAGGTGCTCCCGCGCGCCCGCGGCCGCCTCGAGTACTACGTGTGCGGGCCGCCGTCGCTGCTCTCGGGCACCCTCGCGGCGCTCGACCAGCTCGGCGTGCCGCCGGCGCGCATCCACAGCGAGCAGTTCGGGTGGACCGGCGCGCTGCCGGTCGCGCCGGTGGCCCCGCCGGCCGGGGCGCACCCCGCGCCCCGCACCGGCGACGTCCCCGCGCCCCGCCGGACGCGCAGCGGCGGGACCGCGCCCGCGGGTTCGCCGGCCGACCGGCTCCCGACCCACCCGTCCTTCCCCCTCCCGCGGATCGACGAGGACGGGTGGGCCGGGCGGGGCACGGTGGCGTCCGGCTCCTCCGGCTCCTCCGGCTCCTCCGGCGCTGGGCGGTCGTGACCGGCCGCCGGGCGGCGCGGGACCGCCGTGACCGGGCCCCCGGACGCCCGACCGACGCGCCGGTCCGCCCGCCCCGTCCGGCACCCCGGTCGCCGACACAGGGCGACGTCTCGACGTGACGTCGTCCCCCCGCCGTTTCGCCTGCTCGACGCCCGGCAATTCGCCGGGTGATCCGGCGACCACGGCCCGTCAACCCACGTCGGCGTCCGATCGCCGGCGGCACGACGCCGAGGGAGTCTCCTGGTGCTCGACGAACGAGAGCAACGCATCCTGGCCGACATCGAGCGGCAGATCGAGGTCAGCGATCCCGGGCTGGCGCGCCTCGCCCGGACGAAGGACGAGCGTCGCTCGTACTGGCGGGCGGTGGCCGTGCTGGTGCTCGGCGTCCTGCTCGGGCTGGGCCTGGCCGCCCTGGGCCCGGTCGGTCACGGCCTCCTGCTCATCCTGACCTCGGCGGTCCCGCTGGCCCTGTGGCACTGGCGCCGGCCGGGGTCGGTCAGCCCCGCATCCGGACGCCCGCCGCGGGTCTGACCGGGCTCGAGCTCAGCGGGCCGCGACCAGACCCTCGAGCTGCCGGGCCGCCGCGAGCAGGGCGTCCGCCCACCGCGCCCCGGGCCGGCGGCCGATCCGGTCGACCGGACCCGACACCGAGACGGCGGCGATCACCACGCCGGTGACGTCGCGGACGGGCGCCGACACGCTGGCCACGCCCGCCTCGCGCTCGGCGACGCTCTGGGCCCACCCGCGCCGGCGGACCTCGTCGAGCACCGACTCGGGGAACGCGGTCCGGTCGCGTGACCAGGCCGCCAGGATCTTGGCGCCCGAGCCCGCGGCCATCGACACGCGCACGCCGACCGGCACCGTGTCGCGCAGCCCGCTCGTCGGCTCCGCGGCGGCGACGCACACGCGCGCGGTGGGGTCGAGGCCGTCGCGGCGGTAGAGCTGCACGCTCTCGCCGGTGAGATCGCGCAGCTGCGGCAGGACCTCCTCCGCGGCCGTGAGCAGCGGGTCGCCGTGGCCGTGGGCGAGCTCGCCCAGCGCGGGCCCGGGGCGCCAGCGGCCGTCGGGGTCGCGCGCCAGCAGCCGGTGGGTCTCCAGGCCGACCGCGAGCCGGTGGGCGGTCGCGCGGGGGAGGCCGGTGCGCTCGCAGAGCTCGCCGAGGGTGCACGGGGTGGCCGCGGCCGCCCGGAGGACGACCACCGCCTTGTCGAGCACGCCGATACCGCTACCCTGTCCCACGGGACGACATCGTAGTCCCAAGATGTGGGAAGACCCAGGCGCGGGAACGGCACGGCGGCGCGACGCAGGAGCGCTGGGGTGCCGTCTCCTCGTCGCCGGGATCGAGGAGGCGACGAAGTGGGACGCACGCTCGCGGAGAAGGTCTGGGACCAGCACGTGGTCCGGAAAGGTGAGGGCGGGAACAACGGGGAGCCCGACCTCCTCTACATCGACCTCCACCTCGTCCACGAGGTCACGAGCCCGCAGGCGTTCGACGGCCTGCGCCTGGCCGGCCGGCGCGTGCGCCGCCCCGACCTGACGCTCGCGACCGAGGACCACAACGTCCCCACCAAGGACCTCCACCTGCCCATCGCCGACGAGACCTCGGCGACCCAGGTGTCGACGCTGCGGCGCAACTGCGAGGACTTCGGGGTGCGCCTGTTCCCCATGGGCACGCAGGACCAGGGGATCGTCCACATGATCGGCCCGGAGCAGGGCCTGACGCAGCCGGGGACGACGGTGGTCTGCGGCGACTCGCACACCTCCACCCACGGCGCGTTCGGCGCGCTCGCCTTCGGGATCGGCACCTCCGAGGTCGAGCACGTCCTCGCCACCCAGACGCTGCCGCTGCGGCCGTTCAGGACGATGGCGATCGAGGTCTCCGGGACGCTGCGCCCGGGCGTGACCAGTAAGGACGTCATCCTCGCGGTCATCGCCCAGATCGGCACCGGCGGCGGCGCGGGCTACGTGCTCGAGTACCGCGGCGAGGCCGTGCGGCAGATGTCGATGGAAGCCCGCATGACCATGTGCAACATGTCGATCGAGGCGGGCGCGCGCGCCGGCATGATCGCGCCGGACGAGACCACCTTCGCCTACCTGCGCGACCGTCCCCACGCCCCGAAGGGCGAGCAGTGGGACGCCGCCGTCGCGGCCTGGCGCGAGCTGCGCACCGACGACGACGCCGCGTTCGACGCGGTCGTGCACGTCGACGCGGACGCGCTGACCCCGTTCGTCACCTGGGGCACCAACCCCGGTCAGGGCCTGCCGCTGGCCGAGTCGGTCCCGGACCCGGCGACGATGGGCGACGACGACGCGGCCGCGACGCGCAAGGCGCTGGAGTACATGGGTCTGGAGCCCGGCACGCGGCTGCGCGACGTCGCCGTCGACGTGGTCTTCCTCGGCTCGTGCACCAACGCGCGCATCGAGGACCTGCGGGCGGCCGCGGAGATCCTCCGCGACCACCAGGTCGCCGACTCGGTGCAGATGCTCGTGGTCCCCGGCTCGATGCGGGTCAAGGCACAGGCCGAGGCCGAGGGCCTGGACGTCGTGTTCACCGAGGCGGGCGCCGAGTGGCGCTCCGCGGGCTGCTCGATGTGCCTCGGCATGAACCCCGACCAGCTCTCCCCGGGCCAGCGGTGCGCGTCGACGTCGAACCGCAACTTCCAGGGCCGGCAGGGCAAGGGCGGGCGCACGCACCTCGTCTCGCCGCTGGTGGCCGCGGCCACCGCGGTGCGCGGCACGCTCTCCTCGCCCGAGGACCTCACCGGCGACCGGGCCGGCACCACCACGCTGCAGCCCGCCTGAGGAAGGACCGGAGATGGACGCCTTCACCACCCATACCGGCATCGGCACGCCGCTGCGCATGTCGAACGTCGACACCGACCAGATCATCCCGGCCGTCTACCTCAAGCGCGTGACGCGCACGGGGTTCGAGGACGGCCTGTTCGCCTCCTGGCGCGCCGACCCGTCGTTCGTGCTCAACACCGAGCCCTTCTCGCGGGGCTCCGTGCTGGTCGCGGGCTCGGACTTCGGCACCGGGTCGTCGCGCGAGCACGCCGTCTGGGCGCTCCTGGACTACGGCTTCCGCGTCGTGGTCTCGTCGCGCTTCGGTGAGATCTTCAAGGGCAACTCGTCGAAGGCCGGCCTGCTCGCGGCGACGGTGGAGCAGTCCGACGTCGAGCTGCTCTGGAAGAAGATCGAGCAGCGGCCGGGCCTGGAGCTGACCGTCGACCTCGAGGCCTGCACGATCACCGCCGACGACCTCACCGTGCGCTTCACCGTCGACGAGTACACCCGCTGGCGGCTGCTCGAGGGCCTCGACGACATCGACCTGACGCTGCGCCACGCCGAGGACATCGACGTGTACGAGGCCGGGCGGCCGGCGCACAAGCCGACGACCCTCGCTACTTAGGGTCGCCTAAGTCGCAGGGGTAGGGTCGGAGGCATGGCTGCTCCGGAGACCCCGACCCGTACCCCGCGCGCCCGTGGGGGCGCCGGCCACCGGCTGCGCGTGCTGCGCTCCGAGCGGCTCACCCCGCACCTGGTGCGCGTGGAGCTCGGCGGGCCCGGCCTCGACGGGATCGTCGGCAACGGCTTCACCGACTCCTACGTCAAGCTCGCCTTCCCGCGCCCCGGCGTCGCGTACCCGACGCCGTTCGACGTGGCGGCCATCCGCGAGGCGATGCCCCGCGAGGACTGGCCGATCGTGCGGACCTACACCGTCCGCGCCCTCGACCACGCCGCCGGCGAGATGGTCATCGACTTCGTCGTCCACGGCGACACCGGCGTCGCCGGCCCGTGGGCGCTCGCCGCGACCCCGGGCGACGAGATCACGCTGATGGGGCCGGGCGGGGCCTACGCGCCCTCGCCGGATGCCGACGCGCACGTGCTCGTCGGCGACGAGGCGGCGCTGCCGGCCATCGCCGCGGCCCTCGAGCGCGTCGCCCCCGGGGTGCCGGTGCACGCGTACGTGCAGGTCGACGGCCCCGAGGACGAGCTCCCGCTCCCGACGCCCGGTGACATCACCCTGCGCTGGCTGCACCGCGACGCGGGCGAGGACCTCGTCGCGACCGTCCGCGCCGCCGCCTGGCCCGCCGGCACCGTCCACGCCTTCGTGCACGGCGAGACCGGCGACGTGAAGGCCCTGCGCGGCCACCTGCTCGAGGAGCGCGGGCTCGACCGCGCGTGGCTGTCGATCTCCGGCTACTGGCGCCGCGGCGCCGACGAGGACACGTTCCAGGCCGAGAAGCGGGCCGAGGTGCGCTGACTCACGAGCGCGGAGGCGCACCTGGCCCCACGGACACCATCGTCGCCTCCGACGGCACGCCGCGGTCGTCGACGAGGAAGAGCATGTAGGGCCCCGGCGGAGTGAGCGCCGGGTTCTCGGGCACGTGCACCGACACCCCGCCGGCGACGGGGCTGACGTCCAGGGCCACCGAGCGCATGTCGGTGGTGGTCACGTGCGTCGCCGTCGACGCCTTGATCAGCCGGGCGGCGCGGACGTGCCCGGCGTCCGGGGTCGGGATGGTCGCGGTCTCGTCGCGGGCCAGGGTCGGCGGTGCCTCGGTGATCGCCGGGCGCGCCCCCCGGAACAGGTAGGGCGGGCTGTAGATCTCGATGCGCTGCTCGAAGGTGCCGGGGACGAGGTTCTGCTCGTCGTCGAACAGGGGATCGGAGCCGGCGGTGAGCACGCGGCCGTCGGGCAGCAGCAGCGCCTCGGTGTGGTAGTCGCGGCCGACGGCCGGGTCGGCGGCGGGGGCCAGTTCGCCGGTGTCGGGGTGGAGCAGGCGGGCGACGTGGTTGTTGCTGCCGCCCTTGCCCCGGTAGTCCCGCGAGCCGCCCGAGATCAGCAGGGTGTCGTCGGGCAGGTCGACGAGGTTCGGGTAGCGCACGCCCTCGGGCAGCGCCGGGCCGGGCGTGAAGTGCGGCGCCGGGTCGGTGAGGTCGAGGTAGTCGATGCGCCCGGTGGAGCGGGGGCTCTCGCCGACCCCACCGCCGCCCACCACGGCCATCCGCTGGTCGTTGACGGGCCCGATGAACGCCGAGCCCGCCGTCTCGAGCAGGTCGGGGTCGCGCAGGCCCGGGATCACGGTGAAGGCGCCGGTGTCGAGGTCCCAGAGGCCGGGCTCGCGGCCCCGGTCGGCGGGGCCGTAGCCCGCGTTGGCGCCGGTGTAGACCATCCGCCCGGCGCGGTCGGTCTCGAAGATCGCCGGGTAGGTCGGGAAGTAGTGCTGCAGGTCCTTGCGCTCGGTGAAGGCGTTCGTCGTCGGGTCGAAGACCTCGGTCTGCCCGGCGAGGACCTCGCCGACCCCGTCGAGCCCGGCGGTGGTCAGCACCCGGCCGTCGGACATCGGCGTCAGGGTCGCGTACCAGCGGTGGAACTCCATGTCCGAGACGCGCGACCACGTCTCGCCGACCGGGTCGAACGTGTAGGCCTGGTCCGTGCCCTGGTAGTCCTGCTTGCGCAGGGTCATCGCCTGGCCCTGCCCGTAGACGTTGCGCGCGACGTCGGGTGGCAGGCCCTCGACCTGGTACTTCTCGGGGTTCGGGGTCACCGCGGCGGGGCCGGGGTCCACGGCCTCGACGAAGACCTGCTCCTCCGACGCGGTCACGGTCGTGCGCCGGCCCTGCCCGGTCTTCTGCGCGGGGTCGAGGCGGACCTCCTGCGTCGCGCGGTAGCGCAGCCCGGTGGGGCCGACGAAGACGGTGCCCTGCGGGAGCACCCGCGGGGCGTTCGGGTCCTCGTTCTTGACGGTCATCGCGCCCGCGGCGTTGGTCACCGCGCCATCGAGCTTCTCGTAGCGCTGGGTGCCGCCGGCGACGAGCAGGCGCCCGTCGGGCAGCGTCGTCTGGCCGCCGCAGAACATGTCGTCGGGGACGGGGATCATGCGCGTCGCCCCAGTGGCCGGGTCGTAGAGCAGGCTCTTGAGCGCCCGCGTCGCGAACATGTCCTCCTTGTTGCCCGACCCGGCGATCAGCAGGACCTTGCCCGACGACAGCAGCGCCGCGTGGATCGCGTTGACCCGGCTCTCCTCGGGGACGTCGACGACGTCCCAGTGGCCGTACTGCCGCACGTACTCCGGGCTGTTGATCAGCTGCTCGTGGCGCCACTCGCTGATGTAGGACCACGCCGGCGGGACGTTGACGCCGAGGAGGACGACCGCCGCGACGACGACGAGGACGACCTGTCGGACGCGCCGGGAGTTCGACGGACGCACCGGGGCGGGCTCCTGCGGGCTCGGGGGCACGGGGGAGGGGCTGGGGGCGCGCCGACGTTAACCCAGGTCGGAGGGCCCTCCACGGGCGCCCCGATCCCTCCCCGTCCGTGCTGCGCTGACCGTTTCGTCCTGCGACGGAGATCTCGTCGGGGGCGGGCTCAGACCCCGGCGTCGCGCACGTAGTCGGCCGCGACGAGGTCGCCGGCGGGGGTGGACGACAGGACCCAGACGCTGCCCTTGCGGCACGGCGGGTCGGTGAGGTCGCGCTCGGAGACCGGCGGTTCGTCGGCCGCGGCGGCGAGCGCGCGCACGAGGTGCGGGATGCCGTCGCCCTGGGCGCACACCGCGGCAGTGGCCTCGCCGGCGACGAGCTTCGCGAGCGTCGCCCGCGCCGGGCCGTCGTCGCGGGCCACCGCGCCGTCGCCGAGCTCGGGCGCGTCCTGCACGGTCAGCCCGGTGGCCTCCGCGTAGGGCGCGAGGGTCTGCCGGCACCGGGTCTTCGGCACCGCGTGCAGCACCTCCACCCCGAACCGCGCGAGCAGCGCGGCCAGGTGCTGCGCCTGCACGCGGCCCTCGTCGACGAGGGGGCGCTCGCTGTCCGGGCCCTCCCACTCGGCGCGCTTGCCGGCGAGCGCGTGGCGCACGAGCAGCAGGGTGCGCAGCTCCGCCGGGCGCGCGGTGAAGGTGTCGAGCACCTCGCGGTCGGACGGGTAGCTCAGGAGCGCCGACGCCGCCGCGGGCGGGAGCCAGCGCAGCTCGTCGGTCTCGTCGCCTGGATCGAACCGCCCCGCGCCGGCCCGCGCCGCCCAGAACTCGACGACCTTCTCCTCGCCACCCACCGGGTAGCGCACCGTGCGCAGGTGCCGGCCCAGCACCGCGGCGAACCCGGTCTCCTCGGCGAGCTCGCGGACCGCGGCGTCCGCCCGCGTCTCGCCGGGGTCGACCTTGCCCTTCGGCAGGCTCCAGTCCCGGTGGTGCGGGCGGTGGACGACGGCCACCTCGACGCCGCCGGCGGCGGGGTCGGGCGCGGGACGCCAGAGGACGGCACCGGCGGCGTGAACGGTCATCGGGTCGACCTCCGCTCCGCTTCGTCTCCCCGGACGGTCACTTGTCTCCCTGCCGGCGCGCGAGCAGCTGCACCTGGTGGTCGCAGACGGCCATCCCCTCGTGGTCCTGCCCGGACGCGACCGGCCAGGGATCCCAGGAGCCGTCGGGCTGGAGGACCCAGCAGCGGGTCGACGGGGCCGTCGCGGAGTCCAGCACGTGGTCGAGCTGCGCGGCCAGGCGCGGGTCGGTGACCGGGACGAGCAGCTCGACGCGGCGGTCGAGGTTGCGGTGCATCATGTCGGCGCTGCCGATCCAGTGCTCGTCGGCGCCCACGAAGTGGAAGATCCGCGAGTGCTCGAGGAAGCGCCCGAGCACCGAGCGCACCCGGATGTTCTCGGAGAGCCCGGGCACCCCCGCCCGCAGGGAGCACAGGCCGCGCACGACGAGGTCGACGGGCACCCCGGCCGCCGAGGCGCGGTAGAGCGCGTCGATGACCTGCTCGTCGACCAGCCCGTTGACCTTGATCCGGACACCGGCGCGCTCCCCGCGCTCGGCCCGCTCGCGCTCGCCGTCGATCCGCTCGACGACGCCGCGGCGCAGCCCGTAGGGCGCGACGAGCAGCTTGCGGTACGCGGTGCGCCGGGCGTAGCCGGTGAGCACGTTGAACAGGTCGGTGAGGTCGGCCGCGACCGTCTCGTCGGCGGTGAACACGCCCATGTCCTCGTAGAGCCGGGCGGTCTTCGGGTTGTAGTTGCCGGTGCCCAGGTGGCAGTACCGCTTGATCGTCGAGCCCTCCTGGCGCACGACGAGCACCGCCTTGCAGTGGGTCTTGAGCCCGACGAGGCCGTAGACGACGTGCACGCCCGCGCGCTCCAGCGCGCGGGCCCAGCCGATGTTGGCGCGCTCGTCGAACCGCGCCTTGATCTCCACGACGGCCACCACCTGCTTGCCCGCCTCGGCGGCGTCGATCAGTGACTCGACGATCGGGGAGTCGCCGGAGGTGCGGTAGAGCGTCTGCTTGATCGCGAGCACCTTGGGGTCGGCCGCGGCCTGCTCGATGAAGCGGTGGACGCTCGTGGAGAACGAGTCGTAGGGGTGGTGCACGAGCACGTCGCCCTCGCGCAGCGTCGCGAACACGCTCTTCGGCGTCTCGCCCTCGCTGAACGCGGGGTGGGTGGCCGGCACGAAGACCGGGTCCTTGAGCTCGGGGCGGTTGAGGCCCTGCAGCTCCATGAGCGCCGAGAGGTCCAGCAGGCCCGGCACCTTGACGACGTCGTGCGGGTCGACGTCGAGCTCGCGCAGCAGCAGCTCGAGCATGTGCTCGCTCATGGTGTCGGTGATCTCGAGGCGCACCGGCGGGCCGAAGCGCCGCCGGGCCAGCTCCCGCTCGAGGGCCTGGAGCAGGTCCTCGTCGCGGTCCTCCTCGACCTCGAGGTCGGCGTTGCGCGTCACGCGGAAGACGTGGTGCTCGGTGACCCGCATGCCTTCGAAGAGCTGGTCGAGGTTCTCGGCGATGAGGTCCTCGATGGGCAGGAACCAGGCCTGGCGGTCGTTGCCGCCGACCCCGTCGTCCTCGGCGCCGGGATCGGGGTCGCGGCCCACCCGCACCAGGCGCGGCACGTTGTTCGGCACCTTCACGCGCGCGAAGTGCTCGGTGCCGGTCTCGGGGTCGTGCACGGCGACCGCGAGGTTCAGCGACTGGTTGGAGATGTAGGGGAACGGGTGGGCGGGGTCGACGGCCAGCGGGGTGAGCACCGGGAAGACCTGGCGGGCGAACCAGTCCGACAGCCGCGGGCGGGCGGCCTCGGTGACCTGCGACCAGTCGATGATGTGGATGCCGGCCTCGCCGAGCGCCGGGTCGACCTCGTCGAGGAAGACCCGCGCGTGCTTGTGCGCGAGCTCCTGGGTGCGGGCGGAGATGCGGGCCAGCTGCTCGCGCGGGGTGAGGCCGTCGGCGCCGCGCACGGCGAGCCCGGCCTGGTCGCGGCGCTTCAGGCCGGCCACGCGGACCATGTAGAACTCGTCGAGGTTCGACGCGAAGATCGCCAGGAACTTCGCCCGTTCGAGCAGCGGCTGGCTGGGGTCCTCGGCCAGCGCCAGCACCCGCGCGTTGAACTCCAGCCACGACAGCTCGCGGCTGTCGTACCGGTCCGGGGGCAGGTCGGCGGCGGCCGCCGGGCCCGCGGTCGGCGCGGCCGGGGCGCCCGGCGTGCGGCGCACGCTGCGGCCGGTCTCGTCGGCGGGGGCGGGCGGGCGGGGGCCGGTGCGGTCGGCGGCGTCGGTGTGCGCGCCGTCCGCCTCCCGCTCGGGGGCCTCGTGCGCGCCGTGGGTCTCGTCGGCCGACCCGGGAGCGGCCGTGGACGTCGCGGAGGAGGCGGGATGGCTCACGTCGTCCGATGGTGCCCGAGGCCGGGGGAAGCCGCGAGCGACCGCGACACGGGCGACACCCCACCGGGCACGCCCGGCCAGTCCGTCGTGTCGGGCCCCGCGCCGAGGGCGAGCGCGCGGGCGAGGTCGGCCACGGTGTCGACGTCGCCGCGCAGCCCCGGCCATTCGCCGTCGAGGGCCATCGCGCCGGACCGGGCGTGCGCCCACGCCGAGCCGGGACCGAAGCGGGGGCGCAGCGGGCGGCCGGGGGCCGCGACCAGCATCGTCGTGCCCGTCCCGGCGTGGTCCGCGACGAAGGCCGCCCGGGCCCCGCCGGCGAACAGCGCCGCCGCGCGGGCCAGCGCCTCGTCGAGCTCCTCGGGCCGCAGGGCCGGCAGGTCGGCCTGCAGGGCGGCGACGGCGCGGGCACCGGCCCCGCGCAGGTGCGCCGCGCCGCGCAGCACCGCGGCGTTGAGGCCGCCGCCCTCGTCGTGGACGAGCTCGCCGTCGGCACCGAGCCGGTCGGCGGGCTCGGCGGTGACGACGACGAGCCGGCCGACACGGTGTGCGGCGCGGGCGGCGCGCAGGGTGTCGCGGGCCAAGGCGAGCGCGAGGGCGCGGTGGGCCCGCTCGCGGTCGGCGTCGTCGCCGGGGAGGTCGGCCACCGCCGGCGCGAGACGAGACTTGGCGCGGCTCAGCTCCTTGACCGGCACCACCAGGTCGACCGCGACGTCCACGGCCCCAGTCTGCCCCCGATCGGCGCAGCGGGGACGGAGCGAGTGACGGTGGCGGGTCTCGCTGGACCGCTCGCCGGGCCCGGGAGAGACTGCGCGCGTCGGGACGGAGTCCTCCATGCCCGAACGGACCGCGAGGCGGAGGTGGCGAGCCGGTGGCACGGGCGCGCGAGAAGGGCGGGCCGTGGGTGGCCCTGGCCGCCGTCATCTTCTATCCGCTCACGCTGCTGCTCGCCCGGCGCCGCATGGAGGGCCTCGAGCACGTGCCCGCGCAGGGCCCGGCCCTGCTCGTCTGCAACCACGTGTCGTACCTCGACCCGGTGTACACCGCGGTCTTCGTGCACCGCGCCAAGCGCGTGCCGCGCTTCCTCGCGAAGGCGTCGCTGTGGAAGGTCCCGGTCCTCGGTCGGGTGCTCAGCGGCAGCCGCCAGATCCCGGTGAGCCGGGGCTCCGCCGAGGCCGGGGCCAGCCTCGAGGCGGCGCGCGCGTCGTTCGACGACGACGGCGTCGTGGTGATCTACCCCGAGGGCACGATCACCCGCGACGAGTCCGGCTGGCCGATGGCGGCCCGGTCCGGCGCCGCGCGGCTGGCGATGCAGCGCGAGGGCGTCCCGGTGGTGCCGGTGGTGCACTGGGGCACGCTGTCGGTCTACGACCACTACGGCCGACGCTTCCGGCCCTCGCCCCGCAAGACGGTCACCGTGCGGGCGGGCGCGCCGATCCCCATGGACGACCTGCGCGCGCGCATCCGAGACGCCGAGCCCGGGCGCGAGCGCAGCGCGGAGGTCGCGGCGCTGCGCGAGGCCACCGACCGCATGATGACCGCGGTGCGCGAGCTGCTCGGCGAGGTCCGCGGCGAGCCCGTGCCGGCGCCCGTGCGCGGCGCGCGAGGCAGCGAGAAGTGAGCAGCGAGAAGTGAGTACCGCGCCCCCCGACGGCGTCGCGCCCCTGCGGCGGTTCGCGGTGCTCGGCGCCGGGTCCTGGGGCACCACGTTCGCCAAGGTCCTGGCCGACGCCGGCACACCGGTGACGCTGTGGGCGCGCCGCGCCGAGGTCGCCGCGGCGGTCAACCGGGAGCACCGCAACCCCGAGTACCTGCCCGAAGTGACGCTGCCCGCCGAGCTCGCGGCCACCGCCGACGCCGACGAGGCGCTCGCCGGCGCCGAGGCCGTCGTGCTGGCCCTGCCCGCCCAGCGGCTGCGCGAGAACCTCGAGCACTGGCGCCCGCACCTGCCCGAGGGCGTGACGCTGGTCAGCCTCGCCAAGGGCGTCGAGCGCGGCACGCTGCTGCGGATGAGCGAGGTGATCCGCCAGGTCAGCGACGCCGGCGCCGACCGCGTCGCCGTGGTGTCGGGGCCCAACCTCGCGGGCGAGATCGCGGCCGAGCAGCCCACCGCCACCGTCGTCGCGTGCCCCGACCACGACCGCGCGGTCGCCGTGCAGCACGCCTGCTCGACCGGCTACTTCAAGCCCTACACCAACACCGACGTCGTGGGCTGCGAGCTCGGCGGGGCGTGCAAGAACGTCATCGCGCTCGCCTGCGGCACCGCGGCGGGCCTCGGCTACGGCGACAACACGATGGCCTCGCTGATCACCCGCGGGCTCGCCGAGATCTCGCGGCTGGCGGTCGCGCTGGGCGCGGAGCCGCTGACGCTCGCCGGTCTCGCGGGCATGGGCGACCTGGTCGCGACCTGCTCGTCGCCGCTGTCGCGCAACCGCCGCTTCGGTGAGGCGCTGGGCCGCGGGATGAGCGTGACCGAGGCCGAGGAGGCCAACCACGGGCAGGTCGCCGAGGGTGTGAAGTCGTGCGACGCGATCAGCGAGCTGGCCCGCCGCCACGGTGTCGACACCCCGATCGTGGACGCGGTGCGGCGGGTGTGCGACGGCGAGGTGTCGGCCAAGGAGGTCGGCGACGAGCTCATCAACCGGGAGCTCAAGGTCGAGTGACGGAGGGCCCGGGTCGAGCCCCCACCCCGCACGTTTGCGGGTACCGGGCCCGGGAACACTGATCGCGATGGACGTGCTGCAGCGCATGGGACCGCGGACGGCGCCGGCGACGGCGGTGGCGCCGCTGGAGCTCTGCGCGCTCGCCACCACCGAGAACGCCGCGACGCTGCGCCGCCGTTTCCGCTGCTGGGTCGCCGAGATCACCGATCTGGACACCGCCGACGACCTCGCGCTCGCGGTGTACGAGGCGCTCGCGAACGTCGTCGACCACGCCTACGCCGACCGGGGCGCCCCGGGCCTGATGACGCTGTGGTCGGCCGTGTCCTGCCCGCTGCTGACCGGGCGCGACCTCGTCGTCACCGTCGTGGACGAGGGTGCCTGGCGCCCGAGCACGAGCCCGGGCTGGCGGGGCCGCGGGCTGCCGCTGATGCGCGAGCTCATGCACGCGACGGCCGTGCTGCCCGGCGAGCACGGCACCACGGTGCAGCTGCGCCGCCGCGTGCCGGTGCCCGACCGCGACCGCACCGCAGCCCTGGTCTAGCCCTGGTCTAGCCCTGATCCGAGGTCGTCGACCCGGGATCGGGCGGCCGCTACGGCATCGTGGTCCCGGGCGCGGGCACGTGCGCCGGGACAGGGGTGTCCGCCGGCAGCGCCGGACAGGTCGTGACCTCGGCGACCCGCGTCTCCAGACGCACCACCCCGGCCCAGCGGTCGTCCCCGGCCGCGACGGCGTCGCCGTCGCCGGGCGGGCCGGTGCGGACCTTCACGCTGGCCTCGTCGAGGTCGACCGCGACGACCGAGGTCGCCGCCATCTCCTTGCGGCTCGGCGCCTCCGCGTGGTCCTCCTGGCCCGGCGCGACCTGGGCCACGAGCGCGCGCAGGGCGGCCAGGGCCTCGTCGGGGTCGGTGACGCGGCGGGCTCGACCCCGTACGACGGCGCTGCGGTAGTTCGCGGAGTGGCTGAACCAGCGGCGGGCGTAGACCAGCCCGTCGATCAGCGTGACCGTGACGCACACCGGCTCGTCGCCGCGCAGGCTCGCCGCGCCGCTCGACCCGTGCAGGTAGAGCGTCTCGCCGACCCGGGCGTGGAGGGTGGGCAGCACGACGGGCTCGCCGTCGACGACGCGGCCGAGGTGCGCGACCAGGGCCTCGTCGAGCACGGCGTGCAGCTCGGCGCGGTCGTCGCGCTGGCGGTCGCGGTGGCGGCGGACCCGCGAGCGGTCGGTGGGGGAGAGCGGTGGAGCGGTCACGCCGTCCATCGTCGCCCCGGAGGTGGCATCCGGCCCAGGAGGCGAGCCGTCGCTCCCCAGGGGTCCGGCTCGCCCGACCCGGCGACGTGCCGGGGGTCCGTCGGGAAGGATCGGGCGCGTGGCCGAGTCGGAGCCCCTGACCTACGGGCGGTACCTGCACCTCGACGCGCTGCTCGGCGCGCAGCACCCGCTCTCGCGCCCCGAGGCGCACGACGAGCTGCTGTTCATCGTCCAGCACCAGACCTCGGAGCTGTGGCTCAAGCTCGCGCTCCACGAGCTCACCGGCGCGTGCGACGACCTGGCCCGCGACGACCTCCCGCTCGCCCTCAAGCGCCTGGCCCGCGTCAAGCACGTTCAGAAACAGCTCATCGAGCAGTGGTCGGTGCTCGCGACGCTCACGCCGAGCGAGTACCAGCAGTTCCGGGGGTTCCTCGGCTCGTCGTCGGGGTTCCAGAGCTACCAGTACCGGGCGGTCGAGTTCCTGCTCGGCGCCAAGGACCCGGCGATGATCGAGGTGCTGGGCACCGACGAGGCCGCGCGGGCCCTGCTCACCGCGGCGCTGGAGCGGCCCAGCCTCTACGACGAGTTCCTGCGCCTGCTCGCCCGCCGGGGCCACCCGGTGCCCGCCGACGTGCTCGAGCGCGACGTCCGCGCGGCCCACCAGGAGGACCCGCGGCTGGTCGAGGTGTTCCGCGCGGTCTACGACGACCCGGAGCACCACTGGGACGTCTACGAGGCCTGCGAGGAGCTCGTCGACGTCGAGGACAACCTGCAGCTCTGGCGCTTCCGGCACCTCAAGACCGTCGAGCGCACCATCGGCTCCAGCACCGGCACGGGCGGGACGACCGGCGCCTCGTTCCTGCGCCGCGTCCTCGACCTGACGTTCTTCCCCGAGCTCTACGCCGTGCGGACCGCGCTCTAGCTGCGCGTACGCTCCACCGCCATGACGGGGCAGGGGTGGGGTCAGCGCCCTCGTGTGGTGGTGCTGTTCGGGGGCCGCAGCAGCGAGCACCGGATCAGCTGTCTGTCGGCCGGCAGCGTGCTCGCGCACCTCGACCGGGAGCGCTACGACGTCGTCCCGGTCGGCATCACGCCCGCGGGCGCCTGGGTCCTCGGACCGTCCGACCCCGCCGAGCTGCGCCTGCGCGGCCGCGAGCTGCCCGAGGTGACCTCCGGGCGCCCGGTGGCCCTGCCCGCCGACACCCGCCGCGAGCTCGTCGCCCTCGACGACGGCGAGTCGCTGGGTCGCGTCGACGTCGTCGTGCCGGTGCTGCACGGCCCCGGGGGCGAGGACGGCACCGTCCAGGGCCTGCTCGAGTCGGCCGGCGTGCCCTACGTCGGGGCCGGGGTGCTGGCGAGCGCGGCGTCGATGGACAAGGACGTCACCAAGCGCCTGCTGCGCGACGCGGGGCTGGCGGTCGGCGACGCCGTCGTGCTGACCCCGGACCGCGCGGACCTCACCGACGCCGAGCGCGAGCGCCTGGGCCTGCCGGTGTTCGTCAAGCCGGCGCGTGCCGGGTCGTCGGTGGGCATCACCCGCGTCGCCGCGTGGGGCGAGCTCGACGCCGCGATCGCCACGGCGCGCGCCGAGGACCCGAAGGTGCTGGTCGAGGCCGCGATCGTCGGGCGCGAGATCGAGTGCGGCGTGCTGGAGCACCCCGACGGCCGGGTCGAGGCGAGCGTGCCGGCGGAGATCCGCGTCGTCGGTGGCGACGCGGGCTGGTACGACTTCGACACGAAGTACCTCGACGACGCCTGCGAGCTCGACGTGCCCGCGAAGCTCGACGACGACGTCGCCGACGCCGTGCGGACCAGGGCGGTCGAGGTGTTCCGGACCATGGGCGTCGAGGGCCTGGCCCGGGTCGACTTCTTCCTCACCGGCGACGGGCGCCTGCTGGTCAACGAGCTCAACACCATGCCCGGGTTCACGGCGACCTCGCTGTACCCGCGGATGTGGGCGACGGCGGGCGTCGACTACCCGGCGCTGCTCACCACGCTCGTCGAGACCGCGCTCAGCGGCTCACGAGCGAGATCTTGACGCCACGGGAGACGTCCTGGAGCGGGGCGGTGCCGACGCCGTCGGGCACCGTGAGCCCGACGTAGACCGCGCGGTCGGTGGTCACCCACGTGCCGCTGCCCGGGACGCCGTCCTCGACCTCGACCCAGTCGACGCCGTTGACGACGGTCATCGAGCCGCCGCCGGACAGGGCCGCCGGCCGCGGCAGGCCGCAGCGCAGGACGACCGGCGCGCCACCCTCCTCGCCGCCCCACGCCACCGTCGCCGGCGGCGCCGGGTCGGCGAGCACGCGGCGCGCCAGCATCCCCTGCTCGGTGGCCATCTCGCCGGGCAGGCCGGAGAGCAGGCGCGAGCAGTCGGCGCTCGCGGCGGCGGGCGTCGCGACGGCGGGCACGCCCAGGCGCACGGTGTCGGCGTCGGGCACCGGCTCGCGCACCAGCACGAGCGACATCACGAACACCCCGGCCACCACGAGCACGGGCACCGTCAGCACGAGCACCACCAGGACGCGAGGGAGCCGGCGCGCCACCTCGGGCGCGCTGCGCAGGACCACGCTCAGTCGGTCGAGACGACGGGGCAGGTGAGCGTGCGGGTGATTCCGGGAACCTTCTGCACCGCGCCGACGACATCCCGCCCGAGCGTGTCGACGTCAGCGGCCTCCGCGGTGACGATGACGTCGTAGGGTCCGGTGACGTCCTGCGCCCGGGTGACACCGTCGATGCCGGCCACGTCCGAGGCGACCGCGGCGGCACGACCCACCTCGGTCTGGATCAGGATGTAGGCCTGGACCACGAACGTGCCTCCTCGGGGGAACGGGCCGGCGGTGACGTCGGCCAGGGTGGCAGGGAAGGTACCGCAGGGAGACGAGGGGTGAGCCGGACGGCGAACGGGCGCGGGGGACACGGACGAACCGGCGGGTCCACCCGACGGAGCGCGAGCGCGCCGGGCGGCGCTGGGGCCGCCCGGTCGGTGCCGGCTGCCGCGGACACGGCCGCGGAGCTCGGCGAGTTCGGTGTGATCGACCGCATCACCGGTGACCGCTTCCAGCCCGAGCCCACGCTGCTGGGTCCCGGCGACGACGCGGCGGTGGTCGCGGCCCCGGACTCCCGCGTGGTCGCGACGGTGGACACGCTGGTCGAGGGCGTGCACTTCCGGTTCGACTGGTCCGCGCCCGAGCAGGTGGGGCGCAAGGCGGTCGCCGCGAACCTGGCCGACATCGCCGCGATGGGCGCGGTCCCGACGGCCCTGCTGCTCTCACTGGCCTGCCCCGGGACGACGAGCACCGAGGTCCTCGACGGCCTCGCGGCCGGGGTGTGGGACGCCGCGGCGGACGCGGGGATCGGCGTGGTCGGGGGCGACACCGTGTCCGCCGACACCATGGTGGTCTCGATCACGGCACTGGGTGATCTCGAGGGCCGGACGCCCGTGACGCGCTCGGGTGCGCGCCCGGGCGACGTGGTCGCGGTGCGCGGCGAGCTCGGGTGGTCGGCGGCCGGGATGGCGGTCCTCCGCCGCGGGTTCCGCTCGCCGGTGGCGATGGTCGCCGCCCACCGGACGCCCCGCCCGCCGTGGCGCGAGGGCCCGGTGGCCGCGCGGGCCGGGGCGACGTCGATGATCGACACCTCGGACGGCCTGCTCGCGGACCTCGGTCACGTCGCGGCCGCCTCGCGGGTGCACGTCGACCTGTCCTCGCGCCTGCTGCCCGTGGCCGACAAGCTGCGCGACGTGGCCTCGGCGCTCGGTGGCGACCCGCTGACCTGGGCGCTGACGGGCGGCGAGGACCACGCGCTCGTCGCCACCTTCCCCAGCGAGGACCACGTGCCCGACGGCTGGGTGGCGTGCGGGCAGATCCGCGCCGGCACCGGCGTCACCGTCGACGCCGACCGCTGGGGCGGCGCCGGCGACCCGGGCTGGCGGCACTGGCGCTGACATCTATGTGAGCACTTTCCGGGCCTATAGGCCCGGAAAGTGCTCACATCACCAGCTCAGCCCATCTCCGGCGGCCGGACGCCGCGGATGGAGGCGTCGACGAGCTGGATGGGGTGGAGCATCGGCAGCTCGCCGTCCAGGTACTTCCGGATCTGCAGCAGGCACCCCGGGTTCGCGGTGACGAGCACGTCGGCGCCGGTGCCCTTGATGTTGTCGGCCTTGCGCCGCCCGAGATCCCCCGCGGCCTGCGGCTGGAGCATGTTGTAGATCCCCGCCGACCCGCAGCAGATCTCCGCCTCGGGCAGCTCGACGAGCTCGACGCCGGGGATCGCGCGCAGCACCCGGCGCGGCTCGGTGCGGATCTTCTGGGCGTGCCCGAGGTGACAGGCGTCGTGGTACACGACCGTCGCCTCGACCGGGTGCCGGCGCGCCCGCGGGTCGGCGAGGGTCTCGTCGACGACCTCGGAGATGTCGCGCACCTTGGCCGCGAACGCCCGCGCCCGCTCCGCCCACGCGGGGTCGTCGGCGAGCAGCTCGCCGTACTCCTTCATCGACGACCCGCAGCCGGCGACGTTCGTGGCGATCGTGTCGACCTGCGCGCGCTCGAAGGTCGCGATGAGCTTCTTCGCCCGCGCGATCGCCTCCTCCTCGCGCCCCGCGTGCAGCCCGAGCGCCCCGCAGCACGTCTGCTCGCGCGGGGCGATGACGTCCCAGCCCTCCGCGGCGAGCACGCGCACGGTCGCCTCGTTGACCGGGTGGAAGAACACGTCCTGCACGCAGCCGGTGAGCAGCCCGACCCGGCCGCGCCGGGTACCGACCGCCGGCGTGCGCGCCGGGATGCGCGCGAACGCCTCGCGCACGCTCACCGGCGGCAGCAGCGACTCCATCGCCACCAGCCGCGAGAACCGCTCGGGCAGCCGCGCCATGAGCCGGTCCATGCTCCTGGGCCGCAGCTTCTGGTACAGCGCGCCGCCCAGCGACGCCGCGCGCAGCCGCCGCTTGTAGGGGAACAGCGCGAAGATCGCCTCGCGGAAGAGCCGGTCGGAGCGCGAGCGCGCCACGTTGCGCTCGATCTGCGGCCGCGTGGCCTCGAGCAGCCGGTCGTACTGGACGCCCGACGGGCACGCCGTCACGCACGCCATGCAGCCCAGGCAGCGGTCGATGTGCGTCGTGAAGGCGCCCTCGAGCGGGATCTCGCCCTTCTCCGCCATCTCCATGAGGTAGATGCGCCCGCGCGGCGAGTCCATCTCCTCGCCCCACAGCGCGTACGTCGGGCACGTCGGCAGGCAGAAGCCGCAGTGCACGCAGTCGTCGAGCAGTTCCTGGGCCGGCGGGTGGTGGTCGTCGAACGAGCCGAAGTCGCCGCCAAGGAGGTCCGCGCGCTCCGGGGCGGGCTTCTCGCCGCGCTCGGAGGAGAAGTCGGGCGGCCCGGAGTAGTCGTGCGGACCGGTGGTGGGATGGCTGGTCATGCGCTCACTCCGGTCGGTGCGGGGATCCAGGGCGCGAGCCGTCCGCGGCCCAGGCGCTGGTCGGGGTCGAGGGACGCGGCGACGGCGCGCATCAGGGCCGCCGACGCCGGGGCGGGCCCGAACGCCGGCAGGTCGGTGCCGGCCGGCCGCTGGCGCAGCGAGGACGTGCCGCCGGCGTCGGCGACCCGGCGGTGCGCGGCCGCGACGACGTCGGCGTCGGCCGCGAGTGCCACCGTCGCCACGCCGGTGCGCGGCGAGGTCGTGACCTCGGTGAGCCCCCCGGTGTCGGCCTCGAGGCCGTCGAGCACGCCGGTGAGCGACGAGGGGATGACGCCGCAGCGGAACACGGCGCGGTCGCCGGGACGCGCCCGGACCGACGCCGCGTGCGCCTCCCACGCCGCCCCGGCGTCGTCGGGGGCGAGCAGCTCGCCGCCCACGGCCTCGGCGAGCCGTCGGGCCCGGGCGTCGGCGCCGCTCTCGGAGCCCTCGATGAGGACGAGCAGACGGTCCGCATGCCACTGGACCGCCGCCGCCTCGACCGGGCTGTCGGCCACGCGCCGGGCGAGGTCCGCCGACGCCGACCGCGCGCACGGCACCGCGACGGTCGCCGTGACCTGCGGCGTCGGGTGCAGGCGCAGCACGAGCCGGGCGACGACGCCGAGCGTGCCGTGGGCGCCGTGCAGGATCTTCGTGAGGTCGTAGCCCGCGACGTTCTTGATGACGTGCCCGCCGGAGCGGGCGACGGTGCCGTCGGCGAGCACGATCGTCGCGCCGATGACGAGGTCGCGCAGCGAGCCGTACTGCAGCGCGCGCGGGCCCGCGTCGGCGGTGGCGAACAGTCCGCCGAGCGTGGCGCCCTCGGCGGCCCGGGCGGGGTCGACGGCGACGCGCTGGTGGTGCTCGCCCAGCTCCTCCTGGAGCTGCGCCAACGGCGTGCCGGCGCCGACCTCCACGGTCATGTCGCCGGGGTTGTGGGTGACGATGCCGGACAGCCCCGTGAGGTCGAGGACCGTGTCGGCGGGCGCCGGCGTGCCGGCCCAGTCGGCGGCGGTGCCGGCGCCGGCGACGCGGACGGTGCCGGGCCGGTCGAGGACGGCGGTGCGCAGCTCGTCGACGGTGGTGGGCGTGACGGTCTCACTCACAGGCGCTCGATCACTCCGGCTTCCTCGAGGGGGTGGGGCGCGTACTTGCCGGGCCGCTCGCCGCAGAGCCGGGGCGTCGGGAAGAGCTTGCCGGGGTTGCAGCGCGAGTCCGGGTCGAACGCGAGCCGCACGCGGTGCATGACGCCGAGGTCGTCGGGAGAGAACATCACCGGCATCGAGCACGCCTTGTCCGTGCCGATGCCGTGCTCGCCCGACAGCGACCCGCCCAGCTCGACGCACAGCTCGGCGATGTCGGTGGAGAGCTTCTCCGCGGCGTCGTGCTCGCCCGCGGACTCCGAGTAGAGCACCAGCGGGTGCAGGTTGCCGTCGCCGGCGTGGAAGACGTTGGCGACGCGCAGTCCGGCGTCGCGGCCCATCTCCGCGATCCGCGTGAGCACCTCGGCCAGGCGGGTCCGCGGGACGACACCGTCCTGAACGATGTAGTCGGGGCTGATCCGCCCGACCGCGGCGAACGCGGCCTTGCGCCCCTTCCACACCTTCTGGCGCTCCTCGGCCTCGGTGGGGACGTGCAGGCGGGTGGCGCCGTGGCGCTCGCAGATGGCGGTGAGGTGGGAGAACTCGGCGTCGACCTCGTCGGCGGGCCCGTCCAGCTCGATGATCAGCGCCGCGGGGGCGTCGACGGTGAGACCGGCGCCGGTGGCGGCCTCGGAGGCCTCCATCGACAGCGAGTCCATCATCTCCACCGCGGCCGGGATGATCGCCGCGTCGACGATGTCGCCGACGGTGTCGCCCGCGGCCTCGATCGACGGGAAGTCGGCCAGCACCGTGCGGACGCTCTCGGGGGTCTGCAGCAACCGCACGGTGACCCTGGTGCAGACGCCGAGCGTGCCCTCCGAGCCGATGAACAGCCCCCGCAGGTCGGGGCCGGCCTGCTCGCCGGTGGGGCCGCCGAGGGTGACCACCGAGCCGTCGGCGAGCACGACCTCCATCTCGAGGACGTGGTTGGTGGTGAAGCCGTACTTCAGGCAGTGCGCGCCGCCGGAGTTCTCCGCGACGTTGCCGCCGATCGTGCACACCTGCTGGCTCGACGGGTCGGGCGCGTAGTAGAGGCCGTACGGGGCGGCCGCCCTGGAGATCTCGAGGTTGTAGACCCCGGGCTCGAGCACCGCGCGCCGGTTCTCCACGTCGATCTCGAGGATGCGTCGCAGCTTCTGCAGCGAGATCACGACGCCGTCGGCGACGGGCATCGCCCCGCCCGACAGCCCGGTGCCGGCGCCGCGGGCGACGAACGGGACGCCGTGGCGACCGCAGATCCGCACGCAGGCGGCGACCTCGTCCGCGTCGCGCGGCAGCACCACCAGGGCCGGGACCTGGCGGAAGCCGGTCAGCCCGTCGCACTCGTAGCTGCGCCGGCCCACCTCGTCGGTGATCACCAGGTCGGCGGGCAGGACGTCGCGGAAGTCGCGGGCCAGCTCCGGCCCCACGGGCGCGGGCGGGGTCGCCGCCGCGGGCGCGGCGTCCCCCGTGCCGGCGTGGGGGGCCTCCATCGTGCGCTCGGGCATCACGAGCCTCCTTGCATGGTGTGCCACGAATCCTCGCGCGCCGACCGCACCACCGCCACCAGACGGGACGGGTCGGACAGGTCGTCGAGGACGTGCTCGGCCCCCGACGCGACCAGTTCGTCGCGCGTCGCGCTGCCCGTGGCGACGCCGACCGCGACCGCGCCGGCCCCGTGCGCGGCCTCGACGTCGAGCGGGGTGTCGCCGACGACGACCAGCGCCGGGGAGGCGCCGAACCGGGCGGCGAGGGCCTCGCGGGCCGCCACCACCACCCGGACCCGGGCGCCCGGTCCCTCACCGTAGCCGCCGAGGTCGACGTCGATCGGCCCGTCGTGCAGGCCCACCGCGGCGAGCTTGGCGCGGGCCCCGGCCCGGACGTTGCCGGTGGTCAGCGTCTGCACCACGCCGGGCTCGGCGGCCAGGGCGGCGACGGTCTCTCCGACGCCGGGCAGGGTGCGCGCGACGGCGTGGAGGCCGGGTGCGCGCCGCGACCAGCCGTCGGCGACCGCCGCGATCATGGCGTGCCCGAACGCGTCGCCCCGCGCGAGCACCGCGGCCGCGTCGTCGGGGTCCAGCGCGTCGCGCAGCGCCTCGCCGATGAGCCAGTCGGTGCGCCCACCCATGGCGACGGCCTCGGCGCGGGCGGGGTGGCCGGTGACGGTGGTGAACGCCTCGAGCAGCACCTCGCGCCCGACCGTCCCGCCGTGCAGCAGGGTGCCGTCGACGTCCCAGCAGACGGCGATCCCAGGGGTCATCAACGCGGGTCCTCCTCGGGCGGGCCGGCGAGCTCCTCCCGGAGCGGGGCCGGATCGGGGTGCGGGGGTCGGGGTGGGTGGGTCGGGGCGCGTGGGAGCGCGCGCCCTCCACCCTTCCCGGAGCGCTACGGCGGTGCCGACCGCACACCCGTCGACCCCGCCGACTTCGCCCGCCCCGCGGGCTGTTCGTGCTCGGCAGCTTCCCGGTACGGGGCCGGTGTGCTGCGGGGGCTGGCGGCGCCACGACGCGGCGACGATCGATCCGCGCGACGAGGGCGTGCTGCTCCCGGGCGACGCCGAGATCAAGCGGATGTGGGTCGACCCCGCCCACCGGCGCCGGGGCATCGCGACGGCGGTGCTGGCCGAGCTCGAGCGCACCGCCCTCGCCGCCGGCTGCCGGCGCACCGTCCTCGAGACGGGCACCGAGCAGCCCGAGGCGCTGGCGTTCTACCGGGCCCGGGGCTACGGCGCCCTCCCGCGCTTCGGGACCTACCGCGACGAGCCCGACAGCCTCTGCTTCGTGCGCACGCTGGTGCCCTGACCTCCGGGCGGGTGGGCGACGGGCGCGGGCGGCGGTGGCGCTAGCGTCGCCCGGACGGGTCGGCCGGCCCGTCGCCGACCCGGCACGGAGGCTCGCATCGTGGCCCGTCCCCTCTCCGAATCCGTCGAGGCCGGGTGGGCCGAGGCGCTCGCGCCGGTGGCGGACACCGTGGCGGCGATGGGCGACTTCCTGCGCACCGAGGTGGCCGAGGGCCGCACGTACCTGCCGTCGGGCCCGAACGTGCTGCGGGCGTTCCAGCAGCCGTTCGACGAGGTGCGGGTGCTGGTCATGGGCCAGGACCCCTACCCGACCCCGGGGCACGCCGTCGGGCTCTCGTTCTCGGTCGCGCCGGACGTGCGGCCGCTGCCGAAGAGCCTCGTCAACATCTTCCGCGAGTACACGAGCGACCTCGGCCACCCGCCGCCGAGCAGCGGCGACCTCTCGCCCTGGGCCGCGAACGGCGTGCTGCTGCTCAACAGGGTGCTGACGGTCGGGCCCGGAGCGCCGGGGTCGCACCGCAACAAGGGCTGGGAGAAGGTCACGGAGGCGGCGGTGGCGGCGCTCGTCGCGCGGCCCGACCAGCCGCTCGTCGCGGTGCTCTGGGGGCGGGACGCGCAAACGGTCAAGCCGCTGCTGGGCGAGGACGTCCCGACCGTCGAGTCGGCGCACCCGAGCCCGATGTCGGCCGACCGCGGCTTCTTCGGCTCGCGGCCGTTCAGCCGCGTCGACGAGTACCTGACCGAGCTCGGGGACGAGCCGGTCGACTGGCGCCTGCCCTAGCGGGTCAGTGGCCGCCCCAGCGGCGGGTGCGCCGCCGGCGCTGCGGCGAGATCATGCTCCAGCTCTGCGGCGGCGTGGTCTCCGGACGGTGACGCCCGGCGCGGCGGCGCGTGAACACCAGACGCCACAGGTCGGACCACCGGCGCCGCGGGCGCGGAGCCCTCACCGTCAGGCCGGGCCGAGGGGCGACGACGGGCGCGGCGGAGGCGGACGCGGGCTGCGGGGGGCCGACCGCGAGCGGGCCGGAGGGCGTGACGGTGGCGGTGCGCGCCGGCGCGGCCACGGAGGCGGCGACGGCCGCGACGTCGGCCGCCGCGTCGGCCTTCCGGGCCTCCCGGGCCTCGTCGTCCCCGAGGCGTTCGGAGGTGACACGGAGCGGCGCAGGTGCACGCCCTGGAGCCCCTGGGCGTCCCGGCTGGCTCACGTGGACCTCCGTTCGTCGCACTCCCCGACGTCGGCGACGGCCTCGATCCTGACCGACGTACTGTGCAGATGCAAGAACATCTGCACCGCCGAGAGCTGTTGCACGACCAGGGGGAGGTCGCATGACGGATCAGACGGAGCCGACGAGACCGTCCGGAGCACCGGCGCCAGGGGTCCGCGGCACGGTCGCCGACGACATCTCCTGGCGCAAGAGCCGCCGCAGCAACCCGAAGGGCAACTGCGTGGAGGTGGCCCCGCTCCCCGACGGCGGGGTGGCCGTGCGGAACTCGCGCCACCGCGAGGGCCCGGTGCTCGTCTACACACGCGCGGAGATGACGGCCTTCCTGCTGGGCGCGAAGGACGGTGACTTCGACGACCTCCTCGCCGAGGGCGCCTGACGCGCCGGTGGGCCGTCCCCCAGCCAACCGCTGTTAGGGTCGGCCGCCTGACCGGGCGTGCCTCCGTGCGCCCGGCGCGCGGCGAGGCTGGTGGAGGTACCGGCGTGGTCCCACCCCGGGAGCAGGTCGGGTCGGCGGCCGAGCAGGTCGCGGAGCAGGTCGCCGAGCAGGTGCGGGAACCCCCGCGCGACCTGCGTGACGCCTCCGGCGGCGGCCCGACCGTCCTGCGGATCATGCTGGGCCAGCAGCTGCGTGGCCTGCGCGAACGGGCGGGGGTGAGCCGCGAGGCCGCGGGCGACCGCATCCGCGGCTCCCACGCCAAGATCAGCCGGCTGGAGAACGGACGCACCGGCTTCAAGGAGCGCGACGTCGGCGACCTGCTCACGCTCTACGGCGTGCACGACGTCGACGAGCGCGACGCCCTGCTCGCGCTGGCGCGGCGGGCCAACGCGCCGGGCTGGTGGCACCGGTACTCGGACCTGCTGCCGCCGTGGTTCGAGACCTACGTCGGGCTCGAGCAGGCCGCGGACCGGATCCGCACCTACGAGCCGCAGTTCGTGCCCGGACTGCTGCAGACCGAGGCGATGATCCGCCACGTCACCGCGCTCCGGCCCGGCTCGATTCCGGCCGCCGAGCACGAGCGGCGCGTGGAGCTGCGGCTGCGCCGGCAGGAGGTCCTCGTCGGCGACGACCCGCCGACGCTGCGGGCGGTGCTCGACGAGGCCGCGCTGCGGCGGCTCACCGGTGGCGTCGAGGTCATGCAGGCCCAGATCGACCACCTGCTCGAGGTCTCCGAGCAGGACCACGTCGTCGTGCAGATGGTGCCGTTCGGGGTCGGCGGGCACGCCGGAGCCGGCGGGCCGTTCAGCATCCTGCGCTTCCCGCGGGAGGCCGGGGTGCCGGACGTGGTCTACCTCGAGCAGCTCACCAGCGCGCTCTACCTCGACAAGCGCTCCGACGTGGACGACTACCTCGCCACCATGGAGCTGCTGTGCGCCCAGGCGCTGCCCCCGGACGAGACCCGGGACGCGCTCCGGACGCTGCGCGACGACCTGGCCCGTTAGGGCCGGCCGCCGGGGCGGGCGCTCAGCGCGCGATCTTGCCGGCCTTCAGGCACGAGGTGCAGACGTTCATGCGCTTGCGGTTGCCGTTGGCCAGGCGGGTGTGGACGACCTGGACGTTCGGGTTCCAACGGCGGTTCGTGCGCACGTGCGAGTGCGACACCGACTTCCCGAAACCGGGGCCCTTCGCGCACACGTCACAGACGGCACTCACGGCTGAACTCCTCGACACGCTGGTGATCTACGCAGGCGCACGGACACCGGACGGTGGTGCGCACTCCCGACCAGCGTAACCGAGTCCCGCGCCGCGACCGGGCGCCGGGGTCGGCGGCACCGTCGGCCGCGCCGGGCCGTCGCCGTCGGACCGGGATGACATCCTCTCCCGCGTGGTCGGGATGGACACGTCGCTGCGCACGGCCCTGGGCGACAGGACCGCGCGGCCGCTCGCCCGCCAGCTCGAGCTGGAGACGGTGGGCGACCTGCTGCGCCACTACCCGCGCAAGTACATCGAGCACGCCATGGTCACCCACGCCTCGGAGCGGGAGGACCAGCGGTTCCGCCCCGGCGAGCACGTGACGCTGCTGGGCACGGTCGAGAAGCTGGCGAGCCGGCGGATGCGCCACCGCCGAGGCCACATCGTGGAGGCGTCGGTGGCGGTCGGCGCCCAGCACGTCACCTGCACGTTCTTCAACCAGCCCTGGCGCGAGCGCGACCTCGCCGTCGGCACGCGGGCGCTGTTCTCGGGCGACCTGAGCCGCTACCGCGGTGGCTGGCAGCTCGCCGCGCCCGAGTTCATCGTGCTCAACGCCGGCGTCGAGGCGCAGCTGCCCGGCCTCATCCCGGTCTATCCGGCGACGCGCAAGCTGCGGTCCTGGGTGATCCTGTTGGCGGTGCGCCAGGTGCTCGACCTGCTCGACGAGCCCGAGGACCCGCTGCCCGACACCCTGCGCGCCGCCCACGGCCTCGCGTCGCTCGGCGACGCGCTGCGCCGGGTCCACCTGCCCGACACCCGCGAGGAGCAGCGCGCGGCGCGGCGCCGGCTCGTGTGGGACGAGGCGTTCGGTCTGCAGCTCGCGATGATCGGGCGGCGGGCGAGCGCCACCACCCGGCCCGCCCCCGCCTGCCCGCGCCGCGACGACGGGCTCGCGGCGGCGTTCGATGCGCGGCTGCCCTTTGCGCTCACCGGCGCCCAGCGCTCGGTGGGGGAGTCGCTGGCCGAGGTGCTCGCCGGCGAGGACCCCCTCAACCGCCTGCTGCAGGGCGACGTCGGGTCGGGCAAGACGGTCGTGGCGCTGCGGGCGATGCTCCAGGTGGTGGACGCCGGGCGGCAGGCGGTGCTGCTCGCGCCGACCGAGGTGCTCGCGGCCCAGCACGCCCGGTCGCTGCAGGCGATGCTCGGGCCGCTCGGTCGGGCCGGCGAGCTGGACGCCGACCCCGAGCACGCCACCCGCGTCACGCTGCTCACCGGCTCACTGGGCGCGAAGGCCCGGCGCGAGGCGCTGCTCGACGCCCAGTCGGGGGCGGCGGGGATCGTCGTCGGCACCCACGCGGTGATCCAGCAGAGCGTGGGCTTCGCCGACCTCGGGCTGGTCGTCGTCGACGAGCAGCACCGCTTCGGGGTCCACCAGCGCGACGAGCTGCGCTCGCGGCCCGGCCCGACGACGCCGCACGTGCTCGTCATGACGGCCACGCCCATCCCGCGCACGGTGGCGCTGACCCTCTACGGCGACCTCGACACCTCGGTGCTCGACGAGCTGCCGCAGGGCCGCCGGCCCATCGCCACCACGGCCGTGCCGGCGGGCGTCAAGCCACGGTGGCTCGAGCGGGCGTGGGAGCGGGTGCGCGAGGAGGTCGCCGCGGGCCACCAGGCCTACGTCGTGTGCCCGCGGATCGGCGAGGAGGGCGGGGAGCCGGGCGAGCAGTGGCCCGAGCCGCCGGCCGGCGACCTGCTCGACCCGGAGGCGCCGGGGCCCGACGAGTTCGAGGAGGCCCTCCGGAAGCTGCGCCCGCCGGACGAGGAGGAGCAGGAGGAGGCCGCGCGTCCGCCGCTGGCGGTCACCGAGGTCGGGCCGGAGCTCGCCGAGGGCCCGCTGGCCGGGCTGCGGCTCGAGATCCTCCACGGCCGGATGCCCACCGACGAGAAGGACGCCGTGATGCGGGCGTTCTCGGAGGGCCGGGTCGACGTGCTCGTGGCCACCACGGTCATCGAGGTGGGCGTCGACGTCCCGAACGCCACCATGATGATCATCATGGACGCCGACCGCTTCGGCGTCTCCCAGCTCCACCAGCTGCGCGGACGCGTGGGACGCGGGACGGCGGCGTCGTCGTGCCTGCTCGTCACCGAAGCCGCCGAGGGCTCGCCGGCCCTGCAGCGCCTCGAGCGGCTGGCGGCGACCCCCGACGGGTTCGAGGTCTCGCGTATCGACCTCGAGGTGCGCGACGAGGGCGACGTCCTCGGCGCCGAGCAGTCCGGGCGGCGCTCGGGCCTGCACATGCTCTCGGTGCTCAAGCACGGCGACCTCGTGGCCGAGGCCCGCGAGGAGGCGCGCGCGGTGGTGGCCGACGACCCGTCGCTCGCCCGTCACCCGGGACTGGCCGGGCTCGTGCGGTCGGTGGTCGGCGAGGCCGAGGCCGCGTTCCTCGATCGGCTGTAGGCCCGGCCCGTCCGGCCGCACGACGGCGACGAGGCGTGAGCACGCCCGCTCGTCGTCACCGGATCGGGTCAGGCTCGCGCCGAGCGGTGCCGGGTCCCCCGCCCGCACCAGTGAGCGCGGTGCAATGACCGGTGAGCGCGCTGTGACGGCGTGGCGTGGTCGGCGGGGGTCACGGATCGGTTACGTTCCGGTGGTCGCCAGGCATCAGCGTGGCGGCGCGCTCGGCCGCTTCGTCCGACTCCCCGTCCGGCGGCCTCCCCGGAGCGCACGACCTCCCAGGACGGGGCGGGTGACCGACGTCGAGCCGCAGCTCCCCAGCGGCCCGCCGTCCGCGGACCCCGGCCGTCCCCGCGGCCGTGGGCCCGGCGAGCGCCGCCCGGCGGGCGAGGAGATCGCGCATGACGGCTGTGCTGCCCGAGATCGCCGAGGGTGCCGCGCCGCGTCCCGCCGGACGCCACCGCGCTCCCGAGGACGCCACGACCGGCTCGATGGGCGTCGTCCCCGCCGACCGCCGCTCCCGCTCCGCCCACGGCCGTCACGGCCGCCCGGCCGGCCCCACCGGCTCGACGGGCAGGGCTCACGGCTCGGCCACCCACCCCGTGTCGCGGGCCGCGCGCACCGCCGGCCTCTCGCTGGCCGCCCTCGGTGCCGTCGCCACCGCCGGCGGGATGGCCACGCACGGCCTCCTCGGGGACGAGGAGCCGCCGGCCACCGGCGAGTTCGCCGCCGCCCCCGAGCTCGCCTCCGCGGCCCTCGCCGTCACGCCCGCCGTGTCGTCCGGGCACAGCACCGACGCCGCGACCTCCTCGGTCCTGCCGGTCGTCAGCCCGGCCGTGGCCGCCGCCCCGTCGATCAAGCACGACTCGCCGTCCTCGCGCGCCGCGGCCAGCGCGCAGCAGGCCGAGCGGCAGTCGGCGCGCAGCAGCGAGTCGTCGGAGAGCCGCGAGCAGGCGTCCTCGTCGGCCGGCTCCTCGGTGGCGCAGGAGGCCATCTCGGCGGCGCGCAGCCAGCTCGGCGTGCCCTACGTCTGGGGCGGCACCAGCCCCGACGGCTTCGACTGCTCCGGCCTGACGCAGTGGGCGTTCGAGAAGGCCGGCATCGAGCTGCCGCGCACGTCGCGGGCGCAGGCCACCGAGGGCGAGGAGGTCGACTCCGACAGCATGCGGCCCGGCGACCTCATCTTCTTCAACAGCCCGGTCAGCCACGTCGGCATCTACATCGGCGGCGGCAAGATGATCGAGGCGCCGCAGACCGGCTCCGACGTGAAGATCTCCAATGTCGAGCGGCGCATGGACGACATGAACACGATCCGCCGTCTGACCTGAGATCGTCGTCGGGCCCTCGGCCCGGAAGAGGAGGATCCGGGCCCGTCGCCCCGAACGACGGGCCCGGACCATACGGTGGCCGGAGGCTCCCCAGCTCCCACCCACCTGGTCTGCGTACGGTCGGATGCCCCACTGAGATCGTGACAAACATCCGCGTCGCGGCCGATCGGTCGTTCTCGCGCGCCGACCGGTCACCCTGGGCGAGTGGCGCGGGTCGTGGCGGTCGTCCTCCTGGGGCTCCTGGTGCCACTGACCGCGTGTGTTGCGCCGAACGGTCCTGACCCGTGTGCTCCGATCGTCGCTGGCGGGACCACGCGGGACGTCGACACCGCCGATACGCGCCTGCACGTGACCCTCGCGGGGCCGCCGGACGCGCCGGTCGTCGTGCTGCTGCACGGCTTCCCCGAGACGGCGGCGACCTGGCGCGCCGTCGCCGCCGACCTCGCCACCGACCACCGCGTCGTCGTCCCCGACCTGCGCGGGGCCGGCTGCTCAGGCCTCGCCCCACCCGGTACCGACGCCTACGCGACCGCGGAACTCGCCGCCGACCTCACCGACCTGGCGGGCGCCCTGGACCTGCCGCCGGCCACGGTCGTCGGCCACGACCTGGGCGCGATGACCGCCGTCGCCTGGGCCCGCGCCCGCCCCGACCGCGTGGCGCGCCTGGTGCTCTCGGGCGGCGGCGTCCCCGGCTACGGGCTCGCCGAGCTCGGACCGCCGCACCTGCGGACCTTCGGCGACGCCCCACCCGGCGCGGTGGAGGCCGCCGAACGCCCCCGCCTGCGCGCCTTCCTCGCCGCCTTCACCGGCTCGCCCGCCTTCCCGCTCGACGAGGCGGTCGCCGCCTACGCCCCGCTCGGGCGCCTCGACGCCGCGATGGGTCGCTACCGGGCGCTCGAGCGGGACGCGGTCGCCCAGCGAGCGGACCCTCGGCCGCTGGCGATGCCCGTCCTCGTCGTCGCGGGCGGGGCCCCGGACCTCAGTGCCGCGACCGTGACCGCGCTGCGCCCCGACCGGCGCCTGGTCGTGGTGCCCGGGGCGGGGCACTACGTGCAGGTCGAGCAACCGGCGGCGTTCGCGGACGCCGTCCGGGCAGCGTGATCAACGAGGACTTCGCGCGCCGAGAAGCAGCGAACAGCGCGTTCGTTGCCCAAGGCTCAGGCGCGCACCACAGGCTCGGGCGCGCGGAGGGGTCAGGCGCGCAGGCGGTCGCGCAGGTCGCGCGCCCCGCGGACGGCGGCGCGGCGCACGGCGTCGGCGGCCTGGGTGTACTCCGACCCGGGCGGCGGCGCGACACGCGGGGGAGCGGGGTCGACGGCGCGGGTCTCGCGGACCGGCGGGGCCTCGTGCCCCGACGGGGCCTCGGGCGGTGACGGGGCCTCGGGCGGTGACGGTGCCTCGTGCCGCGACCGGGCCAGGCCCTCGGCGACGCGCTGGGCGTCCCGCCACGCGGTCTCGGCCCGGTCGACGGCGGCCGCGAACTCGGCGCGGCGGGGCCCGGCCGGCTCGGTCTCGGTGGCGAGGAACTCGGCGTCGCCCATCGCCTGCACGAAGCGGGCGGTGGCCGGGACGGTGACGTCGGCGAGCGCCGGGCGGGCGGCGACCGCGCGCGGGTCGGCCTCGAACGCGGCGTACTCGGCCTGGAGCGTCGCGAACCGGTCGCGGGCGAGGTGCCAGCGCGCGGCGTCGTGCTCGGCCATGCGCCCGACCCGACCCTGCGGGTGGCCGTGCACCACCGTGCGCACGCGGGTGACGCCACGGCGGACGGCGAGCACGGTGGCGGTGACCGCGGCGACGGCGGCGAGGAAGAGGTCGACGACCGCGGCGAGGAGGGCCACGCCCACGCCCTCGACATCGCCCGCCGCGACCCAGACGGCGAGGAAGACCACGGGTGAGAGCAGCGTGAGCAGCGCAGCGAGGCCGAACAGCCACGGGGCGGCGGAACGTCGGGGTCGGTCCACGATGTCCTCCTCCTGGGGTCTGCTCGCCCCTCCTTGATACCGCACCCTCATGACACACGTCGCCCTCACGGGACGGCCCGGTCGCGATAGCCTCCGCCGACCCGGGTGCCGGGTGGTGCCGGTGGGAGGGGTGTGTCGCAGAGATGTTCCGCAAGGTGCTCGTCGCCAACCGTGGCGAGATCGCGATCCGGGCCTTCCGGGCGGCCTACGAGCTCGGCGCCGCCACCGTGGCCGTGTTCCCCCACGAGGACCGCAACTCCGAGCACCGGCTCAAGGCCGACGAGGCCTACCAGATCGGCGAGGTCGGGCACCCGGTCCGCGCGTACCTCTCCGTCGAGGAGATCATCAACGCCGCGCAGCGCTCCGGCGCCGACGCCGTCTATCCCGGCTACGGCTTCCTCTCGGAGAACCCGGGGCTCGCCACCGCGTGCGAGCAGGCCGGCATCACCTTCATCGGGCCGCCGCCGCGGGTGCTCGCGATGGCGGGCAACAAGCACCGCGCCGTCGCCGCCGCCCGCGAGGCCGGCGTCCCGGTGCTGGACTCGTCGGACCCCTCCGACGACCTCGAGACGCTGCTGGCGGCGTCGGAGTCGATGACCTTCCCGGTGTTCGTCAAGGCCGTCGCGGGCGGCGGCGGGCGCGGCATGCGGCTGGTCCGCGAGCCCCGCGCGCTGCGCGACGCGCTGCAGGCGGCGATGAACGAGGCGTCCAGCGCGTTCGGCGACGCCACCGTCATCCTCGAGCAGGCCGTCGTCGACCCGCGGCACATCGAGGTGCAGATCCTCGCCGACGGCGACGGGCACGTCATGCACCTCTTCGAGCGCGACTGCTCGGTGCAGCGGCGTCACCAGAAGGTCGTCGAGATCGCCCCCGCGCCGCACCTGTCGCCCGAGCTGCGGACGAGCATCTGCGCGGACGCGGTCAAGTTCGCCGAGGCCATCGGCTACGTCAACGCGGGCACCGTCGAGTTCCTGCTCGACGCCGACGGCCACCACCACTTCATCGAGATGAACCCGCGCATCCAGGTGGAGCACACGGTCACCGAGGAGGTCGCCGACGTCGACCTCGTGGCGGCCCAGATGCGTATCGCCTCGGGGGAGACCCTCGCCGACCTGGAGCTCTCCCAGGACTCGGTCGCCCTGCACGGGTTCGCCGTCCAGTGCCGCATCACCACCGAGGACCCGGCCAACGAGTTCCGTCCCGACATCGGGATGATCTCGGCCTACCGCTCGGCCTCCGGCTCGGGCGTGCGCCTCGACGGCGGCACGGCCTACGCCGGCGCGGAGATCAGCGCGCACTTCGACTCGCTGCTGGTCAAGGTCACGTGCCGCGGCCGCGACTTCACCACCGCGGTGCGCCGGGCCCGCCGCGCGCTCGCCGAGTTCCGGGTCCGCGGCGTCGCCACCAACATCCCGTTCCTCATGGCCCTGCTCGACGAGCCGGACTTCCGCGAGGGCCGGGTGACGACGAGCTTCATCGCCGAGCACCCCGAGCTGCTCTCCGCGCGGGCGCCCGCCGACCGCGGCACGCGCCTCATGGCCTACCTCGCCGACGTCACGGTCAACAAGCCCTACGGCGAGCCGCCGCGGCTGGTCGACCCGCGCGAGAAGCTGCCCGCGGTCGACCTGTCGGCCGCGCCGCCGGACGGCTCGCGCCGCCGCCTGGCCGAGCTGGGCCCCGAGGGGTTCGCGTCGTGGCTGCGCGCGCAGACGACCGTGCCGGTGACCGACACGACCTTCCGCGACGCCCACCAGTCGCTGCTCGCGACGCGCGTGCGCACCCGCGACCTGCTCGACATCGCCCCGCACGTCGCGCGCACCACCCCCGAGCTGCTCTCGCTCGAGTGCTGGGGCGGGGCGACGTACGACGTGGCGCTGCGCTTCCTCGCCGAGGACCCGTGGGAACGCCTCGCCCGCCTGCGCGAGGCCGCCCCGAACCTCTGCCTGCAGATGCTGCTGCGCGGGCGCAACACCGTCGGCTACACGCCCTACCCGACCGAGGTGACCGACGCCTTCGTCGCCGAGGCCGCCCGCGTCGGCATCGACATCTTCCGGATCTTCGACGCGCTCAACGACGTCGCGCAGATGCGCCCGGCCATTGACGCCGTCCGGGCCTCCGGCGGGGCGATCGCCGAGGTGGCGCTCTGCTACACGAGCGACCTGAACGACCCGTCGGAGAAGCTCTACACGCTCGACTACTACCTGCGCCTCGCCGAGCAGATCGTCGAGGCCGGCGCGCACGTGCTCGCGATCAAGGACATGGCGGGGCTGCTGCGCCCGCCGGCCGCCCGCCGGCTCGTCACCGCGCTGCGGGAGCGCTTCGACCTGCCCGTTCACCTGCACACCCATGACACCGCGGGCGGCCAGCTCGCGACGCTGACCGCGGCGATCGACGCCGGCGTGGACGCGGTGGACGCCGCGGTGGCGTCGATGGCGGGCACGACGTCGCAGCCGTCGCTGTCGGCGCTCGTCGCCGCGACCGACCACTCCGAGCGCCCGACCGGGCTCTCGCTCGACGCGGTCAACGCCCTCGAGCCGTACTGGGAGCTGGTCCGCAAGGTCTACGCGCCGTTCGAGGCCGGGCTGGCGTCCCCGACCGGGCGCGTCTACACCCACGAGATCCCCGGCGGCCAGCTGTCGAACCTGCGCCAGCAGGCCGTGGCGCTGGGACTGGGGGACCGGTTCGAGCAGGTCGAGGACGCCTACGCGGCCGCCGACCGGATGCTCGGGCACCTGGTGAAGGTCACGCCGTCGTCGAAGGTCGTCGGGGACCTCGCGCTGCACTTCGTCGGGGCCGGCGTCGACCCGGCGGCGTTCGAGGCGGAGCCGTCGCGCTACGACATCCCCGACTCCGTGATCGGCTTCCTGCGCGGCGAGCTCGGCGACCCGCCCGGCGGCTGGCCCGAGCCGCTGCGCACGCGGGCGCTCGAGGGCCGGACCGAACGGCCGGGACTCGCGGAGCTCACCGACGACGACCGCAAGGGCCTCGAGGCCGACCGCGCCGCGACGCTCAACGACCTGCTCTTCCCCGGGCCGACGAAGGACTTCCGCGAGCACCGCCAGTCGTACGGCGACACCTCGGTGCTGCGCAGCCAGGAGTTCTTCTACGGCCTGGAGTCCGAGCGCGAGTACGCCGTCGACATCGACACGGGCGTGCAGCTGCTCATCGAGCTGCAGGCGATCTCCGAGCCCGACGAGCGCGGCATGCGCACGGTGCTGATGTCGCTCAACGGGCAGCTGCGCCCCCTGTCGGTGCGCGACCGCGCCGTCGACACCGACGTGAAGGCCGCCGAGAAGGCCGACCGCAGCGACCCGGGCCACGTGCCGGCGCCGTTCGCGGGCGTGGTGACGCTGCAGGTCGGCGAGGGCGACCGGGTGGAGGCCGGCGACACCGTCGCGACGATCGAGGCGATGAAGATGGAGGCGTCGATCACCGCGCCGAAGGCCGGGACGGTGGAGCGCCTGGCGATCGGGTCGGTCCAGCAGGTGGAGGGCGGCGACCTGGTCGTCGTGCTGGGGTAGGTGACGCGCATCATCGGCGGTGTGGCGGGGGGTCGGCAGATCGCGGTCCCGCCGACCGGTACCCGCCCGACCGCGGACCGGGTCCGCGAGGCCCTCTTCTCCGCGCTCGAGGCACGCGGGGCGCTGGCGGACGCCGAGGTCCTCGACCTCTACGCCGGCTCCGGCGCGCTGGGCATCGAGGCGCTCTCCCGCGGGGCGTCCACCGCGGTGCTCGTCGAGCGCGACCCGCGGGCGTGCGGGGTGATCCGGAGCAACGTCGGGGTCGCCGGGGTGCGGGGGGCGCTGGTGCGCCGGTCGTCGGTGCTCGCGTACCTGCGCCGCACCCCGGGCCCGGTGGACCTCGTCTTCGTCGACCCGCCCTACGCCGACCCGGTCGACGACGTGCTGGCCCTCCTCCCGCCCTGGGTGCGCGGGGGCGGGCTCGTGGTGGTCGAGCGGGACACGCGCTCGCCCGCGCCCACCTGGCCCGGGGGCCTCGACCCCGAGGCACCCCGCACCTACGGCGAGACGACCCTCCATCTCGCGACCGCCCCGACCTGATCCCGCTCCCGCGCGCTGAGCGGGATGGCCACGGGGTGTGCCAGCGATGCGGCGTTGCTGGCGTTCAACGCCAGGATCGCCACATCCTCGCCGGCCCGACACGCCGGGACGGGCGGGGCGGTCGGTCGCGCCGACCGGACGGACGCCCGCGCGACCGCGGCGCAGCGCCCCGCGGTGGCGGGGCGCACCGGATGCGCCGCTCGGAGCCACTTCGCCGTGACGGCTCGGCGTGCGGCGTCACCCGTCCGTGGGTCGGGAATGCCGGGCTCCCACGCGGCGGATCGACCACCTCGGCCCGCCCGCTCCCTCGGACAGCGACGTCCGGACCACGGGAAGGACCCACCATGACCGGAGCGCTCGGCATCGGATCGATCGACCTCCACGGCAGCGTCGTCATCGGCGGCCGTCGGGTGCGGATCGACATCACGACCGAGGACGACCGGCCGCGCAACACCGAACAGTCCGGGGACGGAGACGGCTCCGGCGAGCAGGTCGGTGTCGGCGTCCGGTCCGACGAGGACACCCGCGGGGTCACGGACGAGGACGCAGGCGAGGTCGAGGACGGCGACGAGGCCGAGGACGGCGACGCCGAGGGCGTCGACGCCGAGGCCGACGAGGACGACCTCGAGGCGGAGGGCGCCGATGACGAGGACGCTGAGGCCGCGGCCGACGAGGACGCCGACGAGGGCGCCGACGAGGACGCCGACGAGGACCTCGAGGACGAAGTCGAGGACGAAGCCGACGACGAGGCCGAGGGAGCGGCCGAAGACTCCGACGCCGAGGACCAGGACCAGGACGAGGACCAGGACCAGGACCAGCGCCACGGCCTCGCCGAGCGGCTCCACCTGCGCCGCGCTCGCCGGCCCGAGCAGCCCGAGAGCTCGACGGAGCCCTCGGAGTCGTCGAAGTCCGCGGCGACGCGGACGGCGCAGTCCCCGCAGTCGTCGACCCGGTCCCGCCGGTCGAAGCGCCCCGACGAGACCCCCGACGTGCAGCCGGGCCGGAACGGTGGGGCGCGGCGCCGGCGGTCGTCGGAGTCAGGTACCGAGGAGCCGGCGCGTCCGCGCTCGCCGCGGCGTCCCCGGCAGCCGAGCGAGGGCGGCGACCAGGAGCAGCCGGCGACCCGCCGTCGCCGCAGCTCGTCGGGGTCGGCCGGCTGATCGGTCATCGCGGGCGGCCGGCGCGGTGCCGGCCGCCCGGGACGGTCAGGTCGGGTCGTCGGGCGCGTCGATCCAGGACAGGATCGCCTCGGTGACCTCGATGTCGCGGTAGGTCGTGTGGGACTGGACGCGGTCGGGGAGGTTCCGCCGCCGGCTCCCGGAGGACGAGGCGTCGTCCTGGTCGCCGGTCAGGTCGACCCGGACCTCCGGCTCCTCGTGGAAGCGGAGCCGGCGGGCCCGGATCGTGGTGCGGAACTCGAGGTCGGGCGGGCGGTCGTCGCTCATCCGGTCGCCCGGCGTGCGGGTCGGGGCCGCGTCGACGACGTCGCGCGACGGGAACGCCCGCCGCTCGAGGACCGCTTCGGGGTGCGGGCAGCGCCCTCCTCGCCGGTGCCTTCGCTCCCGGAGGCGTCCGATGCCGCGTCGTCCGCGGCGGGGTCGTCGGCAGACCCGGCCACCTCGTCGAGGTCGGAGCCGGAGTCGGAGTCGGAGTCGGCACTCCCTGCCGGGTCGTCGCCGGCCGCGCCGGCGTCGCCCGCCGTCCGGCTCGCCGACCTCGCCGCCGAGCCCGCCGCCGAGCCCGCCGCCGAGCCCGCCGCGGCGCTCGTCGAGCCGACGACTTCCCCCGCCCCCTGGGTCACGCTGCCCGCGGCCTCACCGGCCGCACCCCCGACAGCGTCGCCAGCCTGCTGGCCGACCTCCCCGACCTCGCCGACCGCGTCGCCCGCCGTGTCCCCGACCCGGCCGACCACGCCGCCGGCCTGCTGCCCGACGTCGCCGACGGCGTCGCCCGCCGCCTCGCCGACGTCGCCGACGGCATCGCCGGCCGCACTCCCGAGCTGACCGACGACCCCGCCGGCCTGCTGCCCGAGCTCGCCCACGGCGCCCCCCGCCTGCTGCCCGAGCTCGCCGACCGCGCTCCCGGCCGCGCGCCCGACCTCGCCCGTCGCCTCGCCCAGGCCCGAGCCGACGTCCTGCACCGCGCTCGCCGCGCTGCGCACGACCGTCTCGAGGATCTGCGGATTGCGGTCGATCGTGGTCAGGACCCGGTCGATGATCCCGGCGACCTCGTCGAGGCGGACCTTCAGTGTCGCCTCGGCCTGCACCCCGTCGATCTCGAGCGCGACCTTGCCGAGCTGGGCGTCGACACCGACGTTGAGCTTGAGCAGGTCGAGGACCTCCGCCTGCAGCGACACCTTCGCGCGCAGGTCCTCGACCTCGAGCCCGATGTGGTCGACCTCGAGCTTCGGGATGTCGAGGTAGACGTCGGGGCGGCCGTTGCCCTCCGCGCGGGGGCTCGTCGACCCGGACGCGCGGCGTTCCGGGCGCTGCTCGCCCCGCCGCCGCGGGGCACTCTCCTCGGACTCGGTGCGGCGGGCGCCCTCGCCCGTCGAGGTGCTCGTCCGCCGCGTCCGCCGCGGGGAACCGTCAGCCATGTGCGCCTCCTTGTGGGGTACCTCGCAGGGTCACCGCCGCCGTGAGGTGCGGAAACGACGCCGGTCGGCGCAGCCGGACCCGCCCGACGGACCAGGTCACGGTTCCCCGCAGGGAGCACCTGCCAGGATCGGCGTCGTGCGGTCGACCGTCCTGCGCGTCCTCCTGACGGCCCTGCTGGTCGCCCTGACGGCGTGCACGACCGAGCCGCCGCCCCGCGACGCCCCGCCCACCCCGGCCCGGGTCGACCGCGCCCTGCGGTTCGCCGCGCTCGCCCCGCTGCCCGCGGGCGCGGTGGTGACGCGGCTGGACACCGAGAGCGGGATCGACACCCGCGTCGTGCTCGCGATCCGCCTCGCCGAGGCCGACGCCGGCCCGTGGCGCGCCGCCTCCGGGCTCCCGCCCGACGACGGTCAGCAGCGCGTGGCGAACCCCGACGGTGCCATCGTGTACCGGTCCGCCGTCGCCGGGGCCGGCGAGGTGACCGTCACGGCGTTCACGACGTGACGAGCGCCAGGAACGCGTCCACGCCCTCGACGTCGACGTCGGACAGGCGCCGCCGTCGCCAGGCCGCCGGCGTGATCGCGGCGTGGACCTCGACGACGCCGTCGCCACCCGTGACGCGGTGGGTCTCGCGGTAGCCGAGGCGGCCCGTCACGGCTCGCGACGCCGCGTTCCCCTCCGCCGCCCCGGTCACCGCCCGCCGGGCCCCGAGGTGCGCGAACGCCAGCTCCAGCAGCATCAGCCGCACCCGCCGCCCCAGCCCGCGGCCCTGCTCGGCGCGCGCCAGCCACGAGGACGTCCGCACCGTCCCCGCAGGGTCGTCGAGCTCGTGCGCCAGCACCGCCAGCCCCAGCGCCCGGCCCCCGTCGAGGATCGCCAGCGGCGCCCGCCAGCGCGCGGGGGTCGGCGCCTCCCGCAGCCGCCACGCCCACTCGAGGAACCGGCGGGCTGCGACCTCACCCTGGTCCTCGGGCCAGCCCAGGAGCTCTCCGGAACGCCCCGGCTCCACCACCCCGCCGGGCTCGGCGACGACGTCGGCGAGCTCGAGCAGCTCCTCGTCGGTGGGCCCGAGCAGCACGGTCCCGGCGTGGGCCACCCGCAGCCCGAACTGCGGGTAGAGCGCGGCGAGGTCGGCGCGCAGGAGGTCGGCGTCCACGCCGCTCATCGTCGCGCTCTGGAATGATCAGGCGCCATGGCGATCGCGGTCTGCCCCGGCTCGTTCGACCCCGTCACGCTCGGGCACGTCGACGTCGTCGCCCGCGCCGCGGCGCTGTTCGACGAGGTGGTCGTCGCGGTCGCGGTGAACCCGAACAAGCAGGGCCTGTTCACCGTCGACGAGCGCCGCGAGCTGCTCGCCGCGGCGCTGGCCGACGTCCCGAACGTCCGCACCGACGCCTTCTCCGGCCTCGTCGTCGACTACTGCCGCGGCATCGGCGCGGCGACGCTGGTCAAGGGGCTCCGGTCGTCGGTCGACTTCGGGTTCGAGGAGCCGATGGCGCAGATGAACCGCCACCAGACCGGCGTCGACACGACGTTCCTCCTCACCGACCCCCGCTTCTCCTACGTCTCGAGCTCGCTGGTCAAGGAGGTCGCGCGCGGCGGCGGGGACGTCAGCGCCTTCCTGCACCCCGAGGTGCACCGGCGCCTGCGCGAGCGCATCGGCTGAGGTCCCCGACACGCCGACGGACGTGCGCAATCCCCGGCCCCGGTGATCGCCGGGCGCACACTGTCCGCCGTGTACCGCGTGTTCGAGGCGCTCGACGAGCTCGTGACCCTCTGCGAGGAGGCGCGCGGGCTCCCCATGACCAGCAACTGCGTCGTGCCCCGCGGCGACGTGCTGGAGCTCCTCGACGACGTCCGCGAGGCGATCCCGGGTGAGCTCGACGACGCCCAGGACGTCCTGGACCACCGCGACAAGATCGTCGCCGACGCGACCGAGGAGGCCGAGACCGCGCGCCGCGAGGCCCGCGAGGAGGCCGACCGCCTCGTGGCCGAGGCGCGCGAGCAGGCCCAGCAGATGATCGCCGAGGCCGAGCACGAGGCGGAGCGCACCGTCGGTCGCGGGCGTCGCGAGTACGCCGAGCTGACCGAGCGCGCCGAGGCCGAGGCCGAGCGGATGGTCGAGGCCGGCCGACAGAACTACGAGCGCTCGGTGGCCGACGGGCGCGCCGAGCAGGCGCGGCTCGTCGAGGCCCACGAGGTGACGCGCGCGGCGCAGGCCGAGGCCGAGCGGATCGTCGACGCCGCCACCGACGAGGCCGACCGCCGCCGCGCGGAGTGCGACCACTACGTCGACGGCACCCTCGCCGACTTCTCCGAGACGCTCGAGTCGGTGCTCGACACCGTCGGGCGCCACCGCCACCAGCTGCGGATGAGCGCGCCGGTCGGTCCGGCGGCCGCGGGCCCGCCCCGTCGGGACGAGGAGCCGGAGCCCCGCGAGGAGGCGCCGCGCGAGGGCTGGCGGCGCTGGACCGAGCGTCTCGGCGCCTGATCGTGCTCGCGTAGACTGGCTCGTCGGGCCGTGATCACGCGGCCTCCGAGCACCACGTCACGAGCAGCGAGATGACGAGCGAGAAGAAGAGCCCCGAGCCGACCCCCATCCGGGCCACTCCGGACGCGACCAGCCCCTGGGTGGTCGACGTCGCGCGCGAGCTGCTGCGTCGCCCCGGCCAGATGAAGACGCTGCGCCGCGACGTGCCCGCTCCCGAGGGCTTCGGCCTGGAGATGGTCGGCGTGCCCGTGGGCGAGCCGATCCACCTCGACCTGCGTCTCGAGTCGGTCATGGAGGGCGTGCTGGCCTCCGGCACGGTCGAGGCCGACGTCACCGGCGAGTGCTCGCGCTGCCTCGAGCCGTTCACCGACCACGTGGACGTGGACCTCACCGAGCTCTACGCCTACCCCGACTCGGTCACCGACGACACGGCCGACGAGGACGAGGTCAGCCGCATCGTCGACGAGCGCATCGACCTCGAGCCGGCCGTGCGCGACGCGGTCCTGCTCGAGCTGCCGGTGACCCCGCTGTGCCGCGAGGACTGCCCCGGCGTGCCGACCCCGGACCCGGAGGCATGGGCCTTCGTCCCGGCCGGAGAGGCGCGTGAGACAATCGATCCTCGCTGGGCCGCGCTGCAGGAGAAGTACGGCGGCACCGGCCGCACCGAGAACTGAGGAGAAGGAACCACCGTGGCCGTCCCCAAGCGCCGGATGTCCCGCGCGAACACCCACGCCCGCCGCTCGCAGTGGAAGGCGTCGGTGCCGCAGCTGGTGGCGTGCCAGAACAAGGCCTGCGCGAAGCCGAAGCCGCCGCACGTGGCGTGCCCGCACTGCGGCCAGTACGCCGGCCGCCGCGCCGTCACCCCGGCCTGAGGCCGCACCGGACGTCACCGTGACGGCCATGAGTGCGGAGCCGGTGGAGCCACCCCAGGAGCCGACGCTCAGCGAGGTCCTGCAGGTCGATCTCGACCAGGAGCTGGTCGAGCTCGCCCTGACCCACCGCTCCTACGCCTACGAGCACGGCGGCCTGCCGACCAACGAGCGTCTCGAGTTCCTCGGTGACGCCGTGCTCGGCGTCGTCGTGACCGAGCGGCTCTACCGCGAGCACCCCGACCTGCCCGAGGGGCAGCTGGCGAAGCTGCGGGCGAGCGTGGTCAACATGCACGCGCTCGCCGGCGTCGCCCGCGAGCTCGGTCTCGGCGACCGCCTGCACCTCGGGCGCGGCGAGGAGCTCACGGGTGGGCGCGACAAGCCGAGCATCCTCGGCGACGCGGTCGAGGCCGTGCTCGGCGCGGTCCACCTCCAGCACGGCATCGAGACCTCGCGCTCGCTGGTCGAGCGCCTGTTCGGCGAGCTGCTGCGCACCGCGCCGCTCCTGGGCGCCGGGCTGGACTGGAAGACGAGCCTGCAGGAGCTCACCGCCGCCCGCGACCTCGGCGTGCCCGAGTACCGGATGGCCGAGGAGGGCCCGGACCACCTCAAGGAGTTCACGGCGACGGTCGTCATCGCCGGCGAGGAGCGCGGCACCGGGGTCGGGCGCACCAAGAAGGAAGCCGAGCAGAAGGCCGCCCGCGCGGCGTACCAGTACCTCGAAGGGGACGACGGGACGCCGTCCGGCAGTGCCTGAGCTGCCCGAGGTCGAGGTCGTCCGGCGGGGGCTCGCCGACCACGTGCTGGGCCGGCGGGTGGGCGCGGTGGAGGTCCTCCACCCCCGCTCGGTGCGTCGCCAGCCCGGCGGCGGCCCGGAGCTCGTCGCCCGCCTGACGGGCCGGGTGCTGCGCGACGTCCGGCGCCGCGGCAAGTACCTGTGGGTCGAGCTGGGTCCTGTCGGCGCCGACGCCCCCGAGGCCGCGTTGCTCGCCCACCTCGGGATGAGCGGCCAGCTGCTCGTCCAGCCGGCCGAGCGCCCCGACGAGAAGCACCTGCGCATCCGGCTCCGCTTCGACGACGACGGCCCCGAGCTGCGGTTCGTCGACCAGCGCACCTTCGGCGGGCTGACCGTCGTCGACGTCGCGGGCCCGGAGGCGCTGCCCCTGCCGGTGGTCCACATCGGCCGCGACCCCCTCGACCCCGCGTTCGACGGCGAGGCCGCGGTCGCCGGGCTGCGCCGGCGCCGCACCGGCCTCAAGCGGGCGCTGCTCGACCAGACCCTGGTCTCGGGCATCGGCAACATCTACGCCGACGAGGCGCTGTGGCGCGCGCAGCTCCACTACGAGCGGCCGACGGCGACGCTGACGCGTCCCGAGGGCCGGCGCGTGCTCGCCGCAGCCACCGCGGTGATGGGGGAGGCCCTGGCCGCGGGCGGCACCTCGTTCGACGCGCTCTACGTCGACGTCCACGGCGAGTCCGGCTACTTCGACCGCACCCTCGCCGTCTACGGGCAGGAGGACCGGCCCTGCCCGCGCTGCGGCACGCCCGTGCGGCGCGCGCCGTTCATGAACCGGTCGTCGTACTGGTGCCCGCACTGCCAGCCGCGGCCGCGGCGCCGGCACCCCTGAGGGTCGAGCTCCGGGGACGACCGCACGGCGGCGGCCAAGGGGGGTGGGCGCGGGGTGAGGCCCTACTGCTCGCCGCGCAGCGAGCGGCGGATCTCCTCGAGCTTGTCGCGGGCCGCGGCGTCGTGGTCGGCCTCGCGCTCCGCGCGCTCCCGACCCGCGGGGCTCTCCCCGACGAGCTCCTCGTAGCCCGCGGCGGTGGCGGAGCGGCGCTCGATGGTCTCGCGGACGTGCTCGAACGTGGGCACGCCGTCCTCGGTGTATCCCGGCTCGGTCACGTCGCCCAGCCTAGCGGCCCGGAGACACGTCGGGCCCCGTCCGCGAGGGCGGAACGGGGCCCGGGAGCGTGCCGAGATCGTGCTCAGACGTTCTGGGAGGAGCGCTCCATGAGCTGCTTGAACTCCTCGAGCGCCTTCTCGATCTTCTTCTGCGGGTCGGCGAACAGCTTGGCGACGGCGTCGCCCGCGGCGCCGCCCGGGGTGTTCACGTGCAGGCTGACCTCGACACCGGTGGTGTCACCGTGCGGGTCGAAGCGCACCGCGCCGCCGGTCTCGACCTGGTTGTTGCTCTGCTCGAGCGACTTCCACGCGATCTTGCGGTCGGTCTCCTCGTCGATGATCTTGGCGTCCCACTCGACGGACTTGCCGAGGGGGCCGTCCACGACCCAGTGCGTGACGTCGGCCGAACCATCCTTCGGCTCCACCGACTTCACGTCCTCCATGATCTGCGGCAGGTGGGTCAGCGGCCGCCACCACTGGTAGCACTGGGCGGCCGGGGCGTTGACCTCGAGGTAGTGCGTTGCGGTAGCCATACCAGCGGGTTGACGGTCTGTCACCAGCCCGAAACCGCCCGATCCGACCCACCCGTGCGACGCGACCCACGGGCTCGACCGATCCGGACGACGTTTCACCGTGCCCGCAGGGGTGTCGGGGGGCTCGCGTAGCGTCTGGCGCACCCGGGGCGGGGAGGAGGACCGGGCCGTGCACCTCAAGAGCCTCACGCTGAAGGGCTTCAAGTCCTTCGCGTCGACCACCACCCTGCGCTTCGAACCGGGCATCACGTGCGTCGTCGGGCCCAACGGCTCGGGCAAGTCCAACGTCGTGGACGCCATCAGCTGGGTGCTCGGCGAGCAGGGCGCCAAGGCGCTGCGCGGCGGCAAGATGGAGGACGTCATCTTCGCCGGCACGTCGGGACGTGCCCCGCTGGGCCGCGCCGAGGTCACGCTGACCATCGACAACGCCGACGGCGCGCTGCCCATCGACTACGCCGAGGTGTCGATCACCCGGCGGGTCTTCCGCTCCGGGGCGGGCGAGTACGAGATCAACGGCGCGAGCTGCCGCCTGCTCGACGTCCAGGAGCTGCTGTCGGACTCCGGCATCGGCCGCGAGCTGCACGTCCTCGTCGGCCAGGGGCAGCTCGACACCATCCTGCAGTCGCGTCCCGAGGAGCGGCGGGCGTTCATCGAGGAGGCCGCGGGCGTCCTCAAGCACCGCAAGCGCAAGGAGAAGGCGCTGCGCAAGCTCGAGGCGATGCAGGCGAACCTCACGCGCCTGTCCGACCTCACCACCGAGCTGCGCCGCCAGCTCAAGCCGCTCGGGCGCCAGGCCGAGATCGCCCGGCGCGCCCAGACCATCCAGGCCGACCTGCGCGACGCCCGGCTGCGCCTCGCCGCCGACGACCTCGTGACGCTGCGGACGACCATCGAGCGCGAGCAGGCCGACGAGGACGCCGCCCGCCGCCGTCGCGACGAGACCGAGCGGGCGCTGGCCGAGGCGGGCTCGCTGGTCGCGGAGCTCGAGGCGGCGGTCGAGGCCGCGACGCCGGCGCACACCCGCGCGCAGGAGGGCTGGTACCGGCTCTCGGCGCTGCAGGAGCGCCTGCGCGGCACCGTGGCGCTGGCCGCCGAGCGTCACCGGCACGTCGCCGGGATCGAGGACGCGCCGTCCGGGCCCGACCCCGACGAGCTCGAGCGCCGCGCCGGCGAGGCCGCCCAGCACGAGGCCGCGCTGGAGGCCGAAACGGCCGAGGCGCGCGCCGTGCTCGAGGGGCACGCCGAGGGCCGCGAGCGCGCCGAGGACGCCCTCACCACCGCCGAGCGTCGCCTGGCCGCCGCGACGCGCGCGGCCGCCGACCGTCGGGAGGGCGTGGCGCGGCTCGCGGGTCAGGTCGAGACGCTGCGCGGGCGCCTGGCGTCGTCGGTCGAGGAGCTCGAGCAGCTCGCGTCGTCGCTCACCGAGGCGCAGGAGCGCGCGGCCACCGCCCGCGAGGAGCTGGCCGCGGTGGAGGAGGAGGCCGGGCCGGAGCCGGCGGTCGCACCGTCTGCGGAGCCGGTCGAGCAGGCACCCGACGACGCCGGGCCCGACACCCCGGACCCCGAGGCCGCCCTCGACGCCGCGGTCGAGCGCCACGAGGCCGCCCGTGCCGCCGTCGACGCCGCCAGCGCCACCCACCGCGACGCCGAGCGCGACCGCGCCCACTGGAAGGCGCGCACCGACGCGCTCGCCCTCGGCCTGACCCGCCGCGACGGAGCGGGCGCCCTGCTCGCCGCCGCCGACGCGTCGTCCGGGGTACTCGGGTCGGTCGCGGCCCTGCTGCGGGTCGGGGCGGGGGACGAGGACGCGGTCACCGCCGCGCTCGGGCCGGCCGCCGACGCCGTCGCGGTGCGCGGGCCGGAGGCGGCCGCCGACGCGCTCGACCGCCTGCACGACACCGAGGGCGGGCGCGCGGGCCTGCTGGTCGGGGGCGGCCCCGCTGCCGCGGAGCAGGGCGAGCCGCCGGCGGGCACCCGCTGGGCCGCGGACCTCGTCGCCGCCCCCGACGAGCTCGCCGGCGCCGTCGCCCGCGTCCTGGCCGGCGTCGTCGTGGTGGAGGACCGCGCGGCCGCCCGCGCCGTGGTGCGCGACCACCCGCACCTGCGCGCCGTCACCCGCGACGGCGACCTCCTGGGTGCCGACTGGGCGGCCGGCGGCCCGTCGGGCAACCAGAGCCTGCTCGAGATGCAGGCCGCCGCCGACGAGGCGGGCGACCGGCTCGCCGCCGCCGAGCGCCACGTCCGCGAGGCCCACGAGGCGCTCGAGTCCGCCCGGGAGGCCGAGTCGGGGGCGCGCGCCGAGGTCGGCGTGGCCCGCCAGGTCCGCGACGACCGCCGCCGTGCCGACGCCGAGGCCCGCCGCGCCGCGGACGCCCGGCGGGCCGCCGACGACGCCGCGCGCGCCGAGGCCGCCCGTCGCCACGGGCGCCTGAGCGAGACCGTGCGCGCCGCGGAGGCCGAGGCCCAGCGGCTCACCGAGCGGCGCGCGGCCGTCGAGCGCACGCGGGACGAGCGCCGCGACGAGCTCGACGAGCTCACCGAGCGGCTCGCGATGGCGCAGGACGAGGCCGCCGACGACGCGGCGGGCGACGCGACCGACGAGTACGCGGCGGCGCGCGACGAGGCCTCGGCGGCGCTGAACGCCTCCCGCGCGGCCGAGGTCGACGCGCGCCTGGCGCTGCGTACGGCCGAGGAGCGGCTGCGTGCCGTCGCCGGGCGCGCCGAGGGGCTGCGCCGCCGCGCCGAGGGCGAGCGCGAGGCGCGGGCCCGGGCGGAGGAGCGCGCGCAGGCACGGGCGCGGGCGGCGGCGGTCACCGAGGAGGCCGTGCGCCACGGGCAGGAGGCCCTGGCGCGCCTGGAGTCGTCCCTCGCGGCGGCGGCCGAGGCCCGCGACGCCGCGGCCGCCGTGCGCACGGCGCGCGCCGGCGAGCTGGACACCGCCCGCGAGCGCCAGCGAGAGCTGCAGGCGAGCCTCGAGCGGCTCACCGACGCCGTCCACCGCGACGAGGTCGTGCGCGCCGAGCAGCGCACGCGACTGCAGCAGATGGAGGCGGGCATCGGCGAGCGCTTCGGCATCGGGCTCTCCGACCTCGTCGGCGAGTACGGGCCGGACGCGCCGATCCCGCCGCCCGCCGGCGAGGTCGCCGAGGTCGAGGCGGCCCGCGAGCGCGGCGAGCAGGTCGTCATGCCCCCGCCCGAGCCGTTCGACCGCGCCACCCAGCAGCGCCGGGCCGCCCGCGCCGAGAAGGAGCTGGGCACGCTCGGCAAGGTCAACCCGCTCGCCCTCGAGGAGTACGCGGCGCTCGAGGAGCGCTACCGCTTCCTGTCCACGCAGCTCGAGGACGTCAAGAACAGCCGCAAGGACCTCCTCGAGGTGGTCTCGCAGGTCGACGCCACGATCCTCGAGGTCTTCGCGTCCGCCTTCGCCGACGTCGCCCGCGAGTTCGAGGCCGTCTTCCCGGTGCTCTTCCCCGGCGGCGACGGCCGGCTGGTGCTCACCGACCCCGACGACCTGCTGGCCACCGGTGTCGAGGTCGAGGCGCGCCCGCCGGGCAAGAAGGTCAAGCGGCTCTCGCTGCTCTCCGGCGGGGAGAAGTCGCTGACGGCCGTGGCCATGCTCGTCGCGATCTTCCGCGCGCGGCCGTCGCCGTTCTACGTCATGGACGAGGTCGAGGCGGCCCTCGACGACGCCAACCTCCGACGCCTCATCGGCCTGCTCGCGGAGCTCCGCCGCAACTCGCAGCTCGTCATCATCACCCACCAGAAGCCGACGATGGAGATCGCCGACGCCCTCTACGGCGTCAGCATGCGCGGCGACGGCATCACCGCCGTGATCTCCCAGCGCCTGCGGGGAAGCGACGCGCCGGGACCCTTCGCGCAGACCACCCCAACGTGATCACTGTGCGTGCTGCTACGTTGCTGTGAGTATCGCCGGGGTCATCGTTCGAGCGGTGAGGACGACGCTGTCGTGGCCTCCCGGCGTGCGGTCGGCGCCTCTACCGTGCTGGTGAGGGCGCTGCGAGGACCCGGGGGGGAGCGGACATGACGGCGGTGCGATCCGGTCCGGTGCACGCGGCCCCCACCACCTCCGCCGCGCCCGCTCCGGGCGTCGTGGCGCCCGTGCCGTCGAGCGGGACCACCGGACGCCACGCCCGGCGCGAGACCGGCGCGCCGTCGGGCCCGCTCGTGCCGCTGCGCACCGTCGTGCGCGCGCCCGAGCCGGAGCGCGCGCTCGAGGTCGCATCGGGCCGCCTGGTCATCGACAGCTCCTACAGCCGCCTCACCCCGCACCTCGGAGCGCGGCGGGTCGCGGTGAGCGTGGACGGGCTGCCGTGGCGTTTCGCCTGGGGGCGCACGCCGATCGACCTGCCCGCCGGCCGGCACCTCGTGGAGATCGAGGTCGAGCAGGGCCGCGCCGGCCGCCGCGCGTGGGGCCACGTCGCCGACGCCGTCCCCGTGGCGGCGGGCCACACCGTCGAGGTCTTCTACCGCGCGCCCGCCCTGCCGCGCCTCGCCGGCTCGCTCGGTCCGTCGCGCCAGCGCACGGCCGGGTTCTCGCTGTGCGCGGCGCTGCTGGTGGTCGGCGGCGCGGCCGTGCTCGCGGTCCTCGCCCTGCTCGTGACGGCGCTGGTCCCGCTCGTCGCCTGACGGCCTGCTGCCGGGTGATCAGGGGGCACCTGGCGCACCACGTCCACCGACGCGTGCCCATGATCGCTGCGGGTGCTCCCGTGACCTCCTCACACCGGGTCCGCGGAGCACCTGGAGCGATCATGGTCGGCGTCGGGGACGGACCCGGCTCCCGGCCGCCGAGCGACCCCGGCCGCGCGCTCTCACCCCGCCCGGCTGGGACACTGACCAGGTGTCGTTCCGGAGCTCGTCGCTGACCTCCCCGCTCGACCTGACCCCCGCGGACCAGGCGGCGCTCGCCGTCGCGGCTCCGTCCGCGGGGCTGTCGCCCGGGCTGATCGCCACGATCGTGGTCGTCGCGGTGGTCGTCGTCCTGCTCATCATCCTGGGCGTCGGCCTCTACCTGCGCCGACGCCGGCAGGTCTCGCTCGCCGAGCCCGAGCCGGAGGAGCCGGCCAAGCCGACGAAGGGCACCTACCAGGCCGGCGGCGGCTTCAGCTTCAGCGCGGGGACGGGCGGCTCGACGCTCACGCCACCCCGTCGGGAGCCGGGCGCCCCGCCGCCCGAGGAGCCCACCGAGCCCGCCGAACGCCCCGAGGCCGGCGGCCCCCAGGGCACCGCGCCGCCCGGAGCTGCCGAGGCGCCGCCGCTGTCCGCGCCCACGGACTCCGCCGCCACGGCGACCCCGGACACCGACACCGCGCCCGACACCACGCCCGACACCACGCCCGACAGCGCGCCCGACACCGCCGCCACGGGCCCCGGCGTCCTCGAGGAGCCCGAGCTCGCCGGCCCCCAGGCCACCGCGCCTCCCGAGGCCGCCGACGCGCCGCCCGCGCCGACGGCCCCGACGACCCCGACGACCCCGACGCCGGTCACCCCGACCACGGACACCACACCGACCGCCGACACCACCACCGAGCGCGCCGACACCCGCGCCACCGACACCCGCACCACCGACACCGAGCCCGTCGCCGAGCCCGAGGTCGCCGGCCCGCAGGCGACGGCGCCCCCCGAGGCCGCCGACGCCCCGCCCGCCGCCGCGACGACGGCCCCGGACCTCGACACCGCCGCCGACACGACGACCGACACCGACACGACGACCGGCACCACCGGCCCCGGCGTCCTCGACGAGCCCGGGCTCGCCGGCCCCCAGGCCACCGCCCCGCCCGAGGCCGCCGAGGCCCCGCCCGCGCCGACGACCCCGACCCCCACCACCACCCCGACCCCCGGCATCACCACCGAGGACACGACCGAGGTCATCCCGCCCCCGACCGGCGACACGGTCGCGCCGGCGGCGCCGACCGAGGAGATCGCGCCGGCCGAGGGGCGGCTCGAGCGCCTGCGGGGCCGGCTGGGCCGCTCGCGGTCGACGCTCGGCCAGGGCCTGCTGGGCCTGCTCGGCGCCGGGGACCTCGACGAGGACTCGTGGGAGGAGGTCGAGGACACGCTGCTGATGGCCGACCTCGGTTCGTCGACCACGCAGGAGATCGTCGCCAAGCTGCGCGAGCGCATCGCGGTCCGCGGGGTCCGCACCCCCGACCAGGCCCGGGAGTTGCTGCGCGAGGTGCTCGTCGAGCAGCTCGGGCCCGAGATGGAGCGCTCGGTGCGCGCGCTGGCCCACGACGGGCGGCCCGCGGTGGTGCTCGTCGCGGGCGTCAACGGCACCGGCAAGACCACGACCACCGGCAAGCTCGCCCGCGTCCTCGTCGCCGACGGCTTCGTCGTGCTCCTGGGCGCCGCGGACACCTTCCGCGCGGCCGCCGCCGAGCAGCTGGCCACCTGGGGCGAGCGCGCCGGCGCCGAGACCGTGCGCGGCAAGGAGGGCGCCGACCCCGCCAGCGTCGCGTTCGACGCGGTCAAGCGCGGCACCGAGTCGGGCGTCGACGCCGTTCTGCTCGACACCGCCGGGCGTCTGCACACCAAGACCGGCCTCATGGACGAGCTCGGCAAGGTCAAGCGGGTCGTCGAGCGCCAGGCCGTGGTCGACGAGGTCCTGCTGGTCCTCGACGCCACGACCGGCCAGAACGGCCTGACCCAGGCGCGCGTGTTCAGCGAGGTCGTCGACGTCACCGGCGTCGTGCTCACCAAGCTCGACGGCACGGCCAAGGGCGGCATCGTCTTCCAGGTGCAGCGGGAGCTGGGCGTGCCGGTGAAGCTCGTGGGGCTCGGCGAGGGCCCCGACGACCTCGCGCCGTTCGAACCCCAGGCGTTCGTGGACGCGCTGCTGCGCTGACCCGCGCCGACCTCGCGCCGGGAACCGGAGGGCCGCTGTCGGTGCCCACCCCTAGCCTGCGTGCCGTGACCGCGATCGCCCGCCTGCAGCTGACCGCCATCGACACCCCGGACCCCTCCGCGCTCGCCCGCTTCTACTCGGCGCTGACCGGACTCCCCGTCGCCGAGGACTCCGAGGACGACTGGGTCGAGCTCGACGCGGGCGGCGCGCCCACGCTGGCGTTCCAGCTCGCGCCGCGCAAGCGCGCCCCGGCGTGGCCCGAGGAGGGCGCGCTGCAGTTCCACCTCGACCTCGAGGTCGGTGACCTCGACATCGGCGAGGCGGCCGTGCTCGAGGCCGGGGCGACCAAGCCGGAGACGCAGCCGGGGACGACGTTCCGGGTCTTCCTCGACCCCGACGGCAACCCCTTCTGCCTCGTGCTCGCCGGCAGCGACGGCGTCGGGGGCGCGTGAGAGGCTCTCCGCCGTTCGGGAGGCCGGTCATCGCGCAGCGTCATGACCCACGTCTCGCCCGGCGGCGGGACGCGGCGAAATGCCCGCCCGCGAAACATGATGGTGACACGGCCGAGCGGGCTGTTAACTGCCACGAAACGAACCGCGACGCCGCCCGAAACACGACCTGCGCATCCTCGCTCAACGAAACCGCCCCCCGCGAGGAAGGATGCTGCTGGCCGTGGAACTCGACAGCGGAACAATCGCCTGGATGTTGACCAGCGCCGCGCTGGTCCTGCTCATGGTGCCGGGCCTGGCGCTGTTCTACGGCGGCCAGGCACGCTCGAAGAGCGTCCTGAACATGATGATGATGGTCTTCAGCACGTTCGCCACGGTGGGCGTGCTGTGGGTGATCTTCGGCTACTCGGTCGCGTTCGGCGACAACTTCCTGGGCGGCTTCATCGGCAACCCGGGCCAGTACTTCATGCTCTCGAGCCTGCTCTCCGAGACGGTACAGACCGACGGTCTGCCGGACATCGCCTTCGTGGCCTTCCAGGCCATGTTCGCGATCCTCACGGTCGGCCTCATCGCCGGCGCCGCCGCGGACCGCATGAAGTTCAACTCGTGGATGGTGTTCTCCCTGCTGTGGGCGACGCTCGTCTACTTCCCGATCTGCCACTGGGTGTTCGACCTCGACGCCGGCTGGATCGCCAACGGCATCGGCGCGGTCGACTTCGCCGGCGGGACCGCGGTCCACATCAACGCCGGTACGGCCGCGCTCGTGCTCTGCATGGTGCTGGGCAAGCGTCGCGGCTGGCCGCGTGAGGCGATGCGCCCGCACAACCTGACGCTGGTCATGCTCGGCGCCGGGATGCTCTGGTTCGGCTGGTTCGGCTTCAACGCCGGCTCCGCCGCCGTCGCCGGCTACGCCGCCTCGTACGCCTTCCTCAACACCGTGGTGGCCACCTGCACCGCGATCTGCGGCTGGCTGATCATCGAGCAGATCCGCGACGGCAAGGCCACCTCGCTGGGTGCCGCCTCGGGCATCGTCGCGGGCCTCGTCGCCATCACCCCGGCCTGTGCCGCGGTGACGCCGCTCGGCGCCATGGCCATCGGCTTCATCGCCGGCATCGCCTGCGCCTACGGCGTCGGCCTGAAGTACAAGCTGGGCTTCGACGACTCGTTCGACGTCGTGGGGGTCCACCTGGTCGGCGGTCTCGTCGGCACCCTGCTCATCGGCTTCTTCGCCTGGGACGGCGCCCCCTCCGAGGCGGGCGGCGTGTTCTACGGCGGGGGCTGGGGCCAGCTCGGCATCCAGGCGCTCGCCGCCGTCGCCGTCATCGCCTACTCGGGCATCGTCACCGCGATCATCGCCTTCATCGTCAAGGCGATCATGGGTCTGCGGGTCGACGACGACAGCGAGGCCGCCGGCGTGGACGAGGGCGAGCACGCCGAGTCCGGGTACGACTTCTCCAGCCTGCGCAGCGGGGGTGGCGGACTGGGGTCCTCGCACTCGACGCTGTCCGCTCCGACGCAGGTCACCGCGACCGCAGGCAAGGAGGGCTGAGCGAGATGAAGATGGTGACGGCGATCATCAAGCCGTTCGTGCTGGAGGACGTCAAGGGCGCCCTGGAGCAGCTCGGGGTCCTGGGCATGACCGTCAGCGAGGTCCAGGGCTACGGCCGCCAGAAGGGCCACACCGAGGTCTACCGGGGCGCGGAGTACTCCGTGGACTTCGTCCCCAAGGTCCGCATCGAGGTCGTCACCGACGACACCGCCGCGGAGAAGGTCGTCGACGCGATCGCCGAGACCGCCCGCACCGGCAAGATCGGTGACGGCAAGGTCTGGGTGACCCCGGTCGAGACCGTCGTGCGGGTGCGCACCGGCGAGCGCGGGGCGGACGCCCTCTAGGGGCCTGCCCTCACGGGCTGCGCACGTGACGACGCCGGGTCCCCTGTCGCACGGGGGACCCGGCGTCGTCGTCGGGGACGGCGCCGTCGTGGTGTCGTCGAGGAGGACCACCGGAGAGGGGACAGCGTGGCCGTGGCGGACGCGGGGCGGGGCGGCACCAACGGGGGACCGTCCGGCCTCGACGACGAGCGGGGGACGAGGGGCGGCGACGCCGTCGACCTCGTCCGCGCCCGCGCCGCCCTGCTCGACCCGCCGCCCGGGGCGCGCCGGCTCGGTCCGGCGGCGCTGCGCGAGGCGCTGGTCGAGCTGCACGACTTCTGGCTCTCCTCGCGCGCCGCGGCGGTGGGCGTGGGGGAGGGCTCGGCGCTGGTCGCGGTCGGTGCGCTCGGCCGCCGGGAGCTCGCGCCGTACTCGGACCTCGACCTCGTCCTCGTGCACGACGGGCGGGGGCGCCGCGGCGGGCGGGAGCAGATCTCCCAGGTCGCCGACGCGCTCTGGTACCCGCTGTGGGACGCGGGGATCGGGCTCGACCACTCGGTGCGGACCGTCGGCGAGGCGATCGAGGTCGCCACCACCGACCTGCGCGTCGCCCTCGGGCTGCTCGAGGTCCGCCACCTCGCGGGCGACCCCGAGCTCGCCGAGCGCCTCGCCGCCACCGCACGCCAGGCCTGGCGGGCGGGCATCCGCCACCGCTTCGACGACCTCGTCGCCGCCACCGAGGCGCGCTGGTCGCGCTCCGGCGAGGTCGCCCACCGCATCGAGCCCGATCTCAAGAACGGGCACGGGGGCCTGCGCGACGTGCAGCTCCTCGACGCCCTGGCCGCGGCCCAGCTCGTCGACCGCCCGACCGTCGACGTCCAGGACGCCCGCCGCCTCATGCTCGACCTGCGCGTCGAGCTCCACCGCCGCGCCGGACGCGCCCGCGACGTCATGCAGGCCGAGGACGCGCACGAGGTGGTGGCCGCCGCCGCGGGCGACCTCGGCGTCACCGACCGCTTCGACCTCGCCCGCGCCCTGTCCGGCGCCGCCCGCACCGTCGTCTTCGCCACCGACACCGCCCTGCGCTCGGCGCGCTCCGCGCTGCCGCGCCGGGGCCTGGCCGCGCTGCGCCGGGCGCCCGCGCGCCGCCCCCTCGACGACGGGGTGGTCGAGCACGGCGGCGAGGTGGTCCTCGCCCGCGACGCACAGGTCTCGCGCGACCCCGCCCTGGTGCTGCGCCTCGCCGCCACCGCGGCCCGCACCCGCCTGCCGATCGCCGCGAGCACCCTGCACCGCCTCGCCGAGGCGGCCCCGGAGCTGCGCGAGCCGTGGCCGCGGGCCGCCCTGTCCGAGCTGCTCGCGCTCCTCGGGGCGGGGGAGGGGATGGTCGACGTCGTCGAGGCGCTCGACCGCACGGGCCTGTGGGGGCGGCTGTTCCCCGAGTGGGGCGCGGTGCGCGACCTGCCCCCGCGCGACCGCCAGCACGTCTGGACCGTCGACCGCCACCTCGTCGAGGTCACCCGCCGGGCCGCGGAGCTGACGACGCGGGTCTCGCGGCCCGACCTGTTGCTGCTCGGCGCGCTGGTGCACGACATCGGCAAGGGCCGCGACGAGGACCACTCCGTGGTCGGCGAGCGGCTGGCCGCGCACCTCGGCAAGCGCCTGGGCCTGTGGCCCGCCGACGTGGACACGCTCGCGGCGATGGTGCGCCACCACCTGCTGCTGCCCCACACCGCGTCGCGCCGCGACCCCGAGGATCCGGCGACCGTCGAGCGGGTCGTCGAGACCCTCGGCGAGGACCCGATCCTGCTCGAGCTCCTGCACGCCCTCGCCGAGGCCGACGCGCTGGGCACCGGCCCGGGCGTGTGGACGCCGTGGCGCGCCACGCTGATGGGCGATCTCGTGCGGCGGTGCCGCGTGGTCATGGCCGGCGACCCGGCGCCCGGGCCGTCACCGCTGTCCGAGGACGCCCTCGCGCTGGCCCGCGTGGTGGCCGCCAACGGGCGCCCGGAGGTGTCGATCGACGGCGACGGCGAGCTCACCACGATCACCATGACCGTCGCCGCCCCCGACCGTCCCGGGCTGCTCTCGCGCGCGGCGGGGGTGCTGGCGCTGCACTCGCTGCAGGTCCACACGGCCGACCTCGGCGAGCACGACGGCGTCGCGGTCGACGCGTTCACCGTCTCGCCGCGCTTCGGGCGCCTGCCCGAGGCGTCGCTGCTGCGCGAGGACCTCGTGCGCGTGCTGCGCGGCTCGCTCGACCTGCCCGCGCGGCTGGAGGCCAAGGAGCGCGACTACGACCGTCCCGGCCCCGCGCCCGCCCCGAGCCGCGTGGTGTGGTTCGACGACGAGGCCACGGGCGCGGTGGTGCTCGAGCTGCGCACCTCTGACCGGATCGGGCTCCTGCACCGCGTCGCGGCCGCGCTCGAGACCCAGGAGCTCGACGTGCGGTGGGCGCGGGTGTCGACCATCGGCAGCTCGGTGCTCGACGCGTTCTGCCTGGAGACCGCCGAGCACGAGGGCCTCGACGACGAGCGCCGCCGGGCCGTCGAGGAGGCGGTGCTGGCCGCGGCCGAGGCCGGGCTCGTGGCCCCGGAGCGCTCGTCGGCGGGATGAGACCCGGTGGTGCGGCGGCCCGCACCGCACGAGGGCGGACGGCGAGGTCGCCCGGGGCCGGCGGTTAGGCTGGGGGTTCGTTCCCGGCGGGCCACCTCACCTGCCCGGGCCCCGCGCCGCCGGCGAGAACAAGGAGAGCGAGCGCCGTGTTCGACACCCTGTCCGACCGCCTCACGTCGGTCCTGTCCGACCTGCGCGGCAAGGGCCGTCTCTCCGAGACCGACATCGACACGACGTGTCGCGAGATCCGTATCGCGCTGCTCGAGGCCGACGTCGCCCTTCCCGTGGTGCGGGCGTTCGTCAAGCAGGTCAAGGAGCGGGCGCGCGGCGCCGAGGTCTCGGAGGCGCTGAACCCGGCGCAGCAGGTCGTCAAGATCGTCAACGAGGAGCTCGTCGGCATCCTCGGCGGCGAGACCCGGCGGCTGCGGTTCGCCAAGAACCCGCCGACGGTGATCATGCTCGCCGGCCTCCAGGGCTCGGGCAAGACGACCCTCGCGGGCAAGCTCGCGCACTGGCTCAAGGGCCAGGGCCACACCCCGATGCTCGCCGCCTGCGACCTCCAGCGCCCCAACGCGGTCAACCAGCTGCAGATCGTCGGCGAGCGCGCCGGCGTCGAGGTGTTCGCGCCCGAGCCCGGCAACGGCGTCGGCGACCCGGTGGACGTCGCGCGCCGCGCCGTCGCCGACGCGAAGAGCCGCCAGTACGACGTGCTCGTCGTCGACACCGCGGGCCGTCTCGGCGTCGACGAGGAGCTGATGCGCCAGGCCGCGGACATCCGCGACGCCGTCAGCCCCGACGAGACGCTCTTCGTGCTCGACGCGATGGTCGGTCAGGACGCCGTCGTCACCGCCGAGGCGTTCCGCGACGGCGTCGGCTTCTCCGGCGTGGTGCTCACCAAGCTCGACGGCGACGCCCGCGGCGGCGCCGCGCTGTCGGTCCGTGAGGTCACCGGCGAGCCGATCCTCTTCGCCTCCAACGGCGAGAAGCTCGACGAGTTCGACGTCTTCCACCCCGACCGGATGGCCTCGCGCATCCTCGGCATGGGCGACGTCCTCACCCTCATCGAGCAGGCCGAGCAGGCCTTCGAGGAGGGCCAGGCCGAGGCCGCCGCGGCCAAGATGGGCTCCGGCGAGCTCACCCTCGAGGACTTCCTCGAGCAGATGATGGCCGTGCGCAAGATGGGCCCGATCGCCAACGTGCTGGGCATGCTGCCCGGCGCGGCGCAGATGAAGGACCAGCTCTCGGGCCTCGACGAGAAGCACCTCGACCGCGTGCAGGCGATCATCCGCGGCATGACCCCGGCCGAGCGGGCCGACCCGAAGATCATCAACGGCTCGCGCCGCCTGCGCATCGCCAACGGCTCCGGCGTCGGCGTCTCCGACGTCAACCAGCTGGTCGAGCGGTTCTTCGAGGCCCGCAAGATGATGAAGAACATGGCCGGCCAGTTCGGGCTGCCGGGCATGGGCGGGGGCCGCAAGGGCAAGCGCCAGGCCGCGAAGGCCGCGAAGAACGTCCGCAAGGGCCCGAAGCAGATGCCGGCGATCGCGGGCATCGCGGCGGAGAGCGCCGGGAGCTCCGCGCAGGCGAGCGAGCGGTCGGTCGGCAGCTACCAGACGCCGGGGCTCAACCAGCTCCCGCCCGCGCTCGCGGGGATGAACGAGCTGCCCGCGGGCTTCGACCCCGGCGCGCTGAGCTTCCCCGGCGGGGGCGGCGGGGGCGGTGGGGGCGGTGGCTCCCGTGGCAGCGGCGGGGGCAAGAAGGGCAACAAGAAGAAGCGCAAGTAGTCAGCGCTCCTGCTCGGCCAGCCACTTCTCGCGGCGGCGGTTCGAGGCCCGCGACAGCCAGGCGTCCTGCACGATCTCGGCCAGCTCGTCGCGGGAGAGCCGGTCGAGGTGGGCCGCGCGCAGCCGCACCGAGAGGTGCCCGTCGAAGCGCGGCGTGGTGAAGAACGGCGTGGTCGGGTCGTGGACGAGGGCGTCCTTGTCCTCCTCCGACTCGACCCAGAACATGATCACGTCCGGGTACTTCTCGCCGGTCCCGGGGTCGCGGGCGTCGGGCTGGGGCGTGCGGAAGAAGACGAACGACTTCCCGCCGACCTGGTAGACCGTGTTGCCCTTGGGCCCCTCGACGCTCGTGACGTGGGGCATCGCCGCCGCGAGGGCGTGCACGTCCTCGACGCGGGCGGGCTCGGTCACCCAGCGGAGCCTAGGTGGCGTGACGAGGTCGTCACCGGGCCGGCGCCGCGGTGGTCTCGTTATCCTGCCCGGCATGACGTCGGCGTCCCCGGCCCTGCACCTGCGCGGTGTGCTCCTCGACGGCACGGCGGAGGGGGAGCGCGTCGGCGAGCTGTGGGTCACGCCCGAGGGCCGGATCAGCCTCGACCCGCTGCCCGACGCGCAGACCGTCGCCGACGGCGGGTGGATCCTCCCCGGCCTGGTGGACGCGCACTGCCACGTCGGTATCGGGCCCGAGGGCGCGGTGGAGCTCGAGACGGCCCGCGAGCAGGGCCACACCGACGCCGCGGCCGGGGCGCTGCTCGTCCGCGACTGCGGCAGCCCCGTCGACACCCGCCCGCTCGACGACGACCCGCGGATGCCCGAGATCGTCCGTGCCGGGCGCCACCTCGCCCGCCCCAAGCGCTACATCCGCGGGCTGCCGATCGACCTCGAGCCCGACGAGCTGCCCGCCGCCGTCGCCGAGACCGCCAAGGCCAACCCGTGGGTCAAGCTCGTCGGGGACTGGATCGAGCGCACCGAGGGCGACCTCGCGCCGCTCTGGCCCGACGACGTGCTGCGCGAGGCCATCGACGCCGCGCACGCGGAGGGTGCGCGGGTCACCGCTCACGTCTTCGGCGAGGACGCGCTGCCGGGGCTGATCGGCGCGGGCATCGACGGCATCGAGCACGGCACGGGCCTGACCGACGAGACGATCGCGATGATGGTCGAGCGGGGCACGGTGCTGGTCCCGACGCTGATCAACGTCGAGAACTTCCCGGAGTTCGCGGACGCGGCCGGCGAGAAGTTCCCCCGCTACGGCACCCACATGCGCGAGCTCTACGCCCGCGCGCCCCGCACCATCGCCGCCGCCATCGAGGCCGGCGTGCCGGTGTTCGCCGGCACCGACGCGGGCGGGGGCATCGAGCACGGCCGGATCGTCGACGAGGTCGCGGCGCTCGCCGGGGTCGGGCTCGGCCCCGCCCGGGCGCTGGCGGCGGCGTGCGGCGACGCCCGGGCCTGGCTGCGCCGCCCCGGCCTCACCGACGGCGCGCCCGCCGACCTGGTCGTCACCGCCGAGGACCCGCGCGTCGCCACCGACGTCCTGCGCGCGCCCGAGCTCGTGCTGCGGGCGGGGACGTCGCTGCGCTGAGTCGTCACGTCCGGTGCGGCAGGCGCCGGGACAGCGCGATGGCCACGACCAGCACGCCCGCCACGACCAGCAGCGCGTCCGAGAACGGCGCGCCGGGCCCGTCGTGCAGCGGGTTCCACGAGCCGGCGCCCCCCGAGGTGCGGGCGGCGAGCACGGTCCCGAGCACCGCCGCGCCCGTGCCGCCGCCCAGGAAGAACGCGCCCTGGTAGAGCCCGAGCCCGACGCCCGCGTGCTCGCCGGGTACGGCCGCGGCGACCGCGTTGATCAGGGGCGAGGTGATCGTCGCGAGCGCGACACCGACGAGGAACGTCACCGCCGACAGCAGCACCGCCGACCCGCCCGCCGCGCTCGACAGCGTGGCGACGGCGAGGAGCAGCAGCGTGAGGCCGAGGCCGACGAGTGTGCGCGGGCCGAGGCGGTCGGAGAGCCGTCCGGCGAGCGACGACAGCAGGGCGACCGCGACGGCGCCGGGCAGGAGCACGAGGCCGACCTGGCCGACGCCGAGCCGGTTGACGTTCGCGACGAGCAGCGGCACCAGCAGGATCGTGCCCAGGTAGCTGAACATCGCGAGGAACCCGACGGCGACCGCGGTGACGAACGGGCCGTGGGTGAGTAGCGCCGGGGGCACGAACGGCCGCGGCGTGCGGCGGATCCACAGCGTGAAGCCGACGGCGAGCACGACGGCGGCCACCAGCGCGCCCCACGACGTGACCGCGCCGAGCCCGACCTGCTGGGCGCGCGTGAGCCCGAACAGGCCGAGGCCGACCGCGCCCCCGAGCAGGACGCCGCCGACGAGGTCGACCTGGCGCCACGACCCCGGGGTGTCCGGGCGACCGTCGGGCAGCACCCGCGGCGCGATGACCAGCAGGGGAGCGACGAGCAGCGCGGCGCCGAGGAACGGCCAGCGCCAGCCGGCGGCCTCGGCGACGAACCCCGCGAGCGGCGGCCCGAGCGCCTGCCCCGCCCCGACGCCGGTGCCGACGATGCCGAACCCGAAGCCCCGCCGCCCCGGCGGCAGCGAGCGCGCGACGGCCACCGACCCCAGGGCGGGCACCGCGGCGCTGCCGAGGCCCTGGAGCACGCGGCCGACCAGGTGCAGGCCGATCGCGGGCGCGAGCCCCGCGACCACCGAGCCGACGATGAAGATCGCGAGCCCGGCCGCGAACACCCGCCGCACCCCGAACACGTCGGCGATCCGCCCGTAGAGCGGCGTGGCGACCGCGAAGCTCAGCGAGAACGCCGTCACCACCCACGCGAGCCCGCCGGGCGAGGCGGCGTAGTCACGGCCGATCTCGGGGACCAGGACGAGCACCATGCTGTTGGCCAGCACCGCCGTCGCGACCGCGACCAGCAGCACGCCGAGGAGCAGGCCGACGCGGACCGGCGGCTCCGGGGCGACCGGCTCGGGTGTCGGGTCGTCGCCGGGGCGGGGCTCGACCGTCGACGGCCGCGGATCACTCACCCCTACAGCCTGCGCCTTCGAGTGCGATCGAGGTCAAGGGACCGCGGGTCCTAGGCTGGCACGGTGGCGCGCCTCGACCTCAACGCGGACCTCGCCGAGGGCTTCGGCACCTGGTCGCTGACCGACGACGACGCGTTGCTCGAGGTCGTGACCTCAGCGAACGTCGCGTGCGGGTTCCACGCCGGCGACCCGGCGACGATGCGACGGGTCTGCGCGGGCGCCGTGGCGCGGGGGGTGGCGGTCGGGGCGCAGGTGTCCTACCGCGACCTCGCGGGCTTCGGGCGGCGGTTCATCGACGCCGACCCCGACGAGCTGACCGCGGACCTGCTCTACCAGGTCGGCGCGCTGCGCGAGTTCACGCGCGGGGCGGGCGGTGAGGTCGCCTACCTCAAGCCGCACGGCGCGCTCTACAACGCCGTCGTGCACCACGACGCCCAGGCCGACGCGGTGGTCGCGGCCGCGCGGGAGGCGGGCCTGCCGGTGCTCGGCCTGCCCGGCTCGCGGTTCCTGGCCCGCGCCGCGGCGGCCGGCCTGACGACCTACGCCGAGGCGTTCGGCGACCGCGGCTACACGCCGGAGGGCACGCTGGTGCCCCGCAACGAGCCCGGCGCCCTGCTGCCCGACGCCGACGCGGTCGTCGAGCGCGCCCGCCGCCTGGCCGTCGACGGTGTGCTCGTGGCCGTCGACGGCACCGAGATCCCCGTCGAGGCCGCCTCGCTGTGCCTCCACGGCGACAGCCCGGACGCGGTGGACTCCGCGCGGCGGGTCGCCGAGGCCCTCCGCGACGCCGGGGTCACCCTCGGCCCCTTCACCTGAGGGCCTGTCTGGCACAATCGACGAGTTGCCGTGAGCACGCCCGGACGTCCCGGGCGGGAGGCCGCGGCCGCGCACGAGCGGGCACGCCGTCCCGGGTCCCCACCCAGCAGGGCGGCCCCGAGCACCATCGACCGAGGAGCACTCAGAGCAGTGGCTGTCAAGATCAAGCTGGCGCGCATGGGCAAGATCCGCGAGCCGCACTACCGCGTCGTCGTCGCGGACGCCAAGAACCGTCGCGACGGGCGCGTCATCGAGCAGATCGGCGAGTACCACCCCAAGAGCCAGCCGAGCGACATCAAGATCGACTCGGAGCGCGCGCAGTACTGGCTGGGCGTCGGCGCTATCCCGACCGAGCCGGTGCACGGCCTGCTCAAGATCACCGGCGACTGGCAGAAGTTCAAGGGCCTCCCCGGCGCCGAGGGCAAGCTCAAGCCGCAGCCCGAGAAGGTCGACAAGCAGGCCCGCTTCAACGAGGAGCTGGCCAAGGTCACCGGCTCCGCCGAGTGAGCGAGCTGGCCGAGGCGCTCGAGCACCTCGTGCGCGGGATCGTCGCGCACCCCGACGAGGTGGCGGTCGACCTCGTCACCAACCGTCGCGGTCGCACCCTCGAGGTCCGGGTCCACCCCGACGACCTCGGCAAGGTGATCGGCCGCAACGGCCGCACCGCCACCGCCCTGCGCACCGTCGTGGGCGGCATCGGCGGCCGCGGCGTCCGTGTCGACGTCGTCGACACCGACCGCTGAGGCCATGAGCACGCCGTCCGGCGAGCGCGTCGTCGGTCGGGTCGTGAAGGCCCACGGCCTGCGCGGCGAGCTCGTCGTCGAGCCCCGCACCGACAACGTCGACGCCCGGTTCACCCCGGGCGCGGTGGTGGCGGTGCGGGGCTCGCGCGCGTCCGGGGCCGGGAGCCTCACGATCACCGCCGCGCGCCGCCACGGCGACCGGCTGCTCGTCACCGTCGAGGAGGTCGCCGACCGCGACGCGGCCGACGCCCTGCGCAGCGCGGAGCTCACCGCGCCCGCGCTCGACGCCGACCCCGAGGACCCGGACGAGTTCGGGGACCACCAGCTCGAGGGCCTCGCCGCGGTCCTCGCCGACGGGACGGCCGTCGGCACCGTCACCGCCGTGCTGCACGGCGCGGGCGGGGAGCTGCTGGCCATCGAGCGCCCGGACGGCGGCGAGGCGCTCGTCCCGTTCGTCGCCGCGATCGTGCCCGAGGTCGACCTCGCGGGTGGACGGCTCGTGCTGGACCCGCCCGAGGGCCTGCTCGAGGAGTAGCGCCCGGCCTACTCCTCCTCGGTCGGGACCCCCACCGCGAGCACGCCCGGGAGCTCGGACAGCTCGCCCGTCAGCGGCGCGAGCGAGCCGCGCCCGGCCAGCGAGAGCGTCACCGTCGCGACGTGCGTGGTGCCCTCGGTACCCCCCACGCCGTCGGTGGCGTCCTCCCGGTCCACGTGCATGCCGGCGACGGCGAACCCGCGCTCCGTGCAGATCGAGAGCACGCGCCGCAGCACCCCGCGCCCGTCGGTGTAGGAGAGGTGCAGGTCGCGCGGCGCGCCCGACGTGCGGGTGACCAGCCGGGCCAGCGGGCGGTACCCCCGCGTGACGAGGTAGTGCACGAGGGTCCCGGCGACGGCGAGCAGCGGCAGGCCGGCGCCGGAGGCCGTCCCGACCGCCGCCGCGGCCCAGATCGTCGCGGCCGTCGTCAGCCCCCGGACCGCGTCGCGGCGCACGAAGATCAGCCCACCGCCGATGAACCCGATCCCCGACACGATCTGCGCCGCGACCCGTGACGGGTCGAGGGTGATGTCGGGGGAGGACAGCAGGTCGTCGAAGCCGTACTTCGAGATGAGCATGAAGCCCGCCGCGCCGACGCCCACCAGCGTGTGCGTCCGCAGCCCGGCGCTCTTCGCCGCGAGCTCGCGCTCCAGCCCGATCAGCGTGCAGAGCAGCAGCGCCAGCCCGAGCGGGGCCAGGAGGCGCCACTCCTGCGGGTACGACGAGAACTGCTCCACCCCGCGCCACCCCCTTCCCGGACACCAGGGGCAGGATCGTGCCCGATGCGCATCGACGTCGTCACCATCTTCCCGGGCTACCTCGCACCGCTCGACGAGGCGCTCGTCGGGCGCGCGCGGCGGGCCGGGCTGCTCGACGTCCGGGTGCACGACCTGCGGGGGTGGGCCACCGGCGTGCACAAGGCCGTCGACGACGCCCCCTACGGCGGCGGGCCCGGGATGCTCATGACGGCACCGGTGTGGGGCGCGGCCCTCGACGAGGTCACCGGGTCCGGCGACGGGGTGCCCCGGCTCCTCGTGCCGACGCCCGCGGGGGCACCGCTGACCCAGCGCCGGGCGGCGGGCTGGGCCACCGAGCCGTGGCTGGTGCTCGCCTGCGGGCGCTACGAGGGCATCGACGCCCGGGTCCTCGACGACGCGCGCCGGCGCATGCCGGTCGAGGAGGTCTCGCTGGGCGACTACGTGCTCGCCGGCGGAGAGGTCGCAGCGCTCGTGGTGGTCGAGGCGGTGTCGCGGCTGGTCCCGGGGGTGCTCGGGAACCCGGCGTCGGCGGAGCTGGACAGCTTCTCCGAGGGGACGGCCGGCCTGCTCGAGGCCCCGGCCTACACGCGCCCCGAGCGGTGGCGCGACCTCGAGGTCCCCGAGGTCCTGCGCGGCGGCAACCACGCCGTCGTCGAGCGCTGGCGCCGCGACCGCTCGCTCGAGCGCACCGCCGCCGTGCGCCCCGACCTGCTCGACGCGCTGCTCGCCCGCCACGGCGCGGCCGCGTTCGACACCCGCGACCGCGAGGTGCTCGCCGCGTGCGGGTACGACCCGGCCGGAGGAGCACGGTCGGCGGCATGGCAGACTGGGGAGGTTGCCGCGGACGGCGCACGGCCCGATGGAGGCCGGTGAGAGCCGCCCGCCGCCCGAGAACCGCCCTGGCCGGCTGCACTCGGACGCCCGTCCCCGCGGGCTCCGGCGCCGGCCCGTGAGACCGCGAGGACGCTGACGATGAACGCCCTGGACGAGCTCGACGCCAAGTCGCTGCGCTCCGACATCCCGGACTTCCGCGCCGGGGACACCGTGAAGGTGCACGTCCGGGTCATCGAGGGTTCACGCTCTCGTGTACAGGTCTTCCAGGGTGTCGTCATCCGTCGCCACGGCGGCGGCCTGCGCGAGACGTTCACCGTCCGCAAGGTCTCCTTCGGCGTCGGTGTCGAGCGCACCTTCCCGGTGCACTCGCCCAACATCGACCACATCGAGGTCGTCACCCGCGGTGACGTCCGGCGCGCGAAGCTGTACTACCTCCGTGAGCGTCGGGGCAAGGCCGCGAAGATCCGCGAGAAGCGCGAGACCACGCCGGTCTCCTGAGCCGACCCGCCCCGGTCTCCTAACCTGAACCGCGTGCGCCCCCAGGAGCCCTACGGCCCCCCGTCCCGGAATCCCGGAGCGGGCGGCGAGACGACCCGTCGCGACGGCGGGTCCGACGGCTACGGCGGACGCGCTCCGGCGCACGCCCGTCCCGACGACGAGCACCCCGCCGATCCGTACGGCGACGTGCCCGCCCCGACGGCCGGCGGCGTGCAGGCGCCCTACGGCGCCTCGGGCTGGAGCGGCTCCGACCGGCCCGGCGCCGGGCGTGCCGACGTGGGCAACGGCTCCTCGGGCGACCCCTACGGGCACGGCGCCTCCGGGAACGGCCGCCACGGGGACCCGTACGGCGACCCCTACGGCGACCCCTACGGCGAGGCGCACGGCTCGCCCGCGGCGGGTCGCGGCGCGCCCGGGTACGGCAGCTCGTTCGGCCCCTCCGGGGTCTCCTCCGGGGCGGACGGCCCCGACGGTCCGCGCCCGGCGTCGCCCGGCGGGCCGACCGGGTGGCCGGGCCAGCAGGCACAGCAGGGTCAGCACGGTCAGCAGGCACCCTCGGGACCGCCCGGCCGACCCGATGACGGTGGCCGGGGCGCGTACCCGGCCGCGACGCCGGCCGCCCCGCCGGCGCCCTCGGGACCGCCCTGGGCCGCCGCGCCGCCGCCCGCACCCTTCGGGGTGCCGCGACCCTCCGGAGCCTCGGGACCCCCGCCCGGCGGGCCGACCGCGCCCGGCCCGGGCAACGGCCACGCCCCCCGCCCGGTGGGCCCGCCGCCGGGTACGAACGGCGCCGCACCCTCGGGTCCGGCCGGCCCGGCGCCGGGGGCGAACGGCGCCGCGTCGTCGGCCCCGTCGTCGGCCTCGTCGTCGGCCTCGTCCTCGACCCCGGCGTCGTCCGGTGGGGCCTCCCAAACGACCTCCGCCGCCGACAGCGGCCTCGCGGGCGCGGACGGGTTCGCCTCGCGGCCGCCGAGGCCGCGCACCGAGAGCACGACGACGGCCACGACCACCGCGCTGGGCGGAAACCCTGCCAACCCCGGCCGGCACCGCCGCGGCGCCGGGGCGGCGGCCGACGAGGACCTGGTCGACGACGACGGCGGCGAGGACGGCGAGGCCGACCCCGGTCGCCGCGGCCGGCACGGCGGCGCCGCCGGCAAGCCCAGGGGCAAGGCGAAGAAGAAGGGCTCGTTCTGGCGCGAGCTCCCGCTGCTCATCGTGGTCGCGGTCGTCCTGACGTTCGTCATCCAGACGTTCCTCGCGCGCATCTACGTCATCCCGTCGGCGTCGATGGAGCGCACGCTGCACGGCTGCAACGGCTGCGCGAACGACCGCGTCGCCGTCGACAAGCTGACCTACCGGTTCTCCGAGCCGTCGCCCGGCGACGTCGTCGTCTTCCGCGGCCCGCCCGCGTGGGGCGACAACAGCGAGGTCGGCGGCAGCGGCCCGCCGTCGGGGAACGTGCTGGTCCGCGGCCTGCAGAGCGGGCTGTCGCTGATCGGCCTCGCGCCGCCCGACGAGAAGGATTTCGTCAAGCGCATCATCGCCGTCGGCGGCCAGACCGTCGCGTGCTGCGACCCGCAGAACCGCGTCACGGTCGACGGGCAGCCGCTCGACGAGCCGTACCTGTACTTCCAGCCCAACCTCGGACGCACCCAGGCCGACTTCGCGCCGGTGCAGGTCCCCGCGGGCCAGTTGTGGGTGATGGGCGACAACCGCAACAACTCCGCGGACGCCCGCGTGCACGGCCCGATCGGCGTCACCGACGTCATCGGCAAGGCCCGGGTCATCGTGCTGCCCGTCGGCCGCTGGGGCGGGGTGCCCGACACGAACCCGCAGGCCCAGGTGTCCGCGCTCGGCGCCCCGTCGTGGACCTCGGCCGCACCGCTGGCCGCCGGCGTCCTCGGTGCGGTCCCGCTCGTCGGGGTGTCCCGGCGCCTGCGCCGGCGCTGGTGGTCCTCCGGCGGCGGCGTGCGCGGTCCCGACGAGAACCCCGGTGACGATCCGGGCCGCGAGCCCGGCGCGTCACCGCCGTCCCCCGATCCCGGCCGGTGACGGCGGGACACGACGCGGGCCGACGGCGCCCCGCCGCGCGCACGAACGGCCGGGGTCCCGCCCGCCGCCGCCCGTTGCCGCCGCGCACCGGGGTGCAGCCGCCGCGCGCGATCGTGCGGCGCAGCACCGAGAGCTGGGCGCTGCAGTCGGCGCTGGAGCGCCACGGGCTCGGGCCGGTCGTCGGCGTCGACGAGGCCGGACGCGGAGCCTGCGCGGGCCCGCTGGCGGTCGCGGCGTGCATCCTGCGACCCGGTGACGCCCGCCGCTTCGAGGGGCTGACCGACTCGAAGCTGCTGACCAGGGACGAGCGCGAGGAGTTCGCGCGGATCATCGAGCGGCGCGCGCTGGACTGGCACGTCGTGCTCGTCGACCCGCCCGAGGTCGACCACCGTGGCGTGCACATCGCGAACATCGACGGCATGCGGCGGGCGGTCGCGCGCCTCGGGGTCCGTCCGGGCTACGTCCTCACCGACGGCTTCCCGGTCACCGGCTTCGGCGTCCCGTCCCTCGCCGTGCCGAAGGGGGACCTCGCGGCGGCGTGCGTGGCGGCGGCGTCGGTGCTGGCCAAGGTCACCCGGGACCGCCTGATGGCCGAGCTGCACGAGAAGCACCCGGAGTACCGCTTCGACCTCCACAAGGGCTACTGCACGCCCACCCACAGCGCAGCGCTGGCCGCGCACGGGCCGTGCGAGGACCACCGCTTCAGCTTCGTCAACGTCGCCGCCGCCGCGCGGGGCCGGAGCCCGGACGGGCACGCGGTCGGCGTGCGCCACAATGGGGCCGTGACCGTCGACGACGTGTCCGCCGAGAGCGGGGAGGCAGACGAGCTCGTGGTCCTCGACGAGACCGAGCTCGACGAGAGAGAGCTCGACGAGACCGAGCTCGACGGCGACCTGCCCGCCGGTCTCACCGAGGACGTGCCGCAGGGGGGAGAGCCGCGATGAGCGCGGAGGATTTCGAGAAGTACGAGACCGACATGGAGCTCTCGCTCTACCGCGAGTACCGCGACATCGTCGCCCAGTTCTCGTACGTCGTGGAGACCGAGCGGCGCTTCTACCTGGCCAACTCGGTCGACGTCGCGGTCCGCAACGCCGACGGCGAGGTCTACTTCGAGGTCACGATGTCCGACGCGTGGGTGTGGGACATGTACCGGCCCGCGCGCTTCGTCAAGAACGTCCGCGTGGTGACGTTCAAGGACGTCAACGTCGAGGAGCTCGAGAAGCCGGACCTGCGCCTCGACGAGGGCCCCTTCAACGGCTGACGCCCGTCGCGTGCGGCTGCACGCCCCGTCCTCGGCGGGCGACGTCCGCGGCCGTGCTGCCGTCGTCGCTGAGCCGTCCGGCGGCTGACCGCGGCCGCCACGACACCGGTCCGTCCCCACCCCCGCGAGCTGTCCCCAGGCGCGCAGCGCGTGCTCCCGCCGCGGCGGGCGACGGCTGCAGGCTCGCCCGTGCCGCCGGAGCGTCCGGCGAGGACGAGGGGGCCGGACATGGTCACGACACACGGGACGCCCGATCGGAGGGTGCTCGGGCGCCGCGGCGAGGACATCGCCGCCGAGCACCTCACGGCCCGCGGGCTGACGGTGCTCGACCGCAACTGGCGCTGCCGCGAGGGCGAGCTCGACCTGGTGGCCGCCGAGGGCGGGCGGCTCGTCGTCGCCGAGGTGAAGACGCGCTCGGGCACCGGGTTCGGGGTGCCCGCCGAGGCGGTGACCGGCGTCAAGGCCGCCCGCATCCGGCGCCTCGCGCAGCGCTGGCTCGCCGAGCGGCACGCCGCCGGGGGCACCGGCTTCGCCGAGGTGCGCTTCGACGTGCTCGCGGTGCTGGTCCGGCCCGGTGCGGCGCCCGAGGTCGAGCACTACGAGGGGGCGTTCTAGGTGGCGCTCGCGTGTGCGTGGTCGATCGGCCTGCGCGGGGTGGACGGTGAGGTCGTGGAGATCGAGGCCGACATCGGCCAGGGGCTGCCCGGTGTCTCGCTGGTGGGGCTGCCGGACGCCGCGCTGGCGGAGTCGCGCGACCGGGTGCGCGCGGCGGTGGTCAACTCGGGGGAGACGTGGCCGGCCCGGCGGATCACGCTCGCGCTGTCGCCGGCGACCCTGCCCAAGCAGGGCAGCGGCTACGACCTCGCCCTCGCCTGCTCGGTGCTGGCCGCGGCGCGGGCGGTGCCGGTCGCGGCGCTGCGCGGGGTGGTGCTGCTCGGGGAGCTGGCGCTCGACGGCCGGGTGCGCGGCGTGCGGGGCGTGCTGCCGGCACTGCTGGCGGCGCGGCGCCTCGGGGTGGAGCAGGCGGTGGTGCCGGCCGCGGCGTCGGTGGAGGCCGGGCTGGTCGACGGGCTGGAGGTGCTCGGCGCCGAGCACCTCTCCGACGTCCTGGCGTGGCTGCGCGGCGACCGGGGGCGGCTGCGGCCGGTGGGTCCGAGGGCGCGCCCGCGCCACGGCGGCCCGCGGGAGGACCTCGCCGACGTGGTGGGGCAGCGCATCGCGCGCCGGGCGGTCGAGGTCGCCGCGGCGGGCGGGCACCACCTGTTCATGGTCGGCCCGCCGGGCTCGGGCAAGACGATGCTCGCGCGGCGGATGACCGGCCTGCTGCCCGACCTCGACGGTGACGCGGCGCTGCAGGTCGCCGCGGTCCGCTCGCTGGCGGGCGCCACCGACCCCCAGGAGGCGCTGCCGGCCGCGCCGCCGTTCGTCGCGCCGCACCACTCGGTGTCGTCGGCGGCGCTGGTCGGCGGCGGCAGCGGGCTCGCCCGCCCCGGCGCGGTGTCGCTGGCCCACCGCGGGGTGCTCTTCCTCGACGAGATCTACGAGTTCGGGCCGCACGTGCTCGAGATGCTGCGCACGCCCCTGGAGGAGGGCGAGGTGCGCCTGGCCCGCACCGACGGCGTCGTGCGCTACCCGGCGCGCTTCCAGCTGGTGATGGCGGCCAACCCGTGCCCCTGCGCGCCGCCGCGGCCGACCGACTGCCGCTGCACGAGCCTGGAGCGCCGGCGCTACCAGCTGCGGCTCTCGGGCCCGATGCTCGACCGCGTCGACCTGCAGGTGACGCTGCGGGCGGTCGAGGAGCTGACGTTCGCGGGCGGTCTCGCCGCGGCCCTCGAGGAGGTCCCCGAGGACACCGCATCGGTCCGGTCGCGGGTGCTGGCCGCCCGGGCGGTGGCGCGGGAGCGCTGGCGCGACGCCGGCTGGCGCACGAACGCCGAGGTCCCGGGCCCGGAGCTGCGCCGGCGATCGCGCCTGCCGGTGGAGGCGGCGGCGGTGCTCGAGCGCCAGCTGCGCAGCGGCGCCATGACCGCCCGCGGCGCCGACCGCGCGCTCCGGGTCGGGTGGACCATCGCCGACCTGCGCGGGGCCCCGAGCCCCGAGACCGCGGACATCGAGGAGGCCGTCGCCTACAAGGGTTTCGTGGACGAGAACGGGCCGGAGCAGGCCGTCGCGGCCCTCGACCCGGCCGTGGCCGCGAGCGACGAGGTCGTCGCGTGAGCGCCACGGTTCCCCGCGCGGTCCCCGGGACGGTCGCGCCGGTCGACCCGGCGGTCCTGCGCGCCCGCGCCTACCTCTCGCGGGTGGCCGAACCGCCGGCCCCCGCCCTGGCGGCCTTCGTCGAGGACGTCGGGCCCGTCGCGGCCGCCCGGCGGGTGCGCGACGGGGACACCGACGGGCCGGGTGCCCTGCCGCCCGAGGTCGCGAAGGAGACCGCCGCGCGCCGGGGCACCGACCGGGCGGAGGCCGACCTCGCCCTGCTCGCCGCGCGGGGCGGGCGGCTGCTCGTGCCGGAGCACCCGGAGTGGCCCGCGGCGGCGCTCGCCGGCCTCGGGTTCGTGGCCGGGCCGGATGGGGCGCCGGGCCTCGACGGCCCCGCCGGTCGGGACGGGCCCGCCGAGCCCCTCGCGCTGTGGGTGCGCGGGCCGCTGCGCCTCGACGGCGGACCGATCCGCTGGGCCGGCATCGTCGGGGCGCGCGCGGCGTCCGACTACGGCCTCTGGGTCGCCCGCGACTGGTCCGCCGAGCTCGCCGACCGGGGCATCACCGTGGTCTCGGGAGCGGCGCTGGGCATCGACGGCGCCGCGCACCGCGGAGCGCTCGCGGTCGGCGGCCCCACCGTCGCGGTCCTCGCGTGCGGCATCGACCGCGCCTACCCGCCGAAGCACGCCACACTGCTCGAGCACATCGCCCGCCACGGCCTCGTCGTCACCGAGTACCCGCCGGGCGCCAACCCGGCGCGCCACCGCTTCCTCGTGCGCAACCGCCTCATCGCGGCGCTCACCGCGGGCACGCTGGTCGTCGAGGCCGCGGCGCGCTCGGGCGCGATGCGCACGGCGCTGGTCGCCGAGGCGCTCGGGCGGGCCGTCATGGTCGTGCCGGGGCCGGTGACGTCGCTGATGTCGCTGGGCTGCCACGAGCTCGCCCGCCGGCCCGCGATCTCGGTCGCCGGACGCGTGGACCACGTCGTCGAGGAGGTGAGTCAAGTGGGCGACGGCCTCGCCGCTCCACCGGGGACCCCCTCGCGTCCGACGGACGGTCTTGACCCGGATGCCCTGCGTGTGCGTGAAGCCCTGCCCCTCCGCGCGGCGCGCACAGCCGCGCGTCTGGCCCACGACGCGGGCGTGGACCCCGCGGACGTCACCACCCACCTGAGCGAACTCGAGGCCCGCGGACTCGTCACGGGGGACGGTGGGCGGTGGCGACGCCGACCCGGGTGAACAGGCACAGCGCGACGAACGGTTGCAGAGCGCGACGAGTGGAACCGCTCCCCGACGGTGGCCCTCGGTCACCGAACGCGTCGTGGCGGTGCTTGACCGTCGGCGCCCGGATCGGGAGTCTTCACCGCGATGACCGGCACGTTCTCTCCCGACGGCTCGACCGGACGCCCCGTGCGGGCGTCTCGGTCACCTGGTCGAGGGCCCTCTCGTGAGTTCCCCTTCGACCCGGTCACGTCGTCACGCTCCGCGTTCACCGGGACGGACGCAGCGGGGGCTCCGCGGCCCACCCCGACCGCCGGTCCGGACGCTGCGCGTGACGTCGTGCCCGACGACGTGCCCGACGACCGCTCCGCCGCCGTGCCGGCCCCGCGGGACGGGGACGCGATCGCCGCCGGGACCGGCGCCGGCGAGATCACCGCCGGCGAGACCACCGCCGCCACGCACCTCGCCGCCTTCGCGTCGCACCTGCGCTACGAGCGGGCGCTCTCCCCGCACACCGTGCGCGCCTACGTCGGCGACGTGGGCTCGCTGCTCGCTCACCTCCGTGGCCCGGACCTCCCCGAGGACGCGCCGCTCGAGCTCGACGCGCTCGACCTCGCGGGCGTGCGCGCCTGGCTGGCCGACGAGCGGGGCCGCGGCGCGAGCCGGACGACGCTCGCGCGCCGGGCGGCCGCCGCGCGCACGTTCACCGCCTGGGCGGCGCGCACCGGGCGCGCGCCCACCGACGCCGGCGCGCGTCTCGCGTCGCCGCGCGCGCACCGCCGCCTGCCCGAGGTCCTGCGCGCCGACCAGGCCGCCGCCGCCCTGGCCGCCGCGGCGTCCGGCGCCGCCGAGGGCGACCCCGTCGCCCTGCGCGACCACCTGCTGCTCGAGCTGCTCTACGCCACCGGAGTGCGCGTCTCCGAGCTGTGCGGCCTCGACGTCGACGACGTCGACGACGGCCGTCGCACCCTGCGGGTCCTCGGCAAGGGCGCCAAGGAGCGCACGGTCGTCTTCGGGGCGCCGGCCGCGGCCGCGCTCGACACCTGGCGCCGGGAGGGCCGCCCGGCGCTCGCGGTCCCGTCCTCGCCACCGGCGCTGCTGCTCGGCGCGCGGGGCGGGCGGCTCGACCCGCGCATCGCACGCAAGGTCGTGCACGACGCGGCGGGCGCGGTGCCGGGCGCGCCCGACATCGCACCGCACGGGCTGCGGCACTCGGCGGCCACACACCTGCTCGAGGGGGGAGCGGACTTGAGGAGCGTCCAGGAACTGCTGGGCCACGCCTCACCGGCGACGACCCAGCTCTACACCCACGTGTCCGCCGAGCGACTGAGGGCCATCCATGACACCGCCCACCCCCGTGCCTGAGCCCGGGCGGGACGGCGCCTCCGGGACCTCGACGGCCACCGTGGCCGGGTCCGACCGCTTCCCGAGCACCGGCCCGCTGCCCGCCCTGCCGGGCTCCGACTCCGACGCCGCCGTGCGCGCCGCCGGCGTCGCCGCCCGAACCCCGCGCCGTCGCGCCCCGGAGCGCCACGAGCCGCCGGCCACCGAGGGCGCCACGGCGCTCGCCCCCGTCCCCGTGCCGGCCGACGGGGAGCGGGGCGGCGCGCGGGACGACCGGTCCGCGCCCGCCGAGGTCCACCCCCTGCCCGCCACGCTCGGCCGCGCGCCCTCGGGCAGCGCGGACGAGGAGGCGATGGTCGAGGCCGGGATCGCCGAGCTCTGGGCCGCGTTCGCCGACGACCCGCGCAAGTCCACGAAGGACCGGCTGGTGCTGCACTACGCGCCGCTGGTCAAGTACGTCGCCGGTCGTGTGGGCACCGGTCTGCCGGCCCACGTCGACATCGCGGACCTCATCCAGTGCGGGATCTTCGGGCTGGTCGACGCCATCGAGCGCTTCGAGCCCGACCGCGGGCGCAAGTTCGAGGTCTACGCGATGCAGCGCATCCGCGGCGCGATCCTCGACGAGCTGCGCTCCCAGGACTGGGTGCCGCGCTCCGTGCGGTCCCGCGCCCGCGAGATCGAGCGGGCCATCGAGCGCCTCGAGGGCCGCGAGCAGCGGTCGGTCAGCGACGCCGAGCTCGCCGCCGAGCTGGACACGTCCACCGACGACCTGCGCTCCACCTTCGGGCAGATCGCGATGACAAGCGTCGCGGCGCTCGACGAGCTCGTCGCGGCCGGACGCGGCGGCGGTTCGGTCGACGGAGCGACGGCCCCGTCGCTCGCCGACTCGCTGCCCGACGCCGGCGCGGAGGACCCGCTCTCGGCGATGGAGGACCGCGAGACGCGGCGCCTGCTCGCCGAGGCGGTCGGGCAGCTCGCCGAGCGCGACCGGACGGTCGTCGGTCTCTACTACTTCGAGAACCTGACGCTGGCCGAGATCGGCCGCGTCCTCGGGGTCACCGAGTCGCGCGTCTGCCAGCTGCACACCCGCGCGGTGATGCGGCTGCGCGCCCGGCTCGCCGAGCTCCAGCACGCCTGACGATCACGGGTCGGTCGGCAGCAGCCGCACCCGCCCGAGGCCGAGCAGCAGGAGCGGGTCGAGGTACTCCAGCGCGCCCGCCGCCGGGTCGGCCGCCGGCCGGCGCAGGCCCCAGTGCAGGCACGCCGCCACGGGGCAGCCGCGGTGCCCGGGCTCGAGGGCTCCGAGGGTGTCGCCGCGGTGCACCACCGCGCCCGGCGCCACGGCCACGGCGACGGGCTCGTAGGTGGTGCGCAGGCCCGCCGCGTGCTCGACCGAGACCACGCCGCGCCCGGCGATGCGGCCCGCGAACACCACGGTCCCGTCGCCGGCGGCCACCACCGCGTGGCCCGGGCGTCCGGCGACGTCGGCGCCGCGGTGCCCGCGGCCGTAGTAGTGCGGGGGCGGGTCGAACAGCCGGGTCACCGCACCCGGCGTGCCGGACGTCGCCGGGGCGCCGTCGCCGGCCACCCCGGCCAGCGGCCAGCCGAACGCTCCGACCGGCACGGCGGGCGGGGGAGCGGGTGCGGCGCGCGCCGGGGTGCCGGCGAGCGCGACCGCGAGCAGCAGCAGGACCGCGAGACCCCTCGCGCGGGAACACCTCACACCGGTTTCGACGCACCCGGCGCCCCGCAGGCTCCCTCGGCGTCGGGATCCCCCGGCCGCACCGACCCGAACGGAGATCACCAGGACGTCAGGCACCCTGAACGGCGGGCGGATTCAAGGGGCTGTCGCAACACCTTGAGTCTGAGCGAGGTGTGCGGTGCCGGGTGCGGGGCGGACGAGGGCGAAGGTGCGCGAGTTCTGGCGGGCTCGGCTTGCGGGGCTCGAGCACGAGCAGGCGTGCGCGCGGGTGGGCGTGTCACGCCACACGGGGTGGCGGTGGGTTCGTGAGGTTGGCGGGATGGTCCCGGATCTCAGCGAGCCGCAGGGTCGGTATCTCTCGTTGGCCGAGCAGGAGGAGATCTCGCGCGGCCTGGTGAGCGGGCTGAGTTACGCCGAGATCGGTCGCCGTCTCGGGCGGCACCGCTCCACGATCAAACGGGAGGTCGACCGCAACCACGCCCGCGGGGAGCGGCGGGGCGCGCACGGGCGCGGCGACGCGCCGGCGCCGCTCGGCCCGCCGCGCCCGCATCGGCGGGTGGATGCCCGTCAGGCCCGCCGGGATGCCTACCGGGCGGGGCCGGCGCGGTTGAAGGCCGACGCGCGGGCCCGACGGCCCAAGGCGACCAAGTTCACCGGGCATCCTGAGCTGATCGCCGAGGTCCAGCGGCGACTGGTGCTGCGCTGGAGCCCCGAGCAGATCGCCGCTGAGCTACGCGACAGATTCCCCGACCGCCCGGAGATGTGGGTGTCCCACGAGACGATCTACCAGGAGCTCTACGTCCAGGGCCGGGGCAGCCTGCGCCGCGAGCTGCACCGCTGCCTGCGCACCGGCCGCGCGGTGCGCCGCCCCCCCCCGCGTTCACCGGCCGCGCCAGCCGCCCCTACATCACCCCGGAGATCATGATCTCGCAGCGGCCCGCCGAGGCCGAGGACCGCGCCGTGCCCGGGCACTGGGAAGGCGACCTGATCCTGGGCGCCGAGAACGCCTCGGCGATCGGCACCCTGGTCGAGCGCAGCACCCGCTTCGTGCTGCTGCTGCACCTACCCGCCCGCCACAACGCCGAAGCCGTGCGTGACGCCATGATCTCCACCATGCAGGCGCTGCCCGCCGCGCTGCGCCGCTCACTGGCCTGGGACCAAGGCAGCGAGATGGCCCGCCACGCCCAGATCAGCATCACCGCCGACCTGCCGATCTACTTCTGCGACCCGCACAGCCCCTGGCAACGCGGCAGCAACGAGAACACCAACGGCCTGCTGCGCCAGTACTTCCCCAAGAGCAGCGACCTCTCGGTCCACACCGCCGACGATCTCGCCGCCGTCGCCGCCGAACTCAACGCCCGACCCCGCAAGACCTCAGCTGGCGCTCCCCAGCCCGAGCCCTCGAGCAACTACTCTCCGGCCCACCAACCACCGATGTTGCAACGACCCCCTGAGCTCAGGGCGTCCCGCGGTGCGCCACGCCCTCCTGATCTCCCTGGAGAGGAGGCGCGCCGCCCACCCCGGCGTGTCGCGCCGGCGAGGATGTGGCGATCCTGGCCTCAGACGCCAGCAATGCCGCATCGCTCGCACGCCCACGCGGGTCAGGGGTGAGGGCGGGGGAGAGGGCGGCGTGGGCGCGGGTACACTCGTGACCAGCGGTCCGTCGTCTCCTCGTCCGCGTGGAGCCGAACGGGCCGACTTCGCGTGCCCTCCAAGCGCCCGCCTCGCGGGCGCTGCCAGCACCCGGGCGGTCCCGCTCCCGAGCGGGTTCCGGGGCCGGTTCCACGAGGGCACCAGGGCGGCGGCCCGGCCGGGACCGCCGCGACAACCGCCAGGCCTGGCCGCAGCGCGCCGGGCCGCCGAGAGAGGTAGTTCCACCGCATGGCCGTCGTCACGATGCGCCAGCTGCTGGACTCCGGTGTCCACTTCGGTCACCAGACCCGCCGCTGGAACCCCAAGATGCGCCGCTTCATCTTCACCGAGCGCAACGGCATCTACATCATCGACCTGCAGCAGACGCTGTCCTACGTCGATCGCGCCTACGAGTTCGTCAAGCAGACCGTCGCCCACGGCGGCACGGTGCTCTTCGTCGGCACGAAGAAGCAGGCCCAGGAGGCCATCGACGAGCAGGCGCGCCGCGTCGGCATGCCGTTCGTCAACCAGCGCTGGCTGGGCGGCATGCTCACCAACTTCACCACCGTGCACAAGCGTCTCCAGCGCCTCAAGGAGCTGGAGGCCATGGAGCAGAGCGGGGGCTTCGAGGGTCGCACCAAGAAGGAGATCCTCATGCTCACCCGCGAGCACGACAAGCTCGAGAAGACGCTCGGCGGTATCCGCGACATGGGCCGCGTGCCCAGCGCGGTGTGGGTGGTCGACACCAAGAAGGAGCACATCGCGGTCGGCGAGGCCCGGAAGCTCAACATCCCGGTCGTCGCCATCCTCGACACCAACTGCGACCCCGACGAGGTCGACTACCCGATCCCGGGCAACGACGACGCCATCCGCTCGGCGGCGCTGCTGACCCGCGTGGTCGCCCAGGCGTGCGCCGACGGCCTCCAGGCCCGCGGCCAGCGCGACGGCGCCGAGCGTGGCGAGGACGAGCCGCTGGCCGAGTGGGAGCAGGAGCTCGCCGCCGGGATCAACGGAGCCCAGGGCGGCGACGGCGCCAGCGCGCCCACCGGCCTGGAGCAGGGCAGCACGAGCTCCGCGGTCGACGCCCCCGGCGACGTGCCGGTGGCGACGCCGGAGGCCGAGGCCACGACCAACGCGATCGGCGACGACACCACGCCGACCAGCCGCCCCGAGCGGACCGGCGGCACGGTCGACGCGAACTCCGAGAGCGACGACAACGCGATCGCCGCCGCCCCGGAGGCCGGCCAGCAGAACGGCGCGCCGACCCCGCAGGGCGGGGCCGGCTGACGGTCGGCCGCACTCGGCCGCACCTGGCCGACGACGCCGACCGCGAGCACCCCACGACACGAGGACGGACGAGAGCCGCACCATGGCGAACTACACCGCTGCGGACGTGAAGAAGCTCCGGGACCTCACCGGGTCCGGGATGATGGACTGCAAGAAGGCCCTCGAGCAGAACGAGGGCGACATGGACAAGGCCGTCGAGGCCCTGCGCATCAAGGGTGCGAAGGACGTCGGCAAGCGGGCCGGCCGCACCACCGCCAACGGCGTGGTGGCCGCCCGTGACGGCGCGATGATCGAGCTCAACTCCGAGACCGACTTCGTCGCCAAGAACGCCGACTTCGTCGCGCTCGCCGACGACATCCTCGGTGTCGCGCTCTCCGCCGGCGCCAAGGACCTCGAGTCGCTCAAGGCCGCGAGCCTGGGCGAGGGCACGGTCGAGGACAAGGTGCAGGAGCTCTCGGCGCGCATCGGCGAGAAGCTCGAGCTGCGCCGCGTCGCGGTGCTCGACGGCCCGACCGCCACCTACCTGCACCGCCGGTCCTCGGACCTGCCCCCGGCCATCGGCGTGGTCGTCGCCTACACCGGCGACGGCGACGACGCGGCCGAGGCGGCCCGTGGCGCGGCCATGCAGGTCGCGGCGGCGCGCCCGCTCTACACCTCCCGCGAGGAGGTGCCCGCGGACGTGGTGGAGAACGAGCGCCGCATCGCCGAGGCCACCGCCCGCGAGGAGGGCAAGCCGGAGAAGATCATCGACAAGATCGTCGACGGTCGCCTCAACGGCTACTACAAGGACACCGTCCTCGTGGAGCAGGACTCGGTGGCGGTGGAGAAGAAGACGGTCGGCAAGGTGCTGGAGGAGGCGGGCGTCTCGGTCCGCACCTTCGCGCGCTTCGAGGTCGGCCAGCCCTGACCCCCGGCGGGGCGGGACCGGAGCACCCGGTCCCGCCCCTCTCCGGGTCCACTCCGGTAGCCGTCGCGCCGAGCACACCATCGGCGGTGGGAGGAACAGCGTGGCCAGTCCCCAGACCGTGCCGGACGCCGGCCCCGAGGCCCGCGCGGGCCACCGCCGGGTCCTCCTCAAGCTCGGCGGCGAGATGTTCGGGGGCGGCGGGGTCGGGGTCGACCCGGTCGTCGTCCAGACCGTCGCCCGCCAGATCGCCGACGTCGTGCGCTCCGGCGTGCAGATCGCCGTCGTCATCGGCGGCGGCAACTTCTTCCGCGGCGAGGAGCTGCACCGCTACGGCATGCAGCGCCAGCGCGCGGACTACATGGGCATGCTCGGCACGGTCATGAACTGCCTCGCCCTGCAGGACTTCCTCGAGCGCGAGCACCACATCGACACCCGCGTGCAGACCGCCATCACGATGGGCCAGGTCGCCGAGTCGTACATCCCGCGCCGCGCGATGCGCCACCTCGAGAAGGGCCGCGTCGTCATCTTCGGCGCGGGCGTCGGCATGCCGTACTTCTCCACCGACACCACCGCCGCGCAGCGCGCGCTGGAGATCGAGTGCGAGGTCGTGCTGCTGGCCAAGGGCGTCGACGGCGTCTACACCGCCGACCCCAAGCTGGACCCCACGGCGACCATGTACCACGAGATCTCCCACCGCGAGGTGCTGGAGAAGGGCCTCAAGGTCGCGGACGCCACCGCGTTCAGCCTCTGCATGGACAACCGGATGCCGATCATGGTGTTCAACCTGCTGGTCGAGGGGAACATCGCACGGGCCGTGCGGGGTGAGAGGATCGGCACGCTGGTCCACACCCCATCCGGCTCCTGAGGAGAGGCGACCCATGATCGACGAGACGCTCCTCGACGCCGAGGAGAAGATGGAGAAGGCGGTCAGCGTCGCGAGGGAGGACCTCGGCGGTGTCCGCACCGGCCGGGCCAGCCCCGCGATGTTCAACCGCATCAACGTCGAGTACTACGGCGCGTGGACCCCGCTGAACCAGCTCGCCTCGGTCCAGGTGCCCGAGGCCCGCATGGCCGTCATCAAGCCCTACGACGCGAGCCAGCTCCAGAGCATGGAGCGCGCGATCCGCGACTCCGACCTCGGCGTCAACCCGAGCAACGACGGTCAGATCATCCGGGTCGTGTTCCCGCAGCTCTCCGAGGAGCGCCGCAAGGACATGGTCAAGGTCGCGCGCAGCAAGGGCGAGGACGCCAAGGTGTCGATCCGCAGCGTGCGCCGCACCGCCATGACCGAGCTGCAGCGCATCGTCAAGGACGGCGAGGCCGGCGAGGACGAGACGAGCCGCGCCGAGAAGGAGCTCGAGAGCGTGACCTCGCGCTACGTCGCGCAGGTCGACGACCTCGTCAAGAACAAGGAAGCCGAGCTCCTCGAGGTCTGAGGTCGTCTGAGGTCTGGAGCCATGCCCTCCTCCGCATCGCGGCCCCGCCGGCCGGCAGCGAGCGTCCCCGCCACGGGCGCGGACGCCCCCCCGTCGGACGAGCCCGGCCAGGCGCGGACGGAGGACCCGCCGGAGAAGCCCTCGTCGCGCGCCGGGCGGAACCTACCGGTCGCGATCGGCGTCGGCCTGGCGATGGGCGCGGTGGTCCTGGTCGCGCTGCTCACGGTGCGGCAGGCCTGGATCGGCATCGTCGCGGTCTGCGCGGTGATCGGGACCTGGGAGCTCTTCGGCGCCCTGCACCGCGCCGCGGGGATCCGGCTCTCGCGGGTCCCCGTGCTGGTCGGCGGCCAGGCGATGATCTGGCTGGCCTGGCCGTTCGGGACCGAGGGCATCCTCGGCGGCCTGCTGGTCACGGTCATCGGCTGCTTCCTGTGGCGCATGCGCCTCGGTGCCGCGGGCTTCGTGCGCGACGTGGGCGCGTCGATGCTCGTGCTGTGCTGGATCCCGCTGTTCATGGCGTTCGGGACGATGCTCGTCGTCCCCGCCGACGGCGCGCAACGGGTCCTGACGTTCCTCATCGTCGTCATCTGCTCCGACACCGGCGGCTACGCCGTGGGCGCGCTCATCGGTCGGCACCCGATGGCGCCGAAGGTCAGCCCGAAGAAGTCCTGGGAGGGCTTCGCGGGCTCGATCGTGTTCGGCTCGCTCGGAGCGTCCCTGTCGATCGCCCTGCTCCTCGGGGACCGGTGGTGGTGGGGCCTGGTCGTCGGCCCCTTGCTCGTCGGCGCCGCCGTCACCGGTGACCTCGTCGAGTCGCTGGTCAAGCGCGACCTCGGCATCAAGGACATGGGCTCGGTGCTGCCCGGGCACGGCGGGCTCATGGAGCGCCTGGACTCCCTGGTCACCTCCGCGCCGGTCGCCTGGCTGCTGCTCTTCCTCCTGGTCCCCGTCCACGGGTGACGCGCTTCCGCAGGGGCGACGTCGTCGAGTCGCCCAACATCTGGCGCTGGCCCGAGGTCTACGAGCGCGAGAACGAGGCGCAGGACGTCACCGGCGCGCTGTGGGACACCGTCGCCGAGCTGGCGCCGTACGACGGCGCGGACGTCGTCGACGTCGGGTGCGGCGACGGCTACCACCTGCCGCGGTTCGCGCAGCGCGCCCGCACGGTCGTCGGCGTCGAGCCCCACGCGCCGCTCGTGGCCCGCGCCCGCGAGCGGGTCGCCGGGCTGCCGTCCTGCCGGGTGGAGCCGGGGAGCGCGGCCGCGCTGCCGCTCGCCGACGACAGCGCCGACGTCGTGCACGCCCGCACCGCGTACTTCTTCGGCCCCGGCTGCGAGCCCGGCCTGGCCGAGGCGTCGCGGGTCCTGCGGCCGGGCGGCGTGCTCGTCGTCGTCGACCTCGACGCCACCCGGCACTCCTACGGCACCTGGATGCGCGCCTCGGCCCCGCGCTACGACCCCGGCGCCGCCGAGCGCTTCTTCGCCGAGCAGGGGTTCGCGGTGCGGCGGGTCGACACGCTGTGGCGCTTCGCCGACCGCGCGACGCTCGGCGACGTGCTGCGGATCGAGTTCACGCCGGCCGTCGCGCAGCGGGCCCTGGACGGCACCCCGGGCCTCGCGCTGCCCGTCGCCTACCGCGTGCACACCCGCCGCGAACCGTCCGGGCTCCTCCGGCCCTGAGGCCCTGCACCGTTCCAGCAACCCACTGATCGAGATCCCTTGACGTGATCTCGGTCACGGTCGCACGCTGGTTGCGGCCAGCGAAACCCGTTGCTGGCAGCGCAACGACCGTCCGCATGCCGGCTCGGGGGGCCGCCGGACGCACGACGAGGTGAGGTGCTGATGACGGACGTCCTGCCCGGCCGCGCGGCGGTGGAACTCGCGCCGGAGCCGTCGTCGACGGTGGTGAGCCCGGGGATCCTGCTCTACCCACGGCTGCGGAAGTCGCCGTACTTCTGGAAGTCGCGCGCGCACGGCGTCGCGATGTACAGCGTCTACAACCACACGTACCACCCGCGCCACTACGGCGACCCGATCGCCGAGTACTGGGCGCTGCTCGAGGACGTGACGCTCTGGGACGTCGGCGTGGAGCGCCAGATCGAGATCGCGGGCCCGGACGCCTTCGCGTTCACGAACTCGCTCGTGCCCCGCGACCTGCACAAGTGCGCGGTCGGCCAGTGCAAGTACGTGTTCCTCACCGCGCCCGACGGCGGGATCATCAACGACCCGGTCCTGCTGCGCGTCGAGTCCGACCGCTTCTGGCTCTCGCTCGCCGACTCCGACGTCGGTCTCTGGTGCACGGCCCTGGCCCACGCCGGCGGCTGGGACGTGCAGGTCCGCGAGATCGACGTCGCACCGGTGCAGGTCCAGGGGCCGAAGGCGAAGGCCGTCGTCACCGACCTGTTCGGGGCCGACGTCGCCGAGATGCCCTACTACCACCTGCGCCACGCGGTGATCGACGACATGGAGGTCGTCGTCAGCCGCACCGGCTACAGCGCCGAGATCGGCTACGAGATCTACCTGCGCGACGCCGTCCGCCACGCGGGCCGACTGTGGGACCGCGTGTGGGAGGCGGGGCGCCCGCACGGGATGCGCCCGATCGGTCCGTGCCACATCCGCCGCATCGAGGGCGGCATGCTCGCCTACGGCTGCGACATCACCCTCGACACCAACCCGCTCGAGGTCGGCTACGACTACACGTGGATGGTCGACCTCGCCCAGGAGGCCGACTTCGTCGGCAAGGACGCCCTCGTCCGCGCCAGGGAGCAGGGCCCGTCGCGGTCGATGGTCGGCGTCGAGATCGGCGGCGCGCGGCTGGGGACGTTCAACGACGGCTCGATGATCGAGCCGTTCACGGTGCGGGACGAGGCCGGCGAGGTCGTCGGGAAGGTCACCAGCGCCTGCTGGTCCCCGCGGCTCGAGCGCAACATCGGGCTGGCGATGGTCGCGACGCCGTCGACGCCGCTCGGCACGACGCTGCAGATCGCCACGCTCGACGACGTGCGCGACGGCGTCGTCGTCGAGAAGCCGTTCGTCGACCCGCGCAAGCAGACACCCAAGGGCTGACCGGCTCGTGGACCACCTCACGGACGGCGCCGGCGAGGGTGGTGCGGGACCCCGCACCACCCTCGCCGCCCTGCTCGCCGACCCGCGCTTCGAGGTGGCGCCGACGGCGGACGTGCTCGACACCCCGGACACCATCGCCGCCGACCTGCCCGCCGGCGCCACGGTCACGGTGACGACCACCCCGCGCCGGGGCGTGGCCGCGACCGTCGCCGCCGCCGAGGCGCTCGCCGCCCGGGGCTTCGCGGCCGTGCCCCACCTCGCGGCGCGCAGCGTGCGCGACCGCGGCGAGCTCGCCGAGCACGTCGACCGGCTGGCCGCGGCCGGGGTGCGGGAGGTGTTCGTCGTCGGCGGCGACGCGCGCGAGGCCGCGGGGCAGCTGCCCGACGGCCTGGCGCTGCTGCGGGCGATGGAGGACCTCGGGCGGCGCCCGGCGCGTGTCGGCGTCCCGTCGTACCCCGACGGCCACCACCGCATCGACGACGACGCGCTCTGGGCCGACCTGCGGGTCAAGCAGTTCCACGCCGACTACACCGTCACGCAGCTGTGCTTCGACGCCGACCTCGTCGGCCGCTTCACCCGGGAGGCCCGCGCGCGGGGGATCGACCTCCCGGTGATCGCCGGCGTGCCCGGCGTCGTCGACGCCGCGCGGCTGCTGCGGCTCTCGGTGCGGATCGGGGTCGCCGACGCCGCGCGCTTCGCCCGCGCGCACCGCGGCACCGCCGGGTCGCTGCTGCGATCCGGTCGCCACACCCCCGACGCCCTCGTCGCGGAGCTCGCGGCGGGTGCGGCGGCCGGCACTGCCGACCTCGCCGGCCTGCACCTCTACACGTTCAACCAGGTCGCGCCGACCGTGCGGTGGCTCTCGCGGGCCCGCCGCTCGGCCGCGTGACGCCACGCCTTCGCGAGGAGGAGCCGTGAGCGCATTCCCGGACCGGGCCCAGGTCGTCGTCATCGGGGCCGGCATCGTCGGCAACGCCGTCGTGCACCACCTCGCCCGCCTCGGGTGGCGCGACGTCCTGCTCGTCGACAAGGGGCCGCTGCCCGACCCGGGCGGCTCCACCGGGCACGCGTCGAACTTCGTGTTCCCGGTGGACCACTCCCGGGAGATCACGCTGCTGACCGGCGACTCGGCGCGCCAGTACACCGAGCTCGGGACGCTGACGACGTGCGGCGGCATCGAGGTCGCGCGCACCGAGGAGCGGGTCGGTGAGCTGCACCGGCGGATGTCGTCGGCGCGGGCGTGGGGCATCGACGCCGAGATGATCAGCCCGGCGGAGGTGGCCGACAAGGTCCCCTTCCTCGACCCGTCGGTGGTGCTCGCGGGGTTCTGGACGCCGTCGGTGTCGGTCGTCGACCCGCTGCGGGCCGGCGAGCTGATGCGCGAGCGCGCGACGGCGGCCGGGGCGCTGACGGTGTCGGCGCTGACCGAGGTGCTCGGCATCGACACCGAGGACGGCCGGGTGACCCGCGTGCGCACCGACCGCGGCGACGTCGACACCGAGTACGTCGTGGTCGCGTGCGGGGTGTGGAGCCCGCGCATCGCGGCGCTGGCCGGCGCGACGATCCCGCTGACGCCGGCCGTGCACCAGATGATCGACGTCGGGCCCATCGCCGAGCTCGCCGCGACCGGGCGCGAGATCGCGTTCCCGATCATCCGCGACATGGACCCGCTGATGTACGAGCGGCAGAGCGGCCCCGACCTGGAGATCGGGTCCTACGCCCACCGGCCGATCCTCTGCGACCCCGCCGACATCCCGTCGATCGCGGCCGCGGCGCTCTCGCCGACGCAGCTGCCGTTCACCCCCGACGACTTCGACCCGCAGATGGAGGCGGCGCTCGAGCTCTTCGGCGGCATCCTCGACCGGCCCGACGCCGGTATCCGCCACGCCATCAACGGGCTGCTGTCGCTGACCCCCGACGGGCACCCGCTGCTCGGGGAGACCCCCGAGGTGCGGGGCCTGTGGTCGGCCGCCGCGGTGTGGATCAAGGAGGGCCCGGGCGTCGGTCGGCTGATCGCCGAGTGGATGACGTGCGGCGCGCCGGAGATCGACCCGCACGCGTCGGACGTCGCCCGGTTCGCGCCGCACGAGCGCACCCGCGCCCACGTGCGCGCCCGCGCCGCCGAGGGCTTCAACAAGACCTACGGGATCATCCACCCGCGCGAGCAGTGGAGCTCGGACCGCGGGGCCCGCCGCTCGCCCTTCCACCCGCGCGAGGAGGCCCTCGGCGCCGAGTTCTTCGAGGTCGCGGGCTGGGAGCGCCCGCAGTGGTACCGGTCCAACGAGCCGCTGGTCGCCGAGCTGGGCGTCGAGGACCGGCCGCACGAGTGGGACGCGCGCTGGTGGTCGCCGATCACGAGCGCCGAGCACCTCGCGATGCGGCGCGGCGTCGCGATGATCGACCTCAGCGCCTTCTCCCAGTTCGCGGTGCACGGGCCGGGCGCGCTCGCCTACCTCCAGCACCTGTGCGTCGCGCAGATGGACCGGCCGGTGGGTCGCGTGGTCTACACGCCGGTGCTCGGGCCCGACGGCGGCTTCCGCAGCGACCTGACGGTGGTGCGGCTCGGCGACGACGCGTTCCGCGTGATCACGGGCGCGTCGGACGGCGCGCGGGACCTCGCGTGGTTCCGGCGTCACCTGCCGGCCGACGGATCGGTCGCCCTGGAGGACGTGACGTCCGCGGTGTGCACCCTCGGGCTGTGGGGCCCGCGGGCGCGCGACGTCCTCGCCGCCGTCACCGACGAGGACGTCACCGACGCTGCGTTCCCGTTCGGGACAGCGAGGACCGTGCACGTCGGCTCGGTCCCGGTGCTCGCGCTGCGGCTGTCCTACGTCGGCGAGCTCGGCTGGGAGCTGCACACCGCCACCGAGCACGGCCTGCGGCTCTGGGACGCCGTCGCCGCGGCCGGCGCGCCGCACGGGATCGTGCCGGCCGGCATCGGCGTCTACGGCACCACGGCGCGCCTCGAGAAGGGCTACCGGCTCATGGGCCACGAGCTCGACGCGGAGCACGGGCCGGTGGAGGCCGGGCTCGCGCTGCCCCGGCTCAAGGAGGCGGACTTCGTCGGCAAGGCCGCCTACACCAAGGCGCGCGAGGGCGAGCCCGAGGCGACGCTGTGCTCGTTGACGCTGGACCCGGGCACGGACCGATGCCCGCAGGGCGGCGAGCCGATCCTCACCCCCGACGGGGAGCGCATCACCGACCGTCGCGGCCGGCCGTCGTACGTCACGAGCGCGGGGACGGCGCCCTCGCTGGGCACCTACCTGATGCTCGCGTACCTCCCGCCCCAGCTCGCGGTCGAGGGCACCGGCCTGCTCGTCGAGTACCGGGGGGAGCGGTACCCGGTGACGGTCGCGCGGGCCGGGCGCACGCCGCTGTTCGACCCCGACGACACGCGGATGCGCGGGTGAGGCCGGCATGCCCACGACGACCGACGTCCTGGTCTGCATCAAGCGCGTCCCCGCCGTCGGCGCCGAGATCGCGCTGACGGCCGACGCGACGGCGGTCGACACCCGCCACCTCGGCTTCACCATCGGCCCGCACGAGGAGTGCGCGGTCGAGGAGGCGGTCCGCATCGCCGAGCGGACGGGCGGGCGCGCGGGCGTGCTGACCGTCGGGCCGCCCGAGACCGAGGAGCAGCTGCGCTACGCGCTGTCCATGGGCGCCGACCACGCTGTCCGGGTCGAGGCGGCGGGGTCGTCCGTGGCGGACCCGGAGCCCGAGGTCACCGCGGCCGCGATCGCGGGCGCGGTGCGGGAGCTGCCGCCCTACGACCTCGTGCTGTTCGGGGAGGCGTCGGCCGACGCCGGGCACGCGCAGGTCGGGTTCCGCGTGGCGTGCGCGCTGCGGCGCCCGATCGTCGGTGGCGTGAAAGGGATCGAGGTCGGGGACGGGCACGTCGTCCTGCGCCGCGAGGCCGGCGGCGGCGTCGAGGTCCACGAGGCCCCGCTGCCTGCGGTGGCCGCGGTGCTCGAGGGCCTCAACCTCCCGCGCTACCCGACGATCAAGGGGCGGCTGCGGGCGAGGAAGGCGCCGGTCCGGGTGCTCGCGGGCCCGGCGGCGACGAGCGGCCTGCGGACACTGCGGCTGCGCCACCGGCCCGAGGCGCGCGCGGAGACCGTCCTGCTCGGGCACGGGGCCGGGGCCGCCCCGGCGGTGGTGGACGTCCTGGCGGAGCTGGGGGTGGTGCGCTGATGGTGCTCGCGTGGATCGAGAGGGACGCGCAGGGGAGCCCGACCGCCGCGGCGGGCGAGGTGCTCGCCGCCGCGCGCGAGCTGGCCGGGGAGCTCGACGCCGAGGTCACGGCCGTCGCGGTCGGGGAGCCCGGCGACCTGCCCGACGACCTGGCCAAGCAGGGCGTGGCGCACCTGGTCCTGCTGCGCCACGAGCTGCTCGCCGACGCGTCGCCGGCCGCCGTCGGCGAGGCGCTGGCCGGGCTCGCGACGGCGCGCGGGCCCGCGGCGGTGCTCGCGGCGGCGACCCCGGAGAGCACCGAGGCGCTGGCGTGGGCGGCCGCGGCGCTCGGTGTGCCGCTCGCCACGGCCTGCACCGGGATCCGGCCCGGCGAGCCGTGGGAGGTCACCCGGGAGCGCGCCGGGGGCATCCTGCTCGAGGACGCGGTGCTCGACGCCCCCGTCCGCCTCGCCACCCTCACCGGCGGTGCGCGGACGACCGGCGAGACCGCGCCGGCGCCGGAGGTGGGCGTCGAGGTCGTCGTCCCCGAGCTGGACCCGACGCTGCCGCGGGCGCGGCTGGTCGAGCACCGGGCGCGGGCGTCGGGGATGACGCTCGCGACGGCGCCGGTGGTCGTCTCGGGCGGGCGCGGGGTCGGCAGCGCCGAGGGCTACGCCGTGCTCGAGGAGCTCGCGGGCCTGCTCGGCGGGGCCGTCGGCTGCTCGCGCGTCGCCACCAACAACGGCTGGCGCCCGCACGCCGACCAGGTCGGGCTCACCGGCACCCGGATCAGCCCCGACCTCTACGTCGCGTGCGGGATCAGCGGCGCCACCCAGCACTGGGTGGGCTGCATGTCGGCGCGGTCGATCCTCGCGGTGAACACCGACCCGGAAGCGGCGATGGTGCGCCGGGCGACGTGGGCGGTGGTCGGGGACGTGCACGAGGTGCTGCCGGCCGTGGTGGCCGAGATCCGGCGGCGTGCAGGGGATTGACGGCCCGGGACGGGACGGGTCGGACCGACGTGGAGGGCGGGGCTGGCGTCCGGTGCCCGCCCGCGCCCGCGTTACCGTGGAGGTCGTGTCCGCGTACCCGCCGCCGCGCCCGCCCGGGCGGGGCTTCCAGGGCTCCCCGCCGCCGCGCGGGGGGCGTGCCGTCCGCCTCGACCCGGTGCTCGTCGAGATCGGGGCCGGGCTGGTGTGGCTCGCGGCGGGGACGCTCGGCCTCGGTGCCGACGGCGTGGGCACGCTGATCCTCGCGGTGGGCATCGCCGTGGCCATCGGCATCGCGGTGGAGAACCGCCGGCGCGGGCCGCGCCCGTTCGACACCACGCGCTCGAGCGAGGTGCTGCGCCTCGGCGGCGCGGTGATCGTGCTGGTGATCGTCGCGTCGATCGTGCTCGGGCTCATCAGCGCCTCGGCGTTCCTGCCGGGCCTCGCGCTGATCGCCACCGGTGTCGCGTTCGTGCTGCTCAGCCGTTCGACCGGGCAGCGACCGACGCGCTGGCTCGGGTTCGTGCTCGTCGGCGCCGGGGTGCTCTCCGCGCTGGTCACCACGGCCACCGCGGGCGGGTTCGTCTCCCAGGGGCTGCTCGGGCTGCTCGCCGGCGTGCTCCTCCTGCTGTCGGCCGCCGACCGTGTCGGCCTCGTCGAGATGCTGCGGGACCGCGCGCGATGACCGAACCCGTGACCGCCCCGGACGCGCAGGACGCGCAGGACGCCCCCGGCCCGGTGCTCTCGCTCTCCCCGCGCGGCACCCGGCGCACGCGCCCGCCGCGCCACCTCGCCGACCTCGACCCGGCCGCGCGCCGCGAGGCCGTCGCCGAGCTCGGCCTGCCCGCGTTCCGCGCCGACCAGCTCGCCCGGCACTACTTCGCGCGCCTCGAGGCCGACGCCGCGGCGATGACCGACCTGCCCGCGGCGGCCCGCGAGGCGCTCGGGCCGGCGCTGCTCCCCGAGCTGCTCACGCCCACCTCGGTGGTCGACTGCGACGGCGGCGCCACCCGCAAGACGCTGTGGCGCGCGAACGACGGCGCGCTCGTCGAGAGCGTGCTCATGGGCTACCCGGACCGCGCCACCGTCTGCATCTCCAGCCAGGCCGGCTGCGGCATGGCGTGCCCGTTCTGCGCCACCGGCCAGAACGGCCTGGAGCGCAACCTGTCCACCGCCGAGATCGTCGAGCAGGTCCGCTCGGCGGCGGCCGTCGTCCGCGACGGCGCGCTCGGCGCGGACTTGCGGCGGCTCTCGAACGTGGTGTTCATGGGCATGGGCGAGCCGCTGGCCAACTACCGCCGGGTCGTCGACGCCGTGCACCGCCTGTGCGACGCGCCGCCCGCCGGCCTGGGGCTCTCGCAGCGCTCGGTCACCGTCTCGACGGTCGGCCTCGTCCCGGCGATCCACCGCCTCGCCGACGAGGGCCTGCAGGTGACCCTCGCGGTCTCCCTGCACACGCCCGACGACGAGCTGCGCGACAGCCTCGTGCCCGTCAACCAGCGCTGGCCGGTCGCCGAGGTGTTCGCCGCCGCCCGCCGCTACGCCGACGTCACCGGGCGGCGCATCTCCATCGAGTACGCGTTGATCCGCGACGTCAACGACCAGCCGTGGCGGGCCGACCTGCTCGCCAAGCTGGCCTCGAAGCACCTCGGCCGGCTGGTGCACGTCAACCTCATCCCGCTCAACCCGACGCCGGGCAGCAAGTGGGACGCGAGCCCGGCGCCGGTGCAGGCGGAGTTCGTCCGGCGGGTGCGCGACGGCGGCGTGGCGTGCACCGTGCGCGACACCCGCGGCAGGGAGATCGCCGCGGCCTGCGGGCAGCTCGCGGCCACCGCCCGGCCCTGACGCCCGGCATGATCGCCGCGTGAGCACCCCGGAGGTCCGCCGCCTCGTCCCGCACGTCGTCGAGGGCGTCGCGGACGCGGACACGGTGACGTGGGCGCGGGCGATGACAGCGGCCTTCCTGCGCCCCCGCATCGATCCCGCCGACCTCGCGCGGGCCGCCGCCTCCTACGCGGGGCAGCGGCTGCGCGGGGTGTACGAGACCGGCGACCCGGCTCCGGTCGCGACGCTGCGCTCGTGGGACTCGCGGATGACGGTGCCCGGCGGCGAGGTCACCGTCGACGCCGTCACCTCGATCGGCGTGCGCTCCACCCACCGCCGCCGCGGTCTGCTGCGCGCGGTGCTCGTCGACGACCTCGCCGAGGCCGTCCGCGCCGGCACCCCCGTGGCCGCGCTGACCTCCACCCAGGGCGCGCTCTACGAGCGCTTCGGGTTCGGGGTGGCGTCCTGGACGCGGTCGCTGCGCCTCGACACCCGCGCCGCGCGGTTCCGCGTGCCCGAGCCCACCGGCCGCCTGCGCACCCTCGACGTCGCGACCCTGCCGTCGGCCGCGGCGCCGGTGCAGGACCGCGCCCGGCGCCGGCACCCCGGCTCGATGGACCGCGCCGGTCATCCGTGGACCGCGCTGATGACCGGCGAGAACACCTTCACCGGCATGACCCCCGACCGCATGCGCCACGCCGTGCTCTGGTCCGACGGCTCGGGCCGTCCGGGCGGCTACGCCGTCTACCGCGTCGCGCGGGACTGGATCGGCGAGGACGGCGGCGAGATCGCCGTGCTGGACCTGCAGGCCACGACGCCCGAGTCGTACCGCGAGCTCTGGCGCCACCTCGCCTCGCTCGACCTCGTCGGGTCCGTGACCTGGTCCGACGCCTCGGTCGACGAGCCGCTGCCGTGGCTGCTCGAGGACCACCGGCCGGTCACCGCGGGCGCGACCCGCGAGATGCTCTGGCTGCGGATCCTCGACGTCCCGGCCGCGCTCGGCGCCCGCCGCTACCCGGTGACCGACCGGATCGTGCTCGCGGTCGACGACCCGGCCCGGTACACCGCGGGCACCTGGGCGCTCGACACCACCGACCCCGTGGAGCCCCGGGCGTCGGGCACCACCGACGAGCCCGACGTCGCCCTCGACGTCGCGACGCTCGGCGCGCTCTACCTCGGCGGCGTCGACCCGCGCGTGCTCGCCCGCGCCGGGCGGCTGGAGGAGCGCACGCCGGGGGCCGCCGGGCGCCTCGCCCGGCTGCTCGCCGCGCCGAGCGTGCCCTGGAACGGGATCCGCTTCTAGACCTCGGGCACCTCGTCCGGCGGCTCGTCGGGCACCGTGTCGTCGCGGTCGGCCCAGTCGAGCAGGGCACGCAGGTCGAACACCGCCTCGTCGATGCCGTCGGTCAGGTCGCCGACCCGCGCGTAGCGGGCCGGCATCGTCGCGATGGTGAAGTCGCCGGGCTCGGCGTCGTCGACCTCGTCCCACCGCAGCGGCGCCGACACCCGCGCCTCCGGCGTCCCGCGCACCGAGTAGGCCGAGGCGATGGTGTGGTCGCGGGTGTTCTGGTTCCAGTCGAGGAAGACCGTCCCGGGCTCGCGGTCCTTGCGCCACCAGGCGGTGGTGACGAGGTCGGGCGCGCGCCGCTCGACCTCGCGGGCGAACGCCAGTGCCGCGCGACGCACCTCGGTGAAGGAGTGCTCGGGGCGGATGCGCACGTAGACGTGCATGCCCTTGCCCCCGGAGGTCTTCGGGAAGCCGACGGCGCCGAGCTCGTCGAGCACCTCGTGCACGACGGCGGCGACCCGCCGGATCGTCGGGAACTCGACCCCGGGCATCGGGTCGAGGTCGATGCGCCACTCGTCGGGCGTCTCGACGTCGGCGGCGCGCGTGTTCCAGGGGTGGAACTCCACGGTCGACATCTGCACCGCCCAGACGACGTCGGCGGGGCTCGACACGCAGAGCTCGTCGGCGGTGCGGTTGAAGCGGGGGAAGTGCACCCGCACGGTGCGCACCCAGTCCGGTGCGCCCTTGGGCAGGCGCTTCTGGTGCACCTTCTCGCCGTCGACGCCGGTGGGGAAGCGGTGCATCATGCACGGCCGGTCGCGCAGCGCGCGGACGATGCCGTCGCTGACGGCGAGGTAGTAGTGCGCGAGATCGAGTTTGGTTTCCCCCCGGGCCGAGAAGTACACCCTGCCCGGGTTGGTCAGCCGCACGGTCCGGCCGTCCACCTCGATCTCCGCAGCGTCCGCCACGGCGGCACCGTACCGCCGCGACGGCCCGATCCCCGGCACGAACGGAGCGCCATGAGCAAGCGGATCGTCGTCCTCGGCGGCGACGCCACCGGCATGTCCGCCGCCTCGACGGCCCTGCGGCACGCCGAGGACGGCGAGCTGGAGGTCGTCGTCCTGGAGCGCGGTCACTACACGTCGTACTCCGCCTGCGGCATCCCGTACTGGATCTCCGGCCACGTGCAGGACGGGGACCAGCTCATCGCCCGCTCACCCGAGCAGCACCGCGAGGCCGGCATCGACGTGCGGATGCGCGCCGAGGCGACGGCGATCGACCTGGAGAAGAAGTCGGTCAGCGTGCGCGGGGTCGACGACGGCGACCGCTACGAGCTCGGGTTCGACGAGCTCGTCATCGCCACCGGCGCGGTGCCCACGGTGCCGCCGCTCGCGGGTTCGGACGCGCAGGGCATCTTCGGGGTGCAGTCGCTGGAGCAGGGCGAGGAGATCGTCAAGGATCTGGCCGGGGGCGAGCGGAGCGACGGGGAAGGCGGACGCGGCGAGCGTCGCCGCGCGGTCGTGGTCGGCGCCGGCTACATCGGTGTCGAGATGGCCGAGGCGATGGTCGTGCGCGGCATCGAGACGACGATCCTCGACCAGGCGCCCGAGCCGTTCACGCAGGTCGACCCCGACATGGGCGCGCTCATCCGCGAGGCCATGGAGGGCATGGGCATCACGGTGGTCACGGGCACGTCGGTCGACGGCTTCGACGTCGGCGAGGACGGCCGCGTGCGCGCGGTGCGCGCCGGCGACGCCGTCCACCCGGCCGACATCGTCATCATGGGGCTGGGCGTGAAGCCGAACGCGCAGCTCGCCGCGGACGCCGGCCTGCCGATCGGACCCTCCGGCGGGATCGTCACCGACGTGCGGATGCACGTCGCGCCCGGGGTGTGGGCCGGCGGCGACTGCGTCGAGGTGCGCCACCGCCTGTCGGGGGAGAGCGTGCACATCGCGCTCGGTACCCACGCCAACAAGCACGGCCGGATCATCGGCACCAACATCGCGGGCGGCTACGGCGCGTTCCCGGGCGTCATCGGGACCGCCATCAGCAAGGTCTGCGACCTCGAGATCGGCCGCACCGGCCTCGGCCAGGCCGAGGCCGACGCCGTCGGCTACGCCTACGTCTGCGCGACCGTCGAGTCGACGACGACCGCGGGCTACTGGCCCGGGGCCGAGATGATGACGGTGAAGGTGCTCGCCGAGCAGCGCACCGGGCGCCTGCTGGGCGCGCAGATCGTGGGCCGGCCCGGCTCGGGCAAGCGCATCGACGTGTTCGCGACGGCGATCTGGAACGGCATGACCGTCGAGGAGATGACGTTCATGGACCTCTCCTACGCCCCGCCGTTCTCGCCGGTCTGGGACGCCGTGCTCGTCGCGGCCCGCAAGGCGGCCAAGGAGGTCCAGGGCGAGATCCCCGCCTCGCCGGTCTGAGGGGCGTCAGCCCACGTGGACGGCGGGGCGGCGGTCGCGGTCGGGCTCGGCCTCGGCAGGACCTCGCGGGTCACGGCCGACGACGACCGGCCCCGACGCCCGGGGAGCGGTCGGTGGGGCGCTCACCGACGCCAGGACGTCCGGGAACGGATGATGGCGCCGAGCGAGAGCGCGAAGAAGCCGATGGCCAGGGCCACCAGCCAGACGTCCTCCTGGCGGCCCTCGTGGTTGCCCCAGAGCATCACGAGCATGATGGCCGCGACGAGGAAGCCCGCGAAGCGCGCGACCTTCGGGTAGTGGCCGTGCCACCCCCACTCGACCGAGGGCTCCTGGTCGGACGAGACGCCGTTGACGACGACGGCCTTCTCGTCGTGGTGGGCGACACCACCGCCGCCCTGGTGCTGGCGGGCGGGGCTGTTCGAGGCCACGGTGACTCCTGGAGGGATCGCTCGTGCGGGCGCGCCCAACCTACCGCGAGCCCGGCCACCGCGCCCCGGCTACCGCGCGAGGCGGGCGCCCGTGATGATGAGCCGCGATGAGCACACCCCCCGAGCCGTCGGAGCCGTCGGACCCGTCCCTGCCGCGCCGGCTCGTCGTCCTTGGCTCCACCGGGTCGATCGGCACGCAGGCCCTCGACATCGTCCGCGCGCACCCCGACCGCTTCGTCGTGACGGGTCTCGCCGCCGGCGGCGGGCGCCCCGACCTGCTCGCGCAGCAGGCCGCCGAGTTCGGGGTCCCGACGCTCGCCGTCGCCGACCCCGCGGCCGCGCCGGACCTGCGCCGGCGCAGCGGGGCCGAGGTCCTCGCGGGGCCGGACGCCGCGACCGAGCTCGCCGGGACCGACGCCGACGTCGTGCTCAACGCCATGGACGGCTCCCGCGGCCTCGCGCCGACCCTGGCCGCGCTGGCCGCGGGGTCGACGCTGGCGCTCGCGAACAAGGAGTCGCTGGTCGCCGGCGGCCCGCTCGTGACGCGCGCGGCGACGCCCGGGCAGATCGTGCCGGTCGACTCCGAGCACTCGGCGCTCGCGCAGTGCCTGCGCGGCGGGCTGCCCGAGGAGGTCGCGCGCCTCGTCCTGACCGCCTCCGGCGGGCCGTTCCGCGGACGCCCGCGCGCCGAGCTCGCCGGGGTGACCGTCGAGCAGGCCCTGGCCCACCCGACCTGGGCCATGGGGCCGGTGGTGACGCTGAACTCCTCGACCCTGGTCAACAAGGGACTCGAGCTCATCGAGGCCCACCTGCTGTTCGGCGTCCCGTACGCGCGCATCGACGTCGTCGTGCACCCGCAGTCGATGGTCCACTCGATGGTCACCTACACCGACGGCGCCACGATCGCGCAGGTCAGCCCGCCGGACATGCACATGCCGATCGCCCTGGCGCTGGCCTGGCCGCAGCGCCTCGCGGGGGCGAGCCGGCCCGAGACCTTCGCCGACCCGACCAGCTGGACCTTCGAGCCCGTCGACACCGCGGCGTTCCCCGCCCTCGAGCTCGCCCGGGCCGCGGGCACGGCGGGCGGGTGCCTGCCGGCCGTGTTCAACGCCGCCAACGAGGAGGCCGTCGCCGCCTTCCTCGCCGGGCGCTGCGCGTGGACCGGGATCGACGAGACCCTCGCCACGGTGCTCGACGCCGCCGGCGACTGGGCCGCCGACCCACGCGACGTCGACGACGTCCACGCCGCCGAGGCCTGGGCGCGACGGGCGGCGTCCGAGCGGCTGTCCTCGCCGGTGGGCTGAGGTCCCACGCCGGTCCCGCGCCGCTCCGACGCGGCTCGGGCACGGGCCCCACGTCGGGCACACGGAGGTCGGGGCTACCGTCGTCGTCCGTGATGCTCGTCCTCGGGATCGTGCTCTTCGCGCTGGGGCTGCTGCTCTCCATCGCCTGGCACGAGCTCGGCCACTACTCCACCGCGCGGCTGTTCGGCATCCGCGTGCCCGAGTTCATGGTCGGCTTCGGGCCGACCGTGGTCTCGTTCCGGCGGGGCGAGACGGAGTTCGGGGTCAAGGCGATCCCGCTCGGCGGCTACATCCGCATGATCGGGATGATCCCGCCGCCACCGGGCGAGAAGGTCGGGCGCAGCCGCCGGTCGGGGCCCTTCCAGGGCATGATCGACGACGTCCGCGCCGACTCGGTGCGCGACATCCGGCCCGGCGACGAGGACCGCCAGTTCTGGACCCGCAAGCCCTGGCAGCGGATCATCGTCATGCTGGCGGGCCCGTTCATGAACCTGGTGCTCGCGATCGTGCTGTTCGCGATCGTGCTCATGGGCTTCGGCGTCGCGACCCCGCAGCCGGTGGTGAGCGCGGTCAGCGAGTGCGTCGTGCCGGCCTCGCAGGTCACGCCGGGCTGCCCGCCGGGGGCGCCGCCGACGCCGGCCGCCCAGGCGGGGTTCCGCGCGGGGGACCGGATCGTCTCGTTCGACGGCCGCGCCTACGGGGACTGGGAGAGCCTGCAGCGGGCGATCCGCGACGCCCGCGGCACCGTGCCGGTGGTCGTGGAGCGCGACGGGGCCCAGCTCACGCTCTACCCGACGCTCATCGAGAACCAGGTGCCCGACCTGGACACCCCGCTGGGCGCCGACCCCACCTACGTCACCGCCTCGTTCCTCGGGCTCTCGCCGATCGAGCCGGTCATGCGGCAGAGCGTCGGCCAGGTCACCGAGCGCATGGGGGAGATGCTCGAGGGCTCGGTCTACGCGATCGCGCGCCTGCCCGAGAAGGTGCCGGCGCTGTTCGGGGCGGTGTTCCTCGGCGAGGAGCGCGAGGTCAACGGACCGGTGAGCCTCGTCGGCGTCTCGGTCATGGGCGGCCAGGTGCTCGAGCAGGAACGCCCGGTCGCGGTGGAGGTCGCATTGTTCCTCAACCTGCTCGCCGCGGTGAACCTGTCGTTGTGCCTGCTCAACCTGCTGCCGATCCTCCCGCTGGACGGCGGGCACGTGCTGCCCGCGGCGTGGGAGGCGGTCAAGAAGCGGATCGCGCGCCTGCGGGGGCGTCCCGACCCCGGCCCGGTCGACCTCGCCCGCCTCATGCCCATCGGCGTGGGGTTCGCCGCGGTGATCATGGCCTACGGGGCGCTGGTGATCGTCGCGGACATCGTCAACCCGATCGACCTGGGGCTGTAAGCCGCGCCACCGGCGGGCGCCCGCGTTCTGGGGGAGACTGGATCGTGACGCGCCCACGTCGTCTCTATGTGAGTCGAGGAGAGAGATGACCGTCGACCTCGGTCTGCCCGAAGCTCCCGCCGTGCTCGCCGCGCGCCGCAAGACCCGCCAGCTCGACGTCGGCGGTGTCGGTGTGGGCAGCGATCACCCGGTCTCGGTGCAGTCGATGACCACCACGCTGACCGCGGACATCAACGCGACGCTGCAGCAGATCGCGGAGCTGACCGCGGCCGGCTGCGACATCGTGCGCGTCGCCGTGCCCAGCGCCGACGACGCCGAGGCGCTGCCCGCGATCGCGAAGAAGTCGGGGATCCCGGTGGTCGCCGACATCCACTTCCAGCCCAAGTACGTCTTCGCCGCGATCGACGCCGGCTGCGCCGCGGTGCGCGTGAACCCGGGCAACATCAAGAAGTTCGACGACAAGGTCGGGGAGATCGCCCGCGCCGCCAAGGACGCCGGCACCCCCATCCGGATCGGCGTCAACGCCGGCTCGCTCGAGCCGTCGATCATGGCCAAGCACGGCAAGGCCACGCCCGAGGCGCTGGTGGAGTCGGCGCTGTGGGAGGCGTCGCTCTTCGCCGAGCACGACTTCCACGACATCAAGATCTCGGTGAAGCACCACGACCCGGTGACGATGGTGCGCGCCTATGAGCTGCTCGCCGAGCAGTGCGACTACCCGCTGCACCTCGGCGTCACCGAGGCCGGGCCGACGTTCCAGGGCACGATCAAGTCGGCGACGGCCTTCGGCGCGCTGCTGTCGAAGGGCATCGGCGACACCATCCGGGTCTCGCTCTCGGCGCCGCCGATCGAGGAGGTCCGCGTCGGGCTCTCGATCCTGGAGTCGCTGAACCTGCGCCCGCGCAAGCTCGAGATCGTCTCCTGCCCGTCCTGCGGGCGCGCGCAGGTGGACGTCTACAAGCTCGCCGACGAGGTCACCGCCGGGCTCGAGGGCATGGAGGTGCCCCTGCGCGTCGCGGTCATGGGCTGCGTCGTCAACGGCCCGGGCGAGGCCCGCGACGCCGACCTGGGCGTGGCGTCCGGCAACGGCAAGGGGCAGATCTTCGTCAAGGGCGAGGTCATCAAGACCGTCCCCGAGGCCCAGATCGTCGAGACCCTCATCGAGGAGGCCCTGCGCCTGGCCGAGGAGTCGGGCGAGGAGGAGCTCGCGGGCGGCACCGCCGGCGGGGCCCCGACGGTCACCGTCGGCTGACTCGTGTCAGCGAAGTGCCGTCGCGGACGTTGAGTGTCCGTATCGGTACTTCGATCACGGTTGCGACGGGCGCTCAGGCCTGCGCCGTCGGGCGGACGACGAGCTCACCGACGTCGACGCCGGGCGGCTGCTCGACCGCGTAGGCGATCGCCGGCGCGACGGCGTCGGGCGGCATCGCCTCTCCGTGGCCCACTGCCGCAGCTCGTCGTCGTCGGTGGCGTCGACGAACGGCGTCGCCGTCGTCCCGGGCGACACGGCGGTGACGCGCACGCCCGGCCCGGCCTCCTGGCGCAGCCCCTCGCACACCGTCTGCACGGCGTTCTTCGTCGCGGCGTAGACGCCCTGGCCGGGCACGATCCGCAGCCCGGCGGTGGACACGACGGTGACGAAGTGGCCGCTGCCCTGCGCCCGGAAGACCGGCAGCGCGGCGGCGACCCCGTGCAGCACCCCGCGCAGGTTCACGTCGATCATCTCGTCCCAGTCGTCGACGGTGAGGTCGTCGAGCGGGGCAACGTGACCGACGCCGGCGTTCGCCACCAGCACGTCGAGGCGGCCGAAGCGTGCGCGGGCGCGGTCCACCAGGCCCGCGAGGTCCTCGCGGCGCCGGACATCGGTGGTGGCGGTGACCACCTCGCCGCCGGCGCCCTCGATCTCCTCCGCCACCGCTGTGAGCTGCCCGGTGCGCCGCGCGCCGAGGACGAGGCGGGTCCCGCGGGCCCGAGCAGGCGGGCGGTCGCGGCGCCGATCCCCGAGCTCGCCCCCGTGATCGCGACGACCTTGCCCTGCACGCCGTCGTCCACCGAGCGGGCTCCTTCGGCTTCGGAAGTGATAGGCCTCTTGCACGCTGGAGTAAGTGGTCCATCACTTCGAGGGGGTGCGATGCCCGACACCGGGGGCGCGGCTCGACGTGGGCGCTACCACCACGGCGACCTGGCGTCGGTGCTCGTGACGGAGGGCCGTGCCCTGGTCGCGGAGGCCGGCCTCGGCGGGTTCTCGGTCGCCGAACTCGCACGCCGGATCGGGGTGAGCACCGCCGCGCCCTACCGGCACTTCGGCGACCGCGACCGCCTGCTCGCGGCGATCGCCTCCGCGACGGCCCGCGACCTCGCCGACGCGCTGGGCTCGGTGCCCGGGGACGACGCCGTGGCCCGGCTCGCCGCGGCGACCGGCGCCTACGTCGCGTTCGTCGCCCGTCACGGCGTCGGCGTCGACCTGGTCTTCGCCCCCGAGCTGCGCCGGCTCGGTGACGAGGACCTCGCCGTCGCGGGCCGCACGGTCATGGACGTGCTCGTGGTCCTCGCCCGGGAGGTGCGGCCGGCGGCGGACGAGGCGCTGCTGCTGGTCGAGCAGCTGGTCGCCCTCGCCCACGGCTACGCCGCCCTCGACGGGGTCGGTCTCACGGCCGCGCGGATCACCGCGGACGACACCCCGACGCGGGCGGCCCGAGCCGCCCGGGCGCTCTGCGCGCCGCCGAGCGGATCGTGACCGAGCCGTGACGTGATCATGCTGCGCGAGGTCCCGGCACTGTCGGGGGGTGGTCCTAGCGTCATGGGTGTGGAGGACGAGCGGAGCGAGGGCGGGCGGGGCGGCGACGCGCCTGACGGCCTGCCGCCGCTCGTCCTGCGGCAGGCCGTGGCCGACGCCATCGCCCACCGTCTGCCGCTCGCCGCCGACGCCGTGCTCGAGGGTTCGCTCGACGCCGAGCAGCTCCTCGTCCTCGAGGAGGGCGTGGAGATCGTCCGCGCGCGGCGCGGGGCCGATGCCGCCACGGCGCTCGAGGGCGAGCTCGTCGACCTCGCCCGCTCCCGACCCGGCGCCGACCTGGCCCCGGCCGTCACCGCGTTCCGGGCCGGGCTCGGACCGATCGAGACGGGCCTGGCCGACACGGCCATTGAGGATGGCGACACCCTCGACGTGGCGTCCGGCGACGTCAGGCTGGTCGCCACCGAGCCTGTCGCTGCCGAGCCGGCGGGCGCCGAACTGGTGAACGCCGAGCCGGTGGACGCCGAGCCGGTGGACGCCGAGCCGGTCGACGCCGAGCCGGTGGACGCCACCGGCGGCGGCTCCCTCGTGCCCGCTGCGGCCCTCGGCGTCGCCGGATCCATTCCGGCAACCGCGGACGAACGACTCGACAGCATCGCCCCGGCCTGGCCGGCGGCGCTCCTCGGTCCGCCACACCGAGACCGGACCGACTCAGCGAGAATGATCTCCGATCGACCCGCGTGCGGTGAGGCCCGGAGTCGTCGGCGCACGGTGCTGGCGAGGACCCACCCTCGGTCGCGCCCTGGAGGGTGCAGACCCCGACTCCTGCGCACGACGACCGCACGAGGTCCGCCGCCCCGCCACGCCCCCGCCACGCGAGGTCGCGCTCACCGACACCAGGCCGACAGCCCGCGGACGTCGACGCGACGCCTTCAGGCGCCCACCACCGGCCATCGGGCTGCGGCGAGCATCCGCTCTCGTGCGGCACAGCCGCGCCCCGTGATCGGATAGTGGCGTGAGCACGTTCGACGACCTCGACGCCTTCGTCGCCACCCGCCGCTGCGCCGGCCTCGCGCTCTCCCCGGACGGGACGCGGCTGGTCACCACCGTCTCGGAGCTCTCCGCGGACGGGAAGAAGTACGGGACGGCGCTGTGGGAGCTCGACCCGCACGGCACCCGGGCGCCGCGGCGTCTGACCCGCTCCACCACGGGCGAGTCGTCCGCGGCCTTCACACCCGAGGGCGACCTGCTCTTCACCTCGCGGCGGGCCGACCCGACCGCGGAGAAGCCGGCGGAGGGAGCAGCGGACCGCTCGGCGCTGTGGCTGCTGCCCGCCGCGGGCGGCGAGGCGCGCCCGGTGGTCGAGCGCCCGGGTGGGGTCAGCGGCTTCGCCGTCGCGCGCGACGCCGGCACGCTGACCGTCGTCACGCCGAAGCCGGTGGAGGGCAGCAAGGAATCGGCCGAGGAGCAGCGCGAGGCCCGGGAGTCCCAGGGCGTGTCGGCGCGCCTGCACACCCACTTCCCCGTGCGCTTCTGGGACCACGACCTCGGTCCCGGCCGCGCGCACCTCCAGCGCTGCGCGCCCCCGGACCCCGCCGATCCGGACGCCCGCTACGGCGAGCCCGAGCACCTCGCCCCGCACGGCGACGAGCGCCTCGGCGGCTCGGCCGTGAGCCCCGACGGGCGCACGGTCGCGGTGGTCGTCGACGTGGCCGACCCCGCCGACCCCGCGTCCTGGCGCCGCCGCCTCGAGCTGCACACCGACGAGGGCACCGTCGTCGTCGGCGACGAGCCGGGCGCCGACCACGAGGCGCCGGTGATCACGCCGGACGGGCGCTGGCTGCTCTGGGTGCGCGAGCGCCACCCGCGTCCCGGCCGCGGCATGGCCCACACGCTGCGGGCCCGCTCGCTGGCCGACGGCACCGAGGACGACGTCCTGCCCGAGGAGGCCCACCAGGTCCGCGGCGTCACCGGGGCGCCGGGTGGGGATGTCGTGTACGTCGTCGTGGACGAGGCCGGGCACGGGCCGGTCCTGCGGGTGTCGATCACCGACGGGACCGTCACCCGGCTCACCGCGTCCGGCGCCTACACCGACGTCGTCGCCGCGCGGGACGGCTCGGCGCTCTACGCGCTGCGCTCCGCGGTCGACGCGCCCCCGACGCCCGTGCGCCTCGACCCCGAGGCCCGCGACCAGGAGCCCGTCGCCCTGCGCGGGGTCACGGCGCTCGACCCGCTGCCCGGCACGCTGAGCGAGGTCCACGCCACCGCGGCCGACGGCACCCCGCTGCGTGCGTGGCTGGTGCTGCCGGGCGGGGCGTCGGCGAGCTCGCCCGCGCCGCTGTTGCTGTGGATCCACGGCGGCCCGCTGTCGAGCTGGAACGCCTGGTCGTGGCGCTGGAACCCGTGGTTGATGGCGGCGCGCGGCTGGGCGGTGCTGCTGCCCGACCCGCGCCTGTCCACCGGCTACGGGCAGGCGTTCCTCGACCCGGCCACCGGCGCGTGGGGCGAGCTGCCCTACACCGACCTCATGACCACCACCGACGCCGCGCTCGCCCGCGACGACGTCGACGCGACCCGCGTGGCGGCCATGGGCGGCTCGTTCGGCGGCTACATGGCCAACTGGATCGCGGGGCACACCGACCGCTTCGCCGCGATCGTCACGCACGCGAGCATCTGGCATCTCGACGGCTTCGTCGGCACCACCGACGCGTCGTTCCACTGGCGCCGCGAGTGGGGCGACCCGCTCGACGAGCGCGAGCGCTACGACGCCCACTCGCCGCACCGGCACGTCCGGTCGATCGCCACCCCGATGCTGGTGATCCACGGCGACAAGGACTACCGCGTCCCGATCTCCGAGGGGCTGCGCCTCTGGTACGACCTGCAGCGCAGCGGGGTCCCCTCCCAGTTCCTGTACTTCCCGGACGAGAACCACTGGGTGCTCGCGCCGGGGGACGCCAAGCTCTGGTACCGCACGGTGTGGGCGTTCCTCGACCACCACGTCCTCGACCGGCCGTACGAGCGTCCGTCGCTGGTGTAGCGACACGGGACTCCACTGGGAGTCGGGGCCCCCGACGTGGCAGGCTGAGAGGGTGCTCCGTACCGCCGGTGCGCGGCTGCTCGACGACCGGGACCGGTCGAAGGTGCGGAGCGCCCTCGACGCCGATCCCGTCGCCACGTGCATGGTCGCGTCGCGGGTCGAGACGGTCGGGGTGGAGCCCTGGCGCCTGGGTGGCGAGCTGTGGGGCGTCGGCGGCCGGCTCGACGGTCTGTGCTTCTCCGGGGCCAACCTCGTGCCCCTGCGCGGCGAGCGCACCGAGGTCCGCCACTTCGCCGAGCGCGCCCGGCGGCAGCGCCGCCACTGCTCGTCGCTCGTCGGGCGCCGCGAGTTGGTGCTGCCGCTCTGGGAGGAGCTGCAGGAGTACTGGGACACCGCCCGCGAGGTCCGTCCCGACCAGCCGCTGATGGCCACCGCGACGGCCCCGTCGATCGACCCCGACCCCGCCGTGCGCCAGACCCGCCCCGACGAGCTCGAGCGCTACCTGCCGGCCGCGATCGCCATGTTCCTCGAGGAGGTCGGCGTCGACCCCCGCCTCGGCGACGGCGGCGCGGGCTACCGGGCGCGGGTCGCCGAGCTGATCGGCGCCGGGCGGGCCTTCGTGCGCTTCGAGCAGGGCGAGGTCGTGTTCAAGGCCGAGATCGGCGCGCTGTCCTCGCGGGTCGGGCAGATCCAGGGCGTGTGGGTGCACCCCGACTGGCGCGGGCGGGGCCTCGGCCAGGCCGGCACCGCCGCCGTCGTCGCGCACCTCGTGCGGGCCCGGCGCGTCGCGAGCCTCTACGTCAACGCGTTCAACACCCCGGCGCGGCGCGCGTACGAGCGCATCGGGTTCGAGCAGGTCGGGTCGTTCGCGACGGTGCTCTTTTGACCGCGCTCACCCCCACCCGCCGCACCGGCGCGCTGATCGCGCTCGACGCCGTCGCCGTCCTGGCCTTCGCCGCGCTCGGGCGGGCGAGCCACGCGGAGGATCTCGCCGGCACCCTGCTCACCGCCGCCCCGTTCGTCGCCGGCGCCGCGGTCGGCACGCTCGCCGGCCGCACCTGGCGGGCGCCCCTGGCCTGGCGCTCCGGGCTCGCGGTGTGGGCGGGCGCGGTGGTCGTCGGCCTGCCCCTGCGCGCGGCGCTGACCGGGCGGCTGCCGCTGTCGTTCGCGATCGTGGCGCCGGTCGCGATCGGGGTGCTGGTGCTCGGCTGGCGTGCCGCTGTCCACGTGGTCGCCCGGCTCGTCACGCGGTCGCGGCGCGGCGCCTAGGCTGGGGACATGCCGGTCCGCGCTCCGCTGCGGCCGGGGCAGCAGACGCCGCTGCGCCCGGTCCCGCCCCAGATCCCCCGCCCCGAGTACGTGGGCAGGCCCGCGCCGTCGCGCAGCACCGACCCGTGGGTGCAGACGCCCGAGATCATCGCCGGCATGCGCCACGCGAGCCGGATCGCCGCGCAGGCCCTGCAGGCCGGCGGCGAGGCCGTGAAGCCCGGCGCCACCACCGACGACGTCGACCGCGTGGTGCACGAGTTCCTCGTCGACCACGACGCCTACCCCTCGACCCTGGGCTACCGCGGCTTCCCCAAGTCGTGCTGCACCTCGCTCAACGAGGTCATCTGCCACGGCATCCCCGACTCGACGGTCATCGAGGACGGGGACATCGTCAACATCGACGTCACCGCCTTCGTCGGTGGCGTCCACGGCGACACCAACGCGACGTTCCTCGCCGGCGAGGTCGACGAGGAGGACCGCCTGCTCGTCGAGCGCACGCACGAGGCGACGATGCGCGCGATCAGGGCGGTGAAGCCGGGCCGCGAACTCAACGTCGTCGGACGGGTCATCGAGTCCTACGCCAACCGCTTCGGCTACGGCGTCGTGCGCGACTTCACCGGCCACGGCATCGGTCGTGCGTTCCACTCCGGGCTCGTCGTCGTCCACTACGACGACCCGAGCCGGCACGAGATGCTCGAGCCGGGCATGACGTTCACGATCGAGCCGATGATCACCCGTGGCACCGTCGACTACGACGTCTGGGACGACGGCTGGACGGTGACGACGAAGGACAAGTCCCACACCGCCCAGTTCGAGCACACGATCCTCGTCACCGACACCGGCAGCGAGATCCTCACCCTGCCCTGAGCGCATGCGCCCCCACGTGCTCGCCTCGGCGGCGGTGTCGATCGACGGGTTCCTCGACGACGCGTCGCCCCGGCGGCTCGTGCTGTCCGGGCCCGCCGACCTCGACCGCGTCGACGCCGAGCGGGCGGGCGTGGACGCGATCCTCGTCGGCGCCGGCACGGTGCGGGCCGACGACCCGCGGCTGCTCGTCCGCTCGCCCGAGCGGCGCGCCGACCGCATCGCCCGCGGCCTCGGGCCCTCGCCGCTGCGCGTGGTGCTCTCCGCCCACCCGGTCGACCCCGCGGCGCGCGTGCTCACCGAGGGCCGCGACGTCGCCGACACCGTGGTCCTGCACGGCAGCCCGCACGAGGTGCTGGAGCGGCTCGCGGGCCACGGCGTCGTGCGGCTGATGGTCGAGGGCGGGGCGGCGGTGCACCGGGCGTTCCTCGGCGCCGGGGTGGTCGACGAGCTGGCGCTCGTGGTGGCCCCGCGCCTCGTCGGCGACGGGCCGCGCTTCACCGGCGCGCCGGCGTCGGCGCACCTCCTCGAGACCCGGACGATCGACGCCGACGTGCTGCTGCGCTACCGCTTCGGCCCCGCCGACGCCCGGTGGCTCGCCGAGGCGTGCTCGCTGGCCGAGCGCTGCCCGCCGTCGCCGTCGGCGTTCTCGGTGGGCGCCGTGGTGGTCGCCGCCGACGGCACCGTGCTCGCCACCGGGCACAGCCGCCGCGACGACGTCCTCGACCACGCCGAGGAGGTCGCGCTGCGCGACGTCGACCGGTCCGACCCGCGCCTGCCCGGCGCCACCCTCTACACCTCGCTCGAGCCGTGCGGCCAGCGCGCGTCGCGGCCGGTGACGTGCGCGCAGCACATCCTCGACGCGGGCATCGGGCGGGTGGTCATGGCCTGGCGCGAGCCGCCGCTGTTCGTCGGCCACCCCTCGGGGGCGGCGCGGCTGGAGGCGGCGGGCGTCGAGGTCGTCGAGTGCCCCCAGCTGGAGGAGCTCGCCCGGCGTCCCAACCGGCACCGGTAGGCCGCCTCGGTCATCGTGGGGGGCGTGCGCTCGCTGCCGATCCTGCTGCCCGCCGCGGTGATCCGTGCCCGCGCCTGCCCGCTCGCCTCGATCCGCCAGATCCGCACGTGGCGGCTGCGCTTCGTCGAGCGTGGCGCCGCCGACGACCTCCCGCGCCCGGCCGGCTGGTCCGACGTCGTCGAGGCCTCCGCGACACCCCACGGCGGGTCGGTCGCGCTCCACGGGGACGGCTTCCGGGCCGTGTGGGACGCGCCGCGCGCGGTGAGCGGCCCCGTGCGCCTGCGCGGGGACCTCGTCGTCGACCCCCTCGACGGCCTCGAGACCCGCGGCCGCATCCTGCGCCTGCGGCTGCTCACCGAGACCGTGCGCGAGGACGCGGCGGGGGAGCGGGTGGTCGCCCTGAGCGCGCGGGACCTCTCGGCGATCCCGAAGGCGGTCGACGACGGGTCGCGGGAGGACGCCGGCGGCGGCACGGCCCTCGACGTGCGGACCCGCGACCGGGGCGTGCTGCTGGACGTCGAGCTCGGCCCCGTCTGACGCGCGCGGAGGTGGGGATCACGTGCGGCGGGTCGGCCCGGCGTGCCACTGTGCGGGGCGTGGCGACGGTCTACGAGCGCATCGAGCCGCGCCTGGCGCGGTGGATCGGTGAGCAGCCGGTGTTCTTCGTGGGCACCGCGCCGCTGTCGGGCGACGGGCTGGTCAACGTGTCGCCGAAGGGCCTGCGCGGCACGTTCGGCGTGCTCGACGACCACACCTTCGCCTACGTCGACATGACCGCGAGCGGGGTCGAGACGATCGCCCACCTGCGGGAGAACGGGCGCGTCTGCGTCATGTTCTGCTCGTTCGACGGCACCCCGAACGTCGTGCGCCTCCACGGGCGCGGGCGGGTGGTGACCCACGGGGAGCCCGGGTTCGACGCCGCGCTCGAGCCGTTCGCGATGGGCCTGGCGTCGCGGCGCACCGAGGCGCGCGGCGTCGTCACCGTCGACGTGACGCGGGTGGCCGACGCCTGCGGCTACGCCGTCCCGCGCATGGCGCTGGAGAGCGACCGCGAGCTGCTCGACTCGTGGGCCGAGCGCCGCAGCCCGGAGTGGCTGCGCGACTACCGGCAGCGGAAGAACCGGCACTCGCTCGACGGCCTGCCCGGCCTCGCGGGCCTGCCCGAGTGGTGAGCGGCGCGCTGCTCGTCGCGGGCACGACGTCGGACGCGGGCAAGAGTGTCCTGGTCGCCGGGATCTGCCGCTGGCTGCACCGCCGGGGCGTCGACGTGGCGCCGTTCAAGGCCCAGAACATGTCGAACAACAGCGTGGTGTGCGCCGACGGCGGCGAGATCGGGCGCGCCCAGGCCCTGCAGGCCGCGGCGTGCGGGCTCGCGCCGAGCGTGCGGTTCAACCCGGTGCTGCTCAAGCCGGGCAGCGACCGCAGCTCGCAGGTGGTCGTGCGCGGCGTCGTCGACGGGACGGTGTCGGCGGCGAGCTACCGCGAGCGCAAGGCGGCGCTGCTCGGCGTCGTCACCGAGACGCTGGCGGACCTGCGCCGCGACCACGACGTGGTGATCTGCGAGGGCGCGGGCTCGCCGGCGGAGATCAACCTGCGCGCCACCGACATCGCCAACATGGGCCTCGCGCGCGCCGCCGACCTGCCGGTGATCGTCGTCGGGGACATCGACCGCGGCGGGGTGCTGGCGCACCTGGTCGGCACCCTCGCCGTGCTGGAGCCGGCGGACCAGGCGCTGATGGCGGGGTGGGTGGTCAACAAGTTCCGCGGCGACCCGGCCCTGCTCGCGCCCGGGCTCGACCAGCTGCGCGCGCTCACCGGGCGCCCCACCCTCGGGGTCCTGCCGTGGAGCCCGGAGCTGTGGCTCGACGCCGAGGACTCGCTGGGCCACGTCGCCGACGGCGTCGTGGGGCACCCGGCCCCGCCGCGCGGGCGGGACTGGCTGCGGGTCGCGGTGGTGCGCCTGCCGCGGGTGTCCAACGGCACGGACGTCGACGCGCTGAGCTCCGAGCCGGGCGTGGCGGTCCGGTGGGTGACCGAGCCGTCGCGCCTCGCCGACGCCGACCTCGTGGTCCTGCCCGGCTCGAAGACGACGGTCGCCGACCTGGCGTGGCTGCGGTCGACGGGGCTCGCCGACGCGGTGGCGGCGCACGCCCGGGCCGGCCGCCCGGTGCTCGGGGTCTGCGGCGGCTACCAGATGCTCGGGCGGCGCATCCACGACCCGCACGGCGTCGAGGCCGCGCCGGGCACGGTCAACGGGCTGGGCCTGCTCGACGTCGAGGTCACCTTCGACGTCGCCAAGCACCTGGGGACGCCGACGGGCACCGCGCTGGGCGAGCCGGTGGCGTTCTACGAGATCCACCACGGTCGCGAGCGGCGGGGGAGCGGGCCGCCGCTGGTCACCCTCGCCGACGGTGGGCCGGAGGGGGTCGACGCCGGGCACGTGCTCGGCACCCACGCCCACGGGCTGCTCGAGAACGACGGGCTGCGCCGGCGCCTGCTCGCCCGCGCGGCGGCCGCCGCCGGGCGGGACTTCACCGCCGCGCCCGACACGTCCTACGCGGCGGTGCGCGCCGCCCAGCTGGACCTGCTCGGCGACCTCGTTGCACAGCACCTGGACACCGACGCCCTGGAGCGGCTCATCGAACGGGGTGCGCCTCCGGGGCTGCCGACGGTTCAGGCCCGCGCGACGTCGTAGACGTGCCCCGCGGTGCGCAGGCGCTCGACCAGCGCCGGGCCCATCGCCGTGGCCGGGGTGAGCGAGCCGGCGCGCTCGGGCAGGCGGTCGCCGTCGAGGGCGAGGCAGAGCGCGCTCTCGCCGAGCATCACCGCGGTGGCGGCGTAGCCCGGGTCGCCCGAGCCGGAGACGCGGGCGGTGTAGCGCGCGCCGGTGGAGGTCGTGGCGTCGACGTCGTGGCGGAACCAGCCCTGCTCGCGGGCCTTCTCGCTCGGGCCCTCGCCCGGCTTGGGCAGCACGCGGTCGAGGACCTGGCGCACGCCCGGCGTGGACAGCCCGGCGAGCATCGCGCCGAGCCCGGCCGTGATCCCGGCGGCGGTGACGGCGCCGACCGGGCCGCTGCCCGCGCCCATGACCTCGCCGTAGCGCAGGCCCTTGCCGTAGGCGTAGCCCGCGATCGCGTTGGAGCGCCGCACGATGCGCGTGTTGTAGGACGCCATGACGAACGGCGCGACCCAGCGGCCCTCGACCTGGTGCGGGCGGGGGACGTCGCTGGGCTGGCGGGTGTCGGGCTCGGCGTCGCGCTCGGGGGAGAGGCCGTACGGATCGCGCATGAGCTTGTAGACCGAGCGGTCGGCCCGCGAGGCGTCGGCGAGCCCGCGCATCGAGTCGATCGTGCCGCCGGACACGCCGCCGCGGATGCGGGCGACGGTGGTGACGTCGGCGAGCTCGCCCTCGCCGTCGGCCTGCACCCGGCTGTGCAGCAGCAGGACCGCGAGGTCGGAGGGGATCGAGTCGTAGCCGCAGGAGTGCACGAGCCGCGCGCCGCTCGTCCGGGCCGGCTCGTCGCAGCGGTCGATGGCCTCGCGGGCGAACTGCACCTCGCCGGTGAGGTCGGCGTAGTGCGTGCCGGCGGTGGCGCACGCCTCGACGACGGGCAGCCCGTACTTGGCGTAGGGGCCGACGGTGGTGGCCACGACGTCGGTCGAGGCCGCCATCCGCGCCAGCGCGTCCCGGTCGCCGGTGTCGGCGACGACCAGGGGCCAGTCGCCTCCGGGGGCGGGCAGCCGGTCGCGGACCTTCTCCAGGCGCTCGCGCGAGCGCCCGCCCAGCGCGATCCGGGTGCCGGCGGGGGCGTGGCGGGCCAGGTAGGCGGCGGTCAGCTCCCCGACGAAGCTCGTCGCGCCGAACAGGACCAGCTCGTGCTCACGATCACCCGACATGGCCGCGACCCTAGCGAGGGCCCTGCCCCCCGGCAGGCTCGGAGATCGTCCGGGGGTGACCGGTCCGGCTCACACGGTCTCGATCGCGAAGATCGGGTGCCGGGGCGCGATCGCCGCGAGCTCCTCGTCGCTCGCGTCCGCGCCGACGCCGGAGAAGAAGGCGCCGACCTCCCACGCCCAGGCCCGCAGGTAGGCGCGCAGGACCGGCACCTTGGCGGCGTCGGGGAGCTCGGTGGCGCGGACGGTCTCGGTGCGCCGGCCGACGGTCAGCCGGGCCTCGCCGGCGACGCGCAGGTTGCGCACCCACTGGGTCGTGCCGCGCGCCGCCACGAGGTAGCGGGTGCCCTCGTACGTCAGCGGGTTGACGGGCGTGGTGCGCACCTCGCCGCTGGTGCGGCCCCGCACGCCCAGCACGGCCGAGCCGGCCAGCGGCAGGCCGAGGCGGGTGAGCCCGGCGACGAGCGGGTTCATGAGGCGGCGGGTCAGCAGGCCGGGGGCCTGGTAGTGGGTGGCGGGCACGGGGTCCTCCTCGGGAGCTTGGTTGCGAGAGCACTGCTCTCGACTCGAGTCTGCTCCCGTCGAGTCGCCACGTCAAGAGCACTGCTCTCGTCGTGTGCCACCATGGCGCCCATGCCCCCCGGGACCCGCGCGCGGGCGCGCGCCGAGACCACCCGCGCGATCCTCGACGAGGCGCGCCGCCAGCTCACCGAGCAGGGCGCGGCCGCGCTCTCGCTGCGCTCGGTGGCGCGCGAGGTCGGGATGGTGTCGTCGGCGGTCTACCGCTACGTGGCGAGCCGCGACGAGCTGCTGACCCGGCTGATCATCGAGGCCTACGACGCGGTGGGCGAGCGGGCCGAGGCGGCGCGCGACCCGCAGGCCCCGCCGCGCGAGCAGTGGCGCGCGGTCTGGCGCGCGGTGCGCACCTGGGCGCTCGAGCACCCGGCGGAGTACGCGCTGGTCTACGGCTCGCCCGTCCCCGGCTACGCCGCACCGGCCGAGACGATCCCGGCCGCCGGGCGCGTCGCGATGGTGCTCGCGACCATCGTCGCCGAGCACGGCGACCCGGGGGCCGGGCACGGCTGGCCCGCGGTGGTGCGGTCCGACGTCCTGCCCACCGTGCCGCCGGCGCTGGTCACGCCCGCGGTGGCGGCCTGGACGCAGCTCTACGGCACCGTCGGTTTCGAGCTGTTCGGGCAGTACGAGAACGTCGTCGACGACCGCGAGGCCTACGTCGACGCCGTGGCCGAGGCGGCCGCGACGGCGGTGGGCCTGCCCGCTCGCCGCGCGGACCGCCCGGAGTCTTGACGCGGGGGCCCGGGCGCCGGACGGTGGCGACGTCGAGGACGACGACGTCGGAAGGGATCACCGAGATGCCCGAGCACGGCGAGCAGGAGCACGTGGCCCCGCCGATCCCCGAGGCCGTCCGGCGCGAGCGCGTGGGCGAGGAGACCGCCGAGCGCGACGACTCGCTCGCCGCCACCGAGCGGCGCGGGCGCGTCAGCGACGCCGACCCCGACACCTCGTTGCCGGGCACCGAGCGTCGCGAGCGCGACGCCGCCGTGGAGGCGGACGCCGCGGCGTCCCGACGCGAGGAGCCGCCGATCCCCGGCGAGGAGTACCGCCACCGCGGGTGACCCCCTGCGCCTCGCGCAGCCACACCGCCGGGTCCTCGCCGGGCGCTAGCGTTCCTCACGCTGCCTGTGAGAGGAGGCGTGGATGGCCACACCGGCGGTCGCGGTCCGCGGCCTGGTCAAGCGCTACGGCGCGGTGGAGGCGGTCCGGGGCATCGACCTCGACGTCGCGCGGGGGGAGACGTTCGGCTTCCTCGGCCCGAACGGCGCGGGCAAGTCGACCACGATCAACATCCTGTGCACGCTCGTCGAGCCCACCGCCGGGCAGGCGGAGGTCGTCGGCCTCGACGTCGTGCGCGACCGGGCCGCGGTGCGCCGGCGGATCGGGCTGGTGTTCCAGGACCCGACGCTCGACGCCCCCATGTCGGGCGAGCAGAACCTGCGCTTCCACCAGGAGCTCTACGGCGTCGACCGCCGCCGCGCCCCGGCGCGCCGCGAGGAGGTCCTGCGCATGGTCGGGCTCTGGGACCGCCGTGGCGACGAGGTGCGCACCTACTCCGGCGGGATGCGGCGGCGCCTGGAGATCGCGCGCGGCCTGCTGCACAGCCCCCAGGTGCTCTTCCTCGACGAGCCGACGATCGGGCTCGACCCGCAGACCCGCGGCACGATCTGGGACTACGTCGCACAGCTGCACCGGACGGAGGAGATCACCGTCTTCGTCACCACCCACTACATGGACGAGGCCGAGCACTGCGACCGGATCGCGATCATGAACGAGGGCCGGGTCGTCGCCCTCGACACCCCCGACGCGCTCAAGGCCCAGGTCGGCGCCGACCGGGTCGCGATCACCACCGACGACGACGAGGCGGCCCTGCGCGCGCTGCGCACCGAACTCGGGCTCGAGGGGGCGGTGCGCGAGGGCGCGGTGACGGTCGCGGTGCCCGACGGCGCGGGGTTCGTGCCGCGGCTGTTCGACCGGCTCGGGGCCCACGACGTCGCCATCCGGTCGGTGACCGTCACCCGCCCCAGCCTCGACGACGTCTTCCTCGCCCACACCGGCACGACGATCCGCGACGCCGAGGCGGGCCCGGACATGCAGCCGATGGCGATGCGGATGAGGCGCTGATGACCACCGGGACCTCCACCGGGGCACCGACCGAGGCCGTCCGCGTCCCCGAGGGCAGCCTCGCCACCGAGGCGCGCGCCGCGGCGGTCGTCTGGCAGCGCGAGATGATCCGCTTCGTCAAGGACCGCTCGCGCATCCTGTCGTCGCTGGCCCAGCCGCTGCTGTTCCTGTTCGTGCTCGGCAGCGGGCTGGGCTCGCTGCTCGGGAGCAGCACCGGCGGGGCCGGTGGCACCGTGCCGTTCACGACCTTCCTGTTCCCCGGGGTCATGGCGATCTCGGTGCTCTTCACCGCGGCCTTCGCCGGCATCTCGATCGTCTGGGACCGCGAGTTCGGCTTCCTGCGCGAGATGCTCGTCGCGCCCGTGTCGACGACGTCGATCCTCATGGGCAAGGCGCTCGGTGGGGCGTCGGTGGCGACGCTGCAGTGCCTGGTGCTGCTGGCCCTCGCCGGGCTCGTCGGCGTGCCCTACGACCCGCTGATGCTGCTGGCGATGATCGGGCTGATCTTCCTCATGGGCTTTATGATCACCGCCCTGGGGCTCGTGCTGGCCGCCCGGGTGCGGCAGATCCAGTCGGCGATGCCGCTGGTCCAGCTCGTCATCACGCCGCTGATGTTCCTGTCCGGGGCGCTCTTCCCGCTCTCGGGGCTGCCGACGTGGCTCGCGGTGCTCACGCTCGTCAACCCCATGACCTACGCCGTCGAGCCCCTGCGCTCGGTGGTGTTCGACCACCTCGACGTCGACGCCGCCGCCCGCGCCCGGTTCGACCCGGGCATCGTCTGGGGCACGTGGCCGGTGCCCGTGGCGGTGCAGATCCTCATCACCGTGGCGTGCTGCGTGCTGCTGCTGGCCCTCGCGGTGTGGCGCTTCCGCCGGACCGAGTGATCACCGGACCGGGTCGAGCGGCAGGCCGAGCAGGGCGTTCTCGATCACCTCGGGCAGCGCCGGGTGGATCCAGTACTGCTTCTCGGCCATGGTGCGCGCGTCGAGGCCGAACGTGATGGCCTGGATCAGCGGCTGGATCAGCGACGACGCCTCGGGACCCATGAGGTGGGCCCCTAGCAGCGTCCCGTCCGGGCTCGCGACGAGCTTGACGACGCCGGTGGTGTCCTCCATCGCCCAGCCGAAGGCGACGTCGCCGTAGCGCTGCACCTTGGTGACGTACGGGATGCCGCGGTCGCGGCAGTCCTGCTCGCGCAGCCCGATCGACGCGATCTGCGGGTCGGTGAACACCGCCGAGGGGACGTGCGCGTTGTTCGTGCGCCGCGGCTGGTCGGGGTGGAGCAGGTTGTGCCGCACGACGGCGGCCTCGTGGTTGGCGACGTGCTTGAGCTGGTGGGAGGAGCTGATGTCGCCGAGCGCCCAGACGCCCGGCGCGGTGGTGCGCTGCTGCTCGTCGACGACGATACGGCCGTCGGGGTGCAGCGCGAGCCCGCCGGCGGCGGCGTCGAGGCGGTCGGAGTTGGGGAGGCGGCCGGTGGCGACGAGCAGGGCGTCGCCCTCGATCGCGCCGTGGCGGCAGTGGACGACGACCGTGCCGTCGGCCCGCCGCTCGGGCGGCGCGGTCGGCGCGGCCTCGAGCAGCACGTTCCAGCGCCCGGCGGCGAGCTCGGTGAAGCGCCCGGAGATCTCCTCGTCCTGCTCGCGCAGCAGCGCCGGTCCGCGGGTGGCGATGGTGACCTCGGCGCCCAGCGCGGAGAAGACGTGCGCGAACTCCGCGGCGATGTAGCCGCCACCGATGATCGTCAGGCGGCGCGGGACCTCGTCGAGGCGCATGACGTCGTCGGAGGTGTGGAAGGGGACGCCGCTCGAGGCGATGATCTCCGGGATGCCGGGGCGGGCGCCCGCGGCGACGACGACCCGGTCGCCGGTGACCGTCACCGGCGCGCCGCCGTCGGTCGGCGCCACCTCCAACGTGCGGTCGCCGCTGAAGCGGGCGTGGCCCAGGTAGACCGTCGTGCCCGTCTGGCCCTGCCGGTAGCGCTGCCCGCCCTCCGAGATCGGGTCGATGCGTCCGAAGACCCGGTCGCGGATGTCGGTCCAGCGGATCTTGTCGATGCTCGCGTCGATGCCGTAGGTGCCGGCGCGCCGGATCGTCTCGGCGACGTCGGCCGCGTAGACGTACATCTTCGTCGGGATGCAGCCCACGTTGAGGCAGGTCCCGCCGTAGATGCCGTGCTCGACGATCGCCACGTCCATGTCGGCGAACCGCTCGTCCGGGATGGTGTTGCCGGACCCGGTGCCGACGATGACGAGGTCGTGGTGGGGCACGCCCCCACGGTAGTGGGCGGTCGATCCGGGCGCGGTCCGCACCGGCGAGGTGCTCCCGGCATCACCCACCTCTCCACCACCCGCCCCCGCGCGCGGCCGGCGCGACGGACGGTCGCGGCATAGTCCGCTCGTCGCTGATCTCCGACCGTTCGTCGGGCGAGCGACCACTCGACGGTGTCGTTTACCGACGGAAATCGACCGTTCGTCGTCGCTCAGGGGAGCGAACCTGCCCGCGCCCGCCTTGTCCGTCGGCGAGCGGACTGCTGTCGTCTCCCGCCGAAGGCAGCTGACCGTTGCGCCGAACGGCACACGGAGAGCTCGCTGAACGGCCGAGCAGCGGAGGGGCGGACCGGATGACGAACGGCGTGCGCGAGGGACTGGTCACGTCCCGGCGGGTGCTCGTGCTCCTGGGGGTGGCCCTCCTGCTCGCGCTCGCCGGCGCCGCCGGTGCCGTCGGGACCGCCCGCGCCGCCGAGGGCACGCCGGGCGGCGACGGGTCCGGCAGCGGGTCCGGCGGCGGGTCCGGCGGCGGGTCCGGCGGCGGCACGGTCGTCGTCGACGCCGGGACCCGCGTGGTCGGCGGCGCGCGCACCACCACCGACGAGCACCCCTGGGCCGTGTTCCTCACCGACGCCGCGGGCTTCCAGTTCTGCGGCGGCACGCTCGTCGCGCCGACCAAGGTGCTCACCGCCGCCCACTGCATGGCGACGACGACCGCCGACGAGGTCCGGGTGGTCGCGGGCCGCGACGACAAGCAGTCGACCACCGGTGAGACCTCGGGCGTGCGGTCGGTGTGGGTCAGCCCCGAGTTCGAGGGCGTCGGGCGGGGCGCCGACCTCGCCGTGCTGACGCTGGACACCCCGAGCGCCCGCACCCCGCTGCCGCTGGCGGGCGCCGGTGACGAGGCGCTCTACGCCGACGGGCGGGCCGCCCAGGTCTACGGCTGGGGTGCGACCGCCGAGAACGCCACGCCCTCGCGCTACCTGCTGACCGCGACCGTGCCGATGCGCGGCGACGACTACTGCCGCGCCGGCGACCGCAGCTTCGACCCGCGCCGCCTGACCTGCGCGGGCTTCGACCAGGGCGGCGTCGACTCCTGCCAGGGCGACTCGGGCGGCCCGCTCGTCGCCGCCGGCAAGCTCATCGGGGTCACGTCCTTCGGCGACGGCTGCGCCCGCGCCGGGCGCCCCGGCTACTACGTGCGCGTCGCGGCCGTCGGCCCACTGCTGAGCGAGCAGCTCGCCTGAGACCGCCCGCCCGACCCACCGACGTCCGGACCGGAGGGCAGACCGGTCCGACGAGACGGAAGCGGGACCCGGACCCACCTGCCCCCGGGTCCGGGTCCCGCTCCGCGGATCCGGCGTCACCTTCATCTCAGCGGTTGCTCAGATGTCGTGGGTTAGGGTCGGCCGTCCCCTCCCGCTCCCGATCCTGAGGACCTTCCTTGGCCTTCCCGTTCTCGGCCGTGGTCGGCCACGAGGACCTCCGACTGGCCCTCATGCTCACGGCGGTCGACCCGGGCATCGGCGGCGTGCTCGTGCGCGGGGAGAAGGGCACGGCCAAGACGACGATCGTGCGCGCGCTCGCCACGCTGCTGCCGCCGGTCGAGGTCGTCGCCGCGGACCGGTTCTCGGTCGACACCGCCGCCGGCGAGGAGAGCCCCGACGGCCCCTTCGCCGCCGACGCCCCCCGCGAGCGGCGCCCCGTCCGGCTCGTCGAGCTGCCCGTCGGCGCCTCCGAGGACCGGGTGACCGGGTCGCTGGACCTCGAGGAGGTCCTCGCCCACGGCCGCGCCACCGTCCGCCCGGGCCTGCTCGCCGCCGCGCACCGGGGGCTGCTCTACGTCGACGAGGTCAACCTCCTGCACGACCACCTCGTCGACCTCCTGCTCGACGCCGCCGCCACGGGCCGGGCCACCGTCGAGCGCGACGGCGTCTCGCTGACCCACCCCGCGGCGTTCCTGCTGGTCGGGACCATGAACCCGGAGGAGGGCGAGCTCCGCCCGCAGCTGCTCGACCGCTTCGGGCTGACGGTGCACGTCACCGCGTCGCGCGACGTCGCCGAGCGCACCGAGGTGGTGCGCCGGCGCCTGGCGCACGACGCCGACCCCGAGGGGTTCGCGGGGCGGTACGCCGGCGACGAGGACGCGCTGCGGGCGCGGCTGGTGGCGGCGCGGGCCCGTCTCGGAGCCGTGTCCCTGCCCGACGCCGAGCTCGTGCGGATCGCGGCGCTGTGCGCGGAGGTCGAGGTCGACGGGATGCGGGCCGACGTCGTGCTGGCCCGGACCGCGGTCGCCCACGCCGCCTGGCGCGGGGCCGACGCGGTCGACGCGACCGACGTGCGCGCCGCCGCCCGCCTGGCCCTGCCCCACCGGCGCCGCCGGGACCCGTTCGACGAGCCCCACCTCGGCGAGGACGAGCTCGACGAGGCGATGCAGCGCGCGGACGAGGCGGCGCGGGACTCGGAGCCCGAGGAACCGCCCGAGCCGCCGGAGGGTCCCGACGGCGGTCCTGACAACGGTCCTGACGACGGCCCCGACGACGGCGGGCCCGACGGGCCGGAGGGTCCGGACGACGGCGGCGGAGGGCCGGGCGGCGGGGCGCCGAGCCCGCCGCCGAGCGGGGCGGGGTCCTCGGCGGGCACGCCGCCGGGGTCGTCGGGAGGGTCGTCGGAGGGATCGTCGGAGGAGGCGCCGTCGCGGGAGTCGGAGTCGGAGCCGGAGTCGGAGCCGGAGCCGGAGCCCGCGGGTGTGCCCGTGGGCGCGCCGGCGCGGACGCGGCTCGCGGCCCGGCGCTTCGAGGTCCGGGGCACGGGGGAGGGCGCGCCGGGCCGCCGGTCGCGGGCCCGGGGGCGGCAGGGCCGGGTGGTGCGCGCGGTGCCCGAGCGTCGCGCCGACACGACGCTGCACGTCCCGGCGACGGTGCTGGCGGCGGCCGGGCGGGGTCGTCGTGTCGAGCACGACGATCTCCGGCACGCGGTCCGGGAGGGCCGCGAGGGCAACCTCGTCCTGTTCTGCGTCGACGCGTCGGGCTCGATGGCGGCGCGCCGGCGGATGTCCGCGGTGACCGGTGCGGTGGCGGCCCTGTTGCGCGACGCCTACCAGCGCCGCGACCGGGTCGGCGTCGTGACGTTCCGGGGTGCGTCGGCGACGGTGGCCCTGCCGCCGACGACGTCGGTGCACACCGCCCACGCGCGCCTGCACGACCTGCGCACCGGCGGGCGCACCCCGCTCGCCGACGGCCTGCGCACCGCCCGCGCGGTCCTGCGCACCGAGCGGACCCGCGACCCGCGCCGTCGGGGGCTGCTCGTGCTGCTCACCGACGGGCGCGCCACGGCGTCGGGGGGTCTGGACGCCGCCCTCGTCGCCGCGCGGGGCCTCGCCCGCGACGCCGGGGCGGCGGGGCGCGGGGCGAGCATGAGCACGGTGGTCGTCGACTGCGAGTCGGGTCCCGTGCGCCTCGGGCTCGCAGGTCGCGTGGCCCGCGTGGCGGGCGGCGCCGTCGTCACCCTCGACGAGCTGACCGGCGAGTCGGTCGCCGGCGTCGTCGAGCGGTTCCGGGCCTCGTGAGCACTTTCCGCCCCTATAGGGGCGGAAAGTGCTCACATACCGACGAAGGAGGCGGACAGTGCCGCAGGGGGTCCCGACGACGATCCCGCAGGACGGGCTGACGACGCGCCAGCGTCGCCGTCGCCCGCTGCTCGTCGTCCACACCGGGGTGAACAAGGGCAAGTCGACGGCCGCCTTCGGGCTGGCGCTGCGGCAGTGGACCGCGGGGTCGTCCATCGCGGTGTTCCAGTTCGTCAAGAGCGCGAAGTGGCGCGTGGGGGAGGAGACCGCCCTGCGCGCGCTCGGCGACCTGCACCGCGACACCGGCCAGGGCGGGCCGGTCGAGTGGCACAAGATGGGCGAGGGCTGGTCGTGGTCGCGCAAGCAGGGGTCGGAGTCCGACCACGCCGCGGCCGCGGGCGAGGGCTGGGCGGAGATCCGGCGCCGGCTCGAGGCCGGGGCGCACGACTTCTACGTGCTCGACGAGTTCACCTACCCGCTGAAGTGGGGCTGGATCGACACCGACGAGGTGGTGGAGGTCCTCCGCGCGCGGCCCGGCCACCAGCACGTCGTCGTCACCGGCCGCGACGCCCCGGCGGCGCTGGTCGACGCCGCGGACCTGGTCACCGAGATGACGAAGATCAAGCATCCGATGGACGCGGGGCAGAAGGGGCAGAAGGGGATCGAGTGGTAGCCCTGCCGCCCCGGGTCGTCGTCGCGGCCCCGTCCTCGGGCAGCGGCAAGACCACCGTGACCACCGGCCTGCTCGGCGCGCTGGCCGCCCACGGCACCGCCGTCGCCCCGTTCAAGGTCGGCCCCGACTACGTCGACCCCGGGTACCACGCCCTGGCCGCCGGGCGCCCGGGCCGCAACCTCGACCCCGTCCTCGTCGAACCCGCGACCCTGCCCGGCCTCGTCGTGCACGGCGCGCGGGGCGCGGAGCTGGCCGTCGTCGAGGGCGTGATGGGGCTCTTCGACGGGCGGATCGGCCGCGACCCCGAATCCGACGGCTCCACCGCGCACGTCGCCCGCCTGCTCGACGCGCCCGTCGTGCTGGTGGTCGACGCGCGCGGCCAGTCCCGCTCGGTCGCCGCGCTGCTCGCCGGGTTCCGGGACTTCGACCCGCGCCTGCGTCTCGGCGGGGTGATCCTCAACCGCGTCGGGTCGAACCGCCACGAGGAGGTCCTGCGCGCCGCCTGCGCCGAGGTCGGGCTGCCGGTGCTCGGCGTGCTCCCGCGCCACGCGGAGCTGGCCGTCCCCTCCCGCCACCTGGGCCTCGTCACGGCGGCCGAGCACGGCGTCGCGGCCCGGTCCGCCGTCGACGCCATGGCGGGCCTCGTCGCCGACCACGTCGACCTCGACGCCGTCACCGCCCTCGCCCGCGCGGCGCCCCCGACGCCCGCGACGGCCTGGGACCCGGTCACCGCGATCGGCGAGCCCGTATCCGGCGACAGGGTGGGCGGGGAGCCCATCGTCGCCGTCGCCGGGGGAGCGGCCTTCACCTTCGGTTACCCCGAGCACGCCGAGCTCCTCGCCGCGGGCGGGGCGCAGGTCGTCACCGTCGACCCCGCCCACGACGAGGCCCTGCCCGCGGGCACGGCCGGGCTCGTGCTGCCCGGCGGGTTCCCCGAGGAGCACGCGGCGGCCCTGAGCGCCAACGACCCGCTGCGCGCGGCCGTGCGGGCGTTCGCGGCGTCGGGCGCGCCGGTGCACGCCGAGTGCGGCGGGCTGCTCTACCTCGCGCGGTCGCTGGACGGGGCCCCGATGTGCGGGGTGCTCGACGCCGACGCCGCGATGGGCCCGCGCCTCGCGCTGGGCTACCGCACGGCGATTGCCGCCGCCGACTCCCCGCTCGCCGCCACGGGCGAGACCGTGACCGGCCACGAGTTCCACCGCACCGTCACCACCCCGCGCGCCGGGACCTCCCCGGCGTGGCGCTGGGACGGCGCCGAGCCCGAGGGGTTCGTCGCGGCCGGGGTGCACGCGTCCTACCTGCACACCCACCCGGCGGGCCGTCCGGCCGGCGTGGCGCGGTGGCTGCGCCACGCCGGCCGGGCGGCCCGCCGGTGACCGTCCTCGGCGTCGGGATCGAGCCGGGCACGCCGCTCGCGCACCTGCAGGACGCCGTCGACGCGCTGGACCTCGACGGGTTCGCCGTCGTCGCCACCATCGACACCCGCGCCGCGGAGCCCGCCGTCCTCGCCGTGGCCGCCGGCCGGACCCTGCGGACCTACCCGGCCCGGGAGCTCGACACCGTCGACGTCCCGCACCCCTCGCCGGTCGTGCGCCGCCTGACCGGCACCGGCAGCGTCGCCGAGGCCGCCGCGGTCCTCGCCGCGCGCGAGGTCGGCGAGGGTGTGCTGGTGGTGGAGAAGCAGCGCGGGCGCGGGGTCACCGTCGCGGTGGCCCGCTGACCCCCGTCGGTGCCGTCCGGTCCCGGTCCCTCGACGTGGCGCCGGACCCCGTGATCCACGCCGGAGCCGCGGACGCGCGAAGATGACGGGCATGAGCGAAGAGCCCCGGTACGGTGCGCCGTCGCCCGCCGACGGGCCCACCAGGCCGGCCACGGGCGCGATCTCGCGGGCGGAGGTCGCCGGCGACCGGAAGGCGGCGTCGGGGCCCCCGTCCACGCCGTCCTCCGGGGGACCGGCGGAGTACCCGACGATCCCCGACGGCGCGGCCGCCGCCCGGCCGCGCGCCCGGGTCTCGCCGGGACGCACACGCATCGGCGGCTTCTGGATCGGGCTGATCCTCGGCGCCGTCGTGCTCGTGTTCCTCCTCATCTTCATCCTCCAGAACCTCGACCCGGTCCGGGTCGTGTTCCTCGGGCTGGAGGCCACCCTGCCGCTCGGCATCTGGCTGCTGTTCGCCGCGATCGCCGGGGTGCTGCTGCTCGCCATCCCGGGCCTCGGGCGGATGGTGCAGTGGCGCCGCGCGGCCAAGCGCACCGGGAGGACCCCGTGACCCCGTCGCTCCGCCTCGCCGGCGCGCCCCTGCCGCTGGTCGGGCGCGCCCGCGCCTACGTCTGCGGCATCACGCCGTACGACACGACCCATCTCGGTCACGCGTCGACGTTCGTCTGGGCCGACGTCGCCGCGCGGGTGCTGCGCCGCACGGGCATCGAGGTCGTGAGCTGTCGCAACGTCACCGACGTCGACGACGTCCTCGACGCCGCGGCCGAGCGGGCCGGGGCGCGGTTCGACAGCTTCGCGGCGGTCGGGCAGTTCCGCTTCGACCACGACATGGCGTCCCTCGGCGTCCGCCCGCCGACGCACGAGCCCCGCGCGCACAACCACGTCGACGGTGTCGTCGCCCTGGCCGCCGCGCTGCTCGAACGGGGTGCGGCCTACGAGCGGGACGGGGCGGTGCTCTTCCCGGCGTCCCGGCTGCCGTCGGTGGAACCCGCCGGCGGCCGGGACCCCGACACCTCGAGCGAGGCGCCCTGGCCCGGCGCCGACGATCCGGACGACGCGCTGGTCTGGCGCCCGGCCCAGCCCGGCGAGGCGGCCTGGCCGAGCCCGTGGGGCGACGGGCGGCCGGGGTGGCACGCGGAGTGCGCCGCGATGGCCCTGACCGTCCTCGGGCCCGCCGTCGACCTGCACATCGGCGGCGCCGACCTGCGCCACCCCCACCACACCACGCAGGCCGCCATGGCCGAGGCCCTCACCGGCGTCGCGCCCTTCGCGCGGGCACGGCTGCACGTGGGGACGGTGCGGGTCGACGGGGAGAAGATGGCCAAGTCGGCGGGGAACCTGCTGCTGGTCGGCGAGCTCCTCGAGACCCACCCGGCCGCGGCGGTGCGCCTGCTGCTGCTCGACCGGCCGTGGGCGCAGCCGTGGGACGTCACCACCGCCGCGCTCGACGACGCCGCGGCGCGCCTGGAGCGGCTCTACGGGGCCGCGGCCCGGCACGGCGGGAGCGACGCCGCCGGGGGCGCCGTGCTCGAGCGGTTGCTCGACGACCTCGACGTCCCCGGCGCCCTCGACATCGCCGAGGACGAGGGCGGCGAGGCGGCCCGGACGACGCTGGCGGTGCTGGGGCTGGCCTGAGTCGCCCGGGGTGACGGGGAGGACAGATCTCCGCGTGTCCTGGCGCGGCGCGCCGGATCCGACCGCACGTCCGCCTACCGTGATCGTGCACGCCGTCTGCGGCGTCGCGCCCCGGCGGCGGAGGGGAGGTGGCACGTGGCGGTGGGCACCCGGTGGTGGCGCCGGACCGAGGCCGAGATGGGCGCCGACGTCTGGGGCGGTCCCGACGAGGTGACGCTCGCGCCCGAGCCCCGCGTGTCGGTCGACGACGCCGCGGCGGTCGCCCGCGAGGACGCCGAGCGTGAGGCGCGCGAGAAGGCCGAGCATGAGGCGCGCGAGCAGGCCGAACGCGAAGCCCGCGAGCAGGCCGAACGCGAAGCCCGCGAGCAGGCCGAACGCGAAGCCCGCGAGCAGGCCGAACGCCAGGCCCGCGAGCAGGCCGAACGCGAAGCCCGCGAGCAGGCCGAACGCGAGGCCCGCGAGCAGGCCGAACGCGAAGCCCGCGAACAGGCCGAACGCGAAGCCCGCGAACAGGCCGAACGCGAAGCCCGCGAACAGGCCGAACGCGAAGCCCGCGAACAGGCCGAACGCGAAGCCCGCGAGCAGGCCGAACGCGAAGCCCGCGAGCAGGCCGAACGCGAGGCCCGCGAGCAGGCCGAACGCCAGGCGCGGGAAGACGCCGAGCGCCGGGCCCGCGAGCAGGCCCAGCGTGACGCGCGGGAGCAGGCCGAGCGCCGGGCCCGCGAGTTCGCCGAGCGTCGTTTCCGCGAGCAGGTGGAGCGCCGGGCCCGGGAGCAGGCGGAACGGGAGGCCCGGGAGCAGGCCGCCCGCGAGGAGCGGGTGTCGACGCTGCCGGGCGAGAGGGTGGCGCCGGGCGTGGCCCGGGACGCGGCGAGCCGGGAGGCCGCGGCGCGGGAGGCCGCGCGGGCCGACCGGAAGCGTCGTCGCCGTCGCGTGCTCCTGATCTTCCTCGTCGCCGCGCTGGCCGTGGCCGCCGTCTGGATCATCCCGTGGCTCGTCGGGCTGGCGATCGACCTGGTGAGCGTGGTGGTCGGCGCCTAGCGCCGGGCGAGCACAGGACGGCGCAGGTCCGGCGCAACCCCCTTCCGGGACGTCGTTACGCTCGGAACATGGCACGAGGGGTCACGCGGATGTCCGGGCTGTTCCTGCGCACGCTGCGCGAGGACCCGGCCGACGCCGAGGTGATCAGCCACAAGCTGCTCGTCCGCGCGGGCTACGTCCGGCGCGTGGCGCCGGGCATCTACTCGTGGCTGCCGCTGGGCATGAAGGTGCTGCGGCGCGTCGAGGAGATCATCCGTGACGAGATGGACGCGATCGGCGGCCAGGAGGTGCACTTCCCGGCGCTGCTGCCCCGCGAGCCCTACGAGGCGACGGGCCGGTGGACGGAGTACGGCGACACCCTCTTCCGGCTCAAGGACCGCAAGAAGGCGGACTACCTGCTCGGGCCGACGCACGAGGAGCTGTTCACCCTCATGGTCAAGGGGGAGACCAGCTCGTACCGCGACTTCCCGATCACGCTCTACCAGGTCCAGACGAAGTACCGCGACGAGGAGCGCCCCCGCGCGGGCATCCTGCGGGGCCGCGAGTTCACGATGAAGGACTCGTACTCGTTCGACCTCACCGACGAGGGCCTGGCCGAGTCGTACGCGCAGCACCGCGCGGCGTACCAGCGGATCTTCGCCCGGCTCGGGCTCGACGTGCAGATCGTGTCGGCGATGTCGGGCGCGATGGGCGGCTCGGCGTCGGAGGAGTTCCTGGCGCCCTGCGAGGCCGGCGAGGACACCTACGTGCGCTGCCCCGCGACGGGCTTCGCCGCCAACGTCGAGGCCGTGACGACGCCGGCGCCGCCCGAGCAGTCGATCGCGGCCAAGCCCGAGGCGGTCGTGTACGACACCCCGGACACGCCGACCATCGAGACGCTCGTCGACCACGTCAACACCCTCGGGCTGGGCCGCACGTTCACCGCGGCGGACACGCTCAAGAACGTCATGGTCAAGACCCGCCTGCCCGGCGCGGCGGAGTGGACGCTGCTCGGGGTGGGCGTGCCCGGCGACCGCGAGGTCGACATGAAGCGCCTCGAGGCCGCGGTCTCGCCCGCCGAGGTGGCCCTGCTCGAGGACGCCGACTTCGCCGCGAACCCGTTCCTCACCAAGGGCTACATCGGCCCTGTCGGGCTCGCGAAGAACGGCGTGCGCTACCTCGTCGACCCCCGCATCGTCACCGGCACCGCCTGGGTCACCGGCGCCGACGAGCACGGCCGCCACGTCGTCGACCTCGTCGCCGGCCGCGACTTCACCCCGGACGGCACGATCGAGGCCGCCGAGGTCCGCGAGGGCGACCCCTCGCCCGACGGCGGCGGCCCGCTGGTCGCCGCGCGCGGCATCGAGATGGGCCACATCTTCCAGCTCGGGCGCAAGTACGCGGAGGCGCTGGGGCTCAGCGCCCTCGGTGCCGACGGCAAGCCCGCGACGGTGACGATGGGCTCGTACGGCGTCGGGGTGACCCGGGCGGTCGCGGCGATCACCGAGCAGCACGCGGACGCCAAGGGCCTGGTGTGGCCCGCCGAGGTCGCGCCCTACGCGGTGCACGTCGTCATCGCCGGCAAGGACCCCGCCCAGGCCGAGGCGGCCGACCGGATCGCGGCCGGGCTGGCCGACGCCGGCCTCGACGTCCTGCTCGACGACCGCAAGGCCTCACCCGGCGTGAAGTTCGCCGACGCCGAGCTGCTCGGGATGCCGACGACCCTCACCGTCGGGCGGGGGCTGGCGACCGGCGTCGTCGAGGTCACCGACCGGGCGTCGGGGCAGCGTCGCGAGGTCCCCGTCGACGACGTCGTCGCGGAGCTCGCCGGGCGGGCCTGACGCTCAGCAGCGGGGAGCTCCCGGCGGGACCAGCGGCCGGAAGAGCGCGATCCGCTCGGCCGTCGTCGGCCCCGGCGGGAGCGGTCCCACGGTGCGCGGCGCCGCCGTGCCGTCGAGGACGGTGACCACGGCACCGGGGTGCGCCCGCAGGAAGCGCTCCACCTCGAACCGCAGCGTCCGGGTCCCGCTCGGCAGCACGGTGAGCGCCTGGTCCTGGTAGCCGAACACCCGGACGGACTCCGGCACGACGAGGCTGTTCCAGGCGCCGGGCTCGGTCCGCAGGCCGCTGAACATCTCGAAGGACGTGTCGGTCTTGAGCCCGAGGTAGGGCGCGAGCCCGTTGAGCACCAGCACCGCGGCCCCGGCGGCCAGGACCGGGGTCAGGCGCGAGCGCCCGGGCGCCCCGCGACGGGTCGCGATCACCAGAGCCGCCCCCGCGCCCGTAAGCGCGAGCGCGACGACCTGGGCGAGCACCCGGACCGTCGGGGACACCGCCGCCGACGGGACCCCGCTCAGGCCCGGAGCGTCCTGGGACGGTCCGGCGAGCGCGCCGACCAGCCAGACCCCGATCACGACGGCCGGGAGGGCGCCGAGCCACCCGCGCGGGACGCGGGCGCACGCGGCGCGGAGACGCTCGCCGGCGCCCGTCGGGAGGAACGCGACGTAGAGGGCCAGCGCGACACCGGTGAACGGCACGTTGCCGGACACCGCGAGCACGGCGTGGAAGCCGAGGCCGAGGAGGAGCCCGGCCGGGCGGGTCCGGGGGACGGCGAGCAGGACCGCGAGCGCTGCCTCGACGACCGCGGTGCCCACCGGGGCGAGGGCGGTGACGGCGGCGGGCGCGGCCGCCCCGAGCAGTCCGAGGACCATCGGCGTGGCGCAGCTCGTGGCCGGGTCCAGGAACGTGGCGTTGAGCTTCGCGAGCGCGGCGAACGCGTACACGACGACCAGCGCGACGCGCAGGAAGGGCGCGACGACGGCGAACACCTCGCCGGGTGCGGGGAGCCGGCGCTCGCGCAGGGCCGACGAGGCGATCGACGCCAGCACCGTTCCCGCCACGATCAGCAGCAGCAGGCGGTGGGTCCCGACGACGGGGAGGTCGCGGGCCACGGCGACGACCTCGACGCCGAACATGGCCGCCAGGGCACCCACCGAGCGGGGCCGGCACAGCACCACGACCGCGGAGGCCACGACCAGGGCGTGCAGCGAGGCCACCTCGAAGCCGCCCCACCACAGCTGGTCGAGGATCAGCGCCGCGGCGAACGTCGCCGCGAAGGCCCCGAACAGCCAGTCGCGGTCCACGGCCGCGTCCGGCGGCGCGACAGGTCTTCGCACACCGCCGGAGGGACCCACGGCCCGCAGGCTACGGCCGTCCCGGCACGACCGACCCGACGCGACGGTTGGTGAGCCTCGTCGGTGGCGAGCGTGGCTCGCTCGCCTCGACGTCGACACCGGTCCGGCCACTCCCCCTCCCGCACAGCGCGGTGACCGGCTGCTGTCGCTCGCTGAGCGAGCGATATCAGCCAGTGACCAGCACCTATCGGGCCGCCGTGCGGCGCTCCAGCCCGACCGACACCGCCAGCACGACGAGGCCGATCAGCGGCAGCGCGGCGCCGACGGCGGCGGGGGCGTCGTAGCCGAGGCCCGCGGCGAGCACGAGCCCGCCGATCGCGGCGCCGACGGCGTTGGCGACGTTGAAGGCGGAGTGGAAGCTCGCGGCGGCCAGCGACGGGCCCTCGGCGGCGAAGTCGATGAGCCGCCCCATGAGGGCCGGTCCGGCCGACATCCCGACGAAGCCCAGCGCGAAGAGGCCGATCGTCGCGGCGACCGCGTCGTGCGCGGCGAACACGAACCCGACCAGCACCGCCGAGTACACCACCAGCGCGACCGCGATCGTCGCCCGCGGCGCCCGCTCGGCGAACCGCCCGCCGGCGACGTTGCCGACGGTCATGCCGACCCCGAGGGCGCCGAGCATGAGCGGGACGGTCGTCGCCGACACCTCCGCCTGGGTGGTGAGGATCGGGTTGATGTAGCTGTAGACAGCGAAGAGCCCGCCGAAGCCGGCGGCGATGACGCCCAGCGTGAGCCAGACCTGCGGGCGCCGCAGGGCCGTGAGCTCGCCGGCGATGCTGCCACCCCCGGCCTCCCGGGGGTTCGGCACGAGCGTGACGACGGCGAGCACGGTGACCAGCGCGATCGCGGTGACCGCGACGTAGGCGCTGCGCCAGCCCAGGGTCTCGCCGAGCCAGGTCGCGGCGGGCACGCCGACGATGTTGGCGATCGTCAGCCCGAGCATCACCGTCGCCAGCGCGCGGGCGCGGCGCTCCGGTGGCACGAGCGCGGCACCGAGGACGGCGGCGGTGCCGAAGTAGGCGCCGTGGGGCAGGCCGGCGAGGAAGCGCAGGCCCACGAACGGGACGAACGACGGCGCGATCGCCGAGAGCGCGTTCGCCACGACCAGGAACACGGCCAGGGCGACGACCAGCTGCTTGCGGGGCCACCGCGCGCCGAGCAGGGCGATCAGCGGCGCGCCGACGACCACGCCGAGGGCGTAGGCGCTGATGGCCGCGCCGGCCGCGGGCACCGACACGCCCAGGTCGGCGGCGAAGCCGGGCAGCACGCCCATGCTCGCGAACTCGGTGGTGCCGATGGCCAGGCCGCCCAGGGACAGGGCGGCGAGGCTGACCCCGGCGGGGACGCGCGAGGAGCGGGCGGGGGCCTGCTGCGGGGCCTGCTGAGCGGGATGCTGCGGGGCCGGCGGGGCGGTCTCCGGAGCGTCGGTCGAGGTCGGCGGGGTCACACGGTCACCTCCTGGGCGAGCAGGGCCGGGATGTCGTGCAGGGTGGCGACGGCGAGGTCGGCGGGCTGGCCGCGCAGGCCGGCGACGACCGCACCCGCGGCGCGGCCGGCGGCGACGCCCACGGCGGAGTCCTCGACGACGAGGCAGTCGGCGACGTCGACGCCGAGGAAGTCCGCGGCGCGCAGGTAGCCCTCGGGGTCGGGCTTGCCCCGCGCGACCATGTCGCGGGGCACCAGGACGGGGTACTCGAGGCCGGCGGCGCCGAGGCGGGCGCGGGCGAGGCGGGTATCGGCGCTCGTGACGACCGCCCAGGGCGTCAGGGTCTCCTCGAGCAGTGCCACGAGCTCGTGCGCGCCCGGCGCGGCGACGACGTCGGCGAGGTCGACGTACTCGTGCTCGAGGTGGTCGCGGGTCGCGGCGGCGACGAGGGCCTCGTCGAGGTCCGGGCGCACGCGGCGCACGGTGGCCTCGGCGGGGTGCCCGGTCATCACGGCGAGGACGGCGGCGGGGTCGGCGCCCCAGCGACGCGCCCAGGTGCGCCAGGAGCGCTCGACGGCGGCGTCGGAGTCGACGAGGGTGCCGTCCATGTCCAGCAGCACGGCGGCGAACCGGTTCGTCGTCCGGTGGGGCGCCTCGGCGGGCATCACCACGGCGGGTCCTCTCGGGGAGCGTTGAATATTCTCGCTCTCCGAGCATAATCGGGGGCATGACCGCGTCAACGGAGACGGGACGTGAGCCCGGTCGCGCCCGCGTCGACCGCTGGCGTACCAGTGCCGAGGTCCTCGCGGAGGTCCGGCGCACCCCGGGGCTGACCCGTGTCGAGCTCGCCCGCCGGCTCGCGCTGTCGAGCGCGTCGGTCACCGAGACGGTCACACGGCTGCGGGGGACGGGCTGGGTATGCGAGCACCGCGCGCCGGTGTCGGGCCGCGGCCGACCCACCACCACGCTCGAGCCCGCCCCTGACGGCCCCCGGGTGGTCACGGTGGACCTGCGGCACGAGGACTGGCGGGTGGGTCTGGCCGGGCTCGACGGTGAGGTCACCGGCGTCGTCGGCGCCCGCCACGACCGCGACCCCGCCCGGGTCACCGCCGCGCTGCGCGGCGCCGTCACCTCGGTCGCCGGGGGCCACCGCGCCGTCGCGGTCGGGCTCGCCGCGCCGGCGCCGGTGTCCGGCGACGGCCTGGTGCGCGCCACGGAGCTGTCGTGGGAGGCGGTCGACCTGGGCTCGGTCACGGCCTGCCTCGGGCCGGGACCGGTCCCGCTGCGCGTCGGCAACGACGCCACGCTCGCCGGGGTCGCCGAGGCCCGCACGGGCGCGGCCGCGGGGGCGGCGACGGCGGTCTACCTGACCGTCGAGGTCGGGCTCGGCGGGACGCTGCTGCTCGACGGACACCCGCACCTGGGCGCGCGCGGCGCGGCGGGGGAGTACGGGCACCTGCCCTTCGGCGACCCGGCGCGCCGCTGCGCCTGCGGGGCCGCCGGCTGCTGGGGTCCCGAGGTCGACGGACGCGCCCTGGCCCGCCGGCTCGGCGACCCCGCTCCCGACGACCCGCGCTCCTACGCCGAGGGCGTCCTCGCGCGGGCGGCGGGCGGGGACGCGGCGGCGGCCGACGCGGTCGGGGTGGCCGCGGCGGCGCTCGCGCGGGGCGTCGCCGGCGTCGTCCACGTCCACGACCCGGACGTCGTCGTGCTCGGCGGCCTCGCCCGCGGGCTGCGGGCCGCGCCGGGCTTCGACGACGCCTACACCGGCGCGCTCATGGCCTTCCGCCGCGACCACCCGGTGCCCGTGCTCGACGCGGTGCACGGCGACGACGGCGCCCTGCACGGCGCCGCCGCGCTCGCCCTCGACCACGCGACCAGCGCCGAGGGCCTCGCCGAGCGCTGCGGCGACTAACCCGCGAGCAGGCTCAGGCGGACCCGGCGGGCGGGGTTGTCGCCGTTGGTGTCGACCAGGCACACCGACTGCCAGGTGCCCAGCGTCATCGTCCCGCCGAGCACCGGCACCGACATCGACGGCGCCACGAGCGCGGGCAGCACGTGGTCGCGGCCGTGGCCCGCCGAGCCGTGGCGGTGCGACCAGCGGTCGTCGGCGGGCAGGATCTCGCGGAGCTGCGCGAGCAGGTCGTGGTCGCTGCCCGCGCCGGTCTCGATGATCGCCACCCCGGCCGTCGCGTGCGGCACGAACACGTGGAGCAGCCCGTCGTGCGACCCCGCGCCCTCGACGAAGCGGCGGCATTCTGCGGTGATGTCGCGGACGGTCTCCCGGTCGCCGGTGCGGACCTCGATCTCCTCGCTGTACACGGGCGACCAGGGTAGGCGCCGGGCGCGGCGACGGACGGTCCAGAATGCCGCCGTGCACCCGGACTCCGGACAAGGACGTGTGGCTGTCGCGGTCGTGACCGGCGCGGGCCGCGGGATCGGCGCCGGCCTGGCCGCCGCGCTCTCGGCGCGCGGCCACCACCTCGTCGTCACCGACGTCGACGCCGACGCCGCGCGGGCCACCGCCGAGGCCCTCGACGGGCCCGCGACGGCCATGCCCCTCGACGTGCGCGACGCCTCGGCGCACCGCGCGGTCGCGCTGGCCGCCGCGGACCTCGGCGACGTCACCGTCTGGGTGAACAACGCCGGGGTGCTGTCGACGGCGCCGGCCTGGGAGGCCTCCGACGAGGACGTCGCCTCGACCTTCGAGATCAACACCATCGGCCTGGTCAACGGGTGCCGGGCGGCGGTGTCGGTCATGCGCCGCGGCGACGTGCTCAACGTCGTCTCGCTCTCGGGCCTCGGCCCGACGCCCGGGTTCGCGACCTACGGCGCCAGCAAGGCCGCCGCGCTGAGCTACTCGCAGGCGCTGGACATCGAGCTCGCCGCGGCGCGCCGCCCCCTGCGCGTGCGGGCGCTGTGCCCCGACGTCGTGGACACCTCGCTGGTCAGCAACGTCGCCCATCGGCCGAGCGCGGCCCTGCTGTTCACCGGCACGCGGCTGCTGTCGGTGGACGAGGTCGTCGACGCGGGCATGGCGATGCTCGGGTCGCGGCGGGCGTTGCGTACCGTGCCCGGCTGGCGCGCGGCCCTGCAGCGCACTTCGGCGGCGCTGCCGGGGCTGGCACGGGTCGCCGTCCCGTTCGTCGCGCGGCTGGGCGAGCGGCGGCGGTTGTCCCGCTGAGTCCGGCGGGGGTCGTGATCGGATCGTGACCCTCTCGGCTACGTTGAGCGCGGTCCATGTCCCCCGAACGTGGAGGATCGGATGCTGGTCCTGGCCCCCGATCCCCGCCTCGGTATCGCTCCGGAGCGGGTGGCGCGGGCGCGCGCCCTGCTCGAGGAGGCGGAGCGGGCCGCCCCGGTGCCCGGCGTCGCCGTGGCGCTGCCGGGCGGACCCGACGGCCCCCTCGACGCGCTCGTGGTGCGCCCCGACGGCGTCCTCGGCCTCGCCCCGCTGCCCGCGGGCGAGCGCGAGGCCGCGCGCGAGTCGGTCGTCGCGGGCGGGGGCCGCGGCCCCGACACCCCGCCGACCGGCCTCTCCCGCACCGGCGGGCCGACGGCCGCCCAGGTCGCCGACGAGCTCGACCGCCTGCTCGGCCTGCCCGACCCGCCCTGCGGGGCGCCCCGACGGATCCTCCCGACCGTCGGCGAGGAGGAGGAGAGCGGCGTCGCCGCCAGCCGGGGGGCGCTGACCGCGCCCGTCGGCTCCTTCCGCGTCCTCGACGTCGACGACCTGCGCCGCCTGCTCGTCGCCTTCCGGCTCGGCGACCACCTGCCCGGGGACGACCGCCTCGCCGAGGCCGGCTTCCTCGCCCCCGAGACACCCGTCCTGCACGCCGGCGCCGCGCCCGAGACGACGCCGGTGCCCGCCCAGGTGGCGCCCGGGACGGACGCCCCGAGCGCCTCGAGCCCCTCGAGCTCCTCGGGCCCATCGGGCTCCGTGCCCCCCGACGGACGCCCCTCGCTGCCACGCACCGGCCGGCTGCCGGTCGACGACCCTTCCCCGCCCACCCCGGCGTCCACCCCGGCGTCCATCCCGGCCTCCACCCCGGGCTCCTCCGGCCCGCGCGCGGCGGGCGGCATCGGGAGCCTCGCGCGCGCCGGCCGGGCCGCCCGGGCCGCGCGCTCCGCCGGCGGGCGCTCCGGGCGCCGGATGCCCGAGTGGGTCTGGGGCTGGCGGGGGCTGACCGTCGCCGCCGTCGCGGCCTTCCTCGTCGCCCTGGCCCTCGCGGTCCTCGTCGGGCGGGCGGCGACCGGCGGCGACCCGTTCGCCGACCCCGCCGCGACCCGCGTCGTCGACGGCGTCACTTTCACCCGCCAGGTGGCGACCACCGACGTCTCCTGCGAGGGCCACGCCTACGGCCAGGCCGCCAACTTCCTGCGCGAGCGCGGGTGCCTGCACCTCGACCGGTCCCTGTGGTCCGGGTTCGCCGAGGGGCAGGAGGTGGTCGTGGCCGTCGCGACCGTGCAGATGCCCGACACGACCACCGCGACCGCGTTCCGCTCGCTGGTCGACAGCAACGGCACCGGGAACGTCTCCGACCTCATCCGCGAGCAGCGCGGCTACCCGGGCGCCCCGCCGGCGCTGTCGGGGCAGGGCTACGCGTCGGCGCAGCTCGGCGACCGCGTCGTGGTGTCCGAGGCCGACGGCATCGACCCGGACTTCACCGACGGCGAGGCCCTCGACCGCATCTCCCGCGCGGGATTGGCCCTGCGCTGATCAGGGCGCTGATCAGGTCGCCGAGCCGTCCCCGGGGAAGGCCGGCACGAGCGGGGTCCGGCCGGCCAGGCCGCGCCAGGTGACCGAGGTCGTCGCCGCCGCGGTCAGCGCGTCCAGCGCGAGGCGGCGCAGCTCGCCGCCGGTGTCGGGCTCCGTGCGCTCGGCGACCGCCCGCCACGCGGCGGCCACGTCTTCCTCCGCGACGGCGGCGAGCGCGGCGGCCGAGGCCGCGTCGGTGACCGGCGACGGCGGGCGGTAGGCCGCGGCCGCCGGGGGCGCGGCCTCGCCGGCGCGCGCGAGGAGGGCGACGACGGCGTCGCGGCGCTCCCGGTGGGCCAGCGCGGCGGCCGCGACCGCCGGCGCCGTGCCGGGCGGCAGGAACGCCGACACGAGCCCGTAGACCCACACCGCGGCGTGCTCGGTGCCCAGGGCGGCGAGCACGGCGTCCCGGAGGTCGTCGTCGAGCGGGGGCGGCGCGGGCGCGGGGGAGGGCGTCACCCGAGCACCGCCACGAGGCCGGCGCAGCTCGCCGCGACCGAGATGAGCAGGCCGCAGCGGTACGACGCCGTGGTCAGCGCGACCGCCCCGGCGCCGTCCCGGGCGGAGCCGAGCGAGCCGCGCAGCGCGGCCACCGCGGCGGCGGCGCTCGCCGGGGCGGGGGCGGCCGGGGGCGGGGCGTCGACGGCGGGCGCGCGGTCGGGGCGGGCGCGGCGGATCTCGGCGGCGAGGGCGTCGGCGTGCGCGCGGCGGGCGTCGGCCAGCGGTGTCAGGCGGTCGGCGAGGCCGGGGAAGGCGGCGGCCGCGGCGCTCGCGGCGGCGGCGTCGGCGCGGGCGGCGCCGAGCGGGCCCTCGAGCTCGTCGGGGCCGTCGGGGGCGGCGCAGCCCGCGGCGGACAGTCCCGTGAGGCCCGCGACGCCGGTCAGCGCGATCAGCAGCCCCGCGCCCTGCAGCACCGTGCGTCGCGGCGGGCCGGGGCGGGCTTCCTCGTCGACGGCGACCACGGCCGGCCAGTCTGCCAGCCGCGGGCCGGTCGGCCGGGACGACACCGCCGGGACGACACCGCCGGGACGACACCGCCGGGGCGGGACCACGAGGTCACCCGGGAGCCCGGCGGCGCGGCGGGCCCCGGTCGGCCGAGCGCTAGGCTGGACCACCGCGCGCCGGCATCCCGGCCCGCCCGTCCCGTCCGCTGCGCCCGGTGTCGCCGTCAGAGAATCCTGCGGCGACCGTGCCGCCCGCGGCGGACCCGCTCGTGAGGAGCCCCGTTGTCCCGTGGGACGTCCCCCGCACCCGCCGGTGGGGGCGGTGGTGGTGCCGCCGCCGAGCGCCTGCGCCCGGCCGTCGTCGAGGTCGTCGAGGCGGCCGGCTTCGTGCTCGACGACCTCGAGGTGCGCCCGGCCGGCCGGCGCCAGGTCGTGCGTGTGGTGGTGGACACCGCCGACGTCCCCGGCCCGCACGACCCGCCCGCGCCCGGGCCCGGTCTCGACGCCGTCGCCGGCGTGAGCCGCGAGCTGTCGGCGCTCTTCGACGCGATGGACCAGGACGGCGGCGAGGGGACCCTCGAGGGCGAGTACACGCTCGAGGTGACGACGCCGGGCACGGACCGCCCGCTCACCCGCCCGCACCACTGGCGGCGGGCGTGGTTGCGCAAGGTCGCGGTCACGCGGACCGACGGCGGCACGCTCAGCGCGCGGGTCGGTCCGGTCGGCGCGTCGGAGGAGGGGGCCGACGGCGGGCCGGACGGCGCGACGGTGACCCTGGCCGAGGGCACCCCGAAGGGGCCGGTGCTGCACCGGCTGCCGCTGGCGGACGTACGCCGGGCCGTGGTCGAGGTCGAGTTCAAGCCGGCGCCGCCCGCCGAGGTCGAGGCCCTCGTGGTCGCGGCCGGCGGGGACCCGGACACCCAGCGGGCCCACGACGGGCAGGACGCGCAGGACGGACAGGAGGACCGGTCGTGAAGGTCGACATCGCCGCGCTGCGCGCCATCGAGCGGGACAAGGAGATCCCGTTCGAGACCGTGCTCTCCGCGATCGAGACCGCGCTGCTCACCGCCTACAAGCAGAACGGCGGCGAGAACCCCCGCGCCCGCGTGGAGGTCGACCGCAAGAGCGGCGCCGTCGCCGTCCTCGTGCCCGAGACCGACCAGGACGGCGAGGTCGTCGGGGAATACGACGACACCCCCGAGGGTTTCGGACGTATCGCCGCGTCGACGGCGCGCCAGATCGTGGTGCAGCGCCTCCGCGACGCGGAGCACGAGCGCACCTTCGGCGAGTTCTCCGCCAAGGAGGGCGAGGTCGTCGCCGGCGTCGTCCAGCGCGACGCGCGGGCCAACGCCCGCGGCGTGGTGGTCGTGGAGATCGGCTCGATCGAGGGCGTGCTGCCGGCCGCCGAGCAGGTGCCGGGCGAGCGCTACGAGCACGGGGCCCGCCTCCGCTGCTACGTCGTCGGGGTCAACCGCGGCGCGCGGGGCGTGCAGGTCACGCTCTCGCGGACCCATCCGAACCTGGTGCGCAAGCTGTTCGCGTTCGAGGTCCCGGAGATCGCCGCGGGCCACGTCGAGATCGTCGCGGTGGCCCGGGAGGCCGGGCACCGGACCAAGATCGCGGTGCGGTCGAAGGTCGACGGCCTCGGGGCGAAGGGCGCCTGCATCGGTCCGATGGGGGCGCGGGTGCGCGGCGTCATGAGCGAGCTCAACGGCGAGAAGATCGACATCATCGACTGGGCCGACGACCCCGCCGAGTTCGTGGGCAACGCCCTCTCGCCGTCGAAGGTCGTCTCGGTGACCGTCGTCGACCCCAAGGCCCGCACGGCCCGGGTCGTGGTGCCGGACTTCCAGCTCTCGCTGGCCATCGGCAAGGAGGGCCAGAACGCCCGCCTGGCCGCACGCCTCACGGGCTGGCGCATCGACATCCGCTCGGACGCCGAGGCGATCCCGGAGGAGGACGAGGATGCCGACGGTGCCGAGGGTGTCGATGGCAACGGCGGCAACGGCGGCACCGGCGGCGTGGGTGTGCGCGGTGGCGGGGTCGAGCAGTCGTCGAGCGGCGCGGTAGAGTGACCGGTGGCCCGAACCCGCGAGCCCGGTCGTGGGGTGGCGCCGGAACGTGACCGTCCAGGCGGTCGGGGCCCGGTGCGCACCTGCATCGGCTGTCGTTCGCGGGCCTCGGCGTCGGAACTCCTGCGGGTGGTGGCCGCGGACGGGATCGCCGATCCCGACCCGCGACATCGGAAGCCCGGTCGCGGTGCGTGGGTGCACCCCGACCCGGACTGCCTGACCCGCGCGGAGCGCCGGTCGGCGTTCCCCCGCGCACTGCGCGTCCCGGGGCCGCTCGACACCGGAGCCCTGCGCGCGCTGCTCGATCCGGACTCCGCCGTCACACCCGCCGGGCACGACAGGCGCGACGACCGTCGCGTGCGTACGAGGAAGCAGGTCGACCCCCATGAGCCAGCCGTGAAGCCCTCCCGATGAAGGCGCAGGCGTAGGAGACGAGGTCGCGGGCCCCCCGCTGACCTCGAGGATGAGGAGATCAGTGGCAGGTAAGGCCCGGGTGCACGAGCTCGCCAAGGAGCTCGGCGTCACCAGCAAGCAGGTACTCACCCAGTTGGAGTCCCTCGGCGAGTTCGTCAAGTCGGCGTCCTCGACGGTGGAGGCCCCCGTCGCGCGCAAGCTGCGCGACTCCATGTCCGGCGGCGGCAACGGCTCCGGCCGTCAGCCGCGCCCCGGCGCCACCCCCGGCCCGCGGGCCGGTGGCGCACCCAGGCCCGGTCCGTCGGGCTCGTCCGGCGGTGCCCCGCGCCCCGGGGCGACCCCCGGCCCGCGTCCCGGCCCCGCGCCGGCGGGCGACGGCGGCGGCAGCGGCGGCGGCAGCGGCTCGGCCGGCTCGACCGGTGGCGCCCCGCGTCCCGGTCCGCGCCCCGGCGCCCGTCCGGGCGACCGTCAGGGCCAGTCCGCGCCGGCGGCGGCGTCCGCCGCGTCGGCGCCCGCGGCCCCGGCCGAGCGCACCGAGCGTCCGGAGCGCGACGAGCGTCCGGAGCGCTCCGAGCGGCCCGAGCGGCCCGAGCGGCCCGAGCGGTCGGACCGTCCCGGCGGCCAGACCCCGCAGGGCCCGCGTCCGGGCGGCGACCGTCCGCGCCCCGGTGGCGACCGTGCCCGTCCCGGCGGCATCCCGCGTCCCGGTGGCGAGCGCTCCTCGGAGCGCGGCGGCGACCAGCGCCAGGGCGGCCGTGACGGGCAGGCGCCGCGTCCCGGCCCGCAGCAGCGTCCGGCGGCCGCGCAGGACGGCCAGGCCGCGGCGGCCGCCCAGGGCGGCTCCCCGGCCGGCGATGCGTCGACCGTCGCGCCGCGCCCGTCGGCCCCCAAGCCGGGGCCGAAGACGCCGCGCGTCGGCAACAACCCCTTCGGCGTCGGTTCCGGTGCCCCGCCCCGCCCGCAGCGCCCCCAGCCGGGCCAGCCAGGGCAGGGTGGCCCGCGTCCGCCGCGTGACGGTGACGCCCCGGCGCCGCGCCCGCCGCGCGACGGCGAGCGTCCGGCCGCCGCGGAGCGTCCGCCGCGTCCCGGCGGCACGGGCGGCGGCGGTTCGGCGACGCCGGGCAACATGCCCCCGCGCCCGAACCCCGGCATGATGCCGTCCCGCCCGTCCGGCCCGCCCGGACGCGGTGGGCCCGGTGGCCCCGGCGGCGGCCGTGGCGGCCCCGGCGGCGGTCGTGGCGGCCCCGGTGGCGGCCGTCCCGGTGGCGGCGGCTTCCGTCCCGGTGGCGGCGGCGGTGCCGGCGCGCCCGCGGGCGGCGGCGGCGGGTTCCGCGGTGGCGGCGGTGGCCGTCCCGGCGGTCCCGGTGGCCGTGGTCGTGGCGGCGGTGCCGCGGGTGCCTTCGGGCGTCCCGGCGGTCCCGCGCGTCGTGGGCGCAAGTCGAAGCGGCAGAAGCGCCAGGAGTTCGACAACATGCAGGCGCCGTCGGTCGGCGGCGTCCGCCTGCCGAAGGGCAAGGGCGAGACCGTCCGGCTGCCGCGCGGCGCGTCGCTGACCGACTTCGCGGAGAAGATCGACGCGAACCCGGCCTCGCTGGTCCAGGTGCTGTTCCACCTCGGTGAGATGGTCACCGCGACCCAGTCGGTGTCGGACGACGTGCTCGAGCTGCTCGGCGGCGAGATGAACTACGACGTCCAGGTCGTGTCCCCCGAGGAGGAGGACCGCGAGCTGCTCGAGTCGTTCTCGATCAGCTACGGCTCCGACGAGGGCGGCGAGGAGGACCTCGAGGCCCGCCCGCCGGTCGTCACGGTCATGGGTCACGTCGACCACGGCAAGACGCGCCTCCTCGACACCATCCGCAAGACGCGGGTGGCCGAGGGCGAGGCGGGTGGCATCACCCAGCACATCGGCGCGTACCAGGTCGACACGGAGCTCGAGGGCGTCGACCGGAAGATCACCTTCATCGACACCCCGGGTCACGAGGCGTTCACCGCCATGCGTGCCCGCGGGGCGAAGTCCACGGACATCGCGGTGATCGTGGTCGCGGCCGACGACGGCGTCATGCCCCAGACGATCGAGGCGATCAACCACGCGCAGGCGGCCGACGTGCCGATCGTCGTGGCGGTCAACAAGATCGACAAGGAGGGCGCGAACCCGGACAAGATCCGCCAGCAGCTCACCGAGTACGGGCTCGTGGCCGAGGAGTACGGCGGCGAGACGATGTTCGTCGAGATCTCGGCCCGCGAGAACATCAACATCGAGGGGCTGCTCGAGGCCGTCCTGCTCACCGCGGACGCCTCCCTGGACCTCCGGGCCAACCCGGACATGGAGGCCCAGGGTGTCGCGATCGAGGCGCACCTCGACCGCGGCCGCGGTCCGGTGGCGACGGTGCTGGTCCAGCGCGGCACGCTGCGCGTCGGCGACTCCGTCGTCGCGGGCGACGCGTCGGGCCGCGTCCGGCGGATGCTCGACGAGTTCGGCGAGGACGTGAAGGAGGCGCTGCCCTCCCGCCCGGTGCAGGTCATCGGCTTCACGTCCGTGCCCGGCGCCGGCGACACGTTCCTCGTCGTCGACGAGGACCGCGTGGCCCGGCAGATCGCCGACCGGCGTCGTGCCCGCGAGCGCAACGCGCAGCTCGCGAGCCGCCGCAAGCGCGTCAGCCTCGAGGACCTCGACGCCGCGCTGAAGGAGACCAACGAGCTCAACCTGATCATCAAGGGTGACAACTCGGGGACCGTCGAGGCCCTCGAGGACGCGCTCATGAAGATCGACGTGGGCGAGGAGGTCCAGCTGCGGGTGCTGCACCGCGGTGTCGGTGCGATCACCGAGGGCGACATCAACCTCGCGATCGCCTCCGACGTCATCGTCCTGGGCTTCAACGTCCGGGCCGAGGGCAAGGCCACGGAGCTGGCCACCCGCGAGGGCATCGACATCCGCTACTACTCGGTGATCTACCAGGCGATCGACGAGATCGAGCAGGCCCTCAAGGGCATGCTCAAGCCGATCTACGAGGAGGTCGAGCTCGGCACCGCGGAGGTGCGCGAGGTCTTCCGCTCCTCGCGCGTCGGCACGATCGCCGGCTGCCTGGTCACCGAGGGGATCATCCGGCGCAACGGCAAGGCGCGCCTGGTCCGCGACGGTGCGGTCGTCGCCGAGAACCTCACGGTGAACTCGCTGAAGAGGTTCAAGGACGACGCGACCGAGGTCCGCGACGGCTACGAGTGCGGTCTGACGCTCGGGTCGTTCAACGACATCAAGGTCGACGACAAGATCATGACCTACGAGATGCGGGAGAAGCCGCGCGAGTGAGGTCCCTGATCGCTCGAGGGCGCTGACGTGTACGTCGGCGCCCTCGAGCTCGACCTGCTGCTCGGCGACGTCGGGAGCATCAAGGAGAAGCGCTCCGTGGTGCGCCCGGTCGTCGCCGAGATCCGGAGGAAGTTCGCCGTGTCGGTGGCCGAGGCCGGTCACCTCGACCTCCACCGCCGCGCCCTGATCGGGGTCGCGGCGGTCGCGGCCGATCCCGAGCACGTCACCGACGTGCTCGACCACTGCGAGCGGCTGGTGGCCTCCCACCCGGAGTTCCAGCTGCTCTCCGCGCGGACCCGCTGGTTGGGTCCGCACGACGACTAGCTACTTCGACCGAGGAGGGACCGCGCCATGGCCGACGCGCCACGGGCCCGCAGGCTCGCCAAGCGGATCTCCCAGATCGTCGCCTCGACGCTGGAGCACGAGGTCAAGGACCCGCGCCTGGCGATGGTCACGATCACCGACACCCGCGTGACCGCCGACCTCCGCGAGGCCACGGTCTTCTACACCGTCTACGGCGACGACGCCGAGCGCACCGGGTCGGCGGCCGCGCTGGCCAGCGCGCGCGGCGTGCTGCGCACCGCCGTCGGCCGGCAGACCGGGGTGCGGTTCACGCCCACCCTCGAGTTCGTCCCGGACGCGGTGCCCGAGGGTGCCGCGCGCCTCGACGAGCTGCTCGAGGGCGTCCGGCGCGCCGACGCCGAGGTCGCGACGCTGGCCGTCGGCGCCTCCTACGCCGGCGAGGCGGACCCGTACCGCAAGCCGCGCGAGGAGGACGAGGACGTCCCGGTCGGCGACGGCCTCGACGAGCCTCTCCACAGCACCCTCGACAGCACTCCCGACAGCAGCGACGCGGATCTCCCGGCCGAGCCCGGTCACGGGGCGCGGTCGACGGGCTGACGGCGACTCCGTAGCGTGATGCCGTCGTCCCCCGCGCGGGGGCGCGGACAGTACAGCCACGAGGAGGCGCGCCGGCCATGGTCGCGGCGGAGGAGAGCCGGGGGGTGAGCCGGCCGGTCGCCCTCGACGAGGCGGTGTGCCTGCTCACGGGAGCACACCGGGTGGTGCTGCTCGCCCACGTGAACCCCGACGCGGACGCGCTGGGCAGCGCGCTGGCCCTCGGGCTCGCGCTGCACCGCCGCGGCGCGCAGGTGCAGGTGTCGTTCGGGGCGCCGGAGCAGCCGGCCGAGTCGCTGCGCGACCTCGACGTCGCGGGCCTCGTCGTGCCGCACCATCTGGTCGCGCACGTCCCGGAGCTGCTCGTCGTGCTCGACACCGGCAGTGTCGACCGCCTCGGCCCGCTCGCCGACCGTGCCGAGACGGCCGGGACGACGCTGGTCATCGACCACCACGCCTCGAACTCCGGCTTCGGCACGCACTACTACGTCGACCCGCGCGCCGAGGCCACCGCGGTGATGGTGCTGCACCTGCTCGACGCCATGGGCGCACCGGTCGACCTGCCGACCGCCCGCTGCCTCTACGCCGGCCTGGTCACCGACACCCGCAACTTCCGGGCCGCGTCGCCCGACACCCACGCCATGGCCGCCCGGCTGCTCGTCGCGGGCGTCGACGCCGAGGCGGTGACCCGGCCCCTGCTGGACACGCACCCGTTCTCGTGGCTCTCGATGCTCTCGACGGTGCTGGCGACCGCCCGCCTGGAGGCCGGCGAGGCCCGGGGGCTGGGCCTGGTGCACGCGCGCATCGCCTCGGAGCACGTCTCCGGCGGACGCCAGGAGGAGATCGAGAGCGTCATCGACGTCCTGCGCACCACGGCCGAGGCGGAGGTCGCGGTCGTGCTCAAGCAGGTCGGCGAGCACCGCTGGACCGCGTCGATGCGCTCGAAGGGCCGTCTCGACGTCGCCGCGGCCGCGTCGGCGCTGGGCGGGGGCGGGCACCGGGTCGCGTCCGGGTTCACGCTCGACGGCGAGTGCACCGACATCCTCGACCGCGTCCGGCACGCGCTGGCGGACGCGCCGCTCCTGGGATGACCGCCGGCACCGAGCCGGACACCGATCCGGGCGCGCGGCGGGTCCTCGCGCTGGCGTCGTCGGCGCTGGTGGTCCTGGTCGCCGAGCCGCTCTACCTGCTGGTCGACACGGCGGTCGTCGGGCACCTCGACGGGGCGAGCGCAGCGACGGGGTATCAACCCGGGGTGCCGCTGGCGGGGCTCGCGGTGGGCGGGGTGGTGCTGGCGCAGGTCGCGAGCCTGGGCACGTTCCTCGCCTACGGCACGACCGCCCGTGCCGCCCGCCACCACGGCGCCGGCGACCGCCCCGCCGCGGTGCGCGAGGGCGTCGCCGCGACGTGGATCGCGCTCGGCGTGGGGTTCGCCGTCGTGGCGGTCGTGTGGCTCGCGGCCCCGTGGCTGGCGGACCTCCTCGGCGGCGGGGGCGCCGTGGCCGACGCTGCCACCGGCTGGCTGCGGATCGCGGTGTGGGGCGCGCCGGGCATCCTCGTCGCGCTCGCCGGGCACGGGTGGATGCGCGGGGTGCAGGACACCCGCCGGCCGATCGTCGTGGTGCTCGCGGGCAACGGGCTCTCGGCGATCCTGTGCCCGCTGCTCGTCTACGGTCCCGGGCCGTTCCCGGAGCTGGGCCTCGAGGGCTCGGCGTGGTCGAACGTGGGCGCGCAGGCGACGGTCGGGCTGTTGTTCGTCGGCGCGCTGGTGCGGGAGCGCGTGCCGCTGCGCCCGGTGCCCGCGGACATGCGCGCGCAGTTCGGGCTCGGCCGTGACCTGCTGCTGCGCAGCGCCGCCTTCCAGGCCTGCTTCCTCTCCGCGACGGCGGTGGCCGCGCGGTTCGGGGCGCCGTCGGTGGCCGCGCACCAGATCGTGCTGCAGCTGTGGATGTTCATGGTGACGGTGCTCGACGCGCTGGCGATCGCGGCGCAGTCGCTGGTCGGGGCGGCGCTGGGCGCGGCGTCGGTGGCCACCGCGCGGCGGGTCAGCGGGCGGGTCACGCGCTACGGGCTGGTGCTGGGGCTCGTCGCCGGCGTCGTCTTCGCGGCGACGGCCGGGGTGCTGCCGGGGGTGTTCACGCCCGACCCGACGGTGCGCGACGTGGTGGGAGAGGCGTGGTGGTTCTTCGTGGCGCTGCAGCCGGTGGCGGCCTACGTGTTCGCGCTGGACGGGGTGCTGCTGGGCGCGGGCGACGCGGCCTACCTGCGGCGCATCACCGTCGGCTCGGCGCTGGGCGCCTTCCTGCCGACGATCTGGCTCTCGCTGGTCCTGGGCTGGGGGCTCGTCGGGATCTGGGCGGGGCTGACGCTGTTCATCCTCGCCCGCGCCGTGGCCGTCGGCCTGCGCGTGCGCGGCGACGCCTGGGCGGTCACGGGGACCTGAGCGGCCCGGCCGCGGTGATCAGCAGGCCGATACGCCCGTCGGCGGGACGGTCGAGGTGCTCGGCGTCCTGCTGATCTCCCCGAACGCCGGGTGTCGGGCGGCGCCCCGACCACCTCGCGCCGACCCGTGTCCCGAGGACACGGGTCGTCGCCCCCGAACCGGAGTCCGAGACCCCAGCTCGCGACCTCAGCTCGCGACCTCAGCTCGCGACCTCAGCTCGTGACCTCAGCTCGCGACCACGGGCCGGCGCAGGTCGGCGGCGGGAAACGGGGGCAGGTCGTCGGCGCGCAGCGACGCGCGGCCGGCCACCCGCCAGGCCCGCGCCACGAGGTCCGCGTCCTCCTCGGTGACGAGGTTGCCCATGACGCGCAGGGCGACGGTCATCAGCGCCCGCGAGCGCATCCCCACCGGCCCGGCGAGCGGGAGCAGGCGCGGCGTCGTCAGCAGCGTCGCGAGCCGGCGCGCGATGGAGAACGCCGAGCCGTAGTGGCGGCGCAGGGTCGCGGGCCAGGCCACCGACAGGTCGTCGTCGGCGTCCAGCAGGCTTGCGACGGTGCGCCCGCTCTCCAGCCCGTAGTCGATGCCCTCGCCGTTGAGCGGGTTGACGAGGCCCGCGGCGTCCCCGACCAGTGCCCAGTTCCGCCCTGCGACGCCCGAGACGGCGCCGCCCATCGGCAGCAGGGCCGACGCGACGTCGCGCACCTCGCCGTCGAGCTGCCAGTCCTCGCGGCGCTGGTCGGCGTAGTGCGCGATCAGCGAGCGCAGCCGCACGTTCGCGGGTCGCGCCTCGGTCGCGAGGGTCCCGACGCCGATGTTGACGTGCCCGTCGTGCAGGGGGAACACCCAGCCGTAGCCCGAGAGCACCTCGTCGGCGGTGCCCCGCAGCTCCAGGTGCGACGAGATCCACGCGTCGTCGTGGCGCCCGGAGCGCACGTAGCCGCGGGCGGCGACGCCGTAGGCGGTGTCGCGGTGCCACTCCCGCCCGAGCACGCGGCCCAGGGTCGAGCGGGCCCCGTCGGCGACGACGAGGCGCCGGCACCCGATGGTCGTGGTCTCCCCGTCGGCGGTGGTGAACACCACGCCGGTGACGCGGTCGCCGTCCCGCTCGACGTCGACGGCGCGGGCGCCCTCCACCGGCACCGCGCCCTTCGCCAGGGCGACGGTGCGGATGCGGGCGTCGAGCTCCGTGCGCGCCACGGCCCCGCCGTGCGCGGGCAGCGAGCCGCCGGGCCAGGGGAGCTCGAGCAGCTGGCCGAAGCCCGCGGCGCGCAGGCCCCGGTTCGTGCCGCGCCCGCGCACCCACTCGCCGAGGCCGAGGTGCTCGAGCTCGGCGATCGCCCGCGGCGTGAGGCCGTCGCCGCAGGCCTTGTCGCGGGGGAAGACGGCGGCGTCGGCGAGGACGACGTCGTGGCCGGCGTCGGCGGCCCAGGCCGCGGCGGCCGACCCGGCGGGGCCGGCGCCCACGACGAGGACGTCGGTGCGCGTCGGGATGGTCACCCCCTCAGCATGCCTGGTGGTCGGCGCTCGGGCCGGACCGAGAGAGACTCGCGACGTGCGCGCGGTGCTCGTCGAGGAGTTCGGGGCCGACCCGACGGTGGTGGAGCGGCCCGACCCGGTCCCGGCGCCCGACGGGGTGGTCGTGGCCGTGGAGGCGACCGGCCTCTGCGCGAGCGACCGCTTCGCCTGGCGCGGGCACGACGCCGGGGTGGTGGTGCCGTTCGTCCCGGGCCACGAGCTCGTCGGCCGGGTCGTCGCCGTCGGCGCGGAGGTGGCGCGGGCCCGCGTCGGCGACCGGGTGCTCACCCCCTTCGTCCAGGGCTGCGGACGCTGTGCGACCTGCGCGGCGGGCCAGGCGCAGGTCTGCCCGCACCAGGAGCAGCCCGGCTTCACCCACGACGGGTCGTTCGCCGAGCTCGTCGCCCTGCGCCATGCCGACGCCAATCTGGTCGCGGTCACCGACGACCTCGACGCCGGGGGAGCGGCCCTGCTCGGGTGCCGGGTCGCCACCGCCTTCCGGGCCGTCGCCGACCGGGGCGGCGTGCGCGCCGGCGACCGGCTCCTCGTGCTCGGCGCAGGCGGGGTGGGACTCGCCGCGGTGCTGGTCGCCCGCGCGCTGGGGGCCGAGGCGGTCGTCGTCGACCCGGCCCCGGCGGCCCGGCAGCGGGCCCTCGACCTCGGCGCGGCGGCCGCCCTCGACCCGGCCGTCGGCCCCGACGGGGTGCGCGCGGCCGCCGGGGGCGACGGCCCGCGGGTCGCGGTGGAGGCGGCTGGGCGTGCGGACTCGCTCGCGCTCGGGGTCCGGGCGCTGCGGCTCCAGGGCACGCTCGTCCAGGTCGGGCTGCTGGCCGCGGAGCCGACGGTGCCGGTGCCCGACGTGGTCGCCCGCGAGCTCGCCCTGCTCGGCAGCCACGGGATGGCCGCCGCCGACTACCCGCGCCTGTCCGACCTCGTGGCGAGCGGCCGCCTCGACCCCGCACGCCTCGTCACGCGGCGCATCGGGCTCGACGCCGCCCCCGCGGCCCTCGCCGCGCCGCCCGTGCCCGGCGAGGTCGTCGTCGTCGAGCCGAACCGAGTCGAGCCGAGCCGCTGACCCCGGTCGCACGGTGTCCGGCATGATGGACGGCCGTGTCCGGACGAGGTGGAGAGCGCCGCGATCGGCGGGAACGGCGGGAGGCACCGCCCCCGGGGCTGCTCGTCGTCGACAAGCCCGCGGGGTGGACCTCCCACGACGTCGTCGGGCGGGCGCGCCGGCTCATGGGCACCCGCAAGGTCGGGCACGCGGGCACCCTCGACCCGATGGCGACCGGCGTGCTCGTGCTCGGCATCGAGCGGGCGACGAAGCTGCTCGGCCACCTGGCGCTCGACACGAAGAGCTACCTGGCGACGATCCGCCTCGGGCAGGCGACCACCACCGACGACGCCGAGGGCGAGCCGCTCGACGCGCCGGCCGACACCGCCGCGGTCACGGACGACTCGATCACTGCCGGCGTCGCCGCCCTCACCGGTGAGATCGCCCAGGTCCCGAGCAGCGTCTCGGCGGTCAAGGTCGACGGCCGGCGCGCCTACGAGCGCGCGCGGGCCGGTGAGGACGTGGTCCTCGAGGCCCGGCCGGTCACCGTGTCCCGCTTCGACGTGCTCGCGACCCGCACCGAGGGCCCGTTCCGTGACCTCGACGTCCTCGTCGACTGCTCGTCGGGCACCTACGTCCGCGCGCTGGCCCGCGACCTCGGCGCCGCGCTCGGCGTCGGCGGCCACCTCACGGCGCTGCGCCGCACGCGGGTCGGGCCGTTCACGCTCGCCCGGGCCCGCACCCTCGAGGTCCTGGGCGCCGAGCAGGAGGAGCACGGCCGGGCGGCGCTCTCGCTCGACCTCGACGCCGCCGTCGCGATCGCCTTCCCGCGCCGCGACGCCGACGCCGACGAGGCCGCGGGCCTCGCGCACGGCCGCCCGCTGCCCGCCGGGGGCGCGGCCGGCACGGTCGGCGTGTTCGGCCCCGACGGGCACGTCGTCGGGCTGGTCGCCGACGACCGCGGCGCCGCCCGGCCGGTGCTCGTGCTGGCCCCGGCGTGAGCCGCGCCGCCGGGGCGCGGGTGATCCACCCACCGACGCGGCGTGACCGCGGGCACCGCCCGTAGGCTCGCCGCCGTGCAACGCTGGCGGGGACTCGACGGGGTGCCGTCGGGCTGGGGTCGGTGCGTCGTGACCATCGGCGTGTTCGACGGCGTGCACCGCGGCCACCAGCAGCTGATCGGCCGGGCGATCGCCCACGCGCGCGAGCTCGGCCTGCCCACGGTGCTCATCACCTTCGACCCGCACCCCGCGTCGGTGCTGCGCCCCGGGACGCACCCGGCGCGGCTGACGACGCTGACGCGGCGCGCCGAGCTGGTCGCCGAGCTCGGCGTCGACGCGTTCTGGGTGCTGCCGTTCACCCCGGACCTGGCGCGGGTGGCGCCCGACGAGTTCGTCCACGAGCTGCTCGTCGACCGGCTGCACGCGGCGATGGTGGTGGTCGGGCGCAACTTCACGTTCGGCTACAAGGCGGCCGGCGACGTCGCCGAGCTCGTGCGGCTGGGCCAGCGTTTCGGGTTCGCCGCCGAGGGCGTCGACCTCGTCACCGAGCCGATCGGCGCCGCCCCTCGAGGGTCCGGCGCTGTCGGCTCGACGGTGACGTTCTCGTCGACCTACGTGCGCGCCTGCATCAGCGCGGGCGACGTCCGCGCCGCCGCCGAGGCGCTGGGCCGCCCCCACCGCCTCGAGGGCGTCGTCGTGCGCGGCGACCAGCGCGGCCGGGAGCTGGGCTACCCGACGGCCAACGTCGACTGCGGCGAGCACGCCGCGATCCCGGCCGACGGCGTCTACGCCTGCTGGTTCCACCACCAGGGCCGCGTCCTGCCCGCCGCGACGTCGGTGGGCACCAACCCGACGTTCTCCGGGCGGGTCCGCACGGTCGAGGTGTTCGTCCTCGACTCCGACGAGGACCTCTACGGCGCGCGGGTCGGCGTCGACTTCGTGGAGCGGCTGCGCGGCATGGACCGCTTCGACTCGGTCGACGAGCTCGTCGTCGCCATGGACGGCGACGTGGCCCGCACCCGCGAGATCCTCGGCATCTAGCGCCGACGACCTCTCCCGAACGGCCACCACCGCCCTCCGCCGGGTGCCACCATCGCCCGGCCGGGGCGGCACGGGGGAGGGGACGGAGGCGGGGTGACGCGCGTGGGCCGATCGGAGCCCGCGGGAGGACGACCAGCCGGGACGGGCGACGACCGTGACGACCGCGGTGACGGTGACGACCGTGGTGACCGCGCGGCCGCCCTGCGCCGCAACCGGGAGCTCCAGCGCCGGTTCTACGGCGAGCCGCTGGGCGACCGGCTGCGACGCCTCCTCGGCGCCCTCGACGTCTCGCAGGCGTCGCTGGCGGCGGCGCTGGGCGTCAGCTCGCTGCAGCTCTCGCAGCTCATGAGCGGGCGGCGCGTGAAGATCGGCACGCCGGCGGTGCTGGGGCGGCTGGTCCTGCTCGAGCACGCGGTCGCGCGGCTCGACGGCGCCCACCCGACCACCCCCGACCGGGCGACCGTCGCGCGGCTGCTCGACGAGGTCCGCGCCGCCGAGCCGCGGGCCACGGCGGGCTCCTACGACCTGCTGCGCACCGTCGCCGGCCCCGACGAGCTGGCCCGCGCCGCGGACACCCTCGACCGCGGCTTCCCGTCCCTCGCGGGCCTGCTCCGACGCGCCGCGACCGGCGACCCGGCGGGCGGGGGCCCGGACGGCCGGCCCGACCCGGGCCGCTGATCCGGCCACCGGGCCCGTCGGTACACTGGGTACCGATTCGCCTGGCTGCGGTCCGTGGTGGCCGGGCGGCGGGTGGTGCGGCCGAGGTGCCGACCCCCGCGAGCGCGTCGCCCACCGTCAGCGACTCCGTCCTCGGGGCGTGGTGGGCGCCGGCCCTCCGCACGGCACCGACGATCAGTAGACAGGAGCACCACCCCCGTGGCACTGACCACCGAGCAGAAGAAGGCGACCCTCTCCGAGTACGGGGTCCACGAGACGGACACCGGGTCGCCCGAGGCGCAGGTCGCGCTGCTGACGCAGCGCATCGTGCGGCTCACCGAGCACCTCAAGATGCACAAGCACGACCACCACTCGCGCCGTGGTCTGCTGCTCCTCGTCGGCCGTCGTCGCCGGCTGCTCAAGTACGTCGCCTCCGTCGACGTGGCCCGCTACCGCTCGCTCATCGAGCGGCTGGGGCTGCGTCGCTGACCTGACGGAGCACCCCTGATCACCGCGTACGCACCGCGCCGACCGGCCACGTCGCCGGCCGGCGCGGTGGTGCGCGCACGACCCATGACCGGCCCCGCCGCCATCGCCCACGAACCCGGGACGCCCGCGCGTCGGCCGGTCCTCGGTAGTGGCCCTCGGACACCGCAGTCAGCACTGCATCCGTGGGCTTCGATCGAAGACCGCTCGTCGCGGACCGCGTCGCGGGGAGTCGTGGACGGCTCGCGGTAGGGGCCCTGCAGAAGGAGAACCCCATGACCGAGACCGACTCCGCCTCCAACGAAGGGGCAGTCCACGAGACCACCGCGGTCCTGGACAACGGTGCCTACGGCACCCGCACCGTCCGCTTCGAGACGGGCCGCCTGGCCCGTCAGGCGGCCGGCGCCGTCGTCGCCTACCTGGACGACGACACGATGCTGCTCTCCGCGACGACCGCCTCGAAGCGGCCGAAGGACAACTTCGACTTCTTCCCGCTGACGGTCGACGTCGAGGAGCGCATGTACGCCGCGGGCCGGATCCCCGGCTCGTTCTTCCGGCGCGAGGGCCGCCCGTCGACCGACGCGATCCTCACCTGCCGGCTCATCGACCGGCCGTTGCGCCCGACCTTCACCGGCGGCCTGCGCAACGAGGTCCAGGTCGTCATCACGGTCCAGAGCCTGGACCCGAAGGACCCCTACGACGTTCTCGCGATCAACGCCGCGTCGGCGTCCACCCAGATCTCGGGCCTGCCGTTCGACGGCCCGATCGGCGCGACCCGGGTCGCGCTGATCAACGGGCAGTGGGTCGCGTTCCCGACCTGGGAGCAGCTCTCCGGCGCGGTGTTCGACATGGTCATCGCCGGTTCGGTGACCTCCGACGGCTCCGACGTCGCGATCGCCATGGTCGAGGCCGAGGCCACCGACCACGCCTGGGAGCTCATCGGCGACGGCGCGCAGGCGCCCACCGAGGAGATCGTCGCCGAGGGCATGGAGGCGGCCAAGCCGTTCATCCGCACCCTCTGCGAGGCGCAGAAGGAGCTGTACGCCGCCACCGGTGTGACGACGAAGGACTACCCGACCTTCCCGGCGTACCAGGACGACGTGTACTCGGCGGTCGAGAGCGCGGTCGGCTCCGACCTCGACGACACCTTCAGGATCACCGGCAAGCAGGAGCGCGACCAGGCCCAGGACGCCGTCAAGGACCGCCTGGTCTCCGAGCTCGCCGACAAGTTCGAGGGCCGCGAGAAGGAGATCGGCGAGGCGTTCCGCGCGCTGACCAAGAAGACCGTCCGCCGGCGGATCCTCGCCGACGGCTTCCGCATCGACGGCCGCGGCACCACGGACATCCGCCCGCTGGCCGCCGAGGTCGAGGTCATCCCGCGGGCCCACGGCTCGGCGCTGTTCGAGCGCGGCGAGACCCAAATCCTGGGCGTCACCACGCTGAACATGCTGCGCATGGAGCAGTCGATCGACTCCCTCACGCCGGAGACGACGAAGCGCTACATGCACCACTACAACTTCCCGCCGTTCTCCACCGGCGAGACGGGCCGCGTGGGCTCGCCGAAGCGCCGCGAGATCGGCCACGGCGCGCTGGCCGAGCGGGCGCTGGTGCCCGTCCTGCCGACGCGCGAGGAGTTCCCCTACGCGATCCGCCAGGTCTCCGAGGCGCTGGGCTCGAACGGCTCGACCTCGATGGGCTCGGTCTGCGCCTCGACGATGTCGCTGCTCAACGCCGGTGTGCCGCTCAAGGCGCCGGTGGCCGGCATCGCCATGGGCCTCGTCTCCGGCGAGGTGGACGGCAAGGAGACCTTCGTCGCGCTGACCGACATCCTCGGCGCCGAGGACGCGTTCGGTGACATGGACTTCAAGGTCGCCGGCACCAAGGACTTCGTGACCGCGCTGCAGCTCGACACGAAGCTCGACGGCATCCCCTCGGAGGTCCTCGGCCGGGCGCTGACCCAGGCCCGCGGGGCCCGCCTCGCGATCCTCGACGTCATGGCCGAGGCCATCGACGCGCCCGACGAGATGAGCGAGTTCGCGCCGCGCATCACCACGGTGAAGGTGCCGGTCGACAAGATCGGTGAGGTCATCGGCCCGAAGGGCAAGATGATCAACTCGATCACCGAGGAGACCGGCGCCGACATCTCCATCGAGGACGACGGCACGATCTACGTCGGTGCCGCCGACGGGCCGAGCGCCCAGGCCGCGATCGACCGCATCAACGCGATCGCCAACCCGCAGCTGCCGAAGATCGGCGAGCGCTTCCTCGGCACGGTGGTCAAGACCGCCGCGTTCGGCGCGTTCGTCTCGCTGCTGCCGGGCCGCGACGGCCTCGTGCACATCTCGAAGCTGGGCGGCGGCAAGCGCATCGGCAAGGTCGAGGACGTCGTCAACGTCGGTGACAAGCTGCGCGTCGAGATCACCGACATCGACAACCGCGGCAAGATCAGCCTGATCCCGGTCAAGGAGGAGGACGCCGGGCAGCCCGCGGCCGCCGCGGACGGCGCCGACGGGGCCGACGGCGCGCCGGCCTCCGACGCCCCGGCCGACGGCGCCGAGTCGACCCCGGCCGCCCCGACCGGGCCGGCCGCCACCACCGGCGCCGTGACCGGCGCCATCGGGGGTTCGTCGCCGGAGTGACGGCTGCTCCCTCGGTCGAGACGCAGCACCCGGCCCCCGGCGTGGCACGCACCGTGCTGCCCGGGGGCCTGCGGGTGGTCACCGAGCACGTCGCCGGCGCCCGGTCGGCGTCGGTCGGGCTGTGGGTCGAGGTGGGCTCGCGCGACGAGCCCGCCCTCGGCGCCGGCACGCACGGCGCCGCGCACTTCCTCGAGCACCTGCTGTTCAAGGGGACGCGGCGCCGCTCGGCGCGGGCGATCGCGGAGGAGATCGACGCCGTCGGCGGCGACCTCAACGCGTTCACCGGCAAGGAGCACACCTGCTTCTACGCGCACGTCCTCGACCGCGACATGCCGCTCGCGGTCGACGTGCTCGGCGACGTCGTGCTCGACGCGGTGATGGCGGCCGCGGACGTGGAGCTCGAGCGCGACGTCGTGCTCTCGGAGATCGCCGGGCGGGACGAGGACCCCGAGGACCTCCTCGCCGACGACTTCGACGCGCTGCTGTTCGGCGCGCACCCGCTGGGCCTGCCGGTCATCGGCACCGAGGAGACGGTCACGGGCATGACCCGCGACCGGCTCGCGGACTTCCACGACCGGCACTACGGCCCCGCACGCTCGGTGCTCGCGGTCGCCGGCAACGTGGCGCACGCCGACGTGCTCGCCGCGGTCACCGAGGCCTACGGAACGCGGCTGTCCGGGCCGGCGACGTCGTGGCACCGCGGCGCGCAGGCCGCACCCGGCGCGCCCGCCGACCGCCTGTCCGTGCGCGACGAGGACACCGAGCAGGCCCACCTCATGCTCGGCGTGCCGTCGCTGGCGCGCGCCGACGAGCGGTGGCCGGCGCTGCAGGTGCTCTCCACCGTGCTCGGCGGGGGCATGAGCTCGCGGCTGTTCCAGCAGGTCCGCGAGCAGCGGGGGCTGGCGTACTCGGTGTACTCGTCGACGACGGGCTACGCCGACACCGGCACCCTCGCGGTCTACGTCGGCTGCGCGCCCGAGCGTCTGGGCGCCGCGGCGGCGGTGGTGCGCGACGAGCTCGGCGACCTCGCCGCCCACGGCGTCACCGGCGCCGAGCTCGCACGCGCGCAGGGCCAGCTGCGCGGCGAGCTCGTGCTGGGCCTGGAGGACACCTCGTCGCGGATGACCCGGCTCGGGCGGCGCGAGCTCGACCACGGCGGCCTCGACCGCGCCACCGACCTCACCACGACGCTCGAGCGGATCGACGACGTCGGTGCGGGTGACGTGGCAGCGCTGGCGTCGGAGCTGCTCACCGGGCCGCGCGCCGCCGCCGTCGTCGGTCCCTACGGTGACGTCGACGAGCTGCCGGGCGAGGTGCGGGAGATGATCACGTGATCAAGGTCGGGGTCCTGGGCGCGCAGGGCCGCATGGGCTCGGAGGCGTGCGCCGCCGTCCGGGGGGCCGGGGACCTCGAGCTGGTCGCCCGGGTGGACATGGGCGACGATCGCGAGGCCCTGCGCGGCGCCGACGTCGTCGTCGACTTCACCCACCCGGCGGCCGTCGCCGACAACCTGCGCTGGTGCGTCGACGCCGGCCTGCACGTGGTGGTGGGCACCAGCGGCGTCGGCGAGGACCTCCTCGACGACGTCCGCGGGCGCCTGCAGCCCGGGCAGGCGGTGCTCGTCGTCCCCAACTTCGGGATCGGCGCGGTGCTGATGATGCGCTTCGCGGCGCAGGCGGCCCGGTTCTACGACTCGGTCGAGGTCGTGGAGCTGCACCACCCGCGCAAGGCGGACGCCCCGTCGGGCACCGCGACCCGCACCGCGCAGATGATCGCCGCCGCGCGGGCGGAGGCCGGCCTGGGGCCGGGGCCCGACGCCACCACGCACGACCCCGACGGCGCGCGCGGCGCGACGGTCGACGGCGTCCCGGTGCACGCGGTGCGGATGGCGGGCCTCGTCGCGCACCAGGAGGTCCTGCTGGGCTCCGAGGGCGAGACGCTGACGATCCGCCACGACTCGCTGGACCGCAGCTCGTTCATGCCCGGCGTGCTGCTGGCGTGCCGGAAGGTCGCCGAGCACCCGGGCCTGACCGTCGGCCTCGACGGCCTGCTCGACCTCGACTGACAGCCCCTCACACCGGCGCTCACACCGGCGCTCACACCGGCGCAGTGCCCCGGAACAGCCACCGGCAGCGCAGGGTCAGCGCGCGCTCGGTGGCGGCGAGGGCCGTCGCGAGGGTGACCGCGACCTGTGCCCACCCCTCCAGGTGGAACGGCGCGGTGAACGCCCCGACGTGCGCGGCCACCACCGGGACCCGGGTGATCGCCTCCAGCGCGACCGTCCCCGTGAGCGCGAGCCCGACCAGCACGACGGCGACGGCCACGGCCCCGATCACCGCGCTCGTCCGCGGGAACCGCGCGCCGAACCGCGCCCGCAGCCCCTCGGTCGATCGCGGGTGCGGTCGGAGGGCGTGCACGGTGCCGTCGTCGGCGAGGAAGTGCATGCGCTTGAGCCCGTACTGACTGACCGCAACCTCGATGACGCCGCCGGGCACCGGGTACGCCGCGGGAAGCGTCGCCCGCCCGACCTGGGCGCCGTCGCGGTAGAAGGAGACGGGGCTCCGGCGGCTCGTGCCGTCCGCGCCGTGCCGCACGTCGACCTCGTACACGTGCTGCCCGACCTCCCCGTCCGGCCGCTCCAGGACGAACAGCGACCGCGAGAACAGCTGCCAGACGCGGTACTCGGGAACCGGGCTCCCGTCTCCGGGCCTGACCTTCGCGACCTGCCGGCGCCGCCGGTACTCCGTGACCATGCCGGGAACGCTCCGCCGTGCCGCCGCGGCATGCTCCAGCGGTCGTGGGCCACCTCACAGTGGGCTCACGGGAGCAGCGGCAGGTCCAGGTCGTCGAGGGAGGGCTCGGGGCGGAACTCCAGGTCGAGGTCGCCCGCCACCCGGATCTCGCGCAGGGGCCGCCCGCCCGCGTCGAGGGTGCGCACGGTGCCGTCGGGCTCCCAGCCGGCGCGCTCGAAGAAGCGGCGTGAGGCGTCGTCGCGCTCGGGCACCCAGGCGATCCCGCGGACGGCGCCGGCCTCCCTCAGCGCGGCGGCGACCTCGACGAGCAGCCGCCCGCCGTGCCCCCGCCGCCCCCAGCGGGGCTCGACGAGCAGCGCCGCCACCGCCGCCACCGACGCCGCGTCGTCCGGGACGCTGCCGGCGGCGTCGGCGAGGTCGTCGGGGGAGGCCGGGCCGGCGGCGCAGAAGCCGACCAGGGTGTCGCCCTCGGTCGCGACCCACACCGCGCCCGCCGCGATCGGGGCCGCCCAGCCCGCGGCGACCGCCGCTTCGTCGAAGCCCGCCACCGCGCCGGGCGGGAGCAGGTCGGCGTAGGCCGAGGTCCAGACCGTGCGCTGGACGTGCGCGACGGCGGCGGCGTCGTCGGGGGCGGCGAGGCGGACGGAGGCGAGCGCCATGGGACAGACCCTAGAGACCGACCCCGGAGACCGAGACCAGAGACCACCGTCACCGCACGCGCGGGCACGGCACGGGGTACAGCGCGACAGACCGGACAGGCGGCAGGGTGGCCGCGACCCGCTCCGACCCGCTGGGAGGCGCCATGACCGCGACCGACGAGATGCTGGCGGCGAACCGCAGCTTCGCCGAGGGCTTCGGCAGCGCCGGCCTGCCCGGCCCGCCGTCGCGGGGCGTGGCCGTCGTGGCCTGCATGGACGCCCGCCTCGACGTCTACCGCGTGCTGGGGCTGGGCGACGGCGAGGCGCACGTGATCCGCAACGCGGGCGGGGTGGTGACCGACGACGTCCTGCGCTCGCTGACGGTCAGCCAGCGCAAGCTGCGGACCCGCGAGGTCGTGCTGATCCACCACACGAAGTGCGGGATGGCGACGTTCGCCGACGACGACTTCGTCGCCGAGCTCGAAGCCGACACCGGGCAGCGGCCGTCGTGGGCGCCCGGCGCCTTCCCCGACACCGAGCAGGACGTCCGCGACTCGGTCGCCGCCGTGCGGGGCTGCCCCTTCCTCGTCCACACCGACGCCGTGCGCGGGTTCGTCTACGACGTCGACGCCGGCACCCTGTCCGAGGTGTCGTGACCCCGGGCACCGCACTCGACGTCTCCGCCGAGCTCGACGTCCCGCACCGCCCGGACCTCGCGCCGGTGGGGCGCCAGCTCGACGCGCTCGCGCCCGTCGCCGCCCGGTTCCTGGTGCCCGACAACGCGACGGCGCGGGCCGCGGTGGCCGGGCTCGTGGTGGCGGGGGAGGTACGCCGGCGGGGCCACGAGACGGTCGCGGTGCTCAACGCGCGTGACCGCAACACCCTCGGCCTGCGCCGCGACCTGCTCGGGCTGCTGGCGCTCGGGGTGGGCGAGGTCCTGCTGCTGCGCGGCGACCGCCCCGACGAGGACGCGGAGGACGGCCCGCTGACCGTCGGGGCGATGCTGCGCGAGGCCCGCGCCCTCGCCGAGGAGCACGAGGTGGCGCTGACGATCGGGGTGGTCGCCGCGCCGGGCCGCGACCTGCCGCGGTGGAAGCGCGGCGCCGACGTGCTGTGGCTGGCCCCGACGTTCTCGGTGCCCGCCGTCACCGAGTGGCGCGAGCGGCACGCCGACCTCGACCGGCCCGTTCGCGCGGGCGTCCTCGTGCCCACCGGGCCGCGGATGGCCCGCGGGGTCGCCGAGGGCATGGACCTCGAGCTGCCCGACGGCCTCACCGACGCGCTCGCCGAGGACGACACGGCCGGCGTCGACGCGGCCGTCGAGCACGCGCTGGCCCTGCGCGAGGCCGGTGTCGACGGCATCCACCTCGTGGCCGTGAGCCGCTACCGCGAGGTCGCCGCGCGCCTGTCCGGGCTGGTCTGAGCGCCCGGTACGGGTCAGGCCGGGCGCGGCAGCGGCGGGGCCGGCGGCTCGTCGGCGGCGAGCCGGGCCTGCCCGGCCGGGTGCTCGACGAGCGCGAGCACCCGCGAGGACATGAACCTCGCGGTGCGCACCGGCGTCCCGCCGCGCGTCACCTCGCTGACCTCCACCACACCTCGACCGTGGGCGATGTCCACGCGCCGCCCGGCCTTCGTGGCCTCGACCTCCCACGTCCGCGTCGCGCCACCGGCGTCGACGACGATCTCCACACGGTCCCCGACCATGGGTCCTCCTCCACTCGTTCTCCCAGGTCAACGCCGGTTCGAGGCGGATTCTTCCGCCTCGCTCGGGCGCGGGTGCCCTCTCCGTGCGAGCACTCGGCCGGTCGTTGTCGGACCCCTCGGGCAGGATCGGCGACGTGGAGAGGATGTCGGCGGCGCAGGCGCGACGGGCCGCGGTCGCCGCCCAGGGGCTGACGGGTCCGGCGCGGCCCACCCGGCCCTCGCGGCGCACCCTGGCGGCGGCGGTCGAGCGTCTCGGCCTGCTCCAGCTCGACTCGGTCAACGTCGCCGTCCGGGCCCACTACGCGCCGCTGTACGCCCGGCTCGGGCCCTACGACCGCGACGCCCTCGACGCGCTGGCCTGGCCGCGGACGCGCGCGGAGGCCCGCCGCCGCACCCTCGTGGAGTACTGGGTGCACGAGGCGAGCCTGCTGCCGGTGGACGACTGGCCGCTGTTCCGCTGGCGCATGCGCGACAACGCCGCCCGCGAGAGCCGCTGGCTGGGCACCGCGCTCGACCACCGTCCCGACGTCCTCGACGCCGTCGTGGCGGGCATCGCCGAGCACGGGCCGCTGGAGGCGGGGCAGCTCGCGGAGGTGCTCGGCGACGCGGGCGACCGGCGGGCGCGGGCCCACGGCGGCTGGTGGGAACGCTCGGACGTCAAGGTGGCCTGCGAGCACCTCTTCGCCACCGGCGTGCTCACCACGGGCACGCGCCGCGGCTTCCGGCGCGCCTACGACCTCCCCGAGCGCGTGCTGCCGCCCGAGGTCCTCGCCCGCGATCCCGACCGCGAGGAGGCGATGCGCGCGCTCGTCGGGAAGGCGGCGACGGCGCTGGGGGTCGCCACCGAGCCCGACCTGCGCGACTACCACCGGCTCCCGCCCGCGGAGAGCCGGGCCGCGGTCGCCGCCCTCGTCGACGCCGGTGAGCTCGTGCCCGTCGAGGTCGAGGGCTGGTCCGCGCCGGCCTACCGCCCGCCCGACGCGCGGCTGCCCCGCCGCGTCACCGGCCGGGCGCTGCTCGCGCCGTTCGACCCCCTCATCTGGTTCCGCGCCCGCACCCTGCGGATCTTCGACTTCCACTACCGCATCGGCATCTACACGCCGGCCGAGAAGCGCACCCACGGCTACTACGTCTTCCCGTTCCTGCTCGACGGACGGCTGGTCGCGCGGGTCGACCTCAAGGCCGACCGGGCCGACCGGGCGCTGCGCGTCCCCGGGGCGTTCCTCGAGGAGGGCGCCGGCCACCCGGGGGAGGCAGCGGTGGCGGACGCCCTCGCCGCCGAGCTCGCGACGATGGCGCGCTGGCTCGACCTCGACGGCGTCGTCGTCGAGGGCGGCGACCTCGCGCCCGCGCTCTCTCAGGCCGTCAAGGCCGGGGGGTGGACGTAGCGCACGCCCGGGGGCAGGTGCCCCGTGCGCGAGGTGCGGGCGAGCACGGCCAGCAGGTCCTCGCGGAAGGCCTGCGCCGCGCGGGTCGGGGCGACGTCGGTGCGGTGCGCCAGCGAGATCGTGCGGTGGCTCCACGCCCCACCGTCGAGGCGGGTCGCGCGCAGCGTGGGGTGCCCGGCGAGCACGAGGCTCGGCACGATCGCCACGCCCAGTCCGCGCTCCACCATGCGCAGCAGGGCGTCCATCTCGCCGCCCTCGACGGCGATCCGCGGGGTCACGCCGGCGGCGGCGCAGGCCGCGAGCGTCACCTCGCGCAGCTCGTAGCCCTCACGGTTGATCACCAGCGGGTGCTCGGCGAGCTCGGCGATGCCGATGTGGCCGCCGAGGTGGGGCCGCGACCGGGCCGCGACGACCACCAGCTCCTCGCGCAGCACCGGAGTGAACGCGAGGTCGCCCACCGTCTCCCCGCGATCGATGACGAGCGCGAGGTCGAGCTGGCCGCGCTGCAGGTCGGCGACGAGATCCTGCGAGCCGCCCTCGGCGATCTGCAGGCTGATCCCGGGGTAGCGCCCGTGGAACACCTCGAGGACGTCGGCCACGACGCTGACGCACAGGCTCGGCGTGGCCCCGAGACGCAGCCGTCCCGTGCGCAGACCGGCGAGCTCGGCGATCTCCATCCGTGCGGTCTCGGAGTCGGCGACGATCCGCCGGGCGAGGGGCAGGAGCGCCTCACCGGCGGCGGTGGGTGTGACGTTGTCGTGACCGCGCGTGAGCAACGTCTCGCCCAGGTCCTCCTCCAGGCTGCGGATCTGTTTGCTGAGCGTCGGCTGCGCGACACGGCACAACGCCGCTGCCTGCGTGAATCGGCCGGTGTCCACCACAGCGAGGAAGTAGCTGAGCTGTTTGATGGTCATCGCCATAGCTCCACGCTATGGGATGGCCGTGTTGCATGCATTAGCGCTCGGTCATGCGGCGACTTACCGTTTTCACGTGGTCATCACCCCGCAGCGCAACATCGTCTCGAGGACGTGGGGCACCTCGGTCGGCAAGAAGACGGTCATCGCCACGACGGGCGCCGTCTTCCTGCTCTACGTCATCGCCCACATGCTCGGGAACCTCAAGGTCTTCTTCGGCATCGAGGCGTTCGACGCCTACTCCGAGCATCTGCGCGAGATCGGTGCGGCCGTCTTCGGCTACGAGGGATTGCTCTGGATCGCCCGGGTCGTGCTGCTCACCAGCCTCGTGCTGCACATGTGGGCCGCGTTCTCGCTCTGGTACAAGGCGAAGCGCGCCCGCCCCGTCGGGTACCAGCACCGGCAGCGGTGGGAGGGCAGCTACGCCGCCCGGACGATGCGGTGGGGCGGGGTGATCATCTTCCTGTTCGTGGTGTGGCACATCCTCGACCTGACCACCGGCACCGTGAACCCGCTGCCCGGTGACTCCAGCGCCTACATGAAGCTCGTCGCGAGCTTCGACCGCTGGTACGTGTCCCTGTTCTACGTCCTCGCGGTGGTGGCCCTCGGGTTCCACATCCGGCACGGCCTCTGGTCGGCCATCCAGACCTTCGGCGCGAACAGCGCGCTGAAGCAGAACGCGCTCAAGACCTTTGCCCTCGTCGTGGCGGCGGCCATCACGATCGGGTTCGCGATCGTCCCGCTGTCCGTGATGTTCGGTCTGGTGAGGTGACGATGTCTGAACTGCAGCAGGAGCCGACGGCCGTCCAGGGCGAGGGTCGCTACGTGCTCGGCGACCCCATCGGGGACACCCGCGCCCCGGACAGCCCCATCGCCGACCGGTGGAGCGACCGCAAGTTCTCCGCGCGCCTGGTCAACCCGGCCAACCGCCGCAAGATGAGCGTCATCGTCGTGGGCACCGGCCTCGCCGGCGCCGCGGCCGCCGCCACGCTCGGCGAGGCCGGCTACCACGTGAAGTCGTTCTGCTACCAGGACAGCCCGCGGCGCGCGCACTCGATCGCGGCCCAGGGCGGGATCAACGCCGCCAAGAACTATCGCTACGACGGCGACTCGATCCACCGCCTGTTCTACGACACGGTCAAGGGCGGCGACTTCCGCTCGCGCGAGTCGAACGTGCACCGCCTGGCCGAGGTCAGCCTCAACATCATCGACCAGTGCGTCGCCCAGGGCGTCCCGTTCGCCCGCGAGTACTCGGGCCTGCTCGACACCCGGTCCTTCGGTGGCACCCAGGTGTCGCGCACGTTCTACGCGCGCGGTCAGACGGGCCAGCAGCTGCTGCTCGGCGCGTACCAGGCGCTCGAGCGCCAGGTCCACGCCGGGACGGTCGAGGTCCATCCGCGCACGGAGATGCTCGACCTCATCGTCGTGGACGGGAAGGCGCGCGGGATCGTCACCCGCAACCTGTTCACCGGCGAGCTCGACACGCACATCGCCGACGTCGTCATCCTCTGCTCGGGCGGTTACGGCAACGTCTACTACTTGTCGACGAACGCCAAGGGCTCGAACGTCACCGCCGCGTGGCGGGCGCACAAGCGGGGCGCGCTGTTCGCGAACCCCTGCTACACGCAGATCCACCCGACCTGCATCCCGGTCTCCGGCGAGTACCAGTCGAAGCTGACCCTGATGTCGGAGTCGCTGCGCAACGACGGCCGCGTGTGGGTGCCCAAGGAGCGCGGCGACGACCGCGACCCCAACGACATCCCCGAGGACGAGCGGGACTACTACCTCGAGCGCCAGTACCCGGCGTTCGGCAACCTGGTCCCGCGCGACATCGCCTCCCGCGCCGCGAAGAACATGTGCGACGCGGAGCACGGCGTCGGCCCCAGCGGGCTCGGGGTGTACCTCGATTTCAAGGACGCCATCGAGCGTCTCGGCCGGGCGGCCGTCGAGGCCAAGTACGGCAACCTCTTCGAGATGTACGAGCGCATCACCGGCGACGACCCGTACGAGACGCCGATGCGCATCTACCCGGCGATCCACTACACGATGGGCGGGCTCTGGGTCGACTACGACCTGCGCTCCACCATCCCGGGCCTGTTCGTGGGCGGCGAGGCCAACTTCTCCGACCACGGTGCCAACCGCCTCGGCGCGTCGGCGCTGATGCAGGGCCTGTCCGACGGGTACTTCGTGCTTCCGACGACGGTGGCCGACTACCTCGCCGACGCCCCGTTCGACGAGGTCCCGAGCGACCACCCGGCCGTGCAGGAGGCCGTGGACGCGACGCGTGCGCGTATCGACAAGCTCCTCTCGGCCAACGGCCACCGCACCGTCGACTCGTTCCACCGCGAGCTCGGCCAGCTGGTCTGGGACCAGTGCGGGATGGCCCGCAGCAAGGAGGGCCTGGAGAAGGCCCTCGACCGCATCCCCTCGCTGCGCGAGGAGTTCTGGCGGGACGTGAAGATCGTCGGCACCGGCGACGGCTTCAACCAGTCGCTGGAGAAGGCCGGCCGGGTCGCCGACTTCATGGAGCTCGCCGAGCTCATGTGCATCGACGCCCTGCACCGCGAGGAGTCCTGCGGCGGCCACTTCCGCATCGAGTCCCAGACCGAGGACGGCGAGGCCCGGCGCGACGACGAGAACTTCTCGTACGTCGCGGCCTGGGAGTACGCCGGCGACAACCAGCGGCCGGTGCTGCACAAGGAGGACCTGGAGTTCTCCTACGTGCACCCGACCCAGCGCAGCTACAAGTAGCTGCTCCGACCACGGAGTACCGATGAAGCTCACCCTGCGCATCTGGCGGCAGGCCTCGCCCGAGGCCAAGGGCAAGATGCAGAAGTATGTGCTGGACGACGTCGAGCCCGACATGTCGTTCCTCGAGATGCTCGACGTGCTCAACGAGAAGCTCGTGATCGACGGCAAGGACCCGGTGTCGTTCGACCACGACTGCCGCGAGGGCATCTGCGGCTCGTGCGGCATGGTCATCAACGGCAACGCGCACGGCCCGCAGCAGTACACGACGACGTGCCAGCTCCACATGCGGCACTTCGACGACGGCGACACGATCGACATCGAGCCGTGGCGGGCCCGGGCGTTCCCGGTGGTCAAGGACCTGGTGGTCGACCGCAGCGCCTTCGACGAGATCATCAAGTCGGGCGGCTACGTCTCGGTCAACACCGGCTCGGCGCCCGAGGCGCACGCGATCCCGGTCGACAAGGTGTCGGCCGACGACGCGTTCGACGCCGCCACCTGCATCGGCTGCGGCGCGTGCGTCGCGGCCTGCCCGAACGGCAGTTCGATGCTGTTCACGGCCGCCAAGGTCACCCACCTCGGACTGCTCCCGCAGGGCCAGCCCGAGCGCCAGACCCGCGCGATCAACATGCTCGCCAAGCAGGACGAGCTGGACTTCGGCGGCTGCACCAACGTGGGCGCCTGCCACGAGGTGTGCCCCAAGGGCATCCCGCTGGCCTCGATCGCGCAGCTCAACCACGACGTCCTCGGCGCCACCCTCTCCGGGGCGCGCTCGGACTAGGCACTCCCGCCGGTCCTGAGCGAAGGGCCCCTTCGATCGGCTAGATCGACCGAAGGGGCCCTTCGTTCGTCATCGGTACCGCGGACGCTCAGGGCGTCCGTCCGTCATCGGTACGGCGGACGCTCAGGGCGTCGCGGTGAGCGCCGGCCGCGGGCGCGCGGTGGCGACGGTGACGTCGCCGGCCCCGGTGCGGGCGCGGACGCGCAGCGGGGCGCCGGCAGGGGTGTCGGTCGGGGCGGCCTCCGGGGAGTCCGGCCGCTCGCCCCGTACCGGCAGCTCGCTGCGCACGCGCCCGACCGCGGCGTGGAGCGCGACCTGGGCGTCGACGCCCGGGTGCACGCCAACCCACAGCGAGCCGACGCCGGTGCCGAGCTCGAGGTCGCCGGCCGAGGCGTCGGCGACCTGGACGTCGCCCGCCGCGGCCCGGACCGCGACGTCGGCGTGCACGTCGCCGAGCCGGATGCGCCCGGCGCCCGTGGTGATCTCGGCGGGCGCGAGGACGTGCTCGATCCGGACGCCGCCGGCGCCGCCGGTCATGCGCAGGGGCCCGGCGAGGCGGGCGATGCGCACCTCGCCGGCGCCGCAGCGCAGGTCGACCCGCCCCGTGACCTCGTCGAGGCGGATCTCGCCCGTGCCGTGCACCGAGACCTCGTCCGCGCGGCCCTCGACCACGACCCGCGCGGCGCCGGCGCGCAGGCGCAGCCCCGAGTCGCGCGGCGCCCTGACGGTGACCGCGAGCGGGACGCCGCGCAGCGCCCAGTCCTGCGGTCCGCGGACGACGAGGCGGCGGGCGCCGGGGTCCCAGTCGAGCGTGGTGGCGGCGACCGCGGCCGCGGCGCGCTCCTGCGGGGTGGTCGTCGAGCGGTCGACGCCGAGGAACCCGAGCAGGCCCGAGAGCCCCCGCATCCAGCCGGGCGGGGCGTCGGGGTCGGCCTCGACCCGGGCCCGGACGGCGTCGTCACCGGTGCGCCCCGGGTCCAGGTGAACGCGCACGGTGCCGGCGTCGAGCGCGACGTCCAGGGTCACCGGCTCGGCGTCGTCACCGGTGACCTCGCGGGCCGGGGCGCTCATCCCCGCACCCAGCCGGACACGTCGTCGCCGCCGTCGTCGCGGCGGTCGGTCGACCCGGTCGAGCCGGTCGAGCCGGTCGACCCGGTGTCGGTGCCCCCCGTGGGCGAGGACGGCGGGGTGGGAGAGGTGGGGGGAGTGGGCGGAGTCGGCGGGGTGTCGTTCCCGGTCGGCCCGGCGTCCCCGGGCCGGCCCTGCTCCCAGCCCTTGCGCCAGTTCTCGTCCCAGCTCTGGTCACGCCCGCTGTCGTCACCGGACGACCGCCCGCTGTCCCAGCCCGCGTCCCACCGGCCGAACGGCCCGCCGCGGTGGCCGCCGTACTGGCCCTTGAGCGCGCCCTGCACGGCCTGGCCGATCCAGGAGTTCAGCGACATCCCCTGCGCGGCGGCGGCCTTCTCGGCCTGGCCCTTGATCTGGTCGACCAGGCGCAGCGTCATCCGCGAGATGTCGCCCACGTCCGGGCCCCCGGGGCCGCCGAAGCCGGCGCCGCCGAATCCGGGGCCGGGCGGGGGCGGCGGGGTGTGGCGGCCCGCGCCGCCGGGGCCGCCGCCGGGCGTGCCCGCGAAGGGCGACGACGACGGGCCGGCGAAGAAGCCGTCCTGGTCGGAGGCGTCGCGGTCGACGACGACCTCGACCTGGCGGCCGGAGAGGCGCAGCGAGACGGTGCGGTCGCCGAGCTTCTCGGAGACCTCGCCGGCGAGGTCGGACAGGGCGTCCATGAGCGCCAGGCGGACGGCGGGCTCGAGGGCGGCGGCGAGCGAGGAGCCCGCCCGGGTCGTGGCCTCGTCGCCGACCGCGGTGGCCGCGGCGAGGTCGTCGCGGAGAGAAGCGACGTACGGTGTCAGGTCCATGACACCACTGTGACACCATGACGCGCTGATCGCCACCATCGTGGTGTCAACCTGCTGTCGGCGAACGCCGACCAGGGCGAGCACCGACCCGGGCGACTTGTACCGTGGGCCCGTGCCGGAGACCGTGCAGCCCGAGGTCACGCTGATCGCGAAGACCGAGTTCTTCGCGCCGCCCGGGGTCCCGTGGGAGACCGACGCCGACGGCGGGCAGGCGCTCGCCGAGTTCGCCGGCCGGGCCTGCTACCAGTCGTGGAGCAAGCCGAACCCGGCGACGGCCACCAACGCGGGCTACCTGCGCCACATCCTTGAGGTCGGCCACCTCTCGGTGCTCGAGCACGGGACGGTGAGCTTCTACCTCACGGGGATGTCGCGCAGCCTCACCCACGAGCTGATCCGCCACCGGCACTTCTCGTACTCGCAGCTCTCCCAGCGCTACGTCCCGGAGACGGACGCGGCGATGGTCGAGCCGGAGGTCATCGCCGAGGACCCCGAGCTGCACCGCCAGTTCCTCGAGGCCGCCGAGGCCGCGCGCGAGGCCTACGAGAAGCTCCTGGTGGGCCTCGAGGAGCGCTTCGCCGACGAGCCGAACCGCACGCTGCGCCGCAAGCAGGCCCGGCAGGCCGCCCGCGCCGTGCTGCCCAACGCCACCGAGACCCGCATCGTCGTCACCGGCAACTACCGGGCGTGGCGCCACTTCATCGCGATGCGCGCGAGCGAGCACGCCGACGTCGAGATCCGCGACCTGGCGATCACCTGCCTCAAGGTGCTCCAGGCCGAGGTGCCCAACGTCTTCGCCGACTTCGAGATCCGCCGCCTGCCGAGCGGCTCCGAGGTCGCGAGCAGCCCGTTCGTCGCCGAGGGCTAGAGCGGCCCGGCGACGGAACGGGTAGGGAGTGACCATGAGTGCCGCCCAGATCGCCGACGCCGAGCGCCGCGATCTCGCCGACCTGTTCCTGCGGCTCGGCCCCGACGAGCCCACGCTGTGCGGGGGCTGGACCACGCGTGACCTGCTCGCCCACCTGGTGACCCGCGAGCGCCGCCCCGACGCGGCGCCCGGCATCCTCATCCCGCCGCTGGCGGGCTGGACCGAGCACGTGCAGGCCTCGGTCGCGCGCGGCGACTTCGGCGAGCTGGTGGCCACGATGCGTTCCGGCCCGCCGTTCTGGAGCCCGATGGCGCTGCCGCCGCTGCGCGCCGTCGACGTCCAGGAGTTCTTCATCCACCACGAGGACGTCCGCCGCGCCCAGGCCGGCTGGTCGCCGCGCCCGCCCGACGAGGCCCGCGACCGCCAGCTGTGGCGCATGGTCGGCCTGCTCGGGCGCCTGAGCTACCGCTCCAGCCCGGTGGCCGTGACGCTGCGCCGCCCCGACGGCCCCGATGCCGCCGAGCACGCCGTGCGCTCGGGGCCGCGCACGGTCATCCTGACCGGTGAGCCCGGCGAGCTGCTGCTGCACGCGGCCGGCCGCGACGAGTGCGTCGTCCACCCCGAGGGTGAGCCCGCCGACGTCGCCACCGTCATGGCACTCGACCGGGGCCTGTGAGGGCCCTGCACACCCGTCCGTACCAGGAGGACCCGATCACCGTCCGTCTCCCGCGTCCCCTCACGGGGAGCGCCCGATGAGCCGTTCCACCGCCCGCCGGCCCGAGCCGAACCAGCAGGGCCAGCAGAACCAGCAGCACGACCACGCGAGCCACGACTGCGCGCGGGGCTCCGGCGTGCCGACCCAGTCGGTGCCGGGCTCCGAGGGCACCCCGCCGCCGACCCCGGACGGCGCGCTGCGCGTCGTCGCCCTGGGGGGCATCGGCGAGATCGGGCGCAACATGACCGTGCTCGAGTACGGCGGCCGCCTGCTGATCGTCGACTGCGGCGTGCTCTTCCCGTCCGAGGACTCGCCCGGCGTCGACCTGATCCTGCCCGACTTCCGGGCCGTCGAGGACCGCCTCGACGACGTCGACGCGCTGGTGCTCACCCACGGGCACGAGGACCACATCGGCGCCGTGCCGTTCCTGCTGCGCCAGCGCCCCGACCTGCTCGTCGTCGGGTCGCGCTTCACTCTGGCGCTGGTCGCGGCCAAGTGCCGGGAGCACCAGCTCACCCCGCACCTGCTCGAGGTCCGCGAGGGCGAGCGCAACCACCACGGGACGTTCGACTGCGAGTTCTTCGCGGTCAACCACTCGATCCCCGACGCCCTGGCCGTCGCCGTCCGCACGCCGGGCGGCACGGTGCTGCACACCGGCGACATCAAGCTCGACCAGCTGCCCCTCGACGGGCGGCTCACCGACCTCGCCGGCTTCTCCCGCCTCGGCGACGAGGGCGTCGACCTGCTGCTGTGCGACTCGACCAACGCCGAGGTGCCCGGCTTCGTCACCCCGGAGCGCGACATCGCCCCGGTGATCGACGACGTGTTCCGCAAGGCGCCGAGCCGTCTCATCGTCGCCTGCTTCGCGAGCCACGTGCACCGCGTCCAGCAGATCCTCGACGCGGCCGGCCAGCACGGACGGAAGGTCTGCTTCACCGGGCGCTCGATGGTCCGCAACATGGGCATCGCGAGCGACCTCGGCCTCCTGCGCGTGCCCGAGGGCCTCCTCGTCGACCTCGACGACGCGCTCGCCATGCCCGAGAAGGACGTCGTGCTGGTGTCGACGGGCTCGCAGGGTGAGCCGCTGTCGGCGCTCGGGCGCATGGCGCGCGGCGACCACCGGCAGATCACCATCACGCCCGGCGACACGGTCGTCCTGCTCTCGAGCCTGATCCCCGGCAACGAGACCGCGGTGTTCGCCGTCATCAACGGACTGACGCGCCTGGGCGCGGAGGTCGTGCACTCCGGGGTCGCGAAGGTCCACGTCTCGGGTCACGCGAGCGCCGGCGAGCTGCTGTTCCTCTACAACGCCCTGCGCCCGCGCAACGTCATGCCGGTCCACGGCGAGTGGCGCCACCTGCGCGCCAACGCCGAGATCGCCCGGCGCACCGGGGTCGAGAACGTCGTCATCGCCGAGGACGGCGTCGTCGTCGATCTGGTCGACGGGCGCGCGACGATCAGCGGGCGGGTCGAGGTCGGTCACGTCTACGTCGACGGCAACCAGGTCGGCGACGTCGGCGAGTCGACGCTGTCGGACCGGCTCGTGCTCGGCGAGGGCGGCTTCATCGCCATCACCGTCGCCGTCGAGGCCGCGACCGGGCGGGCCGTCGCCCCGCCCCGCATCTCCGGACGCGGGTTCTCCGACGACCCCAAGGCGCTCGAGAACGTGGTCTCGCTCGTCGAGATGGAGCTCTCGCGCACCGAGGCCGAGGGGATCACCGACACCCACCGGATCGCCCAGTCGGTGCGCCGCGTCGTCGGTCGCTGGGTGGGGGAGACCTACCGGCGCCGGCCGATGATCGTCCCGACGGTGCTGCCCGTCTAGCGTCGCCGGATCGTCTTCTCCAGGTGGGCGCGCACGGGCGCCCACAGGTCGGGGAGCACCATGTCGACCTGGTCGTGGAGGTACCAGGCGGCGCGGACGCTCTCCGGGATCCCCTCGGGGTCGACGGGGTGCACCGGGCTCGCGGCGACGTAGATGGTGACGATGCCGTCGTGGTTGAAGCGCCCGAGCTGGCGCCCGGCGCGGACCTCCACGCCGGTCTCCTCGAGACAGCCGCGGGCGGCGGTCGCGCCGGGCGACTCCCTGTCCTGGGGCCGCCCGCCGGGCAGCACCGCCGGCGGCACCTCGCCGGGCCGGTGGACGAGCAGGAGCCGGCCCGGGGGCGCCGTCACCACGGCCAGCACGAGGTGCACCTGCCGACTCACGCGTCCTCCCCTCCTCGGCGCCTAGGCTACGGCGCGTGACGGCCGCCGAGGTGACCACGCCCGCCCGCCGCGTCGCCGCGGTCGTCACGTCGGCGACGTCCCCGACGCTGCTGCTCGCCGTCCTCTACCCGGTGGTCGGGGCGCTGGCCGCCGGCGTCGTCGGGATCGCGTGGTCGCTCGTCGGCATGGTGTTCACCGTCGCGATCCCGGCCTTCGTCGTCGACCGCGGCGTGCGGACCGGGCGCTACACCGACCACCACCTGCGCGAGCGCGAGCAGCGCGCGGTCCCGCTGGGGCTGGCGGCGCTCTCGGTGGCGACCGGCGTGGTGGTCCTGTTCGTGGCGGGCGCGCCGCGGGCGATCGCAGCGCTGCAGGTCGCGGTGCTCGTGACGGTCGTCGTGGCCACGGCGATCACGCTCGTCTGGAAGGTCAGCTTCCATACGGCCGTCGTCGCCGCCGCGGCCGCGGTCCTCACGCTGCTCGGGGGCGGGTGGTGGGCGCTGTCCTGGCTCGTCGTGCCGGTGGTGGGCTGGGCGCGCGTCGTGCTCCGCGCGCACACGGCCGCGCAGGTGGTGGCCGGGCTGGTGGTGGGCGCCGGGGTGACGACGGCGGTGCTGCTCCTCGCCGGGGTCCCCTGAGCCCTCCCCGCACCCCACCCCGCACCCCACCCCGCACCCCGACTCCGGGCCCCGCGTCCGTTCGCCCGGCATCTCGTGCTGCGTCCGTGCGAGTGACATGCGTTCATGGTCATAACAGAATCGGTGCGTCAGCCCACCACGGCGGCCCGTCCGGGCCGTTCGGTCCGCGAGACACCATCCATCGGAGGCACGCCCATGAAGGCCGTCGCGTACATCGAACCGATGAAGGTCGAGATCCAGGACATCGAGTACCCGGGTCTGGAGCTCAAGGACGGGCCGGGGGTGAATCCCGCCAACGTCGGGCGGCAGTGCCCGCACGGGGTGATCCTCAAGCTCGTCGCCACGAACATCTGCGGGTCCGACCAGCACATGGTCCGGGGCCGCACCACAGCACCGCCCGGGCTGATCCTGGGCCACGAGATCACCGGCGAGGTCGTCGAGGTCGGCCGCGACGTCGAGTTCATCCAGGAGGGCGACCTCGTCTCCGCGCCCTTCAACATCGCGTGCGGGCGGTGCCGGATGTGCAAGGAGGGGCACACCGGGGTCTGCCTCAACGTCAACCCGGACCGCCCGGGGTCGGCGTACGGCTACGTCGACATGGGTGGCTGGCAGGGCGGCCAGGCCGAGTACGTCATGGTCCCGTACGCCGACTGGAACCTGCTGAAGTTCCCCGACCGTGACCAGGCCATGGAGAAGATCCTCGACCTGACGATGCTGTCGGACATCTTCCCCACCGGCTACCACGGCTGCGTGACCGCCGGCGTGACCACCGGCTCGACGGTGTACGTCGCCGGCGCCGGGCCGGTCGGCCTCGCGGCGGCCGCGTCCGCGCAGCTGCTCGGCGCCGCCGCGGTGATCGTCGGGGACATGAACGAGGAGCGCCTGCGCCACGCGCGCGAGGTCATCGGTGCCGAGACCGTCGACCTGACCCAGGAGGGCTCGCTGCCCGACAAGCTCGAGCAGATCGTCGGCGAGCCGGTGGTGGACGCCGCGGTCGACGCCGTCGGCTTCGAGGCGCGCGGCCACGGCAAGGACGCCGACCAGGAGCAGCCCGCGACGGTCCTCAACTCGATCATGGAGATCACGCGGGCGGCCGGGAAGCTCGGCATCCCCGGCCTCTACGTCACCGGCGACCCCGGCGCGTCCGACGACGCCGCCAAGGAGGGCAGCCTGTCCATCCGGATCGGCCTGGGCTGGGCGAAGTCGCACTCGTTCACCACCGGCCAGTGCCCGGTGATGCGCTACCACCGCCAGCTGATGAACGCGATCCTGCGCGACAAGGTGCAGATCGGGAAGGCGGTCAACGCGACCGTCATCTCGCTCGACGACGCGCCGCAGGGCTACGCGCAGTTCGACTCGGGCGTGGCGAAGAAGTTCGTCATCGACCCGCACGGGTCGATCGCGGCCTGATCACCGACGGCGACCCGGTCGGGGCTCTCAGTCCCCGACCGGGACACCGCCGACGACCACGACGCTGACCACCAGGTAGGTGGCGTAGGCGAGGAGCAGGACGACGCCGTGCCGGCGACGCAGCCGGCCGGACGCGAGGAACACCGCCGACGTCGCCGTCATCAGGACGAGCACCGGCAGGTGCCAGCGCACGACCTCGGGCGTCACGGTCATCGTCCCGCCGGCGAGCAGGAGGATGCCGAGCTTCCCGGTCACCGAGAACACGACGCTGCCGACGACGTTCGCCACGGCGATCTCCGGCGCGCCCCGACGGGCGGGCTCGGCGGTGAGCAAGAGGTCCTCGAGGGACAGGGCGAGCGTCGCGATCGTGACGCCGAAGACCGTGCCCGACAGCGCCGACCCCTCGAGGATGGCCTCGGTCCCCGCGCCGGCGACGACGGCGCCGACGACGAGCCCGGCGAGCGCGAGGACGGCGAGGCCGACCGTGCCGAGCGGCGAGCGGGCGCGGGCGCGCAGGAAGCCCTGGTCGACGCGCAGGCCCGGGGGCGCGGTGCCCGGCGGCCCGGGCGGGTCGCCACGGCCCCGCCGGGAGGCGACCCCGCCGCCGAGGGTCACGCGATCGATCTGCTCGTAGAGCGCGGCGTCGCGCCAGACGGGTCGCCGGGCCGCGTACTCGCGCACGGCGACCCACACCACGAACACGCCGAACAGCACGAGCAGGCCCAGCCCAGCGAGGGGCGTCAGCCAGCCCGTCAGCGCGAGGGCGTACGTGACCACCGGGGCGGCGGCGTAGAGGGCCAGGTAGTCCCGGGGCACGTGGACGGTGGTCGGGGCGAGGATCGCGGCGAGGGCGAGCACGAGGCCGGGCATCGCGATCGTCGTGCCGATGACGGTGGCGAGGGCGACGTCCTGGAGGTCCTCGGCGCCCAGTGCGAGGCCGAACGCCAGGTCGTCGAACTCGATCCCGGTGAAGACCACGGCGACCAGGAAGAGCGAGATCGCCCACCGGCTCGCGATGCCGACCAGCTGACCGATGAGCTTCTCGGCGCTGTAGACGAGGACCGCGACGCCCAGGACGAAGGTGACGACCGGGATCACGAAGCGCTCAGCCCCGAACCGCCCGGACCGCACTGATGACGGCCAGGACCACCATGATCCCGGCCGCCACGACCGCCACCCACCGCACCGGCACGACCTGCCGGAGCCGGTGGCCTCCGTAGACGGCGAGGGCGGAGACGGCCCAGAGGCCCAGCAGCGCGCCTATGCCCACGAGCAGCGGGGCGCTGTACTGCGCGGTCAGCGTCGCGGTGAGGATCTGCGACGGGTCCGCGAGCTCGGAGAGGGCGGTGATGCCGAACGCCGTCGCGACCACCGCCCAGCGCGTCCGCGGTGCCTCCCGTTCGTCGTCGTCGTCGTCGTCATCGTCGTCGTCCTCCAGCCCCTCGCGGAGCGTGAGGAACGCGCCGATGAGGAACATGACGGCGAGGATCGCCTCGAGGGGACGTTCCGGGAGCAGCCCGACGAGGCTGCCGGCCGCCACGGCGATGCCGACGTGCACGAGCATCCCGGCGAAGACGCCGAGGAGCACCCAGCGCGCCGGGAAGCGGGTCGCGAGGACGAGCGTCACGAGACCGCTGGTGTCCGCCACCTCCGCCAGGGCGACGACGACGAAGGTGACGGCGATCACGGACACGGGACCTGGTTACTGCACGCGGCCCCCGGCCGCAAGCGTCAGCGCAGGGGTGTGGGCGCGGCGACCGAGGTCCGCTGCCGGTCCGAGGACGGCTCGGTGCGGTCGTTCGGCCACATCAGCTCGAACTCGAGCTCGATCTTCTCGCCGTAGGGCTCGAGCTCCAGCTCGACCTCGAACTCCTCGGGGAGGTTCAGCGCCACGGTCGGCCCGACGAGGGCGACGTCGGCGGTGCCGCCGTTCTCCAGGGCCGTCGCGAGCTGGTGGAGCCACCGCGCGGCCTCCTGCCGCGTGAGGACCACTCGCTGCTCGATCTTCCCACCGCCACCCGACATCGCGGGTCTCCTCTCTCTGGACGTCTTGCGTCGATCAGTCCGCCCGATGGGGCCGGGCCACGAGTTCCGGCACCGGCACGAGGACCGGTTCTCGGGCAGGGTCGGCGGGCCCCTCGTCGCTGTTGGCGGCCTCGACGGCCGCGTCGATGATCCCGCGGTCCGGCGAGAGCACGCAGACCGGGTCGGTGCGGGTCATGTCGCCGGTGAGCTGGAAGGCCTGGCAACGGCAGCCGCCGAGGTCGACCTCGCGGCGCTCGCAGCTGCGGCACGGGTCGGGCATCCAGTCGGTGCCGCGGAAGGCCGTGAACAGTGGGGACGACCGCCAGATCCAGCCGAGGTCGTGCTCGCCCACGTTCGCCCGCGGCAGCGGCAGCTCGTGCGCCGACAGGCACGGCCAGGCGTTGCCCTCGGGCCCGACGACGAGCTGGCGCGAGCCCCAGCCGCCCATGCAGGGCTTGGGGTAGCGGCTGTAGTAGTCGGGGATGACGTAGATGACGTCGGTGCGACCGCGCAGGCGCTCCCGGGCCTCGCGCGTCACCTGCTCGGCGCGCTCGAGCTGCTCGCGGCTGGGCAGCAGCGCCTCGCGGTTGCGCAGCGCCCAGCCGTAGTACTGGGTGTTGGCGAGCTCGACGCGGTCGGCCTCCAGCTCCTCGACCCGCTCGAGGATGGCGCCGATGCGGTCGATGTTCTGCCGGTGCAGCACGACGTTGAGCGTCAGCGGCCAGCCCAGCTCCTTGACCAGCCGCGCGGCCTCCATCTTCTTGTCGAACGAGGAGATGCCGGCGAGCCGGTCGGACAACACCGGCTCGTCGGCCTGGATGCTGACCTGGACGTGGTCGAGGCCGGCGTCGCGCAGCGCCTCCGCGCGCGGCCGCGACAGGCCGATCGCGCTGGTCACGAGGTTGGTGTAGAGGCCGAGCCCGCTCGCGTGGGCGACGAGGTCGACGATGTCGCGGCGCAGCAGCGGTTCGCCGCCGGAGAAGTGGCTCTGCAGCACCCCGAGGTCGGCGGCCTCGTCGAGCACGCGGCGCCAGTCGTCGGTGGTGAGCTCCGCGGAGCGCTTCGTCAGCTCCAGCGGGTTGGAGCAGTAGGCGCACGAGAGCGGGCAGGCGTGGGTCAGCTCGGCGAGCAGGCCGAGGGGACCGTCGGGGGCTTCAGTCATCCGGGATCTCCACCCAGCGCCGGGACGCGAGACGCTCGAGGAAAGAGGTCACCTCGTCGTCGACGACGCGGTCGTAGCGGCGGCCGAGCTCGTCCACGATGTCGCCCACGCTGTGCGCGCCGTCGCAGAGACCGAGGATGTCGGCGCCGGTCGGGTTGAGCACCACGACCGTCTCCGGCCCGAGCAGCACCTGGCGCCCGCGGGCGGAGTCGTGGCGCATCTTGACGAACCGGGCGAGCCGCGGCCGCCCGGTGCGCGGCACCGTGCTGGTCACGTCGGGTCCGACGTGTCGGCCGGGTACGCCGTGTCGATCGCGTCCATCATGCTCCACAGCACATCGTTCTTGAACGCGAGCGCGGCGACGGCGGCGTCCTGCTGCTCCGCGGTCCGGCAGCGCTCCTTGACGATCTCCAGCGCGTGCTCGGAGTCGCGCGGCGCCTGGTGGAGCCGGTTGCGGAAGTAGTCGAGGCCGTCCTTGTCGATCCACGTGTAGTGCTTCTCGAACGCCGCGAGCCGTTCGGCCATGAGGCCCGGGGCGAACAGCTCGGTGAGCGAGGAGGCGACGGCCTCGACCCACGGCCGGGTGCGCGCGAAGGTCACGTAGGCCTCCACCGCGAACCGCACCCCCGGGACGATGTGCCGGCCGTCCTCCATCTCCTCGCGGGGCACCCCGCAGGCCTCGCCGAGGCGCAGCCAGGCCTCGATGCCGCCCTCGGTGGTGTCGGTGCCGTCGTGGTCGGTGATCCGCCGGATCCAGCGCTTCCGGACCTCGCGGTCGGGGCAGTTGCCCAGCACCGCGGCGTCCTTGCGGGGGATCGCCTCCTGGTAGCAGAACCGGTTGGCCACCCAGCCGCGGATCTGGTCGGGCAAGAGCTCGCCGGCGTTCATGCGCACGTGGAAGTCGTGTTCGCTGTGGTAGCGCGTGGCCTGCGAGCGCAGCCGCTCGACGAGCGCGTCGGGGCCGACCGCCGTCCCGGGCCCGGCGGGCGTCCCGGTGCCGTTGGTCGCGTGTGTCGCCGTCATCCGCCTCAGACCTCCACCTCGAGTCCGTCGGTCGCGACCTCGGCCCCGTGGGCGGTGACCGTCGCGTACTCCGCGGAGTCCTCGAGCAGCATCGGGTTCGAATTGTTGATGTGGGTGTAAATCTTGCGCTCCGCCCGCAGGCCGGAGAGGAGCGCGAGGCTCCCGTCCGGGCCGTCGACGGCCAGGTGGCCCATGTCGCGGGCGGTCTTGGACGCCAGGCCCAGCCGGATCATCTCGTCGTCGGTCCACGTGGTGCCGTCGACGAGCACGACGTCCGCGGCCGCCAGCTCGTCGTGCACCGCGGGCGTGACCTCCTGGACGCCGGGCAGGTACACGGCGGTCCGGCCGGAGGTGGTGTCGGTGAAGCGGTAGCCCACGACGCGGCCCTCGCTGTCCAGCCCGCCACTCGCCCGGGTCGAGCTCCGCTTCGCTGCGTCTCCCGCGAACCGCGCCTTCTTCACCGTCGGCACGTCGAACGCGGTGTAGGTCAGGCCGGCGGCGAGCGTGACGGTCTCGCCCGGGACCACCACGTGCCGCGTGACCTGCGTGTAGCGCTCCAGGGTCGGGACGAAGCCCGTGCCGTCGGTGAGCGTCGCGAACGACGCGTCGGTGGCGTGGACCGCGATGCCAGGTCCCTCGCGCAGCAGCAGCAGGCCCATGGTGTGGTCGAGCTCGGCGTCGGTGAGCAGCACCGCGGCGATCGGGCTGTGGCGCTTGTCCCGCGGGCGCAGCTCCGGGGCGGCCTCGATCTGGGCCCGCAGGTCGGGGGAGGCGTTGACGAGGAACCACGTGGCGCGGTCGGCGCTCACGGCGATCGACGACTGCGTCCGCGGCGAGGCGGGACGCGAGCCCTCGCGGACCGCGCGACAACCCGGGCAGCCGCAGTTCCACTGGGGGAAGCCGCCGCCCGCGCCGGCGCCGAGCACCCGCAGCCACATCGCCGTCAGTCCTCCTCGTCATCGCGGAGACGGCGACAGGGGCGCCGGAAAAGCGATCTCCGGCGCCCCTGTCGGTAGGTCGTCAGTCGTCGAGCTGGGCGACGTACATCGTCACCTCGGGGGCGACGCCGAGTTCCTCGAACTCGGGGGTCTCCCAGATGGAGAGCGACTCCATGATGGCGTGCCACCTCCTCTCGTCGATAGCGATCAACCTACCCGCGCGCGCCGACTCACGTCGGCGCACGAGATCACCAGAATTTGATGCCGACGGACTTGAGACGGCGCTGGTGGAGGTGCTCGACCTGGGCGATGTCGTCCTGCGAGATCAGATCGCCCCACGCGGATGCCGCCTTGACACCCTGGGTGAGCAGTTCCTCCATCTGGTCGTCGACGACGTCCGCGCTCTGGATGACGCGGGAGCCGAAACCGATGTGCCAGCGCTCGTCGCGCAGGACGAGCTCCATTCCCTTGTGCGTGCCCGGCATCTGGACCGACAGGCCCTTGAGCGTCTGCAGCAGGGCGTGCTGGCCCGCCGTGAGCACCACGCCCTCGAGGATCATGTGGTAGAGGCCGACGGCGGCGGTGAGCTGCGAGTGGTCGTCGGCGACCGAGGCCGCGATGGCCGGCAGCCGCTCCTCGAACAGTTCGAGGAGGTCCGGGCTCACCCGGTCGCGCAGGGCGTCGATCCGGTCGGCCATGTTGTCGCCGGGGATGCCCGCGACCTCGCGGACGACCCGGTCGAAGAAGCGGGCGTGGCGTGCCTCGTCACGCGCCTGGGCGGCGAAGACCTCGTCCATCCGGTCGTCGGTGCTGGCCGCGCCACGGAACGACGTGAGGTGGGTGGCCACGGAGGTCTCGCCGACACAGAAGCCGGCGAGCAGTCCGAGGACCTGGTCGTACTCCTCCTGCTCGAGCTTGCCCCAGGCCTCGACGTCGGCCGTGAGGTCGATGGTGGTCTCGTCCCATTGGAGCGATTCGGCGAGCTGCGCGAAGTGGCCGTACCCGGTGATCATTCTTGCTGCTACCTCACATCTCCGGGAACTCGCCCGGGGCCAACTCGCGGAAGTCCGACTTCTCGGCCCCGCAGATCGGACACATCCAGTCGTCCGGGATGTCCTCGAAAGGCGTCCCGGGCGGGATGCCGCTGTCGGGATCACCCTCCTCCGGATCATAGATGAACCCGCACATTTCGCAGAGCCAGCGCTTGGCCTCGGGCCGCGCCTCGGTCTGCTCGACCGTCATGACACCTCCTCCGGATCACCGACGCCGGACGGGCACCGGACACCGCGAAGGGGCGCCGGAACGGATCCGGCGCCCCTTCGCGGTTCAGTCGGTCAGTCGTCCATCTGGGCGACGTACATCGTCACCTCGGGCGCGACGCCGATCTCCTCGAACTGCGGGGTCTCCCAGACGTGGAGCTCCATGTCGATCTCCTCTCTGCCGGCACGGGGCCGGCGACGGTTTCCTGGTGCGGGGTGGGGTCAGCTCTGGGGCAGCGCGAAGACGAACATCGCATCACCCGCCGAGGCACCGAGCAGGCCGGGCAGGAAGCCCTCGACCCAGCCGCCCCAGCCGGTCGGCACGGCCACGTACTGGCGGCCGTCGACCTCGTAGGTGGACGGGCTGGAGTGGTGCCCGCTGCCGCACTGGAACGAGTAGAGCTTCTCGCCGGTGTCGGCGTCGAGGGCGACGAGCTCGCCGGTGGGCGTGCCCTGGAAGACGAGGCCACCGCCGGTGGTCAGCGTCGAGGCGCACATCGGGTACTCGTTGTTCCAGCGCCACTTCTCCTCGCCCGTGAGCGGGTCGATGGCGGCGACGTAGCCGTAGAAGTCGTCGAGGTCGACGGCGACACCGGCGCCCCAGTAGGGGATCGACTCCTTGAACTCACGACGCCGACGGGTGGCCGTCGCCCCGACCTCCTGCACGGGCACGTAGATCAGGCCCGTGTTGGGGTTGTAGGACATGTGCGTCCACTCCTTGCCGCCGGCCGGGCCGGGCCAGAAGTGGACGGGGACGCCCTCCTCGTCCGGGTAGACCTTCGGCGTGACCTTGCCGTCGGGCGTGATCTCGCCCCACGTGATGCGGTCGACGAAGGGGAAGACCCGGACGAGCTCGCCGTTGGTGCGGTCGAGGACGAAGAAGTAGCCGTTCTTGTCCGCGTGGGCGAGCAGCTTGCGCCCGTCCGGAGCATCGAAGAGCAGGTTCTCCATCGTCGAGTCGTAGTCCCACAGGTCGTGGGGCGTGAACTGGTAGTGCCAGCGGATCTCGCCGGTGTTGACGTCCACCGCGATGACGCTGTCGGTGTAGAGGTTGTCGCCGGGGCGCACGTCGCCGTCGAAGTCGGGCGCCGGGTTGCCGGTGCCCTGGAACAGCAGCTCGAGCTCGGGGTCGTAGGTGGCCGTGACCCAGCAGTTCGCGCCGCCGCGCTGCCACGCCTCACCGGCCTCGTCGCCCCAGGTCTCGGAGCCGGGCTCGCCCGGCTTCGGCACCGTGTAGCAGCGCCAGCGGCGCTCGCCGGTCTCGGCGTCGAAGGCGTCCATGTGGCCGCGAAGGCCGAACTCGCCGCCGGCGCTGCCGACGACGACCAGGTCCTTGACGATCAGCGGCGCGACCGAGCCGCTCTCACCCGCGCGCACGTCGCCGTTGGTGACGTCCCAGATCAGCTCGCCGGTCTGCGCGTCCAGGCAGATGAGGTGGGCGTTGAGCGTGTACATGTACACCTTGCCGTGGCCCACCGCGCAGCCGCGGTTGACGTTGCCGCAGCACAGCGACACGTCGTACGGCGAGGCGTGCTTGTACCGCCACAGCTCCTCGCCGGTGGCGGCGTCGATCGCCCAGACCTTGCCGTCGGGGCCGGTCACGTACATGACGCCCTCGACGACGAGCGGGGAGGCCTCGAAGGAGTACGTCGACGCGCCGGAGTGCAGCCCGTTCATGCCGGCCTGGAACACCCACGCCGGGGTGAGCCGCTTGACGGTGTCCTTGTTGATCTGGTCCAGCGCGCTGTAGCGCTGGCCGTCGTAGGTCCCGTAGTAGGTGAGCCAGTTCTGGGGCTCGCTGCGGGCGTTCTGGATGCGCTCGTAGTTGACGTCGCTGGTGGCCGGGGCCTGGCCCTTGACGGCGCTGAGGGTCCGGTGCGGGACGGCCTCGCCGGCGTCCACGTAGTCGGTCATCTGTTTCCTCTCCGGTCTCTGGCGTGGGGTGGGGGCCTACGGGCGCGGCTGCGGGGGCCGGTCGATCTTGGCCGAGTCCGGCACCTCGCCACCGAAGACGAGCGCGGCGGTCAGGCCGCGGCCCTCGTCGTTGCCGGTGGTGGAGCCGTAGTAGTACGTGCCCGGGCCACCCAGGGAGAGACGGGCGGTGCCTTTCGAGTGGTTGACCAGCCAAATGATCTTGGGGTCACCGTTGTGGGGCAGCACCGCGCAGTGGGTGTTCTTGTCGTCGTTGATGAGCGTCAGCTCGACCTCGCCGCCCTCCGGGAAGACGAGGATCGAGGGGTCGAAGACGAGCTCGTCCTCCGGGATGCGCACCGTGGCGCGCATGATGCCGTCGTCGCCCACCTCGGCGTGGCCGATGTTGCCCGTGTTGAGGAGCCGACCGAGCGCGGTCCTGTTCTGTCCGTCCAGGCCGGCTGCGTGCAGCTCGTCCGATCGATCCGTGGACGTCATCCGACGTACCTCCTCATGGATGTCCTTCCTGCCCGTGGCGGCGGTGCCGCCCCGGGACCCGTCTCCGCCGGGCCGACCCCGACCGTGGGTCCGGGTGTCTCCGGGGGCGTGGCGCAGCGAGGCGCGGAACGATGCCGACCGGCGGGGAGCGCGTGGGAGGAGCCCTGGCTGCCGCCGGTCCGATCGACCGTCCGGCCGACGATGTCGACCACTGGGCGGCAGGACACACGGCTTCTGGCGGCGACCGGTTGATCGCGGCCGCCGAGCGGTGTGTGCTGAGCCACAGGCGACAGTAGGGAGCGGATGGGCCGTCGGCAAGGGGCGTGCGGGGTCTTTCGAAACCGGATCGTGCGCAACTGTGTGCCAGCACATGGTTGTGCTGGGCGGACTACGCAGAGTGCCTCTGTGGTCCGATCGGGTCGCGTGCGCGTCCGGCCGGTGCGGGAGGGGGTCCACCCTGTCCGTACGGTCAGGTTCGACCCGCTGCGGTGGGCTGGATCACTCGCCCGCGGCTAGGGTCGCCGACGGGTGTCGCCGTCGGCGGGAGGCGGTGGGGCCCGAGGGGAGGTCGACCGGGTGGGCAGGTTCGGATCGGCCGAGGCGCTCGCGTGGCTCGCCACACACGGGGCTCACGCGGACAGCGTCGAGCTCAAGACGCTGCTGGTGCCGCCGGCCGGCGCCGCCGCCGAGGCCCTCACCGGGCGCCACGGGCCGACCTGGAGCGTCCGGCAGACCTACCTGCTCGACACCGCCGCGCTGGACCTGCTCCGGGCCGGCGTCGAGATCCGCCTGCGCCGGCGCGCCCGGGGACGCTTCGACCTCGCGGTCTCGGCGCGCCGCCGCGGCTCGGACCGCGAGCGGGCGGTGCCCAAGGGGGCGCGCGTCGAGTACGACGTGGTGCCCGAGGGCGTGTGGCAGGACATCGAGGTGCGCCGGGAGATCGACGCCGCCCTCGCCGCCGCGGTGATCGCCGGGTCGGCGAAGGCCCGCGACCTGCTCTCGGGGACCCAGTGTGCGTGGGCCTGCGGGGGCGGGGCCGAGGCGGTCGACGACGCCCGGCTGAGCGAGCTCGAGGTGCACGGCCCGCTGGTGGTCCGCCGGGTCAAGGTCACGGCGGCGGCCCTGGGCCTGCCGCGGGTCGACCTGGAGCACTTCCGGTTCCCCAGCGGCCGCGAGCTGGTGGAGCTGTCCACCCGCTGCTGCCCGCGCGACGTCCCGGCCACCGCCGCGGGGTTCGAGCAGCTGCTCGACGAGCGGTCGGTCGTCGTCGCGCCGGAGTACTGCACGAAGACCGCGGTGTGGCGCGAGGAGGTGTCGTCGCGGCGCGGCGGCGCCGCGCGGGGAGATCGCTAGGTCACCCGCCGGGACGCGTGTGGCTACCGGGGCTCGTGGTGCCCGCGGGCTACCGTGGCGCCATGGCCGGGCGGACCGACACACCAGAGAAGCGCGCGACCCGCAGCCGCCCGATCACGGGCGGGCGGACGCCGCGGCGCCGCGGTGACGGCCCGGACGCCACCACGCGCTCGCCGCAGCAGAAGCGCCCGGCACGGGGCGGGACGAAGCGCCCGGCCGGCAAGGGCCGGGCGCCCGCCCGCCGGTCGGGGCCCGGGCCGATCGTCCGCGCGCTGCGCGGCGGCTGGGTGCTGACCGCGCGCGGGCTCGGATCGCTGGTCCGCACGCTCGGGCGTGCCCGCGACGTCGACGCCGCGCACCGCCGCGACGGGGTCGCGCTCGCGCTCGTCGTGCTCGCCGTCCTCACCGCCGCCGGGGTGTGGTGGCGGGCGGGCGGCCCCGTGGGGGCCGGCCTGGACGTCGGGCTGCGGACGGTCATGGGCGCCGCGGCGCTCGTGCTGCCCCTGGTGCTGCTGTTCGTCGCGGTGGTGCTGCTGCGCACCGACCCGGTCCCCGAGACCCGGCCGCGCACCGTCGTCGGCGCCCTGCTGCTGGGCATCGCGGTCCTCGCCGTCTGGCACCTCGTCGCCGGGGCGCCCGCCGACCTCGACGGCCGCCGGTCCGGGGGCGGGGTGATCGGCGCGGTGGTCGCCGACCCGCTCGCCCGCGGGGTGACGGTGTGGCTCGCCGGCGTCGTCCTCGTGCTGGTGGGGCTCTACGGCCTGCTCGTGCTCACCGGGACCCCGGTCCGCGAGGTCGGCGAGCGCCTGCGCGCGCTCGTCACCGGCGAGTACCCGGACGACGAGTGGGGCGGCCCGGACGACGTGGACGTCGACGGCGAGCCCGCCGACGACGACGGCACCGCGCCCACCACGCGCATCCGGCGTCGCGGGCGCCGGGGCGAGGAGTCGGACGAGGGGGACGAGGGGGACGAGGGGGCCGATGGCGCCGACGGCTCCGGCGGGGACGCGGCCGGCCACCCGGCCCGGCACCGCGACCGGGCGTCGTCCGTGCCCGACCTGACCACCCCGCCCGAGGGCGTGCCGGCGTCCGAGGCGGGGGCGGGCGGGGGCCGCGGGCGCTCGTCGAGGCGCGCGGCCGCGGCTTCGGCGGCGGCACCGGCGTCGGCGGTCTCGCCCGCCGCGTCGCCCGCCGCGTCGCCCGCCGCGTCGCCCGCCGCGTCGCCCGCCGCGTCGACCGCGGTGCCCGACACGACGGCCCCGGCCGAGACCGAGGTCGACCCGCAGGCCGCGACGTCGTTCAGCTCCCACCGCGCGGACCCCGACAGCGACTACCACCTCCCGCCGACCGACCTGCTCACCGCCGGCGAGCCGCCCAAGGCGCGCAGCGCCGCGAACGACGCGATGATCGACGCGATCACCGGGGTGCTCGAGCAGTTCAAGGTGGATGCCGAGGTCACCGGCTTCACCCGGGGCCCGACGGTGACGCGCTACGAGGTCGAGCTCGGGCACGGGGTGAAGGTCGAGAAGATCACCGCGCTGCACCGCAACCTCGCCTACGCGGCGGCGACCGACCGGGTGCTGCTGCTCGCGCCGATCCCGGGCAAGTCCGCGGTGGGCATCGAGGTGCCCAACACCGACCGGGAGATGGTGCGGCTCGCCGACGTGCTGACGTCGTCGACGGCGCGCGCCGAGACCCACCCCATGGTCATCGGTCTGGGCAAGGACATCGAGGGCCGGATGGTCACGGCCAACCTCGCGAAGATGCCGCACCTGCTGGTCGCCGGCTCCACCGGCTCCGGCAAGTCCAGCTTCGTCAACTCCATGCTGGTCTCGCTGCTGACGCGGGCCACGCCGGACGAGGTCCGGATGATCCTCATCGACCCGAAGATGGTCGAGCTGACGCCCTACGAGGGCATCCCGCACCTCATCACGCCGATCATCACCTCGCCGAAGAAGGCGGCCACGGCGCTGCAGTGGCTGGTCGAGGAGATGGAGCAGCGCTACGCGGACATGCAGGCCAACCGGGTGCGGCACATCGACGACTTCAACCGCAAGGTGCGGTCCGGGGAGATCCAGGCGCCGCTCGGGAGCGAGCGCGTCTACCGGCCCTACCCGTACATCCTCGCGATCGTCGACGAGCTCGCCGACCTCATGATGACCGCGCCCCGCGACGTCGAGGACGCGATCGTCCGGATCACGCAGAAGGCCCGCGCGGCCGGCATCCACCTCGTGCTCGCGACGCAGCGGCCGTCCGTCGACGTCGTCACCGGGCTGATCAAGACGAACGTGCCGTCGCGGCTGGCGTTCGCGACGTCGTCGCTGACGGACTCGCGGGTCATCCTCGACCAGCCCGGCGCCGAGAAGCTCATCGGCATGGGCGACGCCCTCTTCCTGCCCATGGGCGCGGGGAAGACGAACCGCCTGCAGGGCGCGTTCATCGGCGACGACGAGATCGCGGCGGTGGTCGACCACTGCAAGGAGCAGGCCGACCCCGACTACACCGAGGGCGTCACCACCGAGGCCGCGGGCGAGAAGAAGGAGATCGACCCCGACATCGGCGACGACCTCGAGCTGGTCGTCGCGGCGGCCGAGCTCATCGTCACCAGCCAGTTCGGGTCGACGTCGATGCTGCAGCGCAAGCTGCGGGTCGGGTTCGCGAAGGCCGGGCGGCTCATGGACCTGCTCGAGACGCGCGGCGTGGTCGGCCCGTCCGAGGGCTCGAAGGCCCGGGACGTGCTGTTCAAGCCCGACGAGCTGCCCGACCTCCTCGCATCCCTGCGCGGCGAGCCGGCCCCGGCGCCGGCGGCCGACCCGGCCTCGGACATCCCCCCGCCGACGGAGGACGGGGAGCAGTAGCTCGCCCCGGACGCCCCGAGGAGGTCCCGCGCCGGAGCTGGATGCGGGCCGGGGCGGGTGGTGACAACGCGTGGCGGTCCGTCTCGACCCGTGGCGGTCCCTGGCGAGACCGCGGTGGTGCTCGGCGTGCTGCGGCCGCCTCGACGACCTAGAAGGGCGGTGGGTCGTCGGGGTCGGGCGTGCCCGCCGGCGCCGGGGCCGGTGTCTCCCTCGCGTGACGAGCGGCGATCCTGGGGGCGATCTTTGCCAGCCAGTCGGTGTCGTGGTCGTCGGTGTCGAGGCCGTCGGGCTCGGGCCAGCCGTCCTCGGGCAGGGGCCGGGGTTCGGCGGCTGGCCGTGGACCCGGGAGGGGCTCGAGGATCCGCTTCGGGCGGGTGGTGTGGGTGATCCCGGCGCGGGTGCGCACGACGAAGCGTCCGGGCGAGGGCTGCGTGACGCGCCAGCCGGCGAGGTGCTTGAGCCGGTGGTGGTGGGTGCACCAGGCGCCGAGGTTCCAGGTCACGGTGGGGCCGCCGGACGCGTGTCCGCGGGTGTGGTCGATCTCGGCACGGTGCGCGTGCTGGCGGCAGGCCGGGGCGACGCAGTGCCGGTCGCGAACCCGGACCCAACGTTCGGCTTCGGCGCCGGGTCGGCGCCGGACCCACTGGTCGGGACCGGAGTCGGCGTCGGGTGGGCGTCCGAGGTGATCGTGCGCCACCAGGTCCCGGAGCCGTTGCCGGAGCTCGCGGAGCAGGGGCGTCCAGTCGCCGTGCTCGTCGGGGTCCAGGGCGGCGAGCATCGCCGTCGGGACCTGGAGCTCGACGATCGCGCCTGTCCGGGCCGCGCCCGGTGCCCGCCCCCGCGCCCGATCCCGGCCGCGGGGGCGGAATGGTCGCCGGCGGGCGAGCAGCACGTGCTGGAGGTGCCCGTCCGGGTCGGTGAGGACGACGCGCCACTCGCCCTGGTGGCGGCGGGAGACCAGCTCGCGGGCCACGGGCGCGGTCACGGCGCCGTAGCCGGGCACGGTGGCGGGGTGCTGGTCGAGGCCGAGTGCCGTGGTCAGGCGCAGCCGCACCTCCACCGTGCCCTGGCGGAGCCGCCCGGTGCGCGACTCCTGCGGCTCGGGTGCGGGCGACTCGGGTGCGGGTGACTCGGTGTCGTCCGACCCGGTCGGCAGGTCGGGGAGATCGAGGGCGCCCTGCTCGTCGGGGGCGCCGGGGGAGTGGTCACCGGCAGCACCGCCCGGCCCGTCGTCCGGCCCCTGGTCCCGATCGTCGTCGCGGGGACCGTCGGGGCCACCGGGATCGTCGGGGCCGGCAGGGCCGTCGTCGGATGGCCCGGAGTCCGGGTCGTCGGGGTCGTGGTCGTCGGGGTCCTCGTCGTCGGGGTCCTCGTCGTCGGGGTCCTCGTCGTCGGGGCCGTCGTCGGATGGCCCGGAGCCCTCGTCGTCGGGGCCGTCTCCCTGTCCGCCCTCGGGCCTGCCGCTGTCGTGGTACTCGGCGGCCAGGAGCGCGGCGACGGCGTCGTCGGGCATGCCGGCGGTCGACCCGTTGAGCAGCCGCATCCCGACCTGCATCCGCAGCTGGTTGATCGGGACCAGCACCCCCAGCCGCCGCACCGCGGCGGCCAGGGCCTCGATCCGCGCCATGGAGGCGATGCCCTCGGTCGACGGCGCGTCCACCAGGGCGAGGGTCGCCGTGCCGGACGGGTTCGCCGACAGCAGCACCCGCCCGCGGGCCTCGGCGCGCCGGCGGCGGCGCTCGGCCCAGTCCGGATCGAGGTCGAGCACGATCTGCCCGAGCCGCTCCCGCAGCGCCGCCACCGGCAGCTCCGGGGCCTCGGGCAGCACCTCAGCGGCGGCGAAGCGGGCGTGGTCGTCGGACAGGTCGGCGGTCAGCTCGCTGATGGCCCGGACCTTCGGCTCGTCGATGCGGCCCTGCCACATCGCGGCGCCCAACGACGGCAACCGCTCGAAGAGGTCGTCGGCCAGGTCCAGCCGGCGGGCCGCCATCGTGCGCGACCACCCCAGCAGCGCGGCGACCTCGTCGCCGGAGAACTCGTCCGAGTTCGCGACCCGGACCGTGCGCCCCTCCCGGGCGGTGCCGAGCTCGCGCAGCCCGGCCAGCAGCTGGGCCACGGCGCGGTTGTGGACCCGCCACCGGGCCCGCACGTAGGAGGCGAGGGCCTCGCCGGTGAGCGTCGTCGGGTCGATGTCGTCGAGTGCCGCGAGGAGGTCGGCATCGGGCGCACGACCGTCGAGCACGGCCGTGGGGCCGGCGCTCGGGTCGTGGTCGATGCTCACACCGGGAACGCTAGAGCCGACCCCCGACACTGCCGGCCCGGAGACGGCGCCACGGAGCCCTCGTCAGGTCACGGAACGGTGACGATTCCCCGGCCAGGCCCGGCCGCCCGGTCGGCGACGAACTCCCGGCGCCGCCCGGGCCTGCCGGGCGCCGTCGGGCCACGGGCCGCAGCGGTGGTGCGGGCTGCCGATCGGAACACGCAAGCGGCACCGAGGCTCGGCGAGACCACGGCGTCGGGGGCGCGCTCCTCACGGTCTGGTGCACGCCGAGGCACGCGTCTCCGCGGTAGGAGTTGATCAGCGCGACCTCCGGTCGGTAGGCCACGTCGAGCTCGTCGTCGGCGTCGGCGACCGCCTGCGGGCCGGGGCCCGGGAGCGGCGTCGTGCGGCGGTGACGCCTGCGGCGTCGGGGCGGACACCGGGACGGTGACCCACCGGCCCTGGCACCATGCGGCCCGTGGGGATCCGTGTGCTGCTCGTCGACGACCAGCCGATCGTCCGCACCGGCTTCCGCACCGTGCTCACCGCCGCCGGCGGCATCGACGTCGTCGCCGAGGCCGGCGACGGGCCCGCCGCCGTGGCCGCCGTGGCGTCCTACCGGCCCGACGTCGTGCTCATGGACGTCCGCATGCCCGGCGGCGACGGGCTGACGGCCACCGAGCGGATCACCGCGCAGCACCCCGACACCCGCGTCCTGGTCGTCACCACCTTCGACGTCGACGACTACGTGCGCCGCGCCCTGCGCGGGGGCGCCAGCGGCTTCGTGCTCAAGGACTCCGACCCCGAGGACCTCGTGCGGGCGGTGCGCACCGTCCACGCCGGCGAGTCGCTGCTCGCGCCGTCGGTGACGACCCGCCTGGTCCGCGACTGGGTGGCGCAGGAGCCGGCCCCGTCCGCGCCCGCCGGGCCACCCGAGGGCCTCACCGCGCGCGAGCACGACGTGCTCGTGCTGGTCGCCCGCGGGCTGTCGAACGCGGAGATCGCCGCTGAGATGGTCGTCGCCGAGTCGACGGTGAAGACCCACGTGGCGCACCTGCTGCGCAAGCTCGACCGCCGCGACCGCGTGCAGCTCGTCGTGCACGCCTTCGAGCGCGGCCTGGTGCCCACCCGGCCGTCATGACGCCCCGCCGCCGCCTCGACCTGCTGCCCGAGCTCCGGGCGGTCGACGGTGTCGTCATCGGGCTGCTGCTGCTCATGGCGGTGCTCACCGGCCTGGCGACGGAGACGTGGATGCCGGGAGCCGGCCCCGGCGCGGTCCTCGCGGTGATGGCGACGGGCACGCTGCAGACGGTGCCGGCGCTGTGGCGGCGCGAGCGGCCGATCGGCGCGCTGCTGGCGTTCGGGGTGACCGTGCCGGTGGCCTGGGCGATCTCCACCACCGTCGCGACCTGGGTGTGGGCGGTCCTCGTCTACGGCGTGGTGCGCCGGGCCCGCCCGCTGCCCGGCGCGCTCGCGGCCGTCGGGGTGACCGTGGTGGCGCCGCTGCTCGCCGGCCTCGTCGCCCACCCCGACGCCCCCGACCGGGCGGTGGGCCTCGCGCTCGGCCTCGACCTCACCCTCGTGCCGGTCGCGCTCGCGGTCACCGCGCTCGCCGTCGTCACGCGCGTCCGCGCCGCCCGGGCCGCGGTCCGGCGCCGCCGCGCGGAGCACGAACGCCTCGCCGACGCCCTCGCCGCCCAGCGCGACCGCCTGGCCGGGGACCTGCGGGAGCTGGTCGCGGTGCGCGTCGAGCGGGTGGTCACGCGCACCCGCGCCCTGGCGGGCGAGGCCGACCCCGGCCCGCGGCTCGCCGCCATCGGCGCGGAGGCGCGGGCGGCGCTGGCCGGGATGCGCCGCGCCCTGACCGTGCTGCGGGCACCGGCGGCCGAGGCGGGTCCCGCTCCCGCCGGCGACGAGCTGCCCGGCGACGCGCCGTCGTGGCGCCCCTCGCGCGGCGGGCTCCTGCTCGGGGCCGGGGTGCTCGCGCTCGTCGCGCTGTCCGGCGCCGCGGCGGCCGCGGCGGCGCCGGCGCTGGACCCGGAGAGCCCGGCGGCGGCGAGCCTGGCCATGGTCGACGTCGACCCCGCGCGCCCGCTGGCCCTCGTGCCGCTGGTCGTGCAGGCCCTGACGCTGGGGTGGTGGCGCCGGGCGCCGCTGCCGGCGCTGGTCGTGGCGACGGCCGCGTCGAGCGCCGCGGGCGTGCTGGGCAGCACGCACCTGCTCACCGAGGCGTCGTGGGGCGTCATCGTCTTCGGTGCGGGGCTGGCGGCCGGCACCGCGGCGGCCACGGTCGTCTCGGCCGTCGTGGTGGCCGCGTCCACGGCCGCGGTGCTGGTGACGACGACGGTGATCGGGATGCCCGCGGGCTTCGCGGGTGACCGGTGGACGGTGGCTGTCTCGTACCTGCTCGTCCCCGCGGTCTGGGGCCTCGGCGTGCTCCAGCGGCGCTCGGCGCAGGCCGAGGCGCGCCGGACCGCCGCGCGCGCCGCCGACGAGGCCGGCCGCGCGGTGCGGGCCCAGCGCCTCGGCCTCGCCCGCGAGCTGCACGACGTCCTCGCCCACGAGCTGTCCGCGCTGGTCGTGACGGTGCACGCCGCGCGCGTGGCGCCCGAGCCGGCGACGCTCGCGACGATCACGGAGGCGGGGGAGCGGATCGCCACCGCGCTGCCGACGCTGCTCGCCGGCCTCGGGCCGGGCGTGGCCTCGGGGGACGCGGCGGAGCACCTCGAGCTGGACGCCGCGGCGCTGGAGGCGCTCGCGGCGCCCGTGCGCGAGGCCGGGCTGCCCGTGACCGTGACCGTCGCGGGCGCGGCGCCGTCCGACCGGCCGGAGGCCGACGTCATCGCCGGGCGGATCGTCACCGAGGCCCTCACCAACGCCCTGCGCCACGCCGGGCCCACCCCGACCCGGGTCGCGGTCCGCCACGAGGACGAGGCGGTGACCGTCGAGGTCATCGACGACGGCCCGCGGCCCGGGCACGGGGAGGTCGCCGAGGGCTCGGGGCTGGGGCTGGTCGGCATGCGCGAGCGGGCGGCGCTCGTCGGCGGGTCCGTCGAGGCGGGGCGCCACGGTTCGGGCTGGCGGGTCGCCGCGCGCCTGCCGCGGCGCGACGCGGGCGTGCTGGGGGAGGAGGAGGGGCGGCGGGCCGAGCCGGTCGGCTAGCTAGAGGTCGAGCAGCATCCGGCTGTTGCCCAGCGTGTTCGGCTTCACGTAGGCGAGGTCGAGGAACTCCGCGACGCCCTCGTCGGCCGACTGCATCATCTCGGCGTAGACGTCGGGGCTCACCGGCGAGCCCTCGATCTCGCGGAAGCCGTGCCGCTCGAAGAACGCCACCTCGAAGGTGAGCACGAACACGCTGCGCAGCCCGAGCGCGCGGGCCTGGGCCACCAGCTCGTGCACCAGGCCGTGGCCGATCCCCGCGCCCTGCATGCGGGGGTCGACGGCGATGGTGCGGATCTCGGCGAGGTCCTCCCACAGCACGTGGAGGGCCCCGCAGCCGACCACGTCGCGCCCGCGCACGGCGACGCGGAACTCCTGGACCGTCTCGTAGAGGGTCACCAGCGGCTTGCGCAGCAGGATGTTGTCGTCGGCGAACGAGTCGACCAGGGTCTTGATGCCGAGGACGTCGGCCGTGCGGGCCCGGCGCAGCAGCACCGGGGCGGCCGACCCGACCGCCGTCTCCCGCGCCGTCTCGTTGCTCGAGGTCACCGGCAGCTCACCACCAGCGGAGGGTAGGCCAGGGGCCGGGCCGATAGGCTGGGCAGGTGGTCGAGCGCTCCCCCCGTACCGAAGAGCGCCCCCGGGTGGCGCTGGTGACCCTCGGGTGCGCCCGCAACGACGTCGACTCCGAGGAGCTCGCCGGCCGGCTCGCCGCCGAGGGCTGGGACGTCGCGGCGTCACCCGACGGCGCCGAGGGTGCCGACGGCACGGCCGACGTCGTCGTCGTCAACACCTGCACCTTCGTCGAGCAGGCCAAGAAGGACTCGGTGGACGCCGTCCTGGCCGCCGGCGGCGGGGACGCGAAGGTCGTCGCCGTGGGGTGCATGGCCGAGCGGTACGGCGCCGAGCTCGCCGAGGCCCTGCCCGAGGCGGCCGCGGTGCTCGGCTTCGACCACTACGGCGACCTGCCCTCCCGCCTCGACGACGTCCTCGCCGGGCGCCCGCTCGCCTCCCACACGCCCACGGACCGCCGCACGCTGCTGCCGATCAGCCCGGTCAAGCGGCCCGACGCGGTGCGCGACACGAGCATCCCCGGGCACGAGTGGGTGCCGACGGTGCCGCGGCGGCGGCTCGACGACGCCCCCGTCGCACCGCTCAAGCTCGCGTCGGGGTGCGACCGGCGCTGCAGCTTCTGCGCCATCCCCTCCTTCCGCGGCGCCTTCGTCTCCCGCGACCCCGCCGACGTCGTCGCCGAGGCCGCCTGGCTCGCCGACCACGGCGTCGCCGAGGTGCTGCTCGTCAGCGAGAACTCCACGTCCTACGGCAAGGACATCGACGCGCGCGGTGCGGCCGGCGGCGCGCTCGAGCGCCTGCTCGGCGAGCTGGCCGTGGTGCCGGGGATGCGCCGCGTGCGGGTGTCGTACCTGCAGCCCGCCGAGGTGCGCCCGCCGCTGCTCGCGGCCATCGCCCGCACCCCGCGGGTGGCGTCCTACTACGACCTGTCCTTCCAGCACGCCAGCGCCACGGTGCTGCGCCGGATGCGCCGGTTCGGGTCCCGCGAGACGTTCCTCGCGCTGTGCCGGGAGATCCGCGCGCTCGACCCGGAGGCCGGCATCCGGTCCAACGTCATCGTCGGCTTCCCCGGCGAGATCGAGGACGACCTGCGCGAGCTCGAGGCGTTCCTCGCGGAGGCCGAGCTGGACGCGGTCGGGGTGTTCGGCTACTCCGACGAGGACGGCACCGAGGCCCTCGACCTGCCCGACAAGGTCGACCTGACCGAGGTCGCCGCCCGCGTCGAGCGGATCACCCGGCTCGCCGAGCACGTCGCCGAGGACCGCGCCGCCCGCCGGGTCGGCACCACCGTCGAGGTGCTGGTGGAGCGGCAGGAGACGGTCGAGGACGTCGAGGAGGCCGACGGAGCCCCCGAGGCCGGCGAGGCCGGCGAGGCCGGCGAGGCCGGGCTCGTCTGGGTCGGCCGGGCCGCGCACCAGGGGCCCGACGTCGACGGCGAGTGCCTGCTCTCCGGGGACGAGGGCCTCCTCGCGGGGCTCGCCCCGGGCGTGGTCGTCCGCGCCCGGGTGGTGGACGCCGAGGGCATCGACCTGGTGGTGGAGGCGCTCGACGTGCTGCCCGAGGGCGGCTCGGTCCAGGACGCGGCGCCCGTCGGCGCCGGGGCGCGATGACCGGGCCCGGCCCCGACGGGTCGTCCCCGTCCGGGGCCGCCGGGGTCGTGACGTCGCCGGTGCCGCTGGTCAACATCGCGAACGCGCTGACCGTCGTGCGGCTCGCGCTCGTCCCCGTGTTCCTCGTCGTGCTGTTCGTCGACGGGGGGCAGAGCCCGGCGTGGCGCTGGGCGGCGTTCGCGGTGTTCGCGATCGCGTCGCTCACCGACACCTTCGACGGCGACCTCGCCCGCCGCTGGGGGCTGGTCACCGACTTCGGGAAGATCGCCGACCCCATCGCCGACAAGGCGCTGACCGGGGCCGCGCTGGTCGGGCTGTCGGTGCTCGGGGAGCTCGCGTGGTGGATCACGATCACCATCGCGGTGCGCGAGCTCGGGGTGACGCTGCTGCGGTTCTGGGTGTTACGCCACGGCGTGATCCCCGCCAGTCGCGGCGGCAAGATCAAGACGGTGCTGCAGACGATCGCGCTCGGGCTGGCGATCATGCCGCTGCCGGCGGTGCTCGATCCCGGGGTCGCCGTCCTCATGCTGGCCGCCGTCGTCGTGACGGTCCTCACCGGCGCCGACTACCTGGTCCGCGCGCTGCGCCTGCGTGCGCGGGCGAAGGCCCGGTAGCCACCCCGGAGCTGTTCGCTCTCGACGAACGGCCCGCGGTCCGCGTCGGCGTCGCCGTCGCGGCGATCTCGGTACGGTGGACGGACACGGTCGTCGACGCCCCGCTGTCGGGGTGTCACCCGGGGTTCCCCGGCGGCCGGTGCTGGGAGGTGCCATGTCGCTGCTGTTGCGCGAGGCCATCGGCGGGGCCGTCCGCCGCGCCCGGACCGAGCGGCGCCGCACGCTGCGCGACGTCTCGCGGGAGGCGCGGGTCAGCCTCGGCTACCTCTCGGAGATCGAGCGCGGCCGCAAGGAGCCGTCCAGCGAGCTGCTCGCCGCCATCTGCGACGCGCTCGCCCTGCCGCTGCCCGAGCTGCTCGACGAGGTCGCCGACACGCTGCGTCCCGTCCCGCGCCGTGTGCCCGCGGGCGTCGGCGTCCGCGGCCTCGAGGGCCACCACGACCACGGCGGCGGCACCGCCGTCGACGACGAGCTGCGCACCGCGGTCGAGGAGGCGTTCGAGCCGGAGCAGGGCGCGGCCGGCGGTGCCGGTGACGGTGACGGGGCCGCGGCGAGCATGTCCGCCCGCATCCCCACCCCGCCCGAGCCCGAGGGCCCGGCGCCACCGCGCACCGTCGCGCTGCCCGAGCCCGAGGGCGCTCCGGGCGACGGCAACGGTGAGGAGGTCGTGGCGCCCGTGGACGGGGCCACGACGGTCCGGCTGGTGGGCCTCGCGGGCACCGGGGGCGGCGCCCGCACGGTGCCGCTGGTGCGCGTCGCGGCGTGAGCCGTGTGACAGCCGGGCGATCGGTGTGAACGCGGTGTGAGCGGCACGCCGGTCGTGATCGTCGGACCCGGCGGGTCGGTGGAAGCCTCCGCGGGGAGGTGAGACGATGGACATCGAGACCAGGCGCGGATGTCGCGGCCTGAGCCGAGTCGACGTCACGAGTTGGGCGGGAGCAGATGGCCAACCCCTTCGTCAAGGCCTGGCGGTACTTCTTGGCCGCGTTCTCCTCGCGGATCGATGAGCACGCCGATCCGAAGGTGCAGATCCAGCAGGCCATCGAGGACGCGCAGCGGCAGCACCAGACGCTGTCGCAGCAGGCCGCATCGGTGATCGGCAACCAGCGCCAGCTGGAGATGAAGCTGAACCGACAGCTCGCCGACATCGAGAAGCTGCAGGCCTCCGCGCGCCAGGCGCTGGTCATGGCCGACGACGCCCGCGCCAAGGGCGACGAGCAGGGCGCGCAGCGCTACGAGCAGAGCGCCGAGCAGTTCGCGTCGCAGCTGGTCACGGCCGAGCAGAACGTCGAGGACCTCAAGACGCTGCACGACCAGTCGATCGGCGCCGCGCAGCAGGCCAAGCAGGCCGTCGAGCGCAACGCGCAGGTGCTGCAGACCAAGATCGCCGAGCGCACCAAGCTCCTCAGCCAGCTCGAGCAGGCCAAGATGCAGGAGCAGGTCTCCGCGTCGCTGCGCCAGATGAGCGAGGTCGCGGCGCCGGGGAACACCCCTTCGCTCGACGAGGTGCGGGACAAGATCGAGCGCCGGTACTCCACCGCGCTCGGGCAGGCCGAGCTCGCGCAGAACAGCGTGCAGGGCCGGATGCTCGAGGTCGAGGAGGCGTCGCGCGACTACGCGGGCAAGAGCCGCCTCGACCAGATCCGCGCCTCGATGGGCCAGGGCCAGGTCACCCAGGGCCAGGGCCAGACCCAGGTGCCCGCGGGCCAGACGACGCAGGCCCAGCCCGCGCCGGCGCAGCCGCAGCAGCAGCCCACCCAGCAGCAGCAGACCCCCGGGCAGTACTAGGGCGCCGGGCAGTACCAGAGCGCCGTCACGCGCCCCGGGCCGCGAACCGGCCCGGGGTCGTGCCGACCACCCGGCGGAAGTGCCGGGTCAGGTGCGCCTGGTCGTGGAAACCCGCGGCCGTGGCCACGGCCGCCGGCGCCATGCCCTCGAGCACGAGCCGCCGGGCCCGGTCCACGCGCAGCCCCGTCAGGTAGCGGTGCGGCGGCAGCCCGAACTCGGCACCGAACGCCCGCACGAGGTGCGTGGGGTGGGCGTGGAGCAGCCGCGCGGCCTCGTCGAGCGCGAGCCCCTCGACCAGGCGGGCGTCGAGCAGGTCGCGCAGCCGGTGGGCGAGGCCCGGGTCGCGCCGGTGCTCGCCCCGACCGGACTCCTGCGGGCGGGCCCCGAGATGGGCCGCGAGCCGCTCGGCGACGAACGCGAGGCGGCTCTGCGCCGCGAGCTCCTCTCCCGGCGCCGCCAGCGCGTGGTGCAACTGGTCGACGCGGCGGCGCAGGACGGGGTCGGCGACCGCCGGGCGGTCGACGGCGCGGCCCACCGACGGGCCGTGGAGGGCGGCATCGTCGAGGTAGACCACCCTCTTGCGGAAGCCCCCGGGGCGCGCCGAGCGCCCGTCGTGCGCGACGTGCGGCGGCAGCAGGGTCACCGAGGCCGGCACCGCGCCGTGCTCGTGGCGGTCGAGGTCGTAGCGCACGGCGCCGTCGTCGACGATCAGCAGCGTCCACGCCTCGTGGGTGTGCGACGGGTAGGCGTGGTCGACGAACCGCGCGTGGAAGACCTCGGCGACGCCCGGGACCGCGGGACGCCAGGCGCGGACGTGCTCACCCACGCCAGGAACGTACAAGACCGGGCCCGTGTCCCCGCGCGATCGTCACCGTCCATGAGCAGCGGATTCGACACCAAGATCGCCGTCGTGCTGCGCGACGACCTCGCCGGCTGGCAGTCCCTCAACGTGACCGCGTTCCTCGTCAGCGGCATCACCGCGGCGGTGCCCGAGCTGGTCGGCGAGCCCTACGCCGACGCCGACGGCACGCGCTACCTCGCGATGCTCGGGCAGCCGGTGATGGTCTTCGCGGGCGACGCCGACGTCCTGCGCGCCGCCCACCGGCGCGCCCTCGACCGGGGCCTCGCGCCCGCGATCTTCACCGCCGACCTCTTCGCCACCGGCAACGACGCCGACAACCGCGCCGCGGTCGCGAAGGTGGCGCGCGCGGATCTGGACCTGGTCGGGCTCGCGGTGCACGGCCCGCGCAACGCCGTCGACAAGATCGTCAAGGGCGCGCGGATGCACGGGTGAGCTCAGTAGCGGGCCTGGCGACCCGACTGCTGCTGGGGGCGGCGGCCGCGGCGGCGCTCGAGCGGCGGGTGGGGCCCGGGCTGGCAGGTGGGGCAGAAGTAGGCGATCCGGTCCTCGCGGTCCGGAGAGCCATCGTCCTGCCCGGCCGTGCGCACGACGTCGCGGCAGCGCCGACAGCCCCGCCCGCCGCGCTCGAACACCCAGTGCTGGGCGCCCTCGCCGAGGTCGCCGGTGGTCGACTGCTCGGGACGCCACGCGTTGCGGACCAGCAGCTTGTGGGCCCACGCGACGGCGTCGTGGACCTGCCCGTCCGTCAGCTCCCCGACCCGCGTCCACGGCGAGACGCCCAGCAGGAAGCAGATCTCCGCCTTGTAGAGGTTGCCGACGCCGCAGGCCACCCTCTGGTCGAGCAGGGCCGCGCCGAGCTCGCGGGCGGGGTCGGCGCGCAGGCGTCGCTCGACCTCGGCGGCGTCCTCGGGACCCCACGACGCGCCGAGCAGGTCGGGGCCGAGGTGCCCGACCCAGGTGTCCTCGCGGTCGGTGGGCAGCAGGTCGAGGTCGTGCAGTCGGAACCCGACGGCCACGCGCTCGGGCACCTCGAGGATCGCCCGCACCTGGTGCTCCGGTCCCCGCCACGGGCGCCCGGGCCGGTAGAGGTGCCACGAGCCGTCCATGCGGAAGTGGCTGTGCAGGCTCGTGGCGTCGTCGAAGCGCGTGAACAGGTGCTTGCCGACACTGACGACCTCGAGCACGGTGCGGCCCGCCAGGTCGTGCTCCACCAGCCGCGGGTGCCGCAGCTCCCCGCGCGTCAGCGTCCCGCCCGCCAGCGCGTCGTGCATCCGCCGGCCGGCGAGGAAGACGGTGTCACCCTCCGGCACGCCGCCATCGTCCCACCGCGCCGCCGACGGCGCGGGTCAGTCGTCGGGCGTGGAAGCGCGCGCCGCGACGGCCTCCGTGTCGACCCCGTCGCGTGGGTCACCGGTGAACGGCCCGGGGGTCAGGGCGCCCGAGAGGCGTTCGCGCAACGTGGCGAGGTCCCGGTTGTGGGGGTCGCGCGGGTCGGTCGTCGCGCGGTCGACGCTCTGCAGGACGTCGACGAGCTGCTCGAGCAGCGCCCGCGCCTCGACCCCGAGCATCGCGAGGTCCTCGGTGTCGAGCGGGCGCGTCACCGTGCCCGCGCGCAGCGCCGAGATGGCCTGGCGGACCGCCACCACCGGGGTGTCGTCGCTGGACATGCGTCCCTCCGGCTCCGTCGTCGTCAGGAGTCCAGGGGATGCCCCGCTGCCGGGGACGACGAACGCCCACGGGCGAGATCAGAAGGGCGACGGGCAGCCGGCGGGTCGGGCGACCTCGGGGACGACCGCCGGCGGGTCCGGCGTCCGGGCGAGCACCAGCGGCCGGTCGAGGGTGTCCTGGCCCGGGGCCACGTGCACCGCGGTGGGCTGCGCGCCGCTCTGCCCGGCGATGACCAGCACGGGACGGTCGGCGCCCGGGTCGGCGGCGAAGGCGCCGTCGGGGTCGACGGGGGTCACGGCGAGCTGGCGCCCGTCGTGGCCCACGAGCGTCACCCGGGCGCCCGCGGCCGGCACGCCGTGGTCGTCGAGGACCCGGCCGCGGACGAGGGGCCGCGGCGCGGGCCCGGCGGGCGTACCGGGCTCGACGGTCGTGCGGGGCTCGACGCGCTCCACGTGCTCGGTCGGCTCGGGCAGGTTCGGCACCGCGAGGCTCACGACCAGCGCGAGCAGCGCGCAGCCCGCGGCGATGAGCAGCGTGGTGCGCAGCGCCCCGAGCGACGGGACGAGCGTGCCCTCGACCGGGACCGTCGACGCCGAGAGCACCACGGCGGCCACCGCGGAGGCGGTCGACGTGCCGATCGAGCGCATGAGCGTGTTCAGCCCGTTCGCGGCGGCGGTGCGCGTGGTGGGCACCGCCCGCATGATCAGCGCCGGCAGGGAGCCGTAGGCCAGGGCCACCCCGGCGCCGATCACCGCGATGACCAGAGACACCTGCCACGCCGCCGACAGCAGGAACGTGCCCGCGCCGTAGGCGACGGCGATGACGACCAGGCCGATCCGCAGCGAGGCGCGCGGGCCCCAGGCCGCGGAGATGCGGGCCGTCACCGGCGACATCAGCATCATGACCAGGCCGTTCGGCGCCAGCGTCAGCCCGGCGACGAGCAGGGACAGCCCCAGCCCGTGCCCCGACGCGAGCGGCGCGGAGAGCAGCTGCGGGAAGACGACCATGCCCGTGAACATGGCGACGCCCACGGGGATCGAGATGAGGTTGGGCAGCAGCACCGCGCGGCGGACGTTGAGCCGCAGGTCGACCAGGGGGTCGCGCACGCGCAGCTCGTAGAGGCCCCAGGCGACCAGGGCGACGACGGCGACGCCGGCCGAGGTGAGGGTCGCGGCGCTGGTCCAGCCCCACTCGGCGCCCTTGGACACCGCGAGGAGCAGGCCGATGAGCCCCACCGAGAGCCCGACCGCGCCGCCGGTGTCGAACCGCCCGCCCGAGCGGGTCGCCGACTCCGGGATGACGACCGCGACGAGCAGGAGCCCGGCGAGCCCGAGACCGCCCGCGACCCAGAACAGGGCGTGCCAGTCGGCGACCTCCACGATGACGGCCGCCAGCGGCAGCCCGAGCCCGCCGCCGATGCCCAGCGTCGCGCTCATCAGCGCGATCCCCGAGCCCAGACGCGCGGGCGGGAGCGTGTCGCGCATGAGGCTGATGCCGAGCGGCACCGCGCTGACCGCGACGCCCTGTAGCGCGCGCCCGACGAGGACGGGGACGAGGTCCGCGCTCACCGCGCAGAGCACCGAGCCGACGACGAGCAGGCCGAGCGTGCCGAGCAGGACGCGGCGCTTGCCGACCATGTCGCCGAGACGCCCGGCGATCGGCGTCGCGACCGCGCCGGCGAGCAGGGTCGCGGTGATGACCCAGGACGCGGTGGCCGTCGACGTCCCGAGCAGCTGGGGGAGCTGGGGCACCAGCGGCACCACGAGCGTCATGCACAGCGACGCGACCAGGCCGACCGACGACAGGACCGTCACCACCACGGCCGGGCGGGGACGGGCGGCCTCCGGTGCCTCGGACTGCGGCACGCACCCTCCTCGGGACAACGGTGAGATTGTTGGCTGTGCCAACCAACAGTAGCGGCCGGGGTCGTCCGCGAGGAGGTGCCGGTCGCCACTCACGCCCGTGATCTCCCGGTGCTCGCCGGGAGTTCACCGCCGTGTCGCCCGCGTCGAGCAGGGTCCGGGATGTGCCCCCGGCTCCTCGTCCACTCACCCGTCGCGGCGCCCTCGTCCTCGTGGGGACCGCCGCCCTGGCGACCGCCGCCGCGACGGCGCTCCCCGCCTGCTCACCCGCCGCACCCGGCCTGGTGCGTAGCGGCCGTCCGGTGCTGACCCACGGCGTGCAGTCCGGCGAGGTCACCGCCGACTCCGGGCTGGTGTGGACCCGCGCGGACCGGGGCGCGCGGATGGTCGTCGAGGTGGCGTCGGACCCGTCGTTCCGGGGCGCGCGCACGGTGCCGGGCCCGGACCTCCTGCCGGCGGCCGACTTCACCGGACGCGTGCGGGTCCCCGTGGCCCCCGGCCCCGTGACCTGGTACCGGGTGCGCGCCGAGGACGGTCCGGCCGTGTCGGAGCCGCTGGCCGGGAGCTTCCGTCCCGCGCCCGCCGGCAGAAACGCCGGTCGCGACGTGCGCTTCGTCTGGACCGGCGACGTCGTCGGGCAGGGCTGGGGTATCGACCCCGGACGCGGCGGCATGCGGCTGTTCGACGCCATGCGGGCGCGCGACCCCGACTTCCTCCTGCACTCCGGCGACACCGTCTACGCCGACGGGCCGCTCGAGGAGACCGTGGTGCTGCCCGACGGCACGACCTGGCGCAACACGATGACCGCCGAGAAGGCCACGGTCGCCCAGGACCTCGCCGGCTTCCGCGGGCAGTGGGCCTACAACCTGCTCGACGTGCCCTACCGCACCTTCACGGCGGCCGTCCCGATGATCGCCTCCTGGGACGACCACGAGGTCACCAACAACTGGTACCCCGACGAGGTCCTCGACGACCCGGAGTACGACCGCGAGCGCCGCGTCGACGTCCTGCAGGGCTACGCCGCGCAGGCGTTCGGCGAGTGGATGCCCCTCGACCCCTCGCGCCCCGTGTTCCGCCGCGTCGGCCACGGCCCGCAGCTCGACGTGTTCGTGCTCGACATGCGCAGCCACCGTGGCGCCAACCCCGCGGCGCTCGGCCCGGGCGCGACGCCGATCCTCGGCGACGAGCAGGTCCGCTGGCTGCTCGACGGGCTCGCCGCGTCGCGCGCGACCTGGAAGGTGATCGCCGCCGACATGCCGCTGGGCATCATCGTGCGCGACGGGCGGACGGGGATCGAGGCGGTCGCCGACGGCGCCCCGGGTGCCCCGGGCGGGCGTGAGGCCGAGATCGCCCGCGTGCTGACGGGGATCCGCGAGCGGGGCGTGCGCAACACCGTCTGGCTCACCGCGGACGTGCACCACACGGCGGCTCACCGCTACACCCCGGAGCGGGCCGGGATCGCCGCCGACCCGTTCTGGGAGTTCGTCTCCGGTCCCGCGCACGCCGGGGCGTTCCCGGCGGGCCCGCTCGACCCGACGCTGGCGCCCGAGCAGGTGTTCGTGCACGCGCCGGGCCGTCCCGACGTCTCGCCGGCCGAGGGCTTCCAGCACTTCGGCGAGGTGACGATCGCGGGAGGGCGCCTGCGCGTCGACCTGCGTGACGCCGCGGGAGCGAGCCTCTGGTCGACGACGCTCGACCCCGCGTAGCGGGCTCCCGGGTGGTTCGTGTCACGCCGTGCCGGAGCATCCGCTACCGTCCGTGAGCATGATCGCGACGCGTCGGGGGGCCGTCACGGCCCTCGCCCTCAGCGCCCTCCTCGCGCTCGTGACCGCCTGCGGCGCCGGCGCCGGCGCCGGCTCCGGTGAGGGCGGCCCCCCGGCGGCCGCGGCCCCGAGCAGCCCCACGGCCGCCGGCCCCGCGCCCGACCGGGACCTCGCGCGCCGCCTCGCCGAGCAGGCCACGGGCGACGGCGCGTTCGCGCACCTGCAGGAGTTCCAGCGCCTCGCCGACGCCAACGGCGGCAACCGCGCCGCGGGGCAGCCGGGCTACGACGCGAGCGTCGAGTACGTCGCGGGCCGGCTGCGGCAGGCGGGCTTCCAGGTGGAGACGCCGAGCTTCCCGTTCGACACCTTCACCGCCGAGGCCCAGACGCTCACCGTCGGTGGCGCGCCCGGCCCCGCGGTGACCGCCCTGACCTACTCGCCGACCACCCCGCCCGGGGGCGTCACCGGCCCGCTGGTCGCGGCCCCCGACGCCCCGGCCGACCCGTCGCCGGGCTGCGAGGCCACCGACTACGCGGATCTCCCGGCCCGCGGCGCCGTGCTCCTCGTGCGCCGGGGGGCGTGCACGTTCACGCAGAAGCAGCAGGTCGCGGCGGAGGTCGGCGCGGCGGCGGTGCTCGTCGGCAACAACGCGCCGGGCCCGCTCGGCGGCACCCTCGGCTCGGTCGCCGACGGCCGCCTGCCCACCGGCGGGCTCGTGGCGCCCGACTTCGACGCCCTGCTCGCCCGCGTGGGCACGCCGGCGACGGTCACGCTCGTCACCCGCTCGCAGACGATCACCACCCGCAACGTCCTCGCCCAGACAACCACCGGCCGCACCGACGAGGTCGTCATGAGCGGGGCCCACCTCGACTCGGTCGACGAGGGGCCGGGGATCAACGACAACGGCTCCGGCTCGGCCGCGCAGCTCGAGGTCGCCCTGCGCCTGGGCAGCGCCCCGCCGGTCGCGAACGCCGTGCGCTTCGCGTGGTGGGGCGCCGAGGAGGTCGGCCTGCTCGGGTCGACGGCCTACGTGCAGGGCCTGACGCCCGAGGCGCGCCGCGACATCGCCGTGGTGCTCAACTCCGACATGCTCGGCTCGCCGAACCCGGCCTACCTCGTCTACGACGGCGACGACTCCGACCGGCAGGGCGCGCCGCCGGGGCCGGCCGGCTCGGACGGCATCGAGCGCACGCTCGCCGGGGCCCTCGCCACCACCGGCGCCCAGCCGCGCGGCACCGACTTCGACGGCCGCTCCGACTACGGCCCGTTCATCGAGGCCGGCATCCCGGCGGGCGGGCTCTTTACCGGCGCCGAGGAGGTCAAGACGCCCGAGCAGGCCGCGCTCTGGGGTGGTCAGGCGGGCCAGCCGTTCGACCGTTGCTACCACCAGGCCTGCGACACCCTGGCCAACGTCGACCGCGTCGCCCTCGACCGGATGCTCGACGCCCTCGCGGTGGGCGTCGGGACCTACGCCGTCGACCTCGGTGGCCCCGACGGCGTCCCGACGCGCGACCAGCGCCAGACGCGCTGAGAGCCGGTAGGGTTGCGTGATCCGCAACCCGAGGCCGTGCCGGATGGGCTGAACGGCCCCCCGCTCACGGTGCGGGTACCCCCGGTCGGCGAGGATGGAGGACGATGACGTCCACCGACGGCGACGACGGCGGGTCCGGTCGTGCGCGCAGCGAGCCCTCGCTCGTCCGCTCGGTCGATCGGGCGGTGACAGCTCTCGAGGTGGTGGCGGCCCGCGGCGAGGTCGGCATCACCGAGCTCTCCGAGGAGCTCGGGGTCCACAAGTCGACGGCCTCACGCCTGGTCGCGGCCCTGGCGCGCCGCGGCATGCTCGAGCAGCTCGGGGACCGCGGGAAGGTGGCGCTCGGGTTCGGCGTCGTGCGCCTCGCGGCGTCGGCGACGGGCCGGATGGACATCGCCCGGCTCGGGCAGCCGACCTGCCAGCAGCTCGCGGAGCTCGTGGGGGAGACCTGCAACCTGGCCGTCCACGACGGCGAGGCGGCCATCAACGTCGCCCAGGAGTTCGGCAACGCGTCGATCACCACGCAGAACTGGGTGGGCCGCCGGACGCCGCTGCACGCGACCTCGGCGGGCAAGGTCCTGCTGGCCTACATGGGCGACGCCGAGCGTCGGACCTTCCTGCGCCGCCGCCTGCCCCGCTACACCGAGTCGACGATCACCGAGCCGGCCGCGCTGCGCACCGAGCTCGCGCGGGTCGTCGACGAGGGCCACGCCCGCTCGTTCGAGGAGCTCGAGGTCGGCCTGCACGCGGTCGCCGTCCCGGTGTGGGGCGCGGCCGGCGACGTCGTCGCGGCGCTCTCCGCCGCCGGTCCGGCCTACCGGCTGCCCCGCCGGCGGGCGCGCGCGATCGTGTCCGACCTGCGCTCCGCCGCCGAGGACCTCTCCACCCGCCTGGGCTGGCTCGGCGAGCCCTCCTGACGCCTCCCGGGGAGCAGCGAACGCGCTGTTCGCTGCTTCTAGCGCAGCGAACAGCGCGTTCGCTGCTCTGAGGGGCGCTCGGCCGGCGGCTACCTCAGGTCCGGGTGGTCCTTGACCCACCACAGGAACTGGCGGGCGTGGTCGAGGTCGACGAACCGGTCGCCGATGAGGCTGACGAGCAGGTCGTTGCTCCAGTAGGCGAGCCGGCCGATGGTCTGCGACGACGTCTCGGGCGCGGGCAGCTCGAGGCCGAACACCTGCCGGGCGATCTCGCGCTTGCCCCCGGCCGGGCTGGTGTAGATCAGGATCGGCAGGAAGCGCTCCGGCTCGGCGATGCACAGGACGCGCGTCAGCATCGCCTCGCGGAAGCCGGGCATCGCGGGCGGCGCGTCGGACGTGATGAGCTCGGTGAGCCGGTCCTCCGGGGCGGGCGGGTCCTCGCCGCGCAGCAGGTGGTCGATGACGCCGCGGAACGCCTCGGCGGCCGCCGCGTTGCCCAGCGCGCGCCACTCGTCGTTGAAGCGGCTCATGTTCCCGGGGCGGGCGACGACCTTGCTGTTCGCGAAGTCCTTGAGTGCCATCGGCGTCGTGTACGGCAGCGCGTCGGCCTCGAACGCCTGCCGGTAGACGTCGCGGTAGCGGCCGGCCTCCTCGTCGGGGTGCGGGAAGTCGCCGAGGAACTCGCGGCGCAGGCCTTCGATCACCCGCCAGCGCTCGGCCGGCACGTCGGCCGCGCTGGCGGTGAAGCGCCGCCGCGCGGTCTCGACGTCCTCGGTGCCGCGCGCCGGGCGCACCGGGCCGCGCGTGCCCGCCGTCCGGCCGGCCGACCCGGTCACCGACGTCGACGAGCGGGTGGGGGCCCGGCTCGCCGGCGTCCGCGTGGTCTTCGTGCTGCTCCGGCTCGGAGTGGCCGAGCGCGAGCGCGTGGTCTGGCTGATCGCCCTCGGAGAGACCGGCTTGGCGCCGAGCACCCACTCGTGTCCGCAGGCGGTGCACCGCATCATGTTGCGGCCGTCGTCGGCCATGCCGAGGTACTCGGCCGCCGACTCCTCACACGTCGGGCACGCCAGTGCCATCGCTCTCCCTCGCCGTGGTGCGGGTGCTGTGCGGTTCGGGTCCAGCCTGCCGTGGGCGGTGCGGGAGCGCGCGGGGAGGGGTGCCGGTCGGTCAGGCCCGCAGCCGCAGCCCCTTGGGGCTGTGGCGGAAGCCCGCCTCGGTGAGGACCTCGGCCAGCACGCCGTCGAGCGCGCCGGACCCGTCGGCCTTCTCCACGGCGATGCTGCCCAGCCAGCCCTCGCGCACGGCCGTGGCCAGCGCGGACGCCCCGGCGGCGAGGGCCTCGCGGTCGGTGGTGAAGCTCAGCAGCGACTTGCCGCCCCGCTCGACGTAGATGCCGGGCTCGCCGTCGACGAGCACCACGAGCGCGCCGGCCTTGCGTCCCGGGCGGTGCGAGCCGCCCCCGTCCCGGCTGCCGACCGTCGCCGGCCACTCCAGCGCCGCGCCCCACGGCTGTGCGGGGTCGGTGGCCGCGAGCACGAGCGCCTTCGGCTCGCCGCCGGAGTCCTCGTCCCGCGACTCGGCCCGCAACCGGTCGATGGCGCCGGGCACCGCGAACTGTGCGGCCCCGAGCCCCTCGATGACGTAGCCGCGGCGGGCGCGCCCGTTCTCCTCCATCGCCCGTAGCACCGGGTAGATGCCGGCGAAGCCGCCGGTGGCGCGCTCGGTGTCGAGCGCGCCGCGGGTGAGCACGCCGTGGCGCTCGAGGAACGCCTCGGTGCGGGCCTGGGCGCGCCGGGTCGGCTCGGCCTCGCGCGTCGGCACCCCGGACCAGCGGCCCGCGGCCGTCGGCGGCCCCGTGCGCGAGGGCATCGGCGCGCGCCCGAGCCGGGCGTAGCGGCCGCGTGCCCCCGTCCGGCGCTGGCGGTGGGCGCCACCCCGGGAGCCGCCCGATCCGCGCGAGCCGCCGCCCGCGACCAGCGCGCGCACCGGGGCGAGCGTGTCGTTGGTGGCGAGGCCCGCCCACACCAGGTCCCACAGCGCGGCGACGAGCGCGGCGTCGTCCGGCATCCCGGTCTCCGACTCGCCCGCCTCCCGCAGCACCGCGTGGGTGCGCTCGCCGAGCTGGCGGAAGAACAGCGCGCCCCCGGCGTCGAGCGTCTCGAGCAGGGCGCGGTGCACCGGGGTGTCGGCGAGATCGGGCTCGGGGTCGGGGAGCAGGAGGTCGGCGAGGTCGGTCGGCGCGACCGCGAGCCAGCCGTCGCCGCCGGCGAGGGTGCCGCAGCCGGTCCACGTCACCTCGCCGGCGCTGGTGAGCTCGTCGAGCAGCGCGGGGGAGTAGCCGGGCAGCCGGGCCGGCAGCACGAGGCTCTCGAGCGCGCTGGCCGGGATGGGCGCGCCGGCCAGCTGCTCGACCACGCCGAGCACGTCGTCGGGACCCGGCGCCCGGCGGATGCGGCGCCCGACGCCGTGCCACGCGGGCAGGAACCTGCCGAGCGCGGCGGGCTCCACGGGCTCGACCTCGGCGCGCAGCCGGGCGAGCGAGCCGCGGCGCAGGCGGCGCAGGACCTCGGCGTCGCAGGCGTCGGGTCCGGAGCCGGGCAGGTCGGCGGGCACCCCGGGCAGCGGCGGCGCGCCCTCGGGCCGCAGCTCGCCGCGCACCAGGCGCCCGGAGGACACCAGCCGGTCGACCACCCCGCCGACCACGGCCACGCCGAGCCCGAAACGGTGGGCCGGCGCGGCGACCGGGAACGGCCCGCGGGTCCGCGCGAAGCGGGCGAGCAGGTCGCCCAGCGGATCGGCGACCGGCTCGGTGAACGCCTCGGGAACCCCGACCGGCAGGCCCGCGCCCAGCGCGTCCCGGAACCGGCCGGCGTCCTCGATGGCGATCCACCGCTCCTCGCCGGCGACCCGCACCCGGATCGCGCGCCGCGCCGCCTCGAGCTCGGTGAGCCACGCCTCCTGCACGCCGCGGGCGGCCGCCTCGGCGGTGGTGAGGTCGCCGACGAAGCGCAGCAGGTCGGCGGTGCCCTCGGCGTCGCGCACGTGGCGTTCGGGGTCGGTGCGCTGGAGCTGGCCCTCGATCTCGGCGAGCACGTCGCCGTCGAGCAGCTCGCGGATGGCCTCCGAACCGAGCAGCTCGGCGAGCAGCGTCGAGTCGAGCGAGAGCGCCGCGGCCCGTCGCTCGGCGAGCGGCGCGTCGAGCTCGTAGAGGAACATCCCGACGTAGCCGAACATCAGCGTCCGCGCGAACGGCGAGGCGCTCGTGGTGGCGACGTCGACCACCTGCACCGCCCGCGAGCGCACGTCGCGCATCAGCTCCGTGAGGCCCGGGACGTCGTAGACGTCCTGGAGGACCTCGCGCATCGTCTCGAGCACGACCGGGAACTGCTCGAAGCGGCTCGCGACCGACAGCAGCTGCGCGGCGCGCTGGCGCTGCTGCCACAGCGGCGTGCGGCGGGTGGGGTCGCGGCGCGGCAGCAGCAGCGAGCGGGCCGCGCACTCGCGGAACCGGGCGGCGAACAGCGCCGAGTTGCTCACCTCGCCGGTGACGACCTGCTCGACCTCGTCCGGGTCGAGCAGCACGTCCTCGGCCGTCGGCAGGATCTCCTCGCCGCTGTCGTCGAGCGCGTCGGGCAGGCGCAGGACGATGCCGTCGTCGGCGCTCGCCGCCGAGACCTCCAGCCCCCGCTGCTCGCGGAACCGCGCGGCGATCGCCAGCGCCCACGGCGCGTTGACCTGGGCGCCGAAGGGGGAGTGGACGACGAGGCGCCAGTCGCCCAGCTCGTCGCGGAAGCGCTCCACGACGATCGCCCGGTCGCTCGGGACGTGGCGCGTGGCCTCCTTCTGCTCGCGCAGGTAGGAGAGCAGGTTGTCCGCCGCCCAGTCGTCGAGCCCGGCGGCCTGCGCCCGCCCGCGCGCCGCCTCCTCGTCGGCCGCGGCGACCTCGCGCACGAACGCCCCGAGCGCCCGGCCCAGCTCCAGCGGGCGGCCCGGGGCGTCGCCCTTCCAGAACGGCATCCGCGCCGGCACGCCGGGCGCGGGCTCGGCGACCACGCGGTCGCGGGTGATGTCGAGGACCCGCCAGCTGGTCGAGCCGAGCAGGAAGGTGTCGCCGACGCGGGACTCGTAGACCATCTCCTCGTCGAGCTCGCCGACCCGCGACCCGCCCGTGCCGCCCTCGCCGGACCCGGGCGTCACCACCGTGTAGAGCCCGCGGTCGGGGATCGTGCCGCCGCTGGTGACCGCGAGGCGCTGGGCGCCCGGGCGGCCGGCGAGCTGGTCGGTCACCCGGTCCCACGTGATGCGGGGCCGCAGCTCGCCGAAGTCGTCGCTGGGGTAGCGCCCGGCGAGCATGTCGAGCACGGCGCCCAGCGCGGAGTCGGGCAGCCCCGCGAACGGCGCGGCCCGGCGGACCAGGGCGGTGAGCTCGTCGACCGACCACGGCTCCATCGCCGTCATGGCCACGACGTGCTGGGCGAGGACGTCGAGCGGGTTGCGCGGGTAGTGCATCGCCTCGATCGCGCCGCCGGCCATGCGCTCGGCGACGACGGCGCACGACACCAGGTCACCCCGGTACTTGGGCATCACGACCCCGGTGGACACCGCGCCCACCTGGTGGCCCGCGCGCCCGACGCGCTGCAGCCCGCTCGCCACCGACGGTGGCGCCTCCACCTGGATCACCAGGTCGACCGCGCCCATGTCGATGCCCAGCTCGAGGCTCGACGTCGCGACCACGCACGGCAGGTGGCCGGACTTGAGCGCCTCCTCGACGTTGGTGCGCTGGGTGCGGCTCATCGACCCGTGGTGGGCCCGGGCGACGATCACCTCGGCGGGCTCTGCCGTGCCCGACTGGCCGACCGCCTCGGCGGCGGGGAAGGGCCCGACGACCGGGGCGAGCTCGTCGGCCTCGTCGTCGACGGGGCCGTGAACGGTGCCGTCGGCGTCGGGGTCGGGGTCGGGGTCGGCGGTGTCGTCGTCCAGCTCCACCGGCGCCTGCTCCGCCGCGGCGTGGGCCCGCTCGGTGGCGAGCTCGTTGATCCGCGCGGTGAGCCGCTCGGCCAGGCGCCGGGAGTTGGCGAACACGATGGTCGAGCGGTGCTCGGCGACGAGCTCGAGGATGCGTTCCTGCACCGCGGGCCAGATCGAGGCGCGCTGGGCGGCCCCCGCCGCCGAGCCCTCGACCTCCTCCTCGACCCCCGGGCCCGACTGGTTGTCGCCCCCGTCGAGCGCCGCCATGTCCTCGACCGGCACCTCGACGCGCACCTGCACCGTCTTCGCCGTCTCGGGCGCCACGACCCGCACCGGGCGGCCGCCGCCGAGGAACGCGGCCACCTCGTCGATCGGGCGCACCGTCGCGGACAGCCCGATGCGCTGGGCCGGCGCGTCGAGCAGCGCGTCGAGGCGCTCGAGGGAGAGCGCGAGGTGCGCCCCCCGCTTGCTGGCGAGCACCGCGTGCACCTCGTCGACGATCACCGTGTCGACCCCGCGCAGCGACTCCCGCGCCGCCGAGGTGAGCAGCAGGAACAGCGACTCGGGCGTCGTGACGAGGATGTCGGGCGGGGTGCGGTTGAAGGTGCGCCGCTCGTCGGCGGGGGTGTCGCCGGTGCGGGAGCCCACCGTGACGTCGGGGCGGGGGAGCCCGAGGCGCTGGGCCGCCTGGCCGAGGCCGGCCAGCGGCGAGCGCAGGTTGCGCTGGACGTCGACCGTCAGCGCCTTCATGGGCGAGACGTAGAGGACGCGGCAGCGGCGCGTCGGCTCCTCGGGCGGCGGCGTGGTGGCCAGCCGGTCGAGCGCCCAGAGGAACGCCGCCAGCGTCTTGCCCGACCCCGTGGGCGCCACGACCAGCGCGTGCTGCCCCTCGGCCACCGCCTCCCACGCGCCCGCCTGCGCGGGCGTCGCGCCCGCGAACGCGCCGGCGAACCAGTCGCGCGTCGCGGGGGAGAACCGGTCGAGGACGTCCATGGGTCCATGGTGCCCCCGACCCCCGACAGCCACGCCGCGGAGACGCCCGCGGCGGCACCGGTGATCCCCTAGCGTGGCGGGATGAGGATCGCGCTCGCGTTCCAGGGCGGTGGCAGCCACACCGCGTTCACGGCGGGTGTCGTCGCGCGCTGGGTGCGGCGCGGGGCCTTCGACGGCCACGAGGTGGTGGCCGTCAGCGGCACGTCGGGCGGGGCGATCAACGCGTTGCTCGTGTGGTCGGTGCTGCGCGAGGGCAGGCTCGACCGGGCCCCCGAGGTGCTCGAGGCCTTCTGGGAGGACAACGCGGCGCGCGGGCCTCTCGAGCGGTTCGGCAACGCCGTCGCCGTCGGTGCCGGGCTCGCGCAGAGCCTGGGGCTGGCCCCGCCGCTCAACCCCTACCTCCTGCCGCCGCCGGTCGACGGGCGCGCGGAGTTCCGCCGGCTGGTGCGCCGCCACGTCGACCTCGACGCGTTCGGGGTGGACACCGACGCCCGCCACCCGCGCCTGGTGCTGGGCGCGGTCGACGTGCTCAGCGGGGCGTTCCGCGCCTTCGACAGCCGCCGCGACGTGATCACCGCCGACACCGTGCTCGCGTCCGCGGCCATCCCGACCCTGTTCCGCGCCGTCCGCCTCGACGGCGCCGCCTACTGGGACGGCCTGTTCTCCCAGAACCCGCCGGTGGCACCGCTGCTCGACGACGACCCCGACGAGCTGTGGGTCGTGCAGATCAACCCCACGCGCCGCGACGCCGAGCCGCGCACGACGCTCGACATCGCCGACCGGCGCAACGAGCTCGCCGGCAACCTCTCCCTCTACCAGGAGCTGGCGTCGATCGAGCGGATCGACCAGCTGCTCGCCGCGGGCACCCTCGTCCCGGAGAGCGGCTACCGCCAGGTCGCCGTCCGCGTCCTCGAGCTGACCCGCACCCCGGGGGCGGCGCTCCTCGGCGCGGCGTCCAAGGTCAACCGCGACGTGGCCTTCCTGCGTGAGCTGCGCCGCCTCGGCCGCCGGCAGGCCGACGTCTTCCTCGCCGCCCTGTGCTTCGAGCGGGCCTGGGCCGACGGCGACGTCACGGCCCTGCGAGCCCTGCTCGCCGACGCCGCCGTCACGGTCCCGGACGCGCCCGACGACCCCGTCGCGTTCCTCGCCCGCGCCGTCGTCCGCGACCCGACCCGCAAGGAGCTGGTCGGCGACGAGGTCACCTGGCGGGTGACCAGCGCGGGCGCCCCCGGGGTGCTGACCGCGGTGTTCGTGGGCACGCACCTCGTCGCCCTGGACCTCGGGCCACTGCCGGAGAGCGAGCGGTGAGCCCCGAGGCGCTGGTCCTGGGCCTGCTCAGCGCGGTGCGCGGCGTGCCGCTCGCGATCGTCTACGCCTTCCTGCTCACCGAGCGGCCGCGCCGGCTCCTGCTCGCCTACGTCGCCGCCGGCGTCGTCGTGACCCTCGGCGTCGGCATCGTCGTCGTGACCTGGCTGCACACCGGCACCCAGGAGTCGGACGCCACCACCGGGCGGGTGCTCGTCGACCTCGTCCTCGGCGCCGTGGCGGTCCTCTGGGCCCTGCTGCGCCTGTCGGGCCGCGAGCTGCGGCGGACCCGGACCCGGCCCACGCGCAGCAGCGTCGTCCCGCCGGCCCTCGAACGCCGGTTGCGCGCCCCCACCGTGCCGCTGGCCGGGGCCGCCGGCGTGGCGACGAATCTGCCCGGGCTCTACTACCTGGCCGCGCTCGTCGCGATCCTCCAGACCCACCCGTCGGCGGTCTCGGGTGTCGCCCAGGTCGCCGTCTACACCCTGCTGCGCTTCGCCGTGCCCGTGGGCGCCCTGGTCCTGGTCGCCCTGCGCCCGGACCGCACGCTCGGGACGGTGCGCTCGGTGCACGCGTGGGGACGACGCCACGCGCGGGTGCTGCTGGCGCTGCTGGTCGGGGCGGTGGGCGTCTACCTGCTGGTCAAGGGGCTCACCGGGCTCCTGGGCTGAGATGGCCGGGCCCGTCCGCGGCGGGGAGCCCCGCGTCGTGGGCGAGCAGGGCGAGCTGGGTGCGGTTCTCCAGGTCGAGCTTGGTCAGCGCGCTCGACAGGTAGGTCTTGACGGTCGAGAGCGACAGCAGCAGCTCGGCGGCGATCCGCGCGTTGCTCCAGCCGCGCCCGACCCCGGCGGCGACCGCCCGCTCCTGCTCGGAGAGCGCCGCGAGCCGGGCGCCGGCCTCGGCGTCCCGCCCGCCGCGCCCGGTGGCGGCGGTGATGAGACGTCGCGTCACCGACTCCGACAGGCTCGTGCCGCCGGCCGCGACCCGGCGGATCGCGTCCTCGATGTCCGCCGGCGGGGTGTCCTTGACGAGGTAGCCCCTGGCCCCGGCGCGCAGCGCCTCGAGCACGTCCTGGTCGCTGTCGAAGGTGGTCAGCACGAGGACGGCGGGCGGATCGTCGCCGGTGAGGAGCCCGGCGGTGGCGCGCACCCCGTCGACGCGCGGCATCCGCAGGTCCATGAGCACGACGTCCGGGCGGTGGGCGGCGACCGCGGCAGGCACCTCGTCCCCGTCGGCCGCCTCGGCGACGATGGTGATGTCGGACGCCTCGCCGAGCATGAGGCGCAGCCCCGAGCGCACGAGTGCGTCGTCGTCGACCACCAGCACCCGGATCGGGACGGCCGCGCTCACCCGACCTCCTCGGCGGCGAACGGCTCGGCCCGCCCGTCCGGGCGCGGCGCCGACCGCCGGGGGACCCGGACGGTGACGCGGAACCGACCGTGCTCCGGCCCGCGGCGCACGACCCGGCCCCCGGCGAGGTCCACGCGCTCGGCGATGCCGAGCAGGCCGTTGCCGGGCGGGCCGGTGGTGGCGCCGCGAGCGGGCAGCGGGTTGCTGACGTCGAGCTCGACCTCGTCCCCGGGCGCGCCGCGCAGCACCACCTCGACCGGGCAGCCGGGGGCGTGGCGGGCGGCGTTCGTGAGCGTCTCCTGGGTGATGCGATAGAGCGTGCGCCCGCACTCGTCGGGCGGGGCGCCGGTGAGCTCGTTGCGCCACGTCACCGGGGTGCCGGCGGCCCGCACCCCGTCCACCAGGCGGTCCAGGTCGGCCAGCGTGGGCTGCGGGGCGCTGTGGGCGGTGCCGACCTCGGCGCCCTCCCCGGCGCCCTCCTCGGCGTCGGGGTCGCGCAGCACCCCGAGGATCGCGCGCAGGTCGACCAGCGCCTCGCGGGCACCGGCGCGGATCACCTCGAGCGCCTCGCGGACCTCGTCGGGCGAGGCCGACCGGCGGTGGGCCAGCGCCCCGGCGTGCAGCGAGACCATGGACAGCCGGTGGGCGAGCACGTCGTGCATCTCGCGGGCGATGCGCGTGCGCTCGGCGGTGCGGGCCGCCTCGGCGCGCAGCGACGCCTCGGTCTCGGCGCGCTCGGCCCGTTCGACCAGCGAGTCGAGCAGCTCGTGGCGGGCACGGACGGCGGCCCCGGTGGCGACCACCATGACCGTGATCGCCACCGCCCACGCGATGTCGCCCCACGACGTGCTCCCCGCCGCCGACGGGCGGACGAGCCACGAGAGCGGCGCGATCGCCAGGGAGAACGCGCCGAGCGCGGCGGCCGTCGGCCAGGGCCGGCGGACGGCGACGGCATAGGTGGCGACCGCGCCGGCGAGCCAGGCCGACGTGCAGAGGACCGTGAGGCCGTAGACGACGAGCGCCACCCCGACCGGCGAACGGCGCCGGGCGAGCAGGACCAGGGCCGCGAGCACCCCGCCGACCAGGTCGACCCACCACCAGGCGGGCGCCTCGTTCAGCAGCACCGGGCGCTCGGGGCCCTGCACGAGGTAGACCCCGGCCAGGGCGACCGCCAGCGCACCCGCGTCGTACAGGCGCGGTGGCAGCGCGGTGGACGGCACGTCGGCCACGGTAACGGCGCGGTCCGACAGCGGCCCCGGCCGAAGGATGACCGGCGATGGTCCCTTCGGCGAGCCACCGGGGCCGTCGCGCCGTGGTGGCGGTCGCCCGCACCTCGCGAGGATCACCGCCATGACCGTCGGCGAAGCCCCCGCACCGGCCACGACGCCCGTGGCGCGCACCGTGCACCGCCTCGCGCGGTGGCCGGTCGGGGCCGTGGCCGGACTCGTCGCCGCCGCCCACCTGGCCGTGGCCGGGGTCCCGGGCTGGTGGTTCGACGAGGCCCTCATGCTCGCGATCGGACGGGACCACCTCGACTGGGGATCGGTCGACCAGCCGCCCGGCGCGCCCCTGATCGCCGGGCTGATGGATGTCCTCGCCCCCGGGAACGTCCTCGTGCTGCGGCTGCCCGCGATCGCCGCGACGGCCGCGACCGTGGTGCTGGCCGCGCTGATCGCCCGGGAGCTCGGGGGTGACCGGCGCGCCCAGACGCTCACCGCGCTCGCGCAGGGCACCGGCATCTGGCTCGCGCTCACCGGGCACTGGGTCACGCCGTACACGTTCGAGCCGGTCACCTGGCTCGCCCTGGGGTGGCTGGTGGTCCGGTGGTGGCGCACCCGCGACGACCGATTGCTGCTCGCCGCCGGCGTCGTGGTCGGGATCGGCGCCGAGGTCAAGTTCCAGATCCTGCTGCTCGCCGCGGTCCTGCTGGTCTCGGTGGCGGTTCTCGGGCCCCGCACGATGCTGCGCCGCCCGCAGCTCTGGGCGGGTGCGGGCATCGCGACGGCACTGGCCGCGCCGACGCTGATCTGGCAGGCGCTCCACGGATGGCCCCAGCTGCGGATGGGCCCGATCGTCGCCGCCGAGGCCGCGTCGCTGTACCAGGGCCGCGTCGGCGTCATGGTGGGGCTCGTCGCCAGCGCCGGGCTCCTGGGCGTGCCGCTGGTGCTCCACGGGCTGTGGCGGCTCGTCCGGGACCCGGAGCTGGCCGAGCTGCGCTTCATCGCCCTCACGACCGTCGTGCTCTACGCGTTCTTCTCGGCCACCCTCGGGAGGCCCTACTACCTCGTCGGTCTCTACGGACTGCTGATCGCCGCGGGAGCGGTCGGCCTCCAGCGTCGCCGCGAGGCCGGGCACCGGCGAGGGCGGTGGATCGCGTGGCCCGCGTCCTCCGTGGCCGTCGCGGTCGCGGTCGGGATGCTCCCGCTGTCGGTGACGATGGCGTCGCCCGCGGTCGGCGCCACGGTCACCGCGGCGACGGTGCGGGCCTACGACGCCCTGCCTCCGGGACAGCGCGCGCGCACGGCGGTGATGGCCGAGTCCTACATCTACGCCGCCTACCTCGACGTCGCGGCCCCGGAGGACGCGCTGCCGCCGGCGGTGAGCAGCAACCGCAGCTACGGGTGGTTCCCGCCGCCGGGCGAGGAGGTCGACTCGGTGCTCTACCTCGGGTCGTCCGGCGACGAGCTGCGGCCGTGGTTCGCCGACGTCCGCCCGATCGGCGTCACCGGTCCCGCGCCGATCGAGGGGACCCCCCAGGACGCCGGGACCACGCTGTGGCTGGCCACCGGCCGGCTCGCGCCCTGGGAGAGCTTCTGGTCGAGCCTGCGCCACCTCGACGTGACGTGACGGCTCAGCGACCCCGGTTCTGGAACCACCAGCGCAGCAGCACGACCAGCGCCGCGACCAGGCCGAGGATCGCCACGATCGCCCAGAGCGTGCCCCCGGTGGGGTCGAGCGATGTGGCGGCGAGCGGGAGGTCGGGGAGGGCCACGACGCCGAGGCTACGCCCGGTTCGTCACGGTCCGGCGCCGGTCCGGGGCCCGTCGGGTGCGCGGGGACACCGACCTATCGTGGAGCCGTGCGGCTGACTCACTTCCGGCAGCTGATGGACGAGGAGTTCGGCGGCGTCCGTGCCGCGTCGATCTCCCGCGACCACGTCTTCGCCGGCCTCGACGGGCGCACCGTCGAGCAGGCCCTCGAGGACGGCGACGAGCCCCGCGACGTCTGGCGGGTGGTGTGCGCGGAGTTCGAGGTGCCCACCGAGCGCCGGTGAGGACCCGGTGAGGGGGCTGCCCGGCTCCGACACGCCCGGACCCCGCGGGGCTCCCGGATCGAACACGTGTTCGTCTACCCTGCTCCGTACGGTCGTGCAGCGGCCCCAGCGCCGCCGCCGCCCGTCCACAACCGTCCCGTCCGTCCCCAGGGCGACCGGCTCCGCCACCGCGCTGTCGGACCCTCCGCCTAGCGTCGGCGTCCGAGAGTCGACCCCCTGACACCGAGGTGACACCCCATGCCACAGGCACCGGATCGCGACAAGGCGCTCGAGCTCGCCCTCGCCCAGATCGACAAGCAGTTCGGCAAGGGCTCGGTCATGCGGCTCGGGGACGAGGGCCGGGCGCCGGTCAACGTCATCCCGACCGGCTCGATCGCCCTCGACGTGGCGCTCGGCGTGGGCGGGCTGCCCCGCGGGCGCGTGGTGGAGATCTACGGCCCGGAGTCCTCGGGCAAGACGACGGTGACGCTGCACGCCGTCGCCAACGCGCAGGCCCAGGGCGGCATCGCGGCGTTCATCGACGCCGAGCACGCGCTCGACCCGGAGTACGCCAAGGCGCTCGGCGTCGACACGGACGCGCTGCTGGTGGCGCAGCCGGACACGGGTGAGCAGGCGCTCGAGATCATGGACATGCTGATCCGCTCGAACGCCCTGGACGTCATCGTCGTCGACTCGGTGGCCGCGCTCGTCCCGCGCGCCGAGATCGAGGGCGACATGGGCGACAGCCACGTCGGTCTGCAGGCGCGCCTCATGAGCCAGGCGCTCCGCAAGATCACCGGCGCGCTCAACGCCTCGGGCACGACGGCGATCTTCATCAACCAGCTGCGCGAGAAGGTCGGGGTCATGTTCGGCTCCCCGGAGACCACGACGGGTGGCCGGGCGCTGAAGTTCTACTCCTCGGTCCGCCTCGACATCCGCCGGATCGAGACGCTCAAGGACGGCGCCGACGCGGTCGGCAACCGCACGCGGGTCAAGGTCGTGAAGAACAAGGTGGCCCCGCCGTTCAAGCAGGCCGAGTTCGACATGATCTACGGCCACGGCATCTCGAAGGAGGGCTCGCTGATCGACATGGGCGTCGAGCAGGCCATCGTCCGCAAGTCGGGGGCCTGGTACACCTACGAGGGCGACCAGCTGGGGCAGGGCAAGGAGAACGCCCGCAAGTTCCTCAAGGACAACCCGGACGTCGCGCTCGAGATCGAGAAGCGGATCAAGGACAAGCTCGGCATCGGGCCGAAGCTCGACGCCGACGAGAGCGCGCCCGCCCCGGTCGACTTCTGATCGGCGTGGCCGGCCGCCAGGGGAGTGCCCGCGAGGGGGTCGGGCGGCGGCGCCGGTCGCCGCGGGGGCGCGCGCCGGGGCCACCCGATCTCCCGGACCCCGATCTCCCGGACCCCGATCTCCCTGCCCCCGATCCCGACGGCACCGGCAGCACGCACGCCGCCGCCGACCCGCCCGCCGACCCGCCCGCCGACCCGCCCGCCGACCCCGAGTCGGTCGCGCGCACGATCTGCCTGAACCTGCTCACCGGCCGCGCCCGGTCCCGGGCCGAGCTGTCCGACGCCCTGGCCCGGCGCGGCGTCACCGACGACGTCGCCCGCCGCGTGCTCGACCGGCTGGCCGCGGCCAAGCTGGTCGACGACGCCGCGTTCGCCGAGCAGTGGGTGTCGTCGCGGCACCGCCACCAGGGGCTCGGCAAACGGGCGCTGGCCGGCGAGCTGCACCGCAAGGGCGTCGACCAGGAGACCGCGAGCACGGCCGTCGACGAGATCGGGCGCGACGAGGAGCGCGCCCGCGCCCGCCAGCTGGTCGACCGCCGGCTGCCCGCGATGGCGCGCCTCGACCACGCCGTGGCCGCCCGCCGCCTCGTCGGCATGCTGGCCCGCAAGGGCTACGACGCGGGCGTCGCGTACGCCGTGGTCCGCGAGGCGCTGGCCGAGCGCGACGTCGCCGAGGACACCCTCGCGGCGTTGCGCGAGGCGCCCGACGACGACTGACCGCGCTCAGGACGTGAGGGTCCACCGGCGCGGGCCGCCGGTGCCGCCGAGGCGGCGCAGGAGCCGGGCGGAGGCGTCGTTGCCCTCGTCGACGTAGCCCACCACCTCGCGGACGCCGTGCGCGGTCGCGCGGTCGAGAACCGCTCCGGCGGCCTCGGTGGCCCAGCCGCGGCCCCACCGCTGCGGGGCGAGGCTGACGACGAGCTCGACTTCCTCACCGTTGGTCCGCGTCCCGCAAGTGCCCTCGAGCGGGCCGTCATCGCGTTCCCGGATCACCCACAGGCCGGTGCCGGGCCGGGCCTCCCCGGCCGCGCGCACCGCTTCCGCGACGGTGGCGTCGTCGACCTCGACACCGTCCCACAGGAACCGGCGCACGTCGGGGTCGCGGTAGTGGTCCACGAGATCGGGCACGTCGGCGTCGGTCGCCGGGGTGAGCACGAGCCGCGGGGTGCGGAGGGGTACCGAGTCGGCCACGACGCCATCTTCGTCCCGGTGGCCCGGCCGTGGGACGGTGCCGGCGGGGAAGACGATCACCGAAGTGGTCATCGTCACCCCCCGGCACGGGGGTGACCCGGGCGACATCGGGGTTTGACGCGTCGTAGTGTGCGGCGCACCACAGAGCGTCGCGTCCGCGGAACGCCTCGCCACCGACCCGATCGGCCGGCGGCAACCGACCCGCCGATGTGCGCCCGTCATCGCAGACGAGGACCAAGACGAGGACCGGTGCCGTGACCACCACACACGACTCCGGGACGTACCGGCCGCCGGCGCCGGGGCGACCCGACATCCGACAGCGCACCCTGCGCACCGACCGCTGGTGGCTGCCGCCGCTGGCGAACGCGCTGGGGCTCGCGACCTTCGTCGTCTACGCGACGATCCGCTCGCTCTGGGGCGCGGCGTACTACGTCGAGGAGTACCACTACCTCTCGCCGTTCTACTCGCCGTGCGTCAGCGCCTCGTGCATCCCGGAGGCGAGCCACCTCGGGCAGTGGTTCGGCGAGATGCCGTGGTTCCTGCCCTACGCGCTGGTCTCGCTGCCGTTCCTGCTGCTCTTCCGGCTGACCTGCTACTACTACCGGAAGTCGTACTACCGGGCGTTCTGGGCGTCGCCGCCCGCGTGCGCGGTGGCGGAGCCGCACACCACCTACAGCGGCGAGACGCGGTTCCCGCTGATCCTGCAGAACGCGCACCGGTACTTCTTCTACGCCGCGTTCCTGATCTCGATCCTCAACACCTACGACATGGTGCTGGCGTTCCAGAGCACCGACCCGGCCACCGGGCAGACGTCGTTCGGGCTGGGGCTCGGGACGCTCATCCTGCTGATCAACGTCATCGGGCTGTGGCTCTACACGCTGTCGTGCCACTCCTGCCGGCACATCGCCGGCGGGCGGCTCAAGCACTTCTCGAAGCACCCCGTGCGCTACAAGATCTGGACCGGCCTCTCGAAGCTCAACACCCGGCACATGCTGTTCGCCTGGCTCACGATCGGGACGCTGATCCTCACCGACTTCTACATCATGCTCGTCGCGAGCGGCACCATCACCGACCTGCGGATCGTGAACTGATGACCGACCCCGGAACCGACCCCGGTATCACGACGGCCTTTCAGGCCAGCGAGGCGGAGGCGACCGGCGACACCGCCGTCACCCACCACACCTACGACGTCGTCGTCATCGGCGCGGGCGGCGCGGGGCTCCGCGCCGCGATCGAGGCCCGCCTGCGCGGCAAGCGGGTCGCGATCATCTGCAAGTCGCTGTTCGGCAAGGCCCACACGGTCATGGCCGAGGGCGGGATCGCGGCCTCGATGGGCAACGCGAACCCGCGCGACAACTGGGAGGTCCACTTCCGCGACACCATGCGCGGGGGGAAGTTCCTCAACAACTGGCGCATGGCCGAGCTGCACGCCAAGGAGGCGCCGCAGCGGGTCTGGGAGCTCGAGACCTACGGGGCGCTGTTCGACCGCACCCCCGAGGGCAAGATCAGCCAGCGGAACTTCGGCGGGCACAACTTCCCGCGGCTCGCCCACGTGGGCGACCGCACGGGTCTCGAGCTGATCCGCACCCTGCAGCAGAAGATCGTCTCGCTGCAGCAGGAGGACTTCGCGCGGACCGGCGACTACGAGTCCGACCTCGCGGTCTTCCACGAGTACACGGTCACGGAGCTGCTCAAGGACGGCGACCGGATCGCCGGCGCCTTCGGCTACCGGCGCCCGACCGGTGAGCTCGTCTGCTTCCACTCCGCGGCGGTGGTGCTCGCGACCGGCGGCGTCGGCAAGTCGTTCAAGGTCACGAGCAACTCGTGGGAGTACACCGGCGACGGCCACGCGCTGGCCATGCGCGCCGGGGCGAAGCTGCTGAACATGGAGTTCGTCCAGTTCCACCCCACGGGGATGGTCTGGCCGCCCAGCGTCAAGGGCATCCTCGTGACCGAGTCGGTCCGGGGTGACGGCGGCGTCCTCAAGAACTCCGAGGGCGAGCGCTTCATGTTCAACTACATCCCCGAGGTGTTCCGCGAGCAGTACGCGACCAGCGAGGACGAGGGCGACCGCTGGTACACCGACGCGGACAACAACCGGCGCCCGCCGGAGCTCCTGCCCCGTGACGAGGTCGCGCGCGCGATCAACAACGAGGTCAAGGAGGGCCGCGGGTCGCCGGCCGGTGGCGTCTACCTCGACGTCTCCAGCCGCATGCCGGCCGCGGAGATCACCAAGCGGCTGCCGTCGATGTACCACCAGTTCAAGGAGCTGGCCGACGTCGACATCACCGCCGGGCCCATGGAGGTCGGCCCGACCTGCCACTACGTCATGGGCGGCGTCGAGGTCGACCCCGACACGGCGGCGTCGGCGGTGCCCGGCCTGTTCGCGGCGGGCGAGGTCGCGGGCGGCATGCACGGCTCCAACCGCCTGGGCGGCAACTCGCTGTCCGACCTGCTCGTCTTCGGCTGCCGCGCGGGTGCCGGGGCGGCGGCGTACCTCGACGGGCTCGGCGGCGCCGTGCCGACCGTGTCCGACGACGCGGTGACGGCGGCCCGCGAGGACGTGCTGCGCCCGATCCGGAGCTCCGGCGGCGAGAACGCCTACACGGTGCACCAGGAACTGCAGCAGACGATGAACGACCTCGTCGGCATCATCCGCAAGGCCGACGAGATGGAGCTGGCGCTCAAGAAGCTCCACGAGCTCGCCGACCGCATCCCGCGGGTCGCGGTCGACGGGCGCCGGGCCTACAACCCGGGCTGGCACCTCGCGCTCGACCTGCGCAACATGCTCATGGTCAGCGAGTGCATCGCGATGGCCGCGCTCGAGCGGCAGGAGAGCCGCGGGGGCCACACCCGCGACGACTACCCGACGATGGACGAGAACTGGCGCCGCGAGCTGCTCGTCTGCTCGCTGCGGGACGGTGAGGTGCAGCTCGAGCACCAGGGCCAGCCGGCCATGCGCGAGGACCTCTTCGACCTCTTCGAGCTCGACGAGCTCAAGAAGTACTACACCGGCGACGAGCTGGGCGGGCACCGCTCGGACGCGCCGCCGCGCACGGAACGCGGCACCGAGGACGCGGGCGGCGACCCGGGCGGCGAGCTCACCGGAGGGGGAGCGTAGGCATGGGCTACCAGGCGAAGTTCAAGGTCTGGCGGGGCGACGCGGAGGGCGGCGACTTCGTCGACTACCGCGTGGAGGTCGAGGAGGGCGAGGTCGTCCTCGACATCATGCACCGGCTGCAGGCCACCCAGGCCGGCGACATGGCGGTGCGCTGGAACTGTAAGGCCGGCAAGTGCGGCTCGTGCAGCGCGGAGGTCAACGGCCGCCCGCGGCTGATGTGCATGACGCGGATGTCGACGTTCGGCGAGGACGAGGAGATCTCGGTCGCGCCCATCCGGACGTTCCCGGTGATCCGTGACCTCGTCACCGACGTCGACTTCAACTACGCGAAGGCGCGGGAGGTGCCGGCGTTCGCGCCGCCCGAGGGCGTCTCGCCGGGCGAGTACCGGATGTCCCAGGTGGACGTCGAGCGCTCGCAGGAGTTCCGCAAGTGCATCGAGTGCTTCCTGTGCCAGAACGTCTGCCACGTGGTGCGCGACCACGAGGAGAACAAGGAGCCGTTCTCCGGGCCGCGCTTCCTCATGCGGATCGCCGAGCTGGACATGCACCCGCTCGACGTGCGCAACCGCAAGGAGGACGCGCAGTCCGACCACGGCCTCGGCTACTGCAACATCACCAAGTGCTGCACCGAGGTCTGCCCCGAGCACATCAAGATCACCGACAACGCGCTGATCCCCATGAAGGAGCGCGTCGTCGACCGGAAGTACGACCCGCTGGTGTGGCTCGGTAAGAAGATCTTCAAGCGGCAGGAGCTGGAGCAGCGGGGGCCGGCGGGCGCCCGGTCGCTCGACGCGCCGGGGCCCGACAACGGCTCGGCGCTCGACGCCGACCGCATCGGGCACATCGAGGAGCGGGGCGGCGCGCAGGCCTGAGCCGCCCTCGAGCCGCGCGGCGGATCCGTGTCCCGAGGACACGGGTCCGCCGGTCTCGGCTCCGGGTCTCATCTCCGGGCCTCAGCTCCGGGACCGGCACCTGGGACCCGGCTCCTGGGATCTGGCTCCTGGGATCCGGCTCCTGGGACCCGGCTCCGTGTCTCAGCCCCGGGCGGTCGGGTCGTCCGGACCCCCTCGGTGCGCTCAGCCGGCTGGGCGGCCCTGCCCTCGGTCTCGCCCCCGTTCTCGCCCCGGGTCCCGCCGGTCCTGGCCGGGCGGCCGAACGCCGCCATCCCGAGGACGAACAGGCCCGCAAAGCCCGTGATCGGCACGAGCAGCAGCACCACGGTCGTGCGCCAGGGCCAGCCGTCCTCCTCGAGGGCGGCGCGGCCCGGGTCGTCGGGGTCGACGACGACGGTGACGATCGCGCCGGGCTCGAGGTCCTCCCGGGGCGTCGAGAGCTCGGTCCGTACCCCGTCGGGACGGGGGAGCTCGACGACGACGTCGTCCATCCGTCCCCACCGGTACTCGTGGTCGACGTCCACCACCCGCGCCGGGACGACCTCGCCCCGGGCGAGCAGCAGCGTGGCGTCCCAGGTGGCGCCCCCGCCGTTCACGGCCGCCCACACCGCTGCGACCAGCAACAGCAGACCGCAGGCGAGATCGGTCACGCGGTCGGTGCGCGAGCTCTTGCCCGTGGTGGCCGCCCGCTCGGCCGGTTCGCTGTCCACACGGACCTCCTCGCGGCGAGAACAGTCACGAAGAGTAAGTAAGATCGGGAGAAGCGCGCCACCGTGTCACTCGGTGGGACCAGTCGGGTCAGAGATCGCGGCGCATGGCGACCCGTGGCCAGCGGTCCAGGCCCCGGGCGATCTCGGCCCGCCGGACGGCGCGCAGGCCCGCGCCGAGCTCGTCGTCGTCCAGCGCACGGAAGCCGAGCCGGGCGTAGTACGGCGCGTTCCACGGGACGTCGACGAACGTGGTCAGCGTGATCGCCGAGCGCCCCGCCGCCCGGGCGCGGGCGACCAGGTCCTCGACCAGCCGCGCCCCGATCCCGCGCCGCGCGTGCGACGGGTCCACCGAGACCTGCTCGAGGTGCGCCTCGCCGTCGACCACGTCGTCCACGAGGTAGGCGACGGGACGGCCGGCGTCGGCGACCACCCACAGCCCGTCGCGGTCGAGCGCGCCCCGGAGCGCGACGGCGGACGGCGGGGTGTCGTCGGCGATCGCGTCCATCCCGACCTCGCGGAACACCGCGCCGGCGGCGACCTCGATCGCCCGGAGCGCCTCGAGCTCGTCGTGCCGCGCCGGGCGGAGGGCCGGCGCGGGGCTCACGCGTCGTCGGGGCGCTCGGCGGCGACGGCGATGGCGGTCGGGCTGCGGCGGGTGCGTCGCTCGAGCCAGGAGGCCAGCGCCGAGAGCATCAGGCAGAGCGTGATGTAGATGACCGCGACGACCATGGCCACCGGGATCAGCGGCGAGTTGAGCGCGGCGTTCGAGCCGAGGAACTGGGCCTGGAACAGGAGCTCGGGGTAGAGGATGAGGAAGCCCAGGGCGGAGTCCTTGAGCAGCACCACGAGCTGGCTGACGATCGAGGGCAGCATCGAGCGCACGCCCTGGGGCAGCAGGACGAAGCGCATGACGCCGGACTTGCGCAGGCCGAGCGCGTAGGCGGCCTCGGACTGTCCCTTCGGCACGGCGAGCACGCCGGCCCGGAAGACCTCGGCGAGCACCGACCCGTTGTAGAGCGTCAGGCCGAGCACCACGGCGGCGTACGTCGAGACGGTGATCCCGATCGAGGGCATGCCGAAGTAGAAGATGAACATCAGCACGACCAGCGGGACGGCGCGGAACGCCTCCACGACCGTGGTCGAGAGGCCGCGCAGCCAGGCGTGGTCGGAGAGGCGCCCGAGGGCGAACACGGCGCCGAACAGCAGCGCGAGCACCGCGCCCGACGCGAACGCCCGCAACGTGTTCACCAGGCCGTCGAGGAGGGCCAGCTGCACGTTCTCGTACAGCACCCACTCCCACACGTCCGCGTCGAACTGTCCGGTCACAGCGAGGCGGACGACGATGAAGACCACCAGCGCGGCGACCACCAGGAGGGTGATCACCCCTGCGGTGGCGTTGCGGGCCCGCGCCCGCGGGCCGGGGACGTCGAAGAGGACCGCGGTCGGGGCGCTCATGGCGTGGCCTCCTTCGTGCGCGGGCTCACCGGCTCACGCTCCAGCGCTTCTCGAGGCGGCGCTGCAGCACGGTCAGGGGGACGACGAGGACGACGAAGCCCAGCGCGACCCAGAGCAGCGCGATGAGGGTGGAGCCGCCCTGCTCGTTCACGGCGCGGTAGAAGCCGCCCGCCTCGAACACGGAGAACCCGGCGGCGACCGTGGTGTTCTTGAGCAGCGCGATCTGCACGCTGGTCAGCGGGGGCACGACCGTGCGGACGGCCTGCGGCAGCACCACCAGGGTCAGCGTCGGGACGAACCCGAGCCCGAGGGCGCGCGCCGCCTCGGCCTGGCCGGCGGGCACGGTGCTGATCCCGCCGCGGACGGTCTCGCAGACGAACGCGGCGGTGTAGAGCGAGAGCCCCAGGACGGCGAGGACGAAGAACGGGAGGTCGAAGAAGATCCGCGGGAACCCGAGGGCGAAGAAGAACAGGACCAGGGTCAGCGGCGTGTTCCGCAGCAGGGTCACGTAGCCGGTGCCGACCGCACGCATGGCCGGCACGGGGCTGACCCGCAGCGCGGCCAGCAGGACGCCCAGCACGAGCGAGGCGATCGCCGAGAGCACGAAGAGCCCGATCGTGCCGCCGAAGCGGGTCAGGTACTGGTCCAGGTTGTCCAGCAGGACGCTCATGCCTGTGCGCCTCCCTTGGTCCGGTCCCGGGAGGGCCCGCCGTGCCGGAGCAGGGCGGGCCTCCCGGGCGCGGAGCGCCGACGGTCCTAGTAGCGCTCGATGGCCGGCGGCGCGGGCGCCGGGGTGCCCGACTGGCCGAGCGTCTGGTCGTAGAGCCGCTGCCAGGTCCCGTCGTCCATGGCGGTCTGGAGGATGTCGTTGACCTTGTTGCGCAGGGCGGCGTCGTCGCGGGGCAGGCCCACGCCGTACGGCTCGGAGGAGAACACCTGCCCGACCACGCGCAGCTCACCGGGGGTCTGGGCCGCGTAGCCGGCGAGGATCGCGTTGTCGGTGGTCACCGCGTCGACCTGGCCCGAGCGCAGCGCGTCGACGCACTGCGAGTAGTTCTGGAACTCGACCACGTTCTGGGTCAGGTTCTGCTCGCGGACCCGCTGGATCGGCGTCGAGCCGGTCGCCGAGCAGACCCGCTTGCCCTGCAGCGTCTGCGGCCCGGTGATCGACTGGTCGTCGGCGCGCACCAGCAGGTCCTGACCGGCGACGAAGTACGGGCCGGCGAACGCGACACGCTGCTTGCGGCTGTCGTTGATGGTGTAGGTACCGACGTACATGTCGACGTCGCCCCGCGAGATCGCGTCCTCGCGGGCGGCCGAGGGCACCACCCGGTACTCGATCTGCTCCGGCCCGAAGCCCAGGCCGGCGGCGACCATGCGGCCGATCTCGACGTCGAACCCGGTGTACTGCCCGGTGGTCGGGTCCTGCAGGCCCAGGCCCGGCTGGTCGTTCTTGACCCCGAGGATGACGCGGCCCCGCTGCTGCATGCGCTCGAACGTCGGCGAACCGGGCACCTGGACGTTCTGCGCGACCGGCACCCCCGCGACCGGCTGGCCGCCGGGGCTGCCCTCGCGACCGCACGCGGCGCCGAACGCCAGCGCGAACACCGCGAGGAGGACCGCGAGGGTCCGGAGCGGGACGGCACGTCTCATGGGGGCTCCCGATCTAGTGGGTGAGGATCTTGCCGAGGAAGTCGCGGGCCCGTTCGGTGGCGGGCCGGGAGAAGAAGCTGTCGGGGGTGGTGTCCTCGACGATCTCGCCGTCGGCCATGAACACGACGCGGTGCGCGGCGCGCCGGGCGAAGCCCATCTCGTGGGTGACCACGACCATCGTCATGCCGTCCTTCGCGAGGCCGCCCATGACGTCGATGACCTCGCCGACCATCTCCGGGTCGAGCGCCGAGGTCGGCTCGTCGAAAAGCATCACCTTCGGCTGCATCGCGAGCGCTCGGGCGATCGCGACGCGCTGCTGCTGGCCGCCGGAGAGCTGGGCGGGGTACTTGCCGGACTGGTCACCGATGCCCACGCGGTCGAGCAGCGCCCGCGCGCGCTCCTGCGCCTCGGCCTTCGCCACGCCCTTCACGCGCATCGGCGCGAGGGTGACGTTGTCGAGGATCGTCATGTGCGCGAACAGGTTGAACTGCTGGAACACCATGCCGACGTCGGCGCGCAGCTTCGCGAGGTCGTGGCCCTCGGCGGGCAGCGGGACGCCGTCGATCTCGACGGTGCCGTTGTCGATCGGCTCGAGGCGGTTGATCGCCCGGCACAGCGTCGACTTGCCCGAGCCGGAGGGCCCCAGGACGACGACGACCTCCCCGCGGGCGACCTCGAGGTCGATGTCGCGCAGCACGTGCAGGTCACCGAAGTGCTTGTCGACCCCCGCCATGCGCACCATCGGCGTGCCGGACATGGGCACGGGGGCGGGCCCCGCGCTCGGCGCGGTCTCGTCGCTCATCTGCCGCGGACCTCCTCGCTGTGCCGTGCGTCACCGGTGGTGCACGGACGGTGCCAGCGCTCGGGACGGGGCGTCCACGCTCTTGAGGAAGACTTAGGGTTGGCGGACCCGTCCGTCACGCGGTGGTTACTCCGGACGGTCGCGGCGGGAGGAGGCCGACGTGCGGGTGCTCGTCGTGGAGGACGACGACCGGGTCGCCGCCGCCCTGCGCGCCGCCCTCATGCGCCACGAGATGCAGGTCGAGCGGGTCGCCCACGGGCTCGCGGTGCTCCCGCGGCTCGCCGGTGCCGACGTGGTGCTGCTCGACCTGGGCCTGCCCGACGTCGACGGGCTCGAGGTGTGCCGGCGCATCCGCGAGGCCGGCGACGTCCCGGTCATCGTCGTCAGCGCCCGGGGCAGCGTCGACGAGCGGATCCTCGGGCTGCACCACGGCGCCGACGACTACCTGGTCAAGCCCTTCGACGTCGGCGAGCTCGTCGCCCGCATCCACGCGGTGCGCCGCCGGCGGGGCACGTCGGCACCGCAGGCCGCCCCGGACCCGGTGACCGACCTCGGCGACGGCGTCGTGCTCGACCGCGCCCGCCACGCCGTGACCGTCGACGGCGCCGACGTCGCGCTCGCGCGCAAGGAGTTCGCCGTGCTCGCCCTGCTCGCCGACGCCGACGGGGCGGTGTGCACGCGCGACCGGCTCGTGGGCGAGGTGTGGGGACGGCGGTGGCCGGGTGCGGACCGCACCCTCGACGTCCACGTCGCCACCCTGCGGACCAAGCTCGCGCGCCCCGGGATGGTGGCGACCGTGCGCGGTGTCGGCTACCGGCTCGCCGCGGGCGGGAGGCCGGGCGCCGCGCGGGCCGAGCGCCCGGACGCGGGCGGCTGAGACGTGCGCGCCCGGCTGCTCGTCGTCTTCTCGGTGCTGGCAGGCCTGCTCGTGCTCGGCCTGGGTGTGCCGCTGGCGGCGGCGTCGGCGGCCGCGGCGACGTCGCGGCTGTTCGCCGACAGGCTCGGCGACACCACCCGCTTCGCGGCGCTCGCGCAGCGGGCGGTCAGCGACGACGAGCCGGGGGCGCTCGCCGCGGAGCTCGGGCGCTACGACGAGCTCTACGGGATCGCCGCGGTCGTCCTCGACCGCGACGGGCGGGTGCTGGCGGCCTCGCGCCTCGAGGTGCCCGGCGGCACCGAGCGCCGCGTCCAGCTGGCGCTGGCCGGTCAGCGGTCCGAACCGCTGCCGACGGTGTGGCCCTGGGACACCGCTCCGCTCCTGCTGGCCGAGCCGGTGCTGGTCGGCGGGGAGGTCCGGGGTGCGGCCGTGACGGTCTCCCCGCCGGACCCCGCGCACGCCGAGACCCTGGGCGCCTGGGGGGTGCTGGCCGGCGCGGGGCTCGTCGCGCTGGCGGTGGCCGCCGGGCTCGCCCTGCCGGTGGTGCGCTGGATCCTGGCGCCGGTCGAGAGCCTCGACGCGGGGACCGCGCAGGTCGCCGCGGCGGTGCGGGCCGGGCGTGCGCCGCGCCCCGTGGGGGAGGGGCGGGGACCCCCGGAGCTGCGGCGCCTCAGCCGGCACTTCGACCAGATGGCGGCCGGGGTCACCGCCGTGCTCGAGGCGCAGCGGGCGTTCGTGGCCGACGCCGGGCACCAGCTGCGCAACCCCCTGACCGCGCTGCGGCTGCGCCTCCAGAACGTCGGCGCCGCCCTCGCCGAGCCGGACGCGCGGGTCGACGACACCCAGATGACTGCCCTGCGCGAGGAGCACGCCGCCGCGCTCGAGGAGGTCGACCGTCTCGGCGGCGTCCTCGAGGCCCTGCTCGAGCTGGCCCGCACCGACGGGCGACCGGTCCACGCCGTGCCCGTCCGGGTCGACCCCGTGCTCGACGACCGCCTGGAGGCCTGGCGGGTGCTCGCCGAGCACGACGGCCGGCGCCTGGCCCGGCGCGGCCCCGGCGGGCTCGTCATCAGCTCCGACCCCGTGCTCCTGGCCACCGTGCTCGACGCCGTCCTCGACAACGCCCTGAAGTACTCGCCGGTCGGCGGGGAGATCACGCTCTCGACCGCCCGGGTCGAGGGCTCGGTGGAGGTCGCGGTGCGCGACCAGGGACCCGGCCTCGACCCGTCCGAGCTCGCCCGGGCCACCGACCGCTTCTGGCGGGGCCCCACGGCCGCGGGCGACACCGGCAGCGGCCTCGGGCTCGCGATCGCGGCGCGGGCCACCGAGCGCGGCGGCGGGGAGCTGGCCCTCGAGCTCCCCGACGACGGCGGCCTGCGCGTCGTGCTGCGCTTCCCCGGCCCGGCCGCCGCGCGCTCGCCGGCCTGAACCGGCGGGACCCCGGGCCCGCGGGTCGGGCACCGACGACAGGGCCCGCCCGGGCGGCGGCGTGCCGCCCGGGCGGGCCCGGGGACGTCGGTCCTACTCGCTCGGCGCCGTGGCCGAACCGGCGGACCCCGCATCGGCGCTCCCGCCGGTGCGGGCGGCCAGGGCCCGGCGGTCCGCCGGGCTCATCTCGACGAGCTCACCGCTGCGCCGCGCGTCGCGGAACGCCTTGACCTCTTCCTTGACCACCGGGGCGAGGATGTAGAGCCCGATGATGTTGACCAGGGCCAGCAGGAAGAGCACCGAGTCGGCGAAGTCGAGCACGGCACCCAGGGTGAGCACCGAACCGACCACGATGAACAGGCAGTACACGCCGATGTAGGTGCGCTCCGAGAGCGGGCTGCGCCCGAACAGGTAGGTCCAGGCCTTGTCGCCGTAGTAGCCCCAGGTGATCATCGTGGAGATCGCGAAGAGGGCGACGGCGAGTGTCAGGACGTAGGGGAACCAGGGCAGCACGGTCTCGAACGCCGACGACGTGACGGTGACGCCGGCCGGGTCCGCGTCCTGGGTGGCGTAGGCGATCTGGGCCTCGCGCCAGTACGGCGTGTTGGCGACGATGATCGTCAGGGCGGTCATCGTGCACACGACGACGGTGTCGACGAACGGCTCGAGCATGGCCACGTAGCCCTCGGTCACCGGCTTGCGGGTCTTCACCGCGGAGTGCGCGATCGGCGCCGACCCGAGGCCCGCCTCGTTCGAGAACGCGGCTCGCTGGAAGCCCACGATCAGCGCTCCGATGGCGCCGCCGACCACGCCCCCGCTGGTGAAGGCGCCCGTGAAGATCGCTCCGAACGCCTGCGGGATGAGCGGCAGGTTCACGATGATCACGGTCAGGCACGCCGCGACGTAGATGATCGCCATCGCGGGCACCAGGCGGCTCGTCACCCGTCCGAGCGAGCGGGCCCCGCCGAAGATGATGTAGCCGACGAAGATGGCGAGCACGACCCCGAAGATCAGCGCTGCGCCGTCCCCGCCGAGGATTCCGGTCTCACCACCGGTGACGTCGGTGAGCTGGGCGAAGGTCTGGTTGGCCTGGAACATGTTCCCGCCGGCCACGCCGAAGAACAGGATGAAGATCGCGGCGAGGACGGCGAGGACCTTGCCCAGGTTGCGTCCGAAGACCGAGGGCATGCGCTCGGCGAGGCCCTTGCGCAGGTAGTGCATCGGGCCGCCGGAGACGGTGCCGTCCGCGTAGACCTCGCGATAGCGCACGCCGAGGGTGCACTCGACGAACTTCGTGCACATGCCCAGCAGGCCGGCCATGATCATCCAGAACGTCGCACCGGCGCCGCCGATCGTCATGGCCACGCCGACGCCGGCGATGTTGCCGAGCCCGACCGTGCCGGAGATCGCGGACGTCAGCGCCTGGAAGTGCGGGATCTCGCCGGGCTCGTCGTCCCCGGTGAACCGGCCCCGGGTGATCTTGATGGCGAGCCGGAAGTTGCGGAACTGCGGAGCCGCGAAGTAGATCGTGAAGATGGTGGCGGCCAGGATCAGCCAGCCGACGATCCACGGGAACGAGACGTCCCCGCCGAGCGGGATCTCGTAGAAGACGAAGGCGGACAGGCCGTCGGAGATCGGCGTGAACACGGCGTCGATGGCGTCCTCGATGCCGGCGAGGACGCCGCTCGAGGCCCCGTCGGCGGAGGCGAGGACATCCGGCGGAGGTGGCGCGGATGCGACGAGACCAGACATGACCGGAGAGTGATACACGTGACGGCGCCGTGAGCAAGTGGAACGCGCAGAATCGTCACGCCGTCGTCAGGTTGTTGCGGTTTCACAACCCCTTTGCCGCGCGGAAGGCGGTACGGGCGCCGTCGTGCAGGGGAACGGGCTGGGTCCCGATGGCCGTGCGCGGGTCGATGCTCCGCCCCGCCGGGTCGGCCGCCGCGAGGGCCTCGCGGTTCTCGAGCATCGCGCCCACGAGCGCCGCGGCGAGGTCGGTCGCCATGTCGGCGGTGGCCAGCAGGACGTTGCGCACCGTAGTGGTGCTGACCGGGTCGACGAGCCCGTAGGTGCCGGCCGGAACCGTGGTGACGTCGTAGACCGGGTAGCGCGTCCGCAGGCGCGCGGTCTCCTCGCCCAGGTCGAGGAGGCGGACGGGGCGGGCGCGGGCCAGGCGGTCGACGCCGGCCGTGGGGACGCCGCCGGACCAGAAGAAGGCGTCGATCTCCCCGCGCTCCAGGGCCGCCGCGGAGTCGTCGAGACCGAGCATCACGGCGTCGGTGTCCCGCTCGGCGGTCAGGCCCACGGTGGCGAGCAGGCGCGGCGCGATGACGAGCACGCCGGAGTTGCGGGCGCCCACCGACACCCGCCGGCCCGCGAGGTCGGCGAGCCGGCGGATCGGCGACTCCGCGGGCACCACGACGTGGATCGCGTCGTCGTGCACCCGCGCCAGCGCCTGCAGCGGGAACCGCGGCCGCGCCCCGTCGACGGCGCCGTCGACCGCGACGTCCGCCGCGCAGAACGCCACCCGCGCGCGCAGCGACACGAGCATCCCGACGTTGTCGACCGACCCCTCGCTGCCCAGCACCCCCGTCGGCACCCCCGGGTCGGTGCGCCACAGCGCGGCCAGCGCCTCCCCGAGGTGGCGGTAGACGCCCTGCGGGCCCCCGGTCGCGACGACGACGGGCGTCGGGTCGGGCCGGGCGCAGCCCGCGGCGAGCAGTCCCGCACCCACCCCCACACCCAGCCCCGCACCCAGCCCGGCGCGCAGCACCGCGCGGCGAGGAAGGGACCGGCTCATCCGCGCATCGTGCCAGCCCACCGGCACACCGGGCCGGTGGCGGGCGCCTACCCTGGGCGGTGATGACCGCAGGCAGCTTCCACATCCGCACCCACGGGTGCCAGATGAACGTGCACGACTCCGAGCGCCTCGCGGGCGTGCTGGAGGAGGCCGGCTACGAGCACACGGACGACGCCGACGGCGCCGACCTCGTCGTGTTCAACACCTGCGCGGTCCGGGAGAACGCCGACAACAAGCTCTACGGACAGCTCGGGCGCCTGGCGCCGGAGAAGGCGCGCCGGCCCGGGATGCAGATCGCGGTCGGCGGCTGCCTCGCGCAGAAGGACCGTGACACCGTCGTCGCGAAGGCGCCGTGGGTCGACGTCGTCTTCGGCACCCACAACACCGGCTCGCTGCCGGCGCTGCTCGAGCGCGCGCGGCACAACGGCGAGGCACAGGTCGAGATCCTCGAGGCGCTCGAGACCTTCCCGTCCCACCTGCCCGCCCGCCGTGACTCCGCCTACGCGGGCTGGGTGTCGATCTCGGTCGGCTGCAACAACACCTGCACCTTCTGCATCGTCCCCTCGCTGCGCGGCAAGGAGGTCGACCGGCGGCCCGGCGAGATCCTCGCCGAGGTCGAGGCGCTGGTCGCCGAGGGCGTGCTCGAGGTGACGCTGCTCGGCCAGAACGTCAACGCCTACGGGGTCTCGTTCGACGACCGCGCGACCGGGCGCACCGCGTTCGCCGACCTGCTGCGCGCGTGCGGGCGGGTGGACGGCCTCGAGCGGGTCCGGTTCACCAGCCCGCACCCGCGCGACTTCACCTCCGACGTCCTCACCGCGATGGCCGAGACGCCGAACGTGTGCCCGCAGCTGCACATGCCGCTGCAGTCGGGCTCGGACCGGGTGCTCAAGGCGATGCGCCGCTCGTACCGCGCGAAGCGCTACCTCGACATCGTCGACGAGGTGCGCGCCGCGATGCCGGACGCGGCGTTGACCACCGACATCATCGTCGGTTTCCCCGGCGAGACCGAGGAGGACTTCGCCGGGACGCTGCGCGTCGTCGAGGCCTCGCGGTTCAGCCAGGCCTTCACGTTCCAGTACTCGCCGCGGCCCGGGACGCCCGCCGCGACGCTGCCCGACCAGGTGCCGAAGGCGGTCGTCCAGGAGCGCTACGACCGCCTCGTCGCGCTGCAGGAGGACATCTCGCTGCAGCAGAACCGGGAGCAGGTCGGACGGGAGCTCGAGCTGATCGTCTCCACCGGCGAGGGCCGCAAGGACACCGCGACCCGGCGGATGAGCGGGCGGGCCCGCGACGGGCGGCTGGTGCACTTCACCCCGACGGGCACCGCCGACGAGATCCGGCCCGGCGACGTCGTCACCGTCCGGGCCACCTACGGCGCCCCGCACCACGTCGTCGCCGACGGGGACGTCCTGACCCACCGCCGCACCCGCGCGGGCGACGCCCACGCCGCGGGGCAGCGGCCCACCACGCCGCGCACCACGGGGCTCGGGCTGCCGACGCTGGGGCCGCCCGCCGCCGCACCCGAGCCCGCGGGCTGCTCGGCGACCCTGCAGGAGGTCTGAGCCGTGACCGACCGCTCCACCGATCGCGACACCGACGGCCGCCCGCCGGCGCCGCCCCGGCCCTCGACGCGGGTCGACTTCGGGCCCGGCGCGCTCGTCGCCGCCGTCGCCGTGCTCGTGCTGCTCCTCGCCGCCGTGCTGCCGTGGACCGGGCTCGGCGCCTCGGGCTGGGAGGTCGTCCTCGGCCGGCCCGGCGTCCCCGGCCTGCCGCGGCTGTTCGGCACGCTCGCGGTGGCGTTCGGCGTGCTCGGCACCGCGGTCTGCCTGCTGACCAGGCGCTGGCCGGCGGTGTTCGTCACCGCGGCCGGGTGCACGATCACGTCGGTGACGGGCCTGTGGGCGATCTGGTCGCAGAACACCAGCGCCGGCACCGGACCCGGGATCGGGCTGTGGCTCGCCCTGCTGGCGATGATCGTGCTCGCCGTGCGCTGGGCGAGCTACGCGTTCTCGCGGAGGTAGCTACCGGGTCGCGTCCTCGGCGGCCGCGAGCCACTCGCGCCACTGCGCGGCCTGGCGCTCGGCCTCCTGCGCGCGGCGGCGGTCGCCCGCAGCGTGGGCCTTCGCGGCCTGGGCCTCGTACTGCTCGACCCGCGCCCGGAACTGCCCGACGCGCGCCTCGGTCTCGGGGTCGGTGGCCTGCCAGCGGCGGTCGACCGCGGCGCGCACCCGGTCCTCGACCTCCTTGAGCCGCGCCGAGAACTCGCGCACCCGCTCGCGGGGCACCTTCCCGATCGCGTCCCAGCGCTCCTGCACGTCCCGCAGCGCCGCGCGGGCCGCGTCGACGTCGGTGAGGTCGATGCGCCCGGCCTCGGCGAGCAGCTGCTCCTTGGCCGCCGCGTTGTCCTCGAACTCGGCGTCGCGGGCGGAGAACGCCGCCGACCGGCGGGAGAAGAACGTGTCCTGGGCGCCCCGGAACCGGGCCCACAGGGCGTCGTCGGCCTCCTTGCCGGTGCGCCCCGCGGCCTTCCACTCGGCCATGAGCTCCTTGTAGCGCCCCGCCGTCGGCCCCCAGTCGGTGGAGTCGACGAGCGACTCGGCCTCGGCGACCAGCTCCTCCTTGCGCCCCTTGGCCGCGGTGCGGGCCCGGTCGAGCTCGGCGAAGTGGGCGCCGCGGCGGCGGGCGAAGGTCTCGCGCGCCCGGGAGAAGCGCTTCCACAGGGCGTCGTCGGTCTTGCGGTCGATCCCCTTGACCGACTTCCACTCCTCGATCATCGCCTGGAAGCGGTCGCCGGCGTGCTTCCAGCGCGTCGTCTCCTCGGCCAGCGTCTCGGCCTCGGCGATGAGGGCCTCCTTGCGCGCGACGGCGTCGTCGCGCGCACCCGCGCGGACCGCGCGCTCGGCCTCCTCGGCCTGCTCGGCGGCGGCGACGACGGCGTCGAGACGGTGCCCGAGCCCGACGACGTCGCCGACGACCGCGGCCTCGGCGACACGCTCCCGCAGGGCGGTGGCGCTGCGCAGGATCGCGCGCGCGTCCCCGCGCCCGGCGGTGAGGCGGCGGACCAGCAGGTCGGTCTCGGTGCGGAGGTCGTCGAAGCGCAGCGCGAAGTGCGCGAGGCCCTCGGCGGCGTCGCCGGCCTGCCAGGAGCCGACCGCCCTCTCGCCGTCGGCCGTCGTCACGTACACCGTGCCGTCGGCGTCGACGCGTCCCCAGCGGCCCGGGTCGCTCGCGGCGGAGCTCACCGACGGGAACGACGGCGCGCTCCCGGTGGGTCCCGGGGTCGGCGCGCTCGCGACCGGCGTGGACGGGGGGACGGCACCCTCGGCGGGGCCCGCCCCGTCGATGACGTCAGGGGCCTGCGGGGCCTGCGGGGCCTGCGGGGTCTCCGGGGCGCGCGTGACCGCCGAGGCCACCGGGACCTCCGCGGCCTGCTCGTCGGTCATCGAGCCCGACACCTCCCGCTCCTACGGTCCGGGCATTCAAGCAGGTCCGGCGACCGGGCCGGAACTCCCTGCCCCGGCGGGGGCACGGCGAGGGGCACGGCGAGGGGCACGGCGAGGGGCACGGCGAGGGGCACGGCGAGGGGCACGGCGAGGGGCACGGCGGGGGCGCAGCGGGAAGCGCCGCACGTGCCGGACCGGCACCGCGCGGATAGCCTCGGCACAGTGATCGTGACGGCGGCGGTGGTGCCCCACCCGCCCCTGCTCGCGGCCGAGCTCGCCGGCGCCGCGGCGGCGGAGACGGCTGCGCTGCGCGCCGCGTGCCGGGCCGTGGCCGGCCTCCTGGCCAGGGCCGGCGGCCGCTGGCTCGCCGTGGGCGCGGGACCGGCGGCGTCGGCGCACCCGCCGGACACGTGCGGCACGTTCGCCGGCTTCGGCGCCGACGTCCGCGTCGCCCTCGCCGGACCGGACCTCCCCGAGGCGGACCCGGCGCGCGCGCCCGACCCCGAGCTGCCGCTGCCGGTGCTCGTCGCCGGGTGGCTGCGGGGCCAGGCGGGGCCGGCCGGCGACGGGGTGCGGATCGACGCCCGCGTCCTGCCGCGCGACACGACCCCCGAGGACGCGCGGCGGGCGGGGGAGGAGCTCGTCGCCGCCGACGGCCACGACGTCCTGCTCGTGCTCGGCGACGGCGCGGCCACCCACACCCCGCGGGCGCCCGGCGCCCTCGACGAGCGCGCCGGGCCCTACGACCGGGTGGTGGCCGACGCGCTGGCCGCCGGGGACGCGGCGGCGCTCGCCGGCCTCGACCCGGCGCTCTCCGACGAGCTGCTCGTCGCCGGGCGGGTGCCGTGGCAGGTGCTCGCGGGGGCCGTGCCGCGCCCGGCCTCGGCGCGCCTCGAGCACACCTCGGCGCCGTACGGGGTCGCGTACCACGTCGCGGTGTGGGAGCTGGGAACCTCGACCGCGTGACCCGCCCGATCGCCCTGCTCGGCCCCACGGCGACCGGCAAGTCCGACCTCGCGCTCGACCTCGCCGACGAGCTGGCGCGCCGGGGGCACGGCGCCGAGGTGGTGAACGCCGACGCGATGCAGCTCTACCGCGGGATGGACGTCGGCACCGCGAAGCTCCCGCCCGACGCCCGGCGCGGGGTGCCCCACCACCTGCTCGACGTCCTCGAGGTCACCGACACCGCCACCGTCGCCGCCTACCAGCGCGACGCCCGCGCCGCGGTCGACGCGATCCGGGAGCGCGGGCGCGTGCCGCTCGTGGTGGGCGGGTCGGGGCTCTACGTGCAGGCGGTCCTCGACGACCTCGATTTCCCCGGCACCGACCCGGCCCTGCGCGCCCGCCTCGACGCCGAGCTCGCCGAGGTCGGCGCGCCGGCTCTGCACGCCCGCCTCGCCGACCGCGACCCGGACGCCGCGCGGACCATCCTCGCCAGCAACGGGCGGCGCATCGTCCGCGCGCTCGAGGTCGTCGAGCTCACCGGTCGCCCGTTCGCGGCGAGCCTCCCTCGCCCCGGCACCCCGCGCCACGACGCGGTGCTGGTGGGCCTCGACCGCGACACCGCGCTGCTCGACGCCCGCATCGCCGAGCGGGTCGACGGGATGCTGGCGGGCGGGCTGGCCGACGAGGTCCGCCGGCTCGCCGCTCGCGGCCTGCGGGAGGGGGCCACGGCGTCGCGGGCGGTGGGCTACCGCGAGGTGCTCGACCACCTCGACGGCACCATCGACCTCGAGGAGGCCCGCCGGCGCACGGTCGTCGCCACCCGCCGGCTGGTGCGCCGCCAGCGCTCGTGGTTCCGGCGCGACGGGCGCGTGCGCTGGCTCGACGCCGACGCCCCGGACCTCGTCGCGACGGTGCTGCGCCTCGCGGATCCGAGCGAAGGGCCCCTTCGCTCGGACTAGATGTCGAGGGGCGACCACCGCCGGTTCCGCCGGGCGCGCTCCCGAGTTGAGCGAAGGGCCCCTTCGCTCGGTCTACTCGAGCGAAGGGGCCCTTCGGTCACCGCTCCCGCTGCGCGCCGGGGCTACCGCTCGGCGGCCAGGGACACCGTCGGGGAGTCGATCGCGTGCCGACCCGGCGCCGCGGGGCCGGTGGCCAGGGCGACGTCCCGGTGCTGCGGGCCGGTGGCCCCGCCGAGCGCCTCGACGTGCGGGGTGCCGCGCCACTGGACGACGAGCAGGTGCGGACGGCCGGGCGCGCCGGCGTACACGGCGTACCGCCCCTCGCGATCGGCGACGGAGCGGCCGAGCTGGCGACCGTCGGCGTCCACCACGGTGAGGACGGCGCGGGTCGCCGGCTCGCCGTCGCCGCACACCGTGCCCGACAGGATCGGGCGCGCCGCGGGCACCGGCGCGGTGGCGAGGCCGGGGTCCGGGTCGTCGGAGCCGGGCAGGGTGGCCGCGCGGGCGTTCGCCCCCGCCGCGGGCGATGCGGTGTCCGCGGCCGCCTCGGCGGCGGTCCGCACCGCGGTCTCCTCGACGTCGATCGTGCGGCGCAGCGGGACCTCGTGCAGGAACAGGATCGCGACCAGCGCGATCAGCGCCAGGGGGGCGGCGGCGAGGAACAGGGTGGCGATGGCGTCGCCGTACGCGTTCTCGATCACCGTCCGGACCGGGGCGGGCAGGGCCGCGAGGTCCGGGATCTGCCCGCCGGACGACGCGGTGGCCGAGGCCGGGATGCCGAGCGCGGCGAGCCCGGAGCTGATCGAGCTCGTGACCTGGTTGCTGAGCAGCGCGCCGAGCGCGGCCACACCGGCGGCGCCGCCGAGCGAGCGGAAGAACGCGACGGTGGAGCTGGCGGCGCCCATCTCGCTCATCGCGACCTGGTTCTGCACGGCGAGCACGAGGTTCTGCTGGGTGGCGCCGACCCCGAGACCGACCATCGCCATGAACACCGCGAGCAGGCCGTAGGGGACGGTGGCGCTGACGAACAGCCCCTCGCCGAGCAGGCCCAGGGTCAGCAGGATGCCGCCGCCGACGAGGTAGGGCTTCCACCGGCCGTAGCGCGTGATCAGCTGGCCGACGATCGTGGAGGCGAGGAACAGCCCGGCGATCATCGGGAGCGTGAGCAGGCCGGCCTCGGTGGCCGTCGCGCCGCGGGCGAGCTGGAAGAACTGCGACAGGTAGACCGTCGAGCCGAACATCGCGACGCCGACGAACAGGCCGGCGACGGTGGCCAGCGCGACCGTCGGGTTGCGGAACAGGTGCAGCGGGACGATCGGCTCGCGCACCCTCGACTCGACGACGACGGCCAGCACGAGGGCCAGCACGCCGCCGCCGACCCAGACCACCGACGACCACGAGGCCCACGCGAACTGGTGCCCGGCGAGCGAGGTCCAGATGAGCAGGGCGGACACGCCGGCCGCGATGAGGACGGCACCGACGTAGTCGATGTGCACCTCGCGCCTGACCGTCGGCACGCTCAGGGTGCGCTGCAGGACGACGAGCGCGACGACCGCGATCGGCACGGTGACGTAGAAGCACCAGCGCCAGCCGATGGTGTCGACGATGACGCCGCCGATGAGCGGGCCACCGACCGTCGCCACGGCCATGATCGCGCCGAGGTAGCCGGAGTACCGGCCGCGCTCGCGCGGCGGGATGATCGCGGCGATCACGACCTGGGCCAGCGCCATGAGCCCGCCCATGCCGAGGCCCTGGACGACGCGGAAACCGATGAGCATCTCGGTGCTCGTCGTCAGGCCGCAGAGCATCGACCCGACGATGAACAGCGTGATCGCGATCTGGACGAGCAGCTTCTTCGAGAAGAGGTCGGCGAGCTTGCCCCAGATCGGCGTGGACGCGGTCATCGCGAGCAGCGACGCCGTGACGACCCACGTGTACTGCGCCTGCGTGCCGCCGAGGTCCGCGAGGATCCGGGGCAGCGCGTTGGACACGATCGTCGAGGACAGGATCGCCACGAACAGGGCCATCAGCAGCCCCGACAGGGCCACGAGGACGTGGCGGGTGGCCGGCGGCTCGGTGGTCGGGGCCGTCGCCGTGGGCGAGGACATGAGGGGTCTCCGGGAGGGGAGCGAGGGGTGGCGGGGTCGGACCGGCGTCGGGCGCGGGCCGGGTGTCACGGACCCGGGGAGGGCGCGTCGCGCAGGCCGGCGGCGAGCAGGTCGATGACGCGGTCGACGACGCCGGCGAGGTCGCCGTGCTCGTCGGACTCGAGCCAGCGGGTGGTGGCCACGCGCATCGCCGCCATGACCGCGGCCGCGGTGACCGCCGGGTAGAGATCCGTCGCGTCGAGGCCGGTGCGCTCGGCGAGGATCGCGGTGAGGCGCCGCTCCGAGGCGGCGTAGGCCGCGAGCTGCTGGGGCACCAGCGACGGCTCGGACTTGACGAGCCGCGCCTGGGCGATCCACTCCCGCGAGCGCGGGGCGTCACCGAGCATCTCGCGCATCACCGCGCGCACCGACTCCAGCACCGGCTCGCCCACGGGGCGAGCGGAGAGGCGCTCGCCCATGTCGCGCGCCCGCTCGACGTCGGCGGCGACGACCGCCTCCTCCTTCGACGAGAAGTAGTTGAAGAAGGTGCGCGGCGAGACGTCGGCGGCCTCGGCGATCTGCTCGACCGTGACCTCGGCGAGCCCGTGGGTGACGGCGAGCTCGAGCGCCGCCGCGCCGAGCGCGCGCCGCGTCCGGAGCTTCTTGCGCTCGCGCAGTCCCGTGGTCACATCGACGACGGTAGTCCGATCTTGCAGTCTTTGCATCTTTGCAGAGTGTGAAGTTGTGCAGCTCACGCAGGAACCGGGCCGTCGCTACGCTGGGCGCCGTGGAGTTCGTCAAGGGGCACGGCACCGAGAACGACTTCGTGCTGCTCCCCGACCCCGACGGCGTGGTCGACCTCGACGACGGTCTCCTCGTGCGCGCGCTCTGTCACCGCCGCCGGGGGATCGGGGCCGACGGGGTGCTGCGCGTGGTCCGCACCGACACGCCGGTCGCCGCGGCCGCGCAGGTCGACGGCGGCGAGGCGACCTGGTTCATGGACTACCGCAACGCCGACGGCTCCCTCGCCGAGATGTGCGGCAACGGCATCCGGGTCTTCGCCCGCTACCTCGTCGCGGCCGGCCTCGCCGCCCCCGGCGCCCACCCCGTCGCCACGCGGGCCGGGACGCGCTGGGTGACCGTCGACCACACCGGCCCGGTCACGGTCGACATGGGCGCGGCCGAGCTCGGGCCCTCGTCGACGACGGTCCTCGGTGGGGCCGGCGGCCCGGAGCTCGACGGTGTCGCGGTCGACGTCGGGAACCCGCACCTCGCGTGCGTGACCACCACCGCGCTCGAGGTCCTCGACCTCACCCGGGCCCCCGCGTACGACCGCTCGCTGTTCCCCCACGGCGTCAACGTCGAGGTGCTGACGCCCCTGGTCGACGGCGCGGTGCGGCTGCGGGTGCACGAGCGCGGGTCCGGCGAGACGCGCTCCTGCGGCACGGGCACCGTCGCCGGGGCCGTCGCGGCCCTCCACGCCGCCGGTCGCGGCACCGGCACCGTCAGCGTCGACACCCCCGGCGGCATGCTGCTCGTGGGCGTCGACGGGGCCACGACCACGTTGACCGGACCCGCCGAGCTCGTCGCGCGCGGGACGTGGGGCGCGCCGGTGGCCGCGGGCGTCTGACGCCGCCAGGCGTTTTCCGGTGGTCCTCGCCTCGGGGGTCGTGGAACCATGGACGGCGACATGACAGAACCCGCACCGCAGGACCCCCGCACGCCGACGACCCGCGTCCCGACGGGCCGTCGCGACCGCAGCAGCGACATCCGGCTCGGCACCCCGCTCGATGCCGCCGCCGAGGACGATCGGTACGGCGAGCCCACCGGTGGCGCGCTCGACCTCGAGGAGCGCACGAGCCTGCGGCGCGTCCCGGGCCTGTCCGGGTCGTCCACCGAGCTCACCGACGTCACCGAGGTCGAGTACCGGCAGCTGCGCCTCGAGCGGGTCGTGCTCATCGGCGTGTGGACGCAGGGCACCTCCCGCGAGGCCGACGCCTCGCTCGTCGAGCTGGCCCGCCTCGCCGAGACCGCGGGCTCCGAGGTGCTCGACGGCCTCATCCAGCGCCGCCAGACGCCCGACCCCGGCACGTTCGTCGGCTCGGGCAAGGTGGTCGAGCTCCGCGAGACGGTGCAGGCCACCGGCGCCGACACCGTCATCTGCGACGGCGAGCTCTCGCCCGGTCAGCTGCGCAACCTCGAGGAGAAGCTCAAGGTCAAGGTCGTGGACCGGACCGCGCTGATCCTCGACATCTTCGCCCAGCATGCGAGCTCCCGGGAGGGCAAGGCCCAGGTCGAGCTGGCCCAGCTGCGCTACTTCCTGCCCCGCCTGCGCGGCTGGGGCGAGTCCCTGTCCCGGCAGGGCGGCGGCGCCGGCGGTGGGGGCGGCGCGGGCGGCGGCGGCGTCGGCACCCGCGGCCCCGGTGAGACCAAGCTCGAGACCGACCGCCGTCGCATCCACCGGCGCATCGCCAAGCTGCGCCGCGAGATCGAGGGGATGTCGACGGTCCGCGACACCAAGCGCGGGCGCCGGCACCGTCGCGCCGTGCCGTCGGTCGCGATCGCCGGCTACACCAACGCGGGCAAGTCGAGCCTGCTCAACGCGATCACCGACGCCGGGGTGCTGGTCCAGGACGCGCTCTTCGCGACCCTCGACCCGACGACCCGGCGCTGGGAGACCGGGGACGGGCGGGAGGTCACGCTGACCGACACCGTCGGCTTCGTGCGCCACCTGCCCCACCAGCTCGTCGACGCCTTCCGCTCCACGCTGGAGGAGGTCGCCGAGGCCGACCTGCTGCTCCACGTCGTCGACGGCTCCGACCCCTCGGCGCAGGACCAGATCGCGGCGGTGCGGCAGGTGATCGGCGAGCTGGACTCGCCGGCGCCGCCGGAGCTGCTCGTCGTCAACAAGGTCGACGCCGCCGAGCCGATGGCCCTGGCCGAGCTGCGCGGGGCCCTGCCCGGCGCGGTGTTCGTCTCGGCGCGCACCGGCGAGGGGCTCGGCCGGCTGCGGGCGCGCCTCGCCGAGGAACTGCCCCACCCCGACGTCGAGCTCGAGGTCGTGCTGCCCTACACCGAGGGCGGGCTGGTCGCCCGCGCCCACGCCGACGGCGAGGTGCTCGCCGAGCGCCACACCCCCGAGGGCACGGTGCTGCACGCGCGGGTCGACGAGGAGCTCGCGGCCGCCCTGCGCGCGGCCGCGGTCGACCCCGCCCGCGTGCCCTGAGCGTCCCCGCCCGCCGCCCCGCCCGCCGGCTCGCCCTCGTCCTGCTGGCGGTCGCCGGCCTGTCGGGGGTCCTGCTCGCGACGCCCGGGGTGGCCGCGGCGGCCCCGCAGGTTCGGTGCACCCTGTCCGACCCCCGGCTGGCCGAGGCGTCGGGGCTGGTCGCGGACGCGGCCGGCGGTGGCTCGTCGATCGGGTACGCGGTCGTCAACGACAGCGGCAACCCGAGCACCGTGTACCGGCTCGACGACGAGTGCGCGGTGGTCGGCGAGACCGAGGTGTCCGTGCAGGGCCGCGACGTCGAGGACCTCGCGCGCGGAGCCGACGGGTCGCTGTGGCTCGCGGACATCGGGGACAACGGGCGGCGGCGCGCGACGGTGGCGATCCTGCGGGTGGGGCCGGGCGGCACCACGGTCACGCGGCTGACCTACCCGGACGGCCCGCACGACGCCGAGTCGCTGCTGCTGCCCGCCGACGACCGCCCGGTGATCGTCACCAAGGACCTCGGCGGGCGCAGCGGCGTCTACGTCGCCGCGGAGCCGGCGGGCGGGGGCGGCACGGGGACGCTGCGGCGGGCCGGCGAGGTCGTCGTGCCCGGCGAGGCGATCACGACGCTGGGCTCGGGCAGCTACACCGGCGGCGCGATCTCCGCCGACGGCCGGGTCGTCGCGCTGCGGACCTACGCCGACGCCTGGCTCTACCCGGCGCCCGCGGGGACGGCGACGGCCGAGGACGTCGTGGCCGCGCTGCGCGGGACGCCGGTGCGGGTGCCGCTGCCGGGCGAGGTGCAGGGCGAGGCGATCGCCTTCGCGCTGGACGGCACCCTGCTCTCCACGAGCGAGACGCCGTCGGGGCAGCCGGCGGCGCCGCTGCACGCGGTGCCGGACGCGGCGGGGCTGGTGGGGGACGCGCCGTCGGCGGGAGCCGCGACCGTCCTGGCGCCCGACCCGGCGGCCGCCCCGGGCGAGGACGGTGCCCGGGCCGGCGTCCCCGAGCCCCTGCGCAGCATCGGCGTGGTCGTCGCCGTCGCGGTGGGCGCGGGCCTGCTCGTGGGCGTTGTGGCGCTGCTCCGGCGGCGTCGGGGCTGACGGTCCCCTCGAACGACGCTCGTGACACTCCGGAGAGATCGATCTGGAGAGCATGCCCCGCCACGGCGCCGCCGGCCGCGGGCTCCGGCCGCGCCCGGGGTCGACGACGAGCCGGCGCGGGGTCGTCGGTCCGGCCGGCATCGTCGCCTGTGGTGAACCAGGGCAAGCCGGGACGCGGTGAGACGGGACTCTACAGCCGGCGCAGGACCGCGACGACCTTGCCCAGCACCGTGGCGTCCTCGCCGGGGATGGGCTCGTAGTCGACGTTGTGGGGCAGCAGCCAGACCCGCCCGTCCTTGCGCTTGAACGTCTTCACCGTGGCCTCGCCGTCGATCATCGCGGCGACGATCTCCCCGTTGTCGGCGACGGGCTGCTGGCGCACGACCACCCAGTCGCCGTCGGTGATGGCGGCGTCGACCATCGAGTCGCCGGCGACGCGCAGGAGAAACAGCGACCCCTCGCCGACCAGCTCGCGAGGTAGCGGGAAGACCTCCTCCACGGCCTGCTCGGCGAGGATCGGCCCACCGGCGGCGATCCGGCCGACGACCGGCACGAAGGTCGGGGCCGGCCGGTCGGCGCGGATCTCCTCGGTGTGGTCCGGCGCCTCGGCGCCGGCGCCCTCGAGCTCCTCGGGCAGCCGCACGTCCAGCGCGCGCGGGCGGTTGGGGTCGCGGCGCAGGTAGCCCTTCTTCTCGAGCGTGCGCATCTGGTGGGCCACCGAGGACGTCGAGGTGAGCCCGACCGCGTCCCCGATCTCGCGCACGCTCGGCGGGTAGCCGTTGCGCTCGACGTGGTCGCGGATGACCTCGAGCACCTTGCGCTGCCGCGGCGTGAGCCCGGGCGACGCGTCGGCGTCGGCGGGCTCCGGGAACGGGTGGACCCGGGCGGCGACGACGGCGTCGGTCGCCACCGGCTCCTCGGGGGCGTTCGGCCCCTGGGGCGTGCGTGCCATCGCCGTGTCCTTTCCGACGTCGTCCCGCGGCGCCCGAGGGGTCGTCGCGCCCGCCGGGTGGCGGGGGGTTCGACGGCGAAGCTAGCGCCGAGCACCGACGGGATCAAACACGTGTTCGAACGACACGCCGGTCGATGCGTCGACGTTGTCGGGGGTCGATGCTAGACATCGCACACGCGTTCGATCGAACGCGTGTGCGAGTCGAGGAGGTCGACATGTCCGTGGGGACGACCGGTCCGCGGGGCCGCTGCGACGTCGAGGTGCCGGGCGCGCGCGAGGAGGCCGCGGGTGGCGGGGGGCCGGTGCCCCCGGTGGGTGCGGTGGGCCCGGTGGGCGCGGTGGCCCCCGCCGTCCGTCCCGCCCTCCGTCCCGCCGGCCGCCCGCTGCCCGCGGGCTCCCGTCCGGCCCGGCCCGCCGGCCCCGACGACGTCCGGGGCCCGGTCCGCCCCGCCGGGCGGCGCAGCCCCGCCGCGCTGCCCCCGGTGCGCCCGCGGGTCGCCGGTGGGGGTGGGGCGCGCCGCGTCGAGGTCCCGCCGGCCGTCGCTCCCGCGGTGCTGCGCCGCCGCCGCCTCGCCGCCGTGGTGGTGCTGGGTGTCCTGCTCGGCGTGCTGGTCGGGGTCCTCGCCGGGCTGGTCGTCCCGTCCACCGCGCCCGGCGCCGCCGTGACGCCGGTGCCCGCGGGCACCGCCGTGGCCGTCGTCGGCGCGGGGGAGTCGCTCACCGACGTCGCGGGGCGCGTCGCCCCCGGCGCCGACACCGGCGCGGTCGTCGCCCGTATCCGCGAGCTCAACGGGATGGCGGGCGCGTCGTCCCTCGCCCCCGGTCGGCCCCTCGTGGTGCCCTCGGCGGGCTGACCCGCGCAGCTCGCCCCGCGGCCGCCCGCCCGTGTCGCGGCGCCGCCACCCACTCGGGCACCGCGCGCCCCCCGTTCCCCACCGCGGGTCCGCCCGACCGGACGTGACGCCCGCTCGGCGCCCCGGTGTCCGGGCACCGTCCGGGGAGTTGCATCGCCTGTCCGCGCGTCGCTACCGTCCCACCCCAACATCTAGTGGTTACACTGGTGTAGTTAGTCCACAGCTTGTGCACACCGGTGAGGGGCTCTCCACAGGGTCCTCCACCGCACGACGGTGGTGCTCCACCGGTCGGGCCGCTCGATCCACGGACCGGGCCCGGTGATCCCCAGTTCCGTCCCCAGGGACGGCGGGGACCCGGGCGGCGATCCCCAGGGTCGGGCGGTGATCCCCAGGGATGGGGACAACCCGGCCGGCGGACGACGACGAGGGAGGGGGAGGTCGACATGCGGTGCCCGTTCTGCCGGCACGCCGACTCCCGCGTCGTCGACTCGCGCGAGGCGGACGAGGGGCAGGCGATCCGGCGACGCCGGTCGTGCTCGTCGTGCGGCAAACGTTTCACCACCGTCGAGGAGCCCGTGCTCGCCGTGCTCAAGCGCAGCGGGGTCACCGAGCCGTTCAGCCGCGACAAGGTCGTGCGCGGTGTGGCCCGGGCCTGCCAGGGCCGTCCCGTCGACACCGATGCGCTGGCCCAGCTGGCGCACCGGGTCGAGGAGACGATCCGCGCCGCGGGCACCGCCGAGGTGCCCAGCCAGGAGGTCGGCATGGCCATCCTGGGGCCGCTGCGCGAGCTCGACGAGGTCGCCTACCTGCGGTTCGCCAGCGTCTACCGCAACTTCTCGTCGGTGGCGGACTTCGAGGCCGAGATCGCCGACCTGCGCTGCTCGCGAGAGGCAGCCGGCGCTCCCGACGGCGCTCCCGACGGCACTGTCGGGGGTCGGCGCGAGACTGCGGGGGCGACGGCGGGCGAGACGGCGCGGGACGCCGCGGGAGCACGGGCCGGGGACTGACGGTCGGGGAATCACAGTGACGGCCCGGAGCGTGGGGAAGCGCCGCCGGTTCGCCGCGAACGACGAACAAGGGATGACACCGATGACGGAGACCGTCGGCACCACGTCCGAGGAGTCGGACACCGCCGCACCGCGGCGGGGCCTGACCATCGAGCGTGTGCACACCACGCCCGGCGTCCACCCGTACGACGAGGTCGTGTGGGAGCGCCGTGACGTGGTGATGACGAACTGGCGCGACGGCTCGGTCAACTTCGAGCAGCGGGGCGTCGAGTTCCCGCAGTCGTGGTCGGTGAACGCCGTCAACATCGTCACCAGCAAGTACTTCCGCGGGGCGCTGGGCACCGAGGCGCGCGAGTCGAGCCTGCGCCAGCTCATCGACCGCGTGGTGCGCACCTACACCGAGGCCGGCTCGCAGCACGGGTACTTCGCGACGCCCGAGGACGCCGAGCTGTTCTCCCACGAGCTGACCTGGATGCTGCTGCACCAGTACTTCAGCTTCAACTCGCCGGTGTGGTTCAACGTCGGCACGAGCTCGCCGCAGCAGGTCAGCGCCTGCTTCATCCTGTCGGTGGACGACACGATGGAGTCGATCCTCAACTGGTACCGCGAGGAGGGGCTGATCTTCAAGGGCGGCTCCGGCGCCGGCCTCAACCTCTCGCGCATCCGCTCCTCGAAGGAGCTGCTGTCCTCGGGCGGCACGGCCTCGGGCCCCGTCTCGTTCATGCGCGGCGCCGACGCCTCGGCCGGCACCATCAAGTCGGGCGGGGCCACGCGCCGCGCCGCGAAGATGGTCGTGCTCGACGTCGACCACCCCGACGTCGCCGACTTCGTCGCCACCAAGCGCGACGAGGAGCGCAAGATCCGGGTGCTGCGTGACGCCGGGTTCGACATGGACCTCGGCGGGTCGGACATCACGTCGGTCCAGTACCAGAACGCCAACAACTCGGTCCGGGTCTCCGACGAGTTCATGCGCGCGGTGCAGTCGGGCGGCGAGTTCGGGCTGCGCGCCCGCACGACGGGCGAGGTCGTCGACACCGTCGACGCCAAGAAGCTCTTCCGCAGCATGGCCGAGGCCGCGTGGGAGTGCGCCGACCCGGGCCTGCAGTACGACGACACCATCAACGACTGGCACACCTCGCCGGAGTCCGGGCGTATCACCGCGTCCAACCCGTGCTCGGAGTACCTGCACCTGGACAACTCCAGCTGCAACCTCGCCTCGCTGAACCTCATGAAGTTCCTCGACGACGACAACGCGTTCCGCGTCGACGACTTCGTGCGCTCGGTCGAGCTGGTCATCACCGCGATGGACATATCGATCTGCTTCGCGGACTTCCCCACCGAGTCGATCGGCGAGACGACGCGCGCCTTCCGCCAGCTCGGCATCGGCTACGCCAACCTCGGCGCGCTGCTCATGGCCACCGGCCGGGCCTACGACTCCGAGGGCGGGCGCGCGCTCGCGGCGTCGATCACCTCGCTGATGACCGGCACGGCCTACCGCCGCTCCGCCGAGCTCGCCGGCGCGGTCGCGCCGTACGACGGCTACGCCCGCAACGCCGACGCCCACCGCCGGGTCATGCGCAAGCACGCCGCCGCGAACGACGCGATCCGCACGATGCACCGCGAGGACGCCCGCATCCGCGACGCGGCCACCGAGCAGTGGCAGACCGGGCTCGAGGTCGGTGCCCGCAGCGGCTGGCGCAACGCCCAGGCCAGCGTCCTCGCCCCCACCGGCACCATCGGCTTCATGATGGACTGCGACACCACCGGGGTGGAGCCGGACTTCTCGCTGGTCAAGTTCAAGAAGCTGGTCGGCGGCGGCTCGATGCAGATCGTCAACCAGACCATCCCGCGCGCCCTCGACGTGCTCGGCTATCAGGCCGAGCAGAGCGAGGCGATCGTCGAGTACATCGCCGAGCACGGCCACGTCATCGACGCCCCGGGGCTGCGCCCCGAGCACTACGAGGTCTTCGACTGCGCGATGGGCCAGCGCTCGATCGCGCCGATGGGCCACGTGCGGATGATGGCCGCGGTCCAGCCGTTCATCTCCGGCGCGATCTCCAAGACGGTCAACATGCCCGAGCAGGCCTCGGTCGAGGACGTCGAGGAGATCTACTTTGAGTCCTGGAAGCTGGGGCTCAAGGCCCTCGCGATCTACCGCGACAACTGCAAGGTCGGCCAGCCCCTGTCCACCGGGAAGACGAGCGGGTCCACCGCCGAGTCGACCTCCGGTCAGGAGGTCGCCGCGGCCGACCCGCGCCCGGTGCGCAAGCGCCTGCCGAAGAAGCGCCCGAGCGAGACCGTGTCGTTCACGGTGGCCGGCGCCGAGGGCTACATGACCGCGGGTTCCTACCCCGACGACGGCCTGGGCGAGATCTTCGTCAAGATGTCGAAGCAGGGCTCGACGCTTGCCGGCGTCATGGACGCGTTCTCGATGGCCATCTCGATCGCGCTGCAGTACGGCGTGCCGCTGGAGACCTACGTCTCCAAGTTCGTCAACATGCGCTTCGAGCCGGCGGGCATGACCGACGACCCCGACGTCCGGATGGCCACGAGCGTCGTCGACTACCTGTTCCGCCGCATCGCGCTCGACCACCTGCCCTACGAGAAGCGCGCCCAGCTGGGCATCTTCTCCGCGGACGAGCGCTCGGCCCAGGTCGCGGCCACCGACTACGGCACCGGTGCGCCCGCCGCGCCGGGCGCAGCGGCCCCGACCGCGGAGCCGGTCGACGTCGAGTCGCTGCGCACCTCGGTGGACGTCACGCCGGCCGAGGAGGGCCCGCGGGACCGCCGCAAGGCCGACGTCTCGGTGGGCAGCTCCACCGAGCTGCTCGAGCTGCAACAGGGCAAGGCGGCCGACGCGCCGTTGTGCCTGACCTGCGGCACGAAGATGCGGCCCGCCGGGTCCTGCTACGTCTGCGAGGGCTGCGGCTCCACCAGCGGCTGCAGCTAGTACTCCACCACCGGCTCGCTCCCCGGCCCGCACGAGGGGCGCCCCGTCCGTCACCGGAGGAGGCGCCCCTCGTGCCGGGGTGGCACGAGGATGATCGCCGTAGCCTGGTCGCGTGCTGGAGATCGGCGTGCTGGGGGAGGTACGGGCGCACCTCGACGGGCGGCGTCTCGACCTCGGCGGACCCCGCCAGCGCGCGGTGCTCGCCCTGCTCGTGGCCGCGGGCGGATCGGTGGTGCCGACCGAGCGGTTCGTCGAGGACCTGTGGGCGGGCGAGCCACCGCCGCGGGCGATCGGCGCCCTGCAGGCCTACGTCTCCCACCTACGACGGGTGCTCGAGCCCGACCGCGCCCCGCGACGCCCCGCGACCGTGCTGGTCAGCGCCGCGCCGGGCTACCGGCTCGCCCTCCCCGTCGAGGCGGTCGACGCCTGGCACCACGTCGCCCTCGTCACCGCGGCCCGCCGGGCGCTCGGGGCGGGCGACGCGACCGGCGCGCTCGCCCACCTCGAGCACGCGCGGACCCGCTGGACGGGCCCGCCCTACGCCGCGTCCGCCGACCAGCCGTGGGCCGCGGCCGAGATCGAGCGGCTGGCCGGCGTCCGCGTCGCCGCGGCCGAGCTCGGCGGCGAGGCCGCGATCGCGGCGGGCCGCCCCGACGAGGCGGTCGCCGATCTCGAGGCCGTCCTGCGGGACGACCCCCTGCGCGAGCGGACCGCCGCCGTGCTCGCCCGCACCCTCGCCGCGGCCGGGCGCCAGCACGACGCGCTCGCCGTCCTCCGCGCCACCCGCGATCGCCTCGTCGAGGAGCTCGGCGTCGACCCGGGCGCAGACCTCCGCGCCGCCGAGGGCGCCGTCCTCGCCGGTGACGGCGGTCGACATCCTCGCCAGGCGCTCTCCGAGGCCCTCGCCGCCGGAGCGAACGGGACCATCGCGCGCGTAGAAGCAGCGAACGGCGCGTTCGCGGCACCGGACCCCGCGACCGCGCAGCCGCCCCGCGGTGTGAACGGGGAGTTCGCGCGCCTAGAAGCAGCGAGCAGCGCGTTCGCTGCACCCGATCGGGACACCGACCTGCCCGGCGTGTTCCTCGGTCGCGCCGCCGAGCGGGAGCGCCTCCACCGCGCGGCGCGGGTGACGGGGCCGGGCGCGACCGTCGTGTGGGTCGAGGGCGCGGCGGGCAGCGGCAAGTCCGCGCTCCTCGAGCAGGTGGCGGGCGAGCTGGCGGCGGAGGGGGCGGGGATGCTGCGCGCGCGGTGCTCGGAGGTTGACGGAGCCCCGCCCGGGTGGGCGTGGCGCGACCTGCTCACCCGCTCGGCGGGCACCTCGGCCGCGGCCCGCGACGCCTTCACGCTCGCCGGCGACCTCGCGGCCGTGCTGGACACCGCGCGCGGGGACGGGCTCGGCGTGCTGGTGGTCGACGACCTCCACCGCGCCGACGGCGAGACCCTGCAGGTCCTGCGCCACCTCGTGACGACGTCCGCGGCCCCGCTGCTGGTGCTCGCCGGGTTCCGGGACGACGAGGTGTCCGACGACCTCGCGCGCACCCTCGCGCTGCTGGCCGGCCGCACCGCCGACCGGGTCGCGCTCGCCGGGCTCGACGAGGCCTCCGCCCGGGCCCTGCTCCGGCGCGCCGCGGGACGCGAGCTGCCCGAGCCGATCTGGCGCACGCTGGTCGAGCGCGCCGCGGGCCACGCCCTGTTCCTCGGCCAGCTCGGGCGCCTCGTCGCGTCCGAGGGCGTCGAGGTGGCCGCCCGCGGGGTGCCGGCCGGGGTGCGCGAGGTGCTCGACCGGCGCATCGAGCGTCTCCCGGCGCGCGCCGTGGCGACGCTGACCCGGGCGGCGGTGCTCGGCCGCGACGTCGACGTCGACCTGCTGCTCGCGGTCGACGCGCTGCGGGGCGGGCTCGCCGACGACGACCTGCTCGACGACCTCGACACCGCCCTCGTCACGGGGCTGCTCGTCGAGCGGCCGGAGGGCGGGCTGCGGTTCGGGCACGCCCTGATCCGTGACGTCTTCGCCGCGCGCACGCCGCCGATGCGCCGCGCCCGGATGCACCTCGCGCTGCTGGACGTCCTCGAGCGCTGCCACCCCGGCCGGGTGCACGCGCTGGCGCACCACGCCGAGGTCGCCCTGTCCACGACGACCGCTCCCCGGGCGCGCGGCCACCTCGAGCGCGGCGCGCGGGACGCCCGGGCGGCCGGGGCGGTCGACGACGCCGTGCGCTGGTGGCGGGCGGTGCTGCGCGCGCACGAGCTGGGCGCCGGCACGCCGGAGGGTCGCGTGGAGGCCCGCAGCGAGCTGGTCGGCGCCCTGGCCGCGAGCGGGGACCTCGTGGCGGCACGCGCCGAGCGGGCCCGGGCGGTGGCCGAGGCGTCAGCGCTCGGCGACCTGGCCGCGGAGGCCCGGGCGTGGCGCTGGGACGTCGCCACGCTGTGGGGCACCCGACCGAGCGACGAGGACAACGCCCCGGCCGTCGCGCGCGTGCAGGAGCTGCTCGAGGCCGTGGACCCCACCGACCGGGCGCTGCGCGTCGAGCTCCTGCTGGCGCTGGCCCACGAGTGCGAGCCGTGGCTGCTGGAGGTGGGGCGGCCCGCCGCGGTCGAGGCGCTGACGACCGCCCGCGACCTCGGTGACCCGCGGCTGCTGTGCCGGGCGCTCAACGTCGCGTACCTGCACACGTTCGCCGTCCCCGACCCGGACCACCACCGCCGCACCGGCGAGGAGATGCTCGCGCTGGCGACCCGCGCGGGCCTGACCGAGCACCGCGCACTCGCGCACCTCGTGCTCTCGGCCGAGGCGGTGGGGCGCGGCGCACCCGGCGAGGCCCGCCGCCACCTCGACGGCGCGGCGGCGGCGGCGACCGGCGGTCAGCTGCCGGTGCTGCTGCTGTCGATCGCCCTGTTCGAGGCGACGCTCGACCTCGTCGCCGGCCGCACCGACGCCGCGCACGCCGCGTTCGACGACCTCACGGCCCGCCTCGCCGCCACCGGCGACCCCAACGGGCGGGCGATCCGCGCCTGGGCGATGACCACGCTCGCGGTCGCCGCGGGCGACGCCGCACCGATGCTCGCCGATCTCGAGGACATCGCCACGCGTGACGCCCCGGCCGTCGCGGTCCTGCTCGTGCACGCCCGACTCGACGCCGGGCTCGAGGACCGTGCCCGGGCGGGCTGGCCGATCCCGCGACGGCCGCGCGAGGGGACGTGGCTCCTGGACACCGCGCTGCAGTGCCTCGCCGCTGCGCGCCTCGGCGACGCCGCCGTCCTCGGCCGCACCCGCGCCGACCTCGCGCCGTGGCGCGGTCGGCTGGTGCACACCGTCAACGGCCAGCTCGTGCTCGGCCCCGTGGACCTCGTCCTCGCCCGCGCCGCGCTGGCCGCGGGGGAGCCCGGGGACGCGGCGGCCGCCCTGGACCGCGCCGAGACCCTCGCCGCGCGCCTCGACGCCCCGCACTGGCGTGCCGAGGTCGCGACCCTGCGCCGGCGTCTGCAAGTCGCTCGCAAGGACGGAGCGTGAGGGTGATCCCCGTCAGGGCGGCCATGAGGGTCGTCCGCGGACCGGGAGGCCCCCATGATCGTCTCGCGTCGTCTCGTCCACGTCCTCGGCGCGTCCGCGCTCGGCCTGTCCGGCCTGACCGGGCTCGCCGGCGGCGTCCTCCACCCCGTCGTGGACGGGCAGTCGCACTCCCCGGCCTCGCTGACCGCCCCGGGCGGTCCACCGGCCTACCTGCTGCTCTACGGGGGTGCCGTGCTGCTCATGCTCGGCCTGCCCGCCGCCTACGCCTGGCTCGCCCCGCGGGTCGGCCTGCTCGGGCTCGTCGGGTTCGGCCTCTACATGATCGGGAACGCGCTGGGCGCGCAGTCGCACCTCGTCGTCGAGGGCTTCGTCGCCCGCGACGTGGCGGCCCGTGCCCCCGAGCTGGTGCCCGCGGACGGCTCGATCCTCGACGCCCCGTCCTTCACCACGCTGCAGGTCGTCGGGGGTCTCACCTTCGTGGCCGGGGTGCTCCTCGTCGGTGTCGCGCTGCTCGTCCACCGGCCCGTGGGGCGCTGGGTCGGCGTGGCGTTCGTGCTCTCGGCGCTCGGGGTGCTCGTGCCGCTGCCCGAGGCCCCGGTGCTGACCGGCCTGCAGGTCGAGCTGTTCGAGGCCGTCGCCACCGTCGGCCTGGCCCTCGCCATGCTGGCCGCCGCCCGTCGCCCCGCGCCGCTGGCCGACGCCCATGCGCCCGCTCTCGCCGGCTGAGCCCACCGGGGAGCGAGGGACGCCTCCGCTGCGTGCCACGCAGCCGAGGTGACCCGCGCTCCCGGGGGCCGCCTCACTCCGCCGGCACCACCGTGGCCGAGAGCGCGCGGTGGTCGGACAGCGGCGGGTGGTGCACCTGCGGCGCGGTGGCGACGACGCCGCGCCCGAGGACGTGGTCGATCTGGCGCTGCGGGGCGTCGGCCGGGAACGTCAGCCCGGCGACGAGGCCGGGCAGGCCGCTGCCGAGGTGGGCGCGGCGGGCGCCGAGGTTGAGGTCGCCGGTGACGACCAGCGGGTCCTCGTCGCGCAGCTCGCGCACGAGGTGGCGCAGCTGGACGAGGTTCCAGCCGGGGATGAACGACAGGTGCGTGGTCACCACGGTCACCGGGCCGTGCGGGCCGACGACGCGGGCGGCGAGCGCGGTGCGGGGCTCGTCGCGCACGAGGACCGGGCGGCGCGGGCTCCCGAGCAGCAGCGGGACCCGGCGGGGCAGGTGGGGCAGGGACAGCACCCGCCAGTCGACCACCGGCAGCCGCGACACCAGCGCGATCCCGTACGCGGGCGAGGTCCCCGGTGGGGGGCGGGTGTCGCCCTCGGTCGTCTCGCCCACCGGGTCCGGCGCGGGCACCCAGTCGCCGGGCACCCCGTGCAGGGTCGGCGCGAACCGGTGCTCGACGGCGCCCATCGCGTCGGCCGCCACGGCCGCCAGGTCCGCGCCGTCGGAGCGTGGCTGGGCGCGGTCGACCTCCTGCAGCCCGAGCACGTCGACGTCGAGCGCGTCGACGGCCGCCGCGAATCCCTCCACGTCGGCCGGGCCGGTGGCCGTCGCGGCGCCGTGCAGCACGTTCCAGGTCCCCAGTCGCACGAGCCCCAGGGTGCCCGGTTCGCTCGCGATCTCCCCGGGTACCGCCCTCGGGGTGAGCGGACCCCACGGCGACGTCGATCACCCGCCCGACGGCGTCGGCCGCCGCGAAGCGCTCAAGCGCGTCGCGGTCGCGCTGCGCGCGGGTGGGGTCGGGTTCGCGCTGGCCGGAGGGTACGCGGGCTGGGCGCTGGGCGGGCCGGAGCCGGAGAACGACGTCGACTTCGTCGTCGCCGAGGCCGACGCGGAGCGCGCCGAGGAGGTGCTGGCCGCCGCGGACCTCGACGTCCGGCAGCCGCCCGAGGACTGGCTGTTCAAGGTCTACAGCGACGGCGCGCTGGTCGACGTGCTGTTCCGCCTCGCCGGCGAGTCCGTCGACGAGGCGCTGCTCGCCCGGGCGCACGAGCAGGAGGTGCTGTCGGTGGCGATGCCGGTCGTCGACGCCACCGACCTCCTCATCGGCAAGCTCGCCGCGCTCAACGAGCACGCCTGCGACCTCGCCAAGGTGCTGCCCACCGCGCGGGCCCTCCGCGAGAAGATCGACTGGTCGCGGGCGGAGAGCGCCACGGCGTGGAACGACATCGCCGTCGCGTGCCTGTTCCTGCTCCGGCGGATCGGGGTGGCGCCGCAGGTCGAGCAGGTCGAGCAGGTCGAGCAGGTCGAGCGCGCCGAGCACCGGGTCGACCACCGGGCCGGGGACGCCGCACCCCCGGCCCGCTGAGCGGACGGGGACCGGCACGATGACGCCCGTGGACGAGGGCGGGGCGGGGCTGCGCCGGGTCGTCGCCACCCGGTACGTCACCCCGCTGCGCGAGGGCGGATCGCTGCCCGGGCTGGTCGAGGCCGACGACCTCGGCACCTACGTCGCCAAGTTCGTCGGGGCGGGTCAGGGCGCGAAGGCACTGGTCGCCGAGGTGATCTGCGGCGAGCTCGCCCGGCGCCTGGGGCTGCGGGTGCCCGAGCTCGTGGTGCTGGAGCTCGACCCCGTCATCGCCCGCGCGGAGCCCGACTGGGAGGTCCAGGAGCTGCTCGCGCGCAGCGGCGGCGAGAACCTCGGCATGGACTTCCTGCCCGGCGCCATCGGCTTCGACCCGGTGGCGCACCGCATCGACCCCTCCGAGGCCTCGCGGGTGCTGTGGTTCGACGCGTTCGTCGAGAACGTCGACCGGTCGTGGCGCAACCCGAACCTGCTGCGCTGGCACCGTGACCTCTGGCTGATCGACCACGGCGCCTGCCTGTACTTCCACCACTCCTGGGCCCGCGCCGACGCCGTGGTCGCGCGGCCCTACGACACGGGGGACCACGTCCTCGCGCCGGCGGCGACGGCCCGGGCGGAGGCCGACGCCGAGCTCGGCGTGTCGGTCGACCGGGCGCTGCTGACCGACGTGGTGGCCCGGGTGCCGGACGGGTGGCTCGACGAGCCGGGCACCGACCCGACCGCTGGGCCCGACGCCCGCCGCGAGGCCTACGTCGAGCACCTCCTGGCGCGGCTCGACGCCCGCGAGGCGTGGGTGCCGCGATGAGCGCCCCCGAGGCCAGGGACACCTTCGAGTACGCCCTGCTGCGCGTGGTGCCCGACATCGAGCGCGGCGAGCTGGTCAACGTCGGCGTGCTGCTCTACTGCCGTCACCGCGAGCACCTCGCCGCCCGCACCGACCTCGACCCGGACCGCGTGCGCGCCCTCGCGCCGCACGCCGACCTCGACGCCGTGCGCGACGCCGTCGCCGCGTGGGAGCGGGCGGTGCGGGGTGAGGGACCGGCGGCGGTGCTGTCGGCGGGCGAGCGGTTCCGGTGGCTGACCGCGCCGCGCAGCACCGTCCTGCAGCCCGGGCCGGTGCACACCGGCCTGACCGCGGACCCCGAGACCGAGATCGACCGGCTGGTGGCCCGGCTGGTGCGCACGCCGTCCTGAATCGTTCCGCCGTTTCCTGCAGCGCCGGCACGGGGGACTCCGCCCGGTGCTCGGCCGCGCGCAACCCGTCCCGGGAGGGACCGGCGGCGCGGCCACGGACGGAGGAGGACGCGGTGGCCGACGAGGTGCGCTGGCTGGAGACGGTGGGGTCCGGCGACGTCGAGGAGGTGGGCGGCAAGAACGCCTCGCTCGGCGAGATGATCGGGAACCTGGCCGGGCGCGGCATCCGCGTCCCCGGCGGCTTCGCGACGACGGCGAGTGCCTACCGCACGTTCCTCGCGCACAACCACCTCGACGAGAAGATCGCCGGCATCCTCGGCGAGCTCGCCGACGGCTCCCGCGAGCTCGCCGACGCCGCCGCGGCCGTCCGCGACCTGTTCGCCCAGGCCGAGTTCCCGGAGCCGACGGCGGAGGCGATCCGCGCGGCGTACGCGGAGCTGGGAGAGCGGTACGGGACCACCGACGTCGACGTCGCCGTGCGCAGCAGCGCGACCGCCGAGGACCTGCCCGACGCGAGCTTCGCCGGCCAGCAGGACACCTACCTCAACATCACCGGCGCCGACGCCCTGCTCGCGGCCTGCCGCGACTGCTACGCCTCGCTGTTCACCGACCGCGCGATCAGCTACCGCGTCGAGCAGGGCTTCGAGCACACCGACGTCGCGCTCTCGGTCGGCGTCCAGAAGATGGTGCGCTCCGACCTCGGCTCCGCCGGGGTGATGTTCACGATCGACTCCGACACCGGCTTCCCCGACACCGCTATCATCAACGCCGCCTGGGGTCTCGGCGAGAACGTCGTCGGCGGTGAGGTCACCCCGGACCAGTACACGGTCTACAAGCCGTTCCTCGACCGCGAGGAGCTCGTCCCGATCCTCGCGAGGACGATCGGGGCGAAGGAGCGCAAGCTCGTCTACACCGACAGCGGTGACGAGCCGACGGAGAACGTCGACACGACCGACGAGGAGCGGCGCGCGCTCGTCCTGTCCGACGAGGAGATCCTCGCGCTCGCGCGCTGGGGCTCGGTCATCGAGGGACACTACGAGCGCCCGATGGACGTCGAGTGGGCCAAGGACGGGCGCAGCGGCGACCTGTTCGTCGTCCAGGCGCGTCCCGAGACCGTGCAGTCGCGCGCCGGCGCCGGGACGCTCTCCACCTTCAGCCTCACCGAGACCGGCGAGGTGATCCTCTCGGGCCTCGCGATCGGGCAGGCCATCGCGGCGGGCGAGGTCCAGGTCATCGCGTCCGCCGACGACGTCGACCGGTTCACCGACGGCAAGGTCCTGGTCACCGAGATGACCGACCCGGACTGGGTGCCGATCATGCGCCGGGCCGCCGCCATCGTCACCGACCGCGGCGGGCGCACCTCGCACGCCGCCATCGTCAGCCGCGAGCTCGGCGTGCCCGCGATCGTCGGGTCCGGCAACGCCACCGAGCTGCTCGCCGACGGCCGCGAGGTGACGATCTCCTGCGTCGAGGGCGACGAGGGGCGCGTCTACGAGGGGCTGCTCGCCTACGAAGAGCGCGAGCTCGACCTCGAGTCGGTGCCGCAGCCGGAGACGCGGGTGATGATGAACATCGGCAGCCCGGCGGCGGCCATGCAGTGGTGGCGCCTGCCCGCCCACGGCATCGGGCTCGCGCGCATGGAGTACCTGGTCAACAACGTCATCCAGGCCCACCCGCTGGCGCTGCTGCACCTCGACGACGTCGAGGACGCCGAGGCGAAGGCACGGATCGAGGAGCTCACCGCCGGCTGGGACGACAAGGGCGAGTACTTCGTCGACCACCTCGCCCGCGGCGTCGCGACGATCGCGGCGTCGCAGTACCCGGAGCCGGTCGTCGTGCGGCTCTCGGACTTCAAGACCAACGAGTACGCCGGTCTGCTCGGCGGGACGCAGTTCGAGCCCGACGAGGAGAACCCGATGCTGGGCTGGCGCGGGGCGTCGCGGTACTACAGCGACGACTACGAGGAGGCGTTCGCCCTGGAGTGCCGGGCGCTGCGGCGCGTCCGCACCGAGATGGGCTTCACCAACGTCGTCGTCATGGTCCCGTTCTGCCGCACGCCCGAGGAGGCCGACCGGGTCCTGGAGGTCATGGCCGAGTACGGGCTCGAGCGCGGGCAGGACGGCCTGCAGGTCTACGTCATGGCCGAGATCCCGTCGAACGTGCTGCAGGCCGACGAGTTCGCCGACCGCTTCGACGGCTTCTCCATCGGCTCCAACGACCTCACGCAGCTCACCCTCGGCATCGGCCGCGACGACGACCGCCTTTCGCACCTGTTCGACGAGCGCAGCCCGGCGGTCAAGAAGATGATCACGATGCTGATCGGGGCGGCCCACGCCAAGGACCGCTACGTCGGCATCTGCGGCCAGGGCCCCAGCGACCACCCCGACCTCGCCGAGTTCCTCGTCTCCCAGGGCATCGACTCGATGTCGCTCAACCCCGACAGCGTGCTCACCGTGATCGAGCGCGTCGCCGAGGCCGAGTCCCGCCGCGGCTGAGGTGTGTCAGCGAAGTGCCGTCGCTGACACTCAACGTCCGTATCGGTACTTCGATCACGGTCGCCGGCCGTTCACCTCGGTGCGGCACGGTGCCGCGGTGATCCGCGCGGCGGCCCCTCGCGGCGCTGCCAGTGCTCGTGGCGAGCGGGTGCGCCGGGTCGTGGTGGGCCTCCCACCGAGGTGAACGTGCGATCCGTGACACCGCGCGTGCGGAGCGTGCCCCGGAGGTGGAAGGTGGCGCCGTGACCGCCGACGCTCGCACCCGTCCGACCCGCGCCCTCGTCCTCGGCGGCGGAGGCCTCGCCGGCATCGCGTGGGAGGTGGGCGTGCTCGTGGGTCTGGCCGAGGGCGGCGTCGACCTCGGCCTCGCGGACCGCGTGGTCGGCACCTCCGCCGGCTCGGTCGTCGGCACCCTCCTGACCACCGGCGTGGACCTGGCGAAGGTGCACGAGGAGCACCTCGCCGGGTCGTCGGGCACCACGGAACCGCCCGCGAACCTCGACATGGAGGTCCTCGGCGCCGAGCTCGCCGCCGCGATGGACGGCGCCCGCGACGCGGGGGAGATGCGGGCCCGGCTCGGCGCGTGGGCGCTGGCCGCCGACACGCCCCCGGAGGCCGAGCGGCTCGCCGTGATCGACGCCCGCTTGCCGGTCAAGGAGTGGCCGGCGACCGACCTGCGCATCACCGCGGTCGACGCGCAGTCCGGCGACCTCGCGGTCTTCACCAAGGACGCCCGGGTGCGGCTCGTCGACGCGGTGGCGGGGAGCTGCGCGGTGCCCGGCGTCTGGCCGCCGATGACGGTCGGCCGGTGGCGCTACGTCGACGGCGGCGTCGCGTCGGTGGTGCACGTGGCGCGCGCCGACGACGACGGCTTCGAGATCACCGGCCCGGCCGACCGGCTGCTCGTCGTCGCCCCGCTCGACCCGCCGGCGGGCGGCCCGTTCCGGTCGGTGAGCCAGGAGATCGAGCACCGCCAGGAGCAGTACCCGGACACCACGGCGATCGCGATCCTCGCCGACGAGAACGCGGTCACCGCGTTCGGCACCAACGTGCTCGACCCGGCCACCATGCCGGCGTCGGCGAGGGCCGGCCGGGAGCAGGGCCGCGCCCGCGCCGCCGAGGTCCTGCGGTCCTGGGCATGAGTGCCCCGACCACCACCGCGACGACGGTGCGCCGTGGCGGCGCGCTGGCCGCGTTCGCGGTCCTGCTGCTCGCGGCGAACCTGCGCCCGCCGGTGGTCGGCGTCGCGCCGTTGGTGGACCAGGCGCGAGACGCGCTCGGCGTCTCCAGCGGCGTCGCGGGGCTCTTGACCAGCCTGCCGGTGCTCTGCTTCGGTCTGCTCGCCCCGGTCGCGCCGCGGCTGGCGAGGCGCTGGGGTCTCGAGCGGCTGCTCGTCGCGGCGCTGGTGGTGCTCGCGGCCGGGATCGCGCTGCGGCTGGTGTCCTCGCTGGCCGTCATCCTCGCGGGCAGCGTGCTGGTCGGCACCGCGATCGCGGTCGGCAACGTCTCGCTGCCGACGCTGGTCAAGCGCGACTTCCCGCACCGCACGGGCGCGATGACCGGCGCCTACTCGATGGTGCTCACCGGCGGCGGCGCGGTGGCCGCGGCGGTCACCGTGCCGCTGCAGCGGGTCACGGGCCTGGACTGGAGCGCCACCCTCGGGCTGTGGGGGCTCCTGGCGCTCGCGACGCTCGTCGTCTGGCTCCCGCGGGCGCGACGGCGCACGGTGCCCCCGCCGCCCGCGCGCGAGGGGCCGACGCTGCGCAGCGCGCTGCTGCGCGACCCGCTCGCGTGGCAGGTCACGCTGTTCATGGGCCTGCAGTCGCTGCAGTTCTACGCGCTGTCGGCGTGGATCCCGACGATCTTCGTCGATGCCGGGCGCACCCCGGCCGAGGGCGGCCTGCTGCTCTCGCTCGCCGGGTTCGTGGGGCTGGTGTTCTCGGCGACGGCGCCGTCGTTCGCGATGCGCCGCCCGTCGCAGAGCCTCGTGGTGACCACGACGTGCCTGTTCTACGTCGTCGGCTACGTCGGGCTGCTCCTCGCGCCGGACTCGCTGGCCGTGCTGTGGATGGTGCTGCTCGGGATCGCGCAGGGCTCGAACATCGCGCTCGGGCTGCTGCTGATCACCCTGCGCTCGCCCGACACCGAGCACACCGCGGAGCTCTCGGCGATGGCCCAGGGCGTCGGTTACACCCTCGCCGCGCTCGGCCCGTTCGCCCTCGGCGCGCTGCACGACGTCACCGGCGGCTGGACGGTGCCGCTGGTCGTGATGCTGGTGCTCGTCGTGCCGCTGATCGCCGTCGGCTGGGGCGCCGGGCGGGACCGGCACGTGCTCGGCTGAGGAGCCCCAGGAGCACCCGGGCGGTGCCGTCGGGGTCGGTGACCATCGCGTCGTGGCCGGTGTCGAGGACCTCGACCCCGCGTCACGTCGCGACGACGTCCTGCACGTGCGTCGCCGGCCCGACGTGCGGTCCGTGGAGGTGCGCGCGGTCCCCGACGCCGGTCAGCGTCGGCGTGTACACGGCGTGGCCCGCGGCGCGCAGCCGCGCGGTGGCCGGGCCCCACACCCAGCCGCCGTGCCACCCGCCGTGCACCAGGACCACCGCCGCCACGGGTCCATGGAACCGCGGGGGAGCCGTTCAGTCGACGAGCGCGGCGAGGCCGTCGAGCACGCGCGCGAGGCCGAAGCGCCAGGCGCGGTCGGGGTCGCGGGCGGAGTCCTGCGCCGCGCCCGCCGCGGCCCCGACCCGGACCGCGCGCGGGTAGCGCTCGGGGTCGAGGACCTGCTCGAGTACGGGGGCGCGGGCCGCCCACCAGGCGGAGGGGTCCTCTCCGTCCGACGACTGCTGCTCCACCAGCGCCGCCGCGCGCGTGACGTCGAGCAGGAACGTCAGAGCGGCGTCACGGTCGGCGTCGTCGAGGTCCGCGAGCGCGGCGAGCTCGTCGAACGCGGCCAGCTCGTGCTCGTACTTCGCGGTCTCGCCGGGTCCCAGCACCGGTCGGCCGGGGTCGACGCGCGCGGCCCACGGGTGGGCGCGGTGGAGCGCGCGGTTCTCCTCGGCGACCGCGGTGAGGCGCTCGCGCCAGGGCCGCCCCGTCGTGTCGCGCCGGGCCATCGCGGCGTAGGCGGCGTCGACGACGAGGTCGGCGAGCTCCTCGCGCCCGGGCACGTAGGTGTAGAGCGTCATCGGGGCGACGCCGAGCTCCCGGGCGAGCGCGCGCACGGAGAGCCCGGCGAGCCCGTCGGGGCCGCCGGCGTCGGCGAGGGCGGTGGCGCGGGCGACGACGTCGTCGAGGTCGAGAGCCCGCCGCGGGCCGCGGACACCGATCGTCGGCTCGACCCGCCACAGCAGCGCGAGCGTGCGCGCGGGGTCGGGGGCCACGAGGGCATCGTGGCACATCGTCTCCGTACAGCGTACGTTGTACGGCGTACGGAGAAAGGGGTATCCATGCAGATCAGCGCCTCCGCGGTCTCGCTCACCGTCGCCGATCCGGCGGCCTCGGCGGCCTTCCTCGTCGAGCACTTCGGGTTCACGCCGGCGATGGCCGCCGACGGCTTCGCGTCGCTCCAGCGCGAGGACGCGGGGATGTCGGTCGTGTTCCTGCGCACCGGGCTCGCGTCCCTGCCCGCCGACCAGCGTGACGAGCACGCCGCCGGGCTGATCCTCGCGTTCGTCGTCGACGACCTGGAGGGCGAGCTGGCCCGGCTCGAGGCCGAGGGCGTGGCGATCACGATGCCGCTCACCTCCGAACCCTGGGGCGAGCGCGCCTTCCAGGTGCGCGACCCGAACCGGGTGATCGTGCAGCTCGTGGACTGGGAGGGCGAGGTGACTCCCGAGTACCGCTGAGCCGTGGGCAGGATGGGGGCGTGGAGATCGTCCTGACGGCCGTGCGCCCCGACTCGCCCGACGGGCTGACCGCCCTGCGCGCCTACGCCGGCGAGCTCGCCCGCCGCTGGCCCGCCACGGCGCCCGAGCCGCAGTGGTCCGAGGAGCTCATCGCCGACGACCCGTTCGCGCTCACCCCGCCGTCGGGGATCTTCGTCGTCGCCAAGCAGGGCGAGCGGGTGGTCGCGTGCGGGGGCCTGCGGCTCGAGGGCGCCGACGTCCCGCCCGGCGCGGGGGAGATCAAGCGGATGTGGGTCGACCCGGACGTCCGCGGCCAGGGGCTGGGCCGGCGGCTGCTCGCGCACCTCACCGACCTGGCCCGCGAGGCCGGGCTGCGCCGGCTGGTGCTCGACACGGCCGACGACCTCCTCGAGGCCCGCGCGCTCTACGCCCGCGAGGGGTTCGTCGAGACCGAGCCCTACAACGCCAACCCCTACGCCCACCACTGGTACAGCCGCGACCTGTGGTGACCGCCGCATGTGAGCACTTTCCGGGCCTATGGGCCCGGAAAGTGCTCACATAGCGGACCCGACCTGCTGCCAGCAGAAGGTGAACACCAGCGCCCACTGGAAGGCGCGCTGGGCGTTGTCGGCGGCGCCGCCGTGGCCGCCCTCGATGTTCTCGTAGTACTCGACCTGGTGGCCCTGCTCGCGCAGGCGGGCGACGGCCTTGCGCGCGTGGGCGGGGTGCACCCGGTCGTCGCGGGTCGACGTCGTCACCAGCACGGGCGGGTAGGCCGCGTCGGACCGCAGGTTCTGGTACGGCGAGTACTGCGAGATCCAGCCCCACGCCTCCGGGTCGTCGGGGTCGCCGTACTCCGCCATCCACGACGCCCCGGCGAGCAGCAGGTGGAACCGGCGCATGTCGAACAGCGGCACCATCACCACGATCGCCCCGAACAGCTGCGGGTAGCGCGTGAGCATCACGCCCATGAGCAGCCCGCCGTTGCTGCCCCCGTGGATCGCCAGCTGCGAGGCGGTCGTGATCCCGCGGTCGACGAGGTCGCGCGCGACGGCGGCGAAGTCGGCGTAGGCGCGGTGGCGGTGCTCGCCGAGCGCGGCGGTGTGCCAGGTGGGGCCGTACTCGCCGCCGCCGCGGATGTTGGCGACGACGTAGGTCCCGCCGCGCGCGAGCCAGCCGCGTCCGATCACCCCGCTGTAGCCCGGGGTCAACGCGATCTCGAAGCCGCCGTAGCCGGTCATCAGCGTCGGGCCGGGGGCGTTCGACGGATCGCCCACCACGAAGTACGGGATCCGCGTGCCGTCGTCGGAGGTGGCGAAGAACTGCCGCACCTCGAGCCCGGTCGCGTCGAAGCGCGCGGGCGCGGTGCGCAGCACCTCGGGCTCCGGGTCGGACTCGAGGCCGAGCTCGCCGCGCAGGAACGTCGAGGGACGCGTGTAGCCGTCGGTGTCGAGGAAGTACTCGTCGCTCTGGTCGGGGTCGACGCCGACGACGTCGACCGAGCCCAGCTCCGGGCCGGCGGGCAGGTCGCGGCGGGCCCAGTCGCGCGACGGCGTGAGCACCTCGAGGCGGGTGACGACGTCGGTGAGCACCGTCAGCACCAGGTGGTTCCTCGTCCACGCGTGGTGGCTCAGCGAGCGGCTCGCCGTGGGCGCGAAGAGCACTCGCGCGGTGCGGTCCCCGGCGAGGTAGGTCTCGAGGTCGAAGCACAGCAGCGAGCCCGCGGGGTGCTCGGTGCCCTCGACGGACCACGGCGAGCGGGTGCGCACGAGCAGCCACTCCCGCTCGACGTCGGTCTCGGCGTCCGGCGGCACATCGATGAGAACCTGCGTCCCGTCGGGGCGCAGCAGGTACTCCTCGGTGGTGTGGAAGTCGGGGCTGCGGCCGACGAAGTCGCGTTCGTAGCCGGGGGTGTGGTCGTGGCCGGCGAAGGCCGCGACGTCGGTCTCCTCGGCGGTGAACACGACCTCGGCGTCGGTGACCGACTGCCCGCGGCGCCAGCGCCGCATCACCCGCGGGTAGCCCGACGTCGTCAGCGACCCGGGGCCGAGGTCGGTGCCGACGAAGACGGTGTCGTCGTCGATCCAGCTGATGCGGCTCTTCGCCTCGGGCAGGGTGAAGCCGTCGGTGACCCAGCCCTTCGTCGGCAGGTCGAACTCGCGCACGACGGTGGCGTCGGCGCCCCCGCGCGAGAGCTGGACGAGCGCGCGCGAGTAGTCCGGGTAGCGCACTCCCGCGCCCGCCCACACCCAGTTCTCGTCCTCCGCCGCGGCCAGCGCGTCGACGTCGAGCAGCAGCTCCCAGTCGGGGTCGCCGGTGCGGTAGCTCTCCAGGGTCGTCCGCCGCCAGAGCCCGCGGGGGTGCTCGGCGTCCTGCCAGAAGTTGTAGAGCAGCTCGCCACGGCGCCGGACGTAGGGGATGCGGTCGTCGGCGTCGAGCACCGCGCGCAGGCCGTCGCGCAGCTCGTCGAAGTCCGCGGAGCCGGTGAGGACCCCGAGGGACTCGGCGTTGCGCTCCTGCACCCACGCCAGGGCCTCGTCGCCGGTGACGTCCTCGAGCCAGAGGTACGGGTCGTCGGGGGCCTGCGTCGTCGTCGGGGAGCTCACCCGGCCATCCTCACCCATCGCCGGGGGTCCCTGCCCGCGGGCGGGATCCGGCGCGGTGGACGACCTCCTCGACGAGGCCACGTCGTCGCCCACGACGGTCCCGGGTCACGATCCTTCGTCGCGGCCGCGCCGCAGCAGCGCGCGCCACTCGGCGGCGCTCCAGTGGGCGGGCTCGGTGTCGGCGAGGAACGCCCGCAGGGTCGCGAGGACCTCGGCCGGGTGGGTGTGGAACGGGAAGTGCCCGGCTTCGTCGAACACCTCGAGCCGGCTGCCCGGCATCGCGTCGTGGGCGAGCTGCGCGTGCTCGACCGGGACGATCATGTCGTCGGAGCCCCACAGCAGCAGCGTCGGCATGCCGGCGGTGAGGTAGCAGCGGTCGAGCATGGTGACGACCTGCCCGCGCCAGTCGACGACCGCGCGCAGCGTGCGCAGGAAGGCGCTGCGGCTGGTGGCGTCGGGCAGGGCGTCGACGAGCCGGACCAGGTCCTCGGCGTCGCGGCCCAGCGGGTGGTCGAGGCGGGCGAGCGCCCACAGCACGGCCTCGGTCTGCGTCCGCATCCCGGGCAGCCCGAGCATCCCGAGGACGAGCTGCGCCCCCGGCAGCGACGCCGCGCGCAGCGCCGGGCTGACCGACTGCGAGACACCGCCGGCGCCGACGAGGACGATCCGCTCGGTGCGCTCGGGGTACTGGTAGGCGAACTGCATGGCGACGCCGCCGCCGAGCGAGTGCCCGACGAGGGTGGCGCGGTCGATGTCGAGGACACCGAGCAGGTCGCGCATGCCGTTGGCGTAGGCGGCGACCGAGTAGTCGCCGCGGGGCTTGTCCGAACCGCCGTGCCCGAGGAGGTCGGGGGCCAGGACGGTGTGGTCCCGGGCGAGGTCGTCGAGCAGCGGCCGCCAGGTCGACGAGTCGTCGCCGATGCCGTGGATCAGCAGGAGCGTCGGCCCCGACCCCGCCATGCGGAAGGCACGGCGGTACCCGTGGACGGTGCGGTACTGCAGGGCCCACGCCTCGCCCGGGACGTCGCGGAGGACGGGCCCGGGCGAGGGGGGTCCCGACGGGGGTCGGCGCAGGAGCACGGCCGGTCCTCGGGCCTCCTCGGTCTCGGCGTCTGCGGGATCGGGAGCCTAGGCCGTGCGTGTGACGCCACGTGACGTCGGCGTTGCCGGCCCGTCACGGTCACCCGTCGTCCTCCGCGGTGTCGGTCGACCCGGCCGTGCCCTCACCCGCGAGCAGCAGGTAGAGGCGCCGGCGGGTGTCGTCGAGCAGGCGCACCGCCTCGGCGACCTGCTCGTCCCGCCCGACCTGGGCAACCTGCGTCACCGCGCCGAACAGCCCGCGGCCGGCCTCGCGCAGCGCGCCGAAACCGTCCTCGGCCGCCGCGGTGTTCCACACGGCGTCGAGCTCCTCGCGGTGCTCGTCGACGTAGGCGCGGCCGGCGTCGGTCAGGTGGATCACCGAGCGGCCCTCGGCCTTCTCGGTGCGCACCAGGCCCTCGTCGGCGAGCTGCGAGACGGTCGGGTAGACCGAGCCGGGGCTGGGGCGCCACGAGCCGCCGGAGCGCTCGCCGATCTCCTGGATGATCTGGTAGCCGTGCATCGGCTCCTCCGCGAGGAGGGCCAGCACCGCCGTGCGCACGTCGCCGCGCGCCCGGCGTCCGCGGTGCCCGCGCGGGCCGCCGCCAGGGCCGAACGGTCCGGGACCCCCGAAGCCGAAGCCCCCGGGGCCCCCGGGACCGCCGAACGGGCCGCCCCGCCCGGCCCGTCCGCCGCCGCGCCGGAACCCGCCGCGCGGGCCGCCGTGACCGAACACCCCCTCGCGGGCGAACCCGCCGTGGCGGCGCGGGCCGTGCCCGTGACCGCTTCCGTGACCCCGGTGCTCGGGGCCCTCTCCGTGTCCCCGTCCGTCGGGGATGTCGTGCCAGCTCATGTCGCTCCTCCTTCTACGTTCGTTCGCGACACGTCAACGATATATCGTGAGTGTCGGCAGAGCAAGGCGTTCTCGAGCGAAGGGCCCCTTCGCTCGCATAGACGGGCGAGCGGTGCCCTTCGCCGACCCGCGCGGGCGTCAGAAGAGAGCGAAGGGCCCCTTCGCTCGAACGGGCGACCGCCTCAGTGGTCGGCGGCGCGTTCCACGGTCACCTGGAGGGCGGCGAGGAGCTCGCGGGCCGCGTCGAGGCTCAGCTCGACGGCGACCCGGGCGCCGGCGCCGCGCTCGGGGTTGAGGAAGTCGATGTTCACGGTGTGCGCGTCCGGGGCGTGGACGGGGTGGTCGTAGTAGACGGTCGCCGTCCGCAGCGGGAACCAGCCGTCGGCGCCCTTGCCGCTCGAGCGCGCGAGGTCGAGCTTCTCGGTGCTGTAGGTGCACACGGTCCTAGACCTCCCGGGTGGCGAGGTGGCGGGCGAGGAAGTCGGCGATCCTCTGCCAGCCGTCGACGGCCGCGGCCGGCCGGTAGCTGGGCCGGTCGACGGCGAAGAAGGCGTGGCCGGCGTCGTCGTAGCGGTGGAACTCGTAGGTCTTGCCGTGCTCCTGGAGCAGCTTCTCGAGCTCGTCGACCTGGTCGGGGGAGGGGTAGGAGTCCTCGTTGCCGAACAGGCCGAGCAGGGGTGCCTGCAGCTGCGGGACGCGGTCGGCCAGCGCGGAGACCTGGAGCGGGAAGCCCTCGGGCGGGGTGCCGACGACGAAGGCGCCGTAGCAGTCGATCGCCGCCTGGACGTCGACCGCGATCCCGGCGAGGACGGCCTGGCGCCCGCCGGAGCAGAAGCCGATCGCGCCGACCCGTCCGTTGGACGTCGGGAGCGAGCGCAGCCAGCGCGCGGCGCCCGCGGCGTCGCCGACGAACCGCTCGTCGGGCACCCCGCCCTGCGCGCGGGCGGCGGCCGCGGCGTCGTCGGGGTCGGCGCCGGGCGCCTCGCGGGTGTAGAGGTTCGGGCAGACGGCGTGGTAGCCCATCGCGGCGAAGCGCCGCGTGATCTCCTTCGTCGCGGCGTCGTAGCCCGGCATGTGGTGGATGACGATCATGCCCCCGCGCGGGGTGCCGTCCATCGGCCGCGCGGTGTAGGCCTCGATCTCGTCGTCGCCGTGTCCGCGGATGCCGATCGTCTCGGCCAGGACCGCGTCGTGCTGCATGTTCTCTCCTCCGGTCTGGTGCTGGCGCGCTCGATCAGAGCACCCCCCGGCGCCCCGGGCCGCGCGAGGGCGTGGTTCGCGTGGTCTGCGAGGCCCGGGGTCGTGCCAGCGATGCGGCATCGCTGGCGATTCGATGCAGCACGCCGATAGGGCCAGGATCGCCACATCCTCACTGCGCGGCGCGCCGCCAGCGGGCCGGGCCGTCGCGGTACAGGTCGCCGCCGTCGAGGTCGTTGACGACCAGGGCGGGGAACTCTCGGATCTCGAGGCGGTGCACGGCCTCGGCGCCCAGGTCCTCGTACGCGATCACCTCGGACGACGTCACGCACTGCGAGAGCAGCGCCGCGGTGCCCTCGATGGCGCCGAAGTAGACGCATCCGTGCCGGGCCATGGCGTCCTTGACCGCGTCCGAGCGCCGGCCCTTGCCGATCATGCCGCGCAGCCCGCGCTCGACGAGCAGCGGCGACCAGGCGTCCATCCGCGACGCGGTGGTCGGGCCGGCGGCGCCGATCGGGTGGCCGGGACGCGGGCGTGGGGCCGACGAAGTACAGCGTCTCGCCGGCCGGGTCGAACGGGAGGTTCTCGCCGGCCTCGATCGCCGCGGCGAAGCGGGCGTGCGCGGCGTCCCAGCCCGTCACCAAGGGGCCGGAGAGGAGCACCGAGTCCCCGCTGCGCAGCTCACGCAGCGTGTCCGCGTCGAGGGGGAGGCGGATCGAGGATGTGGAGTTCCTCGCCCTAGCGGCGTGCTGCATTGAATCGCCAGCAACCGCATCGCTCGTGCCACCCGAGCCGCTCACAGGGTCACCGTGCGCACGCGGTGGGAGTGGCAGTCGAGGTTGACGGCCACGGGGAAGGCGGCGATGTGGGTCGGGTAGGCCTCGACGTGCACGGCCACCGTCGTCACCGTGCCCCCGAAGCCGGCCGGCCCGATGCCCGTGGCGTCGATCGCGTCGACGAGCTCGGCCTCCAGCTCCGCCAGCTCCGGGACCGGCGACGGCGACCCGGTCGGCTCGCGGGTCAGGGCCTTCTTCGCGAGCACCGCGGCCCGGTCGAACGTGCCGCCCATCCCGATCCCGACGGTGACCGGGGGCGACGCCGACGGGCCCGCGGTCTCGATCGTCTCCACCACGAAGCGCTTCATGCCCTCGACGCCGGCGGCGGGCGTGAGCCTCCGCAGCGCCGACATGTTGTCGCAGCCCGCGCCCTTGACCAGGAGCGTCAGCCGCACGTCGGCGCCCTCGACGAGGTCGTAGTGGACCATCGCCGGGGTGTTGTCGCCGGTGTTGGCGCGGTCGACCGGCGAGCGCACCAGCGAGGCCCGCAGGTAGCCCTCCCGGTAGCCCTCGGCGACGCCCCGGTCGAGCGCGGCGGCCAGCGACCCGCCGGTGAAGTGCACGTCCTGCCCGATCTCGAGGAAGCACACCGCGTACCCGGTGTCCTGGCAGAACGCGATCCGCTCCCGCGCGGACACCTCGGCGTTCGCGAGCAGCCGGTCCAGCACCTCCTGCCCGATCGGCGACTCCTCGCGCTCCCGGGCCCGCCGCAGGGCGTCGACGTGGTCGCCGCGCAGCTCGTGGTTGGCCTCGACGCACAGCCGCCGGACGGTGTCGGCCACCTCGTCGACCGGAATCTCCCGCACGCCGCAGGGCTTACCGCACACCCGCCGGGGACGCATGCCGGACCGGACGAGAGGGTAGGCGTCGAGGACGAGCAACGACGTTCCCCGCCCCACACCGGGACGGGGTGGAGCAGGAGGAACACCGGATGGACCTGTCGCGTACTCGGGACATCTTCGAGCGGCCGGGGCCGTTCGCGACGGTCTACCTGGAGGCTGTGCAGGCCGGCGAGAACTCGGCCAAGCAGGTCGAGCTGCGGTGGCGGGACCTGCAGGAGCAGCTCAAGGGCGCGGGCGCCGACGACAAGACGCTCGCGGCGCTCGACGACGAGCTCTCCGGCGAGCGCTCGGGATCGATCACCGGAGTCGGCCGTGTCCTCGTGGCCTCGTCGGAGGGGATCCTCTTCGACGACGAGGTGGAGGCCGTCGACGCCGCCGGTGATCTCGCGATCTGGTCGCCGCTGCCCGAGCTCGGGCGTTACTACCGCAGCCAGAGCGGCTCGGTGCGCGTGCTGCTCGCCGTGGTCGACCAGACCGGTGGCGACCTCTACCAGGTGATCGCCGACAACTCCGAGGGCGCCCGCGAGCTCGACGAGCAGACGATCAAGGGCCAGGCCCTCGAGACCGTGCACAAGGCCCGCGGCGGCGGCCCCGGCAACCGTACGCGGCAGAACCGCCACGAGATGGCCTCGTACGAGAACGCCGACGAGGTGGTCAAGGGCATCCGCAGCGCGGTCAAGCAGTTCCGCCCCGAGGCCATCGTGCTGGCGGGCGAGATCCAGGGGCGGTCGTCGGTGCGGGGCGAGCTCCCGGGCGACCTGGCGCAGATCACCCGCGAGATCGAGGCCGGCAGCCGCGCCGCGGGCGCGTCGGAGAGCGCGCTCGAGGACGCCATGCTCACGGCGGCCGGCGTCGTCGCCACCGAGCGCGAGACCGGCGTGCGCGAGCGCTTCGCGGAGGCCAAGGGCCACGGCAACGCCGTCGAGGGCTTCGAGCCGGTGCTCGAGGCCGCGCGGCAGGGGGCCGTCGACACGCTGCTGGTGATCGACGGCAAGGAGGTCCCGGGCGAGCTGTACGTCGGCTCGTCGCCGGAGCAGATCTCCACGGACCCGAAGAACCTCGAGCAGCTCTCGGACACCGAGCCGGTCAAGCGCCCGGCCGAGCAGGTGCTGCTGCGTACCGTCGGCGCGCTCGGCGGCAACGTCGACGTCCTCGGCGGGGGCACCGACCTCGTCGACAACGTCGGCGCGATCCTGCGCTTCCCGACCGGGAGCTGAGCCGCCCCGGCCGTCGCGACGACGACACGAACGCGCCGTTCGCTGCTTCTACCGCAGCGAACGGCGCGTTCGTTGTTCCCGGGGGCCGCGCTACAGCAGCGCCGCGAGCTCCCGGGCCGCGGTCCGGGCGTCGTCGAGCGTCACGTAGGGCGCGGCGAAGCCGAAGCGCAGCAGGTCCGGTGGGCGGGCGTCGACGACGACCCCGCGCCGGGCCAGCGCCGCGCACGTCGCGTCGGCGTCGCGCACCCGCACCGCCACGTGCCCGCCCCGGCGCTCGTGCTCGCGCGGGGTGACGACGTCGGCGTCGGCGGGCAGCGCCTCGAGGAACGCGTCGGAGAGCGCCAGCGACGCCGCCCGCACGCCGGCGAGGTCGGGGCTGCCGGGGTCGTCGAACACCTGCAGCGCGCCGTCGAGGGCGAGCATCGACAGCATCGGCGGCGTCCCGACGCGCAGCCGCCCGACGCCGGGCGCGGGGGTCCACGCCTCGGTCATCCCGAAGGGGTCGGCGTGCCCGGTCCAGCCGGTCAGCGGGGGGTCGAGCACCTCGTGGTGGCGCGCCGCGACGTAGGCGAAGGCGGGCGCGCCGGGCCCGCCGTTGAGGTACTTGTACGTGCAGCCGACGGCCAGGTCGACGCCCAGCGCGTCGAGCTCGACGGGCATGGCGCCGACCGCGTGCGAGAGGTCGGCGACGACGAGCGCGCCGGCCGCGCGGGCCCGCTCGACGACCGCGGCGAGGTCCCACCGCTCGCCGGTGCGGAAGTCCACCGCGGGCACGGCGACGACGGCGGTGTCGGCGTCCGGGGTCATGGCGTCAGGCGAGGTGGCCCGCAGCGTCAGCCCGGTCAGGCGCGCCACCGACGTCGCGAGGTAGCGGTCGGTGGGGAAGTGGCCGGCGTCGGAGAGCAGCACGTGACGGTCGGGACGCAGCCGCGCGGCCGCGACGAGCAGGCCGAAGAGCTGCACCGACGTCGAGTCCCCGACGACGACCTGCCCCGGCGCCGCCCCGACCAGGGCTCCCACCCGGTCGCCGAGGCGCTGCGGCGTCGCCCACCAGCCGCAGTCCTCCCAGCCGGCGACCCCGACCCGCGCCCACTGCTCGTCGACCGCGGACAGCAGCGCCGCCCGCGCGGCGTGCGGCTGCGCGCCGAGGGAGTTGCCGGCGAGGTAGACCGCCTCGGCGCCGTCGGGGGCGCGGGGGAGGGTGAAGGCGGCGCGGGCCCAGCCGGGCTCAGGAGAACTGTTCGAGGGCACGGATCTTGTTCGTGGCGTCGAGGGCGGCGACCTTGTAGGCCTCCGAGAGCGTCGGGTAGTTCAGCACGGCCTCGACGAGGTAGTCCACGCTCCCGCCGCAGCCCATGATCGCCTGGCCGATGTGCACCAGCTCGGTCGCCGACGTCCCGAAGACGTGCACCCCGAGCAGCGCGTGGTCCTCCGGCGACACGAGGAGCTTCAGCATCCCGTAGTCGTCGCCGACGATCTGGCCGCGCGCGAGCTCGCGGTAGCGCGAGATGCCGACCTCGTAGGGGATCGCCTTCTCTGTCAGCTCGGCCTCGGTGGCGCCGCAGTAGCTGACCTCGGGGATCGTGTAGATCCCGAACGGCGACACCTCGGCCATCGAGCGCACGGGCTCGTCGAACGCGTGGTACGCCGCCTGCCGGCCCTGCTCCATCGAGGTGGCGGCGAGTGCGGGGAAGCCGATGACGTCGCCGACGGCGTAGATGTGGGGCACGGCGGTGCGGAAGTGCTCGTCGACCTTGACCCGACCGCGCGCGTCGGTCTCGAGCCCGGCGCGCTCGACGTCGAGCTGGTCGGTGACGCCCTGGCGACCCGCCGAGTACATGACGGTCTCGGCCGGGATCTTCTTGCCCGACGCGAGCGTCGTGACCGTCCCGCGCTCCGACACCGACACCCCGGACACCTCCTCGCCGAAGCGGAAGGTCACCGCGAGATCGCGCAGGTGGAACTTCAGCGACTCGACGACCTCGGTGTCGCAGAAGTCGAGCATGGTGGGGCGTCGCTCGACGACGGTGACCCGCGTCCCGAGCGCGGCGAACATCGAGGCGTACTCGATGCCGATCACCCCGGCCCCGACGACGACCATGCTCGCCGGGATGTGCTCCATCGCGAGGATGCCGTCGGAGTCGACAACGCGGCGGTCGTCGAACTCGACCTGCGGCGGGCGCGCCGGCCGCGTGCCGGTCGCGATGACGAAGCGGTCGGCGGTCACCGTCCGGTGCTCCCCGGGGCGGTCGCCGAGCACCTCGACGGTGTGGTCGTCGAGGAAGCGGGCCTCGCCGCCGAGCAGGTCGACCCGGTTGCGCTGCAGCTGCGCGCGGACCACCTCCTCCTCGCGCCCGATGACGAAGTGGGTGCGGGCGAGGAGGTCCTGGACGGTGATGTCCTGCTTGACCCGGTAGCTCTCGCCGTAGAGCCCGCGCATGGCGTAGCCGGTGAGGTAGAGGACGGCCTCGCGCATCGTCTTCGACGGGATCGTGCCGGTCTGCGTGCAGACGCCGCCGATCATGCCGCGGCGCTCGACGACGGCGACGCGGCGACCGAGCTTGGCGGCCGCGATCGCCGCCTTCTGCCCGCCGGGCCCGGAGCCGATGACGACGAGGTCGTAGTCGCGGCGCACGGCGGCGGCGTCGCCCGCGGGCTCCGGAGCGGGCGCCGAGCGGGGCGGGGTGTCCGTCGCGGGATCCACCGGGTGCACCCGCCCACCCTCGCCGCCACGGGGAGTGCGGGCAAGCCGACCGCCGGTGACGGTCCCGCGAACTCCCACGGGCCGCGGCCGCCGAGTTGTCCACAGGCCCGGAATCCCCGGGAGCCGCCGGAGCGGGGGCTGCGTCGAAACCCGTGTGAGCAACCGTCACCGTCGCGCCCGCCCCCGACCCGGGCCGCCGGGGCCCTCGTCCGCCGACGGGGAGCCCCTGCGGCTGCGCCTGCACGAGCCCGGCGAGCTCGTCGCCGCCGTACCCCACCTGCTCGGGTTCCGTCCCGTCGCGTCCCTCGTCCTCGTCGCCGTGCACGACGACGCCGGCGGTGCCGCGGGCCGCCGGCGCCTCGGCGTCGTCGCCCGCGCCGACCTGCCCGCGCCCGGCGACGTCGCGGCCGTGGTCGGCGCGTGCGCCACCCGCATGGTGCCGACCGGGCCGGCGGAGGTGACGGCGGTGGTGGTGGCGGAGGGCCCCGACGGCGCTCCCGACAGCGCTCCCGACGGCGCCGGCGTCCCGCCGCGGACCGACGTCGCCGACGCCGTGGGCTCGGTGTTCGCCGCGCACGGGATCGTCGCGCCGACCCGGCTGTGGGTGCCGCGGATCGTCTCGGGCGCGCCGTGGCGCTGCTACCCGCCGTGCGACTGCCGGGGCCGGGTCGCGGCCACCGACGACTCGCCGGTGGCCGCGGCGTCGGCGTGGCTCGGGCAGGTCACCTACGAGTCGCGCGCCGCCCTCGAGGCCTCGCTGGCGCCCGGGCCGCCCCGCCCGGGTCTCGCCGAGCTCGTCGACGCCGAGTGGGAGGCCGCCGTGCTCGACCGGGAGCTGGGCGGGCCCGCCGCCGCGCGCCGCGACCTCGCGGCCGTCGCGGCGGCGCGGGATGAGGTGGCGGCCGGGCGCCCGCTGGGCGACGGGGAGCTGGCGCGGCTCGCGGTGGCGCTGGCCGACCCCGGGGTGCGCGACGTCGTCATGGGCTGGGCGCTCGCCGACGAGGCCGTCGCCGCGGCCGCCGAGCAGCTGTGGACGCTGCTGGTGCGGGCGCTGCCGGCCCCGGAGGTCGCCGAGCCCGCGGTCCTGCTCGCCTGCGCGCAGCTGGTGCGCGGGGGGTCGGCGCTGGTCGGCGTGGCGCTCGAGCGGGCCCGGCGCGCCGACCCCGGGCACCGCCTCGCCGGACTGGTCGAGAGCCTGCTGGCGAGCGGCGCCGCCCCGGACGCCGTGCGCACCGTGATCCGGGAGGCGAGCACGGAGTCCGCGGCGCGCCTGCGGCCCGGGTGAGCCGGGGTGAGCCGGGGTGAGCCCGGGTGGGCTCAGGTGGCGCGGCTGCGGGCGAAGGCCCAGGCGTCGGCGACGATGCCGTCGAGGTCGGTGTGGGTGGGCTTCCAGCCCAGCTCGGCGCGGGCGCGGGCCGACGACGCGACGAGCACGCCGGGGTCGCCGGTGCGCCGCGGGGCGACGCGGGCGGGGATCGGGTGCCCGGTGACCCGCCGGCACGCCTCGATCACCTCGAGCACCGAGAACCCGGTGCCGTTGCCGAGGTTGCACACGAGGTGGCCGCCCGCCCCGGTCGCCGCGGCATCGCCGCGGCCCAGCAGGTCGAGCGCGAGCAGGTGGGCCTCGGCGAGGTCGTCGACGTGGATGTAGTCGCGCACGCAGGTGCCGTCGGGGGTGGGCCAGTCGTCGCCGAAGACGGCGATCTCGTCCCGCTGCCCGAGGGCGACCTGGAGCACGAGGGGGATGAGGTGGGTCTCGACGGTGTGCCGCTCGCCCAGGGCGGGCGCGCCGCCGGCGCCGGCGTGGGCGCCCGCGACGTTGAAGTAGCGCAGGCTCACCGCGGCCAGCTCGCCCTGCGACGCCGTGGCGTAGGTGCCGATGGCGTGGTCGATGGCGAGCTTGGTGGCCCCGTAGGTGTTGGTGGGGCGGGTGGCGGCGTCCTCGGTGATCGGCGAGGTCTCGGGCTCGCCGTAGGTCGCCGCGGTGGACGAGAACACCAGGCGCGGCACGCGGTGGCGGCGCATCGCGTCGAGCAGCGCGATCGAGGTGACGACGTTGCCGTGCCAGTACTTCGCGGGCTCGACGGCCGACTCGCCGACCAGCGAGCGCGCCGCGCAGTGGATGACGCCGTCGACCTCGCCGGCGCCGAGGACCTCGTCGGCGACCACGGCGACGTCGCCCTCGACCAGCCGCGCGCCCGCGGGGACGGCGTCGCGGTGCCCGGTGGACAGGTCGTCGACCACCACCACGTCGTGGCCGGCGTCGAGCAGGTGCTGCGCGCAGACGCTGCCGACGTAGCCCGCCCCACCCGTGACCACCAGCGTCATGCGCGCCAGTGTGCCGGGCGGAGCCGGGCGTGCCCCGTGCGGGTCGGATGGCTACTGGGCGCGGACGAGCACCGCGTGCGCGACCAGCGGGTCGACCTCGGAGCGCGAGCCCTTGTGGCCGACGCCCACCGCGTCGCCGAAGCGGGGGATGGCGACGACGTCGACGTCGCTGCCCGGCAGCACGCCGGCCTTCTTGAGGTGCGCCATCAGCGGCTCGTTGAGCTGGATGTGCTCGGCGATCCGCCGGACCTCCACCTTGCCGCCGCCGCTGCGGGCGAACTCGTCGAGGCGCACGAGGCCGGCCTCGTCGGGCGTCGGGGTGCGCTGCGGCGCGGTGACCTCGCCGTCGATGTCGGTGCCGCTGCGCAGCGCCTCGAGGCCGGGGATCGGGTTGCCGTACGGCGACACCGAGGGCTCGCCGAGCAGCGTGAAGAGCTTGCGCTCGACCGCGTCGCTCATCACGTGCTCCCAGCGGCACGCCTCGACGTGCACGTGCTCCCACTCGAGCCCGATGACGTTGACCAGCAGCAGCTCGGCGAGGCGGTGCTTGCGCATGACGGCCACGGCCTTGGCGCGCCCGGAGGGGGTGAGCTCGAGGTGGCGGTCGCCGGCCACGTGGACGAGACCGTCACGCTCCATGCGCGCCACGGTCTGGCTCACGGTCGGCCCGCTCTGCTCGAGACGCTCGGCGATGCGGGCTCGGAGGGGGACGACCCCTTCCTCCTCGAGCTCGTAGATCGTGCGCAGGTACATCTCGGTGGTGTCGATGAGGTCGTTCATGCCCACCCCTTTCCGCCCGCCCATCCTACCGACGGCGGACCCCACCGGACGGCGGCGTCGTCGTGGGGCAGGGCACGATCGTGACATGGCCACCTCGCCGGGTCCCCTGCCCACGCCCGTCGTGCCCGTCGCCTGGCTGCGCGACGCGGTGGCGCGGCCCGACGGGAAGCCCGTCGTGCTCGACGTGCGGTGGACCCTGCGCCCGCCGCCGCGCACCGCCAAGGAGCGCAGGGCCGCCGCGAAGCAGGACCCGCCGGGCCTGGTGGAGCACGAGGCCGGGCACGTGCCGGGCGCGGTCTACGTCGACCTCGACACCGAGCTCGCCGGTCCGCCCGGGCCCGCGGGGCGCCACCCCCTGCCCGACCCCGACGTGCTCGAGGAGACCCTGCAGCGCGCCGGGGCCGGGGCCGACTCCGAGATCGTCGTCTACGACGGCGGCGACGGGATGGGTGCCGCCCGTGCCTGGTGGGTGCTGCGCTGGGCCGGGGTGCGCGCGGACCGGGTCGCGGTGCTCGACGGCGGGTGGCCGGCGTGGGTGGCGGCCGGCGGCGAGGTCTCCACCGCCGGCGGCGGCGTCCGCCGGCCCGGCGACCTGCAGATCCGCACCGGCGCCATGCCCGTGCTCACCGCCGACGCCGCCGCGGGCCTGGCCGCGGGCGGGGAGGGCGTGCTCCTCGACGGCCGGGCCGCCGAGCGGTTCCGCGGCGAGGCCGAGCCGATCGACCCGGTCGCGGGCCACGTGCCGGGGGCCGCCAACCTGCCCGCGGCGTCGCTGATCGCCGACGGACAGTGGCGCGCGTCGGACGACGCCGCCGAGGTGCTGCGCCCGCTGGTCGAGGACGCCGGGGCCGTCGGTGCCTACTGCGGCTCCGGGGTGAGTGCGGCCATGCTCGTCCTCGGGCTCGAGCACGCGGGCCTGCGCCCACCGGACGACCCCGCCGGGCTCTACGTCGGCAGCTGGTCGCACTGGTGCGGCACGGGGCGCCCGGTGGAGACCGGCGACCCGGGGCCCGGTGCCGCGGGTCCCGGTACGGTTCGGGCGTGACCAGCTCCGGGGCGACGGTGGACCCGGCCCGTGTGGCCGTGGTGTGGGACGAGAGCCTGCTGGGCTACAAGCTCTCGGAGTCCCACCCGCTGCACCCCGTGCGCCTCGACCTCACGATGCGTCTGGCCACGGCGCTCGGGGTGCTCGAGGGTGTCGAGCCGCTGGTGCCCACGCCCGCGCCCGACGAGGAGGTCGAGCGCATCCACGTGGCGTCGTACCTCGACGCCGTGCGGCGCGCGCCGCTCGAGGGGGACGACCCGCGCCACCAGCTCGGCACCACCGACAACCCGATCTTCGAGGGCATGCACGAGGCCAGCGCGCTGGTGTGCGGCGGCTCGATCGCGGCGGCCCGCGAGATCGCCGAGGGCCGCGCCGACCGCGCGGTGAACATCGCCGGCGGCCTGCACCACGCGATGGCCGACCACGCCTGGGGCTTCTGCGTCTACAACGACTGCGCGGTCGCGATCTCCTGGCTGCTCGACCACGGCTACGAGCGCATCTGCTACATCGACACCGACGTCCACCACGGCGACGGCGTCCAGGCCGCGTTCTACGACGACGACCGCGTGCTGACGATCTCGACGCACCAGCACCCGCGCACGCTGTGGCCGGGCACGGGGTTCGCCTCCGAGCTCGGGGGCGGGCGGGCGTCGGGCACCGCGGTGAACCTGGCGCTCCCGCCCGGGACGCGCGACGCCGGGTGGCTCCGCGCGTTCCACGCGGTGGTCCCCGGGCTGCTGCGCGCGTTCCGGCCGCAGATCCTGGTCACCCAGTGCGGTGTGGACACCCACCACGAGGACCCGCTGGCCGAGCTGTCGCTCTCGGTCGACGGGCACCGGGCGATCTACCGGTCGCTGCGCGCGCTGGCCGCCGAGTACAGCAACGGCAAGTGGCTCGCCCTCGGCGGGGGCGGCTACGGCCTCTACCGTGCGGTGCCGCGGTCGTGGACGCACCTGCTGGCCACGGTGCTCGACCGGGACGTCGACCCGTCGCGCCCGATCCCCGCCGACTGGACCTCCTACGCCAGCGAGAAGACCCGCCGGCCGCTGCCGACCTCGATGACCGAGGAGGCGCCGACCGACTTCGAGCCCTGGGGCGGCTTCACCGAGGTCGAGGTCGACCCGTTCCTGCTCGAGACGCGCCGCGCGGTGTACCCGCTGCACGGCCTCGACCCCCAGGACACCCGCGACTGACGAACCCCCCACCCCTGAGCCAAAGGGCGAGGATGACCGACACGGCGGACCCCGACGCCACCACCGCAGAGGTCCGGGCGGTACCCGACGCGCCCTACCCCGCGCACTGGGAGGCCGACGTCGTCGCCTCCGACGGCGCGACGGCCCACCTGCGCCCGATCTCGACCGCCGACGCCGACGACGTCGTCGCCTTCCACGCCCGCCTCTCGGACCGCACGCGCTACTACCGCTACTTCAGCCCCTACCCGCAGATCCCCGAGCGCGACCTCAAGAACTTCGTCGAGGTCGACCACCACGACCGGGTCGCCCTCGTCCTGTGGCTGGGCCGGGAGATCATCGCGATCGGGCGCTACGTGCGGCTCGCGGAGTCGACGGCCGCCGAGGTCGCGTTCGTCGTCCGCGACGACCACCAGGGGCGCGGGCTCGGGTCGATCCTGCTCGAGCACCTCGCCGCCGCGGCGCGCGAGTGCGGGCTGACCCGGTTCGTCGCCGAGGTGCTCACCGAGAACCAGCAGATGGTGCGGGTGTTCCGCGAGGCCGGGTTCGAGGTCAGCCGGGCGCTGGAGGGCTCGACGCTGCACCTGGAGTTCGACGTCGCGGCGACCTCGCGCAGCCGCGAGGTGCAGCTCGCCCGCGAGCAGCGCGCCGAGGCCCGCAGCGTCGCCAACGTGCTCTCGCCGCGGTCGGTGGCCGTCGTGGGCGCCTCGCCCGACGAGACCAAGATCGGCCACGTGGTGCTGGCGAACCTCCTGCGGGCCCGCTTCACCGGCCCCGTCTACCCGGTGCACCCCGAGGCCCGCTCGGTCCGGGGCGTGCGTGCCTACCCGACGGTGACCGATATCCCCGACGACGTCGACCTCGCCGTGCTCGCGGTCCCGCCCGACGAGGTCCCCGGCGTGTTCGAGGCCTGCCTGTCGAAGGGGGTGCGCGCGCTCGTCGTCATCACCTCGGGGTTCGGGGAGACCGGTCCGCTGGGCCTCGCCGCGCAGCGCGAGCTGGTGGCCGACGCCCGGGCCAACGGCATGCGGGTGATCGGGCCGAGCGCGCTCGGGGTGATCAACCTCGACGCGCGGGTGTCCCTCAACGCCTCGCTCGCGCCGACCCTGCCGCCGGCGGGCCGGGTCGGGTTCTTCTGCCAGTCCGGGGCGCTCGGCATCCAGATCCTCGAGGCCGCGGCGACCCGCCGCCTGGGGCTGTCGTCGTTCGTGTCGGCCGGCAACCGCGCCGACCTCTCGGGCAACGACCTCATGCAGTACTGGGACACCGACCCCGACACCGACGTCGTCCTGCTCTACCTCGAGACCTTCGGCAACCCGCGCAAGTTCGCCCGCGTCGCCCGGCGTCTCGCCCGCCAGAAGCCGGTGGTCGCGGTGAAGACCGGGCGCCACGTGGCCGCCGCGCCGGGCCTCGCGGCCAGCGCCCAGCCGATCGACGAGGCCGCGGTCGGCGCGGTGTTCGACCAGTCCGGGGTCATCCGCGTCGACTCGGTCGACGAGCTCTTCGACGCCGCCCAGCTGCTGGCCCACCAGCCGCTGCCGCCCGGCCCGCGCGTCGGGATCGTCGGCAACTCCACCGCGCTCGGGGTGCTCGCCGCCGACGTCGTGCTCGCCCAGGGGCTCTTCCTGGCCCGCGACCCGGTCGACCTCGGCACGTCCAGCGGCGCCGAGGAGCTGCGCGCCGCGGTCGCCGACCTGCTCGCCGACGACCAGTGCGACGCCCTCGTCGTCGTCTTCGTCCCGGCGATCACCACCGACCCGACCGACCACGCGCGGGCGCTCGCCGAGGCGGTGCACGGCGCCGAGAAGCCGGTGGTCTCGACGTTCCTCGCCTCGGAGGGCGTCCCCGAGGTGCTCACGGTGCCGGGCGGTCCGGGCGGGGGCCCGGGCCGCGGCAGCATCCCCTCCTACCCGAGCCCGGAGCGCGCGGTGCTCGCCCTGGCCCGGGCCGTGCGCTACACGCAGTGGCGCTCGCGGCCGGTCGGCGAGTTCGTGGTGCCCGACGGCGCGGACGTCGAGGCCGCGCGGGCGCTCGTCGCGGAGATGGCGCCGGCGCCGCGCACCGTGCTCTCCGACGAGCAGGCCGACGCGCTGCTGCGCTGCGTCGGGGTCGTCGTCGCCCCGTTCCGCCGCGTGACCTCGGCCGAGGCCGCCGTCGCCGCGGCCCGCGAGCTGGGCGGGGCGGTGGTGCTCAAGACCGCGGACCGGGGCTGGCGCCACCGGACCGACCTGCGCGGGGTGCACGTGGGGCTCACCGAGTCCTCGGCGATCTCGACCGCGTACGCGCAGCTCGTCGAGCTCTCGGGCACCTCGGAGGTGTACGTCCAGGTGCAGGCGCCGCCGGGCATCCCGTGCGTCATCGAGGTGCGCGACGACCCGTCGTTCGGCTCGCTCGTGTCGTTCGGGCTCGCCGGGGTCGTCGGCGAGCTCCTCGACGACCGCGCCTACCGGGCCACGCCGCTGTCGACGATGGACGCCGCGACGCTCGTGCGCGCACCGCGGGCGGCCCCCCTGCTCGACGGCTACCGCGGTGCCCGCCGCGTCGACCTGCCGGCCCTCGAGGACCTCGTGCTGCGCATCGGGGTGCTCGCCGACGCCGTGCCCGAGATCCGCTCGCTCGTCCTCGACCCGGTGCTCGCCGCCGACCGCGGCGCCCACGCCACCGGCGTCACCGTCATGCTCGGCCCGCCGCCCGGGCCCCGCGACGGCGGCCCGCGTCGGCTGCGCTGACCCGGGTGCGCTCACCGGGTGCGCAGGCGCGCTCGTGAGCACTTTCGGGTGCCATGGCCCCGGAAAGTGCTCACGGACGACGCGGTCGTCCCTCGGCGGTCCTACGGTCGGTCGGACCATGCCCGCGATGTCGCTCTCGATCCCGACGCCCATCCGTCTCGGCCTGCTCGCGGCCGTCGTCCTGCTGGCCGCGGGCTGCGGGTCGTCGGGAACCCCGGAGCAGCCGGAGCCGGCGCCGCAGCCGCCGTCATCGACCATCCCGACCGACGCCCCACCCTCGAACCGGCCGTCGCCCGCCGTCCCGGATCCGCTGGTCGCGACCCCGCCGCCCGGCGCGAGCGCGCTGGCGGGGGAGCGGGTCGACGCCACGGGGCTGCCGCCGGGCCTGCCGACGCTGGTGTGGACGCGCGACGACCGTGTCGTCGGGGTCTACGGGCGCGCCGGCGGGTGCACGGACGCACGCCTCGAGGTGGTCGAGCAGGGTGCCGGGCGCGTGGTCCTGCGCGTCGTGCAGTTCAGCACCGGACCGGGACCCTGCACGCGAGAGCTGGTCTACCCGCCGCTGGAGGCGACGCTCGACGCGCCGTTGGGGGAACGCTCCATGGTGCTGACCGGCGCCGTGTCCTGAGTGATCGACGGAAGAATACGGACACTCAACGTCAGCAACGGCACTTCGCTGACACGCCCCGCACACGAGAAAAGCCGGAAGACCGGGCCGGCCCCCGACCGTCCCGGTCTCCCGTCGCCGACGGGCCGTGCCCGTCTCGTGGTTGGCCGGACCGATGGCTCCACGTGAGTGGGGTCACACGCGGCCCGTGCGATTCAGACTGCCGTTACCCGCGAGTCACCGTCAAGGCGGCGATGGGGCGGAGGTCACCGGACCGATCCGGTGACGCTCCGTGCCCGCATCGACGCACCTCGACGCCCATCGACCGGCGTCAGCTCGCCGCGTAGGCCTTGAGGCGACGCGCGCGGTCACCGTCGCGCAGCTTGACCATCACCTCGCGCTCGATCTGGCGCACCCGCTCGCGGGAGAGCCCGAACTGGCGCCCGATCTGGTCGAGCGTGCGCGGCTGGCCGTCGTCGAGGCCGTAGCGCAGCCGGATGACGTTCTGCTCGCGCTCGTCCAGCGTCGCGATGACGCGGCGCATGTCGTCGTGGAGCAGGCCGGAGATGACCGTGGACTCGGCGTCGGTGGCCTCGGCGTCCTCGATGAAGTCCCCGAGCGGGGCCTCCTCCTCGGAGCCGACCGGCATGTCCAGGCTCACCGGGTCGCGGCTGTGGTCGAGCAGGTCGGCGACCTTCTCGACGGCCAGGCCCGACTCCTCCGCCAGCTCCTCGTTGGTGGCCTCGCGGCCGAGGGTCTGGTGCAGGTCGCGCTTGATGCGGGCCAGCTTGTTGACCTGCTCGACCAGGTGGACGGGCAGGCGGATGGTGCGGGCCTGGTCGGCCATGCCGCGGGTGATGGCCTGGCGGATCCACCACGTCGCGTAGGTCGAGAACTTGAAGCCCTTGGCGTAGTCGAACTTCTCCACGGCCCGGATCAGACCCAGGTTGCCCTCCTGGATCAGGTCGAGCAGCGGCATGCCGCGCCCGGTGTACCGCTTGGCCAGCGAGACCACGAGGCGCAGGTTGGCCTCGAGCAGGTGCGCCCGCGCGCGACGGCCGTCACGGGCCACGGCCCGGAGGTCGGCGGCACGCTGACCGTCGAGGTCGTCGGAGCCCTCGAGCAGGTGCGCTGCGTACACGCCGGCCTCGATGCGCTTCGCCAGCTCCACCTCGTCGGCGGCCGTCAGCAGCGCGGTCTTTCCGATACCGTTGAGGTAGACGCGGACGAGGTCCGCCGCAGGGCCCTGGGCGTCGAGGTCGCTCTCGGCAGGCACCGAGGGGAAAACCGCATCGGAGTCGGACTGCGGTGCGAGTGTCGCCGTCATTGCTTCCTCCCTGCGCGGCGCGAAGGTGCTGTGGCGCCGCGTCACATGCTCGAACGCGTCGGGGACGGCGTTCGTTCCCGTCGTGGGATACAACAGCGGGGTGCCCGGTGTGGCGTGCCCGACGCATGGCGCGCGCCACCGCGGGGCAACGTCTTTCGGATCTCCGACTGCGACGACGGGCGCCCCGGTGTCAGGTCTCCACGATCACCGTGAACGGCCCGTCGTTCACCGACACAACGCGCATGTCGGCCCCGAACTTCCCGGTGGCCACCGGCGCCCCGCGCGCACGTAGCGCCGCCACGACGGCGTCGACCGCCGCCCGCGCGCCGTCGGGCGCCGCGGCCGCCGACCACGACGGACGGCGCCCCTTGCGCGTGTCCCCGTAGAGCGTGAACTGGCTGACGACGAGCAGGCCCGCGCCCGTCTCCGCGCACGAGCGCTCGTCGCGCAGCAGGCGCAGCTCGTGCAGCTTGCGGGCCATGGTGCCGGCCGCGTCCGGGGCATCGTCGCGGTGCACGCCGAGCAGCACCAGGAGCCCCGGCCCGTCCAGCGCCCCGACGGTCTCCTCGTCCACGACCACCCGCGCCTCGGTCACGCGGCTGACCACCGCCCTCACGTCGCGGCCCTCACGGTGCCCTCATGCCGGCACCAGCATCCCGTGGTGCACGAGGTCGCGGACGACGGGCAGCGCGGCTGCGGCGAGCTCACCGGGGTCACGGCCGTGCGCGACGGCGAGGAGGTCGACGAGATCCCGCAGCGGCAGGTACCCCCGGCACCCGGCGAGGAGCGCGACGCCGAGCTCGTCGACGTCGTGGCGCCACTGCGGGCCGTTCAGGCGCACGAGGGTCGCCGCGACCGGGTCCCAGCCCTCGTCGGTCGACACCAGGCCGCGCTCGAGGGCGACGGTGTCGGGCACGCGCAGGCGGGCGTCGAGCAGCGCGTCACCCGGGCGCGCGGCGAGCCAGGCCGTGCGGTCGAGCCACGCCTCGATCTCGGGGCCGAGGGGGTCGTCGTGGGACTGGCGCAGGTCCTCGCAGACCACGGTGCCCGGCACGTCGGGCGCGGTGCGCCGCAGCGTCACGAAACCGAACCCGATCGCCACCACGCCCTCGGAGGCGAGGAAGTCGAGCCACCGCTCCGAGAGCGCCGTCCCCTCCGGCGAGGCGGGATCGACACCGGCGTCGCGCAGCCACGTGGCGACGTGCAGGGCGGGGTCGGCGACGTCGCGCTGCACGACCCACGCGTCGAGCCCGCCGGGTGCCGCCGACCGGGCCGCCTCGGCGAGCCAGGTGCGGGGTCGCTCGGTCCAGTCGTCGGAGGTGATCAGCCACGACGCGAGCAGCTGCGCGACCCCGCCCTCGGTGAGGTGGGCGGGCAGGACCCCGACGAGCAGTGCCGAGGCCCCGTCGCCGCCCAGGCCCGCGTCGCGGTAGACGTGGTCGACCTGCGGCGGTCCGGGCACGAACGGCGGGTTGGTGACGATCTGGTCGAAGCGCCGCCCCGCGACCGGCTCCAGCCACGGCCCCGCGAGCAGCTCGACCTCGATGCCGGACAGCGCGCACGTCACGCGGGCCATGGCGAGCGCCCGGTCCGAGACGTCGGTGCCCGTGAGCCGCGCGGCGTGCCCGGAGGCGTGCAGGACCTGCACCCCGCACCCGGTCCCCACGTCGAGCAGCGTGTCCACCGGTCGGCGGACCATCGCCCGCGCCAGCGACAGCGAGGCCGCGCCGGTGCCCAGGACGTGCTCGCGGTCGGCCGTGCGCGTCGTCGGCCCGACCTCCAGGTCGGAGAGCACCCACCAGGGCGCGGCGTCGGGGATCGAGGCGTCGCCGTGCGGGCGCAGGTCGAGCGCGGCACGCACCTGCCCGTCGGCCTCCCCGCCCGCCTCCCCGTCCGCCGCGACCAGCAGCCCGGCCCCGATCGCCTCGTCGAGGTCGGCGGGCGCGAGCGCCGACGCGGCCTCCGCACGCGCGACGGGATCGCCGAGCAGGAACAGGCGCACCAGCGTGCCCGCGTCCCCGGCCCCGCGGACCGCGCGGCGTGCCGGTGTGGTCTCGCCCCGGTCGAGCGCCGCACGGGCCGCCGGGCCGAGGAGCGAGGCCACGCCGTCGACGGTGAATCCGGTCCGTGCGAAGGACGGGAGTAAGCCACGCCACATTCGGGCATCAGGAACGACAGCACCCGCCGCGGAGGCGCGGTGCGTGTCGGGGTGGTCCGGTCGTGACACGCGTAGATCGTCACACTGCAGCTGCAGTCGATCTTCGCGACCCTGTCCGCGGCCCTCCGAACGCACCGTTGCCTCGGCACGGGTCGTGCGTGACGCTGCGCACACCGCCAGGCACCGGGACGCCCTCGGGCGCCCGCGGTGCGGACGACGACCGGGAGGGCACACACGGATGTCGGAGCAGACGGCCACCGAGGGAAAGACCTACCCGCCGGACCCGGAGCTGTCGAAGACGGCGAACGTGCGGCCGGAGATGCTGGAGCAGGACCTCCAGGCGTTCTGGGACGAGCAGGCCAAGCAGCGCCTGAGCTGGTTCCAGGACTACGACCAGGTCCTCGACTGGAACCTGCCGTACGCGAAGTGGTTCGTCGGCGGCAAGCTGAACGCCTGCTACAACTGCGTCGACCGCCACGTCGAGAACGGCCTGGGTGACAAGGTCGCGCTGCACGTGGTCCCCGACGAGGGGCCCGATTCCCCCGAGGCGCGGGACATCACGTTCTCCCAGCTCCAGCGCGACGTCGTGAGGATGGCCAACGGGCTCAAGGAGCTCGGCGTCGGCAAGGGCGTACCCGTCGGGATCTACATGCAGATGATCCCCGAGGCCGTCGTCGCGATGCTCGCGTGCGCCCGCCTCGGCGCGCCGCACACGGTGGTGTTCGGCGGCTTCAGCGGCAAGGCCGTGGCGGAGCGGTGCAACGACCTCGAGTGCAAGGTCCTCATCACCCAGGACGAGGCGATGCGCGGCGGCAAGGCCGGCGCGCAGAAGACCAACGCCGACGAGGGCCTCGACGCCGGCCCCACCACGGTCGAGAAGGTCGTCGTCGTCAAGCGCAGCGGCGCGGACATCCCGATGGGTGACCGCGACGTCTACCTCGACGACCTGACCGCGAACGTCTCGGACGACCCCGAGAGCTGCCCGTGCGAGCCGATGGACTCCGAGGACCTGCTGTTCCTCCTCTACACCTCGGGGTCGACGGGCAAGCCCAAGGGCGTCGTGCACACCACGGCCGGCTACCTGCTGGGCGTCGCGACCACCCACAACCTGGTGTTCGACGTCAAGGACGACTCGGTCTACTGGTGCGCCGCCGACATCGGGTGGATCACGGGGCACAGCTACATCACCTACGGCCCGCTGGCCAACGCCTGCACGTCGGTGCTCTTCGAGGGCGTCCCCGGCTACCCGGGCAAGGACGTCTGGTGGAAGATCATCGACAAGTACGGGGTGACGATCCTGTACACCTCACCCACGGCGATCAAGTCGCACATGAAGGCGGGCGAGCAGCACATCGAGGGCCACGACCTGTCGTCGATCAAGATGCTCGGCAGTGTCGGCGAGCCGATCAACCCCGACGTCTGGGAGTGGTACCGCAACCACGTCGGCGGCGGCCAGGCGCCGATCATGGACACCTGGTGGCAGACCGAGACCGGGCACATCCTCATCACGCCGCTGCCCGGCATCACCACCCTCAAGCCCGGCATGGCGCAGCAGCCGTTCCCGGGTGTGCGGCCGGAGATCCGCGACGACGAGGGCAACCAGCTCGACGTCGAGCAGACCGGCAACCTCGTGCTCACCCAGCCGTGGCCGGGCATGATGCGCACGCTCTACAACGACGACCAGCGCTTCAAGGACACCTACTGGTCGAAGTACTCCGACGCGTACTTCGCCGGTGACGGCGCCAAGTACGACGCCGACGGCGACATCCAGCTGATGGGCCGCATCGACGACGTCGTCAACGTGTCCGGCCACCGTCTCTCGACCTTCGAGGTGGAGAGCGCCCTGGTCGAGCACGCCGACGTGGCCGAGGCCGCCGTCGCCGCGCGCAAGGACGACGACACCGGGCAGGCGATCGTCGCCTTCGTATCGCTCAAGGGCGACAAGGAGGGCACCGAGGAGCTCGAGCAGGCCCTGCGCGAGCAGGTCGCCCAGTCGATCGGCAAGCTCGCCCGCCCGGCGTCGGTGATCTTCGCTCGGGACATGCCCAAGACCCGGTCGGGCAAGATCATGCGGCGGCTCCTCAAGAACCTGGCCGAGGGCGAGGAGCTGGGCGACACGTCCACGCTCGTCGACCCGACCGTCGTGGAGGAGATGCAGAAGCAGATGCAGCGCTAACCAGGGGATCGGGAGCCCCGAGAGCACGGACGGCGCCCCCGCTGCCACGCGGCAGCGGGGGCGCCGTCGTTCTGTCCGGGCGGGCTGGGGTGTTCCAGCGAACGCGCTGCTCGCTGCTTCTAGGCGCCCGAAGTCCCCGTTGATCGAGGTTCGGGGTCGGCGTCCTGCACCTCGGGCGTCGGCGGCGGCTCCTCCTGCCGCAGCACGGCGAGCTGCTCGGTGATCCGGCCCATGATCCGCTCGGTGGCCTCCTGCAGCGAGCGACGCCCGATGCGTCCCTCGCGCAGGTCGTCGAGGGCGACGGGCGGGCCGGCGAGCACCCGCAGGGTCGCCCGGGGCCACAGCGTGGGGCGCGACGCCGACGGGGCGAGCAGGTGGTTCGAGCCCCACTGCGCCACCGGGATCACCGGCGCGCCGGTCTCCAGGGCCATCCGCGCGATGCCGGTGCGGGCCGCGCGGGGCCAGCCGTCGGAGTGGGTCGCGAACCCGCCCTCGGGATAGACGACGACCACCTCGCCGCGACGCACCGCCTCCACCGCCGCGCGGTAGGCCTCGATCCCCGACGCCGTCCGGTCGACCGGGATGTGCCTTCCCCCGCGCAGCGGCGCGCCGACCACCGTCCGGGACCACAGCTCCTGCATCGCGAGGAACCGCGGCACCCGTCCCTGGGAGACCACGTACGACACGAGGACGATCGGGTCGACGTGCGAGAGGTGGTTGACCGCGAGCAGCGCCCCGCCCGACGTCGGCATCCGCTCGCCGCCGCGGAAGTCCCAGCGCGCGACGGCCATGAGCACCGGCCACAACAGGTCGATCGCGAAGCCGTACCAGAAGCCCCGGTCGGTGCGGGGGTAGAGCGCCCAGATCGCGAGCTTGCGCCAGAGCCGGATCGCCCGCCCCGGCCGCCGACGGTCGTGGGCCTGGGAGATCCGCCGGAGTCGGTCCTGCCGCGCCATGCCCCGGATCATGTCGGGCCGCGCCGGGGCGTGCATGCATGAATGCCCCTAGCCGGGCATGTACCCGGGACGCAGGAGCAGCTGGGCGCCGACGATGAGGGCGACGACGGCGACGAAGACCCAGACGAGGTTCCAGATGGCGTTCGGGAGCAGGGTCAGTTCTGCCAACGCCGTGCCGTCTCCGGACTTCCCCTGGAGCAGGCGAATCGCGTCGAGGAGGCCACCGATGAGCAGGAACCACGCGATGCCGACCGCAATCGCAGCTTGCAGAGCGCTCGATCCTGCGATCAGTAGCCAGGTGAGACCGATGACAATCAATGCCGGGATGAGGAACGCCAGGCCGTTGCGGGAGAGCGCTAGCGCCAGCAGGCTCAGGACGATCGTGGCCAGCAGGACGGCCCAGGGATTGCCCGCGGCGATCAACGCTGCTGCACCAAGGCCCAACAGCGGCGGTGCCGCGTAGCCCACCAGCGCGGTGATGATCTGGACGAGCCAGATCCCGCCGTTCTTCGCCTTCGTCACGGCGGAGGCGTCGTCGTTCAACTTCCAGCCGTCATTGCCGAGCAACAACGCGAGGTTCGCGAGCATGTGCCCGCCCTCATGCGCCAACGTGATCGGATAGTTGCTGATGTATCGCGACAGCAGGACCAGCAGCAGCGCGATGAACCCCGTCCCGTACGCGACCGGTTCCCCCACGATCGGGACGTCGTTGACCCCCAGGTCCACCCCCACCATGGTGTGAATCTCAGCACGTTCCGTATCCGGACCGCCCGAACGACGCGCCGGGATGCGCCCGTTCGCGAGGTCGTCGTGCACCCTCTGCCAGCGCCCGAACCGTCCGCCCGCCTCGTCCGATCACGGTTCGACACGGCGGAGGGAGATCAGGGTGGGTGCAGGGGCAGCACAGCGGGTGGTCGGTGCGGTCGGGGCGTTCCTCGACGGGCCGGTACCGGTGCGGATCCGGGCCTGGGACGGCAGCGAGGCCGGGGCCGGACCGGGCCCGGGCGTGCCGACGGTCGTGCTGCGCTCGCGCCGCGCGCTGCGCCGCCTGCTGTGGGAGCCGGGCGAGATGGGGCTGGCGCACGCCTACGTCTCCGGTGACCTCGACGTCGACGGCGACCTCGCCGCCGGGCTGTCGACGATGTGGGCGCTGGTGCGCGCGGGGACGATCGCCCCGCGCCGCCCGCAGGTCCGCGAACTGCCCGGGCTGGGGCTCGCGGCCGCCCGGATGGGGCTCCTCGGCCCGAAGCCGCCGCCGCCGCCCGAGGCGATCCGCATCCGCGGCCGCCTGCACAGCCGCCGGCGCGACCGCGACGTCATCGCCCACCACTACGACGCCGGCAACGACTTCTACGCCCTGCTGCTCGACGACTCGATGGCCTACTCGTCGGGCTACTGGACCTCACCGGGGAGCACCCTCGCGCAGGCCCAGCACGACAAGCTCGAGCTGATCTGCCGCAAGCTCGACCTCGGCCCGGGCCGGCGGCTGCTCGACATCGGCTGCGGCTGGGGCTCGCTCGCGGTCCACGCCGCGCGCGAGCACGGCGCGCAGGTGCGCGCGGTGACGATCTCGCGCGAGCAGCGCGACCACGTCAACGCCCGCATCCGCGCCGAGGGCCTCGCCGGGCAGGTGCAGGTCGACCTGCTCGACTACCGCGACGTCGCCGCGCGGATCACCGCCGCCGACGGCCCGTTCGACGCCGTCAGCGCGATCGAGATGGGCGAGCACGTCGGCGACGAGCACTACCCGACCTTCGCCGCGACGCTGCACGGCGCGCTGCGCCCCGGCGGACGGGCGCTGGTGCAGCAGATGTCGCGGGGCGCCGACGCGCCGGGGGGCGGCGCGTTCATCGAGACCTACGTGACCCCGGACATGGTCATGCGCCCGGTCGGCGACACGCTGACCTTCCTCCAGCGCGCGGGGCTCGAGGTCCGCGACGTCCACGTCATGCGCGAGCACTACGTGCCGACGATCCGTGCCTGGCTCGCCACGCTGGAGGAGCGCTTCGACGAGGCCGTCGCGCTGGTCGGGGAGCGCGGTGCGCGGATGTGGCGGCTCTACCTCGCGGGCGGCGCGCTGGCGTTCGAGGAGAACCGCATGGGCGTCGACCAGCTCCTCCTCGTGCGGCCCACGAAGCGCGGCACGAGCGGGATGCCGGCCACCCGCGACGACTGGACGGTGACCACCCGCAGCGTGGCGGAGGCCCCGTGATCGCCGCCGGCGTCCTGCTGACCGGCGCGGTGGTCGCGGTCGTCGTGGCGTTCGGCCTGACGCTGGTGGTGGCCCGGGCGACCGGGCGCCACAGCGTCGTCGACGTCACGTGGGGGCTCGGCTTCGTCGCCGTCGCCGCGGTGTCCTTCGTGCTCTCCGGCGTCCTCGGCACGGGCGACCTGCTGGTGCGGGTGGTCGTGCTCGCCCTCGTCGCGATCTGGGGGCTGCGTCTCGCGGTCCACATCGGGCGACGCAACCGCGGGAAGGGCGAGGACCCGCGCTACACCGCGATGCTCGGCGACGACCACCCACCCGGCGCGGTGACGGCCACGGTGCTGCGGCGGGTCTACGTGCCGCAGGCGGCCGTCATGGTCGTCGTCGCGCTGCCCGTGCTCGCGGCGATGCTGCGGCCCGCGACCGTGCTGCCGGTGGTGATCGCCGGCATCGTCGTGTGGCTGGTCGGGTTCGTCTTCGAGACGGTCGGCGACGCCCAGCTCGCGGCGTTCAAGGCCGACCCGGCGAACCGGGGTCGCATCCTCGACACCGGGCTCTGGCGCTACACCCGCCACCCGAACTACTTCGGCGACGCCTGCGTCTGGTGGGGCGTCTTCGTGGTCGCCGCCGGTCACCCGCTCGCGCTGGTCACCGCGGTCGGGCCGGCGTTGATGACCTACCTGCTCGTGTCGGTGACGGGCAAGGAGCTCACGGAGCGCTCGATGTCGGGGCGGCCGGGGTACGCCGAGTACGTGCGGCGCACCTCCGGCTTCCTGCCGCTCCCCCCGGGCACCCGCGCGGCACGCGCCACCTGACGGCCGTCAGGCGCCCTGACGCGACCGCAGCAGCGCGAGCGCGTCGTCGGCGTGCTGGTCGAACTTCATCTCGCCGTTGATGACACCGAGGACGGTGCGGTCGGTGTCGATGACGAACGTCCTGCGCTTGATCGGCAGCATCGGCAGCCACGACCGCTTCGCGTCGAACTGCTTCGCCACCTCGCCCTCCGGGTCGGACAGCAACGGGTAGTCGAACCCGTTCGCCGCGGAGAACGCGTGCTGCTTCTCGACCGGGTCGGCGCTGATGCCGACACGCCGGGCGCCGACCGCCGCGAAATCCCCGGCGAGGTCGCGGAAGTGGCAGCTCTCCTGCGTGCAGCCGCCCGAGGAGGCGAGCGGGTAGAAGAACAGCACCACCGGGCCGTCGGCCAGGAGCTCCGAGAGCGTCCGGCGGGTGCCGGTGTCGTCGGCCAGCTCGAAGTCGGGAGCGAGGTCTCCGGTCTTCATCGGTGTCCTTCCGAGGGGCGGGTCGGCCGCGAGCGCGTTCGCGGCCGGGCCGTCAGCGGTTCGACGGGCGGTGACGGCCCACGCCGTGAGGGGGCGGTGCTCGCGCGCCGGGACGGGCCCGCGGCCGCAGGATGGGGTCGTGACCCTGCCGCGCCTCGACCGTGTCCGCCCCGCCACCCGGCGGCCCGTGACGGGCGCGGTCCTCGTGATGCACGGCGGCCGGCCCGAGGGACACGACGCCGCCGACGGGCTGCGGCTGCCCTACCTGCGGATGGTGCCGTTCGCCCGCAGCCTGGCCGCTGCCGGCGCCCGCCGCGGCGTCGACGTCGGGCTCCTGCGCTACCGCTACCGCGGCTGGAACGCCCCCGACCTCGACCCCGTGCAGGACGCCCGGTGGGCCCTGCGCGACCTGCGGGCGCGCCACGGCGACGTGCCCGTCGTGCTCGTCGGGCACTCGATGGGCGGCCGGGCGGCGCTGCGCGTCGGCGGCGACGACGCCGTCGTCGGGGTGGCCGGGCTCGCGCCGTGGATCGAGCGGGGCGAGCCGTGGGAGCACCTCGGCGGGCAGACCGTGCTCATCGCCCACGGCGACCGCGAGCGGATGACCAGTCCGCGGGCGTCGCGGTGGTTCGCCGGACGGGTCGCGACGGTCTCGGACCAGGTGGCGCGGTTCGAGGTCCTCGGGGACGGCCACGCGATGCTGCGCCGCGCGGCCGCGTGGCACGGCCTCGTCACACGCTTCGCCCTCGGCGCCCTCGGACTCGAACCGTTCCCCGAGCCCGTCGCGAAGGCCATGGCGGCCGGGGACCCCGACGGACTGGCGGTCCCCCTCGACGATCCGTAGGGGAGTGGTGGCGTGCGCGAGCGGGTGGCGGTCGTCGGGGCGGGCGTGGCGGGGCTGACGGCGGCGTACCTGCTGGCGCGGCGCTATGAGGTGACGCTGTTCGAGGCCGAGGACCGTCTCGGCGGCCACGCGCACACCCACGACGTCGGCGCGCTCGCCGTGGACACCGGCTTCATCGTCCACAACGACGTCACCTACCCCCACCTGCTGCGGCTGTTCGCCGAGCTCGGGGTCGCGACGCAGGACTCCGAGATGAGCATGAGCGTGCGGGACGAGGCGAGCGGCCTCGAGTACGCCGGCGCCCGCGGCCCGCGTGGCCTGTTCGCCCAGCCGCGCAACCTCACCCGGCCCCGCTACCTGCGGATGCTCGGCGAGGTGCTGCGCTTCCACCGCGCCGCGCGGGCCGTGGTCGACGGGACGTCGCCGCTGGCCGAGGACGTGACGTTCGGCGAGTTCCTCGACGCCGGCGGCTACTCGCGCTTCTTCGTGGAGATGTTCGCGGTCCCGGTGGTGTCGGCGGTCTGGTCGTCGGGCCCGGAGCTCTCGCGGCAGTACCCGGCGCGCTACCTGTTCGCCTTCCTCGCCCACCACGGGATGCTCTCGGTGGGCGGCTCGCACCGGTGGCGCACCGTCGTCGGCGGCTCGCGGTCCTACGTCGAGCGCGCGGCCAAGGGGCTCGCGGCCGTGGAGGTGTCGACGCCGGTGCGCGCGCTCGCCCGCACCGACGACGGGGTGCTCCTGCGCGACGACGCCGACGTCGAGCACCGCTTCGACCGCGCCGTCGTCGCCGTGCACGCCCCGGACGCGCTGCGGCTGCTCGTCGCGCCGACGCCGGACGAGGCGGAGGTGCTCGGGGCGTTCCGGTACTCGCGCAACGAGACCTGGCTGCACACCGACACCTCGGTGCTCCCGCGGGCCGCCGGCGCCCGCGCGTCGTGGAACCTGCTGCGGGTGCCGGGGGAGTCCCGGGTGCTGGTCAGCTACGACATGACGCGGCTGATGGATCTTCCCGGGCCCGACACACACATCGTCACCCTCAACGCGACCGACCGCGTGGACCCGGACACCGTGCTCGCGCGGATGGTCTACGAGCACCCGGCCTACACCCCGGCGTCGGTGGCGGCGCAACGCCGACTGCCGGCGCTGGACGACCACCGCCTCGCCTTCGCCGGCGCCTACCACGGCTGGGGCTTCCACGAGGACGGCTGCGCGTCGGGGGCGCGCGCGGCGGCGTCGCTCGGCGTGACGTGGTGAGACGTCAGCGGAGTGGCTCCGCGGACGTCCAGCGTCCGCATCTCCGCTCCGTCGCGCCGGCGATCTACGAGGCCGAGGTCGATCACCGCCGGCTCGAGCGCCTCGACGACGCGTTCACCCACCGCCTCTACCTGTGGCTCGTCGACCTCGACGACCTGCCCCGCCTGCCCGCGCCGCTGCGCCCGTTCGCACGGTTCCGCGGCGCCGACCACCTCGGCGACCCGCGGTGCTCGATCCGCGAGAACCTCGACGCGTTCCTCGCCGCGCGGGGGATCGCGCGCCCGGCGCGGGTGCTGATGCTCGCCCACGCCCGCGTGCTCGGGCACGTGTTCAACCCGATCACCCTGTACTGGTGCCGCGACGAGGCCGGGACGCTGGTCGCGGTCGTCGCCGAGGTCCACAACACCTACGGCGGGCGGCACCACTACCTGCTCGACGTCTCCGACGACCCCGAGGCCGGCCTCGCACGGGTCGACAAGGACTTCTACGTCTCGCCCTTCTTCCCGGTCGACGGCGAGTACCGGATGCGCGTGCCCGAGCCCGGCGCCACGCTCGCCGCGACCGTCGTCCTGCGCCGCGAGGGCGCCACCGCCTTCGTCGCGACGCTGCGCGGACGACGCTGCGCCGCCACCCCGCGGGCCGTGCTCGCCGCCGTCCTCCGCCACCCCGCGGTCACCCTGCGCGTCGCCGCGGCGATCCGGCGCCGCGGCGTCCGGCTCTGGGCGCGCGGCGTGCCCGTCGTCCCGCGCACCCCGGCCGCCACCCACCGCGGGCCGGGACAGCTCACCCGCTGACGGGCAGACTGGGGCTCCGTGACCGCCTCTCTCACCGTCCGCGTCGCCGGCGCCGCCGACGTGGACTCCCTGCTGGCCCTCGTCCACAGCGCCTACCGCGGACCGTCGGGACGCCAGGGCTGGACGTCGGAGGCCGACCTCATCGACGGCCCGCGCACCACCCGCGACCTGCTCGCCGCCGACGTCGCCGACCCGACGATCACGGTGCTCGTCGCCGGCGACCTCGTCGGCTGCGCGGCCGTCACCCTCGCCGAGGGCGCGGCCACCGCGTCGTTCGGCCTGTTCGCGGTGCGCCCGGACGTGCAGGCCGGCGGCGTCGGGTCGACGCTGCTCTCCGCCGCGGAGGAGAACGCCCGCGAGCGCGGCGCGTCGACCATGGAGATGTGCGTGATCGACCGGCGCACCGAGCTCATCGCCTGGTACGAGCGGCGCGGCTACGCGCGCACCGGCGAGACGCGGCCGTTCCCGTACGGCGCCGAGGGCGTCGGCGAGCCCCGCGGCGACGACTTCGTGTTCGCCGTGCTGGAGAAGGATCTGCGAGGCTGACCCCGTGCCCGACCTGACCCTCGCCCAGGACGCCGACGCCGACGCGGTCCTGAGTGCCAACCCGCTGGCGCTGCTCATCGGGATGCTGCTCGACCAGCAGTTCCCGATGGAGCGGGCGTTCGCCTCGCCGGCGCTGCTCACCGAGCGCCTCGGCGGTCCGCTCACCGCCGCCGGCATCGCCGAGTACGACACCGAGGCGCTCGTCGCGGCCTTCACCGGCCCGCCCGCGCTGCACCGCTACCCGCGGTCGATGGCCGAGCGGGTGCAGGCGCTGTGCCGCCAGCTCGTGGCCGACTGGGGCGGCGAGGCCGAGCGGCTCTGGGTCGACGCGGCGTCGGGGCGCGAGGTGCTGGCGAACCTGCAGTCCCTGCCCGGCTTCGGCAAGCAGAAGGCGCAGATCTTCACCGCGCTGCTCGGCAAGCAGTGCGGGGTGCGGCCCGAGGGCTGGCGGGAGGCCGCGGGGTCGTACGGCGACGAGGGGTCGCGCCGCTCGATCGCCGACGTCGTCGACCCGGTGACGCTCGGCGAGGTGCGCGACTTCAAGCAGGCCCAGAAGAAGGCGGCCAAGGCCGCGAAGGCCGCGCCGGCCTCCTGACCGTGTCCTGATCGGCCCGCGTCCGGTCCGTCGGTCGTGTTCCGGTGGCGCGCGACCCGTCCAGGGTTCAGTGTGGTGTGTGAGGGCACCCGACGGTAACGGCCGGTGCCGAGGAGGCGACGAGCGTGAACCGACGTCACGACGACGACGGGCCCATCCTGATCACCCAGGCCGCGGTCTCCTACGACGAGGAGTTCGCGGCCCGGAAGAAGCGCTATTCGCTGATCATGGCCTTCCGCATCCCGTGCCTCGTGCTGGCCGGGATCTTCGGCATCGGGCTCCAGCTGCCCTGGGTGGCGGTGGCGTTCATCGTGCTGTCGGTGCCGCTGCCGTGGGTCGCGGTGCTCATCGCCAACGACCGGCCGGCGAAGAAGGCGGAGAAGCCCAACCGCTACAAGCGCGAGTCGACCCAGCTCGGCGAGGTCCCCGAGGCGCGGATCATCGAGGCCGCCGAGGTGCTCGAGGGCCGCAGCCCCTACGTCGGGCACAGCGAGCGCCCGCGCCAGCCGCGGCAGGACTCCGCCGATCACGAACCCCCGCGCACGGGCACCGAGGGCTAGTCGGCCGGCGCCCCGGAGCTGCGGTGTCAGGTGCCGTGCCCGGCGCCGGGGTGTGACCCGAGCGGGGCGGCGAGTCCCGGGAGCGGCGCGAAGCCGGGCAGGCGCCCGAGCGCCGCCGCCGGGCCGAGGGCGCTGGAGGATCCGCTCGCCGCCTCGGGGTCGGCCATCGCGGCCGGGGCCGCACCCATCGCCGCCCCGGGGACCGCGCCACCCGCTGCGCCCGCGCGACCGCCGGGCCCGGTGTGGCCGTGGCGAGGTGCGGCGAGGCCGGGGACGCCGGCGATCTCCGGAGTGACCGGAGCACCGCGCACGCCAGGGGCGCCGTGACCCCCGTGGGCGCCGTGTCCCGGCGGCACGACCCGGGCCGCCGGGTGCTTCGCGCCGTGGCGCGCGTGGGTCGCGAGGGCGTGGGCGAAGGTCTGCGAGCGCGGCACCCGGTCGGCGGCGTCGGTCGACCCGGCGGCCGCCGCGTCCTGCTCCGGCCCCTGCACGCACCGCCGCGCGGCGTTGATGCACGCGGCGCCCTCCTGGGCGCGGCGCTCGGAGGACAGGTACTCGAGCAGCGCGTGGTCGGTGATCGGGTCGTGCTGCTGCTCGGGGAAGCTGTCGATCGCGAACTGGCGCCCCGGCGGCGGGTCCTCGTAGTTCACCGTGATCCGCAGCGCGGGCACCGGGACGAGGTCCTCGGCGCACTCGCCGTCCTCGTCCGGGTAGACGATGTGGCTGCTGTGGTCCTCGGAGTCGAGGTCCTGGCCGTTCCAGCAGCTCGGGAAGTCGTAGACCCGCTGCAGGGTCGAGCCCTGCGGGCACATCGGGTAGAGGTCGGTCATCCGCCCGCCGGACCCGGTGCAGGTGAACTTGGCGTTGCTGCCCTTGCCGCCGTTGGTGCCGGCCTTCGCCGAACCCGTCACCAGCGCGATGTTCAGGGGCAGCGGCTCGGTGCGCCGCGTGCCGTGCCCGTGGAAGGTGAAGTCGACCGCGGACGGCTCGATGAAGGACCCGACGTTGCCGTCGAGGCTGCCGCCGTCGGCGCCGACGTCGGGGCCCTGCCCGCGCAGGTCGCGCAGGACCGGCCAGAAGATCGGGGAGCGGTCGCCGTTGGTGCAGGTGGTGGTCGACTCCTCGAGCGTCTCGTCCTCGCTGGCGAAGTTGGTGCCCTCGTTGCCCGCGTAGTCGTGGGTGTGCTGGGCGCCGTTGCGCACGCCGGGGGCGATGATGAAGTTGTCCGAGTTGTGGTGGGCGCTCATGGCGCAGCGGATCGAGTAGCTCCCGCCGGAGAACACCCCGCCCTCGCCCCGGACCCCCCGGTCGGCCTGCTGGATCGAGATGTACTCGTTCGCCGACGCCCGCCCGGCCTGGTCGCGGTTGGGGAACGCCTCGCCGCCCTCGGCTCCCGCACCGGCGCCGCCACCACCGCCACCGCCGCCACCACCGCCACCACCGCCACCGCCGCCACCGCCACCGGCCTGCTCGCCCTCGTCGTCCTGGTCCTGAGCGCCGCCACCCGAGCCGGAGCTGCCGCCGGAGCCGGAGTCCGAGTCGCCGCCGGAGCCCGAGTCGCCGCCGGAACCCGAGTCGCTGCCGGAACCGGAGCTCGACCCCGACCCCGATCCCGAGCCCTCGTCGGAGCCCGACCCCGACTCGGCTCCGTCCGACGAGTCCTCGTCGTCGGCGACCGACACCAGCCCGCCGTGGGACACGACGGGCGTGCCCGCGCCCAGGGCGACGCCGACGACCAGCGCCGCGACCCCGACGAGCCCGAGCAGCAGCACCGGGAGGCGGCGCGGGCCCGGCCGCCGGTCGAGCGTGGCCCAGGGGCTCTCGGGCACGCCGGACGAGCGCGCGCCGGCACGCCCCGATCCCGCCCGACCACGCCCACCCGGCCCCCACGCCGACCCGCTCATCGCCCTCCGCTCCCCGGTGCCGACCCCTCGTCGCGGACGCTAGCCACGCGTCGCGGACGTCGGGTGCGGTTTCGCGGAACTCGTGCCCGCCGCCTCGCGCGGGCCGCCGAGCCACGGGTCGGCGTGCTCGGGCGGCACCGCGAGCCCCCAGGCCCCGGCCCGGCGGTCGGCGCGCGCGGACCCCGTCGGCACACCGGCGGCGTCGCGCGGCGCGCGCGGACCGCCGGCACCCCAGAGCGGGACGGGCGCCGACGGCGTCCCCAGCACCTGCACCGGACCGGGGACCGGGTCGCGACGCGGGGGCGGCGAGGCCGACGGCCGCTCGACCGGCACGGCACCCGGCGGCGGGCCGCCCGGAGACGGCCCGGCCGCCGGCGCACCGACCTGCCCGGCGACCGGCCGTCCGGTCGGCCGCCCGACCGGCACCGGCCCGGAGGCAGGACCCACCGCCGCCCGCCGGGGCGGTGCCGGCGGCGGACCCGGCGGAGGCCGCAGCGGTGGGCCCACCGACGACCGCTGCCACGCCTCGGCCCACGCCGCGGCCGAGGACCCGTCCCGCCGGCCGACCGGCAGCGGCCCCGACGGCGGGTCGTCGCTCCCGCGGGCGTTCCGCGCCGGCGCCGTCGACCGCCCGGCCCGGGCGACCGGGCGCTCGACGACGATCTCGGTGACCTCGCCGGGCGCCTCGGGGACCGCGGCCCGTGCCGGCGCCGGGCCCAGCAGCGACACCCCGGTCGACCGCGGCACCACGAGGTTCGCCGGCCCCCAGCCGTCGTCGGGACGAGCCGGGGCGCCGGTGGGCCCCGCCCAGGGCCGGTCGAGCAGCGCCGGCCACGGCCAGCGCTCCTCGAGCCCGCGGCACCGCGCGCACCCGAGCCCCAGGACCAGCCCGAACACGAGGTGCCCGAGCAGGGACAGCGCGACCGTGGTGGGCGTCAGCGGGAACATCAGCCGCTCGCCCCGCGGGGCGATCGCGACCGTGGCGACCAGCCCCGTCCACACCGGGAACACCGCGAACGCCACGGCCGCGGCCACCGTCGCCCGCTCGCCCCAGCGCCGCAGCCCGGTCGCGGCGACGAGCAGGAAGAACGTCACCCCGATGCCGCCGCCGTCGCCGACGTAGCGCCAGAGGTACCCCACCACCGCGCCCGTGGCGGTGGCGCCGCCCGTGTCGCCGAGGATCCAGGTGCCGACGGTCGGGATGAAGTCGCCCCACCAGCCGAGCAGGTAGACGGTGTCGAGGCGGACGGCGTCGTAGACGAGGGTGGCGAGGACGCCCCACACCGCGCCCACGAGCACGATCCGGTCCTCGCCGACCGGCGCGAAGACGCCGAGCACGAGCACGAGCAGCGTCAGCGGCACCACGAACAGCCCGCCCGTCACGTTCATCGGCGCGATCCCGAACACGTGCGCCGAGATCGCGAGCAGCGGCAGCGCCGCCACCACGAGGTGCAGGCCCAGGCGGGCGAGCCGCGCCCGGTGCTCGTTGACCAGGGCGAGCGCGTCGCTCAGGAGCGACCCCGGGTCGCCGGGCAGCTCCTCCGGGGGCACCGCGACGGCACCGGTGCGGGCGCGTCGGGGCACGCGCGGGGCCGGGTGGGGCACGGCCGGGTGGGCCACGGGGCCTCCTCACCGTCGGTGGACCGGGGCGCGCTCACCGTGACAGCCCGGGCGGCGGTGTGGGTGCCGTTCCGGGGAATCCGCAGGGTGCGCGCGGTCCGCCGCGTCACGGCGCGCACAAGCGCCCACGAGCGTTCGTCGCCGGGGGTCCGTGGGGCATCATGGGAGCCATGAGCCAGACGACCGTGCTTCCCGACACCCGCCCGCAGGGGACCGACCGCACGGGCGACGACGACCCGAAGATGTTCCACTACGTGCGGAAGAACAAGGTCGCCGAATCGGCCGTCACGGGGTCGATGGTGGTGGCGCTGTGCGGCGAGACCTTCCCGGTCACGCGCTCGCCCAAGCCCGGCTCGCCCGTCTGCCCGGCGTGCAAGGAGATCTTCAACAAGATGCCCCGCGGCGGCGACGACGGCGAGTAGGCCCCCGGGCCGCCCCTCGTCCTCTCGTCCGCCCCGGAGGGCCCTTGACCAGCCGTACGACGACCAGTGCGACCGGTAGTCCCGCCAGCACCGATCCCTCGGGAGCCCGTCCGCTGCGCCAGTGGCAGCGACGCGCGCTCACCCGGTACCTCAGCGAGCGTCCCCGCGACTTCCTGGCCGTCGCGACGCCCGGCGCCGGCAAGACGACCTTCGCGCTGCGCGTGGCCGGCGAGCTCCTGGGCGACCGCACCGTCGACACGGTGACGATCGTCTGCCCCACCGAGCACCTCAAGCACCAGTGGGCCGAGGCCGCGCGCGCCGCGGGCGTGGCGATCGACCCGGAGTTCTCGAACGCGGTGGGCCGCACGTCGACCGACTTCCGCGGCGTCGCCGTCACCTACGCCCAGGTGGCCGCCCACCCGGTGCTGCACATGAACCGCACCGAGGGCCGCCGCACGCTGGTGATCTTCGACGAGATCCACCACGCCGGCGACGCCAAGAGCTGGGGCGAGGCGACGCGCGAGGCGTTCGCCGGCGCGACGCGGCGCCTGGCCCTGACCGGCACCCCGTTCCGGTCCGACGACAGCCCGATCCCGTTCATCACCTACGAGCCCGACGCCGCCGGCGTGCTGCGCTCGCGCGCCGACCACTCCTACGGCTACGCCGACGCGCTGGCCGACGGCGTCGTGCGCCCCGTGGTGTTCCTGGCCTACTCGGGCCAGGCGAGCTGGCGGACCAGCGCCGGCGAGGAGATGACCGCGCGGCTCGGCGAGCCGCTGACCGCCGAGCAGAACTCCCGCGCCTGGAAGACCGCGCTCGACCCCAAGGGCGAGTGGATGCCAGCCGTGCTCCAGGCCGCCGACACCCGGCTCACGCAGCTGCGGGCCGGCGGGGTCCCCGACGCCGGTGGCCTGGTCATCGCCACCGACCACACCACGGCGAAGGCCTACGCCACGCTGCTGCGCCGCATCGGGGGCGAGGAGCCGGTCGTCGTGCTCTCCGACGACCCCAAGGCGTCCGGGCGCATCGCGGAGTTCTCCCGCTCGAACGACCGGTGGCTCGTCGCCGTGCGCATGGTCTCCGAGGGCGTCGACGTCCCGCGCCTCGCCGTCGGCGTCTACGCCACGAGCGCGTCGACCCCGCTGTTCTTCGCCCAGGCCGTCGGGCGCTTCGTCCGGTCGCGCCGGCCGGGCGAGACGGCCAGCGTGTTCCTGCCCAGCGTGCCGTCGCTGCTGACGCTGGCCAGCGAGCTCGAGGTGCAGCGCGACCACGTCCTCGGCGAGCCGCACCGCCCGAAGGAGGGGTGGGACGACGAGCTCGTCGAGCAGGCCAACCGCACCGAGGACGAGCCCGGCGAGCAGGAGAAGGCGTTCGAGGCGCTGTCCGCGGAGGCCGAGCTCGACCAGCTGATCTACGACGGCTCCTCGTTCGGCACGGCGACCGGCGCCGGCACCGACGAGGAGCAGGACTACCTCGGGCTGCCCGGGCTCCTCGAGCCCGACCAGGTGCGCGCGCTGCTGCGCCGGCGCCAGAGCGAGCAGCTCGACCGCGAGGAGGCCCGCGAGCCCGCGGCGGCGGTGACGACGGCCGAGCCCGCGGCGCCGACCCGCGAGTTCCGGCGCGAGGTCGGGGTGGCCGAGCGGCTCAAGGATCTGCGCCGCGAGCTCAACGGGCTCGTCGCCGCCCACCACCACCGCACGAACAAGCCCCACGGGCAGATCCACGGCGATCTCCGCAAGCACTGCGGCGGACCCGCCACCCCGATGGCGACGATCGAGCAGATCGAGGAGCGGATCGCGACGTTGCGGTCGTGGCGGTGATCGACCCACGCAGCGTGGCCGCTCGGTGACCTGTGGTGCACATCACACACCGTGGCGGCGAGCCCGTGTCGCGGTCGTCGCCGTCCGACACCGCCTCGTCACGTGGTTCACCGGAGTGTCACCACCGCGGGTGACCACCCCGGCCGTCGCGGCCGGGGGGAGCGCGGCGTGGTGCCCGCCACGGCGACGCGGCCGCGGGGCGGCGCGGGCCGGGACGGGGCCGATCACCGGTGATCGTCGAGAGGTCGCCGCGATCCGGACGGATCGGACACGGCGGCGGGCGTCGCGGCCGGGGGCGTGATCGGCCCCCCGGACCCGGACACGAGGACGGGCGAGGACCTCGGAGGTCCTCGCCCGTCGTGGTCTCGATCTCGGTCTGCGGGTGTCGCTGAGGTCTTCGCTGGTCAGGCGGCCGTCATGCGCTCTCACCGGCCTGCACGTCCACCGACAGCTCCTTCAGCTTGGCCTCGTGGGCCCGGGCGTGGTGCCCGCAGAAGAGGAGTTCTCCACCGGAGGGCAGTACGGCGCGAACCTTGGCCGCTGCACCGCAGCGATCGCAGCGGTCCGAGGCGGTGAGTTCTGGCCGGGTCAGGGTGCCGGGCATCGTCATCTCCCTCCGTCGAGGCCCTGGACGAGTGTCCGGGCCCGCGAGCTCCGGTCGTGCGACCGTCGCCTCTCCACTGTGGCAGACGCGGCCCCCGACCGCTCGTGTTCACGCGCCGCTTTGTCGTCCGTCACGAACCGCTCATCGTCGGTGCAGGACCGCTCGTTGCGGGGTACGGACAGCGACCACCCGATCGGGAGTCGATCTCCGACGACGAGTGGTCGGCGCCGCCTCGTCCGGCGACGGAGCACCCCGCGCGCTCCCGAGCGCGCGGCGTCGGTGACGGGGTCGCCCACTAGCCTGTGCGCCACCACGCGGGCGGGCGACGGGAGGACACGGTGCGCGACGCGACGGAGAAGGTGGTCGAGCACCTGCGCGGCCAGGGCGTCCACGGCGTCACGGTCGCCTGGGCGGACAACAACGGCATCCCGCGGTCGCGCACCGTCCCGGTCGGGGCGCTCCCGCAGGCGGCCGCGGCCGGCATCGGCGTCACCACGCTCTTCCCGGTGTTCGACACCAACGACGCCATCACGTTCTCCGCGCCCGGCCTCGAGACGCCCTCGGGCGACGTGCGGCTCGTGCCCGACCTCGACCGCCTGACGCCCCTGGCCGGCCAGCCCGGGCTCGCCTGGGCGCCGGGCAGCGTGGTCACCGCCGACGGCGAGCCCTGGCCGTGGGACCAGCGCTCGCTGCTCGCCGCGACGGTCGGCGAGCTCGCCGCCCGCGGCTTCACCGCGCTCGTGGGCTACGAGCTGGAGTTCGTGCTCTCGCGCCCGAGCCCCGACGGCGCCTTCGTCCCCGCGCACGAGGGTCCGGCCTACAGCCCGCACGCGCTGGTGCCGATCGACGGGTTCGTCACCGACCTGCTGCGCGACGCCGAGGCCAGCGGGCTGGAGCTCGGCCAGGTGCACGCCGAGTACGGGCCCGCGCAGGTCGAGCTCTCGATCGCCGCCGCCGACCCGGTCGCCGCCGCGGACCGCCAGCTGCTCGCCCGCCAGACCGTCCACGCGGCGGCCGCCCGCCACGGACTGCGCGCGAGCCTCGCGCCGCTGCCGTCGCTGCAGGCCGCGGGCAACGGCTGGCACGTGCACACCTCGCTGTGGCGCGACGGCCGCAACCTGCTCGCGGGCGGCCCCGAGGGCCCGGACGCGGCCGGGGCGGGCTACGTCGCGGGGCTCCTGCGCGACCTGCCGGCCCTCGCCGCGCTGACCGCGCCGTCGCTCGGGTCGCTGGCCCGGCTGCGGCCCGGCTTCTTCGCCGGCGCCTACGCGTTCTGGGGCGTCGAGAACCGCGAGGCCACGCTGCGCTACGTCCCGGGGTCGGCGCTCCTCGGGGCCGACCACGCGAACGTCGAGCTCAAGGCCTCCGACGCCTCGGCCAACCCCTACCTCGCGCTCAGCGCGCTGCTGACCTCGGGGGTCGCCGGCGTCGAGGAGGGCCTCACGCCGCCCGCGGCGATCGGCGCGGACCCGGGGACGTGGACGCAGGACGAGCGGACCGCCGCGGGCGTCGCCGCCCTGCCCACCACCCCCGAGGAGCAGGAGTCGGCGCTGCGCGGCTGCCCGCGGATCACCGACGCGCTCGGCGCCGAGCGCCTCGGCGCGTTCCTCGCGGTCCGGCGCGCCGACGCCGCGTGGGCCGCCGAGCGGGAGACCGAGGAGGTCCTCGCCGCCTGGCGCTGGCGCTACTGAGCCCCGTCAGCCCCGCAGGGCCTCGATGATCGCCTCGTGCACCGCGGGGCGGGCGATGAGCAGGTCGGGGGAGTAGGGGTCGTCGGCCCCGAACGGCAGCGGCCGGCCGTCGAGGCGGGTGACGCGCAGCCCGGCGCCCCGCGCCACCGCGGCGGGCGCGGCGTTGTCCCACTCGTACTGCCCGCCGGAGTGCAGGTAGGCGTCGACGGTCCCGTCGACCACGGCGAGGGTCTTCACCCCGGCCGCGGAGAGCGGGACGGTGCGCACCGGCAGCACCGCGGCGAGGCGGCGCAGCTCGACCGGCGGGCGCGACCTGCTGATCGTGACGAGGAGCTCGCGCCGGTCGTCGACCGGCGTGTCGGCCACGGGGGTGACGGTGTCGGAGTCGGCCAGCTCGCCGCGGGCGGGCAGGGCGACCGCGCCGGCGACCAGCGCGCCGTCGACCACCAGCGCGACGTGCACCCCCCACTCGTCGCCCCCGCGCCCGTAGCCGCTGGAGCCGTCGAGGGGGTCGACGATCCAGAGCCGGTGCGCCCCGCGGCGCGGCGCCGGGTCCTGGGTGCCCTCCTCGGAGAGCACGGCGTCGTCGGGACGGTGGCGGCGCAGGGCGTCGACGAGGAACCGGTGGGCCTCGGCGTCGCCGCGGTCCTCGCGGTCACGGCCGGGGCCGGTGTCGTCGCGCAGGCCGAGCAGCAGCGCCCCGGTCGCGTCGGCCAGCTCGCGGGCCAGCGCGGCGTCCTCCGCGACCGTCGGCTCGGTACTGGTCGGCTCGTCCCGCGCGGCGCTCACGCCCGCGATCGTGCCCGACGGGTCTCCGCGCAGCCCGGCGGGAGGGGTGTGACGGGCGTCAGGGGGTCTCGGCGGCGGCGAGGACGGCGGCGAGCTCGTTCAGCACGGCCGCGCGGGCCTCGTCGGCGCCGGGAGCGGTGTCCTCGCGCTGGTCGAGCAGCAGCCGCGCGAGGCTCGCCAGGCTGATCACCTGGGCGGCGAACTCCTCGGGTCCGCCCAGCTCGCCGAGCAGGGCGCCGACGGCGTCGAGGTCGCCCGCGTCCATGCCCTGGATGAGCGCCACCGACCGCCGGTGGACCTCGACGGGGTCGGTGTCGGGCAGGGCGTCGGCGTCCGGATCGGGCTGCACCCGGCCAGCATGTCAGGCGGGGTGGGGCGGTCAGTCGGGCTGTCGGCGCCGGCGCTTCTCCTGGCGCTCCTCGCGCAGCTCCTGCCACATCTCGTGACCGGCGTCGAGAACGCCTTTGGTGATGCCCTTCGCGCCGCCGTGGTAGACCTTCTCGGTCATCTCGCCGGGCAGCTCGGCGAGGCCCTTGCCGCCCTTCGCGTGCAGGTCGAGACGGTTGGTGGCCTCGGCGAAGCGCAGGTAGGTGTCGACGCTGGCGACGACGATGCGCGCGTCGATGGTGATCAGCTCGATCCCGACCACCGACACCTTGACGAACGCGTCGATGACCAGACCCTTGTCGAGGATCAGGTCCAGGACCTCCGCCAGCCCGCCCTGCGGGGATCGACGGACGCCACCGGAGGTCACCGGGGGAGTCTAGGAACGGGATCCCGGTGTTGACCATCGACCGGACGGCCCCGTGCGGCCCCCCGGCCGCGCGGCGTGGCTCGTCGCCCGTCAGCAGCCCTCGTCGTGACCGTCGTCGCCGCCCTCGTCCCGGCGCTCGTCCCGGCGCTCGTCCCGGCGCTCGTCCCGGCGCTCGTCCCGGCGCTCGTCCCGGCGCTCGTCCCGGCGCTCGTCCCGGCGCTCGGCCGCCTCGAGCGCGAGCGCGTCGTCGAGCAGGCGCTCCAGCCCCGCGATGCTCCGGTGCGGTCCCTGACGGTCGAGCACGACCGGCTCGTCGGCGACACCTGCCTCGGCGAGTGACTCCGCGATGTGGTGAGCTGTGCGCAGGCTGTGCACACCCGCGCGGTCGGCGGCGACGTGCCGCGGTGGGGGGACCCAGTCTTCGGAGCGTGGATCGCGCTCCGCGGGAGGCTCGTCATGCACCTCATCGTCAGCCACTGGCACTGCCCTCACTGCGACGTCGGTGGCCGGGACCCCGATCCCGAGCCCACCTGCTGGAACTGCGGCGGGGTCCCCGTGGTGACGGCCCGCCCCCGCGCCGAGGGCGGGCCGCCGGCCCTGTCGGGATGATCCGCGTCCTCAGCTGGTGACCGCCGACATCCCACGGTCGGCCGTGGCCGGGCCGGACGCGGAGGGTCGGATGTCGAAGTCGAAGATCGCGGTCGGCAGGTAGAGCGAGCAGCAGGCGTTCGGGATGTCGACCACCCCGCTGACCCGGCCCTCGATCGGCGCCGAGCCGAGCAACAGGTAGGCCTGCTCGCCGGTGTAGCCGAACTTCTTGAGGTACTCGACGGCGTTGAGGCAGGCCCGCTTGTAGGCCAGCGTCGCGTCGAGGTACTCGTTGGTGTCGGACTCGTGGTCGACCGAGATCCCGATGAACGTCAGGAACTCCGAGTAGCGCGGCTCCACGTTGCCGGGCATGAAGACCGGGTTGGTGCTCACCCCGTAGGTCTCCATCCCGCCCTTGATGAGGTCGACGCCGAAGTCGATGTAGCCGCCCATCTCGATGGCGCCGCAGAACGTGATCTCGCCGTCGCCCTGGCTGAAGTGCAGGTCCCCGCCCGAGAGCTTGGCGTCCGCGACGTGCACCGGGTAGAAGACGCGGCTGCCGCGCGTGAAGTTCTTGATGTCGTGGTTGCCGCCGTTCTCGCGGGCGGGCACGGTGCGCGCGCCCTCCTCGGCGATCTGCTCGGCGAGCGACCCCGACGCCTGCCCGCCGAGGCTGCTCTCGCGCAGCGGCGGCAGCGCCAGCGGCGGGACCCGGTCGGGCTCGCGGTCGATGAGCGCCCGCTCGCGGCGGTTCCAGCGGGCGAGCAGGTCGGCCGACGGCGCCGTGCCGAACAGGCCGGGGTGGGTGATGCCGGTGTACCGGACGCCGGGCAGGTGCCGCGACGTCGCGACCTGGCCGTGGAAGTCCCAGATCGCCTTGGCCGCGGACGGGTACTCGTCGGTGAGGAAGCCGCCGCCGTTCTCCCGGGCGAAGATGCCCGTGTAGCCCCAGCCCTGCCCGGGTGCGTCGCCGTACTCCTGAGGGGCCTGGCAGGGGCCGAGGTCCAGGATGTCGACGACCAGCAGGTCGCCGGGCTCGGCGCCCTCGACGCCGATCGGGCCGGAGAGCATGTGCGCGCGGGAGAGGTCGACGTCGCGCACGTCGTCGGCCGAGTCGTTGTTGCCGATCTGGGCGTCGGTCCACTCCCGGCACTCCACCCGGAACTCGCTGCCCGGCCGGACCATCGCGGCCGGCGGGACGTCGGGGTGCCACCGGTTGTGGCCCGGGACCGCCTGGTCGCGCATGGACTTGGACTGGTCGACCTCGAACACGACCTCGGGCACGTGCGATCACCTTCTCCGGAGAGGGGCCGGCGGTCGCCGACCCGGATGGGGACGCCGGGCCGGTCAGGTCCGGCTGTAGGTCTGGTCGGGGGTCTCGACGGGCGCGGGGCCGCCGGAGGTGCCGCTCGGGGCACGCCGCGGCGGGCGCAGCGTCGGCAGCAGGACCAGCAGCATCACGACGCCGATGACGCCGAGCACGAGCGCCGTGACGCCGGTGACCGGCCACGCGCCGATGAGGAGCAGGAAGCCGGGGATCGCGGCGGTCACCCACGCCTCGATCAGCGTGACCCAGCCGGTGTAGCGGGTCAGCGCCTCGCGCTTGAGCCCGAGGAGCAGGAAGAACAGGGTCCACAGGACCGCCCAGTAGAGCCAGATCACGCCGAAGGTCGGGTCGCCGAGCAGCGTGAAGTTGACGTAGGAGAACCCGAGCGCGGAGATCGCGACGAACAGGGAGAACCAGCCGACGCCGGTGGTGTCGAGGCCGGCGAGCAGCCCGATCCCGACGTAGAGGTAGGTGAAGCCGAAGAGGTACAGGCCGCCGCCGAGGATGATCTGGTCGGTGTCACCGTTGGCCGTGAAGATCAGGTAGGTCGGTGTGACGACCTGCAGCGTCCCGACGAACAGGTTCATGATCGACGCGGCCTTGGCCTCCACGAGGCCGAGCAGCAGCAGACCGTTCACGAACAGGACGGCGCCGACGTAGAAGAGGCCGACGGATGCCATGGGGCCCTCCCGGGCAGGACCGAGCGAGTCCGGGCGCGGCGGACCGGCTCCGGGTCGTCGGGCGTGCGGTCAGCGACGCGTGGTGCCCGAGGTGTGCGTGACGACCTCGGGTGCGTCGCGGCTCTCTCCTCCCGCGCGAGCGCCCAGCGCACGGCGGTGCTCATCCGGGCGAGCAGCGGAGCGGTCCGCTGTCGCGGCGAGGACGGAGCGCAGCGTGGGCACGCCACGCGCTCCGGGGCCTCCCCCATCGGGCGGGTCTCGTCGAAGGTGCCGCGGTCGGGTCAGCGGTGGGCCCGTGTCGCCATCGCGTCCTCCCCGGCACTGTCCCGCGCGAGTGGAAATAGTTTCCACGCGAGGACATCTCGCGGCAAGGAGCAAAGTCGCGGGTCCGGACGGCGGGCGACCGGATGTCGGTCAGGTCAACCGTCCGCAGCAGGAGCCCGGAACGACGAACGGCCCCCGAGCCGGAGCTCGGGGGCCGTCGGTCCGCGGAGTCGGCGGGAGACCTAGTCCAGGTAGTCGCGCAGGACCTGCGAGCGCGAGGGGTGGCGCAGCTTCGACATGGTCTTCGACTCGATCTGGCGGATGCGCTCGCGCGTCACGCCGTAGACCTGGCCGATCTCGTCGAGGGTGCGCGGCTGGCCGTCGGTGAGGCCGAAGCGCAGCCGCACGACGCCGGCCTCGCGCTCCGAGAGCGTCGCGAGGACCGACTGCAGCTGGTCCTGCAGCAGGGTGAACGACACCGCGTCGACCGCGACGACCGCCTCGCTGTCCTCGATGAAGTCACCGAGCTGCGAGTCGCCCTCGTCGCCGATGGTCTGGTCGAGGCTGATGGGCTCCCGGGCGTACTGCTGGATCTCCAGCACCTTGTCCGGGGTGATGTCCATCTCCTTGGCGAGCTCCTCCGGGGTGGGCTCGCGGCCCAGGTCCTGGAGCAGCTCGCGCTGGATGCGACCGAGCTTGTTGATGACCTCGACCATGTGCACCGGGATGCGGATGGTGCGGGCCTGGTCGGCCATCGCGCGGGTGATGGCCTGGCGGATCCACCACGTCGCGTAGGTCGAGAACTTGTAGCCCTTGGTGTAGTCGAACTTCTCGACCGCACGGATCAGACCGAGGTTGCCCTCCTGGATGAGGTCCAGGAACGCCATGCCGCGGCCGGTGTAGCGCTTCGCCAGCGAGACGACGAGGCGCAGGTTCGCCTCGAGCAGGTGGGACTTGGCGCGCTCGCCGTCACGGACGATCCACCGCAGGTCGCGCCGCATCTGCGTCGCGAGCTCCTGCTGGGCCTCGGCGACCTTGCGCAGCCGCTCGGAGGCGTAGAGGCCGGCCTCGATGCGCTTGGCGAGCTCGACCTCCTCCTCGGCGTTGAGCAGCGCCACCTTGCCGATCTGCTTGAGGTAGGCGCGGACCGAGTCGGCGGACGCGGTGAGCTCGGCGTCCTTGCGCGCCTGGCGCAGCGCCTCGGACTCCTCCTCGTCCCAGACGAAGTCGCCGGACTTCTTGTCCTCCTCCGTGGGCTCCTCGGTCTCGACCTCGGCGGCCTCGACCACCTCGGCCCCGAGCACGACGACGTCCTCGGTGAGCTCCTCGGTGCCCGCGGCCTCGAGCTCGGCGCCCTCGAGCCCCTCGAGGTCGGCGCCCTCGGGACCGTCGGCCCCCTCGACCTCCTCGGGCGCGTCGGCGTCGGTCTTGGTCGCCGCCGCGCCCTTGCCCTTGGCGGGGGCCTTCTTGCCGCCCTTGGCCGTGCGCGTCGTCGTCTTCTTCGCCGGCGCCTCGGGGGCGTCGTCGGGAGCGGCGACCACACCGACCGGGCCGCCCGCGGCGGCTGCGTCGGTGTCGGCGGCGTCGGCGACGCGGCGTCGGGTTGCGGACTTTGCGGCTGCCACAGACGACCTTTCGTGACGAACGGCTGAACGGCGACGGGATCGACGACCGGGGTCGCCGGATGGCCACCCGGACGCGGGACGACGTCGAGGGCCCCGGTACGTCCCGGTGACCCGCCTCGGCTCGTGCTCCATTGTAACGAGCGGAACGGCCCGCCGTCGCACCTCTCGGTCGTGCCCCGCCCGCGACCTGCCCCGACGTGCCCGCGGGATCGATTCCGACGACGCCCGGGACGACTGCGGAGCGCGATCACCGGGCGGTGACCTGCGCGTCGTCGGGTGGACACCCACCTGTGGTCGGATGCGGCGGTGGAGCACCCCGATCCCGTCGTCCTGGAGGAGCTCGCCGTCGCCGTCGCCGCCGAGACCGCCGCGCTGGCCCTCGAGGTCCGGGAGCGCGTCGTGGGCCGCGATCGGCTGGACACCAAGAGCTCGGCCACCGACGTCGTCACCGAGGGGGACACGGCCTGCGAGGCGCTGGTGCGCGCACGGCTCGCGGCGGCGCGTCCGGACGACCTCGTGCTCGGCGAGGAGGGCGGCACCAGCGGCACGCCCGCGCCGGGCCAGGTGCGCTGGATCGTCGACCCCATCGACGGCACCGTGAACTACACCCACGGGCTGCCCTGGTTCTCGGTGTCGCTCGGCGCCGAGGTGGACGGGCACGTGGTGGCCGGGGCGGTCGTCGAGCCGGTCTCGGGGCGGGTGTGGCGGGCGGCCCGCGGGCACGGCGCGCACCGCGACGGCGAGCCGCTGCGGGTCACGACCCTCCGGGACCTCTCCCTCGCCGTCGTCGGCACGGGCCTGGGCTACGACCCGGGACGCCGCAGCCGGCAGGCGGCGGTGCTGGCGCGCATCGCGGCCCGGATCGGGGACGTCCGCCGCACCGGCTGCGCGTCGCTGGACCTGTGCGCCGTGGCCGCCGGGTGGCTCGACGGCTTCTACGAGCACGGCCTGCACCCCTGGGACCACGCCGCGGGCGCGCTCATCGCGCAGGAGGCCGGCGCCGTGGTGCGGCTGCCCGGCACGGACCCCGACGGCCTCGGGGACGCGGCGACCGTCGTCGCGGCCCCGGCCCTGGCGGGCCCGCTGACCGCGCTGCTCGTGGCCGAGGGCGCGGGCGGGATCGGCTAGGTCCCCCCTGGCTAAGCTAGGTGCTGCAGTCCACCGACCGCAGGGCGCTCAGCATCGCCTCGTCCGGCACGGGGGCGGGCGCGCCCGAGCCGTCGGTAGCCGTCCGGCGCGAGAGCGCGCGCAGGGCCTCGGTGACGGGCTGGGGCGGGGCGATGTCGCGGAAGTCGTCGCCGAGGGCGAGGTCGACCTCGCTGCCCTCGCGGCGGTCGGCCACGAGCTCGGCGCAGGGGACCACGAGGCTCAGGGTCCGTGCCGCCGACGCCCCCTCGGGGCCGTAGCGGATCTGGCCGACGCAGGAGAGGTCCTGCGCGGGGAAGAGCGGGTCGTTGTCCGGGGGCGCGGCCTCGGCGATGCCCAGCTCACCCAGCTCGGCGGCCGCCAGCTGGGCCTGCCCGCGGGTGCCCGCGCCGTTGAGGACCTTGACCCGCACGTCGCCCGGGGCCGCCGCGGCCTGGTCGTCGAGCGCGTCGGTGGCCTGCGGCGCTCCCGCGCCGGGCACCGGGGAGGTGTTGCACGTGGTCACCGAGTCCGCGGTGGAGTTGGTGAACACCACCGTCCACGTCACGATGCTCGCCACCGCGAGCACCACCACGAGCACCGTCGCCGGGACGAGGTTGCGCCGCCGGTAGACCTCGCGCACCCGCGACGTCCCCGCCCTGACCGTGCCGACCAACCGACGCCCCTCCCGACCCGCTGACCGCGCTGTCCGTCTCCGCGCCAGCGTAGTGGGACCGGCCCCGTGATCGGCCGCCACCGCGGGCCCACCCGGTGTGGCGGGTCACGATCCCGACACCCTCCCGGGGCCGGCTGACCGCGCGGGGTCCCGTGGGTTACCCTCCCGCCGCTCCGCAGCCGCGCGGACGTCCGCCTCGTCCGTGCCGCAGGACCCCTGGGTGAGACCCGGGTCACTTTCCGGGTCCGGCACAAACGGTCGTCCTCCCGCGTTGTGCTGCCGCACGACCGAGATGGGACCGGCAAGACCGAGGGTGGGACACGCAATGGCGACCGACTACGACGCCCCGCGCCGCAACGAGACCGACGAGATGGGCGAGGACTCCCTCGAGGAGCTCAAGGCCCGGCGCAACGAAGCGCAGTCCGCCGCCGTCGACGTCGACGAGACCGACACCGCCGAGAGCTTCGAGCTCCCGGGTGCCGACCTCTCCGGCGAGGAACTGACGGTCCGCGTGCTGCCCAAGCAGGCCGACGAGTTCACCTGCGGGAGCTGCTTCCTCGTCCACCACCGCAGCCGGCTGGCGGACCAGCGCGGCGGCATGTTCATCTGCCGCGACTGCGCCGCCTGACGGCGCTCCACGGCGCGGGCAGCGGCGCTCCGGTGGTCACCGGAGTGCCGCGACGAGCTCCTCCGGACGACGGGTCGAGACGACCCAGTAGGGCACGGGGTCGTCCGGGTCGGTGACCTCGATCCGGACGGCCGGCCCGACCCACGGCCGGTGCAGGACGTGCGCCTCGGGGTCGAGCTGGGGGCCGAGGGCCTCCCGCTTGGCCTCGCCCCGCACGACGTCCACCCGGCCGATCCCGTCGAGCGGCAGGCGGGCGTCCCCGGCGCGCAGCACGCCGCCCTCCACGGCGACGCGCACGCGCCCCAACCACACGAGCAGGGCCACGGCCAGGGGCAGCAGGAGCACGTAGGGCAGCCACGAGCGCACGCCCGGATAGCCCATGTGCAGCTCCGCCGCGAGCAGGCCCGCCATCAGCAGCCCCGGCGGCCACCACCACCAGGGCACGACGAGGCGCTCGCTGAACGGGACCCGCGCCTGCGGGTCCGCGTCGGATCCCGGTGAGGGCCGCGGGGAGCTCACGACACCCAGAGTAGTCTCGCCCGCCGTGGTGCAGGTCGACATCGTCCGCCTCGACCCGGGGCTGCCCGTGCCGTCCCGGGCCCGGCCCGGCGACGCCGGGGCGGACCTCGCGGCCGCCCGCGACGTGGAGCTGGCCCCCGGGCAACGGGCGCTGGTGGGCACCGGCGTCGCGCTGGTGCTGCCCGAGGGCTACGCCGCCTTCGTCGTGCCGCGCTCGGGGCTCGCCGTGCGCGAGGGCCTGGGCCTGCTCAACGCCCCGGGCACGGTGGACGCCGGCTACCGGGGCGAGGTCATGGTGTGCCTGGTCAACCACGACCCGTCGCGGACGGTCACCGTCCGGCGCGGGGACCGCGTGGCCCAGCTCGTGGTCCAGCGGGTCGAGGAGGCCGTCTTCCGGGTGCTCGAGGGTGTCGACGACCTCGAGACGCTCGCCACCGTGGCGCCGTCGGCACGCGGGACGGGGGGCTTCGGGTCGACCGGGGTCGCTCCGGGTCCGCACCCAGGGACGGAAGGGGACAGCAGCCGTGGTCGATGACGTGCGCGGGGGGCGCCACCGGCACCGCGCCGGGCGGGTCGCGCAGGTGTCGGTGGCCGCCGAGCCCGCGGGCCGGCGCCACCACCAGCGCCAGGGCCCGTGGGACGCCGAGGACGCGCCGCGCGACGGCCGCCTGCGCCTGGACCTGGGGTCGGTGCAGCTGCCCGTCCCGCGGGGCGCGCGCCTCAAGGCCGAGCCGGATCCGTCCGGGCCGCTGCGCGCGGTGCACGCGATGGTGCCCGAGGGCCGGCTGACGGTCAGCGCCTTCGCCGCCCCGCGCACCGGGGGGCTGTGGCCCGAGCTCGTCGAGGAGCTCGCCGCCCAGCTGCAGTCCGAGGGCGCGACGATCCGGCGCGACCGGGGGGAGTGGGGCCGGGAGCTGGTGGCCCGCAACGGCAACACCGTCGCCCGCGTCGTCGGCGTCGAGGGCCCCCGCTGGATGCTGCGCGGCGTCGGCACCGGCCCGGTCCAGCACGCGCTCAAGCTGCACGGGATGCTGCGCGAGATGTTGCGGGGCACGGTCGTGTCGCGCTCGTCGGACCCGCTGCCGGTGCGCTCGCTGCTGCCGCTCGTGGTGCCCGAGGACGTGCCCGAGGAGTTCGCGGACTCGCTGGTCGAGTCGATGCCGACCAAGCCCCGCCAGATCACCCGGCCCGAGGGCCCGGTGATCCCGATGATGCTGCCCCAGCGCGCCGGGGCGGGGACCTCGCCGGGCCGTTCCTGACCCGCGTGCCGGGGTGCGGGACGGGCATACCGCAGGGGCCCGACTCGTTTATCCTTCAGGCGTCTGCGGCCGAGGGTGCCCGTTCGGGGTGCTCTGCCGCGGCGTGGCACGGGAGCACACACATGAGCGCCGAGACCGGGTTCCTGCGTCGCATGGTCCGTCGGCTCACCTCCGACGTCGGCGACCTCGACGCCGACGACCTGTCCGCCGAGGCCGTCCGTTCCGGCTGTGACCGGGCGTGCGACTCGAGCACCGGCGAGGCGGTGACCGTCAAGGGCCGCCTGCGCTCGGTGGAGATCTGTCCGCGCGGCTCGGTCGCCACGCTCGAGGCCGAGCTGTTCGACGGCACCGACGGCGTGACCCTCGTCTGGATGGGTCGTCGCCGCATCCCCGGCATCGAGCCGGGCCGCACGGTGCGCGCGAGCGGCCGGGTGGCCGTCCGCGACGGCCGCAAGGTCATCTACAACCCGTACTACGAGCTGCAGCTCGCCCACTGACCCGCCCGCCGACCCGCTCCGGGCCGGCGGTCGTACCGTGGCGGGTACCGGCCGCCGGCCGTCGCGGGGCCCCGAGGGGCCCGCCGTCCCCCGGGAGATCGCCATCCGACCCGAGACGCGCTCCTCGCACCGCGAGCACCGCCCCGACGACGAGGTCGACCCCCCGACCGGCCCGGTCGATCTCCGGCGGGCGGACCCGCCCACGGAGACCTTCGCGCCGTCGGCGGTCCCCGAGGTCGGCGAGCACGGTGCCGGGGAGCCCGGGGAGCCCGGGGAGCCCGGAACCGAGGCCCCCGCGCCCCGCACGCCCACGCTGCTCGACCAGATGGGCGGCATCTCGGGGATCGTCTCCTCAGGCGTGCCCGTCGTGGTGTTCGTGGTGGTCCAGGCGATCGCCGGGAACCTCGTCGCGTCGATCGTCGCCGCGGTCGCGTCCGCGGTGGCCGTGGCGGCGTGGCGTCTCGTGCGCGGCGAGGCCGTGCAGCCCGCGCTGTCGGGCCTGCTCGGCGTCGCGGTGTGCGCGTTCGTCGCCTGGCGCACCGGCGAGGCCCGGGGCTTCTTCCTGCTCGGGATCTGGACGAGCCTCGTGTACGGCGGGGTCTTCCTGCTCTCGGTGCTGGTGCGGCGGCCGCTGGTCGGCGTCATCTGGCACCTCGTCAACGGCGAGGGCCAGGACTGGCGGCGCGACCCGCGGATCGTGCGCGCCTACGACGTCGCCTCGCTGGCGTGGGTGGCCGTGTTCGCCGCCCGGTTCGTCGTCCAGCGGTGGCTCTACGACTCCGTCTACGCCGACACGTGGCTCGGCTGGGTGCGGATCGCCATGGGCGTGCCGCTGGCCGCGCTCGCCGCCGCCGTCACGGTGTGGGCCATCCGGCGCAGCCGGCAGGGCACAGCCGCGCCGCGAACGCGGAGTTCGCGCGCCTAGAGGCAGCGAGCAGGCCGTTCGCTGCTACTCCTCGGGCTCGCCCTTGAGGACCCGCTGGATCTCCTCCTCGACGTCCTCGCCCGCGACGAACATCAACTCGTCGCCGGGCTCGATGGGGTCGTCGGCCTGGGGGACGATCACGCGCCCGCCGCGCAGGATCGCGACGAGCGCGGCCTCGCGGGGCAGCGGCACCTCGCGCACGGCGCGCCCGGCGAGCGGGGTGTTGGCGGGCAGCGTGACCTCGACGAGGTTCGCCGTGCCCTGCCGCAGGGTCAGCAGGCGCACGAGGTCACCGACCGACACCGCCTCCTCGACCATCGCGGCGAGCATGCGCGGGGTGGAGACGGCGACGTCGATGCCCCAGGCGTCGTTGAACAGCCACTCGTTGCGCGGGTCGTTGACCCGCGCCACCACCCGCCGCACCGCGAACTCGGTCTTGGCGAGCAGCGAGACGACGAGATTGACCTTGTCGTCGCCGGTCGCGGCGATGACGACGTCGCAGCCCTGCAGGCGCGCCTCCTCGAGCGAGGCGAGCTCGCAGGCGTCGGCGTGCACCCACTCGGCCTGCGGCACGGCCTCCGGCTCGACGTGGGCGAGGTCGCGCTCGATGAGCATGACCTCGTGGTCGGCCTCGACGAGCTCGGCGGCGATCGAGCGCCCGACCGCCCCGGCCCCCGCCACGGTCACCCGCATCGCTACTCCGCCCTCTCCGGCGAGGCCGCGGCGGCGGCCGTGACGGCGGCGACGGTCCCGCTGACCGCCGCCGCGTAGACGACGTCCTCGGCCTGCAGCACGGTCTCGGTCGTGGTCAGCAGCCCGGTGCCGAACCGCACGATGAACGCCACGCGGCTGCCGGTGGCCTCCTCGAGCTCGGTGACGGGCCGGCCCGACCAGTCCTCGTGGAAGTGCAGCTGCATGATCGCCACCGTGCCCGAGGGGTCGCGCCAGGCCGTGGCGACGCCGTCGGGCAGCAGCATGCGCAGCAGCCGGTCGGTGGTCCACGGCACGGTCGCCACGGTCGGGATGCCGAGCCGCTCGTAGACCGCGGCCCGCTTGGCGTCGTAGATGCGGGCCACGACGTGGGAGACGCCGAACGTCTCGCGGGCCACGCGTGCGGCGATGATGTTGGAGTTGTCGCCGGAGGACACCGCGGCGAACGCCTCGGCGCGGTGGATGCCCGCCGCCGTCAGCGTCTCGCGGTCGAAACCGGTGCCCACGACCTCCTGGCCGTGGAAGTCGCTGCCGAGGCGCCGGAACGCCTGGGGGTCGCGGTCGATGACGGCGACCCCGTGGCCCAGCCGCTCGAGGGCGAGCGCGAGGGACGACCCCACGCGCCCGCAGCCCATCACGACGATGTGCACCGCGTCACCGCCATGTCGTCCCCACGCTGCCGTCCCCACCCACCGGTGTGCCTCCCCGACTCGTGCCCGCCGTCGGAGACCGTGTTCCGGTGTACCCGGTGAGCGGTGCGCACCGTATCGCCCGGCGGGTCGCCGGGAGCCGTCACCGGGGCGCGTCACGGCAGCCCGCGTCGGGTGCACCTCCGGACCGCGACGCGCCTACGCTTTCGGCGTGTCCAAGCTCGCCACGGCGACCAAGCGCCTCGTGCTGGGTCTGCCGTTCCGCAGCGACGCACTGCAGGGCACCCTGCTGCGCAAGCGCATCGCCCTGCCGGTGTTCGCCTCCGACGCGCTGTCGTCGGTGGCGTACGCCCCGCAGGAGGTGCTGATCACCCTGTCGCTGGCCGGGCTGGGCGCCTATGCGCTCTCGCCCTGGGTCGGCGTGGCGGTCCTCGTCGTGCTGGCCACGGTGATCGTGAGCTACCGCCAGAACGTGCACGCCTACCCGTCGGGCGGCGGCGACTACGAGATCGCGACGGTCAACCTCGGCCGCTACGCCGGGCTCGTCGTCGCGAGCGCCCTGCTCGTCGACTACACGCTCACCGTCGCGGTGTCGGTGTCGGCGGCGGCGGACAACCTCGGCGCGCTCATCCCGTTCGTGGGCGACCACAAGGTGATGTTCGCGTGCGCGGCGATCCTCGTGCTGACCTCGATCAACCTGCGCGGGGTCCGCGAGTCCGGCATCACGTTCGCGATCCCGACCTACTGCTTCATCGTCGCCACCGGCGGCATGATCGTCTGGGGCGTGGTGCAGCTGGCCCTGGGCGGGACGCTCGTCGCCCCGAGCGCCGGGTTCGGGGTGCGGCCCGAGGGCGGCGGCGACTCCACCGACGACCTCTCGCAGATCGCACTGATCTTCCTGGTGCTGCGCTCGTTCACCCAGGGCTGCGCGGCGCTGACCGGGGTGGAGGCCATCAGCAACGGCGTGCCCGCGTTCCGCAAGCCGAAGTCGCGCAACGCCGCCACGACCCTGGCCCTGCTCGGGCTGATCGCGGTCTTCCTGTTCTCCGGGATGATCTACCTGGCGCGGGCCTCCGGTGTGATCATGGCCGAGCGCCCGGGCGAGCAGCTCGTGGGCGCGCCCCCGGGCTACCGGCAGGAGACGCTCGTCGCGCAGCTCGCCAGTACGGTGTTCGACGGCTTCCCGCCCGGCTTCTGGGCCGTGACGATCTTCACGGCGCTCATCCTGGTGCTGGCGGCCAACACCGCGTTCAACGGCTTCCCGGTGCTCGGCTCGATCCTCGCCCAGGACCGCTACCTGCCCCGCCAGCTGCACACCCGCGGCGACCGGCTCGCGTTCTCCAACGGGATCCTCTTCCTCGCCTTCTTCGCGATCGTGCTCGTCGTCGGCTTCGGCGCCGAGGTGACGGCGCTGATCCCGCTCTACACGGTCGGTGTCTTCGTGTCGTTCACGCTGTCCCAGACCGGGATGGTGCGGCACTGGACGCGCCTGCTGCGCACCGAGACCGACGCGGCGGAGCAGGCGCGGTTGCGGCGCTCGCGGTGGATCAGCGGCTTCGGCACGGCCATGACCGGCACGGTGCTGCTGGTGGTGCTGGTCACGAAGTTCGTGGTGGGCGCCTGGATCGCCATCGTCGCCGGAGGGCTCGCGTTCCTCATGATGCTGGCGATCCGCCGGCACTACGACCGGGTCAGCGAGGAGATCGCCGCCCCCGAGGTCATGACGAGCACGCTGCCCAGCCGCAACCACGCGGTCGTGCTGGTCTCGCGGCTGCACATGCCGACGCTGCGTGCCGTCGCCTACGCCCGCGCGACCCGGCCGGACGTGCTGGAGGCGCTGACGGTCAACGTCGACGACGGCGACACCCGCGCGCTGGTCGCGGAGTGGGAGAAGCGGGACATCCCGGTGGCGCTCAAGGTCGTCGAGTCGCCCTACCGCGAGATCACCAAGCCGATCCTGCAGTACGTCAAGCGCATCCGGACCGACAACCCGCGCGACGTCGTGACGGTGTTCATCCCGGAGTACGTGCTGGGCCGCTGGTGGGAGCAGCTGCTGCACAACCAGAGTGCGCTGCGCCTCAAGGGGCGGCTGCTGTTCCAGCCCGGGGTGATGGTGGTCAGCGTGCCGTGGCAGCTGGAGTCGTCGAAGCGCGCCGCCGCGCGCCGCCCGCCGGGGGCGCCGGGGTCGGCGCGCCGCGGGTACGAGCCCCCGAACGGGGGCGTGCCGCCGGCGGCCGCGCCCGCCCCGCCGCCCCACCCCGCGTCGACCGACGGCGGCCCGGCGCGCCCGTCCCGCCCGGGTGGCCCGGGCGGCCGGGACGAGACCCCGGCGCGGCCCCGGTGAGCGCGGCGCCGAGCGGGACGCTCGACTGGACCGACCGCCTCCTCGAGGTCGACGTCGGCCCCGTGGCCCACGGCGGGCACTGCGTGGCGCGCCACGAGGGGCGGGTCGTGTTCGTGCGGCACGCGCTGCCCGGCGAGCGGGTGCGGGCCGTGGTGACCGAGGACGGCGGCGGCGCGTTCTGCCGCGCCGACGCCGTGGGGGTGCTCACCGCGTCCCCGGACCGGGTCGAGCCCGCGTGCCCGTGGGCCGGGCCCGGCGGGTGCGGGGGCTGCGACTGGCAGCACGCGACGCCCGCGGCGCAGCGCGCGCTCAAGGCGACGGTGGTCGCCGAGCAGCTCGCGCGCCTGGCCGGGAGCGAGCGCGAGGTCGTCGTCGAGGAGTTGCCCGGCGGGCCGCTGAACTGGCGCACGCGGATGCGGATGGCGGTCACCGACGACGGCCGCCCGGGCCTGCGGGTGCACCGCAGCCACGAGGTGCTGCCCGTCGGCGACTGCCCGATCGCCGCGCCCGGGGCCCTGCTGCCGGTGCTGGAGCGGGAGTGGACGCCGACCGCCGAGGTCGAGGTGGTGCGCGACGCCGAGGGCGAGGTGCACGCCGCCGAGCTGTTCGAGGGCGCCCGGCGCCCCGAGATCGGCAGCGGCACGGCGCACGAGCGGGCCGCCGGACGCACCTGGGCGCTGCCGGCGGCCGCGTTCTGGCAGGTCCACCCGCACGCCGCGGACGCCGTCGTGGACGCGGTGCTCGAGGGTGTCGGCGACCTCGCGGAGGGCGCGTGCGCCTGGGACCTCTACGGCGGCGCGGGCCTCATCGCCGCGCCGCTCGCCGGGCGTGTCGGGCCCGATGGCCGGGTGGTGCTCGTCGAGAGCGACCCGGACGCCACCGCGGCGGCGGGGGAGTGCTTGGCCGACCTGCCCGCGGTGCAGGTGGTGCGAGCCCGCGTGGAGAAGGTGCTGGGCTCGCTGCCCGGGCCGCCCGACGTCGTCGTCGCCGACCCGCCGCGCAAGGGCCTCGGTCGCGGCCTGGCGGGCGAGCTCGCCGGGGTGGGCGCGGCGCGCATCGTGCTCGTGGCCTGCGACCCGGCCGCGCTGGCCCGCGACCTCGGCGCGTTCGCCGAGCACGGCTACCGCCTCGACGCCCTGCGCGCCTTCGACGCGTTCCCGATGACCCACCACGTCGAGTGCGTCGCCACGCTGCTCCTGGCATGAGCCCCTCCGGTAGACAAGACCCGGCGGCGTCGAGGGAGTCACCGGTGAGCGGCAGCCTGGTCAGCGCGGGGCTCGTGCCCGCCGGCCCCGTGAGCTTCCTCGACGGCGTCCGGCTCGTCGACCACCACTGCCACAGCGTCGTCGCCCACGCGCTCGACCGGGCCGGGTTCGAGGCGCTGCTCACCGAGGGCGCGGGGCCGGCCGCGGGTACGAGCAGCTTCGACTCGGCGCTGGGGTTCTCGGTGCGGCGCTGGTGCGCGCCCGCGCTGGACCTGCCGCCCCACGTCGCGCCCGACGACTACCTCGCCCGGCGCGCCGAGCTCGGGCCCGACGAGGTCACGAAGCGCTTCCTGGGCGGGGCCGGGGTGGGCGCGGTGCTCGTCGACCACGGGTTCGCCGCCGACGGGATGATCTCGCCCGCGGAGCTCGGGGCCACCGCCGGCGCGGCGGTCGGCGAGGTGGTGCGCCTGGAGGCGGTGGCCGAGGCGGTCGCCGACCGCGGGGTGTCCGCCGCGGACTACGGCGACGCGATGGCGCGCGAGGTGGCCGCGCGCACCGCCGAGGGCCGCCACCCGGTGCCCGTGGCCTGCAAGAGCGTGCTCGCCTACCGGGCCGGCCTCGACGTCGACCCCACCCGCCCCGGGCCCGCCGCGGTCACCGAGGCCGCCGGCGGGTGGCTGCGCCGCCGCGCCGCCACCGGCGAGCCGCTGCGCGACCCCGTCCTGCTGCGCCACGGGCTGTGGGCGGGCCTGGACACCGGCCTGCCGCTGCAGCTGCACACCGGCTTCGGCGACCGCGACGAGGACCTGCACCGCGCCAACCCCGCCCTGCTCGTGGGCCTGGCGCGCCTCGTCGAGCCGCTGGGCGTGCCGCTGATGCTGCTGCACTGCTACCCGTACCACCGCGAGGCGGCGTGGCTCGCCCAGGTGTTCTCGGTGGTGCACGTCGACGTGGGGCTCGCCGTGCCGTTCGTCGGCGCCCGGGCGGCGACGATCGTGGCCGAGCTGCTCGAGCTCGCGCCCTACGGCAAGGTGCTCTACTCCTCGGACGCCTTCGGGCTCCCGGAGCTGCACCTGCTGGGGGCACTGCGCTTCCGGTCGGCGCTGGGTGGTCTATTGGAGCACCTCTGCGCGACCGACGAGCTCGCGCCCGCCGACGCCGAACGGGTGGCCACGATGATCGGGACCGACAACGCACGCCGGGTCTACGGGCGGATGCCGGCGTGACCCGGCCGGTCGCCGCCGTCCCGCCCCCGGTCGACCCGGCCCTGCGGGCGGCGCTGGACGCCGAGCTGGACGCCGCGATCGCCCTGCGGCACGCGCTGCACCGCGACCCGCGCCTGTCCGGTGACGAGGCCGACAGCCGCGACCTGGTGCTCGAGGCGGTCGCCGACCTGGTCGGAGTGGGCACCACCGGCGAACCCGTCGCGGACACCGGCACCATGCTGCGCCTCGGCCCGCCCGCGGCCGCCGGGGTGCCCGCGGTCGCCGTGCGCGCCGAGCTGGACGCCCTGCCCGTCGTCGAGCGCACCGGCCTGCCCTTCAGCGCCACCGGCCGCGTCGCGCACGTCTGCGGCCACGACGTGCACGTCGCCGCCCTGGTGGCCGTCGTGCGGGCGCTCGCGCGGGTCGGGGCCGACCGCGTGCCCGCCCCGCTGCTCGCCGTGTTCCAGCCGCGCGAGGAGAAGGCCCCCTCGGGGGCGGCCGACGTCGCCGCCGACCCGGGGTTCGTCGCCCACCGGGTCGGGGCGGTGCTCGGTGTGCACGTCCAGCCCGAGCTGCCGCGGGGCACGGTGTCGGTGCGCGGGGGACCGGTGAACGCCTCGGCCGACGAGATCGACATCGAGGTGCACGGCCGCGGCGGGCACGGCGGCTACCCCCACCGCACGCGCGACCCCGTGCTGGCGCTGGCCCAGGTCGTCGCGAGCGTGCACCACATCGTGTCCCGCCGCGTCGACCCGATGGCGGCCGGGGTGATCACGATCGGGCAGATGGAGGCAGGGTCGGCGCCCAACGTCGTCCCGGAGACCGCCACGGCCCGCGGCACGGTCCGGGCCCTCGACGCCGACCGCGACGAGCTGCTCGCCGCGATCCGCGAGGTCGTCGAGGGCACCGCCCGCGCCCACGGCTGCGAGGCGACGCTGACCGTCGTGCCCAACGAGCCCGCCGTCGTCAATGACGAGGCCCTGGCCCGCACGGTGGCCCGCTCGCTGGGGTCGCGGCGCGCCGAGGACCGCGTCGACGGGGACGGGCACACCCCGCCGGGTGACGCGACCGGGCTCGTGCTCGACACCACGTTCCGGTCCTGCGGCGCCGACGACTTCTCCCACTACGGTGAGGTCCTGCCGTCGTTGATGCTCTTCGTCGGCACCACCGCCGCCGGGACCACACCCGGCAGCGGGCCGGGCCTGCACCACCCCGAGTTCTCCCCGGACGACGCGATGGTCGGCGAGGTGGCACGGGCCCTGCTCGCCGCCGTGACCGCCGCGGGCGCCGCCCTGGCCGCCGCCCCGGCCGACGGCGCCGTCGAGACCACGGCGGCCACCGCGGCACCGTCCGCAGCACCGTCCGCAGCACCGTCCGCAGCACCGCCCCCCGGGCCCACCCCCGCGCCCGCCGTCCCGGACCGCACCCATCGCACCCACGGAGCCGAGTCACCGTGACCGAGATCCAGTCGTTCGCCCGCGAGTTCCTCCGCGACCCGCTGAACGTCGCGTCCCTCGTCCCCAGCTTCGCCCCCCTCTGCCGCCAGGCCGCCGCGCCCCTGCCCGAGACGGGCGACCCGGTCGTGCTCGACCTCGGGGCGGGCACCGGCCAGGTCACCGACGTCATCCAGGAGCGGCTGCACGGGCGCGGCCGCCACATCGCCGTGGAGTTCAACCCGCGCATGGCGGCGGTGCTCGCCGAGCGCCACCCCAAGGTCGAGGTGATCTGCGACGACGCCCACGCCGTCGTCGACCGCCTCATCGCCGAGGGCGTGCGCACCGACCTCGCCGTCTCCGGGCTGCCCTGGCTCGCGACGGCGCCGCGGCACGGCCGCTCGGTCTTCGAGCCGCTGGCCCGGCTCACCGCGCCCGGCGGCGCGGTGACGCAGCTCGCGCACGCCTGGATCCGGTTCTTCCCGGATGCCCGGAAGGTGCAGCGCAACCTCGAGGCCACCTTCGAGGAGGTCATCGTCTCGCGCACCGTGCTCGCGAACATCCCGCCGGCGGTCGTCTACGTCGCCCGGCGCCCCCGGGTCCGCTGACGCGACCCCGGCGCAGCGCGGACTGCGGCGTCGTCGCGCGTCCGTAGACTGGCGCGCCGAAGCAGTGCGCGTACTCCCGACGCACTCCGCCGGCGAGCCGAGGTGACCCGTGACGTTGCTGGACCGTGTCCGCACCCCCGCGGAGCTGCGCGGACTGGACGAGGGCGAGGTCGTCGCCCTCGCCGGTGAGATCCGGGCGTTCCTCGTGGACAAGGTGTGCCGCACGGGCGGGCACCTGGGCCCGAACCTCGGTGTGGTGGAGCTGACCCTCGCGCTGCACCGGGTGTTCGACTCGCCCCGCGACGCGCTGGTCTTCGACACGGGCCACCAGAGCTACGTGCACAAGATCCTCACCGGCCGGGCCGGGGCGTTCGACGGCCTGCGCCAGCGCGACGGCCTGTCGGGCTACCCGAGCCGCTCGGAGAGCGAGCACGACCTGGTGGAGAACTCGCACGCCTCGACGGCCCTGTCGTGGGCCGACGGGCTGGCGAAGGCCGACGCCCTGACCGGCCGCGACCGCGCGGTCGTGGCCGTCGTCGGCGACGGCGCGCTCACCGGCGGCATGGCCTGGGAGGCCCTGAACAACATCGCCGCGGCCCCGGACCGGCCCGTCGTCATCGTCGTCAACGACAACGGCCGCTCCTACTCGCCGACGATCGGCGGGCTCTCGCGCAAGCTGACCTCGCTGCGCCTGCTGCCCCGCTACGAGCAGGTGCTCGAGCACGGCAAGCGCGCGGTGCAGGGGCTGCCGGTGCTCGGGTCGACGCTGTACTCGGCGCTGCACGCGGCGAAGGCAGGGGTGAAGGACGCCCTGTCCCCGCAGCCGCTGTTCGCCGACCTCGGGCTGAAGTACCTCGGCCCCGTCGACGGCCACGACGTCGCCGCCATGGAGCACGCGCTGCGCAGCGCCCGCGACTTCGGCGGGCCCGTCGTCGTGCACGCGGTCACGGCCAAGGGACGCGGGTTCGCGCCGGCCGAGGCCGACGAGGCCGACCTCATGCACTCCCCGGGGCCCCTCGACCCCGGCACCGGGCTGCCGGTCGGGCCGAAGCCCAAGGACTGGACCTCGGTGTTCACCGAGTCGATGCTCGAGCTGGGCCGCGAGCGCTCGGACGTCGTCGCGATCACCGCGGCGATGGGCGGCCCGACCGGGCTCGCGGCGTTCGGCGAGGCCTACCCGGAGCGCCTGTTCGACGTCGGCATCGCCGAGCAGCACGCGATGACCTCGGCCGCCGGGCTCGCCGCGGGCGGGCTGCACCCGGTCGTCGCCCTCTACTCGACGTTCCTCAACCGGGCCTTCGACCAGCTGCTCATGGACGTCGCGCTGCACCGCGCCCCGGTGACGGTCGCGCTGGACCGCGCCGGGGTCACCGGCAGCGACGGCGCGAGCCACAACGGGATGTGGGACCTCTCGATCCTCGGGATCGTGCCCGGCCTGCGGGTGGCCGCACCCCGCGACGCGGTGACGCTGCGCGAGGAGCTGCGCGAGGCCGTCGCCATAGACGACGGCCCGACGGCGCTGCGCTGGTCGAAGGGCGCGGTGCCGGCGTCGGTGCCCGCGCTGCGCACGCTGGGCCCGGCGAGCGGCCCGGGCCGGGTCGACGTGCTCGCCGAGCCGGCGCGGCCCTCGCGCGCGGCGCCCCGGCCGACCGCGGTCGAGCGCCTGCCCGACGCCGCGCTGCCCGACGTCGGTGACGTCCTGCTCGTGTGCGTCGGCGCGTTCGGCGAGCTCGGCGTGCAGGCGGCCGAGCGGCTCACGGCGCAGGGGATCGGGGTCACCGTCGTCGACCCGCGCTGGGTGCAGCCGGTGCCCGACGCCCTGCGGGCCCTCGCCGGCGACCACCGCCTGGTCGTCACCGTCGAGGACGGTGGGCGCCACGGCGGCGTCGGCGCGGCGCTGGCCGACGCGCTCTCCCGGGACGGGGTCGACGTGCCGGTGCGCCGGCTCGCGCTCGACCAGGAGTTCCTCGCGCACGCCTCGCGCGGCCAGGTGCTCGCGGCGGCGGGACTCACCGACGCCGACGTCGCCCGCCGCGTCACGGAGTGGGTCTCGGGCCGCGACGCCACGACCGTCGCCGACGCGGACGACGGCAGCACGCTCGCACGCTGATCGAGATCTTCTCTCAGCGGCTGCTCAGGTGACCTGTGGCACCGTGGAGACGTGCGAGTACTGATCGTGGAGGACGAGCAGGCCCTGGCCGACGCGCTGGCGCGGGGGCTGCGCCGCGAGGGGATGGCCGTCGACGTCGCGTACGACGGTGACGAGGGCAGCGAGAAGGTCGGCGTCACCCGCTACGACGTCGTCGTGCTCGACCGCGACCTGCCGGGACGCTCCGGCGACGAGCTGTGCGCCGAGATCGTCGGCGGCGTCACCCGCGTCATCATGCTCACCGCGAGCGGGACGCTGCGGGACAAGGTGGAGGGCCTCGCGCTCGGCGCGGACGACTACCTGCCCAAGCCCTTCGACTTCCCCGAGCTCGTCGCGCGCCTGCGGGCCCTCGGCCGGCGCGCGACCCCGGCCGTGCCGCCGGTGCTGCGCGCCGCCGACGTCGTGCTCGACCCGGCCAAGCGCACCGTGACCCGCGGCAGCACGGCCCTCGAGCTCACCCGCAAGGAGTTCGGGGTGCTCGAGGTGCTCATGGGCGCGCGCGGCGCCGTCGTCAGCTCCGAGGAGCTGCTCGAGCGGGTGTGGGACGAGAACGCCGACCCGTTCACCACCACCGTGCGGGTCACCGTCATGACCCTGCGCAAGAAGCTCGGCGAGCCCGGCATCATCGACACCGTCGTCGGCTCGGGCTACCGCGTGCCGGCCGAGGCGCCCGCCGCCGTCTGACTCCGGGTGCTCACCCCGGCCTCTCGGGGCAGGCCGTAGCGTCGGACCGTGTCCACCGCCCCCACCGCGCCGCCCGTGCCGCGCCGTGGCCCGGGGCTGCGCCTGCGCCTGACGCTGCTGGCGACCGGGCTGGTGGCCGTGGTCGCGGTGCTGCTGGTCTGGCTGGGCTGGGTACTGGTCGGCGAGGTGGTCGCCGCGACCCCGCAGCTGCCGCCGGACACCCCGGTGATGGTCGACGGGGTCCGCGTGCCGGCCGGGGAGCTGGCCGAGGCGCTCGGCCGGGCCGCCCGGGTCGAGGTGCTGCGCGTCGGCGCGCTGGCGTTCGCGATGGTCGTGGTGGCCGCGGCGCTGATCTCCTGGGTCACGGTGCGGCGGGTCCTGCGCCCGCTGCACGACGTGACGGCGACCGCGCAGCGCCTGTCGGCGGAGTCCCTGGACGCCCGGATCGGGCTGACGGGTCCGCGTGACGAGGTCGCCGAGCTCGCGGCCACGTTCGACGCGATGCTCGACCGGCTGCAGGCCGCGTTCGACGCCCAGCAGCGGTTCGTGGCCAACGCGAGCCACGAGCTGCGCACGCCGCTCGCGGTGCTGCGCACCGAGGTCGACGTGACCCTCGCCGACCCGGACGCCGACGTCACCGAGCTGCGGCGCATGGGCGAGGTCATCCGCGACGCCACGCGCCGGGCCGAGGACCTCGTCGCCGGCCTGCTGCTCCTCGCCCGCACCGAGGCCGCCGACGCCGTCCCGCGCGACCCCGTGGACCTGGCGGAGACCGTGCCCGGCGCCCTGGACGCGGTGCGCGCCGAGGCCCGCGACCGGAAGCTCACGGTGCACACCGAGCTCGCCCCCGCCGGGGTGGCCGGCGACGCCGCGCTGCTCGGGCGGGTGACGGGCAACCTGCTCGAGAACGCGGTGCGCCACAACCTCGAGGGCGGCTGGCTCGCCGTGCGCACGCGGGTCGACGGCGGGCACGCCGTGCTGTCGGTGTCGTCGTCGGGGCCCGTGGTGGCGCCCGCGATGGTCGCCGAGCTCTTCGAGCCCTTCCGCCGCGGCGCCGGGCGCACCGGCAGCGGCACCGGGCTCGGGCTGTCGATCGTGCGGGCCGTGGCCCGCGCGCACGGGGGGCGCGCGGTCGCCGAGCCGGTCGCGGGGGGCGGGCTGGCGGTCGACGTGGTGCTGCCGCGGGCTCAGGACTCCTGAGGTCCGCCGGGCTCCGCGGGGACCGCGTGCAGCGCCTCGGCCAGCAGCGGGCCGGTGAGCTCCGCCTGCCACGGCCGCGCGCCGAGGTCGCCCAGTGCGGCGGCCACCGCGTCGGGCTCGAGCGACCCCGGCGGCGCCCAGCACAGGCGGCGCACGAGGTCGGGGGTCACGAGGTTCTCGACGGGGGTGCCGGTGCGCTCGGAGAGCTCGGCGAGCGCGGCCCGGGCGGCGGCGAGGCGGGCGGCCGCGGCCGGGTCCTTGTCGCCCCAGCGGTGCGCCGGCGGCGGGCCGTCCTGCGGCGGGGCGGACGCCGGCCACTCCGACTTCGGCAGCGCGCGGCCCCGGGCGATCGCCGACCACCAGCGGTCGGCGAGGCGGCGCTGGGCGCGGCCCCGGAAGACGGGCAGGCCGACGAGGTCGTCGCGACCGGCGGGCTCGCGCAGCGCCGCGTCGACGATCGCCGCGTCGGGCAGGAGCCGGCCGGGCGCGACGTCGCGGGCGGAGGCGAGCTCGTCGCGGGAGCCCCACAGCTCGCGGACCACGGCGAGCTGCGCGGGCCGCCGCACCTTGTGCAGGCCGGAGGTGCGCCGCCACGGCTCGGCGCGCGGCGGCGGGGGAGGGGCGAGGCGCACGGCCTCGAACTCCTGCTCGGCCCAGGCGGTCTTGCCCTGGCGCTCGAGGTCGGCCGCGACGGCGTCGCGCAGGGCGACGAGCAGCTCGACGTCGAGCGCGGCGTAGGTGAGCCACTCCGCGGGCAGCGGGCGGCGGGACCAGTCGGCGGCGCCGTGGCCCTTCTGCAGCCGCACACCCAGGAGGTGCTCGGTCAGCGGCCCGAGCCCGACGCGGGGGTAGCCCACGAGGCGCCCGGCGAGCTCGGTGTCGAACAGCGAGTCCGGGCGCATCCCGACCTCGGCGAGGCACGCGAGGTCCTGGGACGCCGCGTGCAGCACCCACTCGACGCCGCGCAGGGCCTCGTCGAGCACCCGGAGGTCGCCGCCGCAGGCGACGGGGTCGACGAGCACGGTGCCGGCACCCTCGCGGCGCAGCTGCACCAGGTAGGCGCGGGCCGAGTAGCGGTAGCCCGACGCCCGCTCGGCGTCGACGGCCACGGGACCCGTGCCGCCGGCCAGCGAGGCCGCTGCGTCCGCCAGCGCGGCCGTGTCGGTGACGAGCGGGGGAACGCCCTCGGCCGGCTCGAGCAGGTCGACCACCGCCGGGTCGTCGACCTGCTCGCCCCGGCCGACCTCGGCGGTCTCGGTCGGGTCGCTCGGCGAGGGATCGGGGGCCACGGACGCAGCAGTGTGCCCCTCGCCACCGGAGTCGGCACGGGATGACGACGACGTCGCGGGCGTGTCGCGCTCGGACGGCTGCTCGGACGGCCGAGCGGAGGGCTCGGCCGAGCTGCGCTCCGCAGCCTCTCCCGGGGACCGGTCACGGACCCCGCCGGTGCCCCCGGCGGGGTCCGTGGACCGACCGTCGTGCGACGACTCGGCCGACTGCCCCGTGAGAGAGGTCGACGGCCCGCTCGCCCTCGCGCTCAGCGGATGACGCCGGCCCGCATGGCCAGCGCGACCATCTGCGCCCGGTCACCCGTGCCGAGCTTGCGCCCGATGCGGGAGAGGTGGCTCTTCACCGTCAGCGCCGAGAGGCTCAGCGCGTCACCGATCTCCTTGTTGGAGCGGCCGTCGGCGACCAGCTGCAGCACCTCGACCTCGCGGGCCGAGAGCTCCCGCGGGGTGTTGTCGGTGGCCGGCACGCGGGTGCCCGCCGCGAGGAGGGGAGCGACCGACGGGTCGGCGTAGAGGCCGCCCTCGAGGACCCGGCGCACGCCGTCGGTGACCACACCGGGCGACGCCGACTTGAGCAGGTAGGCCTGGGCGCCGGCCTGGAAGGCCGCACGGACCGCCGAGGGGTCGTCGGAGGCCGCCAGCACGACGACGCGGTTCCAGCCCTGGGCGCGGAGCTCCGCGATCAGGTCCAGGCCGCTGCCGTCCGGCAGCCCGAGGTCGAGGATCGCGAGGTCGCACGGCCCGGAGGCCAGCGCTCGCGTGCGGGCCTCGGAGATCGAGGCCGCCTCGTGGACGGTGCCCGCGCCCATCGAGGAGAGCCGCTGCGCGATGGCCTCGCGCAGCAGCGGGTGGTCGTCGACCACCAGCACGGTGAACATCTCTTCCCGCGGATGCGGGACCATGGCCGGCGGCAGCAAGCCGCTCGCGACGCCGCGAAGGGCCATGCCTGGGCCCACGGTTGCCACGTCGAGTACCTCCTAGAAGTCGGTCTTGCCCCCCGACATAACGCACCCGGGCCCTCGTCCCAACGACCGCGCCGCCGATCGGACGAGGAAGTGCGTGCGAGAGAAGATATCCCCCCGGGCGAGTTAACGAGAGCATCAGGGCCAACTTCGCTCGGTGGAGTTTCGCGTGTTACGCGGTCGCGGTCACCCTTTGGAGTGGACAGACTCCACGAAATCGTCTCGCCGTGACACTCGGTGTAACTGCTGCTACGCAGAGTATCGAGTAGCGCCGACCGACCCAGGGCGGCTGCAACCAACGACCCAACGTGTTGGCGTGACGGACCCAGCGTCGTCGGGCTGATCGGACGGCAGCCTGTGCAGCCCTCGGAATGGGTGCGATGACCTGCGGAAGTGCGAAAAAAATTCCCGGATCGATACCGGTGGTACCGGGAGAATGCTCAACCAGATCGGCCGGCGCGCCGGGCACCGAGCGTCGTCACGCCCACCGGCGGAAGTCCGGCGGCGATCGCGAGGACGCCCGCGAACGCCTCGCCGTGCGCGGTGAGGACCTCCTCGGTCGGCGTCCACGACGCGCGCAGCTCGAGGTCGGTCGCGTGCGTCGGGCCGCTGATGTCGCCGAAGCGGACCGAGGCGGTCTGGGTCACGGTGCCCCCGAGCGCGGTCCACGCCGCGCCCGAGTCCTCCAGCGCGCCGGTCAGCCAGGACCACGCCACCTCGGGCAGCATCGGGTCGCCGGCGTGCTCCGGGTCCAGCTCGGCACGCACGAACGTCACGACGCGCAGCGTCCCGTCCCAGGCGTCCTGGCCCTCCGGGTCGTGCAGCAGCACGAGGCGCCCGGTCACCACGACCTCGGCGTCGTCGACCTCGCCGGTGCCCGGCGCGGGGGCGCCCGCGAGCACCTCGGCGCTCCACGCCGCGGAGTACGGGGCGAGGCGCTGCGGCGGGCGCATGGTCCGCAGCTCGATCTCCGCGCGCGTCGGGAGACCGTCGAGCGAGTCCACCGCGCGACGGAAGGTCTCGGGGTGGGTGGTGGGCGCCGTCACCTCGACGACAGTAGGCCGAACGGGTTCTTCTCGGCACCTCCCACGCCGAACGCCCCGCACGTGCACCCCTGCCCCACCCGTCGCGGGCGTCCCGTGCCCGTGGCCGGGCGAGGGCGTCGGTCGCCGCGTCCCGGGCAGCCGGGGCGTCCCTCGCGGCGACCACCCGCCACACGCGGCGGCGGGCGAGGACGACGTGGGAGGATGGGGACACCATGAGCAGGGCGGGAATCGTGACCACGGACGTCCACGCCGACGCGCCTCCGGGCCGCCGGCAGCTGCCCGGCTCGCCCTTCCTCGCCGCCGCGCGCGGCGAGCGTCCGGCCCACCGGCCGGTGTGGTTCATGCGGCAGGCCGGGCGCTCGCTGCCGGAGTACCGCGAGGTGCGCCGGGGCACCGGGATGCTCGAGGCCTGCCTGACCCCGGACCTCGCCTGCGAGATCACCCTGCAGCCGGTGCGTCGCTACGGCGTCGACGCGGCGATCCTCTTCTCCGACATCGTCGTGCCGCTCAAGGCCGCCGGCGTCGGCGTCGACATCGTCGCGGGCACCGGGCCGGTCGTGGAGCACCCCGTGCGCACCGCCGCCGACGTCGCCGCGCTGCCCGCCCTCGACGCGGCGGGCGTCGCCCCGGTGGCCGAGGCCGTGCGCCTGCTGGTCCGCGAGCTGGGCGAGACGCCGCTCATCGGTTTCGCCGGTGCCCCGTTCACGCTCGCCTCCTACCTCGTCGAGGGCGGGCCGAGCCGCAACCACGAGCGCACGAAGGCGCTCATGCACGCCGAGCCCGAGACCTGGCACGCGCTGTGCTCCGTGCTCGCCGACACCACGCTGACGTTCCTGCGTGCGCAGGTCGGGGCCGGCGTCGACGCCGTGCAGCTCTTCGACTCCTGGGCCGGCGCGCTCTCCGAGCGCGACTACCGCGAGCTGGTGCTGCCCCACTCCGCACGGGTGCTGGGCGGCCTCGCCGACGCCGGCGTGCCCCGCATCCACTTCGGCGTCGGCACCGGCGAGCTCCTCGGTGCGATGGGTGAGGCGGGTGCGGACGTCGTCGGCGTCGACTGGCGGATCCCGCTCGACGTCGCCGCCACGCGCGTCGCGCTGGGCACCGCGCTGCAGGGCAACCTCGACCCCGCGCTGCTCTTCGCCGGCGAGGACGTCGTCGCCCGCGAGGTCCGCCGCATCCTCGCCGAGGGCGAGGCGGCCGCGGGCCACGTGTTCAACCTCGGGCACGGGGTGCTGCCCGAGACCGACCCGGACGCCCTGGCCCGCGTCGTGGACCTGGTGCACGCCACCGAGCTGCCATGACCCGCGTCCTCGTCGTCGGCGGCGGGGTCTCGGGGCTCGCCGCCGCCCACCGGCTGCGCACGCTGCTCGGCCCCGACGCCGGGATCGTCGTCGTGGAGGCCGCCCGCTCGCTGGGCGGGAAGCTCGCGGCGCTGGAGATCGGCGGGCGGCGGGTCGACGTGGGCGCCGAGGCGTTCCTCGCCCGGCGCCCCGAGGCGGGCGCACGGATCGCCGAGCTCGGCCTGGACGACCAGCTCGTGCACCCCGGCCCCGCCGCCTCGGGGCTGCGCGTCGGCGGGCGGACCGTCGGGCTGCCCCCGCGCACGGTCATGGGCGTGCCGGGCGACCCCGACGTCGCCGCGGAGGCGCTCTCGCCCGCGGGCCTCGCGGCGCTGCGGGCCGACCGCCCCGGCGACTGGGAGCCCGGCGGCGACGTCGCCGTCGGCGCGCTGGTGCGCGCGCGGCTGGGCGACGAGGTCGCCGACCGGCTCGTCGACCCCCTGCTCGGCGGCGTCTACGCCGGCCACGCCGACGGGCTGGGCCTGCGCGCCACCGTGCCCGCGCTGGCCGCGGCCCTGGACGCCGACCCGCGCTCGCTGCTCGCCGCCGCCCGCGCCTGCCTGCCGGCCCCGCCCGCCGAGGCCGCGCCGCCGGTCGCGACGGGCGCGCCGAGCTCCACCCCCGGGCGCGCCCCGGTCTTCGGCACCCTGCGCGGGGGGCTCGCCGACCTCCCCGCCACCCTCGCCCTCGCCGCCCGCGCGGACCTCCGCCTCGGCCGGACGGTGACCGGGCTCGCCCGCACCCCCGACGGCTGGCACGCCGAGATCACCGACGAGGCGCCGGTGGAGGCCGACGCCGTCGTGCTCGCCGTGCCCGCGCCGGCCGTGCGCCGCCTGCTCGCCGACCACGCGCCCGAGGCCGCCCGCGCCGCCGGCGAGATCGAGCTCGCGTCCTCGGCGCTCGTCGTCCTCGCGCTCCCCGCTGCCGCCGCAGCCCCGCTCGCCGGACGTTCCGGGGTGCTCGTCGGGGCGGGGGAGCGGCGACCGGACGGCCTGCCCTGGACGATCAAGGCGACGACGTTCAGCAGCGAGAAGTGGCCGCACCTGGCGCCGCCCGACACCGACGACCCCGACGCCACCGCCGTGCTGCGCCTGTCCATCGGCCGCCACGGCGACCCCGGCTCCCTGACCGCCCTGCGCCGCGACGACGACGACCTGGTCAGCGCCGCGCGCAGCGACCTCGCCGCGCTCACCGGGATCGAGGAGGTCCCCGTCGAGTCCGCGGTCGTACGCTGGCCCGGCGGGCTGCCGCAGTACGGCGTCGGGCACCTCGACCGGGTCGCGGCCATCGAGTCCGGCGTGTCCGCCCTGCCCGGGCTGGCGGTCGCCGGGGCGGCGCTGCACGGCGTCGGTGTGCCGGCCTGCCTCGCCACCGCCGACGCCGCCGCGGAGCGCGTCGCCGCCCACCTGCGGGCGACCATCACCTGACGATCGCCCGCGGCCGGCCCCGCGCGGCGGTGGCCGGGGCCAGACTGGTCCCGTGGCTGATCCCGCCGACCTCGCCGACGTCCTCGGCACCACGGACGACGGGGAACGCACGACGTTCATCGTCGACACGCTCACCGAGGCGTTCTCCGACCTCATGGCCGCCTCCCCGGCGGCGTTCCGCACCAAGTTCCGGAAGATGGCCGTCGAGCCGTTCGCGTTCTACCGCGGCAGCGCGCCGCTCTACTACGCCGACGTGGCCCGCCTCGACGACCCGTGGGTCGACGACCGGACCCGGCGCGTCTGGATCCAGGGCGACCTGCACGCCGAGAACTTCGGCACCTACCTCGACGGCGACGGGGTGCTCGTCTTCGACGTCAACGACTTCGACGAGGCCTACGTCGCCCCGTGGACCTGGGACCTGCGCCGGCTCGTGGCCAGCGTGGCCCTGCTGGGCTGGTCCAAGGCGTTCTCCGACACCGACATCGACGCGCTCACCGCCACCTACCTGCGCTCCTACCTCGCCGCGGTGCGCTCGTTCTCCGGCGGCTCGGGGGAGCGGGAGTTCGCGCTGACCCGCCGGAACACCGACGGCCCGATCCGCGAGGCCCTGCAGCGCTCGCGGGAGAGCAGCCGGCGCGCGCTGCTGGACGCCACCACCGAGATCGAGGGGGAGAACCGCATCTTCCGGTCCGGGCCCGGGGTGCGGCGCCTCGACGACGAGGAGCGCGCGGAGGTGGTCGCCGCCTACGAGGCCTACCTGGAGACGATCCCGCCCGCGAAGCGGTGGCCGGACACCGCCTACGAGGTCCACGACGTCGTCGGTCGCAGCGGGTTCGGGATCGGCAGCGCCGGCCTGCCCGCCTACAACGTGCTCATCGAGGGGCCGAACGAGGCCCTGGACTTCGACGTCGTGCTGTCGGTGAAGCAGGCGGTGCGGGCGTCGCCGAGCCGCGTCGTCGACGACCCCGAGGTGGCCTCGTGGTTCACCCACCACGGCCACCGCACCGCGGTGTCGCGCCGCGCGCTGCAGGCGCACGCCGACCGCCTGCTCGGCTGGACCGAGATGCGGGGTGTCGGCTACGTCGTCGCCGAGCTCTCGCCGTACGAGAACGACCTCGAGTGGGACGACCTCACCGAGCCCCGCGACCTGCGCGACGTCCTGCAGCACCTCGGGCGCGCCACCGCCCGGGCGCACTGCGTCTCCGACGCCGACGCCGAGCAGGGCCCGGTCACCGGGCAGGTGGAGGACGCCCTGCTCGGGGTGGTCGGCGACCGGGAGGACGACTTCGTCGCCGACCTCGTGGCGTTCGCCCGCGACTACGCCGGCATCGTGCGCGAGGACCACCGCCGCTTCGTCGAGGCGTTCCGCGCCGACCGCGTGCCCGGCGTCTCCAGCGCCGAGGAGTCCCTCTGACCGGTGCCGGTGGCACCATGGGCCCCGTGGCCCGGCTGAACTACGACGAGCTGAACTCGACCCTGCGCTACGCCATGTGGTCGGTCTTCCGCACCGACCCGGCGCGCCTGCCCGAGGACCGCACCGCCCTCGGCGACGAGCTCGCCGGCGTGCTCGAGCAGGCCGACGGCAAGGGCGTCGCCGTCCGCGGTCTCTACGACCTGGCGGGCATGCGCGCCGACGCGGACTGGATGGTCTGGACCCACGCGCCGGACATCGAGTCGCTGCAGGCCACCTACTCGGCGCTGCGCCGGACCGCGCTCGGGCGCGCGTCGACCCCGGTGTGGTCGGGCACGGCGCTGCACCGGCCCGCGGAGTTCAACAAGAGCCACGTGCCCGCGTTCATCGCCGGCGAGGAGCCCAAGGGCTACCTGTGCCTCTACCCCTTCGTGCGCTCCTACGACTGGTACCTGCTCCCCGACGAGGAGCGGCGCACCATGCTCGCCGACCACGGCAAGGCCGCCCGGGGCTACGCCGACGTGCGCGCGAACACCGTGCCCGCGTTCGCGCTCGGCGACTACGAGTGGATCCTCGCGTTCGAGGCCGACCAGCTCGACCGGATCGTCGACCTCATGCGCGACCTGCGGGCCACCGAGGCGCGCCGGCACGTGCGTGAGGAGATCCCGTTCTTCACCGGCCCGCGGGTGTCACCGGGCCAGCTCGTCACCTCTCTGCCGTAGTCCCGCCGGCACCGGACACCGCCCGCCGTACCGGACGGGCCGTACATCGATCAAGTCCTCGCTTCACGCAACGCGACCTGTCATATTCCGTGTGTGGCGACCGTGGGTTTCCTTCACGTCGCGTCGGCGCACGTCCGGGAAGCCCGGCGCCTCCTCGCGGAGTGCGCGCCCGGCGTCACGGACGTGCACCTGGTCGACCGCCTGCTGCTCGAGCCCGGCCGCGACATCGGCGTCCGTGTCGCCGCCCGCGTCGGCGAGCTGATCGGCCGCGACGTCGACACCGTGATCTGCACCTGGCCGGCGCTGACCGACCACGTGGTGCGCGTCGCCCGCGAGCGCGGGATCGCCGCGGCCGGCGTCGAGGAGCTGCTCTCCCCGTCCTCCGGGGTGCTCGCCCTCAGTCGATGAGGTGCCAGGTGATGAGGTCGTGGATCTCCGCGGCCTGCTCCGGGCCGCGGCAGGTCACCTCGTAGAACGTCCGGCCCACCTGGATGGCGACCGTGTTCGAGAAGATCGGCTCGTCCTCGGCGGACACGTACGACACCGTGGTGATGCGGCTGTAGGGCGCCGTGATGAGGGCGGCGCGCCCGCCCGGGAACGCGGTGTCGAGCAGGATGACCCGACGGTTGGTGATGCCGCACAGCGCGATGCCGGCGCTGTCGCTGGCGTAGACGCCGTCGATCTGCTCCTCGGGCATCAACGTGTCGCGGATGACGTCGTACTGCACCGTCTCGTCGAACCGTGGCAGCCGCGCCGACAGCGGGTGCGGGCGGCGGGGGTGGTCGTCGGTGGTGCGGGGACGCAGCGGGTGGCCCATCGACGGCATCGTCCTCTCTCCGGCGCGGAGGCGGGCTGGCCGTCCTCCGACACTAACGATCCTGCCCGCCGGCGGCTCCCGGCGGTGGTGTCGGACACCGGTCGCCCCGAGGAATGCGTCGTCGTGGAGGCGTGGGTTGCGCCGAACGGAGCAGGGATGGCGGGGTGGGTCAGGCGCGGTACTCGAGGAGCAGGTGCTGTCCCCAGCGCGCCATCGACAGCGGGCGGACGGCGTCGGGGTGGGCGTCCACCCACTCCCAGACGGCCCGCAGCTCGGCGTCGTGGTCGAACAGGTCGTCGAAGTAGACGAGCGTGCCCGGCCGCAGGTGGGGCTCGAGCCAGTCGAGCACCTGGCGCGTGCTCGCGTAGAGGTCGCAGTCGACGTTGACGACGAGCTCGTCGTGCGGGGGCAGCACCCGGCCCGGCAGCGTGTCGGAGAACCAGCCGGGGACGATCTCGACCCGGGGGTCGTCGATCCGCGGGACCACCCCGGTGGCGAAGCTGCCCGCCGGGGCGTCGGGGTGCCAGTCGCCGGGCAGGCCGTCGAAGCTGTCGAACCCGATCATGCGCGCGCCCGGCGTCGCGAGGTGCTCGCTCCACCAGCGCAGCGTGCGTCCCTCGTGCACCCCGAACTCGAGGTAGAGCGGGCGCGGCGAGCGCAGGCGCTCGACGATCTCGGCGAAGACGGCGAACCGGTCGGCCCGGTTGGGCACGTCCTGCGCCCCCATCCAGCTGCCCTGTTCGAGCGCCCCGAGGGCGGTACGCAGCCGCGCCAGCCGCCGGGCCGACAGGCGGCGGCCGGCGGCCACGAGCAGCCGGCGCGGCTGCACGGGGGCGAGGTGGCGGGCGAGCGCGCGCAGCACGCGGCGCGGGCGGTCACGGGAGACGAGCGCAGCCGACATCGTCAGCAGATCGTAAGGTCGCCCCGCCGCCGGCTCGGGTGCCCCCCGGCGTCAGGCGGTCGGCTCGAGGCGCAGGCTCACCGAGTTCATGCAGTAGCGCTGGTCGGTGGGCGTGCCGTAGCCCTCGCCGCTGAACACGTGGCCCAGGTGCGAGTGGCAGGTCGCGCAGAGCACCTCGACGCGGGCCATGCCCATCGAGCGGTCCTCGCGCAGGATCACGTTGTCGTCGGCCGAGGGGGCGTAGAACGACGGCCATCCGCAGTGGGAGGCGAACTTGGTCTCGGAGCGGAAGAGCTCGGCGCCGCAGGCACGGCAGGAGTAGACGCCCTCGGTGAAGACCTCGTCGTACTCACCGGTGAACGGGCGTTCCGTGCCCGCCTGCCGCAGCACCTGGTACTCCTCCGGCGTCAGCTGCTCGCGCCACTCGGCGTCGGACCTGCTGACCTTCGGGGTGCCGATCGAGGCGTCACTGCTCATGCATCCAGGCTAATCCCTCGGGCACGGTTCAGAGGGCCGCGCCGAGGACCACCTCGAGGACCTCGAAGATCACGAAGCCGGTGCCGAGGAGGACCAGGGCGACGAGCACGACCGCGGCGAGCCGGCGCGGGCCGCCCGCCCGGTTGGCCGATTCCGCGAAGTCGCGGACCCCGGCCAGTTGCCCCTCCACGGTGAACGCGGCCGGCCCGGTCTGCTCCATTCGATCGAGGTGCGCGGCGAAGGCGCGCGCCTCGGGGTCGTCGGGGTCGAGGCCGACGAGGTCGTCGGCGAACCGTCCGTGCGGGCCCGCGGGCTCGTCCGGACCCTGATCGGGGGTGCCGGAGCGGCCACCACCTGGGGCTCTCGACGCGCTCATCGACCTACGGTAACCCCCACCACTTCCCGTCGGGCCTACCATTGGGTCATGAGCACGGAGACCTCGGCGTGCACGACCCTGGACACCCAACTGTGCTTCGCGCTGCACGACGCCTCGCGGGCGATCTCGGCGTCGTACCGGCGTGGTCTGGCGCCCCTCGGTCTGACCTACAGCCAGTACGTCGTGCTGCTCGTGCTGTGGGAGCACGGGCCCACGACGATGGGCACGCTGTGCCGCGAGCTGCACCTCGACAGCGGCACCCTCTCGCCGCTGCTGCAGCGCCTCGAGGAGCGCGGCCGCGTGGTGCGCCGCCGGCGCCCCGAGGACGAGCGCACCGTCGAGGTCACGTGCACGTCGGAGGGCGAGGCCCTGCGCGAGCCCGTGCTCGCCGTCCAGCGCCGGGTGCAGGCCGAGACGGGGATGAGCATCGAGGACATCATCCGGCTGCGCGAGGAGCTCCAGGCCCTCGCCGACCGCCTGCGCACCGCCGACGAGAGCGGCGTGAGCGGCTAGCCTCTCGCGTCGTGGCGAAGTCCCCGGCCGAGGAGATCGACGTCGACGGCCGCACCGTCCGCGTCACCAACCCCGACAAGGTCTACTTCCCGGACCGCGGGATCACGAAGCGGCAGGTCGTCGAGCACTACGTGGCGGTCCGCGAGCCGCTGCTCGCCGTCCTCTACGAGCGCCCCACGCACCTCAAGCGGTTCGTCGACGGCGTCACCGGCGAGTTCTTCTACCAGAAGCGCGTGCCCAAGGGCGCTCCCGACTGGGTCGAGACCGTCGACGTCCGCTTTCCCAGCGGGCGCTCCGCCACGGAGATCTGCCCGACCGTGACCGCCGTGCTGCCGTGGGCGGCCAACCTCGGCACCTTCGACTTCCACCCCTGGCCCGTGCGGCGCGGGGAGGTCGACCAGCCCGACGAGCTGCGCATCGACCTCGACCCCCAGCCCGGCACCGACTTCGCCGACGCGGTGCGGGTGGCCGGCGTGCTGCGCGAGGTGCTCGACGACGCCGGCCTGCACGGGCGTCCCAAGACCTCCGGCGGCCGGGGCATCCATGTGCTCGTGCCGGTGCGCCCGGAGTGGGACTTCGTCGGCGTGCGGCGCGCGGTGATCGCCCTGGCCCGCGAGGTGTGCCGCCGTATCCCGACCGAGGCCACGGTCGACTGGTGGAAGGAGGAGCGCGGGCAGCGCGTGTTCCTCGACTACAACCAGGCCGCCCGCGACCGCACGATCGCCTCGGCCTGGTCGGTGCGCGGCACCCCGCGGGCGACGGTGTCGATGCCGCTGCGCTGGGAGGACCTGCCCGACGTCGACCCCGACGACTTCGACGTGCTCACCGCCGCGGGGGTCCTCGCCGAGCGCGGCGACGCCCTCGCGGGACTGCACGACCACCCGGGGAGCCTCGAGACCGTCCTGGAGTGGGTCGAGCGCGACCAGCGCGACCACGGTCTGGGCGACCTGCCCTACCCGCCCGAGTACCCCAAGATGCCTGGCGAGCCCAAGCGCGTGCAGCCCAGCCGCAGCCGGGCGGACACGGTCGGCAAGACGGTCGACTGACCGCAGGGTTCCCGCCCCTCCCCGCCATGGCCGGACCCGGCTCTCGCCGCCGGACCCCGCGGCCGCCTCGGACTGTCGGGGTGCCGGTCCATGCTGTCGACCGGCACCGAGGGAAGGGGATGACCGTGGACGGGGACGAGGCGCACCGGGGCCCGCTCGCAGGGCGCGTCGCGCTGGTGGCCGGGGCGACGCGCGGTGCGGGGCGGGGGATCGCGGTGGAGCTGGGCGCCGCGGGCGCCACCGTCTACGTCACCGGGCGCAGCACCGCGGGACGCCGCTCCGAGTACGACCGCCCCGAGACGATCGAGGGGACCGCCGAGCTCGTCGAGCGCGCCGGCGGCACGGGCATCGCGGTGCCCACCGACCACCTCGTCCACGACGAGGTCCGGGCGCTGGTCGAGCGGATCGACCGGGAGCAGGGACGCCTCGATGTGCTGGTCAACGACGTGTGGGGCGGCGAGCTGCTCGTCGAGTGGGACACCCCGGTGTGGGAGCACGACCTCGCCAAGGGGCTGCGGATGCTCCACCTCGCCGTCGACACCCACCTGGTGACGGCGCACTTCGCGCTCCCGCTGCTCATCCGCCGGCCGGGCGGGTTGCTCGTCGAGATGACCGACGGCACCGCGGAGTACAACGCCGTCACCTACCGGATCTCGCCGTTCTACGACCTCGCCAAGGTGGCGGTGAACCGGATGGGCTGGTCGCACGCCCAGGACCTCGCGAAGCACGGCGCGACGGCGGTCTCGCTGACCCCGGGGTGGTTGCGCTCGGAGATCATGCTGGAGCTGTTCGGGGTGCGGGAGGAGACCTGGCGCGACGCCCTCGACGCCGAGCCCCACTTCGCGATCTCGGAGACGCCGCGCTTCGTGGGCCGCGCCGTCGCCGCCCTCGCGGCCGACCCGGCCCGGGCACGCTGGAACGGGCAGTCGCTGTCCAGCGGCGGGCTGGCGCAGGTGTACGGGTTCACCGACCTCGACGGCTCGCGTCCGGACGCCTGGCGCTACATCGTCGAGGTGCAGGACGCGGGCAGGCCGGCGGACGTCACGGGCTATCGCTGACGACGATCTCGTCCTCGGCGGCGGCGTCGACCTCCTCCACGGCGGCCGGCCGCGGCCGGGAGACGATGATCTGGGCGATCGCGACGAGGAGCACCGCGATGGTCAGCAGCCGCTCGGCCGGCGGCAGCGGCCGGTACCAGCCGTAGACCTGGGTGGCCAGCGCGACCAGCTGGGCGATCAGCGGCAGGGCGATCGCGGGCCAGCCGGTGATCTCCCGCGACGGTTGCGGACCCCGCGGCAGCCGCGTGGAGCCGATGGCGAACGCGAGCGCCCCGGCGCTCCACAGCACGTCGTAGGGCCCGTCGTGGGAGACGAGGTCGTCGACCGACAGCTGTAGGTGGCGTCGGCGACGGTCAGGCAGAGCAGGCCCAGCCCCACCCACGGCCAGCTGCCGCCGAAGCGCCACGACATCAGCGGCAGGGTGCCGAGCAGCGCGCCGAGCAGCAGGACGTCGCCGAGCGGGTAGGCGACGACGACGAACCGCCCGAGGGGGTCGATCGGCGAGGTGTCCAGCACCGGGGCGATCACCAGCAGGACCCCGGGGGTCGCGACGAGCAGGACGAGGACGAAGCCGTCGAGCCAGCGGTACCACGGGACGTCGACCACCCGGGCCCGCACCATGCACACCAGGCCCGTCATGAACAGCGGGTAGGAGGCGAGGTAGAGCACGTCGGTGGGGTTCGGGGTCGGCACGACGCCGCCGTCGGCGTACAGCACGCCCCACGTGACCTCGCCGAGGCCGAAGAGCAGCAGGGCGGCCGCGAAGCACCACCACGCGCCCCGCGACGCGGGCGTGACGCGGCGGTGCGCGCCGACGGCGCAGATCACGCTGGAGGCGAGGATCAGCCCGGCGTGCAGCCAGTCGTCGACGATCGGCAGGTCGGTCGGGTGGTCGCCGCGGCGCAGCTGGTGGACGGCCTCGATCCCCAGGCCGAGCAGCAGCACCGTGCCGACGGTGCGTGACGTGGCGGTCGCGCCGGCCCACGCGCGCGGCGGGACGGGGGACGTCGGCGACACGGTCGCTAGGCGGCGGACCGGGTGGCGTCGGGCGGGCTCGGCTCGGGGGCATCCTCGCGCCCGGCCCCGCGGTCGGCCCCGCGGTCGGCCCCGCGATCGACCTCGGGCTCGGCCGGCCCGCCCAGCGCCCCCTCGAGCGTGCGCCGCAGCTCGGCCAGCTGCGCGGCCGCCCGGCGGCGCTGCTCCTCGAGCTCGGCGGCCGCCCGGGTCGCCGCGTCGAGCCGGGCCGCGGCGTCCGCCTCGACCTCGCGGGCCCGCTCCTCGGCCCGCCGGCGCTGCTCCTCGGCGTCGGCCAGCGCCGCGGCCGCCTCGGCCCGCCGCGCCTCCAGGCCGGTGGTGAAGTCGTCCTCGACCCGCTGCCGACGGGTCTCGGCGTCGGCGTCGCGACGGTCCCGGTCCTCGGCGGCCTCCCGCTCCCGACGGTCCACCTCGGCCCGCGTGCGCTCGAGCAGGGCGCGCTGCTCGGCCTCGGTCTCCGCGCGCTGCCGCTCGACCTCGTCGCGGGCCCGCTCGGCCTCGTGGCGCATCGCCCGCGCCTGCGCCTGCGCGCCGGCCACGATCGCCGTCGCCTGCTCGGCTGCGTCGGCGAGGCGGGCGGCGCTGCGCTCCTCGGCCTCCGCCACGATGGCCCGGGCGCGGGCGACGGCCTCGTGCTCGGTGGCCCGGGCGCGCTCGCGGGCCTGCTCGCCGAGGGTCGCGGCGTCGTCGGCGGCGGTGACGCGGATGTGCTCGGCCTCCTCCTGCGCGAGACGCAGCAGGTGCCGGAGCCGCGCCGAGATCCCGTCGACCGACATCGGGGCCGAGACGACGCGGTCGAGGTCGGCCTGCACGCTGCGCAGCTCCGCCCGGGTCGCCTCCTCGGCGCGCACCATGGCGTCGCGGTCGGCGGTCATCACCCGCAGGTCGGCCTCGGCCTTGTCGAGGGCCTCCTCGACCTGCTCGCGGTCGAAGCCGCGCTTGACCACGTCGAAGCCGGTGCCCCACCACGGGGTGCGGCCCCGGCGCGACGCCGTGGGCGGGGGCGTGGACCCGTTGTCGTGTCCGGCTCCGTCCTCCGTGCGCTCCACGGTCCCTCCCCGATCCGTTCCGCCGGCTCGCGCCTCCGCCGGGTCGAGTCTTCTCCGGTCCCGGGCGCCGGACCAGGGGCGACGGGCGGCCGCCGGGTCACGGTCGGGACACGCCGCTCACCCGGCCCTCACCCGGGCGGGGGCGGCGCCTCGGTCGCCTCCCCGAGGTCGACGTCGGCGAGCGAGGCGCCGATCGCGCCGGCGGCGGCCGCCAGCGGCGAGAGGGCGCTGGCGAGCCGGGGCGCGGTGAGCGGCGCGAGCACGCCGAGGGCGGCGACGACGCCCGCGGGACCGGTCACGGGCATGGCCACCGACCACACGCCGGGCCGGTGCTCCTGGGCGCTGCGCGCCGAGCCCGCCGCGGCGATCGCCGCGAGCTGGCGGCGCAACGCGTGGGGGTCGGTGACGGTCCAGGGCGTGTAGCGGGCGGGCGCGCGCAGGACCTCGACCTGCAGCTCCGGTGGCGCGTGGGCCAGCAGGACCTTGCCGACCGCGGTGCAGTGCAGCGGCAGGTGCCCGCCGGGGCTGTGCCGGGTGGGCTGGCTGCGGGAGCGGGCGAGGCGCTCGACGACCAGCGCGCGGCGATCGTCGAGCACGGCCAGGTGCACGGTGTGGCCGGTGGCGACGACCAGGTCCTGCAGGTGGGGGAGCGCCGCCTCCCGCAGCGACGTCGGCGGCGCGAGGAGCCCGAGCTGCCAGACCCGCGCCCCGATCTCGTAGGACCCGTCGCGGCGCCGGGCGAGCAGGCGGGCCGCGACGAGCTCGCCGAGGAGGCGGTGGGCCGTCGCGACCGGCAGCTCCGCGCGGCGGGCGAGGGCCGAGAGCGTCATCGCGGGGTGGGCGGCGTCGAACGCCTCGAGCAGTGACAGCGCCCGCGACGTCGCCGACCGCCCGGGCGCGGTCCGGACCGGAGGTCGGCGGTCGCGGGGCACGTGCCGATGCTAGGAGAGGTTTTCCGTCGCACGAGAAGAGTGGCTTGCCCCACATCGCCGGCTCGGCGACGGTCGGCCCATGAGCAGCGCGGTCTCGTCAGCCCCGTCGGGCCCGACACCCGGAGGGCGGTTCCCGCTCCCGTCCGAGATCGGGCCCGTCGCGGGCGCCGAGGGATGGGAGGAGATGTACCCGTACTTCTCCCGCTTCCGGCCCGAGGACGACGAGCGCTTCTGGTTCTACAACTCGATGCACTTCCCCGAGGTGGTCCCGGCCTTCGACGGCCTCACCTCGGAGATCCCGTACACCGCGATCGGCGCGAACACCGCGCGGCTGTTCAGCTTCCCGACGACGCTGGGTATCGAGTACCGGATCGTGAACGGGCGGGTCTACATCACGGCCAACCCCGTCACCGACCCCGCGCAGGTCGAGGCCCGCCTCGCGCACTTCCAGGAACGTGCCGGGCACTACTACGCGCACTGGGACGAGCTCTACGCCGGCTGGCAGCGGCGGATCGAGGCACTGATCGCCGACATCGAGGCGGTCGAGGTGCCGCACCTCGGCGAGCTGGACGACCTCGCGGTGGTGACCGGCTCGCGGGGCTACGCGAGCAACCACCTGTTGCGCGAGGAGTTCCACCGCTGCATCGACCTGTACTCGAAGATGTGGCATCACCACACCGAGTTCCTCATGCTCGGCTACGGCGCCTACGTCGTGTTCTTCGAGTTCTGCCAGCAGGCGTTCCCGGAGATGGGCGACCAGACGGTGGCCCGGATGGTCGCGGGCATGGACGTCACGATGTACCGGCCCGACGACGAGCTGAAGAAGCTCGCGGGGCTGGCCGTCGAGCTCGATCTCGCCGACCTGTTCATCGAGGGCAGCGAGCCGGACAAGGTCCTGCGCGGCGTGGCCGCCCGGGGGGACGCGGGTCGGCGGTGGCTCGCGGCGCTCGAGGAGGCGAAGGACCCGTGGTTCCACGTGTCGGTGGGCGACGGCTTCTACCATCACCACCTGTCGTGGGCCGACGATCTGACGGTCCCGTTCGCCGCGCTCCCGCGCTACGTCGAGCAGATCCGGGCCGGGGAGGACCTCACGCGGCCGACCGAGCGGTTGGCCGCCGAGCGGGACCGGATCGCCGGCGAGTACCGCGCGCTGCTCGGCTCGGAGGACGAGCAGGCCGCGTTCGACCAGATGCTGGGCCTGTGCCGGCAGGTGTTCCCGTACATCGAGTCGCACAAGTTCTACTGCGAGCACTGGTTCACGACCCGGTTCTTCCAGAAGATCCGGGCGTTCGGCGGGCTGCTGGCCGAGCGGGGCGTGCTCGCCGAGGCCGACGACGTCTTCCACCTGCGCCACGTCGAGGTCGAGGACGCGCTCGCCGACGTCCAGCTGGCGTGGGCGTCGGGCGGTTCCGAGCTCGGCGCGCGGCACTGGCAGCCGATCGTCGCGCGGCGCAAGGAGATCCTCGCGGCGCTGGCGGGCTGGTCACCGCCGCCGGCGCTGGGCCCGGTGCCGGAGACGATGAACGACCCGGCGGTCAAGATGCTCTGGGGGGTCACCGACGAGACGATCGGGACCTGGCTCGGCGACGAGGACCTCGACGCGGACACGGTCCGCGGGTACGCCGCCTCGCCCGGCGTGGTCGAGGGCGTCGCCCGCGTGCTGATGAACGTCAACGACATCGGCTCCGTGCGCGAGGGCGAGATCCTCGTCTGCCCGGTGACCGCGCCGAGCTGGGGCCCGGTGTTCGGCAAGATCGCGGCGGCCGTGTCGGACATCGGCGGGACGATGTCGCACGCGGCGATCGTCGCCCGCGAGTACGGTATGCCCGCGGTCGTCGGCACCGGCCAGGCCACCGCGACGATCCGCACCGGCGACCGGGTGCGCGTCGACGGCGACCGCGGTGTGGTCACGGTGCTGCGGTGACGGGTCCGGTGACGGGTCCGGTGCCCCCCGTCCTGCACCTCGCGGACCTCGGCCGCGACGACGTGACCGCGGCGGGCGGCAAGGGCGCGAGCCTCGGGGAGCTGTGCCGGGCCGGGGTCCGGGTGCCCGACGGGTTCGTCGTCACCACGGCGGCGTTCCGCGCGGCGGTCGGCGCGCTCGACCTCGGCGCCCGGGTCGCGGCCCTCGACCCCGCGGACGCCGGCGCCGTCGCGGCGACCTGCGCCGAGCTGCGCGCGGCCGTCGAGGCGACGCCGCTGCCCGACGAGGTCGGCGAGGCGGTCCTCGCCGCCCACGACCGGCTGGCCGCCGACGTCGGCGAGGAGGACCCGCCGGTGGCGGTGCGCTCGAGCGCGACCAGCGAGGACGGCGCGCAGGACAGCTTCGCCGGGCTGCAGGACACCTACCTCGGCGTCCGGGGCGCGGCGGCGGTGCTGCGCGATGTCCGCCGCTGCTGGGCGAGCCTCTACGGCGTCGAGTCGGTGACCTACCGGCGCCGGCGCGGCATCCCCGAGACCGACCTGGCGATGGCGGTCGTCGTCCAGCACCTGGTCGACGCGCGCAGCTCCGGGGTGATGTTCACGCGCAGCCCGCTCTCCGGTGACCGGTCGGTCGTCGCGATCGACGCGAGCTGGGGGCTGGGCTCGGCGGTGGTCGGCGGCGACGTCACGCCGGACGCGTTCGTCGTCAGCAAGGTCACCGGCGAGATCGACCGGCGGACCGTGGCCACCAAGACCCGCTGGCACCGCCCCGCCCCGGACGGCGCCGGGGTGGTGGAGGGCGAGGTCCCGGCCGACCGGCGCGACGTCCCGTCGATCACCGACGACGAGGTCGCGGCGCTCGTCGCGGTCGCGCGCCGGGTCGAGGCGCACTACGGCTGCCCGCAGGACATCGAGTGGGCGCTGGCGCCGGACGGAGGCGTCGTGCTGCTGCAGAGCCGCCCGGAGACGGTGTGGGCGGCCAAGGACGCGGCCGGCGCCGGGCCGAGGGTGGCCGCACCGGCCGCCCGTGCCTTCGACCACGTGCTCTACGCCCTGGGCGGCCGGCGCCCGTCGGGAGGCTGAGCGCCGTGGACCTCACCCCGGACGACGTCCGCGACGTCGTGCGCGCGCTGGACGCCGGCGGCCTCGACGAGCTGCACCTCGAGCTGGCCGACCTCACCCTGACCGTGCGCCGGGAGGGCGCGGCCGGCTGGACCGCCGAGCAGGAGGTGCGGCGCCGCCCCGAGGTGGAGCGCGCCGAGCCCGTCGAGCCGGCGGCCCCCGCGAACACCACGGAGCCGTCCCGGGCGGCGGTGCCGGAGGGCACGGTGGCGGTGCACCCGCCTCTGCTCGGCACCTTCTACCGCGCGCCGCAGCCGGGCGCGCCGCCGTACGTCGAGGTGGGCGACGAGGTCGACGCCGAGACCGTCGTGGGAATCGTCGAGACGATGAAGATGATGACCCCCGTGCACGCCGGCGTCCGCGGGACGGTGGCCGAGTTCCGCACCGCGAACGGGGAGTTCGCCGACACCGACGCCGTCCTGCTCGTGGTGGAGCCCGCCCCGTGAGGATCCGCTGCCTGCTCGTCGCCAACCGCGGCGAGATCGCCGTCCGGGTGATCCGGACGTGCGCCCGCCTCGGGATCTCCTCGGTGCTCGCCGCGTCCGACGCCGACCTCGACGCGCTGCCGGCCCGGATGGCCGACCGCGTCGTCCGGCTCGGCCCGGCCCCGGCCGCGGAGTCGTACCTCGACCCGGCGGCGGTGGTCCGCGCGGCGCTCGCCGCCGGCGCCGACGCCGTGCACCCCGGCTACGGCTTCCTCTCCGAGAGCCCGGCTCTCGCTCGGGCCTGCGGCGAGGCCGGGCTGGTGTTCGTCGGGCCGTCGGTCGCGACGCTGGAGGCCGTCGGCGACAAGCTCACCGCGCGGTCGCACGCCCTCGACGCCGGCCTGCCGGTCGTGCCCGGCGGGGAGGCCGCCGACCTCGCGGGCGCGCGCGCCGTCGCGGACCGCGTCGGCTACCCGCTGCTGGTCAAGGCGGTCGGCGGGGGCGGCGGCCGGGGGATGAAGCTCGTCGGCTCCGCCGCGGAGCTCCCGGGCGCCCTCGACGTCGCGGTCGCGGAGGCGGGCGCGGCGTTCGGCGACCCGCGGGTCTACCTCGAGCGCTACGTGACCTCCGGGCGCCACGTCGAGGTGCAGGTGCTCGGCGACGGCACGTCCGCCGTGGCCCTCGGCGACCGCGACTGCTCGGTCCAGCGCCGCTACCAGAAGCTCCTCGAGGAGGCCCCCGCGCCGCGCCTCGGCGACGACGTCCGCGCCGCGATGGCCGACGCCGCGCTGGCGCTCGCGACCCACCTGCGCTACCGCGGGCTGGGCACCGTCGAGCTCCTGTACGACCGGGACCGCGGGAGCTTCCACTTCCTCGAGATGAACGCGCGCATCCAGGTCGAGCATCCGGTGACCGAGATGGTGACCGGGCTCGACCTCGTCGCCGAGCAGCTCGCCGTGGCCGAGGGGCTGCCGCTGCGGCTGCGGGACGAGGACGTCGCCGTGCGCGGGCACGCCGTCGAGTGCCGGATCAACGCCGAGGACGCGCGGGGCCGCCCCTCGCCGGGCCGGATCGAGCGCATGGTCCTGCCCGTCGGCGACGGGATCCGCGTCGACACCGGCGTCCAGGGCGGCTCGGTCGTGCCGCCGCACTACGACTCGCTGCTCGCCAAGCTCGTCGTGCACGGCGCCGACCGGGCCGACGCGCTCGCCCGCGCCCGGGCGGCGCTCGACCTGCTGCGCATCGAGGGCGTCGCGACGACCGCGCCGGTGCACCGGGCCCTGCTCGACGACCCCGAGCTCGTCGCGGGCGGGGTCGACACCGGCTCCTTCGAGCGCTGGCAGGCCCGCCGGCGCGATCTGGCGGAGGTCTCCTGATGGCCGACGTCGGGCTCGTCGACGTCTCCCTGCGCGACGGCAACCAGAGCCTGTGGGGTGCGGCCGGCCTGCGCAGCGCCCACGTCCTGACGCTCGCGCCCCTGCTCGAGCGCGTCGGCTTCCGGGCGCTCGACTACAGCTCGAGCACCGCCATGGGGATGCTCGTGCGCACCCACCGCGAGGACCCCTGGGCACTGTTCCGCCGCACCCGCGCGCTCATGCCGCGCACGAAGCTGCAGTTCATCGGCACCGGCTTCCGCTTCATCAGCTGGCAGAACTCCCACCCGGAGACGATGCAGCTGGTCTACGACCGGCTCGCCGCGAACGGCATCGACCGGGTCGTCGTCCTCGACCCGATGCACGACATGGACGCCGCGCGGGCCACCGCCCGGCGGCTGAAGAAGGCCGGCATCGACGAGGTGGTGGGCGCGCTGACGTTCACGATCAGCGCGGTGCACGACGACGCCTTCTACGCCGACCTCGCCCGCCAGATGCGCGACTGCCCCGACATCGACCGCGTCTACGTCAAGGACCCCGCCGGGATCCTCACCGCGGAGCGCGCCCGCACCCTGTTCCCGGCGGTGGTGGCCGCCCTCGGCGACACGGCGCTCGAGCTGCACTCGCACGCGACGATCGGGCTCTCGCCACTGACCTACGCGATCGCGCCCGAGCACGGCGTCGAGGTGGTGCAGACCGGCTGCGGCGCGCTGGGCAACGGCTCGTCGCTGCCCGAGGTGCGCCGGACCGTGGCGAACCTGCGCGCGATGGGCCACCGGGTCGACGTCGACGACCACGCGCTGGGGCTGGCCTGCGACCTCGTCGACGGGATCGCGACCGCCGAGGGCCTGCCGGCGGGGCGGCCCCAGGAGTTCGACGCCGCCTTCCTGCACCACCAGATCGCGGGCGGCGTCATGACCACGACCCGCCGCCAGCTGCGCGAGCTCGGCATGGAGGACCGCTTCGACGAGCTGATCGCGGAGGTCGGGCGGGTCCGCGCCGAGCTCGGACACCCGATCATGGTCACGCCGTTCCCGCAGATGGTGGTCTCGCAGGCCCTGTTCAACCTGCTGGGTGAGCGCTGGACGACCGTCCCGGACCAGGTGATCCGCTACGCGCTGGGCAGCTTCGGGCGCCCGACCGCCCCGATCGAGCCCGACGTCCTCGACCGCGTGCTCGACCGCCCGCGTGCCCGCGAGCTGCGGGCGGAGCCGCCGGCGCCGGACCCGGCCGAGCTGCGGCGGCGCTTCGGCCCCGGCATGAGCGACGAGGAGCTGCTCCTGCGCGCGCACATGCCCGCCGAGCAGGTCGACGCGATGGTCGCGGCGGGGCCGGCGCCGGAGCGCGCGAGCCCGGCCGTCGCCCCGGTGCTCGAGCTCCTGCGGGAGCTGGGCGACCGGCCCGCCGTCCACGACCTGCAGATCGACAAGCCGGGCCTGCGCCTGGCGGTCCACCGCCGTCCCGGGGAGCTCCCGGTGCCTGAGCCGGCGCCCGACCCGGCCGCCGTCGCGCGGCTGCGGGCCACCCGCGGCTTCGTCCTCGACATGGACGGCACGCTCGTGCTCGGCGACCGGCAGAACCGCGGCCTGCGCGCCCTGCCCGGCGCCGCCGGGTTCGTGGAGCTCCTCGCGGCGCGGGGCACGCCGTTCTGCGTGTTCACCAACGGCACGGTGAAGACGCCGCCGGAGTGCGCGCACGCCCTCCAGGAGGCGGGCCTCCCGGTGCCCGACGGCGCGGTGCTCACCCCGGCCGTCGCGGCCGCCGACGTCCTGCGGCGGCGCGGCCATCGCCGGGTCATGGTGCTCGGCGGCAAGGGGATCACCGCGCCCCTCGAGGCCGCGGGGCTCGAGACGCTGCCGCCGCTGCGGGGCACGAGCGCCGACGCGGTCCTCGCCGGCTGGTACCGCGACGAGCTGACCTTCGCGTCGCTGGAGGCCGCCTGCGCCGCGGTGTCGGCCGGCGCGCGGTTCTACAGCGCGTCGCCGTCGCCGTACTTCGCGACGGCGGAAGGGCGCACGCTCGGGTCGTCGCGGGTCATCAGCGCCGTCGTCCGGGACCTCACCGGCGCGCGCGTCACCGTCGTCGGGAAGCCGGCGCTGCCGGCCCTGCGCGCGGCGGCGCGGCACCTCGGGGTGCCGCCGGCCGAGCTCGCGGTGGTCGGCGACGACCCCACGCTCGAGGTGCCGATGGCGCACCGCGGCGGGGCCCTCGCCGTCGCCGTGCGCACCGGTCTCGGTGACGCCGACGCGTTCCGGGACGTGCCCGCCGACCGGCGCCCCCACCTCGACGTGGCCGGCGTCGGGGCCCTGGCCGCGCTGCTCGCCGGCTAGTCCGGCCGGTCCCGCACCGACCGCCCGAGGCGCGCCGCGTAGACGACGGCGCTGAGCAGGAACAGGCCCGCGGTGACCCACAGCCAGCGGTCGAGGTAGTCGGTGGTCGTGAGGCCCGCGGCGAAGAGCAGCACCGGCTCGCCGGCGCGGCTGATCGACGACCAGAAGACGACCAGGAGCAGCACCGAGCCCATCGCGGGCAGGCGCAGGTGGTCGACGACGCCGACCCGGGGTGCGGTGCGGTGCGTCCGGCGCCGCCAGGCCCAGCGCCCGAGGACGAGGGACCGGTCGGCGAGCGCGTAGAGGGGGTAGCTGACGAGGTCGTGGGCGACGATCGCGCCGACGAACCAGACGAGCATCCACCACCAGTTCGGGTCGTCGGCGACCTGCCGCACCACCGCCGCGACCAGGGCGAAGCAGCCCACGAGCGCGAGCAGGTGCAGCGGGTCGGCGCCGTACGACCGTTCCCAGGCGGCGAGCACGCGGCGCATCACGCGACCCGGAAGTCGACGGCGGCGACCCACTTGGTGTTGTGCACCCCGGGCAGCGCCGGGACGATCACGCGCGCCGGGAAGCCGTGGTCCAGCGAGAGGTCCGCGCTGTTGACCCGCAGGGCGAGCAGCGAGTCCGGGTCGAGCACCTGGCCCTGCGTCAGGGTCACCCGCGCGAACGGGCCCGCGCGCTCGGCGGACTGCACGAAGGCGTTCGCCGGCTCCGGGACGCCGGCCAGCGCGGCGAGGTCGCGCAGTCGCACCCCGGTCCACGTCTGCGTCGTCGACCAGCCCTCGACGCAGGCGATCGGCAGGGTCGCGGTGTGCAGGGGCATCGCGAGGAGCTGGTCGCGGGTCAGGGTCACCGGGGCGGTGCCGCCGGCGAGGCGCAGGGTCCAGCCCTCGCCGATGGTGGGCGGGATGCCGGCGCCGAACGCCGTGCGGTTGACCTGGAAGTCGTTCGGCCCGTCGCCGTAGGACTGCCCGCGGGGGTGCAGGACGGCCAGGGGGCGCAGGGCGTCGACGGTCGTGGCGAGGGCGGTGAGGCCGAGCAGGGCCGACCCGCCCGCCACGGCCCCGAGCATCGTTCGGCGGCTCGTCGTCGGCGGGGACGGGGCGACGGCGACCAGCCCGTGGCTGTCGGGCGGCTCCGGCTCGGTCTCGGCGGCGGACTGCGCGAGGTAGCGCCGCAACGACCCGCCGCGCAGGGAGCGGACCATCGTCGGCAGCTTGATCGCGACGTGCACGACGAACCCGCCGATGAACACCCAGGCGCCCCAGTAGTGGGCGGTGTAGAAGTCGAAGCCCCACGCGTAGTCGTACTGGATGTTCATCGTCCCGGTGACGATCTCGAACAGCAGCCCGCCGACCAGCGCGACGAGCGAGAGGCGCTCGAGGGCCTGGGCGGGCGAGCGCACCGGCGGCCACTCGAAGAACTTCGGGACCACCGACCAGAGCTTTGCGAGCACCACCGGGATGAGCGCCAGCCCGAGACCGACGTGCAGGCCCTGGTTGAGGCGGTAGAGCCACGACGGGCGTGTCGGCCAGTCGAAGGAGGGGAGCCGGAACCCCGCGACGTCGCCCGGGAACGCCTGCCCGAACTGCGGCCCGTAGGCGATGTAGGAGAGCAGCCCGGTGACGATGACGATCGGCAGGCCGACGAGCAGCACGGCGCCGAGCACCGAGGTGAGCCAGGGCCCGCGCAGGGGGCTGCGCCAGGTCCGGGGGCTCAGGGGCGGTGGGGCCTGCAGGACGCTCTCCTCCCTCGGTGTCGTCGTGTCGTGTTCGCCGCACCCGGGGGAACGGTTCGGTGGACGCCGCGCGGCGGGGTCCACGGGGTGACCGTACGGTGCGCGCCGTGCGCGTCCTCGTCACCGGCGGTGCCGGCTTCATCGGATCCCACATCGCCGACCTGCTGGCCGAGAAGGGTCACGAGCCGCTGCTGCTCGACGACCTGCTGCCCGCGGCCCACGGCGAGCCCGAGGCGCCCGAGTGGGTGCGGCGCCACGAGCTGGTGCGCGGCGACGTCAGTGACCCGTCGGTGCTCGACGGCCTGCTCGCGCGCGTCGACACCGTCTGCCACCAGGCGGCGATGGTCGGCCACGGCGTCGATCCGACCGACGCCCCGGAGTACGTGCGGCACAACGACCTCGCGACCGCCGCGCTGCTCGCCGCCATGTACCGCAGCGGGCACCGGCAGCTGGTGCTGGCGAGCTCGATGGTGGTCTACGGCGAGGGCCGGTACTCCTGCTCGGAGCACGGCGTCGTGCCCGCACCGCCGCGGCGCCCCGCCGACGTCGAGGTCGGGCGCTTCGACCCGGCCTGCTCGCGGTGCGGCCGGGAGCTGGCCGGCGAGCTGATCCCGGAGGACGCGCCGCTCGAGCCGCGCAGCACCTACGCGGCGACCAAGCTCGCCCAGGAGAACCTGGCCCTGGCCTGGGCCCGTGCCACCGGCGGGCGGGTGTGGGCGCTGCGCTACCACAACGTCTACGGCCCGCGGATGCCCCAGAACACGCCCTACGCCGGCGTCGCGTCGATCTTCCGCTCGTCCCTGGAGCGGGGCGAGGGCCCCCGGGTGATGGAGGACGGCGCGCAGCGGCGCGACTTCGTGCACGTCACCGACGTCGCGGCGGCGAACCTCGCGGCGCTCGAGTCCGACGCCGGCGAGGGCAACTGCGTCCCGGTGAACGTGTGCTCGGGGGAGGTCCGCACGATCGGGGACCTCGCGGGGACCCTGGCGACGGCGATGGGGGGCCCGGCGCCCGAGGTCGTCGGCGGCGCCCGGCCCGGCGACGTCCGGCACATCACCGCCGACCCGGCCCGCGCCGCCGAGGTGCTCGGGTTCCGGGCGTCGGTGGGGTTCGACGAGGGCGTGCGGGCGTTCGCGACCGACCCGCTGCGGGCGCCGGTCGGCTGACCTACCAGACCGTCGCGAGCAGCGAGTTCACCGCGAGGGCGAGCACGGCCTGCGCCGCGAGCCACGGCCGGACGGCGGTGCGGGGGAGCAGCGTCACGGCCGGCACGAGCCAGACGGCGAACGGCAGCCAGATGCGTTCCACCTCGGCCTTGCTCAGGCCGGAGAGGTCGGCGGCGAGGACGGCCGCCAGCCCCGCGGCCACGAGCAGCACCACGGCGCCGTGGCCCCGACCCCACCAGTCCGGGGCGGGGCGGCGGCGCCCGACCCAGCCGCACACCCACCAGCCGGCGCGGCGCACGCCGGCGACCACGGCGGGCCCGACCGCGAACGCCAGGGACGCGAGGTTCGCCCACACCCAGTACTCGTACGGGCGGCGCAGGCCGTACTCGCCGGGCTGGTAGTAGCGCACCTGGACCTGGAAGTAGCCGTCGAACCACCAGAACCCGCCCCACGCGAACAGCGCCACCACGACGGCGACGCCGAGCGTGCCCCACACCAGCGGCGCGACCCGCCGGGTGAGCACGGCGACCGCGACCGGCACGAGCCCGGCCGCCGCGAGCCCGTAGGACAGGAACAGCGACAGGCCCAGCACCAGCCCGCCGAGCAGGGCGAGCGCCGCGCCGGCCGGGGAGCGCCGCATCGCGCCGAGGGCCAGGAAGGCGACACCCCACGCGAAGACCGCCGCGAACATCCCGTCGGCCGAGACACCCACCCACACGGCGCCGGGGAAGAGGATCCCGAAGGGCAGGTATCGCCGGGCGATGGTCCGGTCGCTGTCGCGATCGGCGACGGCGGCGAGGGTGAGCGCGACCGGGACGACGGCCGACGCCCCGATCGTCAGCGTGATCGCGCCCGCCCAGTCCGGGCCGCCGAGCCCGAGGCGGGAGAGCATCTCGTAGAACAGGGTGGCGGCGGGCGGGTGGCCGCTCGCGTGGGTGACCAGCGCGCCGACCTGGAACGACGGGATGCGGTCGGCGAAGGTCGTGAGGAACTCGCCGACGGTGCCGCGGATCGGGATCTCGACGAGGTACTCGCTCGGCGTGGCGAGCCGCTCGGCGACGCCGACCGCCCAGCCGTCGATGAGCGCGAGCGTCATCGTCCACGCCCAGGCCGCGACGAACGACACGGCCAGCAGCGGACCCCACCGCCAGCGCTGCGCCACCGTCGGGCCGGCGACCACCACCAGCGCGCCCACGAGCAGCGCCGGGACGGTCCCCGGACCGACGTGGGGCATCCAGGAGGCGAGCAGCGGCGGCCAGCCGACGAGCACGTCGACGCCGCGGTCGATCAGCGCCCAGCCGACCAGGGCGGCCGTCGTGACCAGGGCGGCGACGAGCGCGACGGCGACGAGGTCGCCCCGCAGGCGTGGTGGGCGGGTGCGCAGGGCGGGCACCGCGCGGACGGTACGGGCTGCTCTGTTCGGCCGCCGTGGGGGGCCGGTCGAGCACCCCCTATCGTCCTGCCCCGTGAGTGATCGCGTGGACGTCGTGCTGCCGTGCCTCGACGAGGCCGACGCCCTGCCCGCCGTGCTCCGGGCGCTGCCCGACGGCTTCGACGCCCTGGTGGTCGACAACGGTTCGACCGACGGCACCCCCGAGGTGGCGGCGGCGCTGGGGGCGCGCGTCGTGCACGAGGCGCGGCGCGGCTACGGCGCCGCGGTGCACGCCGGGCTGGAGGCGGCGCAGAGCGACGTCGTCGCGGTGATCGACGCCGACGGCTCGCTGGACCCGGGGGCGCTGCCGGCGATGGTGCGCCTGCTGGACGGGACCGGCACCGGCACCGACCTCGTCGTCGGCCGCCGGGTGCCGACGCAGCGCGGGATCTGGCCGTGGCACGCCCGCGCGGCGAACCTCGTGCTCTCCGGGATGATGCGCCTGCGCGCCGTCCCCGTGCGCGACATCGCGCCCGTCCGGGTCGGCCGGCGGCGGGCCCTGCTCGACCTCGGCGTCACCGACCGCGCCTTCGGCTACCCCCTCGAGCTGCTCATCCGGGCCGGCGCGGCGGGCTGGCGGATCCGCGAGGTCGACGTCGACTACCGGCCGCGCGGCGGCGGGCGCTCGAAGGTCTCCGGGTCGGTCCGCGGGACCTACCGCGCGGTCCGGGACATGACGAAGGCGCTGGTCCGCGGCGGGCGCACCCGGTCGGTGCGATGACCTCCGACCACACACCGAACCGATCCGCGCTCCGGTACGGACACCGCTTGTGCGATCAGTGACCGACCGCGTCCGACGGGTAGTGATCATCCTCGCGAAGGTTCCCGTGCCCGGACGCGTGAAGACCCGCCTCGTCCCCCCGGCCACCCCGGACGGCGCCGCCGAGGTCGCCGCCGCCGCCCTGCTCGACACCCTCGACGCCGCCCGCGCGGTGCCCGACGCCGCGGTCCTGGTCGCGCTGGCGGGGGAGGTCCGCGACGGGGTGCGCGCCGACGAGCTGGCCGCGGCGCTGGCGGGGACGACGGTGGTGGACCAGGGCGAGGGCACCCTGGGCGAGCGGATCGCCGCGGCCCACGAGGAGGCCGCCCGCCGGTTCCCCGACGCGGTGAGCCTGCAGATCGGCATGGACACCCCGCAGGTCGACGCCGCCCTGCTCGCCGCGGCGTTCGACACGGTCGACACGGTCGCCGGCGCGGACGCGCTCGTGGGCGGCGCCCTCGGCCCGGCCGTCGACGGCGGGTGGTGGGCGCTCGCCCTGCGCCACCCGCGCCACGCCACCATCATCACCCCGGTGCCGACCTCACGGGACGACACCGGCGAGCGCACCCTCGCGGCGCTGCGCGCCGGGCTGCCCGGCGGGGTCCGCGAGCTGCCCACCCTCGCCGACGTCGACACCGCCGCCGACGCGGCCGTCGTCGCCGAGCTGGTCCCCGACGGACGGTTCGCCCGCGCCGTCCGCGAGCTCCTCCCCGTCGGACAGCGGCAGGCCCGGTGACCGGGACCTCCTGGGCCCCGACGGGCGCGGTCACCCCGTCCACGGGCGGGGCGTTCGACGCGGCCCTCACCGGCCGCGCCCGCCGGCTCGTCCGCGCCGACGGCGTGGTCGTGGCCCTCGACCCCGACCGCTGGCACGGCGAGGCCGACCCCGAGGACCACTGGCTCGTCGACCGCTGCACCGGGCCGACCCTGGACCTCGGCTGCGGACCGGGCCGCCTGCTCGTGGCGCTCGAAGCCCGCGCCGTCCCCGCGCTCGGGATCGACGTGTCCCCGGAGGCGATCCGCTACTGCGAGGCCCGTGGCGCCACGGTGCTGCACCGCGACGCGCTCGACGGCCTGCCCGGGCCGGGGCGCTGGGCGCACGTGCTGCTCGCCGACGGCAACATCGGCATCGGCGGCGACCCGGTCGGGCTCCTCCAGCGCTGCCGCACCCTGCTCCGCCCGTCCGGCACCGTGCTCGTCGAGCTCGAGCCCACCTCCGGGTCCTGGTGGCAGGGGGTGGCCCACCTCGACACCGACGACCTCGACACCGACCTCGACACCGACCTCGACACCGGCGACCTCGACACCGACCTCGACACCGACCTCGACACCGGCGAGGTGCCCCCCTCGACCCGGTGCGGTCCCTGGTTCCCGTGGGCGGTGCTGGGCGCGTCGGCGATCGACGCCGTCGCCGCCCGGGCCGGCCTCGAGGTGACCGCACGCCGCGACGGCACCCGCTGCTTCGCCGAGCTCTCCGTCGCGGGGACGCGCCCGGCGAGCCGCCGGGAGGCCTGAGAGGCCGGCACGCTCCTCACCGTCGCCGGCCCGGCTCCGACCCGTGACCGCGGGTCAGGGGATGCGGGCGATCGCGGCGTACCCGCCGGTGGGCCGCACGCCCGGGCGGGGGGTCGGCCAGTCGACGATGTCCACGAGGCGGCCCGGCGGCGCGACCAGCTCGAGCCCGCCGAGGCACTCGCGGATCTCGTCGCGCGAGCGCAGGACGACCTCGGTCGCGCTGCCGCGGTAGCCGTCCTGGATGGCGCGGGTGCTCGCGGCGAGATCCGGGTCGTCGTGGTCGGCGCTGCCGTGGCTCATGACGTGGACGCTGCCGGGGGCCAGGGCGGCGCGGTAGCGGGCGAGGATCGCGGGCAGCCCGGGGTCGGGCACGAAGTGCAGGACGGCGACGGTGAGCAGGGCCGTCGGGAGGTCCGGGTCGAGGAGGTCCCGGACGCCCGGGGCGCCGAGCACGCGGTCGGGGTCGCGCATGTCGGCACGGGTGACGCTGACGGTCGGGAGCCCGTCGACGACCTCGTGGGCGTGGGCCACCGCGACCGGCTCGACGTCGACGTAGGCCACGCGGGCGTCGGGGCGGTGCGCCAGCGCGATCTCGTGGACGTTGCCGACCGTCGGCACCCCGGAACCGAGGTCGAGGAACTGGGCGATGCCGGCGGACAGGCACCACTCGACCGCGCGGCGCAGGAAGTCGCGGTTGGCCCGGCAGACGGAGGCCATGTCGGGGTTCCGGGTGAGGATCTTCGCGGCCTGCTCGCGGTCGACGGCGAAGTTGCAGGCCCCGCCGAGCAGGTAGTCGTAGATCCGGGCGGCGTTGGCGCGGTCGACGTCGATGCCGGCCTCCATCGCTCGCTCGGGCTCCGGCCAGGTGACGGCCGGACGCTCCCGACCGTCCCGCTCCTGCGAACCCTCGGTCAACCCGCCTCCCGGGGTCGATCGCCGCCCTCTCCCGGGCGATCTTGCCACCATCGGGGCAGGTCGGAGCCCTCCCGCGTCGGGCGAACGCTAAGGTCCGACCAGGTCAGTGTGCGGGGGGACGATGACGCAGACCCAGCTCGTCCGGCTGACGGCGATCGAGCATCCCGAGCCGACGTACAAGCCGTACCGGCGCTCGGCCTTCAGCGTGTTCGCGGTGGCGCTCGCGGTGGGCGCGCTGATCCACGAGTGAACAGCACGTGGACGCCCTGGGTCGCCGTACCGGTCGCCGTCGCCGCGCTCGCCGTGCTCGTGAAGCCCTCCTCGACCGTCCGCTTCATGGTGCTGACGGCGACGCTGGTCGCCGAGTGCGTCCGGCAGATGCCGGATCCGGTGAACCACCAGATCCTCCTCGGGCTGATGGGCGTCACGGTGGGGCTCTGGTGGCTCGGCCTGCTCGCCACGCGCCCGCGGGTCGCCCTCGACCCCGGCCTGCTCTACGACCGGATCGCGCCCTTCCTGCGCCTCGCCTTCATCCTCATGTGGATCCTCGCGGCCCTCGCGAAGATCAACGCGGGGTTCCTGGACACGGCGTCGACGTGCGCGGTGTGGATCCTCGAGTCGATCCCGATGGTCCAGGTGCCCGCGATCGTGGTGCCGGCCGTCATCGCGGGGACGCTCGCCACGGAGCTGTCGCTGCCGATCCTGCTGGCGTTCCACCGCACCCGCCCCTACGCGGTGATGGTGGCGCTGCCGTTCCACGCGCTGTCCGCCCTCGCCGGGCACTCGTGGTTCTCCGGGCTCGCCTGGGCCTTCTACGCGCTGTTCCTGCCGCCGGTGGTGGCGGCCCGCGGCATCGCCGTCGGCCGCGCCCTCCTGCCGTCGTGGCTGCGGCACGGTGTCGACCGGGCGCTGTCCCGTCCCTGGTGGACCGTCGTCGTCGGCGGGGTGGCGTACGTCGTCGGCCACGACCTGGTCGTCCCCGCACTCGCGCCGTGGGACGGCGGCGCCCGGCACTGGGGCGCGGTCGTGGTCTGCCTGACGTGGATGGGGTTCACGTCGGTCGTGCTGTGGCGCCTGCGCCACCTGTGGTTCCCGGGCGACCGGCGGCCGCGCGCGAGCCTGCGGGTGGCCCACCCGGTCCTCGTCCTCGGGCTCGTGGCCCTCGTGCTCAACGGGGCCAGCCCGTACCTGGGCCTCAAGACCGAGGCCGCCTTCACGATGTTCTCCAACATCCGGACCGAGCCGGGCCACTGGAACCCGCTGCTCGTCCCCGAGTCGGTGCGCGTCGTCGGCTGGCTGGAGGGCGGCGACGTCCGCTTCACCGGCACCGACGACCCGGACCTGGCGGCGGAGATCGCCGACGACGACGCCGAGAGCATCGTGCTGATGGGCGCGCGCCGGCTCGCGGGCGAGCACCCGGACGCCACGGTGACCTACACGCTCGACGGCGTGCCGCGGGTCGCCGCGCCGGTGGCGGCCGACCCGGTCCTCGGGCGCCCGCTGTCGGTGCTCGAGGAGTGGTTCGGCGCGACGCGGCCCTACACCGAGGGCGGCACCTGTCAGCACTGAGCGCGCCCTGCCCCCGCCCCCGCTGGTCCCGCCCTCGCGGGCGTGGCGCCGGGCGTGGCGGACCTGGGCGGTGGCCCTGGTGCTGCTGCTCGTGCCGGTGCTGCGGCTCTGCGTCGCGACGACGCGCGGGCGGCTGCCCGCGCCGGGCGCGAGCGTCGTGCTGGTGGTCGTCGTGCTGGCGGTGCTCGCGGTCGCGGTCGCCGTGTGGGTCGCGGCCGGCCGGCCGCGGGTCGTGGTGGCGCACGTCCGGCGTGCGGGGGCGGTGCTCTCGTCGGCGGAGCGGCGCCGGGTGGGCTGGACGTTGATCGCCGGGGGCGAGGTCGCCCCGCCCGCACGGGCCTACGCGTGGGGCACGGCCCGGTCGATGCGGGTGACGCTGCTGGGGCAGAGCGTGCTCCTGGGGCTCGGGCTCCTGGCGTCGCTGCCGACCGTCGTCACCCCGGGGATCTCCACGACCGGCGTGGTGCTCGTCCCCGCCCTCTGGCTGGGCGCGGCGGGCCTGTCACTCGGGCTGGCGTGGCGCGCGGAGGACGTCGTCCGCCGGGCCGACGGGGGCTGACGCCGTCGCGAGGTCCTTCTCCCCGAAGAACACGGCGATGTGGTTGGCGTTGTACGGCGGGATCGGCCGGTAGCCCGCGTCGGCGAAGAGCCGCCGGCTGTGCCGCTGCTCGGCGCCGGCGTCGAGGCGCACCCGCGCGTAGCCCAGCTCGCGGGCGGCGTCCTCGAGCGCGGCGAGCAGCGCCCGCCCGACGCCCCGCGAGCGGGCCTCGGGCACCACGTACATCCGCTTGATCTCGGCGACGTCGGTGCCCTCGGGACCGAGCGGCCGCACCCCGCCGATCGCGACCGCCCGCCCGCCGGTGTACCCGACGAGGAAGAGGCCCCGGGGCGGCGCCATCTCCCCGGGCGTCGTCACCGATCCCGGTCGCGCGGCGCGCCCGGGGTACTGGGCGTCGAGGAGGGCGTTGAGGGCGGCGAGGAGCTCCCGCCCGGGCGGCTCGTCGGAGCGGCCCGGCCGGAACTCCACGAGCACCGACCCTAGGACACCCCGAGCCGCTCGGCGGCCATGCGCGTGCCCTCCACGCGGTTGGTGATCTTCTGGAACGCGACGTCGCGGGCGTAGTCGGGCGAGCCGTGGTTCGGCTTCTCGTCGATCGAGAACGGCGAGAAGCCGCAGTCGTCGGTGGACCCGAGCTGCCGGCGGTCGATGAAGTTCGCCGCGCGCTCGAGCCGCCAGGCGACCTCCTCGGCGCTCTCCACCCGCGGGTTGCCCGGGTTGATCACGCCGATGTAGGCCATCTGCACCACGCCGTCGGCGTCGGTGCGCAGGTTGCGCCCGATCGACTCGTAGACCGGGTCCTTCTCGCGCTCGCCGGCGAGCTGGATGAGGAAGTAGCCGGCGTTGATCGTGAACATCTCGGGCAGCAGGTTGTTGTACGGGACGTCCGCGGAGTGCACGGAGTCGCGGTCGCCGCCCGGGCAGGTGTGGACGCCGATCCGTGTGCGCTCCTCGGCGGAGAAGCGCGCCATGACCCCGTTGATGAGCTCGATGAAGTGGGGGAGGAGGCCCGCGCCGGTCCACGGGTTGCGCGGGTCCTCGCGCGTCGCGAGCCGGCCCTCGGTGAAGTCCACCGACACCCGCGCGGCGCCGGCGTCGAACGACTGGCGGATGTCGGACTCGCACTCGTCGATCAAGGTCGCCTCGAAGTCCTCGCGGCTGTAGCCGTCCACCGGATCCCGCAGCGGGTAGAGCAGCGCGAGCATCGACGGCGAGATGACCGCCTGCTTCATGGGCTTGCTCGCCCTGCCGATCGACTTGCGCAGCGAGTCCGCCGCGTGGTTGACGTACTCGAAGGGGCCCTTGACCAGCTTGGGCAGCTGGCGGCCGTGGCCGTCGGCGAAGATCGCGAAGAACTGCCCGCCCGGCGCCAGCGACGGTGCCAGGCCGGTGCCGGCGAGGGTGTCGGTGATCGGGTAGGTGGCGAACGACGACCAGCGCTGCTCGCCGTCGGAGATGATCGGCGCGCCGGTGGCCTCGTAGCGGTCGATGGTGTCCTGGACCGCGGCGTCCTGCTCCTGCTCGAGCGCGGCCTTGTCGATCCTGCCCTCGTCGTAGGCGGCGTAGGCGTCCTGCAGTTTCTGGGGTCGCGGCATCGAGCCCACCGGTTCGGTCGGGATCCCGGTGGCGGTGCGCGGGTCGTACTCGGGCATCGGGCGGCTCCGGCTCGTCGACGGATCGGGGAGCGCCCACCCGACGCTAGGGAGTGACCTGGGTCACGTCAACGCCGTGCGCATCGGGGAGGATGGGCACGTGGCGCACTCGTCGTCGGGGGAGTCGGTCCTGGAGCGCGTCGTGCGCATCCTCGAGGCGTTCACACCGACCGACCGGTCGCTGACCGTCGGGGAGGTGTCGCGGCGGGCCGGGCTGCCGACGACGACGGGGTCGCGGATGGTCGCGGACATGGTCGAGCACGGCCTGCTCGCCCGGGACTCCGACCGCCGCGTGCGAGTGGGCACGCGGCTCTGGGAGCTGGCCTCGCGGGCGTCGCCGACGGTCTCGCTGCGCGAGCTCGCGATGCCGGTGCTCGAGGAACTGCACCGCGCCGTCGGCCACCACGCCCAGCTCGGGGTGCTCGACGCCGAGCAGGTGCTGTTCGTCGAGCGCCTCTCGGCCGACCAGGCGGTGATCAACTACACGCGCATCGCCGCACGCCTGCCGCTGCACGCCTCGTCGTCGGGCCTCGTGCTGCTCGCCCACGCGCCCGCCGACCTGCAGGAACGGGTGCTCGCCGGCCCGCTGGCGCGCCTGGCCCCGGCGACGCCGACGGACCCCGGCGAGCTGCGGCGCCGGCTCGCCGACGTGCGGCGCGACGGCTTCGTCGTCTGCCCCGGCTACCTGCACCCCGAGGCGACGGGCATCGCGGTCCCGGTGCGCGACGAGCACCGGCGGGTCGCGGCCGCGGTGTCGGTGATCGTCCCGAACGACGACCGCGCCCGCGACCACGTGCCCGGGCTCGCGGAGGCGGCGCGACGGATCGAGCAGCGACTCGCTGCCCATTGAACGGGATCGCCGTTCCCGGGGACGCCGGTCACTCCGCATCCTCCCGCTCATGGACGGGACGGACCGGCTGGTGGTGCGGGAGAAGACGCGGGCGGCGGAGGGCGTCGTCACCCTGGTGCTCGCGCGGCCCGACGGCGGGCGCCTGCCCGACTGGGCGCCCGGCGCGCACGTCGACCTCACCTTCGCCTCGGGCGCCACCCGCCAGTACTCGCTGTGCGGCGACCGCTGGGACGCGCACACCTACCGGGTGGCCGTGCTGCGCGAGGTCGACGGGCGCGGCGGCTCGGCGTACGTGCACGACGAGCTGGCGGTCGGCGACACCGTCGGCTTCGGCGGCCCGCGCAACCACTTCGCGATGGTCCCCTCGGCGCGCTACCTGTTCGTCGCCGGCGGCATCGGGATCACGCCGCTGCTCCCGATGGTCGCCCAGGCCGAGCTCGTGGGCGCGGACTGGGCGCTGCTCTACGGCGGGCGCTCGCGGGACAGCATGGCCTTCCGCGACGAGCTCGCCCGCTTCGGCGACCGGGTGCGCCTGCACCCCCAGGACGAGGCGGGGCTGCTGCCGCTCGCGGCGTTCGTCGCCGACGCGGACGAGGGCACCGTCGTCTACTGCTGCGGACCCGGCCCGCTGCTGACGGCGATCGAGGACGCCACCGCCCACCGCCCACCCCACCTGCTGCGCACCGAGCGCTTCACCGCCGCCGAGCTCGGCGCCCCGGTGCGCGAGGAGCCGTTCGTCGTCGAGCTCGCCCGCACCGGCGTGACGGTCACCGTCGGCCCGGAGCTCTCCGTCCTCGAGGCCGCGCGCCGGGTGGGGGCGACGGCCCTGTCGTCCTGCGAGCAGGGCACCTGCGGCACCTGCGAGACGGCGGTCCTGGCCGGCGTCCCCGACCACCGCGACTCCGTCCTCGCCGACCACGAGCGCGCCGCGGGCGACTGCCTGTTCCCGTGCGTCTCGCGCTCGTGCACCGACCGCCTCGTGCTCGACCTGTAGAGGAGCCCCGGCATGACCACCACCGCACCCGCCGTCCCGGTTCTCGACGTCGACCCCTTCTCGCACGAGGTGCTCGAGGACCCCCTGCCGATGCAGGCCGCCCTGCGCGACGCCGGCCCGGTCGTCTTCCTGCCGCGGCACGAGCTCTACGCCGTCGCCCGCTACGCCGAGGTCCGGGCCGCGCTCGTCGACTGGCAGCGGTTCCCGTCCAGCGCCGGGGTGGGCATGTCGAACTTCCGCCACGAGACCCCCTGGCGCCCGCCGAGCCTGCTGCTCGAGGCCGACCCGCCGCACCACGACGCCCCCCGGGCCGTGCTCTCGGCGATCCTCGGCCCGCGCGCGCTGCGCCGGCTGCGCGATCGCTGGTTCGCCGACGCCGAGGACCTCGTCGCCGGGCTGCTCGACGGCGCGGGCCCGGTCGTCGAGCTCGAGGGGATGGCCGCGCTCGCCGAGGCGTTCCCGCTGCGCGTCTTCCCCGACGCGGTCGGCCTGCCGCGCGAGGGCCGGGAGAACCTGCTGCCCTACGGCGACCACGCCTTCAACGCCTTCGGCCCGTCGAACGACCTGGTGGCCAGGGGCGCGCCGCGCGTCGCCGAGCTGTCGGCCTGGGTGGGCGCGCAGTGCGCCCGAGAGGTGCTCGCCGACGACGGCTTCGGCGCGGCGATCTGGGCGGCGTCCGACCGGGGCGAGATCACTCCGGCGCAGGCCCCGCTGATCGTGCGCTCGCTGCTGACCGCGGGGGTCGACACCACCGTCCACGGCCTGGGGGCGGTCCTGCACGGCCTCGCGACCCACCCCGACGCCTGGGCGACCCTGCGCGCCCGCCCGGAGCGGGCGCGGGTGGCGTTCGACGAGGCGGTGCGCTGGCAGTCGCCCGTGCAGACGTTCTTCCGCACCGCCGAGGTGGACACCCCGATCGGCGGCACCGTGGTGCCCGCCGACCGCAAGATCCTGATGTTCCTCGGCGGCGCCAACCGGGACCCCCGCCACTGGACCGACCCCGACCGTTTCGACATCGACCGCGACCCCTCGGGCCACGTCGGGTACGGCATGGGGATCCACCAGTGCGTCGGCCAGCACGTGGCCCGCCTCGAGGGCGCCGCGCTGCTTACGGCCCTGGCGCGGCGGGTGGAGCGGATCGAGCCCGCCGCCGCCCCGGTCCGGCACCACAACAACACGATGCGCGCCTTCGCCTCGCTGCCGCTGCGGTTGCACCTCAACCGGGGGTGACCGGCACGCTCGTGACCTCGATCCAGCTCTCGCCTCCGCCGTGCACGGTGTTGCGGGCGAGGTAGGGCGGGACGGGCAGGTCGAACTGGCCCGGCTCGCCGTCCGACCGGCCCATCCCGCGGCGCTCCACGATCACGGGGCAGTACCCCCGGTCGGTGAACACGGGAGGGGACCCGATCTCGTTCGAGCCGGTGGGGATGCCGGCGGTGTGCCACTCGGTGCTGTAGCCGGCGAAGGACACGACCGCGGGGTACCGGCCGGGGACCGCGGGTGTGTAGACGTCGGCGTTGAGGGTGACGCCGCCGGCGACCGGGACACGCTGCCCGGCGTGCACCTCGGTCCCGAGCCCCTCCATCGCGACCGTGCGGGGCGTCCAGCCGGCGTACTGCGGCCCGGCGGTGGAGCGCTTCAGCGGGAGCTGCAGGGTCACGGGGGGTCCTTCCGGGCGGCGGCGAGGCGGTCGAGGAGGGTGCCGAGCAGGTGCTCGGCGAGAGCGGTGGCGTCGCCGCCCCGGGCGAGGGCCAGGACGGCGAGGCCGGTGGAGGCGGCCTGCAGCAGGCCCAGCGCCGCCGGGTCCGCGTCCGCGCCCGCGGAGCGCAGCAGGTCGGCGCCGAGCGGGGCGACGCCCGCGGCCAGGGCGTCGAAGGACGCGCGCACGGCCTCGTGCTGGTCGGCGGCCTGGGTCAGGGCGAGCAGGATGCGGGTCTGCTCGGGCGCGGTGAGCACCCGGGCGAGGGCGGCGACCTGCTCCCGCGAGCCGTCCGCGCCGACCCGGGCCTCCTCCAGCACGGCGACGCGGCGGCGCACCGCCTCGTCGGCGACGGCGACGAGGAGGTCGTCACGGGTCGGGAAGTAGTAGGTGAGGTGGCTCTGGCGCATGCCGGCCCGGGCGGCGACCCGGGGCTGGGTGAAGCCGCCGATCCCCGACTCGCCGATGACCGCGAGGGCGGCGTCGACGATGGCGGCGCGCCGGTCGGGCCTGGTGGCCACGAGGACCTCAGACCGCCGCCGGCTCGGCGGTCGGCGTGACGACGTGCAGCGTGTCGGTGAGGTAACCGCGCAGGACGTCCGGGTCGGCGGTGTCGGAGACCAGGCCGAGGTACCCGTCGGGGCGGACCAGGGCCATGCCGCCGTCCTCCAGGCCGTACGCGCGGGCGACGACGCCGTCGGGGTCGAGGACGTCCGCGCCGAGCCGCCGCACGACCGTCCCGAGGTCGCCGAGGACCCCGGGGAGCCCGTCCGCACCCCCCGTCGTCAGCAGCAGGAAGCCGGGCCGCGCCCGGAGCTCCTCGATCGACACCGGGACGCCGTCGGGACGCGTGAGGCCCTCGGGGTCCGGGGCGTGGTCGCCGGGCGCGGCGGCCCGGCGGCCGTGCCGACGCCCGTGGCGCACGGAGAGCGCGCTGTCGGGGTAGCTGATCGTCACCTCGGCCGCGGTGGCGGCGAGGGCGTCGACCGCGGGCCGGACGTGGCCCGCGACGAAGAGTGCGGCGTTGCGGCACGCGGCGGCCACCCCGGAGAGGGCGGCGACGTCGGTCATCGTGGTCGTCATGCGCACCACCGACGCGCCCACGGGGTGCCGCTCGTCGTCGTAGGTGTCGAGCAGCGCGGCATCGGCGCGCCCCCGGGCGACGAGGGCGAGCTTCCAGGCGAGGTTCGCCGCGTCCTGCATCCCGGTGTTCATGCCCTGCGCCCCGGCGGGGCTGTGGATGTGCGCGGCGTCGCCGGCCAGCAGGACCCGGCCGTGGCGGTAGCGCGCGACCTGGGCGTGGTGCACCTCGAAGTACGTCAGCCAGCGCGGGTCGTGCACGCGGACCGCGCCGGCCATGCGGGTCGCGGTGAGCGCCTGGATCTGCTCGAGGGTCGGGTCGCCCGCGCCCTCGCCGGGGTCGTCGACGAGGAACATCACCCGGGCGCGGGTCCCGAGCAGCGGGAAGAGCATCGCCAGGCCGTCGGGGTGGGCGAACATGCGCAGCGTGTCCGGCGCCAGGTCCGTGTCGACCTCGACGTCGGCCATCGCGAAGTGCTGGCCGTGGAAGGACCCCTCGAGGTGCGTGCCGACGAGGTGGCGCGTCGTGCTGTGGCCCCCGTCGGCGCCGACGACCCAGCCCACCCGGGCGGTCTCCTCGCCGCCGGGCCCGTCCAGCGTGACCGTGACGCCGTCGGCGTCCTGGCGCAGGGCCGTCACGCGCACCCCGCGCTCGACGGCGACACCGAGCGCGGCGGCGCGCTCGCCGAGCACGGCCTCGGTGTCGGGCTGGGCGATGTCGAGGATGTAGGGGTGCCGGCTGGGGATGTCGGAGAAGTCGACGTGCGCGCGGACGTGCCCGCTGCGGCCGTCGAGCATGGCGAGCCCGCGCATCCGCCGGCCACGGCCCTCCAGGCCCGACAGGACCCCGAGCGTCGCGAGCATCTCCAGGCTCCGGGCGTGGATCGCCACGGCACGGGACTCGGTGGTCGGCTCCGGGAGGGCGTCCACGACCCGGACCCCGACGCCGAGCCGCGCCAGGTGGCACGCGGTGGTCAGCCCGACCGCACCCGCGCCGACCACCAGGACACCGTCCGTGACACCCATGCCGTCCCCATCTCCTCGGTTGGTAGCCCAACCAATTACAGAACGCCTGCTCAGGGGCGTCAAGGGGCACTTCGTGGGGTGCCCGCTCGACCGCGGAGAGTCAGTCCGCCGGCCGGCCCAGCAGCGGCCGCACGAGGGCGCGGATGGCGGGGGAGGGCGGCAGCCCGAGCTCGCTGCGCAGGAGCGTCCGGAAGCCCTCGTACTGGCCCAGGGCCTCCGCGGTGTTGCCCTCGGCGAGGTGCACCTCGATGACGCGGCGGTGCGCGCTCTCGCGCAGCGGTTCCTGGGACACGGCCTCGAGCCCGGCGCGCAGGGCCTCGCCGTAGCGGCCCTGCGCGCAGGCCCGGGCGCAGCGGTCCTCGAGCGCGTGCAGGCGCAGCTGGCGGTGCCGCTCGCGCTCGACGAGCACCCACTCCTCGCACCACCCGGGCAGCAGCTCCCCGCGGGCGATCGGCGTGCCGGGGCGGCCGTCGTCGGTGTCGGCGTCGTCGTCGGTGTCGTCGAGGGCGTAGAGGTCGACCGACGCACCGCGGTGCAGCGCCACGTTCGTGGCGTCGGCCTCGACGAGCGCGGCCCGCTGCGCGGCGGGGACCTTCCACAGCGCCGAGCGCAGGCGCGTCAGGGCCTGCCTGTCGGTGACGTCGGGCCAGAGCGTGCCGGCGAGCTGGCCGCGGCGGACGGGGCGCCGCGCGAGCGCCAGGAACGCGAGCACCCGCTCGGCGGTGGGCGTGAGCCGGACGTCCTCGTCGCCGACGCGGCAGGCGAACCGGCCCACGAGGTACAGCTGTGCCGCCACGGGGGCCAGGGGCACGTCGATCGTCATCGCCGCCGTTCCCGCCGGGTCCGCACGCCGCGGAGCCGGCTGTCGCACGAGAGCTGGAGGGGCGGCGCGACTGACGGGCTCAACGCGCGATCCCCACGGTAGGGACGGCCGTCCGGCGGCGCGACTCGGACGAACGGCGCGACGGACGGGGTCGGGGTGCCCACCGGGACGGCGCCGGACACGCCCTCGGCGAGGCGGTGGTGACGCCGCGGTGACGCGTGCGGGACGCCGGCGGCGACGCGCGGGGTGACGGGGCCGGCGACGGCGGGACGACGCGGGGACGACGCCGGGACGACGCGGGGACGACGCCGTGACGGACGGCCGGGGGACGGGCGGCCCCGACGCTGGTCGCACTCCCGCTCGTCCCGGGCGCCGGCCGTCGTGCCGCCGTCGGGGCCGCCCGGGATCCCTGGACCCCCACGAGAGGACCGACGTGTTCTTCCACGTGCAGCGCCTGTTGAACGAGATCGCCCCGGACGAGCCGGACCCGGCGGCCGCGAACGCCCTGCAGGAGGGGCTGGGCGGCCAGTTCGGCGAGATGCGCACGATGATGCAGTACCTGTTCCAGAGCTTCAATTTCCGCGGACCGACGGGCAAGCCGTTCCGCGACCTGCTCTACGGCATCGGTACCGAGGAGATCGGCCACGTCGAGCTCATCGCGACGACCATCGCGCGCCTCGTCGACGGCTCGCCCCGCTACCAGGGCAACCCGACCGACCTGGACGAGCCGGCCGCGGGCGGCGCGACGCCGCTGTCGGTGGCCCTGTCCGGCGGCAACATCCACCACTGGCTGGTCGGCGCCCAGGGCGCGCTGCCGGTGGACGCGCAGGGTGACCCCTGGACCGGCAAGTACGTCTACGACAGCGGCAACCTGCCGCTGAACCTGCTCTACAACCTCATGCTCGAGTCGACCGGCCGCCTGCAGAAGTGCCGGCTCTACGAGATGACCGACAACAAGACGGCGCGCTCGACGATCGCCTACCTCATCGTGCGCGACCAGGCGCACGAGAACGCGTACGCGAAGGCGCTCGAGAAGCTCGGCGTCGAGTGGAACAAGCTCCTGCCGATCCCGAAGACCAGCGCGGAGAAGTTCCCGGAGGTCGCGACGCTGCTGGAGCAGGGGCTGCAGAGCAAGCAGTACACCTTCAACATCGACCAGCAGAACGAGGCGGCGAAGGTCTTCAACGGCCCGTCGCCCTCGAACGACGGCACCGAGCTCTCCGTCGAGCAGGCCCCGCAGGGCGTGCCGCAGGAGATCGCCGTCGAGCGTCCCGAGGAGTTCGGCCCCGGGCTGGACGCGGACCTCATGGAGCTCGTGCAGGCCACCGCGGAGATGGAGATGTCGGCCCCGACCGGCGAGTGGGGCGCGGTCAACGGCTGACCGCACGCGTCGTGGAGGTCGTCGCCGGGTGGCCCGGGCCGGAGTGCCCGGGCCGTCCGGCGGGCCTCCCGCGCCGTCCCCGTCCGTCCCCCGTCCGTCCCCAGGGCCCGCCGGAGAGTCGATGACCGTCGCCCCACCCGCCGAGACGCCCGCCACGACCGCGGGCGCGCGTCCCGCCCCCGGCCGCCTGCGTCGCCTGCTCCCGCTGCTCGGGCCGGCCGTCGTCGCGGCCACCGCCTACGTCGACCCCGGCAACTTCGCCACCAACACCGTCGCCGGCGCCTCCCACGGGATGCTGCTGCTCTGGGTGATCGTGGCGGCGAACCTCATGGCCGTCCTGGTCCAGTTCCTGTCCGCGAAGCTGGGCCTCGCGACCGGCCGCAACCTCCCCGAGCTCTGCCGCGACCACTACCCGCGCCCGGTGAGCCGGCTGCTGTGGGTGCAGGCCGAGGCGGTCGCGATCGCCACCGACCTCGCCGAGGTCGTCGGCGGGGCGCTGGCCCTGAACCTCCTGTTCGGCGTGCCGCTCCTGCCCGGCGGGCTCGCGGTCGGGCTCGTCGCCTGTGCGCTGCTCGCGGTCCAGCAGCGGCACCGCCGGCGCTTCGAGCTGCTCGTCGTCGCCTTCTTCGTCGGCATCCTCGTCTGCCTGCTCACCACGCTCGGCCAGACCTCGCCCGACCCCGCCGCCGTCGCCGGCGGGCTGCTCCCGGGCCTCGACGGCACCGCCAGCCTGGTGCTCGCCACCGGCATCCTCGGCGCCACCGTCATGCCGCACGTCATCTACCTGCACTCCGACCTCACCCGCGACCTGCGCCGCCGCGCCGGCGGGACGCGGGCCGCGCTGCGCGGCCAGCGCTACGACCTCTTGCTCGGGATGGGGGCGGCCGGCGTGCTCAACGCCGTCATGCTCGTCGTCGCGGCGACGGTGTTCTTCCGCCCCGACGTCGCGGCGCCCGAGGACCTCGAGGGCGTCCACGCCGGGCTCGGCACCCTCGCCGGCCCGCTCGCAGCCGCCGCGTTCGCGGTCGCCCTGCTGCTCTCCGGGCTCGTCTCGTCGGGCGTCGGGACCTACGCGGGCCAGGTCGTCATGGCCGGCTTCCTGCGCCGCCGCATCCCGCTGTGGGTGCGCCGCGGCGTGACGCTGGGGCCGGCCCTGCTGCTGCTCGGCCTGGGTGCCGACCCGACCCTCGTGCTGGTCGTCTCGCAGGTCGTCCTGTCGTTCGGGATCCCGTTCGCGCTGGTCCCGGTGCTCGACCTCGGTCGGCGGCGCGGGCTCATGGGCGAGCTCACGACCCGGCCCGCCGTCACCGCCGTCGCCGGCGTGCTCGCGGCGGTCGTCATCGGGATCAACGTCCACCTCGTCGTGTCGGTGCTCGCGTGACCGCCGGCCCGGGGGGCGCGGTCCTCCTGCTCACGGCGTGGCTCGACGAGGGTGCGCTGCGGGTGCGGCTCACCGCGGCCGACGACCTCACCGGGCCCTCGCGCCCCGTCGGCGTCGCGGCCGGGGCGGACGAGGCCTGCGACACCGTGCGGCGCTGGCTGCAGGACGTGGCGGCGCGCGGCGGCGAGCACGCGTGACGGCGGGTGGGACGAGCCGGGGGTGACCCCCGACGCAGCATCACCACCCCGGCATGATGGGTATGCACCGTTCATGGCCGGTACGCCGGAGGAGACGACGATGCACACCGACGAGATGCGCGAGACCGAGGGGACGACCCAGGACATGGCCCAGGACACGACCCAGGACCTGCCCGACGGGATGACCACGGTGCCCGAGCTCGTGGGGCTGCCCGCCGCCGAGGCGCACGACCGTGCCCTCGACGCCGGCGTGATGGCCGTGGGCCGCAACGCCGTGCACACCGGGGCCGGACGGGGTCACGTGGAGGACCAGGAGCCCGCCGCCGGCGAGCAGCGCGAGCGCGGGGCCGAGGTCGGGATCTCGGATCCAGGGCGGGGCGGCCCGCACGCCGACCGGGCCGGACCCGGACGACGAGGACGGCTCCGGCGGCGGCGGCGGGGGCGTGCGCCCCGAGCCGAGCCCGGTCGGACCCGCCGGCGGCGGCCTCAACGGCTGACCCGTCACGGTGGCCGGCGTGCACGCCGAGGAGGTCCTCGCGGCGCTGCCGGCCGTCGACGTGCCGGGCGCCGTCGTCGGCGTCCGGCACCACGGGACGACGAGCCTCGCGGCGACCGGTACCACCGAGCCCGGCGGCCACGTGCCGCTGCGGCCCGATGCCGTCGTCCGGCTCAGCTCGAACACGAAACCACTGGTCGCGGCCCTGACGTTGCGCCTGGCCGCAGACGGGCTCCTCGCCCTCGACGAGCCCGTCGACCGCCTGCTCCCCGAGCTCGCGGACCGGCGGGTGCTGGCGCGGCTGTCCTCCGAGACCGACACCGTCCCCGCTCACCGGCCGATCACGGTCGAGGACCTGCTGACGATGCGGATGGGCTTCGGCTTCGTCCCCGAGGGCCCGTGCCCGGCGGTCGATCGCGCCGCGGAGCTCGGGCTCGGGTTCGGCCCGCCCGACCCGCAGGGCCTGCCGGAGCCCGACGCGTGGCTCGCGCGGTTCGCGACGCTGCCCCTGCTCGACCAGCCCGGCACGGCGTGGCGTTACGAGCTGTCGTTCGCGGTGCTCGGGGTGCTGCTGGCGCGGGCGGCGGGCCGGCCGCTGGGCGAGGTGCTCCGCGACCGGCTGCTCGCCCCGCTCGAGATGGTCGACACCGGCTTCGTCGCCGGCCCCGAGCGGCTGGTGCCCGCGTTCGTGCACGACGGGGACGGCCGGCTCGCGCTGTTCGACGGCGTCGCCGAGAGCCGCTGGCTCGCGCCGCCGACGTTCCCCGACGGCCGGGGCGGCCTGGTCGGGACCGCCGAGGATCTGCTGCGCTTCGCCGGGACGCTGCTCGACGACGGCGGTGACCTGCTCGACCCCGCCGCCGTGGCGCTGATGACCACCGACCACCTCACCTCCGCGCAGCGCGCCTCCCCGGGCGCCGCGCCGTTCCTCGACGGGGGCGGCTGGGGGTTCGGGGTCGGGGTGGTCGCGTCGCCGGTGGGGACCCGCTACGGCTGGGCCGGCGGGCTGGGGACGCTCTGGTACTCCTGGCCCTGGCACGACCTCGCGGCGGTGCTCGTGACCCAGGTCCTGCCGCCGACCGCCTCGGTGTTCGGGGCGTTCACCCGCACGATCGAGGACGCGCTCGCCCGCTGATCAGGAGAACGCCGGCACCGGATTGCGCCAGGGCACCGGGTCGGGGCGGGCGGGGCGCCAGCCCCAGGGCCCCGAGCCGCGCCGCGTCGCGCGCGTCGGCGTCCCGTCCCCGCCGTCCCGCGGCACGGGGGAGGGGCGCCGCGGTGCGGGGATGATGCTCGGGAGCAGCGGCCCGGGCGTCGGGGCGGGCGCGGGCGCCGGCGCGGGCTCGGGCGTCGGGGTCGCTGAGGCGGCGGGCACCGGCACCGGCTCCGGGGTGCTGGCCGGCATCGGCACCGGCACCGGGGTGCTGGCCGGCACCGTCGCCGGCTCCATGAGCCGTTTCGGCTCGGCGAACCGTCCGGGCGGGACGACCCGCTCCGGGACAGGGCCCGGCGCCACGACCCGGCGTCCGGGCGTCGTCGACACGGGGTCGGGCAGCGGCGCGTAGGTGGTCCCGGCGGCGGGGCGGCCCGGGACGCTGCGGCGGGCGGGCACGTCGACGACCACCGGGGCCGAGGAGGCCGCGGGGGACGCGGCGGGGGCGTGGACCGTCCGCCGGACCTCCCGCCGCCCGCCGGGCACGACCCCGCGGCCCGAGCGGGTGCGCAAGCGGCGGCGGGTCTCGGCGGCCGAGGGCGCGACCATCCCGTCCCACGTCGCCGTCCCCAGGAACACCAGGCCGTTGAGCAGCCCCAGCGTCAGCAGCCCGAGCCCCAGCAGGCTGCCCGGATCGACGAGGTCGGCGGGGTCGGGACGCTCGAGCTGCCCGCCGTAGGGCAGCGGGCCGGGGGCGACGGCCTCGTCGGGGTCGATGGCGGACAGCGCCGACCGCTGCCCCTCGGGGTCGGTCAGCGCGGTCTCGAGGACGACGAGGAACACCCCGGCGCACAGGCCGGCGACCAGCACCATCATCAGCACCCGCAGCGGCCGGCGCCGGACCCGCGCGGTACGGAGCCGGCGCTCGCTGCGCGCCGCGGGCCGGGCGCGGTCGTGACGGGCGGCGCCCCGGGGGAAGGCAGCGTCGAGCCACGCATCGGCCCGTGCGTCGGTCGGCGCGGCGTGCGACATCGGTCCCCCCGGTCGGCATCTCGTGATCGAGGTCTACCCCGCCGCCGCGCTCGTGGGAATCCCCCGAGCGTCGGTCATTCCCCGATGGTGTCGCCGAACGGCGGCGTGTCGCGCTGGACGTGCCCGGCGCGCCGTGGGCCGTTCAGCCGGGTCGCGGGACGCCCAGCAGCTCGCGGCACGGTTCGAGGCCCGCGACCCCGAGCGTCCACCCCGGCCGCCGCCACGCGTCCGGGGTGAGGCGGCTGCGGAGCAGGAGCGCCGGGCGCCCGCGCCGGACGTGGCGCTCGACGCCGTCCGGGGCGTAGCCGAGCCGGTCGGAGACCCGCCGGGACGCGACGTTGTCGGCGAAGGCGCTGGTGCGGGCGGCGCGGGCCTCGAGGTGCTCGAACGCGAGCGCGACCACGGCCTGGCGCATCTCCGTCCCGAGGCCCCGGCCCTGCGCGGCGCGGGTCAGCCACGAGCCGGTGCTGACCTCGCCCAGGACGCCGAACTCGGTCGCGGTGAGCGTCTGCATTCCGAGCACCCGCCCGCCCTCGCGCACGAGGAAGTTCACCGACCAGCGGGCCGGCCCGATCTCGGCGCGGCACCGCCACGCGTACTGCATGACCCCGCGGGCGAAGCCGGGGTCGCCGGCGCCGTCGGTCCACGGCTCGAGGAACGGCATCTCCTCGGCGGGGTGGACGCCGTCGAGGGCCCGGTCGGCGAGCGCCGCGAGGCCGACGTCGTCGTCGGGACGCAGCTCGAGCCGTGGGGTCCGCAGGACGAGCCCGGCCAGCGGCCAGTGCCGGACCGGGTCGGCGGGGTCGGGGGCCATCGCCGTCCATCCTCGCCCCGGTCGGGTCGCGTCGGTGGTGCGCTGTGGTGCGCGCGTGGGTGCGTCTGGCATCAAGGACACCCGTGGGTGACGCGGCGGCGGACGGGACGTGGCCCGGCGAGGTCGTCGTGGAGGCTCTCGGCCTCGCGGTCGGGCCCGACGAGGAGGGCGTGCCGGTGCGCGAGGTCGTCGGCCTCGCCCTGCGCCGCAATCCCCGGAGGGCGCACCTGCCGGTGTCCCGCGTGTTGGGCAAGCACGTCCCCGTCGCCCCCGCGCGCGTCCGGGCGGCCGCCGCGGCCCTCGCCGAGCGGGTCGCCGCGCGCCTGCCGCCCGCCGCCGCCGCGCCGGTGGTGATCGGGTTCGCCGAGAACGCGACGGCGCTCGCCCACCTCGTGGCGGACGCGCTGGACGCCGAGCACGTGGTCCACACGACGCGCCGGGTGGTCGCGGGGGCCGCCGTCCTCGCCGCGTTCGACGAGGAGCACAGCCACGCCCCGCGCCACGTCCTCGCCCCCGACGACCCGGGCGGCTGGACGCCGGACCGCCCGCTCGTGCTCGTCGACGACGAGCTCTCCACCGGCCGCACCGTGGCCGCGGCCCTGCGCCGGCTGCACCGGCGGCTGCCCCGCCGTCGCTACGTCGTCGCGACGCTGGCCGACCTGCGGTCGCCCGGCGAGGACGCGATCGCCCGCGCCGCCGACGACCTGGACGTCCGCGTCGACGTCGTGGCCCTCGCGCGGGCGGCGCTCACGGGTCCCGACGACGTGCTCCGGCGGGCGGCCGCACTGCTCGCCGCGCCGTCGGACACCAACGTTCCGCCGGACACCAACGGGCCGCCGGACACCACCGCGCGCCCGGGCACCGGCGCCGCCCCGACGACGTCGGTGGCCCTGCCCCTCGACGGGGCCGCCGAGGGTGCGCGGCACGGGCTCGACCGCGCGGGACGGGCCGCGCTCGAGGCCGCGGTGCCGGGCGCCGCGTCGACGCTGGTGGAGGCCCTCGGGTCGGGCGCGGGGCGGGTGCTCGTCCTCGGGTGCGAGGAGCTGCACTACCTGCCGGTACGCCTCGCGGAGGCCCTGGAGGCCCGGGGGCTGGCCGTCGAGGTCGCCGCGACGAGCCGGTCGCCGCTGGTCGCCCGGGACGTCGCGGGCTACGCGGTGCGCGAGGCGCGGGCGTTCGTGGCGCACGACCAGGCCCTGGCCCACGCGCCGGAGCGCTACGTCTACGGCGTCGGCGCCGGCCGCTACGACGTCGTCGTGGTGGTGGTGGACGCCGCGGCGCGCACCCCCGCCCTCCGGGCAGCGGACGGCCTGTTCGCCCGCCTCGGGACGCTCGTGCCGCGGGTCGTCGAGGCGGTGGTGCCGTGCCGGCCGCCGCGTCCCGCTCCGCGACGGCCCGTCGTGGCCGCGCGGCGCGGGCCGGCGTTCGGCACGTTCGCAGCGGCCGAGGTGGGCTGGTTGCTCAGCGACCTCTCGGGCCACCCGCTCGAGCTCCCGACCGGCGTGCGGGAGGCGGCCCTCGCCGCCGGGGCGCACTACGCGGAGGGCCTCCCGCCGGAGCGGGCGCCGAGTCCCGCCTACGCGCGGGTGGTGGCGGAGGCCGTCGAGCGGGCGGCGCCGGACGCGGCGGCCGCGGTCGGCGTCCTCGCCGAGCGGGTGCTCGCGCAGCGGGGCCCGCGGGTCGTGCTGGTGTCGCTGGCGCGGGCGGGCACGCCGGTGGGGGTGCTGGTCCGTCGCTGGGCGGCGCGGGAGCAGGGCGTCGCGCTGCCGCACTACGCGATCAGCGTCGTCCGCGGCCGGGGCCTCGACCGCGCCGCGCTCGACGCGCTCGTCGCCGCGCACGACCCCGCCGCGCTCGTGCTCCTCGACGGCTGGACCGGCGCGGGCGGCATGGTCGACGAGGTGCGCCGCGACCTCGCCGCCTACACCCGCGAGACCGGCGTCGTCGTCGACCCGACCGTCGCGGTGCTCGCCGACCCGGCCCACCGGACGCCGTTGTGCGGCACCCGCGAGGACCTGCTCGTCCCGCACGCGTGCCTCAACGCCACGGCGTCGGGGCTGGTCTCCCGCACGGTGGACCGGCCCGACCTCGTCGTGCCCGGCGCCCACCACGGCGCCCAGGTCCACTGCGAGCTCGCGGTCGCGGACCGGACGGCCGCCGTCCTCGACGCGGTCACCGCCCGTCTCGGCGCGGCTCCCCGCGCGTCCCTCGCCGCGCCGGACGGCCGTGGCCCCCGCTACCTCGCCGTCCTCGCGCGCGACCTGGACGTGCCGGGCGAGCGCCGCCTGCGCGCCGGGGTGGGGGAGACGTTGCGGACGCTGCTGCGACGTGACCCCGCCGCCGTGCTCGTCGCCCGGGACGCCGGACCCGAGGTCGATCCCGTCCGCCTGCTGTGCGCCGAGCGCGGCGTGCCGATCCGCCCGCTCCCGGACGACGCCGGCGGGATCGCGTCGCCCTACCGCTGTGTGGCCGTGCTCCGGGCGCGGCGGTGAGGGCGCCGGTGCTGGTCGCCACCGACCTCGACCGGACCCTCGTCCACTCCGCGCGGGCCGCCGGCCCGCCGACCGCGGCGCCCGTCGTCGACCTGGAACATCGCCGCGGCGTCGTGACCGCCCGGCTGACCCGCCGCGCCGCCGCCCTGCTCGGGGAGCTCGACCGCCGGGCGCTGTGGGTGCCCGCCACCACCCGGACGGTCGCCGAGTACCGGCGCCTCGACCTCGAGGGCCGGCTGGGCGTCGCGCCGCGCTTCGTCGTGTGCGCGGGCGGCGGGGTGCTGCTCGTCGACGGCGAGCCCGACGACGCCTGGGCGGCGGTGGTGCGGGACCGTCTCGCGCCCGTCGCGCCGCTCGACGAGGTCGGGACCGTGCTCGCCCGGCACCTCGGGCGGCTCGACGGGGCGGGACCGGTGCGGGACGCGGACGGCTGCTTCCTCGTGGTCCGGGCGCGAGGGCCGGCGGGGTGGCTCGAGGACCTCGCGGGGGAGTGCGCGGCGCGCGGCTGGCGGGTCGTCGTCCACGGCGAGAAGGTGCACGTCCTGCCCCTCGCGCTGACGAAGGGCGCCGCGGTCGCGGAGGTCCGCCGGCGGACCGGGGCCCGGCGCCTCGTCGCGGCCGGCGACTCCCCGCTCGACGCCGACATGCTCGAGGCCGCGGATGCGGGCATCCAGCCGCTCGACGGCCGCCTCCACGCCGCGGGCCGGCGCCTCGCGCACGTCGCGGTCACGACCGCGACGGGTCTCGCGGCCGGGGAGGAGATCGCGGCGTGGCTGGTGGCGCAGGTCCGGCGCTGACGACGTCAGGCCAGGTGGGTCCGCGGCCGGGGCCGGGCGACGCCGTCGACGACCACGTCCACGCGCTCGTCGTAGAACGCGACCAGCCCGGCGATGCGGGCGACGCCCGGGGCGGGGTGGTCGTAGCGCCAGGCGAGGTCGTCGTAGCGCCCGGCCGGCGTGCGCACGGACCACCAGCGGCTGGTCACGCCCTTGTACGGGCACGCGGTGACGGTCGCGGAGGGCTCGAGGCGGGAGGCGTCGACGGCGGTGGGGTCGAGGTAGGCGCGGGTCGGCAGGCCGGTCTCGAAGAGCAGCACCGGGGCGTCGGACTCCGCGAGCACCACCCCGTCGAGCTCGACCCGCATGTGCCGCCGCGAGCGCAGCGCGTCCACCCGCACGTAGGGGCTGCGCGGGTGGACGGCGACCTCCTCGTCCTCCTCGAACCACGCGTCGAACGCCGACCACGTCAACGCCACCGTGTCCGCCAGCTCGCCGTCGAGGCGCCGGTGGTCGGGGTCGGCGGCCAGCGCGGCGGGATCCACGTCGTCGACGGGGATCGCCCAGCGCGGGTACCAGGGGTGCTCCCACACGTAGCGCGCGGCGACCGTGTCGACGACGACCCGGCCGCCGAGCCGTGCGCGGACCCGCCGCGGGCAGGGCTCGACGTGACCGACGGGGACGGCGGGCCCGGGGTGTCGCGCCGGAGTGGACGACGCGTCGTCGGTGCGGGTGGTGTGGGTCATGGTGCCCTCCGGTGGGAGCGGGTGCGGCCACTCCACCACGGAAGGTCGCCGCGGATCGACGGGGCGGCTCGACCTGACCCGCACGGTGTGTTCCCCCACCAGGGCCACGATGATCGGTTGCGCACGGCCGGACGTGGGAGGCTGACGCGCGTGAGCGCGCCGGGGCAGGACCCCGGCCCGGGCGGGACCCGGGCCTCGGCCGGTCTCGACGACGAGGCCGACCGCTGGCTCGTGGGCAGGGCCCGGTCCGGGGACCAGGGCGCCTACGAGGAACTGGTGCGCCGCCACCGCGACCGCATCTACCGGATCGCGCTGCGCATGCTCGGCAGCCCCGCCGACGCCGACGACGTCGCGCAGGAGGTCGTCATCCAGCTCTGGACGGCGCTGTCCGGCTTCGCCGGCAACTCGGCGTTCACCACCTGGCTCTACCGGGTCGTCGTCAACCGGTGCCTGAACCACCGCCGCGGCCAGCGGCCCCACGACGAGCTCGCCGACGCCGACCACCCGCGGGTCGCCGGTCCGGAGAGCCGGGTGCTGGCGGGGGAGGAGCTGCAGGCGGGGCTCGCCGCGATCAGCCGGCTGCCCGAGGATCAGCGGGTGCCGCTCGTGCTGGTCCAGCTGGAGGGCCTCTCGTACCGCGACGCCGCGGCCGTCACCAAGACCAGCGAGGCCACGGTGCGCGGGCGGCTCGCACGGGCCCGCGCCACCCTGATGTCCGAGATGAAGGACTGGAGATGACCCAGGAGCGCACCCCCTCCGCCGCCGCGCCGCTCGAGGGCCGCCTGGCCTGCGGGCGCGACGCGGCGTCGCTGGTCGCGCAGGTCGCCGACGGCGCGGCCGACCGTCGGGACGCCCACCAGCGCGCCTGCCCTTACTGCCAGGCGGCCCTGGCCGAGTTCGACCGTCTCTGGGCCCCCGTCCGCGCCGTCGCCGACCACCGCCCGCAGGCCCCCGACGGCCTGCTCGACGAGGCGTTGCGCCGCATTCGCGGGGTGGCCGCGGACCCGGAGTTCGGGCGCATCGAGGAGGCGCGGGGGCGGACGCGGATCAGCGCGCGGGTGGTCATCTCCCTGGCCCGCCACCTGGCCTCCCGCGTGCCCGGGGTGCGGGTGGCCCTGAGCCACCTCGTCGCCGCCGGCGAGGGACCGGAGACGAGCCTGTACGGAGGGCCCGAGGTGACCGCGGGCGTCGCCGGGTCCTCGACGGTCGTCGCGATCACCCTCGCCGCCGAGTACGGCGCGGACCTCGTGGCCCTCGCTTCGCGCATCCGCACGGTGGTGGCGGACGGCATCCGGCGCTCCACGGGCCTCGAGCCGGTGGCGGTGCTCGTGCACGTGGACGACGTGCTGCTCTGAGGTCGGGTCGCGGGTCGCGGCGTCCATCGGTCGCGTCGTCAGAACGGCGGCGGGTCGGGGTCGGGCGCGGTCGGCTCGGTGGCGTGCTGCGGGTCGCGGGCGGCGCGGCGGGCCTGGCGGAGGAGGTCGCGCAGGCTGGGGGTGCGGGGCGGCCGGGCGGTGTGGGCGGGGTTGCGGGCGTCACCGTCGTCGTGGGGTGCGGCGTCGTGTGGGACGGGGCCTGGTCGGTGGGGTGGACGCCAGAACGGGTCGCGCACGTCGTCGAGGTCGGGGTCGTCGTGGTGGTGTCCGTCGGGTTGGAGGTCCGGGGGCAGGGGTCGGGGGGTGGCGGCGGGTCGGGGGTTCGGGAGGGGGTCGGTGATCCGCGGGGGGAGGGTCTCGTAGGTGGCGCCGGCGCGGGTGGTGATCAGGAAGCGGCCGGGGGCGGGTTGGGTCAGGTGCCAGCGGCCGTGGTGTTTGGCGCGGTGGTGGTGGCGGCACAGGGCGCCGAGGTTGCGGCTGAGGGTGGGGCCGCCGTGGGCGTGGTCGGTGGTGTGGTCGAGGTCGGTGGCGTGGGCGGGTTCGCGGCAGGAGGGGGCGATGCAGCGTCGGTCGCGGGCGCGGACCCAGCGGTCGATCTCGGTGGTGGGTCGGCGGTGGGTGGCGGCGGCGGGGTCGAGGTGCTCGTCGGGTGGGTGCGCTTCGCCGGTGCTGTCGAGTTCGGGGAGGCGGCGGTGGAGTTCGGTGAGCAGCGGCGCCCACGCGGGGTGGTCGGCGGGGTCGAGGGCAGCGAGCAGCGTCGTCGGGACCTGGAGTTCGACGATGGCTGGTCGGTGTCGCCCCCGCCGCCGGTCGCGGCGGGGGCGGGGTGGTCGCCCGGGTGGGGGTGAGGTGTCGGAGAGGTGGGGGCGGTGGCGGGCGAGCAGGAGGTGGCGGAGGCGGCCGGTGTCGTCGGTGAGCACGATGCGCCATTCGCCGTGGTGGTAGCGGGCGAGCAGGGAGCGGGCGGTGGGGGCCAGGGCGGTGCCCCAGCGGGGGATCTGGGCGGGGAGCTCGTCGAGCCCGAGCGCGGTGCTCAGCCGTAGCCGCACCTCGAGCGTGCCGTCGCGCACCACCGGACCGGGCGCCGCCCCGCTGCTCGGGGCGTCGTCGCCGGGAGCGTCGTCGCTCGGGGTCTCGTCCGGCGTGCCGCGCGGCTCGTCGTCCGGCCGGTGGCCCGGGTCGCGGTGGCTCGGGTCGCGGTGGCCCGGGTCGTCCGGGTCCTCGCCCGACCCGTCGCCCGACTCGTCGCCCGACTCGTCGCCCGACCCGTCGCTCGAGTCGTCGCCCGGCTCGCTATCGCCGAGCCCGCCCACCCCCGAGCCGCCAACGTCGTCGGAACCGGCGTCGTCGGAACCGGCGTCGTCGGAACCGGCGTCGTCGGGACCGGCGTCGCCCGGCCCACCGTTCTCGGGGCCACCGTCGGGGCCGCTGTCGTCGGGGCCGGGCGGGGGCGGCGGGTCGTCGGGCTCGTCGGGGTCGTCGGGGTCGTCGGGCTGGTCGGGTGGGGTGAGTCGGTCGGCGAGCAGGTCGAGCAGGGTGTCGTCGTCGAGGCCGGCGGCGGTGCCGTCGAGCAGGGTCAGGTAGACCTCGGCGCGCAGGGCCTCGATGCGCGTCGGGACCCCGCGGCGGCGCAGCCGGGCGGCGAGGGCCTCGAGGCGGGCCATGCTGACCGCGGCGCGTTCGAGGGGCAGGTCGAGACCCGAGAGGTTCGCGGTGCCGGTGGGGTTGCGCGAGGCCAGCACGCGGGCGCGTCGGGTCGCGGCCTGCTCGCGCCGCGCGGCCCAGTCGGGGTCCAGGGCGGCGGCGAGCTGCTGGATGCGTTCGATCAGCGCCGCGACCGGCAGCCGCGGGGCCTCGGGCAGCACCTCGGTGCAGACGTGGTGGGCGTGGTCGTCGGCCAGGTCGCGGGTCCAGTCCGAGAGCACCCGGGCCTTGGTGTCCTCCAGCTGCCCGCCGCGCATCGCGGCGTGGACCTCGGGCAGGCGGGTGCGCAGGTCGTCGGCCAGGTCGAGCCAGCGACACGCCATGGCCCGCGACCAGCCCAGCGCGGCGGCGGCCTCGTCACCGGAGAACTCGTCGAGCAGCGCCCGCCGCCCCTTCTGGCCGTCCTCGGTGCGCCCGGCCTCGTGCAGCGCGGTCAGCAACCGGGCGGTGGCACGGTTGCGGGCCCGGAAGCAGTCGCGGGCGAAGTCCACCACCTCGGCGCCGGACAGCCCGGCCGGGTCGATGCCGTCGAGGACGTCGACCGGCAACCCACCGGTGTCGAGGCCCTCGATGCTCATGACCAGGACGTTAGACCCGACCCCCGACAGTCCCGGACGATCTTCGTGCTGGTCACGGGCCCGCGGACGTCACCGCGGTCCCGGCCCACCGGGCACCGCGGATCGCTCGTGAGTCGCGCTCGGCGTGTCGCGCCGTCGAGGATGCGGCGATCCTGGCGTTGAACGCCAGCAAGGCCGCATCGCTGGCACAGCCGCCCGGTCCTCGGCGCCCACTACCGGGAGGCGCTGCTCCGAGGGTCGTGACAGCGCTCGCCGACGGGACCGAGCACGGGCTTGATGTCGACGACCGGCGTGCCGTCGACGGCCTCGAGGTCCGAGACGCGCAGCTCGGTGCCGTCGACCGCGAGCACGCGCACCCGGTGCAGGCCGAGCGGGTTCGGGCGGTCGGGGGAGCGGGTGGCGAAGATGCCGGTCTCGGGGGCCTGCGGGTCGTTCCGCGGGTGGACGCGCAGCACCGAGCGGTCGGCGCGGTCGAGCCACGTGATGAGCAGGACCTCCTGGCCGACGGCGAGGTCGCGCACCGCCGGGGCGAGGTCCGGCGCGAGGGTCACGACGGCCTCGGGACCGCCCTCGTCGCCCTGGCACGGCGCCTGCGACCGGTCGGTCAGCGGCGAGGAGACGCGGCCGAGTACGCGCAGCACGGGGTCGTCGGACACCCCTGCACCGTAGGCCCGCGACGCCCCCAATCCGTACCCTTCGATCGTGCCCCGCCTGACCTCCCCCCGCGCCGAGGCCACGGCCGCGACCCGGGCCGGGCTGGTCGAGGCGGCGACGGCGCTGTTCGCCGAGCGCGGGTTCGCCGAGACCTCCATTGACGACGTCGCCGCGGTCGCCGGCATGACCAAGGGCGCGGTCTACCACCACTTCGCCGGCAAGGCGGCCCTGTTCGAGGCGGTGTTCTCCGCCCGGGAGGCGGTGGTGCACGAGCGCCTGCGCACCGCCCTGGACGACGCCCCGGACCACCTCGCCGGCGCCCGCGCCGCGCTCACCACGTTCCTCGAGGCCTGCAGCGAGCCGACCTACGGGCGCATCGTCTTCCGCGACGGCCCCCTGGCGCTGGGCTGGGAGCGCTGGCGGGAGTGCGAGGTCGACTACGCCTACGCCTTCATCGCCCGCATCCTCGACGGGCTCGCGCGCGAGGGGAACCTCGTCACCCCGCCCGGCGCGTCCTCCCCGACGCTGGTGCTCGGGATGCTCTCCAGCGCGGGGCAGCTGCTCGGCCAGGCGCCGCCGGAGCAGCACCCGGCGCTGCGCGCGGAACTGCTCGGCTTCTTCGACCAGGTCCTGGCCGGGCTCACCGGCGGACGCTGAGCAGACCTGCTCGGCCGGACCTGCTCGGTCGGACCTGCTCGGCCGGACCTACTCCGCCGCCGCGGCGCCCCGCTGCTGACGCAGGGCGACCGTCGTGCCGCGCGAGGTGTGCCGGACGGCGACGCTGTCGACGCTACGCTGCATCAGCACGAACCCGCGCCCGCGCGGCGCGTCGGAGCCCGACGTCGCCGGCGTCGCGGCGTCGGACCACTGCCCGTTGTCGGTGACGCGGACGTTCACCGAGTCCGCCTCGCACCACAGGGTCAGCTCGACCGTGCCGTCGGTCCCGCCGGGATAGGCGTGCTCGACGGCGTTCTCGACGGCCTCCGACACCGCGATCAGCACCCGCTCGCGCGTGTCCTGGTCGATGTCGAGGCCGGCGAGCCAGTCCCGCGCCTCGTGTCGCATCCGTTGTGACTCGTCGGCTCGCGCCGGGTGCACCGCCCGGGCGAACTCCACCGCATCCGTCATGACTCCCCGCCCCCCGCAATTTCACCCGGTCTCCTGGACCGCCGGCGACCGTACGGTCACCTCCTGTCACCGGGCCTGGCGTGCCCACCGTGGCGTCCCTCGCACCGCGAGGTCGACCGCCGACATCGCGAACGGTGGGTTGGGCACGATCGACGGGTGAACGGCCGGGAACACCGGTCGACGGGGCCGACGACCGGGTGAACGCGGTGCTCCGCGCCCGGGGGTAGAAATCTCCCCCGGACGGCGGGTCACCGCAGGAGGGCGTCCGAGACGATCTTCCTCTGAATCTCCGAGGTGCCCTCGAAGATCGTCGTCAGGCGGGCGTCGCGCCAGTAGCGCTCCACCGAGTGCTCCGTCGTGTAGCCGTTGCCGCCGAAGATCTGCAGCGCGTCGCTGGTGACCCGCTCCGCCGTCTCCGAGGCGAAGAGCTTGGCCGACGACGCCGCCACGTCCCCGCCCGGCGCGCCCTCGTCGAGCAGCCACGCCGCGTGCCACCACAGCGCGCGGGCGGCGTCGACGGCCGCGGCCATGTCGGCGAGCCGGTGGCGCAGGGCCTGCTGGTCGGCGATGGGGTGGCCGAACTGCTCGCGGCGACGGCTGTAGGCCACCGCGTCCTCCAGCGCCCCGCGGGCGAGCCCCACGGCCCGGGCCGCCGTCTGCACGCGGGCCGTGCCGAGCCAGCGCAGGCTGTCCTTGAAGCCCTGGCCCTCGGACTGCCCCGTGTCCTGCAGCGCGTCGGCGGGGAGCCGCAAGCCGTCGAACTCCAGCTGCCAGGTGGTCAGGCCGAAGTAGCCGATCTTGTCGATCGGGGTGCCGGTGACGTTCTCGGGGAAGCTCCCGCGCTCCTTGGGCACTTCGAAGAGCTCGAGGCCGTCCGAGCGGCTCTCGCCCTCGCGCGGCGGGCGGGTGCGGGCCAGGAGGTGCAGGAAGTCGGCCGAGAGCGCGTGCCCCACCCAGCGCTTGGTGCCCTCGACGACCCACTCGGAGCCGGCGCGCCGCGCCGTGCACTCCACCCCGGCCAGGTCCGAGCCCGCGTGCGGTTCGGAGAACGCGATCGCCCCGACCCAGCGCCCGGCCGCGCTCGCCCGCAGCAGCTCGGCCCGGCGCTCCGGGTCCGGCGACGCGCACCCGGTCCCGTTGCCCCGCGCGATGATGCTGCCGACGCTCATCCACGCGCGGGCGAGCTCCTCGGAGACCAGGCAGTACTCGACCACCCCGAGCCCCAGCCCGCCGTGCTCGGCGTCGACGAGGATCCCGAAGTGCCCCAGCTCGGCCATGCGGTCGAGCAGCGACGCCGGGATGTCCTCGCGGCGCGGGTCGAGCTCGTCGGCGACGGGCAGGACCTCCTCCATCGCGAACGCCCGCGTCGCCGCCTGCAGCTCCCGGCGCGCGGGGGTCAGCAGGGCGGCGTCGGCCGGGGACGCGGTGTGCACCTCGTCGAGACCGCGGCGCGGCCAGCTCGACCGGCTCACCGGGCCGATCCGGCGGTCGCGTCCACGCACAACGTCCACAGGGCCGCCCGGGCCTGCGGGGTCTCGGCGCCGCGGGGCAGGTAGTGGGTGGGGCGCGGGGCCCGGTCGTGCCAGAAGACGCCGGTGCTGTGCCCGGGCTCGGGCGCGGCCAGCAGCCACACGGCGGTGTCGGCGCCCTGCTCGTCGGTGCGCAGCAGGGGTCCCGTGACGCGGTGGAAGCCCGGCATCGAGCTCGCGACGCCGGGAGTGTCGGCCCAGCCCGGGTGCATGCTGTGGACGACGATCCCGTCGCCCGCGAGGTCGTCGGCGAGCAGCTCGGCGAGCACCACCTGCATCCGCTTGGTGCGCGCGTAGGCGGCGCCGCCGGAGTAGGTGCCGCTGCGGAACTCCGGGTCGTCGGTGGGCAGCGACGCGGTGTACATGCCGCCCGACGAGACGAACACGACGCGCGCCGGCGCGGTCGGGCTCGACCCCGCCCGCAGCGCCGGGCGCAGCTCGCGCGTGAGCAGGAACGGGCCCAGGACGTGCGTCGCGAGTGCGAGCTCGTGGCCCTCGGCGGTCTCGGTGCGCTCCGCGGGCATGACGCCGGCGTTGTGCACCAGGCCGTGGATCGCGGCCTCGCGGTCGCGGACCTCGGCGGCGTACCGGCGGACGTCGGCGAGCGAGGCGACGTCGCACTCGGCGACCTCGACCGCGGCCCCCGGGTGCTCCGCGCGCAGGTCCTCCGCGGTGCGCTCGCCGCGCGCCCGGTCGCGGACGACCATCTCGACCCGCGCGCCCAGCCCGACGAGCCCGCGCGCGGTGGCGGCGCCCAGTCCGCCGGCCGCGCCGGTGACGAGGACCGTCCGCCCGGCGAGGCACCCGGTCGGCAGCGCGCGCCAGCCCGCACGCCGCGCGGCGTACCCCAGACGGGAGTAACCGGGCACGACCAGGCGGTCCAGCGCGGCGTCGACGAGGCGGGGGAGCTGCACGGGGGCAGGCTAACGAGGCCCGGGCCGTGGGGCGCCAGGGGCGCACCGGACAAAGATCACGGCGGGGATCACGGCGGGGATCACGGCGGGCACACCGTGCCCTGCTGGGGCAGCACGCCGTCGCGCAGGTAGCCGCCGACGGCGGTCCGGACGCACGGCGTCGCGGGGTAGGCGCCGTGCCCGGCCCCGAGCCAGGTGACGAGGCTCGCCGACCCCAGCTGGGTCGCCACGCGCTCGCTGCCCGGCAGCGGGGAGAGCGGGTCGCCGCGCGTGCCGATCACCAGCGACGGCGGGCCGGCGGCACTGCTCGGCTCGGGCACGTCGACGGGGACCGGCCAGGAGCTGCACAGCAGCGCGTCGTGCGCGAAGTAGGCCCCGAACAGCGGCTCGGCGGCCCGGGCGCGGGCGGCGTCGGCGGCGACCTGGTCGAGGGTGGGCCGCTCCGCGGTGTCGTTGCAGGTCAGCAGGACCGAGGCGTCGAAGCCGCCGCCGTCGGCCTCCACGGGCGCGAGCAGGCCGAGCACGCCGGCCGGGTCGCCCTGGCCGGCGGCCGCGAGCGCCGTCGCGAGCGTGGGCCAGCGTGCGGGCTCGGCGAGGCCGGTCACGAGCGCGCGGGTGGCGGTGCCGTCGGTGACCTGCCGGCCGCCCGGCGCCGGCAGCGGCGCGGCGCGCAGGTTGGTGAGGATGCCGGTGACCGTGCTCGTCGGGTCCGGGCCCAGCGGGCAGCCGGGGCGCGCCGTGCAGTCGGCCGCGAACATCTCCAGCGCCTCGCGGGCCGCCGCCGCGCGCTCGCGGGCGCGCTGGGAGAACGAGGTCGTGGGGTCGGTGACCCCGTCGAGCACCGTGCGCCCCACCGACGAGGGGTGCCGGCGCGCCCAGGCCGCGAGCACGCCCGCGCCCTCGCCGACGCCCACCACGTGCATCCGCTCCACGCCGAGGGTCGCGCGGACCTCCTCGAGGTCCTCGGCCTCGACACCGGTGCGGAAGTCGGTGAGCGCGGTCTCGAGCACCTGGGTGCAGGTGCTCGCCGCGGACGCCGCCGCGTCGCGCAGCGGGCCGAGGGCGGCCGGGTCGGCGGCCAGCGGGTCGGCGTCGACCAGCGCCTCGCGGACCGTCGGCGTGATGCAGTCGACCGGCTCGGAGTTGCCGGTGCCGCGCAGGTCGACGCCGTAGAGCGCGGCGCCCGCGAGCAGGGGCTCGGGCGCGGTCGCGGCGAGGCGCACCGCCCGGTCGCTGCCCGAGGGCCCGCCCGCCTCGCCGACCACGGCGATCGGGACCGGCCCGCCACGCGGCACCGGCCCGACCGTCACCTGCAGGACCCCGATCTCCGCCCGCGACGAGCCGCCCCCGCCGACCGGCACGCTCTGGCAGCCGAAGCGCAGGTCGCGGCCGCCCAGGTCGGCGGGCGCGAGCGTCCCCCGGATCTCCGCGGTGCAGTCGGCGAAGCCGGCGGGCGCCGCGGGCGCGGGCAGCAACGGCGGCAGCAGCGACGGCGCCGGCCCCGGCCCGCCGGTCTCGGGCGCGGGCTCCGGGGTCGCCGGCTCGTCGACCAGCGTCGCGACCGGCGGCCGCTGCGAGGGCCCGATCGCGCAAGCCCCGAGACCCAGGACCAGGACGAGGCCCAGGACCAGGCCCGGGACCAGGCCCGGGACCAGGCTCGGGACCAGGCCCGGGACCAGGCCCGGCACCAGGCCCCGCACGAGGGCGGCCGCCCTGCTGACCGGTCGCGGCACGCAGCACCTCTCATCGCGCGGGTGGTTCTCCTCGGGGAGTCTGACGGGCACGGGTGGCGTCGGCGTGAGGGGGCGGAACAATGCTGCCGTGGACCTGCCCGTCATGCCGCCCGTCGCCCCCATGCTGGCCAAGGCCGTCGCGGAGATCCCCGCGGGCCAGCGGTACGAGCCCAAGTGGGACGGCTTCCGGTCGGTCGTCTTCCGCGACGGCGACGAGGTCGAGATCGGCAGCCGCAACGAGAAGCCGATGACCCGCTACTTCCCCGAGCTCGTCGAGGCCGTGGCGGCCGCGCTGCCGCCGCGCTGCGTCGTCGACGGCGAGATCGTCGTGGTCGACGCCGAGGGGACCGGCCTGGACTTCGAGGCGCTGCTCCAGCGGGTGCACCCCGCGGCCTCGCGGGTGAAGAAGCTGTCGGTGGAGACCCCCGCGCACTTCGTCGCGTTCGACCTGCTGGCCCTCGGCGACGACGACCTCACCGGTCGTCCCTTCACCGAGCGCCGCGAGCGCCTGGCCGAGGTCGTCGGCGGTCTCGAGCGCCCCGACCTCCACCTCACGCCGATGACCGAGGACGTCGACACCGCCCGCGACTGGTTCGACCGCTTCGAGGGCGCCGGGCTCGACGGGCTGATCGCGAAGAGGGCGGACCTGACCTACCAGCCCGACAAGCGGGTCATGAGCAAGATCAAGCACGAGCGCACCGCCGACTGCGTCGTCGCCGGCTACCGGGTGCACAAGTCGGGGCCGGACGCGGTGGGCTCGCTCCTGCTGGGGCTGCACACCGAGGACGGGTCGCTGCAGAGCGTCGGCGTGATCGGCGCGTTCCCCATGAAGAAGCGACAGGAGCTCTTCGCCGAGCTCCAGCCGCTCGTCACCTCGTTCGAGGGCCACCCGTGGGCCTGGGCGGCCCAGGAGGAGGGCACCCGCACGCCCCGCGAGGCGGAGCACAGTCGGTGGAACGCCCAGAAGGACCTGTCGTTCGTGCCGTTGCGCCCCGAGCGCGTCGTGGAGGTCAAGTACGACCACATGGAGGGCGTCCGCTTCCGGCACACCGCGCAGTTCAAGCGCTGGCGCCCCGACCGCGACCCGGCGTCGTGCACCTTCGCCCAGCTCGACCGGCCGGTGCGGTTCGACCTGGCGGAGGTGCTGACCGCCAGGTAGGGGCTACTCCACCCGCGCCGGCGTCGGCGCCGCGGTGGCGTCGAGCTCCAGGCGCACGGCCGTCGGCAGGGCCGAGACGGCGAAGGCCTCGCGGGCGCGGGCGAGCACCCGGCCGTCGAGGTCGGCCCAGACGTCGCGGACGTCGGTGCCCTCGACCAGGGTCAGCGCGATCCGCAGCGCGGGCTTCTGCGCGGTGCCGACGAGGCGCACGCGGGCCCGGCTGACGCCCTCGATGGTCTCGGCGTCGTGGCGCACGGCATCGGCGACCGCCGCGTGCTCGACGACGAGCCGCTCGCCCGGCAGCTCCGAGAGCGAGACGTCGGGCCGCGGCTCGGGGCGCAGCGAGCGCACCACCCAGCCGATGCCGACGAGGAAGAGCACCACGCCGATGCCGATCGCGATCCAGCGGGTGGCGTCGGTGTGGGTCCCGACCCAGGACACGATCAGCGGGTCGATGACGGGCCGCTGGGCCCGGAAGGTCCCGAACACCCCGTAGCCGACGAGCAGCGCGAGCACCGCGGCGGCGACGAGGACGAGACCGAGCAACGTGGTGAGGACGCGGTCGCGCCCGGCGGAGCGGGCGACGGCGCGCCGCGAGCGGCGGCTCACTTGACCCCCTTGGTGGTGGTGGCCGACACCGCGACGCGCGGGCGCTGGGCCAGCGGCAGGCGCACGAGCGTCTCGTCGACGCGCTCGCGCAGCGACGCGCGGACGTCCTCGGCGGGGTCGAGGGTGGCGGCCTTGACGGTGATCTTCTTGGCGGACGCGACGACGGACGCCGAGACGACGTCGTCGTGGGAGCGGACCTCGTGGCCCACCGCCCGGGCGAGCGAGCGCGGCGACGTGGTGACGGTGACCTCGGGGACCGGGTCGGCGAGGTAGACGTCGTGGCGGCGGGCGACGAGCCCGAGCAGCAGCACCAACAGGCCGACGACGCCGACGACGATCGCCACGGCGCGCACCGACCCGGACTGCCAGGTCAGGCCCTCGACGGCCGCCTGCCACGAGGGCCACGGCACCACGAGCGGGCTCGCGGCCGGCGCCACCCACAGCGTCACCGTCTCGACGAGGATGCCGAGCCCGACGACGGCCAGGAGGAGCGCGAGCAGCGGGGCGAGCACGCGCAGGAGCAGGCGCACTTCTCACTCCGTCCGTGAGGCGGGGGGCCGGGGGGTGGCCCGGAGGGCGGGGTCGGTCAGCGCGGACACGCCGATGTCGAGCGAGCGCACGCGGTAGGGCGTGAGGGTCTGCACGCGCTCGCGGACGTGGTCGCGCACGGCGGCGGCGCTGTCGGCGATCCGTGCCGGGTAGGCCAGCGGGACCTCCAGGCGCAGGTCGACCTGCTCGCCGTAGCCCGAGACCTTGGCGCTGGCCCCGGACTCGCCGAGGTCCAGCCCGGCCAGGCGGCGCTGGGTCCGCACGGTGCCCGCCGTGTGGTCCGCGGCGTACTCCGCGATCTTGCGGACCACCGACAGCGCCACGTCGAGGCGGCCGCGCTCGGCGGCGCCCTCCCGGGCCGGGTCGGTCCGCGGGGTGAGGGTGACCGTCGACGACGCCGGCACCGGGGTGGGCGCGGTCTCGTCGGTGGCGTCGGTCGGGGTGCTCATCGGTCGCGACCGCGCCCGACGAGCTGGTTGAGGTCGAGCTCGCCGTCGAGCACGCGGCCGACGATGAAGCCCAGCACGCCGAGGACCAGCGCGATGAAGAAGCCGTACAGACCGCCCACGGCGGCGGCGAGGCCCAGGATGAGGCCGACGAACATGCCGGCACGGGTGGCGCTCATGACCACTACCTCCACGATGGATGCCGCCCCGCGGTGGGCGGGGCGGGAAGAGCTAGAGCACGCGGGCGGAGCCGCGGCGGGGGTCGTACCGCCGGGCCAGGCGGCGTCCGAGCCGCCCGAGCCGGGCGAGACGGCGGTCGCTCACGGCGACCACCGGGGCGTCGAGCCGGGGGTCGTCCGCGGCGGGCCACCGGCCGGTGGCGCCGGCCGCCCGCAGGGCCGCGAGGCCCTCGCGGAAGGCGACCGGGTCGCCACCGACGTCGGGGTGGTGCGTCCGGACGAAGGCCCGCAGCGCGGCGCGCGCGTCGGTGCCGTCCGCCGGCCCCGTCACTCGGGGACCTCCAGATCGGTGACGGTGACGTCGACGCGCCGGTTGCCCGAGGCGGCCGCCACGATCCGGCGCAGCTCGGCGGCCGTCGGGCCGACCGGGGCGCCGAAGCGGAGGACGACCGCGATGCGGTCGGGCTCGCCGGCGTCCCCGAGCACGATGCCGGGCAGCCGGCGCCCGGGCAGGTAGGTCGCGAGCGTCCCGAACGGGCCGCCCGACAGCGCGGCCACCGCGGGGTGGGCGAGCAGCGCCTCGGCGATCCGTTCCGGCAGCGGCCCGAGGCCCGGGGCCTCCGGCGACCCCGGGCTCACGGCGGTCCCGGCCGGCCGGGCCCCGGCCGCCGCTCCCGGGACCGCCGCCGGGTTCGCCCTGCTCACTCGACGCGGGTCGTCGGCTGGCTCGACGCCTGCTCGTCGTCGCCGTTGTCCTCGCCCGGCATGTGGATGTCGTTGACGGCGATGTTGACCTCGATGACCTCGAGGCCGGTCATCTGCTCGACGGCGGCGATGACGTTGCGCCGGACCGCGCGGGCCAGCTCGACGATCCCGGCGCCGTACTCCACGACGATGTCGAGGTCGATGGCGGCCTGCTTCTCGCCGACCTCGACCTGGACGCCGGCGGCCTGCGAGGTGCCGCTGCCGCCGGGGATCCGCTCGCGGATCGCGCCGAAGGCGCGCGAGACGCCGCCGCCCATCGAGTACACCCCCGAGATGTCACGGGCGGCGATGCCGGCGATCTTCTGCACCACGCCGGAGGCGATGGTGGTCTTGCCCTGCCCCGTGTCGTCGGCGAGACGGGCCGGGGTCGCACCCCCGGTCCGACCGCTCGACACGGCTGCGGCCTCGGAGCCGGTGGCGGTGCTGGGGCTCTGCGTCATGATGGGGCGCTCCCTGTGCGCTGGGTCCTTGCGTCGGGCGTTCACACCGGACCAGGCCGGTGGCCGGTCCGGTACCCGTGGGACACGGCTGTCGGCAAGTCGTCACGTGGTGTCACCCGAAAAGACCATCTTCGTGACGCAGGTCTCCCTCTCATCCGGTCCGGTACCGCAGGAGCAGCCCGTCGTCGTGGGCGACGACGCCGACCAGCCGCAGCGCCCGGGGCGGGTCGAGGGCGGCCCCGGAGACGATGCGCTCGGCGCCCCCGCCGGCCAGCTGCGGGGCGAGGGAGAGGCAGAGCTCGTCGACCCGCCCGGCGGCGAGCAACGAGCCGAACAGCGCCGGGCCGCCCTCGCAGAGCACGCGGTGCAGGCCGCGCGCGGCGAGGGCGTCGACGACGGCGTCGGGGTCGGTGGTGCCCGGATCGTCGCCGCTGACCGGGACCACCTCGGCGACACCGCCCAGCTCGTCGCGCACCCGCGCCGCGTGCACCGCCGCGGTGAGCACGAGCGGCGCCACCGTCGTGTCGGTGAACAGTGCCGAGGAGGGGTCGAGGTCGCCGCGGGTGCTGACGACGGCGATCGGGGGCACCGCCGCCCGCCCGCGGGCGACCCGGCGCTCGCGCAGCGCGGGATTCGTCCGCGCGCCCCGGTAGCCCTCGGCGCGCACCGTCCCCGACCCGGCGAGCACCACGTCGGCGAGCTCGCGCAGCAGCCCGAAGACCTCGGCGTCCCCGGGCGCCTGCAGGCCCCCGGAGACCCCGCCGACCGCGACCGCCCCGTCGGCGCTCGCCACGAAGTTGGCGCGCACCCACGGCCGGTCGAGGCCCGCGGGGTAGGCGTACACCTCGGCCAGGGCGGCGCGGTCGAGCTCGCCGTCCCGACCGGCAGGGCCGTCACCGCCGTCGGGCCAGACCAGCCTCACCGGCTCGTCTTCTGCCGCAGCTCGTCGATCGCGCGCGACGCCTGCGACTTGCTCAGCCCGCTCGGCGGCTCCTCGCCGGCCTGCTGGGCCAGGGTCTCGAGGTAGCTCGCCTGCGGGCCGGTCATCGGCTCGTCGCCCGTCACCCACTCGGTGGTGGGCCGCTCCTGGCGGGAGAGGTCGGGGGAGCCGTCACCCTCGCCGCCGGCGGGCCCCTCGGGCGTCACCGCGCCCTGCAGCCGCTCGATCTCGTCGGAGGCCTGCGCCTTGGTGAGCTCGGTGGGCGGCTCCTCCCCGGCCTGGTGGGCGAGGGTCTCGAGGTAGCTGGCCTGCGGGCCGGTCATCGGCTCGTCGCCGGTGACCCAGTTGTCGTTGTCCTTCTCGGCGGACGACCCGGCGGGGGTGTCGTCGGTGGTCTTCACGGCGTGCGGGTCGGGGGTCGTGTCGCTCACGGGGTGCTCCTCGGTGAACAGAGAGGTGGGCAGGACATCGAACACGCGTTCGAGGGCGCGGGTACCCCGTGTCGGCCGCCGGACACCTCGACCGGTCCCGACGAGTGGGCTACCCCGCGGTAGGTCTGGGGGCCGGCACTCTGGTCACACGGTGTGTCGTCGGTCAGACTGGTCGGCGTGTCGGGATCGGTCATGAGCACTCCTCGCTCGTCGAGCGACGTCGCGGTCAGGTCGGTGGCCGGGCTGCCCCGCTGCGACCCCGACGGCGATCGCGGGGAGTCGCGGAGACCCGCGCGCCGCTGACCGGCCCCGCGAGCCCGGCCACGGGGTTGCCGCGCTATGGCGATCAGCACTCTTTCGTCGGCGTCGGGGCGGTGCGCCGCGACGGCCGCGGAGGTTAACGTCGCATTGCCCCTCCGGTCGTCCACCGCGGACACCACGACCGGTGCGCCGGGGCCTGCCCGGGAACCAGCGCCACCGCGCTCCCCGATCCCCACGACCACCACCGCCGGGCCACCGGCGACCACCACCTGCACGGACGACGATCGGAGGCGCACGTGGACAACCGTGCGAGCGAGGGCCTCTACGACCCCGCGTACGAGCATGACGCCTGCGGCGTCTCGTTCGTCGCCGACATCGCCGGACGCCGTGACCACCGCACCGTCACCCGCGGCCTCACGGCACTGATCAACCTCGAGCACCGGGGTGCCCGCGGCGCCGAGCCGGAAACCGGCGACGGCGCGGGGATCCTCATCCAGGTGCCCGACGGGTTCTACCGCCCGGTGCTCGCCGAGGCGGGCGTCGAGCTCCCGGCCGCCGGCCGCTACGCCGTCGGCAACGGCTTCCTGCCCGTCGACGCCGACCCGGCCGCCGTCGAGGAGATCGTCGGGCGCATCGCCGCCGAGGAGGGCCTCGAGGTCCTGGCCTGGCGCGAGCTGCCCGTCGACCCCGACCGCGCCGGCCTCGGGCGCACCGCCCGCGAGGTCATGCCGCGGTTCCGCCAGCTCTTCCTGGGCCTGCCCGACGACGTCCACCACGTCGTCGACACGCCCAACGCCGGGGACGACGACGCCGGGATCGTCATGACCCTGGAGCGGCGCGCCTTCGCCGTGCGCAAGCGCGTCGAGCACGAGACGCGGGCCGCGGGGGTCGAGACCTACTTCCCGAGCCTGTCCGGGCGCACCGTCGTCTACAAGGGCATGCTCGCCGAGGAGCAGCTCGAGCCGTTCTTCGCCGACCTCGCCGACGAGCGCACCACCAGCTCGATCGCGCTGGTGCACAGCCGCTTCTCCACCAACACCTTCCCGGCCTGGAGCCTCGCGCACCCGTACCGCTACCTCGCCCACAACGGCGAGATCAACACGCTGCGGGGCAACCGCAACTGGATGCGGGCCCGCGAGTCGATGCTCGCCACCGGCGCGTTCGGCGAGTCCGACCTCGACCGCATCTTCCCGATCGTCACCCCCGAGGCCAGCGACTCCGCGAGCTTCGACGAGGTGCTCGAGCTGCTGCACCTCGGCGGGCGCACGCTGCCGCACGCGGTGCTGATGATGATCCCCGAGGCGTGGGAGAACCACGACGAGATGGACCCGGCCCGCCGGGCCTTCTACCGCTACCACTCCACGCTGATGGAGGCCTGGGACGGCCCGGCGCTCGCCGCGTTCACCGACGGCTCGGTGATCGGCGCCGTCCTCGACCGCAACGGCCTGCGCCCCGCGCGCTACTGGGTCACCGAGGACGGCCTGGTCGTGCTCGGCTCCGAGGTCGGCGTTCTGGACATCGACCCGGCCACGGTCGTGCGCAAGGGCCGCCTCGAGCCCGGCCGCATGTTCCTCGTCGACACCGTCGGGCGACGCATCGTCGACGACGACGAGATCAAGGGCGAGCTCGCCGCCGAGCACCCCTATGACGAGTGGCTGCACGCCGGGATGGTCGAGCTCGCCGACCTGCCCTCGCGCGAGCGCGACAAGTTCGACCGCGAGGTGCTGGTGCGCCGCCAGCAGACCTTCGGCTACACCGGCGAGGAGGTCTCGCTGCTGCTGCGCCCGATGGCCCAGAGCGGCGCCGAGGCCACCGGCTCGATGGGCAACGACGCGCCGCTGGCGCCGTTCTCGTCCCGCAGCCGGGTGCTCTTCGACTACTTCATCCAGCTGTTCGCGCAGGTCACCAACCCGCCGCTGGACGCCTACCGCGAGGAGCTCGTCACCTCGCTGCAGGTGCAGCTGGGGTCGGAGACCAACCTGCTCGACGCCTCGCCGGCGTCGTGCCGCCGCGTCGTGCTGCCCCTGCCCGTGATCGACGACGACGAGCTCGCCCAGATCGCCGGGATCAACGACGACGGCGACATGCCCGGCTTCGCGCCGTACCTCGTCTCCGGGCTCTACGCGGTGGCCGGCGGCGGGGACGCGCTGCGCGCCCGGCTCACCGAGATCCGCGAGGAGGTCTCCCGGGCCGTCGCGGACGGCGCCCGCGTGATCATCCTGACCGACCGGCACTCCGACGCCGACCACGCGCCGATCCCGTCGCTGCTGCTCACCGGCGCGGTGCACCACCACCTCGTGCGGGAGAAGACGCGCACCCGCGTCGACCTCGTCGTCGAGGCCGGCGACGTCCGCGAGACCCACCACGCCTCGCTGCTGCTCGGCTACGGCGCCAGCGCGGTGAACCCCTACCTCGCGCTCGACTCGGTCGACGACCTCATCGACCGCGGCGTCATCACCGGCGTCACCTCCGGCACCGCGACGCGCAACGTGGTCGAGGCGATGGCCAAGGGCGTCCGCAAGGTCATGAGCAAGATGGGGATCTCCACGGTGGCGTCGTACATGGGCGCGCAGGTGTTCGAGGCGATCGGCCTGGGCGCCGAGGTCGTCGACGACTGCTTCGCCGGCACCACCTCGCGGCTCGGCGGCGTCGGCTACGACGTGCTCGCCGAGGAGGTCGCGATCCGCCACCGGCAGGCCTGGCCGGCCGACGGCGTGCGGCCCGACCACCGCGAGCTCGCCGTCGGCGGCGAGTACCAGTGGCGCCGCGAGGGCGAGCTGCACGTCTTCAACCCGCACACCGTGTTCAAGCTGCAGCACTCCACGCGCACGCAGAACTACGACACGTTCAAGGAGTACACGCGGGCCGTCGACGAGCAGAGCTCGTCGCTGCTGACGCTGCGGGGGCTCTTCGGCTTCCACACCGACGAGCGCACGCCCGTCCCGATCGACGAGGTCGAGCCGGTCGCCGAGATCGTCAAGCGGTTCAACACCGGCGCCATCTCCTACGGGTCGATCTCGCAGGAGATGCACGAGGTGCTGGCCATCGCCATGAACCGCCTCGGCGGGCGCTCCAACACCGGCGAGGGCGGCGAGGACCCCTTCCGCTACACCCGCGACCCGAGCGGTGACTCGCGCCGCTCGGCGGTCAAGCAGGTCGCGTCCGGGCGCTTCGGGGTCACGAGCGAGTACCTCGTCAACTCCGACGACATCCAGATCAAGATCGCGCAGGGCGCCAAGCCCGGCGAGGGCGGGCAGCTGCCCGGCCACAAGGTCTACCCGTGGATCGCGAAGACGCGGTTCTCCACACCCGGGGTCGGCCTCATCTCGCCGCCGCCGCACCACGACATCTACTCGATCGAGGACATCGCCCAGCTCATCCACGACCTCAAGAACGCCAACCCGCGGGCGCGCGTGCACGTCAAGCTCGTCTCGCAGGTCGGCGTCGGCACGGTCGCGGCGGGCGTGTCCAAGGCCCACGCCGACGTCGTCCTCATCTCCGGGCACGACGGCGGCACCGGCGCCTCGCCGCTCTCGTCGATCAAGCACGCGGGCGGCCCGTGGGAGCTGGGCCTCGCCGAGACCCAGCAGACGCTCCTGGCCAACGGCCTGCGCGACCGGATCGTCGTGCAGACCGACGGGCAGCTCAAGACCGGTCGCGACGTCGTGATCGCCGCACTGCTCGGCGCCGAGGAGTTCGGCTTCGCGACCGCCCCGCTGGTGGTCTCGGGCTGCATCATGATGCGCGTCTGCCACCTCGACACCTGCCCGGTCGGCGTCGCGACCCAGAACCCCGTGCTGCGCCAGAAGTTCGACGGCAAGGCCGAGTACGTGGTCGCGTTCATGGAGTTCGTCGCCCAGGAGGTCCGCGAGCACCTGGCGGCGCTGGGCTTCCGGTCCATCGAGGAGGCGATCGGGCGCACCGAGGTGCTCGACACCCGGGCCGCCGAGTCGCACTGGAAGGCCGAGGGCCTCGACCTCTCGCCGATCCTGCACCGGCCCGCGCCGCCGCCGAACTTCGCCGACCAGACGCTGCACCAGAGCAGGGCGCAGGACCACGGCCTGGAGAAGGCGCTGGACCACACGCTGATCCAGCTCGCCGAGGGCGCCATCGCCGACGGCACCCCGGTGCGCCTCGAGCTGCCGGTGCGCAACGTCAACCGCACCGTCGGCACGATGCTCGGCTCCGAGGTCACCCGCCGCTGGGGCGGCGACGGGCTGCCCGACGACACCATCGACATCACGTTCACCGGCTCGGGCGGCCAGTCGTTCGGCGCGTTCCTGCCGCGCGGCGTGACGATGCGGCTCATCGGCGACACCAACGACTACTTCGGCAAGGGCCTCTCGGGTGGGCGGCTCTCGGTGCGCCCGCACCCGCAGGCGCCCTTCGTCGCCGAGGCGAACATCGTCGCCGGCAACGTCATCCTCTACGGCGCCACCGCCGGCGAGGCGTACCTGCGGGGCAAGGTCGGCGAGCGGTTCTGCGTGCGCAACTCCGGCGCGGTCGCGGTCGTCGAGGGCGTCGGCGACCACGGCTGCGAGTACATGACCGGCGGGCGCGCGGTCATCCTCGGCCCGACCGGCCGCAACTTCGCGGCGGGCATGTCCGGCGGCATCGCCTACGTGCTCGACCTGACCGAGGGCCGGGTCAACCACCAGATGGTCGAGCTCGAGGTCGTCGGCCCCGACGACGCCCAGGAGCTGCGCGGACTGGTGGAGAGGCACTACGCGGCCACCGACTCCGCCGTGGCCCACGACCTGCTCACCGACTGGGACGCCGCGGTCCCGCGCTTCACCAAGGTGATGCCGACCGACTTCAAGCGGGTCCTCGCGGCCACCGCGGACGCGGAGCGCGACGGCCGCGACGTCAACGAAGCGATCATGGAGGCGGCTCGTGGCTGACCCCCGGGGATTCCTGACCACCGGCCGGGAGCTCCCGCGCCGCCGGCCGGTGGACATCCGCATCAAGGACTGGCACGAGGTCTACGAGGAGCTCAACCCGGCCACGCTGCGCAAGCAGGCGGGGCGCTGCATGGACTGCGGCATCCCGTTCTGCCACCAGGGCTGCCCGCTCGGGAACATGATCCCCGAGTGGAACGACCTGGTCTGGCGCGACGACTGGGCCGAGGCCATCGAGCGCCTGCACGCCACCAACAACTTCCCGGAGTTCACCGGGACGCTGTGCCCCGCCCCGTGCGAGGCGGCCTGCGTGCTCGGGATCAACTCCGACCCCGTGACGATCAAGCAGGTCGAGATCGAGATCATCGACCGGGCCTGGGACGAGGGCTTCGTGCGCCCCGTGCTGCCCGAGTCGAGGACCGGCCGGTCGGTGGCCGTCGTCGGCTCGGGGCCGGCTGGTCTGGCCGCGGCCCAGCAGCTGACGCGCGCCGGGCACGACGTCACCGTCTACGAGCGCGCCGACCGCATCGGCGGGCTCCTGCGCTACGGCATCCCCGAGTTCAAGATGGAGAAGAAGCGCCTCGACCGCCGTCTCGAGCAGATGGTGGCCGAGGGGACGCGCTTCCTCGCGGGCGTCGAGGTCGGCGGCCCGGCCGCGGGCGACCTCACCGTGGAGAAGCTGCGCGCCGACCACGACGCGGTGGTGCTCGCGGTCGGCGCCACGGCGTGGCGGGACCTGCCCATCACCGGCCGTGAGCTGCACGGGGTCCACCAGGCGATGGAGTACCTGCCGCCCTCGAACAAGGTCCAGCAGGGCGACTACGAGCGCTCGTACATCGACGCGCAGGGCAAGGACGTCGTCGTCATCGGCGGCGGCGACACCGGCGCCGACTGCGTCGGGACCGCCCACCGCCAGGGCGCGCGCTCGGTGACCCAGCTCGAGATCATGCCGGTCCCGCCGTCGGAGCGGCCCGCCACCAACCCGTGGCCGACCTACCCGATGATCTTCCGGATCTCCTCGGCGCACGAGGAGGGCGGGGAGCGCCTGTTCTCCGTGAACACCGAGGAGTTCCTGGGCGACGAGGACGACAACCTGCGCGCGCTGCGCCTCGTCGACGTCGAGCGCGTCGACGGGAGGTTCGCGCCGGTGGAGGGCAGCGAGCGGGAGATCCCCGCCCAGCTCGTCTTCCTCGCCATGGGCTTCCTCGGGCCGCAGAAGGAGGGCCTGCTCGACAGCCTCGGCGTCGAGTACGACGAGCGCGGCAACGTCCGCCGCGACGGCGACTACCAGACCTCGGTGCCCGGCGTGTTCGCCGCCGGCGACGCCGGACGCGGCCAGTCGCTCATCGTCTGGGCGATCGCCGAGGGCCGCTCCGCCGCCGCGGGCGTGGACCGGCACCTCACCGGCCGCGACGTCCTCCCGCGCCCGATCGACCCCACCGACCGGGCGATGGCCTGACGGCTCTCGAGGATGCTGCGGTCGGTCCAGCCCGCGCGGTCAGGCGGGGCGGGGCACGTGGCGGGCGGCGATGGCCGGCACGGTGACGCGCAGGCGGTGGGGGGCGACCTGCCAGTAGCGACGGTCGGGGTCGGCGCGGCGCCAGCTCTCGGCGAGCTCGGTCACGCGGTCCTCGTCGACCGCGACCGCGCGGGCCCGCCAGCGCCGGGACCGGCCGCGGACGAGCACGTCGAGGGCACCCCAGGCCTCCTCGGCCGAGCCGTGCACGCTGACGGTCGCCGGGGACTCGCCGTCCCCGAACAGCACCGTGTACGCACTGACCGCGTCGTAGGTCACCTGTTCTCCTCCCGCCGGTCGCGCGGCGCCACGGGTGCGGCGCGGAGGACCGGGTCGGCTCGGGCTCCAGTAGAGCCGTCAGGCGTCCCCCCGACGAGCGTCACGCGCCGGCCCGCGCCGAGCTGAACCGATTCCGCGACGGATGGTGCGCCCGGGCGTGTGTCGCCCGTCCGGGCGTGCCGCCTGCCGCAGCGGGAGCACGGGTGACCCGCCCGCCGGGCGTCCCGTCGCCCTCAGACCGCGGTGGTGCGCAGCAGCGTCGTCACGACGTAGCGCTCGCGCAGCAGCCGGCCCATGACCTGCTCCTGCTCCTGGGCCTGGCGCCACGCCGGGTGGTCGCCGTGGTGGCGGCGCAGGTGCTCCTCGACGCGGTCGGCGCGCTCGGTCCACGACGGCGGTGCGCCGGGCAGCCGGGCGGCGTCGACCTCGTCGTCGACCCGGAAGCCCGCGCCGGCGAGCTGGTCGTCGAGCTCGGCGCGGGTGGGGAAGTCGTTGCCCTCCGGCTGCTCGGGCAGCGGCGCGCCGCCGTGCACCAGGACGAGCAGCCCGAGCCGGCCGCCGGTCACGAGGACGCGGCGCAGCTCGGCGAGCATGTCCGCCCGCGACGGGGTGACGCAGAGGACGCCGAGCGACCAGGCGGCGTCGACGGCGCCGGTGGGCAGCGGCAGGGCCTCGGAGACGGCGGCGGCCGTCGGGAACCCGAAGAGCCGCCGCGCCGAGGCGGCCGCGTGGACCATCGGCTCGGTGAGCACCGCCCGGCCGTCCCAGGAGTCGCGGCGGTCGTCGGCGAGCCAGGCGGCGGGCCCGCCGAGGCCGGCGCCGGCGTCGAGGAAGCGCTGGTCGCCGCGCAGGTCGAGGCCCTGGGCGAGCCAGGCGAGGTCGGCGGGGGAGCCGCTGCCCCGGCACGCGGCGGGGACGGCATGGTCGCGCCCGAGGGCGCGGACGGCGCCCTCGGTCCAGGCGGCGACCGTGTCGAACTCGGCCTCCATCGGGGTGTCGGGGTCGGTGTCGGGAGCCGTGTCGGGGGTGGATCCGGGCTGGGTCTCGGAGGTCACGCCGTGGAGTGCCCGATCCGCGCGGCGACCTCCGCCTTGACCTCCGCGCCCGCGCGCCAGCCCCCGGCCGACGCCAGGCCGGAGAGGTTGACCCCGACCACCCCGGGCACCGCCAGCAGCGCCTCGGCCTCCGCCACCGCGGCGTCGATCCCCGCCGCGCGCGGGTCGGGGGCCGCGAGCACGGCGGCGACGGCGTCGGTGTCGAGCGCGAGGCCGGGGAAGGCGGCGAGGACCGCGGCGGAGCGCTCGTCGGTGTAGACGGCGACCCCCGCGATCACCGGCAGGTCCGCGCCGGCGTCCCGCGCGGCGTCGAGGAAGGCGGCGAGCGCGGCGGGGGAGCCGACGTGGTTGGCGACGGCCATCGACGCCCCGGCGCGTTGCTTCTCCGCGAGCGCGGCGGGTCGCAGGTCGGCGGGCGGGGCGGCCGGGGCGACGGCGACGGCGGTGGGCACGCCGGCCGCGGCGGCGAGGTGGGCGAGGCGGGTGCTGTCGAGGTCGAAGACCTGCGTCACCTCGGGCCGCACGTCCTGCCCGCGCCCGTCGCCGGTGACGCAGAGGACCCCGCCGACCCCGAGCGCGGCGAGCCCGGCCAGCTCCTGCTCGAGCACGACACGGTTGCGGTCGCGGCAGGTCAGCGTGACCCACGGGCTCCCGCCGCCGGCCTGGATCTCCGCGGCCAGCATCGTCGGCGGGAAGTCGGGGCGGTGGTGGTGCTCGCCGACGAGCAGGGCGTCCGACACCGGGGCGAGCAGCCCGAGGACCTCGCGCAGCGCCGCGAGGTCGTAGGGCGGCACGCTGAGGTCGGTCAGCACGCGCGGCGGGGTGACCGTCGCCGGGCTGGTGGGCGGGCGGGTCGGCCAGCTCCGCAGCGTCGCGTCCGGCCCGCACCACGGGCACGGCAGCGCCGCGTCGAGCTCGCACGACCCGTCGCTGCGCACGCCCCCGCACGGCCCGAAGACCATCCGCTTGGGACATCCGGGCACGGAGTCGAGGGTCGGGGCGATCACCTCGGCTCGTTCCCGCGGGCGACCCGCGACCAAACCGTTCAGCCCGTGTTGCGCATCCCCGCCGAGATGCCGTTGACCGTGAGCAGCAGGGCCCGCTGCAGGTCGGGGTCCGGGTCGTCGACCTTGCGCCGCTCGGCGAGCGTGTGGACCTGCAGGTGGTGCAGCGGCTCGAGGTAGCCCTCGCGGATGTCGAGGGTGCGGCGCAGCAGCGGGTTGCCGCCGAGCAGCTCGTGGCCGGGGGAGAATTTGAGGACCTCGCGCTCGGTGCGCCGGTGCTCGTCCTTGATGATCTCGAAGACCTCCTGCAGCTCCGGGTCGACGAGCTCGGAGACGTAGAACCCGGCGATGCGCATGTCGGTCTTCGCGAGCGTCATCTCGACGTTCGACAGGAGGTTCGCGAAGAACGCCCAGTCGCGCATCTCGTCGAGCACGTCGGAGTAGCCGGCGTCGTGGGCGGCCCTCAGCCCGCTGCCCAGGCCGAACCACCCCGGCACGATCATGCGCGTCTGCGTCCACCCGAAGACCCACGGGATCGCGCGCAGGTCGTCCAGCGACGCCTTCCCGCCCGCCCCGGGGCGCTTGCCGGGCCGCGAGCCGACGTTGAGCATCGACAGCTCGTCGACCGGGGTGGCCTGGGTGAAGAAGTCGGGCAGGCCCTCGTGCGACACCAGCCGGTCGTAGGCGGCCTGCGCGGCGTCGGACACGACGTCCATCGCCTCGTCCCACCGCTTGAGCGTCGCCGCCTCGACCCGCGAGGTCTGGTGGAGCAGCGTCGCGTCGAGCACCGCCGAGAGCATGATCTCGAGGTTGTCCTTGGCGAGCGCCGGCAGCGAGTACTTGTCGGAGATGACCTCGCCCTGCTCGGTGACCTTCATGACCGCGTCGACGACGCCGTGCGGCTGCGCCGCGATCGCCTCGCCCGCCGGCCCGCCGCCGCGCCCGACCGAGCCGCCGCGGCCGTGGAACAGGCGCAGGCGCACCCCGTGCTTCGCGGCGACGTCGCGCAGCTGGCGCTGGGCCTGGTGGATCGACCACTGCGACGTGGTGAGCCCGGCGCCCTTGTTGGAGTCGGAGTAGCCCAGCATCATCTCCTGCACGTCGCCGCGGGCCGCCACGAGCGCCCGGTACGACGGGTCGGAGAGCATGCCGTCGAGCAGATCCCCGGAGATCTTCAGCTCGGTCGCGGTCTCGAACAGCGGCACCACGTCGAGCGACGACACCGCCCCGTCGGCGGTCAGCTCGACCAGCCCCGCCTCCCGGGCCAGTACGGCGACGGCGAGGATGTCGTCGACGTTCTGCGCCATCGAGATGACGTAGGTGTGCAGGGCCTCCTCGCCGTAGGTCTCCTGGACGGTGCGGATGGTGTCGAAGACCTCGAGGGTCTCGGTCACCGAGTCGTCGAGCTGCCGGTCGCGCCGCGGCGTCAGCGCGCGCCGCCCCGCGAGCTCGGCGGAGAGCACCTCGCGGCGGCCGTCGTGGTCGAGCTCGCCGTACGGGGTGTCCAGCTCGCCGAGGCGGTCGAAGAGGGCCGCCAGCGCCGTGTGGTGGAAGTTCGTGTGCTCGCGCACGTCGACGCTCGCGAGGTGCAGGCCGACCGCGTTGGCCGTGCGCATGACGTCGCGCAGCCCGCCGTCGGCGATGCGCTCGCCCTGGTGGGAGCGCAGCGAGGCGTCCATGACCTCGAGGTCGCGCAGGTACTCGTCGGCCCCGAGGTAGTCGCGGCCCGGCACGTGGGGGGTGCCGTCGGCGTAGCGGCGCGCGGTGTTCTGCAGGCGCGCGTGGACGTACGAGCACTTGAGCCGGTAGGGCTCCTCGGCGTTGAGCCGCACGAACCGGTCGTAGACCTCGGGCAGCGCCCGACGGTCGCGGGCGAGGCTGCGGCGCAGGTCCTCCGAGACCCCGACCAGCCGCGTCGACACCGACAGCTCCTGGACGAGGTCCTCGAGCAGGTCGGTCTGGATGCGCACCCCGCGCTCGCCGTAGATCCGCATCGTCTCGAGCGTGAGGTCGGCGGTCACGTTCGGATTGCCGTCGCGGTCGCCGCCGACCCAGCAGCCGAGGATCAGCGGCCGCGAGCCCTCGGGCAGGTGCAGGCCGACGCGGTCGAGCTCGTCGTCGAGCTCGGTGAGCACCTCGGGCACGGTGCGCCGCCCGAGCTGCTCGAGGTAGTAGGCCACCGACCGCGCCTCGTCGAGCACCGTGGGGCGCTCGGGGCGGATCTCGTCGGTCTGCCAGATGAGGTCGACCAGCCGGTGCAGCCGGGTCTCCTCGACGTGCTCGGGCAGGTCGTCGGCCAGCACGCTCGCCACGGCGCGCAGCTTGCCCAGCACCGACTGCCGCTGCGCCTCGGTCGGGTGGGCCGTGAACACGGGCTCGAGCTCGAGGCGCTCCAGGGCCGTGGTGAGCTCGTCGGGGTCCGCGTCGGTGACGAGCCGGTCGACCAGGGTGTGCAGCGGTCCGCGCCCGGCCGCGTGCTCGGCCGCGCGCTCCTGGCTGCGGTGCAGCTGCTCGGCGAGGTTCGCGAGGTGGAAGTAGGTCGCGAACGCCCGGCCGAGCACCGCCGCGGTGCCCGGGTCGAGGTCGGCGAGCAGGTCGCGGATCGCGGTGTCGCCGCGCTCCGGCACCTCGCGCACCAGGCGGCGCACCTTCTCGACCAGCTCGAGCATGTCGTCGCCGTGCTGGGCGGCCACCGTGCGCCCGAGCAGGGTGGACAGCCGGCGGATGTGGGCGCGCAGCGCGGAGTGCTCGGACTCCGACGCGACGCTGCCCTCGGTGGAGACGCGGTCGGCCCGCGCGGGGCCGTTGCTCTCGCTCATGGGGACGCCCTCCTGGTCGGCGGAGACGAAGCGGAGCGGAGCTCGACCGTCGAGACCGCTCCCGTGGGGTCCGCGACGGTGGGGACGCCGTGGGATTGTGCCCCCGATCGGCCCCGACGACACCCGCGTGTGTCGGAGCGCCTGTCAGGACAGGCCGAGTCCGGCGAGCAGCCCCTGGTGGTCCCAGAGGGTGCGGTGCTCGGCGACCCGCTGCCTGCGTACGGCCACGACGGTGATCGCCAGCACCTCGACGTGCCGGCCCGTGGGCGCGACGCCGGGCAGCAGCCAGGGCAGCTCGCGGTCGTGGGTGAACGCGACGCGCTCCTCGTCGACCACCCGCCAGCGGTCGCCGGTGCGCGAGACCCGGGTCGTGGCGAGGTCGGCGGGCCGGTGGGGGAGCACGTCGTCGGCGAGGTGGCGGCGCAGCGCCTCGGCCCCGCGCGCACCGGTGCCGGCGGGGAGCGTCGAGAGGGCGACGTCGTCGGTCACGAGGGCCAGGGCGGCGTCGAGGTCACCGGTCCGCACCGCGGCGGCGAAGGCGTCCCGGGTGCGCTCGACCGCGACCATCATGTCCTGGACGGCCTTGGTCACCGCCCGATGCTCGCACCCGGCACCGCCGGCGCGCGACGGCTCGTACGGTGCGCGCGTGGACCGCCGCCCCCACCACCGCCGCGTCGTCGCCCAGCAGTGGATCTCCGTTGACGGGTTCGCCGCCGGACCCACCGACGAGGGCGAGATCTTCGCCCACGTGCCCCCGGAGAGCGACCGCCGCAGCATGGCGCTCAACGAGGACCTCCTCGCCGAGGTCGAGACCGTGCTGCTCGGGCGGCGCACCTACGAGGCGTTCGTGGCCTTCTGGCCCACCGAGCACAGCCGTGACGTGCCGGTGGCGCCGCTGGTCAACGCCGTGCCGAAGCGCGTGGCCTCGACGACGCTGGCGGCCGCGCCGTGGGGCCCGTTCGCGCCCGCCGAGATCGTCACCGATGCCGTCGCGCACGTGCGGGACCTGCGCGCCGGAGCCGGCGGGACCGTGCTGGTCTGGGGCTCGCTGGCCCTCATGCGCACGCTGCTCGGCGCCGGGCTGGTCGACGAGCTCGACCTGTTCGTCGCCCCGGTCGCCCTGGGCGGCGGGACGCCCCTGATCACCCCGGGGCAACCGGTCGGGCTGCGCCAGATCGCGGGGGAGGTGTTCCCCGCGGGCGGGGCACACCTGCGGTTCGCCGTCACGGGTTGACCCCTCAGTGCTCGAGCGCGGCCAGCCGGTCCGCGAGGAGCCCCCGCTCGACGTCGTTGGCCGTGAGCAGCGCCGCCTCCTCGAGCGCCGTGCGGGACCCGGTAGCGCAGGTGCGTCACCCGGTGGGCGCGGGACGCGGTGGGCGTGCCCTCGAGACGGCGGACCAGCTCGAGCTCGACGTGCCGCGCCGGCAGGTGGGCGAACAACCGCCGGCCCCGCCCGAGCAGGACGGGCACGAGGTGCAGCTCGATCTCGTCGAGCTCCCCGGCACGCAGCAGGGCCTGCCCGGCGCCCGCCCCGTGGACGAGCACGTCGCCGTCGCCCGCCGCCCGGGCACGAGCGGCGGCCTCGCCGACGTCGGTGGCGTGGACGACGCTGCCCGGCGGCGGGTCGTCGGGCACGGCGTGGGTGGGGACGACGATCGGCACGCCGTCGTGGTGGTCGCCGCCCCAGCGGCCGGCGAGCTCGTAGGTGCGCCGCCCCGAGAGCACGGCGCGGGTGGCCATCGCCTCGGCGAACACCTCGCCGGAGGAGCCGGGGTCGTGCCGGTGGTCGAGCCAGTTGAACAGGCGGAAGCCGCCGGCGCCCAGGGGCTGGTCCGGCCGGTCGTCGGGCCCGGCGACGAACCCGTCCAGCGAGACGCTCATGTCCAGGCGGATCGCCATCACGCCCCACCCCCCAGCACGCGGTAGCGCAGGTGCACCATCCCGGGCCCGTCGAGCGTTCGCAGGAGCTCGAGCTCGACGTGCCCGGGCAGCGCGCCCGGCCCGTCACCGAACAGGCGCCGCCCCTGCCCGAGCAGCACCGGCACCACCTGCAGCGCCATCTCGTCGAGGACGCCGGCCGCCAGGCACGCCTGCGCGGCCGACGCCCCGTGGAGCAGGACGTCCCGGTCGCCGGCGGCCTCCGTCGCCTGCGCCGCCGCCGCGCGCACGTCGGTGACGTACCGGGCGTGGCCCGGCGACGGCGTGGCGGGCGCCGAGCGGGTCAGCACGATGATCGGCACCCCGTCGTGGTGGTCGCCGCCCCACCCGCCGGCGAGCTCGAAGGTGCGCCGGCCCGTGAGCACCGCACCGGTCGCCATCAGCTCGGCCACGACCGTCGCCCCGACCTCGTCGCGGGACCGCGCGGACGTCGGGTGGTCCTCCCCGTCGAACGCGAGGAAGTCGTGCAACCGCTCGCCCCCGACCCCGAGGCCCTCCTCCGGCCCGTCGTCCGGGCCCGCGACGAACCCGTCGAGGGACATCCACATGCACAGCACGATCTTGCTCATCGGTCTCTCCTCCTCGGATGCGTCGCCACCGGTCAGCGGCGGCGCAGCAGCGACACGACCGCGCCGGTCGGGATGGTCTGCAGGGACTCGAGCGCCCACGACGAGCGAGGCAGCCCGCCGGCGAGGAACGGCAGACCCTCGCCGAGGACGGCGGGGACGCGGGTGATCCGGAGCTCGTCGAGCAGGTCGGCCGCGAGCAGCGCCTGGATGACGCTCACGCTGGAGAACACGGCGGCGGCCTGCCCGTCGCCGGCGCGCAGCTCGGTCACCGTGGCCTCGAGGTCACGCACGACTCGGGCGTTCGTCCACGTCGCCTCGTCGAGCGTGCGGGACACGATGACCTTCTCGACGGCGTCGAACCAGCGGGAGAACGCGCGGCTGCGGGCGTCGGCGGCGGGGTCGTCGGCGACGGCGGGCCAGAAGCCGTGGAAGCCCTCATAGTTGACGCGGCCCAGCAGGACGGTGTCGACGCCACGCGAGTAGCCGGCGAAGCCCGACGCGCACTGCTCGTGCAGGGCGGTCTCGACGAGCCAGGACATGTCGCCGTCCGGGCCGGCGGCGAAGCCGTCGAGGGACAGGGTGATGTTGGCGCTGATGGTGCGGGGCATGTCGTGCTCCTCGGGGTGCTCCGAGCCCGGCGGGCCCGCTCACTCCCGCGTCGACCGGAGGCCGCGGCGGCGATCAGCCGACGACGACGAAGGACGATCGGGCAGGACACCGATGTCGTCCGTGCCGATCGTCCGAGGAATCAGTCCTGGAGCGCGTCCCGGTGTCGCTCGACGCCGTCGATGATGCGGGCGAGACCGTCGTCGAACATCTCCGCCGCCGTGTCGGGCGGCTCGTCGACCGTGGCCTCGAGCAGGCGCAGGAACAGGGGGAACTCGCCGGCGCGTCCGGACGCGTGGAGGTCGGACGCCGAGGGCGCCCGGTCGTCGAGGGGGACGGACGCCCCGCGCACGTAGCTGTTGACCAGGTGCACCACCGCGATGGCCTCGGTCAGCGGGAGCCCGGCGTTCACCCCGATGCGCAGGGCGCTCTCGCCCCACGCGCACTCGGCCGGACCCATCCGCCGCGGCCCACTCACCAGGGGCAACGTCCACGGGTGGTCGCGGAAGACCGCGCGGTTGCCCCGTGCCCAGGCGGTCAGCGCCTCCCGCCAGGGCCCCTCGGCGGGCGGCGGGTCGCCGATCGCCGCGTCGAGCATGAGGTCGACCAGGGCGTCCTTGTGCGGCACGTGCCGGTAGAGCGACATCGGCGCCGCGCCGAGCGTGCGCGCCAGCCGCGGCATCGACACCGCGTCGATCCCCTCGGCGTCCGCGAGCGCGACCGCGGCGTCGACGATCGCGGCGCGCGTCAACGGGCGGCGGGCGGTCGGGGGTGCCGGAGGCGCCCAGCGGGGGTCGGTGACGGCATCGGACACGGGGCTGATGGTCGCACGAGACGAAGAGTAGACAGGAATACGCGTTATGCGTAAGGCTTACGCACATGACCGCCACCCAGGAACCGGGACGCCCCGCACCCTCGGACCGTGACCGCCGACGTCGCCTCGGACCCGTCGACCTGCGCCGCGTTCGCATCGGGCTCGTCGTGACCGCGGTGGTCGTCGCGGTGTTCCTCGTCCTCGAGCTGCCGGCCTACCTGGGCCTCGACCCCGCGGAGTCCCGCGTCCCGATCCGCCCCGACTACGCGCTGCACTACCCCCTGCTCTGGGCGCACATCGTCTGCGGCTCGGTCGCGCTGGTGACGGCCTGCCTGCAGGTGTGGCCCTGGCTGCGACGCCGCCACCCGCGCGTGCACCGCCTCTCGGGCCGGGTCTACCTGCTCGGCGGCGTGCTGCCCGGCGGGGTCGCGGTGCTGGGTGTCGCGCCGGTGAGCACCACGGGGTTCGCGTCCTCGGTCGGGAACACCGTGCTCGCCGTGCTCTGGCTCGGGACCTCGATCGCGGGCTGGCGCGCCGCCCGGCAGCGCCGGTACGCCGACCACCGCGCCTGGATGATCCGCAGCGTCGCCCTCACGCTCTCGATCATCGTCAACCGGTTCTGGATCGCGTTCTACGCCGCCGTGCTCTGGCTGATCGATCCCGGCAACCCTGACCTGATCATGGAGGCGGGCCCGGCGTCGGTGTGGACGAGCTGGATCGTCAATGTGCTCATCGCGGAGTGGTGGCTGCTGCGACGCCGGGACCCCGTCGCGCACGGACGTTGACGTCGGGCCGTGCCGGGGCACCCGGGACTTCGTGAGCACCCCCACCGACGCCCCCGTGGGCAACAGCCCGTACGCCGACAGCAGCGGCTCGTTCCGACGCCAGGGTCCGCGGTTCGCCGACCGGATCGTCGCCGAGCCCACCGGCGAGGGTCAGTGGCCCGTCGAGCCCGGCCGCTACCGGCTCGTGGTCTCGCTCGCGTGCCCCTGGGCGCACCGCTCGCTCATCGTGCGGCGCCTCATGGGACTCGAGGACGCGATCTCGCTGGCGATCGTCGACCCGCTGCAGGACGACCGGTCGTGGCGCTTCACGCTCGACGAGGACGGCCGCGACCCCGTGCTGGGCTACCGGTACCTCGAGGAGGCCTACCTGGCCCGCGACGCGGAGCACGGCACCGAGAACGGCGTCAGCGTCCCGGCGCTGGTCGAGGAGTCGACGGGCCTGCTCGTCACCAACGACTACCCGCAGATCACGATCGACCTCGGGATCGAGTGGGCCAAGTACCAGCGTCCCGGCGCGCCGACGCTCTACCCCGAGGGGCTGCGCGAGGAGATCGACGCGATCAACGAGGGCGTCTTCCACGACGTCAACAACGGGGTCTATAAGGCGGGGTTCGCGACGAAGCAGGCGCGCTACGAGGAGGCCTACACCGCGCTCTTCGCCCGTCTCGACGAGCTCGACGAGCGGCTGGAGGACCGGCGCTACCTGGTCGGCGACCACATCACCGAGGCCGACATCCGGCTGTTCACCACGCTGGTGCGCTTCGACGCCGTCTACCACGGCCACTTCAAGTGCAACCGGCAGAAGCTCGCGGAGTTCGCGAACCTCTGGCCCTACGCCCGCGACCTCTACCAGACCCCGGGGTTCGGGGACACGGTCGACTTCGACCACATCAAGCGGCACTACCACCAGGTGCACACCAGCATCAACCCGACGCAGATCGTCCCGCTCGGCCCCGAGCCGTCGGTGTGGCTGGAGCCCCACCACCGCGAGGAGCTCGGCGGCTCACCGTTCGGCGCCGACGGCACCCCGCCCGAGCCCCTCGACGGCCCGCTGCGCCCGTTGCCGCCGCTCGACATGTGAGCCCGTCCCGCCGTGACGTCGAGCGCAGAGCCCCTCGCGCGCCGGCGTCGACGCGGGCGGTGGACCGGCAGCCTCGATCCGCCGGCGCTGGGGCTCGCCACCGTCGGCGCCGTGCTCGCGGTGACGCCCTCGCTCATCCCGCGCGACGGGCTGGTGCAGGGCGTGGTCTGCGGCGGCGCCGCGGGGTTCGGCTGGGCGTGCGGGGCGCTGCTCGGAGGGGTGCTGCGACGGCCCGCCGTCCGCCGACGGCTCCGGGCGACGGGCATCCGACGACCGCCGCACGTCGCCGCGGCGGTCGCCGTCGCGGCTCCGCTCGCCCTGGCGGCGGCGCTCCTGGTGGGCGCGCGCGGGCAGCAGGAGGCAGCCGTCCTCGTGGGCGCGCGGCCGCCGTCGGCGCCCGCGTTCCTGCTGGCGCTGCCCGTCGCCGTCGCCGTGACGGCCGCGCTCGTCGCGACCGCCCGCCTCGTGCGCCGGACGACCCGCCGGTTGGCCCGGGTGATGCGTCGCCGGGTCCACCTCTCCCGCGTGGTCGCGGTGGTGGGAGCGGTCCTGCTGGTCCTGCTGGCGACGGCCGTCGTGACGGGGACCGCCGCGCGCGAGTCCGTCGAGGTCGCCGAGCACCTGTTCCGGGCGCGCAACGACCAGCCCGGCACGGCGGCCGGCCCGCCGGCGCGCGCGACCCGTTCGGGGTCGCCGGACTCCCTCGCCCCGTGGCCGACCCTGGGTCGGGAGGGCCGGCGCTTCGTCACCGGCGGCCGGCCGCCCGAGCAGCTGGCGCTCGCGTCGGGACGCGTCCCCCGGGACCCGATCCGCGTCTACGTGGGTCTGGAGAGCGCGCCCGACGTGCGGGAGCGCGCCGCCCTCGCCGTGGCCGAGCTCGAACGCACCGGCGCGTTCGACCGGGACGTGCTCGCCCTGGTCACCCCGACCGGCACCGGTGCGGTCGACCCGCCGATCGCCGACGGGCTCGAGCTCGTCCACGGCGGCGACACCGCGATCGCCGCCCTGCAGTACTCCTCCCTGCCGAGCGGCCTGTCGTTCTTCCTCGACCGCGGCCGGGCGGAGGCGTCGAGCCGGCTGCTCCTCGACGCGGTGCGGGACCGGTGGGTGCAGCGCCCGCCGGACCGCCGACCCCGGCTGCTCGTCTTCGGCCAGAGCCTCGGGGCGGAGGCGTCCCAGGCGGCGTTCGGCTCGATCGACGAGGCGCGGGCCCGCACCGACGGCGTCCTCTGGGTCGGGCCACCGCACGAGAGCCGGCTCTGGAGGGGTCTGGTGGACCGTCGTGATCCCGCCTCGCCCACGGTCGACCCGGTGGTGGACGGCGGCCGCGCCGTGCGCTTCGCCGGCCGGCCCGACGGCCTGTCGTCGGCACCGTCCACCCCCTGGGTCCCGCCCCGGGTGCTCTACCTGCAGCACCCCTCGGACCCCGTCGTGTGGTGGTCGCCCGCGTTGCTCTGGGCGCGCCCGGACTGGCTCGCCGAGCCGGCCGGGTACGACGTCCCCGCCGCGATGCGCTGGTTCCCGGTGCTCACCTTCTGGCAGGTGAGCACCGATCTCCCGCGCGCGCAGTCGGTGCCCCCGGGCCACGGGCACGCCTACGGGGCGCTCCTGGTGGACGGCTGGGCGGCGGTGGCCCCGCCGCCGGGCTGGACCGACGCCGACACCGACCGCGCGCGACGCGTGTTCGGTGGCGGGTGACCCACATGGTCGGCGGGCTCGGTGGGGAGCCCTGCAGGGTGAGTGCTCCCAAGAACGTCGCCGCGCACGTGCTCGACCGCCTCGCCGACTGGGGCGTCCACCGCTTCTACGGCTACCCCGGGGACGGGATCGGCGGGATCTTCACGGCGCTGCCCGAGCGGAACGACGCGGAGTTCGTGCAGGTCCGCCACGAGGAGACCGCCGCCTTCGCCGCCTGCGCCGACGTCAAGTACGGCGGGTCGCCCATCGGCTGCTGCGTGGTCACCAGCGGGCCCGGGGCCGTCCACGCCCTCAACGGCCTCTACGACGCGAAGCTCGACCACCAGCCCGTCGTCGCGCTCGTCGGGCACACCGCGCAGACCGCCCAGGGCGGCGGCTACTACCAGGAGATCGACCTGGGCGCGCTGCTCTCGGACGTCGCGGGCTACCTCGCCGAGGTGAAGGACCCGAGCCAGGTCCGCCATGTCGTCGACCGCGCCTGCCGCAGCGCGCTCGCCGACCGCACGGTCGCCGTCGTCGTCCTGCGCTCCGACGTGCTGGAGCAGGACGCCGTCGTCGAGCCGCCGGACGCCCACGGCTACTACCACACCTCCGCGGTGCCCTCATCGAGCATCGCGGCGCCGCCGGAGGCCGCCCTGGACGCCGCGGCGGAGGTGCTGAACGCGGGGGAGAAGGTCGCGATCCTCGCCGGCGCCGGCGCGCTGGGGGCGGCGGCCGAGCTCACGGAGGTCGCCAACGCCCTCGGCGCGGGGATGGCGACGGCGCTGCTCGGCAAGGGCGTCGTCGACGAGCGCTCGCCGTGGGTCACCGGGGCGATCGGGCTGCTCGGGACGACCGCGTCGTGGCACCTCATGCGCGAGTGCGACACGCTGCTCATCGTCGGCTCGACCATGCCCTACACCGAGTACTACCCGGCGCCCGGGCAGGCGCGGGCGGTGCAGATCGACGTCGACGGCGCGCGCTGCGGCATCCGCTACGAGACCGAGGTCAACCTGACCGGCGACGCCGCCGCGACGCTCACCGCGCTGCGCGGCCGCCTGCGCGAGCGCGCCGACTCGCCGTGGCGCGCCCAGGTGGAGCGCTGGACCCGCGCCTGGGAGGACTACTCGGTCCAGCGCGCCCACGCCCACACCAGCGCGCTCAACCCCGAGCTGGTGGTCCGCGAGCTGTCCGACCGCCTGCCCGACGACGCCCTTCTCGCCGTCGACTGCGGCACGGCGACGTCCTGGTACGCCCGCGACGTCACACTGCACGGCGCCCAGTACGGGTCGTTGTCGGGGACGCTGCTGTCGATGGGCGGCGGCATGCCGTACGCGATCGCGGCCAAGAACGCGCACCCCGACCGGCCGGTGGTCGCGCTGATCGGCGACGGCGCGATGCAGATGAACGGGGTCAACGAGCTGATCACCGTGGCGCGCTACCGCCACCGGTGGGCCGATCCCCGGTTCGTCGTGCTCGTCCTGTCCAACGACGACCTGTCCTACGTGTCGTGGGAGACGCGCGGGATGCTCGGCGAGGCCCCCGACCCGCAGTCCCAGGAGATCCCCGACGTGCCCTACGCGCAGTGGGCGATGCTGCTCGGGCTCGACGGGATGGAGCTGCGCGAGCGCGAGCACATCGGCCCGGTGTGGGACCGCGCGCTCGCGGCCGACCGGCCGTTCGTCGTCGACGCGAAGGTCGACAAGGACATCCCGCTCGTGCCGCCGCACGTGACGATCCAGCAGGCGCTCAACACCGCCCGCTCCCAGCTCTCCGGCGACAGCGACGTGCTCGACATCATCGCCAACGGCGTCAAGGAGACGGTCGGGGCCAAGGCGCGCTCGGTGCTCGGCCTGTCGCCCCGTGAGTAGTCGTCCACGGCGGCGAGGGGGCGGCCGCGACGGCCCCCACCGACGTCGCGCCCGGGCGTCCGTAGGGTCTCGGGACATGGCGGTCACCGTGGACAACACCGACGACCTGACCCGCGCGCCCGGCGCGTCGGTCACCCCCGACACCCTGCCGAACGACCTCGACATCACCGACCTCGTGGTCGGCGGCGGCGCCGAGGCCGGGCCGCGCGACACCGTGCAGGTCCAGTACCAGGGCATCCGCGTCTCCGACGGCGGCGAGTTCGACTCGTCGTGGACCCGCGGCGGCGCCCCCGTCGAGTTCCCGCTCTCGGGCGTCATCGACGGCTTCAAGCTCGGCATCTCCGGCATGCGCGAGGGCGGCCGGCGCATCCTCGTCGTCCCGCCGCACCAGGGCTACGGCGACCGCGGCGTGCCGCCGGTGATCCCGGGGGGCGCGCACCTCGTCTTCGTCGTGGACCTCGTCAAGGTCAACTAGCCCGGGGTCGACGAGGCAGCAGCTCCCCGAGCAGGTCCGCCGCCCGCCGCGCGCCGCCCGTGTCCACCGGCACCGGGCGGACCGGCCGGGCGAGCAGCGAGGCGACGGTCGCGGCGACCGTCTCGGGAGTGGCGTCGGCGTAGTCGAGACGGACCCCGGCGCCGAGCCGCGCGAGCCGGTGCGGCACGTGGATCTGCTGCTCGAAGTGGTGCTCGAGCGGGACGTAGACGAACGGCCGGCCGGCGATCGCGAGCTCCATCGTCGTCGTGAGCCCGCCCTGGACGACGGCGACGTCGCCGGCCGTGAGCTCGCGCTCGAGGTCGGGCACGTGCCCGCGCACCTCGACACCCGGCGGCACCCGCAGCGACGCCGGGTCGATCCGCGGCCCGGCGACCGCGACCAGGCGCAGGCCGGGGACCTGCTCGCGCAGCAGCGGGTGGGCCGCCGCGACGCGCTCGAGCAGCGCCCGCCCGACGCCCGACCCGCCGACGGCGACGACGCAGACGGTCTCGTCGGGCGCCCAGCCGAGCGCGGCGCGCAGCTCCTCGCGGTCGCCGACCGGGCGGGTGGTGGACACCCAGCCGCTGAACGCGAAGTGCGCGCAGGTCCACTCGCGCACGCTGGGCAGGCCGGGCCCGAGCGGGTCGGTGACGAGGTCGCCGGGCTCGCCCACGAACACCGACCGGTCGCGCAGCCGCGGGTAGCGGGCCACGTGCTCGACCATCTCGGCGTTCTGGTCGGCGGTCAGCGCCGCCTCGACCGGCCCGCCGTCGGGCATCGGCAGCCAGCCCACGACGTCGGTGAGCCACGCGAACGGCGCGCGCTTGAGCTCCGGGTTCTCGTGGAGGAAGTGGTCGATCTCCCAGCTCTCGTCGGCGACGACGAGGTCGTGGTGACCCTGCTCGACGACGTCGGCGAAGACGTGGAAGTTGGCCACGAGGATCTCGTCCATCGCCCGGATCGCCCGGAACACGTGCAGGTCGTGCTCGCCCGCCTCGTCCTCGACGTGCGCGCTCTCCGACGCCAGCAGCGCGCTCGCGGGGTGCCGGCGCAGGCCGTGCCGGTCGAGCAGGGCCGTCACCGGGTGCTGGGCCAGCCACTCGATCTCCACCTCGGGACGGGCGGCGGCCAGCTCCCGGGCGATCGCGACGTCGCGCCGCGCGTGCCCCAGCCCGATCGGCGAGCTGACGAGCAGCACCCGCGGCCGCCGGGACCGTGCCGGCGTCCAGGTCGTCGTCCGGGGCGCCGGGGGCGCGAGCGCGCGGGCGAAGTCGCGCACGGCGAGGTTGACCCGCACCGGGTCGCGCAGCGGGGGTGCGTGCCCGGCGCCGGGCAGGGTGAGCAGCGTGCCCCGGGTCCACCGCGCCAGCGCCGCCCCGGACGCCCACGGCACCACGGCATCGGCCTCGCCGTGGACGACCAGCACGGGGCACCGCACCGCGCGCCCCACCGCCTCGGCGTCGGTGGCGGTGGGCGCGGCGAGGGCGGGCGCGGTCGCGGCGAGGGTCGGGCCGTCGGTGTCCATCGCCCAGGACACGAAGTCCTCGAGGGGCTTCGTGGCGTGCGGGTCGGGCAGGACCTGCGCGGCGAAGAACTCGGCGAAGTCCCGGTAGTCGGTGGCCCAGTACCGGCGGTTGAACTTCTCCCAGCCCTCGGGCCGCTCGTGGTGGGTCTCGAAGTCGAGCGTCAGGTCGGGCAGGGGCAGCGCCGGGGCGATGGCGACGACGCCCAGGACCCGCTCGGGGTGCCACGCCGCGAGCTGCAGGGCGTGCCGGCCGCCGAGGGAGAGCCCCACGACGACCGCGCGCTCCACCCCGACGGCGTCGAGGACGTCGAGGGCGTCCTGGACCGCCTCGACGTCGGTGTACGCCGCCGGGTCGAGCGGCCGGTCCGCGTCCCCGTTGCCCCGGCCCTCGACGGTGATCACCCGGAACTCGCGGGCGAGGAACGGCACCTGGTGCTTCCACTGGCGCATGTGCACGATCGCCCAGGACGTCAGCAGGACGATCGTCGGTGCGCCGGTGGGCCCCTCGAACACCTCGTAGCCGATGCGGACGCCGTCGCGCGCGACCGCGCGGACGGTGTCCGGCTCCCTCGCCCGCACTGTCAGGGCCGGATCTCGTAGACGTCGTTGATCGGCGTGCCGGTGACGCGCCGGAACCGGGTGAACCCGGCGTCGGTCGCGACCTGGCGCAGCGCGGCCGGCCCGGCCTGCGCGCCGAGGCTGTAGCCGCCCTCCTGCGAGCGTGCCGCGGGCGTGCAGCACAGCGTCGAGGCGCCGTAGTAGAGGCGGCCGACGGGGGTGAGGTTGTCGGCCACGGCGTCGCCGGCCGTCGCGGGCTCGACGAGCAGCCAGGTGCCGTCGGCGTCGAGGGCGTCGCGGATGTGCCGGGCGGCGCCGACCGGGTCGCCCATGTCGTGGAGGCAGTCGAAGGTCGTGACGAGGTCGTAGCCGGCGCCGGAGAAGTGCTGGGCGCTCGCCACCTCGAAGCCGGTGCGCTCGGCGACGCCGGCGTCGGCCGCGCGCTTGCGGGCCATCTCGATCGAGGCGTCGTGGTAGTCCGAGCCCACGACCGTCGTCGCCGGGAAGGCCTCGGCCATGAGCACGGTCGTGGCGCCGTGACCGCAGCCGACGTCGGCGACACGGGCGCCGCGCGCCAGCTTGTCGACGACGCCGTCGAGCGCGGGGAGCCACTCGTCGACCAGGTGCGCGATGTAGCCGGTGCGGAAGAACGCCTCGCAGCCCACGAAGACGTCCTCGTGGTGCTCGTGCCACCCCACGCCCGCGCCGGTGCGGAAGGCGTCGGCGATGCGGGGCTCGCTGCGGATGACGCCCGTGGCCAGCACGAAGGCGCCGGGCACGTAGAGCGGACCGTCGGGGTCCGTCAGGGCGAACGCCTGCTCCTCGGACAGCGAGTACGTCCCGTCGTCGTGCTGCACGTAGCCGCCCGCGGCCTGGCCGGCGAGCCACTCGGCCACGTAGCGCGGGGTGGTGTCGGTGCGCGCGGCGAGCTCCTCGGGCGTCGCCGGGCCCTCGGCGAGGGCCCGGTAGAGGCCCAGCCGGTGCCCGAGCACGACGTTGCCGGCGGCGAACGTCGCCCCGACGTCCGCGACCGCCTGCCCGACGAGCGCCATCACCTTGTCCATGTCCACGGCCATCGCGCGGCCCTCCGATGTGTCGACGTCCGGGGCCCCTCCCCGGAGCCCGGACACCGTCGCGCCGGGCATTGCGCCGGCATTGCGCCCGACGTTGCGCGTGCTCATTCCTGGTCCAGGACGCGCGCGAGGTGGGGCCACCCGTGCGCGCGCACCGCGGCGCGCAGCGGGGCGAGGGTCGCGGCGGCGCGGGCGGGGCGGTCGCGGGCGACCCACGCGCGGGCGACCGCGACGTAGGCGTCGGCGCCGAGCACCCACGCCGTGCCCGGGGGCGCGGTGACGCCGCCGAGCAGGCGGTCGGCATCGAGGAGCGCGATGTCGGCGGGCGGGCGGTCGGCGCCGTCGCCGAGCTCGGCGAGCACCGCGAGGCAGCGCAGCCGGCAGGCCGCCGCCCCGTCCCGCCCGGCGAGCTCCAGGCCCCGGGAGGCGACGGCGTACGCCTCGGCGTCGTCCCCCCGCGCCCGCAGCGTCGTCGCGAGCAGGGCGCAGGCGGTCGAGGTCCACCACCGGTGCCCGCCGGGGCCGCTGCGCACCACGGCGCGCCGCCCGACCTCGAGCGCCTCGTCGAGGTCCCCCTCCAGGCGCGCCACCCAGCCCAGGTGCGCGAGGAACCACGCGTCGTGCCCGCCGTAGCCCGAGTGCCTCGCCACCGCGAACGACTCCGCGACCCGCGCCCGCGCCTCGGCGAAGCAGCCCGCCGCGATCGCCGGGAACGCACCCTCGAACACGACCCACTGCAGGACCCCGGCGTCGAGGCGCCGCGCGAGCGGCTCGAGCTCGTCGAGCACCTCGGCGAGCTCGTCGACCATGCCCGCGTAGGCGTAGGCGGTCTTGAGCCCGTCGAGGCCGTCGAGCAGGGCCCGCTCGCCGCCCGCGTCGCGCCCCGCCGCCAGGGCCCGGCGACCCTGCTCGAGGGCCTCGCCGAACCGCAGGTCGTTGGTGGCGAGGATGGCGAGCCGGCCGCGCAGGTCGGCCTCGGCGCCGCGGTCCCCGAGGGTGACGGCGCGGCGCAGGCCGGTGCGCAGGTGTGTCACGCACTCGGCGGTCGGCACCCCGAGCGCGACCGGGACGTCGCCCCCGAGCTGGCGCAGGACCGCCATCTCCAGGCGCCGGTCGCCGGCCTCGCGCGCGGCGTCGGCGGCGGCGCGCAGGTCGCCCCACGCCTCCTCGTGGCGCTCGAGGCCCTCGCGGGCGCGGGCCCGGGCGAGCAGCGCGCGCCCGGTGATCTCGAGGTCGGCGACCTGCCGCGCCGCGGCCAGCGCCCGCACGTGCAGCGACTCGGCGTCGCCCATGGCGCCCCGGCGGGCGGCGGTCTCGCCGGCCAGGAGCAGGGCACGCGCCGCGCGGGGCCAGTCGCCGGCGGCCGCGGCGTGCGCGCCGGCCGCTTCGGGTGTGGCGGCCAGCAGGTCGGCCGCCCGGCGGTGGTGGATGCGGCGCACCGGCGCCGGCGTGGTCGCGTGGAGCACCTCGTGGAGGAGGTCGTTGGCGAACTCGTAGGCGGTCGGGGTCGCGACGAGCAGGCGGGCGGCCGCGGCCCGTTCGCAGCGCCGGGCGATCTCGGGGACGCCGAGCTCCAGCAGGCCCGCGGCGAGCTCCGGGTCGACGGTCGCGCCGAGGACCGCGCCCGCGCGCAGCACCTCCTCGACCTCGGGCCCCAGGCGCCGGACCCGCGCGAGCACCGCGGCCTGCAGCGTCTCGGGCACCCCGCCCTCCCCGGCGACGAGGCCGCGCAGGGTCTCGACGACGAACAGCGGGTGCCCGCGGGTGCGGCGGTGGATCGCCGGCCCGAGGTCGGCGCGCCCCACCCGGTCGGCGAGCGCCGCGACCGCGGTGGCGTCGAGGGGCCCGAGGTCGAGGCGGTCGGCGACGTCGTCGAGGTGCGCGAGCGCGGCCGCGCCCTCCTCTGCGCGCACGGTCGCCAGCACGAGGACCCGCGCGCCGCCGGCCCGCAGCGCGAGGAAGTGGAGCAGCTCGACGGTGGCGAGGCCGGCGTCGTGCAGGTCGTCGAGCACGAGCAGCAGGGGCGCGGTGGCCGTCGCCGTGGCGAGCAGGCCCGCGAGCGCCACGAAGACCCGGCGCGGGTCCGGAGGCCCGTCGGGTCCCGGCGTGACGGGGCCGGGGAAGAGGGCAGCGAGGTCCGGGGGGAGGGGCAGGCCGGCGACCAGGGGCGCGAGCGCGTCGGCCAGCGGCTGGAGGAACAGCGAGTGCTCGGTCCGGTGGCAGCGCGCCGCCGCGACCCGCCCGCCGGTGGCCGTGACGAGCCTCGTCAGCTCGTCGGCCAGGCGTGTCTTGCCGATCCCCGCCTCGCCGGCGAGCAGCACGAGCCCCGGCCGGCCCCGGGTCGCGGCGTCCCACCGCTGCGTGAGCCGGGCGATCTCCGCGGCGCGCCCGACGCAGCCCGACGCGGTGCACGCGGCCCCCGCCGCGACCGGCGGGACGGCGGTGGCGGGCCGGTCCTGGAGCAGCGCCAGGTACTCGGCCTGCGTCGACGCCGCGGGGTCGGTGCCGAGCTCCTCGGCGAGCTCGGTGCGCAGCCGGTGGTAGTGCTCGACGGCTCGCGACGGTTCCCCAGCGTCCCCGTGCGCGCGCATCAGCAGGCGGTGGGCCGCCTCGTCGAACCGGTCGGCGGCGACGGCCTCGCCGGCCGCGCGTCGGGCGCGCTCGGTGTCACCGAGGGCGAGCGCGACGTGGGCGTCGGCGTGCCGGGCGCGCCGCACCAGCTCGCGCCACTCGTCGCGGGCCGTCGCGACCCACGGCTCGTCGGCCTCCTCCGGCAGCGGCTCGCCGGCGCCCAGCAGCTCCCGCGCGAGGGTGGCGGCGCCCGCGGCGAGTCCGGGGAGCCCGGTTGCGAGCCGCCGGTCGGCCTCGTCGAGCAGGCGGCGCGCCTCGTCGAGGTCGACGACGACGGCCGGCGGGGTGCCGAGGCGGTAGCCGCCCCGGTCGCCGAGCAGGACGTCGGGGGCGAGGCGGCTGCGCAGGCGGCTGACCAGGGTCGCCACCCCGGCGGTCGGCCGGCGGGGCCCGGTGTCGTCCCACAGCTGCTCGGCGAGCTGGTCACCGGTGAGGACGGCGGGACGTCGGGCCGCGAGCAGCGCGAGCAGCCGCCGCTCCTTCGGGCTCCCGATGCGCAGTGACTCGGGCGGGGAGCCCCGCTCCACGCGCAACGGACCGGCGAGCCGGACCGTGACGCTCATCACCACAGTGTGCGACGACTGCCCGGGCGACAGCAATTCGGACACCACCCACACGGACCAGTGCGGCGACGCCCCGTGATCAGCGCGCCGGGTCCCCGAACGTCGCGGGCTGCCCGGTGGCCTCGAGGACCGACATCCACAGGTCGCCGTCGGGGTCGACCTGGTTGCGGTGCGAGGTGATCAGCTCCATCGGTACGTGCACGAACCGGCGCCGCCAGCGCACGACCACGGTCTCGGTGCGCCCGGCCATCCCGGCGTGCACCGCCGCGTGGGCCAGGCGCACGCAGTAGACGCTGTCGTAGGCGTTGGCGGCGACGCTGCGGATCGCGTAGCTCGGGTCGAGGTAGCGCACCGTCGGCGGCAGGTCGACCGCGGTGAGGTGGTCGGTGATCTTCTGCTTGAGGAACAGCCCGATGTCGCCGAGCTTGGTGTTGCCCGACGCGTCGGTGGTGCGGCCCTCCTGCTCGAGCAGGTCCTGGCCCGCGCCCTCGGCGACCACGACGACGACCTGGCCGTGGCGGCGCACGTGGTCCTCGACGCGGCGCAGCACGCCGTCGGGGCCGTCGAGGACGAACGGCACCTCCGGGATCAGCACGAAGTCGGCGTCGTTGTTGGACAGCGCGGCGTAACAGGCGATGAAGCCGGAGTGCCGGCCCATGAGCTTGACGATGCCGACGCCGTTCTCGGCCGCCTGCGACTCGATGAACACCGAGGCGATGAACTCGGTGGCCTGCGCGAAGGCCGTCTGGAAGCCGAAGCTCTGGTCGGTGAAGGGCAGGTCGTTGTCGATCGTCTTGGGGACACCGACGACGGCGATGTCGAGGCCGCGGGCGTCGATCTCGCGCGTCAGCTTCATGGCGCCGCGCATGCTGCCGTCGCCGCCGATGACGAACAGGACGTGGATGCCCAGCTCCACGAGGGTGTCGACCATCTCCTCGGGGTCCTGGTCGCCCCGCGAGCTGCCGAGGATCGTGCCGCCGTCGTTGTTGATGTCCCGCACGGCGTGCAGGTCGAGCTCGACCACCCGCTCGCGGTGCCGGCGGGTCAGCCCGGCGTAGCCGTTGCGGAAGCCGTAGATGTGCGCGACGTGGTAGTGCTCGGTGAGCTCCTGGACGATGCCGCGGATGACGTCGTTGAGGCCCGGGCACAGGCCGCCGCAGGTCACGATGCCGACGCTGGTGGCGGCCGGGTCGAAGTAGATCCTGCGGCGGGGGCCGGCCGTCTCCAGGCTCGGCAGCCGGTCGATCGGCACCCCGCGGGAGAGCAGGATCGAGACGGTGTCGTCGACGAGCACCCGGTCGTCCTCGTGCACGTAGTGCGGCGACGTGCGCTTGGTCGCCAGCATCTCCGCGAACGGCGAGTCGTACCGGCACTCACCCAGGCTGTGCACGCGCAGGTCGTCGAGCTCGAGCGTCACGGCGGACCTCCCGGATCGGGCGGGATCGACCGGCACGCCTCGTTGCGCCGGGCGGACGCCGCCGCCCGGGTACCACCGGTTTCTGCATCGGTCACGATAACGGAGCGCGAGGCTCCCCGACGTCGAGCGGCCGAGTGGTCGCCCCCCTGTCGCCCCACTACGGTGCCACCGTCCCGCCGCTCGTCCGTCCGGAGGAACCCCCATGGCCGACGACATCGTCGTCACGCGCACCGTCGACGCCCCGCCCGAGCGGGTGTGGGACCTCGTGGGCGACCCGGCGCGGATCGGGGCCATCTCCCCGGAGTGCCACCGCGTCGACTGGCTCGGCGGCGCCTCCGGCCCCGCGCCCGGCGCGCGGTTCAAGGGCCACAACCGCAAGGGCCTGATGCGCTGGTCGACCGTCGGCGAGGTCGTGGAGTACGAGCCGCAGCGGTCGATCAGCTGGGACGTCTCGCTCCTCGGGCAGCCGGTGGCGCGCTGGGGCTTCCGCCTGGCCCCGCAGGACGGCGGCACGCGCGTCGAGCAGTTCTGGCAGGACCGGCGCAGCCCCGTCGCCAACCTCGTCGGCCGGGCACGAGCCTGGGACGTGCCCGCGGCGAACCGGCGCGGGATGGAGCAGACGCTCGACACGGTGCGGCGCAAGGCCGAGCAGGGCTAGCCGGACCGGGCCGGGCGGGGTGCTCAGCTGTCGAGCGAGGCCAGCCCCTCGAAGCCCGAGAGCTGGAGCACGCGGCGTGTGTGCGAGCCGGGCGGCACGTCCACGCGCAGGGCGATCTGGAGCACCTCGAGGCGCGCGGCCAGCGCGAACAGCACGCGCAGCCCGGCGCTGTCGAGGTACTCGAGCTCGGCGAGCTCGAGCGTCACCGCGTTCGTCTCGTTCGGGATGGCGGCGGCGATCTGGTCCTCGACCGTCGTCGCGTTCTCGAGGTCGACCTCGCCGCCGATGGCGATGCGCACGTCCTGCCCCTCGGAGCGGACGACGACGGTCGCGGTGGTCATGGCGCGTCTCCCGCGATGTGACGTCGAAAAGTGACGGTGGTGCCGCCGGCGCCGGCGATCACGTCCATCTCGTCGGTGCACTGGCGGATGAGCGCGGTCCCGCGGCCCCGGTCGTGGCCGCGCGCCGAGCGCCAGCGGCCGTTGTCGCGCACCGTCGCGACGACCGTCGTGCCGTCGCGCTCCATCTGCAGGGTCAACGTGCCGCCGGCCGGGCCGTAGGCGTGCTCGACGACGTTGGAGCAGGCCTCCCCGGTGGCGACGAGCAGGTCGGCGACGTCGTCGCCCGAGGCGCCGGCCGCGGCGAGCCAGCGGCGCACCGACGCGCGCAGGTCGGCGAGCACCCGCGGGACGGCCGGGACCGTGATGTTCAGCGGCACCACCGCCGGCGTCGCACCGCGCCGGGCGACGAGCATCGCGACGTCGTCGCCCACCGAGTCGCCGCCGATCATGCGGTGCAGCACCGCGGTGCACACGGCGTCGGGGTCCTGGTCGGCACGGACCACCGCGCAGAGGGCGTCGAGACCGGCGTCGAGCGCCTTCCCGCGGCGCTCGACGAGGCCGTCGGTGTAGAGGAACAGCGCCGAGTCGGTCGGCAGCTCGATGGTGGTCGTGCGCCGCGGCGGACCGACGGACACCCCGACCGGGAGGTCCACCGGCACGTTGACCAGCGTCGCGGTCTCACCGTCGCGGGCGAGGACCGGCGGCAGGTGCCCCGCGGTGGACAACGACACCCGTTCGAGGGACGGCTCGAGCACCGCGTAGAGGACGGTGGCCATGACGTTGTCCTCGAAGTGCGCGACGTTGCCGTCGAGCCGCTCGAGCACCTCCGCCGGGTCGTCCTCCTCCAGGGCGAACGCCCGCAGCGCACTGCGCAGACGCCCCATGACGACCGCCGCCTGCAGGCCCCGGCCCACGACGTCGCCGATGACGATGCCCAGCCGCCCCGAGGGCAGCGAGAAGACGTCGTACCAGTCCCCGCCCAGCCCGCCGGCCTCGCCGGGCACATAGCGCGCGGCGAACTCGATACCGGTGACCCGGGGGAGCGCGCCGGGCATGAGGCTGCGCTGGAGGGCCGACGCCGCCGCGCGGTCGAGATCGGTGAGGTGGGTGCGCGTGACCAGCGCGATGCGGTCCGCCGCGGTCTGGAGGAGGTCCGCGTCGTCGCGGGTGAACAGGCGTGGGCGCAGGGTGCCGACGTGCAGGACCCCGAGGGTCCGGCCCTCGGCGATCAGCGGCACGCCGAGCAGCGAGCGGATGTCCTTCTCGTAGAGGATCGGGTTGAGGACGTTCGAGTGGTCGACCTCGTCGATCACGACCGGGCGCCGCTCGGCCGCGACGCGTCCCGCGAACCCCTTGCCCACGGGGATGCGGACGCCCTGGCGGACCTCCTCCTCGATGCCGCGGGCGGCGGTGGCCACGAGGTGGGTGCCGGACGGGTCGAGCAGCAGGACCGCCGCGGTGTCCGCCTCGAGGAGGGCCACCACGCGGTCGAGGAGCTCGGAGAGCAGCCCGCCGGTGTCGAGGTGGGCCAGCTCCGTGTCCGTGATCTGCTCGATGCGCCGCAGCCGGTCCTCGTCGGTCACGCTGCTCGACGCCGGCATGCCGGGAACGCTAGTACGCGGCCCTCAGTTCGCGGAACGCACGCGACCGGGAAACGCGGCAGCAACGGGGTGAGGCCGGAGCAGCCCTCCGGGCGGGGTGGACGTCGGTGGTCCCGGCTAGCGTGGCGGCCGTGCGACTGGCGACGTGGAACGTGAACTCGGCGAAGGCGCGCGAGCCGCGGCTGCTCGGCTGGCTGGACGAGCGCGCGCCCGACGTGGTCTGCCTGCAGGAGACCAAGCTCGGTGACGACGCCTTCGCCGATTCGTTCGGCGCGCCCCTGGCCGAGCGGGGGTACGAGGTCGCCCACCACGGCGAGGGACGGTGGAACGGCGTCGCCGTGCTCTCCCGCGTCGGCCTCTCCGACGTGGAGGAGGGGCTGCCCGGCGGGCCCGGCTACCCCCACCAGGAGGCGCGCGCGGTCACCGCGACGTGCGGGGGCCTGCGGGTCACGTCGGTGTACGTCCCCAACGGCCGCGACGTCGCCGACCCCCACTACGCCTACAAGCTCGAGTGGCTCGCCGCGCTGCGCGACCGGGTGGAGGCCGCCGGGCCCGACGTCTCCGTCGTCGCCGGCGACTTCAACATCGCCCCGGCCGACCCCGACGTCTACTCGGTCGAGGCGTTCGCCGAGTCCACCCACGTCACGCCGCCCGAGCGCGAGGCGTTCGCCGCCCTGCTCAAGGCCGGTCTGCACGACACGGTGCGCGACCGCTGGCCCGACCAGCGGGTCTTCACCTACTGGGACTACCGTGGCGGCGCCTTCCATCAGGACCGCGGCATGCGCATCGACCACGTCCTCGTCGGCGGGCCGATCGCCGCGCGCCGCGCCGCGGTGTGGGTCGACCGCCAGGCCCGCAAGGGCACCGGCCCGTCCGATCACGCGCCGGTGATCCTCGACCTCGACGAGGCCCCCGACGGCGATCTCGGCCCCGTCGTCCCGCCGCCCTCCCTCGGGACGAAGAAGGGCGGCTCGCGGCGGCGGTAGCCGCTCAGGCCCCGCGCGCCTGCCGGAACGCCGCGCCGGCCTCGTCGAGGTCGACGACGGGCTCGGGGTAGTCGAGGTCGGCGTCGCCCCGGTGCTTCCAGGGCTCGTGGATCTTCTTGCCCCCGAGCTCGGCGAGCTCGGGCACCCAGTGCCGCACGTACTCGCCGTCCGGGTCGTACCTGCGCGCCTGGGTGATCACGTTCAGGACCCGGTTGGGTCGGGTGTCGGTGCCCGTCCCCGCGACCCACTGCCAGTTCATCTGGTTGTTCGCGACGTCGCCGTCGACGAGGTGGTCGAGGAAGTGGCGGGCGCCGAGGCGCCAGTCCAGGTAGAGCGACTTCGTCAGGAAGCTGCCCGTGATCAGCCGCAGCCGGTTGTGCATCCACCCCTCGTGGTGCAGCTGGCGCATGCCGGCGTCGACGATGGGGACGCCGGTGCGCGCCTCGGCCCACGCCGCGAACTCCTCGTCGTCGCGGCGCCAGCGGTCGCCGCGGTCCCGGTAGTCGGCCCGGGACGCCCGGGGGACCGCGGCGAGGGTCTGGTGGTGGAAGTCCCGCCAGGCGAGCTGGCGGACGAACTGCGCCGCCGCCTCCGACGACGTGCCGGCCCGCCGCGCGACCTCGGTGGGCGAGAGGCAGCCGAAGTGGAGGTACGGGGACAGCCGCGACGTGGCGTCCCGCGCCGGGAGGTCCTGGCCCTGCGCGTACTCGTCGATGTGGTCGAGCCAGTCGTCGAGCCGTTCCCGGGCGGCCCGCTCGCCGCCGGGCAGGAGGTCCGGGGCGGTGTCCCCGTCGGCGAGGTCCGAGGCCGAGGGCGGCGCGCCGGCGTCCACGCCCTGCGGCAGCCGGAGCTTCGTCGGGGGCCCGAGCGGATCGCGCGTCTCCACCCCGGCCCACTTGCGGTGGTAGGGCGTGAAGACCTTGAAGTGGTCGCCGCTGGTCGGGGTGATCGTGCCGGGCGGCACGACGGTGACGACACCGTCGTGCACCACGAGCTCCCGCGAGTCCTCCCCGAGCGCCTCGTCGAGCGCGGTCCGTCGGCGGCCCGCGTAGGCGCTGACGTCGCCGGCGACGTGGACCGTCGCCGCGTCGACCTCGCGCGCCACCGCGCGGACCTGGTCGACGACGTCCCCCCACCGGACCACCAGCCCGGCGCCGGCCTCCCGCAGCCCCGCGTCGAGGTCGGCGAGCGACTCGGCGAGGAACCGGGCCCGGTTCGGCACCCGGTAGCCCTCGATCGCGGCGTCGACGACGAACAGCGGCACGACCTCGCCGTCGCCGTCCTCCGCGGCGGCGTGGAGGACGGGCTGGTCGTGGACGCGCAGGTCGCGCGTGAACAGGCAGACGGACGGCACGGGGGCGCGTTCCCGTCAGGACCGCCCGCTACTCACGAGCGTCGCGGCCCAGTCCTCGATGGTCGTCGGGGTGGTCGTCGCCGGGCCGCGGCCCGCGAGAGCGTGCACGGTGCCGTCGTTGAACGCCGCGTTCATCGCGAGGTGCTCGGTGACGAGGTCCGGCGGGAGGCCCGCGTCGACCAGGGCCGCGGCCATGACGTCGTCGGGCAGGCGCTCGTAGCGCAGCGACGTCCCCAGCACCGCGCCGAGGCGGGCGACGGCGTCGGGGATCGTCAGGTCCTCCGGGCCGTGCACCTCGCGCACGCCGGCCGCGGTGGGGTCGAGCAGGGCCGCCACCGCCGCGTCACCGACGTCGACGGTCGCGACCATCGGCAGCGGGACCTCCGGGTCGATCGTGTCGTGGTGGACGCCCGTCGCCTGCATCGCGGCGAGCGAGGGCAGGAACGACTCGAAGAACAGCCCGGGGCGCACGACCGTGACCTGCGCGTCGAGCGCCCGGAGACGCTGCTCCTGCTCGTGGAGGGTCTCGAGGAAGCCGGTGCCGCGCGCGACGTCGGCACCCAGCGAGCTCAGCGCCACGACCCGCGGGACGCGGGCCTCGCCGAGCGCCGCGGTGATCGCGGTGCCCACCTGCTCCTGCTGGCTGCGGTAGCCGCCGGCGGTCAGGTCGAGGGGCATGAGGACGTAGGCCGCGTCGGCGCCGCAGAGGGCGTCGGTGAGGAAGGCGGTGTCGGTGATGTCGCCGACGTGCGGCTCGGCGCCGCGTGCCGTGACGTCGGCGAGACGCGCGGCGTCGCGACCCACGGCGCGCACCGGCTGCCCGGCCGCGCGCAGACGGCGGGCGACCCGACCGCCGGTGTTCCCGCCGGCCCCCAGGACGGTGATCATGATGGTGTCTCCTCGAGCTCGGTGATCCGGTGCGTCCGACTCTGGGCCGCTCGCGCCGGACGAGCCATCGCCGTGACGCCGCGGTTCCTGCCCGATCGTCCGGGGAGCGTGGACGATCGGGTGTCCGGTGCCGGAGGCTGAGGACGTGACCGCGACCGTCGCCCCGCCCTGGACCCCGTCCGACGCCGTCGGCGAGGCCCTGCACGTGCTGCGGATGAACGGGACCTTCTACTGCGCCTCGGACCTGCGGGCGCCCTTCGGTCTCGCGCTGCCGCCGACGCCCGGCTGCCTGTGGTTCCACGTCGTGACCTCGGGGACCGCGACGCTCGTCGTCGGCGGCGAGGAGCTCACGCTGACCCCGTCGGACGTCGTGCTCCTGCCCCGCGGCGAGGGCCACGAGCTGCGGTCGGTCGACCCGCCGCCGCGGACCTCGGTGTCGAACGTCCTGGACCTGCCGCACACCTGGTACGGCGAGCGCTACGCGACGATCACCCACGGCGGCGACGGCGCGCCCACCACCATGATCTGCGGCGCCGTCCGCCTCGAGCACCCGATGGCCGAGCGGCTCGTCGAGCTGATGCCCGACGTCGTCCACGTGCCCGTCTCGCCCCTGACCGCGCGCCTGCACGACACCCTGCGGCTCATCGCGCTCGAGGTGGAGGAGACGCGCCCCGGCGGCGAGGCCGTGATCACCCGGCTCGCCGACGTCCTCGTCGTCCAGATGCTGCGCGCCTGGCTCGCCCACGACCCGACCGCGCGCACCGGCTGGCTCGGCGCCCTCACCGACCCGGACATCGGCCGGGCGCTCGCCCTCGTCCACGCCGACCCGTCCCGGGACTGGACGGTCGCCGGTCTCGCCCGCGAGCTGGCGCTGTCGCGCTCGACCTTCGCCGCGCGCTTCACCGCGCTGGTCGGCGAGCCCGTCATGACCTACGTGACCCGCTGGCGCATGCTCGTCGCCCACGACCGGCTGCGCGCGGACGACACCACCGTCGCGGCCGTGGCCTCGGCGATGGGCTACCGGTCGGAGGCGGCGTTCAGCCGGGCCTTCCGGCGGGTGGTGGGGACGCCGCCGGGTTCGGTGCGGGCACGGCCGAGGGTCGAGGAGCTGTTGCTCGGCGCTTGAGGTGGGCTCCTTACCCGTGTCCCGAGGACACGGGTCGAGCTGTCCCGTTCCGGCCCCGCGGCGGGCCGACCTCGGCCACGCTGTCCTCGTGGACCAGAACGCCGCCGACGAGCAGCGGGAGGACGCCACCGACGAGATCCTCACGCTGTTGCTGGACGACCTGGGCCCGTCACTGCAGTGGTACCGCGACGAGGTGGCGCGGCGGCTCGGGCTCACCGCGAGCGAGCTGCCACAGGGCCGCGAGCAGGACGTCCACGTGCGCCTGCGCCCGCACCCGGCCCGCGACGCCCTGATCCAGGGTCTTCGCGACGAGGTACGGCGCTCGGTGCGCGCGATCGTCGCCGACCACGGCATCCGGGGCCCCCGTCACGCCCTCGTCGCCCAGCTCGTCATCCGCTTCACCGACGCCTTCTTCGCGCGCGCCCGCGCCATGGCCGACGCCACCATTGGGCGCCGGGTCCTCGCCGACCGGCGCCGGCGGCGGGAGGCGGACCCCGGCTGGCCCTGGTGGGGTCGCTAGGTGCGGCGGCGGGCGCGGTAGGGCAGGGCGAAGAGGTAGAGCCCCGTGAGCAGGAGCAGGGCGAGGGGGAGCAGCGGGGTGTAGACGATCCACGCCGACGCCGCGCTGCCGACGGCCAGGGCGACGGTGGTCGCGACGACCGTCACCACGAACAGCATGCTGATCCACCGGTGGGTCTGCCGCACCACCCGGCTGGTCTGGGCCATGGTCCACTCCTCGAGTCGAGGTGTTCGGGAGGCTCCGGACGCTAGGGCGCAGGCGGCGCGTGGAGCTTCTCGATTCCTGATCACTCAGGTGAGCGGCATCGGCCCCGCGGCGGTGACGTGGACGGCGGCGGCGCCGAGCTCGTCGGAGGCGTCGAGGTCGACGTCGGCGGTGATGGCCCAGTCGTGGTCGCCCTCGGGGTCGTCGAGGACCTGCCGGACGTGCCACACCCGCCCCTCGACGGTGACCCGGAAGAACGCCGGTCCGCGGGCGTCGGGGCCGGCGCCGAGCTCGTCGTACTCGGCGAAGTAGCCCTCGATCGCGTCGGTCCAGAACGCCGCGTCCGGGCCCTCCTCCGCCAGGGCCGCGAGGTCGGCGGGGGAGCGGCGCGCGAAGAGCTCGACGCGGCGGAACATCTCGTTGCGCACCAGCACTCGGAAGGCGCGCTCGTTACGGGTCACCGGCGGCGGGCCCTGGTCGACCGGGCGCGCGTCGTCGCCGGCCGCGTCCAGTTCGGTCGGGTTGGCGAGGTTCTCCCACTCGTCGAGCAGCGACGAGTCGGTCTGGCGCACGAGCTCGCCGAGCCAGGCGACGAGGTCGTCGAGGTCCTCGGTGCGGGCGGCCTCGGGGATCGTCTGGCGCAGCGCGCGGAAGGCGTCGGTGAGGTAGCGCAGGACGAGGCCCTCGGAGCGCGCGATCTTGTAGTACCCGACGTACTCGGTGAAGTTCATGGCGCGCTCGTAGAGGTCGCGGACCACCGACTTCGGCGAGAGCTCGTGGTCGGCGACCCACGGGTGGCCGGCGCGGTAGGACTCGAACGCCGCGCCCAGGAGCTCCTCGAGGGGCTTGGGCCAGGTCACGTCCTCGAGCAGCTCCATGCGCTCGTCGTACTCGATGCCCTCGGCCTTCATGGCCTGCACGGCCTCGCCGCGGGCCTGGTTCTCCTGGGCGCGCAGGATCTGCTTCGGGTCGTCCAGGGTCGCCTCGACCACCGACACCATGTCGAGGGCGTAGGTCGGCGACTCCTTGTCGAGCAGGTCGAACGCGGCGAGCGCGAAGGGCGAGAGCGGCTGGTTGAGCGCGAAGTCGACCTGCAGGTCGTCGACCAGGCGCACGTCGGGGCCCGCGGGGGTCTCGATCCGCTCGACGACGTCGGCCTCGATCAGCCCGCGGTAGAGCGCGATCGCCCGCAGGATCAGCCGGCGCTGGACGGGGCGCTCGGCGTGGTTGTCCTCGAGCAGGTGGCGCATGGCGGCGAAGAACGGCTGCTCGCGCTGCGCGACCTGCAGGAGCATGGCCGTCGACACCCGGAACTGGCTGGTCAGCGGCTCGGGCTGGGCCTCGATGAGGCGCTCGAGGGTCTTCTCCGACCACGACACGAACCCCTCGGGCGGCTTCACCCGCACCACCCGGCGCTGCTTCTTGACGTCGTCGCCCGCCTTCGCCAGGCGCTTGGCGTTCTCCACCTCGTGCTCGGGGGCCTGGGCGACGACGTAGCCGGCGACGTCGTGGCCGGCGCGCCCGGCGCGCCCGGCGACCTGGTGGAACTCGCGGGCCCGGAGGTGGCGCACGCGCTGGCCGTCGAACTTCGTCAGCGCGGTGAACAGCACCGTGCGGATGGGGACGTTGATCCCGACGCCGAGGGTGTCGGTGCCGCAGATGAGCTTGAGCAGGCCGGCCTGGGCGAGCGTCTCCACCAGGCGCCGGTACTTGGGCAGCATGCCCGCGTGGTGCACGCCGATGCCGTGGCGCACCAGGCGCGAGAGCGTCCGGCCGAAGCCGGCGGTGAAGCGGAACGCGCCGATGAGCTCGGCGATCTGCTCCTTCTCCGCCTTCGACGACACGTTGAGGCTCATCAGCGCCTGGGCCTGCTCGATCGCCGCGGCCTGCGTGGTGTGCACGACGTAGACCGGCGCCTGCTGGCCGGCGAGCAGCTCGGTGATCGTCTCGTGGAGCGGGGTGCGGGCGTAGCGGAACGACAGCGGGACGGGGCGCTCGGTGTGCGCGACGACGGCGGTCTCGCGGCCCGTGCGCCGGGTCAGGTCCTGCTGGAAGAAGGTGACGTCGCCGAGCGTCGCCGACATCAGCAGGAACTGCGCCTGCGGCAGCTCGAGCAGCGGCACCTGCCAGGCCCAGCCGCGCTCGGGGTCGGCGTAGTAGTGGAACTCGTCGATGACGACCTGGCCGATCTGCGCCCCGCTGAACCCCTCGACGGCCGGCCCCTCGCGCAGCGCCCAGTTGGCGAGCACCTCGGCGGTGCAGCAGATGACCGGCGCCTCGGGGTTCACCGCGGCGTCGCCGGTGAGCATGCCGACCGACGCGTAGCCCAGCTGCGCCCCGAGCGCGAAGAACTTCTCCGAGACCAGCGCCTTGATCGGCGCGGTGTAGACGGTGCGCTGGCCCCGCGACAGCGCCGCGACGTGCGCACCGAGCGCGACCAGCGACTTGCCCGACCCGGTCGGCGTCGAGAGGATCACGTTCGAGCCGGAGACCAGCTCGATCAGCGCCTCGGACTGGGCCGGGTAGAGATCGAGGCCCCGCTCGGCGGCCCAGTCCGCGAACCCCTCGTAGATCTCGTCCGGGTCCGCACCGGGAGCGGGCAGGAGCGCCGTCGAGGTGGTCACGCCCTCCATTGTCGGCGATCGACGGCGCGGCCCGCGGCACCCGGCGGGTTACGATGCGTCACCACGCCGCGGACCCGTCGTTGGGCCGACGGTGGCGAGGAGGTCGACAGCTGTGACCCAGGGTTGCGAGCCGGCGGCGCAGACGGCGGGCCCGCCGCGGGGCCGGCGGGCGGCGACGAAGGCGCGCACCCGCGAGGCGCTGCTCGACGCCGCGCGCCGCGTGTTCGCCGAGCGCGGGTACGGGCCGGCGTCGGTGGAGGAGATCGCCCGCACCGCGGGGGTCTCGGTCGGCTCGGTGTATGTGCACTTCGCGAGCAAGGACGCGCTGTTCACCGCGCTCGTCGAGACCCAGACCTCGGCCGACGTCGACACCCGGGCCGCGCTCGTCCGGGACGACCCGCAGGAGACGTTCGACGCCCTCGACCGGCTGGTCGGCGAGGTGGCCGACTCCCGCGAGGAGGCCCTGCTCGACGCCGAGATCTGGCTCTACGCCGTGCGCCACCCCGAGTTCGTCGGGCGGCTCGCGGAGCACGAGGTGCGCCTGGCCCGGTTCGCGAGCGAGCAGCTCTCGCCGAACTGGGAGGGCGTCGACCCCGCCGTGCGCGCGACGGTCCGCGACGACGAGTTCATCGTCGCCGCCGCGGCGCTCTACCACGGCCTCATCCGCCTGCGCCGCGTCCTGGGCGAGGACGCCGTGCCGGCCGACCTCTACAGCCGGGTCCTGCGGTTGATGCTGCGGTTGCCGGACGACGACGGCCCCGGCGACGACCCGGGCCCGGTCGCCGCGACCCGCGAGTAGTACGCCGTCCTGTTGACGTCGGTGGTCCGTCGGGTGACGGGGCTGTAGCCCGAACGGTGTGACTCGCGTCCGGCCATCCGGCGCTGACCTGGGCGGATGCGCGCGGTGTCCGTCTCCGACCGTGACGGCTCTGTTACTCCTCGTCGTCCCCTCTGGACCGGTCCACCCGGTTCGGCTGACGGTGGATTCACTGAGCACCCGTTCAGTGATCACCTCGGGAAGGAACATCCCCATGTCGAAGCCTCGTTCGCGCCGCCTGTCGATGCTCGCCGCGGCGGTCGCCGTCCCCGCGATCATGGTCGGGTTCGCCGCGCCGGCCTCCGCCGCAGAGCTCACGCCGATCGCGGAGTACCTGGACGAGACCGTCGCCGGCCTGGAGTCGGACCTCGGCGGTGCGCTGGACTCGCTCGGCCTCGAGGCCAGCGACTGACGCGTCCCGAGCCCCGCCCCGGCCCCGGACCGACGCCCGCCGTCGGCCCGGGGCCGTGCGTGTCGGGGCCGTGCGTGTCGGGGCCGTGCGTGTCGGGCCGGCAGGATGATCGGACCCGGGCGTTCGGGGTACAGGAGCCCGTGCGCTCCTCCTCGCGATCCCGCGACCTGACCTGGATCCCCCGCCTGCTCGGCCTCGCGACGGCCGGCTACAGCGTGGCGATCATCGCCGACCCCTCGCTCTTCGCGAAGCCCACGGGCCTGCAGGCCGAGGGCGCGCCGCTGCCGACGGCCACGGCGATCGGGGTGCGCGCGCTCGGCGGCCGCGACCTCGCCTCGGGGCTCGCGATGGCGCTGGCGCCGGCCGGCAGGGCGTTGCGGACCGCGATCGCCGTGCGGGTGGGCGCCGACCTCGCCGACCTCGCCGTGCTGGGCACCTCGCTGCCCGAGCCGCAGTACCGCGCGAAGGCCGCCGGGGTCGCGGCGGCGTGGGGCACCCTGTGCGGGCTGAGCTACCTCGCCGCCGGCGACTGATCGACCGCCACCTCGGCTGCCCGCAGGTGGTAGACACCGGCGGCCGGGGTGAGCGCGTGCAGGTCGTAGACGTGGACGACCTTGGGCCCGTCGTGGAGGTGGGTGTGGGTGACCACCGGGAGCGGCGCGCCGTGCCGCGCCTCGCGGACCTCCACGCGCCCGTCGAGCGGACCGCCCACGTAGAGCAGCACCGCGTCCTCGTCGGCGGGGGCGCCGAGCGGGGCCGGGCCGGACGGGTGGGTCATGACGGCCTCCTCGGACGGCTCGTGGGCGGGCTCCTCACACCTCGACGCATCCTGCGTCGGAACCAGGGTAGGGATCAACGCCGTCCGGCGCTGCGTCCCTTCGGAGCAGAAGTGCCTCTCCGGAGGCGGTCGGCGACGGGCGGTGACCGTGGACGGCGGTGACAGCGCGGGTGCGGACGGCGTCCGCGCGTGGACCGCGCCCGGCACCGCGCCGCTGGTCGGCGAGATCACGCTCCTGCTCGCCGACGACATCCACCGCACCTGGTCGGCCCTCGACGAGGAGGCGCCGCCGTTCTGGGCGTTCGCCTGGGTGGGCGGGCAGGCCCTCGCGCGCCACGTCCTCGACCACCCCGACCTCGTCCGCGGGCGCCGCGTGCTCGACCTGGCCTCGGGCTCGGGGATCGTCGCGATCGCCGCGGCCCTCGCCGGCGCCGAGGCCGTCGTCGCCTCGGACACCGACGCCCGCTCCCGCACGGCGATCGCCCTGAACGCGGCCGCGAACGGCGTCGAGGTGGCGGTGGTCGGCGACGTGCTCGACGGCGGGCTCGACCTCGACGTGGACGTGGTCCTCGCCGGCGACGTCTTCTACGAGCAGCCGATGGCCCGGCACATGGAGCGCTTCTGCGACGAGGCGAGCGCCGCGGGCGTCGACGTCGTGGTCGGCGACCCCGGCCGCGAGTACCTGCCGCGGCGCCGCTGCACCGCCCTGGCCGGCTACGACGTCACCGGCACCGCCGACCTCGAGGGCGGGGCGACGACCCGGACGACGGTCTACCGGTTCACCTGATCCGCGCCTCTGCTGTAGAAACCGTCCCGACTGACGGTCACAGGTGCTCGAGAGGGGTCGCGGTGCGCGCGGTGCAGGTCGTCCGGCTCGACGGGCCGGAAGCGGTCGAGGTCAACGAGGTCGAGGAGCCGACGGCCGGCGCCGACCAGGTGCTCATCGACGTGGAGGCCGCCGGCGTCGTCTTCCCCGACCTGCTGCTCACCCGCGGGCAGTACCAGATGCGCCCCGAGCTGCCGTTCCTGCTCGGCAGCGAGGTGGCGGGCACCGTCCGCGAGGCCCCGGACGGCTCCGGGTTCGCCGCGGGCGACCGGGTGGCCGCGCTGCCTGTGCTCGGCGGCTTCGCCACCACCGTCGCGTCGTCCACCGAGACCGTCTTCCCGCTGCCCGACGGGGTCCCGTTCGACGTCGCCGCGGGCCTGCCGATGAACTACCTGACCGCGCACTTCGTCCTCGACACCCGCTCTCACCTGCAGGCGGGGGAGACGGTGCTCGTGCACGGCGGGGCGGGCGGCGTGGGCGTGGCGTGCATCCAGTTCGCGAAGGCCCGCGGGGCGACGGTGATCGCCGTGGTGTCCTCGGCGGGCAAGGGCGAGGTGGCGACGGCCGCGGGCGCGGACCACTGGGTGCCGGTCGAGGGCTTCAAGGACGCCGCGAAGGAGCTCACCGGCGGGCAGGGCGTCGACGTCGTCGTCGACCCGGTCGGCGGCGACCGCTTCACCGACTCGCTGCGCAGCCTCGGCGACGACGGCCGCCTCGCCGTGGTCGGGTTCACCGCGGGCGACATCCCGACGGTCAAGGTCAACCGCCTGCTGCTCAACAACACCTCGGTGGTCGGCGCGGGGTGGGGCGCGTACGCGGCGAAGCGGCCGGGCTTCATGCACCGGCAGTGGGACGCGATCCGCGACGACGTTGCGAGCGGCCGGCTCGCCCCGCCGATCAGCGCGACCTACCCGCTGGCCGAGGCCGCGTCCGCGATCGGCGAGCTCGCCGAGCGCCGCGTCACGGGCAAGGTCGTCATCCACCCGAGGGAGCACTGACCCGTGGACCTCGCGCACACGCGCACCGGTACCGGTGAGCCCGTCCTGCTCCTGCACGGCATCACCCACCGGCGCCAGGGCTGGGACCGCGTGGTCCCGCTGCTCGCCGGCGAGCGGGAGCTGTGGGCGATCGACCTGCCCGACCACGGCGAGTCACCCGACCTGCCCGGCGACTACCGCGGCGACATCGCCCCGCTCGCCGACGCGGTCGAGGCGTTCTGCCGCACCCAGGACCTGGAGCGCCCGCACGTCGTCGGGAACTCGATGGGCGGGCTGGTCGCGCTCGAGCTCGCGGCGCGCGGGTCGGTGCGGTCGGCGACGGCACTCTCGCCGGCGGGCTTCTGGTCCGGGCCGGAGCGGAGCTACGCCCGCGCGATCCTCGGCGGCGCGCACGCCGCGCTGGCGCTGATCCCGTCGGCGCGGCTCGAGCGCATGCTCGGCTCGCCGGTGCTGCGCACCGCGCTCGTCGGCCTGCTCCTGGCGCACCCCTCGCGCATCGACCCCGCCGAGATCGGCGCCGACCTCCACGGCCTGAGCCACCCGCGGAAGTCGTTCGCGACGATGCTGCGCCACCTCGACACCTGGGTGCCGCCCGCCCGGTCGTCGGTGCCCACCACCGTCGGCTGGGGCTCGCGCGACCTCCTGCTGCCGCGCTGGCAGTCCGGGCGCCTGCGGCGCGCGCTGCCCGACGCCGCGGTCTACATCCTGCCGGGCTGCGGGCACGTCCCGATGGGCGACGACCCGGCGCTCGTCGCCGACCTCGTCCTCGCCGCGACCCGCCCGCGGCCGGCCTGAGCCCCACCCTGTACCTGACCCGCGGCCTGCCGGCCTCGGGGAAGTCGACGTGGGCGTGGGCGCTCGTGGCGTCGCGGCGGCCGGGCTCGATCCTGCGGGTCAACCGCGATGACCTGCGCCGCAGCATGGTCGACCCCGCCTACGCGTCGCCGGTCGACGCCGTGGAGCGGCGGATCTCGCAGGCGGAGTGGCGCCTCGTGCGCGGGGCGCTGCTCGACGGCGTGGACGTCGTGGTCGACGCGACCAACCTGCGCGCCGGTCCGGCGCGGCGCTGGCTCGCGCTGGCCGCCGCCTGCGGTGCGGGGGTGCACGTGGAGGACGTGGTGGCCGACGTCGAGGAGTGCGTGCGCCGCGACGCCGCCCGCCCCGCCGTCCTGCGCGTGGGGGAGGAGATGCTGCGCGACCTCGCCGCGCGCTTCCTCGACCCCGACACCGGCCGCCCGGCCCCGCTCGACGAACCGGCGCGCCTCTCGTCGGCCGGCGGCGCGCCGTACCGGCCGGTGCCCGGCACCCCGCCGGCGGTGCTCGTGGTGGTCGAGGGCATCACCGGGCCCGACGGCGGGCCGGTCGACGCCGCCGTCGCCGTGGTGCGCGCGCTCGCCGGGGCCGGGCACCGCGTCCTGGCCTGCTCGCCGCGCCCCGAGGACGACCGCGCCGTCGTCGCGTCCTGGCTCGCCGCGCACGTCGCGGTGCCGGTCGACGCGCTCCTGCTGCGGCCCCCGCGCGACCGGCGCCGCGACGCCGCCGCGCTGCTCGCGCTGTTCGACGCCCACGTCCGCGACCACTACGCGGTGACCGCGGTGGTCGAGGGCCGCCCGCGTCCCGCCCGGACCTGGCGCGGGACCGGGCTGGCCGTCCTCGGGGTCGCCCCCGGCGAGGTGTGAGGCACGCGGACACATGGTCGTGCCAGCATGGGCCCGTGGCCCACGAGAACGAGTGGTACTACTGCCTCAAGCACCACCGGGTGGAGCCGTGGGACGGCTGCCGCGCGGCGGACCGCCTCGGCCCGTACCCCGACAAGGAGACCGCCGAGCACGCGCTGGAGATCGCGAAGCAGCGCAACGAGGAAGCCGACCGCTACGACGAGAGCTAGCGGTACCAGCGCCGGTGCGCGGTGCGGGCGACGTCGGTGACGTCGGCGACGAGGCGGTCCTGCTCGACGCGCAGGCGGGACGCCGGGAGCGAGACCGCGATCGCCGCGCTGACCCGCCCGCCGGGGTCGGCGATCGGGGCGCACACGCACGCGAACCCCGTCGCGTACTCCTCGCGGTCGAGCGCGTAGCCGTCGCGGCGGACCCGGGCGAGCTCGGCGTCGTAGGCCGTGGGCGAGGTGATCGTCCACGGCGTGTAGGCCGTCCATCGCCGCGGGTCGAGACGCGCCCGCCGGTCGGGGGCGTGGGCGACGAGGACCTTGCTGACCGCCAGCGCGTGCGCTATCGACGGCGGGATGCGCGCGGGCAGCTCGGGAGGCAGGCCGAGGCCCTGGTGGCCGCGGATGTCGACGACGTCGAGGTGGTCGTCGTCGGCCCACTCGACGAGGTAGGTCCATCCGCGGGCGCGCCGGTAGAGCTCGCCGACCGCCTCCGCGAGCACCGCGGGCAGCTCGCGGGACAGGGGCAGCGCGGGTGACCCCGCCGGTCCCCGCCCCGCGCCCCAGCGCGGCCCGGGCCGCAGCCGGTACGCGCCCGCGGCGGTGCGCTCCGCGTGCCCGGCGCGCAGCAGGCCCTGGACGACCGGCAGCACGCCCGTGCTCGTCCGGCCGAGGTGCCCGCCGAGCGCGGCGAGGTCCACCCCCTCCGGGTGGGCCGCCAGCATCCGCAGGACACGCAGCGTGCCCGGCGCGGCGACACCCTGAGGTGCCGTGCGGGGCGCGGGCTGCCGGACATCGCCCGACCGGGGGAGCGGGACCTCGATCGTCACGATTGGTGATCCTAGACATGCCGGGCGTGGACCGGAACGGATCACCTCTGAGGTGGCTCTGAGAACACCCCGTGGGACGCTCCGGCGCTCAGACGGCCTCGAGCCGCGCCCCGCAGCCCGGGCAGGTCGTCGGCGGATCCTCGTCGGCGAGCCGGCCGCACGCGTCGCAGACCCGGTGCATCCAGCACGCCGGGTCCCCGCCGGCGTCGTCGGGGAGCTCGGCGGGCGACCGTTCGGAGGACGTCACCACGTCATCGTGCCCCGCGGGTCAGCGCTGGGCGAAGGGGTCGTCGAAGGCGAGGAGCCAGGTGCCGTCGGTCTGCCGGCGCAGCATCACGATCGCCTGGCCGTCCATGCGGGTGGGCCCGTCCTCGCCGGTGCCCGTGATGGTCCAGTCGGAGTAGACGATGGCCTCGGCGTCGCGCTCGTGCACGGCGTGGGTCCGCAGGTCGATCCGCGGATCCCGCAGCGGGAAACCCGTCATCCACTCCCGGACGGCCTCCGGACCGACGATCGCCGGCGCGTTCGGCTCGGGCACGAAGAGCGCGTCCTTCTCGTACAGGTCCAGGAGCCCGTCGAGGTCGCCCCGGTTGAACAGGCCCATCCAGACCTCGTCGGCCTCGCGCGGGTCGTTGATCGTCATGACGTGACCTCCTCCGGGACGGTGTGGTGCAGGTCACCCAGCGTGGCACCGTCCCGAGATCAGCAGCACGTGTCGTCACCGGGACGGCCCAGCCGTGCCCACTGCACGGCGCCGACACGCTGGCCGACGCCGTCGCGGCGTCGGGGTGAGAAACACGAAAGCCCTGGTCTCGCCCCATTTCTCAGGGCTCTGACCAGGGCTTTCCGGGGTGGGCGATACTGGGATTGAACCAGTGACCCCTACCGTGTCAAGGTAGTGCTCTCCCACTGAGCTAATCGCCCGAGGCGCAGGCGGGAATCGAACCCGCGTACAGGGCTTTGCAGGCCCTTGCCTAAGCCACTCGGCCACTGCGCCAGGCCGGAGGTCGTCCGGCTCACCTGGTGTAGTACAGCCGAGAGCCTCCCGAGCGGACGACGGGACTCGAACCCGCGACCCTCACCTTGGCAAGGTGATGCGCTACCAACTGCGCTACGTCCGCGTGTGGCCGGCGGGTTGCGGAAGTCTTGCCGATCTCCGGCCCGCCGTTGCCGACGAAGGGAACACTACTGCATCGTGCGCCCCCCGCTCATCGCGGGGGGGGGGTGCTCGTCAGCTCGGGTCGCTCGACAGCAGCAGTCCGAGCGCGTGCTCCAGGTCCAGCCAGTCGTCCTCGCACCCGGGGGCGACGATCTCGTGGGTGCGGGTCAGGAACTCCGACACCTCGCGGCTCGCGGCGCGGAAGGTGGCGTGGCCCGAGGGCGAGCTGAGCTCGATCTCGACCGACTCGGCGTCGCCCTCGGCGGGGCGGATGCGGACGTCGCCGGCACCGGAGGCACCCAGGAGCCCCTCGGTCAGCAGGTCACGCGAGAAGACCCACTCCACCCAGCCGGCGCGGCCGGTCCGGAACGCCGCCTGCACGGCGTACGGGTCGCGCGTGTCGTACCGCATCTCGACCTGGACGGGCACGGGCGGGTTCGGCGGGCCGACGAGGTCGAAGACCGCCGTGGAGCGGATCGTCGTGTGATCGTTGAGCATGAGGCTGCCTTTCGCACGCTGCTGTCGTCGGGGGAAACGACTGGCGGACGACCCTGTGACGCCGGTTCACCCGGCTCACTCATGCATCACACCGGACGGGCACTCAGAAGGGCGCTTACCCGGTTCGGTTCCGTAACGAACCACCCTCCCCGGGCGGGCGTCCACCCTCGCCACGGGAGCACTAGCCTGGCAGCCGTCTGACCCGGACAAACCAGCGGAGGAAAGGTCCGACCAGTGACGGACGCGTCGCGAGGAGTCCCCGAGGCGACTCCGGAGCGTGACGATGCCCGCGACGCGTCTGTGACCGATGCCACATTGCTCGAACGGATCGCCCAGCGCGAGACGGATGCCCTCGCGCAGCTCTACGACCGCTTCGGGCGGCCCGCGTACTCCCTCGCCCGTCGCATCTGCGTGGACGAGGGGTTGGCGGAGGACGTGGTGCAGGAAGCGTTCCTCGTGGTGTGGCGGGAGCCGACGCGCTTCGACCCCAGCCGCGGGGCGGTGTCGAGCTGGCTGCTCACCCTCGTGCACCACCGGGCCGTCGACGCCGTGCGCCGCGAGGCCACCCGCCGCCGGCGCACCATCGCCACCGACGGGGCGGACGGGGCGGAGTGGCGCGTGCCCGCGGGGCCCGGCGCCGACCAGGCGGCGCTCGGGGCGGTGGTCGCGGGGCAGGTGCGCGAGGCGCTCGCCGAGCTCCCGGCCGAGCAGCGCGAGGCGCTCGCCCTGGCGTACTTCGGGGGTTACACGCAACGCGAGGTGGCGAGCCTCGTCGGCGTCCCGCTGGGGACGGTGAAGTCCCGGATGTTCAGTGGCACACAGAAGCTCCGGGCCCTGCTGGGCCCACACGTCGAGGTGGAGGGGGAGGAGCGATGAGCGACCACACCGCCCCCGGTCCGCACGCCGACCACACCGCCGACCACACCGCCGACCACGACGCCCTCGCCGTCGCCCACGTCCTCCACGCCCTCGACCACGACGAGGAGACGGCGTTCGGTGCCCACCTCGCCGGCTGCCCGATCTGCCGGCGCACCGTCGACGACACCACCGCGGTCCTCGGCGACCTCGCCGGTGCCGTCGAGCCCGCCGACCCCCCGCCCGGCCTGCGGCAGCGCCTCCTCGACGCCGCCGCGGCGGAGGAGTCCGGGCGCGCGCCGGGTGCGGTGCCGCCGTCGAGGACGTCGAACTCCTCGCGACCGGAGCCCGTGGAGCCGTCGTCCCGGGGGTCGTCCGCGCCGAAGCACGCCAGGAACGACACCGACGACCCCGACGACCCCGACGACCCCGACGGCGGGACCGTCGTGCCGCTGGCACCCCGCCGCCGCGCCACCCGCTGGCTCGCGGCCGCGGCCGCCGTGGTCGTCGTCCTCGCGATCGGCGGGCTCACCGCGGCGAACCAGTCCCTGCGCGCCGAGCGCGACAGCGCCGAGGCCGCCGCGGCCGCCCAGGCGCAGCGCGAGGCGGCGGTCGCCGACGTGCTGGCGGACGCCGGGACGCGCGGGGTGCCGCACGCCGTGCTGACCACCCCGGAGGGCGAGCTGGTCGGCGTCGTCGTCGACGACGGCACCCGACGTCGCGTGCTGACGACGGGGCTCGGCCCCAACGGCAATGACGAGGTCTACGTCCTCTGGGGGCTCGCCGACGGAACCCCACGCCCGATCGGCACGTTCGACGTCGGGGGACGGGGTCCGGACGTCAGTTCCGTACCCTCGACGCCCGAGGCGGTGGCGTATGCCGGGTTCGCGGTCTCCCTCGAGCCCGGACGGACCGCGCCCGCCTCGCCGACCAGAGTCGTCGCGAGTGGGCAGGTGGGACGTTGAGCGAACCGGCCGAGCAGTCGACGGCGACCGCGCAGGCGACGCCGCCGACGCGGCCGACCCCGCCGACGGCGCCGACGCCCCCGGAGCCGTCGACACCGCCGCCGGCGCCGCGCCACCGCACGCTGCGCACGCGGGTGCGATACGTGCGGGCGCGGGTGCGCCGCAACCCGCGGGCCAACAAGGTCTGGCGCGTGGCCATCGGCGTCATCGGCACGGTCGTGCTCGCGCTCGGGATCGTCGCCATCCCGTACCCGGGACCCGGCTGGCTGATCGTCTTCGCGGCCCTCGGCATCCTCGCGACCGAGTTCACCTGGGCCGGGCGGCTCCTGCACTTCGCCCGGCGCCACTACGACCGCTGGATGGCGTGGGTGGGCCGCCAGCACGTCGTGGTCAAGGCGCTGCTGGGTCTGTTCACCTGCGCGGTCGTGCTCGTGACGCTGTGGCTGCTCGGCGCCTTCTCCTTGGTCGCCAAACTGGTGGGGCTCGGACACTGGACCTGGCTGCAGAGCCCGATCGGTTGATGGTCTAGGCTCGTGGGCGCTGCGGGCGATTAGCTCAGGGGGAGAGCGCTTCGTTCACACCGAAGAGGTCACTGGTTCGATCCCAGTATCGCCCACCAGCAAAGGCCCTGGTCACAGCCCTTCTCGGTGCTGAGGCCAGGGCCTTCGTCGTGTCCGGCGAACGGTCGCCGAGCTGCCGCCCGGAGACGGAGCCCCGCAACGCCCCCTCGGGCCCCTCCGGACCGCTACGGTTCTCCCACACGACGGAAACGGGCACCGGCCATGAGCGACGACGACGTGGCCCCACCGGCCGATGACCCCCACGGCGCGGCACGGCGGGTCCGGGAGCGGGCCGCGGAGCTGATCCTCGACGCCGCGCAGGTCGCCCGCCGGCTCGCGAGCACCGCGGAGGACGTCGCGGCCGTCTTCGACCGGCTCGCGGACACGCGGCTGGTCGCGGCGGCCGCCCTGCCCGGCGACCTGGCCGACCACCAGCGCGACGCCGCGCAGCGGGCCCGCGACTTCGCGGAGTCCGAACGGCGGCAGGCCCTGCTGCTGCGCGAGCACGGGCGCCCCCGCGCCGTGCGCTGACCCCGCGGCATCCCGGTGGACGCGCGCGACTGCCGCACGGCAGGCTGCAGCGCCATGGGCCGGGACGACGCCGACGGCGCCGACGGCGCCGACAGCGCCGACAGCGCCGACAGCGTCGCGACCGCCGGCAGCGTCGCGGTGGTTGGCGTGCGTGGACTGCGTGCGCTGCGTCGGGTGCATCGCCTGCGTGGACTGCGTCGGCTGCATCGGCTGCGTCGGCCTGCGCGGCGAGGTCGGGCAGCGCGGCGTCCGGGCCTGACCCCCTCGTGCCGGCTCGTCAGCTCAGCCGCAGCGCCGTCACCACGACGTCGTCGTCGCTGCTGCCCGGGAGCTGCGCCATGACGGCGTCGACGACGGTGGCCGGCGCCGCCGGCCCGAGATCGGCGAGGAGGACCCGGAGTGCCTCGGTCCGCTCGTCGGCATCGATCCCGCGGACCTCGATGAGTCCGTCGCTGTGGAGGAACAGCAGGCTGCCCGCGGGCAGGACGAGCTCCTGGTCGCGGCGGTCGCCGATGAGCCCGCGGGGGAGGCCGAACAGCCGGCCGTGTCCTTCGAGGATCTCGGCCCGCCCGTCGGGGGTGACGACGAGTGGCGGCGGGTGCCCCGCGTTCACCCAGCTCATGGCCCACCGACCGTCCGGGCGGCGGCGCAGCCGGGCGACGACCGTCGTACCGGCCGCGTCCAGCCCGATCCCCGCGTTGGCCCGCTCGAAGGCCGCCACGATCGACGACGGCGGGCCCGCCGCCCGGTCCCACGCGGCCTGGCGGAGCATCGACCGGACCTGCCCCATCGTGATCGCCGCATCGAGCTCGTGGCCCACGATGTCGCCCACCGACACCACGACGACCGTCTCCAGGTCCTCCGTCGAGCCCGCGAGCGGCAGGACGTCGAACCAGTCGCCCCCGACGTACTGCTCGGCGTCGGCGGGGATGTAGCGAGCGGCGATCGCGAGCCCCGGCACCTCGGGCAGCGTCGTCAGCAGGGCCTGCTGCATCTCCCGGGCGATCGTGCCGCTGCGCTCGACGGAGTCGCGCAGCGACGTCTCGAGGGCGTCGCGGCGGGCACGCTCCTCGTCGGCGTCGCGGCGCGCGAGCCGCAGCCGCAGCTCGGTCGCGCAGCCCGCGGCCAGGTCCGCGAGCGCGTCCAGCTCGGCGGGCCGCCAGCCGCGGGGGCGGACGTCGATGGCGCACAGGGAGCCGAGGACGTTGCCGGCGGCGTCGGTCAGCGGCATCCCGGCGTAGGCGACGACGCCGAGGTCGCGGATGGCGAGGTTGTCGCGCACCAGGGGGTGGTCACGGGCGTCCTCGACGACGAGCGGGCTGCCGGTCGCGACGACGTGCTGGCAGAACGAGTGCGACAGCGGCGTGCGCCGGGCGCTGCGGTACGGCTCGGCGAGCCCGGCCGCGCCCGGGAACACCTGCTCGTCGGGCCGCACGAGCGAGACCAGCCCGACGGGCACGTCGAGCCAGCGCCGCACGCGCTCGGCGTACCACTCCATGTCGGGGTCGGGGCGGGGTCCGAGTCCGGCCTCGGCCAGCGCGGCAAGGCGCCCCGGGTCCGCGAGGTCGCCGCAGGTGACGACGTCGTCCACCGCGCGCACCGGCTGTCCTCCGTCCGCCGTCGGCGCCCCGTGCCGCCGACCTGCACCACCCCGGATCCTCCATCGTCCCCGTGGTGCCCGGTGTTGCACGAGATCCGATCGGTGCGACCATTCCCATCCCGTCGGCGGCACCGCCGACGACGCCACGCCGTGTCCCGCGGTGCCGTGCCCGGGGGCCCCCACTACTATCGCAGCTCCGCGGTCGACCAGCCGGCCGCTTCGTGGATCGGGGCACCGGCCGTCAGGCCGCGCGTGCCGGGTCCGAACCGCCGTGGGGCACACGCGCCCCCGCCCGTTCCCGGGTGGGGGCGAACGTCGCGCGCCGGGGACCCGTGGCACGGCCGCGCGGCGGTGCTGTCCCGACTTCTCGGGGCGAGGAAGATGGGGGACACCGCGTGCACCCGGGCCAGGCAGAGCAGCTCGTCGTGGAACTGCGCAGGGCCGCACAGGCCCTGCTCGCCCGGCGGAGCATCCGCGATCTCCAACAGACGCTCTCCGAGATCGTCGCGGCCGCCGTGGAGACGGTGCCCGGGGCGAGCGCCGGCGGGATCTCGGTGAGCGAGGACGGCATCGTCGACTCGCGCAGCCCGACGAGCCGCGGGATCTCCGAGCTCGACCGGCTCCAGGGCGAGCTGCAGGAGGGTCCGTGCATCACGGCCCTCGAGAGCCCCGCCGAGGACGGCGTCGTCATGGCCGACGACCTCGGGGGCGCCGACGAGCAGCGGTGGCCGCGCTTCGCCCCCGCCGCGGTCGCCGCGGGCTACCGGTCGATGCTCTCCACCCAGCTCGCCACGACCGGCCCGATGCGCGCCGCGCTCAACCTCTACGCCGCCGAGCCCCACGTCTTCGACCCGGAGGCGCGCCTGACCGCGGGGCTGTTCGCCGTGCAGGCGGCGATGCTCCTGCACGGCAGCCAGCAGGCCGTCCACCTGGGGCGGGCGGTCGACAGCCGCGACGTCATCGGCCAGGCCAAGGGCATCCTCATGGAGCGCTTCGGCGTCGACGAGACCGAGGCGTTCCAGATGCTGGTCGAGTCGTCGCAGAGCACGAACCTCAAGCTCGTCGACGTGGCGCGCTGGCTCGTGGCGGAGGCCGGGCGGCGCCGGGGCCGGCGCTCGGCCGGCGACGGCGGCCGGGTCGAGGTCCCGACCGCGGGGCTGCTCCCGCCCGACGCGTCGGTCTGATCGCCGGCGGCGGCCTGGACGGGGTGCGGTCGGGCGCGCCGCGTACCGTGCCCGGCATGCCGGGCTTCACGTGGCCGCCGCGCGACACCGACCGCAACCGCTTCCTGTGCCGGGTGCAGGTCGTGGTCTACGCGCTCGTCACCGCGTACTTCGGGCTGTTCGCCCTCGTCAGCGGCGCGTTCGTGCCGTGGGCGATCTTCACCGTCGCCCTCGCCGCCACCCTCGTCGTCGGCGTGGCGCTGCTGCTCATGCGGGCACAGCGCCCGACCACGGCCGACCCGTCGGTACCGTCGGCGCCGCCCGGGCACTGAGGGCTCCTCACCCCGTCGGCCGCGTCGCCACGCTCTCCCAGCGCCGCGACAGGGCGTCGAGGTGGCCGAGGAGATCGGCGAGGCTGGCGTGCTCGGCCATCAGCTCGTCCTCGAGCGCGTTGACCCTCGTCCGCAGGCGCCCCAGCGCCGCGCGCCCCTCGTCGGTGAGACCGAGCAACTTGCGCCGCCCGTCGGCCGGGGCCTGGGTGCGCTCGATGAGCCCGCGATCCTCGAGGCGCCGGCACACGTCGGCCATCGTCGAGCGGTCGAGCGCGACCGTGTGGGCCAGCGAGCCCTGGTCGAGCTTCGGGTGCGCCTCGACCGTGACGAGCACGGCGTACTGCGGGCCCGTGAGCACGGGATCGACCCGGCGCGCCCAGGCCGCCGTGTACGCCTGGTGGAGGCGCCGGGCCAGGTAGCCGGGTGCTTGTCGTATGACGGCCGGGGTGGCGGGGCCACCCTCCGAGATCGTCGCGTCCCCCTCGCGTGACATATCCCTACTGTGACACAACTCAGTGATACACAACGCACTACCGCGGGTCACATCGGGACGAGCGGTCGTGTGACGCGGCCACCGGGGCGGGTGGTCGGTTTCGCGGGCGGGAGTCGGCCGGGGTGTGACGGGTGGGAGGGTCGGGGTGTGGACGAGATCGCGGAGTGGAGCCGGGCGCGGCAGCGCGTCGTCGCCCTGGTCGCCGACCTGGACGCCGAGCGGGCGGCGACGACCGTGCCCGCCTGCCCGGACTGGACGGTGCGCGACCTGCTCTCGCACATGGTCGGGCTCGGCGCCGACGTCCTCGCCGGCGACGAGCCCGACGACCACAACGAGGCGTGGACCGCCCGCCAGGTCGACGCGCGCCGCGGCCGCGACGTGCGGGCGCTCGTGGCCGAGTGGGAGGTCGTCGCCGGCCCGCTGCAGGCCTGGATGGCCGAGCACGGCACGCGCCCGCTCGGCGACGTCACGATCCACGAGCAGGACCTGCGCGGGGCGCTGGGGGAGCCCGGGGCGCGCGACACCCCCGCGATCGCGGCGCTGCGCGAGCGCTTCGCCGGCCGGTTCGCCGCCCGGCTCGACCCCGCGCTGCCGCCGATCGCGCTGGTGGGGGACCGGTGGTCGTGGTGCTCGGCGGGGGAGCCCGCGGACGCCGCGGTGCAGGTGCGGGCGTCCGACTTCGACCTGGCCCGCGCGCTGGTGACCCGCCGGTCGGCGGCGCAGCTGCTGTCGTGGACCACGCGCGGGGACGTCGAGCCCTACCTCGGCGCGTTCGCGCTGCTCGGGGCGCTGCCGGAGCAGGACCTCACCGACGGGTGAGGCTCAGCGTGCGGGCGGCGCCTGGCTGGGGAAGAGCAGCCGCACGTCGTCGAGCGTGACCAGGCGAAGGTGGATCGCCTGCTCGACGACCGCGATCCGCCAGCCGCGGGTCTTGTCGTTGAGGCGCACGCCGCGCAGCCAGCGCTGGGCGTGACGGAACGCCTCGCTCTGGGTCTTCGGGCTCGGCGCCGGACGGCCCTCGGCGCGGTGCCAGTCGGCGATCTGCTCGGCGTCGCCGTGCACGTCGCGCGGTGCGCTGCTGCTCGGGCCGGCCGTCGCCGCCGCGATGAGGGTGGGCCCGCACGCGGCGACGAGCACCGACCACCACGTCTCGGCCGTCGGCAGCGAGGTGTCGATGGTGCGTCCGCCGGCGAGCCCGCCGCTGGTGGTGGGCCCGGCGCCCGCGACGGGCGCGAACCGCAGCAGCGCGAGCGTCAGCTCCTGGCCGTCGGGCAGCCACAGGCCCAGCGAGGAGCGGTCGTCGCGGACGAGCAGGCCGTTGCCGGCCCGGATGCGGTCCTTGCCGGCGATGCCGGGCACGAACAGCGTCAGCAGCCCGCCGTGGCGCTGCCGGTTGATGATCAGGTAGGCGTCGTCGCGGACCTCGATCTCGGCCGCGAGGCGCGAGACCCGGTCGTCGGGGACGACGACGTGGCGCGGCGCCCCGGCCGCGCGGCTCGGGCCGTGCCCGGAGTCGCCGCGGCCGATGGTGATGCGCTCGCCCCACGGCACCGACTGCGTCGTCTCCGTGCGGACGTCGAGCACCGCGAGGCCGCCGACGGGCAGTCGCGGCGGACCCGGGGCACGCGGTGGGCCGGACCGGGACGGGCGGGCGGCGGGTCGTGTCACGCCACCTCCCGGTCGGCCGGAGTGGGGGCGCTCAGCGCTCCCCGCCACGGCGGGGTCCCGCCGGTCGACGCCAGCGTACGCCGGGCCTCCCGGCACCCCGCGCGGTCGCCACCACCCGCTCGACGACCGTCGCCCCGGCCCGCGGCGTGACCCGCGAGCCGGGCGTTCCGGCGAGGCGGGCGGTGTCGGGCGTGGTGACGGTCCCCGGCCGGCGGTGGACGACCGTGGCGGCCGGTCCCCGCGCCGCCCCTCGTCCCCGGGACCCCCCGACGGAGTCCCGGGAATCCCCGGCCGGCCCCCGCGCCGGAGCCGGCCGAGGTGGTGGCGGCAGGAGGGCCCGCCCGGGCCGGCCGGCTGCCCCCGGCACGGCCGGGCCGGACCCGGGCGGGGCCGGGGGCGCCGCGATCCCGGCAGGGGCGGCGGGCGCCGCGACCGACGAGGGGGTCGGCTCGGTCGCGGAGGCCGTCGCCGCCGGGGACGCGGCGGGTCGGGAGAAGGCGGCGGTGACGACGACCCGCCCGACGGGCACGTCGGTGCCGGCGAGCAGGTGCAGGAACGTGCGCTCGGCCATCCGGCGCGCCTCGGTGCCGCGCGCGTGCTCGAGGTAGCCGCCGAGCAGCTCGTCGGCCAGTACCTCGAGCGGCCACCGGGCGGCGACGTCGGCGAGGTCGTCGGGGTGGAGCTCGACCCACAGGTGGGGCGCGGTCACCCGCTGCCCGCGCGGGGTCCACACCAGCGCGTCCTCGGAGGCGAGGCGCCGGGCCGCGGCGCGGACGATCCCGTCGCCCTGCACCCACGGCCGCCCGAGCAGGCCGCGCAGCGCCCGGCGCACGCGCTCGCCGCCCGAGGGCGGGGACAGGTCGGCGGTGGGCAGGGCGTCGGCGACGGGAGAGCTCCCCTCGGCGGCCCGCGGCGAGCGCCCGCCCCAGGACACGACCAGCCAGGCCCCGCCGGCGACGGCGACCACGAGCACCACGACGAGCAGCGCGGTGAGGAAGGACCCGGAGGCGAGCCAGGTGAGCAGCAGCAGCGCGAGCGCGCCGCCCCCGGCCAGGCGGGGGACGGTCAGCGGGCCCCTCACCGTGCGCTCCCGTCGGCGAGCGTCGGCGCCTCGGCCGGCAGCAGGGCCAGGGGGTCGGGCAGCCGCTCGGCGGCGGCGCCCAGCACGGAGCTGTCTCGCGCGGCGTCGCCCAGCCCCTCGGGGCCGATCGCGCCGACGACGCCCGCGGCCACCACCAGCACCACCAGCGCCAGTGCGCCGTGGGCGGCGACGCCCAGGACCCGGTCGGGGAGGCCGGGGCGCCGGTGGCCGGGACCGTGACCGCTGCGCCGGGCCACGATCTCGCCGAGGCGACGCCCCAGCCCCCAGCCGACGAGCGCGCCGACCAGCGCGGCCCCGAGCAGGACGGCGCCGCGGGAGATGCCGTCGTCGGGTGTGAGGAGCAGCGGCACCAGCCAACGGGCCAGCGCGCCGGCCACCAGCACGCCGGCGACGGCGCCCGCCGCGCGGAGCACCAGCCCGGTCCCGCCCCGGCGCCAGCCGCGCAGCGCGGCGAGCGCGACGACCGCGAGCACCACCACGTCGACGACGGTCACGGCACCTCCTCGGCCCACCCGCGCCGGCCACACGCCGGCGGGTGACACCGAGTCAACGCCCGCCGGCGCGGGGCGGGCGGCGGACGATCGGGAACTAATTCCCGGCTTCGCCCCCGGACCCCGACGGTCGACCAGGCCCCTCGAGCGGCACCAGGACCTCCTGCATGCCGGGGCTGTCGACGGGCCCGCCGCCCATCCGCGCGAGGAAGCCGATGACGCCGGCCGCGCCCCAGTGCCACGACGGCTCGCCGCCGAGCGTCCAGGTCCCGGCCCGGCGCGTCGCGCCCCAGCGGTGCTCGGGGGTGGCGACGGCGAGCAGCCAGTTGCGGGCGGCGCGGGCGGCGCCGGCGAACTCCTCCTCGCCGGTGACGCGCCCGAGCGAGTCGAGGAACCACCCCGTGCCCGCCGCGCCGCTGTTGGTGGCCGTGTGCACGAGCGGGCTGCCCTCGTACTCCGCCCACGCCCGCCCGACGGGCTCGACGAGCGCGACGTCGACCAGCCAGCGCCCGGCGGCCCGCGCGCGCTCGAGGTGGCGCTCGTCGCCGAGGATCGCGTGGGCCTGCAGGGAGACCCAGCCGATGCCGGCCGCCCCCTCCTCCATCCCGGTCGCGCGGTTCGGGTTGTCCGGCGTCAGTGCCTCCGACCCGGCGCCGAGCAGTATCGGCCACGTGAGCCCCCGGCCCGCGGGCTGCGCGGTGCGGTCGAGGAAGCCCAGCGCGGACTCCGCGTCGCGGCGCCAGCGCTCGTCGCCCGTGGCCTGGTACATCCGCAGGAACACGAACGCCGCGCCCGCGGTGCCCGAGAGGAAGCCGGTGTTGCGCCGCGGCTCGTCGTCGCGCTCGGGCAGGCCGCCGTCGTCGTCGAGCCGGCTGGAGAGGTAGGCCGCGCCGCCCTGCGCATGGGCGGTGAGCTCGGGGTCGCCCAGCCGCTCGCCCATCACCGAGAGCGCGTAGACGATCCCGGCCTGGCCCTCGCCCATCCCGTGGCGGTAGGAGGGCGCGCCCGAGTCGACCCACGCCCAGCGGCACATCTCGGGGCAGTCGCGGCCGTCGACGCCCTCGGCGCGGTCGAGCACCCAGCGCAACGAGGCGCGGGCCCCCTCGGTGTAGCGGTCCTCGCCGGTGGCCTCGCCGAGGCGCCACAGCACCTCCGCGACCCCGGCGGCGCCGTCGTCGAACGAGGTGTAGGCGCGGTCGGAGGGGCCGCCGGGGTCGACGTAGTCCGGGACGCGGCCGTCGCGGGACGCGCCGAGCAGGAAGTCGCCGGCCGCGCGGGCGCCGGCGAGCCAGCCGTCGCGGGCCGCGGGGTCCGGCGTGGCCGCGGCGAGCGCGAGCATCCCGTGCGCGACGCCGGCGGCGCCCACGTCACGGTCGGTCTGGCGGTGCGGCGCCTGGATCGCGCTGGTCCAGGCGCGGGCGCCGGCGAGCTCGTCGGGGACGTCCTCGCCGAGGGGGTCGGCGACGGCGTCGGCCAGCAGGCGGTCGGCGAACGCCGTCGGCAGGCCGGGGGCCGGCGCCGCGGAGCCGGAGCGCTCCGACGACCCCGACGACCCCGACGACCCCGACGATCCCGACGGGACCCGCTCGGCGGCCGGGGCCGGCGCGCACGCCGCGAGCAGGCCGGCCGCGAGCACGAACAGCAGCACCCGCGTCACGGGACCCCTCACGGCACGACGGCCGCGAGCGAGCCGCCGTTGAGGGCGGAGGGCACCGGCGAGGGCGCGACGACCCCGAACGTGAACCCGCGGGCGCGCAGCTCGTCGATCGCGCGCGGGAGGTACCGGAGCTGGTCCGGGGAGCACGTGATGGCGTCGTTCGCGTCGTGGAGCAGGAGCATCGCCTGGTCGGCGGCCTCCGTCACCACGAAGTCGACCATCGCGTCGGCGCCGGGGCACTGGAAGTCGCCCTCCTTGTCCGAGGTCCACTTCCAGTGGACGCCGCCGGTCATCCCGAGCCGCGCCAGCGCCGCGTCCCCGCCCGGGGACGCCTGCCCGAACGGGTAGCGGAACAGGTCCGGGCGCACCCCCGTGAGCTCGGTGAGCAGCTCGTTGGTGCTGGCGATCTCGTCCAGGGCCTCCTCGGGCGTGAGGTCGGGGAACCACGCGTGCTGCCAGGCGTGGTTGGCCACGACGTGGCCCTCCGCCTGCACCCGGCGGACGAGGTCGGGGTATCGCTCGGCGTTCTCGCCCTGCAGGAAGAAGGTGGCGCGGACCCGCTTGGCGGCGAGCACGTCGAGGACGTAGGGGGTCAGCTGCGCCGACGGGCCGTCGTCGAACGTGAGGGCGACCCGCGGTCCGGGACGGGCGTCGGGGTCCGGCGGCAGCTGCTGGTCGAGCGCGGTCGGGGTGTACCGGGGCGCCTGGGCGACCTCGCGGTCCGCGGCGGCGGCGAAGGAGCCCGCGAACGTGATCACGACGGTGCCCAGGAGGGCCACCAGGAAGAACAGCAGCGAGCGGACGTTGCGGCGCCGGTCGTCGAACGACACGCGGTCAGCGGCGGAGGCGGGCGCCGCGGCGCACGATCCGCACGAGCAGCATCGTGGTGAACAGCACGGTCACCGCCATCAGCACCATCGCCATCGCGTTGATCCCCGTGGCCGCCGCGAGGGCGAGGCCGGTGCTGCCGCCGCCGACCACGCTGGTCAGGTACATCGAGTGCTCGCCGTACATCCCTGCGTCCGTCCCCTTCCGATCCGCTCGACTGCTGCCGCTACCAGGCCTGGCGCCGGGCGTTGAGGCAGCGCCAGGCCGCCGTCACCGCGCACAGCTCCAGGAAGAATCCGTAGAAGTCCTCGACGACCAGGACCGCGCAGAGCGCGACGTCGCGCCAGCTGCGTCCCGGGAGCCGCCACATGGACGTCATCCGCTCCAGCCACATCACGCCGAGCGGGATCAGCCCGATCAGCGCGTACCGGAACGGCACCGCATAGACGATCATCAGCGTGAGCATCGCGAGGAACAGCACGCGGAAGAACACGCTGAAGGCGAAGAGCACGTAGGACAGGCAGTCGATCCGCGTCGCCGGCGACCATCCGCGCTTGAGCACCTCGTCCATCCCGCCGCGCCCCCAGCGCAGCCGCTGCTGCCACAGCGAGCGCCAGGTGGTGGGCGGGTCGGTGTAGACGTGGGCGCCGCGCGCCGCCGCGACCCGCCAGCCGCGGGTCTTGAGCTCGAGGGTCAGCGCGTAGTCCTCGATGAGCGAGGCGCCGTCCCACGGCTCGCCGGCCTCGCGGTTCGCCGCGACCGCGGCCAGCGCCGCCGTGCGGTACATCGCGGCCGCGCCGCTCGCGACCGAGACGCGCCAGCCGCGCAGGTCGCGCAGGTCGTCGTAGCGGGTGTACTCGAGGCGCTGCAGCCGCCAGAGCAGGCCCCTGCCCTCCGAGGCCCAGTACCGCGCGCAGACCGCGCCGAGCACCGCGTTGCCGCGCAGCTCGGTGGCCATCTTCGCGACGGTGTCGGGCAGCAGGACCGTGTCCGCGTCCATCGTGAGCACGAAGTCGGCGTCCTGGGCCGCGACGCGCCAGCCGTGGTTGAGCGCGCCGGCCTTCTTGTCCGGGTTGCGCTCCATCTCGAGGACCGTCACCGGGTAGCCGCGCGCGACCTCGGCGGTGCGGTCGGTGCAGTTGTTGGCGACGACGACGATGCCGGAGATCTCCAGCCACTCGGGGACCCGCTGCTCGAGCAGGCCCTCGACGGTGGCGACGATCCCCTCCTCCTCGTCGTGCGCGGGAACGAGGACCGACACGGTGGTGGTCGGGGTCCGACTGCGGCGCTTCGTGGCGGTGCCGCCGGTCGTGCCGGTCTGGCGGGCCTGTTCGTGCGCGAGCATCGCGGCGCGCAGCGTGATCGTCTCCGCGTCCGGGTCGTGCGAGCGGCGCGCGGCGGGCCGCGGCGGGGCCGGTCGTGAGGCGGCCGGTCGTGAGGGGGCCGGTGGTGAGGCGGGCGACGGGGGCCGCGCCTGCGTGACGATGCGGCCGGTCACCGGGTCGGCGGAGGCGTGGGGGCCCGACGGGGATCCGTCGGCTCGCCTGCTCCGCACCGCCTGGCTGGTCGCCACGTCACCTCACCTGCGTCGATGGTCCCATCACGGTCCGCTGTCACCCGTTCGGTGGGCCAGCTACCGGGCATACCGTACACAGACCGGATTTCGTTACACCATCGTGAGAATTCGGGTATCGAAAGTGACGCCCGGCCGTCACTCACCGGTCGTCTCGCGGTCGACCTCCCGGCCCTCGACGAGCACCCGGGTGACGGCCAGGTCCTCGTCCAGGAGGACGAGATCCGCGGCCCCGCCGACGGTGAGGCGACCCACGTCACGCCGGCCCAGGAGACGCGCGGGCACGGCCGTCGCCGCCGCGATCGCGTCGAGCGTCGCGACGCCCGCCGCCACCGCGGTCCGGACGCCGCGGACCAACGGGGCGGCGGCGCCCGCGAGCCCGCCCGCGGCGTTGCGCACGACCCCGTCGGCGAGCGTCACCGGCACCCCGGCGAGACGGAACGGGCCGTCGGGCATCCCGGCGGCGGCCGTCGCGTCGGTGACCAGGGCCCACCGGCCGGCGGCGGCCGTCGCGGCGAGCCGCAGCATCTCGGGCGCGACGTGGCGGCCGTCGCCGATGAGCGTGACGATCACCTCGGGCCGGGTGAGCGCCACGGCCGCGAGCCCCGGGGCGCGGTGGTCGAGCCCGCTCATGGCGTTGTGGAGGTGGGTGACGGCCCGGACGCCGCGGTCGACGGCCGCGTGGGCGGCGGGGGCGTCGGCGTCGCTGTGGCCCGCGAGCACCGCGACGCCGCGGGCCCGGAGCAGGTCGACCAGGTCGCCGGCGCCCGGGAGCTCGGGGGCGAGGGTGACGAGGTCGACCCGGCCGGCGGCGAGCAGGCGCGCGAGCAGGGCCGGGTCGGGGTCGCGGCGGTGCTCGGGGGGATGGGTGCCGATCCGGGCGGGGGCGAGGAAGGGGCCCTCGAGGTGGGCGCCGAGGAGGTGGGCGCCCCGTCCGGGGCGGGCGCGGGCCGTGTCGAGGCGCGCGAGCGCGGCGGCGGTGCGGGCGGGGTCGTCGGTGAGCAGCGAGGGGCAGGCGGCGGTCGTCCCGTCGCGGGCGAGCGCGGCGCGCCACGTCCCGATCTCCTCGGTCGTGGCGCTCGTGAGGTCGATCCCGGCGTAGCCGTGGCAGAGCAGGTCGACGAGCCCCGGCACCACGATCGTGCCGCCCCGCGCGGGCGGGAGACCGACGGCCGCGACCCGGCCGTCGGCGACCTCGACGTCGCCCGGGCACCACGCCCCGTCGACCACCGCCCCGGACACACTCAGCCGCACATCGCCCTGTCTACCGTGGACGGGGTGATCGGCCTGGAGATCGTGGGCTTCGTCGTCTCGCCCGCCCACGCCTACGACGGCCGGCCCGCCGACGGCCCGGTCGCGGTGCCGACGAGCACCCCGGACGCGATCGAGGTCCGGGCGGGGTACGGGGTGGTCGGCGACCGCTACGCCGGCCGCGCGGCGCACCGGGACGCGGCGGTGACGCTGCTCGCGATCGAGGCGCTCGAGGCCGTCGCCGACGAGCTCGGGGTGCCCCCGTTCGACCCGGTCGCGGCCCGGCGCACGGTGCTGACCCGCGGGCTCGAGGTCGAGGCGCTGCGCGGGCGGGAGTTCGCGATCGACAGCGGTGACGGCCCGGTGCGGCTCGGCGGCGGGCGCCCGGCGGCCCCCTGCGCGTGGATGGACACGGTGCTCGCGCCGGGCGCGCACGCGGCGCTGCGCGGGCGGGCCGGGGTGCGGTGCGCGGCGCTGTCGTCGGGCACGCTGCGGCTCGGCCCGGCGACGCTCGCGGTGTCCGACGACCTCGGCGACCCCGACCCGGCCCGCGCGGGCCTGCCGCGCCGCCGCCCGGCGCGGACCTGACACACGGGGACGAAGCGGGCACGCGCCCGTGGGATCCATCTCGACCGCGCGTGCGCCGTCGCGGCGTCGGGCACGGTCGTGCGGTGAGTGCCTCGTGAGCGCCCGGTGAGCCCGCCCGGGAGTCCCCGGCCCGCGCCGTCCGGTGCCGCGACCCCCACCACGTCCGGCATCGGGCGCGCCCGCACGCTGCTGCTGGCGGTGGTGTGCGGCGCCGCGGTCGCGAACATCTACTACGCGCAGCCGCTGCTGCACACGATCGGCCGGGCGTTCGGGGTCGGCGACGGGACGGCCGGGCTGCTGGTCACGGCCTCGCAGATCGGCTACGCGACCGCGCTGGCGCTGCTCGTCCCGCTCGGTGACCTGCTCGAGCGCCGCCGGCTGGTCACCGTGCTGCTCGCGGCGTCGGCGGTCGTGCTCGCGCTCGCGGCGGCCGCGCCGGGGTTCGGGCTGCTCGCCGGGGCGGTGGCGCTGGTCGGCGTGACGTCGGCGGTCGCGCAGATCGCGGTGCCGCTCGCCGCCTCGCTGGCCGGGGACCACGAGCGCGGGCAGGTGGTCGGCACCGTGATGAGCGGCCTGCTCATCGGCATCCTCGGCGCCCGCACCGTCGCCGGGTTCGTGGCCGAGGCGGGTGGCTGGCGGTGGGTGTTCGCGGTCGCGGCCGGGGTGATGGTGCTGCTCGCGGTGGTCGTGCGGATCGGGCTGCCGGTGGTCGCGCCGACCGAGTCGTCGACCTACCCGCGCCTGCTGCGCACGGTGCTCGAGCTCGTGCGCGACGAGCCCGAGCTGCGCCGGCGCATGGCACTCGGCGCGGTCGGCATGGGGTGCTTCACGATCCTCTGGACCTCGATCGACTTCCTGCTGTCGGCGCCGCCGTACGGCTACGGGCCCGCCGTGGTGGGCCTGTTCGGCCTCGCGGGCCTCGCCGGCGCGGGCATGGCGGTGCTGGCCGGGCGGCTCGCCGACCGCGGCCACCAGCGGCTCGTCGTCACCGTCGGTCTGGTCGTGCTGGCGGCGAGCTGGGCGCTGCTCGGTCTCGGCGGGGCGTCGCTGGTCGCGCTGATCGCCGGCGTGGTCGTGCTCGACCTCTGCCAGCAGGCGCTGCAGATCAGCCACCAGAGCGTCATCTACGCCCTCGCCCCGCAGGCCCGCAGCCGCGTGACCACGGCGTACATGGTGTCGACGTTCGCCGGCGGCACGCTGGCCTCGGCGGCCACGGCGGTCGTCTACCCGGCGTACGGCTGGCCCGGCGTCTGCGTCCTCGGCGCGGCCGTCGCCCTCGCCGGCCTCGTGGTCTGGTCCCTGCCCCGTACGTGAGCACTTTCCGGGCCTATGGCCCGGGAAAGTGCTCACATGGGGCGGGTGGACAGGCGCGCGGAGAGGTCGGTGGCCGCGGCGGCGGTGGCGGCGGCGTGGGCGGCGAGGTGGGGGCGCAGGCGAGCGGCGGGACCCGAGACCGTCAGCGCCGCCACGATCCCGCCGTGGAACCCGCGGACCGGGGCGGCGGCCCCCGCGAGGCCCGGGTCGAACTCCCCGTCCACGACGGCGTGGCCCGCCGCGCGGACCCGCTCGAGCACCGCCGGGTCGGCGGCCGCGGCGCGGGCGGCCGCGGGGTCGCGCTCGCAGAGCAGCACCCGCCCCGTCGACGTGGTCGCGGCCGGGATGTCGTCGACGTCGAACCGCGGCCGCGCCGGCCCGCCGCCGGCCTCCGCGGTCAGCACCGTCGCGACCCGCGTGCCGTGCAGGCGGCACAGCGAGGCGTTCTCGCCGGTCCGCACGGCCAGCGACACCAGCGCCGGCCCGGCCACGCCCACGAGCCGCGCCTCGGTGGTCCGCGCCGCCAGCGCGTAGAGCCGCCAGCCCAGGCCGAAGCGCCGGCTCGCCGTGTCGCGCTCGACGAGCCCCTCGGCCTCGAGGGCGGTCAGGGCGCGCGACACCTGGCTCGGCTGGCGCCCGGTCAGCGCCGCGAGCCGCGCCACGCCCAGCCCGCCGGCCAGCGCCTCGGGGGAGGCGAGCGCGTCGAGCAGGTCGGTGTCGCGGCGCAGCCCCGCCGACCGGGGCCGGGTCACGCCGCGACCAGCAGCATCGCGAGCGCCACCGCCCCGCCGAGCGTCCAGGCCGCCGTCCGCCACCAGTTGGTCCGCACCAGCCGCGCGTGCACGTCCGCGTCCCAGCCGTCCGACAGCCGCGTGTGGCACGGCACCGAGATCGCCAGCGTCACCACCACCGTCACCGCCCCGCACAGCCCCGCCGCGACCGCGAGCACCAGCGGGACCCCCGGCGGGCGCCACACCAGCAGCACCGCACACGTCAGCCCCTGCACCAGCCACGGCAGGCCGATCAGCCGCCCCATCAGCCGCGTGTGCCGGGCGTGGACGTCGATCCAGCCCGGGCCGGCCCCCGACGATCCGGCCTGGGCCGCGAAACCGGGGTAGACGAGCAGCTGGATCGTCCAGACCAGCCCCGTGCAGAACCACACCGACGCCGCGTGGACGCCGAGCAGGGCCGTGCCCAGCAGGGGATTTGCGCTCACCGCACCGATTGTTGCCGATCGTGGCCCCGCGCCCTGTACTGACGGCGCCCGTCCCCGGGAGAAGGACCCGCGTGAAGATCACCGACATCCGTGTCGAGCACCGCGAGACCGTGCTCGACCCGCCCTGCCACGCCGCGTGGGACCCCGAGCCCCGCACGCGCTTCGCCGCGGCGATCGTGCGCGTCGAGACCGACGAGGGCGTCGTCGGTGTCGGGTCGGGCGACACGATGGCCGGGTTCGACGCGTACCGCGAGCTCTTCCTCGGCACCGACCCGCTGGCCACCGAGGTCCAGGTCCGCCGCATCGAGTCGGTCGGCTTCCACGCCGGCCGGTTCTGGCCGCTCGAGGCCGCGCTGTGGGACGTGGTCGGCCAGGTCGCCGGGCTCCCGGTGGCGACGCTCTTCGGCGGCGTCACCGACCGCCTGCCGGTCTACGCGTCCTGGTGCTCCGAGCAGCCCCCGGGCCGCCGGGCCGAGGACGCGCACCGCCTCGTCGAGGAGGGCGTCCGCGCCGTGAAGGTGCGGGCGCACCCCCAGCGGCTCCGGGCGGGCGTCGCCGCCGTCGCCGCGGTCCGCGAGGCCGTCGGCGACCGCCTCGACGTCATGGTCGACCTCAACCAGGCCTGGCGGATGCCCGGCGACGTCACCGAGCCCCTCGAGCTGTGCGACGTCCGCCGCGTCGTGCGCCAGCTCGCCGAGTTCGACGTCGCCTGGGTCGAGGAGCCCCTGCCCTACGCCGACGTCGCGGGCCACCGCCTGCTGCGCGCCGAGAACCCCGGCCTGCGCATCGCGGCGGGGGAGATGCTCGACTCGCTGCCGCAGACCCTGGCGCTCGTCGAGGCCGACGCGCTGGACGTCTACCAGGCCGACGTGGTGCTCGCCCTCGGCATGACCCGCGCCCGCCAGCTCGCCGAGGCCGCCCGCGCCCGCCACCGCCGCTTCACCCCGCACACGTGGACCAACGGGCTCGGCCTGCTCGCGAACCTGCACGTCGCGGCGGGCGTCGGGGCCGGGCCGTACCTGGAGTTCCCCGACGATCCGGCCGGCGGCTGGACGCCCGAGCGGCGCGACTTCCTGCTCGCCGCGCCGCTGCGCCCCGACCCCGACGGCATGCTGGTCGTGCCCGACGCGCCCGGCCTGGGCGCCGTGCTCGCCTGACGGGCGAGCCCCCGATCGGCGGCCCCGGCTCCCGTCCCCCCAGGAGCCGGGGCCGCCACCCACCTGAGCTGCTGGAGGACACCGCGTGACCGGCACGACCGAACGCCCGGCGCCGACGACGACCCGGTCCGCCCCGTGAGCGCCGGGAAGGTCGCGAGCGGGCCGGTCACGACCTCGCCGTGCGCCGGGGTGGCGGCGGGCACCTTCTTGTCCGGCGCGGGGCCGGTCGTCGACTTCGGGCCCGGCGCGGTGGCCCGGATTCCCGATCACCTCGCCGGGCAGGGGGCCCGCCGCGTGCTCGTGGTGACCGACGCCGGGCTGCGCGCGGCCGGGGTCGTCGACGCGGTCACCGGGCCGCTCGCGGCCTCCGGGGTCGCGCTCGAGGTGTTCGACGCCGTGCGCGGCAACCCGACGGTCGCGGTCGTCGAGCAGGGCGCCGCGCACGCGCGGGCGCTGGGCCTCGACGCGGTCCTCGCCCTCGGCGGCGGGTCGAGCCTCGACGCCGCCAAGGGCATCGCGCTGCTCGCGCCCAGCCCCGGCGCGCGGGCGGACGGCAGCGGCACCACCCCCGCCCCGGGGCTACCGGTCGTGGCCGTCCCGACGACGGCGGGCACGGGCGCGGAGACCAACGGCTTCGGGGTGCTCGAGGACCTCGACAATCGCCGGAAGGTCTACTGCGGCGACGCCAGCGTCGTGCCCCGCGTCGCCGTCCTCGATCCCGAGCTCACCCACGGCCTCCCCGCGGGTCCGACGGCCGCGACGGGCGTGGACGCGCTGGTCCACGGCCTCGAGTCGCTCGCCTCGCGCGGCCGCGACCCGATGTCCGAGGCCTTCGCCGCCGAGGCGGTGCGCCGGGCCTGGGCGTGGCTGCCGACCGCGGTGGCCGACGGCTCCGACCCCCGGGCGCGCGCGGAGATGCTCGTCGCCGCGCACCTCGCCGGGCAGGCGCTCACCCGCAGCGGGCTGGGGCTGGTGCACGGGTTCGCGCACGCGCTGAGCCTGCACACCGGCGCGGTCCACGGCCTCGCGCTGGCCGCGGTGCTCCCCGAGGTCGTCGCGTGGCAGCTCGACGCCGAGCCCGCCGGATGGGGACGCGCCGCCGAGGCGACCGGCCTGCCGGGGGCCGCGGCGCTGCCCGACGCGCTGTCCGGCGTGCTGGAGACGGTCGGGACGCGGGTCACCGTCGCCGACCTCGGCGCCCGCCCGGAGCAGCACGAGGCGCTGGCGCGCACCGCCCTCGCCGACCCGGTGACCCGCAACACCCCCCGTCACCCGGCGTCGGCGGCGGAGCTGGTGGCGCTGCTGGGGCGCTGCTGAGCCGCCCGTGGCCTCACCCAGCGCCACCGACGGCGCCGGATTTGTGGTTGTGCAACAGGTTTGCCCCCCGATCCCTCGCTGTGCGCGTAGAGCCGGAGGCAAGGCGGTCCTTACCGTCGGGAGTGTGATCGACCAGCGGGCACACGTGGGCGACGACCCGACCTCGCCGATCTCGTAGCCCCGCTCCCCCCGGATCCCCGTAGGAGGACCCGTGACCGCACTCGAGACGATCCCCGAGCACATCACCCGCATCAACGATGCGAAGACGCCGACCGGCCCCGGCCGCCCGGGCGCCAGCACGGCGCACATCACCCCGTCGACCGAGCACCTCACCGTCGACGACATCGAGCGCCTCGGCGCCGAGCTCGAGGTCATCCGCGATCGCGTCGTGTCCTCGCTCGGCGAGGACGACGCGCGCTACATCCGCCGCGTCATCCGTACGCAGCGCGGCCTCGAGGCGGCGGGCCGCGTCCTGCTGCTCGGCGCGCTGTTCCCGCCGGCGTTCCTCGCCGGCACCGCGTCGCTCGCCCTCGCCAAGATCCTCGAGAACATGGAGATCGGGCACAACGTCCTGCACGGTCAGTGGGACTGGATGCGCGACCCGGAGATCAACTCCACGACGTGGGAGTGGGACCACGTCTCGACGGCGCGCAGCTGGCAGCAGACCCACAACTACCTGCATCACACGTACACCAACGTGCACGGCAAGGACCGCGACATCGGCTACAACGTGCTCCGGGTCGACCCGGAGCAGGAGTGGAAGCCGATCTACCTGGTCCAGACGTTCACCAACGCCGGCCTCGCCATGATCTTCGAGTGGGGCATCGCGGCCTTCGACCTCGAGCTCGACCAGATCGCGCGGCGCGAGGCGACCTGGAAGGACAAGCTGCCCGAGCTCAAGGCCATGGGCCGCAAGGCGGGCAAGCAGGCCCTCAAGGACTTCGTGGTGTTCCCCGCGCTGTCGGGCCCCTCGTTCGTCCCGGCGCTGGTCGGCAGCGTGCTCGCCAACATCATCCGCAACGTCTGGTCGCACGCCGTGATCTTCTGCGGCCACTTCCCGGTCGAGGTCGAGACCTTCGATGAGGAGCGGCTGGAGAACGAGTCGCAGGCCGAGTGGTACGTCCGCCAGATGCTGGGCTCGGCGAACATCGAGGGCTCGGTCCTGCTCCACATCATGACCGGGAACCTGTCGCACCAGATCGAGCACCACCTCTTCCCGGACATGCCCTCGCGGCGCTACCGCACCATCGCGCCCGAGATCCGCGACATCTGCCGCCGCTACGGCCTGCCGTACCACTCGGGCCCGATGTGGAAGCAGTACGGCGGCGTGCTGGGCAAGATCGCCCGGCTGTCCTTCCCCGGCGGCCACCAGCGCACCCTCAAGCAGCGCCTGCGCGCCCTGCCCTTCGGTCGCCGCCGCGCCGAGTCGCTGGGCGCCACCGGGGCCGTCGCGGCCTGACCGCGGGCGAGGGAGCAGCGAACGGCCTGTTCGCTGCTTCTTCGCGCAGGAACTCCCCGTTCGCTCCGGCGATCGGTGCTTCGGCGGCCCGAACCCTCAGCCCTCGGCGGCGAGGGACGGGCCGCCGGCGCGCAGGGCCAGCGCGACCTCGAGGCGCCCGACGGGGTCGTCGAGCACGCCCGCGAACGCCTCGCGGAGCCGGGCGAGCCGGTAGCGCACCGTCTGCGGGTGCACGTGCAGGCGCGTGGCCGCCTCGGCGACGTCGCCGTGGGCGTCGAGCCACGCGGTCAGCGTCGTCACGGCCCGGTCGCGCGCCGTCGCCGTCATCCGGCGCAGCGGCTCGAGGCGCTGGGCGACGAGGTCGGCGGTCAGGGTGACGTCGGCGTGCAGCAGCAGGGTCAGCAGGTGGTCGTCGGCGCGCACGAGGCCCTCGTCGGGCAGGTGCCCGTCCTGCTGCAACGCCCTCGCCGCGCGGGCACGGGTGACGGTGCGCGGGATCTGGTCGGGCGCGACCGTCGGCCCGAGCACGGCCGCGGTGCCGCGCAGGGCGTCGGCGACGGCGTCGAGACGCCCGGGCCCGTCGGGGTCGGGCACGAACACGACGCCGACCCGGTCGACGACCGACGCGGCGACGTCCGGGGGCAGGCGCCGGCAGACCGTGGCGAGCGACTCCTCGGCCACGACCAGCGCGCCGACCGACCTCGGCGGCGCCCACTCCGCCTCGCGGGCCAGGGCCTCGAGCTCCGGCGCCTCGGGCGCGGGGGCGCGGCACAGGCGCTCGACCAGCGCGTGCTGGCGGGCCTGGCGCGAGCCGGCCGCGAGCGACTGCTCGTAGGCGTAGCCGGAGACCGACGCCGCCGCGAGCTGCTCGATGTAGGCGAACAGGGCCTCGGCCAGCCGGAAGATGGCGTCGGGGCCCAGCCCGGGGTCGTCGGCGGCTCTCTTGCCGCCGCTGTCGCCGTTGCCGCCGCCGCCGCCGTTGCCGTCGCCGTCGCCGTTGCCGGTGTCGCTCGCCGCGGCGATCCGGCGCCAGAGCACCCGCGAGCCGATCCGGTAGGCGCTCTGCAGGGCGTCCATGGTGCGTCCGTGGCGGTGCTCGACGCGGCCGAGCTCGAAGTAGACGCGGGTGTCGGGCAGCGCGTCGTCGGTGCCCAGCAGGTCGAGGAACTGGTCGAGCGCCACCGACACCCCGAGGCGGATGCGGCGCCCGAACTCGCCGTCCATCGACAGCGCGTACTCGGCGACCTCCGCGCGCACCGTCGCGATGATCTCGTCGCCCGTGCCCAGCACGATGGGGCGCAGGCGGGCGCTCGCCGCCGCCGGCACGTCGGCCCACGGGTGCCGCCGCGATGCGTCCGTCACCGGGCACACGCCGTCGCTCACGCCTCCAGTGTCGCAGGATCGCGGCCGGACGCCAGGATCCGAGCGCCGGGACCGGCGACGACGTGGCGCACGTGACTCGGCAGGGGCCGGGCAAAGCACGCTCGGAGCACCGGGGAGCACCCGGGAAGCACGGCCGACCCCGGGGGTCCACGATGGCCGGGTGACCCCGCCGGTGCGTGCGCTGCTGCGCACGGCGCGGACCGCCCTGCGGACCGAGCTGTCCGAGCCCGGCGCGCGCACGTCGCTGCTGGTCGGGACGGTGGCGCTGCTCGTCGCCGGCTCGGGACTGCGGCCGCTGACCCGGCGCTGGCCCGCCGCGGTGGTCGGCAGCCTGCTGTCCTCGACGGCCACCGAGACCCCGCGGGCCACGGCGGTGCTCGTCGGCGCGGCGGCGGGGGTGGCGGTCCGGCGCGGCGCCGCGACCGGTCCGGCGGGGCGGATCGGGCTCGGGGCGGCGGCGCTGGCCGTCGCGGTGCTCCTCGCCCTGGACCGCGGGGCCCGCGCCGACACCGAGACCCTCGCCGACGCCCTGTCCGCCGAGCTCGGCCCGGTCGACCTCCCCGCGCGCGGCCGGGTCCTCGGCTCGCTGCTCGCCCGCCGGCGCTACGCCTCGGCGCGCGACGTCGCCTACGGCCCCGACCCGGTCGCGAACCTCCTCGACGTCTGGCGCGACCCGCAGCTCCCGCGCGACGCCCGGGCCCCGGTGCTCCTGCAGATCCACGGCGGGGCGTGGTCGTCGGGCAGCAAGGCCGCCGACGCCCACCCGCTGATGGCGCACCTCGTCGCCCGCGGCTGGGTGTGCGTCAGCGTCGACTACCGCCTCGGCCCCTCCGAGCGCTGGCCCGCGCAGATCGTCGACGTCAAGCGGGCGATCGCCTGGACCCGCGCGCACATCGCCGAGCACGGCGGCGACCCCGACCGCATCGCCATCACCGGCGGCTCCTCGGGCGCGCACCTCGCCGCGCTCGCGGCGCTCACGCCGGGGGCGTGGCAGCCGGGGTTCGGCGACGCCGACACCGCCGTGGCCGCCGCCGTCTGCCTCTACGGCATCTACGACCTGACCAGCGACGACGGCAGCGGCACCCTCGACGACCTGCTCGCCGAGACGATGATGCCCACCGCCCTCGACGAGGACGCCCACCCCTACGTCGCCGCGTCTCCCGCCGCGCGCGTGCACCCGGGCGCGCCGCCGTTCATGGTCCTGCACGGCACCGGCGATGCGATCGTCGTGCCCGCACAGAGCCGCGCCTTCGTCGCGCGGTTGCGGGCGGTGTCGCGGGCGCCGGTGGTGCACGCCGAGCTCGCGCACGCGCAGCACGGCTTCGACCTCGTGCCCACCGCCCGCACCCTCGCCACCGTCCGGGCCGTCGGGGCGTTCCTCGAGGCCGTCGTGGGAGCGGGGGTGGGGGCCGCCACCGCGCCCGCCACCGCGCCCGCCACCGCGCCCGCCACCGTGCCTGCCACCGCGCCCGCCACCCTGCGTCGCCGAGGTCGATAGGCTTTCGGGACCACCCTCGACACCGGAGGAGAGACCGTCGTGTCCTCGCTCGCCCCGCCCCAGCCCCTCGTCGCCGACAGCGTCCGGGTGACCGCGGGCACCACGGCGGGCCAGGCGGTCCGCGAGGCGGGGCTGCCGACCACGGGTCCGCAGACGGTCGTCGTCGTCCGGGCCCCCGACGGCACGCTCAAGGACCTCGCGTGGAGCCCGGCCGAGGACGTCGACGTGGCGCCGGTGCCCGCCGACACCGAGGACGGGCGCGCCGTGATCCGCCACTCGGCGGCGCACGTGCTGGCCCAGGCGGTCCAGCAGATGTTCCCGGAGGCCAAGCTCGGCATCGGCCCGCCGGTCACCGACGGCTTCTACTACGACTTCGCCGTCGACCGCCCGTTCACGCCCGAGGATCTCGAGGCCCTCGAGAAGGCGATGCGCAGGATCGTCAAGGCGAAGCAGCGCTTCGTGCGCCGCGAGTACCCCTCGCTGGAGGCCGCCCGCGAGGAGCTGGCCGCCGAGCCGTTCAAGCTCGAGCTGGTCGACCTCAAGGGGACGGACGGGGGAGCGGACGCCGAGGACGATGCCGAGATCATGGAGGTGGGGTCGGGCGACCTCACCGCCTACGACAACGTGCACGCCCACACGGGCGAGCGCGTGTGGGGCGACCTCTGCCGCGGCCCCCACCTCCCCACCACGGGCTTCATCCCCGCCTTCAAGATCACGCGCAGCGCCGCCGCCTACTGGCGGGGCGACCAGCGCAACGCCCAGCTGCAGCGCATCTACGGCACGGCGTGGGAGTCGCCGGAGGCCCAGGACGCCTACCTGGAGCGCGTCGCCGAGGCCGAGCGCCGAGACCACCGCCGCCTCGGCGCCGAGCTCGACCTGTTCAGCTTCCCCGACGAGATCGGCTCGGGCCTGCCGGTCTTCCACCCCAAGGGCGGGATCGTCCGCAAGGAGCTCGAGGACTACAGCCGGCAGCGCCACGCCGAGGCCGGCTACGAGTTCGTCAACACCCCGCACGCCACCAAGGGCGAGCTGTTCCAGGTGTCCGGCCACCTCGACTGGTACCGCGAGGGCATGTTCCCCGCGATGCACCTCGACGCCGAGTACGGCGACGACGGCGAGGTGAAGCGGCAGGGGGTCGACTACTACCTCAAGCCGATGAACTGCCCGATGCACAACCTGATCTACCGGGCGCGGGGGCGGTCCTACCGGGAGCTGCCGCTGCGGCTCTTCGAGTTCGGCACGGTGTACCGGTACGAGAAGTCCGGCGTCGTGCACGGCCTGACGCGCGCCCGCGGCTTCACCCAGGACGACGCGCACATCTACTGCACGCGCGACCAGATGCGCGACGAGATCCGCTCACTGCTGCAGTTCGTGCTCGACCTGCTGCGCGACTACGGCCTCGACGACTTCTACCTCGAGCTCTCCACCCGCAACCCCGAGAAGTCGATCGGCTCGGACGAGGCGTGGGACGAGGCGACCGAGGTCCTGCGCGAGGTCGCCGAGGGCGCGGGCCTCGACCTCGTCCTCGACCCGGGCGGCGCCGCGTTCTACGCGCCGAAGATCTCGGTGCAGGCGAAGGACGCGATCGGGCGCACCTGGCAGATGTCGACGATCCAGGTCGACCTCATGCTCCCGGACCGCTTCGAGCTGGAGTACACGGCGCCCGACGGCTCGCGGCAACGGCCGGTCATGATCCACCGCGCGCTGTTCGGGTCGATCGAGCGCTTCTTCGGCGTGCTGACCGAGCACTACGCCGGCGCGTTCCCGGCCTGGCTCGCACCGGTGCAGGTCGTCGGCATCCCGGTCTCGGCGGACCAGGCCGACTACGTCGCGCAGGTCGCCGCCCGCCTGCGCGCCGAGGGCCTGCGGGTCGAGGTCGACGACTCCGACGACCGGATGCAGAAGAAGATCCGGAACCACACCCTGCAGAAGGTGCCGTTCCTGCTGCTGGCCGGGGGCAAGGACCAGGACGCCGGCGCGGTGTCGTTCCGGTTCCGCGACGGCTCGCAGCGCAACGCCGTCCCCGTGGACGACGCGGTCGTGGCCGTCGTCGACTGGGTGCGCCGTCGCGAGAACGCCTCACCGGACGCGGAGAAGTTCACTCCCTGATGTCCGAGGACGTGGGCACCGGGTCGGGCGAGCTCGACGAGCTGTGGGGCGCCGGGACGCCCGACGGCTTCCGGCGGCTGTGGGCGCCGCACCGGATGGCCTACATCGCGGGGGAGACCGGGTCCGCCGAGGAGTCCGGGAAGTGCCCGCTGTGCCGCATCCCGACCCTGTCCGACGAGGACGGCCTGGTCCTGCACCGCGGGGAGCGGGTGTACGCCGTGCTCAACCTGCACCCGTACAACCCCGGCCACCTCATGGTCGTGCCCTACCGCCACGTCGCCGGGCTCGACGAGCTCGATCTCGACGAGTCGGCCGAACTGGTGGGCGTGACCCAGCAGGCGGTGCGCGCGCTGCGGGCGGTCGCGGCACCGCACGGGTTCAACGTCGGCATCAACCTCGGCCACGTCGCCGGCGGCTCCCTCGCCGACCACCTGCACCAGCACGTCGTGCCGCGCTGGGGCGGCGACGCCAACTTCATCACGGTCGTCGGGCAGACGAAGGTGATCCCGCAGCTGCTGGCCGAGACGCGGTCGCGGCTCGCGGAGGCGTGGCCGTCGTGATCAACGAGTGGGCCCGCGCGGCGATGCGGGGCGGGGTCGAGCCGACGGCGTCGTGGCTGGTCCGCCGCGGGGTGCACCCGGACGTCGTGACGATCGTCGGGACGGTCGCGTCGACGGCCTCGGCGCTGTGGCTGATCCCGACCGGGCACCTGTTCGCCGCGTCGCTGGTGGTGTGGGCGTTCGCGATGCTCGACGTGCTCGACGGCGCGATGGCCCGCGCGCGGGGGGTGAACAGCCCCTTCGGGGGCGTGCTCGACTCGGTCGGCGACCGCCTCGTCGACGGGGCGGTGTTCGCGGGCATCGCGTGGTGGGCGTTCAGCGTCGACCGGCCACTGCTCGCCGGGCTCGCCCTCGCCTGCCTGATCACCGGCCAGCTCATCTCCTACATCAAGGCGCGCGCCGAGGCGGCCGGGCTCCGCGCCGACGGCGGGCTGGTCGAGCGGGCGGAGCGGCTCATCCTCGGGCTCGCCGGCTGCGGGTTCACCGGCCTCGGCGTGCCCTACGCCCTCGACGTGGCGCTCTGGCTGCTCACGGTGGGGTCGGTGATCACGGTCGGGCAGCGGGTCGTGGCCGTGTGGCGCAGCGCCCGCGAGCAGTACGGCGCGGCGACCGGGCACACCCCGGACCGGCGGTCCACGGGGGAGCCCACGTCGGAACCCACGTCGGAGCCCACCGAGCCCCGCACCACGACCCCGGACGACGGACCGGGGGGCACGCCGTGATCGCGCGGACCCTGTCGCTGCCGGCCCTGCGGTCGCGGGCGGCGGAACGGGCGAGCGAGCTCGGTTACGCGGCGGGCTGGCGCCTGGTGCGCGCGCTCCCGGAACCCGTGGCGCGGTGGGCGTTCCGCGGCGGGGCCGACCTCGCGGCGCGCCGCGGCGGGCCGGGCACCCGGCGGCTGCGTGCCAACCTCGCCCGCGTCCGCCCCGACCTGGGCCCCGAGGAGCTCGACGCCCTCACCCGCGCGGCGCTGCGGTCGTACGCCCGGTACTGGCGCGAGGCGTTCCGGCTGCCCGCGATGGACCACGCGGCCCTGGCGCGCCGGCCCGTCGTCGAGGGCCGGGAGCACCTCGACGCGGCCCTGGCCACCGGGAAGGGCGCAGTCGTCGCGCTCCCGCACTCGGGCAACTGGGACATGGCGGGGCTCTGGCTGGTGGCGCACTCGGGGCGCTTCACCACGGTCGCCGAGCGTCTGAAGCCGGAGTCGCTCTACGAGCGGTTCGTGGCCTACCGCGAGTCGCTGGGCTTCGAGATCCTGCCGATGACCGGGGGCGAGGCCCCGGTGCGCGGGCTCCTGCGGGCGCTGCGCCGGGGCGGGGTGGTGTGCCTGGTCGCCGACCGCGACCTGTCCGCCCACGGGGTCCCGGTGACCTTCTTCGGCGCGCGAGCCACCATGCCGCCCGGCCCGGCCTCGCTCGCCGCGACCACCGGCGCGGCGCTGCTGCCGGTCGGGCTGTGGTTCAGCGAGGACCCGGCCACGGGGGAGGAGGGCTGGCACTTCCGCATCCACCCGCCCGTCGCCGTCCCCGACCGCGACGCCGTCCCCGCCGCGACCCAGCGCGTCGCCGACGCCTTCGCCGGCGACATCGCCGAGCACCCCGAGGACTGGCACATGCTCCAGCGCATCTGGACCGACCCGACCTGACGGGGCGCGCCGGCCGGCTCACGGCGACGTGACGTGAAGCACAAGAACACGGGGTAGAGTTCATCGCATGAACACGGCGTCGCGCCCCGGCTCGCCGGCGGGCCTGCGCGACGCGAACCGCCGCCGGGTGCTCGACGCCGTGCGCGCGGCCGGCGCCCCGACCCAGGCGGACATCGCCGCGGTGACCGGGCTGGCGCCCGCGACGGTGTCGAACATCGTCCGCGACCTGGGTGCGGCGGGCGTGGTCGCGGCCGGGGACGAGGTGCGCGGCGGGCGGCGGGTGCGGGCGGTCCGCCTGGTGCGCGGGGCGGGCGTGGTGGCCGGCATCGACTTCGGGCACCGGCACGTGCGCGTGGCGCTCGCCGACGTCGCCGACCCGGCGATCGCCGCGGCCCCCGTGTGCACCGAGGTCCGCGCGGACCTGCCCGACGGCCACGGGGTCGCCGACGGCCTCGCCACCGCCAACGACCTGCTCGGGCAGGCGCTGAACGGGACCGGCGCCCGGCGCGCCGCGCTGCGCGGGGTCGTCGTCGGGCTGCCCGCCCCGCTCGACCTCGCGACCGGGGCCGTCGGCGCCTCCGGGGTCCTGCCCGGCTGGGTCGGCGTGCCCGTGGCCGGGCGGGTCGCCGAGCACCTGGGCGTCCCGAGCCGGGTGGACAACGACGCGACCCTCGGCACCCTCGCCGAGCAGCGGTGGGGCGCGCTGCGGGGCGTCGACCACGGCATCTTCCTCAAGCTCTCCGACGGCGTCGGCGCCGGTCTCGTCCTCGACGGGCGGCTCTACCGCGGCCCCGACGGCACGGCCGGCGAGATCGGGCACGTCGCCGTCGACCCGGGGGACCGGTTCGCGGCGGTCTGCCGCTGCGGGCACCGCGGGTGCCTCGAGACCCTGGTGTCCACCCGCACCGTCACCGCCATGCTCGAGCCGCTGCTCGGCGCCCCGCTCACCGTCGCCGACGTCGTCGCCCGCGCCCGCGACGGCGACGCGCCCTGCACCCGGGTCCTGGCCGACACCGGGCACCACGTCGGCGTCGCGCTCGCGGGCCTGTGCACGGTGCTCACCCCGCGGCGCATCGTCGTCGGCGGGGAGCTCGCCCAGGCCGGTGACCTGCTGCTCGGCCCGCTGCAGGCGGCGATCGGGGCGGCCGCGCTGCCGGGCACCACGCGCACCGCCGAGGTGGTCGTCGCCGAGCTCGCCGAGCACGCGCCGGTGCTGGGGGCGCTCGCGCTCGCCCTCGACCGCTGCCCCGTCTGAGCGCTCTCCGACCCCGCTCCGCGACCCCTTCCGCCACCCGGTGACGACCCCGCCCGGACGGGCGGTGTCCCACCGTGCGGGCGGGGCCGTGGTGGTCCAGGATCGCGACGCTGTGTTCATCCGTTGACGACGTCCGGGTGCCGCCCTAGCCTGTGGTTCGCATCACACACGACAACGGCGCCCCGAGATGCGGAGGCCCTGGTGACCGTGCCCGCAGACGACGGTCGGGCTCCGCAGCGCGGCGCGCCCGTCACCACGACGGCGGACCGGTTGCCGCACGCGCTCGACGCCGTCGAGGTGTCGCAGCGCCTGGCCGAACGCCGCCCCGCGGTCTTCCTCGACTACGACGGCGTCCTCACCCCGATCGTGCCGCGGCCCGAGGACGCGATCATGACCGACGCGATGCGCGACGTGCTGCGCGCGCTCGCGGGCCGCTGCCCGGTGTGCATCGTCTCCGGGCGCGACCGCGCCGTCGTCGCCGAGCTCTCCGGCGTCGACGACCTCGTCATCGCCGGCAGCCACGGCTTCGACATCCACGACCCGCAGCGCGGCGTCATCGAGCACGAGGCGTCGCGCGGGTGGGAGGACCTGGTCGCCGAGGTCACCGAGCGGGTCCGCACGGCCGCGGCGGACATCGAGGGCACGCAGGTCGAGCCCAAGCACGCCTCGGTCGCCGTGCACGACCGCCACGTCGCCGACGCCGACCGCCCCCGGGTCCAGGAGCTGGTCGACGCCGTCCTCGCCGAGCACCCCGGGCAGCTGCGCGTGACGCCGGGCAAGTTCGTCCACGAGATCCAGCCGGAGATCGACTGGAACAAGGGCAAGGCCGTCGAGCACCTCATCGGCGTCCTCGACCTGGACCACCCCGACGTCGTGCCGATCTACCTCGGCGACGACATCACCGACGAGGACGCCTTCCGCGCGCTCGCCGCCCGGGGCGGTGATCACCGCGAGCCCGGACTGGGCATCCTCGTGATCGACCCGGCCGACGCGCCGTCGCGCGAGACCGCCGCGACGGCCGTGCTCGCGACGGTCGACGAGGTGGCCCGCTTCCTCGACGGCCTCGCACGGTGACCCCGCCCGGGTGAGCCCCTGCCCGCCCCGCCCGCCCCGACAGCCGCCGCCCGCTCCTGGAGACCGGAGACGTCCGTGACCACGACGACGACCGAAGACCAGACCCCCAGCACCGCCACCGACGGCCGCGCCGCGTCGCCGTCCGACGTCCTGCCCGGCGGCGCCGTCGCCGACGACTTCACCCTCACCTGGACCGGTCTCGAGCCCGACGACGAGGGCCTGCGCGAGGCGCTGACCAGCACCGGCAACGGCTACTTCTGCACCCGCGGCGCCGCCGAGTGGGAGGACACCGACGCGCCCCGGCACTACGCCGGCACCTACGCCCATGGCGCCTACAACCGCGAGACGACGATCCTCGGCGGCCGCCCGGTCCTCAACGAGGACCTCGTCAACCTGCCGAACTGGCTGGTCCTCAAGCTGCGCATCGACGGCGAGGAGGCCATCCGGCTCGACAACGTCGAGGTGCTGGACTACCGCCACTCCTACGACATCCGCACCGCGACGGTCAGCCGCGACTTCCGCTTCCGCGACCGGGCCGGGCGCGAGACGACGCTGCACAGCCGCCGCTTCGTCTCGATGGCCCACAGCCACCAGGCGGCGATGGAGTGGTCGGTCACCGCCGAGAACTGGTCGGGTCGCATCGGCATCGTGTCGGCGATCGACGGCCGCGTCGACAACACCATGGTCGCCCGCTACCGCGACCTCGAGGGCCGCCACCTCGACCCCGTCACCCCGCGGACGTTCGGACCGGAGATCATCGCGCTGAAGGTGCGGACCCGGCAGTCGAACCTCTACGTCTCCGAGGCCGCCCGCACGCGGGTGTACCGCGGCCGGGGCCGCGGCTGGGAGAAGATCGAGCCCGCCCGCACGCTCCACCAGATGAACGACTACGTGCAGCAGGTGCTCGACCTCGACATCACCGAGGGCGAGACCGTGCGGGTCGAGAAGATCGTCTCGTTCTTCACCAGCCACGACAACGCGATCACCGAGACGCTGACCGCGGCCGGGCGCCACGTCGAGCGCTACCCGGACTTCGCCGGCTGCCTCGCCGAGCACGTCGACGCCTGGGACGAGTACTGGGACGTCTGCGACCTCGAGGTCCCGGCAGAGCCGCGCGTGCAGCTGCTGCTGCGCTTCCACATGGCCCACGTCCTGCAGGTCTGTTCGCGGCACACCGCCCGCCACGACGCCGGCGTCCCCGCCCGCGGTCTCAACGGCGAGGCCTACCGCGGGCACGTGTTCTGGGACGAGCTCTACGTCTACCCGTTCCTCAACTACCGGCTCCCCGAGATCACGCGCGGCCTGCTGATGTACCGCTACCGCCGTCTCGCCGAGGCCCGCGCGGCCGCGGCGGAGGCGGGTTACCGCGGCGCGATGTTCCCGTGGCAGTCGGGCAGCGACGGCACCGAGGAGACGCAGGTCGTCCACCTCAACCCGCTGTCGGGCCAGTGGGACCCCGACCACTCCCACAACCAGCGCCACGTCAACGCCGCGATCTTCTACAACGTCTGGCAGTACTACCAGGCCACCGACGACCTGGAGTTCCTGCGCGACTACGGCGCCGAGCTCATGCTCGAGATCGCCCGCTTCTGGGCGTCGATCGCGCACCGCAACCCCAACACCGGACGCTACGAGATCCACGGCGTCATGGGGCCCGACGAGTTCCACGAGCGCTACCCCGGCGCCACCGAGGGCGGGCTGCGCAACAACGCCTACACGAACGTCATGGTCGCGTGGATCTGCGCGACCGCGCCGAAGGTCCTCGCGCTGCTGCCCAAGAGCCGCCGCCGCGCCCTGCGCAGCCGTCTCGGGATCACCGACGACGAGATCGCGCGCTGGTCGGAGATGTGCACGTCGATGGCGGTGCCGACCCACCTCGACGACGACGGCCACGCCGTGATCACCCAGTTCGAGGGCTACGAGGCGCTCGACGAGCTCGACTGGGAGGGCTACCGGTCGAAGCACAGGAACATCCAGCGGATGGACCGCATCCTCAAGGCCGAGGGTGACGACCCCGACCGCTACAAGCTCGCCAAGCAGGCCGACGCGGTCATGCTGTTCTTCCTGTTCGGCGACGACGAGCTGCGCGAGATCTTCTCGCGGCTCGGCTACGACGAGATCGCCCACGACGGCGACCTCGCGCGGCGCACCATCGCCTACTACGACCGGCGCACCTCGCACGGCTCGACGCTCTCGCTCGTCGCGCACGCCGCGGTGCTGGCCGGCATCGACCCCGAGAGCTCCTGGGAGCGCTTCCTCGTCGCCGTCGAGTCCGACATCGGCGACGTGCAGGGCGGCACCACCAAGGAGGGCATCCACATGGGGGTCATGTCGGGGACCCTCGACCTGCTCCAGCGGGCCTACCTCGGCGCCGGCGCCCGTGACGGGGTGCTGACGTTCTCGCCGCGCCTGACGCCGCGCCTCGACGGGCTCGCGCTCTCCCTGGTGTTCCAGGGCACGACGCTGCGGGTCTCGGTCCGTGACGGCGCGCTGACCGTCGCCGTGCAGTCCGAGGGCTTCAGCCACCCGGTGCGCATCGGCCTCGGCGACGAGGTGCGCGAGCTCGGCGCCGGCCAGGAGTGGACGGTGCCCCTCGACCGCGACGGCCGGCTCGGGGCCGGCGCCGCGTCGACGGCGAGCGTCCCCGCGGGGACCGAGGACGGCACCGCCCCGATCTCGACGACCACCGCCGGGCACGACCACGAAGGGAACGGCGCATGAGCGGCACTGCAGGGTCCGGATTCCGCGGAGCGATCTTCGACGTGGACGGTGTCCTCGTCGACTCGCCGCACGAGGAGGCCTGGCGCGAGTCCCTGCGCGAGCTCATGGAGGGCCCGTGGTCGGACATCGTCGCGCAGACGAGCTACGCGCCGGAGAAGTTCACGCCGGCGCTCTATCACGAGCGGATGTCGGGCAAGCCCCGCAAGGCCGGCGCCACGGCGGCGCTCGAGTACTTCGGCGTCCCCGACCTCGACCGGCGCGTCCAGGAGTACGGCGAGCACAAGCAGGAAATGATCATCCGGCTGATCTCCGAGGGTCGCTTCTCGGCCTACGACGACGCGGTGCGCTTCGTCGTGGAGGTCAAGCAGTCCGGCATCCCGATCGCCGCGGCGTCGTCGTCGAAGAACGCGAAGCTCTTCCTCGAGCGCGTCGACCTGTCGCGCTTCGGGGCGGAGGGCAACCTCCACGGCTACTTCGACGTCGACGTCTCCGGGCGTGACTTCGCGCAGGGCAAGCCCCATCCGGAGATCTTCCTGACCGCGGCGTCGGAGCTCGGGGTCGACCCGGCGAACGCGTTCGTCGCGGAGGACGCGGTCAATGGCATCCAGGCCGCGAAGGCCGGCGGCTTCGGCGCGCTCGGGGTGTCCCGCGCCGACGACGTCGACGCCCTGGCCGCCGAGGGGGCCGACGTGGTCGTCACCGACATGGGCGAGATCGACGTGTCCGCGCTGTCCCGGGGGGAGCTGGTGAGGAAGTCATGAGCGAGCTGACCGTCGGCGTCGACGTCGGCGGCACCAAGATCGCGGCAGGGGTCGTCGACGAGGCCGGCAAGCTCATCGCGTCGACCCGTCGCGAGACCCCGGCCACCGACACCCACATGGTGCTCGAGGCCATCGCCGACGCGGTCGGGGAGCTGCGCGGCGGCCACGAGGTCACCGCCGTCGGCATCGGCGCGGCCGGGTTCGTCGACGCGGCCCGGGCCAAGGTCATGTTTGCGCCGAACCTGGCGTGGCGGGACGAGGACCTGCGCGGCCAGCTGTCCGCGGCCCTCGACCTGCCCGTGGTCGTCGAGAACGACGCCAACGCCGTCGCGTGGGCCGAGTCGCGCTTCGGCGCGGGCCGCGACCACGACGACCTCGTCGCGATCACCATCGGGACCGGCGTCGGCGGCGGCGTCGTCACCGGCGGGCGGCTGCTGCGCGGCGGGTTCGGGGTGGCCGCCGAGATCGGCCACATCACGATGGTCCCGTACGGCCGCCGGTGCGGCTGCGGGCTGCAGGGCTGCTGGGAGCAGTACGGCTCGGGCCGGGCGCTGCTCACCGAGGCCCTCGAGATCGCCCGGCACTCGCCGGCGTTCGCCGCGGGCCTGATCGCGGCGGCCGGCGGCGACCCCGAGGCGATCACCGGCGAGATGGTCACCGCGACCGCCCAGCAGGGCGACGTGGGCGCGCTGCACTGCTTCGACGAGATCGGCCGCTGGATCGGCCTCGGTCTCGCCCAGCTCGCGGCGGTGCTCGACCCCACCCTCTTCGTCATCGGCGGCGGCGTGTCCGCCGCGGGCGAGGTGCTGCGGGGACGGGTCGAGGAGGTCTTCCGGGCCAACCTCACGGGACGCGGCCACCGGCCCGTCGCCGAGGTGCGGCTCGCGGAGATGGGGTGGGAATCCGGCATGGTCGGCGCCGCCGACCTCGCCCGGACCAATATCGACAGTGCTGTCCCGGGGAGCGACCGATGACAACCAGTTCCGGATCCGCGTCGGGGTCTCCGGCGCAACAGACCACCTCCGCCAAGGCGATCGGCGTCGCGGTCGCCGCCGCCGTCGGAGGCTTCCTGTTCGGCTTCGACTCCAGCGTCATCAACGGCGCGGTCGAGGCCATCGAGGGCCAGTTCTCGCTCAGCGCGTTCCTGTCGGGGTTCGCGGTGGCCTGCGCGCTGCTCGGCTCCGCGGTCGGCGCGTGGTTCGCAGGTCCGTTCGCCGACCGCTACGGCCGCATCCGGGTGATGCTCATCGCGGCGGTGCTGTTCCTGGTCAGCGCGCTCGGCTCCGGGTTCGCGGTCTCGGTGTGGGACCTCATCGTCTGGCGCGTCATCGGCGGTCTGGCCATCGGTGTGGCCTCGGTGATCGCGCCGGCCTACATCGCGGAGATCTCGCCGGCGCACATCCGCGGGCGTCTCGCCTCCCTGCAGCAGCTCGCCATCGTCACCGGCATCTTCGTGGCGCTGCTCTCCGACGCCCTGTTCGCCGGCCTCGCCGGCAGCGCGAGCAACCCGTTCTGGTTCGGGCTCGAGGCCTGGCGGTGGATGTTCCTCGCCGAGGTCGTCCCGGCAGTGATCTACGGCGTCCTGGCCCTGCGGATCCCCGAGTCGCCCCGCTACCTGGTCGCCAAGGGTGAGCCGGGTCGCGCGGGCGAGGTCCTGCGCGAGGTCCTGGGCCTGCGCAGCGACGAATCCGTCGGGGACAAGGTGGAGTCGATCCGGGAGTCGCTGCAGCGCGAGCAGAAGCCGAGCCTCGCCGACCTGCGCGGGAACCGGTTGGGTCTGCGACCGATCGTGTGGGCGGGGATCCTGCTGTCGGTCTTCCAGCAGTTCGTCGGGATCAACGTGATCTTCTACTACTCGACGACGCTCTGGCGCTCCGTCGGGTTCTCCGAGGCCGACTCCCTGACCTACTCGGTGATCAACTCGCTGGTCAACCTCCTCTCGACGTTCGTGGCCATCGCGATCGTCGACCGGGTCGGCCGGAAGCCGATGCTGCTCGGTGGCTCGATCGGTATGACGATCACTCTCGGCGTCATGGCCGTCTGCTTCTCGCAGGCCGTCGGCTCCGGCGAGGACGTGTCCCTCCCGGGGGCCTACGGCACGATCGCCCTCATCGCGGCGAACCTGTTCGTGGTGTCGTTCGCGGTGACGTGGGGACCGGTCGTGTGGGTCCTGCTCGGCGAGATGTTCCCGAACTGGCTGCGTGCCGCCGCGCTCGCGGTGGCCGCCGCCGCGCAGTGGGTCGCGAACTTCGTCGTCACGGTGACCTTCCCGCCGCTGGCCGAGCTGAGCCTGACCCTCGCCTACGGGCTCTACGCGCTGTTCGCGCTGGTGTCCGGGATCTTCGTCTGGCGGGCGATCGAGGAGACCAAGGGCAAGGAGCTCGAGGAGATGACGGCCTGACCCTTGCCGCACCACTCCCCGGGGGAGCGAGGGTGACGTCCGCTGCGTCGCACGCAGCGGACGTCACCCTCGCTCCGGGGCGCCGGCGCCGTCACGGGGGCCCGACGCGCGGTCGATAGGCTGGGCGCGCCATGCGCATCGGGATCGTGTGTCCGTACTCGCTGGACGTGGCCGGCGGGGTCCAGGCGCACGTCCTCGACCTCGCCCGCGCGCTGACGGGCCTGGGCCACCACGTCGACGTCCTCGCGCCGGCCGGTGAGGACACCCCGGTGCCGGCGGGGGTGACGCGTGCCGGGCGCTCGCTCGGCATCCCGTACAACGGCTCGGTGGCCCGGCTGACGTTCGGGCCGGTGTCGCTCGCCCGGGTGCGGCGGTGGCTGCGCGAGGGGAACTTCGACGTCCTGCACGTCCACGAGCCCACCGCGCCGAGCCTGTCGTTCCTCGCGCTCGTGGTGGCCAGCCAGGAGGATAGGGTCGGCCCGGTGGTGGCGACGTTCCACACCTCGACGCCGCGCTCGCGCACCATGACCTTCTTCGAGCCGGTGCTGCGCACGCTGCTCGAGCGGGTCACCGCCCGCATCGCGGTGTCGCCGCTGGCGCGCCAGGTCTACGTCGAGCACCTCGGCGGCGACGCCGTCGAGATCCCCAACGGCGTGGACGTCGCGGCCTTCGCCGACGCGGCGCCGCTGCCAGGGCACCGCCACCACGGGAACGGGGCGACGGTCGGGTTCGTCGGGCGCTACACCGAGCCGCGCAAGGGCATGCCCCTGCTGCTCGAGGCCCTGCGCCCGCTCGCCGCCACCCGCCCCGACCTGCGGCTGCTCGTGGTCGGCCGGGGCGACGCCGACGAGCTGCGCGAGCAGGCGGGCCCCGAGCTCGCCGACCGCATCGAGCTGCTCGGCGCCGTCGACGAGGCGACCAAGGCCTCGATGCTCGCCTCGGTGGACCTGCTCGCCACGCCCAACACCGGCGGGGAGAGCTTCGGCGTCGTGCTCGCCGAGGGCATGGCGGCCGGGGCGCCGATCGTCGCGAGCGACATCGACGCCTTCCGGCGCGTGCTCGGCGAGCCGCCGGCGGGCGTCGCCGTGCGCAGCGGGGACGCCCCGGCGTGGGGAGCGGCGATCGCGGCATTGCTCGACGACCCCACCCGGCGCGACGCCCTGCGCCTCGCCGGGCGGCGTCGCGTGGCGGCGTTCGACTGGTCGGTGGTCGCCGCCGCGGTCCTGCGGGTGTACGAGGTCGCCGTGGCGGCCGATCCCCGCCGCGTGGGCGCGAGCCCCCTCCCGAGAGGGGTGGACCGCGCGCCGGCCGGCGCGGGCCACGACCTACCGTCGTCCCCGTGACCCTCCTCGGCCCCACCGGCGTGCTGGTGATCGTCGTCGTCACCGCGGTGCTCCTGCTGGTGATCGTCACTGCGGCGGTGCTCGTCGCCCGGGCCCGCCGGCTGGACCGGCTGCACGTCCGCACCGACGCCGCGGCCGCGGGCCTCGCGGCCGTGCTCGACCGGCGCGCGGCGATCGTGCGGGCGATCGCGGCGACGGCCGGCCCGGTCGCGCTCGCCGACGCCGACCGCCGCGCCCTGCGCGCCGCCGCCCGGGCGGCCACCGCGACGCGGGCGGCCGGCGAGGGGGTCCTCGACACCGAGCGCGAGGAGGCCGAGAACGACCTGACCCGCGCGCTCGTCCCGCTCGACACCGCGGCCCTGCCCGCCGACCTGGCCGCGGAGCTCGCCGACGTCCACGCCCGCGTCTCGGTGGCCCGCCGGATCTACAACGACGCGGTGCGCGACACCCGCGCGCTGCGCGGCCGGCGGATGGTGCGCTGGCTGCGCCTCGCGGGCACGGCCCCGATGCCGCCGTACTTCGAGATCGCCGAGCCGGGACCCGACGGGGTCGTGGCCGAGCCCCCCGCCGTGCACGTGGCCCAGGACGCGGTGCGGGCGGTCGTCGTCGACGACGAGGGGCGGGTCCTGCTGTTCGAGGGCGTCGACCCCGCCCGGCCCGCCGAGGCCTTCTGGTTCGCCCCCGGCGGCGGCGTCGCGACCGGCGAGGACCCCGTGGCCGCCGTCGCGCGCACGGTGGGGGAGGAGACGGGCCTCGCGGTGCCGTCCGAGCAGGTCCGGGGCCCGCTGTGGGTGCGCGAGGTGGTCTTCGAGGCCGACGGCACGACCTACGCCGGACGCGAGCTCTTCCACGCCGTGCACGTGCCGTCCGGCGACATCGACGCCACCGCGTTCACCGAGCACGAGGCCCGCACGGTGCGCGGGCACCGCTGGTGGACCCCCGCCGAGCTCGCCGTGACCCTCGACGTCGTGCACCCGCACCAGCTGCCCGACCTGCTCGCCGACCCCCGGTCGCTCGAGCCCGGCCCGGTGCCGCTCGCGATCCACTAGCCCGTGACCGCGTCCTCGTACGCGGCGCCCACCGGGATCTCGGTGATCACGTCCACGAGCACGCCGGCGGGGTCGGCGAGGATGAAGTGGCGCTGGCCGAACTCCTCGGAGCGCAGGTCGAGCTCGGGACGCAGGCCCCCGCGGACGACGAGGCGCTCGTACTCGGCGTCGACGTCGGGCACCTCGACGTTGAGCAGCAGCCCCCGGGCCGGCGTGCGGAAGCCGGCGGGCACGGTCGGGTGGTCGGCGGCGACGAACGCCAGCTCGTGGGCGCCGCGGCGCAGGCTGACGTACCAGTCGACGGCGAAGACCACCTCGAAGCCGAAGTGCTCGACCCAGAAGCGGCGGGAGGCGTCCACGTCGGCGACGCCGAGGACGGGGTAGAAGCCGGTCGGTGTCATGGTCGTGTCCTTTCGCGTACCGTTGGTACGTCGAATAGTGCTCACGTACCATCGGTACGTCAAGAGGTCCGGGGAGGTGTCGTGGCCGGGGTGCGGCTCGAGCAGAAGGAGCGCACGCGACGTGCGCTCGTCGAGGCGGCGCGGACGCTGTTCGCCACGCGCGGGTACGCCGACGTCGGCCTGGCCGAGGTCGTGGCGGCCGCGGGTGTCACCAAGGGCGCGCTCTACCACCAGTTCGACGGCAAGGCCGCGCTGTTCCGGGCGGTGCTGGGCGAGGTCGCGGCCGAGGTCGCCGACGCGGTCGTCGCGGCGGCCCGCGCGGCGGGGGACGACCCGTGTGCGCAGCTTCGGGCCGGGTGCCGGGCGTTCCTCGTGGCGAGCACCGACCCCGCCCGGGTGCGGATCGCGCTCGTCGACGGCCCGGCGGTGCTCGGGTGGGCGCAGTGGCGCGCGCTCGACGAGGCGACCTCGCAGCGCCACCTCGTCGAGGCGCTCGAGGGCCTGGTCGCTCAGGGTCTGCTCGCGCCGCGCCCCGTCGCCCCGCTGGCGCACCTCCTCGGCGGCGCCATGAACGAGGCGGCCCTGTGGCTCGCCGACGAGCCGGACGCCCTCGAGCCCGCGTGGGCCGAGCTCGCGGCGATGCTCGACGCGTTGCGGTGACCGGCCGCGCAGGGTGCACGGCGTCACGTCACCAGGCCTTCACGCGGCCGTACGATCGCGGGGGACCACCACCGACACCGCCACCGACACAGCCGTCGCACGTGCACCGGAGGACCACCGTGACCAGGCCCGACACCGCCCACACCACCGGCACCGGAGGGGTCAAGCGCGGCCTCGCCGACATGCTCAAGGGCGGCGTGATCATGGACGTGGTGACGCCCGAGCAGGCGCGGATCGCCGAGGACGCCGGAGCCGTGGCCGTCATGGCCCTCGAGCGCGTGCCCGCCGACATCCGCGCCGACGGGGGCGTCGCGCGGATGTCCGACCCCGACATGGTGCGCGGCATCGTCGACGCCGTCTCCATCCCGGTGATGGCCAAGGCGCGCATCGGCCACTTCGTCGAGGCGCAGGTCCTGCAGTCGCTCGGCGTCGACTACGTCGACGAGTCCGAGGTGCTCACCCCCGCCGACGAGGCCCACCACATCGACAAGTGGGCGTTCACCGTGCCGTTCGTGTGCGGGGCGACCAACCTCGGCGAGGCGCTGCGGCGCATCGGCGAGGGCGCGGCGATGATCCGCTCGAAGGGCGAGGCCGGCACCGGCAACGTCGTCGAGGCCACCCGCCACATGCGCGCGATCCGCGCCGACATCCGCCGGCTCTCGCGCATGGACGGCCAGGAGCTGTACGCCGCGGCGAAGGAGCTGGCGGCCCCGCTGCCGCTGGTTCAGGAGATCGCCGAGTCGGGCCGGCTGCCCGTCGTCCTGTTCACCGCGGGCGGCATCGCGACCCCCGCCGACGCGGCGATGATGATGCAGCTCGGCGCCGAGGGCGTGTTCGTCGGCTCGGGCATCTTCAAGTCCGGCGACCCGGCGCGGCGCGCCGAGGCCATCGTGCGCGCGACGACCTTCCACGACGACCCGGACGTCATCGCCAAGGTCTCGGCCGGGCTCGGCGAGGCGATGGTCGGGCGCACCACCGCCGACATGCCCGACGCCGAGCGGCTCGCCACCCGCGGCTGGTGAGGCTCACCGGACTCCTCACACCGCCGCATGGGACGATCGCCACGATGACCACCCCGCAGGGCTCCCCGCGCCGGCTGGTCGACCTCCGTGGACAGGAGGCGCCCGTCGACCCGGACGCCCGGACCGACGTGATGCGGACGGTGGGCGAGACCGCGGGACCCCCCGCGGGCGACCGGCCCACCGCCGCACCCTCCCGTGCCCGCCGGCGGCCCGCCGCGGAGCCCGAGCCGGTCGAGGAGCCGACCCGGCGCAACGGCATGGGGACGCCGGCGCTCGTGCTCGGCCTGCTCGCCGTCGCGACGTGCTGGACGGGCTGGGCGGGCGTCGTGCTGGGCCTGCCCGCGGTGATCGCGGGCTACCTGGGCGCGCGGCGCGCGTTCCACGACCTGGCGACCGACGGGGCCTCCTCGCTGGGCGGGCTCGTCGCGGGCGCCGCCGGGCTCGTCGTCGGCGCGGTCATGGTGTGGCCGACGCTCTTCGGCTCCGGCGGGTTCGGCGACGGGCTGACGCTCGACCAGTGCATGGCGCAGTCGACGACGGCCCGCGAGATGCACATGTGCAAGTCGCAGCACCTCGCGGAGTTCAACCAGCGCTACCCGAACGCCGCCGAGTGAGCGCCGCTGGCACGATGCCGGCATGACGTCCGCCCCGCCCCCTGCCCGGCAGGACCGCGACCAGCGGGACCCGCGTGAGCGCGACGGCGGTCTCGGCACCGCCGCGCTCGCCCTCGGCCTGGTCGCCGCGGGGACGGGCCTGACCGCCGCGTTGTGGGCGGGGATGGACTGGCTGGGCTGGGCCGCGCTCGTGCTGGGCCTGCTCGGGCTGGTCGTCGGGTTCGTCGGGTCGCGGCGCGCGTTCCACGACCCGCACCGCAGCGGCGGCATGTCGCTCGGCGGCTTCGTGCTCGCCCTCGTGGGCCTGATCGTCGGGGCGTGGCTGATCGTGCCCGGCCTGCTGGGCATCGGCACGTTCGGCGAGGGCCTGACCCTCGACGAGTGCATGGCCCAGGCCCAGGGCCAGCAGGAGGAGCGCATGTGCGCCTCGCAGCACCTCGACGAGTACCGGGCCCGATTCGGTGACCCGGGCGGCACCGGGGGCTGACCCGTCACCGGCCGGATATCGCGCCGGCCGATCGGTGACCCCCCCGGGATGAGTGGTCACCAGCAGGAGCACCCCGGCTACGAGCACGCCATGACGCCTCCGGCCGACTGCGGGGAGGAGAGCTACCGCGGGTCGGGCCGCCTGACCGGCAAGGTCGCGCTGATCACCGGCGGCGACAGCGGCATCGGGCGGGCCGTCGCGATCGCGTTCGCCCGCGAGGGCGCCGACGTCGCGTTCGGGCACCTGCCGGCCGAGGAGGAGGACGGCGAGGAGGTCGAGCGCCTCGTCACCGACGCCGGACGCCGCGTGCTGCGCGTGCCCGGCGACCTCACCGACCCGCAGGCGTGCCGCGACCTCGTCGCCCGCACCGTCGACGCGTTCGGTCGTCTCGACGTGCTCGTCAACAACGCGGCCTTCCAGATGGTGCGCGACCGCCTCGAGGACGTCCCCGACGAGGAGTGGGACCGCACGATCGCCACCAACCTCGACGCGATGTTCCACGTCACGAAGGCCGCGCTGCCGCACCTGGGTGCCGGGGCGTCGATCATCAACACGACGTCGATCAACTCCGACAACCCGCCACCCGGGCTCATCGCCTACGACGCGACGAAGGCCGGCATCGCCAACTTCACCGCCGCACTCGCCCGTCAGTACGGCGACCGCGGCATCCGCGCCAACAGCGTCGCCCCCGGCCCGATCTGGACCCCGCTGATCCCCGCGACCATGCCCGCCGAGGCCGTGGCGTCCTTCGGGCAGGACACGCCGCTGGGGCGTGCCGGCCAGCCCGTCGAGCTCGCCCCGGTGTACGTCATGCTGGCCTCGGACGAGGCGAGCTACGTCTCCGGCGCCCGGATCGCGGTCACCGGCGGGACGCCGATCCTGTGACCGCGCGGCGGGTGCCCGGCTGCGCGGTGCAGCCGGTTGACCCGCATGCGTCCGGGGTGTCCGCCGCGCCGGGCCGACGCCTGGAGCCGCGGCGCGAAGTCCGTGGTCACGGCCCCGCTCAACGCGTGGGGCCACGCCGCGACGTCGGCGACCCGGCGCGTGCTGCGTCTCGTCCTACCGCGCTGACGGGTTCCTAGACTGGAGGGCGTGAGCGCACCCGTCGGCGTCCTGGCCCTCCAGGGCAACGTCCCCGAGCACCTCGACGCCCTCCGCGCGTGCGGGGCCGACGCGCGCACGGTGCGCCGCCCGTCCGAGCTCGCCGGGGTCGCGGGGCTCGTGCTTCCGGGCGGCGAGTCGACGACGCTGTCGAAGCTGCTCGAGGCGTTCGAGCTGCTCGAGCCGCTGCGCGAGCGCCTGCGCGCCGGGATGCCGGCGTTCGGGTCGTGCGCGGGGATGATCCTGCTGGCCCGCGAGGCCGTCGACGCGCGGCCCGACCAGCACCAGCTCGGCGCCCTGGACATCACCGTGCGCCGCAACGCCTTCGGCCGCCAGGTGCAGTCGTTCGAGACCGACCTCGCGGTCACCGGCGTCCACGGCGGCCCGGTGCGGGCGGTGTTCATCCGCGCGCCGTGGGTCGAGTCGACCGGACGCGGCGTCGAGGTGCTCGCCCGCGTGCCCGGGACGGTGCGGGGCGAGGCGTCGGGCAAGGTCGTGGCCGTGCGCCAGGGTCCGGTGATGGCGACGGCCTTCCACCCCGAGCAGACCGGCGACGCCCGCCTGCACGACCTGTTCCTGCGCCAGGTCCGCGACCGCGTCAACACCTAGTCGCTGGGTGTCGGGCGCGGACCCAGCCCGCTACGCTGCGGCGATGCGCTACGCCGACTGCCCCACCGTCGAGGCGTCCGTCCACGTCGCGGCCCCGCCCGCGCGGGTGTGGCCGCTGGTCCGGGACATCGGCGTCGTCGCCGAGACCTCCGAGGAGCTCCAGGAGGCGCACTGGCTGCCTGCCCCGGACGGGCCGGGCGAGGGCGAGGAGCCCTCGGTGGGTCACCGCTTCCGCGGCCGCAACGCCCACCCGCAGGCCGGGGAGTGGGAGACCGTCTCGACGGTCGTCGAGTGCGACGAGGCCCGCTGCTTCTCGTGGGTCGTCATGGACCCCGACAACCCCACCGCGACGTGGCGCTTCACGCTCACGCCCACCGCCGCCGGCACCGAGCTGCGCCAGTGGGCGCGGCTGGGGCCGGGGCCGTCGAACCTCACGTCGGTCATCGAGCGGATGCCCGACAAGGAGGAGCGGATCGTGGCCGGACGCGTGCGCGAGTGGCAGCGCAGCATCGAGCGCACGCTGGCCGGGATCAAGGAGCGCGCCGAGGCGTGATGCGCAGCGCCACGACGATCGAGGCCTCCGGCGCGCCGTGGGCCGAGACGGTCGACTTCGTCGTCGAGGCCGAGCGCCTCGGGCTCGACGTGTGCTGGGTCGCCGAGGCGTGGGGCTCCGACGCCCCGTCGCCGCTGGGCTACCTCGCCGCGCGCACCGAGCGGCTGCTGCTCGGGTCGGGCGTCGTGCAGGTGGGCACGCGGTCACCCGCGCTCATCGCGCAGACCGCGCTGACGCTGCAGACGATGTCGGAGGGCCGCTTCCTGCTGGGTCTCGGGAGCTCGGGGCCGCAGGTGCTCGAGGGACTGCACGGCGTGCCGTTCGCCCACCCGCTGGGGCGGATGCGCGAGACCGTGGAGGTGGTCCGCCGGGTGATGGCGGGGGAGAAGGTCCGCCACGACGGCCGGCACGTGACGGTGCCGCTGCCCGGCGAGGCCCGCCCGATGCGGGTGTCGGTGTCCGCCGAGCACCGCGTCCCCGTCTACCTCGCCACCCTGTCGCCGAGGATGCTGCACCTCACCGGGGAGGTCGCCGACGGCTGGCTCGGCACGAGCTTCGTGCCGGAGGGCGCGGCGACCTCGCTGGAGCCGCTCGCGGCGGGCGCGGCGGCCGCGGGGCGCACGCTGGCGGACCTCGACCTGTGTCAGGGCGCCGAGGTCGCCTTCGCGCGGGACGAGGCCGAGCTCGCCACGATGCTCGACGAGCGGCGGGCGGGCCTCGCGTTCAGTCTCGGCGGCATGGGCTCGGCGACGCGGAACTTCTACCACGACGCCTACGCCCGCCAGGGCTGGCGCGAGGTCGCCGCCGCGGTCCGCGGGCTGTGGCAGGCGGGGCGGCGGGAGGACGCGGCGGCCGCGGTGCCCCGGGACATGGTCGCCGCGACGACGCTGATCGGCACCGAGGACGCGGTGCGCGAGCGGCTGCGCGTGTGGCGTGCCGCGGGGATCACGACGGTGCGGCTCTACCCGGCGGGCGCCGACCTGGGCGAGCGGCTCGACACCCTGGCCCGGGCGATCGAGCTCGTACGGGAGGTGTCGGCATGACGGAGCCCCTGCGCTGGCGCGACCTCGACAGCGGCGCGTGCTCGATCGCGCGCACCATGACCGTGCTCGGCGAGCCGTGGACCGTGCTCGTCGTCCGCGACCTGCTCCACGGCGTCCGGCGGTTCGACGATCTCGTCGCCCACCTGGGGATCGCGCGCACGGTCCTCGCGCGGCGTCTCGCGCTGCTGGCCGAGGCGGGGCTGGTCGAGACCGCGGAGTACCGCGAGCCGGGGCGCCGGGCCCGTCGCGAGTACCGGCTGACCGCGGCCGGGCACGACCTGCGCCCGGTGCTCATGGCGCTCATGGAGTACGGCGACCGGCACCGCGCCGACGCGCCGCCGGTCGTCGTGCGCCACGAGGGCTGCGGCGAGCCGGTGACGCTGGTCGCCGAGTGCGCCGCCGGCCATCGCGTCGCCACCGGCGACCGGCTCCGCAGCACGCCGGGGCCCGGGGCGCGCGGCCCGGACCCCGGCTGACGTGTCGCGCGGGAGGTCGCTCAGGAGGTGGCGGCCTCGGAGACCTTGTCGATCGTCCGGCCCATCTGGTCCTCGGTGACCATCGGGAAGAAGCCCTTGAACTGGTCGTCCCGGACCCCGCTCCAGTCGTAGGTCTGGGTGACCTCGGTGCCGTTGCCCGACGGCTCGAGCCGCCAGCGCCAGACGTGGCCCTTGGCCTGCACGTCGCCGAGCTTGTCGGTGTAGCCGTCGAGCGGGTGCAGCTGCGGCGCCCACGCGATCTCGCGGTCCTGCTCGTAGGCGGTGACGGTGTTGAGCATCTGGTAGTCGCCCAGCGCGTCGTTGCGCATGTTCATGACGAACTGGTCACCGACGCCGCTGACCGTCGCGTTGCCGTCGACGCCCTGGAGCATGCCCGCGCCGTCGAACTCGTGGTGGCGCCCCGGCGTGGCCAGCAGCGAGAACAGCTGGTCGGGCTTGGCGTCGACGGTACGGGTGACGGTGATCTGGTCGTCGCTCATGGGTCCCCTCCCGTGGGTGGCGTGGCGCCCATCACGTGCCCGACGCGCCGGGGATCGAAACGGTTGGGCGCTACCGACCGGGCGGGGCGAGCCGGTAGACGGCCCCGGCCTCGTCGTCGGTCACGTAGACGGCGCCGTCCGGACCGGGGGCGGGGGCCACCGGGCGTCCCCACCGGGACCCGTCGGGCGCCTGGAAGCCGCCCACGAGGGTGCGCTGCCCGCCCAGCGTGCCGTTCTCCCAGGGGTAGAAGGAGACCTCCGGCGCGCGGGGCGCCTGCCGGTTCCACGAGCCGTGGACACCGACGACGGCGCCCAGCCCGTAGGGCGGGGGCAGCGTCGTGAACGCCAGCCCGAGGGGGGCCGAGTGCGCGCCCACCATCTGCTCGACGGGGCGCAGTGCCGCGCAGTCGAGCACGCGCCCGCCCGGGTTGGTCTCGGCGTCGGGCACCAGCGGGATGTCCGACGGGTCGACGGGGCTGTCGGGATCACCGGCGCGCACGTCGGGGTCGGGGTTGCAGTAGGGCCAGCCCAGGTCGCGACCCGGGAGGAGCCGTGCCAGCTCCTCGGGCGGGAGGTCGTCGACGTAGTCCGGGATGACGCGGCCGAAGTCTGACGGCCCGTTCCCGCGGTAGGGCCGGTCGTAGGGATAGGGGATGTTGTCGCGGTTGTTGACCGCGACCCAGACGCCGCCGTCGGGGGCCACGGCGAGGCCGGAGCCGTTGCGCACGCCGCGGGTGAACACCTCGGCCGGCCCGCCGCCCGGGGGCACGCGCAGGACCGCCGCGCGCTGCGGCGTGGCCTCCCGGTCCTCGGGGGAGACGTTGCCGGTGGAGCCGATCGAGACGTAGACCGCGCCGTCGGGACCGACCGTGACGTACTTGAGCGCGTGCGCGTACCGCCCGCGCAGCTCGGGGCTGCGCGCGTCCGGGAGGCCCTCCACCACCGTGGTCGGCGGGCCCAGCGTGCCGTCCCGGTACGGGTAGGAGCGGACGGCGTCGCTCTCGGCGATGTAGAGGCGGTCGCCGGCGAGCGCGAGCCCGTTGGGCTGGGTGAGCCCGCTGACGAGCGTGCTCGTGTCCGGTCCGCGGGGCCCCGGCGCCAGCCGCACGACCTCGCCGGCGTCGGGCCGCGACACCAGCAGCGCGCCGTCCGGGGCCCACGCCGGGGCACGGGCCCCCTCGACGCGCGCCCACACGGACAGCGTCCAGTCGGGAGGGACGAGGGCCTCGCGGGGGACGTCGAACGGGTCGGCGGCGAGTCCCGGCGGCACGCCCAGCGGGACCCGCACCAGGCCCTGGGTGGCGGCGCCCGCCGGAGCCGCCGGTGGTGCCTGGGGGCCCGGCGGCCCGGGCGCGAGCGCGGTCGTCTGCGCCCCGCAGGCGCTCGCCAGAGCGACCAGGGTGGTGGCCACCCCGGCGAGCAGGGTGCGCGTCACGCGGCGCTGCGCAGGCATCGAGGCCCTTCGTCGTCGGCAGAGGTGGCAGGGGAGTCCCGGCGTTGGGTCCCCGCCGACCCCAGCACAGCCGCTGTGACGTGTGCCTCCCGGGGATCAGCTGCGCATGATCAGACAGCTGGACGTCGCCTCGGCCACCAGCCGCCCGGCGCCGTCGACGATCTCCGCGCGGGCCAGCGCGGTGCTGCGCCCGGCGTGCACGACGTGGCCGGTGGCGCGGCAGGTGCCGGAGTCGGCGGTGAGGCGGCGCAGGAACTTCACCGACAGGTCGAGGCTGGTGTAGCCGACGCCGGCCTCGAGCGTGCTCTGCACGGCGCAGCCGGCCGCGGAGTCCAGGAACGTCGCGTAGACGCCGCCGTGCACCGAGCCGATCGGGTTGTAGTGATGCTCGGCGGGCTCGAACGCGAACACCACGCGCCCGCGCTCGACGGACTCGATCCCCCCGCCCACCAGCGTCATGATCGGCGGCGGGGGGAGCGTCCCGTCGGCCATGGCCCGCAGGAAGCCGAGCCCGTCGTGGCCGGCGGCCTGGGCGGCGAGCGCCCGGGGGTCGGACCAGGTGTGGGTGCGCTCGCGCGTGGTGACGTCCATCGGGCTCCCGTCGTCAGGCCTGGGTGTCGCATCGGTACTCAGCTGTGTCGGCACCGTACCGTCCCGGAGCGGCGGGGAGGACCTCGGTAGACTGGATCGTTGGATGCGTGCGCGGCGGTGAGCCGTGCGTCAGTGCCGTCAGGGCCGGCCGGGGCCCCCGGGAGCGGCGCCGCGGGAGGTCCCGCGAGAGGGACGCGCGAGACGAAGGGCGGGAGACGATGAGCGGCCACTCCAAGTGGGCGACCACGAAGCACAAGAAGGCCGCGATCGACGCGAAGCGCGGCAAGATGTTCGCGAAGCTGATCAAGAACATCGAGGTCGCGGCCCGCACCGGGGGCGGCGACCCGGCGGCCAACCCGACGCTCTACGACGCCATCCAGAAGGCGAAGAAGACCTCGGTGCCCAACGACAACATCGACCGCGCCGTCAAGCGCGGGTCGGGGGCCGAGGCCGGTGGCGCCGAGTACCAGGCGATCACCTACGAGGGCTACGCCCCGGGCGGCATCGCGGTGCTCATCGAGTGCCTCACCGACAACAAGAACCGCGCCGCCGGCGAGGTCCGCACGGCCATGAACCGCAACGGCGGCGCGATGGCCGACCCGGGCTCGGTGGCGTACCTGTTCAACCGCAAGGGCGTCATCATCGTCCCCAAGACGCAGGCGTCCGGCGATCTCGCCGAGGACGACCTCCTGCTCGCCGTGCTCGAGGCGGGCGCCGAGGAGGTCAACGACTACGGCGAGAGCTTCGAGGTGCTCACCGAGGCGTCCGACCTCGTCACCGTCCGCACCGCTCTGCAGGAGGCGGACATCGACTACGACTCCGCCGAGGTGTCGTTCGTGCCGTCGATGAACGTCGAGGTCGACGCGGACGGGGCCCGCAAGGTGCTGCGGATCATCGACGCCCTCGAGGACTCCGACGACGTCCAGAACGTCTACTCGAACTTCGACGCCTCCGACGAGGTCATGGCCGAGGTGGGCTGACGGTCGGTCGACGGTCGGCTGACGGGCGACCGCCCCCGATGGCCCCCGCGCCGTGCGTCGTCGCCGTCCTCGCGGCGGCCCACGCCGGGGAGGCGCTGACCGTGCAGTACGCGGCGTACCTCTCCGAGGCGCGCCGCTACGGCACCACCGAGATTCCGCCGCTGCGCGAGACGGTGGCCGAGCTGGCCGCCGACCTGCAGCGCCCCGACGTGCGGGCGTTCGGGGCGTGGGTCGGCGAGCGGCTGGTCGGGTCGGTGCGCCTGCGCGGGGCCGGCGCGGGCACGGGGACGGGGTGCGTCGAGCTCGCCCGCTTCTCCGTCGCGCCCGACGCCCAGGGCCACGGCATCGGACGCGCGCTCGTCGAGCGCGCCCACGCCGAGCTCGCCGCCGGCGACGTGAGCTGGCTGGTCACGGGCGCGCGCAGCGAGGAGAACCTGCGGCTCTACCGGCGCGCCGGCTACGCGGAGACCGGCCGGCTCGTCGACAGCGCCGGCGTGGAGCTCCTGCGCCTCGAGCGCGTGGCCCCGGCTCCCTCGTGAGCCGCGTGGTCGGCGCGCTGCTCGGGGTCGCCGCGGCGGCGGTGGCCGCCTGGGTGCCGTTCTGGTGGTGGGCGCCGACGGGCTCCCCGGTGGCCTTCGCGCTGCTGGCCCTCACACCGGTCGTCGCCGCGCTCGCGGCGCTGGTGGCGCTGCTCGCGGGGGCACTGCGCCGGTGGGCGTCCGCGGCCGTCGCGCTGGTGGCGGCCGTGGTCCTCGCGGCCGTCGTCGTCCCGCGGGCGATCGGCGACGGCGACCCGGCCGTCGCGCCGGGCCGTCCCGGCAGCACGACGGTGACCGTCGCGTCGGTGAACCTGCAGTTCGGCCGGGCGGACCCGGCGGCGGTGGTGGCGCTGGTCCGCGAGCACCGGGTCGACGTCCTCGGGCTCACCGAGCTGACGCCGGCGTCCGAGCGGGCCCTCGCCGCGGCGGGCCTGGCCGCGGAGCTCCCGTTCGTCAGCTCCCGGGCCCGCGACGGGGCGGGCGGCACCGCGCTGCTGGCCCGCCACCGGCTCGCGCCGTCGGGGATGGTGCTGCGCGAGGGCGTGTTCGCGCAGGTCGAGGGGCGGGTGCTGGGGCCGGGCGGACCGGTCGACGTCGTCGTCGCCCACCCGGCCGCGCCGGTCTTCCGCGGCGACCCGACCGGCTGGGCGCAGGAGATCACCGACCTCCCGGCGCCCGCGGGGTCGCCGGACGAGCCGCCGCGTCTCGTCGTCGGCGACCTCAACGCCACCCTCGACCACCGCCCGCTGCGCACGCTGCTCGCCGGCGGGTGGGACGACGCGGCGGACGCCGTCGGCGCGGGCCTGCGGGGCACCTGGCCGACCGACCGCGCCGTCCCGCCGTTCGCGACGATCGACCACGTCCTGGTGTCGGGCCGCGCGAGCCCGCTCGACGTGGTCACCCGCGAGCTACCCGGCACCGACCACGCGGGGCTGGTCGTCACCCTCGCCGTCGACGGCGCTCGACCCGGGGTCACCCCGGCGCCGTGAGCTCCCGGCCCAGCACGCGGCTCCACGTCGCGCGCTCGTCGTCCGGCACGGCGACGGGGGCCCCGAACGGGACGACGGCGAGGCGTCCCTCGTCGGCGCTCCAGGTGGCCACCACCCGGCCGTCGTCGACGACCACGGGCGCGATCCAGCCCGCGGCGCGGCTCACCTCCCGGCGGTGCTCCGGCGGCACGAGGTCGGGGTCGGCGGTGCCGGTCCCGAGCACGTACGGGTCGAACGGCCCGAGGAGCCGCACCCCGACGGGGTCGGCGGCGGCGAGGTCGTCGAGGTCGCCGGTGCGCGCGTACCGGGCCTCGCCGTCGACCGTGACCTCGGTGAGCGTGCCGTCGGCGACCAGCTCGGCGAACCAGCGCCGCAGCCGCGCCTTCGGGGTCCCGCCGCGCAGCAGCCACGCGTCGAACGCGGTGGGCGTCGCGGGCCCGTGCGCGGCGAGGAAGGCGGGCACGACCGTCCGCGCGGCCTCGTCGGGGTCGGGGAGGCCGGGCCAGGCGGCGACGGCGGTGCGCGGGCTCGTGAAGGTCACGCGGGTGCCGGCCGGCGGGCCGTGGCAGAGCAGGCCCTGCCAGGCCAGCGGCTTGAGCACCGCGCCCCACCCCGAGCCGAGCGCCGCGGAGAGGTCGGTGTGGCCGCTGTGCGCGACGAGGCCCGCGGTGAGCTCCTCGCGGGTGAGGACGGCACCGTCGGCGAGCACCTCGACCACCGCGGCCTCGAGCGCGCGCATCTGCTCGGCGGTCGCGAACTCTCGCTGCCACGCGCCCTTGTCCCAGGTCCGCGCCGCGGCGAGGAGCGCGAGCAGCGCGGGCGCCTGGTCGGCGGCGAGCAGGTGCAGCGTGCCGCGCGCCGCCCAGGTCCGGACGAGCGTCCCGGCCGCGAGCGCGGCGTCGACGGTGCCGCCGTCGGCGCGGCCCGCGGCCGTGCGCGACGCGACCGCCTGCGCCGCGGCCGAGGGCACCTGCGCCTGCACGCCGAGCAGCCGGCGGGCGATCGCCACCGGGCCCTCGCCGTCGCGCCCGGCGAGGTGCTGGCGGTGCAGGCGGAAGCGGCGGACCTGCGCCGCGGTGCTCCTCACGCCTCCTCGAACGACCGCGTCCCCTGCGGGTCGGTGTCGCTGACCTCGACGTCGCGGACCCGCGCCTGCGGTGACCCCTCGCGGGCCCAGGCGATCATCCGGTCGACGGCGTCGTCCTCGCCCTCGACGAGCATCTCGACGCTGCCGTCGTCGCGGTTGCGCACCCAGCCGGTGACGCCGAGCTCCGTCGCGGTGTCCCGCGCGCTCGACCGGTAGAAGACGCCCTGCACCTGCCCGTGGACGACGACGTGCTTGCTCGGCATGGTGGGCCTCCGATCGAACATGTGTTCTACTGGACGGCGATGACCGCAGCATGGACGCCCTCACTCTTCGGTGGGGGCGAGAGCGCCGAGGGCCCGGGCGTGGACCCGACGGTCGTGCCGCGGCGCATCGTCCTGGACGAGCGCTCGTGGGTCGACCTCGCCCCCGCCTGGATCACCGGGGCGGACGACTGGTTCGACACGATCGTCGCCGAGGCGCCGTGGGACCAGCGACGCCGCCGGATGTACGACCAGGACGTCATGGAGCCGCGGCTCACCTGCGGGTGGCGCATCCACGAGGCGCCCGACCCGATGCCCGCCGTCGCCGCGGCGCTCACCGCGCGGTACGGCGTGCGGTTCGACCGGGTGGGCGCCAACTACTACCGCCACGGCGACGACTCGGTGGCCTGGCACGGCGACCGGGTCCGCTTCACCCACGAGGCGCCGATCGTCGCGATCGTCTCGCTGGGCGCGCCCCGCCGGTTCGGGCTGCGGCCCCTGGCCGGTGGCGCCTCGACGCGGCTGACGGTGGCCGGGGGCGACCTGCTGGTCATGGGAGGGCGCTGCCAGCACGAGTGGCAGCACACGGTGCCGAAGTGGCCGGGCGCCGGCCCGCGGGTCAGCGTGACCTTCCGCCACGACGACCCGGGGCCGCGACCGTGACCGTCACCCGGTCGACGTGGCGGGAGCGACGCACTCGAGGTCCGGGCCCGGGGCGGCCGCGGTCTCCTCGACGAGCACCCGCCCGTCGAGCGTGATGCGGCACGTCACCGTCGAGCCCGGCGACACGTCGACCACCGAGACCGACATCTGCGGCGTGATCGTCCCCGGACCGGCGGGGACCCGGGCACGGAAAGGCAGCTGGTCGAAGGTCGGCGCGGAGCGGGCGGGCAGGTCGCCGACGAGGACATAGCTGCCGAACGCGGCGGCCCCGTCCGGGCCGTCGGCGGAGAACTCCACGAGGGGCACGGGTCCCGACGGCGGGGGCGAGGCGGCGCACCCGGCGCCGGCGGCGGAGACGAGGGCCAGGAGGGCGAGCGGGAACGCCGCCCGTCGCGCCGACCGCCCGACGCGGTCCCGCGTCCGTCCGCGACCTGTCTGCACCACGCCAGCCTCCCGACGTCCACGCCCGTGATCGACGTCACTCCGATGCCCCGACCGGCAGAGGTGCAACCTTGCGTCCGGCCGACGATCGGCGACCGGACGGGCGGCTCAGATCGGGATCTCGCTCGTGTCCCCGTCCGCGCGCGGGCCGTGCAGCCGGCGCTCCTCCTCGGCGATGCGGACGTCGTTGATGCTCGCCTCCCGCCGGGCCATGAGCCCGTTGTCGGCGAACTCCCAGTTCTCGTTGCCGTAGCAGCGCCACCACTGCCCGGCGGCGTCGCGGCACTCGTACTGGAAGCGCACGGCGATGCGGTGCCCACCGAAGGTCCACAACGACTTGCGCAGGACGTAGTCCCGCTCGCGCTCCCACTTGCGGGTCAGGAAGTCGACGACCTCCTGGCGGCCGGTGACCCACTCGTCGCGGTTCCGCCACACCGTGTCCACCGTGTAGGCCGGCGCGACCTTCTCGGGGTCGCGGGTGTTCCAGGCGTTCTCCGCGGCGAGCACCTTCGCCCGCGCCGCCTCCTCGTCGAACGGCGGGAACGGCGGGCGGGGCTCCTCGGTGGGGCTGTTGGTCACGGGTGGGTCCTCCTCGGGGCGGCGGCGGCGCGGCCAGCATGCCGATCCCGCGCTCGCCGGTCGATCACCGGGACACGCCGGTCCGGGGGACGAGGACCGGACCGGGGGCGGGGCGCCGCGTAGCGTCCCGGACATGCGGGTGCTGGGCGTCGACCCCGGGCTGACGCGGTGCGGTCTGGGCGTGGTCGAGGGCGGCGGCGGGCGCACGGTGCGCGCCGTGGCCGTCGACGTCGTCCGCACCCCGCCCGAGGCGGCGGTCGCCGAGCGCCTCGGCGCCGTCGCCGACGTCGTCGAGGCGTGGATCGCGGAGCACCGGCCCGACGTGGTCGCCGTGGAGCGCGTGTTCGCCCAGCACAACGTGCGCACGGTGATGGGCACCGCGCAGGTCGGCGGGGTCGTCGCGCTGGTCGCGGGGCGCGCCGGGCTGCCGGTCGCCTTCCACACGCCCAGCGAGGTGAAGGCCGCGGTCACGGGGTCGGGGCGCGCGGGCAAGGAGCAGGTCACGACGATGGTGACGCGGGTCCTCGCGCTCGAGGCCGCCCCGCGCCCCGCCGACGCCGCCGACGCCCTCGCGCTCGCGGTCTGCCACTGCTGGCGCGCCCCGATGATCGCGCGCATGGCGGAGGCCGAGGCCCGCGCCGCCGAGGTCGCGAAGCACCACCGCGCCCGCCTCGCCGCCGCCCGACGCGCCGCCCGGTGACCCTCGCCCACGTCACCTCGGCCGACGGCACCCGGCTCGCGGTCGAGACGGTGGGCGAGGGTCCGCCGCTGGTGCTGACGCCCGGCGCGCTGCAGGACCGGGCGAGCGTCCGGGTGCTCGCGCAGACCCTCGCCGACCGGGCGACCGTGCACCTCTGGGACCGCCGCGGCCGGGGCGACAGCGACGGCGTGCCCGACCCGTCGGTCGACGCCGGAGGCCCGGACGGCGAGGACCTGGTGGCCGCCGAGGTCGCGGACCTCGCCGCCGTCGTCGCCCACGCCACCCACGCCACCCACGCCGCCCATGCCGCTGGCGCCGGCGGTCCTCCGGCGCTCTACGGGCACTCGGCCGGCGCGGTCCTCGTGCTCGAGGCGGTGCTGCGGGGCGTCCCCGCGGGCCGGGTCGTGGCGCACGAGCCGCCGTGGCGCGGCGCCGGCTCCGCGCCCCGCAGCACCCTCGCCGACGCCGTGCTCGCGGCCCTGCGCGCGGGCCGGGACGACGACGCCGCGGCCGCGTTCCTCGACGGCTTCCCGGCGGCGGCGCCCGCCCCGGTCGCGCGCCTGCGCACCACCCCGTTCTGGGCGCGCACCGTCGCCCTGGCCCCGTCGTTGCCGTGCGACGTCGCGCTCGTCGCCCGCGGTCCCGTCCCCGCCGACCGGCTCGCCGGACTCGGCGTGCCGCTGCTCGCCCTCGACGGCGGGGCGAGCCCGGACTGGGTGCGTGACGCCGTCGCGGCCGTGGCCGCCGCCGTCCCCGGCGCCGCGCGGCGCACCCTGCCCGACCAGGCCCACATCGTGCTCCCCGCCGTCCTGGCCCCGGTGCTCGCGGAGTTCCTCCTCGGGTGAGGGGCACGTGCCGCACGATCGACAGCGTTCGGCGCCTGCGGACCGTGCCCCTCGCCAGCACCGGTGACACTCCGGAGAGATCGTTGTGGAGAGGTCCCGCCGGCGGCATCGCCCACGCGCCACCGCCACCCGTCGGCGGACGACCGCTCTGCGGGGTGCTCTCCACGTCGATCTCTCGAGAGTGTCGTGGGCGTCGCGCGCCCCGAGCGGCACGTTTCGCACGATCGACGCGCCCCGGCGCCCGACGACCGTGCCCCTCGCCCGTCAGGGCGCCCGGGCGCGGCGGTCCCCGGGAGCGTCGGGGGCGGCCGGTAGCCTTCGAACGTCTGTTCGTCGGGTGGGACCGGAGGGCCGTGCGGTGATCTCGTCGGTGCGGGGGGAGGTCCTGGCGGTCGGGCTCGACCACGCCGTGGTGGAGGTCGGCGGGGTGGGGCTGGCGGTCCAGGCCACGCCGGCGACGCTCGCGCGCCTGCGCCGCGGCCAGCAGGCGCGGCTGGACACCGCGCTGGTGGTCCGGGAGGACTCGCTGACGCTCTACGGGTTCGCCGACGCCGCCGAGCGCGAGATGTTCCTGCTGCTCCAGACGGTGTCCGGGGTGGGGCCGCGGGTCGCGCTGGCGACGCTGGCGGTGCTCGACCCTGGGGCGCTGAGCCACGCGCTCGCCGACGGCAACCTCACGACGCTGATGAGCGTGCCGGGCATCGGGCGCAAGGGCGCCGAGCGGCTGGTCGTCGAGCTGCGCGACAAGGTCGCCCCACCGAGCCCCGCCGACGCCGACGGCGCCGACGGCGAGGTGGCGAGCAGCCCGGTCGCCGCCGGCACGCTGCGCGACCAGGTCGTCGAGGCGCTCGTCGGCCTCGGCTTCGCCGCCAAGCCCGCCGAGAAGGCCGTCGACGAGGTCCTGGGCAGCACCGGCAGCACCGGCAGCACCGGCAGCAACGGCACCTCCGACTCGTCGGCCGTCCTGCGCGCCGCGCTCTCCCGTCTCGGGCCGGCGCGGTGAGCGACCACGATCTGGAGGGCAGCCTCCGGCGCGCCCTCGACGCGGGGGTCGAGGACGGCGAGGGCGACCTCGAGAACCGCCTGCGCCCCGCCCGGCTCGCGGAGTTCATCGGCCAGCCCCGGGTGCGCGAGCAGCTCGACCTCGTGCTCCAGGGCGCCCTGCGCCGCGGCGCCCCGCCGGACCACGTGCTGCTCTCGGGCCCGCCCGGGCTGGGCAAGACGAGCCTCTCGATGATCATCGGGCACGAGCTCGGCAGCGCCGTGCGCATCACCTCGGGCCCGGCGCTGGAGCGCGCCGGCGACCTGGCGGCGATGCTGTCGAACCTGCTCGAGGGCGACGTCCTGTTCATCGACGAGATCCACCGCATGGCCCGGCCCGCCGAGGAGATGCTCTACCTCGCGATGGAGGACTTCCGCGTCGACGTCGTGGTCGGCAAGGGGCCCGGGGCGACGTCGATCCCGCTGGACGTCGCCCCGTTCACGCTGGTCGGGGCGACGACGCGCGCCGGCGCGCTCACCGGCCCGCTGCGCGACCGCTTCGGCTTCACCGCGCACATGGAGTTCTACGAGCCCAGCGACCTCGAGCAGGTGCTCACCCGCAGCGCCCGCATCCTCGAGGTCGACCTGCGCCCCGACGGCGCCCGCGAGATCGCCGGGCGGTCGCGGGGGACGCCGCGCATCGCCAACCGCCTGCTGCGCCGCGTGCGCGACTACGCCGAGGTGCGCGCCGACGGGGCGGTCACGCGCGAGGTCGCCCGGTCCGCGCTGGCCGTCTACGACGTCGACGAGCTGGGTCTCGACCGGCTGGACCGTGCCGTCCTCGGGGCGCTCGTGCGGAGCTTCGGCGGCGGGCCGGTGGGGGTGTCGACCCTCGCGGTGGCCGTGGGCGAGGAGCCCGGCACGGTCGAGGAGGTGTGCGAGCCCTACCTCGTGCGCGCCGGGATGCTCGCCCGGACACCGCGTGGGCGCGTCGCGACCCCCGCGGCGTGGCGCCATCTGGGGCAGGAGCCCCCCGCCGACCGGAGCGATGACGACCGGGGCCAGGGGACCCTGTTCGCCTGAGCTGGCAGACTCGGAAACGGACAGTGCGGGGTGCGAGACCGAAGCGCCCGCCCGGTGATCGGAGAACGATGGACCTGATCTTCCCCCTGCTCATCCTGTTCATGATCGGTCTGGTGTTCATGTCCAGCCGGCAGCGCAAGAAGCAGGAGAACCAGCAGAAGGACCTGCAGAACAGCCTGCACGTCGGCGATGTGGTCGTCATGACGTCCGGCATCAGCGGCACGGTGGTCGACGTCGACGACGAGCGCACCATCGACCTCGAGATCGCCCCGGACGTCGTCACCACCTGGCTGCGCGCCGCGGTGCGCGAGAAGCTCGTGGCCGAGGACGCCGTGGTCGACGCCGACGCCGACGGTGACGCCGCCGACGCCGACGCGCTGCCCGAGTCGTCGGTGTCCACCGGGTCCACGGCCGTCGACCCCGCGCCGAAGGCGGACACGAGGGACGGCGCGGACGTCACGGCGGACACCTCCTCGAGCACCTCGGCCGGGACCACCGACAACGTCTCCTCGCCGCGCTCGTCCTGACGCTGCGCACGACCGGTAGCGGGCGGGGCGGCGCGGGGAGCGTCGGACCCGGCGCCTACCCTCGCGTCGAGCCCCTCCCCGGCTGACCCCACCCGACCTCCTGGAGCAACGCAGCGTGGCCCCTCCGACCGTCCGGTTCTCGCCCGGGCGCTACCTCGCCGCCTTCGTGGTGATCGTGGCGGCGCTCTACGGGCTGGTGTTCTTCACCGGGGACGGGTCGCCGACGCCGAAGCTCGGCATCGACCTCCAGGGCGGCACGCGGGTGACGCTCACAGCGCGTACCGAGACCGGTGTCGCGCCGACCAACGAGCAGCTGAACCTCGCGCGCCAGATCATCGACCAGCGCGTCAACGGTCTCGGCGTCAGCGGTGCCGAGGTCGTGCAGAGCGGCAACAACATCGTCATCACCGTGCCCGGCCAGGAGGGCGACCAGGCCCGGTCGCTGGGGCAGACCGCGCGGCTGTACTTCCGCCCGGTGATCGGCGGTCCGATCCCGGCGCAGCAGCCGGGCCAGCCCGGGCAGCCGGGCCAGCCCGGCGCGCCCCCGGAGGGTGCGGCGACACCCGGCGGCGCGACCGGCGCCGGCACCCCCGGGCAGACCCCGGCGGGGCAGAGCGCCCCGATCGCCGCGCCGGAGCAGCCGCCGGTCCCGACGCCGCCCCCGCCGGGCGGCGGGGAGGCCGGTGGCGGCACGTCGCAGGACCCGCGCCAGGCGCAGGCGATCGCCGAGGCCAAGGCGACCCGGCAGAGCGAGGACCCCGCGGTCCAGGAGCAGGCGGCGCTGGCGCTCGACTGTTCGGTCGAGGACCCGCTGCGCGGCTACGACGACCCGGCCCGGCCGCTCGTGACGTGCAACCGCGAGGGCACCGAGAAGTACCTGCTCGGCCCCGCGATCCTCTCGGGCACCGACATCGCCAGCGCGACGCCCGCCCCGAACCCCCAGGGCGTCGGCTGGATCATCAACCTCGCCTTCGAGAGCGGGCAGCCGTCCGACACCTGGGCCGACTACACCAGCGCGAACGTCAACAACCTGAACGCGGTGGTGCTCGACTCGCAGGTCGTCTCGGCGCTGCGCATCGTGCAGCCCCTGCTCGACGGCAACGCGCAGATCTCGGGCAACTTCAACCAGCAGTCGGCCACCGACCTCGCCAACATCCTTCGCTACGGGTCGCTGCCGCTGTCGTTCGACGTCTCCGAGGCCCAGACCGTCTCGGCGACCCTCGGGCTCGCCTCGCTGCAGGCCGGGTTGATCGCGGGTCTCGTCGGCCTCGCGCTGGTCTTCCTGTACTCGCTGTTCTACTACCGCGCGCTCGGCGTGCTGACGATCCTGTCGCTGATCCTGTCCGGGCTCGTCGTCTACGCCGTGCTCGTGCTGCTCGGGCGCGGGATCGGCTTCACCCTCGACCTGGCCGGCGTCGCCGGGTTCATCGTCGCCATCGGCATCACGGCCGACTCGTTCGTCGTCTTCTTCGAACGGATCAAGGACGAGGTCCGCGAGGGACGCAGTTTCCGGTCGGCGGTGCCGCGCGGGTGGGTGCGGGCGCGGCGCACGATCCTGTCCGCCGACGCGGTGAGCTTCATCGCCGCCGTCGTGCTCTACGCGCTGGCCGTCGGCCAGGTCAAGGGCTTCGCGTTCACCCTCGGCATGTCCACGGTCCTCGACCTCATCGTGGTGTTCCTCGTGACGCACCCTCTGCTCGCCCTCGCGTCGAACTCCCGACTGTTCTCGAGCCCGGCGTGGTCCGGGCTCGGGAAGGCCGCGCGCGCCGCGCCACGGTCCGGCTCCGGGCCACCGCGCCCGGGCGGGCGGCGCCCGGCGGGCCGGTCGGGCACCGCGAGCCGGTCGGGCACGGGCTCGTCGGGCACGGGCTCGTCGGGCTCGGGTTCGTCCGGTACCGGCTCGTCGGGTTCCGGCGCCCGCGCCGGCGCCGGCACCGCTCGCGGCCGCACCCAGCGCGGGGGTGACCGATGACCCACTCCACCGGCCCCACCGGACGCCGGCCCCAGTTCGCGACCGGCACGGGCGAGCCCGTCGACGGCGACCGTCCCGACGAGCTGGACCGCGACGACCTCGCCGACCGCGACGACACCGACGAGCCCGCCGAGGACCTCGACGACGCCCGCGAGGACGCCGCCGACGAGGCCGCGGCGTCGCGCACGCCGCGCCGGCGCAGCCGGCTCGACGCGCTCTACCGCGGCAACGGCGGTCTGGACATCGTCGGGCGCTCGAGGACCTGGTACGCGATCTTCGGTGCCGCGATCGTCATCTGCGTCCTGTCGATGGTCATCCGGGGCTTCAACTTCGGCATCGACTTCGAGGGCGGCACCAGCGTCCAGCTGCCCGCCACGGGCGCGAACGGCCCCATCTCCACGAGCCAGGTCGAGGAGACCTACCAGCAGGCGCTGGGCTTCCCGGCCACCACCGTGCAGAGCGCCGGTCAGGGCGACACCGCGACGATCATCATCCGGTCCGAGCGCCTCGAGATCGGGCAGGTCGTGGCGCTGCGGGAGGCGCTGTTCGAGCGGTTCCAGCCGCTGGGCACCACGGGGGCGCCCGACCCGAACTCGATCTCCGACAGCGCGGTCAGCGCGAGCTGGGGCGGGGAGATCACGCAGCAGGCGCTCATCGCGCTCGCGGTGTTCCTCGTGCTGGTGACGATCTACCTGTCGTTCTACTTCGAGAGACGCATGGCCTTCGCGGCCCTGGTGGCGCTGGCCAACGACATCATCATCACCGCCGGCGTGTACTCGCTGGTCGGCTTCGAGGTGTCGCCCGCGACGGTCATCGGCCTGCTGACCATCCTCGGGTTCTCGCTCTACGACACCGTCGTCGTGTTCGACAAGGTCCGGGAGAACACCCGCGGCCTGCTCGGGCTCACGCGGCGCACCTACGCCGAGGCCGCGAACCTCGCGGTCAACCAGACCCTCATGCGGTCGTTGAACACCTCGCTCATCGCCGCGCTCCCGCTGATCGGGCTGTTCGTGATCGGCGTGGTGCTGCTCGGCGTCGGCGTGCTCGGGGACCTGGCGCTGGTCCAGCTCGTCGGCACCATCGTCGGGGCGGCGTCGTCGGTGCTGCTCGCGACGCCGATCGTGGCGGACCTCGCGATGCGCGACAGGCGCTGGGCCGCGCAGGCCGAGAAGGTCGCGGCGCGGCGGGCCAAGGCCGCGCGCCGGGCGTCGTCGCCCGCGGCCGACGGCGAGGGGTCGGGCACCCCGGCCACCCCGGCGGGGGCGGGCACCGGGGCCGGCTCCGGTCCCAGCACCGACGTCCTCGACACCCGCGAGGTCGCCGCGGCCGGGGCGGGCCGGTCGAGTGCGCCGCGGGCCGGCAGCCGGGCCGCCACCGGCGCGGGCGCGCCCCGCCCGGGCGCGCGGCCCGCGGGCAAGGCCGGGCGGCCGTCGGGCAAGCGGCGCCGGTGAACCCCGACACGGTGGACACGGCCGCCGACACCGACCTCGACGTCGTCGCCGGGCTCCTGCGCGACGTCCCGGACTTCCCGACGCCGGGCATCCGGTTCTGGGACCTGTCCGCCCTGCTCGCCGACGGCCCCGGGCTCGCCGCGACCACCCGCCTGCTCGCCGCGAGCGCGGGGGAGGGCGACCACGCCGCCGACGTCGTCGTGGGCATCGAGGCCCGGGGGTTCCTGCTCGGCGCGGCGGTGGCGCACGCGCTCGGCGTGGGCGTCGTGGCGGTGCGCAAGCAGGGCAAGCTCCCGGTGGTGGCCGCCCGCCGGTCCTACGACCTGGAGTACGGGTCGGCGACCCTCGAGCTCCCCGCCGAGGTCCTGCGCCCCGGGGAGCGGGCCCTGCTGGTGGACGACGTGCTCGCCACCGGCGGCACGGCGGCCGCGGCGTGCGAGCTGGTCGAGGGCGCGGGGGCGGAGGTCGCGGCGATCTCCATGGTGCTCGAGCTGCCCGCCCTCGGCGGGCGCGCGCGGCTGGGCGACCGGCCCGTGCACACCCTCCTCGCCCGCTGAGCGCACGCGCCCGTGCCGCCGACCGCAGGCACGCCGGCCGGACCGGAGCAGCGCACCGCGACCGTCGGCCCGCTCCTCGCGCGGTGACCGACGGCCGCCGGACCGCCCGCCGCAGCCCGGGGCCGCCCCGACCGTGGCGATCGTCGTCACCCACGCGTACCGATCGCGGGCGACCGATGGCCCGATCGGGCCCCGACCGTCCGGACACGTCGCCCCGGCGGAGATATCCTGGATGGATTCCGGGCGCCACGGCACACGAGTGCGGCGGGCCGCCCGGAGGGGAAGGGGACGACGCGTGAGCCAGGACGTCGACGCCGCAGGCACCGGGCCGGGCTCCCCGCGCGCCACGAGCACCGGGTCCGGCCCCGCCGACGCGTCCTCGGCCTCCGAGGACGCCGTCCTCGACGCCGCCGGCCTCTCGCCCGCGCGGCCCGTCGGCCCCACCCGCCCGCCGTCGGCCACGCGCCGCGTGCGCGCCCGCATCGCCCGGCGCATCACCGCCCAGCGCTCGGGCGCGGTCAAGCCGGTGCTCGAGCCGCTGGCCGCGGTGCACCGCGAGCTGCACCCCTCGGCGGACATGGGCACGCTGCAGCGCGCCTACGACACCGCCGAGCGCTTCCACGACGGCCAGATGCGCAAGAGCGGCGACCCGTACATCACCCATCCGCTGGCCGTCGCCACCATCCTCGGCGAGCTCGGGATGGACACGACGACGCTGGTCGCGGCCCTGCTGCACGACACCGTCGAGGACACCGCCTACTCGCTGGACAAGCTCTCGGCCGACTTCGGCGCCGAGGTCGCCCACCTCGTCGACGGCGTCACCAAGCTCGACAAGGTCCAGCTCGGCGCGGCCGCCGAGGCCGAGACCATCCGCAAGATGGTGGTCGCGATGGCGCGCGACCCGCGCGTGCTCGTCATCAAGCTGGCCGACCGGCTGCACAACATGCGCACGATGCGCTTCCTCAAGCCCGAGAAGCAGGCGAAGAAGGCCCGCGAGACCCTCGAGGTGCTCGCGCCGCTGGCCCACCGCCTCGGGATGTCGACGGTCAAGTGGGAGCTCGAGGACCTCGCCTTCGCGATCCTGCACCCCAAGCGCTACGACGAGATCGTGCGCCTGGTCGCCGACCGGGCGCCGAGCCGCGACACCTACCTGCGCACGGTGATCGACGAGGTCTCCGGGCAGCTGACCGAGGCGCGGGTCAAGGCCGAGGTGCTCGGACGGCCGAAGCACTACTACTCGATCTACCAGAAGATGATCGTCAAGGGGAAGGACTTCGACGACATCCACGACCTGGTGGGCGTGCGGGTGCTCGTCGAGGACGTCCGCGACTGCTACGCCGCGATGGGCATGGTCCACGCGCTGTGGCAGCCGATGCCCGGGCGGTTCAAGGACTACATCGCCCAGCCGCGCTTCGGCGTCTACCAGTCCCTGCACACCACGGTGATCGGGCCGGACGGGCAGCCGCTCGAGGTGCAGATCCGCACCCACGAGATGCACCGCACCGCCGAGTACGGCATCGCCGCGCACTGGCGGTACAAGGAGACCAGGAGCGGGGGCGCGCACAAGAACGGCTCGGCCGGCTCCGCCGGTGACGGCACCCTCGAGCTCGACGAGATGGCCTGGATGCGCCAGCTGCTCGACTGGCAGCGCGAGGCCGCGGACCCCGGCGAGTTCCTCGAGTCCCTGCGCTACGACCTCGCCACCCGCGAGATCTTCGTGTTCACGCCGAAGGGCGACGTGATCACGCTGCCCAGCGGGTCGACGCCGGTCGACTTCGCGTACGCCGTGCACACCGAGGTCGGCAACAAGTGCATCGGCAGCCGCGTGAACGGCCGCCTGGTCGCGCTCGAGCGCGAGCTCGAGAACGGCGAGGTCGTCGAGATCTTCACGTCGAAGGCCGAGGGTGCCGGGCCGTCGCGCGACTGGCTGTCGTTCGTCGCCTCGCCGCGGGCCAAGCAGAAGATCAAGCAGTGGTTCGCCAAGGAGCGCCGTGAGGAGGCGATCGAGGGCGGCAAGGAGGCCATCACCCGCGAGGCGCGGCGCACCGGCCTGCCGCTGCAGCGCCTCGTCTCCGCCGACTCGATGGGCGCGCTCGCCCACGAGCTGCACTACCAGGACGTCTCCGCGCTCTACGCCGCCGTCGGCGAGCACCACGTCTCGGCGCGCCACGTGGTCCAGCGCCTCGTCGCCCTGCTCGGCGGGGTGGAGCAGAACGAGGAGGAGCTCGCCGACCGCGCGACGCCGTCGACGGTCCAGCGCCGGCGCGGCACCGGCGACGTCGGCGTCGTTATCGACGACATGGACGGCAGCGGGGGGTCCGACGACTCCTCCGACGTCTGGATCAAGCTGGCGCGGTGCTGCACGCCGGTCCCGGGCGACGGCATCCTCGGCTTCGTCACCCGCGGCGGCGGGGTCAGCGTGCACCGCACCGACTGCACCAACGCCGACGAGCTGCGCAGCGAGCCCGAGCGCCTGGTCAACGTCCACTGGGCGTCGTCGTCGAGCGCGCTGTTCCTCGTCGCGATCCAGGCCGAGGCGCTCGACCGGCACCGCCTGCTCTCCGACATCACCAAGGTCCTCGCCGACGAGAAGGTCAACATCCTCTCGGCGTCGGTGACCACGTCCCGCGACCGCGTGGCGGTGAGCCGCTTCTCGTTCGAGATGGGCGACCCCAAGCACCTCGGTCACGTGCTCAAGGCCGTCCGCAACGTCGAGGGCGTCTACGACGTCTACCGGGTGACGTCGGCGAGCTGAGGCTCACCCGTCGACCCTGGTGGCGCGGCGCCGGAAGAGGCTCGCGATGCGCCCGCGCAGGTGGCCGGGGGTGGGTTCGACGTCGAGCCACTCGGGGCGTCCGGAGCGCGGGTCGAGCGGGTTGACCGTCGCCGGGTCGACCTCGCCGTCCGTGGGGCGGACCAGCGAGCGGACGCCCGCGTCGACCACCGTCACCAGCGGCACCGCCAGGAGCGCGCCGGGGATGCCGGCGATCACCAGGCCGCACGCGATGGGCAGGACGACGGCGAGCGGGTGCAGCTTGATCGATCGCCCGAGCAGCAGGGGCTGGAGGATGTAGCCCTCGATGTTCTGCACGACGAGCAGGAGCAGGACGACGAGCAGCGCGTCGGTCAGCCCGCCGCTGACCAGGGCGACGAGCACGGCGACGACGCCGGTGACGACCGCGCCGAGGGTCGGCACGAAGGCGCCGAAGAAGATCAGCGCCGCGAGCGGGACGGCCAGGGGCACCCCGATGAGCCACAGGCCGACGCCGGCGGTGACCGCGTCGGCGGCCGCGACGAGCACCGTGGCCCTCGTGTAGCCGACGAGCGAGGCGAACGCCCGGCGGCCGGCGACGTCGGCACGGTCGCGCGCGGCCTTCGGGACGCCGGCGAGCACGAAGCGCCAGACGATGCCGCCGTCGTAGACCAGGAAGATCAGCGTGAACAGCGTCAGCAGCATCTCGGTGATCAGCTCGCCGAGCGTGCCGACGGCGCCGAGCGCGCTGGTGGCGAGCGTCGCCTGGCTGGACTGGAGATAGGCGATGGCCTGGTTGCCGATCGCGGTGAACTGCTCGTTGTTGAGCCCGAGCGGCCCGGTCCGCAGCCACTCCTGGATGCCGGTGAGGCTCGCGGTGAGCTGGGTCGTCAGGTCGGGCAGGCCGGAGATGAACGCCAGCACGACGCCGTAGAACACGCCGCCGACGAGCGCGATCCCGGCGAAGAGGACCAGCGCGGTGGCCAGCGCGTGCGGCACGGGGCCGAACCGTCGCGACAGCGCGTGGGCCTCCGGGGCGAGCAGGGAGGCGGCGATGACCGCGAGCACCACCGGGATGAGCACCGCCTGCAGCAGTCCCATGACGTAGAGGACCGCGTAGCCCGCCGCGGCGAGCAGCAGCACGCGCCACGCCAGGCCGCTGGCGATCTCCAGGGCGACCGGGACCTCCCAGCGCCGCGCCGGTCGCACGACCGCCGCCGGCCCGCGGTCGACGGTGGCGCCGGTGACCCCGCCCGTCGCGCCGCCGGGCAGGTCGCCGATGTCGCGGGGCGGACCTGCGGCGGCGGCCGGTCCCGGGTCGTCGGGACCCTGGGGTGGGGCTGCCGCGCTCATCGGCTCACCGTAGTCGGGCGTCCGCCCGTCGGCTCCGCGTCGGCCGGAGCACTGCTGGATCGGTGCAGTGCTGGCTAGCATGGGGCCGTGAGTCGACGAGCCAAGATCGTGTGCACGCTGGGGCCCGCGACCTCCACCCCGGAGGCCGTCCGCGACCTCGTCCGCGCCGGGATGGACGTCGCCCGGCTCAACTTCAGCCACGGCACCCACGCCGAGCACCAGCGCGTCTACGGGCTCGTGCGCGAGGCGGCGGACGCCGAGGGCCGCGCGGTCGGCATCCTCGCCGACCTCCAGGGCCCGAAGATCCGTCTGGGGACGTTCGCCGACGGTCCGCAGACGTGGGCGACCGGCGAGACGGTGCGCATCACCACCGAGGACGTCGAGGGCTCCCACGACCGGGTCTCCACCACCTATTCCGGCCTCGCCGACGACGTCCGCGCCGGCGAGTCCCTGCTGGTCGACGACGGCAACGTGGCCCTCGAGGTCACCGCGGTCGAGGGCCGCGACGTCGTCGCCCGCGTGGTCGAGGGGGGCCGGGTCTCCGACCACAAGGGCATCTCGCTGCCCAACACCGCGGTGTCGGTGCCGGCGATGAGCGAGAAGGACGAGGCCGACCTGCGCTTCGCCCTCGGGCTGCGCGTCGACATGATCGCCCTGTCGTTCGTCCGCTCGCCCGCCGACGCCGAGCTCGTCCACAAGATCATGGACGAGGTGGGCGCGCGTCTGCCGGTGATCGCGAAGCTCGAGAAGCCCGAGGCGGTCGACGCGCTCGAGGCGATCGTGCTGGCGTTCGACGCGATCATGGTGGCCCGCGGCGACCTGGGCGTGGAGCTGGCGCTCGAGGACGTGCCGCTGGTGCAGAAGCGGGCGGTGCAGATCGCGCGCGAGAACGCCAAGCCGGTGGTCGTCGCGACCCAGATGCTCGAGTCGATGATCCACAACTTCCGGCCGACCCGCGCCGAGGCCTCGGACGTCGCCAACGCGGTGCTCGACGGGGCGGACGCGGTGATGCTCTCGGGCGAGACGAGCGTCGGCGAGTACCCCATCGAGACGGTGTCGACGATGTCGCGCATCGTCGCCGCGGTCGAGGTCGGCCCGGCGTCGGTGCCGCCGATCCAGCACGTGCCGCGCACCCAGCGGGGCGTGGTCACCACGGCGGCGCGCGACATCGGCGAGCGCCTCAACGCCCGCGCGCTCGTGGCGTTCACGCGCACCGGCGACACGGTCCGGCGCCTCGCGCGGCTGCACACCCGGCTGCCGGTGCTGGCGTTCACCCCGATCCCCGAGGTCCGCAGCCAGCTCGCGCTCTCGTGGGGCGTGGAGACGTTCCTCGTGGACTGGGCCGACACCACCGACGCGATGATCCGGCAGGTCGACGCGTGCCTCCTCGAGATCGGGCGTTTCGCGGCGGGCGAGCTCGTGGTCATCGTGTCCGGCTCGCCGCCCGGCACCGTCGGCAAGACCAACCTGCTGCGCGTGCACAAGATCGGCGAGGACACCCGCTGACCCCGCACCCGTACGACGCCCTCACCGCCGAGCACATGCGGGCCGGCGGGTCCTGGAAGTGGTCCACGACCGGTGACTCGCACGGCCGCGGGCTGATCGGGGCGTTCGTCGCCGAGATGGACTACCCGGTGGCCGACGCCGTCGCGGACGCGGTGCGGGCCAGCGCCGACGGGTCGCGGTTCGGCTACCTGCCCGACGACTGGGTGGCCGACATGGCCGCCGCGACCTCCGCGTTCTGGGGCGACCGCTTCGGCTGGGCGCCGGACCCGTCGCGCGTGCGCCCGGTGCCCGACGTGCTGACCGGGTTCACCGCCACCGTCCGCCACTTCACCCGCCCCGGCAGCGCGATCGTGCTGCCGACCCCGGCGTACATGCCGTTCCTGACCGTGCCGGCGATGCTCGACCGGCCGCTGGTCCAGGTGCCGATGGCGCGGACGGGCGGGCGGCTCGCGCTGGACCTCGACGCGATCGACCGCGCGTTCGCCGACGGGGCGGGCCTGCTGGTGCTGACGAACCCGCACAACCCGACCGGACGGGTGTTCGACGCCGACGAGCTCGCCGCGGTGGCCGAGGTCGTCGAGCGGCACGGGGCGCGCGTGTTCGCCGACGAGATCCACGCGCCGCTGACCTTCGGCGGCGCCCGGCACCGGCCCTACGCGACCACCTCCGCCGCGGCCGCCGGGCACACGATCACCGCGACCTCGGCGTCGAAGGCGTGGAACACCCCGGGGCTCAAGTGCGGGCAGGTGATCCTGTCGAACGACGCCGACGCCGAGCACTGGACCGCGACCGGCTACCTCGCCGAGCACGGCACCGCGACCCCCGGCGTGCTGGCGAGCACCGCGGCCTACCGCGACGCGCGCGTCTGGCTCGACGACGTGCTCGCCTACCTCGACGGCAACCGCGCCCTGCTCGCCGCGGCGGAGCTCCCCTGGATCGAGGTGACGGTGCCCGACGGCACCTACCTGGCGTGGCTCGACGCCCGGGGCCTGGGGCTCGACGAGGCGCCGTCGGCGTTCTTCACCCGCGAGGCGGGCGTCGTCATGACCGACGGCGCGGCGTGCGGCGAGGCCGGCCGCGGGGGCATGCGCCTCAACATCGCCATGGCCCGCCCCGTCCTCGCCGAGGCCCTCGACCGCATCCACTCCGCATGTGAGCACTTTCCGGGCCTATAGGCCCGGAAAGTGCTCACGAACAGCGGACACAGCAGCGGAAGGGATCCCTCCACCCGATGGTGCGCAGGACGACCTCCACCTCGCGCGCCGTCCGGCATGGCATCGTCGTGACCTCCGTCCACCCGTACGGGAGGGCCGTCGACGAGCTCATGACGGCTGCCACGCTGCGACGACGGTCGACGAACGCCGTGAGCTTGTCGGCATGCGAGAGGTAGCCGTCGAGGCGCACGATCGCCCGGCCCCTCGGCATGTCGTAGACGACGTCTTCCCGCCGGCGAAGCCCGTCGACCAGCACGGGCTCCTGACGGGTGCCGCACGGGAGGCCGTGGGCCCTCTCCACGTCCTCGCGATAGCGGAGCTCGAGCATCGAGTCGATGCCCTCGCGGAGGAGCATCACGGCATCGGCGATCGCACGGCGGTGCCGCCGCGGTCGACGGAGCATCGCGCCCTCCTCGAGCGCCGAGGCGTGGATGCGCTGCGCGACGGCGAGCTCGTGCACCAGCCGCGTCGCGTCCTGCTCGGTCGTCGCCGCCACGGCGAGGTCGAGGAGCGTGTGGACGCGGCTCGTCCGCGGTGGCTCGGCGTCGAGCGCGCCGATGTGGGCGAAGGCGCGCGAACGGTGCAGGCGGAGGCCGTCCGAACGCACCGCAGCGCTGCCGTACGCCACGGTCACGTGGACCGGCCGCTCCGGCGCCGCCGGCAACATCTTCCACAGCTCACCGGCGGTCTCGTGGCTCAGCATCGCCCCGCCGCGACAGGCGAGGAGTGCCCCGACGCGCCTCGCCTCGACGGAGATCGGGCCGTTGTGCAGGACGTACACCCCGCGATGGAGTCGTTGCCACCGGCCGGCCCGCAGCTGGGCGTCGATGCCGTCCTCGCTGAAGCCGCGGCGGAACAGCTGCTCGATGGTCACCACGTCGTGCTGATCGCGGCGGACGTTCCGCCACCAATCCAGGTCCAGGTCATCCATGCCTGTTCGACGCACAAGGGCGCGTCCTGGATCCAGGACTTCCTTCGTGAGCACTTTCCGGGCCTATAGGCCCGGAAAGTGCTCACATGAGGTCACCAGGGGAGGGCCTCCGGCGGGAGGCCCGACGCGAGCAGGGAGGCGAGGTGGTCGCCACGGCGGGTGGTGAGCTGGTCGATCTGGGTGCGGCAGGAGAACCCGTCGGCGACCACCGCGGTGTCCTCGGCGGCCCCGCGGACCCGGGGGAGCAGCACCTGCTCGCCGCAGGCCACGGACACCTCGTAGTGCTCCTGCTCGAACCCGAAGTTCCCCGCCAGCCCGCAGCACCCCGAGTCGAGCACCTCCACCTCGGCGCCCGCTCGCTGCAGGACCGCCGTCTCCGCGCCGTAGCCGCCGGTGGCGTGCTGGTGGCAGTGCTGCTGGACGATGACGTCGCGGCCGGCGAGCCCGGGCGGCGCCCAGTCCGGCGCGCGCTCGGCGAGCAGGCGGCCCAGCGTCGTCGTCGCCGCCGCGATCGCCTCCGCGCGCGGGCCGGGCAGGAGGTTCGGCGCGTCGTCGGTGAGCACCGCGGTGCAGCTGGGTTCGAGGCCGACGATCGGCATCCCGTCGCCCACCGCCGGGGCCAGCGCGTCGAGCGCGCGCCCCAGCACCCGCTTGGCGATGTCGAGCTGACCCGTCGTCACCCACGTCAGGCCGCAGCACAGCTCCTGCCCGGGCAGCCGCACCCGGAACCCGGCCGCCTCGAGCACGCGCACCGCGTCGGCGCCGGCCCGCGGGTGCAGGAACTCGGTGAACGTGTCCGGCCAGAGCAGGACCTCGCCGCGGTGACCCGACCCACGCGGACCGCGCTCGCGGTACCAGCGCGAGAACCGCGGGGTGGCGAACGACGGGATGGTGCGGCGGGTGTCGATGCCGCCGGCGCGCTTGAGCAAGCCCGCGGCCCGCGACGACGTCAGGCGGTTGACCAGCGGCGCCAGCGGTGCGGCGACGCGGGCGAGGGCGGGCAGCCAGCCCATCGACAGGTGCGAGCGAGGGCGGCGCCACTGCCGCCCCTCGTAGTGGTGGTGCAGGAACTCGGCCTTGTACGTCGCCATGTCGACGTTGACCGGGCAGTCGGACAGGCAGCCCTTGCACGCCAGGCACAGGTCGAGGGCGTCGCGGACCTCCGTCGAGCGCCAGCCGTCGCGGATGGGCGAGTCGGCGTGGCCGCGCAGCATCTCCCAGAGCAGCCGCGCGCGCCCGCGCGTGGAGTGGTGCTCCTCGCCCGTGACGCGGTAGGAGGGGCACATGACGTCCCCGTCGGTGCGCCGGCACCGCCCGACACCGATGCAGCGCTCGATCGCGCGGGTGAAGCGGCCGTCGTCGGACGGGTAGGCGAACGCCGAGGGCGGGTCGGCGGGGTCGTAGTCGGCGCCGACGTGCAGGTGCTCGTCGAGGCGGTAGGGGTGCACGACCTTGCCGGGGTTCATCCGGTGGCGCGGATCGAACAGCGCCTTCACCGACTCGAAGGCCCGCACGAGCTCGGGGCCGTACATGCGCTCGAGCAGCTCGCCGCGGGACTGGCCGTCGCCGTGCTCGCCGGAGAGCGACCCGCCGTACTTGACGCACAGGTCGGCCGAGCGCTCCATGAACGTCCGGTAGGCCGCGATCCCGGACGGCGTGCGCAGGTCGAACGGGATGCGGGTGTGGATGCAGCCGTGCCCGAAGTGGCCGTAGATCGCGGTGCCCTCGGTGAACCCGTACTCCTCGACGAGCGCGACCCACTCGGCCATGTAGTCGGCGAGGCGGTCGGTGGGCAGGGCCGCGTCCTCCCAGCCCTCGTAGTTGTCGATCCCGGTGCGCGGGTCGCGGGCGGACACCGCCAGCGCCGACTCGCGGACGGCGAAGAGCTCGGCCTGCTCGGCGGGGTCGGTGACGGTGAGGACGGAGCAGGTCCCCTCCAGCGCGGCGGCCAGCGCCCGCGCGCGCTCCCGGGCCCGGTCGGCGTCGTCGTCGCGCATCTGGGCCATCAGCCAGCTCCTGCCCGCGGGCATCGCGGCCATCGCCCGCTGGTGCACGCCCTTGGCGCGCTCGAACTCGACGATGTTGCGGTCGATGCACTCCAGGAAGTGCGGGGTGTGGGGGAGGATCGCGTCGACGCTGCGCGCGGCGGCGACGACGTCGTCGAACCCGAGCACCACCAGTGCGGTGTGGGGTGCCTCGGTGACGAGGTCGAGCTCGGCGTGCAGCACCGTGACCAGCGTCGACTCCGATCCGACCAGCGCGCGGGCGAGGTCGAAGGACGAGCCGGGCACGAGGTCGTCGAGGTTGTAGCCCGAGACGCGACGCGGGATGTCGGGGAAGCGCTCGGCGACGAGCTGGGCGTGGTCGGACGCGATCGCCCGCAGGCCCCGGTAGATCTCCGCGCGGCGCCCGCCCCCGGCCTGGATCGCCGCGTACTCCTCGTCCGACGTCGGGCCGACCCACATGCGCAGGCCGTCGTAGGTGAGCACCTCGAGGCGCCGGACGTTGTCGGCGACCTTGCCGAAGACCTGTGCGGTCGAGCCGCAGGAGTTGTTGCCGATCATCCCGCCGAGCGTGCAGCTGACGTGCGTGGCGGGCTTCGGGCCGTAGACGAGACGGCCGGGCAGGGCGGCGTTGAGGTCGTCGAGCTTGATGCCGGGCTCGACGACGCAGGTGCGCGCCTGCTCGTCCACCGACAGTAGCCGCGTGCAGTACTTCGACCAGTCGATCACCACGGCGGCGTTGCAGCACTGGCCGGCGAGGCTCGTGCCGCCGCCGCGGGACAGGACCGGCACGTCGTGCTCGCGGCAGACCGCCAGCGCCTCGACGCCGGCGTCGAGGGTGCGCGGGACGACGACGCCGACCGGGACCTGGCGGTAGTTCGAGGCGTCGACGGCGTAGGCGGCGCGGGAGCCGGCGTCGAAGCGGACCTCGCCGTCGACCCGCGCCGCGAGGTCCCGGGCCAGCGCCTCCTCGGGGCCGGACGGCGAGCTCCGCGGGCGCGGAGAGGGCAGGTCGACCGTGGCCACCGCTCGACTCTGGGCCGGGCCCCGGCGGCGCGCAACTCGCGCTCGTGAGCACTTTCCGGCCCTATAGGCCCGGAAAGTGCTCACATAGGTGCGGGAGGATGGCGCTGTGGAGACGGACGCCGAGGTGGGTGCGCTGCTGGCGAAGGTCCAGCGCGTCGCGGTGCTCGGGGTCTCCGACCGCTTCAACCGCCCCAGCTTCCGCATCGCCGCCTACCTGCTCGACCGCACCGCGTGGACGGTCGACCTGGTCAACCCGCACGTCGTCGAGACCCTCGGCCGGCTGTGCGCCCCGACCCTCGCCGACGTCCCCACCCCCGACCTCGTCGTCGTGTTCCGCGCGCCGGCGGCGTGGGACGCCGTCGTCGACGAGGCCGCCGCGGTGGGGGCGGGCGCGGTGTGGCTGCCCGGCGGGGTCGCCGACGCCGACACGACGGCCCGGACGGTCGCGCGGGCCCGGGCCGCCGGCGTCGCGGCCGTCGCCGACCGCGACGTGCGCGCGGAGCACAAGCGGTGGTGCGCGTGAGCAGCATCGTCCGCGAGCCCGGCCGGCTCGAGATCCGCGCGCCCCGCACCGCGCCCGCGGTGGCGCTCGCGACCGCCGTGGTCGGGCTCGCCGCCGGCGTGTGGCTGGTGCTCGGGGGCGGGACGGCGAGCGTGGTCGTCGGCGTCGTGCTCGTCGTCTTCTTCGGGGTCGGCGCGGTGCGGGCGGTGACGCGCCTGGTCCGGTCGCGCCCCCTGCTCGTCGCCACCGCCGAGGGCATCGACGACGGCGGGTCGATCGTCGCGGCGGGCTTCCTGCCCTGGTCGGAGCTGGGGACGATCGACGTCCTGCCCGCCCGCGGCGGCGGGATGCTCGTCATCGGGGTGCGCGACCCGGAGGCCGTGCTCGCGCGCACCACGCCCGCCCGCGCGAGGGTCGGCCGCGCCCAGGCGGGGCGCCTCGGCAGCCCGGTGGTCCTGCCGCCGACGGTGCTGCCGGTGCCCGCCGAGGAGCTCGCCGCGGACCTGCAGGCGTTGCGTCCGGAGGACGCGTGAGCGCCCACGAGCGGCGCCGGCGGGCGATGGTCGCCGCGCTGCGCCGGCAGGGGATCCGCGACGAGCGGGTCCTCGCGGCCATGGCCGAGGTGCCCCGCCACCGCTTCGTGCCCGCCCACCGGGTGCACGAGGCGTACGGGTCGGGTCCGCTGCCGATCGCGTGCGGGCAGACGATCTCGGCGCCGGCGATGGTGGCCGCGATGGCCGAGGCGCTCGGGCTGACCGGGCGCGAGCGGGTGCTCGAGGTGGGCGCGGGCAGCGGCTACGCGGCCGCGGTCCTCTCGCGCCTCGCCGCCGAGGTCGTCGCCGTCGAGTACCACCCGTCGCTGGCGGCCGCGGCCCGCGCCGCGCTCGCGGCCACCGCCCACGACGTCGACGTCCGCCACGGTGACGGGCGCCTCGGCGTCCCCGACCGCGCGCCGTTCGACGCGATCTCGGTGGCGGCGATGGCCGAGGGCGAGGTGCCCGCGGCGCTGCTCCAGCAGCTCACCGACGACGGCGTCCTCGTCTGCCCCGTCGGCCACGGCCGCCACGGCGACCTGGTCCGCATGCGCCGGGACGGCGGCGAGGAGCGGCTCATGGCGGTGTCGTTCGTGCCGCTGCTGTGAGGTGCGCTCCGCGCTCGTGAGCCTGCGCGTCAGCGCACCCGCACCAGCGCGAACGCCTCCGCGGGCAGGGTCAGCGAGCCGTCGGCGACGTCGACGCCGGAGGGGGCGGAGAGGACCTCGCGGGCCGGCACCGGCAGGGTCGCCGGCGCCCCGCCCAGGTTGACCGCCAGGCGCAGCGTCCCCCGGTGCACGACCAGGGTCCGCGCCCCCGCGTCGTGGTCGACCCGCACCGGGTCGAGGTGCGGGTCGGTGAGCTCGGGGTGGGCGCGGCGCAGGGCGATGAGCTCCCGGTAGATCCCGAGCAGGGCCACGTGGGGCTCGCGGGACGGCTCCGACCAGTCCAGCTTCGACGCCTCGAACGTCGCGTCGGCCGTCGGGTCGGGGACCTCCTCGGCGCCCCAGCCGTGCTCGGCGAACTCCTTCGTGCGCCCCTCCCGCACCGCGACCTGCAGCTCGGGGTCGGAGAAGCCGACGAAGAACGCCCACGGCGTGCGGGCACCCCACTCCTCGCCCATGAAGATCATCGGGGTGTACGGCGAGCAGAACACCAGCGCCGCCCCGCACCCCAGCAGGCCCGGGGAGAGCGTCGCCGAGAGCCGGTCGCCGCCCGCGCGGTTGCCGACCTGGTCGTGGTCCTGGAGGTAGGCCAGGAACCGGTGCCCGGGGGTACGCAGCAGGTCGACGGGACGCCCGTGGAGGCGGCCGCGGAACGTCGACCACGTGCCGGCGTGGTGGAACGGGTGGTGCAGGACCTCGGCCAGCGTGGCCAGCTCGCCGAAGTCGACGTAGTAGCCCTGGGTCTCGCCGGTGAGCGTCGAGTGCAGGGCGTGGTGGATGTCGTCGCACCACTGCGCGTCGAGGCCGTAGCCGCCGGCCTCGCGCGAGGTGATCAGCCGCGGGTCGTTGAGGTCGGACTCGGCGATCAGCGTGAGCGGCCGGCGCAGGTGGGCCGAGAGCGACGCGACGTGGTCGGCCATCTCCTCGAGCAGGTGGGTGGCGCGGGCGTCGCGCAGGGCGTGCACGGCGTCGAGGCGCAGGGCGTCGACCCCGTAGTCGCGCAGCCACATCGTGACGTTGTCGAGGATGTAGGCCCGCACGGTGTCCGAGCCGGGCCCGTCGAGGTTGAGCGAGGGCCCCCAGACGTTCTCGCCGAGGAAGTACGGCCCGAACCGGTCGAGGTAGGCCCCCGAGGGCCCGAGGTGGTTGTAGACGACGTCGAGCACCACGCCCAGGCCGCGCGCGTGGCAGGCGTCGACGAACCGGCGGAACGCGACCGGCCCGCCGTAGTTCTCGGTGACCGCGTACCAGAGGACGCCGTCGTAGCCCCAGCCGCGGGTGCCGTCGAAGGCGTTGACCGGCAGCACCTCGACGAAGTCGACGCCCAGCTCGACGAGGTGGTCGAGGCGCTCCTCCGCCGAGGCGAACGTGCCCTCGGGCGTGAAGGTCCCGACGTGCATCTCGTAGATCACCGCGCCCGGGAGGGACCGCCCGGTCCACGCGGCGTCGGCGGGGGAGGGCTCGACCTCGACCAGCCGCGACGCGGCGTGCACCCCGTGCGGCTGCCAGCGCGAGCGCGGGTCGGGCAGCGGGTCACCGCCGTCCAGCGAGAACGCGTAGTCGGTGCCCGGGCCGGCGTCGGGCACGCTCGCGTGCCACCACCCGCCGGGGCCCGACGTCATCGGCTCGGTGCGGCCGCCCGGACCATCCAGGACCAGCCCGACCGTCGTGCGGTCGGGGGCCCAGACCGCGAACTCGTGTGTCACGGGCCCGATGTGCCCGACGGGCCGGTCGCGCATGCGCACTCCCGGCCGACCATGATGGTCGGCGGGTGCGACGCCACCCACACGACACCCGCACGACAGCCCGCACGCGGGTCGACGGGGCCGCCACGGCGCAGGAGGGGGAGGCGATGAGCGCGGAGCCCCTCTCCGGCACGGCCGACCTGTTCGCCGGCGGGGGTCGCGTCGGCGCCGACATGGCACGGGTCGAGTGGTCGGCGACCCCGCTCGGCGCGCCCGACGCCTGGCCGACGCCGCTGCGGACCGTCGTGCGCCTGCTCCTGACCTCGCGCTTCTCGATGTGGATGGCGTGGGGGCCCGACCTGACGTTCTTCTACAACGACGCCTACTGGCGCGACACGCTGCAGGCCAAGCACCCGTGGGCGCTCGGCAAGCCGGCCCGTGTCGTGTGGTCGGAGATCTGGGCGGACGTCGGGCCGCGCGTGGCCTCGGTGCTCGACACCGGGGTGGCCACCTGGGACGAGGACCTCCTGCTCTTCCTCGAGCGCAGCGGCTACCCCGAGGAGACCTACCACACGTTCTCCTACAGCCCGCTCGCCGACGACGACGGCGCCGTCGCCGGGATGCTGTGCGTGGTCACCGAGACCACCGAGCGCGTCATCGGCGACCGGCGGATGGCGACGCTGCGCGACCTCGCGACGGCGATGGGCTCCGCGCGGTCGCGCGACGACGTCCTGCGGGCCGTGGAGGGCACGCTCGCCGAGAACGACCGGGACCTGCCGTTCGCGCTGGTCTACCTGCTCGACGAGGACACCGGCGCGGCGCAGCTGGCCGCGAGCACCGGCGCCGGACCCGGGTCCCCCGTCGCCCCGACCGACCTCGCGGGCGACGCGGGGCCCTGGGCGATGGCAGAGGCGGCGCCGGCGGGCGAGCCGGTGGTCGTCGACGACCTCGCCGCCCGATTCGGCGACGCGGTGCCGCGGGGCGCCTGGGAGAGGCCGGCCGAGCAGGCGGTGCTCGTCCCGCTGGCCGCCGCGCCGGGCGGCGGACCGGGCGAGGAGGAGGCGGGGCTCGCCGGGTTCCTCGTCGCCGGGGTCAACCCCCACCGGCCCTACGACGAGCGGACCGCGAGCTTCCTGCAGCTGCTCGGCGGCCAGATCAGCGCGGGGCTCGCGCACGCGGGCGGCTTCGAGGCCGAGCGCCGCCGCGCCGAGGCGCTCGCCGAGCTCGACCGCGCCAAGACCGAGTTCTTCTCGAACGTCAGCCACGAGTTCCGCACCCCACTGACCCTGATCATGGGCCCGGTCGAGGACCTGCGGGCCGCACCGGAGGTCGACCCCGAGCGCTGGCGCGCCGAGCTCGAGGTCGTGCACCGCAACGGCCGGCGCCTCGGGCGGCTGGTCAACAGCCTGCTCGACTTCTCGCGCCTCGACGCCGGGCGACGCCGGGCGCGCTTCGTGCCCACCGACCTGGGCGCCGCCACCGAGGAGCTCGCGGGGCTCTTCCGGTCGGCGATGGAGCGGGCGGGGCTGGAGTACGTGGTCGACTGCCCGCCCTCGGGGCGCCCCGTCCTGCTCGACCGGGCGGCGTGGGAGCAGATCGTGCTCAACCTCGTCTCCAACGCGCTGAAGTTCACGACGGCGGGCCGGGTGTCGGTGCGGGTCGGGACCGCCGACGACGCCGCGGTGCTCCACGTCGCCGACACCGGCGTCGGGGTGCCCGCCGACGAGCTGCCCCGGCTGTTCGAGCGCTTCCACCGGGTCGAGGGTGCGGGCGGGCGCTCGGGCGAGGGCAGCGGCATCGGGCTCGCCCTGGTCCGTGAGCTGGTCGGGCTGCACGGCGGCGAGGTCACCGCGACCAGCGAGCTCGGCGCCGGCACCACGATGACCGTCCGCCTGCCGTTCGGTCGCGCGCACCTGCCCGCCGACCGCGTCGTCGACGTGCTCGAGCCGGTGCCCGACGCCTCGAGGACGCCCGCCGGCCCGTCCGCGGACGCCGAGTCGTTCGTGGCCGAGGCGATGCGGTGGCTGCCCGAGGGCGACGAGGACGACGAGGCGCGCGAGCCCGCCGCCCGCGTCCCCGACGCGGCGCGCGGCCGCGTGCTCGTCGCCGACGACAACGCGGACATGCGCTCCTACCTGCACCGGCTGCTCGCCCCGCGCCACGCGGTGCGCCTGGTGTCCGACGGCGAGGAGGCGCTCGCCGCGGCGCTCGCCGACCCGCCCGAGCTCGTCGTCTCGGACGTCATGATGCCCCGCCGTGACGGCCTCGAGCTGCTCGCGGCCCTGCGCGCCGACGAGCGCACCGCGCGGGTCCCGGTGCTGCTGCTCTCCGCGCGGGCGGGGCAGGAGGCCGCGGTCGAGGGGCTCGCGGCCCAGGCCGACGACTACCTCGTCAAGCCCTTCACCGCCCCGGAGCTGCTGGCCCGCGTCGACGCGCACCTCCAGCTCGGCCGGGCGCGACGCCGCGCGGAGGCCCGGTTCACGGCGATGGCCGACCTCGCCCCGGCGATGATCTGGGTGGCCGACCCCGACGGCGCGCGGACCTTCCACAACACCGGCTGGCGGCGCTTCACCGGTCGCGCCGACGCCGACGACCGCGGCACCGCCTGGCTCGCCGGCGTCCATCCCGAGGACCGCCCCCGCTACCGCGCGGTGCGCGACCGCGCGATCCGGGCGGGGGAGGGCTGGGAGGCCGAGTACCGCCTGCGCCGCGGCGACGGGGCGTACCGGCGGGTCTCCGAGCACGCCGTCGCGCTGCCCGGCGACGGCGGCGTCGCGGGCTTCGTCGGCAGCTGCGTCGACGTCCACGCCCGCTGGCTGGAGGCCGAGCGCCAGCGGCTGCTCGCCCGCGTCGGGGCCGAGCTGGACCGCGAGCCGGAGGTGGTCGACCGCCTGGAGCGCCTGGTCCGCCTGCTCGTCGAGGTCGGGCTCGCCGCCCGCGCGGCCGCCCGTCCCCTCGACGACGAGGGCGGGCCCGGCGACGGCCGGGTCGCGACGCGGCCGGACGCGACCACCGACGTCGCCGCGCCCGCCGAGGCCACCGCGGTCCCGCTGTCCGCCGGCACCTTCGGCGACGGCGAGCAGCGGGCGCTGGAGCGGCGCACCGCGGTCACCGAGGCCGGCGTGCTGCACCTGCCGCTGGTGGTCCGCGACCACCCGGTCGCCCTCGTCACCCTCGAGCGCGGGGACGGCGCGCCGGGGTGGAGCGACGACGACCACGACCTCGTCGAGGAGATCGCGACCCGCGCCGCCCTGGCGCTCGACAACGCCCTGCTGCTCGCCGAGGAACGCGCCACGGCCTCGCGGCTCTCGCTGCTGCAGCGGGCCACCACCCAGCTCTCGGCCGCCGCCACCCCGGTCGAGGTCGCCGAGGTGACCGTGGGGCACCTGCGGGCGCTGTTCGGCGACGGCGCCCGGGTCGCCGTCTTCGAGTACGACCCGCGCACGGGCGCCCTCGCCCCGCTCGCCGCGGAGAACACCGAGGCGCCCGTCGTCGGCCCGGAGCGCCACGCCCCGACGCTCGTGGGCGCCGCGATCGACGGCGGGGAACCGTTGTGGCTGGTCGGGGGCGACGACGACGCCGAGAGCGACCACCAGGTGCTGCGGACCCTCATGCGCGACCGGGGCATCCGCGGCGCCATGGCGCTCCCGCTCGTGGCCGCGGGGGTCACCGGCGGGGCCATCGGGGTCGGGCTGCCCGACCGCGCCCGCATCTCGCACACCGAGCGCAGCGCCCTGGTCGCGCTCGCCGAGCCGTGCGCGATCGCGCTGGACCGGGCGCGGCTCTACCGCGCCGAGCACCAGATCGCCGACACCCTGCAGCGCAGCCTGCTACCGCAGGGCCTGCCGGCCCTCGACCGCGTCGGGCTCGCGGTGCGCTACCTGCCCGGCGCCACCGGCACCCAGGCCGGCGGTGACTGGTACGACGTCGTGGACCTCGGCGAGCACCGCGTCGCCGTCGCGGTCGGCGACGTCGTCGGACAGGGCACCGGCGCGGCCGCCGTCATGGGCCAGCTGCGCACCGCGCTCTCGGGCTACCTCCTCGCCGGGCACGGCCCCGCCGAGGCCCTCGGCCTGCTCGACGGCCTGACCTCGCGGATCCCGGGCTCGCAGGCCTCGACGGCGATGTGCCTGATCCTCGACACGGTGACCGGCGAGCTGCACCACGCCCGCGCCGGGCACCTGCCGGCCCTCCTCGCGCCGGCGGACGGATCCCCGGTGCAGTTCCTCGACGACCCCGCCGGCCACGGACCGCTGCTCGGCCTGCCGCCCGGGCTGCGCGACCACCGCGAGGCCGTGACGACGGTCGACCCCGGTTCGGTGCTGCTGCTCTACACCGACGGGCTGGTCGAGCGCCGCGGTGAGGCCCTCGACGAGGGCTTCGACCGGCTCGTGGACTCCGCCGAGCGCCACCGCGACGCCGACCCCGGCACGCTCGCGAGCGCGCTGCTCGCGGACCTCGGCCCGCGCACCGACGACGTCGCCCTCGTCGTGGCCCGCTTCGCGCCGCCGCCGCTGGAGCTCGTGCTGGCCGCGCGTCCCGACTCGCTCGCGGTCCTGCGCCGGCGCACCGCGCGCTGGGCGCGGGCCGCCGGCGTCGACGAGGGCGCGCTCGGCGACCTCCAGCTCGCCCTCGGCGAGGCGGCCACCAACGCCATCGAGCACGGCTACCGCGACGATGCCGGCTCCGGCCAGGTCGAGGTGCGTCTCGCGCGCTGCACCGACGGGTCGATCGAGGTCCGCGTGGTCGACCACGGCTCGTGGCGCCCGGTGCCCGACGACCCGGGGTTCCGCGGGCGCGGGCTCGCGCTGCTGCGCGAGGTGTCGCGCGACGCCACCGTCACGCCCGTCCCCGACGGCGGCACCCAGGTCGTCTTCCGCGTCCCGCCGGGGGAGCCCGAGGACGTCGGCGAGCCGCGGGCACCCGAGCCGCCCTCCGTCGGTCGGCCGGCGCGGATGGAGGTCCGCGACGACGAGCACGGGCGGCACGTGGTGCTGCGCGGCGACCTCGACCTCGCCGGGGTGGAGGCCTGCCGCGAGGCGGTGGACGGGGTGCTCGCCGACGTCGGGACGGTCGAGATCGACCTGCGCGACGTCGGGCACCTCGCCAGCACCGGGGTCGGCCTGGTGCTGCGCGCGCTGCAGGAGGCGCGCCGCCGCGGCGCCGTACCCCGCTTGCGGACCGCGCCGGGCAGCCCTGCCGCCCGCGTGCTCGCCCTGGCGCTGCCCGACGAGGACCGCCGGGACCGGACCTAGGCGCCCGGACGCCCCAGCCCGGCCTCGCGCGCCCGGACGATGGCCTCGGCCCGGTCGGCGACGTGCAGCTTCGTGAAGATCGCCGAGACGATGTTGCGCACGGTCTTGGGCGACAGGAACAGCGCCGACGCGATCTGGGGGTTCGCCCGCCCGGCGGCGACGAGGTCGAGGACCTCGCGCTCGCGGGCGGTGAGCTCGGGGAACACGTCGACCGTCGCCCGACGCGGCGCGAGGAAATCGACGACCCGGCGGGCGAGCGCCGGGCCGAAGATCGCGTCGCCCTCGGCCACCGCGGTCACCGCCCGCACGATCTCGTCCTTCGTCGCGCCCTTGAGCAGGTAGCCGCGGGCCCCGGCGCGCAGGGCGGCGAAGACGGTCTCGTCCTCCTCGCTCATCGTCAGCACCACGACGCCGACCGCGGGGTCGGCGTCGACGATCTTCCGGGTCGCGGCGATCCCGTCGAGCTCGGGCATGCGGACGTCCAGCACCACGACGTCGGGGCGCAGGGCCGCCACCGTCTCGACGGCCGCCGCCCCGTCGGTCGCCGTGCCGACCACGTCGAGGCCGTCGACCGTGGCGAGCAGCCCCGCCAGGCCGTCGAGGTAGACGGGGTGGTCGTCGGCGAGGACGACGCGGATGTCGCTCACGGGCCCTCCAGGGGGATCGCGGCGGTCACGACGGTGCCGCCGTCGGGTGGGCAGGACACGCTCGTGTGGCCGCCGAGCTCGGCGGCGCGCTCGCGAAGCGACAGCGTCCCGACCCCGGCGACGACGTCGGCGCCCATGCCGCGCCCGTCGTCGGTGACGGTGACGACGAGCCGTCCGGGCCGGCGGTCGAGGACGACGGTGGCCCGGCTCGCGCCGGCGTGGCGGACGACGTTGGTCATCGCCTCCGAGGCGATGCGGAAGGCGGCGACCTCGACGGCGGCGGGCAGCTCGCCCGGCTCGCCCTCGACGCCGATCTCGAGGCCGTCGCCCGAGAGCCGCCGGGCCTGGGCGCGCAGGGCGCCGGAGAGCCCGAGCTCGTCGAGGGCGGGCGGGCGCAGGTCGTGGACGAGCCGGCGGACGTCGGCGAGCAGGGCGCCGACGTCGGCGACGGCCTGCGCGAGCACCCCGTCGGCGGCCGCCGGGTCCTTCGTCGCGAGGCCGCGGGCGGTCTCGATCCGCAGCGTCACCGCGCCGAGGCCGGGGCCGACGCTGTCGTGCAGGTCGCGGCGCAGCCGCCGGCGCTCCTCCTCGCGGGCGGTGACGAGGTCGACCCGGGCCTGCTGCAGCGACGCCGACAGCGCGCCGGCCCGGGCGGCGCCCGCGGCCTGGCGGAGCAGGTCGCCGAGCAGGCGCTGGTCGGCGTCCGAGAGCCGCCGCCCCTCCGCGACCGCGACCCGGCCGATCGTCTCGTCGCGGTAGCGGATCGGGAGGGCGACGGTCGGGCGGTCGGTGTGCCCGTGCTCGACGACGGCCCGCGCACCGTCGGCGCGGTCGATCTCGACGCGGACGTAGGGCAGCCGGAACGCCTCGGCCACCGAGCGGGCCAGCGCGGCGAGCTGCTCGCCCGGCGCGGCCGCGGTCTCCAGCCGCCCGGCGAGGGTGGCGACGGCGGCGTAGGGGTCGTCGCGGGAGCCGCGGGTCAGGCGACGCGCGGCGCGCCAGAGGCGGCTGCGCAGCGGCGTGTAGAGCACGGCGACGACGGCCACGGCGAGCAGGCCTGCGTCGCGGCCGCCGAACGCCGTCCCCGCGACCAGCAGGACCAGCCCGTCGACCGCGAGCACGAGCACGCCGAGGGCGAGGGCGACGACGGTCGTCGGCAGCAGCCGGTCGATCTCGTAGAGGCGGTGGCGGGTGATCGCGACGACGACGGCGCAGCTCGTCACGGCGATGCTGACGATCAGCCCGACCATGAGCCACGCGGGCGGCAGGAGCTGGACGACGGCCAGCGCGACCGCCGAGACCGCGCCGGCCCACACCAGCCAGCGCATCTGCAGGCGACGCTGCCCCCGTGCGAGGCGGTACCGGGCGGCCACGACCGCCAGCGCCAGGAGGAGACCGACCGCGGGGAGGTGGCGGGCCACGGCGAACACCGTCGGCCAGACCGGCAGGTCCACGGTCAGCTGGTCGAAGGGCAGGGCCGCGATGGGCGCCGGGGTGGCGCCCCCGGAGAAGGCACGGGCGACGCCGGCCGGCGCGAGCACGGCCACGATCGGCATCACCGCCGTCGTCGCGACCGCGGCCACCGCGACGGCCCGCCAGGCCCGGGGGCGCGGCCACCGGCCGTCGGGGAAGAGCACCATCAGCAGGGGCAGACCGACGACCGCGACGGCCCCCCAGCGGTAGCCGAGGTGGAGACCGAGGACGGCCCCCGGGAGCTCGGGGTGCCGGTAGACGACGTACACCATCCACGCCGAGGCGAGCCCGCCGATCAGCCACACGACCCCGGAGACGACGAGCACCCAGGCGATCGGGTGGCGGGGACGGTCCCGCAGCACCAGCAGACCCGGGAGCAGCTGGGCGACGCCCGCCACCGCGTTCGGCCACCCGGCGGCGGTGTCGATCGACCGCGGGAGCGTGAGACCGCGTCCCGCGACGTCGAGGGCGACGGCGAGCGTGACGAGCAGGACGGCCAGGGCGCCGGCCAGCACGAGCACCGCCGCGCGCCGGCGAGACGGCGCCCGGTCCGGGCCGGCGGCCGGCGGCGGGTCGGCGGCGCCGCCGGCGGCGTCCCCGCACGTGTCGACGGTGGTCGGGGGCGCCGTCGGGGGGTGCGTCTGCGACTCGCCGACCCGCGTGGCCATGACGTGATCGTCGCAGGTCGGGCCCGCGCTGTCGGGGGTCTCGCGTCCCGCCGGTGTCCCGGGTGCTCGGGACACGGTCGGGACCGGGACGGGGCGCGCGGCCCTGGGGCGGGGGACCGGTCCCGGCGCACAGTTCTCCCCGTGCAGGCCGAGAGCCGCCGGAGCCCGAGTCACGCGGCTCGCCGGACCAACAGACCCCCCTTCGACCACTTCTCCCGGGAGCCCGCCATGACCAGCATCCGCACCACCCCCGCCCGTGTCCGGACCGACGCCGCCCCCGCCGCCGCCCCCGCCGCCGCCCCCGCCGCCGCCACCGACTCGACCGAGGCGGTCCCGGCGGTCTCCGCTCCTGGCTCCGGGAGCCCCGGGGTGCGGCCCGGCACCCTGCGGCTCCTCGGCGCCGGCCTCGCCGTCGGCGCCGCGGTCTACGGGCTCTGCTGGCTCCTCCTCGCGACCCCCGAGGGCGGCTTCGTCGTCGACCTGGCCGGCATCGCCCTCCAGCTCGGCGTGTTCTGCCTGCTCGCCGCCCTGTGGGTCACGCGCGGCACCGGCACCGGGCGAGTCGGCCGCGGCCTGCTCGTGGTCGAGGCCGTCGTGCTCGGGGTCGCGACGATCCAGTCGGCCTTCGCCGCGAGTGCGGGGGGCGGCGAGTGGGGCACGGTCGCCACGGTCCTCGACCCGGCCTGGCCGCTGTCGATGCTCGGGATGGTCGTCGTCGGCATCACCGTCGCCGTGGTCGGACGCTGGCACGGCATCCTGCGGGTGTGGGCGCCGATCGCCGGGTCGTGGCTGCTCGTCGGTGCGGCCAGCATGGCCCTCGGCCCGGAGCTGGGCTTCGTCGTCGCCGGCGCCCACTTCCTCGTCGGCTACGCGACCCTCGGCGTCCTGCTGGCCGTGCGCCCCGACCTGACCCGGCGCTGACGGCTCGCCCGGGTCCGGCCGTCCCGACCGGCCCCGACCGGAGGGCCCCTCCGCTCGAGTGGATCGAGCGGAGGGGCCCTTCGCTCATCTCACGTTCCCGCCCGACCGGTCAGGGGCAACCGGTCGGCATGGAGTACCGCACTCTCGGACGGTCGGGCCTGCGGGTCTCGACGATGACCATGGGCACGATGACGTTCGGCGGGAAGGGAGGGTTCTCCACGCTCGGCAGCACCGACGTCGAGGGCGCCACCCGCCAGATCGACCTCTGCGTCGACCACGGCGTCAACCTCGTCGACACCGCGGACATGTACTCCGCGGGCGTGTCCGAGGAGATCGTCGGGCAGGCGACGAAGAACCACCGCGACGACCTGCTGATCGCCACCAAGTGCCGCTTCCCGATGAGCGACGACCCCAACGACGCCGGCGCCTCGCGCCAGCACATCGTGCGCAGCGTCGAGGACAGCCTGCGCCGCCTCGACGTCTCGCACATCGACCTCTACCAGCTGCACGGGTGGGACGGCGTCACGCCGCTCGAGGAGACCCTCGAGGCCCTGGACACGCTGGTCTCCAAGGGCAAGATCCGCTACATCGGCTGCTCGAACTACTCGGCCTGGCACATCATGAAGGCCCTCGGGGTGTCCGAGCGTGACGAGTACCAGCGCTTCGTCTCCCAGCAGATCCACTACACGCTGCAGGCGCGCGAGGCCGAGAACGAGCTGGTCCCGGTGTCGATCGACCAGGGCCTCGGCATCCTCGTCTGGAGCCCGATCGCGGGCGGCCTGCTCTCGGGCAAGTTCCGCCGCGGCCAGGACGACCCGGAGACCTCGCGCCACCTCGGCGAGTGGTCCGAGCCGCCGGTCCACGACCGCGAGCGGCTCTACGACATCATCGAGGTCGCCGCGGAGATCGGCGGCGCGCACGGCGTCTCGGTGGCGCAGGTGGCCAACGCGTGGCTGCTGCGCAAGCCCGGGGTCACGTCGCTCGTCATCGGCGCGCGGACCGAGGAGCAGCTCGCCGACAACCTCGCCGCCGCCGAGCTCGCGCTCACCGACGAGGACGTGCGCCGCCTCGACGAGGTGTCGGCGACGCCGCTGCTCTACCCCTACTGGCACCAGAAGAACACCATCACCGACCGGCTCTCGCCGGCGGACGCGACGCTGCTGGGCTGAGCGCCTCTCCCGGCCGTGGTGCCGGCCCGACCCGCGCGGGAAGGGACGGCACCACGCCCGCGTCGTCGGTGCACGAGCGGCGCGCCCCCTGATCGGGGTCACACTCCGCGATCGTCCATCCTGTGCGGGCGACGAGGAGGGAGGCGCCGGTGCCCGGTCGACGCACGGCGAAGGCCGTCCAGCACGAGGAGAACAAGCGCACGATCGTCGAGCTGACCGCGTGGATCACGGTGGCCGCGGCGATGCTCGTGGTGGCGCTGCACGCCGGCATCTCCGCGTCGTCGACCGCCGCCGACGTCCCGCGGGTCACCACCGCCGAGTACCGCTGAGTGGCGCGTGATCGAGCTCTGGAACATCTCGCGGGCGCTCGGCCTCGTCGCGCTCCTGCTCCTGGGCGTCGTGCTCGCGCTCGGCGCGCTGCACAACACCTCGCTGAGCACGCTGCTCGGCCAGGCGCTGCCGCGGTTCGTGCTCGTCGCGCTGCACCGCAACCTCGCCCTGATCACCGTGGTGTTCGTGGCGCTGCACGTCGTGACGGTGCTGATCACGCCGTACCTGCCGCTGCGCTGGTACCACGTCGTGGTGCCCGGGACGGCGTCGTTCAACCCGTGGCCGGTGGGGATGGGGGCCCTCGCGCTCGACCTGCTGCTCGCCGTGGTGATCTCGTCGAGCCTGCGGAAGTACCTGTCCAAGCGGGCCTGGCTCGTCGTGCACTGGACGTCGTACGTCTGCTTCCCCGTGGCCGTCGCGCACGCCGTCGCCAACGCCTCGCTGCGGGGTGGGACGTGGTGGACGCTCGTCGTGCCGCTGGTCGCGACGGCGCTGGTCGTCGCCGCCCTGCTCCACCGCCGCGCCGCGCGCCGGCGTCCCGCGTCGGTGCCGCTCGCCGACCGCGGCCGCACCGACCCCGCCGAGGCCCGCAAGGCCGCCGACCACGCCACCGGCGCCCAGCCCGTGGTGGGCGGCGAGGAGCCGGCGGGCGAGGACGCGGCGGGCGAGGACGCAGCGAACGCGCTGTTCGCTGCTTCTACGCGCACGAACGCCCCGTTCGCGGCGCCCGCGGCGAGCGACGCGGGCGAGGACGAGGGCGCGGCCGGGCGGGGCGAGGTCCTCGAGATGCGCGTCGTGCCCCGACCCTCCGAGGACACCGGCGTTGCGGCGGGAGCTGGACGGCACGCCCGCCACGCCGCCGACCCCGAGGACGACGCCAGCGCCGAGGCGCGGACCGACACCCTCGGTGGTCCCGAGGCCCCGACCGTCGCCCTGCCACCGCGCCCTCGCCGGCGGTGACCGGGTCCCGGGCGCGGCGCGGGCGCGCGAACGGGGAGTTCGGGCGCCTAGAAGCAGCGAGTTCAGGGGAGCACGCCGATAGGGCGTTCGCTGTGCCAACCCGCGAGCCTCAGCGCGGGTCGACCACGTCGCCCACGTCGCCCGCGCCGGCGGTGTCGGCGGTGTCGACGGTGTCGGCGGTGGTCTGCTCCGCGCGCATGCGCTCGAGCTCGCCGATGAGGGTCTTGGCGTCGTAGGGCCCGAGGTGGCGCTGGGGCACGGCGTCGCCGGCGGCGAGGTAGAACGTCGGCGTGCCGGGCAGGTCGCTGCTGCCGGCGTCGATCGCGTCGTCGGCAACGTGGTTGTGCGGGCCGCCGTCGCGCAGGTCCTCCTCGATGCGGTCGACGTCGAGGCCGAGCTCGGCGCAGTAGCGCAGGAGGTCCTCGTGCTCGAGCGCGTCGGCGTTCGCGAAGAACCGGTCGTGGACGTCCCAGAACCGCCCCTGCGCGGCCGCGGCCTCGGCGACCTCCGCGGCGTCGCGGGCGTGGGGGTGGAACTCCTCGAGCGGGAAGTGGCGGAACACGTAGCGCATCTCGTCGCCGAAGTGCTCGCGGACCTGGCGGATGTTGCCGGTCGCCTTGCCGCAGAAGGGGCACTCGAAGTCGCCGTACTCGACGATCGTCAGCGGCGCGTCGGCGGGGCCGCGGACGTGGTCGCGGTGCACGTCGACGGGGCGCAGCAGGTCGCGCGAGGGCCCCTCGGGCAGCGACGACCGGCCCGCGCGGAACACCAGCGCCCCCAGCCCGAGCGCGAGCAGCGACGCGGCGAGCACGCCGACGCGGGCCTGGTCGGCGAGGGCCTCGTCGTCGAGGGCGAGGTCGACGATGAACAGCGAGATGGTGAACCCGATGCCCGAGAGCGCCGCGCCGCCGGCGATCTGCGGCACCGTCAGCCCGGGGGCGAGGCTGCCGGGACGCAGCCGGTGCAGGATCGCGGTGGCGCCGGTGATGCCGACGAACTTGCCGGCCACCAGACCGAGCACGACGCCCCAGGTCAGCGGGGAGGTCGCGGCCGTGCGCAGCGTCTCGGCGGTCAGGGGCACGCCGGCGTTGGCCAGCGCGAACACCGGCACGATGATGAACGCGCTGTAGGGCTGCCAGAGCCGCATGAGCCGCTCGTTGACCGACACCGCGCGCTCCAGCCCCAGCCGGGCGCTCCGCGCGTACTCCGGGTTCGGTGACTGGCGGAAGGCCCGGGCAAGCGCCGCCGCCCGTTCGACCTCCCGGCGCTTCGGCGGGTACACCGGCAGCAGCAGGGCGATGAGCACCCCGGCGAGGGTCGCGTGCACGCCGGACTCGTAGAGGGCCACCCACGTCACCAGGGAGACGACCAGGTAGCCGCCGCCGCGCCAGACCCGCAGCCGTCGCAGCTGCCAGATCAGGAGCAGCCCGCCGACCGCGACGAGCAGCGGGACGATGTTCAGCTCGTCGGTGTAGACGAGCGCGATGATCGCCAACGCGCCGATGTCGTCGGCGACCGCGAGCGTGAGCAGGAAGATCCGGAGCCGCTCGGCCCGGCCGGGAGCGATCACCGCCAGCGCCCCGAGCAGGAACGCCGTGTCGGTGGAGATCACGACGCCCCAGGCGGCGGCCTCGGGTCCCGACGGGTTGAGCAGCAGGAAGAGCACCGCGGGCAGCGCGAGGCCGGCGACGGCGGCGGTGAGCGGGACCGCCGCCTTCGACCGGTCCCGCAGCTCGCCGAGCGCGAACTCGCGCTTGACCTCCAGACCGACGACGAAGAAGAACAGCGCCATGAGGCCGTCGTTGACCCAGTGCTGCAGGTCGAGGTCGATCGACGTCCCGCCGAACGAGATCGCCAGGTGCGTGTGCCAGAACGCGTCGTACGTCGCGCCCCACGGCGAGTTCGCCCAGAGCAGCGCGATCACGGTCGCGCCGAGCATGAACACTGCCGCGAGCGACTCGCTCGAGTCGCCGCGCCGGGCCTCCGCGATCCGCTCGAGGACGCCGTGCCACCGTGGACGGTTCTCCGTCACGTCGGTCATGCGGGGCAGTGTCAGGCAGGTCGGACGAGCAGCGCCACGGGGTAGCGGTCGAGGAGCTGTGTGAGACGCGGCGCACCACCGTCGACGGCGCGTCCGGTGACGACGTCGGTCCAGTCGTCGGCGCCGCCGGGCAGCGGGAGCACCGTGTCGCCCCAGCCGCCCGCCGCGTGCAGACCGACCGGGAGCCGGGTGGCGACGGCCACCAGCCGCTCGCGCCCCGCCGGGCCGCCCCGGGCGAACGCGACCGCGTGGTCGGCGGCCACCCCGGACGCCGGCAGCGGCGTGTAGCCGTCGAACAGCTCGGGCCGGAAGCGCCGCAGGCGCAGGGCCGCCGCGACGACCGCGAGCTTCGTCGCCGCGACCTCCTCGAGGTCGTCGGCGTCGACCGCCGGGGCCCAGCCGCCGTCGAGCCGCTCGAGCAGCCGGCGGCGGAGGTCGAAGTCGACCGGGCGCCGGTTGTCGGGGTCGACCAGCGAGTACTCGAAGAGCTCGGTGCCCTGGTAGACGTCGGGGACGCCGGGCCCGGCGAGCTGCAGCAGCTTCTGGCCCAGCGCGTTGGACCGGCCGTGACGGTCGATGCTCGCGACGAACGCCTCGATCTCGGCGACGGCCTCCGCGTCGCCCAGCACCTGGCCGGGCCAGGCCGCGATCGCCTCGTCGACCTCGGGCGCCACCGGCACCTGGCTCATGGGGACGTGCGCGGTGACGAGCTTGGCCTCCTTCGAGGCCTTGGTCAGGTAGCCCGCCAGGCGCTCCTCGGTGAGCGGCCAGGCCCCGAGCACCGACTGCCACGCCAAGAGCTCCAGCGACGGGGAGGGCAGCTGGCCCGAAGGAAGGGGGTGGCGGGCCGACGCCGAGCGCAGGAACGCGCCCCACTCGGCGGTGAGCTCGGAGAGCACCGCCAGGCGCGCCCGGACGTCCTCGCTGCGCTTGGTGTCGTGGGTCGAGAGGGTGGTCATCGTCGCCGGGCTCGCCGCGTCGCGGGCGGCGGCCTTCGTGTGGAACTCCGCCGGCGACACGCCGAACCGGTCCGGCGCCCCGCCGACCTCGTTGAGCGCGACGAAGCGGTTCCACCGGTAGAACGTGGTGTCCTCGACGCCCTTGGCCGTGACCATGCCGCTGGTCTGCTCGACCCGGCGGGTGAGGTGGCCGTCGGGCTCCGCGGTCATGGCCGCGTGGATCCGGCGGACGATCTCGGCGAGCTCGGGCCGCGCGGTGGCCGCGGTGTCGACGGCACGGTCGAGCGCGTCGCGGCCCTCCGGCAGGTAGGAGCGGTACACGGGGTAGGCGCCGAGCAGCTCGGCCACCGCGTCCTGGACCTTCGAGGGGTCGTCCCCGCCGTCGCCGTCACCGGGCACCAGCGCGGCGATCCGCTTGACCTCGGCCACGAGGATCTCGTCGGTGACCAGGCGCTTCGCGACGTGCTCGGTGATCGACAGGGCCTCGCGCGACCCGGTGTGCTGCGCGGACACGGCGTCGATCAGCGCCTCGCCCCGCGGGTCGACGAACAGGCCCTGGACCTCGCGCAGCGCCTCGTAGCCCGTGGTGCCGTCGACGGGCCAGGACAGCGGCAGCGCCTCGTCCGGGCCGAGGATCTTCTCGACGAGCAGCCACGCCTCGTCGCCCAGCGCCGCGCGCAGCCGCCGCACGTAGTCGCCCGGGGTGGTGAGGCCGTCGGGGTGGTCGATGCGCAGGCCGTCCAGCTCGCCCGCGGAACGCCAGCGCAGCACCTCGGCGTGGGTGGCGTCGAAGATCGCCGGGTCGTCGACGCGCACGGCCGCGAGGTCGGAGACGTCGAAGAACCGGCGGTAGGTCAGCTCCGCGTTGCCGCGCTGCCAGTGCACCAGCCGGTAGTGCTGGCGCTCGTGCACCTCCTGTGCCGTCGCCCTCCCACCCGAGCCGTCCTCCCCGGTGCCGGGGGCGACCGGGTAGCGGTGCTCGTGGTAGCGCAGCTCGGTGCGGTCGTCGGAGAGGGTGAGCTCGTCGACGGCCTCGGGCGAGCCGAGGACGGGGATCAGCAACGGGCGGGCGGCGAGGTCGCCGAGGTCCGCGTCGTACCAGTCCGCGTAGGGCGAGCCCGCACCCTCGCGCAGCAGCGACCACCACGACGGGTTGGCCTCCGGCACCGCGACGCCCATGTGGTTGGGCACGAGGTCGACGAGCACGCCGAGCCCGGCCGCCCGCAGCGTGGCCACCAGCTCGCGCCGGCCCTCCTCGCCGCCCAGCTCGTCGTTCGCCCGCGTCGGGTCGACGACGTCGTAGCCGTGCGTCGAGCCGGGGGAGGCCTGCAGGATCGGCGAGCAGTACAGCGCGCCGACGCCGAGCCCGTCGAGGTAGCCGACGAGGTCGCGCGCGTCGGCGAAGGGCTGCGCGGGGGAGAGCTGCAGCCGGTAGGTGGACGCCGGGATCATCCGTGCTCCGTCACGTCGGTGCGCTGCAGCAGGAGCATCGACCGCGAGGTGACGGTGAGGACGTCGCCGCCCACGCGGTCGTCCAGGCCGTCGGGCAGCGGCGGGGTGTTCCAGGTCTGCGCGGTGCGCGTGGTGCCCACGACCACCTCGCCGGTGGTGGTGTCGAGGACCGTGGCCCAGCGGTGCGGGAAGCCCGCGCCGGGCAGCGTCACCTCGACGTCCTCGTGGTGGGCGTTGAAGATCACGAGGAAGGTGTCGTCGACGACCCGCTGGCCGCGCGGGTCGCTCTCGAGGATGCCGTCGCCGTTGAGGAAGACGGTGAGCACGGCCGCCTCGCCCGACTCCCAGTCCTGGTCGGTCATCTCCTCGCCCGACGAGGTGAACCAGGCGATGTCGCGCTGGACCTCGGCGTCGGGGGCACCGGCGGCCGGGCGGATCGGGCGGCCGTTGAAGAAGCGGCGCCGGCGGAAGACCGGGTGCGACGCGCGGAGCTCGGAGACCTTGCTCGTGTAGTCCATGAGCTCGGAGTCGGACTTCTCCGGGGACCACTCCATCCAGGAGATCTCGGAGTCCTGGCAGTAGCCGTTGTTGTTGCCGTACTGGGTGCGCCCGATCTCGTCGCCGTGCAGCAGCATCGGCACGCCCTGCGAGAGGAAGAGCGTGGCGAGGAAGTTGCGGCGCTGGCGCTGGCGCAGCTCGAGGATCGCGGCGTCGTCGGTGGGGCCCTCGACGCCGTGGTTCCAGGAGTTGTTGTCGTCGGCGCCGTCCTGCCCGCCCTCGCCGTTGGCCTCGTTGTGCTTCTCGTTGTAGGAGACGAGGTCGTTGAGGGTGAAGCCGTCGTGCGCGGTGACGAAGTTGACCGACGCGTAGGGCCGGCGGCCGTCGTCCTGGTAGAGGTCGCTCGACCCGGTCAGCCGCGACCCGAACTCGCCGAGCGTGCCCGGGGTGCCGCGCCAGAAGTCGCGCACGGTGTCGCGGTACTTGCCGTTCCACTCGGTCCAGCCGGGCGGGAAGTTGCCGACCTGGTAGCCGCCGGGGCCGACGTCCCAGGGCTCGGCGATGAGCTTGACCTGCGAGATCACCGGGTCCTGCTGCACGAGGTCGAAGAACGTCGAGAGCCGGTCGACGTCGTAGAACTCGCGCGCGAGCGTGGCCGCGAGGTCGAACCGGAAGCCGTCGACGTGCATCTCGGTGACCCAGTAGCGCAGCGAGTCCATGATCAGCTGCAGCGTGTGCGGCTGGCGGACGTTGAGCGAGTTCCCGGTGCCCGTGTAGTCCATGTAGTACTGCGGCTCGTCGTCGACGAGGCGGTAGTACGCCTGGTTGTCGATGCCGCGCATCGACAGCGTCGGGCCCTGGTGGTTGCCCTCGGCGGTGTGGTTGTAGACGACGTCGAGGATGACCTCGATGCCCGCGGCGTGCAGGTCGCGCACCATCGCCTTGAACTCCTGCACGTGCGCGCCGGGCGCCGGGCTGCCCGTGATGCCGACGCTCGCGTAGCCGAAGTGCGGGGCGAAGAAGGCGATCGTGTTGTAGCCCCAGTAGTTGCGCAGCTCGCGCTGCACGAGCGCGTCGTCGTGCACGAACTGGTGCACGGGCATGAGCTCGATGGCGGTGACGCCGAGGCGCTGCAGGTGCGCGATGACCGCCGGGTGCGCCACACCGGAGTAGGTGCCGCGCATCTCCTCGGGGATCTCGGGGTGCAGGTACGTCAGGCCCTTGACGTGCGCCTCGTAGATGACGGTGTCGTGGTAGGGCGTGCGCGGCGGGCGGTCGTCGTGCCAGTCGAAGAACGGGTTGATGACCACGGACTTCGGCACGTGGGGCGCCGAGTCGTCGTGGTTGGTCTCGTCGGCGTCGTCGAAGTGGTAGCCGAACAGCGCCTCGTCCCACGCGTAGGTGGTACCGAGCGTGCCGTCGAGCGCCTTCGCGTAGGGGTCGATGAGCAGCTTGTGGCTGTTGCAGCGCTGGCCGTGCGCCGGGTCGAGCGGGCCACGCACCCGGTAGCCGTAGCGCTGACCGGGCACGATGCCGGGCAGGTAGCCGTGCCAGACGAAGCCGTCGCGCTCGGGCAGCGCGATGCGGGTCTCCCGGCCGGCATCGTCGAACAGGCACAGCTCGACGCTCTCGGCGACCTCGCTGAACAGCGCGAAGTTGGTCCCGGCGCCGTCGTAGGTCGCCCCCAGGGGATAGGACGTGCCGGGCCAGGGCTGCATCGGGCTTCCTCCGTGGTGTGGGGGGTGAACGCGGACGGGGGTGCCCGAACGTGCACGCCGAGAATACGGGCCGCGGCCGACTGATCGTGATCGATGCAGGACGGGCCCGCGACGCGCCGGGTCGATCGCTACGATCCCCGCCGTGGCCACCGTCTTCACCAAGATCATCAACGGCGAGATCCCGGGACGGTTCGTCTGGTCGGACGAGCAGGTGGTCGGGTTCCTCTCCATCAACCCTCTCGGGCCCGGCCACGTGCTGGTGGTGCCGCGGGAGGAGGTCGACCAGTGGATCGACGCCCCCGACGGCCTGTTCGAGCACGCCATGGCGGTGGCGAAGACGATCGGCACCGTGATCCGTGACACCTGGTCGCCGCCGCGTGTGGCGCTCATGATCGCGGGCTTCGAGGTGCCGCACCTCCACGTGCACGTCCACCCCGCCTGGGGGCTGGAGGCGTTCGACTTCAGCCGGGCCGAGACCGACCCGGACCCCGCCGCGATGGACCGGAACGCCGAGTCGATCCGCGACGGGCTGCGCGCCGCCGGGCACGGCGCCGCCGTCCCGGACGCCTGACCGCGCCCGATGCAGCTGCTGCTCGTCCGCCACGCCGAGCCCCTCGCGGCGACCGCCGAGCCGGGCACGGCCGGCGCCGACCCGGCCCTGTCCGCGCGCGGGCACGAGCAGGCCGAGCGCTTCGCGACGTGGCTCGCCGACGCGCCCGACCGCGACGGCGTCACCGAGATCGTCACCTCGACGATGCGGCGCGCCCGGGAGTCGGCGGCCCCCGCCGTGCGCCTGCTCGGGACCCCGGAGCCGGTCGCCGTCGAGGACCTGTGCGAGTTCGACCGCGGGCGCGGGTCCTACCGCCCGGTGCACCTGCGCGACGAGGCCGACGAGGACTGGCAGGCCATCCGGTCCGGGGTGTTCCCGTCCTACGTCGACGGCCCGGCGTTCAGCGCCCGCCTCGCGGGCGCCCTCGACGCGGTCGTGGCGCGCCAGGACCCGCGGGCCACGGCGGTCGTCGTCTGCCACGCCGGTGTGATCAACACCTACGTCACCGGCATCCTCGGCATCGACCGGCCGCTGACGTTCCCGCTGCACCACACGTCGGTGACACGCGTGCTCGTCTCGCGGTCGGGCGGTCGCCGGGTGAGCTCGGTGAACGAGACCCAGCACCTCGCCGGGCTGCTGTGAGGCCGTGATGGCGGAGGCGGGGGAGGACGCACAGGTCGACGACCGGGGCGACTGGCTCGGCCCCGAGCGCCTGCTCGCCTTCAGCGACGGCGTGGTGGCGATCGCGCTGACGCTGCTCGTGCTGCCGCTGGCCGAGCTCGTCCCCGAGGTCGGCGAGCCGGGCACCTCCGGCCTGGCGGTCCTCACCGGCAACCTCGCCGCGATCGGCAGCTTCGTCCTGAGCTTCGCGGTCATCGCGCGCTTCTGGGCCGCCCACCACCGCGTCTTCGACCGGGCACGGCGCATCAGCCGCACGCTCGTCGGCGTCAACACCGCGTGGCTGTTCACGATCGTCGTGCTGCCCTTCCCGACCGAGATGATCGCGTCGTTCCCCGAGGACCACTTCACGCTGCGCTTCTACGTCGCGACCCTGTTCGCGAGCAGCGCGTTGCTCTCGGTGACCGCGGTGCTCGTGCGCCGCTCGCTGCCGCGCGACGAGGCCCGGGCGCTGCGCGACACCGCCGCGGGCGGCACGGCGCTGCTGCTGCTCCTCGTGCTCGTGGTGACGCTCGTGGCGCCGGGCCTGGGCTACTGGCCGCTGCTGCTGCTCTTCCTGACCTCGCCCCTCGAGCGCGTGCTCGCGCCCCTGGTCGAGCGTCACCTCGCGCGTCCCCCGTCCGGCTGACGCGTCGTCGTCCCCGGCTCTTGTCCCCGGGGCCCGCAGCGACCAGGCTCGGCAGGTCGAGGTCGGCGGGTCACGGTCGGCGGGGGGAGGTCCATGAGCACGGCGACCGGGTCGCACGCCCGACGGCGCACGATCCTCGCGGCGATGACCGTCGCCAACGCGATGATCCTCGTGGACCAGACGGCGGTGCCGCTGGCGCTGCCCGACATCGCCCAGGACTTCGGCGTGAGCTCCACGCTCGTGCAGTGGGTGCTCACCGCGAGCCTGCTGCCGCTCGCGGGTCTGCTCGTGCTCGGCGGGCGGCTCGGCGACCTGTTCGGGCGCCGCCGGGTGTTCCTGCTGGGATCGGTCGTGTTCGCCGGCGCCTCGGCGGTCGGGGGTCTGGCACCGGACTTCCCGGTGCTGCTCGCGGCGCGGGTGTGCCAGGGCGCGGGCGGTGCGCTGATGCTGCCCGCGACGGTGGCGATCCTCAGCGACGCCTTCGCGCCGCGGGAGCGCGGCCAGGCGCTCGGCACGATGGGCGGCGTCGCGGCGACCGCCGGCGCGCTCGGCCCGACCATCGGGGGCCTGCTCACCTCCGCCGTGAGCTGGCGCGCGGTGCTCCTGATCAACCTCCCGCTGCTGGTGGTGACGCTGTGGGCGACGCTGCGCGCGGTTCCGCCCGACGGTCCCCGCCGGGAGGGGGTGCGCGTCGACCTCGTCGGCGCGGCGCTCCTGGGGCTCGTCCTCGTCGGGCTCGTGTTCGGCTTCGCGCAGACGACCACCGAGGGCTGGACCGCGCCCGACGTCGTCGTGTCGCTCGTCGTGGCCGTCGTCGCCGCCGTGCTGTTCGTGTGGTGGGAGCGGCGCACCGCCGACCCGCTGCTCGACCTGCAGCTGCTGCGCGCGAGCCGCGACTACCGCGGGGCGACGGTCTCGCAGGGCCTCGCCGGCATGGCGGAGATGGGTCTGGGGCTGATCCTGCCCCTCGCGCTCGTGCTCAACCTGCAGCTGGACCCGGCGCTCGCGGGCCTCGCGCTGCTGGCGACCACCGTGCCGATGGTGGTCGTCGCGCCCCTGGTCGGGCGCTGGTACGACGCCGCCGGTGGCCGGCCGCCGCTCGTCGTGGGGTTCGGGCTGCTGGCCGTCTCCGGGGTCCTGCTGGCCCTGGGCATGCCGCAGAACGCGTTCTGGTGGCTGCTGCCGGGGCTGGTGGTCTACGGGGTCGGGCTCGCCGTGGTGCTCACGGTGAACGACCCCGTCAGCCTCGACACGGTGCCCGAGCACGCGCACGGGCAGGCCTCGGGGGTGTCGGCGACCGCCGAGCAGGGCGGCGGCGCGATCGGGATCGCCCTGCTCTACGCCCTGCTGCACCTGACCTACCTGCAGGCACTGGCCGACGGCGCCGCCGAGCGCGGCCTGCCACCGATCACCGCCGAGGCCGGCACCGAGCTGCGCGACGCCCTCGAGAACGCCGAGCAGACGGGGCTGCGGCCCTCGACGTTCGACCCGCGGGTCCTCGAGTACCTCCAGGTCGCCGAGCGCGCCTCCGACCAGGGCTACGTCGTCGCGTTCCTCGCCGTCTCGGTGCTCGCGGTGATCGGGGTCGTCACCTCGGCCTGGCTCGTGCGCCGGCCCCCGGATCCCGACACCGAGGTCGCCGAGGCGGACACGCCCGACGTGGCGTGGGGCGAGGACGGCACCCGCGACGGGCCCGGGGGCACCGTCACTCCATCGTGACCTGCGGGCCGGTCGCGCTCCCTACGGTGGGGCTCCCGCCCAGCGGCCGACAGGAGACGACGTGCCCGTCACCCCTCCCACCCCCGAAGAGCTCGCCGCCCTGGCCGAGCGCGACCGCCTCGGTCTCGACCCCGAAGGGCTCGCCGCCTTCGCCCCGCTCGTCGAGGGCTCGTTCGGCGCCTACGACCGCGTCGAGGAGCTGTGGGCCGCGCAGTCGCCGACCGCGCCGGACCGCACCTGGTCGTGGCCCGCCGAGGGGGAGAACCGCTGGGGCGCCTGGTACGTGTGCTGCCGCGTCGAGGGCGCGCCCGACGGCCCGCTCTCCGGGCGCACCGTGGCCGTGAAGGACAACACCGCCGTCGCCGGCATCCCGATGGCCAACGGGTCACGCCTCGTCGACGGCTACGTCCCGAAGCGCGACGCGACCGTCGTGACCCGGCTGCTCGAGGCCGGCGCCACCGTCACCGGCAAGGCCGTCTGCGAGGACCTCTGCTTCTCCGGGGCCAGCCACACCTCCCACACCGGGCCCGTGCGCAACCCCTGGGACCCGACCCGCACCACCGGCGGCTCCTCCAGCGGCAGCGCGGCGCTGCTCGCGGCCGGCGAGGTCGACCTCGCCACCGGCGGCGACCAGGGCGGCTCGGTGCGCATGCCCGCGGCGATGAGCGGGATCGTCGGGCACAAGCCCACCCACGGCCTCGTGCCCTACACCGGCGCGTTCCCGATCGAGGCGACGATCGACCACCTCGGTCCCATGACCCGCACGGTCGGCGACGCCGCGCTCGCCCTCGGGATCATGGCCGGCCCCGACGGGCTCGACCCCCGCCAGCCCGACGCGCTGGCCCCCGTCGACTTCCTCGCCGAGATCGCGCGCGGCGCGCAGGGCCTGCGGGTCGGCGTCGTCACCGAGGGGTTCGGGCACGAGGGCCTCTCGGTGCCCGGCGTCGACGCGAGCGTGCGGGCGGCGCTCGACGTCCTCGCGGGCGCGGGGATGTCGGTCGACGAGGTCTCGGTGCCGTGGCACCGGCACGCCTTCGACGTCTGGACGGTCGTCGCCACCGACGGCGTCGTCGCGCAGATGATCGAGGGCAACGGCTACGGCATGAACTGGGAGGGTCTCTACGACCCGGACCTCATCGCGCACTACGGCGGGCGCCGCGCCGAGGGCGGGCACCACTTCTCCGACACCGTGAAGATGGTGACGATGGCGGGGCGGCACGCGCTGACCCGCGAGCACGGGCGGCACTACGCCATGGCGCGCAACCTCGTCCCGACGGCCCGCGCGGCCTACGACGCGGCGCTCGCCGAGCACGACGTGCTGGTCATGCCGACGGTGCCGATCCTCCCGACGACGCTGGTCGCCGAGGGCGCGCCGCCGTCGGAGAGCGTCGCCCGGGCGCTGGAGATGATCGTGAACACGGCGCCCACCGACGTCACCGGCCACCCCGCGACCTCGGTCCCGGCCGCTCCGGTCGACGGGCTCCCGGTCGGGATGATGATGATCGGTCGGCGCTTCGACGACGCCACCTGCCTGCGCGTCGCCCACGCCTTCGAGCAGGCGGTCGGGGGATTCCCCTCGCCGCCCGGCGTCGAGGCGCGGACGACGGTGGCCGCGGGCTGAGAGGTTCTGAGCGAAGGGCCCCTTCGTTCGCACGGAGGAGCGAGGGGCGCCCTTCGCCGGAACCGGGCTCGGGGCGGCGAGGTGCGCGCCTACTGCAGGTAGTCGTGCACCTGCTTCTCGGTCGCGTGGCCGGGGTCGCCGCCGAAGTCCCGGCCCGCGCGGCGGCGGCGCAGGGCGTCCCAGCACTGGTCCAGCTGCTCCTCGATCTGCGCCAGGCGCGCCCGGTCCTCGTCGTTGATCGCCTCCCCGTGCCCGCGCAGTCGGTGCTCCTCGTCGACCAGCTCGTGGATGGTGCCCAGGGTGTCCTCGTCCGCCATGCGATCGAGCCTAGCCCCGCACCAGCGCCACGAGATCGCGGACGCGGGCATCGGGGAGGTAGGCGCGCCCGATGCCGATCCCGACGCGCGGGAGGTCGGCCTCGTCGCGGTAGAGCAGGAACATCGGTTCGTAGCGCGGCTGGAACTTCGCCTTGAACGTGTGCAGCGAGCGGAAGCCGTAGTAGGGCTCGAGGAGCTCGCCCATGCGGTCGAGGACGCGGTCGAGGACCTGCGCCCCGCCCTCACCCTCACCCTCACCGCCGCCCTCGCCACCGCCCTCGCCACCGGCCCGGGCCAGCGGCGCCCCGGACAGCGACAGGAACCGCGCGCCCTCGGCCTGGAACGTCAGGCACGCCGAGGCGATGAGGTACTCGACGACCGCCCGGAACCCCTCCTGCCGGCGGCGCATGACGTCGAGGGTCCAGCCGACGACCTCGCCGCCGGCCCCGTACACCGGCAGCCACGAGGTGACGCCGTGGACGGTGCCCTCGGCGTCGACGGCGAGGCCGGTGCGCACCTCCGGGTCGAGCGCCTCCTCGACCCCGCCGAGGGTGAAGCCCATCTCGGGCAGGCCCTTGTCGCCGACCCACTCCTCGGAGATCGCCCGGACCTGCGCGACGACCGCCCGCGGCTCGTCGGCGAGGTGGACCATCCTGTGCTCGATCCCCGCCTTGCCGGCCCGGTTGAAGGCGCTGCGCACGTTCTGCCAGGGCTTGCCCTTGAACTCGAGGCCCTCGAGGTCGATGAGCGTGTCCTCGGCGACCTGCAGCGCCCGCCAGCCGTCGGCCCGCGCGACGTCCGCGAGCGCCTCGGTGCTCGAGAACAGGCACGGCACCCAGCCCGAGCGCTCGGCCGTCGCGCGGAAGTCCTCGAGCGCCGCCGACCGGTCGGCCGGGGCGACGATCGGGTCGCCGAGCGCCACGGCGACCCCGGCGTGCGCGCGGTAGGCGGTGACCCCGTCGGCGTGCTGGAGGTACCGGTTCTCCGGCCACGTCGCCATCCACGACAGCGTCGAGCCGCCGTGGCGGTGCAGCGCCTCGCGGGCGACCTCGGGGCCGCCGGCGGCGCCCCCGGAGCGTCGGCGCAGCCGCCGCCGCGAGGGGACGGCGAACGCGTGCCGGCCCGCGACCAGCCACACCACCAGCGCCGACCACAACACCGCGTTCGGCACGAAGACCGCGAGGCCGACGAGCTCGACGTCGTCCATCTGGCCGGTGACCTGCGCGAACACCACGACGCCGACCACGACCAGGCCCAGCAGCAGGTAGAAGCCGCCGAGCACCAGCCCCGCCACCCACGCGGGGCGACGCCCGCGGCGCAGGCCCTCGGCGAGCAGCAGGGAGATCGCCACCGACACCAGGGTCTCGACGACCGTCGAGTCCGAGGCGGTGTTCCCGAGCGGCCCGACGACGGGCACGACGAGGGTCAGCGCGCGGATGACGGCGATGACGACGAGCCCCGCCGCGGCGACCAGGCGGAACTCCCGCCGCCCGGGGCGCCCGGCGGGCGACGGCACCGCGGCCGGTCCGGCGATCCGGCGTCCCAGCGGCAGCGCGACGGCGAGCGCCAGCGTGTGCGCGGCGTCGGCGAGGTGGCCGAGGAACAGCAGCCCGACCAGCGCGACCCCGACGAGCACCAGCCGCAGCCGCAGCCGCCACGGCGCGCGCAGGGTCGCCGAGGCGACCGCGAGCACGGCGAGCACGCCGGTCGAGACGCCGCCGGTCAGCGCGCCCGCGAGCGCCACGGCCCAGGCCCAGCCGGTGGCGGCGAGCAGGGCGACCAGGGCGGTCGCGGCGAGGAGCGCGGCGAGCTGGCCCGCGACGAGCACGAGCGCCGTGCGCCCGGAGCCCAGCCGGCCCTCCGCCCACCCGAGCCCGACGGCGGCGAGCAGGAGGCCGAGCAGCGCGCCGACCGGGTGCGCCCCGACCAGGGCGGCCGACAGCGGCGTCCACACGTGGCCCTCGGCGAGCGCCGGCACGCCCGTGAGCACCGACGACGCCCAGGAGCGGTCGGCCACCGGGCTCCAGAACCCTCCGGTCGCGATGCCGGTGACCAGCAGCAGGAGCACGGTCGCCGCGGTGACCGGCCGCCACCGCGCGACACCCTCGACGCGTGCCCGCGCGGCGCCCAGCCGGTCAGCAGCCTGCTCCTCGGCGGCGTCCGTCGGGTCCGAGGGGTCCGTCGGCTCGCGCGGAACGGTGACCGTCATCGGCGATCTCCTGAGCTGTCACACACTGCGAGGCCCCGCTCGCTCGGTGCGGCTGAACGGGTGAGGTATGGGACGAGTGTCCGTCGGGAGCCTGCCGATGACAATCCTCTGGGTGATCGAACGTCTCGACGTGGGTCCGCGCGGCCGCCACGATCACCGTCGTGGAGACGAGCGAGGCCGGGCGCCGCGACCGGCGCCTGCTGCTCCTGTCGGTGTGGGCGTCGGCGGCGTTCGCGGTGGTGTCGTCGGTGTGGGGGGTGCTCAGCGGCTCCTCGATGATCGTGTTCGACGGGCTCTCGTCGTTCGCCAGCATCGGGCTCTCGATGCTGGCGGTGGTCGCGCTGCGGACCTCGCAGCAGGGGGCCGACGAGCGCTACCCGTGGGGGCGGGAGTCCTGGGAGCCCGTCGTCGTGGTGGTCAAGGCCGTCGCGCTCGCCGCCCTCTGCGTCTACGCCGTGGTCGGCGGGATCACCGACCTCGTCGCGGGCGGCCGGGAGGTCGCGACGGGGTGGGCGCTCGCCTACGCGGTCGTCGCGACGGTCGCCGGCGTCGTCGTCACGGTGCTCATGCGCCGGGGCGGGCGATCGGACCTCGTGCGGGCCGAGGCCGCCGAGTGGTTCGGCGACACGCTGCTCTCGGTGGGCGTGCTGCTCGGGTTCGTCGTCGCGGTGGTGCTCGTGGCCACCGGGCGCCCGGACCTCGCGGCCTACGTCGACCCGGCGATGGTCGTCGTGGTGTCGCTGCTGTTCCTGCGCATCCCGGCGCGTCTCATCGGCGGCGGCATGCGGGAGATCCTCGCGATGGCGCCGCCCGCGGAGACCCGGGCCGAGCTCGACGGCGCCGTCGAGGCGGTGCGCGAGGAGTTCGGGCTGGCCGAGGCGTTCCTGCGGGCGTCGAAGGTCGGGGCGCGCGTCGACGTGGAGGTGGACTACGTGGTGGGGGAGGGGTCGTCGGTGCACACCGTGGCCGACGGCGACGTCGTCCGGCAGGCCCTGCACGACCGGCTCGCGGCCCTGGGCCACGAGCGCTCGGTGGTCGTCGCGTTCACGACCGACCGGCGGTGGGCCCTGTGAGCGGGCGCGAGGTCGTCGTGCACCTGACGCGTCCCGAGGACCTGGTCGCCGTCGACCGGGCGGGACTCTGGGACGACCCCGACGCCCGCACCGTCCCGGGCGCCGAGGAGATCGTCGACGAGCTCCTGGCGCGCGGGCGGCCCGGACGTCAGGACCGGGTCGTGCTGACGCTGCCGCCCGCGACGGCCGGACCCGATCCGGCGGCGACGGCCGCACACCTGCAGACCGTGCTGCGGCGCTGGTGCGTGCGCCGCAACGAGCGCAGCGAGCGGAAGGGCGCGGTGCTGTGGCGCCAGGGCCTGAACTCGCTGCGCCCGGGGATCCCGCTCTTCCTCGTCGGCCTGCTGCTCTCCACCGGCTTCCTCGAGCCCGACGTGCCCGCGTTCTTCCAGGACGTCCTGGGCAACGGGGTCTTCCTCGTCATCGCCTGGGTCGGGCTCTGGTACCCGCTGGACCTGTTCTTCTTCGCGCGCCTGCCGCTGCGCCGCGAGCACCGGGTGCTGGACGCGCTCCTGGCCATGCCGGTCGAGGTACGCGTGCGCGCGGCTGCGCCGGTCGAGTGACTCCTGCGGCTTCCTGAGCGAGGTGGGGGTGCCGACGCGCGCCTCGCCGCAGGAGACCGTGGTCCTCGACAGGGTCGCTACCGGTCCAGCATCGCTTCCTCGTAGTCGAGCCCGCGGAGCATGTCGCGCAGGATGCTCTCGTCGATGCGGCCCATGTCGCGGAAGCGCACGAACGTCTCGCGCTCGGCGCCGAGCATGCCGCGGCGCAGGCGGTTGAACACCACCGAGGGCGCCTCGCCGATCTCCTCGTCGGGGCGCCCGAGGCGCTCCCACGGCTCGTTCGCGCGGTGCTGGGCCCACGTGCGCAGCTGCTCGGTGACGTGCGTCGGGGTGCTGTCGTCACTCATCTCGTCGAGGCGGTGCAGCGCGGCCTCGGCGGCGGCCTGCTTGACCTGGGCCTCGTCGAGGACGTCGCGCTGGGCGCCCTTGTCCTGCACCTGCAGGCGCCGGATGATCGCCGGCAGCGTGAGGCCCTGCAGCAGCAGGGTGCCGACGGTGACGACGAACGCCGCGAAGACGACGACGTTGTAGCCGGGCATCGCCGGGCCGGTGTCGCCGCCGTGGGGGATGGCGAACGCCGCGGCGAGCGTCACCACGCCCCGCATCCCCGCCCACGAGATGACGAAGGGCACCCGCCACGACACCGCCGGCCGTCGTCGTCGGACGTGCGGGAGCAGGCGCGGGAGGTAGATCGTCGGGTAGACCCAGGCGAAGCGGGCGAGGATCGTCACGCCGAGCAGGGCCAGAGAGACGAGCAGGATCCGCCCGGCGTCGTCGCCCAGGCCGTCGACGACGATGCGCAGCTGCAGCCCGATCAGCGCGAACACCAGCGCCTCGAGCAGGGTGTCGAGCGCCTTCCACACGGCCTGGTCCTGCAGGCGGGTGGCGTAGCCGGCCTCGGTGGCCTTGTGCCCGAGGTAGAGGCCCGCGACGACGACGGCGAGCACGCCGGAGGTGTGCAGCTCCTCGGCGAGCAGGTAGATCGAGAACGGGACGAGCAGCCCGACCGAGCTCTCCAGCACGCCGTCCCGGAGCTTCAGGCGCACGCGGTGCAGCAGCCAGCCCGCCGCGCCGCCGATCGCGACGCCGCCGACCGCGGCCAGCGCGAACTCCTCGAGCCCGGCGAGGATCGTCGCCCCGGTGCCCACCGTCGTCGTCGCGAGCGCCGCGGCGAGCAGGACCCGGAACAGGGTCAGCGCCGTCGCGTCGTTGAGCAGGCTCTCGCCCTCGAGGATCGTCATGATCCGCCGCTGCAGGCCGAGCCGGCGCCCGATCGACGCCGCGGCCACCGCGTCCGGCGGCGCGACGACCGCGCCCAGCACCAGCGCGCTCGCGAACGGCAGCTCGGGCACCAGCAGCCACGCGGCCATGCCGACCACGGCCGTCGTGAACACGACCAGCCCGACGGCGAGCTGGCTGATGCGCCGCAGGTTCTCGCGCAGCCGCAGGGTCGAGCTCTCCAGCGCCGCGGAGTAGAGCAGCGGCGGGAGGACGAGGAACAGGACGAGGTCTGGGTCGAGGGGCACCGACGGCACGCCCGGGACGAACGACACCGCGAGCCCGACGACGACGAGCAGCAGCGGCGCGGACACCGAGAAGCGGCGGGCGACCGCCGAGACGCCGAGCGCGACGACGAAGACGACGAGCAGGGCCCGCGGGTCGGTCCCGGTCACCGATCGCCGCCGGAGCGCGCGTGCACGCTGACCGCGTAGCCGCCGCCGGTGTAGGGCTCGGCGCCGTCCCAGTCCGCCGTCCGTGTCACCAGCCGCAGGCCGGCGGCGGCGCAGGCGTCGTCGTAGGCGGCCAGGGTCGGGAACGGGACGCCGTCGGGCAGCGTGAAGGGCACATGCTCGGCGTCGAGCCCGAACCCGGCGACGAGGATGCCGCCCGGGCGCAGGTGCCGGGCGAGGACCTCGATCACCGCGGCGTGGGTGCCCGGCGTGAGCAGCGGCCACAGGTTGCCCGCGGCGACCACGGCGTCGACGGGGTGGTCGAGGTGCAGCTCGGTGAGGTCGACGAGGCGCCAGTCGATGTCGGGGGCCGCGGCCCGGGCCTGGTCGAGCATCGAGGCGTCCAGGTCGGCGCCGACGACCCGGTGCCCGAGCCGCGCCAGCGCGATCCCGACCCGCCCGGTGCCGCACCCCGCGTCGAGCACGTCGCTCGGCTGTGCGCCCAGCAGCGCGTGCACCCGGCGCGCCTCGCCGTCGAGGTCCTCGCCCTGCGCCGCGAGGTCGGCGAAGCGGGCGGCGTAGCCCGGCCCGGCCGTGCCGCCGGTGACCGCGAGCCAGGGATTGTCGGGCACCGGCACACTCTAGGACCGCGTGAGGTGCCGGTGTGGTGTGCGTGGTGGGCCCGCCCGCGGGACACCGGCCCGGGCGACGCCGGGGGTGCGGCCCGTCGCGTGTCGCATGCACATCCGTGCATGTATGGTCGGCCCCGTGGGACACGGACACGGCGGTGCCGGCAGCGACCGCCGGCGCCTCGGTCTCGCGCTCGGCGTCACCGCGCTGGTGGCGGTGGTGGGCGCGGTCGGCGCGGTGGTCACCGGTTCGCTCGCCCTGCTCGCCGACCTCGGCCACGTCGGCACCGACCTCGTCGCGCTCGCCACCGCGCTGATCGCCTCCGGCCTCGCCGCGCGGCCCCCGTCGCGGCGGCGGACCTTCGGGCTCGGGCGCGCCGAGGTGCTCGGCGCCGCGCTCAACGCCGTCCTGCTCCTCGGGGTCACGGTGTGGGTCGCCGTCGAGGCCGTCGAGCGGATCGCCTCGCCCACCGACGTGCCCGGCGCCGGCCTGCTCCTCTACGGCCTCGTGGGCCTCGTCGGCAACCTCGTCTCGCTGACCGTGCTGCGGCGCGGCGGCGGCGGGATGAACGTGCGCGCGGCCGCCCTGCACGTGCTCGGCGACGCCCTCGGCTCGGTCGCGGTGCTCGTGGCCGCGGTCGTCACGCTGACCACGGGCTGGGTCCACGCCGACACCGTCGCCTCGCTCGTCATCGTCGCGATCCTCCTGCCGCGCACGGTCGGGCTGCTGCGCGAGACCGGGCACGTCCTGCTCGAGGGCACCCCGGCGGGCATCGACGTCGACGACGTCCGCGCGGCGCTGCTCGAGGTCGAGGGCGTCGCCGAGGTGCACGACCTGCACGCCTGGTCGATCAACGACCGCAGCCCCGCGGTCTCCGCCCACCTCGTGATCTCCGAGGAGGGCTGCACGACCGCCGACTGCGGCGAGCACGGCGTGCTCGACCGCGCCTCGACCCTGCTGCGCGACCGCTTCGGCCTGCACCACAGCACGCTGCAGATCGAGGCCGTCGAGCACGCCGGGCACGAGGAGGCCTGCTCGCCCCTGCCCGCCGCCGAGGGCGTCAGACGGCGCTGACGAACGCCCGGCGGTGCTCGGACGGTGTCCGGCCGTAGACGTCGAGGAACGCCGACCGCATCGTCTCGGTCGACCGGAAGCCGCAGCGCGCCGCCACGCGCGCGAGCGGGACGTCCGTGGTGGCCGCGAGCGTGGCGGCGGCCTCGGTGCGGGCGCGGCGCACGTGCTCGGCCGGCGTCCGTCCGAGGTGGGTGCGGAACAGGCGCGTGAGGTGGCGCTCGCTGACCCCGGCGCGGGCGGCGAGCGCGGCGGCACCGAGGTCGCCGTCGAGGTGCCCGGCGACGTGGTCGACCACCCCGCGCACGACGTCGTCGGCGGGTGCCGGGGCGGCGACGTGCACGCTCATCTGCGCCTGGGTGCCGGGTCGCTGCAGGTAGGTGACGAGCGCTCGGGCGACCCGGCGGGCGAGGGCCGGCCCGTGGTCCTCGTGCACGAAGGACAGGGCGAGGTCGAGGGCGCTGGTGACGCCGGCCGAGGTGGCGATCCGCCCGTCGCGGACGAAGATCGGGTCGGGGTCGACGTGCACCTCGGGGTGCGCCCGGGCGAGCTCGCCGGCGAAGCGCCAGTGCGTCGTCACGCGGCGACCGTCGAGCAGGCCGGCCGCGGCCAGGATGCTCGCTCCGGTGCACACCGACGTGACCCGCCGGGCGTCGCGGGCCAGGCGGCGGACGTGGGCGAGGAGGACGGGGTCGCCCGCGGCCCGGGGGCTGCCGAGGCCGCCGACCACGACCAGCGTGTCCACCGCGCCCGTGTACTGCTCGAGCGCTCCGTGCGCGTCGAGGCGCAGGCCGGGCCGGCAGGTGATCGCGTGCCCGCCGGGGGTCAGCAGCGTGACCGCGTAGGCCGGGTCGGCGCCGAGGTCGTTCGCCGTCGAGACGGTGGAGCTGACGCAGGCGACGTCGAGCAGCTCGGCGTCCTCGTAGCCCACGATGACCGTCACGCCCACGCCCGGCACCGTAGCGCGCACCGTGTCCCGCCGGACCCCTTCCGCAGGATTCCGGACACACCCTGGCCGGTACCCCCTGGGGGTACCGAACGGCCGCCATGCTCCGCGCCATGACGACCCACGACACGACGTCCGGCACGACCCACGAGACCCACGCGGCCCACGGCTCCCTCCTCCGGGCGCTGGCCCGGCGGTGGCCGATCGCGGTCGGTCTGCTCGCGGCCGCCGCGAGCACCCTCACCGGCCCCAACAGCGCCGCCGACCCCGCGCTGATCGTCGTGATCGCGGCGTCCTGCTACGTCGCCGCCGCGGCCTTCGGCCGCCCCGGGGCGGCGTGGGCGTGGGTGGGCGTGGCGACCGCGCTGGTGGTGGCGGCACGGCTGCTCGACGTGTCGCCCGTGCTGGTGACCGTGCTGACGGGCGTCGCGCTGGTGGTCCTCGGGGTCGCGCGCGGCGTCGCCCGCCCCGCCCTCCGGCGCCAGACGGCGGGGTTCGTGGGCTACGGGGTGGTGGCGCTGGTGGCGCTGGCGCTCCCCGCGGGTCCGGGTCTGGTGCTCGCCGCGCTGACGCTGATGGCCCACGGTGCGTGGGACCTCTGGCACCTCCGCCGGCACCGCGACCAGGTCCCGCCGGCGCTCGCCGAGTTCTGCGTCGCGCTCGACGTGCCCGCCGGTCTCGTGGTGCTCGTCCTCGCCGTCCTCGTGTGAGTGGTTCCATGGGCGGCGTGACCGTCACGCACACGGTGGTGGAGAGCCCCCTCGGTCCGCTGACGCTGCGCGCGGACGACGGCGTGCTCTCCGGGCTGTCGATGACCGGGCACCGGCACGGCCCCGCCGCCGGCACCCTCGGCGACCGCGACGACGACGGCCTGCCCGCCGCGCGCGAGCAGCTCGCCGCGTACTTCGCCGGCGGGCTGACCGCCTTCGACCTGGACCTGCAGCTGCGCGGCACCCCGTTCCAGGAGCGCGTGTGGGCGGCGCTGCGGGAGATCCCGTACGGCGCCACCGTGACCTACGGCGAGCTCGCGGCCGCGATCGGGCAGCCGACCGCGGTCCGCGCCGTGGGCCTCGCCAACGGCCGCAACCCGGTCAGCATCGTCGTGCCCTGTCACCGGGTGGTCGGCGCGGGCGGCTCGCTCACCGGCTACGCCGGTGGAGTGGAGCGCAAGCGGGCGCTGCTCGACCTCGAGGCCGGGGTGCTGGTCGGCGACCCCGGGTCCTGAACGCCCGGTCAGCGCCCCTCGCCGGTGCCGGCCTGTGCCGCGCGCCGCGCGGCAGCCTCGCCGTCGGGGTCGAACCAGGGGTGGCCGGCCGGGGCGCCGGCGCCCGCACCCGCCGGGGTCGGGCTCGGGGTCGGGCTCGGGGTCGGGGTCGGGGAGCCGTTGCCGGTGCCGTCGGTGCCGGTCGTGGTGGGGTCGTCGGACCCGTCCCGAGCGTCCGGCTCGTCCCCGGCGGTGCCGGTATCGCCGACGTCCTCGGCGTCCTCGGCGTCCTCGACGTCGTCGGTCTCCTGGGTCTCCTCGGCGTCGTCGATGCCGTCGGCGTCCGCGGCGGGCTCCTCGTCGACATCCTCGCCGGCCGGGGACTCGGCGTCGGCCGCGGCGGAGCCGTCGGTGATCGACGCGTCGGCCGGGGTCGAGCCACCCCGGCCCGGGCCACCCGCCCCGGATGCTTCGGGAACCGACGCGTCGGCCGTGGTCGTGCCCGTCGTGGCGGGGAGGTCGTCGTCCTGCGCGAGCTCCGCGCCGGTGTCGCTCGTCGTGGACGCTCCGGGCGTCGGCACACCCGGAGCCCCCGGAGCCACCGTGCCCGCGACGCCCTCGGGGTAGCCCGGGTACTCGGTGGTCTCGGGGTCCTCGTCGGCCCCGTCGGCCCCGTCGGCCCCGTCGGCCCCGTCGGCTCCGTCGGCCCCGTCGGCCCCGTCGGCCCCGTCACCACCCGGCGCCGGGGCCGGGCCGTCCTGGAGGTCGCCGGGACGGCGCTCGTCATCGGGGTCGCGGGACTCGCCGGCCGGGCCGGCATCCCCGGTGCCCCCGGGCCCGGACGTGGCGAGGTCGGCGGGGTCGGCGGGGTCGGGACCCTCGGGCGCGTCCTCGACCGTGTCGTCCGGCTCCTCGTCCCGCGGTCCCACGGTCGGGGCGGGTGCGGCGAAGGGCGGCGGGCCGGCCGGGCCGCGACCGGGCGGCGGACCCACGAGTCCCGGCCGCGTGATCGTCGGCAGGGGCGAGCTCGCGGGGGCGCCGTAGCCACCGGGACCACCGGGACCACCACCGGGGCCGTCGGGCCGGCCCGGACCGGCCGCGGGCAGGGGACCGGTCGGCGGGGCGAGGTCCGGGACGCCCGGCGTGGCGGTCGCGGCGGCGCCGAGGCCGGCGCCCGCACCCGCCGCCCCGGCGGCGGCACCGACCGGCAGCAGCACGGTGCCCGCGTCGGCGACGACCTGGTCGCCCCGGTCGTCCAGCAGGGCGTGCCGGCCGGTCGGGGTGCGGTCCTCGGGCCCCGCGGGCAGGCGGCGGAACAGCGCGATGAGCAGCAGCGTCCAGGACACGACCTGCAGCAGGATCAGCACGAGCCCGAGGGCGCTCGCGAGCGGCAGGAGAGCCTGGTCGGACAGCCCGAAGACGTGCAGCGACGTCTCGGCCACGAGGAACGTCGAGATCAGCGTGACGAGCAGCTGCACCGCGAGCCCGGCGATGGCCGGTGTCGCCACCGCGGGGATCGTCCGGCGGCGGAGCACGGCCACCACGAGCCCCACGAGGACGGGGATCCCCACGGGGAGCAAGGCGGCGGCGATGCGGGCGCCGGAGTCGAGCATGGCGACGAACCTAACGGAACGGGACCGAACGGTTGAGGAGCGACCTCCCCGGTCCGCCCTCTGTGTGGCCCAGCGTGATCGGACGCACGCGGGGCGTGGTCAGGGGAGGACCCGGGGGTCGGTGAGGTCGGCGTCGCCGAGGCCGAGCCGGCGGGCAATCACGCGGGCCTCCTCGAGGGTGACCGACTCGCCGGAGCCGGTGCCCAGCCACATCAGGGTCTCGGGTGCGGTGCTCGCGTGCCAGCGGCCGTCGACCCCGAGCCGGGCGCCCCGGCGCGCGCCGCCGCCGCGCAGGTCGTAGCGCAGCAGGACCGGGCCGAGGGTGCCCGCCCGGTCCACCCAGAAGGTGAAGCGCGCCGGGCGGGGCGCGCGGCCGCGCGTGCTCGCGGCGGTCATGTCCGCCAGCATGGGCGCTCGTGAGCAGGGAGACGACCGACGGACAGGGCAACGTCACCGCCTCCCGTGCTGCTCCGCACGCCGACACCGAGCGGGTCCGGACGGTTCTCGCGGAGGTCGACGCCGTCGACGGGTTCTTCGCGATCTCGACGCGGGCCGAGGAGTCCGCCGACCCCTCGTGGCGCCCGCTCGCCGAGCTCGTGGCGGTGCCGGAGGACGGTCCCGACCCGGTGGGGGAGCGCCTCGACCAGGTCGCCGAGGGCCTCGGCGCCGACCGGCGGGTCGCGGCGTCGCTGCTGGCGCAGTCGGTGGTGTCGCGGTCGGTGTCGGTGCTGCTCGCGGCCGCCGCGGCCGGCGTGCTGCCCGACCTCTCGCCGGCGACCGCGCTCCACGCCCGACCGTGGCCCGGCGGGCCCGTGCCGCTGTGGGTGGACCCGGAGCGGCTCGCGGGCGTCGAGCTCGGCCCGCCCGACGACCCCGGGGCGGCCGCGCTGCTCGCGCGCGCCCTGGCCGGGGAGCACGTCGCGCCCCTCGTCGCGGGCATCCGCGCGCGGGCGTCGGTGTCGGCGCGGGTGCTGTGGGGCAACGCCGCCGGCGCGCTGGGCGGGGCCGTGCGGGTCCTCGGCGCCGCCCGCCCGGACCGGCACGCCGCCGCGCTCGCCCTCGCGCGGGGGGTGCTCGCCCGGGAGCCGTTCGCCGGGCTCGGGGTCTTCGTCCCCGACCCCGGCCACCCCAGCGGCCTCGGCTTCCGCCGGACGACCTGCTGCCTCTACTACCGCGTGCCCGGCGGCGGGATGTGCGGCGACTGCGTGCTGCAGGGCCGCTGAGGGGCCGGGCAGCGGCTCAGATCGGCGCCATCAGATCGGCGGCCACACCACGAGCAGGCGCCCGGCGGCGAGCAGTGAGAACACGCCGACCAGCAGGAACAGGGCCACCCAGCCGCCGGCGGGGACGCCGGTGAGGCGCTCGAGCTGGTCGGCGTCGGAGTCGGGCGCGCGACGTCGCGAGCGCTTGCGCTGCACCTCGAGCACCGTGCGCAGGCCGCCGACGATGAGGAACCACGTCACGAAGCACGCGAACCCGTACTGGACGTTCGCCGAGCCGTACGCCGCGACGACGACGAACACCGCCCCGGTGAGCACCACCGAGAGCACGCCGTAGGCGTTGCGGATGAGGACGAGCGTCGCGAGCAGCAGGATGACCGCGATCACGAGCATCCCCGAGATCGCGTCGGCCGCGACGAGCGCGGCCGCGGCCACCCCGAGCAGCGGCGGCGTCGCGTAGCCGGCGGCGGCGGTCGCGACCATCCCCGGACCGTCGCGGCGCCCCTTCGACACCGTCACCCCGGACGTGTCGGAGTGCAGCAGGATCTTCGTCAGCGTCCGCCCGGAGCAGATGGCGACCAGGGCGTGGCCGCCCTCGTGGGCGATGGTCACGACGTTGCGCGCGAGCCGCCACGAGCCGTGCACGCCGACGACGAGCAGGGCGACGAGACCACCGAGGATCACCAGGGTGGCCTGCGTCTGGCCGGTGCTGAGCTGGTCGAGGCCGTCGAAGGGGAGCTCGAGGGCGGTCGCGGGGCCGGTCGTCACGATGGGTGCACGGTAGCGCCGAGCCCCGACGGTCACGGGTCCGCCTCCTCGGCGGATCGCCTTGCGTCACATCAGCACCTAGCGTCACTCGAGAACGCTCACGACCGTCGGGGGACCCTTCGTGCCGCGCTGCCGCGCCCGTCGTCCTGTCCTGCTCACCCTGCTCACGGCCCTCGCCCTCGCGATCACCGGCTGCGCCGCCCCGGCCCGTGGCGAGCCGCGGCTGGAGGCCCCGCCACCGGCCCCGCCCGCCGCCGGGCCCGCCACCGGGCCCGCCACCGGACCCGCCGCCGTCCCCTCGCCCGTCCGCGAGCTGCCCCGCGGCGGCACGGAGATCTTCCCGCGGCACCGGGTCGTCGCCTTCTACGGCACCGCGGGCACCGACGCGCTCGGCGTCCTGGGGGAGGGCACCCCCGAGCAGGCGGGGACGCGGCTCGAGGAGGCCGCCGCCGCGTTCGCCACGCCGGACCGCTCCGTCCTGCCCGCGATGGAGCTGATCGCCACCGTGGCCAACGACGCGCCGGGCCCCGACGGCGACTACTCCACCGACATCACCCTCGACGAGGCGCGCGCCTACCTCGACGCCGCGCGGGCCCGCCGCCAGCTGCTGATCCTCGACGTGCAGCCGGGCACCAGCGACTTCCTCACCGCGGCCCGCGTCTGGGAGCCCCTGCTGCGCGAGCCCGACGTCGGCCTGGCCCTCGACCCCGAGTGGCGGATGGACCCGGGCGAGGTGCCGGGCGAGGTCATCGGCGGGGTGGCCGCGGCGGAGGTCAACGCCGTCGCCGACTGGCTGGCCGGCATCGTCGCCGACGGGCGGCTGCCCGAGAAGCTGTTCGTCCTGCACCAGTTCACCGCATCGATGATCACCGAGCCGGAGCGGCTGGCGACGCCGGAGGGCCTCGCGGTGGTGCAGCACATCGACGGGTTCGGGGCGCCGGAGACCAAGCGCGGCAAGTACGCGCAGCTCCAGCGCCCGCGGCAGCTCCATCCGGGGTTCAAGCTCTTCTACGACGAGGACACCCCGATGCTCTCGCCGTCCGACACGCTCGCGCTCTCACCGCCACCGGACCTCGTCACCTACCAGTGAAGCGGTCATGCTGATCGGGTGACGGAGACCGCGGGGTCACGCCCCGGCGCCGAGATCGTCCGCATGGGCACCGCCCGTGGCCGCTGGATCCTGCTGACGACCGTGCTCGGGTCGGGGCTCGCGATGCTCGACTCGACGGTGGTGAACATCGCCCTGGAGCGCATCGGCTCCGAGTTCGACGCGAGCTTCGCGGCCCTCCAGTGGACGGTGAACGGCTACACGCTGACCCTCGCCGGCCTGATCCTGCTGGGCGGCTCGCTGGGGGACCGCTTCGGCCGTCGCCGGATCTTCCTCATCGGCGTCGTGTGGTTCGCCGTGGCGTCGGCGCTGTGCGGGCTCGCGCCGTCGGTCGAGTTCCTCATCGCCGGGCGCGCGCTGCAGGGCGTCGGCGGGGCGCTGTTGACGCCGGGCAGCCTCGCGCTGATCTCGGCGTCGTTCCACGGCGAGGACCGGGCGGCGGCGATCGGGGCGTGGTCGGGCCTGGGCGGCGTGGCGGGAGCGGTCGGCCCGTTCCTCGGCGGCTGGCTCGTCGAGTGGACCTGGCGGGCGGTCTTCCTCATCAACCTCCCGCTCGCCGCGGTCGTGGTGGCGGTCGCGGTCCGGCACGTGCCCGAGTCGCGCGACCCGCAGGCCGTGCAGCACCTCGACGTGCCCGGGACGGTCCTCGGCATCGCGGGCCTCGGCGCCCTGACCTGGGCGCTCACGGCCGCGGGCGAGGGCGGCTCCGCGGTGTCGGCGGTCGTCGCCGGTGCCGTCGGGGTGCTCGCGCTGATCGGGTTCGTGCTGGTCGAGCGCCGGTCGCGGGCGCCGCTCGTGCCCGGCGAGCTGTTCGCCAACGCGCGGTTCACCGGCACGAACATCATCACGCTGCTCGTCTACGGGGCGCTGGGCGTGAACTTCCTGCTCGTCGTGCTCCAGCTGCAGGTCGTGGCCGGGTTCAGCCCGCTCGCGGCCGGCACGGCGACGCTGCCGATCACCGTGATCATGCTGGTGCTCTCGGCGCGGTCCGGGCGCCTCGCCCAGCGGATCGGGCCGCGCTGGCCGATGACGATCGGGCTCCTGCTCGCGGCCGCCGGGATGCTGTGGCTGCGCGGCATCGGGCCCGACGCGTCCTACCTGACCGACGTGCTGCCCCCCGTGGTGCTCTTCGGCCTCGGGCTCGCGGGCACCGTCGCCCCGCTCACCGCGACCGTCCTCGACTCCGCCGACGACCGCCACGTCGGCATCGCGTCGGGGGTCAACAACGCCATCGCCCGCGCGGCAGGCCTGCTCGCCGTCGCGCTCATCCCCGCCGTCGCCGGCATCTCGGGTCAGGACTACACCGACCCACCCGCCTTCGCGGCGGGCTTCGCGAACGCGATGACGATCGCCGCGGGGCTGCTCGCCGCGGGCGCGGTGCTCTCGGCGGTGCTGCTGCGGCCCCGGCGCGCGGCCGAGCCGCCGCCGACGCGGTTCCGCACCGAGGACTGCCCGCACTGCGGCATCGCCGCGCCGCAGCAGTACCCGCGCGACGAGGTCTCCTAGGAGGCCCGGACCGCCTCGACCACGGCGTCGGCGTCGTCCTCGGTGTTGTGCAGGTGGAAGCCCAGGCGCACGGCCCCGCCGCGGACCGCGCAGCGCACGCCGGCGCGGCCGAGCCGGTCGGGGGCGTCGGGGTGGCGCACGGAGACGATGGCCGACTCGGCGGGCGGCAGGTGGAGGCCCGCGCGGACGCGGTTGGCGAGGCCGACCGCGTGGTCGCGGACCGCGGCGGCGTCGAGCGAGGCGAGCCACGGCAGGGCGACGGCCGCGCCGACCTGCGCGAGCCAGACCGGGGAGAGGTCGAAGCGGCGCGCGTCGGGGTGCAGGCGCAGCGGCAGGCCGTAGATCGCGTCCCAGCCGCCCGCATACCAGCCGGACTGGACGGGGGCGATCCGCTCGGCGAGGCGGTCCGAGAGCGCCATCCAGGACGCGCCGCGGGGCGAGAGCAGCCACTTGTAGCCGCCGGCGACGACGACGTCGGCCCACGACAGGTCGGCGGGCAGCCAGCCCAGCGACTGGGTGGCGTCGAGGACGATCAGCGTGTCGGGCCCGACCTCGGCGCGCAGGGCGTCGAGGTCGACGATCGCCCCGTCGGCCGACGCGACCACGCTGACCGCGACGACGTCGGCCGCGCGGGTGCGCTCGGGCAGCTCGTCGAGGGGCAGCTCGACGACCTCGTGCCCGGCCGCGACGAACGGGAAGGTGACGCTGGTGAACTCGCGGTCGGCGGTGAGCACCCGGGCGCCCGGCGGCAGCGACGCCGCGACGAGCCCGAGCAGCCCCGAGACGACGGTCCCGAGCACCACGGACGACGTCGGCACGCCCACGAGCTGCGCGAAGGCCGACCGCGCCGTCGCCACCGGGGCGTCGAACTGCGGGGCGGAGGTCTCCGCCCGCCCCCAGGCCGTGACCGCGTCGCTCACCGCGGCCACCACCGGCTGCGGCGGCAGCCCGATGGACGGGGTGTTGAGGTAGACACCGTCGACGTCGAAGGTCGTGCCGAACGCCTCTCGCACGATCGGCGATGCTAGTGATCGACGGGGTGCTCGCGCGCCCCTCCCCGCGGGGTGAACCGGCGCAGCCGCAGGCTGTTGCCGACGACGAAGACGCTGGAGAACGCCATCGCGGCGCCGGCGATCATCGGGTTGAGCAGGCCGAGGGCGGCCAGGGGCAGTCCGGCCGTGTTGTAGGCGAACGCCCAGAAGAGGTTGCCCTCGATGGTGCGCAGGGTGCGCCGGGCGAGGCGCAGGGCGTCGGGGACGAGGGTCAGGTCGCCGCGGACCAGCGTCAGGTCGCCGGCCTCGATCGCGGCGTCCGACCCGGTGCCCATCGCGAGCCCGAGGTCGGCGCGGGCCAGGGCGGCGGCGTCGTTGACCCCGTCGCCGACCATCGCCACCACGGCGCCGGCGTCCTGCAGGCGTGCCACCTCGTCGGCCTTCTGCTCGGGCAGCACGCCGGCGACCACGGTCTCGATCCCGACCTGGTCGGCGACCGCCCGGGCGACCGTCTCGTGGTCGCCGGTGAGCAGGACCGTGCGCAGGCCGAGCCCGTGCAGCGCGGCGACGGCGTCGGCGGAGGCGGGGCGGACGGTGTCGGAGACGCCCAGGACGCCGCGAGGGCGCAGCACGCCCTCGTCGTCGGCCCAGGCGACGGCCACCGGCGTCGCCCCGCTCGCCTCGACGGCGGTCAGCGCCTCGGCGAGCCCGTCGACCGCGACCCCGTGCTGCTCGAGCAGCCGTGCCCGGCCGACGACCACCGCGCGGTCCTCCACCGTGCCGGTCATGCCGAGCCCGTCGCGGCTGACGACGTCGACGGCCGCGGGCAGGTCGCCCAGGCGGGAGTGCGCGGCGTCGGCGACCGCGCGAGCGACCGGGTGGGCCGAGGCGTCCTCGAGCGCGCCGGCGCGGCGCAGCAGCTCGCCGGAGTCGACGCCGGGTAGCGCCACGGTGCGGGCGAGCCGCATCTCGCCGGTGGTCACGGTGCCGGTCTTGTCGAGGACGACGGTGTCGACGCGGCGCGTGGACTCCAGCACCTCGGGGCCGCGCAGCAGGATGCCCAGCTGCGCGCCGCGACCGGTCCCGACCATGAGCGCGGTCGGCGTGGCCAGCCCCAGGGCGCAGGGGCACGCGATGATGAGCACGGCGACGGCCGCGGTGAACGCCGCCGAGGCGCCCCCGCCCGCGAGCAGCCACACGGCGAGCGTGCCGAGGGCGAGCGCGAGCACGACGGGCACGAACACCGCGGACACGCGGTCGGCCAGGCGCTGCGCGGCGGCCTTGCCGTTCTGCGCCTCGGCGACGCGACGCGCGATGCGGGCGAGCTGGGTGTCGGCGCCGACCGCGGTGGCGCGCACGACCAGCCGGCCCCCGACGGCCACCGTCGCGCCGCTGACGGCGTCGCCCGGCCCGACCTCGACCGGGACCGACTCGCCGGTCATCGCGCTCGCATCGAGCGCCGAGCGGCCCTCGATCACCACGCCGTCGGTGGCGACCGTCTCGCCGGGGCGCACGACGAACTCGTCGCCGACGACCAGCCGGGTCACCGGGACGCGCTCCTCGCGCCCGTCGCGGCGCACGGCGACGTCCTTCGCGCCGAGGCCGAGCAGCGCCCGCAGGGCGTCGCCCGCGCGGCGCCTGGCGCGGGCCTCGAACCAGCGTCCGGCCAGCACGAACGTCGTCACCCCGGCCGCGACCTCGAGGTAGATCGCGTTTGTGCCGCCGCCGGCGGTGAGCGAGAGCGGGTGGGTCATGCCCGGCATGCCGGCGCCGCCGAGGAACAGGGCGTAGAAGGACCACGCCAGCGCGGCCAGCGTGCCGACCGAGACCAGCGTGTCCATGGTGGCCGCGCCGTGGCGCAGGTTCGTCCACGCCGCGCGGTGCACGTCCTGCCCGCCCCACACGACGACGGGGGCGGCGAGGATCGCCGAGAGCCACTGCCAGTTCGTGAACTGCCAGGCCGGCACCATCGCGAGCACGACCACCGGCAGGCTCAGCGCGATGCTGACCAGCAGGCGGGTCCGCAGGACGTCGGCGTGGCGGTCGTCGGGGGAGGGGCCGGGGTCGGTGTCCTCGGTGGGCTCGGCGGACCCCGCGGCGGGGGGCGCGGGTGGCACGGCGCCGTAGCCGAGCTTCTCGACCGTCGCCACGAGGTCGTCGACGGGGACCGACGCCGGGTGCTCGACCGTCGCGGTCGCGGTGGCGTAGTTGACGCTCGCCCGGACGCCGTCCAGCCTGGTCAGCCGCCGTTCGATGCGCGCGGCGCAGGACGCGCACGTCATCCCGCTGATGGCCAGCTCGACGTGCTCGGGCGCCGGCGCGACGGGCGGTGCACTCATCGGACTCCCTCCTCCGTCCGCATAAATACCCCTGGGGGGTATGGCTGTCAAACGTCGTCCACCCTCGCGTGGTGGGTCGGTTGCACGTCACGCGAACGCGAGTGGTGTGATGCTTTCGTGACCTCCCACCGGCCGCCGCCGCGGTCGGGGTCGGACGGACCACCGGGACACCCCCGTCCGCCCGGCTCCGGCGGGCCCGTCGCCGCGCCGCCGCGCCATCGCGCCGCGCCCGCCGCGCCCGAGGAGCCCACGGCGGACGGGGCGGACAGGGCCGGCACCGGGGTCGCCGTGCTCACACCGCCGCCACCCGTCCGGCGGCACCCGGCCCCGACGGCCCACGCGACCCACGTCGCGCCACCCGCGCGCCACCGCCCGGGTGCCCCCGACGCGGGGCCCGGCATGCGACCGCCCCCGCCCGCGCCCGGGGGGCGTCACGGGGCTCCCGGGTACGGGCTCGGGGCCCCCGCTCCGGCACCCGCCCCGCCCGCCGGGCCACGGCACGGCGGTCGGCACGCCGGGGGAGCCGCGGCCGCCGTGGGTGCCGTGGGTGCGCCGCCCCCCGGCGTGGATCCCAGCCCGTCCGGCCGTCACGGGCGCCCGGACGTCGCTCCGGCTCGCCCCGCCCCGTCCCGGCCCGCCCCGGCCCGCCCCGCACCGGCCCACACGGGCGACCCGGAGCCCCCGGACATCCCGCGCCGCCGCGGCGCCACCGGGACCGCGCCGGGCCTGCCCGTCCCGCTCACGCCGCGCACCACCGACAGGGCCGGCCGCGGCGAGCGCGCCGCCACGGCCGACCGCCCGGTCACCGGCGGCCACCGGGCGCAGGGCAGCGCGCGCACCGGCACGACGAGGGCGAGCCGCACGGCTGCCGCGGCCGCGCTGCCTGCCGCGCCTGCCCCCCGGCGCCGCGGCCTGGCCCGCGGGCTGGGCGCGGCGGTGGTCGGCGCCCTCGCCGCGGGCACGATGATCACCGTCGACACGGTCTCGACGGGCACCACGGACCCGCTCGCCTCGGCCGACCGCCTCCTCGCGGAACTGCCCGGTGGCGACGAGCCGGTCGAGTCGGTCGGCCCCGCGACCGCCCCGGACGCGCCGCGGATCGACCTCGCCGCCGCCGTCGCCGCCGGTGAGGAGGCGGGCGCGCAGAACGGCGCCACGGTCGGCGTCGCGGCCATCGACACCGCGACCGGCGAGCTCGCCCCCGGCTCCGGCGGCGACCAGCGCTTCGACACCGCCTCGCTCGCCAAGCTCTTCGTCGTCGTCGACATGCTGGCGCGCCAGCGCGACGGCGAGATGACCCTCGGCGCGCGCGACCTGCGCCTCGTGCGCGCCGCGCTGAGCTCGAGCAGCGACCCGGCGATGAACGCCCTGTGGACCCAGTACGACGGGCCGGGCGCGATCACGCGCGTCACCGAGGCGATCGGCCTCGAGGACACGAGCCCGCCGGAGGACACGTCGCAGTGGGGCGAGGTGCAGACCTCGCCGCGCGACATGGCCAAGCTCCTGCGCCACATCCAGGTCGAGCTGCCGCCGCCCGACCGCGACCTCGTGCTCGGCTCGATGGGCCAGGCCGTGCGGATCGCGGGCGACGGCTTCGACCAGGCCTTCGGGTTCCTCGACGGCCGCACCCCGGTCAAGCAGGGCTGGATGTGCTGCATCGCCGGGCGCGCCGAGGTGCACTCGGCGGGCGTGGTCGACGGGCGCTACATGGTCGCGGTGCTCACGAGCCAGCCGCCGGGCTACGACCAGGCCCGCCAGGTCGTCAACGCCGCCGCGGGTGCCGTGCGCGCGCGGCTCGGACCGGTGCCCGACGCCCGGTAGCCTCGGATGCACCCGGCGCGAGGAGGGTCATGCACGGCTACGCGGACCACAAGGACGACCACCTGCGGCGGCTGCGCCGGATCGAGGGACAGGTCCGCGGCATCGCCCGCATGATCGAGGACGACAAGTACTGCATCGACGTCCTCACCCAGGTCTCGGCGGCGACGCGGGCGCTGCAGAACGTCGCGCTCGGGCTGCTCGAGGAGCACATGGGCGGCTGCGTCGTCGACGCCGCGAAGGCCGGCGACGAGGAGGCGGCCGAGAAGGTCCAGGAGGCCTCGGCGGCGATCGCCCGCCTCGTGCGCTCCTGATCAGGTGCGGGCGGGTGTGCCGGCTGTGCTCCCCGTGCTCACCGTGCCCACTGTGCCCTCGATGCGGGCCCGGAGCTCGGCGGCCAGGGCCTCGACGCCCCCGAACCGGCGGTCGACGACGAGCTGGCTGAGCATCGCCAGGAGCACCGACGGCCACTCGACCAGCCCGACGACCCCCGCGCCCAGGTAGAGCCCGTAGAGCAGCAGGCTCGACGCCTCGGGCGTGTGGGCCCGGACCCAGAGCTTCACGGCCTCCTCGTCCCCGCGGTCCAGCGCGGCGAGGAGGTCCGGCGCCTCCGCGGGCTCCGGACCGGTCTCGGAGGGCAGCGGCGGCGTGCGCGTCGCCGACCCGTCCGGCACGGCCGCGAGGTGGGCGCGGGTGGCGGGCAGGGTGGTGCCGTCGGCCATGGGGTGTCCTCCGGGGGTCGGCGGGGTGAACGCGTGCGGTCGGGCAGGCGTACCCAGCCTAGGCGGCCCCATCCCCGGCCACCGAGCTGCCGGATCGCCGCGGAACGCTCAGCCGGGGAACAGCGGGTCGAGCGCCCGGCGGCGCTCGGCGCGGTCCAGACCCCGGAGGTCCGCGACCCCGTGCTCGGTGACGACGACGTCGACGTCGTGCGCGCCCGTGGTCACCGGGCGGGAGAGCCGCTCGACGCGCGTGGAACGACCGCGGTGGTGCGACGCCAGCGCCACGACCGAGAGCCCGCGGGGCGAGCGCGCCGCGGCGGCGGCGTAGTCGGGGTGCCCGCCGATGCCCCCGACCAGCGCGTTCGCCGTGCCCTCGACGTTGACCTGACCGTCGAGGTCGATCTCCACCGCGGTGTTGACGGCCACGAGCGGCGGGTCGGCGGACAGCCGGCTCGGGTCGTGCGTGTGCTCGATGCGGTGCACGACCGGGCGCCCGGCGCGCCCGCGGGCGTCGGCCCAGCCGTAGAGGGCGGCGGTGCCGACGAGGTAGGCGGCGACGGGCTCGCCGACGAGCAGGCCCGCCTCGTCGAGGGCGACGACCCCGTCACCGAGCAGCCCCGAGTCGGTCCGCACCCGCACCCCGGCCGCCCGCACCCCGTCGACGACGGCCGCGCCGAGCTGCCCGGGACCCCACTGCAGGCGTACCCCGTCGGTGAGCAGGCCCGCGACGTGGCGCCCGATCGCGGCGTGCTCGGCGCTGGGCGTCCCCGAGGGGACGACGTGCGGGCCGTCGTCGACCTCGCCGAGCACGAAGACCTGCGCGTCGGGCAGGGGCGGCCCGGACGCGGCCCGGGGCAGCCCGCGGTCGAGCACGACGGCGAGCGGCACGCCGAGGTCGATCACCGCGCGGACCCAGCCCACCTCGGCGCCGAGCACCGGGCCCACCGGGCCGGGGGCGGCGGACACCACGAGGACGTCGGGGCGCAGCGGGCCCGCGACCAGCGCCGGCACCGCCGACAGGCGCGCCGGCACCGCCCGCACGTGCCCGGCGTCCACGGCCTTGCGCAGGCCCCAGCCGGGCATGACCGAGCGGGCGTCGGCGAACGCCTCGAGGTCGAGCCCGTCGGGGGCGCCGGGCAGCCAGCCGGTGACGAGGCGCAGGTCGCCGCGCTCGCGGGCGAGCTCGGAGAGCAGCGGGTACGCGGCACGCGGGCTGCCCGTGCCGTCGGCCAGCGCGATGCGCGCACCGGGCCGGACGAGTCCCGCGAGGATGCCGCCGTCGAGCGCCATGATCTCCGATCCAAGCAGGGGACGCGGGCGGAGGGGCAGCGAGGGTCACCCTCGCTGCGTGGGAGGCAGCGAGGGTGACCCTCGCTGCTCCCCGACTCAGCCGCGCGCCGCGCTCCCGAGCAGGCCTCGCGCGATGATCACCTGCTGGATCTGGCTCGTACCCTCGTAGATCCGGAACAGGCGGGCGTCGCGGTAGAAGCGCTCCACCGGCACGCCGCGCATGTAGCCCGAGCCGCCGTGCACCTGCACCGCCCGGTCCGCGATCCGCCCGACAGCCTCGGAGCAGAAGTACTTCGCCGTCGACGGGCCCATCGTGGTGTCCGAGCCGTCGTCGTAGGCCCGCGCGGCCTCGCGGACCAGCGCGCGGCCGGCGTGCCAGTCGGTGACGGAGTCCGCCACGAGGCCCTGCACGAGCTGGTAGGCCGCGATCTTGTGCCCGCCCTGCTCGCGCTCGGTGGCGAACAGGCGCATCTCCTCGACCAGGCGCGCCGACATCCCGGTGCACAGCGCGGCGATGTGCAGGCGCCCGTGCGCGAGGCAGCGCATGGCGGTGACGAAGCCGCGGTGCAGGCCCTCCTCGCCCCCGACGAGGTGCGACGCCGGCACCCGGACGTCGTCGAGGTAGACCTCGCAGGTCCACGAGCCGCGCTGGCCCATCTTCGCGTCGTGCTCCGAGAACGAGACCCCGGCGGACGTCGTGGGCACGAGGAACGTCGAGATGCCCTTGGCCGGGGGCGCGTCGAGATCGGTGCGCGCGAAGACCATGAGCACGTCGGCCAGCGGGGCGTTGGTGATCCAGCGCTTGGCCCCGGTGATCACGAAGTCGTCGCCGTCCCGCACCGCCCTGGTCGTCAGCGACGACGGGTCGGAGCCGGCGTCGGGCTCGGTGAGCGCGAACGACGCCACGACCTCACCCGTGGCCAGCCGCGGCAGCCACTCGGCCTTCTGCTCCGCGGTGCCGCCGGTGAGCAGCACCTGGCCGGCGATGCCGTTGTTGGTGCCGAACAGCGAGCGCAGCGACGGCGTCGTCCAGCCGAGCTCCATGGCGAGCTCGACCTCCTCGGCCATCGACAGCCCGATGCCGCCGTACTCCTCGGGGATCGCGAAGCCGTAGAGCCCCATGGCCTTGCACTGCTCGCGCAGCTTCTCCGGGACCTCGTCGGCCGCCTCGATCTCGTCCTCGCGCGGCACCACCTGCTCGCGGACGAACTCGCGGACCGAGGTCAGGACGTCGGCGAAGTCGGAGGCCTCCATGGCGGGACACGGTGTCACGTTGCGCGGGGCTGCGCCGTCCTGCGGGGACCAGCCCACGACAGGAGTCACGCGACCTCCCGCGCGGCGCCCACCCGGCGGCTACCGGACGCCCCGCATCGCGCGGCGGATCCACGGGCTCAGGGCGAACAGGGCGAGACCCAGCACGATCGCCGCGCCGCCGATGACGCCGAAGTAGGCACCCTCGGTCTCGGCGGAGTAGAAGCCGGCGAGCGTGCCCGAGAGGGCCGAGCCCAGCGAGACCGACAGGTAGAACAGCGCCACCGTCTGGTTGCGGAACGCCGCCGGCCCGACGCGGGTCGACAGCGAGAGCCCGACCGGCGAGAGGTTGAGCTCGGCGAGGGTGAACACCAGCAGGATGCCCACGATCGCGAGGACGGGCGTGGTGTTCGTGCCGCCGCCGGCCCACGGCAGGAACAGCAGGAACGCGACGCCCATCACGCCGGCGCCGAGGGCGAACTTGACCGCGGTCGACGGGGCCCGGTCGCCGAGCTTCGTCCACAGCAGCGCGAACAGCGGGGCGAGCACGATGACCCAGAAGGGCTGGATCGAGTTCACCCAGGCGATCGGCATCTCCCAGCCGAACAGGTCCCGGTTCAGGCGCGTGTCGGAGTAGAGCGTGACGACCGTGAACTGCTGCTGGAACAGCGACCAGAACACCACGCTGGCCAGCCACATCGGGATGAACGCCCGCACACGGCTGCGCTCGTCGCCGTCCGTCTTCGGACTGGACAGCAGGATCGCGAAGATCGCGATCGCGATCAGGGCGACGACGATCGCGACGCTCGTCGACAGCGAGGCCGCCGAGAGGACACCGGTGGCGAAGCCGACCGCGACGAGCACCACGACGGCGACCGCGATCAGTGCCGGGCGCACCCAGGCGCCGGCCGGCAGCGGGTTGGGCACGATCGCGGCGCTGCCGGGGAGCCCGCGCCGGCCGAGGGTGTAGATCGTCAGCCCGATCGCCATGCCGATCGCAGCGAGGCCGAAGGCCCAGTGGAAGCCGGCGAGCTCCTGGGTCAGGCCGGTCAGCAGCGGCCCGACGAGTGCACCGATGTTGACGCCCATGTAGAAGATCGAGAAGCCGGCGTCGGCGCGCGGGTCGTTGCGGTCGTAGAGCGAGCCGACGACCGTCGTCGCCGCCGTCTTCACCCCGCCGCTGCCGAGCGCGACCAGCACGAGGCCGACCGCGACGCCGGTGATCCCGGGCAGGAGGGCGAGGCCGAGGTGGCCCGCCATCACCATGACCGCGGAGACGAAGAGCGTCCGCTCCGCGCCGAGCAGGCGGTCGGCGACCCACGCGCCGACGACCGCGGCGAGGTACACCAGGCCGCCGTAGGCCCCGATGACGCTCGTCGCGGACTCCTCGGGGAGCCCGAGACCGCCCTCGGCCACGGCGTAGTACAGGTAGTACGCCATGACGGCCTGCATGCCGTAGAACGAGAAGCGTTCCCACAGCTCGACCGAGAACACGGTGCCCAGCGCCAGGGGATGACCGAAGAAGCGTCGGTCGGTGGAGCCGGTCGTCGCTGTCGTTCCCTCGGGGGTCGTCGTCACGGAGAGCAGGGTGCTCCTCGCGGAGCGCGATCGCCAGCCACCTCACCGAGATTTGACACTTGCGGAACGGGCACCCTGCGGCTCACGCGCGGTCCTTCGGGTCGGTCTCCGACGACCAGCGGGTCCAGGCGGTGATCATCGCCTTCTGCTTCGGCGCCCTGCTCGAGGCGCTCGCCGGCTTCGGCACCCCGGTCGCGATCTGCACGGTCATGCTCATGGCCCTGCGATTCACCCCGCTCAAGGCCGCCGTGGTGGCCCTGGTGGCCAACACCGCACCGGTCGCCTTCGGCGCGATCGCCGTCCCGATCACCACGCTCGCGTCGGTGACCGGGCTGCCCGAGGAGGCCCTCGGCGCGATGGTCGGGCGGCAGACCCCGATCCTCGCCGTGTTCGTCCCGTTCGTCCTCGTCGCGCTCGTCGACGGCGCCCGGGGGCTGCGGGAGACGTGGCCGGTGGCGCTCGTCGCCGGGGTCGTCTTCGGCGTCGCGCAGTTCGTGACGTCCAACTACATCTCCCTCGCCCTCACCGACATCGTCGCCGCCCTGCTCGCGGCGGGTGCGGTGGTCCTGCTGGTCCGGGCCCGCCCGCCGCGGCGCAGCGCGGTGACGGAGGACGCGTCGCAGGACGCCCGGGAGTCGGTGGGCGTGGCCGGCGGCGGTTCGGCCGGCGGAGGCGGCACCGGGGCCGGGACGGGCGCGACCGGCACCGACGCCCCCGCGGGCTCCGACCACGACGACCACAGCCGGGACACCCGCCGGGACGTGCTCCTCGCCTACGCGCCCTACCTGATCATCATCCTGCTGTTCTCGCTGCAGCAGATCCCCGCGGTCGACGACGCCCTGAGCGCCACGACGGTGAAGTTCGACTGGCCCGGGCTCGATGTCCTCACCGAGGCGGGGCGGCCCGTCTCGACGCAGGCGTTCACGTTCAACTGGCTGGAGTCCGCGGGCACGATCCTGCTCATCGCCGGCATCATCACCGCCCTCGTGCTGCGGGTCGGGCCCGGCACGGCCGTCGCCGCCTACGGCCGCACGCTGGTGCAGCTGCGGACGGCGATCGTGACGGTCATGGCCGTGCTGGCGCTGGCCTACGTCATGAACACCTCGGGACAGACGCTGACCCTGGGCGGGCTGCTCGCGGAGACCGGCGGGTTCTTCGCGGTGCTCTCGCCGGTGCTGGGCTGGCTGGGCGTCGCCGTGACGGGCTCGGACACCTCGGCCAACTCGCTGTTCGGGTCGCTGCAGGTCACCGCGGCACGCGGTGCCGGTCTCGACCCGATCCTGCTCGCGGCGGCCAACAGCTCCGGCGGCGTCCTCGGCAAGATGATCTCGCCGCAGAACCTCGCGATCGCCGCCTCGGCGGTGTCGATGAGCGGGCGGGAGGGCGAGATCCTGCGGCGCGTGCTGGTGTGGAGCCTCGTGTTCCTGGCGGGGATGTGCGTGCTGGTACTGCTGCAGTCGACGCCGGTACTGGGCTGGATGGTCGTATCCGGCTGATCGCGACGGGGGAGCGGGGCGAACCGTTCGGCGACTCTTCACCCGAACGGGGATCGCGGACCGGGCGGACCGGGCACCGGGTGGTTTGATCGTCCCGCACGCCGTCGGGACGCACGGAGGGACTCATGGATCCGGTCGTCATCGCCGTCATCGTCGCGGTCGCCGTCCTCGTACTCGGGGTCGTGCTGGTCCTCGTGGCGCGCAGTCGGTCGCGGGCGCGCCGCGCGGCGCTGCGCAGCCAGTTCGGCGACGAGTACGACCGCGTGGTGGGCGAGTACGGCCGCAGCGACGGCGAGCGCGAGCTGCGGGCGCGGCTCAAGCGGCGGCGGGAGCTGGAGATCCGCGAGCTCGACGAGGGTGAGCGCGACCGGTTCGGCAAGGCGTGGGACTCGGCGCAGTCGACGTTCGTCGAGAACCCGTCGACGGGCCTGCGCGACGCGGACCTGCTCGTCCAGCAGGTGATGCGCGAGCGCGGCTACCCGAACGAGCGCTTCGAGGACCGCGCCAAGATGATCTCCGTCGACCACCCCGACCTCGTCGAGCGCTACCGGGCGTCCCACCGCACGGTCACCGACGTCGAGGAGGGCAGCGCGGGCACCGAGGACATGCGCCAGGCGATGGTCGACCAGCGCTACCTGTTCGACGCCCTGCTCGGCGGCGGGGACGCGGCGCGGACGCGACGGATGTGAGCGCGCCGGAGGCCGGGTCCGGGCCCGCGCCGGTCCTGGCGGACCGCTACGAGCTGCGCGGGCTCATCGGGCGCGGCGGCATGGCCGAGGTCCACCGCGCGCTCGACCGCGAGCTGGGGCGCACGGTCGCGGTGAAGCTGCTGCCGGCCGAGCACCGCGGCGACGCCGAGTACGGCGGGCGGCTGCGCGACGAGGCCCGCGCGGCGGCGGTCATCGACCACCCGCACGTCGTCGCCGTGCACGACGTCGGGTTCGCCGAGGGCGGCGAGGTCTTCGTCGTCATGGAGTACGTGGAAGGGTGCACGCTGCGCGACGAGCTGCGCGACCGCGGGCGCCTGACGCCGGACGAGGCGACGTCGGTGCTGGTGCCGGTGTGCGAGGCGCTGGCCGCCGCCCACGACCGCGGGATCGTGCACCGCGACGTCAACCCCGGCAACGTCATGCGCTGCCGGGACGGCACGGTCAAGCTCATGGACTTCGGCATCGCGCAGGTCGCCGACGTCGAGGGCTTCACCGGTACCGGGGTGGTCATGGGCACCGCGGCGTACCTCTCGCCCGAGCAGGTCCGTTGCGAGCCCCTCGACGGGCGCTCCGACGTCTACGCGGTGGGCTGCACGCTCTACGAGCTGCTCACCGGCGAGACCCCGTTCCGCGGGCCGAGCTCGGTCGAGGTGGCCTCGCAGCGCCTCCGCGAGTCGCCGGTGCCGCCGCGCGAGCTCGTCCCGGCGCTGTCGGAGGACCTCGACGCCGTCGTGCTGCGCGCCCTGGCCCTCGAGCCGGCGATGCGCCACCACGACGCGCGCGAGCTCGCCGACGACCTGCGCCGCTTCGCCGCCCCCGACCCCCTCCGCCGCACCGAGGTGATCACGCGCCCGGCCCCCGACGCCCCGGCCCGGCACGGCCCGGCGGGCACCCGGCCCCAGGACGTCCCGCACGAGGGCCCCGACCCGGGCGAGAGCGAGCCCTGGTCGGCCGTGCGCCGCCTCGGCCTCGCGCTGGTCGTGCTCGCGGCGCTCGTGCTCCTCGGCGCCGGGGTCCTCCTGGCCCTGCGCTGACCGGCGTGTCAGCGAAGTGCCGTTGCGGACACTCAACGTCCGTATCGGTACTTCGATCACTCCGCCGCGATCAGGATCAGGGCTGCCCGATCCGCCGCAGCGCCAGGCGCCCGTCGGCCGGGCCGGTCGGCGCCCACGCGCCCGAGGTGACCGTCCAGGTCCGCCCGTCGTAGGTGACGCTCTCGAGCGCGAGGCGCTCGGCGTGGGCGACGAGCCAGGTCGCGATGGCCCACCCCTCCTCGGCCGGCTGCTCGCCCGAGAGCCGCCGCGTGCCCAGCTCGGCCGCGGCGAGCTCGGCGACCGCGCCGGTCCCGGGGTCGGCGGCCGGGGTCGCCGGCAGGTCGGTGCAGGTCCACGACGCCGGCGCCTGCCCGAGCAGCGACACCGCCATCAGCCGCGCCTCGGGCTCGTGGTCGGCGTAGGCCTCGGGGAAGCCGCTGCGCTGCACCGTCTGCGCGGCCACCGTGATGTCCATGCCCGCCCAGTCCGGCACCCGCAGGAGCGCGGTGTAGAAGGCGGTGGTGCTGTAGACGGGGTCGAGGATCTCCTCCTCGGAGCCCCAGCCCTGGCTCGGGCGCTGCTGGAACAGCCCGAGCGAGTCGCGGTCGCCGCCGCGCAGGTTCGCCAGCGTCGATTCCTGGATGGCGGTGGCCAGGGCGATCGTGACGGCGCGGTCGGGGACGCCGAGACTGCGGCCGACGCCGACGATCGTCGCGGCGCTGTCGGCCTGCTCCGGGCTGAGCGTCCACGTCGAGGGCAGGCCGGGGGAGTCGGGCGGGGCGGTGATCGTGCACCGGGGACGGGCGGCGACGTCACTGTCGGCGAGCACGACGACGAGCGTGACGAGCAGGGCGAGGACCGCGAGGACGATCGCGACGACCACCGCGAGGTGGGCCCGCGCGCCGACCGGGGAGCTCAGGACGGTCCTCCCTGCGACACCTCGGCGCGGTGCTCGGCCACCGACGCGACGACCTCGGTGAGGAAACGGTGGACGACGGCCAGTTCGGCGGGCGTGTAGCCGGTGAGCACGGCGTCGAGGCGTGCGGCGAGCGGGCCGAAGAAGGCGCGCCCGACGTCGGCGCCGGCCGGGTCGTGGTGCAGGGTCACCCGGCGGCGGTCGACGTCGTCGCGGCGGCGGTGGAGGTGCCCGAGGCGCTCGAGCCGGTCGACGGCCGCGGTCGTCGCCCCCGACGACAGGCCGACCTCCTCCCCGAGCCGCCCCGGCGTCAGCGGGTCCCCGTCGCGCTCGGCGCGCAGGACGGCGAGCAGCGCGGCGGCGTCGGTGCGGTGCAGCCCCTGCCCGGCGGCGAAGACGTGCCCCAGCCGCCCGGCCTCGTCGGCGTACGCCTGGAGCAGGTCGACGAGGTGCTCGCGCTCCTCGCGGCCACGGTCCGTCACGTCCTGCAGCCTAGTCGTGCTCCGTGTAGTCTCGACAATCGAGAGGCTCGACGATGGAGGAGTTCCGGGTGACGACGTCGGTGCGGTCGCGGGTGACGGTGGCGGACCGGGTGCGGGCCGGGGCCCTGCTGCTCGGCGCGCTGGTGCAGGTGGTCGCGGGCGGGCTGGGCGGCTCGGGGGCGTTCGGCCTGTCGGTGGGCCAGGTGGCGCAGGAGAACACCACGGTCGTCATGCCGGTCCCCGCGGCGTTCTCGATCTGGGGTGTGATCTACGCCGGGCTGCTCGTGCTCGCGCTGCGCGGCGTCCTGCCCGGCCAGCCACAGCGCCCGGTGCAGCGGGCCACGGGCTGGTGGCTGGTCGCGTCGGCGGTGCTCAATGCCGGCTGGATCCTCGCGTTCTCGGCGCAGGCGGTCCTCCTCGCGCAGGCGGTGATCGTCGGGCTGCTCGTCGTGCTCGCGGTGGCGCTCGCGCGGCTGACCGTCCACCCGGCGGACGGGGCGGCGGACCGCTTCATGCTCCACGGCCCCGTCGCGCTCTACGCGGGCTGGGTCAGCGTCGCGACGGTGGTCGGCGCGGCCACCACCGGCACGTTCCTCGGCGCCCCGGGCGCGGGCGGCGTCGCGACGGTGCTGGGTGCGCTGGTCCTGCTCGTCACCGGGGCGATCGCCGCCGCCGTCGTCGCCCGCACGGCCGGGGCGCTGCCCTACGCCGCGTCCGTGGTCTGGGCGCTCGGCGCCATCGTGGTGATGGGCCCGCCGCTCGCGGTCGTGGTCGCGGCGCTGGTCGCCCTGGTCGCCGTGGTGGCCGTCGCGGCCCGGCGCGTGCTCGCGGCCCCCCGGGGCCGGCGCGTGGCGGCGGCGTTCGGTTGATCTGCGGCCGCCCGCTCCGCGTGGTGAGGTGATCACCGAGCGGAGGAGGGCACGCGGGTGCTGGTGTGGCTGGTGCGCCTGGTGGCGGTGGTGTGGCTGCTCGGCGTGCTCGTCGTCGCGGTCGGTACCTACGCGCCGCGGCTGCCGGTGGTCGGCTTCCTCGGCTCGTTCGTCACCGGGCAGTACCCGCTGCACGCGGCGCTGGCGGCGCTCGCCGCCGTGGGGCTCGGTGTGCTGGCGCGGACCCTGGGGGCGCGGACCGACGGCGCGGTGGTCGCCGGCGTGGCGCTCGTCGCCGTGGTGGCCCTGGTCGGGGTCCTCGTCACGCAGGCCCGGGCGTCGGGCACCCGTATCGACTGGTGGCAGGCGCTGACGGTCACGGGCCAGCCCGACGGCCGCCCCGACCGCACCGAGCCCTACGCCGTCGACGAGCTCGGCCGGCCCCTGCTCCTCGACCTGTACCGACCGGCCGGGCCCGGCCCGCACCCCGTGGTCGTCTGGGTGCACGGCGGCAGCTGGGTGCGCGGCGAGCGCACCGACCGCACGGCGCTGTGCCGGTGGCTCGCCGACCGCGGCCACGCCGTCGTCGCGGTCCAGTACCGCCTGCCCCCGCCCGCGCCCGTGGGGGAGGGCCAGCGCCGGGACGTCGCGGCCGCGGCCGCGTGGGCGGCGGACCACGCCGGCGAGGAGGACCTCGACCCGGGCCGCCTGGTCGTCGCCGGGCAGTCGGCCGGTGCGACGCTCGCGCTGAGCACCACCGCCGGCATCCTGGCCGGCGAGCTCGCCGCGCCCCGACCGCGCGCCGTCGTCGCGTACTACCCGGTCACCGACCTGCGGGCCGTGGACCGCTCGCTCCAGGACGCGGTGCTCGGCGGGCCGGCGACGCAGAACCGGGTCGCGACCCGCGCCGCCTCGCCCGCCGCCCTCGTCCGCCCCGACCTGCCCCCGACGCTGCTCGTGCTCGGGTCCGCCGACCACTTCGTGTTCCCCGAGCGCGTCCACGCCTACGACCGGGCGCTGCGGGCCGCGGGCGTGCCGGGACGCCTGGTCGAGGTGCCCCACGCCGACCACGTCTTCGACTTCCCCTTCGGGAGCCCGGGCGCCCAGGCCACCCGCCCGCAGGTCGCCGCGTTCCTCGCCGAGCACCTCGGGACGAGGACGCCGTGAGGCCCGCCGTCGAGGAGGTCGCCGAGGGCGTGCACCTCGTGCGCGGGTCGGCGGCCAACTGGGTGCTGGTCGTCGACGGCGCGGCGGTGACGCTGATCGACGGCGGCTACCCGGGCGACGCCGGGGCGGTGGAGGCTTCGCTCGCCGCGGTCGGGCGCGGGCCGGGCGACGTCGTCGCGGCGCTGGTCACTCACGCGCACGTCGACCACGTCGGCGGGCTCGCGCCGCTGGTCGCGCGCCACGGCATCCCGGTGCTGACGAGCCCGGTCGAGGCGCGCCACGCCCGCCGGGAGTTCCTCGAGCAGGCGGGTCCCGCCGACGTCGCCCGCCACGCCTGGCGCCCGCGGGTCCTCGCCTGGGCGGTGCACGCGGCGCGTCTCGGGGCGCTGCGCCACGTCGCGCTGCCGACCGCCGCCGGCGTCGTCCCCGGTGAACCGCTGGACCTGCCCGGCCGCCCCGTCCCGGTCGCGACGCCCGGCCACACCAGCGGGCACACCGCCTACCTGCTCCCCGCCGCCGGCGTCCTCGTGAGCGGCGACGTGCTGGTCACGGGGCACCCCACCAGCCCGCACCGCGGACCCCAGCGCCTGCCCGCGTTCTTCGACCACGCCCGCGAGTCGCTGGCGCCGCTCGCCGGCCTGGACGCGGGCGTGCTGCTGCCCGGCCACGGCCCCGCCTGGCACGGCACGCCGGCGGACGCGGTGACGCAGGTCTCCCGGCGCGAGGGTTGATCGTGGTGGACTGCCCCGCATGACCGATCGGGGGACCGAGGACGTCGTCGCGGGCCAGCAGCCCCGCCGGCGCTGGAGCATCGTCGGACCGGGCATCGTCGTCGCGGCGACCGGCGTGGGCGCGGGCGACCTCGTCGCCACCCTCGTCGCCGGCGCCGAGTACGGCTACACGCTGCTCTGGGCGGTGGTGCTCGGCGTCGTCGTCAAGATCGCGCTGGCCGAGGCCACCGGGCGCTGGCACCTGGCAACCGGCTCGACGATCTTCGCGGGCTGGCGCTCGCTGGGCTCGTGGACGACCGTCTACTTCGTCGTCTACGTCGCGATCTGGGGGTTCGTCTACGGCGCGACGGCGATGACGTCGTCGGCGTTGCCGCTGGCGGCGATGTTCGGGGGCTCGATCCCGGCCTGGGGCATCCCCTGCGGCCTGCTCGGGCTGGTGCTCGTCTGGTTCGGCTCGTACCCGCTGTTCGAGAAGATCATGACGGTGCTCGTCGGCGTCATGTTCGTCATCGTCGTGGGGCTCGCGATCCTCGTGCTCCCGGACGTCCCGGCGATGCTCGCGGGGCTGCTGCCGACGCTGCCGCAGGGCTCGGCCGTCTACACGCTCGGGCTGGTCGGCGGCGTCGGCGGGACCGTGACCATGGCCGCCTACGGCTACTGGGTCAACGCCAAGGGCTGGCGGGACAGCTCCTGGATCAGGATCATGCGGCTGGACAACCGCGTCGCGTACATCACGACCGGCATCTTCGTCGCCGCGATGCTCGTCGTGGGCGCGGAGCTCCTCTACGCGGCCAACATCGCGCTGGTCGACAGCGACCGCGGCCTGCTCGACCTCGACGCCGTCCTCGCCCAGCGTTTCGGCCCGGTCGTCGCGACGCTGTTCCTGGTCGGCTTCTTCGCGACGTCGTTCTCGTCGCTGCTCGGGGTGTGGCAGGGCGTGAGTCTGCTGGTCACCGACTTCGTGCGCACCCGCCGCGAGGCCGTCGCCCGGACCCCCGACGAGCTCGCCGCCGCCGGTCAGCTCTCCGACGACGCCGAGCGCTCCCTGCCGTTCCGGGCCTACGTGCTGTGGCTGACCTTCCCGCCGATGGCGCTGCTGTTCCTCGGGCGGCCGTTCGCGCTGGTCGTCGCGTACGGCGCGCTCGGGGCGTTCTTCATGCCGTTCCTGGCGATCACGCTGCTGTGGCTGCTGAACAGCAGCCGCACGCCGCGGGAGTGGCGCAACGGGTGGCTCTCGTCGACGTTGCTCGTCGGCGCCGCGCTGCTCTTCGGTGTCCTCTGCGTCACCGAGCTGATCGACACGTTCGGCTAGGTACGTGAGCACTTTCCGGGCCCATAGGCCCGGAAAGTGCTCACATGGACCCTCAGAACGTCAGGACCAGCCGGCCACGGACGCCGCCGGCCTCGAGGCGCCGGTGGGCCTCGGACGCCTTCTCGGCCGGGATCGTGTCGGCGACGCGCAGGGTCAGCACGCCCTCCTCGGCCTGACGGCGCAGGGTGTCGAGCGCGGCGTGGTCGGTGGCGACGTCGCGCACCAGCACCGGGTGCCAGGTGATCCCGCGCTCGTCGGCGCCCCGGTGGCCCCGCACCGTCGCGATCCGCCCGCCGTCGCGCACCGCGTCGAGCAGCGCGTCGCCCTGCAGCGACCCGTCGACCACGGCGTCGACCCCGCCCGGCTGGTCGTCGCGGATGCGCGCGGCCACGTCGTCCCCGCGGCGCACCACGACGTCGGCGCCGAGCTCCCGCACCAGCGCCTCGTCGTCCTCGGAGGCGTCGGCGACGACGGTCAGCCGGTCGGCCTTCGCGAGCTGCACGACGTAGCCCCCCAGCGCGCCCGCCGCGCCGGTGACCGCGACCGTCTGCCCCGGCGCGAGCGCGAGCGTGTCGAGCGCGAGGCGCGCGGTCAGGGCGTTCATCGGCAGGGTCGCGGCCTCGACGACCGACGCGGTCGACGGCGCCCGCACCACCGACGCCGCGGGCACGACGACGTGCTCGGCGTAGGCGCCGTGGGTGCCGTCGGGCACGACGATCGCCATCGCCGCGTCGCCGACGTGCAGCTCGGTGTCGGTGCCCTCGCCGATCTCGTCGACCTCGCCCGCGGCGTCCATCCCCGGCACGTACGGCGGCGGGTCCTTGCGCTGGCGCTCCACGCGGGAGCCGTCGCGCGCGAGGGTGTCGGTGGGGTTGACGGCCGCCGCCCGCACGCGCAGCCGGACCTCGCCGGGGCCGGCGTGGGGCTCGGGCAGCTCGACGACCTCGAGGGCGTCAGGCCCTCCGTATGAGTTCACTCCGATGGCTCGCACGCATCGTGCCTACCCGGACGGGTAGACCGGGACGCGTGACGACCGCACCGACACCCCCGCCGCGGCGCTTCCGCGTCGTCGACAGCCCCCTCGGCCCGCTCACGCTCACGTGGGACGACGAGCGCGCCGCGGTCGTCGGGGTGCACGTGCACGACCAGCGCGAGCGCGAGCCGGACCCGGACTTCGGCGCCCCCGACGACGGCGCCTGCGCGGGCCTCGACGCCCTCGCCGCCGAGCTCGACGAGTACTTCGCGGGGGAGCGGCGGCAGTTCTCGGTGCCCGTCGATCCGCCCGGGACGGCGTTCTCGCGGGCCGTGTGGGCGGCGCTGGCCGAGGTGCCCTACGGGTCGGTGACGACGTACGGCGCGCTCGCGGCGGCGGTCGGGAAACCCCGCGCGGCCCAGGCCGTGGGCACCGCGAACGCTCGCAATCCGATCAGCCTGCTCGTTCCGTGTCACCGTGTGGTCACCGCTGCGGGTCATCCCTCGGGTGGGGGACCCGGCATCGCACGCAAGCGATTGCTGTTGGCGCTGGAGCGCCGGACCCCTTGACCCCGCCCGCGCGGCGAGTACCGTCGGAGGTGTCGCTGTGGTGCCGATCACAGGAGCTGACGGTTGATCCGCACCGCGCACACGACCGCAGTGGAATGACCGGGAAGAGGTGATGGATTGGACGCAGGGAAGACCCCGCACCGCATCACGAGGACCCGGTCGTCCCGGCGCCGCACCGCGCACGGGAGCTGATCCAGACCAGACTCCACGCCGCTGAGCGCATCCAGTCGGTCGGTGGGACGACCGGGACCGTGCGGGTCCCGAGCTGACACTTCCTCCCAGAAACGGACCGGCGTCCCCGATCACGGGGGCGCCGGTTCGTTGTGTCCGGGGGACGGGTCATCGGCCGTGATCAACGGGGACTTCGTGCGCCTAGAAGCAGCGAACAGGGCGTTCGTTGCCACCGTCGTCGCTCCTCAGTAGTGCACGACCCCCCGCTCGCCGCCCGCGGCCGCGACGGCGCCGCCGGTGACGCTGATAGCGCGGGGCGAGGCGAGGAACGCGACGACGTCGGCGACCTCGTCGGCGGTGACGATCCGCCGCAGGCTGGTGGCCGCCGCGAGCTCCGCGCGGACCTCGTCCTCCGAGCGCCCGGTGGCCGCGACCCGGTCGGCGATCATGCCGGCCGTCCGCTCGGTCTCGGTGTAGCCCGGGTGCACGACGACGACCCCGACGCCGTGCGGGCCGAGCTCGTCGGCGAGGTTCGCGGTGAGCGCGGCGACGCCGACGTTGCGGATCGTCCCGGCGATCGAGCCGGTGCGCCGGGCGTTGAGACCGGAGATGTTGACGATGCGCCCCCAGCCCTGCGCGGTCATGTGGGGCGCCACGGCGCGCGCGGTGCGCAGGTAGCCGAGCACCTTGGTGTCGACCTCGGCGAGCACAGCGTCGTCGGTGAGCTCCGTCAGCGGGGGGACCGGCGACCCGCCCGCCGGGCGCGCCGCGGCGTTGACCAGCACGTCCACACCGCCCAGCTCGCCGACCGCGCGGTCGACCATCGCGCGCACCGCCGCGTCGTCGGTGGTGTCGGCGACGACCGGCAGCACGGTCGACGCCGGCCCGGCCGAGCGCACCCGCCCCGCCGCGCCCTCCAGCGTGCCGGCGTCGCGACCGACGAGGACGACGTGCGCGCCCTCGGTGGCGAGCGCCCGCGCGCACGCCAGGCCGATGCCCCGGGAGGCGCCGGTGACGACGGCGACCCGCCCGGCGAGGTCCAGGTCCACGCTCAGCTCCAGTCGTAGAAGCCGTGCCCGGACTTCTGCCCGAGCTCGCCGCGCTCCACCTTGTCGCGCAGCAGCTGCGGCGGGGTGAACCGCGGGCCGAGCTCCTGCGTGAGGTGCTCGGCGATCGCCAGGCGCACGTCGAGGCCGACGACGTCGGTGAGGCGCAGCGGGCCCATCGGCCAGCGGTAGCCCAGCTGCATGCCGGTGTCGATGTCGTCGGGGCTCGCGACGCCCTCCTCGACCATGCGGATCGCCTCGAGGCCCACGGTCAGCCCCAGGCGCGAGGTCGCGAAGCCGGGCGCGTCGTTGACGACGATCGAGGTCTTGCCCAGCGCGTCGACCCAGTCGCGGCAGGCCTGCGTCGTGCCCTCCGACGTCCCGGGGTGCACGACGAGCTCGACGAGCTTCTGCGCCGGCACGGGGTTGAAGAAGTGCATGCCGATGACCCGCTCGCCGGGCAGGTCGGCGGCGATCGCACCGATCGACAGCGACGAGGTGTTCGACGCGAGCACGGCCTGGGGGCAGGCGCGGGCGGCGGCGCCGAGCACCGTCTGCTTGACGTCCACCCGCTCGGGCACGGCCTCGACGACCAGCGCGGTGTCGGCGGGCAGCTCCTCCACCGCGGTGGTGGGCGTGAGGCGGGCGACGAGGTCGTCGCGCGTGGTGCCCTCGGGCAGCTTCCCGCGCTGCGCGGCGCCGTCGAGGCTCGTCGCGACGGCCTGCGCCGCGGCGTCGAGCCGCGACCCGTCCGCCTCCACGAGTACCACCGGGGAGCCGGCGGCGAGCAGGACGTGGGCGATCCCGGCGCCCATCGTGCCGCCGCCGATGACGGCGGTCGTCGGGCGTGCGTCCATGCGGGGGGACCTCCTGAAGGTTGATCCGGAGCCCGTGTCATAGCACGGCGGGGCCGCGCAGCGCCGCCGTGACGTGGTCGGGCAGGAGCACCGCGTGCCGGGCGACGTCGCCGAGGAAGCGGTTGGTCAGGGCGTCCGGGTCGGCGCCGGTGTACGCCGCGAGCTCCCGCTCGACGCGGGGGACCGGGCGGGCGACGGTGCCCGGGAAGTTCACCGGGACGATCGCCGCGGGCACCAGCGAGGGCCCGATCCCGGCCGCCGTGAGCAGGGGCGCGACGGCCGTCTGCTCGGTGCGCACCGCCACCCGCGGCCGGTAGCCGACGCGCTCGCAGGCGTCGAGGAGGACGTCGGCGAGCGCGTGGTCGGGCGCGTACTGCACCCACGGGACGTGCTCGAGGCGCGTGAGGGCGATCTCACCGCCGGCCGGGGCCATGACGTCGTCGGGCCCGAGGTTCGGCGGCAGCAGCACGACCATCTCCTCCTGGCCGAGCGCGCGCTGCCGCCCGCGCCACCGCGCGGGCACCGGTCCGACGCCGACGTCGGCCTGGCCGTCGGCGATGGCGGCGGCGAGCGTGTCCCCGTGCCGGTGCTCGAACAGGCGCACCGTGACGTCGGGGTTCTCGGCGCGCCAGCGGCGCAGCACGCCGGGCAGCAGGCCCAGGCTCACCGAGTAGACGCAGGCGATGCGCAGCTCGCCGCCCTCGGAGCCGGTGACCTGGCGCGCCGCGGCGTGCCCGCGCTCGGCCGCCGTGACCGCGGTGCGGGCGTGGGGGAGCAGGGCCCGGCCGGTGGGCGTGAGGTGCACCGCACGCGGGAGGCGGTCGAACACCGACCCGCCCAGGTCCTTCTCCAGCGCCGCGATCTGCTGCGACAGGCCGGGCTGGGTGACGAACAGCCGGTCGGCGGCCCGGGTGAAGGAGCCCTCCTCGACGACGGCGAGGAACGACTCCAGCTGCCGCAGGGTCGGTGCCATCAGCTCATCTTATGCGCTTTGCCTCCGAGCTTCTTCGACTTATGGCGGCCGGCCGCGAACCGTGGATCGGGACGACAGCAAGCCCGTCCCCTGTTCCCCGAGGAGCTCCCCCGTGCCTCTGGCCCTGCTCGCCCTCGCCCTGGGCACCTTCGGCATCGGTACCACCGAATTCGTGATCATGGGCCTCCTGCCCGAGGTCGCCGGCGCGCTCGGCGTCCCGGTCAACGAGGCCGGCCACCTCGTGTCCGCCTACGCGGCGGGCGTCGTGGTCGGCGCGCCCCTGCTCGCCGGCGCCACCGTCAAGCTCCCCCGACGCCCGGTGCTCATGGCGCTGATGGGCGTGTTCGCGCTCGGCAACCTGCTCTCCGCGGTGGCGCCCGGGATGGGGTCGCTGCTGGCGATCCGGTTCCTCACCGGGCTGCCGCACGGTGCCTTCTTCGGGGCGGCGTCGGTGGCCGCGGCGGCGATGGTGGGCCGCGACCGGCGCGCCACCGCCGTCTCGCGCGTGTTCCTGGGCCTGACCGTCGCCAACGTGGTCGGCGTGCCGCTGGGCACCCTGCTCGGCCAGGCCGCGGGCTGGCGGGCCACCTTCGCGGTCGTCGGCGTCATCGGCCTCGTCGCCGTCGCCGCGATCGCCGCCGTCGTGCCGGCCGCCGAGCCCGCCGCGACCGGTCGCGGCGCGCTGCGCACCGAGGTCGCCACCCTGCGCCACCCGCAGGTCGTGCTCGCGCTCGCCGCCGTGGTCTTCGGCTTCGGCGCCATGTTCGCCTGCTACAGCTACGTCACCCCGATGCTCACCGAGGAGGGCGGTTTCTCGGCCGCCACGGTCACCGTGCTGCTCGCCGTCGTGGGCCTGGGCATGACCGCGGGCTCGGTGCTCGGCGGGCGCGCCGCCGACCGGGCGCCGATGACCACCCTGTACGCCTGCCTCGTGGCGCTCGCCGGGGTGCTCGTGAGCTTCGTGGTCACGGTGCACCACCCGGTGCTCGCGGTGCTCTCGCTGTTCGGGGCGGGCATGTTCTCGCTGGCCCTGGGCCCGGCGATCCAGACGCGCATCCTCGACCTGGTCGGCGAGGCTCCGACGATGGCGTCGGCGGCGATCCAGTCGGCGTCGAACATCGCCAACTCGCTGGGTGCCTGGCTCGGCGGGATGGTCATCGCCGCGGGCCTGGGCTACCTCGCCCCCGCGGTGGTGGGGGCGGTCCTCGCGGTCGTGGGCCTCGCCGTCCTCGCGCTGTCGGGTGGCCTCGAGGTCCGCGTGCGCCGCCGCGACGCCCGGGCGGCCCTGGCCGCGGCCTGACCCGCCGCCCCTATGTGAGCACTTTCCTGCCCTATAGGGCAGGAAAGTGCTCACATGACTACAGCGCCACGACCAGCAGCACCGGCACGCTGACCAGCGTCGTGAGCAGCGCGGCGTCGCGGGCCAGGGCGACGCCGGTCCCGAAGCGGACGGCGTAGCCGAAGACGTTCTGCGCGGTCGGCAGCGCCGCCGAGACCACGACCGCGAGCAGCGCCGGGCCGGTCAGCCCGAACGCCGACCCGATCGCCCACGCCAGGAACGGGTGCACGAGGTTCTTCAGGACGATCACCGCGCCGAGGCACACGGGGTCGTCGTCGCGGCCCGGGCGCTGGGCGTGGGCCAGGGAGAGCCCGAACGCCAGCAGCATCGCGGGCACCGCGAGGTCGGCGAGCAGCTCGACCGGCTCGAGCAGGCTCTCGGGCACCGCGACGCCCGCCACGTTGAGCACCAGGCCCGCCACCGTCGCCAGCAGCAGCGGGTTGCGCAGCGGCGCGACCGCCGCGTCCGCGAGCCCCGGCTCCTCGCCCCGCCGCCGTGCCGCGACGACGTCGAGCAGCGTGGTGTACGCCGGCGTCAGCACGGCCAGTTGGAAGATCAGCGACGGTGCGATCTCGGCGGCGCTGCCCAGCGCGTAGGTCGCGATCGGGATGCCGAGGTTGCCGGCGTTGAGGTAGCCGCTGGCCATCGACCCGACGACGGTCTCCCCGCGCGGGCGGCGCCGCAGCAGGCCGACCGGCACGTAGAGCAGGCACACGGCCACGGCCGCGAGGGCGGTGACGACGAGCCCGCTGGAGAGCACGCGGGCCACGTCCGCGCGCAGCAGCGTGACGAACAGCAGCGCCGGGCTGGCGACGAAGAACGCCACCCGCGAGAGCGTCTCGGTCGCCCCGTCGGGGAGCACCCCGAGCCGCCCGACGACGATCCCGACCGCGATGACCACGCCGATGACGAGGAAGCCCTCCAGCACCCCGCTCACCGGTCGACCACACCCGGCACCCTAGGAGCGCTGCGCACCGCGCGAGCCGTGCCCTACGGTCCCGTGACCATGGGCATCCTCGACCGCTTCCGACTCGACGACCGCGTCGCCGTGATCACCGGCGCCTCCTCCGGGCTGGGCGTGGTGTTCGCCACCGCGCTGGCCGAGGCGGGCGCCGACGTCGTGCTCGGCGCGCGGCGCGCCGAGAAGCTCGAGGACACCCGCAAGGCCGTCGAGGAGCGCGGGCGCCGCGCGATCACCGTCAGCACCGACGTCGCGTCGCCCGACGACTGCCGCGCGCTGGCCGACGCCGCCGCCGGCGAGTTCGGGAAGATCGACATCCTGGTCAACAACGCCGGCCTCGGCACCGCCTACCCGGCGACCAAGGAGACCCCGGACCAGTTCCGCCAGGTCATCGACGTCAACCTCAACGGGTGCTACTGGATGGCCCAGGCCGTCGTGCCGCACATGCCCCACGGCGGCGCCATCGTCAACGTCTCGAGCATCCTCGCGCTGACCACCGCGGGGCTGCCGCAGGCCGCCTACTCGGCGTCGAAGGCGGGCCTGATCGGCCTGACGCGCGACCTCGCCCAGCAGTGGACGCCGCGCAAGGGCATCCGCGTCAACGCCCTCGCCCCGGGCTTCTTCACCTCGGAGATGACCGACAGCTACCAGGAGGGCTACCTCGAGAAGATGATGCCCCGGGTGCTCGCCGGGCGGATCGGCGATCCCGAGGAGCTGGCCGCGTCGCTGGTGTGGCTCGTCTCCGACGCCGGCTCGTACGTCACCGGGACCACCGTCACGGTCGACGGCGGGGTGACGACCACCTAGCGGTCGGGTAGCCCGGCGGTCATGGACGACACCCTCACCGAGGAGCAGAAGCTGACCGCCCGCGCCGTGCTCGAGCGCGAGGGCCGCGGGTTCGCCGAGGAGATCGGGCTCGGGCGCACCGACAACCCGGCGAGCCTGTTCGGTCTGCTCGTGGCGTCGGTCCTCGTCGCCCCCCGCGGCGAGGCGACGGGACCCGCGCGCGCCGCACACGAGGTGACCAACCGCTGGCACACCGCCTCCGACCTCGCGGCCGCCGCCGAGCAGGACGTCGCCAAGGAGCTCGGCGCCGCGGTCGAGGGATTCGACCGCGCCGACGACCGCGACGACAGCGCCTCGGCCGACGCCGGGACGCTGGTGGCGCTCGCGTCGTCGCTGTCGGCGGACTGGGGCGGCGACCTCCGGCGGCTGCGCGACGAGGCCGGCCGCGACCCGGCCCGCGAGCGCGCACTGCTCACCGCCCTGCCCGGGGTCGACGACGCCGTCGCCGACGTGTTCCTGCGCGAGGTCCAGGCGCTCTGGGAGGAGGTCTCCCCGTTCGCCGACGACCGCGCCCTGCGGGCCGCCGCGACGCTCGGGCTCGGCGAGACGGCCGCGGACCTCGCCCGCTACGGCAGCGACGCCGAGAAGACCGGCCACCTCGCCGGGGCCCTGGCCCGCATCGAGGTCGAGGGCTCCCACGACGAGGTTCGGCGCACCAGCTCCTAGGTGGCGGCCGCTTCGTCGGCGGCCTCGTCGACGGCCAGGGCCCCGGGCAGCTCGCGCGCGGCCTCGAGCAGGCTGGGCCCGTACCAGGTGAGCAGGCGCCCGCTGACCAGCACGGACGGGGCGTCGAAGGCCTCCGGGCCGTCGTCGGCGGTGAACCGGTAGGGCTCGTCGGGCAGGACCACGAGGTCGTGGGCGGGCAGGTCCGCCGGGTCGAAGCGCGGGTAGCGCTCGGGGCTGTCGCCCAGCACGTTCTCGATGCCGAGGCGGGCGAGCACCGAGCCGGTGAAGGTGTCCGAGCCGACCGCCATCCACGGCTTGCGCCAGATCGGGACGACGGCACGGCGCGGGTGGTCGGGCAGCAGCAGCGAGTCCCAGGCCGCCCGGGCCCCGTCGAGCCACGCCGGGCGGTCGAGCCCGCACGCGGCCAGGGCACGCTCCAGCGAGCGCAGGGCGCCGTCGACGGTGCGGATGTCGGTGACGTAGACCGCGAGCCCGGCCGCGCGCAGCTTCTCGAGCTCGGCGGGCTTGTTCTCCTCGGCGTTGGCGAGCACGACGTCCGGCGCCAGCGCGACGATCGTGTCGATGTCGGGGTTCTTCGTCCCGCGCACCCTCGTGACCCCGAGCTCGTCGAGGTCGTCGGGATGGGTGCACCAGTCCGTCGCACCCACCAGCAGGCCGGGCTCGGTGACCCCCACGGCCTCGGTGAGCGACGGGACGAGGCTGACCACGCGCCGGACGGTCGCGGGGAGCGGGACGCGGCGGCCCTCGTCGTCGACGACGTTCATGCCCCCAGCGTGCCACCCACTCGAAGTCCGATACCGTCGGTACCGGCATCTTCTGCATGACCGGAGGCACACCGTCGTGGACCGTTGGGCGTCGGGCATCGACACCGCCTGGCTGCAGCTCGAGCAACCGGCCAACCGCATGGTCGTGCACGGGGTGCTGTTCTGCGACGGGCCGGTGGACGTCGCGGCGGTGCGCGAGCGGGTCGCGCAGCGGTGGCTGCCCGCCTACCCGGGGCTGCGCCAGCGCCCGACGTGGTCGCCCGGCGGGCTCGGTCCGGTCCGGTGGGTCGACCACGACCCCGACCTCGCCGCGCACGTCGACACCGTCGCGCTGGAGGCGCCGGGCGACGACGCGGCGCTGGCCCGGCACGTCGGGCAGCTGATGTCCCGCCCGCTGCCCGAGGACCGCCCCTGGTGGGCGATGCACGTGCTCACGGGCTGGCAGGGCTCGGGCACCGCGGTGATCGTCAGCATCCACCACGGGCTCGCCGACGGCGTGGCGCTCAACCACCTCTTCCACGCCCTGGCCGACGACCCACCCGGCACCGACGAGGGCACCCCGGTGGCCTACGCCGCCCCGCCCCGGCGCCGGCACGGGGCGCGCGACGTCCGGCTGGTCCGCCGCGAGATCCCGCAGCGCCTGCGCCGGCTGACGCGCACGGTCGCGGAGTCGTCGCGGCCCGGCGGCGCGCAGGAGCTGGCGGCGACGGGCACGGCGATCGGACGCTCGACCGCCCTCATCGTCCGCCCGCCCGCCGACGCCGCGACGGCGCTGCAGGGCGAGCTGGGGGCGGCGAAGTCGGCGCGCTGGACCCGCGCGGTCGACCTCGCCGCGGTGAAGCAGGCGGGCAAGGAGCACGGCGCGAGCGTCAACGACGTGCTGTGCGCGGCGATCGCCGGCGCGCTGCGGACGTACCTGGGGGAGGACACGCCGCGCCTGCGGGCGGTCATGCCGACCAACCTGCGCCGCCTCGACCGTCCGGTGTCGCACTGGCTGGGCAACGAGTTCGGGCTCGTGCTCCCGACGATCCCCACCGACGAGCCGGACCCCGGCCGCCGCGTCGAGCGCGTCCACCACGTGATGTCGGAGATCAAGCGCACGAACCAGGCGCTGGCCACCTTCATCGGCATCGCCGCCGCCGGCCACGGCCGCGCCGCCTGGACCCAGGCGCTCGTCGGGCGCTACGCCGAGGCCGCGTCACTGATCATCACGAACGTGCCCGGCCCGGTGCGCGAGCTGACCCTCGCCGGCGCGCCGGTGCGCGACCTGCTGTTCTGGGTGCCGTGCTCGGGGCGCCTGGCCCTGGGCGTGAGCATCCTGAGCTACGCCGGACGCGTGCGCCTCGGCGTCGCCGCCGACACCGGCGTCCTGGGCGGCTCCGACGGCGTCGACCGCTTCCTCGCGGCTCTGGAGGAGCAGCTCGCCGAGCTCGCCTGACCGGAGCCGGTGACCACCCGGACCACGGCTACATGGAGCGCCGGTACTGCCCGCCGACCTCGAAGAAGGCGTCGGTGAGCTGCCCGAGGGTGCAGACGCGTGCCGCGGACATGAGCTCGGCGAAGACGTTGCCGCCCGAGGTGGCGACGTCCTGGAGCCGGCGCAGGGCCTCGGGCGCGGTGTCGGCGTGGCGGGCCTGGAAGTCGGCGACCCGAGCCAGCTGGCCCTGCTTCTCCTCCTCGGTCCCGCGGGAGAGGTCGAGCTCCGGCGCCTCCTGCTCGGCGTCCGCCGGCGGCAGGAAGGTGTTGACGCCGACGATCGGCAGCGTGCCGTCGTGCTTGCGCGACTCGTAGAGCAGCGACTCGTCCTGGATCTTGCCGCGCTGGTAGCCGGTCTCCATCGCGCCGAGCACGCCGCCCCGCTCGGCGAGACGGTCGAACTCGGCGAGCACGGCCTCCTCGACGAGGTCGGTCAGCTCGTCGATGACGAACGAGCCCTGCAGCGGGTTCTCGTTCATCGACAGGCCCCACTCGCGGTTGATGATCAGCTGGATGGCCAGTGCGCGGCGTACCGACTCCTGCGACGGGGTGGTGACGGCCTCGTCGTAGGCGTTGGTGTGCAGGGAGTTCGCGTTGTCGTAGAGCGCGCACAGCGCCTGGAGCGTCGTGCGGATGTCGTTGAAGTTCATCTCCTGCGCGTGCAGCGACCGCCCCGAGGTCTGCACGTGGTACTTCAGCTTCTGGCTGCGCTCGTTCGCCCCGTAGCGCTCGCGCATCGCCACCGCCCAGATGCGGCGCGCGACCCGCCCGATGACGGAGTACTCGGCGTCCATGCCGTTGGAGAAGAAGAACGACAGGTTGGGCGCGAAGTCGTCGATGTCCATGCCGCGGGCGAGGTACGACTCGACGTAGGTGAAGCCGTTCGCGAGCGTGAACGCGAGCTGCGAGATGGGGTTCGCCCCGGCCTCCGCGATGTGGTAGCCGGAGATCGACACCGAGTAGAAGTTCCGCACCCCGTGGGCGATGAACCACTCCTGGATGTCCGCCATCATGCGCAGCGAGAACTCGGTGGAGAAGATGCAGGTGTTCTGGCCCTGGTCCTCCTTGAGGATGTCGGCCTGCACCGTGCCCCGGACGTTGCGGTACGCGTGCTCGGCGAGCTCGGCCCGCTCGTCGGAGGACGGCTCGCGGCCGTGCTCGGCGCGGAACGCGTCCACCTGCTGGTCGACCGCGGTGTTGAGGAAGAACGCGAGGATCGCGGGCGCCGGGCCGTTGATCGTCATCGACACCGACGTCGTCGGCGACGTGAGGTCGAAGCCCGAGTAGAGCACCTCCATGTCGTCGAGCGAGGCGATCGAGACCCCGGACGTGCCGACCTTGCCGTAGACGTCGGGCGGGGTCGCCGGGTCGTGGCCGTAGAGGGTCACCGAGTCGAACGCGGTGGACAGGCGCTTGGCCGGCGAGTCCTGCGAGAGGTAGTGGAAGCGGCGGTTGGTGCGGAACGCGTCGCCCTCGCCGGCGAACATGCGCGCCGGGTCCTCGCCCTCGCGCTTGAACGCGAACACCCCGGCGGTGAAGGGGAAGTGCCCGGGGAGGTTCTCGCGGCGCAGGAAGCGCAGGACCTCCTCGTCGGCGGTGAACGGCGGCAGCGCGACGCGGTTGACCTTGTTGCCCGACAGCGTCTCGCGCGTGAGCTGGGTGCGCAGCTCCTTGTCGCGCACGTGGACGACCATCTCGTCGCCGGCGTACGCCTCGACCGTCTCCGGCCAGGAGTCGAGCAGGGCCGCGGCCTCGCCGGGCAGGTCGCGCTCGGCCTCGGCGAGCACCGCGGGCAGCTCGCCGGCGTCGCGGTCGCCCAGGGCCTCGACGGCGGTGCGCAGCGCCGAGCGCCGCCGGGCCGCGGTGACCATCGCGTCCGTTTGCTCGTGGTAGCCGCGCACCGTGCCCGCGACGTCGGCGAGGTAGCGGGCGCGCTCGGGCGGGATCGAGGCGGCGAACTCGGTGGAGGTCTTCGTGTCCGGGATCGTCAGCCGGCCCTCGCCGACGGTGAGGCCGTGCTCACCGAGCAGCGTGCGCAGGTGGCCGTAGAGCGCGGTCACGCCGTCGTCGTGGAACGTCGCGGCGCTCGTGCCGTAGACCGGCATGTCCTCCCACGACGACGAGAACGCGTCGCGGTTGCGGACGAGCTGGCGCGCGACGTCGCGGCGGGCGTCGTCGGCCCCGCGCCGCTCGAACTTGTTGATCGCGACAGCGTCCGCGAAGTCCAGCATGTCGATCTTCTCGAGCTGCGACGCGGCGCCGAACTCCGGCGTCATCACGTAGAGGGAGGCGTCGACGAGGTCGACGATCCCGGCGTCACCCTGCCCGATGCCCGGCGTCTCGACGATGACGAGGTCGACCCCCGAGGCGCGCAGCAGCAGGATCGCGTCGTCGAGGTGCTCGGGCAGCGTGCCCCCCGAGTTAGACCCCTTCCGGCTGCGCGAGGCCATGGAGCGGAAGTAGACCTGCGCCCCGCCCAGGGAGTTCATGCGGATGCGGTCGCCGAGCAGCGCGCCGCCGCCCTTGCGCCGCGTCGGGTCGACGGCGAGGACCGCGATGCGCAGCTTGTCCTCCTGGTCGAGGCGGAAGCGGCGCACGAGCTCGTCGGTCAGCGACGACTTGCCCGAGCCGCCGGTCCCCGTGATGCCCAGGACCGGCACCTGCCGGCCCTCGATCGTCGACGTCGCGCGCGCGCGGACGTCGTCGGGCAGGGCGCCGGCCTCGGCGACCGACAGGGCGCGGGCGAGCGTGGCCGGCTCGCCGGTGAACACCCCGTCCCAGCTAAACGGGAGCTGCGCGCCGAGGTCGACGTCGCAGGTCCTGATCATCGTGTTGATCATGCCCGGCAGGCCCATGCGCTGGCCGTCGGTGGGGGAGAAGATGTGCTCCACGCCGTGGGCGTGCAGCTGGTCGATCTCCTCCTGCACGATGACGCCGCCGCCACCGCCGTAGACCTTCACGTGCCCGGCGCCGCGCTCGCGCAGCAGGTCGACGAGGTAGGAGAAGTACTCCAGGTGCCCGCCCTGGTACGAGCTGATGGCGACGCCGTGGGCGTCCTCCTGGATCGCGGCGGTGACCACCTCGTCGACCGACCGGTTGTGGCCGAGGTGGACGACCTCCGCGCCCTGGCGCTGGAGGATCCGCCGCATGATGTTGATCGCGGCGTCGTGCCCGTCGAACAGGCTCGCCGCGGTGACGAAGCGGATCGGGTGGGTCGGGACGTACAGCTCGTCCGTCATGCTTCCCTCGCAGTCCTGTCGGGCGCCTCGCCGCAGAATAGTAGGACGTCATAGCGTTTTTCGGTGGGCGACGCGTGTCACTCACGCAACGAAGTCATGGTTGGACTGAACGGGTGACCTAGCGGTGCATCGACGCCGGCAGTGGTTACTGTGCGTCGAGGATGGCAGGAGGCTTCCTGCTGCCCGCGCCCACCGCCGCTCCTTCCCCCCGGGAGACCCGCTGTGACCACCCCGACCACCCCCTCCGGTCCGCCCGCCGGCCAGGGCGTCCCGTCCGCCCCGACCACCGTCGTCGGGCAGCCGGGCTACGCCCCGTACGGGTACGGCGGGTATCCACCGCCGGGGCAGGGCGGGTACGGGCCCCCCGCACCCGGCGGCGCGCCCGGCTACGGCATGCCCCCGACCGGCGCGATGCCCGGGTACGGCCCGCCGCCGCCCGCGCCCCGCCGGCGCGGCTGGATCGGCTGGCTGGTCGGCGGTGTCGCGCTCGTGCTCGTCGCCGGCATCGTCGGCGTGGTCCTCCTGCTCTCCGGCGGCGGCACGCTCCTCGCGGTCTCGACGACCGGCGCGGCGATCCCCGACGCCGACCCGAACGGCGTCGCCGCGCCGCTCGTGCTCGACGGCTCGGGCACGGTGCAGTCGGTGTACGTCGAGGCGTCGATCACCCACCCCTACACCTGCGACCTCACCGTCGTGCTGGTCTCGCCGCAGGGCACCCCGGTGACCCTCGCCGACCCGCCCACCTGCAGCCGCTCGGCCCCCGACCTCGACATCAACCTCGACAGCGCGACGCCGGGCAGCCCGCTCGCCCCGTTCGTCGGGCAGGAGGCCGGCGGACAGTGGCGCCTGCAGGTCGTCGACGCCGTCGGCATCGACCAGGGCTCGCTCACCGGCTGGGGCCTGACGGTCCAGACGGACTAGCTCGCGTCCCGTCCGCACGGGTGCGCTCGGACTGCAGCGCGAGCACGCCGACGAGCGAGCCGGCACCGAGCAGCTCGCCGTCCAGGGCCAGGCGCAGCGCCTCGGCGAACGGGATCCAGCGGGCGCGGCCGGGCTCGTAGGGATCGAGGGGGCGGTCGCCGGGCTCGCTGTCGGTCCACACGTGCACCGACATGGGCGAGACGACCATGCCGGGCAGCGGCTCGAAGGCCACGAGCGTGCGCCCGGGGCCGGCCGGCCGGCGGCCGGTCTCCTCGGCGGCCTCGCGGGCCGCGGCCTCCTGGGGGTCCTCCCCGGGCTCGACGACCCCACCCGGGAGCTCCCACCCCTCCCGGTCCACGACGTGGCGGTGGGTGCGCAGGACGAGCACCCGGTCGTCGGCGTCGAGGACGAGGGCGACGGCCACCTGCGGGAGCACCGCCCGTTCGTGGTCGAAGCGGTCACCGGCTGGAGCAGTGACGTCCTCCACCTCGACACGGAGTGTCCGACCGGCATACGCCGTGTGACGCGAATGGACGACCCAGGAATGGTCCGGTTGCGGTGTGTTCTCGCTCATGCGGCTGGGTATTTGGCAGTCCCGAGCAAGTGATCAATTCGTGACCGAGGAGTAGTAGCAGTGATCATCCTGGGCGTCATCCTCATCATCATCGGTGCCATCACCGGCATCTCGATCCTCTACACGATCGGCGCCATCCTCGCTGTCGTCGGCCTCGTGCTGACGATCCTGGGCGCCGTCGGCCGTGGTGTGGGTGGTCGCAAGACCTACTTCTGATCGTCGGATGACGCGAACGGCCCGTCCCCCGCGGGGGGCGGGCCGTTGCCGTCCGCGGACCGTCTCTCGCGGTCCAGGCGTGCGACGAGCTCGCCCGCCGGTTCCTCGGTGACCGCGGCGTACCCGGTGCCCGCCCAGAGGTGCAGCGCCTCCGCGTCGCCCGCGCGGGACGCCGCGGCGCGCAGCGGCCGGGTCAGGTGGTGCAGCTCGGGGTAGGCCGCCGGCGCGGCGTCCGAGTGCTCGCGGGTGAACCGGTTGACCAGCGCCCGCGCCGGCCGTCCGGTGAACGCCCGCGTCACCACCGTGTCGCGGCCGCCCGCGCGAAGCGCCGCCCGGTGGGTCGCCGACGTGCCGGCCTCCGGTGTGGCGCGGAACGCGGTGCCCAGCCCGACGGCGGTCGCCCCCAGCGCGAGCACCCGCGCGATCTCCCGCCCGTCGTGGAGCCCGCCGGCGGCGACGATCGGGAGGGCGGTCGCGGTCCGGATGGCGGGCAGCAGGCGCTCGAGCGGCTCCGCGCCGGCCTCCGGGTCGCCACCCGGGTCGACGTGGACCCCGCGGTGCCCGCCCGCCTCGTAGCCCTGCACCCAGAGCGCGTCCACGCCCCGGCTCTCCGCGGCGCGGGCCTCGGCCACCGACGTCACCGTCGCGACGAGGCAGGCCCCGGTGCCGCGGAGCGCGGCGAACCGCTCGGGCGAGGGCAGCGCGAACGTCACCGACACGACCGCCGGCCGGTGCCGCGCCAGCACGGTGATCTTGTCGTCGACGGCGTCGTCGTCGACCCGCGGTTCGCCGAGCTCGACGCCGTGGCGTGCCGCGTCCTCCTGCAGGGTCCCGGCGTAGTCCCGGACCGCGGCGGCCCGGGCCGTGGCGTGGGTGGGGTCCGCGACGGGCGGCGCGGGCAGGAAGAGGTTGGCGCCGAACGGCCGGTCGCTGCGGGACCGCAGCTGGGTGAGCTGCTCGTCGAACGCCTCGGCGGTGAGGTAGCCGCCGGCGAGGAAGCCCATCCCGCCCGCCTCGGCGACGGCGGCGACCAGCGCGGGGGTGGACGGACCGCCGGCCATGGGCGCGGCGATCAGCGGCACGTCGAGCGGGGGGAGCGTCGGCACGCCCGCATGGTGCTACGGCGCGGCATCCCGGAACAGGTACTCCCCGGCGGCGTCCCACGGCCCGCCGCAGTAGCGCCACAGCCCCAACCCGGTGATCGTCGCCGTCCACGGTCGGTGGGTGGCGGCGAGCGCGGCGAGGGTCGCGCGCGCGGTCTCCGGGTCGACCTTGTTCTGCACGGTGACGTGCGCGCGCAGGCGCTGCTGGTCCTGGCGGGTCAGGTCGCCGTCGAAGCGCCGGGCGATCGTCGCGTGCACGTCCCCGAGCCCCGGGGCGTCGACGGGGTGGGCGACGCCGCGGCCCAGCGAGATCGGCGCCTCGATCGTCGCGGCGATCGGCGCCCGCCCGGTGACCTCGTCGAGCACCGCCGCGACCTCGTCCGCCCGCGCTCCGGGCAGTGCGTGGAAGAGCGTCAGGTGCGCGCCGACGACCCGCCGGCCCGCGGGGAACCAGCGGCGGCGCCGGGCGTCGAGCTCGTCCTGGCTCGCGGGGTCGAAGAGGGCGGTGACGACGAGGGGATCGGCGTCGGTCACGGGCCCGCCCGCCAGCCGTCGGGGTCGTCCCAGGCCTGCAGGGTCCGCCGGCTGGTGAAGCGACGCTCGGCGCCCGTGCGCGGGTCGGGGAACGCGAGCTCGCGGGCGAGCAGCTGCAGCGGCGCGCGGAAGTCGTCGAGCGGCACGTCGCGCACCTCCGGGTAGAACGGGTCGCCGAGCAGCGGTACCCCGAGCGAGGCCATGTGCACCCGCAGCTGGTGGGTGCGGCCCGTGTGCGGGGTGAGCCGGTAGCGGGCGAGCCCGTCTCGGTGCTCGACCAGCTCGACGAGGGTCTCCGCGTTCGGCTCACCGGGGACCTCCCGGGCGGTGACCACCCCGCGCCCCTTGACGATGCGACTGCGCACCACGCGCGGGAGGTCCAGCGCCGGGTCGTGCGCCGCGACGGCCTCGTAGACCTTCGCGACGCGCCGGTCGCGGAACAGGTTCTGGTAGGTGCCGCGCCGCGTGGGCTCGGCGACGAAGAGCACCAGCCCCGCGGTCACGCGGTCCAACCGGTGGGCGGGGCTCAGGAAGGGCAGGTCCAGCGTGTGGCGCAGCCGGACCAGCGCGGTCTCCCGGACGTGGCGCCCCCGCGGGATCGTCGCGAGGAAGTGGGGCTTGTCGACGACGACGATCTCCTCGTCGCGGTGCACCACCTCGACGTCGAACGGCACCGGCGACTCGTCGGGCAGGTCGCGGTGGAACCACACCACCGACCGCGGGACGAACGGCGCGTCCGGGCCCAGCGGCCCCTCGTCGCCGACGATCCGGCCCTCGGCGAGCATCGCGTCCACCCGCGCGGGCGGCACCGGCAGCCGGTCGACGAGGTGGTCGCGCAGCGTCGCCCACGGCCCGTCGTCGGGCATCCGCACCCGCGCCGGGTCCAGCCCGTCCCGCGGCGGGAGCGGGGGGCTGCGGCGGGGCACCGGGCGAGACTACGGGCCGGTCGGGATCGGGATCAGATGAACAGGCCGGCGAGGAGCCGCGAGCCGGCGTCGAGCTCCGCCTCCTTGTCGTCGCGATAGTCCGGGTCGCGGTGACGGGGCCAGAGGGCGGCGGCCTCGCGCCACGCGACGTCTCGGGTGCGTCGGACGAGCATGTCGCCGCCGAGGTTGAAGGCGTTGTCCACCCACCCGCCGTCCTCGAGGATCTCCGGCCACAACGTCCAGGGCGCGTCGTTCTTCTCGCAGAGCCGGTCCATGTTGTCGCGGAAGATCGTGTTGATCGCGTCGTAGTCCGCTCGTTGCTCCCGTTCGGCGGAGAGCGGGTCGTCCGGGTGTTTCTCCCATACGTCGAGCAGCGCGAAGGCCAGGTCGAAGTTGACGTGGGCGTTGACCCCGGTCGCCGCGAAGCGCCACTCGCCGTGGCCGTGCTGGCGGCGGTCGAACAGGATCTCCCAGCATGCGGGGGTCTTCCGGCGGTGGGCCCAGGCGTCGAGGGCGTCGAGGTAGCGCTGTGCGAACGCCACGTCCAGCTCGAGGATGAACTCGTCGCAGAAGAACAGGTCGCGGTCCCGGAACCTCTTCAGCACGTCGACCGTGATCGTCCGGTAGAGGTCCGTGAAGCAGGCGATCCCGTCGCGGTCGCGCTTCCTCGGCAGGTCGTCGGCGATCTCCTGGATCTCGTGCAGGACCGCGATGACCGCCTCGATGCTCTCCGGGCGGCGGGCGGCCACCTCCCTCAGCCGCTCCCTGTTCTCGTCGGGGGTGTCAGCCACGGTGACCTCTCTCCGATCCGGTGGGGCGGGCGCGGACGCGCTGGAGCAGCGCCGCGGCCTGGGTGCGGGAGCGGGTGCCGGTCTTGGCGAGCACCCGGGAGACGTGGACGGCGACGGTGCGCTCGCTGATGTAGAGCCGGTGGGCGATCTCGCGGTTCGACAGCCCGTCGGCGAGGACGGCGAGGACCTCGTGCTCGCGGGAGGTCAGCGCGGCGAGCTCGGGGGCCACGGCGCCGTCGCCCGCGTCGCGGGCCGTCGTCACCGCCGCCTCGCCGGCGTGGGCGATGTCGAGGCGGGCCCGGCGGGCGAGCCCCGCGATCTCGTCGAGGAACGGGCCGGCGCCCATCTCGCTCGCGGTCGCCGCCGCCGCGCGCAGCGCCCGCGCCGCCTCCCCCCGCCGCTCGCCGGTCGCCAGCAGGGCCTCGGCGCGGCGCAGCAGGGCGTACGCGGCGGGGTAGCGGTTGAGCTGCGCGCTCCACATCTCCGCGACCTGCCCCCACACCGCCGGGTCGGACGCCCCGGCGGCGCGCCCGGTCTCGGCGTGGCACATCCGCACGTAGGCCAGGACGACGCGGCGCAGCGCCGGCACCGTGTGCGGGATGCGCCGCTCGAGGTGGGCGACGTGGCGGGCGAGGCGGTCGAGGGCCGCGCGGTCGGTGGGCACGCCGTGGGCGGCGGCCTCGGCCTCGGCGCGCAGCCCGTGCCAGACCAGCGGCGCGACGAGGAAGACGTCGTCGGGTGTGTGCTCGGCGACGTCGAGACCGCGGGCGACGAGGGCGCGTGCGAGGTCGGGACGCCCGCGCCACATCTCGACGCCGGCGCGCAGGGTCAGCAGCGGCACGCGGTAGCGCGAGGCCACCGTGCCCCGCCGGGGCGGGGTGGAGCGCTCCTCGGAGGCGTCGCTGCCGCCCGGACCGACCAGGTCCCCGGCCTCCTCGCCGGTGCCGTCGAGCGCGAGGAGGTCGACGGCCCGCAGGTCCTCGTCGGCCTCGACGAACTCCCCGCGCCCGACCTGCAGGCGGCAGCGCGCCAGACGCACCTCGAGCGCGTCGGCGCCGGTGGGGGAGAGCGCCCACGCCTCGTCGACGGCGTCGGAGGCCTCCGCCCAGCGCCCGAGCCGGAACAGGCCGTTGGCCGCCGTCGCGAGCAGCCGCACGCCCGCGGACCGCGTGAGCCCGAGGTCCCGCATGCGCGCCACGCCCTGCCGGGCGATCTCGACGCCCTCGTGCAGCTCGCCCAGCGGGCCCGAGAGGAGGTCCGCCCAGGACTGGTAGGCGCGCCCGACCGCGGCCGCGTCCCCCGAGCGTTCGGCGATCATCAGGCCGTCGGCGACGGCGGCGAGGCCCGCGTCGGGGTTCTCGAGATAGGCCAGCGCGAAGCCCAGCGTGGCGAGCATCGGTGCCTGCTCGGCGAGCTCCCCCTCCCGGCGCGACACCGCGAGCGCGCGCTCGGCCTCCCGCCGGGCCCCGCGCACGTCGCCGGTGATGAGGAGCGCCTCGGCGTGCGCGGCGTGCACCGCGGCGAGGGCGGGGTCGTCGCCCACGCGGCCCGCGGCCCGCCCGGCGTCGTGCAGCACGGCGACGGCGTCGCCGGTGCGCCCGGCGTCGAGCAGCGAGCGGCCCAGCCGCACCACCGCGGGCAGCTCGGCGGCCCCGGCGGCGGCGGGGTCGGGCACGACGCGTTGCAGCAGGTCGACCGCGGCGTCGTACTCGCCGGCGAGCCGGGCGGTGTCGGCGGCCCGGGTCAGCAGGTCGCCGGCGTCGGCGTCGGCGGGGGGCAGCGCCGGGGGCCGGTGCCCCGGCAGGACCCTCGCGGCGGGCGGGACGGCGCGCGCGGCGACGAGGGCCAGCGCGGCCATCCACTGCCGGTATGCGGTCCCGAACTCGTGCATCTGCTCGGCGACCGTGGCCGCGTGCACGACCGCGGGCAGCGCCCGCTCGGGGTCGTCGGCGCGGGCCCAGTGGTGGGCGCGGCGCAGCGTCACCGCCGGGCCGTGGTCCGGGTCGGGCTCGCGTCCGTCGCCGAGCACGGCCTCGTACGCGAGCGCGTAGCGGCGGTGCAGCCCGCGGCGCTCGCCGGGCATCAGCTCGCCGGCGACGACGTCGCGCATGAGCCCGTGGCGCAGCGCGTAGCCGTCGACCTCGGGGTCGACGACGACCATCGCCGCCTCCGCGGCCTCGCGCAGCGCCGCGAGCAGGTCGTCCTCGTCGTCGGTGCGGACCACCTCGGCGAGCAGCCGGTGCGGGACGGGCTCCTCGCCGAGCGCGAGGGCCGCGACGACGGTCTGGGCGAGCGGGCCCAGCGCGGACAGCCGACCCAGGACGAGCCCCCGCAGGCCGGGGGAGAGGCCGTCCGCGGCGCCGTCGGCCACCGCGGCGAGGGTCTCGGCGATGATGAAGGGGTTGCCGCGCGAGCGCCGCCAGACGAGCTCGGAGAGCGCGGTGTCGCCGCCGTCGGCCCGCACGATGTCGGTGACGGCCGCCCGCGGCAGCGGCCCGAGCTCGATCGCGCGCACGGCCCGGTCGCGCGTGAGCTCGGGGAGCATCCGGCGCAGCGGGTGGGCGACGTCGAGGGCCTCCGAGCGGGCGGTGGCGACGAGTAGCACGGGCTCGTCGGCGAGGTGCGCGACGAGCGAGACGACGAGCTCGCGGGTGGTGCGGTCCGCCCAGTGCAGGTCGTCGACGACGACGAGCACCGGCACCTCGGCGGCGACCGCCACGAGCACCCGGCGGACGAGCTCGAGCAGGTGCCCGCCCGACGGCAGCGTCGTCCCCGGCCCGGGCTCCAGGAGCGGGGCGAGCTCGTCGCGCCACGGGGTGAGGGCCGCGCGCGCGGCCAGCACGGGCGGCGGCGCGTCGTCGGGGGCGCGCAGCAGGCGGCGCAGCCCGGTGGCGACCGGCCAGAGGGGCAGCTGCTCGCCGACGTCCACCGCGGCGCCGGCGACGACCACCCCGCCGTCGGCCTCGGCGCTGTCGGCGAGCCCGCGCACCAGCCGGGTCTTGCCCGCGCCGGCGTCGCCGGTGAGCACGACGGTCAGCGCGCCCTCGGTGCGGGCCCGGTCCCAGCAGCGCGCGAGCACGGCGGCGTCGGCGGCGCGCCAGGGTGCGGCGCCGCTCCCGCCGACGTCGGAACCCCCCTGACCTGGCACGACGGAAGACGCTAGGCCGGACGAATCGACCCCGTCCAGTGGCGTACGCAGGCCCGGACGCCCCTAGTCATTTCTTCGGATGTGCCCCTCGCGCGTGATCGGCGAGGCTTCTCCCCGAGGGCGGGTCGGCGGTCGTCGGGGACCGGGAGGGGTCGCTCGGACGTCCTCGCTCGCCCGCCGGACCCCGGCCGGGCGCGCGACGGGAGGGGGAGGCGGGGCAGCGGGCGCCCGGGGGGACGCCGGCCGGGCCCCGCCTCCCCTTTCCGCGCCCTTTCCCCGCCCTTTCCGCGCGCTCGCCCGGGGGCGGGTCAGCCCCAGAGCCGCTCGGTGGCGATCGCGGCGCCCTGGCTCAGCGCGCGGAACTTCTCCCACACCACCGTCGGGTGCACCTCCGGGGAGTAGCTCGCGCGCGAGGAGAACCCGCAGTCCGCGCCGGCGATGACGTTCTCCCGGCCGACCACCGAGGCGTACCAGCCGATCATGTCGGCGATCAGCTCCGGGTGCTCCACGTAGTTCTGCGCGTGACCGAGCAGACCCGGGATCAGCACCGAGCCCTCGGGCAGCGGGAGGTCCCGCCAGATCGCCCACTCGTGCATGTGGCGCGGGTTGGCGACCTCGAAGGAGTAGCCCCCGGCGCGGATGCCGAGCATGTACGGCGCGACCTCGCCCATGCCGATGTCGTGGATCCGCGGGCCGTGGTTGAGCCCGTAGCAGGTGTGCAGGCGGATCTTCTCGGTCGGGATGTCGCGCAGGCTGTGGTTGACGATCTCGGCGTGCTCGCGGGCGGTGCGGTCGCGCTCGACCGGCTCGAGGGTCGGGTCGGAGAGGATCTCGATCAGCCACGGGTCGTCGACCTGCAGCAGGAACCCCGCGTCGACGATGCCCAGGTACTCCTCGCGCAGCGCCTCGCCGACGGCCTCGTAGTACTCCCGGTCGGTCGCGTAGTACTCGTTGCGCCCGAAGCCGCGCGGCGAGGTCGAGGGCAGGAACGCCTCCACGACCCCGGAGACCCCCGCGAGCGCCTTCTGCAGGTTGGCCAGGTCGGTCGCCAGCTCGTCGTGGCCGGTGTAGCGCACCGGACCGGTGCAGGCGATCTCGACCATCGGCGCGACCGTCTTCGCGTACTTGCCGAGGTAGCCCGCGTAGTACTCCGGGAACGCGTCGATCTCGACCTGCCAGGACGGCGGCAGGAGGCGCTCGCCGGAGTCGGGGGCGAACCCGTCGAGCCGGCGCTGGATGTAGGTCGCGAAGCTGACCTTGCCCATCTCGCCGTCGGTGACGACGTCGAGCCCGACCTCGCGCTGGCGCGCCACGACGTCCGCGACGGCCTCGGTGACCTGCCGGGCGAAGAGGTCGGCGTCGTAGGGGCGGCCGTGCTCCTTCTCCCGCATCGTGTCGAGCAGGGCCTCGGGCCGGGCGAGGCTGCCGACGTGGGTCGTCAGGACACGGTCGGTGCTGCGCTGCATGGCACCGACGCTAGGAGGGCCCCGAGGAGGCGGGCACCACCTCGTTCCGGTGGGGCGAACGCGTCAGCGCGTCAGGCGTGTCAGTAGTGGGGGTGCCCGTGGGCCGCGGGGGTGGTGTGGGGGTCGGGAGCGCTGTCGGGAGTGCTGTCGCGGGCACTGCCGGTCGCGGTGCCGGCGGCGAGGCCGGTGCCCACCGCGGCGAGGTCGGGGGCGCGCCGGCGTCCCCGGCGCCGGCGCACGACGACGTCGGTCAGCCCCAGCGCGGCCGCGGCGAGGACGCAGGCGAGCACCACGGCGAGTCCTGAGGCGAGCGCGGTGCCGTACTGGCCGGATGCGGAGAGGACCGCGAAGAACACCGTCGCCACCAGCGCGATCCCGATCGACGACCCGATGCGCTGCGCGGTCTGCTGCATCCCGCCCGCGGTGCCGCCCTGGTCGGTGGGCACCTGCAGCAGCGTCAGCGCCTGGTTCGGGGTGATCACGAGCCCGCTGCCGGCGACGAGCAGCGGCAGCGCGGTCAGCAGCCCGGTCGACGGGTCGGTCCGGAGCCGGACGATCAGCAGCGTCGCGAGGATCCCGACGGCCATGACGAGCGTGCCGGCGAGCACCAGGGGTCGCCCGACCCGCACGACCACGCGCCCGCCCCACGCCGCCGCGCCCACCGCGTACGGCATCCCCGCGAGCCCCGCGAGCAGGGCGGAGCAGCCCAGGCCCTGCTGCGGGCGTGTCGCGTCACCGAGGATGTGGTGATCCTGGCGACCAGTGCGAGCAATGCCGCATCGCTGGTATGCGCGGGTCAGCTCCGGGCGCGGTTCAGGTCGGCGGAGACGCGGGCGGCGGCGCGGCGCACGCCCTGGACGACGGCGGGCTTGCGCGGGCCGAGGATGCGCGAGGTCGGCGCGACCACCGACAGGGCGGCCACCGGGTGCGGGCGCCCGCCGCGGGTCAGCGTGATCGGTGCGGCGATCGACGACCAGCCCGGCTCGAACTCCTCCCGCGAGGTGGCGTAGCCCTGCTCGCGGGTCGAGGCGAGGATCTGGCGGTAGCGCAGCGGGTCGACCACCGTGAACGGGGTGTAGCGCTGCAGGCCCCGCTCGAGGATCGCGGTGACCAGCGCCGGGTCCGCCGCGGCCAGCACCCGGCCGGCGCTGGAGGAGTGGGCCGGGTTGCGGCGGTGCTCGCTGCGGAAGCGGACGTTCATGCTCGCGGCCTCGGCGCGCTCGACGTAGAGCACGTCGGTGCCGACGACGACGCCGAGCTGGATCGTCTCGCGCAGCAGCTCACGCAGCTCGCCCATCGCGGGCAGGGCGACGTCGCGCAGCATCAGCCGGTCCACGGCGAGCTGGCCGAACTCGAAGAGCCGCAGGCCCAGGCGGTAGCGCCCCGAGCCGGTCCGTTCCAGCAGCCCGCCGGTGGCGAGCGCGGCGAGCATCCGGCACGCGGTGCTCTTGGCGATGCCGAGCCGGGTGGCGACGCGCGTGGCACCGAGCTCGGCCTCGTCGACGAAGCAGTCGAGCACCGCGACGGCGGTGGACACCGACCGCAGCGGCGAGTCGTCGTCGCCCGCGGGACCGGTGTCGATGTCGAGCGGGGGGAGGGACAGGACGGTCATCGACTCAGGCCTCCCCGATCTCTTCCCACCGCGGGAACTCGTCCGGCGGCGGCACGTTCACCTCGGTGACCCGGTTGCGGTAGGACACGAAGGCGGCGCGGCAGCCCTCGCGCATCTTGATCCGGATCTCCTCGGTGTTCAGCGGCTCGCCCGGGTCGTAGCCGTGCGCCCAGGTGGCGAACGCGCGCATCGGCCCGGAGTGCGTCGCGGCGAGGATCCGCCGGTGGGTGACCGAACCGTCGGGCTGCGTCGACTCCGTGATCAGCCGGTGGAAGCCGCGCCAGAAGCGGCGCACGCACATCGCCGGCGGCTCGAAGTACATCATCGGGATCGTCAGCCACTCCTGGATCGGGTCCGCCCCGCCCAGCTGGGTCCGGTAGAACCGGTCGATCTCGACGAGCCAGCGCGGGCGGTCGCCGACGGCGAGACGCTCGAGGGTCTCGTTGGTGGCCTGGTACTGCCGGAACGCCGAGGTGACGTCCCGCAGCCCGTCCGGGGTCCACACGCCGAAGTTGCGCAGCTCCGGGATCGGCTCCTTCTCGGTGATCTCGGCGTCGATGCCCCACATCTGCAGCCCGTCGGTGACGCCGTTGTAGAGCTGGTCGGCGGTCTGGCGGGCGCGGTTGGTGTCGGCGCAGACGAGGCGCACGCGGTCGCCGTGGTCGAAGCGCCGGGCCAGCTCGTGGCCGCGGCGGTGCGCCTGCCAGCCGCCCATCGGCGTGAGGCCGGCGTCGGTGGAGTAGCCCTGGGTGATGCCGTGGCGGATGATCGAGATCTCGCAGACGATCTTCTCGGACGCCCGGCGCTCCACCGGTGCCGCGATCTCCTTGCCGCGGCTCGCCTCGGCCAGCGCCGGGGTGAACTCCTTGCCCCCGTACGACACCGTCTGTGTCTCGACCGGCGCCGACCCGCGCTCGCGGAACCGGCGCAGGTAGAGCGGCGTGCCGTCACCCTCCGGCGGGGCCTCGGGCGCGCTCGGCGCCGCCGCGGCGGACGCGCGGTCCGACTCGGGAGCCTTCCCGCCACCGCGGCGCGCGCGGTAGCGGGCGAGGTAGTCGGGGGCCTCGTAGCGGTGGACGGACCGGGCGTCGGGGCGCTGCTCCGTGCCGGTCACGAGTGCACCGTGAAGAAGCGCTCGTTGACCTGGCGGTGGTAGTAGAAGATGGCCCGCCCCATCTCCTCCTCGGTCCAGGTGATCGGCTCGAAGTCGGGGTCGACCCAGTAGCCGCCGGTGAAGAGCTCGTTGCGGTTGCCGGCCGGGTCGAAGAAGTAGGTCGTGTAGCCGCGGGTGACGCCGTGGCGCGTGGGGGCCACGTCGATCGTCACGCCGTGGTACGCGAGCGCGTCGGCCGCCTCCCGGATGCCGTTCCAGTCGTCCATCCAGAACGCGAAGTGGTGCAGCGCCCCGTTCGGCCCGGTGATGACGGCGATGTCGTGCGGGGTGTGGGAGTGCTCGAGGAACGTCGCGAGCTGGTGGCCGTCGTTGGCGAGGATCTGCTCGGTGAGCCGGAACTCGAGCAGCTCGACGAAGAACGCCGTGAACGCCTCGACGTCCTCGGCCATGACGAACAGGTGGTCCAGGCGCGGCGGCGCGATGCCGATGAGGTCCTGCGGGCGGGGCGGCGGGTTGGTCCGCGGCAGCATGTTGCCGATCCGCTCGGTGCCGTGCGTCAGCTCCACGAGGTGGCCCGACGGCGCCTCGAAGCGGATGGCCTCGCCCCAGCCCGGGCCGAGCTCGCGGGCGGCGAACCGCTTCACCGGCACCCCGGCCGCCTCGAGCTTGCTCGTGAAGTGGTCGAGGTCCGAGCTCTCGTTGAGCTTGAACGACATGTGGTCGAGGCCGTAGGTGGGGGCCTCGCGCAGGATCACCGAGTGGTGCTCGCGCTCGTCCCAGCACTTGAGGAAGACCCGCGGCGCCCCGTCGCGCTCGTCGCGCGCGGTCTCCACGAGACCGAGGACCTCGGTGTAGTACGCGGTCGCGAGCTCCAGGTCGGGGACCCGGACCTCGACGTGCTGCAGCCGGATGATCCGGTCGGAAGTGGTGGCCACGTGTCCTTCTCCCGCTTCGATGGTCGGACCCTGCGAGCAGGTCCTCCGTCAGGTGTGCATCCGCAGGAAGCGCTGGCTGACGACGTTCTCGTAGTAGAAGAGGCCCTTGCCGAAGTTGTCCTCGGTCCAGGTGAGGATCTCGGTGTCGGGGTCGACCCAGTAGCCGCCGGTGAAGACCTCGTTGCGGATGCCGAGCGGGTCGAAGAAGTAGATGGTGTTGCCGCGCGTGACGCCGTGGCGCGTCGGGCCCTGGTCGATCTGGACGCCGTTGTAGGCGAGCGTGTCGGCGGCCTGGCGGATGTGGTCCCAGTCGTCGAGCCAGTAGGCCCAGTGGTGCAGGGCGCCGTTCGGGCCGTTGACGATGGCGATGTCGTGCGGGGAGCGGGTGTTGCCCGCGAGCCAGACGCCGAGCTGGTGGCCGTTGCCGTCGAGCACCTGCTCGGTCATGCGCATGCCGAGCACGTCGATGAAGAACGCCGCGGACTCCGCGACCTCCTCGGCGTTGACCAGCATGTGGTCCATGCGCGGCGGGGCGATGCCGGGCAGGTCGGGCGGCGGCACGGGCGAGGGGTTGCGTTTGCCGAGCACGTTGCCGGTCTTCTCGATGTCCCAGACCAGCTCCATGATCTGGCCCGACGGCACCTCGAACCGGATCGACTCGCCCTGGCCGACGGCCTCGCCGCGGTTGACCCGCGACGTCGGGCAGCCGTACGCCTCGACCTTGCGCTCCAGGTCGTGGAGGTCGTCCTCCTCCTCGACGCGGAAGGTGAAGGAGTCCATCCCGGTGCGCGGGTTGTAGCGCATCCGCAGGGAGTGGTGGTCCTCCTCGTCCCAGCACTTGAGGTAGACGCAGTCGTCGGTCCGCGCGACCTGCTGCAGGCCCATGACCTCGGTGTAGTAGGCGGCCGAGAGGTCCAGGTCGGGCGTGCGGACGTCCACGTGGGCCAGGCGCAGGATCCCCATGCCTCGGCTCCTTTCCGGTCCTCCCGGCTTCCTTGACGAGGCGACGCTAACCGCCCTAGCGTTCCGCAAGGAAGAAGCAGCGTTCCGCAGATCGGAACGCCGGGGCTTGACTGCCGGGACGGAGGGGCGAGGCATGGCGGACCCGATGGCGATGCGCCGGGCGGTCGCCGGCTACGTCGAGGGCGTCCACCGGGCCTACCTGCAGCAGGCGACGACGTTCCCGCCGGCGGTGCAGGGCCGCCTGCCGCTGCTGTCCGCCGGGCGCCTCACGGTCGCGGCGGTCGGTGCGCGGAACCTGCACATCCTCGCCACCACGGAGGGCCTCGGGCCGCCGCGCGGGCAGGAGGTGGAGGTGCCGGGGTCGGCCGAGGGGCTCGAGTGGGTCGTGCGGTTCTACGACCCGGTCGTCGTGCCCGCGCTCGGGCTGATCGACGAGTCCGACGGCCCGGCGCCGGAGAAGGTGCGGGCCGCGCTGGGCATCTCCACGGTCGTCTACCACGTCGTCACCCAGCCCGGCTCCGGGCTGTCGCCGCACCATGCGGGCCACGTCGGCTCCGGGCTGGCCTCCGCGCACTCGGCGGCCGCGCGCGACTTCGAGCGCCTGCGCGACCGGGCCCGCGGGCGCGAGGCGCTGGTCGACGAGATGGAGGGCGCCGCGGTGGCCGGCCTGCCGCGCGCCCAGGTGCTGCTGGCCCGCGCCATCCGCCCCTACGACGCCGCGGTCGGCGAGGCCGTCGACGCCGCCCTGCGCCCGGGCGCGACGCCGGACCCGGACGCGGTGCGCAAGGTGCTGCTGGCGAGCTTCACCCAGGAGCCGGCGTGAGCCCGTCATGAGTGATGCGCCCCTGCAGACGGTCACGAACGCCGCGCGGCTGCTCAAGGCGTTCCTCACGCGCGAGGAGTCGCTCGGGGTCTCCGAGCTCGCGCGGCGCCTGGGCCTGGGCAAGAGCGCGGTGCACCGGCTGCTCGCCACGCTCGCCGCGGAGGGTCTCGTCGAGCAGGACCCGCACACCGGCGGCTACCGCCTCGGGCTCGTCGTCTTCGAGCTCGGCGAGGCGGTGCGCGTGCACATGGACCTGCACGCCGCAGCCGGCTCGGTGCTCGCCCACCTGCGCGAGGAGACCGGCGAGTCCACGCAGGTCGGCATGCTCGACGGCCACGACGTCGTCTACGTCGACCGCCTCGAGTCCAGCCACGCGCTGCGGCTGTTCACCGAGACCGGCCGGCGCGTGCCGGTGCACTGCACCAGCTCGGGCAAGGTGCTCATGGCCTTCGCGTCCGAGCCGGTCCGCGAGCGCTTCCTCGCCACGGCGACCCTGGCCCGCCACACCCCCCACACGCTCACCGACCCCGACGAGCTGCGCCGGGCGCTGGCCACCGTGCGTGCCCGGGGGTGGGCCGACGCCGTCGACGAGCGCGAGATCGGCGTGGCGTCCCTCGCCGCCCCCATCCGCGACGCGCGCGGGGTCGTGGTCGCCGCGATCGGCATCGGCGCGCCGGTCAGCCGGTTCCGCGCGATCCCGCGCAAGCGCCTGGCCCGCACGATCGTCGAGGCCGGCGAGGCCGTGTCCCGCCGCCTCGGCTGGTCGGAAGAGGCACCCCTACTCGAGAAGGAGAGCTGAGTGGCCGTCACCGACGCTGCCGCCAAGGCGCGTGCCCTCTACGAGGCGCGGCGCACGCGGGTGCCGATCCCGCCCTTCACCGACAGCGAGCCCGACCTCGGGATGGCCGACGGCTACGCGATCCAGCAGGAGCTCGTCCCTCTCCTGCTCGCCGACGGCGACCGGGTCGTCGGGCACAAGGTCGGCGTCACCTCGGCGGCGATGCAGAAGATGATCGGCATCGACACCCCGGACTACGGCCCGACCCTGGCGTCGACGGTCTACCGGGACGGCGACGCGATCCCGCTCTCGCGCTTCATCCAGCCCAAGGTCGAGGCCGAGATCGTCTTCGTGCTGGGCTCGCGCCTGCAGGGTCCCGGCATCGGGCCGACCGACGTCGCGCCCGCGATCGCCGGGGTCGCGGCGGCGATGGAGATCGTCGACTCCCGCATCGCCGACTGGCGGATCAAGCTCGCCGACACCGTCGCCGACATGGCGTCGAACGGGGCGGTCGCCGTGTCCTCGCGGCTCGTGCCGCTGGCGGGACTCGACACCCGGCTGATCGGGATGACGTTCACCCGCAACGGCGAGCTCGTCGACACCGGGGCCGGCGCCGCCGCGCTCGGGGACCCGCTGGCGGTCGTGGCGTGGCTGGCCAACGTGCTCGGTGAGGCCGGCGTGGCGCTCGAGCCCGGGCACATGATCATGACCGGCGCGCTGCACGCGGCGGTCCCGCTGGCCGCGGGCGACGTGTTCCGCGCGGAGTTCGACCGGCTGGGGTCGGTGACGATCAGGGTGGTGGAGTGACCATGGCCGATGTCCACGAGCTGGCGTCCCGGTTGACCAAGGCCGTCACCGAGCGCACCGCGATCGACCCGCTCAGCGACGACGTCGGCTCGTCCGACTCCGACCGTGGCTTCGACCTCGAGACCGGCTACGCCGTCCAGCGCGTGCTGCGCGAGCAGGCCGGGCCGCGCGTGGGCTGGAAGCTCGGGGTGACGTCGCGGGCGAAGCAGGCCCAGGTCGGGGTGTCCGACCCGGTCTACGGGTTCCTGCCGGGCGCCGCGGCGCTCGACCTCGGCGCGCCCCTGCACACCGGCGAGCTGATCCAGCCCCGCGCCGAGCCGGAGATCGTGTTCGTCCTCGGGCGCGACCTCGCCGGCGAGCACGTCACCGCGGCCGACGTCCTGGCGGCGACCTCGGGGCTCGCGGTCGGCATCGAGATCCTCGACTCCCGGTTCCGCGACTACCGCTTCACCATGGCCGACGTCGTCGCCGACAACACCTCGGCCGCCCGCTTCGTCGTGGGCACGCCGGTGCCGGCCGCGGGCCTCGACGTCCGCCTGGTCGGCGTGCTGCTGGAGAAGAACGGCCAGCTCGTCGCCACCGCCTCGGGCGCGGCCTCCCTGGGCCACCCGGCGGCGGCCGTCGCGTGGCTGGTCCGTCGTCTCGCCGCGTCGGGGGAGGGCCTCGCCGCCGGCGAGGTCGTCCTGTCCGGTGGCCTGACCGCCGCCACCCCCGTCGTCGCCGGCGACGTCGTGACCGTGACCATCGACCGCCTCGGGACGGTCGAGCTCGCCTGCTCTTCCTGACCTCCGGAGGCAACGTCGTGCCGCTCGTGCAGATCACCCTCGCCCGGGGCCGCAGCCCCGAGCAGCTCGCCGCGCTGGGGGAGGAGGTCACCGCCGCCGTGACGCGCGCGGTGGGCGCCCCGGCCGAGAACGTCCGGGTCGTCGTCACCGAGTGCGAGCCGGAGCACTGGTTCGTGGGCGGTGAGTCGCTGGCGTCGCTGCGGGCCTCGGGCCGTCGGTGACCCGATCGTGAGCCTGGTGCGCGTCGACGCCCCGGGCGTCGTCACCAGCGACGACGGCCGGCGCTTCGTCGTGGTCGCGGTCGACGACGGCTACCGCGTGGTCGACGCCGTGTGCCCGCACAACCGCGGCCCGCTCGAGCAGGGCTGGGTCCGTGACGGGCGCACGCTCGTCTGCCCGTGGCACTGGTACCGCTTCGACCTGGACACGGGCGCGTGCCCGACCTCGCCGCAGCACGTGCTCGGTGTCTACCCGCTGCGCGAGGTGGACGGCGTCCTGTTCGCCGACGTCGGGGACCCGCCCCGGGCGCTGTCGTGGTCGGAGCGCCTGCGCGCCCACGCCCGGGAGTGACCGGTCCGTCCGGTCCGTCCGGTCCTCCGTTCCGGGACCCGGCCCGGGTCGGGAAACGGCCCCCTCGTCGCCATCGGCGGCGGGTATGTTGCCGCGCGTGTCCTCCCCCTTCGGCGGCTCCGGGTCCGAGGACCCCCAGCGCTCCGAGTCGTTCGGGTCCCAGCCCACCCAGTACGGCCCGACGGCCGACCCCTCGGCGGCGCAGGGAGGTCAGGGGCAGTCCGGCCAGTCCGGCCCGCAGCCCTACTACGGCGGTTACGAGCAGCCGGGGTACGGCCAGCAGGGGTACGGCCAGCAGGGGTACGGCCAGCAGGGGTACGGCCAGCAGGGGTACGGCCAGCAGGGGTACGGCCAGCAGGGGTACGGCCAGCAGGGGTACGGCCAGCAGGGGTACGGCCAGCAGGGCTACGGACAGCCGGGGTACGGCCAGCCCTACGGCCAGCAGGGCTACGGGCAGCCGGGGTACGGCCAGCCCTACGGCCAGCAGGGCTACGGGCAGCCGGGGTACGGGGCGCCCTACGGCCAGCAGGGCTACCACCCCTACGGCCAGCAGCCGCCGAGGAAGAACAAGGCACTGCCCTGGATCCTCGGCGGCGCGGCCGTCCTGGTCGTCGCGATCGTGGCGGTGGTCATCCTGGTCGTGACGCTCGGCAGCGGGCCCGTGCAGGCGGCCTCGGCCCGGTCGGTGCCGATCCCGGACGCGAACCCCGCCGGCATCACCGACGCCCTCACCCTCGACGGGTCGGGCTCGGTCTCGGCGCTGCAGGTCAACGCGACGATCTCGCACCCCTACACCTGCGACCTCGTCGTCTCGCTGCGCTCCCCGCAGGGCGCGACGGCCGTTCTCGCCGACAGCAACGACTGCGACCGCGGCCGCCCCGGCCTCGTCGTGGCGCTCGACAGCCGCCAGCCCGGCAGCCCGCTGGCCCCGCTCGTCGGCCAGCAGGTCCAGGGTCCGTGGACGCTGGTCGTCGCCGACGGCGTCGCGATCGACCGCGGCACGCTCGACGGCTGGAACATCACCGCGGAACGCTGATCACCGCTCGGCTGCACGCCCCACGCTCGTCACCGGGACCGATCCCGCTCTTCCCGATGTCAGGTGGGGACACGGGGACGGCCGCCGGGTCGTGGTCGTCGGTCGGGGTCGATGACCCAGGGCGGGGTGAACCAGGGCCGCTCGTCGATCATCTGGATCGTCCAGTGGCCGTGGTGGATCAGTTGGTGGTGAAACGAGCACAGCAGGCACATGTTGTCCAGCGCCGTGTCCCCACCATCGAGCCAGTGATCGACGTGATGGGCCTGGCAGCGGCGGGGCCGGCGATCGCACCCGGGGAACGCGCAGCCGCCGTCGCGCAGGTCGAGCGCCCGGCGGATGGCGTCGGTGGCGGTGCGCCGGGTGCGACCGACGTCGAGGGGTTCGGACCGGGAGCCGAGGACCATGGGGATGATCTCTGCGTCGCAGGCCCAGCGACGGGCGGTGGCGGGGTGGACCCGCGCTCCGGAATCGAGCAGTCCGTAGCCGCCGCGCTCGTCGAGGGCGTGGCGAAGCCACCGGTGGTCGATGGTGATGGTCAGCAACGCTCTGCCGGGCCGCTCGACCCGCGACGCACCATCGGCGGGGTGGGCACGGCGCGGCGCGGGGATCAACGCCGACGCCCCCTCGCCGTCGCCCTCAGGTGGGCCATCGGGGTCGGAGCCGGTGGTGTCGCCGGCGATGCCGCGGGGGCTGCGAGCGTCGGCGACGAGGTCCTTGAGCCCGTCGACGCGGCGCAGCGCGAGCTCGCGTTGGTCCTCGGGCCCGCACCGGGTGGCGAGCCCGTCGATGACCTCCAAGAACGCCTCGCCGTCCACCGGGTCGCCCATCCGCCCGCGGAACAGCAGGATGCCGTTGGGGCGACGGGTGATCAGCAGCTCGTCGTCGCGGCTCCGAGCCTCCTCGGGCGGCTCGTCCCCGTCGGGATCGAGGTGCGCGAGCAAGCGGTCAGCCACGGCCTGCAACCCTCTCGGCCCCCACCGGGTGGCCGCGTCGGCCAGGGTCCGCTCCGCCTCGGCCCACTCGTGCGCCGAGAGGCCCTCGACGCGGTCGAGACGCCGCATGGTGGCGCGGATGATCGCGATGTGGGCCGGACCGATCTCGCCGGCGGCGAGCACGGTGGCGGTGCAGAACAACCGTGGCGGCAGCGGCTCGCCGAGCAGCGAGCGCCGGGGGCACAGGTCGCGGGACTCGGCGACCAGCCGGCGGGACTCCGCGGCGCTGATGCGCCAGAGCTCTTCGAGCAGGCGCTCGGTCGACCGGTCGCCGGTCGCCTCCGCCACGGCGGACCGGTCGAGCGCGGCGACCTCCTCCAGGCGCGTGTAGCCCTCGCGGCGACGGGCGACCTCGCCGGCGCGGGCGCGCTCGAGTGCGGCAAGGTCCTCCGGCCCCAGCACTCGTTCGCTCATGTGTTCGATGGTAGACCCGACCACCGACACTGCCGGGGCGCGCGCCGGGCCCCTCAGTGCTCCGGTTCGTGCCCCAGGGCCGTCTCGCCGGTGGTGGTCACTTCGCCGGTCCAGCCGCACGAGCCGCACCAGCAGTAGAAGCGGCGGGCGTCGCCCTCCCAGAACTCGGTCGCGAGCCCGAGGTCGCGGGCGCAGGCCGGGCAGAACCTGGGCGCGTCGCGGCGGTGGGCCTCGACGTCCGCGGCGAAGCGCCGGTCGATCCGGGCTCCGGGGGAGCCGTCCGGCACCCGGGGGTGGGGTGAGGTCACCGCGGGATCAGCCCCGAGTCGACCTGCGCCGAGGTGTCGGGGGCGAGCGTGGCCGTGCCGATCCCGCCCTCGGGGGTGAACGACGGACGTCCGGCCTCCTTGTCCGCCTCCACCCGCGCGGCCGCGGAGAGGTGGACCTGCGTGATCGTCTCGAGCGCGGGGGAGTAGCGCGTCGAGCCCATCCGGCAGAAGTCGAGCGCGAACCCGGCGCCCCCGGCGTGGAACTTGTCCTTCTCGCAGGGCAGGTCGATGCGCTCGTGCGGCTCGCGGACGGTGCCCAGCGGGTCCTCGCCCTTCGCGACCGCGGCCATCTGCTGGCGGAACATCTTGCGCAGCATCGCGACGCCGATGTCGGAGCGACCGAGGTGCTCGGTGGTCCGGTCGGTGATCGGGCCCTGCGTCACCCAGGCCATGATGTCCTGGCCCTCGACGTAGTTGACGACGTGGTTGCCGCGCTCGTCGAACACCGGGATCTCGTAGTCCGGCACGGTCTCCTGCACCACCGGCTCGTACCCCTCGGGGGCGTGGACGGTGTAGAGCATGAACCGGGTGGTCGTCCGGTTGATCGGCACGCGGATCTGCATCTGGTGGATGCCGCCGCCCCCGACGCGCATGTTGTACGGGAAGACCAGCGGGTGCCCGACCTTCCAGTCGTCGTTGTCCTCGCTGGCCCCGGCGAGCACACGACGCTTGATGATGCCCCACTCGAAGGCGTCGAACCCGATGCGCTGGTGGCGCTTGCCGAACGACGCCGGGGCCTCGAAGCCCTCGTGGCGCCCGATGAACTCGAAGTACCGCCCGTGCAGGTGCTCGACGTGGTGGGGGTCGACCGCGTTCTCCATGACCTGCACGTAGTTGCAGGGGATGTCGGCCCAGCCGATGTCGCGGTAGCCGTCCATGACGTAGACGTCGAAGCGCGGCAGCAGCGGCGCCGGGTCCGGCCCGACGTAGGCCCAGACGAGCCCGCCGAGCTCCTCGACCTTGCCGGCGGTCGCGCGCACCCGCTCCTGGAAGTTGGTGTTGTCCTTCTCCGCGGGCTGGTCGGTGCACGCGCCGTCGGTGTCGAACTTCCAGCCGTGGTACGGGCAGCGCAGGCCGTCGCCCTCCACGACGCCGTAGGCCATCGACGCCTTCCGGTGCGGGCAGGGCTCGGGGATGATCCCGTAGCGCCCGGACGGGGAGCGCCAGAGCGCGAAGAAGTCGCCGAGCAGCTCGACCCGCTTCACCGGGAACTCCTCGAGCTCGCGGGTGAACGCGACGGGGTACCAGTAGCGGCGCAGCACCTCGCCCATCGGCGTGCCGGCCTCGACGGCGGTGAGTTCCTCGTTCTGCTCGGCGGTCAGCACGTGAGCCCTCCCGGGGTGTGGCGGTACCCCTGACGCTAGGCAGCCGCCGCACCGGCGAGAAGGTCTCCGTCCCGCTCCGCGGGATGGTGCGCTGCGCGCAGGTGAGCAGAGAGGAGTGCTCCGGCACCTACTTCTGCTCACCTGCCGCAGGCACCCGGAAGCGCCGCCGGTAGGCCAGCGGCGAGAGGCCGACGGTCTCGGCGAGGTGGGCCCGCAGCGACGCGGCGGTGCCCAGTCCGACGGCCGCGGCGACCCGGTCGACGGGCAGGTCGGTGCCCTCGAGCAGGCGTCGCGCGTGGGCGAGGCGCTGGGCGACCAGCCAGGCGTGCGGTGAGGTCCCGGTCTCGGCGCGGAAGCGGCGGGTGAAGGTGCGGAGGCTCATCGCCGCGTGCGCCGCGAGGGCGGCGACGTCGAGGTCCTCGTCGAGGTGCTCGAGCGCCCAGGCCCGCGCTCCGCCGGTGGTGCCGGTGGTGCCGGTGGACCCTCCGCCGGCGCGGGGGAGCGGGTGGTCGATGAACTGGGCCTGCCCGCCGTCGCGCCACGGCGACACCACGAGGTGGCGGGCGACGGCGTTGGCGACCTCCGCGCCCTGGTCGCCGCGCAGCACGTGCAGGCACAGGTCGAGGCCGGCGGCCAGGCCCGCCGAGGTGGCGACGTCGCCGTCGTCGACGAACAGCACGGACTCGTCGACCTCGAGGTCGGGGTGCAGGCGGCGCAGGTCGGCGGCGCGGGCCCAGTGGGTGGCGACGCGGCGCCCGGCGAGCCGTCCGGCCGCGGCGAGCACGAACGCGCCGGTGCAGATCGACATCCAGCGGGCGTGCGCGGGCACGGTCGCGAGCGCGGCGAGGAGCTCCGCGGGCAGCACGCCGTCGCGGCGGGCCGGGACGTAGTGGGTGCCGGGGACGACCACGGTGTCGGCGGCCGCGAGCGCCTCCGGACCGTGCTCGAGCAGCAGCGAGAATCCCGCGGTGGACGCGACCCGCTCCTCGAGGCCGCAGACCCGCACGTCGTAGAGCGGGCCGTCCGGTCCCTCCGCGGTCCCGAACACCTGCGGCGGGATCTGCAGGTCGAAGCCGACCACCGGGGGCAGGGCGAGGACGGCGACGACGTGCGGTCGACCGACAGCGGGCATGGCCGGATTCTTGCACGAGTTGGCGTTCCGGCCACTGGCTCGGCGTGTGCCCGTCGCGCAGGCTGTCCCCTCGTGACCGAGACGCGGCCCGACGCCCCGACACCGGGGCCGCCCCGCCTCCGCCGTTCGGCGTGGCCCTGGGCCGTCGCCGCGACCGCGTTCGTGACCCTGCTCGGCGCGTCGGGCTTCCGCTCCGCGCCCGGGGTGTTCGTCGAGCCGCTGCACGCCGAGTTCGGCTGGTCGACGGCGACGATCTCGTCGGCGGTGTCGCTGAACCTGCTGCTCTACGGCGTCGTGTCGCCGTTCGCCGCGGCGCTGATGGAGCGCTTCGGGATGCGGCGCGTCGTCGCGATCGCGCTCGTGCTCGTGGCCGCGGGCAGCGGGCTCACGGTGTTCATGGACGCCGCGTGGCAGCTGGTCCTGCTCTGGGGCGTGCTCGTCGGCGTCGGCACCGGGTCGATGGCGCTGGCGTTCGTCGCGACCGTGACCGGGCGGTGGTTCGTCGCGCGGCGAGGGCTCGTGTCCGGGGTGCTCACGGCCGCGCAGGCCGCCGGCGGGCTGGTGTTCCTGCCGCTCATGGCCCACCTCGCGGGCACGGTCGGCTGGCGGTCCGCGTCGCTCGTGGTCGCCGCGGGCGCGCTCGCCGTCGTCCCCCTGGTCGTGTTCCTGCTGCGCGACCGCCCCGCGGACGTCGGCACCGTCGCCCACGGCGCCGATCCCGACGACGAGCAGCCCGAGGAGGCCGTGGTCGGTGGCGCTGCCCGGCGCACCGTCACCGTCCTCGCCGACGCCGCCCGCACCGGCACGTTCTGGCTGCTCGCGGGCGGCTTCGCGATCTGCGGGGCGACCACCGTCGGCCTGCTGGGCACCCACTTCGTGCCCGCCGCCCACGACCACGGCATGCCGGCGACGACGGCGGCGGGCCTGCTCGCGGTGGTCGGCGTCTTCGACGTCGTCGGCACGATCGCGTCGGGCTGGTTCACCGACCGCGTCGACCCGCGCAAGCTCCTCGCCGTCTACTACCTGCTGCGCGGCGCTTCGCTGGCGGTCCTGCCGTTCCTGCTCGCGCCGAGCGCCGCGCCGCCGCTGTGGGCGTTCATCGTCTTCTACGGGCTGGACTGGGTCGCGACGGTGCCGCCGACCGTGGCGCTGTGCCGCGAGCGCTTCGGCGCCCGCGCCCCGATCGTGTTCGGCTGGGTCTTCGCCGCGCACCAGCTCGGCTCGGCGGTCGCCGCGGTCGGGGCGGGCCTGATCCGGGACGCCACCGGGGCCTACGACGGCGCGTGGTGGGCTGCGGGCGGCCTCTGCGTCGTGGCCGCCGGGCTCTCGCTCGCGATCTCCCGGCGGGCGGGGATAGCGTCGGTGCGGTGACGATCTCCGTGCAGCCCCCGGCCGGCGACCGCGACTGGGGCGGCCGGCTCCCGCGCAACGAGACGCTCGACCTCGACGACGACCAGCTCGCCGCCCGCGAGGAGATCCTCGAGCGCTCCGCGCGCTGGGCCGAGCGCTCGGGGTTCGCGCCGACCGACGACGCGGGCGGTCTCATCGGCCCCTTCAACGCGTTCGCGCTGCGGCCCGCGCCCGGGCGGGCGTTCAACCGCTGGGTGCAGACCGACCAGCGGGGCTCGTCGCTCCCGGCGCCGATCCGCGAGGTCGTCATCCTCACCGTCGGGGTCGCCTGGCAGGCCGACTACGAGGTCTACGCCCACGTCGCGGTGGCCCGGACCGTGGGGCTCTCCGAGACCGTCATCGCGGGGCTGCGCGCCGGGGACACCGACGGCTTCGCGCCCGACGAGCTCGCCGCCCACCGCTTCGCCGACGAGCTCGTGCGCACCCACCGCGTCACCGACGCGACCTACGCCGCCGCCGTCGAGGCGTTCGGCCGCGACGGGGTGCTCGACCTGGTCCACCTCGTCGGCATGTACCTCGCGACCTCGGCGCTGCTCAACGCCTTCGAGGTCCCGGCGCCGCCGATCCCGGAGCCGGCCCCGGAGTCGATCCCGGACCCCTAGCCTCTCGGCCATGGCGGCGCGCCCGAGCTGGGAGCTGAGCTCGGTGCGCAACGCCGCGCGCCTGCTCAAGGAGTTCTCGGTGGCCGACCGGGAGCTGGGGGTCGCCGAGCTCGCCCGCCGCCTCGGCCTGGGCACGAGCACCGTGCACCGCCTGCTCGCGACCCTCGCCGACGAGCGCCTGCTCGAGCGCGGTCCGACCGGTACTTACCGGCTCGGGCTGGCGGTGCACGAGCTCGGGGCGTCGGTCGCGCCGCACGTCGGGCTGCACGAGGCGGCGATGCCGGCGATGGCGGGCCTGCGCCACGCCACCGGCGAGACCGTGCAGCTCGCGGTGCTCGACGGCCTGCACTCGGTGTACGTCGAGCGCCTCGAGAGCCCGCACACCGTGCGCATCTTCGCCCGCGTCGGGACGCGCCTGCCGGCGACGACGACGAGCACGGGGAAGGTCCTTCTCGCGGCCCTGCCGCCCGCGGACCTCGACGCCCGCCTCGCCGGCTGGGTCCCCGAGCGCCCCACCCCGCACTCGATCGCCGACGCCGCGACGCTGCGCCGGCGCCTGCGCGAGATCGCCGCGCGCGGCTGGGCGGACAACCGCGAGGAGAGCCGCCTGGGTGTCGTGTCGGTGGGCGCGGTGATCCGCGACGGCGCGGGGGCGCCGGTGGCCGCGGTCAGCGTCGCCGTGCCCGTGGACCGGGCCGCCGCCGCGACGATGCGCCGCTACACGACGCTCGTGACCGACACCGCCGACGTCATCACCCGGCGGCTCGCCGCTGGAGCAGGAGGCTCGTGAAGGCGACGAGCCCGAGCAGCGCGACGATGCCGGCGAAGACGACGCCCGCGGTCACCAGCCCGAACGCCGCGGCCGCGACGCCCTCGCCGATCACCGGCAGCGAGATGCCGACGTAGAGCACGAGGAAGAAGCTCGACGCGACCTCGCTGCGCCGCTCCGGGGGGCTGCCGGCGTTCACCGCACCCAGCCCGGCGCGGAAGCTCATGCCCTGCCCGACGCCCGCGACCGCGGCCCCGGCCACGAGCAGCGCGAGCGAGGCCAGCGCGAGCGCGGACCCGACACCGGCGACGCCGACCACGAGCGCGGCGCAGCCGACGAGCAGCGCCGGGCGCTCCGGCATCCGCGACGACGCGAGCTGCCCGACCGTCGACGCCCCGAGCAGCGTGAACACGACGAGCCCGGTGACGAGGTGGTCGCGCACGCCGAGGACCTGGCCGAGGAACGACGGCGAGACCGCGGTGAACAGGCCGAGCACCGCGAACCCGGCGAACCCGGCGATGGCCGCGCGGACGAACACCCCGCGGACCTCGGGCGGCACCGAGACCCGCTGCGGGCGCCAGCTGACCGGGCCCTCCGAGCGCTCCGTCGGCTCCACCACCGCCCACAGGAACGCCCCGACCACCAGGACCATGACGATGTGCACCGCGTACGGGAGGAACAGGGGCGCGGGCAGGTACTCGGCGAGGGCGCCGGCGACGACGGGGCCCAGGCCCAGCCCGAGCATGTTCACGCACGCGGCGAGCAGGCTGTAGCGGCTCTGCCGGCCCTCCGGCGCCAGGTCGACGAGGGCGGCCGTGGCCGTGCCGGTGAAGATGCCGGCCGAGAGCCCGGAGAGCAGGCGCCCGGCGAAGAGCGCCGGGAGGTCGTCGACGAGGAACACGGCGCTCGAGACCGCGGCCAGCGCGAGGCCCGGCAGCAGCACCGCGCGGCGTCCGAGCTGGTCGGACAGGCGCCCGAAGAACAGCAGGGCCAGCGTCACGCCCACGGCGTAGGTCGCGAAGACGAGGGTCACCATGACCCCGCCGAACCCCAGTTCCTGCTCGTAGATCGGGTAGAGCGGCGTCGGCAGCGTCGCGCCGAGCATGGTGACCAGGAACGCGAGGGCGACGACCACCGCGGCGGCGGGGCCCCGCAGTCCCCGGGTGGGGCGGGTGGTCTCGGTCGACGAGCTGATGGTGGTCCTCCGTCCGGTGGTGCGCGATCGCACGCCGGGCGGCGTTCCCCGGTCGCGCCGGCCCCATACCGGCGCGGTCGGGGGTGTGACCGACTAGCGTCCCGGGATCGGCCTGCCGGAGAACAGGTACTTCTGGGCCAGGGCCACCGGGTCGTAGGCGGCCGGTGCCGCCTCCTCGGGCGCGGCGGTCACCGTCACCGGTCGGGTCTGCACGATGCAGACCGGGTCGCCCGCCCGCCGGTGCCGGCTGATGACCCACTCGACGTCCACCGGGTGGCCGTAGTGGTCCTCGATGGCCCGGACCGCGGCGCAGATCGCGCCGACCTGCTCGTCGTCGAGCACGCGGCGGTCCGCCAGCTTGGCCGGCATGTCGATCTCGGTGACGGCGCCGACCGCGAAGTCGAACGCCGACACGACCCGCTTGTGCGCGACGTCGTACTTGAGGACCCGGCCGTCGGCCTTGCCGATCTCGACGTGGTCGGGGTCGACGAGGCCCTGCACGATCGCCTCGCCCCAGCCCCAGCTGGTCTCGACGACGATCCGGTCGGCCTTGCCGGTGACCGGGTGGACCGAGAACGCCACGCCCGAGCTGCGGGCGTGGATGAGCTCGATGACCCCGACGGCGATCGGCATCGCGTGGTGGCTGATGCCCCGGCGCAGCCGGTAGGCGAGCGCCCGGCCGGTGAACAGCGAGCCCCAGCAGTTGCGGACCGCGTCGAGCACACGCTCGATGCCCGAGACCCCGAGGTAGGTGTCGAAGATGCCGGCGAACGAGGCGTCGGCGGCGTCCTCGCCGGTGGCCGACGAGCGCACCGCGACCGGCACGTTGACGTCGACGGCGCGCAGGCACAGCTCCTCGTAGGCCTCGGTGAGCCGCGCGGTGAGGTGCTCGCCGACGGGGGTGTCGCGGAACATCGCGCGGATCTCCGCGGAGGCCTCCTCGACCTGCGCCTCGGACGGCTGCGACCCGAGGCGGTCGATCACCGCGTCGATCCGCGCGTCGAGCCCCGACTCGCGGCAGTGCCGGGCGTAGGCGTCGACGGTGACGGCGAAGCCCCGGGGGACCTCGACGCCCGAGCGCAGGAGCTCGGCGAGCCGCCCCATCTTCGAACCGCCCGCCGCGATCGCGCGCTGCGGGTCGACCTCGTCGATCCAGACGACGGCGTCGCAGCTGTGGACCGTGGGGTCCGGCGTCTCGGCGGCCATGCGTACCTCCGGGGCGGCGGTCACCCGGCGACTCCCGCGGGGGCGTCGGCGACGGTGTCCGGGGTGGTGGGGACCTTGCTCAGGATCGTGACGGTGCCGTTCGTGCCGTCGACCTCGATCTCGTCGCCGTCGGAGATCGACAGCGTCGCGACGCCGACCGCGGTCACCGTCGGGACGCCGTACTCGCGCCCGACGATCGCCGCGTGGGACAGCATGCCGCCTCCGTCGCACACAGCGCCCGCGATCTTGCCGAAGGCCGGCGTCCAGTTCGGCGAGGTCGACTCGCAGACGAGGATCGAGCCGGGCTCCAGGCGGTGCAGCTCGTCGGACGACTGGAGCACGCGGGCGATGCCCCGCGCGGTGCCCTTCGCGGCGGCGACGCCCGACATCGCCGTCTGGTGCGCGGCGTCCGGGTTCTGCACCGCCCTGATCGACGCCGGGTTCAGCCCGAAGATCTCGATGAGGACCGGGTCCTCGACCGACTCGGGGATGGTCCCGAGCACCTTCGGCATCTCACCGCGCCGGGCGTGCCAGTGGTCGAAGTACTGGCGGCGGTCGGCGACGAGGCTGCGCAGCTCGCCCGCGTACGGACGCCGCCCGCTCGCGACGTCCTGCAGCTCGGGCCAGAACAGGTAGAGCATGTCGTCCTGGTGGTCGGCGCCCTCGCGCCGCGCCAGCTCCTGGCATCCCCAGCGCAGCGGCAGCATGACCTTGAGGTCGATGTAGTAGTTGTGGTCGTCCTGCCACCACGGGAAGTTCGCGGCCTGGTTGGACGCGAGGCCGGCGTCGAAGACGGCCTGTTCCTCGCGGGTCAGCCCGGCGCGGGCGTTGTCGATGGCCTCGTCGCGCTCGGCGCGCGCGTTGCGGGCGGCCGCCTCGAAGTCGTGCTCGTCGTCCTTCTTGAGGAACGTCTTGACCAGTCCCAGCGGGATCGTGTTGTCCTCGATCCAACTCGGCACGCCGACGTCGCAGGTGGCCTCGGCGCGCCAGCCGTAGATCTGCAGGAAGTCGTCGAACTCGGTCAGCCAGACCGACGCGGCGCCGCCCCGGCGGCCCAGCGCCTCGCGCAGCTGGTGCGGCTCGTTCTCCTCGAAGACCGACGCGAGGCCGACCTGGCGGGCCTTGAGGGCGAGCTTGTAGAGCTCGCGGTCGGTCTCCATGATCTTGGTGTCCTCGCCCTGGAGGAACTTGCCGATCTCGGCCGGGTTGATCCCCATGTCGGCGCAGGCCCCGTAGAAGCCGAGGAAGTTGGCGAGCATGGGGTACATGACGCCGAAGTGGATCTCCATCGCGCGCTTGTGGTAGCGCCGGGCCTGGGTGAGCAGGTCGGTGAGGTCCGGCGTGCCCGCGAGGTCGACGCCGCGGAAGTACTGCCAGGTGGCCTCGAGCTCGTCGCGGCCGGCCTCCCAGATCGGGCGGTAGTTCGCCAGGAAGTGGGGGAGGTTGGTCGCGACGCGGTTGGCGCGGGCCCCGATCTCGCGGGGGTCGGTCTCGGGCAGCGCGCATCCGTAGAGGTGCGTGCCGGCGAAGCGGGCGGTGATCCCGCGGCCCGGCGGGAGGGGCAGCGCCTCGGCGGCGTGCTGGGTGCCCCAGCAGTAGCCGTCCGCGCTCCACAGCGTCGCCGCGAGCGGGGTGAGGCCGCGCGACCAGTGGAAGTCGAGGAACCAGAAGCCCTGCTCGTCCTCGGGCTTGAAGGGGCTGGCCGCGTCCACGATGTACGGGGCGGCGAAGTGCTCGGGCCGGTAGCCCGGGTACCACTCGCCCGTGGCGAACTCGTCCACCGGCACCACGTTGGCCATCTGATCCTCCTCGACGATGAGCGCCCGATCACCGTTCATCGCCGCGGCGCTGTGAGGCAAGCAACACGTTCCGCCACCGCGAACGTTGCCCGCCGCCGAACGGTCCCCTGGTGTGCCACTCGTGGACCCCTAGGGTCACGCGGCGTGGGAGACCGTGCGGGCGAGCCCCTCGCCGTCGTCGTCGGGGCCACCGGCGCGCTGGGCGGGGCGATCGTGCGCCGCCTGCGGGACCGCGGCCTGCCGGTGCTCGCCGTCGCCCGCTCCGCGGGGGCGGTCGCGGCGCTGGGCGTCGACGACGAGGGCGTGGTCCCGTGCGCGGCGGACATCGGCGACGACGCCGCGGGCCCGGTGCTCGCCGACGCCGTGGCGGCGCGCGGGCTGCCGGTGCGGATGGTCGTGCAGGCCGCCGGACTGCCGGCGCTGGGCGGCCTCGACACCGTGGCGCCGGCGGCGATGGGCGCGGCGGTCGCGCTCAAGGTCGGCGGCCTGCTGCGCCTGGTCCGGGCCGCCGAGCCGTGGCTGGGGGAGGGCTCGCGGATCGTCGCCCTCGGCGGGCACTACGGCGCCGAGCCCTCGCCGCACGTGCCGGGGGCGGGCGTCACCAACGCGGCGCTCGCGAACCTGGTCCGCCAGCTCGCCGACGCGTACGGCCCCCGGGGGATCACCGCGCACCTCGTCGCCCCCGGGCCCGCCGACACCGAGCGCCTGCGCCGGCTCTCGACCGCGCAGGCCGAGGTCCGGGGCGTCGACGTCGAGGCGGTCCTCGCCGAGCGGCGCGCCGAGTCCCCGCTGGGCGCGCTCGTCACCCCCGAGCAGGTCGCGTGGGCCGTCGCGACCCTCCTCGACCCCGAGGCCGCGGCCCTCACCGGCTCCACCCTCGCCCTCGACATGGGGGCGCGCCGGGGCCTGTGAGCCCCGTGTCACCCCGGCGCGACCGCCGCCACCGCCTCGACGACGGCGGGTCCGTGGCCCAGCACGGCGTCGTTGTGGTCGGCGCCCGGCACGGCGACGACCCGCCCACCGGCCGCCGCGGCCACCGCCCGGCTCTGGGCCGGCGGGATGGTGCGGTCGGCCTCGCCGAGGACCACCACGGTCGCCACGCGGGTGTCCGCCACGGTCTCGACGACGGGGAAGCGGTCGGTCAGCAGGGCGCGGACCGGCAGGAACGGGTAGGCGAGCTCGCCGACGGCGGCGAGGTCGACGAACGGCGAGCGCAGCACCATCCCGGCGGGTGGCGCCTCCGTCGCGAGCCGGGCGGCCACCGCCGACCCGAGGCTCTCGCCGAGGTAGACCAGCCGGTCCGGGGCGACGCCGCGCCCGCCGACGAGGTGCTCGCGGGCCGCGCGGGCGTCGGCGAGCAGCCCGGCCTCGCTCGGGTGCCCCGGGTTGCCGCCGAAGCCCCGGTAGTCGAACAGGAGGACGTCGAACCCGCGCGCGGTGAGGGCGGCGGCGAGGGGCGCGCGCAGCGACCGGTCGCCGGCGTTGCCGTTCGCCACCAGCACCGTGACGTCCCGGCGCTCCCCGCGCGCCGGGGCGAACCACGCACCGAGGCGCAGCCCGTCGGCGGTGGTGAGCACGACGTCCTCGCCCTGCGAGAGCGCCGTCCCCGCCGGGGGCACCGGCCCCGACGACGGGAGGTAGACCAGCTCGCGCTGGAACCACCACAGCCCGCCGACCAGCACGAGCGCCGCGACGAGCAGCACCGCGACGACCGTCAGCAACCCGCGCACCCCCACCCCACCTCCCGGTGTCCGGACCTGTCTGCCCGATTCGTACCGTCTCCGGCACCGGGCAGGACGAGAGGTCGGAGGTGCTCGTGGACGTCGCGATCGTCGCCGAGGAGGCCGCGGGGACGCGCGCGCTGCAGCGCGTCGCGCGCAGCGACCACCGTCCCGTCGTCGTGCTCACCGCGAGCAGCCCCGACGACGCCGGCTCGGTGGCCGCGGCGGCCGCCGGGCTCGGCGTGCCGACCCTGCCCGCCGACCGCGTCCGCGATCCCGCCCTGGCCGACGACCTGCGCGCCCGCGGCGTCGACGTGCTGCTCAACGTCCACTCGCTGCACCTCGTCCGCCCGGAGGTCCTCGACGCGCCGCGGGTCGGCGCGTTCAACCTCCACCCCGGACCCCTGCCCGAGTGCGCGGGCCTCAACGCCCCGAGCTGGGCGATCGCACGGGGTCACGCGGAGCACGGGGTGACGCTGCACTGGATGGAGGCCGGGATCGACACCGGCGACGTCGTCGACCAGGTCCGCTTCCCGATCACCCCCGACGACACGGGGCTCACGGTGTCGGTGCGCTGCATCAGCCACGGGCAGGAGCTCGTCGACCGGCTGCTCGCCCACCTCGACGCGGGCGCCGTGCCCCGCCATCCCCAGGACCGCGGCGCCCGGCGGTACTTCGGCCGCGGGGTCCCGCACGAGGGCCGGGTCCCCTGGTCGGGGCCGGCCCACGAGGTCCTCGCTTTCCTGCGGGCCTGCGACTACGGGCCCTACCCCTCGCCCTGGGGCGTGCCGCGGACCTCGCGGAACGGTGCCGGGGAGATCGGGCTCGTGCGCGCCGCGGCCACCGGGCGGTCCTCCGCGGACCGCACGCCCGGCGAGGTCGACCGCGACGACGAGGGCCCGGTCGTCGCCACCGCCGACACCTGGATCCGCCCGCGCCGGGTCGTCGTCGACGGCCGGGGCGCCGAGCCGGCCGAGGTGCTGGCCGCGGGGGACCGGCTCACCTAGATCACCTGCAGGCCGAGCGCGCGGCAGACGTCGGCGGCCTGCTCGGTCGAGACGATCGCGCCGCGCAGTAGCGCCGGCGTGTCCGGGGTGATCTCGCCGAGGTCGGCCCCGCGCAGGTCGGCACCGGCCAGCCGGGCGTGGGTGAGGTCGGTGCCGCGCAGCGCGCAGTCGGTGAGCACGGCGTCGCGCAGGTCGGCGCCGGACAGGTCGGCGTCGGAGAGGTCGACGCGCTCGAGGCGCCAGCCCCGCAGCGCGGCGTCGGCGAGGCGGGCCAGGGCGAGCGAGCAGCCGTCGACGGTGAAGGTGACCGCGAGGCTGCGCATCCCGGTGAGGTCGGCGCCGATCATGCGGCAGTCGCGGAACGCGGTGTCGGTGAGGCGGGCGCCGACGAGGCGCGCGCGGGAGAGGTCGACGCCGGTGAGCACGGCGTCGGTGAGGTCGGCGTCGGTGAGGTCCGCGCCGGCCAGCGAGCCGCCCTCGACCGCGAGGCCGTCGAGCACGGCACCGCGCAGCCTCGTGGCGGCCAGGTCGCACCGGTCGAGCACCGCGCCCGTGAGGTCGACGCCGGAGAGGTCCAGCTCGGCGAGCCGGCAGCGTCGCAGCACCCACGGCCCGCCGCGACCCAGGACGTCGCGGACCTCCTCGGCGTCGGCGTCGGTGAGGTCGGCGTCGCGGACCTCGGAGCCGTGCTGCAGGGCGTCGGTCACGCCCGGCAGTGTCCTCGGCGGCGTCCTCAGCCCGGGATGGGCGCGCCCGAGGGCATCCCGGCGGCGACGAACTCCTGGTAGATCGCCTCCCACGCCGGCGTCCGCCCGCCGGACGGGGCCACCGGGCTACCGGCGACCGCCGCGTCGAGGGCGTCGAGGCAGAGCTCCCAGCCGGCCGCGTTGCGGGCCGCGGCGGGCTTGTCGTCGATGAGGTGGGTGAACGCCAGGCGGCTGCGCCCGCCGGCGAGCGCGTCGACCTCGAACCACAGCTCGTCGCCGCCCCAGGAGAACGCGACGAGCCGCGGGGGCTCGTGGGCCAGGACGGTGCCGGTGCCGCCGTCGCCGGGGCTCTCGAAGGTGTAGGTGACGGTGGCGCCGGGCGTCCAGGACTCCGCGGCGACGCCCGCGGGGAACCAGTGGGCGAGCTCGGCGGGGTCGGTGAGCAGCGCGAACACGCGCTCCGGGGCGTGGTCGTACTCGCGGACGAAGCGCAGCGCGGGGCGTCCGTCGATCTCGAGGTAGGTGCCGGTCCTGGTCACGGTGGGTCCTTCCGGGGGTGGTCGGCTGTCTCGTCGAGGCGCCGCTCGAGGGCGTCGAGGCTCGCGGACCACAGCCGCCGGTACGGGGCGAGCCAGGCGTCGAGGGCGGCGAGCGGGGCCGGGTCGATCTCGTAGACCCGCCGCTGGGCCTCGGGCCGCGCGCGCACCAGCCCCGCCTCGCGGAGCACCCGCAGGTGCTTGGACGTGCTGGGCTGGCTCAGCGCGAGGGCGTCGACGAGCTCGCCGACCGCGCGGGGACGCTCGCGCAGCAGCCCGAGCATCGCCCGCCGGTGCGGGTCGGCGAGCGCCGTCCACGTCCCGGTGTCCGGTGCGGTGGTCACGTCGTCAAGCATGCCTTACGAGACATATTCTGCGCAAGGCATACAGGGCTGAGGTAGGCGTCGACGAATGGCGAACGGGGAGTTCGCGCGCATAGAAGCAGCGAACAGCGCGTTCGCTGCTACCCCGGGGCCCGCGCCGCGATCTCGTCCCGTCGCGCGCCGGACGCCGGGAGGCCGCCGATCGCCCAGTCGTCCGGCGGCACCTGGATGACCCGCCCGCGCACCCGCGACCGCTCGACGCCGAGGATCTCGACGAGCAGGTCGGTGAGCTCGGCGAGCAGGCGGTGCCGCTGCTCGGTCGGGCGGCCCTCGAGCACGACCGCGGTGAAGTACGGCGCGGGCGCGGTGCCGGTCTCCCCGCCGACCACCACCTGCCCGCGGGCGTGCGGCGTCGCGAACGCCCGGATGCGCTCCGGCGGCGACCCGAGCACCTCGGCGTAGCGGCGGCTCGCCTCGCGCAGCAGGCGCGTCACGTCCCCGGGGTCGTGGTCGCCGTCGACGAGGTGGACCTCGAGGACGGGCACGTCAGCCCTGCTCCCGCTCGCGGGCGAGGTCGAGGGCGACGTCGATGATCATGTCCTCCTGGCCGCCGACGAGGCCGAGCTCGCCGCACCGTCGCAGGATGTCGGGCACCGGGACCTTGTAGCGCTCGCCGGCGTGCTCGGCGTGGAGCAGGAAGCTCGAGTAGACACCGGCCCAGCCCTGGGTGATGGCGTTGCGGTCCATCTTCGGCCAGCGGTGCAGGTAGGGGCGCACGACGTCCTCGGCGGCGTCGAGCAGGGCGGTGACGTCGAGCCCGGTGTCGATGCCCATGCGGTCGAAGACGGCGGCGAGCACCTCGGTGGGGGAGTTGCCCGACCCGGCGCCCAGCGCGCAGAGCGAGCCGTCGATCTGCTTGACCCCGACCTCCGCGGCGATCACCGAGTTGGCGACGCCGAGCGAGAGGTTCTGGTGGCCGTGGTAGCCGACCCACGCCTCGGCCGTGTCCCCCGAGCCGACCTCGGCGAGCAGGGCCTCGAACCGGGCGCGGGCGTCGTGCATGAGCAGCGCGCCCGCCGAGTCGGTGACGTACGGGCACTGGCAGCCGGCGTCGACCATGATCCGCGCCTGCTTGGCCAGGTCCTCGGGCGAGGTGCGGTGGGCCATCATGAGGAACCCGACGGTCTCCATGCCCAGGTCGCGGGCCACTCCGAAGTGCTGCGGGGAGACATCGGCCTCGGTGCAGTGGGTGGCGACCCGCACGACGTCGGCGCCGGCGTCGCGGGCGCGGCGCAGGTCGTCGACGGTCCCGATCCCGGGCACGAGCAGCACCGCGATGCGGGCCTGCTTCGCCTCCTCGCGGGCGGCGGCGATGAGCTCGAGCTCGTTCGTGTGCGAGAAGCCGTAGTTGAAGCTGGAGCCGCCCAGCCCGTCGCCGTGGGTCACCTCGATGACCTCGACGCCGGCGCGGTCGAGCGCGCGCACGGTGTCGCGCACCTGCTCGGCGGTGAACTGGTGGGCCTGCGCGTGGCTGCCGTCGCGCAGCGTCGTGTCCGTGATGCGGACGTCGTGGCGAATCTCCGGCAGGCTCATGCCGCCACCTCCGTCATGTCCGTGGCGACCAGCTCGCCGACCCGCGCGGCGGCGGCGGTCATGATGTCGAGGTTGCCGGCGTACTCGGGCAGGTAGTCGCCGTTGCCCTTGACCTCGAGGAACACCGCGACCCGGCCGCGGCCTCCCCACTTCTCCGAGGGCGGGTCGAACTGCGGCTCGGCGCGCAGCGTGTAGCCGGGCACGTACTGCGCGACGCGGGCGACCATGTCGTGCACCGACGCGGCGACGGCGTCGTTGTCGGCGTCGGGCGGCAGCGAGCAGAACACCGTGTCCCGCATGATCATCGGCGGCTCGACGGGGTTGAGGATGATGATCGCCTTGCCCCGCTGCGCGCCCCCGACCTCCTCGACGGCGCGGGCCGTGGTCTGGGTGAACTCGTCGATGTTGGCCCGCGTCCCGGGACCCGCCGAGCGCGACGCGGTCGACGCGACGATCTCCGCGTAGGCCACCGGCGCGACCCGCGAGACCGCGGCGACGATCGGGATGGTCGCCTGGCCGCCGCAGGTGATCATGTTGACGTTCGGGGCGTCGAGGTGCTCGGGCATGTTGACCGGCGGGCAGACCATCGGCCCGAGGTGTGCCGGCGTCAGGTCGATCGCGCGGATGCCCGCCTGCTCGTAGCGCGGCGCGTTGGCCGCGTGCGCCTTCGCCGACGTGGCCTCGAAGACGATCCGGGGCAGCGGGTCCTGGCGCAGCAGCCAGTCGACGCCCTCGGCCGACGCGGGGACCCCCATGGCCCGCGCCCGGTCCAGCCCCTCGGACTCGACCACCCCGACCATCGCGGTGACCTCGATCCGCGCGCTGCGCGCGAGCTTGGCCAGCAGGTCGGTGCCGATGTTGCCCGGCCCGACGATCGCGGCCGGGACCTTCGCAGGCGCAGTCATGACCGCAGCGTGCACCGGTCACGCCCGGCGGGGAACCGCGACGTTCCGCCGACCGGCACGGGTCAGCGCAGTTGTCGGGCGGCCCGGCCGGCGGCCTCGACGACCTCCTCGGCGCAGCGCGCCAGCACCGCCCGGGTGAACAGCGACGAGGGCCCGGCGACCGACAGCCCGCCGACGGGGCGACCGTCGGCGTCGACCACCGCCGCCGCGACCGAGGTCCGCCCGGCCTGGAAGGTCGAGGACACGACGTAGCCCGCCCGCCGCGCGGCGTCCAGCTCGTCGTGCAGCGCCGCGCGGTCGGGCGGGGCGACCTGCTCGTCGCGGCACAGGCGCCCGATGCGCTCGTCGACCTCCGCGGCCGTCAGCCGGGACAGCGCCGCCTTGCCGCACCCGCCACGCCAGGCGGGCGCCCGCAGGCCGACCCGGTTGTCCATCGGCGCGCGCACCGGGCCGGCCTCGCGGTGCAGGTAGACGGTCCAGCCCCCGACGAGCTGCGCGACGTGGACCTCCTGCCCGGCCGCCCGGCACAGGCCACCGAGCCCGCCCTCGACGGCCGCGACGAGCCCGGTGCGCTCGATGATCTGGCCGGCGAGGCCCACGAGCAGCGGACCCAGCCGCCAGCCGCGCCGGGGCACGGTCTCGAGCAGGCCCTCGGCGGCCAGCGTGCCGGCCAGGACGTGGACGGTGCTGCGCGGGATGCCGGTCCGCTCGGCGAGGGCGCGGGTGGACAGGACGTCGGTGGTCGGGCCGAAGGCGCGCAGCAGCACCGCGGACTTGCTCACCGCGGCCACCGTCACCCGATCGAGTCTGGGGCGGCCCGGATGGCGGTGTCCAGCACCGCGCTGTCCAGTCCAGCGGGACAGCGGCCTGGGAGGCCGGTCGCGGTCTGCCTAGCGTTCCGGTCATGGCCCGTGTGTTCCACGTCACCGCCGGGAGTGGCCGGTCGGCCGCGCGGCGGGCGCCGCGCCACGAGCCCGCACCCGCGCCCGCGGGCCCCTCGGGCCGCGGGGGGATCGTCGCCGGCTACCTCGCGCCGCACCCGCCGCACCTCGTGTACGCCGAGAACCCGCCGCAGAACGAGCCGCGCTCGACCGGCGGGTGGGAGGTGCTGCGCTGGGGATACGAGGAGCTGCGCCGCCGCCTGCGCGCCCACGCGCCGGACGTGCTCGTGGTGCACGCGCCGCACTGGATCACGATGGTCGGCCACCACGTCAACTGCGTGCCGAACCCCCGCGGCGTCTCCGTCGAGCCGATCTTCCCGCACCTGTTCCGCTACCACTACGACTTCCGCACCGACGTCGACCTCGCCGAGGCGATCGTCGACGAGGGTGCGCGCGCCGGGCTGGTCACCAGCGCCCTGCGCGAGGAGGGCGTCCGCGTCGACTACGCGACGATCGGGGCGCTGCACCTGGCCAACCCCGACTGGGACCTGCCGGTCGTGTCGCTCTCGGCCAACAACAACCCGTACTACTACTCCGACGCCTCGCTGGCCGAGATGGAGACGCTCGGCGCCGCGACCCGCCGGGCGATCGAGCGCACGGGCCGGCGGGCGGTGCTGCTCGCGTCGAACTCGCTGTCCCACCTGCACTGGGACACCGAGCCCGAGCTCCCCGAGGACATGGGCGTCGAGCGCCCCTTCAGCCACGCCCAGTACGCGGGCGACATGGCGCTGCTGCAGACGATCCGCGAGGGCCCGACCTCACGGCTCGAGGAAGCGGTGCCCGCGCACATCGAGGCCACGTCGTCCGAGACGAAGGCGGGCAGCCTGACCTGGCTGCTCGCCGCGATGGGCTGGCCCGCGATCGCCGGCGACGTGCTCGCCTACGGCACGGTCATCGCGACGGGCAACGCGGTCGTGGAGTGGGTCCCGTGAGCCCGGCACCCCCGGCGGCGCTCGTCCCGACCATGCCCCACCTGCTCGCCGGCGACCCCGCCCCGAGTTGGGCCGAGCTCGCCGCCGCGACCCGGACCGTCGGCGACCGCCTGCGCGCCGCCCGGGTCGACACGGTGCTGCTGCTCTCGACCCAGTGGTTCACCGTGCTCGGGCACCAGGTGCAGTGCGACGAGCGGCTGCGCGGGCGGCGCACCGACGAGAACTGGTACGCCTACGACTACGGCCACCTCGACCACGACCTGGCCGTCGACGTCGAGCTCGCCCACGCCTGGGCCGACGCGATCGACGGCGCCGGGCTGCAGGCCCGGCGCACGCGCTACGACGGCTTCCCGGTCGACACCGGCAGCGTCGTCGCCTCCCGGCTGCTGGACCCCGACGGGCGGGGCCGGTGGGCGCAGGTGTCGTGCAACCTCTACGCCGACCCCGGGGTGATGGCCGAGGTCGCCGCGGCCGGGGTGCGCGCGGCGGCGGGCCTGGGGCGCCGGCCCGGCGTGGTCGCGGTGAGCGGGTTGTCGTCGGGGCTCACGCCCCGCTGGATCCGGCCGGCGGAGGACCGGGTGGAGCCCGAGCACGACCGGTGGAACCGGAAGGTCCTCGACGCGATCGCCGCGGGCGACCGGGACGCGGTGCTCGGGGTGCGCGAGGAGTTCGCCGCCGTGGCGCAGGCGGACAGCCAGTTCCGGGCCGTCGCGTTCCTCGCCGGCGGCGGCGCGGTGGACCGGCCCGGCGAGGTCCTCGCCTACGGGCCGGTGTGGGGCACGGGTGCGGCGGTCGTCTGGTGGGACGGACAGGAGACGTGATGGCACGGGCAGTGGGGTTCATCGAGGCCGAGGGGTTCGTGCCGGTCTTCGACGCGGTCGACGCGATGGTCAAGGCGACCGAGGTGGAGGTCCGTGGCGCGGTCCGCCTCGGCGGCGGGCTCGTCGCCGTCGCCGTCACGGGCGACCTCGCGACGGTCGAGGAGGCCGTGGAGGTCGGCGAGGAGGTGGCGCGGGCCGTGTCCGGCCGCGCCGTGAAGTCGATCGTGTTCGCGAGCCCGTGCGTCCCGGTCCAGGCGCTGGCTGGCGACCTGTCGATGGTGGGGAGCTGACCGACGTGGCCGAACGGGGTGCAGGTGCCATCGGGATCCTCGAGACGCGCGGCGTGGTCGCGCTGTCGGCGGGGATCGAGGCGATGATGAAGACCGCCGACGTCGAGACCATCACCGTCGAGCGGGTCAGCAGCGGCTACCTCGCCGCCGCCGTGCGCGGCTCGCTGGCCGCGGTCCGGCAGGCCGTCAACGCCGGGTCGGCGGCGGTCGAGCAGTACGGCGAGCTGCGGGCGGCGCAGGTCTACCCGAAGCCGCACGGCGTCTCGGTGGGGCTGCTGGAGAACGGCAGCTCCGAGCGGCTCGCGCGGGCGATCGCGTCCGGGGCGGAGCGGTGATCCTCGGCGAGGTCGTCGGGCGCGTCTGGTCCGAGCGCGAGGTCGACGGGCTCGGCGGGGCGCGGATGGTGGTGGTGCGCGAGCCCGGCTCCGGGGCGCAGCGGGTGGCGGTCGACCTGCTCGACGCGGGCACGGGCACGACCGTGCTCGTCGCGACCGACGAGGCCGCGGCGGCGGTGACCGGCCGCAGCTGCGTCGACGCGGCGGTGGTCGCGCTGGTCGCCGGGTGGGAGGCCCCGTGAGCGCCTGGATCGTCGGGCTGGCCGACCCGGCGGCCGCGGACGTCGCCACCGTCGGGGGAAAGGGCGCCGGGCTGCACCGGCTCGTGGCCCTGGGCGCGCGGGTCCCGGCCGGGTTCGTCGTCACGACCGACGCCTTCCGGGCGGCCCTCGACACGGCCGCCGCCGCCCAGGTGGAGGCCCCGCTGCGGGCCCTGGGCCCCGACGCCCCGATCGACGCCGTGGAGCGGGCGGCGGCGCAGGCCCGGGCGCGCCTGCTGCGCACGGCCGCGGCCGGGCCCGTGCTCGCGGCGGTGCGCGCGGCCTACGACGGGCTCGCGGGCGGCATCGCGCGCGTCGCGGTGCGCTCGTCCGCGGTCGGCGAGGACGCCGCGGGCGCCTCGTTCGCCGGCGAGCACGACACGTTCCTCGAGATCCGGGGCCGGGACGCGGTCGCCGACGCCGTCTGCCGGTGCTGGGCGAGCCTCTACACCGCGCGGGCGGTGTCGTACCGCGAGCACGCGGGGGCCGGTCCGGCCGGGGCGATGGCGGTCGTGGTGCAGGAGATGGTCCCGGCGCGCGCGGCCGGGGTGTTCATGACCCTCAACCCCGCGAACGGCGACCGCTCGACCGTGGTCTGCGAGGCGGTGTGGGGCCTGGGCGAGCCGCTGGTCTCCGGCGCCGTCACCCCCGACCGGTTCGTCGTCGACAAGGTCAGCGGCGAGGTCGTGCGCCGCGAGATCGCCGACAAGCCGCGCCGGCTGGTGCGCGGCGAGGTCCCCGGGACGGCCGAGGTCGACGTCCCCGCCGAGCACCGCGGGCAGCCGTGCCTCGACGACGCCGAGCTCGCCGAGCTGCTCGACCTCGCCCGCCGCGTCGAGCGCGACGCGGGCGTGCCGCAGGACGGCGAGTTCGCGGTGGCCGAGCCCGGTGGTCCGGCCCGCGTCCACCTGCTCCAGACCCGCCCGGAGACGGTCTGGAGCACCCGTGCCCCCCGCGCTGCCACCGATGGCGGGAGCGGGCGCACCGCGCTCTCGGCGGTGCTGGCCACGCTCACCCGCGGCGCCGCGTCACCTCCGACGGCGACCGCACGCTCCACGCCCGAAGGGACGCCCGACCATGGCGGCTGACCGTTTTCCGAGCCCGTTCGACATCGAGACCCCGCCCGGCGCGGAGGGCTGGGAGTCGATGTACGACTGGTACCACCTGTTCGGCCCGGAGCGCCGTGAGCTGGACGAGGGCCGGTTCTGGTTCGCCGACCGCCTGCACCACCCCGACGTGCTCCACCCCTACGACGAGATCCAGTGCGAGTGCTGGTGGCAGGCCCTCGGCGCCTTCAACACCCGGATCTTCGCGATGCCGCCGGCGTTCGGCGTCGACCAGCGGATCGTCAACGGCCGGCTCTACGTGACGCCGGTGGCCGCGCCGCCCGAGGACGTCGCGGCCCGCGCCGAGGAGTTCGGGCGCCGCGCCGGGCACTACTACGAGCGCTGGGACGCGATCTACGCGGAGTGGAAGGAGAAGGTCACCGCGAAGCTCGCCGAGATCCGGGCGCTGCGGTTCGAGCCGCTGCCCGACCTGGAGCCCGCGAGCACCGTGTTCGACCACGTCGGCCACTCGGCGGGGTTCCGGATGATCCGGGACTTCGACCGCCTCGTGCTGACGATGTACGAGACCTACCAGTACCACTTCGAGCTGCTCAACATCGGCTACGCGGCCTACCTGACGTTCTTCGCGATGTGCCGCCAGGCGTTCCCGGACATCTCCGACCAGTCGATCTCGCGGATGGTCGGCGGCCTGCGGGTCGAGCTCTACCGGCCCGACGACGAGCTCAAGCGCCTGGCCAAGGAGGCCCAGCGCCTGGGCCTGGCCGAGCGCCTGGCCGGCGCCGAGGACGCCGCGACGCTCTTCGCCTCGCTGCGGACCGAGGCCGCGGGCGCCGAGTGGGTCGCCGACTGGGAGCGCACCGCCGACCCGTGGTTCCTCATCAACACCGACCCGGGCCACCCCGGCGGCTACCACACCTACCCGACCTGGGCCGACCAGCCGGACATCCCGCTGGCCTCGGTGCGCGAGTACCTGCGCCGGCTCGAGGCCGGGGAGGCGATCGACCGGCCGACCGACGAGGTGCTCGCCGAGCGCGACCGGATCACCGCCGGCTACCGCGAGCTGCTCGCCGACGACGACCGCGCCACCTTCGACGAGACGGTCGGGCTCGCCCGCCAGGTGTTCGCGTTCATCGAGGAGCACGTGCTCTACATCGAGCACTGGATGTGGGCGACGTTCTGGGCCAAGTCGCACGAGCTCTCGCGGGCGCTGGCGGCGATGGGCGAGGTCGACGAGCCCGAGGACATGTTCTTCCTGCGCCGCTACGAGGTCGCCGAGGCGATCTACGACTGCGTCGCGGCCTGGTCGGTCGGGTCCCGCCCGCGCGGCGCGGACCACCTGCGCCCGCTGATCGCCCGCCGCCGCGAGATCTACACCGCGCTGCGCGCGTGGGAGCCGCCGCCGGCGCTCGGCCCGCCGCCGACCCAGATCGACGAGCCGTTCACGGTGATGCTCTGGGGGATCACCACGGCGTCGGTGTCCGAGTGGCTGCGCGCCGACGGCGACGACGGCACCCTGCGCGGCACGGCCGGCTCGCCCGGCGTCGTCGAGGGGCCGGTGCGGGTGGTCACGCACCCCTCCGAGCTCCCGGACGTGCAGCCCGGCGACGTCCTGGTCTGCCCGGCCACGTCGCCCGCGTGGGCGCCGGTGTTCGCGCGGATCGCGGCCACCGTCTCCGACGTCGGCGGGATCATGAGCCACACCGCGATCGTGTGCCGGGAGTACGGCATGCCGGCGGTGGTCGGCACCGGCAACGCCGTCGCCACCCTGCGCACCGGGCAGCGGGTCCGGGTGGACGGGGACACCGGTGTGGTGACCGTCCTGTGACGGTGGGGCCGTCCTGCGCTCCCCGCCCGGCCGGGCGGGGAGCGGAACCGGCGCCGCTCGACGCGGTGCGGGCCGGACGACGCCGGGCCCTGCGCCGGACCCGCACGACCGGGGGCACGCTGCTGCTCGACATGGGCGGGGTGGTGATCCCGACGCTGTTCGAGTCGACGGCCGTGCCGGGGTTCCCCCCCGGGCCGACGGGCACCGACGAGGACTACCGGTCGGTCGAGCGGGGCGAGTCCCAGGAGCGCGACTACTGGGCCCGCCTGGTGGCGCGCCGGCCCGACATCGACATCGGCGCGCTGTGGCGTGAGTGCTCCTACGTGCGCGGCGAGGTGCTCGGGCTGGTCGAGCGGCTCGCCGGGCGGGTGCGGGTGGTCGCGTTCACCAACGACATGGCGCACTGGTTCGGCGACGACTGGCCGGCGCGGTTCCCCGCGGTGGCCCGGTTCGACGGGGTGCTCGAGGCCGCGAAGCTGGGCGTGCTCAAGCCCGACCCCGCCGCCTTCCGGGCCGCCGCCGACGCGCTGGCCGAGGACCCCGGGCGCTGCCTGTTCGTCGACGACCTCGCCGCGAACCTCGACGGGGCCCGGGCCGCCGGGATGGCCGCCGAGCTCTTCGAGGTCACCGACCCGGCCGGCTCGGTCGCCCGGGTCGCGCGCGCCCTGGGGCTCCCGCCCGACGAGCCCCGCCGGCGGCGGGTGTGGTCGCCGTGACCACTCCCGAGGAGCGGCTGTCCGCGCTCGGCCTGGCGCTGCCCGCGCTCCGCCGCCCGGCCGGGCACTACCGCGGCTGGACGACGGCCGGCGACGTCCTGTACCTGTCCGGGCAGGGCGCCGACGGGCACACGGGACGCGTGGGGGCGGACCTCACCGTCGCCGCGGGCTACGCCGCGGCCCGCGCCTGCACGCTCAACCTGCTGGCCCAGGCGCGTGACGCCGTCGGCTCGCTCGACCGGGTCGCGCAGGTCCTCGTGCTGCGCGGCTACGTCGCCTGCACCGACGAGTTCACCGACCAGCCCGGGGTGATCGACGGGGCGTCGGACCTCCTCGTCGAGGTCTTCGGCGAGCGCGGCGAGCACGCCCGCACCGCGATCGGGGTCCGGGCGCTGCCGCGGGGGTTCGCCGTCGAGCTGGACGCGGTGCTGCGTGTGCGCTGAGCGCGAGGCCTACGGGGACGACCCGTCGCAGTTCATCGACCGGTACCCGGGCAGCGGGGCCGGCACGGTGGTGCTGCTCCACGGCGGGTTCTGGCGCGCCCGGGTCGGGCTCGACCACATCGCCCCGGTGGCCGCGGACCTGCACGCCCGCGGGCACGCGATCGTCAACGTCGAGTACCGGCGGGTGGGGCAGGCACCCTGGCCCGCCACCCTGGAGGACGTCGAGGCCGCGCTGCGCCTGGTCGGGGAGCCGGCCGTGCTCGTCGGCCACTCGGCGGGCGGGCACCTCGCGGCCTGGGCGGCGTCCCGGGTCCCGGCCCTCGGCGTGGTGTCCTTGGCCGGGGTGCTGACCCTCGCCGACGGCGCGCGCGAGGGGATCGGGAACGGCGCGGTCCGCGACGTCGTCGGCGGGCTTCCCGGCGAGGTGCCCGAGCGCTACGCCGCCGCCGACCCCGTGGCCCTGCTGCCCCTGGGCGTGCCGCTGCGGGCGGTGCACGCGCCCGACGACGACCGCGTGCCGTTCGCGGTCAGCGAGCGCTACGTCGACGCCGGCCGGGCCGCCGGCGACGACGCGGTGCTCGTGAAGGTCCCGGGCGACCACTTCACGCTCGTCGACCCCGCCCACCCGACCTGGCCGACCGTCCACGCGCAGATCACCGACCTCCTGGGCCCGGGGTGAACCAGCGATGCGGCATCGCTCGCGTCTAATGCCAGGATCGCCACATCCTCGCCGCGCGACACGCCGGTCAGGCGTGCGGGTAGCCCCGGCCCGCATAGTCGAAGCCGCCGAGCTCCAGGCGCTCGTAGCCCGCGGCCTGGGGCGAGGCGTAGTAGGCGCGGATCTCGGTGATGCGGCCCGCGTCGTCGAACTCGTACCACTCCGCGCCGCGCAGGATCACCCCGAGCGAGCCCTTGTGGTGGGTCCACTCGCACACGGCCTGGCGGCGCGCCTCGTCGACCACGATCGCGTCCACGGTCCACGACGACCCCCGCTCGCGGACCGCGGTCGCCCAGCGCCGCCCGATCGCCTGCGCGCCGACCCACGGCCCGTCGTACATGTCGGGCGGGAAGAAGTGCCGCGCGTCGTCGGCGAGGTGGGCGGCGACGGCGTCGGCGTCCCCGGCGGTGCAGGCGTCCATGTAGCCCCGCACCGTCGCCTCGAGCGCCGCGGAGGTGGTGCCCGCTGCTGTGCTCACCGCGCGAGCATGGGGAGCGTCCGACGCGCCTGGCAAGCGCGGGTGCGCAGGACGGAACGCGACCGACGGGCCAGGATGGCCCCGTGACACCGAGCGGACGCGTGCGGCAGGACGAGGTCTACCGGGGCGGGATCACGGGGCGGCGGCCGGTCGTGCCGACCGCGTTCCCGGCGCTCGAGCGCCGGGCGCGCCGGGTGATGTCGCGGCGGGCCCACGCCTACGTCGCCGGCGGGGCGGGGAGCGAGGAGACCGTGCGCGCCAACCGCGCCGCCTTCGCGCGCCACCGCATCGTGCCGCGGATGCTGCGCGGGGTGGGGGAGCGCGACACCTCGGTGGAGATCTTCGGCCGGCGCCACGAGCACCCCCTGCTGCTCGCCCCGATCGGCGCCTGCGACCTCGTGCACCGGCGCGCCGACCTCGCCGTCGCCGAGGGCGCGGCACACGCCGGCGTGACGATGATCGTGTCCAACCAGGCCGGCTTCCCGTCCGAGGAGATCGCGCCGCGGGCCGCGGCCGGCTGGTGGTCGCAGCTCTACTGGTCCACCTCCGACGACCTCGTCGACAGCTTCCTGGCCCGCGCCGAGGCGGCCGGCGCCGGCGCGGTCGTCGTCACCCTCGACACGACCACGCTCGGGTGGCGCCCGCGCGACCTCGACCTCGGGCACCTGCCGTTCGCCCGGGGGCTGGGCATCGCGCAGTACACGTCCGACCCGGTCTTCGCCCGGCTCACGCAGGAGACCGCCGACGGTCCGCGGCGCCCGTCCCCGACGCCCACGCCGGCGGCCGTCCGCACGCTGCTCGAGATCAGCCGCCACCACCCCGGCGCGTTCCTGGACAACCTGCGCTCGCCGCTGCCCCGCGCCGCGGTCGAGACGTTCCTGCGCGTCTACTCCCGGCCCACGCTCTCCTGGGACGACATCGCCACCCTGCGCTCGCGCACCCGACTGCCCGTCGTGCTCAAGGGCGTCCTGCACCCCGACGACGCGCGCCGCGCCCTCGACCACGGCGTCGACGGCGTGCTCGTGAGCAACCACGGCGGGCGCCAGGTCGACGGCGGCGTGGCGGCGCTCGACGCCCTGCCCGGCGTGGTCGCGGCCGTCGACGGGCGGGCCCCGGTACTGCTGGACTCCGGCGTCCGCGGCGGGTCCGACGCCGCCCGCGCACTGGCCCTCGGCGCGACCGCGGTGTGCCTGGGCCGCCCCTGGGTCTACGGCCTCGCGCTGGCCGGGGCGGCGGGCGTGTCCCAGGTGGTCCGCGACGTGCTCGCCGAGCTGGACCTCACCCTCGCCCTCGCCGGGGCCCGCACCACCGCCGACGTCGAGCTCGCCCCGTTCGCGACGGCGGAACCCGCCGTGCCGGCGCGGACCTGATCACGCCAGGGTGTGGGGCATGTCCCGGGTGCTGCTGATCCGCCACGGCGAGACCCACGGCTACTTCGACGACGTCGGGCTCACCGAGCACGGCGAGGAGCAGTGCCGGGCGAAGGCCGCCGAGCTCGCCGCCGACCTGCCCGACGGCGCCGCGATCGCCCTGGTCCACGCGCCCACGAGCCGGGCCACCGCGACCGCGCGGACGCTCCGGGCGGTGCTCGCCGCCCGCCGCCCGGACCTCGACCTCGGCGACCTGCGCCCCGACGCGCGGTTCGACAGCGTCCAGTTCCTCCACGACGGCGCGGCCCGGGAGTCGTCCGGGGTGGCCGCGCACCGTCTCCGGTTCGAGGAGAACGGGGCGGGCGTCCCGGACTGGGTCCGTGCCTACGACCGCTTCGACACCGACTACGGCGCCGGCTCGCGCCTCGGCGGCCCGATCGACCGCTGGATGGACCTCGTCAGCCTCCACTTCGAGCCGCCCCAGGTGATCGCCTACCGGGCGTGGGCCGGGATCCGCGCCCTCGGGGAGGGGACCACCCTGGTGTCGTCGCACTCCGCGCTGCTGCGCGGGTTCGCGGCCGCCGCGCTCGGGCACGACCCCGGCGAGCCACGCAACCTCGAGCACGTCGAGGTGGTCCACGACGGCCGGCACGCGGTGGTGTCGTTCCGCGGCGAGACCGCCGAGGTCGACGTGCCCGCCGAGCTGCCGCCGTGGCTCGACGCGTCGTACCTGGAGGCGGGGGAGCGCACCGCCCACCGGTGGTGACACGGAACCGTCGCCGGGACGTGACGTTTCGGGCCCCCCGGACCCGGACGATTCCTGTGGGTCAGTGCTGTCCAGCACGGGGAGCCCCCACCATGTCCGTCGTCGAGACCCTCGCCCGCGTCCGGGCGCGCCTGACCGGGGAGAGCGGTCCCGTCGGCCCCTCCCGCTCCTCCGACGGCGACGAGTCGGACGCGGGCCACGACCCGCGCACGGCGGCCTCGCGCGTCACCGGCGGTGCCCACGCCGAGCACCGCGGCGACCGGGGCTCGGTCACCGGCACCGGCGACACCGACACGTTCGTCGGCCGGGCCGCCGGCCACGACCTCGGCTACGCCGGCGAGACCGGCGCCGAGGCCCGCCGCGACGGCGAGCGGGGCGCGCGATGAGCGGCGACGGGGGCGGGTCGGGCCCGCTGCGGGCGAACTACCGGGTCGTGTGGGTGCACCGGATCGGCGCCGTCGTCGTCGCGGTCATCATCGCGGTGTTCGGCGTCCTCGGCTTCGTCGGCGGCCTGTCCTTCTTCGATACCCAGGGCGCCCCGATCGCCGGCCTGTCCACGAACGGCGCCCTCTCGACGGTCTCCGTGGTCACCGCGGTCGTCCTGATCGCCGCGGCCATCCGCGGCGGGCGGTTGTCGTCGACGGTGATGATCGTGGTCGGGACGCTGTTCCTGGTCTCGGCGTTCGTCAACCTCTGGCTCATCGGCACGCCGTACAACCTGCTGGCCTTCCGCCTGCCCAACGTCTTCTTCTCGATCGGCGCGGGCCTGGTCCTGCTGTTCACCGGCGCCTACGGACGGATCTCGGCGAAGCTGCCGAGCGACAACCCGTACAAGCAGGAGCGGCGTCCCCACGACCCCGAGGACCACGGCGACGCCGCCGAGGCCCCCCAGGACTCCCATCGCCAGCCGCGCCCGTCGTCGCCCGCCGAGGCCGACGCCGACCTGGCCATGGCGCAGGCCGAGCGCGCACTCGTGCAGGGTGCCGCCACCGAGGACCAGCGCCGGCGCCTGGCCGCGGTCGAGCGTGCGCGGACCCACGAGGAGCGCCGCGAGATCTGGATGGGGTTCGACCGGTCCGAGGAGCGTACCGATCGGCGTCCGGGCGACCGCGGCACGACCATGGCGTGATCACCCCGACCTTGACCCGACCTGGCCGCCCGGCCCCTGGTCCCGCCGTCGCGTGACTGATAGACGTGGACGCATGACCGTGAGTGCGCCCGCCGCCGTCCGCGTCGAGGTCGAGGGTTCGACCGCGGTGCTCACCCTCGACAACCCGCAGCGTCGCAACGCCCTGTCGGTGGCGACGATGACGGAGCTGACCGCCGCGCTGCGCGAGGCGTCCGCCCGCGACGGCGTGCGCGCGATCGTCCTGCGCGCCGAGGGCCCCGCGTTCTCCGCCGGGCACGACCTGTCGGAGATGGTCGACCGCACGCTCTCCCAGGAGCGCGAGGTCTTCGCGGTCTGCACCGAGCTCATGACCACGCTGCACGCGGTGCCCCAGCCCGTGATCGCCGCGGTGCAGGGGGTCGCGGTCGCCGCGGGGTGCCAGCTGGTCGCCGCCTGCGACCTCGCCGTCGCCGCCGACGTCGCCGTCTTCGGGACGCCGGGCGTGAAGATCGGGCTGTTCTGCTCGACGCCGATGGTCGCGGTGACCCGCGCGATCGGGCGCAAGCGCGCGATGCAGCTGCTGCTCACCGGCGAGACCATCGACGCCGCGACGGCCGCGGAGTGGGGCCTGGTCAACCAGGTCGTCGCGCCCGACGCGCTCGACGGGGCGGTGCGCGAGCTCGCGGCGAAGGTCGCCGACGCCAGCGCCGTCACCCTGCGCATCGGCAAGGAGGCGTTCTACCGCCAGGTCGACCTGCCCGAGGACGAGGCCTACGAGCAGATGCAGGAGACGATGGCGACGAACGCGATGACCTGCGACGCGCAGGAGGGCATGTCCGCCTTCCTCGCCAAGCGGGCCCCCGTCTGGGCGCACCACGAGTAACCCCACCCCCGAGGCAAAGGAGCCCCGTCATGGCCTTCCCCGGCCTGCAGCACGTCGCGATCACGGTGTCCGACCTGGATCGCAGCACCGAGTGGTACAACCGCCTCCTCGGTGCCGAGCCGGTGCTCACCGAGGACGAGGAGGGCGGGGAGTTCCGCCACGTGGTCTACGCCCTCGACGGCGGGACGCTCTTCGGGCTGCACACGCACATGGGCAAGGAGTCGAAGGACCGCGCCGACGAGCGGCGTACCGGGCTGGACCACGTCAGCTTCGGCCTGTCGGGAACCGCCGAGCTCGAGCAGTGGCGCGACAGGCTCGACGAGCTGGGTATCGAGCACGGCGGCATCAAGAAGGCGCACTACGGCTCGGGCGTCTCGTTCCGCGACCCCGACAACATCGCCCTCGAGTTCTTCATCGCCCCGGGCACCTGAGCCGGCGTGGCCCGCAGCGAACGCGCTGTTCGCTGCTTCTAGGCGCCGGAAGTCCCCGTTGATCACCGAGGGGTGCGCGCGCCCCGAGCGCACGAACGCGCTGTTCGCTGCTTCTAGCGCAGCGAACAGCGCGTTCGTTCCGTGAGGGCCGGTCGTCAGGCCGCGGCGAGCTCCTCGCGGCGGACGCGGGCCGAGCCGCGCCGGACGAGCCGGAGGCCGACGACGATCATCGGCGCGGTCGAGACGAACATGCCGACGATCAGCGCGGCCGGCAGCGGCACGAGGAACGCCGCGAAGCCGAGGACCGACGCCGCGAGCAGCCACCAGCTGACGACGCCGGCGCGGGCCAGGGCCGCGACGACCAGGGGCACGCCGAGGAAGCCCACGAAGCGCCCGGTCACCAGCCACGTCGACACCCACGGGTCGCCGGTCGCTGTCTCGAAGATCGTCGTGGCCTGGTCGAGCGGCACGGTGTTCGCGGCGGCGCTGATGAACCAGTCGTAGAGCAGCAGGCCGGAGAGCTGCATTGCCGAGAACGACGCGAGCACGGCGGCGACGGGCACGGACACCCGGCCGCGGCGCCCGCGCACCAGTCCGATCACCCCGAGCACGCCGAGGGCGAAGGCCACCCACGAGTAGCAAGGGCGTGCTCGACCCGTCCGTCGTCCCGCGCGTGGTCGCCGCCGTGGCGCGCGGCCGCCCGCGTCCCGAGCCGCCGCGGGCGCTCGCGACGCTGACCGCCCGCGAGGCGGAGGTGCTCGCCGAGGTGGCCCGGGGACTGTCGAACGCCGAGGTCGCCGCGCGGCTGCACCTGGGGGAGACGACGGTGAAGACCCACCTCGGCCGCGTGCTCGACAAGCTGGGCCAGCCCGACCGCCCGCGCCTCATCGCCTGGGCGTGGGAGCACGGCGTCGTCGCGGCCGAGCCGTGACGACGTTGGTCCTACGGAACAACTTCCCAGGTCGGTAGACGTATCCGATGGTAAGGTGCGGCTATGGCTGCACGACGGGACTACTTCGACGGCTGCGGCGCCGCCCACGCGCTCGACCTCGTCGGGGAGCGGTGGGCGCTGCTGGTGGTGCGCGAGCTGGTGCTCGGGCCCAAGCGGTTCACCGACCTGCGCGCAGGTCTCCCGCACGCCAGCCCCAACGTCCTCTCCCAGCGCCTGCGCGAGCTGGAGGACGCGGGCGTGCTGCGCCGGCGCCGCCTGCCCCCGCCCGCCGCGTCCGCGGTGTACGAGCTCACCGAGTGGGGCCAGGAGCTCGAGCCCGTGCTCCAGGCCCTCGGGCGCTGGGCCGCGCGCTCGCTCCCGGAGTCCGACAGCATCAAGGTCGACTCGTTCGTCCTGTCCCTGCGCACGATGTTCGACCCGGCCCGCGCGCCCGACGCCGACGTCACCCTGGCGCTCGTGCTCGACGAGCAGCCCTTCCGCACGCGGCTCGCGCACGGGGTGCTCGACATCGAGCGGGGCGAGGTGTCCGGCGCCGACGCGACGGTGCGGTGCTCGCCGACCGTCCTCGCCGGCGTCGTCTACCAGGGCCTGTCGGTGGACGACCTGCGCGCCGACGGCGCCCTCGAGCTCACCGGCGACCCCGCGGCGCTGCAGGCGCTGGTCGACGCCGTGCACCTGCCGGAGCCGCTGCCCGCCTGATCACGGGGTCCGCGGCCATTCCGGCACGAGGTCGGTGTGGTCGCGGGTGCGGCGCAGCGGGAACCGCGGCGGCCGCTTCTCGAGGAAGGCCGTGACGCCCTCAGCGGCGTCGGCGTCGCGGCCGAGCTCGCCGATCGCGCGCGAGTCGAGGACGTGCGCCTCCCACGGCGAGGCGGCCGAGAGCATCGACCACATCATCCGCCGGGTGACCGCCACCGACACCGGCGAGGTGTTCTCGGCGACCTCCCGCGCGAGGCCGTAGGCCGCGGCGAGCAGCTCCTCGTCGGGCACGACGCGCGAGACGAGCCCGCCCTCGAGGGCCTCGCGTGCGGCGAACACGCGGCCCGTCATCGCCCACTCCATGGCCTGCGAGATCCCCACGACCCGCGGCAGGAACCAGCTCGACGCGGCCTCCGGCACGATCCCGCGGCGCGCGAACACGAAGCCGAAGCGGGCCGAGGCGCCCGCGAGCCGCACGTCCATCGGCAGGGTCATGGTGGCCCCGACGCCGACGGCCGCGCCGTTGATCGCGCCGATCACCGGGACCTGCAGCGCGGCGAAGCGCAGCGCCACCACCCCGCCGCGGTCGCGCCCGACGCCGCCCACCTCGCCGTAGCGGGCGGCCTTCGTCTCGGAGGGGTCCCGGCCGCGGTCGTCGAACGTGCTGCCGCCCTCGCCGAGGTCCGCGCCGGCGCAGAACGCCCGGCCCCGCCCGGTGACGACCAGCGCGCGCACCGCGTCGTCGGCGTCGATCGCGTCGCACGCGGCCACCAGCTCGTCGCACATCCGCCCGGTGAACGCGTTCATCCGGTCCGGCCGGTCGAGCACGATGGTGGCGATCCCGTCGGTGACCGAGTACTCGATCTCCGTGCCGTCCTGCACACGACCTCCTCGCCTCGCTGCCTCGGCGCAGCCTCCCGTCGGCGCGCGGAACGGTCAACCCTGACCGGAGACGGCGAGCGCTCGTCCGGGCAACGAGGAGGTCTCGGGCGCCGGGCAGCGTGGACATGACCCGATCGGGGTACAACAGTGAGGAGTCCGGGTCGACGGTGCGGTCGCCCGTTCCCGACCGGCGCTCCGAGCGCCCGAGGAGGGCCCGTGACCACTGCACTGCCGAGGTCGAGCGAGTCGGCCGACATGCCCGAGCACACCGAGCCCACCGAGGTCGTCGTCGCGGTCCCCGACGACGCGGCCACCCTGAGCTGCCGCCTCCACGGCGTCATCGCCGGGGCGGGCGAGGGCGCGGTGCTGACGATCGTCGTCGACGCCGGCGACCGCATCCACGACCCCGATCTCGCGCGCGTGCTCGCGTGCGCCCGCGACGCCGCGGTCGGCCGCGGCCTGGGGTTCGTCGTCCGCTAGCAGGGGCACCTGTCGGACCCCCGTGCTTTCCTGGAGCCATGTCGTTCGTCCACGGCCACCCGCGCGAGTCGGGCTGGGTGGTGAGCCACTACCGGCGTCCCCAGCACGCCGGGGTCGACCAGCTCGATCTCGCCCTCCCGGCGCCGCGTCGCCGCGAGGACGACGCGGCACCGGCTCAGGACGACGGGACCGACGACGCCGAGGGCGCTGCGGGTGCCGAGGGCGCCGAGGGCGCCGACGACGCGGACGACGCCGACCTGGACGAGCGGGCCAGCGTCCGCTCCATCCCGCGCCGCACCGCGTCCACGAGGTAGGGCCGCAGCCGCTCGGGCTCGACGATCGCGTGCACCGAGCCCATCTCCCGGGCCCGGGCCACCGAGTGCTTCGTGTCGAACTCGTCGGCCACCTCGCCGAGCTTCTCCGACCGCACGACGGCCCGGACGTCCGCGAGCTCGGCACGCAGCTCGGCGACGTCCTCGCCGCGCTCGAGGCCCTCGCTGATGCGGCTCTCGAGGTCGGCGACGCGCGGGTCGGCGGCGGTGCGCTTGGCGACCTCGCCGGAGAACACCACCGCCGCGGCGGGCGCCCCGCCGATCACCGAGGCGTAGGAGCCCTCGACCGCGGCGATCTCCATGTCGTCGTTGAGCGTCCCGGAGAACACCACGAAAGCGCCGCCGTGGTAGCGGGAGACGACGCAGAAGACGATCGGGCCGTCGAAGTTCACCACCGCCCGGCCGATCTCCGCGCCGTACTCGAGCTGCAGGCCGCGCAGCGACTCGGGCGAGCCGTCGAAGCCCGACAGGTTGGCGAGCACGACCAGCGGCCGGTTGCCGCTCGCGGCGTTGATGGCCCGCGCGGTCTTCTTCGACGAGCGCGGGAAGAGCGTGCCCGCGGTCCACTGCGCGGGCCCGTCGACCGGGGGCGGCCCGCGGCGGGGGATCGGCTTGGACTCGATGCCGATGAGGGCCACCGGGTGCCCGCCGAGGTGGGCGTCGAACACGACGACCGACTCGGCGGCCTGCATGTCCGCCCACCGCTCGAGCGTCGCGTGGTCGGCGTCGGCGACGCCGTCCATGAGCGAGCGGATGTCGAACGGCTTCTTGCGCTCGGCGTTGACGGCCGGGTCGAAGATCTCGCCGAGCCGGTCGAAACCATCGCCGTGGTGGGGCGCGCCCCGCACGTCGCGGTCCACCGGGTCGTCGGTGGGCGCCGGGCGGGGGAAGCGCTCGCCGGGCACGACGTAGGTGTGCCGGTAGTGGGCGAGCAGGACGTCGACCGCGCCCGAGAGGTCCGGCGCCCAGTACTGGGCCTCGCCGTTCGGGCCCATGATCCGGTCGTAGCCGCCGATGCCGTAGTTGTCCTCGGCCGAGACGCCGCCGGAGTAGTCCAGCGACTGCTTGCCGGTGAGCACCATCGCCGAGTCCGGGGTCATGACGAGGATGCCGCGGGTGTGCATGAGCATCGTGGCCTCGGCGTTCCAGTAGGGCTGGGCGCCGACGTTGATCCCGGTGACGACGACGTTGATCTCGCCGCCGTCCTGGGTGAAGTCGATGATCGCCCGGAGCACCCGGGAGATCCAGTCCATGTTCTCCGTGCCGGAGTCCATGGCGATCTTCGCGCCGGCCGACACCGCGTACCACTCGATGGGCACGCCGTGCTCGCGCGCGAGGTCGATGGCCGCGAGCACCCGACGGCACTCGGGCTCGGCGATCGCCCCGAGCGCGCGGGTCGGGTCGCCGAGCAGCACGACGCGGGTGAGCCCCTCGGGCTGGCGGCGGGTCGGCGTCGACACCATGCCGAGCACGAAGTTGGCCGTGTTGGCGCCGTGGGGACGGTCGACGGGGACGGGCGCCAGGGTGTCCGGGTCGAGGTCGTACTCGGTGAAGGTGCCCGGCTCGCCGTCGGCGTCGGGGCTGCGCGTCATCAGCGGGACGAGCTCGTAGGGGTAGAGCGCGCCGCGCCGCGCCGCCTTGATGACCTTCTGGGTGTAGGCGTCGAGCTCGCCCATCGGGTGGCTCGGCGGGTCGGTGACGCGCAGCGTGAGCCCGGCTCCCGGCGGGCGGCTCATGCGCAGGACCAGCTCCCGCTCCGGGGTGCGGAACCGCACCATGACCTGCTCGATCCCCAGCGATTCGGTGCGCGGCGCCAGCGTGCGCACGATGCCGTCGAGCTCGGCGAGCGGCACCTCGACCACGGGCCAGACGTAGAGCAGCACACGGTTCCACCGCAGCCCCGCGAGGTCGGCGTCGGCGGCGCGCGCCGAGCGCAGGCTGTCCAGCGCCGCGTCGAGGACGGCCTCGACCTGGGGCAGCGCGCGGATCGAGCCGTCGTCGTCGCGCAGGACCGTGAGGTCGCGGACGTCGCCGGTGACGATGAGCCGCTGGTCCTCGGGGACGTGGCGGCCGCGGGCGTGGAACAGGTGCACGTCGGTGGCCGACGGCAGGCGGGTGAGCTCGAAGTCGCGCAGCCGCCACAGGCCGAGCCGCTCGGCGACCATCGGGTGCAGGCCGCGCAGGGTGCGGTCCTCGACCGGCTCGCCGCGGTCGTCGCCGCGGAAGGTGAACCAGCTCGTCGCCGCCCCGCCGTGGTCGCCCTCGCGGACGGTGCCGCGGATGCCGACGGTCACGCGCCCGACGGCGCCGGGGACGGTGCCGATCGAGTCGCGGATCCGCGCCGCACGCTCGTCGGGGCCGTCCGGGGACTCCGGGCCCCGCGGGGAGGTCACGTAGAGGTCGACGAGCACGGTGTCGCCGGCCGGCAGGGCCTCGATGAGCCGGTGCAGGTCGGTCGAGACCGTCGCCGGCGCGGTGGCGCCCTCGGACTCGTCGACGGTGGCGACGGTCGCCAGGACGACGTGCGAGGCGCCGTCGTGGGTGTAGCGGGCGGTCAGCAGCGGGCGGCCGTCGTGCTCGTCGACCCGGACGTCGCCGAGGTCGCGGATGAGCCCGTAGTAGCGGCGGGTCATCACCTCGAGCATTGCCGCGTGGTGGCGGTCGCCGAACACCCCGAGGATCGGCTCGCCGGACGCCACGATGTCGTCGATCTGCGCCGACCGGGTCGCGGGGTCGTCGGACAGGGCGTCCAGCTCGGCCCGCACCCGCTCCTGGGTCTCCTCGCGCTCGCGCTCGATGAGCGGGGCGTCGAAGCAGCGGAACCGCACCTGGCGGGCGAGGTCGCCGATCTGCGGGTGGCGCACCTGCGTCGCGGCCACGAGGTGGTCGAGCTCGGCGCGGTAGGCCTCGCCGCCCCCGTCGCGGTCCTGGCCGACCGATTCGGGGTGGCGCAGCCGCGCGCCCAGCAGCGCGGCGACGACGGGCAGGTGCGCCCCGGCGCGGCGGTGGGCGAGGAACATCCGGTAGAGCGCGGGGCCGAGCAGCTCGGGCGCCGCGGTGAGGTCCGGGACACCGTAGTGCGCGAGCGCGCGGCGCAGGCGCAGCCGGAACGACTCGGGGAGCACCTCGGCGTCGGCGTCGCGCGAGCGCAGGTAGGCGTAGAAGTACTCCTGCGGGTTGCGTGCCGACTCCTCGTCGACGGCGGTGTCGTCGAGCTCGCCCGGCCCGCCCTCCAGGCGGCGGTTGCGCGAGAGCGCGGAGAGGTCGGCGACGATGCGCAGGATGCCGATCTCGTCGTCGAGCAGGTCGGGGTCGTCGGCCGGGAGCTCCTCGCGGGCGCTGTCGAGCGCCTCGAGCAGCGGGCGGGCCTCGCGCTCGTCGACGTCGTAGCCCAGGACGAGCGCGCGCAGGGCCGCGAGCGCGTCGCGCGCCCGGGTGCGGGCGTCGCCCTGCTCGTCCTCGGGGCGGGGCGAGGCCAGGGCGGCCAGGCTGACCCGGCCCCCGCCGCCCGCCGGGGCGGTGTCGTCGGCGTCGGGCTCGAGGCGGACCAGGCGGGTGCCGCCCTCGACCTGGGTGTTCGCGTCCACCAGCACCTCGGCGACCCGTCCCGCGACCGGCGCCCGCAGCGCCGTCTCGAGCTTCATGCTCTCGACGACCGCGACCGTGTCGCCCTCCGCGACCGTGTCGCCCGGGGAGACGGGGATCGAGACGACCATCGCCGGCGCGGGGGCGCGCACCAGCCCGGCCTCGCCGCCCGCGATGCGGTGCACGGCGCCGTCGACCTCGACGAGGTAGTCCGGGCCCTGGGCCACCGAGAGCACGCCGAAGGTCTGCCCGCCCACGGTCAGCCGGCGCTCGAAGCGCCCGGAGCGCTCGACGACCACGTCCACCCCGTCGCCGTCCCCGTCCTGCACCACGCGGTAGTGCGACGGCCGCGTCCGAGCCACCCGCAGCCGGTAGGACTCGCCGACGACGCGGACGTCGACCTGGTGCCACACCTCGTGACCGACCTCGGGCCGGCCCCGCTCGGCGGAGAGGAACAGGCGCCCCTGCTGGCGGAACTCGTGGGCCTCGTGGGCCTCGACGGCCGCCGCGAGGAGCGCGACGTCGACCCGGCGCGGCGGCGTGTAACCCTCGGCCATCATCGTGTCGAGCCACGTCGTGTCCGCGGTGCCCTCGCGGACCTCGGGACGCGAGAGCAGGTCGAGCAGGAACGCCTTGTTGGTCGTGCCGCCCTCGACGACGACCGCGGTCTGGCGGATCGCGCGGGTGAGCCGGGCGCGGGCCTCGTCGCGGGTGCGGCCCCAGGCGATCACCTTGGCGATCATCGAGTCGTACTGCGGCGGGATGACGTCGCCGGTGGCCACGCCCGTGTCGACGCGGACGCCCGGCCCGGCGGGCAGCACGAGGTGGCGGATCGCGCCGGGTGCGGGGGCGAAGCCGTGCTCGGGGTCCTCGGCGGTCAGGCGGGCCTCGATGGCGTGCCCGGAGGCCGGGGGCGACAACGGGTCGGCCATCACCGCGTCACCGAGCACGTCGGCCAGCGAGCCGCCCATCGCGACGTGCAGCTGGAGCTTGACGACGTCGACGCCGGTGACCGTCTCGGTCACCGGGTGCTCGACCTGCAACCGGGTGTTGACCTCCATGAACGTGAGGACCTGCTGGCGCGGGTCGTAGAGGAACTCGACGGTGCCCGCGTTGACGTAGTCGGCCGCGCGGGCGAGGTCGGCGGCGCTGCGGCGCAGCAGCCGCTCCTGCTCCGCGTCGAGCGCGGTCGACGCGGACTCCTCGATGACCTTCTGGTTGCGGCGCTGGACGCTGCAGTCCCGGACCCCGAGCGTCACCACCCCGCCGTGGCCGTCGGCGACGACCTGCACCTCGACGTGCCGCCCGCCGCGCACCGCGCCCTCGAGGAACACCGTGCCGTCGCCGGCGGTGCGCTCGCCCTCGGCCGACGCGCGGGTGACGGCGTCGTCGAGGTCCTCGGCGCGCGCGACGAACCGGATGCCGCGGCCGCCGCCGCCCGCGGTCGCCTTGACCATGAGCGGGAAGCCGATCTTCTCCGCGGCCGCGCGGGCGGCCTTGGCGTCGGCGACCGGCCCGCCGCTCCACGGGGCCATCGGCACGCCGACGCTCTCCGCGATCCGCTTGGACTCGATCTTGTCGCCGAGCCGGCGCATCGTTTCCGAGCCCGGCCCGACGAAGGTGATCCCCAGCCGCTCGCACAGCGCCGCGAACTCCGCGCGCTCCGAGACGAAGCCCCAGCCCGGCCACACGGCGTCGACCCGGCGGGCGACGAGCGCCCGCTCCAGCTCGGCGAGGTCGAGGTAGGGGACCGGCCCCATGTCCTCGGGATCGTCGGGCCCGATGAGGACGGCCTCGTCGGCCTCGCGCACCGCCATCGCGTGCCGGTCGACCGCCGTGTGCACGGCGATGGTGCGGATCGGCGGGAGCTCGTCGGAGTGCTCGGCGTTCCACTCCCGGACGGCGTTGATCAACCGCATGGCGGGCTCGCCACGGTTGACGATCGCGAGACGCCGGAACGGACGAGGGGGCACGCTCACGGTCGCCGACCCTAACGGCGAGGAGCGGTCGCGCGAGTCCTCGCGACGGGCCGCTACGCCGGCAGGCGGAAGATCCGCGTCCCCGGGGCGGGCCGGACCGGTTCAGTCGCGGGCGGGCGTGTCCGGGAACGTGAGCAGACCGGGGACGTGCCCCACGCCCCGGCGCGGGACGACGACCCGCTCCCGCGGTGCCTCGTCGCGCAGCGCCCGCAGGAGATCGGTCACCGACCGGCCCTCGCCGTGGGTGCGGGAGCGGGCTCCGGACTCGGCGCCGGACCGGGCGGGCCCGGTCGCGGCGAGGTCGGTGAAGATCGGCGTGGGCTCCATCGCCGGCGACGCTAGCCGCGGGCCTCGTCCTCCGTCCGGACCTGACCACGATCGTGGGCGGGGTCGTCACCCGGCGGCGTGGCCGGTCGCCGCAGGACCCGGACCAGCCGCACGACGACACCCACCGCCCCGAGCCCGCCGAGCGCGACGAGCACCGCCTCGCCCCATCCGTCGAGCGCGCCCTGGATGATCACCGCGTGGCCCACGCCCAGCACGACGACGAGCCCGGCGAGGCTCCCGTGCACGAACCGCCAGGTGGCCGCGGACCAGGACAGGCGCCGCCGCAGCAGGCCGAGCAGCGTGACGGCGGCGAGCAGCACCGTCGCGAACAGCGCCATCCGCGCCCGCGTCGGTCCGTCCGGCGACATCGAGTAGAGCGCGTCGTCCGGGCTCTCGACGACCAGCGCGACGACGTGCACGGCGACGAGCGCGGCGACGATCCCGCCGACCCGGACGTGCGCGGCGACCCTCCGCCAGGTCAGCCAGGGCTGGACCGCGAGCGCGGCGACCGCGACGCACGCCGCCAGCGTCGACACCACGACCGCCGGCGAGGCCTGCGCGAGGTGCGGGGCGGCCAGCGCGAGGGCGACGAGCAGCGCACCACCGAGCGCGGACACCGCGACGAGGACCCTCACGACACCGGCGCCAGGGTCAGGTCGACGACGGCGAGGGTGTCGTCGGCGCGCAGCACGTGGCGCTGCCAGACCGAGCGCCACGGGCTGTCGTCGGGGTCGTGGGCGACGTGGACGTTGGGCTCCCCGAACTGGGCGACGGCCGGGTCGGTCGTGACGCGGTAGCGGCCGTCGGGTCCGGTGAGCACGGTCGTACGGTTCTCCCGCTCGCTGCCGAGCGCGGTCTGCAGCCACACCTGCACCGGCACGCCGGGCAGCGGGCGGCAGGCCGTGTCGCGGACGAGGCCCGTGATCACCAGCCCGCGCCCCAGGGGCGCGTCGAGCGGGGCGTCCTCGCGGTAGTTGTTGTCCCCGCCGGGGTTGGTGACGGTCGGGGCGCACGACGCGCCGGGCCCGGGCGCGGGGCGCGCGACGACCGGCGCGGCGGCCTCGCCTGCGGCCTCGCCGACCTGGCGCGCGCCGGTCCCGGACTCGTCGGAGTTCCACAGCGCGGCGGCGATCATCGCCACGAGCAGCACGACCGCGCCCACCGCGAGGGGGTGCGGGCCGGTCCGGGTGGTGGGCACGTGACCAGGGTGCCGTGCCCGCGTGTCAGGCGGGGACGCGGGCGAGCACCACGGAGTTGACGACGTCGGTGTGCGGGTGCACGACGGCCAGCGGCTCCAGCCCGCCGAGGCCGTCGTCGCCGTCGGCGACGTCGAGCACGGGGTAGAGCAGGCCGCGCAGGGAGTGCGCGCTGCGGGCCAGCACGGTGGCACCGGGGCGCATCCGCGCCCGCACGTGGGCCAGCGCGGTGGTCTTGGCGTCCGGGTCGAGGCCGACGAGGGCGGCGACGCAGACGAGGTCGTAGCCGGCGAGGTCGTCGAGCTCGAGGACGTCGCCCTCGCGGACGATGACGTCGTCGCCGAGCGCCCGGGCCACCGCGCCGCCGAGGGCGACCGCCTCCGCGTCGACGTCCACCGCGTCGACGGCGACGCCGTGCCGGGCGAGGAGGAGCGCGGAGAGCGGTAGCGGTCCGGCGCCCACGAACAGCGCGCGCCGCGGCGCGAGCGGGGCGTGGCCGGCGACGGCGTGGTACTCGATGCGGGTGAGGTCGCGGTAGTTCTGCAGGTAGGGGAAGCGCTCGAGGGCGGCGGCGGGGTCACCGGCGGCCAGGACACGGTGGGCCCAGGCGCGCTCGAGGGCGTACTCGCCGGCCGAGCACCGCGCGCGCAGGTCGGGGAGCCGCTCGGCGAGCTCCGGGTCGGCGAGGACGGCGTCGACGACGTGCGCCGGGCGCGGCACGACGGCCAGCCCGACGAGGCGGGTGAACAGCGCGTCGGTGCCGGGGCCGGGCTCGAGGGTCGGGGCGGCGACGAGGGCGTCGTGCAGAGCGAGGATCTCGGCGAGGAGGGCGGCGGGCCCGCCGGGTTCCGCCGCGGTGCGCTCGGGGGCGCAGGCGCGCACGGGCAGCCGGGCCGGGAGGTCGAGCGGGCGCTCGGCGCGGCCGCGGGCGGCGGGTCGGGCGGCGGGCCTGGCCGTGGGCCGGGCAGGGGACGGGGCAGCGGACGGGGCAGGGGCTGGGTCGGACGGGGTGCTCATCGGGGAGGACCTCCACCGGTCAGGGCGTCGTCGGCCGGTCACCCATGGAACTCGATCTGTCGCCCTGGCACGATACGTAAACGTGTACGCAACCGACAACCTCGACGAGACCCGGGCGTTCGCCCAGCTACCGGATCCGGCGCACGTCGACGTCGCCGTCGAGGGGCTGCGGATGCTCGCCGACCCGACCCGGTTGCGGATGTTGTGGCTGCTCTGCGGCGCGGAGCTGGACGTCTCGACGCTCGCCGAGCGGCTCGGGGCGACGCGGCCGGCCATCTCGCAGCACCTCGCGAAGCTCCGAATGGCGGGCCTCGTCACCCAGCGCCGTGCGGGACGTCACGTCCTCTCGCGTGCGCGGGACCACCACGTCGGCGAGCTCCTCGACGTGCTCGTGCACGACGCCGGACACCGTCGGGCGATGACCGCGCACCCGGTGGCGGGCGCGCCGTAGGGTCCGGCGCCGTGGGGGAGGCAGCACCGGACGCGCCGGACGCACCGGACGGGCGGCTCGGCGAGGTCGTCGCCGCGCTGGCCGCGGGGCGCACTGCCGCGCAGGTCGTCGACGCCGAGGGCCGCCTGGCGTGGGTGTCCGAACAGATGCAGCTCCTGGCCGGCCTCGACGGGACCGAACTCGGCCTCGGGCAGCACGTCGACGAGGTCCTCGAGCGCGACGTCTGGCACGACCTGCTGACCGCCGAGGCCGCCGAGACGCTGCGCCGCGAGCTGCACCCGCGCCTCGCCGACCCCGCGAGCACGCCGCTGTGGGTGCTCGCCCTGGACCTGCGGGTGGGCGGGCGTCAGCGGGGCGTCGGGATGCTCGGGGTGACGCTGCGCCATCCCGACGGCAGCCCGCTGGGCGCGGTGCTGATCTACGCCCCGCTGCTGCCGGCCCGGGTGCTGGCGCTGGTCAGCGAGGGCGACGAGGCGATGTTCGAGCGGATGGCGGACCTCTCCGCCCCCGCGCAGCGCCCGGCCGCCGTGGTGTTCGCCGACATCGACGGCTCGGGCCCGCTGTCGCGGCGGCTGCCGACGTCGGTCTACTTCGAGCTGGTCCGCGGCGTGACGACGGCGTTCGACGAGCTCGTCGGGCGCCACGGCGGCATCGTCGGCAAGCACGCGGGCGACGGCGCGAGCGCCTACTTCCTCAGCGACTCCCACGGCGGCGACGCCGCGGCGGCGAGCGCGGCGCTGCGGACGGTCCAGGAGCTGCCGGGGGTCGTCGCCGACGTCGTCGCGGACCTCGCGGAGAGCGGCGCGGAGATCCACCGCGAGGACTGCCTGATGAACATCGGCGCGCACTGGGGCGCCGACCTGTTCATCGGCCAGATCGTCACCGGGGGGCGTCTGGAGGTGACGGCGCTGGGCGACGAGGTCAACGAGTGCGCGCGGGTCGAGCAGGTCGCGACCGGGGGCCAGCGGCTGGTGACCAAGAACCTGGTGGAGCGCCTCGACCCCGACGCCGCGCACGCCCTCGGTCTGCGCCCGCGGAGCCTGATCTACCGGATGCTCGCCGAGCTCACCCGCGACGGCGACGCGGCGGGCGGGAAGGCCGAGCGCGACGCCGGGTCGCTCGCGGTCCACGATCTGGGCCCGAGCGGGCTACGGTGACCGTCGTGAGCGCCGCCGAGAAGTCGTCGTTGATCAGCGAGGAGGAGCGGCTGCGGCTGACCACCGCCCGCGACCGCATCCGCGAGGAGTTCCTGTTCTCCCGGGAGCACCGGCCGCCGTCGACCGGCAAGGGCATCCACCACACGGCCCTGATCTGCCGCGACGTGCGCACGACCGTGGAGTTCTACCAGAACGTGGCCGGCTTCCCGGTCACCGTGCTGTTCGAGAACCGCGACCTCGCGGGCTCGACGCACTTCTTCTTCGACGTGGGCAACGGCAACTGCCTGGCCTTCTTCGACCTGCCCGGCGTCGACCCCGGTCCCTACGACGAGGTGCTCGGCGGGCTGCACCACATCGCCATCTGCGTGCCCGGCACCCAGTGGTACGGGATCAAGAGCCGCCTCGACGAGCGCGGGATCGAGTACATGGTCGAGTCGCAGGTCTCGATCTACACGCGCGACCCCGACGGCGCCCGCATCGAGTTCATCATGGACCCGCTCGGCGAGATGTATGGCGAGGACACCGTCTGACCCACGGGTTGGTCGGCGTGGCGGCCACGCCGTCACCGGAAGCCAGGCAAGCCCCCCACGACCACGGGGTTCAGGAGCCTGACACCGCGCCGCCCGACAGGTCCTCGCGGGCGGCGGCGGTGCCGTCGCGCAGGCGGGCGAGGTGGTCGCCGACGAGCCGGGGGTCGGCGGGACGGGGCGGGCGCGTCCGCGCGGGCGGCCGGATGGTGCCGGGCGCGAGGCGGGCGGCGGGCTCGCGGATCGGGAGCCCGGCGGCCGTGAGGTCGGGCGTCGGCGCGTGCAGGGCGCTGCGCGCGGCGTCGTACCCGCCGTCGGCGGGGGAGCTCCAGGCCGGGTCGTCCGTCGCCGGCGTCGCGGCGACGTCGAGGAACCACGCGGAGAGCTCGTCGAAGATCGGCTCGTCGTCCGCCGCGCGGCGGTGGGCGCCCCGGGAGCCGTCCGGCGCCGCGCCCGGCGGTGGCGCCGCCGGACCGCCGTCGAACAGCGGCGACGCCCGTGGTGCCCGGGCGACCGGCTGCTCCGGGATCGTCGGCTGGTCGAAGGCCGCCGCCGGCTCGGGGACGACCGGGCCCGGGGCCTCGCGCGGCGGGGGCGGTGGCGGGACCGTCGGGATCTCGCCGGACGGGGGCGGGAGAGGGACGGCCACCTCGGGCCGGGGCGCCGCGTGTGGCCGGGCCTCGGGCTCCGCGGGCGTCTCGGGCCTTGCGGGCCTCTCGGGCGCCGTCGGTCCCGCCGTCGTGGTGGGACGCGAGGCGCCCCAGCGCGACATCAGCTCCTGCACCTCGGCGTCGTCGGCGGCCGGCACCCGCAGCACGGGGACGCCGTAGCGGCGCAGCCGCCGGCGGAACCTCTCGGGGAGCTGGGCGTGGCGCATCCCGTCGAGCTGCTCGAGGTACTCGCCCCCGGGTGTCGGCCGGCCGGCGAACGTCAGGTCGTCCTGGACGAACCGCCACAGCGCGCGCAGGCGCTCGCGGCCGTCGAGGACGACCTCGCGCTCCTCCCCGCCGGCGACGACGAGCGGGGGGATCGGCCAGTCCCGCACGACGGTGTCGACGAGGAGCTGCTGGCGGCGCGTGTCCCAGGTGCCCGTGTCGGACCAGCCCGGGTCGAGCTCCCCACGGGCGATCCGCGCGAGCAGCACCTCGAGCTCGACGACGGTGTGGTGGAGCTCCATGGCTGATCTCCGGGGCTGGCGGGTCCCGATCACGCGAGGTCCGACGCCCGGGAGGTCGAGCGTTCTCGCGCATCGTAGGAGGTCAGGTGCCCCGCGCGGGCGGGAAGGACACCACTGGGCCGTCCGCACGAAGGTCACCGGCGCGTCGCCCGGCGAGGATGTGGCGATCCTGGCGACTGACGCCAGGGATGCCGCATCGCTCGCACGGGGACCGGCGTCGGGGTCAGCGGCCCTGCCAGACCGGCGCGCGCTTCTCCGCGAAGGCCGCGGCGCCCTCGCGGGCGTCCTCGCTGTTCAGCACCGGGCCCAGGATCTCGCCCTGGCGCGCCCAGACCTCGTCCGCCGGCCAGGTCGGGGACTCGACGATGACCTGCTTGCTGGCCCGCACTGCGAGCGGCCCGTTCGCGCCGATCCGCCCGGCCAGCTCGCGGGCGCCGTCGAGCGCGCCGCCCGGGGCGGTCAGGTGGTTGACCAGGCCCCAGCGGTGGGCGTCCGCCGCCGACATCGGGTCGCCGGTGAGCGCGAGCTCCATCGCCACGGTGCGCGGGATCCGCGCCGGCAGGCGCAGCAGCCCGCCCGCGGCGGCCGCGAGCCCCCGCTTGACCTCCGGGATGCCGAAGCTCGCCTCCTCCGACGCGACGACGAGGTCGCACGAGAGCGCCAGCTCGCAGCCCCCGGCGAGCGCGGGGCCCTCGACGGCGGCGATCAGGGGCTTGACCGGCGGGCGCTGGGTGATGCCGGCGAAGCCCCGGTCCCCGATGTGCGGGCGCTCGCCGCGGAGGAACGCCTTGAGGTCCATGCCGGCGCTGAAGAACCCGCCCGCGCCGGTGAGGACGCCGGTGACCAGCGCGTCGTCGCCGTCGAGCTCGTCGAGGGCGTCGGCGATGCCCTGCGCGACCGCGGTGTTCACCGAGTTGCGGGCCCTTGGCCGGTCGATCGTGATGACCAGCGTCGTGCCCTCGCGCTCGGTCCGCAGGACGGTCTCCTCGTCGCCCGCCCCGCCCGCCCCGCTCATCGGGGTGCCATCCGGATCGCGCCGTCGAGCCGGATCGTCTCGCCGTTGAGCATCGGGTTCTGCAGCATCGAGACCGCCATCTGCCCGTACTCGGCCGGGTCGCCGAGGCGCCGCGGGTGGGGCACCGAGTCGCCGAGGGCCTTGCGCACGTCCTCGGACAGCGTCGCGAACAGCGGGGTGTCGAAGAGCCCCGGCGCGATCGTGTTGACGCGGATCAGCTTGGAGGCGAGGTCGCGCGCGGCGCACAGCGTCATCGACACGACGCCGCCCTTCGACGCCGAGTAGGCCATCTGCCCGATCTGGCCCTCGAACGCGGCCACGGACGCCGTCATGATCATCGCTCCGCGCTCGCCGTCCACCGGCTCGGTGCGGGCGATCGCCGCCCCGCCGAGGCGCAGGGCGTTGAACGACCCGAAGAGGTTGACGCGCACGACGCGCTCGAAGGCCTCCATGTCGCCGGGTTCCCCGTTCTTCTCGACGACCCGGGTGAGGCTGCCGATGCCGGCGCAGTGCACGAGCGCGCGGAACGGCCCGGCGGCCTCGGCCGCGGCGACCGCCTGGCCCAGGGCGTCGGCGTCGGTGACGTCGGCGGCCACGAACTCGCCGCCGAGGTCCGCGGCGACCTCCTTGCCGTTCGACGACGGCAGGTCGGCGACGACCACGCGCCCGCCAGCCGCGGTGATCGCCTTCGCGGTGGCCAGGCCGAGGCCGGACGCGCCGCCGGTGACGAGGGCCGAGACGCCCTGCAGGTCCATGATCGAAGTCCTCCCGTGGTCCCGTGGTGTGGGACCGCACCGTAACCAGTCAGGGCTGACCGTGTCACCGGGTCGGGCTGCCGGCCCGCGTCCCGGTCACCGCGGCCGCGACGCCCGCCACCACCAGCACGAGCAGCGACGCCCCGACGACCGCCGCCCCGGGCGCGACCGTCTCGATCAGCAGGCCCGCCAGGGGCGAGGCGATCGTCGCCCCGACCATGAGCGCCGAGCTGTGCAGGCCGGTCGCCACGCCGCGCGCCGCGTCCGGCGCGAGGCGCCCGACGGTCTCGGCGGCCGCGGCCAGGGCGGGCGCGCAGAAGGCGCCGGCGGGCACGAGCAGCAGCGTGATCGTCCACCACGGCCCGCCGAGGGCCACCGGCAGCGACCCGACCGCGAGCAGCCCCAGCAGCGCCGCCGTCGGCGGGGTCCGCCGCGCGGCCCCGTAGATCCAGCCGCCGAGCAGCGACGCCGCGCACCAGACGGTGTTGGCGAGCGCGAACCATGCGGTCTCGTCGCGGGCGGTGAGCATCGCGACGACGGCGAGCTCGGTGGCGGAGAGCATGAGGATGGCCGCGCCCGTGGACGCGAGCGCCACGAGCATCGGGCTGCGCAGCCACGTCCGCAGCCGCGGCGGCGTCCCGCCGTGGGCGACGCCGGGCGGGCGCACGGGCGGGTCCAACCGGGCCAGCGCCGCGGTGGCCAGCACGAACGCGGCGCCGACCACCCACGGCCCGGTGTCGGGCAACGTGAGCGCCACCAGCGTCCCGAGTGCCGGCCCGACCGCGTAGGTGACCTCCACCGACATCGCGTCGAGCGCGAACGCGGGCCGCTGGTGCCCGGCCGGCACCGACGCGGCCAGCGACTGGCGCACGATCGAGAACGCCGGCGGCATGAGCAGCCCGGCCACGAGGGCGGCGGGCACGAGCGCGGTCGCGCCGAGCAGCGGCACGAGCGCCCAGAACCCCGCCTGCACGACCCCGCACAGCGCCAGCACCGGGCGCAGCCCGTGGCGGTCGATCAGCCGGCCCAGGAGCGGCGCCCCGAGCGCCACGCCCGCGGTGACCGCGCCCCCGACGAGCCCCGCGGCCGCGAAGCCGCGGTCCATCCCGACCGCCACGTGCAGCGTGAGGAACACCCCGACCGCGGTGACGGGCAGCCGCGCCGCGAACCCGATCGCGACCAGCGGCGCGAGCCCGGGCAGGCGCAGCACCGCCCGGTAGGTGGCGAGGCTCCCGACCGCCGTGTCCACCACCCGTCCATCATCACCCGCGGACGCCGCCGCTCTCCCGGCGACGATCACCCCGGGCACGTCTGCCCGCCCCCGCGCGTGGGCACACTGCCGACCATGACCGACCCGACGACCGCCCCGACCGAACCGCCCGTCCTGCCCACCGCGAGCTACGCCGTCACCGCCGCCACCGGGCACCTCGGCCGCCTCGCGGTCGACGCCCTCCTGCGGCGCGGGGTGCCGGCGCGCAACGTCTTCGCGCTCGTGCGGCACCCGGACAAGGCGGGCGACCTCGCCGATCTCGGCGTCGGGGTGCGCGAGGCCGATTACGACCGCCCCGACACCCTCGGCCCGGCCCTCGAGGGCATCGAGCGCCTGCTGCTCGTCTCCAGCCCCACCGTCGGCAGCCGCCTCGAGCAGCACACGAACGTCCTGCGCGCCGCCGACGCCGCCGACGTCGGCTTCGTCGTCTACACGAGCGTGCTGCACGCCGACGACTCCGAGCTGGCGCTCGCCCCCGAGCACGCCGCGACCGAGGACGTCCTGCAGGGCTCGGGCGTGCCCTTCGCGGTGGCCCGCAACGGCTGGTACGTCGAGAACTACACCGGCCGGCTCGACGAGTACCTCGCGCGCGGGGAGATCGTCGGCGCCGCGGGCGAGGGCCGCGTCTCCGCCGCCACCCGCGCCGACTACGCCGAGGCCGCCGTCTCGCTGCTCACCGGCGACATCGCCGACCAGCAGGGCTACTGGGAGCTCGGCGGTCCCGCCTTCTCCATGACCGAGCTCGCCGCCGCGATCACCGAGGTCACCGGCACCGAGGTCACCTACCGCGACCTGCCCGCCGAGGAGTTCACCGACGTCCTGCGCAGCGCGGGGATGGACGAGGACACCGCCGCGTTCGTCACCGGACTCGAGCTCTCGACCGCCCGCGGCGAGCTGGAGACCGACAGCCCGGCCCTCGAGAACCTCCTCGGCCGCGCGCCGACGTCGCTGCGCGACGCGATCCGGGCGGCGCGGTTGTAGCTTCGCCGCTCATGGAGACCTTCCACGGACGCGAGGAGCTGGTCGCGTCGCTGGGTCGCGAGCTCGGGCCGGGGGAGTGGCTGGAGATCGGCCAGGACCGGATCGACGGGTTCGCCGACGTCACCGGCGACCACCAGTGGATCCACGTCGACCCCGAGCGCGCGGCCGGCGGGCCGTTCGGCGCGACGGTGGCGCACGGGTTCCTCACCCTGTCGCTGGTGCCGCTGCTCCTCGACGGCCTGCGCCGCGTGGAGGGCACGCGGATGGGGCTGAACTACGGTCTGGAGCGCGTGCGCTTCCCGTCCGCGGTGCGCTCGGGCACCCGGGTGCGGGCGCGCTCCACGCTCGTCGACGCCACCGACGTCGGCGAGGGCGGGCTCCAGCTCGTCACGCGGGTGACGATCGAGGTCGAGGGCTCGGCCAAGCCGGCGTGCGTCGCCGACCTCGTGACCCGGGCCTATTTCTGAACGCCCTCAGCCGGCGACGGGCCACGCGGGGCGCCCGGTGCGACGAACGGGCCCTGCGACGTGCCCGTTCGTGGCCCGTCGCCGGGGGCGGCGGCATGTGGCGCAGCGTCGCCGGGTAAACCTCCGTTCACACCGGCCCGCGTCGTGGCGGCCGGCGCGAGGAGGTGGTCGTCATGGAGGCCCCCACACCGATCTGGCGGTCGGCCGACCCCGGTGCCGACATGTTGCCGTTCCCTTCCTGGTGGCTCACGGCCACCGATCTCGCCCGAGCCTCGGTCGAGACGGCCGCGTGGCACACGGTGCGGCACGTGCTGCCGAAGGGCGGACGCGGCGACGGGCGCCCGGTGCTCGTCATCCCCGGGTTCTGCACCAGCGACATCGCCACCCGGGCCCTGCGCGCACACCTGCGCCGCCGGGGCTTCCACACCCACCGCTGGACTCTCGGGCTCAACCGCGGGTTCACCGACGACATCCTCGACGGCCTGCTCGAGCGCTTCGACGAGATCCACGCCCGTCACGGGCGGAAGATCGCGATCGTCGGCTGGAGCCTGGGCGGGCTCATGGCGCGCTGGCTCGCCCAGCTGCGTCCCGACGCCGTCGAGCGCATCATCTGCCTCGGCTCGCCGTGGCGCGCCGAGGCCGAGGAGAACCGGGTGTCCGGTGCCTTCCGGGCCGCCGAGCGTCACTGGGGCTTCTCGGTCGACACCGCCGCGGTCATCGACCTCATCCGCCGTCCCGTGCCCGTGCGCTCGATCGCCGTGTACTCGCCGTTCGACGGCCTGCTGCACGGCGCGGGCTGCCGGCAGGACGACGGCGACCTGTGCGAGAACGTCGTCGTCCCGGGCAGCCACTGCGGGCTGACCCACAACCCCGCGGCGGTCGTCGCCGTCGTCGACCGGCTCGAGGTGCCCCTGGACCGCTGGCGGCCCTTCCGCTGGACGGCGGCGGTGTCGCACGGGCTCGCGGGGGACGGCCGGACCCCCGAGCAGCGGGCGGCGGCCGTGCCCTCCGTCCCGGACGCCACCGCCGCCTGAACCGCCGCCTGAACGGCCGCCTGAGCGACCGACCCAACGGTCGCCCGAACCGGATCGGTTGCCCGCGTCCGACCGCCCCGACGCGGGCGGTCCGGGGAGACGGGGATCTCACAGCCGCTGATCGGCCGGAGGTGTACGACGGTCGGTAGGAGGTGAGCATCAATGGCTGATGTCTCCCGGCTGCCGTGGGCGATCACCGACCACTGGGACTGGCAGCGCCACGCCGCGTGCCGCGGCATGAACTCCGAGGTCTTCTTCCATCCCGACGGCGAGCGCGACCCCCGGCGCAGCCAGCGTGTCGAAGCAGCGGCGCGCGTCTGCGCGGGGTGCGCCGTCCGCGAGCCCTGCCGTGACTGGGCCCGGCGGGTCGCCGAGCCCTACGGCGTGTGGGGCGGCGAGAGCGAGCAGGAACGCCGCGAGCACCTCGCCCGCGTCCACCCCCACCGGAGCGCCTGAGCACCGCTGCTCCCGTCGCGGTGGCAGGCTGGTGACCATGGACGCGCCGACGGTGTGGGCCCGTGGTCACCTCGCCGACGGGGACGGGCGGGTGGTCCACGTCGACGTCAACGGACTGTCCGTCGCGTGCACCGTCCCCGCCGACGACGACGTGCCGGAAGGGGCCACCTCCTACGGCCTGCTCGCCGCCTCCCTGTCCTCCTGCACCGCGATGTCGGTGCGCACGTTCCTCCAGCGCTGGGAGTGCGACGGCAGCGCCGTCGAGGTGGAGGTGGCGTTCGAGTACGGGTCCCCGCCGGTGATGCACCGCTACGTCCACCTCACCGCGGACCTCGACGAGGACGTCCGCCGCCAGCTCGCGTCCGTCGTCGACAGCACGCCGGTGACGATCCTGCTGCGCGACGCCCTGGTGATCGTCACGCAGCTGGACGTGCGGGCGCCGTGAGAGGTCAGGCGCCGCCGTCCAGCAGCGTGTGGAGCCGGACGATGCGCCCGTCCTGCGTGAGCGCGATGTCGGTGCCGGTGACGACGGGCTCGCCGCCCTCGGGGCCGAGCGCCCAGGACAGGACGCCGAGGTCCCCGCTGACCCGCACGGGGGCGGTGGTGCGGAAGGCGAACGCCGGCGGCGCGTCCGCGAGCAGCGCGGACACCTTGGCGTCGATCGCGTCGCGCCCCCTCACCGCGCCCTCGGGGTCCTGGAACAGGACGTCCGCGTCGTAGAGCTCGTCGATCACGACACGGCGGCGCGCCTGGTCGCGCTCGCCGAACACCTCGAGCAGGTTGCGGGTCAGGATGTCCTCGACAGCGGCCATGGCGTGATCATGCCCCGTTCAGGACCGCGGGAGCACGCTGGTGAACGCGCGGTGCGCGGCGGCCTTGACCTGGTCGGGCAGCAGCCCGTTCACCGCGGCCTGGGCCTTCACCCACGGTGAGCCGCCGACGACCGCCGTCCGCCCCTTCATCATCGCCGCGTAGCCCTGCGCCGCGACCGTCGCGGGGTCGTCGACGGCCGAGCGGGCGAGCAGCGTGCCCTCGAGGCCCGCGCGGCGGAAGAAGTCGGTGTCGGTCGGGCCGGGCATCAGCGAGGTGACGGTGACGCCGGTGTCGCGCAGCTCGTCGGCGAGCGCCTCGGCGAGCGACTGCACGAACGACTTCGCGGCGTTGTAGACCGGCTGGCCCGGTCCCGGCATCGTCGAGGCGATCGACGACGTGATCAGCAGCTTGCCGTGGCCCCGCGCGGTCATGTCGGTGAGCAGCAGGTGGGCGAGGTGCACGACGCCGCGGACGTCGAGGTCGACCACGCGGAGCTGGTCGGCGACGGGCGCGTCGAGGAAGGCGCGTCCCTGACCGACGCCGGCGTTGAGCGCGGCGGCGGCGAGGGGCCGGGGGAGGGCCGCGTGGAGCGCGCGCACGCCGTCCTCGGTCGCGAGGTCGGCCTGCACGACGTGGACCTCGACGTCGTGCCCGCGCAGCTCCCGGGCGGCGTCGGAGATCGCGGCGTCCTCCGCGTCGACGACGAGGTCGTGGCCGTGGCGGGCGAACTCGTGGGCGAGCGCGAGACCGATCCCGCGCGAGGCGCCGGTGACGAGGGCGAGGGGGCGTGCCATGCGGGCAGGCCTACCCGCCGGGCCGCGCCGGCGCACGCGTCGGCGGCCGGGTGGAATACCCGTAGCCACTTCAACGCTTGTAGCAACTATCGAGCACGAGTGATGGGGTGACGAGATGACCGAGCTGCTGCTGGTCCCCGTCGACGACAACGTGGTCTTCCCGGGGATGACCGTGGTGGTACCGGCCGCCGAGGTGGGGCCGGTCGAGGCGGGCGAGCAGGTCCTGCTCGTCCCGCGTCACGAGGGGACGTTCGCCGCGGTCGGCACGGTCGCCGACGTCGGCGGGCGCACACGCCTGCCGAACGGGGTGACGGCGGTCCAGCTGACCGGCGTCCACCGCGGGCAGGCGGGCACGGGCCGGACCGACGACGAGGGCCGCCTCCGCGTGGAGGTGATCGCCCACCCGGACGCGGTGGAGCGCGACGGCCGGATCCGCGAGCTGGAGAGCACGTACCGCGCCGTGGTCGAGGAGGTCCTCGAGCTGCGCGGTGACGACGGACGGGTGTCGGCGGTGCTGCGCGGCATCGACGAGCCCGGGGCGCTGGCCGACACGTCCGGCTGGGCGCCGGAGATCCCGTACGACGACAAGGTGTCGCTGCTCGCGACCCTCGACGTCCGCGAGCGCCTGGAGCTCGCCCTGCGCCTGCAGCGCGAGCGGCTCGCCGAGCTGCAGGTGCGCAAGTCGCTGCGCGAGGACGTCGAGTCCGGCGCGGCCCGCCAGCAGCGCGAGTACGTGCTGCGCCGCCAGCTGGAGGCGATCCGCAAGGAGCTGGGGGAGTCCGACGCCGCCGACGGCGGCGACGACTACCGCGCGAAGATCGCCGAGGCCGGCATGCCCGACCACGTCCGCGAGCAGGCCGAGCGCGAGCTCGCCCGCCTCGAGCGCGCCGGCGACCAGTCCGGCGAGTCCTCGATGATCCGGACCTACCTCGACTGGCTGCTCGCCCTGCCGTGGGCGCAGCGGTCGGCCGAGCAGCTGGACCCGACCGCGGCCCGCACCGTGCTCGACGCCGACCACACCGGCCTCGAGGACGTGAAGGACCGCATCGTCGAGTACCTGGCCGTCCGCAAGCTGCGCCGCGACCGCGGCGTGGAGGACGAGAAGAAGGCAGGCACGATCCTGACGCTGGTCGGGCCCCCGGGCACCGGCAAGACCTCGATCGGCGAGTCCGTGGCCCGCGCGATGGGTCGCGAGTTCGTCCGGATGTCGCTCGGCGGCGTCCGCGACGAGGCCGAGATCCGCGGCCACCGGCGCACCTACGTCGGCGCCCTGCCCGGGCGTCTGGTGCGGGCGCTGCGCGACGCGGGCACGATGAACCCGGTGATCCTGCTCGACGAGGTGGACAAGGTCGGCGCCGACTGGCGCGGCGACCCGTCCGCCGCGCTGCTGGAGGTCCTGGACCCGGCGCAGAACCACGCGTTCCGCGACCACTACCTCGACGTCGAGATCGACCTCTCGCAGGTGGTGTTCCTGGCGACGGCCAACCAGCTCGACACGATCCCGGGCCCGCTGCTCGACCGCATGGAGGTCATCTCCTTCGACGGCTACACCGTCGAGGAGAAGGTCGCGATCGCGCGGGACCACCTGCTGCCGCGGCAGATCCGGTCCGCGGGGTTGACCGTGGACGACGTGACCGCCGACGAGTCGGCGCTGCGCCTCGTGGTGTCGGAGTACACCCGCGAGTCCGGCGTCCGCCAGCTCGACCGCGAGCTGGGCAAGCTGACCCGCAAGATCGCGACCGAGGTCGCGTCGGGCTCCGGCCCGGTCGTCGTCGACACCGAGGTCATCCGCCGGCACCTCGGCCGGCAGCGGGTCTTCACCGAGGCCGTCGAGCGGACCGCGGTCCCCGGCGTCGCGACCGGCATGGCCGTGACCGGTGCGGGCGGCGACGTCCTGTTCATCGAGGCGGCGAGCATGGCGGGTGACGAGGGCCTGGTCCTGACCGGGCAGCTCGGCGACGTCATGAAGGAGTCGGCCCGGATCGCCCTGTCGTGGGTGCGCTCGCACGCCGCGGAGCTGGGCATCGCCGAGGACGCGTTCACGGGGCGCTCGTTCCACGTGCACGTCCCCGCGGGCGCGATCCCGAAGGACGGGCCGTCGGCCGGCGTCACCATGGCGACGGCGCTGGTCTCGCTGCTCACCGGCCGCCCGGTGCGGCACACGGTGGCGATGACCGGCGAGCTGACGCTGCAGGGTCGCGTGCTGCCGATCGGCGGCGTGAAGCAGAAGGTGCTGGCCGCGCACGCGGCGGGCCTGACGCAGATCGTCGTCCCGGAGCGCAACCGCGCCGACCTCGACGACGTCCCCGCCGACGTCGCCGGGCAGCTGGAGTTCCACCCGTCGATGACGATCAGCGAGGTCCTCGACGTGGCCCTGGAGCCGGTGGCCCAGGGTCTCGAGGTGGCCGCCTGACATGTGCTCACGGGAGCCGGTACCGCCCGAGGTGCGCGCGCTGACCGCACTGCTGGAGCGACGCTGGTCGCTCTCGGTGCTCTACGCCGCGCACCTCGGTGCGGTCCGGTTCTCGGAGTTCGAGCAGGCCCTCGGCCAGGTGCCGCCCGCGACGCTCGCGGCGCGCCTGGCCGATCTCGAGGCGGCGGGGCTCCTCGAGCGGCGGGTGCTCGACACCCGCCCGCCCCGCACCGAGTACGCGCTCTCCGCGGAGGGCCGGCGCCTCGCCCCGCTGCTGGAGGCGCTCACCACCTGCAGCCGGGACCGCCGACCTCGCTGAGGGCGCGACGCATCGTCAGCTCCCCGGCGTCCGGTAGGCGCCCTGGACCGTGCCCGCCCTCTCGAGGACGGCGGGGATCTCGGTGGGCGCGATGAGCTCGTGGGTCGAGAGGTTCCGGACCGCTCCGCTGCTCGACACCGCGATCGAGATGGCGGCGGCGGAGGCGGAGTCGGGCATGTCGGCGATGACGAACCCGTCGTGCTCGCCGAACATGTAGTACACCGAGTCGACGTCGCCGCCGAGCGACTGCGCGGCGGCGCGGACGGCCGCCACCCGGTCACCCGGGTTCGCGATCATCTTCGCCCAGCTCTCCTCGGTGTAGTTGAAGAAGACGATGAACTTGGCCATGGCGCACCCCCGGCGGTCGCATCCCGGACGTCCGTGTCGGACGTCACGTCGGGTCACTGTCCCACCGGCGAGGTGGCGGCGTGCTGGGCCACACGGGTGGCCCGGGGCCGCAGTGTCGTCACGTGGATGTCACGACCTGCAGCCGGGACCGCTGTCCACGTTGACGCACGGGCCTACCCTTCACCCCGTGAAGGTGCTGCTCCTCGAGAACATCCATCCGGACGCCGCCGAGGCCTTCCGGTCCCGGGGCTTCGAGGTCGACGTGCGCTCGTCCTCCCTCAGCGGGCCCGAGCTCGCCGACGCCCTGCCCGGCGTGTCCCTGCTCGGAATCCGCTCCAACACCACGATCACCGCCGACGTCCTCGACGCCGGCAAGGACCTGCTGGCCGTCGGCTGCTTCTGCATCGGCACCAACCAGGTCGACCTCCCCGCCGCCGCCGAGCGCGGCGTCGCGGTCTTCAACGCGCCCTTCTCCAACACTCGCAGCGTCGTCGAGCTGGTGCTCGGCGAGATCATCGCGCTGGTGCGGCGGCTGCCGGAGAAGACCCAGCGCATGCACGAGGGCATCTGGGACAAGTCGGCGCGCGGCAGCCACGAGTTCCGCGGGCGCACCCTGGGCATCGTCGGCTACGGCAACATCGGCACCCAGCTGGGGAACATGGCCGAGGCCGTCGGGCTGCGCGTGATCTTCTACGACACCGCCGACCGCCTCACCCACGGCAACGCCCGCCGCGTCGACTCGCTCGAGGCGCTGCTGGCCGAGGCCGACATCGTGAGCCTGCACGTCGACGGCCGGCCCGGGAACGCCGGCCTCTTCGGCGCCGAGCAGTTCGCGCAGATGAAGCCGCGCTCGATCTTCATCAACGCCTCGCGCGGGATGGTGATCGACGACGCGTCGCTGCGCGAGCACATCCTGTCCGGCCACATCGCCGGCGCCGCGATCGACGTCTTCCCGATCGAGCCCAAGGCCCAGGGCGACGTCTTCGAGTCGCCGCTGCGCGGGCTCGACAACGTCATCCTGACCCCGCACGTCGGGGGCTCCACGCAGGAGGCGCAGGAGGAGATCGGGCGGTTCGTCTCCGGCAAGCTCATCGGGTTCGTCGACGGCGGCATCACCGCGCTGTCGGTGAACCTGCCCGAGGTCGCCCTGCCCGCCGCGCCGGGCGCCTTCCGCACCGGTTACCTGCACACCAACACCCCGGGCGTGCTGGCGGGGATGAACCAGGTCATCATCGACCACGGCGTCAACGTCGTCAGCCAGGCGCTGGCGACCCGCGGCGAGCGCGGCTACGTGCTCACCGACACCGAGAGCGCCATCCCGGACGAGGCGCTGTCGGACCTGCGCCGGTCGTCCCACACGGTGTGGTTGCGGTCCTGGGCGTCCTAGTACTTCGGTCCGACGACCTCGTCGAGCTTCGCGACGGCCTCCCGGCGTGCCACGGAGACGGAGTCCCAGCGGGAGCGCCGATGAGCGACGTCGAGTCGGTCCAGGGCCGCCTCGCAGATGGCGAGGACGTCGAGTGACTTGTTGGAGAAGAAGTAGCGGGGGTACTCGTAGCGGACCACCCCGGACGACGTCTTCTTCAGCGTCCAGTTGGTGACCCGGCAGCCGTCGGAGTGGATGAGCCCGCGGACGAGCGGGCCGGGGTGCTGCTCGGCGATGAGCTCTTGCCACGGCTCCAGCACGATCGCGCGGGTGTGCTTCATGCCCGGCCCGTACTGCGGGAAGAAGCAGAGCCAGTGGTTGGAGTAGCTCGTGACGACGTGGCAGCCGGTGCGACGAACGAGGTGTACCGACGACGCCGGCAGGGTGATCCGCATCGCCTCCTGCACCTCGGCGCGCACACCGGGCCAGACGTCGGCGCACGACACTCCCAAGGCCGCGACCGAGCGACGGGGCACGTTGATGTGGCCGTCTCCGAGGTACTGGCCGAGGAGGTACGCGTACCGGGGCTCGTCGAGCGGTAGACCGTGGCACCGGGGGCAGGACGAAGCCGGCACCCGGGCGAGAGCCCGTCGCCCTCCTCGACACCAGTACTGCACCGTGCTCTTGGCGACCCGCAGGCGTCGACCGATCTCCGTGGCGTCGAGGCCCTCCGCGTGGAGGTCCAGGGCAGCGTCGACCGTCTCGTCCGGATGCACAGCAACAGGGTGCCGGGGCCCCCCGACGTTCCTCCGGGCCGCGAGGTGCCGCCGGAACCGCGTCCTAGCCGGCGTCTATGCTCGGGTCAGCGGCGGGCCGTCCCGCGCCCTGTACGCCGAACAGACCACGCCCCCGTAGCCCAATCGGCAGAGGCCGCGGCTTCAAAATCCGTCCAGTGTGGGTTCGAGTCCCACCGGGGGCACCAACAGATCCGTTTCCACGCGCGTTACCCCGCGCTCGGGAGGCAAGCGTCACCGTCGGGGTGGGGCGATTCGGCAGGTACGCTCCTGAATCGACACGGCCTGCTCCGACGGTCGTCGCCGGCCCACCGGCCGCGGCCCGGACAGGCCGGCCGTTCCTCCCAGGTCTCACCGGGGCGGCCCGACGAGGGCGGCGCGACGAGGCGATCACCGAGGAGCCGCTCATGAGCCAGTCGGCCGACACCATCACCGAGACCGCGAGCGCTCCGGACCAGGCGGAGGACCAGGTCCCCGCCGGGCTGCGCGTCGTGGTCGCCGAGGACGAGGCGCTCATCCGGCTCGACCTCGTGGAGATGCTCCGCGAGGAGGGCTACGAGGTCGTCGGCGAGGCCGGCGACGGCGTGGAGGCCGTGCGCCTCGCCCGCGAGCTCCGCCCGAACCTGATCATGATGGACATCAAGATGCCCGGCACCGACGGGCTCGAGGCCGCACGCACGATCGCGGGGGAGCGGCTGGCGCCCGTCGTCATGCTCACCGCGTTCAGCCAGCGCGAGCTCGTCGAGTCCGCACGTGACGCGGGCGCGATGGCCTACCTGGTCAAGCCGTTCTCCAAGACCGACGTCGTGCCGGCCATCGAGCTCGCCGCCTCGCGGTTCGCCGAGGTCACCGCGCTGGAGGCCGAGGTCGCGGGGCTGACCGAGCGGCTCGAGACCCGCAAGGCCGTCGAGCGCGCCAAGGGCCTGCTCATGGCCAAGAAGAAGATGTCGGAGCCCGACGCCTTCCGCTGGATCCAGCGCACCGCCATGGACCGGCGCACGACGATGAAGGCCGTCGCGGACGCCGTCGTCGAGACGTTCGGCTGACAGTACGCAGCGTGAGTGCCCCGACCGGGTGACAGGCACTCGCCCAACCGTGCGCCAGGCCGCTGACCAGGACAGACGCGTCCCTACCGTCCCCTGCGCGGCCGTCACTCCGCCGTGACCTACCGTGGGCCCTCGCCACGCACCGGACGGCGAGGGGTTGAGGCGAGTGGGCGCGCGACGGCGACGTCGGTTCGGCACGGTCGCGGCGCTCACGGCCGCCGTCGTCCTCCTCGCCGGGTGCGGGGGTGCCGGCGGGTCGTCGGGCGACGGCGGCGACTGCGACACGAGCCGCGGCACGCTCGTCGTCGGCCTGGTGGCGCCGCTGTCCGGCGAGCTCGCCGCGGTGGGGCTCGGCATGAAGAACTCCGCCGACCTCGCCGTCAGCCAGGCCAACGCGCGCTGCGCGGTGCCCGGCTACCACCTCGCCGTGCAGAGCCAGGACGACCGCGCCGACCCGGCGACCGGCGCCGCGGCCGCCCGGACGCTCGCCCAGGACCCGTCGCTCCTGGGTGTGCTCGGCCCCTTCAACTCGTCGGTGGCCCAGGCGATCCAGCCCGTGCTCAGCGACGCGGGCATCGTGCAGATCTCGCCCGGTAGCACCGCGACGTCGCTGACCCGCGGCGCCAACGCCGTGACCGCCCCGCTGCGGCAGTACCGGACGTTCTTCCGCACCGTCGCGACCGACGCCGTGCAGGGACCGGCCGCCGCGACGTACCTGACGCGCGTCGAGGACCGGCGCCGCGTCGCCGTCGTCTCCGACGGCAAGACCTACGGCGAGGGCATCGCCGAGGAGTTCGCCAAGCAGCTCGTCACCGAGGGCGGCCAGGTCGCGGTCCGCGTCACCGCCCCGCCCGGGTCGGCGCGCGACGGGGTCGTCGCGCGCGTGGCCGCCGCGCGGCCGGACGCGGTCTTCTACGGCGGCGAGTACCCCGAAGGCGGTCCGCTGTCGGCGGCGCTCGCGGCGGGGGGCGTCACCGCGCCCGTGATGGGCGGGGACGGCATCGTGAACCCCGGCTACGTCACCTCCGGGGGCCGGGAGGGCGATCTCGGCACGTCGGTGGGCCCGCCGCCGGAGACGCTGCCGGCCGCGCGGGAGTTCGTCGACGCCTACCGCCGCGCCGGCTACCCCGAGAGCATCGGCTCGTACGGCGCCTTCACGTTCGACGCGGCGAACGTGGTCATCGACTCCGCCGTCCGAACCCTGGGCGACGACGGCGAGTGGACCCCGGCCGTGCGCCCGGAGATGGTCCGGGCGGTGCAGGGCTTCCACGGCGACGGCGTCACGGGGCCGCTGTCGTTCGACCGCTTCGGCGACGTCAGCCGCGACGCGGTCACGGTCTACCGGGTGCAGGCCGGCGGCTGGTCGGTCGTCGGCCCCGCCGACTGAGTCCGCTGACCGAGCCCGCCGACGGAGCCCGACCAGCGGATCTCCGTCCCGATCACGAGCGGGTCCGCGGCTGATCGGACGTCACGGTCCGACCACGAGGGCCTTCCGCTTGCGCGAGTGCCTTCACGCGCCCTATACCTTCCACACCCGACAGGGCGAGCGATCACGCGGACCCGACGTCGACATCTGACCGCAGGTGACGGAGGTGGACGTGATCCGACGACGGCTCGCAGCCGCGGGTGCGCTCGTGGCGGCGGTGGCCCTGGTCCTCAGCGGCTGCGCCAACCAGGGGGGCGGTGAGCAGCAGGGCGGGGGACCGGCGGCGGGTGCACCGAGCCAGCCGACCGACGCGGTGCTGCCGGCCGGTGACGGCCAGGGGCGCTGCGCGCCGGGCACGTCGATCGCCTACGCGGGCACCATCGCCGGGCAGAACGCGGCGCTCGGCATCGCCATCGTCAACGCGGTCCAGCTGGCGGTCGACCAGCACAACGCGGCGAACCCCAACTGCCAGGTCACCCTGGTGCGTGCCGACACCGGCGGCACGCCGGACACCGCCGTCGGCCCGGTCACCGCGGTGATCAACAACCCGCAGGTCCTCGGCGTCGTGGGCCTGCCGTTCTCCGGCGAGTCGCGTGCGGTCGGCCCGGCCCTCAACGCCGCCGGCCTCGTGAACATCACCCCGTCGGCCACCAACCCGGCGCTGACGACGAACGGCTGGACGAACTTCTTCCGGGGCCTCGGCAACGACGCGGTCCAGGGTCCGGCGGTCGCCCGCTACATCCAGCAGCGACTCAACGCGCAGAACGTCTGCGTCATCAAGGACGACTCCGACTACGGCATCGGGCTCGCCCAGCAGGTGACCCAGGCGCTCGGTCCGGCAGCCAGCTGCCAGGCGGACGTCCGCACCAACCAGCGCGAGTTCTCCGCGGTGATCGGCCAGGTCCAGCAGGCCAACCCGCAGGCGATCTTCTACTCGGGCTACTACCAGGAGGCCGCGCCGCTGGTCCAGCAGCTGCGGGACGCCGGTGTGCAGACCCCCTTCATCGGCCCCGACGGCGTGAAGGACGAGCAGTTCGTCGTCAACGCCGCCGGCGCCGCCGACGGCGCCCTGCTGTCCTGCCCGTGCGTGCCGCAGGAGGGCTTCACCGACTTCACCAACGCCTACACCCAGGCCTTCGGCGTCCCGCCGCAGACCTACTCGGCCGAGGGCTACGACGCCACCACGATCCTGCTCCAGGGCATCGACCGTGGCGCGGCCGACCGGGCGGCGCTGCTGAACTTCGTGCGCACCTACAACGGTCAGGGCCTCACCAAGCGGTTCCAGTGGAGCCCGACCGGCGAGCTCTCCCAGACCCCGGTCTACATGTACCGGGTGCAGGGCAACCAGATCGTCACCGACAGCCAGATCTGATCGACCCCGCCGGCCGCGCCTCCTCCGCACCGTCGCGGAAGGGGCGCGGCCGGCGGCCGTCGGCGCCCCGGCGCGCGCGCCCGGCACCGTCCCGCCACACCGAACACTCCCGCGCCCAGCGGCGCCCGACGCTCTCGGGGAGCGCGTCATCTCCTCCTTCGCGGTACTCGCACACGCGGCGCCGTTGGCCGCGAGCACCGAACCCTGGATCAACTTCGACGTCGGTCTGATGATCGACCGGTTCTGGGCCAACACGATCAACGGTCTGGCCTACGGCAGCATCTACGCGCTGGTCGCCCTCGGGTACACGCTGGTCTACGGCGTGCTCCAGCTGATCAACTTCGCGCACTCCGAGATCTTCATCCTCGGCGTGTTCGGGGTGTACCTGACGTTCCTGGCCCTCGGCTTCGAACCCGGAGCGATCCCGAACCTGCCGCTCGGGTTCATCATCGTGGACCTCGTCCTCGCCGGGCTGGTCGGCATGGCCGTCTCGGGGCTCGCCGCGATCCTGTTGGAACGCACGGCCTACCGGCCGCTGCGACGGCGCAACGCGCCCCGGCTCGCGTTCCTCATCACCGCGATCGGCGCCTCGTTCGTGCTCCAGCAGGTGATCCGGATCTGGCGGGGCTCGAACCCCGAGGGCACGATCCGGCTGCTCCCCCCGTCCCCGGTCTTCACGGTCTTCGGTGCCCCGGTGACGAACCTGCAGATCATCATCTTCGTGGCGTCGCTCGCGATGTTCTTCGTCGCGGACGCCTTCGTGAACCGCAGCCGCCTCGGCCGCGGCATCCGCGCGGTCGCGCAGGACCCGAACACCGCGACCCTCATGGGCGTCAACCGCGAGCGGGTCATCACGATCACGTTCCTGGTGGGTGGGGTGCTCGCCGGTGTCGCCGGGCTCTTCTACCTGATGACGATCCCGCAGGGCGCGGTCTACAACGGCGGCTTCCTGCTGGGCATCAAGGCGTTCACCGCCGCGGTCCTCGGCGGGATCGGCAACCTGCGCGGCGCGCTGCTCGGGGGGCTGATCCTGGGCGTGGCCGAGAACTACGGACAGAGCCTGTTCGGCGGCGACTGGCGTGACATCGTGGCCTTCGTGCTCCTGGTGGTCGTGCTGATGTTCCGCCCCACCGGCATCCTCGGCGAGTCGTTGGCGAGGTCGCGGGCATGAGGGAACGGATGTCGCAGGTCTCGACGTTCTGGAACGCGCGCAGCCGGTTCCAGCAGTGGGGTCTGCTGATCCCCGTCGTGGTGTTCCTGCTCTGGCTGCCGGTGCTCAACCCGCCGATCATCACGACCGAGCCGGCCACCGACTTCCCGATCGCGCTGTTCAACGCGGCCGTGCTCGCGCTGATCGCCATCGGGCTCAACGTGGTGATCGGGCAGGCGGGTCTGCTCGACCTCGGCTACGTGGGCTTCTTCGCGATCGGCGCCTACACCACGGCGCTGCTCTCCAGCCCCGACTCGATCCTCGGGGTGCGCTACCCGTGGCTGGTGATCGTCCCGATCGCCATGCTGGTCACGATGATCTCCGGGGTGATCCTGGGGACGCCGACGCTGCGGCTGCGCGGCGACTACCTCGCGATCGTGACGCTGGGTTTCGGCGAGATCGTGCGGCTGCTGGCGGACAACATCGACCCGCTGCGCGGCAACCGCGGCTTCCAGAACATCGCCCGCCCGGAGGCCTCGTACCCGGACGGGTCGCCGGTGTTCACGCAGACGGACGTCCTCGGCTTCTACTGGTTGGCGGTCTGCCTGATCGTCATCGTGCTGATGTTGATGGGGAACCTGGAACGCTCCCGGGTCGGCCGCGCCTGGATCGCGGTGCGCGAGGACGAGGACGCCGCCGAGCTCACCGGTGTCCCGACCTACCGTTTCAAGATCTGGGCCTTCGCCATCGGCGCCGCGGTCGGCGGCCTGTCGGGAGCGCTGTTCGCCGCGCAGGTCGGCTACGTGAACAACCAGCGCTTCGACGTGGCCACGTCGATCCTCTACCTCGCCGCCGTCGTGCTGGGGGGTGCGGGGAACAAGGTCGGCGTCATCGTCGGCGCGTTCCTCGTGTCCTACATCCCCGACCGGTTCCAGTTCGAGCCGCAGTACCGCTTCCTGGTGTTCGGGGTCGCGCTCATGGTCCTCATGGCCTTCCGCCCGCAGGGTCTGCTCGGGATGCGTCAGCACCTGCTGGCCTACGGCCGCGAGGCGTACCAGAAGCTGTTCGGCGCGCCCACCGGCGTCGCCCCCTCCGGGATGTCGGCCTCGAGCAGGGCCACCGGGGACCTGCCCGAGGTGACGCCCGACGACCACGCCGGCACCTCGCCGCGCGGGGGTGGTGAGTGATGACGGCCGGGGAGCCGACCAGGGAGGGCCTGCTCACCGACCTCGAGCACATGGACGCGACGACCCGGGCCGATCACGAGGCCGACGTGTCGAGCGCCGTCGCCCCGGCCCGCGAGATCACGGTCGGCATGGGCGAGACGCTGCTCGCCGTGGACGGGCTGACGGTCCGCTTCGGCGGTCTGACCGCGCTCGACGACGTGTCGTTCGACGTGCGGCGCGGTGAGATCCTCGGCCTGATCGGGCCGAACGGTGCCGGCAAGACCACCTGCTTCAACGTCATGACGGGGGTCTACCGGCCGTCCGAGGGCGACATCCGCCTGGAGGGCCGCTCGCTCGCGACGATGAAGCGCTACCGGATCATCCAGACAGGCATCGCGCGCACGTTCCAGAACATCCGGCTCTTCGGAGCCATGACGGCCCTGGAGAACGTCGTCGTCGGCACCGACGCGCGCCACCGGACGTCGATCCCCGGCGCGCTGCTGCGCCTGCCCCGGCACCGCCGCGAGGAGCGGGAGGGCATCGAGAAGGCCATGGCGCTGCTGGAGTTCGTCGGGATCGCCCACCGCGCGGCGGACAAGGCGACGGCGCTGCCCTACGGCGACCAGCGTCGTCTGGAGATCGCGCGGGCCCTGGCGACCGAGCCGAAGGTGCTCTGCCTCGACGAGCCGGCGGCGGGCTTCTCGGCCACGGAGAAGGACGCGCTCTCCGAGCTCATCCTGAAGATCCGCGACGACGGCTACACGGTGGTCATCGTCGAGCACGACATGCGCGTGGTGCTCGGCGTGACCGACCGCCTCGTCGTGCTCGACTTCGGCCGCAAGATCGCGGACGGCCTGCCCGACGAGGTCCGCCGCGACCCCGCGGTGATCGCGGCGTACCTGGGCGGCGCGGTCGACGAGGCCCCCGCCGGCACGCGGGAGGAGGACGCATGAGCATGCTCGAGCTGGAGGACGTGCACGTCGCCTACGGGCGGATCCAGGCCCTGCGCGGGATCTCCCTGCGCGTCGAGGAGGGCCAGATCGTCGCGCTCATCGGCGCGAACGGCGCCGGCAAGACGACGACGATGAAGGCGATCTCGGGGATCCTCGGCCTGCAGTCGGGGTCGATGCGCTTCGAGGGCGAGGATCTCACCGCGATCCGCGCCGACCGGCGGGTGGGCAAGGGCATCAGCCAGGTGCCCGAGGGTCGCGGGATCTTCCCGGGCATGACCGTGGCCGAGAACATCGACATGGGCGCCTACCTGCGCGACGACCGGCGCAGCCCGGAGTTCGCCGCCGACCTCGAGCGGGTCTACGAGCTCTTCCCGCGCCTGGCCGAGCGCCGCTCCCAGGCCGGCGGGACGCTGTCGGGCGGCGAGCAGCAGATGCTCGCCATGGGCCGCGCGCTCATGGCCCGCCCGCGCCTGCTGCTGCTCGACGAGCCGTCGATGGGGCTCGCGCCCCAGTTCATCGCGCAGATCTTCCGCGTCATCGAGGAGATCAACGCCCAGGGGACGACGGTGCTGCTCGTCGAGCAGAACGCCACCCAGGCGCTCGGGCTCGCGCACGAGGCCTACGTCATGGAGACCGGCGAGGTGACGCGCTCGGGCACCGGGGCGGAGCTCCTCGCCGACCCGACGATCCAGGACGCGTACCTCGGGGTGAGCTAGCCCGTCCCGCCCGGCGGGCGGGAGCGATAGACGCAGGTCAGCTTCGCGGTGCAGACGCGCCGGCCCTCGTCGTCGCTGATGACGATCTCGAAGGTGCCGATCGTGCGCCCGACCGACAGCGGCGTGCAGACGCCGGTGACCTTCCCGTCCAGCGCCGAGCGGTGGTGGGTGCAGCTGAGCTCGAGGCCGACGGGCGCGCGCTCGGGCCAGCCGTGCAGCGCGGCGGCGGTGGAGCCGAGGGTCTCGGCGAGCACGCCGTTGGCGCCGCCGTGCAGCAGGCCGAAGGGCTGCCGGTTGCCGGTCACGGGCATGGTCCCGACGACCCGGTCGGGGTCCCACGCCGTGATCTCGATGCCCATCCGCGCGGCGAGCTGCTCATCGGGGTACTGGACCTCGATGTCGGGCACCGCAGCGGACTCGGGGGCCGAGGAGCTGGTCATCCCCGCAGGGTAGGGCGGGCCCGGGACCGGGGCTGCCCGGGCGGCCGGGGTGTGTCGGGGGTCGCGCCTAGACTCGGCGTGTGGCTCCGACCAGCACGGCAGCGCCGACCTCAGGCCAGCTCGAGACGACCCCGGACGCGCCGGCGGGCGGGCGCGGGCGGCTGCTGCTGCTCGACGGGCACTCGCTGGCCTACCGGGCGTTCTTCGCGCTGCCCACCGAGAACTTCAACACCACCACGGGGCAGACGACGAACGCCGTCTACGGCTTCACGTCGATGCTCATCAACCTGCTGCGCGACGAGGAGCCCACGCACGTCGCGGTCGCGTTCGACGTCTCGCGCCAGACGTTCCGCGCCGAGACCTACGCGGCCTACAAGGCCAACCGCAGCTCCACGCCCGACGAGTTCCGCGGCCAGATCGACCTGATCAAGGACATCCTGGCCGCGCTGGCGATCCCGGTCCTCGCGGTGGAGGGCTACGAGGCCGACGACCTCATCGCCACGCTGACGACGCAGGCGGTCGCGCAGGGGATGACGGTGTCGATCTGTACCGGCGACCGGGACGCGTTCCAGCTGGTCTCCGACGACGTCACGGTGCTCTACCCGCGCAAGGGCGTGTCGGACCTGGTGCGCTACACCCCCGAGCAGGTCATGGAGCGCTACACGCTCACCCCGGCGCAGTACCCGGACTTCGCGGCCCTGCGCGGCGACCCGAGCGACAACCTGCCGAGCATCCCGGGCGTGGGGGAGAAGACGGCGCAGAAGTGGATCCGCGAGTTCGGGTCGCTCGACGCGCTGGTCGACCGGGTGGACGAGGTGCGGGGCAAGGCCGGCGACGCGCTGCGCGAGCACCTGTCGTCGGTGGTGCTCAACCGCCAGCTCACCGAGCTGGTCCGCGACGTCGAGGGCATCGGGATGGGCCCGGACGACCTGGTGGTCCGGCAGTGGGACCGCGACGCGGTGCACCAGCTGTTCGACAACCTCGAGTTCCGCGTGCTGCGCGAGCGGCTGTTCTCCACGCTCACCGCGGCGGAGCCCGAGGCCGAGGAGGGCTTCGAGGTCCGCGGCGCGGCGCTGGAGACCGGCGCGGTGGCCGACTGGCTGGCCGACCACGCCCGTGACGGCAGCCGCGTCGGCCTCGCCTTCCGGGGCACCTGGGCGCACGGCACGGGCGACCTCGAGGGCATCGCGCTCGCGGCCGCCGACGGCGAGTCGGCGTACGTCGACGTCAGGGCGGTCGACGAGGCGGACGAGAAGGCGCTCGCCGCCTGGCTCGCCGACGTCGACGTGCCGAAGGCCGGTCACGAGGTCAAGGGGCCGAGCCACGCGGTGCGCGCCCGGGGCTGGCGGCTCGACGGGGTCACCAGCGACACCGCGCTCGCGGCCTACCTCGCCCGGCCCGGCGAGCGCAGCTTCGACCTCGCCGACCTCGCGCTGCGCTACCTGCGCCGCGAGCTGCGCGTCGAGGACAGCAGCGAGGGCGGCGACCAGCTCACCCTCGACGGCGGCGAGGAGGAGGCCGACACCGCGCTCGCCCAGGCCGAGATGCTGCGCGCCCGGGCGGTGTACGACCTCGCCGACAAGCTCGACGCCGACCTCGCCGAGCTCGGCGGCACCGCGCTGCTCACCGAGCTGGAGCTGCCGCTGCTCGCGGTGCTCGCCGACCTCGAGGCCGCCGGGGTCGCGGTCGACGTCAGCGCGCTGCACGACCTCGAGTCGCAGTTCTCCGCGCGCGTGCAGTCGGCGGCGCAGCAGGCGTACGACGTCATCGGCAAGGAGATCAACCTCGGCTCGCCCAAGCAGCTGCAGGTCGTGCTGTTCGACGAGCTGGAGATGCCGAAGACCAAGCGCACCAAGACCGGCTACACCACCGACGCGGACGCGCTGCAGACGCTCAACGAGTCGAACCCCCACCCGTTCCTCGAGCACCTCCTCGAGCACCGCGACGCCACGCGGCTGCGGGTGACGGTCAAGGGCCTGCTCGAGTCGTGCAGCGACGACGGGCGCATCCACACGACGTTCAACCAGACGATCGCGCGCACCGGGCGGCTGAGCTCCACCGAGCCCAACCTGCAGAACATCCCGGTGCGCACCGCGGAGGGCCGGCGCATCCGCGACACGTTCGTCGTGGGGTCGGACTCCGCCGACGGCGCGTTCGCCGAGCTCATGACCGTCGACTACTCGCAGATCGAGATGCGCATCATGGCGCACCTCTCGCGCGACGAGGCGCTGATCGAGGCGTTCCAGTCGGGGTACGACTTCCACTCCGCCACGGCGGCGCGGGTGTTCGCCGTCGGCGAGGACGAGGTGTCCCCGGCCCAGCGCGCCAAGATCAAGGCGATGAACTACGGCCTCGCCTACGGGCTCTCGGCCTACGGGCTCTCCGCCCAGCTCCGGATCTCCACCGACGAGGCCAAGGAGCTGATGGAGGAGTACTTCGCGCGGTTCGGCGGGGTGCGCGACTACCTGCAGCAGGTCGTCGGCCAGGCGCGCAAGGACGGCTACACCAGCTCGATCCTCGGCCGGCGCCGCTACCTGCCCGACCTCACGAGCGACAACCGCCAGCGTCGCGAGATGGCCGAGCGGATGGCGCTCAACGCCCCGATCCAGGGCAGCGCGGCCGACATCATCAAGGTCGCGATGCTCGGGGTGCACCAGGCGCTGCGCGACGAGGGCCTGCGCTCGCGGATGTTGCTCCAGGTCCACGACGAGCTCGTGCTCGAGGTCGCGGCGGAGGAGAAGGAGCAGGTCACCGAGCTGGTGCGCCGCGAGATGGGCGCGGCCTTCGAGCTCGACGTGCCGCTCGAGGTGTCGGTGGGCTTCGGGCGGTCCTGGGACCAGGCGGCGCACTAGCCGCAGCCGCCGGGCCGGAGCGGAGGTCCGCGGCGAGGAGCCGCCGCACTGGTACGCGACGGTACCGCGCGCTACGGTGGTACGCGTGAGTACCGAGCACCTCGACGTGGTCATCGTCGGCGCGGGCCTGTCCGGCATCGGGACGGCCTGCCACCTCGAGCGCGAGCTGCCCGACCACTCCTACGCGGTGCTCGAGGCCCGCGAGGACCTGGGCGGCACCTGGAGCCTCTTCCGGTACCCGGGCATCCGGTCCGACTCGGACATGCACACCCTCGGCTACCGGTTCCGCCCGTGGAGCAGCGCGACGGCGCTCGCCGACGGCCCGTCGATCCTCTCCTACGTCCGCGAGACGGCGCAGGAGTTCGGCGTCGACCGCAGGATCCGCTACGGGCACCGCGTGACCCGCGCGTCGTGGGACTCCGAGGCCCAGCGCTGGACGCTGGAGATCCCGGGGCAGGCGCCGCTGACGTGCTCGTTCCTGCTCATGTGCTCGGGCTACTACCGCTACGACCACGGCTACACCCCGGACCTGCCCGGCATCGACCGCTTCGGCGGCACCGTCGTGCACCCGCAGCTGTGGGACCCCGAGCTCGACCACGCGGGCCGGCGCGTCGTCGTCATCGGCAGCGGGGCCACCGCCGTCACGCTCGTCCCGGCGATGCTCGAGGGCGACGGCGCCGCCGCCCACGTCACGCAGCTCCAGCGCTCGCCGAGCTACGTCCTCTCGATCGGGCGCACCGACCCCGTCGCCGCGACCCTCTCGCGCTGGCTGCCCCGCGCGATCGCCGACCCGCTCACGCGCGCGAAGAACATCGCCCAGATCATCGCGCTGTACCAGATCAGCCAGCGTTTCCCGCGGTTCGTGCGGGGGCTGCTGCGCAAGGCCACGCAGGCGGCACTGCCCGCGGGCTACGACGTCGACACGCACTTCAACCCGCGTTACGACCCGTGGGACCAGCGCATGTGCATGGTCCCCGACGGCGACCTGTTCCGGGCGGTCCGGCGCGGCGACGCGGAGATCGTCACCGACACGATCGACACCTTCACCGAGACGGGCATCCGGCTCGCCTCCGGCCGCGAGCTCGAGGCCGACATCGTCGTCACCGCGACCGGGCTGACGCTGCAGATGTTCGGCGGCGCCGAGATCGTCGTCGACGGCGAGGTGCTGCACCTGCCCGACATCATGGCCTACAAGGGCATGATGCTCTCCGGCGTGCCCAACCTCGTGTACATGATCGGCTACACGAACGCGTCGTGGACGCTCAAGGTCGACCTCGTGGCCGAGTACGTCGTGCGGCTCCTGCGCCACCTGCGGAGGAGCGGCCTCGGGGTCGCGGTGCCCGAGCGCGACCCGTCGGTCGACGAGGCCCCGTTCCTCGACTTCGGTGCCGGCTACGTGCAGCGCTCGATCGACGAGCTGCCCAAGCAGGGCACGCGCGCGCCCTGGCGGCTGGCGATGAACTACGCCGTCGACGCCGTGTCGCTGCGGCGCAGCCGGGTCGACGACGAGGTGATGCGGTTCGTGCCGGCGAGCGCCGCCCGGGTGCCCGCCGAGGACCGCGCCGCGGGCTGACCGCGCCGGCCCCGGCCGGGCGGTGCGGGACCCGTCCGCGACGCGCGAGTCGGCTCACCCTTCGTGGTCGTCCGTGCACGGCGCGTGCGGCGGCCGACGAACGACCTGATGCAAGCGTCGATGCCGCCGTTCACGCGGCGCCGTTCCTCTGTGCGGCCGTCGAGGCGCCCCGATCGGCGCAGAGCGGGAATCTTTCGTATGCTTTCCGCCCACTCGGGTCGGGACGGCCGCGTCGCCGAACGGCGCACCGGGCAGGGGTCCGCCCGGCCCTCGACCTCCCCCTCGTCCGGAGGCTGACGGCCCGACCGACATCGACGCAGCGTGACGAGCTGGTCGGTCGGCGGCCGTCTCATCAGCGCTTCGGGGCTTCTCTGCGCGGCCATGGTCAACGCTGCGTGTACGGTTCGGCACCCTCACCACCGATGTGGCAACGAGGAGGGCGACCCGCAGCACATGGTCCCTGTCCTGGACTATCTCCCTCGCGGGGACACGCTGGACGCCGCTGCCCGGTCCGGCCGGCACCGTGTCCTGAACGGGTTCCTGCTCGCCGTCGTGCCGATCGCGGCCGTCGTCGGCCTCGCGGCCGGCGCCCCGGCGCCGGAGACGGCGCTCGCCGTCGTCGTACCGCTGCTCGCCGGACTCGTGGGTCTCCGGGTCGGCGCGGACCACCGGGGCGGTCCGCTCGTCGTCGCCGGCGGTCTCGGGGCCTCCTGCGCCGGGCTGGTGGCCCTCGGCGAGGGCGCCCCTGCCGCGCAGTTCTCCTTCTTCGTGCTCGTCGCCGCGGTGGCCCTCTACCGCTCGTGGATCCCGTTCGCCGGGTTCGCCGGGGCGGCCGTGGCGGGCACCGGGCTCGCCGTCGCGACGTCCTCCGCCGGACCGCTCGGTGGGGGATGGTGGCTGGTCCACGGCGTGGCGGTCGTGGCGGCGTGCGCCGGGGTGGCCGTCGTCGCGCGACTCGGTGAGGACGAGCAACAGCACCTGGTGGCCCGGGCGGAGGCGCTGTCGCGGGAGCAGGTCCGTCGACGGGAGTTCACCTCGGAGCTGCTGCTCAACCTGGCGCGCCGCAACCAGAGCATGTTCCACCGCCAGCTGGAGATCATCAACGACCTCGAGGAGCGGGAGCGCGACCCGGACGTCCTCGCCGACCTGTTCCGGCTCGACCACCTCGCCACCCGGGTGCGGCGCAACGCCGAGAGCCTGCTCGTGCTCTCCGGCGAGCAGCCCGCCCGCGTGTGGTCGGCCCCCGTCGCGCTGCGGGACGTCGTGCGCGCCGGGGTCGCCGAGACCGAGGAGCTCGACCGGGTGACCCTCGTGGTCGACGAGCGCCTGCGGGTCGTCGGGAGTGCGGTGGCCGACCTGACCCACGTGGTCGCCGAGCTGGTCGAGAACGCGGTGCGCTCCTCCCCGCCGTCCGCGCCGGTGGTGGTGCAGAGCCGCGCCGACCGGCGCCGGCCAGGCGCGTTCCTGGTCGTCGTCGAGGACACGGGCGCCGGGATGCCGCCGCCGGAGCTGGCGGCGGCCAACGACCTGCTCGCGCGCCCGCAGGAGGTCGACGCGCTGGCGGCGACGCGGCGGCTCGGCTTCCACGTGGTGTCGCGCCTCGTGGCGCGGCACGGGATCGAGGTCTCGCTGACGCCGACGCCCGGGTGCGGTGTCACCGCGGTGGTCGTGCTGCCGCCCGCCCTCTTCGCGGAGCCGGCTGCGTCGACGCCGGGTCCGGGCCCCGGCTCCTCCGCGGACTCCGCGGTCCCGATGCCACGACGCGGCGCCGACGACGACGGCCACCCGGGGCGCGACCCGGTGGGCGCGGGTGGACGCCACGCCTGGCCCGGAGGTGGCCCGACGTCCGGGCGGGCGGGCGGGCCACCGGCGCCGCCCGGAGCGCACGCGGCCGCCTCGGGTGGGGAGCCGCCCGGGCCCCCCGAGTCCCGCGAGGTGGGCGAGGCCGGCGGCCACGAGCACGGGGCGGGCGGGGACGGGCACACCACCGTCGAGCACCCGCCACCGACGCCGCCGCCGCCCGCGCCGCGTCCCGGGCTGATCCACCCGATCGTCGTACCGCCGCCGCCCTCGCCCGCCGTCACCGGGGACGGTCCGGAGGTCCGGGCGGCCCGCCCGGATCGCTCACCGGGTCATCCCCCCGGTCGCATGCCGGCGGCGGCCCCGCCGCCGCGCCGGGTGCCGGGGCAGGCCCCGGGGACCCCCGGGCGGTCGGGGGTCGTCCTCGCCCGGCGCACACCGCAGACCCATCTCGCGCCCGAGCTCGTGCGTCCGGGCGGAGCGCCCCCCGGCTCCGACGACGAGCCGGGGCCGGCGCCGGCGCCGGCGGGCGCGACCCCTCCCGACGGCTCTGGGCCCGGGGGCCTCGGGGCGGTGCAGGCCCTGTCGGCCTACCAGGCGAGCCGCGCCGTCGCCCGCTCCGAGATCGACGGGGGTCCCGCCGCGGACCGCGGCGCCGACGAGGTGGACACCGAGGGCCGGCGCGGCCCGTCCGGCGACGGCGAGACGACGAGGAGGCAGCCATGAGCACCCCGACCGACGACGGGCTGGACTGGCTGCTGTCCGACTTCGCGACCGCCACGCCGGGCGTGCGGCATGTGCTCGTCGTGTCCGCCGACGGGCTGCGCCTGGCGGTGAGCAACGGGGTCGATCCCCGGCTCGCCGACCAGATGTGCGCGGCGGTGTCGGGCCTCGTGAGCCTGGCGCGGGGCACCGCCACCCTCCTCGACGGGGAGCCCGTCACCCAGACCATCGTCGAGATGGCGGGCGGGTACCTGTTCGCGAGTGCGATCAGCCTCGGCTCGACGCTGGCCGTGGTGACCACGCGCGCCGCCGACATGGGGCTCGTGGGCTACGAGATGACGCTGCTCGCGGCACGGGTCGGGCACGCCCTGACGCCGTCGCCCGCGAGGTCGCCGGGAGGCCCCGGCCGGGGAGCCCCGTGAGCGTCGACGGCCGGGAGGACACCCGCAGCGACGGCGGGCGGGTCGTCCCGAACTACGCGTTCACCGCCGGCCGCACGCGATCGGCGCGCGGTGCCGACATGCCGATCGAGGCCCTGGTGACCGCCACGGAGTCCGGCCTCGCCGCGGCGGCGGGCCTGCCGCCGGAGTCGCGGGCGATCATCGAGGCGAGCACGGGGCCGCAGTCGCTGGCCGAGATCGGGGCGCTGCTCGAGGTCCCCCTCGGCGTGGCGCGGGTGCTCGTCAGCGACCTCGCCGCCGACGACCACCTCGCCGTCCACCTGCCCCTCGTCGGGACCGACGGCCGCCCCCGTCGGGAACTCCTGGAAAGGCTCCTCGATGGTCTCCGTGCACGATGACCACGCCCCCGACGGTGGCGTGGCGCGCGGCGGGCCGGAGGCGGCGCAGGCCGAGCTGCTCCCGCTGAAGATCCTCGTCGCCGGCGGGTTCGGGGTCGGGAAGACGACCCTCGTCGGAGCCCTGTCGGAGATCCCGCCGCTGTCCACCGAGCAGGAGATGACCAGCCTGTCGGAGGGGATCGACGACACGAGCGCCGTGCCGGAGAAGACCACGACCACCGTGGCGATGGACTTCGGTCGCGTGACGATCGACGACGCCCTGGTGCTGTACCTGTTCGGCACGCCGGGCCAGTCGCGCTTCTGGTTCATGTGGGACGAGCTCGCTCGCGGTGCCGTCGGAGCGGTGATCCTCGTCGACCTGCGACGCATCGACGAGTGCTTCGCCGCCGTCGACTACTTCGAGAACCGCGGCGTGCCGTTCGTCGTCGCGCTCAACGACTTCCCCGGCACCGAGGGGATCGACGACCACGCCGTGCGGGACGCGCTCGCCGTGCCGCCGGGCTGCCCGCTCGTGCACGTCGACGCGCGCGACGGCACTTCCTGCACGGCGGCCCTGATCTCGCTGGTGGAGCACGCCCTCGCGGAGGCCGCCTGACCGTTGCGGGACCGGGCGACTCAGCCCGAGCGATCGCCGCGCAGCGCCTCGAGGAGATCGTCGAGTGCGTCGAGGCGGTGGGCGCTGACCACGGCGTCGCAGTGTGGCCACGCCGCGGCGATCCCGCGGGCGAGCGGCTGGAAGTGCGGCCGGGCGGTGCGCGGGTTGGCCCACACGACGCGGTGGGCGAGGCGATGGAGGTGGGCCATCTCGCGGCCGAGCAGCGCCGGGTCGCCGGTGTCCCAGCCGTCGGAGACGACGAGCAGGACCGCGCCGCGGGCCATGCCGCGCCGCCCCCACCGGCGGGTGAACTCCGCGATCGACTCGCCGATGCGGCTGCCGCTCGACCAGTCCGTCGCGAGGCTGCCGGCGCGGGCGAGGGCGTCCTCCGGTCCGCGCCGGGCGAGGGCCGGGGTCAGCCGCGTCAGGCGGGTGGCGAAGGTGAAGATCTCGGCGCGTGACGAGACCCGGGCGCACCACAGCATCTGGAGCAGGGCGCGGGCGTACGGCTCCATCGAGCCGGAGATGTCACACAGCACGACCAGCCGCCGCGGGCGCGGGCGCCGGGTCCGCCGGGCGAGCGTCACCGGGTGTCCGCCGGTGCGACGGGCCCGGCGTAGCGTCGCCCGCAGGTCGACCGTGTCGCCGCGCGGCGAGGCCCGGTTGCGGCGGGACGGGCGCGAGGGGGTGGCCACGCGGAACCGGCGCATCGCCACCGTGAGGGCGGCGAGCTCGGCGGGGGAGAGGTCGGCGAAGTCGCGGGCGCCGAGACGCTCCGCCGCGCTGGCGGCCATCGGCACCGGCCGGGGGTCGTCGTCCGCGGAGGCCTCGCCGGTGGCGGGGTCGACCCGGGGGACGCCTCCGGTCGCGGCGGTGCCCCGGGCCGGGTCGGCGACGGGCGGCGGCGCGTGCTCGTCACCGCGGGCGTCCGCGGGATCGGTGGGGCCGGCCGTCTCGGTGGGGTCGCCCGCCCCGAACACCGCCCCGAACACCGCGTCGAAGGCGGGGAGGAGGGCGAGGTCGGTGAGCAGCGTGACGCGTGCGACCCAGTACAGCTCCCGCGTGCTCGCCGGGTCCGCCGCGACGACACCGGCCGCGAACCGTGTCGCCTGCCCGACGTCGACGGGCACACCCACGCGCCGCAGGGCGGTGGCGAACCGGGCGGCGAGGGTCGCCAGGTCGGGGCCGGCGCGGTCAGGGGCCACCGACGACCGACTCCAGCCCCGCCCGCAGGACCAGCTCGCGGTCCTCGTCGTGCTTGACGACGGCGCCCAGCGTGCGGCGCGCCTGCTCGGCGTCGAGCCGTTCGACGCCGAGCGCGTGCAGGGCGCGCACCCAGTCGATGGCCTCGGCGAGGCCCGGCGGCTTGAGCAGGGCGGCGGCCCGCAGCCGGGCCAGCGCGTGGGCGACCTGGTCGGCGAGGACGTCGCCGACCTCCGGGACCCGGACGCGGATGATCGACTCGACCGCGGCGGTGTCGGGATGCGGGATCGCGTGGTGCAGGCAGCGCCGGGTGAGCGCGTCGTGCAGGTCCCGGGTCCGGTTCGAGGTGAGGACGACGACGGGTCGGTGCACGGCGCGCCGGGTGCCGAGCTCAGGGATGGTCACCGCGCCCTCGGCGAGGAGCTCGAGCAGGTGGGCCTCGAACTCGTCGTCGGCGCGGTCGACCTCGTCGATCAGCAGGACGGCCGGTCGCGGCCCGGGGTGGGTGACCGCGGCGAGGAGCGGTCGCGCCAGCAGGAACTCCTCGCCGAACAGGTCGTCGTCGTCCAGCGGCTGACCTCGGCTCTCGGCGAGCCGGATGGCGAGCAGCTGGCGGGGATGGTTCCACTCGTAGAGCGCCTCGGCCGCGGTGAGCCCCTCGTAGCACTGCAGACGCACCAGCGGCGTGTCGACGACCTCGGCCAGGGCGAGGGCGGCGCGGGTCTTCCCGACGCCCGGCTCGCCCTCGAGCAGCAGCGGCTGGCGCAGGGCGACGGCGAGGAACAGCGCGGTGCCCAGCCCGTCGTCGGCGAGGTAGCCGGTCGCGGCCAGCGCGGACCGCAGCGACGCGACGTCGGTCGGGAGCGCCGTCACGAGCGGCCCGCCGCGAGGTCGACGGCCGTGAACCGCGCCGGGTCGTCGAGGAACGCGCGCCGGCAGCCCGGGCCGCAGAACCACCACGTCCGGCCGTCGACGACCGCGGACGGGTCGGCCGCGGCGCCGGCCACCGCCATCCCGCACACCGGGTCGACCACCGGTCCGGCGCCGTCCCCGTGGTCCACGGCCGCGGGCGGCCGGGCCACCCGTTCCCGGCCGGCGACCATCTCCGCGTAGATCGAGAGGGCGATCTCCGCCGGCGTCGTGGCGCCGAGGTCGAGACCGGCCGGGGTCCGCACCCGGGCGCGCTCCGACGGCGTGAGGTCGAGCGCGTCGAGGACGGCCGTCCCTCGTGTCCGGCTCGCGACCAGCGCCACGTAGGGCACGCCGGCGCGCAGCGCGGCGTCCAGCGCCTCCTCCTCGTCGCGCCCGTGCGCGGCGACGACGACGGCCGCCGGGGGGAGGAGGTCGCCCACGTCGACGAGGCCGACGACGGGTCCCCGCCGGCGCGGACGTCGAAGTCCATGGCCTCGCCGATCCGCACCAGGGCCCGCGCCACCGGGCCGTCGCCGTACACGTGCACCACGGTCGGCGGCACCATGGCCTCCAGGAAGATCTCGAGGGTGCCGCCGGACAGGCACGGGTTGTCGACCGTGATGACCCCCTCGCGCTCCGCCGGCCCACCGCCGGCCGGTCCGGTCGCCGCGTCCCCGTCGGTCGGGACGATCCGCAGCAGGGTCGAGCTGCGGTCGCGCAGCAGGCGCAGCCCCTCCACCCGCACCGTCGTCTCGGCGCAGGCCCCGCCCACGAACCCCTCGAGGGTGCCGTCGGGCAGGACGAGCGCGCTGTCGCCGGCCCGGGCGCTCGTGGGGCTCTGGGCCCGGACGACGGTGGCGAGCACGAAGGGCGTCCCGGCGTCGCGCAGCGCCCCGGCACGACGGAGGACGTGCGCGGTGGTCACGTGATCGCGAGGTCGGTGCGCAGGGGACGGCCCTGGGCGGCGCACCAGACGGCGGCCGGGGTCAGCGGCATGTCGGCGTGCCGGACCCCGTAGGGCGCCAGCGCGTCGATCACCGCGTTCACGATCGCGGGCGGCGAGCCGACCGTGGCCGACTCCCCGATGCCCTTGGCGCCGATCGGGTGGTGCGGTGACGGGGTCACGGTCTCGCCGAGCTCCCAGGACGGGCACTCCAGCGAGGTCGGCAGCAGGTAGTCCATCATCGACCCGCCCAGGCAGTTGCCGTCGAGGTCGAACGCGATGCCCTGCATCAGCGCCATCCCGACCCCGTCGGCGAGCCCCCCGTGGATTTGCCCCTCCACGATCATCGGGTTGATCCGCACGCCGCAGTCGTCGACGGCCACGAACCGCCGGACGTCGACCGCGCCCGTGCCGGGGTCGACGTCGACGACGCAGACGTAGGCGCCGCACGGGTAGGTGAGGTTGGGCGGGTTGTAGACGCACGTGGCGTCGAGGTGGCCCTCGACGCCCTCGGGCAGCTCGAGGTTCGAGTGCGCCGCCATGGCGATCTCGGCCATCGACCGCGACGCCTCGGGGTCACCGGCGACCTGCCAGCGCCCGTCGTGCCACTCGAGGTCCTCGGGCGCGACCTCCAGCATGGCCGCGGCCACGATGCGCGCGCGCTCGCGGACCTTGCGGGCGACGACCGCGGTGGCGGCTCCCGAGACCGGTGTCGAGCGCGAGCCGTAGGTGCCCAGCCCGAACGGCGTGAGGTCGGTGTCGCCGTGCACCACCTCGACATCGTCGGGGGAGATCCCCAGCTCCTGCGCGACGATCTGGGCGAACGTCGTCTCGTGCCCCTGTCCCTGGCTCTGCGCGGAGATGCCGAGGACGGCCTTGCCGGTGGGGTGGACGCGGAGGTCGGCGCCGTCGGCCATCCCCAGGCCGAGGATGTCCATGGTGCGGCGCGGACCGGCGCCCACGGCCTCGGTGAAGAAGCTCAGCCCGATGCCCATGAGGCGCACGCGTTCCCCGGCCTCGTGGCGGCGGCGCCGGTCGGCCTGCTCGGCGCGCAGCGCCTCGTACCCGGCCTTGTCCAGCGCGACCTGCAGGGTGTGCGGGTAGTCGCCGGAGTCGTACTCCCACCCCGTGGCGCTGCGATAGGGGAACTGGTCGGGGCGCAGGAGGTTGCGCATCCGCAGCTCGGCGGGGTCGACGCCGAGGTCGTGGGCGACGACGTCGACCATCCGCTCGACGAGGTACACGGCCTCGGTGATCCGGAACGAGCACGCGTAGGCGACGCCGCCGGACGCCTTGTTGGTGTAGACCCCGGTCACCGCGCAGTGCGCGGCCTCGAGGTCGTAGGAGCCGGTGAACACCCCGAAGAAGCCGGCCGGGAACTTCGTCGGCTGGGCGGTGGCGTTGAAAGCGCCGTGGTCGGCCAGCACGTCGACCCGCACCGCGCGGATCGTGCCCTCGTCCGTCACCGCCACCTCCCCGCGCATGTGGTAGTCGCGGGCGAAGGAGGTGCTCATGAGGTTCTCGGAGCGGTCCTCCATCCACTTGACCGGCTTGCCGGTGACGATGGAGGCGACGATCGCGCACACGTAGCCGGGGTAGATGCCGACCTTGTTGCCGAAGCCCCCGCCGATGTCCGGGGACACGACGCGGATCTTGTGCTCGGGCAGGCCGGCGACCAGCGCGTAGAGCGTCCGGTGCGCGTGCGGGGCCTGCGTGGTGGTCCAGAGCGTGAGCTTGCCGGTCACCGGGTCCATGTCGGCGATCGCGCCGCAGGTCTCCAGGGGCGCCGGGTGCACCCGCGGGTAGAGGATGTCCGCGGTGACGACGCGCTGGTCGGGCGCGGCCTCGGCCTCGGCGAACACCCGGTCGGTGGCCGCGGAGTCGCCGGACTCCCAGTCGAAGATGTGGTTGTCGGCCTGGCCGTCCTTGTCGTCGCGCACCACCGGGGTGCCCGTCTCGAGGGCGCGTCGGGCGTCGATGACCGGCTCGAGCGGCTCGTACTGCACGTCGATGAGGTCCAGCGCGTCCCGCGCGGCGTACTTGTCGTCGGCGACGACGAAGGCGACCTCCTGGCCCTGGAACCGGACCTTGTCGGTGGCCAGCACCGCCTGCGTGTCGTTCGACAGCGTCGGCATCCACGCCAGGCCGAGCCCGGTCAGGGTCTCGCCGGTGATCACGGCGTGGACCTTCGGGTGCGCCTCGGCGGCGCTGGTGTCCACCGAGGTGATGCGAGCGTGGGCCAGCGGGCTGCGCAGCACCGCGCCGTGGAGCATGCCCGGCAGCACGACGTCGTCGACGTAGCGGCCCCGGCCGCGCACGAAGCGGGCGTCCTCCTTGCGCTTCATCGAGCCGTAGCCGCGCGGCGTCTCGGCCTCGGCGTGGATCTGGACCGCCGGGTCCTGCACACCGGGGATACGGCTGTCGTCGATGCTGGTCACGGGGCCACCTCGCTCTGCTGCTCGGCACGGTTCTTCTCGGCAGCCCACCGCACGGACCGCACGATGTTCTCGTAGCCGGTGCATCGGCAGATCTGCCCGGAGATCGCCTCCCGGATGGTCGCGGGGGAGGGGTCGGGGTCGCGGTCGAGCAGGGCGCGGGTGGTCATGAGCATCCCTGGGGTGCAGAAGCCGCACTGCAGGCCGTGGCAGGTCACGAACCCCTCCTGCACCGGGTCGAGCTCGGCGCCGTTCGCGAGGCCCTCCACGGTGTCCACCGCGGCCCCGTCGGCCATGACCGCGAGGACGGTGCAGGACTTGACCGGGACCCCGTCGAGGCGGACCACGCAGGCACCGCAGTTGGTGGTGTCGCAGCCCCAGTGGGTGCCGGTCAGGCGAAGCTCGTCGCGCAGGAAGTGGGTGAGCAGCAGGCGAGGTTCGACGTCACGGGTCTGCGGCACCCCGTTGACGCGGACGGTGATCTCCATGTCAGGCCTCTCCTCGGGCGCGCGCGGTGGCGCGCTGGAGCGTGCGGGTCACCAGCTCGCTGACGAGGTGGCGCTTGTAGTCGACGGGTCCGCGCTGGTCGGCCGACGGCGAGCAGTGCTCGGCCGCGAGCCGGGCGGCCGCGGCGAAGGCGTCGTCGGTGGCGGGGCCGCCGCGCAGGGCGTCCTCGGCCTCCGGGGCGACGAAGTGCGGGGCGCCCACGGCGGTGAGGCCGATGCCGACGTCGACAACGGTGTCGCCGTCGAGGGTGACCACCGCCCCGGCCGACGCCACGGCCCAGTCCCCGGCCCGACGCTCGATCTTCTGGTAAGCGCTCCCGGTCGCCGCACGGATCGGGACCCGCACCTCGAGCAGCAGCTCGCCGTGGGCCACGGCGGTCTCGTAGGGACCGTGGTGGAACTCGCGGACCGGCACGACGCGCTCGCCGTCGGCCGAGCGGATCACCACCGAGGCGCGGAGCGCGGAGAACGCCGCCGAGAGGTCCTCCGACGGGTCGGCCTGGCAGAGCGAGCCGCCGACCGTGCCGCGATTGCGGACGACCGGGTCGGCGATGAGGCGCTCGGCGTCGGCGAGGATCGGGAAGTGCTCGCGCACGATGGGGGAGTCGAGGACCTCGCCGTGGCGCACCATGGCGCCCAGGCGCACCTCGTCGCCCTCGACGGCGACGCCGGTGAGCTCGGAGAGCCCGTTGATGTCGATGAGCGCGGTCGGCTCGGCGAGGCGGAGCTTCATCATCGGGATGAGGCTGTGCCCGCCGGCGACGACGAGGGCGTCGGGTCCGTGGCGGCGCAAGAGCGCGATGGCCTCGTCGACGCTGCCGGCCTTCGCGTAGGCGAACTGGGCGGGGACCTGCATGGGTTTCCCCTCGGTGGTGGGAGTCGGAGCGGGGCCGGCGTGGTCGGCCCCGCCGCGACGCGTGTGGGCTCGGTCACCCTCGCCGACGCCCGATCGTTGGGACAGTCGGAGTTGAGCGATCGCTCAACCGGGCGCTGGCCGCTCCCCTGGGGCTGCACAAGACTCGTGTGGGTGACGTTGACCCAGCTGCACACCTTCGTGCTGGTGGCTCGCCTGGGCACGGTGCGGGCGGCGGCCGAGGCGCTCGGCGTCACCGACTCGGCGGTGTCGCAAGCCCTGTCGGTGCTGCGCAAGCACCTCGACGACCCCCTCGTGGTGCGGGTCGAGGGCCGGATGGAGCCGACCCCGGCCGGCGTCCGCCTGCTCGGGCTGGCGTCGCAGATGGTGGCCCTGGGTGCCGAGGCGGAGGCCGCGGTGCGCACCGCGCAAGGGCGCGCCGAGGAACTGCGGGTGGTGACCACCTCGGTCACCGCGGAGTTCGTCGCCGGGCCCGTGACCGCGGCGTTCGACGCCCGCGGTGGCGGCTTCGACGTCTCGACCGGGGTGGCGTCCACCGCCGAGCTGGAGGTCCTCGTGGCCAACCGGCTCGCCGACGTCGCCCTCGGCCCGGCGCTCGGCGCCGACCCCGGTCTCCGGCTGGCGTCCGAACCGGTGCTGCGGACCCAGTTGGTCGCCGTCGCCGCTCCCGGGCTGCGTCTCGCGGGCCGCCCCGCGGGCTGGCCCTGGCTGGCGGACCCGAGCGCGGGTGACCCGGACAGCGAGACCAGCGAGCTGTTGCGCCGCCTCGGCGTGCCGGAGGACCGGGTGCGGGTGTTCGGCTCCCACGCCGGCGCCTGGGACGCGGCGGTGGCCGGCGGTGGTGTCGCCGTGGCGACGGCGCACCTCGTCAACCCGCAGGTCCGCCGGGGCGATCTGCGGGTCGTGCCGACCCCGTCCACCCCGCTCGCGGGAGCCTGGCACGCCACGACCCTCCGCCCGGAGCTGCGCGGCGCGGGGGCCGCGGCGTTCCTGCGCTTCCTCACGACACCCGAGGCGATGGCGTTGATGCGGTCCCCGCACGGTGGAGTGGTGCCCTCACGGTTCCGCCCGCCGGTGTACGTCACGATCTGGAACTAGCCACCGGGGGATCGCGCGAGGCGGAGGCTGCTGGCGACCACGAGCGCCGACGAGGCGGCCATCGCCCCGCCCGCGACGAGCGGGCTGAGCAGGCCCGCCGCGGCGACGGGGAGGGCGGCGACGTTGTAGGCGAAGGCCCAGGCGAGGTTGCGGCGGATCGTGCGCCGGGTGGCGCGCGCGAGACCGAGCGCCGCGGGGACGACCCCGAGCCCGTCCCGCACGAGCACCATGTCGGCGGCTCCGATCGCGACTTCGGTGCCCGAGCCCATCGCCAGCCCGAGGTCGGCCCGGGCCAGCGCGGGGGCGTCGTTCACCCCGTCCCCGACCATCGCCACCGACACCCCCTCGGCGCGCAGCCGGTCGATCTCAGCCGCCTTCCCGTCGGGGGTGACGCCGGCGATCACGTCGTCCACCCCGACCGCGTCCGCGACCCGCCGGGCGGCTGCGGCGTGATCGCCGGTGAGGAGCACGGTCCGCACGCCGAGTGCCCGGAGGGTCTCGATCGCGCGGGCGGCGTCCGGCTTGACGCCGTCCGCCAGCGCGAAGGCGCCGACCACGGCGGAGCCGCGGCCGACCAGCACCGTGGTGTACCCCGCGCGCTCCCACCGTGCGGTGCACGCGGCGATGTCCCGGGGAGGTGCGAGGCCCTCGGCGGCGAGCAGGCGCGGCGAACCGACGGTGACCACCTCCCCGCCCACGCGACCCCGGGCGCCCGACCCTGCGAGGGTCACGGCGTCGTCCGCGCGGGGCGGCTCGCCGCTCGTCGCGCGGGCCAGCGCGACGAGCGCGGTCGCCAGCGGGTGCTCGGAGTGTGCCTCCACGGCGGCGGCCCACCGGGCGACGTCGAGCGGGGACACGGCGACGACGCAGGTGGCGTCGACGACCGCCATCCGGCCGTCGGTCACCGTGCCCGTCTTGTCGAGCACCACCACGTCGACGGCGTGCGCGGCCTCGAGCGCGCGGTGGCCGGTGAGGAAGACGCCCAGGCGGGCGCCGCGATCGGTGGCGACGAGCAGGGCCATCGGGGTCGCGAGGCCGAGGGCGCACGGGCAGGCGATGACGAGGACGCACAGGGCCGTCGAGAACGCCCCGAGGTCCCACCCGCCCAGGAGCCCCCAGGCGAGCGCCGTCCCCGCCGCGAGGACGAGCACGGCGGGCACGAACACCGCGCAGATCCGGTCGGCGACGCGCTGGGCACCCGCGCGCTCGCTGCGCGTGCGCTCGACCAGCGCGACCAGGCGGGCGAGCCGTGTCTCCGGCCCCGCCCGCGCCACCCGGACCACGAGGGTCCCGGCCACCAGCCGGGTGCCCGCGTGCACCCTCCCGCCCGGCGTCACGTCCCGGGGGACGGGCTCGCCGGTGAGCGAGCTGGTGTCGACGGCCCCGGATCCCTCGACCACCTCGCCGTCGGCCGCCACGACGCCCCCGGCCGTGCCCCGCACCACGATCTCGTCGCCCGGCGCCAGCGCCGTGACCGCCACCTCGCGCTCGGCGCCGCCGCGCCGCAGGACCGCACGGCGCGGCCGCAGGCCGGCCAGCGCCGTAACCGTGCGGCCCGCGCGACGTCGGGCAGTGGCCTCGAAGAGCCGTCCCCCCAGCAGGAACACCACGACGACGAGGGCCACGTCGAGGTAGAGGGGACCGTCCACGAACGATCCGGCGACCGCGGCGACGACGCCGAGCGAGACCAGGGTGTCCATCGAGGCGGTGCCGTGGCGCGCCCCGGCGAGCGCCGCGCGGTGGAACGGCCACGCGCACCAGACCACCACGGGTGCGGCGAGCACGAGCAGCACGGCCGTCGAGCCCGGGAACCGCAAGTGGGGGTCGATCGCCAGGCTCATGGCGACGTGGGCCACCGGGACACCGACGAGCAGGGCGACGACGACGCGGCGGCGCAGGTCGCGCACGCCGCGATCGTCGGGGTCGGGAGGCCCGGGGGCGGCAGGGTCTTCGGCGGGGTCGTCGGCGGGGTCGTCGGCCCGCCGGGCCCGGAAGCCGAGGCGCTCGACCTCGGCCACGAGCTCGCCGGCGCGCTCCGGACCGGCCCCCTGGACGCGCGCCCGACCGGCCACGAGGTCGACGCGCGCGACGACCCCGTCGAGACGGTCGAGGCGGCGCTCGAGGCGCGCCGCGCAGGCCGCGCAGGTCATGCCCTCGACGACGAGCTCGATCTCGGCGTCCCGCACCGCGGCGTCGGACGCGGTCGTGCGGGCGACGCTCATCGGTCAGTGGCTCCCCTGGAGGCAGTGCTCGACGAGCTGGATGAGGGCGTCGAGCGAGGAACGGCGGTCGCGGGCGTCGACGCGGAGGAGCGGGCAGCCGGGGCGCAGCACCAGGGCGTCGCGGACCGTCTCGTCGTCGTACTCGTCGGCCGTCGGGAAGCCGTTGACCGCCACGACGAACGGGAGACCCCGGTTCTCGAAGTAGTCGATCGCGGCGAAGCAGTCGTCGACGCGGCGGAGGTCGACGAGGACCACGGCGCCGACGGCGCCCTGGGCGAGCTCGTCCCACATGAACCAGAACCGCGACTGACCGGGTGTCCCGAACAGGTAGAGGATCATGCCGTCGTCGACGGTGAGACGTCCGAAGTCCATGGCGACCGTGGTGGTCTGTTTGTCCGGGACGGCGGCGAGGTCGTCGACGCCGTCGGACAGGCTCGTCATCTCCTGCTCGGTCGACAGCGGGGGGATCTCGGACAGGGCGTGCACCAGCGTCGTCTTGCCGACCCCGAAGCCGCCGGCGATCAGGATCTTCACGGGCATGAGGCCCGTCGTGCTGCGCGTCGGGCCCTCAGCGGGCTCGGAGTCCATCGAGGAGTCTCTCCAGGAGTTCGCGTCGGGGACGGCCGTCCGCGCCGACGAGGGGCAGGTGCACGGCGAGGTGGTCGGCGTTCGCCAGATCGCTCACGAGGACACGCGCGACACCGACGGGGACGCCGAGGAGGCTCCCGATCTCGACCAGGGAGCGCGGCTCGCCGCAGGCCTCGACGATCGAGCGGTACTCGGGCTGGAGGGCGCCGAGCTGGGCCAGGCCGTGATCGGTGGCGGTCACCAGCGCCTCGACGGGCAGCTCCCGGCCCACCGCCCGGGTCCGGCCGCGGGTGACGGCGTAGTTGGGCACGACGCGTCCCGCGTCCGTCGGCGGTGCGGCGCGCTCGTCCACGGTCACCGCGGGGTGCCGGTCCGGTCGGACCGGATCGTCGGGGTCAGGACGTGCCCGAGCCGGGACGCCAGCATGGTCATCTCGTAGCCCACCAGACCCATGTCGGCGGTGCGCTCGGTGTGGACCGCGAGCAGGGACCCCTGGCTGACCGAGGTGAGGAAGAGGTAGCCCCCCGCCATCTCGAGGATCGTCTGGCTCACGGGGAGAGCCCCGAGCAGGGTGGCGGTCCCCCGGGCGAGGCTCACGAGACCGCTGGCCGCGGCGGACAGCTGGTCGCCGAGCACCTGGTCCACCTCCGGGGTCGCCGCGAGGCGCAGCCCGTCGGACGAGACCACGAGCGCGTGGACGACCCCGGGTGTCGACCGGGCGAAGTCGGTGAGCACCCAGTCGAGGCGGCCGTCGTCGTGCGCGGTCACGAGAGCGCCCCCCGGTCACGGCCGTCGCGGTGCTCGTCGCCGGACCCGCGGTTCCCGGTGTGCGGGGCGTCCCACCCGTCGTCGATCTCGAGGTGGGCCATCCGTCGGCTGGCCTGGTAGCGGGAGAGTGCGCTCATCGGGCCCCCGCTTTCGGGATCGGCCTCCGTCGGGGGGCGCTGGTTTGGCGCTGCCGGTCGCGCCGGGGACGCGGGTGGGGACGTGCCGCCCTGGTGGGCGAGCTCGGGCGCGAGGTGGCTCTGCGGGACCCGCTTCTTCAGCGTGCGGCGCGGGGAGCCGGCGTCGGACTGACCGGCTCCGCCCCGGGTGCCTGCCGGGCTGCCTGCTGAGCTGCCGTTCGAGCTGCCGTTCGAGCTGCCGTTCGAGCTGCGCTGCTCAGGGGAGCGACGGGGCGGGGGCGCGCCGAGAGCGCGTGGCGTGTCCGGCCCGACGGACTCCTGCGGGGGAGGGGGCACCTCGACGGGGTGGATCAGCCGGGTCCGACGGACGGCCGAGCCCGCGCCTTCCGGACCGGCCGCGCCGTCGGGACCCGTGAGTCCGGTGCCGTGGTCGCGGCCGTGGTCGAAGCCGTGATCGAAGCCGTGATCGAAGCCGTGATCGAAGCCGTGGTCGAAGCCGTGGCCGACGCCGTGGCCGGGCCCGTGACCGTTGGTGGTCGTCGCCCCGGGCACGACGGCGGGCCAGGAGTGGCGGCCGTTCGCGGCGGCGAGTGACGGCGTCGCGTCGACGGGGATGCGCGCGACGTGTTCCACCGGGGCGACGGTCGGACGGACCAGGGCCGAGGCCTCGGCCGGACCGCCCCGCGACGCGGCCGTGGTGGACGGGAAGAGGGTCGCGGGCAGCACCAGCACGGCGGTGAGCCCGCACCCCGGGGTCGGGGTGAGGGTGGCGGTGATGCCGTGACGCTCGGCGAGGCGCGAGACGACGTGGAAGCCGAGACGGCGGGACGCCGAGACGTCGACCTCCTGCGGTGCGGCCAGCAGCTCGTTGGCCCGCGCGAGCTCGGCGGCCGGCATCCCGACCCCGGTGTCCTCGACGACCAGCAGGTGCGAGCCGGGGGCCGGGTGGTACGGGCGGTTGGTGACCGTGACCGTGCTGGTCGGCGGCGAGTACCGCACGGCGTTCTCGAGGAGCTCGGCCAGCAGGTGGGTCAGGTCGGCCACCGAGCTGCCGACCACCGCGAGGCCTTCGTCGACGGTGAAGGAGATGCGGTCGAGGTCCTCGGTCTCGGCGATGGCGGCGCGCACGACGTCGCGCAGGGCCACCGGGGCCGACCACACGCGGGGCGTCTGCTCCCCGGAGAGGACGAGGAGGCTCTCGGCGTTGCGCCGGACGCGGGTCGCGAGGTGGTCGAGCCGGAAGAGCTCCGCGAGGACGTCGGGGTCCCGTTCCTTCTCCTCCAGGTCGTTGATGATGTCGAGCTGCCGGTGGTACATGCTCTGGTTGCGCCGAGCCAGGTTCAGCAAGAGGTCCGAGGTGAACTCCTTCTTGCTGAGCTCGCTCCTCGCGAGCTCCTGCGCGAGCTCGGCCTTCTGGTCCTGGAGGTCCTCGGTGTACCGCCAGAACAGCAACACGCCGGCGCAGGCGGCGAGGACGCTCAGCCCGTGGACCAGCGACCACAACCAGGGGTTCCCCTGCCCGGAGAGGTGGTTGAAGATCAGGTCGGGCACGAACGCGGAACCGATCCCGTGGCTGAGCACGGTGAAAGCGATGTTCCAGAGGAACGGGATCCAGTCCTGGTAAAGGGCGAGGAAGCCGACGATGACGAAGAAGTGGAAGTGCGCCTCGATCGACCCGTTCGACAGGACGACCAGTTCGATCGAACAGGACGTCAGACCGAGCGTGACCAGGAACGACGCGACGCGCCGCTGCTTCGTGAGGGCCCCGAGCAGGGTGAGGAGCGCCGTCCACCCGACGAAGATCCCCACCCAGCTGATCGGCCACCCGGTCTGCGCCCCGACCGCGATCAGCAGGGGGATCTGGAGGCCGAGCACCACGAGCAGCAGTCGGTGACGGCGCGTCCACTCGGCGTCACCGAGCAAGTTGCCCCGGGGCAGGAAGTCGGTCATCCGGGCCAGAACGGAACGGGGGAGCGCGACGGGAACGGATGTCACGGACAAGCGGGGCACCTCGCGGAGCGGAACGGTCGTACCCGGTTGGAGGCGGACGAGTGCGGACCGTACATTGAAGAGCGCGCTCGAGAAACGGTCGGGTGACAATTCTGTTCTCCCGGGCTCGCGAGGGGTCCGGGTGGAGTAACAGGAACTGCGTCGAACGGTCATCGTCACGGTTCGGATCAATTCTCGGTCGTCCAGGAGACGAGAAAGCAGTTCGTCTGCGGGATACATCACCCGGACGTGGGACGGCAGCCGACACGGTCGTCGGCAGGGGGAACGGATGCAGAGGTCTCGGGTCGGCGTGTACAGCTGGCAGCCGCGGACGGACCGGTGGACGTGGAACACGGCGATGTTCCACCTGCACGGCTACCGGCCCGACGCCGTCACCCCGACCCGCGCGCTGTGGGTCGCGCACAAGCACCCCGCCGGACGTGAGCACGCGGCGGAGATCGTGGAGTCGGCCCGCCGGGCGCACACCACCTACGTGTGCCGGCACCGCATCGTCGCCTTCGACGGCGGCGAGCACGACGTCGTCGCGATCGGCTATCCCACCCCGGACACCCCGCGCTGCTCCGCCGGGCGACGCGGTTACCTCATCGACGTCACCCCCGGTCCGGAGAGCGTCGACCCTGCGCACGCACGCCGGTCGTCGCTGCGGCCGATCCACGACGAGGTCCTCGCGCGCGACGCCCTCGCCGTGCTCGAGGAGCACCTCCACCTGCTGCCGGAGGCCGGCCTGGCCCTGCTCGAGTGGCTGGCCGTCGCCCGTGCGCGCTCGGTCGACGCGGTCGCCCGGGACCTGCTCGGGGCCGTGACCGGGCCCGTGGGACGTGGGTCGCCCCAGCGGGCACTGCTCGCCGCCGTCGATCCGGACGTGCTGCCCCCGGCCGACAGGTCCTGACCGCGCCGGGGCCCGGGTTCAGCGCAGTGCCGACGCAGGCCGGACCTCCCACAGCGTCCACAGCGGCCGGTAGCCGTGGCGGGGCCAGAACACCGAGGAGACCGGGTTCGGCGGGTTGTAGTAGAGGTAGGTCCCGCGGACCCCGGGCGGTTGGAGCGCCGGCAAGGCGGCGGCGACGAGCGCGTGCCCGACGCCCCGGCCGCGCTGGCCCGGCAGCACCGAGGCGCAGTTGACGTAGCCCCAGCGCCCGATGGGCAGCAGGCCCGCGAGCCAGCTGCCCGGCGTCGCGTCGGTGAGCCCGCACTCGAGCAGGCCGACCATCCGCCCGTCGCGCTCGGCGAGGAAGATCGGCTCGCCGCGCGCCCACCGCTCGCGCAGCGCCGTCCGCTTCACCGCCTCGGCGTCGGGGCGCAGCACGCTGCCGCCGACCATGCTCGAGTACGCGATCTCGTGCATCGCCAGCTCGACGCACCCCTCGAGGTCGTCCTCGCCGGCGGGGCGCACCTCGAGCCCAGGGTCGCGGTCGAGCACGCCGTCGAGCGGGCCCGCCCGGCGCACGGCGAGGACCGCGAGCGGCACGAGGCCGTGGTCGAGGAAGGCGCGGGCCGCGGCGACGTCGCGGCTGGGCCAGGTGACGACGGCGGCGGAGTCGGCGGCGGCGCGCACGCGCGCCGGCACGCGGCCCGGCCACTGTCCGAGCAGCCGGTCGGCACCGCGGCGGCCGCTGTGGCCGAGGACGGGGTGCAGCTCGGTGACCTCGGCGGCCGACCACAGCAGGGGAGCGCTGCCCGCCGGCCAGCTGTGCTGGGTGACGACGCCCGCGGCCTCGCCGCCCGGGCCGTCGCCCACGACGACGACGTCGCCGGGCGGGGGCAGGACCGCCGGCGGCAGCCCGGTGTCGAGCTCGGCGAAGCGCGCCTGCTGGTCGCGCAGCAGCTCGGTGAGCACGACCTCGGGGGACCGGCCCGACGGCGTCGCCCGCGACCGGCCCATCACGACGCGGTCCCCGGCCGACGGCAGCAGAAGATCGCCGTCCCGGGGAACAGGCGCCCGCGCAGCGGCGACCACTGGCCCCACACCTCGTCGAGGTCGTCGGGCCATTCGGGTTCGACCAGCCGCTCGAGCACGAGCCCGGCGGCGACGACGTCGGCCACCCGGTCGCCGAGGGTGCGGTGGTGCTCGACGTAGACCACGCGCCCGTCGTCGTCGACCTCGGCGTAGGGCGTGCGGTCGAAGTAGGACTGCGAGACGGTCAGCCCGTCCGGGCCCGGGTCGTCGGGGAACATCCAGCGCATGGGGTGGTTCACCGCGAACACCCAGGGCGCACCGGGCCGCAGCACGCGGGCGACCTCCCGCATCACCGCGCCGGGGTCGGCCACGAACGGCACCGCGCCGAAGGCCGAGAACGCCGCGTCGACCGTGGCGTCGCCCAGCGGGACGGCGCCGGCGTCGGCCTGCACGAGCGGGACGGCGACCCCGGTGCGGGCGTCGGCCGCCCGGGCCTGGGCGAGCATGCCCGCCGACAGGTCGACCCCGACGACCCGCGCGCCGGCCCCGGCGAGCCACCGCGAGCACGACGCCGCCCCGCAGCCCACCTCGAGCACCCGCGCGCCGCGCAGGGCCGCGGGGTCGCCGAGCAGGCGGGCGTCCTCCTCGCGCAGGCGCTCGGGGCACCAGACGAAGTCGTCGTCGCCGAGGAAGGCGCCGTGCTCGGCCTGGTAGTCGTCGGCGTCGGCGTCCCACCAGGCGCGGCTGGCCGCGCTCGACTCCGCCGCCCCGACCGCCCGGCGGGCGATCCCGGCCGCGCCGACGAGCTCCTCGGCCGGCACGCGCCCGCCCTCGCGGGAGGGCGGGGGAGGCGTCGGCACCGGGGCATCCTGACACGCCCGGGCGCGGGGGCGACCTCCCCCGACCGGGCTCGCACCGGCCACGACACGCCGTGCCCGTGCGCTGCGACACGCCGGGGCGGAGCAGGGGGTGCCCCGATTGCCGGTCCGTGTCGGACGCGGTTACGATGAAGGTCCACGTCAGTGGTCTCGCCCTGTCCGCGTGCTCCTCGCCTGCGGGTGGGCGGACACCTCGTCTCCGGTCTCGTTCGCGGGCTCGCCGGTGCACGCAGTCAGGACGACGGCTCACTTCCGTGGTGTCCCTGCACGCTCGATCTGACCATGTTCCCGGAGCCGTCCACCGTATGTCCATCGACACCCACACCGCCCCGACGACGACCAGCCCCCAGGTGGCTGTGAACGACATCGGGTCGGAAGAGGACTTCCTCGCCGCCATCGACCAGACGATCAAGTACTTCAACGATGGCGACATCGTCGAAGGCACCATCGTGAAGGTCGACCGGGACGAGGTCCTCCTCGACATCGGCTACAAGACCGAGGGCGTCATCCCCTCGCGTGAGCTCTCGATCAAGCACGATGTCGATCCCAACGAGGTCGTCGCCGTCGGCGACGAGGTCGAAGCCCTCGTCCTCCAGAAGGAGGACAAGGAGGGTCGGCTGATCCTGTCCAAGAAGCGCGCCCAGTACGAGCGCGCCTGGGGCACGATCGAGCAGCTCAAGGACAACGACGAGCCCGTCAAGGGCACCGTCATCGAGGTCGTCAAGGGCGGCCTCATCCTCGACATCGGCCTGCGCGGCTTCCTCCCGGCCTCGCTGGTCGAGATGCGTCGCGTCCGCGACCTCCAGCCCTACGTGGGCAAGGAGATCGAGGCCAAGATCATCGAGCTGGACAAGAACCGCAACAACGTCGTCCTCTCCCGCCGCGCGTGGCTGGAGCAGACCCAGTCGGCGGTGCGCAGCGAGTTCCTCAACCAGCTCGCCAAGGGCCAGATCCGGTCCGGCCAGGTCTCGTCGATCGTCAACTTCGGTGCGTTCGTCGACCTCGGCGGTGTCGACGGTCTGGTCCACGTCTCCGAGCTGTCCTGGAAGCACATCGACCACCCGTCCGAGGTCGTCGAGGTGGGCCAGGAGGTCAAGGTCGAGGTCCTCGACGTCGACCTCGACCGCGAGCGGGTCTCGCTGTCGCTCAAGGCGACGCAGGAGGACCCCTGGCGCCAGTTCGCCCGCACCCACCAGATCGGCCAGATCGTGCCCGGCAAGGTCACGAAGCTGGTGCCGTTCGGTGCGTTCGTCCGCGTGGACGAGGGCATCGAGGGCCTGGTCCACATCTCGGAGCTGGCCGAGCGCCACGTCGAGGTGCCGGAGCAGGTCGTCCAGGTCGGCAACGACGTCATGGTCAAGGTCATCGACATCGATCTCGACCGTCGCCGCATCTCGCTCTCGCTCAAGCAGGCCAACGAGGGCATGACGCCGGAGACCGAGTTCGACCCGGCGCTCTACGGCATGGCGGCCGAGTACGACGACGCGGGCAACTACATCTACCCCGAGGGCTTCGACCCGGACACCGGCGAGTGGCGCGAGGGGTACGAGTCGCAGCGCGAGGAGTGGGAGCGGCAGTACCAGGCGGCCTACGCCCGGTACGAGCAGCACATCGCCCAGCTCCAGCGCACCCAGGAGCAGGAGGCCGAGGCGGCCGAGGCCGCGCCGGCGAACTACTCCTCGGGCGGCCCGTCGTCCGACGACGAGCGCGGTGACGACGCCGACACCGCGGACCCGGGACAGGGCCCGCCGTCCCAGAGCGGCGGCGGCGCGCTGGCCAGCGACGCCCAGCTCGCGGCCCTGCGCGAGAAGCTGTCGGGCGGCTGATCACCCGGTAGCGAGGCTCGACCGACGGGCCCCTACCCCTCGCGGGGTGGGGGCCCGTCGTCGTGTGCGCAGGCGCGCGTGCGGGGCGCGCGTGGGGCAGCGAGGGACGCCCCGGGTGCGTGGGAGGCAGCGAGGGACGCCCTCGCTGCGCGAACGCCGGCGAGCCTCAGGCCGCGGCGGGCACCGCGGGCGCGGGCTCGAAGGCCGGGCGCAGGTGCCGGGAGCCGGCGAGGAAGCGCTCGACCAGCCCGCGGCGGGCGATGTGCGGCACGGCCAGCGCGGCCTCGACCTGCGGCAGCGTGCGGCACCAGACGAGCCCGGGGGCGCCGAGGCGGTGACGTCCGGCGGTGCGGCGCGAACGGAACACGCGCGTCTCCCTCGAATCGTGTGGTGCGGGTGAGGCAGCACCGGAGCGTTGTGACTCGTGGGACGCGAGTGACTCGCCGTGCGACTCTCGACCCCGGGTCGAGTGAACCCGGCGACCGGTGGGCAGACTGCGGGCGTGCTGAGGCTCGGGCTCACCGGCGGAATCGGGGCGGGGAAGTCGACGGTGGCGGAGACGCTCACCGAACTGGGCGCGGTGGTGATCGACGCCGACCGGATCGCCCGCGAGGTCGTCGAACCCGGTACCGAGGGCCTGGCCGCGGTCGTCGAGGCGTTCGGCGAGGACGTGCTCGACGAGAGCGGCGCCCTCGACCGGCCCGCGCTCGGGCAGGTCGTGTTCGCCGACGACGCGAAGCGCCAGCAGCTCAACGGCATCCTGCACCCGCGCATCGGCGCCCGGACCGCGGAGATGGTCGCCGAGGCCCCCGACGACGCCGTGGTCGTCCACGACGTCCCCCTGCTGGTCGAGAACGGGATGGGCGCGGCGTTCGCGCTGGTCGTGGTGGTGGACGCGCCGATCGACGTCCGGGTCGCGCGCCTGCAGGAGAACCGCGGGATGAGCGTGGAGGACGCCCGCGCCCGCATCTCCGCCCAGGCCGACGACGAGGCCCGGCGCGCGGCCGCCGACGTGTGGCTGGAGAACGCAGGGGCCGCCGGGGCGCTGCGCGAGCAGGTCGAGCGGCTCTGGCACGAGCGCCTCGTGCCGTTCGCCCGCAACATCGAGCGCGGCGAGGCGACACCCGTACCGAGCGAGGTCGTGGCCCCGGCCGACGACCGCGACGTCGTCGCCCGGCGCCTGGCCGCCCGGCTGGCCGTCGTCGGTGGCGAGCAGGTGCGCCGGGTCGAGCACGTCGGGCCGGGCGCGGTCCCGGGCCTGCCCGCCCCGGACGTCGTCGACCTGCTCGTCGAGGCCGTCCGCCCCGGCGACGAGCTCGCCGAGGCCTTCCTCGCGGCCGGGTTCCCGCGCACCGGCCCCGGCCGCCACGGCTGCGCCGACCCCGCCCGCCCGGCGCGCGTCCTGGTGCTCGACGGGAAGAGCCGTCGCGAGGCGAAGCGCGTGAAGGCGATCGTCGAGGCGCGCGACCGGGCCCGTCGGGACCCCGACCGCGTGGCCGCCGACCCCGTCGCCGTGCGCGCCGAGGTCGCGCTGCCCTGATCAGGTCCGGACGACGGGCAGCACCGAGACGCCGACCCCGAGCAGCACCAGCAGCAGCGGCGCCGCGACGCCCACCCGGTCGGCGAGCACCCGGACCGAGGCGACGGCCAGGAGGCCGAGGACGACGACCAGCAGGCTGTCCATGCGCCGTCCCTACACCCGCCGCGGGAGGGACGGGGGGATCAGGCCCGGTCCAGCGAGCCGAGCCCGAGGGAGTCGGTCCACGTGCCGAGGTCGTGGCGGGCGTCGACGAGCTCGCCGAGGACGCGGTGCACGGTGCTCATGGCCTCGTCGGCGTCCACGGGGGCGAGGACGCCCCCCGCGACGGCGGCGGCGAAGTCGGCGTCGTGGACGACGCGGGCGGGGCGCCCGGGGACGACCTCGAGGCCGAGCAGGAGGTCGGTGCAGCGCCACTGCGCGCCGTCGACGGCGATGCGCACCGCGCCGATCTCGGTGGTCGCGCCGGCCGCCCCGTCCTCCCGGCTGCCCTCGCGGGGGAGCCGCCGGCGCAGGCGCAGGCCGTGGTCGGCGACGTACCAGCACGTCTCGGCCAGGACGAACGGGTCCTCGGGACTGAGCACCGTCGTCCGCAGGCCCCACGGTGCGACGCGCCACCGGTCGAGGGCCTGTTCCAGGACCTGGTCGGGCGCGAGGAGGTGGGTGCGGGTCGCCGTCTGTGTGTCGACGACCTCGACCAGCTGGGGGGAGACGACCGGGCTCACGGCGGAGGACCCTAGGACACCCGTCAGGGGGTATCGGCGGCGACCCCTACCCGAATGCCAACCCTGTCATTCACGCCGTGACGCGCGTCACGTCCACGTGAGGGTGACGTCCTGCGGGGCCAGCCATCGCTCCAGGTCGTGGCCGTGCTCGGCGAGGCCCGCGAGGGTGCGGTGGCTCGTCGTGAGCGCCCGCTCGGCGCGCTCGGGGTCGAGCAGCCCGGCGGCGACGGCCTCGGCGAGCTCGTCGAGGTCGAGCACCTCGGTGTGCTGCCCGGTGTGGACGACGAGGTCGACGTAGTGGTCCTCGGTCCGCCACGTCGACCCGTCGCGGGTGACGTCGACGACGTCGATGTAGTGGTCCTGCCTCCGCTCGGACCCGGGCCTCCAGGAGAAGTCGGTGACGCGGATGCCGAGCGCGGGCAGCAGCCACGAGCGCAGGTGCGTCAGCGTGGGGTGGTCGGGCATCGGGCGGCTGAGATAGAGGCCGAACGCCTCCTCGCGGTAGACGTCGACCGCCCGCACGAACCCCTTGGGGTCGGTGTTGGTGCGGGCCGCGACGTCGAAGGTCTCGGTCTTCGGCGGGTGGATGCCCACGGGCCGTGACCCTAGTGCGCCCACCGCGGCACCCGCCCCGTTGTCGGGGGGCGCGGTTAACCTCGATCCCATGGCGTTCGCGACAGAGGTTCCGGGGTCGGCCCGCGAGGGGGAGAACCCCGAAGGGCTGCCCGACGAGGCCCTCGCGCACTCGGAGTTCCGCCCGGTCGGCGAGATCGAGCGCACCGGGGTCCCGTTCGAGGTCGTCAGCCCCTACGAGCCGGCGGGCGACCAGCCGACGGCCATCGAGGAGCTCGAGAAGCGGGTGAAGGCCGGCGAGCACGACATCGTGCTGCTCGGCGCCACCGGCACGGGCAAGTCGGCCACCACGGCCTGGCTCATCGAGCGGGTGCAGCGCCCGACGCTGGTGATGGCGCCCAACAAGACGCTGGCGGCCCAGCTGGCCAACGAGCTGCGGGAGCTGCTGCCCAACAACTCGGTCGAGTACTTCGTCTCGTACTACGACTACTACCAGCCCGAGGCGTACATCGCGCAGACCGACACCTACATCGAGAAGGACTCCTCGATCAACGAGGACGTCGAGCGGCTGCGCCACTCGGCGACGTCCAACCTGCTCTCGCGCCGCGACGTCGTCGTGGTCGCGTCGGTGTCCTGCATCTACGGCCTCGGGACGCCGCAGTCGTACCTCGACCGGTCGGTGGCGCTCGCGGTGGGCGAGGAGCTCGACCGCGACCAGCTGCTCCGGGCCCTGGTCGACGTGCAGTACACCCGCAACGACATGGCCTTCGCCCGTGGCACGTTCCGGGTCCGCGGCGACACGGTGGAGATCATCCCGGCGTACGAGGAGCTCGCGGTCCGCATCGAGTTCTTCGGCGACGAGATCGAGTCGCTCTACTACCTCAACCCGCTGACCGGCGACGTGGTCAAGCAGGTCGACGACGTGCGCATCTTCCCGGCCACCCACTACGTGGCCGGTCCCGAGCGCATGGAGAAGGCGGTCAAGGCCATCGAGGCCGAGCTCGAGGAGCGCCTGGCCGAGCTGGAGCGCCAGGGCAAGCTGCTCGAGGCCCAGCGGCTGCGCATGCGCACCACCTACGACATCGAGATGATCCGCCAGGTCGGCTTCTGCTCGGGCATCGAGAACTACTCGCGCCACATCGACGGCCGCGGGCCGGGCACGGCGCCGGCAACGCTGATCGACTACTTCCCGCAGGACTTCCTGCTGGTCATCGACGAGTCGCACGTGACGGTGCCGCAGATCGGCGGCATGTACGAGGGCGACATGTCGCGCAAGCGCAACCTCGTCGAGTACGGGTTCCGCCTGCCGAGCGCCACCGACAACCGCCCGCTGACGTGGGAGGAGTTCGCCGACCGCATCGGCCAGACGGTCTACCTGTCCGCGACCCCCGGCGACTACGAGATGCGGATGGCGGGCGGCGAGTTCGTCGAGCAGGTCATCCGCCCCACCGGCCTGATCGACCCGGAGGTGGTCGTCAAGCCGACGAAGGGGCAGATCGACGACCTGGTCGGCGAGATCCGCACGCGGGTCGAGAAGGACGAGCGGGTCCTGGTCACGACGCTGACCAAGAAGATGGCCGAGGACCTCACCGACTACCTGCTCGAGCTCGGCATCAAGGTCCGCTACCTGCACTCCGAGGTCGACACGCTGCGCCGGGTCGAGCTGCTGCGCCAGCTGCGGTCGGGGGAGTACGACGTCCTGGTCGGCATCAACCTGCTCCGCGAGGGCCTCGACCTGCCCGAGGTGTCGCTCGTGGCCATCCTCGACGCCGACAAGGAAGGGTTCCTGCGCAGCGAGCGCTCGCTGATCCAGACGATCGGTCGCGCGGCCCGCAACGTGTCCGGTCAGGTGCACATGTACGCGGACACGGTCACCGAGTCGATGCAGTACGCCATCGACGAGACCAACCGGCGCCGCGAGAAGCAGATCGCCTACAACACCGAGCGGGGCGTCGACCCCCAGCCGCTGCGCAAGAACATCGCCGACATCCTCGACCGCGTCTACCGCGAGGCCGAGGACACCGAGGAGTCGGTGGAGATCGGCGGCTCGGCGCGCAACAGCTCGCGCGGGCGCCGCGCGGCGGGGGAGGCCGGCGGCGGCCGCGGTCACTCCGGCGTCGTCGAGCACCGCGACACGTCGGGCATGGCGCGCGCGGAGCTCGCGGACCTCATCCAGCAGCTCACCGACCAGATGATGGCCGCGGCCCGCGACCTGCAGTTCGAGCTCGCCGGGCGGCTGCGCGACGAGATCGCCGACCTCAAGAAGGAGATGAGGGGCATGGACGCGGCCGGCGTGAGCTGAGCCCCGCTCGCGTCGATCTCAGCCCAGCAGGCCGCCGGCCACCTTCAGGTCCGCGACGAAGCCGGCCAGCATCTCGTCGCGGTCCTGCCCGCGGTCGGGGTCCGCGCGCAGGATCGCCGACGGGTGGATGGTCGGGACGAGGGTCATGTCGTTCCACGGGCGGGGCTCGCCGCGCTCGGCCGTGATCCGGAACTTCGGCCCGAGCAGGGCCTTGCCGGCGGTGGCGCCCAGGGTGAGCAGCACCTGCGGCTTCACCAGCGCGAGCTCCGCGTCCAGCCACGGCCGGCAGGCGCGGATGTGGCCGGCCTTCGGCGTCTCGTGGATGCGCCGCTTGCCCTGGTAGCGGAAGTTGAAGTGCTTGACGGCGTTGGTGACGTAGGCGTCGTCGCGGGCGATCCCCGCCTCGTCGAGGGCCTCGTCGAGCAGTCGCCCGGCCGGCCCGACGAACGGCGCGCCCTGCCGGTCCTCCTGGTCGCCGGGCTGCTCGCCGACCATCACCAGGCGCGCCGCCGTCGGGCCGGAGCCGAACACGGTGCCGGTGGTGTCGTGGTGGAGCTCGCAGCGGGTGCAGTCCGCCGCCTGCGCGCGCAGCGTGTCGAGGTCCGGCGGCAGGTTCGTGGTGGCGTCCGTGGTGGCGTCCGTGGTGGCGTCGGCGGTGGTGTCGCCGAACAGGTCGAGCGGCTCGGTCACCGAGCGGGGGTGCCCACTGCCCGCCACCAGGAACACGACCCACGACCGCGGCCCGGCCGCGGCACTGGTGTGTCAGCCCGGCGTCCAGGCCGGCGCTCACCGTGCGGAGAGCCCCCACGATCACCGAGCGCGGCGTCGACGTGCCGGACGCGAACTGTCCGCCACTCCGGCCAGACTGCCCGCCATGGCCCTGGGAGTGCAGATCACGTTCGACGCCCACGACCCGCGCCGGCAGGCCGAGTTCTGGGCGCTCGCGCTCGACTACGTCCGCCAGCCCCCGCCGCCCGGCTTCGACACGTGGGAGGAGTTCGCCGCGAGGATCGGCATGCCGGAGGACCAGTGGGACCGGCTGGACGCGGTGATCGACCCCGCCGGCGCCGGCCCGCGTCTGCTCTTCCAGAAGGTGCCCGAGGACAAGACGGTGAAGAACCGCGTGCACCTCGACGTCGACGTGGGGGAGGGCGCGGACGACCGGAAGGCCGCGGCCCGGACCCACCGCGAGAAGCTCGAGGCCGCCGGGGCGCGGTTCCTGCGCGAGGTCGACGAGCCGGCGGGCTGGTGCCTGGTCATGGCCGACCCGGAGGGCAACGAGTTCTGCCTCCAGTAGGCGGGCCCGCCGCCGCGCACCCTCCAGCCTGGTCTATGGCGCCGGTCACCACCGCTGCCTAGGCTGCGGCCAGGGTCGTCGTCGACGTCGGGAGGGTCGCCGTGCCGCACCCCGACGACGGCGTCTGCGCCGTCACCCGCAGCACCGACCTGCGCCAGCACGCCCGGCTGCTCCACCAGGCCCACGACGCGCGGCTCTCGGGGAGCCGGCCGTCGACGCCGCTGCGCCGGGTCGTCAGCCGCTCCTGGGACCGGGTCCTGTCGTACGGCGTCGCTCCCGACGGGCGGTCGCTGGACGACCCCGCGCCGCCGGAGGTCGTCGAGCGCCGCCGCGCCGAGTCGCCGATCAGCGGGGTGCTGCCGCAGCTGCGGGCGAGCCTCACCGCGGTGGCCGAGGACGCCGAGCACGTCATGGTGATCACCGCCGCCGACGGGTTCGTGCTGTGGCGCGAGGGCGCGGTGCGCGTCGGGCGGCTCGCCGACGATCTCGGCTTCCTGCCCGGCGCCGACTGGACCGAGGCGTCCGTCGGCACCAACGCCATCGGCACCGCGCTCGCCGAGCACGCCTCGGTGCAGCTGTTCTCCGCCGAGCACTTCGTCCGCGCCCAGCACCCCTGGACCTGCACCGCGAGCCCGATCCACGACCCGCGCACCGGCGAGATGCTCGGCGTCGTCGACCTCTCCGGGCCCGCGCCGACGGTGCACCCGACCACCGTGGCGCTCGTGCACACGGCGGTCCGGCTCGCCGAGACCGGCCTGTGGGCCGCGCACGAGACGCGCCTGGAGAGCCTGCGCGCCGTCGCGGCCCCGGTGCTCGCACGCCAGACCGGGCCGGCGCTCGTCGTCGACGACCACGGGTGGGTCGCCGCCGCCACCGGCCTGGCGCCCCGCGACCGTGTCGGCGTCCCCCGGGCCGGCGAGGCGATGCTGGTCCACGGGCTCGGCGCGTGCCTGCCCGACCGCGTCCCGGGCGGCTGGCTGCTGCGGCCGGACGCCGCGGGGCCGAGCCGGACACGGCTGCGCCTCGACCTCGACGCCGACCCGCCGGCGGTGCTCGTCGAGGGCCACGAGGTCTGGCGCCACACCCTCGGGCGGCGCCACCTGCAGATCGTCGCCCTGCTGATGGCGGCCGGGAGCGCGGGGCTCGACGCGGCCGCGATCAGCCGGGCGCTCTACGACGACGCCGACCACCTCGTGACCGTGCGCGCCGAGCTCTCGCGCCTGCGCCGCGTCCTCGGGGGTCTGCTCGCCGCGCGGCCGTACCGGATCGCCCCCGGGGTGGAGGTCGTCCCGCCCTCGGCGGCGGACGTGGCGCGGCTGTTCGGGCCCGGGCGGGGTGCAACACCGCTGCAACCCTGGCCGTGACCCCGGTCACCCCCGTGGGATGTCCTCGAGGCAACCCCGGGAGGACCCATGAAGGCTGCTCGCTTCCACGGTCGTGAGGACGTCCGGGTGGAGGACGTGCCGGAACCGCACCCCGGTCCGGGGCAGGTGCAGGTCGCCGTCGAGTGGTGCGGCATCTGCGGCACCGACCTCCACGAGTTCCTCGACGGCCCGATCTTCACCCCGACCCCGCAGGCGCCGCACCCGCTGACCGGCGGGGCCGTCCCGGTGACGCTCGGGCACGAGTTCGCGGGCGTCGTCGCCGAGGTCGGTGAGGGCGTGACGGGCATGTCGGAGGGCGACCGGGTCGTCGTCGAGCCCTACGACGTGTGCGGGACGTGCGTGGCGTGCCGGTCCGGGCGCTACAACATCTGCCGGCAGCTGGGCTTCATCGGCCTCGACGGCGACCAGGGCGGGTTCGCCGAGAAGATGGTGGTCGACCAGCGCTGGGTGCACCCGATCGGCGGGCTCACCCCCGAGCAGGGCGCGCTCGTCGAGCCGCTCGCCGTCGGCTACCACGCGACGAAGCTCTCGGGGCTGCAGCCGGGGCAGTCGGCGGCGGTGTTCGGGTCCGGGCCCATCGGGCTGGTGACGGCCGCGGCGCTCAAGGCGTGCGGGGCCGGGCAGGTGGTGGTCGTCGAGCCCGCCGACGCCCGCAAGGCCAAGGCGCCCGGGGCCGGCGCCGACCACGTCCTCGACCCCACCGAGGTCGACGTGCCCGAGGCGATCCGCGAGCTCACCGACGGCGCCGGGGCGGACGTGACGTTCGAGTGCGCGGGCCTCGACCCCGTCCTCGCGCAGGCCGTCGCGTCGACCCGGCCCGGCGGGACCTGCGTCAACGTCTCGATCTGGGGCCACCCGGCCACCTTCGACGTCAACTCGCTGGTGTTCTCCGAGATCCGGCTCATCGGCTCGCTGGCCTACGCGGGCCGCCACCGCGAGGTCATCGACCTCATCCGCGACGGCGTCGTCGACGTCGAGCAGTTCATCACCGGCCGGATCGCCCTCGACGACATCGTCGACCGGGGCTTCCGGGAGCTCATCGACCACAAGGAGACCAACGTGAAGATCCTGGTGCACCCGTGACGGCGGCGCAGACGCGCGTCGCGGTGGTGACCGGCGCCGGACGGGGGATCGGGGCCGCCATCGCGCGGCGGCTGGCGTCGGACGGGCTGGCGGTGATGGTGTCCGACATCGACCTGTCGACGGCGCAGGAGGTGGCGCGGGAGATCACCGACGCCGGCGGGCAGGCGGCCTCGACCGCCACCGACGTCGCCGACCGCGACGCCTGCTTCGCCCTGGTCGCCGCGACGCGCGAGCGGTTCGGGTCGATCGACGTCATGGTCGCCAACGCCGGGATCGCGCAGGTCAAGACGCTGCGCGAGGTGACGCCCGAGGACCTCCAGCGGATGCTCGGCGTCAACGTCGGCGGCGTGCTGTGGTGTCTGCAGGCGGCGTCCGAGGCGATGATCGAGCAGGGCCGCGGGGGGAAGGTCATCAACGCGGCGTCGATCGCCGGGCACCAGGGCTTCGACCACCTCGGGCACTACTCGGCCTCGAAGTTCGCGGTGCGGGCCCTGACCCAGGCGGCGGCCAAGGAGCTCGCGGGTCACCAGATCACCGTCAACGCCTACTGCCCCGGGATCGTCGGCACCACGATGTGGGACGAGATCGACCAGGGCCTCGGTGGCTACCTCGGCACCGGCAGGGGCGAGGCGCTGGCGCAGTACTCGCAGCTCATCGCCCTGGGGCGGGTGCAGACGCCGGAGGACGTGGCGTCGTTCGTCTCGTACCTGGCCAGCAGGGACGCCGACTACATGACCGGCCAGGCGGTGATGATCGACGGTGGGATCGTCATGGTGTAGCCGCCGCCGGGGGTGTCGAGTTGACCACCGGAGTGGTGTGGGTAACATCATCGACATGCAGGCAGCGCGACGTCGAGAGGTAGTACTTCGGCGCGCCGGGTGAGCCAGGGCCCCGGCGCGCACCACCGCTCGCCCCGTCAGGGGCTCGCAGCGGACCGCCGAGACCTGGCTCGGATCCATCTCCCTCACGGATCCCCAGGAGCCCTGTCGTGACCACGCTCGAGCCGGCCCCCACCCGCCGTCTGTCCCGCCTGCCCCGCCCGTTCACGATCCTCACCACGGGCGGCATGCCCGGCGTCATGGACCTCGCGTCGGCGCTGTGCTCGTTCGGCTACCGGGTCCCGGACTTCTCGGTCGACGTCCACGAGGGCGTCAGCTGCAGCTGCATCCAGTGCACCGTGGCCCTGACCAGCGCCGAGTGCACGGAGTTCGCCGACCGCGTCCGCACGCTGCCCGGTGTGCTCTCCGTCGAGCCGTCCTGCTGAGGGTCGGTCGGCGCATGATGGTCGGGTGAGCGACGACGCCCGACGTGACCGCGGCCCCGACGACCGCGACGGCCCCGACGACTGGTCGAACCCCCTCGAGCAGCTGATCGGCCGGCTCGTCGAGGGGTTCGGCGACCTCGGCAACGCCGGCGGCGGGGGCTTCGGTGGCGCGGGTGGCTCGGCCGGCTTCGGCGGCCGGACCGACACGCGCACGCCCGTGCTCGACCGCTTCGGGCGCGACCTCACCGCGATGGCGCGGGCGGGCAAGCTCGACCCGGTCGTGGGCCGGGAGCGCGAGGTCGCCGCGGTTCTCGAGATCCTGGGGCGGCGCACCAAGAACAACCCGGTGCTGGTGGGCGACCCCGGCGTCGGGAAGACCGCGATCGTCGAGGGGATTGCGGCGCGGATCGCCGAGGGCTCGGTGCCGGGCGCGTCGGGGCAGCGGGTGGTGGCGCTCGACCTCGCCGGGCTGGTCGCGGGGACGAAGTACCGCGGGGAGTTCGAGGAGCGTCTGCGGCGCCTGGTGGAGGAGGTCACCGCGACCGACCGGGGGGTCGTGCTGTTCCTCGACGAGCTGCACACCGTCGTCGGGGCCGGCGCCGGCGTCGAGGGGACGATGGACGCCGCCGACATCCTCAAGCCGGCGCTGGCGCGCGGGGAGCTGCAGGTCGTCGGGGCCACGACGATGGAGGAGTACCGCCGCCACGTCGAGTCGGACCCGGCGCTCGAGCGGCGCTTCGCTCCGATCACCGTCGACGAGCCGACCGTGGAGCAGACCATCGCGATCCTCGACGGGCTGCGCGAGCGCTACGAGCAGCACCACGGCGTGCGGCTGCCCGAGGACGTCCGCCGCGCCGCCGTCGAGCTGACCGCCCGCCACGTCCGTGACCGCTTCCTGCCCGACAAGGCGATCGACGCCCTCGACACCGCCGCCGCGCGGGTCCGGCTGCGCCGCGGCGAGGACCCGGCGGCGTCGCGGACGGTGGCGGTCGCCGACGTCGCGCAGGTCGTGGCCGACCGCACCGGCCTGCCCGTCGCGCACCTCACCGACTCCGAGCGCACCCGGCTGCTCGAGCTGGCCGACCGGCTGCGGCGCCGCGTCGTCGGCCAGGACCACGCGCTGGAGGCGGTCACCGACGCGGTGCTCGCGGGGCGGGCCGGGATGGGCCAGCCGGGCCGGCCGGTCGCGTCGTTCCTGTTCGCCGGGCCGACCGGGGTGGGCAAGACCGAGCTGGCGCGCGCGCTGGCCGAGGCGCTGCACGGGTCCGACGAGCGGCTCGTGCGCCTGGACCTCGGCGAGTTCCGCGAGGCGCACACCGTCAGCCGCCTCACCGGCGCGCCGCCCGGCTACGTCGGGCACGACCGGCCCGGCGAGCTCACCGAGGCGATCCGCCGGACGCCGTCGTGCGTGGTGCTGCTCGACGAGATCGAGAAGGCGCACCCCGACGTGCTCGCGCTCCTGCTCGGGGTGCTCGACGCCGGGCGGCTGACCGACGGGCGCGGGCGCACGGTGTCGTTCGCCGACGCCGTCGTGATCATGACGAGCAACCTCGGCGCGGCGTCGCTGACCGAGGGCAAGGACCCCGACGACGCGCGCGGGACCGTCCTGACCGCGCTGGCCCGCGCGCTGCGCCCGGAGTTCCTCGGCCGCGTCGACGAGGTCGTGCTGTTCACACCGCTCGACCAGGAGGCCCGGCGCGCGGTGGTGGAGCTGCTGCTCGAGGGCACCCGCGAGCGCCTCGCCGCGCAGGAGGTCGGGCTGACGGTCACGCCGGCGGCGGTCGACGCCATCGTCGTGCGCGGCCACGACCCGGCGCTGGGCGCGCGCCCGATGCGCCGGGTGGTGACGCGCGAGGTCGACCGGGCGCTGTCGCGCCGGATCGTGGCCGGCGCGCTGCGTCCGGGCGGGCACGCGACCGTCGACGCCCCCGACCCGAACGGCCCGCTGACCATCGAGGTGGGCCTCCGGCCCACGTGAGCACTTTCCGCCCCTATCGAGGCGGAAAGTGCTCACAGGGCTACTCCACGGTGACGCTCTTGGCGAGGTTGCGGGGCTTGTCGATGTCGCGGCCCAGCACCGCGGCGCAGTGGTAGGCGAGCAGCTGGAGCGGGACACCGAGGATGATCGGGTCGAGCTCGGGCTCGAGGCGCGGGACGCGCAGGACGGCGTCGGCGAGCCCCTCGGGGAGCTCGGCGTTGGTCACCGCGATCACCGGGCCGCCGCGGGCGCGGATCTGCTCGATGGTGCTGATGTTCTTCGCGAGCAGCTCGTCGTCGGGGACGACCACCACGCACGGCATCTGCGCGTCGACCAGCGCGAGCGGGCCGTGCTTGAGCTCGGCGGCCGCGTACGCCTCGGCGTGCACGTAGGAGATCTCCTTGAGCTTCTGCGCGCCCTCGCGGGCGACCGCCGCCCCGCGCACGCGGCCCAGGTAGAACATCGATCGCGCGTCGGCGTAGCGCCGCGCCACCTCGGCGACCGCGTCGCTCGACTGCAGCGCGGTCTCCACGGCGTCGGGGAGGCGCCGCAGGCCCTCGACGAGCCGCGACCCGTGCGCGGCGGAGAGGTCGCGCACCCGCCCGAGCAGCAGCGCGAGCAGCGTGAACGACGTCGCCATCGAGCTGAACGCCTTGGTCGACGCGACCGACACCTCGGGCCCGGCGTGCAGGAACATGCCGGCACCGCACTGGCGGGCGATGGCCGAGCCGATGACGTTGACGACGCCGACGACCCGCCCGCCCTTGCGCTGGAGCTCCTCGACGGCGGCGAGGGTGTCGATGGTCTCGCCGGACTGGCTGACCGCGACGTAGAGGGTCTCGGGGTCGACGAGCGGGTTGCGGTAGCGGAACTCGCTGGCCTGCTCCGCGTCGGCGGGGATGCGCGCGAGCTCCTCGACCAGCCCCGCGCCGATCTGCCCGGCGTAGAGCGCGGACCCGCAGCCGAGGAAGGTCACCCGGCGGATCCCGCGCAGCTCGCGCGGGTCGAGGCGCAGGCCGTCGAGGCGGGCCGTGGCGAAGCGGGTGTCGAGCCGCCCGGCCAGCACGCGGCGCAGGGCCGCCGGCTGCTCGTGGATCTCCTTGGAGAGGAAGTCGGCGTGGCCGTCGAGCTCGTAGTCGGCGTCGTCGATGTCCACGGTGGTGGGCGGCCCGAGGCGCGAGCCCTCGTAGCCGCCGGCGGTGAGCGTCGCCAGCTCCCCGTCGGCGAGGAAGACGACCTGGCGGGTGTGGCGCACGAGCGCGGCGACGTCGGAGGCCACGAACATCTCGCCGTCGCCGAGGCCCAGGACGATCGGGCTGCCGTTGCGGGCGACGACGAGCTCGTCGGGGTGGCGGGCGTCGAGCACGACGAGCCCGTAGGTGCCCTCGACGACGCGCAGCGCCTCGCGGACCGCGTCCTCCAGCGTGCTCGCGCCGCCGTCGAGGGCGCGGGCGACGAGGTGGGGGAGGACCTCGGTGTCGGTGTCCGACGCCAGCGTCACGCCGTCGGCGACGAGCTTGGCCCGCAGCTCGTCGGCGTTCTCGAGGATGCCGTTGTGCACGACGGCGATGCGTCCGGCCGCGTCGGTGTGCGGGTGGGCGTTGCGCTCGCTGGGCTCGCCGTGGGTGGCCCAGCGGGTGTGGGCGATCCCGGTGCGCCCGGGCGACTCGTCCTCGCCGACCGCGGCGCGCAGGTCGTCGACCCGGCCCGCCGACCGCGTCGTTCGCAGCGCCTTGCGGTGCGCGACGGCCAGGCCCGCCGAGTCGTACCCGCGGTACTCGAGGCGGGCGAGCCCGTCGACTAGGATCTTCGTCGCCGGACGCGGTCCGACGTACCCCACGATGCCGCACATGATCGCTTCCCCCTCTAGCCGTAGACGATGCGTCGCAGGCGCCGCTCGCTGACCGGGCCGGGCGCCACCGGGCGGCGCGCCAGCTCGTCGGCGATCACCGTCCAGATCTCGGCGTTGCGGCGGTCGCGGGCCTGCAGCTCCCGGTGCCGGCGGCGCACGAACTCCTCGGTGGTCTCGGAGTAGTACGCGACGACGTCGGCCACCACGCGCGCGGCGACCTCCCCGGGCAGACCCGTCGACGCGGCCACGTGGCGCACGAGCTCGGGGTCCACATCGATACAGAATGCCCACGGAGGGACGTGAAGGCCAGTTCCCTGCCCGATATCGGGCAGGAAGTGCGCGGATGGTCGGTGGCGCCGCCGGGTGCCCCTCCCATGAACGGGAGTGCCACGGTACGACAGCTCTCCATGTCGATCTCCCGAGAGTGTCGGGAGCGTCGCGGCGGCGAGGGGCGCGGTGGGCAGGTGGACTGCATTCGGTGCCGGAGTCGCGACACGCCCGGACGCGAGCCGTCCGAACGAGGATGTGGCGATCCTGGCGTCAGACGCCAGCGATGCCGCATCGCTCGCACCGGGGATGCGCCGTCCGGGCTAGCTGGTGATGTCCTTGCGGCGGAAGTACCAGACGGCGGTGGCGCCGAAGGCGATGCACCAGACCAGGGCCGACAGGACGCCGCCCGCGAGGTCGGAGCCGTCGACGTCCAGGGTCAGCAGGTCGGCGAAGGCGAAGACCTCGTGGGTCGGCAGGAGATTGCGGATCGAACCCAGCGCGTCGACCGTGTCGAGGATCTGGGACAGGATCGACACCAGCACCGCGCCGCCCACGGCGCCGAGCGGGGCGTCGGTGACCACCGAGAGCAGGGTGGCGACGCCCGCCACCCACAGCAGGTGGATCGCCAGGTAGGCGACGGCGAGCAGGATGCGCACGAGCGCCGTGCCGTAGGGCAACGACTCGCCGGTGGGGGAGAGGTAGTCGCCGGCCCCGTAGACCAGCGTGCCGAGCACGACGGCCACCACCGGCAGCACGACCAGCGTGGCCAGCGAGAGGAGCCCGGCGACGATCGCCTTCTGGCGCAGCAGGCGCACCCGCGGCACGGGGATCGCGAGCAGGTAGCGCAGCGACGACCACGACGCCTCGCTCGCCACCGTGTCGCCGAAGAACAGCGCCACGACCACGACGAACAGGAAGCTCGCCGACGAGAACAGCGCGAACACCGCGAAGTTGACCCCGGACGCCTGCGCGAGGTCGGTGAGGCTGGTGGCCGCGGCGCCCGGGGAGGGGTCGTCGCCGACGGAGAACGCAATCCACAGGATCACCGGGAGCAGCGCGAACAGCCCGAGCGTCACCTGCGTGCGCCGGCGCCGCCACTGGCGCGCGAGCTCCACGCGCACCGGCAGCGTCCGCGCCTCGTCCGTCGCGGTGCTCACGACGAGCCCTCCTCACCGATCAGCGCGAGGAACGCGTCCTCGAGGCGGCGCCGCGGCCCGACGCCGCGCACCGAGAAGCCGGCCTCGACCAGGGTGCGGACGACCTCGGCGCGGTCGACGCCGCCGAGGTCGACGAGCACGACGTCGGTGTCGGCGGGGTCGGGCTCGACGTCGCGGACCCCGTTGCGCCCGCGCAGCACCGAGACCGCCTCGTCGCGGCGCCCGGCCACGGTGACCGCGACCTGCCCGCCGGCGACGAGCTCGGCGACCTCCCCGGTGGCGACGACCCGCCCGCGGTGCATGACGACCACGTGGTCGCAGGTCTGCTCGACCTCGGCGAGCAGGTGGCTCGACACGAGCACCGTCCGGCCGCCGGTCCGGGCGTAGGAGACGAGCACCTCGCGCATCGCGTGGATCTGCGGCGGGTCGAGGCCGTTGGTCGGCTCGTCGAGCACGAGCAGGTCGGGCAGTCCGAGCATCGCCTGGGCGATGGCGAGGCGCTGGCGCATGCCCTGCGAGTAGGTGCGCACGGCCCGGTCGACGGCGGTGCCGAGCCCGGCGATCTCCAGCGCCTCGGGGAGCCGCGCCTCCGCACGGGGGCGGCCGGTCGCGGCCCAGTAGAGCTCGAGGTTGTCGCGGCCGGTGAGGTGCGGCAGGAAGCCCGCGCCCTCGACGAACGCGCCGACCCGGCCCAGCACGGGCGCGCCGGCGACGACCCGCCGCCCGAAGATCCGCAGCTCGCCGGCCGTCGGGGCGATGAGCCCGAGGAGCATGCGCAGCGTCGTCGTCTTCCCGGCGCCGTTCGGGCCGAGCAGGCCGAGGACCTGGCCGCGCTCGACGGTGAAGGAGACGTCGTCGACGGCGCGGAGCCCGCTGGGCCAGGCCTTGGAGAGCCCGCGCACGACGAGCGGTGTGTCGGCGAGTCCCTCCTCGAGCGCGAGCGCGCCGCCCGGCTCGAGGTCACGGCGACGGCGCCGGGCCGCGAGCACCCGCGCCACCAGCCACGCGACGAGCACCCCGAGCAGCAGCACACCCGCGGCCACGAGCGGGGCAAGGGGCACCGAGGTCCCGCTGCGGACGTCGCCGGGCACGGTCGGCACGGCGAGGGTGGCGTCCCCCGCGAGGCCGACCCGGTACACCGCGGGCGGCACCGCTGCGGCGTAGGCCTGGTCGGTGGTGGACAGGACGACCTCGAGCCGGTGGCCGGCGGCGAGCGTCGCGACCACGGCGGGGAGGCTGACCGTCACCTCGGTCGGCGTCGGGCCCGGCGGCGGCAGCCGCAGCGGGGAGACCGCGTTGCCCAGCAGCGTCCGGCCGCCGGGCGCACCCCCACCGGCGTCACCGCCGGCGGCCACGTCGTAGACCTTCGCGAAGAGCACCGGCTCGCCCGACGGCCGTCCCGGAACCGACGCCACCGTCACGCGGACCTGCGGGGACCCGGCGACCACGGTCCGGGCCGGCAGCGGGTCGGTCGAGAAGCGGGCCGCCTGGCCCGGCAGGTCCGTCGCGAGCCGGCCGAGCAGGGCCGCGGCACCACCGCTCGAGCCACCGCCCCCGGAGCCGCCCCCGGGGCCACCGCCCCCCGAGCCGCCGTCCTCGTCGTCGTCCCCGCCGGCCCCGGACGCACCCCCGGTCACACCCGCGAGCCCCGGCACCGACGAGATCGCCGCCGGCGCGCCGCCGGCCGGGGCGACGACGTCCTGGGCGTCACCACGCAGGGGCAGGGCCGTGCGCGGCGCGCCCGCGCCGCCGTCGACGCCCGGGTAGGTGCTCGCGGTGATCGTGCGCTGGGTCGGGGCGCTGCGCGCCTGCACCCCGGAGGGCACCACGTAGGTGAAGGCCGTGCCGGGGTCCGGGGCGGTGCCGGCGAGGTGGTGGTCGAACCACGCCCGCATGCGCTCGGTGGTGCGCCGGTCCGGGCCGCCGCCGTCGTGCCCGCCCGCGAACCAGCTCACGGCGACCGTGCCCCTGCCCGCGGCGATCTGGCGCGCCGTGGCGTCGGCCTGCTCCAGCCCGAAGAGCGTGTCGCGCTCGCCCTGGACCAGCAGCGTCGGCGCGGTGATCCGGCCGGCGACGCTCGCGGGCGAGGCCCGGGTGAAGAAGTCCGCGAGCTCGGCGGGCTCGCGCCCGGAGGTGACCGCCGCGACGTACCCGGCGCACACCTCGGGCAGGAACCGGCCGCAGACCTGCGGCGCCTGCTGCTCCTGGCCCGGGCCGGGCCGCGTGCCGCTGCCGAAGAACAGCGCCGCCCACGACCGCTTGAACACCCCGTCGGGCCCGGCGGCGCTGGCGGCGGGCGTCGCGGCCGGCGGGGCACCGGCGCGGTCGGGGAAGAGCGCCTGGCCGAGGTCGTTCCAGGTGATGACGGGGATGGTGGCGTCGACGCGGCGGTCGTAGCCCGCGAGCAGCAGCGACAGGGCGCCGCCGTACGACGCGCCGGTGGCACCGACGCGCGGGTCGCCGGGCGCGTCCTGGCGCACCTCCGGGCGGCCCGCCAGCCAGTCGACGAGCTGGACCGCGTCGGCGACCTCGTAGTCCGGGGAGTTCAGCGCGATCTGCCCGGTGCTCGCGCCGAACCCGCGCGCCGACCAGGCGAGCGCCACGTAGCCCCGCTCCGCCCAGGTGCGCGCCTCGGCGGCCACCGACTGCTTGCTGCCGCCGAACCCGTGGGCGACCAGCACCGCGGGCGCCGGGCCCGTCGTCGCCGGGAGCCAGAGCGTCGCGTCGAGGCTCTGCGGCTGGTCGCGGGCCGGGCCGTCGCGCACCTCGATCCGGAGGTCCTCGCTGCGCACGGTGCCGGCGCCACCGGCTGTGCCGGCGCTGCCACCGGGCGCGGCGGCGAGCGTCGAGAGCCCGAGCAGTCCGACGGCGAGCACGACCCCGAGGACCCGGAGCGGGCGTTGGATCACCCGCGCACGCTATCCCGCCTCGCCTGAGCCGGTCGTGAGCAACCGGTGTGAGCGGGCCGCCCGGGCGGGTGCGCAACGCCACGGCGGGGTCCCCGGGCTCCGGCCTCACACGGCTGCCACACTGGCCCGCGGAGGGGAGTATCCCCACGCGTCGGCCTCGTCAGCACGGCCGCCGGACCGGTCGACGTGATCGGTGCCGGTGCCCGGGGCCCCCGGTCGCCCGCGAGGGCGGCGGGAGAGACCTCCGGTGTCCACGTCTGCCCTGACGTCGCCGGAGATCGGAGTCCCCGCCGCATGTACGTGCCGTTCTGGGTCTGGGCCCTGACCATCGTGGGCCTGCTCGCGGTGCTCGCCCTCGACCTCGCCATCGTCGGTCGCCGCCCCCACGAGGTGGGCGTCCGGGAGGCCGCACGCTGGGTCGGCGTCTACGTCGGGCTCGCCGCGCTCTTCGCCGTCGGCCTGTTCCTCGTGGCCGGCCGGGACCCGGCGACGGCCTTCGTGGCGGGCTACGTCACCGAGTACTCGCTCTCGGTCGACAACCTGTTCGTCTTCCTGCTGATCATGAGCGCGTTCGCGGTGCCGAAGGTCCACCAGCACCGCGTGCTGCTCTTCGGCATCCTCATCGCGCTCGTGCTGCGCGGCGCGTTCATCCTCGCCGGCGCCGCCGTCGTCGAGCGGTTCAGCTGGGTCTTCTACCTGTTCGGCGCGTTCCTCGTGCTGACCGCGGTCAAGGTCGTGCTCGGCGACGACGAGGAGGAGTTCGAGGAGAACGCCCTGCTGCGCCTCGTGCGCCGCGTCGTGCCGGTGACCGACGACTACGTCGGCACCCGCTCGGTGGTCCGCCGCCGCGACGCGCGGGGCCGGCTGCGGCTCATGGCCACGCCGATGCTCATGGTGATGATCGCGATCGGCATGACCGACCTGCTGTTCGCGCTCGACTCGATCCCGGCGATCTTCGGGCTGACCACCGACCCGTACATCGTCTTCACCGCGAACATGTTCGCGCTCATGGGGCTGCGGCAGCTCTACTTCCTGCTCGGCGGCCTGCTGGACAAGCTCGTGTACCTGTCCTACGGGCTCGGCGTGATCCTCGCGTTCATCGGCGTCAAGCTCGTGCTCGAGGCGCTGCACACGAACACGCTGCCGTTCCTCAACGGCGGCGAGCCCGTGCCGGTCCCGACGATCGGCATCGAGCTCTCCCTCGGCGTCATCGTCGGTGTGCTGCTGCTCACCACCGTCGCGAGCCTGGTCAAGGTCCGGTTCTTCCCGGGTGGGTCCCCCGCGGAGCCCCCCGTCGAGCCGCCTGCCGGGCACGACGGGGACGACCCGGAGACGGCGGCGACGGGCGCCGACCGGGCCCCGGGCACCTGATCGCCTCGCCGTCCTCACCGTGCGGCCACCGCCCGTCCGTTTCGGTGGCACCCTCGATCGTGGACACGGTCGCGTGAGGGGAGTCGGGACGCCGGTGGCGGCACGGTCGGGGTGGGCATCGGGGCGGGTGCCGGGATGGGCACTGTGGCGGTGGGCGGTGGTGGCGACCGTGGCGGCGCTCCTCGTGGGGGTGCCCGCGGCGATCGCGGCCCGGCCGGGCGACGCCCGCGCCGACCCGGAGCAGCTGCGCGACCTCGTCGCCGCGTCGGCCGACCGGCCCTGGAGCGGGTACGCCGAGGCCCGCGCCGCGCTCGGACTGCCGCGGATCGCGCAGCTCTCGGACGTCACCACCCTGCTCTCGGGCGTGACGCGGATGCGCGGCTGGTACGCCGCCCCGGACCGCTCGCGCGTCGACGTGCTGTCGGCCGTGGGGGAGCGTGACCGCTACACGACCCCGCGCGGGCAGGCCGTGTGGGACTACGGCGCGGAGCTGCTGACGATCGTCGCCCGCGACCCGCAGGTGCGCCTGCCCCGCCCCGAGGACCTGCTCCCGCCGGAGCTCGCCCGCCGGCTCCTCGCGGGCACGACGTCGGCCGACCCGGCCACCGAGCTGCCGTCGCGCCGGGTCGCCGGGGTGGACGCCGCGGGGATGCGGGTCACCGTCGCCGACCCGGAGACGACCGTGGGGGCCCTCGACGTCTGGGCCGACCCGGCCACCGGCCTGCCCGTCGCCGTCGAGGTGCGCGCCACGGGGGTGGCCGAGCCCCTCATCACCACCGCGTTCGACGAGCTCACCCAGGGCCCGCCCGACCCGGCAGCCCTCGAGCCGCGGCGCGGTCCGGGCGCCGGGGTCACCCGCAGCCCGACCTCCGACCTGTTCGGCGTCCTGGGCCGCGGGGACGGCTCGTCGCTGCCCGCGAGTCTCGCGGGCCGGGAACGGGTCCGGCCCGAGCGCGGCTTCCCGGCGCTCGGGCGCTACGGCACCACGCTGGGCCAGCTGATCGCCGTGCCGCTGCCCCCCGACCTCGCCGGCACCCTGCTCTCCGGGATCGACCGCGCCGGCGCCGGCCGCACCCTGTCCGTCGAGGGCCAGGGGGCGGCGCTGGAGACCCCGCTGCTCACCCTCGCCGTCGTCCGCAGCGAGGACGGCGCGCGGGCGTGGGTGCTCGCGGGCCTCGTCCCGCCCGCCGCGATCGACAGCGGCGCCACCGACCTGCTCGCGGGGGGCCGCTCGTGAGCGGACCGAACGGGACCACCCAGCGGATCGGCGCCCGCCGCGACCCCGAGCGGCTGGTCATCGAGACCCGGGGGCTGACCAAGCGCTACGGCGCGCACACCGCCGTCGACGGCGTGGACCTGCACGTCGCGCAGGGCGCCCGCTACGGCTTCCTCGGCCCCAACGGCTCGGGCAAGACGACGATGGTGCGGATGCTCCTGGGCCTGGTCTACGCCACGCGCGGCGAGATCACGGTGCTCGGGCGGCCGGTGCCGTCACGGGTGGCCGAGGTGCTGCCCGAGATCGGGGCGATGGTCGAGGGACCCGCGGCCTATCCGCACCTGTCCGGGCGCACCAACCTCGCGCTGCTCGACGCCGCCGGCCCCCGCCGCGACCGGGACGGCCGGCGCCGCCGCGCCCGCGTCGAGGAGGTCCTCGAGCGCGTCGGGCTCGGCGCGATCGACCGGCGCCCGGTGCGGGCGTACTCGCTGGGCATGCGCCAGCGCCTCGGGCTCGCCGGCGCGCTGCTCAACCGCCCGCGCCTGCTCGTGCTCGACGAGCCCACCAACGGCCTCGACCCGCACGGCATCCGCGAGGTCCGCGACCTGCTCCTCGAGCTCAACGCCGCGGGCACCACGGTCTTCCTCTCGAGCCACCTGCTCGCCGAGATCGAGGCGCTCTGCACCACCGTCGGCGTCGTCGACCGGGGCCGGCTGGTGCTCGAGGACGACCTCGACGCGGTGCGGGGCCCGACGGGCCGCCTCGTCGTCCGCACGCCCGACCCGGACGCGGCGGCGCGCGTGCTCGGGGGTGCGGTGGCCGAGCGGCACGACCACACGCTCGTCGTCGAGGCCGCGCCCGGCGGCCCGCCCGCCCTGGCGCGTCACCTCGTCGAGCACGGCGTGCCGCTCGACGGGCTCGCCGAGCAGCGCCGGAGCCTGGAGGACGTGGTGGTGTCGTTGACGGGACCCGGATCGGACACGTCGCGCGCGGCGCGGCGGAACGGGGCGCGCCCGTGATCGGTGTCGAGCTCGTCAAGCTCGTCCGCCGCCCCCGGACCTGGGTGGCCGTGGGCCTGCTGTGCCTGCTGCCCACGGTGGTCGCGGTCTTCCTCGCCACGACGCGCATCTCCCCGCCGCCGGGGCAGGGCGCGGCGTTCCTGTCCGCCGTGCTGCAGTCCGGCTCGCTCTACCCGGCGGCCGCGCTGGCACTGGTGCTGCCGCTCTTCCTGCCGATCGCGGTGGCGGTGGTCGCGGGCGACGCGGTGGCGGGGGAGTCGTCGCAGGGCACGCTGCGCTACCTGCTCGTGCGCCCCGTGCGCCGCACGTCGTTGTTGCTGGCGAAGCTGGCCACGGTCGTGGTGTTCGTCGTCGGTTCCGTCGTGGCGGTCGTCGGGAGCTCCTACGTCGTCGGGGTCTCGCTGTTCGGGGCGGGCGACCCGGTGGCGGTGGTGCGGGCGCTGCCCGAGGTCACGGGCAGCAGCGACGACGCCGTCGCGGGCACCGGTCCCGCCGCGCCGGCGGGCGGCGGGGGCCAGGTCGGCAGCTCGGACGCGGCGTCGGGCGGGCAGGCCGGCGCCACCCGACCGGGCGCCGGGGCGGGCGACGGGACGGTCGCCGCCGACGACCAGGCGGCCCGCGAGCGCGCGCAGGCGTCGGTGTCGTCGCTGTCGGGGGAGGCGCTCTCGCCCGCCGACCTCGCGGCCCGCCTGCTCTGGGCGATGGGCTACGTCACGGTGTCGATGCTCGGGGTGGCGGCCATCGCGCTGTTCCTCTCGACGGTCACCGCGTCCTCGCTCGGCGCGACGCTCGGCGCGCTGGCCGCGCTCGTGACCAGCCAGGTGCTGGTCAGCCTCGACGCCGCCGCGGCCGTCACGCCGTACCTGCCCACCCGCTACTGGCTCGCCTGGGTCGACTTCTTCCGCGACCCGATCTTCCTGACCGACATCACCGCGGGCCTCTGGCTCCAGGCGGGCTACGTGCTGGTGCTCATGCTCGCCGCCTGGGCCAACTTCGCCACGAAGGACGTCACCAGCTAGCGCGGACGACCCTGGGCCGGCGCGGCCGGACACCGTCGCACCAGGGACGTTCGTCGGGGGCGCGGGGGCCGGTCGGCGGATGGAGAAGGGCGGAACGCCTGGCTACGTTGGCCTGCGGACGCACCACCGAGCACACAGCGAGGACCGTCGACGTGTCACACACCGACCCGCACCCCGTGGTCGGCGTGGACGTCCCGGCCGACGCGTTCCCGACCATGGTCGCGCGCTGGGGCGCGGACGAGGTGAACCGCTACGCCAACGACGCCTACGCCCGGTGGTTCGGCAAGGAGCCCGACGACCTGCGCGGGATCACGCTGGCCGACCTCCTCGGTCCGCGCCTCTACGAGATGGAGCGCGCCGCGGTGGCGGAGGCGCTCGTGGGGCGGGCGCGCGTCGTCGTGCGGACGATCGTCGACGAGCGGGGCGAGCCGCGCGACGCCCAGGTGTCGTACCTCCCGGACGTCGAGGGGAAGCGCGTCGTCGGGTTCTTCGTCGTCGCGACCGACCTCACGACCGGCGTCGGGATCGACGGGGTCGAGCACGACCGTCTCGCGCGGCTCGCGCTCGCGGAGGAGCGGCAGCGGATCGCCGCCGACCTCCACGACACGGTCCTCCAGCGTCTCTTCGCGACGGGGCTGGGTCTGACGCTGGCGCTGCACCGCGCCGACGGCGACGCCGGTCCGCTGCTGGCCGCGCTGGAGGGTATCGACGACGCGGTCGTGGAGCTCCGGGCCGCGATCGTGACGATGACGGGCGAGCTGCAGCCCGCCGAGCTCGCGTCGTCGATCTCGCGGATCGTGGGGCACGCCGCCCGCGGGCTCCGCCACGAGCCGGAGGTCACCTACCGCGGGCCGCTCGCCGACGTCCGGCCCGGCATCGCGCGGCAGTTGCTGGCCGTGCTCAGCGAAGCGCTCTCCAACGCGGTGCGGCACGCCGACGCGGAGCACGTCGCGATCACCATCACCACGACCCCGGACGAGGTGCGGCTGGAGGTCAGCGACGACGGGGACGGGACACCGGAACCGGCGAGCACCGGCGGCCTGGGCAACATGGCGCGGCGTGCCGCGGCGCTCGGGGGGACCTTCGGGTGGCGCCCCCGGTCTCCCCGGGGCACCGTTCTCGAGTGGGTGGTGCCGCAGAACGACGGCCCGAAAGACGGGGCGTGACCGGCGGATGGGCGCGCTCGTGCTGCTGGTCGAGGACTCTCCGCAGGACGTCGAGGCGGTCCGCCGGACGCTGGCCCGGGCGCACCCCGAGGCCCGGCTGGAGTGTGTCGGCGACGGCACGTCGGCCCTCGAGCGCCTGGCCGACGAGGAGGGCGAGCGGCCCGCCCTCGTCCTGCTCGACCTCCACGTCCCGGGTCTGGACGGCCACGGGGTGCTGTCGACGGTGCGCCGACGGTCCCGGCTCGAGGAGCTCCCCGTGGTGGTGCTGACGTCGTCGACCCATCCGCGGGACATCGAGGCCTGCTACCGGGCGGGCGCCAACAGCTACGTGTTCAAGCCGGTGGACCTGGCCATGTTCCAGGTCGTGCTGCGGGGGATCTTCTCCTGCTGGCTCGGCAGCTCGACGGACGGCACGGTGAACCAGAACGAGCTGCCCTGACCCGGGGTGCTCTCGACGCCCATCCGCCCGCCGTGACGCTCGACGATCCGGCGGGAGATGGCGAGCCCCATGCCGAGACCGCGGGCCCGTCCGGGATGCAGGCGCTGGAAGGGCGCGAAGACGTCCTCGCGTCGCCCGGGCGGGATCCCGACGCCGTTGTCGCGGACGTACACCGCGCAGTCGGTCGCGGCCGACCCATCGGGCAGGGGCCCGGGGCCGATCGCCACCCACCGGGGCTCGTCGTCCGCGTACTTGATCGCGTTGACGACGAGGTTCGTCAGCACCTCGCCGAGCTGGACGCGGTCGCCCCGCACCACCGGCAGGCGGCCCGTTCGCCGCAGCTCGACCCCCGCCTCGCGGCAGCGTTCGGCGAGCAGCGCGGCGACCTCGTCGAGCACCCCGTCCAGGTCCACCGTCACGGGTTCGAGCTCGCCGCGCCCGACCTGTGAGTAGCGCAGCAGCGAGTCGAGCAGCTCGTCCATGCGGATCGCGAGCAGGCCGATCGACCGCAGGCGATGGGTCGACTCGTCGTCGAGGTCGCCCGCGTCCTCCAGGACGAAGCCCGCGGTCTGGGCGATCGCCCGCAGCGGCTCGCGCAGGTCGTGGGAGGCGGCGTACGCGAACATGTCGAGCTCGGCGTTGCTCCGTTCCAGCTCCGCGTTCCAGGCCGCGAGGTCGGCGCTGCGGCGCGCGGCGACCTCGGCCGCGACCTTCGCGCGGACCTGCTCGTCGACCTGGACGGCGAGGAGCAGCACCGCGAGGAGCAGCACCGCGAGCAGCATCTGCAGGTAGACGTGGCTGACCCCCGGGGGCACGCCGAGCGTCATGGAGAACCCGAGGCCCGCGGCCTCGCCCTGCGCGGCGGTCAGCGCGGTCCCCAGGCCGACCACCGCGACCGCGCCGACGCCGAGCCGCAGCGCGACCCACATCAGCAGCAGCGTCGGCAGGAAGACCAGGACCAGGGTCTGCGACCAGAACAGGACGGCCGTGACGGCGACGGCGGCGACGGCCGCGGCCGCGGTCGCCAGCACGACCCGGCGGCTCCAGGGCAGGGTCAGGACGGCGACGACCGCGGTGCCGACGACGAGCACGGCCAGCCCGTCGCCGAGCCACCACCGCGCCACGAACGCGTGCCACGGCCGGCCCGCGCCGACGAGGCCGTCGACGAGGGCGCCGATCAGCGCGCCGGCCAGCGGTGCCACCACGGCGGCGCCGACCACGAAACCGGCCAGGTCGCGCTGGCGGCTGAGGTCCGGGCGGCCGCCGGCGCGGAGGCGGGTGAGCGTCGCCCCGAGCGCCGGCTCCACGGTGTTGGCCACCGCGAACCCCACCGCGGCGGCCACCGACAGCCCCGCGACCAGGTTGACGGTGACCTCGGCGGCCGCGGCGCCGGCCAGCACCGCGGGCCACCACCGGCGGCCGAACACGCACAGCAGCGCCACGGTCCACCCGGCGGCGGGGAAGAACGAGGGACCGATGCCGTTGGGGTTGAACCACGACAGCGCGAGGAGCGCCCCCGCCGCGTACCCCGCGCCCGCCACCAGGAACACCAGTCCGTGGCGCAGCGCGAGCGGGGCGCGGGGGAGGGCCCGCGCGAGGACGGCCTGGAGCGGCATCCGCCCATCGTCGGTCGGCGTCCGCCGCCCTCCCAGCCGCCGTTCGGAAGCTGACCCACCGGTAACCGGCCCGGATGCTCAGGTGCCGGAACGGCCCTCGGCGCGCAGGTCGTCGCACTGCTCCTCGTCGGCCGTGGGCAGGGGACCGGTGCCCAGCGCGCGCAGGACCAGGCCCACCGACAGCGGATCGGTGGGCAGGCGGGAGTGGGTGACGACGGCGTCGGAGCACACGTCCTGGAGGCGCACGGCGTCGGTGCCGGGCAGCTCGGCCGAGTCGGGCGGCGTGACGGTCTCGTCGTCGGCGCTCCACAGCGAGAGCCAGGGCACGCCGGCCGGCGCGGTGGCGAGGCCCGTGAGCAGGGCGCTGCCCGGGGCGAGCTGCTGGCAGGCACGGGGGCACGCGCCGGGCACGAGCGCCCCGCCGGCCGCCGCGAGCTCGGCGCCCCGCAGCGGCGACCCGAGCGTCACCACCCGGCGGACGGCGGGGGCGGTGCGGCCGCGGTCGAGGTAGACCCGCGTCGCGACCCCGCCCGCCGAGTAGCCGACGACGTCGACGGACGGGGCGCCGTCGTCGAGGAGCTCGCGCACGGTGTCGTCGATCGCGGCGCCCTGGGAGACGAGGTCGCCGGTGCCGCCGGAGGGCAGCTCGACGATCACCGCCCGCCGGCCCTCGGCCCGCAGACGCTCGGTGAGCCCGAGGAACGCCGCCCGGTTGCCGCCGTAGCCGGGCACGAGCACCACGGCGCCGGGCACGTCCGGGTCGGCGGGCGGCGGGACGCGGAACTCGCGCGCCACCCCGACCCCGATCAGCACCGCGACCACGGCCAGGAGCGCGAGCAGGGCGAGCACGAAGGCGCGCCGGCGCGGGGCCAGCCCACCGAGCGGAGCCCGCGCGGGCCAGGACGCCATGGCTCCCAGTGTGCCCGGGACGGGGTGGCCCCCGCCGTGAGACGGTGATCGCGTGGCCGCTCCCAGCACCCCCGACCCGACCACTGCCCCCGCCGACGCCGCCGCGCTCGCGCAGCGCCTCGAACCCCTCCACTCGATGATCTACTTCGTGCCCGAGGTGGGCGAGGAGCTCGCCGAGCTGGGCCTCACCCGCGGCGCGGACCAGTACTTCGCGCAACGCGCGGCGCCGATGGGCCCGGTCGGGCCGGGCGTCGTCACCGCGACGTTCTTCAACTTCAACCCCGCGCGCGTGGCGCGGTCGGTGCCCGGCGTGTGGTCGCTCGCCGCGCCCGCCGACATCGTCAACGCCCGGCTGCGGGCCGCCGACCGCGCCCTGCGCCGGCTGCTCGGCGACGCCGTCTCCTCGCCGGCCGTCACCCGCGCGTCGGAGCTCCTGCGGAAGGCCTGCGAGGGCGCGACCCCGGAGGACCGCCCGCTGCACGCCGCGCACGCCGACCTGCCCTGGCCCGAGGAGCCCCACCTCGCGCTGTGGCACGGGGTGACGCTGCTGCGCGAGCACCGGGGCGACGCCCACCTGCACGCGCTGGTCTCCGCGGGCCTCTCCGGCCTCGAGGCCCTCATCACCCACGTCGCCACGGGGCGCGGCTTCACCGTCGAGTTCGCGCAGCGCAACCGCGGCTGGTCGCCCGAGCAGTGGGCCGACGCGAGCGCCGGCCTCGCCGAGCGCGGCCTGCTCGACGGCGACGGCGCGCTCACCGAGGCCGGGACGGCGCTGCGCGCGGAGGTCGAGGACCACACCACGCGCATGTCCCTCGGCCCCTGGCGCCACCTCGGCCCCGAGGGGACGGCGGAGCTCGCCGAGACCTCCCGGCCGCTGTCGAAGGCCGTGCTGCCGGCCTTCGCCGTCGAGGGCGTCTTCGCCCCGGGCTCGCCCCGCGCCCCGAAGGGCTGACGCCGCGCCGGTTCACATGATCAGCAGGTCGAAAGGCACCGCCGTGAGGGTCCACGAGGTGCGTTTCGGCCTGCTGATCACCACGAAGCCTCCGGACGGCGGCGCCGCGGATCGAGGTGCACCCTGATGCCGGTCTCGGGGTCGGGAGGGGTGCCGGTGCGGGTCACGGTGGTCGGGGCGGGGATCGTCGGGCTGGCGACGGCGTACACCCTCGTCGGGGCGGGCGCCACGGTGCGCTGCCTCGACGTGGGCGCGCCGATGGGGGCGCGCTCCGCCGGCGACACGAGGATCTTCCGGGTGGCGCACGGCGACCCGGACCTCGTCGCGCAGGCCCGGCGCGCCTCCGAGCTGTGGGACGACTGGTCGACGACGGCCGGCCGCACGTTCGTCGGCGGCGACCGCGTGATCGTCAGCGGGCCGCGCGTGCCGGCGTGGTCGGCGGCCATGACCGCGGCGGGGGCGGTCCACCGGGTGGTGGACGGCGTGCTGCACGACCCCGCGGGCGGGGTGCTCGACCTCGCCGCGGCCGGGGCGTTCCTCGTCGCCGCGGTCGGGCCGGAGCGGGCCGGGGTCGACGGGGTCGACGCCGACGCCACGGTGCACACCGCCGACGGCCCGATCGACGCCGACGCCGTCGTCGTGGCCGCCGGGACCGGCACGCCCGCCCTCGTCGGACCGCTCGGGATCGACGTGCCGGCCGGGCTGGAGCACCACACCCGCTTCACCTTCGCCGGGCCCGCAGACCGCCCGTGCCACCTCGACGGCCGGGAGGACGGGCCGCTCGCGAGCACCTACCAGCACCGCACCCGGGCCGGGCACTGGGCGGTCGGCGGGCACCTGCCCGACGCCGACACCGCCTGGGAGCTCGGCGCGCACGAGGTCGCCCGCCGCTCGCGCGCCGCCGTCGTCGACCACGTCCGGCGCCACCTCCCGCAGCTCGACCCGACCCCGGTCGAGGAGCTGCGCTGCACCCCGATGCGGGGCGCCGGCGACGGTGTGCACCGGGCGCGCGAGGGCGCCGTGCACGTCGTGTGGGGCGACAACCTGGCGAAGCTCGCGCCCCGCATCGGCGAGCTCGTCGCGGCCGACGTGGTGGGGGACACCCCGGTACCCGCCGGTGAAGGGGATCACGCCCCGTAACCTGGAGGGGACGTCAACCCCCTCCGGCTGGAGTTCCTGCGTGTCCGTCACCGCCCCCGAGCGTCCCGAGCCCACCACCGGGCGCGTCGACCTGCGCAACGTGGCCATCGTCGCGCACGTCGACCACGGCAAGACGACGCTGGTGGACGCCATGCTGCGCCAGTCCGGCGCCTTCTCCGCGCGCGCCGAGCTGGTCGACCGGGTCATGGACTCCGGCGACCTCGAGCGCGAGAAGGGCATCACGATCCTCGCCAAGAACACGGCGGTCCGCCGCGACGGCGTGACGATCAACGTGATCGACACCCCCGGGCACGCCGACTTCGGCGGCGAGGTCGAGCGCGGGCTGTCGATGGTCGACGGCGTGGTGCTGCTCGTGGACGCCAGCGAGGGCCCGCTGCCCCAGACGCGCTTCGTGCTGCGCAAGGCGCTCGCGGCCCACCTGCCGGTGATCCTGGTCGTCAACAAGACCGACCGGGCCGACGCGCGGTGCGCCGAGGTCGTCGACGAGTCCCTCGAGCTGCTCCTCGAGCTGGCCACCGACCTCGGCCTCGACGACGAGGTCGTCGCGAACCTCCTCGACCTGCCCGTGGTCTACGCCAGTGCCCGCGCGGGCAAGGCGTCGACCGAGCGTCCCGCCGACGGCACCGTGCCGGACTCGCCGGACCTCCAGCCGCTGTTCGACATCCTCATGGACCAGGTCCCGGCCCCCACCGACGACCCGGACGGCCCGCTGCAGGCCCACGTCACCAACCTCGACGCCTCGTCGTACCTCGGCCGCATCGCGCTCTGCCGCGTGCGCTCGGGGCGCATCCGCCGCGGCCAGCAGGTCGGCTGGTGCCGTGCCGACGGGTCGGTCACCCGCGTCAAGGTCACCGAGCTGCTGCGCACCGAGGCCCTCGAGCGGGTGTCCACCGAGTACGCCGACGCGGGCGACATCGTCGCCGTCGCCGGGATCGCCGAGGTCACGATCGGCGACACGCTCGCCGACCCCGAGGACCCGCGCCCGCTGCCGCGCATCACCGTCGACGAGCCGGCGATCGCCATGACCATCGGCATCAACACCTCGCCGCTGGCCGGGCGGGATCCGAAGCCGGGCACGAAGCTCACCGCCCGACTGGTGAAGAACCGCCTCGACGCCGAGCTCGTCGGCAACGTCTCGATGCGCGTCCTGCCCACCGAGCGCCCCGACGCCTGGGAGGTCCAGGGCCGCGGGGAGCTCGCGCTGGCGATCCTCGTCGAGCAGATGCGCCGGGAGGGCTTCGAGCTCACCGTCGGCAAGCCCGAGGTCGTCACCAGGCGGGTCGACGGCAAGATCCACGAGCCGTTCGAGCGCCTGTCGGTGGACGTGCCCGACGAGCACCTCGGCGCGGTCACCCAGCTCCTCGCCGCCCGCAAGGGCGAGATGCTCGAGATGGCGCACTCGGCGTCCGGCCAGGTCCGGATGGAGTTCCGGGTGCCCTCGCGCGGGCTCATCGGCTTCCGCACGGAGTTCCTCACCGAGACCCGCGGCACCGGCATCGCCAACCAGCTCTTCGACGGCTACGGCCCCTGGGTCGGCGAGCTGCGCGCCCGCATCTCCGGCTCGCTCATCGCCGACCGCGCCGGAGCGGTGACCGGCCACGCCGTCGGGCTGCTCGCCGACCGCGGCGACCTCTTCGTCGGTCCCACCACGCCGGTCTACGCCGGCATGGTCGTCGGGGAGAACAACCGCTCGGAGGACATGGAGGTCAACATCGTCCGCGAGAAGAAGCTGACCAACATGCGCCAGTCCTCGCAGGACGTCCTCGAGCGCCTCACCCCGCCGCGCATCCTGTCGCTCGAGCAATCGCTGGAGTTCTGCTCCGAGGACGAGTGCGTCGAGGTCACGCCGGGCGCGGTCCGCATCCGCAAGGTCATCCTCGACGCCCAGGAGCGGCACAAGGCGCGCAACCGCGCCAAGCAGCCGAGCTGATCGGACCCGACGGCGTGACCGCGCGGTGGACGATGATGCAGGGGGTGCCCGCCGCCCCCGGTGGAGGCGGGCTCGCCGGGTGGGCCACCGATCTCCTGTCCACGTTCGGGGCGCCCGGGGCCGGGCTCCTCGTCGCGCTGGAGAACGTCTTCCCGCCGATCCCGAGCGAGGTGATCCTCCCGCTCGCCGGGTTCGCCGCTGGCCGCGGTGAGTTCTCGGTGCTCTCGGCGATCGCGTGGACCACCGGCGGCTCCGTGGTCGGGGCGGTCGCGCTCTACCTCGTCGGCATGCTCGCGCCGGAGCACCGGGTGCGCCAGGCGCTGTCGAGGATCCCGATGGTGCACGTCGAGGACGTCCGGCGGGCCGAGGGCTGGTTCGACCGGCACGGCCGGTGGGCGGTGTTCCTGGGGCGCATGGTGCCCGGCGTCCGCAGCCTGGTGTCGCTGCCCGCCGGCGCCCGGCGGATGCGGTGGTGGGAGTTCGGGCTGCTCACGGCCCTGGGCAGCCTGATCTGGAACAGCGTGTTCGTGTACGGGGGCTACGCCCTGGGCACGCGCTGGTACCTCGTGGAGCGGTACTCGGGCGTGTTCCAGGTGGTCGTGCTGGTGCTGCTCGCCGCGCTCGTCGTGTTCATGCTGGTCAAGCGCTACCGGCGCCACCGCCGGAAGGTGAAGGCGATGAACGCCCCCACCGAGCTGATCGACCGCCCGGACCGCTGAGCCGCGCCCCGGGCGGTCGATCACGCGGTCAGCGCTCCTCCTGCGGGCGGCCCTCCTCGGCCCAGCGGGTGTGGAAGGTGCCCTCGCGGTCGGTGCGCCGGTAGGTGTGCGCGCCGAAGAAGTCGCGCTGCCCCTGGATGAGGGCGGCGGGCAGGCGCGAGGCGCGCAGGGCGTCGTAGTAGGCCAGCGCCGTCGAGAACCCGGGCGCCGGGATCGCGAGCTGTGCGGCGACGGCCACGACCCGCCGCCAGGCGTCCTGCGCGCCCGCGAGGGCCTCGGAGAACGAGGTGTCGGTCAGCAGCGTGGGCAGGGCGGGGTCGCGGCGGTAGGCCGCGGTGATCTCGTCGAGGAACCGCGCGCGGATGATGCAGCCGCCGCGCCAGATGGAGGCCACGGCGCCGAGGTCGATCGTCCAGTCGTACTCCTCGGCACCCGCCTGGATCTGGTTGAACCCCTGGGCGTAGGCGACGATCTTCGAGGCGTAGAGCGCCTGCTCGATGTCCTCGGCGAAGCCCTCGGCGCCGGCGCCCTCGAGGACCCCGCCGGGTCCCGGGAGGTCGCGGGCGGCCTCGCGCAGGTCGCGGTGCCCGGACAGCGAGCGCGCGAACACGGCCTCGCCGATGCCCGTCACCGGCACGCCGAGCTCCAGCGCGCCCTGCACCGTCCAGCGCCCGGTGCCCTTCTGCTCGGCCTCGTCGGCGACGACGTCGACGAACGGCTTGCCGGTGTCGGCGTCGACGTGGTCGAGCACCTCGGAGGAGATCTCCATGAGGTAGGAGTCGAGACGTCCGGAGTTCCACTGCCGGAACACGTCGGCGATCGCCGACGGCTCCATCCCGAGCCCCTTGCGCAGCAGGTCGTAGGCCTCGGCGATGAGCTGCATGTCGGCGTACTCGATGCCGTTGTGCACCATCTTCACGAAGTGGCCCGCGCCGTCGGCCCCGATGTGCGTGCAGCAGGGCTCGCCGTCCACCTTGGCCGAGATGTCCTCGAGCAGCGGCCCGAGCGCGTCGTAGGCCTCCTTCGGCCCGCCCGGCATGATCGAGGGGCCGTTGAGGGCGCCCTCCTCGCCGCCGGACACGCCCATCCCGACGAAGTTCAGGCCCTTCTCCGACAGGGCCTTCTCGCGGCGGCGGGTGTCGAGGAAGTGGGCGTTGCCGGCGTCGATGACGACGTCGCCCTGCTCGAGCAGCGGGACGAACTCGTCGATCACCGCGTCGGTCGCCGCGCCCGCCGGGACCATGAGCACGATCCGGCGCGGGCGCTCCAGGGCGTCGACGAACTCCTGCGCCGACTCCGCGCCGACGAAGGTGCCCTCGTCGGAGAAGTTCTCGACGAGGTCCCGCATGCGCTGCGCGCTGCGGTTGTGCACCGCCACCACGTGCCCGTGCCGGGCGAGGTTGCGGGCGAGGTTGCGCCCCATCGTGGCCAGGCCGCTGACGCCGATCTCGGCTTTCGCACTCACGCGGTGCAGAGTGCCCACCCGACCGTCCGTCACACCAGGGCCTGTCCCGATCGACGACGTGGGCTGTCGCGGGAGTTCACCGGACCGTCATCCGGCCGTCCGCGCAGCCCCGGCGGGTGCTGTGGCCGGGCCGCTCTGATGGCGGGCGTGACGGAGCCCCCGGGCGCGCAGGCGCGCTTCCGCCGGACCTGCGCCGGCCTCGTCGCGGTCCTGCCGGGACCGCTGGGCCGCCTCGTCGCGCCGAGCATGGTCGGGTTCTGCCTGGTCAACGGCTTCACCTTCGCCGTCGACCTCCTGCTGCTGACGCTGCTCGTCGACCTCCTGCGCCTGCCCCTGTGGCTCGCCGTCACGATCGCGTACGGCACGGCCTTCACGCTGAGCTTCCTGCTCAACCGGTGGCTCACCTTCGACCCGGAGCGGCCCGTCGGCGTCCAGGTCGTGTTCTTCGTCGCCGTCGTGGTCGTCAACTACGCGGCGATCGTGCTGGGCGTGACCCAGGTGCTCACCGCCGCCGGCACGCCCTACCAGCTCGCCCGCCTCGCGGCCGGGATGTGCGAGGCGGTGTTCATGTACTCCGCGATGCGGTGGGTGGTGTTCGGGCGGCCGGGCTCCCCGGCCCGCACCTGAACGGGGGCATCGGCGGTCCTGGCTACGCTGGGGTCGTGCTGTCCCGGATCGACCTGCGCGCCGCCGTCCCCGCCCCCGCCGAGCTGCGGTCGATGCTGCCGCGGGCCGCGGTCGACGTGGACGCCGTGGTCGAGCGGGTGCGCCCGGTGATCGACGCCGTGCGCGAGCGCGGGGCCGACGCGGCGCTGGAGTACGCCGAGCGGTTCGATCGGGTGCGCCCGGGGTCGGTGCGCGTGCCGGCGGCGGCGCTGCGCGAGGCCCTCGACGGCGTCGACCCCGAGGTCCGCGCGGCGCTGGAGACGTCGATCGAGCGCGCGCGGACGGTCCACGCCGACCAGCGGCGTACCGACAGCACCACGCAGGTGGTGCCCGGGGGCACGGTCACCGAGCGCTGGGTGCCGGTGGCCCGGGTCGGGCTGTACGCGCCGGGCGGGCTCGCGGTCTACCCCTCGAGCGTCGTCATGAACGTGGTGCCGGCCCAGGAGGCGGGCGTCGAGGGGCTGGTCGTGTGCTCGCCGCCCCAGGCCGAGTTCGGCGGACGCCCGCACCCGCTCGTCCTCGCCGCGGCGGCGCTGCTCGGCGTCGACGAGGTGTGGGCGGTCGGCGGCGCCCAGGCGGTGGCGCTGCTCGCGTACGGCGGGGTCGACACCGACGGTGGCGCGCTCGAACCCGTCGACATGGTGACCGGCCCGGGCAACGTCTACGTCACCGCCGCCAAGCGGGTGCTGCGCGGGCGCATCGGGATCGACTCGGAGGCGGGCACCACCGAGATCGCGGTCCTCGCCGACCACACCGCCGACCCGGTCCACGTCGCCGCCGACCTCGTCAGCCAGGCCGAGCACGACCCGGCGGCCGCGTCGGTGCTGGTCACGACCTCGCCGGAGCTCGCCGAAGCCGTGGACGCCGAGCTCGCCGCCCAGGTGGCCACCACCAAGCACAGCGAGCGGATCACCACGGCGCTGTCGGGCCCGCAGTCGGGGACGATCCTCGTGGCGTCGGTCGAGGACGGGCTGCGGGTGGTCGACGCCTACGCCGCCGAGCACCTCGAGATCCAGACCGACGACGCCCGCGCGGTGGCCGCACGGGTGCGCAACGCCGGCGCGGTGTTCGTCGGCCCGCACAGCCCGGTCTCGCTCGGCGACTACTGCGCGGGCTCCAACCACGTGCTGCCCACCGGCGGCTGCGCCCGGCACTCCAGCGGCCTGTCGGTGCAGACGTTCCTGCGCGGCATCCACGTCGTCGACTACTCCGCGGACGCGCTCGCCGAGGTCGCCGACCGCGTCGTCGCCCTCGCCGACGCCGAGGACCTGCCCGCACACGGCCAGGCCGTCACCGCCCGGTTCGGCCGCCGGAAGGACCGCTGAGGATGTCCGACGTCATCGGCGACGGGGTCGTGCTCGACGACCTCCCGCTGCGCGACGACCTGCGCGGCCGCAGCCCCTACGGCGCTCCGCAGCTGCAGGTCCCGGTCGCGCTCAACACCAACGAGAACCCGTTCCCGCCGCCGCCCGCCCTCGTCGACAGGGTGGCCGCGGCGACCCGCGAGGCGGCCGCGACGCTGCACCGCTACCCCGACCGCGACCACGTCGCCCTGCGCTCGGCGCTCGCCGCCTACCTGACGCGGGCGACGGGCGTGCGCCTCGCCACCGAGAACCTGTGGGCCGCGAACGGGTCGAACGAGGTGCTCCAGCAGCTGCTGCAGGCCTTCGGCGGGCCCGGGCGCCTCGCGCTGGGCTTCGAGCCGTCGTACTCGATGCACCCCGTCCTCGCGGCGGGCACGCGCACGGAGTGGCTGCCGGCCCCGCGCCGCGACGACTTCTCCCTCGACGCGGCCCAGGCCGTCGACGTCGTGCGGGAGAAGCGGCCCGATGTCCTGTTCGTGACCACGCCGAACAACCCCACCGGCCAGTCGACCCCGCTCGACGAGCTGCGCGCGATCGCCGAGGCGGCGCCGGGTCTCGTGGTGGTCGACGAGGCGTACGTCGAGTTCTCGTCGGGGCCCTCGGCGGTCGAGCTGCTCGAGCCGCTGGGGCACAAGCTCGTCGTCAGCCGCACGATGTCCAAGGCATTCGCGTTCGCCGGCGGGCGGCTGGGCTACCTCGCGGCGGCGCCGGCGGTGATCGAGGCGCTGATGCTCGTGCGCCTGCCCTACCACCTCTCGGCGCTCACCCAGGCCGCCGCGCTCGCCGCCCTCGAGCACGCCGACGAGACCCTGGCGCTGGTGGCGACCCTGTCCCGGGAGCGCGACCGCGTCGCCGCGGCCCTGGCCGACCTCGGCGCCCACGTCGTGGAGAGCACCGCGAACTTCCTGCTCTACGGCGGGTTCCCGGCGCGGCACGCGGACGCCCATGCGGCGTGGCAGGCCTACCTCGACGCCGGCGTCCTGGTCCGTGACGTCGGCATCCCCGGGATGCTGCGCGTGACGGTCGGGACGCCGGGGGAGAACGACCGCTTCCTCGAGGTCAGCGCGGACGTCATGCGGGGCTGAGGGGTCCGGCCGATCCCTGCGCCCTTCGGGGTCGGCGACTGTGCTCTCAAGAGCTATGCACAAAATCGCGTCGAGAACACGGCCCGCAGCCCCGATGAGCGTGTCGGCGGCCGTGGTTGGCGCCGCCGCCGTGGTAGCCGGCGGCCCTCGCGGCCCTCGCGGCCCTCGCGGCCCTCGCGGCCCTCGCGGCCCTTCTCGGCCCTCGTCGGCCGTCGCGGCTGGCGTCGGCGTCGGCGTCGGGCGACCCGATCGGTCGCCCCGGTCAGCTCAGTCACCCTCGGCGGAGCTATGCCCAAGATCGCGTTGAGACCGCCGCTGGCTGCTCCGGAGGGTGTGTCGGTCTCGACGCGATCATGGGCATAGCTTCCGCGACGCCGTGGTCGTCGTCCGCCGCGATGGCCGCTGAGGCCGCGTCAGCGTCGGCGTAGGGCGACTCGACCGATCTCCAGGGTCAGCCCGGTCGCCCTCCGCGGAGCTGTGCGCCTGATTGCGTCGAGACCTCGCTCCCCGGGCCTCGTGGTGACCCCGGTCGTGCCGCTGGGCGGCGAGGTCGACGCCGTCGTCCTCGACGCGATCTTGGCCAGAGCTCCCGGGCGGCGTACTCGGGCCGAGCGAGGGTCAGCTCGCCGCCGCGTCCCGGGCCGCCTCGCGCGCGGCCCGGAGGCGCTCGACCACCGGCTCGCGGGGGTGGGGCGGGGCCGGCGCGCCGAGGTGGGTCACGCGCAGCTCGGCCATGAAGTCCTCCCACATCGCGGGCCCGCCGGCCTCGAGCAGCTCGGCGCGCACGGCGAGCTCCTCGGTGGTCTCGCGGTGGCGCAGGCCCCAGGACCCGAGGGCGACGAAGACCGGGATCAGCTGGATGGAGGCCTCGGTGAGGCTGTAGGTCGCGCGGCGGCCGCGGCCCGGGTCGTCGCGGGTGAGCATCCCGTCGTCGACGAGGCGGTGGAGCCGGTCGGCGAGGATGTTCGAGGCGATGCCCTCCTCGGAGCCCGCGAGGATCTCGCGGAAGTGCCGCTTGCCGCCGAAGGTGATGTCGCGCAGCACGAGGAGCGTCCAGTGGTCGCCGAGCGCCTCGACCGCTCGGTTGATCGGGCAGCCCGACCGTCCGTCCTGCCGCATAGCGACCTCCGAAGTGAGAAGTGGTTGCACTTTACCACTGCACTCCATTAGCTTCTCGGCCACCGATTGCAAACTGCAATCACTATCCCGAGGAGAACACCATGGCCCGACTGCGCGTGCACGCGTTCACGATCACCCTCGACGGCTTCGGCACGGGGACCGACCAGCGGCTCGACGCCCCGTTCGGCGACGGCGTCGAGGGGCTGCACGACTGGATGATGCCGAGCTTCCGCGGCGAGGGGACCGGCGTCGACGGCGCCGCGTTCCGGGCGGGGGACGAGAACATCGGGGCGACGATCATGGGGCGGAACATGTTCGGCCCGGTGCGCGGGGAGTGGCCCGACGAGAGCTGGCGCGGCTGGTGGGGCGAGGACCCGCCGTATCACCACGACGTGTTCGTCCTGACCCACCACGTGCGGCCGTCGCTGCCGATGGACGGCGGCACCACGTTCCACTTCCTGGAGGCCACGCCGAGGGAGGTCCTGGACCGCGCGACCGAGGCCGCCGGCGGGAAGGACGTCCGCCTCGGCGGCGGCGTCGCGACCGTGCGGGCGTTCCTCGCCGAGGGCCTCGTCGACGAGCTGAACCTCGTCGTCGCACCGATCCTCGCCGGCGCGGGGGAGCGGCTCTTCGAGGGCCTGCACGAGCTGCCTGCCGGCTACCGGGTCGACGCGCTGGTCCCGGGCGAGAGCGGCGCGGTCCACGCCCGGGTGGTGCGGCGGTAGCACGGCGGGCCGATCCGTACCCTGGAACCCGTGAGTCGCACGGGACGCGTGGAGCGCGTGACCAAGGAGTCGAGCGTGCTCGTCGAGGTCGACCTCGACGGCACGGGCCGCACCGAGGTCGCCACCGGGGTGCCGTTCTTCGACCACATGCTCGACGCGCTGGGCAAGCACGGCGCGCTCGACCTCGTGGTCCGGGCCTCCGGCGACGTCGAGGTCGACGCCCACCACACCGTCGAGGACGTCGCGATCGTGCTGGGCCAGGCGCTCAAGCAGGCCCTCGGCGACAAGTCGGGCATCCGCCGCTTCGGCGACGCCTGGATCCCGATGGACGAGGCGCTCGCGCAGGCCGTCGTCGACGTCTCCGGTCGGCCCTACTGCGTGCACACCGGGGAGCCCGAGTCGATGGCCGGGTTCGTCGTCGGCGGGAACTACCCGACGGTGCTCAACCGGCACGTCTTCGAGTCGATCGCCTTCCACGCCGGCATCGCCCTGCACGTGCGGGTCACCGGCGGGCGCGACCCCCACCACATCACCGAGGCCGAGTACAAGGCCGTCGCCCGTGCGCTGCGCGCGGCCGGCGAGCCCGACGCGCGCCTCGAGGGCCCGGCGTCGACCAAGGGCGTCCTGGAGTCGTGAGCTCGGGCAGCGTGCTCGTCGTCGGGCTGCTCGCCCTGAGCGGGTTCCTCATCGGCGGCGTCGTCAGCTTCTGGCCGCGCAACCGGGTCGCGGCGGTGATCCTCGGGGTGCTCGCGGCCCTGGCCCTCGGCGCGGCGGTCCTGCGCCTGCTCCCGGCCTGACACGATCCCCGAGCCACGCCCCGGATTCCGGGGGGTGGCGACGGCCGGCAACGGGGACAATCCTCGCGCAGTCAGCATCTCAGGAGGCGCCGTGGACGCTCGGGGGCACGGTTCACCCCCGGTCCCGCCCCCGTCGCCCGCCACCGCGGCGCGGATCGCCGAGCTCGCGGCCCTCGACGACGAGGCCGACGCCGCCACCGTCCGCCGGATCTACGACGACTGGGCCCCGACCTACGACGACGAGGACGTCGCGGCCCTCCTCGGCTACCCGTCGCCCGAGCGGGTCGCGGAGCGGGTCGCATCGCTCGTGCGTCCCGAGACCGACGTCCTCGACGCGGCGTGCGGCACCGGGCTCGTCGGGGCGGCGCTCGCGGCGCGCGGCTTCCGGTCGGTCGACGGGCTCGACCTGTCCCCGGCGATGATCCGGCGGGCCCGCCGGCGCCGCGTCTACCACGATCTCGGGCCCGCCGACCTGCGGCGCGAGGTGCCGGGCGCCGCCGCCAAGTTCGGCGTCGTCACCTGCGTCGGTGCGCTCGGACCCGGCCACCTCGGCCCGCCCGCGCTCGGCGGCCTCGTGCGCGTGCTGCGTCCCGGGGGGCTGCTCGTGATCGCGGCCGCCGAGGAGGTCTGGGCCGCGGGGCCGTACGAGGCGGCGGTGCGGCGGCTCGTCGACGGCGGTCACGTCCGGCCCGCCGACGACACCGACCTCGCCGACCTCGCCGACCTCGACACCACCGACGACGCCACCGGTCCCGGGCGGCTCGTGGTGCTCACCGCGCGCGAGGTCCCCGGCCCGGGACGCTCGGTAGCCTGGCGAGCGTGAGCTCGCCCGCCACCACCGTCCCCCGCCCGCCCTCGCGCACCCCGCGCGTTGTCGTCCTCGACTACGGGTCGGGCAACCTGCGCTCCGCCGAGCGGGCGCTCGAGCACGTGGGCGCCGAGGTGGAGGTCACCGCGGACGGGCGCGCGGCCCTGGCGGCCGACGGGCTGGTCGTCCCCGGCGTCGGGGCGTTCGCGGCGTGCGCGGCGGGTCTGCGCTCGGTCCACGGCGAGCGGCTGATCGAGCAGCGCCTGGCCGGGGGACGTCCGGTGCTCGGCATCTGCGTGGGCATGCAGGTGCTCTTCGAGCGCGGCGTCGAGTTCGGCGAGGAGGCCGCCGGCGCCGGCCAGTGGCCCGGCACCGTCGAGAAGATCCGCGCCGACGTGCTGCCCCACATGGGGTGGAACACCGTCAGCGCCCCCGAGGGCAGTGTCCTCTTCGACGGCATGACGCCCGACACCCGCTTCTACTTCGTGCACTCCTTCGGCGTGCGCCGCTGGGAGCAGGAGGCGCCGGAGCACTTCCGCCCGGCGATGGTGACCTGGGCCCACCACGGCGAGGACTTCGTCGCGGCCGTCGAGAACGGGCCGCTGTCGGCCACCCAGTTCCACCCCGAGAAGTCCGGGGAGGCCGGGGCGCAGCTGCTCTCGAACTGGCTGGGCGCGCTGCGGTAGACGCCTGCGGTAGACGTCTGCGGTAGAAATTCCCGCGGCCGGTGTCGAAGGCGGTCCGCCCCGTTCGACGCCCGGGTGAGCGGCGGGGGAGAGCCTCGCCGACGATCCGCGAGGAGAGCCCGATGCGCTACATGCTGATCATGTCGGCCCCGGAGTCCATGGCGTTGGGCGGTCCCGACGCCCCGCCGGCCGAGGAGGCCTTCGAGGCCATGGGCCGGTACAACACCGACCTCGTCGACGCGGGCGTCCTGCTCGCGGCCGAGGGCCTCGCGCCCAGCGCCGACGGGTTCGTCGTCACCCACGACGGCGAGGCCCCGTCCGTCACCGACGGCCCGTTCACCGAGGCCAAGGAGCTCGTCGCGGGATTTTGGATCCTCGAGGTCGCCTCGCGCGAGGAGGCCGTCCAGTGGGCCCGGCGCTGCCCGATCGGGCCGGGCGTGCGTCTCGAGGTCCGGCGGATCGCCGAGCTGGCCGACCTCTCCGACATCGCCCCCGCCGAGGTGCTCGACGCCGAGGCCACACTGCGCCGGCGCCTGTCCGAGCGCGAGCAGGTCTGACCCCCGCCCACCCGAGCTCTCCGACGACACCCAGGAGGACCGAGATGCGCTTCATGCTGCTGCTCAAGTACGACGAGGCCGCGCAGGCGGAGACGCCGCCCGACCCCGCCGTGTTCGAGGAGATGGGCACCTTCAACACCGCGATGGTCGACGCCGGCGTGCTCGTCGCCGGCGAGGGCCTGCTGCCCAGCGCCAGGGGTGCGCTCGTCGCGTTCGACGGCGAGGAGCCCACCGTCACCGACGGCCCGTTCGCCGAGGCCAAGGAGCTGGTCGGCGGCTTCTGGATCCTGCAGGTCGACTCGCTCGAGGACGCCGTGTCGTGGGCGCGCCGGGCGCCGTTCCGCCAGGGCGAGCGCATCGAGGTGCGCAAGGTCGCCGAGGCCGAGGACTTCGAGGGCATCGCCCCGCAGGAGGTCCTCGACGCCGAGGAGGAGCTGCGCGCCCGGCAGGCCCAGCAGCACGGGTGACCACCTCCGCGACCGTGGACCCCGCCCGTCCCGATCCCTTCGGCGTCCTGGAGACGGTGTGGCGGATGGAGTCGGCGCGCATCGTGGCCGGCGTCGCGCGCGTGGTGCGCGACGTCGGCCGCGCGGAGGAGCTCGCCCACGACGCCCTCGTCGCGGCCATGGAGCAGTGGCCCGCCGGGGGCGTGCCCGACAACCCGGGCGCGTGGCTCGCGGCCACGGCCCGGCGGCGGGCGATCGACGCGATCCGCCGGGAGCAGACGCTCGCCCGCAAGACGGGGATCCTCGAGGCGGGGGAGTCGGGCGTGGCGCCGGGGGCGGACGCGGCGGTCGGCGACGGGGCGGCGGCCGTCGGTGACGAGGTCCTCGCGCTGCTGTTCGCCACCTGCCACCCGGCGGTGGCGCGCGAGTCCCGGGTGGCGCTGACCCTGCGGCTGTTCGGCGGCCTGACCACCGACGAGATCGCCCACGCGTTCCTCGTCCCGTCGCCGACGATCGGGCAGCGCATCTCCCGCGCGAAGAAGCGCCTGGCCGGCGTGGGTCCCGAGGCCCTCGAGGTGCCGGTCGGCGACGAGCTGAGCGCCCGCCTCGGCGCCGTGCTCGAGGTGATCTACCTGGTGTTCAACGAGGGCTACGCGGCGACGACCGGCGTCGACTGGACCCGCCCCGCCCTGTGCGTGGAGGCGATGCGGCTGGGCCGGGTGCTGGCGGCGCGCAGCCCCGGCGAGCCCGAGGTGCACGGCCTCGTCGCGCTGATGGAACTGCAGGCCTCGCGGCTGCGGGCGCGCGTCGGCCCGTCGGGGGAGCCGATCCTGCTGGGCGACCAGGACCGCGCGCAGTGGGACCGGATGCTCATCGGGCGGGGGCTCGCGGCGCTCGCCCGGGCCGAGCAGACGGTGCCGCGCGGGCGGTACACGCTGCAGGCCGCGATCGCCGCCTGCCACGCCCGCGCGCGGTCCACCGACGACACCGACTGGGCCGCGATCGCCGCGCTCTACGCCGAGCTCGCCGCGCTGGCCCCCTCGCCGGTGGTCGAGTTGAACCGCGCCGTGGCGGTGGCGCGCGCGGAGGGGCCGGCGGCGGGCCTCGCGGTGCTGGCGCCGCTGGCCGACGACCCGGCCCTCGCGGGCTACCACCTGCTGCCCGCGGTGCGCGCCGACATGCTGGCCACCCTGGGCCGCGTCGACGAGGCCGTCGCCGAGCTGGACCGGGCCCTGGAGCTCGTCCGGACGGTCGCCGAGCGGGAGCTGCTGGAGCGGCGGCGGTCGGCGCTCGCCGGCACCCGAGCCACGTGAGCCACCCCCGGACCGGCCACGGCTACGATCGCGCGCCGTGACCATCGACCTGCTCCCCGCCGTGGACGTCGTGGACGGCCAGGCGGTCCGGCTCGTCCAGGGCGTGGCCGGCACCGAGACCGGCTACGGCGACCCCCTCGACGCGGCGCGCGCCTGGGCCGCCGAGGGCGCGGAGTGGCTGCACCTCGTCGACCTCGACGCCGCGTTCGGCCGCGGCTCGAACGCCGAGCTGCTGGCGTCGGTGGTCGAGCAGGTCGACATCAAGGTGGAGCTCTCCGGCGGCATCCGCGACGACGGCTCGCTGCGCCGGGCGCTCGCCACGGGTTGCGAGCGCGTGAACATCGGCACCGCGGCGCTCGAGGACCCGGCGTGGTGCGCGCAGGCGATCGCCGAGTTCGGAGACCGGGTCGCGGTCGGGCTCGACGTCAAGATCAGCGAGGGGCGGCACCGGCTCGCCGCGCGCGGGTGGGTCTCCGACGGCGGCGACCTGTGGAGCGTGCTCGCCCGCCTCGACGCCGAGGGCTGCGCGCGGTACGTCGTCACCGACGTCGGCCGCGACGGCACCCTGACCGGCCCGAACACCGAGCTGCTCGAGGCCGTGTGCGCGCGCACCGACCGACCCGTGGTGGCCTCGGGCGGCGTGTCGTCGCTCGACGACCTGCGCGCGCTCGACGCCCTGGCCCCGATCGGCGTCGAGGGCGCGATCGTCGGCAAGGCGCTCTACCACGGCAACTTCACCCTCGCCGACGCGCTGGCCCTGACCCGTACGTGAGCACTTTCCTGCCCTATAGGGCAGGAAAGTGCTCACATCGAGCGCGGTTAGGCTGGATGCCATGGGTGTTGCCGTTCGCGTGATCCCCTGCCTGGACGTGGATGCGGGCAGGGTGGTCAAGGGCGTCAACTTCGTGGACCTCCGCGACGCCGGCGACCCCGTCGAGATGGCCCGGCTCTACGACGCCGAGGGCGCCGACGAGCTCACCTTCCTCGACGTCAGCGCGTCGTCCGGCGAGCGCGAGACCACCTACGACGTCGTGCGCCGCACCGCCGAGCAGGTCTTCATCCCGCTCACCGTCGGCGGCGGGGTGCGGACGAACGACGACATCGACAAGCTGCTGCGCGCCGGCGCGGACAAGGTCGGCATCAACACCGCCGCCATCGCCCGCCCCGACTTTCTCGGCGAGGCCAGCCGGCGCTACGGCTCGCAGTGCATCGTCCTGTCCGTCGACGCCCGGCGCGTGCCCGCGGACGGTCAGCCGACGCCGTCGGGCTTCGAGGTCACCACGCACGGCGGGCGTCGCGGCACCGGGATCGACGCCCTCGAGTGGGCCCAGCGCGGCCAGGAGCTCGGCGTCGGGGAGATCCTGCTCAACTCCATGGACGCCGACGGGACGAAGGCCGGGTTCGACCTGGAGATGCTCGCGAAGGTGCGCGCGCTCGTCGACGTCCCCGTGATCGCCAGCGGCGGCGCGGGCGCGGTCGAGCACTTCGCGCCGGCGGTCGCGGCGGGGGCGGACGCGGTGCTCGCGGCGAGCGTGTTCCACTTCGGGATCATGCGGATCGGCGAGGTCAAGGACGCGCTGCGCGGCGACGGGGCGGAGGTCCGGTGACCTCGGCGCTGGACCCGGCTGTCGCCGGCCGTCTCAAGCGCACCGCCGACGGCCTGGTCTGCGCGGTGGTCCAGCAGTACGACACCCGCGAGGTCCTCATGGTCGCGTGGATGTCCGACGAGGCGCTGGCCCGCACGATCGCCACCCGCGAGGGCACCTACTGGTCGCGCTCGCGCGGCGAGCTCTGGATCAAGGGCGCGACGTCGGGGCACGTGCAGAAGGTCGTCGAGGTCCGCCTGGACTGCGACGGCGACACCGTGCTGGTGCTCGTCGACCAGTCCGGCGCGGCCTGCCACACCGGCGACCACACCTGCTTCGACGCCGACGTGCTGCTGCCCGCCGAGGCCTGAGGGCGCTCACCCCGCCGCGGCCACCGCCGCGTCCCGCTCGGCCGCGACGGCCCGGAACGCATCCACCGCGGCGCGCACGGCGGCGGTGTCGCGGTCGGTGCGCCACACCGCGTCGATGCTGCGACGCAGGCACGGGTCGGTGGCGACGACGGCGACGCTCGCCGGCAGCGGCGGTCGCGCGAGGCGGGGGACCAGCGCCGCGACGCCGATGCCCGCGACGAGCTCGATGTGCATCCCGAACCCCCGCACCCGGCACGTCACCCGCGGCTCGAGCCCGGCCGCGCGCAGCGTGTGCACCAGCCAGGCGCCGGCGCGGTTGTCGTCGCCGTCGGCCACCCAGTCGAGGTCGTCGACGTCGCCGAGGTCCACCGGCCCCCGGCCCGCCAGGCGGTGGTCCCCGGGCAGCAGCAGGTCGATGACGTCCTCGCACAGCCGCGCCCGCGAGGTGCCCGGCGGGATCGGCGCGGGCAGGCCGTCCCAGTTCTCGACGACGGCGAGGTCGAGGTCGCCCGCGAGCACCGCCGGCAGCGTCTGCTCGGCCTCCCCGTCGGCGAGGGCCACGCGCAGGTCGGGGTGCGCCGCGCGCAGCCGGGACAGAGTCGGCGGGGCGAGCGCGTGCACCGAGGTCGGGATCGCGCCGATGCGCAGCTCGCCGACCACCTCGTCGCGCAGCCGGTCGAGGTCGAGCCGGGCCGCCGCGACGCGGGCGAGGATGTCCGTGGCGTGCTCCGCGAGCATCCGCCCGGCCGGGGTCAGGCGCAGGCCGCGCCCCGCCGGCTCGGTCAGCGGCGCGCCGGCCTCACGCTCGAGCTTGGCGAGCTGCTGGGACACCGCCGACGGCGTGAGGTGCAGCGCGCCCGCGGCGCCGGCGATCGAGCCGTGGCGCGCGAGCGCGTCGAGGGCGCGGAGACGGTCGAGCGCGAACACATCAGCGAACGTAACGGGTCGGGGCCAGGAAACATCGCTGGTCCTTGACGGTCATGCCGTCGACCATCGAGGACGTGACCCGCTCCCTGGCCCGCCCGGACGCCGACGTGCATCCCGTCCCCGCCCCCCGGGTCGACGCCCGGCTGGTCGCCGTGGCCGGGAGCCTCTGCATCGCGTTCTCGCCGATCTTCATCGCGCTCGCGGGCACGAGCCCGGGCACCGCGACCTTCTTCCGCTGCGCCCTGGCCCTGCCGCTGCTCGTGCCCCTGGCGCTGCTCGAGTGGCGCCGGCGGCGGCGCACCGCGGCGTCGACGGGGAACCGCCCGTTCGTGCTGCTGCTCGGCGGCGTGCTGCTCGGGCTGGACATGACGCTGTGGGCCGAGTCGGTGCGCTCCGTCGGCGCCGGGGTGTCCACGGTCGTCGTCAACGCCCAGGTCGTGATCCTGCCGCTGCTCGCCTTCCTCGTCCTCGGCGAGCGGGTGCGGCGGACGTTCGTGCTCGCGGTCCCGGTCATGCTCGTCGGCGTCGCGCTGGCGGGCGGGCTGGTCGGCGGGAGCGAGGCGGTGGTCGGGTCGGCGCCGGTGCGCGGCACGGTCACCGCGCTCGTCGCCGCCGTCGCCTACGCGGGCTACCTGCTGTTCGTGCGGCTCGGGGCCGGCCCGGGCCAGCGGTTCACCCCGGTCGCGATCGCCACCGTCGGCGCGGGCGCCACGGCCTTCCTCATCGGCTCGTTCTGGCAGGGCGTCGACCTCGCGCCCGGCTGGCCCGCGCTCGGCTGGCTCCTCGCGCTCGCCGTCGTCGGGCAGGTGATCGGCTGGGTGCTCATCGCGTCGGCGCTGCCCCGCCTGCCGTCCTCCACCGGCGCCTCGATCCTGCTGCTCCAGCCCGTCGGCGCGGTGCTGCTCGGGGCCGTGGTCCTCGGCGAGCGTCCCGGCGTGCTGCAGCTCCTGGGCTGCGCGGTGGTGCTCGGCGCGGTGGCCGTTGCCGCCCGCACCCGGGCCGCGCCGCCGCCGGGGCGGCGCGAGCGATCAACGGGGACATTGCGCGCGTAGAAGCAGCGAACAGCGCGTTCGCCGCGTCTCGGCCCCCGACCCGGTTGCCGGGGGCTGTCGGGGGAGGGGGCCACAATGAGGGCCGTGTCCGCGTCCGCCCCCTCCGCCGCCCCTCTCGGCGTGGTCGCGCCCGACCGGGCGGGGTTCCACGCGCTGGCCGCGCACCACCGCGTCATCCCGGTGACGCGGCGGCTGCTGGCCGACGGGGAGACGCCGGTCGGGCTCTACCGCAAGCTCGCCGGGCGGCGCCCCGGCACGTTCCTGCTCGAGTCCGCGGCCCACGGCGAGTCGTGGTCGCGCTGGAGCTTCGTCGGCGCCCGCAGCGCCGCGACGCTCACCGAGACCGGCGGGCGCGCCACCTGGACCGGCCAGGTGCCGGTGGGCCTGCCCGGCGGCCCGGACGACCCGGGTGACGGCGAGCCCTGGGACGACCCGCTGGCCGTCCTGCGCGAGACGCTCCAGCGCCTGCGCACCGACCCGCTGCCCGGGCTGCCGCCGCTCACCGGGGGGCTCGTCGGCTACGTCGGCTACGACGCGGTGCGCCGCCTCGAGCGGGTGCCCGAGCACGCGGCCGACGACCTGCGCATCCCCGAGACGGTCATGCTGCTCGCCACCGACGTCGCCGCGCTCGACCACCACGAGGGCACGGTCACGCTCATCGCCAACGCGGTGAACTGGGACGACAGCCCCGAGCGCGCCGACGCCGCGTACGACGACGCGATCGCCCGGCTCGACCGCATGACCGCCGAGCTCGCCGCGCCCGCCCCGTCGACCGTGGCGACGATGTCGGCGGCCGCCCGCCCGGCCCCGGACGCCGTGCGGCGCCGCCGCTCGCCGGAGGAGCACCACGCGGCCATCGAGGTCGCCAAGGAGCGCATCCGCGCCGGCGACGCGTTCCAGGTGGTGCTCTCCCAGCGCTTCGAGGCCGACACGGCGGCCGACGCGCTGGAGGTCTACCGGGTGCTGCGGATGACCAACCCCAGCCCGTACATGTACCTGCTGCGCCTCTCCGACGCCGAGGGTCGCCCGTTCGAGATCGTCGGGTCGAGCCCCGAGGCGCTCGTGACGGTCCGGGACGGCGTGGCCACCACCCACCCGATCGCCGGGACGCGCTGGCGCGGTGCCGACGCCGAGGAGGACACCCTCCTCGAGAAGGACCTCCTCGCCGACGAGAAGGAGCGCGCCGAGCACCTCATGCTCGTCGACCTCGGGCGCAACGACCTCGGGCGGGTCTGCGTGCCGGGCACGGTGACCGTGCGGCGCTTCTTCGAGATCGAGCGCTACAGCCACGTGATGCACCTGGTCAGCACCGTCACCGGGCGGCTCGCGCCGGGACGCACGGCGTTCGACGCGGTGGCCGCCTGCTTCCCGGCCGGCACGCTGTCCGGCGCGCCCAAGCCCAAGGCGCTCGAGATCATCGACGAGCTCGAGCCCACCCGGCGCGGCCTCTACGGCGGCATCGTCGGCTACCTCGACTTCGCCGGCGACGCCGACACCGCCATCGCGATCCGCACCGGCCTGCTGCGCGACGGTGTGGCCTACGTGCAGTCCGGCGGGGGCATCGTCGCCGACTCCGACCCGGTGGCCGAGGACGCCGAGTGCGTCAACAAGGCCCGCGCGGTGCTCGCGGCCGTCGCCGCCGCCGACACCGTCGCCGCGCCCGACACCGCGGCCGCGGCGACCGCGGGGGACGACGCCGAGCGGGTCGACCGTGCCGCGAGCGCCGATCCCGGTCGCGACCCCGAGCCGGCCGTGCCGTGACCGCCGTCCCGCGCCGCCCCTCCGCCCCGCCCGGGCGCCTGCTCGGGATGCTCGCGGTGCTGCTGGCGGTGGCCGCGGCGGTGCTGTGGGGGGCGTCGCGGCTGACGTGGGTCAGCCAGGTCGTCGAGGGCGTGCCGGGGCCGCGGACCGGCACGGCCGACGGCGCGACGGCCGAGCCGATCCTCGTGCCGTGGGCGCTGCTGTGCCTCGCCGCGGTCGGTGGCCTCGTCGCGACGGCGGGCTGGGGACGCCGGGTCGTCGGCACGCTCGTGGCCGTCGCCGGGCTCTGGGCCGTGCTGCGCGCGGCCACCGGGCTGGTCGCGCCCGCCACCGAGGCCCTGCCGCTGGGGGTGCGTCCGGGCGACCGGCCGCTGCCGGCCGAGGCGGTCGTCGGCGGCCCGCTGCTCGCGCTGGCCGGGGGGCTGCTCATGCTGGCCGCCGGGCTGCTGGCGGTCCGCTGGGCCGCGGTGCTGCCGCGGATGGGCGCGCGGTACGACGCGCCCGGTGCGGCGGCCGAGCGGCCGCGTCCCGCCGACCCGGACCGCGCGCTGTGGGAGGCCCTCGACGAGGGACGCGACCCCACCGGCGAGCCGGCCCGCGGACGGGCACAGGACCTGGCGCACGATCGGGGGCGGGACGCGACCGACGATCCGGTGCCCGGACCCACGGGCCACGCCGTCGGGGAGCTCACCCCCGAGCCCATCCCCGAGCCCACCCCCGAGCCGGGACCACCGCCGCCCGACGGCACGCGATCCGGACCCTCCGACGGGGTGGGCAGGGCCGGAGGAGGGGCGGGTTAACATGGAGCGAACTCGGACGGGGGAAAGGGGCAGACCCGGCGTGAGCGTCCTGGAGCAGATCCTCGAAGGGGTCCGAGCCGACCTCGCCGCCCGGGAAGCCGCCGTCCCCTTCGACGTCATCAAGGACAAGGCGGCCTCGGCGCCGCCCGCGCGTGACGCGCTCGCCGCGCTCCAGGGCCCGGGCATCGGTGTCATCGCGGAGGTCAAGCGCGCGAGCCCGTCCAAGGGCCACATGGCCGACATCCCGGACCCGGCGTGGCTCGCCGGCCGCTACGTCGACGGCGGGGCGCGCGTGATCAGCGTGCTCACCGAGCAGCGCTTCTTCGGCGGCTCGCTCGACGACCTCGACGCGGTGCGGGCGACCGTCAACGTCCCGGTGCTGCGCAAGGACTTCGTGGTCGGCACCTACCAGGTGCACGAGGCGCGCGCCCACGGCGCGGACCTCGTCCTGCTCATGTGCTCGGTGCTCGAGCAGAACGCGCTCGACGCCCTGGTCGACCGGGTGCACTCCCTCGGCATGACCGCCCTGGTCGAGGTGCACAACGAGGAGGAGGCCGACATGGCGCTGCGGGCCGGCGCCAAGCTCGTCGGCATCAACGCGCGCGACCTCCACACCCTCGAGGTCGACCGCTCGGTGTTCAGCCGCATCGCCCCCGGCCTGCCCGGCGAGGTCATCCGCGTGGCCGAGTCCGGCGTCCGCGGCCCGGGCGACCTCATGACCTACGCCGGCCACGGCGCCGACGCGGTCCTGGTCGGCGAGTCGATGGCGACCGCCGAGGACCCCCGCGCCGCCGTGCGCCAGCTCGTCACCGCCGGGTCGCACCCGGCGTGCCCGAAGCCCGCGCGCTGATCCGGCGCCCGCAACCCCCTCGCCGGCCCTCGTAGCATCGCCGGCGTCCCCTCCGCCGCGCAGGAAGAAGCACCACGATGACGTCGGCCAGCTCGGGTCTCGCCGGGACCACGCACGAACCCGACGAGGCGGGGCACTTCGGCCCCTACGGCGGCCGGTACATGCCCGAGGCCCTCATCGCCGCGGTCGACGAGGTCGCCGCCGAGTACGAGAAGGCTCGCCGCGACCCGGAGTTCCTCGCCGAGCTCGACCGCCTGCAGCGCGACTACGCCGGCCGCCCGTCCCCGGTCACCGACGCGCGGCGCCTCGCCGAGCACGCGGGCGGCGCGCGCATCCTGCTCAAGCGCGAGGACCTCAACCACACCGGCTCGCACAAGATCAACAACGTGCTCGGCCAGGCGCTGCTGACGCGGCGCATGGGCAAGACCCGCGTCATCGCCGAGACCGGCGCGGGCCAGCACGGGGTGGCGACGGCGACCGCGGCGGCGCTCATGGGCCTGGACTGCGTGGTCTACATGGGTGAGGTCGACACCGAGCGCCAGGCCCTCAACGTCGCCCGGATGCGGCTGCTGGGCGCCGAGGTGATCCCGGTGACGACGGGGTCGCGCACCCTGAAGGACGCGCTCAACGAGGCGTACCGCGACTGGGTCGCGAGCGTCGGCCACACCCACTACATCCTGGGCACCGCCGCCGGCCCGCACCCGTTCCCGCGGATGGTGCGCGACTTCCACCGCGTCATCGGCCTCGAGGCCCGCGAGCAGGTGCTCGCGGCGTACGGCCGGCTGCCCGACGCCGTCGCCGCGTGCGTGGGCGGGGGCTCCAACGCGATCGGGATCTTCCACCCGTTCCTCGACGACGAGGGCGTCCGCCTCGTCGGCTTCGAGGCCGCGGGCGACGGCGTCGAGACCGGCCGGCACGCCGCGTCGATCACCGGCGGCTCGCCCGGCGCGCTGCACGGGGCGATGTCGTACCTGCTGCAGGACCCCGACGGGCAGACGCGCGAGACGCACTCGATCTCGGCGGGCCTCGACTACCCGGGCGTCGGCCCCGAGCACGCGTTCCTGGCCGACTCCGGCCGCGCGACCTACGAGCCGGTCACCGACGCGGAGGCGATGGACGCCTTCCGCCTGCTGTGCCGCACCGAGGGCATCATCCCGGCGATCGAGTCCGCCCACGCGATCGCGGGCGCGCTGCGGCTCGGGCCCGAGCTGGTCCGGGAGCTGGGCCCGGACGCCACGATCCTGGTCAACCTCTCCGGCCGCGGCGACAAGGACGTCGACACCGCCGCGCGGTGGTTCGGCGTCGTCGACCCGGAGTCGTTGCCGACCGAGCCCCCGCCCGGCGCGGTCGACGCCGACGGCGCCGTGGCGAGCGGGGAGCGCGAGCTGTGACGGCGTCACTGACCGGTATCGACCGCCTCGGCGAGGTCTTCACCACCGCGAAGGCCGAGGACCGCGCGGCCCTCATCGGCTATCTGCCCGCCGGCTACCCGACGGTGAAGGGCTCGCTGGGCCTGCTCACGCAGGTGCTCGACGCGGGCGCGGACCTCGTCGAGGTCGGCCTGCCGTACTCCGACCCGGTGCTCGACGGCCCCGTGGTCCAGCACGCGGTGGAGACCGCGCTGCGCGGCGGCGCCCGGGTGCGCGACACCCTCGGCGTCGTCGAGCAGCTCGCCGCCCGCGGGGGCCGCGCGGTGGTCATGACGTACTGGAACCCGGTCCTGCGCTACGGCGGCGGGCCGGAGGGCGGGGGAGGCCCGGCCGCGTTCGCCCGCGACCTCGCGAACGCCGGCGGCCTCGGCGTCATCACCCCGGACCTGGTGCCCGACGAGGCGACGGGGCCGGCGGGCTGGCTCGCCGCCGCCGACCGCGAGGGCCTCGCGCCGATCTTCCTCGTCGCCCCGTCCTCCACCGACGAGCGCATCGCCGCCACCACCGCGGCCACCCGCGGGTTCCTCTACGCCGCCTCGACGATGGGCGTCACCGGCGCCCGCGACGCGGTCTCGGACACCGCCTCCACCCTCGTCGCGCGCGCCCGCGCCCACACCGACCTCCCCGTCGGCGTCGGCCTCGGTGTGCGCAACGGTGCCCAGGCGGGCGAGGTGGCGGGCTTCGCCGACGGCGTCATCGTCGGCTCGGCGCTCGTCAGCGCGGCCGAGCACGGGCGCGCGGCCGTCGCCCGGCTGACCACCGAGCTCGCCGCCGGGGTGCGGGGCCAGCACACCGGGCGATGACCGACGGGCGATAGCGTGGCGGCCGTGCTCCCAGCGGTGCAGACAGCGGTCACAGCTCTGCCCACCTACCTGCCCACCTACCTGCCCACCTACCTGCCCAGCCCGCCCCAGGGCGTCTGGCAGCTCGGGCCGGTCCCGCTGCGGGCGTACGCGCTGTGCATCATCGCCGGGATCGTCGTGGCGATCCTCTGGACCGAGCGCCGCTTCGTCGCCCGTGGTGGCGAGCCGGGCACCGTCACCGACATCGCCGTCTTCGCGGTGCCGTTCGGGCTGGTCGGCGGGCGGCTCTACCACGTCGCCACCGACTGGCCGACCTACTTCGGCCCGGGCGGCAACCCGATCGCCGCGCTCTACATCTGGCAGGGCGGGCTGGGCATCTGGGGCGCGATCGCGCTCGGCGGCGTGGGCGCGTGGATCGGCTGCCGGCGCCGCGGGGTGCCGCTGACGGCGTTCGCCGACGCCGCCGCGCCCGGCATCGTCACCGCGCAGGCGATCGGGCGGCTGGGCAACTGGTTCAACCAGGAGCTCTACGGCGCCCCGACGACCCTGCCGTGGGGCCTCGAGCTCTACCGCCGCGTGGACCCGGTGACGGGCCTGCCGGACAACCTCACCGGCGTCGCGCTGGACTCCACCCCCGTCGCCGTCGTGCATCCGACGTTCCTCTACGAGCTGCTCTGGAACCTCGCCGTCGCCGCCCTCGTGGTGTGGGCCGACCGGCGCTTCCGGCTCTCCCACGGCCGCGCCTTCGCGGTCTACGTCGCGGGCTACACCGCGGGCCGCTTCGTCATCGAGCTGATGCGCACCGACCCGGCCACCCGCGTGTTCGGCGACGTCCGGATCAACGTCGTCGTCGCCGCGGTGGTGTTCGCCGGAGCGGTGGCCTACCTCGTGTGGATGCGGGGCCGGCCGCGGGAGGTCTTCGGGCGCGCGGCGGAGGAGACGGACGGGACCGCCGCCGGGGCCGTCGGTGACGCCGACGGCGACGCCGACGGTGGCGCCCCGCCGGACGCCGGTTCGGGCCACGACGACCCGGGTACGTCGAATCCCGTGACACGCAACGGAAGCACCGGGGACCCGGACGAGGACCAGCGCTCGGAGAACGAGGCGCAGGTGCGGCACTCCGAGCGCTCGCCGGCCTCCGCGCCGGGCGGCAAGGGCGGCGCGGCAAACCCCAGCGGCGTCGACGCCGAGCCCGACACCCCCGACACCCCGGAGGGGCAGGAGGACGCGCCGGCGGAGCCCCCGTCGGCCGCGAAGAGCTAGCCGCGTCACAGGGGCGCCGGTCGTTCACCGGCGCGCCACACGGTCGTCGACGGACTACGATCGACCGCGTACCGCGCAGGACGTCGGGGTCCCGCGCCGCTGGTCCGTGCCCGTCCCCTCCTCGACCGTCGTCGAATTCTCCGGGACCTCCACGGACCCGCCGCGCACCCGTCCTGGGCCACCGTCGTCCCCGGGTCACCCACCACCCGTCCCGTGACGACGAGGAGGCACCGATGGCTGCACCGATCGCGGCACGGCCTGGCGCATCGACACCGGGCCGGCAGGGGCTCTACGACCCCGCCTTCGAGCACGACGCCTGCGGCGTCGGCGCGGTCGCGCACGCTCGCGGGGTGGCGAGCCACGACATCGTGCGCGACGCCCTGACGGTGCTGCACAACCTCGACCACCGCGGCGCGGCCGGCAGCGAGCCGACCAGCGGCGACGGCGCCGGGATCATGATCCAGGTGCCCGACGCGCTGCTGCGGGCCTCGGTCGACTTCGGCCTGCCCGAGCCCCAGCCCTCGCCCGACGGCGGCGCCCCGGTGCTCGCCTACGCCACCGGGCTCGCGTTCCTGCCCACCGACGCGGACGACCGGGTCAAGGCGGTGTCGCTGCTCGAGCGCATCGCCGCGGAGGAGGGGCTCGACGTCCTCGGCTGGCGCGACCTGCCGGTCGACCCCGAGGGCGCCGACGTCGGGTCCGTGGCCCGCGGGGCGATGCCGCACTTCGCGCAGCTGGTCGTGGCGGCGCCCGACCGGTCGGTCAGCGGGATCGCGCTCGACCGCCTCGCCTGGATCCTGCGCAAGCGCGTCGAGCGCCAGTCGCAGGAAGAGGGCTGCGGGGTCTACATCGCGTCGCTCTCCAGCCGCACCATGACCTACAAGGGCATGCTGACCACCGACCAGCTGCCCCTGTTCTTCCCCGACCTGCGCGACGAGCGGCTGGTCAGCGCCGTCGCCGTCGTGCACAGCCGGTTCTCGACGAACACCTTCCCGAGCTGGCCGCTGGCGCACCCCTACCGCTGCATGGCACACAACGGCGAGATCAACACCATCCGCGGCAACCGCAACCGCATGCGCGCCCGGGAGGCGCTGCTCGCGACCGACCTGTTCCCCGGCGACCTGCAGCGCGCGATGCCGGTGTCGCCGGAGGACGTGTCGGACTCGGCGAGCTTCGACGAGGTGCTCGAGCTGCTCGTGCTCGGCGGCCGCCCGCTGCCGCACGCGGTGATGATGATGATCCCCGAGGCGTGGGAGAACCACGCCGAGATGCCCGCCGACCAGCGCGACTTCTACCGGTTCCACGCGACGCTCATGGAGCCGTGGGACGGCCCGGCCGCGGTGGTGTTCACCGACGGCACGCTGGTGGGCGCCACCCTCGACCGCAACGGGCTGCGCCCGGCGCGCTGGTGGCACCTCGACGACGACCGCGTGGTGCTCGCCAGCGAGTCGGGCGTCCTGGAGGTCTCACCGGAGCACGTGCTGGCCAAGGGCCGGTTGCGGCCAGGGCGGATGTTCCTCGTGGACACCCGGGCCGGGGCGAGCGCCGCGGCGGGGGAGAGCGCCGGCATCGTCGACGACGACGCGTACAAGAGCGCGCTGGCCGCCGAGGCGCCCTACGGCGAGTGGCTGCACGCGGGCCTCATCCGGCTCGACGAGCTGCCCGCGCGCGAGCACGTCGTGCACACCCACGAGTCGGTGATGCGCCGCCAGCAGACGTTCGGCTACACCGAGGAGGAGCAACGGATCCTCCTCGCGCCGATGGCGACGACCGGTGCCGAGCCGCTGGGCTCGATGGGCACCGACACGCCCACGGCGGCGCTGTCGTCGCGGGCGCGAATGCTCTACGACTACTTCGTCCAGCTGTTCGCCCAGGTCACCAACCCTCCGCTGGACGCCATCCGCGAGGAGCTCGTGACCTCGATGGCGCGGGCCATCGGCCCCGAGCAGAACCTCTTCCACCCGGGGCCGGCGTCGTGCCGCCAGGTCGTGCTGCCCGACCCCGTGATCGACAACGACGAGCTCGCGAAGCTCATCCACATCAACGACGACGGCGACATGCCCGGCTTCGCCGCCACCGTGATCAGCGGCCTCTACGAGGTCGACGGCGGCGAGGAGGCCCTGCGCGCGGCGCTGGACCGCGTGCGCCGCGAGTCGTCCGAGGCGATCGCCGCCGGCAAGCGCATCCTCGTGCTCTCCGACCGCGACTCCGACGCGCAGTGGGCGCCGATCCCCGCGTTGCTGCTGGTCTCGGCGGTGCACCACCACCTCGTCGCCACCCGGGAGCGGACCCAGGTGGCGCTGGTCGCCGAGTGCGGTGACGCCCGCGAGGTCCACCACGTCGCGCTGCTGCTCGGCTACGGCGCGGCGGCGGTCAACCCGTACCTGGCCTTCGAGTCGATCGAAGACATGATCAACAACGGGTGGCTGCAGGACGTCGGGTGCGAGGAGGCGATCCGGAACTTCATCGGCGCGCTGGTCAAGGGCGTGCGCAAGGTGATGTCCAAGATGGGCATCTCCACGGTGTCGGGCTACACCGCGGCGCAGGCGTTCGAGGCGCTCGGGCTCTCGCAGGAGTTCGTCGACGAGTTCTTCTGGGGCACGTCGTCGAAGCTCGGCGGCGGCGGGTTGGAGCTCGTCGCCCGCGAGGCCGCCGAGCGCCATCGCCGCGCGTACCCGGACAACCCGGGGGAGCGCAAGCACCGCAAGCTCGAGGTCGGCGGCGAGTACGCCTACCGCCGCGAGGGCGAGCTGCACCTGTTCAGCCCGGAGACCGTGTTTCTGCTGCAGCACTCCACGCGCACCAAGCAGTGGGACGTGTTCAAGAAGTACACGGCGGAGGTCGACCGGCTGATCTCCTCCGGCGGCGCGCTGCGCGGGATGTTCCGGCTGCGGACCGAGGAGCGGACACCGATCCCGCTCGACGAGGTCGAGCCGGCGACCGAGATCGTCAAGCGCTTCGCCACCGGCGCGATGTCCTACGGCTCGATCTCCGCCGAGGCGCACACCGACCTGGCGATCGCCATGAACAACATCGGCGGCAAGTCGAACACCGGCGAGGGCGGCGAGGACCCCGTCCGCCTCTACGACCCGTCGAAACGGTCGTCGATCAAGCAGGTCGCGTCCGGCCGGTTCGGCGTGACCAGCGAGTACCTGGTCAACGCCACCGACATCCAGATCAAGATGGCGCAGGGCGCCAAGCCGGGGGAGGGCGGCCAGCTCGCGGGCCAGAAGGTCTACCCCTGGATCGCCGAGGTGCGGTACTCGACGCCGGGCGTCGGGCTGATCTCACCGCCGCCGCACCACGACATCTACTCCATCGAGGACCTCAAGCAGCTCATCCACGACCTCAAGAACGCCAACGAGCACGCCCGGATCCACGTGAAGCTGGTGGCCTCGGTGGGTGTCGGCACCGTGGCGGCCGGGGTGGCGAAGGCGCACAGCGACGTCGTGCTGATCTCCGGCTACGAGGGTGGGACGGGCGCGGCGCCGCTGACCTCGCTCAAGCACGCCGGGGCGCCGTGGGAGATCGGCCTGGCCGACACCCAGCAGACCTTGATGCTCAACGGCCTGCGCGACCGGATCACCGTGCAGGTCGACGGCCAGATGAAGACGGGCCGCGACGTCATCATCGGCGCGCTGCTCGGGGCCGAGGAGTACGGCTTCTCGACCGCCCCGCTCGTGGTCAACGGCTGCATCATGATGCGCGTCTGCCACCTCGACACCTGCCCGGTCGGCGTCGCGACCCAGAACCCGGAGCTGCGCAAGCGCTACACCGGCAAGCCGGAGTTCGTCGAGAACTTCTTCTGGTTCGTCGCCGAGGAAGTCCGCGAGCACCTCGCCGAGCTGGGCTTCCGGTCGCTCGACGAGGCGATCGGGCACGCCGAGCTGATCGACGGTCGCGAGGCCATCGACAACTGGAAGGCCCGCGGCATCGACCTGACGCCGCTGTTCACGGTCCCCGACGTGCCCGAGGGCGCGCCGACCGACCGCATCCGCACCCGCGAGCAGGACCACGGCCTGGACCGGGCGCTGGACCGCACGCTCATGCAGCTCGCCGAGGGCGCGCTGGCCGACGCGACGCCGCTGCGCCTGGAGATGCCGGTCCGCAACGTCAACCGCACCGTCGGCACGCTGACCGGCGCCGAGGTGACCCGCCGCTGGGGCCGCGAGGGGCTCCCCGACGACACGATTCACGTCGAGCTGCACGGGTCGGCAGGGCAGTCGTTCGGCGCGTTCCTGCCGCCCGGCATGACGCTCGACCTCGTCGGCGACGCCAACGACTACCTCGCCAAGGGCCTCTCGGGCGGGCGGGTGATCGTGCGGCCCGACCACCGGGCCCCGTTCGCCGGGACCGACGAGGAGCACCACGTCATCGCGGGCAACGTCATCGCCTACGGCGCCACCGGCGGCGAGGTGTTCCTGCGCGGGCAGGTCGGCGAGCGGTTCTGCGTGCGCAACTCCGGCGCGCTCGCCGTCGTCGAGGGCACCGGCGACCACGCCTGCGAGTACATGACCGGCGGCCGCGTCGTCGTTCTCGGGGCGACCGGGCGCAACCTCGGGGCCGGCATGTCCGGCGGGATCGCCTACGTGCTCGACCTGCCCGAGGGCCGGGTGAACACCGAGATGGTCTCCCTCGACGCGGTCGACGACTCCGACGCCGACTGGCTGCACGGGGTGGTCGTCCGCCACCAGGAGCTCACCGGCTCGCCGCGCGCGGCGACCCTGCTCGCCGACTGGGACGACACCGTGCGCCGGTTCACGCGGGTCATGCCCGACGACTTCCGCCGCGTCCTCGACGCGACCCAGCGCGCCCAGGCCGAGGGGCGCGACCCCGACGAGGTGATCATGGAGGTGGCGGCCGGTGGCTGACCCGCGCGGGTTCCTCAAGTACGAGCGGCAGGACAACCCCAAGCGACCGGTCGAGCAACGCCGCACCGACTGGCACGAGCTCTACGCGCCGCTGACCGACCCGGAGGTCAAGGAGAGCACGCAGACCCAGGCCGCGCGCTGCATGGACTGCGGCATCCCGTTCTGCCACTCCGGCGGCGCGGGCTGCCCGCTCGGCAACCTCATCCCGGAGTGGAACGACCACGTCCGGCGCGGGGAGTGGGCGCGCGCCACCGAGCGGCTGCACGCCACCAACAACTTCCCGGAGTTCACCGGCGCCCTGTGCCCGGCGCCCTGCGAGGCGGCGTGCGTCCTGTCGATCACGAGCCAGCCCGGCGCCGTGGCGATCAAGCGCGTCGAGTGGTCGATCGCCGAGAACGGCTGGGCCGACGGCCACGTCACGCCGCAGCCGCCGGCGATCAGCACGGGCAAGCGGGTCGCGGTCGTCGGCTCGGGCCCCGCGGGGCTCGCCGCCGCCCAGCAGCTCACGCGCGCCGGGCACGACGTCACCGTCTACGAGCGCGACGACCGCCTCGGTGGGCTCATGCGCTACGGCATCCCCGAGTTCAAGTTCGAGAAGTGGGAGGTCGACCGGCGCCTCGACCAGATGCGCGCCGAGGGCACCCGGTTCGTGACGAACTGCGAGGTCGGGGGCACGGGGCCGACAGCCCTGCCCGTCGAGCGGCTGCGCGCCGAGCACGACGCCGTGGTGCTCGCCGTCGGGGCACTGGCCGGGCGCGACGACCGGTCGATCGAGGGCCGCGACCTCGACGGCATCCACCTCGCGATGGAGTACCTGGTCCCGTCCAACCGCGAGCGCGAGGGCGACGGTCCCTCGCCGATCAACGCTCGTGGCCAGAACGTCGTCATCATCGGCGGCGGCGACACCGGCGCCGACTGCTACGGCACCGCCACCCGGCAGGGCGCGATCGCCGTGCACCAGCTCGACCAGTACCCGCCGCCGCCGCGCACGCGCCAGGACTCCACCTCGCCGTGGCCGACCTGGCCGTACGTCTTCCGCACCCCGCCGGCTCTCGAGGAGGGCGGCGAGCGCCTGTTCGCGACGGCCGTGCGCCGGTTCGTCGGCGACGACCGCGGGCACGTGCGGGCGGTCGAGCTGTCGTCGGTGGAGGTCCGCCGCGACGCCGACGGGCGCCGCGAGGTGGTGCCGACCAGCGAGGAGGTCCACGAGATGCCGTGCGACCTCGTGCTGTTCTCCATCGGCTTCACCGGCCCCGACGACATGCCGCTCATCCCGGGCCTCGGGATCGAGCGCACGCCGAAGGGGTCGATCGGCTGCGGCTCGGACTGGCAGACCGACGCCCCCGGCGTCTTCGTCTGCGGCGACGCCCACCGCGGCGCCTCGCTGATCGTCTGGGCCATCGCCGAGGGCCGGTCGGCCGCCGCCGCGGTCGACCGCTACCTCGACCCCGACGGCGCCACCGACCTCCCCGCCCCCCTGCACCCGAACGCCGTCCCCCTCTCGCCGGCGGGGTGATGTCAGCGGAGTGGCTCCGCAGACGATGAGTGTCCGTGACGTCACTCCGTCGCGACCGGGGTGATGTGGGTCAGGGTGCAGCGCCACCGCCCGTCGGCGCCGCGGACGAAGACGTCCGTCGTCCACTCGTCGGCCGGGATGTCCTGCCCACCGAACTGCGCGGTGGACAGGACCCGCACGGTCAGCGTCGCGGTGTCGCCGTGCACCCGCACCCGGCGCTCGCCGACGCCCTCCAGGCGCGTGTGTCCGAGCGCGCCGGAGCGGACGTAGGACAGGAAGTCGTCGCGGGTCGTGATCCCCGTCCACGAGACGATGACCCAGTCGTCGTCCATGTAGTCGGCGATCCGGTCGGCGTCGTCGGAGACGATCGCCTCGCTCCACGCGTCGGCGAGGGCGATCAGCTCCCGGGCGGTCGTGTCCGTCGTCGTCATGGACCGACGGTAGGGCCGGGCGCGCCGGAGGTCTTGGACGAACCGGACCTACACCCGGACCGCCGCGACCTCGTCCACGAACGCCGCGACGACGTCGTGCACGGCGTCGCGGTCGTGCTCGTTGAGGACGTCGTGGAGGTCGCCGGGAAAGGTCACGACCCGCGCGTCGGGCAGCTGCGCGGCGGTCCGCCGGGAGTGCTCGGCCGGGACGACCGGGTCCGCCTCGCCGTGCACGAGCAGCACCGGGACGGCGGGCCGTCCGTCCTCGAGCCCCGCGGCGACCTCGGGCCAGGTGGCCACGACGGCGGCGAGCGTCTCGCGCCGGAACCCGCCGTGGTGGGTCAGGGGGTCGTGCAGCAGCGCGTCGACGTACTCGGGGTGCGTGCTGAGCCCGTCGCGGGGGTCCTCCGCCGGGGTCTCGGGTTCGCCGGTGGCGAGCCATTCGTGGATCCACTCCTGCGGCCGCAGGGGCGCGCCCGAGAGCACGAGGGCGTCGGCGATCCCGGGCGAGCGCAGCGCGAGCAGGGTGGCGGCCACCCCGCCGGCCGAGTGGCCGATGACGGTGAGCGGGACCCCGGGGTCCTCGTCACGGGCGATGTCGGCGAGTACCCGGGCGTCGCCGACGTAGACGTCCCACGACGGGATCAGCGCGCGTTCGCCCTCGCTGCGGCCGTGGCCGACCGCGTCGAGGGCGTGCACGACCTGTCCCTGCGCCGTGAGCCGGCGCGCCAGGGCGTCGTAGAGACCGAGGTGGTCGCCGTAGCCGTGGAGCAGCACCACCGTCCCGCGGGGCGTGCCGTCCGGCCGCCGGCTGTCGTGGAAGATGCGGCCGGCGGCACCGGTGAACGTGGGCATGACGGTGTCCTCTCGTCGGGACCCGTGCCGCCGCTGCGACGCGGTGTCCCGACGGTGCCGTCCCGCCCTGTCACCGCTCTGCCGGTTGGCTGCTGACCCGTGAGAGTGGCGTTGCGGACACTCAACGTCTGCGGAGCCACTCCGCTGACACGCCGGTCAGGGTGCGGGGGGTGCGGCCACCACGGCGCGCTGGATCTGCACCGGGATGGTGGGGGCGCCGCCGCCGGCCTGGTTGGAGCCGTCGTCCCCGCCCGCGCCGACGCGGTCGAGCACGGCGAGACCCTCGTTGCTGATCCGCCCGATCACCGAGTACTCCGGCGGCAGCGCCGAGTCGCCGTAGACGAGGAAGAACTGGCTGCCGGTCGAGCCGGGCTGGGAGCTCTTGGCCATGGCGACGAGGCCGCGCGCGTACGTCGAGGCCTGGCCTTCGGCGCCCGGGTAGGGCGGCAGGCCCTGCGGCGGTTCCTCGGCGTACTGGTACCCGGGCCCGCCCGCGCCCGTGCCGGTCGGGTCGCCGCACTGCAGCACCTGCAGGCCCTGGCCGGTGACGAGCCGCGGACAGGGCGTGTCGTCGTAGAAGCCCTGGGAGGCGAGGCTGACCACCGCGTTCACCGCGCACGGCGCCGACGCGCGGTCCAACGTCAGCGGGATCGCGCCCTGCGAGGTCTGCAGGTCCAGGCCGACGGTGCCGGTGGCCGGCGGGTTCGGATCCGGCGGGGTGTTGGGCTTCGCCGCGGGCTCCGACGGGTTGTACTGACACGCCGGCGCGGCGACGGGCTCGGGCTCGCTCGGCCCCGTCACCAGGAAGTACACGCCCGCGGCGACGGCGACGACGGCCACCACCGCCACCACGGAGATCAGCGTCGCGCGCTGACGACGGCGCTTGGCCCGCTCGGCCCGCCGTTCGATCTGGCGTTCCAGCTTGCGCTTGGCGGCCTTCCGGCGCTGCTCGTTCGTCGGCACGGCGGACATCGTAGGAACCGCGCCGGCCGGTCCCCGTGAGGGTCTCGACTAGGCTGGTCGGGTCGCCCGACAGCCACCCGAACGAGCCGAGGAGGACGAGGACGTGCTGGTCGAGGCCTTCGCGGCCGGGGTGTTCCAGACCAACTGCTTCGTGGTCGCGCCCGGCCCCGGGGAGTCCGCCGTGGTCGTCGACCCGGGCCAGGACGCCGAGGAGGGGCTGCGCGAGGTGCTCGCGCGCCACCGGCTGACCCCGGTCGCGGTGCTGCTGACCCACGGGCACATGGACCACATGTGGTCGGTGACGCCCGTCTGCGACGGCGACGACATCCCCGCCTGGATCCATCCCTCCGACCGGCACATGCTCGCCGACCCCCTGGGCTCGGTCGGGCCGATGGGGCAGCAGATCGCGGCGATGTACCCGGGGCTGGAGTTCCGCGAGCCGCGCTCGGTGGAGGTCCTCGCCGACGGCGCCGAGCTGGAGCTCGCCGGGCTGCGCCTCACCGTCGACCACACGCCGGGCCACACCCGCGGCTCGGTGGTGTTCCGGTCGGCGACCGAGGAGGGCCAGCCGTTCCTGCTGGCCGGCGACACGCTCTTCCAGGGCAGCATCGGACGCACCGACCTGCCCGGCGGCGACAGCGAGGAGATGATGGCGTCGCTGCGCGACAAGATCCTCTCGCTGCCGGACGAGACCGCGGTGCTGCCCGGCCACGGCCCGATGACCACCGTCGGCCAGGAGCGCACCTCCAACCCGTTCGTGCAGGGCCTGACGAGCGCCCCCGGGCGTCACCTGTGAGCGCGCAGGTCCCGCCCGGCGGCTTCGCCGCGCCCAAGGGCATCCCGGAGTACGTCGGGCCGGAGTTCACGACGGTCCGCGACACGCTGGTCCGCGAGGCCGACCGCGCCGGCTACGCCCACATCGAGCTGCCCGTCTTCGAGGACACCGCGCTCTACGCCCGCGGCGTCGGTGAGTCGACCGATGTCGTGTCCAAGGAGATGTACTCGTTCGACGACCGCGGCGGCCGCTCGGTGACCCTGCGCCCCGAGGGCACCGCGGGCGTCGTCCGGTCGGTGATCGAGCACGGACTGGACAAGGGCGGGCTGCCGGTCAAGCTGCGCTACGCCGGGCCGTTCTTCCGCTACGAGCGCCCGCAGGCCGGGCGGTTCCGTCAGCTGCAGCAGGTGGGCGTCGAGGCGATCGGCGTCGACGACCCGGCCCTCGACGCCGAGGTCCTCGCCGTCGCCGACGCCGGGTTCCGCGCGCTGGGCCTGCGCGGCTACCGCCTGGAGATCACGAGCCTCGGCGACGCGACGACCCGGCCGCAGTACCGCGCCGAGCTGACCCGCTTCCTCGAGAAGCTCGACCTCGACGAGCCGACCCGCGAGCGGGCCCGCGTCAACCCGCTGCGGGTGCTCGACGACAAGCGCCCCGAGGTGCGCGCCCAGCTCGAGGGCGCGCCGCTCATGGTCGACCACCTCTCCGACGCCGCGGCCGCGCACCACGCCGCTGTGAAGCGCCACCTCGACGACCTGGGCGTCGCCTACGTCGAGAACCCGTGGATGGTGCGCGGGCTCGACTACTACACGAAGACGACGTTCGAGTTCGTCCATGACGGCCTGGGCTCGCAGTCGGGCATCGGCGGCGGCGGGCGCTACGACGGGCTCATGGCCGAGCTCGGCGGGCCGGCGCTGTCGGGCGTCGGCTTCGGTCTCGGCGTGGACCGGGCCCTGCTCGCGTGCCGCGTCGAGGAGGCCGGCCACGACGCCGCCGGCCGGGTCGAGGTGTTCGGCGTGCCGTTGGGCGATGCCGCGAAGGAGCGCATGGTCGGCATCGTCGGCGCGCTGCGGCGGGCCGGCATCCGCGCCGACCTGGCCTACGGCAACCGCGGGCTCAAGGGCGCGATGAAGGCCGCCGACCGCTCCGGGGCCCGCTACGCGCTCGTCCTCGGCGACCGCGACCTCGAGGCGGGCGAGATCCAGCTCAAGGACCTCGCCGACGGCAGCCAGACCGCCATCGCGCTGGCCGGCGCCGCGGCCGCCGTCGACCGCGCCCTGCACGACGGCTGATCAGGCCAGGCCCAGCACCCGCGCCGCGTTGTCCTTGAGGATCGCCGGGCGCACGTCGTCCGGGATGTCCAGGCCGGCGAAGTCGCGCAGCCAGCGGTCCGGGGTGATGACCGGGAAGTCGGAGCCGAACAGCACCTTCGAGCGCAGTTGCCGCGACGCCGCGCGCACCAGCTGCGGCGGGAAGTACTTCGGCGACCAGCCCGAGAGGTCGATGTAGACGTTCGCCTTGTGCCCCGCGATCGAGATCGCCGCGTCCTGCCACGGGACCGACGGGTGCGCGAAGATCATGGTCAGCGACGGGAAGTCCGCGGCGACGTCGTCGAGCAGCATCGGGTCGGAGTAGCGCAGCTTGAGCCCCGCGCCGCCGGGCAGGCCCGCGCCGATGCCGGTCTGCCCGGTGTGGAAGAGCGCAGGCACGCCGGCCTCGGCGATCGCCTCGTAGAGCGGGTAGTGGGCGCGGTCGTGGGGCTCGAAGCCCTGCAGGGTGGGGTGGAACTTGAAGCCCCGCGCGCCACGCTCGACCAGGGAACGCACCCGCCGGACGGACGCCCGCCCGCCGTGCGGGTCGACCGAGCCGAACGGGATGAGCACGTCGGGGAACGCCGCCGCCCGCTCGACGATCTCCTCGCTCGACAGCGGCGGGTGCCCGGTCTGTGCGGGGGCCTCGACGGTGAACACGACCGCGGCCATCGACCGCTCGCGGTAGTGCGCGGCGATCGCCTCGACGGTCGGGGTGCGGTCCTGGTCGCTGCGGAAGTAGGCCGCGGACGCGTCGAGCAGCTCGTCGGTCAGGGCGAAGCAGCCGTGGGCGTCCTGCTCGACGTGGGTGTGGACGTCGATGGCGGTGAGGTCCTCGAGGTTCATCGGCTCTCCCTCGCGGTCAGGACGGCCCGGATGACGGCGTCACGCCGCGCGAGCAGGTCGTCGGTGTCCGTGCCGTCGACGGCCTCGGTCACCTGCGTGACGAGGCGGTCGGCGAGCTCGGGGGTCATGGTGGGGCTGCCGAGGTCGCCCCAGAGCGCCTCGGTGCCGGGGTGCAGGTGCTCGAGGACGTGCCCGAGCCCGCCGGGCCCGCCCGAGAGGTGCTGGCCGGTGATCGGCCCGACGGCGGCCCAGCGCAGCCCGGGGCCCTCGGTGATGGCGGTGTCCACGTCGGCCACGGTCGCCACCCCGCGCTCGACCAGCGAGTACGCCTCGCGCCACAGGGCGGCCTGGAGCCGGTTGGCGAGGTGGCCGGGGAGCTCCGCGCGCAGCCGCAACGGCGTGCGCCCCACGCTCGCGTAGAAGGCCATCGCGGCCTCGACGGCCGCCTCGGACGTCGCCTCCCCGGGCACGACCTCGACGAGCGGCACGAGGTGCGGCGGGTTGAAGGGGTGCCCGACGAGCACCCGCTCGGGGTGGCCGGGCACCCCGCGGGCGAGGTCGGTGGGCCGCAGCATCGACGAGCTGCTGGCGATGACGACCTCGGGGCGCGCGGCGGCGTCGAGCGTCGCGAGCAGCTGGTGCTTGAGCTCCAGGCGCTCGGGGCCGTTCTCCTGCACGAAGTCGGCGCCGTCGACGGCCTCGGCGGCGTCGGGGGTGAACGCCACGCCGTCGGGGAGCCGGTCCGCCGCGGCCGGCGCCGGGTCGGTGGCGACGACCTCGTGGCCGTGGGCGAGGAACAGCCGCGCCCAGCTCACGCCGATCACGCCCGTCCCGACGACCGCGACCTTCATCGGGGTCACCGCCCCAGCCCCACGAACGCGTCCAGCGCGGAGGCGTCGGCCAGCGAGTCCCGGGAGGCGACGGCGTCCGGGTCGGCGCCGAGCAGGATCCGCTTCGCGGGCACCTCGAGCTTCTTGCCGGTCCGGGTGCGCGGCACGGCGGCGATCTCGTGGATGCGGTCGGGGACGTGGCGGGGCGAGAGCGCGGACCGCAGCTCGGCGCGGACCCGGGCCTCGTCGATGTGCTGCCCGGGCGCCGCCACCACGAACAGCACCAGCTCGCCCGGCCCGCCCGCCGGGTCCTCGAGGTGCACGACGAGGCTGTCGGCGACCTCGGGCATCTCCTCGACGACGGCGTAGAACTCGGCGGTCCCGAGCCGCACGCCGCCGCGGTTGAGCGTCGCGTCGGAGCGGCCGGAGACGACGACCGAGCCCGACGGCGCGAAGCGCACCCAGTCCCCGTGGCGCCAGACACCGGGGTAGGTGTCGAAGTAGGCGGCGCGCAGCCGCGAGCCGTCGGGGTCGTTCCAGAAGGACAGGGGCATCGAGGGCATCGGCGCGCGGATGACCAGCTCGCCGCGCTGGCCGACGACCTCGTTCCCGTCCGGGTCGAAGGCGGCCGCGTCGACCCCGAGCTCCGGGCCGGAGATCTCGCCCTCGACGACCTCCTGCCACGGCCCGCCCTGCACGATGCCGGTGCAGACGTCGGTGCCGCCGCTGCCGACGAGCAGCAGGACGTCCGGGCCGAACTCCTCGGCGACCCAGCGGTACCCCTCGGGCGGCAGCGGGCTGCCGGCCACGCAGATCTGTCGCAGCGGGCCGAGGTCGTTCTCGCGCGCGGGGTGGACGCCCTGGTCGCGGCAGGCCATGAGGAAGCCGGGGGAGGCGCCGAAGTGGGTCGCGCCGGCCCGGGCGGCCAGCCGCCACTGCCACGACACGTCGGGGTGCAGGGGGTTGCCGTCGACGAGGATCAGCGTCGCGCGGTGCAGCAGGCCGCTGACCAGCGCGTTCCACATCATCCAGGCGGTCGTCGTGAACCAGAGCATCCGGTCGCCGGGCTGCACGTCCCAGGCGAGCCCGTGGTTCTTGAGGTGCTCGACGGTGATGCCGCCGTGCCCGTGCACGATCGCCTTGGGCGGCCCGGTGGTGCCGGAGGAGAAGAGCACCACGAGCGGGTGGTCGAACGGGACCGGGTCGTAGGCGGGCTCGGCGGGGGTGCCCAGGAGCTCGTCCCACGACGTCGCGTCCGGGACCGAGCCCGGGCCGTAGGGGATCTCGACGACGTGGCGGACGCTCGGCAGGGCGGCGCGGACGGCCGCGACCTCGTCGGTGCGGTCGATCGGCTTGTCGCCGTAGACGTAGCCGCCGACGGCGAGCAGCACCGCCGGCTCGATCTGCGCGAACCGGTCGACCACGCTGCGCGCCCCGAACTCCGGCGCGCACGAGGCCCACACCGCGCCGAGGCTCGCGGCGGCGAGGTGGGCGACGACCGTCTCGGGGATGTTCGGGGCGTAGGCGACGACCCGGTCGCCGCGGCGGACCCCGAGCCGCTGCAGGCCGGCGCGGGCCCGGGCGACGGCGTCGCGCAGGCCGCCCCAGGTCCAGGTCTGGTCGTCCCGGGTCTGGGAGTAGGCGAGGAGGGCGGGGGCGCCGTCGTCGAGGCCGTCGTGGGCGAGCGCCTGCTCGGCGTAGTTCAGTGTCGCGCCCGGGAACCACTGCGCGCCCGGCATCGCGCGGCGCCCGAGCACCGCCGCCGGGGCGTCGTGGAAGCGCACGCCGAAGAAGTCGGCGACCGCGGACCAGAAGCCGTCGAGGTCGGTGACCGACCAGCGGTGCAGGGCGGCGTAGTCGTCGAACCGGAGCCCGCGCTCGCGCTCGAGGTGGGCGACGAACCGGGCGGTGACCGTGCCCTCGGGTGCGGGGGTCGGGGTCGGCGGGGTCGGGGGCGCCATCAGCGGACCTTCCCGGCGCGGCCGGCGAGGAAGGCCGTCATGCGGTCCTGGGCCTCGGTGCTGCTCGAGGAGATCGCGGCCATGAGCGCCTCCATGAGGTAGCCCTCCTCGTCGCGCGCGGCGGCGATGCGGGGCAGGGCCTGCAGCACGGCGAACGTGCTGACCGGCGGGTTGGCGGCGACGCGGTGGGCGAGCTCGAGGGCCTTCGCGAAGCCGCCGCCGGGCTCGGTGCGGTAGGTGGCGACGCCGAGGGCGAGCGCCTCCTCGGCGTCGAGGACCCGGCCGGTGAGCATCATGTCGGTCATCCGCGGCACCCCGATGAGCTTCGGGATGCGCACCGACCCGCCGCCGCCGACGAACAGGCCGTGCCGGCCCTCGGGCAGCGCGAAGAACGCGCTGGGCTCGGCGACCCGGATGTGGGTCGCCGCGGCGAGCTCCAGGCCGCCGCCGACGACGGCGCCCTTGAGCACGGTGACGACGGGCAGGCGGCCGTGCTCGATGCGGTCGAAGACGCGGTGCCAGAACCGGGAGTGCTCCACGCCGGTGACGGCGTCGGTGGCACCGAGCTCGGCGAGGTCGAGGCCCGCGCAGAAGTGGTCGCCCTCGGCGTCGAGGACCACGGCCCGCACGTCGGCGGGCGGCGCGGTGAAGAACGTCTCGAGGCCGTGCACGGTGGTGTCGTCGAGCGCGTTGCGCTTGGCGGGCCGGGCGAGCCGCAGGACCGCGACCGGCCCGTCGCGGTGGAGGCTCAGGGAGCGCGGCAGCAGGGACGACACCGCGGTCTCGTCCGGTTCGGGGGCGGTGCTCATCGGACTCCTCCCGCCGCGGGGACGGCGCGCCCCCGCAGCTCCACACGGCGGATCTTGCCGGTCGCGTTGCGGGGCAGCGCGTCGACGGCGACCAGGTACTTCGGGATCTTGTAGCGCGCCAGGTGCGCCTCGAGGTGGGCGCGCAGCGCGTCCTCGTCGAGCTCCTCGCCGGGGCGCAGCTGCACGTAGGCGGCGCCGACCTCGCCCCAGCGCTCGTCGGGCACCCCGACCACGGCCGCGTCGGCGACCTCGTCGCGCCGGACGAGCACGGCCTCGACCTCGGCGGGGTAGACGTTCTCGCCGCCGGAGATGATCACGTCCTTGACGCGGTCGACGACGTCGGCCCAGCCGTCGTCGTCGACGCGCAGGACATCGCCGGTGCGGAACCAGTCGTCGTCGACGAACGCGGCCGCGGACTCGGCGGGGCGCTCCCAGTAGCCGCCGAACACGTGGGGGCCGCGGACGAGCAGCTCGGCGGGCTCGCCGGCCAGGCCCTCGCGGACGCCGTCGCGCAGCATCGCGGTGTCGGTGAAGAAGTGGGGGACGCCGACCGAGACGGGGCGGCCGGGGTCGCCCTCGCGGGGCACCATGCACACGCCCGGCGAGGCCTCGGTCATGCCGTAGCCCTGCTGCAGCCGCACCCCGCGCTCGAGCCAGGCGCGCGCGACGCGCTCCTGCACCGGCGAGCCGCCGTAGAGCACCGTGTGCAGCGTGTCGAGCTGCGCGGCCTCCCAGCCCGGGTCCTCGACCATCATCTGCAGCATCGTCGGCACCGCGGAGAAGCTCGTGACGCCGGCGGCGCCGATGCGGGCGAGCACCGCACCGGGGTCGAAGCGGGGGAGCGGCTCGACCGACCCGCCCTTGAGCAGTGTCGGCAGCGTGATCTGGCCGAGGCCCACGCAGTGGAACAGCGGCGCGATGCACAGCGCGCGGTCGGTGCTCGCGACGTCGGTGTCGGCGAGCTGGTTGACCGTGTTCCAGGTGAGGTTGCCGTGGCTGAGCACCGCGGCCTTCGGGCGCCCGGTGGTGCCCGAGGTGTAGAGGAGGATCGCGGGGCTCTCGGGGCCGACGTCGGGCGCGTCGTCGAGCGCGGGGCCGCGGGTCGCGGCATCCTCGAAGCCGGCGTCGGTCCAGGTCACCGGGCAGGACGGGCCGGCCGCGGCCACGAGCGCCGCGGCGTCCTCGCCGGCGACGAGGAGCGCGGCGCCGGAGTCGGCGAGCATGTAGGCGATCTCGGCTGGGGCGAGACGGTGGTTGAGCGGGACGACGATCGCGCCGAGGCGCCAGACCGCGAAGAAGGTCTCGAGCACGCTGACGGCGTTGACGCCGACCTGGGCGACGCGGTCGCCGGGCCGGACGCCCCGGGCGCGCAGGTCCGCCGCGAGGCGGTCGACGCGCGCCGCGAGCTCGCCGTAGGTCAGTGTCCGGTCGGGGCCGACCAGCGCCGGGCGGTGCGCGGCGGCCCGCGCCCGGCGTGCCGGCCACGTGCCCAATCCGGGCACGAGGGCAGCGCGCGGCGTCGCGCTCATGGCACACTCCTCGAAGTATCAGGAATCTTGATACTAGAGCGCGTGCCGCGGGAGCGGAAGTGGACGAGGGGGACGGCGGATGGGGGCGTCGGGCACCGAGCGGGGCGTGACGGCGTCGGAACCGTCGCTGCTCTACGCGGTCAAGCAGGTCGAGCTGGCGGTGCGGGCGCGTCTCGACGACCTGCTGCGCGCCACCGGCGTCACCGTGCCGCAGTGGACCGCGCTGACCGTCCTCGCCCGGCGTGAGGGCCAGACCGGCGCGGAGCTCGCCCGCAACGCGTTCGTGAGCCCGCAGGCGATGGGCGACCTGCTCGCCGCCCTCGAGCGCGGGCACTGGATCACCCGCACCCCCGACCCCACCCACGGGCGGCGCGTGCTCATCGGGCTCTCCGACGAGGGCCGCGCGCTGCTCGCCCGCGTCGAACCGGGGGCCACGGACGTCGAGGAGCGCATGCTCGCCGGCCTCGCCCCCGACGAGCGCGCCGCCCTGCGCACCCTGCTCAACCGCTGCCGGACCAACCTCATGTGAGTACTTTCCCGGGCTATAGCCCGGGAAAGTACTCACATAGGACGGTCGGTCGCCTCCTCGTCGGGGATGACGTCGAGGGCGGCGGCGCCGGCGCGGGCACCGGGCTCGAAGGTCGTGTACAGGTCGCGGAACAGGGCGTGCGCGGGCTCGGCGGGCCAGTCGGGCGGGAGGTGGCGCCGGGGCAGCCGGGGGTCGCGGCGGATCGCCTGCAGCCAGTCGGTCTGCAGGACCAGCTGCGCCGCGAGCGGGTCGGGCAGGTGCGGGCGCGTCGCCGGGTCGCCCCAGCGCGCCCGGAACGCCCGGTAGCGCGCGGCGAGGGCCGGCAGGTCCCAGGCGTCGCGGACCAGCGCGTCGACGTCGGTCCCGTCCAGCGCCCGGGCCCCGAACGCCCGCAGCCGCCCGTCCAGCCCGAGGCCCTCGGCCAGCGCCCGCACGTCGACGTCGCCCGGCGCGATCCACAGCCCGCCCTGCAGCGGCCCGAAGCCGGCCCACGACAGGCGCGCCCGCAGCAGGTGCCGCTCGCGGGCCCAGGCGTCGGGCAGCGAGAACGACAGCAGCGTCCACGACCCGTCCCAGTGGGTGTTGACGACGTCGGTGCGCCAGATGCGCGCGTCGCCGTCCCGCAGGACCTCGCGGGTCGCGGGCGTCGGGCCGACGTAGACCTGCCGGCCGCGGCGCACGCGGTGGATCTGGTCGCGGCGCGCCATGCGGCTGACCGTCGAGCGGGTCGCGTGCTCGGAGACCCCGGCGCGGCCGAGGACGTCGACGAGGCTGCTGGTGGCCACGTGCACGCCGCGGCCGAGCAGGTAGCCGCCGAGGAAGGTCAGCAGGATCGCCTGGGGGCGGGGCGCGTCGAGGTCCGGCTCGGCGTCCTGCGCGACGCCGGGTTCGAGCGGCACCTCGTGCTGGGCCTCGGACACGCGCCGGAGCCTAGCGCTCATGATGTTGGGCAGATTGTTGACGGTCGTCGACGAGCTGCCTACATTGTCGGCGACATCCCGTGACCCCGACCACACACGACGAGGAGGTCCGGCGTGGCCGAGGCCGACGCCCGCTCGCGGACCCAGCTCCGGCGGGCGGTGCTGTCCAGCTACCTGGGCAGCGTCATCGAGTACTACGACTTCCTGCTCTACGCCACGGCGTCGGCGGTCGTGTTCGCCAAGGTGTTCTTCTCGACCCTCGACCCGCTGGTCGGCACCGTCGCCAGCTTCGGGACGCTCGCCACCGGCTACCTGGCGCGGCCGCTCGGCGGCATCCTCTTCGGGCACTTCGGCGACCGGGTCGGGCGCAAGAAGATGCTGGTCGTGACGATGTCCCTGATGGGCGTCGTCAGCGTCCTCATCGGCGTCCTGCCGACCTACGCGCAGATCGGCGTCTGGGCGCCCGTGCTGCTCGTGCTGCTGCGCGTGCTGCAGGGCGTCGCCGTCGGCGGCGAGTGGGGCGGGGCGGTCCTCATGTCCGCCGAGCACGCCACGTCGCGGCGCGGGCTGTGGGCGAGCTTCACCAACGCCGGCGCGCCGAGCGGCATGGTGCTCTCCACCGCGGCGCTCGCCGGGGCCGCGGCGGTCGCCGGGGAGCAGGGCTTCCTGGCCTGGGGCTGGCGCGTGCCGTTCCTGCTCTCCGCCGTGCTGCTCGCGGTCGGCCTGTTCGTGCGGGCGCGGGTCGAGGAGACGCCGGTCTTCGCCCGGGCACAGACCGGAGCGCCCTCGAGGCCCCCGCTGGTCGAGGTGCTGCGCCGCCCGCGCAACCTCGTGCTCTCGATCGGCATCGGGTTCGGCGCCTTCGTCGCGCAGGGCGTGCTGACGACGTTCGTCATCGCCTACGCCGTGCAGGCCGGCTTCGCCCGCCAGACCGTGCTCAACGCGCTGACCGTGTCCTCGATCGCCGCGATCCTCGGGATCATCGGCTTCGCCGCGCTCTCCGACCGCGTGGGCCGGCGCCCCGTGGTGCTCGTCGGCGCGCTCGCGATGACGGTGTGGGCGTTCCTGCTGTTCCCGCTCGTGGACTCGGGGTCGACCGCGCTGCTCGTGCTCGCCGTGGTCGTCGGGCAGGGCGTGGTGCACGCCGCGATGTACGGGCCGCTCGCCGCGCTCTACACCGAGCTGTTCTCCACCCGCGCCCGCTACACCGGGGCCTCGCTGGGCTACCAGATCGCGGGCATCGGGGCGGGCCTCGGCCCGGTGGTGTTCGCGACCGTCCTGCAGGGCACCGGCAGCCCGTTCCTCGTGTCCGTGGTGATCGGGGCCTGCTGCCTGCTGACGGTCGGCTGCATCCTGGCCACTGGCGAGACCAGCCACCGCGACCTCGACGGCGCCGACGACGACCGGCGGGACGCCGACCGCCTCCGGGCCGACTCGACGAGCGCCTGAGCGGAGCCGGGTCGCAGCTCGTCGAGGACGCCGTCGAGCCGCTCGGTGGGCGATCGTCACCCGATCGTCACCCACGGACTTCACACCTGCCTCACGCTGTGCGCTCCGGGTGCGAGCGGAAGGGGACGCGGATGGCGGAGCAGGTCGAGTCGGCCTCCGGACTGGGCACCGGGAGCAGCGACTACCTCGCCGCCCGCCAGTTGCGGGCCGGCTCGGCGAGCTGGGTGCTGCTGGCGGGGCTCGGCGTCGCGTACGTGATCTCCGGCGACTACGCCGGCTGGCACTTCGGCCTCGCCCAGGGCGGCTGGGGCGGTCTCGCGGTCGCCGCGGTGCTCATGGCCGTGATGTACACGTGCATGGTGCTGGGCCTGGCCGAGATGTCCTCGGCGCTCCCGGCGGCCGGCGGCGGCTACACCTTCGCCCGTGTCGCCATGGGCCCCTGGGGCGGCTTCGCCACGGGCGCGGCGATCCTCCTCGAGTACGCCGTCGCCCCCGCGGCCATCGCGACCTTCATCGGCGGCTACGTCGAGTCGCTCGGCCTGTTCGGGATCACCGACGGCTGGTGGGTCTACCTGGTCTGCTACGTCGTGTTCGTCGGCATCCACCTGCTCGGCGTCGGCGAGGCCCTCAAGGCCACGTTCGTCATCGCCGCGATCGCGCTGGTCGGGCTGATCCTCTTCGCGATCGGCGGCATCCTGTCCTTCGACGCCGCGAACCTCACCGACATCCCCGTCACCGACGCCGCCGGCGCCTCGCCGCTGCTGCCGTTCGGCCTGGTCGGGGTGTGGGCGAGCTTCCCGTTCGCGATCTGGTTCTTCCTCGCCGTCGAGGGCGTGCCGCTCGCCGCCGAGGAGGCACGCGACCCGGTGCGTGCGGTGCCGCGCGGGATCATCGTCGCGATGGCGGTGCTGGTCGTCTCCGCGGCGGCGGTGCTGCTGCTCGCGCCCGGCGCGCAGGGCGCGCAGGCGCTCTCCGAGAGCGACAACCCGCTGGTCAGCGCGCTGGAGGCCGGGCTCGGCGCGGGATGGCTCTCGACCACGGTCAACTACATCGGCCTGCTCGGGCTCATCGCGAGCTTCTTCTCGATCATCTACGCCTACTCGCGCCAGACCTTCGCCCTCTCGCGCGCGGGCTACCTCCCGCGCGCGCTGTCGAGGACCAACAGCCGCAAGGCCCCGACGCTGGCGCTGGTGATCCCGGCCGCGATCGGCTTCGTCCTCGCCGCGTTCGGCAACGGCGACATCCTCATCAACCTCGCCGTGTTCGGGGCGACCCTGTCCTACGTGCTGATGATGGTGGCCCACCAGGTGCTGCGCGTCCGGAACCCCGAGCTGCCGCGGCCCTACCGGACGCCGGGCGGACGGGTCACCACCGGCGTCGCGCTCGTCCTCGCCCTCGCCGCGGTGGTGGCGACGTTCCTCGTCGACGTCGTCGCCGCGCTCTGCGCCCTCGGGGCGTTCGCCCTGCTCATGGCCTGGTTCGGCTTCTACTCTCGGCACCACCTCGTCGCGGCCGCGCCCGACGAGGAGTTCGCGGCGCTGGCGAAGGCGGAGGAGGAGCTCGAGTGAGCTGGACCACCACCCTGGGCGGGCACTCGTACGCGTTCGCCGACCTGCGCGACCTGCTCGCCAAGGCCACCCCGCTGCGCTCGGGCGACGTGCTCGCCGGGGTCGCCGCGGAGTCCGCCGCCGAGCGCGTCGCGGCCCAGACCGTGCTCGCCGACGTGCCGCTCGCGCACTTCCTCGACGAGGCCGTCGTGCCCTACGAGGACGACGACGTCACGCGGCTGATCCTGGACTCCCACGACGCCGAGGCCTTCGCCCCGGTGCGCTCGCTGACCGTCGGCGGGTTCCGGGACTGGCTGCTGAGCTGGGAGGCCGACACCGCCGCGCTCACCGCGCTCGCGCCCGGTCTCACGCCGGAGATGGTGGCGGCGACCAGCAAGCTCATGCGCGTCGGCGACCTCGTCGCCGTCGCCCGCAAGACCCGGGTCGTCACCGCGCTGCGCACCACGATCGGGCTGGAGGGACGGCTCGCGACGCGGCTGCAGCCCAACCACCCGACCGACGACGCCGTCGGCATCACCGCCTCGCTCGTCGACGGGCTGCTGCACGGCGCCGGGGACGCGGTGGTCGGCATCAACCCGGCCACCGACCGGCCCTCGACGGTCCTGGCGCTGCTCGAGCTGATCGACGACGCCCGCCGGCGCCTCGACGCCCCGATCCAGTCGTGCGTGCTCACCCACGTGACGACGACGCTCGAGCTGCTCGAGCAGGGGGCGCCGGTGGACCTGGTGTTCCAGTCGGTGGCCGGTACCCAGGCGGCCAACCGGGGCTTCGGGGTGACGCTCGACCAGCTGCGCGAGGCGCACGCCGCGGCCTCCGAGCTGCACCGCGGCACGGTCGGCGACAACGTGACCTACTTCGAGACCGGCCAGGGCTCGGCGCTCTCCGCCGACGCGCACCACGACGTCGACGAGCAGACCCTCGAGGCCCGGGCGTACGCGGTGTGCCGGGCGTTCGACCCGCTGCTGGTCAACACCGTCGTCGGGTTCATCGGGCCGGAGTACCTCTACGACGGCAAGCAGATCCTGCGCGCCGGGCTCGAGGACCACCTCTGCGGCAAGCTCCTCGGCGTCCCCATGGGCGTCGACGTCTGCTACACCAACCACGCCGAGGCCGACGCCGACGACACCGACACGCTGCTGCTGACGCTCGGGGCGGCGGGGTGCGGGTTCGTCATCACCGTGCCGGGCGGCGACGACATCATGCTCAACTACCAGTCGCTGTCGTTCCAGGACGTGCTGCAGGTCCGCCAGACGCTCGGCCTGCGCCCGGCGCCGGAGTTCGAGGCGTGGCTCGGCTCGGTGGGCCTGCTCGACGACCGCGGCCGCGTGCCCCAGCTCGTGCCCGAGCCGATCCGGGCGCTGATGGCATGAGCGTGTCGAGCGATCCCTGGGAGACCCTCCGGGCCGCCACCCGCGCACGCGTCGGGCTCGGCCGGGCGGGCGACGGGCTGTCGACCGCCGAGAACCTCCGCCTCGCCGCCGCCCACGCCCAGGCCCGCGACGCCGTGCACACGGCGCTCGACGTCGACGCCGTCCTCGCGGCGCTGGGGGAGCGGGCCGGACCGGTGGTGCGCTCGCGGGTCGCCGACCGCACGGAGTACCTGCAGCGTCCCGATCTGGGGCGGCGGTTGGCCGACGACCACGGGCTCCCGAAGGGTGACCACGACCTCGCCGTGGTGGTCGCCGACGGGCTCTCCGCGCGCGCGGTGGCCGACCACGCCGTCCCCGTCGTCGACGCCCTGCTGCCTCGGCTCGAGGGGTGGTCGGTGGCGCCGGTCGTCGTGGCGCTGCAGTCCCGCGTGGCGCTCGGGGACGAGATCGCCGCGGCGCTCGGGGCGCGGATGGCGCTGGTGCTCATCGGCGAGCGGCCCGGCATGTCGTCGCCCGACTCGCTGGGCGCGTACCTGACCTGGGAGCCCCGCGCCGGGCGCGTCGACTCCGAGCGCAACTGCGTCTCCAACATCCGCCCGCCCGACGGGCTGGGCTACGACGCCGCGGCCGAGGTGCTCGCGGCCCTGATGCAGGAGGCGTCCCGCCGGCAGCTGACGGGCGTGGAGCTCAAGGACACCGGCGCCGCCCTGCCGCCGGCGGCGGGCTGAGCGTCCCGGGCGCCGCTCCGGGGCCTCGATCTCGCTCCGGTCCGTCCTACGGCCGGTGCGCGACGTGCCATCGGCTGATCTTGATACGCCAGGCGGATGAATGATTCCGTCACTCTTCCGTGTCCTCTTCGTTACTCGGTGCGTGGTGGCCGACGGCGACCACGTCATCCAAGGGGCGGAAGGACACCACACGCATGGGTCTGCACAGGGCGAAACTCGGACGTCGGGGGATGGTCGCGCTCGCGGCCACCGGGGCTCTGGTCGTGGGCGGCGGGGCGGCCGCGATGGTCGGGACGGGCACCGCGGAGCCGCTGCTCCCGCTGGCCGTCCCGGCAGTCGGCACCACCTACGTCCTGCCGGACCTGGCCCCGTTCGCACCCGCCGACATCCGCGGGGACGGGTCGGCCGCGGTCGACGACGAGTTCGGCGCACCGGAGGACGGGGGCGAGGCCTCGCTGCGGCTGCGGACGCCCGCGAGCAGCGACAAGGCCTCGATCGGGGTGCGCGAGGAGCCGCCGTCGGCGCTCGGGCTCTGGATCCCGACGGCCGCCTACTCGGCCTACCAGGGTGCGGCGGACAACCCGGCCCAGTTCCCGAGCATGCAGCTGCAGATCGACTTCGACCCGGCCGACCCGGCGGTGGGCTTCTCGACGCTCACCTACGAGCCCGTCTACAACCCGGGCGACGACCAGACCCCGGACGCGTGGCACCGCTACCAGGCCGGCGAGGGCAACTGGTGCTCGACGCGGGCCATCCCGGGCGTCATCAGCGAGGACCAGCGGTCCTGCTCCAACGACGGCGCGAAGCCGCTCGCGGACTACGTGACCGCCCAGCCCGCTGTCGTCGTCACCGCGCTGATCATCAACCAGGGCTCCGGCAACCCGGGTCTCGACGCGGCGGTCGACCTCGTCTCGACGCCGACCACGACCTATGACTTCGAGCTGACCGAGCCGGAGGTCCCCGGCCTGCCGGGCGAGGAGCCGTGCGAGGAGCCCGGCACCCCGATGCACCCGGGTGAGGGCGACGAGGGCCACGAGGGCCACGAGGGCCACGAGGGCCACGAGGGCCACGAGGGCCACGAGGGCCACGAGGACAACGGCGGCCACGAGGACGGCGGCGGCCAGGGCCACGACGAGGGCGGCAACCAGGGCCACGACAACGAGGGCCACGACAACGAGGGCCACGAGGGCCACGAGCCGGACGGCGACGAGGGCCACGAGCCGGGCGGCGACGGCGGCCACGAGCCCCCGCAGTGCTCGGGGTCGTGATCACGGACCCTGAACCCGGCTCGTCGTCGCGGCCGCACCCGTGACGCGGAGGACGCCCTCGCTGCTCCCGGAGCGCGAGGGCGTCCTTCGTTCGCCGGACGCCCGGCCCCTCCGGAGATCAGGAGGACGCGCCCGGTGCGCGGTGCTCCCTACTCGCCCGACCGCTTGCGGCCCGGCAGCCGGTCGACGACCCGCCCGAGGCGCTCGGTCGTGCCCTGCAGCGGGGCGAGGGCGTCGGCGAGGACCCCGATCTGCTGGTCGAGGTTGTCGATGCGCCCGGCGAGGGTGCGCAGGTCCGGGCTGACCTTCTGCAGCTCGCCGGCCGCGGTGGTCAGCGAGGTGTCGAGGTGCTCGAGGCGGGGCGGCACGTCGGGGAACGTGGTGTCGGCGTGCCGGGCGAGGGCCTCGACGGACCCGATCGCCCCGGTGAGCTTGCGGATCTCGTCCACCGCGCCCGCCATCTGCTCCAGCGCGGGGGCGGCCTCGGCGAGGGCGTGGAGGTCGTCGACGGCGGCGGTGAGCGCGTGCAGGTCGTCGACCGCCCCCGCCAGCGAGGACAGCGTCGGCACCGCCTCGGCCAGGCGCGCGATCGTGGGGACGGCGTCCGCCAGGGCCGCGACGGTGGGGACCGCGTCGGCGAGCCGCCCGACCGACGGCACCCCGTGCGCGATCCGGGCGACCGAGCCGGTGGCGCCGGCGATCGTGCGTAGGTCGCCCGTGGCGCCGGCCAGCGTCCCGAGGTCGTCGACGGCACCCGCGATGTTCTGCAGCGTCGGGACGGCGCCCGCGAGGTCGGCGAGGTGCGGCACGGCGGCGCCCAGCTCCTGCAGGGCCGGCGCCACCTCCGCGAGGCGGTCGAGCACCGGCGCGGCCTCGCCCAGCTGCTGCAGCGCCGGCACGGCCCCGGCGAGCGCCGCGATGTCCCCGCGCGCCTCGCCGATCTGCTGCAGCGCCGGGACCGCGGACGCGAGGGTGGCGATGTCGGCGCGCGCCTCGCCGATCTGCTGCAGCGCCGGGACCGCGGACGCGAGGGTGGCGATGTCCCCGCGCGCGTCCCCGATCTGCTGCAGCGCCGGGACCGCGGAGGCGAGGGTGGCGATGTCGGCGCGCGCCTCGCCGATCTCCTGCAGCGCCGGCACGGCGGACGCGAGGGCGGCGATGTCCCCGCGCGCGTCCCCGATCTGCTGGAGCGCCGGCACGGCCTCGGTGAGCGCGTGGATGTCGGGGGCGGCGCCGGCGATCGCCTGGAGGGCCGGGGCGGCCTCGGCGAGGGCGTGCAGGTCGTCGGTGGCCTGGCCGAGGCGCGTGAGCGCGGGTGCGGCGTCGGCGAGCCGGTCGAGCGACGGGACCGCGCTCGCGATCCGCTCGAGGGTGGGGACGGCGCGGGCGATGGCGTGCAGGTCGTCGACGGCGCCGGCGAGCCGGTCGAGGGCGTCGGTGGCGTAGGACAGGCGGGTGAGGTCGGGGGCGAGCTCGTCGAGGGTGGTGCGCAGACCGGACGCGACGGGCAGCAGCTGCTCGAGCATCGATACGAGCCGCGGCACGGCGCGCAGGGCGTCGGCGACCAGCGGGCTGAGGTCGGCGGTGGTGCGGGCGCCGGAGGTGGCGATGTCGGCGATGCCGCGCACGATCGCCGGCCCGTGCAGCGTCAGCTCGACCGCCGTGCGGGTGGAGGCCACGACGAGGGCGCGGGCGGTGTCGAGGATGCCGCTCGGGGCGGACTCGACGGCGCGCGGCAGCGCCCGGGGCGCGGGACGGGTCATGCGGGCTCACTCCGGGGGCTGGTGCCGACGCCCGTGCTGGAACTGACGGCACGGACGACGACGGCGGCGAGGACCGTGGTGAGCGGGACCGAGGCCACCAGCCCGATGCTGCCGACCAGGGTCCGCACGACCTCCTGCGCGACGTCCTCCGCCGTGAGCAGGTCACCGAGACCCCGCCCCGCCAGCGCGAACAGCAGCAGCAGGGGCAGCGCCGCCCCGGCGTAGGCGAGCACCAGCGTGTTCACCGCGGAGGCGACGTGGTCCCGACCGACACGCATGGCGGAACCATAGAGGTCGTTCAGCCGAGCGGCCGGGTCTGCGCGGTGCAACTCCCAGACGGCGCTGGTCTGGGTGACGGTGACGTCGTCGAGCACGCCCAGCGCGCCGATGATCACGCCGGCGAGCAGCAGGCCCCGCAGGTCGAGGCCCGGTCCGAGCACCCCGGCGAGCTCCGAGGCCTCCTCGCCGAGACCGGTCAGGCGGGACAGGGCGGCGTAGAGCACGGCGAGGACGCCGATCAGTCCGAGGCTCGCCAGCGTCCCGAGGGCGGCCGTCGCCGTGCGCGCCGAGACACCGTGGGTCAGCGGGAGCACGACGCCGACGATGAGCCCCGACGCCGTGAGCGCGACCGGGACCGGCGACGACCCCGTGGCCAGCGCCGGGAGCACGAAGAGCCCGATCACCCCGAGGGTCACGCCGAGCGCCACGAGCGCCGCGAGCCCCTGCCAACGCCCCAGGAGGAGGACCGCCAGCGCGAAGGCGGCACCGAGTAGGAGCAGCGGGGTGCCGCGCTGGAAGTCGACGATCGTGTAGGTCAGCGGGTCGGCGGGGTCGCCGCCCGCCCAGCCGAGGACGACCGGGTCGCCGACCGCGAACCGCGGCGAGCCGGGAGCGGCGGGGACGAGGGTGACGATCGTGGAGCCGGGCGCCGGGCCGTCGGCGAGGCGCACCGTGACGGCCACGCAGCCCTCGCCCGGCGCGGGGGAGGGCAGGTTGGGATCGGTGCAGTCGGACTCGCCGGCGGCGCGCAGGACCTCGCCGTCGACGGGCGTCTGCGAACCGAGGCCCGGCGCGCCCTGCCCCGTCGCGGCGCGCTGCGCGACCGCGGCGTACTCACCCGGCGAGGGCGAGAGCGTCACCAGCCCGACGAGGACCGCCAGCGCGCAGGGGACGAGCAGCGCGGCGAGCAGGACGCGGACCCGCCGTGCCGAGGCCCCCTCGAGCCCCCCGCCCTCGTGCCCGTGCCCGTGCCCGTGCCCGTGCCCGTGGCCCGCGCTCTCGACAGGGCGCCGCCGCCCCGACCGGCCTGATGGGGACGTCCCCCGGGGTGTGTCAGCCTGGCGTCCACGCCGGCGCCGGACGCCGGTGTCTCCCCCATCTCGCGCGCTGTCCGCCCGTCGTCGACGGGGAACGGCGTCGGCCCTGCCGTCGGTGCCCTCGACCCGGATCGGGCCGGTGGGGGCGTCGTCGTCCCCGTCGGCGGTCGCCGAGGACGCCCGCGAGCGGCGCGCCGGTGGCCGGGGGGAGGTCACCGCGCCATCATCGCCGGGGCCGCGGCGCTGTCCGAGATGGGGGCTTTCCTCGCCCTCTCGGCGTGCAGCACGCAACGCCGGCAGGTGGACGCCGGGCCGGCAACCCTCAGGCGCCCGGGGAGGCGAGCTTGCCCCCGAGGCGCAGGACGGGCTCGGGGGCTTTGTTGGCGAGCTTCATGAACACCTCACCGGCGCGGGCGCGGGCCAGCGAGCCGTGGCCGAACTTCCGCGAGAGGCCGCCCTTGTCGCCGGGTAGGCGGTGGTGGACGGGCTCCGCGGTCGCGTCGGGGTCGGACAGCGTCCGCCCGATGACCATGCGCTGGATCTCGCTCGTGCCCTCGAAGATCGTGTAGAGCTTGGCGTCCCGGTACCACTTCTCGACCGGCAGGTCGTCGACGTAGCCCCAGCCGCCGCAGGTCTGCACGGCCTGCTCGGCCGCGCGCACGGCCACCTCGGAGGCCCTGAGCTTCGACATCGAGCCCTCGCCGACCTGGAACGGCACGCCGTTCGCAGCCATCCACGACGCCCGCCACGTGAGCAGGCGCGCGGCGTCGATGTCGGCGGCCAGGTCCGCCAGCGGGAACGACACCCCTTGGTTGGCGATGATCGGCCCGCCGAACGCCTCCCGGTCGCGGGCGTAGGCGCAGGCGTACTCGAACGCCGCGCGGGCCACGCCCAGCGCCATCGCCGCGACCATCGGCCGGGTCTGCTCGAACGTGCCCAGCGCCGCCGGCTTGCCCTCGCCTCGCCGCGCCTTCTCCAGCTTGTGCTCGAGCTTGTCCTCGCCGCCGAGGAGCTGGTCGGCGGGGATGCGGCAGTTCTCGAACTTCAGCTCGGCGGTGTGCGAGGCCCGGTGCCCGAGCTTGCGCAGCCGCCGCACCTGCTCCATGCCCGGCGTGTCCTTTCCGACGACGAACATCGCCTGCCCCTTGGTGCCCAGGTCCGGGTCCACGACGGCGTTGACGATCGTGACGTCGGCGATCCCGCCGTTGCCGATCCAGATCTTGTCGCCGTCGAGCACCCAGGAGTCCCCGTCCTTGCGGGCCCGGGTCTGGAGGTTCGCGACGTCGCTGCCGCCCTGGGGCTCGGACACGGCGAGCGCCGCGAGCTTGATGTCGCCGGGCTCGCCGAACATCTCGGGCGCCCAGCGGGCGAGCTGCTCGGGCGTGCCCGCCTGGTTGAGCGCCGAGAGGGCGAGCGCGGGCAGGACGACGGTGAGCCCGATGCCCGCGCAGCCCCAGAAGATCTCCTCGAGGAAGAGCGGCAGCGACAGGCCGGTCGGGTCGGCGATGAGGTCGGCGTAGAAGAGCGGGCTGTAGAAGCCCTCCTGCGCCGCCTTGTCGACGATCTCCCAGGGGCATTCCTCGGCGGCGTCGTACTTCGGTGCCGCCGGACGGATGACGTCCTCGGCGAAAGCGTGGGCGCGGCGCACCAGCTCGTGGTGGGCCGGCGTGAGCTCGAGGGTGAAGGCACTCATCGCCGGGCCTCCTGCTGCTTGGTGTGCACCGTCTCCACCACCGGACGCCACCTCCTGGTCCTGGAGCCGCTGCTCCACCTGTTGTTACCACCCAGTACCGCGTACCGACGGTACCGAAACGTGGCGCATCAGGGCAGGACGAGGCCCACGGGGTTGCCGGGCGGGAAGGCGTGACCGGCGACGACGGCGTCGACCAGCGGCGCGAGGAGCCCGGCGAGCCGGTCGGTGCCCTCACGGCCGAGGGCGGCCCAGGGGCGGGCGGCCAGGCGGTCGGTGGCCGCCTCGATCTCGGCGTGGCCCGCCCGGCCCGCGTCGGTGAGCCGCCCCGCGTCGTCCAGCCACCCGCGCTCACGGAGCTCCGCCGCGCCCGCGGCCCACGCGTCCTCGTCGAAGCGGCGGGCCTGCCGGGTGGTCGAGCCGTTCAGCTCCCCGGCGGCCTCCTTGAGCCGGTGCGCCGCGACCGGTCCGAGGCCGGCCGAGACGAGCACCGCGACGTGGCCGTCCCCCCGGTGCTCCCGCAGCGTCGTCGCCGCCTGCCACAGCGCGCGTACCGGCTCGACCGGGCGGGGGAGCGCCTGGTTCGCCGCGCCCAGCACGCGGCCCTCGACGTCGGCGGCGTCGGCGGCCGCACCGGCCAGCCGGGCCGCCTCGGCGATCTCCGGCCGGTGCGCCGCCTCCTCGCCGAGCAGCCGGTGCAGCGCGGCGCCCGCCCCGGCCGAGCGGGCGGTCAGGCAGCGCTCCGGGTCGGCGAGCTCCCACGCGTCCGGCAGCGCCCGCTCGAGGCGCAGGCGGTGGAAGCCGTGGAAGGCGGCGTGAGCGACCTCCGGACCGACCGCGCCCAGCGGCGCCGAGCGCTGGGCGACGTAGGCCATCCAGAACCCGCGCAGCCCCGCCGCGTCGGCGGCCGTGCGGGCCTCCACGGTGAAGTAGGTGACCGCGTGCAGCGGCTCGAGCAGGGTCCAGAGGCGTCGGGCGTCGTCCACGCGCATGATGGTCCCCGCTGTCGGTGGCTTGCCGCACCATCGAACACGTGTTCGAATGGGTCGGTGCGGTGGGACGAGCAGAAGGTCGCGGGCGGGCCCGAGGAGCTCCCGGGCATGCCCGCGCTCAAGGGGCTGGTGCGCAGCGTTCGGACGCCGGAGTTCGCCGGCATCACCTTCCACGAGGTGCGGGCGCGTTCGGTGCTCAACCGCGTGCCCGGTGCGTCGCCCATGCCCTTCTCCTGGACGGTGAACCCCTACCGAGGGTGCAGTCATGCGTGCACCTACTGCCTCGGGCCGGACACACCGGTGCTCATGGTCGACGGCACGAGCGTGCGGCTGGCCGACGTCCGCGTCGGCGACCTCGTGGTGGGCACCGCCATGCGCGGCGGGGTCCGCAGCCTCGTCCCGACGCCGGTCCACGACGCGTGGACGACGACGAAGCCGGCGTGGCGCGTGCGCCTCGTCGACGGCACCACCCTCGTGGCCAGCGCGGACCATCGCTTCCTCACGCCGCGCGGCTGGGTGCACGTGCGCCCGGAGGGATGCGCGGGCACGGAGCGGCCGCACCTGCGGGTCGGCGACGTCCTCGTCGGCGCCGAGACCCTCGCCGACGAGGCGTTCCGCCGGCCCGGCTCGCCGCCGGTCGCGCCGCCCCCGCCGAACGACGCGCCGGGCGGACGGGTCGTGGTCGCCGTGGAGGACCTCGGCGGCGAGCGCCCGCTGGCCGACCTCACCACCGGCACCGGCGACTTCGTGGCCGACGGCGTCATCAGCCACAACTGCTTCGCCCGCAACACCCACACCTACCTCGACCTCGACGCGGGCGAGGACTTCGACCGCCAGGTGGTCGTCAAGCTCAACGCCCCCGAGGTGCTGGCCCGCGAGCTCCGCTCGCCCCGCTGGGCCCGCGAGCACGTCGCGATGGGCACCAACACCGATCCCTACCAGCGCGCCGAGGGCCGCTACGCCCTCATGCCCGGCATCATCCGGGCGCTCGGCGGCAGCGGGACGCCGTTCTCGATCCTCACCAAGGGCACGCTGCTGGCCCGCGACCTGCCCGAGCTCGCCGCGGCCGCGCGCGACGTGCCCGTCGGCGTCGGCGTCTCCCTCGCGCTGCTCGACCCCGAGCTGCACCGCCGCGTCGAACCGGGCACGCCGACGCCGCGCGCGCGGCTCGACCTCGTCCGCCGCATCCGCGACGCCGGGCTGCCGTGCGGGGTGTTCGTCGCCCCGGTGCTGCCCGGGCTCACCGACGGCGACGAGCACCTCGAGGCGCTGCTCGGCGAGATCGCCGCCGCCGGCGCGAACGGGGCCAGCGTGCTCGCGCTGCACCTGCGCCCGGGCACGCGCGAGTGGTTCCATGACTGGCTGGCCCGCGAGCACCCCGAGCTGGTCGAGCGCTACGCCGCGCTCTACCGGCGCGGCGCCTACGTCGACGCCGCCTATCGCCAGGACCTCGCCGCCCGCGTCCGCCCGCTGCTCGAGCGCCACGGACTCACCGGCGGCGGGCACGCGATGGGCGGGCGGCAGGGCGGTCGTGAGGGGTACGGCGAGGGCATCGACGGCCGCGAGGGCAAGGGCGGCTGGCCCGACGGGTCGATGCCCCCGCCCGCGGTGCCGGAGGCGGTGGTGACGGCGCCCGCGGAGCAGCTCTCGTTGCTGTGAGTAGCCCTGTGTCAAGCCGCCGGTTGTTGATGTTGGGTGAGCAGGGTTTGCAGGCCACTGTGGCGGGCGGGGTCGTAGGGGGTGTTGGTCTGCCAGCAGCGCCAGATCACGTGCAGCCAGGCGCGGGCGAGGATGCGCACGGCATGGGGGTGGTCGTGGCCGCGGGCGCGGGCTCCGCGGTAGAGGTCGGCGGCCCAGAGATTGGCGTGTCGGGAGTCGCCGGCGAAGTCGCAGATCGCGTCGCGGAGCTGCTTGTCGGCGGCCCAGCGGAAGGCGACGACGGTGACCTTTGCCCGACTGGCGGGTGGTGGGCGCGACCCCGGCCAGGGCGGTGAGGGCCTCGGGGGTGGCGTAGCGGCCCCGGGCGTCGCCGATCTCGGCGAGCAGTCGGGCGGCGCGGATCTTGCCGGCGCGGGGCAGGCTGGTGAAGATCGCGGCGTCGGGGTGCAGGGCGAGCTGTTCTTCGATCCGGTCGGCCAGGGCGTGGATTTGGGTGTTAATGGCTTCGATGGCGGTGAGCAGTCCGAGGGTGATCGCGGCGCGGGCGTCGCCGTCGGGGCCGGTCAGGCCGCGGGGGGCCTCGGTCAGGCGGCGGTGCCGCACGGCGGGGTCGGTGCGCCCGCTGTAGCCGTTGGCGCCCAGCCAGGCCGCGAGGCGCTTCGGGGAGAGCCAGTCGGCGCGGGTCTGGTCGGTGCGCAGCACGTCGGCGAGCATGTAGGCGTCGAAGCGGCCGTCCTTGCGCCCGGCCGAACCGTAGCGCCCGCGCAGGTTCTTCAGCTGGGTCGGAGGATCACGAACACCGTGAACCCGCCGTCGAGCAGCGCGTCGACCACCGCGCCGTCGCCACGCTCGATGGCGACCTCCTGCACCCCGACCTTGCCCAGCTGCCGGCACAGGGTTCTCAGTCCGGCCTTGCTGTGGGTGACCCCGAACCGGTGGAGCTCGGCGCCATCAGCGCCGACGACAGCGACCACGTGGTCGGTGCTGGCCCAGTCCAGGCCCGCAGTCGGTCGCGGAGCTGCGGGCACATCGTTGACACTCATCGTTGCCTTTCCGCTGTTGCAGCAGGGGGAAGGCACCCGGTGGCTCCCGGACACGGCAGCCGGTCGCTCACTGATCGGCGCTCTGATTCGACGCTCAGCCCTGTTGCCAGTCGGCGTGTCTGGCACCACCGGGCCCCGCAGAACTCACAGCAGACCTCGAAGGTCTCGCGAGCAGGGCGACCACCCGGTGGCCACCAGTGGTGCACCCGGATCCTTTCACCGAGCCCGAGCGCAAGGAGGGTCGCCCAGTGAGCGCCGGTCGGGTGGCGCGATGGCCACACGGCTGTCGGGGGCGGGCGCTATCATCGAACACGTGTTCGACGGCGGCTTCCAGGTGGTGCCGGCGGAGCTCGAGGAGACTCGCGCCGGGGCCGCGCTGGGCGCCGTCCTCGAGCGGATCGACGCGCAGCGGGTCTCGCCGTACGACACGATGCGGCTGGTCGCCGCCCAGCGCCGCCAGCTCGCGCACCAGCAGGCGTGCTTCCACGCGTGCGCTCGTGAGGCCGCGCTGGCGGATCCCGATGCGCCGGGTGGGCGGGCCGAGCGCGACGTCGACGAGTCCGGCGACGAGCTGCGGGCGGTCCTCTCGGCGTCCCGGACGGCGGTGGCGCGGCTGCTCGACCTCGCGGATGCCGCGCAGCGCCACCCCCGCCTCGGTGCGGCGTGGCTGACCGGCGACGTCGACGAGCAGCGGGTGGCGATTCTGGTGCGGTGGACCGCGGCGCTGTCGGCGGAGCACGCGGCCGCGGTGATCGACGAGCTGGTCGACCAGGCGGGCGGGATGACCCCGTCGCGGTTGATCGACCGGATCCAGGCGCTGGCCAAGGCGCTCGACCCGGCGTGGGCGCAGAAGCTCTACCGGCAGGCCCGCCGTCAGCGTCGGGTCCGGGCGCGGTGCACCGAGGCGGGCACGGTCAACCTCTCCGCTCTGGACCTCCCGCTGCCCGGTGGGGTGCGGTCGGTGCGGCGGATTCACGCCCTCGCCGCCCGGGCACAGGCGGCCGGACGTCCGGGACTGATCGACACCATCCGCGCCGACGTCGTGCTCGCGCTGTTCCACCCCGACAACGCCGGCGCCGACGACGCCGGGATCGTGGCCGCGGTGCTCGCGATGGGCCAGGACGACGACCCGCGTTCGCGTCGTGTCCCCGATCCCGCCCTGGCCCCGCCCGACGACCCCACGCCGCCGGACGACCTCACTCCGCCGGAGGACCTCACTCCGCCGGAGGACCTCACTCCGCCGGACGACCTCACTCCGCCGGACGACCTCACTCCGCCGGATGACCTCACTCCGCCGGACGACCTCACGCGGCCGGCTGACCTCACGCGGCCGGCCGACCCGACCCCGACCGCGAGCCCGACCTCCGCTGAAGGGCAGATCGCCACCGGTGATTCGACTCCGACCGGCGACCCGACCCCGACCGGTGAGCCGGTCCCGACCGGCGACGCGGCGGCCCACCCGGCCGCCGGCACCGGCGACGCGGGCGCCTCGACGGGTGGGCGCCGACCGACCCGGCAGTCGCGGTTCGAGCTGCGGGTGGGGCTCGGCACGCTGCTCGAGCTCGACGACCGGCCGGCGCGGTTGCCCGGGTGGGGCGTGATCGCGGCGGGCGTGGCCCGGGAGCTCGCGGCCGCCCACGCCGACGCGGAGTGGCGCGTGGCGGTCACTGACGACTCCGGAGCGCTCATCGCGGCGCTGCTCGCCGCTCGCCGCCCGGCACACACGACGACCACCCCGCAGGAGCCGCCGATCGGCGGGGCTCCGCGCCCCGTGGTCGAGCTGCACGTCTCCGAGACGGACCTCGCGCGCCTGCGCCCCCACGAGCACGACGGCTGGGCGTCCGTCCTCACCGACCTGCAGCGGCAACTGAGCCGTTGGCGTGCGGCGCTCGACGAGGACCTCGCCGCCCAGGACGCCGAACGTCGGGCCGCCGAGCCCGAGCGACCGTGGGACGACGCCCTCGACGACGAGGCCCGGGCCCGCGTCGCCGCGCGGCGCCGAGCACGGGCGCGCGAGGCCGTCGCGCGCTTCCCGTCCGCGGCACTGCGTCGCTGGATCACCATGCGAGACCGATCGTGCGTGTTCCCGCCCTGTGGGACCTCCGCCCTCGCGGCCGAGGTCGACCACACGCGCGCCGTCGTCGACCACGGGCTGACGCTGCCCGGCAACCTCGGGCCGGTCTGCGGGCACGACCACGACCTCAAGGACCAGGGCTGGACCCTCACCCAAGCCCGGCCCGGCTGGTTCCGCTGGACCAGCCCCACCGGCCACACCTACGAGCGCAGGCCGCGGCCCGTGGCCGACGACCTCCCCGCCCCGCGACCACCGGCCACGCCGTCGAGCACCGAGCCACCCGTGTACGCCGACGACGGACCGGTCTGGGACAGACCGCCCCCGTCGACGCCTGCCCCACCGCTCCCACCGCCCGCCCGAGCTCCCGAGGAGGACCCGGACCCGCCGCCCTTCTGAGAGCGACCGGTGGGTGCGGGCTCGGCCCGGCGGGGAGGTCTGCCTGCCGGCACGACCGGCCCGGTGCGCTCCGCTTCCCCGACACGGCGACGGGAGGACCCACCCCCGCTGCCTCACTAGCCTGTCGCCATGGACCTGGACGAGGCGCGGCAGGTGCTCCGCGAGCAGCACCACGCGGTACTGGCCACCCGGCGGGGCGACGGCGCGCCGCAGATGTCGCCGGTGGCGGTCGGCGTCGACGACGAGGGCGCCGCGGTCGTCAGCACGCGAGAGACGGCGATCAAGACGAAGAACCTTCGCCGCGAACCCCGGGCGTGGCTCTGCGTCCTGCCCGACGGCTTCTTCGGCCGCTGGATCCAGGTGGAGGGCACCGTCGAGATCGTCGAGCAGCCCGAGGCCCTCGAGGGCCTGCGGGCGTACTACCGGCAGGTCGCGGGCGAGCACCCCGACTGGGAGGAGTACGACGAGGCCATGCGCCGGGAGCGCCGGGTGCTCCTGCGCGTGCACCTCGACCGGGCGGGCCCGACCGTGAGCGGTTGAGATCGGGGTGGAGCCGGGTCGATAGCCTCGACGGGTGCCGTGCGCCGTGCGCGACACCCGACGACGACCCGAACCAGGAGCACTCCGCAGCATGATGCGCTCGCACCCCGCCGGCACGCTGCGCGCTGAGCACGTCGGCGCCACCGTCACCCTCGCCGGCTGGGTGGCCCGCCGGCGTGACCACGGCGGCGTCGTGTTCATCGATCTGCGCGACGCCTCGGGCATCGTGCAGGTGGTGTTCCGGCTCGGCGACGTGGCCGAGGAGGCCCACCGGCTGCGCGCCGAGTTCTGCGTGCAGATCACCGGCGTCGTCGAGCAGCGACCCGCGGGCAGCGAGAACCGCGAGCTCGCCACCGGCGCGGTCGAGGTCAGCGCCACCGCGCTGACGGTGCTGAGCGAGTCGGCCCCGCTGCCCTTCCAGCTCGACGAGCACGGCTCCGAGTCGGGGAGCGTCGGCGAGGACACCCGCCTGCGCCACCGCTACCTCGACCTGCGCCGCGAGGGACCGGCGTCCGCCCTGCGGCTGCGCAGCCGGGCCAACAAGATCGCCCGCGACGTGCTGTCCGACCGCGAGTTCGTCGAGGTCGAGACCCCGACGCTGACACGCTCGACGCCCGAGGGCGCGCGCGACTTCCTCGTCCCGGCCCGCCTGCGACCGGGCAGCTGGTACGCGCTGCCGCAGTCGCCGCAGCTGTTCAAGCAGCTGCTCATGGTCGGCGGGCTCGAGCGCTACTTCCAGATCGCGCGCTGCTACCGCGACGAGGACTTCCGCGCCGACCGCCAGCCCGAGTTCACGCAGCTCGACATCGAGGCGAGCTTCGTCGACCAGGACGACGTCATCGCCCTCGGCGAGGCCGTGGTCACCGCGCTGTGGTCGGAGCTCGCCGGGTACGAGATCCCGACGCCGATCCCGCGGATGCCCTACCTCGAGGCGATGGCCCGCTTCGGCTCCGACAAGCCCGACCTGCGCTTCGACATCGAGCTCGTCGAGCTCACCGACTACTTCGCCGACACCCCGTTCCGCGTGTTCCAGAACCCGTACGTCGGCGCGGTCGTCATGCCCGGTGGTGCCTCGCAGCCCCGCCGCACGTTCGACGCCTGGCAGGACTGGGCCAAGCAGCGCGGCGCCAAGGGTCTCGCCTACGTGGTCATCGGCGACGACGGCCAGGTCGGCATGGGCGGTCCCGTCGCCAAGAACCTCACCGAGGCCGAGCGCGAGGGCCTCGCCAAGGCCACCGGCGCGAACCCCGGCGACTGCATCTTCTTCGGGGCGGGCACGCCGGCCGAGGGACGCGCCCTGCTCGGCGCCACCCGCAACGAGATCGCCCGGCGCCTCGACCTCATTCCCGAGGGCTCCTGGTCGTTCGTGTGGATCGTCGACGCGCCGCTGTTCGAGGCGGCCGGCTCGACCGACGACGTCGCGGTCGGTGAGGGGCAGTGGACGGCGGTGCACCACGCGTTCACCTCGCCCACCCCGGAGTGGATCGACCGGTTCGAGGACGACCCCGAGCACGCGCTGGCCTACGCCTACGACCTCGTCTGCAACGGCAACGAGATCGGCGGGGGGTCCATCCGTATCCACCGCCGTGACGTCCAGGAGCGGGTGTTCGCGCTCATGGGCCTGCGCCCCGAGCAGCAGCAGGAGAAGTTCGGCTTCCTGCTCGACGCCTTCGCCTACGGGCCACCGCCGCACGGCGGCATCGCGTTCGGCTGGGACCGGATCTGCGCCCTGCTCGCCGGCGTCGACTCGATCCGCGAGGTCATCGCCTTCCCGAAGACCGGCGGCGGCTACGACCCGCTGACCGCCGCGCCCGCGCCCATCACCGCGCTGCAGCGCAAGGAGGCAGGGGTGGACGCGAAGCCGGCCGCGCCGGTCAAGCCGCCGGAGCGGCCGGTCCAGTAGCCCCGTGAACCGGCTGCGGGTCCGCTGGATCCCTCCCGACGGGCCCGCGGTCCGGGTAGAGTCCCTCGGCTGATGGCTCCCCTGACGACGGACGACGCGGACACCTCCGACGGTCACGCGGCCGGCGCTCCCGGCTCGCCCGACCGGACGGCGGAGGCCGTCGCGATGGCCGAGGAGCTGCTCACCCGGCGCCACGGCGCGACGGTGCGGCTCGCCGACCCGGTCGACCTGGGCGGCAGCTCCCGCTCGCTGGTGGTCCGGGTGCGGGTGGCCGAGAACCCGTTCTCGCTGCCGCGCACGCTCGTGCTCAAGCACTACCTCGACGAGGAGGGTGCGGGCGAGCAGAGCACCGTGCGCTTCCGCTACGAGGCCGCGTCCTGCCAGCTGCTCACGGCGATGCCCAGCGAGGAGCGGGCGAGCCCGATGCTCGTCGCGAACGACCCGGTGCACCGCCTGCTCGTGCTCGAGGACCTCGGGCGCTGCTCGACGCTGGCCGACCGGCTCGAGGAGCGCGACGCGAAGGCCGCCGAGCGGGCGCTGCTCGGCTGGGCGCGGGCGCTCGGGCGCATGCAGGCGGCGACGGCGGGCCGCGAGGACGACTTCGGAGCCCTGCTGCGCCGCTTCGGTGAGCGCACGTGGCGTGACCCGCTCGCCGACGACGCCCGGGCGGCGCTCGCCGAGGTGCCCGACCAGCTCGCCCAGCTCCTGCGCGTCGAGGCCGCCCCGGCGGCGGTGGCCGAGGCCCGCGCGGCGGCCAAGCTGCTCGGCGGGTCGGGCTACCGCGCGTTCAGCCCCGCCGAGGTCCGCCCGGACAACTGCCTGCTCACCGGCAGCGGGTCGCGGTTCCTCGACTTCGAGTGGGCCTGCTTCCGCGACGTCGCCCTCACCGCGGCCTCGCTGCGCCTCCCGTTGCCCAGCGGCGGCCCGGCGCGGGCGCAGCCGCCGGGCATGGCGGAGGCGATGGTCGCGGCGTGGCAGGCGGAGATCAGCCCGGTGTGGCCCGACCTCGCCGACGCCGACCTCCTGCGCGAGCGCCTGGTGCAGGCCGAGGTGCTGTGGGTCTGGCTCTCCACCCGCGCCCTGCTGCCCGCCGTCCTCGGCACCGCCGACACCGGGCGGGCGGCGCGCGTGGTCGTCGCCGACCCGGGGGAGGACACGCCCGCGGTGCTCAGCGCGCTGTGGCGCCGCGTCGGCACCGACGCCGAGCACGCCGGCCGGGTGGCGACGGCCGAGCTGGCGGCCGCGGTCGTCGCGGCCCTCGGGCGGCACGGCGGCGAGGCGGGGCTCCCGCCGTACCCGGCGTTCGCGGGGCGCTGAGACGGCCGCCGGCCGTCAGCCGACGAGCCGGGCCCGGTGGACGAAGGCGTCGGCCGCCGTCCCGGACCACGACGCGGCGCCCGCCGCGGCGAGCGACTCGGCCCGGCGTCGCCCGGCCAGGAGGAGCAGCAGGGCGTCCGCGTCGACCTCGACCACGTCCGCGGCGTCGTCCGGTCCCGGCCCCGTGCGCCGGCCGCCGACGACGTGGAGGGTGCGCGCGAGCGCCGTCGCGTGGTCGCCCTCGGCGCCGCCGGGACGGCGCACGACCAGGCGCACGGTCGCGTCGCGCGGCCCCAGGGCGTCCACCAGGAGCCGCGGGGCGACGTCCACGATCAGCCGGCAGGCCTCGAGGGTCGCGGCCGGGTGCTCGCCGAGGTCGACGGGGTCCCCGAGCGCGGTGGTGAGGTCGTGGGCGTGCAGGCAGAGGTCGAGGCAGTGGGCGCCGAGCACGCGGTCGCCGGGGTGGCGGCCGGACAGCGCCAGCGCCGCACGGCGCCGGGCGTCGGCGAGGGAGGCCCGCTGCCGGTCGGGCCCGGCGTAGTGGGTGTCCGCGTGGACGCCGGCGAGGTGCGCCACGAGGTCGCCGACCGTCGGCTCGGCGCCGGGTGCGGGACGGGCCCAGTCGCCCGGACGGAGCCCCTCGACGGCCTCCTCGGCCACGTCCCACAGGTCGAGCACCGCTCGCGTCGCGTCGTCCATCGGCCTCGCCGCCCACCGCTCGCCATACCGCATCGCTTGTCGGACCGCTCGCTGGAGAGGACACTATGTGATCGTCACCACAGGAGCAACGGTCCCTCCACCACCGCGGGGGCCGGGGCGGGAGCCCCGATGGGCGAGTACGAACCGCGGAACTTCCTCCGCCCGTGCCTCCTCCTGCTGCTCCAGGAGAAGCCGGCCCACGGTTACGACCTCGTGGAGCGTCTGCACGACTCCTTGATCGACGACACCGACGCCGGCGGGGTGTACCGCACGTTGCGCTCCTTCGAGCGGGAGGGGCTCGTCTCCTCGTCGTGGTGCCTGTCCACGTCCGGCCCGGCCCGGCGCACCTACGCGCTCACCGCGGACGGCAAGGACGCACTGCGCCGGCAGGTGGAGACCCTGGAGGCCACGCACCACCTCGTGCGCGCCTTCCTCCAGCGCGCGGGCTCGCTGACCGCGGGGCCCTCGTGAGCGGGCCGGACCCCTGCGACGGGCCGGTGTGCGTCACCTGCTCCGACGAGGCGCTGCCGTGGACCGTGGTGGCGCTGGCCGACGGCGACCTGGCCTGGGTCGACACCGGCCACGGACGCGAGCAGATCAGTGTGGCGCTGGTGGAGGCGGCCGTGGGGGACGTCGTCCTCGTGCACGCCAGGGAGGCCATCGCCCGTCTCGGGGGTGAGCCCGGGTGACGCTCACGGCCGGCACGCGGGGCACGGCTGGCACGGCGGTGCGCGCCCGGTTCGCGGTCACCGGGATCGTGCAGGGCGTCGGGTTCCGGCCCTTCGTGCACGGGCTGTCCACGGGACTCGGGCTCGCGGGCTCCGTGGGCAACGACGCGGCCGGGGTGGTCCTCGAGGTCGAGGGCGCCCCCGCCGACGTCGACGCGTTGGAGGTCGCGCTGCGGGAACGCGCGCCGGCCCTCGCGGTGGTCGAGACGGTGACCCGTACGAACCTGCCGGCCACGGGCGGGGCCGGCTTCACCATCGCGCCGAGCAACCCCTCCGCGCCGGGGCCGCGCACGCTCGTGTCCGCCGACACCGCGCCCTGCGCCGACTGCCTCGCCGAGCTCACCGACCCCGCCGACCGCCGCTTCCGGCACCCGTTCGTCAACTGCACGAACTGCGGGCCGCGCCTGTCGATCGTCTGCGACGTCCCCTACGACCGTGCGACCACGACGATGGCCGGGTTCGCGATGTGCGCCGCGTGCGCCACCGAGTACCACGACCCGCGCGACCGCCGCTTCCACGCCCAGCCCGTGTGCTGCCCCGACTGCGGGCCCACGGTGCGCCTCGACGGCGTCGTCGAGGACGCCCTCGGCCGGGCGGTGGCACGCCTCGCGGCCGGGGAGATCCTGGCGGTGAAGGGGCTGGGCGGATACCACCTGGCGGTGCGCGCCGACCACGAGGCCGGCGTCGCCCGCCTGCGGGCGGCCAAGCACCGCGAGGACAAGCCCTTCGCGCTGCTGGCCGCGGACGTCGCCGTCGCCGACGGCCTCGTCCGGCTCGACCCGGTCGCGCGTGAGGTCCTCGCGGGACGCCGCCGTCCGGTCGTGCTGCGCCCGCGGCGGGCGGGAGCGGCCGTCGCCGCTGCGGTCGCGCCACGCACCCGCGAGCTCGGGGTGATGCTCCCGCCGACCCCGCTGCACCACCTGCTCGCCGCCGACCTCGGTCGGCCCCTCGTCCTGACCAGCGGGAACGTCTCCGACGAGCCGATCGCCCACCGCGACGACGACGCCGCCGAGCGCCTCGCGCCGCTGGCCGACGGGTTCCTCACCCACGACCGCCCGATCCGCACGCGGGTCGACGACTCGGTGGTGCGCGTCGCGCGCGGCCGGACCGTGCCGGTGCGCCGCGCCCGCGGGTACGCGCCCGAACCGGTGCCGCTGGGGTTCGCGGTGCCCCGGCCGGTGCTGGCCTGCGGGGCCGAGCAGAAGGTGACGATCACCCTCGCTGCCGGCCGGCGGGCGTTCCCGTCCTCCCACATCGGCGACCTGGAGAACCTCGCGACCCTGCGCGCCTTCACCGACGCGATCGAGCACCTCGGCCGCCTGTTCGCGATCACCCCCGAGGTCGTCGCGCACGACCTGCACCCGCAGTACCGCTCCACGTCCTACGCGCTCGGGCGCGACGACCTCGAGCCCGTCGCCGTCGCGCACCACCACGCCCACGTCGCCTCCTGCCTGGCCGAGCACGGCTGGGGCCCCGACGACGGCCCGGTGCTCGGCGTCGCCTACGACGGCACCGGCTGGGGCCCCGACGGCACGGTCTGGGGCGGCGAGCTCCTGCTCGCCTCGCTGCGCGGCGCGCACCGCGTGGGCCACCTGCAGACCGTGGGCCTGCCCGGCGGTGCCGCCGCGGTGCGCGCACCCTGGCGCATGGCCGCCGCGTGGCTCGGCGCGGAGGGCCGCGACCTCGCCGTCGCCGGGCGCCACTGCGACCGGTGGGACGCGGTGGTGTCCCTCGCCGGGGCGCCCGTCACCCTGGCCACGTCCAGCGCGGGGCGGCTGTTCGACGCCGTCGCCGCGCTCGTCGGCGTGCGCGACACCACGACCTACGAGGGCCAGGCGGCCGTCGAGCTCGAGCAGCGCGTCGACCCGGACGAGCACACCGCCTACCCCGTCGGGCCCGCCCGCGACGGCGTCCTGCCCGTGGGCGACCTGGTCGCCGCCGTGGCCGACGACGTCCGCGCCGGCGTCGACGCGGGGCGCATCGCCGCGCGCTTCCACCACGGGCTCGGCGACGCCACCGTCCGCGCGGTCGTGGCCGCCGCGGGCGCGCACGGCGTGGGCACGGCCGTGCTGTCCGGCGGGGTGTTCGTCAACCAGGTGCTCACCGAGCGGGTGCGCGGCGGGCTCGAGCACGCCGGCCTGCGCGTGCTGACCCACGAGCGGGTGCCCTGCACCGACGCGGGGATCAGCCTCGGCCAGGCGGCCGTGGCCGCCTGCACCGGTGGCCCGCCGGCACCGACGGAGGGGGAGAGGCGATGACCGGAGTGCACACACCGACGGCGCAGGACGCGCTCGACGCCGTCGCGCGGCGCCGGGCGGCGACCACGGCGCTGGCCGCGGACGCCGAGCTGATCGCGGCGACGTGCCGGGACGTCGCCGCGCGGTTCGCCCGCGGGGGGCGGTTGCTCACCTTCGGCAACGGGCCGGCCGCGGCCGACGCGGCGCACCTCGCGGTGGAGTTCGTCCACCCGGTGATCGTGGGGAAGAGCGCGCTGCCGGCGCTGTCGCTGGTGGCCGACCCCGCGGTGGTCACCGGTCTCGCGCGGCGTGCGGGCACGGCCGACACGGTGGCCGCGCAGCTGCGTGCCCACGCGCGCCCGGACGACGTCGCGATCGGGCTCTCGGCCGACGGTGACTGCGCCGACGTCGCGCAGGGCCTCGCCGAGGCCCGCGACCGCGGCCTGCTGACGGTCGCGCTGGTCGGCGGCGACGGGGGAGCGGTCGCTGCGCTGCGGGGCCTTCACCACGTGCTGCGGGTGGCCTCGCCCGACCCGGCCGTGGTCCGCGAGCTGCACGTGACGATCTACCACGTGCTCTGGGAGCTCGTGCACGTCTTCCTCGAGCGGCCGGGCGCCCTGACCCCGGCGGGTGCGCGGTGAGCGGCGTCGAGTCGCTCTACCCGTTCCTCTATCCCGGGGAGGACGACGGGGCGGGCAACGGGGCCGGTGAGGGGGCGGATGACGGGGCGCCGGCGCGCGTGCTGGCGGAGGTGGTCGCCTCGACCCGCGAGAAGGTGCACGAGATCGCGGCCCTGCGCGAGCAGGCGGTCGCCGTCCACGCCGAGGCGCTCGCGGCGTGCGCGGCCGCGATGGCACAGTCCTTCGCCGGCGGCGGGCGCCTCTTCGCGTTCGGCAACGGGGGGAGCAGCACCGACGCCCAGGCGGTGGCTGCCCTGTTCGCCCTGCCGACGGCCGACGATCCCCGCTCGTGGCCCGCGACCGCCCTGGCCGCGGACGTCGCGACCCTCACCGCCCTCGCCAACGACGTCGCGTTCGCGGTCGTGTTCGCGCGCCCCATCGCCGCCGCCGGCCGCCCGGGTGACGTCGCCGTCGCCTTGTCGACCAGCGGTGGCTCGGCGAACGTCCTGCGCGGGCTGGCCGAGGCCCGCCGGCGCGGGCTGGTCACCGTCGGGCTGGCCGGCTACGACGGCGGGGCGATGGCCGAACCGGACGTCGTCGACCACCTCTTCGTCATGCCGTCCTCGTCGGTCCACCGCATCCAGGAGGCGCAGACCACCGTCTACCAGGTGCTGGCCGAGCTCACCCGGCGGGCGCTGGGCTGACCGGAGCCGGTCCTCAGCCGCCCTGGTCCCCGGTCGGGAGGTCGGGGCTCTCCTCGGTCACGGGCGGGTTCGGGTGCACCCCGCGGGGCTCGTTGCCGCTGCCATGCCCGTAGGGACGGCCCGAGGCGCCCTGCCGGCCGGCCTCGTCCTCGGCGTGCGCGGCGACCTCCTCGCCCCGGGTGGACAGGCTCTCCCCGACCCCGAGCGGCGGCTGCGGGTCGGTCTCGGTGTCACGCATCCCGGCCTCCTCCTCCCGGGACGGCTCGCGCCCCGGACCCGGCTCGGGTGCGTGCTCCCGGGGACGGAACGCCTTCTCCGCGCCCCGCTCGGCGTCCTTCATCGTCGGTCCTCCTCGTCCCTGTCGGTGTCCTCGAGTGCGTCGACCGGTCAGCAGATGCGCGGCAGCGGGTCGCCGACGAGGAGGTCGACGATCCGGGTGCCGCCGAAGGCGGTCCGCAGGAGCACCAGCCCCGGCGGGTCGTCCGCGACGTGCCCGATCACCGCGGCGTCTGCGCCCAGCGGGTGGGCGTGCAGCGACGCGAGGGCCGCCTCGGCGCGCGCGGCGTCGACGACGGCCACCAGGCGGCCCTCGCAGGCGACGTAGAGGGGGTCGATCCCGAGCAGCTCGGAGGCGCCGAGGACCTCCTCGCGCACGGGCACCGCCGCCTCGTCGACGACGACGCCCACGCCGGCGGCGCCGGCGATCTCGTTGAGGATCGTGGCGACCCCGCCGCGGGTGGCGTCGCGGAGCACCCGTGCCCCCTCGCCGGCGGCGTCGAGCAGGTCGGCGGCGAGGCCGTGCAGCGGTGCGGTGTCGGAGACGACGTCCGCCTCGATGTCGAGCTCCCCGCGGGCGAGCATCACGGTGACCCCGTGGTCGCCGATCGGCCCGGACACGAGCACCGCGTCACCCGGCCGGACCGTCGCCGCGCCGAGCGTGACGTCCCGCTCGCGCACCCCGATCCCGGCGGTGGTCAGGAAGCAGCCGTCGGCCTGCCCGCGGCGCACGACCTTCGTGTCACCGGTGACGATCTCCACCCCGGCCGCCGCGGCGGCGCGCGCCATGGAGGCGGCGATGCGCTGCAGGTCGGCGACCGGGAAGCCCTCCTCGAGGATGACCCCGACCGAGAGGTGCCGCGGGACCGCCCCGCACATCGCCAGGTCGTTCACGGTGCCGTTGACCGCGAGGTCGCCGATGTCGCCGCCGGGGAAGAACAGCGGCGAGACGACGAAGGAGTCGGTGGTGAACGCGAGGCGGGCGCCGCCCACGGTCACCGCGGCGCCGTCCTCGAGCTGCTCGAGCACGGGGTTGCGGAAGGCGTCGACGAACACGGCCTCGACGAGCGTGCGGGTGGCCTTGCCGCCGGCGCCGTGGGCCAGGGTGATCCGCTCCTCGCGCACGCGCGGACGGCGGCGGCGCGCCCGCTCGATCCGTTCGAGGACCTGCTCCTCGGTGCGCAGGTGCTCGGCGCCGGCGTGGGTGGCGACGGCGTCCTCGGCCCAGCCCGCCCTCGTGACGTCCCCGGTCACCGCAGCACCACCGGGTCGGCGAGCGGGGTCGGTCCGGCCGTGCCGGCGCGGACGCGGGACCGGCTGAAGCGACCGAAGTTGTAGTACGCCGCGCAGGCGCCCTCGGAGGACACCATGCACGTGCCGATGGGGGTCTCGGGCGTGCAGGCGGTGCCGAACACCTTGCACTCCCAGGGTTCGAGCACGCCCTTGAGCACCTCGCCGCACTGGCAGGCCTTCGGGTCGGCGACCCGCACGCCCGGCACGGCGAAGCGGCGCTCGGCGTCGAAGGCCGCGTACGCCTCCCGCACCTGCATCGCGGACTGCGAGATGAAGCCCAGGCCGCGCCACTCGAACCAGGGGCGCAGCTCCATGACCTCCCCGATCACCTCGAGGGCCCGGCGGTTGCCCGGCCACGGCACGACCCGGCTGTACTGGTTCTCGACCTCGCACCGGCCCTCGTCGAGCTGGCGCATCAGCTGGTACACGCCCTGGAGGATGTCGAGCGGTTCGAAGCCGGCGACCACGAGCGGCTTGCCGTGCCGGCGGGCGATGAACTCGTAGGGCCGGCACCCGATCACCGTCGAGACGTGGCCGGGGCCGAGGAACCCGTCGAGACGCAGGTCGGGGGAGTCCAGGATGGCCTTGATCGCCGGGATGATCGTGACGTGGTTGCAGAAGACCGAGAAGTTCTCGAGGCCCTCCCGCGCGGCGCGCAGGACGGTCATCGCGGTCGACGGCGCCGTGGTCTCGAACCCGATCGCCATGAAGACCACGTGCTCGTCCGGGGTGTTGCGGGCGATCTTGAGGGCGTCGAGCGGGCTGTAGACCATCCGGATGTCCGCCCCGGCGGCCTTCGCGTCGAAGAAGGAGCCCCGGCCACCGGGCACCCGCATCATGTCGCCGAACGCCGTCATGATGACGCCGGGCTGCGCCGCGATGGCGATGGCGTCGTCGACGCGGCCCATCGGCAGCACGCACACCGGGCAGCCGGGCCCGTGCACGAGCCGGATCGACTCGGGCAGGTGGTCCTCGAGGCCGTGCTTGTAGATCGTGTGGGTGTGCCCGCCGCAGACCTCCATGAACGCGTAGCGCCGGCCCGGCTCGCAGAGCTCGGCGATGCGGGCGGCCAGCGCCCGGGCGGTGTCCGGGTCGCGGAACTCGTCGACGTACTTCACAGCCCCTCCCTCCCGACCGCGGAGCCGGTGAAGTCGGCCAGCTCCTGGTCGTAGGCCGGGCCCAGGCCGTGCAGCATCTCGAGAGCGGCCTGCGCCTCCGCCTCGTCGATCTTGGCCAGCGCGAAGCCCACGTGGATGAGCACCCAGTCGCCCACCGCGAGATCCTCGTCCTCGGTGATCAGGCCGACGTTGACGCGCCGGCGGACCCCGGCCACCGAGACCAGGGCGAGGTCGGTGTCGTCGGTGGCCGTCTCGATGAGCTCACCCGGGATACCGAGGCACATCAGCCCACCTCCTCCTCGGTCGGCGTCCCGGCCCGAGGGGTCCGGTCCGCGAGGGTGATCGATTCCAGGACGAGCTCGTCACCGCTGCCGAGCTCGAGGTCGTGCCCGCCGCAGCTGCCGCAGGTGGTGACCAGCTCGTCGGCGGTGGTCGTGGCGGCGCACCCGCGGCACCGCACGCCCACCGGCACCTCCACGATCTCGACCACGGCTCCGTCGGCGACGCCGCCGTCGCCGATCAGGGCGAACGCCTGGTCGAACACGGGCCGGTCGAGGCGCTGGAGCGCGCCGACGTGGACCCGCACAGCGCTGACCCGCCGACCGGCGGCGCGCGCCTCCACGGCGTCGAGCACCGCCGCGGCCACCCCGAACTCGTGCACGGCTCTCACATGTTCCGGATGCGCAGGTAGCGGCGGATGTCGTCACGGGAGTCCCAGAGGACGTACCCGGCGCCGCCGAGCAGGGCCAGGACCAGGATCTTCTTCATCATGCGGCTCCCGTGTCGGTGCGGAGCCCGCTCGTGGCGGGCGTGAAGGGGCGGTCGTCGAGGAGGTGGGCGACGATGCGCGGCACGGCCTCGACCGCGGCGTCGACCGCCGCCGCCACGGCCGGCGTCAGGCCCATGCCGGCGCCGAGCTCGGCGGGCTCGCAGCCGAGCACCAGCACCCGGCGCAGCTCGGGGGCGCCGACCGCGCGGGCCAGCGCCCCGACGAGGTCGAGCACCGCGTCGGGCTCCATCCCGTGCGGGTCGAACGCCGCGCCGTCACCGGCGCCGGCGAGGTCGTGCTCGAGCAGGTACAGCGAGCCGGGCGGTCCACCGCCCCGGGTGGTGTCGACCACGAGCAGCACCTCGTAGCCCTCCAGAACCTGGTAGGCGAGGTGCATGCCGCGCACGCCGACGTCGACGACGTCGACCGACGCGGGCAGGCCCCCGGCGCCCAGCAGGCGGCGGGCCACCGCCGACCCGAAGCCGTCGTCGGAGAGGAACACGTTGCCGGCGCCGCCGACGAGGATCCTCATGGGGCCTCCCCCATCCCGGAACCGGTCCCGAGCTCGTCGGGGCGGAAGTACCGGAAGCGGCCGTGCGTGGCCTGGAGGTCGGCGCCGGGGTCGTCGTCGAGCGTGACCGCGACGTGGACCCGGCCGTCGACGTCGTGCACCACCGCCTGCACGGTCGCGGACGCCCCGTCGAGGAACACGTCCTGCGCGTCACCGCCGGGACCGGGCCGCAGCACGACCGCGCTGCCCCGCGACACCGGTCGCCCCTGGACGAGGGTCGTGTCGGTCGCCGGGTCGACCGAGGCGTCGGCGGCGGGGTCCCACCAGGGTGTGGCAGGCGGGGGTGTGCCCGGCGTGACGAGGACGGGGACCTCGTCGGGGGCCCGGCCGTCGGGGCGGATCGTGCCGTGCAGGCGCTCGAACATCGCCGGGCCCATGGCGTCGAGCGCGTCGAGCAGCTCGGCGGCCCGGGGGTCGGTGGCCCGGGCCTCCCGCTTCTCCTCAACGGTGAGGGCGAGGGTCCGCAGGCTGAGGATCTCGTCGTTCTCGGTGCCGTCGAACAGGTCGGTCGGGCTCTCGGGGGCAAGCTGGGGGTGGTCGGCGAGGATGATCGGCGAGGCCAGCACCAGCCGGGCGGTGCCGGGCGCCCCGGCCAGCACCGGCCAGCTGTGCGCGTTGACGCATGCGGCCACCGCCGCGGCGGCCCACTCCGGCGGGTCGGTGCTGGAGAGGAACGCGCCGGCGTCCAGCCCGAGCACGCTGTGCACGGCGACCAGCGAGCGGCGCAGGGCCGCGTCCCGCGGGAGGTCCGCGGCGCACGCCGTGGTGTTGACGACGTCGAGCCGCAGGCGCCACGCCCCGTACGGGCCGGGCACGGGCGTCGCCGACAGCTCGGCGTGGCCCGCGAGCTGGTCGGTCCGCCGGAGGTAGGCGCCGTGGACGGCGCCGGCCGCGTCGACGATCGGGTCGCGGGACTCGGTGCCGGGGAGCGCGATGGGGACCGTCACCGGTCCCTCGCGCAGCTCGTCGAGCGGCACCGCGGCGTCGATCTCGCGGGGCAGGCCCTCGTCCCAGCCGAAGTACGGGGTCCCATCGACCGTCATCTCGGCCCGGACCCGGCCCTCGCGGTCGAGGAGGACCCGTTCCTGGACCTGGAGGAGCCGCACGCGCAGGCGCAGCGTGGCCCCGGCCCGCGGCTCGAGCAGCAGCTCGGTGCGGCTGCGGGACGGCTCGGCGAGGCGCGGCGCGACGGCCGGAGGCACCAGGACGCCGAATTGCCAGCGCAGCGCGTTCTTCCGTGCCGACGCCCGATAGGGGTAGAGGAGGTAGCCCTCGAACAGCACCGCGTCGGCGACGGCGGTGACCTCGGCGACCTCGGTGGCTTCGGCGACCCCGGCGACCGGGTCGGTCGTGCTCACGGCGCCCTCCCCTCGCCGTGACCCTCGCCGTGAACCTCGCCGTCCCCGTCGGCGGCGGCCAGCAGGGCGGCGACGGTCTGCTCCCAGGACGGCAGGGCACGCGCCGCGCGCCAGGCGGCCAGGTCGGCGGCGGTGCGCTCGGGCAGCCGGATCCAGACGGTGCCGCCGTGGTGCGCGGCCATCATCGTCCGCCACACCGCGACCGGGAGGCGGAACGTCGCCTCGCTGCTCCACGGCACGAGGCCGACCTGCACCCCGGCGCCGCCCTCGTAGAACACGGTGCCGCTGAACAGCAGCAGGAGGGGCACCTCGCCCTCCCGGTCCGCGGTACCGGGACGGTGGGTTCCCGGCTCGTCGGGTCCCTCGCCGGTGCCCGCGAGGCCGCGAAAGTAGCGGGTCGCGGCGAGGTCGGTGTCGGCGCTCAGGGGCACGTCGAGGGTCAGCGAGTGCTCGCGGGAGAAGCCCGGCGTCACCGACGCCACGGTGGCCAGCTGCACCGGGGTCAGCGTCCGGCCCCAGCGCTCCGGTTCGCCGAACAGCTCGACGAGCCGGCGCTGTTCCTCCGCGGTGTACCGGCGGCGGGCGGGCTCGATCCGGATCTGGGTGCGCAGCGCGAGCGCGTGGACGCGGGTGCCAGTCGTCTCGGAGACCGCGACCGCGAGGCGCAGGGTGGGCGCGAGCGCCGCGGGGTCGTGGTCGGCCCCGGTGACGGAGAACCGCAGCGCCGGGCCGGGCGCGGTGCGGGGGAACGGCAGGGTCACGGGGCCACCTCCCGCGCGCGGGAGACCGCGTCGGCGAAGAACGCGTCGACGTGCTGCCAGGTCTCGGCGCCCCCGTCGAACCCGCGCCAGTGCCGGCGGACCAGGCCGACGAGGCGGTAGCAGGCGTCGACCGGGACGAGGAGGCAGGCGGGCGGGTCCCGGCGCACCAGCAGCGCCTCGACGTCGGCCTCGAGGAGGGCCGCGAGGCGGCACGCGCCGACGCCGTCGGCCCAGGACTCGAGGTCCAGCTCGCTCTCCGTGGCCCCCGCCGGTCCCGGGTAGCAGGCGACCACGCCGGCCGACACCGTGCTGTGCAGGAAGAACACCAGCCCGACGGGGATCTGCAGGGCGTCCCACTGCGCCTCGGTGAGCACCGACGCCGGGTCCGTCAGCCAGCGGTCGGGCACCCGGCGCAGGCCGTCGGTCCTCTCGCCGAACAGCAGCGCACACGCCCGGCACGCGCAGCGCAGCGACCGCTCGCCGGTGTGCACGAGGTGCGGGTGCTCGGCGGGGAGCTCGTCTGCGCACAGGTCACAGCGCTCCACGCGCGCGGGCGGGCGCCGGTCCCGCGGGACGAGGAAGCGGCGCAGCCCGCCGACCTCGCCGAGGGCGTTCATGACCCGACCGCGGGAACGCCCGGGGGACCCAGCCCGATCTGGAGGAGCGTGGGCCCCGGTGCCTCGGCGGTGAACTCGACGCCCGCGATCTCCGGGGCGAGCTCGGCGACCGCGCTGCGCACCACGTCGCGCACGGTCTCCGACGAGCCGGAGCACCCGGCCGCGAGGCTGACGTGCACCGTGCCGGTGTGGGTGTCGACGCGGTCGAGCGTGATGCCCCCGCCGTGGGAGCCGAGGCGCCGGCGGGCGGCGTCCAGGGCGTGCCCGACACGGATCGGGAGCTCCACGGGGTGCAGGTCGTGCAGCGCCAGCAGGGCGGCGACGAGGGGGTCGGCGGCCAGCCGGTGCACGAGCGCGTCACCGCCGCCGAGCCGGGCGATGGACACCACCCGGTCGAGGCCGGCGCCGTAGAACTGCATGAGCACCCGCACGAGGTCCTCGCCCACCTCGCACGCGGCCGGCTGGTCCGCGAGCTCGTCGAGCAGCTGCGTGATCGTGGCGGCGACGGCGCCCGGGTCGGGGCCCTCCCCGCCGGCGGTCGGGGTCACCATGGCTCAGGGCAGGTTGAGCTGGGTCGGCGAGGTCTCCCGGTGCAGCTGCCGGCCGTTGCCCAGGTACATGTGCACCCCGCAGGGCAGGCACGGGTCGAAGCTGCGGACCGCGCGCATGATGTCGATGCCCTTGAAGTTCTCCGGAGGGTTCTCCTCGAAGATCGGGGTGTTCTGCACCGCGTCCTCGTAGGGACCGGGCGTGCCGAACTTGTCGCGCACGCTGCCGTTCCACGGCGTGGGCGGGTAGGGGTGGTAGTTCGCGATCTTCCCGTCCCGCACGACCATGTGGTGGGACAGCACCCCGCGGACCGCCTCGGTGAACCCGCAGCTCACGGACTCGTCGGGCACCGTGAACGACTCCCAGGTCTTCGAGTGCCCGCCGCGGACCTCGGCCAGCGCCTTCTCCAGGAAGTGCATCGCGGCCGCGGCGGCGTAGGCCTGGAAGTAGGTGCGGGCCCGGTCCCGCTCGATCGCGTTGGAGAGGGGGCGTCCCTGATCGTCCGTGGGCGGGGTCCAGGTGAAGGTGCGTTCGGGCCGGTTGACCGTGCGCGGGAGGTTGATGTCGACGCTGTGGCCGGTGGCCGTGATGTAGCCGATGTCGACCAGCCCGGCGAGCGCCGTCGCCCAGAGCCGGGCGATCGGCCCGCCGCCGGTGTCGAGCGGCAGGTGCTCGGTGCCGTCGAACCAGCGCGGCGACATCGTCCAGGAGTACTTGTCGTCGAAGTCGCGCTTCTGCGGGGCCGGGATCGTGTGCTGGTTCCACGGGTGGTCCTGCGACACGGGGTTGCCGAGGGGATCCCGTTCCACGAACAGCGGCTGGTCCTCCCAGCCGCGGTAGAAGGAACTGCCCAGCAGGATCCGGATCCCGAGGTTGATCTCGACGAGATCGGTGGTCACCAGCTTCCCGTCGACCACGACGCCCGGGGTGACGAACATCTTCCGTCCCCAGTCCGTCATGGTCCGGTAGTCGAAGTCGCAGTGCTCCGGGTCGTTGAGCGACCCCCAGCAACCGAGGAGCACGCGCCGCCGCCCGACCTCCTCGTATCCGGGAAGGGCCTCGTACATGAAGTCGAAGAGGTCGTCGTGCATGGGCACGACCCGCTTCATGAACTCGACGTACCACATGAGCCGGGTCATGTAGTCGGTGAAGAGCTGGATGGTCGCGACCGTCCCGACGCCGCCCGGGTAGAGCGTGGAGGGGTGGACGTGCCGGCCCTCCATCAGGCAGAACATCTCGCGCGTGTAGCGGCTGACCTTCAGCGTCTCGCGGTAGAACTCGCCGGTGAACGGGTTGAGCGCCCGCATGATGTCGCCGATGGTGCGGTAGCCGTGCTCGGCGGCGCCGCGGGCCTCGGTGCGGTTGGCGAGCTCGAGGACGCCCGGATTGGTCTCCGCGATCATCTTCTCGCAGAAGTCCACGCCGACGAGATTGTCCTGGTAGAGGTTGTGGTCGAACATGTACTCGGCGGCCTCGCCGAGGTTGATGATCCATTCCCCGAGGTGCGGCGGGCGCACGCCGTAGGCCATGTTCTGGTTGTAGACCGAGCAGGTCGCGTGGTTGTCCCCGCAGATGCCGCAGATGCGGCTGGTGATGAAGTGCGCGTCCCGCGGGTCCTTGCCCTTCATGAAGATCGAGTAGCCGCGGAAGATCGACGACGTGGAGTGGCACTCGGCAACCCGCTTGGCGGAGAAATCGATCTTCGTGTAGATCCCGAGGCTGCCGACGATCCGGGTGATGGGGTCCCAGGCCATCTCGACGAGGTCGGTCTTCTGACCCGTGCTCTGCTTCGGCGCGGTGGCGGTCATGGCGCGGACCTCTCTCAGCTCTCTCGGCTCAGAACGCGGTGGGCTGGTAGCCGGTGCGCAGCTGCCGGCCCGTCGCCCGCCAGCGCGGTTCCCGGTCGACCGTCTTCGCGGTGATGTCACGCAGCTTGCGCACGACCGTCCCGTAGGCCCCGCTCGCCGCCCCGGACAACTTGCTGCCGGGCGGGGCGTCCATGAACGGCATGAACTTGTCCGGGAAGCCGGGCATGGTGCAGCCGATGCAGATGCCACCGACATTGGGGCAGCCGCCGACACCGTTGATCCAGCCGCGCTTCGGGACGTTGCACTTCACGACCGGGCCCCAGCAGCCCAGCTTGACGATGCACTCCGGCGAGCCGTACTCGGTGGCGAACTGCCCCTGCTCGTAGTAGCCCGCCCGGTCACAGCCCTCGTGCACGGTCTTGCCGAACAGCCAGGTCGGGCGGCCCGCCTCGTCGAGCGGGATCATCGGGGCCGAGCCGACCGCCTGGTAGAGCAGGTAGAGGATCGTCTCGGAGAGGTTGTCGGGGTGCACCGGGCAGCCCGGGACGTTGACGATCGGCAGCCCCGCGGACGACCTCCAGTCCCAGCCGAGGTAATCGGCGACGCCCATCGCGCCGGTCGGGTTGCCCGCCATGGCGTGGATGCCGCCGTAGGTGGCGCAGGTGCCGACGGCGAGGATGCCCAGCGCCTTCGGGGCGAGCCGGTCGATCCACTCGCTCGTGGTCATCGGCTGCCCGGTCTCGGGGTTGTTGCCGAATCCGCACCAGTAACCCTCGGACTTGATCGCCTCGTTGGGGATCGAGCCCTCCACGACCAGGACGAACGGGCCGTCGAGCTCGCCGCGCTCGGCGCGGAAGAAGTTCTCGATGAACGTGTCGGCGCCCTTGTCCGGCCCCGACTCGAAGTCGATGAGCGGCCAGTGCACCGCCACCTTCGGCAGTCCCGGCAGCGCCCCGAGCGCGATCTCCTCGATGCTCGGCTGCGTCGCCGCCGTGAGCGCGACCGAGTCGCCGTCGCAGCTCAGGCCGGCGTTGATCCAGAGGATGTGGACCGTGGTGTCGTCGTGCGAGGCGAAAGTGGTCACCGCGTCCCCCGGCCGCTCCACGGCGGCGTGGCAGGTGGTGGTCCGCCGAGTCCGATCAGGCTGCCAGCGGGTCCGCCGGGGCGGTAAGTGGCCGCGGCACGTAAGGGCCGGACGCACTGTGGTTGCCCTCAGCGGCCGGTGGAGCACGCCCTCGCGGGGTACGAGGACGACCATGAGCACCGCCGAGAAGGCCCGGGAACTCCGCCGCCTGCACAGCGACCCCGAGATCCTCGTCGTCGTCAACGTCTGGGACGCGATCACGGCCACGACCGTCGCGAACACCCCCGGCACCCGGGCTCTCGCCACGGCGAGCCACGGCATCGCGGCCGCCCGCGGCTACCCCGACGGCGAGGTCATCCCGCGCGACGAGATGATCGCGGAGGTCGGGCTCATCGCCCGGCAGACCGAGCTGCCCGTCACCGCCGACCTGGAGGCCGGCTACGGCGACCCGGGCGGCACCGTCGCCCGCGCCATCGACGTCGGGATCGCCGGCGCGAACCTCGAGGACCAGCTCAGGCCGCTCGCGGAGTCGGTGCGCGCCGTCGAGGCGGCCGTCGCCGCCGCCGAGTCCGCCGGCGTGCCGTTCGCGCTCAACGCCCGCACCGACGCCTGGGTGCGCGGCGGCGACCGCGACCCGGAGGTGGTCCTCGCCGACGCGGTCGAGCGCGGGCGCGCCTACCTCGAGGCGGGCGCGACGAGCTTCTTCGTGCCCGGCCGGCTGGACGAGGAGACGATCCGGGCGCTGGTGGCCGAGCTCGGCGAGCGCACGGTCAACGTCATCGGCGTGCCCGGGATGCCCTCCACCTCCCGGCTGGCCGAGCTGGGCGTGGCCCGCTGCTCGTTCGGGCCGTGGAGCCAGAACGTGGCCCTCACCGCCCTCGCGCGGCTCGCCGAGGACGCCTACGCCGGCGGCGGCCTGCCCGAGGGCACCCGCCGGCTCAACTGACGCGCCACGCTCACGGACGGGTCGAGAGGAAGCGGCCGATGCGCTCGAGGGCCTGCTCGAGCAGGGGGAGCGCGGTGGCGTAGGAGCAGCGGACGTGACCCTCGCCCGAGGGTCCGAAGACGTCGCCGGGCACCACGGCCACCTTCTGCTCGGCGAGCAGCTGCTCGGCGAAGTCCTGCGAGCTCAGCCCGCTGCTGCGGACCGACGGGAACGCGTAGAACGCCCCGCCCGGCTCGGGGCAGGTGAGCCCGAGCTCGTCGAGGCCCTTGACGAACAGCCGCCGGCGTCGGTCGTAGTCGGCGACCATCTCGGTGACGTCCGGGTCCGCGCTCCTCAGCGCCTCGATCGCCGCGACCTGGCTGACGTGCGGCGCGCAGAGCATCGTGTACTGGTGGATGCGGTGCATGAGCGCCGCCACCGGCTCGGGCGCGCACACGTAGCCGACCCGCCAGCCGGTCATCGCGTACGACTTCGAGAACCCGTTGAGCAGCACCGTCCGCTCCCACGCGCCCTCGACGGCGGCGGTGCTGGTGTGGGCTCCGGTGTAGGTCAGGCGGTCGTAGATCTCGTCGCTGACCAGCCAGAGGTCCTCGCGCGCGGCCAGCGCGGCCAGCGCGGTGAGGTCCTCGGCGGACTGCGCGGCGCCGGTCGGGTTCGACGGCGAGCCGAACAGCACGGCCTTCGTCCGCGGGGTCACCGCCGCCGCGATCGCGTCGGCGTCGAGCCGGTAGCCCTGCGCCGGGTCGGCCGGCACGGGCACCGGCACGCCGCCCGCGAACGCCACGCACGGCTGGTAGGCCACGTACGACGGCTCGGGGACGATCACCTCGTCGCCGGGGTTGAGCAGCGCCCGCAGCGCGAGATCGAGCCCCTCGGACACCCCGGACGTCACCAGGCACTCGTCGGCCGGGCGGTAGGTCAGCCCGTGGCGGGCCTCGAGGTCCGCGCAGATCAGCTCGCGCAGCTCGAGCAGCCCGGAGTTGCCGGTGTAGGTCGTGGCGCCGCGGGTCAGCGCGTGGATCGCCGACTCGCGCACGCCCCACGGCGTCGGGAAGTCGGGCTCGCCGACGCCGAGGGTGATGACGCCGGTCATCGTCTGCGCGAGGTCGAAGAACTTCCGGATGCCCGAGGGCGGCATCGCCTCGACGACCCGCGAGAGCGGCTTCCGCGGGGCCATCAGGGCATCACCGAGAGCCGCTGGTCCGGCTCGGGGTCGGTGAGCAGCTGCCCGTCGTCCTTGTAGCGGCGCAGCAGGAAGTGGGTGCTCGTCGCCGTCACGCGGTCGACGCCCGAGAGCTTCTGGGCGACGAAGTCCGCGACCTCCTTCATCGAGGACCCCTCCACCTCGACCCGCAGGTCCTGGGCGCCGGAGACCAGGTGCACCGCCCGGATCTCCCGGAAGCGGGCGATGCGCTCGGCGACGTCGTCGAACCCGCGGCCCCGCTCGGGGGCGACGGTGACGTCGACGAACGCCGTCACCCGGGTGTCGCCCAGCCGGTCGCGGTCGACGACGGTCTTGTAGCGGCGGATGACGCCGTCGGCCTCCCAGCCGGCGATGGCCGCGCGCACCTCGTCCTCGGCGATGCCGGTGAGCGCCGCGATCCGTTCGGGCGTCGCGCGGGCGTCGGACTCGAGCACGGTGAGGATCTCGTGCATGGGGAACGACCCTAGTCGTCGTCCACCGGGGAGGCCTCTCATGCCCGTCCACCTCGTCGCCACCGGCGGCACCATCGCTAGCACCGGCTTCCCGGCGCCGCGCCGGGCCACCCGGGACGGCCGCGCGCTGCTGGCCGACGCCGGGGTCGCCGGCGACGGCCCCGCGGACATCGGTGCGGACATCACCGTCACCGACGTCGAGACCGCCGGCAGCTACGCGATGGGGTGGGACGACCTGCGCCGCCTGCACGCCGCGGTGACGGCGGCCCTCGACGCGGGCGCGGCCGGGGTCGTCGTCACCCACGGCACCGACACGATGGAGGAGAGCGCCTACGGCCTGGACCTCCTGCTCGACGACCGCCGCCCCGTCGTGCTCACCGGCGCGCAGCGGGCCGCCGACGAGCCCGGTGCCGACGGGCCCGCCAACCTGCGCGCGGCGCTGGACGTGGCCGCCGACCCCGAGGTGCGCGGCGACGGGGTGCTCCTGTGCTTCGACGGCGAGGTGTTCGCCGCCCGGGGCGTCGCCAAGCGCCACACCCTCGCGGCGGGCGCCTTCGGCGGGTCGGTGGTGCACCGCGTCGTCGACGGGCGGGTCCGGCGTGTGTCGCACCCGGTGCGGCGCCCGGCGCTGCCGCTGGTGGCCGCCGACCCGCCGCGGGTCGACGTCGTCGCCGCCCACCACGGCGCCGACGGCACCCTGCTGCGCGCGGCCGTCGCCGCCGGGGCGCGGGGTGTCGTGCTCGCCGGCGTGGGGATCGGCAACGCGGCCCCGGACGTCGTCGCGGCGGTGGGCGAGGCCGTGGCGGACGGCGTGACCGTGCTGCTCGCGAGCCGGGTGGCCGAGGGCCCGGTGTCCCCGCGCTACGCGACGGGCGGCACCGCGCTGGTCGAGGCCGGCGCGCGCCCGGTGGGGGAGATGAGCCCGTGGCAGGCGCGGATGCTGCTCGGCCTCGCCCTCGCGGCTGAGCCGGGCGACCCGCGGGCACTCCTCGACGAGCACCTGACCTGAGGGAGGACCCCGTGTCCAAGGAGATCCTCGTCGCCTTCGGCGTCGACGTGGACGCCGTCGCCGGCTGGCTCGGCTCGTACGGCGGGCAGGACTCGCCCGACGACATCTCGCGCGGGCTGTTCGCCGGGGAGGTCGGCGTCCCGCGGCTGATCGAGCTGTTCCGCCGGCGCGGGATCACCCAGACGTTCTTCTGGCCCGGGCACTCGGTCGAGACCTTCCCCGGCGAGTTCGACGCCTGCGTCGCGGCCGGCCACGAGATCGGCGTGCACGGCTACAGCCACGAGAACCCGCTGGCCATGAGCCGCGAGCAGGAGGAGACGATCCTCGACTACTGCACCGAGCTCATCGAGCGCCGCAGCGGGCGCCGACCCACCGGCTACGTCGCGCCCTGGTGGGAGTTCAGCCGCGTCACCAACGAGATCCTGCTCGACCGCGGCTTCCGGTACGACCACTCGCTCATGCACCGCGACGTCACCCCGTACTACGTGCGGGTCGGCGACCGGTGGACACCGATCGACTACGACCGGCCCGCCGAGTCGTGGATGAAACCGCTCGAGCGCGGTCAGGAGACCGACCTCGTCGAGATCCCGGCGAACTGGTACCTCGACGACCTCCCGCCGATGATGTTCATCAAGGGCAGCCCGAACAGCCACGGGTTCGTCAACCCGCGCGACATCGAGCAGATGTGGCGCGACCAGTTCGACTGGACCCACCGCGAGTGCGAGTACGCGGCCTTCACCATGACGATCCACCCCGACGTCTCCGGCCGCCCGCAGGTGCTGCTGGCCCTGGAGCGGCTGATCGACCACATCGACGGCCACGACGGGGTGCGCTGGGCGACGTTCGACGAGATCGCGCAGGACTTCGTCGCCCGGAACCCACGCTCCTGATCATGTGCGGTGCGTGCGGGTCGGGGCGGGTGCGGGCGCCGTGGGAGGACACGGTCGGCCCGCCCGACCCCGGCGCCTCCCGCCGGCTCGCCGCCGCCCTGACCCGCGCGCTCGGGCCCTGGCGCTGGCGGGTGGCGCCCTGGGCCGGGGGATACACGCTCTCCGGGTCGCAGGGCGCCCTCCCGCCGGCGCACTCCGTCGACGAGATCGTCGCCCGGGCCCGCGCCGTGCGACCGGGGACGCCGCTCGTCGACACCGCGCCTGCCGACGGCCTCGCCCTCGCCGACGCGGTCGTGCGGGTGGCCGTCACCGCCGCGCAGCGGGGCGGGCCGGTCATGCTGTCGGGGCCGGACCCCGGGCCGACGCGGCGGCTCACGACCCGCGACGGGGTCGCCGTCGACGTCGTCCCGCGCGCCGGGACCGCCTGGGCCGTCGGCTGACCTCGCTACCGTGCGGGGCATGAGCGACGACGGGCTGTTCGAGGTCGAGGCCCCGGAGCCGGCGGCGCCCGCGGGCCCGGACCCCGACCGGCCCGTCACCCGGGGCGTCGTGGAGGACCGGCCGGCGCCGACCGGTGGCGTCGCGGCGCCCCTGGCGGTGCGGATGCGGCCGGCGAGCCTCGACGAGGTCGTCGGCCAGCAGCACCTGCTGGCGCCCGGCGCGCCGCTGCGGCGCCTGGTCGAGGGGGCGGCGCCGGCGTCGGTGCTGCTCCACGGCCCGCCGGGCACGGGCAAGACGACGCTCGCGCGCCTCATCTCGCAGGCCACCGGGCGCGCGTTCGAGGCCCTGAGCGCGCTCAACGCCGGGGTGAAGGAGGTGCGCGGGGTCATCGAGGTCGCCCGCCGGCGCCTCGCCGCCACGGAGCCGCGCCGCACGGTGCTGTTCATCGACGAGATCCACCGCTTCTCGCGCACCCAGCAGGACGCGCTGCTCGCGGCCGTCGAGGACCGGGTCGTGCTGCTCGTCGGCGCCACCACCGAGAACCCGAGCTTCTCGGTCGTCGCGCCGCTGCTGTCGCGGTCGCTCGTCCTGGGCCTGCACGCCCTCGACGACGAGGCCGTCGGCACCCTGCTCGACCGCGCCGTCGCCGACCCGCGCGGCCTCGGCGGCGCGGTCACCCTGCACCCCGGGGCCCGCGCGCACCTCGTGCGCCTGGCCGCGGGCGACGGGCGGCGCTCGCTGACCGCCCTCGAGGCCGCCGCCGACGCCGTCGGGGGGACGGGCGAGATCACGCTGGCCGACGTCGAGCGGGTCGTCGACGAGGTCGCGGTGCGCTACGACCGGGCGGGCGACCAGCACTACGACGTCATCTCGGCGTTCATCAAGTCGATCCGCGGCTCCGACCCCGACGCCGCGCTGCACTACCTCGCCCGCATGATCGTGGCGGGGGAGGACCCGCGGTTCATCGCCCGGCGCCTCGTCGTGCACGCCAGCGAGGACATCGGGCTCGCCGACCCCACCGCCCTGCCCGCCGCGGTCGCCGCCGCGCAGGCCGTGGCGCTGATCGGCCTGCCCGAGGCCCGCATCAACCTCGCCCAGGTGACGATCCACCTCGCGACCGCGCCGAAGTCGAACGCCGTGATCACGGCGATCGACGAGGCCATGGCCGACGTGCGCCAGGGCGCGGCCGGCCCCGTGCCCCCGCACCTGCGCGACGGGCACTACGCGGGGGCCCAGGCGCAGGGGAACGCCGTCGGCTACGTCTACCCGCACGGCGACCGGGCCGGAGTCGTCACGCAGCAGTACCCGCCGGACGAGCTGGTCGGGCGCGACTACTACCGGCCGGGTGGGCGCGGCGACGAGCGGGACCGGGCGACGCGGCTGGCGCGGCTGCGCGAGGTCGTGCGCGGCACGCCGACCTGAGCGGAGCTGAGGGTGTCGCGGGCGCGCCCCCCGGCCGCCCGCGACACCACCCAGTCTTCGTGACCAACGGCACGAAGGTTTCGGAGGACGCGTCCTCGCCCGTCCGGTCGCGTCCCGGACAGCGTCCGGACAGCGGCTGTGCAGGGCATGCGCCCATGACGGATGATCTCGGCGGGTCCGGGGGGACACGGGGACCGGGGGGACATGACGGACGGGGAGACGGCGGCCGGGCCGACGGCCGGCCGGGCCGTGAACAGTGGCGGCAGCGGCACGGGTGGCGGGAGCGGCGACTCGCCCGCGCGGTTCTGCACGGACTTCCGCGACGTCCTGCGGGCGCGCGACGTGTCGTTGCGGCGGGCCGAGGAGCTCTCGGGCTGGGGCAAGTCGACCATCGCGACCGCGACGCGCGGGCCGGGGCTGCCGAACGCCGACCTCGTCACCGACGTGCTCGCCGCCGTCGGTCTCGACGCCGACGAGGTGGCGGCCTGGCGGGCGCGGCACGCCCGGCTGCGCGAGTCGTCGCCCGACGCCCCGACCCCGACCCCGCACCCGACCCCGCCGGCCCCGGCGACACCACCGCAGCCCGCCCGCCGGTCGACCCGGCGCCGGGTGGAGATCGCGGTCTTCGTCCTGCTCGTCGCGCTCGTGGCGGGCCTCGCCACGGCCCTCGTGCTCGTCCTCGCCGCGCCTCCCGCGCCCGAGCCGCGCACCGTCCTCGTCCAGAACCGGGTCGCGATCGGCGCCGGCGAGCTCGTCGAGGACCGCACGCCGTCGTACCTGTCGGCCCGCCCCGTCGCCTACTGCGCGCGCATGCCCGGCTGCAAGATCCCCGGCACCGACGTGTGGAGCGGCGCCACGTTCGAGGCCGTCTGCCAGCTCACCGGCGAGGTCATCACCAACGCCGACCTCACGTCCACCAGCATCGGCCAGAACCCCAACGCCGCGGTCTCCGAGCTCTGGCTCGGCGCGCTGGCCCCGGACGGGCGCATCGGCTACATCTCCGAGGTCTACCTCGCGCCGGCCTACCGCGGTGGCCTGGGCCTGCCGCACTGTTGATCTGCGCGACCCGCCGGGCAGCGAACGCGCCGCGCCCGCACGGTAGCCTGCCGCCACCTGCGCCAGGTGGCGTCCGCGGTACCCCTCACGGGGGGTGTGGCCGGACGCCGGACCGGGGACCTGCCACGCACCCAGCACCGAGGAGGAGACCGTGTCGGTCGGCCAGATCGCGGCGATCATCGCGGCGGTGGCGTTCGTGATCCTGGTGGTGCTGCTCGCCATCCCGCTGCTCAAGCTGGGGCGGACGCTGGACGAGGCGACGATCGCGATCCGCAAGGCCCACGAGGGCACCGAGCCGCTGCTCTCGGACGCGAACGTCACGCTCACCTCGGTGAACACCCAGCTCGAGCGCGTCGACGGCGTCACCGCCAGCGCCCAGGCCGTCGCGGCCAACACGAAGGCGCTCACCACGCTGTTCACCGCCACGCTCGGCGGCCCGCTGGTGAAGGTGGCGGCGCTGTCCTACGGGCTGCGCAAGGCCCAGCAGGCCCGCAAGCTCAAGAACGGGCCGCCGGCGAAGAGCAAGTCGAAGCGGAGCGTGCGCGCATGAGGCGTCTGTTCTGGGTCGGCGTCGGCGTCGCGGTCGGCGTCACGGCCACCCGCAAGGTCAACGAGATGACCCAGAAGGCCACGCCGGCGGGCATCGGCACGAGCCTCGGCGAGGGCCTGCGCGAGCTCGGCGCGGGGCTCGGTGCGTTCGGGGCGGAGGTGCGGGCCGGAATGAACGAGCGTGCCGAGGAGCTGTACGCGATGGTGGAGGACACGACCGAGATCCCCGTGCGGCCCGAGCCGCCGACGTCGGCCCGTCACGCGCGAGCGCCCCGGCGGGGAGCCTCGCACGCCCGCTGAGGGCCAGCCGCAGAGCAGACCCCGCACCTCTCGCGTCCCCTTCCGTACGAGCTCCCGAGCAGGACAGACGTGCAGACCCACGAGATCCGCCGACGTTTCCTCGCCCACTTCGAGAACGCCGGTCACACCCCCGTCCCCAGCGCCTCGCTGATCCTCGACGACCCCACGCTGCTGTTCGTCAACGCGGGGATGGTCCAGTTCAAGCCGTACTTCCTCGGCGACGCCCCGGCCCCGTACGACACGGCCACGTCGATCCAGAAGTGCGTGCGCACCGGCGACATCGAGAACGTCGGCCACACCACCCGCCACAACACGTTCTTCCAGATGGCGGGCAACTTCTCCTTCGGCGACTACTTCAAGGAAGGCGCGATCCGCCACGCCTGGTCGCTGGTCACCGGGAGCCTCGACGACGGCGGTTTCGGCTTCGACCCCGAGCGCATCTGGGTCACCGTCTACGAGAACGACGACGAGGCCGAGCGCCTGTGGCAGGAGGTCGCCGGCCTGCCGATCGAGCGCATCCAGCGCCGCGACGGCCGCGACAACTACTGGGACATGGGGGTCCCGGGCCCCGGCGGGCCGTGCTCGGAGATCTACTACGACCGCGGGCCCGAGTACGGGGTCGAGGGCGGTCCGGTCGCCGACGAGGACCGCTACCTGGAGATCTGGAACCTCGTCTTCATGCAGGACGTCCGCGGCACCGAGAGCCCCAAGTACGGGGCCTCGCCGGTGGGCGAGCTGCCGCAGAAGAACATCGACACCGGCCTCGGCGTCGAGCGCGTCGCGTTCCTGCTCCAGGGCGTCGACAACGTGTACGAGACCGACCTGCTGCGCCCGGTCATCGACCGCACCCAGGAGCGCACCGGCCGCCGCTACGGCGAGTCCGAGGCCGACGACGTGCGCTTCCGCGTCATCGCCGACCACGTGCGGACCGCCGCCATGGTCATCGGCGACGGCGTCACGCCGGGCAACGAGGGCCGCGGCTACGTGCTGCGGCGCCTGCTGCGCCGGGTGGTCCGCAACGCCCGCATCCTCGGGTGCACCGAGCCGGTGCTCGTCGACCTCGTCGGCGTCGTGCGCGACGCGATGGGCCCGTCCTACCCGGAGCTGCTCACCGCCTACGAGCGCATCGCCGCCGTCGTGCGTGCCGAGGAGGAGACCTTCCTCGCCACCCTGGCCACCGGCTCGAAGCTCTTCGACAGTGCCGTGGCCGAGACCCGCTCCGGCGGCGGCACCACCATCGCCGGCGCCAGCGCCTTCGCCCTGCACGACACCTACGGCTTCCCCATCGACCTCACCCTCGAGATGGCCGCCGAGCAGGGGCTTCAGGTCGACGAGGGTGCCTTCCGCACGCTGATGGACGAGCAGCGGGCCCGGGCCAAGGCCGACGCCGCCGCGCGCAAGCAGGGCGGGGCCGACGCCCACGCCTACCGCGAGATCCTCGAGCGCGCCGGGCTCACGCAGTTCCTCGGCTACGAGCTGCTCCACGCCGACGCCACGATCGTCGGGCTGATCGTCGACGGCGAGTCCGTGTACACCGCCGGGGAGGGCAGCCGTGTCGAGGTGCTGCTCGACCGCACCCCGTTCTACGCCGAGGGCGGCGGGCAGCAGGCCGACACCGGGCGCATCGTCGGCGACGGCTTCGTCGTCGAGGTCGACGACGTCCAGACGCCGGTGCCGGGCCTGGAGGTCCACCGGGGCCGGGTGACGCAGGGCGAGGCCGTCCGCGACGCCGCCGTGCACCCCGAGGTGGACATCGAGCGCCGGCACGCCATCTCGCGCTCGCACACCGCCACCCACCTCGTGCACGCCGGCATGCGCCGCGCGCTCGGGGACGCCGCCGCCCAGGCCGGGTCGCTCAACGCCCCGGGCCGGCTGCGGTTCGACTTCACCTCGCCCGGCGGGGCTGTCCCGGCGTCGGTGCTCACCGACGTCGAGGACGAGGTCAACTCGGTGCTGCTCGGCGACGACGAGGTGCGCCCGTACGTCACGTCGATGGACGAGGCCCGCCGGCTCGGCGCGATCGCCCTGTTCGGCGAGCGCTACGGCGACGAGGTGCGGATCGTCGACATCGGCGACTACTCCCGCGAGCTCTGCGGCGGCACCCACGTCGGGCGCACCGGGCAGCTCGGCCTGGTCAAGCTCCTCGGCGAGGGGTCGGTCGGCTCGGGCGTGCGGCGCGTCGAGGCCCTCGTCGGCATCGACGCCTTCCGGTTCCTCGCCCGCGAGCACGTGCTGGTCAACCAGCTCGCCGAGCAGTTCCGGGCCCAGCCCGACGAGCTGCCCGACCGCATCGCCGGGGTGGTCGACCGGTTGCGCGCCGCCGAGAAGGAGCTCGAGACGATCCGCGCCCGCGAGGTGCTGTCCTCGGCCGGCTCGCTCGTCGACGGGGCCGAGGACGTCGGCGGGATCGCGCTCGTCGCCGCCCGCACGCCCGAGGGCGTCGGGGGCGGGGACCTGCGCTCGCTCGCCGGCGACGTCCGCGGGCGGATGCAGGGCCGGCCGGCCGTCGTGGCCCTCTTCGCCCCCGACGGGGACAAGGTGTCGTTCGTCGTCGCCACCACCGAGGGCGCCCGCGAGCGCGGCCTCGCCGCCGGAGACCTGGTCAAGGCCTTCGCCCCCGCGGTCAACGGCCGGGGCGGCGGCAAGCCGGACCTGGCCCAGGGCGGCGGCAGCGGGGTCGCCGGGGTGGACGAGGCCATCGCGGCCCTGCGCGCCGAGGTGGCCCGCGCTGGCGGCTGACGGATCGGTGAGCGGTCGGCGTCTCGGGGTGGACGTCGGCAGCGTGCGCGTGGGCGTCGCGCTGTCCGATCCCGGCGGAGTCCTCGCGACACCGCTCGTTACCCTCGATCACGACGGAGCCGGCACCGACCTGGACCGGCTCGTGGCGCTCGTCGACGAGCACGAGGTGGTCGAGGTGGTCGTGGGGCTTCCCCGGACGCTCGCCGGTCGCGACGGTCCGGCCGCGCAGACCGCACGGGAGTACGCCGAGGCCCTCACGCGCCGTCTCGGCGACCGCGCGGTGCCCGTCGTGCTCTCCGACGAGCGGCTGACCACCGTGAGCGCCACCCGGACGCTCTCCGACCGCGGCGTCAAGGGCCGCAAGCAGCGTCGGGTCATCGACCAGGCCGCCGCCGTCGGGATCCTGCAGGGTCACCTCGACGCCCGCCGGGCGCACGGTGCGCCCGGCCGCGCGGAGGACTCGTGACCGGACGTCACGGCGGGCCCGGCCGACCCGGCCGGCCCGACGGCCGCGCGCCCCACCCCGAGCGCCGGCTGGTGCGGATGTCACCCGCGCCCGCCCGGCCCCGGGTCCGCCGGGTCGCCGGCCACCAGCAGCACCCGCCGCCGCAGCACCCCTCGACGCGGTCGGGCGTGCACCCCGACGCCGAGACCGACCGGTACGACGCGGCGCAGTGGCGGCGGTCGTTCCCCGGCGACGACGCGGACACCGAGACGACGGCGACGGCGGGGAGCGCCGGCGTCGCCGACCCCGGCGAGGGCGCCGGGGGCGGCGCGGCGGACACGGCCGACGCGGCCGACGCGGCCGACCCCGGGTGGCTCCTGGGCGACGCTCCGGAGGACGACGCCCCGGACCCGGAGCGCCGGGACACCGGGACCGTGCCGGAGGACCGCCGTCGATCGCGGCGGCGGTGGCTGTGGCCGGCGGTGGCCGGGATCCTCGTGTTCGCGCTGGTCGGCGGGGTGTTCTTCGCCCGCGACCTGCTGCCGCTGCTCTTCCCGCCCGACTACGAGGGGCCGGGGTCGGGCCGGGTCGTCGTCGAGGTCGCCGACGGGTCGTCCACCCGCGCGATCGGCGAGGAGCTGGTCGCTGCCGGCGTCGTCGCGTCCGCGCGGGCCTTCGGCGACGCCGCCGAGGAGGACCCGAACGGACGCGGCATCCAGCCCGGCTTCTACGAGCTGCGCCGCCAGATGTCCGCGGCCGGCGCCGTCGAGGCCCTGCTCGACCCCGCCAGTCGGGTCGGGCGCCTGGAGATCCGCAGCGGCACCCAGCTCGACGACACCGCCGGCGCGGGCACGTCGACCGTGCCCGGCGTGCTGTCGGCGATCTCGCGCGCCACGTGCACCGTCGACGAGACGGGCGCGCAGCGGTGCGCGAGCGTCGACGACCTGCGCGCGGCGATGGCCGAGACCGATCCGGCCGAGCTCGGGGTGCCGACCTGGGCGCTCGAGGGCGTGCGCCGTGCCGAGCCGAACCGGCGCCTCGAGGGCCTGCTCGCCCCGGGCACCTACGACATCGCCCCGGGCACCGGGGCGCGCGAGGCGCTCACCGCCGTCGTGACGGCCTCCGTCCCGCGGCTGGAGGCCGGCGGGCTGGTGGCGGACGCCGAGGCCGCGGGGGTGGCGCCGTACGACGCGCTGATCGTCGCGTCGCTGGCCGAGCGCGAGGGCGTGCCCGCCGACTTCGCGAAGGTCACGCGGGTCATCGCCAACCGGCTCGCGGTGCCGATGCGCCTCCAGTTCGACTCGACGGTGAACTATCCGCTGGACCGTCAGACCCTCCTGACCAGCCCGTACGACCGCGCCCGCCCCGGCCCGTACAACACGTACCTCAACTTCGGGTTGACCCCGACCCCCATCGGCGCGGTCAGCCCCGAGGCCCTCCGCGCGGCCCTGGAGCCGACGCCGGGGCCGTGGGTGTACTTCGTGAAGTGCCAGACCGACGGCATCTCGTGCTTCGCCGTGACGCCCGAGGAGCACGACGCCAACCGGCGCCTGGCCCAGGCCCGCGGGGTCTACTAGGTGCGCGCGGCGGTCCTCGGCTCGCCGGTGTCCCACTCGCGCTCGCCGGTGCTGCACCGCGCGGCGTACGAGGCGCTCGGGCTCGGCGGCTGGACCTACGAGGCGATCGAGTGCACCGCCGAGGAGCTGCCGGCCTTCGTGCGCGGGCTCGACGCGTCCTGGGCGGGGCTGTCGGTGACGATGCCGGGCAAGCGGGCGGCGCTGGAGACGGCGACCGTCGTGTCCGCGCGCGCCTCGCGCGTCGGGGCCGCGAACACCCTCGTGCCCCGCGACGGCGGCTGGGCGGCGGACTGCACGGACGTCGACGGCGTCGCCGGCGCCCTGCGCGCCGCCGGCGTGCGCGCCCCGACGGCCGCCGCGGGCACGGCCGACGTCGTGGTGCTGGGCAGCGGGGCGACGGCGTCGGCGGCCCTGGGCGGGATCGACGAGGTGGGCTCGGCGGCGGTGACGCTCGTCGTGCGCGACGAGGCCCGGGCCGCTGAGACGCTGGCGGTGGCCCGCGCGCACGGCCTGGTGCACCGCGCGGTGACGTGGCCCGACCTCGAGCCCGCCGACCTCGCGCGGGCCACGGCCCTGATCAACACCACGCCCGCCGGCAGCATCGATGCCGACCGCGCGACCTGGATCGTGGCGGGGCTGCCGGAGTGGGCGGTGGTCCTCGACGCGGTCTACCACCCCTGGCCCACGCCCCTGGCCGCCGCGGCCGCGGGGCGCGGGCTGTCCGTGGCCACGGGCCTGGACATGCTGCTGCACCAGGCCTTCGGGCAGGTCGAGCAGTTCACGGGCCTCCCGGCGCCCCGCGCGGCGATGCACGGGGCCCTCGCCGCCACGGCCGACCTGCCGCTGCTGCCGCTGCTGCCGCTGCCGACCTGAGCGGCGACGTCGGCGCTCCGGCGCGATGGCGGGGTCGGCGACCTATGCCCATGATCGCGCCGAGACCGACCGCCGAGCGCGACGGCCGCCGAGCCCGTCACCCCGGACGTCTCGTCCCTGGCGAAATCGAGCATCGGATCGATCCACGTGCCGAGCTCGAGCAACGGATTCGCTGCCGATCTCGAGTCGCGGACGGCCATCGAGAGTCGCCGCGGGCCCCAACCCTCCGATCGCCGCGCCGCCCGGCCGGCCGGCCGCTCGCCCGGCCGCGGCAGACCGCCGCGCGCCGCGCCAGACCGCCGCGCCGATCGCCGCCCCGGCTGCCGGCGCCGACGTGCTCTCGTCGTGAGGGCGGTCCTGCACCCCGGCCGCGCGCTCTCCGCCGCCCCCGCTGTCGGCGTCGCTCCCGCTCGGATCACGCTCGTCGGTCTCGATGCGATCTCGGGCATAGGTCGTACGGGTCGGGTATCGGTCCACACGCGGATCGGGCGATCGACAGCGCAGGCCGTCGGAACGTTCTCGTGACGGGCTCCGACGACCACGGGTGCCGGTGCCGAGCGTCGGACGGTCGCCGAGAGCCGCGGCGACCGCCATGCCACCTCGCTGTCGGTCTCGACGCGATCTTGGGCATAGGTCGTCCGGGCCCTGTCCCGACCCCGCACGGATCGGGACGCCGGTGTCGGCTGTCGCCGCCCCAGCGCCCCGGCACCCCACGGATGTCGTGCCCTGTCCCCATCGTCCGGGTTCGTCCACAGGCGGACGGCCCAGTGCGTGACCGGGCGGACGGGTCGGGCGCAGGCTCGGGTTCGTGACGACGGTGCTGGTGGCCGCGGGCGGCGGCGGTGGGGCGGGCGCGCTGGTCGGCGCCGGGCTGCGGGCGGCGCTGGCCCGCATGCGGCGCGGAGCGCTGGTCTCTCGAGCAGGGAGCAGCGGCGCGCTCGCCGTGCTGTGGGCGGTGGCGGCGGGCCTCGTCGGGGCCGGCACGGTGCCGGCCGCGTGGCTCCCGCCCTGGCTCGTGCTCGGCGCGCTGGTGGTGGCCGGCAGCGCGGTCGACCTCGCCGCGCACCGCCTGCCCGACGCCCTCACCCTGCCCGCGGTCGGCGTCTCACTCCTCGCCCTGCTCCCGCTCGGCACCGCGACGACGGCGACGGGGGCGGGCGGCGCGCTCCTGCTCGGCGGGGCCTTCGCGGCCGTGCACCTCGCGGTGCCGGGAGCCCTCGGCGCGGGCGACGTCAAGCTCGCCCCGTCGCTCGGCGCGCCCCTCGCGGCGGCGTCACCGGCAGCCCCGGTGCTCGCCGTCGTGCTGGGCGCGGTCGGGGTCCTGGTCCTGGCGTCGGCAGGTCGCTCGCGCCGCGTCCCGTTCGGCCCTCCACTGCTGCTCGCGGCCTGGGTCGTGCTCTCCGTGAGCCTCGCCGCCGGGTGGACACCGTGATCGCCGCGGCGTGGAACGATGGGCCCGTGTTGCGGTGGTTGACGGCAGGCGAGTCGCACGGGGCGGCGCTCACGGCGGTGCTCGAGGGCATGGTCGCGGGCGTGTCGGTGAGCTCGAAGGAGGTGTCGGCGGAGCTGGCGCGGCGGCGCCTGGGCTACGGGCGCGGCGCGCGGATGAGCTTCGAGGCCGACGAGATCGAGATCTCCGGGGGCCTGCGCCACGGCGTGACGCTCGGCAGCCCGGTGGCCATCCGGATCGCGAACTCCGAGTGGCCCAAGTGGGAGACGGTCATGTCGGCCGACCCCGTCGACCCCGCCCTCATCGAGGGGCGCGCCCGCAACGCGCCGCTGACCCGGCCCCGCCCGGGGCACGCCGACCTCGCCGGCATGACCAAGTACGCCTTCGACGAGGCCCGCCCGGTGCTCGAACGCGCCAGCGCCCGCGAGACGGCGGCCAAGGTCGCGCTCGGTGCGGTGGCCAAGGCATTCCTCGCCCAGGCGCTCGGGGTCGAGGTGCTCTCGCACGTGGTCAGCCTGGGCACCGCCGACGCGACGCCCGGCGCGATCCCGCTGCCCGGCGACGGCGAGCGCATCGACGCCTCCCCGGTCCGCGCGGTCGACGAGGCCTCGACCGCGGCGATGGTGGCCGAGGTCGACGCCGCCAAGGAGGACGGCGACACCCTGGGCGGCGTGGTCGAGGTCGTCGCCCACGGCCTGCCGGTGGGGCTCGGCTCCTACGTCCAGGCCGACCGGCGTCTCGACGCCCGCCTGGCCGCCGCCCTCATGGGCATCCAGGCGATGAAGGGCGTCGAGATCGGCGACGGCTTCACCACCGCCCGCCGCCGCGGCTCGCAGGCCCACGACGAGATGCACCTCGCCGCCCCCGGCATCAGCCGCGCCTCCAACCGCGCCGGCGGCATCGAGGGCGGCATGACCAACGGCGAGCCGCTGCGCGCCCGCGTGGCCATGAAGCCGATCTCGACGGTGCCCCGCGCGCTGGCCACGGTCGACACCGCCACCGGCGAGGCCGCCACCGCCCACCACCAGCGCTCCGACGTCTGCGCGGTGCCCGCGGCCGGGGTGGTGGCCGAGGCCCTGGTCGCGCTCGTGCTCGCCGACGCGGCCCTGGAGAAGTTCGGCGGCGACTCGCTGCGCGAGACCACCCGCAACCTCGAGGCTTACCGGGCGGGCATCGACCCGCACCTGCTGCGGAGCGAGCCGTGAGCCCCGTCGTGGTCCTCGTGGGCCCGCCCGGTGCCGGCAAGTCGACGGTGGGGGAGCGGCTCGCGGCCCGCCTCGGGGTGCCCTTCACCGACAGCGACACGATCGTCGAGGCCCGCGAGGGCCGGGCGATCAGCGACATCTTCCTCACCGACGGCGAGCCCGCGTTCCGGGCGATGGAGCGCGAGGCGGTCGCGACCGCGCTCGCCGAGCACGACGGCGTCCTCGCCCTCGGCGGCGGCGCCCCGATGACCGAGGGCGTGCGCGCCGACCTCGAGGGCCACCCCGTGGTCTTCCTCGCGGTCGGGCTCGCCGCCGGCGTGCGCCGGGTCGGCCTCTCGACGGCGCGCCCGCTGCTCGCCGGCGTCAACCCGCGCGCCACGTTCTCGGCGCTGCTCTCCGAGCGCCTGCCGGTCTACCGCGCCGTCGCCCGCCACGAGATCGCCACCGACGACCTCGAGCCCGACGCCGTCGTCGACGCCGTGCTCGCCGCCCTCACCCCGGAGGGCGACCGTGCCCGCGGGTAGCGCCACCGAGCAGCGCGTCCACGTCGCCACGGCCGCCCCGTACGACGTGGTCGTCGGCCGCGGGATCACCGGCGCGGTCGCCGCGACCCTCGCCGGCACCGCGACGGTCGTCGTGTGCCACCAGCCCGCGGTCGCGGGGATCGCGGGCGCGGTCCGGGAGGCCCTCGAGGCGCAGGGCGCCCGCGTGCACCTGCTCGCCCTGCCCGCGAGCGAGGACGGCAAGGACCTCGCCACCGCCGGCCGGTGCTGGGAGGAGCTCGGGCGCCTCGGCGTGACCCGCTCCGACGCGCTCGTGGCCGTCGGCGGGGGAGCGGCCACCGACCTCGTCGGCTTCGTCGCCGCGTGCTGGATGCGCGGCGTCCGCGTGGTGCACGTGCCGACGACGCTGCTGGCGATGGTCGACGCCGCGGTCGGCGGCAAGACCGGCATCAACACCGGCGCCGGCAAGAACCTGGTCGGTGCGTTCCACGAGCCCGCCGCCGTGGTCGCCGACCTCGACAGCCTCACCACCGTCAGCCGCGCCGAGCTGGCCGCCGGGATGGCCGAGGTGATCAAGACGGGGTTCATCGCCGACCCCGCGATCCTCGACCTCGTCGAGGCCGACCCGGCCGCCGCCCTCGACCCGGCCGGCGACGCACTCGGCGAGCTCGTCGTGCGCTCGATCCGGGTCAAGGCCGACGTCGTGGCCGCCGACCTCCGCGAATCGCACCTGCGCGAGATCCTCAACTACGGGCACACGCTCGGCCACGCGGTCGAGCGCCGCGAGCGCTACCGGTGGCGTCACGGCGAGGCGGTGTCGGTGGGCCTGGTGTTCGCGGCCGAGCTGGCCCGGCGCGCCGGGCGCCTCGACGACGCCACCGCCGACCGGCACGCCGCCACCCTGCGGGCCGTCGGGCTCCCGACGACCTACCCCGCCGACGCGTTCGACGAGCTCGTCGGGACCATGCGCCTGGACAAGAAGTCGCGGGGCGCGCTGCTGCGCTTCGTCGTGCTCGACGGGCTCGCGAACCCCGGGCGGCTCGAGGGCCCCGACCCGGCGGACCTCGCCGCCGCCTACGCCGCGCTGGCCGGCTGACGAGGGGCGGGAAGGCAGCGAGGGGAAGGCGGCGAGGGGCGGGAAGGCGCGAGGGGCGAAGGCTCAGCCCTTCGGCCGCCGCAGCCCGAACCTCCGGCGCGGGCCCCGCTCCGGCTCGGAGGACTCGGAGGACTCGGCGGGCTCGCCACCGCCCGGACCGCCCCGACCGTCGAGGTCCGAGGCGTCCACGGCCGGCTGGCTGCCGGTCGGGTCGAGCGGGCCGCCCGGGCGCGGGAAGGCGGGCAGAACCGCGACCACCGGCGGCTCCATCGACTCGGGCACGTCCGCGATCGAGCCCGGCGAGCCCGCCGAGCCCGCGCCGGTCGCGTCGGCCCCGAACGGCGAGGACACGTCCCCGCCGGCGGGGCGCACCGTCGACACCCGCCGCCGGCCGGCCAGGCGCGGCGCCTCGGGCATCCGCTCCCGCTCGGCGACCTCGGGACCCGCGACCTCGGGACCCTCGGGCACCCGCTCCGGCGCGCGCCGTCGCGGCCTGCGCACGCCCGCCACCGCCGGCTCGGCCGGGCGGACCGTGGTCGGGACGACGCCGACGCGGGCCGCGGCGCGCGCGGCCGAGGGGGCGCGGGGGTCGGGCGTGACGTCGGCGCGGTCGAGCGCGGCCTGGGCCGCGACGGCGTCGTCGTCGGCGTCGAGCATCGGGTCGTCGGCGCCCTCGCCGTGGCGGCGCATCGACAGCCAGCCCAGGCGGGACCCGACGAACACCGCGGCGAGGATCAGCAGCGCGGTGAAGGAGGCCCGTCCGACGAGCGCGGACTGGAGGTCGGCGACCCCGGTGTCGTCGACGAACAGGGCGAGCAGGATCCAGCTCAGCAGCCCGGCACCCGGCGCCGCGGCCAGCGCGGCGAAGAACCAGGTCCACTCCGGCGGCCGCCGGTCGAGCACGATCTCCGCGCCCACCCAGCCGATCACGACCGCCGCGACGACGAGGAGCAACAGGACGCTCCAGAGCCGCAGCATGTCGGGCGACCACGACCGCAGCGCCACGAACGCCGCCTGCGCGACGCCGAACACGGGAGCCAGCACGAGCGCGCGCAGAGCCCAGGGACGCAACCGGACCGAGGCGGGGAGCACACCGACACCGTACGACGCGCCCTCTTCTACGCTGACGGGTGTGGAGCCCACCCGTCCGGAGCGCGCGCCCGGCGGGCACGCGCGGCGCCGCGACGCGCTGCGCCGGCTCCTGCGCGAGGCCGGTCTGGAGGCGCTGCTCGTCACCGATCTGGTCAACGTCCGCTACCTGACCGGCTTCACCGGGTCGAACGCCGCGCTGCTGGTCCACGCCGACGACGAGGCCGACCGCGGCGAGGACCGCACGGTGCTCGCCACCGACGGCCGCTACACCACGCAGGCCGCCGCCCAGACCCCCGACCTCGCGGTCCTCGTCGAGCGGGCCTGCGCCCCCGCCCTGCTCAGCAGCGGCACCAGCGGCAGCAGCGGCACCGTCGGGTTCGACAGCGCCCACGTGACGGTCGACGGGCACGCCGACCTGCTCGCGGCCCTGGAGCACGGCGAGCTGCGCCGCGCGCCGGGCCTCGTCGAGACCCTGCGGGCGGTCAAGGACGCCGGCGAGGTGGACGCGCTGCGCCAGGCGTGCGCGGCCGCGGACGTCGCGCTGGCCGGGATGATCGCGGCCGGCGGCCTGGCCCCGGGGCGCACCGAGCGCGAGGTGGCCCGCGACCTCGAGGAGCGGATGCGCGAGGCCGGCGCGGAGGGGCCGTCGTTCGACTCGATCGTCGCGGCCGGCGCCCACGCGGCGATCCCGCACCACCGCCCGACCGACGCGCCGCTGGTCGACGGCGACCTGCTGACCATGGACTTCGGTGCGCTCGTCGACGGCTACCACTCCGACATGACCCGCACGATCCTCATCGGCACCCCCGCCGACTGGCAGCGCGACCTCCACGCCCTCGTCGCCGAGGCCGCGGCGGCCGGGCGCGCGGCGCTCGCCCCGGGCGTCGCCACGCGCGACGTCGACGCGGCGGCACGCGGGGTCATCGCCGCGGCGGGGTTCGGCGAGCAGTTCGTGCACGGTCTCGGCCACGGCGTCGGGCTCGTCATCCACGAGGCTCCGGCGGTGTCCGCGACCGCGACCGCTACCCTGGACGCGGGCATGACGGTCACCGTCGAGCCGGGGGTGTACCTGGCCGGGCGGGGCGGGGTCCGTATCGAGGACACGCTCGTCGTCACCGACGACGGTGCCGTGTCCCTCACGCAGAGCCCCCGGGATCTCGAGTTCCGGGACGACCCGTAGGAGAGAGCGCTCCCGTGGCGACGACGAACGACCTGAAGAACGGCCTCGTGCTGCGGATCGACGGCAACCTCTGGACCGTCACCGAGTTCCAGCACGTCAAGCCCGGCAAGGGCGGGGCCTTCGTCCGCACGACGCTGAAGAACGTCATGACCGGCAAGGTCGTCGACAAGACCTTCAACGCGGGCACCAAGGTCGAGACCGCCAACGTCGACCGGCGCGACATGACCTACCTCTACCGCGACGGCGACGACTTCATCTTCATGGACGCCGCCGACTACGAGCAGGTGCCGGTGAACGCCGCGACGGTGGGCGACCAGTCGCGGTTCCTCCTGGAGAACCAGGAGGTGCAGGTGTCGTTCAACGACGGCGTGCCGCTCTACATCGAGCTCCCGGCCTCGGTCGAGCTCGAGATCACGCACACCGACCCGGGCGTGCAGGGCGACAGGTCCACCGGCGGCACGAAGCCGGCCACGGTGTCGTCGGGCGCGGAGATCCAGGTCCCGCTGTTCCTCGAGACGGGCACGAAGGTCAAGGTCGACACCCGCGACGGGCGCTACCTGGGTCGCGTGAGCAGCTAGGTGACACGCAGCGGAGCCGAGCCCCGGAAGGGCTCCCGCTCGAAGGCCCGCAAGCGGGCCCTCGACATCCTCTTCGAGTCCGAGGCCCGGGGCGAGGACCCCCAGGAGGTCCTCGCCCGGCGCATCGCGGGCGCCGACGCGCCGCCGGTCTCGGAGTTCGCGGCCTCGCTGGTCGAGGGCGTCGTGGCCCACCGCGACGAGATCGACGAGGTCATCTCGTCGTACTCGCGGGGCTGGACGATGGCGCGCATGCCGGCCGTCGACCGGATGATCCTGCGGATCGGGGTGTTCGAGATCCGCTGGTCGCAGGACGTGCCCGACCCGGTCGCCATCGACGAGGCCATCGACCTCGCCCGCGAGCTGTCGACCGACGACTCGCCGCGCTTCGTCAACGGGGTGCTGGCGGGGGTGTCGTCGGGCCGCCCGGGCACGGTGGCGCCGCCGAGCCCCGACCGCGTCGAGGTCCCGGCGGGTGTCGAGCTGGCGCCGGCGGACGAGCAGGCGCCCGCCGACGGCGAGCCGCGCGAGGGCTAGGAGCCCCTGCTCGTGCCTACTCGTCCCTACTCGTCCAAGGCCCGGGCGACGCGCGCCTCGGGCGGCAGGACGCCCCAGTCGACGAGCTGGTCGGACAGCTCGCCCGGGCTCATGTCGTAGATGATCGCGAGCGAGCGCAGGTCCTCGTTGCGGATGGAGAGGACCTTGCCGTTGTAGTCGCCGCGCTGGCTCTGGATCGCCGCCGCGTAGCGGGCGAGCGGCCCGGCCTTCTCGGCGGGCAGCTGCTGCAGCCGCTCGAGGTTGATGACGATCTTGGCGGCGGGCTCCGACCCGGAGGGCACGCGGCCCTCGGGCAGCAGCTCGGCCACGGGGACGCCGTAGAAGTCGGCGAGCTCGGCGAGCTTCTGGACGGTCACCGCGCGGTCGCCGCGCTCGTAGGACCCGACCACGACGGCCTTCCACCGGCCGCCCGACTTCTGCTCGACGCCGTGCAGGGACAGACCCTGCTGCTGGCGGATGCCCCGGAGCTTCGACCCCAGCGCCTTCGCGTAGTCACCCATCTGGCGGACACCCCGTCCTCTCGCGTCGCCCGGCTCGCCCCGCCCGTGCACCCAGCGAAGTCGATACGGAGAGTGATGATGCGCCCCGGGTCGTCACATGGTCAAGCCGAGGATCGGGCGGATCGTCGCCGGTGTGGCTCGCAGCACTCCGTCCGGGCACGGACCACGGCGCGTAGCGCTTGGGTCGGAGCAGAGCGACGACGAGGGTCACACGGGCGGCCGGAGATCGGCGCGTCGTCGCTGATAGTGTCGGAGCCAGTCCTGACCGACATCCTTTAAGAGCCGTCCGGCGAGGCGGAGAAGGAGGGTCGTCCGCGTGCCGTCACGGCGCCGCGGCGCACCCGGGTCGGGTGGCGCGAGTGCCGAGGGTGAGCGCGAGCTCCTCTCGGCGGCCGATCTCGCGCGCACCGTGGCCCGCGTCGCCCACGAGATCATCGAGCGCACCGCCCCCGACGGCGGAACGGCTCCGGTCGTCCTGCTGGGTCTGCCGACCCGCGGCACCTACCTCGCGCGCCGGCTCGCCGAGCGCATCGGCGAGATCACCGGGGCCGTCGTGCCGACCGGCACCCTCGACCCCACCCTCTACCGCGACGACCTGCGGCTGCGCCCCACCCGCGCGCTCGCGGAGACCGAGCTGCCGCCGGGCGGCATCGACGACGCGGTGGTCGTGCTCGTCGACGACGTCCTGTTCTCCGGGCGCACGGTGCGCGCGGCGCTCGACGCCCTGCGCGACCACGGCCGCCCGCGCGCGGTCCAGCTCGCGGTCCTCGTCGACCGCGGGCACCGCGAGCTGCCGATCCGCGCGGACTACGTCGGGAAGAACGTGCCGACCAGCCGCTCCGAGGACGTGGCCGTGCGCCTCGTCGAGGTCGACGGCGAGGACGGGGTGAGCCTGCGATGAGCACAGACACGAGCACGAGCACCGGTATCGGCCTGCGCCACCTGCTCTCCACCGAGGGGCTGCACCGCGAGCAGGCCGAGGCCCTCCTCGACACCGCCGCGGGCATGGAGCAGGCGCTGACCGGCCGCGCGGTGCGCAAGCTGCCGACGCTGCGCGGGCGCACGGTCGTGACCCTCTTCTACGAGAACTCCACCCGCACCCGCGTGTCGTTCGAGGTCGCGGGCAAGTGGATGAGCGCCGACACGATCAACGTCAGCGCCTCGGCCAGCTCGGTCAGCAAGGGCGAGTCCCTGCGCGACACCGCGGCGACGCTCGGGGCCGCGGGCGCCGACTGCCTGGTCGTGCGCCACCCGGCCTCGGGCGCCCCGCACCGCATCGCCGCCTGGCTCGACCGCGTCGGGCACTCCCACCTCGGACGGGACGGGCACGTCGCGGTCGTCAACGCCGGCGACGGCACCCACGAGCACCCGACCCAGGCGCTGCTCGACGCCGCGACCCTGCGCCGGCGGCTGGGGCGGGTCGAGGGCGCGCACGTCGCGATCGTCGGCGACGTCCTGCACAGCCGCGTCGCGCGCTCCAACGCCCACCTGCTCGCCACTCTCGGCGCGCGGGTGACGCTCGTGTCGCCGCCGACGCTGCTGCCGGTCGGGGTCGGCGACTGGCCGGTCGCGATCTCGCACGACCTCGACGCGACGCTCGCGAGCGGCCCGGACGCGGTGATGATGCTGCGCGTGCAGGCCGAGCGCATGCACGGCGCCTTCTTCCCCTCGGCGCGTGAGTACGCGGTGCGCTTCGGCCTCTCGCAGCAGCGCGCCGACCGCCTGGGAGACCACGCGGTCGTCCTGCACCCGGGGCCGGCCGTGCGGGGCATGGAGATCGCGAGCTCGGTGGCCGACTCGGGACGGGCCGCCATCGCCGAGCAGGTCACCGCCGGGGTCCACGTGCGGATGGCCGTGCTCTACCACCTGCTGGCCGGAGAGGACGTGGCGTGAGCACCACGAGGATCGCGGGCGTCCGCCCCTACGGCGAGGACGCCGCAGACCTGTACGTCCGCGACGGGGTCCTCGTCGACCCGGCGGACCTCACCGGCGACCCCGACGAGACCGTCGACGCCGGCGGGCTGATCGCCCTGCCCGGGCTGGTCGACCTGCACACCCACCTGCGCGAGCCCGGCGGGGAGGAGGCCGAGACCGTCGCCACCGGCTCGGCGGCCGCGGCGCTCGGCGGCTACACCGCGGTGTTCGCGATGCCCAACACCGACCCGGTGGCCGACTCCCCGGTCGTCGTCGAGCACGTGTGGCGCCGCGGGCGCGAGGTCGGGCTGGTGGACGTCCACCCGGTCGGTGCGGTCACCGTCGGCCTCGAGGGCGCGAAGCTCGCCGAGATGGGGATGATGGCCGCCTCGCCGGCGCGGGTGCGGATGTTCTCCGACGACGGGCGCTGCGTGAACGACCCGCTGGTGATGCGCCGGGCGCTCGAGTACGCCCGCGCGCTCGGCGCCGTCGTCGCCCAGCACGCCGAGGACCACCGGCTCACGGTCGGCGCCCAGGCCCACGAGGGCCCGGTCGCGGCGCGCCTCGGGCTCGCCGGGTGGGACCCGGCGGCCGAGGAGTCGATCGTCGCGCGCGACGTCATGCTGGCCGCGACGGCGGGCGCGCGCCTGCACGTCTGCCACCTGTCGACGGCCCGCTCGGCGGAGGTGCTGCGCTGGGCCCGCGAGCAGTACGACGTGCGCGTGTCCGCCGAGGTCACGCCCCACCACCTGCTGCTCACCGACACCGCCGCCGAGGACTACGACCCGGTGCACAAGGTCAACCCGCCGCTGCGCCCCGCGGGGGACACCGCGGCGCTGCGCCGGGCGCTCGCCGACGGCACGGTCGACTGCGTCGCCACCGACCACGCGCCGCACGCCGTGGAGGCCAAGGACTGCGAGTGGTCGGCGGCGCGGCCCGGCATGCTGGGGCTGCAGACCGCGCTGCCGGTGGTGGTGACGACGATGGTCGCCACGGGCCTGCTCGACTGGCGCGGCGTCGCGCGCGTGTGCAGCGAGGCACCGGCGCGGATCGCGGGGCTGACCGACCAGGGGCGTCCGCTGGCGTCCGGGGAGCCCGCGAACCTCGTGCTCGTCGACCCCGACGCCGCGTGGACGGTGCGCGGCGCGGAGCTCGCGAGCCGGGCGGACAACACCCCGTACGAGGGGATGGAGATGCCGGTGTCCGTGGTGCACACCATGCTGCGGGGCCGGTGGACGGTGCGGGACGGGAAGGTAGACGTCAATGACTGATGAGGCGGTGCTGGTCCTCGAGGACGGCAGCCTCCACCGCGGCGAGGCCTTCGGCGCCCGTGGGCGGACGCTGGGCGAGGCGGTGTTCGCCACCGGCATGACCGGCTACCAGGAGACGCTGACCGACCCCAGCTACCACCGACAGATCGTGGTGGCCACGGCCCCGCACATCGGCAACACCGGGTGGAACGACGAGGACGACGAGTCCGCGCGCATCCAGGTCGCCGGCTACGTCGTGCGCGACCCGGCCCGGCGCCCGTCGAGCTGGAGGTCGAGCCGCGAGCTCCACACCGAGCTCGCCCGCCAGGGCGTGGTGGGGCTCGCCGGCGTCGACACCCGTGCGATCACGCGCCGTCTGCGCGAGGCCGGCTCGATGCGCGCGGGCATCTTCTCGGGGGACGCGCTGGCCGACGGGACGACGATGCGCGCCGCGGTGCTCGACAGCCCGGCGATGACGGGCGCGGACCTCGCGGGCGCGGTGACGACGGGCGAGGCCTACACGGTCCCGGCGGTCGGCGGGACCCGCTTCCGCGTGGCGGCGCTGGACCTCGGCATCAAGGCGAACACGCCGCGGATGCTCGCCGAGCGGGGCATCGAGACCCGCGTGCTGCCCGCGACCGCGACGATCGACGAGCTGCTCGAGGGCGGGCCGGACGGGGTGTTCCTCTCCAACGGCCCGGGCGACCCGGCGACCGCGGTGCACGCGGTCGACCTCACCGCGGAGGTCCTGCGCCGCGAGGTGCCGCTGTTCGGCATCTGCTTCGGCAACCAGATCCTCTCCCGCGCCCTCGGGCTCGGGACGTACAAGATGCGCTACGGCCACCGCGGGATCAACATCCCGGTCGTCGACCACACCACCGGCACGGTCGCGATCACGAGCCAGAACCACGGCTTCGCGGTCGCGGGGGAGCCGGGCGCGCGGGTGAGCTCGCCCGCCGGCACGGTGCACCTGAGCCACTCGTGCCCGAACGACGGCACCGTCGAGGGCGTGACCTGCGAGGACGTGCCCGCGTTCAGCGTGCAGTACCACCCGGAGGCGGCGGCCGGTCCGCACGACGCCGCGGGCCTCTTCGACCGGTTCGCGGACCTGATGGGGAAGAACTGATGCCGCGCCGCGACGACATCCACCACGTCCTGGTCATCGGCTCCGGGCCGATCGTCATCGGGCAGGCCGCCGAGTTCGACTACTCGGGCACCCAGGCGTGCCGCGTGCTGCGGGAGGAGGGCCTGCGCGTCTCGCTGGTCAACTCCAACCCCGCGACGATCATGACCGACCCGGAGATCGCCGACGCCACGTACGTCGAGCCGATCACCGTCGAGCACGTCACCAAGGTCATCGAGGCCGAGGCGGCAGCGGGGGCCCCGGTCACTGCGCTGCTCGCCACCCTCGGCGGCCAGACCGCGCTGAACACGGCGATCGCCCTGCACGACGCCGGGGTCCTCGAGCGCTACGGCGTCGAGCTGATCGGTGCCGACATCGACGCGATCCAGCGCGGCGAGGACCGGCTGAAGTTCAAGGAGATCGTCCGCTCGATCGGCGGTGACGTCCCGCGCAGCGAGGTCTGCCACTCGATGGACGAGGTGCGCGCGACCGTCGCCGAGGTCGGGCTGCCCGTCGTCATCCGGCCCAGCTTCACCATGGGCGGGCTCGGCTCCGGCCTGGCCTACACCCACGACGAGCTCGAGCGCCTGGCCGGCACGGGCCTCGCCGCGAGCCCGGTGCACGAGGTGCTCATCGAGGAGTCGGTGCTCGGCTGGAAGGAGTTCGAGCTCGAGCTCATGCGCGACGGCAAGGACAACGTCGTCGTCGTGTGCTCGATCGAGAACATCGATCCGATGGGCGTGCACACCGGCGACTCGGTGACCGTCGCGCCGGCGATGACGCTGACCGACCGCGAGTACCAGGTCATGCGCGACACCGGCATCGCCGTGCTGCGCGAGGTGGGCGTCGAGACCGGCGGCTGCAACATCCAGTTCGCGATCCACCCGACCACCGGGCGTCTCGTCGTCATCGAGATGAACCCGCGGGTCTCGCGCTCGTCGGCGCTGGCGTCGAAGGCCACCGGCTTCCCGATCGCGAAGATCGCGGCGCGACTGGCCGTCGGCTACACGCTCGACGAGATCACCAACGACATCACCGGCGAGACCCCGGCGAGCTTCGAGCCGACGCTGGACTACGTCGTGGTCAAGGTGCCGCGGTTCGCCTTCGAGAAGTTCCCCGGCGCCGACCCGACGCTGACGACGACGATGAAGTCGGTCGGCGAGGCGATGGCGCTGGGCCGCAGCTTCCCCGAGGCGCTGAACAAGGCGCTGCGCTCGGCCGAGACGAAGTCGCTGGGGTTCTGGACGCAGCCGGACCCGGTCGACGAGACCGTGGACGAGGCGCTGCACCGGGCGTCGCTGCCGCGGGACGGTCGGCTCTACGCCGTCGAGCGCGCGCTGCGCCTCGGGGCGAGCGTCGCGCAGGTCAGCGAGGCCTCCGGCATCGACGCGTGGTTCGTCGAGCAGATCGAGGGCCTGGTCGCCCTGCGCGCGGAGCTCGCCGACGCCCCGGTGCTCGACGAGGGCCTGCTGCGGCGGGCCAAGCGCTCCGGGCTCTCCGACGCCCAGGTCGCCGCCGTGCGCCCCGAGCTCGCCGGCGAGCAGGGCGTGCGGGCGCTGCGCCGGCGCCTGGGCGTGCGGCCGGTCTACAAGACGGTGGACACCTGCGCCGCCGAGTTCGCCGCGCGCACGCCGTACCACTACTCGGCCTACGAGTCCGACCCCGCGGCCGAGACCGAGGTCGAGCCGCAGACCGACCGCCCCAAGGTGATCATCCTGGGCTCGGGGCCGAACCGGATCGGGCAGGGCATCGAGTTCGACTACTCCTGCGTGCACGCGGCGTTCAGCCTGCGCGCCGCCGGGTTCGAGACCGTGATGCTCAACTGCAACCCCGAGACGGTGTCCACCGACTACGACACCTCCGACCGCCTGTACTTCGAGCCGCTCACCGAGGAGGACGTGCTCGAGGTCGTGCACGCCGAGCAGGAGAGCGGTCGCAGCCAGGATCCGGACAAGCCCGGCCCGGGGCTGGTCGGGGTCGTCGTGCAGCTGGGCGGGCAGACGCCGCTGAAGCTCGCCGCCGGGCTCGAGGCGGCCGGGGTGCCGGTCGTGGGGACGCCGCCGGCCGCGATCGACCTCGCCGAGGAGCGCGGCGCGTTCGGGCGCGTGCTCGCCGACGCCGGCCTGCCGGCCCCGCCCTACGGCACGGCGACCAGCTTCGACGGCGCCCGCGAGATCGCCGCGACGATCGGCTACCCGGTGCTGGTGCGCCCGTCGTACGTGCTGGGCGGGCGCGGCATGGAGATCGTCTACGACGACGAGACCCTGCGCGACTACATCGCCCGCGCCACCGAGGTCACCCCGGACCACCCGGTGCTCGTCGACCGCTTCCTCGACGACGCCATCGAGATCGACGTCGACGCGCTGTGCGACGACGAGGGCGAGGTCTACCTCGGCGGCGTCATGGAGCACATCGAGGAGGCCGGGGTGCACTCCGGCGACTCGTCGTGCGCGCTCCCGCCGATCACGCTCGGCGGCGCGGACCTGGCCACCGTGCGCGAGTCGACGGTCGCCCTGGCCCGCCGGCTCGGGGTGCGGGGCCTGATGAACGTCCAGTACGCGCTCAAGGACGACGTGCTGTTCGTGCTCGAGGCCAACCCGCGGGCCTCGCGGACCGTCCCGTTCGTCTCGAAGGCCACCGGCGTGCCGCTGGCCGGCGCCGCGTCGCGGGTGATGCTCGGCGCGACGATCGCGGAGCTGCGCGCCGAGGGCGTGCTGCCCGCGGCCGGCGACGGCGCGGACCTGCCGCGCGAGCACCCCGTCGCGGTCAAGGAGGCGGTGCTGCCGTTCCACCGGTTCCGCCGCCCCGACGGCCGGGGCGTCGACTCGCTGCTCGGCCCGGAGATGAAGTCGACGGGCGAGGTCATGGGCATCGACCGCGCCTTCTCCACCGCGTTCGCGAAGTCGCAGGCCGCCGCCTCGGGTCCGCTGCCCGCGCGCGGCAAGGTGTTCGTCTCGGTGGCCAACCGCGACAAGCGCTCGCTGATCTTCCCGGTCAAGCGCCTCGCCGACCTGGGCTTCGCGATCCTCGCGACGGCCGGCACCGCCAGCGTGCTCGAGCGCAACGGCATCGCCTGCGAGGTGGTCCGCAAGCACTTCGAGGGGTCCGACAACATCGTCGACCGCATCGCGGCCGGCGAGGTCGACCTCGTCGTCAACACCCCGGTCGGGCACGCCGGCCCGCGCGTCGACGGCTACGAGATCCGTGCGGCGTGCCTGGACGTCGGCGTCCCGTGCGTCACCACCGTCCAGGGCGCCGCGGCGGCCGTGCAGGCCGTCGAGGCGGCGATGCGCGGCGAGGTCGGGGTGACGCCGCTGCAGACCTTCCACGCGCGCCTGGCGGCGGCGCGGCAGGGGGCGGGGCAGGGGACGGGGCAGGGGACGGGGCAGGGGACGGGGCAGGGGACGCCCGTGCCCGAGGCGGCCGCCCCGGTGGTGGTGGTCGGCTCGTGACCGGCTTCCGCACGCGGCTGCGCGAGGCGGTCGGCGCCCACGGGCCACTGTGCGTCGGGATCGACCCGCACCCGGGCCTGCTCGCGGCATGGGGCCTCGACGCCGACGCGGCCGGGGCGGAGCGCTTCGCGCGCGGCGCGGTCGAGGCGCTCGCCGGGCACGTCGCGCTGCTCAAGCCGCAGGTGGCGCTGTTCGAGGTGTACGGCGGCGCCGGGATGCTCGCCCTCGAGCGGGTGCTCGCCGACGCCCGCGACGCCGGCGTCCTCACCGTCGCCGACGCCAAGCGCGGCGACATCGGCTCGACGATGGCGGGCTACGCCCGGGCCTGGCTCGCCGACGACGCCCCGCTCGCGGCCGACGCGGTGACGCTCTCGCCGTACCTGGGCGTGGGCGCGCTGGCGCCGGCGCTGGACCTCGCCGTCGCCACCGGCCGCGGCGTTTTCGTGCTCGCCCGCACGTCGAACCCGGAGGCGTCCGGGGTGCAGTCGGCGCAGGCGTGGGTCGGCGGGTCGGGAGGGTCGCCGCGGGGGATGCGCGAGGTGGCGCAGTCCGTCGTCGACGCGCTGGCCGACCACAACGCCGCGCACCGGGACGGCCCGGGCGACGGCGCGGCGGGCGTCGTCGTGGGGCTCACCCGCGGCACCACCGGGCGCGACCACGGGCTGGACCTCTCCGCGCTGGGCGGGCCGGTGCTCGTGCCCGGGCTCGGCGCGCAGGGCGGCACCCCGGCCGACGTGGCGGCGGTGTTCGGCGGCGCGGACGCGCCGGACGGACCGGGCGGGGCGTGGGGACCGGTTGTCCCGGTCAGCGCCCGGGAGGTGCTCACCGCGGGCCCCGACCACGGAGCGCTGAGAGCCGCGGTCGGCGCGCTGAACGGGACGCTCACGGGGTAGCCCGGTCGCGTGGGTGCCGATGGTCGGAGATCACGCTCCGGTGGGCGCGACCGGCGTCCGACCTGCGGACACTCCCGCCCCACGGACTGTCGGTGTCGGCCTCGCGCGGTACGTTCGCCACCACCCGTCAAGCCCATCGCCACCACGGGTCCGCCCCCTGCGGGGAGCGGGACCCGTCGTCACGACCCCCGGAGGAGAACGTGGCATTACCCGAGCTGACCGAGGAGCAGCGGGCCGCGGCGCTCGAGAAGGCCGCCGCCGCTCGCCGTGCCCGGGCCGAGCTCAAGGAGCGGCTCAAGCGGGGAGGCACCAGCCTCTCGGAGGTGCTCGAGCAGGCCGACTCGGACGAGGTGCTCGGCAAGATGAAGGTCTCGGCGCTGCTCGAGGCCATGCCGGGTGTGGGCAAGGTGCGCGCCCAGCAGATCATGGAGCGCCTCGAGATCGCCCCGAGCCGCCGCCTGCGCGGTCTGGGCGAGCGGCAGCGCAAGGCACTGCTCGACGAGTTCTCCGGCGAGTGAGCCGGTGACCGGTCGATGAGCGGGGACCCCGCCCACGGGCCCGGCCGGCTGATGGTGCTGGCCGGGCCGTCGGGGGTCGGGAAGAGCACGGTCGTCGCCGAGCTGCGGCGCATCCGCGCACCCCTGTGGTTCAGCGTCTCGGCGACCACCCGGGCCGCCCGGCCCGGGGAGGTGGACGGGCGCGACTACCACTTCGTCTCGGCGGCCGAGTTCAACCGGATGATCGCCGAGGGCGAGCTGCTCGAGTGGGCGGAGATCCACGGCGGCATGCACCGCTCGGGGACGCCGCGCGCCCCCGTCGACGAGCACCTGGCCGCTGGGGAGCCGGTGCTGCTCGAGCTCGACCTCGCGGGGGCGCGGGCGGTGCGCGCGCAGCGGCCGGACGCGCTGTTCGTGTTCTTGGAGCCGCCGTCGTGGGAGGTCCTGGTCGACCGGCTGATCGGTCGGGGCACCGAGGCCACCGAGGTCGTCGACCGGCGCCTGGCCACCGCGCGGGAGGAACTGGCCGCACGCAGTGAGTTCGACGTCGCCGTGGTGAACCACGACGTCGGGGAGACCGCGCGCCGGTTGGTAGAGTTGAGCGTCGGTCCTCCCGTCGACGGCGCAGAACGCGCAGGCCCGAGGGCCGTCCCGACAGACTCATCACCTGCGCCGGACCGTTCCGCGTCCGGCGCGACCTCTGCAGGAGCGAGCGAGTGAGCATTCCCACCGGACGGGCCGGCAGCATCCTCGAGGGGCCGGAGGGCATCACCAACCCCCCGATCGACGAGCTGCTGGAGACGGTGAGCTCCAAGTACGCGTTGGTCATCTACGCGGCCAAGCGCGCCCGCCAGATCAACGACTACTACGCCCAGCTGGGCGAGGGGCTGCTCGAGTACGTCGGCCCGCTCGTCGAGCCCGGCCCGCGCGAGAAGCCGCTGTCGGTGGCCATGCGCGAGATCCACTCCGGCCTGCTCGAGCACACCGAGGGCGAGTGACGTCACCGACGTGACCGCGACGGACCGGCCCTGGGAGATCGTCCTCGGGGTCTCGGGCGGCATCGCCGCCTACAAGGCCTGCGAGGTGCTGCGGCGCCTGCGCGAGGCCGGCCACCACGTGCAGGTGGTGGCCACCCGGGCCGCGCTGGAGTTCGTCGGCGCGGCCACCTTCGAGGCGCTGTCGGGGCGCCCGGTCCTCTCCGGGGTCTTCGAGAACGTGTACGACGTCGAGCACGTGGCCCTCGGGCGGCGCGCCGAGCTGGTGGTCCTCGTCCCCGCGACGGCCGACCTGCTCGCCCGCATGGCGCAGGGCCGCGCCGACGACCTGCTCACCTCGACGCTGCTGACGGCCCGCTGCCCGGTGCTGGCGGCGCCCGCCATGCACACCGAGATGTGGGAGCACCCCGCGACGGTCGACAACGTCGCGGCGCTGCGTCGCCGCGGCACCACGGTCCTCGAGCCCGCGTCCGGGCGCCTGACGGGTGCGGACACCGGGCCGGGCCGCCTGCCCGAGCCGGCCGAGATCGCGGAGTTCGCGCGGCTGCTGCTGGAGTGGGGCGGCGTGTCCGACGTCGAGCCGTTCCCGCTGCCCCGCGACCTCGAGGGCCGCCGCGTCGTCGTGTCCGCGGGCGGGACGGCCGAGCCGCTCGACCCCGTGCGCACCCTGGGCAACCGGTCGTCGGGCCGCCAGGGCTACGCGCTCGCCCGCGTCGCGGCCCAGCGGGGCGCCGAGGTCACCCTCGTCGCCGGCACCACCGCCGACCTCGACCCGCCCGCCGCGGTCGACCTGCGCCGCGTGCAGACCACCGTCGAGATGCGCGACGCGGTGCTCGACGCGGCGAAGGCGGCCGACGTCGTCGTCATGGCCGCCGCCGTCTCGGACTTCCGGCCCGCGGCGCTGTCCGTCGGGAAGATCAAGAAGGGCGACGAGCCGCCCTCGATCCCGCTCGAGTTCAACCCCGACATCCTGCGCGAGCTCGTCACCGAGGACGTCCCGCGCCGCCTGGTCGTCGGGTTCGCCGCGGAGACCGGCGACGAGCACGGCAGCGTGCTCGACTACGCGCGCGCCAAGCTGGAGCGCAAGGGCTGCGACCTGCTGGTCGTCAACGCCGTGGGCGTCGGCAAGGCGTTCGAGGTCGAGGACAACGAGGGCTGGCTGCTGGGCGCCGACGGCACCTCGCAGCCCCTGCCGATGGGCTCGAAGGCCTCTCTCGCGGCGCGGGTCTGGGACGCGGTGGCCGAGCGGCTGCGCTGAACGGGGCAATCCCACGTTCTGCTCATGAACACAACCGTTCTGTGACAGGCATGGCATTCAGGCAGGTCAGCGCCCTCGCACTCGGAGGGGAAGCCGTTAGTGTGGACGGGTCCCATTGTCGAGGCAGGGAGAGATTGTGCCCGCTAGGCGTTTGTTCACCAGCGAATCCGTCACCGAGGGCCACCCAGACAAGATCTGTGACGCAGTCAGCGACGGCATCCTGGACGCCCTGCTGGCGCAGGACCCGAAGTCGCGCGTCGCGGTCGAGACGATGGTCACGACGGGCCAGGTGCACGTCGCCGGCGAGGTGACCACCAACGCTCAGGTCAACTACGTGGACGTCGTCCGCAAGACCATCCTGGACATCGGCTACGACTCGTCGGCCAAGGGCTTCGACGGCGAGAGCTGCGGCGTGTCGATCTCGATCGGCGCGCAGTCCAAGGACATCGCGCAGGGCGTCGACGAGGGCTACGAGTCCCGCGTCGAGGGCTCCGAGGACGAGATCGCGAAGCAGGGCGCGGGCGATCAGGGCCTGATGTTCGGCTACGCCGACGCCGACACCCCGGAGCTCATGCCGCTGCCGATCGGGCTGGCCCACCGTCTGGCCCGCAAGCTCACGGCCGTGCGGCGCGACGGCACGCTGCCGTACCTGCGTCCGGACGGGAAGACCCAGGTCACCATCGCCTACGACGACGACAAGCCCGTCGGCGTGGACACCGTGGTCCTGTCGACGCAGCACGCCGCCGACATCGACCTGGACAACCTGCTGGCGCCCGACATCCGGTCGAAGGTCATCGACCCGGTGCTCGAGGGCATCGACCTCGACTCGTCGAACACCCGCGTCCTGGTCAACCCGACCGGCCGCTTCGTCACCGGTGGCCCCATGGGCGACGCCGGCCTGACCGGCCGCAAGATCATCGTCGACACCTACGGCGGCTACGCCCGCCACGGCGGCGGCGCCTTCTCGGGCAAGGACCCGTCGAAGGTCGACCGCTCCGCGGCGTACGCCATGCGCTGGGTGGCCAAGAACATCGTGGCCGCCGGCCTGGCCAAGCGCGTCGAGGTGCAGATCGCCTACGCGATCGGCAAGGCCGAGCCCGTCGGCGTGTTCGTCGAGACCTTCGGCACCGCCCAGACCGATCCCGCCAAGATCGAGAAGGCGATCCACGAGGTCTTCGACCTGCGCCCCGGCGCGATCGTGCGCGACCTGCAGCTGCTGCGCCCGATCTACCAGCCGACCGCGGCGTACGGCCACTTCGGCCGCGACGACCTCGACCTCCCCTGGGAGCGCACCGACCGCGCCGACGCCCTGAAGTCGATCGCGAGCTGAGGCACTCCCCGGTACGAGCGATGCGGCATTGCTTGCGTTGAACGCCAGGATCGCCACATCCTCGCCCGCACGACACGCCGGCCCGGCACCCCCGCACGCTCGGGGTGCCGGGCCGGCGTCGTCGGTCGGAGATCACCAGGACGCCACGCACGCGCCGGCGGGGCCGGAGGTGCCTGACGTCCTGCTGATCACCGGGGTCGGCGGAGGGGCACGGGGCGGTCGGGTCGTTCTGGTACACCGGGACGCGTGAGCGAGACGGGGGAGGCGCTGTTCGCGGCGCCGGCACCCGTCGACAAGCCCGCCGCGAAGCCCGCCACGAAGCCCGCCGCGAAGCCCGCCGACGAGCCCGGCCCGCCCGCGAAGCCCAGGACGCCACCGAAGAAGCAGCCCCACCGCAACGAGCGCCTGCCCGCCGCTGAGCGCCCGGTGGCGACGGTCGCCGTCGACGTGAACCTCGCGCACCTCGACCGCACCTTCGACTACCAGGTCCCGGAGCAGCTGGCCGCCGACGCCGTGCCCGGCGCGCGGGTGCGGGTGCGCTTCGCGGGGCGGCTGGTCGACGGCTTCGTGCTCGCGCGCGAGGACCGCAGCGAGCACGAGGGCCGCCTGGGCTGGCTGGAGAAGGTCGTCTCGCCCGAGCCGGTGCTCGCTCCCGAGCTGGCCGGGCTGTGCCGGGCGGTCGCCGACCGCTACGCCGGCACACTCGCCGACGTCCTGCGCCTCGCTGTCCCGCCCCGCCACGCCCGCGTCGAGGCCGAGACGCCCCCCGAGCGTCCGGCCCCCCACGCGCCCGCGCAGCACGGCTGGGGCGCCTACCCCCGGGGCCCCGCGCTGCTCGAGGCGCTGGAGAAGGGCCGCCCCGCCCACGCCGTCTGGCAGGCGCTGCCCGGCGAGGACTGGCCCACCCGCCTCGCCGAGGCCGCCGCCACGACGGCCGCCGGCGGGCGCAGCGCGGTGCTCGTGGTGCCCGACCGGCGCGACCTCGACCGCGTCCAGGCCGCCTGCGAGGCCGTGGCCGGAGCCGGCGCGGTCGTCGCCCTCGCCGCCGACCTGGGGCCCGCCGAGCGCTACCGGCGCTGGCTCGCGGTGGCCCGCGGGGACGTGCGCATCGTCGTCGGCACCCGCGCGAGCGCGTTCGCCCCCGTCCGTGACCCCGGGCTGATCGCGGTGTGGGACGACGGCGACGACTCGCACGCCGAGCCCCGCGCGCCCTACCCGCACGCCCGCGACGTCGCCATGACCCGGGCGCACCGCGACGGCGCCGCCCTGCTCGTCGCCGGGTTCGCGCGCACGGCCGAGGCGGCGCTGCTCGTCGCGAGCGGCTGGGCGCACGACGTCGTCGCCGACCGCGCCACGGTCCGCGCCCGGGGTCCGCGGGTCACGGCGATCGGCGAGGACGACCGCCAGCTGATGCGCGATCCCGCCGCCCGGGCCGCGCGGGTGCCGTCGGTGGCGTTCGAGGCCGCACGGGCGGCGCTGGGCGCCGGCGCCCCGGTCCTCGTCCAGGTCCCGCGCCGCGGCTACCTGCCCGCGGTGGCGTGCGGGAACTGCCGCGAGCCCGCCCGCTGCCGCCGCTGCGCCGGGCCGCTCGCCCTGCCGAGCCACGGGGACGCGGCCGCCCCGACCTGCCGCTGGTGCGGGCACCCCGACCCCGCCTACCGCTGCGGCGCCTGCGGGTCCCCGCGGCTGCGGGCCCTGGCCGTCGGGTCGGAGCGGACGGCCGAGGAGCTGGGACGCTCGTTCCCGCAGACGGTCGTGCGCACGTCGGAGGGCGGGTCGGCGGTGCTCGACCACGTACCGGCGGGCCCCGCGCTGGTCGTCGCGACCCCCGGTGCCGAGCCGGTGGCCGAGGGCGGCTACGGCGCGGCGCTGCTGCTCGACGGGTCGGTGCTGCTCGCCCGGGCCGAGCTGCGGGCGGGGGAGGAGACGCTGCGCCGCTGGTTCGGGGCGGCCGCGCTGGTCCGTCCGGCGCCGGCGGGGGGCCGCGTCGTTGTCGTGGCCGACTCCGCGAACACCGCGGTGCAGGCGCTGGTGCGCTGGGACCCGGTCGGTCACGCCGCCACCGAGCTCGCCGCCCGCACCGACCTCGCGCTGCCCCCGGCGATGCGCATGGCCGCGGTCGACGGCCCGCCGCCCGCCGTCGCCGACCTGCTCGCGGCCCTTCCCGACACGGTCGAGGTGCTCGGCCCCGTCGAGCTGCCGCCCGGCACCCGGCTCCCGGGCGCCGAGGAGCGCACCGAGGGCGCCGAGCGCTGCCTCGTCCGCGTCCCGCGCACCGAGGGCCGGACCCTCGCGCGGGAGCTGCACGCCGCGCAGGCGGTCCGGTCGGCGCGCAAGGAGCGCGAGCCGGTGCGGGTGCTGCTCGACCCCCTCGACCCGCTCTAGCGAGAACAACCGGACGGTTGACCACGCCGCCGTCGGGTGCCACAGTCCGTTCAACCGCGAGGTTGAGGAGAACCGATGACCGCCGAGACCCCGGCCGACCGCCACCGGCGCGTCGCCGCCGCCTTCACCGACCGCGTGCACGGCACCGCCGACTGGGCCGTCCCGACGCCGGTGCCGGAGTGGACGGCGCGTGACGTGGTCGGGCACCTGACGACGTGGTTCCCCGGCTTCCTCGCCGGTGCGGGCGTGCCGTTCCCCGCGGGTCCGAGCGCCGACGACGACCCCGTGGCCGCCTGGGACCACCAGGTCGCCGCGGTCCAGGCGCTGCTCGACGACCCGGCGAGCGCGGGCCGGGAGATCGTGAACCCCCACCTCGGGTCGATGACCGTCGCCGGCGCGACGGACAGGATCTACACCACCGACGTCCTCATGCACACGTGGGACCTCGCCCGCGCCACGGGCCAGGACGACCGCCTCGACCCGGACGAGTGCGCCGCCCTCGCCGACGGCCTGGAACGGATGGAGGAGGTCATCCGGGGCTCGGGGCAGTTCGGCCCGCGCGTGCCGGTGCCCGCCGACGCCGACGCGCAGACCCGCCTGCTCGGCGTCATCGGCCGCGACCCCGCGTGGACGCCCTGACGCGAGGACTACCCTGGACGGTCGAGCCCCCGAGAGAGGATCCATGACCGTCCAGCCGTTGCGCCTGTTCGGCGACCCCGTGCTGCGGACGAAGGCCGACCCCGTGGTCGACTTCGACCGCGAGCTCGCCACCCTCGTCGCGGATCTCCACGAGACGATGCGCGACCAGGGCGGTGCCGGTCTCGCCGCGCCGCAGATCGGCGTCGGCCTGCGCGTGTTCGTGTTCCGCGCGGACGGCGTCGAGGGGCACATGGTCAACCCGACGTGGAACGCGGCGGACGACACCGAGCAGTTCGGGCCCGAGGGCTGCCTGTCGATCCCGGGGCTGCGGTTCGACTGCCGGCGCTTCGAGCACGTCGTCGCGAGCGGGTGGGACCTGCACGGTGAGCCGCAGACCGTCGAGGGCACCGCTCTCGTGGCCCGCGCGATCCAGCACGAGACCGACCACCTCGACGGCGTCCTCTTCCTCGACAAGCTCGACCCCGCGACCCGCCGCGAGGCGATGAAGGCGATCCGCGAGGCGCCGTGGTTCGACCCGGCCGCGCCCCCGACCGTCAAGGCGAGCCCGCACCCGCTCTTCGGGCGAGCCCTGTAGCCCGTGCGCGTCGTCTTCGCGGGCACGCCCGAGCCCGCCCTGCCGTCCCTGCGCCGCCTGCTCGCGAGCGGGCGCCACGAGGTCGTCGCCGTCGTCACCCGCCCCGACGCCCCGGTCGGGCGGTCGAGACGCCCGCAGCGCAGCCCCGTCGGGGCGCTGGCCGACGAGGCCGGCGTGCCGGTGCTGACGCCGGCGACGGCCTCGGAGCCGGAGTTCCTGGCGCAGCTCGCCGACCTCGCGCCCGACTGCTGCCCCGTCGTCGCCTACGGCAACCTGCTGCGCCTCGCGGCCCTCGACATCCCCCCGCACGGCTGGGTCAACCTGCACTTCTCGCTGCTCCCCGCCTGGCGGGGCGCCGCGCCGGTGCCGGCGGCGATCCGCGCCGGCGACGAGATCACGGGCGCGAGCACCTTCCTGCTGGAGGAGGGCATGGACACCGGCCCGGTCTTCGGCACGGTCACCGAGGAGATCGGCCGCCACGACACCGCCGGCGCCCTGCTCGAGCGGCTCGCCGCGTCGGGCGCGGGGCTGCTCGAGCACACCCTCGACGGCATCTCCGACGGCGAGCTCGTCGGCGTTCCCCAGCCCGCGGACGGCGTCTCGTACGCGCCGAAGATCACCGTCGAGGACGCCCGCGTGCCGTGGACACACCCCGCCCCGGCCGTCGACCGGCTGGTCCGCGCCGTGACGCCGGCCCCGGGCGCCTGGACGACGTTCCGCGACGCCCGCCTCAAGCTCGGGCCCGTGCTGACCACCGGCGAGGCCGGGCTCGAGCCGGGCTCGATCCGCGTCGAGCGCCAGCGGGTCCTGGTCGGCACGGCCACCGCCACCGTCGCGCTCGGCGACGTCCAGCCGGGCGGCAAGAAGCCCATGCCCGCCGTCGACTGGGCCCGGGGCGTGCGTCCCGAGCCGGGGGAGCGGTTCCGGTGACCGGGGCGAGCGCAGCGACGGGGTGGCGATGACCGACAGTTCCGTCCCGCCCGGCGGGCACCGGTCCGGCCGCGGCCCCCGCCGCAAGCCGGACGCCAAGCGCCGCAGCGGGCCGCCCCGCGGACGCCAGGGCCCGTCGCGTCCGCCGAGCGGCGACCCGGCCCGCGAGGCCGCGCTCGACACGCTGCGGGCGGTCCGCGAGGACGCCGCCTACGCCAACCTGACGCTGCCGAACCTGCTGCGCGAGCGGCGCATCACCGGCCGCGACGCCGCCCTCGCCACCGACCTCGCCTACGGCGCCTGCCGCGCGCAGGGCCTGCTCGACACGGTCCTCACGGCCTGCTGCGACCGGCCGCTCGCCGACCTCGACGGGGTCGTGCTCGACGCCCTGCGCCTCGGCGCCCAGCAGCTGCTGCGCACGCGCATCCCCCCGCACGCGGCGGTGAGCGCGGTCGTCGAGCTGGTCCGCGCGCGGGCGGGCTCGCGTCCGACCGGGTTCGTCAACGCCGTGCTGCGCCGGGTCGCCGAGCGCGACGAGGCCGCGTGGGTCGACCGCCTCGCCCCGCCGGACGCCCTGGGCCGGCTCGCGCTGGCCCACGCCCACCCGCGATGGATCGCCGAGGTGTTCGCGCAGGCCCTGGGCGGCGAGGGAGAACTGGCGGCGGCCCTCGCCGCCGACGACGCCCGCCCCGCCGTGCACCTCGCGGCCCGGCCCGGCGAGATCAGCGCCGAGGAGCTCGCCGCCATCACGGGCGGCGAGGAGTCGCCCTACTCCCCGTACGGCGTGCTGCTCACCGAGGGCGGCGACCCGGGCGATCTCGCCCCGGTCCGCGAGGGCCTCGCGGTGGTCCAGGACGAGGGCAGCCAGCTCGTCGCGCTCGTCGCCGCCCGCGCGCCGGTGGAGGGGAGCGACACCCGCTGGCTGGACCTGTGCGCCGGGCCGGGCGGCAAGGCCGTGATGCTCGGGGCGCTGGCCGCGATCGAGGGCGCGACGCTCGACGCCGTGGACCGCGCGCCGCACCGCGCGCGGCTCGTCGAGCAGGCCACCGAGGGGCTCGGGGTGCGGGTGCACACCGGCGACGCCCGGGAGATCACGCTCCCCGAGGACGCCTACGACCGCGTGCTCGTCGACGCACCCTGCACCGGGCTCGGGGCGCTGCGCCGCCGCCCGGAGGCCCGCTGGCGCCGGCAGCCCGAGGACGTCGCGGAGCTGACCGAGCTCCAGCGCAGCCTGCTGCGCGCCGCCCTCGAGCGCACCCGGCCCGGCGGCGTCGTCACGTACGCGACCTGCTCGCCGCACCCCGAGGAGACCACGGCCGTCGTCGCCGCCGTCGCGGAGGAGACCGGCGCGGAGCTGCTCGACACCGTCGCGCTGCTGCCGGAGGTGCCCGACACCGCCGCCGTGTCAGGGGTCGACCTCCGCTCCGCTGCGTCTCCCGTCGACGGCCCGGGCGTCCAGCTCTGGCCCCACCGCCACGGCACCGACGCGATGTTCGCCGCCGCGTTGCGCCGGCGCTGACCCCGCCCGGACCAGCGACGGCGACGAGGCCACTACCATGCGTCACGTGGCGCGTGCCCCGATGATCGCTCCGAGCATCCTGTCCGCGGACTTCGCGCGCCTGGCGGAGGAGGCGGCCGCGGTCCCGGGCGCGGACTGGCTGCACGTCGACGTCATGGACGGGCACTTCGTGCCGAACCTGACGCTCGGCCTGCCCGTCGTCGAGGCCCTGGAGCGGGCGACCGCGATCCCGCTCGACTGCCACCTCATGATCAACGATCCGGACCGCTGGGCCCCCGGGTACGCCGAGGTCGGCTCGCGCAACGTCACGGTGCACGCGGAGGCGGCGCACGACCCGCGCAAGCTCTCGCGCGACATCCGGGCGGCCGGGGCGCTCGCGGGCCTGTCGATCAAGCCCGGCACCCCGCTCGAGGACTGGGTCGAGGTGCTGCGCGACTACGACACCCTGCTCGTCATGAGCGTCGAGCCGGGGTTCGGCGGGCAGAAGTTCATGCCCGAGGTGCTCGACAAGGTGCGCACCGCGCGACGGCTCGTCGACACCGGCCACCTCAACGTCCTGGTCGAGATCGACGGCGGGATCAGCCGCGACACCGTCGAGCAGGCCGCGGAGGCCGGCGTCGACTGCTTCGTCGCGGGCTCCGCGGTGTACGGCGCCGACGACCCCGAGCGGGCGCTGGAGGCGCTGCGCGGGCAGGCCGCCCGGGCGTCGGCGCACCTGGTGGAGCGATGAGAGCGGCATCACCACCACGGTGATGCCGGGGCCGCGCGTCGTGAGGATGATGGCGGGCGGGCGAGGGAGCCCGACCGGTGAGGACGAGGAGACCGCAGTGTTCACGGGGATCGTCGAGGAGGTCGGCGCGATCGTCGACGTCGTGGCGGGGGAGGACTCCGCGCGGCTGCGCGTGCGCGGTCCCCTCGTCACGTCCGACGCCCGCCCCGGCGACTCGATCTCCGTCAACGGCGTCTGCCTCACCGTCGTCGAGCCCACCGCGGAGGAGTTCGGCGTCGACGTCATGGGCGAGACCCTGCGCCGCTCGAGCCTCGCCGGCGCGACCGCGGGCACCCGGGTCAACCTCGAGCGCGCCGTCGCCGCCGGTGACCGCCTGGGCGGGCACATCGTCCAGGGCCACGTCGACGGCGTCGGCACCGTCGTCGAGCGCACCGAGCGCGAGCAGTGGACGACGGTGCGGTTCCGGGTCAGCAGCCCGGAGAAGGGCGGGGCGAGCCTGACCCGCTACGTCGTGGAGAAGGGCTCGATCGCGGTCGACGGCGTGAGCCTCACCGTCACCGAGGTCGACGACGAGACGTTCACGGTCGGGCTCATCCCGACCACGCTGCGCGAGACGACCCTGGGGGAGCGGGCCGTGGGGTCCACGGTCAACCTCGAGGTCGACGTGGTCGCCAAGTACGTCGAGCGGCTCGTCAGCGCACAGCTCGGCACGCAGGACACCGGTCCGGGGCAGGGGAAGTAGGAGTACGTGGACGGCTTCGAGCACATCGAAACGGCGATCGCGGCGATCGCCGAGGGCAAGGCCGTGGTCGTCGTCGACGACGAGGACCGCGAGAACGAGGGCGACCTCGTGTTCGCGGCGGAGAAGGCCACGCCCGAGCTCGTGTCGTTCATGGTGCGCTACACCTCGGGCTACATCTGCGTGCCGCTGACCGGAGAGGCGTGCGACCGGCTCGACCTGCCGCCCGCGCACTCGATCAACCAGGACCGCCACGGCACCGCGTACACGGTGTCGGTGGACGCGCGCGAGGGCATCGGTACCGGCATCTCGGGCACCGACCGCGCGCACACCATCCGCGTGCTGGCCGACCCGGGCTCGGGGCCCACCGACCTCGCGCGCCCCGGGCACGTCGTGCCGCTGCGGGCCCGCGAGGGCGGCGTGCTGCGCCGTCCCGGGCACACCGAGGCGGCCGTGGACCTGGCGCGGCTGGCCGGCCTGGCCCCGGCCGGCGCGATCTGCGAGATCGTGTCGCAGAAGGACGACGGCGACATGGCCCGCTTCGAGGAGCTGCAGGTCTTCGCCGACGAGCACGAGCTGCCGATCATCACGATCAAGGACCTGATCGCGTACCGGCGCCGTTCGGAGAAGCAGGTCGTCCAGGTCGCGCACGCCAACATCCCCACCGACCACGGCACCTTCGTCGCCTACGGGTACGACTCGCTGCTCGACGGGATCGAGCACGTCGCGCTCGTGCACGGCGAGATCGGCGACGGCGAGGACGTGCTGGTCCGCGTGCACTCCGAGTGCCTCACCGGCGACGTGCTCCGCTCGCGACGCTGCGACTGCGGGCCCCAGCTCGACGCGGCGATGGCCGCGGTCGTCGCCGAGGGCCGGGGTGTGGTGCTCTACGTGCGCGGCCACGAGGGCCGGGGGATCGGTCTGATCCACAAACTGCAGGCCTACCAGCTGCAGGACGCCGGCGCGGACACCGTCGACGCCAACCTCGCGCTCGGCATGCCCGCCGACGCCCGGGACTACGGCACCGGCGCGCAGATCCTCGCCGACCTCGGCATCCGGTCCATGCGCCTGCTGACCAACAACCCGGAGAAGCGCGCGGGCCTCGAGGGCTACGGCCTGGAGATCCTCGGCCGCGTGGCGCTCCCGTCCCGCGCGACGCCGGAGAACCTGCGCTACCTGCGCACCAAGCGCGACCGCATGGGCCACGACCTCGAGGGCCTCGACTCGGAGCAGGACACGGTCGTCGCGCAGACGACCGACGGTTCCGACGCCGCCGACGCGGCCGACGCCGCCGTGGGCGGGACCCGGGGATGAGCGGCGAGGGCCGTCCGCAGGCCGAGGTCCCCGACGCGGCGGGGCTGACGCTCGGCATCGCCGTCACGCGGTGGAACGCCGCGATCACCGACGTCCTGCTCGAGCGCGCCCGCGACGCGGCGGCCAAGGCCGGCACGGCCGAGCCCACGGTGGTGCGCGTCGCCGGCGCCATGGAACTGCCGGTCGTGTGCCAGGGCCTCGCCGAGGGCCACGACGCGGTCGTCGGGCTGGGCGTCGTCGTCCGCGGCGAGACCCCGCACTTCGACTACGTCTGCGACGCCGTCACCGCCGGCCTGCTGCGCGTGGGCCTCGACGCCCGCACGCCGGTGGGCAACGGCGTGCTGACGGTCAACGAGGAGGCCCAGGCGTGGGCGCGCGCCGGGACACCGACCTCGAGCGAGGACAAGGGCTTCGAGGCGACGGTGGCGGCGCTGGACGCGGCGCTGACGTTGCGGGGGCTGCGGGGGTCGAGCTCGTGACGGGGCCCGTGGTGCCCCCCGAGGCCCTCGACATCGGCGAGGTCGAGCTCGAGGTCCGGCCCCGGCGCATCCGCTGGGTGGCCTGGGCGGTCGCCACCTTTCTCTTCGTGTTCTTCGGCGCCGGGGCGCTGCTGGTGTTCGCCGCGCCGTCGGGCTTCATCTTCCGCGCCGCCGACCAGGTGGCGATGGTCGTGCTCGGCGCGATCCTGGCCGGCTGCGCGCTGCTGTTCACCCGGCCGCGGCTGCGGGCCGGGCCCGGCGGGGTGGAGGTGCGCGCGACGATCCTGACCCGGCGGGTGCCGTGGTCGGAGGTCGTCGCGGTGAGCTTCCCCGACGGGGCCCAGTTCGCCCGCCTCGACCTGCCCGACGACGAGTACCTCCCGGTCTCGGCGCTGCAGGCCGTCGACCGCGGGCACGCCGCGCGCGGGGTGTCGGCGCTGCGCCGGCTGCACGCGCGGTACCACCGCGCCGACTCCCAGGCCTGATGGACCCCTACGCACTGCTCTTCCGGCACGTCGCGACGCGGGTGCCCGCGGAGCTGACCCACCGCGTCGGCGTCACTGCCCTGCGCGCCGCGACCCCGGTGCTGCCGGCCGGGCCCGTCGAGGCCGTCCGGGCCGTCGAGACCATGGGCCTGCGGTTCGCCAACCCGCTGGGCGTCGCGGCCGGCTACGACAAGGACGCCGAGGGCGTGCGCGGCCTCGCGCGGCTGGGCTTCGGGGCGGTCGAGGTCGGCACGGTGACCGCGCGCCCGCAGCCGGGCAACCCCCGCCCGCGGCTGTTCCGCCTGCCCGCCGACCGGGCGCTGGTCAACCGGATGGGGTTCAACAACGCCGGCGCCGACGTCGTCGCGGCCCGGCTCGCGGCGCTGCGGCGGCGGGGCGCGGGCACGGTGGTCGGGGTCAACATCGGGCGCTCCAAGACCGCGTCCGACGCCGTCGCGGACTACCGGTACTCGGCGCGGGTGCTGGGCCCTCACGCCGACTACGTGGTGGTCAACGTCAGCTCGCCGAACACGCCGGGGCTGCGCGACCTGCAGGGCGTCGACGCGCTCGAGCCGCTGCTCGCGGCCGTGCGCGACGAGGTGGGCGCGACCCCGCTGCTCGTGAAGATCACCGCGGACCTCGACGACGCGGGCGTCGACGCCGTCGCCGACCTGGCCCTGGCCCAGGGGCTCGACGGGATCGTCGCCACCAACACGACGGTCGCGCGCGCGGACCTGCGCTCCCGGCCCGCCGACGTCGAGGCCGCCGGCGCGGGCGGGCTCTCCGGCGCGCCGCTCGTGGGCCCCGCGCGGGCGGTGCTGGCGCGGCTGCGGGAGCGCGTGGGGGAGCGGCTGACGCTGGTGTCGGTCGGCGGGATCGACTCGGGCGAGGAGGCCCGCGCCCGCCTCGATGCCGGCGCGAGGCTCGTGCAGGCCTACACCGGCTTCGTCTACGGCGGCCCCGCCTGGCCCCGCCGGGTGCTCCGGGAGCTCGCCGCCACGTGAGCGATTCTCCCGGCCCTGGCCGGGAACTCCGCTCCCATGACTGCACCCGCCCGGAGGCCCCAGGTCGTCCTGTTCGACCTGTTCGAGACGTGCCTGCAGCTCGAGGGCCTGCGGCCCCGGATCGAGGCGCTGGGGCGCCCCGGCCACGAGCTGGAGCTCTTCTTCGCGCGGCTGCTGCACCAGGGCATGGCGATGACCCTGGCCGGCGAGGCCCCGCCGTTCGCCGCCGTCGCCGCCGACATGTTGCGGCGCACCTGCGGGCGCGACCTGGACGACGACCAGGTCGCCTCGGTGCTCGACGGCTTCCGCGAGCTGCCCGTGCACCACGACGTCGCGCCGGCGCTGCAGCGGCTCGCCGACGCCGGGGTGCCGGCGTACGGGTTCACGCACGGCTCGGCCGAGGTCGCGGGCGCCGCGCTGGAGGCCGGCGGTGTTCGCGGCCGGTTCACCGACGTCGTGTCCTGCGCGGAGCTGAAGATGTTCAAGCCGCCGGCACGGGTCTACCAGTGGGCGTGCGACCGCATCGCCACCCCGCCCGCGCGCACGGCGCTCGTGGCGGTGCACTCGTGGGACGTACACGGCGCGGTGTCGGCGGGCCTGGTCGGCGGGTTCTGCGAGCGCCTCGAGGGCCGGATCCCCGACGCCGTCGCCCGCCCGCACGTCGCCGCCCCGGCGCTCGACGACGTGGTCGAGGGCCTGCTCGCCCTGCCCGAGGAACCGACCCCCTGACCCCCACGCACGACCCTCACCGGGCGGTGACGGGGGGCGAGGGCAGACTGGTCACCGCAGGATCACGATCACCCAGCTCCACCACCAGCTCCACCACCAGCTCCACCACGAAGACGGAGGCCTCGGTGCCCACCACCACCGGACCCGACCGCCGCACGGTCCTCTGCGGGATCGCGGCCGCCCTCGCGGCACCCGGCGCGCTGGCCGCGTGCTCGTCCTCGCCGGGCGAGTTCCAGCCTGGCGCGACCACCACCGCGCCCGCGCCGAGCGGCGACGCCGCCGGCACCCCGCTCGCGGACATCCCCGTCGGCGGCGGGCGGATCGTCACGCGCGGGGAGCAGCCGATCCTGCTCGTGCAGCCGAGCCCCGGGCAGGTCACGGCGTTCGACGCCGCCTGCCCGCACCAGGGGACCACGGTCGACCCGCCCGAGAACGGCGTCATCACCTGCCCGAACCACTTCAGCCAGTTCGACGCGGCCACCGGTGCCGTCCGCAAGGGCCCGGCCGACACCGGCCTGCCGGAGGTCCCGGTCCGCGTCGTCGACGGCACGGTGCAGGTGATCTGAGCCTGCTCGCGCTCCACGCCCTCTGGTCACCCGGGCGCGGCGTCTGCCTGTGGGCCGAGGACACCGACCTCCCGGCCCGCAGCACCAGCCGCGCCCGGCGCGGAGCGCGCCCGCACCCGTTCGCCGTGCCGGCCGAGCGGCTCGCGGCGGTGTGGGACACGACCACCGCGACGGCCGGTGTCGCGGTGCTCGCCCTGCCGTCTGACGCCGACGCCCCGCGGGACTCCGACGACCTCGACCGCGAGGAGACCGGCCCCGACCCCGGCGCTGCCGTGCTCGCGGACTGGAGCGTCCCGGTCCTCGAGCTCCCGCCCGGGGCGGGGCCGCCGGTACCCCCGGAGGGGACGCGGGCGAGCCCCTCGGTCGCGGCGCTGCGCGCGGTCGACGCGCTCGCCGCGGACCTCGTCACCCGGGGCCGCCTGCTGCCCGCGCCCGGCGACGACGGGGAGGAGCGCCACCTGGTGTGGCGCCCCGTCCTCCAGGGCCCCGACCTCGTCGCCGCCGACACGCTCGCCGCCGCCCTGCCCCCGGTGTGCCGCTGCGAGCGGGTGCCGGGGGAGGACCCGGTGGGCGCCGCGGCGGTGGTCGAGGCGGCGCTGGCGGCGGCCGTCGACGCCCACGCCCGCGCCCGCCTCACCGGCACCGAGGAGCTCGCGACCGCCCCGGACTGGGCGCACGCCCTCGGCGACGAGCCCGTGCTCGGCGACCCCGCCCCGCCCGACGGGCTCGTCGCCGGCCTGCGGCGCTGGGCCGTCGTCGGCGCCCCCCACGCCGGGCCGGCGCGGGGCTCCTTCCGGCTCGACGAGGTGGTGGCCGACGAGTTCGACCACGCCCTCGACGACCCCGAGCCCCTGTTCCGGCTGACCTTCGCCCTCCAGTCCGCCCAGGATCCGAGCCTGACCGTCGACGCAGACACCGTCTGGCGCGACCCCACGGCCCTGCGCCGCTGGCTCGACGACCCCGCCGAGGTGCTGCTCGGCGAGCTCGGTCGCGCCGCCCGGGTCTACCCCGAGCTCGGCGACGCGCTGCGCGTCCCGCGCCCCGGCGGCATGGACCTCGACCTCGCGGGCGCGCACCACTTCCTCGCCCACGTCGCCGCCGACCTCGACCGCGCCGGCTTCGGTGTCCTGCTGCCCGCGGGCTGGCGCGCCGGGCCCGCGCGCCTCGGGCTCGCCGGGGCCGGCGGGCACACGGCACCGGCGGCGCGCCCGGACGGCGTCGTCGACACCGGCACGAAGATCGGCAAGGACGACCTCGTCGACTTCTCCTGGCGGCTCGCCGTGGACGGCGAGGAGCTCTCGAACGCCGAGATGGACGCGCTCGTGCGCGCCAAGGCCCCGCTCGTGCGCCTGCGGGGGCGCTGGGTGGCCCTCGACCCCGACCGGCTCCGCGACGGCCTCGCCTTCCTCGCCGAACGGCGCGACCGCCCGACCGTCGGCGACGTGCTCCACCTCGCGGTCACCCACCCCGACGACGTCCCGGCGCCGCTGCCCGTGGAGTCCCTGCGCCTCGACGGCGAGGTCGGCGACCTCCTCGCCGGCGGCACCACCCTCGAGCCTCTCGACACCCCGCCCGGCGTCCGCGCGACGCTGCGGCCCTACCAGCGCCGCGGGCTGTCGTGGCTCGCGTTCCTCGCGCGGCTGCGGCTCGGCGGGGTGCTCGCCGACGACATGGGCCTGGGCAAGACGCTGCAGGTCCTGGCGCTGGAGGCCCACGAGCGGGCCGGCGCGGAGTCCGACACCGACCTCGCCGACGGCCCTGCCGACGACCCTGCCGACGACCCTGGCCCGACCCTGCTCGTCTGCCCCACCTCGGTGGTCTCGACCTGGCGGCGGGAGGCCGAGCGGTTCGTCCCGGAGCTGCGCGTCGCGGTCCACCACGGCGCCGGGCGCACCCACCCGCGCGAGGCGGCCGCCGGCGCCGACCTCGTCGTCACCTCCTACGGCACGCTCGTGCGCGACACCGACGCCTTCGCCGACCTCGCCTGGCACCGGGTGGTGCTCGACGAGGCGCAGATGGTCAAGAACAACCGCTCGCGCGGCGCCAAGGCCGTCCGGCGCCTCGACGCCCGGCACCGCCTCGCGCTCACCGGGACGCCGGTGGAGAACCGCCTCGCCGAGCTGTGGTCGATCATGGACGCGGTCAACCCGGGCATGCTCGGCAGCGCGAGCGCCTTCCGCGAGCGCTACGCGGTCCCCGTCGAGCGCCACGGCCGCGTCGACGTCGCCGAGGACCTGCGCCGGCGCACCCGCCCGTTCCTGCTGAGGCGGCTCAAGACCGACCCGACGGTCGTCGACGACCTGCCCGAGAAGATCGAGACCGTCGAGCGGTGCGGGCTGACCGCCGAGCAGGCGTCGCTCTACCGCGTCGTCGTCGACGACATGCTCGAGAAGCTCGACGACCCGTCGATCGACCGGGATCCGGCCATCGAGCGGCGCGGGCGGGTGCTGGCGGCGATGACGAAGCTCAAGCAGGTCTGCGACCACCCGGCGCTGCTGCTGCACGACGGGTCCCCGATCGGCCGGCGCTCGGGCAAGATCGCGCGCCTCGAGGAGATCCTCGGCGAGGTGCTCGCCGCCGGGGACCGCGCGCTGCTGTTCACCCAGTTCGCGGCGTTCGGCGACATGCTGGCCCCGCACCTCGCCGCCCGGTTCGACACCGAGGTCGCGTGGCTGCACGGCGGCGTGTCGCGACGCGCCCGGGACACGATGGTCGAGCGGTTCCAGCGCGGGGACGGCCCCCCGCTGTTCCTGCTCTCGCTGCGCGCCGGCGGCACGGGGATCACGCTGACCGCGGCCCAGCACGTCGTGCACCTCGACCGCTGGTGGAACCCGGCCGTCGAGGACCAGGCCACCGACCGCGCCTTCCGCATCGGCCAGAAGCGCACGGTCGGGGTCCGCAAGCTCGTCTGCGCGGGCACGCTGGAGGAGCGGATCGACGACCTCGTCGCCGGCAAGCGCGAGCTCGCCGACCTCGCGGTCCGCGACGGCGAGGACTGGCTCACCGACCTGTCGACCGACGAGCTCGCGAAGGTCCTGACCCTCGACGCAGAGGCGGACGACGACCTGGGGGAGGTGGACGACGACGATGGTGCGTGAGACACGGTCGGGCCCGCGTTTCCACGAACGCTTCGAGGAGTTCGGCAGGCGCAAGCCCGTCGACGACGGCATCGTCGCCCGCAGCCGCCGGGGCGCGATCGGGGAGTCGTGGTGGTCGGGGCGCTTCCTCGCGGTCCTCACCCGGCTGGGCGTCGGCGGCCGGCTCGACCGCGGCAGGACCTACGCCCGGGCCGGGCAGGTGATCGACCTCGCCATCGGGCCCGGCGCGATCACCGCGACCGTGCAGGGCAGCCGCGACGAGCCCTACCGCGCGCGGATCGGCCTGCGCCCCTTCGCCGACGAGGCCTGGGACGCCGTGCTCGACGCGCTGGCCGCCGACTCCTGGTACGCCGCGGCCCTGCTCGCCGGGGAGGTCCCCGACGACCTCGAGGACGTCCTGCACCGCGTGGGGCTCTCGCTGTTCCCGCAGGGGTCGGGCGAGCTGCCGATGGACTGCTCCTGCCCGGACTGGTCGGTGCCGTGCAAGCACCTCGCCGCCGTCGCCTACCTCGCCGCCGAGGAGTTCGACGTGGACCCGTTCGCGCTGCTGCGCTGGCGGGGCCGGGACCGGGCGACGCTGCTCGCGGCCCTGCGCGACCGCCGCGACGCCGGTGCCGGCAGCCCCGCCGCACTCGCGGACCTCCTCGACCGCTTCCACCGTCCCGGCGTCCCGATCCCCGCCGCGCCCGGGCACGCGCGTGCCCCGGCGCCCGACGCCCTGCTCGACGAGCTGCCGCCGCTGGAGGTCGGGGGCCCCACGTCGAGCAGCGACGTCCGCGAGGTCCTGCGCCCGCTCTACCGGCGGATGGCGGAACCTCCGGCACCACCGGCGTAGGTTCGTCCCGTGGAGCCTGATCAGCCCGAGAGCCCGATCACCGTCCTGCTGGTGGTCGCCCACCCCGACGACATCGACTTCGGCAGCGGCGGCTCCGTCGCCACCTGGACCGGCCAGGGTCACCGGGTCGTCTACTGCCTGCTCACCGACGGGGACGCGGGCGGGTTCGACGAGGAGGTCACCCGCACCGACATGGCGAGCCTGCGCCGCGAGGAGCAGACGGCCGCGGCGGCCATCCTCGGCGTCGACGAGCTGCACTTCCTCGGCTGGCCCGACGGCCGCCTGTCCGTCACCCACGAGCTGCGCCGGGACATCACCCGCGTCATCCGGCAGGTCCGCCCCGACCGGGTCGTCACCCAGTCCCCGACGCGCAACCTGCGCTCGATGTACGGCAGCCACCCCGACCACACGGCGGCCGGCGAAGCCACGATGTGCGCGGTCTACCCCGACGCCCGCAACCCGTTCGCCCACCCCGAGCTGCTCGCCGAGGAGGGCCTCGCCGCCCACACCGTCACCGAGGTGTGGATCTCCCACATGGGCGAGGGCGCCGATCACTACGTCGACACCACCGACGCCTTCGAGCGCAAGGTCGAGGCCCTGCGCGCTCACAAGAGCCAGACCGCGCACATGGACGACCTGCGCGGCCGCATGTGGGGCTGGGGCCGCTCGCAGGCCAAGGCCGCCGAGTTCGGCCCGGACCGCACCGCCGAGGGCTACCTGGTGCTCGACACCCGCTGAGCCCGGTGGCCGACGCCACGGGGTGAGCGACGCGACGTCGGCGAGGGTTTACCCCTCGTGGCGGGGAGGTCAGCCTGGAGATGGACGCGGGGCCGACGCCGCCCCCGAGGGCCGGAGATCAGCTCCCCGCGTGAAGGAGGTCCCCATGAGCGACGTGTCGTGGCTCGGCAATCGGGTGCAGCTGCAGGAGATCGAGGACACCGACCTCACCTACCTGCAGTGGCGCCGTCCGTGGCAGGGGTCCCTCCGGGGCTACCTCGTCGTCGGCTCCGAGGAGCGGGCCCTCGTCGAGAGCGCCGTGGAGGAGGCCGCCGACGGTCGCCGTGAGCACCCGCGCCTCGACGCGGCCGGGGAGCCCACGAACCTGGAGGCCTTCCTCGCCGAGGTCCTCGGCCGCCGCCCCGGCGAGCCCGCGCCCGCGGACGCCACCCCCTCGGTCTGAGGTCGGGGGAGACGCCCCGGGATCGCCGGGGCGTCTCCCGTCGACCCCCCGCGTGAAGCTCGCGGGACTCGCTCCCGGCACCGCCGGTCCCCGCCGGGTGCTTCGATTCCCGAAGCATTGCGCGGGGGTCTCCCCGTCGTCGGCCCGCGTCCGACTTCTGTCGCGCGGACGCTTCGATTTTCGAAGCTTCACCCGCGAACGCCACCCTGGCCCCCTCCTCGCCCGTCGGCTCGCACGGAGAGCCGCAGCCGGGCGCCCGAACGGCTTCTGCGAACCACCACCGCCCGCGAGCCTCGCTCCGTACGGTCCGTCCCGAGCGCGGGGAGGGTCCGGTGGACGAGGCGGAGCAGCAGGCGCAGCAGGCGCGGCGGGAGCGGTTCCGCCTGGCTGAGCGGCGGTGGGCGGCCGAGACGCTGGTCGGCGAGCTCGCGATGGCCCTGCGGCGCCACCACCGCGAGCACGTGCGCCGGTTCGGGCTCCGCGAGGTCGAGATGGCGGCGGTGCAACTCGTCGACCGGCGGGAGGGCCTGTCGATGACGGCGCTGGCCGAGCGCCTGGGGCTCAGCCGCGCGGCGACGACCGCGATCGTCGACCGGCTCGTGGCCCTCGAGCGGGTGGTGCGGTGGCGCGACGAGGGTGATCGCCGGCGGATGGTCGTCGTGGCGATCACGCGGCCGGAGAGCACCCCGCCGTGGCGTCGCCTCGTCGCCGACCTCGAGAGACGCCAGGAGTACTTCAGCGACGACGAGCTGCACACCGTGGCGCGGTGGGTCGCGGTGATGCGGGACGAGCTGCACCGGCGGGCGGGCGACCTGGGCGTCGAGCGGGCCGGCCGCGAGGCCTGGGAGCGGCGCCGGCGCGCGTACCGGTGACGGGGTGGTCCGGGGACGACACGCCAGGGACACGCCGCGACACGCCGCCCGACACGCCGATTCCACCCATCCGGGTGCACGCCGGAAGGCCGGACGGACGCGCCTACGCTGGGGGTCACCATGGCCGACCCGCAGACGTATCGACCCGCTCCGGGGAGCATCCCGGAGGCGCCCGGCGTGTACCGGTTCTCGGACGAGAACGGGCGCGTCATCTACGTCGGGAAGGCCAAGAGCCTGCGCAGCCGGCTCAACTCGTACTTCGCCGACGTCGCGGGGCTGCACCCGCGCACGCGGCGCATGGTCACCTCCGCGGCGGCGGTGCAGTGGACGGTGGTCCACACCGAGGTCGAGGCCCTCCAGCTCGAGTACAACTGGATCAAGGAGTTCGACCCGCGGTTCAACGTCCGTTACCGCGACGACAAGACCTATCCGGTCCTCGCGGTCACGCTGAACGAGGAGTACCCGCAGCTGCGGGTCTACCGCGGGCCCCGCAAGAAGGGCGTGCGCTACTTCGGTCCCTACGCCCACGCCTGGGCGATCCGCGAGACGGTCAAGCTGCTGACGCGGGTGTTCCCGGCGCGGGTCTGCTCGGGCGGGGTGTTCAAGCGCCACGGGCAGATCGGGCGCCCCTGCATGCTCGGCTACATCGACAAGTGCTCGGCGCCGTGCGTCGGGCGGGTCAGCGCCGAGGAGCACCGGCAGATCGTCCTCGACTTCTGCGACTTCCTGGCCGGCCACACCGACCAGCTCATCGGCCGCATCGAGAAGGACATGCAGGTCGCCGCGGCCGACATGGACTTCGAGAAGGCCGCCCGGCTGCGCGACGACGCGGGCGCGCTCAAGCGGGTCGTCGAGAAGCAGGCGGTCGTGCTCGGCGACGGCACCGACGCCGACGTCGTCGCGTTCGCGACCGACGAGCTCGAGGCCGCCGTCCAGGTCTTCCACGTCCGCGGCGGGCGGGTCCGGGGCCAGCGCGGCTGGGTCGTCGAGACCGAGGCGGACAGCGACGCCGCCGACCTCGTCGGCCAGTTCCTCGCGCAGTTCTACGGCGAGCAGGCCGCGCTCGCGGGCTCCGCCGACGACGCCGTGCAGCCGGTGCCGCGCGAGGTGCTCGTCCCCGCGCTGCCCGACGACGCGCCGGCGCTCTCCCAGTGGCTCTCGGAGCTGCGGGGCTCGCGGGTCTCGCTGCGCGTGGCCCAGCGCGGCGACAAGCGCACGCTGGCCGAGACCGTGGAGCGCAACGCCAAGGAGGAGCTGACCCGGCACAAGCTGCGGCGCGCCGGCGACCTCACCGCGCGCAGCGCCGCGCTCGAGGAGCTCCAGGAGCAACTGGCCCTCGACACCGCCCCGCTGCGCATCGAGTGCACCGACGTCAGCCACGTGCAGGGCTCGGACGTCGTGGCGAGCCTCGTCGTGTTCGAGGACGGGCTGCCGAAGAAGGCCGACTACCGGCGCTACTCGATCCGCGGCGGCGCGGAGGGCGGCGACGTCGCGGCGATCGCGGAGGTGGTGCGCCGGCGGTTCGCGCGCTACCTGCGGGAGACCGCCGAGGACGGCCCGGACCACACCGACACCGCGTGCGCGGGGGAGACCAGCGACGGTGGCCCGGCCACCGGCGAGGTCGGGCCCGACGACGGCCCGCTGCCCGGCATCGACCCCACGACCGGCCGCCCGCGGAGGTTCGCCTACCCGCCGAACCTGCTGGTGGTCGACGGCGGCGCGCCCCAGGTGGCGGCCGCGGCCGAGGTGCTCGGCGAGCTCGGAATCTCCGACGTCGCGGTGGTCGGGCTGGCCAAGCGCCTCGAGGAGGTCTGGCTGCCCGGCGAGGAGGACCCGGCGATCCTGCCGCGCCAGAGCGAGGCGCTCTACCTGCTCCAGCGCGTGCGCGACGAGGCGCACCGCTTCGCGATCACCTACCACCGCCAGAAGCGTTCGACACGGATGACGGCGTCCGCGCTCGACGGCGTGCCCGGGCTGGGCGAGGCCCGGCGCACGGCGCTGCTCAAGCACTTCGGGTCGGTGCGCAAGCTGCGGGCCGCGACGGTCGAGCAGATCACCGAGGTGCCCGGCGTCGGCCGGCGCACCGCGGAGGCGGTGCTCGACGCACTGAACGACGGGGGGACGGCATGACGGACCGGGCGGGGGCACCCCCGCACCCGGGCGGGATCGAGGTCGCGATCGTCTCGGGGCTCTCGGGCGCCGGGCGCAGCACGGCCGCCAAGGTGCTCGAGGACCTCGGCTGGTTCGTCGTCGACAACCTGCCGCCCGAGCTGATCGAGACGATGGTCGACCTCGGGGCGCGCTCGTCGGGGCAGGTCACGCGGATCGCGGTGGTGATGGACGTGCGCAGCCGCGCGTTCACCGCCGACCTGGGCGCGGTGATCAAGGAGCTCGACGCGCGCGGCCACCGGCCGCGGGTGCTGTTCCTCGACGCGTCGGACGCCGTGCTCATCCGCCGCTTCGAGTCGAACCGCCGCTCGCACCCGCTGCAGGGCGACGGGCGGATCTCCGACGGCATCCGTGCCGAGCGGGAGCTGCTCGCCCCGCTGCACGACCAGGCCGACCTCGTCGTCGACACCTCGAACCGCTCGGTGCACCAGCTGCGCACCGCGATCGAGAGCGCGTTCGGCGACGCCGCCGCGGACGTGGGGCACAGCGTCACCGTCGTTTCGTTCGGCTACAAGCACGGGCTGCCGCCGGACGCCGACCTCGTCGTGGACATGCGCTTCCTGCCCAACCCGCACTGGATCCCCGAGCTGCGCGAGCACGACGGGCGCGAGGCCGTGGTCTCGGACTACGTGCTCTCGCAGGAGGGCGCCGAGGAGTTCCTCGAGCGCTACCTCGACCTGCTGCGCCTGGTCGGGGCGGGCTACCGCCGCGAGGGCAAGCGCTACCTGACCGTCGCGGTGGGCTGCACGGGCGGCAAGCACCGCAGCGTCGCGATCGCCGAGGAGCTCGCCCGGCGCATGACCGGCGAGGACGGCGTGCGCGTGACGGTGTCGCACCGCGACGTGGGCCGCGAGTGAGCGCCGGCGACGGGCCGGCGAGGCCGCTGCGGGCGGTCGCGCTCGGCGGCGGCCACGGCCTGCACGCGACGCTGACGGCCCTGCGGCGGCTGACCGACGACATCACCGCGGTCGTCGTGGTCGCCGACGACGGGGGCTCGTCGGGGCGCATCCGCCGCGAGCTGGACATCCTGCCCCTCGGCGACCTGCGGATGGCGCTCGGCGCGCTGGCGGGCCAGGAGAACGCGGGCGCGGAGAACACGCTGTGGCAGCGGGTCTTCGAGCACCGCTACGGCGGCCACGGGGCGCTCGCCGGCCACGCCGTCGGGAACCTCCTGCTGGCCGGGCTGGTGGAGGTCCTCGACGACCCGGTGGCCGCACTCGACCAGGCCTGCCGCCTGCTCGGGGTCACCGGGCGGGTGCTGCCGATGAGCACGCAGCCCGTCGACATCGAGGCCGACGTCACCGGCATCCAGCCCGGCCGAGCCGGGTCCGGGGGCGCCGACCAGGGCCGCGACATCGCCCACCGCATCCGCGGCCAGGTGGCCGTCGCGACGACGCCCGGGCGCGTGCAGCAGGTGCGCCTCGACCCGCGCCGGCCGAAGGCGTGCCCGGAGGCGGCCGAGGCGCTGCGGTCCGCGGACCTCATCACCCTCGGCCCGGGCTCGTGGTTCTCGAGCGTCCTGCCCCACCTGCTCGTCCCCGAGCTGTTCACGGCGCTCGTGGAGAGCGAGGCCCGCAAGGTCCTCGTGCTCAACCTCGCCCCGCAGCCCGGCGAGACCGCCGGGTTCTCGCCGGAGCAGCACCTCGAGGTGCTCGCCGCGCACGCCCCGCGCCTGCGGCTCGACGTCGTCGTCGCGGACACGGACGCCGTCCCGGAGCCGGACCTGCTGCGTCGCGGCGCCGAGGCGTTCGGCGCGGACACCCTGCTCACCACCGTCGGCACGTCCGACGGCACCCCCCGGCACGACCCCGAGGCCCTCGCCGAGGCCCTCGCCGACGCCGCCCGCCACCGTGTCGAGCCCGCGCCCGGGCCGGCGACGAACGGCGCGCACGGTGTCGTGACCAGTGGCGTCACCGTGTCCGGGGTCGACCCCCGCCCGCACCAGGAGGAGGACCGAAGGTGGCCATGACCGCAGCGGTCAAGGACGAGCTGAGCCGGCTCGCGGTGACGAAGACGTGCTGCCGGCGCGCCGAGGTGGCGGCCCTGCTGCGCTTCGGCGGGGGCCTGCACATCGTCGGTGGGCGGGTCGTCGTCGAGGCCGAGCTCGACACCGGCGCCGGCGCCCGCCGCCTGCGCGGCGAGATCCACGACCTGTACGGGCACAACCCCGAGGTGCACGTCCTGTCCCAGGGCGGGCTGCGCAAGGGGACCCGCTACGTCGTGCGCGTCGCGACCGACGGCGACTCGCTCGCCCGCCAGACCGGCCTGCTCGACCCGCGCGGGCGTCCCGTCCGGGGCCTGCCGCCGCAGGTCGTCTCCGGCGGGGTGTGCGACGCCGAGGCGGCGTGGCGCGGGGCGTTCCTCGCGCACGGCTCGCTGACCGAGCCCGGCCGCAGCTCCGCGCTGGAGATCACCTGCCCGGGCATGGAGGCGGCGATGGCGCTGGTCGGCGCTGCGCGGCGGCTCGGCGTGGTGGCCAAGGCCCGCGAGGTCCGCGGCGCCGACCGCGTCGTGGTCCGCGACGGCGACGCCATCGGCGCGCTGCTCACCCGCCTGGGCGCCCACACCTCGGTGCTCGCCTGGGAGGAGCGCCGTATGCGCCGCGAGGTGCGCGCGACCGCCAACCGGCTCGCGAACTTCGACGACGCCAACCTGCGCCGCTCGGTGAAGGCGGCCGTCACGGCGTCGGCGCGCGTGAGCCGGGCGCTGGAGCTGCTCGGCGACGAGGTGCCCGACCACCTGGTGCAGGCCGGGCGCCTGCGCGTCGAGCACGAGCAGGCCTCGCTGGAGGAGCTGGGCCAGCTCGCCGAGCCGCCGATGACCAAGGACGCGGTGGCCGGGCGCATCCGCCGCCTGCTCGCGATGGCCGACAAGAAGGCCAAGGACATGCGCGTCCCGGACACGTCCTCGGTCGTGACCGAGGAGATGTCGGAGATGGCCGACCGCTGAGCCCGTCCCGCGCACGACGTGACGTCGTCCGCGGGACCCGGACGGCGGCCCCGGAGCCGTTAGGGTGGCGGCCCCACGGGGAACGCCGTTCTCCGAGCGCAGAGCGGCGTGCACACCCTGGTCAGACGACCGAGGCACGAGAGGCAGGGCGAGGCGCAGTGACGGTCCGCATCGGGATCAACGGGTTCGGTCGCATCGGACGCAACGTGTTCCGCGCGCTCGAGAAGCAGCGCGCGGCGGGCACCGCGGACATCGAGGTGCTCGCGGTCAACGACATCACCGACAACAAGACGCTCGCGCACCTGCTGCGCTACGACTCGGTGCACGGCCGCTTCGACGGCACCGTCGAGCACACCGACGACGCGCTGATCGTGAACGGCACCACGGTGAAGGCGTTCGCCGAGAAGGACCCGGCGGCGCTGCCCTGGGGGGACCTCGGCGTCGACGTCGTCATCGAGTCCTCGGGGATCTTCACCGACGCGGACTCGGCCGGGAAGCACCTCAAGGCCGGGGCGAAGAAGGTCGTCATCTCCGCGCCCGCCAAGGGCGAGGACCTCACCGTCGTGCTGGGCATCAACGACTCCGCCTACGACGGCAGCCAGAACATCCTGTCCAACGCCTCGTGCACGACCAACTGTGTCGCGCCGATGCTCAAGGTGCTGAACGACGAGTTCGGCGTCGAGACCGGCTTCATGTCGACGATCCACGCCTACACGGGCGACCAGCGGGTCCACGACGCCCCGCACAAGGACCTCCGCCGGGCCCGCGCCGCGGCCGTCAACATCATCCCGACCACCAGCGGCGCCGCCGAGGCCACCGCCCTGGCGCTGCCGGCGCTGGAGGGCAAGGTCACCGGCATGGCCTACCGCGTGCCGGTCAGCGACGGCTCGGTCACCGACCTGACCGCGACGCTGAACAGCGACGTGACCGTCGAGTCGGTCAACGCCGCCTTCAAGAAGGCGGCCGACGGCGAGCTGCGGAACGTGCTGGTCTACACCGAGGACCCGATCGTTTCCACCGACATCGTCGGCGAGGCCGCGTCGTGCACCTTCGACGCCGGCATGACCAAGGTGCTCGGCAACCGGACCGTCAAGATCGTGGGCTGGTACGACAACGAGTGGGGCTACTCCAACCGCGTCGTCGACCTCACCACGCTCGTCGGCTCCAAGCTCTGATGAAGACGCTCGACGACCTGCTCGCCGAGGGCGTACAGGACCGCTTCGTCCTGCTCCGGGCCGACCTCAACGTGCCCGTCGACGGCTACACGATCACCGACGACGGCCGCATCAGGGCGGCGCTGCCGACGATCCAGCGGCTCGGCGAGGCGGGGGCCAAGATCGTCGTCACCGCGCACCTCGGCCGGCCGCAGGGCGGGCCGCCGCCCGGGCGCGACCAGGTGGAGAGCCTCTCGGCCGTGGCCGGGCGGCTCGGCCAGCTGCTCGACGAGCGGGTCCTGCTCGCGAAGGACGTGGTCGGCGAGTCGGCCGAGGAGACGGTCGGGCGCCTCGAGGCCGGCGACGTCGCCATGCTGGCCAACGTGCGCTGCGACGCGCGGGAGACCGGGTCGGCGTCGGAGCGCGAGGACCTCGCGACGGCACTCGCCGCGCTCGTCCCGGGCGGCGCGTTCGTCTCCGACGGCTTCGGCGTGGTGCACCGCGAGCAGGCCTCGGTGGTCGAGGTGGCCCGTCAGCTCCCGGCCTACGGCGGCGACCTCGTCGCCCGCGAGACCGAGGTGCTGCGCAGGCTCGTCGGCGACCCCGAGCGTCCCTACGTCGTGATCCTCGGCGGGTCCAAGGTGTCCGACAAGCTCGGCGTCCTGTCCAACCTGCTGCCGAAGGTCGACAAGCTGCTCGTCGGTGGGGCCATGTGCTTCACGTTCCTCGCCGCGCAGGGCCACGACGTGGGCGGCTCGAAGCTCGAGTCCGACCAGATCGACACCTGCAAGGACCTCCTCGGGCGCTACGCCGACACGCTGGTGCTGCCCACCGACGTCGTCGTCGCCTCGGAGTTCGCGGAGGACGCGCAGACCCGCACGGTCGCGGTGTCGGAGATGGCTGCGGCCGGGACGGAGGGCTGGCTGGGCCTCGACGTGGGCCCGGAGACGGTCGCGGCGTTCGGCGACGCGCTGGCCGGCGCGGCCACCGTGTTCTGGAACGGGCCGATGGGCGTGTTCGAGATGGCTCCGTTCGCGGCCGGCACGACGGGCGTGGCCGAGAAGGTCGCGGCGTCGGGTGCCTTCAGCGTGATCGGCGGCGGCGACTCGGCGTCGGCGATCCGCGCGGCGGGGCTGGACGAGAGCAGCTTCGGCCACATCTCCACCGGTGGCGGGGCCTCGCTCGAGTTCCTCGAGGGGCACGTGCTTCCGGGCATCGCCGTGTTGGAGGAGAGCTGATGGCGCGCAAGCCGCTGATCGCCGGCAACTGGAAGATGAACCTCAACCACCTCGAGGCCATCGGGGTGACCCAGAAGCTCGCGTTCGCCCTGCCCGGCAAGTACTTCGACGTCGTCGACGTCGCGGTGCTCCCGCCGTTCACCGACCTGCGCAGCGTGCAGACGCTGGTCGACGCCGACTCGATGCCGATCACCTACGGCGGCCAGGACCTCTCGCCGGAGGACTCCGGCGCGTTCACCGGGGACGTGTCGGGCGCGATGCTCGCGAAGCTCGGGTGCACGTGGGTCATCGTGGGGCACTCGGAGCGCCGCACGATCCACGGCGAGGACGACGAGCTGGTCAACCGCAAGGTGGCGGCCGCCCTGCGCCACGGCCTCACGCCCATCCTGTGCCTGGGGGAGGGCGAGGAGGTCCGCGACGCCGGCGGCCACGTGCCGCACTGCACGGCACAGCTCGACGGCGCGCTCAAGGGGCTGTCGGCCGACGACGTCGCCAAGGTCGTCGTGGCCTACGAACCGGTCTGGGCGATCGGCACCGGCAAGACCGCCGGGGTCGCCGACGCCCAGGAGGTCTGCCACGCGCTGCGCGAGCGCCTGCGCGAGGTGCACGGCGCGGGCGTCGCCGACCGCGTGCGCATCCTCTACGGCGGCTCGGTGAAGTCGAACAACGTCGCCGACCTCGTGACGAGCGACGACGTGGACGGCGCGCTGGTCGGGGGCGCGAGCCTCGACCCCGAGGGCTTCGCCGAGCTCTGCGCCCTCGCCGCGGGTGGCCCCCTGCCCTGAGGCCGGGTGCACGATGCCCCGTTCGGTCGACGGGTCCTGACAGGACCGTGACCGCGGCGGGGTATCGTGCACCACCAGCGCCGATCCCGCACGTCGGGACGGCCAGAGCCCCGCCCGGCCGGGTGGGGTCGGCTCCCGGAGGTCACGGACACCGACATGCGACTGTTCCTCGACATCCTGCTCATCGCGTCCAGCGTGCTGCTGGTGCTGCTGGTGCTCCTGCACCGCGGGCGCGGCGGCGGGCTGTCGTCGCTGTTCGGCGGCGGGGTGCAGTCGAGCCTCGCCGGGTCGAGCGTCGTCGAGAAGAACCTCGACCGCCTCACCCTGTTCGTCGGAGCCATCTGGCTGATCTCGATCGTCGGCACGGGGCTGCTCGTCAAGATCGAAGGTTGACGGGTGGCCCGGGTGCCGAGCGCCCGGCCGCCCCTGGACGCGGAGGTACTCCGGCGATGGCGACTGGCAACGCGATCCGAGGCACCCGGGTGGGTTCGGGCCCCATGGGGGAGTCCGAGCGCGGGGAGAGCGCGGCGCGCACCGTGGTCTCGTTCTGGTGCTCCAACGGGCACGAGACGCGTCCGTCGTTCGCGATGGACGCCGAGATCCCCACGAGCTGGGACTGCCCGCGCTGCGGCCTGCCGGCCAACACCGACGAGAAGAACCCGCCGCCGGCCAAGCGCACCGAGCCGTACAAGACGCACCTCGCCTACGTGAAGGAGCGCCGGTCGGACGCGGACGGCGAGGCCCTGCTCGACGAGGCCCTGGCGAAGCTGCGCGCGAAGCGCGGGGAGAGCTGACCCGCCCGCCCGCGGGCTGACATGATCCGGGCCATGGCGGCCCCAGCTGACACCACCGACACCCGCTTCTCGCTCCCGCAGTCCGCGCTGCCCACGGCGTGGTTCAACGTCGCGCCGCACCTGTCGTCCCCGTTGGACCCGCCGCTGCACCCGGCGACGCGGGAGCCGGTCGGCCCGGACGACCTCGCGCCGCTCTTCGCGCAGGAGCTCATCGGCCAGGAGATGGCGACCGACCCGTGGATCGACATCCCGGGCGAGGTGCTCGACGTCCTGCGGCTGTGGCGGCCGACGCCGCTGGTGCGCGCCCGGCGGCTGGAGGCCGCGCTGGGCACGCCCGCGCGCATCTACTTCAAGGACGAGTCGGTGTCGCCCGCGGGCTCGCACAAGCCGAACTCGGCGGTGCCGCAGGCGTACTACAACAAGCGCGAGGGCATCACGCGCCTGTCCACCGAGACCGGCGCGGGACAGTGGGGCACGGCGCTGTCGTTCGCGTGCGCGCAGTACGACCTCGAGTGCGCGGTCTACATGGTGCGCCGGAGCTTCGAGCAGAAGCCCTACCGCAAGGTGATCATGGAGACGTGGGGCGGCACGGTCGTCCCGTCACCGATCGACGACCCGTCGCACCCGGGCTCGCTGGGGGCCGCCATCTCCGACGCCGTCCGCGACGCCGTCGGGCGCGACGACACCCACTACGCGCTGGGCTCGGTGCTCAACCACGTGCTGCTGCACCAGACGGTCATCGGGCTCGAGGCCCAGCAGCAGCTGGCGAACGCGGGGGAGACCCGCCCGGACGTGGTCATCGCGCCGTGCGGCGGCGGGTCGAACCTGGGCGGCGTCGCGCTGCCGTTCCTGCCCGACCCGTCGGTGCGCCTGCTCGCCGCCGAGCCGGCCTCGTGCCCGACGCTGACGCAGGGCCGGTACACCTACGACTTCGGCGACACCGCCGGCTTCACGCCGCTGATGAACATGTACACGCTGGGCCACGACTTCGTGCCGCCCGGCATCCACGCCGGCGGCCTGCGCTACCACGGCGACTCGCCGATCATCTCGAAGCTCGTCCACGAGGGTCGGATGGAGGCGGTGGCCCACCGCCAGCGGGCCGTCTTCGAGGCGAACGTGCTGTTCGCGCGCGTCGAGGGCAAGGTCCCGGCGCCGGAGGCGGGCCACGGCATCGCGTCGGTGATCCAGGAGGCGAACGACGCGACGGCCACGGGCGAGGAGCGGGTGATCCTGTTCAACTACTGCGGCCACGGCCTGCTCGACCTCGCCGCCTACGAGGAGTACCTGGCGGGCAACCTGGTCGACGAGCCGTGAGCCGGCATCGGTTGTGAGCGAAGGGCACCTTCGCTCGCATAGATGGGCGAGGGGCGCCCTTCGCCGGAACACCGGCTGGCGGGTGGCTCTGAGCGAAGGGCACCTTCGCTCGCATAGATGGGCGAGGGGCGCCCTCCGCCGGAACACGCGACGGGGTCTGGCGGACCAGGAGCGCGCGCTCACTTCGTGCCGGGCAGCGGCGCCTGCCCGTCGTCGTAGACGAGGTGCTCGGAGACACGACGCACCCCGTCGGTGGGCCGGTGCTCGGGCGTCCGGCCGTCGTGCATGAGGTGGCGGACGGCGGTCCGGCGGACCAGCACGACGTGGTCGGCGACGAGACGGCGGTGGCAGCGCCACCACACCGACTCCGAGCACAGGATCGCGGTCGGCTCCGCGCCGGCGAGCAGTGCGGTGACGGCGTCGCCGAACACCGCTGTGCGCATGTGGGCGGCGTAGCCGGCGAACGAGCGGTCGCGCAGCGCGGTGTCGGGTGAGTCGGCCGGTCGGCTCCGTCGGCCGCCGAGGCGCTCGTCCCAGCGGTAGGCGACGCCGTGGTCGGCGAGCACCGGCGCCAGGGCCTCGCGGGCGACCGACGGGTCGCGGCGGCTGCCGGGATACCGGCGGACGTCCACCACCGCGACGACCCCCGCGTCGACGACGAGCCGCGCGAGCGCAGGCCCGTCGAGCGTGCCGTGGCCGACGGTCCAGAGGCTGCCCACGCGTGGGGAGTACCCAGTGTTCCGGGCACCGGGAGGACCCTCGCGCCCCGCCGCCGCCCGTGATGGGCTCTCGGGCATGGTGACGGTGCGCGAGGCGTCCCTGGCCGTGCTGCGCGGCCACGGCATCACGACGATCTTCGGCAACCCGGGCTCGACCGAGCTGCCGATGTTCCGCGACTTCCCCGACGACTTCCGCTACGTGCTGGGCCTGCAGGAATCGGTCGCGGTGGGCGCGGCGGACGGTTACGCGCAGGGCACGGGGCGCGCGGCGCTGGTGAACCTCCACTCCGCGGCGGGCGTGGGGCACGCGCTGGGCAACGTGTTCACCGCCTTCCGCAACCGCACGCCGCTCGTGCTGGTCGCGGGGCAGCAGGCGCGCTCGCTGCTGGTGGGCGAGCCGTTCCTGTTCGCCGAGCGCCCGGCCGAGTTCCCCGAGCCCTACGTCAAGTACAGCCGGGAGCCGGCGCGGGCCGCCGACGTGCCGGCGACGCTGGCGCGCGCGATCCACGTCGCCACCACCCCACCCTGCGGGCCGGTGCTCGTCTCGGTGCCGGTCGACGACTGGGACCGGCCCGCCCCGCCGGTCCCCCCGCACACCGTGGTGGGGACGGTCGCGGGCGACCCGCAGGCGCTCGCGGACCTCGCCGACCGGCTGGCCGGCGCCGGCGCGCCGGCGCTCGTCGTCGGCGGGGAGGTCGACCGCGACGGGGCGTTCGACGACGTCGTCGCCCTCGCCGAGCGCCACGCCGCGCGCGTGTACGTCGCGCCGATGTCCCCGCGCTGCGGCTTCCCCGAGCGCCACCGGCTCTTCGGCGGCTTCCTGCCCGCCGCGCACGACGGCATCCGGGCCGCGCTCGACGCCCACGACCTCGTCGTCGTGCTGGGCTCGCCGGTGTTCCCGTTCCACACCGAGGGCGCGGTCCCTGGCGATACCGCGGTGCCCGACGGCACGACGCTGGTGCAGCTGACCGAGGACCCGGCGCACGCCGCGTGGACGCCGGTGGGCACGTCGATCGTCTCCGGGGTTCGCCACGGGGTGCGCGCGCTGCTCGCCGGTCCGACGCCGCCCCGGCGCCCGCTGCCCGCGCCCGGCGCGTCGGTCGCCCGGGTCGCCGCCGACGGGGACGTGATCACCGAGGCACTGCTGCTGCAGACGCTCGCCGACCTGCGGCCCGCCGACTCGGTGGTCGTCGAGGAGGCACCCGCGACCCGCGGGCCGATGCACGCCCACCTCCCGTTCGACCGCGCCGCGAGCTTCTACACGTGCGCCAGCGGCGGCCTGGGCCACGGGCTGCCCGCAGCGGTGGGGATGGCGCTGGCGCGCTCCGAGCGGGTGGTGGCCCTGGTCGGCGACGGGTCGGCGATGTACGGGATCCAGGCGCTGTGGTCGGCCGCGCAGCTCGGTGTGCCGCTGACCGTCGTCGTCGTGCACAACGCCCGCTACCGCGCGCTCGACCAGTTCGCCGAGCACTTCGGCATCACCAAGCCCGTCGGCACCGCCCTGCCGGGTCTCGACTTCGTCGCGCTCGCCGCCGGCCAGGGCGTCGCCGGCGTGCGCGTCGAGCGTCCCGCCGAGCTCGAGCCCGCCCTCGCCGGGGCGCTGCGCTCGGCGGGGCCGGTGGTGCTGGACGTGGTCGTGGCCTGACAGTTCAACTGTCGGTCGGCATGTTCCGCAGCTCGACCGGGCTGGACTTCACCACCGCCGTCACCGTGGCGGCGTGGTCCTGCCAGATCTCGAGCACGCGGTCGAGGTCGGCGACGTCGCGGACCTGCACGCGCATGAGCAGGCAGTCCTCGCCGGTGATCTTGTGGCACTCGACCACCTCGGGCTGCCGGGCCGCGAGCTGCTCGGAGATCTTCCCCTGGCCGAGGGCCGGCCGTACCCGCACCCACGCGGCGATCGGGTAGCCGAGCGCGGCCGGGTCGATGTCGAGGCGGTAGCCCCGGATGACGCCCGCCCGCTCGAGGCGCTGGACCCGTTCGGTGACCGCCGGCGCCGACATCCCGATGCGCCGGCCCAGCGCCGACATGCTCTGGCGGGGGTCCGCCTCGAGCTCCGCGAGGATGCGCCGGTTGGTCTCGTCGAGGAGCTTGTCGTTCTCCAGGCGCTGGGCGCCACGGGCTTCGGATACTGCAGTCATGTCGTCACTATCCCCGTGAGTTCCCCATGGAGTCCAGCGCTGCGGCCTTCGAGAATTGTCCCCGTCGGTGAGGCGAGGGGACGGGAGGGCGAGCAGCGTGAGCTCACACCACGGTCGTGAGCGTGGAGGCCCCGGCGCCGAGGGAGTCCCAGGCCTCGGCCAGCCGGGCGACGGCGTCGTCGAGGGCGTCGGGGGAGAGGGTGTAGGGCAGGCGCAGGTACTGCTCGAACGCGCCGCCGGTGGCGAACCGCGGACCGGCGGCGAGGTGGACGCCGAAGCGGCCGGCCGCCTCGACCAGGGCGCTCGAGCGGGGAGCGCCGAGGTCGACCCAGAGGCTGAAGCCGCCCGAGGGGTGGGGCACGCGCCACTCCGGCACGGCCTCGGCGAGGGCGGCGCGCAGGTGGTCGCGGCGGTGCGCCAGCACCCGGCGGCTCTGCTCCACGAGCTCGTCGAGGCGCTCGACGAGGCCGACGGCGACGAGCTGCTCGAGCACCGGGGTGGAGATGTCGTCCGACGACCGGGCGGCCGCGATGCGGCGCAGCAGGGTCCGCGGGGCCCGCAGCCAGCCGATGCGCAGGCCGCCCCAGACCGTCTTCGAGAGGCCGCCGGTGGTGATCACGGGCGTCCCGCCGGAGCCGGCCCAGGCGCCCAGCGGCGGCGGCACCGGGGTGTCGAGCCACATGTCCCGCAGGCAGTCGTCGACGACGAGGGTGACCCCGTGCCGCCCGGCCGCGGCCACGACGGCCGCCCGCGTCTCGGGGGCCATCACCGCGCCGGTCGGGTTCTGGTGGTCGGGGACGAGGTAGCCGAGCGTCGGCGAGGACGCCCGCATGGCGGCGGCGAGGGCGTCGAGGTCCCAGCCGGGACGGCCGGTCGCCGCGTCCTCGACCATCGCGACCGGCACGGGGCGCGCCGAGACGTGGCGACAGAGGTCGATGGCGCCCGGGTAGGTGGGCTGCTCGATGAGCACGCGGTCGCCGGGGCGGACGAGCGTGCGCGCCACGAGGGAGTGGGCGTGCTGGGCGCCAGCGGTGATCATCACCTCGTCCGCCGAGGTCCGCAGGCCCTGCGCGGTGAGCCGGGCGGCGACCGCCTCGCGCAGCGCGGGGAGCCCGAGGACGTCGTAGCCGGTGCTCGCGAGGTGGGTCGGCAGTTCGGCGAGCGCGCCGGCGGCGGCCGCGGTGACGGCCTCCATGGGCGCCCAGGGTGCGGCGTGCGCGAGGTCGACGACCGCGCGTCCGGGGGCCTGCGCGGCCGGCGTGCCCATGGGCGCGAAGGGGGCGAAGCCGGTGGCGCCGACGTGCAGCGCGCCGTCGAGCGGTGCCGGGGGCGCGCCCGGGCCGGACGGGCGTGCCGCGGGGACCGCCGTCCACGTGCCCGAGCCGCGCCGGCGCACGAGGTGGCCCGCCTCGCGCAGCTCCTCGTAGGCGGCCGCGACCGTGCCGCGCCCGACCCCGAGCGCCGCGGCGAGCTCGCGCTCGCTCGGCACGCGCGTGCCCACCGCCAGGCGGCCGTCGGCGAGCAGCGAGGTGACGCGCGCGGCCAGGGCGGCCTGCGCGCTGGCCCCGGGGCCACCGCCCTCGCGCCAGCCGGCCAGGAGGCGCGCGAGGCTCCCGGCGCCGAGGTGGTCGTCCATGCCGCCGAATTCTGCCACTTCTGCCACTAGCTCTGCCACATCTCGCGAAGTGGCTCTGGCAGGAACTGCCACTACGAGCCACTGTCGAGGACAACCCAGCCACTCCGGAGGAGGAGACCCATGGCCACCATCCTGTTCATCGTCCTCGCGATCGCGGCCTTCCTGGCCGCCACGCGCTACACCACCGACTCCCGGGCCACCGGGGACCCGACCGGGCGCGACCCCGCCTGGTCGTCGGCCCCGAGGCGTGAGCACACCCCCGCGCGGGACATCGACCTGGGCCGCGCCCTGGCGGCCCGGTGGGCCGCCTACCTGCGGCTCTGCGACGTCTACGAGCGCGAGCTGCGTCCGTGGGAGACCCAGCAGGCCCCGGCCGCGCCGGAGCGAACGCGTCGTTCGCTCGCCTAGAAGCAGCGAACAGCGCGTTCGCTGCGCACCACGAGAGTCAGAGCCGGGCGGCCGCGGCCTCGTCGAGCAGCCACAGCGTCCGCTCGGCGCCGCGCAGCCCCGCGATCGGGATGTCGACCTCGGACGCGCCGCCGTGCGCCCGCGCGAGCGCCTCGGCCTTGCCGTCGCCGGTCGCCACCAGCCAGATCTCGCGGGCGTGGCGGGCGGCCGGAAGGGTGAGGCTCACGCGGGTGGGCGGCGGCTTCGGGCAGTCGCGGACCCCGACGACGCCGGCCGCGGCCGCGTGGACGGCGGGGGAGTCGGGGAAGACCGACAGCACGTGGCCCTCGGGCCCGCAGCCCGCGAGCAGCACGTCGAACGCGGGGATCGCCCCGCCGCCGCCCCCCAGCCGCGACGCGGCCGCCGACAACGTCTTGGCGTAGGCGTCGGCGGCGAGGTCCGGGTCGCCCCCGCCGGCGTCCTCCGGGGCGTCGGCCGCCGCCATCGGGTGGACGCGCGCGGGGTCGAGGGGCAACTTGTCGAGCAGCGCCTCGCGGGCCTGGGCGTCGTTCCGCTCGGCGTCGCCGGCGGGGACGAAGCGCTCGTCGCCCCAGAACACCTCGACCGCGCCCCAGTCGACGTCGTCGCGCCGGGAGGACGCCGCGACCTCGCGCAGCATCGCGATCCCGATCCCGCCGCCGGTGAGCACCACCGACGCCGACCCGCGCGCGGCCTGGGCCCCGGCGAGCGCCGTGAGCAGACGGTCGGCGGCCTCGCGGGCGGTCGTCTCCTCGTCGGCGTGGACGACCACCTCGGGCGTACCCATCAGGCGCTCACCTTCTTCGACGGCCGCGAGCGTCCGGCCGGCACGGCCTCGAGCGCCTCGGCGAAGATGTCGTCGGGGTCCAGGCGGCGCAGCTCCTCGGCGAGGCACTCGCGGGTGGTGCGCCGCGACAGGGCCACGCGACGGTCGGGCTGCCCGGGCTGGGAGAGGACCGCGCTCTTCGCGTCGAGGCGCCGCAGCTCCACCGGCCCGCTCGGGCGCTCGAGGCGCACCGTGGCGATCTGCCCGCCCTGCCCGCCGGGGACGTCCTCGGTCTTCCGGCTCACCGGGCAGCCCAACCGCGAGGCCAGCCAGCCGGCGAGCAGGTCGGTCGACGCCGAGTCCGCCGCCCCGGTCACCGACGCCGCGGTGATCCGCTCGTGCGGCGGCTGGTCGAGCGCCGCGGTGACCAGCGCCCGCCAGCTCGTGATCCGGCTCCACGCGAGGTCGGTGTCGCCGGGGTGGTAGCGCTGACGCAGCTTGCCCAGCGCCTTCGACGGCGACTTGGCCTGCGCGACGTCGGTGATGCGGCGCCCGGCCACCGACCCGACCGGGTCCTCGGCGGGCACCGCCGGCGCCTCGCCCGGCCACCACGCCACGATCGGCGCGTCGGGCAGGAGCAGCGGCACCACGATCGCACCGCCCTGGTCGGCCAGCGGCCCGTACATGCGCAGGACGATGACCTCGCTCGCGCCCGCGTCGCCGCCGATGCGGATCTGCGCGTCGAGCCGGGAGGCGGCGCGGCGCACGCCGCGCGCGAGGACGAGCACGCGGCAGGGGTGCTCGCGGCTGGCGTCGTTCGCGGCCTGGATCGCCGCCTCGGCCTCCGGGCCGTCCTCGGTGATGATGATCAGCGTCAGCACGCGCCCCAGCGCCACCGCGCCGGCGCTCTCGCGCAGGTCGACCATCGTGCGGTTGACCGCCGACGTGTCCGTCGACGGCAGGTCGACGATCATGTGTCCCTCTCCCTCATGGACGCCGCCAGACGCGCCCGGTTCGCTCGAGCAGGACGTCGGCGGACCGCGGGCCCCAGGTGCCGGCCGCGTAGCTGTCGGGCGTGCCCTCGCGGTGCCACTTCGCGATCACCGGGTCGAGGATCCGCCAGGACAGCTCGACCTCGGTGTTGGTCGGGAACAGCGAGGGCTCGCCGAGCAGGACGTCGAGCAGCAGACGCTCGTAGGCCTCGGGGGAGGCCTCGGTGAACGCCGTGCCGTACCCGAAGTCCATGGTGACGTCGCGGACCTCCATGCCCGAGCCCGGCACCTTGGACCCGAACCGCAGGGTCACGCCCTCGTCCGGCTGCACGCGCACGACCAGCGCGTTCTGGCCGAGCTCCTCGGTCATCGTCTGGTCGAACGGCAGGTGCGGGGCCCGCTTGAACACCACGGCGATCTCGGTGACGCGACGGCCGAGGCGCTTGCCGGTGCGCAGGTAGAACGGCACGCCGGCCCAGCGGCGGGTGTTCACCTCGCAGGTGATCGCCGCGTAGGTCTCGGTGACCGAGTCGGGCGGGAAGCCCTCCTCCTGCTGCAGGCCCTTGACCTCGGTCGAGCCCTGCCAGCCGCCGGCGTACTGCCCGCGGGCGGTGGTCTCGTCGATCGGCTCGGCCAGCGTCGTCGCCGACAGGACCTTGATCTTCTCCTCGCGCAGGTCGTCGGGCGAGAAGGAGACCGGCTCCTCCATCGCCGTCAGCGCGAGCAGCTGCAGCAGGTGGTTCTGGATGACGTCGCGGGCCGCGCCGATGCCGTCGTAGTAGCCGGCGCGCCCGCCCACCCCGATGTCCTCGGCCATCGTGATCTGCACGTGGTCGACGTGGTGGGCGTTCCAGATCGGCTCGAACAGCTCGTTGGCGAACCGCAGTGCGAGCAGGTTCTGGACGGTCTCCTTGCCGAGGTAGTGGTCGATCCGGAAGACCGAGTCCTCGGGGAAGACGTCGTTGACGATGCCGTTGAGCTCCTGCGCCGAGCGCAGGTCGTGCCCGAAGGGCTTCTCGATGACGACGCGGCGCCACACGTCGCCGTCGTCGTCGGCGAGGCCCGAGCGCGAGAGCTGCTTGCACACGGTCGGGAACGCCGACGGCGGGATCGACAGGTAGAACGCGTGGTTGCCGTTGGTGCCGCGCTCGGCGTCGAGCTCGGCGACGCAGCCGGCGAGGCGGTCGAAGGACTCGTCGTCGTCGAACGTGCCCTGCACGAACCGCAGCCCCTCCGACAGGCGGTCCCAGACCTCCTGGCGGAAGGGCGTGCGGGAGTGCTCGCGCACCGCGTCGTGCACGACCTCCGCGAAGTCCTGGTCGGCCCAGTCGCGGCGGGCGAACCCCACGAGCGCGAAGCCCGGGGGGAGCAGGCCGCGGTTCGCGAGGTCGTAGATGGCCGGCATCAGCTTCTTGCGGGCCAGGTCACCGGTCACGCCGAACAGCACGAGGCCCGAGGGCCCCGCGATCCGCGGGAGGCGCTTGTCTCGCGCGTCCCGCAGCGGGTTGATCCACGCGTCGTGCCCGTGGACCCCCGTGTGCCCCGACCCGAAGGTCACCGACTCACCGCCCTCACCGCGTTCGCGAGCGCCACCAGCCCGGCGGCGCGGTCCGCCAGGTGCAGCCGCAGGACCGGGCGCGGCGTGCCGCCGTTCTTGGCCGCCGCGAGCACCCCGGCGTCGCCGCGGGCCTGCGCGTGCTCGAGCGTGCCGAACGAGAACGGCTGCCCGGGGATGGCCAGGTCGTCGGCCACCGAGCCCGTGATCTGCAGGAACACGCCGTTCTGGTGCCCGCCCTTGTGGTACTGACCGGTCGAGTGCAGGAACCGCGGCCCCCACCCGAACGTCGTCTGCAGCCCCGTGGCCTTGGCCAGCTCCGGGCGCAACGTCGCGAACGAGGCGTCGTCGAGCCGGTCGAGGTAGGCCTGGATCGCGATGTAGCCGTGCTCCGGCGCCGCGTCCACCAGCGCATGGATCGCGTCGATCACGGTCTCCGGCGTCCCGAGCCAGCTCGCGTCGCCCGCCGCCCGGATCTCGATCGGGCCGTCGGTGACGATCGGGGCGTCGTCGCCCGCGGCGTCCCCGGACCCCTGGGTCGCGGACGTGAGCAGGTCTCGGGTGGCCTGCTTGGCCGACTCGACGTCGGGCTGGTCGAACGGGTTGATGCCGAGGAGTCGCCCGGCGAGCGCGACCGCGTGCTCCCAGAGCAGGAACTGACCGCCGAGCGTGCCGGTGACCGACACCTGCGCGCCCGAGCCCGCCGGCCCGATCGCCACGGCGGTCGCGTCGCTGCCGTGGTCGCCGAAGCCGGGCGCGTCCGCGTCCTCGACGACCACCGGGAGCAGGCCGGTGCCCTGCTTGCCGGTGGACTCGGCGATGAGCTGCTCGGCCCAGTTGCCGAAGCCGACCAGGCCGGAGCCGGTGTCGGCCAGCACCACCTTCTCCGCGCCGGCGCCGTGCGCCGCCGCCATGGCCGCGGCGAGCCGGATCGCGGGGTTGTCGGCGCTGTCGCGCGCGAGCTCCGGGGCGACCGCGGCCGCCTCGTCGAGCAGCTCACCGACGTCGACCCCGGCCAGCGCCGAGGGCACGAGACCGAACGCGGTGAGCGCCGAGTAGCGCCCGCCGACGCCCGGGTCGGCCTCGACGAGCTGGCGGTAGCCCTGGTCGAGGGCGAGGTCGGCGAGCTGCGTGCCCGGGTCGGTGACGACGACCATGCGCGACGCCGCGTCGATGCCGTTGGCCTCGAAGATCTCGGCGAACACCCGGCGCTGGCTGTCGGTCTCCACGGTGCCGCCGGACTTCGACGACACGACGAGCACCGTGCGCGACAGGTCGCCCGCGAGCGCGTCCGAGACCTGCATCGGGTCGGTGGTGTCCAGCACGACCAGCGGGAACTCCCCGCCGATCGACCCGCCCGAGCGGGTCGCGCAGATGACCTCGGGCGCCAGCGACGAGCCACCCATGCCCGCGAGCACGACGCGGTCGACGCCGTCGTCGTGGAGCCGGCGGCGCAGCTCGGTCAGCTCGTGGACCAGCGGCCGGGAGGTGTTGTGCAGCAGCGTCCAGGCGAGCCGCTTCGACGCCTCCGCCTCGGCGTCCGGGCCCCACAGCGTGGGGTCCTGCCCGGCGAGCTTGGATGCCGCGGCGTCGCCGACGAGCTTCTCCACGAGCGCGTCGGCGGCGTCCGCGAGCCCGGGGTCGACGATGTCGACCCCGACACCGCCGCTCACTGCGCCTGCTCCGGGCTCCGGCGGGTCAGCTGGTCGGACACGGTGGCGGTGAGCTCCTGCCAGGAGTCGTCGAACTTCTGCACGCCCTCGTTCTCGAGCGTCAGGTAGACGTCGTCGACGTCGACGCCGACGTGCGCGAGCCCGGCGAACACCTCGCGCGCCGCCTCCTCGGTGCCGCTGACGGCGTCGCCGTGCAGCTCGCCGTGGTCGGCGAAGGCCTGGAGCGTCGCCTCCGGCATCGTGTTGACGGTGTTCGGCGCGGCCAGCTCCGTGACGTAGAGCGTGTCCGGGTAGGCCTTGTTCTTCACGCCGGTCGAGGCCCACAGCGGCCGCTGGGCCTTGGCGCCGGCGCCCTTGAGCGCCGCCCACCGCTCGGTGCCGAACACCTCGAGGAAGGCCGCGTAGGCCAGGCGGGCGTTGGCGATCGCCGCGGTGCCGCGCAGGTTCAGCGCGGCGTCGGTGCCGATGGCCTCGAGGCGCTTGTCGACCTCGGAGTCCACGCGCGAGACGAAGAACGACGCGACCGATGCCATCGACGACAGGTCGTGGCCGTTGGCGCGGGCCTGCTCCATGCCGGCGAGGAACGCGTCCATGACCTGGCGGTAGCGCTCGACCGAGAAGATCAGCGTGACGTTGACGCTGATGCCCTGGGCGAGGGTCCGGGTGATCGCCGGGATGCCCTCGACGGTGGCCGGGATCTTGATCATGAGGTTGGGCCGGTCGACCGTCTTCCACAGGTCGGCGGCCTCGGCGACGGTGCCCTCGGTGTCGTGGGCCTTGCCCGGGTCGACCTCGAGCGAGACGCGGCCGTCGACGCCGCCGGTGCGCTGCCACACGCCGCGGAAGACGTCGCAGGCGCGACGGACGTCCTCGGTGGTGAGCTCGCGGATCGCGTCCTCCACCGAGGCCCCGCGGGCGGCGAGCCCGTCGAGGTCCTCGGCGTAGTGGTCGGCGTCCGCGAAGGCGCTCGCGAAGATCGTCGGGTTGCTGGTGACGCCGACGACCTCGTACTCCTCGATCAGCGAGGCGAGGTTGCCGGACTCGATGCGCTGGCGGGACAGGTCGTCCAGCCAGACCGAGACGCCGGCCGCGGAGAGGTCGGCGAGGGGGGTGTTGCTGGCCATGGGGTCCTCCTCGGACTGCGGACCGGGATCAGGAGCGCTCGGCGCGCTCGGCGGCGCGGGCGAGCGAGCGGCGTCCGGCCTCGACCACGTGCTCGGTGGTGAAGCCGAACTGCTGGAACAGCGTCTTGTAGTCGGCGCTGGCCCCGAAGTGCTCGATGGAGACGCACTCGCCGTCGTCGCCGACGAACTTGTGCCAGGACTGGGCGACGGCCGCCTCGACCGAGACGCGCGCCGTGACCTCCGGCGGGATGACGTGGCGGGTGTACGAGCGGTCCTGCTCCTCGAACCACTCGACGCAGGGCATGCTCACCACACGGGTGGGAACGCCCTCGGCCTCGAACACCTTCCGGGCCTCGACGGCGAGCTGGACCTCGGACCCGGTCGCGATGAGCACCAGCTGCGGCTGCCCGCCGCTCGCGTCGGCGAGGACGTAGCCGCCGCGGCCGACGCCGTCGGCGTCGGTGCCCTCGAGGATCGGCAGGTTCTGCCGGGTGAGCGCCAGCCCGGCGGGGCCGGTCGGGTTGTCGAGGATGTGGCGGACGCACGCGGCGGTCTCGTTGGCGTCCGCCGGGCGCACGACCGACAGACCCGGCACCGCGCGGAGCGACGCGAGCTGCTCGATCGGCTGGTGCGTCGGCCCGTCCTCGCCCAGGCCGATCGAGTCGTGGGTCCAGATGTAGGTCGTCGGCAGCTTCATCAGCGCGGCGAGCCGGACCGGCGGGCGCATGTAGTCCGAGAAGATCAGGAACGTGCCGCCGTAGACGCGGGTGCCGCCGTGGAGCGCGATGCCGTTGAGGATCGAACCCATGGCGTGCTCGCGGACACCGAAGTGCAGGGTGCGGCCGTAGGGGCTCATCTGGCCCCACATGTTCGTCGAGACCGTCGACGGCCCGAACGAGTCGGCGCCCTTGATGGTCGTGTTGTTCGACTCCGCGAGGTCGGCCGACCCGCCCCAGAGCTCGGGCAGCACCGGGCCGATCTCGCCGAGGATCTTCTGCAGCGCCTTGCGGGTGGCGACGGGGTCACCGCCGGCCTCCCAGGTCGGGAGCTTCTCGTGCCAGCCGTCGGGCAGCTGGCGCCGCGCCATGCGCTCGAGCAGCGCGCGGCGCTCGGGGTTGGCGTCCGCCCAGTCGGTGAACTGCTTGTCCCACTGCTCGTGGGCGGCCTTGCCGCGCTCGCCGACGGCCCGGGTGTGCTCGAGGACGTCCTGGTCGATGTGGAAGTGGACGTCCGGGTCGAAGCCGAGGATCTCCTTGACCGCGCGGACCTCGTCCTCGCCCAGCGCCGCGCCGTGCGCCGCCCCGGTGTTCATCTTCTCCGGCGCGGGATAGCCGATGATCGTGCGCAGCGCGATGAAGCTCGGGCGGCCGGTCTCGGCCTTCGCGTTGGCGAGCGCCTCGCGGATGCCGACGACGTTCTCGCCGCCGCGCACCACCTGGGTGTGCCAGCCGTAGGCCTCGTACCGCTTCACCACGTCCTCGGACAGGGCGACGGTGGTGTCGTCCTCGATCGAGATGTGGTTGTCGTCGTAGATCACGACGAGGTTGCCGAGCTGCTGGCGACCGGCGATCGACGACGCCTCGGCCGTCACGCCCTCCTCGATGTCGCCGTCGGAGGCGATGACGTAGATGACGTGGTCGAACGGGCTCTCGCCCTGCGGCGCGTCCGGGTCGAACAGCCCGCGCTCGCGGCGCGCGGCCATCGCCATGCCGACCGACGACGCGAGGCCCTGGCCCAGCGGGCCGGTCGTGATCTCGACGCCGGGCGTGTGGCTGTACTCCGGGTGGCCCGGGGTGGCCGAGTCCCAGGTGCGCAGCTCCTGCAGGTCCTGCATCTCCAGGCCGTAGCCGGCGAGGAAGAGCTGCAGGTAGAGCGTCAGGCTCGAGTGCCCGGCGGACAGGACGAAGCGGTCACGGCCCTGCCAGCCCGGCGCCGACGGGTCGTGGCGCATCGTGTGCTGGAAGAGCTCGTAGGCCAGGGGCGCGAGGGCCATCGCGGTCCCCGGGTGACCGTTGCCGACCTTCTGGACGGCGTCGGCGGCGAGCACGCGAATGGTGTCCACGGCCTTCTGGTCGAGGTCGGACCAGTCGTCCGGGCGATGCGGCGTCAGGAGCGCCTGGATCTCGTCGGGGTCCTCGCTCGCGGGCTGCGTGCTGCTCACATCGGTGGCGGTCACGAACCGTGCCTTCCTGCGCGTGTCGTGCGCCGTGGGCGAGGCCACGGCACGTCGGTCCTTGCCCGGGCTCCGGCGTCGGACGGCGGCGTCGCGCGACCGTGTCGCCCCGGTCCGGGCGATGCTCCCACGGGATCGATTCGGGTCCGCACCACGGCGGCCCGGACCTGCGTCGATCCTCCGTCATGACATCGCTCTGCGTATACCCTCCGCGCCCCGCACGGACACCGGACACCTATGATCGCGGCGTCGTGGGACGGGCGGTCCCGACCGCGTCACGAGCCCGTGACGTGGCGGACACCGCACCGCCCGGGGGAGGCCCCCGCGAGCGCCCGGCGCCGCGGGGGTGCAGACTTCCCCGACGACAACGTGTAGGAGACGCGGGGTCGTGCCAGGAGCAGTTCCGTCCACCACAGCGAGGTGCCACGCAGTGAGCACGGCGGTCGGCCCGGTCCCCGCGACGCGGCGGGGCGGCCTGCTCACCACCGTGCGGGCCTACCTGGCGCTGACCAAGGCCCGGATCATCGAGCAGCTGCTCGTGGTCACGGTGCCGGCGATGATGCTCGCCGAGCGGTCGGTGCCGTCCCTCTGGCTCGTGCTGGCGGTGCTCGTCGGCGGTGCCGGTGCGGCGGCCAGCGCCCACGCGCTGAACTGCGTCGTCGACGCGGACATCGACGCGAAGATGGCCCGCACCCGCAAGCGTCCCCTGGCCCGCGACGCCGTGCCGCGCTCGCACGCCCTGGTGTTCGGGCTGCTGCTCGGGGCCGCGTCCGCGGTGTGGCTCGGGCTGACCGCGAACTGGGTCGCGGCGGGCCTGTCGGTCGCCGCGATCGCGTTCTACATCCTCGTCTACACGCTCCTGCTCAAGCGCCGGACCTCGCAGAACATCGTCTGGGGCGGCGCGGCGGGCTGCATGCCCGTGGTGATCGGCTGGGCCGCCGTCACGGGCACCGTGCAGTGGCCCGCGCTGGTGCTCTTCGCGATCATCTTCTTCTGGACGCCGCCGCACTTCTGGGCGCTCGCGATGCGCTACCGCGACGACTACGCCGCGGCCGGCATCCCGATGCTGCCCGTCGTCGCCTCGCCCCGGCGCGTCAGCCGCCAGATCGTCGCCTACTCCTGGGCGATGGTGGCGTGGTCGGCGCTGCTGGTGCCGGCGACCTCCTGGATCTACCTCGGCGCCGCCGCCCTCGGCGGGACCTGGTTCCTCGTCGCGGCCCACCGCCTCGACCGCGCGGTGCGGCGCGACGAGGTGGTGCAGTCGATGCGCCTGTTCCACCTCTCGAACACCTACCTCACCGGTCTGTTCGTGGCCGTGGCGGTGGACTCCGCCATCGGCTGGCCGGTCCTCGGCTGGCCGTTCCAGGGCTAGTCCCACAGGCGAGGCGCCGTCGGGCGCCGCGGGTAGCGGCCACGGATGTCCGGGACGTCGCGCCACCGCAGGCGGTCGAGGCGCGCCGAGAACGCGACGATGCGCTCGACCACGTGCGGCACGGGGTGCTCGCCGCCGGCTCCGAGCGACACCACCTCCCACCCGTGGTCGAGCAACGTCCCGGCGCGGGCCCACGCGTCGTCCGGGGCCCGGTCCACGAGCACGCCCCCGCGCCGGTCCGGCCAGGCCAGGTCGAGCTCCCCGACGACCTCCTCGGTCGCCGCCACCGTCACCACCGCGCCGACCATCGGCGCGGGCAGGCGCGCGGACAGCACGCCGAGTCGTACCCGCGTCCGACGCGGCGTGTCGCTCCGGGCGTCGATCAGCGCCGCGGCCGCGCGCACGCGGGCCATCCCGCGCTCGCCGGTGTGCCGGTCGGCGAGCGCCACGACGTCGGCGGTGCGCAGCCCGCATCGTCGGGCGAGGGCGTCGGCGATCACCACCGCCTCCACCGTGGGCAGGCGCCGGGCGACCTCGAGCAGCGTCCGGCCGGGCGACGTGAGGCGCAGGACGGCGCCGCCGTTCCCGTCCGGCCACGTGACGACCTCGTCCTCCGGGAGGTCGGCGCGCCGGACGTCCAGGGCGCCCCGTGACCGGACGCCCGCGCCCGGGACGAGCACCTCGGTCCGCTCCGGGAGGTCGGTCGTCGTCCCGGCGTCGGCGACCGCTCCGCCCGCGCCCCAGAGCACGGCCGCCGTCGTCCCCGTGACGGTGCCGTCCGGGTGGCGCAGCATCGCAGTGCGGGCGAGCGTGACCCGGTCGACGGCCGTCCCGGCGGCCACGTACACGTCGTGCCCGAGGGGGACGAACCCGGATCCGCGGAGCCGTCCCGGCGTGAGGACTCCACGCCCCACGGCCTCGGACCCGCGGAACGGTCGCTCGAGGTCCATGCCGGGTTCGACGCAACCCGCGCGCCGACGGTTCCGTCCGCCGCCGGCTCTCCATCTCGATCTCTCGGGAGTGTCGGGGCTGCTGAACAGTGGTGACACTCCCGGGAGATCGATCTGGAGAGGTGCGCGCCGACCTCCTGCCGGGCCGCAGGAGCCGCAGGCGGAGCGCCGACGCCTCGTCGCGCTCCGAGGAGATCGAGGAACGCCGGCGCCGGCACGACGCCCCCGACGGGCTCTCCCGTTCGATCTCTCGAGAGTGTCAGCGCTGCGGTGCGCCCGCGGCACCCTCGAGAGATCGACGTGGAGAGCTCACGGCACCAGGAGCAGCTTCCCCGTCGTGCGGCGGGACTGGAGGTCGCGGTGGGCGGTGGCGGCGTCGTCGAGGGCGTAGCGGCCGCCGATGCGCACCGAGAGCTCGCCGGCCGCGACCGACGAGAACACGGCGGACGCCCGGGCCGCGAGGGCCTCGGGGGTGCGGACGTGCCAGTGCAGGGACGGGCGGGTGAGGTAGAGCGAGCCGCCGCTGTTGAGGCGCTGCGGGTCGACGGGCGGGACGGGGCCGCTCGCGGCGCCGTAGAGGGCCAGCACGCCGCGCACGCGCAGGCTCGCGAGGGAGGCGTCGAAGGTGGCCGCGCCGACACCGTCGTAGACCGCCGCGACGCCCTCGCCGTCGGTGAGGGCGCGGACCCGGTCGGCGAGGTCGTCGGAGTAGCGGAGGGTCTCGTGCGCGCCGGCCCCGCGGGCCAGGGCGTCCTTCTCCTCCGACGAGGTCGTCGCGAGCACCCGGGCGCCCAGCGCGCTGGCCATCTGGCACAGGAGCAGGCCCATGCCGCCCGCGGCGGCGTGCACGAGGACGACGTCGCCCGGGGCCACGGGGTAGGTGTCGTGGAGCAGGTAGTGCGCGGTCATCCCCTGGAGGACCACGGCGGTGGCGGTCTCGAGGTCCACGGCGTCGGGCACGGTGACGAGCTCTGCGGCGGGGACGGTCGCGAGCGTCGCGTAGGAGCCGAGGGTGTTGGTCCAGACCACGCGGTCCCCGGGCGCGACGGTGGTGACGCCGGGGCCGACCGCGCGCACGGTGCCGCCGCCCTCGAGGCCGGGCACGCAGGGCAGCGTCGTGGGGTAGGTGCCGGTGCGGAAGTAGGTGTCGATGTAGTTGACGCCGATCACCGCCAGCTCGACGAGCGCCTCGCCGTCGCCGGGCTCGGGGTCGGGCAGGTCGGCGGGTTCGAGCACCTCGGGGCCGCCGAGCGTCGTCATGCGGATGGCGTGCACGTCAGGACCTCCCGGCCAGTGCCGGAGCGGGTGCGCCGGAGGCCGCGAGGGTCACGGCGTCCGGTTCGGCGGTCGCCGACCACAGCCACGCCGTCGCCGCGACGGTCACGACGGCACCGAGGACGTGCAGCGCCACGAGGAGCTCGGGGACGCCGAGGGCGTACTGGACGCCGCCGAGGACCCCCTGGGCGAGCGTCAGGACGACGAGCACCCGCAGCCGCACGATCACCGCCCGGGGCGCGCCGACCGCGTGCACCATGAAGCCGACGCCCACGAGCAGGCCGAGGAACGCGAACAGCAGGTGGGCGTGCGCGGTCGCGAGCGCGGGGAGCGGGATCGCGGCCAGGCGGGGGGTGGCGGCGTCGCCGCCGTGCGGACCGGCCGCGGTGACCAGCGTGCCCGCCACGAGCAGGGCGACGAGCACCACGGACGTCACGACCAGCAGCCCGCGCAGCGCCGGCGCGACGGCGGCCCGCCAGGGCGTGCCCGGCGGCGCGGCCATGGCGGCGGGGGAGCACTCCCGCACGAGGAGCACCGCGAGCCAGATCAGCGGGATCGTGACGAGGAAGTGCGCCGCCACCGTGTACCAGGCCAGCCCCGTGAGCACCGTGATCCCGCCGATGACGGCCTGGGCGACGACGCCGAGGGGCATCGTCGCGGCGAGGAGGATCAGGCGGCGCCGGCGGGGGCGGACGTTGACGGCGGCGAGCAGGCAGGCGCCGGCGACGAGCACGAGCGCGATGCCGAGCAGGCGGTTGCCGAACTCGACCCACTGGTGCAGCACCGCGACCTCGGGGTGCGGCACGGGGACCAGGCTGCCCGGGAAGCACTGCGGCCAGGTCGGGCAGCCGAGCCCGGACCCGGTCACGCGGACGACGGCACCGGTGACCGCGATGCCCGCCTGGCCGACGACCGCGGCCATCGCGAGCCCGCGCATCAGCCGGGGCGGGGTGGCGGGGAGGCGCTCCAGCACGAGGCCGATCCTAGGCTGCGGAGCGCCGCGGAGCCGGACCAGTCCTACGTCCGGTCGTAGGTGCCCTCAGGACCAGCGCACCGTGCGGACCGCGATGCCGCCGGCGACGACGGTCCAGGCGAGCAGGACGACGACGTGGGCCGTCGACGGGGTGCCGCCCACCAGCGCGGTGCGCAGCCCCTCGGCGAGCGCCCCGGACGGCAGCAGCTGCACGACGGTCGCGAGCGGGCCGGGCAGCGCGGCGGCCGGGACGAGGACCCCGCCGGCGAAGAGCAGCACGAACCACACGATGTTGGCCACGGCGAGCACCAGCTCCGCGCGCAGGCTCCCGCCCAGCAGCACGCCGACCGCGCCGAAGGCCGCCGTGCCCAGCACGACGAGCAGCACGACCCAGCCCGGCGAGCCCGCCCCCGGCCGCCAGCCCAGCGCGACGGCGACGGCGCCGAGCACGACGACCTGCACGAGCACCACGGCCGCCATCCCGCCGAGGCGCCCGACCACGATGAGCCAGCGCGGCACCGCCGTCGCGGCCAGGCGGCGCAGCACCCCGTAGCGGCGGTCGAAGCCCAGCGAGATCGCCTGGCTCGTGAACGCCGTGGACATGATGGCCAGCGCGAGGACCGTGCCCAGCGCCGACGTCGGCCGCGGCTCGGGCAGCGGGACGACGCGCAGCAGCGTCAGCCCGACGAGCAGGGCGAGCGGGATGACGAGGGTGAGCAGCACCTGCTCGCCCTGGCGCAGCGCCAGCTTCGTCTCGAGCAGCACCTGCGCGCCGAGCATCCGGCCCAGCGGCCCCCGACCCGGGGCGGGGGTGAACGTGCCCGCCTCGAAGCTCACGAGCGCAGCTCCCGCCCCGTGAGCTCCAGGAACACGTCCTCGAGGCTGCGGCGGGCGACCCTCAGGTCGTCGGCGAGCACCCCCTGGCGCGCGCACCAGGACGTCACCGTCGAGAGGACCTGCGGGTCGATGGAGCCCTCCACGAGGTAGCTGCCCGGCGTCGGCTCGGAGACCGTGCACTCCTCGGGCAGCGCGTCCGCCAGCAGGCGCAGGTCCATGCCGGCGGCGGCGCGGAAGCGCAGCTCGCGGTCGGCGCCCGCCGCGGTGAGGTCGTCGGGCGAGCCCTCGGCGACGGTGCGCCCGTGGTCGATGATCACGATGTGGTCGGCGAGGGTCTCGGCCTCCTGCATGAGGTGCGTGGTCAGCAGGACCGCCACGCCGTCGGCGCGCAGCGCGCGCACGAGGTCCCACACGAGCCGGCGGCCCTGCGGGTCGAGGCTCGCGGTGGGCTCGTCGAGGAACACCAGCTCGGGGCGCCCGACCACGGCGCAGGCCAGGGCGAGGCGCTGCTGCTGGCCGACCGAGAGGCGCTTGTAGGGCGTGCGGGCGCAGGAGGCGAGGCCGAGGGTCTCGACGAGCCAGTCGGGGTCGAGCGGGTGCGCCGAGCAGGTCGCGACGAGCCCGACCATCTCGCGCACGCGCACCCCGGGGTACGCGCCGCCGCCCTGGGGCATGACGCCCGTCCGGGCGCGCAGGGCGTCGGGTGCGCCGGCGGGGTCGGTGCCGAGCACCCGGACCTCGCCCCCGTCGCGGCCGCGCAGGCCCTCGCACACCTCGACCGTCGTGGTCTTGCCCGCGCCGTTGGGCCCGAGCAGGGCGAGGACCCGGCCGGGCGCGAGGTCGAGGTCGAGCCCGTCGACCGCCGCGCGCCCCTGGTAGCGCACGACGAGGTCGCGCACCTCCAGCGCGCGCACGGCTCCCGACACGGACGACAGCCTAGGTCGCCGGGGTCCGCGGCACGCGCCCGCGCACCGCGGCCAGCGGCACGAGCGCGAGCAGGGCGGCCGCGGTGATGGCCATGGGCAGCTGGTAGGTGCGGAACGAGAAGTCGGCGCCGGTGGGCGGCACGAGCAGGGCGATGACCGCGCAGATCGCGACGGCGAACCCGCGGATCCTCGGGTTCCGCACCGACGCGGCGAGCGGGACGATCGCCCACAGCAGGTACCAGGGGTGGAGGACGGGGCCGGCGAGGAAGACCGCCCCGAAGCCGTAGCCCATGCCCGCGACGGCGTGCAGGCGCCCGTTCAGCACCATGAAGACCAGCAGCACGCACACCAGGGCGGCGACGCCGAGGCCCGCGGCGCGCGTGAGGTCGAGGACGGCCTCGGTGTGGTCGCCGAGGCCGAGCAGCCCGCCGAGCCAGCCGCCGAGCACCCCGAGGTCGGTGGTGACCGAGAGCCAGCTGCGCAGGAGGTTCGGCACGGCGAGGGCCTGGATCCACCCGAAGCCCAGCCCGCTGCCCACCGACACCGCGGCGACCGTGCCGAGCCCGAGCACCGAGACGCCGGCGCCGTAGCGCAGCAGGCGCGGGAAGCCCCCGCCGCGCTCGTGCGCCACGTGGGCCGCCAGGAACCCCAGGGCCACGACCGCCGGGATCTTCCCGGAGGCGCCGAGCCCGATGAGCAGCGCGCCGAGCACCCACGAGTGCCGCATGCCGATCTCCATGCCGGCGAGGACGACGCCGAGCATGATCGCGTCGTTGTGGATGCCGCTGACCAGGTGGAAGAGCACCAGCGGGCTGATCGCGAGCCACAGCGCCGCGATCGGCTCCACGCCCGCCCGCCGCGCCAGGTGCGGCACCGCCCAGATGACGAGCCCGAGCGCGGCGAGCGCCAGCACCCGGTGCAGGTAGACGCCGAGCACGATGTCGTCGCCGGCGATGCCGGTGATGAGGCGCCCGAACGTCAGGAAGCCCGGGCCGTACGGCGACGGCGTGGTGCGCCAGATCGTCGGGATGCTCGCGACCAGCGGGTCGGAGAGCCCGAGCGCCTGCGCGGCGCCGTAGATGTAGGGGTCGAAGCCGCGGGAGACGACCTCGGCCTGGGACAGGTAGCCGTACACGTCGGTGGAGAACAGCGGCGGCGCGACGGCCAGCGGCGCCATCCACATGACGAGGATGCGGGTCAGCTGGCGCACCGAGAGCCGCACGCGGCCCGGCCACGCGAGCCGCCCGAGCCACAGCCAGGCGAGCACCAGCATGCCCATGCCCAGGTAGGCGAGCGTGAGCGACACCGTCGGCATGCGGCCCCACAGACCGAGCACCCGCGTGCCGAGCAGCGGGTTGTACGCCGGCGCGGGTGTCGCCCCGCAGCCCAGCGCGCCGATGGCCATGAGCAGCGAGCCGGTGGTCCCGAAGCGCCGCACGGTCCGCAGGCGCCGCCGCTCGTCGGGCGTCGGCGGGGGCGGCGTGGCGCCCGGCGGCGTGACGGCGGGGGCGTCGGCGGACACGTCGGCAGGCGCCTGCAGGGCCTGCGCAGCGCCGGTCACGGATCGGGACGATACCGAGCGCGGTGACGAGCCCCGCCCGCCCTACCCGACGGTGGGCACAGGTGAGGTGACCCTGGGTGAGCGCGATCACCGCCCCGATCCGGGGGGTCCGCTTTGCCGGGCGCCGACAAATACGCAAGACTGGTGTTGTCAAAAGGAAAGGCGACCCTTGGTGAGCGTGGAGGAGGTGGTCACGATGAGCGGTGTCGACGGGCACGACGGCCGGACGCGGGACCTCATCGTCCGCCGGCTGCTCGAGCACGGCCCCACCACGGCGATGGACCTCGCCGGGGAGTTCGGCCTCTCGGGTGCGGCGGTGCGCCGCCACCTCGACGCGCTGGTCGCCGACGGCACCGTGGTCACCCGGGACGCCCCCCGCGCCTCGGGCCGTGGCCGCGGCCGCCCGGCCCGCCAGCACCTGCTCACCGAGCAGGGCCGCCGGCGCGCGGGGCGCGGCGAGGCCGACGTCGCCGAGCTCGCCGTCGCGGCGCTGCGCGAGCTCGCGGGCGTCGCGGGGGAGGACGCGGTCCGCGCGTTCGCCCGCCGTCGCATCCTCGGGCTCCTCGCCGAGCACCGTGAGGGTCCCGGCGGTATCGAGGCGCAGGACGACCGTGCCGCCCGGGTCGAGGCCCTGGCCGGCGCGCTGTCCCGCGAGGGCTACGCGGCGTCGTCGCGGCCCAGCAAGGGCACGGGCGCACAGCTCTGCCAGCACCACTGTCCGGTGGCCGGCGTGGCCGCCGAGTTCCCGCAGCTGTGCGAGGCGGAGACCGAGGTCTTCGCCGAGCTCCTGGGCACCCACGTCCAGCGGCTGTCGACCATCGCGCGGGGCGACGCCGCGTGCACCACCCACGTTCCCCAGCCGACCACCACCGACGTCAAGGGAAGGCAGGTCGTATGACCACCTCCGCGGAGCGGACCACCGCCTCGCTCGCCGACAGGGCCCCCGAGCTCACCCAGGAGGAGACCCTCGCGGCGCTCGGGACCTATCAGTTCGGGTGGCACGACAGCGACGTCGCCGGGGCGAGCGCGCAGCGCGGCCTGAACGAGGCGGTCGTGCGTGACATCTCGCAGAAGAAGGACGAGCCGGACTGGATGCTCCAGCTGCGGCTCAAGGCGCTGAACACGTTCGACAAGAAGCCGATGCCGCAGTGGGGCTCTGACCTCTCGGGCATCGACTTCGACAACATCAAGTACTTCGTCCGGTCGACGGAGAAGCAGGCCGCCAGCTGGGAGGACCTGCCCGACGACATCAAGGCGACGTACGACAAGCTCGGCATCCCCGAGGCCGAGAAGGCGCGCCTGGTCGCGGGCGTCGCGGCGCAGTACGAGTCCGAGGTCGTCTACCACCAGATCCGCGAGGACCTGGAGGCGCAGGGCGTCATCTTCATGGACACCGACACCGGGCTGCGCGAGCACCCGGAGCTGTTCGAGGAGTACTTCGGCTCGGTCATTCCGGCCGGCGACAACAAGTTCTCCGCGCTGAACTCGGCGGTGTGGTCCGGCGGCTCGTTCATCTACGTGCCCAAGGGCGTCCACGTGGACATCCCGCTGCAGGCCTACTTCCGGATCAACACCGAGAACATGGGCCAGTTCGAGCGGACGCTGATCATCGTCGACGAGGACGCCTACGTCCACTACGTCGAGGGCTGCACGGCGCCGATCTACTCGTCCGACTCGCTGCACTCCGCGGTCGTCGAGATCGTCGTGAAGAAGGGCGGCCGCTGCCGCTACACGACCATCCAGAACTGGTCGAACAACGTCTACAACCTGGTCACCAAGCGCGCCAAGGCCGAAGAGGGCGCGACCATGGAGTGGGTCGACGGCAACATCGGCTCCAAGGTGACCATGAAGTACCCGGCCGTCTGGCTGACCGGGCCGCACGCCAAGGGCGAGGTGCTCTCGGTGGCGTTCTCCGGCGAGGGCCAGCACCAGGACGCGGGCGCCAAGATGGTGCACCTCGCGCCGCACACGTCGTCGACGATCATCTCGAAGTCGGTGGCACGCGGCGGCGGGCGCACCAGCTACCGCGGCCTCGTGCGCGTCAACAAGGGCGCGCACCACTCGCGGTCGACGGTGAAGTGCGACGCGCTGCTGGTCGACACGATCAGCCGCAGCGACACCTACCCGTACGTCGACGTCCGCGAGGACGACGTGACGATGGGCCACGAGGCGACGGTCTCGAAGGTCAGCGAGGACCAGCTCTTCTACCTGATGTCCCGCGGCCTCACCGAGGACGAGGCCATGGCGATGATCGTGCGCGGGTTCGTCGAGCCCATCGCTCGCGAGCTGCCCATGGAGTACGCGCTCGAGCTCAACCGCCTGATCGAGCTGCAGATGGAGGGTGCGGTCGGATGACCGAGCCGGTTGTCGAGACCGGGGGCGGCACCACGACCGCCCCCGGCGCCCCGGTCCTCGACAAGGACCCGGGCATCAAGACCGCGTCGTCGCCGAAGATCGCGCCGTGGGAAGAGCGCCACACGTCCTACGACGTGGAGGCGTTCGAGGTGCCGCGCGGGCGCGAGGAGCAGTGGCGGTTCACGCCGCTGCGCCGCCTGCGCGGGCTGCACGACGGCTCGGCGAGCGCCGAGGGCGCGATCGAGGTGTCGGTGCGCACCGGTTTCGGTGAGGCCGCCGGCGACCTCGCCGGCACCGGCACCCGCCACGAGCGTGTCGGCCGCGACGACGCCCGTCTCGGCGACGGCGGCATCCCGGCCGACCGCGTGGCGGCGCAGGCGTGGTCGTCGTTCACCGAGGCCCACGTGGTCACGGTGAACGAGGTCCGGTCCGACGACGAGCCGCTGACGATCACCGTCGGCGGCCCGGGCGCGGGCTCGACCGCGTACGCGCACCTGCAGCTGCGCCTCGAGCACCACGCCGAGGCCGTGGTCGTGCTCGACCACCGCGGCTCGGGCACGGTCGCCGCCAACACCGAGTTCGTCGTCGCCGACGGCGCGAAGCTCGAGGTCGTCGAGGTGCACGACTGGGCCGACGACGCCGTGTACGTCGGGGCCCAGCACCTCTCGGTCGGCCGCGACGCGACGATCCGGCACACGTCGGTGACGCTCGGCGGCGACCTCGTGCGGCTGTCCCCGGTGATCAACTACCGGGCGCCCGGCGGCGACGTCGAGCTCGACGGCCTGTACTTCGCCGACGGCGGCCAGCACTTCGAGCAGCGCCTGCTCGTCGACCACTCGGTGGCCCACTGCCGCTCGCGGGTGATGTACAAGGGCGCGCTGCAGGGGGCCGACGGGGGCACGGCCGCCCACACGGTCTGGATCGGCGACGTGCTGATCCGCAAGGCCGCGGAGGGCACCGACACCTACGAGCTCAACCGCAACCTGCTGCTCACCGACAACGCCCGCGCCGACTCGGTGCCGAACCTCGAGATCGAGACGGGCGAGATCGTCGGCGCCGGCCACGCCAGCGCGACGGGACGATTCGACGACGAGCAGTTGTTCTACCTGATGTCGCGCGGCATCCCCGAGGCGCAGGCGCGCCGGCTCGTGGTCCGCGGCTTCTTCGGCGAGGTCATCGCCAAGGTCCGCGTCCCCGCGCTGCGCGACCGTCTCGAGGCGGCCATCGAGGCCGAGCTCGAAGCGATCAACTCCTGAGCACCCCACCACACGCACGAGTAGTGAAAGAGGCCTGATGTCCACCCTCGAGATCCGCGACCTGCACGTCGAGGTCGAGACCGAGTCCGGTCCCAAGGAGATCCTGCGCGGCGTCGACCTGACGGTGAGCTCGAACGAGACCCACGCGATCATGGGTCCGAACGGCTCCGGCAAGTCCACGCTCGCCTACTCCATCGCGGGCCACCCGAAGTACCAGGTCACGAAGGGCCAGGTGCTCCTGGACGGCGAGGACGTGCTGGCCATGGAGGTCGACGAGCGCGCCCGCGCCGGGCTGTTCCTCGCCATGCAGTACCCCGTCGAGGTGCCCGGCGTCTCGATGTCGAACTTCCTGCGCTCCGCGGCCACCGCGACCCGCGGCGAGGCGCCGAAGGTGCGGCACTGGGTCAAGGAGGTCAAGGGCGCGATGTCCGACCTCGAGATCGACCCGGCGTTCGCCGAGCGCAGCGTCAACGAGGGCTTCTCCGGCGGCGAGAAGAAGCGCCACGAGGTGCTGCAGATGGCGCTGCTCAAGCCGAAGTTCGCCGTCCTCGACGAGACCGACTCCGGTCTCGACGTCGACGCGCTGCGCGTCGTGAGCAAGGGCGTCAACGATTACAAGGCCGCCTCCGACGTCGGCATCCTGCTGATCACGCACTACACGCGGATCCTGCGCTACATCGCGCCGGACAAGGTCCACGTGTTCGTGAACGGCCGGGTCGCCGAGTCCGGTGGCCCCGAGCTCGCCGACGAGCTCGAGGAGAACGGCTACGTACGGTTCACGGGCTCCGCGGCGGAGAAGGAGGAGCAGCCGGCATGACCGCCCTCGCACCCTCCACCGGCACGTCCGCCGGGGGTGCGACCCTGGATGTCGCGAAGATCCGCGAGGACTTCCCCATCCTGAGCCGCACCGTTCGGGACGGGAAGCCGCTGGTCTACCTCGACTCCGGCGCGACGTCCCAGCGGCCCCGCCAGGTGCTCGACGCGGAGCGGACGTTCCTCGAGACGTCCAACGCCGCCGTGCACCGCGGGGCCCACGCGCTGGCCGAGGAGGCCACGGACGCCTACGAGTCCGCGCGCGAGCGGATCGCGGCGTTCGTGGGCGCCGACATCGGAGAGGTGGTGTTCACGAAGAACGCCACCGAGGCGATCAACCTCGTCGCCTACGGCATGAGCAACGCCTCCGTGGGCGACGGCGTCGACCCGGCCGCCGAGCGCTTCCGCCTCGGGCCGGGCGACGAGGTCGTCACCACCGAGATGGAGCACCACGCGAACCTCGTGCCCTGGCAGGAGCTCTGCCGGCGCACCGGGGCGACGCTGCGCTGGTTCTCGGTGACGCCCGACGGGCGCCTCGACCTCAACTCGGACGAGGCGCGCTCGGTGATCAACGAGCGGACCCGGGTCGTCGCGTTCACCCACCAGTCCAACGTGCTGGGCACCGTCCCGCCGGTGGAGGAGCTGGTGCGGCGCGCCCGTGCGGTCGGCGCCTACACGGTGCTCGACGCCTGCCAGTCGGTGCCGCACGCCCCGGTCGACCTCCACGCCCTCGGCGTCGACTTCGCCGCGTTCTCCGGGCACAAGATGCTCGGGCCGTCGGGCATCGGTGTGCTCTACGGGCGGGCCGAGCTGCTCGAGGCGCTGCCCCCGTTCCTCACGGGCGGCTCGATGATCGAGCTCGTGCGGATGGAGAGCTCGACCTACGCCCCGCCGCCGGCGCGGTTCGAGGCCGGCGTGCCCATGACGTCGCAGGCCATCGGCCTCGGGGCGGCCGTCGACTACCTGTCGGCGATCGGGATGGACGCGGTGAAGACCCACGAGGCCGAGCTGACCGGCGCGGCACTGCTCAAGCTGCAGGACCTGCCCGGCGTCGCGATCGTCGGCCCGCGCACCACCGAGGCCCGCGGCGGCGCCGTCGCGTTCACCATCGAGGGCCTGCACCCGCACGACGCGTCCCAGGTGCTCGACGACTCGGGCATCGCGGTCCGCGTCGGCCACCACTGCGCCTGGCCGCTGCACCGGGCGTTCGGCGTGCAGTCGTCGATCCGCGCGAGCTTCCACGTGTACAACACGATGGAGGAGGTCGACGCGCTCGTGGCCGGCATCCGTCGGGCCCAGGAGTTCTTCGGGGTGGTGCCGTCGTGAAGCTCGACTCGATGTACCAGGAGATCATCCTGGACCACTACCGCAACCCGCACGGCCGCGGGCTGCGCGACCCGTTCGAGGCCGAGGTCCACCACGTCAACCCGACCTGCGGGGACGAGGTGACCGTGCGCGTGCACCTCACCGGCGGCGAGGGCCGCGACGCCAAGGTCGAGGACCTGTCCTACGACGCCCTGGGCTGCTCGATCAGCCAGGCCGCGACCTCGGTGGCGCACGACCTGCTCGTCGGCCACACCGTCGGCGAGGCCTTCGAGACGCTCGAGGCCTACCAGACGATGGTGCAGGGTCGCGGCAAGGTGGAGCCCGACGAGGACGTGCTCGACGACGCCGTCGCCTTCGCCGGCGTGGCCGCCTACCCGGCGCGCGTGAAGTGCGCGCTGCTCGGCTGGCTGGCGTTCAAGGACGCGGTGGCCCAGGCTCAAGCTGGAGGTACCTCATGACCGAAGAGACCGTGCAGCAGTCTGTCCAGCGAGGCGCCGCCGGCATGCCCGAGGCGCCCGCGACCAGCACCGACCTGCCGTCGGTCGACGACCTCGAGGAGGCCATGCGCGACGTCGTCGACCCCGAGCTGGGGATCAACGTCGTCGACCTGGGGCTGCTCTACGGCATCGACGTCCACGACGGCTCCGAGGACGGGGCCGGCCCCGTCGTCACCCTCGACATGACCCTGACCTCGGCGGCCTGCCCGCTGACCGACGTCATCGAGGACCAGGCCCGCGCCGCCCTCACCCAGGGCCCGGGCGGGGGACTGGCCAAGGACGTGCGGATCAACTGGGTCTGGATGCCGCCGTGGGGCCCGGACAAGATCACCGACGACGGTCGCGAGCAGCTCCGCGCGCTCGGCTTCACCGTCTGAGCTCCGCCGCACCCGCACCGGACGACGCCCTCGCTGCACCTGATGCAGCGAGGGCGTCGCTCGCTCGTGCCGGGGTGGGCGCACTGAGGTGATCAACGGGGACTTCGCGCGCCTAGAAGCAGCGAACAGGCCGTTCGCTGCTAACCCCGCTCGCGCACCACGTGCGGGCGCAGGTGGCGGTAGCCGCGCACCGCGAGCTGGGGCACCGCGCGGATGTCGAGGTCCAGGTCGGTGGCGCGCAGGGCCTCGGTGAGGTTCTCGTCGATCAGCACCGTGCCCGGGTGGGCCTCGGACGTCAGCCGGCTGGCGATGTTGACGACCGGCCCGTAGACGTCGCCGTAGCGGGGGAGCACCTCGCCGAGCGCGAGCCCGACGCGCAGGGCCGGGCGGCCCTCGTCGTCGGGCACCTCCTCGTGGAGCCGGAACGCGATGTCGACGGCGTCCTCGACGCGCTCGGCCACGAACAGGATCTCGTCCCCGAGGGTCTTGACGATCCGCCCGTGCCGGCGCGCCACGACCTCGGTGCACACGGTCTCGAAGCGCTCGAGCAGCGCGCGCAGCTCGACCTCGTCGATCTTCCGGCTCAGGCTCGTGAACCCGACGATGTCGGCGAAGCCCACGACGACGCGGTTCTCCGACGACCCGTCCTCGGGCGGGTGGGCGAGGGTCGCGAGCATCCGGCCGGCGGTGACGGCGAGGTGGCGGCGCCAGACGTAGGACTGGAGCTTCTCCAGCGTCGGCACCAGCGCCTCGACGGCCTCGACGATCGCGTCCGGGTCGTGGGCGCGGCCCGTGTCGGCGATGGTGCGCCGCACCAGCGTCGCCTGCCACTCCGCGAGGCGTCCCAGACCCTGGCCGAGGGCCCGCGCGACGGCGAGCTCCTCGGCCTCGTCGAAGGTGTCCTCCTCGAGGAGGCGCCCCGACAGCTCGAGCGCGTCCACGTCCGCCTCGGCGAACCCGCGGACGTCGTCGGCGGTGGCCGGGAAGCCGAGCGCGCTCCACAACCGCGAGGTGTGCTCCGGGGTGAACCCGGTGCGCTGCTGCACCTCGCCGCGCGTCATGGTCCGGGGCCCACCCAGGAGCAGGTCCTCGATCCGCTCCTGCGCCCGCGCCCACCGCTCGGGATCGGGGGAGGCGGGGTCCGGACCGGGCGTCACGTGGTGTGGACGATGAGGACGTCGCTGCCGGCCCGGCGGGAGATGCCCTGCGGGACCGAGCCGAGCAGCCGGCCCGCGAGGCTGTTGAGGCCCCGGTTGCCGACGACGACCAGGTCGGCCTTGCGGTCGGCGACGACCTCGACCACGCGGTCGATCGGGTCGCCCTCCACCGCGACGGTGTCGATCTCCACCGAGCCCTTGGCGGCGGCACGCTCGCGGGCGTCGCGCAGCGTCTCCTCGGCGGGGGTCGAGCCCACGACGTGGAACGCGGCGTCCTCGCCGAGCGCCTGCTCGGCCTCACCGGTCGACTTCGCCGGCTTGTAGGCGCAGATGATCAGCAGCAGCGCCTTCGCGTCGGCCGCGATCGTCGCCGCCCGGTCGACCGCGCGGTACGACGACTCCGAGCCGTCCGTCCCGACGGCCACGGTCTGGTAGGCACCCATGGCGGCAGTCCCCTTCTCGTCGGTGACGGGTCACGAACCCGTCACGATGCCGGTTCACGAGCGTACCGCTACTGCTCCGTTCGGACGCTGCGGGCTCCGAGGAGCGTTCCCCTGATCAGGTGGGCGCGCAGCCGCGGTGTCAGCCGCCCGAACAACGAGGACATGGCGGCCACCGATGCGGTGACGTCCTCGCGGGCGTCGAGATAGGCCCGGCGATGCGCCGGCGGGAGCGTGAAGAAGCGCTCGAAGAACGCCGGGACCTCGGCCGGCGGCATCGCCAGCAGCGTCTCCAGCCCGCGGCGGCGCAGGGCGTGGACGGTGATCGCGCCGGGGGAGCGGATGACGCGCCGGGCGGCGCGGGCGACCCCGATCGGCTCGGTGCCCCCGCGCAGCGCGTCGGCGAGCACGGTGGCCAGGCGCGGCGCCAGGCGCAGGGACGTCGCGAGGCTGAACCCCGACGCCGGGTGCACCAGCGGGTCGGCGGCACCGATCGCGACCACGCCCGACGGCGAGCGGTGCCGCGGCGAGTCGACGGGGAAGCGCACCTTCTCGACGTCGGCGGGCTCGTCGGGGATCTCCGTCTCGGCGAGGCCCGCGGCGCGCAGCCGGGCCCGCAGCCGCGCGCGCAGCTCGGGCATCGGCAGCCCGGGGCGGCGGGCGAGGGAGGTCTCCTCGAGCAGCACGCGCTCGTCGTCGAGGGGGACGGCGTAGAGGAAGGTCGGCCATCCCGGGCGGCCGTGGGCGGGGCGCCAGTCCATGAACAGCAGCCGGTCGCCGCTGACGCGGGCGGCCACCTCGCGCGGCACGACGACGCCGAACGCGGTCTGCTCCGCGCGCGGCGGCCCGGCGTCGAGCTCGCGAGCGGTGCCGCGGCGGCCCAGGGCCTGGCGGGCGCCGGTGGCGTCGACGACGACGCGGGCGGTGACGCTCGTGCCGTCGTCGAGCAGGACCGCGGGGTGCCGCCCCGGCCCGGCGGGCACCGCGCCGACGCCCCGCCCGCGGCGCACGGCGACGGCCGGGTCGGTGAGGTGCGCCTGGAGCGCGGCGGTGTCGAGCACGACGTACTCGTCGTCGAGCTCGTGGGTGCGCTGGGCGATCGCCACCCCCCGCCCGCGCGCGGCGACGACCTCACCGGGCAGGTCGTCGGGCAGCTCGTGGGACCAGGCGCCGTAGGTGTGGGTCCACGGGCGGTGCGGCCTGGGGTCGACGACAAGGGTGCGCAGGTCGCGCGCGGCGCAGGCGCGGGCCAGCGACCGGCCGGCGGGACCGGCCCCGGCCACGACCACGTCGGCGACCGGCACGGCCGCGCCGGGGCTCACCGGTCGCGGTCCCGCTCCGGCGCCTGGTCCGACGCCTGGCCCGACGCCTGGCCCGACGGCTGGTCCGTTTCGGCCCGGGTCATCTCCTCGAGCGCCGCGCGATCGGCCTTCGCCTGCGCGTTCCACCGCCGCATCTCCGGCGGGTAGCCGGTGACCGTGACGTCGTGGCACGCGACCTTCACCGAGCGCGCCAGCTTCTCGGCGGCCTTGGGCGTGCCGACGCGCCGGCGGGTCCACTCGCCGTCGAAGGCCACGGCGACGACGGTCGTGTCGGTGGCCGTGGTCTCGGGCTCGACGTAGAACGCGACGCCCTCGCGGCTGCGGGCGAAGGCCCGGAGGTGCTCCAGATCGGCGCCCGTCGCCTCGCGGTCGAGCACCTGGCGCTGCCCTCCCGCCCCGACACCGCTCCCGCCGCCGCCGCGGCGCCACCTGCTGAACAGCCCCATGTGACCTCCCTCCCGATCACCACCCATTGTGCCCGTCCGGGTCTGTGGTGGCCGTTTACGTGCTCCCGGTCGCGAGCAGGCCGCCGTCGACGCGCACAGTCTCACCGGTGATCCACGCGGCGGCGTCGGAGGCGAGGAAGCCGACGAGGGCGGCGACGTCGCCGGTCGTGCCGAGGCGTCGCATCGGGTAGCGGGCGGCGATCTCCTCCTCCTGGCCGGACCACAGCGCCTCGGCCATCCGCGTCCTGACCAGCGCGGGCGCCACGGCGTTGACGCGGATCGACGGCCCGAGCTCCCACGCCAGCTCCTCGGTGAGGCGGATCAGCGCCGCCTTGGACGCCCCGTACGCGCCGATCACCCCGCTGGACCGGAAGCCGCCGACCGACGCCATGTTGACCACCACGCCCCCGTGCTCGCCCATCCACGCCCGGTGGGCCTCCTGCACGAAGCCGAGGGCGGCGACGACGTTGACGTCGAAGATCTTCGAGACCGCGCCCAGGTCGGCCTCCACGAGCGGGCCGTACTGCGGGTTGGTGGCGGCGTTGTTGACCAGCACGTCGAGGGACCCGAACCGCTCGACGGCGGCGTCGACCGCCCGCGCCCGGGCCGCCGGGTCGCCGGAGTTGCCCGCGACCGCGAGGACCCGGTCCGGTGCGTCGAGGTCGGCGACCGCCTCGTCGAGCTGCCCCTGCTTGCGGGCGGTGAGGGTGACGCTCGCGCCGCGTTCGAGCAGGTGGCGCGCGACGCCGAGGCCGATGCCCCGGCTGGCGCCCGTGACCAGCGCGGAGCGCCCGGCGAGATCCTGCGGGGGGACAGTGGCGTCGGTCATGGGCGCACCCTAGAGCCGGATCCGGGTGCGGGCGCCGCCTACACTGGGAGGGTCAGCGGCGCCGTGCTCCCCGTCGGCGCCCGCACCGATCCCCGTCGTCCGAGGACCTCTCCGTGATCACCGCGACCGATCTCGAGCTGCGCGCCGGCTCCCGCGTCCTGCTCGCGGGGGCGACGCTGCGCGTCCAGCCGGGCGACCGGATCGGGCTGGTCGGGCGCAACGGGGCGGGCAAGACGACGACGTTGCGGTCCCTGGCCGGGGTCGGCGAGCCCTACGGCGGCGTCATCCGGTCGACGGGCCCGGTCGGCTACCTGCCCCAGGACCCGCGGGAGGGCGACCTCACCGTCCTCGCGCGCGACCGGGTGCTCTCGGCGCGCGGTCTCGACGAGTTGCTGCGCGAGATGGAGAAGACCCAGACCGCGATGGCCGAGCTCGCCGACGACGCGGCGCGGGACAGGGCCGTCGCGCGCTACGGGCGTCTCGAGGAGCGCTTCGCCGACCTCGGCGGCTACGCCGCGGAGAGCGAGGCCGGCCGCATCTGCTCGAACCTCGGCCTGCCCGACCGGGTGCTGGGCCAGCCGCTGCAGACGCTCTCGGGCGGCCAGCGCCGGCGCGTCGAGCTCGCGCGGATCCTGTTCGCGGCCAGCGGCGACGCCGGGGGCAACGCGGGGACCACGCTGCTGCTCGACGAGCCGACCAACCACCTCGACGCGGACTCCGTCGGCTGGCTGCGCTCGTTCCTGCAGGCCCACGAGGGCGGGCTGGTGGTGATCAGCCACGACACCGAGCTCATCGACGACGTGGTGAACAAGGTGTGGTTCCTCGACGCCACCCGCGGCGAGCTCGACGTCTACAACATGGGCTGGAAGAAGTACCAGCAGGCGCGCGCCGACGACGAGGCCCGCCGGCGCCGCGAGCGCGCCAACGCCGAGAAGAAGGCGGGCGCCCTGCAGGCCCAGGCCGCGAAGATGGGCGCCAAGGCGACGAAGGCGGTCGCGGCCAAGCAGATGGCGCGCCGCGCGCAGGCCATGCTCGACGGGCTCGACGAGGAGCGGACCGACGACAAGGTCGCCCACATCCGGTTCCCGTCGCCGGCCGCGTGCGGGCGAGTGCCGATGACCGCCGAGGGGCTGTCGAAGACCTACGGCTCGCTCGAGGTGTTCACCGGCGTGGACCTCGCGGTCGACCGCGGGTCGCGGGTGGTGATCCTCGGGCTCAACGGCGCGGGCAAGACGACGCTGCTGCGCATCCTCGCCGGCGCGGAGACCCCGGACACCGGGGAGGTGCTGGCGGGCCACGGCCTGCGCACCGGCTACTTCGCCCAGGAGCACGACACGCTCGACATGGACCGCTCGGTCTGGGAGAACGCGCGCAGTGCGGCGCCGGACACCGGCGAGCAGCAGCTGCGCACGCTGCTCGGTGCGTTCATGTTCAGCGGCGAGCAGCTCTCCCAGCCGGCCGGGACGCTCTCCGGGGGCGAGCGCACCCGCCTCGCACTGGCCGGGCTGGTCTCGAGCGCGGCCAACGTGCTGCTGCTCGACGAGCCGACCAACAACCTCGACCCGGCCAGCCGGGAGAAGGTGCTCGACGCGCTGCGGCGCTTCGAGGGCGCGGTCGTGCTCGTCACCCACGACCCGGGGGCGGTCGAGGCCCTCGAGCCGGAGCGCGTGATCCTGCTGCCCGACGGCACCGAGGACCACTTCTCCGCCGAGCACCTGGAACTCGTCGAGCTCGCCTGACCAGCCCGCTGTGCAGGGAGTTCGTGCAGGTCCCGAAGGTTCAGACGAACGGACGTCGATCACTCCGATCGGCCGAACCGCTTACCGATCACGACAATTGTGCCGTGGCGCACACCTCGCTCGCCGATCATCATGGTTCGACCGGACCTGCGGTCGGACGAGGGGTGAGATCGAGATGGCCGATCTGAAGAAGGGTGCTCGGATCACCGGCACCCAGCGCGACAAGCTCGCCACGGATCTGAAGAAGAAGTACGAGAAGGGCGCGAGCATCCGCTCGCTGGCCGAGTCCACCGGCCGCTCCTACGGATTCGTGCACCGCGTGCTCTCCGAGTCGGGGGTCACCCTGCGCGGGCGCGGCGGCGCCACGCGGACGAAGAAGAAGTAGCGCGTCCGGGCCGTCCCCCGGGGTACCCGCTCGCCGGGAGGACCCGGCGGACCACCACCCGCCGGCCCGCGCCGCGTCCGTCCGCTTGACCTCGACGATGGTCGAGGTCGCACGCTCGCGTGGTACTCGGTCCTCACGAGCGACGGGAGCCCGCGGTGGACGGTTGGTCGTTGATGATGTCCGCCGCCCGGGCGGACGCCGTGCCCCGGTCGGTGCCGAAGGGGACGCTGCCGCGGATCTGGCGGTTCGCCGCGCGCCACCACCGGATGCTCGCGGTCTTCCTGCTGCTGGCCACCGCCTCGGCGGTGATCGGCGTGGCCACGCCCGTGCTCGCGGGGCGGGTCGTCACGGCCATCACCGGCCGCTCGGAGGCGTCGGTCGTCATCACGCTGGCGCTCGTCATCGCCGGCCTCGCCGTGGTCGACGCCGGGCTGACGCTGGTGGAGCGGTGGCTGTCGTCGCGGATCGGTGAGGGCCTGATCTACGACCTGCGCCTCGCGGTGTTCGGCCACGTCCAGCGCATGCCGCTGGCGTTCTTCACGCGCACGCGCACCGGGTCGCTGGTCAGTCGGCTCAACAACGACGTCATCGGGGCCCAGCGCGCGTTCACCTCGACGCTGTCGGGCCTCGTCACCAACGTCATCCAGCTCGTGCTCGCCGTCGTCGTCATGCTGGCGCTGGCGTGGCAGGTGACGCTGCTGGCGCTGGTCCTGCTGCCGGTCTTCCTGCTGCCCGCCCGCCGGATGGGGCGGCGCATCGCCGCGCTGCAGCGCGAGTCGGCCGACCTCAACGCGGCGATGACCGGCCAGATGACCGAGCGCTTCTCCGCCGGCGGCGCGACCCTGGTGAAGCTCTTCGGGCGCCCCGAGGCGGAGGCGGCCGAGTTCGGCGACCGCGCCGACCGGGTCCGCGACGTCGGGGTCCGCACCGCCATGGTCAGCCGCGTCTTCCTGACCTGCCTCACCCTCGTCGCTGCGCTGGCCCAGGCGCTCGTCTACGGCCTCGGTGGCTGGCTCGCGGTCACCGGGCAGCTCGACGCCGGCACCGTCGTCAGCCTCGCCCTGCTGCTCACCCGCCTCTACTCCCCGTTGACGGCGCTCTCGACCGCCCGCGTCGACGTCATGAGCGCGCTGGTGAGCTTCGAGCGCGTCTTCGAGGTGCTCGACCTGCAGCCGGCCCTCACCGAGCCCGAGCACCCCACGGCCCTGCCCGCCGGCCCGCTCGGGGTCGCCGCGCGCGGGGTGCGGTTCACCTACCCGTCGGCGTCGTCGGTGTCCCTGGCCTCGCTCGAGGAGGTCACCCGGCTCGACGACCGGCGCGGCCAGGAGGTCCTGCACGGCGTCGACCTGGAGGTGGCGCCCGGGGGGATGCTGGCGCTCGTCGGGCCGTCGGGGGCCGGGAAGTCGACGATCGCGTCGCTGCTGCCGCGGCTCTACGACGTCGACGAGGGACAGATCACGATCGGCGGGGTCGACGTGCGCGACCTCTCCTTCGCCGACCTGCGCGGTGCCGTGGGGGTCGTCACCCAGGACGGACACCTCTTCCACGACACGGTGCGTGCCAACCTGCGCTACGCCGCGCCGGACGCCACCGACGAGGAGCTGCGCGCGGCGATGGTCCGGGCCCGTCTCGGGGACCTGCTCGACGAGCTGCCCGCCGGGCTCGACACGGTGGTGGGGGAGCGGGGCCACCGCCTGTCCGGCGGCGAGCGCCAGCGCCTCACGATCGCGCGCCTGCTGCTGGCCTCCCCGCGGGTGGTGATCCTCGACGAGGCCACCGCCCACCTGGACTCGGAGTCGGAACAGGCGGTCCAGGAGGCGCTCACCGAGGCCCTCGTCGGGCGCACCTCGGTGGTCATCGCGCACCGCCTCTCGACCGTCCGCGCCGCGGACACGATCGCCGTGGTGGAGCACGGGCGCGTCGTCGAGCAGGGCACCCACACCACGCTGCTCGAGCGCGGCGGGCGATACGCGGACCTCTACCACACGCAGTTCGCCCCGCCCCGCGCCGTGGCCTGACCGATCACGCTGCGTGGTGCTGCGCATCCCGGACAACCCGGCCGCGGACCCCTGCGAGGGGCCCGGGCCGCGTGTAGCGTCGCCCGGTGTCCGTGTGCGTCCACCAGGCGGCGCCGGTGGGGATCGCCGGCGCCGGTCGATGAGGGAGGCCCCGTGCCGGCACCTTCCGTGCGCTCCAGCAGCGCCGACGGCGCGGCCACCCGCCACCGTGTCGCGATCGACCCGAACGGGCCCGTCCCCGACCGGGCGGCGGCCGAGGCGTACGTGGCGTCGGTGTGCTTCAAGCACGGGCCGCCGCGCCTGGTCGGCACCGAGCTCGAATGGCTCGTCCGCCACCACGACGACCCCACCCGCCCCGTCGACCCCGACCGGCTGGCCCGGGCCCTCGGACCCCACGCCCCGGCCACGCTCTCGCCCCACCCGCCGTCGAACGGCTCCGGCCCCGCCCCGCTGCCCGCGGGCGGTGTGATCACCGTCGAGCCCGGTGGCCAGGTGGAGATCGCCAGCCCGCCGCTGCCCGGCCTCGGCGCCCTCGTCCGCGCCGTGCGCGCCGACCACGCCACGCTGCGCGACCTGCTCGCCACCGAGGGCCTCGTCACCGCCCCCCGCGCCGGGGACGCCCTGCGCCCGCCCCGCCGCGTGCTGCAGGTCCCGCGCTACGCGGCGATGGAGGCCACCTTCGACCGCATCGGCCCGCACGGGCGCACGATGATGTGCTCGACCACCGCGGTGCAGGTGTGCGTCGACGCCGGCGACGGCGAGGACGTCGCGCGTCGCTGGGCCGCGCTGCACGAGATCGGGCCCGTGCTGCTCGCGGCGTTCGCGAACTCCCCGGCGGTGCACGGACGTCGCACCGGCTGGAAGTCGTCGCGCTGGGCGGCCTGGATGGCCCTCGACCCGGAGCGGACCGGTCCGCCTCGCGTCCTCGGCCCCGACCCGGCGGCCGAGTACGCGCACCGGGCCCTCGACACCCGCCTGCTGTGCGTGCGCCGCGCGGGCACGAACGGCGACTCGTGGGCGGCACCCGACGCGACGTTCGCGCAGTGGGTCGAGGGCGAGCTCACCCCGCCGCCGACCAGCGCCGACCTCGACTACCACCTGACGACGCTCTTCCCGCCCGTGCGGCCGCAGGGCCACCTCGAGGTGCGCTACCTCGACCAGCAGGCCGGTGACGAGTGGGTCGTGCCGCTCGCGATCGTGGCCGCCCTGATGCACGACCCCGCCACGGTCGACCGGGCCCGCGCCGCCGCCGAGCCCGCGGTGGGCCGGTGGGCCGCCGCCGCCCGGCACGGCCTCGCCGACCGGGTGCTGCGCCGCGCCGCCGGCGACCTGTTCGAGCAGGCCCACCGCACCCTCGCCGGCCCCGCGTTCGCCGACCTGCCCCCCGACGTGCTCCAGCTCGTCGACCGCGTCATCGCCGACCGCGTCCTGCGCGGACGGTGCCCGGCCGACGAGCCGCTCGACACGGCCGAGACCTTCCTCCCGCCCGACCCCGTGCCGGTGATCCCGGAGGAGGTCGACGAACCGATCGTCCCGGACAGTCCGGACAACCCGGACGGCCCGGACAGCACCCGCACCCCCGACGGCACCCGACCCGGAGGTGAGCGCCCGTGACCGCCACGGATCCCGCACCCGACCGCACCGACCGCACCGACCGCACCGGGGCCCTGCGCCGCCGGCTGGCCGCCGAGCTGGGCGCGGCCCGGGCCCGCACCCGCGCGCTGACCCACGACGTCTTCGGCCCCGACGACCCCGACATGACGCGCCAGCACTCGCCGCTGATGTCGCCGTTCCACTGGGACGTGGCGCACATCGCGAACATGGAGGACTTCTGGCTGGTGCGGCGCGGGTCGCCCACGAGCGAGATCACCGAGGGCGTGCGCGAGGACGTCGACGGTCTCTACGACGCCTTCACCAACCCGCGGGCCGGCCGCCCGCAGCTCCCGCTGCTCGACCCGGCCGAGGCGCGGGTCTACGGCGACCGGGTGCGCGAGCGGGCGCTGGAGCACCTCGAGGCCGGCGCGTTCGACGAGCGCCGCACCCTCGCCGGCGGGTTCCTGTTCTCCATGATCGTGCAGCACGAGCAGCAGCACGTGGAGACGATGCTCGCCACCCACCAGCTGCGCGCCGGCGCACCGGTGCTGCACGCCGACCCGCCGCCACCCGCGGTGGTGCCCGGTCTCGCGGGCACCGAGGTGTTCCACCCGGGCGCGACGTTCCTCATGGGCACCTCCGACGAGCCGGCGGCGCTGGACAACGAGAAGCCGGCGCACCCCGTGACCGTCGGGGACTTCTGGCTCGACGCGGCGCCGGTGACCAACGCCGAGTACGCGCGCTTCGTCGACGACGGCGGCTACTCCCGACGCGAGCTGTGGTCCGAGGCCGGCTGGGAGCACATCCGGGCCGAGGGCTGGACCGCGCCGATGACGTGGGAGCACGAGGACGGGCGCTGGTACCGGACGTCGTTCGGGGTGCGCGAGGAGATCCCGGCCGACCAGCCCGTCCTGCACGTCAGCTTCCACGAGGCCGTGGCGTACGCGGCGTGGGCGGGCAGGCGCCTGCCCACCGAGGCCGAGTGGGAGCTCGCCGCGCGCTACGACCACGAGTCCGGCACCACCCGCCGCTTCCCCTGGGGCGACGAGGACCCGACGCCCGAGCGCGCGAACCTCGACCAGCGCCACCTGCAGCCCGCACCCGTCGGCGCCTACCCGGCCGGCGCGTCACCGCTCGGCGTGCACCAGCTCGTCGGCGACGTGTGGGAGTGGTGCGACTCGGGGTTCTCCGGTTACCCGGGCTTCGAGCCGTTCCCGTACAAGGAGTACTCCGAGGTGTTCTTCGGCGGCGACTTCCGCATGCTGCGCGGGTCGTCGTTCGGCGTCGGGACCCCGAACGCGCGCACGACCTTCCGCAACTGGGACCTGCCGATCCGGCGGCAGATCTTCTCGGGCTTCCGCTGCGCGCGGGACGCCTGACCCACCGTGTGCCGCCACCTGGCCCACGTGGGCCCGACGCCGGTGACGCTCGCGTCGCTGCTGACCGAGCCGCCCCACGCCCTGCTGGTCCAGAGCTACGCCCCCGCCGACATGCGCGGCGGCGGCACCGTCAACGCCGACGGGTTCGGCGTGGGCTGGTACGTGCGTGAGGAGCCGGCGCTGTACCGGCGCGACGACCCGATGTGGACCGACGCGTCGTTCCTCGACCTCGCCGGCGCGGTGGAGACCACCGCGCTCGTCGCGGCGGTGCGCTCGGCGACGGTCGGCATGCCCGTGTCGACCGCGGCGTGCGCCCCCTTCCGGGCGGACGGTCGGCTCTTCAGCCACAACGGCGTCGTGCGCGGCTGGCCGCACAGCATGGCCGACCTCGCCGCCACGCTGGCGCCGGTCGACCTGCTGACCCTCGACGCCGCCACCGACTCCGCCCTGCTCTGGGCCCTGGTCCGCGCCCGCCTCGCCGCCGGCAAGGACCCCGCCGACGCGCTGGCCGGCGTCGTCGCCGACACCCTCGCCGCCGCGCCCGGCTCGCGGCTGAACCTGCTGCTCGGCGACGGCGAGCAGATCGTCGCCACCGCCGTCGACCACGCGCTCTCGTACCGCACGCACCCCGACGGCGCGGTCACGGTCGCCTCCGAGCCCCTGGACCTCGACGACGCGTGGGTCCCGGTGCCCGACGGCTCCCTGGTCGTCGCCCGGCCGGGCGCGTCGCACGCTCCGCCCGCCGTGACCGTCTCGGCCCTGTAGCCCGATCGCCCGTTCCCGACGCCGTGAACGGCAGGCCCCGACCCGTGGGCGTGCCCCGACCCCAGGACGTGACCCGACACCGATGAGCCTGCCCGCGCTCGACGTACACCTCACCGAAGCCGACGCCGAGGCCGCCCTGCGGGCCGACGCGCGGCGGGGACTGACCTCGACCCCGAAGGTGCTCACCCCCCAGTGGCTCTACGACGCCCGGGGGAGCGAGCTGTTCGAGCAGATCACCGCGCTGCCGGAGTACTACCCCTTCACCGCCGAGCACGAGGCCCTCACCGCGCACGCCGACACCATCGCCCGCGCCGCGGACGCGGACACCCTCGTCGAGCTGGGGTCGGGGTCGTCGTCGAAGACGCCGGTGCTGCTCGACGCCCTCCAGCGCGCGGGCACCCTGCGGCGCTACGTGCCGGTCGACGTGTCGCCGGCGGCGCTCGAGGAGGCGGTGCCGGGGCTGATCGCGGCCTACCCGGGCCTCGACGTGCACGGCGTCGTCGCCGACTTCACCAGCGACCTGCGCAGCATCCCCCGTGACGGGCGGCGGCTCGTGGCCCTGCTCGGCGGCACGCTCGGCAACTTCGAGCCCCGGGACCGCCAGGCCTTCCTCGCCGCCCTCGCCGACGAGCTCGACCCGGGGGAGGCGTTCCTCGTCGGCACCGACCTCGCCAAGGACGAGGCGACGCTCGTGGCCGCCTACGACGACGCCGAGGGCGTGACGGCGGCGTTCGACCTCAACGTGCTCGCGGTGCTCAACCGCGTGCTGGGCGCGGACTTCGACCCGGACGGCTTCGAGCACCTCGCCGTCTGGGTGCCGCAGGCGAGCCGCATCGAGATGCGCCTGCGGGCCCGGCGGGCGATGCACGTCCGGGTGCCCGAGCTCGACCTCGAGGTCGACTTCGCCGCGGGCGAGGAGATGCGCACCGAGATCTCGACGAAGTTCACGCGCGCCGGCGTCCGCGGCGAGCTGGAGGCCGCCGGGTTCTCCCACGACGGGTGGTTCACCGACCCGCAGGGCCGCTTCGCCCTGTCGCTGGCCTGCCGTCGCTGACGCCGCGTCATTCCCGGTGCAGCCGGGCCAGCAGCCGCCACACCGGACGCTGCACGACCTCGGGGACGCCGGCCAGGGCGAACGGGAGGCCGTGGCGGACGTTGATCGCCGCGAGCTCGCGCAGCGGCGGCATCCGGCCGGCCCGGGCGAGCGCCCGGAACTGCTCCTCGAGCGGTCCGGCGGGCTCCTCGGTCGCGCGGATGCGGGCGGGCTCGTCGAAGGGGTTGGCGAAGCCGTGCGCCACCGTCGGGGGGACGACGGCGGTCTCGCCGGGGTGCAGCACGCGGCTCTCCCGTCCGACCACCACGCGGAGGCGGCCCTCGAGCACCGTGAACGTCTCGGTCTGGATCCGGTGGCGGTGCCGCGGTGGCCCCGCGAGGCCGGGCGGGAGCACCCCCTCGATCTCGAAGGTGCCGCCACCGTCGCGGCCCGACCGCAGGATCGTCACGGTCTCGCCGGTGGGCAGGTGGAGCACGGGGTGATCGCTCATCGTGGGTCCTCTCATCGTGGGTCCTCCGAGACCGTCAGCCGGCGCCAGAGGGCGACGAACACCAGCCCCGCGGTGACGGCGCTCCCGACGAGGCGCACCCCGTGCCCGGCGACGAACTCGGCAGCGACCTCCCGCAGGTACGCGGGTGGGTGCGCCCCGAGCGGGTCGACGAACAGGATCTCGTTGCGGGGCCAGAAGAAGGCGGCCGAGAAGAGGAACTCGCCGACGACGAAGACCGTGGCCGCGGCGGCGGTCCACCGACGCAGGCGCGGCTCCCGCCAGGTGAGCACGGTCGCCGCGAGCAGCGTCAGGACCGTCGCGGCGCCCAGCGCGGGGTAGTAGTCGCTCGGCCCGGAGACGACGAGGAAGGCGCGGGCCCGCTCCAGCGACGCCGGGGCGTCGGCGAAGATGTTCGGGTAGAGGATCACGGTCTCGGCGGCGATGCCGCCGAACGAGATCATGGTCGTCCACACGGTCGCGGCGAGCACGGCCGTGGTGAGTGTGGCGCGGGACATCGCGGGGCCTCCTGGCGGTGCGGTTCGGTCGGCCCCGGACGCTAGGAGCGGGCCGTGCTCCGGTCTGCCGCGTCAGGGCGCGGGCCGGTGTCGCCTCTCGACGTAGGCCGTCGCCCGCGGCGTACGCCTCTCGACGGCGGTGCGCGGGCCGCCGCGGGCCTACGCTCCGGCAGGGTGCCGATCGCCCGCCCCACCCGCGTCGAGGCGCTGCTCGCCGTCGCGGTCGCCGCCCTCGTGGCGATCGCGGTGCTCACCGATCCCGGCCCGGCGAGCCGGATGGGGCTCGCCGCCGCGTTCGCCGCCGTGCTCGCGGGGTCGCTGCTGCTCGCCCGGCAGTGGCCGCTGCCGGTCCTCCTGGCGACGGCGGTGGCCCTCGCGGTGTACTACGTGCTCGACCTGCCCGCGATGGGGCTGGCGGCACCGGTGGCGCCCGCGCTCTACGTCGCCGCCGAGCGCGGGCGGGCCCTCGCGGCGGCGGCGATCGGAGCGGTGCTGCTCGCCGTCTCGGTCACGGCCCGCCTCGTCGAGGGCGACGACCTGGCCGTGGTGCTCGGCGCCGGCCTCGGTTCGGAGGCGGCGCTCGTGGCCGCGGCGGTCGCGCTCGGGGACGCGGTGCGCCACCGCCGCTCGCTGCGGGCGGAGTACGACCGGCGCGCCGCTGCCGCCGACGAGGAGCGCCGGCGTGTGGCCGCCGCGCAGGTCGAGGCCGAGCGGGTGCGCATCGCGCGGGAGCTGCACGACACGCTGGGCCACGCGATGGCGGTCGTCGCGGTGCAGTCCGCGGCGGCGCAGGAGGCGCTCGACGACGGCGACGGGCCCGCCGCCCGCACCGCCCTCGCCGCGATCCGGATCGCCGGCGCCGGGGGGATGACCGAGCTGCGCGCCACCGTCGGCACCCTGCGCCGGCAGGCGGAGCGCGGACCCGCGCCGGGACTCGACGGGCTCGCCGCGCTCGCCGAACGGGTCTCCGCCGGCGGCCTGCCGGTCGACCTGCACGTCGAGGGCGAGGTGGACGGCCTGCCCGTGGTCACCGGCGCCACCGCGTACCGCATCGTGCAGGAGGCGCTGACCAACACCCTGCGGCACGCCGACGCCGGCCGGGCCACCGTCACGGTGTGCGCCCACGCCGCCGGGCTCACCCTGGACGTCGTCGACGACGGGCGCGGGCCCGCGCCGGGGCCGGCGGGCGCCCGGCACGGGCTGCGGGGCATGACCGAGCGCGTAGAGCTGCTCGGGGGCACCCTCGACGCCGGCACGACGCGGGACGGCGGCTACCGCGTCCACGCCCACCTCCCGGTGCACCGGAGCCGGCCGTGAGCGAGGTGCGGGTGGTGCTCGTGGACGACCAGCACCTCGTGCGCACCGGCCTGCGGGCCCTGCTCGAGCGCGCGCCCGACCTCGCGGTCGTCGGGGAGGCCGGGGACGGCGCGGCGGGGCTGGCCGTCGTGCGGACCGAGCGGCCGGACGTGGTGCTCATGGACGTCCGCATGCCCGGCACCGACGGTCTGCGGGCCACCCGCGCGATCGTGGCCGATCCGGCCCTCGCCGGCGTGCACGTGGTCGTGCTGACCACTTTCGACGACGACGAGTACCTCTTCGACGCGATCCGCGCGGGCGCGGCAGGCTTCCTGCTCAAGGACACCGGGCCCGAGGCCCTGCGGGAGGCCGTGCGCACGGTCGCGCGTGGCGACGCGCTGCTCTCCCCGTCCGTGACCCGCCGGGTGCTCGCCGCCGCGGCCCGGACGTCGGACACGGACACGGGCCGGGTCGCCGGGCTCACCCCTCGGGAGCGGGACGTGCTGGCGCAGGTCGGTACCGGACGGTCGAACGCCGAGATCGGTGCCGTGCTGCACCTGAGCCCCGACACGGCGCGGACGTACGTCAGCCGGCTGCTGGCCAAGCTCGGGGCCCGGGACCGGGCCCAACTGGTGGTCGCGGCCTACGAGAGCGGGCTGGTCCGGCCCGGGGACCGCTGAGCCGGCCCGTCGCCGAGCGCGGCCACCGAGGACACGGTCCACGACGGCGGGGAACCGTGGGACGCGGTGGGGCCGGCCGGGCTCCGCGGCGACATGGCCGAGAGCGGTGCGAGCGACGCCGGCCGCGCTGGCGGCGCATCGGGGCTCTCGGGGGCCTCGTGGTGCTCGCCGGGGTCGGGCGCGGTGGGGTCGGGCGCGGTGGGGTCGGGCGCGGTGGGGTCGGACGCGGTGGGGTCGGCGGGGTCGGGGGAGGCGGGCGCGGTCGGCTCGACCTCCCAGCGGCCGTTCACCGGGCGACGCTGGAGGGTCGGACCCGCGGTGAGGGCCTCGGCCTCGACCTGGCGCAGGCGGCGGTGGGCCCGCTCGACGTGGCGGGCGGTGCCTCGGACGACGACCGCCACCACCAGCCGGTCGCCGTGCGGGTCGGGCACGGCGTGCAGGAGGTGGTGGCGACCGTCGCCGGTGTCGACGGTGAGCTCGGCGCGGGGCCCGGTGGGGTCGGCCGTGCCGAGGGCGTCCGCCGCGCGGACGAGGTCGGCGTGGCCCGCCCCGAGGAGCTCGAGGTCGGCGAGGGAGGGGTCGTCGGCGTAGCCGTCGAGGATGAGGCCGCTCCCGACGTCGACGAGGGTGGCGGCGACGATGCGGCGGTCGTCGAGCAGCGGGCGGAGCACCGCCGACAGCCCGTCCGACCGCACGCACGTCAGGTGGCGGTGCCGGCCCACCCTCGCCGCTCCTCTCGACCGCCCGGCGTCAGCGCCGGCCGACCTGCTGGTAGTAGCCCTGGTCCTGCTGCGGCACGGCCGGCGCCTGCGACGGGTCGTCGAGGTAGAAGCGCTGACCGATGATCTTCAGGTCGCGGCGCGCCATGGCGAGGTTCGCCTGCTGGCGGTTGAGCACCAGGTAGAAGAACATCTTGTCGTCCGGGTTGCCGTAGATCGGCCGGATGAGGTGGTACTGGGTGTCGAGGGTGATGAGGATGTCCTCGATCGTCTCGCGCAGGCCCAGCTTCTGCATGACGTCGAACTTCGCGCGGACGACCTCGCTGTTGCCGGGCGCGGCGACGTCGAGGTCGAACTCGGCGCTGCCGCCCCGCGAGCCGAGGGTCATGCCGCTGTCGTAGTCGACGATGGCCACGGCGAATGCGCCCTTGATGTTGGCGGCCGCGTTGAGGGCGTACTCGATGTCACTCATGGATTCCTCCGTGTCGGGGTCGCTCCGGGGGAGCGGGTCGTGGTCGTCTCGGGGGTGGAGCCGGCGAGCGCCGCCTGGGGGCGGCCCAGGCGGAGCAGGCCGGCGAGGACCCGGCGCAGGGTCTCGGGGTCGGTGCGCCAGCGTTGGCCGAGCACGCCGGCCGAGTCCCGCGGCGGGGACGGGCCCGCGTCGGCGTCGGTGGCGACGGGGGCCGGGTTGTGGACCGCGGCGGGCAGCGACGCCCCCGGCGGTCGGCGGGGTGCCGGCAGGGCCACGGCGGCCGGTGGTGTCGGTGCTGTGGCGGGTGCTGCGGCGGGTGCTGTGGCGGTTGCTGTGGTGGGTGTTGTGGTGGGTGTTGTGGTGGGTGTTGTGGTGGGTGCTGTGGCGGGTGCTGTGGTGGGTGCTGCCGCCGGGCTGGCCGGAGTCGCCGGGGCGAACAGCGCCGCGGACGCGGTGGGGCGTGCCGGCGGCGCGGCCGTGGGTGCGGACGGTGCGGACGGTGCGGACGGCCTCGCCGGCGACGGTGCCGCCGTCGCGCACGGGGCCGAGCGCGGGGCCGAGGCCGGGGGCAGGGCGGCCGGGGCCGTGGACGACGCCGGCACGGGCGCGGTCCGCGACCGGTCCGCGGGGATCCCGACCGGCCGGGCCGGGGCGGACCTCGTCGCGGGAGCGGGAGACGCGGGAACAGTGGGCACGGTGGGCACGGTGGGCACCGTGCGAGCCGTGGACGCCGTGGAAGCACTGGGCACGGCGGACGTCGTCACGGCCGCGAGGCGCCGGCGGGCGACGGCGAGGTTGCCCTCGTCGCGCCGGACCCGCAGGTAGATCCAGGTGCCGCCGACGGCGCGCAGCAGGTGGTAGGCCGCGTCGGTGGTGACGATGAGGTCGTCGACGGCGAGATCCCGCTCCGTCGCGACGGCCGCGGCGCGCCGGCCCCACGCGAGGACCGCGGGGGCGGTCCCCTCGTCGGTGCCGATCTCGGCGACGACGCGTCGCTCGGAGGACTCCGCGTCGAGGGCGAGTGCCTGGGCCAGGCCCGGCAGGTCACCGAGGGACTCGAGCAGGGCGGGCTGCGGTGTGGCGGCGGCCGGGGTCGGTGGGGTCCCGGGTGCAGCCCCTGCCGGGGCCGAGCGCGTTGCCGCCGTGATCACGAAATCCTCTCGCTGCCAGCTCGATGACATCACGAGCCTAGGCGCGGTGGTCACGCTGAGCAATTGGCCGTTCGGGTAGAGATGACTGTCCGGGTGACGCAGCGAATCGTCCGGTGGCTGATTGATTACTCTACGCCGAACGGCCCTGCGCTCTCCGCTCGTGCTCTGTTCGTGGTGCGGACCTGCTCCGAACGGGGCGAGTCGCGCGTCACGCCGACGCGCGCGGCACGAGGCGCGACCACAGCCCGCCGCGGCGATCGCCGGGTGCGGGCACGGCCTCGCCCGCGGCGGACGCGCACGACGGGCAGCGCGAGGCCGGGGGAGAGGAGAGCGAGGAGGCCCAGACGGTGGCCTCGCAGAGCGCCTCGAACCGCCCGTCGCCGCCCTGGGCGGCGAGGAACGCGGCATCCGAGACGGCGTGGTCGGCGCCGTCGACCGCGCAGGTCAGCCACATGAGACGGCCCCCGGACGGGCGCCTCACGACGCGAGACCGGCGACGTCGTCGGGACCCAGCAGGTCGTCGTAGGCACCGTGCTTGATGTCGGCGAGGAACGCGCTCATCTCCGCGACGGAGAAGACGAGGGCCGGACCCTCGGGGTGGCGGGAGTTGCGCACCGCCACCCGGTGCGCGGGCACCGGCGCGAGCTCGACGCAGTTGCCCTGCTTGCCCGAGCGGGCGCTCTTGCGCCACGTCACGTCGGGCAGGCCGTCCTGTGCGTTCGGCACCTGGCCCATGCGACCGCCTCAGTCATGTGCACGTGCATCCGACAGTGCACCGACCCTAGCAACCGCGGGGATCCTCTGCACGGCACGCAGCAGGCCGGACGCCCGCACGGGCCAGCGGCGGCTCAGCGCTCGGCGGCGAGCTTCGTGAGGTACTGCCGCGTCTCGTCGGGCGTCAGCGCGTCGACGGCCACCCGGTCCATGACCCGGCTGTAGGCCTCCACCTCGGGCCGCTTGTCCAGGTACACCGCCGCGGTGAGGTGCTCCTGGTAGACGAGGTCGGGCAGCTCGGGCTCGGCGAAGCGCAGGATCGAGAACGTGCTCTCGGCGGCGTAGCCGCTCAGCGTGAAGGGCAGCACCTGGATGACGACGTTCGGCAGCGTCGAGAGCTCGAGCAGGCGCTCGACCTGGGCGACCAGCGTGTCGTGGCCGCCGATCGGCCGGTGCAGCACCGACTCGTCGACGATCGCCCACACCGTCGGGGCGTCGCGGCGCCCGAGCATCTGCTGACGGCGCATGCGCACGGTGAGCCGGCGCTCGTCGTCGGAACCGGCCCGGTCCGGGTGGCCCGAGGTGATGACCGCCCGCGCGTAGTCCTCGGTCTGGAGCAGGCCGGGGACGAACAGCAGCTCGTAGGTCTGGATGCGCGAGGCGCTCATCTCCAGGCCGACGTAGTCCTCGAACCAGTCGGGCAGGACGTCGCCGTAGGGCTGCCACCAGCCCGGCTCGTTGCTGCGCCGGGTCATGTCGAGGAGCAGCTCGCGCTCGTCGGCGTCGGTGACGCCGTACATCGTCAACAGATCGGCGACGTCGCGCTCCTTGAAGCCGACCTTGCCGGCCTCGAGGCGACTCATCTTGGAGTCCGACCCGCGGATCGACCACGCGGCGTCGGACCGGACCACGCCGGCGCGCTCGCGCAGGCGTCGCAGCTGGGCGCCCAGGATGATGCGGCGTGCGGTGGGGCCGGCGCCCCCGGGTCCGCCGTCAGCCCCGGTCTGCTCCCGCTCGGCCACCCGCGCGCTCCCCGCTCGTCCCTCGCGGCGACCGCTCCTCGCCCCCCGGCCCGCCGCGCCGAGCCCGAGACGTTACACGTCGCCGCACGCGGTTGTCCGCTGATCGACCCGCGACCGGCCGCGCGGCATTACCCTCCTAGGGTGAGCGACCGTCCGTGACGTACCTCCCCGATGGGACCCCGATGACCGCTGCGCACTCCTCCTCCCGCACGGGGTCCGCACCCGCCTACATCGATACGACCAGGGCGAGCATCGCGCGGGTCTACGACACGGCGCTCGGCGGCAAGGACAACTACCCCGCCGACCGCGAGGTCGTCGAGAAGCTCAAGCAGGTCGCCCCGGAGATCGAGCAGTTCACGGTCGACCACCGCGCGTTCCTCGTGCGCGCCGTGCGCTTCCTCGCCGGCCAGGCGGGGATCGACCAGTTCCTCGACCTCGGCTCGGGCCTGCCGACCGCGGAGAACACCCACCAGGCCGCCCAGCGCCTCAACGCCGAGGCCCGGGTGGTCTACGTCGACAACGACCCCACGGTGGTCGCGCACGGGCGGGCGCTGCTGGAGGAGAACGACCGGACGTTCTTCTCGCCGGGCGACCTCACGCACCCGCAGGAGGTGCTGGAGGACCCGGTGGTGACGCGCAACCTCGACTTCGAGCGGCCGATCGCGCTGCTGCAGCTGGGCACGCTGCACCACTACGACGAGTCCGAGCTGTCGTGCGCGGAGATCATGAAGCAGTACGTCGACGCCCTGCCGTCGGGCTCGTACGTCGCGCTGAGCCACTTCCTCGACCCGCAGGACGAGGACAGCGTCGTCGCCCGGCGCATGGAGGACGTCTTCCTGCACAGCCCGCTGGGCACCGGCCGGTTCCGCACGCGCGACCAGGTCCTCGCGATGATGCCGGGCCTCGAGCTCGTCGATCCCGGGCTGGAGCTGTGCGTGCTGTGGTGGCCGGACGGCCCGATGCTGCGCCCGCTGGTGCCGGCGCAGCGGTGCCTCGCCGGTGTGGTGGGTCGCAAGCCCTGAGCCGCGGGTGAGCACGGCCGACCGGGAGCGCTGGGACGCCCGCTTCGCCGACCTCGGGCCGACGGAGCCGGTCGAGCCCGGCCCGCCGACGGCCCTCGCCGGCCGGGAGGAGCTCGTGCCCACGGCGGGCCGGGCCCTCGACGTCGCGTGCGGGCGCGGCGCCGTCGCCGTGTGGCTCGCGCGCCGCGGCCTGGACGTCGACGCCGTCGACGTGTCGCCGGTGGCCCTGACGGCCGGGCGGGCCCTGGCGGGCGAGGTCCACTGGGTCGAGGCCGACCTCGACGAGGGGCTGCCGGTGAGCGGCCCCTACGACGTGGTGGTCTGCCAGCGCTTCCGCGACCCCGCGCTCCACCCCGCCCTCGTCGACGCGCTCGCCCCGGGCGGGCTGCTGGTGGTGACGGTGCTGACCGGCGAGGGTCCTTTTCGCGCCCCGCCGGGCGAGCTGCTCGCGGCCCTCGGCCACCTCGAGGTCCTCCACCACGAGCAGGGGCACCGCGAGGAGAGCCTCGTGGCCCGCCGCCCGCTCACGCCGGCGGCCGCCAGTCCAGGATCCCGTCGAGACCCCGGACGGTGACCGCGGTCGGGACCAGGCGCCCGACACCGTCGCGCACCCCCGTCGGGACGCGACCCCGGAGGCCGGCGACGCGGCCGGCGAGCCGGGACATCCGCGTCAGGCGCGCGGTGCGCGGCCGGCGCAGGCGGTCGTGGCGGCGCAGGCCCTCGTCGACGTCGCCGCTCGCGAGGCAGCGGCCCAGCGTGGCGGCGTCCTCGAGCGCGAGGCAGGCGCCCTGGCCCAGGTTCGGCGTCATCGCGTGGGCGGCGTCGCCGACGAGCACGGTCCGCCCGGCCACCGTGCGCCGCAGCGGCGGGAGCCAGCGCAGCTCGGTGACCAGCGCCGACGCCGGGTCGGCGCGGGCGAGCAGCGCCGGGATCGGGTCGTGCCAGCCCGCGAGGCGCCGGCGCAGGGCGTCGAGGTCGGACGCGGCGGGCTCACCGGCCGGCACCACCGCCCACAGGTGGACGCGGCCGTCACCGTGCGGGGCGAGGCCGGCGTAGGCCCCGACGCCCCAGGTCTCGCCGCCGGCGCGGGGCGGGTCGCCGTCCGGGACCGCCGCGACGCGCCAGGCCACGGTGCCCGTCGACCGGGGCTCCGCCTCGGGGGCGACGAGTGCGCGGGTCGACGAGCCGATCCCGTCGGCGCCGACGAGGAGGTCGGCGGTGGCCCCGGGAGGTTCCGGCCCGGCCGGGTCGACCGTCTCGCCGGTGCGGACCGCGTCGTCGGGCAGGGCGTCGACCAGGACCCGGAGGAGGTCCGCGCGGTCGAGCACGAGGATGCCGTCGCCGTGGCGGCGCGCGAGGACGGCGTTGTCGGTGCGGGCGAGCCAGCGGCCGCGCCGGTCGCGGATGCCGCCCGCCTCGTGCGCGTGCCCGACCGCCCGCACGGCGTCGCCGACCCCGAGCGCGTCGAGCGCCCGCAGCGCGTTGGGCCACAGCGAGATGCCCGCGCCCTCGTCCCAGGGCGCCGCCCGACGCTCCCGGACCTCGACCTCCCAGCCCGCCCCGCGCAGGGCGATCGCCGTCGCGAGCCCGCCGATCCCCGCACCCACGACCAGTGCCCGTCCCGCCACGCGACCGGGGTGCCCCGCCGGGCCGGGTCCGACGACGGGCGCACGAGTGGTCGGTGTCGAGGATGGTGCTGGCGGTGCGCGGGGGTCGATACTCGAGCGACCGGTCCGCAGGGCCGACCGGGTGACACGGACGAGGAGGCGCCGGGCGTGGGTCAGCTGTTCATCGACGGAGCGTGGACGTCGGCGGTCGACGGGGGACGCCGGGAGATCCGGTCTCCCGCCGACGGGTCGCTGGTCGCGGAGGTCGACGAGGCCGGGGCGAAGGACACCGAGCTCGCGATCGCGGCGGCGCGGCGGTCGTTCGACGACGGCCGGTGGGCGTCGGTGCCGGCGGCCGAGCGCGGGGGGCTGCTGCTGCGGGTCGCCGACCTGCTCCAGCGCGACAAGGCCCGCCTCGCCCGGGCCGAGACCGACGACACCGGCAAGCGGATCGCCGAGTCCGAGATCGACATGGACGACATCACGAACTGCTTCCGCTGGTTCGGCCACCTCGCCGCCAGCGACGACGGGCGGCTCGTCGAGACCGGCATCGCGACCGCCCGCAGCAAGGTCGTCCACGAGCCCGTCGGCGTCTGCGGGCTCATCACGCCCTGGAACTACCCCTTGCTGCAGACCGCCTGGAAGGTCGCGCCGGCGCTGGGGGCGGGGTGCTCGTTCGTCCTCAAGCCCAGCGAGCTCACGCCGCACACCGCGATCATCCTCGTGGAGCTGCTCACCGAGGCCGGCGTGCCCGACGGCGTCGCCAACCTCGTGCTCGGTGCCGGGGCGACGGCCGGTGCGCCGCTGTCGACCGACCCGCGCGTCGACATGGTCAGCTTCACCGGCGGCCTGGCCACCGGCCGCACGATCATGGCGTCGGCCGCGGCGACGGTGAAGAAGGTGGCGCTCGAGCTCGGCGGCAAGAACCCGTTCGTCCTGTTCGCCGACGCCGACCACGAGACCGCCGTGGACAACGCCCTGACCGCGATCTTCCTGCACTCCGGGCAGGTGTGCTCCGCCGGGGCGCGGCTGGTCGTCGAGGAGTCCGCGCACGACCGGATCGTCGACGACCTCGTCGAGCGGGCCCGGCGGATCCGCCTCGGCGGTCCCGACGAGCCCGGGACCGAGACGGGCCCGCTGATCTCCGCGGCCCACCGCGAGAAGGTCGAGCGCTACGTCGCCGCCGGGGTCGCCGAGGGCGCGGTGCTGCGCTGCGGCGGCGAGCGGCCCACCGACGAGCGCCTGGCGAACGGCTACTACTACCCCCCGACGATCCTCGACCGCTGCACCCAGGACATGTCCGTGGTGCACGACGAGTCGTTCGGTCCGGTGCTCACCGTCGAGACGTTCACCGACCTCGACGACGCCGTGCGCATCGCCAACGACACCTCCTACGGCCTGGCGGGCGCGGTGTTCTCGTCCGACCACGGGACGTGCGAGGAGGTCGCCGCGCGCCTGCGCCACGGCACCGTCTGGATCAACGACTTCGGCCCGTACGTCCCCGCCGCGGAGTGGGGCGGTTTCGGCCACTCGGGCGTGGGCCGCGAGCTCGGCCGCGCCGGCCTCGCGGAGTACCAGGAGCCCAAGCACGTCTGGACCAACACCCGCCCGGGGCCGACGGGGTGGTTCCCGTCCTCGACCAGCCGTTCCACCCCGGGGAGCGGATCGTGACCGGCCCCAGCAGCACGCCCAGCACCCCTCGGACGGAGGCCCCATGAGCAGCCCGCAGACGTCGGGACGCGAGTTCGACTACGTCGTCGTCGGCGGCGGGACCGCCGGCTCCGCGGTGGCCGCACGGCTCTCGGAGGACCCGGACGTCTCGGTCCTCCTCGTCGAGGCGGGCCCGTCGGACGTCGGCGACCCGGCCATCCTCGACCTCTCCCGCTGGATGGAGCTGCTCGAGTCCGGCTACGACTGGGACTACCCCATCGAGCCGCAGGAGTTCGGCAACTCCTACATGCGCCACGCGCGGGCCAAGGTGCTCGGCGGCTGCTCGTCCCACAACTCGGCGATCGCCTTCTGGGCGCCGCGCGAGAACCTCGACGACTGGGAGGCCCAGGGCTGTACCGGCTGGGGCGCCGACGAGAGCTACGCCTTCTACCGCAAGCTCGAGACCGCCCTCGACGGCGCCGACCAGGCCGAGCCGCCGGGCCGGGGGACCGACGGGCCGGTGACCATCCGGTCGATCGCGCCGAAGGACCCGTGCGGGCGGGCGCTGCTCGAGGCCTGCGAGCAGGTCGGGCTGCCGGTCACGCCGTTCAACACCGGGCGCACGGTGCTGCGCGGCGCCAACTGGTTCCAGGTCAACGCCAACCCCGACGGCACGCGCAGCTCGGCGTCGGCGGCCTACCTGCACCCGGTGATGGCGCAGCGGAAGAACCTCGAGGTCTGGACGGGATACCGCGCCGAGCGCCTGACGTTCGACGACTCCGGCCCCCGTCCGCGCGCCACCGGCGTCGCCCTGCGCACGCCGGACACGCGCTGGACGATCGAGGTCAGCGCGCGTCGCGAGACGATCCTGGCGGCCGGGGCCATCGACGGCCCGAAGCTGCTGATGCTCTCGGGCATCGGACCGGCCGAGCACCTGCGCTCGGTGGGCGTCGAGGTGCGCGTCGACGCCCCGGGCGTGGGGGAGAACCTGCAGGACCACCCCGAGGGCCTGGTCCAGTGGGAGGCGCTCCAGCCGATGCCGACCGAGTCGGTGCAGTGGTGGGAGATCGGCATCTTCGCCGGCGCCGAGGGCCGCACGACCCCGGACCTGATGTTCCACTACGGGTCGGTGCCGTTCGACCTCAACCTCGTCCGCTACGGCTATCCGAGCAGCGACAACACGTTCTGCCTCACCCCGAACGTCACCGGCGCCCAGTCGACGGGCACCGTCCGCCTGCGGACCCGCGACTTCCGCGACAAGCCGGCCGTCGACCCGCGGTACTTCACCCACGAGCACGACCGCGAGGTGATGATCCGCGGCGTGCGGGTGGCCCGCGAGATCGCCGCGGCGCCGGCGCTGCAGGACTGGGTGGGCAAGGAGCAGGCCCCGGGCGACGCGGCGCAGACCGACGAAGAGATCTTCGACTACATCACGAAGACCCACAACACCGTCTACCACCCGTCGTGCACCGCGAAGATGGGCCCCGACTCCGACCCGATGGCCCCGGTCGACCCGCAGCTGCGCGTCCGCGGCGTCGACGGCCTGCGCGTCGCCGACGGCTCGATCATGCCGGACCTGATCACCGTCAACCCGTGCATCACCACGATGATGATCGGCGAGCGCTGCGCCGACTTCATCAGGAACCCCCGCTGACGCCCTCGGTGGCGGGACCCGCGGTGACCGCGGATCCCGCCACCGAGGTGGGCCGCGCATGATCTCGGCACTGTCCGGGGCATCCCGGGCGCCATGGCCGACTCGCCGGGCACCGTGATCCTCGACGTCGACGGGACCCTCGTCGACACCAACTACCACCACGCCCTCGCGTGGTACCGGGCCTTCCGTCGCTTCGACGTGACCGTGCCCGTGTGGACGATCCACCGGCACATCGGCATGGGTGGCGACCAGCTCGTGGGCGCCGTCGCCGGCGACGACGTCGAGCGCGCGCACGGCGACGACATCCGCGCGGCGTGGACCGAGCAGGCGGACGCGATGCTCGACGAGATCAGCGCCCTCCCGGGTGCCCACGAGCTGCTCGAGGCGGTGCGCGGCGCGGGGTTCGGGCTGGTGATGGCGAGCTCGGGCAAGCCGCACCACGTCGAGCGCTACGCGGAGCTGATCCGGGCCGGCGACCTCGCCGACGCCTGGGTGAGCTCCGGCGACGTCGAGCAGACCAAGCCCGCGCCGGACCTGCTGCAGGTCGCCATGCAGCGCATCGGCGCGCGGGCCGCGATCGTCGTCGGCGACTCCGTCTGGGACTGCCGCGCGGCCGCGCGCCTGGGCCTGCCGTCGGTGGCGGTGCGCACCGGCGGGTTCTCGAACGAGGAGCTGCGCGAGGCGGGCGCGACGTCGGTGTACGCGTCGGTCGACGAGCTGACCCGGGACGTCGCCGGGCTCGAGCCGCGCGTGGCGACCCCTCCGCAGTGACCGGGTGCCGAGCGAAGGGCACCTTCGCGCGATCTTGTCGAGCGTGGGTGCCCTTCGCCGGTCCCGAGCTGGGCGGAGGGGCCCTTCGGTCAGCTCGGATGCGACCGAGGGCGCCCGTCGCTCGAGACCTCGCGGCGGATCACGACGCCGCGCGCTCGTCGTCGCGCGTCCACTCGCCGCGGTTGGCGGCGCCCGTGACGCGCACGCGCTCGGCGAACGCGTCCTGGGCGGCGGCGACGTTCTCCTCCGCGCCGGCCCACACCGACATCGGTCGCCCCTGCAGCGCCCGGGCGTAGGAGAAGCTCACCGTCCACGGCTGCGGGCCGCGGCGGGCGATCGCGTCCAGGTTGGCGTTGGCCTGCGCGTCGGCCTGCCCGCCCGAGAGGAACACGATGCCCGGCACGGCCGACGGGACGGTCCGGTGCAGCACCTCCAGCGTGCGGTCGGCGACCTCGTCGGGCCCGGCCTGGTCGCTGCCCCCGTAGCCCGAGACCACCATGTTGGTCTTCACGAGCACGCCCTCGAGCGCCACGCGCTGGCGGCGCAGCGCCTCGACCGTCGCGGCGAGGACCTCCTCGGTGACCGCGGCCGAGCGGTCGATCCCGTGCTCGCCGTCCATGATCGACTCGGGTTCGACGATCGGCACCAGGCCCGCCTCCTGGGCCAGGGCCGCGTACCGCGCCTGGCCGGCGGCGTTGAGCTCGATCGCCGTCGCGCTCGGCAGCGTCTCCGACACGTTGATCACCGAGCGCCACTTCGCGAACCGCAGGCCCTTCTCGGCGTACTCGGCGAAGCGCTCGCGCAGCCCGTCCAGCCCCTCGGTGACCTTCTCCCCGGGGAAGCCCGCGAGGTCCTTGGCGCCCGCGTCGACCTTGATGCCCGGCACGATCCCGCGCCGGCGCAGCAGGTCGACCATGCCGGTGCCGTCGAGGGCGTGCTGCCGCACGGTCTCGTCGTAGAGGATCACGCCGCCGAGGCGCTGCTCGACGTCCTCGGTCGTGAACAGCAGGTCGCGGAAGCGGCGCCGGCTCTCCTCGGTCGACTCGACCCCGACGGCCTCGAGGCGCTTCGTGATCGTCCCGGTGCTCTCGTCGGCGGCGAGGATCCCCTTGCCGTCGGCGAGGATCTCGCGCGCGGTGTCCTGCAGTGTCGTCACGTCGCGCTCCTTCCGTCCTGCACAGGGTTGACCGCGACGGCGCGTCGCATGCTCGCCCACGACGCCAGCGAAAGTTAGGGTGACCTCACCTGGCGGTGGCGGAAGGGGCATGCGTGACGGCGGCGTCGACACGTCCGGCGGTCCGGCTGCGGCGCGCCGTGGTGCGCGCGGTGGCGCGCCCGACGCCCCGGGTGATCCGGGTGACCCTCGCGGGGCCCGAGCTGGCGGACCTCCCCGTCGTCGCGCCCGACGGCTACCTCAAGCTCTTCTTCCCCCGCCCCGACGAGGTCGAGCCGCAGGTCCCGGCGCCGGAGGGCGACGACGTCCCCGGCTGGTTCCGCCGCTACCTGGCGGTGCCCGACGACGTCCGCCCGCCGATGCGCACCTTCACGCTGCGCCGGCGCCGCGAGGACCCCGTGGAGCTCGACGTCGACTTCGTCCTGCACGACGAGGGCCCGGCGCGCGACTGGGCGCTGCGCGCCGTGCCGGGCGAGCACATCGCGTTCACCGGCCCCTACGGGCTCTACGCCCCGCGCGACGAGCACGACGGCGTGCTGCTCGCCGGCGACGAGACCGCGGTGCCGGCGATGGCCGCGATCGTCGAGGACCTGCCGCCCGGCCGGCGCGCGACCGTCCTCGCCGGCGTCCGCGACGTCACCGAGCAGCAGACGTGGGTGACCGAGGGCGACGTCACCCTGCACTGGACGACACCCGACGCCCTCGCCGAGGACCTCCGCGAGCTCGCCTTCCCGGCCGGGCGGCCCTACGTGTGGCTGGCCGGCGAGGCCTCCCTGGTGAAGGCCATGCGCCGCCACGTCGTCCGCGAGCGCGGCGTCGACAAGCGCGACGTCTGCTTCACCGGCTACTGGCGCCGCGGGCGCACCGAGGAGCAGGAGGTGCGCGCCGCCCTGGACGGCACCGCCGAGCCCGCCGGGGACTGATCCCGCCCACGACCACGACGAACGAACGCGCTGTTCGCTGCCCTAGAAGCAGCGAACAGCGCGTTCGCTCGTTTCAGGCCGGGCTCGTCAGCCCAGCATCTTGCGCAGCACGTAGGGCAGGATGCCGCCGTTGCGGTAGTACGCCGCCTCGCCCGGGGTGTCGATGCGCAGGCGGGCGTCGAACTCGACCGCGTCCCCGCCGTCGGTCGGCGTCGCCGTGACGTGCACGGTGTCGGGCACCTCGCCGTCGTTCAGCGCCGTGACCCCGCTGATCGCGAAGGTCTCGGTGCCCGACAGGCCCAGCGAGTCGGCGTTCTGCCCCTCCGGGAACTGCAGCGGCAGCACGCCCATGCCGACGAGGTTCGAGCGGTGGATGCGCTCGTAGGACTCGGCGATGACCGCGCGGACGCCGAGCAGCGTCGTGCCCTTGGCCGCCCAGTCGCGCGACGAGCCCGAGCCGTACTCCTTGCCCGCCAGGACGACGAGCGGGGTGCCGGCCTCGGCGTAGTTCATGGCCGCGTCGTAGACGTAGGCCTGCTCGCCGCCCCTGCTGTAGTCGGCTGTCCAGCCGCCCTGGGGCAGCTCGGCGCCGTCACCGGTGGTGAGCAGGTTCCGCAGCCGGATGTTGGCGAAGGTGCCGCGGATCATCACCTCGTGGTTGCCGCGACGCGAGCCGTAGGAGTTGAAGTCCTTGCGCTCGACGCCGTGCTCCTTGAGGTACTGACCGGCCGGCGACTCCTCCTTGATCGCCCCGGCGGGCGAGATGTGGTCGGTGGTCACCGAGTCGCCCAGCTTGAGCAGCACGCGGGCACCCTCGATGTCGGTGACCTCCGACGGCTCCCGCGACATGCCCTCGAAGTAAGGGGGCTTGCGCACGTAGGTCGACGACTCGTCCCAGGTGAACGTCTCGCCCTCGGGGGTGGGCAGCGAGGTCCAGCGCTCGTCGCCGGCGAACACCTCGGCGTAGCGGGAGGTGAACTGCTCGGCGGACAGCGAGGACTCGATGACCTCCTGGACCTCCTGCGGCGAGGGCCAGATGTCCTCGAGCGTCACCGGGTCGCCGTCCGGGGTGTAGCCCAGCGGCTCGGTGGCGAGGTCGAGGTCCATCGTCCCGGCCAGCGCGTACGCGACGACCAGCGGCGGGCTGGCCAGGTAGTTCATCTTCACGTCGGGGTTGATGCGGCCCTCGAAGTTGCGGTTGCCCGAGAGCACCGCCGTGACCGCGAGGTCGGCGTCGTTGACGGCCTGCGAGATCTCCTCGGGCAGCGGGCCCGAGTTGCCGATGCAGGTCGTGCAGCCGTAGCCGACGAGGTTGAACCCGAGCTTCTCGAGGTAGGGCAGCAGGCCCGAGCGCTCGTAGTAGTCCATGACGACCTTCGAGCCCGGGGCCAGCGAGGTCTTCACCCACGGCCGGCGCTCGAGGCCCTTCTCGACGGCGTTGCGGGCCAGCAGGGCCGCGCCCACCATCACCGACGGGTTCGAGGTGTTCGTGCACGACGTGATCGCCGCGATCGTCACCGCACCGTGGTCGAGCTCGAGCGCGGTGCCGTCCGACAGCGTCACCGCCGTGGGGTGCGAGGCACGCCCGCCCGGGTCGGCCGGCTGGCGGTGGACCCGCGGCTTGTCGTCGTCGCCGTTCGGGTGCTCCGCGGGCGGGTCGGAGGCCGGGAACGACTCGCTGTCGGACTCCTCGGACTGGCTGCGGGGCTGCTCGTCGTCGGAGACGTAGTCCGGCAGCGACGCGCGGAAGGACTCCTTGGCCGCGTCCAGGCGGATGCGGTCCTGCGGGCGCTTCGGGCCGGCGATCGACGGGACGACCGTCGAGAGGTCCAGCGACAGCGTCTCGGAGTAGTCCGCCTCCGCCGTCGGGTCGTGCCAGAGCCCCTGCTCCTTGCAGTAGGCCTCGACGAGCGCGACCTGCTCCTCGTCGCGGCCGGTGAAGCGCAGGTAGGTCAGCGTCTCGTCGTCGATCGGGAAGATCGCGCAGGTGGAGCCGAACTCCGGGCTCATGTTGCCGATCGTGGCGCGGTTGGCCAGCGGCACCGCGCCGACGCCCTCGCCGTAGAACTCGACGAACTTCCCGACGACGCCGTGCTCCCGCAGCATCTCGGTGATCGTCAGCACGAGGTCGGTGGCCGTGGCGCCGGCGGGCAGCTCCCCGGAGAGCTGGAAGCCGACGACCTTGGGGATGAGCATCGACACGGGCTGGCCGAGCATGGCCGCCTCGGCCTCGATGCCGCCGACGCCCCAGCCCAGCACGCCCAGGCCGTTGACCATCGTGGTGTGCGAGTCGGTGCCGACGAGGGTGTCCGGGTAGGCCTGACCGTTCCGGGTCATCACGACGCGCGCCAGGTGCTCGATGTTGACCTGGTGCACGATGCCGGTGCCCGGCGGGACCACCTTGAACTCGTTGAACGCCGTCTGGCCCCAGCGCAGGAACTTGTAGCGCTCCTCGTTGCGCTGGTACTCCAGCTCGACGTTGCGCTCGAAGGCGTCGGGGGTGCCGAAGAGGTCGGCGACGACCGAGTGGTCGATGACGAGCTCGGCGGGCGCGAGCGGGTTGACGCTCGAGGCGTCGCCGCCCAGCTCGGTGACGGCCTCACGCATCGTGGCGAGGTCGACGATGCAGGGGACGCCGGTGAAGTCCTGCATGACGACGCGGCCGGGGACGTACTGGATCTCGGTGTCCGGCTCGGCGGTGGGGTCCCACTCCGCGAGCGCGCGGATCGAGGCCTCGGTCGTGACGAGACCGTCCTCGGTCCGCAGGAGGTTCTCGAGCAGCACCTTGAGGCTGAAGGGCAGGCGCTGCGAGCCCTCGACCGCGGAGAGCCGGAAGATCTCGTAGGACTGGCCGCCGACCTCCAGGCTGCCCTTGGCGCCGAACGAGTCGACGCTCTGCGGCGCGGCCGTCGATACGCCGTCGGACTGGTCTGGCGAGCTCACGGGCACGTTCCTCCTTGTTTCCTCACGGCCGCGGCGAGTGGCGTTCGCGCGCGACCGGGGTCGCTTCTCGTCCCGGCGGCGTCGTCGAGGCGGTCCCGGACCGTCCCCACCTGCCGGGGCCGGTCGGGGGCCGTGCGCCTGTGGTGGTCCAACGGCGCTCGACCCGGGTCGGGCCGGAGTCTCGCGCACCCTCGCGGCGCCCGCACCCCCGCCCTCACCAGCCTACGGTCGGGTGCCCCGACGAGCTGCCCGCCGCGCACCCCGCGGGGCCCGATCGGGACCCCCGAGCGGGCGATCCCCGCCACACCGCCGCGTGTCGGAGCCCGACGACCGCCCCGGTGACCGGGAGGCTCCGGGCGCTCGTGCAGCCGGTCGACGGGGGAGGAGGCGGCGTGCGCGCGCTCGTCACCGTCCCGGCCCGGCTCGCCGGCGTGCTGGCCACCCTGCTCGTCACCCTGCTCGCCGCGACCGTCCTGCTCGCCCCGGTCGCCGCGGCCGAACCCGGACCACCGGCCCCGGCGCCCGGTCCCGCCGCGGTGGAGGACCCCGACGACGCCGGCTCGCTCGTCGCACGCATCGCCACCGCCCGCACCGCGCTCGACGCGCTGAGCGCCGACCTCGGCCAGAGCCAGGAGCTCGCCAACCGCGCCCTCGCCGACGAGGCCGCTGCCGGCGTGCGCGCCGACGAGGCCCGGCGGGTCGCGCAGGAGAGCCGCCGCGGGGCCGACGTCGCCGCCGCGGACGCCGAGCGGGCGCGCACCGAGGTCGACGCGTGGGTGGCGGCGTGGTTCCAGCAGGCCGACGTCCTCGGGCCGCTCTCGGTGCTGTCGGGCGCGGCGGGTCCCGACGACGTCGCCGAGCGCGCGCACCTGCGCGACGTCGTCACCGCCGACCGGCGCGCCGCCCTCGAGCGCGCCGAGCACGCACGGATCGAGGCCGCCAACGCCGACTCGCGGGCCCGCGCCGCGCGGATCGTCGCCGACGCCGAGGCGGTGCGCGCCGCCGACGCCCGCACGGCCGCCGAGGCCGAGCTGGCCCGGGTGCGCGCCGAGGCCGACGCCCAGCAGGCGCAGCTCGCGCAGCTCACCGCCGAGCGCGACGACGCCGAGGCCCGCCTGCGCGCGCTCGAGGACGCCGACCCGGAGCTCGCCGCGCAGCGCGACCGCGCCGCGGCCTTCGACGCCGCCGCCACCGAGCGCGACGCCGCCCGCGACCTCCGGGTGCGGGACGCCGCGCGGGCCGGGCTGGCCCGCCGCGACCCGGCCCGCACCGAGACCGGCACCGAGGGCGGCGCCGGGGGCGAGGACCCGCTCGCCGCGGCCGGCATCGCCACCGACGGGATGTCCGCCACCGTCGAGCAGGTGGTGGCGCGCGCTCTCTCGCAGCTCGGCGTCGTCTACGCCTGGGGCGGCGGGGACGCCGACGGACCCACCCAGGGCATCCGCGACGGCGGCGAGGCCGACGCCCACGGCGACTACGACAAGACCGGCTTCGACTGCTCCGGGCTGATGATCTACGCCTTCGCCGCGGCCGGGAAGGAGCTCCCGCACTACAGCGGCTACCAGGCCGAGGCCGGGCGCCAGGTGCCGCTGGCCGAGCGCGAGCCGGGCGACCTCCTGTTCTGGGCCGACGACGACGGCGCGGGCGCGGTCCACCACGTCGCGCTCTACCTCGGTGACGACCGGATGGTCGAGGCACCCGAGTCCGGCAAGACCGTCCGCATCACGCCCGTACGGATCAACGCGGAGATCCTCCCGACCGTCACGCGGCTCGTCTGACCTGTTCACCGCCCCCACACCGGCCGCCCGGTTGCCTGGGAGGGCGACGGGTAGCGTGCCGCCGGAGGACATCCACGTCCGGTACGGGCGGGAGAGACCGCAGTCGGGGAGGAACACCGGTGACCGAGCCCGGTAGCGAGCAGCAGGGCCAGACGGGGGCCTCGGGACCCTCGTCGGGACCGTCGACGCCCGCGCACGACGCCGAGCAGCTCGAGCGCACGGTGCTCGAGGTCAAGCGCGTGATCGTCGGTCAGGACCGCCTCGTCGAGCGCATGCTCGTCGGCCTCCTGGCCAAGGGCCACCTGCTGCTGGAGGGCGTGCCCGGCGTCGCCAAGACGCTCGCGGTGGAGACGTTCGCGCGGGTGGTCGGCGGGTCGTTCGCCCGCATCCAGTTCACGCCCGACCTGGTGCCCGCCGACATCCTCGGCACGCGCATCTACCGCCAGGGCCGCGAGGAGTTCGACGTCGAGCTCGGCCCGGTCGTGTCGAACTTCGTGCTCGCCGACGAGATCAACCGCGCGCCGGCCAAGGTGCAGTCGGCGATGCTCGAGGTGATGGCCGAGCGCCACGTCTCCATCGGCGGGCAGACCCACCCGATGCCCGACCCGTTCCTCGTGCTCGCCACGCAGAACCCGATCGAGAACGAGGGCGTCTACCCGCTGCCCGAGGCGCAGCGCGACCGCTTCCTGTTCAAGATCCTCGTCGAGTACCCGACGGCCGACGAGGAGCGCGAGATCGTCTACCGGATGGGCGTGAGCCCGCCGTCGCCGCACCGCGTCCTCGACCCCGGCGAGCTGCGCCGCCTGCAGGACGTCGCCGCGCAGGTGTTCGTCCACCACGCGCTCGTCGACTACGTCGTGCGCCTCGTCGTCGCCACCCGCTCGCCGGCGGAGCACGGGATGGCCGACGTCGGCGGCTGGGTCGCCTACGGTGCCTCGCCGCGCGCGTCGCTCGGCGTCATCGCCGGGGCCCGCGCGCTCGCCCTGGTGCGCGGGCGCGACTACGTCCTGCCCCAGGACGTGGTCGACATCGCGCCGGACGTGCTGCGCCACCGCCTGGTGCTCTCCTACGACGCGCTGGCCGACGGGGTGCCCGTCGACCACGTCGTCACCCGCGTGCTGCAGACCGTGCCGCTGCCGCAGGTGTCGGCCCGTCCCGTGGGGATGGGGCCGGCGCCCGTGCCGGCGGCGGGTCGGTGACGGCCCCCGGGGACCCGCCCGACGACACACCCTCGGCCCGGGTCCCCGAGCCCGCCCCGCGGCCGCCGGGCGCCCCGGCCCCGACGACGCCCGCCGGCCAGCCCCGCCCGGGCTGGGCGCCGCCGCCGACCTCGCCCGTGCCCGCCGGCGGCGAGGTCGCGGGCCAGGCCATGCAGGCGCGGCTCGCGGCGTCGCTGCGCACCCTCGAGCTCACCGTCCGGCGCCGCCTCGACGGGCTGCTGCAGGGCAACCACCTCGGCCTCGTCCCGGGCCCGGGCACCGAGCCGGGCGAGCCGCGGCCCTACCAGCCCGGCGACGACGTGCGGCGCATGGACTGGTCGGTCACCGCGCGGACCACCGAGCCCCACATCCGCGAGACCATCGCCGACCGCGAGCTCGAGACCCAGCTCGTCGTCGACCTCTCGCCGAGCCTCGACTTCGGCACCGCCGCCTGCGAGAAGCGCGACCTCGCGGTGGCCGCCTGCGCGGCCGTCGTGCACCTCACCCGAGGCGGGGGCAACCGGGTCGGCGCCGTCGTCGCCACCGGCGACCGCACGCTGCGCCTGCCCGCCCGCGGCGGCGAGACCGCGGCCCGCGAGCTCCTGCGCCGCATCGCCGCCACCCCGCCCGCGCCCGAGGGCACGCGCGGCGACCTGCCCGGCGCCCTCGAGGCCCTGCGCCGCCCGCCGCGACGGCGCGGGCTGGTCGTCGTGGTCAGCGACTTCCTCGGCGACGTCGACTGGGAGCGCGCGCTGCGGGCCCTGCGCGCGCGCCACGACCTGCTCGCCGTCGAGGTCGTCGACCCACGCGACGAGGAGCTCCCCGACGTCGGCACCGTGGTGCTCGCCGACCCCGAGACCGGCCGGCGCCGCGAGGTCACCACCACCCCGACCCTGCGCCGGCGCTTCGCCGCCGAGGCCGCCGCCCACCGCGGGCGCGTCGCGGCGGCCCTGCGTCGCTGCGGCGCCGGGCACCTCGTGCTGCGCACCGACCGCGACTGGATCGCCGACGTCGTGCGCTTCGCCGTGGCCCGCAAGCGGGGCTGGTCGGGCGGCTCGTCGACGGGCATCGTGCCCAGCCCCGCGGGGGCGACCCGCTGATGTTCGCGCACCCCTGGTGGTTCCTGCTCCTCATCGTGGTGGCGGGGCTGGCGGTCGGCTACTGGTGGATCAACCGGCGCCGCCAGCGCTACACGATGCGCTTCACCAACCTCGCCCTGCTCGAGCGCGTCGCGCCGAAGGGGCCGGGGCGCTGGCGCCACGTGCCGATGGCGCTGGTGCTGGTCGCGCTCGTGCTCATGACGATCGCGCTGGCCGGCCCCCAGGGAACGGCGCAGGTGCCCCGCAACCGCGCCACGGTGATGCTGACGATCGACGTGTCGCTCTCGATGCGCGCCACCGACGTCGAGCCCTCGCGCCTGCAGGTCGCCCAGACCGCGGCCTCGGCGTTCGCCGACCAGCTCCCCGCCGGCATCAACCTCGGGCTGTCGTCGTTCGCCGCGACCCCGAGCACGCTCGTCACCCCCACCACCGACCGCCAGGCGGTGAAGAACGCGATCGGCACCCTGCAGCTCGCGGAGTCGACGGGCACCGGCGACGCGATCCGCGCGAGCCTCGCCGCGATCCGGGCGTTCGGCAGCCAGATCCGCGGCCCCGAGGGCCCGCCGCCGGCGCGGATCATCCTGCTCTCGGACGGCAAGCAGACGACCCCGACCACCGACCCCGCCGACGACCGCGGCGCCTATCCCGCCGCTGCCGAGGCGCGGGCCGCGGGGGTGCCCATCTCGGCGATCTCCTTCGGCACCGAGTACGGCGAGATCGAGATCGACGGCCGGCCGGTCTCCGTCGCGGTCGCCGACGACCAGATGCGCGAGATCGCCCAGGTCTCCGGGGGCGACTTCCGCCGCGCCTCGACCGAGCTCGACCTGCGCGAGACGTACGCGACCCTCGCCGAGCAGGTCGGCTACGAGGAGCGCACCGTCGACCTGTCGGGGCGCTGGTTCCTCGCGGCCACGATCCTCGTCCTGCTCGGCGCGGGCACCGCGATCGTCACCGGGCAGCGGCTGCCCTGATCACACGTGGTCGACCGTCAGCCGGTCGACGAAGGCGCGGATGTCCGCGATCGCCGCGCGGTGCTCGGCGGGCAGCGCCTGGCGGAAGATCATCTCGGCGCCGTGGGTGATCCCGAGGTTCACCCGCCCCTCGACCGGCACGCCGGCGGCGAGCAGCTTGCGGTAATAGGCGAGCCCCTCGTCGCGCAGCGGGTCGAGCTCGTTGACGGTGATGACGTGCGGCGGGAGCCCCGCGAGGTCGTCGGTGCTCGCGAAGTACGGCCAGGCCAGCGGGTCCTCGGCGTGGCGGCCCTCCGGGTCGTACTGGGCGACCAGCAGGTCCATCAGGGCGCAGTTGATGAAGTACCCGTCGTTCTCGATCATCGACGGGAGCTCGCGGAGCTTGCGCGCGCGGTCCCAGGCGTAGCCGCCGCTGACGTAGGGCACCGAGGCGTACACGCCGTCGATCGCGTCGAGGTCGCCGGAGCGCTTGGCCCGCAGCGTCGTGGCGAGCACGAGGTTCGCGCCGCCGGACTCGCCCTGCAGCACCAGGCGGGTCAGGCCCAGCTCGCCGCGCTGGTCGTCGAGCCACCGCAGCGCCGTCGCGCAGTCGTCGAGGCCCGCGGGGAAGGGGTGCGGGCCGAGCTCGGTCCACGCGTTGCGGAACCCCACCCGCGCCGCGACGACCCCGGTGAGGGCGAGCTCGCGACACCAGCGGTCGTGCACGCGGGTCTCGGCGTCGAGGATCGTCATGCCGCCGCCGTGGAGGTAGACGACGCACGGCAGCGGGCCCGCGACCCCGGCCGGGCGGTAGAGGCGCAGGGGCACGAGGTGCCCGTCGGGCGAGGCCACCGACGTGTCGGTGGTCTCGACGGCCTCGTCGGGCAGGTCGCCGGGCAGGCCGAGGGGGAGGTTCGCGTAGAGGGCGCTGAACCCGGCGTGCAGCCCGCCGACCGCCTCGGCCACGGCCTCGCGCCCGGCCGCGCGCGTCACCGGGGGCTCGGCGGCCGGTCCGTCGAGGCCGACCGCGGCCAGGGCGGCGACGAGGTCGGGCTTGGCGCGGGGGTCGGTGCGCAGGTCGAGAGCGGGGTCACCGAGCCGGCCCGGGAGGGTCGGCTGGGCGTCGGTCGCGGTCATCGGTCCTCCGGGGTTGAGATCGACTCCGTGACCGACCCTATGGCGCGGCCCACACGGTTCCTAGCCCCGTTCGGCCGTGCTACCAGCGGGTTCGGCTGGGCCGCGGGGGAGGGGAGTGGGTAGCCTTCCGCCGCCGCACGCCCCGACCGCGTCGGCCCTGACGAGAGGAGTCGCGTGAGCCGCGTCGTGCTGGTCACGGGAGGCAATCGCGGGATCGGGCTCGCCACCGCGCGCGAGCTCGCCGAGCGGGGACACACCGTCGTGGTCACCCACCGCTCGGGGGAACCGCCGGAGGGGCTGCACGGGGTGCAGGCCGACGTCACCGACTCCGCCGCGGTCGACGCCGCGTTCTCGCAGGTGGAGTCGGAGCACGGGCCGGTCGAGGTCGTCGTGTCCAACGCCGGCATCACCCGCGACGGCCTGCTCATGCGGATGCCCGAGGACGCGTTCACCGACGTGCTCGACGCCAACCTCACCGGTGCCTGGCGGGTCACCCAGCGCGCGATCCGCGGCATGGTCAAGGCCCGCTTCGGGCGCCTGATCTACATCTCCAGCGTCGTCGGGCTCACCGGCGCGCCCGGCCAGGCCAACTACGCCGCCTCGAAGGCCGGCCTCGTCGGGCTGGCGCGCTCCACCGCCCGCGAGCTGGGCGGGCGCGGGATCACCGCCAACGTCGTCACCCCCGGCTACGTCGACACCGACATGACCGCCGAGCTCACCGACAAGCGGCGCGAGGAGATCCTGGGGTCGATCCCGCTCGGTCGCACCGCCGCGCCGGAGGACATCGCCAAGGCCGTCGCCTGGCTCGCCTCCGACGACGCCGCCTACGTCACCGGCGCGGTCCTGCCGGTCGACGGCGGCATCGGCATGGGTCACTAGCCACACCACTCGAGGGAGGAACAGCACCCGTGTCCGGACTCCTGGACGGCAAGCGGATCCTGGTCACCGGGATCATCACCGACGCCTCGATCGCCTTCCACGCGGCGAAGGCGGCCCAGGAGGCCGGCGCCACCGTGGTGCTCACCGGCTTCGGGCGCCTGTCGCTGGTCAAGCGCGTCGCGCAGCGCCTCCCGCAGGAGGCGCCGGTGATCGAGCTGGACGTGCAGGACCAGGGGCACCTGGACGCCCTCGCCGACAACGTCCGGGAGCACGTCGACGGCCTCGACGGCGTCCTGCACTCCATCGGGTTCGCGCCGATGGACGCCCTCGGCGGCAACTTCCTGAACACCGAGTGGTCCGACGTCGCGACCGCGGTCGAGGTCTCGGCCTACTCCTTCAAGTCGCTCGCCATGGCCTGCAAGCCGCTGCTGGGCCGCGGGTCGTCGCTGGTCGGCATGGACTTCGACAACACCGTCGCCTGGCCCGGCTACGACTGGATGGGCGTCGCCAAGGCCGCGCTCGAGGCCACCACCCGTTACCTCGCCCGCGACCTCGGGCCCGAGGGCATCCGCGCGAACCTCGTCGCCGCCGGACCGGTGCGCACGATGGCCGCGAAGTCGATCCCGGGCTTCGACACCTTCGAGGAGGCCTGGGTGCAGCGCTCGCCGCTGGGCTGGGACCTCGGCGACCCGACGCCGGTCGCGAAGACGATCTGCGCGCTGCTCTCGGACTGGCTGCCCGCCACCACGGGGGAGGTCGTCCACGCCGACGGCGGCTACCACGCGATGGGCGCCTAGCCACGGTGGTCTCGTCGTGTAGCTCCTCCTCCGCGGGGGGATGCTGGACGACGTGAGTGCTGAGCCCCCGATCGACGCGGTGCTGGTCCTGTCCTTCGGCGGCCCGGAGGGCCCCGACGAGGTGCGGCCGTTCCTGGAGAACGTGACCCGCGGGCGCGGGGTGCCGCCCGAGCGGCTCGACGAGGTCGAGGAGCACTACCAGCACTTCGGCGGCGTCAGCCCGATCAACGAGCTCAACCGGCGGCTCGTCGCCGACCTGTCCCGCGCGCTGCGCGAGGCCGGCCGCGACCTGCCCGTGTACTTCGGCAACCGCAACTGGCACCCGCTGGCCGAGGACACCGTCGAGCAGATGTCCCGCGACGGCGTGCAGCGCGCGCTGGTCTTCGCGACGAGCGCCTACGGCGGCTACTCCGCCTGCCGGCAGTACCACGAGGACATCGCGCGGGCGCGCGAGGCGGCCATCGAGCGCACCGGCTCGGCGCCGGACCTCGTCAAGCTCCGCCACTTCTACGACCACCCGCTGTTCGTCGCGGCGGTCGCCGACGGGGTGCGGGCCGCGCGGGAGCGTCTCGACAGCCACATCGGATCCGGGGGGCACGACGCCCGGCTGGTGTTCACCGCGCACTCGATCCCGGAGTCGGCCGACCGCACCGCCGGGCCACCGGAGGAGGGCGGGCACCGCTACTCGCGGCAGATGGCCGAGGCCGCTCGCCTCGTCGCCGCGGCGGTCGACGCGCCCGACCACGACCTCGTGTGGCAGTCGCGGTCCGGGCCGCCGCAGATCCCGTGGCTGGAGCCCGACATCGTCGACCACCTCGACGACCTGCACGACCGCGGCGTCGGCGCCGTCGTCGTCAGCCCGGTCGGGTTCGTCTCCGACCACCTCGAGGTCGTCTGGGACCTCGACAACGAGGCCGCCGAGCACGCCGGGAAGCTGGGCATGGGGTTCGTCCGTGCGGCGAGCGCCGGGTCCGACCCGCGGTTCGTGGAGATGATCACCGAGCTGATCGCCGAGCAGGTCGACGGGGCCCCGGTCCGCGAGCTCGGCACGGTGCCGCGGGCGGGTGTGGGGTGCAACGGCACCCTGTGCCACCCGGGCTGCTGCGAGCCGGCGAAGCGGCCGGTGCGGTAGGCCCCGAACGCCTGCTGCAAGGGTCTGGCAGCAGCCTCGTAGGTGGAAGAAGCCCTGCTCGGATCGCCTTCGGCCCGCCTGTTGCCGATGATCGTCAGCGTGGCTAGTGTCCGCCATCACGTGGTCGGCGATGCATGCATCGTCGGTGCAGCGGCCCGGCCGCGTTCCCCGATCGGCATGGTGGCAGAGCGGAGGCGCGCTGAATGGCGGCGAGTGGCGAGATCAAGGTGACCATCCTGGACTGCGGGATGATGACCGCGGACCTGACGTGGCTGCTGCTCAAGCCGGGGCGGTCGATCCGCCCCCGACAGATGCGCGACCAGCCCACCGAGTGGGCCGACGTCCCCACCCACACCGTCCTCGTCGAGACCCCCGACGGGACGATCCTGTGGGACACCAGCTGCCCGCGTGACTGGGAGGAGCGCTGGGGCCCGACGGGCCTGCAGGACTTCTTCCCGTACGACAAGGTCGGCGAGGAGGAGTACCTCGACTCGCGGCTGCGCCAGATCGGCGTGTCGACCGACCAGATCGACTACGTGGTCCTCTCCCACCTGCACTTCGACCACTGCGGCAACGCCGACATGTTCAAGGACTCGTCGGCCAAGCTGGTCTGCAGCGACAAGGAGAAGGACTGGGCCTTCGGCTTCGACGGCCTGTTCAACGGCGCCCACCTCAAGACCGACTACGAGGACCTGAACTGGGAGACGGTCTCGGGCGACACCGAGTTCCTCCCCGGTGTCACGCTGCTCCAGACCCCGGGCCACACGCCCGGCACGATGTCGATGCAGGTCGACCTCCCCGACAGCGGCACGATGATCTTCACGTCGGACGCCGTGTACATGGGCGAGAGCTACGGCCCGCCGACGACGCCGGCGGCGATCGTCAACGACATGGGCCAGTTCTACTCGTCGGTCGAGAAGATCCGCGGCGTCGCCGAGAAGACGAACGCGACCGTGGTCTTCGGGCACGACGCCGAGCAGATCCACCAGCTCAAGACCGTGGGCAACGGCGGCGGCCACTACACCTGATCGGAGAATCCCCCGGATGACCGTCCCCCCGGTCCCCACCGACGAGTCCGTCTTCACCTGGGGCGCCCCGCCCCTGAAGTTCGGCGCCGGCGCCTGCGACGAGATCGGCTTCGACCTCGCCCAGTACGGCGCGAAGCGCATCCTCCTCATCACCGACCCGGGCATGCAGCAGACGGGCCTGCCCGACCGGGTCGCCGACCAGATCCGGCGCTACGACATGACCGTCGAGATCTTCGACGGCGTGCACGTCGAGCCCACCGACGACTCGATGAACAAGGCCGTCGGCTACGCCTCCGAGCAGGGCCCGTGGGACGGGTTCGTGGCGGTCGGCGGCGGGTCGGCGATCGACACCGCCAAGGCCGTCAACCTGCTGACGACCTACCCCGGCGACCTGATGGACTACATCAACAAGCCGGTCGGGAACGCGCAGGTCCCGCCGGGGCAGCTCAAGCCGCTGATCGCGGTGCCCACGACGGCGGGCACGGGCTCGGAGTCCACGGCGATGTGCATCCTCGACGTGCTCTCGCTGCGGGTGAAGACGGGCATCAGCCACTGGCGGCTGCGCCCGACCCTCGCCGTCGTCGACCCGCTGCTGACGATGACCCTGCCCCCGCAGGTCACCGCGGCGTCGGGGATGGACATCGTCTGCCACGCGCTCGAGTCGTACACCGCGCGCTGGTACACGTCGTTCGACCGCAAGAAGCCCGAGGAGCGGGTGACCTACTGCGGGTCCAACCCCGTCTCCGACCTGTGGTGCGAGAAGTCGATGTCGCTGCTCGCCCGGTCATTCCGCACCGCGGTCGAGCGGGGCGACGAGGACGTCGACGCCCGCATGGACATGATGATGGCGGCGACCTTCGCCGGTATGGGCTTCGGCAACTCCGGGGTGCACATCCCGCACGCCAACGCCTACCCGATCGCCGGGCAGGTGCGGGACTTCCACCCGGCGGGCTACCCGCAGGACGAGCCGATGGTGCCCCACGGCATGTCGGTCTCGCTGACGGCGCCCGAGGCGTTCCGGTTCAGCTTCGAGTCCGCCCCCGACCGCCACATGGCGGCCGCGCGGCTGCTCGGGCCGAACGCGGAGACGCAGTCGAACGCGGCCGAGCAGCTGCCGCACGTCGTCACCGAGCTGATGCGCGACATCGACATCCCGAACGGGATCGGCGCTGTCGGCTTCGGCGAGGGCGACATCGGTGACCTCGTCGACGGGACGATGAAGCAGCAGCGGCTGCTCGCGACCTGCCCGCGGACGCCCACCGAGGACGACATCGCGGACATCTTCCGCAAGTCGATCGAGAACTGGTAGCCGCGTGCCGATCTACGACTACCGCTGCGGTTGCGGGGCCCGGTTCGATCGTCTGGTCGGGCTGGACGCGCCCGCGCCGGCGTGCCCGGAGTGCGGGGGCGAGACGCGCAAGGTGCCGTCCCGCCCGGCGCTCACGGGGACCGCCGACGCCGGGCTGTCCAAGGAGCAGATGCCGCAGACGTGGCGGGGCACCTACCACGGCAACCGGGAGTACGTCACCGGCATGCAGCGGAAGTGGGAGCAGCGCCAGCGCCTCGAGGCCAAGCACCCCGAGCTCCGCGGGGACACGCGCCCCGTGGCCGCGCACGAGGGACGGTACGAGCAGGCGCCACTGCGCGCGGGGGAGCCGTACCTGGGGCACTCCTCGGGGTCGTCCTCGTCCGGCGAGTCCGCGCCGGCGAAGGAGTCCGGGGGCGGGTCGTCCGGCCACGGCCACGGCCACGGCCACGGCCATGGTCACGGGCACTGACCCCGCTCACTGACCCCTGAATCGGTGGACGCCTCCGCTGCGTGCGACGCGGCGGGGGCGTCCCTCGTTCCGGGTGGCGACGGGCGGCGGCCGTCTCCCGTTCCCGCTCAGGCGGCGGTCAGCGCCCGGACCGTCTCGGCGACCGCCGCGACCCGCGCCGCGCGCACGGCCGTCGCGAGCGGGCGCAGGGCGTCGGTGCGGGCGAGGGCGGCGGACGACGACACGGCGCCGCCCGGGTCGTCGCCGGCGGCCGCGACGACGATCGCCTCGACCTCGTCGGCGTGCTGGAGCACCCGCAACGGACGTCCCGGGGTGCCCGCCGGCCAGCTCGGACGGGGGCGGCGGCGCAGCGCGTCGGCGATCTCCTCGCGCACCCCCGCGCGGGGACGGGCGACGTCCATGGCGGCGAGCGTGTCGGCGGCGTCGCGGACCGAGCCGCGCAGGTCGTGCTCGGCGTCGGCGAGGCTGGGGTGCGCGGCGGGCGGGACGTCGTCGACGAGGTGGACGGTCCAGCGCAGGACGCCGTCGGCGACCGGGGACGGGACGGCGGCGAGTCCCGCACCGGCGAGCACCGCGCACTCGCCGGCGTCCATCGCCCCCGTCCGCAGCGCGTCGGGCCCGGGCAGCCCGCGCACGTCGCCGGGCGCGGGCATGACGAGGCGCGCGTCGGGGCCCAGCGGGCCGACCCGCTTCCGGGCGAGGACGAGCAGGGCCGCGAGGCCGGTGCCGGCGCGGTCCGGGGTCGGCAGGTCGGTGACCGCGGCGGCGGCCGTGTCGGCGGCGACGACGTCGTGGGCCGCGGACCACGGGGTCAGCGCGTCGAGGACGTCGTCGGCCGCGACCGAGCCGGCGAGCCACGCCGCGCTCCACACGGCCAGAGAGGCACTCGCGCAAGGCACCCGATCAACGCTACCGGGAGGCGGGGAGCGGAGCGGCCCGAGGACGCCGGGGCCGTGGTGGCACCGCCGTGAGCTCGACGTGGCGAGGCGCCGGACGCGAGGAGCACGTACGGCAGGCGCCGGCGCCTCTCGATCATGCGCAACGTGCCCCTCGCTGCCACGAGTCGGCGTGCCCACCAGCGTGTCGACCCCGGACGATCGCCACGCACCGTTAGCGTCGCCGTCCGTGGCGAGGACGCAGGGCCGGGGGATGCACGGCTCCACCGGGGATCCCGGATTCCGCACGACGGGCGGGGCGGTGCGCGCGCCGGGGCGGGGCGGCTCGCCGTCCTCGGGCGCCGGCCGCACCGGTGGCCTGCCGGGGCTCGCGCCGCACAAGCCGCCGCGCGAGGTGGTCTCGGTGGTCGCCGAGCCGGGGCTGGTCGTCGAGGACGCCGCCGAGACCTTCTGCGGGGCGGTGATCCGCGCCGACGTCCGCGAGGTCGTGCTCGAGGACGCGGCGGGCCGCCGCCGGCTGTTCCCCAACAAGCCCGCCGCGTTCCTGCACGAGGGACGGCCGGCGACACTCGTGCCGCCACAGCGCGCCGCGGGGCCGGACAAGGCGACCCAGCAGCGCTCCGCGTCGGGGTCGCGACGGGTCGACGGCGCCCGCGCGCGCACGGCGCTCCCGCACCGCATCTGGGTGGAGGGCCTGCACGACGCGGAGATCGTCGAGCGGGTCTGGGGTCACGACCTGCGCGTCGAGGGCGTCGTCGTCGAGCCCCTGCACGGGGCGGACGTGCTGGTGGAGGCCGCGCGCGAGTTCGGGCCCGGGCCGGACCGGCGGCTCGGGGTGCTCGTCGACCACCTGGTGACCGGCTCGAAGGAGTCGCGGATCGCCGAGGGCCTGCGCCGTGACCTCGGGCCCGCGGCGGCCCACGTGCTGGTGCTCGGTCACCCGTACATCGACATCTGGGAGGCCGTGAAGCCGCGCATGGTCGGGATCGAGGCGTGGCCGACGATCCCGCGCGGCACCGAGTGGAAGCGCGGCGTCTGCGAGGCGCTGGGCTGGGGCGACGAGCGGGCCGGGGCCCGGCGGGTGCTGTCGTCGGTGTCCACGTGGACGGACCTCGAGACGCCCCTGATCACCGCGATGGAGCAGCTGATCGACTTCGTCACCGTGGGTGCCTGAATCGGCCCGTCGGACGAGTGGCGTCTGGCACACTGAGCAGGGTGATCCCGCTGCTGTGGGCGATCGCGGGGGTGGTGCTCGTCGCGGTCGAGCTCGTGACCGGCACCTTCGTGCTGCTCATGCTCGGGCTCGCCGCGCTCGTCACCGCCGGGGCCTCCGCGCTCGGCGCCCCGCTCGGGGTCGACGTCGCGGTGTTCGGGCTGTCGTCCCTGCTGCTGATGCTGCTCGCCCGGCCCGCACTGCAACGCCGGGCGCGCACCGACACCGCCGACGGTCCCGTCAACGCGGGCCCCGAGGCGCTGCTCGGCACGCAGGCCGAGGTCGTCGAGGCCATCACGCCGGGTGACGCCGGCACCGTGCGCATCGGTGGCGCGCTCTGGACCGCCACCGCACTGCACGACGATGCGGCGCTGCGCCCGGGCGCCGCCGTGGTCGTCGTCGACATCCGCGGGGCGACCGCCGTGGTCACGGGCGCCGATCCGGCCGGCACCGACCCCTCGGCCCACCCGTCCCGCCCGCCCCTGCAGGGAGAGAGCTGATGGAGCCCGTCACGCTCGTGCTGTACGTGGTCATCGCCGCGGCGCTGATCCTCATCATCACGGCGGTGGTCAAGAGCATCACCGTCGTCCGCCAGGCCGAGGCCGCGGTGATCGAGCGGCTCGGGCGCTACCAGCGCACGGCGGCGCCGGGTCTGACGTTCCTGCTGCCGTTCATCGACCGCATCCGCGAGCGCGTGGCCCTCTGGGAACAGGTCGTCTCGTTCCCGCCCCAGCCGGTGATCACGCAGGACAACCTGACGGTCTCCATCGACACCGTCGTGTACTACCAGGTCACCGAGCCGCGCAACGCCGTCTACGAGATCAACGACTACATCAACGGCGTCCAGCAGCTGACCACCACGACGCTGCGCGACGTCGTCGGCGGGATGAGCCTCGAGCAGGCCCTCACCTCCCGCGAGATGATCAACACCGGGCTGCGCCGGGCCCTCGACGACGCCACCGGACCGTGGGGCCTGCGCGTGGTGCGTGTCGAGCTCAAGGCCATCGACCCGCCGCCGTCGATCCAGGACTCGATGGAGCGGCAGATGAAGGCCGACCGCGAGAAGCGGGCGATGATCCTCACGGCCGAGGGCCACCGCGAGGCCGCCATCGCCGAGGCGCAGGGCAACAAGCAGGCCGCGATCCTGTCGGCCGAGGGCGCCAAGCAGGCGGCGATCCTCGAGGCGGAGGCGGACCGGCAGTCGACGATGCTGCGCGCCCAGGGCGAGCGGGCCGCGCAGTACTACCAGGCCCAGGGCGAGGCGAAGGCCATCGAGAAGACCTTCGCGGCGATCAAGGCCGGCCGCCCGACCCCGGAGCTGCTCGCCTACCAGTACCTCCAGACGCTGCCGCAGATGGCGCAGGGCGAAGCGAACAAGGTCTGGATGGTGCCGAGCGACTTCGGCAAGGCCCTCGAGGGCTTCACGCGCATGCTCGGGGCGCCCGGCGAGGACGGCGTCTTCCGCTACCAGCCCTCGCCGGAGGACGGGGCGGCGGCGGCGCGGCCCGGGGCGGACGACGCGGACGTCGCCGACTGGTTCGACACCAGCACCGACCCCGAGATCGCCAAGGTCGTCGCGGCCGCCGAGCAGCGGGCCGACGCCGCCGTGGCGGAGCCGGAGGCGAACGGTGCCGGGCGCCACGCCAGCGGTGACGGCCAGGCCGACACCCCCTGAGCCGGGGAGCACCTCGTAGGATCCGGTCCCATGCTCGACCGCGCCCTCGTCGACGGCCTGTTCCCGGACGACCTGCCCGAGCCCGCCGAGCTCGAGGAGCGCTACCCGCCGCGCGAGCTGGGCGGGCGGGACGGGGACGGGGGCGCGCTGGTCACCCGCTTCGGTCCGAGTCCGACGGGGTTCGTGCACGTCGGCGGCCTGTACACGGCGATGGTGTCGCGCGACCTCGCGCACTCGACCGGCGGGGTCTACGTCCTGCGGATCGAGGACACCGACCAGAGCCGCGAGGTGGCGGGCGCCGACGAGCACTTCCGGCGCGCGTTCGAGGCGTTCGACCTGGTGCCCGACGAGGGCGATCTGAGGATCGGGGACCTCGACGAGCCCCGGGGCGACTACGGGCCGTACCGCCAGTCGCAGCGCGCGGCGATCTACCAGACCTACGTGCGCGAGCTCATGCGCCAGGGGAAGGCCTACCCGGACTTCGCCACGAAGTCCGAGCTCGCCGAGATCTCCGACGCGCAGCGCACGCTGAAGCTCCCGACCGGCTACTACGGCCGCTGGGCACCGTGGCGCGACGCGAGCGAGGACGACGTGCGCGCCGCGCTGGACGCGGGCAGGCCCTGGGTCGCGCGGTTCCGGTCGGACGGCGTGGTGGGGGAGCGGTTCGCGTTCTCCGACCGGGTGCGGGGCCGGGTGGAGATGGAGGACAACCACAACGACGTGGTCATCCTCAAGTCGTCCGACAGCCCGGTCCGGCTGCCGACCTACCACTTCGCGCACGCCGTCGACGACCACCTCATGCGCACCAACCTCGTCGTGCGCACCGAGGAGTGGCTGTCGTCGGTGCCGGTGCACCGCCAGCTCTTCGCCGCGCTCGGGTTCGACCCGGTCGACTACGCCCATCTCGCGCCGCTGATGAAGCAGGAGGGCGGCTCGAAGCGCAAGCTCTCCAAGCGCAAGGACGCCGAGGCCTCGGTCGACTTCTACCTCGAGGCCGGCTTCCCGGTACCCGCCGTGCAGTACTACCTGCGCGGCCTCGCGAACCCCCGGCTCGCCGAGGTGCCGCTGCCCGAGGCCCTGGCGACGCCGCTGCGCCTCGACGAGTTCGGTCTCGCCGGCCCGCTGGTCGACACGGTGAAGCTGCGCGACATCGCCGCCGACCACGTCGCCACCCTGTCGGGTCCCGACGTCCTCGCCGGCGTGCGGGCGTGGGCCGCCGAGTACGACCCCGAGATCGTCAAGGTGCTCGACGCGAACCCCGAGCTCGCGCTCGCGGCGATCGACGTCGAGCGGGTCGGCGTCGAGAACCCGCGCAAGGACCTCGCGACCTGGTCGGACTTCCGTGACGCCTACGGCTTCTTCTTCCCCGAGCTCTTCACCGACGTCACCGACCCCGCCGACGAGCGCTTCGGCGGCCTCGACCCCGAGCTCGTCCGGGCCGTCGCCGCCGACCTCGCCGACACCTACGTCCACGAGGGCGACCAGCCGACCTGGTTCCAGCAGATCCGCGACCTGGCGAACCGCCACGGTTTCGCCCCGAACCCGAAGACGTACAAGAAGGACCCCGACGCCTACCCGGGCATGCTGCGCGACGCCGCCAACGTCGCCCGCGTCGCGATCACCGGCGCGCAGCGCAGCCCCGATCTCTACGAGGTCACCCGGGCGCTCGGCGCCGGCGAGGTCGTGCGCCGCCTGCGGGCCGTCGGGCGATGAGTCCGCGCGTCGGCGTCCGTCACACGTGACGTGACGACGATGCAGAGCTCCACGACCCCCGACGGCCTCGTCTACGACCGCGCCGGCCACGGCGGCCGCCCCGTGGTCCTCGTCGACGGCCTGGGCCAGATGCGCGCCGTCGACGCGGGCACGCGGGCGTTGACCGTCGCGCTGGCCGAGCGCGGGTTCGACGTCCTGCACCACGACCGACCCGGCCGGGGCGACAGCGCCGGCGAGCCGCCCTTCACCCTCGCCGGGGAGGTGGCGGCGCTGCGGGTGCTCGTCGACGAGCTCGGCGGGCGGGCGGCGCTCTACGGCAGCTCCTCGGGCGCGGCGATCGCCCTGGCGGCGGCGGCCGCGATCCCCGAGGTCGACCGCGTGGTGGCCTGGGAGATCCCGCTGGACGTCGACGCGGAGCCCGGGGCCGGGTGGGAGTTCCACGCCGCGATCGTCGAGCGGGCGGGCGACCCGGAGGCCGCGCTGCGCGCCGCGATGGACTTCCTGCCGCCCGAGGTGCTCGACGGGATGCTGGCCGGCCCGGACGGCGACCGCTACCGCCGTCTGGCGCCCACGACCGCCGCCGACGCCGAGGCGCTCGCCCGGGCCCTCGACGGCCTGCGCGACGGCTCGCTCGCCGCGACGGTGACGGTGCCGACGACGCTGCTCACCGGCACCTCCACCTGGCCTTTCATGGCCGCGGCCGCCGACGCGCTCGCCGCGGCGCTGCCCCACGCCGGGCGCGCCGAGGTGCCGGGCGCGGACCACGCCTGGGAGCCGGAGGACATGGCCGCGGTGCTCGCGTCCGTCCTCGGGTGACGGGCGCACCCGGCCGGAGATCCGGGCGGAACATTCCGGCGGCGCCGGGACGTCAGACGCGGCGAGATCATCACCGCGACAGCGACGACGAGGTGCGCCATGACCGTCACGACGAGTCGACCACTCCCCGCCACGACCTGGAGCGATGCGCCGCCGGGCCGGCGCCCGGTGCTCGGCGCCCTCGCCGTCGCCCTCGTCGCCGGCGGCCTGCTCGCCGGGTGCAGCGGCGGCTCGAGCACCTCGGTGAGCTGCCGGGGCGCCGACTGCCGGGCGACGGTCAGCGGCGCGCCGGTGGAGGTCGGCCAGCCGGACACGAACCAGTCGACGCGCTCGGCCCGCAGCACGAAGCGTCGCCCGCTCCGGGACAACGACGGCGTGGACTTCGGTGTCAACGCCATCGGCCCGGGCTGGGTGGACGTGGAGGACGACGGCCGCGTGACCCGCATCCCGCAGGGCGGCACGTTCACCGAGGACGGGTCGACGGTGCGCCTCGAGTCGTCCGACGGCCGGACCGCCGTGTTCACCTTCCGCCGGCGCTGACGGGGCGGCGATGATGGCGGGGTGGCCGACACCGTCACCCGGACCGCGAGCCCGCCCCTCTCCGTCCGTCTGCACCTCGGCGCGCACGCCCCGACCGCCGGCCTCGACCTCTCGGGCGTGGCCGTCGCCGGCGACACGATGTTCCTCGCGCCGGACGAGGGCTCCTCGCTCCTGCGGCTGCGTCGCGTCCCCGGCGGCTCGCTGGACTGGGAGGACCCGCAGGAGGTCCCGCTCCACGACGCGGTCGCGCTCCGCGGCAGCCCCGAGGACGAGGTGGACGCCGAGGGCCTCGAGGTGGTCGACGGCTGCCTGTGGGTCGCGGGGTCGCACAGCGCCAAGCGCCGCCGGGTCAAGCCGGAGACGCCGGGCGAGGAGATCGGGGAGCGGCTGGCGCGGGTGTCGCCGGAGAAGTCGCGGCGCGTGCTGGCCCGGCTGCCGCTGCGCGAGGGGCCGGACGGGCCCGCGACGGTGCCGGCGGGGGAGGAGGTGCGCGGGCTCGGGGTGGCGGCGCGCCTGCCGTCGGGCAAGCGGGGACTCCGGGGTGCGCTGGGCGACGACGAGCACCTGGGCCCCTTCCTCGGCATCCCGGGCAAGGACAACGGGTTCGACGTCGAGGGCGTCGCCGTGCGCGACGCCGCCGCCGGCGGGGGCGTGGTGCTGGGGCTGCGCGGGCCGGTGCTGCGCGGCTGGGCGGTACTGCTCGAGGTCGCGGTGCACGCCGACGGGAGCGAGCTCGTGCTCGACGGCGTCGACAAGTGCTTCGTCGATCTGGAGGGTCTCGGGGTGCGTGACCTCGCCCGCGACGGCGACGACCTGCTGATCCTGGCCGGGCCGACGATGGTGCTCGACGGGCCCGCGCGCGTGCTGCGCCTGCCCGGCGGCGCGGCGGGCCCGCTGCCGCCGGCGATCCGGGCGGAGGAGCTGGTGCTGGTCACCGAGGTGGCGGTGGGGCGGGGCTGCGACCGGCCGGAGGGACTCGCCGCGCTGCCCGAGGGCCTGCTCGTCCTGCACGACACCCCCGCGCCCCACCGCCTCGACGGCGAGCACCTGGTGGGCGACCTGTGGGCTGCGCCCATGTGAGCACTTTCCGGGCCTATAGGCCCGGAAAGTCCTCACATGGGCGCGGAGCGCACCTCACACGTTCATCGCCACGTACTTGATCTCGAGGTACTCGTCGATGCCGACGCTGCCGCCCTCGCGGCCCAGGCCCGACTGCTTCCAGCCGCCGAAGGGCGCGCCGGCGTTGGACACCATGCCCTGGTTGAGCCCCACCATGCCGGCCTCGAGGCGCTCGGAGAGGCGGATCGCCCGGCTGAGGTCCCGGGTGTAGAGGTAGCTGACCAGCCCGAACTCGGTGTCGTTGGCCGCACGGATGGCCTCGTCGTCCTCGGTGAACGTGAAGATCGGCGCGACCGGCCCGAAGATCTCCTCCTTGGCCAGGCGCGCGGAGGTGGGGACGTCGGCGAGCACGGTGGGCGGGTAGAAGTAGCCCGCGCCCGAGGGCACCTCGCCGCCGGTGCGCACCGTGGCGCCCTTCTGCACGGCGTCGTCGACGAGCTCGGCGACCTTGTCGCGCTGGTCGGCCTCCACGAGCGGCCCGACCTCGACGCCCTCGTCGGTGCCGCGGCCGACCTTCATGTCGCCCATCCGCTCGGTGAGCTTCTTCGTGAACTCCTCGGCGACGTCGGCGTGCACGTAGAAGCGGTTGGCCGCGGTGCAGGCCTCGCCGATGTTGCGCATCTTGGCGAGCATCGCCCCGTTCACGGCCTCGTCGACGTCGGCGTCGGCGCACACGACGAACGGGGCGTTGCCGCCGAGCTCCATCGACGTCTTGAGCACCTGCTCGGCCGACTGCGCGAGCAGCTTCTGCCCGACCTCGGTGGAGCCGGTGAACGACAGCTTGCGGATGCGCCCGTCGGTGATGAGCGGGCCCATCACCTTGCCCGTCGACTTCGTGGTGACGACGTTGAGCACGCCGTCGGGCAGCCCGGCCTCGGCGAGGACGTCCGCCAGCTTGAGGATCGTCAGCGGGGTCAGCGACGCCGGTTTGATCACCATCGTGCAGCCCGCGGCGATCGCCGGGCCGATCTTGCGGGTGCCCATGGCCAGCGGGAAGTTCCACGGCGTGATGAGCAGGCACGGCCCGATCGGCTGGCGCATGACGAGCACGCGCCCGCTGCCCGTCGCGTTGACCTTCCACTCGCCGCTGATCCGCACGGCCTCCTCGGAGAACCAGCGGAAGAACTCGGCGGCGTAGGTGATCTCGGCCTTCGACTCGGCGAGCGGCTTGCCCATCTCGAGCGTCATGAGCATGGCGATGTCGTCGGCCCGCTCGGTGATCAGCTCGAACGCGCGGCGCAGGATCTCCCCGCGCTCGCGTGGGGCCGTCGCCGCCCAGTCCGGCTGCGCCGCGTGCGCGGCCTCCAGGGCGGCCATCCCGTCCTCGGGCGAGGCGTCCGCGACGTCACAGAGGATCTCGCCGGTGGACGGGTCCTCGATGCCGAACGTCCTCTGCTCGGTCGCGTCGCGCACCGACCCGCCGATGATCAGCCCCTTGGTGACCTCGTCGATCACTCGGCGTTCCCGGTCGGTCTGCATGGGTGCCCTCCCGCCTCGGCGCGCCGCGGTGGTGTGACGCGTCCTCGTGGCCGGAAGGTGCCCCCGTCCCCGCAGGCTCATGCCGCCCGTCCGGCCTAGGCTCCCGGCGTGCTGCGCGTGCCCGACCCGTTCCGTCCCCACCACCACGTCACCGCCCGACCCGACCTCCCGCACCGGGTGGGCCCGGACGCGACGGCGGTGGTGGTCGGTGGCGGCGTCGCCGGCGTCGGCGCCGCCCTGGTGCTCGCCGAGCGCGGCGTGCGGGTCGAGCTGCTGGAGGCCGCGCCGCAGCTCGGGGGGCGTCTCGGTACCTGGGACCGGCGCCTCGCCGACGGCAGCGAGGTGGTCGTCGAGCACGGCTACCACGGCTTCTTCCGGCAGTACTACACGCTGCGCGACCTCCTGCGCCGCCTCGACCCGGAGCTCGGCTTCCTGCGCGACGTCGGCGGCTACCCGATCGCGAGCCGGCCCTCGGTCGGCTGGGAGCCCGAGGACTTCACCGCGCTGCCGCGCACCCCGCTGCTCAACCTCGTCGCGCTGGTGCTGCGCAGCCCGAGCTTCAAGCTCGGCGAGCTGCGCCACGTCAACGCCGACGAGGCGCTGGCGATGCTGCACTACGACCCGGTCCGCACCTACGCCGAGCACGACAACCGCAGCGCCGCCGAGCTGCTCGACTCCCTCGGTTTCTCCGACCGCGGCCGGGCGATGCTCTTCGAGGTCTTCGCCCACTCGTTCTTCAACGTCGAGCAGCGGTACTCCGCGGCCGAGTTCCTCGCGATGTGCCACTTCTACTTCACCGGCAACCCCGAGGGCCTGGGCATGGACGCCCCGGTCGACGACTACCGCACCACGCTCTGGGACCCCTTCACCCGCCTGCTCGAGAAGCACGGGGCGACGGTGACGACGGGCGCGCGGGCGGTGTCGCTGCGCCCGGACGGGGCGCGCGGCTGGGCGGTCGACGTCGAGGGCGAGCCCGCCCGGCACGCACGCCACCTCGTCGTCGCGACCGACGTGCCCGCCACCCGGGAGCTCGTCGCCGCCTCCCCGGAGCTCGTCGCGACCGCGCCGGGGCTGGCCCGGAGGATCGCCGCGCTGCCCAGCGGCGAGCCGTACGTGGTGGCGCGCCTGTTCTGCGAGGGCGACGTCGACCCGGCCCGCGCCCCGTTCACCGGCGTCACCCGCGAGCGCGTGCTGGACTCGGTGAGCCTGTTCCACCGGCTCGAGGGCGGGTCGGCGCGCTGGGCCCGCGAGCGCGGCGGGTCGGTCGTCGAGCTGCACTCCTACGCCTGCCCGCCCGGGGCGTCGCGCGACGAGCTGGTGGCCGACATGCGGGCGGAGCTCACGGCGCTGTGGCCCGAGGCCGCGGACCTGCGGGTGCTCGACGTCGACGCCCACCGCTACACCAACGCGCCGGGCTTCGATCCCGGCTACCACCTCGTGCGGCCCGGCGTCCTCACCGACGCCCGCGGCCTGCGCCTGGCCGGCGACTGGGTGGCGTGCGAGGTCCCGTCGGCGCTGATGGAGCGCGCGGCGGTCACCGCGGTCACCGCCGCCAACGACGTGCTGCGCGAGGAGGGCGTGGGCCCCGAGCCCATGCGCTCGATCCGGCCGCGCGGCGTGCTGGCGGGTCGTCCACGTGCGTGATCCCCTGAGCTGTCGCTGAGACGATCACGCACATGGGGCGAGCGCGGCGACCGGTGCGGGGACGCGATACCGTCTGCGCGCCGCCGGCGCCGGACCGGTGCGAGACCCGGGAGGGACCTGCAGTGGCGAACCGACGGACGGCCGGTCGCACGGCGGCCCTGGCGGGCGTGCTCCTCGCCGGTGGGATCGCCCTGAGCGCCTGCGTGTTCCCCGCCGAGCCGGCTCCCGGGTCGCCGTCGAGCCCGAACGAGTACTCGACGGGCGGCTTCCCGCCGCCCGGACCGCCGCCGCAGCCGGGCGTCATCACGCCCGACCCGGTCGCGCCGCCCGCCCCGTCCGAGGCGCCGCGCCCGGAGGAGGGCCCGGTGCCCACCGAGGGCCCGCGCACCAGCGTCGGCGACGAGCCGGAGGTCACCGAGCCCGCGCCGCCGCCCGGCAGCTGATTCAGCGCTCCGGCGGGGCGGCCGGGGTGCGCGCGCACAGCAGCACACCGACCACCCCGATCGCGCCGCTGACCGCGAACACCGCGAGCAGGCTCGGCGAGAGCGTGCCCGTCACCGCGTCCCCGAGCAGGACGACCGCCGAGGTGCCCGGCACCAGCCCGATCGCCGTGCCGCCCAGGTAGTGGCGCCAGCGCACGCTGGTGAGCCCGAAGGTGTAGTTCAGCGGGGCGAACGGGATCGCGGGCACGAGCCGCGCCGAGGTCACGGCGAGCAGTCCCCGGGCGGAGATGCGCTCCTCCAGGACCCGCGCCCGCCCCGCCCCGAGCCGCCGCGCCGCCCGGCCCCCGAGGCGCCGGACCAGCGCGAACGCGGCCGCCGCGGACACCGTGCTGGCCACCACGCACAGCGCGAGCCCGACCCACGGCCCGAACAGCAGGCCCGCCGACAGGGAGAACGCGGTGCGCGGCAGGGGCGTCGTCGTCACCACCGCGTGCACGAGCAGGAAGGTCACCGGGGCCCAGACGCCGAGCGCGGCGACGCGATCGCGCACCTCGAGCGGCGTCGGCAGCGGCACCGTGAGCGCGAGGACGGCGAGCGCGAGCACGGCGGCGGCGAGCACCACCCAGCGGGCGGGGCCGGAGGTCAGGCGCAGCGCGGCCACCCCTCCACCTCGCCGGGACCCAGAGACCCCGTCGAGAGTACCTACGCCACGCGCGTGAACAGGCCCTGGTAGGCGACGACGAGACCCGCGGGGTCCACGGTCATCCCGTACTCGCCGTAGGTCGGGTCGGCGTAGGTGTAGGTCGCGAGGCCGTGGGCGTCGTCGGGTCCCCGGCGGTAGACCTGGCGCACGCGGTGGACCGCCAGCGACGGCACGTCGAGCCACGCGACGTCGATGGCCGCCTCGCCGCCGACGGGCAGGCCGAGCCGGCGCACGGGCAGGGCGTTGGTCAGCGGCGACGCGGAGACGTCGACGTCGGTGCAACCGCGCAGCTCGGGCCACGGGCGGCCGTCGAGGGACCACTCGCCGAGCTGGTCGACCGACAGCGTCACCCGTTCGAGCCCGTCGTCGGCGAGGACCTCGACGAACACGGTGCGGGTGAGCCACGCCCGGTCGGTCACCACGGAGAAGCGCAGCGACCAGGGGCCGGCGTCGTCGCGCATCACCGCCGAGCCGTCGAGGAGGTGCGCGCCGTCGGGGTGCTCGGCGTCGGGCGTGAAGTCGGAGACGGCGCCGTGGGCCAGGCCGTCGGCCACGTCGAGGCGTCGCCACAGGGCGGAGTGCAGGGCCACCGGTGGATCGTGGCAGACACGGTGCGGACGATGGACGCGTGCCGCGCGCAGGCGCGTGGCACGATCATCGCGTCATCGGTCCGGCGCGGGGAGTCACCGGCGCGAGGAGGGAGCGTGCCCGAGGTGAGTGGTCCGTCGTCCGGTTCGTCGTCGGGAACCCCCGGCGAGGACGAGTCCCGGGAGGCGCGTGGCGACGAGCACACGCCCCCCGAAGGAACGCCCGGCCCGTCGTCCGTCCCGGCCTGGGACCCGAGCGGCGGTGACGCCGGTCCGTCCGGCGCCGCGCCCACCGAGGTGCACCGGACGGGGGAGGGGCAGGGTGTCGCCCCTGATGCCGGGAGCTCGGGATCGAGCTTCGCCCAGCCCGAGTCGAGCCGGCCGACCTGGGGCGGCGGGCAGGGGCCGGCGGGGGCCGGCCAGCAGCCCGGGTACGGGCAGGCCGGGCCCGCGGGCTACGGCCAGCCCGGCTACGGGCAGCCGGAGCAGCCCGGGTACGGGCAGCAGCCGGGCTACGGCCAGCCGGGCCAGCCGGGGTACGGCCAGCAGCCGGGATACGGCCAGCAGCCCGGATACGGCCAGCCGGGCCAGCCGGGGTACGGCCAGCAGCCGGGGTACGGCCAGCAGCCGGGGTACGGCCAGCAGCCGGGGTACGGCCAGCAGCCGGGGTACGGCCAGCAGCCCGGGTACGGCCCACCGGGACAGCCTGGCTACGGGCAACCCGGCTACGGACAGCCGGGCTACGGACAGCCCGGCTACGGACAGCCCGGTTTCGGCGGCATGCCGCCGCGTGCGCCGAAGCCCGGGATCGTGCCGCTGCGGCCGCTGGGCCTGGGCGAGATCCTCGACGGCGCGCTGGGCTACATCCGCGCGCACCCGAAGATCGTGCTCGGGACGTCCGCGCTGGTGGCGGTGGTCAGTGGTCTCGCCCAGCTGGTCGTGACGCTGGTCGCGCCGGCCACGACGCCCCCGCTCGGCGGGTCCGCGGACCTCTCGCGCGTCACCGGGCAGGTCGCGGGGTCGAGCGCCACGTCGGGCATCACCGCCGTGATCACCCTGATCGCGACGGCCGTGCTCACCGGCATCGTCATGGTCGTCATCAGCCGCGCGGTGCTCGGCGCGCCGGTGGACGCCGGGGAGACCTGGCGGGCCGCGCGCTCGCGCATCTGGGGCCTCATCGGCGTCGCACTGCTGGTCGGGCTGATCATCTTCGGTGTCGTGCTCGTCGGGCTCCTCCCGGGCCTGCTCCTGCTGATCGCCGACCCGACCGTCGGGGCGATCGTCATCGGCGTGGGCGCGCTGGCCGCGATCGTCGTCGCGGTCTGGCTCGCCGTGATGCTCTCGCTCGCGACGCCCGCGTACGTGCTCGAGGGCATCGGGGTCACCGAGGCGCTGCGCCGGTCGTGGTTCCTGGTCAAGGGGCGCTTCTGGCCGGTGCTGGGCATCCAGCTGCTCGGCGCGATCATCGCGTTCGTCGTCTCGGCGATCATCGCGGTGCCGTTCGGCATCATCGGCGGGATCGCCGCGTTCGGCGGGGGCGGCGGGGGCGTGACGCCGCTGCCGTTGCTGCTCCTCACGGCGCTCGGCGGGATCATCGCGAGCACGCTGACGACCCCGTTCCAGGCCGGGGTCACCGGCCTCCTCTACGTCGACCAGCGCATGCGCCGCGAGGGCTTCGACATCGAGCTGCAGCGGGCCGCGGCCGGCGGACACTGATGGACCCGGTGGGGCCCGCGGTGCCCGGCGCGCCCGCCCCCGGGACGCTGCCGATCGACATCGGCGCCGACCCCGCCCGTGAGCTGGCCCGCGAGGAGCTCGCGCGGCGGGCCTACCAGGAGGCCGCGCCGGATCCCGTCACGGCGGCGCTGCAGTGGCTCGCCCGGCGCCTGGACGAGCTGCTGCGCGCCGCCTCCGACGTCTCGCCCGGCGGCGGGTGGGGGCTGCTGGTGCTCGTGGTGGTGCTGGTGGTCGTGGTGGTGCTGGTGCGGCGCCGCTTCGGACGGATGGCGCGCACCGCGGCCGCGCCGGGGGCCGTGCTCGGCGACACCGTCCGCACCACCGACGAGCACCGCCGCCTCGCCGACCGCCACGCCGCGGCCGGTGCCTTCGACGACGCGGTGCGCGAGCGGATGCGGGCGATCGTGCGCTCGCTCGAGGAGCGCACGATCCTCGAACCCCGCCAGGGCCGCACGGCCGGCGACGCGGCGCGCGAGGGCGGACGGGTCCTGCCCGCCGCGGCCGGCGAGCTGCTCGAGGCCGCGCGCCGCTTCGACGAGACGGTCTACGGCGGCCGCCCGGCCGACGCCGACACCGACGCCCGCCTGCGCGCGGTCGACGCCGCCGTCGCCGCCACCCGCGCGGTGGAGCCCGCGTGACCGACCGAGCGCCCGGCCCGGTGATCGACGGGGACTTCCGACGCCTAGAGGCAGCGAACAGCACGTTCGCTGCCAACAGGACCGGGACCCGCCGCTGGCGCGGGCCGGTGCTGGTGGTGGCGGCGGTGCTGCTCGGCGCGCTGGTCATCGCCGTGCTCGGCGCCGCGCCCCGCACGGGCGGGCTGGACCCCGAGGCCGCGTCGCCCGAGGGCTCGATGGCCCTGGCGCGCCTGCTCGAGGGGCAGGGGGTGCGGGTCGAGCCCGTCGCCGACCTCGACGCCGCCACCGCCGGCCCCGGCCGCACGGTGCTCGTGACCTTCCCGGAGCGGATGAGCACCCGCCAGCGCGAGGCGCTCGCGGCGTCGGGTGCCGACCTCGTCGTCGTCCGCCCCGACGAGCGCTCCCTCGTCGCGCTGGCCCCGACCGTGCGCAGCGAGCTGCTCGCGCTCCCCGAACCCACCGACCCCGCCTGCGGGCTCCCGGCCGCCGTCCGCGCGGGTCCGGTCGACCTCGCCGGCGCCGCCTACGCCACCGACGACCCGACCGCCCAGCGGTGCTACCCCGTGGAGGAGCCGGTCGGCGCGAGCTCGCTCGTCGCGGTCCGCGAGCGCGGGCGCACCGTCACCGTCGTCGGCGACGCCGCCCCGTTCACCAACGACGTCCTCGACGAGCGGGGCAACGCCGCGCTCGCCCTCAACCTCCTCGGCGCGCACCCCGACCTGCTCTGGTACCTGCCGGTCCCGCCGCCGGCCGAGCCCGGCCAGGAGCGCAGCACCACCGAGCTCCTGCCGAGCGGGTGGATCTGGGGCCCGGTGCAGCTGCTCGTCGCCGGCCTCGCGGTGGCGCTGTGGCGGGGCCGGCGGCTCGGTCCGGTCGTCACCGAGGACCTGCCGGTGGTGGTCCCCGCGGGCGAGACCGTGCGCGGGCGAGCGCGCCTCTACCGGCGTGCCGGGGCCCGTGACCGCGCGGCGGCGGCCCTGCGGGGGGACGCCGTGCGCGACGTGGCGGCGCGGCTCGGGGTCCCGCGCGGGGCCGGCCCGCGGGCGGTGGTCGACGCCGTCGCCGCGCGCACGGGCCGTTCGGCGGCCGAGGTCGGCCCGGTCCTCGACGGTCCGGTGCCCGCCGACGACGCCGCGCTCGTGGCCCTCGCCGACGACCTCGACGCGCTGCGCCGCAGCGTGCGCGGTACGACGGAGGCGATCGGGGCGGCACCACGCGACGCACGGGCTCCGGCGCCGTGATCGGATGGCGCACGGCGGGACCCGCGGGGTCCCGGGAGGGGAGGGCCGCGTGACGGGCACGGGCGACACGACGGTCGTGAGCAGCGGCGCGGGCCGGACCGACCGGACCGACCGGACCGTCAGCGGCGACGAGGCCCGCGAGGCCCTGCTGGCGCTGCGCCGCGAGGTGGCCAAGGCCGTCGTCGGGCACGACGCCGCGGTGACCGGGCTGGTCATCGCCCTGCTGAGCCGGCGTCACGTGCTGCTCGAGGGCGTCCCGGGCGTCGCGAAGACCCTGCTCGTGCGGTCCGTCGCCGCCGCGCTGTCGCTCGAGGACCGGCGCGTCCAGTTCACCCCCGACCTCATGCCCGGCGACGTCACCGGCTCGCTGGTCCACGACGCCCGCAGCGCCGAGTTCTCGTTCCGTCCCGGCCCGGTGTTCACGAACCTCCTGCTCGCCGACGAGATCAACCGCACCCCGCCCAAGACGCAGGCGTCGCTGCTGGAGGCGATGGAGGAGTTCCAGGTCTCGGTGGACGGGGTGCCGCGCCCGCTGCCCGACCCGTTCGTCGTGGCCGCGACGCAGAACCCGGTCGAGTACGAGGGCACCTACCCGCTGCCCGAGGCCCAGCTCGACCGCTTCCTGCTCAAGCTCGTGCTGCCCCTGCCCGCGCGCGACGACGAGATCCGGATGCTGGGCCGCCACGCCGAGGGCTTCGACCCCCGCGACCTCGCCGCCGCGGGCCTGCGCCCCGTCGCCGGGCCGGAGCACCTGACCGCGGCGCGGGCCGCGGTGTCGCGGGTGACGGCGCGGCCCGAGGTGCTCGCCTACGTCGTCGACCTGTGCCGGGCGACGCGCTCCTCGCCGTCGCTGCGCCTCGGCGTCTCGCCCCGCGGGGCGACGGCGCTGCTGCTCGCGGCGCGCTGCTGGGCGTGGCTGTCGGGGCGGGAGTTCGTGACCCCGGACGACGTGCAGGCCCTCGCCCTGCCCGTCCTGCGCCACCGCGTCGCCGTCCGCGCCGAGGCCGAGCTCGAGGGCGTGACCGCCGACGGGGTCGTGTCCGGGGTGCTCGGCGCCGTGCCGGTGCCGCGCTAGCCCGGGAGACGGCGACGTGGCGATCACCGGACGCCTGGCGCTCCTCGTCGCCCTGGCCGCGCCGGTCGTGGGCCTCGCCTGGCCGTCGGGCACCGGGGTGCTCGTGGTGTCCGGGGTGCTGGCGCTCGCGGCGGTCGTCGACGCGCTGGTCGCGGTGCCGGTGCGCAGTCTGCGGCTGGAGCGCGAGCGGGACGGGGTCGCGACCCTGCGCCTCGGCACGTCGCTGGAGGTCGCGCTGCGCGTCGCGAACCCGGGGCGCCGGCGGGCGACGCTGGTGCTGCGCGACGCCTGGGAGCCCTCGGCGGGCGCGGTCCCGGCGCGCCACCGGGTGGTGGTGCCGGCGGGGGAGCGGCGCCGGGTGGTGACGACGCTGACCCCGACCCGGCGCGGCGACCGGGACGCGGTGCGGGTCACGGTCCGCTCGATCGGCCCGCTCGGGCTCGCCGCCCGGCAGGGACGTCGCGACGTCCCGGCCCGCGTGCGGGTGCTGCCGGCGTTCGGGTCGCGACGCCACCTCCCGTCGCGGCTGGCCCGCCTGCGCGAGCTCGACGGGCGGCGGGCGGTGCAGATCCGGGGGCAAGGCACCGAGTTCGACTCGTTGCGCGAGTACGTCGCCGGCGACGACGTGCGCTCCATCGACTGGCGGGCCTCGGCGCGCTCGACCGACCTGGTGGTCCGCACCTGGCGCCCCGAGCGCGACCGGCACGTCCTCGTCGTCATCGACACCGGCCGCAGCGCCGCGGGCCGCGTCGGCGACGCCCCCCGCCTCGACGCGGCCCTCGACACCGCGCTGCTGCTCGCCGCGCTCGCCTCCCGGGGGGGCGACCGCGTCGACCTGCTCGCCCTCGACCGCGAGGTGCGGGCCTCGGTGCTCGGCGCGACGGCGGGCGAGCTGCTCCCCGCGATGGTCACGGCCATGGCCCCGCTGGAGCCGCGTCTCGTCGAGACCGACATGCGCCTGCTCGCGTCGGCCGCGCTCGCCCGGGCCGGGCGGCGCAGCCTCGTGGTGCTCGTCACCGGGCTCGACGAGGCCGCGGTGAGCGAGGGCCTCGACCCCGTCCTCGGGCCGCTGCTGCGCCGGCACACGGTGCTGCTCGCCGCCGTCGCCGACCCCGAGCTCGCGACGATGACGGCGGGACGCGGGGACGCCGAGGCCGTCTACACCGCCGCCGCGGCCGCCGCCGCCCGTGACGCCCGCCGGCGGACGGCCGAGCGGCTCGCCCGGCGCGGCGTGGAGGTCGTCGACGCGGACCCCGACGACCTGCCCCCGGCCGTCGCCGACCGCTACCTGGCGCTCAAGGCGGCGGGCCGGCTCTGAGCCGCGTCCCTCGGGCAGGCCCTCGTCACGGGCTCGCCGTGAACTCCCGGTCCCGCCCCGTCGGCAAGAGGACCCGCGCCGACCTGGCGGGACAGGTACGGTCGGGCGGTGCTCTGCCCACGACCCGGCTCCCCGCGACGGGACGCAGCCGTGGCGCGCCCCGGCACGAACGGCTACTGCTCGACGTGGGGTGCGTTGCTGGCGGGCACGACACCTGACGGCCGTCCTGGGGCTCGGCACTGAGCGATCCGTTGCGGGTCGGAGCCTGAGCCCACCGAGTGCTCCTGCCCACGGTCGCGACCTGGAAGTGCCTCTGCTGTGATCCTGCCGATCGTCTTCGGCCTGACCTTCGTATGGGCCGCGCTCGCCCCGCTGATGGCCTCGTGGTGGGGCCGGCGCGCCGGCTGGCCGCTCGCTGCGGGCCTCGTCGGGCTGGCCGTGGCGCTTGCGGCCGGCACCGGCGGCGATCTCGCCACGGAGCTGCCCTGGCTACCGACCCTGGACGTGGCGCTGCGTCTGCGGGTCGACGGGCTGTCGATGCTGTTCGCGATGCTCGTCCTGCTCGTCGGCGCGCTGGTGCTCGCCTACTCGGCCAGCTACCTGCACCGGTCGGATCCCGGCTTCTACGGGCTGATGACGCTGTTCGCCGCAGCGATGCTCGGTCTGGTCCTCGCGGACGACGTGCTCCTGCTCTTCGTGATGTGGGAGCTGACGACGCTGTGCTCCTTCTTCCTCATCGCACGGTCCGGGCCCGACGCGGGCCCGCCGGCCATCCGCACGCTGCTCATCACCGTGTTCGGTGGACTGAGCCTGCTCGCCGGCGTCGTTCTCGCGGCGGTGCGCGCGGGCACCACCGAGCTCTCCGCGGTGCTCGTGCACCCGTTCTGGACCACGGAACCGCTCGTGGCCGCAGCCGTGGCGGTCCTGCTGGCGGTGGCGGCGTTCACCAAGTCGGCACAGTTCCCCTTCCACTCCTGGCTGCCCGACGCGATGGTGGCTCCGACCCCGGTCAGCGCCTATCTGCACGCCGCCGCGATGGTCAAGGCGGGCATCTACCTGTTGCTGCGCTTCTCGCCCGCGCTCGGTGCCACGCCGACCTGGAACATCCTGGTCATCACGGTCGGCCTGGTGACGGCGGTGATGGGGGCACTGTTCGCGCTCCAGCGCCACGATCTCAAGGAGTTGCTGGCCTACTCCACGGTCAGCCAGCTGGGTTTCCTCGTGGCCGCGATCGGGGTGGGCACTCCCGAGGCGATGGTCGCCGGCACCGTCCACACCCTGGCGCACGCGCTGTTCAAGGGCGCGCTGTTCATGCTCGTCGGCGTCGTCGACCACCAGACCGGCACCCGGGGCATCCGGGAGCTCTCCGGGCTCGCCCGGCTCATGCCGGTGACCGCGGTCGCGATGGCCGTGGCGGCGGCCTCGATGGCGGGGGTGCCGCCGCTGCTGGGGTTCCTCAGCAAGGAGAGCGTCCTCGCTGCGCTGCTCGAGGCCCCCGGGCCGAGCTGGACGGGGCCCGTCGCCGCCGGTGTCGGCACGGCGGCAGCGATGCTCACCGTCGCCTACTGCGGTCGCATCGTGCTGGGCTGCCTGACCGGTCCGCCCCGCCCGCCCACGACCCGTGAGGCGCCCGCCCTCTTCGTCTCGTCGCCGGTCCTGCTGGCGGGGCTCGGGCTGCTCCTCGGGCCGGCCGCGTTCCTGGTCGATCCCACGATCAGCCGGGCCGCGAGCGCTGCGGCCGGGGTCGGCGTCGAGGCGGACCTGGCGCTGTGGCACGGGGTCACCCCCGAACTGGGGCTCTCCGCGCTGGCCCTGACGGGCGGCCTGCTGCTCGTGGTGGGCCGGGCGCGCGTCGGGCGGGCGCTGGAGCGGAACCTGCTCCCCGTCACCGGGGTGGGGGTCACCGAGGCGCTCCGTGCGGGGGCGACCGCACTCGGGACCCGGGTCGCCGCTCTCACCCGCTCGTACACGCCGACGCGACACCTGGTCGTGCCGGTGACCGGCGTGCTCGTTCTCGCCACGTGCGGTGTGGCGGTCGCCGGGATCCCGTCGCCGAGCCCCGGCCTCGATCGCCCGGTGGACTGGATGCTCACCGCCCTGCTCCTCGCGGGGGTCGGCGGGCTGGTCGCCGCACGCCACCGCCTCGCCGGTCTCGTGCTGGTCGGCGTGGTCGGGTTCGGGGTCACGGTGTGGTTCTTCGTCCTCGGCGCCGCCGACGTGGCCCTCACCCAGCTGCTCGTCGAGATCCTCACGGTGGTGGTGCTCGCCCTGGTGCTGTCGCGGTTGCCCGAGCGGTTCCGTCCCGGTGGCCGGTGGCGGAACCTCGGCGCCGGAGTCCTCGCCCTCGTGGCGGGCCTGGCTGCGACGGTCGGCGTGCTCGCCCTGACGGGGCGCCCCGAGCTCTCGCCGGTCGGGAGGTACTTCCTCGCCGAGGCCCCCGCCGACACCGGCGGCAGCAACGTCGTCAACACCATCCTCGTCGACTACCGAGCTCTGGACACGCTGGGGGAGCTGACCGTCCTCGGCGTCGCCGCGGTGGTGATCGTGGTGGCTCTCGACACCCGGCGGCTGCTCCCCCAACGGCGTCCCTCGGCCCTCACGGTCCGGTCGGACTCGCCGCTGCGCGACCCGGGCGAGAACGCGGTCTTCGGGCGCACGCTGGCCCGCGGCATGGGTCCGGTCCTGGTCGTCCTGTCGGTGTGGCTGCTGCTGCGCGGCCACTACGAGCCCGGCGGAGGCTTCATCTCCGGGCTGGTCGGGGGCGGCGGAGTCGCGCTGTTCTTCCTGACCGCGCCCTCGGAGCGCACGGCGCGCATCCGGGTGCCCGCGATGGCCCTGGCCGGTGGCGGGGTCGTCGTCGCCGTGCTCTCGGGGCTGCTCGGACTCGTCGACGGGACGTTCCTGGCCCCGCAGCGTGGTTACGTCCTCGGGCAGAGTCTGACCACCGCGCTGATCTTCGACGTCGGGGTCTACCTCGTCGTCGTCGGGGTGATCCTCACCGCCCTGAACCGGCTCGGCCCCTCCCTCGCCCCCGGGGACGTCGCCGGCGACGGCGCCCTCCGACAGCCGTCGCACGCCGCGGTGCGCACCGGAGCCGGGAACGGCAGGTCGCGGCAACCGGTCGACCCCGACATGACCCGGACGGGAGAGGAGGTCTGATGGCTCTGGCGATCTCGGTGGGCCTGCTCGTGGCCGGCGGTGTCTACCTCCTCGCGCAGCGCGGCATGTTGCGCATCGTGCTGGGCTTCGTCCTGCTCTCGCACGCCGTGAACCTTCTGATCATGTCGGCGGGAGGCATCTCCCGCCGTAGCGAGCCGCTGGGCGACGCTCCCGACCCCGCCGTCACCGCCGACCCGTTGCCGCAGGCCTTCGTGCTGACCGCGATCGTGATCGCCTTCTCGATCACCGTCTACATGGCGGTCCTGGCGGTCGTCGGGCGCGGCAGTGACGACACCGACGACACCGACGACACCGACGACACCGACGACACGGCCGGGAGCGCGGGCGCCGACGGCACCGCGGAGCAGGAGGTGCCGCGATGACCGGCGGAGTCGCGAGCGTGGCCCTGCCGTTGCTGGTCGGGCTGCCGCTGCTGGCCGCCGGGTGCCTCGTCATCGCCGACCGTCGCGCCGTGCTCGACCGCGTGGTGCTGTTCGGGGTACTGATCGCGAACAGCACGGTCGGCGTGCTCCTCGTGGTGGCCCGCACCGACGGCTCCGTCCTGGCGCACCAGGTCGGCAACTGGCTGCCGGGCGTGGCGATCGTGTTCGTCGCGGACATGTTCGCCGCGCTCATGGTCGCCGCCACGGGCCTGCTGACCCTGGCGTGCTGCGCCTTCGCGGTCGCCGCGGGCCAGGAGCAGCGACGGATGTTCGCGCCGCTGGTCCTCGTCCTCACGGGTGGGGTGAACGGGGCGCTGCTCACCGGCGACCTGTTCAACCTGTTCGTCTTCATCGAGGTCATGCTGCTGCCGTCGTACGGCCTGCTCATGCTGGCCGCCCGGGGCACCGACAGCGAGCGACAGGTCCGCGGGAACCGGCTCTACGTCACCGTCAACCTGCTCACGTCGACGATCTTCCTCGCCGGTGTGGGCCTCATCTACGGGGTCACCGGGACGGTGAACCTCGGCGAGCTCGCGTCCGCCGCCCGCGACTCCTCGGCCGTCGCCGCGGCCGCCGCGGTGTGCCTGTTCGCGCTGTCGATCAAGGCAGCCGTCGTTCCGGTGCACGGCTGGCTGGCGCAGGCCTACTCGGCGACCTCCCCGACCATCGCGGCGCTCTTCTCCGCACTGCACACCAAGGTCGCGATCTACGCCATCTACCGCGTCTACGCCGTGGTCTTCGACGGCGACAGCCGCTGGCTCTGGGTCGGGATCGTCCTCTTCTCGGTCACCATGATCGTGGGCGGGTTCGGGGCGGTCGGCGAGAACGCCACGCGCGCCGTCCTGGCGTTCAGCACGGTCAGCCAGGTCGGTTACATCCTGCTCGGGCTCGCCCTGTTCGGACCTCTCGGTCTCGCCGCGGGGATCTTCTACCAGCTCCACCACATGATCGTGAAGACGTCGTTGTTCCTGTCCACGGGCGCGGTCGAGGTCCGGTACGGCACCGCCCCCCTGGGGCGGGTCCGGGGCCTCCTGCGCCGTGAGCCCGTGATCGCGGTGGCGTTCTTCGCCGGCGCACTGTCGCTGGCGGGTCTCCCGCCGTTCTCCGGGTTCGTCGCGAAGTACGCGCTCGTCACCGCCTCGTTCTCGACGGGACAGTGGGCGGCCGGAATGATCGCCGTCCTCGCGAGCCTGCTCACGCTGCTGGCCATGCTGAAGATCTGGTCGAGCACCTTCTGGGGAACCCCCGCCCGCGAGGACGAGGGTTCCTCGGCAGGGACGCCGGACGTCGGCGGCGGCGACACCGCGGTCGCCGTGCGGGCATCGCGACGGATCGGGCCGGCCCTCGCCGCGCCCGCGGTCGCCCTGGTGCTGGCGACCCTCGCGTTCGGCATCGGCGGCGAGCTGATGCTCTGGCTCTCGTCGGTGGCCGCCGACGGCCTGGTCGACACCACGTCCTACGTCCAGGCGGTGTTGACGCCGTGAGTCGACCCGTCTCCGCCGGGGACCGCCCAGGCCCCTCCTCTCCGATGAGCTGGCCGCTGCGGTGGCTCGGGTTCGCGCTCTGGTACCTCGGCGCGTTGGCACGCTCCTACGCCGATCTCATCCGCGACAGCGTCACGCCGGGCGTCAACTCGACCCCCGGCATCGTCGAGCTGGACACACGGTGCGTCCGGGACGCCGAGCTGACCTTCCTGGGCGTCCTCATCTCGCTCACCCCGGGCACCCTCACCATGGGCGCCGGCCACCGCGACGCGCACACGGCCCCCGCGACGCGGGTGATGTGGGTGCACAGCATGTACAACACCGACGCGGACGACGCCCGCGGCGACCTTCAGGAGATGGAGCGGCGCATGCTGCACGCCGTCCGCCGGAACGGGTTCCGACCGTGATCGGGCTCGCGATCACCGCGGTGCTCCTGGCGAGCACGCTGCCCGCGCTGATCTACCGGATGGTCGCCGGTCCGACCAGGGTGGACCGGGCTCTCGCGTCCGACTTCATCCTCTTCGTGACCATCGGTCTCATCGCCCTCGTCGGGGTGGCCCTGGCCAGCAGCGCGACCTTCGACCTGGTCCTGATCGCGACCGCCGTCGGGTTCCTCGCGACCCTCGCGCTGGCCCGCCTGATCACCGGACAGAAACGGTAGCGGCGATGTCACTGCTCGGTCAGATCCTCGCCGTGCTCGGCGGCCTGATCTTCCTCACGGCGGCCGTCAACCTGGTCCGCCTCCCCGACGTGTACACCCGCACCTCGGCCCTCACCACGGCCGCGGGGCTCGGGCTGGGCTTCGTCACGATCGGTGCCCTGCTCGTCGCGCCGACCGTGGCCGACACGGTCAAGGTCGCGCTCGCGGTGCTGCTCCAGCTCGCCACGAGCGCGGTGGCCGGCATGTACATCGCCCGCAGCGCCTACCTCACCGGCACTCCGCTCGCCGAACACACGCGCTACGACGAGCTCGCGACCTCGGCGGTGACCGAGGCGGACGAGAACCGGCGTGCCGGGCGAGGGCCCGTCAGCCGAGGTCCGCGGGACTGAACGCGCGCGGCTCGACGAGCACCAGCCAGTTGCCCGAGTTGTCCCGCATGACGGCCTCGATGCCGTAGGGGCGCTCGGAGGGCTCCTGGGTGAACTCGACGCCGAGCTTGCCCAGGCGCTCGTACTCCGCGCGGCAGTCGTCGGTGGTCAGCCCGAACCCACCCATGGAGCCGGCCGCGAGGGCGCGGCGGACGGCGCTCGCCATGTCCTCGTCCAGCGGCGGGCCGGGGACCATCAGCGTCACCTCGAGCTCGGGCTGCTCCGGGTGCTTGACCGTCACCCACCGGAAGCCCTCGCCCATGCGGACATCGGTGCCCTCCACGAAGCCCATCACGTCGCAGTAGAACGTCTTCGCCTCGTCCTGGTCGGTGACGTACAGCGTGACCAGCGAGATGTTGGTGATCATGCGGAGGATTCTCCTCGCGCCGGGCCGCCCCCCGGCTTCTCCGGAGTTGCTCGGTCCGACAGGCCGTGCATCATGACGAAGCAGCCCGGGATGCGCGGCGGCCCGGTGGGCGCCCAGCGCGCCTGGTACTCCGACGGGCTGCACCCCACGAGGCGGCGGAACCGCGTCGAGAACGACCCGAGCGCCGAGTACCCGACGAGCCAGCAGACCTCGGTGACGGTGAGGTTGGTGGCTCGCAGCAGGTCCTGGGCGCGCTCGACGCGGCGCTCGGTGAGGTAGGCGTGCGGGGTGCGGCCGTAGGTGCGGGCGAAGCAGCGCAGGAAGTGGAACTTCGACAGCCCCGCCGTGGCGGCGAGCGCGTCGAGGTCGAGCGACTCGGCGTAGTGCCGGTCGATGCGGTCGCGGGCGCGGCGCAGGCCGACGAGCAGGTCCTCGGGGACGACCATCGCCGTCACCCGGTCGCCGGCAGGGCCGCCCCGCGCCGGTCGGCGGCGAGGTCGGCGAGCGTCGGCGCCGTCGGGCCGTGGCGGCGCACCAGCGCCACGCCCCACAGCACGTAGGCGACGAAGCCGAGCTCGGCGAGCACCCCGATCCCGATCCGCGCCGCGGTCGGCAGCCCCGAGGGCGTCACGAACGCCTCGATCACCCCCGAGATCAGCAGCAGCACCCCCACCCCGAGCGCCACCCCGACGGTCGTGCGGCCCTGGCGCGCGAGCGACTCCGACCGGGTCAGCGGCCCGGGGTCGATCCACGCCCAGCCCAGCCGCAGTCCCGCCCCGGCCGCGACGAACAGGGCGGTGAGCTCGAGCAGGCCGTGGGGGGTGATGAGCCCGAAGAAGAGGTCGGCGCGGCCGTTGGCGGCGAGGATCCCGCCCGAGATCCCGATGTTGACGACGTTCTGCAGCAGCACATAGAGCACCGGCAGGACCAGCACGCCCGAGACGAGGCAGACCGCGGCGAGCCAGGCGTTGTTCGTCCACACGCGCGCCGCGAACGACGACGCGGGGTTCGAGCTGTAGTACGCGGCGAAGTCCTCCTCGACCAGCCGGCGGGTCTCCTCCGGCGGCAGGAGCGCGGCCTGGACGTCGGGGGAGCGCGCCACCCACACCCCGACCGCGACCATGACGACCGAGCACACCGTCAGCGTCGTCAGCCACCACCGCCACGACGCGGCGAGCGCGACGGCGAAGCCGACGCCGGCGAAGCGGGTGAGGTCGCGCCACGACGCCGTCGTCGACCCGGTGATCGCCGTGCGGGCCCGCGCGACCAGCGTCGAGAGCCGCGCGATCAGCGCCGGGTCGGGCGAGGTGGACCGCACGACCGACAGGTGGGTGGCGGTGCGCTCGTAGAGCGCGACGACCTCGTCGACCTCGGCGCCGGCCCAGCGCCGGCGGTCGAGCAGATCCGCCAGGCGGTCCCACTCGGGCCGGTGCGCGGCCACGTACGCGTCGACGTCCACGATCACCGATCCTCCCACCGAATCGGCGGCTCGCTGGCACGATGGCGCCGTGGACCGGGTGGTGATCGGCGAGGCCGTCGAGCTGGACGTCCGCACCGCCCGGCTGCCCAGCCGCGCGCTCGGCCTCGCGCTCGACGTGATCGTCATGAGCGCGCTGCTCGTTGCGGTGCTGCTGACGATGTCGCTGGCCGGGGCGGAGGTCGACGAGGCGCTCGGGGCGGCGATCAGCATCGTCGTCACCGTCGGCGTGTTCGTCGGCTACCCGCTGCTCTGGGAGACGCTGACCCGGGGTCGCTCGCCCGGGAAGTACGCCATGGGCCTGCGGGTGGTGCGCACCGACGGCGGGCCGATCGTCTTCCGCCACGCCCTGGCCCGCGCGCTGGCCGGCTTCATCGTCGACTTCGGGCTGCTCTCGCTGTTCACCGGGCTGATCGGGGTCGTGGTGTCGGCGAGCTCGGCGCGGGGTCAGCGGGTCGGCGACCTGCTGGCGGGCACCGTCGTCGTCCGCGAGCGGCTCCCGGGCTCGGCTCTCGACGGCCTCCCGCCCGCCGACCCGCGCCTGGCGGCGTGGGCCCAGCAGTGCGAGCTCGCGCTGCCCGACGACCTCGCCCTCGCCGCCCGCCAGTTCCTCGTCCGCGCGGACCAGCTCGCCGGCCCCCGCCGCGCCGAGCTCGCGGGACGCCTGGCCGTCGACGTCGCCGCCCGCGTGGCCCCGCCCCCGCCGCCCGGGATCCCGCCCGAGGCCTACCTGCTCGCGGTGCTCGGCGAGCGCCGGCGGCGGGAGAGCCAACGCCTCGGCGGATCGTCGTGGGCCGGACCTCCGACCCCCGGTTCCGGACCCGCGCCGGCGCCGGCCTCGCCGTGGGCCGCCGGTCGGCCGCCGGACGCGCCGGCGCCGTCGAGCTCGTCGGGCTTCGCGCCGCCGGGCTGAGGAGCCACCGGGCCGAGGACCGGGCCGCTCCACGGCGGACGCTTCGGACATCGCACCATCTCCTGGGCATCGACCGGCGCGGGCGGTACCCCCGGGGCCGGGGGCAGGGCGCCGCCTTGTCACGATCGGGCCGTGTCCTCCGACCCCGCCCCGACCCCGCACGCGGCCCCGGCGACGGCGACGGACGGCACGCCGGGCGCGGGCACCGAAGGGCGCCGCCCGCCCGGCATCGCCGTCGCCGCGCTGGTTCTCGGGGTGATGGCGCTGGTCAGCGCCTGGACCGGGTGGGGCGGGCTCGCGCTGGGCCTGCTCGCGGTGGTCGTCGCGCTCGCCGCGCTGGCCCGCCTGCGCGGTCGCCCCGGCCGGCGCGGGCCGGCGGCCGGGCTCGCGCTCGGGGTCATCGCGGTCGGGATCGCCGTCGCGGTCGAGTGGAGCACGCTCGCCGGGGCGGTCACCTACCTCGAGACCGGCGGGGTCCGGACCCTCGACGAGTGCATGCGCCAGGCGCAGAACGAGAAGGAACAGCACGTCTGCAAGTCCCAGCACCTCGACGAGTACCGCGCGCGCTACCCCGGCCGGCTCGACCCGTGAGCCGGCGCGCGCTGGTGGCGGGCGCGGCCGCGGTCGGCCTGCTCGCCGCGGCGGTGGCGGTGCTCGTCCGCGGCCCGCTCGGCTACCCCGAGCTCGGCCTGGCGGACCCGGGCACCGTGGTCCGGGTCCTCGTCCCGGTCCTGCGCACGGTCGTCGACCTCGCGGCCGCCGCAACCATCGGCGGGCTGCTCGTCGCGCTCGTCGTCGCGACGCCCGTCGCGGGCGCGGGCGCGTTCAGCGACACCGGCGGACGTGCCCTGCGCGTCGCGCGCGGGGCGGCCTGGGTCGGCGCGGGCGCCGCGGCGCTGTCGGTGCCCGCGACGCTGGCCGACTCGACGGGCGGGCGGCTCCCGCTCGGCCCGGACCTCGTCACCGTCATGCTGGCGCGCGGCGAGCCGGTGAGCTGGCTCCTCGCCGCCGTCCTCGGCGTCGTGACGGCGGTCGCGGCGGGTGAGGTCCGGCGCTGGAGCGGCGGCGCGGGCGTGCTCGCCCTGGCCGTGGCGGCGCTGCTGGTCCCGGTGGCGACCGGGCACGCGGCGGACGGCGTCGGCCACGACCTGGCCCTGCCGGCGACGGCCGGGCACGTGGTCGCCGCCGCGGCGTGGACCGGCACGCTCGGGGTGCTCGCCCTGGTCGGGGGGGACGCGAGAGCGCGGTGGCGGGCCGCGCGGATCGGCACGGCGGCCGGCGCGGTGACGGTCGCCTCGGGGGTGCTCGCCGCGGCCGTCGCCCTCACCGGTCCCGGTGGCCCGGCCGCGGGCCTCGACTGGACGGTCCTCGTCGCGCTCACCGCCGCGCTCTCCGTGCTCGCGGGCGGCGTCCTGTGGCGCCGCCGCACGGGGCGTGCGGCCTGGCCGGTCGAGCTCGCGGTCCTCGCCGTCGTCACCGGCCTGTCGGCGGTCGCGACGCGCGCGGTGCCGCCGGTCCAGGCGCCCGGCGCCGCGAGCACGCCGACCGCGGTCCTCGGCTACGGTCTCGCGGCCCGGCCGACCCCGACGGTCCTCCTCACCTCCTGGCGACCCGAGCTCGCCTCGCTGACGCTGGCGGTCCTCCTCGCCGCGCTCTACACCGGAGGACTGCGCCGGCTCGCCCGCGAGGGCGCCCGGTGGCCGCTCGGGCGCAGCGCCGCGTGGTTCGCGGGGTGCGCGCTGCTCGCCGTCGCCACGTCGTCGGGTCTGGGGCGCTACGGGCCGGCCGTGCTCAGCGTGCACATCGCGGGCCACATGCTCGTCGCCACGGCGGTGCCGCTGCTCTGGGTGCTCGGGGCGCCGGTGGTCCTCGCGCGCCGGACGGTGCCCGAGGCGCCGCCGGGGGGACCGGAGGGCCCGGGGGAGTGGCTCGAGCACCTGCTCGCGGCGCCGACCCTGCGCTGGGCGAGCCACCCCGTGGTGGCGCTCGTGCTCGTCGTCGGCTCACCGGCGCTGCTCTACCTCACCCCGGTGTTCGCGCTGACGCAGCCGCTGGGCTGGCTGCAGCCGCTCATGACGCTGTGGTTCCTGCTGGTCGGGGTGCTGTTCCTCGGCCCGCTGGTCGCCGGGCCGCCGGACGGGCCGGGCCTGCCGCACCTGGCGCGGCTGACGTTCCTGCTGGCGTCGATGCCGGTGCACGCGCTGGTCGGGCTGGCGCTGCTGGCCGCGGACCACCCGGTGTCGCGGACGCCGGTGCTGCCCGCCGACGGGGGCAGCGGGCAGCTCTTCGTCGACGACTTCTTCGTGCGGCTGCGCCTGCCGTGGGCGCCCGACCTGCTCGCCGACCAGCACCTCGCCGGCGTGCTGACCTGGCTGCTCGGCGACCTCCCGCTGCTCGCCGGGGTGGTCGCGGTGCTGTTCGCGTGGTCGCGGCACGCCCGCACCGAGCACGCCGACGTCCTCGTGGGGCTGGGATCACGCTGAACCGTCCCACGATGTGGGAGAGCTTTCCTGCGGAGTGGTCCTCGATAGCGTAGACAAGCACCCGTGCGATCCCGCCGACGCTGGGCCGTCCTCGCCGCGGGCGTGGCGGCGCAGACCGCCGCGTCCGCCGTGGTGTACGGCGTGCCGTTCCTCGTGCCGAGCCTGCGCGACGAACGCGGGCTCTCCCTCGCCGCGGTCGGCGTGGTCGTCGCGGCCCCCACGCTCGGGCTCCTGGTCGCCCTGATCGCCTGGGGCGCGGTGGTCGACCGGGTCGGCGAGCGCCTCCCGATGGCGATCGGCCTCGGCGCGTGCGGGCTCGTCACCGGCGGGCTCGCGCTGCTCGCGCCGTCGTCGCTGACGCTCGCGGTCGCCCTGCTGGTGCTCGCCGGCATCGGGGCGGCGTCGGTGAACGCCGCGAGCGGGCGCCTGATCATGGGCTGGTTCGACGTCGAGGAGCGCGGCCTCGCGATGGGCATCCGGCAGACCGCGCAACCCCTGGGCGTCGCCGCGGCCGGGCTCGTGCTGCCGACCCTCGCCGCGCGCGAGGGCTCGCTGCCGGCCCTGGGCTGGCCGGCGCTCGCCTGCGTGGTGTGCGCGGTCGTCGTCGTGCTCGTCGCCGCCGACCCGCCCCGCGCCCCGCGCGCCGCGGGCGAGGCCCCGCCGGCCTCGCCCTACCGCAGCGCGGTCCTGCCCCGGGTGCACGCGGCGAGCGCGCTGCTCGTGCTCCCGCAGTTCGCGGTGTCGGCGTTCTCGCTGGAGTACCTGGTCCGCGAGCAGGGCTGGTCGCCCGGCCCGGCGGGCGTGTTCGTCGCCGTCGCGCAGCTCGCCGGGGCGGGCGGGCGGATCGCGAGCGGCTGGTGGTCCGACCGCGTGGGCTCGCGGCTGCGTCCCATGCGCCTGCTCGCCATCGCCAGCGCCGGCGTGCTGCTCGTCTTCGCGCTCGGCGACCTCACCCTCTGGCTGGTCGCGGTGGCCGCCATCGCCGCCGGCTCGGTCATCACCGTCGCCGACAACGGCCTCGCCTTCACCGCCACCGCCGAGATCGCCGGCACCGCCTGGTCCGGGCGCGCCCTGGGCGTGCAGAACACCACCCAGAACATCGTCGCCACGGCCGCGCCGCCGGTGCTCGGCGCGATCATCGGCGTCTCGAGCTACGCCGCCGGGTTCGCCCTCGCCGCCCTGGCGCCGCTCGCGGCCATCGTCGTCACCCCGGTGGCGTCCGAGCCCGTCCCGGAGCGGGTCGCCGCCCGCGCAGCAGCGGGTCCGGCGGCCCCGGACGGCGGAGACTGACCGGGTGCCCTGGACCATCCGCCGCGCGGTCGACGCCGACGCCGACCGCATCGGCGAGATCACCGTCGCCGGCTGGCGCCACGCCTACCGCGGCATCGTCGACGACGACCGGCTCGACGCGCTCGACCCCGCCGAGGTCGCCGAGCGGCGCCGGGAGGTGATCGCCGCACCCGAGCCGATGGCGGTGTTCGTGGCCGACGACGAGCAGGGCCGGGTGCGGGGCTACTGCACCGTCGGCCCGTCGACCGACCCCGACCTCGCCGGCGACACCACGACGACGAGCGGCGTCCTCTACACCCTCTACCTCGACCCCGAGGTCATCGGCACCGGTGCGGGCGGGCTGCTCCACGACGCGGGCGTCGCGCACCTCGCGACGGCCGGGTTCGCCCGGGCCACGCTGTGGGTCTACACCGCGAACACGAACGCCCAGGCGTTCTACGCCCACCGCGGCTGGTACGCCGACGGCGAGCCCTACCAGGGGCCGGGCTGGTCGGCGCCCGCCACGCGGTGGGCCAGGGACCTCGTCTAGACAGCGGCCGTCAGACCAGGAACCGGAACGCGGGCGACCCCGGCTCCAGCGCCTCGATCTGCAGCGGCGAGCGGGCCATGCGCTCGAGCAGGGGCTCGAGGTCGTCCCGGGCGCCGATCTCGACGCCGACCAGCGCCGGGCCCGACTCGCGGTTGTCCTTCTTGACGTACTCGAAGCGCGTGACGTCGTCGTCGGGGCCCAGCACCTCGTCGAGGAAGCGCCGCAGCGCGCCGGGCTCCTGCGGGAACTCGACGAGGAAGTAGTGCTTGAGCCCCTGGAAGCGCAGCGAGCGCTCGATGACCTCGGCGTAGCGCGAGACGTCGTTGTTGCCGCCGGAGAGGACGACGACGACCCGCTCGCCCGGCACGAGGTCGAGGCCCGGGCCGTCGGGCCGGATCGCGGCCCCGGCGAGCGCGCCCGCGGGCTCGGCGATGATCCCGTCGGTCTGGTAGAGCGCGAGCATCTCGGTGCAGACCAGGCCCTCGTCGACCGCGACGAGCTCGGCCCCCGAACGGCGGATCAGCGGGTAGGTCACGGCGCCGGCCTTGCGCACCGCCGCGCCGTCGACGAACCGATCGAAGCCGTGCTCGTCGAGCACCACCGGGCTGCCCGCGTGCAGGGCGGCGGCGACGTTGCGCGCCCCGGCGGGCTCCACACCGACGACGCGGGTGCGCGGGTGGGTGGCCTGCAGCCAGGTGGCGGTGCCGGCGAGCAGCCCGCCGCCGCCGACCGGCACGACGACCGTGTCCGGCGCCTCGCCGCCGAGCTGCTCGACGATCTCGGCCATCACCGTGGCCTGGCCGGCGACGGTGCGCGTGTCGTCGAAGGCCGGCACGAGCGTCGCGCCCGTCTCCTCGGCCCACCGCGTCGCCGCGGCCGACGACTCGTCGTAGGTGTCGCCGTCGACGACCAGGTCGATCATCCCGCCGCCGAGCGCCACGATCCGCTCGCGCTTCTGGCGCGGCGTCGTCGACGGGATGACGACGCGCCCGGCCACCCGGTGCGCCGCGCACGCGAACGCGAAGCCCTGCGCGTGGTTGCCGGCGCTGGCGCACACGACGCCGGCGGCGCGGGACTCCCCGTCGAGCTGGCTGATGAGGTTGTAGGCGCCGCGCAGCTTGTACGAGCGCCCGACCTGCAGGTCCTCGCGCTTGAACCACACCTCGGTGCCCGTGGCGGCCGACAGGCGGGCGTTGCGCTGCAGCGGGGTCCGCTCGGCAATGCCCGACAGACGCTCCGACGCCTCGAGCACCTGCTTCTCGAAGGTCGTACCGCCGCCGCGCGCCATGGGTGTCCCGCTCCTGTCCTGTCGGCTGTCACCAGGGGTTTCGGTCGATGGTAGGTGTCCCCCGATGCGCCGTCCGGCCGTACCCCGGGAGATGCCCGGGTCGCGTACGTCGAGATGCTGACGACAGCGGCGTCGCAGGCCCCTAGCGTGCCCGGGGTGACCCTGGATGTCCGGTCGTGGCGGCCGCCCGCGACCGACGTCGCCCTGGCCGCGGCGCTCGCGGTCGCCACGGTCCTCGGCACGGTGCTGGTCGCCCGGCCCGACGACCGTCCCTGGTGGCCCGGCGGCGCCGCCCTCATCGTGGCCGCCGCCGCGACGCTGGCCTGGCGTCGCCGCGCCCCCGTGCTCGTGCTCGCCTCGACGCTGGCGACCGTCGCGCCCTACTACTGGATGGCGTATCCCGACGGGCCGGCGTCGCTGATGGTCGCCGTCGCCATGTACACCGTCGCGACCCGGCTGAGCTGGCCGCGCTCGGCGGCGATCGGGGTCGTGCTCTTCGCGGTGTGGGTCACCCTCGACCGGCTGGTCTCCCTGCGCGACGGCTCCGTGGAGGCGCCCGACCGCGACCGCTTCATGTGGATCATCGTCACCGTGGCCGTCGGCGTCGCCGTCGGGGGCCTGCGGCGCGCCCAGACCGCGGCGACCGAGCAGGCCCACGAGCAGGCCCGCCGCCGGGTGGAGCAGGAACGGCTGCGCCTGGCCCGCGAGGTGCACGACGTCGTCTCGCACAGCCTCGCGATGATCGCCGTGCAGGCCGGCGTCGGCGCCCACGTCGCCGACCGCCGCCCCGAACAGGCCGTCGCCGCGCTGCTCGAGATCAAGGAGGCCAGCCGGGCGGCGCTCGCGGAGCTGCGCACCACGCTCGACGTGCTGCGCGAGTCCGAGCCCGCCGACGCGCCCGGGCTCGCGCGCCTCGACGAGGTGGCGCGGGTCGCGGGGCTGGCGGGCGTCGAGGTCGAGGTCCGGGGGAGCGCGGGGCGCCCCGACCCGGCGGTCGACGGCGCGGCGTTCCGGATCGTGCGCGAGGCGGTCACCAACGTCGTGCGCCACGCCCGGCAGGCGCGCCGGGTCGTCGTCGACCTCGCCCACGACGGCGACGACGTGCGGGTCCGGGTGGCCGACGACGGCGGGCCGGTCGACGCCGTGACACCGGGGCACGGCCTGCGGGGCCTCGCCGAGCACGCCGCCGCCGTGGGCGGTCGGTCGACGGTGGCGCCCGGCCCGGACGGGGTGGTCGTCGAGGCGGTGCTGCCGGCGGTGTCGCGGTGATCACCGTGGCGCTGGCCGACGACCAGCAGCTCGTCCGCGCCGGCCTGCGCGTCCTGCTCGAGACCGAGGACGGGTTCACCGTGGTCGGCGAGGCGTCCGACGGCGAGGAGGCGGTCGCGCTCGCGCGCGCCGGCCGTCCCGACGTCGTCGTGATGGACGTCCGCATGCCCGGCGTCGACGGGCTCACCGCGCTGGAGGCGATCGTCGCCGACCCCGCCCTCGCGGCCACCGCCGTGCTCGTCCTGACCACCTTCGACCTCGACGAGTACGTCTACCGGGCGCTGCGCGCCGGCGCCTCGGGCTTCCTGCTCAAGGACGCCGAGCCCGCCGACCTCGTGCGCGCCATCGCGCTCGTGGCCCGCGGCGACGCGCTGCTGGCGCCGACCGTGACCCGCCGGCTCATCGGCGAGTTCGCCCGCCGGCCCCAGCCGCACGTGTCCGCGGCGCGCCTGGACGTCCTCACCCCGCGCGAGCGGGAGGTCCTCGCGCTGGTCGGCGCCGGGCTGACCAACGACGAGATCGCCGCGCGCCTGGTGATCAGCACCGCGACCGCCCGCACCCACGTCGGGCGCCTGCTCACCAAGCTCGACGCCCGCGACCGCCCGGCCCTCGTGGTGATCGCCTACGAGACCGGGGTGTGCGCTCCGCGCAGGTGAGCACCTCGGAGTGCTGGAGCACTCCTTTCTGCTCACGAGCGCGGAGCGCACCTCGGGGTCGCTACGCCCCGCGGCGTACGCCGGGGACACGTCGTCGCGCGGACGCCCCGGCAGTCCCCTCCCGGCGACGCTGCGCCCGTGTCCCCCCTGTCCCGGCGCTCCTTCCTCGGCGCCACGCTCGCGGCCGGCGCCGCGGCCGGGCTCGCCGCGGCCGGCTGCTCCACCGCCGCGCCGCCGGTCCGGCCCCGGACGCCCGCGCGCCCGCTCGCCATCCCGCCGCTCGCGCCGTCGTCGACCGACGGCCGCGGTCGGCGGGTGTTCGCCCTGACCGCCGCGCCCGGCACCTCGACGTTCCTCGACGGCCTCGCGACCCCGACCTGGGGCTACGGCGGCCTGCCCTTCGGCGGGCCGACGATCCGGGCCCGGCGCGGTGAGGAGGTCGTCGTGCGCGTCACCAACCGCCTGCCCGAGACCACGACCACCCACTGGCACGGCATGACCCTCCCGGCGCGCATGGACGGCGGCCCGCACCAGCCGATCGCCCCCGGCGCGACCTGGGAGGCGTCGTGGCGCGTCGACCAGCCCGCGGCGACGCTCTGGTACCACCCGCACCCGCACGGGGCGACCGAGCGCCACGTCCACCGTGGCCTGTCCGGCGTCTTCCTCGTCGACGACGACGTGCCCGTCGCCCTGCCCGACCGCTACGGCGTCGACGACGTCCCGGTCGTGCTCACCGACCGCAGCTTCACCGCTGACGGCGCCTTCGACGAGCAGCACCGCAACGCCGTCGGCCTGCTCGGCGACACGGTGCTGGTCAACGGCACGGTCGCGCCCTTCCTCGACGTGCGCACCACCCGCGTGCGGCTGCGGGTGCTCAACGCCTCCCCGGCGCGGAGCTACCGGATCGGTGTCGGGTCCCCGGTGACCCTCGTCGGCACCGACGTCGGCCTGCTCCCGGCGCCACGCATGATCGACGACGTCCTGCTCACGCCGGGGGAGCGGGCGGAGATCGTCGTGGACTGCACGCCGGGTCGGCGGACGGTGCTGCGCTCGCGGCCCGACGACCTGGGCGCCGTCAACGGCGTCGCCGCGGCCGCCGGGGGTGCCGATGCCTTCGATCTCCTCGAGCTCCGCCCCGCCGAGCGGCTGGCGCCCGCACCCGCGGTGCCCGCCCTGCTGTCGCGGGAGACGCCGCTGGTCGAGGGACCGACGGTGCGGCGCTTCGTCCTGTCGAACAACCGCATCAACGGCCTCGCGATGGACATGACCCGCGTCGACGAGGTGGTGCCCGTCGGCGCGACCGAGACCTGGGAGTTCACCAACCGGCACACGCTGCCGCACAACATCCACGTCCACGACGCCCGCCTGCAGGTCCTCGACGGGCCGGCCGCCGGGCGTGCGTGGAAGGACACGGTCGCCGTCGCGCCGGGGACCACCGTGCGGGCGCTGGTGCGCGTGGGCCCGTACGCCGACCCGGCGGTGCCCTACATGCTCCACTGCCACCTGCTGCGTCACGAGGACGACGGCATGATGCTGCAGTTCCTCGTCGTCGGACCGGGTCAGCGGCCGGCGACGACGATCGCGGCGGGGCACGACCATGGGTGACGGCGGAGCGTTCCGGGCGCTCTTCCGGGTCGTGGTGGTGCTGCACGCGGCGATGGCGCTGGTCCAGCCGGTCACGGCCGGCGCGGTCCTGCAGGCCTCGACGCTCGGCCTGACCGTGCACCAGGCCGTCGGCGGCGTCCTGCTGCTCGTGGCGTTCGTCCAGGTCCCGGTCGCGGTGCTCGCCTGGCGCCCGGGGCGGCTGCCGGCCTGGCCGATCGCGGTGTCGGCGGGCCTGGTGGTGCTCGAGACGGCGCAGGTCGCGCTGGGCGCCATGGGCGTGCTGGCGGTGCACGTCCCGCTGGGCGTGGGGATCGTCGGCGCGGCGGTGGGGCTGGCGTGGTGGGCGGTGCGGGCGCGGCCGGTGGCCCGGCCGGCGCGGGGACCCGCGATCGCGAGCGCTACCGCGTCCGCCGGGCGAACGGTACGGTGAAAGGTATGGCGACGCGGAAGGCGACGTTCTCCCTCGACGCGACGGCGCTCGCCCTCGCGGAGGCCGCCGCCGCGCAGGCCGGGACCTCGACGTCGGCGTGGCTCTCGGCAGCGGCCCGGCGCGAGGCGGTCCGCCAGGGCGCGGGCACGCGCTGGGGCGACCCGCAGGCCGACGCCCTGGCCGACGACGCCGACCTCGCCGCCGCGGAGGCCGACATCCGTGCGACGGGGTGAGCTCCGCCGCTACACCCGCCCCTCGAGCCCCGGGGTCGTCCGGACCGTCGTCCTGCTCTCCAGCGACGGCGTCCAGGACTCGCCGCGACCGTGGCTGCTCGGGCTCGAGCTCCGCGACCACGACCCCGGCGACATCCTCGCCGTGCCCGTCGAGGGCGGCCGCTTCGCCTACGCGGGCGACCTGAACCGGCTCTACCGGGCCTGGGTCGGCGAGCGGGTGGGCGCCCTCGACGCGACGACGCTGTCCCGGCTCGACGGAGCGCTGCGCGCCGCCCTCGACCTCTGACGGTCGTCCGCGCCCTCCCGAGCGAGCTCCCGGCGTGACGCGTCGGCCGGCTGGGCCGCCCGGGCCACGTCGGCGAGTCGATATCCTCGACGGCGCACGGCACGGACACACCGCGGGAGAGGACGCATGAGCGAGACGATCGAGTTCCAGGCCGAGGCCCGCCAGCTGCTCCAGCTGATGATCCACTCGATCTACTCCGACAAGGACGTCTTCCTGCGCGAGCTGATCTCCAACGCCTCCGACGCGCTGGACAAGCTGCGCCTCGAGTCCTATCGCGACAAGGACCTCGAGGTCGACACGTCGGATCTGCGCATCGAGCTGGCGCAGGACGCCGAGGCCCGGACGCTGACCGTCCGCGACAACGGCATCGGGATGACGCGCGACGAGGTCGTCGAGCTGATCGGCACCATCGCGAAGTCGGGCACCGCCGAGATGCTCGCGCAGGTCCGCGAGTCGCAGGAGGACAGCGCCGAGGGGCTGATCGGTCAGTTCGGCATCGGCTTCTACTCGAGCTTCATGGTCGCCGACCGCGTCGAGATGGTCACGCGCAGGGCCGGCACCAGCGAGGGCGTGCACTGGGAGTCGACCGGCGAGGGCACCTACACCCTCGAGCCCGTCGAGGACGCCCCGCAGGGCACCGCCATCACCCTGCACCTCAAGGCCGAGGACGCGGAGGACAGCCTCCACGACTACGCGAAGCCCGACGTCGTCCGGCGCATCGTCAAGCGCTACTCGGACTTCATCACCTGGCCCATCCGCCTGGTGACCGACGAGGACGAGGGCGAGAGCGGCCCGATCAACTCCCGCCAGGCGCTCTGGGCGCGGCCGCGCTCGGAGGTGACGGACGAGGAGCTCACCGAGTTCTACCGCCACGTCAGCCACGACTGGCAGGAGCCGCTGGAGACCATGCGGCTCTCCGGCGAGGGCACCTTCGAGTACCAGGGCCTGCTGTTCCTCCCGAGCCACGCGCCGATGGACCTGTTCATGCGCGAGGCGCGCCGCGGGGTGCAGCTCTACGTCAAGCGCGTGTTCGTCATGGACGACTGCGAGGCGCTCGTCCCCGAGTACCTGCGCTTCGTCAAGGGCGTCGTCGACGCCGCGGACCTCTCGCTCAACGTGTCGCGCGAGATCCTCCAGCAGGACCGCCAGATCCAGGCGATCCGCAAGCGGCTGGTCCGCAAGGTGCTGCAGACGGTGGCCGCGCTGCAGGAGAACGAGCCGGAGAAGTACGCGACCTTCTGGACCGAGCTCGGCCGGGCCTTCAAGGAGGGCCTGCTCACCGACCCGGACAACCAGCAGGCGATCCTCGCCGCGAGCTCGTTCCCGTCCACCCACTCGCCCGACGGGAACACCACGCTCGCGGCCTACATGGAGCGGATGCCCGAGGGCCAGGAGTCGATCTACTACCTCACCGGCGCGACGCGCGCGAGCATCGAGAACTCCCCGCACATCGAGGCGTTCCGGGCCAAGGGCTACGAGGTCCTCCTGCTCACCGACCAGGTCGACGAGGTCTGGACCGACGCCGTGAGCGAGTTCGACGGCACCCCGATGGCCTCGATCGCCAAGGGCGACGTCGACCTCGGCGGCGACGACGACAGGCCCGAGGGCTTCGACGAGCTCCTGACCTGGATGGGCACCGAGCTCGCCGACGACGTCAAGGAGGTCCGCCTGTCGTCGCGGCTGACGAGCTCGCCGGCCTGCCTCGTCGGCGACCCCGGCGACATGTCGCCGATGCTCGAGAAGATGTACCGGGCGATGGGCCAGGAACCGCCGGTGACCAAGCGGATCCTCGAGCTCAACCCCCAGCACGGGCTGGTCAGCGGCCTGCGCGAGAAGCAGGGTGCCGGCGAGGCCGACCCGGACGTCGCCCGCCTGCTCTACGGCATGGCGCTGCTGGCCGAGGGCGGCGATCTCAAGGAGCCGACGGCGTTCGTCAACACGCTGGCCGAGCGTCTGCAGAAGACGCTCTGATGGCGGACAGCGTCCTCCTCGGCGTCGACAGCTTCGTCGCCCGCGTCACCGACCCCGACACCGAGCGGGTCGTCGGCCCCGAGGAGCGCTTCTCCCACCTCCTCGACGAGATCGCGCTCGCCGACCGCGTGGGCCTGCACTCCTACGGCATCGGCGAGCACCACCGCAGCGAGTACTTCGACGCCGCGCCGCCGGTGATCCTCGCCGCGGCCGCCGCGCGCACCGAGAACATCCGCCTGCGCAGCGCGGTCACCGTGCTGTCGGCGGCCGACCCGGTGCGGGTGTTCCAGGAGTTCGCGACGATCGACCTCATCTCGCGCGGCCGGGTCGACCTCGTCGTCGGTCGCGGGTCGTTCGTCGAGGCGTTCCCGCTGTTCGGGCTGGCCTTCGAGGACTACGACGACCTCTTCACCGAGAAGCTCGACCTCCTGCTGAAGATCAACGAGTCGCCGACGGTGACCTGGTCGGGGAAGCACCGCCCGGCGCTGAGCGAGCAGCCCGTCTACCCGCGGCCGTCGCAGGAGCGGCTGCCGATCTGGGTGGGGGTCGGCGGCACGCCCGAGTCGTTCGCCCGGGCCGGGCTGCTCGGGCTGCCGCTCATGATCGCCATCATCGGCGGGGAGCCGAAGCAGTTCGCACCGCTCGTCGACCTCTACCGGCGCGCCGGCGAGCACGCCGGACACCCGGCGGAGGCGCTGCGGGTGGGCCTGCACTGCTTCGGCTTCGTCGGCGACGACGTCGCGAAGGCCACGAACGCCTTCTACCCGGGGTGGGAGGAGATGTTCACGACGGTGGCCGCCGAGCGGGGCGGGATGCCGCCCACGCGCCGGGCCTTCGACGCCATGCGCGGGCCGGACGGGGCGTTCTTCGTCGGCGACCCGAGGACGGTGGCGGACAAGGTCCTGCGGGTGTCCGAGCAGCTCGGCGGCGTCGAGCGCATCAACCTGCAGATGACCAACCCGCGCCTGCGCCACGCGGACCTGCTGCACTCCATCGAGCTGCTCGGGACCGAGGTCGCGCCGCTGGTGGCGAAGGGCTGACAGCCCGGGAAAGCCTGGGGCGACCCTCGAGGGAGGCACGCCGTGGGCCGGGTGGCCGCGCTGTACGTCGCGCCCGAGCGGAAGGCGCCGATGGTGCCGGTGGTGAGCGTGGAGGCCGAGGCCGGCAGGGGCCTCGTCGGCGACCGGCACCACGGCTCGCGGCACCGTCACGTGTCGGTGCAGAGCCGAGACGAGCTCGCGGCCGCGACGGCGGCGTACGGGGCGCCCGTGCCCGAGGAGCTGACCCGCCGCACGCTGACCCTCGACCACGGCGCGGTGCCGACGACGCCGGGCGCGCGGCTGGTGGTCCGCGGCGAGGGGGGCGACGTCGTGCTGGAGGTCGTCCGCCGCGCGGCGCCGTGCCGGGTGATGGACACCGAGATCGGCCCCGGCGCCCGGGCCGCGCTGCACGACCGCGGCGGGTCGATCTGCCGCGTGCTCACCTCGGGCACGATCGCCGTCGGCGACGCGGTCGAGCTCCCCGACGCCTAACGGCTCGCGCAGGGCCCGACGGTGGCCGCGACGCCGTCGTGGTCGGAGCCGGGCAGCGGGAAGCGCCGCGCGTCGTCGCCGCACCACCCGGGCCCCGCGAGCAGGTGGTCGATGCGCAGTCCGAACAGGCGCCACTGCGTCACCGATGTCGGCCCGGCCCAGGTGGAGCGCATGGCGTCGACGAGGCCCTGGTCGACGAGCAGGCGGTAGTCGCGGGCGCGGTCGGTCGAGTTGAGGTCGCCGGCGACGACGACCGGGCCGGGCTCGCGGGTCACGCGCTGGGCCGTCTCCTCGACCAGACGGCGGTGCTCGGCGGGCGTGGCCTGGTAGCTGCCGCTGCCCGTCCACCAGGGCCGGGGCACGTGCATCGCGTAGAGCACGAACGGTGACCGGCCCTCGACCGCCACGCGCAGCCCCGGGAAGTCGGGGCCCTGAGCCTCCAGCAGCCGCACCGGGGCCCGGCTGTACACCCCCACCGACGGGGTCCCGTCGACGAAGGCGCGGAACGGGTAGGCGGCGTCGAGGGCGGCGTCGATCCGCGGGGAGTTCTCGACGACGACCAGCACCTCGGCGTCCGCCGCGCGCAGCGCCGGCACCGTGGACGAAAGGCCCGTGACGTTGGCGCTCGCGACGGCGACGCCCCGGTCGGGCACCACCGGCCCGGCGTCCTCGGGCGTCCACGGCCCGACCACCGCGACCGCGCCGACCAGCACCAGCGAGACGGCGGTGACGACGCCCCACCACCGCCCGAGGGCGACCGACGCCACGGCCGCGAGACCCACCAGCAGGGGGAGCACGATCGCGAGGGTGTCGCCGACGAGGCCCAGCCCGTCGCGCAGCGGGAACCACGCCCAGGGCAGCGCCGCGAGCAGCAGCCACCACCACGGCGAGGACCGGAGACGACGGGAGGGCGCCGTCCCGACGGTCTCCCGCTCCACCTGATCGACTGTACCGATCAGGAACGGCGTCGGCGGCTCACCGGAGCCGGCACACCTCGAACGTCGCGCCCGCGGCGTCGGCGAGGGTGGCCCGGGAGTCGTCGCGAGCGAGCACCGAGCCGCCCGCCGACCACGCGGCGCCCACCGCGGCGTCGACGTCGCCCACCCCGAACACCGGGAGCCAGTGGGGGAGCGCGTCGCCCGCGAGCGCGAGCTCGGCGAGCGGCCCGTCGGGCCCGTGGCCGACGAGCCGGCCCGGCGCCCCGTCCTCGACCCAGCGCCACCCGAGCAGCTCGCGGTAGAACGTGCGCGTGGTGCCGGGCTCCGCCGACGCGGCCCTTGCCCAGCACAGGCGACCGGGTGCGGGGTCCGGCACCGGGTCGTCGGACTCCCACAGCCCGACCACCGCCGCCCCGGCGTCGAGCACGACCGCGAGCCGCCCGCCCGTGCGGTCGTCCTCGGGCTCGTGCAGGACCTGCCCACCGAGCTCCTCGGCGGCCTGGACGGCGGCGTCCACGTCGTCGACGGCGAGGTAGAGCGTCCAGGCCGGTGGAGTGGCGGCGCCGGGGGAGCCCAGCGCCGCGACCGCGACGCCGTCGTGGCGCAGGACACGGTGCTGGTGGTCGGCGAGCACCGCGTGGTCCCCCGTCCACCCCAGCACCGCGGCGTAGAAGCCGGCCGCCGCGTCAGGGTCGTCGACGTCGAGCTCGGCGAAGCACGGGACACCGCTCATCGCGCGCCAGTGTGGCCCGCGCCCCCGGCGACGGGAAGCGGCGTCAGACCGGCCCGGCGAAGTCGACGAACGCGCCCGGCGCCTCGTCGCTGCCCGGGAGGTCCTCGCCGGCCGGGGTCTGGTCGGCCTTGGCGACCTCGACCGTGACGTCGGTGGGCCCGGGGTCGGGCAGGGCGAAGCGCACCGGGAAGGTCCGCGTCTCGCCGGGTGCGAGGGTCCCGTCGGGCCCCTCGTCGACGGCCGGGGCCTCCCGGTCCTCGGGCTCGCCCGGCACCGACGCGTCGAACCCGAACCGGGACAGGTCCTCGGGCGCCGGCGTGCCGTTGCGGACGGTGACGGCCACCTCGAGGCTGCGCGGGAACGGCGTCCCCGGCGGCGGCGGACCGACGACCGGCGCCGCGACGGTGACCGTGTTGCCGTCCGGGAAGGTGTGCGTGGTCCCGAAGGCGAGGGGCTCCACCTCGGGGGCGGCGTCGTCGGCGCCCGGCGCCGACGGGGCCTCCGCCGTCGCCGGGACCGGCGCCGGGCTCGCGGAGGGCGCCGGCGGCGCCGGGGTCGACGAGCACGCCGCGCCGAGGACCAGCAGGGCGGCTGCCAGCCCGGCGAGCACGGACCTCGGCACGCCGATCACGACGCGACCGCGGCGGTCGGGGCGAGCTGCGCGACGTGGCGCGGGTCGGCCATGCCGACGAGCACCGCGCGCGTCCCGACGTAGGGCTCGCGGCCGTGGGCGGTGCGCACGTTGTCGACGAGCAGCAGGTCACCGGCCTCCCACGGCTCGCGGAGCGTGTGCTGCTCGTAGGCCTCGTTGATCAGCGCGACCACGTCCGCGCCGACCTCCTCCCCGTCGCCGAAGCGGGTGGTGAACGGCAGGCCCTCCTCGCCGAACACCTCCAGCAGGAACGCGCGGATCTCCTCGTCCAGGGTGTGGGCGTTGAGGAACGCGATCTGGTTGAACCAGCACCGCACGCCGGTGACCGGGTGCCGGGCCACGGCGGGCCGTCGCTGCCGGGTCCGCAGCCCGCCGTCGTCCCGCCAGGCGAACTCGATGCCGTGGGTGCGGCAGTAGTGCTCGACGGCGCGCGGGTCGTCGGTGCCGAAGGCCTCGCTCCAGGGCGCGCCGAGGTCGTCGCCGTAGGAGCGGTCGAGGCGCCAGCCCTCCTGCTCGCAGCGCGCGACGAGCTCGGCGGGCAGGGCCGCGAGCACCGCGGCGGCGTCGGCGATCGTCGTCGCGCCGCCCGTGGCGGGGGCGACGAGGCAGGCGAACATCATCGTGCCGGGGAACTGCAGCCCGTAGCTCAGCTCGTGGTGCAGGCACATCCGCTGGTGCGCGGGCCACTTCGTCGACGAGTGGGCGCCGCTCGGGTAGGGCTGGCGCGGCGCGAACGCCTCCCGCTCGGGCAGCAGCCCGCCGGGCGCGAGGGCGCGCAGGGCGGCGCCGGCGTCGACGTCGTCGCGCAGCCCGAGTCCGCGCAGCAGGACCGCGCCGTGGGCCAGGACCGCCGCGCGGACGGCGTCGCGGTGACGGTCGAGCCACCCCACCGGGTCCCCGCCGACGTCGACGGCCAGCTGCGGGGGCCGGCCGGGCGGGCGCTGCACGGGGAGGTCGGGGTGGGCCATCGCGGGTTCCTCCGGGCGGGTCGTCACGGCGAGGGGACGGGGTCGGCGGCGGCGCGGACGACGCGCGCGGCGGCCGCCGGGCGGGTGCGCAGGAAGTGGTGGCCGCCGTCGTCGAGGACGTGCAGGTCGACCTGCCGGGCGAACAGCCCCCAGTCGCGGTGGCGGGACTCGCGACCGGCGGTGCCGGGGTCGTCGGCGGCCAGCACCACGGACACGGGCGTGGCGAGGCGGTCGGCCGGCGGGTCCTCGAGCGCGCCGACGAGGTAGCCGTGGGCGGCCAGGCAGTCGTGGCGGAAGGCCGCGGCCGCCCGCGCGGCCCGGTCGGGAGCGAGGTCCGGCGGGGCGGCGCTGCTCGCGAGCAGGTCGGCGTCGCTCCGGGCCACCAGCTCGGCGGCGTCGCGGCGGCGGGCGTCGGCGTCGCCGAGCAGCTGGGCGCCGATCACCACCCGGTGGGCGGGCGCGCCCCGGTCCTCGAGCCGCCGGGCCACCGCCAGGGCCGTCGCGGCGCCCGCGGAGTGACCCCAGAGGACGACGCCGGGCAGCGCCCGGTCGGCGATCTCCGCGGCGATACGGTCGGCGACCTCGTCGAGGGCCAGCAGGGTCCCGTCGGTGTCGTCGCTGCCGTCGGGGTCGTGCCCGGGCAGCTCGACGGCGTGCACCGCGAGCCCGCTGCCGCGCAGCGCCGTGGCCAGCGGCCGGAAGTTCACCGCGTGACCGCCGGCGGGCGGCAGCCCGACGAGCGTGGCGCGACCGCCCTCGCCGGGGTCCGACAGCACCTGGAGCAGCCCGGTCGACGGGGGCGGGCGCTCGTCGATCAGCGCGGCGAGGTCGGCGAGGACCGGGTGGCGCGTGACCTCGGCGAGCGAGACCTCCTTGCCCAGGCGCAGCACCATCGTCACCGCCTGCAGCGACGAGCCGCCCCGGTCGAAGAAGTGGTCGTCGCGCCCGATCGCGGTCTCGTCCACGCCCAGCAGCGGTGCCCACACCGCCGCGAGCCGGCGCTCGGTCGGCGTCACGACCGACCCGCCGGGACGGGCATCTCGCGGGCCGGGTTGCCGCCCCAGGACTCGCCCGCCGGGACCTCCTCGCCCTTCATGAGGAAGGTGTCCGGGGCGAGGACGGCGCCGTCGCCGATCGTGGTGCCGTAGTGGGCGAACGCTCCCACGCCGAGGGTGACGCGCGAGCCCACCGTGATCAGCTCGGACTTGAACGCGCCGTCCTCCTGCGAGTGGCACTGCAGGACCGTCTGGGTGTTGAACGTGCACTCGTCGCCAATGGTGGTGAACGTCCGCTCGGTGAGGTTGGCGCCGTCGTCGAAGACACGCCTGCCGATCCGCACGCCGAGCATCCGCCAGACCAGGTTCTTGTAGGGCGTGCCGTTGAACAGCGCCACCCAGTCCGGCAGGGCCACCTTCCAGAAGCGCTCGTGGCGCCAGAAGGCGTGGTCGTAGATCGAGCGGCCCTCGGGCGCCCGGCACATCAGCGGCGCCACGGATCGCTCGACCAGCACGAGCCACAGCGTTCCGAAGACGAAGATCAAGAGCTGCGCCACGAGCATCTCGACCGCCCCGAGCCGCACCGGGACCGAGGCGACGCACGCGACGAAGGCCGCCATGGCGAGGAAGAGCCACCAGCGCACGAGCAGGTACAGCGCCATCGTCGTGGCGTTGTGCCGGTTCTTGCGCCGCAGACCGCGGGCGAGCTCGTCACCGGACTGGTCGAGGGCGCTGTCGCGGCGGACGGTGCGGGGGATCTCGAAGCTCGGTGAGCCGAGCAGCCCCACGCCCTCCCGTACCGGGCCGTCGACCGGGATCATGGCCTTCGTCGCGAGCAGGCAGTCGTCGCCCGTCCGCCCCTGCGCGGGGTAGTGGATCTTGTTCCCGAGGAAGTTGTGGGCCCCGATCGCCGTCGGGGACACCCGGAACGAGGTGGCGGAGTAGTCGGCGTTCATCACCGACAGGCCGTCGGCGACGACCGTCCCGCTGCCGACGTGGGTGAGGTACGGGTTCTCCTGCTTGACCATCATGCCGAAGTTCGAACCGGTCTGGACCAGCGGCCGCATCCGGTACCCGAGTCGGCCCAGGTAGCGGGCGATCGCGGAGCTGTCACCGAACAGGTAGGTGAACGCGGTGACGTTGGTCAGGCCGGAGACCCACCGGTGGCACCAGTAGTGCAGGCCGTAGAGGGCGTAGACGCGGTCGGGACGGACACCCAGGGCGAACAGCCGCGGCAGCGTGGCGACGATCAGCAGGCCGAGCAGCAGCAGCCCGAAGACCACGATCACCGAGACGAGCAGGGTCTCGATCCAGAACAGTCGGCTGGTCAGGGCCCCGGGCCCGGGCTCGATGAGCGCGCGCAGCTGCGGGACCTCCAGCAGCAGCAGGGCCGCGCCGCCGGCCGCGATCGGCAGGACCACGGCGAGCAGGACGGTGAGCGAGACCAGCGAGTACGCGACCTTGCGCAGCGCCCCGCACCGCATCGGCGGCACCGTCGGGTAGGTCGTCGGGGCCTCGCGGGCGGGGGAGCCGTGCCAGGTGGCCCCGGCGGGCACCGCCTGCCCGCGGTGCAGCGACGAGCTGTGCCCGAGGGTCGCGCCGTCACCGATGGCGGTGTCGATGTCGAGCACGACGTTCTCGCCGATCACGGCGTCGCGCCCGATCGTCACCGGCCCGGTCTGGATCACGCCGTCGTGGGCCCGGTAGCCGGAGAAGATCACGTCGTTGCGGACGAGCGCCCCCGGGCCGACGGTCAGGAGGTCGGCGCAGACCGGCACGGGCCCGGACAGCAGCACGGTGCCCTTGCCGATCCGCGCGCCGAGCGCCCGGAGGTAGAACGGGTAGATCGGCGTGCCGACGAACAGCACGAGAGGGCTGGTCTGCACGAGGACCCTGACGATCCACAGCCGCAGGTACGTCGCGCCCCAGATCGGGAACTCCCGGGCCCGCCAGCGCCCCACGAGGAGCCACTTGAGCGCGATCGGGAGCACCGAGAGCACGGCGAAGGCGAAGGAGCCGACGGCCACCGCGCGCAGGTAGAGGTGCAGCTCGTCGGGCGCGAGGGCCAGCCACTCGAACGCCCAGGTGACGATCGTCGCGGCGACGTACGTGTAGCCGAGGACGAAGAGCAGCTGTCCCGCACCGCAGAGCACGTAGGCGAGCTGACCGGCGCGGGGGGTGGCCACCGGCTCGGGGTCCGGCTCCGGCGCGGGGTCCGGCTCCGCCTCGGGCGCGGGTGCGGTGGGCGCGGGCGCGGGCGCGGGCGCCGGGATCGTCGGGGTCAGGGCTCGGGCCAGCTCGGCGACGGTGGGGTGGGCGTAGACGTCCTGCATCGCGATCGAGGGCAGGTCGGGGTGCTTGCGGACCCGGGTGCAGAAGCGGGCCATGAGCATCGAGTCCGCGCCCAGGTCGTCGAAGACGTGCGCGTCGACCGGCACCTCGTCGCGCTCCAGCGCCCCGGCCAGCACCTCGGCGAGCAGGGCCTGGGTGCGGTCGGGCGTCGTGGGGGGAGGAGCCGCCGGGGGAGCGGTCGGGGGCGCGAGGGCGCTCGCGAGCTGCGCGACGGTGGGGTGGGCGTAGACGTCCTGCATCGCGATCGAGGGCAGGTCGGGGTGCTTGCGGACCCGGGTGCAGAAGCGGGCCATGAGCATCGAGTCCGCGCCGAGGTCGTCGAAGACGTGCGCGTCGACCGGGACCTCGTCGCGCTCGAGCGCCCCGGCGAGGATCTCGGCGAGCAGCGCCTGCGTGCGATCGGCCGGCGGCCCGGGCTGCGTCCCGGGAGGCGTCTCGGGTGGCGTCTCGGGAGGCGCGGCGGGTGGGGGCGACAGGGCGGCGGTGGACAGGGCGGCGGTCGAGAGGGCGACGGTGGGGGCGGTGTCCGCCTCGGGAGCGGAGGTCGTGACCCGGGCGCGGGGGCGCGGGGTGGGTGGGAGCGGTGGGGCCGGGGGGAGCGGCGGGAGCGGCACCGCCGGGGCGGTGACCGTGGCCGGCCGGGGAGCGATCACCGTTGTCGGCCGGGCGCCGCGACCGGCGGCGTCGACGAGCCGCCCCAGGAACTCGACCTCGCCGCCCTCGGTGACGCGGCCGAGGTCGCCGGTCCGCACCACGCGACCCGAGGGGTTGCCCGGGATGCCGAGGGGGTCGGGGACGAAGGTCTCGCGGTCGAGCTCGGCGCGCCCGACGTAGCCGCGTGCCACCCCGGTCCCCGCGAGGCCGATCTCGCCCACCGCGCCCGGCGGCAGCGTGCGCGCGGGCCGGCCCGGGTCGAGGACGACGACGCGCGCGATGGGCAGCGGGACGCCGAGGGTGGCGGTGCGGTGGGGGCGGAGCTCGGTCCACAGCGCCGCGACCGTCGCCTCGGGCGGGCCGTACACCCCGACGAGGCGGCGGCCGGGGCGGTGCCAGCGACCGAGGAGGTCCTGCGGGTACGACGGGCCCGGGACGACGAGGAGGCGCAGATCGGGCAGGTCCTCGTCGATCCCGGCGAGCAGGTCGGGCCCGGCGCACAGCACCGAGATCCGCCGGGCGCGCAGGTGGCGGCCGAGGGCGGCGGGCGCCCGCTCGACCCCGTCCGGCGGCACGACGACCGTGGCCCCGCGCGTCCAGGGGAGCCAGGTCTCGATCACCGCGAGGTCGGAACCGGGTGCCGCGCCGCGGTGCACCCTGTCGCCGGGCCGGACACCGAGCACGTCCCCGAGAACCCGCACGAGCGCGACGGCGGCGGTGTGGTCGACGGCCGTGGCCCGCATCGCGCCGCCGTCGGTGGTGTGGACGACGTAGGCGAGCGCGTCCCGGCGGGGACCGCACTCGACGTCGAGCAGCGCGCGCCCGTCCTGCTCGGCGACCAGGGCGGCGGCCCGGTCGAGGGCGACGACGTCCGCGCCCGCGGCCACCGCCGGCGCGGTCAGGTCCGGGGTGTCCCGGTCGGTGGTGAGCACGGTCGTGGCGCCGACGTCGGCGAGCAGCACCGTGATGTCGTCGGGGGACAGGCCCGGGGCGATCGTGACCGTCGCGGCGCCCAGGCGCGCGACGGCGAGCAGCGCGAGGTGGGCCGCGTCGGGGCTGTCGAGGCGCAACGCCACGCGGTCGCCCCCGCGGACCCCGTGGAGCCGCAGGTAGCGCGCGAGGCGGTTCGCGTCGGCGTCGAGCCCCCCGTAGGACAGGGTGCGGTCGGGGATCTCCAGCGCGACCGTGTCGAGCCGGTCGGCGTCCCGCAACGACGCGCAGCGCGTCGTCACCAGGTCGTCGAGGCGCTCCCCGGCACGGGCGCGGGGGCCCTGGGCCTCACGCCCGTCGATGAGGACGTGGTCGGCGTGGGACGGGTCGGGCGCCGGCGGCCCCGCGATGCGGAGCAGCGGGCGCGGTGTGTCGGACCCCCACGTCAGGATCGGCACCCGGGACGTCATCGGTCAGGCCGATCGGGCGTCGACGGCGGCGGCCTCCCGCCCGAGCACCGAGTCGCCGTAGTGCTCGAGCACCCAGGAGCGTGAGTAGACGGTGTCGAGGTACCGCTCGCCCATGTCCGGGGCGATCGCGACCGCGGTGAGATCGGGCGCGCCGTAGCGGTCGAGCCACGCCGAGGCGCCGCTGACCACCGTTCCCGTCGAGCCGCCGAAGAGGAAGCCGCGCGCGGCCAGTCGGTGGCAGGCGCGGACGGTGTCCTCCTCCTCGACGCGCACGACGTCGTCGACCAGCGACGCGTCGAGCTGGGGCGGTGGCACGCTCATGCCGAGACCCGGGATCAGGCGCCGCGAGGCCGGGCCGCCGAAGCTCACCGAGCCCACGGCGTCGACGGCGACGATGCGCACGTCCGGGTTCCACCAGCGGAACCAGCGCGCACAGCCCATCAGCGTTCCGGTGGTGCCCGCGCCGACGAACAGCACGTCGAGCTCGGGGAACTCGCGGGCGATCGCGGGTGCCGTCGTGCGGTGATGGGCCCCCCAGTTGGCCGGGTTGGCGTACTGGTCGAGCCAGACGTAGCGCGGGCTCGAGGAGCAGAGCCGCTGGATGTGATCGAGGCGGGCGCCGAGGAGGCCGGTCACCGGGTTCGGCTCGGTCACGGTGTGGACGTCGCTGCCGAGCGTCCGGATGAGCCGGCGGGTGGTCTCGTTGCAGCGTGAATCGGTCACGCAGAGGAACCGATAGCCCTTGCTCGCCGCGACCATGGCCAGGGCCACCCCGAGGTTCCCCGACGACGACTCGACGAGGATCGACCACTGGTTGAGCAGCCCGTCGCGCTCGGCCGCCTCGACCATCCCGAGGGCCGCCTTCAATTTGATGGAGCCCGCGAAGTTGAATCCCTCGCACTTGAGGTAGAGCGCGTGACCGGTCATCGCGCGCAGGTTGACGAACAGTTCGTCCTCGTTGTACTCGAGGGGATCGGAGATGATGGTCACGACGGTTCCCCCCGTTGCGCTGTGTGCCCGGTCGACGACGCAGAATGGTCGGCTCTTCGCGTCCCACCGTCGCCCCGAATGTCGTTGCCCCGTGCCCCAGCACGCCGAGCGGCGCCCTCGTCGGAACCGGCCCCGAGCCGCGTCCCGATCGACCGGCGCGCCCCGCGTCGTGTCGGTCCTCCGCCCGCCCCACCCATGGCGTCCCCCTGCACTTCGTCGTGCCGGCCTGTGTGTTCCAGTTCACCGCTGACCCGACGTTCGTTACTCAGAGGTGGAATCTACGAGTCTTGTTCACTCGTTCAGCGCAGCAAAACACCGAGTGGCCGTCTTTGTGGGAGCAAACCGGACAACGGACCGTCGCCGTCAGTGACGATTGCCCGACGGGTGAGTCACCCCGTTGGACACAACGACGTCGTCTCGTGTGTCGAGCGGTTCCCGGCCCACGCCCGTGGCGCGACGGCCGTCCCTCCCACTCCCGACCGACGGGAGCCGCCGTCCGGGGCTCGACCCCGCGGCGCGACCGAACCACCCCGGGGCCGTGGGCTTCGGAGCGATAACGATTCCTTGTCGTCTCCCGGGCACGGGTGCACAGTCGGGGCTCCCCGACGTGCGGGCGACCACTGAAGCGGGGGGCCACCGCCTTCCGTTCCGGCCGTCGCGGAGTGCGAGGTCGGCACGCGGGGACGTCGGTGCACCGTTGCGCCGAGGGTGGGGGAGACCGTGTTGATCGACGAGCTCGACGAACAGGCAGAAAGGGCGTCGCGGGACGACCGAGCAGCGCTCGAAGAATTGCTCGGTGTCCTGACCCCGATCGTCGAACGCTATTGCCGCGCGCGGTTCGGCGGCCGGGAGCGGCCGACCGCCTCGACGGAGGACCTGACCCAGGACGTGTTGCTCTCCGTCATCACGGCGCTCCCGCGGTGGCGCCGCGCCGACGGGCCCTTCCTCGCCTTCGTCTACGGCATCGCGGCCCACAAGGTCTCGAACACCTTCCGCTCGCTCGGTCGGGACCGCAGCGCCGCCACCTCGGACGTGCCCGAGCTGCTCGACATCGCCGAGGTCGCCTCCGGCCCCGAGCAGCAGGCCATCGACGCCTGGACCCACCACCGCTTGGGCCGCCTGCTCGGGCACCTACCCGACCGGCAGCGCGACGTCCTGGTCCTGCGGACCGTCGTCGGGCTCTCGGTCGACGAGGTCGCTCACGCCACCGGCATCACGGCCGGTGCGGTGCGCATCGCGCAGCACCGGGCGCTCTGCCGGCTGCGCCAGGTCCTGGAGGGCGACATCACCGCGGGTCGGCGGTCCCCACGATCCGCCGCTCCGGTCGACCGCGACCGGCGGAGGGCACGCGCCGGTGGTGCCGGGTGAGCGACGACGTCCCCGGTGGCGAAGCGTCCGCCGGCCGCGACCCCGCGGACGACGGGCCGGGGCCGTGCGACCACCACCCGTGGCGGGGTGCTCCCGTCGAGGACGCCTGTCCCGACGACGACGCCTGTCTCGACGCCGACGCCTGCCTCGACGACGACGCCTTCCTCGATGCCCTCGCCGCCGGGAGGCGCGCAACGACCGAGCCGCTCGTCGACCACACCGACGACGAGGTGGAGCGGGAGCTCGTCGCGGCGCTCCTGGCGTGGCGACGGAGCGTGTCCCGCTGCCCGCGGACCTGGTCGGTCGACGTCGACCGCGCGGCGGAGCTGGTCGCGCAGGCTCGTGCCACGGGTCGTCCGCGCCGGGTCGGCCCTCGCCGCGCCCTCACCGCCGCGGCCCTGGCCGGCCTGGTCGTGGTGCTCGTGTGGTCGGCTCCCGGCGCGCGCCCGCCGTCACCGGCGAGCGAGGACGCCGTCCAGCTCGCGTCGACGGACCTCGACCAGGCCGCGGCCGCAGTGCGGCGTGGTGACCTCGCCCGGGCCGGCGAGGCGCTGACCCGGGCCGACCAGCGGCTCGCAACGGTGCCGCCGACGGACCGCGACCGCGAGTCGGCCGCGGTCCGCGCCCGCTGGCGGGCACTGCACGACGAGGTGCAGTCGCGACCCGGCCCCTCGCGCCGGAGCACGACAGGCTCGGGGGACGAGCCGCGGACATCGGGGGCCTCGCGGACCTCGGGGACCTCGGGGACCTCGGAGCCCTCGCGGACCTCGGAGCCCTCGCGGACCTCGGAGCCCTCGGAGCCCTCGCGGACCTCGGAACGATCGTCGGAGAGCGCTCGGGCCGCCGCTCCCGCGACGGGATCATCCCCTGATCGCCCGACACGAACCCCGTCGCGGACCCCCACCCACGCGCCGGACCACACGCCCTCGGCCCGGCCGCCCAACGTCCCGGGAGACACGGACGACCCCGAGCCGAGCCGGGAACCGAGCCGGGAGCCGAGCCGAGAACCGAGCCGAGAACCGAGCCGAGAACCGAGCCGGGAGGACGACTCGGGGTCGGGGACGGACCGGGACGCGGGGACGCCGCCGCGCACGGAGGAGCCCGGCGAGCGCCGGGGGAGACACGGGACCGAGGCGCCGGACCGGACGGTTCCCCCGCGGGAGGCCCTGGCCGGCGACTCCACCCCGCCCCCGTCGACGCGGTTGTCGACGAGAGCCGCGTCACCGCTCGGCGAACGGCAGACCCCGCGCCGGGATCGCGCCGCGGAGAGCGACGAGCCCGACGCTCAGGACCGGAGCGCCGGAGCGGACGACCAGGACCACGAACACCACGAGGACCACGACGACGAGGACGACGAGGACGACGAGGAGGAGGACGACGACTGACGACGTCGTCCAGCAGGAGAGACCCCGGGGGGAGAGAAGAGGGAAGTGTGTCCGAGGGGGGACTTGAACCCCCACGCCCTACTAGGGCACTAGCACCTCAAGCTAGCGCGTCTGCCATTCCGCCACTCGGACTTGCGTGGAACCAGCGTAGACGACGCCGCGCCGCCCGATCACGGTGGGTGGCAGGATGCGGCGCATGGGTCGTGCCGAGGACGAGGTCGTGACGCTGACCAGCGAGCTCATCCAGATCGACAGCCAGAACACCGGCGAGCTCGCGACGACGACGGGCGAGGCCGAGGCCGCCGCCTACGTGGACGCGAAGCTGCGGGAGGTCGGGTACGAGACCGAGGTGGTCGAGTCCGGGGCTCCCGGACGCCACAACGTGTTCGCCCGCCTGAAGGGCGCGGACCCGGACCGGCCGGCGCTGCTCGTGCACGGGCACCTCGACGTCGTGCCCTTCGACGAGAGCGAGTGGTCGGTCCACCCGCTGTCGGGATCCGTGCAGGACGGTTACGTCTGGGGCCGCGGCGCGGTGGACATGAAGGACATGGACGCCATGATCCTGGCGCTCGCGCGCCAGTTCAAAGCCGAGGGCACGGTGCCCCCGCGGGACCTGGTCTTCGCGTTCCTCGCCGACGAGGAGGCGGGCGGCGCCTACGGCTCGCACTGGCTCGCCGAGCACCGCCCCGACCTGTTCGCGGGCTGCACCGAGGCGCTCGGCGAGGTCGGCGGCTTCTCGCTGACCCTCGGCGAGGACGTCCGCGTCTACCCGGTGATGACCGCCGAGAAGTCGATCGCCTGGATGAAGCTGCGGGTGCGCTCGCGCCCCGGCCACGGCTCGATGGTCCACGACGAGAACGCCGTGACGATCCTCGCCGAGGCCATCGCGCGCCTGGGTCGTCACCGCTTCCCGCTGGTCCTCACCGAATCCGTGCAGGGCTTCTTCGACGAGGTCACGGCGCTGACCGGCATCGAGTTTCCCACCGACTCCGCCGCCGCGCTCGACTCGGCGGTCGCGAAGCTCGGCGGGGTCGCCCGGGTGGTCGGCGCGACCACCCGCGACACCGCGAACCCGACGATGCTGCAGGCCGGCTACAAGGCCAACGTCATCCCGTCGGTGGCCGAGGCGACCGTCGACTGCCGCGTGCTGCCCGGCCGCCAGGAGGCCTTCGAGCGCGAGCTCGACGAGCTGCTCGGGCCCGACGTCGAGCGCGAGTGGATCCGCAACCTCGAGGCCGTCGAGACCCCCTTCGACGGCGAGCTCGTCGACGTCATCACCCGCGCGGTGCAGGAGGAGGACCCCCAGGCCCACACGCTGCCCTACATGATGTCGGGCGGCACCGACGCGAAGGCGTTCGTGAAGCTGGGGATGCGCTGCTTCGGGTTCGCCCCGCTGCGCCTGCCCCCGGACCTCGACTTCACCGCGCTCTTCCACGGTATCGACGAGCGGGTGCCGGTCGACGCCCTGCAGTTCGGCACCCGGGTGCTCGAGCGCGTCCTGCTGCGGGCGTGACGGAGCTCCTGATGCGCGCCTGGCGGGTGCCGCGGCTCGGCCCGTTCGCCGAGGTGCTCGAGGTCGCCGACGTCCCGCGCCCCGAGCCGGGGGAGGAGCAGACGCGCGTGCGGGTCGCCGCGGCCGCCCTGAACTTCGCCGACATCCTGTACGTCTCCGGCGACTACCAGGACCGGGTGCCGCCGCCGTTCACGCCCGGGCTCGAGGTGGCCGGGGTGACCGACGACGGCCGCCGCGTGCTCGGTCCCGTGGTGATGCCGCACGGCGGGTTCGCCGAGGAGGCGGTGCTGCGCACGACGTGGCCCTGGCCCGAGGGGATGAGCGCGGCCCAGGCGGCCGGGTTCTTCGTCGCGTACCAGACGGGCTGGTGCGCGCTGCACCACCGCACGACGCTGCGCGCGGGGGAGACGCTGCTCGTCCTCGCCGCCGCGGGCGGGGTGGGCGCGGCCGCCGTCCAGCTCGGCAAGGCCGCCGACGCGCGGGTGATCGCGGTGGTCGGTGACGAGGACAAGGCCGCCGTGGCGCGGTCCCTCGGCGCCGACGAGGTGCTGGTCGACCCCGACGACCTCGTGACCGCGGTGCGCGAGCTCACCGCCGGCCGCGGCGCCGACGTCGTCTACGACCCCGTGGGCGGCGACACCTTCGACGGCGTCCGCCGCGCGGTGGCGTGGGAGGGGCGCCTGCTCGTCATCGGCTTCGCCGGCGGACGACCCGCCGACGCGCCCACCAACCACGCGCTGGTGAAGAACTACGCCGTGGTGGGCGTGCACTGGGCCCACTACCAGCAGCGGTCCCCGGACCTCGTCGTCGCCTGGCAGCGGGAGATCGAGGCGCTGTGGGATCGCCGGGCGATCGACCCGCTCGTGGGCGCCGAGTACGCGTTCGACGACCTGCCCGCCGCCCTGACCGAGCTCGCGGCCCGCCGGACCACCGGCCGCGTGGTGCTGCTCGCGCCGTAGACCACCGCGGCCGGCGTCGCGCCGCTGCCGGGTCGCCGCGCGCCCCTCCGACCGCTCAGCATCGGGCGCGATCGGGAGGACCTGTGCCCGAGACCGCGTCGACAACGCGCGCCAGTGTCGACAACGCGCGGCTGCGACGACTCCGCCGCGGCGAACCGATCCCGGTCGGCGTCGTTCTCGACGCGATCTTGCGCACAGGTCCGGGCCAGGACCCGCGCCCGGCTCACCCCGAGGCGCTCAGGTCGCGAGCCCCGCCGCCAACGATCGGGAGAGCTTGCGCCGCAGCCACACCTTCCGGGTGCCGTCGGCGTAGAGCAGCGTGCGGGCGAGCTCCCAGCCGCCGAACTCGGCCCGGATGCCGAGCTGGACCGTGGCCGAGATCCGTGTGATGTCCGGAGGCAGCCGGACGGGCTGGTACTCCCAGTCCCCTTCGACCACCGCCGAACCCACGAGAGCCCCGCCATCGCGGGCACCAGCGTCGTTCACGAGCCGACCACCTCCGAGACACCTGACGGAGCGGGCACCACCGTACGCACAGGCGCTCATCCCGCGCACGCGTCGCGCGGCGTCGCGGGACCTGGATCGCGTCACTCCCAGGGCGGGAGGTCCGGCTCCTCGTCCTCGACGTCGGGGTCGACCGGGGAGCTGACGTCGTCGAGCGCGCCCCGGATCGCCGAGGGCAGCACGAGCTCCTCGGCGGCCAGCGACCCGAGCAGCTGCGCCCCGTCGCGGGCCCCGACGACGGGGGCGACGACGCCGGGCCGGTCGCGGACCCAGGCGAGCGCGACCGCCAGGGGCGAGGTGCCCAGCCCGTGCGCGGCGGTCACGACGGCCTGCACGATCCGCGCGGTGCGCTCGGTGCGGTGCCGAGCGACGTAGCCGGCGAGGTGTTCCGACGCGCCTCGGGAGTCGGCGGGCACGCCCTCGCGGTACTTGCCCGTGAGCACCCCGCGGCCCAGCGGCGCCCACGGCAGCAGCCCGAGGCCGTGGTGCTCCGCGGCCGGCAGCACCTCGGACTCCACCGAGCGCTCGAGCAGCGAGTACTCCGACTGCACCGACACCAGCGGCAACGACGTCAGCGCCTGCCGCGTCGCCGCCGAGGCGACCTGCCAGCCCGCGTAGTTCGCGACCCCGGCGTAGCGGGCGCGCCCGGTGGTGAGCGCCACGTCGAGCGCGGCGAGCGTCTCCTCCAGCGGCACGTCGTCGTCCCAGGCGTGCAACTGCCACAGGTCGACGTAGTCGGTGTTGAGCCGGTCGAGCGAGTCGTCGAGGGCCGTCAGCAGGGCCGCCCGCGAGGCACCCCCGCCGAACGGGCCGTCCTCGCGCCGGGCGCCCGCCTTCGTCGCCACCACGACCTCGCCGCGCGGGATGACGTCGTCGAAGAGGCCGCCGAGGATCCTCTCGGCCTCGCCGCCGGCGTAGACGTCCGCGGTGTCGACGAGGGTCCCGCCGGCGTCGAGGAAGGCCAGCAGGGCCGCGCCCGCCTCGTCGGCGTCGGTGTCGCGGCCCCAGCTCATCGTGCCCAGGGCCAGCCGCGAGACCCGCAGCCCGCTCGTGCCCAGGCGTCGCTGCTCCACGGGGAACCACCTTACGAAGAGGTCACGGACGAGCCCTCGGGGGCACGCCGTCACGTCACGACGGGTGCACTACCGTCCGTCGCCGTGACGGCGGGTGCCCCGATGGGCTGGCTCGAGGCGGTGGTCCTCGGCATCGTGCAGGGACTGACCGAGTTCCTGCCGGTGTCGTCGTCGGCGCACCTGCGCATCACCTCGGCGTTCTTCTTCGGCAACGACGCGGGCGCGGCCTTCACCGCGGTCACCCAGCTCGGCACCGAGACCGCGGTGCTCATCTACTTCTTCTCCGACATCTGGCGCCTGCTCCGGGCCTGGTTCGTCGGCCTCGCCCGGCGCGAGGAACGCGGCTACGACTACAAGCTCGCCTGGTACGTGATCCTCGGCTCGATCCCCATCGGCGTGCTCGGCCTGGCGTTCGAGGACGCCATCAAGGGCCCGGCCCGCAACCTGTACCTCAACGGCGCTGTGCTGATCATCTTCGCGCTGGTCCTCGCCGCCGCGGAACGCTACGGGCGCCAGCGCCGGGGCCCCGACCAGCTCACGCTGCGCGACGGGCTCGTCATGGGGTGCGCGCAGGCGATGGCGCTGATCCCCGGCGTCTCCCGCTCGGGCGGCACCATCACCGCGGGCCTCTTCCTCGGGCTCGAGCGGGCGGTCGCGGTGCGGTTCTCGTTCCTGCTCGCGCTGCCCGCGGTGTTCGCCTCGGGGCTGACCCAAATCCCCGACATCCTCGACCCCTCGGCCGCCGACGTGCAGGGCAGCCTCGTGGTGGTGCCGAGCATCCCGCAGATGATCGTCGCCACGCTCATCGCGTTCGCGCTCGGCTACGCCTCGATCGCCTGGCTGCTGCGCTTCGTCGAGAACCACACGATCTACGTCTTCGTCTGGTACCGCGTGCTGCTCGGCCTGGTCGTGCTGCTCGCCGTGAGCAACGGGGTCGTGCCGGCCACCTGAGGGTCCGGCCCAGGGATGCGGCCGTGGGAACCCACGTAGTGTCGGTCCCCGTGACCACCGTGATCCTCCTGCGCCACGGCCGGTCGACGGCCAACGTCTCGGGCGTGCTCGCGGGCCGCACCGAGGGCGTCGGCCTCGACGACCACGGGCGGTCCCAGGCCGAGAAGCTCGTCGACCGTCTCGCCGAGCTGCCCCTGGCCGCCGCCGTGACCTCGCCCCTGCAGCGCTGCCGCGAGACCCTCGCGCCGCTGCTCGAGGCCCGCGGGCTCGAGCCGACGGTGGAGGAGGACCTCTCCGAGGTCGACTACGGCGACTGGACCGGCCGCAAGCTCGGGGAGCTGGGCAAGGAGGACCTCTGGAAGGTCGTCCAGGCGCACCCGTCCGCCGCGGTGTTCCCCGGCGGCGAGGGGCTGGCCGGGATGCAGGCCCGCGCGGTCGCCGCGATCCGCCGCCACGCCGCGCGGATCGGCGCCGAGCACGGCGAGAAGGCGCTGTGGGTGGCGTGCAGTCACGGCGATGTGATCAAGGCCGCGGTCGCCGACGCGCTGGGCCTGCACCTGGACTCGTTCCAGCGGATCGTCGTCGACCCGAGCTCGGTCAGCGTGATCAGCTACACGCCCACGCGACCCTTCGTGGTGCGCGTCAACGACACCGGCGGGGACCTGTCCGCGCTGGTCCCGAAGCCGGACACGGAGGAGACGGGGGAGGCCGACGGGGACGGGAGCACGGCCGCCGCGGGCGACGACGCCGTCCCCGCGGAGGCCACCGTCGGGGGGTCGACGGGAGTAGCATGAGACGGCCGTCGACGTCAGGAGACACCGTCCCTCGGCGGCACCCCGCCCGGAGAACTACGATCGAGATGCCATGCCCAGGGTGATCCACGTCTTCCGTCAGCCCGACCGGTTCGTCGCCGGCACCGTCGGGCAGCCCGGTGAACGCTCCTTCTACCTGCAGGCCACCGAGCAGGCACGGAAGGTGAGCGTGCTGCTGGAGAAGCAGCAGGTCTCGGTGCTCTCGGAGCGGATCGGCACCCTGCTCGAGGAGGTCTCGCGCCGCTTCGGCGCCGAGGTCCCCGTCTCCGTGCCCGAGGACGAGGTCGACACCTCGCCGCTCGAGGTGCCGGTCGAGGAGGAGTTCCGGGTCGGCACGATGGGCCTGGGCTGGGACGCCGAGTCCCGCAACGTCGTCGTCGAGCTGCTCGCGGTCACCGAGGAGGAGATCGACGAGTCGGTCGTCCTCGACGACACCGACGAGGGCCCCGACGCGCTGCGCGTGTTCCTCTCGCCGGCCGGGGCCCGCGCGTTCGCGACGCGGGCCGAGCGGGTCGTCTCCGCCGGTCGCCGCCTGTGCCCTCTGTGCACCCAGCCGCTCGACGCCGCGGGCCACGTCTGCCCGCGCCAGAACGGCTTCCGCCGCGTCACCACCCCCGAGTAGGCGCGTGGACGCGGAGCGGAACGGAACCCACCGACCCGACACCTCGGAGTCCGAGGAGCTGCTGCTCCACGGGCGCATCGAGGTGGAGGGACGCCTCACCGAGGCGTCGAACACCACGCTGCTGTGCTCGATCTCGACCAACGGCGTCGAGGAACGGTGCGTCTACAAGCCCGTGCGCGGCGAGCGGCCCCTCTGGGACTTCCCGGACGGCACGCTCGCCGGCCGCGAGGTGGCGACGTACCTGGTCAGCGAGGCGGCGGGCTTCGGCGTCGTCCCCCCGACGGTGCTGCGCGACGGGCCGTTCGGGCCTGGCATGGTGCAGCGCTGGATCGAGACCGACGACGAGCGCGAGCTGGTCGACATCCTCTCGCCCCGGGACGTGGGCAAGGAATGGCGCACCGTGCTGCGGGCCCGCGGGATGGACGGCGACCCGGCGCTGCTCGTGCACCGCGACGATCCGGCGCTGCGGCGGATGGCGGCCCTCGACGTGGTCGTCAACAACGCCGACCGCAAGGGCGGGCACGTCCTCGCGGGCCTCGACGGCGGCGTCTACGGCGTCGACCACGGCATCTGCCTGCACCGCGAGGAGAAGCTGCGCACGGTGCTGTGGGGCTGGGTGGGCGAGCCGCTGACCGACGACGTCCTCGAGTGCCTGCGGACGCTGCGGGCGAAGCTCTCGCCCGGGAACCCGGCGGGACTGGACGACACGCTGCACGAGCACCTGACCCGCGCCGAGGTCAGCGCCCTGCGCTCGCGGGTCTCGCGGCTCATCGACGCGGACGAGCTGCCCGCCCCCGGGGGCCGCTGGCCGCCGATCCCGTGGCCCGCGTTCTGACCCGTCCCGACCCCATGTGAGCACTTTCCGGGCCTATAGGGCCGGAAAGTGCTCACATAGCCCCGATCCGAGGTGCCCCGCCGTGCCGTCCGCACGCCGCGATCCGCGCTGGCCGCGCGACTTCCACCACCGCCGCACCGCGGGCCTGCTCAACCCGCTGCAGGTGCTCGAGCTGGCCCGCTCCATGCCGGGCGCCGAGGGCCGCCGCGACGGCGCGCGGGTGCCGGTGGTCGACGCGCGGCCGCTCCCGCCCGCGGGGCCCGGCGAGATCGCGGTGACCTGGCTCGGCCACGCATCGGCGCTGCTGCGCGTCGACGGCGTGACGCTGCTCGTCGACCCCGTGCTCGCCGGCGGCATCCCCGGCGCGCGCCGCCGCCTCACCCCGCCCGCCCTGGCGCCCGAGCAGCTGCCGCCGCTGGACGCCGTGCTGCTCAGCCACGACCACTACGACCACCTCGACGCGCCCACCCTGCGCCGACTGCCGCGGGACACGCCCGTCCTGGTCGGGGGCGGCGCGGCGCCGTGGTTCGCCCGCCGGGGGTTCACCGACGTCACCGAGCTCGACTGGTGGGAGGGCACCCGGGTCGGCGGGGTGCGGGTCGAGTTCGTCCCCGCCCACCACTGGTCGCGGCGGACCCTGTTCGACACCTGCCGGCGCCTGTGGGGCGGCTGGGTCGTCACGGGCGCCGACGGCCGCAGCGTCCTGCACGCCGGCGACACCGGCTACGGGCCCTTCCCGGCGCGCATCGGCGCGCGGCACCGCGAGATCGCGGTCGCGCTGCTCCCGGTCGGCGCCTACGCGCCCCGCCGGCTCCTGCGCGGCGTGCACATGGACCCCGCCGAGGCGGTCCGCGCGGCCGGCGACCTCGGCGCGCGCCACGTGGTCCCGATCCACTGGGGCACGTTCGTGCTCTCCGGCGAGCCGGTGCTCGAGCCGCTGGAGCGGGTCCGCGAGGAGTGGGTCCGGGCGGGACGGGACCCGGCCGACCTCTGGGACCTCCCGATCGGCGGGACGCGGGTCCTGTGAGCTCGCCGACCAGCAGCGTCGTCCCCCCGCGCCGCTCCGGGCGTGCCCTCGCCGTCTGGGGCGTCGCCGTCCTCGCCTACGTCGCGGCGGTGCTCGGCCGGTCGTCGCTCGCCGCGACCGGGGTCACCGCCGCCGAGCGCTTCGACGTCTCCTCGGGCGTGCTGTCGCTGCTCGCGGTGGTGCAGCTCGCCGTCTACGCCGCCCTGCAGATCCCCGCGGGCGTGCTCGTCGACCGCGTCGGCCCCCGCCGGGTGATCGCCGGCGGGGCCGTGCTCGTGGCCGCCGGACAGGTGGTGCTCGCGCTCGCGGCGCCGTTCTGGCTCGCCGTGGCCGGGCGGATGCTCGTCGGCGCCGGCGACGCGGTGACCTTCGTCAGCGTCCTGCGCCTCATCCCGTCGTGGTTCCCGGCGCGCCGCGTGCCGCTCTACAACCAGCTCGCGGGCATCCTCGGCCAGCTCGGCCAGGTGGTCTCGGCGGTACCGCTCGCCGCCCTGGTCGTCGGGTCCGGCTGGACGCCCGCCTACCTCGCCGCCGGCGGCACCGCGGTGCTCGTCGCCGTGCTCGTCCTCGCCGTGGTGCGCGACGGTCCGGCCGGGGCGCCCGCGCCGGCGGGCCCGGCCGCTCGGGGCGGCCTCGGCGCGGCCCTGCGCGAGCCGGGGGTGCGGCTGGCGTTCTGGTGCCACCTCGCGTCCCCGTTCCCCGGCAACGCGTTCGGGCTGCTCTGGGGCTTCCCGTTCCTCACCGGCGGCGAGGGACTGACGGGCGGCACCGCCCGGGGCCTGCTCGCGCTCTACGTCGTCGCGGGCATCGCCATCGGGCCGCTGCTCGGCACGCTCGCCGGTCGGTTCCCGCACCGCCGGGTCACGCTGGTCGTCGCCGCCACCGTGGCCCAGGCGGTCATGTGGCTCGTCGTGCTCGCCTGGCCCGGCCCCGTGCCGCTCGCCCTGCTCGTGCTGCACGTCGTGGTGCTCGGCGGCGGGGGACCGGCCTCGCTCGTCGCCTTCGACATCGCCCGCGCCGCGGTGCCGCCCCAGCGGATCGGGCGCGCGTCGGGGATCGTCAACGTCGGCGGCTTCGTCTCGACGGTCCTGGTCGTGCTGCTCGTCGGTGTCGCGCTCGACCTGCAGGGTGCGGGCACCCCGGACACCTACACGCTCGAGGCCTTCCGCGTGGCGATGCTGGTGCAGGTGCCGGTGTGGGCGGCCGCGCTGGTCGGCATCGCCCGGGCGTCCCGGCGGGTGCCGGGTCAGGGCGTCCCGTCCTCCGCCGACGGGAAGCGCGGCGCGCGCTTCTCGCGCAGCGCGGTGTAGCCCTCGACGACGTCGGGGCCCATGAAGGTCAGCATCTCGTAGGCCGCCGACTGGTCGAACGTCGGACCGGCGCTGCGCAGCCAGTTGTTGAGGGTGCGCTTGGTGAGCCGGATGGCCTGCTGGCTGCCGGTCGCGAGGACCTCGGCCACGCGCAGGGCCTCGTCGAGGACCTGGTCGCGGGGCAGCGCCTTCGCGACCATGCCGAGGCGCTCGGCCTCCGCGCCCGTGACCATCTCGCCGGTGAGCAGGTAGTAGCGCGCCTTGGCCATCCCGGCGAGCAGCGGCCAGATGATCGCCGCGTGGTCGCCCGCCGCGACACCGAGCTTGACGTGCCCGTCGCCGAGCTTCGCGTCCTCGGCCGCGATCGCCACGTCGGCGAGCAGCGCGACCACCACCCCGGCGCCGACCGCCACCCCGTTGATCGCCGAGACGATCGGCTTGTCGCAGCCGATGACGTTGTAGACCAGCTCGGACATCTCGCGCAGCATGTGCTGGACACGGTCGTAGTCGCCGGCGATCCGCTCGACCATCGCGAGGTCGCCGCCCGCGGAGAACGCCTTGCCGGCGCCGGTGATGACCGCGACGCGCACGTCCGGGTCGGCCTCGACGTCGCGCCACACCCGCGCGAGCTCCCCGTGCATCTCCTCGTCGGCGGCGTTGTACTTGTCGGGCCGGTCGATCGTGATGAGCAGGACGCCGTGGTCGCGGCGCTCGAACGTCAGTTGCCGGTAGTCGTCGAGGGACACGGGGCCTCCGGGGACTCTCACGCGGGCAGGGGTCGGCTCACCGGGGTCGGCTCACCGGGGTCAGCTCATCGGGGTCAGCTCATCGACAGGCCGCCGCTGACCGACAGCGTCTGGCCGGTGATGTAGGCGGCCTCGGGCGAGGCGAGGAAGGCGACGGCGTGCGCGATGTCGGCCGGCTGCGCGAGCCGGCGCAGGGGGATCGCGCGCACCAGCGCGTCGTGCAGCTTCGGGTCGTGCTCGGTGACCGCGGCGAGCAGCGCGGTGTCGGTCGGGCCGGGGCTCACGCAGTTGACGCCGATGCCGTGCCGGGCCATCTCGCGCGCCGTCGTCTTGGTGAACGCGATGATCCCGCCCTTGGCGGCGGAGTACACGGCCTCGCCGGAGGAGCCGACGCGCCCGGCGTCGGAGGCGAGGTTGACCACCCGCCCGCCGCCCTGGGCCACCATCAACGGCAGGACGGCGTGGGAGGTGTGCAGGACGCCGTAGAGGTTCACGGCGATGATCCGGTCCCAGTCGGCGGGGTCGGAGTCGACGAAGGGCCCGATGACGTCGATGCCGGCGTTGTTGACCAGCACGTCGATGCGCCCGTGCCGCTCGCGGACGGCGTCGACCATGGCGTCGACCGAGGCGCGGGAGGCGACGTCGGTGGCGAGGCCGGTCGCCCCGCCACCCAGGGCCCGGGCGGTCCCCTCGGCGGCGGTGCCGTCGAGGTCGGCGGCCACCACCGTCGCACCCTCGGCGGCGAGCACCTCGGCGATCCCGCGGCCGATGCCCCGCCCGGCACCGGTGACGACGGCGACCCTGCCGTCCAGCCTGCCCATGCCGGTGATCGTGACACGGCACGGGCAGCGGGCGTCAGCCCCGACCGACCAGCCGCGCGGAGACGATGACGTTGTCCGTGTACGAGCGGTCGGTGCGGTCCAGCGCGCCGCCGCAGGTGATCAGCCGCAGCTCGGGGCCGGCGGTGTCGCCGTAGACGTCCCGGGTCGGGAACCAGTTCTTCGACACCTGCACCGTCCCGACCACCGCGAACACCGCGACCGACCCGTCGCGGCGGGCCACGGTGATCCGGTCGCCCGCGGTCGCCGCGGCGAGGTCGGCGAACACCCCGCGCCGCCCGTCGCCGTCGACGTGCCCGACGAGCACCGCGGGCCCGCGCTCGCCCGGTGTCGGGCCGAGGCGATACCAGGCGGCCTGCTCGGGTGTGTGCACCGAGGGCACCTCGATCCGCCGCCGCTCGTCCACCCCGACCGGCACGAGCGAGGAGCACGCGTCGATCCGGTCGACGGTCAGCGCCACCGGCTCGGATGCGGGCATCGGCGACGGGTCGGCGCGCCACGGCGCCGTCGCCGGCGGGCAGGGGTCGGCGCGCGCCGCGGTCGCCACGCCCATCGCCGCGCAGGCGGCGGCCAGCACGAAGGCGAGCACGGCGAGCGCCCGAACCAGGGGCGAGGAGTCGGGAGCCGGGAGCGGGCGGCCCCGGCGCGCACGGCGGTGCCGGCTCACCGCCGCGGCGTCGGCCGGGCGTGCCGGGTGCGCAGCGTGCCCACCGTCACCAGCACGAGCCCGATCGCCCACCACCAGGCCACCGACGTCGTGACCAGCCCGTCCTCGGGCTCGGTGACCTCTGCGACGACGTCGGCGCGCGACCCGTCACCGGTCGGCGCGGCGCCCACCGGGATCACCGACACCTGCCCGCCGTCGGGGACCTCCTCGGTCCCGGTCGCCTCCTCGTCGGCGATCACCTCGTTCGCGACCGCCTCGTCCGCGACCGGCTCCGCCCCGGCCGTGTTCGCCGGGTCGCCGCGGTCGCAGGCGAACCCGTCGTCGTCGCGGTCGAGCGCGGGCCGGTAGCCCGGAGCGCCCGCCGGGATGGTCGACACGCCGGCGGCGAAGGCCTCGGCGCAGGTCGCGTAGTCCACGGACGGTGCGGCCAGTGCGGGCCCGGCCCCGCCCAGCAGAACGATGGTCGACATCCCGGCCACCACCCCGGCCGCCAACCCGGCCGCCACCACGGATCGCGTCATGTTCTCCCCCGACGTCCACCCCCGCCCCGCGCGGGGGAGAGCCCGCAGTCAACTCCGGTGAGTGTCGAGGGAGCACGCAGCGTGACGGCGCGTCGCGGCCCACCTTCGGGGGATTCGTCGCCCGGGTCCGTTTGCCGGTCCCGGGTGGGACCGTCCGTACCCCGCTCGCGGCGGCCGGATCGCGATCGTCGTCGTAGCGTGGGGGAGGTGAGCTCCACCTCTGCTCCTTCCGTTCCCACCGATCTCCCCACCACCGCCGGTGAGCTGGCCCGCAGCGGCCACCCGGCGGCGACGGCCCGCAGCGTGCGGACCGAGCTGCGTGGCAACCTGCTGGCCCGCCTGCGGGACGGTGTGGACCCCTGGCCGGGGATCGTCGGGTTCGACCGGACCGTGCTCCCGCAGTTCGAGCGCGCGGTCCTCGCCGGACACGACGTGGTGCTGCTCGGCGAGCGGGGCCAGGGCAAGACGCGGCTGCTGCGCAGCCTGCAGAACCTGCTCGACGAGTGGACGCCCGTGATCGAGGGTTCCGAGCTGGGCGAGCACCCCACCGAGCCGATCATCCCGGCCAGCCGACGACGGGTCGCCGAGCTGGGCGACGACCTCCCGATCACCTGGCGCCACCGCGACGAGCGCTACGCCGAGAAGCTCGCGACGCCGGACACCTCCGTCGCCGACCTCATCGGCGACGTCGACCCGGTCAAGGTCGCCGAGGGCCGCAGCCTCGGCGACCCCGAGACGATCCACTACGGCCTCGTGCCGCGCGCGCACCGCGGCATCGTGACGATCAACGAGCTACCCGACCTCGCCGAGCGCATCCAGGTCGCGCTGCTCAACGTCATGGAGGAGCGCGACATCCAGGTGCGCGGCTACACGCTGCGCCTGCCGCTGGACGTCATGCTCGTGGCGAGCGCCAACCCCGAGGACTACACCAACCGCGGGCGGATCATCACCCCGCTCAAGGACCGGTTCGGCGCCGAGGTCCGCACCCACTACCCGCTCGAGGTCGCCGGCGAGGTCGCCCTGGTCCGCCAGGAGGCCCACCTGGTCGCCGAGGTGCCCGACCACCTCGTCGAGGTGCTCGCGCGCTTCACCCGCCACCTGCGCCAGTCCGGCGCGGTCGACCAGCGCAGCGGCGTGTCCGCCCGCTTCACCATCGCCGCCGCCGAGACCGTCGCGGCCGCGGCGCTGCGCCGTGCCGCGGTGACCGGCGAGGAGGCTGCCGTCGCCCGGCCCGTCGATCTCGAGGCCGTGCCGCCGGTGCTGCGCGGCAAGCTCGAGTTCGAGTCCGGCGAGGAGGGCCGCGAGGCCGAGCTCCTCACGCACCTGCTGCGCCGCTCGATCACCGAGACCGCCCGGGCCCGCCTGGCCGGGGTCGACCTGGCCCCGCTCGCCGACGGCGTCTCGGCCCTCGAGGGCTCGCGGCGCGTGGTCACCGGCGACCGCGTGGCTGCCCGCCAGGTCGTCGACGCCCTGCCGTCGATCTCGGTGGTCTACACCGTGGCCGAGCGCCTCGGCGCCGCCGGCACGGAGGCCCCCGGGCCGCTGGCCAGCGCCGTCGAGCTCGCGCTCGAGCACCTCTACCTCACCCGCAAGCTGGCCAAGGACGACGACGAGGACGCGGGGACGGTGGCCTATGGCGGCTGATCCGGCAGGCCCGACCGGACCGGGGTCGGGTCGCTACTCCTACGGCCGGTTCGACGACGGCCCCGACCCGCTCGCCCCGCCGTTCGACCTGCGCGAGGCGATGGACGAGCTCGGCCGCGACGTCATGGAGGGCACGTCGCCGCGCCAGGCGATGCAGGAGCTGATGCGCCGCGGGCTGGGTGAGCAGCGGGGTCTCGACGACCTCATGCGCCGGCTCAACGAGCGCCGCAGCCGGCTGCAGCGCACCCACCGTCTCGACGGCACCCTGCAGGAGGTCCGCGAGCTCCTGGAGCGGGCGCTGGAGGCCGAGCGGAACTCGCTGCAGGCCGAGGATTCCGACGACGCGCGCTTCCGCGAGATGCAGCTCGACGCGCTGCCGCCCTCGCCGGCGGGGGCGGTGCGCGAGCTCGAGGACTACGACTGGCGCAACGCCGAGGCGCGCCAGGCCTACGAGCAGATCCGCGACCTGCTCGGCCGGGAGGCGCTCGACCAGCGCTTCCAGGGCATGAAGCAGGCGATGGAGAACGCGACGCCCGAGGACGTCGAGCGCGTCCGGGAGATGATCTCGGACCTCAACGACCTGCTCGACGCGCACGGTCGCGGCGAGGACACGACGGACCAGTTCCGCGAGTTCATGGGCAAGCACGGCCAGTTCTTCCCGGAGAACCCGCAGACCACCGACGAGCTCGTCGACCTGCTCGCGGAGCGCTCGGCGGCAGCGCAGCGGATGATGAACTCGCTGTCGGCCGAGCAGCGCGCCGAGCTCGAGGGCCTCATGCAGCAGGCCTTCGGCGACCCGCGGCTGGCCGAGCAGCTCGGGCGTCTCGACCAGCAGCTGCAGGGCCTGCGTCCCGGCGAGGACTGGCAGGGGCGCGGCCGTTTCCGCGGCGAGGACCCGCTCGGCATGGGCGAGGCGACCCGGGCCATGGAGGAGCTCGGGCAGATGGACGCCCTGGCCGAGCAGCTCTCGCAGTCCTACCCGGGCGCGCGCATGGAGGACATCGACCTCGAGGCGCTCGAGGCCACGCTGGGTGAGCAGGCGCGCGTCGACGCGCAACGGCTCGCGGAGCTCCAGCGCGAGCTCGAACGCCAGGGCGTGTTCCAGCGCGCGGCCGACGGTTCGTTGATGCTCTCGCCGAAGGCGCTGCGCCAGCTCGGGCAGTCGTCGCTGCGCGACGTGGTGGGGTCGCTGTCCACCCGGCGCGGCGAGCGCGAGACGCAGCGCTCGGGCGCGGCGGGGGAGGCCACCGGCGCCACGCGGCCCTGGTCGTTCGGCGACACGGAGCAGTGGGACGTGCCGCGGACACTGCTCAACGCCGAGATGCGGCACGCCTCGGGCGACCCGCGGACGCTCGACGTCACCGACGTCGAGATCGTCGAGACCGAGCAGCGCACCCGCGCGGCCGTGGCGCTGTGCGTCGACACGTCGTGGTCGATGGTGGCCGACGGGCGCTGGGTGCCGATGAAGCGCACCGCGCTGGCGCTGCACCACCTCGTCTCGACGCGGTTCCGGGGCGACGCCCTGCAGCTCGTCACGTTCGGCCGGCACGCCAAGGAGGTCGAGCTCGGCGAGCTGACCGCCCTGGAGGGGGCGTGGGAGCAGGGCACGAACCTGCACCACGCGCTGCTGCTGGCCGGCCGGCACCTGCGCAAGAACGCCGACGCGGCGCCGGTCGTCCTGGTCGTGACCGACGGCGAGCCGACCGCGCACCTCGAGCCCGACGGGCACGCGGTGTTCGACTACCCACCGAGCCCGGAGACGCTGCGGGCGACGCTCGGGGAGGTCGACGCGCTCGCCCGGCTGAACGCGGCGATGACCGTGTTCATGCTCGGCGAGGACCCGCGGCTCGAGGCGTTCGTCGACCTCGTGGCCCGCCGGGCGGGCGGGCGGGTGGTCAACCCGGACCTCGACGGGCTCGGAGCCGCCGTGGTGAGCGACTACCTCGCGAGTCGCCGACGACGCTGAGCGCATCAGCGGACAGGTGACCAGCCCGTCCGGGTGAACGAATGGCGCGCAACCGGGCGGCACGACCACGGGGCGCGACACCGCGTACGCTCGGTCGTGGCTGGAGCCGATCCCCCCCGCGGCTCCTGGCCACCCCGGCCGGGTCCGTCATCCCGTGCGGGGCCGGCGTGCTCGCCCACGCCGTGCCCCGTCGACAGGACCCGGCCGGGGTCCCGCCCTCTCCTTCGCGTCACCCCCGGCGAGCGGTTCGCCACCAGCACCGGCCTTCTCCCCGCGGGCGGGCATAGGCTCGGGGTCATGCGAGCGTGGTCACCGGTCGACGTCCCGCGGATCCCGGGCAGTGCGCCCCCGTTGCGCCTCCACGACACCGCCAGCGGCGGGGTCCGGCCGACCGCGCCCGGGTCGACCGCGCGGATGTACGTCTGCGGCATCACGCCCTACGACGCGACCCACCTGGGCCACGCGGCGACCTACCTGGCGTTCGACCTCATCAACCGCCTCTGGCTCGACGCCGGCCACGACGTGCACTACGTCCAGAACGTCACCGACATCGACGACCCCCTGCTCGAGCGCGCCGACCGCGACTCCGAGGACTGGATCGTGCTCGGCATGCGGGAGACCGCGCTGTTCCGGGAGGACATGGCGGCCCTGCGGATCCTCCCGCCGCGCGACTTCGTCGGCGCCGTCGAGGCCGTCGACGAGATCAGCGAGCTGGTCGGGAAGCTGCTGGCCAGCGGGGCGGCCTACCGCGCCGACGACGAGCAGTACCCGGACGTCTACCACGACCACACCGCGACCCGGGACTTCGGCTACGTCTCGCGCTACTCCGACGCGCGGATGCGCGAGATCTTCCCCGAACGCGGCGGCGACCCCGACCGCCCCGGCAAGCGCGACCCGCTCGACGCCCTGCTGTGGCGCATGGCCCGCGACGGGGAGCCGTCGTGGGCCTCCGACCTCGGCGAGGGCCGGCCCGGCTGGCACGTCGAGTGCGCCGCGATCGCGCTCAACCGCCTCGGCGACCAGTACGACGTCCAGGGCGGCGGCTCCGACCTCGCCTTCCCGCACCACGAGTACGGCTCGGCGCACGCCGAGGCGCTCACCGGCGCGCACCCGCTGGCCCGGCACTACTGCCACGCGGGGATGATCGGGCTCGACGGCGAGAAGATGTCGAAGTCCAAGGGCAACCTCGTCTTCGTCTCCCGCCTGCGCGGCGACCGCGTCGACCCGATGGCCATCCGCCTGGCGCTTCTCGCGGGGCACTGGCGCAGCGACCGGTCGTGGACCGCCGACGTCCTCACCGCCGGCCAGGCCCGCCTGCACCGCTGGCGCGAGGCCGCCGCCGCGCCGACCGGGCCGGACCCCGAGGACACGATCACCCGGGTGCGGACCCACCTCGCCGACGACCTCGACACCCCCGGCGCGCTGGCCGCGCTCGACGCCTGGGCCGACGACGTGCTCGCCCGCCGCGACGCCACCGGGTGGACGCCCGACGGCCCGATCCGCGTCGCCGACGCCGTGGACGCGCTGCTGGGGGTCACGCTCCGCTGACCAGCTGATGTGAGCACTTTCCGCCCCTATAGGGGCGGAAAGTGCTTACATGGGTACGCGGGGGCCATGGCTCAGAACGTTCTCGGCGGCGAGCTCGCCGACTGCGGTCACGACCCGAAGACCGGCTTCTACCGCGACGGCTGCTGCGAGACCGGTCCCGACGACGCGGGCGTGCACACGGTGTGCGCCCGCGTCACCGCGGAGTTCCTGTCGTTCTCCGCGGAGCGGGGCAACGACCTCACGCGACCCGACGCGAACTTCCCCGGCCTGCAGCCCGGCGACCGTTGGTGCCTGTGCGCGACGCGCTGGAAGGAGGCCCTCGACGGCGGCGTCGCCCCGCCCGTCGTCCTCGAGGCCACCCACGCCCGCACGCTCGAGTGGGTCGACCGCGCCGACCTGGAGAAGCACCGGATCGCCGAGTGATCGGGGCGCCGATGCGGTAGGCATCGCCCCGTGCCGTCGGACCCGCCCACCGCGACCCAGGTCCAGGCGCACCGGTTCGCGGTGCGCCGCCTGGAGTCGGCGCTGGTCGGCCGCGACCCCACGCCGCGCCACGACCCGGGCCGGCGGCAGGACCGCGCCCTGCTCGTGGGCGCGGTCCTCGGGGTGCTGGCGCTCGTCGGCTTCGCGGTCGTCGGCCTCGTGCGCGGGGACGAGGGCTGGCGCGACGAGGCCGTGGTGCGCGGGGAGCCCTCGGGCGCGCTCTACGCGGTCGCCCACGGTCCCGACCGCCTGGTCCCCGCCCTCAACCTGACCTCCGCGCGCCTGCTCGCCGCGGCGGCCGGCAACGCCCCGGACGCGGGCGGCCTCGCCGGCCCGCCGGTCCCGGTGCGCGACGACGCGCTGGCCGAGGCCCCCCGCACCGCGCCGGCCGGCATCCCCGGCGCACCCGCGGTGCTGCCCGACCCGGCGGCCGCGGTCGCCGACGCGTGGGCGGTCTGCGACCGCGCGGTCCTCGACCCCTCGGTGCCCGACCCGGCCGCCGACCCCGTCGTCACCACCGTCGCGCTCGGCGGGCTCCCCGCCCCCGGGCGCCCGCTCGGCGCCGAGGAGGCGCTGCTGCTGCGCGGGCCGGAAGGGTTCTGGCTGGTCAGCGAGGGGCGACGCGCGCGGATCTCCCCGGACGCCGGCTCGGTCGTGCGTGGGCTCGAGCTCACCGGCGCCCGCGCCCGCACCGCGAGCCCGGCCTTCCTCGGCACGCTGCCCGAGGCGCCGCCGCTGCGGCCGGTCACGGTGCCCGGCACCGGCACGACGCCCACCGAGCCCCGCACCGCCGCGCTCGGCGTGCCCGTGGGCGCCGTCGTCAGCCCGGACGGCGCGCGCTTCCACCTCGTGGCCGCCGAGGGGGTGCAGGAGGTGCCGGCGGTCGTCGCGCAGCTGGCGAGGTTCGCCAACCCCGACCCGGCCGCCGACCCCGGCATCGCCGCCGTGCCCGCCGGGCGCCTCGCCGACGCCCCGCGGGTCACGGTGGTCGACGTCGCCGCCTACCCCGCGACCTTCCCGCGCCTCGTCACCTACGACACGGCCACCACCGTCTGCGCGCGCCCCGACGCCGCCGACACGACCGCCGCCACCGCCGTCTTCGCCGGGCCCGGGCTGCCCGGCCCGGTGGAACCGACCCCCCTCGTCGGGCCCCCGCTCGACGGCGCCTGGGTCGCGGGCGGCGGCGCGTACGTGGTCCCCGGAGATGCCGTTCCCGGGGATGCCGTCCCGGGGGGTCCGGCAGTCCCGGGCGGGGCCGCCGCGACCGGCGTCCTCGTCGACCCCGGCGGGCGCGTCTTCGCCGTCCCCGACCCGGACGCCGTGGCCGCCCTCGGCCTCGGCGTCCCGCGCCCGGCGCCCCGATCGGTCCTCGATCTCCTGCCGCGCGGGCCGACCCTCGATCCGCTCGCCGCGCAGACGGCCCGCTGAACCCCCCGCCGAGGCCCGGCATCCGGCAGGGTGCGGGGCATGGCGGACGCGGCGGACGTGCGGAGCTCGACGCGGCGCCGCGTGGTCGCCCCGGCGTGGGCGCTGTGGACGGTCGTCTTCGTCGTCGCCTTCGGCACGAACGTCCCGACGCCGCTGCTGCTGGTCTACCGGGACACGCTCGGGCTCGCCCCGACGACGCTCACCGCCGCCTTCGGCGTCTACGCCGCCGGCCTCATCCCCGCGCTCCTGCTCTCCGGCCCGGCGTCGGACCGCCTCGGTCGCCGGCCCGTGGTGGTGCCGTTCGTCGTGCTCGCCGGCCTGGTCTCGGTGCTCTTCCTCGCCGCCGGCTCGTCGGTGCTCGTGCTCTTCCTCGGCCGCTTCCTGCAGGGCGCGGTGTCCGGGGTGGTGTTCAGCGTCGGCACCGCCTGGCTGGGGGAGCTGGTCGGCGAGCCCGGGCGCTCGGCCCGGCTGACGACGATCGCGCTGGCGATGGGCTGGGCCCTCGGCCCGCTGGTCGCGGGGCTGATGGGGCAGTGGGTGGTGCTGCCGACCGTGCTGCCCTACCTCGTGCACGTCGCGCTGATGGTCGGCGCGGTCGCGCTGCTGCCCGGCATCCCGGAGACGCTCGGCCCCGACCGCCGGCGGGCGAGCGGGCCCGTCGTCAACCTCGGCGTCCCGCCGGGGACGCGGTGGGCGTTCGTGCTGGTCGTGGTGCCGATCGCGCTCGGGGTGTTCGCGTTCCCCTCGACGGCGGTCACGGTGCTGCCGCTGCTGCTGACCGCGCAGATGTCCGGCGTCGCGGTGGCCGTCGCGGGGATCGTCGCCGGCGTCACGCTCTCCACCGGCGCGCTGGTGCCCCCGCTGCAGCGCCGGCTCGGTGCCGCCTGGTCGGGGCCGGTGGGCCTCGGGCTCGGCGCGCTGGGGCTCGGGCTCGCCCTGCTCTCGCTGGTGCTGTCGGCCTGGCCGCTGCTGCTGCCCGTCGCCCTGCTGCTCGGCGCGGGCTACGGGCTGTGCCTGGCCTCGGGGCTCGCGATCGTCGCCCGCCTGGCCGTGCCCAGCGAGCGCGGCGCCCTGACCGGCACCTTCTACGCCTGCGCCTACCTCGGCTTCGGGGTGCCCTACCTGCTCTCGGCCCTCGCCGGCCTCACCGCCGGCGGCAGCCTCGCCGGCCCGCTCGCCGGGCTGGGCGTCGCCGCCGCGATCGTCGCCGCCCTCCTGGCCCTGCCCGCCGCCCGGCGCCTCGGCACCCGCTGAGCGCCCGCCCGGGGTGGGGCAGCGGAGCTCACCGCCGCGGCACGAGCACCGCGGCCCCGACGAGCAGCACGCCCGCGAGGCCGAAGGCGGCGACGGGGGAGAGGTGATAGGGGCCGAGGAAGATCGCGGGCGCGGCGGCGGCCCCGAGGAACCGTCCCGCCTGGACCACCGAGACCCCGCCGGCCGTCCCCCCGCGCAGCACGAGGGTGTTGACGCCGACCAGCACGCACTGCGCCGCGACGCCCGCCGCCGCCCACACCGCCCCGATCGCCACCACCGACGGCAGCAGCCCCACCGCGGCCACGAGCAGCGCGCCCCCGACCGCGCCGGCGCGCACGAGCACCCCGGGCCCCAGGCGGTCGACGCCGCCGCCGACCACGCGCGCGGTCAGCAGCCCGGCGATCCCGAAGCCCGTGAGCAGCGCCCCGCGCAGCCCCGCGCCCACGGCGAACGCGTCCTCGACCCGCAGCGCCACGAGGAACGCCAGCCCACCGAGCGCGCCCCACGCGAGCCCCGCGACCAGGCCGAGGCGCAGCACCGACGGGCGCCAGGCGTCGCGCAGCCGCGGGCGCTGCTCGGTGGTGCCCGCGGCGTCGGCGGGCAGCCCGGCCGCCGCGAGCAGGGCCGCGACGACGGCGACACCCACGAACGCGCCCCGCCAGTCGACCTCCGCGGCGAGCCCCCCGACCAGCGGCGCGAACGTCATCCCGGCCGCCTGCAGCGAGCCCATCACCCCGAGCGCGCGCCCGAGCCGTTCCGGCGCGGTCGCCGTCGCGAGCGCCGCGAGCAGCAGCGGGGTGGTGAACGCGTTGGCCGCGCCCTGCAGCGCCCGCGCGCCGAGGAAGAGCCACCCGCTGGCGGCCACCGCCGCGAGCAGCGACACCACCACGTAGGCGACGTAGGCGATCCGCACCGTCCGGGCCGCACCCCAGCGCTGCCCGAGCGTCCCAGAGACGAGCATGAGCAGGGCGAACGGCAGCAGGTACGCCGTCAGCGACGCGGACGCCGCCGCGGGGGAGAGGCCGAGGTCCGCGCCGAGCTCGGGCAGCATCGACGCGGTGATCCCGCCGCCGAACGGGCCGAGGAAGCCCCCGGCGTAGAGGGCCGCGACCCGCAGGCGGTCGAGCGCCGGGCGGGGTGGTGCGGAGGGGGAGGAGCCGCTCACCGCTCCCAGGGGCCCTTGCCGGGACCGGGCGGACCGCCCGCCGTGCCCCCGGGACCACCCTGGCCGCTGCTCCCCGGCCCGCGCCGGCGCAGGTAGCGCTCGAAGTCGGCGGCGATCTCCTCGCCCGAGGCCTCCTCGAGGTCGGTCTCGGCGTCGCCGGCCTCCTCGAGGGCCTTGACGTACTCGCGCACCTCGTCGTCCTCGTCGGCCATCTCGGACACGGTGCGCTCCCACTTCTCGGCCTGCTCGGGCAGCGCGCCCAGCGGCACCTCGACGTCGAGGACCTCCTCGACGCGCTGGAGCAGGGCGATCGTGGCCTTCGGCGCGGGCGGCTGCGAGACGTAGTGCGGCACGGCGGCCCAGAACGAGATGGCGGGGATGCCCGCCTGCACGCAGGCGTCGTTGAGCACGCCGGTGATGCCGGTCGGGCCCTGGTAGCGCGAGCTCGAGAGCCCGTAGCGGGCGGCGGAGGCCTTGTCGAACGACGAGCCGGTCACCGGCACCGGGCGGGTGTGCGGGGTGTCGGCCAGCAGGGCGCCGAGCGTGATGACGGTGGTGACGCCGAGCTCCTCGGCCTTCGCGACGATCTCGGCGACGAACGAGCGCCACCGCATGTTCGGCTCGATGCCGCGCACGAGCACCAGGTCACGCTCGGATCCGGGCGGCCGGCAGAGCGTGAAGCGGGTGGTCGGCCAGTCGATGGCGCGGCTGATGCCGTCGACCAGGCGCACGGTGGGGCGCGAGACCTGGAAGTCGTAGTAGTCCTCGGGGTCGATCGCGCCCAGCTCGGTGGCGTCCCAGTTCAGGGCGAGGTGCTCGACCGCGGTGGAGGCGGCGTCACCCGCGTCGTTCCAGCCCTCGAACGCGCACAGCATGACCGGGTCCGACAGCTCACGAGCAGGGATCCCGGGGTCGTCGGAGACTGACACCGGCCCAGCTTACGTGTCGTGACGAGGCTCGCAGTGCGTCCGGGACCGCTCCTCGATCACGTTACGATCGTTCGATGACTACTTCGAGTGAGTCTGCTTTTCTGTCCGCTCTGCACTCCGGGGTCCTCATCGGCGATGGTGCCATGGGAACCGCGCTGCAGGACCAGGACCTCTCGCTCGACGATTTCCAACAGCTCGAGGGCTGCAACGAGATCCTCAACGTCTCCCGTCCCGACGCCGTGCTCGCGGTCCACCAGGGCCACCTCGACGCCGGCGCGGACGTGATCGAGACGAACACCTTCGGCACGAACTGGCCGAACCTCAACGAGTACGACATCCCCGAGCGCATCCGCGAGCTCGCCCTCGAGGGCACGAAGATCGCCCGCCAGGCCGCCGACGAGTACTCCACCCCCGACCGCCCGCGCTTCGTCTTCGGCTCCAACGGCCCCGGCACCAAGCTGCCCACGCTCGGCCACGCGCCGTTCGCGCAGCTGCGCGACGCCTACGTCGAGTCGGTGCTCGGCCAGCTCGAGGGCGGCGCCGACGCGATCCTCGTCGAGACCTGCCAGGACCTCCTGCAGTCCAAGGCCGCGATCCTCGGCGCGTACCGGGCGATGGACCAGTACGGCAAGCGCGTTCCGGTCATCTGCCACGTCACCGTCGAGCTCACCGGCACGATGCTCGTCGGCTCGGAGATCACCGCCGCGCTGACGGCCCTCGAGCCGCTCGGCATCGACGGCATCGGCCTGAACTGCGCCACCGGCCCGGCCGAGATGAGCGAGCACCTGCGCGCCCTGAGCCGCCAGAGCCGCATCCCGGTTTCGGTCATGCCCAACGCCGGCCTGCCCGAGCTCGGCCCGAACGGCCCCGAGTACCCCCTGCAGCCCGACGAGCTCGCCGACTACTGCGCCTCGTTCATCACCGACTACGGCCTCCAGCTCGTCGGCGGCTGCTGCGGCACCACGAACGACCACGTGCGCGCGCTCGCCGAGAAGTGCCGCGACCTCACGCCCACCGAGCGGAACCCGCAGCCGGAGCCGGGCATCGCGTCGATGTACCACTCGGTGCCGTTCCGGCAGGAGACGGGCCTGCTGATGATCGGCGAGCGCTCCAACGCCAACGGCTCGAAGGCGTTCCGCGAGGCGATGGTCGAGGACGACTACGAGAAGTGCGTCGACATCGCCAAGGCGCAGACCCGCGAGGGCGCGCACTGGATGGACCTCTGCATCGACTACGTCGGGCGCGACGGCGTGGCGGACATGGACCGCCTCGCCCACGACGTCTCGACGGCCTCGACGCTGCCGGTGGTGCTCGACTCCACCGAGCCCGAGGTGCTGCAGGCCGGGCTCGAGCAGCTCGGCGGCCGGTCGGCGATCAACTCGGTGAACTACGAGGACGGCGACGGGCCGGACTCGCGGTTCCAGAAGATCATGCGCCTCGTCCGCGAGCACGGCGCCGCCGTCGTCGGCCTGTGCATCGACGAGGAGGGCCAGGCCCGCACCGCGGAGTGGAAGACCCGCGTGGCCTTCCGCCTCATCGAGGACCTGGTCGAGAACTGGGGCATGCGGGTCGAGGACATCATCATCGACTGCCTGACCTTCCCGATCTCCACCGGTCAGGAGGAGGTCCGCAAGGACGGCATCGAGACGATCAACGCGATCAAGCAGCTCAAGGAGCGCTACCCGCAGGTCCAGACCACGCTCGGCCTGTCGAACATCTCGTTCGGGCTCAACCCGGCCGCGCGCCAGGTGCTCAACTCGGTGTTCCTCAACGAGTGCGTCGACGCCGGTCTCGACACCGCGATCCTGAACGCCAGCAAGATCCTGCCGTTCTCGCAGATCGACTCCGAGCAGCGCGAGGCCGCGCTCGACCTCGTCTACGACCGGCGCGAGAAGCACGACCCGCTGCAGCACTTCATGAACCTCTTCGAGGGCGTGTCGGCGCAGTCGGCGAAGGACGAGCGGGCCGAGAAGCTCGCCGCGATGCCGCTGTTCGAGCGCCTCGCGCAGCGGATCATCGACGGCGACCGCAACGGGCTCGAGGAGGACCTCGACGCCGGGATGCAGGAGAAGAACCCGCTCGAGATCATCAACACCGACCTGCTCGGCGGCATGAAGGTCGTCGGCGACCTGTTCGGCGCGGGCAAGATGCAGCTGCCCTTCGTGCTCGCCTCGGCCGAGGTGATGAAGGCGGCCGTCGCCCACCTCGAGCCCCACATGGAGGCGACCGAGAACTCCGGCAAGGGCAAGATCCTGCTGGCGACGGTCAAGGGCGACGTCCACGACATCGGCAAGAACCTCGTCGACATCATCCTGTCCAACAACGGCTACGACGTCGTGAACATCGGCATCAAGCAGCCGATCAACGCGATCCTCGAGGCCGCGGACGAGAACAAGGTCGACGCGATCGGGATGTCCGGGCTGCTGGTCAAGTCGACCGTGGTCATGAAGGACAACCTGCAGGAGATGAACGACCGCGGGATCGCCGAGAAGTACCCGGTGCTGCTGGGTGGTGCGGCGCTGACCCGCTCCTACGTCGAGAACGACCTCGGCGAGCTCTACCAGGGCGACGTCCGCTACGCGAAGGACGCGTTCGAGGGCCTGCGGCTCATGGACTCGGTGATGACCGGGGAGGGCCCCTCCGAGGAGGAGAAGGCCAAGATGGCCGAGCGCAAGGAGCGCCGCGAGCGCTCCGAGCGCATCAAGGCCAAGCGCGAGGCCGAGGCCGGCGAGGAGAACCCCGCGTTCGACCCCGACGCCGTCTCCGACGTCGCGCGCCGCCTCGAGGTCCCGACGCCGCCGTTCTGGGGCACGCGGGTCGTGCGCGGTCTGCGCCTGGCGGACTTCGCGGCGATGCTCGACGAGCGCGCCACCTTCTTCGGGCAGTGGGGCCTGCGCGGCCAGAAGGGCGACGAGGGCCCGTCGTACGAGGAGCTCGTCGAGACCGAGGGCCGCCCGCGCCTGCGCTACTGGCTCGACCGTCTCCAGTCCGAGGGCATCACGAGCCACGCCGCGCTGGTCACCGGCTACTTCCCGGTGATCTCCGAGGGCCAGGACGTCGTCGTGCTCGACGAGGCCAAGCCCGACGCCGGCGAGCTGCACCGCTTCGCGTTCCCGCGCCAGAAGCGCGACCGGCGCCTGTGCCTCGCCGACTTCTTCCGGACCCGCGACGAGGCCCGCGAGCTCGGCGGCGTCGACGTCATGCCGATGAACCTCGTGACGATGGGTCAGCCGATCGCGGACTTCGCGAACACGCTGTTCGCCGACAACTCCTACCGCGACTACCTCGAGGTGCACGGCCTGGGCGTGCAGCTCACCGAGGCGCTGGCGGAGTTCTGGCACCGTCGCGTGCGCGAGGAGCTGACGTTCGCCGACGGCTCGACGATGGCCGACCAGGACCCGGCCGACGTCAACGAGTACTTCAAGCTCGGCTACCGCGGCGCCCGCTTCTCGCTGGGCTACGGCGCCTGCCCGAACGTCGAGGACCGGGCGAAGATCGTCGACCTCCTCCAGCCGGGGCGGATCGGCGTCGAGCTCTCCGACGAGGACCAGCTGCACCCCGAGCAGTCGACCGACGCGTTCGTGGTGCACCACCCGGAGGCCAAGTACTTCAATGCCTGATCTCCGTGCCTGAGCTGGCGGCCGTCCTGTGGGACATGGACGGCACGCTGGTCGACTCCGAGCGGCTGTGGGACGTGTCCCTGGCCGACCTCGCCGCGTACCTCGGCGGCGAGCTCTCGGCCGCGCTGCGCGAGGACCTCGTCGGGTCGTCGCTGCCGCGCTCGGTCTCGGCCGTGCGCGCCGCCGCGGGCCTCGACCCCGACGACCCGGACGGCGTCGCGACCGACGGGCGGTGGCTGCTCGAGCGCACCAAGCGGCTGTTCGCCGAGGACCTCCCGTGGCGCCCCGGCGCCCGGGAGGCCCTCGGCGAGGTGCGCGCGGCCGGGCTGCCGACCGCGCTCGTCACCAGCACCTACCGCGAGCTGACCGACGTCGCGCTGGACACCATCGGGCGGGGCTTCTTCGACGTCACCGTGTGCGGCGACGAGGTGTCGGCGACCAAGCCGGACCCCGCGCCGTACCTGCGGGCCGCGTCCCTGCTGGGCGTCGCACCCGACGCGTGCGTCGCGGTGGAGGATTCGCCGACCGGCACGCGCTCGGCGGTGGCCGCGGGCGCGACCGTCGTCGTGGTCCCTTCGGAGGTTCCCGTACCCCCGGGCGAGCGCCGGGTGCTGCGGCCGGACCTCGTCGGACTGTCCGTCGACGAGCTGCGCGGGGCCCTGCTGGCGGGGAACGACGACCACCGGTCGCGGGCCGGCGCACGGTGAGCGCACGGTGACCGCTCGGCGCACCCCGGATGGGGCCAGCAGTGTGCGACCGGTTCCGCACCCGTGCGACGATGGCTCGACGTGAAGACGTTCGAGGAGCTCTTCGACGAGCTCGAGGGCAAGGCGCGGGACCGACCGGCGGGATCCGGGACCGTGGCCGCTCTGGATGCCGGGGTGCACGCCCAGGGCAAGAAGGTGCTCGAGGAGGCCGGCGAGGTGTGGATCGCGGCCGAGTACGAGACCGACGAGAAGCTGGCCGAGGAGATCTCCCAGCTGCTCTACCGCGTCCAGGTCATCATGCTCGGCCGCGGGCTCACGCTCGCCGAGGTCTACAAGCACCTGTAGTCGACACCACGGGGGTGTCGGGAGGAGAAGGACCCATGCTCCGCGTCGCCGTTCCCAACAAGGGATCCCTGTCGGAGGAGGCGTCGACGATGCTGCGCGACGCCGGCTACCGGCAACGGACGGACAGCCGCGACCTGAGCCTGCACGACGAGGCCAACGGGGTCACGTTCTTCTACCTGCGGCCGAAGGACATCGCGACCTACGTCTCCGAGGGTCAGCTGCACCTGGGCATCACCGGGCACGACCTGACCGAGGAGTCCAGCGCCTCGGTCAACCAGCTGCTCCGACTCGGGTTCGGGCAGTCGAAGTTCCGCTACGCCGCGCCCGCACGCAACGAGTGGACCATCCAGGACCTCGCCGGCAAGCGGATCGCGACGTCGTACCCGCGGCTCGTCCGGGCCAACCTGGCCCAGCAGCGCATCGCGGCGAAGGACGTCATCCGCCTCGACGGGGCGGTCGAGATCTCGATCGAGCTGCAGGTGGCCGACGCCATCGCCGACGTCGTCAGCTCGGGGCGCACGCTCGCCCAGCACGGCCTGGTCACCATCGGGGACCCGATCACCGAGTCGGAAGCGGTGATCATCGACCGCAACGCCAAGTTCGACCAGGTGCCCGACTCGGCGGAGACCGAGCGGGCGAAGTCGCGGTTCGTCGAGCGCCTGCGCGGCGTCGTCTACGCCCGCCGCTACGTCATGCTCGACTACGACTGCCCGCGCGACCTGCAGGACCGCGCCGTCGAGCTGACGCCGGGCATCGAGTCGCCGACCGTCGCGCCGCTGTCGAACGAGAAGTTCGTCGCGGTCCGCTCCATGGTCGAGCGCAAGCGGGTCAACGACATCATGGACGAGCTCGCCGACCTCGGCGCCACGGGCATCGTCACCTCGTCGCTGCAGTCGTGCCGCGCCATCGGCGCGGGCAACGGCAACCGCTGACCGACGCCCCGACGGTCCGGCCCCTCACCGGGGTCGGACCGTCAGCGCCTGCGCGGCCCGGCCCACCGGGCCGTGCTCGTCGTGCAGCACCGAGAACGCCGTGCCGAGGCCCTCGGGGCCGATGACGCTGTCGGCGTCGAGCCCGATCCACTCGCCCCGCGGGGCGCGGTGGACGTGCAGCGTCAGGTCGGTGTTGACGAACAGCCAGTCGTTGAGGTCGAGGCGCGCGGCGGCGCCGTTCGTGGAGTCGGCGATCGAGGCGAGCCGCTGCCACGGCGTCGGCTCCTCGCCCTCGACGACCGGCACCCGCAGCCGCCCCCACGCCCGCCCCGGCCCGGACTCGCCGAGGTGGCCGGACAGCCAGCGCCAGTCGATGGCGTCGAGGTAGCCGGGCAGCCAGCCCGCCGGGCTCGGTATCGCGCGGCCCTCCCCGGGGCCGGGCATCGACGGGCCGGGTGCGGTGGCGGCCGCCGCGGTGTCGGTGACGCCCAGGCGCCAGCCCGCGGCCCGCGCCACCGTCCGACCGGCGGCGGCGAGCTCGGCGACGACGAGCTCGATGGTGCGCCCGGCCCGCTCGACGCGCGCGGAGACCGTGAGCTCGCCCATCGGCACCCGGCCCAGGACCTCGACGGTCAGGCGCGAGAGCAGCATCTCCTCGCGCGGCGCGCACCGCTCCAGCGCGCGGACCAGCAGCGCGCTCGGCGGGCCCATGTGCTGGCCGTCGGGGAACCAGGGGCCGGCGGTGGAGCCGGTGGCGAGCACCCGCTGCGCGCCCGGCGGGTCGTCCGCGGCGGGCGGCAGGAGGCGGAAGAAGGGCTCGGTCACGAGCGCGGTCACGGGGCGTCTCCCACGGTCGGTCCGGAGGGCTCGGCGGAGCGGGGGCGGGGCACGGGCAGGGGAGCGGGGGCCGTGACCGTCGCGGGCGCGCCCCCGGGCCACCCCGGGTAGGGCGGGGGCGTGCCGCCCTGCGCGGGGCAGCGGTCGCGGAACGGGCACCAGGTGCAGCCGGCGCCGGGGTTCGGACGGAAGTCCCCGGTGGGCGCGGCCCGGGTGATCGCGGCCCAGACCGCGGCGAGCACCCGGGCGAAGCGGTCGAGCTCGCCGGCGGTGGGCCGCAGGGTCAGCGTCGTGGTGTCGGCGAGGTGGAGCAGCCGCAGCGTCGGCACCACGCCGCGCGTCCGCGCGAGCAGCAGCGCGTAGAAGCGCACGCCGAACAGCGTCCGCCCCTCGGCGTGCACCGACGGCGCCGGCCCGGACTTGTAGTCGACGACGGTGAGCCCGCCCGGCCCGGTGTCGAGCCGGTCGAGGTAGCCGCGCAGCGGGACACCGGCTCCGTCTCCGGCGAGCTCCGCCTCGACACGCAGCTCGCGGGCCTCGGAGGTGACGGTGCGCGGGTCCTCGAGGGCGAAGTAGCGCGCGAGCAGCCCCTCGACGCCGGGCTCCGCGCCGAGGAGCGCCCGCTCGGCGGGGTCGAGGGCGTCGAGCACCTCGGCGGCGAGCTCCCGCGCGGCCCCGGGGCGGCGCTCCGCCGGATCGAGGGCGTGGAGGCGCTCGAGCACGGCGTGCACCACGGTGCCCCGCAGCGCGCCGGGCGAGGGCGTCTCGGGCAGCCGGTCGACCGCGCGGAAGCGGTAGAGCAGCGCACAGCGCCGGAAGTCGACGGCCCGGGACGGCGAGAGCGCGGGCGGGCGCGGCGGGGCCTCGGCCTCCACCCCGACCTGCGTCGCCGTCTCCGTGCCCACGGCCGTGAGGCTAGATCACGCCACCGACAGGCCCGGGCGGTTCGGCGAGGTGGGGGCGCGAGGGGCACGCTGCGCATGATCGAGAGGCTCGTCGCCCTGCCGACCGTGCCCCTCGCCGCGACGACCTCTCCGGAACGATCTCCCCGGAGTGCCGCCACGGTCGCCGCGCCGGCGACAGCCACGACACCCTCGCGAGATCGACGGGGAGAGCGCCGACCCACGCCGCCGCCCGCAGGGAGCCGGTGCCTAGGGTGGCTCGCCGTGCAGAGCGAGGAGGCCCGGGCCGACGAGGCGGTCGCCGCCGTCGACGACACGGGCGCGGACGCCGCAGAGGTCCCCACGGACGCCGAGGGACCCGTCGAGGACGAGGAGCGCGACCCCGTGCGCAGCGGCCCGTTCCGGGCCGGCGACCGGGTGCAGCTCACCGACCCGAAGGGCCGGCACTTCAGCCTCGTGCTCGAGCGCGGCCAGAGCTACCACACCCACCGGGGCGCGATCGCCCACGACAAGCTCATCGGGGCCCCCGAGGGCAGCGTCGTGCACTCCGCCGCGAACACGCCCTACCTCGCCCTGCGCCCCCTGCTGCCCGACTACGTGCTCGCCATGCCGCGCGGCGCGCAGGTGATCTACCCGAAGGACGCCGCGCAGATCGTCATGTGGGGCGACGTCTTCCCGGGCGCGCGGGTGCTCGAGGCCGGCGCCGGGTCGGGCGCGCTGACGTGCAGCCTGCTGCGGGCGGTCGGGCCGGCCGGGCACGTGCGCTCCTACGAGGTCCGCGCCGACCACGCCGAGCACGCCGAGCAGAACGTCGAGCGCTTCTTCGGCGAGCACCCGGAGAACTGGGACCTGCGTGTCGCCGACCTCGCCGACCACGACCCCGCCGAGACCGCGGACCGGATCGTGCTCGACATGGTCGCGCCGTGGGAGGTGCTGCCGGTCGTGCGCGACACGCTGGTCCCCGGCGGGGTGCTGGTGGGCTACGTGGCGACGACGACGCAGCTCTCGACGCTGACCGAGGCCCTGCGCGAGCAGGCGTGCTGGACCGAGCCGCAGGCCTGGGAGGCGATGGTGCGCCCGTGGCACAGCGTCGGGCTGGCCGTGCGCCCGGAGCACCGGATGATCGCCCACACGGCCTTCCTGCTGACCGCCCGGCGACTCGCCGACGGCGTCACCCCGCCCCGCGTCCAGCGTCGACCCAGCCGAGGCTGACCCTCCGTGGTCAACAGGCCCCTGAGGTGCAGGAGGAATCACCCTCGGTGACGTGACGCAAGGGGGGTTCGTGAGAACTCCGTCACCGGGACGCTACTCCACGGACACCTCGATTCGCGGGTACGGTTCTAGCCACGGAGTAGCGGAGGAGGGCGCCGTGACGACTGACGACGACCCCAGGGGCCGATCCGACAGGGCAGACACCGGCCGGGACCGCGGACACGACCGTGGCCCGGCGGACATGGCAGCACAGGTGCGCTTCCTCGAGGACGAGGTGGCGCTGTTGCGTCGCAAGCTGACCGAATCCCCGCGGCACGCGCGCATCCTGGAGCAGCGGCTGGGCGAGGCGCAGCAGCGCGTCGCGCAGCTGACGGAGCGGAACGACAAGCTCACGGAGACCCTCAAGGAGGCCCGCGCGCAGCTCGTGGCCCTCCGCGAGGAGGTCGACCGGCTCGCGCAGCCGCCGTCGAGCTACGGCACGTTCCTCGAGGCGCACGACGACTCCACGGTCGACGTGTTCACCTCCGGCCGCCGGATGCGCGTGGCGGTGTCGCCCGCGGTGGAGATCGCCGACCTGACCCGCGGGCAGTCCCTGCGGCTCAACGAGGCGCTCACCGTCGTCGAGGCGGGCTCGTACGAGCGCATCGGCGAGGTGGTCGCGCTGCGCGAGGTCCTCACCGAGGAGGACGGCACGCGCAACCGCGCCCTGATCATCGGGAACGCGGACGAGGAACGGATCGTCCACCTGGCCGACTCGCTGCTCGACGCCGACGCGCCCGAGCTCAAGGCCGGCGACTCGCTCATGGTCGACACCCGCGTCGGCTACGCGTACGAGAAGGTGCCGAAGGCCGAGGTCGAGGAGCTCGTCCTCGAGGAGGTCCCCGACGTCGCCTACACCGACATCGGCGGGCTCTCGCGGCAGATCGACTCCATCCGCGACGCGGTGGAGCTGCCGTTCCTGCACGCGGACCTGTTCCGGACCTACCAGCTGCGCCCGCCCAAGGGCGTGCTGCTCTACGGCCCGCCCGGCTGCGGGAAGACGCTCATCGCGAAGGCGGTGGCGAACTCCCTGGCGAAGAAGGTCGCCGAGACCCGCGGCGAGGACAGCCGCGACGTCAAGGCGCACTTCCTCAACATCAAGGGCCCGGAGCTGCTCAACAAGTTCGTCGGCGAGACCGAGCGGCACATCCGGATGATCTTCCAGCGGGCGCGCGAGAAGGCGTCCGAGGGCACGCCGGTCATCGTGTTCTTCGACGAGATGGACTCGATCTTCCGCACCCGTGGTTCGGGTGTCTCGAGCGACGTCGAGACGACGATCGTCCCGCAGCTGCTCAGCGAGATCGACGGCGTCGAGGGGCTCGAGAACGTCATCGTCATCGGCGCCTCGAACCGCGAGGACATGATCGACCCCGCGATCCTGCGGCCGGGCCGGCTCGACGTGAAGATCAAGATCGAGCGTCCGGACGCCGAGGCGGCGCAGGACATCTTCTCGAAGTACCTGATCGACGGGCTGCCGCTGCACGAGGACGACATCGACGAGTTCGGCGGCAACCGCGCGGCGTGCCTCGAGGGCATGATCGAGCGGGTCGTCGAGCGGATGTACGCCGAGACCGACGACAACCGGTTCCTCGAGGTCACCTACGCCAACGGGGACAAGGAGGTCCTGTACTTCAAGGACTTCAACTCCGGCGCGGTCATCGAGAACATCGTCGGGCGGGCGAAGAAGTCGGCGATCAAGTCGGAGCTGGAGAGCTCGCAGCCCGGCCTGCGCGTGCAGCACCTGCTGGACGCGGTCGTCGACGAGTTCGCCGAGTCCGAGGACCTGCCGAACACCACCAACCCGGACGACTGGGCCCGCATCTCGGGCAAGAAGGGCGAGCGGATCGTCTACATCCGCACGCTGGTCACCGGCAAGGGTGCGACGCAGGGCAAGGAGATCGACACCGCGTCGAACACCGGTCAGTACCTCTGATCGGGCCGGTACCTGTGACAGTGGGTACCGTGCAGTCATGAGCGACGAGTCACCCCGGCCGTCCCGCCCGGACCGCAACGAGGTCCGCGGGGCGGCCGGTGTGGCGTCGGAGGCCGTCGACATCATCTCGCGCCCGGTGCAGGGCACCCACGAGGCGATCTCGGGCACCGTGTTCGGCGTGCTGCGCCGGGTCGGGCTCGGCCCGGCGTCGAGGCCGGTGCAGGTGGTGCACGACGGCATCTCGACCGGCGTCTACGCGGCCGTGCGCGGCATCTCCCACCTCGCGGGGCGGGGGGTCGGCGCCGCGGCCGCCCTGGCCCGCCCCGGCGACTGGCGCCCGGTCACCGGCACGCCCACGGGCGCCGTGCTCACCGGGGCCGTCAACGGGCTGGTCGGCGACCACATGGTCGCCCTCGACAACGACCTCGCCGTGCCGATGACGCTCTACACGGCGACGGTCGCCGACGACGACCCGCACGCCGAGCTGCCCGGTGACCCCGAGGCGCTGCGCGCCGTGGTCGCCGACCACCCCGAGCGCGACCTGCGCCGCCTCGTGCTCTTCGTCCACGGCCTGGGCGAGACCGAACACGCCTGGCGGCTCTACGGCGAGGCCAGCGCGGGGGAGGGCTACGCCGAGCGGGTCGCGTCGGCCACCGGCGCGACGCCGCTGCTGCTGCGCTACAACAGCGGGCTGCCCATCGCCGACAACGGGGCCGCGCTGTCGCTGCTGCTCACCGACCTGTGGCGGCGCTGGCCCGAGGAGGTCGCGCGCCTCGACCTCGTCGGGCACTCCATGGGCGGGCTGGTGCTGCGCCACGCGTGCCACCACGCCGTGCGGACGGGCCAGCCGTGGGTCGCCGCCGTGCGCCGGATGATCTATCTCGGCTCGCCCCACCGCGGGGCGCCGCTGGCCCACCGCGTCGACCAGCTCGCCACGCAACTGTCGCGGTGGTCGCGCTCGCGCGCCTGGGGGGAGTTCCTGGACCGGCGCTCGGCGGGCATCCGCGACCTCGTCGCGGGGGTGTCGGACACCGAGGTGCCGCTGCTCGCCCACGCGTCGCACCACGCCGTGGCCGCCTGCGTCACGAGCTCGGCGCACCACCCGCTCGCCGACGCGCTGGGCGACCTGCTGGTGCCCGTCGACTCCGCCGGCGGCGCCGTCGCCGACGTCGAGCCGCTGACCTCGTCGCACCACTTCCACCTGCTCAACGACCCGGACGTCCACGACCACCTCATGCGGTGGCTGACGGCGGAGGACGAGCCCGCCTCGTGAGCGGGCCCGAACCCGGGCACCGCGCGCGTCTCGTCGTCCTCGGCGCGCTGACCGCCGCGGCGCCGCTGAGCCTCGACACCTACCTGCCCGCGCTGCCGGCGCTGACGGGCGACCTCGCGACGACGCCGTCGGTCGCCCAGCTCTCGCTGACCTCGTGCCTGGTCGGCCTCGCGCTCGGGCAGCTGATCGCGGGCCCGCTGTCCGACGTGCTGGGCCGCCGGCGTCCGATGCTGATCGGGGCGGCGGGGTTCGCGGTCGCGTCGGTGCTGTGCGCGGTGGCGCCGAGCGTGGAGGTGCTCGTCGCGCTGCGGCTCGCGCAGGGGCTGCTCGGCGCCGTGGGGATCGTGGTGGCGCGGGCGGTGGTGCGCGACACCAGCGACGCGACGACGTCGGCGCGCTCCTTCGCGACGTTGATGCTGGTCTCGGGCGTGGCGCCGATCGTGGCACCGGTGCTCGGCGGGCAGCTGCTGCGGGTGACGAGCTGGCGCGGGGTGTTCGTGGTCCTCGCGGTCTACGGCGTGCTGACCGGGGTGGCGGTGCTCGCGCTCGTGCGGGAGTCGCTGCCGGCGTCGCGGCGCCGGGCGGGCAGCGCGGCCGCCACGATCGCCTCGTTCCGCGTGCTCCTGGGCGACCGCCGGGTGGTGGCGTGCGTGCTGGCCGCGGGGCTGACGTTCTCGGCGATGTTCGCCTACATCTCGGGCTCGACCTTCGTGCTGCAGGATCTCTACGGGCTCTCGCCGCAGGGGTTCTCCGGGGTGTTCGCGGCCAACTCGGTGGCGATCGTGACGTCGGTGCAGGTCGCGGGACGGCTCGTGGGAGCGGGGAAGGTGCGCCCGCAGCGCCTGCTCGTCGTCGGGCTCGGTGTCGCCGTGGTGGGGACGGGGGTGCTCCTGGGGTCGGCGCTGGCCGGGGCCGGGCTCGCCGGGATCCTCACGGGGCTCGTCGTCACCGTCGTCGGGGTCGGGCTCGTCCTGCCCAGCGCCACGACCCTGACCCTCGCCGACCACCCCGAGCACGCCGGCAGCGCCTCGGCCCTGCTCGGGACCGCGCAGTTCCTCGTCGGTGCCGGGACGGCGCCGCTGGTGGGCCTCGCGGGCGGGCGCACCGCGGTGCCGATGGCGGCGACGATGGCGGGCGCGGTGGTGCTCGCGGCCGTGGTCTTCGGCATCCTGTGGCGGGGCGCCCGCCCGGAACGGGCCGCGGACGCCGAGCACGCATAAGGTCGGGGGCATGACGGCGCGGCGCATCATGGGCACCGAGATCGAGTACGGCATCTCCGTGCCCGGCGACCCGGCGGCGAACCCGGTGATCACCTCCACGCAGATCGTCCTGGCCTACGCGGCGGCCGCCGACGTCCCGCGCGCCCGCCGCGCCCGCTGGGACTACGAGGTCGAGTCGCCGCTGCGCGACGCCCGGGGCTTCGACCTGGGCCCGAGCGCCGGCCCGCCGCCCGACGCCGGCGACCTCGACGACCTGGGCGCCGCCAACGTCATCCTCACCAACGGCGCGCGGCTCTACGTCGACCACGCGCACCCGGAGTTCTCCGCACCCGAGGTCACCACCCCGCGCGACGCCGTGATCTGGGACAAGGCGGGGGAGCGGGTGATGGAGGACGCCGCCGAGCGCGCCGCCACCGTGCCCGGCACGCCGCGCATCCAGCTCTACAAGAACAACATCGACAACAAGGGCGCGAGCTACGGCTCCCACGAGAACTACCTCTGCGCCCGCCAGACGCCGTTCCCGACCATCATCACGGGCCTGACGCCGTTCTTCGCGTCGCGCCAGGTCGTGGTCGGTGCGGGTCGCGTCGGGCTCGGACCGTCGGGCGACGAGCCGGGCTTCCAGCTCTCGCAGCGCGCCGACTACATCGAGGTCGAGGTCGGGCTGGAGACCACGCTCAAGCGCGGCATCATCAACACGCGCGACGAGCCGCACGCCGACGCCGACAAGTACCGGCGCCTGCACGTCATCATCGGCGACGCGACGCTCGCGGAGTACTCGACGTTCCTCAAGGTCGGCACCACCGCGCTGGTGCTCTCGATGATCGAGGCCGGCGTCCGGTTCGACGACCTGCGCCTGCTCGAGCCCGTGCGCTCGGTGCACCGCATCAGCCACGACCCGACGCTGAAGACGCTGGTCGACCTCTCCGACGGCCGGAAGATGACCGCGCTCGACATCCAGCGCGCCTACCTCGAGCGCGCCTGGAAGCACGAGGAGACCACGGGCGACGGGGAGATCGACCCGATGACCCGCGAGGTGCTCGACACCTGGCAGGAGGTCCTCGACGACCTCGACACCGACCCGCTGCGCTGCGCCGACCGCCTCGACTGGGTCGCCAAGCTGAACCTGCTGCAGAGCTACCAGCAGCGCGACAACCTGCCCTGGGACTCGCCGAAGCTGCACCTCATCGACCTGCAGTACGCCGACGTGCGGCAGGCCAAGGGCCTCTACAACCGGCTGGTGACCCGCGGGTCGATCAAGCGCCTGGTCACCGAGGACGAGGTCCGCGCGGCGGTGACGAAGCCGCCGGAGGACACCCGCGCCTACTTCCGGGGCCGGTGCCTCGAGCGCTACCCGGCCGAGGTGGCCGCGGCGTCCTGGGACTCGGTGATCTTCGACCTGGGTCGCGAGTCGCTCGTTCGCATCCCCACCCTCGAGCCCCTGCGCGGCACCCGCGGGCACGTCGGGGAGCTCATCGACAACTCCGCCGACGCCACCGCGCTGGTGGAGGCCCTCACACGGGGATAGCGCGCGGACGGCCGCGCGACACGGGCGCACCGCCCGGACGATCGGTAGTGTTCACGGCGCAGTACCGAGACCCGGGAGGCAGCCATGGCGCAGGAACAGACCCAGCGGCAGGGCGGGGGCGACGACGGCGAGGGCGGCGAGGACACCACCGCCGCCGGCCAGGAGCGCCGCGAGAAGCTCGGTGAGGACGTCGACACGATCCTCGACGAGATCGACGACGTGCTCGAGGAGAACGCGGAGGACTTCGTCCGCGCGTACGTCCAGAAGGGCGGCCAGTAACCTCCCGGCCGGAGGCGCGCCTCCGTTCGGCCCCACAGACACCCCGCCGCCCCCGCGGCCCGGTCCGCCGGGCCCGGGGGCGGCGTTCCATCACCCACCCGGACGCCCGTCCCGCACTCCCTCCACCCCCGACCCGACTGCTCAGGAGCGCCCCACCGATGGAGCCCTCGTCGGCCCTGCCCCCGGCCTACTTCCACGCGGGGACGGCCTCGTTCGTCGACTTCCTGCGCGAGGTCCGGCCCGACCTGCTGCCCGGGGCGAGCGCCCGGCCGGTGACGGCCGAGCAGGCCGCTCCGTCCGGGACCGGCACCGCCGCGCACGGCACGACGATCGTGGCCGCGACGTTCTCCGGCGGCGTCGCCATCGCCGGTGACCGGCGAGCGACGATGGGCAACCTCATCTCCTCGCGCGACATGCAGAAGGTGTTCATCACCGACGACTGGTCGGCGGCGGGCATCGCGGGCACCGCGGGGATGGCCGTCGAGGCCGTGCGCCTGTTCACCGTCGAGCTGCAGCACTACGAGAAGCTCGAGGGCGTCCCGCTGACCTTCGACGGCAAGGCGAACAAGCTCGCCGGCATGGTGCGGGGCAACCTCGGCGCCGCGATGCAGGGCCTGTCGTTCGTCCCGCTGTTCGTCGGGTTCGACGTCGACGCCGCCGACCCGGCCCGCGCCGGACGGATCATCTCCTACGACGTCGTCGGCACCCGCAGCGAGGAGACCCACTACGCCGGGGTCGGCTCCGGGTCGCTGTTCGCCAAGTCGGCGCTGAAGAAGCGCCACGACCCGCAGGGATCGCGCGACGACGTCGTGCGCACCCTCGTCGAGGCGCTCTACGACGCCGCCGACGACGACTCCGCCACCGGCGGGCCCGACACCATCCGCGGCATCAACCCGGTGGTCGTGACGATCGACGCCGAGGGCGCGACGATGCTCTCCGACGACGAGGTCGGCACGGTCGCCGACGCCGTCGTCGCCGGGCGCCGCGAGCGTCCCGGCGGCTGACCCGGCCGTCACCCACCTCACTCGAGTCCCACCCGAGACCCAGACCCAGGAGCGCTCCCCGCCATGACGATGCCGTTCTACGCGTCGGTCGACCAGCTGATGCGCGACCGCTCGGACCTCGCGCGCAAGGGCATCGCGCGGGGCCGCAGCGTCGTCGTCCTGACCTTCGCCGGCGGCGTGCTGTTCGTGGCGGAGAACCGGTCGAACTCGCTGCGCAAGGTCTCCGAGATCTACGACGCGATCGGGTTCGCCGCCGTCGGCCGGTACAACGAGTTCGAGAACCTGCGCACCGCCGGCATTCGCTTCGCCGACGTCCGCGGCTACTCCTACGACCGGCGCGACGTCTCCGGGCGCTCGCTGGCCAACGCCTACGCCCAGATCCTCGGCGCGAGCTTCATCGAGCAGCAGAAGCCGTTCGAGGTCGAGCTCTGCGTCGCCGAGGTCGGCGAGAACCCCGAGCGCGACAAGCTCTTCCGCATCACCTACGACGGGTCGATCTCCGACGAGCCCCGCTTCGTGGTCATGGGCGGCACCACCGAGCCGATCAGCGCCGCGCTGCGGAGCTCCTACGAGGCCGACCTCGAGATGCGCGACGCCCTGCGCATCGCGCTCGAGGCGCTCCAGTCGGCGAACGGGTCCTCGTCGGGCTCCTCGTCGTCGTCCGGCTCCTCCTCGTCGTCCTCGTCCTCGTCCTCGTCCTCCGCCGAGGCCCTCGGCGTCGACGCCCTCGAGGTCGCCGTGCTCGACCGGGCCCGCCGCCCCCGCCGCGCGTTCCGCCGCGTCACCGGGGCGGCCCTCGCCGAGCTGCTGCCCGGCAGCGGGACGGCGGAGTCGTCGGAGTCGTCGGAGTCGTCGGACCCGGCGGCGGACGCCGCCGGGAGCACCGACACCGGCGCCGGCGACGAGGTCTCGGGCGCGGGCGGGGCCGACCCGCAGGCCTGACGGCGAGGGTCGGGGCGGCCGCCGCGGTATCGATGCCGCGGATGGCCTTCCACGGCACGCGCCCCGGACACCACGCTGGGGCGGGTGCGGACACCGTCGTCGTCACACCTGGCGAACCTCGACCTCAACCTGCTGGTGTCGCTGCGCGAGCTCCTGCGCGAGCGGAACGTGACGCGGGCGGCCGCGCGGGTCGGGGTGACGCAGCCGGCGGCGAGCGCCGCGCTCTCCCGGCTGCGCCGCCACTTCGACGACGAGCTGCTCACCCGGCACCACGGGAGCTACGTGCTCACCCCGCTGGCCGCGCAGCTCGCCGAGCAGGTCGAGGGCGTGTGCGCGGCCGCGGAACGGCTCTTCGGCACCGGGCGGCAGTTCGACCCCGCCACGACCCGCCGCGGCTTCACGCTCCTGCTCGCCGACTACACGATCGCGGTGCTCGGGACCGCGCTCTCCTCGGCGCTCGCGGCCCGCGCGCCCGGGGTGGAGCTGCGGCTGCGGCTGGTGCGGGAGGCCTTCACCGCCGACATCGCCGAGACGAGCCGGCTGATCGACGGGGTGGTGGCGCCGCCGTCGCCGCGCTTCGACCGCCCTGACCTGCGCTCGGTCGAGCTGTTCCGCGACCGCTGGGTGCTCCTGCTCGACGCCGGGCACCCCGCCGCCGGCGACGAGCTCACGCCGGCCGTGCTGGCCGCGCTGCCCTGGGTGGTGCCGTTCGCGCCCGACCGCGGGTTCTCGACGGCGGTGCCGATGACCCGCGAGCTCGCCCGCCTCGGGATCGAGCCCGAGACCCGGGTGCGCGTGGAGAGCTACCTCGCGGTGCCCCACCTCGTGGCCGGCACCGACCGGGTGGCGCTGGTGCAGGAGCGGCTCGCTCGGGAGGTCGCGCCACGGCTCGGGCTCGTGGTGCGCGAGGCCCCGGCCTCGGAGCGCGCCCCGGCCGCGGCGGAGATCCGGGAACGGTTCTGGTGGCACGCCGACCTCGACGGCGACCCCGCCCACCGGTGGCTGCGCGAGCTCCTCGTCGAGCTGGGCGCCGGCGTCTGACCCGTCGCCCGCCACCACCTCACCATCAACGCGGTTGATGGTGAGGCAGCGCGAATCGCTATTTCCACGCGCGACCCGTCCCTTCCTAGCGTGTGACGCATGCCGCACCCGCTCACCGACCTCCCGGTCCGCACCGTCGTGCGGGATGCGCTCCTGCACCCCGCCGACCCCGCCGAGCACCGGGTCGACGCCGACGTCTGCGTCGTCGGGGCCGGGATCGCCGGGCTCTCCGCCGCCGTGGAGTCGGCGCGCCTCGGCCGCGACGTCGTGCTCGTGGACGCGCTGCCGGTGCTCGGCGGGCAGATGGTGAACTCGCTGATCGGCCTGTTCTGCGGGGCCTTCGGCAACGCGCCGGAGCACCGCCGGCTCACCTACGGCCTGCTCGACGACATCTTCACCGACCTCGGGGCGAGCGGGGACATCTTCTACCGCGTCGGCCACACCATCACCGTCGGCTACGACGAGGTGCGGCTCGGGCGCTGGGTGGAGGACACCGTCCGCGAGCTCGGCATCAAGGTGCTCACCGGCGCGTCGCTGGTGGGCGTCGACCGCGAGGGTGACCGGGTCCTCGGCGCCCGGTTCGCCACCCGCTACGGCGCCGTCGACGTCCGGGCCCACGGCTTCGTCGACGCCAGCGGCGACGCCGCCCTGTGCTGGGCCGCGGGCCTGCCCTGCCGGCTGCCCGAGCGGGAGATCTACGGCAGCCAGCAGCTGGTCGTCGAGCACCTCGACGAGTCCGACCCGCCCGAGCCGGCGGACCTCGCGGCGCGCGTCGCGGCCAAGGCCGCCGAGTACGGGCTGCGCCGCCACGACGGCCTCGCGTTCTACTTCCCGGGCCGCGGCACCGCGGTGCTCAACATGACCCACATCGAGGCCCCGCTCGACCCGATCGCGGCCGCCGAGGCGCAGCTCGAGGGCAAGGCGCAGGCCGACCGGGTGGTGGCGTTCCTGCGCGCCGAGTTCCCCGAGGTGTTCGGCAAGGCGTCGGTCCGCTCCTACGGCCTGCCCGGCCGCCGCCAGACCCGCTGGGTCGCCGGGGTCCACCAGCTCACCGTCGACGAGGTCCGCGCCGGCACCCGCTTCCCCGACGCGGTGGCCCGCACCGCCTGGCCCATCGAGCTGCACGACACCCCGTCCGGCTACGTGTGGGAGACCTTCGGGCCCGACCACCTGCACTACGTCCCGCTGCGCGCGATGACGCCGCCGGACACGGCGAACCTGCTGGTCGCCGGCCGCTGCGTCGACGGGGACGCCGCCGCCCTGTCGAGCGTGCGGGTGATGGGCCCGTGCGCGGCGATGGGCCACGCCGCGGCGCACGTCCTCGACCTCGTCGGCCCCGACGGCACCGTCCACGACGTCCCCACCCGCCGGACCGCGGAGCTCACCGACCGCATCCGGCCCAACGTCGAGGGCTGAGGCGACGGACATGATCCTCACCGACGACGACCGCCGCCTGCGCGACGGCGACGAGGGCCCGGCGGTGGCGGCCGCGATGGACCTGCTGGTCCGCTACGGCGAGGCCCTGGACGCCGAGCGCCTGTGCGACGTCCGCAACGTCGCGGGCACCACGACCCAGCCCTCGCCGGTGAAGGCCCGCCTGGTCGCCGAGGGCGGCTGGGACCGCGCGTTCTCGCTGATCAACCTCGACGCCGACGAGACGCTGCCGATCCCGCCGATGGCGGTGCCGACCTGCCAGCTCCAGCACGGCTTCGGCCGCGACGCGGTCGGCGTCGTCCCCTACGCCCCCGAGATGGTGGCGCTGCAGGACGACGGCGAGGCGTTCGTCGGCGCCCGCGGGGTCTCGGTGCTCGCCACCTGCACGCCCTACCAGGTCGGCAACCTGCCGGTGCGCGGCGAGCACTGCGCGTGGATGGAGTCCTCGGCGGTCGTCTACGCCAACAGCGTGCTCGGTGCCCGGACCAACTGCGAGGGCGGCGCCTCGACCGGTGCGGCGAGCCTCACCGGGCGCATCCCGTGCTGGGGCAACCACCGTGACGACGAGCGCCTCGGCACCCACCACGTCCGCGTCGAGACCCCGGTCGCGAGCTTCCTCGACTGGGGTCTGCTCGGCTACGCCGTGGGCGACGCCGTGCAGGAGGGCCGCCCCGTCGTCACCGGCGACCTCGCCCTGCCCGACCTCACCGACCTCAAGCACTTCGGAGCGGCCGCGGCCTCGTCGGGCGGGGTGGAGATGTACCACGTCCCCGGCGTCACGCCGGAGGCGACGAGCACCGAGGCGGCCTTCGGGGGGCGGCCGCCGCGCGAGGACGTCGTCTTCGGCGCGGCCGAGCGCCGCGCGGCCTACGAGCGGCTCAACGACCGCGGCACCGGCGAGGACGTCGACTTCGTGCTGCTCGGCTGCCCGCACGCCTCGCTGGACCAGATCCGCGACGCCGCCCGCGCCCTCGAGGGCCGCCACCTCGCCGACGGCACCGAGCTCTGGATCATGGCACCGCGGGCGCTGGCCGCCGTCGCCGAGCGCTCCGGCTACACCGCGGTCATCGAGGCCGCCGGCGGGCGGGTGCTCACCGACTCGTGCCCGGCGATGTCGCGCACCGCGCCGGTCGGCACCCGGGTGTTCGCCACCGACTCGGCCAAGCAGGCGCACTACCTGCCGGCGATCCTCGGGATCGAGGCGTGGTTCGGCACCACCGCGGAGTGCGTCGACGCCGCGGTGACCGGCCGCTGGCGGGGTGAGCTGCGATGACCGACCTCCGGCGCCCCGGGACCCGGGCCGGCGTCGTCCTGCGCGGGCGCACCGTCGTCCCCGGCGTCGTCACCGGCGAGGCCCTCGTCTCCCCGGAGACGATCTCCGGATGGGGCGGCATCGACCCCGCCGCCGGCACGATCATCGAGGCCCGCCACCCCCTGGCCGGGGTGTGCTTCACGGGGAAGATCCTCGTTTTCCCCGGCGCGAAGGGCTCCTCGGGCTGGTCGGGCTTCTTCCAGACCACGCGCCTGCTGGGCACCGCGCCGATCGGCATGGTCTTCGCGGTCACGACGACGAAGGCGGCGCTCGGGGCGGTGGTCACCCGCGTGCCCGCGCTCGCCGACCTCGACGACGACCCGGTCGCGGTCCTGCGCACCGGCGACCGCATCCGGCTCGACGCGACGGCCGGGACCGTCGAGCTGCTCGACCGCCCGGACCCGACGGCCGGGACGGCAGGGACGGCCGGGACCGACGCGACAGCGGGGGAGGACCGATGAGGATCGCGGTGATGCGCGCCGACGAGCTCGCGCCCGGCGAGCACCGCGTCGTGCAGGTCGGGCGGCGCTCGATCGGGGTGTTCCGCGTCGGCGACGAGTACTACGCGCTGGCCGACCACTGCCCCCACCAGGGCGGGCCGCTGTGCCGGGGACGCGTCGCGCCGCTCGCCACCGCCGGCGCCCCCGGCGAGGTCGCGCTCGACCACGACCGGCTCTTCGTGGCCTGCCCCTGGCACGGCTGGGAGTACGACGTCACCACCGGCCAGTCGTTCCTCGGCCCGGGGGAGGCGCCGGTGCGCAGCTACCCCGCCGAGGTGCTGCCCGGCGACCCCACGCCCGACCCCGTGACCGGCCGCGTCCCCGGCCCCTACGTCGCGGACACCTACGCGGTGACCGTGGAGGACCGCGTCGTCGTCGTCGACACCTCCGCACGTCGATCAGCCCCGGCCCCCGGGGTGGAGGAGACACCGTGACCGACACCCTGCCCGGCACCGCCGCCACCGCCGCCACCGCCGGGGCCCGCCCGCGCCGCGCGTCCCGCACGCCCGTGGTCGACGCCGACATCCACCCCGCGGTGACGCCGCAGCGCCTGGCCCGCGAGCTGCCCGAGCCGTGGCGGCGCCGCTACGAGCGCTTCGGCGTGCGCGGGGCCCCGCCGCCCGCGATCTACCCGCGGACCCGCAACGGGGGGATGCGCGCGGACTCCCACCCCGCCTCCGGGCCCCCGGGCAGCGACCTCGGGATGCTGCGCGAGCAGCTGCTCGACCCCTACGACGTCCTCGCCGGCGTGCTCATCCCGCTGCAGGGGCACACCTGGGGCGCCGAGGAGCCGGACTTCGCCGCCGCCCTGTGCCGGGCGCTCAACGACGTCCTCGTCGCCGACTTCCTCGACCCCGAGCCGCGGCTGCGCGCCAGCATCTGCCTCGCCCACGAGTCGCCCGAGCAGGCGATCGCCGAGATCGAGCGTCGCGCCGGCGACCCGCGGTTCGTGCAGGTCCTCTTCCCCAGCGGCACGCACCTGCCCCTGACCGACGCCAAGTACCGCCCGGTGCTCGCCGCCGCGGCCGAGGCCGGCCTGCCGATCGGGATGCACCTCGGCGGCACCGAGGGCCACCGCGGCGACGGGTGGCCGTCGTTCTACCTCGAGCAGCACGGCTGGTACGGCAACGCGATGGCGATGGCGCTGACCACGCTCGTCGCCGGCGGCGTGCTCGACGCCGTGCCGGACCTGCGCCTCGTGCTCGTCGAGGGCGGGCTGACCTGGGTGCCGTCGATGCTCTGGGGGCTCGACGAAGGCTGGGAGCGCTTCCGCGACGACGTGCCGTGGCTGCAGCGCCCGCCCTCGGAGGTCGTGCGCGAGCGGTGCTGGTTCACCACGCAGCCGATCGACGAGCCGGAGAACCTCGAGCACCTCGCGGTCACGATCCGCCAGAGCGGGCTGTCCGAGCGGATCCTCTTCGCGTCGGACTACCCGCACTGGGACTTCGACGACCCGGTGACGGCGCTGCGCGTCCTCCCCGCCGACCTGCGCCGGCCGATGATGGCCCGCACCGGCGCGGCGCTCTACGGCCTCGAGCTGCCGGAGGGAACGTCGTGACGGCCGGTGGTGTGGAGGGCGCGGACGGGGTGGGCGGTGTGGGCGGCGCCGTCGACACCGACACCCACGTGGCCCCCGCGTCGCTGGACGCGCTGATGCCCTACCTCGCGCCGTTCTGGCGCGACTACGCCGAGGGCGCCGCCCTGCGCCTCGACCCCGCCCAGGCGGGCGCCTACCCGCCCGGCGCGGTCGACGGCCCCGCCCCGGCGGACGTGGCGACGCTGCGCGAGCAGGTGCTCGACGTGCCTGCCCCGGGCGGGGTGCCGGTGCGCACGGCGGTGCTCAGCGCCACCTCGGCGTTCGACGTCAGCCGCAACCCCTACTACGACGCGGCGCTGTGCGGGGCGCTCAACGACTGGGTCGTCGAGCACTTCCTCGACCGCGACGACCGGCTGCGCGGCGGCGTCGCGGTCCCGTCCGGCGACCCGGAGGCGGCCGTCGCGGAGATCCATCGCCGCGCCGACGACCCGCGGTTCGTCCAGGTGCTGCTCCCGGTCCGCGGCCACGACCACCGCTACGGGCACCGCCGCTTCCTGCCCGTGCTCGAGGCCGCGGCCGAGGTCGGGCTCGCGGTGACCCTGCACGCGTGGGGCCGGGCGGGGAGCGCGGCCACGCCCACCGGGTTCACCCACACCTACCTCGCCGACTACCTCTCCCAGGGCCACCTCGCCCAGGCCCAGCTGACGAGCCTCGTCGTCGAGGGCGTCCTCGACCGGCTGCCCGGCCTGCGCGTGGTCGTCGCCGAGTGCGGGTTCTCCTGGCTGCCGCCGCTGCTCTGGCGCCTGGACAAGGAGTGGAAGGGCATCTGGCGCGAGGTGCCGTGGGTGCGCCGCCCGCCGTCGTCGTACCTGCACGAACAGGTGCGGTTCACCAGTAGCCCGGCCCACCTGCCGACCGACCCCGGCGAGCTCGCCGACGCGCTCGAGGTGATCGGCGCGGCCCGGCTCGTCATGTACGGCGGCGACCACCCCCACGTCCACGGCGACGGCACCGCCCGTCTGCTCGCGGCGCTCGGCCCCGGCGAGCGGGCCGCGGTCCTCGCCGGGACCGCGGAGGAGTTCCTGCTCCGCCGCACGCCCGGCACCGGCTCGTCCACCCCCCGATCGCACCGTCGCGAGGAGGCCCCCCGATGACCACCACCCGAAGCCGCCGACCGTGGGTGCGCGTGCTGGCCGGCCTGCTCGTCGCCTGCGCGGTGCTGGTCGGCTGCGGGGAGGGCGACACCACCGACGACGGCCGGCAGCGGATGACGTTCCTCAACATCCTGCCGATCGAGTCGCTGTCCTACGCGCCCGAGCTCATCGCGGACACCCGCGGGTTCTTCGCCGCACGCGGGCTGGAGGTCACGTTCGAGGCCACCCAGGGCTCCGCGCCGGCGATCCAGACGCTGCTGGCGGGGTCGGCGGAGATCAGCCGCATCGGCGACATCGAGACCATGATCGCGGCCGGGAACCGCCAGGCGCCGCTCGTCGGGGTCGGCGAGGTCATCCACCGCGGCACGATCCGGGTGGTCTCGGCGAACGACGACCCGATCACCCAGCCCGCCCGGCTGCGCGGCAAGCTCATCGGGACCCCGTCGGAGGGCGGGACGAGCTCCATCACCCTCGACCTGCTCGCCGCCTCGGCCGGCGTGCCCCCGGCCGAGGTCCGCCGCCAGGTGGTCGGGCTCGCGCCCGGCGTGTTCGACCTGCTCACCGCCGGCCGCATCGACGGCTACATGGTCTCGCTCGACACCGCGGTGCTGCTCCAGCGCACACGGCCCCAGGCCGTCGTCCTCGACCCCAACCAGTCGATCACGGCGGGCTCGCAGATCTACGCGACCTCGGCGCAGACCGCCCGGGACCCCGCCGAGCAGGACAAGCTGCGCCGCTACCTCGCCGCGATCGACGACGCGGCTCGGTTCATCGTCGCCGACGAGGCCAACGGCTTCGCCGGGACGATGGCCGCGATCGGCGGGAAGTACCAGGTGCCGGCGCTGCGCGACCCGGAGACCGCCCGCCTCGCGCTCGCGGCCTACGTCGACTCCTACACCGCCGGCGAGAGCCTCATGGGCATCTCGCCGCAGCGCTGGCAGCAGACCTACGGCGAGATCGTCGGGGTCGGGCAGCTGCCCGCGGGCCTCGACCCGAACCGCTGGCTCGACACCACGCTCGCGCCCGCGGCGCCGTCCTGACCCGCACCGATGCCGACCGAACACCCACCGCACCCACCGCACCAGGCAAGGAGGCGGCGATGACGACGCAGCAGACCCCCACGGCGACCCGGACACCACCACCGACCACCGCAGGGCCCGCCGGCCCCGACGAGTTCGACGGGCCCGACACGGACCGCCCCGGCGACGCGCGGGCCGTCGGGCTGCGGGTCGCGGGCGTCGACAAGACCTACACGACGCGGCGCGGGGACGTGCACGCCCTGTCGGACATCGACCTCGAGGTGGGCCGGGGCGAGTTCGTCTCGCTGGTCGGGCGCTCGGGCTGCGGCAAGACGACGCTGCTGCGGGTGCTCTCGGGCCTGCTCGCGCCGACCGCGGGCACGGTGGAGGCGGGGGAGCGGCCCGCGTGGGTGGCGGGGCGCCGCGACGACGCGGTGTTCGCGGAGTTCGGCCTCGTCTTCCAGGAGGCCAACCTCTTCCCGTGGTTCACGGTGGTCGACAACGTCGCGCTGCCGCTCAAGCTGCGCGGGGTCGGGAAGGCGGCGCGACGGGCCCGGGCGACCGAGCTGTGCGCGACCGTCGGCCTCACCGGGTTCGAGGACTCGTACCCCCGCGAGCTCTCCGGCGGGATGCGCCAGCGGGCGGCGATCGCGCGGGCGCTGGCGTGCGACCCGTCGGTGCTGCTCATGGACGAGCCGTTCGGCGCGCTGGACGCCATGACCCGCGACCGGATGAACCTCGAGCTGCAGCACATCCACGCCGTCTCGGGGACGACCGTGGTGTTCGTGACCCACTCGATCAGCGAGGCGGTGTTCCTCGCCGACCGCGTCGTGCTGCTCACCCCCCGGCCCGGGCGCATCCGGTCGGTCACCCCGATCGACCTGCCCCGGCCCCGCACCGTCGAGGTCGAGGCCACCGCGGAGTTCGGCGAGCTCGTCGTCGGGCTGCGTCGTCAGCTGGACGAGGAGGACTGAACGGTGACGACCTCACTGGACCGGGACACCGACACCCGCACCGGCGGCGCCCCGCCGCCGCGCGCCGTCGACACGGACGCCACCCCGGCCGAGGGCGAGTCGCCCTGGATGCGGCGGCTGCCCTGGGTCAGCGGGCCGCTGATGCTGGTCGCGCTGCTCGGGGTCTGGCAGTTCGCGGTGTCCGTGGTCGGCGTCTCGGAGTTCATCCTCCCCGCGCCCGCGGCGGTCGTCGGGGCGCTCGGCGACCTGTTCGCCGACCCCGAGATCGCGAGCCACATCGGCATCACGCTGCTCGAGGTGCTCGCCGGCTTCGGCATCGCGCTGGTGGTCGGGGTCGCGGTCGGCGCGACCCTCGGGCGCATCGCGTGGCTGCAGCGCGCGGTCCAGCCGGCGCTGGTCGCCCTGCAGGTGGTGCCGAAGGTGGCCTTCGTGCCGATCTTCGTCATCTGGTTCGGGTTCGGCCCGACCTCGAAGATCATCATGGCGGCGCTGCTGGCGTTCTTCCCGATCATGCTCAACGTGATGCTGGGGGTGCGCTCGGTGGACCGCGGCCACCGCGACGTCATGCGGGGCCTCGGTGCGAGCCGGTGGGCGACGTTCCGGGACATGGAGCTGCCGACGACGCTGCCCTACGTCTTCGCGGGGGCCGAGGTCGCCATCGTGTTCTCCGTGATCGGCGCGATCGTCGGCGAGTACCTCGGCGGCAGCCAGGGCCTCGGCTACCTCGTCGTGTCGAGCCTCAACGCCCTCGACGCGCCCCGGCTGTTCGCCGTGATCGTCCTGCTGGCGGTGCTGGGCTCGCTGCTCTACGTCGCGGTGACGACGGTGAAGAAGCTCGTCATCCCCTGGCACGACTCGGTCCGCGCCGGGGTCTGACCTACACCTCGCGCGGGCGGTACACCGGGATCGCGCCCGGGGCGATCCGGAAGACGAACCGGTCGGCGTCGGGCTGCACCTCGCCGTCGGTCGCGAGCCCCACCGGCGGGCCGATGACCCGCACCGACAGCCGGGTGCGGGTGTTGGCCACGTAGACGTGGCTGCGCGAGAGCGTGCCCGCGAGCACCGAGACGACGAAGCGGGTGCGCGAGAACGGCACGTCGGCGCGCAGGAAGCGGACGTCGAGCACGCGGGCGTCGAGGCGCGGGCGGAACAGCGGTGCCATGCCCCGCGGTTCGTAGCCGCCGTTGCCGACGAAGAGCAGCCAGATCGTGCGGCGCTTCCCGTCGAGCTCGACGACCAGCGGCGAGGCCTCGGCGAGCACGCGCACCAGGGCGAACGCCGCCGACGGCCACTTGCCCCAGCGCTCCTCCCAGCTCTCGCGGAGCCGGACCATGTCGGGGTAGCCGCCCAGGCTCGCGGTGTTGACGAACGCGACGCTGCGGGTCTCGCCGTCGTCGCCCGCGCTCATGTCCACGACGCCGACGTCGACGAGCACCGCGTCGCCGTCGCGGGCCGCGCCGAGCGCGGTGGGGGTGTCGTCGACCCCGACGTCGCGGGCGAAGTGGTTCAGGGTGCCCTCGGGCAGCACCATGAGCGGCACCCGGCGGCGCTGGGCGAGCCCGGCGAGCGCGGCGACCGACCCGTCGCCCCCGGCCACGCCGATCGCGCGCGGCTCGGCGCCGTCCGCGGTGGGACGGTCGAGCGCGGCCTCGACCTGGTCGACGAAGTCGACGCCCGGCTCCGGCACGATCACCTGGGCGCGGGGCAGGACCTGGTGGATCGCCGACGGCGGCGCGGGCGGCTCGGGCTCGGAGTCGGTGTCTGCCCCGCCGATCACGGGCGCCACAATCTGGCCGAGCGTCTCCAGCGGCCCGGGCGTCCCGGCCGAGCTGTTGGCGACGACGACGAGCCCGGCGCCGTCCCCGAGAGCGGGCGCATCGCCCGCCGGGCGGGCCCGGGCGGGGGCGTGGCGCACCACCGGCCACCAGCGCCGCGTCAGCAGCGCCACGCCGACGCCGAGCCCGGCGCCCGCGACGACGTCGGGGACCGACCGCTCCCCGAGGACCACCCGCGCGGTCGACACCCCCACCGCGACCGGGGCCAGCACGCCCCCGAGCAGCGGCGACTCCATCGCCGCCGCGGTCACGAACGCGGTGGAGGACGCCGCGTGCGCGGAGGGGAAGCGCCGGCCCCAGGGGCGGGCGCGGGGCAGCAGCGGTTTGGCCAGCGCGTGGGCGATCGTCGAGGTCGCGGCGGCGGCCATCACCCCGCGCACCCCGGCACGCCGTTGCGGACCGCGTCCCGACGCCATGAGCCCCCCGGCCACCACGGCCCAGAGGAGCCCGCGGTCGGCGGTGCGGTCGAGGCGGCCGAGCCAGCGGGGCAGGGCGGGGGAGCGGGCGGCGCCGGGGAGGTCGCTCACCAGGTCGGTCACCCTGTCGGTCACCGGGTCGCTCACCGGGCGGTCGCGCGGTGCGGCCAGCGCGCCTCGTCGCGCCGGTAGACGGGGACGGGGTGGTCGGCCACCCGGTAGCGCAGCCGGCGGCCGCGGCCGACGACCTCGCCGTCGGCGGCGACCTCGACCGGCCCGTCGAGCAGCTCGATGTCCAGCGACCGCATGGCGCTCTCCTGGTAGATCCTGTTGTGCCCGAGCACGCCGGTGGCCAGGGCGAGGAAGGCCCGGGCCCGGGCGAGCGGCCGGTCGGCGCGCAGGTAGCGCACCTCCAGCACGCCGGTGTCGAGCCGGGGCCGGTACGACGGCACCATCCCGGTCGGCACGTAGGGCCCGTTGCCGACGAACAGCATCCACACCGAGCGCTCCACCCCGTTGAGGCGGACGCGGATCGGCCGACTGCGGGCGAGCGTCACGAGCAGGGCGGCGATCGCGGCGGGCCACTTGCCCCAGCGCTTCTGCCACCGCTCGCGCAGGCGGACCATCTCGGGGTAGCCGCCGAACGCCGAGGTGTTGACGAAGACGACCCGGCGCGGCTCCTGGCGGCCCTCGGCGTCGGCGTGCAGCCGCAGCTCCCCGAGGTCGACCGCGACGGCCTCGCCCGCGCCGGTGGCGTCGATGGCCTCCTGGGTGTCGTAGACGCCGACGTCGCGGCCGAAGTGGTTGAGGGTGCCCGCGGGGACCACGGCGAGCGGCAGGTCGAGGTCCTCCGCGACCCGGGCCGCGGCCGCCACCGAGCCGTCGCCGCCGGCGATGCCCACCGCCCGCACGCCGGGCTCGCGGGCGGCGTCGATGAGCGTCTCGGCGAGGTCCTTGCCGTCCTCGAGGCGCAGGACGCGGGCGCGGGGCAGGGCGCCGACGAGCTCCTCGTACGGGTCGACGCCCGCGCGGCCGGAGCGGGTGTTGACGAGCACGACGAGGCCCTCGCCCTCGGGCAGGACGGGCGCGCCGGCCACGGGGCGGGCGGCGGCCTCGTCGATGCTGCGCAGCGGGAGCCAGCGGCGGGTGGCCAGGGCGGCGCCGGTCCCGAGGGCGACCCCGGCGGCGACGTCGCTGGTCCAGTGCACGCCGACGTGCACCCGGGAGTAGGCCACCGTCGCGGCCAGCGGCACCACCCAGGACGCGGCCTTCGGGCTCTCCATCGCGACGGCCGCGGCGAACGCGGCGGCCGAGGCCGCGTGGCCGGAGGGGAACGACGACGAGGTCGGCGGGTCGTCGAGCGACCGGTAGTCGGGCAGGAGCTCGGCGGCGGGCCGCCGGCGGGGCACCAGGGGCTTGAGCAGGGCGTTGGCCAGGAAGCTCGCCCCGGCGATCGCGAGCACCCCGCGCAGCGCACCGCGGCGGGTGTGGCGGGTCCCGGCGGCGAGGGCGGCGGCCACGCCGAACCAGAGCCTGCTGTGGTCGGCGGAACGGCTCAGCGCGGCCAGCGCAGGGTCCGCGACCGTGTAGGGCAGCCCCCCGATCGCGGTGGTGATCCGGCAGTCCTGCTCGTTGACGTCGGCCAGCCGCCGCCGGCTGCCCCGCGCCCCCTGCCGCACCCGCCGGCCCACGCCACGGGAGATGTCGGTTGCCAGTCCTCGTGCGGGGAGCGCCACGGCGTCGACCGTAGTGATCGGGCCCCGGCGCCTCCGTCGTGCCCCGCGGCACCGGGTGACGCGGGGCGTCACAGAGGCCACAACGGCGGGTCGGCTGGCCTAGGGTGGAGGGATGCAGCGGAGGATTTACGGGGTCGAGACCGAGTTCGGTGTCACCTGCACCTTCCACGGCCAGCGGCGCCTCTCGCCCGACGAGGTCGCCCGCTACCTGTTCCGCCGGGTCGTGTCGTGGGGCCGGTCGTCGAACGTCTTCCTGCGCAACGGGTCGCGGCTCTACCTCGACGTGGGCAGCCACCCCGAGTACGCCACCGCGGAGTGCGACTCGCTGACTCAGCTCGTCGCGCACGACAAGGCGGGCGAGCGGATCCTCGAGGACCTCCTGCTCGACGCGGAGCGGCGCCTCGCCGACGAGGGCATCGGCGGCGACATCTTCCTGTTCAAGAACAACACCGACTCGGCGGGCAACTCCTACGGCTGCCACGAGAACTACCTGGTCGGCCGCTCGGGCGAGTTCTCGCGCATCGCCGACGTGCTGCTGCCCTTCCTCGTGACCCGCCAGCTCATCGCCGGCGCCGGGAAGGTGCTGCAGACGCCGCGGGGCGCCGTGTTCTGCCTGTCGCAGCGCGCGGAGCACATCTGGGAGGGCGTCTCCTCCGCCACGACGCGGAGCCGCCCGATCATCAACACCCGCGACGAGCCGCACGCCGACGCCGAGCGCTACCGCCGCCTGCACGTCATCGTCGGCGACTCGAACATGTCCGAGGTCACCACGCTGCTCAAGGTGGGCACCACCCACCTCGTGCTCGAGATGATCGAGCAGGGCGTGCAGTTCCGGGACTTCACGCTGGACAACCCCATCCGCGCCATCCGCGAGATCAGCCACGACCTCACCGGGCGCCGGCCGGTGCGCCTGGCCGGCGGCCGCGAGGCGAGCGCGCTGGACATCCAGCGCGAGTACCACGCGCGCGCCGTCGAGCACGTCGCCCGCCGCGGCTCCGACCCGATCACCGACCGGGTCGTCGAGCTGTGGGGCCGCACGCTCGACGCCGTGGAGCGCCAGGACCTCTCGCTCATCGACCGCGAGATCGACTGGGCGATCAAGCACCGCCTCGTCCAGCGCTACCGCTCCCGCAACGACCTCGGGCTCTCCAGCCCGCGCGTGGCCCAGCTCGACCTCGCCTACCACGACATCCGGCGCGGACGGGGCGTGTTCGACCTGCTCCAGCGCAAGGACATGGTCGACCGGGTCACCGACGACGGCGAGATCGAGGCGGCGAAGGACACCCCGCCCCAGAGCACCCGGGCCAAGCTGCGCGGCGACTTCATCGCCGCCGCCCAGGCCGCCGGGAGGGACTTCACAGTGGACTGGGTCCACCTCAAACTGAACGACCAGGCCCAGCGAACCGTCCTGTGCAAGGACCCCTTCCGCGCCGTCGACGAACGTGTCGACCGATTGATCGCCACCTTGTAACGGAGGCCACGTCGGCGGCGTGCGTCGGGGGCGCACGAGGTAACCGCGAACGCACTCACCGACGACGCCGAGGACGGCACGAGAACTCGATGGAGCACCAGCCCCGCACCTCCCGCCTGCACGGCCCCGTGGCGGCGCCGAGCACGCTGCACACCGCCCACGAGGCCGCACCGGTCCCGGTCGACACGTCGGTCGTGGGCACGGTGCTCGGCGGGCGCTACCGTGTCGGCGAGTGCATCGGGGCCGGGGCCATGGGCGTCGTCTTCACCGCCTGGGACCGCCGGCTGCGCCGCACGGTCGCGGTGAAGCAGCTGGCCGCCCGCGGCCACCGCGACGCCACCGAGGAGCACGTGGCCCGTGCCCGGGCGATGCGTGAGGGCCGGATCGCGGCGCGCGTCGTGCACCCGCGGGCGATCGCGGTGTTCGACGTGGTGGTCGACGGCGATCAGGGTTCCGGGCACGGCCCCTGGCTGGTCATGGAGTACCTGCCCTCGCGCTCGCTCGCGGCCGTGCTCGCCGAGCAGGGCCCGCTCGAGCCGCGCGAGGCCGCGTGGGTGGGCGCGCAGGTGGCCGACGCGCTGGGCGCGGTGCACGAGGCGGGCATCGTCCACGGCGACATCAAGCCCGGCAACGTGCTGATCACCGACGACGGCGTCGCGAAGATCACCGACTTCGGGGTCTCCCGCGCCTCCTGGGACACGACCTCCACGGGCGGCGGCATGGTGGCCGGGACGCCCGGCTACTTCGCGCCCGAGGTGGCCCGGGGCGGCGACCCGTCGCCCGCCTCCGACGTGTTCTCGCTCGGCGCGACGCTCTACGCCGCCGTCGAGAACGAGCTCGTGTGCGGGCGGCACGACAACACGCTGGCCGTCCTGCACGCCATGGCCGAGGGCCGGCTGCGCCCCGCGGCCCGCGCCGGGGTGCTCGGCCGCCCGCTCGCGGCGATGCTGCGCCTCGACCCCGAGCACCGGCCCGGCACCGGCGCGGTGGAGCGTGCCCTGCGCGGCCGGGCCGGCACCCGACCCTTCGTCCCGGCGCCCCGCCCGGCTCCCGCGGAGGCCGACGCCGACGGGGACGCCGTCCCGGCCCCGCGCCGGCCCGGCACCGCGGACCTGCCCGCGACGGCCGGGGCGCTCCCGGCCGCGGGACCGTTCGGGGCGGATCCGGTCGCGCCCGACCCCGACGGGATCGATCCCGATGAGCTCGTCGCCCCCGCGTCGATCACGGCGTCGACCCCCGCGACCACCGCCGGGAGCCCGCTCGCGGCCGGCCTGGAACGGATCGGCGGGGTCGGCGCGGCCGCGGCGGCGTCGTCGCTGGCCCGCCCCGGTGCCGCCGCCGCACCCTCGCGCACGCTCGCGGCGGGCTCCGACCGCCGCCGCCCCTCCCGCTGGTCGCGCCCGCGCCGGGCCACGGCGGTCGCCGCGGCCTCGGCGGTCGTGCTCGCCGGGGGCATCGGCGTCGCGGTCGCCGCCGGTGCGGGGAGCGGGACGGTCGCATCCCCGGCGCCGGACCCCGCCCCGACCTCGGCGGCGCCGGAGCCGGCCCCCTCCGACCCGCTCGGTGGCACCGACACCGAGCGGCCGGTCCCGAGCGTCGCCGCCCCGCTGTCGCCGAGCGACCCGTCCGACCCGCCGTCGGGTGGCGACCCGGCCACGGTCGTCGTCGACTACTACGAGGCCCTGCCCGGCAACCTCGACGGCGCGTGGTCCGTGCTCTCCGAGCGGGCGCAGGACGAGTCCGGCGGGTACGACGGTTACCGGCGGTTCTGGTCGACCATCCGCGACGTGCAGACCTCGAACGTGTCGGTGCGCGGCGACATCGTCACCGCGGACATCGAGTTCGTCACCGAGAGCGGCCGGACCAGCCGGGAGAACTACCGGTTCGAGGTCGACCGCGACGACGACGGCCAGGTGCGCATCCAGCGGGCGCAGCGCAGTTCGGACTCGAGCTGACGCGCCGGGCACCGGCGTTCGAACACGTGCGCGAGGAGTCGTAGGCTCACAGGGTGTCGACGAGCCCGTCCGCGCGCGCCGAACGCCTGGTCAACCTGGTGCTCTGCCTGCTCTCGACGCGCCAGTACCTCAGCGCCGAGCGGATCCGGGCCACCGTGCCCGGCTACGCCGACGTGGCGTCCGACGAGGCCTTCTTCCGGATGTTCGAGCGGGACAAGGCCGAGCTGCGCGAGCTCGGGGTCCCGCTGGAGACCGGGCGGTCGTCGCTGGCCGAGCCCGTCGACGGCTACCGGATCGCGCGCGGCGACTACGAGCTGCCCGACATCGACCTCGCCCCCGACGAGGCCACCGCCGTCGCCCTGGCCGCACGGCTGTGGGACTCGCCGGCGCTCGCGGGGGCGGCGCGCACGGCGCTGCAGAAGCTGCGGGCGGCCGGGATCGCCGTCGACCCCGACGCCGCGTCGGCCGTGCAGCCGCGCCTGCAGGCCGCGGAGCCGGCCTTCGCGCCGCTGCTCGCGGCCAGCCGGGCGGGGCGGGTCGTCACGTTCACCCACCGGTCGCACCCCGCCGCCGAGGCGCGCACCCGGACCGTCGAGCCGTGGGGCGTCGTGTCGTGGCGGGGACGCTGGTACCTCGTCGGCCACGACCGGGACCGCGACGACGTGCGCTGCTTCCGCCTCTCGCGCATCGGTGGCGACGCCCGCGCGGTCGGGCCGCGGGGCGCGGTGAGCCCGCCCGCCGACGTCGACCTCGTCGCCGTCGTCGCCGCCTCCGCCGGTCCGCCGCCGCCGACGGGCCGCGCGCGGATCCGGCTCGTCCCCGGTCGGGCGCAGGGCCTGCGGCGGGGTTCGCGGCCGGACCCCCAGGGCGACCCGGACGTCGTCGAGATCGACCTCGGGCGCGTCGACGTGGCCGCCCGCTGGGTGGCCGGGCACGGTCCGGACGCCGTGGTCCTGGAGCCGCCGGAGCTGCGCGAGGCGGTGGTCTCGCTGCTGCGGGGATCGGTCGTGTCCGCTCCCGACACCGCCGACGTCGGGGGCGCGCGGTGACCGCCGGCGTGTCCGAGCGGCTGCCCCGCCTGCTCACCCTCGTGCCCTACCTGCTCGCGCGGCCCGGGATCGCGGTCGCCGACGCGGCCGCGGACTTCGGCGTCGGAGAGGCCCAGCTGCGCCGCGACCTCGAGCTGCTGTGGATGTGCGGGCTGCCGGGCTACGGGCCGGGCGACCTGGTGGACCTGTCGTTCGAGGGCGACACGGTCACCGTCACCTTCGACGCCGGCATGCGCCGCCCGCTGCGCCTGTCGGGCACCGAGGCGGCCACCCTCGCGGTCGCGCTGCGGGCCCTGGCCGACGCGCCGGGCGTGGTCGACGCCGACGCCGTGCAGCGCGCGCTGGCGAAGATCGAGGACGCGGCCGGGCGGGTCGGCGACACCGCGGCCGAGTCGGGCGAGCCCTCCGGGGAGGGCGTCGCTGTCGGCCTGGGCCGGCGGCCGGGGCGGGCCGAGGACGCGGTGCGCCGGGCCGTCGAGACCGGCCGGGCCCTGCGCCTGACCTACTACTCGGCGTCCCGCGACGCCGTCGGCCGCCGCGACGTCGACCCCATGCGCCTGCTCCTCGTCGACGCCTCCGCCTACTTGGAGGCGTGGTGCCGGCGCGCCGAGGGCGTGCGGCTGTTCCGCCTCGACCGGGTCGACGACGCCGAGGTGCTCGACGAGCCCTCCGCCCCGCCCCCCGGGGCGCGGGGCCGCGAGGGGTCGGGGGAGGAGCTGCTGCGCCCCGACGACGGCGCGTTCGTCGCGGCGCTCGTGCTGCACCCGGCGGCGCGCTGGGTCGCCGAGTACTACCCGGTTGAGGACCTGCACGCCGACGACGACGGCTCCGCCCGCGTCACCATGCGCTACGGCGACCGCGACTGGATGGTGCGGCTGCTGCTGGGGCTGGGCGACGCGGTGGAGGTGCTGGCCCCGCCGGACCTGGCCGCGGCCCGCCGCGCCCGGGCGCGCGAGGCGCTGGCGGTGTACGGCGAGGCCGAGGGCTGACGGCTCGGGGCTGAGGGCTGGGGGCTGAGGGCTGGGCCCGGCCGCCGCCTCGGCGTCAGCCGATCTCGCGGAGGTCGCGGTCCTTGCCCTCGCCCGCGACGGCGACGGCGACCAGGCCGATGAGGGTCATGCCGATCCAGGCCGCCGCGACCAGCCACAACGACCCGCCCCCGGCGAGCACGAGCGCCGAGGCGATGACCGGCATCAGTCCGGCGCCCAGCGCGGCCGCGATCTGGTAGCCCATCGAGGCCCCGGTGTAGCGGATCCGGGTGGGGAAGAGCTCGGCGGCGAACGCACCGTAGGGCCCGGCGACGAAGCCCTGGATCACCGCGAGGCCGAGGAACAGGGCGAGGAAGACGGTGACGACGCTGCCCGAGTCGAGGAGCAGCATGATCGGCACGGCGAGCAGCACGGCGGCCACGTTGCCCCCGAGCATGACGGGCCGGCGCCCGATCCGGTCGGACAGCCGGGCGGCGATGACGACCATGACGATCACGCAGACCCCCGTGAGGGCCTTGACGTTGAGGACCCCCGTCGGCGAGAGCTGGAGCTGGGTGACGGCGTAGCCGATCGCCCACACGCCCATCAGGCCCTGGGCCGCCTGCCCGGAGAGGCCGGCGCCGACCGCCACGAGCAGCCGGCGCGGGTAGCGCGTGACGACCTCGCCCACCGGGACCTGCTTCTCCTCGGCTGCGGCCACGGCCTCCTGGAACACCGCCGACTCGGCCGTGCGCAGCCGGATGACCAGGCCGATGACCGCGAGCACCGCGCTGAACAGGAACGGGACCCGCCAGCCCCAGGACAGGAAGTCCTCGCGCGGCAGCATCGTGAAGGCGCTGAGCACCAGCGTCCCGGCGATGGTGCCGGCGGGGGCGCCCATGTACGCGACGGAGGCGGCGAAGCCCCGCGACCGCTTGCCGGCCCGCTCGAACCCGAGCAGCATCGCGCCGCCCCACTCCCCGCCGACCGCGATGCCCTGCAGGATGCGCAGGAGCACGAGCAGCAGGGGCGCGGCGACGCCGATCTGCGCGGTGCCGGGCAGCAGCCCGATGAGCGTGCTGACCACGCCCATGAGCACCACCGACACGACCAGCATCGACTTGCGGCCGATCCGGTCGCCGAGGTGCCCGAACACGATGCCGCCGATCGGGCGGGCGAAGTACCCGGCGGCGAGCGTCCCGAAGGACAGGATCTGCGCGACGCCCGGGCCGACCCCGGTGAAGAAGACGCTGCCGAAGACGATGCTCGCCGCCGTCGCGTAGAGGATGAAGTCGTAGTACTCGATCGTGGTGCCGATGAAGCTGGAGGCGAGCACCCGCCGCATCTCGCGCGGGGACGCCTCGGTCGTGGTCCCGGGGGCCGGGTCCGCCGTGCTGGTCATCAGGCCACCTCCGTGCGGTCGTGGGCGGTCGGTGCGGCGGCGTCGAGGAGGTCGAGGACGTCGAGGTCGTCGGGCACGAACACCCGGCCGCGGAACGTCGCGGCCGCGGCGTCCCGGAACGCGCCCGCGGGGGCGTCGCCGGGCACCAGGTGGTGCAGGCCGAGCGCCCGGGCGCCGGCCCGCGTCGCGAGCTCGCCGGCCTGCTCGGCGGTGGTGTGCGCCCGGCGGTGGTGGGCCATCGTGGCCTCGCGCATCGCCGCGTCGGGGTAGCGGCGGCCCATGGCCGCGAGGTCGATGGCCTCGTGCAGCAACAGGTCGGTGCCGCGCGCGAGGTCGACGAGGTTGGCGCAGGGCGCCGTGTCGCCGGAGATCGTCACCGAGCCCTCGGGGGTGTCGAAGCGGAACGCGAAGGCGGGCGCGGTGGGCGGGTGCTCGACGAGGACGGCGGTGACGACGACGTGCTCGTCACGGTGGACCTCGAACGGGGCCATCGGCGGGGCGACCCGGGTGTCGGGGTCGAACCCGGTATCCGGCGGCAGGGTGATCTCGCGGACCGCGACGTGGTCGGCGGGACGGCCGCTGAGGGAGTCGAAGAGGCGGTCGTTGAGGTCGGTCGCGTGGGCGGCGCACAGCAGCTCGACCATCTCCGCGGTGCCGGGGGTCGGGTTGGCGGGCGCCACCGGGGCCGGTCGGCGGGCGGCGTGGTCGGACAGCGGCGGCAGCCCCCCGCGCGGGCCGGGCCCGTAGACCGGCATCGGCGCGACGGCCGGGTGGCGGCGCTCGAACAGGCCGAAGAGCAGCCACGGCGCCAGGTCGGCGACGTGGTCGGAGTGCAGGTGGGTCAGGAACAGCGCGCGGACCCGGTCGAGGGGCAGGCCGGCCCGGGCAAGCTGGCGGCCGGCACCCTGCCCGGCGTCGACCACGTACACGGCGTCGCCGACGACGACCGCCGTGGCGATCCCGCTGCGGGAGGCGGCGGCTCCGGGCCGGTCCCACCACCGTGGGCCACCGGCCGTCCCGAGCATCACCACGTGGGGACCGGGCATGGCGCTCCTTCGCGTCGAGGGTGCCGCAGTGCGGTCGCGGTGCGGGCACCGCGGTCGACCAGCACTGTCGCCCGCGCCACTGCTGAGGCATAGCTGTTTCTCCTCGGGCTCTGCATAAGCTGAGCTTGTGAACGACGTCACGCTGCGCCAGCTGGAGTACCTGGTGGCGATCGCCCGCGACGAGTCGATCTCGCGGGCGGCCGTGCGCTGCCACGTCTCCCAGGCCGCGATGAGCCAGGCGCTGCGCGAGCTGGAGGGCAGCCTCGGGGTACAGCTCGCCGTGCGGCGGACCGCGAAGGGCGTGCACCTCACCCCGGCCGGCCGCACCGTGGCGAACCGGGCGCGGGGCGTCCTCCAGGACGTGCGACAGCTCGTCGGCGACCCCGCGACGGGACCGCTGACCATCGGCTGCTTCCCGTCGCTGGCGGTGCAGGTGGTGCCGGAGGTCGCCGCGCTGCTGCACGACCGGTTCCCGGACGCGAGCCTCGAGGTGGTCGAGGGGCCCGCGGCGGTGCTCCAGGACCGCATGTTGCGGGGACAGATCGACGTCTGCTTCCTCTACGAGATGCAGCTCCAGGCCGAGGTCACCTCGACCCTACTGCGCGAGCGCCGCTTCAAGGTCGCGCTGGCGGCCGACCACCCGCTCGCCGTGCAGTCGGAGATCCGTCTGGCCGACCTCGCCGAGCACCCGGGAGCGCTCCTCGACATCGAGCCCGCGAGCTACCTCAACGAGGCCATGCTGGCCCGCTTCGGCGTGACGCCGCGCTTCGTCTACCGCAGCTCCGACGTCGCGACCGTCCGCGCGCTCGTCGGTCGCGGGCTCGCCTGGGCGCTGCTCATGACCGAGGTCGCCACGAGCCATGACGGCCGGCCGTTGCGCTTCCTGCCCATCGTCGAGGACGTGGGGACGAACTCGCTGGTCGCCGCCCTGCCGCGGGGCGTCGGGCCCGCCGGCCTCGTCGAGCACGTCCTCGAGCACTGCGCGGACGTCCTCCCGCGCTGAACGGTCGCCACCGGGGCAGCGGTCGAGGTTCGGGGTGGGCAGCTGGGCCGGGCCGCGGGTCGACGGCGCTCTCCACCCTGATCTCTCGGGAGTGTCGCCGTTGTCGTCGGACCCCGACCCTGAGCTGCGGGAACGATGCCGCGGAACGGCAATACCGTGACGGTGGAGCTGGTACCATCGAACATGTGTTCGACAGTGGGTGGTGCGCAGCGGCCCCGGTCGCGCCGGTCCGCCCGACGTGGTCGGAGCAGGCGCCGGGTCCGGCGCTGGCCGCTGCCCTCGCGACGTCCGCGCCGGTGGACGTCGGCGACGACGAGGGGTTCGACGCCGTCGAGCGCCTCGCGGCGTGGGCGGCGCTGGCGGGCTGGGCCCAGGCAAGGCTCCACCAGGAGATCGCCGACTACCTGCACGCACGCCAGGCGCGGGTGCGCGGGGAGGGGCGCGGGGAGCTGGCGTCGCAGTCGGTGGCGATGGAGGTCGCCACGGTCGGACGGGTCGCCGCGCGCACGGGGGAGATCCGCGTGCACCAGGCCGACGTGCTGGTCGAACGCCTGCCGAACACGCTCGCGGCGCTCGACGCCGGCCGGATCTCGATCTCGCACGCTCGCGTGATGATCGAGCAGACCGAGCAGTGCTCCCCGCGGACGGCGCGAGCGCTCGACGCGACGCTGTGGTCGCGCCCGCCGCGCGACCGGACGCCGACGCAGCTCCGCGAGACGGTCCGCCGGATCCTGGCGCGGCTCGACCCCGACGCCCTCCGGCGACGGCCCGAGCAGGCCCGGCGCGATCGCGAGCTGCGGTACTGGTCCGACGACGACGGCGCCACCGGTGTGATCCAGATGCGCCTGCCGGCCGACGAGGCACGCGGGGTCTACGCGGTCGTCGACGCCGTCGCGCGTCAGGCCGGCGACCCGCCCGAGGGGGAGCAGCGCACGCTCGCGCAGAAGCGCCTGGACGCCGCGCGCGACCTCATCCTCGACGGCGCCACCGCCCGCGCCGCCGCCTGCTCGTCCGGCGACGGCGACGCCCCTGCTCCGGACCGCGACGACCGCCCTGAGTCCGGCGACCACGGCAGCGACCAGGACGCCCAGGACGCCGGGCACCCGCGCGGTGCGGGGGGCTGCAGCGACGAGGCCGGCCCGGTCGCTCACCTCGGCCGCGACGTGCGGCGCGGGGTCTGCGACCGGGCCCCGTCGCCGGTGCGTACCGAGGTTCGGATCACGATCGGCTGGGACGTCCTCGCCGGCCTCTCCGAGCGCCCTGCCGAGATGGAGGGCCACGGGCCCCCGCCGGCGCTGCTCGCCCGGCGCCTCGCCGCCGACCCGGACGCGGTCTGGCGACGGTTGATCACCGATCCCGTCACCGGCGTCGCCGACCACCTCGAGTCCACCCGCTACCGACCACCCCCGTCGCTCCAGGACTTCGTGCGCTCGCGGGACCTCACCTGTGCGGCGCCCGGCTGTCGCGTGCCCGCCGCCCGCTGCGACCTCGACCACGTCGTGCCCTACGACCACGGCCACCCGTCGGGCGGTGCCGGGCGCACGCGGCGGGGCAACCTCAAGCCCTGCTGCCGGCGTCACCACCGGATGAAGACCCTCGAGCGCTGGGCGGCGTCCTGTGTCCCGGACCCGGAGGGCGGGACGAGTCCGGTCGTCATGTGGACGTCGCCGTCGGGGCACCGGTGGTGGGTGCGCTCGCCCCAGCTCGAGCCGCCGCCGTGGGAGCGCGACCCGTACACCGACCCGGAGGACGCGGACGCCGCACTCGCCACCACCTCCGTCCCGGCGCCCACCGCGACGTCAACCCCGACGTCCACCCCGACGTCCACCCCGGGCGCCGACCCGGCCCGAGGCGCCGCCGCGTGAGCGCGACCACGGGACCTCGGCACCCCGCGCACACGGCCGTTCACCGTCCGGTCACCGCGCCCGGTTAGGGTCGTCCCGTGCCGTACCTGTGGAGCGTCGTCGCGGTGGTCGCCGCGCTGGTCGGGTTGGGGCTGGTCGTCGCGGCGCTGCTCGGACCGGTCAAGCGCTTCGGGCTCGTCGCGAACGTCGCGAAGGAGCAGATCGGCCGGGACGTCGGGCTGATCCAGGCGCGGGTCGCCGCGCTGAAGGTCCGCCTCGCCGAGCGCCGCGCGTAGCATCGGCGACACCGTGGAAGGAGCCACACCGTGAGCGAATGGGTCATCGTCGCGATCGTCGGCGTGGTGCTGCTGTTCAGCGCCAGGAAGCTGCCGGACATGGCGCGTGGGCTGGGCCAGTCGATGCGCATCTTCAAGGCCGAGACGCGCGGCCTGCGCGAGGACGAGAAGGCCGGTCAGGCGAACGCCGAGCCGCAGGCGCCGGGCCGCCAGCTCGACGAGGGCACGCCGACCACCACACCGACCAGCACCAACGGCACCGCCCAGCAGGACGCGACCCGGTCCCAGCCGGGCTCCACCTCGTCCTGACCCGGGTACCGAGCCGGAACCCCCGCCGCCCGTGACGTCGCAGGACGCGCCCCGCAGCACAGCAGGACCGGACGGCTCGGGTTCGCGCGCCCGCTGGTGGCGCGGCCTGCGCCGGCCCGGGGCGCGCCGTCGGGCCAACCCCGACGGGACGATGACGCTCGTCGAGCACATCTACGAGCTGCGGCGCCGCCTGGCGATCGCGCTGCTCGCCATCACGGCAGCCACCGTGCTCGGCTTCGTCTGGTACACCGCCTACCCGTTCGGCCTGCCGTCGCTCGGGCAGCTGCTCACCGACCCGTACTGCGCGCTGCCGCCCGAGAACCGGGTCCAGCTCGGCGGCGGGGAGCAGTGCCGGCTCGTGGCGTTCGGGGTGTTCGAGCAGTTCACGCTGCGCCTCAAGGTCGCCGCGACCGCCGGGGTGCTCATGGCGAGCCCGGTCTGGTTCGCCCAGATCTGGGGCTTCATCACGCCCGGGCTGTACGCGAAGGAGAAGCGCTTCGCGTACACGTTCGTCACGGCCGCGGTGGTGCTGTTCACCGCGGGCGCGGTGCTCGCCTACTTCGTCGTCACCCAGGCCCTGCAGTTCCTGTTCACCATCGGCGGCGACGTCCAGGCCACGGTCCTGCGGGGCTCGGACTACTTCGACCTGCTGCTCGCCCTCCTGGTCATCTTCGGGGTGAGCTTCGAGCTGCCGCTGCTCGTGATCATGCTCAACCGGGTCGGGGTCGTCTCGTACGCGCAGCTCAAGCGCTGGCGTCGCGGCCTGGTGTTCGGGCTGTTCGTCTTCGCCGCGCTCGCGACGCCCGGCCAGGACCCGATCTCGATGCTGGCGCTCGGGGTCTCGCTGGTGCTGCTGCTCGAGCTCGCGATCCAGGTCGCCCGGGTCCACGACAAGCGCGAGGCCCGACGCCGCCTCGAGCAGGGCTGGGACGGCCTGGACCCCGACCAGCCCTCGCCGCTGGACGACCGCCTCGGCGCGCCCACTCCGGCCCCCGGACCCGCGCCCGGCCCGCCGCCCCGGATCGAGCCGCTGCGGGGCGACCAGGGGCCCGACAGGGGCAGCGACGGCTCGGCCGACCGGTGGGACGTCACCTGATCCGCCCCTCGCGACGCCTGTGATGCCTTCGGGGGGGTCTCGGGGGGCGAAGCCCCCCGAGTGTTGTGACACTGTGGAGACGTGGCCACCCGCTCTCCCGCCGAGGCCTACGCGCAGGCTCGCACCCGCGCCGCACACCCTCAGCTGGGCCGTTTCGAAGCGGAGCTCTCCTTCGAGCTCGACGACTTCCAGCGCCGCTCCTGCCTGGCCCTCGAACAGGGCCACGGCGTGCTGGTCTGCGCCCCGACGGGGGCGGGCAAGACGGTGGTCGGCGAGTTCGCGGTGCACCTCGCCCTCGCGCGCGGCCAGAAGTGCTTCTACACGACGCCGATCAAGGCGCTGTCGAACCAGAAGTACACCGACCTCGTCGAGCGCCACGGCGCCGACGCCGTCGGCCTGTTGACCGGTGACGCCGCGATCAACGGCAACGCGCCCGTGGTGGTCATGACCACCGAGGTGCTGCGCAACATGCTCTACGCGGAGGCGCCGGCGCTCGAGGGCCTGGCCTACGTCGTGATGGACGAGGTCCACTACCTCGCCGACCGCTTCCGCGGCGCCGTGTGGGAGGAGGTCATCCTCCACCTGCCCGAGCACGTGCAGCTCGCGTCGCTCTCGGCGACGGTGAGCAACGCCGAGGAGTTCGGCGACTGGCTGGTCACCGTGCGCGGCGACACCACGGTGGTCGTCGACGAGACGCGGCCCGTGCCGCTGTGGCAGCACATGGTCGTCGGGCACCGCATGTTCGACCTGTTCGCCGAGGAGCGCCGCGGCGGGCAGGCCGCGCTGAAGGTGGACCCGACGCTGGTCAGGGCCGTCGCCGAGGTCGACCGCGGGCCCTCGGTCCGCGGAGGTCGCGCACGATCCGGCCCGCCCGGTCGGGGTGGGCGCAACGGGACGCGGGGCGGTCCGGGCCGGTCCGGCCCGCCCGGGCGCGGTGGGCCGTCGGGCTTCCGGCCGCCGTCGCGGGTGGACGTCATCGAGCGGCTCGACGCCGCCGGCCTGCTGCCCGCGATCACCTTCATCTTCAGCCGCGCCGGGTGCGACGCCGCGGTCACCCAGTGCGTGCGCTCCGGGCTGCGCCTGACCGGACCGGACGACGTCGCGGCGATCCGTGAGGTCGTCGAGCGCCGGACCGCCGGGCTGCCCGACGCCGACCTCGAGGTGCTGGGCTACTGGGAGTGGCGCGACGGCCTCGAGCGCGGGGTCGCCGCGCACCACGCGGGCATGCTGCCGGCGTTCAAGGAGACGGTCGAGGAGCTGTTCGTCCGCGGCCTGGTGCGGGCGGTGTTCGCCACCGAGACGCTGGCGCTGGGCATCAACATGCCGGCGCGCACGGTCGTGCTCGAGAAGCTGGTGAAGTACAACGGCGAGGCGCACGTCGAGCTGACGCCGGGGGAGTACACGCAGCTCACGGGCCGGGCCGGGCGCCGCGGGATCGACGTCGAGGGCCACGCCGTCGTGCTGTGGACCCCGGGGGTCGACCCCGAGCAGGTCGCCGGGCTCGCCTCGACGCGGACCTACCCGCTGCGCTCGTCGTTCCGCCCCGGCTACAACATGGCCGTCAACCTCGTCGACCGCCTCGGTGTCGAGGACGCCCGCGAGCTGCTCGAGCAGTCGTTCGCCCAGTTCCAGGCCGACCGCAGCGTCGTCGGCCTCGCCAAGCGCCTCGAGCGCAACCGCGAGGCCCTCGCTGGTTACGCCGAGGCAGCCGGGGGCAACGGCTCCGGCGGCCGCGAGGCGTCGCCGGACGCCCCCGACTTCGACGACTTCGCCGAGTACATGGACCTGCGCCGGCGGGTGTCCGAGCGGGAGAAGATGCTCTCGCGCCAGGGCCGCTCGGCGCAGAAGGCCGAGGCCGCGTCGTCGCTGGAGAACCTCCGCCCGGGCGACGTCATCGCCGTCCCCGGGGGCAAGCGCGCCGGGCTGGCCGTCGTCCTCGACCCCGGCATCGACCGCAGCCCCCGCGGCATGGAGCCCCGTCCGCTCGTCCTCACCGAGGACCGCTGGGCCGGGCGGCTCTCGCTCACCGACTTCCCCGAGGCGGTGACCGCGCTCGGCACGATGAAGCTGCCGCGCAAGGTCGACCACCGCGTACCCCGGGTCCGGCGCGACCTCGCCAACGCGCTGCGCGAGACGGGCATCGAGCCGCCCCTGCGGGAGGGATCGGCGCGGAAGCGCCAGGGCGCGCAGAACGAGGACGGCGAGCTCGCCGCCCTGCGCCGCGCCCTGCGCGCCCACCCGTGCCACGGCCTGCCCGACCGCGACGACCGCGCCCGCTGGTACGAGCGCCACCAGCGCCTCGAACGCGAGACCGAGCAGCTCCAGTCGCGGGTGCGCTCGACGACCCACTCGCTGGCCCGCACGTTCGACCGGATCCGCGGGCTCCTCACCGAGCGCGGCTACCTCGACGAGGCCCCCGACGCGCAGCAGAACGTCACCGAGCACGGGCGGCGGCTCTCACGGCTGTGGGGGGAATCCGACCTGCTCGTCGCCGAGTGCCTGCGCCACGGCGTCTGGCGGGGCCTCGGGCCGGCGGAGATCGCCGCGCTGGCGTCGTCGCTGGTCTACGACAGCCGTCGCGACGACGGCGGCGTGCCGCGGGTGCCCGACGACGCGACCACCGCCGTCGACGCGACCGTCCAGCTCTGGCACGACCTCGTCGCCGACGAGCGCCGCCACCACCTCGACCGCACCCGCGAGCCCGACCTCGGCTTCGCGTGGCCGGTGCACCGCTGGGTGCGGGGCGACTCGCTCGCCACCGTGCTCGACGGAGCCCGCGCGCACGGCACCGAGCTGTCCGCGGGAGACTTCGTGCGCTGGTGCCGGCAGGTGGTCGACCTGCTCGACCAGATCCGCGCCGTCGCGGGCGCCGAGGACACGGTCGGTCGCGCCGCCGGCGACGCGGTCCGCGCCATCCGGCGCGGGGTCGTCGCGGTGGGGGAGGGCTGAGTGAGCGACCGGCCGGACGAGGGGACCCCCGAGGGCGCCTCGCCCTGGGCGCGGCCGGACGCGGGACCGGCGCCGGCCCGCGCCGACGCGGGGACCGAGACCACCTCGACCGCCTCGACCGATTCCACCCGCGCGCACACGCGCTACGACCAGCCCGCCGAGCCGTCGGGATGGGGCGGGCATGCCGGGCAGCCGGCCTACGGCCCGCCCGGCCAGGACCCGACGCAGGCGTACGGCCCGAGCGCCTTCGGCCAGGCGCCCCCGGGGTACGGGCAGGGCTACGGCCAGACCCAGGGCTACGGCCAAACCCAGGGCTACGGCCAGACCCAGGGCTACGGCCAAACCCAGGGCTACGGCCAGACCCAGGGCTACGGCCAGACCCAGGGCTACGGCCAGACCCAGGGCTACGGCCAGACCCAGGGCTACGGCCAGACCCAGGCCTTCGGCCGGGGCGGCGGGCCCGGGACCACGGGGTGGGCCCCGCCCGGCGGGCAGGCCGGCGGCGCTCCTCCCGGCTGGGGGCAGCCCGGACCCGGCTGGGGCGGGCCGTACCCGCCGCGCCCGCGCCGGCCGTTCCCGTGGAAGGCCGTGGGCATCGTCGCCGGGGCGCTGCTGCTGGTCGCGGTGGTCGTGGTCGGGCTGCTGGCGTTCGTCGTCGGGCCCCGCTTCGCGCGGGTGGACGTTCTCGACGCGGACACGGTGGCGCAGGGCGTGACGCGGGTGGTCACCGACGACTGGCGCCGCCAGATCACCGACGTCACCTGCCCCGAGGACCAGGAGGTCCGGCCCGGGGTGCGCTTCACGTGCTCGGCGACCGTCGACGGGCGGCCGGTGCAGGTGCCCGTGACGATCGTGGACGCCTCCGGCACGTACTCGGTCGGCCAGCCACGCTGATGGCCACGCTCGACGACGTCCGGCGCCTCGCGCTCGCGTTGCCGCGGACCAGCGAGAAGGTCTCCTGGGGGTCGGCGAGCTGGGGCGTCTCGTCGAAGGGGTTCGTGTGGGAGCGACCGCTGCGCCGGTCGGACGAGGCCGCGCTGGCGGAGGCCGGAGTCCCGCTGCCCGAGGGCGACGTGCTCGGCGTCCGCGTCGCCGACGAGGGCGTCAAGCACGCGCTGGTCGCCGACGACCCCGACGTCTACTTCACGACGCCGCACTTCGACGGCTACCCCGCGGTGCTCGTGCGCCTCGAGCGGATCGGCGTCGACGAGCTGCGCGAGCTCGTCGAGGAGGCGTGGCTGCTGCGCGCCCCGACGACCGTCGCGCGGGCCTGGCTCGCCGAGCAGGGACGCTAGCGCGCCCCCGTCCCGCGGGGTGGACCGCGGAGCCCCGGATCGGCAGGCCGTGGTCGGCGTCGCGGCGCCGGGCGAGTGTCGACGGCACACGCCCGAGCGCAGAGGAGCTGGTCTTCCGTGGCCGCATCGACCGACGACGCAGGAGAGGCACCGCCGACCGGGACGGGCCGCCGGGGGTTCACGCGGCGGTCGGTGCTGCAGATGTCCGCCGTCGGGGCCTCGGCCGGTCTGGTGGGCGTCGCCGCCGGCCGCGCGACCGCGCCGGGGACCGAGACCCCCGACTGGACCGCGGCGGACATCCCGCCGCAGACCGGGCGCCGCGCGGTCGTCACGGGCGCCAACGGCTACCCGCAGGACGGTCGCAGCGGTCTGGGCTATCACCAGGCGCTCGAGCTCGCCCGGGCGGGCGCGGACGTCACGATCGCCTCGAGGAACCAGGAGCGGGGCGAGGAGGCGGCGCGTCGGATCCGCGCCGCGGCGCCCACCGCGACCGTGCGGTTCGAGCGGCTGGACCTGACGGACCTCCGCTCGATCACCGGGTTCGTCGAGCGCCTCTGGGCGTACGGCGACCGTCTCGACCTGCTGGTCAACAACGCGGGTGTCATGGCGCGCCTCCACCGCGAGGTCAGCGTCGACGGCTTCGAGCGGACCTTCGCGACCAACGCCCTCGGTCCGTTCGCCCTGTCGGCCCAGCTGCGCCCGCTCCTCCGGAACGGGATCGAGCCCCGCATCGTCTGGACGGCGAGCGCGCGCGGCCACGGCGGCGCCGTCGACTTCGACGACCTCCAGAAGGAGCGCGCCTACGACCACGGCCGCGCCTACGACGACACCAAGCTCGGCAATCTCCTGCTCGCCTTCGAGTGCGACCGCCGCAGCAGGGCCCTCGGCTGGCGGATCACCAGCGTCGCGGCGCACCCCGGCGTCGCCCGCACCAACATCGTCCTGGACGGTCCCGGCCCGGACAGCGCGGAGGGGTGGCGCTTCCGCCACCTCCCCGTCATGTTCCAGGACCCGGCCCGGGGCGCGCTGCCGATCCTCTACGCGGCGACGTCCCCGCAGGCGAACGGCGGCGGGTACTACGGCCCGCAGGGCCTCGGGGAGATCCGCGGCCTGCCCGGGGTGACGACCGTGCCGGACAACGCCCGCGACCCCCGGCTGTGGTCGGCCTACTGGGAGACCCTGCAGCGGCTGAGCGGGACCTCCTAGGGTGCGTCCTCGCCCTTCAGCGCGGCGGCGAGCCGGTCCACCGAGCCGGTGAGGTTCCACCGCTGCGCGAGGTCGTTGAGCTTGTCCGCGTCGAGGGGCGCGTGGGGGAGGGGGCGGCGCTCGCCGGTCCAGTCGACGGGCGCGTCGGGGGCGACCCGCACGACCTCGGGGGCCTTGACCAGGTAGTCGCCGGCCTTCGCCATCTTCGCGCGCACGGCCGAGGACATCCGGGTGTCGGAGCGGTCGAGCACCGCGCCGACCATCTCGTCCCACGAGCCGAACTTCGACACCACCTGCGCCGCGGTCTTCTCCCCGATCCCCGCGACGCCGGGCAGGCCGTCGGAGGGATCGCCGCGCAGCATCGCCATCTCGGCGTAGCCGTCGCCGGCCCGGGAGGTCGGGACGCCGTAGCGGGCGGCGACGTCCTCCGGGCCGTAGAGCTCGTACTTCGAGACCCCGCGGGCGATGTAGACGATGCGCACCGGGGTGGGCTCGTCGCGCACGAGCTGGAGCAGGTCGCGGTCGCCGCTGACGACCTCGACCGCGTCGGTCGCCTCGGTGGCGCAGAGGGTGCCGATGACGTCGTCGGCCTCGTAGCCCTCGGCGCCCGCGGTCGGGATCCCGGCGGCGGCGAGCACCTCGAGGATGAGATCGACCTGCGGGCCGAGCTCCGGCGGCGCCGCCTCGGCGTCGGGGGCCCCGCCGACGGGGGAGGAGGGGTCGCCCATCGTCGGGTCGACGCGGTGGGCCTTGTACGACGGGATCGCGCGCACCCGGAACGCCGGGCGCCAGTCGCGGTCGAGGCACGCGACGACCGCGCCCGGGCGGCGCTCGCGGACCAGGCGGGCGACCATGTCGCAGAACCCCCGCGCGGCGTTGACGGGCGTGCCGTCCTCGGCGGTGAGCGTCGCCGGCACGCCGTAGAAGGCGCGGAACCAGAGGCTGGCCGAGTCGAGCAGCATCACCGGCGCGTCCATGGTCGGAGAGCTTCCCAGACCTACGCCCCGGGGTGGTGGCCGCCGGTCGCCGGGGGCTCGTCGGTCGACGAGCTCGCGGCACTCGTGGCGTTCGTGGCGTTCGTGGCGTTCGTGGCGTCGGCCTCGCCCGCTCCCGAGCCCGCGACGACCCGCGCGTAGCCGGTCCCGGCCGCCAGCAGGACGAGCCCGGCCCCGAGGAACGCCGCGACGCGGGCGAGGCCGTCGAGCGCTGTGAGGTCGAAGGTCAGCAGCTTGATCACCGCGGCCACGACCAGCACACCGCCGAGGATGCGCGGCAGCGCCGACTGCAGGCCGCGGACGAGCAGCACCAGCGCGATCGCGGTCCACGAGACGGTGACCAGCACGTGCCCGACGAGGAACGCCCCGCGCGTCGGCGACACCAGCAGGGCGCTCGTCACGACCGCGCCCGTCGCCCCGTAGAGCCCGACCCCGCCGAGGCCGGCGACGGCGGCCGCGGCGCGCCCGCGGTCGGCCAGCGCCCCGAGGCGGGCCAGGGCGACGATGCCGGCGGCCGCCACGGCGACCAGGAGCAGCGAGGTCACGAGGGCGCCGGCGAGCTCGCCGACCGCGGCCGTGGTGGCGGTGCCGCCCGGCGCGGTGAGGACGAAGGGGCGGGTCGGGAAGTCGGCGAGCAGGTCCGCCGGCGCGTCCACGGCGAGCGCCGCCGCCCCGCCGACCAGGGCGAGGGCCGCGGCGGCGACCAGTGGCCCCGCCCGGCGCGTCGCAGCCGCCGCGACCGCGAGCACGGCGGCCTCGGCGAGCAGCGGCACGGCGGCCGGGCCGGAACCGACGGCGACGAGGGTGGCGACGAGCAGCGAGGCCGTGCCGGCCGTGCCGGCGACCAGGGCCAGCGCGCGGTGCCCGACCGGCGCGCCGGCGCGGTCCAGGGCGACGACGGCCAGCAGCAGGGCGACCGCGACACCGCCGGCCACGAGCGCGCCGGGCACGCGGGCCAGCCCCGGCGCCACGAGCAGGACCGGCAGCACGGGCGCCCCGAGCAGCGCCCCGGCGATCGCCCGGCCGGGGGCGCCGACGAGCACGGCGGAGACCCCGCCCGCGACGAGGACCGCGAGGACGGCGAGGACGGTCGGCAGATCCGCGAACGCGCCGCCCGCGAGGAAGCGGACCGCGGCGCCCAGCGCGGCGAGGGTGGTCGCGAGCGCCGCGACGGCGGCGACGACGGGCCAGGCGCGGCGCCGGGCGACGGCGACCGCGGCGACCTGCGCGGCGAGCAGCAGCGCGACGAGCGTGGGGGTCGGCGCACCCACGACCAGGGGCGCGGCGAGCGCGGCCGCGACGAGCACGCCGAGGGCGAGGCCCCGGTGGCGCCAGCGGTCGGCGAGCGCCAGCCCGCCGGTCGTCACGGCCAGCGCGAGCGGTGCGGCGAGCGCGAGGGGGAGCAGGGCGTAGAGCGCGACCGCGGCGACGTCGGCGAGGAAGAGGGTCGCGACGCCCGTCGCGACCAGGGCGACGGCGCCGGCGGGGGCGTCGCCCTCCGTGGCGCTGCGACGGCGGACCACCATCCCGACGCCGACGAGCGCGAGGCCCAGCGCCGCGCCGCCGACCACCCGCGCGCCGGGGCCGAACCAGCCCCGGTCGGCGGCCAGGACGAGCAGCAGCACGACCCCGAGCACGGTGGTCGCGGCGCCGGCGACGGCGATGAGGCGGGCCGGGGTCCAGGCGACGCGCGGCGGGCGCGGCGGTCGGGGGAGCCGGGGCCCGCGGGGCGGGCGGGGCGGGGGCGGTGGCGCCCAGGCGGCCGGCGGTGCCCAGGGACCGGCGTGGGGCGGACCGTGGTGGGGCGGACCGGGGTGGGGCGGGGGCGGCACCGGCCGCGGCACCGGGCCGGGCCACGGGGGCGGCGTCGGCACGGGGCCGGGTGCCGATGTCGGTGCTGATGTCGGTGCTGGTGTCGGTGCTGGTGTCGGTGCTGGTGTGGGCGCCGGCGTCGGCGCCGATCGGGCGCCCTGCAGGGCGGTGCGGATGCGGTCGACCTCGCGGGCAACGCCGGCGAGGTCGTCGTCGAGGCGGGCGAGCAGCGCGTCCTGCGACACCGGGCTGGTCATGTCCGGCAGCGTGCCGCTCGACGGCGTCCGGCCCCAGGGGACATCTACTCAGCTACCCGTCCCGGGTCTCCTGCGTGACGTGGACCTCGACGGGGCACGAGGATCAGCGCCGGACCCGGCACCGCCGGGCGACCACGACGAGGGGAGAGTCGGATCATGGGTGACATCGCGTCGAAGCTCGACAAGGAGTACGAGACCAAGTCGGCGCAGGAGATCGCCGACGCGCCGGTCGCCGCGCTGCAGGGCGTCAGCGAGGACGACGCGAAGAAGCTCCAGGAAGCGTTCAACATCAAGACGGTCCGCGACCTCGGGACCAACAAGTACTTCCTGTGGGCGCAGGCCTTCGCGAAGCTCGCCGAGTGAGGCGACCGGGCACGCCCCGGGTCCGCCCCGGGGCGCGCCCGCGCGCCGTCCGCCTGACCTAGGCTCGGCGACCATGAGCACCACCGACCACGTCACCGCGCGCCTCGAGCGCGCGCGGGCCGCCGCCCGGCAGGCCGGGGTGGACGCCCTGGTCGTGACCCCGGGACCCGACCTGCGGTACCTCACCGGCGTCGTCAAGCACTCCCACGAGCGGCTCTCGGCCCTGCTGCTGCCCGCCGACGGCGACCCCGTGTTCGTGGTCCCGACGCTCGAGCGCCCGGGCCTCGACGGGTCCGCGATCGAGGCGATGGACGTGCTCACCTGGACCGACGGGGTCGACCCGCACGCGCTAGCCGCCTCGCGCCTCGGTGCCCCGGCGCGGGTCGCCGTGGCCGCCGACATGCCCGCCCTGCACGTCCTGGGCCTGCGCGACGCCCTGCCCGGCGCGACGCTCGAGCTCGCCACCCCGATCCTGCGTCGGCTGCGGATGCGCAAGGACGCCGAGGAGATCGCCTCGCTGCGCACGGCGGGCGCGGCGATCGACGACGTGCACGCCCGCGTGCCGCAGTGGCTGGTGGCCGGGCGCACCGAGGCCGAGGTCGGCGAGGACATCACCCGCGCGATCGTCGAGACCGGGCACGCCGAGGCCGCGTTCGTCATCGTCGGCTCGGGGCCCAACGGCGCGAGCCCGCACCACGAGGTGTCCGAGCGCGTCATCGAGGCGGGCGACGTTGTCGTCGTCGACATCGGCGGCCCGCTGCCCGACGGCTACAACTCCGACTCGACGCGCACCTACGTCGTCGGCGAGCCGGACGACGAGGTCCGCGACGTCTACGCCGTGCTGCAGCGCGCGCAGGCCGCCGCGGTCGACGCGGTGCGCCCGGGCGTCACGGCCGCGAGCATCGACGAGGCCGCCCGCGCGATCATCCGCGACGCCGGCTACGGCGAGTACTTCGTGCACCGCACCGGCCACGGCATTGGGCTCGAGGTGCACGAGGAGCCCTACATCGTCGACGGCAACGACCTCGTCCTCGAGCCCGGCATGGCCTTCAGCGTCGAGCCCGGCATCTACTTCCCGGGCCGGTGGGGCGCGCGGATCGAGGACATCGTCGTCGTCACCGACGCCGGCTGCGAGCCGGTGAACCGCCGGCCCCACGACCTGCAGTCGTGCTGACGACCGACCCCGGTTCCGAGCGAAGGGCGCCTTCGCGCGATCTCGACGGGCGAAGGGGCCCTTCGGTAGGCACCTGGGGCCGCCTCGCCGGCGCCGTCGTCGCGGGCCTCCTGCTCTACGTCGCGTTCCCGCCGCTCGGGGCGTGGTGGGCGGCGCCGCTGGGCGTCGCGCTGGCCGTCGGGGTCGTCGACGGCCGGCGCCTGCGCACGGCCGCCGGGCTCGGGCTGCTCGTGGGGCTGGGCTACCAGTGGCCGCTGCTGCACTGGACCGGCGAGTACGTCGGCGGCGTGTGGCTCCTGCTGCTCGCGGCGCTGACGGTGGTCGTGGCGCTGCCGATCGCGCTGCTGCCGCTGGTGACGCGTCTGCCCGGCGCGCCGCTGTGGGTGGCGTGCCTGTGGACCGCGGGCGAGGCGCTCATCGCGCGGTGGCCGTTCGAGGGCTTCCCGTGGGCCAAGCTCGCCTTCGGTCAGCCCGGCGGGCCGTTCGCGTCGCTGGCGTCGCTGGGAGGCGCACCGCTGGTCACCTTCGCGGTCGCCCTGTCGGGGGCCGGGCTGTGGGCCCTGGTCCGCGCCGTCCGGCCGCCGCGCCGGGCGGGTGCCCTCGCGGGCGCGCTCGTCGCCGTGCTGCTCGGCCCGGTCGTGGGGCTCGCGGCGTGGCCGTCGGTCGCCGCGGACGCGCCCGGCCCGTCGGTCACCGTCGCCGCGGTGCAGGGCAACGTGCCGCGCGCCGGGCTCGACTTCAACGCCCAGCGCCGCGCGGTGCTCGACAACCACGTCGCGCAGACCCGCCGCCTGGCCGAGGACGTGCGCGCCGGGCGCACCCCGCGTCCCGACCTGGTGATCTGGCCGGAGAACTCCTCGGACATCGACCCGCTGCGCAACCCCGACGCCGGCGCGGCGATCCAGGCGGTCACCGACGAGGTCGGGGTGCCGGTCGTCGTCGGCGCGGTCCTCTCGGGCACCCGCGGCGCCGACGGCACCATCGTCCAGGGCCCCCGGAACACCGCGATCGTGTGGCTGCCCGGCACGGGTCCCGCCGCGACGTACACCAAGCGGCACATCCTCCCGTTCGGCGAGTACATCCCGCTGCGGGCGATCGCCGAGCAGGTCTCGCCGCTGGTCGACCGCGTCGTCGACTTCGAGCCCGGCACCGGCTCCGGCGTCGTCCCGGCCGGACCGGTGCGCCTCGGCGTCGTCACCTGCTACGAGGTGGTCTTCGACGACGCCGTCCGCGACGCCGTGCGCGGGGGAGCCGACCTGCTCACCGTCCCGACCAACAACGCGACCTTCGGCTACAGCGACATGACCTACCAGCAGCAGGGCATGTCCCGGCTGCGCGCGATCGAGCACGACCGGGCCGTGGTGATCGCCGCGACCAGCGGGCAGAGCGCGGTCGTCGCGCCCGACGGGACGCTCCAGACCCGCACGGGCGCGCTGTTCACCCCGGGCCTGCTCGTCGAGCGGGTGCCGCTGCGGACGACGACGACGCTCGCCACCCGCGTCGGGCCGGCGCCGGAGTGGGTGCTCGCGGGGCTGGGCGTGGCGGCGGTCGTCGCCGGCGCCGCCCTCCGCCGGCGGGGCACCGCGTGAGCGGACCCGCCCCCGACGGGTCGGACGTGCTGGTCACGATCCCGACCTTCAACGAGCGCGAGAGCCTGCCCGGGCTCGTGACGCGGCTGCTCGCGACCCTGCCCGGGCTGCGATCCTCGTCGTCGACGACGGCAGCCCCGACGGCACGGGTGCGCTCGCCGAGACGATCGCGGCCGTCGAGCCCCGGGTCCGCGTGCACCACCACGCGCCGCGCGCGGGCCTCGGCGCGGCGTACGTGGACGCGTTCCGGCGCGTCCTCGACGGGAGCTGCGACGTCGCCGCGGGCGTCGGGTGGATCGTGCAGATGGACGCCGACGGCTCGCACGCGCCCGAGGAGCTCCCGCGCCTGCTGGCCGCGGCCCCGGACGCCGACGTGGTGCTGGGCTCGCGCTACGTGCCCGGCGGCGGCACCGAGGGCTGGGCGTGGCACCGCCGGCTGCTCTCGCGCGCGGGCAACGTCTACTCCCGGCGCGCGCTCGCACTGCCCCTGCACGACGTGACCGGCGGCTACCGCTGCTTCCGCCGGTCCGCGCTCGCCGGGCTGGAGATCCCGACCGTGGCGTCGGAGGGCTACTGCTTCCAGGTCGACGTCGCGTTCCGGGTGCACCGGTCGGGCCTGCGGGTGCGCGAGGTGCCGATCACCTTCGTCGAGCGCGCACACGGCGAGTCGAAGATGAGCGGCGAGGTCGTGCGCGAGGCGCTGTGGCGCATCACGTCCTGGGCCGTGCGCGACCGGGCGCGCCGGCGGCGAGCGCGCCCCCGCCGGTGATCGAAGTACCGATACGGACGTCCAGTGTCTGCGACGGCACTTCGCTGACACCCCCGGACACACGAAAGGACCGTCCCAGCACGGCCGGAACGGTCCTCGTCGCGGACCTCGCGCGCTCAGGCGCTCTCGGAGCGGCGCTCCTTGAGCAGCCCGAGGCGCTCGTCGAGCAGCTCCTCCAGCTCGGGGACCGAGCGGCGCTCGAGCAGCATGTCCCAGTGGGTGCGCGGCGGCTTGGCCTTCTTCTGCTCGGGCTCGGTGCCGTCGATCCGCTTGCCCTCGTCGCCGTGCAGGCGGCACTCCCAGGTCACCGGCGCCTCGGCGTCGTCCGAGAACGGCACCTCGAAGTCGTGGCCCTTGGGGCAGCGGTAGGCGAAGGAACGGCGGGGGGCGAGGTCGTGGTCGCGGTCGGTCTCGTAGCTGACGGCTCCGAGACGGCTGCCACGGAGGACGCGGTCGGCCATGATGGTGTCCTTTCCTCGACTGCGTGTGCGCCCGAGACGCACGGCCGCCGGGCACGGGGTGGTCAACGCCGGACCGTCGCTGTTCGTTCCCGCGACCGCCGGCGTTCATCCCTCCCGTGACCGGACTCACCGCTCCGGCTGCACACCGGGCGAATACCCGTGCTGTGCAACGCCCACACGACCCCGGTTGTGCCCGACCTGTCTCAGCCGGTCCCGTCGGCGGGCGCGGTCCACGTGCCGCGGGTGACGAGGACGTCGCGCAGCAGGTCCGGGCGGTCGGTCATGATGCCGTCGACCCCGAGGTCGAGCAGGCGGTGCATCTCGGAGGTGCGGTCGACGGTCCAGGCGTGGACCTCGATGCCGAGCTCGTGGGCGGTCGCGACCATGGCCGGGTCGATCACCGTCATCGCCCCGAACCGCACCGGCAGCTGCGCGAGGTCGCCCCGCACCCGCAGCGCCCGCCCCAGCGCGCGCACCGGGGACACGGCGCGGGCCCGCAGGCGCAACGCGGAGCGCGACGCGATCCCCGTGACGACGCGGTCGCCGTACCGCGCCCGGACCGCGTCGAGCCGGCGCTCGTCCATGCTGGCCACGGCCACGCGCCCGGCGACGTCGTCGCGCTCGAGCAGCCGCAGCATCGGCTCCAGGGTGCCGGGGGCCTTGAGGTCGACGTTGAACCGCGTGTCCGGCAGCGCCTCGAGGACCTCCTCGAGACGGGGGAGCGGCTCACGCCCGCGCAGGCGGACGTCGGCGAGGTCGGCCCACGGCATGCTGCGCAGGACGCCGGGGTGGCCCGCGACCCGGCGCAGCGTCGCGTCGTGGTGGACGACGAGCACGCCGTCGGCCGTGGCGTGCACGTCGGTCTCGAGGTGCGTGTAGCCCTCGTCGGCGGCGCGCCGGAAGGCGGCGAGCGAGTTCTCCAGACCGTCGAGGTCCCCGATGTGCCAGCCGCGGTGCGCGAAGGCGCGCGGGACGGGACCGGCCAGGTACGGGTGGGTCGCCCGGGTCACGGGCCCCGAGTGTGCCCGGTCGCGGGAGGTGGCGCTCGGGACGGGACGGACCCGGCGGGTGTCGGTCATCCGTGCCAGGATCACTACGGCGAAACGCCGTGATCGTTCGCACGTTTCGGGGAAGGCCGGGCCACCTTGGGGGCGCGCGTGCACGTGCAGTAGTCTTGGCGATCACACTGGGCTGAGGGGGAGCGCAGGATGTCGAAGCGGTCGGGGGGTGAGCCCTCGTGGTGGTCGTCGGGCTCCGTCCCCGACGAGCTCCCGACCTGGGCGCGCCGCGGTCTCGAGGAGGCGCCCGCCGACCTGGCGCCCTCGGCCCCGGTTCCCGACGGCGGTCGCCACCGGCGCCGCCGGGGTGCCGCGGCCGGCGCCGGCGGGGCGCACCGCCTGCGCGGCTGGGGGCTCGCCGCGGCCTCCGTCGCCGCCGCGGCCGCGGTCGTCCCCGTCGCGATCTCCACGCTGGCGAACAGCGGGGAGAACACCGCCCTGCCGCGCGTCGGCACCTTCCCCGTCGTGGCGCCCGGCGACCTGTCCGGCCAGGCCCCGCCCGGCACGCGCACCGTGCCGCGCAGCCCCGCCGACGCCCCGGCCACCGGCTCCGACGCCTCGGTCCTCCCGCCGCTCGAGGACCCGACGGTCGCGGTCGCCCGGCCCCCGCGCACCGTCACCGTCGCGCCCCGCGCGCTGCGCGAGGACGACGAGACCACCAGCACCCGCCGTCCCACCTCGTCGAGCACCACCACGGACGAGGACGAGGAGACCCCGACCCCCCGCGACGAGGGCGGGGACGGGGACGACGAGGGCGGCTCCGGCGGCGGGTCGGGCGGTGGCCGCGACGGCGGGTCCGGCTCGTCCGGGGGGTCCTCGGGCGGCTCGTCCGGGGGGTCCTCCGGCGGCTCGTCGGGCGGCTCCGGCGGTTCCGGCGGTTCCGGTGGTTCCCGGGGCGGGGTGCTCGACGGCGTCGGCGACGCGGTCGGGGGCGTCGTCGGCGGTGCCGGGCGCGCCGTCGGCGGCGTGACCAACTCGCTGCTGCGCTGAGGCCGGTCGCTACCCCGCCGACGGGGTCTCGGGCAGGTCGGGGCGGGTGACGCCCTCGCCCAGCGCGGCCGCGTAGAGGTCACCGCGGGCCTCGATGCGGGCCAGCACGTCGGCCGGCGAGAACGTCAGCTCCCGGACCTCGCGCGCGTCCGCCACCTCGTCCCAGCTCAGCGGGGTCGACACGGTCGGGGCGCCGTTCGCGGCCCGCGCGCGCAGGGAGTACGGCGCGACGGTGGTCTTCGCGGTGTTGTTCTGGCTCCAGTCGACGAAGATCTTCCCGCGGCGGCGGTCCTTGGCCATGATCGACGTGACGCGACGCGGGGTTTCGCGGGCGAGGAGCTCCGCCACGGCCTTGGCGTAGGTCGACGTGCGTCCCGGGTCGTCGACGCGCACCGCGGCGCTGACCTGCATGCCCTTGCTGCCGCTGGTCTTCGGGCAGGGCTCGAGGCCGTCGGCGGCGAGCACCTCCCGCACCCGCTCGGCGATGCGCGCGCAGTCGACGACCGTGGTGCCCTCGCCGGGGTCGAGGTCGAAGACGAGTTCGTCGGGCGGCTGCACCCGGTCGTCGGAGTCGACGCGCCACTGCGGCACGTGCAGCTCGAGGACGGCGAGGTTCGCCAGGTAGACCAGGGTGGCGAGCTCCTCGACGACCACGAAGTTCGCCGTCGTCGAGCCGCGGCTGCTGCCCGGGGTGGGCACGGTGACGCTGCGCAGCCACTCGGGGGCCTTGGCGCCGGCGTTCTTCTCGTAGAACGACGGCGCCGAGATGCCGTCCGGGAAGCGGCGCAGGGTGAGGGGCCGTCCGGCGAGGTGGGGGAGGAGCGTGTCGGCGACGCGGGCGTAGTAGTCGACCACCGCCGCCTTGGGGACGTCGGGGTAGAGCTCCTTGTCGAGGTTCGACAGCCGCAGGCCGCGGCCCCCGACGCTGACCCGCGGCGACTGGGCGGAGGCGTCGCGCGCCGGCGCGGCCTTCTCCGCCTTCCGGCGCTGGACGAGCCAGTCCTTCTCCTGCTGGTCGTCCCGGTCCGGCTTGAAGAACACGAAGCGCCCGGACACCCGCTCGCCGTGCAGGGTCACCGCGACCTCGCTGTCGGACCACTTCTCGGTCTCGTAGCGCCCGGCGTCCCAGATCGTCATCGACCCTCCGCCGTACTCGCCGGCGGGGATCTCGCCGTGGAAGTCGAGGTACTCCAGCGGGTGGTCCTCGGTGTGGACGGCGAGCCGCGGTGCCCCGGGCTTCTCCGGCAGGCCCCGGGGCACCGCCCAGCACACCAGCACGCCGTCCCGCTCGAAGCGCACGTCGTAGTGCAGCCGGCGGGCGTGGTGCTCCTGGACGACGAAGCGGTCGCCGGTGGGCGCCGCCGCGTCGACCTGCCCGAAAGGCTCCGGCGTGCGCCCCGGGTCGCGCTTGGCGTTGTACTCGGAGAGGTCGGGCACGGTCGTGGTCTACACGACGTCCCGGTCGGCGGTGAAGCCGAAGAACGCGAGCATCGCCGTGGCGGCGTCCGGTCCCGACGGGTCGGCGTACGCGACGCCGGATCGCCCGCCCGACCACGCGTGGCCCAGGCCGTGCACCGTCCACGACTCCGCCAGCACCCGCCCGCCCGGCTCGGTGCACCGCTCGCGCGTCCAGCGCCGGCCGCCGTCGACCTGCCCGCTCGTGCCGTCCCGCTCGACCCGGCCGGCCCGGCGGAGGGCGGAGCGCACGACGGCGTCGGCGTTGCCGGGCGCCACGGTCCGGTCGGCGTCGCCGTGCACGACCATCAGCGGCACCGGGCCCGCGTCGGCGACCTGGGCCGGCGGTGACGACATCGCCGCGAACGCCGACCCGACGTCGCGGGCGGCGCGGTGGGGGAGCCCGGAGTGCACGCCGGCGCCGCAGAACACGTCCGGGTGGGTCGCGGCCATGACCGCCGCCATCGCCGCGCCCGCGGAGAACCCGGCGACGGCCACCCGCGCCGGGTCGGCGTGCAGCTCCTCGGCGACGGTCCGGGTGATCGCGGCGATGATCGCGGGCTCGCCGCCGTCGCGGGTCTGGTCCCCGGGGCGGAACCAGTTCCAGTAGCCCATCGCGTTGGCCTGCCGCGACTGCTCGGGGTAGACGACCGCGACGCCCGCCCGGGCGGCGACCTCGTCCATCCCCGTGCACGCGGCGAACCCGTCGGCGTCCTGGGTGCCGCCGTGCAGCATCACGACCAGCGGCGCCCCGGACGCGAGGCCTGGCGGGACGAACAGGCGGTAGGCGCGACGGTCCCCGCCGGCCGCGGCGGCGCCGCGCGTGACCGTGCCGGCGGCGCGGTCGGAGCTGCCGGCACCGGCCGTCGGCATCCCGGACACGGGCATCCCTGGCTTCGGCATGGACGGGGTCGGCATCCCCGGGAGGCCGGCGCCGAGGCGTTCCTGGATGCGAGCGGTCGCGTCCACGAGCTTGCCCTCGCGCACGAGCCGGGCGGCGTCCGACCAGCCGCCCGGGCCTCCCTGGGCCGCGGCGGCCGTGCGCATCGCCTCGGTGAACATCCTGCGGGCACGGGACACGGCGACCTCCGGGGGTCGGGGGTGTTCGGCGGTGGTGGAGCGGCTCAGACGATCCGGGACGCCAGCGCGGCCTTCACCGCGCGGCTGGCCCGGAACGCCCCGAGCACCTCGACCGAGGCGATCGTCGCCAGGGCCAGGTCGGGCGGGACGTCGTCGGCCACGGTGGCCAGGCCCAGCACCCGCACGTGGACCTGCTCGCCCGCGTCGCGCAGGGCCTCGAGGTCGCGCCGGGTGAAGTGCTGGGTGCCGAGGACGAGGGTCCGGCGCGCGACGGTCTGCTCGATCGCGCGCTCGCTGGTGGCGAGCTGGTTGCGGACGGCGGTGCGGATGAAGTCGGTGCGGGTGGTGAAGAACCCCTCCTGGACGAGCAGGTCGATCCGGCCGAGGTCGACCGGCCCGAGGTTGACCGTGATCTTCTCGGTCCGCTCCGGTTCAGTGACCACGACACCCTCCCGACGCCATCCACCTGGATGGTGCACGGAGGGTGGAGCGATGCGCAAGTCGTCCGGTCCGCGCCCCGACCACGACCTTCGAGCGCCGCCGGCGCGGTAGCGTGCGGGCCGTGACCACGACGGCGACCACGACGGCGACCGCGGCGGCGTCGACGCGCCCGGAGGTGCCGGCGGACGGGCTCGTGGTCGTCGTCAAGCAGGACTGCCCGACGTGCCGGCTCGTGGCGCCGGTGCTCGGCGGCCTCGCCGACCACGGCGTCACGGTCTACAGCCAGGACGACCCCGCGTTCCCGCCCGGCGTCGCGGTCCGCGACGACACCGACCTCGACGCCAGCGTCGCGCTGGGCATCGACGTCGTCCCGACCCTGCTGCGCCGCGAGGGCGGCCGGGAGACCGCGCGGGCCGAGGGCTGGGACCGGGCGACGTGGCGCGAGCTCTCGGGCCTCGGCGACCTCGGCGCGGAGCTGCCCGAGTGGAAGCCCGGCTGCGGCTCGCGCACCCACGACCCCGCGGTCGCCGACGCGATGCTCGTGCGCGCCCGGGGCCACGAGCTCGCCGCCCGCCGCGTCGAGCTCGCCGGGCTCGAGGACGAGGCCGAGGCCCTGTACGACCGCGGCTGGACCGACGGCCTGCCCGTGGTCGCGCCGACCCCGCCCCGCGTGCTGCGGATGCTGGCCGGCACGACCCGCGCGCCCGACGAGGTCGTCGCCGTCGTCCCGCCGAACCTGGTGCCCGCGACCGTCGAGAAGGTCGCGATCAACGCCGTGCTCGCCGGCTGCCGGCCCGACTACCTCCCGGTGGTGCTCGCGGCCGTCGAGGCGGTGTGCAGCGAGGAGTTCAACGCCCACGGCCTGCTCGCCACGACCTGGGGCGCGGGGCCGGCGGTGCTGGTCCACGGGCCGGTCGCCCGGCGGATCGGGGTGAACGCCGGGGGCAACGCGCTCGGCCAGGGCGCGCGGGCGAACTCGACGATCGGGCGGGCGGTGCAGCTGGTGATCCGCAACGTCGGCGGCGGGCGCCCCGGCGAGGTCGACCGGGCGACGCTGGGCCAGCCCGGCAAGGTCGGCCTGTGCTTCGCCGAGGACGAGGAGTACTCGCCGTGGGAGCCCCTGTCCGTCGAGCGCGGGGTGCCGGCCGGCGCGTCGGCGGTCACGGTGTTCGCGAGCGAGGGGCCGCGCGGCGTCGTCGACCAGATCTCGCGCACCCCCGGGTCGCTGGCCCGGTCGCTCGCGGTGGCGCTGCGCGGGGTCGGGCACCCGAAGCTCGCGCCGGGCTTCGATGCGGTGCTGGTGCTCAGCCCCGAGCACGTCGCCGTGTTCGCCGAGGCCGGCTGGGACCGCGCCCGCTTCACCACGGCGCTCGACGACCTGCTCCTGCTCCCGCCCGAGGAGCTCGCCCGGGGCGCCGACGGCATCCAGGAGGGCGTGCCGGAGCCCACCCGGCCGCGCCCGAAGTTCCGCCGCGGCGGGCTGATGGTGGCCGTCGCCGGCGGGGGAGCGGGCAAGTTCTCCGCCGTGCTCGGCGGCTGGGTCGGCGGGCCGGGCGGCAGCTCGCCCGTCACACGTCTGATCGAGGAGGGCTGACATGACCACCGTGCTCGACCCCACCGACGAGTCCCGCCCCGCCACCCGCACCGTCGGGCCGCGCCCCGACGACCTCGCGGGCCGCACGGTCGGGCTGCTCGACATCGCCAAGCCGCGCGGCGACGTCTTCCTCGACCGGCTCGCGGACCTGCTCGCCGACCGGGGCGCGACGGTCCGCCGCTACGCCAAGCCGACCTTCACGAAGCCGATGCCCGCCGATCTGCGCGCGGAGATCGGTGCGGAGTGCGACGTCGTGATCGAGGCCCTCGCCGATTGAGGCTCGTGCACGTCGTGCAGTGTGCACGACCTCGCCGCCCTCGAGGCCGACGGCGTCGCCGCCACGTTCGTCGCGTCCAGCGAGTTCGTGACGGCCACCGACGCCCAGGCCCGCGCGCTGGGCTTCGCGTCGGTGCCCGCGGTCTACGTCGCCCACCCGATCCAGGACCGCACCGACCCCGAGATGGCGGCGCTCGCCGACGAGGCGCTACCCCGGGTGCTCGCAGCCGTCACGGAGGCTCCCCCGACCGCGTAGGGGCGCAACACGCCGGATCGACACGCCGTGTGGCACAGCGGACACGGTGCGTCGAGCGTCCGCTCGGGTGGCACACGGAACAGCGGAACACCGGTGCTCCGGACCTCACGGCGGGCATACGCTCCCTCGGGATCCGGGAGGGAGCACCCAGATGACGGTCGGCTCATGACGACGGCGACGGACGCCGGGACCGCCCACCGCCGGGCGGTGGACGCGGTGCGGGAGGGACTCGCGGCGCTGCCGGCGGACGCCCCGGTGCGGCTGCGCAAGAAGACCTCGAACCTGTTCCGCTTCCGCGGGGGAGCGGGCGGGCTGACCGTCGAGGGCCTCGACCGCGTCCTCGCCGTCGACCCCGTGGCGCGCACCGCCGACGTCGCGGGCATGACCACCTACGAGCAGCTCGTCGCGGCGACCCTGCCGCACGGGCTGATGCCGCTGGTGGTGCCGCAGCTCAAGACGATCACGCTCGGGGGAGCGGTGGTCGGCCTCGGGATCGAGTCGTCGTCGTTCCGCGCCGGCCTGCCGCACGAGTCGGTCCTCGAGGCCGACGTGCTCACCGGGACCGGCGACATCCTCTCGACCACCGAGCACCCCGACCTGCTCGCGGGCCTGCCCAACTCGTACGGCACGTTGGGCTACGCGCTGCGCCTCACCATCGAGCTCGCACCGGTCAAGCCGTTCGTGCGGCTGCGCCACGTCCGCTTCGACACCGCCGAGGAGGTCGCGCGGGCGCTCGCCGAGGTCTCCGCGTCGGGGACCTGGGAGTCCGAGCGGGTCGACTTCTGCGACGGCGTCGTCTTCTCCGCCGACGAGCACTACATGACCGTCGGCGAGATGGTCGACACCGCGCCGTACCTCTCGGACTACACCGGCCAGCGGATCTACTACCGGTCGGTGCAGCAGCGCGAGAGCGACTTCCTGACGATCCACGACTACCTGTGGCGCTGGGACACCGACTGGTTCTGGTGCTCGCGCGCCCTCGGCGTCCAGCACCCGGTGGTGCGGCGGCTGTGGCCCGCGCGGTACCGGCGATCGGACGTCTACCGCCGGATCGTCGCGCTCGACCGCCGCACGGGCCTGTCCCAGGCCCTCGCGCGCCGCAGCGGCGTGGCCGGCGTCGAGCCGATCATCCAGGACGTCGAGGTGCCGGTGGACCGGCTCGCGGAGTTCCTCGCCTTCTTCCACGACGAGATCGGGATCGAGCCGGTCTGGCTGTGCCCGCTCCGGGCGCGCGACCGCCGGAGCTGGCCGCTCTACCCCTTGGACCCCGACACGACCTACGTCAACATCGGGTTCTGGTCCGACGCCCCGCTCACCGAGGGCCAGGCGCCGGACCACCACAACCGGCGCATCGAGCAGGTGCTCATGGGGCTGGACGGCCACAAGTCCCTGTACTCGACCGCCAGCTACACCAGGGACGAGTTCGACGCGCTCTACGGGGGGACGACCTACCGGGACCTCAAGGAACGGTACGACCCGGACGGCCGTCTCCCGGACCTCTACACCAAGACCGTGACGGGCTGAGGAGGATCGTCGTGCAGGTCGCCGAGATGTTCCGACCAGTGCTGGGGGAGCAGGCCCCCGTCGCCATCCGTGCCTACGACGGGAGCAGGTCGTCGCCCGGCGGCGCCGACCCCGTCGCCACCGTCGACGTGCGCAGCGAGACGGCCCTGGCCTACCTCGCCGGCTCGCCGAACAGCCTCGGGCTCGCGCGGGCCTACGTCTCCGGGCACCTCGACGTCGACGGCGACATCTACGAGGCGCTGTCGGCGTTGAGCGACCTGACCGTCTCCGACGTGCCGCCCTCGACGCTGATGCGCATGGTCGCGCGGCTGGCCCCGCTGCGGTGGCGCCACCGTATCGCCCCGCCGCCCGAGGAGCACCGCCAGCACGGGCGACGGCACTCCAAGGACCGCGACTCCGAGGCGATCGAGCACCACTACGACGTCTCGAACCGCTTCTACGAGATGGTCCTGGGGCCCTCGATGGCCTACACGTGCGCGGTCTACCCGTCGGCGACCGCGACGCTCGAGGAGGCCCAGTTCACCAAGCACGCGCTGGTCGCCGAGAAGCTGCGCCTCGAGCCGGGGATGCGCCTGCTCGACGTCGGCTGCGGCTGGGGCCAGATGTCGATGCACGCCGCCGAGCACCACGGGGTGCAGGCCCTGGGCGTGACGCTCTCGCGCGACCAGGCCACCTGGGCGCAGAAGGAGGTCGCGCGCCGGGGGCTGGGGGACCTCGTCGAGATCCGGCACGCCGATTACCGCGACGTCACCGAGACCGGGTTCGACGCGGTGGCCTCGATCGGGCTCACCGAGCACATCGGGCGGCGCAACATCCCGGCCTACTTCCAGTTCCTGCACAGCAGGCTGCGTCCCGGCGGCCGGCTGCTCAACCACTGCATCACCCGCCCCGACGCGCACCACCGGGCGCACGCCGACCCGTTCATCGACCGCTACGTCTTCCCGGACGGCGAGCTCCTGCCGATCGGCTGGCTGATCTCGCAGATGAACGGCGCGGGCTTCGAGATCCGGCACGAGGAGAACTTCCGCGAGCACTACGCGAAGACGCTCGCGGGCTGGTCGGCGAACCTCGAGGCGAACTGGGACGCCTGCGTCGAGGAGGCCGGGGAGGGGCGCGCCCGCGTGTGGCGGCTCTACATGCCGGCCTGCCAGGTCGGGTTCGACGTCAACAACATCCAGCTCCACCAGGTGCTGGGGGTCAAGCTCGGCCCCGACGCGCGCTCCGGGTTCCCGTGGCGGCCCGCGTACTGAGCAGCCCCCGCGGCGGGGTGTCGTCGGGCCCGCGCTCCTCGTCGGGCGTCTCGAGGACACCCCGCAGCTTGGCCACCGCCCGGTGCTGGGCGACGCGGACCGCGCCCGGCGTCGAGGAGACCGCGACCGCCGTCTCCTCGGCCGAGAGCCCGACGACGACGCGCAGGACGAGGATCTCGCGCTGCTTGGCCGGCAGCTGGGCGAGCAGCGCGCGCATCTCCGCGCTGGCCGACGCCTCGAGGGCGTGCTGCTCCGGGCCGACGGCGTCGGTGAAGCCCTCGGGGACCTCGTCGGTGGGTTCGGAGCGGTCGCGGCCGGCGTGGCGGTGGGCGTCGACGACCTTGTGCGCGGCGATGCCGTAGACGAACGCCAGGAACGGCTTGCCCTGGTCGGTGTAGGTCGGCAGCGCCTTGAGAACCGCCAGGCAGACCTCCTGGGCGACGTCGTCGGCGGCCACGCCGGCGCGGTCGGTGCCCAGCCGCGAGCGGCAGTAGCGCACGACCAGGGGCCGCAGGATCGCGAGCAGCTGGTTGAGGGCCGCCCGGTCGTCGGCCAGGACGGCGGCGACCAGCCGATCGATCTCGTCGGACTCCTCGGTCACCGGCGCCCCCGCCGGTGTCCTGTTCCAGCCACGGTTCCCCCCGAGCACGCCCGGACCGTGCGCCCGGACCATCCACTGAAAGTGAGCGACCGTCACACAGCGGAGACAGGCGTCCCGCTACGCGACCCGGCCGTGATCCCACCGTGCTCGATCGGGTGGGCACTGTGAAGGAGGCGCGCGGTCGGCGGACGGACTGTCCGCCGGGCGGCCGATCGGTCGTGTCCGATTCAACGTCCGGACGCAGACGACCTGCCGTCACCGGTCGACCACCGACGGCGAGCGGATCTCAATCACCGACATGGCCCAACGTGCCGCAGGCGCCGCTCCCGGCGCTGCTCGAGGCCCGGGGTGTGCGAGCGATGCGGCGTCGCTGGCGTTGAAGGCCAGGATCGCTACATCCTCGCCGGCGCGACACGCCGTGGCCCGCGCACCGCTCCCGCACGTCGGTGTCGATCCGATAATCGCCATTATGTCATCTTGTCAGGAGGGCCCGCGGGACGGAGATCATCGACCTCCTCCCCTCACGACCTGCGCTGACCTACGATGCCGACCGCGACGGTCCCGGGTTCCCGCGGGGCCACAGGGGGCGGCGTGGGCAGCGAGGACGGCGGCAACGGCAACGGCCACCCGAACGGCGAACCGTTCGGTCGGTACCGCCTGCAGGGCCTCATCGGCTCCGGCGGCATGGGCGACGTCTACCAGGCCGTCGACACCGAGCACGACCGCGTCGTCGCCCTCAAGCTGCTCCCCCCGCTGTTCAGCGGCAGCGCCGAGTTCCAGGAGCGCTTCCGCCGCGAGTCCCGCATCGCCGCCCGCCTGCGCGACCCGCACATCATCCCGATCCACGACTTCGGCGAGATCGACTCCCGCCTCTACATCGACATGCGCCTCGTCGACGGCGGGACGACCATCGCGAGCCTGCTGCGCGACGAGGGCCCGCTCCCGCCCGACCGCGCGGTCCACCTCGTCGCCCAGGCCGCCGAGGGTCTCGACGCCGCGCACGGCGACGGGCTGATCCACCGCGACGTCAAGCCGTCCAACGTCCTCGTCACCGCGCGGGACTTCGTCTACGTCATGGACTTCGGCATCGCGCACGCCGTCGGGCAGACGCAGTTCGGGCTGACGATGACGGGCACGACGGTCGGGACGATCGACTACATGGCCCCGGAGCGGTTCCTCAACGGGGCCGTGGACCGTCGGGTCGACGTCTACGCGCTCGGCTGCCTGCTCCACCAGTGCCTGACGGGACGCCCGCCCTTCGAGGCCGCCGAGGCGCCGGCGCTGATGTTCGCCCACGTCCACGGCGAGCCGCCGCGTCCCAGCGCCTCCGTCGACGGCGTGCCCCCGACGCTCGACGACGTCGTGGTCACCGCGATGGCGAAGGACCCCGCCGACCGGTACGCGACCGCCGGCGAGCTCCGCGACGCCGCCCGCCGGGCCCTCGAGGGCGGCGGCGGGCCGGCTCCCCGCGGACCGGTCGGGGCGCGCCTCACCACGCCGGTCCCCCGCGGCACCCGTCCCGACGATCCGGGCCCGGACGGACCGCCCGGGACCACCGGCGGCCGGCCGGCGGCGAGCGCCGCCCGGCCCGGCACCGTGCCCCCCGGCTCCCGCCCGTCCGGGCCCGCGCCGTCCGGGCCCACGCCGTCCGGGCCCACGCCGTTCGGGCCCACGCCGTTCGGGCCCACGCCGTTCGGACCCCCGCCGTCCGGTCGGACGGGACCCGACGCGGCGGCGGCCCTCGCGGCCCCGACGGCCGCCGTGGCCACCGGTCCGCCCTCGGCCCCGGGCCGCGAGGGCCGGGGTGGGGCCGCCGCTCCCCCGCCGGTCCCGCCCGCGCCGCAGGACGGCGCCGAGAGGTCCCCGAGGCCGCGGCGGCCCCGTCGCCAGACCCTCCTCGTGCTCGGAGGCTGCGCGGTGGTCGCGCTGGCGCTCCTCGCGGTGCTGCTGGTCGCGCTGCCCGACCGGGACGTCGCGCCGGCCGGCCAGGGGTCGGCGGCGCCCGCGGTCAGCGCCCCGACCGCCGAGGTCATCGGGTCGGTGCCCACGCCGCCCACCCCGGGCTCGATGGCGGTCGCCCCGGGCGGACGGATCGCGTACGTCGCCAACCGCGAACCGCGCGTGCTGACCGTCGTCGACCTCCTCACCGGCACCACCCGCCGCACCATCCCGGTGCCCGAGGCCCCGCCGCGCTTCATCGCGTTCTCCGCCGACGGCGCCCGCGCCTACGTCAGCGCCTACACCGAGGACGACGCGGTGAACGTGGTGCAGGTGGTGGACACGGCCTCGGGCGAGGTCGTCGCCGTCGTGCCGGTGGACCGGCGGCCCTACGCGCTGGCCGTCGCCCCCGACCAGCGCAGCGTGTGGATCCCCAGCCACGACGACGCGACCATCGACGTCCTCGACACGACCTCGCTCACCATCACCCGGCGCATCGACGTCGCGCCGAACCCGCACTGGATCGCCTTCGGCGGCGGGCGCGCGTACATCGCCAACCACGAGTCGGACCTGGTCACGGTCCTCGACGCGACGACCGGGGCCACCCTCGTCACGGTGCCCGTCGGCCGCAGCCCGCACGCGCTCGCGGTCTCCCCGGACGGCACGCGGGTCGCGGTCGCGAACTACGACGGCGCTGGGGTGTCGTTCATCGACACCGCCACCTCGCAGGTGGCGGCCACCGTGCCGGTGGGGCGCGGGCCCCAGTACACCTCCTACGCCGGCGACGGACGCCACGTCTACACGGCGAACGTGCAGGACGGGACGGTGTCGGTGATCGACACGACGACGTCGACGGTGTCGGGCACGGTGCCGGTGTGCTCGTCGCCGACGAGCGTCGTGGTGGTGCCCCCGGAGGACCGGACCGCGCGCGTGACCTGCCTGGACGAGTCCCGGCTGGCCGTGCTGCAGATCGCGGAGTGACGCGGGGCGGAGCCGGGGCGCGGGGCGTCACCGCGGCCTAGGCTCGCCCGCGGTGGCGGAGCGGAGCACGACGTGGCCCGGAGCGGCGGGCCGGTGGGTCGTGCTCGCCGTCCTCACCGCGGTCGCGACGGTCGGGCTCGCCGCGCTGGCGGTGCCGTCGGCGGCGCTGTTCGCCGGGCTCCTGGTGGCGACGGTCGTCGCGCTCGCCGGCCTCGGGCCGCGCGCCGTCGCGCCCCGCGCCACCTCGGCCGCGCAGGCGGTCATCGGCGTCGTCATCGGCCTGCTCGCGCGCCCGGAGACGCTCGGCGCGGTGGCCGCCGACTGGCTGCCGGTCCTGCTCATCAGCGTCGGCACCCTGCTCGCCAGCATGGCCGCGGGGCTGGTCATGGGCCTGCAGCGCGGGGTGTCGGCGCTGACCGGGGTGCTCGCGCAGACCGCGGGCGGCGCGTCCGGGCTCGTCGCGATCAGCCGGGGCCTCGGCGGGGACGAGCGCGTGGTCGCGGTCGTGCAGTACCTGCGGGTGGGCCTGGTGACCGCGACGATGCCGGTGGTCGCGGTCCTCGGCTACGGGGCCGCGCACGTCGACGGCGCCGCCCCGGCCCCCGACGCGGGCCCGGCGGCGCCGTGGTGGCTCGGGGTCGCCGTGCTGGTCGGGTGCGGCGTGGTCGGCGCGCCGCTCGCCCGCCTGCTGCACGTGCCGGCCGGCTCGCTGCTGGGGCCCATGGTCGTGGCGGCCGCGGTGGGTCTCACCGGCGTCGTCGGCGATGCGACCGTCCCGGGCCTGGTCGTCGACGTCGCCTACGCCGTCATCGGGTGGCAGGCGGGCCTGCGCTTCACGCGGTCCGCGCTGCTCACCGTGCTGCGGGTCCTCCCCCTCGCGACGGCGCTCATCCTCGCGGTGATCGTCGTGTGCGCCGGTCTCGGGCTCGTGCTGTCGTCGGTCACGGGCATGACGCTGCTCGAGGGCTACCTCGCGACCACCCCGGGCGGCATCTACGCGGTGCTCGCCACCGCCATCTCCTCGGGCGTCGACGTCACCTCCGTGGTCGCGGTGCAGGTGCTGCGCGTGCTGCTGATGCTGCTCGTCGCTCCCCTGCTGGCCCGCGTCGTGGGACGCCGGACCACGAGCTGATCAGGGGCGGCGCAGGCCGTCGAGCAGGCGGGCCGGGGACAGGGCGACCTCGAAGGGTCGCGTCACCTCCACGACCTCGTCGCCGGCGGCCTCCGCGAGGGTGACGTACCGCCCGCTGCCGTCGAGCTCGAGCACCTCGAGCGCGGCGCGTCAGCGCCATCTCCTGGTGCGGCCGGCCCCGGCGCCGGGCTCACGAAGAGCATCCCGTCGATGAGCTCACGACGACGGCCGTCGTCGGGCATCGCGTGCAGCTCGGCCACCGTGTAGGCCGAGGTCGACGCCGGCTCGCCCACGGGCGCCATCGTCCCGCTCCTCCCCTCGCCCCACCAGCGCCGACCGGAGCCGATGGATCCCCGCGGGGGTACTGGAGTAGACGCCGAGCGTGTCCAGCCCGGCTCCGGCGGCCGCGCCGTCGAGCGCTTCCGCCCACTCCTCGTCGTCGGCATTGATCTCGGGCGGGCCGAGCCGTTCGAGCACGAAGAGGCAGGAGCCGCGCCCGGTCGCAGTGTCCAGCGGCCCGCCGCCGAAGTGCGCGAGCATGTCCCGCAGGCCCCGCACGAGGTGCGGGTCGGGGCGTCGCGGCGAGTCCTCGAGCGGGACGACGGCCGGCGCCTGGCGGCGGTCGCCGTCCACGAGCATCAGCCAGACGCAGCCGTCCTGGCGGGCCGGTCCGACGATCACCTCGACGCGCGCGCGGACGTCGTCGTCGGTGAGCAGGAGCGGGGCGTTCTCCGGGGTGAGTGTCATGCCGTCCACGGTGGGCGCCTCGGCGCCGACGTGGGTGCCGTTTCGCGGAAGCCGTCGCTCTCGTGCCGTCACCTCGACCGTGGTGACACTCCCGGGAGATCGTCGTGGAGAGCCCGTCAGGACGTCGACCGCAGCCGCCCCAGCAACGGGATGGCCGCGATCTTCTCCTCGGTCAGCGCGTCCCAGTCGATCCGGCCCGGGTGGCGGGCCTCGCGGGTGCAGGTGACCACCCGGTCGGCGGTGACGACGAGGTCGAGGCGTACGTCGTGGTCGGTGACGGGGATGTCGCCGACGGGGACGATCTGCTGCTCGTGCACGGTCGTGACGACCGGCGTGTCCGGCGCGACCAGTCCTGCCTCGCTCGCCACCGCGAACTCGAGGTCGGAGAACCCGCCGCCCTTGCCCAACCGCGCGCCGCGGGTGTCCACGGCGACGCACCCGGTGACGACGAGGTCGACGGGCTCCAGGTCCTCGACGGCCACCGTGCGCCCCGACCGCGACGCCCCCTTGATCGACGAGGCCTTGCGCGGGGTGTCGGCGAGGTGCTCGGGGTCGAGCAGGAAGAACGGCGCCTCCTCGGCCAGGCGCGGCACGGCCATGTAGACGGTCTTGCCGTCCTCGAGCGCGCGCTGGCGCACCGGCCACTGGGCGGCGTCGGGGTTGCACTTCAGCGTCCGCGCCCGTCGCCAGACGTCGGTGCCGCGCAGGCGCTCGGCCGCCGCCTCGGCGCCGCTGACGTTCGGGATGCGCCCGTGCGCGCCCGGGAACCGCGCGAGCTTCCCGTCGCGCAGCGCGTCCCAGACCCGCTCGCGCACGGCCGCCTTGGCCTCGTTCACCGCCGCCGATCCCCCGGCGTCCCCGTCGTGCCGGCGTGCTCCTCGTGCCACGGCGGACACGCTACGGGCGTCTATTGACAACTTTTCTTGTCAATGTTGTCCTGGGTCCGTGCTCGACGTGGACGTGATCGACGAACCGGCGGCCGCCGCGGCGGCCCTCGACCCGCTGCGCGCGCGCCTGCTGGCCGCGCTCGCCGAGCCCGGATCGGCCTCCACGCTGGCCGGACGGGTCGGCCTGACCCGACAGAAGGTCAACTACCACCTGCGCACGCTCGAGGCGCACGGCCTGGTCCGCGAGGTCGGGCAGCGCGCCAGGCGCGGGCTGACCGAGCGGATGGTGGAGGCCTCCGCCGCCTCCTACCTCGTCTCCCCCGCCGCGCTCGGGGAGGCCGCGAGCGACCCCGGGCGCGTCTCGGACCGGCTCTCGGCCCGCTACCTGCTGGCCCTCGGCGGACGCCTGGTGCGCGAGGTCGGCGACCTCGCCCGCCGCGCCGACGCCACCGACAAGCGCCTGGCCACGCTCGCGATCGACACCGAGATCGCCTTCGCCTCGCCCGCCGACCGGGCCGCGTTCGCCGAGGAGCTCGGCGCCGCGGTCCGCGACCTCGTCGCCCGCCACCACGCGCCCGGCGGGCGCCCCCACCGCCTCGTCGTCGGCGCGCACCCCGTGCCCGCGCCGGCCCCGGACCCCGCCACCGACTCCCCGGAGGACCCGTCATGACCGAGCAGGACCACCGCACCGTCGACCTCGAGGTCACGGTCCCCGGCACGCCCGAGCAGGTCTGGGACGCGATCGCGACCGGGCCCGGCATCAGCTCCTGGCTGCACCCCACCCGCGTCGACGAGCACGTCGGCGGCGCCTTCGGCTTCGACATGGGCGGGTCCGACGAGGCGGCCCACAGCACCCCGCAGGGCACCGTCACCGCCTACGACGCCCCCGCGCGTTTCGCCACGGAGGCCGCCTGGTCGATCGGCCCGGAGACCACCACGCTCGCCACCGAGTGGCTGGTGAGCACGCGCGACGAGGGCACGTGCGTCGTGCGGATGGTGATGAGCGGCTTCGGGTCGGGCGACGACTGGGACGACGAGATCGACGCGCTGCGCGAGGGCATGGGCGTCGCGCTGGAGACCCTGCGCCTCTACCTCGCGCACTTCGCCGGGCACCGGCCCGCGACGGTCGACGCCGGGGCGCGGCTGGGCGGTCCGGCGGAGGACGCGTGGTCGCGCCTGGTCGCGGGCACCGGCCTGGCGGAGGCCCGCGTCGGCGAGCGCCTCGCCCTCGGCGGGATGCCGGAGCTCGCCGGCACGGTCGAGGCCCTCTCCCCCGGGCGCTGGCACCGGGCCGCCGTCCTGCTCCTCGAGACGCCGGCGCCCGGCGTCGCCGCGCTCGTGGCGGCGGGCCGGGACGCCCACGCGTCGGTGCACCTGACCTTCTTCGACGGTCCCGGGACCGACGCCGCCGCCGTCGCCGACCGCGAGCGCCCCCGCTGGCAGGCCTGGCTGGCGACGGTCGGGACCTCGTCCGCGACGACCGCCGGGGAGCCCCGGTGACCCGCACCCGCACACGGCTCGCACTGGCCGTGCTCACCCTGCCCGCCCTGCTCGTCGCGCTCGACCTGTCCGTGCTGCTGGTCGCGCTGCCGCGCCTGTCCGAGGACCTCGGCGCCGACGCGGCCCAGCAGCTCTGGATCACCGACGTCTACGGCTTCCTCGTCGCCGGCTTCCTCGTGACGATGGGCAGCCTCGGCGACCGGATCGGCCGGCGACGCCTGCTGCTCGTCGGCGCCGCCGCGTTCGGCGCGGCGTCGCTGGCGTGCGCGTTCGCCCCCACCCCGGAGCTGCTCATCGCGGCACGCGCGCTGCTGGGCCTCGCCGGCGCCACGCTCATGCCCTCGACGCTCGCGCTGGTCACGAGCCTCTACACCGATCCGCGACGGCAGGGCGTCGCGATCGCCACCGTGTTCTCCGCGATCATGGCCGGCGGGGCGCTCGGGCCCGCACTGGGCGGGCTGCTGCTCGCCCACTCCTGGTGGGGCTCGGTGTTCCTGCCCGGCGTCGCCGTCATGGTGCTGCTGCTCGTCGCCGGGCCGCGGCTGCTGCCCGCGGGCGAGGGCACCGGGGTCGGGCGGCTCGACCCCGCGAGCGTCGCGCTGTCCCTTCTCGCGCTGCTGCCGGTCGTGCACGGGGTCAAGGAGCTGGCCCGGGGCGACGTCGGCGTCGTCACGGCGCTCGCGCTCGGGGTGGGCGTCGTCGCCGGCGTGGCCTTCGTCCGTCGCCAGCGCCGCCTGACCCACCCCCTGCTCGACCTGCGCCTGCTCGCCCACCCGGCCCTGCGGGGGGCGCTGCTCACGATGCTGCTGGGCGGGGTGGTGATGGGCGGGATGTTCCTGGTCGTCACCCAGGACCTGCAGCTGGTCGCCGGCCTCGACCCGCTGGCGGCGGGGCTCGCGACGCTGCCGGGCACCGTGGCGATGCTGCTCGGCGTGCTCGCCGGGCCCCACCTCGCGCGGCGGTTCCGCCCGGCGTGGGTGATGGCGGGCGGCACGACCCTGGCGGCGGTCGGGCTCACCGGCGTCGCGCTCGCCCCGGACACGGTGACGATGCTCGCCGCCTTCACCGTCGCGCTGCTCGGCATGGGCCTCCCCGGCGGGCTGGGCGTGGGCCTGGTGATCTCCTCGGCGCCGCCCGAGCAGGCCGGGTCGGCGTCGTCGCTCTCGGAGACCGGCCAGGAGCTGGGCATGGCCGTGGGGCTCGCCGGGCTCGGCAGCCTCGCCGTCGCCGCCTACCGGGCGCTGCTGCCCGCCGACGTCCCTGCCGCCGCGCACGACGGGCTCGCGGGCGCGGTCGCGACCGGCGACCCGGCGGTGCTCGCGCCGGCCCGGGAGGCGTTCACGGGCGCGGCCGGTCTGACCGCCGCGGTGGCCGCCGTGGTGCTTCTCGGGGTGTCCGTGCTGGTCGTGGCCACGCTGCGGCACGTGCCGGCGACACCCACGAGCGAGCCCGAGCTCGTCGACGCGTGAGCTTCACGCCCCGCGCCACCGCCCGGGTGGGACGCCGTGCTCGGCACGGAAGCGACGCACGAAGTAGCCGGCGTCGCGGAACCCCACCCGGGCGGCGACGGCGGTCACGGTGAGGTCGGTGTCGGCGAGCAGGCGGCGGGCCTCGCGCAGGCGCCGCTCGGTGATCCACTGCTGGACCGTGCGCCCGGTCCGCCGGCGCACCACCGTCGTCACGTGACCCGGGGTCAGCCCGACCGCGTCGGCGACGTCGCGCAGCGACAGGGGCGCGCGGAAGCGCTGCTCGACGACGTCGAACACCGCCGCGAGCAGGGGTTCGTCGCGGTCGCGGAGCTCGTCGGTGACCACGGCCTCGAGCCGCGTGAGCTCCACGAGCAGCAGCGTCAGGTAGGCCCGGACCGCCGCGGCGGCGCCCTCCCGGCGCTCGCGCAGCTCGGTGTCGAGGGCCCGCACGTGCCCGACCCACCGGGCGCGCTCCTCGTCGGGGAGCGTGAAGCGCTGCCACCCGACCCGTCCGTGGCCCACCAGCGGGGCGAGCAGCGGGTGCGACCGCCAGGAGACCAGCGAGCCGGTGGTGGCGGGGTCGACGGCGTCGGCCGGGAAGTAGACCATCCACAGGTCGCTGGGCGTGGCGAGGTGCCCGCCGTGCGGGGCGACGACCGCCCCCGGCGCGAGCACCGCCACGTCGCCCGCGGCGAGCGGGACGTCGCGGTCGTCCACCCGCAGCGCGCCCGTGCCGGACTCGACGAGCAGGAGCAGCAGGAAGTCGTGGGCGTGCGGGGTGGCGTTCGGGGCCCCGGCGGGCGGGAGATCGGCGACGTCGGAGACGCCGCGCCGGTGCCGCACGGTGACGTCGAGGCCGTCCGGCGAGCGGGGGTAGTCGACGACCGGGACATCAGAAGATCGTCCCATCGCGCCCGATCCGCGTCCCTTGTCCGCAGGTGGGACCGCGCGGAGCGTGGACGACGACACCGAATCCCGTCCCACGAGGAGAGCAAAGCATGACCGAGCCGGAGCGCGCCACCCCGCCACCCTCCCGTCCCGCCCGGGCCTTCCTGCCCGCGATGGGCCGGGAGTCGTTCCTGCCCGCCTACGACCTGACGAGCCGCCTGCTCGGCGCCGGCCCCGCCCACGCCCGACTCGTCGCCCAGGCCGCGCCGCCGGCCGGCGGGCGGGTCCTCGAGATCGGGTGCGGCACCGGCAACGTGCTCGCCGCCGTGGCACGAAGCCACCCGGACGTCGAGCTCATCGGGATCGACCCCGACACGGCCGCCCTCGAGCGGGCCCGCGCGAAGCTGCCCGCCCGCGTGCGCCTCGAGCAGGCCTACGCCGACGACCTGCCGCTGCCCGACGCCGGCCTCGACCGCGTGCTGTCGTCGCTGATGTTCCACCACCTGCCGCCCGAGCAGCAGCGCGGCGCCCTGCGCGAGGTCCGGCGGGTGCTGCGTCCGGGCGGGTCGCTGCACCTCGTCGACATGGAGGGCGAGCCGTCGCGGGGCCCGCTGGCGCGCCTGGCCACCGCCGCGATGCGCCGGATGGCGCGGGGCGCGGGCGGCGACCAGGAGCACGGCCACGGGCACGGCCACGGGCACGGCCACGGGCACGGGCACGGGCACGGGGACGACGAGGGAGAGCCGCGCCGGCACGTCACCGGCGCCGAGGAGGTTCTGGCCCTGATGCGCGAGGCCGGCCTGGTCGGCGCCGCGGTGGTCCAGCGTCGCCGCTGGACGCTCGGGACGCTGGCGTTCTACTCAGCGCGCGTGCCGGGCTGAGGCGTCCCGGACGTGGTGGCGGGTCACGTGGTGGCACCCGCACTCCGTGTGCTGCTCGTCAGCCGACGCCGATGAGGACACCGGCCACGACGGCCAGGAGGAGCCCGAGGCAGCGCAGCGGCGGAAGGGGTTCGCCGAGGAGCACGTAGGCGAGGATCGCCGTGATGACAGGTGACAGTTCCGTGGTCACGGCAGCCACGCCGACGCTGGCCGCCCCAGCGGCGAACAGGTAGGCCACGGTGCCCGCGGCCGAGAGCGCGCCGATGGCCAGGACCGCCGGCAGCTGCCGCGGGGGCACCAGGAGACGGACGCGGCGCACGAGGGCCGTGGGCAGCGCGACACCCACGATGACGACGAACAGGGCGGTTACGGGCCAGAGCCCGGCTGCGGGGGACGCCTCGCCGAGCAGGACGTACATGACCGCGTGTGCGGCGCCGGCGCCCGCGCCCCACCCCACGCCGCCGCGGGTCGGCCCCGACGGAGACGAGCTCGCCTCGCGCCGCTCGCGGGCCCCGACCAGCACCACCGCGACGATCGCGAGCACGATGCCCGCCGCGGTGGGGCCCGACGTCGCGACACCACGGAGCAGGTCGACCAGCACGGGCAGTCCGGCCGCCGTGACCGACGCGGCCGGCGTGACCACGCCGAGCCGGCCGGTGGCGAACCCGCGCAGGAAGCAGTAGCTCCCGACCATGCCGGCCAGCCCGGCCCCGCCGCCCCACACCAGCGCCGCGGGGTCGGGTGTCCCCGGCACAGCGGTGCTGGCCGGAAGGAGGACGAGCAGCGCTGCGCCTTGACCCAGGACGAGCAGGGTCAACGTCGGCAGTCGCCGCGACAGGGCTCCCCCGACGAAGTCCCCGACGCCGTAGGACACCGCCGCTGTGAGACCCAGCAGCCCGGCGGCGGCGCTACCCATCCCCGCCGGCCACCTCGTTCCGGGGTGCCCCGGGCCCGGCGGCGGCCCGGTCGGTGGTCGCCGCGTCGAGATGCGTCCACGGAGGGCAGGGCTCGCAGGCCGCCCGATCGCAGAGTCGGCAGAGGTGGCGCAGCTCGGTCTGATCGGTCGCCTGCTCGAGCAGCAGCGGCTCGATCAGGGCGGCGAGGCGTTCCCGGTCGCCTCCCAGGCGCTCGAGCTGCGCGGCGAGGGCGTCGTGCCGGGCCGCGAGCAGAGCATCGCGAGCGGTGAGCCCGGCGGGAGTGGGACGCAGAGCGACGGCCCGTCCGGGAGCCGCGCCGCGTTCGACCCAACCACGCTGCTCGAGGCGGTCGACGAGCCGGACCGCGCCCGGGTGGGTCAGCCCGAGCGCGCGACGCAACGTGTCGACACTCATGCCCGGCTCCGCAGCGATCGCCACCAGCGAGGCCGGGCCGGCCCCGCTCATCCCGGTCGCGTGCTCCGCGGCCTCGCGCACGGCGTCGGCCACGGCCAGCACCCAGGCCCCCAGCACGTTCACCGACCGCTCGCCATCGACATGCATGACTCATATTAGAGCGGATGTCCTGAGGCCGGTCCACCCCGGGAACGCGCCGTGCCCGCGCGACGCCGCCGGCCGGATCCGCGGCGACCGCCGCCCGGGACCGCCGACGGCGGGGTGGTCGATCAGCTCGCCGACCAGTCCCCCCGGGCCGCCGTCATCGCTGTGATCGCCGCGACCGACCGGGTGACGTCCTCGGGCGTCGTCGACCAGTTCGACACCGAGAACCGCAGCGCCGGCCGGCCCTGCCAGACCGTGGTGCCGACCCAGCAGGTGCCGTCGCGGACGACCGCGGCGGCGAGCTCGCGGGCGTCCCCGGCGCGCGGCCGGACCAGCACCTGGTTGAGCACGACGTCGTTCAGCACCTCGAGGTCGGGGTGGCGGGCGAGCTCCCCGGCGGCCTGGCGGGCGAGCGCGCAGCAGCGGTCGACGAGGTCGGCGACGCCGGCGCGGCCGAGGTGGCGCAGCGCCGCGTACACCGGGAGCGCGCGGGCCCGCCGGGAGCTCTCGGGCACCCGGCTCGAGGGGTCGGCGCCGGCGAGCGGGAGATAGGCGGCCGAGGTGGTCATCGACGCCGTCAGCGCCGCCCGGTCGCGGACGATCGCCATGCCGCAGTCGTAGGGGACGTTCAGCCACTTGTGCGCGTCGACCGTCCACGAGTCGGCGCGCTCCGCCCCGGCGACGAGGCGCCGGTGCGCCGGCGAGGCCGCGGCCCAGAGCCCGAAGGCGCCGTCGACGTGCAGCCAGGCCTGCTCCCGGGCCGCGACGACGTCGGCCATGGCGTCAGCGATGGCGTCGAGCGGGTCGCAGGCGCCGGTGTCGACCTGCCCGGCCTGGGCGTTGACGAGCACCGGACCCTCGATCGCCGCGAGCAGGTCCCGGAGCACGTCGGCGCGCATCCGGCCCTGGTCGTCGGCGGGGACGCGCACCGCCCGCCCCGACCCGAGGCCGAGCAGGCGCAGGGCCTGCAGGATCGTCGAGTGCGCCTGCGCGCCGATCAGCACGGTCGGCACCGGCGCTCCGGCCAGCCCGTCCGCCTCGACGTCCCAGCCCACGGCGGCGAGCAGGGCGTGGCGGGCGGCGGCGAGGCCCACGACGGTGGCCATCTGCGCGCCGGTGGTGAACCCGACGGCGCACTCCCCCGGCAGCCCCAGCAGGTCGAGCACCCAGGCCCCGGTGACCTCCTCGACCGCCGTCCCCGCCGGCGACATCACCCGCGCGGCGACGTTCTGGTCGGCGGCCGCGGCCATCCAGTCGGCGCCGAGCGCGACCGGCAGCGCCCCGCCGGTGACGAACCCGAAGTAGCGCGGCCCGGGCGTCGCCACCAGCCCGGGCTCGAGGGCGGCCGCGAGGTCGTCGAGGACCTGCTCCGCCGGGGTGCCGTGCTCCGGGAGCGCCCCGAGCCCGGCGCGCAGGACGCCGTCGTCGTCCACCGGGCGCCCCGCGGGGCGGTCGGGCAGCGAGGCGAGCCAGTCGTCGGCGAAGCGCCGGGCACGGTCCAGGACGAGGTCGAAGCGCGGGTCCGCCACGTCCGCAGACGCTAGACGGCGCGGTCGACGGCGGGGGCGCTCCGCCGTGCGTGCGCCAGCGCCCAGGCGCCGAGCAGGGCGACGACGAGGACCTCGGCGAGCGCCAGGCCGCGCTCGAGCAGGCCCAGCGGCACCGCGCGCCACCACGGCACGCCGGTCACGCCGCGCAGGCCGATGGCCACGACGATCGGCAGGAACGAGGCCAGCGCCAGCCACGACCCGAGGCGCACGCCGCGCAGGTAGGGGCGCGCGGCCGGGTCGCTACGGTGCCGGCGGGCGAGCAGCAGCGCCCCGAGCGGCAGCGCGACGAACGCGACGAGGCTCGCGTAGCGGTGGACGTAGCCGGAGACGCTCGGGCCGATCGACCAGTTCGTCTTCTCGAACGCGACGACGAGCAGCAGCCCGACGCACCAGGCGCCGATCAGGACCACCGGCAGCGAGCGGGCCGGGGTCAGCCGGGCCGCGACCAGCGCCGCGATCACCCCTGCCGACCCGAGCGCGAGCGCGACGACCGCGACGTCGAAGAGCCAGCCGCCCTCGACCACGGCGTACTCGCTGATCGTGCGGCGCACCGGGTCGATCCGCGCGGACGGGCCGACGAGGTGCATCGCGCCGATCACGACCAGCGCCAGCACCACGGCGGCCATGCCGGCCCGCGCGCCGGGCGCCACCACCCGGTCCGGCGCCGCACCGGTGGCCGTCAGGTCAGGGGACGTCACGGGGGAATCAACGTCCGGACCGGGGGCGGCGTTCCCCCGACCGCCGGGCGACTGCGGAGAATGTCGCAGATCATCGGCGGTGGTACTCCACGGTACTGCCGTACGATCCGGCGGAATGGCCGTGGGCCCGGCGGCACAGCATTCGCCGCCGTTCGGCGCAGAAAGCGCGGCCGTCTTTCCTGTTACCGCCGTTCGTGCGACCGACGGTAGCAGTTCCCGCCATTATCCGGTACATCGTGTACCGGTCACCGGGAAACGGCGGAGCACATCGTCGCCCGGCATGGTCGACAGCATGAGAGCGGCACAGCGCTACGACCAGGTCGTCATCAGCGGGCTGGCGCACCTCGATGCGCCGAACGTCGTGAGCTCCGCCGAGCTCGAGGAGCGGCTGGGCGACACGCTGGCCCGCCTGCGCATCACGCCCGGCCTGCTCGAGAAGCTCTCGGGCATCGTCGAGCGGCGCGTCTGGGACGAGGGCACGATGCCCAGCGAGGTCGCCGCGCGGGCCGGCGAGGAGGCCCTGGCGCGCAGCGGCGTCGACCGCGACGCCATCGGCGCGCTGATCAACACCTCGGTCAGCCGCGACCACCTCGAACCGTCGACCGCGAGCATCGTGCACGGCCGGATGGAACTGCCGCCCGAGGCCGTGAACTTCGACCTCGGCAACGCCTGCCTCGGTTTCCTCAACGGCATGAACCTCGTCGCGACCATGATCGAGCACGGCGAGATCGACCACGGCCTCGTCGTCGCCGGCGAGACGAGCCGCTTCGCGATGGAGTCGACGATCGCGAGGCTCGCGGGCCCCGAGGCGACGCGGCACATGTTCCACGAGCAGTTCGCCACCCTCACCGTCGGCTCGGGCGCGGTGGGCATGGTGCTCTCGCGCGCCGACGGGCCGGGCGGGCACCGCTTCCTCGGCGGGCTCGGGCGGGCCAGCACCGCCGGCAACGCCGACCTCTGCGTCGGCCAGGCCGACGAGATGCGCACCGACACCCGCGGCCTGCTCATGGCCGGCATGGAGCTCGCCGGGCGCACGTGGAAGGAGGCCGTCGAGAGCTTCTCCTGGGACGCCGCCGGCTACGACGTCTACTGCCTCCACCAGGTCAGCAAGGTCCACACCCGCGCGGTCGCCGAGCAGCTCCAGCTCGCCGAGGAGCGCTTCCCGTCGCTCTACCCGCGCTTCGGCAACATCGGGCCGGTCGGAGTGCCGACGGTGCTCTCCAAGGCCGTCGAGGACGGGACGGTCACCGACGGCTCCCGGGTGATGCTCATGGGCGTCGGGAGCGGCATCAACGCCGCGGCGGCCGAGGTGCTGTGGTGATCGGAGCTCTGCGCCCCACCCGGTCCCCCGACACCCTGACCGTCCCGGGACACCCCTCGACACCGCGGTCGGTCGAGATCGGCGGGCACCGGATGGCTTACGTCGACGAGGGCTCGGGCCCGCCCGTGCTGCTCGTGCACGGCAACCCGACCTGGTCGTTCTACTGGCGCTCGCTGCTGGCCGCGCTCCCGGAGGCGGGGATGCGCGCGATCGCGCCCGACCACATCGGGATGGGCCGGTCCGCGCGCCCGGGCGCCGACGAGTACCCGCACACCCTGCGCCGCCGGGTGGACGACCTCGGCGCGTTCGTCGACGCCCTGGACCTCGACGCGCCGATCTCGCTCGTCGTCCACGACTGGGGCGGGCCGATCGGCCTGTCCTGGGCGGCGGAGAACATCGAGCGCCTCGACAGGCTCGTGCTGCTCAACACCGCCGCCTTCCCGCTCCCGGCCGGCCACCGCATCCCCTGGACGCTGCAGGTCGCGCGGCTGCCGGTCGTCGGCGACGTGGCGGTGCGCGGGCTCGGCGCGTTCTCCCGCGGCGCCCTCGTCCTGGGCACCGCCCGCCGGTGGCTGCCGGCCGAGGCGCGCCGCGGCCTGCTCGCGCCGTACGACTCCCCCGCTCACCGGACCGCGGTGCACGCGTTCGTCCAGGACATCCCGACCGACCCCGGCGACCCTGCCCACCCCGTCCTGGAGCGCCTCGCCCAGCGGCTGCCGCTGCTCGACGAGCTCCCGGTGCAGGTGTGGTGGGGCCTGCAGGACCCGGTGTTCGACGCGCGGATCCTCGACGAGCTCGAGGCCCGCCTGCCCCGCGCCGACGTCCACCGCCTCCCCGATTCCGGGCACTACGTGCTCGAGGACGCCGCCGACCGCATCGTGCCGGGCGTGCGCGACTTCCTGGCGCGGCCCGCATGACCGCCCTCGGCTCCCCCACCACGCTCGACGACCTGCTCGTCGAGCACGCCGCCGCCGATCCCGGCCGGCCCGCCCTCGTGCTCCCCGGGCCGCTCGGCACCCACCGCACCGTCGACTACGGCACCCTCGCGCGCCGCGTCGAGGCCACCGCCGCCGGGCTCGCCGCCGCCGGGATCGGCCCGGGCACGCGCACCGCGCTGCTCGTGCCCCCGATCGCCGACTTCTTCGTGCTGGCCTACGCGCTGCTGCGGGTGCGGGCGGTGCCGGTGGTCGTCGACCCCGGGATCGGCCTCGCCCGGGTGCGGGACTGCCTCGGCGAGGTCGCGCCGGAGGCGTTCGTCGGGGTCGCGAAGGCCCACCTCGCCCGGCGGGCGCTGGGCTGGTGCCCCGACGCGCGGGTCGCGGTCACCGCCGGCCCGGTGCCCGTCCCCGGGACCACGGGGCTGCGCCGGCTGGAGCGCGACGGCGCGCGGCGCGGGCCGGTCAGTACCGTGCCGCCGCCGGAGGGCACGCCCGCCGCGATCCTGTTCACCAGCGGCAGCACCGGCCCGCCCAAGGGCGTCGAGCACTCCCCGGCGGGCCTGCTCGCCCAGGCCGGCCTGGTCCGCGACCTCTACGGCCTCGGCCCCGGCGACGTCAGCCTCGCGACCTTCCCCCCGTTCGCGCTGTTCGGACCGGCGCTCGGCATGACGACCGTGGTCCCGCGCATGGACGCCACGCGCCCGGCGAAGGTCGTGCCGGCCCGGCTCGTGCGCGCCGCCCGGCGCACCCGCGCGACGGTCATGTTCGGCTCCCCCGCCGTGCTCGACCGGCTCGGCCGCGGCGCCCCGGCCGGCACCCTGCTGCCCGACCTGCGCCAGGTCGTCTCGGCCGGCGCGCCCGTCCCCCGCGACACCCAGCGCCGCGTACTGGCCCTGCTCGGCGCCGGCGCCCGGATCCACACCCCGTACGGCGCCACCGAGGCCCTCCCGGTGACGACGATCGACAGCGACGAGCTGTTCGCCCTGCCCGACGACGGCATCTGCGTGGGGCGCCCGGTACCCGGCGTCGACGTGACCCTGATCCCCGTCACCGACGGGCCGGTCACCTCGGTGGCGGCGGCCGGCGAGGTGCCGCTGGGCGAGGTCGGCGAGGTCGTCGTCCGCGGCCCGGTGATCCGCCAGGGCTACGCCGAGCGCCCCGAGGCGACGGCCGCCGCCACGGTCGACTGGGACGGGGCGCCCGCGCACCGCATGGGCGACCTCGCGTGGATCGACGACCGGGGCCGGCTGTGGTTCGCCGGCCGGGTCGCGCACGTCGTGCACACCGCCGACGGGCCGCTCTACAGCGTGCCGTGCGAGGAGGTGCTCAACCGGCACCCGGCGGTGCGGCGCTCCGCGCTGGTCGGGGTCGGCGCGCCCGGGACCCAGCGGCCGGTGCTCGTCGTCGAGCTCGCGACACCCGGGCGGCTGGACGACGCGCTGCGCGCCGAGCTCCTGGGCCTCGCCGCCGACGACCCGCGCACCGCGACCGTGCACACCCTGCTCGAGCACCCGGGCCTGCCCGTCGACCCGCGCCACAACTCGAAGATCGACCGCCCGGCGCTGGCCGCCTGGGCGAGCCGGGAGCCGGCATGAAGGCCCTGGTCACCGGGGGTGGCGGGTTCCTGGGCGGGGCGGTCGTCGACGCCCTGCTGGCCCGCGGGGACACGGTCACCAGCGTCGCCCGCGGCGACTACCCGGACCTGCGCGCCCGCGGCGTGCACACCGTGCGCGGTGACCTCGCCGATCCGGCGGTCGCGCGCGAGGCCGTCACGGGAGCCGACGTCGTCCTGCACGTCGCCGCGAAGGCCGGCGTCGGCGGGCGCACCGCCGACTTCCGCCGCAGCAACGTCGAGGCCACCCGGGTGCTCCTCGACGCGTGCCGCGACGCGGGCGTGCGGCGGCTGGTGTTCACGAGCACCCCGAGCGTCGTGCACACCGGCGGTGACCTGCACGGCGGCGACGAGTCGCTGCCGTACGCCACCCACTTCGACTCCGCCTACCCCGAGACGAAGGCCGAGGCGGAACGCCTCGTGCTCGCCGCGGACGGGCCCGACCTCGCCACCGTCGCCCTGCGCCCGCACCTCGTGTGGGGCCCCGGCGACACGCAGCTGGTGCCCCGCATCCTCGACCGCGCGCGGCGCGGGCAGCTGCGCCTGGTCGGCGACGGCTCGTCGGTCGTCGACACGACCTTCATCGCCGACGCGGCCCAGGCCCACCTCGACGCCGCCGACCGCCTCGCGCCCGGGGCCGCGTGCGCCGGACGGGCGTACTTCATCACCTCGGACGACCCGCGCCCGATCCGCGAGCTGGTCGACGGCATCCTCGGGGCGGGCGGCCTGCCGCCGGTGACCGCCACGGTGCCCCGCCCGGTCGCGGTCGCCGCCGGGGCCGCGGTCGAGGCGGTGTGGTCGCTGCTCGGGCGCACCGACGACCCGCCGATGACCCGGTTCCTCGCCCGCCAGCTCGCCACCGCGCACTGGTTCGACATCGGCGCCGCCCGCCGCGACCTGGGCTACACGCCGCAGGTCCCGCTCGAGGAGGGGTTCGCGCGGCTGGCGGCGTCGCTGCGGGCCGCGTCCTGACCAGCGACCTGATCAGGGGCCGATCCAGCCGGACCCGTCGGCGTCGAACGGCCCGGCGGCACCGAACCCGTCGGCGAGGCCCACGCACCGCTCCCCCGCGAAGACGCCGGCCCGGTAGTGAAGGCCGTCGGGGGCGGGATCCACGGCGAGGGCGACGTCGTAGGTGCGCGGATGGGCGACCTCGTCGACGTACTGCACGTCCCACGCGACCGGGGCGAGGTCCTCGGGCGGCCCGCCGTCGGGGTCGCCGAGCTGCGCGGACTGCCAGGCGGCGACCGCGTCGGCGTACCAGGACAGCACCGCGACGTTGTTGACGTGCCGGTTGGTGTCGACGTCGGCGATCCGCGTCGCGATCCGGTGGGCGACGGGGTAGCGGTCGTGCTCGCGGCGCGCGGCCTCCGGACGGGGCGGGGCGTCGCCGGGCTCGTCGATGGCCAGGGCCGCGAGGTCGGCGCGCAGCTCGTCGGGCAGCCCGCTCGGGCCCGCGCCCGTCGCCAGCACCGTCACCGAGTCGGACACCGCGACGCACGTGTCGCCGGCGAAGACCCCGTGGCCCCAGGAGTACGACGACCCGCCGATGCGCCGCACGCCGGACCCGACGCGGTGGTCGGCGCCGAGGGTCGTCGGCGCCAGCCGCCGGATCCGCTGGGCGGCGAGCAGGATGCGGAACGAGCCGCCGCCGTCGGAGACGAGCCGGCGGAACCGCGGCAGGGCCGCCGCGACCCGCGCCTCCTCGAACCACCGGGCCAGCGCCACCGTCGTCACCCGGCCGTCGCCGCCGAGGTCGGCGTAGCGCGGGGCCAGGGCACGCAGGACGGGGAAGGCCGCCGGATCGGTCAGCGCGCCGTCGCCGGGCAGGGTCGGGCCGGCGGGGAGCACCGGGGCGGAGTCGGCCATGCGGGCCATCGTCCCCAACCGGGCCCGGCCCGCACCCGGCGCCGCCGACGGGATCACATGTGACGGGGCACCCCGGGGCACCCGGACTCCGTGATCCCGCCCGTGACCCCGCCCGTGACCTTCCCGCCCGGATTCTTCGACCGCGCCGACGACGGTGACGACGCCTCCTTCTACGGACCGCCGCGCCTCGTCCAGCACATCGACGACGGCGCGATCGCCGCGGTCGGCGCGTTCTACGACGAGATCGGGGTCGCCGGCGACGTCCTGGACCTCATGAGCTCGTGGGTCTCGCACCTGCGCACCCGGCCGCGCCACCTCACCGTGCTGGGGATGAACGCCGCCGAGCTCGACGCCAATCCGATGGCCGACGAGCGGGTGGTCCGCGACCTCAACGCCGACCCGACGCTCCCGTTCGCCGACGCGTCCTTCGACACCGCCGTCTGCACGGTCTCGATCGACTACCTGACCACGCCGGTCGCGGTCTGCGCCGAGGTCGGGCGCGTCCTGCGGCCCGGCGGCACCTTCGCGCTGACCTTCTCCGACCGCTGCTTCCCCACCAAGGCGATCCGCGGCTGGCTCGCCGCCGACGACCGCCGGCGCGCCGCCATCGTCGCCACCTACCTGCGCGAGGCCGGCGCCTTCGACGAGCCCGTCGCCCAGCGCCGGGCGTCCACCGACGACCCCGTGATCGCGGTGCACGCGCGGCGTCGTGCGGAGGGGCTCACTCGCTGACCAGCTCCTCCAGCACCGCGCGGGTGGCGGCGTCGGCGGGCACGAACGACTCCAGCGACAGCTCGTCGAGCGTGACGTCCCAGGCCGCGCCGAAGTGCGTGATCGTCGAGTAGAGCCGCAGGTCGCCCGCCGGGTGCGCGAGGTGCAGCGGCAGCATGACGTGCGCCGCCCCGGCTCCGGATCCGGTCGGGGCCGGCGGGGCAGGAAGGGCATAGCCGGTGAGCTCGTCGCGCAGGGCGACGAGGCGCGGGTCGCCGGTGAGGTCGGTGAGGCGCTCGAGGCGGTGCAGCAGGTGCCCGGCCCACTCGGCGAGGTTGCGCACGTGGGGTGCGAGGCCGTCGGGGTGCAGGCTCAGCCGGTAGACGTTGACCGGCGGCGTGAGCAGCGCCGGGTCGAGCAGGGCGAGCAGCGCGCTGACGGCCCGGTTGGCCATGACGACGTCGCCGCAGCGGTCGACGACGAGCGCGGGGAACGGTTCGTGGCCCGCCAGCAGGTGCTCGAGCGCGTCGCGGACGGCGTCGAGGGCGGCCGCGTCCAGGCGCGACTCGCTGTAGGTCGGGGCGAAGCCGGCGGCGAGCAGCAGGGTGTTGCGCTCGCGCAGCGGGACGTCGAGGTGCTCGCACAGGTCGACGAGCAGCTCGCGGCTCGCCCGGGCCCGGCCGGTCTCGACGAAGCTCAGGTGCCGGGTGGAGACGCCGACGTCGAGGGCGAGGTCCATCTGACTGCGCCGGCGGCGGGTGCGCCAGCCGCGCAGCAGGTCGCCGGGCGCGGGGCGCGACTCGAGCGTCGTCATGCCTGTCGTACCGGTCACGTGAGCCGACGCTAGGGCGCGCCGGGGGCGGCGGCCATGACCTCCGAGGTCATCGACCCCGTTACCCGCGCCGCCGCAGGCTTCTCCCCGACAGTCGCACCGGCCCCGAGGAGGACCCCATGAGCGCCACGACCGACCCCACGACCACCACCACGCCGACCACCACCGCCACCGACACCCACCGCGGCCTGCGCGCGGTCCTGCGCCTCGACGCCGCGGCGTCCGGCGCGCTCGGGATCGCCGCCGCCGCGGGCGCCGGGGTCCTCGACACCTGGCTGGGCCTGTCGAGTCCACTGCTGCTCGGGGTGGGCGTGTTCCTCGTCGTCTACGCCGCCGGGCTGGTCGCGCTGGCCGCGCGGCCGGCGGTGCCCCGCCCGCTGACCTGGGTCGTCGTGCTCGGCAACAGCGCCTGGGTGCTGATGAGCCTCGGGCTCGTCGTCGGCGCGTGGGAGCAGCTGACCGTGCTCGGCGCGGTCGTCGTCCTGGCCCAGGCCGCCGTGGTCGCCGTGTTCGCCGACCTGCAGTGGGCGACGGGGCTGCGCCGGTCCTGACCCCGGCTCCCGTCCGGCGGTCACCGGCTCGTACCGCTCGCCCGGCGAGGGATACGCGCCGGTGACCGTGTGCCGAGCGCCCCCGGCCACCGCGGCCGCCGCCAGGGTCGCGGGAAGCCGAAGCGCACCGACACCCCGGGCGAGGCGGCGACGTGGTCGGGCGGCCGGCCCGCGAGGTCGGGGAACCCGGCGGCCGCGAGCAGCGTGTCGTCGAGCTCGCGCAGCTCGGCGTGGTGCAGCGGCCAGGGCTCGTGGACGTTCGGGACGTACCAGTCGACGCCGAGGTGACGCTCGTGGAGGCCCCAGCGGGCGGTGAGGAAGTCCTCGAGGGGCCCGGACCCGCGAGGCCCGCCCACCCGGACCCGCACCCGGCTCGCGTGCGGCCGCCCGGTGACGTAGGTCCGCTCGTCGCCGTCGTCGGCGACGTCCATCGACGCCCAGCGGTACGGCAGCCCGAACGCCGCCCGCGCGCCGGCGACCACCGCGAGCCGCGAGGCGTCGAGGCTGCGGAACACGATGCCCCGGACGCCGCGCTCGTCGACGGTGTAGAGCCGCACGTTGGTCTCGGGGAACGTGCCCAGCCACGGGATCGACGGCCCGCGCAGCACCCCGGCGCCGACCATCCGGAACGGCACCAGCCCCACCCAGGTCACGCCGTCGTGCACGTCGGGGTGCACCCCGGGCGGGAGCAGCGGCGCGACCGTCGACGGCGTGACCGCCCAGTGCAGGAAGGCGACGTCGCACCAGCGCTGGGTCATCATCGTCGGACCCGTGTATCCGGGGGCGACGCGGGTGACGGGCTGGATCGGGGCGCTCACACGCGGGTCATCCCCGCCACGGACGGCCCCCACGCATACGGCACGCATCTCCGCCGCGAGACGGAGGCGGGCGCGGGGCCCGGCCCGCCACGATGAGCTCATGCGCACCGCCGAGGACCTGGCCCTGCTCCTCCACGAGCCCGAGACCGGCGCGCCGCTCGTGGACTCCACCTCCCTGCCCCGGGCGCTCGCCGGGGCCGTCGTGCTCCAGCTGGTGCTGGACGGGCGCGCACACCTCGCCGACGGCGGCCGGTGGCGCGGCACCCGCCTGGTGGTCGGCGACCGCGGGCACACCGGCGACCACGTCCTCGACCTCGCCCTCGAGCGCCTGCCCGCCGACGCGACCCCGAAGTCGGCGATCGAGAAGCTGCAGGGCCGGGTGCGCGACCCCCTGATGGCCGGCCTCGTCCACGACGGCGCGCTGCGCCTCGAGGAGCGCGCCTTCCTCGGGATCCCCCGCTCCCCCCGCTACCCCGCCGCCGACCGGTCGCGCCGCGACGCCGCGGTCGCCCGCCTGCGGGCGGTCCTCGTCGACGGCGCCGTCCCCACCCGGGACGACGCCGCCCTGGTGGCGCTCGTGCGCGCGGTCAAGGCCGAGCACAAGCTGCTCGACGCGCCGCGCCGCGAGCTGCGTGACCGCAGCAAGGTCGTCGCCGACGGCGAGTGGGCCGGCGAAGCCGTCCGGCGGGCGATCGCCGACGTCCACGCCGCGGTGGCCGCCGCCGCGGGCGCGGGCGCCGTCGCGGCGAGCAGCTGAGGCACACGGGCGGGAGCGGGCGGGAACAACGCCCGCGGCCCGCCGGGTTGTCCCTGGCACGTCCCGCTCCCGTCCCAGGAGGTCCTCGTGGCCCTGACGATGTTCGGTGGCCCGCTGTCGCGGAAGGTCCCCGAGACCCGCACGTTCACCGTCGAGGGCCCCGCGCACTCGCTGCTGCTCGAGCCGTTCACGCGGCGCGTGCGGGCCGAGGTCGACGGGGTCACCGTCCTCGACACCACCGACGGCGCCCTGCTCTACGAGACCGGGCTGCCCCCGCAGCTCTACGTGCCCGAGGCGGACCTGCGCGCCGACCTCCTCGAGCCCAGCGACACCGTCACCCACTGCCCCTTCAAGGGCGACGCGACCTACCGCTCGCTGCGCGTCGGCGACCGCGTGGTCACCGACGCGGTGTGGGCCTACCCGGACCCCAAGCCCGAGACGTCGTGGCTGGCCGGGCGCGCCGTGCTGGCCGTCGAGGCCGCCGACCGGTGGCTCGACGAGGACGACGAGGTCATCGGGCGCCTGCCCGACCCCTACCACCGCGTGAGCCTGCGGAACACGAGCCGCCACGTCACCGTCACGACCACCGACGGCGTGTCCATCGCCGACACCGCCGACGCCGCCGACGCCGCGGGCAGCGCGGTCCTGCTCGGCGAGACCGGGCTGGTCGACCGCCTCTACCTGCCGCGGGAGGCGCTGGCCGCGACCCTCGAGCCGTCCGGGAAGCGCACCGCCTGCCCGTACAAGGGCTACGCGACCTACTACTCGGTCCGGCTGCCCGACGGGCGCGTGCTCGCCGACGCCGCCTGGTCGTACGAGACCCCGACCGACGAGTCGCGGGCCATCGAGGGCCTCGTGTCCTTCGACCACGACGAGCTCACGGTGACCGCGAGCGTCAGCCGCTGATCACTCCGGGGCGGGCGCGGTGACCGGCCCGGTGGCGGACTCGGTCCCGAGCCCGGCACCGAGCCCGACCGAGGCGTCGCGCAGCACCTGCGCCTGCCCGGCGTAGCGAGCGGTCTCGGTGATGAGGTGGAGCAGGATCCAGCGCAGCTCGATGTGCCCGCGCCGGTCGTCCCGGACGGCGTCGTCGAGCGACTCGGCGCCGGCGAGGGCGTCCCGCCCCTTCTCGCACGCCTCGAGGTAGGCGCCGACGACCTCCTGCGGCGTCTCGACGTCGGCGAGCCGGTATCCGGGCTCGTCGTCGTCGACGTAGCTCGGGATGTGGCGGCCGCCGCGCCCGCCCCAGCGCTCGACCAGCCAGGTGCGCTCGACCTCGGTGAGGTGCTTGACGATGGCGAGCAGGCTCGGCCCGTCGGCCGGGACACGCCGGCGCAGGGTGGCCTCGTCCAGCCCGTCGAGGGCGACGACGACCAGCGCGCGGAAGTAGTCGAGCCACCCCTCGAGCGCCTCGCGCTCGTCGGCCACCTCGGGCGGGGACGGGCGGCGCTGCAGGGGCGCTTGGAACACCACCGGCTCTCCCGGAGTCGACTCACTCACACCTGACACACCGTCTGTCGTCACTCGGACGCGGAACGTTACACCCCACGGGTGCCGGCTACTCCTCGACGAGGAGCTCGAGAGCGGGCAGGGCCGCCTCCAGGGCCGCACGCTGCTCGGGGTCGAGCCGGTCGAGGCGCTGCGCCAGCGAGGCCGTCCGCTCGGTACGGATGCGCCGGATGGCGTCGTGACCCTGGTCCGACAGGTGGATCAGCGCCGACCGGGCGTCCTGCGGGTCGGGCGTGCGCACGAGCAGGCCCGCGTCGTCGAGGGCGGCCAGCACCCGGCTCATCGTCGGCGGGGTGACCGCCTCCCGGCGGGCGAGCTCGGAGAGCCGCAGAGGGGCGTGGTCCTCGAGCGTGGCCAGCACCGAGGTCTGCAGCGGGGGCAGCGCGGCGGCGGAGTCGACCCGGATACGGCGGTTGAGGCGGCCGACGGCCAGTCGCAGGCGCGACGGCAGGTCCGGATCGGACGAACCGGACGCACCGGACGGATCCCGGCGCGGCTCGGCCTGTGTCCCGGCGGCGGAAGTGGACATACCGGCATGGTCCCACGCCGCCGTGACGTGCCGGTCAGAGCTGGCTCACAGCTTGCGCAGCCGGATCCGCCGCACGGTGTGGTCGCCGCCCTTGGTGAGCACGAGGTCGGCCCGCGAGCGGGTCGGGGCGATGTTCTGCCGCAGGTTCGGGCCGTTGATCTCGTCCCAGATCGTCCCGGCCCGCGCCAGCGCGGCGTCCTCGTCCATCTCGGCGTAGCGCCGGAAGTACGACGCCGGGTCGCGGAACGCCGTCTCGCGCAGGGCGAGGAAGCGCTCGACGTACCAGCGCCGGACGTCGCCGGGGTGGGCGTCCACGTACACGGAGAAGTCGATCAGGTCCGAGACGGCCAGGGCGCTCGCCCGCTCGCCGGTCTGCGGCGCCGGTTGGAGCACGTTGAGGCCCTCGAGCACGAGGATGTCCGGCCGCGAGACCACCCGCTGCTCGTCGAGGACGTCGTAGACGAGGTGGGAGTACACCGGCACCGGCACCTCCGGCTTGCCGGCCTTGATGTCCGCGACGAACCGCAGCAGCGCGCGCCGGTCGTAGGACTCCGGGAACCCCTTGCGCCCCATCAGCCCCCGCCGCTCGAGCTCTGCGTTGGGGTGCAGGAACCCGTCGGTGGTGACGAGGGCGACGTCGGGGTGGTCGGACCAGCGCGCCAGCAGCAGGCGCAGCAGCCGCGCGGTCGTCGACTTGCCGACCGACACCGAGCCCGCGATACCGATGACGAACGGCGTCGCCTCCTCGTCCTGGCGCAGGAAGGTGCGGTAGGCCTCGAGGAGGCCCGCGTTGGCGCGCACGTGCAGGTCGAGCAGGCGCGACACCGGCAGGTAGACGTCGCGGACCTCGTCGAGGTCCACCGGGTCGCCCAGCGAGCGCAGCTCCTCGAGCTCCTCGGCCGTCAGCGGCACCGCGCTCGTGTCGCGCAGCTGGGCCCACGACGCGCGGTCGAAGTCGACGAACGGGCTACCGCTCACGAGCGCGGCTCCGCTCCGCTACGCGCGCTGCCGCTCACGAGGCCCTCGTCGGCGAGGCTCCGTCGCACATGGCGGGTCATTGTTCTCGTGGCCGTGGGGTCCCCCGCCACCGCGTGCGGCGCAGGTCACCGAACCGATCCGCTACCCGCGCTGCTGCGCCGTCGACACCAGGGCGTACTCCACCACGCACACCTCCGGCGGCAGGCCGAGCACGTGCACCACCGCGCCGGCGACGTGCTCGGGTGTGAGGCCCAGCGCCTGCATCCGCTCCCGGAAGGAGGCGACGTCGGGGCGTCCCGGCTCGTCGCCCGCCAGCAGGTCGGTGGCCACGAACCCGGGCGCGACCGTGGTGACGCGCACGCCCCGCGGGCCCACCTCGCGGCGCAGGGTCTCGTCGACGGCGTGGGCGGCGAACTTGCTCGCGGCGTACACCCCGCCCGCGGCGGTGGGGACGCGCCGGCCGGACATCGACGAGATCGTCACGAAGCTGCTGCCCTCGCCCAGGTGCGGCAGCGCCGCGTGGGCCGTCGCCAGCAGCCCGGAGACGTTGACGTCGAACACCTCGCGCCAGCGCGCCGGGTCCGTCTCCCCCACCGCGCCGAGGTGCATCGTCCCCGCCGCGGCCACCACGGCGTCGAGCCCGCCGAGGTCGCCCACCAGCTCCTCGACGGCGGCGGTGACCGCCGTCGCGTCCGTGACGTCGGCGACCGCGGCGTGCCCCCCGACCTCGTCCGCCAGGACCGCGAGGCGGTCCGCACGCCGGGCCAGCAGCCCGACGGTGGCCCCGGCCTCCGCGGCGGCCCGCGCCACGGCCGCCCCGATGCCCGACGACGCTCCCGTGACCAGCACCCGCCGGCCCTCCAGTGCACCCACGGCGATCACCGTAGAGGGGGCGGTCGGTGCCCGCGGCTACGCTCGTCGCCATGGCGAACGTGGCGACGAACGACCGGGTCTCCCGCGAGGAGCTCGACGCGTTCCTGCGCACGCGGCACAAGGCGATCGTCGTCACCCACCGCCGCGACGGGGGCGAGCAGACCTCGCCCGTGACGCTCGGGATCGACGCCGAGGGCCGCCTGCTCGTGTCGACCTACCCGGAGCGGGCCAAGGTCGCGAACGTGCGGCGCGACCCGGGGGTGGCGATGTGCGTGCTCTCCGACGACTTCGACGGGCCGTGGGTGCACGTCGAGGGCAGCGCGGAGGTGCTCGACCTGCCCGACGCGCTCGAACCGCTGTGCGACTACTTCCGCTCGATCTCCGGCGAGCACCCCGACTGGGAGGAGTACCGCGAGGCGATGGCGACGCAGGGGAAGTCGCTGATCCGGCTGACGGTGCAGCGGTGGGGGCCGATCGCCACGGGCGGCTTCCCGGCCCGGTTGGCGACAGGCTGAGGCGGGGACTCGGTCGACCGTGGACGTCCTCCTGTCGGTGCTGGGCCTGGTCGGGTTCGTCGCCGTCACCTTCACGACGGCGATCTTCGTCGCCGCCGAGTTCTCCCTGACCAGCCTCGAGCGCAGCCAGATCGACAACCACGTCGCCGAGGTCGACGACCGGCGCTCGAAGGTCGTCCAACGGGCCCACCGCAACCTGTCGTTCGAGCTCTCGGGCGCCCAGCTCGGCATCACCATCACGACGCTGATCACCGGCTACCTCTCCGAGCCGGCCATCGCCACGCTGATCTCCCCGCTGCTCGAGGACGTCGGGCTGCCCCCGGGCGCGGCCGGAGGCACCGCCTCGATCATCGCGCTGATCGTCGCCACCGCCCTGTCGATGACCTTCGGCGAGCTCGTCCCCAAGAACCTCGCGATCGCCCGGCCGATGGGCACCGCGCGGATGGTCGCCGGGCTGCAGGCCGGCTTCTCCCGGATCTTCTCCTACTTCATCGGCGGGCTGAACGGCTCGGCCAACTGGATCGTGCGCCGGCTCGGCATCGAGCCCGCCGAGGAGCTGCGCTCGGCGCGCTCCCCCCAGGAGCTCGGCTCGCTCGTGGCCACGAGCGCCCAGCAGGGCACGCTCGACGAGGGCACCGCCGAGGTCATGGCGCGCTCGCTGCGGGTCAGCGAGCGCCGCGCCGACGAGCTGATGACCCCGCGGGTGCGCGTCGAGTCGCTCTCACAGGACGACACCGTCGACGACCTGCTCGCCGCCACGGTGCGCACCGGCTTCTCCCGGTTCCCCGTCGTCGACCGCGACCTCGACGACATCAAGGGCGTCGTGCACGTCAAGCAGGCCTTCAGCGAGCCGCGGGCCCGCCGCTCCACCACCAAGCTGCGCAACCTCATGCGCACCGCCACCACCGTGCCCGACTCCCTCGACGGCGACGAGCTGCTCGACCGCCTGCGCGGCGCCGGACTGCAGATGGCGCTGGTGGTCGACGAGTACGGCGGCACCGCGGGCATCGTCACGCTCGAGGACCTCGTCGAGGAGATCGTCGGCGACGTCCGCGACGAGCACGACCGCGGCGAGGCGGCCCGGGTGCGCGACGAGGGGCCCGACAGCTGGATCGTCTCCGGGATGCTGCGCCCCGACGAGCTCGAGGACCTCGTGGGGTGGGGATTCCCGGAGAGCGAGGTCTACGAGACGCTCGCCGGCTACGTCGTCGCCGAGCTGCAGCGCCTGGCCAACGTCGGTGACGCCGTCACCCACGACGACTGGCAGCTCATCGTCACGCGGGTCGACGGCCGGCGGATCAACGAGGTCCGGGTGGTGCGCCCGCCGCAGGTCGAGCCGGCCGCGGTCACCGCGAGCGGTGTGGAGGAGGGCTCGTGAGCGACACCGTCGCGCTGCTGCTAATGGTCGCGCTGCTCGGGGGCAACGCGTTCTTCGTCGGCGCCGAGTTCTCGCTGATCACCGCGCGCCGCGACCGTCTCGAGGCCCTGCAGGCCGAGGGCACCTCCGGCGCGACCACCGTGCTGCGCGCCTCCGAGCACCTCTCGATGATGCTCGCCGCCGCCCAGCTGGGCATCACGATCTGCTCGCTCGCCCTCGGCTCGCTCGGCGAGCCCGCGGTGGCCCACCAGCTCGAGGGCGTGCTGCTGCCGATCGGCGTGCCCGAGGTGCTCATCCACCCCATCGCGTTCGTGGTCGCGCTGACCATCGTGACGATCCTGCACATCGTCGTCGGCGAGATGGTGCCCAAGAACATCGCCATCGCCGGGCCGGAGCGCACCTCGCTGTGGCTGGTGCCGGCGCTGGTGGCCTTCCTCAAGGTCACCCGACCGGTGATCACGGTGCTCAACTGGGTCGCGAACCACGTCCTGCGCCTCTTCGGCGTCACCCCGGTCGACGAGCGGGAGGCGGCCTACACCCCGCAGGAGATCGCGGACATGCTCTCGGAGTCGCGCCGCGAGGGGCTGCTCGACGCCGCGCAGACCCGCCGGCTCACCCAGACGCTGAGCTCCGCGGAGCACACGGTCGCCGACGTCATGATCCCGCTCGACCGGGTCACCGTCCTGCCGCCCAACCCGACGGTCGGCGCGGTCGAGGAGGCCGTCGCCCGCACCGGCTTCTCCCGCTTCCCCGTGCAGGCCCCGCTGGGTCCCGACGCCCATCCGCGCCTGGACACCCAGCGCCACGAGCTCGGCACGACGCCGATCACCCCGGACGCGCCCGGCGAGGGCGGTCAGGGCAGCGAGGGCGGTGACGTCACGGACCACGAACCGGTGGTCGCCCTCGACGGGTACCTGCACGTCAAGGACGTCCTCGATCTGGGCGACGGGGACGGCGACGGCCGGTCCGACGACGAGGCCGCCGACCGCCCGGTGCCGGCCGACCGGGTCCGGGCGCTGCCCGAGCTGGCGCTCTCGGCGCCGGTCGACGAGGCGCTCGCGGCCCTGCGGCGCGAGGGCTCGCACCTCGCGCGGGCCGTCGACGAGGAGGGCTCGACGGTGGGCCTGGTCGCGATGGAGGACCTCGTCGAGGAGTACGTGGGCACGGTGCGCGACAGCACGCACGTCTACCGGTCGGGGGCGCGGACGTGACCCCTCCCGTCCGCTCCGACGTCCTCGTCGTCGGCGGCGGCATCAGCGGCGTCGCCTGTGCGCGGGCGCTCCTCGCGGCCGGCACGCCCGCCCGCGTGCTGGAGCGGTCGCACCGGGTCGGCGGGCGGATGACGAGCCGGCCGCTGCCCGCGGGCGCCGACGCGTCCGACCACGTCGTGGACCTCGGCGCCGCCTACTTCACCGTGCGCGGCGAGGAGTTCGCCGCCGTCGTCGACGACTGGCACGCCCGCGGGCTCGCCCGCCCCTGGACCGACACGCTCGCGAGCCACGACGCCGACGGCACCTGGTCGTCGAAGCAGGGCCCGCAGCGGTGGTGCGCGCCGGGCGGGCTGCGCTCGCTGGTCGCCGACCTCGCCGCGGGCCTCGACGTCACGTCCGGGCACGCCGTCGGGGCCGTCACCCCCGGCCCGGCGGTCGACGGGCTCGCGGCCCGCGCGGTCGTGCTCGCGATGCCCGACCCGCAGGCCGCCCGCCTGCTGCACCCCGCGCTGCGGGCGGCCGAGCTCGTCGCCGACCGGACGTGGGAGCCGGTGATCTCGGTGGCCCTGGGCTTCGGGCACCGGAGCTGGGAGCGGTTCGCCGCCGCGTTCGTCAACGGGCACCCCGACGTCGACCTCGTCGCCGACGACGGCGACCGGCGCGGCGACGGCGCCCCGGTGCTCGTCGCGCACACCAGCAGCGAGCGGGCCCGGCGTCACCTCGACGACCCCGACGGCGCGATCGCGCCCGTGGTCGGCGCGGTCACGGAGCTGCTCGGCCTGGACGACGCGCCGGCCTGGACCCATGCGCACCGCTGGTCCTACGCGAGCCCGTCGGAGCCGCGCCAGGACGACTTCGCGCTCACCGACGACCTCGTCGGGCTCTGTGGCGACGGCTGGGGCAGCCCCAAGGTCGAGACGGCCTGGCGCTCGGGCACCCTGCTCGGCCGGGCGGTCGCGGACCGCCTGTCCTGCTGACCGGCCTCCCGAGCGGCACGCCACCACGACGAGCGGTCCCGCCGTCGCGCCCCGTGACCGCCGACCGCGCGGTGCTTCCCGCCCGTCGTGGAGCAGGCAACCCCGCCGGATCACCGCGTCCGGTTCGTCTACTGTCGCTCACGGAACGGTCACGAGCAGGTCACGGCTCCCCCCACGGTTGACCTCGCTCTCCCCGATCGGCGACCACCGACCCCGACGGTGCCGCCGGGCCGTTCCCGTACCGGAAGGCAGCACGTGACACGGCAACGCTCCCCCAGGGGCCGTGACGCGCACGCAGGACCGCGCCGCCGCGAGCCCCGCACCGTCCCGTTCGTCATGCCCGAGGGCGCCGTCCGCGGCGCGTCCCGGCACCGCTCCCCCGGCCGCTCGGCGGTCCGGCACGGCGCGGTCGCCGCGGGCCTGACCGGCAGCGCGCTCGCGCTCGTCGGCCCGGCGGTCATCGCCCTGCCCGACCAGGACCCGCAGGGCGCCGCGACCACCCTCGAGCTCTCCGCCCAGGGCGCCGCCCTCGCCGACACGTCCTCGTCGGGCCCGACCGCCGGCGTGCGGTCGGCCGTGGCGCCGGTCAGCGGCCCGGGCACGAGCGCGGCGTCGGCGGACCTCATCAAGGCCACCGAGCGCGACCGCGCCGCGGACGCCGCGGCCGCCCGCGAGGCGGAGGCCCGCGCGGCCGAGGAGCAGCGCGCCCAGGAGGCCCAGCAGGAACGGGAGGCCGAGCAGGAGCGCGCCGCGTCGATCACCGGCTGCGGGGCGTCGAGCTCCTACGGCGGGGTCGCCGACGCCGTGCAGGAGGTCGGCAACGCGATGGAGTGCGTCTTCCCCGGCCACGACGTCCTCGGTGTCGGTAGCCGCGGCGGCCAGTCCGACCACCCGGACGGCTACGCGCTCGACTTCATGACCACGAGCGGTGACGCGATCGCCGACTGCCTCGTCGAGAACAAGGACGAGCTCGGCGTCTCGTACGTCATCTGGGACCAGCGGATCAACACCGGGTCCGGCTGGGAGGGCATGGAGGACCGTGGCGGCGCCACGGCCAACCACGAGGACCACGTGCACGTCTCGTTCGAGCGCAGCGGCTCCCCCGACGTCTCGGCGCTGCGCAGCTGCTCGTAGGAATGTCACCGCGGGACGTCGCCGCGGGACTTCACACCGTCGTGACATCTTTGGTCCACTACAACGATGTCGACGGAGACGAGCGGATCGAGCACGGAGAGTGATCTCGGCCGGCGGACGCTGCGCAAGGTCGTCCGCCGGCTGATGCCCCTGCTGGGACTGCTCTACTTCGTCAACTACCTGGACCGCGTCAACATCGGCTTCGCCGGCCCGAACGGCATGAACGCCGAGCTGGGCATGACAGCGACGGTGTTCGGGCTCGCGTCCGGGATCTTCTTCGTCGGCTACCTGCTGCTCGAGGTGCCGAGCAACCTCGCGCTGCACCGCTTCGGGGCGCGGCGGTGGATCACGCGGATCCTGGTGTCCTGGGGGATCGTCGCGACGGTCATGGCGTTCACGCCGAACGCGACCGTGCTGATCGTCCTGCGCTTCCTGCTCGGCGTCGCCGAGGCGGGCTTCTTCCCCGGGATCATCCTCTATCTCACCTTCTGGTTCCCGGCCGAGTACCGGGCGCGGGCGGTCGGCTGGTTCATGGTCGCGGTGCCGGTGTCGACCGCGGTCGGCTCGACGGTCAGCGCGCTGATCATCTCCGCGGGCGACGGGCTGTTCGGCCTGTCGGGCTGGCGGGTCATGTTCCTGTTCGAGGGGATCCCGGCGATCCTGCTCGGGTTCCTCACGCTGTGGGCGCTCACCGACAGGCCCGAGGACGCCCGCTGGCTCGCCGACGACGAGCGCCGCTGGCTGCGCGACCGGCTCGACGCCGAGTCCGAGCAGGTCCGGTCCGCCGACCACTGGCCGCTGCGCCGCGCGCTGACCGCGCCCCGGATCCTCGTGCTGGCCTTCGTCTACTTCGGCGTCACCTACGGGCTCTACGCGCTGGGCTTCTTCCTGCCCACGATCGTCGCCGGTTTCGAGCAGCAGTTCGGCACCGAGCTCGACACGATCGAGAAGGGCCTGGTCACCTCGGTGCCCTACGCCGTCGCGGCCGTCGGGATGGTGCTGTGGAGCCGCGCGGCCGACCGGGCCGCCGCGCGCACCGACGGCGGCTTCCTCGCCGGGGAGAGCGGGCGGCGCTGGTGGCTCGCGCTGCCGATGCTCGTCGGCGGGGTCGCGATCCCCGTCGCGCTCTATCTGCAGGACCCGTTCTCGGCGATCGCCGCGGTGACGGTGTGTGCCGTCGGGATCTGCTCGGCGCTGCCGACCTTCTGGCCGCTGCCCTCGCAGTTCCTCACCGGCGCGGCTGCCGCGGGCGGCATCGCGCTGATCAACTCGCTGGGCAACGTCTCGGGCTTCGCCGCCCCGTACGTCACCGGCGGGCTCGCCGACCTCACCGGCAGCCAGCGCGCCGGCCTCTGGGTCGTCGGGGCCGTGACGGTGCTGGCGGCCGTCGTCGCGCTGGTCGTCGGACGCCGGACGAGTCGCGGGGCGGTCACCGTGGACGCGAGTTAGGCTGCCGATCCTCCGCTCGAGGGTGAGGGGACCTACGTTCGCACGCTCGAGAGGGACCGCCGTGCCCACACTCGACCGCGCCGCCTGGCTGCGGCGCAAACCGGTCGCCACGATGGCCGCCGAGTCCGGGGCGGACGACGCGGACGGGCACGGCGGCGGCGAGCTCAGGCGCTCGATCGGGCTCGGCCAGCTCGCCGCGATCGGCATCGGCGCGACCGTCGGCACCGGCATCTTCTTCGTGCTCTCCGCGGCCACGCCGGAGGCCGGGCCCGCGGTGGTCCTCTCGTTCGTCATCGCCGCCATCACGGCCGGGCTCACCGCGCTCTGCTACGCCGAGCTGGCGTCGGCGGTGCCGGTGTCCGGGTCGTCGTACTCCTACGCCTACGCGACGCTCGGCGAGGCGGCGGCGATGGCGGTCGCGGCCTGCCTGATCCTCGAGTACCTCGTGTCGTCGGCCGCGGTCGCGGTGGGCTGGTCGGAGTACCTCAACGCGCTGTTCGAGGCGACGATCGGGGTGCGGGTCCCGGACGCGCTGTCCGGGGCGCCGGGCGCGGGCGGCGTGGTCAACCTGCCCGCCGTCGTCCTCGTCGTCCTCTGCACGCTGCTGCTGGTGCGCGGGGTCAGCGAGTCGGCCGCGGTCAACACGATCATGGTGGTGATCAAGCTCGGGGTGCTGCTGCTGTTCGTCGCCATCGCGTTCACGGCGTTCGACGTCGACAACTTCGCGGAGTTCGCGCCGCTCGGTCTCGGCGGCGTCGGCGCGGCCGCGGGCACGGTGTTCTTCTCGTTCATCGGGCTGGACGCGGTGTCGACGGCCGGTGAGGAGGTCCGTGACCCGCGGCGCAACCTGCCCCGCGCGCTGATGCTCGCGCTCGTCGTCGTCACCGTGATCTACCTGCTCGTGGCGGTCTCCGCGCTCGGGGCGCAGCCGTGGGGGGAGTTCGAGGGCCAGGAGGCCGGCCTCGCCGCGATCATGGGCGAGGTGACCGGCGCGGCCTGGCCGGGGATCGTCATCGCGGCCGGTGCCGTCATCTCGATCTTCAGTGTCACGCTGGTGACGATGTACGCGCAGACGCGGATCCTGTTCACGATGAGCCGCGACGGCATGCTCCCGCCGCTGCTCTCGCGGGTGAACCCCCGCACCCTGACCCCGGTGCCGACGACGGTGCTCGTCGGCGTCGGCGTCGCCCTGCTGGCGGGGCTCGTGCCGCTCGACGTGCTCGCCGACCTGGTCAGCGTCGGCACCCTGGTGGCGTTCTGCGTGGTGTCGATCGGCGTCATCGTCCTGCGGCGCACCGCGCCCGACCTGCCCCGCGGCTTCCGGGTGCCGGGCTACCCCGTGACGCCGATCCTCTCGATCGCCGCCTGCGTCTACCTCATCGTCGGGCTGCAGTGGATCACACTGGTCGTGTTCGTGCTGTGGCTCGGGGTCGCGCTGGTGTTCTGGGCGTCCTACGGGGCGCGGCACTCGCGCCTGGCGACCGTCGAGCCGACCGGTGGGGAGCCCTCGTGACCGTCCTCGTCGGCCACCTGCCCGGCACCGACCCCGACGGCCGGGCGCTCGTGCTCGGGGGACGGCTGGCCCGCGCGCTCGGCGGCCCCCTCGTCCTGTGCACCGTCACCGGCCACGGCGAGGACACGGCAGCGGCTCCCGAGGCTCCCGCGATCGAGGGCGTCGAGGTCGAGGTCACCGCGATCGCCGACCGCTCGGTGCCCGGCGGGCTCGCCCGCGCGGCGCACGCCCACCAGGCCGCGGTCGTGGTGCTGGGCGACGCCCCACCGGGCCCGGGCTCGATCGGCGCCCGCCTCGCCCGCGCCGCGGACGTCCCGGTCGCGCTCGGCGGCGACGGGGCGCTGCACGAGGGCCCGATCACGCGGGTGACCTGTGCCTGGGGCGGCGGACGACACGCCGAACGGGTGCTCGCGACGGCCGTCGACCTCGCCCGACGCACCGGCGCCACCCTGCGCGTGGCGTCGTTCGGGCCCCAGCGTGGGCGCACCGTGCCGCCCGAGGCGGGGCTGCACGCCGAGCAGATCGTCGTCGAGCAGTGGCGCGAGCAGATGCAGGGCGCCCAGCGCACGGCCCTCGCCCACCTCGGGGTGACCGACGCGGAGACCCTCGCCGTCGCCGCGGCCACCGTCGAGGAGGCGGTGACGGGCATCGGCTGGGACCCCGGCGAGCTGCTCGTCGTCGGCGCCAACGCCGTCGGCACCGCCACCCGCGTCCTGCTCGGCGACCCCGGCGCCGCGGTGGTGCGCGCCGCGCCCGTCCCGGTCGTCCTCACGCCGGGGACGACGACGCTGTCGTAGGGGCTGTCTCCCTGGTCAGCCTTCCTGGTCAGCCCCCGCCGCACGCCGCTCCCGCGGGGTGATGCCGTAGGCGTCCTTGAAACGCCGGGAGAAGTGGGCGGCGTCGCGGAAGCCCCACTCGTGCGCCACGGTCGCGATGGCTTTGTGCCGTGCGGAGGGCCGGCCGAGCTCCTCGTGGGCGGCCTCGAGGCGCCGGGCGATGATCGTCTGCTCGAGGCTGCTGCCGGCGTCGGCGAACAGCTCGAAGAGCCGGCGCCGCGAGACGGCGTGGACGGCGGCGATCTCGTCGGCGTCGAGGTCCGGGTCACGCAGCCGCTGGCGGACGTACTCGTGGATCTGCGCGAGGAGGGTGTCCCGGTGCACGCCCGGGTCGCGCGGGCCGGTCGAGGCGAGCAGCGCGCGGACCAGGTCGATGGTCGCCGACCCGATGGCCGCGGCCTGGTCGGAGGCGGCGAGGCGGTCGGCGGCGGCGAAGAGGTCCACGACGTGGCGGGTGAGGAGCCCCGCGAGCGGGCTGGCGTCGAGCCGGGACCCGGCCTCGCGGACGACCTCGGCGGGCAGGCCGAGCGCGTCCAGCGGCACCTGCAGCGCCCGCGACGCCCCCGAGGTGGCCCACGAGAAGGCGAAGGGCGCCGAGAGGTCGACCATCATGAGCCGCCCCGGCGCCACGGTCTGCCGGTGTCCGAACTGCTCGTGGCGCGCCGTGCTCCGCTCCTGGACCGCGATCGCCACGATCGGCGTCTCCTCCCGCCGCGCCCGGCGCACGTCGCGGGACATCGCCATGCCCGACGACTCGCTGCGGAAGAGGGCGAGGCGCCCGAGCTGCCAGAGGTCCATGCGGGCGTGCAGGTCGGCGTGGGGCGCGAGCGTGACGGTGGCGGCGCTCGTCTCGGCCATCAGCGCCGTGACGAGCTCGGCGCGCGCCGCCGGCGGCGTGTCACAGGAGTCGAGCACGAGCATGGTGACCGAGCGTAGAGAAGCGGGGGCCACAGGCCAAACGTCCGGCGCACCGAGAGGCAAGAAGCCCGCACGCTGGGACAACTCCGGCCCACTCCGCCTACTTATCGTGATCGACCAGCGAACCCATCGGTCAACCCCACCTCCCCGAGGAGCCCGCATGGCCCACGTGACCACCGCCGACGGCGTCGAGATCTTCTACAAGGACTGGGGCCGGGGCCGTCCCGTGGTCCTGAGCCACGGCTGGCCGCTGAACGCGGACAGCTGGGAGGCACAGATGCTCTTCCTCGCCGACAACGGCTACCGCGTCCTCGCCCACGACCGGCGCGGCCACGGGCGGTCGAGCCAGCCGTGGGACGGCAACGACATGGACCACTACGCCGACGACCTGGCGGCGGTCATCGACGCCCTCGACCTGCGCGAAGTGACCCTCGTCGGGTTCTCCACCGGTGGCGGCGAGGTCGCGCGCTACATCGGGCGGCACGGCACGTCGCGGGTGGCGCAGGCGGTGCTGGTGTCGGCGGTGCCGCCGCTCATGGTGCGCCGCGACGACAACCCGGACGGCGTGCCGATCGAGGTGTTCGACGGCATCCGCGCCGGCTCGCTGGCCGATCGCTCGCAGACCTACCGCGACCTCGCCGACGGCCCGTTCTTCGGCAACAACCGCCCCGGCGCCGATGTGTCCGAGGGCATCCGCGCCGCATTCTGGTTGCAGAGCCTGCAGTCCGGTCACAAGAACGCGCTCGACTGCATCCGCGCCTTCTCCGAGACCGACTTCCGTGGCGACCTCGCGGCGTTCAACGTCCCGACGCTCGTGATCCACGGCGACGACGACCAGGTCGTGCCCTTCGCCGTCGGCGGCCGGGCATCCGCCTCGATGGTCGCCGGCGCCGAGCTGATCGTCTACGAGGGCGCCCCGCACGGGATCACCGACACCCACAAGGACCGGCTGTCGGCGGACCTCCTCGAGTTCCTCAAGCGCATCTGACCCGGAAGGACAGCACGTGACCCACGCCCAGCAGACCCCCGACACCATCGTCCTCGTCCACGGCTTCTGGGTGACCCCGCGCTCCTGGGAGCAGTGGGTCGCCCACTACGAGGCCAAGGGCTTCCGGGTGATCGCGCCCGCGTACCCCGGCTTCGAGGTCGAGGTCGAGTCCCTCAACGCCGACCCCTCCCCGGTCGAGGCGATCACGATCCCCGGCATCGTCGAGCACCTCGAGGAGATCGTGCGGGGCCTCTCGTCGCCGCCCGTCATCATCGGGCACTCCGCGGGCGGCGCCTTCACCCAGATCCTGCTCGACCACGGCTTCGGCGCCGCGGGCGTCGCGCTGAACTCGGCGCCGACCGAGGGCGTGCCGGTGATCCCGCTCTCGCAGGTCAAGGCGACGTTCCCGGTGCTGAAGAACCCGGCCAACCGGCACCGGGCGGTCCGCTACGACTTCGCGCACTGGAACTACGCGTTCACCAACACCTTCCCGGAGGACCAGGCCCGCGCCCTCTACGAGCGCTACGCCGTGCCGGTGTCGGGCGGCATCCTGTTCGAGAGCGCGCTGGCGAACCTCACGCCCGGCCACCAGGGCACCTGGGTCGACTATCACAACGACCGCCGCGCGCCTCTGCTGTTCGTCGCCGGGAGCTGCGACAACATCATGCCGCCGAAGGTGCAGTGGTCGAACGCGGCGCACTACAAGAGCGAGAAGACGATCACCGAGGTCGTCGAGTACGGCAGCAAGCCCCACCTCCTGCCCGCCGCTCCGGGCTGGGAGGAGATCGCGGACTACGTCCTGGCCTGGGCGCTGCGCCACGCCACGACCCCGCCGCCGATCGTCCCCGCCCCGGACGCGCCGACCGAGGCGATCACGGTCTGACCGCTTCGACGCGTCAGAACGACGGGCTGCTGCCGTAGAAGATCAGGACTCCGAGGATCAGCAGGCCGCCGAGGACGAAGGCGAGGTCGCTCTTGCCGCGGTAGTTCTTGCGGTTGTTCATGATCCCGCGAGCGTCGACGGCTGCACGAAAGTACTCGGCCCAGCGCCGCCCGACGACGAAGCCGACCACGAGGCCGACGACGATGCCCGCGGCGAGGACGACGTTCACGGTGTACCCCCGGTGCTCGACAGGGCGCGAGCGGACGTCCGGGAGGGCGCGGTCCCCGAGCCGCGGAGCCCCACCCGTCACTCGCGCCCCAGGAGTGTGACCGAGGCGTCCCCCATCGGGTGATGCGACACGCCGCCGAACGGCGCTGGTGGCCTTCGGCCATGTGAGCAGAAAGAAGGGCGACAGCCCTTCTTTCTGCTCACCTGCGCGGAGCGCACCTAGTCGGCGAGCTCCTCCAGCGGCGGGCAGGAGCAGACGAGGTGCCGGTCGCCGTGGGCGGCGTCGATCCGGCGCACCGGCGGCCAGATCTTCGTCGGGCGCCCGCCGGCGGGGAAGGCGGCCTCCTCCCGGGTGTAGGCGTGGTCCCACGACCCGCCGAGCACCGAGCGCGCGGTGAACGGGGCGTGGACCAGCGGGTTGTCGTCCGCCGGCCACTCCCCCGACTCGACGCGGGCCACCTCTCCCCGGATCGCGATCATGGCGTCGCAGAACCGGTCGATCTCGGCGAGGTCCTCGGACTCGGTCGGCTCCACCATCAGCGTGCCGGCCACGGGGAACGACATCGTCGGGGCGTGGAAGCCGTAGTCGGCGAGGCGCTTGGCGACGTCGTCGACCGAGATGCCCGAGGCCTTCGTCAGCGGGCGCAGGTCGAGGATGCACTCGTGGGCGACGAAGCCGTCCGGCCCGGTGTAGAGCACCGGGAAGTGCTCGTGGAGGCGCTTGGCGACGTAGTTCGCCGCGGCCACGGCCGTCAGCGTCGCGCGGCGCAGGCCGTCGACGCCCATGAGCCGCACGTAGGCCCAGGAGATCGGCAGGATCGACGCCGACCCCCACGGCGCGCCCGCGACCGGGCCGACGCCGGTCGCCGGTCCCGCGGTCGGCTGGGCCGGGTGGTTCGGCAGGAACGGCGCGAGGTGCTCGGCCACGCCGACCGGACCGACGCCGGGACCGCCGCCGCCGTGCGGGATGCAGAAGGTCTTGTGCAGGTTCAGGTGGCTGACGTCGGCGCCGAAGCGGCCGGGCCGGGCGAGCCCGACCAGGGCGTTGAGGTTGGCGCCGTCGACGTAGACCTGCCCGCCCGCGTCGTGCACGGCCGCGCAGACCTTGCGCACGTGCGGCTCGTACACCCCGTGCGTCGACGGGTAGGTGATCATGATCGCGGCCAGCGCGTCGCCGACCTCCGCGATCACCTCGTCCAGGTGGTCGCGGTCGACGTCGCCGCGGTCGGTCGTCTTCACGACCTTCACCCGCATCCCCGCCGAGATCGCCGACGCCGCGTTCGTGCCGTGCGCCGAGGCCGGGATCACGCAGACGTCGCGGTGCTCGTCGCCCCGGCTGCGGTGGTAGGCGCGGATCGCGAGCAGCCCGGCGAGCTCGCCCTGCGAGCCGGCGTTGGGCTGCAGCGAGACCGCGTGGTAGCCGGTGAGGTGGACCAGCCAGTCCTCGAGGTCCCGGATCACCTGCAGCATCCCCGGGGCGTCCGAGGCCGCCGCGAACGGGTGCAGCTCAGCGAAGCCGGGATAGGTGATCGGCTCCATCTCGGCGGTCGCGTTGAGCTTCATCGTGCAGGAGCCCAGCGGGATCATGCTGCGGTCGAGCGCGACGTCGGAGTCCGCCAGCTCGCGCAGGTAGCGCAGCAGCGCGGTCTCGCTGCGGTGCCGGTGGAAGACCGGGTGGGTGAGGTACGACGACGTGCGCACGAGCGACGCCGGGATCGCGTCGCCGGTCGCGGCGTCGAGGTCCTCGACGTCCATCTCCCCCGCCCCCAGCGCTCGCCACAGCGCGCGCAGGTGCTCGCGGGTGGTGCGCTCGGAGCAGGAGACGCCGACGTGGTCGGCGTCGACCTCGCGCACGAGGATGCCCTCGTCGCGGCACGCCGCCACGGCCGCCGCCGCGCCACCGCTTCCCCCGTCGCTGCGCTCGCCCCGGTCGGGCACCCGCACGAGCACGGTGTCGAAGAACTCGCGGTGCACGACCTCGACGCCGCCCTTGACCAGGCCCGCCGCCAGCACGGCGGCCATGCGGTGGGTGCGCCGGGCGACCGTGTGTATGCCCGTGGGGCCGTGGTGCACGGCGTACATCGCGGCGATCACCGCGAGCAGCACCTGGGCGGTGCAGATGTTGCTGGTGGCCTTGTCGCGGCGGATGTGCTGCTCGCGCGTCTGCAGGGCCAGGCGGTGGGCGGGGTCCCCGTCGGCGTCGACCGACGTGCCGACCAGGCGCCCCGGCAGCTGGCGCGCGAGGCCCTGGCGCACCGCGAGGAACCCGGCGTGCGGGCCGCCGAAGCCGAGGGGGACGCCGAAACGCTGGGTCGACCCGACCGCCACGTCGGCGCCGATCTCCCCGGGCGGGGTGACCATCGCGGCGGCGAGCAGGTCGCAGGCCACGACGACCGCGGCGCCACGGGCGTGCGCGGCCTCGACGACGCCGCGGTAGTCCCGCAGCGCACCCGAGGCGCCGGGGGCGGCGAGCAGGAGCCCGAAGAAGTCATCGGTCGGGAGCGCCACCCCTTCTCCCGTCGCCCCGCTCGCCCCACCCGTGACGTCCACGACCTGGATCTCGATGCCGAGGGCCTCCGCGCGCGTGTGCAGCACGGCGATCGTCTGCGGCAACGTGTCGGCGTCGACGAGGAAGCGGGACGACTTCGTCTTGTCCGCGCGGCGCAGGAGCAGCATCGCCTCCGCCGCCGCGGTCGACTCGTCGAGCATCGAGGCGCCCGCGACGTCGAGGCCGGTGAGGTCGCAGACCATCGTCTGGAAGTTCAGCAGCGCCTCGAGCCGGCCCTGCGAGATCTCGGGCTGGTAGGGCGTGTACGCGGTGTACCAGGCCGGGTCCTCGAGGACGTTGCGGCGGATCACCGGCGGGGTGATCGTGCCGTGGTAGCCGAGGCCGAGCATCGGCTCGAGGACGGTGTTCCGCGCGGAGAGCCCGCGCAGCTCGTCGAGCACCTGGGCCTCCGTCGCCGGCGGGGGCGGCGCGGCACCGGTGGCGTCCTGCGACCAGTCGGCGGGGTCGGTGCGGATCGACGTGGGCATCGCCCGGTCGGCGAGCTCCTCCAGCGAGCCGACGCCGATCGTCTCGAGCATGCGGGCCAGGCCGCGCGCGTCGGGGCCGATGTGGCGGTCGGCGAAGGGAATGCCGTGCTCGAGGGCAGCGAGCGGGGCGGCGCTCCAGGACGAGTCCCAGGAGGAGGGTGCGGGACCGTGCGATGCGTTCATGACGCCTCCGGTGCAGGGCGGGCTGGGGCCTCGCGCGGCGCGGACGTCGTGGTCCGTCGCGCGGCCTCCCCCTCTGCCGCTGCCCGCTCCCGTGCGGGCGCCTGAGAGCTTCGCCGGTGGGGTGGGCTCACCCTCGGCTTGCACCATCGGCGGGCTCGCGCTCCGGGCAGGACCCGGACCGGTCACCACTTTCCAGAGGTCGTCTCCTCCGCGCGGTCGGGGTGCCTGAGAGGTTCCGGGGAGGAGTTGCTCCTTCGGCGCCTGCGCCCAGAGGCTTCTGACTGCAGGTCTCTCCCGCGCGGTGTCCAAGAACGACCCGATGAGGGTACCGCAAATGGCGCCGAGGACCCAGGACCTGCGTGGCCGCCGTCACCCGGCGGTGCGCGTCCCCCGGGCCCGGCGGGACGCGAGCTCGTCCTCCGGCGCGTGGTCGACGGCGGCGGCGTCGGCGCGCTCGGCCGGGAACCGCGAGATGCTGCCGGAGATCTCGCGCATGGCCCCGCCGACGGCGATGCCGAAGACGCCCTGGCCGCCCTGGAGCAGGTCGACGACCTCCTCGGGCGAGGTGCACTCGTAGACCGTGACCCCGTCCGAGAACAGGGTGATGCGGGCGAGGTCGCGCACGCCGTGGCGGCGCAGCTGCTCGACGGCCACGCGGATGTTGTTCAGCGAAACGCCGGTGTCGAGGAGGTTCTTGACCACCTTGAGCACCGCCAGGTCCTTGAACGAGTACAGGCGCTGCGAGCCGGAGCCGGTGGCGGTGCGAATGCTCGGCACCACGAGCTTCGTGCGCGCCCAGTAGTCGAGCTGGCGGTAGGTGATGCCGACGATCTGGCAGGCGGCGGGACCGCGGTAGCCGAGGACGTCGCCGGTGGTACCCGGCCCGCCCTCGCCGAACAGCTCGTCGGCGAACAACAGGCCCTGCTCACCTTCCGGGCCGAGGGGCTCGAGCTCGGGGCCGGCGGGACCGCCGTCCTGACCACCGCTCACCGACTGCCTCCCTCGTACCGTGGTGTCGCCGACGGTACGAGCGGCGGAGACGGGGGTCAACGCGACGCGCGGCGACTCTCGACCTCGAGTTCAGGGTGAGAGTAGCGGGCCGTCGGACACGCTATGTGTCCGCCCCTCGGAAGTCCTCCGGGGACACGGAGTCGAGGAACTCGCGGAACTTCTCGACCTCGTCCTCCTGCTCGTCGGGAATGACGAGCCCGGCCTCGGAGAGCACACCCTCCTCGGCGTGGATCGGCACGCCCACGCGCAGGGCCAGCGCCACCGAGTCGCTGGGGCGGGCGGACACGCGCACGTCGCCGTCGAAGACGAGCTCGGCGTAGAACGTGCCCTCCTGCAGATCGATGATCCGCACCTGCTCCAGACGCCGGTCCAGCGCGCCCAGCACGTCCTTGAGCAGGTCGTGCGTCAGCGGCCGGGCAGGCTTGACGCCCTGCTGCTCGAGGGCGATGGCGGTGGCCTCCACCGACCCGATCCAGATCGGGAGATAACGGTCGCCCTCGGCCTCCCGCAGGAGGAGGATCGGCTGGTTCGCGGGGAGCTCGACCCGCACACCCACGACACGCATCTCGCTCATGCGACTCGCCCTCCTCCTGGTCGGGCCCGCAGGCTCCGTCTCCCAGCCCTCGGTCGACGAACCGTGACGCTACACGCTCCGCGACCGCCGCGCGCGCGTCCGAGGGACGCTCGGAAGGCGCGTCGCCGAGCGGGCGCGGGCCCGCGCGGCGGGGTCGTTCCGGGGTCGTTCCGGGGTCGTGCCGGGGTCGTGACGCCGATGTGACGCCCCGGTCGGCGGGTGCCGCGGGCCCCTCGTCAGCGCCGCAGACCGTGGCGCAGACCCGCGCCGACGAGCAGGGCGTGCAGGCGTCCGGACAGCGCCGCCAGCTCGGCGGACAGCTCCTCGGCGCGCCGCGCCGCCTCCGGGCCACGGCTGCGCGCGACCGGCGTGACGAGCTGCGCGAGCAGACCCACCTCGCGGTCGGCGCCCGCGCGCACGGAGCGCAGCAGGCGGGGCTCGACGCCGAGGCGCGCGAGCGAGGCCGCGGTGCGCGCGACGAGCACGTCCTCGGGCTCGTAGCGCCCGTCGGCGTCGGCGCGCAGGATGCCGTGGCTCTCGAGGCCGTCGAGCAGCGCGGCGTCCACGCCGTCCTCCGCGAGCAGCACGTCGCGGCCCACCGTGTCGCCCCGCGCGACCCCGGCCACCGGGCCGTCGGGGTCCTCGTCGGGCTCGACGCGGTCGGCCACCGAGGCGAGGCTGCGCACCCGGGCCGTCGCCCCGGCGCTCGGGCCGCCGCCGTGGGCCGACGGACCCGAGGGGCCACCGGGACCACCGGGTCCGCCGGGACCGCCTGGTCCGCCGGGTCCCCCGCCGTCGATCGCCGGGTTGCCGGCGAGGGCCGTCCCGGTGCTCCCGGTGCTCCCGGTGCCGCCGGCGCCGCCGGCGCCGCCACCGACCGGCAGGTCGCCGGGCAGCGACGGGCCGCCGGGCACCGGGTTCCGGTCGAACTCCTCGAGCCGCGACCGGATCACCTTGAGCGGCAGGTAGTGGTCGCGCTGCGCGGACAGGACGAACCGCAGCCGGACGACGTCGTCGTGCGAGAACTGGCGGTAGCCCGCCGGCGTGCGCGCCGGGCGGATCAGCCCCTCGGACTCGAGGAAGCGGATCTTGGAGATCGTGATCTCCGGGAACTCGGCGCGCAGCGCGTCCAGGACCGAGCCGATCGAGAGGGGGGCTCCCCCCGGCTCCGGCAGCCCGGCGGCGGTCACTCCAGCCCCGCCCCCGCCCCGGCCGACCCGCCGTCGCGGGGGCCGGTGAGGAAGACGAGACGGAACTTGCCGATCTGCACCTCGTCGCCGTTGGCGAGCACCGCGGTGTCGACCGGCTCGCGGTTGACGTAGGTGCCGTTGAGGCTGCCGACGTCGACCACCACGAACTCCGCGCCGTCGCGGCGGAACTCCGCGTGCCGGCGGGAGACGGTGACGTCGTCGAGGAAGATGTCCGAGTCGGGGTGGCGACCGGCGCTCGTGGTGTCGCGGTCGAGCAGGAAGCGCGAGCCCGCGTTCGGGCCGCGCTTCACCACCAGCAGCGCCGAGCCCGCCGGGAGCGAGTCGACCCCGGAGACCGGGGCGCCGCGCGACTCGGTCTCGGGCTCGGCCAGGAAGTCGGCCCGGAAGACCGACGTCGTCTCGCCCTGACGCTCGGGGGGGACCGGGGGACCGCCTGTGCTCACCGTGCTCCTCCGTCGTGTCGTGCTCGTCCAGGTCGTCCCGCCCGTCCCCGCCAGGCCGTCACACGGCGCGGTGGAGGCGCCGGTGCGGCTCGGTGACGGATCGTCGCGAGGTGGCCGACACGGTACCGGTCCCCGTCACGGGGTCGAGGCCCTCCCCACCCTCGGTGAGCGGACCTCGGCGTGCCGTGGCGGAGCGTGCAGGCCGTTCCCCGTCGAGGGCCCGTCGAGGCGTGCCGGCCACCCCGACCGGGCGTCAGGAACCCTCGACGAGGTCCTGGTAGGCGGCCGCGTCGAGCAGCTCGTCGAGCGCCCGCGGGTCGGGCACCCGCAGCTCCATCATCCAGCCCGAGCCGTAGGGGTCGGAGTTGATGAGCTCGGGGGTGTCGGACAGGGCGTCGTTGACCGCCGTCACCTCGCCGTCGAGCGGTGCGTAGATCTCCGAGACCGACTTCGTCGACTCGACCTCGGCCACCGACTCGCCGGACGACACCGACGCCCCCACCGACGGCAGCTGGACGAAGACGACGTCGCCCAGCTGGTCCTGCGCGTAGTCGGTGATGCCGACCCGGACGACCGACGAGTCGCCCTCGGTCGCAGTGATCCACTCGTGCTCGGCGGTGTAGCGCAGGCCCTCGGGGACCACGGGCGGCTCCTCACATCATCGGGGCAGCGGTTACCGCTGCGTACGGGCCGCGGCAGGCTAACGGGCGGGTGGGGCGACGGGCGAGCGCACGAGCTGGATCAGGTAGAGCGTTCCCGACCACAGGTGCAACGCGATCCCCCAGGCGGTGAACGCGTAGGCGAACGGACGGGCGACGTCGGCGCCGGGCCAGTCCATCTGCGCGAGCAGGAGCAACGGGAACGCGTAGAGCAGGTTCAGCGTCGCCGCCTTGCCCAGGTAGAGCACGGGGAAGGCGAGGTAGCCCTTGCGGCGCAGCACCGGCAGGGCCAGCGAGACGACGAGGTCGCGCCCGATGATCAGCGCCAGCACCCACCACGGCACGATCCCCCGGATGAGGAACGCCACGAGCGTCGCCACGGTGTAGAGCCGGTCGGCGAGCGGGTCGAGCAGCTCGCCGAGGCGGCTGTACTGGTCGAGGGCGCGCGCGATCCGCCCGTCGAGCCAGTCGGTGACGCCGCTCGCCACGAGGACGACCAGTGCCCAGCCGTCGGCCTGCGGACCCAGCAGGAGCCACAGGAACAGCGGCACCCCGAGCAGGCGCACGAAGCTCAGCCCGTTCGGGACGGTGAGCCAGCGCTCGTGGGCGAGCTCCCGGAGGGTCACGCGCGCAGTATCCCCTCAGCGGCTGCGCCTCAGCGCGCCGTCCAGCCCATGTCCATGATCACCGGCGAGCCCGTGAACGAGGAGCCCGCCCGCGTCTGCAGGAAGGCGACGACGTCGGCGACCTCGGAGGGCTCGATGAGCCGCTTCGACGCGTGCGGGGTGAGGATGACCTCCTCGAGCACCCGGTCCTCGCTGATGCCGTGGGCGCGCGCCTGGTCGGCGATCTGCTTCTCGACCAGCGGGGTGCGCACGTAGCCCGGGCACACGGCCGTGGCGGTGATCCCGTCGGCGGCGCCCTCGAGCGCGAGCGTCTTCACCAGGCCCAGCACGCCGTGCTTGGCGGACACGTAGCCGGCCTTGAACGGGGACGCCGCCAGCGCGTGCGCGGACGCGATCGCGACGAACCGCCCGCCGTCGGGGGCGGCGCGCAGCGACTCCCAGGCGTACTTGGCGAGCAGGAACGGGCTGGTCAGGAGGATGCCGAGCAGCGCGTCCCAGCGGTCCTCGTCGAAGTCGGCCACCGGGGAGACGTGCTGGAAGCCGGCGTTGGCGACGACGAGGTCGAGGCGCCCGAACTGCTCGAGGGCGGTGTCCACGGCAGCGCGGTTGCCCTCGCGGGTGGTGAGGTCGGCGCCCAGCGAGGGCCCCGGCAGCGTCTCGTCGCCCTTCAGGTCGACGCCGAGGACCGACCACCCGTCGCCGTGCAGCCGGTCGACGATCGCGCGCCCGATCCCGCTGCCCGATCCGGTCACCACGGCTGCTCGCTGCTCGCTCTCCATGCCCCGACCGTAGGCTCTCACGCCGTGATCGTCCCCGACCCACGGGTCGCTGCCCCTCCCGACGGACCGCCCGCCGCCCGCCCCGACGGCCCGGCCCTGGGCCTCCCGGCGCGCCCCGCTCCCCCGGTGCCCGACGTCCGGCGGATCGCCGTCCTGCGCGCCAACGGCATCGGCGACTACGTCGTCGCCGAGCCCGCCCTCTCGTCGCTGCGCGACGCCTACCCCGACGCCGAGATCACGCTGCTCGGCGCCAAGCACCACGAGGCGCTGCTCGCCGGGCGGCCGTCGCCGGTGGACCGGATCGTCACCGTGCCGCTGGTGCCCGGCGTGCGGGTGGGTCCCGAGCCGGACGCGAGCTCCGAGGAGGTCGAGGCGTGGTGCGCGGAGCGGCGCGCCGAGGGCTACGACCTCGCCGTCCAGCTCCACGGCGGCGGGCGGAACTCCAACAAGCTGCTGCTGCGCCTCGGCGCCACGGTCACCGTCGGCGCCGCCACCCCCGACGCACCCCGCCCCGACCGCTGGGTTCCCTACTGGCCCTACCAGCACGACACCGTCCGCTGGCTCGAGGTCGCGGCCGCGGCGGGCGCGACGACGAGCCGCATCGAGCCCCACCTGGCGGTGACCGAGGCCGACCTCGCGGCCTCCCGCGCCGTTGTGCCGCCCGGGGACGCGCCGCTGCTCGTCGTGCACCCCGGGGCCACCGACGCCCGCCGCTGCTACCCCGAGGAGCGCCTCGGCGCGATCGCCCAGGACCTGGCCGACCGCGCCGACCGCGCAGGCCCGGCCGGCCGCGGCGCCCGCGTCGTCGTCGTCGGCGGGCCGAGCGAGGCCGACCGGGTCACCCGCGTGGTGTCGGGGATGCGCGCCGAGCCCGAGACCGCCGTCGGGACCCTCGACCTCCCCGGGCTGGTGGGGCTGCTGTCCCGCGCGACGATGGTGCTGGGCAACGACTCGGGACCGCGGCACCTCGCCGGCGCGGTGGGGACGCCGACCGTCGCGGTGTTCACCTACGCGAACCTGGCCGACGTCGCCCCGCTGACGCGCACCTGGCACCGCGTGCTCGTGTCCTGGCACGGCGGCTGCCAGGTGTGCGGGCTGCGGGTGCTCGAGGGGTGGTGCGGGCACGGGGCGAGCGCCACCCACGACGTGCCCGTCGAGGAGGTCCGCGAGGCCGCGCTCGACCTGTGGGACCAGGCCGTCACCTGACCCGCAGGGTGGTCCCCTCCTCGGCCGCGACGATCTCGCCGACCACGGGGTGCCCGGGGATCTCGCCGGCGAGCAGCAGCCCGCCGGAGGTCTGGGCGTCGGCGAGCAGCAGCGCGGTGGTCTCGTCGACCTCGATGCGCGCGTGCGGGCGGACCCAGTCGAGGTTGCGCCGCGAGCCGCCCGGCACGTTGCCCGCCGCGGCCGCCTCGCGAGCCCCGTCGAGGAACGGGACGGCGGCGCTGTCGATCACCGCGGTGACGCCGGAGGCGCGCGCCATCTTGTGGGCGTGGCCCAGCAGGCCGAAGCCGGTGATGTCGGTACCGGCGCGGATGCCCGCGGCGAGCGCGGCGCGGGAGGCCTCCGCGTTGAGGGTGGTCATCACGGCGATCGCCTCCGCGAACGACTCCCCGGTGGCCTTGTGCCGGTTGTTGAGCACCCCGAGCCCGAGCGGCTTCGTCAGCGTCAGCGGGGTGCCCGGGCGGGCGGCGTCGTTGCGGATGAGCGCGTCCGGGTCGGCCGTGCCCGTCACCGCCATGCCGTACTTGGGCTCGGGGTCGTCGACCGAGTGCCCGCCGGCGACGTGGCACCCGGCCTCGTCGGCGACCGCCAGCCCGCCGCGCAGCACCTCGGCCGCCAGGTCGTAGGGCAGCACGTCGCGCGGCCAGCACAGGAGGTTCAGCGCGATCACCGGGCGGCCACCCATGGCGTAGACGTCCGAGAGCGCATTGGCGGCGGCGATGCGGCCCCAGTCGTAGGGGTCGTCGACGACCGGGGTGAAGAAGTCGGTGGTCGCGATGATCGCGAGCCCGTCGCGGATGCGGACGGCCGCGGCGTCGTCGCCGTCCTCGAGCCCGACGACCAGCTCGCCCTCGCGCTGCGTCGACGGCGAGGGCATCAGGCCTTTGACGACGTCCTCGAGTTCGCCGGGCGGGATCTTGCAGGCGCAGCCGCCGCCGTGGGCGTAGCCGGTCAGTCGCGGGGTCGTGGCGGTCACGACCCCGTTCTACAGCCTGTGCAGGCCGTCGAGCACGCGCTGCATGATGTCGCGCGACGGTGCTCCGGAGGTCGCGACGGCCCGCGGGTGCACGAGCAGCAGCCCGGCGCCCGCCATGTCGTCGATGATCACCCGCGCCACCCCCAACGGCACCGCGAGCAGCGCGGCCACCTCGGCCACCGATCGCGGGTCCTCGACGACCTCGCCGAGCGCGACGTGCTCGGGGTCCTCCAGCGGCGGGCGCGGCGAGGGGATCGACACGAGGGTCTCGACGGCGAGGTCGGCGCGGGCCCGGGTGCGCCCGCGCGTGCGGACGTAGGGGCGCACGCGGGTGCGGGTGCTCTCGGGCGGGGGCGTCGCGGTGATGAACAGCGGGATGGTCGGCGCGTCGTCGGGCAGGGGCTGGCGACGCGCCGGCGGAGGCGCCTGCTCCGGGACGACGGCATCCTCCGCCGCCGCGCGCGCGGCCGCCTTGCGGGCCCGGCGCGAGTGGGACCCGAACCGGGCCCCGGTGAGCGGCAGGCTGCCCGTCTCGCCGGGCAGGGCGCCGGGTAGGGCGCCGGGTAGGGCGCCGGGTAGGGCGAGGCCGCCGGACGGGTCGGACGGGTCCCCGGTCGTGTCGGCGGCGCTGTCCGGGGCCTCGGCGTCCTCGGGCTCGACGAGCTCGTCGGCGAGGGCGCGCGGGAAGCGGGCGCCGGTGCGCCCGACCCGTCCGCGGCGGCGTCGTGCGCCGGCCGGACCGTCGGACCCGCTCCCTCCGCTCACGCTCCGCTCCCCCTCGGGTGGCCACGAACGGCCCAGTCCGTCCGCTCTCCCCTGCTCGCGCGACGACACCGACGGTCACCGGGCGAACAGGAGGCAGGGTCACGATAGAGCAGGTCTCGGTCCGATCACACGATCCGACGGGACCGGGCGGTGAGAGCGCGACCATCGTGACGTGGCGTGACACCGTCGTTACTCGGTGACAGTGACGTCACGTCCGTGGGACGAGTCGGTAGCGACCGGATCGGACGCCGTGTCCTCCGGCGACGGCCCGCTGCGCAGGGACTAAGCTCGTGCCCAGCCCCATCTCGGACCTCTCTCCGTGGGGCTGTTTCCACATCGGGGCTCGGGGTCGTCGTCGTTCCACCCGGTTCGCCGGGACGGCGATCCCGGGTCCCGTTGCCGGTTCCGTCGCCGATTCCCCGGCGGCGTCGGCCGTGCTAGACGCCCGGGCCGCGCACCCGGACCCGCTCGTCACCGAGGGCCACGACGTCGCCGGGGGCCACCTGGCGTCCCCGTCGCGACTCGCTGCGGCCGTTGACCGTGACCTCGCCGGCCTCGAGGGTCTCCCGGGCCGCCGCGCCGTGCTCCACCAGCCCGGCGAGCTTCAGCAGCTGGCCGAGCCGGATCGTCTCGTCGCGGATCTCGACGTCCCGGATCGGGCTCCTGCCGTCGGGTGCGCGCTGCTCCACCGGGCGAGTGTGCCCCGCGCCTCCCCCGCGGAACCCGGCGCGGTGCGGGGGCCGGTGGTGTGATGGCGCCGATGGTCGCCCTGCTCGTCGCCGCCGGGTTCGCCGCCGGGCTGACGGGCTCGATGGCCGGGCTGGCGTCGCTCTTCTCCTACCCCGCCCTGCTGGCGGTGGGACTCTCTCCCGTCGCGGCGAACCAGACGAACACCATCGCGCTGGCCGTCAGCAGCGTCGGGTCGATGCTCGGCTCGCGCCCGGAGCTGCGCGGACAGGCACCCCGGGTGCTGCGGCTGCTGCCACTGACCATCCTGGGCGGGGCGATCGGCGCGGGTCTCGTGCTCGTCACGCCGTCCGACGCCTTCGCGCTCATCGTGCCGTTCCTCGTCGCCGGTGCCTCACTGGTCCTGCTCCTGCGCCCGCGGCCCGACGCCGCCCCGGTGACCTCGCGCGCCGGCCGCGCGACCACCGTCGTCGGCGTCGTCGCGGTCGGCGTCTACAGCGGCTACTTCGGCGCGGCCGCCGGCGTCGTGATGATGGCCCTGCTCGTGCGGGCCCTCGCCGACAGCCTCGTGCGCGTCAACGCCGTGAAGAACGTGCTGCTCGGGGCGTCGAACGCCGTCGCGGCCGTCGGGTTCGCGCTGCTGGGCGAGGTGTCCTGGTCGGCGGCCCTGCCCCTCACCGCGGGCCTGCTCGTCGGCAACTACTGCGGCCCGGCGATCGCCCGCCGCCTGCCCCCGACCGTCCTGCGCGTCGGCATCGCGCTCGCGGGGCTCGTCCTGGCCGCCGTGCTGCTCCAGCGCGCCCTGACCACCTGAGCGGGCGGCGGGTCGGCGCCGCGGCCCGGGGCGGAGGGCGCCGGGTCAGCGCGCGAGGGGACGTGTCGGCAGGACCTATGCACAAGATCGCGTCGAGATCGACGCCAGCGCGACGCGTCGCGTGCGTGTGCCCGGGCCGCGCCAGTCCCCCGGCCTCCGGCCGCTCCGGCCGCTCCGGGGTTCGCGAGCCTCGTGGTCCGCTCCGGGGCCGCTGGGCCGCCTCGGTCCCTCGCCCGACCGGTGCGGTGTCGACGACACTCCGTCGCGCTGGCCCCTGCACGGCGCCGAGCACGCGCCCCGACAGCGACATCGCGGCGACCTATGCACAAGATCGCGTCGAGTCCGCCTCCCGCCGGCGTCGTGGTCGCGCGCCCGACTCGGGCACCACCTCGTCCGTCGATCTCGACGCGATCTTGCGCACAGCTCGAGCCGCGGCCCTCGTCGGTCGGTGACCGCGACCGCCCCCGCGACCGCCCCCGCGACCGCCCCCGCGACCGCCACGGCGACGGTGGCGCCGTCACCGGCGGCCGGCTGCGCCGCGTGCCCCATCCGACCCGTCGTTCTCGATGCGATCATGTGCATAGCTCACTCGGGGCGGTCGCCCGCCCGACGAGCGGAGCCGACGGAACCGGCTCCGAGCCGGCGACGTCGAACCCGGTGTGAGCACCGAGCCCGTCCCCGTCGATCCACCCGCGGCCCACGGTCCCGACGACCTCCTCCGCCGCGCAGCCGCCCTTCTCGAGGCCCGGCCGAGCGGTGTGCTGGCCGGGCCCACCGCGGCCGCGCTGTGGGTCGGCCCGTTGAGCGGCCTGGTGGCCGGCGACGATCGGGAGGGCGGGTCGGTGCTGGTCCCGGGCCTCGCCGGCCGTCCCCTCGAGGTCGTCGTCGCGGGCCGGGGCGGGCGGGCGTCGCCGGGGGTGCGGGTGCGGGCCGACCGGCTGGCGCCCGACGAGGTCCGGGAGGTCGTGCACGACGGCGTCGGGCGGTTGCGTCTCACGAGCCCGCTGCGGACGGCCTTCGACCTCGCCCGCACCGTGTCGCTGGACGTGGCGGTCACGGTCGTCGACGCCATCGGTGCCCGGCACGGGCTCGAGGCCGGGGAGCTGCGCAGCATCGCGCACCGCCACCCCGGGGTGCGGGGGCGGCGGGCGGTGTTCCCGGTCGCGGACCTCGTGGACCAGGGCAGTACCTCGCCGGCGCGGACCCGCGTCCGGCTCGCGATCCGGCGGGCCGGGGTCGACGTCCCGCTCGCGGGGCGGGCGATCATCGACGAGGACGGGGTGATCGCCGGCGTGCTCGACCTCGTGTGGCCGGACGACGGGTGCGGCATGCAGGTCGGGCGGGCGAGGCCGGACGCCGCGGCGCGGGCGGGGCGGCTCCCGGAGCTCGGCTGGCACATCCGCCTCGTCCCGGACGACCTCTCGGCCTACTGGCTGTCCTGGGAGGCCCGAGGGCTGCTCGCGCAGCGGCGGGGGCGGACGTTGCCCCGGCTGATCACAAGGTCTGCCCGCCGTCGACGGTGACCGTCTGACCCGTGATGGCGCGGCTCGCGACGAGCCCGAGCACCGCGGCGGCCACGTCCTCGGGCGTCGTCCCGCGGTCGAGCAGCGCCGACGCCGCGAGCTCGCGCCCGCGCTCCTGGTTGCCGGCCCACCACCGGGTCAGCACGAGGCCCGGCGCCACCTCGTTGACCCGCACCGGGGCCAGCGCCCGGGCCAGCGAGCGGGTCAGCCCGTGCAGCGCCGACTTGCTCACCGCGTAGGGCAGCGACGACCCGTTGCCGGTGAGCCCGGCGATCGAGCCGATGTTGACCACGACACCGTCGTCGGCGGCGCGCAGGTCGTCGGCGGCGGCCCGGGCGCAGTACCAGGGCGCCATGAGGTTGACCGCGAGCAGCTGCTGCCAGACGTCGTCGGTGGCGCCCTCGAGGTCGTCGAGGGGCAGCGGGACCGTGGCGCCGGCGTTGTTGACGAGCACCTCGACCGGCCCCAGCCGCTCGCGCACCTCGGCGACCATCGCGCGCACCGCGGCGTCGTCGGTGACGTCCGCCCGGACCGCCAGCGCCCGGCCGCCCTCGGCCTCGATCTCGGCGACCGCGGACTCGGCGTCGTCGGACGACCGTCGGTACGAGATCGCCACCGGGCGCCCGGAGCGGTGCAGCGCGAGGCTGCAGGCACGGCCGATCCCGGTACCGCCGCCGGTGACGAGCGCAGTGCCCACCGCAGTGCCCACCGCAGTGCCCACCGCAGTGCCCACCGCGGGACTCACGACCCGCTCAGCTGACGCTTGACCTCGCCCGACACGCGGCGGCCGTCGGCGCGTCCGGCGACCCGCGGCTGCACGACCTTCATCACCTGGCCCATCTGCTTCGGCCCCTCGGCACCCGTCTCGGCGATCGCCGTGGCGACGAGCGAGGTCAGCTCCTCGCCGGAGAGCTGGGCGGGCAGGTAGTCGGTGAGCACGGCCTGCTCGGCGCGCTCCCGCTCGGCGAGCTCGGTGCGGCCGGCGCCGTCGAAGGCCTCGGCGGACTCGCGGCGCTTCTTCTGCTCGCGCCCGAGGACCGTCACGACCTCGTCGTCGGTGAGCTCGCGGTGGCTCTCGCCCGCGACCTCCTCGGTGTTGATCGCGGACAGCGCCATCCGCAGCGTCGCCACCCGCACCTCGTCGCGGGCCTTCATCGCGGTGGTGAGGTCGCTGCGCAGTTTCTCCTTCAGCTGGGCCACGGTCCCACCGTAGTCAGGTGAGGCGACGGAGAATCGGGGTCGGCACGACGCGCAGTGCCCGGCCGAGGACCGCCCACGGCCAGGTCGGCACGTAGGCGTGGGCCGGCGCCTTCTCGATGGCGTCGACCATGGCGCGCGAGCCGGTGACGGCGTCGACCGACATCGGCCGGCGCATGCCGCCGTTGAGGTCGGTGCGGATGTAGCCCGGCGCGAGGGTGGTGACGCGGATCGGGGTGCCCGCGACGTCGACGCGGATGCCCTCGGCCAGGTGCGAGAGCGCCGCCTTCGTCGCGGCGTAGGTCGTCTCCGCGCCCCGCAGCCCGCGGTCGGCGGCCACCGACGACACCACCACCAGGTGTCCCGAGCCCTGTGCCCGGAAGATCTCCATGGCCGCCTCGCACTGGGCGAGGGCGGCGACGAAGTTGGTGCGCGCCGTCGCGAGGTTGACGTCGAACCGCCCGGTGCCGATCGGCGCGCCCTTGCCCAGCCCGGCGTTGACGACGACGCGGTCGAGACCGCCGAGCTCGTCGTGCAGCGCGCGGACCGTGGTGAACACGGCGTCGTGGTCGTCGACGTCGAGGGCCGCCACGGCGACCCGCACGCCGGTCGGGGCCAGCTCCTCGCGGAGCGCCTCGAGACGGTCGAGGCGGCGGGCGACGAGCGCGAGGTCGTGGCCCCGCGCGGCGAGCTCGCGGGCCATCCCGGCGCCCAGCCCGGAGCTCGCTCCCGTGATCAAGGTCGGCATGGCCCGAGTGCCTACCAGGCGCGGCGGTGGGCCAGCACGTTCACCACCACGCCCTGCGGGGTCCGGACGAAGAACCGCCGCACGCCCCACGGTTCGTCGGTGAGCGGGTGCACGATCTCGTAGCCGGCGGCGACGGCCTGGGTGTACAGGGCGTCCACGTCCTCCACCTCCACCGACACCCGGCTGTCCTCGGGCGCCGTGGCGTCGCGCGAGATCAGCTGGACCTGCCCGTTGCCGGCGGAGCGGTGGTTGACGACCCAACCCATGTCCATCGGCGTCTCCATCCCGAGCAGGCCGGCCCAGAACGGCGCGTCGGCGGCGGGGTCGGCGACGGTGAGGTTGGCGACGATGCGGCGCACGGTCATGGAGCGAGCGTGCCGCCACGCAGGTCCGCCGTCTTGGACGGATCGGAGCCGCGCCACGGGGTCGGCGACTGTGGTGTTCTCCCCGACGTGGCGGACGACGAGCAGCTGCGCGCCGCGCTGACCGAGGACCTCGACGCGGGGTTCGAGGCGGTGGTGCGCACCCACGGGGACGTGGTGCACGCGGTCGCCCGGCGCACGGCCGAGCGGGCCGCGGACGCGGAGGACCTCGCCGCCGAGGCGTTCCTGCGGGCCTACCGGGCACTGCGGGGCTACGACCACGACCGCATCGCGCGGCTCGATCTCCGGCCCTGGCTCCTCACGATCCTGCTCAACACCGCCCGCAACGACCGCCGCGACGCCGCCCGCCGACCTCGCACCGACGGCGCCGCCGACCCGCCCGACCGCGCCAGCCCCGCTCCCGGCCCCGCCGAGCGGGCGGAGGCCACCGACCTCGGCGACCGGCTCGCCGCCCTGCTCGCGACGCTGCCGGTCGCCCAGCGCACCGCGGTGGTGCTGCGCCACGTCGTCGACCTGCCCGTCGCCGAGGTGGCCGCGGTGCTCGCGTGCAGCGAGGGCACCGCCCGCTCGCACGCCGCCCGCGGGCTCGCCGCCCTGCGCACACGTCTGACCAGTACGGAGGACACGTCATGACCGACCCGGTGCTCGCGGCGCTGCGCGACCTCGCCGAGCCCGCCCCCACCACCCTCGCCGACCGCGTCGTCGACGGCTGGCTGCGCGTCCCCGGCCCGCTCGGTGAGGTGTACGCCGTCGTGGGCGACCGCGGTGTGCGGCTGCTGCGCCCGGCGGCGTTCGCCGGCGAGCTCGACGCGTTCCTCGAGGACTACCGCACCCGCCACGGCCGCCCGGTCCGCCCGGCGCCGCGCGCACCCCGCGGGCTGCTGCCGGCGCTGCGGGGGCGCGGCGAGGGGCCGGCGCTCGACCTCGGGGACCTGACGCCCTTCGCCCGCCAGGTCCTCGCCGTCACCGCCCGCATCCCGGCCGGGCAGATCCGGCCCTACGGCTGGGTCGCCCGCGAAGCCGGGCACCCGGCGGCGGTGCGGGCCGTCGGCACGGTGCTGGCGCGCAACCCGGTGCCGCTGCTCGTGCCGTGCCACCGGGTGGTGCGCTCCGACGGCGACGTCGGGCAGTACCTCTCGGGGCGCGCGGACAAGGTGGCCCTGCTCGAGCGCGAGGGCGTGGAGCTCTCGCACCTCGAGGCGCTCGCGGCCGCCGGCACCCGGCTCGTCGGCAGCGACACCACCGGCGTCGTCTGCCTCCCGACCTGCCACCACGCCCGCCGCATCACCGCCGCCCACCGGCGCGGCTTCCCGAGCCTCGAGCGCGCCCGGGACGCGGGCTACCGCCCCTGCCGGGACTGCCGCCCCATGTGAGCGGAATGCGCGCCTAGAGGCGCGAATTCCGCTCACGTAGGGCGGTGTAGACGACGCGGGCCCGGGCGAACAGGGCCTGGTGGTCGGCGAGCTGGGCGTCGCGGTGCGCGGGGTCGAAGCGGCCCTGCGCGACGACGAGCTCCTCGACGCGGTCGAGCAGACCGAGGCACCAGGCGACGTCGGCGGCCCGGACGACGCGCTCGCCCGCCACCTCCACGTGGACCGGCGAGGTGTGGGCGAACACCGGGCGATCCGGGTCCATGGGGTGCGGCCCGCCCCGGGCGATCGCGGCCAGCCACAGCGGGCCCTCGACGGTCACGGTCGCGGCGACCTGGGGGCCCCGGGCCGAGGCGATCTCCCCGGACGGGCCGACGATCACGACCTCCTCGGCCCCGCTCCCCCACACCCGCGCCGACACCTCCAGCACGTCGCCGACCTGCGCGTCGAGCACCTCGCCGGGCCCGTGACCGGCCACGGACACCGTCAGGAACGGCCCGTTCGTCGCCACCGTCCGCCCCGCCCGCACGGCGTCGCGCACCGCCTCCGCCGACACCGGGGCCCCGCCGAGGTGGGCGTACGTCCGGACCCAGCCCGGCGGGTTGGAGGCGACGCCCGGGCCGTGGGCGAAGGACAGGAAGACGTCGCTGCCCGCGACCGCGGCCGGGCGCAGGCCGCACCCGAGCAGGTGGTGGTACAGCTCGGCACCGGCGGCGTCGTCGAAGCACGACACCACCTCGACGGCGTCGACCAGCCCCAGCGCGACGTCGACGACCAGCTCCCGGGCCTCGACCGTGCGGTGCGGCGCGAGGAACGGGCCGTACGGGTCGTGCCCGTCCCCGAACGGCGCGAAAGCCGGGTGGGCGTAGGCCGTCGACGCGCCCCCGGCCTGCATCTCCGCGCAGGTCACGGCGTTGGGCGGCCAGTCGTGCGGGTGGGGGCTGCCCTCGTGCCCGGTCTGGTACCGCGACGGCACCGCTCCGGGCGCCAGGGCGTGGACGTGCCCGAGCAGGTCGTTGCGGAACTCCACCGACGCCCGCGCGACCGCGTCCCCCGACCACAGATCCGCGCCGACGGTCGCCTCGAACAGCGCCCGGTCGTAGACGTGCCCGCCGCCGAGGTTGCCGGCGGTCAGCGACAGGAAGTCCAGGCCCTCACCGCGCTGCATCGCGCGGGCCTGCTCCGGGGTGACGACGAGGTCGCCGGAGTAGTTGAGGTGCACGTGCAGGTCGGCCGAGCACCAGCCCTCGGCGCCCGGGTCGACGAGACGCTCCGGCTCGAGGTCGACGACACCGCCGTCGACCACGACCGCGGTCGCCGTCGCGTACTCCGGGCCCCGCGTGCAGCTCACCGTGAGCTCGCCGGCGGGCACCGTCAGCACGGTGTCCCGGGCGTGGAAGTACGGCCGGTGGGCGCCGTCGCGCTTGGGCGGGACGCCCTCGGGCCACCAGCCGCCGCCGGCCGCGTCGACCACCGACCAGCGCGACCACGCTCCCGACCGCACCCGCAGTGTCGCCGCCGGGCGCACGTCGACGACGCCGGCGACGTCGAGGTCACCGACGGTCAGCGTGTCCCCGGTGACCTCCACGGTCAGCGCCGTCGCCCCGCCGGCCCCCACCTGCACGCGCACCCCACCGACGTCGAGGTCGGTCGTCGCCGCGGTGTCGACCACCACGTCCAGCGTCACCGGCCGTCCCGCGACCGCCAGCGCGGGGGTCCCGACGCGCGGGGCCGGCTCCCCCGCGGCGTCGACGTCGAGCACCACGAGCCCGGCCGGCGGGTGCTCGCCGGCGAGGCGGCGGATCGCGCGGGACCAGTCACCGCCGGTCTCACCGAGGGCTTCGGTCAGCTCGCCGAGCCGCGAGAAGCGCGCGAGCCGGAAGAACTCGGGCAGGTCCTCGCCGCCCCAGTCCCAGCCGTGCTCGTCGCGCAGGCGACGGTAGTGCGCGAGCGCCTCGATCGCGGCCGCCGGCAGGTCGAGGGTCTCGTCGTCCTGACAGCACATCAGCGGGCCGTGAACCCGGCGTCCACCGGCAGCGCCACCCCGGTGACGTAGCGGGCCTCGTCGGACACCAGCCAGTCGACCGCCCCGGTGACGTCCCCGGGGTCGAGCAGGCCGACGGGCAGCAGGTTGCCGACGTCGGGGGCGTCGTCGACCGGGCCCGAGAAGCGGGCGGCGACGGCGTCGTTGAGGACCATGGTGGTGGCGACGCCCGAGGGGTGCACGGAGTTGACACGGATGCGGTGCGGCGCGAGCCAGTGCGCCCACGCGCGCATGAGCCCGACCACGGCGTGCTTGCTCGCGACGTAGCCGTCGGACTGCCCGCTGCCGTCGCCGCCGCGGCCGGTGAGGCCCATCGAGGAGCTGGTCAGGACGATCGCGCCGCCGCGTCCCTGCTCGATCATCGTCGGGGCGGCCGCGTGCACGGTGTGGAAGACGCCGGTGGTGTTGACGTCGAGCTGGTCGCGGAACGCCTGCGCGTCGCCGACGTCGGGCGACGCCATCCCGATGCCGGCGTTGGCCAGCACCACGTCGAGGCCGCCGAGCTCCTCGACGCCCGCCGAGACGGCCTTGCCGAGCGCCTCGGCGTCGCGCACGTCGGCGACGTGGACGCTGACGCGCCCGCCGCGCTCGCGGATGCCGGCGGCGGTCTCGTCGAGGTCGGCCGGGCTCGCCATCGCGTAGGCGACACCCTCGATCGGGGCGCAGACGTCGACGGCGATGACGTCGGCGCCCTGCTCGGCGAGCCGGTAGGCGTGGCTGCGGCCCTGTCCGCGGGCCGCGCCCGTGATGAGCGCGACCCGCCCCGCATGGCGTCCGGTGCGTGAGTCCATGGTGGGACCGTAGCAGGACGCGATGCGACGGCAGAATCATGAGGTACGAAAAACGTACCGTCAGGCCGGCGTCTTCTCCCCCGCCTCCACCGGCACGCTGACCGTGTTGCCCGCGGGCGGGAGCGGGCAGGTCGCCGACGCCGTGAACGCGCACGGCAGGTTGAGCGTGCGGTTCAGGTCGATCGACACCGACCCGTCGGCCGCCGGGGGCGCGGTGCGCAGGACGCGCCCGCCGCCGTAGGTGCTCTCCCCCGACGTGCCGTCGCGGAAGTGCAGCTTCAGCTCGCCGGCCTCCCCGCCGAGGGCCGTGAGCTCCTGCTCCTCGCCGCCGAGGGTGAACCGCACCGTCCCCACGGCCGTCGGGTGGAACCCGAGGCCGTCGACGACGGTGTCGACGTCGATCCGCCGCGGTGCGTCCCACGCCTCGAAGCGCCCGGTGACGATCCACGCGGGGTCGACGGGGAACGCCGGCACCCCGGCGAACCGCTGCCGGGTCGGCGCCTGCGGGTCGCGGACCCGCAGCGCCAGGTGCTCCTCGCGGCGGATCACCTCGACGCGCCGCTCGCCCACGGCGACCAGCACGCCCGGCTTGCCGTCGACGGGCTCGACGCGGGTGGTGCCGTCGACGGGCCCACCGTCCACGGACACGCCGTCGGCCGCCGTCGCGGTGATCTCCACGCCGCCGTCGACGGCCCGCCACGTGCCCGGGAGCTCCGGGTACGTGCGGGGGGTGTCGTCGAGCCAGTGGAGCGCGGTCAGGCTGAGCCACCCGTGCGGGACGCGCAGGGTCTCCTCGCGCTCCGCGTGCCAGGCCGCCCAGCTCGCCGCGAGGTCCTCCTCGACGGCGGTCACGCCTGACTCGCCTCGCGCTTCGGCAGCACCCAGCCCGGGCGCACGAAGTGGCACGTGTAGCCCCAGGGCATCTTCTGCAGGTAGTCCTGGTGCTCCGGCTCGGCCTCCCAGAACTCGGAGGCCGGCTCCACCTCGGTGACGACCTTGCCCGGCCACAGGCCCGACGCGTCGACGTCGGCGATGGTGTCCCGCGCGACGCGCTCCTGCTGTGGGGTCGTGTAGTAGATCGCCGACCGGTAGCTGCGGCCGATGTCGTTGCCCTGCCGGTTCTTCGTCGACGGGTCGTGGATCTGGAAGAAGAACTCGAGGATCTCGCGGTAGGAGATCACCTCGTCGTCGTACACGACTTCCACCGCCTCGGCGTGGTCGCCGTGGCGCCGGTAGGTCGCGTTGGGGGTGTTCGGGTCGCCGGAGTAGCCGACCCGGGTCGAGAGGACGCCCGGCCGCCGGCGCAGCAGCTCCTGGGCACCCCAGAAACACCCGCCGGCCAGGATCGCGGTCTGTGTGGCCACCGATGTACCTCCTCGAACTCGCCTGCACCCGGCACAACGCCGCGGGCCGGACGGCTGTTCCGGCGGGGGCCGTACGGGTGCAGACGGTTGTGTGCCACCGGCAGTGCCATGCTGCGCCCCGTGAACGAGCAGCGCATCGAGGTCACCCGGTGGATCGACGCCGAGCCGGCGACCGTCTTCGACGTGCTGCGCGACCCGCACGGCCACGTGGCCATCGACAGCTCGGGGATGCTCATGGCCGCCACGGGCGAGCCGGTGCAGGGCGTCGGCGACCGCTTCACCGTGCACATGGACCGCGAGGCCCTCGGCGACCGCCCGCTCGGGCGCTACGACGTCGACGTCGTCATCACCGTCTACGAGCCCGACGTCGAGATCGCCTGGACGATCGAGGGGCAGGTGCGCCCCTTCATCGGTCACGTCTACGGCTACCGCCTCGCGCCGGCCGACGACGGCACCCGCGTGACCTCGTACCACGACTGGTCCGCCATCCACCCGGAGTGGGCGGCGCGCGACATCTTCCCGGTGATCCACCCGCAGTCGATCAGGGCGACGCTCGGGATCCTGGCCCGGGCGGTCCAGAAGGACTGACCCCCAGCGGCGCCTCGGCCCCGACGTCCCAGGTCGCGGTGCGCACGAGGAGCTGCACGGCCTCGACGCGCACGGTCAGCGGCAGGCGGGGCGCGAGCGCGGCCTCGGCGCGTCGCAGGGCCGCGGCCGGGGCGGCGCGACGCAGGCCGACCGTCAGGTGCGGGACGAGCTCGCGGTCCTCGCGCTCCAGCGCGGGGAACGCCGCGTGGACCCGCTCGGCGATCTCCCGGAACGCGTCGACGGCGTGCGGTCCGTCGGGCGCCAGCCACAGCACCCGCTCGCCGAACCAGCGCAGCGCGCCGAAGGTGCACGCGAACGCCGGCACCGGGGCCACCGCCGCGCGCAGCGTCGCCACCGTCGCCGCCGTGACCTCCGCCGGGAGGACGAACGGGTGGACGAGGGTCAGGTGCGCGCCCAGGCCCCGCCGCGCGGTCGGGTCGAGCTCGTCGCGGAACGCCCCGACCAGCGGCTCGGCCTCGGGCACCAGGGCCGCGATCATCGTCCGGCGCGCGGCGGGGTCGAGGAGCGGGTCGGGGGACGGGCCGGGCACGGCCCGAGGATGCCGCTCGTCGAGGCGCTCCCGCAGGTCGGGCGGCCCGTGGCACGATCCTGCGGGTGACCGGGCGAGCGTCCCACGAGGAGTACCTGCGCGAGCTCGCGCTGCTGCGCCGCGTGCGGGACCGCATCGACCGCGAGTACGCCCGGCCCCTCGACGTCGAGGCGCTGGCGCGCGGGGTGCACCTGTCGGCCGGGCACCTCAGCCGGGCCTTCCGCCGCGCGTACGGCGAGTCGCCCTACAGCTACCTCATGACCCGGCGCATCGAGCGGGCGATGGCGCTGCTCCGGCGCGGCGACCGGAGCGTCACCGAGGTCTGCTTCGAGGTTGGCTGCTCGTCGCTGGGGACCTTCAGCACCCGGTTCAGCGAGCTCGTCGGGATGTCGCCGAGCGCCTACCGCCGCGAGGCGTCCCGCGAGACCGAGGGCATGTCGCCGTGCGTCGCCCGCAAGGTCACGCGACCGATCAGGAATCGAGAAGCACCGGTCGTCGAGCCCTCCCTAGCGTGAGCGGCATGACCAGCACCGGCAGCACCGACATCACGATCTACCAGGCCTACCTCCCCCACGACGACGCCGAGGCCGCCATCGCCTTCTACCGCGACACCCTCGGCTTCGAGGTCCGCCAGCACGTCGAGTACGGCGACATGCACTGGATCACCGTCGGCCCGCCCGGCCAGCCCGGCACGTCGATCGTGCTGCACCCGCCGACGGCCGACCCCGGCATCACCGACGACGAGCGCCGCGTGGTCGCCGAGATGATGGCCAAGGGCACCTACGCCGGCATCAACCTCGCCACCCCGGACGTCGACGCCACCTTCGAGCGGCTCCAGGCCGGTTCCGGCGACCGGGTCGACGTCGTCTCCGAGCCCACCGACCAGCCCTGGGGCGTGCGCGACTGCGCCCTGCGCGACCCCGCCGGCAACATGATCCGCATCTTCGAGGTGACGTGAACCCGGCTGTCCGACCAGCCCCGACCCGCCGCACCACCCGGAGGACCGAGACCCGATGAGCACGGCCACGCCGGACGTCCGATCCGACGGTCCCCTCGGCGTCCACACCGCCGACGGGCACGACCGCATCCGCGTGCACGGCGCCCGCGAGAACAACCTCAATGACGTCAGGGTCGAGCTGCCCAAGCGGCGCCTGACGGTGTTCACCGGCGTCTCCGGGTCGGGCAAGAGCTCGCTGGTGTTCGGCACGATCGCCGCCGAGTCACAGCGAATGATCAACGAGACGTACAGCGCGTTCGTCCAGGGCTTCATGCCGACCCTCAACCGCCCCGACGTCGACGTCCTCGACGGCCTGACCACGGCGATCGTGGTCGGTCAGGAGCGGATGGGCGGCGACGTCCGCTCGACGGTCGGCACGGCCACCGACACCGGTGCGATGCTGCGCATCCTGTTCAGCCGGCTCGGCGAGCCGCACATCGGTGGGCCGCAGGCCTTCTCGTTCAACGTGGCCTCGATCAGCGGCGCGGGGGCGGTGACGTTCTCCCAGGGCGGCCGCGAGATCAAGGAGCGCCGCGACTTCAGCATCACGGGCGGCATGTGCCCGCGCTGCGAGGGCCGCGGCGCCGTGTCCGACGTCGACCTCACCGTGCTCTACGACGACAGCAGGTCGATCAACGAGGGCGCGATCACGATCCCCGGCATGAGCATGGACGGCTGGTTCGGCCGCATCCTGCGCGGCTGCGGGTTCTTCGACCCGGACAAGCCGATCGCGCGGTTCACCAAGCGCGAGCTCGACGACCTGCTCCACAAGGAGCCGACGAAGCTCAAGATCGAGGGCATCAACCTCACCTACACCGGCCTCATCCCGCAGATCGAGAAGTCCTTCCTGTCCAAGGACCGGGAGGCGATGCAGCCCCACGTCCGCGCCTTCGTCGACCGCGCGGTCGTCTTCACCACCTGCCCGGAGTGCCACGGGACGCGGCTGTCCGCGGCGGCGCGGTCGTCGACGATCGCCGGGAAGAACATCGGCGAGGTCTGCGCGATGCAGATCAGCGACCTCGCCGCGTGGGTGCGGGGCCTCGACGAACCGTCGGTCGCGCCGCTGCTGGGCTCGCTGTCGGAGACGCTCGACTCGTTCGTCGAGATCGGCCTGGGCTACCTGTCGCTCGACCGGCCGGCGGGCACGCTCTCGGGTGGCGAGGCGCAGCGGACGAAGATGATCCGGCACCTCGGCTCGGCGCTCACCGACGTCACCTACGTCTTCGACGAGCCGACGATCGGGCTGCACCCGCACGACATCGCGCGGATGAACGACCTGCTGCTGCGCCTGCGCGACAAGGGCAACACCGTGCTCGTCGTCGAGCACAAGCCGGAGACGATCGCGATCGCCGACCACGTCGTCGACCTCGGGCCCGGGGCGGGCACCGGCGGCGGGGAGATCGTCTACGAGGGCGACCTCGACGGGCTACGGCACAGCGGGACGCGCACCGGGCGGCACCTCGACGACCGGGCGTCGCTCAAGACGTCGGTGCGCACCCCGACCGGCGCGCTCGAGGTGCGCGGGGCCGACGCCCACAACCTGCAGGGCGTTGACGTCGACATCCCGCTCGGGGTGCTCGTCGCCGTCACGGGGGTGGCGGGGTCGGGGAAGAGCTCGCTGATCCACGGGTCGGTGGCCGGGAGGGAGGGCGTGGTGGTCGTCGACCAGGCGCCGATCAAGGGCTCGCGGCGCAGCAACCCGGCGACCTACACCGGGCTCCTGGAGCCGATCCGCAAGGCGTTCGCCAAGGCCAACGGCGTGAAGCCGGCGCTGTTCAGCGCGAACTCCGAGGGCGCCTGCCCCAACTGCAACGGCGCCGGGGTGATCTACACCGACCTCGGGATCATGGCCGGCATCTCCACGGTGTGCGAGGTGTGCGAGGGCCGGCGGTTCGACGCCTCGGTGCTCGAGTACCTCCTCGGCGGCCGGGACATCAGCGAGGTCCTGGCGATGCCGGCCGCGGAGGCCGCGACGTTCTTCGGGGCCGGCGAGGCGAGGACCCCGGCGGCGCACCGGATCCTCGAGCGGCTCGTCGACGTCGGCCTCGGCTACCTGACGCTGGGGCAGCCGCTGACGACGCTGTCGGGCGGCGAGCGCCAGCGGCTCAAGCTGGCGACGCAGATGGCCGACCAGGGCTCGGTCTACGTCCTCGACGAGCCGACGACGGGCCTGCACCTGGCCGACGTCGAGCAGATGCTGGGCCTGCTCGACCGCCTCGTCGACTCCGGGCGGTCGGTGATCGTCATCGAGCACCACCAGGCGGTCATGGCGCACGCCGACCACGTCATCGACCTGGGGCCGGGCGCCGGGCACGACGGTGGGCGGGTGGTGTTCGAGGGGACCCCGGCGCAGCTCGTCGCCGACCGCTCGACGCTGACCGGGCGGCACCTCGCGGAGTACGTCGGGGCCTGATCAGGTCCCGGCGGGCGTCGGGGCCGAGAGGTCGGGGGCGCGGGCGTCGACGGACGGGCGGCCGGCGTCAGGCGGCGGCGACCAGGCCGACGAGGCTGCCGATCGCGGCGAGCACGGCCAGCGGGACCCCGACGACCAGCGCCGTGCGGACGTGGCGGAGCCGGCCCGTCGCCCACATCGCGGCGGCGGGCAGCAGCGCCAGGACGGCGACGCCGAGGAACGGCACGGCCAGGGCGGTGAGGACGCCGGCGGTGCCGGTGGGCACCGCACGCCCGGTTTCGGTGTCGAGCTGGGCGGGGACGACGTCGCCGGCCGCGGAGTCCGGGGTGGCGTCGACCGCGACCGCCGGTCCGCCGCTGTCGGGGACGAAGGTGCCGCGGCAGTCGTAGCGGCCCTTGCCGAGGGCGAGGCACTCGTCGACGGTGAGGGTGCCCGGGACGCCGGCGCCGCCGGTGGCGAGCTGGAGGTCGCCCCATGAGGTGACCAGGGGCGTCACGCCCATCACGATCCACAGGACCAGCAGCACCGCCCGCCCGGCCGGGCCGGGACCGCGGCCGCGGGTGGGCGTCGGGGCGCCGAAGAACTCCGTCACGGCGCCAGCATGATCGAGCCCGCGGCGCAGGAGTACTGAGGAAACGCTGTGGCTCGGTCGCCGGCGGCGGCGCGTCCCCACCCCGTGCCCGTTAGAGGGGGACGCGGGGTCGGCCGCCGGGTCGGGGCTGCTGGTCGGGGTCGATCCAGGGTGGTGGGGTGAACCAGGGCAGGCCGTCGCGGATGGTGACCTGCCAGTGGCCGTGGTGGATGAGCCGGTGGTGATAGCGGCATGCCAGCACCAGGTTGGCCAGGCAGGTCGGTCCACCGTCGGCCCAGTGGTGCAGGTGGTGGGCCTGGCAGCGGCGGGGCCGGCGGTCGCAGCCGGGGAAGGCGCAGCCGCCGTCGCGCAGGTTCAGCGCCCGGCGGATCGCCTCGGGCACGGCGCGGGTGGCCCGGCCGACGTCGAGGGGCTCGGAGCGCGACCCGAGCACCACGGGCACGACCTCGGCGTCGCAGGCCCACCGGCGCGCCGTGGCCGCGGCGACCCGGTGCCCGGAGTCGAGGGTGGCGTGGCCGGTGGCCGCCTGCAGCCACCGGTGGTCCATCGTGATCGTCAGCAGCGCCCGGCCGGGCCGCTCGACCCGCCCCGCCCGCTCGGGTGCCGGGCGCGGCGCGGGGATCAGGGGCTCCCCGGTGTCCTCGGTGTCCTCGGCGTCCTGGGTGTCCTCGGCGTCCTCGGCGTCCTGGGTGTCCGGGGCGGCGGTGCCGTCGACCGGCTCGAGCTCATCGGTGGGGGTGAGGCCGCCGGGGCGGCGGGCGTCCTGGACGAGGTCCTTGAGCCCGTCGGCGCGGCGGCGCCCGATCTCGCGGCGGTCCTCGGGCCCGCACGGCTGGGCCAGGGCGTCGATGACCTCGCAGAACGCCTCGGCGTCGACCGGGTCGTGCAGCCGGCCCTTGTACTCCAACGCGCCGTCGCGGCGCCGCCGGGCCCAGATCAGCTCGTCGCGGCAGTCCTCCCCGTCGGCCGGGGCGACCCCGTCCGGGTCGAGCCGCGCCAGCAGCGCCTCGGCGGCCTTGGCCAGCGCGCGCGGCGCCAACCGCGTGGCCTGGGCGGCCAGGATCGCCTCGGCCTGGGCCCACTGCTCGGCGCTCACCGTCTCGACCCGGTCCAGGCGGGCCATCGTGCGGCGGATCACCGCCAGGTGCCCCGCCCCGATCCGGCCCGCCGCGGCCACGGTCGCGGTCGCCGGCAGCCGTGGGGGCAACGACTCCCCCAGCAACGAGCACCGCGCCACGAGGTCGGCGGCCTCCTCGCACCACCGCTTCGCGTCGTGGGCGTCGACGCGCCACAGCTCCGCCACCAGCCGCGCGGTGCCCGCATCGCCGGTGCGCTCGGCGACCCCGTCGGCCTCGAGCGCGGCGATGTCCTCGAGCAACCGGAACTGCTCGGCGCGCAATGCGACCATCCGCGCCCGGGCACGGTCGAGCAGCTCCTGCCCGACCACACCCACCGGTTCGCTCATGTGTTCGAACCTAGGACACACCCCCGACACTGCGGCCCTGAACGCTGAGACCGGTCTCAGCTCACGGCACGTCGCCCCCGGGTCGCGGTCATCTCGACTCGGGTCATCGGGGGTGGCCGTCGGACACCGACCAGCTCGGCGGGGTCCTCGCCGCGCTGGGCCCCGAGCGCCCGGTCGTCGTCGGGCACCCCACCTCGCCCTGCTCGGCGGGCCCGAGCGCTTCGCGGCGACGCTGCGACCCCAGCTCGACGCCCCGGACTGACACCGTGGCCCCATGAGCTTCTTCGTGCGCCCCCCGGGCGACGGCGACCGGTACGAGTTCGGCGGCGCGACGTTCACGGTCAAGGCCGACGGCGGCGACACCGAGGGCCGCGTCGGTGTGATGGAGCAGTCCGGGCCACCCGGGCTGACCGTGCCGCCGCACACCCACGAGGGCGAGGACGAGATGTCCTACGTCCTCGCCGGCGAGCTCTCCGGGTTCTGCGGCGACGAGCGGTTCACCGCGTCGGCGGGCTCGTTCCTCTTCCTGCCCCGCGACGTCGAGCACGGCTTCGAGGTCGTCGGCGACGAGCCCGCCCGGGCGTTGACGATCGTCGGGCCGGCCCGGTTCGACGCGCTCATCCGCTCGCAGGGCCGCCCGCTGACCTCCTAGGCTGGTCGCGGGGAGGGATCGCCGTGCGGGACGAGGAACTGATCGTCGAGTTCGCGTTGACGCGCCTCGACCACCCCGGCACGGACCTCGAGGAGACCGCGACGCTGCTGGTGCGTCGGGTCGGCCCGGAGCAGATGCTGGAGTTCGCCTCGCAGAACCTCGCCGACCGGGGCGAGCTGCGTGGCGCCCTGTTCGACGCGGCCGTCGAGCGGGTCGTGCGCGTGGTGCTGCAGCTGCGCGACGCCCCGCTCTGACGGCCCGGCTCACGCCCCCCGGCGCTCGGGCGGCGGCACCGGCACCCAGGTGGGGTGCTTGCCGTGGCGGCCGTCCCCCGACGACCGCCCGCGCAGCCGGCGCCCGACCCACGGCAGCACGTGCTCGCGGTAGTACCGCAGCTCGGTGACCACGCCGCGCGCGCCCGCGCCGTCGGTGGGTCCCGCAGCGGGCGCCGGCCCCTCCCCGATCCCGGCGAGCACGAGGTCGGCGGCGCGGCGGTGGCCCGCCGGCCCGAGGTGGAGCCGGTCGGGCGACCAGTAGCCGGGCCGCTGGATCTCCGCGTCGTGGAAGACGTCGACGAAGCCGGTGCCGTGGGCGGCGAACTCGGCGGCGAGCTCGGCGATCCCGGCGGTGAGCAGCTCCCCGCGGCGCCGCACGACGCTGCCGAACGGGAGCCGCTGCGACGGGTCGGCGCCCGAGATGAGCACGACCCGCACCCCGGCGTCGGTCGCCCGGCGCACCGCCCGCTCGGTCATCGCGACGAGGTCGTCGACGGCGATGTGCCGGCGCAGCATGTCGTTGCCGCCGCCGTTCAGGGTGAGCAGCGTCGGGCGCGGCTCCAGCGCGAGGGCCGCGTCGAGCTGCTCGGTGACGATCGGGCCGAGCAGCCGCCCCCGCACCGCGAGGTTCGCGTACCCGATCTCCTCGCCGCGGGCCGTGGCCAGTCCGGCGGCGACGAGATCGGCCCAGCCGCGGGTCGCCCCGTCCCCGACCTCGTCACCCACGCCCTCGGTGAAGCTGTCCCCGATCGCCGCGAAGTACACGGCGACCATCCTGCGCGAGGATCAGCCGCCGATCTCCGCCCGGGGCCGGAAGTGCAGCTGGTTCCACACCGCCCACGACTGGTCCATCGTCGCCGTACGGATCTCCCAGCTGTACGCGAGACCGTCGTAGAGGCCGGTCGAGTAGATCGTGCCGTCGCGCTCGGCGGTGTAGAGCGGGCCCTGGGACGCACCCCCGGGCAGCGACCAGGTCTGGTACTGGTCGACGCGGGGCCCCAGCGACTCGGTGTCGCGGTAGAAGGCCTGGGCGCCCGCCGTGTCGGGCCATCGGGCGAAGATCACCCGCGCGTCCGGGGCGACGCCCGGGTAGCGGCAGATGACGGCCTCGGCCGGGTCGACCCCGGTGCTGGTGGTGAGCCGGTCCTGCGGGCCCGCGGGGCGGCAGTCGGCGCCCGCGGCGTCGGGGAAGACCTCGGTGACGGCCAGCGCCGCGGCGCCGGTGGACGGCGCCGGTGCGGTGGACCCCGCCGGGGCCGGGGCCGACTGCGGGGACGACGACGGTGGCGTGGCCGTCGTCGTGCTCCCGGAGTCGCGCTGCACGAGCAGCGCCACCGCCCCGACGACCACCAGCAGCAGGACGACCACGACGCCCGCCACGATCGCGGCGGTCCGGCCGTTACCCCGCCCTCCCCGCGGCGGCGGAGGGCCACCGGGCTCGGTGTAGCGGACGGTGCCGGGTCCCGGCGGTGGTGGGGGGAACGAGCCGGGACCGCCCATCGGCACGCCGGTGGCGGCCGGGCCGTGGGGAGCCGGCCCGTGGGGCGCGGAAGGGCGCCACGGCTCGGGCCCCGACGCCGGACGCGGACCGGGCAGCGGTCCGGGGACCATCGTCGGCGTGCTGCGCTGCGGTCCGGAGACCGGAAGCGCCGCCGGGCCCACCGCCGTCGGCTGCTCCCCGCCCTCCCGGTCGCCCCGGACCGCCGCGGCCGCGGCGACGGCGAGGTCGCCGGCGGTGGCGTAGCGGCGGGCGGGGTCCTTGGCCATGGCGGTCGCGAGGACGGCGTCGAGCGCGGGCGGCGAGCCCGGCGCGACCTCTGACAGGCGCGGGGGCGTCTCGTTGAGGTGGTCGTACATCAGGCCCGGGCCCTCGGACACGAACGGCGGGCGACCGGCGATCGCCTCGAACAGCAGGCAGCCCAGCGCGTAGACGTCCACGCGCCGGTCGAGGTCGCGGCTGAGGAAGATCTCCGGCGCCATGTAGGCGAGCGTCCCGATGGCCATGCCGGTGCCGGTCAGCGAGTTGCGCGACCCGTCGCCGACGGACCGGACGATGCCGAAGTCGACGAGGTAGACGAAGTCGCGCCCGCGGTGCTGGGTGATGAGCACGTTCGACGGCTTGACGTCCCGGTGGACGAGCCCGTCGTCGTGCGCGGCGTCGAGCGCCTCGGCGACCTGGTGCACGATCTCCACCGCCCGCGCCGGCTCGAGGCCGCCGTGGCGCTCGATCTCCTCGGCGAGGTCGGCGCCGGACACCAGGCGCATGTCGATGAACAGGTGCCCGTCGATGGTGCCGAAGTCGTGGATCGGGATGACGTGCGGCGACGACAGGCGCGCCGCGGTGCGCGACTCGCGGCGGAACCGCTCCTGGTACTCCGCGTCGTCGACCAGTCCGCCGTGCAGCCGCTTGAGCGCGACCGTGCGCTGGCGACCCGTGTCGTAGGCGCGGAAGACCTCGCCCATCCCGCCGCGCCCGATGCGCTCCTCGAGGCGGTAGGGCCCGAACATCTCCACCGGCCCGCTCGACGACGGCGGCGTGTGGCCCGGGGCCTCGGTGCTCATGGGCGGGGTCTCCTGGGTCACGGGGAGCAGATGTCACCGAGAGTATGCGCGATCACGGTCTACTAGGCCAACAGCGACTTCTTCGTGCCGCGACCATCACTCTGCGTGAAATCATCTCCCACGGCGGAACTCGAACGACGACCGCGGCACGCCGCGACGATCGGAGCAGTCGTGCCCGGCGAACGACGGCCGTCGACGGGCGACCGGCCGAACTTTGCCGGCGGAGCGCCTGAGATCGCCGCGCCGGGGAAGGACGACCACATGAGCGCTGACGACACCGTCAAGAACCGCACGCAGCAGGTGAAGGGCAAGGCCAAGGAGGCGGCGGGGCAGGCCACGGGCAACAAGAAGCTCGAGTGGAGCGGCAAGCGCGACATGGCCTCGGGCGAGGTGAAGCAGCGGGGCTCGAAGCTCACGGGGTCGTAGCGCCCGGCGAGGGGGCCCGGTGTGCCACGGATCGGGAGGCCGTGGCTGTCCCCGTCGGACCGGACGAGTGTCGGTGCCACACCGCACGGAGACGACCCGAGGAGCCCCCGATGCCCCGCACCCCGATCGACATCACCGTCCCCGACCTCACCGGCCGCCGCGTGGTGGTCACCGGCGCCAGCGACGGTGTCGGGCTCGGCCTCGCCACGCGCCTCGCCGCGGCGAACGCGGAGGTCGTCCTCCCGGTCCGCAACCCGCGCAAGGGGCAGGCCGCGATCGCCCACATCCGCGAGCGGGCCCCGCGCGCGACGGTCTCGCTGCGCGAGCTCGATCTGTCCTCGCTGGCCTCGGTCGCCGCGCTGGGCGAGACCCTGCGCGGCGAGGACCGCGCGATCCACGCGCTGATCAACAACGCGGGCGTCATGACTCCGCCCGACCTGCAGCGCACCGCCGACGGCTTCGAGCTGCAGTTCGGCACCAACCATCTGGGCCACGTCGCGCTGGTGGGCCACCTGATGCCCCTGCTGCGCGCCGGCCGCGCCCGCGTGGTCTCGCAGCTGAGCATCGCCGCCCGCCGCGGCCGCATCCACTGGGACGACCCGCACTGGGAGCGGGACTACGACGGGGGCCGCGCCTACGCCCAGTCGAAGATCGCCTCCGGGCTCTTCGCGCTCGAGCTGGCCCGCCGCAGCCGGGCGAACGGGTGGGGCGTCAGCAGCATGCTGTCCCACCCCGGCGTCGTGCCGACCAGCCTGCTCGCGGGGCGCCCCGAGGTCGGCCGCGCGCAGGACCTCCCGCAGATCCGGCTCATCCGGGCCCTGTCCCGGTGGGGCGTGCTCGGCACCGTCGAGACCGCGCTGCTGCCCGCCCTTTACGCCGCCACCTCCCCCGACGCGCGCAACGGCCGGTTCTACGGACCCGCGGGCCTCGGGCACGTGCGTGGTGGCCCCGCCGAGCAGGAGCTCTACGCCACCCTGCGCAGCACCGAGGAGGCCGCCCGCGTCTGGGCGCTCTCGGAGGAGCTCACCGGGGTCAGCTTCCGCACGGACGGGGTGAACGGTGCGCGCCCGCTGCCTCGGTCGCGCAGCATGCAGGTCTGAGTACCGTCCCGGGGACGGCCCACCGGCCGTCCCCGCGGCGCCCCGGAAGGAGCCCGCGCGTGTCCGACACCCTCGACCGGTTGCAGCCCGACCTCCGCCTGCCCGCCCGCCTCATGAGCGCGGCGCTCGGGCAGCGGCGCAGCGTAGAGAGACTCCGCCGCCCGCCCGGCGCGGTCGACCGCGTGCTCTCGGAGCTCGCCCGCCGCCGCGTGCCGAAGTCGTTGCGCGTCCACGAGGAGAGCGTCGCGCGGGCCGACGGGTCGCGGCTGCGGCTGCTCGTCATCCGGCCCCGCCGGCCGCGCCGCGACGTCCCGGGCCTGCTCTGGTTGCACGGCGGCGGGTACCTCACCGGCGAGCCGGAGCAGGGCATCGCCGTCGTGCGGTCGTTCGTCGAGGGCAGCGGCTGCGTCGTCGTGGCCCCCGCCTACCGCCTCAGCGTCGACGCGCCCTACCCCGCGGCCCGCGACGACGCCTACGCCGCGCTGCTGTGGCTGCGCGACCACGCCGACGAGCTGGGCGTGCGCCCCGACCAGCTCGCCGTCGGCGGCAACAGCGCGGGCGGCGGGCTGACCGCCGCGACCACGCTCTGGGCGCGTGACCGGGGCGAGGTGTCGGTGGCCTTCCAGATGCCGCTCTATCCCATGATCGACGACCGCACCCCGGTCGACGTCCTCGACGACGCCCCGGTGTGGGACGCGGTCACCAACCGGAACGCCTGGTCGATGTACCTCGGCGACCTCGACGGCACCGACGACGTCCCCGCCTACGCCGCGCCGGCACGGTGCACCGACCACGCCGGCCTCCCGCCGACCATGACGTTCGTCGGCGACGTCGACCCGTTCCACGACGAGACCACCCGCTACGTCGAGGCGCTGCGCGCGGCGGGCGTGCCCGTCGAGTTCCGGGTGGTCGCGGGCGCGTTCCACGGCTTCGACGTGATCGCGTCGAGCGCGAGCACGGCCCGCGAGGCCGTGGCGTTCCGGGACCAGTGGTTCGGCCACGCCGTGCGGACGTTCCGGGCGGCGCAGCCCGGCTGACCGTCAGGCCCTGATCAGGCGCTTCGTCGAGCGGCGGAAGGCCCAGAACCCGACGGCGGCGGCCACCAGCGTCAGCGGGGTCCCCATCGCGATCCTCGCGATCGCGAGGGCGCCGGTCGCGTCGAGGACGTAGAGCCACTGCGTCACGACGAAGCGCGCCGCGAACACCAGCGCCGCGGCCAGGGTGGCGACGTCGTGGGCGCGCCGGACCCCGCGGTCCGCGCGCCAGGGGTGGCCGCCGCCGTGCAGCGCGTTCCAGGCGAGGCCGGTGAGGGGCCGGCGCACGACGAGCGAACCGGCGGTCGCGGCGAACCCGATCAGCGCGGCGACGATGCCGACGAGGAAGAAGTCGCTCGCCGAGCCGGTCCAGACCGCGATCCCGCCCGCGACCGCGACGCCGAGCACCCCGCTGAGCGCGGAGGACAGGGGCGCGCCGCGGGCCCAGCGGACCGTGCCGAGCACGACCGCGACGGTCAGCGCGAGGACGACCGCCGCGAGCAGGGTGACGAACGGCGTCAGCGCGGCGAACACGACCTGCGGGAGCCCCGCGCCGACGATGCCCCACCAGCCACCGAGGCGGTCGAGCATGGTGGGCGGCGGGGCCGCCGTCGCGATCGGGACGGTCGGCGTCTCGGTGCGGGTCTCGTCGACCATCACCACGGTCCCTCCCCAGGGGGCGGGCCCGGCCGGGCCCGTGCGAAGCCCACGGAACGCCGTGCCGCTGCGGCACACTCAAGTCCGGCCGGGGTGACCCGGCTCACGCGCGCCGATCAGTACGACTTCGGCAGCCCGAGCACGTTCTGCGCGATGTAGGCCAGGACGAGCTCCTGGCTGACCGGCGCGATCTTCATCAGCCGCGCCTCGCGGAAGTACCGCGGTATCCCGTACTCCTCGGCGTAGCCCATGCCGCCGAGGGTCTGCAGCGCGCGGTCGGCGGCGAAGAAGCCCGCGTCGGCGGCGAGGAACTTGGCGGTGTTCGCCTCCCGCGCGCACAGTCGTCCGGTGTCGTAGAGCCACGCCGCCTTGCGGCACACCAGCTCGGCGGCGTCGAGTCGGGCCGTGGCCTCGGCGAGCGGGAAGGCGATGCCCTGGTTGCTGCCGATCGCGCGGCCGAACACCGTGCGGTCCGAGGCGTAGCGGACGGCGGCGGCGACCGCGGCCCGGCCGATGCCCAGCGCCTCGTGGGCGATGAGGATGCGCTCCGGGTTGAGGCCGTCGAGCAGGACGCGGAAGCCCTCGTGCTCGGTGCCGACGAGGGCGCTCGCCGGCACCCGGGCGCCGTCGAACGTCACCTCGTAGGAGGTCACGGCGTTGCGGCCCATCTTGGGGATCGGCGCGACCGAGACGCCCGGCGTCGCCATGGGCACGAGCAGGATCGAGATGCCGCGCATCGGCGATCCCTCGTCCCGTGGCGCGGTCCGGACGGCGAGGACGACGACCTCGCTCTCCCCCGCCTTCGAGATCCAGACCTTGCGGCCGTCGACGACGTACTCGTCGCCGTCGCGCACGGCCCGCGTGCTGATCCGCGAGGTGTCGGTGCCGGCGTCGGGCTCGGTGACGCCGAAGCAGGCGTGCAGCTCGCCGGTGGCGACGCGCGGCAGCGTCTCCCGCCGCATCCGCTCCGAGCCGTGCTTCGCGACGACGTTCATTCCGAACATGCCGAGGTGGACCGGGGTGCAGGCGTTCATGGCGCCGTCGGACGCGGCGAGGGTCTCGACGACGACGCTCGCCGCGGTCACCCCGAGCCCGCCGCCGCCGTACTCCTCGGGGACCGAGATGCCGAGCCAACCGCCGTCGGCCAGCGCCCGGTAGAAGTCCCACGGGAACGCGTGGTCGCGGTCGTGGCGGTTCCAGTACTCGCGGTCGAACCCGGCCGCGAGCTCGGCCACCGCGGTCCGGATGGCCCGCAGGTCCTCGTCCTCGGTGAAGTCCACGGCGTCACTCCTCGTCGGGATCGTCCGTCTCGGCGCGCAGCGCGTCCCCGTGCTCGTCGAGGCGAGGGGCGGGCGCCCAGTCCGGCGCGCCGCTGCGGGAGAAGCCCACCGGGCCGCGGGCCTGGCGCAGCGGCCCGGCGTGGGGATGCTCGGCGTGCTGCAGGAAGTCGACGGCGGCCAGGTGGGGGTCGTCGAAGAGGGCCGGGACGTCGTTGACGACGGTGGCCGGGACGTTCGCCGTCCGGCACAGGGCGATCACCTCGGCCGTGGTGCGCGTGGCGACGGCCTCCTCGAGCCAGCGGTAGAGCTCGTCGATGTGCCGGCTGCGCGCGCCGATCGAGGCGTAGCGCGGATCGTCCGCGAGCTCGGGGTGGCCCAACGCGGGGAAGACCGCGCGCCAGTGGGCGTCGGTGTAGGCCAGCACGCTCACCAGGCCGTCCGTGGTGCGGTACGGCCGGCGGTGCGGCGAGCTGGTGCGCGCGTAGCCGGCCGGGCCCCGCGGCGGGTCGAAGACGTAGCCGCCCTGCTGCTCGAGGAGCAGGAACTGCGCCATTGTCTCGAACATCGGCACCTCGACGGCCTGCCCCCACCCGGACGACGACCGCTCGACCAGCGCCGCGGCGATGGCGCCGACGGCCATCAGCCCGGTGACCTTGTCGGCGACGGGGCTGCGCACGAACTGCGGCTCGCCGGTCCCGGTCTGGGTCGCGGCGAGCCCCGAGACGGCCTGGATGACGTCGTCGTAGGCGGGCTGGGTGCCGTACGGGCCCCCGGCGCCGTAGCCGCGCATCGCGCACACGACGAGGGCCGGGTTGACCTGGCGGAGCGTCGCGTGGTCGATGCCGAGGCGGCGGTCGGCGCCGTCGGGGCGGTTGTGGGTCAGGACGTCGGCCCGCGCCACGAGCCGGTGGAGCCGCGCCCGGTCACCGGCGTCCTGCAGGTCAAGGACGACGCTCTCCTTGCCCGCGTTGGCGTTGAGGAAGATCGGGCCCAGGCCCTGCTCCCCGCCGTCGCCCACGCCCCGTACGACGTCACCCGCCGGCGGCTCCACCTTGATCACCCGCGCACCGAACTGTGCGAGGACCAGCGTCGCGTAGGGCCCCATGAACGTCGTGGTGAGGTCGACGACCGTGATCCCGGCGAGGGGTCCGCGCGGCCCGTCCGTCCCGCCGGCGTCCGGAGCCGCCACGTCCCACCTCCCCGTCACCGATCTCGGGCGGTGCGCCCGGGAGGACCCTAACCACACGTGGGACCCGATTCCCATGTTGAGTTCCGCGTACCGCCTGTCGTACGGTCGGCGTCCCCCACCAGCGTGACGCGGACCACACCGGGGCCCCGGAGGACGCATGATCCACGGACTCGCACGGCTCCTGGCCGTGGTGGCCCTCGTCGGCCTGGTGACGACGGGGTGTGCCGGCCGTGACGGGCCGCCCGGCACGGCCACGCTGGTCGTCGGCGACTCGTTCCCGACGTCGCACCCGTTCTCCCGCGACGGCGCGAGCTTCTTCATCGACCGCGCCGAGGAGCTCTCCGGCGGGCGGCTGGCCTTCGAGTACTACCCGTCCGAGGGCCTCGGCGCGGCCCAGGACTTCGTGACCCTGACCGACGCCGGGGTCATCGACATCGCGATGATCTCGCCGGGCTACGTCTCCTCGCAGCTGCCGCTGTCGGGGGTGGCGGACCTGCCCGGCATGAGCACCGACCCGTGCCGTGCCGCCCTCGCCCTCGAGCCGCTGCTCGCCGAGGGCGGGGTCCTCGCCCGGGCGGACTTCGCCCCCGACGGGTTGCGGCCCCTGGTGGTGGGGGTCGTGACCGGCTACGAGGTGATGACCGGCGGCGGGCGGGCGATCACCGACCCGGCCGACGTCGTGGGCCTGCAGCTGCGGTCCTCCGGCGGGGCCATCGACCGGACCGTGCAGGACCTCGGGGCCGCCCCGGTGGCCATGCCGGTGACCGAGCTCTACGAGGCGATCGCCCGGGGCACCGTCGACGGCACCGTCCTCGGCCCGATGAGCGCCCTGCCCTACCGGCTCGACGAGGCCGCCACGAACTCGACTCTCGGGGCCCAGCTGGGCAGCTTCACGATCACCTACTCGATCGCGCAGCGGACGTGGGACGGCCTGCCGCCCGACCTGCAGGGCGTCCTGGCCCAGGCCGGGCGCGACACCACCCGGCACCTCTGCGGCGCGGTCGCCGCCTACGACGCCCGGGCGCGGGACCGCCTCGCCGCCGGCGGTCTGGTCTTCCACGAGCTCGCCCCGGACGAGTCCGTGCGGTGGCGCGCGGCCGTCGCGCCGGTCCGCGAGCAGTGGGTCGCCGACATGGAGGCGATGGGCCTGCCCGGTCGCGCCGCGCTCGACGACCTCCTGGCCGCGCAGCAGCGGGTCGCCGGGGTCGCCCCGTGAGCGGGTTCGAGGCCGGGCTGCGGCGGGTCGAGGACGCGCTCGCGGGCGTCGCGGGCCTCGCACTGCTCGCCCTGACCGGGCTGGTGGTGCTGGGCGTGGTGCTGCGCTACCTCGTCGGCAGCCCCCTCTCGTGGGCCTACGCGTTCAGCACCGACTACCTCCTGACCGCGGTGTTCTTCCTCGCGCTGCCCTACACCGTGCGGGCGGGCGCGCACGTCCGCATCGAGGTCGCGTACCGGGCACTGCCCCGGCGGGCGCAGCGGTGGTGCGACGTGGTGGGCAGCGTGCTGTCGGTGCTCTTCGCCGCCGCCCTGACCTGGGGCGGGCTGCGGCTGACCCTCGGCGCGTGGGCGGACGGCGACGTCCCGCCGCCGGGCGGCGCCGAGCTGTCGTGGCCGGTCTGGACCTCGGCGATCATGGTGCCGATCGGGTGCGGCGTGCTCCTGGTGCGGCTGCTCCACACCCTCGTCGTGCACCCCGGCGGCGACGCGTTCGGCGACCGTCTCGACGACGCCGACACCACCACCGCCGCCCCGACCGAGGCGGGCCCCTGATGCTCGCGCTGCTCGTCGTCGTCCTGCTACTGGTGCTGCTGCTGATCCGCGTGCCCGTGGGGTTCGCGATCGGCGCCGCCGGGTGTCTCGGTCTCCTCCTGTACGGCGGCCTCCCGGCACTGACGGGGTTCCTCGAGACGACACCGGCCACGACCGCGTCCGCCTACTCGCTCTCCCCCATCCCGCTGTTCATCCTCATGGCCCAGTTCGTCCTGCACAGCGGCATGGCCTCGCGCCTGTTCGACAGCGCGCGGACGTGGGTCGGCCGCACCCCCGCCGGCCTCGGAGTGGCGACGACGCTGTCCGGCGCGGTGTTCGCCGCGATCTCCGGGTCGAGCACCGCGGCGGCCGCGACCCTGGCCTCGACGACGGTTCCCGAGATGACCCGCCGGGGCTACGACCCGCGGCTGGCGAACGGCCTGGTCGCCGTGGTCGGGACGCTCGCGGCGATGATCCCGCCCAGCATCATCCTCGTGTTCTACGCGGTCATCGCCGAGGAGAGCGTCGGCCAGGTGCTCATCGCCGGGTTCCTCCCCGGGGCGCTGGTCGTCGGCGCGCTCGTGCTCACCACCTGGCTGGTCATCTGGCGCCGCCCGGAGCTGGCGCCGCGCGGCGAGCGCCACGCGCTGCTGACCAAGGTGCGCACGCTGACCGCGATCGGGCCGGTCGTGGTGCTCTTCGTCCTGGTCACCGTGAGCATCTACCTCGGCGTGGCATCCCCCACCGAGGCCGCGGCGCTCGGCGCGGCCGGGGCACTCGTCCTCGGCCTCGTCGGGGGCGGCCTCGACGGCGCGGGCATCCGCGCCGCCGTGCTGGAGACCCTGTGCTCCACCGCCATGATCCTGCTGATCATCCTGTCCGCGCACGTGTTCGGCTACGTGCTCACCCTCAGTCAGGTCACCGGCACCGTCGTCGACGCGCTCGCCGCCATCCCGGCGCCGGCGACCGTGGTGTTCCTCGGCCTCGCCGTGGTCTACCTCGTGCTCGGCGCGTTCATGGACCAGATGGCGATCCTCGCGCTCACGGTGCCGATCGTGCTCCCGGTCATCGAGGAGCTCGGCTACGACCCGATCTGGTTCGGCGTCATGGTGGTGCTGCTCGCCGAGATCGGGCTGGTCAGCCCGCCGCTCGGGCTCAACGTCTTCATCGTCGCCCGGTCGACCGGCGTGCGGACCGAGGAGGTATTCCGCGGCGTGCTGCCCTTCGTGGGCGCCCTCCTGGTCCTGGTGCTCGTCCTCACGTTCGTGCCGGACCTGGTCCTGTGGCTGCCGGAGACGATGACGGGCTGACCTCCTCGCCCGCGCCGCGCAGCATGGCCTGGGCGGCCCACCGGATGATCCGGCTGCGCTCCTGGGCGTCGTCGACGTGGCACGCGTCCTTGAGGGCGATGAACGACTCGGTGCCGGCGAGCATGGCGAGACCGGCGACCAGGTCCGTGTGCGCCTGCGGCGCGAGCCGCCCCCGCAGCGGCTCGACGGCGTGCCGCATCCAGGCGAGACGTCGGCCCTCGAGCAGGCGGACCTCCTCGGCCTGGCCCGGCTCGAGCCGCGCCTCCTTGTCGAGCGACAGGCGGATGATCGCGCGGAACGCCGCCTCGTGGGCGGTGATCCGCTCGTGCATGGCCCGCAGGATCCGGTCGACGCGCTCCTCCACGTCCTCGGCGTCCGTGTCCTCCTCGGCCGCCTCCGCGGCGTGCGCTGTCTCGTCGAGCAGCGCGACGACACTGCCCATCGACGCCTCGAGGATCAGGCTCTCCTGGGTCGGGAAGTAGCGGTAGGCCGTGCTGCGGCCCACGAGAGCCTCGTCGGCGGCCTCGCCGACCGTCGGCACCTTGCCCTGGTCGAGCAGCGTCTGCGTGGCCTCCAGCACCGCGACACGCGTCCGCCTCTTCTGGTTGACCCGGCCCGACGCCAACGCATCTTCGGACCGCCACGACGGGACACCCTTTCCCATGACGGCACCGTAGGACACCGACGCGTCGCCCGGGCTGCTCGGTGGGGCTACTCGGCGGGGGCGGCGTCCTCGCGGTGCCGCTGGTGGTGCCGGCGGACCTTGAGCCGGTTGCCGCAGGTCCTCATCGAGCACCAGCGCCCGGAGTTCGCCCGGCTCCGGTCGAGCAGGAACAGGCGGCACTCGGGGTTGGCGCACGGCCGCAGCCGCCCGGGGTACCGCTGCGCGACCGCGCTCCAGGCCAGGACCAGCTCGACGGCGAGCCGCCGCGCGGCCGGGGTCTCGAGCCGCCAGGTGACGCCGCCGTCGCCGACCTCGGGGAGCTGACGGGCCCCGGCGAGGAGGTCGCCGAGCCGCTCGGGATCCGCCTCCCCCGCCACGACCTCCTGCAGCCGGGCGCGGGCGTCGCGCAGCGGGCCGAGCTCGGCGTCGTCACCGTCGCCGCCGTGGGCGCGCACCCAGGCGCGGAGCTCCTCGTCGTCGGCCCACCGGTCGGTCGGCCGCCCGTCCACGACCGGCGTGCTGTTGAGCGCCTCGACCAGCGCCTGCTCGTCGAGCACGGGGCACCACCTCCTGCCGCTAACCGTATCACCGCACTTGACAGGTTAGACCGTGCTGCGTTCACTGAGGACCACTAACCACCACGAAACACCGAAGGAGTTACGCCATGGTCGAGGTCCGTCACCGTGCCGCCGTCGTCGACGGCCACCGGCTCGCCTACCGGGAGGCCGGCCCGGCCGACGCGCCCGTGCTGGTGCTGCTGCACGGCTACCCCACGAGCTCGCGCATGTTCCGGCACCTCATCCCCGCGCTGGCCGACCGCTACCACGTGATCGCGCCCGACCACCTCGGGTTCGGGCGGTCCGACGCGCCGCCGATCGAGGAGTTCACCTACACCTTCGACGCCCTCGCCGACCTCACCCGCGGCCTGCTCGCGCGGCTCGGCGTCAGCCGCTATGCGATCTACGTCCAGGACTACGGCGCCCCGATCGGCTGGCGCCTCGCGCTGCGCGACCCGTCGGCGATCACCGCGGTCATCAGCCAGAACGGCAACGCCTACGACGACGGATTCGTCCCGGCGTTCTGGGCGCCGGTCTGGGCCTACGGCGCCGACCCCGGTCCCGACACCGAGGACCCCGTGCGCGCCGCGCTGAGCCTCGAGGCGATCCGCTGGCAGTACCTCCACGGCGTCGCCGACCCCGAGCTCGTCGACCCCGACACCTGGGCCCAGGACCACGCCGAGGTCTCCCGGCCCGGTCAGGAGCGCATCCAGCTCGCCCTGTTCGCCGACTACGCGACCAACCCACCGCTCTACCCGGCCCTGCACGCGTGGTTCCGCGCGAGCGGGGTGCCCCTGCTCGCCGTGTGGGGCGCCGAGGACGAGATCTTCGGGCCCGCCGGCGCCCGCGCCTTCGCCCGCGACCTGCCCGACGCCGAGATCCACCTCGTCGAGGGCGGCGGCCACTTCCTGCTCGAGAGCCACCTCGACCTCGTGGCCGGCCACGTCAGCGGGTTCCTCGGCCGCGCTCTCACGCCGGTGCTCGCCGGGGCGTGACGCCGCTCACGGACGGCCAGCACCCTCGGCGCCGCGCGACGGGCGCGCCGCGACGTCGACCGTTCGCCGGTCCCACCGCCGCCCCGCCGCACCCCTGACCGTGCACCTGCGCTGAACGTCGTCGTGCTCGATCACTCGCTGGACGTGAACGATCGTTGCGGGTGAGGCTGGGGCCGGCCTCCGTGGCGGCAGCGTTGCCGTCCTGCGCGTTGCCCTCGTCGAGGCCACATCCCGCGCCGACGCGTCGAGCCGACGCGCGCGCCGAGCGAAGGGGAGGAACCCATGGGTGTGCCCACCGGAGGCCGACGCGTCCTGCCGGAGCCGGACGTGCCACGACGGACGATCACGACGTGCGGGCCCGACGGGACGCCGCGGCCGTTCGACCCGGTGCGGCCGACCGAGCCGCCCGCCGGGGCGCCGAACGTCGTGCTCGTCGTGCTCGACGACCTCGGCTTCGGCAGCTCCAGCGCGTTCGGCGGACCCTGCCGGATGCCGACGGCCGACCGCCTCGCCGACGGCGGGCTGCGCTTCACCCGCTTCCACGTCACGGCCCTGTGCTCCCCCACCCGCCAGGCGCTGATGACCGGCCGGAACCACCACGCCGTCGGGATGGGCGCGACCACCGAGATGGCGACCTCGGCGCCCGGCTACACCGGCTACCGCCCGCGCAGCGCCGCGACGCTCGCCCGCGTGCTGCAGGGCAACGGCTACAGCACCGCGGCGTTCGGGAAGTGGCACCAGACGCCGCCGGCCGAGATCAGCCCCGTGGGCCCGTTCGACCGCTGGCCCACCGGCGAGGGGTTCGACCACTTCTACGGGTTCATGGCCTGCGAGATGAACCACTGGTACCCGCTGCTCTACGAGGGCACGACGCCCGTCGAGCCCACCCGGCGCCCCGAGGACGGCTACCACCTGTCCGAGGACCTCGTCGACCGCGCCGTCGACTGGGTGCACACCCAGCGCTCCCTGACGCCCGACCGCCCGTTCTTCACCTACCTCGCCTTCGGTGCCTCCCACGCCCCGCTGCACGTCGCCCCGGAGTGGCGCGAGCGCTACGACGGCGAGTTCGACGGCGGCTGGGACCGGCTGCGCGAGGACACGCTGGCGCGGCAGAAGGCACTCGGCGTGGTCCCCGGGCACGCCGAGCTCGCCCCGTGGCCCGACGGCGTCCCGCACTGGGACGACCTCGACGACACCCGCCGGGCGCTCGGCGCGCGGTTCATGGAGACGTTCGCGGGCTTCACCGAGCACGCCGACGCCCAGCTCGGCCGCTTCGTGGCCGCGCTCTCCGAGCTCGGGGCGATGGAGAACACGCTGTTCCTCTACCTGCTCGGCGACAACGGCGCGTCGGGCGAGGGCGGGATCGAGGGCACGCACGTCGAGCACCGCCTCGGCCACGGCATGGTCGACGACCCGGCCGAGATGCTCGGCCACCTTGACGGTATCGGCGGCCCGGCGAGCTACCCGATCGCGCCGGTGGGCTGGGCGCTGGCGATGAACACGCCCTACCAGTGGACCAAGCAGGTGGCCTCGCACTTCGGCGGCACCCGCGACGGGCTCGTCGTGCACTGGCCCGCCGGGATCGCCGACCGCGGCGGGCTGCGCCACCAGTTCCACCACGTCATCGACGTGCTGCCCACCGTCCTGGACTGCGCCGGCATCCCCCGGCCCGACAGCGTCGACGGCACGACGCAGCAGCCGGTCGACGGCACGAGCATGCGGTACACGTTCGACGACCGGGACGCCGCCGACCGCCGGCGCACCCAGTACTTCGAGATGTGCGGCAACCGCGGCGTCTACCACGACGGGTGGACGGCGGTGACGCGTCACGGCACGCCGTGGGAGATGGTGCCGACCGACAGCGGCGGGTTCGGCGACGACGTCTGGGAGCTCTACGACACGGTCGCCGACCCGAGCCAGGCCCACGACGTCGCCGCCGAGCACCCCGAGCTCCTCGCGCAGCTGCGCGAGCTGTTCGGGGTCGAGGCGGCGAAGTACCAGGTCTTCCCCCTCGACGACCGGGTCACCGAGCGGGAGAACCCGCGGCTCGCGGGCCGGCTCGACCTGGTCGGCGACCGCACGTCGGTGACGTTCCGGGGCTCGACCCGGCGCCTCATCGAGGAGACGGTCCCGAACGTCAAGAACCGGTCGCACGCGGTGGTCGCCGACGTCGAGGTGCCGGCGGGCGGCGCCGAGGGCGTTCTCGTGGCCCAGGGCGGGCGCTTCGGTGGCTGGGCGCTCTACGTCGCGGACGGGCGGGCCTGCTACGTCTACAACTTCTTCGGCCTGCGCCGGCACACCGTCCGCGCGGAGCACGCGCTCGCCCCCGGGCGGCACGAGGTCCGGATGGACTTCGCCTACGACGGCGGCGGGGACGGCCGGGGCGGGACGGCGACGCTGCGGGTGGACGGGCTCGTCGTGGGCACGGTGCGGGTGGACGCGTCGGTGCCGTACTACTTCTCGTTCGACGAGACCTTCGACGTCGGCGTCGACCTCGGCACCCCGGTCACCGACGACTACGCGGCCGGGGACAACGCCTTCACCGGCACCGTCCGCTCCGTGCGTGTCGAGCTCACCGCCCCGGAGCCCGAGCCGGGGCCCGACCCGGAGGCACGGCAGCGGCGGGTCATGACGTCACACTGACTCACACCGACCCCGCGCAACGGAAGCCCAGGTTCCCCGAGCTCGACTCCGGTGTGTTCGACGTCCGGGCCGCGACCCGGTAGCGGTTGCAGTACGAGTCGTGGCAGAGGTAGGAGCCCCCGCGCATGACGCGGGTGCTCCCCTCGTCCGGGCCGGCCGGGTCGAGCTCCGGGGAGCGGGCGTACCAGTCGGCGGCGAAGCGGTCGGCGCACCACTCCCAGACGTTGCCGACGGTCTGCCAGAGCCCGTAGCCGTTGGGCCGGTAGGTCTTGACGGGGGCGGTGGTCAGGTAGCCGTCGTCACGGGTGTTCTCGGTGGGGAACCGCCCCTGCCACGTGTTGAGGTTCCAGCGACGACCCAGCTCGTCGCCCCACGGGAAGCGCCCGCCCGCGAGACCGCCGCGGGCGGCGTACTCCCACTCCGCCTCGGTGGGCAGCCGCCGGCCCGCCCACGCGGCGTACGCCGTGGCGTCGTGCCAGGAGACGTGGACGACGGGGTGCTGGGCGCGGTCGCCGACCGACGACCCCGGCCCTTCGGGCCGTCGCCAGCACGCCCCGCGCACGGCGAGCCACCACGGGGCGCCGTCGACGCTGGTCAGGACGTCGGCGCGGTCGCCGGTGAAGGCCAGGTGGAACACCGCGGACGAGCCCCACCGCTCGGCGTCGGTGACGTGGCCGGTGTCCTTGACGAACCGGCCGAACGCCGCGTTGGTGACGGTGGTGGCGTCGATCGCGTAGGGGCTCAGCACGACGCGGTGCACCGGGCGCTCGCCGTCGCCGGGGTCGCCGTCGCCGTGGTGGTCCCCCATCGCGAACGCGCCGCCGCTGATCGGGATCTGACCTCGTGCCACGAGCGGGCAGTCTCGCCTCCGCGACCGTTCGGCACCAGCGGACAACCGAGCACGGAACTGTTGGGATGTGCCGCATGGACCTGTCGCTGCGCCGTCTGCGCACGCTGCGCGAGGTCGCGCGCCGCGGCGGGGTGAACGCGGCCGCGGCGGCGCTGCACTACTCCCCGTCCGCGGTCAGCCAGCAGCTCGAGGCGCTGGGCGTGGAGGTCGGCACGCCGGTGCTCGAGCGTGTCGGGCGCGGGGTCCGGCTCACCGAGGTCGGCCGGGTCCTCGTGGAGCAGTCCGAGCTGCTGCTCGCCGCCGAGCACCGGGCGATCGCCGCGGTCGAGGGCGCGCGCCGGCACCTGTCGGCCCGGCTGTCGGTCGGCATCTTCGCCGCCGCGGCGGCCGGCCTGCTGCCCGCCGTCATCACCGACCTCGCCGCGACCCACGCCGGCATCACCCTGGAGAGCACCGAGACCGACCAGGAGCAGGCCGTCCTCGACGTGCGGCACGGGCACCTCGACCTCGCCCTGCTGCTCGACTACCCCGACGCCCCGGAGCCGTGGGCGCCCGGGCTGACCGTCGTCCCGCTCGGCCAGGACCGCATCCACCTCGCGGCCCCCACCGGCTCGCCCTACCGCCCCGGCACCGACCTCGCCGAGCTCGCCGACGAGACCTGGATCATCTCCGGCCCGCACACCTACTACGGCCGCGCGGTGCGCACCGCCTGCCGCCGGGCCGGCTTCGAGCCGCACGTCCGGCACCGGGTCGACGGGCTGGCGACGGCGCTGGCGATGGTCGCCAACGGGCTGGGCGTGACGCTCGCCAGCGATCTCGGCCGCGTGTTCTGCCCGCCGACCGGCGTCGACGTCGTCCCGTTCGAGCACCCGCTGCTGCGCACGGTCGTCCTCGCGCACCTCCCCCACGCCGTCGAACGGCCGAGCGTGCGGGCCACGGTCGACGCCTTCGCCCGCGCCGCGGCGGCGCAGGGGCTGGCGGCGACGGGCTGATCGGACGGCCTGCTCAGCCGTCCGTGCCGCGCCGGCCGGGCGGGGACGGGGCGTTGAGCCGGAACCCCACGCCGAGCATCCGCACCGTGAACGCCAGCGCGGCGCCCACCAGCGACCACACGAGCGCCGTGCTGCCCAGCCGGTCGGCCACCACCACGACGAGCGCCCCGAGCAGCGCCGGGACCGCGTAGAGCTCGCTGGAGAGGACGGTGGGGATGCGGCGCACGAGGACGTCGCGGAGGGTCCCGCCGCCCACCGCCGTGATGCCGCCGAGGAGCACCGCCTGCCCGGCGCCGGCGCCGAGCTCGAGCGCCCGGGTCGCGCCCGTGACGGCGAAGAGGCTCAACCCGAGGGCGTCGAACACGGTGATCGAGAGCGTGACGCGCTCGAGCTGCCGGCTCAGGACGAAGGCGAGCAGCCCACCGGCCGTCGCCACCAGGAGGTAGCGCCAGTCGCTGAAGGTCGCGGGCGGCAGCGCGCCGAGCAGGACGTCGCGCAGGATGCCGCCCCCGAGCGCCGTGATCATGGCCAGGGTGACGACGCCGACGATGTCCAGCCGCGCGACGCGCACGGCGGTCAGGGCGCCGTTGAGCGCGAACGCGAACGTGCCGGCGAGGTCGAGGACCAGGGCGGCGGTGGAGGCGGCGGTCGCGGGGGTGGTCAGCCCGAACGCTCCTGCGCGAACCGCGCGTACCAGCGCAGCGCCTCCGGGTCGTCGACCGACGAGAGGTTCGCGGCCTTCTCCAGCGACCGCCCCGAGAGCAGCCTCTTGATCGGGACCTCGAGCCGCTTGCCCGTCAGCGTGTGCGGCACGGCCGGCGCGGCGAGGATCTCGTCGGGCACGTGTCGGGGCGTCAGGCGCGACCGCAGCGTCGACACGATCTTCTCCCGGAGCGCGTCATCCACCTCGTGGCCCAGCGCCGGCACGACGAACAGCCCCAGCCAGTAGCCGCCGTCGGGCAGGTCGACCCCGACGACCAGCGTCTCGGTGATCTCCTCCATCGTCTCGAGCACGTCGTAGAAGTCGCTGCTGCCCAGCCGCACGCCGCCGCGGTTGAGCGTCGAGTCGGACCGGCCGTGGATCGAGACACTGCCGTCGCCGTGCATCGTCACCCAGTCGCCGTGACGCCAGACGCCGGGCCAGGTGTCGAAGTAGGACTCGGTGTAGCGCACCGCCTCGGGGTCGTTCCACAGGTACACCGGCATCGACGGCATCGGCTGGGTGATGACGAGCTCCCCCACCTCGTCGACGACGGGCCGGCCCTCGTCGTCCCACGCGGCGGCGTCGACCCCGGCGATCGGGCCGCCGATGCGTCCCACCTGCACCGGGGCGTACTCGTTGGCGCCGACGAACGAGCCGGAGACGTCGGTGCCGCCGCTGGTCGAGTCGATGCGGATGTGGGGGCCGACGTGCTCGGACAGCCAGTGGTAGCCGTCCGGGGGCAGCGCCGAGCCGCTGAGCATGACGTGGCGCAGCCGGCCCAGGTCGTGCTCCCGGCGCGGTGAGACCCCGGTGTTCGCCGTCGCGGTGACGACCCCGGCGCCCATGAGCACGACGTCGGCGCCGGTCCGGGCGGCGACCTCCCACACCGCGCCGGGCGGGTGGTTGGGCGCGCCCTCGTAGAGCACGATGCTCGCGCCCTGGGTCATGGCGCAGAGCTCGATGTTCCAGAGCGCCCAGCCCGTCGAGGTGTAGGTGAACATCCGCTCGCCCTCGCGGAAGCCGCCGTAGAGCCCCGACCACAGCAGGCCCTGCAGGGTGATCCCGCCGTGCCCGTGCACCAGTCCCTTGGGCAGCCCGGTGGTGCCGGAGGTGAACAGCACCCACAGCGGGTGCGAGAACTCGACCTGCTCGAACTCGAGCTCTTCGTCGTGGGCCAGCAGGTCGGCCCACGGCGTCGTGCCCTCGGGGTCCGGCCAGTCGAACACGTACGGGACGTGGACGACGTGCTGGACCGTCGGCAGGTTCTCGCGCAACCGGGCGACGACCTCGCCGCGGTCGACGACCTTGCCGTTCCAGTGGTAGCCGTCGGCGGCGACGAGCACGGTCGGCTCGAGCTGCGCGAGACGGCCCGTGGTGCCCTCGGCGCCGAAGTCGGGCGAGCAGCAGGCCCACACCGCGCCGACCGCCGCCGTGGCCAGGCAGGCGACGAGTGCGTGCTCGGTGTTCGGCAGGTAGGCCCCCACCCGGTCGCCGGGCCGCACCCCCGCCCGGCGCAGCCAGCCGGCCGCCGCGGCTACCGCGCGGCGCAGCTCGCCCCACGTCGTCTCGCGGGCGGGCGCCACGCCCTCCTGGACGGCGAGGAGCGCGACGTCGTCGTCGGCGCCGCGGCGGAGCATGTGCTGCGCCCAGTTCAGCCGCGCGCCGGGGAACCAGCGGGTGTGCGGCATCGGATCCTCGGTGCGCACCTGCGTCCACGGGGTGGAGAACGCGACCCCGTAGTAGTCGACGATCGAGAGCCAGAACCGGTCGAGGTCCTCGACCGACCAGCGCCAGAGGGCGTCGTGGTCGGGGAACGGACGTCCCTCGCGCTCCTCGAGCCAGTCGAGGTAGGCGCGCAGCGGGGAGCTCGCGATGCGGTCCGCCGTGGGGCGCCAGAGCGTCTCGGTCGTCTGCGTCATCGCCACCGCCTCGTCGCGCCGGGTCTCCCCGTGAAGATAGAGGAACGGGCCACCGCAGCCACCTCCCCGGCGATCACGTCGCGGGTTCGCGGGCCAGGACTCGCCCCGGTCAGGATCCGGAGGGCGTCGTCCCACTCGCGGTCCCGCTCGCGGTCCCGCCCGCGGCGCGCAGGGCGGCCGCGACGGGCTGCACGTCGACGGGCTGGTCCCACGGGACCACCGAGAACGCACCCTTGTTCTCGTAGATCAGGTAGCGAACGTCGACCTCTCGCGCGACCCCGTGCGCGCGCAGCACCCCGTGCAGGTCGTCGAGCGTCAGTCCGGAGCGGCGCAGCTCCCTCTCCTGCAGACGGCCGTCGGCGATGAGCAGCAGGAGCGGCTGGTCGACCAACGCCGCCACCGGCCGGTGGCGTCGCAGCCGGGCCACGGCGCGGTGGGCGACCAGGATCGACACCAGCGCGACCACGCCCACCAGGAACGCCGTGTTCGACGCGGTGGCGGTGCGGCCGACGACGGCACCGACGCTGACGACGGCCACGAAGTCGAACGGCGCGAGCTGGGCGAAGGTGCGTCGCTCCCCGAACCGGAACCCGATCACCGCCACCAGGAACAGCAGCACCGCCTTGACCGCGGTCTGCCAGAGGTCGGTCCCCTGTCCGACGAACCAGCTCATGCGCGCACTCCCTCCGTCCGACGCCTCGACCCCCGGGTGGGGAGCGTGCGTCCGCCCCGGCTACCCGTGCCCTCGGGGCAGCCACGCGGAGCCGGTGCCCGGTGCCACCGCGACGACCGGCCGGCACGGACCGCTCGGCGCACCGGGTGGTGATGGCGACGGTGCGCGGTTACCCGCGCTCCATGGCCGATTTCACGGGCACCACCACCGTCGACGCCGCCGACGACGTCCTGTTCGCCTACCTCTCCGACGTGCACAACCTCCCGCAGTACTTCGCGCGCATGACCTCCGCCGAGCCCGGTGAGGGCAACGAGGTCCGCACCACCGCCGCGCTCCCCGACGGCTCGCAGGTCGAGGGGCGGGCGTGGTTCGAGGTCACCGAGGACACCCGCCACCTCGCCTGGGGCTCCGAGGGCGAGAACGGCTACCACGGCTACCTCGACGTCCGGGCGGTCGGCGACGACCGCAGCGAGGTCGAGGTGCACATCCACACCGAGCGGGTCACCGAGGACACCGACGGCAGCATCCAGGCCGGCGTCGACGAGACGCTCGCCGCGATCAAGCAGCTCGTCGAGCGGGCCGGCGCGCTCGACTGAGCCTCACGGGGTCTCGGCCGGGACCGCCTCCCGGCCGAGTTCCTCGGCGTCGACGAAGCGCGGCAGCGACGGGGCCGCCTGCTCGACGACGACGCTGTTCGACGTGCGGTTGATGAGCAGGCGCATGACGTCGGGCCGCGAGTAGTGGCCCACGGGGTCGGCGGCGGACTTGGCGATCGAGATCAGGGAGAAGTCGAGGTCGGCGACGACCAGCCCCTCCTCGGTCTCGGCCAGGTCCTCGCCCAGCGGCGTGCCCTCCGGGCCGAAGACGCGGGCGAAGCCGCCACCCTGCAGCAGCAGCTGTCGCTTGGTCTCCGTGTCGCAGTACAGGTCGTGCGCGGCCTGCCCGACCACCGAGCACGGGGCGACGACGAAGGTCTGCCCCTCCACGGCGTAGACGAGGCTGGCGGCGTTGTTGACCTCCGGCCCGAGCGCCCGCGCCCCACCCCGGTAGACCGAGAAGCTCGGCCACGCGGCGACGTGGATCTGCTCGCCGAGGCTGTACATCGCGTACTTCGTCAGCGGCTGGAAGTGCTCCCAGCAGTTCAGCGCGCCGAGGCGGCCGAGCGGGGTCTCGTGGACCTGGATGTCGCTCCCGTCGCCCTCGCCGAACACCGAGCGCTCGACGTGGGTCGGCTTGAGCTTGCGGCGCACGCTGACGACCCGGCCGGTGTCGCTGATGAACGCCTGCGCCATGTAGACGCTGCCGCCGGCGCGCTCGCTGAAGCCGAGGACCACCCAGACGCGGTGTTCGGCGGCGGCCGCGGCGATGCGTGCCATGTGCTCGCCGTCGCGGGTCATCGAGTGCTGGTGGTAGCGGTGCACGTACTGCATGCCCGACGCGGGCGCGTCGAGCCAGATCCACCAGGGGTAGCCGGGGATGAAGGTCTCGCCGAAGCCGACGAGCGCCGCGCCCTGCGCGGCCGCGTCGGCGATGTACCCGACGACCTGCTCCACGCCGGCGTCGATGTCGAGCCACCGGGGCTCGGCCTGGACGGCGGCCACCCGCACCACGTCCGTCATCGCGTTCCCTCTCGTCGGACCGCCCGGTGACCTCCCCACCCGACGTCGTCGGAGGCATCGTGCGCCGACGCCCGCGTCACCGGCTGCCGTCGCGTGCCGGACGGGATGACGATCCGTGCCTCAGCGGCGCGCCCGGTAGGCCGCCGGCGTCGTCCCGGTCTCGGCGCGGAAGGTGCGGTGGAGCTGGGTCTCGCCGGCGAACCCGCTCCGCCGCGCGACGACGGGCAGGGGCAGCGAGGGCGAGCCGCGCAGGAGCGCCCGGGCTCGGCGGACGCGCTCGCGGCGCAGCAGGCCGGCGACCGTCTCCCCCTCGGTCGCGAGCACCCGGTAGAGCGTGCGGCGCGAGACCCGGCAGGCGGCGGCGATCGCGTCGACGCCGACGTCCGGGTCGGTCGCCGCGCGCGCCACGACGCGGTGGACACGTTCGCGCAGCGCGGCACCCGGCTCCTCGGTCGCGGCGCCGGCGGCGAGCCCGAGGGCGAAGTCGAGCAGCCCGAGGGCGTGGGGCACGAGGCCCGGGTCGACGGTCCGCTGCTGCGCGAGCCCGACGAAGAAGTCGGCGACGAGCCGTCCCGGCCCGTCCGCGGGCAGCGCCACGGCGGTCGCGCCGTCGGTCCGGCGCCGGGTCAGTGCGGCCGTGGGCACCTGGACGACGAGCTGGCGGAACGGGTCGTCGAAGCGCAGCGTGTAGGGGCGGGTGCTGTCGTAGAACGCCATCGACCCGGCCGACAGCACGGCGCGGCGGTCCCCCTGGGTCACCGCACCGTGCCCGTCGAGCTGGATGCTCGCCAGCACGTAGTCCTCGTGGCCCTGCCGGATCAGCCCCGGCGTGCGGTCCACCTGCTGGGGCCCGGCCGCGACGAGGGACAGCGCGAGGTCGTCGGCCTCCGCGTGCTCGATCCGCCCCGCGAACGGGCCCGGTGCCACCGGACGGGCGGCGAGCTGGACGAACGCCTCGCAGATGACGTCGCGCCAGTAGGCGAACGCGTCGTCCTGGTCGACGGCGGCCGTGGACCACGCGGCGGGCGCCGGGGTCGCTCCCATACCTCCGGCATCGAAGCGCGCCCCGCACGGTGTGTCCACCGCCCGCCCACGACACCGGGGTTTGCGCTCCCCGCGCCGCGGGCGACCTCGCCCCATGGCCGACGACTACGGGCACTGGCAGGACGTCACCACCCGCTGGAACGACAACGACCAGTACGGGCACCTCAACAACGTGGTGCACCACGCGATCATGGACACGGTCGTCAACCGCTGGCTGATCGAGACCGGCTGTCTCGACCCGCACGGGGGCGACACGGTCGGCCTCGTCATCGAGGTGCGCTGCGAGTACAAGGCGCAGGCCGGGTTCCCCGACGTCGTGTCGGTCGGCCTGCGGGTCGGCGAGCTCGGCGACTCCAGCGTGCGGTTCGAGGTCGGCATGTACCGCGGCGACGGCGAGCTGTTCTTCACCGGTGACTTCGTGCACGCGTTCGTCGACCGCGAGACGGAGAAGACGGTACCGATCGAGGGTCACCGTCGGGCGGCACTGGAGAGCTTGCAGCGCACGGCATGAGGAGGACCTGCTGGCAGGGTCCGACCATCGACGAGGGTCGCGGGGTCGGGCGCCTACGGTGGGCGCGTGAGCACGGCGGCGGTGCGCGAGGTCGAGAGCCCGGCCGCCACGCCTCGCGCCCTCATCGTCTCCCTGTTCGGGCTCTACGCCCGCGACCTGGGTGGATGGCTGTCGGTCGCGACGATCGTGCGGCTCATGGCCGACCTCGGGGTGGACGAGCAGGCCACCCGGTCCGCGGTCTTCCGCCTCAAGAGGCGCGGCTGGCTGGACGCCGAGAAGGAGGGCCGGACCGCCGGCTACCGCGCCTCGGCGGAGGCCCTGGCGATCCTCGCCGAGGGCGACGAGCGGATCTTCGGCCGGCGCCGGGCGACCGCCGACGACGGCTGGCTGCTGGTCGTCTTCTCGGTGCCCGAGTCGGAGCGGGACCAGCGCCACCGGCTGCGGACGACGCTGGCCCGGCTCGGGCTCGGCACGGTCGGTCCGGGTACGTGGGTGGCGCCCGGTCACCTCGACCGGGCCGTGCTCGGCGCGCTCGACCGCGGCGGGCTGCGCCAGTTCACCGACGTCTTCCGCGCCGACCACCTGTCGTCGGCGCCGCCGCGCGACACGGTCGCCGCCTGGTGGGACCTCGAGGCCCTGCAGGCGACCTACGCCGAGTACCTGCGCCGGTTCTCCGCCGTCGCCGACCACGAGCCCGACGAACCCGACGGGCCCCGGGCCTTCGCCGACTACGTCCGGGCCGTCACCGCCTGGCGCCGCCTGCCCTACCTCGATCCCGGCCTGCCGCTCGAGGCGCTGCCCGAGGACTGGATCGGCCTGCGCGCCGAGGCGCTGTTCGCGCGGTTCCGCGCGCACCTGGCCGCGCCGGCCGCCGCGCACGTCCGGGCGGTCGTGCGGGGCTGACGCTCACCGGCTGACGCTCACACCGCCGCGACGGCCTGGATCTCCACCAGCGCCTCCGGCTGCCAGAGCCCCGTGACGCCCACGCCGGTCATCGCGGGGTAGTCGCGCCCCACGAGCTCCTTCCACACGGCGCCGATCTCCTTGCCGTGCGCCTGGTAGTCGGGGATGTCGGTGAGGTAGATCGTCACCGACAGGAACCGCGTCGGGTCTCCCCCGGCCTCGCGCAGCGCCGTGACCACGTTCGACAGCGCCCGGCGGAACTGCTCGACGATGCCGCCCGGGACGATCCGCCCGTCGCCGTCGAGGGCCGTCTGCCCCGAGAGCCAGACGAGGTCGCCGTGGCGCACGGCGTGGGTGAACCCGCGGGGCCTCGCGAGGGACGCCGGGTTGACGAGGGAGATGCTCACGGGGCCCTCCTGGGGTCTCCTGGTGTGGATCGTTGACGACCGTACCGAGAACGCAACACACTTTCCCGGTCGCCGACGACGCACGGAGGCCTGCCGTGAGCGACCAGCCCTACTGGAACCCGAAGACCGAGACCCTGCCGCGGGAAGAGCTGCGCGAGCTCCAGATGGTCAAGCTCCGCCGCACGGTCGCCTGGGCCAAGGCCCGCAGCCCGCACTACGCCCGGACGCTCGCGGACGTCGACCCGGAGCGGCTGCGCACCTGGGACGACGTGGCGCGGCTCCCGTTCCTCACCCGCGAGGAGTGGATGGCGAGCCAGGACGCGACCCCGCCCTACGGCCGGCTGCCCGTCACCGGGCCGGAGAACGCCATCCGGGTGCACACCACCAGCGGCACCTCGGGGCACACGCCGCTGCGCGCCCTCGACTCGCGCAAGGACTGGTCGTGGGCGGCGGAGATGTGGTGCTACGCCCTGTGGGGCGCGGGGGTCCGGCCGCACGACGTCGGCTACGTCGCGTTCGGCTACGGCAGCTTCATCGGCTTCTGGGGCCTGCACGGCGGCCTCGAGAAGCTCGGCGCGCTGACCGTCCCCGGCGGCGCCCGGACCACGCCGCACCGCGTGCAGCAGATCGTCGACTTCGGCGCCACCGTCGTCGCCTCCACCCCGACCTACGCGCTGCGCCTGGCCCAGGAGGCCGAGGCACGGGGGATCGACCTGCCCTCCGGACCGGTCCACACGCTGATCCTCTCCGGTGAGCCCGCCGGGTCGATCCCGGAGACCAAGGCGCTCATCGAGCGGGCGTGGGGCGCCACGGCGATCGACACCGCCGGCATGACCGAGGTGTCGACGATCGTCATGTTCGAGCCCGCCAACCAGCCCGGCGGCTGCCACGTGATCGAGGACCACTTCATCGAGGAGGTCATCGACCCGGCCACCGGCCGCGAGGTGCCCTACGGCGAGCGCGGCGAGCGGGTCTGCACCTCGTTCGGCCGGTCGACCACACCGCTGCTGCGCTACCGGACCGCCGACCTCGTCGTGAAGGTGCCGGCGGCAACGGCCGGCAACGGGCGCACGTTCGACCTGTACCGGGGCGGGATCGTCGGCCGGGTCGACGACATGAAGCTCGTCCGCGGCACGAACGTCTACCCGGGCGCGGTCGAGGCGATCATCCGCGGGTTCGACGGGATCGTGGAGTTCCAGATTCGGCTCGAGCACGTCGACGGGCGCGACGAGGTGATCCTCCTCGTCGAGTGCTCCCCGACGGTCGGCGACGGCGGGTGGCAGCGCCTGTGCGCCGACCTCGTCCGCGAGCTCGCCGACGCCCACGAGGGGCTGCGGTTCCTCGTGCGCCGCGCCGCCACCGACGAGCTGCCGCGCTTCGAGCTCAAGGCCAAGCGCCTCACCGACCTGCGCGCCGAGCAGCAGCGCGCGGCCCTCACGGTCCAGGAGACGGTATGAGCACCGACCTGCTCGGACGCGAGCTGACGCCCACCGAGACCCAGCTGCTGGACGCCTACGACGCCCTGCGCGCCCTCGCCGCCGACGACGACCTCGCCCCCTGCGCGGCCGCCGGCGTGCGCGCCGCACTCGCGCCGCTGGCCGTCGTCGTCACCGACCTCGGCCTGCGCTTCGAGCACCTCCTCGACGACGGGGTCTGACATGGGCACCGCACACCGCATCGCGAGCATCGGGGGCGGGCCGGGCGGGCTGTTCACCGCCATCCTCGCCAAGGCCTCGCACCCCGAGCGCGAGATCACCGTCTACGAGCGCAACGCCGCCGACGACACCTTCGGCTTCGGCGTCGTGTTCTCCGAGGAGACCCTGCAGAACATTGCCCACGCCGACCCGACCTCGATCGAGCGCATCCAGGCGGAGTTCCGCCACTGGTCGGCGATCGACGTCGACTTCCTCGGCACCGTCGAGCGCTCCGACGGCCACGCCTTCGCCGCGCTCGAGCGCAAGCGGCTGCTGCAAATCCTCGGCGAGCGCGCCGCCGAGCTCGGCGTCGACGTGCGCTACTCCACCGAGGCGCCGCCGCTCGGCGAGCTGTGCCGGGAGCACGACCTCGTCCTCGCCGCGGACGGGCTGAACAGCCGCACCCGGGAGACGCTCGCCGACGCGTTCGTGCCCTTGCGGGAAGGCCGCACGGCGAAGTACGCCTGGTTCGCCACCGAGCGGCCCTTCGACTGCTTCACCTTCCTCATCGTGCAGACGCGGTTCGGCCTGTTCTGGGCGCACATCTACCCCTTCGACGAGCAGCGCTCCACCTTCATCGTCGAGACCGACGAGGCCACCTGGCTCCGCGCGGGCCTCGACGTGCACACGGCGGTCGAGCGCCGGCCCGGGGAGAACGACGAGGCCTCGATGCGGTTCTGCGAGGAGATCTTCGCCGAGCACCTGCAGGGGTACGGCCTCATCGGCAACAACTCGGGCTGGCTGTCGTTCACGGTGATGCGCAACGAGCACTGGGCGGCGGGGAGGGTCGTCCTGGTCGGCGACGCCGCGCACACCGCCCACTTCTCCATCGGCTCGGGCACCAAGCTCGCCCTCGAGGATGCGATCGCGCTGGCCGGCGCGCTCGACCGCGAGAACGATGTCGACGCCGCGCTCAAGGCCTACGCCGAGGAGCGCCGGCCGCTGGTCGCGTCCCTGCAGCGCTCGGCACAGACGAGCCTGGAGTGGTTCGAGGGCCTCGCCCGCTACCGCCACCTCGCGCCGCCGCAGTTCGTCTTCCAGCTGCTCACCCGCTCGCAGCGCGTCACCTACGACAACCTGCGGCTGCGCGACGCCGCGTACGTCGGGCGACTCGATCGGTGGCTCGCCGAGCAGACCCGCGCGCAGGGCCTCGAGGTCGCCGACGGCACCCCGCCGATGTTCCACCCCTTCCGGCTGCGCGGGCGCACGTTCGGCAACCGCATCGTCGTCTCCCCCATGGCCCAGTACTCGGCGGTCGACGGGGTCCCCACCGACTGGCACCTCGTCCACCTCGGCTCCCGCGCGGTCGGCGGCGCCGGGCTCGTGATGACCGAGATGACGTGCGTGACCCCGCAGGGCCGCATCACCCACGGCTGCCCGGGGCTGTGGAACGACGAGCAGACCCGGGCGTGGCGGCGCATCGTCGACTTCGTCCACCGCGAGACCCCCGCGCTCATCGGCGCCCAGATCGGCCACTCCGGGCGCAAGGGCTCGACGAAGGTCATGTGGGAGGGCATGGACGACCCGCTGCCCGACGACGAGGCGTGGGAGGTCATCGCTCCCTCGCCGATCCCCTACCGATCGGACTCGCCGGTGCCGCGGGAGATGACGCACGCGGACATCGAGGCCGTCGTCGCCGCGCACGTCGACACCGCGCGCCGGGCCGCCGAGGCCGGCTTCGACCTGCTCGAGCTGCACTACGCCCACGGCTACCTCGTCTCGTCGTTCCTCTCGCCGCTGTCGAACCGGCGGACCGACCGCTACGGCGGGTCGCTCGAGAACCGGGCACGCCTGGGCCTGGAGATCCTCGACGCGGTCCGGGTGGTGTGGCCGGAGGACCGGCCGATCAGCGTGCGGATCTCCGCGACCGACTGGGTGGACGGCCTGGAGGGAGTCGGGCCGGGCTTCACCGGCGACGACGCGGTCGCGCTCGCCCCGATGCTCGCCGCGCACGGCGCCGACGTCGTCGACGTCTCCACCGGCCAGACCTCCACCGACGCCGACCCGCAGTACGGGCGGCTCTACCAGACCCCGTTCGCCGACCGGATCCGTCAGGAGACCGGCGTCCCGACCATCACCGTCGGCGCCGTCGCCTCGGTGGAGGACGCCAACACGATCGTCGCCTCCGGCCGCGCGGACCTGTGCGCCATCGCCCGCCCGCACCTGGTCGACCCGTACTGGACGTGGAACGCCGCGCTCGACCAGGACTTCCGCGGGGTGCCGGTCGCGAAGCAGTACCGCTCCGGGCTCTCGGCGCGCCGACGGGAACAGACGCCGTGACCCGCTCTCCCCGACTCAGTGCCCCTTGAACGCCTCGGCCAGCCACCACGACGGGCCGTCGGCGGTGACCTTCGCGTCCAGCAGCAGCGGCCGGTCCCGCGGGCCGTCGAGCCAGGTGCGCACGGCCGCGAGGTCGGCGGTCGAGCGCACGACGGCCGCGTCGCACCCGTGGCCGCGGGCGATGGCGGCGATGTCGGTGTCGGGGAACCGGACGGTGGCGTGGTCGCCGTCGGCGAAGTGGTGGAACTCCGCGCCGTAGCCGGCGTCGTCGTACACGACGATCACGATCCCGAGCCGGAGCCGCGCCGCGGTCTCCAGCTCGCTGATGCCCATGAGGAACCCGCCGTCGCCGCAGGCGGCGACCGGGAGACGGTCGGGACGCGCGAGCGCCGCGCCGATCCCGGTGGCCAGGCCGAGGCCGATGGACTGGAAGCCCTGGGTGAAGCAGAACCCGGCCTCGTCGGGGACCCGCAGGTAGGCCGCGGGGTGGCCCATGAAGTTGCCGGAGTCGACGGCGACGGTGCGCTCGAGCGGCAGCAGCTCGTCGAGCGCGGCCGACAGCACGCCCGGGTCGATCCGCTCCGACCCGGGTGTCCCGGGTCCGGGGGCGCGCCGGGCGTCGGTGCGGATCCGCTCCCCGACCTCGGGACGGCGGTAGCCGGCGGTCTTCCCGCAGGCGTCGAGCACGTCGGCGGCCGTGGCGGCCACGTCGCCGAGCACCCCGAGCGCGACCGGCCGGTTCGCCCCGAGCGCCTCGGCGGTGTCGTCGACCTGGACGAGGGTGGCGCCGGCGGTGAGCTCCCCGTGCCGCGTGGTCCACATCGTCAGCGACGCGCCCCACGCGACGATCAGGTCGGCGCCGGTGATGAGCTCGGCGGCCAGCGAGGTGGAGAACCCGCCGGAGATGCCCAGCGACCACGGCGAGCCGGTGAACAGGCCGTGGGCGACGGCGCTGGTCGCGAGCAGGGCGCCGCAGCGGTCGGCCAGCGCCTCGAGCTCGGCGCGAGCGCCGCGCGCCCCGCGTCCGGCGACGAAGACCGGGCGGGCCGCGCCGTCGAGCAGCGCGGCGAGCTCGGCGACCGCGGCCGGGTGGGGGCGGGGCGGGCGCCAGGTGGTGCGTGCCCGGGCCGGCCCGTCGATCGCGGGCGCGGCCTGCACGTCGAGCGGCAGGTTCAGCACCACGGTGCGGCGCTGGTCGCGGCAGAGGCCGTAGGCCCGGACGACGTCGGCGGCCGCCGAGGCCGGCGAGTGCACCCGCTCGGGGATCGCCCCGACCGCGCGGACCAGCGCGTCCTGGTCGATGCGGAAGTTGTTCCGGACCTGGGGCCCGGGGGTGTCGGCGGCGAGGACGAGCAGGGGCGTCCGCGACTTCGCGGCCTCCCCGATCCCGGTGACCGCGTTCGTCAGCCCGCAGCCCTGGTGCACCGACAGCACGCCCACCTCGCCCGACGTGCGGGCGTAGGCGTCGGCCATCGTCGCGGCCCCGCCCTCGTGCCGGGCCGCCGTGTAGGAGACCCCACCCGCGCGCAGGGCGTTGGTGACGTGGAAGTTGCCGCTGCCGACGACGCCGAACGCGTGGCCGACCCCGAGCTGCGCCAGCAGGGTCCCGACCTGGTCGGCGACGGTGCCACCCCCCGTCGCTGCGCTCGCCCCGGTGCCACCCCCCGTCGCTGCGCTCGCCCCGGTCACCGCTCCACCAGCGCGAGCACCCGCGCCGGCGACCCGGACCCGCCGACGATCGGCAGCGGGCAGACCACGACCACCGCACCGGTCGCCGGCAGGGCGCCGAGGTTGCGCAGGCTGGTCAGACCCCACTTGTGCGCGCCCATGAGGAAGTGGTGGCAGGAGAACGGCGGGTCGAACCCGCCCGCGGCGCCGGCGTCGGTCCCCACCGTCTCGACCCCGAACCCGGCCACGGGCGACGACTCGGCGATCCACCGCGCGCACGCCGCCGACACCCCGGGGGTGTGGGGGCCGGCGTCGTCGGCGTTGACGAACTCCTCCTGCGTGCCGCCCCGGGCCTCCCACCCGGTGCGGTAGAGCAGCCACCCGCCCTCGGGCAGCGGGCCGTGCTCGGCCTGCCAGGCCTCGATGTGGTCGACCTCGAGCAGGAAGTCCGGATCCTTCTCGACCTCGGCGGTCATGTCGATCACCGCGGCCGGCGCGACCATCGTCGTCGTCGGGAGCTGCGAGACGTCGGCGCCGTCGCGCCCGGTGACCCAGTGGTTGGGGGCGTCGACGTGGGTGCCGGTGTGCTCGCCGGTGCGGATGTCGTTCCAGTACCAGGCCGGCCCGCGGTCGTCGTAGCGCGAGAGCTCCTCGAGCCGGAACCGCGAGGTGTTCGCGAACGGCGGCGGCAGCTCCAGGATCGGGGTGGACTCCTGCAGCGGTGTGGTGAGGTCGACGACCTCGACGGCGCCGGAGCGCATCGCGTCGGCGACGGCGGTCAGGACGGACATGCGCGACTCCTCCGTGATCAGTGTCCGACGAGCATGGCCCGTCCGGGCCGGTGCGCGCACCATCCCGGTGACGACGACCGACCCCGGCGCCCGACGAGAGGGACGACCATGCCGCTGACGCGCGACCCCGGCCACTTCCTGCTCGGCCTGTTCTCCCCGAACTGCTCGTCGGGGCTCGCGGTCACCACGGTCCCCGAACGCTGGTCGGGGAGCTGGGAGGACAACCTCGCGCTCGCCCGCATCGCCGACGAGGCGGGGATCGACTTCCTCCTGCCCATCGCCCGCTTCATCGGCTACGGCGGCGAGACCAACTTTCACGAGGGCGTGCTCGAGCCCGTCCCGTGGGCCGCCGGCCTGCTCGCCCACACGCGGCGCATCCACGTCTTCTCGACGGTGCACACCGCGTTCAACCACCCCGTGGTGACGGCGAAGCAGCTCGCCACCGTCGACCGGATCGGCGGCGGGCGCGCCGGCATCAACATCGTCGCGGGCTGGAACAAGCCCGAGTACGACGCGATGGGGGTGGACCTGCCGACCGACCACGACGCCCGCTACGCCCGCGCCCAGGAGTGGTGGGACGTCGTGCGCCGGATCTGGACGCAGCCGGGCCGCTTCGACCACCACGGCGAGTACTTCCACCTGCGCGGGGTCGAGGGCATGCCCAAGCCGGTGCACGGGACGCTGCCGGTGCTCAACGCCGGGTCCTCCGGGCAGGGCCGCGACTTCGCCGCCCGCAACGCCGACTTCGCCTTCACCGTCGTCGCGGGTCCGGAGGACGGCGCGGGGGTCGTGGAGGCGGTGACGACGGCGGCCCGCGAGCGCTACGCCCGAGCGATGGGCGTGCTCACCCTGGGCCACGTCGTGTGCCGCCCGACGCGCGACGAGGCCCGGGACGCGCTGCACCACTACGCCGAGGAAGGCGCCGACGGGGAGGCCGTCGACAACCTCATGGCCCTGCAGGGCCTGCACGCCCGGTCGTTCACCCCCGAGATGCTCGCGACCTTCCGGCACCGGTTCGCGGCCGGTCACGGCAGCGTCCCGCTCGTCGGCACGCCCGACGACGTCGCCGCCGAGATCGCGCGGTACGCGGCGGCGGGGTTCTCCGGCATGACCCTCGCCTTCCTCGACTACGCCGCCGAGCTGCCCGGGTTCGCCGACGAGGTGCTCCCCCGCCTCGAGCGCCTCGGGGTGCGATGAGCACGGCGGGGGACGGCGCGGGAGGGCACCCGGCCCGGGGACGCCCGGCGGGGCCGACCGGCCCGGCGATCCGGCGCGCGTTCGACCTGCTCGACCTGTTCACCACCGCCCGGCCCCGCCTGACGCTGAGCCAGCTCGCCCGCCACGGCGACGTCCCGCTGTCCACCGCGCACCGGCTGGTCGCCGAGCTCGTGCGGTGGGGCGCCCTGGAGCGCGACGCGGACGGCAGCTACCACATCGGCCTGCGGCTCTGGGAGCTCGGCGCGCTCGCGCCCCGCGGGCAGGGCCTGCGGGAGATCGCCCTGCCGTTCCTCGAGGACCTCTCGCAGATCAGCCGGGAGAACGTGCAGCTCGCCGTGCGCGAGGGCGCCGAGCTGGTGTTCGTCGAGCGCATCGCCGGCACCGGAGCCGTCCCCGTCCACACCCGCGTCGGTGGGCGCTTCGCGCTCACGGCGACCGGCGTGGGCCTCGTGCTGCTCGCCCACGCCCCCACCGAGATCCAGGACGACGTCCTCAGCGGGCGCATCGAGCGCTACACCGACCACACGGTCACCGACCCCGCGCGACTGCGCCGGATGCTGGCGGACGTCCGCACCAACGGCTTCTCCATCAGCGACCGGCAGGTGACCACGGACTCGCTGTCCGTCGGCGCCCCGGTCCACGACCACCTCGGCCAGGTCGTCGCCGCGGTCTCGCTCGTCGTCCGCCACGGCGCGGCGTCCCCGCACGCCCTCGCGCCCCTGGTGCGCACCAGTGCGCGGGCGATCAGCCACGCCCTCGCCCGGCGACGCTGAACTTCCATATCTCGGAAGTCTCGTTCAGCACTCCCACCCCGGCACCGCATCCTCGGAGCACCCCGCCGGGACGACGTCCTCCCCGGCAGCGGCCCACCACCACCGTGTCGGGCCGCCGACGACCCCTGCAGACAACGGAGTGCTGCCGTGCCTGTCCCCTCCTGCCCCGAGCACCGGACCGACCGCCGATGAGCGCGCCGATCAAGGACCTCATCGACGACCGACCGATGTCCCGCTTCCAGTGGGGCGCGGTCGTGGTCTGCGTCCTGCTCAACGTCCTCGACGGCTTCGACGTGCTGGTCATGGCCTTCACCGGCAAGTCGGTGTCCGCCGAGTGGGGCCTGTCCGGGGCCCAGCTCGGCCTGCTGCTCTCCGCCGGCCTCGTCGGCATGGCCGCCGGGTCGATGTTCGTCGCGCCGTGGGCCGACCGGATCGGCCGGCGCCCGATGGTGCTCGGCTGCCTCGCCGTCGCGAGCGCCGCGATGATCCTGTCCTCGGTCAGCCAGGGCCCGGTGCAGCTCGGCCTGCTGCGCGTCCTGACCGGCCTGGGCATCGGCGGCATCCTCGCCACCAGCAACGTCATCGCCGCCGAGTACGCCTCGAACCGCTGGCGCGGCCTGGCCGTGAGCCTCAACTCGACGGGCTACGCCCTCGGCGCGACCCTCGGCGGCCTGCTCGCGACGCTGCTCATCGGCGGGCTCGGCTGGCGCTCGGTGTTCCTCGTCGGCGGTCTCGCCACCGCGGCCGCGATCCCGCTGGTGTGGTGGCGGCTGCCCGAGTCGCTCGACTTCCTCGTCACCCGCCGCCCCGCGGGCGCCCTCGAGCGGATCAACGCGCTGGTGCGGCGGATGGGCCACCCCGTCCTCGACGCGCTGCCCGACCGCCCGACCGCGCCGGCGGGCATCGGCGCCGGCTACCGCGAGCTGCTGACCCCGCGCCTGCGCCGGACCACGCTCGTGCTCTGGGTCGTCTTCTTCTGCGTCATGGCCGGCTTCTACTTCGTCACGAGCTGGACGCCGACCCTGCTCACCGAGGCCGGGCTCTCCCCGACCGCCGGCATCGCGGGCGGCACCCTGCTCAACGTCGGCGGGATCTTCGGCGCCGCCCTCCTCGGGCTGCTGGCGGCCCGGTTCGCGCTGCGCAACGTGCTCGCGACCTACCTCGTCGCCACCGGCGTCCTGCTCGCCGTGTTCATCGGCGCGACCTCGAGCCTCACGCTCGCCTTCGTCGTCGCCGCGGTGATCGGCGTCTTCGTCAACGGCTGCGTCGCCGGCCTCTACGCCCTGACGCCGACCGTCTACGAGGCGGCGGTGCGCACCACCGGCGTCGGCACCGGGCTCGCCATCGGCCGCGCCGGCGCCATCCTCGCGCCCACCCTCGCCGGCACCCTGCTCGACGGCGGCTGGACCCCGCAGTACCTCTACGTCCTCTTCGGCGCGGTCTTCGTCCTCGCCGCCGCGATGCTCTTCGTCCTCCGCCTCCGCCCCGCCGGACCGTCCGCGGCACGGCACACGGAGCAGCCCACCACCGTCCGAGCCGAGGGAGCGTCCTCGTGAGCACCATCCCGCGCAACCAGTGGTACGTCGCCGCCTACGGGGCGGAGATCAGCAACGAGCTCTTCGCCCGCACCATCTGCGACGAGCCGATCCTCTTCTGGCGGACCGCGCAGGGCACCGTCGTGGCCCACGCCGACCGCTGCGTCCACCGCCGCTTCCCGCTCTCCCAGGCGCCGTCGCGGCTGGTCGACGACACGGTGATCTGTGGCTACCACGGCTTCACCTACGGTGCGGACGGCCGCTGCGTCGCCGTGCCCGGGCAGACGAAGGTGCCGCGCACCGCCCGGCTCGCGGCGTACCCGGTCGTCGAGGTCGACTCGCTGATCTGGGTCTGGATCGGCGACCCGGCGCTGGCCGACGAGAGCCGCATCCCGCGCGCAACGTACCTCGACGCGCCCGGCTGGACCACGGTGCGCGGCCTGGAGCCGCTGGCGGCCCGATTCTCGCTGCTCGTCGACAACCTGCTCGACCTGTCGCACGAGACCTACCTGCACGGCGGCTACATCGGCACCCCCGAGGTCGCGTCCACCCCGATCACGACCGAGGTCGACGACGACGCCGGCGCCGTCTACGTCTCGCGGCACATGGACGACGCGGAGTGCCCGCCGTTCTACCGCGAGTCGACGGGGCTGGCGGGGCGGATCGCGCGCTGGCAGGACATCGAGTACACCCCGCCGTGCCTCTACAAGCTGCACTCGCGGATCGCGCCGGTCGGCTCGGTGCCGAACCCGGACGGCACCGACCCGGACGCGTTCCACGTCGAGGTCGTCTACGCGATCACGCCGGAGACCGAGCACTCGACGCACGACTTCTGGATGGTCGCCCGCGACTTCGCCCTCGACGACGAGGGCGTCTCCGCCTTCCTCGCCGAGAACAACCGCACCGTGGTGCTGCAGGACGTCGAGGCGCTGGACGTCCTCGAGAAGGTCATCGCGACCGAGCCCGCGGGCTACCAGGAGCTGTCGATCAACATCGACACCGGCGGCCTGGCCGCACGCCGGATGCTCGCGCGGATGGTCGGCGAGGCCCCGCGCAACGCCCCCGCGGCCCCGGTCCGGTGAGCATCCCCGAGGCCCCGCCGGTGCTGCGCGGCGAGCGGGTCCAGCGCGTGCACTGGGTGCTGGGCACCGACCAGCTGCGCGCCGTGTGCCACTGCGGCGCCGAGCGGCTCTTCGACGACCCCATCGAGCTGTGGGAGTGGCTGCTCGGCCACCCGGTCGACCACGAGCCGGCCCCCGCCGAGCCCACCGCTCCCCCGCCCCGCACCCCCCGCGAGCCGGCGACCGTGCCGGCCTGAGGAGCAACCATGACCACGACGACCGACCGCGAGCTGCGGCTCGTGCTGGACGAGAAGGAGACGCTGGCCGACGGCGTCGTCGCCCTCACGTGGCGCAGCGCCGACGGCTCCGAGCTGCCGCCCTGGGAGCCGGGCGCGCACCTCGACCTCGTCCTCACCGACGAGATCACCCGCCAGTACTCGCTGTGCGGCGACCCGGCGGAGCGCTCGGTCCTGCAGGTCGCCGTGCTGCGCGAGCAGGACGGGCGCGGCGGGTCCGCCCACGTGCACGACACCCTCCGCGAGGGCGACGTCGTGACCGCGCGCGGGCCCCGCAACCACTTCGCCCTCGTCCCGGCCGAGCGCTACGTGTTCGTCGCCGGCGGCATCGGGATCACCCCGCTGCTGCCCATGATCGAGCAGGTCGCCGCCGCGGGTGCGGACTGGCGTCTCGTCTACGGCGGGCGCACCCGCGGGTCGATGGCGTTCCTCGACCGCCTCGAGGAGCGCCACCCCGACCGCGTGGCGATCCGGCCGATGGACGAGGTCGGGCTGCTCGACCTGCCCGAGGCCCTGGGCGAGCCCGGGGCGACCGTCGAGCAGGTCGCGGTCTACTGCTGCGGGCCGGAGCCGCTGCTCGCGGCGGTCGAGGAGGAGTGCGCGCGGTGGCCCGCGGGGGCGCTGCACGTCGAGCGCTTCGCCCCGAAGGAGGGCGCCGACGACGGGCCGCGCGCGGCGTTCGAGGTCGAGCTCGCCGCGTCCGGGACCGTGCTGACGGTGCCGGCCGACCGCTCGGTGCTCGAGGTCGTCGAGGAGTCCGGGGTGCCGGTGCTGTCCTCCTGCCAGGAGGGCACCTGCGGCACCTGCGAGACGACCGTCCTCGACGGCGTCCCCGACCACCGCGACTCGCTGCTCACGCCCGAGGAGCGCGCAGCGAACGACACGATGATGATCTGCGTGTCGCGGTCCTGCTCCGGGCGCCTCGTGCTCGACCTCTGACGGGTCAGGTGGTCGGCGCGTCCGGCTCGTCGTCCGGCTCGTCGTCCGGCTCGTCGGAGGTGGCGTTCTCCGCGAGCTGGTCGTCGGGGTCCGACGAGGTCTCCCTCTCGGCGGGCTCGGCACCGGCCCCGCCGCCCGTCACGCGGGCGAAGGTCAGCATCGTCTGCTCGTCGTCCGTCGAGGGATCCGGGCTCGGCTCCTCCGTCACCTGGCCGTCGGGCCCTTCCCGGTCGCCGGCGTTGGTGGGTGCGGGCTCCTCGTCGCCATGCGCGGCGTCCGACACGCCCGCCCCCGTCGTGGGGGCGGCGGCCGGCGGCTCCGGGCTCCCGGCGGGCCGGGCGCGTGCCACCGACTCGGCGGGCTCCGCCGCGGCGACGGTCCCGGTCGGGGCCCCGGCCTCCGCGACCGGGGCGGCCGGCGCCTCCACGACCTCGGCCTCGTCGAGCACCGCCGGCGAGGCGGGCGCGGCCCGCGTCCCGGGCACCTCCGGGACCGTCTCCGAGACCGTCTCCGGGATCACCTCCGAGACCGTCTCCGGGACCGCCTCCGACACCGAGGCCGCGAGGACGACGGTCGGGGTGTCGACCCCGCCCGATCCCCGCGCCGCGAGCTCCGCCGGCGACGGGCCGTCGTCGGCGCCCGGGACGTCCTGGCCGAGGGCGAGACGCAGGACCCTCGCCTCGACCGGGTCCCCGAGGACGTTGCGTCCCGAATCCAGCGCCCGCAGCATCTCCTGCGCGGCCCGCAGCTGTGGCCAGCCGTTCGCCAGCGCGGACTCCGACCCGGGCGTGGAGCGCAGCGTGGTCATGGTGGTGCGCAGCGCGTCCCGGTGGAGCAGCAGCGCGGTCCGGCGCTCGAGCAGGTCCACCACCGCGCCGGGCGGCGATCCGGCACGGCGGGCAGGGGGCGAGGCGTCCCACCGGCGCCGGACGTCGTCCACGCGGCGGACCTCGACGTCGAGCGAGGCCAGGACGGGGGTGGCCTCGTGCGTCCACGCCGAGCTGCGGGCGAGCAGCGAGTCGGCGTCGTCCGCCGTCCCGGGCAGGGCCTCGGGCGGCCCGGCCGACCGCGTCTGCACGACGACCCCGCCGGCGAGGGCCGCGGCGGCGAGGGCACCGGCGACCACGACGCGGCTCGGCACCACGCGCGCGCGGCCCGCACCACGCGGTCCGGAGCGTCGAGCGGCGCGGTCGATGCTGTCCGGCAGGTAGCCGCGCCAGCCCGGCATCTCGTGTCGACCCTGGTGACTCGGCATGCCCTCGACGGACCTCCCCCTGATCGCGCGCCGGGGCCACCCTCCCCGCCCCCGGCCCGCACAGGGAAGCCCCGACGCCGAATCCCGGGACTATTTTCGACAGATCACAGAATGATTAAGGCGATCGCGCGAACGAGGCTCGGCGTTCGGCTGTGGACACGCAGCGGTCGCCGCGACGGTCCGGGCGCAGAGCGGTGTCGGCCCGATCGGGGGTCGGTCTCCCGGCCTCCCCACCCCGGCCTCCCCACCCCGGCCTCCCCACCCCGGTCACCCCTCGCCCAGCGCCGGGTAGCGACGGATCGCGATCGACTCGTGCAGCCCGAGATCCCCGCCGAGGGCGACCAGCCGGCGGCCCACCGCCCGGGGCAGGCGGGTGACGAGCGCGGTGCCGGTGGTGAGGGCCCACACGCCGGCCCTGCTGCCCGGGACGAGCCGACGGGCCATCGTGGTGGCGAACTCCCGGCTGCGGTGGACGTACTCAACCATGGCCGCCTCGTACGCCGGGTACGCGACCGTGGTGTCACCGCCGGCCTCGGCGACCTCGCCGGCGAGGGTGTGGGCACCGACGACGGCGAGGCTGGTGCTGCCCCCGACCGCGGGTCCGGGGCAGTAGCCGGCGTCCCCGACGAGCGCGACGCGGCCGCGGGACCAGGTGTCCAGCTCGAGCTGGGTGATGGCGTCGAAGTAGAACGCCGCGCTGCGGTCGACCTCGTCGAGGAGGTCGGGCACCGGGTCGCCGAGGTCGCCGAACGCCTCGCGCAGCAGCTGCTTCTGGCGCTCGACGTCGTGGTGCTCGACGGCGAGCTCCGCGGGCGGGCGGAACAGGAAGAACGCGCGCGCGTCCGGGGTGTGGCGCGCGCCGTAGACCCCCACCATGCGGTCTACCCCGAGCACCGTGGTCATCAGCCCCGGGGGTCGCCGATCGGCCGGGATCGTCGCGACCGCGATGTAGCCGCCGAGCCAGCGCGAGTACCCGGCCTCCGGACCGAACACGATCCCGCGCACGCCGGAGTGCAGGCCGTCGGCGCCGATCACCGCGTCGAAGCGGCGCGCGGGCGCCCGCTCGAAGGTCACGACGCCGTCGTCGGCGATCGCCGTGATCCGGTCGCCGAACACGTACTCCACGTCGTGCCGGGTGGCGTCGTGGAGGATCTCGCCGAGATCGTCGCGCATGATCTCGACGTGGCGGTCCGACAGCGCACCCATGAGGCGGGTCAGGTCGATCGTGACCTCGCGGGACGAGCCCTCGCGCCGGACGGTCATCCGCTCGGTGCCCGTCGCGCGGTCGCGGACCGCGTCCCGCAGACCCATCCGCTCGACGACCTCCATGGCGGGGGTGAACAGGTCGACGGCGTGGCCCCCGGTGCGGCGCAGGTGCGGCGACCGCTCCACCACGGTGACCGCGTGACCCGCCCGCCGGAGCCAGTAGGCCGTCACCGGGCCGGCCACGCTCGCGCCCGAGATCACGACGTCCACGGCGCACCTCCCACACCGACGCCGGCCACGATCAGCCGCCGTCGACGAGGCGCTCGATGTCGTCGTTGTGGCCCACGGCGAGGACGATGTCGTCGCGGGAGACGACGGTCTCGTTGGTGGCGTAGGTGAACGACCGGCCGTCCTTCTTGACCGCGACGACGGTGACGCCGTGCTCGCTGCGGATCGTCGACTCGGCGAGCGGCACGTCGACGATCTCGCGCGGCGGGCGGAGCTTCGCCAGGGCGAAGTCGGCGTCGATCTTGAGGTAGTCCAGGACGTTGCCGGAGACCAGGTGGGCCACCCGCTGGCCCATGTCCTGCTCGGGGAACACCACGTGGTGCGCACCGATGCGCTCGAGGATCCGGCCGTGGTGGGCGCTGGTGGCCTTGGCCCAAATGTCGGCGACCTCGAGGTCCACCAACATCGAGGTCACCAGGATGCTGTCCTCGAGGTGGTCGCCGATCGCGACGACGGCCCGGTGGAAGTCGCCGACGCCCAGCTGCTGGAGGGCCTCGACGTCGGTGCAGTCGGCGGTCACCGCGTGGGTGAGCTGCGAGGACATGTCCTGCACCCGGCGGTCGACGTTGTCGATCGCGAGCACCTCGGTGCCCTGGCGCTCGAGCTCGAGGGCGATCGCCGACCCGAAGCGGCCCAGCCCGATGACCACCACCGGCTCGTGCCTCGTCTCAGCCAATGATCGTCCTCTCCTGGGGGCGCTGATAGTGCCGAGGACGCTCGCGCAGGGCCAGCGCCGAGGCCAGCGCCAGCGGCCCGAGCCGGCCCACGAACATCAGCACGACGAGCACCACCTGCCCGGGGGCCGGCAGCTCCGAGGTGATGCCCGTCGAGAGCCCGACCGTACCGAGTGCGGAGAGCACCTCGAAGAGCACGCGGTCGAGGTCCTCGTCGCTGACCCCGAGCAGGACGAACGTCGAGACCATGGCCAGCCCGACACCGAGCAGCGCCACCGCCAGGGCCTGGCGCTGGTTGGCGATCGGGATGCGGCGGCGTCCCACGTCCACGTCGCGCTCCCCGCTCATCTCGGCCCACAGCACCGCGGCGAGGAGACCGAAGGTCGTGACCTTGATGCCGCCGGCGGTGCTCGCGCTGCCCCCGCCGATGAACATGAGGACGTCGGTGGCGAGCCAGCTCTCCGGGGTCATGGCGCCGATCTCGACGACGTTGAACCCGCCGCTGCGCGGCATCACCGACGAGAAGAAGCCGGCCAGGATCTTCCCGGCCACGCTCATCGGCCCGAACGTCGCCGGGTTGCCCCACTCCAGGGCGATCAGCATGACGGTGCCCACGACCAGCAGCACCGCCGAGGTCACGACGGTCAGCCGGACGGTCACCGACCACGTCCGCGGCCGCCACGACCGCAACAGCTCGAGGATCACCGGGAAGCCGAGGCCCCCGACGACGACCGCGAGCGCGACCGGCAGGAGCATCCACGGGTCTCCCGCGAAGACGGTCATGTTCTCGGACCACAGCACGAAGCCGCCGTTGTTGAACGCCGAGACCGCGTGGAAGACGCCCTCCCAGGCCGCCCGGGCCGGGTCGACGTCGTAGGCGGTGGCGAGGCGCAGCCCGAGGGCCGACGCCGTGACGGCCTCCCCCACGACGCTGAAGAGCACGACGTTGCGCAGCACCCGGCGCACGTCGCTGAGGTCGAGGCTGCCGGACTGGGCCTGGGCCACCAGGCGCGCCCGCAGGCCGAGGCGGCGCGACACCAGCACCACGAGCAGCGAGGCGACGGTCATGATGCCCAGCCCGCCGACCTGCATCAGCGCGAGGATCACGACCTGCCCGGCCGGCGACCAGGTCGTGCCCGTGTCGACGACGACCAGGCCGGTGACGCACACCGCCGACGTCGCCGTGAACACGCTCTCCAGCAGGCTCGCGCCCGCGCCGTCGGCCGACGACCCCGGCAGCAGCAACAGCCCCGTGCCGACGGCGACGCCGACGGCGAAGGCGGCGACGATGATCTGGCTCGGATTGCTCGCGCGCGGGCGGTGGCCCCGCGTGCGTCGACCCATGGGTGATCTGTCTACCGCAGGCCCCGGTTGCGGGCAGCGTTGCCCAGGGCAACGATTAGCTCGTGCAACGACATACGGCGCCGGACGACGAGCTCGTCGACGCGGTGATGACCGCGAGCCGGGCCCTGCTGGGCGTCGTGGTGCGCTCGCTGGCCGAGGTGGACGAGGACGTCACGCTGCCGCAGTACCGGGCGCTGGTGGTGCTGGGCCAGCGGGGGTCGATGCGGCCCGCGGAGGTCGCCACGGCGCTGGCGGTGACACCGCCGACGTCCACGCGGATGTGCGCGCGGCTCGAGGCCAAGCGACTCGTGGTGCGCGAGCGGCCCGCCGGCGACCGCCGTGCCGTCGCGGTCTCGCTCTCCCCCGCGGGGCGCGACCTCGTCGACGAGGTCAGCCGGCGCCGCCGCGCCGAGCTGCGCACGTTGCTCGCCGGGGTCCCCGACGCCCGCCGCGCCGCGGTCGTGGAGGGGCTGCGCGCCGTCGCCGAGGCCTCGGGCGAGGTGGGAGAGCGCGAGTGGGCGGTCACCGCCCACCCACGCACGCCCACCGGGGCCGACCGGTGAGGCGTCGGGGCCGGTGGCGGGCCTGGCCGGCACGCACCGGCCAGGCCCTGCACCGCTGGCTCGTCGACACCCGGCCGGGCCTGGTGGGGCTCGCCCTGATCATCGGGGTGGGCGCGGGCCTCGGCGCGGTCGCCTTCCGCTGGCTGATCATCTCGATCACGTGGCTCGCCACCGGACGGGAGGACTTCTCCGACGCCGGACGGGTCGCGAGCACCCACCTCGAGGCGCTCGGACCGTGGTTCCTCCTGCTCGTGCCGGTGCTCGGCGGGCTGGTCTACGGGCCGCTGGTCCACCGCTTCGCGCCGGAGGCCCGGGGCCACGGCGTCCCCGAGGTGATGGTGGCCGTGGCCCGCAACGGCGGGCGCATCCCGGCGCGGGTCGCCGGGGTCAAGGCGCTGGCCTCGGCCGTCTGCATCGGCACCGGCGGCTCGGTGGGCCGCGAGGGCCCGATCGTGCAGATCGGGTCGGCGCTGGGCTCCTCGATCGGCCAGGCGCTGCGGGTGCCCGCGGGGCGGCTGGTGCTCATGGTGGCGTGCGGCGCGGCGGGCGGGATCTCGGCGACGTTCAACGCGCCGATGGCCGGCGTCGTCTTCGGCCTGGAGATCATCCTGCGGGCGTTCGCCGCCGAGGCGTTCGGGGTGCTCGTGATCTCCTCGGTGACCGCCAACGTCGTCGCCCGGCTCCTGGTCGGCGACGACACGATCCTCCGGCTCCCCCCTTACACGCTCGGCTCGACCGCGGAGCTCCCGCTCTACGGGGTGCTCGGGCTGCTCGCCGGGCTGCTCGGCTGGGCGTTCGCCCGCGTTCTCTACGGCGTCGAGGACCTGTGCGACGCGGTGTGGCGGGGCCCCGAGTGGCTGCGTCCCGCCGTCGGCGGCGTCGTGCTGGGCGGGGTGCTCCTGGCCCTGCCCCAGCTCTACGGCGTCGGCTACCCGGTGCTCGAGGACGGGCTGGTCGGGCAGTACGCGACCGGGTTCCTGCTGCTGCTCGTGGTGGGGAAGATGCTGGCCACGAGCCTGACGATCGGCATCGGCGGGTCCGGCGGGGTGTTCGCGCCGTCGCTGTTCATCGGCGGGCTGGCCGGCACGGCGTTCGGCTCGCTCGCGGCCGCGCTCTTCCCGGGGCTGCACCTCGCGCCCGGCGCGTTCGGGCTGGTCGGGATGGCCTCGGTGTTCGCCGGCGCGGCCCACGCCCCGATCACCGCGGTGCTCATCGTGTTCGAGCTGACCGGCAACTACGCGGTGATCCTGCCCCTCATGATCGCGGTGGTGCTGGCCACCGGCCTGAGCCACCTGATCTCGCCGCGCACCATCTACACGCTCAAGCTCCTGCGCCGCGGCGTCGACATCGACGCCGGCGACGCCCCGCGCGACCCGCTGACCTCCCGCGCCCGGTAGTGACCTCCCGCGCCCGGTAGGCCACAGCACTTGCCGTTCCGGCAAGAACGCGCGACGCGGCGGCGTCCTCGCCCGCTGCGGGGCGGGGGCGTGCCCGGTCCGGTCAGCGCACCGCGGCCAGCCGCGACCCCGCCCGCGGCCACGGCGCGGCGGCGGCCTCCTCGTCGGCCAGGGCCTGCCGGTAGTACGCCTGGGCGGCCGCGACGCCCGCGCCCGCCTCGACGTCCACGCCCACGTCGAGCAGCGCCATCTCCGCCGCGGCGAGCGCGGTCAGGCACGAGACCTCGTTGACGTCGCCGAGGTGTCCGATGCGGAACACCCGGCCGGCCACCTTCCCGAGCCCGCCCCCGAAGGACGTCCGGTAGCGCTGGTAGGCCGTGCGGCACACCACGGCCCCGTCGATCCCGGCGGGCAGCCGCACGGCGGTCACGGTGTCCGAGTCCCAGCGCCGCGACAGGGCGCCCAGCTCCAGGCCCCACGCGTTGACGCCCTGGCGGACGCCCTCGCCCAGCCGGTGGTGGCGGGCGGCGACGTCGTCCATCCCCTCGTCGAGCAGGCGGTCGAGCGAGGCCCGCAGCCCGTGCAGGAGCGGCAGGGGCGGGGTGTAGGGGAAGTAGCCGACGTCATTCGCGGCGATCATGTCGCGGAACGCGAAGTAGCAGCGCTCGGTGGACGAGGTCTCGGCCGCCGCCAGGGCCTTCTCGCTGACCCCGAGGATGGCGAGGCCCGCGGGGAGCATGAACCCCTTCTGGCTGCCGGCGACCGCGACGTCGACGCCCCAGTCGTCCTGCCGGAAGTCCAGCGACGCGATCGACGAGACGCCGTCGACGAGCAGGAGCGCGTCGGAGCCCGCGGCGTCCATCGCCCGGCGCACGGCGGCGACGTCGCTGGTCACGCCGGTGGCGGTCTCGTTGTGGGTGACGAAGACGGCCCTGATCGACGGGTCGGCGCGCAGCGTCCGTTCGTAGGCCTCCACCGGGACGCCCTCGCCCCACTCGACGTCGTGGCAGACCACGTCGAGGCCGAGCCGGCGGGCCATGTCCACCCACAGGTGGGAGAAGTGGCCGTGCCGGGCCATGAGCACCCGGTCGCCCCGGTCGAGGCAGTTGCTGATCGCGGCCTCCCACGCCCCGGTCCCGGAGCCGGGGTAGAGCAGGACGCGACCCTCCCGCAGCCGGAACACCCGCTTGGTGTCGGCCAGGAGGTCGAGGACGAAGTCCGGGAAGTCCGGGGCGCGGTGGTCCTCCATCGCGACGTTCAGCGCGCGGCGGACCACCTCCGGCACGGTGGTCGGACCGGGGACGAACAGGTGGGTCGTTCCGATCTTCACGGCCGCTCCTCCCGACGGGCGCCTCGAGCACCCTCGACGCTAGGTCCCGCCGCGCCGTCCGGACTCCCCCGTGACGGGGAGGCGCCGGGGGGAACCCGTCGCGGGCCGTCCCCCTCCCCCCGGCGCCGGCGCGCGCTAGCGTGTCCACTGCTTGCAACCCGCAACTCCTCCAGGAGCGCCGATGTCGGACACCACCTGCCACATGTCGATGTCGGTCGACGGCTTCGTCGCCGGCCCCTCCCAGAGCCGCGACGACCCGCTCGGCCGGCGCGGCATCGAGGTGCACGGCTGGCACATCGGCGACCCCCGCGCCACCGAGGCCGACGAGACCGCGACGGGGTGGCTCCTGCGTCCCCGCGGGGCCTACGTCATGGGCCGGAACATGTTCGGGCCGGTCCGCGGCGAGTGGGACGAGGACTGGCGTGGCTGGTGGGGCCCCGAGCCGCCGTACCACGCGCCGGTGTTCGTGCTGACCCACCACGCGCACGACCCGATCGAGATGGAGGGCGGGACGACCTTCCACTTCGTCACCGACGGCTTCGACGCGGCCTACGCCCGGGCGCTCGAGACCGCCGGCGACCGCGGCGTGGACATCGCCGGTGGCGCCTCCACCGTCCGCCAGGCCCTGGTCGCCGGCGTGGTCGACGAGCTCACCCTCGACATCGCCCCCACCCTGCTCGGCGGCGGCGAGCGCCTGTTCGACGGCGTCGGCTCCTTCGACTTCGAGCCCGTCGAGGTGCTGCACTCCCCGCTGGCCACGCACATCCGCTACCGGCGGGTCGCCCGGGGCTGACCGCGGCGGGCGGGCCCGTCAGTACAGGAGCGTGCGGTAGTTCCCCGGCTCGTACCGGTCCTCCAGCTCCTGCAGCGAGCAGGAGGGGCTGGTCCGGTGGGCGATCTCGGCGACGCTCGGGAGGTCCGTGGGCGGCCACGCCTCGGGCTCCCACAGGTGGGAGCGCAGGAAGGCCTTGGGGCAGTGGAAGTAGACCTCGTCGACCGTCACCTCGACGACGATGCGGGGGCGGTGCCCGCGGACCTCGAGGTCGGCGGCGTCGTCGGGGTCGAGCAGGAGGCGCGCGCGCCCGTTGACCCGCAGGGTGTCGGTGCGGCGCGGGACGAGGAAGAGCAGCCCGACGTGCGGGTTGCCCACGATGTTGGTCATCGCGTCGACCCGGCGGTTCCCGGGCCGGTCCGGCAGCAGCAGGGTCCGCTCGTCGGCGACGCGGACGGCGCCCGCCGGGTCGCCGCGGGGTGAGACGTCCAGCGTCCCGTCGGCCCCGGAGGTGGCGAGCAGGTGCAGCGGCGAGCAGTCGACGAAGGCCCGGTCGACGTCGTCCAACGTCGGGCGCACCTTCTCCACCGCGCGGGCGCCCGGCCGGCCCACGATCGCCCGCAGCTGCTCGAGGTCGGTGATCTCGGTGCCGCCGCGTGCGCCCGGGGTCGTCATCGCCCCGACCGTACGGACCCCGGGTCCGCCCCGGAAGCGTCGCCGGCCGGCGCGAACAGCCGGCGCCGGACCGCGGCGCGCACGTCGGCCCGCGCGAGGGTGCCGTGGTCGGCCGCGATGAGGTGGTCGGCCACCGCGACCGAGAACGCGACGAGGCAGCGGGCCTCGAGGTCCTCCTCGTCGGCGCTGACCGGCCCGAGCAGCACGCGCAGGTAGGACATCCGGGCGTTGTCGACGCGTCGCAGGCGCTCGGCGACCTCGGTGTCGCGGCGGGCCCACTCGCGCACCGCGAGGTCGACCGGTCGCAGCTCGGTGCTGAAGGTGAGCTCGGCCGCCCGCAGGGCCCTCGCCATGGCGTCCCCGCCCTCGTCCTCGACCTGCGCGACGACGTCGCCGGCGCTGCGCGACTCCCAGGTGTCGAGCACCTCGCTCAGCAGGGCCCGCCGGTCGGCGAAGTAGCCGTAGAAGCCGCCCTTCGTGACCCCCAGCGCCCGCGCGAGCGACTCGATCTGCACCGCGTCCGGCCCGCCGGCGGCCAGCGCCTCGAGGCCCGCGCCGACCCAGTGGTGGCGCGGTGTGCGGGCGACCGCCATGCACGCTCTCCTTCGTCCGCCGGCTTCTGTACGGCACCGTACACATGCTGGTAGCGTCCGCGGCTCCGGTATACGACGGCGTATAGACCGAGGAGCGGACATGACCTCGACCGCCACGGACCGATCTGGGACCGCCGAGAGCCACCCGGGACTGACGCTGCCGCCGGGGCAGCGTCCGGTCGTCGGCTTCCCGCGCTTCGGCACCCACCTCCACCACCCCGCCCCGGCGGTGCCCGCCGACCACCGGATCGACGTGCGCGGGGCCGTGAGCCGACCGGTCGGGGTGTCGTCGGCGGACCTCGGACGCCTCCCGCGCCGGGAGCAGCGGGCCGACCTCCACTGCGTCGCCGGCTGGTCGGCGGTCGGCTTGACGTGGGAAGGGGTCCCGTTCGCGGCGTTCTGGCGCGAGGTCGTCGAGCCGGCGCTCGACCCGGCCGCCGTCGTCACCCACCTGGTCTTCGGCGGGCTCGACGGCCACCGGTCGGTCGTCACGATCGAGGACGCGCTGGCCGCCGACGTCATGCTCGCCGAGCACCTCGACGGCCGCCCCCTCGACGGCGACCACGGCGCGCCGGTCCGGCTCGTCAGCCCCAGCCAGTACGGCTACATCAGCACCAAGCACCTCAGCCGCATCGAGGTCCGCACCTCCGTGCCGACCGACATCCGCCGTTCACCGGCCCAGCGGCTGCTCGAGGAGCACCCCCGCGCGCGGGTCCGGGAGGAGGAGCGCCACGGCAGCCTGCCCGGCCGCCTGGTCCGGCCGGTCTACCACCTGCTGATCCCGCCGATCCGCTACCTCAGCGCGCTGGGTGCCGCGCGACGTGAGGGGCCGAGCACCGCGGGCCGGTGACCCCGGTGCCCGGCACGCTCGTCCTCGGGAGCCGGACGGCACCTCACGCCCCGGCCAGCTCGAACCGCGCCCGCGGACGCGAGCGCGCCTTCGCGCCCTCGAGGACGAGCAGGTCGAGCCGGCGGACCCGGGCCCGGATCGGCAGGCTCCGGCCGAGGCGGGCGGCGGCGATGCGCAGGTCGTCCACCGACGACGCGCGGGCGAAGCCGACGGTCAGGTGCGGGACGACCGGGCGGCGGCCGCCGTAGGGCTCGAGCTCGGGGAACTCCGCGCACACCCGCGTGGTCAGAGTGCGGAACGGTGCCTCGGAGACCGGCGCGAGCCAGAGGCAGTCGCGCGCGAACCACCGCGTCTGGTCGAAGGCGCAGTCGAACGCGGGCGCCTCGTCCAGGGCCGCGTCCAGCCGCTTGATCACCGTGTCGTCGATCATCGGGGGCGGCAGGAACGGGGCGAGCACCGTGACGTGCGCGGTCAGCCCGGCCGCAGCGCGCGGGTCGAGCCGCCACCGGTGCCCGGCGAGCGCGGTGTCGGCCTCGCCGATGAGCGCGACCAGGGCGCTGCGACGGCCCACATCGCCCACGTCGCCCACGTCGCCCTCGGGGCGCGCGCGAAGGTCGCTCGGGGGCACCGTAGGAGTGTGCACGATCATGTTGTGCGCGACAGGCTTCACCCGCGTGCGCGCTCCTCTCGCCGTCGGGGTCCAGCGGTTGGTGCGCTCGGAGCACCGCACTCCTAGCCGGAGCGGGGCCCGCTCCGCGGCCGACCGGCGCGTCGGGCGATGTAGAACGCCGGCGCCGTCGTCGTCGTCCCGCACTGCGGGCACCGTCGCTGCTCGTGGTGGCCGTCGTCGACGAGCTCACCGGGCGGGAAGGTCCGCACCCGCCCTCGGCACGGCTCCCCGGGGCAGATCAGGTCCTGGTGCCACACCAGGTGCTCGAGCGCCGAGGGGTCGGCCCCGCCGAACGAGGTGCGTGGCGCGACGTCGTCTCCCATCAGACCGACTGTCCCGTCCGTTCCGCACGTCGACGCCGCCGCGATCGGCAACTATTTTCCTCGCCGGGCGCAGGAACGGCCGCGTCGGCCGGACCGGGGCCCGGGGCGAGGAGGGCGCACGTCCGCCGTGGCGCCGGCGACCCCGACGCCTCAGCGCTGGGTGCGCCAGGGCCCGGTGATCGCGTAGCAGATCCCGGGCTCGTAGAGGTTGGCGAACAGCAGGCGCTTGTCGCGCGAGTAGACCGGCCCGGCCATCTCGTTGGTGTTGAGGTCGTTGCGCGCGATCGGGTAGGTCTCGCCGCCCGGGGTGGCCCCGACCAGGTGCTGCACGCCCTCGCCGTCCTCGGCCAGGATCACCCCGCCCCACGGCGAGACGGTGATGTTGTCCGGTCCGTCGTAGGTGCCGTCCCGGTCGGGGTCCGGGTTGACCCCGAAGCGCAGCACCAGCGTCAGCGTCCGGCGCCGCGGGTCGTGGAACCAGACCTGCCCGTCGTGGGGCACGGGGCTCTCGTCGCGGGCGAAGCTGCTGACGACGTACGCACCGCCGTCGCCCCACCAGCACCCCTCGAGCTTGCGGCCCCGGGTGACCTGCGGCGGGTTGAGCTGCAGCCGCGTGGGCACCGCGCGGGAGTCGCGGTCGGGCACCGCGGTCCAGCGCACCCGGTAGGTCGTCCCCACCTCGGTCGCGCGGGAGAGGTCGTCGACCGGCGCCCCGTCGCGGTCGGTGCACAGCATCGCCTCGTACGCGCCCTCGGCGGGCCCGAGGCGGCGCAGGGCGCCCTTGCCGCCGCGGAACCCGCGCGGCGGGGTCCAGCGGTAGAGCAGGCCGTTCGGTGTGGCGGCGTCCTCGGTGAGGTACATCGTGCTGCTGGCCGGGTCGACCGCGACGGCCTCGTGGGCGAACCGGCCGAGGGCCTTGACCGGCTGCGGGTCCCGGTTGGCGGCGCGGTCCTCGGGGTCGACCTCGAAGACGTAGCCGTGGTCCTTCGTGAAGCCGTTGACCCCGGCCAGGTCCTCGGTCTCCTCGCAGGACAGCCAGGTCTGCCAGGGGGTGACGCCTCCCGCGCAGTTGGTCGACGTGCCGGCCAGGGAGACGTACTCCCCCTGGCGGCGGCCGTCCTTGTCCACCGTGATCGTCGTGGTGCCGCCCGGGGCCTGCGGGTCGTAGGTGAACTCCGGCTGCGTCGGCACGACCAGCGGCCCCGCCGCCGCGCGCGCCCCGCGCAGCTCGTGGTTCTGCACGAGCACCGTGCCGTTCGCGCGCGTCGGGAAGGCGCCCATGCCGTCGCTGTTGGTCGGGCTGGGCTCCCCCGAGTCCAGCCGGGTCACCCCGGCCTCCGAGACGACGGTGTAGCGGAAGCCCTGCGGCAGCGCGAGCCGGCCGGCCGGGTCACGGACGACAGGGCCGTACCCCGGCCCGCCCGGCCCGCCCGGACCGGGTGCGGCGCCCGCGTTGGGCGCGGAGAACAGGCCCTCGGCGCTGCCCAGCAGGGCGACCCCGCCGACGGCGACGGCGGAACGGGTGAGGAAGCTGCGGCGGGACAGGCCCCCGGCGAGTCCGTCGGACACGGTGGTGGTTCCTCTCGGCGAGGCGGTGTCTCCGGATGGGTACGACGTGCGGGACGCTGCCCCACCGAAGTGTCCGTCACGTGGACGGCACGCGACGGGACGCCACGCGGAGCACGCACGCCCCGGCTGCCGGCCGCGCAACCCCGTCAGCGCCGGGGTGGCGCCGTGTCCCGCTCGTCGTCCCGACCCCGGCGCAGGGCGCGCATCGAGGCGCGGGCCGCGGTCCTCTTGCTCTGGAGCAGCGCGGCCTCGACGGAGCGCTGCGTCCGGCGGCAGTCCGTGGTCTCGACGACCAGCCGGTGGAACGGGCGTCCCGAGAGGTAGACGACCACGACGTCGGCGCCCCCGCGGGCGGCCCAGAGCTGGCGGCGCTCCCCGACCCCCCAGCACCCGGCGCGGAGCCGGCCGGGCCACCACACGCCGGGAGAGGGCAGGTGCGGGCTCGAGGCGACGGCGTCGGCGCGCGACATCGCCCGCGACCCGACGATGCGCTCGAAGGGCACGTGCAGAGCCCGGCGCCCGGCGGCGGCCCGATCGATCCCCGAGAAGCACAGCTCCAGTCCGGTCGGTGTCACCACGAGCTCGATCGCCATCGACACCTCACGTCCGTCCGGGGCAGGCCGACCGCCCGCCCGTCCAGCGCCACCCCGTTGCTGGAGGTGGGCCGACCGACGCCCTGTCGGCGCAGCGCACGTCACCCAGTCGACACGGCGCACGCCGGAGTTACCGGGACGGGGCGGCACCGGCCGGAATTCGTTCCGTCGACGGCACCCGGTGCCCTCGACGGGGGGTACCGCTACGCCCGAGTGGGCCGCGCCTCCGCGCCTCCGCGCCGGGCCACCGGGAACGCCCACCTCCGCCCGGCCGAGAACGTCCCTCACCCCGGGTCGGCCGGCGCCTGCGCGAAGCCCCGCATCAACCGCGCGGCGGTGCGCAGGTAGCGGACGACGGCGGCGAGCTCGGCCTCGGTGAACTCGCCCGCGGCGTCGTCGATGTCCGAGAACAGCGGGGAGAGCTCCCCGATCACGCGCGCCAGCGTCTCCTCGCCGGGGTGCAGCGCGACGCGGCGCCGATCGTCGGCGTCACGCTCCCGCCGTAGGTGGCCGGCGCGCTCGAGGCGGTCGACCAGCTCCGTCGCCGAGCCGCTGCTGATGCCCAGCCGCCTTCCGAGCTCGAAGGGTCCGAGCGGCACCTCGGCCGCGAGGACGTGACTCATCGCGGTGTAGTCGATCGCCCGGAGCCCCAGGCGCCGGGCCAGGGCGTGGTCGACCTCGTCGGCGGCGCGGTTGGCATCGCGCAGCGCCCACGAGGCCTCGGTCGCCGAGACCCGGGTGCGCTCGCGCTCCTCGACGGGATCCGCGGCCGGCTCCCTGTCCTCCGGACTTGCCATCCGTCCACCCTAGCCGCACACTTCTCCGCATCCAGGTATCTCGGAAACGGAGATACAATGGCATCGTCGACGGAGCAGACGGGACCGACGATCGTGACCACGCCGCGCGGCGCGTTCGGAGCGCGCCTCCGGGGCGAGCGCGGCCCCTGGGTGGTGTGCCTGCACGGCTTCCCCGACGACGCCGGCACCTGGGACGGGATCGCGGCGGGGCTCGCCGCCGACGGGTACCGCGTCGCCGCGGTCAACCTCCGCGGCTACGCTCCCTCGCCCCTCGACGGACCGCTCGACGCCGCCGGCCTCGTCGCCGACCTGAACGCCGTCGTCGACGCGCTGTCGCCGCAGGAGCCGGTCGCCTTCCTCGGCCACGACTACGGAGCCCAGCTCGCCTACACCGCTCTCGCCGAGCGCCCCGAGCGGTTCCGGTCCGCGGTGCTGATGGCCGGGGCCCACCCCGCGTTCGTCACCCGCAACGCCCGACGTCTCCCGCGCCAGCTGTGGATGAGCCGCTACATCGTGTTCTTCCAGCTCGGCGCCCTCGCCGACCGTGCGGTGAGCCGTCGCGACTTCGCCGCCGTCGACCGGCTGTGGCGCCGATGGAGCGCGCCGGACGCCGCGCTGCCGGCCGAGCACCTGGCCCACGTCAGGGAGACGCTGGCGCGAGCATGCCCGGGCCGGTCGCCATGTACCGCGCCGGCGGGTTCGCCGCCGAGCCCCGCCCGATCGCGGTGCCCACGCTCTATCTCACCGGCGCACGGGACGGCTGCGCCCTCCCGGAGCTGGCGGCCGGGCAGGACGCCCTGTTCACCGGGCCCTACCGCGCCGAGACCTGGCCAGACGTCGGGCACTTCCCGCACCACGAGGCCCCCACGCGGACCCTCCGCGCGGTCGCCGACTGGCTCCGCCACAGCGACACCCTCGAGGAGAACCGGTGACCGTCCGCACCCTCGCGCCCGCCCCGCCCGCCGACCGGACGGCTCCACCGGCACCGCCCCGCCCGCGCTACCGCTGGTGGCACGCCGCTGCGGTCGGAGTCGTGGCCAACCTGCCCGGCACCCTCGCCGGCGGGGGCACCGGCGAGCAGGAGTTCTACGCGAGCCTCCCCACACCCCGGTTCGCCCCGCCCGGCTGGCTCTTCGCACCGGTTTGGGCGGTCAACAACACCCTGACGCTCTGGGCGGATCTGCGGATCGCGAACCTGCCCGAAGGCACCCCGGGACGAGGCGCCGTGCTGGCGTCGGAGACCGCCACGTGGGTCCTCTACGCGGCCTTCTCCCCGCTCTACTTCGGCCGGCGCAGCCCCGCCCTCGGCGCCGCGGACACCGTCGTCGCCCTGGCCACCACGACCCACGCCTTCACCCGGGCCGCGACGCTCGACGCACGGGCCGCCCGGGCCCTCGCGCCCCGCCTGGCCTGGCTCGCGCTCGCCTCCTGCGTCTCGGTCGTGACGGCCGTGCGGGCACACGCGGGGCGGGCGTCGGCGAGGGCGTGACGAGCCCCCGCTGCTGCCCCACGCCGCGGCCGTGCCGAACCGGGCCGGAGCGCCGGGACGTGCGGGCCCCGCCGGGTCACCCCCGTTTCACGACGACCATGACGGCGAGGCGCCAGTCGAACCACGGCCCGGGTGGCTGGGCCGCGATCGCGTCGGCCAGGTGACGGTCGAAGAGCTCGGTGGCGACGGCGGCGCGCCGGTCCGGGTCGAGGTCCTGGAGCAGCGAGGGACCGAAGGACACCCGCAGGGCCGCGGCGACCCGGGCGGGGTAGGCCGCGGGGTTCCCGGACTCCTCGGTCTGGCGCCACAGGGGATCCCCGATGTCGACGAGCTCCAGGTGCTCGAGCTCGAGGTCGCCGCCGTCGCCGCCGTCGCCGAACGGGGCCCGCCACTCGGCATCCGTGCGGTACCAGGCCGGGATCGTCATCCGGTCCCGTTCCTCCTCGCGCAGGACGCCGCGCTCGACGAGCCCCTGCAGGCCACGGGCGACCTCGTCCATGGCGCGCTCGGCGCCGGACCGGCGCGTGCGTCCCTCCCCGTGGGCGGCGCCGACCACGATCACGAGGCGGGCCCCCGGCAGCATCTCCGCGGCCCTCGCACCGAGGAACGCGGACCAGTCGGCGGCGCCCGCCCGCGCCCAGGCCTCGTCCTGCTCGCGGTTCGCACTGCTGAACCAGAAACCGTCGAGCGGCCCCGGGACCTCGCCGAGCCAGTGCACGGCGATGGAGCTCCACCCGACGCTCACCCAGCCGTCGGGGAGCAGCTGCTCGTAGAAGGACCGTCCGACGGCCGCGGTGTGCACGCCCGGGCGCCGGTAGGTGCCCGGGTCGTCGGCGACGGTGCGGAAGAGCGACCCGAAGTCGTTGTCCGGCAGGTCGGTGTGGCACACCCACACCGGCTGGTCCTCGCCCCGGGTCTGCCGGACGGCCTCGACGGCGGCCGCCATCGGCGCCAGGGAGTTCTGCCCCTCGGACGCCCCGTAGTCGACGACGGTGACCACCCCGGCCGGGCCGAGCGGCGCGCGGGCGGCGGCGTCCCGGAACAGGTCGAGACCGAACGCGGACGACGCGGCCTGGGCCGAGGCGTTGGCGTTGTAGCGCCCGCCGCCCTCCATCGCGGTGGACATGGCGTGGGAGGCTAGCGCGGCACGCCGGCGCGGGCGGTCCACCGCCCGCACCCCCGCGACGGACGGTCCGGTCACGCGACACACCCGCAGCCGGCGGCGGTCTTGGCCTCGGTGGCGGTCACGCCGGGCTCGGTCGGCGCCTCGTCGTGGGAGCAGCAGGCGGTGACCCCGCAGCACGCGCCCGCCGCGGCCGGGGTCCCGGCGGCGTCGGCGTCGGGCATCGTGGCTCCGATCCCGCTGGTGCCGAAGTCCGGCGAGTCCTCCGTGACGGTGTAGACCTCCCACGGCTCGTCACCCGGACCCCGCACCCACACCTTGTCCTGGCGGGCGTAGCAACAGGTGGTGTCCTCCTCGACCTGGGTGAACAGCCCCAGCTCCGAGAGGCGCGCGGTGGCGTCGTCGACCTCGTCGGTGGACGTCACCTCCACCCCGAGGTGGTCCATCACCGTCGGGCGGTCCGGCCGACCCTCGAGCAGCACCAGCTTCAGCGGCGGCTCGGCGACCGCGAAGTTGGCGTAGCCGGGGCGGCGCTTGGCCGGCTCCACCCCGAAGAGCCGGCTGTAGAAGCGGATCGAGCCCTCCAGGTCGGAGACCCGCAGGGCGAGCTGCACACGGGACACGGCGTCCTCCTCGAACTCGACGACGTCTGTTTCGACGTCGGTCGAAGCAGAGGTTGCTCCTTGGTTCGACACGTGTCAAGGTAGACGTATGTCGAATCAGGAGGGGACGCGGGAGCGAGGGCCGGCCCCGCTCGCCGACGTCGTCGGGTGCTGCGAGCCGCTGGCCCGCGAACCGCTGACCGCCCGGCAGTCCACCGAGCTGGCGCGGGTGTTCAAGGCCATGGGCGATCCCGTGCGGCTGCGACTGCTCTCGCTGATCGCCTCCCACGCCGGCGGCGAGGCCTGCGTCTGCGACCTCACCGACGTGTTCGACCTGTCCGGGCCCACGATCTCCCACCACCTCAAGGTGTTGCGCGAGGCCGGGCTGATCACCGGCGAGCGCCGGGGCACCTGGGTCTACTACCGGGTCCGACCCGAGCTGCTGGACCAGCTGTCGGCCGTGCTGGTGCCCGCCGCTCCGGACAGCCCCGCCGCGCTGCCGGCCGACCGCGACGAGCTGCCGGTGGTCGAGGCGTGAGCACCGAGGACCTGACCTCGCGCGATCCGGCCGGCGCCGAGGGGGCCGGGGTCGTCGCGAAGCTCTCCACCCTCGACCGGTTCCTGCCGGTGTGGATTCTCGCGGCCATGATCCTCGGGCTGCTGGCCGGCCGGCTGATCCCCGGTCTCGGCGAGGCCCTGGGCGCGGTCGCCATCGACGGCGTCTCGCTACCGATCGCCCTCGGCCTGCTGATCATGATGTACCCGGTGCTCGCCAAGGTCCGCTACGACCGCCTCGACACCGTCACCGGCGACCGACGGCTCCTGGTGTCGTCGCTGGTCCTGAACTGGGTGCTCGGGCCCGCGCTCATGTTCGCCCTCGCGTGGCTCCTGCTGCCCGACCTGCCCGAGTACCGCACCGGGCTCATCATCGTCGGGCTCGCGCGCTGCATCGCCATGGTCATCATCTGGAACGACCTCGCCTGCGGCGACCGCGAAGCCGCCGCCGTGCTCGTCGCCCTCAACTCGGTGTTCCAGGTGATCGCCTTCGGCGCCCTGGGCTGGTTCTACCTCGCGGTCCTGCCCGGCTGGCTCGGCCTGCCCACCGCCGGGCTCGACGTGTCGGCCTGGGCCATCGTGCGCTCGGTGCTGATCTTCCTGGGCATCCCGCTGCTCGCGGGCTACCTCACCCGCCGCCTCGGGGAACGCGCTCGCGGCCGCGACTGGTACGAGACCCGCTTCCTGCCCCGGATCGGACCGTTCGCGCTCTACGGGCTGCTGTTCACCATCGTGATCCTGTTCGCGCTACAGGGCGAGGCGATCACCAGCCGGCCCCTCGACGTCGTCCGGATCGCGCTGCCCCTGCTCATCTACTTCGCCGTCATGTGGGCCGGCGCCTACGCCCTCGGCCGCGCGGTCGGTCTGGGCTACGGACGTACCACCACACTCGCGTTCACCGCCGCGGGCAACAACTTCGAGCTCGCCATCGCCGTCGCCATCGCCACCTTCGGCGCCACCAGCGGCCAGGCTCTCGCCGGGGTCGTCGGCCCCCTCATCGAGGTGCCCGTCCTGGTCGCCCTGGTCTATGTGTCGCTGTGGCTGCGCCGCCGACTCTTCCCGTCCCGCACCGGTGACGCGGAGCCCACCGAACCAGGAGCACGCTGAGATGAGCGAGCTGAGCAACGATGCCGTCGACCCCCACCCCACCACCAGCCCTGTCGGCCCGGCCGGCCCGGCCAGTCCCGTGGTCCCGCCGCGACGCGACCTCGAGGCGCTGAGCCTGCTCTCCACCGACCACCACCTCGCCCGCGCCGCCGACACGCTCACCGAGCGCTTCGCCGGGGTGTTCTCCCCCGAGACCGTTGCGACCTGCGTCGTCGAGTCCCACGAGCTGCTCTCCACCACCGCGAAGCTCACGACCCACCTGACCGTCCTCGCCGAGCGGTTCGCCCGCGAGCGCCTGACCGCCGCCGCTCAAGCCCAGGGAGCACTCGTGTCCGACGTCCCCGAGGTCCTGTTCGTCTGCGTCCACAACGCCGGCCGGTCCCAGATGGCCGCCGCACTGCTCGATCACCACGCCCGGGGCGCGGTCCACGTCCGCTCCGCCGGCTCCACCCCGGCCGACGAGATCAACCCGGCGGTCCGCGAGGTGATGGCCGAGCTCGGCCTCGACCTCTCCCGCGAGTTCCCCAAGCCGCTCACCACCGACGTCGTCGAAGCGGCCGACGTCGTCATCACCATGGGCTGTGGCGACGCCTGCCCGGTCTTCCCCGGCAAGCGTTACCTCGACTGGGAGCTCACCGACCCCGCCGGCAAGGGCATCGACGACGTCCGCCCCATCCGCGCCGACATCGACCGCCGCGTCCGCGCCCTGCTGACCGAACTGGTCCCCGCCGCCACCATGTGACCGTGGCCGACACCGGCGCCGCGACGACCAGCAGGCGACGCGCCCTCACCGGTGCTGTCCTGCTCGACCTGGCGGTCAGCCCGCTGTTCGCCTGGGACGTCTTCACCGACTCCCTCGGCCGCGATCTCGGCATCAGCCGTGCGGTGCTCGCCGGCGTGTTCTCCGTCGGCCTGGCCGCCTTCATGCTCGGCGTGCTCACCGGCGGGCGGGCCGCCGACAGGTACGCAGCGCGCCGGCTCGCCCTCGTCGCGCTCGCCGGCACGGTGCTCGGGCTGCTCGGCAGCGCCGCCGCGTCCTCCGTGGTGCTGCTGCTCCTGACCTTCGGTGTGCTGGTCGGCGGCTCCACCGGACTCGGCTACGCCACCGCTGTCCGTGTCGCCGGTACCGTCGCCTCCGGCCGCGGTCTCGCCCTCGGCCTGGTGGTGAGCGCCTACGCCGCCGGCAGTGCGGTCCTCGCGCCGTTCGCCGCAGCCCTGCTGGCGGCGGTGGGCCGCAGCGCGACCTTCGTCGTCCTCGCCGCGGTGCTCGGCGCCGTGCTCGCCGTCGCCGCCGCCCTCGTCCCCGGCGCCCGGCCCACCCCGCGCCGCCCGCGGGACCCCGCCGCCCACCGGTCGCGGCCGAGCCGGCCCGTCGTCGCGCTGTGGCTGGCGTTCGGGCTCGGCAGCGCGCCGGCCCTCGCCGCGTTCGCCCAGGCCGGCGACCTCGCCGGCGACGCCGCGACGGCCGGCCTCGCGGTGGTGCTGCTCAACCTCGGCAACTTCGCGGGCCGGCTCGTCGCCGGGCCCCTCTCCGACCGCATCGGCCGGCGCGCCGCACTGCACGGCAACGCCGCGCTGCTCCTCCTCGCCTGCCTCCCCCTGGCGGTCGGCGCGGGCGGACCGGTCGCCCTGGGCGCCCTGCTCCTGCTCGGCACCCAGTACGGGGCGCTGTCGACGCTGACGCCGGCGGCCACGTCCGACGTCGTGTCCGCCGACCGCTTCGGCACCACCTACGGGCTGGTGTTCACCGGGTGGGGCTTCGCCGGCCTTCTCGCGCCCGCCGCCGCCGCACTGGCCACGGTGACCGGCTACGGGGCCGTCTACCTGCTCTTCCTCGGGGTCGCCGCGCTGGCCTGGGCCGCGGTGGGGGCCTACGGGCGCCTCGCCGCAGATCACGCGTGAGGCGCCAGCGCCGTGAGCCGGAAGCGGAAGAACTCGTGGCGCCGGGCGTCGGGGCCGTCGGGGTACCAGCCCACCGCGCCGGTCGCCGGGACCACGGAGGTCCCGAAGAGCCGGGTGGTCGTGACCCGTCCGCCGAAGGGGTACCAGTCCCACCGGCCGGTCCCGTCGGGGTCGCCCCAGCGCATCGTGCGGAACGTCCGCGGCCGCCCGGTGTCGTCGAGGTGGAGGTGCAGGTCGACGGGGGTGTCGCCGACGGCGAAGTGGACGCGCAGGTGGCGGTCGTCGGGCGCGGACCACGAGACACCGGGGCCGGGCAGAACGGCCGCCGGCGCCCAGATGGCCTCCGCGCCGGCGCGCCCGGCGGCGCTGCGGCTGACGTCGGGGCCGTCCGCGTCCACCAGGGTCAGCAGCCGCGCGAGGGTCCAGCGCATCCGCCCCGGTCCCGCACCCCCGCGGTCGGCGCCGCGGATGACCCCGCCGACCGTCGCCGACCAGCGGAAGCCCCGCCGCGGCGCGAGGACCTCGTCGGCCCGGAACGGGAGCCACACGCGCCCCAGCCGCAACGACCCGCGCATCCGCAGGCGCACCCCGGGGACCACGGGCGCCCCGGGGAGCAGGGACTGCGCGAAGTAGCGCAGGACCGCGGGGGGCACCCGATCCCGCAGGTCGCACGGCCAGAAGACCGCGGCAGCGACCGGCTCGCGCTCCGCCCGCGCCTCGCCCGCCATGTCGTCCCCCTGGTCGTCCCCTGGTGGACCCGCCGACCCGTCCAGGCTCGGGTCGCACCGGCGCCGCCGCCAGGGCCGTTGGTCCCCGTGCGCCCACGGGGTCGCGAGCCGATGTCCTCAGGCCGCCCCGCGGCGCGGCGCCACCGTGTCGAGCCTCCCGATGTGGACGTGGGAGAAGTCCTCGGCGGTCCCGTCGTCGAGCACCCGGCCGACGCGCACACCGGCGAAGTCGGTGACCCAGCCGTCGTCGCCGGCGCGGCCGATGCCCACCCCGGCGTGGTCGACGACCCGACGTCGCGTCCCGGCGGTGCTGTCGGCGGTGCTGTAGGTGGTGCTGTCGGTGGTGCTGTCGGTGGTGCTGGGCATGGCTGTCTCCTCTCCGCGCGGGCCCTCGCCCGCTCGAGGAGACGCTCGTCCGCGGGACGGGTCGGCTCCCGGGTCCTCCGTCCCGGACGCGGGGGTCGATGGTCGTCCGCCGCGGGCCGGTGCGGCGGTCACGACGTGCCCACCTCCGGCCCTGCGTCGTCCGTCGCCCCCGCCGCGGCCCCTGGTGCGCCGTCGACGACGTTGTCCTCGCGCAGCAGCCGCCGGCGCAGCCGGTTGACGTCGCCGGCGCGCTGGCGCAGCACGGCCGCGAGGCCGTCGAGCAGCTCGGCGAGCTCGCGGGCGTGCGGCACCGGAGCGCCGTCGAGCGCGGCCAGCACGTCCTCGCTGAAGAGCCGGCCCATGAGGTCCGCGACGCGCCGGCCGCGGGGAGTGAGGTCGATCAGGGTGCTGCGCCGGTCGGACGGGTGCGGGCGGCGCACGACGAGCCCCTTGATCTGCAACCGGTCGACGAGCGCGGTACCCGCCGGCGCCGTCACGCCCAGGCGCGCGGCCAGGATCGCGACCGGCCGGGCGCCCTCACGCCCCAGGTCGGAGAGGGTCAGCACCTCGCCGACGCCCAGCCCCAGCGCGTCGGCGTAGGCCCGGCGGTAGGCGTCGACGGCGAGGACCAGCTCCCGCATCCGGTCCGGCACCTCGGTGGGGCCCGGCCCCTCGGTCACGTCGACCACCTCCGCACGACCACTCCCCCGCCGGGCAGACGTCCGCCCCCGGGTCGGCGCCGTGCCGTCCCGGGGGCGGAGCTTCCTCAGTGACGCGCACCCAACGGGTCGTTCCAGGTCGTGACCAGCGCGTAGAGGATCACCACGTCCAGCGCGATCACGACGATCGACCACACGGGCGCCACCGGGATCATCACCAGGTGCACGATCGCGCTCAGCCCGACGACGGCGATGCCCGCCCCCCGGGCCCAGCTCGCCGCCTCGCCGAGCAGGCCGGCCCCGACGATCGCGACCAGTGCGCCGATCACGAGGTGGATCCAGCCCCACGTCGCCCACGACAGCACGAGCACCGTGCCGGTGCCGGTCACGAAGTACGTCGGGCTGACGATCGCCGCCAGGCCCTGGACGACGCCGAAGACCCCGACGACGACCATCACGACGGCGCCGAAGCGCACCCAGCCGGCCCAGGTGTCCCGGTCCGTCGCGCGTGCGGGCGCCGACGGACCGTCCGTCGCCCCGGCCGACCGCGCCGGGGACTCGGGACGAGCCCCGGCGGTCTGCTCGCTCATGGCTCCTCCTCCCACCATCGCTCGCGGGCCCGTCGGTCGACGCGCCCAGCGGCAACGGTCACCCCGCGCGGCGTGCACCGGCAGGGACCAACGGCCCGACCGGGACGGACGGCGGTCCCGGCCCCCGCCCCGGCCGGTCCCCGCGGAGGGGACCGACGGCCCTGGCGGGGGACGACGGTCTCGGGCGGGATGGCGGCATGACGACCACACGCTCCGGACCCCCGGACCCGGCTCCGGGCCTGCGTCCCACCCGGCCCGTGCGGGTGGTCACCGAGCAGACGTCCGTCGCCGAGGCCCTGCGCGTCATGCGCGTGGCCGGGGTGCGGCACCTACCGGTGATCGCCGGCGACCGCTGCACCGGGCTCCTCGTCGACCGCGACGTCATCGCCGCGGCCGTGGACGGCGTCACCGCACCGGTCGGGCGCCTGGTCCGGGGACCCGTGCCGACCGTGGAGGCCGGCGCCACCGCGGCCCGCGTCGCGCGGGCGGTGCTCGCCGGCGGCCTGGACGCCGCGGTGGTGGTCGAGGAGGGCGCCGTGGTCGGCATCGTCACCACGACCGACGCCCTGCTCGCCCTCGCGCACCTCGACGAGGACTGAACGCCCCGCCCGCTCCGGTCCGGTCGGCCCTGCTCGCCGGCGGCCGTCGCCGCCAGCGTCGGCGCACGCACCCGCGACGCCCGGAGGGCCGCCATGACCACCACGCCCGTCCCGCAGTCCCCGCCCCCACCACCTCCGCCGTCCCCGCCGCCACCATCCGCACCGCGCTTCCCGGCCCGGGTCCGCGGCGACCTGGACCCCGGGCTCTCCCGCTGGCTGTGGCTGGTCAAGTGGATCCTGGCGGTCCCCCACTGGATCGTCCTGGCGTTCCTGTGGGTCGCGCTCGGGCTCGTCACGGTCGTCGCCTTCGTCGCGATCCTCGTGACCGGGCGCTACCCGCGGGTGCTGTTCGACGTCACCGTCGGGGTGCTGCGGTGGACGTGGCGCGTGGCCTTCTACACCAACGCGGCGTTCGGCACCGACCGCTACCCGCCCTTCAGCCTGCGGCCCGATCCCGCCTACCCCGCCGACCTGGAGATCGAGTACCCGGAGCGGCTCTCCCGGGGCCTGGTCCTGGTGAAGTGGTGGCTGCTGGCGCTCCCCCAGTACCTGGTGGTCGGCCTGCTGATCGCGAGCCCGTGGTGGATCTGGGAGGACCAGGGCTACCGGTGGTCCCTGGGTGCGGGCGGGCTCATCGGCCTGCTGGCCCTCGTCGCCATCGTGGTGCACGCCGTGCGCGGGACCTACCCGCGCCCGCTGTTCGACCTGATCATGGGCTTGAATCGCTGGGTTCTGCGCGTCGCGGCCTACGTGCTGCTGACGACGGATCGCTACCCCCCGTTCGTGCTCGAGCCGGGTCCGCGCGAGCCGGGGGCGCCGGCGACGACGGCACCCTCGCCCGCGCCCCCGCCCCGTCCGGGCTGGACGGTGGGCCCGGTCCTGGGGCTCGCCCTGGGCGCGGTGCTGTGCCTCGGCGCCGTGGCTCCGGTGGTCGGCGGCGCGACGGGGCTGGCGACCGACGCGGCGGGTCGCGACGCCACCGGCTTCCTCACCACCCCGCCGACGGTCGTGACGGGCACGGGTTACGCGGTGCGGTCCCCCGAGCTGCTGCTCGAGCCGAGCGACCCGACCCTCTTCTCGCCCGGCGCGGCGCTGGGCGACGTGCGGGTGCGGGCCGCCGCGCTGGAGCCGGGGCGCCCGGTGTTCCTCGGGATCGCCCCGCGCGACGCGGCCGACCGCTGGCTCGCCGGCGTCGCCGTGGGCACCGTGGCGGAGAGCCGGGACGGCGACACGGGGCCGCGGGTGGTGGAGCAGCCCGGCGGGCCGCTGTCCGGGCCGCCCGCCGACGCCGGCATCTGGGTCGCCCAGGTCTCGGGCCCGGGGACGCAGACCCTGACGTGGCGCCCCACGCCGGGCGACTGGGTGCTCGTCGTGGTCCAGCCCGACGGGCGGGCGGGGATCGACGTGGCCGCCGACGCCGGCGCCACCGTGCCCGGCCTGCGGGCCCTCTCGCTGGCGCTGCTGGTCGCGGGCGCGGTGCTGGTCGGCCTCGGTGCGACCGCGGTGACCGCGGCCGTCGCCACGGCGCACCGACGGGGTCGACCGACGACCGAGCCGGTGGCCTGAGACGAGCGACGGCCCCGCCCTCCCGTCGGGGAGGGCGGGGCCGTCGTCCGCCGCCGGGGACGCCTACCAGAGCTGCCCCTCGGCGGCGTCGCCCGGCACGGCGTCCGGGTCGCAGAGCTCGTCGAGGACCGGTCCGCCGGCGTGGACGGGCTCCAGGCCGACGACCTGGAAGCGCAGGACCTCGCGGGTGGGTCCGGGCCCGTCGGGACGCCACGCGAGGATGCCGGTGCTCGGGACGGTGAGGCCGTGGAAGGTGCGGTGCTCGAGGATCTCCGCGCCGAAGGGGACGTCGCGGAAGAAGCCGGTGCGGTCCGGGTCGCCCCAGCGCACGGTGCTGATGCGGCGGGGCAGGCCGCCGTGGTGCAGGGTCAGCCGCACCCGGACCGGGGCGCCCGCGACGGCGAAGGCGACGGTGGCCGTGTCGCGGTCCTCGACGTTCCACCGGGTGTGCTCCGCGGGGAGCAGGACCGGGGGCACCCACATCGCGCTCAGCGCGGCGTGCGCGAGGTCGGCGCGGGCGAGGTCGGGGCCCACCAGCGCGGGGTGCACGCACCGGCCGAGCACGGTCGTGGCGCGCCGCGCGCGACCGGCCACCCAGGAGTCGACGACGCGCAGGCCGCCGACCACCCGCATCTCCCGGAAGTAGCCGTGCGTCGGCAGCGTCACCTCGTGCCCGCGGTAGGGCCACCAGGCGCGGCCGACGCGCACGACGCCCCGGACGCGCAGGCGTGCCCCGATCACGTCACGGGCCGACGCCGCCACCGAGTGGTCGCGGAACCGGGCGGCGATCGCGGGGTGGGTGTCGGGCTCCTCCTCGAGCACGGGCGCCGTGCCCTCGACCGACCGATCGTCCGTCGCCACCATCGTGTCCTCCTCACATCGCGCTGCGTGGCCTCCAGCGTCGGACGCGTCGCGGGGTCGCCGGCAGGGTCGGCGGCGTCGCGGGGTGACCCCGGGCGACCCGTCATCTCCGGGCCCTCCGGCCCTGCTCGCCCCGGCCGGCCCCGCCGACCGTCAGGTCATGACCACGCACCCGTGACCACGCACCCCGTGACCACCGCGGCGCGTGCCGCCGGCGTCCCGCCCGAGGCCCTCGACGACGACCAGCCGGTGCGCTTCCTCATGGGCCCGCTCGCGCCGGTCGAGGTGCCGGACACCACGCGGGTGAGCACCGCCCTGCACCGGCTGCGCGAGCTCGGCACCGACCACCTGGTGGTCCGCGGGCACGGGACGGTGCGGGCCGTGAGCGAGGTGGACCTCCTGCGCCACCTGCTCGACGGCGGGGCCCGGCCGGCCCGGATGCTCGACACCGTCGGCGCGCTGGCGACCCGCGTGCCGACGGTCGCGCCCTCGGTGCCCCGGTCGCGCGCCGCCGAGCTGATGCTCGCCGAGGGCCACGGACTGCTGCTCGTCGTGGTCGACGGCGAGCCGTGCGGGGTCCTCGACGCCCGGACGCTGCTGCACAGCGTGGCGGAGCGCTTCCGCCGTCGGTGAGGGAGCCCGTCGGTGAGGGAGCCCGCCGGTGAGGGAGCCCGCCGATCAGGGGTAGAGGCGGACCGCCGCGTGCCCGACGCCGGTGTCGTGCTCGGCGGCGGCGAGCGTCGCGGCCCGGACCGCGGGGTCGTCGAAGGCCTCGACGTGCGGCTCGACCTGCAGCCCGCGCAGGGCGGCCTCGACGACCGCCCGCTCGAGCACGACGCCGGCCAGGACGGCCTCGCGCACGCCGTCCTCGTGGGTGCACACCGCCAGCACGGGGTCGCGGCGCCACGGCAGCTCGAGGGTGAGGGTGTCGGCCGGGACGGGCGCCGGGGTGCGCCAGGCCGGGACCCCGTCGCGGGTCGGGCCGTTGAGCAGGTGCAGCCACGCCCCGCGGGACGCCGCGGCGTGGGCGACGTCCACCACGCGCGAGGCGTCGGCGGGGGCGGCGTAGCGCGGCGAGGCGGCGCCGCCCGCCCGGCGGTCGACGCGGCGACGGCCCAGGTCCATGGGGGTGGCAGGGCGCCGGCGCGTCGCGGACACCGCGGCGAGGGGCCGGGCGTCGGCGTCGGTGGCGACGACGGTGCGGGGCGCCCACCCGGACGAGCGCAGGGCGTTCTCCACGGCCCCGACGAGACGCCCCGCGTGCACCAGCACGCGGTGCGGCGGGATGCCCGCCGCGGAGAGCGCCGCCGGGTCGAGGGTCAGCTCGACGCGCCGGTCGCGGACCGAGACCGCGCACGCCGCCCCCGGCCCGGCCAGCGGCTCGAGGGCGCGCAGCAGGGCGGCGACCTCCGTGGGGCTCCACCGCTCGGACGACCGGGTGCGGGTCACGCTCATGCCGGGACTGTGCGCGGGTGCGCGCCCGTCTCCCAGGGCCGGACGTCACCGAGGTCGGGCCCTCCGTGCCCCCGGCGCCCGGTCCGGTGGCCCTGCCGCGGCGGCGCGGACCCTCGAACGATCGCGGGATGGACACCGCCTCCGGCCCGCGCCGGGCCCGCGACCTCATGACCAGCCCCGTGCTCACGGTGCCGCCCGACGCGCCCCGCGCGGCCGTCGCGGCCCTGCTCGTGTCCCACGGCATCGCCTCGGCCCCCGTCGTCGACGCCCGGGGCCGCCTGCTCGGCGTCGTCGACGAGCGGCGCCTCGTCGGGGCCGCCGACGACGCCCCCGCCGCCGAGCTGATGACCCACGTGCCCACCGCCGATCCGGACACCCCGGTCGACGAGCTCGTCGACCGCCTCCTCGACGCCGGCTGCCGGGCGCTGCCGATCCTGCAGGAGGAGATCCCCGTCGGTGTCGTCAGCCGCCGCGACGTGCTGCGGCGCGTGGCCCGCGGCGAGCTGGACGTGCACGGCGCGCGCGCGGCGGCCGACGCGCCGGTGGTCGTCGGCGTGGACGGGTCCGACGAGTCCGTGCAGGCCCTGCGCTGGGCGGCCGGCATCGCGCAGGCGGAGGGCGCGCCGCTCGTGGCCCTCATCGCCTCCGGCCCGGCCGACCTCTACGGCACCGCCGGCGACCGCGCCCGGGACGCCCGCGCGGAGCTCGAGAGCGCGGTGCGCCGCGCGCTCGGCGACGACGCCGCGGAGCGGGTCCGGCTGAGCCTGGAGGTCCGCGAGGGCCGGCCCGCCCGGGTGCTGCTGCGCGCGAGCGAGGACGCCCGCATGCTCGTGCTCGGCACCCGCCACGTCGAGGGCCTGGGCGACCCGCCCGGGGGCTCGGTGACGGCGCGGCTGGTCAGCCGCGCCTGGTGCCCGGTCGTCGCCGTGGTGCCGGTGCCGGAGGCCGGGCCGGCCTACCGGGTCGAGGACCACGCCCGGGCCGTGCCGACGCGCTGACGCGCCGGACCGCCCGTGGGTCCGCCCCGGTGCCGGACCCGAGGTCCGGCACCGGGGCGGTGCTCTCTGGCGGTCTGCTCGGTGGCGGTCAGCGCATGCTCGGGTGATCCGGACCGGTGAAGCGGCGCCAGGCCGCCTCCCACGCCCGCAACCGGGCGCGGTCGAGCACCCAGCGCAGCCCGGCGAGGAGGCCCACCGACACCAGGAGGTCGCCGAGCAGGATGACGAGCGCGGTGAGGACACCCTGGGTGGCGGGGAAGCCCGGGCTCAGCGGCGCCCCCGTCGGCCGGTCCGCGGCGTCCACCCACAGCACGCGGGTGTCGCCGGGCCGGGTCTCGGCGGGCACCCGCACGACGGCCTCGCGCGGGGTGCCGTCCGCGGCGGTCCACCGGACCGGCGCACGCTCCTCGTTCACGACCACGTCGGGCCGGGGCGGCGCCTGACGCGGGTCCGCCACGACCTCGCCGACGACCTGGTGGCGCTCGGCCCGCTGCGCGGCGACCTGCGGGGTCAGGTCCGCCGTCACCTGGCTCCCGACGGCCAGGGCCACCGGCACGAGGAGCAGGCCGACGAGCAGCAGCACCCAGCGGGCCCCCACCTCGAGGCGGTCGCTGGGCCGCCGCAACGTCGAGCGGCGCGGGAGGAACAGCCCGATCGCGCGGTGCACCGCACCCGTCCCGGTCGTGCTCATCGTCGGCCGCCTCCTCGCTCGCTGGGTCGGCGGCCAGCGTGGGCGGCGGGGGCGCAGGCCCGGTACGGGCGGCGGGCCCGTCCTCGACGGGCACTCGGCCCGGCCCCCCGGGGACCAGCGGCGGGACCTTCGACCCTGATCATCAACAGCCCCGCCACGGCACGGTCGTCGGCGATCCCCGCGTCCGGTGCGGGCCCGACGCGGGAGGCCCTCGAGATGGCGCTGGACCTGGCGCGCTGGCAGTTCGGCGTGACGACCGTCTACCACTTCCTGTTCGTGCCGCTGACGATCGGCCTGTCGCTGCTGGTCGCGGGCATGCAGACCGCCTGGGTGCGCACCGGTGACGAGCGCTGGCTGCGGATGACGAAGTTCTGGGGCAAGCTCTTCCTGATCAACTTCGCCATGGGCGTCGTGACCGGCATCGTCCAGGAGTTCCAGTTCGGGATGAACTGGAGCGACTACAGCCGCTTCGTCGGCGACGTCTTCGGTGCGCCGCTGGCGATCGAGGGCCTGCTCGCCTTCTTCCTCGAGTCGACGTTCCTCGGCCTGTGGATCTTCGGCTGGGGCCGGCTCCCGCAGCGGGTCCACCTGGCGACGATCTGGGCCGCAGCGATCGGCACCCTGCTCTCGGCCTACTTCATCCTGGCCGCGAACTCCTGGATGCAGCACCCCGTCGGGTCCGTGGTCAACCCGGTCACCGGGCGCGCCGAGCTCACCGACTTCGGCGCGGTGCTGACCAACTCCACGGCCGTGGGCGCCTTCACCCACACCATCACCGCGGCCTTCCTGACCGCCGGCATGTTCATCCTCGGCATCTCCGCCTGGCACCTCGCGCGGCGCAACGAGACGCGGGTGTTCCGCTCCTCGCTGCGCCTGGCGCTGGTCACGGTGCTCGTCGCCGGCGTCGGCACGGTGGTCACCGGCGACGTCCAGGCCCGCCTCATGACCGAGCAGCAGCCGATGAAGATGGCCGCCGCCGAGGCCCTGTGGGACACGAGCACGCCGGCCTCGTTCTCGCTGTTCACCATCGGCAGTCTCGACGGCTCGCAGGAGGTCTGGAGCATCCGGGTGCCCAAGGTGCTCTCCTTCATGGCCACCGGCGACCCGGACGGCACGGTCGAGGGGATCAACGACGTCCAGCGGTCCTCCGAGGCGCAGTTCGGTCCCGGTGACTACCGGCCCAACGTGCCCGTCGCCTACTGGACCTTCCGCGTCATGATCGGCTTCGGCGCCCTGGCCATGCTCCTCGCGCTGGCGGGGCTCTGGCTGCAGCGCGGGGGCCGGGTGCCGACGTCCCGCTGGTTCACGTGGGCCGCGCTGGCCGGCATCGGGTTCCCCGTCGTCGCCAACTCCGTCGGCTGGATCTTCACCGAGATGGGCCGTCAGCCGTGGGTCGTGTACGGGACGCTGCGGACCGCCGACGGGGTGAGCCCCTCGGTCGGCCCCGCCTCCGTGGCGACGTCGCTGATCGTGTTCACCGTGCTCTACGGCGTGCTCGCCGTCGTCGAGGTGACCCTGCTCGTCCGCTACGCCCGCAAGGGGCCCGACCCCCTGCCCCCGCCCGACGAGGACGCGCCGAGCACGCCGGCGCCGCGTCCGCTCGCCGTCGCGTACTGACCCCCGCCGACACGAGGAGAAGAGGGACGCCGTGATCGGCCTCGCCCTGACCGACATCTGGTTCCTGCTCATCGCCCTGCTCTGGACGGGCTACTTCGTCCTCGAGGGCTTCGACTTCGGCGTCGGCGCCCTGCTGACCCGGCTGGGCCGCGACGAGGTCGACCGCCGGCGCGTCGTCAACACCATCGGCCCGCTCTGGGACGGCAACGAGGTGTGGCTGCTCGTGGCCGGCGGGGCGACCTTCGCGGCGTTCCCCGAGTGGTACGCGAGCCTGTTCTCCGGGTTCTACCTGGCGCTGCTGGTGCTGCTCGTCGCCCTCATCGGTCGCGGGGTCGCCTTCGAGTACCGCGGCAAGGTCGACGACGACACGTGGCGCCGGCGCTGGGACGCCGTCATCGTCACGACGTCGGCGGTCCCCGCGCTGCTGTGGGGCGTGGCGTTCGCCAACATCGTCGCCGGGGTGCCGCTGGACGCCCGGCACGAGTACACCGGCACGCTGCTGACGCTGCTCAACCCGTACGCGCTGCTCGGCGGCCTGACCACGCTGCTGGTGTTCCTGCTCCACGGCGCGGTGTTCGTCTCCCTCAAGACCGACGGCGACCTGCGCCTGCGGGCCCACCGCCTGGCCCTGCGCCTCGGCGCCGGCGCGGTGCCGGTCGCGGCGGTCTTCCTCGTCTGGACCCAGCTCGCGCACGGCAAGGGCTGGACGATCCTCAGCGTCGTGGTGGCGGCGCTCGCCCTCCTCGGAGCGGTCCTGCTCGTGGGACGGGCCCGCGAGGGGTGGGCGTTCACGCTGACCGCGGTGACCATCGTGGCCACCACGGTGACGCTGTTCGGCTCGCTCTACCCCGCGGTCCTGCCGTCGTCCACCGACCCGGCCGGCACGCTGACCACCACCAACGCCGCGTCGACGCCCTACACGCTGCAGATCATGACCTGGGTCGCGCTCGCCGTGACCCCCGTCGTGCTGGCCTACCAGGCCTGGAGCTACTGGGTCTTCCGCCGGCGCCTGACCCGCGACGACATCCCGCCGCCCACCGGCCTGCCCCCGCGCGAGCGGCGCCCGCGGGTGGAGCGGTGAAGCCCCTGGATCCCCGCCTGCTGCGCCACGTCCGCCCGGCCCGCACCTTCGTGGTGCTCACGGCCGCGGCGGGCGTGGTCACGGCCGGGCTGGTCGTCGCCCAGGCGGACCTGCTCTCGCGGGTGGTGGCGCGGGCGTTCCTCGACGGCGCACCGCTCGCGGCGCTGACGACCCTGCTGGCGGGGCTCGTCGTCGTGGTCGCCGGGCGGGCCCTGCTGGCCTGGGCCACCGAGGCCGCCGCGGTGCGGGCGAGTGCCCGGGTGATCGGGCAGCTGCGGGCCGACCTCGTCGACCAGGTCCTGCGCCTCGGCCCGCGCGACCCGCGCCTGCCCTCGACCGGCGAGCTCGGCACGCTCGCGACCCGCGGCATCGACGCCCTCGACGGCTATCTGCGCCGCTACCTGCCCACGCTCCTGCTCGCCACGACGGTGCCGCTGCTGGTCGGGGTGCGGCTGCTGACCGCCGACTGGCTCTCCGCGGTGATCGTGGCGGTCACCGTGCCCCTGATCCCCCTGTTCATGATCCTGGTCGGCCTGCGCACCCGCGACGACACCACGCGGCGGTGGCGGGCCCTGGCGGTGCTGGGCCACCACTTCCTCGACCTCGTCGCCGGGCTCGACGTGCTGGTCGCCTTCGGGCGCGCCGGCGCCCAGGCCGGGCGGCTGCGCGCCGTCGCCGCCGAGTACCGCCGGGCCACCATGCGCACCCTGCGGGTGGCGTTCCTGTCCGCGCTGGTGCTCGAGGTGCTGGCGACGCTCTCGGTCGCCCTCGTCGCGGTCTCGGTGGGCCTGCGCCTGGCGGAGGGCCGCCTCGACCTCGCCACCGGGCTCCTGGTGATCATGCTGGCGCCGGAGATCTACCTGCCGCTGCGCGCGGTCGGCGCCCGGTTCCACGACAGTGCCGAGGGCCTCGCCGCGGCCGACGAGGTGTTCGCGGTGCTCGGCACCGCCGCGCCGGCGGGCCCGGGGGGCGCCCGCCGGCCGGCGCCCGACCCCTCGCGGGTGCCGGTGCGCCTCGAGCGGATCGGCGTCGACGGACGCGCCGGCCCCGTGCTCGACGACCTCTCGCTGACCGTGGCGCCCGGCGAGGTCGTCGGGCTGCGCGGCCCGAGCGGCGCGGGGAAGTCGACGCTGCTCGACCTGGTCACAGGGCTGCGCCGCCCCGACCGCGGCCGCGTGCTCGTCGGCGGCGTCCCGCTCGACGAGCTCGACCCGGCGGCCTGGCGCGCCCGCGTCGCGTGGGTGCCGCAGCGTCCCGTGCTCGTCGCGGGCACGGTCGCCGACAACGTCCGCCTCGGCGCGCCCGAGGCGCCCGACGCGGCGGTCGCCCGCGCCGCGCGGGTCGCGCGGGTGGACCTGCCGCTCGACACCCCCGTCGGCGAGCGGGGCGCGGGGCTGTCCACCGGCCAGCAGCGCCGCGTCGCCCTCGCCCGCGCGCTGCTCGCCGACCGCCCCCTGGTCCTGCTCGACGAGCCCACCGAGGGCGTCGACGCGGCGACCGAGGCCGCCCTGCTGGCGTCCCTGCCCCACGCCCTCGCCGGCGGCAGCGCGATCGTCGTCAGCCACCGCCCCGACGTGCTCGCCGCGTGCGACCGGGTCGTCGATCTCGCCGGCCCGCCCCCGGGCCCCGCGGGAACCACCGCGCCCGCGGTCGCCACCGCTCCCCCGCCGGCGCCACCCGCGCCGGTCCCGGCGCCGGCGCCCGAGGAGGCCGTGGAGGCCGTGGAGGCCGAGGAGGCCGAGGAGGCCGTGGAGCCGACGGCGGCCGAGGGGCGCGTGGCGGGCGCGCTGCGCTGGTTCGCCGCCGCTGCCCGCCCCCGCGCGGGCCGGCTCGCGGTCGCCGTCGTGCTCGGCGCCGGGGCGCTGGGCAGCGCGGTGGCGCTGACCGCCACGTCGGCGTGGCTGATCTCCGCGGCCGCGCTGCAGCCGCCGCTGCTGACCCTGATGGTCGCGATCGTCGCGGTGCGCACGTTCGGGCTGGCCAAGGGCGTGCTGCGCTACCTCGAGCGCCTGGCGTCCCACGACGCCGCCCTGCGCCTGGGCGCGGACCTGCGCGTGCGCGTGTGGCGGGCCCTCGTGCGCCGGGGCCCGGCCGCGACCGCCGGGCAGCGCCGCGGCGACCTCCTGTCCCGGCTCACCGGCGACGTCGACGCCCAGCAGGACGTGCTCATCCGCACCGTCGTGCCCGCCGCGTCCGCGCTGCTCGTCGGCGCGGCGCTGGTCGGTCTGTTCACCGTCCTGCTGCCCGAGGCGGGCCTCGCCCTCGCGCTGGGCCTGATCCTCGCGGGCGTCGTCGCCCCGCTGCTCGGTGTCGCCGCCGGCCGGCGGGCCGCGCGGAGCACCGCCACGGCCCGCGCCGCGGTGGCCACCGGCACCCTCGAGCTGCTCGACGGCGCCGCCGACCTCCTCGTCCTGGGTGCGGCGGACCGCCGCCGGCGACGGCTCGCCGCGCACGACGCCGAGCTCGCCGGCCGCCTCGTGGCGCAGGCGGGCGGTGCGGGTGTCGGCGCGGGGCTCGGGGTCCTCGGGCTCGGGCTCGCGATGGTCGCGGCGACGGTCCTCGGCGTGCTCGCGCTGGCCGACGGGCGGCTGGCGCCGACGGCCCTCGCGGTCCTCGCGCTCACGCCGCTGGCCGCCGCCGAGCTCGTCGCCGGGCTGCCCGACGCCGCGACGCGTCTCGCCGAGGCGGTCCCGGCCACCCGCCGGCTCGCCGGGCTGGAGGCCGCACCCGCCCCGGTCACCGACCCGCCCCGCCCCGCGCGCGTGCCCGACGACCCGCTGGTCGCCGCCGAGGCGCTGGCCGTGCGCTGGCCGGACGCGACGCGGGAGGCGGTCAGCGGGGTGTCGTTCGCGCTCCCGCCCGGCGAGCGGATGGTGCTCGCGGGGCCGTCGGGATCGGGCAAGAGCACGGTGCTCGCCGCGGTCCTGCGCACCCTCGCGGCCGCGCGCGGCGCCGTCACCCTCGACGGCCGGGACACCGCGACGATGGCCGCCGAGGACGTGCGCGCGCACATCGCGTGGTGCGGGCCGGCCGCGCACCTGTTCGACAGCACCCTGCGCGAGAACCTGCGCCTCGCCCGCCCCACGGCGACCGACGGGGAGCTCGTCGACGCCCTGCGGCACGCACGCCTCGGCGGGTGGTTCGCGTCGCTGCCCGAGGGGCTCGACACGCCGCTGGGCGAGCACGGCGGCCCGGTCTCCGGCGGCGAGCGCCAGCGGCTCGCGGTGGCCCGGGTGCTGCTGGCCGACCGTCCCGTGCTCGCCCTCGACGAGCCCACCGCCCACCTGGACGCCCCCACGGCCACGGCGCTCGCCGACGAGATCACCGAGCTGAGCCGTGGCCGCACGGCGCTCGTCGTGTCCCACCGGCCCGCCGAGTTCCCGGGGCTGCCGGTGGTGGAGCTGGGGCGCACCTCCGTCCCGGGCGTGGCCGGATCCCGGGCTGCCGTGGCGGCGCCCCGCTGAGCGGGCCACCCGACCGAGGCACGACAGAGCTGGCTGGACGACGCCCGGATCGGGCTCTCCGGACCGGGCCCGACGGCACATACGCACAAGATCGCGTCGAGGCCGACGTCCTGGTGGGACGCCGGCGCGCCGGGTCGGCGAGGCGCCGGCGCTGTTCGTCCCTTCCTCGAGGGCCGGGCGTGGCGTGGCGAGGTCGGCCCCGCGGAGCGGGTCGCACCGTCGCCGGGAGGTCAGCGTGCGAGCGCCGCCCGCACCTGGTGGGCGATGACGAGGTCCTCCCGGGCGTGCACCACCACCGTGCGCGCCGTCGCCCCGGGAGCCGACACGTCGCCCTCCGCCCCGCCGACCGCGGCCGCGTCGGCGTCCCGGTCGACGGCGAGACCGAGGAAGCCGAGCCCGTCGACCACGCGGCGTCGCAGCACCGGGGCGTTCTCCCCCACCCCGCCGCTGAACGCGAGCACGTCGACACCGCCGGCCGCCGCGGCCATCGCGGCGAGCTGCGCGCACGCCCGGTGCACCCACACGTCCACCGCGAGGGTCGCGTCCGGGTCGCCGGCCTCGGCGGCCGCGAGCACGCGGCGCATGTCGGGGTCGCCGGCGAGCGCCGCCAGGCCGGAGTCGTGGGTCAGCGCGTGCTCGACCTCGGCGGGTGGCACGCCGGCGTGCACGCTCAGCCAGGTGACCGCGGACGGATCGAGGTCCCCGCACCGGGTCGCCATGACCAGCCCGGCGGTGGGTGTGAACCCCATCGTCGTGTCCACCGACCGGCCGCCGAGCACGGCGCACGCCGACGCCCCGGAGCCGAGGTGGGCCACGACCACGCGCAGCTGCTCGAGCGGCCGGCCGACGATCGCCGCCGCCCGCGCCGAGCCCCACGCGTGCGCGAGCCCGTGGAACCCGTACCTGCGCATCCCGTGCTGCGCGCGCCAGGCCGCGGGCACGGCGTAGGTGCTCGCGGCGGCGGGCATCGTCGTGTGGAACGCCGTGTCGAAGCACGCCACCGCCGCCACGTCCGGCAGCGCCTCGCCCATCGCCCGCAGGCCGGCCACGGCCGGGGGCTGGTGCAGCGGCGCGAGCACGGTGAGCCGGTCGATCCGGTCCACGACGTCGGGCGTGGTCACGACCGGGCCGGCGAGGTCGGGGCCCCCGTGCACCACCCGGTGACCGATCGCGTCCACCCCGCCGGCCTCGCCGGCCAATCGCATCGCGGCCGCCTCGAGCTCCCCGGCCGCGGGCCGGCCCCGCGGCGCGTCGAGGTCCGCCCGGTGGACCACCGTGTCGTCGGGCTCCACCACCCGCAGCTTGACGCTGCTCGACCCCGCGTTGACGACGAGGACGCGCATCAGCGGACGTCGGCCAGCGGGTCGTGCTGGTCCGGTCCGACGCGCACGTCGTCGGGGAAGTCCGACGCGGTGTCCGCGCCCGTCCCGGGCCGCTCCGCCCGCCCGTCCGGGTCGCCGGGGTCGGTCCACACCCAGTCGCGCACGTCCGGCCGGTCCTCCCCGTGCCGCCGGGTGTACTCCCGGCAGGCGAGCCTCTCGTCGGCCATGCGCTGGCGCAGCCCCGCGTGGCGGACCCCGAGGCCCGGGACCCGGTCGATGACGTCCATGACCAGGTGGAACCGGTCGAGGTCGTTGAGCATGACCATGTCGAACGGCGTGGTCGTCGTGCCCTCCTCCTTGTAGCCGCGCACGTGCAGGTTCGCGTGGCCGGTGCGCCGGTAGGTCAACCGGTGGATCAACCACGGGTAGCCGTGGTAGGCGAAGACGACCGGCCGGTCCGGCGTGAACAGGGCGTCGAACTCGCGGTCCGGCAGCCCGTGCGGGTGCTCGGCCGGGGTCTGCAGGCGCATGAGGTCGACGACGTTGACCACGCGGACCCGCAGGTCGGGCAGGTGGCGGCGCAGCAGGTCGACCGCCGCGAGGGTCTCCAGCGTCGGGACGTCACCGGCGCAGGCCAGGACCACGTCCGGCTCCGCGTCGCGGTCGTTGCTGGCCCACTCCCACACGCCGAGCCCGCGGGTGCAGTGCGCCACCGCGGACTCCATGTCCAGCCACTGCGGCGCGGGCTGCTTGCCGGCGACGACGACGTTGACGTAGTCCCGGGTGCGCAGGCAGTGGTCGGCGGTGGAGAGCAGGGTGTTCGCGTCCGGCGGCAGGTAGACCCGCACCAGCTCGGCCTTCTTGTTGACGACGTGGTCGATGAAGCCCGGGTCCTGGTGGGAGAAGCCGTTGTGGTCCTGGCGCCACACGTGCGAGGTCAACAGGTAGTTCAGCGAGCCGATCGGGCGCCGCCACGGGATCCCACGGGTGACCTTCAGCCACTTCGCGTGCTGGTTGAGCATCGAGTCGACGATGTGGATGAACGCCTCGTAGCAGGTGAACAGCCCGTGCCGGCCGGTGAGCAGGTAGCCCTCGAGCCAGCCCTGGCACAGGTGCTCGGAGAGCACCTCCACCGCGCGGCCCGACGGCGCCAGGTGGTCGTCACCGTCGTGGATCTCACCGTCGAACTGCCGGTCGGTGACCGCGAAGACGTCCTGCAGCCGGTTGGAGGCGATCTCGTCGGGCCCGAAGAGCCGGAAGTTCTCCGGGTTCCGACGCACCACCTCCCGCACCCAGCCGCCCATCACCCGGGTCGCCTCCGCCACCGGTCCCCCGGGCCGGTCGACGGGCACCGCGTGGTCGCGGAAGTCGGGCAGCCGCAGGTCGCGCAGGAGCTCGCCGCCGTTGGCGTGCGGGGTGGCGCTCATCCGCCGGTCACCGCCGGGGTGCAGTGCCGCGAGCTCGGGCCGCAGCCGGCCGGCGTCGTCGAACAGCTCCTCGGGCCGGTAGGAGCGCATCCACCGCTCGAGCTCGGCGCGGTGCTCCGCGTTCTCCCGCGTCCCGGCCAGCGGCACCTGGTGCGCCCGGTAGGTGCCCTCGACGGGCACCCCGTCGACCTGCCGGGGACCGGTCCAGCCCTTCGGCGTGCGCAGGATCAGCATCGGCCACCGCGGCCGCGACACCGGGCGTCCGCCGGCCTCCGCCTCGGACGCCTCCCGGCGGATGCGGGCGATCTCGTCGACGATCTCGTCCATCGCGTCGGCCATGCGCCGGTGGACCGAAGCATGGTCCTCGTCCAGGCCCGCCTCGACCACCCACGGACGGTGGCCGTAGCCGGTGAACAGCGCCAGCAGCTCCTCGTCGGGGATGCGCGCGAGCACCGTCGGGTTCGCGATCTTGTAGCCGTTGAGGTGCAGGACCGGCAGCACGGTGCCGTCGTGGACGGGGTGGCAGAACTTGTTCGCGTGCCACGCCGTCGCCAGCGGCCCGGTCTCGGCCTCGCCGTCGCCGACGACGCACGCGACGAGCAGGTCGGGGTTGTCGAAGACCGCGCCGTAGGCGTGCGCCAGCGAGTAGCCCAGCTCGCCGCCCTCGTGGATCGAGCCCGGGGTCTCGGGCGCGACGTGGCTGGGGATGCCGCCGGGGTAGGAGAACTGCCGGAACAGCGTGCGCATCCCCTCCTCGTCGGGCGTGACGTGGGAGTAGCGCTCGGAGTAGGCGCCCTCGAGCCACGTCGCCGCGACCACCGCCGGCCCCCCGTGGCCCGGCCCGGAGACGAACAGCGGGGTGAACTCGCTGCCGCGGGCGACCCGGTTGACGTGCGCCCACAGGAACGTCTGACCCGGGGTCGTGCCCCAGTGCCCGAGCAGGCGGGGCTTGATGTGCTCTGCGGCGAGCGGCTCGCGCAGCAGCGGGTTGTCCCGCAGGTAGATCTGGCCCACGGCCAGGTAGTTCGCCGCGCGCCACCACGCGTCGAGCAGGGCCAGGTCGTCGGCGCCGTCGCGCCCCTCCACCGTGCCGCCTGCCCGCGGCTCAGGCGGCACGGACGGCACCGGAGGAACGGACGGCGTCGACGACCCGTCGGATGGCGGCGGACGCCGCGGCCGCGCTCGGGTCGACCGAGAGCCAGCCCTGCAGGCTCGCCTCCGCGGTGAGGTCGCCGTGCTCGGCGAGCACCAGCAGCTCGACCAGCGCGTCCCTCCAGCTCGCGCTGTCCGGCGGGGCCGCCTCCACCGGGGACGGGGCGACGACGCCCGGGCGGAACGGATCGGTGACGGTCATCGGGTCTCCTCGCGGCCGCGGGCCGGCCATCGCGATCGGGTCGTCGGCGGCGACCGGCGACGGACCATTGACTCCCGACCTCCGGTGCCGCGGCCAGGCGCACTCGGACCGTCATCGGCGCCGAAGGTCCCGAACCGGGCGGATCGACCGGGTCCGCGGACGGCCTAGGCTCGCGACGCCCCGGACACGGAGAGGACCGCCATGACCTCGTCGCGCGGTGACGTGCCGTCGTGGACGTTCCTCACCAACCACGGGCACGTCCTCGTCGCGCTCGCCCGTGACCCGCACCGGCGGCTCCGCGACGTCGCCCTCGAGGTGGGCATCACCGAACGCTCCGCCCAGTCGATCGTGGCCGACCTCGAGGCCGCCGGGTACCTGCGCCGGGTGCGGGTGGGGAGGCGCAACCGCTACGAGGTGGAGACCTCGCGACCCCTCCGCCACCCCGCCGAGCGGGACCACGTGGTCGGCGAGCTGCTCGGGCTGTTCACCGGCGCCGTGGAGGAGGACGGCGAGCGACCGCCCTGACAGGTGTTGCCGAGATACACGAATTCTGCTTCACTTGTTGCGCAGGAGGGGAGTAACCCCCGCGCCCCTGGTCGTCACCACGGGCCGCGTCCGGTCACGGACGCCGCCCCGGCCGGGCGGGCCCGCGTCCTGGGCCGGGTGAGACCTCCGAGTGTGGATCGCGCACCTCGGAGGAGAGTTCATGGACGTCACGCTCGGGATCTGGCTCGCGGTCGTCGCGGGCATCGTCGCCATGCTCGCGGTGGACCTGGTCGCCCACCGCCGGGCCCACGTGATCGGGGTCCGCGAGGCCGCTGCCTGGTCGGCGGTGTGGGTGGCCATCGGGATCGGCTTCGGGATCGCCGTGTGGTGGGTCTGGGGCGCCGAGTTCGGTCAGCAGTACTTCGCGGGCTACCTGATCGAGAAGTCGCTCGCCGTCGACAACGTGTTCGTCTGGGCGGTGATCTTCAGCTTCTTCGGGGTCCCCCGCGAGTACCAGCACCGGGTCCTGTTCCTGGGCGTCGTCGGCGCCCTCGTGCTGCGGGGCGCGTTCATCGCCGCGGGCGCGGTGCTCATCGCGAACTTCTCCTGGGTGCTCTACCTGTTCGCGGCGTTCCTCGTCGTCACCGGCGTCCGGATGGCGGTCCAGCGCGACAGCCACATCGACCCCGAGCGCTCCCGCACCCTGCGCTGGTTCCGCCGCGTGGTGCCGATGACGGACGCGTTCCACGGCCAGCGCTTCCTCGTCCGGCGGGCCGGGGTCCTGCTCGCCACTCCCCTGCTCGCCGTCCTGGTGCTCGTGGAGGCCACCGACGTCGTCTTCGCGGTCGACTCGATCCCGGCGATCTTCGCCGTCACCGACGAGCCGTTCCTGGTGTTCACGGCCAACGCCTTCGCGCTGCTCGGCCTGCGGGCGATGTACTTCCTGCTCGCCGACCTCATCCACCGCTTCGTCTACCTCAAGCTGGGGCTCGCCCTGGTCCTCGTCTGGGTGGGCGTCAAGATGGCCCTCAAGGTCGACGTCACCTACATCCCCACCCCGATCTCGCTCGCGGTCATCACCACGATCCTGGCCGTGGCGGTGGGGGCGAGCTGGTGGACGACGCGGGGACTGCCCGCACCCGACGCCGCCGGCGCCCCGGTGGCCGCCGGACCCTTCCGGCACGCGACCGCGGACGAGCTGGCGGAGCTCGAGCCGGTGGTCGCGCGGCGGAGGAGGTCGTCCGGCACCTCGCGGGACGGGGCCACGTCCGATCGCTGAGGCCCGGGCACCCGGCGAGCGGCAGCGCGCCGACCTACCCGCCGACCTACCCGCCGCCCGTCCGGTGCCCCGGCCCGGCCGGCGCGTCGGCGCCGACCCCGGCGAGCGGCATCGGCGGCACGACCACGACGGGGCAGACCGCGTGGCGCACCACCTCCGGGGTCGCGTGGTGGTGGAACCACCCGGCGTCGACGCCGAGGACGAGGACCTCGGCCCCGCGGGCCCGGTCCAGCAGGGCCCGGTCCACGTGCTCGCCGCCCGTCACCCGGACGGCGACCATCGCCACCCCGCGCCGTGCGGCCCGGTCGGCGGCGAAGCGCCAGGCGCCGGTGCAGCCGTCGGTGCCGTCGTCGCCGACGAGCACGGGGGCGTGGTCCCCGTGCGGCGCGGCGGGGTCGTAGCCGGTGGGCACGACGACCACCGGGACGTCGACGTGCCCGGCGACACCCCGGACGACCCCGCCGAGCAGCCGGTCGCCGACGGGCCCGAGCCCGTCGCTGCCCACCACCAGCAGCTCCGCGTGCCGCGCCTGGGCCCGCAGGACCGGCACCGGCGCGCCCCGGATCACCCGGGTCTCGACCTCCAGGGTCGGCGCGACGTCGGAGGCCGTCGCCGCGGCGGCCTGCAGCGTCTGCCGGGCCCGTCCGCGGAGGGTGGGAGCGACGGTCAGCCCCCACCCGGGGTGGTGGCCGACGGGCAGCACCAGGGCGTGCACGAGGCGCAGCACCAGATCCCGGTCCCGCGCCTCCCGCGCCGCCCAGCGCACGACCCGCTCGTCGGGGTCGAACCCCAGCCCCACCACCACCGCACCACGCACCACGACCACCTCCGCGTCCGGCAGGACCTCGAACCGTCCCGACCGACCCTCTCCACCCGGTCGCGGGTCCCGGCAGGGGCCGACGCCCCGACCCGGTGGGACCTCCGTCCGGCGGCGGGCGACCTGCGGCCCTCGATCCCCCCGTCCCGACGAGGTGGGCTGGGCCCGGAGAGGAGCCCCGCCATGGACACCCCGCCCGCCCGCCGGCCCTCCGAGGCCGTCGACCTCGTGTCGCGCGTCGTCGTCCTCCGGCGCCGCGGCGCGCCGCGCGTGACGGTGCTCGCGGCGACGGACCAGGCCCGGCGGTCGCTGGACCACGAGACCCACCACGGCGTCCGCCGCACGCTGACGCGGATCCTGCGGTCCCTCGACGACGGACTCGACGCCGGGCCCGAGCTGGACGCGGCCCTGCGGCTCGCCGACCGCGACGTGCGTCGGCCACCGTCGGCGGGATCGGTGCCCTGAGCACCCGGGGACGGTGACCGCCGGTCGGCCGTGCGGGGCCGGGCTCAGTCCGACCGCGGCCACCAGGACGACCGCGGCCACCAGGACCGGCGGGGCGGACCGGGCGGCGGGACGACGAGGACGGGGCAGCGGGCGCGCAGCGTCACCGCCCCGACGGGTGAGGCGGCCACCCTCGACAGCACCCGGCCACGCCCGGACCGCGAGAGGACGAGGAGCCGCGCCTGCCCGGACAGGTCGACCAGCGCGAGGGCGGGGTCGCCCTCGGCGACCTGCACCTCGACCGGGATCCCGGGGTGCGACACCCGCCAGGCGGCGAGACGGTCCCTCCAGGACTCGCCCTCGTCGTCCAGCGCCTCCCCGGCGGTGGCCGTGTCGAGCGTCCACGGCGACGGGGCCCGCACACGCAGCGCGAGCAGCGGTGCCCGGCGCTGCGCGGCGGCCTCGAAGGCGGCGTCGACGGCCTCGTCACCGGTGCGGGGCGCCAGCGCCAGGACGACCGGGCCCCGGGTGTGCGGCGGCTCGTCGGGGACCACCGCGACCGGTTCGTAGGCGCTGTCGACGAGATCGTCGACACCGGCGAGGCGCTGGGGCACGACGAGCATCCCGCTGCCCGCCGCGGCGCGGGCGAGCCGGTCCACCAGCGACGACCCGCCCAGCACGGGATCGAGCACCGGTCGGACCAGCCGGGCGAGGACTCCGAGCGGCCCGTCGCGCGGCTCGCCGGGCCCGTCGGCGGCGGGTTCGACGAGGAGCTCGAGGCGGGCGCCGGTCCGGCGCGCCTGCCGGCGGGCCCAGGCGACGACCGCGTGCCGGTCCGGGCCCGCCGGCGCGAAGGCGCGCACGACCGCGGAGGACCGCGGCCGACGCGGGCGCACCTCCCCCACCGCCGACTGCGCGCCGCCCCGGGGACCGGGGGCGCCGGCCGCAGGACGGCTCCTCACCGCGCCGCGGCGTGGACGCGCTCGGCGGAGCGGGGCCGCTGCCGCACGCCGGGCGGGGGCACGACGGCGACCGGGCAGGGGGCGCGGTGCACCACGGCACGGCTCACGGAGCCGAGCAGCAGGCCGGCGAAACCCCCGCGGCCCCGCGTCCCGACCACCAGGAGCCGCGCGCCACGCGCCACCTCGAGCAGGGCGCGGGCCGGGCGGGAGCGTGTGACGACCGTCGTCACCCGCAGGTCGGGGTGCGCGGCGCAACGACCGGAGAGCTGCTCGACCAGCACCCGCCGCTCGTCCTCGGTGATCGCGTCGAGGTCGATGAACGCCTCGGGCACGGTGTCGATGAGGGGGTCCGACCAGGTGTGCACCGCGATCAGCGGGCGCCCCTCCGCGTCGGCGACGGCCACCGCGAAGTCGATGGCCGCCTCGCTGGCGGGCGATCCGTCGACCCCGACGACGACCGGCGCGTCGGGACCCGGGCCGGCCGTCCCGCGGACGACGACGACCGGACCCTCCGCGTGGGAGGCCACCGTGGACGCCACCGAGCCCAGCAGCGCGCCGCCGAGCCCGTCGGCACCCTGCTCCCCGACCACGAGCACCCCCGACCCGGAGCGCTCCATCAGCGTCTCGGCGGCGGGACCGTCGACCAGCTCCTCGGTGACCGCCACCGACGGCGCCGCCGCCCGCGCGGCCTCGGCCGCCCGGGACAGCTCGTGGCGGGCCTGCGCCTCGACCTCGCGCTGGTAGCGGCGCCAGAGCGAGGCGTCGGCCAGCAGGGAGGAGTCGACGGCGCCGTAGGCGAGCACCACGTGCAACCCCCGCCCCATCGAGGCCGCCGACCCGGCGGCCCAGCGCACGGCCGCGAGCGACGACTCCGAGCCGTCGGTCCCCACCACCACCGATCCGCCCGGGCCGACAGCCCGGCCCGTGCCGGCGCCGTCGCCGTCGCCGTCGGGGACGGTCGCGGGGCCGGTGGTGGGGAGGGGGTCGCGTCGCTCGTCCATGGCTCTCTCCTCCGGTGGGGTCGGTGCCGGGGACGAGCGTCGCCCGGGGCGGCGGCCGGCGCCCGGGCCGACCGGGCCCCGCCGGGCGGGCCGTTGGTCGTCGGCCGCCCGGCCGGACACCGGCGGTCAGGCCCGGACCCGGCCTGCGCCTCGCCGCGCCACCGCGCGCAGGGCGACGACGGTCAGGAACCAGGTGACGACGACGCCCGCCACGAAGGCGCCCACCAGCACCGCCCCGAGACCGGGCACCAGACCCCAGACGAGCGCGGCGACGCCCACCACGAAGGTCGTCCCCCCGGCGACGACCAGGGTCGGCGTGCCGAGCGGGACGAGCGAGACGCTCGCGATCGCGGCCACCGCCACCACCCCGAGCCCGAAGCCCGCCATGCCGCGCGGGTCGGCCACGAGCCACGCCGAGCCCGTGGCGACGAGGACGAGGTACTGGACGACGAGCACCGCGACCAGCAGGTCGACGAGCAGGGCGCGCGGGGTCCGCAGCACCGCGGTCACGAGCGCACCTCCTGCGACACGCGCACCGCGGTCGGCGCCGCGACCTCGGGCGGGGGCGACGGCACGATCAGCACCGGGCACGAGGCGTGCAGGACGAGAGCCGGGCGCGTCGGGTGGTGGGGGTGGCGCCAGCCGTGCTGGCCGATCCCGAGGACGACCAGCTCGGCCCCGCGGGCCTGGTCGGCGAGGACCCGGTCCGCGCGCTCCTCGGCCAGCACGACCCGCACCGAGGGCGGGCGGTCGGGGCCGAGCGCGGGGACGTCCTCGGACAGGAGGCGGGCGTCGCGGCCGGCGCGCACCACCACCAGCGGCGCCCCGCGCGTCGAGGCCCGCGCGGCCGCGAACCGCACGGCCGCCCGCGAGGCCGGGGAGCCGTCGTCGCCGACGACTACCGCGGCGGCGCCCTGCGCGCGGTCGCGCACCCGCGGGTCGCAGCCCTGGGGGACCACCACGACCGGCACGTCCACGTGGCCGACGAGGCCGCGACCGATGCCCCGCAGCGCGAGGTCCAGGAGACGGGGCAGGCCGTCGTTGCCGACGACCAGCAGCGACGCCGACCGGGCGTGCGCGCGCAGCACGCCGACGGGGTCGCTCTCCACCACGTCCTCGCTCACCGCCAGTCCCGGGGCGACGGCCTGCGCCGCCTCCCGCATCTCCCGCAGCTCGCGCCGCGCCAGCGACCGCAGGCCGGTCGCGACGTCCACGCCGACCAGGCCACCGTGCCCGCCGCGCGGGATCACCAGGCCGAGCACCAGGCGCAACGGCACTCCGCGGTCGCGCGCCTCGGCGGCCGCCCACCGCACGGCGGTCTCCCCGTGGCCCTCGAGGGACACCCCGACGACCACGGCTCCACCGCCCTCGCCGGCCCGGTCGTCGATCCTCGTCCCCGACTCCGCCTCGGACATCGGCCCACCTCCTCGTCGCCCCCCAGCCTGCTGAGCGCGACACCGTCGACGGCAGGGCCGGAGGGCCCGCGCGGCCGGGACCGGGGGCCGCGGGGCGAGGGGATGACCGGCGAGCGGGCTCTGATCAGTCCCCGTGCCCGTCGGGCACCACCCGGACGGGACAGGGCGCGTGCAGGACGCAGCCCCACCCGACCGAGCCGAGCAGGGCACTCGCGACCGCCCCGCGCCCCCGGTGCCCGACGACGAGCTCGTCGGCGTCCGCGGCCGCGCGGACCAGGACGTCGGCGGCGTCGCCCGGCGTGACCTCGACCGTGACGGGCGGGCGGACACGGTGCTCGTGGCCCAGCTCGTAGGCGGCGTCGGTGACCATGCCCCGCACCGCGCCCGCCAGCGACTCCTCGATCTCGGCGCGGGCGGGCAGGGGTGTGGGTGCCGCCGGCATGCGCCATTCGGGCGGCTCGTACACCGCGACCACCCGCACGCGCGCGCCCCGGCTCGCGGCGGAGCGCATGGCGTCGACGAGGGCCGACCGCGAGCCGGGCGATCCGTCGACCCCCACCACCACGGTCGGCCGGTGCGGCTCACCCACCGGGGACACCGGCCTTTCCGACCGCTCGCTCCCGCAGGATCGCCACGACCTCGGCCTCCTCGACCCGGTGGAACTCGACGTAGCTCGCGGCCACGTCGTGGAACGCGGCCGGGCGCGCGAGGACGACGAGCTCGTCCACGTCCTGCGCGAGGACGTCCACGGCGGCCGGGGCACCCACCGGGGCCGCGAGGACCACCCGGCGGGCGCCCCGGGCACGGAGCACGGCGACGGCGGTCCGCACGGGTGTGGCCACGGCGACGCCGTCGGTGACCAGCACGACGGTGCGCCCGCCGACCGGTACGCCCGGTCGTCCACCCCGGTAGCGCCGGACGAAGCGGTCGACGACGGCCCGCTCGCGGCGCACCGCCGCGGCCAGCTCGGCCTCGCCGACGCGCAGCGCGCCCACGAGACCGTCGTCGAGCGCCAGCACGCCCTCCTCGCCGACGGCGCCCAGGACCAGCGAGGCCCGGGCGGGGACGCGGACCTCGCGCGTCACGGCCACGTCCAGCGGCGCCGCGAGCGCCGCGGCGACGGGCGCGGCGACGAGCACACCACCGCACGGCGTGCCGAGGACCACGACGTCCTCGCCCGCGAGGTGGCCCAGCCGCCGGGCCAGGCGCATCCCGGCATCGCGGCGATCGGCGAAGGTCATGACGCCGGGACGGCGACGCCCGCGGCCAGCGCGGCACCCCAGGCCCGCGCGCGCTCGAGCTCGCCGTCGCGCAGCGGGCCCTCCGAGCCCGCCACCCAGAAGGTGTGCGCCCCGCCGACGGTCAGTCCGCGGCGGCGGAGCCGGCGGGCGACGGCGCGCGCCGCCGAGCCCGGGACGCGCGGCCGCACGACGCGGGTGTCGAACGCCGCCCCGACCAGGCCGGGCCGGTCGGGCAGCGTCTCGAGCCACTCGCGCACCCCGGGTCCCCGCGACACGGTCGGCCGCGCGACCTTCGCGGCGGCGTCCTGCCGGGTCGCCGGCCGGGTCATGCCGAAGGCTTGGGTCGGCCCGCCCACGACGAGGAGGGCGACGTCGTCCCCCGGCTCCTCGGGCGCCGCGCCGACCTCCACCACGTCCACGGGCAGGTGCGTCGCGATGCCCTCGGCGACCGCGCGGGCCACCGCCTCGGTGTTGCCGTACATCGACTCGAAGACCACCAGGGACCGGGACACGGTCCACCTCCTCCTCTGTCGGACTCCGTCCGGGCTCTCCCCGGACTCCGTTCAGACCTCGACGACGGTCCACGTGGCGCGCGGGCGCGGGGTGCGCACGGCGGCGAGCGCCGCGTCCACGGCGGCGTCGACGGCGCCGGCGGTGTCGATCACCGTGGCCTCGAGCCACGGGTCGGCGTCGGCGGCCATCACCGCGGCCACCAGCGGGGTGGCGTCCGACGCCGACCCGCGCCGGCGTCGGATGCGCTCGTCGGCGACCGCGCGCGGCGCCTCGCAGCGCAGCGAGGTCAGCGCGGCCGAGCAGCGCGCCGCGAGGGCCGTCGCGGCCTCGCGCGGCGCCGCGGCGGTCCACGAGGCGTCGAGCACCACCGACTCCCCCAGCCCGAGGAGCTCCTCGGCCCGGTGCAGGAGCTCGCCGTAGGTCGCGGCGGTGTGCTCGGAGCCGTAGAGGCCCGTGCCGTAATCGGCCGCGGCACCCGTCGACGGGTCGAGGCCGGCGATCTCCTTGCGGACCCGGTCGCTGGACAGCAGCGTCGCCCCGAGCCGGTCGGCGAGCCCGCCGGCGACGGTGGTCTTGCCCGTCCCGGGCAGGCCGCCCACGAGCACCAGCCGGACGCGGCCCTCCTCGAGGTGCGCGGCGGCCAGGTCGAGCAGGTCACGGGCCTGGTCGGCGCCCTCGCCGCCCTGGTCGACCCGCACGCACGTCACCGACGAGCGCACCGACGCCCGGTAGGCCGTGAGGTGGTGGCGCAGCGCGGGCGGCGCGGGGTCGGCGGCGAACTCGGCGTACCAGCCGAGGAAGCGCTCGGCGAGCCCCGCGTCGCCCAGGCGCTCCAGGTCCATCGCGAGGAACGCGGCGTCGTCGAGCCCGTCGACGTAGCGCAGGCGGTCGTCGAACTCCAGGCAGTCGAGCACCACCGGCCCGTCCGGGAGGCAGAAGACGTCGTCGGCGAGCAGGTCGCCGTGGCCGTCGACCACCCGGCCCTCGCGGCGGCGGCGGTCGAACAGGGCGCGCCGGCCGTCGAGGAACGCGCCCGCGGCCGCGGCCACGTGGTCGACGACGTCGGCGGGCAGGAGCGTCCCGGCGTGCCGGCGCAGCCCGTCGAGGACGCCGGTCCACCGGGTACGCGCGGCCTCGACCGTTCCCTCCCGGTCCACGGCCGGGCCGCGGGCGGCGGTGCTGTGGAAGGCCGCGAGGCGCCGGGCGAGCGTGCGGACCTGGTCGTCCACCGGCTCGCCCGCCCGCACGAGCGCGGCCAGGCGCCGGTCGGCGGACATCCGCCGCATCGCCACGAAGTACTCGCAGGCCATCCCGTCCGGCCCGAGCAGGCTCTCGAGCCCGAGGTAGGCCTCGGGACTGAGCCGCCGGTTGAGGGCGATCTCCCGCAGGCACGCCTCCCGCCGGCGCTCCAGGGTGGTGAAGTCGCAGAACCCCAGGTCGACGGGCTTCTTCATCTTGTGCACCCGATCCCCGGCGAACCACAGGACCGCCGTGTGGGTCTCGACGACCGCGGGCGCCGGCCCGGGACCGGTCACCGGGAACCCTCCGTGGCGGCCACCGCGGAGGACGCCGGGTCCAGGCTCCGGGGCCCGAGGACGGCGACCGGGCACGGGGCCGCCGCGAGCAGGGAACGCGCGGTCGAGCCGGGGCCGCCCAGCCTGGTGGCGCCGCCACGGCGGTGGCCGACGACGACCTCGTCGGCGCCGGCCGCGCGCTCCAGCAGGGCGCGGGCCGGGCGGTCGACGACCACGTCGGTGCGCACCGTGACGTCGGGCCCGGGGCGCAGGGCGGCGGCGACGAGCCGGTCCAGGCCGTGCCGGGCCGCGGTGAGGTCGGCCTCGGTCACCTCGGCGCCCTCGGCGTCGTCGGGCGGGGGGACGATACGGACCGCCTCGAGCGGCACGCCCAGCTCGGCCGCGGTACGCACGGCGAAGGCGAGCACCGCGGCCGCCGAGGGCCCGTCGTCCACGCCGGTCACGACGGCCCGACGAGCGACGGCGCCGCGCGGGGTCGGTCCGCGGTACTCGGGGATGAGGAGCACGGGGCACGGCGCCGCGGCGATCACGCGCTCGGTGGTGTGCCCCGCCTCCGTGCCGAGACGCCGGTGCCGGTCGCCGAGGACCAGCACCGAGCCCGGCGCGGCGGCGCCGACCAGGGTGTCGGTGATGTCGCCGGCACGGCAGAGGAGCTCCACCGCGAGGTCGGGTGCGGTGCGGGCGAGGTAGGACTCGGCGCGGCGGCCGGCGTCGTCGTACCAGGGGGCCAGGGGCGTCTCGGGGCCGTGGGTGTGCACGAGGACCAGCGGCCCGCCGCGGCGCCGAGCCTCGCGGACGGCCCGGTCGAGCACGCGCTGGCGCAGCAGCCCGTCGTCGACCCCGACGACCACGGGGGCGCGCATCACACGCCCTCCTCGGCCCAGACGGGGTCGGACGCCACCCAGCGCTCGGCCGCCCCGGCCGGCAGCACGGCGACCGGGCACGGCGCTGCGCGGACCACACGCTGGCTCGTCGAGCCCAGCAGCGTTCCGGTGACAGCACCCCGCCCGCGCGAGCCCAGGACGACCAGCGCGGCACCCTCTCGGGCCTCGCGCAGGATCTCCTCGCTCGGGTCGCCACGGTGGAGGACCTCGTGGAGCCGGACGCCCGGGTGCCGCGTCGCGAGCCCGCCCCGCGCCTCGGCGAGGTCGCGCCGGCGGTCGTCGGCGTCGACGTCCGTCTCGCCACGGGGAGCGACACCGACGACGGTGACGCGCGCGTGCCAGCGGTCGGCGACGTCGGCGGCGAAGGCGACGGCGCCGTGGGACTCCGGCGAGCCGTCGACGCCGACGAGGACCGGCCCGTCGTGGCGCTCGTCGGGGTCCCAGCGCGGTCCGACCACGACGACCGGGCACGCGGCCCGGGACATGGTGTGCGCCAGGGTGCGGCCGACGGTGAGGTCGAGGGCCCCGTCGAGGTGCCGCGCCCCGACGACGAGCAGATGCGCGCGGTGGGCGACCGCCACCAGCGCCGGACCGGCCACGCCGTCGACCACCGACAGCCGCGGCGCCGGCCCGGGTGCCGCCGCCTCCACGATGCGGCGCGCCTGGCCCAGCAGGGACAGCGCCCGGCCGGTCGGTGCGCGCAGCTCGTCGGGTTCCCGGTCGGACGGCGGCAGCACCTGGACGACGTCGAGGGGCAGGCGCCGGCGGTGGGCCTCGCGGGCCGCCCATCCCACCGCCCGCAGCGTCCCGGGGTCGCCGTCCACCCCGACGACCACCCCGGCGGGTGGCACCGAGCGATCGATCATCGTCCAGCCTCCTCCGGCGGCCTGGCCGCCATGGTCGTGATGCGTGTGTGTACGAGCGGGTGTCAGGCGATCGGGCCGACCGGCAGCGGTCCGGCGAGGACCTGCGCGTCGTGTCCGGCGTCGTCCTGCGCGGCCTCGTGCGGCTCCGAGGCCGCGGGCACGACCGTGACCGGGCACGGGGCGTGCAGGACCACCGACAGCCCGACCGATCCGAGCAGGGCGCTGCGCAGCCCGCCGCGGCCGCGGTGACCCACCACGAGCATCGCGGCGTCCTGCGCCTCCCGGGTGAGGACGGAGGCGGCGGGGCCGGTGACCGCGACGACCGTGACCGGCACCGCGCGGTCCGCGGCGCGGAGCCCGGCGCGCAGCTCCTCCACCCGCTCGCGGGCCGTCTGCTCGACCGCCGCCCGGAGCTCCCCGCTGTCGGCGAGCAGCGGGTAGCCGTAGGCGGTCATCCAGGCGTCCGGGGGCTCGTGGGCGACGACGACCCGGACCGTCGCCCGGCGTCGGCCGCCCTCGGCGATCGCCCAGAGCACGGCGGTCTCGCCGTGCCGCGAGCCGTCGAACCCCACGACGACCGTCCCGCCGTCGCCCTGCGTCGTGTCCATCCCGTCCACTCCCCGGTCCGTCGGAGCCGCTGGCCGGGGTCCACCCTCGCGCTGCGTTGCGTCCCGGCACCGGAGCCGGACGGTCCCTCCGCACCGGGCCGTCGGTCCCTGGTGGGCGCCCCGGCCGGGGACGGACGCTCTGCGCCGAGGACGAGGAGGACGTCGTGGCCGCAGCGGGAGGCATCGTGACGATGCGAGAGGACCGGGCACCCGGGTCGGTGGCGGTGGCCGAGCTCCTGCGCGCCGGGGCGAGCGCGCCCTCGAGCCACAACAGCCAGCCGTGGCGGCTGCGGTGGCACCACGACGCGGTCGAGGTCCACGGCGACCCCGGACGCCGGCTCGCGGTCGCCGATCCCGACGCCCGCGAGCTGCGGCTGGCCTGCGGCGCGGCCCTGCTCAACGTGCGGCTCGCGGTGCGCGCCCAGAGCCGGCGGGCCCACACCCAGCTGCTGCCCGACCCGGCGGACCCCTGGTTCCTCGGGCGGGTGCGTCCGGGCTCGCTCCTGCCGCCGTCGCTGTGGGAGAGCGAGCTGGCGACGGCGATCCCGCGCCGGCACACCGACCGCCATCCCTTCGACGGGCGGCCGCTCCCGGCCCTGCTGCGCGACCAGCTGGCCCGCGCGGCGGGGCGTGAGAGCTGCCGCCTGGTGGTGGTCACCGACGCCCGCCAGCGACGCCGCCTGCGCGAGCTCACGGCGCAGGCCCACCGGGCGCAGCGCGCGGACCCGGCGTTCGTCGCCGAGTGGGAGCACTGGATCGGCCACACCGCGCGGGACGAGGACGGCCTCCCGCCCGCGCACGCGCAGGCGGCGCCACGGGCCGACGCCGCCTGGCGGCCCCGCGACTTCGGCGACGCCGTCACCGACACCGACCGCACGGCGCTGACCGTCGGCACGGAGGACGAGCCGACCATCGCCGTGGTCCTCTCCTACGACGACGGCCCTCTCGCCCACGTGCGGGCCGGCGCGGCGATGCAGCAGGTGCTGCTCACGGCCACGGCCCACGGGGTGGGGGCGTCGTTCGTCGCACCACCCCTCGAGGTCCCGGCCGTCCGCGACGAGGCGCGCGCCCTGCTCGGCGGGGTGCTATGGCCGCAGGTGGTCCTGCGTCTGGGGTGGGGGCGGTCGGTGCACCCGACGCCCCGCCGCCGCGACCCCGGCGCCTGATCAGGTCGGGTTGATCAGGACGGGGTCTCGAACGGGACCCACCACGACAGCCGGGTCCCGGACCCGGTCGGCCGCCGTCCGACGCTCGCCTCCCCGCCGAGCGCCCGGGCGCGGGCGGTCAGGTTCGCGAGGCCGCTGCGCGCCACGGTGGCGGGGACGCCGACCCCGTCGTCGGTCACGTCGACGGCCAGGACGTCGTCCACGGACACGGTCACCACCACCGAGTCCGCGCCGCCGTGACGCACGGCGTTCGAGACGCCCTCGCGCACGACGGCCTCCACCTGCACGGCGAGCTCCTCGGGCACGGTGTCGACCGGTCCGGACAGGCGCACCACGGGCTCGGTCTCGACGTGGGCGCTCATCTCGGCGACGGCGGCCCGCAGCCGCCCCCCGAGGCCCGGGGTGGTGCCGACGGCGTGGAGGTCGAAGATGCTCGTGCGGATGTCGCGGACGATGCCGTCGATCGTGTCGACCGCCTCGTTGACCCGTCCCGCGGCCTCCGGCCGGCCGCGGAGCCGGGCCTGGGTGGCCTGGAGGCCGAGGCCGAGCGCGAACAGGCGCTGGAGCACGTGGTCGTGCAGGTCGGCGGCGATGCGCTCCCGGTCCGCGGCCACGTCGAGCTGCCGGCGGGCGCGCTGGGACTCGGCGAGCCGCAGCACCAGCGCGGCCTGGTCGGCGAACGAGGCCGCGGTGGAGAGGCCCTCGGACCCGATGGGCGGCGAGCCCGGGCGCCGCACCACCACGAGCACACCGGTGATCACCTCGGTGCCGTCCAGCGGCAGGAGCAGCGCCGGCCCGAGGTGCTCCTCGCGGCCGTCGACGGCGAGCACCAGGTCGGCCTCGAGGCGGGGCAGGCGCAGGCGCGCCACCGCGTCGAGCGCGGCGCCCGCGAGCTCCGCGCCGGTCGGCAGGCGGGCCTCGAGACCGACGCTCACCGTCACCCGCACCGGCGGCGCCTCGTCGCGCTCGCCGGCCACGGCCGGCGGGGTGATGATGACCGCGCCGACGCCGTCGGCGAGCTCGGCGGCGCGCTCGGCCGCCAGCACGAGGGCCTCCGTCGGGTCCGCGCCGGCCAGGACCTGGGTCGTGATCTCCCCGGACGCCTCGAGCCAGCGCTGGCGGCGTTGTGCCTCGCCGACGAGCCGCTCGGTGTCCTGATGCAGTCGCGCGTTGTCGACGGCCACCGCCGCGGCGGCCGCCAGCGCGACGATGAGCTCCTCGTCGGCGGCGGTGAAGCCCTCGCGCTTGTCGGTGAGGTAGAGGTTGCCGAAGACCTCGCCCCGGACGCGGACCGGGACCCCGAGGAAGGACCCCATCGGCGGGTGGTGGGGCGGGAAGCCGACCGAGGCCGGGTGGTCGTGCAGGTCGTCCAGGCGCAGGGGCGTCGGGTGCCGGATGAGCTCCCCGAGCAGGCCCCGGCCGCGGGGCAGGTCGCCGATCCGCGCCCGCGTGGCCTCGTCGATCCCGGTGTGGACGAAGCGGGCGAGGCCGTCGCCAGCCTCGTCGAGCACGCCGAGCGCACCGTAGCGCGCACCCACCAGGTCGGTGGCCACCTCGACGAGGCGGCGCAGGGTGGCGTCCAGGTCCAGGCCCTCGGCCACCGCCACCATCGACGAGAAGAGGGCCGCCACCTGGTCGGTACCGGCCCTGCTCAACCGAGGCCCGGGCGGGCCCGACCCCTCGACGAGATGTCGTGCCGTGCCCTGCGTGTCCACCACGACGGCCGTCTCCCCCTCCGCGTCGCACCTCGGCCGCCCATCCTGGCCCCGACGGCCCGGCGCGGCCAGGGCCGGAGGTCCCGCGCCGGTCCCCCGGCGACGGTCCGCCGCCCCGTCCCCGCCGCCCGGCCCGGAGGTCCCGTGACCGCCGGGCCGACGGCCCTGCCGTCTCGCCCGGAGCCTCGGCTGTGATCGGCCCATGAGCGTCCTCGACCCCGCCGAGCCCACTGTCGACCGGCGCGTGCTGCTCGCGGACGGCAGCCCGGTGGACATCCGGCCCCTGGACCGCCGGGACGGGCCCGCCCTGGTGCGCCTGCACCGCGAGCTGCCGGAGCACGACCGGTGGCTGCGGTTCGCGACGCTCTCCCCGCACGCGCTCGACACGTACGCGGTCGAGGCCGCGGCCTCGAGCACCGTCTGGGGGGCGTTCCTGGGCGCCGAGCTGGTCGGCGCGGTGCAGGTCGCACCGGCCGGGGCGCGCCCGGAGGACGCGGAGGTCGCCGTGACGGTCGGGCACCGGGTGCAGGCTCACGGGGTGGGGACCGCCCTGCTCGAGCGGGCCGTCCAGGAGTCCGTCCGGCGCGGCGTGCGGCGCTGGACCGCCGAGGTGCTCACCGAGAACGCCGCCATGCGCCGGGTGTTCGCCGACCTCGGGCTACCCGTGACGCGCGAGCTGGACGGCCCGTCGCTGCACGTCGTCGTCACCCTGCCCGACCCCGGGGACCCGGCCGCGACGGCCGCCTTCGCCACCGCGACCGCGGCCCGGGCCGCCCACGCGGCCCGGGCCGGCCTCGGCCCCGTCCTGCGCCCGCGCTCGGTGGCGGTCGTCGGCGCGGGTCGGCGGCCGGGCTCGGTGGGCCGGGCGGTCCTCGACGCCGTGCTCGCCGGTGGCTTCACCGGACGCGTCCACGTCGTCCACCCGCACGCGGACCGCGTGGCGGGCCTCCCGGCCGTGGCCTCGGTCGACCTGCTGCCCGAGGCGCCCGACCTCGCGGTCCTCGCCACCCCGCCGGCCACCCTCCCCGCGCTCGTGCAGGCGTGCGGGGAGCGCGGGGTGCGGGCCGTGCTCGTGATCACCTCGGGGCTCGCGGCCGCCGGGGTCGACGGCGCCGTCCTGGAGGCCGTGCACCGGCACGGGATGCGCCTGGTCGGGCCGAACTGCCTGGGGCTGGTCGACACCGCGCCCGACGTGCGGCTCGACGCGACCTTCGCCCCGGGCGCAGCGCCGTCCGGCTCGGTCGGCGTCGTCACCCAGTCCGGCGGGGTGGCGATCGCGGTGCTCGAGGCCCTGCGGGGGCTCGGGCTCGGTGTCTCCACCCTCGTCTCGGTCGGCGACCGCTACGACGTCAGCAGCAACGACCTGCTCGCCTGGTGGTCCGAGGACACCGGCACGCAGGTGGCCGTCCTGCACGTCGAGTCGTTCGGCAACCCGCGCGCCTTCTCCCGCCTGGCGCGGCGGGCCTCCGCCCGGATCCCCGTGCTCGCCGTGCGGGCGGCGAGCAGCGAGGTCGGGGCGCGGGCGGCGGCGTCGCACACCGCGGCGTCGGCCACGCCGGCGGTGCGCCGCGACGCCCTCTATCGGCAGGCGGGGGTCCAGCCCGTCGACGACCTCGGCGAGCTCGCCGGTGCCCTCGCCGCGCTGTCCTGGAGCGCGCCCGCCGCGGGCGACCGGATCGCGGTGCTCGGCAACGCCGGCGGGACGAACGTGCTCGCCGCCGACGCGTGCGTGGCCGCCGGGCTGCGCGTCCCGCCGCTGGGCCCGGCCACCCGGGCCCGACTCGACGCCCTGCTCCCGTCGACCGCGGCCACCGGCGGGCCCGTCGACACCACCGCCACCGCCGATGCGACGACCTTCGCCGCGTGCCTCGACGTGCTGCGCGAGGCCGCCGAGGTCGACGCCGTGCTCACCGTCGCCTGCCCGACCGCCCTCGGCGACCCGGGCACGGGGCTCGGCGCCGCCCTGGCCCGTCCGGCCGGGCGGGCGGTCCCCGTCGTCACGGTCGCGCTGGGCCGACGGGCCCGGGTGGCTCCCCTGCTCGACCCGGACGGCATCCCGCGCGCGGCCGTGTTCGCCGACCCGGCCGACGCCGTGCGGGCGCTCGCGCACCTCGTCCGCCGCGGTGCCGACCTCGCCCGCGACCCCGGGCGCCCGCTGCCCGCCGACGAGCACCCCGTCGACCTCGCCGCCGCCCGGGCGGTGGTGGCGGGCGCCCTGGACGCCCACCCCGGCGGCGGGTGGCTGGAGCCGGACGAGTGCGCCACCCTCCTGCACGCCGCGGGGCTCGACCTCCTGCCGGCCCGCGTGGTGCGCACCGTCGACGAGGCGGTCGCCGCCGCCCGCGCGATCGGTGGACCGGTCGCGCTCAAGGTCGTCGCCGAGGGCGTGCTGCACAAGTCCGAGCAGGGCGGGGTCGCCCTGTCGCTGCGGGGCGACGTCGCCGTCCGGGCCGCGGCGACCGGTTTCGTGGCCGCCTTCGCCGGGGCGTGGCGCGGGTTCGTCGTCCAGCCCATGGCGCCCGCGGGCGTCGAGATGCTCGTGGGCGTGGCCGGCGACCCGGACTTCGGTGCCCTCGTCACCGCCGGCGTCGGCGGGACGGGCACCGACGTGGCGGACCGGCGCTGGCACCGCCTCGTCCCGATGACGACCACCGATCTCGCCGAGCTCCTCGACGAACTCCCGCTGCGCCGCGGCATCGCGGCGCGGCTGGTGGACCGCGAGCGGCTCGGGACGGTCGTCGCCCGGGTCGCCCGGCTCGCCGACCTCCTCCCCCAGATCGCCGAGATGGACCTCAACCCCGTCGTCTGCACCCCGGACGCGTGCCGGCTCGTGGACGCCCGCGTCCGCGTCGCGCCCGTCGCGGTCGATCACGGTGCTTGACAGCACCGTCGTTCCTCGGACGATGAGGGTTCGTCCCACGTCCAGACCGCAGCGTGCCGGAGAGGTGCTGTGCCCGACCGTCCCGAGCCCACGACCCCGTCCGAGGGCCTCGCGTTCCCGACGGTGGCGCGGCTCGAGCTCGACGACCTGCTCGACCAGCTCATCGACCGTGCCACCGAGGTCAAGCTCACCCAGGGCCGGCTGCGCGGCCTGCTCGACGCCGTCCACCACATCACCGCGGGCCACGAGCTCGACGACCTCGTCGCGCGGATCGTCGAGAACGCCCGGAGCCTGGTGCGGGCGCGGTACGCGGCCCTCGGCGTCGTGCGCGACGGCCGGCTGATCCGCTTCGTGCACGTCGGCATGGACGCCGGCACGGTGGCCCGGATCGGCGAGCTGCCGCAGGGCAAGGGTGTCCTCGGCGAGCTCATCGACCACCCGCGGGCCCTGCGCCTCGACGACCTCTCCACCCACCCGTCGGCCGTTGGCTTCCCCGCCGACCACCCGCCGATGCGGTCCTTCCTCGGGGTGCCGCTGCTCGCCGGCGGTACCGTCTACGGGAACCTCTACGTCACCGAGAGCGAGCACGAGAGCGGCTTCGGTGCCGACGACGAGCAGCTGCTCACCGCGCTCGCCGGGGCGGCCGGGATCGCCGTCGAGAACGCCCTGCTCCTCGACGGGGAGCGCCGGCGCGCACGCTGGCAGGCCGCCTCCGCGCAGCTGGCCAGGAGCCTGCTCGCCGGGGACCTCCCGCCCGAGGACGAGCTCCAGCACCTGCTGGAGACCGCGGTGGACGTGGCCCGGGCGCACGGTGCGGCGATCACGGAGGTCCGGGACGCCGACCCGTCCACGGCCCACGTCGCGGCGGCGGCGGGGCACCTCGCCCCCTGGGCCGGTCGGACCGCCGAGGTCCCCGGCTCGATCACCCAGACCGCCCTCGACGCCGCCGGGCCGGTGCTCGTCGCCGACGCCACGGCCGATCCCCGCACCACCGGGGTGGTCGAGCGGGCACCGGAGGTGCGGTCGGTGCTGGCGGTGCCCCTCGACGCCCCGCCCTCCGGCTCCCGGGCGGTGCTCGTGCTGACCCGCGCCGCCGCCGACGACGTGTTCGGCCCGGTCGAGGCGGAGATGCTGCTCGCCTTCGCCGCCCACGCCACGACCGCCATCGAGCTCGGCCGCGGGCGGCGCGATCGTGAGGCCGTCCGCGCCCTCGAGGACCGCGAGCAGCTCGTCCTGTCGCTGTCCGAACAGGTGCTCCAGCGCGTCCAGCGGGTGGGGCTCGCGCTCACCGCCGCGGCCTCGGGCGCCGAGCCGACGCTGCGCGACCAGCTCCTCGCCCAGGTCGCCGAGCTCGACGACGTCACGCGCGCCGTGCGCGACACGGTGTTCCCCCGCTGACCCGGCGGCCGGCCCTCAGCGCCGGCTCTCCTCGTCGGGCCCGGCGAAGTGGCGCCACTCGTCGTCCCACTGCCGCATCCGGACCCGGTCGAGGACCCAGCGCAGGCCGGCGAGGAGCAGCAGCGAGACGGCCAGGTCCCCGAGGACCAGGACGAGGGTCAGGAGACCACCCCGGGTGGCCGGGTCGCTCGGGTGCATCGGCGCCGGCACCGGCCGGTCCTGGCCGTCCACCCACAGGGGATGAGTGTCCCCGGGGCGGACGTTGGAGACCACGTCCGTCCGGGCCTCCCGCGCGGTGCCGTCGGCGGCGATCCTGCGCACCGGTGCGCGCCAGCCGATGGCGCCGCTGTCCTCGTGACCGCCCCGGCAGGCGCTGCGCGTCGGCGGTGACGGTGGCGGTGACCTGGTGCCGCTCGGCCTGTTGTGCGACGACCCAAGGTTCGGACGGCGCAGCGCCGAGCGACGCGGCACGAAGGCGCCGACCCACCGCCGGGTCGCCTCGGTCGTCCTGTCCATGTGAGCCGCCTCCCGCTGCTCCGCGACGTCGACGCCGAGCGTCGCCCCCGGCCGGGTGCCGCAGCACCGCCGGCGGACCTCGTGACGGTGGTCGGCGGACCCGGTACCGACGGGACCATCGGCCGGTCCTCAGCCGTCCCCGGTCGGGTCGAGCACCAGACGCCGACCCGTGATCCGGTGCGCGGCGATGCGCACGACGTGGGCGCCCCGCCGGCGGACCCAGGGCCGGTGCGCCACGTCGAGGACGGCGATCAGCTCGTCGACATCGGTGACCACCTCGGCGCGCCCGACCACGAGCACGCTCCAGCCGGTGCGGGTGTCGGCGTCGACCCGGTCGGCCTCGAAGGCGACCAGGTCGCCCCGTCGGGCGGCCTCGAGCTTCGGTCCCGCCCCGGTCCGCACGATGATCGAGGGACCGTGCCGGAGGAAGTTCACCGGGTGCGCGGCGGGCCCGGTCGCGTCGGTGAAGACCATGCGCCCGACGGGGACGCTGTCGAGCAGGCGGTGGCACTCGGCCACCGTCATCTCGCCGGTCTCGCCGGTCTCGCCGCTCCTCGTCATCGCGTCTCCGATCTCGCGCCGGTCCCCGCCCGTGCGCTGCACGCTGCGGGAGCCGGGCCTCGAGGATCAGGGACGCAGGACCCGGATCGGGGGCCGATCGTCCCGCTCGGCGGGGCACTTCGTGCCTGGTGGCCGACGTCCGCCGGCGCGCACCCTCGAGAACGGCGACGGGAGACGAGGAGACCGGCATGGAGACGCGCCGCGAGGCCGGGGGGACGTCGCCGGCGGGGTCCGGGACGCCGACGAGCCCGCGGGAGGCGGTGCTCGCCGCGCTCGAGGGCTCGCTGCGCGCGCCGTCGGAGCACAACACCCAGCCCTGGCGGTGGACCCTCTACCCCGACCGCCTCGAGCTCGCCGTCGACCCGCACCGGCGGCTGCCGTTCACCGACGAGCGCGGCCGGGGCGCCCTGCTCGCCTGCGGCGCCGCGCTGCACCACCTGCGTCTCGGTCTCGCCGTTCGCGGCTGGACCCCGCTCGTGCGGCTCGACCGGGAGGGTCCGCCGCAGCACCGGGTGGCGGAGGTCGGCTGGCAGGCGGCCGACGCCGTCGCCGACGACGTGCGCCGGCAGGCCGCCGCGATCGAGCGTCGCCGGACCGACCGCCGCCGCTTCGCCGCCGACCCCGTCGACCCCGGCGTCGTCGACGAGCTCGCCCGCGCCGCCCGGGCCTTCGGCGGCGCCCTGCGCGTGGTCGCGGGCCACGCCCGCCGCTCCCTCGTCGAGGCGATGCGCGACGCCGCGCTGCTCCAGCTCGCCCGGCCCGGGTACGCCGCCGAGCTGCAGCGCTGGACGCACCGCTACGCGGGCGGCGCCGACGGGATCCCCCACGCCGCCCGGCTCGCCGAGCCCCACCTCTACGACGACCTCGTGCTGCGGTGGTTCCCCGGTGGGGGTCTCCACCAGCCCCCCGGCGGCGCCGACCACGCGGACGCCTCCACCCTGCTCGTCCTGTCCGCCGGTGGCGACGACACGGCGTCGGTCGTGCGGGCGGGCGAGGCCATGAGCGCGGTCCTCCTCGAGGCGACGAGCCACGACCTTGCCGCGACGCCGATCACCCAGGTCGTCGAGGTGGTGGAGACCCGCGAGCGCGTCCGCCGGCTCGTCGGGGGCCATCCGGTCGTCGTCCTCCGGGTCGGCCGGGCCCTTCCGGAGGCGCCGCCCCCGCCGCGCACGCCCCGCCGCGGGCTCGCCGCGGTCCTGGTCGACCACGGCGGCGCCGAGCAGGAACCCCGGTGACCCGACCGGACACCTGGACGCTCGTGCTCGACGGCTGGGATCCCGCCGACGAGGGGCGCCGGGAGGCGCCGTGCACCCTCGGCAACGGCTACCTCGGCACCCGCGGTGCGCTGCCGGAGAGCCGCGCGGACGGCGTGCACTACCCGGGCACCTACGCCGCCGGCGTCTTCAACCGGCTGTCCGACGTGGTCGGCGGCGTGGCGGTCGAGAACGAGAGCATGGTCAACCTCCCGAACTGGCTCGACCTGCGCATCGCGGTGGAGGACGGCGCGTAGCTCGACGTGTCGGGCGTGCGGGTGCTGGAGCACCGCGAGCAGCTGGACACGGCGCGCGGCGTGCTGCACCGCACCACCCGGTTCGTCGACGGCGCCGGCCGGCACACCCGGCTGCACCAGCGCCGGTTCGTGCACCGGGAGCGCCGGCACCTGGCGGGACTGCACACCGCGGTCGTCGCCGAGGCGTCGTGCGCAGCGACGTCGCCGACCTCCAGGGCGGCACCACCGCTGAGGGCGTCCACCTCGGGGCGATGGCCGGGGCCGTCGACCTCGTGCAGCGCTGCTTCGCCGGCGTGGAGACCCGCGGCGACGTGCTCCGGTTCAATCCGCACTGGCCCGGTCGCTTCGGTGTGCTCGAGCTGGCACTGCACTACCGGGGACGGCCCCTGACCGCGCGGGTGACCGACCGGGAGGTGTGCGTCTCGGCCGACGACGGGCCCGGGGAGCCGGTCTGCGTCGCGGTCGGCGACGAGACCTGCGACCTGCGGCCCGGGCAGACGGTGCGGCTGCGGCTGCCGCGCGCCTCCCCGCTACCGCCGCCGCGCCCGGGGCGAACCGTGTCGACGACCGGCTCGACGCGTCACGGCGTCTCGCGGTCGCCGTGACCGGTGTCGAGCAGCTCGTCGATCGCGTCGACGGTCACGGTCGCGGCGGTGGCGAACGGTTCGAGGACCGCCGAGGGGCCGGCGGCTCGCAGCCGGTCGGCATCGACGCTGTTGAAGGCGGTCACCGCGGTGCGTCCTCGGTAGTCGTGGTGGCGGAGGTTGTGCAGCAGCGCGAGGTTGGTCTCGAGGTCGGGGATGGCGCTGATGACGCAGCGGGCGCGGGCCAGGGGCAGGGTCTCGAGGAGGTGGACGTCCTCGGCACCTCCGTACAGGGTCGTCACGCCGTCGCGGGTGTCGTCCCGCGTCTTCTGCGGGTCGTAGTCGACCGCGAGCACCCGATGGCCGGCACGAGTGAGCCGATCGACGAGGTGGCCGCCGAAACGACCGAGCCCGTAGACGATGACGTCGGTGTCGGCGTCGGCATCGTCCTCGGTGCCGGCGCGGTGGGCCCGGTCGGCGCCGCGCCGCTCGAGCGGGGCGAGCCAGCGCTTGATGCGCTCGTAGATCGGGTGCGAGTACATGATCAGGTAGGTGGAACCACCGATCGTGATCAGTCCGACCACGGTGATCAGGCTGACGGTGGCGTTGGTGATGTGGCCGAGGCTGAGCCCGAGTGCGGCCAGGATGAGGGAGAACTCGGAGATCTGGGCGACGGTGAGTCCGGCCAGGAAGCCCACCCGGACCGGATAGCGCATCGCGGCCATGATGAGCACGACGATCAGCGGGTTGCCGACGAGCACGAAGACCGAGAGGACGGCGGCTTCGGTGAGCTGGGCGGCGGCGTCGGTGAACTCGAGCCTGGCGCCGAGGTCGAGGAAGAAGAACAGCAGCAGGAAGTCGCGGAGGCTGGTCAGGCGGGCGCCGAGGGCCGCGCGGTAGGCGGTGGGGGCGAGTGAAATCCCGGCGAGGAAGGCGCCGACCTCCGAGCTGAAGCCGAGCGCCTCGCTGAGCGCCGCGACCGAGACGGCGTAGGCGACGCCGAAGAGGACGAGCAGCTCCTGGGACCGGGCGATGTGGTGCAGCAGCCGGGGCAGGACGTAGCGCATGAGCAGCCCGATGCCGGCCAGGAGGCCGAGTCCCCGGCCGACCATCGCGACGATGCCGAGGGCGAGGTCGTCGCCGATGCGTTGCCCGAACGCGGTCAGCGCGATCATCACCAGGACCACGACGATGTCCTGGACGATGAGGAAGCCGACCGCGATCCGACCGTGGAGCTGGTCGAGCTCGCGCTTGTCGGACAGGAGTTTGACGATGATGATCGTGGAGGAGAACGTGAGGGCGACCGCGACGTAGATCGCGGGGACGACGTCCATGCCGAGAGCGATCGCGATCAGGTAGCCGAACACCGAGGTGAACAGCACCTGCCCGAGCCCGGTGGCCAGCGCGACGGGCCCGGTGCTGCGGATCAGGTGCGGGTCGAGGCGCAGGCCGACGAGGAACAGCAGGATCGCGATGCCCATCCGGGCGAGCAGCTCGATGGTGCCGTCGGCCACGACCCAGCCGGTGCCCACCGGGCCGACGAGCACGCCGACGCCGATGAACGCGACGATCAGCGGCTGTCGCAACCGGACCGCGAGCAGCCCGACCGCGGCGGCCAGGGCGAGGATGATCGCCACGAGGGGGAAGGCGTGCAGCTCCACAGGTCAGCCCCTCCTCATCTTGTGGCCCCGCGGGCCGGTCGGAGGCGCTTGTCCACGGCAGGATGCGCAGCCAGACCTCCGCGTCGAGGGGGGCGGTGTCGAAGATCGTGTTCATGGCGGGCAGGCAGGTGATGGCGGCCTGTCCGAGCGCCTGGACCCCCACAAAGTGGTCACGGGGCGGGCGTGCTCGTGTCGGACGGGGACCGGGGTGCGCTGCTCGGGCCGCCCTGGTCCTCCTGGACGCCGTGGTCGGTGCGCTCGGTGTTCTCCATGCCCGCGCCGGCTCGCGGGGCCGGTGCCGGTTCGACGACGAGCACCGGCACCGGGGAGTGGTGGACGACGTCGGCCGACACACTGCCCAGCAGCCGGGCCGACAGGCCCCGTCCGCGCCGGCCGACCACGAGCAGGTCCATGTCCTGCTCCTCGGCGAAGCGGCGCAACGCTGCGCCCGGCGAGCCGGCCAGCACCTCGTACCGCGCGGTGATACCGCGTGCGCCGGCCCGGGCGGCTGCGGCGGCCAGCCGTTCGGTGGCGGCGTCGAGCAGCTCGTGGGTGTCGTCGTCGGCGTCCTCGTAGCAGACGACCTCGGTCAGGACGACCATCCCGCGCTGCGGGCCGAGCAGCTCCAGCGCGGTGGCCAGGGCCCGCTCGGACTCGGGTGACCCGTCCAGCCCGACGAGCACGCGGGGCTGATCCGGCGCTCCGGTCTGACGGTTCGGGACGGCGTCCGGGCCGGGCGCGGCCAGCCGGGCGCGACGCTCCACCCGCTCCAGCGCCGCGGGCACGAACAACGGCCCGAGCGCCACCGCGACGAACAGCCATCGGGGGCTGTGTCCGAGCCGGATCATCCACCAACCGGTGACCAGCCCGACGACCAGCCAGATCAGCACGACGACGAGGACGGAGGTCGGGGTCGCGTTCATGGTCGTACCGTCGCGACCGGGACCGGCCACGTGCCACGGACCGACGGTCCCGCGGCCGAGGCCGGAGGGCCCTGCTCCCCCACTCCGGCGGGGCCTGCGGGCCGTCGCCGTCACCGGCCGGCCGGGGGCTCCCGCTGCGCGGTGAGGTGGTGGACCGTCGCGAGCGCCCAGAGCACCACGGTGAGCACGACGAGCACCGCGAGCATCACGCGGCTGCCGGTGACCAGGGTGCTCACCGCCGCGAGCGCGGCGAGCCCCCCGAGCGCGGCGAGCGGGCGCATGACCGCGAGCTCGCGCGCGGCCGTCCGCCAGGAACCTCCCACCACCGCCGCCGTCAGCCCGAGGACGAGCACGACGACCGCGGTGAGCCGCGTGTCGGCCAGCGGCCAGGTCGTCTCCGGCACCGACGCCATGGCGAACACCGCGACGGCCGTGAGCACGAGGAACCCGGCCACGACGTCGTGACGTGTCAGGGCGCCCGCACGGCGCCGCCCTGTCGAGGACATGGCCGCACCCTGCGTCACGCGGGACGGGCACAGCAGGGTCGCTGGGCCCGGATCGGGCAGGGTCCCGGGGACCTTCTCGGTGCCGGGCAGCCCGGCGATCGGGCGACGTCGGCTCCCGTGCCGGCCGTGACGCCGCGCGGCCCGGACGTCCTCAGCCGAGGTGCCGGCCGCGGACGACCACCACGGGGCACGGGGCGTGGTGCACGCAGTACGACGCCGTGGAGCCGAGGTGCATGCCGGGCAGCTCGCCACGTCCGTGGCTCCCGATGACCAGCAGCTGGGCGCCCTCGGCCCACGCCGCCAGCGCCAACGCCGGCCGCTGCTGGACCAGGTGCTTCTCGATCCCGACGTCGGCCTCGGTCTCCTGGACCTCGGCGACCACCCGGTCCAGGACCTCGCGCGCCTCCCGGGCGTAGTCGGCCTCGGTGTACGTCGGCACCAGCATGATCGTGGCCGGGACCTCCCAGCCGGTGACGGCGTGGACCTCGGCGCCCGTCAACCGGGCCTGGCGCACCGCCCATCGCAGCGCCTCGACGCTGCGCACCGACCCGTCGATCCCCACCACCACCGGGCCCGCCTGCGCTTCCGCCATCGTGCTCCTCCCACCGTCCGTGTCTCGGAGGACCACCCGAACCCGGTCGCGGCGGGCGGTGAAGAGGGCGTCCGTCCCGGTCGGCGGGGCCGGTCGTGCCGGCGACCGCGTGCCGCGCCCCGGCGCGCGGGCCGGACAGGGGACACAGGGCCCGCTCCTCCGGGGACCTGCGGCGCCGAGCCGGCGACCGGGAGGACCTCGATCCGGTGCGCCGGCGGGGGTGCGCTGGACTCGCCGAGAGGAGACCCCCATGGACATGCCGGAGCGTCGCCGGACCGAGGCCTACGACCTCGCCTCCCAGGTCGTGGGCCTGAGCCGCCGCGGGGTGCCGCGCGCGACCCTGCTCGCCGCCCTGGACCAGGCGCGGACCTCGTTGCGCCGCGAACCCGACCGCGACGTCCGGCGCACCCTGACCTGGGTGGTCGGTGCCGTCGATGCAGGACGAGCAGGCCTCGGCCTGCATCGACGCGACCCTGCGCGTCGCCGCCCGCGACCTGGAGCGGTCGACCGAGGACCGACGGTGATGCACCGGCGGGGCGAGGACCGCCAGTGCCACCCGCACTCCTCCGGACGGGGCCGACGACCCGTCGGTGCAGTCCCGGGGTCCGTACCCGTGGCGTACCGAGCGCGGCAGGCTGGCCGTCGTGACCAGTGAGGTGCCGGGCGTCCCGGCGACGGACCGCACCGCCGATCTCGTGCTCGTGGGCTTCGACGGCTCGCGGGGGGCGGCCCGCGGGATCGCGACGGCCGCGCTGCTGTTCCCGCGAGCGGCCGCGCGCGTGGTGACCGTCTGGGCGCCGGCGTCCGTGGACCCGGTGCTGAGGCACCGGGTGACCCGGCTCGCCCACACCCTCGACCGTCTGGGCGCCCTGATGGAGCAGGAGTCCGCGGCCGACGCGCAGGAGACGGCCGTGGAGGGAGCGGCTCTCGCGCGGGCGGCGGGGTGGTCGGCCGAGCCGGTGGCCCACCGCGCCTACGCCGACCCGGGTGCCGTGCTCGCCGGCATCGCCGACGACCTCCACCCGCGCGCGGTCGTCGTCGGTGCACGCGGTCTGGGCGGGACGGCGGCGGTGATGGGCAGCGTCTCCGACCTCGCCGTGCACCACAGCCCGGTCCCGGTGCTCGTGGTCCCCCCGCTGCTGCGCCGCGAGCGTGCGGCCGCGGCGACGGGCCCGGTGCTGGTCGGCCACGACGGCTCCGCGGGCGCCGAGCACGCGCGGAGCGCGGCCGCCGCCCTGCTGCCGGACCGCGACCACGTCGTGGCCCACGTCCACGCCGGCGGCACCACGGACGGGGCCGGGGACCTGCCCCCGGCCGCCGTCGACCTGCACGCGCACGGACGGGGCGCACGGGCGGTCGCGAACGCGCTGGACACGGCGGCCGCGGAGCGCGACGCGGGTGTGGTCGTGGTCGGCTCGCGTGGACGCTCGGCACTGCGCGAGATGCTGCTGGGCAGCACGGCAATGGCGGTGCTGCACCACGTCCACCGACCGGTCCTCGTCGTGCCGAGGCGCGCATCGGAGGGCTGAGCGGCGGAGACCGTCCCTGCTCCTCGAGGCTGCTCGGGGAGGTCAGCCCGTGCGGCCGAGGACGTCGTCGATGAGCTCCTCGATGGGGCGCAACGGCCGGTAGCGCGCGCGGGCCGCGACGGCCGGGCGCGCCGGGAACGCCTCGGGCGACGGCTCGATCCCGGGTCGACAGCCCTCGCCCACGGTGGCCTCCGGTGACGACGCGTCCTCGTCCACGGGACCTCCTCCGATGACGGCGACCTCGGGCGCTGCCCCAGGGTGACCGTCCGGGGACCCGCCGTGCAGGGCCGAAGGTCCCGAGGCGGACACCCGGCGACCGGACCCGGCCGCTCCCCCGGCGAGACGAGTCCAGCCCAACCGTCGGGCAGGCCCCTCGGTCCCGCCGCCGCGCGACCGTCGACCCAGGGTGGCCGGTCGCGGCCACCGGAGGCTGGGGCTCGTGCCGAGGACCGCGGGGGGACCGCCGCCAGCCACGCCGCCCTCGCGTTCCGGCAGGAGCAGCACACCGAGCACGCGGTCGCTGCGCTGGAGGCGTACCTGCCGGGGCCCTCAGTTCACCGGTGGCCGCGGCGCCGACGTCGTCCTCGACTGCGTGGGCTCCGACGCCACCCTGGCCCTCGGCGACCTCACGGTGATCGGGCTGGCGGGCGGGACGCTGCCGGTCGGGTTCTTCGGCGTGCGCCCTACGAGCTGTCGGTGCAGACCACGTACTGGGGCACGCGCCCCGAGCTGGTCGAGGTGCTCGACCTCGCCGCCCGCGGCCTGCTCCGCACCGAGGTCACGACGTATCCCCTCGACGGTGCCCTCGACGCCTACCGGGCGCTGGAGCGGGGCGCGATCACCGGCGCACCCGGCGGGTCAGGTGGGTGCCGGCACCACCGTCACCGGGCAGCGGGCCCGCAGTACGCAGCCCAGGGCGACGGGCCCGGTGAGGCGGCCGTGGCGCGCTCCCCGCCCCCGGTGCCCGACGACCAGGAGATCCGCGTCGGCCGCGACGTCGACGAGGACGTCCGCGGGCGGGCCTGCGACGCCCACGACCTCGATCCCGCCCTCGGCCGGTGGCTCGCCGGCCGCCGCCCGCTCGGCGACGACCTCGTCCACCAGCGCCCGGGCCCGCGTCGTCGCCCCGTTGCCCGGGTCGGGCGTGGGCGGGCGATGGTCGAGGGCGAACAGGTCGGCCCAGTAGTCCACGGGCAGGTAGGAGACGACGACCCGCACGCCGGCGCCGCGCCGCGCCGCCTCGCCCAGGGCGTGGTGCAGGGCGGTACGGGACCCCTCGGAGCCGTCGACCCCCACGACGACGGCGTGGTCCTCCGTCACCGTCACGTGCCGGCCGCCACGCCGCTGCGGGCGCGCTCGGCGCCGTCGCCGGTGAGGGCGGCCCGCACGACCGTGACCGGGCACGGGGCGTGGAGGACGCAGCCCAGTCCGACGGACCCGAGCAGGGCCGAGCGGAACGCCCCGCGGCCCCGGTGGCCGACCACGAGCAGGTCGGCGCCGCGCGCGGCGGCGACCAGGACGGGCGTCGGGCGGCCGAGCCGCGCGACGACGTCGACGGACACGTCCGCGTCGTCCGCGACGACATCCCGCGCATGCTCCCGGGCGCGACGCTCGGTGCTCTCCCGCACCTCCTCGGGGTTGACGGGCAGCGACTCCACGTCGATCGCGGTGAGCGCCGGGACGTCGCACGCGGCGACCGCGAGGACGCGGCCGTGCCGGCGGCGGGCCTCCGCCACCGCGTGGTGCAGCGCCGCGTCGGCGTCGGGCGACCCGTCCACGCCGACGACGACCAGCGGGGCCGTCGTGTCGTCATCCATCGTCGTGTCCTCCGTCGGGATCAGCAGGGCCGGGGTCGGGATCGGGCGGGACGACCGCCACCGGGCACGGGGCGCGCAGCACGGTGCCGTGGGCGACCGAGCCGAGCAGCCAGCGCGCGAGGGCGCCGTGGCCGGTGCGCCCGACCACCACCACGGCCGCGCCCAGCTGCTCGGCGACGTCGATCACCGCCACGGTCGGGTCCTCGGCCCGCACGACGGCGTCGACGTGCGGGACGGGCCGGTGGCGCGCCTGCTCCTTCACGATCTCCTGCACGAACCGTTCGACGCGGGGGCGCAGCGCGTCGCGCACGCCGGCCAGGGTGGGACCCGCCAGCGGGCGGAACCCCACGGTCGTCGGGGGCGGCGCGACGCCGGTGACCGCGAGGACGCGGGTCTCCCGGCGCACGCCCTCGTCGAGCGCGAAGCGCAGCGCGGCCGCCGACCCGGGTGACCGGTCCACGCCGACGACGACGGCTCCGTCGGGCCCCGGCGCGCGGGGCCGCACCACGAGCACCGGGCACGGGGCGAGCGCGAGCACCCGCAGACCGGTCGACCCGAGGACGGCGCTGCCCAGCGGACCCCGCCCGCGGTGGCCGACCACGAGCAGCGGGGCCCCGCCGGCCGCCTCGGCGAGCACCGGCGCGGGCGAGCCCGGCAGCGCGCGGACCGCGAGCGGGACCTCCCGCAGTTCGGCGGACAGCGGCGTCCGGGCCTCGTCGGCGAAGCGCTGCGCCTGCTCGTGGACCGCCGCGGCCATCCGGTCCGGCTCCGGGAGGTCGTCGACGTCCTCGCCGTCCGCCCAGGAACCGGCCGCCGGGAAGGCGGTCACGGCGGTGACGGGCTCGTGCCGTCGCCGGCCCTCCGCGAGGGCCTCCGCCAGCGCCGCCGCGGCGGCGGGCGAGCCGTCGAGGCCCACGACCACGCCCCGGGTCGGCGTCACGGTCGGCGTCACGGTCGCCGCCCGTCGTCGAGCAGCGCGGCCAGCAGCCCGCGGGTGGTCACCACCTGCCACGTCGTCTCGGGTCGCGGACGGACGGGCAGTGCGGGCAGACCCGTCCCGAGGAGGCGCCGGCCGGCGTGGCGCACCGAGTCCTCCGCGTCCAGCGTCTCGACCCCGCAGGGGCGGTCGAGGACGTCGCGCACGGTGGTCCGGTGCTGGACGAGCGGTCCGCCGGCCGGCCAGCGCTCGGCGAGCCCGCCGGCGGTGACGACGGCGATCGGCATCCCGTCGCGCACGACGACGCCGCACGCGTCGGGATCGCGGTGGAGGCGCGCCCAGGCCTGCGGCAGGGGCGTCGACTCGGTGATCAGCGTGGCCGAGCGGGCGATGGGGTCCACCGGACCGTCGAGGTCGACCGCCACCGCCTCGTCGAGGGTCGAGGTGGACACGCCGGGCCCCTCAGGCCGCGACCGGCTCGGGGACGACGGTCACCGGGCAGCTCGCGTGGAGCACGCAGCCCAGACCGACCGAGCCCAGCATCATGCTGCCGAAGGCGCCCCGGCCGCGGTGACCGACGACGAGCTCGTCGGCGCCCCGGGCGAGGTCGACCAGCACCTCGGCCGGCCGCCCCGGCGCGACCTCGACGGTCACCTCGGGCAGCGCCGCGTCCCACTCCGTCTCCTCCAGGACGTCGTCGACCATGGCCCGGGCCGCGCGCAGCTCCTCGTCGCGCAGCGCGTCGGGGTCGGGCATCGGGAGCGCCGACGCCGGGCCGTAGCCCCAGGCCGCCCACATCTCCGGCGGCTCGTAGACGGCCACGGCACGCACCCGTCCGCCACGGCGCGCCGCGGTGCGGATGGCCTCCTGCAGCGCGAGCCGCGATCCGTGCGACCCGTCGATCCCGCAGACGATGACGCCGGCCTGACCGTTGTCGGTCATGTCTTCCCTCCCTCGGTGCGGCCTCGTGCCGCGGGTCCACCGTCGCGTGGACGGCACCGGGGGAGGCAGAGCCGGACGGTCCGCGGTCCGTCCCGTCGCGAGGGGTCGAAGGTCCCGCGTCGCGGGTCAGGACTGCTCGAGCAGGAAGCCGACGAGGTCGCGCATCGACACGATCCCGGTGATCGGGCCGGCCGCCGGGTCCTCCCCCTCGCCGCCGCGGACCAGGACGTGGCGGACCGCGGCGTCGGTCATGAGGCGTGCGACGTCGAGGACCGCGGTGTCCTCGCCGGTGGACACCAGGTCGACGGTCATGAGCTCGGTGGCCTGGGTGCCGAGGTCGCCGCCGCCGGCGATCACGGCGACGAGGTCGCGCTCGGAGACGACACCGACCGGCTCGTGCCCGTGCACCACGAGCACCACGCCGATCTCGTCCATCGCGAGCTCCTCGGCCACCTCCTGCAGCGTGGCGTCGGGCGGGACGGTGGCGAGGTCGCGCTGCGCCACCTGACGGATCGGGGTGGTCGCCCGCTCGGGACGGGTGACGGTCGGGCCCATGGCTCCTCCTCGGGGTGCTCGGGCCCGAGGCTCGCGGCGCTGCCGGCACGCCGGCAGGGACGACGGTCCGCCTGCTTCGGGACCTCCGTCGCCCTCACCGTCGTGGACGTCCCCGTACCCCAATGTCTCGACGTTAGGCTGGGGCGGTGCCGAAGCGCGCCGTGGACCGCCAGAGCCCCGTCCCCCTGTGGTCCCAGGTCCAGGACGACCTGCGCCGGCGCCTGACCGAGGGCGAGTTCGACACGGCGTTCCCGGGCGAGAACGCGCTCGTCACCGACTACGACGTCAGCCGCAACACCGTGCGCGAGGCGCTGCGGGGGCTGCGGGCCGAAGGTCTGGTCACGGCCGAGCGGGGACGGGCCCCGCGGGTGCGCCGCGCGGAGATCGAGCAGCCCGTCGGCACGCTCTACAGCCTGTTCGCCTCCGTGGAGGCCGCGGGGCTGACGCAGCGCTCCGAGGTGCGGGTGCTCGACGTGCGGGCCGACGGCGTGGTGGCGGCCCACCTCGGGCTCGAGGAGTCGACCCCGCTCGTGCACCTCGAGCGCCTGCGCCGGGCGGGCGACGCGCCGCTGGCCGTGGACCGCGTGTGGCTGCCGGCCGCGGTCGCCGCCCCGATCCTCGACGCCGACTTCACCCACACCTCGCTCTACACCGAGCTCGCCGCACGGACCGGCACCCGCCTGGAGTCGGGTCACGAGCGGATCAGCGCCCAGGTCCCGACCGCGGGCGAACGGAAGCTGCTCGAGTGCGGCGTGGACGTCGCGGTCTTCGTCATCGAGCGCACCGGCATCGCCCAGGGGCGACCGCTCGAGTGGCGCCAGACGGTCGTGCGCGGCGACCGCTTCGCCCTCGACGCCCGCTTCTCCGCCCGCGGTCTCCACCTCGGCGTGGCCCCGCCCCCGCCGCGCCCCCCGGCGATGCCCACGGCCGCCGGGACCTGAGTCCGGCACGAGGACGGCCCTTCCGCGGTCCGGTCGGGAGCGCTCCGCGCGAGACCGTCGCGCCGCGGGACACCACGCCGAGACCTCGGTTGACGCCTCACTCGAACTCTCCTAATGTTGGGACATACCAACGACGAGGGAGGTTCCGTGCACGTCGAGGTCATCGCCACCGAGGCCCTCGGAGACCGCAGCTACGTGGTGCACGACGGCGAGATCGCCCTCGTCGTCGACCCGCAGCGCGACCTCGACCGCGTCCACGCGGTCCTGGCCGAGCAGGGGGTGCGGGTCGGCGCGGTCGCCGAGACCCACATCCACAACGACTACGTCACCGGCGGCCACGCGCTCGCCGCGCAGATCGGGGTCGACTACCTCGTCAACGCCGAGGACCCCGTGGCCTTCGACCGCCGTGGGGTCGCCGACGGCGACGAGATCGCGGTGGGGAGCCTGCGCGTGCGGCCGGTCGCCACACCGGGGCACACCGTCACGCACCTGTCCTACGTCGTCGACGACACCGCGGCACCCGACGAGCCGGCCGCGGTCTTCACCGGCGGCTCGCTGCTGTTCGGCAGCGTCGGGCGCACCGACCTCGTCGACGCCGCCCGCACGATCGAGCTGACCCACCACCAGTACCGGTCGGCCCAGCGGCTCGCCCAGCTGCCCGACGAGACCCGCGTCTTCCCCACGCACGGCTTCGGCAGCTTCTGTTCCTCGGGCGGTGCGACGGGCGCCGACTCCAGCACGATCGGCGCCGAGCGCGCCGCCAACGACGCCCTGCTCGCCGCCGACGAGGACAGCTTCGTCGCGACGCTCGTCGCGAACCTGACCGCCTACCCTCGCTACTACGCGCACATGGGCCCGCGGAACCTGGCCGGACCGGACGCCGCCGACCTCTCGCCCGTGGCCGCGGTCGACCCGGACGAGCTGCGCAAGCGCATCGCCGACGGCGAGTGGGTCGTCGATCTGCGCGACCGCACCGCCTACGCGGCGGAGCACGTCGCGGGCACGGTCGGCATCGCGCTCGGCGGCCAGTTCTCGACCTACCTGGGCTGGCTGCTGCCCTGGGGCACGCCGGTCACGCTGATCGGGGACACCGCCGACGACGTCGCCGAGGCCCAGCGGCAGATGGCCCGCATCGGTATCGACCGCCCGGCGGGGGCGGCGGTCGGCACCCCGGCCGAGCTGGCCCCCTCGGGCGACCTCCGCCACTACCCCACCGCCACCTTCGCCGACGTGGCGGCCCGGTCCGGGGCCGAGGCCGACGAGCCCGTCCTCGACGTCCGTCGTGACGACGAGCGCGCGCAGGGCGGCATCCCCGACGCCGCGCACCTCCCCCTGCAGGACCTGCTGACCCGCCTCGACGAGCTGCCGGACGGGCGGCTGTGGGTGCACTGCGCCTCGGGCTTCCGGTCCAGCATCGCCGCGAGCCTGCTCGACCGCGTGGGACGCGACGTCGTCCTCGTGGACGACGAGTACTCCCGGGCGGTCGAGCTCGGTCTCGCGACCGGCTGACCGGTCGCCGTGACGCTCGCGCTCGAGATCGGCATCGGTCTCGCCATCGGGCTCGTGGTCGGAGCGCTGGGTGGCGGGGGCGGCGTGCTCACCGTGCCCGCCCTCGTCTACCTGCTCGGGGCGTCGACCCACGAGGCCGCCACGGCATCACTGGTGATCGTCGGCATCGCCGCCCTCACCGGGCTCCCCGCACACGCCCTGCGCGGCCACGTCCGCTGGCGCGCCGGGCTCGCCTTCGCGGCGGTCGGCACCGGATCGGCCGTCGCCGGCACCGTCCTCGCCCGCGACCTCGACCCGGCGGCGCTGCTGCTCGCCTTCGCCGGGGTCATCACGGTGGCCGCCGTGCTGATGATCCGCGACGCCCGCCGTGGCGAGGACGAGGACGAGGACGACGACGACGACGCGGGGTCCCCCCGCACCGACCCGCGGGCTCCCGCGCGGCAGCGCTCCCGCGTGCTCCGTGCGGCGCTGGTGGTCCTCGGCGGCCTGGCGGTCGGCCTCATGACCGGCCTGTTCGGCGTGGGCGGCGGCTTCCTCGCCGTCCCCGTCCTCATGCTGGTGATGCGGTGGCCGGCCCGTGCGGCGATCGGCACGTCGCTGCTGGTCATCGTGATCAACTCGGTGGGCGCGCTGGTCCCCCGGCTCGGCACGGAGTCCCTCGACGCCCGCGTCGTCGTCCCGGTGACCGCTGCGGCCGTCGCGGGCACCCTGCTGGGCAAGCTCGTCGCCGACCGCGTCTCCACACCGTCCCTGAGCCGCGTCTTCGCCGCGCTGCTGCTGCTGCTCGCCGCGTACACCGCTGTGCGGTCCGGCATCACGCTCGCCGCCTGACGACGGCGTGTCGGCCCGCCGTGGCGCGGTTTCGATGTCCTTCCGGCCCGGGCAGCCGCCCCCATGTCAGCTGCGCATGATGGAACGGATTCGCTCCCGCGGGGTCGAGGCCTCGCCTCGACCATCGGTGTCGGCGTCGCCTCCGGGCTCGCCACCGCGGCCGGCGTGCTCGCCGCCCGGAAGGCGGCCACCATCGCGAAGATCAGCCAGGGACATCCCCTGAAGCACCGGGTGCTCGACGCCGCGGCCGGCACGATCCAGCCGAAGTACCCGCTCGACGCGATGAGCACGTACCTCAACGGCTTCCACATGTACGCCGACGACATGGGACGCCAGGTGGAGGCGTCGCACTTCTGCATCCACCTGCAGCCCGACCTGCACCAGTGCGTGATCTTCGACCGGAACGCCACCGACGCCCGTCTGATCGGGATCGAGTACATCATCAGCGCAGACCGTTTCCGGAGCCTGCCCGAGGACGAGAAGCGGCTCTGGCACAGCCATCACTACGAGGTCAAGTCCGGCGTCCTGGTCACCCCGGGGGTCCCGGAGCTCGCGTCCCGCGCCTACTTCGAGGATCTCGTGACGACCTACGGGAAGACCTTCCACACCTGGCAGTACGACCGCGACGACTTCCCCTACGGCGTCCCGCAGCTGATGATGGCCTTCACCCGGGACGGGCAGGCCGACGAGGCGCAGATCGCCGAGCGGGACCGGCGGGTCGGCGTCTCGAGCTCGCAGACCCGGCAGCGCCGTGCCGACATCCCCACCCCGGACGTGCTCCCGGGCGCGAACCCGTGGGAGAGCGGCCGCACCGTGCAGACCACCGTGGAGGAGCGGCCGTTCCACCGCCCGTGACCCCGTGATCCCGTCGCACCGGAGTGGCGCCCCCCACCCGGACCCCGTCGTCCCGCCGGCTTGAATGACGGTATGTTGGTACTTGTTCAGCGCGACGAGAGGACGGCGATGGCGAACGTGCGCGAGACCTCGGTCGACGAGTTGGCGGCGTCCGGCTGGGCGCCGGGCCGCCTGGTGGACGTCCGGTCCACCGAGGAGTTCGAGGCCGGCCACGTCCCCGGGGCACACCACGTTCCCCTCGAGGACGTGCTGGCGGACCCCGCGCGCTTCGGCCCGGAGCCGGTGCAGATCATCTGCCGCTCGGGCGGCCGGAGCGCCACGGCAGCCGAAGCCGTCGAGCAGGCCGGGACCCCGGCGGTCTCCGTCGCGGGCGGGACAGCCGCCTGGATCGAGTCCGGCCGCGCCGTCGACACCTCGCACTGACGACCCTCGACGACCCTCGACGACCCCCGACGACCCCCGACCGCTCCCGACCGACCCGGAGGCCCCGTGAGCACCGCGACCCGCCCCCTTCTCGACACCGCCGCCGTGCGCGCGCTGCTCGCGTCGCACCCTGGCACGCGCCTCATCGACGTGCGCAGCCCCGGCGAGTTCGCCGCCGCGCACATCCCGGGCTCCTACAACGTCCCCCTCGACCTGCTGCGCGAGCACCGCGACGAGCTCCGCGCGGAGCACGACGACCCGGTGGTGCTCGTCTGCGCCTCGGGCGCGCGGGCCGAGCAGGCCCGCGGCGTCCTCGACCGCACCGGCATGGAACGGCTCGAAGTGCTGCGGGGCGGCGTCACCGACTGGCAGCGCGACGGCGGCCCGATCCGCGAGGGTGCGGGCACGTGGGCCATGGAGCGGCAGGTGCGGCTCACCGCCGGGTCGCTCGTGCTCGCCGGCGTGCTGGGGAGCCTGCGCTACCGACCCCTCGTCGCCCTCGCCGGCGTGATCGGCGCCGGCCTCACGTTCTCCGCCGTGACCGACACCTGCGGCATGGCGCGGCTGCTGGCCCTGCTGCCCCACAACCGCCGAGGCGCCCCGGACCCGGCGTCCGCCCTGGCCGCGCTGGCCTGAGCGACGGCGCCCCGTGCCCGGGGACGCGGTGACTCACACCTGACTCACACCCGACTCACACCCGCGCCGCGGGTCCGCCCGCGCCGGCCGGCTCCGACGTCTCCTGCCCGGGCGACGGTGGCACGACGACGACCGGACAGGCGGTGTGCAGCACGCAGCCCAGGCTCACGGAGCCGAGCATCGTGCTGCGCAGCCCGCCACGGCCACGGTGTCCGACCACGAGCAGGTCGGCGTCCCGGGCCGCCTCGACGAGGACCGGCGCCGCCCGACCGGCCACCGCCTCCACCGAGATCGGTACCGCGCGCAGGTGCTCCGGGAGGCGTGCGCGGACGTGCTCCACCTCGGCGTTCATCTGATCCCGCCTCCCGGCGCGGACCACGTCGGTGTCGGGCACGGGCTCGATGCCGGCGGCGAAGGCCCAGACCTCGGGGGGCTCGAGAGCGGTGATCACCCGCACCTGCGCGCCCCGGAGCGCGGCCTCCTCGACCGCGAACCGCAGCGCCGTCTCCGCCTGCGGCGACCCGTCCAGGCCGACCACCACGGTCGTGCGTCCCTGCTGCTCCATCACTCCTCCTCGGCGTGTCTGCGCCCGTGGACGTCGACCGTCACCGGGTCCCGGCTGCGGCGTCGCTGCTCTCCGGCACGACCAGGACGGGGCAGGGCGCGTGCAGCACGCAGCTCAACGCGACCGAACCCAGCGCCACGCTGCGCAGGCCCCCGCGCCCCCGGTGCCCCACGACCAGCAGGTCGGCGCCCCGGGCCGCCTCCACGAGCACGTCGCCGGCACGCCCGACGCGGGCCCGGACCTCGACCGTCACCCCGGCCACCCCGGGGTCGTCGGCCATGACCCGGTCGACGCGGTCGCGGGTGTCCTGCTCGTGCGCGGCCTGGATCTTGGCCTCGTCGTGCATCGGCAGCCCGTAGAACTCCGACAGCGACATCTCCGGGCGCTCCCAGGCCGACACCGCCAGGAGCCGCCCGCCTCGACGCGCGACCTCCCGTAGGGCATACCGCAGGGCCGCGTCCCCGTGCGAGGTGCCGTCGGCACCGGCCACCACGAGGGGACCACTCTCCTCGGACATCGCGCCCTCCCGTCCACGTCGTCCCGACGCGGCTGCGCCGGAGCCGGGTCCGCACCCGGCGTACGCAGACTCCCCCACCCGACACCGCGACGACAGGGCCGAAGGGCCGCCCGACGGTCCCGACGGTCCGGTCCCGACGGCCCGGCTCCCGCCGGACCGCGACGGTCAGGGCACGAGGACCGCCGCGCCGGTGACGCGGTCCGCCGCGAGGTCGGCGAGCGCCGCCGCGGCGGCATCGAGGGGGTAGGGCACCGTCGTGACCTCGAGGTGGTGCTCGCCCGCGACGCGCAGGAACTCGCGGGCGTCGGCGCGGGTGTTCGACGTGACGCTGCGCAGCGAGCGTTCCTGGAACAGGTGGCGCTGGTAATCGAGCACCGGGACGTCGGTGACGTGGATGCCGGCGAGGGCGAGCGTGCCACCCCGGTCGAGGGCCTCGAGGGCGGGCGGCACCAGCTCGCCGGCCGGCGCGAAGAGGATCGCCGCGTCGAGGGGCTCCGGGGGCGGGTCGGCGGCACCCTGGGCGGAGGCCGCGCCGAGCCGCAGCGCGAGGTCCCGGGCGTCGGGACTGCGCGTCATGACGTGCACCGTCGCCCCCTGGGCCAGGGCGACCTGGCTCGCGAGATGGGCGCTGCCACCGAACCCGTAGACCCCCAGCCGCCCGCCCTCGGGCAGCTCGGCGCGGCGCAGGGCACGGAAGCCGATGATCCCGGCGCACAGCAGCGGGGCCAGCTCGGCGTCGCTGTAGCCGCCGGGCAGGGGGTGAGCGAAGTCGGCGGGCACGGTGGCGTACTCGGCGTAGCCGCCGTCGGCGTCCCACCCGGTGTAGAGCGAGGAGGGGCACAGGTTCTCGTCGCCGCGCCGGCAGTACCGGCAGGTACCGCAGGTGCGGCGCAGCCACGCGATGCCGACGCGGTCGCCGGCGGCGAAGCCCGCGACGGCCCCGCCGACCCGCTCGACGCGCCCGACGACCTCGTGGCCCGGAACCACCCCGGGTCGGCGGACCGGCAGGTCACCCTCGGCCACGTGCAGGTCCGTGCGGCACACCCCGCACGCCGAGACGGCGACGAGCAGCTCGTCGGGCCCGGGTTCGGGCACCGGCTCGTCCACCCGCTCGAGCGGTCCCCCGGCCGCCGGGCCCGGGCGCGTGACACGGAACGCGCGCATGCGCTCTCCTCCCCCGCTCGGTCGTCGGCACGGTCCGCGGCCGTCGACGACGACGGCCGGGGCTCGAGCACGGTTCCTCCTCGGCCAGTGGGACGCCCGGTGGGGCGACCTGGCGGTCAGCCCACCGCTCGCCGTGGCCCGGACCAGGAGCCGTTCGACCCGGGGGATCGCACCGAGGGACCCGACCGGGGTGGTCGGGCAGCCCCGTACGTCGTCACCGTCACCCGGTCTCCTCGCTCTTGACCTTGTTGGCCAGGACCGCCGCCTGCACCCGCCGCTGCATCCCCAGCTTGGAGAGCAGGGCCGACACGTAGTTCTTCACCGTCTTCTCCGCGAGGAACATCCGCTGGCCGATCTCCCGGTTGGTCAGCCCCTCGCCGATGTAGCCCAGCACCTCCCGCTCCTTGGCGGTCAGCTCCGCCAGCGGGTCCGGGGCCTCGGTGCGGGTGCGGAAGCGGTTCATCAGCGCCGACGCGGCGCGGCCGTCCAGCAGCGAGCGCCCGGAGCCCACCTCCCGCACCGCGTTGACGATGTCGTTGCCGCGCACGTCCTTGATGACGTAGCCCGACGCACCCGCCAGCACCGCGTCGAACATCGCCTGCTCGTCGGTGAACGAGGTCAGCATGAGGCAGGCCAGCTCCGGCATGCGGGAGCGCAGCTCCCGGCACAGCTCGATCCCGGTCCCGTCGGGCAGCCGGACGTCCAGCACGGCCACCTGCGGGCGCAGCGCCGGGATCCGCGCCAACGCCTCGGCCACCGACCCGGCGCCGCCCACGACCTCGAGGTCGTCCTGGGCGTCCAGCAGGTCGGCGACACCCCGCCGCACCACCTCGTGGTCGTCCACCAGGAACACCGTGATCACGGCACACTCCTCCACTGCAGCTCTGCGGGTTCCCGGGGACGTGACGACGGCCCGCGGTCGGTCAGCGGCGGGACCGGTGCCGGCCGGTCGAGCGGCGCGACGAGGTCCACGCCGCCCAGCATCGACGGTGCGGACATCCGCGGACAGGGTCGAACGTCCCGACGATCACGCCAGATCCAGAGGCACCTCCATCGTCATGCCTCCCTCGTCCGGCGCTCTCGACCGCCCCGCGGCGGCGCAGTGATCACCCCCGATCCGACCCGGTCGCCCCCACCACGTCGGCGCTCCCGGCGTCGTGCCGGCGGTCCGGCCGCTCGGCGAGCAGCACGGGAACCGCCGCGTGCCGGCTCACCCGGTGCGCGACGTCGCCGAGAAGGTGCCGGGTGCGACCGGCCCCGTGGCGCCCCAGCACGATGACGGCGGCTCCCCGAGCGGCGGCCACCGTCTCGACCCCCCGGGCGGGCTGGCCACAGACCACCTCGGTCTCCACCTGCTCCGCGCCGGGGCCGAACCAGGCGGCGCGGTCGGCCAGCAGTGCGCGGGCCTCCCGCCGTCGTCCGTCGTCCGCGTCGCCGGCCGCGTCCGGGTCCAGCACCGTCACCAGGACCATCGGCACCCGTGCCGGGTCGAACAGGCGGGCGGCCAGGCGGACGGCCCGGTCGGACCCGTGCGAGCCGTCGACGCCGACCACGACCGGCATCCCGGCCGCGCGGGGGTGCTCGTGGGCGAGGTCGACCACCGTCACGGACCGGTCCGCCCGCTCCGCGGCGATCGGGATGAAGAGAGGGCCGAGCACCGCCCCGATGAGGTACCAGCGCAGGTCGCGGTAGCCCTGGCGGCCCAGCAGGACCAGCGCGGCCAGCAGTCCGGTCGCCATCCACACGGCCACGACGACGACGGCGACCAGCGAGGTGGTCATGACGCGGGGGTGCGCGGGGCCGGCGAGGTGAGGGTCGGGCGGCCGCCGGAGGCGTTGGCGACGGCGTCGCCGATCGTGACGGGAGCGCTGTCGAGAACGGCGCCTGCGAGGGTCGCGCCGCCGTCCTGGTCCAAGGTCACCGTGACCGTCCAGCTGCTGATCGTCATAGCCCGACCCTGACCCGGGCGGGCTCCGGGGACAGGGGGCCGCCGGGCCGGCTCTCCGGGCCGAAGGTCCCGCGCTGCGCTCTGGTCGGGCCCGGGTCTCCTGCCGGCGCGCAGACCGTCCGGTCGCTCGGAACTCGCCGTGGCGCTCAGGCCGATGCCCGCAACCGCTGGCGGGCGAGCCGCTCGAGGAGCTCGGGCAGGGCGCCGGGCGGCACCGCTCGAGCTCCCGCCGGCACCGGAGCACCGTGGCCGACACGTCCGCGACGGGCCGGGCGGGGAACTCCGCGCGGAGCCGCGTGACGGTGTGCGGGACGGCGTCGTCGTCGCCGCCGGTGGGCTCGACGTCGTTGCCGGGCAGGGGCGTGGGGAGCGGCGGTCGAGCAGACATCGGGTCCTGTTCGTGTCGGGGCCGGTCCTGCCGACCGTGACGCGCCCCCGGTCCACGGGGCAGGGCCGAACGTCCCGACCAGGACGAACCCGACGCCGGTCGCTCGCGACCTCCCCGCGACCACCGTCGCGCCGTCACGCCGCCGGCGCGTCCTCGAACCGCTCGATCCGCGTCTTCCGCACCGGGACATCGCCGCCCGCCGGCGGGGCGGACCTGCCGCCGCGCGCGGAGGGGAGCCGGCGGTCGAGGGCGTCGAGCAGCGGCAGGACCATGAGGGCCGGCGGCAGGGCCACCGGGACCCAGAGCAGGCCGGTCACCGCACGGCCTGCGAGGTCGACGGGCTGGTGCCCACGACGACCACCGGGCACCGGGCGCGGCGGGCGCACCCGGCGGCGACGGAGGTCAGGCGCCCGTGGTCCGTGCCGTGTCCCACGACCAGCTGCTCGGCACCGGCGGACTCCCGGACGAGAACGTCGACGGGACGGCCGCCCACCGCGCGGACCGCGACCGGCACCGGAGGGACCCCGTCGCCGAGGACCTCCCCGACGAACGCCCGCAGCGTCGCCTCCTCCGCAGCCCGGACCCCGCGCTCGTCGGGGACGGGGAGCAGGTGTCCTCCGGGCAGCGAGGCGAGCGCGCCCCAGAAGTAGCCGACGGCGTCGTAGGCGGTCACGACGGTCACGCGCTCCCCGGTCGCGGAGGCCCGGCGCACGGCCTCGAGGAGGGCGCGCCGCGAGCTCGTCGAACCGTTGACGCCGCAAACGACGCCCCCGGTCACCGCCGACCTCCGGAGGGCATCGGAGCGGGCACCCCGCTGGGGCGGGGTTCCCAGTGCCGGAACGCGGCGTAGCCGCACCCCGCCGCCACGGCGACGGGCCAGCTCACGAGGCCGGTGACCGCGAGCGCGGCGACGCCGAGGTAGATCGGGACCGGGTTCGCCGGCAGACGGGCGCGCACCTGGTCGACGAGCGCCGCGCCGCGCCGCAGCTCCCGGTCGAGGACGTCGCCGACGTGGGCACCACCGGCGGTGGGGATCACGGGGCGGACCGCGGACCCGTCCGGCGGGGTGGCCTCCGGCGGGGTGGCCTCCGGCGGGGTCGTGGACTCCTCTGTCGTGGTCATGCCCGCGATGCTCGGCCGCCGACGCCCGCCGCAGGAGGGCCGTTGGTCCCCCGGAGCGGGGCGGACCTGCCCGGACGCCCCCGTCGGGGAGTTCCCGCTCAGCCCGGGACGGCGAGGTCCACACGCGCAGGTTTCGACCGCGGCCCGGGGATCGTCGCCCGCAACGTGACGGGCCCGGGCACCGCGGTGACGGGACAGGGGGCGACCCGCGCCAGGCGCAGCAGCGACGACGGCGACCACACGCCGGCCCGCGGCACGACGAGCTCGTCGGCGGCGAGGTCGCGGGCGGCGCCGAGGACCGCGCGCTGCGGGTCCTGGGGCCACCCGAGGACGTCGACGGTGACGCCGCCGCACCCCCCGTCACGGCGGAGGCGCTGGACGGCAGGCGTGACCACGGCGAGGGTCGCCTCCCGGACGGCGCGCACCTGCTCCTCGACCGTGGGCGAGGGCCGGTAGCCGCGCGGCCAGTCCCCGCGGACCGGCAGCGGGTGGAAGCCCGCCACCACCGTCACGCGGTCCCCGTCCCGGCCGCGCCGCACCACGTCCCCCACCGTCGTCGCCACGATCTCGGGGACCGAGGCCGCCGAGCCCGCCGCCGAGCCCGCCGCCGGGTCGACGCCGACGACGACGTGGCGGGCGCGAGCGGCGCGGACGGAAGGACCCACCACCGTGACCGGCCCCGGCGCACCGGCGAGCAGCGCCGCGACCGTCCGCCCGCGACGGACGGGCCGCCCCACGACGAGGGCGGCGCCGCCGCCCACCGCGGCGAGCAGCACGTCGCAGGCGCGACCCGGGCACCGGGACAGGGACACCGGCGGAGGAGCCGGAGCCCCGAGGACCTCCGCCGCCCGGGCGGCGGACCGCTCCGCCGCGGCCGGCTCGGTCTCCGCCAGCGCCTGGTCGGACCCGGCGGAGCAACCGGCCACGCTCCCCTCGACCTCGTGCCGGATCGCCCGGACCACACGCACGGCCCCGCCTGCGCGGACCGCGCTCGCCGCCGCCCAGCGCAGGGCCGACCAGGACGCGTCGTCGTCGGCGAGGCCGACCACGAGGTCCGGGGCCGCCGTCCCGTCCGTCACGGACATGGCGATCCCTCTCCGAGCGGGTACGAGGTGTGAGGTCAGGCCGTGACGGCGGACGGCCGCATCCGGCCGGCGACGAGGATCGTCGCGCCCTCGATCAGGACCTGGACGCCGATCAGGAGACCCAGCAGCGACGGCACCGCGATCGTGAGGTTGAACAGCACGATCAGTCCCAGAGCGATCGACAGGATGCCGCTGACGACGAGGACCACGCGGGCCGCGGGCACCTGCGTCGCGGCGAACAGCCGGGTGAGCCCGACGGCGAGGAAGAGCGCGCCGGCCAGCAGCGTGAGGCCCGCGGCACCCGCGAGCGGGTCCCGCACCATGATCACGCCGAGGACGATGAGCACGGCGCCGCCGAGCGCGGCCGACCACGAGACGCCCGACTCGCGGCGGAAGAACGCCCCCACGACGGCGACCACACCGGACCCGATCGCGATCCATCCGAGGAACAAGACGGACAGGAAGGTCGCGATCACCGCGTTGCCCAGCACGAACAGCCCGGCCAGCAGCAGCAGGATCCCGAGCACCACGTCCCAGCCGGTCCTGCGTCGTTCCATGACGGTCGCCATGATCGTGCTCCTTCCACCTCGAGGTGGGGCGACCGTCGCTCCGCGCGGCCGTGCCCGGTAGGGGCCCAGGTCCCGGAGGCGGCGGGGCGATCGTCCCGCCCGAGCTCGGCTGCTGGCGTGGGGCTCACCGCCCCGCTCGAGTCCTGCTGACGAGATCCGCCTCCGGGAAGAGGTCGAGACCGACCCCTCCGACCGTCAGCGTCCGGCCACCCGGCGCTGGTCCGGGCTCCCCACGCAGGAGACGGCCGAGTACCGGGCCGACGACGTCTGGGCCGCGATCACCTCACCGTCCACCAGGATGCGGCACGTGATCAGCCCGGCGACGGCGGTCGAGGCCTGCACGGTGAGGGTGTAGGTGTCGTGGCCGTCGCCGGACGTGGTCCTCGTGCTCCACGGGAGGGCGACGCCGTTCTCCCGCGACGCGGATCCGTTGCGGCCGTAGGTCACCAGGCCCCGGACGGCGTCCCCGGTGGCCTCGTAGACCACGCCCGACCGGACCGGCACCGGAGGCGCCGTGCGCTGCGCCGGGACGGGCACGGCCGCGCGGATCGCGGCGAGGAGCGCGATGACGAGGACGGCGCCGACCGCGACGGCGAGGACCGCGGCGCGCCACCGGGACCGCGGCTCCGCCGGCCGGAGGCGGGACCCGCCCCGGGAGGGCGAGACGAGCCGCACGTCGCGGGGGACGGTCGGGACAGGCGGGTGGGCGGTGGGGAGGACGGGACGCAGCCGGGAGGTCGGCTCGTCCCCCGGTGGGCCCGGGATCGCGGGATCGGAGCGCCGCGCCGGAGCGCCTGCCCGTCGGGGCGGCGGCCGACCGGGCCCCGCCGGGGCCGGCCCGTGCGGGCCCGGCCGGCCGTGCGGGTCTCGCGGCTGATCCACACCGAACCTCTCGACGGCCGACCGGAGCTGGTCGGGACGGGTGTCGCAGCCCGCGCGCTCCCCTCGCGCCGGACGTCACCGGGACGGGCGGGCAGGGGTCCCCTCGTCCGGCCCGAGCGGCGCTCGGCAGCCGGTGCCGGCGCCGCCGCACTCTCCCAGCGGGCCCGCGCCGCACGTCCCGGTCCGACCTTGCGACTCGCTGACGACTCCCGGGGGCGGAGGGGACGCCCGTGGAGCGCCAGCAGCCGGGGCCGACGCCGGGCCCCGCACGGCAGGACGCGCGGCGAGCACGCGCACCTGACGATCAGCTGACGAGGGCGCGCGCGCTGCTGTGCGGGCACGCCCCGGGTGGCCGGGGACGGGTAGCGTTCTCACACCGACGCCGCGGGAGGCCAGCAGATGGGGACGCGTGTCCTGCTCGTCGAGGACGACGAGCGCATCCGTCAGGCCCTCGGGCTGGCCCTGGCCGACGAGGGCTACGACGTCGTGGAGACCGCCACCGGCGAGGAGGCGCTCGAGGTCGTCGACCCCGACCTCGACGTCGTCCTGCTCGACCTGATGCTGCCGGGCATCGACGGCATCGAGGTCTGCTCGACGCTGCGCTCGCGCGGCGACCTGCCGATCATCATCGCGACCGCGCGCTCCGACACCGCCGACGTCATCGCCGGTCTCGAGGCCGGCGCGGACGACTACGTCACCAAGCCGCTCGTCGCCGGGGAGCTCGCCGCCCGCATCAAGGCGCTCCTGCGCCGGCGGCGCCCCGGGGGCGCCGAGGAGCCGCCGGGCCCGCCGGAGCTGCGGGTGGGCGATCTGGTCATCAGCCCGGGGCGCGAGGCGGTCGAGCGGGCCGGGCAGCCGCTGCACCTGACCCACACCGAGTTCCGGTTGCTGGTCGAGCTGGCCACGGCCCGCGGCGACGTCGTCACCCGCGAGCAGCTCCTGCAGCGGGTCTGGGGCTACGACTACTTCGGCGACACCCGGCTGCTCGACGTCCACGTCCGCCGGCTCCGCCGGAAGATCGAGCCCGATCCCGACGACCCGACCCTGGTGCTGACCGTTCGCGGCTCGGGGTACCGCACCGGACCATGACCGACCTGCGTCGCCGCTGGGAATCGGTGTCGCTGCGGTGGCGGGTCGCCCTCGCGTTCGGCGTGGTCACGACCGCCGTCGCCGCCCTCCTGTCGGCGACGACCTGGCAGCTCGCCTCGAGCTACATGCTCGACCAGCGGGCACGGGGCGCGACCAACCAGGCCGTGGTCGACGCCCGACTCGTCGCCGACAGCCTCGGACGGGGTTCCGCCGACCTGCCGACGCTGCTCGTCGGGCTCACCGGCGAGCCCCAGACCGCCGTGCTGCTGTTGTCCGACGGGCGCTGGACCACGGCGGGACGGCAGGTCGACGCCGACGACGTCCCTGCCGCCCTGCTCGCCGTCGCGTCCTCGGGGACGGCGGCCCGCCAGCGGCTGGTCCTCGACGGGAGCCCGGTCCTCGCGGTGGCGCTGCCCGTGAGCGCCGACGGCGACCTGTTCGTCCGGCTCGTCCCCCTGACCGAGCTCGACCGCACGCTGCGGTACGTGTCGATCGTCCTGGTCGCCGGCACCGTCCTGGCCGGGCTGTTGGGGGTGCTGCTCGGGTGGTGGACCGCCCGGCGGGCCCTCGCGCCGCTGACCGAGCTCACCGACGCCGCGGGGCGCATGGCCGAGGGCGACCTGTCCGCCCGTCTCCCGGTGCGGCGCGAGGCCGACCTCGCGCCGCTGGCGTCGCGGTTCAACGCCACCGCCGAGGCGCTGGAGGAACGGGTGCAGCGCGACGCCCGCTTCGCCGGCGACGTCAGCCACGAGCTCCGCACCCCGCTCACCACCATGATCAACGCGGTCGAGGTGCTCCGCCGCCGGCGCTCCGACCTCCCCGATGCCGCCGGACGGGCCGTGGACCTGCTCGGCGCCGACGTGCAGCGGTTCCACCGCATGGTGGAGGACCTGCTGGAGATCTCGCGCGGTATCCAGGTGCCGCACGGCCACGACCTCGCCCCGGTCGACCTCGCCGTCGTCGTCGGCAACGTGCCCGACACGCTCGTCGCCGGTGCCGACGTCGAGGTCGTGGACCCGCCGCCGCTCGTGCTGGCCGACCGCCGGCGCCTCGACCAGGTCGTCGCGAACCTGTGCGACAACGCGCGGCACCACGGCGGCGGAGTGGTCCGTCTCGGGGTCGTGCGCCGCGACGGGCAGGCGGCGATCGAGGTCGACGACGCCGGGACGGGCGTGCCGGAGGACCTGCGCGAGCGCGTCTTCGAGCGGTTCACGCGCGGCGGGCGCTCCGGGCGCAACGGGGCCTACAGCGGGGGCACCGGCCTCGGTCTGGCGCTGGTCGCCCAGCACGTCCGCGGACTGGGCGGTCGCGTGTGGGTCGAGGACCGCCCGGGCGGCGGGGCGCGGTTCGTCGTCGCTCTCGAGGAGGTGTCGTCGTGACCCGGCGTGCGGGCCGGCTGCTGGCCGCGGGCGCGGTCGTCCTCGGCGCGACCGTGGCGTGCGGGGTCAGTCCCGAGCGGGACCCCGAGCCCCTGCCCCCGACGACGCCGGTGGTGCTCCCACCGTCGGTCACCCAGGAGCCGGCCCCACCGACGCCGAGCCCGCCGCCGAGCCCGACGCCGGTGCTACCGGTGCCGGGTGCCGCCGGGTCCTGAGCGGGCTCAGTTCGGGGCGCCGAGGCCGAGCGCGCGGCAGGACGGGACGGTCGCGGCCTGGGCGGTGAGCGACGGCGGCAGCGCGAGGTCGGGCAGGGACACCGTCGGACCCGCGAGGACGAGCCGGCCGCGGATCTTCTGCAGGGTGTCGAGCAGCGTCCCGGACGAGGCCTCCGGGACCGCGAGGAGGTCCTCGCGCAGCATCGTGAGCTGCTCGGTCCGGTTGCGCAGCAGGCGCACGACGGGCTCGGTCACCATCTGCCCGGCCTCGACCGGCGGGGGTCCGGCGCGGTTGATCCCGTCCGCGGCGGCGTCGAACGCCCGGATGCGCTCGTCGAGGTAGGCGAGCATCTGCTGCCGCGACCCGAGGAGGTCCTCCACGCGCACCTCGGGCGGCCCCGGGGCCCGCACCGCCGGGGTCAGGGCGGTGCACACCTGCGCGAGCCACGTCTCGGGCGTCGGGTTGCCCGACGGGTTCTCCGGGCCGAAGGGCCGGGGCTGCGGGGGCGCAGCCTCCACGCCGTAGGCGCACCCGGAGAGCAGTCCGAGCAGCAGGACCAGGGGCATCAACACGCGGCGCACACCTCAGCGTGCCCGCGTGTCGGTCGCCGACATCGCCCTCGTCGGCTTCGTCAGGCGATCGTCAGCCGATCACACCCGTGCCGGACCGGGGGACGTGCTCACGTGGAGACATGGGCAGCCCCGCCGTCGAGGACCCCGACCAGCCCGAGCGGCCCGACCGGCTCCACCTGCTGCTGCGGGGCGCGCTGGCGACCGCGCTCGCGGGCCTGCTCGTGGCCGCGCTGCTGACGCCGGTCGCGGTCGGCGCGGGCACGGTGCTCGCCCGGGCCTCCACGGGGGTCGGGGGCACGACCGTCGGCGTCGTCGACCGCGCGCCGGACGCGGCCACGGTGGTGACCGACGCGACCGGCGCACCGATGGCCCTGCTCTACCGCCGGTTCCGGCTGCCCGTCGGGCCGGCGGGGATCGCGGGCACGATGAAGGCCGCGATCGTCGCGATCGAGGACCGGCGGTTCTACGACCACGACGGCGTCGACGCGCGGGGCCTCGCCCGCGCGCTGGTCAGCAACGCGGTGCGCAGCACGCCGCTCGAGGGCCAGGGCGCCTCGACGATCACCATGCAGTACGTCAAGAACCAGCGGCTCTACACGCTCGCCGACACCCCGGAGGAGCGCCGGGCCGCGACCGCCGACACCGTCGGGCGCAAGCTCACCGAGGTCCGGCTCGCGCACCGCGTCGAGGACCGGCTCGACAAGGACACAATCCTGGCCCGCTACCTCGACCTCGTGTACTTCGGCCGCGGCGCCTACGGTGTCGAGGCGGCCGCCCGCACCTGGTTCGGCACGAGCGCCGCGGCCCTCACGGTGCCGCAGGCGGCCCTGCTGGCCGGCATGGTCCGGGCCCCGGCGAACTACGACCCGATCGACCGTCCCGACGCCGCCCGGGCCCGGCGGGACCAGGTGCTCACCGCGATGACCGAGGTCGGCTCGCTGACCCCGGCGCGGGCCGCCGCCGCCCGCGCCGCCCCGCTCGGTGTCCTCCCCGACCCGACGCTGCCCGCCGAGGGGTGTCCCGCCGCGCGCGAGGGGACCGGGTTCTTCTGCCGCGAGGTGGTCGACCGCCTCGGCGCCGCGGGCCTCGACCTCGCCACCGGCGGCTACACGGTGCGCACCACGCTGGACCCGCAGGCGACGACCGAGGCCCGCGAGGCGGCCCGGGACGCGGTCGACCCGGACGGCGAGGTCGCGGAGGCCGTCGCGGTGATCGCGCCGGAGGCCGACCGCCGACCGGTTCTCGCCCTGACCGCGAACCGGCCCTACGGCGGCGACGCCGCCGCGGGCGAGACGATGCTGCCCGTCACGACCGCCCCGTTGCGCGGGGCCGGGTCGATCTACAAGATCTTCACGGCGGCCGCCGCGCTCGAGCGCGGGCTGGTGACCCCGGACAGCGAGCTCGACGTGCCCGAGCGTTACACCACCACCGCGTTCGACGACGCCGGCGCCGACTACACGGTCGAGAACCTCGGCTCCTACGACGACGAGATGACCCTCGAGCGGGCGCTCGCCGAGTCGCCCAACACCGCGTTCCTGGCCCTCCTCGACCGGCTCGGCAGCATCGACCCGGTCGTCGACGTCGCCCGCCGCCTCGGCCTGCGCACCACCCTCGCCGCACCGGGACCCGACGGCCGTTCCCTGGCCGAGCGGGTGCGCGCCGCCGAGCAGGCGTCGTTCACGCTCGGACCGGACCCCACGAGCCCGCTCGACCTCGCGAACGTCGCCGCGACGATCAGCGCGGGCGGCAGCTGGTGTCCCCCGACGCTGGTGGCGCAGGTGACCGACCGCGCGGGCCGGGACGTCACCCCGCCCGCGTCGCCCTGCGAGCGGGCCGTCTCGCCGGTGGTCGCCGACCAGCTGCGGACCGCGCTGTCGGAGGACCACGTCGACGGCACCGCCGCCGACGCCGCCGACGACGCCGGCTGGCGGCGGCCGATGATCGGCAAGACCGGGACCACCCAGCGGTCGGCGTCGGCGGCGTTCCTCGGCGCCACCGACCGCTACGCCGCCGCCGTCGCGGCCTTCTCCCTCGACGAGCCCGAGCCGGTCTGCGTCGACCCGGTGCGCACCTGCTCCGACGGCGACCTCACCGGGGGCTCCGCGCCGGCGGACACGTGGTTCGACCTCATGACCCCGCTGCACCGGGGCTCGGGCCCGTCCCCCGACGCGGACGACGGCGCGGACGGTGACGACGACGGTGACGGCGACGGTGACGGCGACGGTGACGGCGACGGTGACGGCGACGGTGACGACGACGACGACGAGGACGAGGACGAGGACGACGACGAGGACTGAGGCACCGGCCGGGCGGGCACGTGTGACCGTGGCCCTGATGCGCCGGCGACCGCCCCGGACACGCGTGGGTCGGATCGCGGCGTCGGCGTCCCGGCATCGCCTCCCCGCGCTGGCGGCGGAGTCGGCGTTCTTCGCGGCACTGGCCGTCTTCCCCGCCCTGCTCACCGTCGTCGCGATCCTGAGGGCCACCGGGACGGTGCTGGGGGCGGACGCCGACGTGGCCGCCGCCGAGGGCATGACCCGGCTGCTGCGGGTGGTGCTCACCACGCGGGGCAGCGCCGCGGCGGACGCCGCCGCGACGCTGCTGACCACCAGCACCACCGGCCTGCTGACCGTCGGCACCGTGGCCGCGCTGGTGCTGCTGGTGCGGGCCCTGCGCTCGGTGCTGCACGCCCTGGCCACCATCGCGGGACGCCCGGCCCGGACCTGGCGTGCCGCCGGCGCGCTCGGGGTCCTGCTGCTCGTCGGCGGCGCCACCGTCACCGCCGCCGCGGTGCAGGACCCGCTGCTGGTGCTCGACGTCCCGGCGGGGCACCTCGTGTGGCGCCTCCTGCGCTGGCCCGTCGTCGTCGCGGCCCTCGTCGCGTGGGCGGTGCTGGTGCTACGGGTGGGGATGCGGTTGCGCCGGGGGACCTGGCAGGTCTCGCTGGTCGGCGCGGCCATCGCCGTCGCCGGGTGGCTCACGGCCAGCGCGGTCTTCCCGCTCTACGTCTCGGTCGTGGCCCGCCTCGCGCGGGGGCTCGGCGCGCTCGGGGGCGGGCTGATCCTGCTCGTCTGGCTGTACCTGCTCACGCTGTCGCTCTACCTCGCCGCGGAGACGCTGCGCGAGCTCCGCGACGGCGGGTCCGAGGACACCCCGCGGGCCCCGCAGTGACGAGCGACGCCCCGCGGCCCAGGGGCCGCGGGGCGCCGGTCGTCGTGCGGGGGTGATCCGACCTCAGCGGTGGTCTCCGCCGGTGGCCTTCCGGGGGCCCTTGGTCAGGGACGCGCCGGCCCCGGTGCCGATCACGGCCGCGCCGAACGCGAGCCCGAGCCACAGCGCGGACCAGCCGGCCGCGTTCTGGACGGCCTGGATCGCCTGGGCGACCACGGCCGGGTTGCCGGCGAACTGCTGCGGGCCGGTGAGGACGAGGAGCTGGGTGAGCCCGCCGAGGCTGCCGGCGAGGGCGGCGCCGCCGAGCAGGCCGAGGACGAGCAGGCCGACGGTGCTCAGCGCCCAGGTCATCGCGCCCTGCAGCGCCGCGTTCGGCGAGCCAGCTCGCCACGACGAGGCCGTGCCGCCCGCGAGGCCGCCCACGAACAGGGCGATGATCGCGAGGAGGGCGCTAACGATGCTGGCCGCCACGCCGGCGCCGGCACCGTCGACACCGAGCGCGATCCAGCCGAGGGCGATGAACAGCATCTGCAGCACGACGTAGACGGGCAGCGCGACCACGGCGCCGACCCACGCCGGCCCCCAGCGGGTCGTTCGCTCCTCGGAGTGGGACGTCGGCTGCTCGGCGACGGCGGTCCGGTCCTGCGACGACGTGTCCGTCGCGTCGGAACGCTGATCGAAGGTGGTCATGGGGGTGTACCTCCACGAGAGACGGGTCTCGGTGGTGTCCGGGGCTGCGTGCCGGCCCCGGTGACGGGTCGCGAACGCTTCGGGGGGCCTCGGGCCTCACCGCGTCCGCCGCGACGCCCGGCTGGTCCATCAACCGGCCACCCTCCGGCTGCCCCGCGCCGCCGTGCCCACAATCTTGCGTCGGCCTTGCAACCGGCTCGGGGCTCCGTCGCAGGTCAGACGTCCCGTCGCCCGGCGGCGCGGCCGGGTGTCCTCACCCCGCCGCGACGCCGGCACGGCAGGCGGCGATCGCGGCCTCCAGCCGGGCCTGCTGGCGCTGCACCTCGTCGAGCACCCCCCGCAGGGCGCGCGGGTCGAAGTCCCGGAGAGCGCCGACCGCCCGGTCGAGATCGGCGCGGATCGCGGCCCCGGCGTCGGCCGCCGCGGGGCACGGCACGCCCGGCACCGGCGTCGGTGTCGCGGCGACCGGCGGCGCAGGCGGGGCCGGGGCGGGCACGTCCGCGACGTCGCGCGCGACCCACCCCCCGCCGGCGCCGATCGCGAGGGCGAGGACCACCAGCACGATCCACGGCCACCGCCGTCCGGACACCGACCCCGTCCCGGCGGCCGTGCCGTCCTCGCCGGCCTCCCCGCCGGCCTCCCCGCCGGCCTCCTCGCCGGCCTCCTCGCGGGCCTCCTCGCCGACCTCGGCGCCGTCGTCCGCCCGGTCCGACGGGCCCCCGCCGTGACCGACGTCCGCCCGGTCCCCACCCACGACACCGAGGGTGGCACGCCACCGCCACGGGCGTGACCGCTCGATGGACGCGTCAAGCCCGGGGTGGCAGCGTTCCCGTGGTGGGCGCCGCACGGGGCACGCCGACGGGCGCCGAGCCGGAGGGCCCGGAGCCGGGGGGCGGCCCGCCCCGGGGTCGCACCGCCCTCGTGCGCGCCACCGCCGTCGTCCTGACCCGCGGATGGTGGGCGGTGCTCGCACTCGTCGGCGTCGGGGTGTGGCTCACGGTGACCTCGCTCCCGACGCTCGCCGGCGCGAGCGAGGGTGCGGGGGGTGGCGGGCTCGCCTCGGTGATCAGCGAGGACGCCCCCGCGGTGCAGGCGCAGCTCCGGGCCTACGAGATCTTCGGCCTTCCCCTGCTGACACGCACCGCGGTGGTGCAGCACCACCCGGACGGTCTCGACCCGTACGCCCAGGCCCGGGCGACGCTGCGCGCGGCCGAGGTCTCCGAGCCCGCCTTCCGGGGCCGGCCGACGCCGCCGCTGCTGCTGGCGGTCCCGGTGTTCGACGGGCTGCCGCGCGGCGTGCCCGAGGGCCTCACGCCGGGGTCGGGCACCGCCCTCACCCCGGAGGCGCTGACGACGGCCGGCCCGACGACAACGATCGTCACCTACCTGTTCACCGATCCGCGCACGCCGACCTGGCTGCAGGAGCAGGTGGCCCGCGACTACGCCGCCCGGTTCGACCACCCGGGCGACCACATGCTCGGGGTGAGCGGGACGATCCCGCTCCAGTCGGAGCAGGCCCGGCTCGTGACGGAGAACCTGCCCGCCGTCGAGATCGGCTCGGTGGTGGCGGTCGCCCTGGTCGTCGCCCTCGCGTTCCGGTCGGTCCTCGCGCCGGTGATCACGTTGGTCGCGGCCGGGCTCGCCTACCTGCTCGCCGACCACCTCGTGGGGACGGTCGCGGCGGCCTACGGGGTCAGCGCGCCGGCCCAGCTCGAGCCGGTGCTGGTGGCCCTGGCCCTCGGCCTGAGCACGGACTACGCCGTCCTCTTCCTCTCCGGGACGGCGCGGCGGCTGCGGGCCGGGGAGGACGGCCGGGCCGCCGCGCGGGGGGCCGTGGAGGGCTACCTCGCGATCGTGGTCGTCGCCGGCCTGACCGTCGCTGCCGGCGTGGCCGCCCTCGGCGTGGCCCGGACGCAGCTCTTCCAGGCGTTCGGGCCGGGTCTCGCCCTCACCGTGCTCGCCTCGCTCGTGGTGTCGGTGCTGGTCGTGCCGCCGCTGCTGGCGCTCTCCGGCCGGGCCGTGCTGTGGCCCGGACGGCCCGTGCGGCCCCGGCAGGACGGCCGCGAGCGGGCGTCGCCGCTGGAGCCGGATCGGGGCCGCAGCCGGTTCGTCGGCGTCATCACGCAGCGGCGGGGCGCGGCGCCGGCGGCGGCGGTCGCCGGGCTCGCCGTCCTCGTGGTGTGCGCCCTGCCCGTCACCGCGATGCAGGAGTCGGTCTCGCCCATGGACGCGCTGCCCGAGGGCAACCAGGTCCGCGTGGCCTGGGAGGGCGCCGCGGCCGGGTTCGCCCCCGGCGTCCTGTCCCCCACCGAGGTGCTCGTGACCGGCCCCGGGGTCACCGAGCGCCGGGACGCCCTCGAGGACCTGCAGCGGGCGCTGGCCGAGCAGCCCGGCGTGGCCGGGGCCCTCGGGCCGATCCAGGGGCGGCTCCCCGAGGCCGTCCCCGACCGCTACGCGCTCTTCCTCGGGCCGAACGGGGACGCGGCGCGCTTCCTGCTCGTGCTCGACGCCGACCCGCTGGGCGCCGAGGCCCTCGACACCCTGGGGACGGTGCAGCGGGCGATGCCGGCCCTGCTCGAGGACGCCGGGCTCGAGGGCGTGTCCACGGCCTACGCCGGCGACACGGCCCTCGGCCTGGGTCTGGTCGAGAGCGCCCGCGCCGACTTCGTCCGGGTGGCCGTGCTCGTCGCCGCGGTCGAGCTGCTGCTCCTCGTGCTGTTCCTGCGCAGCCTGGTCGCGCCGCTCTACCTGCTCGCCTGCAGCGTGCTCGTGGTCGCCTCCTCGCTCGGGCTGACCTCGCTGGTCTTCGGCGAGCTGGGGCAGGAAGGGCTGATCTTCTTCGTCCCGTTCGCGGTGGGCGCCCTACTCGCGTCCCTGGGCTCGGACTACAACATCTTCAGCGTGGGTGACGTCTGGCAGGCGGCGCGCACGCGCCCGCTCGCCGAGGCGCTCGCCGAGGCGATCCCCCGCTCGACCCGGGCCATCGGCGCCGCCGGGGTCACCCTCGCGGCGAGCTTCGGACTCGTGGGCCTGGTGCCGCTCGCCCCGTTCCAGGAGCTCGCCTTCGCGATGGCGGTCGGGGTGCTGCTGGACACCTTCCTCGTCCGCGCCTTCCTCGTGCCCGCGCTCGTCTGGTGGGTGGGTCCCGCCAGCGCCTGGCCGAGCAGGCGCCTGCGGTCGCCGGTGTCGGTCCGGCGGCCGTCCGGGTAGGCGGTGACGATGTCCGCCGCGTGGCCACTCGGGACCAGTGTCGCCGTCCTCGTGGCGGCGGCCGCCGTCATCGTCGTCGCCGGCGTGCGGCTGACCCGCGTGGCGGACTCGCTGTCCGAGCGCACCGGTCTCGGCGACGCGATCGGCGGCGCGCTGCTGCTCGGTGCGGTCACGTCGCTGCCGGGGATCGTCACCACCGTCACCGGCTCGCTCGGCGGTGATCCCGCCTTCGGCCTGGCCAACCCGATCGGCGGGGTCGCCGTGCAGACGGTGTGGCTGGCCATCGCCGACCTGGTCCACCGGCGCGCCAACCTCGAGCACGCGGCGGCGTCGCTGCCGAACGTGATGCAGGCCGTGATCCTCATGGCGCTGCTCGCCGTGCCCGTCGTCGCCTACGCCACCCCCGACCTGCGGTGGGGCTGGATCCACCCGGTGACCCTGCTGATCCCCGTGGCCTACGGCTACGGGCTGCACCTGCTGCGCACCCTGCAGCGCCAGCCCATGTGGCAGCCGGTCCAGACCTCGGCGACCGAGACCGAGGAGGGGCAACCGCCCGCCGACGACCGGCCGCTCTCCCGTCTCTGGCTGGCCCTCGCGGGACTCGGCCTGGTGGTCGGCGTGGCCGGGTGGGCCATCGGGCGGGGCGGGCTGGGCGTCGTGGCGGCCACGGGCCTGCCGAGCGGGGTGGTCGGCTTCACCCTGACCACCGCCATCACCTCGCTGCCGGAGCTGATCGTGCTGCTCACCGCGGTCCGGATGGGCGCCCTGACGCTCGGGGTCGGCAACATCATCGGCGGCAACACCTTCGACACCCTCATGATCACGGTGGCCGACCTGTTCTACCTCGACGGCCCGGTCTACCGCGACGCCGGCGACCAGAGCCTGGTGCTCCTCGGCGGGACCTCGCTGATGATCGCCGTCCTCGCCGGCGCCCTCGTCGTCCGCGATCGCCGGGGCATCGGCTTCGAGGGCCTGCTCATCCCCGGCGTCTACCTCGGCACCGTCGCCCTGGCCTACTCGGCGGCCTGACGCCGTCAGCCGACCGCAAGGGCGGGATCCGCTTCGGTGCGGCGCCGACCGTCAACACCCCTGGCGTCGCCGGTGCACCGCCGCACGTCGACAGCAGCGTCCACCCCGCGGGCATGGAACACGGACCGAACACAGCCACTCATGGAGGTGCGCGATGAAGGCCGTCGTCTACAAGGACGCCCACTCGGTCGCCGTCGAGAACGTCGACGACCCCCGGATCGAGGCGCCCACCGACGTCCTGGTCCGGATCACGACCACCGCGATCTGCGGCTCGGACCTGCACATGTACGAGGGGCGCACGGTCGCCGACACCGGCATCGTGTTCGGCCACGAGAACATGGGGATCGTCGAGGAGGTGGGCTCGGGCGTCACCCGCGTCCGGGCCGGTGACCGGGTGAGCCTGCCGTTCAACGTCGCCTGCGGGTTCTGCCGTAACTGCCTGTCCGGCAAGACCGCGTTCTGCCTGACCACCAACCCGCCGTACGCCGGCGCCGCCTACGGCTACGTCGGTATGGGCCCCTACACCGGTGGCCAGGCCGAGTACCTGCGCGTCCCCTTCGCCGACTTCAACTGCCTGGTGCTCCCACCCGGCGACGAGCACGAGAACGACTTCGCGATGCTCGCCGACATCTTCCCCACCGGCTACCACGCCACGGTGCTCGCCGACCTCAACCCCGGCGAGACCATCGCCGTGTTCGGAGCCGGACCGGTCGGGCTGATGGCCGCCTACTCGGCGATGCTCAAGGGCGCGTCGAAGGTCTTCGTCGTCGACAAGGTGGCCCACCGCCTGCAGCTGGCCGAGCAGATCGGGGCGATCCCGATCGACTTCTCCGCCGGCGACCCCGTCGAGCAGATCGCCGACCAGACCGACGGCGTCGGCGCCGACAAGGGCGTCGACGCCGTGGGCTACCAGGCCACTGTCTCCAGCGGCGAGGAGCAGCCCGCCGTGGTGCTCAACCAGCTCGTCGACGCGGTGCGCCACACCGGCCGGCTCGGCGTGGTGGGGCTCTACCTGCCCCAGGATCCCGGTGCGCCGGACGAGAACGCCGCCAACGGCCGTCTGCTGTTCAACATCGGCCGCTTCTTCGAGAAGGGCCAGAAGATGGGCACGGGCCAGGCCGACGCCAAGGCCTACAACGCCCAGCTGCGTGACCTCATCGTCGCCGGGCGGGCCACCCCGTCGTTCGTGGTGTCGAAGGAGCTTCCTCTCGACGAGGCCCCCGACGCCTACGAGCGCTTCGACCGCCGGGAAGAGGGCTACTCCAAGGTCGTCCTCCGGCCCGGCAAGGCGGCGTGACGAGCGCCGGCACCTCCACCGCCGAGATCGGCACGACCACGTCCCGGGCGGCCGCGCAGGGCCCTGCTCGCCGAGGTCGTGATCACCTTCCGCTGATGGACGGCAGTGACGAGCGGGGCCGGCGCGCGGCGTCGGCCCCGCCCACCGGGTAGCCGCATCCCATGTGGTTCGACGCATGGGGTGAGCTCGTCCGGGTGCTGCTGGTGGGGACGGCGGCCTACGCCTTCCTCGTCGTCCTGCTCCGTGTGTCGGGCAAGCGGACCCTGGCCAAGCTCAACGCCTTCGACCTCGTGGTCACCGTCGCCCTCGGCTCCACGCTCGCGACGATCCTGCTCAGCACCGACGTCTCGTGGTCCGAGGGCGCCGTCGCGCTCGCCCTGCTCGTGGCGCTCCAGTTCGTGGTGGCGTGGACGACGACCCGGTGGCCGGCGACCCGCACCGCGGTGACCTCGGCACCGACGCTGCTCGTGCTCCACGGCGAGATCCTCGAGGAAGCCCTCGTGAAGCACCGGATCTCACCGGGCGAGCTGCGCCAGGCGGTCCGCGCGAGCGGCAGCGGCGACCTCTCCCGGGTCGGAGCCGTCGTGCTCGAGAGCGACGGCACGCTCAGCGTGGTCCCGGCCTCCGCGCTGGGGAACGCCTCAGCCCTGCGCGACGTCCCCGGGACGCCCGCCTGAGTCCCGGCGTCGGTGCTGCCACCACCACCGGCCCATCGGTACGGCCGCCACCGCGACGAGCAGCAGCGCGTGGCCGACCACGCCGAGGGCCATCAGGAGGATCCCGACCACCAGTCCGACCGCGAGCGCCGAGGTCGGCCACCACGGGATCCGGCGTCGGGCGGAGCCCGTCCGCCGGTCCGGTTACGGCGGATCGCCCACCGCCGCGGAGGCGCCCGCCCGGTCCGTCCCGGTCTCGCCCTCCGGCTCGGTCTCCGGCTCGGCGCTCTCGGCGGGCTCCGTCCGGGCCTCGGCCGGCCGGTCACGGCGCAGCGACTCGCTGACGCTGCGCGCGACGGCGACGAGCGGGACCGCGATGACCGCACCCGCCACGCCGAACAGCACCCAGCCCGCGGTCACCGACAGCAGGATGACGACCGGGTGCAGCTTGACCGCCCGGCTCTGCACGAACGGCTGGAGGAGGTTGCCCTCGACGTTCTGCACCACGAGCACCACGCCGAGCACGAGGAGGGCGATGACGGGCCCGCGGGTCACCAGCGCCACCAGCACCGCCGCGGCTCCGCTGATCGTGGCGCCCAGCAACGGCACGAAGGCCCCGAGGAACACCAGCAGGCTCAGCGTCAGCGCGAGCGGCACCCCGAGGACGACCAGACCGATCCCGATCAGCACGGCGTCGGCCACCGCGATGACGACCACGCCGCGGACGTACCGGCTCAGCGTCTCCCAGCCGCGCCGCCCGGCCTCCTCGAGGCGCTCCCGGTGCCGTGCGGGGCCGACGGCGACGACGGACCGCCACATCGCCGAGCCGTCCTTGAGGAAGAAGAACAGCACGAACAGGGCGATGAGGAGCCCGGACAGCACCGTGATCACGGTGTTCGCGGCGGCGACACCACTGGGCGCCGCGGCCCGGAGGGCGTCGACGAGGCGGGCGCGCACCTCGTCCACCTGCTCGGGTCGCAGCGCGAGCGGGCCGGTCACCAGCCAGTCGCGGATGCCGTTGATGCTCGCCGTGAGCGACGACGCCAGGTTCTCGAGCTGCCCCCGGATCCGCTGCTCGAGGAGGTAGCCGGTGCCCCCCACCGCCGCGACGAGGACCAGCACGCTCACGATCGCGGCCAGCCAGGCCGGCAGCACACGGTGCAGCAGCCGGGCCAGCGGGGAGAGCAGCGCGGCCAGGAGCAGCGCGGTCGCCAGCGACAGCGTGACCAGGGCCAGCTGCAGGGCGATCCAGCCGAGCACCCCCACCGTCGCCCCGATGACCAGCAGGCCCCCCGCAGACCGCGACGGCCCGGCGGAACCACCGCGGGACGAGCTCGCGCCCCGCGTCCCCGCCGCCGGTCACGGCCGGCTCCCGCGCGCCCACAGGAGCAGCGGCACGGCGGCCAGGACGGCCGGTCCGATGACGAACCACATCGCGTTGTATCCCTGGGTGTCGGGGAAGAGCGGGGCGGCCAGCGACACCGCGGCGCCGACGGCGAGCGGCCCGAGCAGGCATCCCGCGCCGCGGCTGAGCAGGAAGAGCCCGGCGGCGCCGCCGTGGTGCTCGGCGGGGAGCACCTGCATCAGCGCGGAGTAGTTGAGCGTCATCACGACACCCGCCCCGGCCGCGGGCAGCGGGACCAGCGCGATCATCCACGCGCTGTGGGAGAACCCCGCACCGATCAGCCCGGCGCCGTAGGCCGCCGAGGCGACGGCGAGGACACGCCGGTGGCCGACGGTGTCGGCGACACGCCCCGCCAGGGGCACCGCGACGACGAGACCCAGCGCGACGAGCGGGAACACCACCCCCGACACGAAGCTGGCGCTGCGGCCGAGCCCGACGGTGAAGAACAGGACGACGAACGCCTTGAGGCCCTGGAGGGCGACGTTCCACAGCAGGGTCGCCCCCAGGACCACGGCGACCTCGCGGTCCCGCGCCAGCCGGACGACCGCCCGCAGCCCGCCCGGTGAGGCCGACGCGCCCGCCAGCGGCTCCCGACGCGAGGACCACAGGCCCGCGAGGAGCGTGACCGTCCCGATCGCCACGGCGCCCACCGCCGCGAGGAACACCGCCGGCGCCCAGAGGTCGAGCAGGAAGCCGCCGCCGACCAGGGCCGCCCCCAGCCCGGCGAAACGCCAGGAGGAGGCCGCGGTCCGGGAGCGGCCGCTCACCTGCCTCGGCACGAGGTCGGGGTAGAGCGCCTCGTAGGGCGTCAGGTACGCGAAGTGCCCGACGAAGTACGCGGCGGCCCCGACGACGAGCACGGTCCGGCTGAGGTCGGTCGCCACCAGCAGCAGGCCGGTCAGGCACAGTGGCGCCGCGACGAGGACGAACCAGAGCCGGTGGGCCACCGTCCGCGCCGCCCGGTCGTTGGCCAGGCCGACCAGCAACGGCAGGACGAGACCCGCCGCCCCCTCCCCACCGATGACCAGGCCCGTAACGAGCGGACCCGACTCCGCGCCCAGGAGGCTCGGCAGATAGGTGGTCAGTGCGGTGATGGCGAAGGTGGTGCCGAACGCCGGGGCGCCCAGCATCACCAGGAACGGCCATCGGCCCCGTCGGTCGCCCTCGTCCGCCTGGGCGGGCGCGGTGTCGTGGGTCGGCCTCGTCACCAGCACCTCGCTCGACCCGATGTCCGCCGCGCCCTGCGCCCGCCGGAGACTTCCCTCTTGCCGCGGGCCGGGGTTGCCGGTCGTCGGGCATCCGCAACCTTGCGCAGGTCTGACGATGGGGCGGTCGGGGGACGCCCGCGAGGCGACCGCCGGCTCGAACACCACGCTCGGCAGGTCGCGGTCCGGGAGTCAGGTGTCGAGGGCCCTGATCGCGAACCGGCGCCCGATCAGAAGTCCTGGCCGGACTCCCGGGCGACGGCCTCGCCCGCCGAGGCTCCGGTGTGTCGGCGCAGGTGCACGACGCGGGTCATCCGGATCACGGGCCGGATCAGGAGCTCGACGCTCCCGACCAGGAAGAGCCAGGTCCCCGCGGTGGCGGTCGACTCCGAGAAGAACAAGATGCTGCCGACGGTGAACCAGAGTCCGATGAGGATGTCGTTGACGATGCTCAGCGCCTCGTACCGACGGCGGATCACCAGCTCGTCATGGCCGATGCGCAGGATCGTCCCGGACGCCCTCGTGCCGTCGCCGTCGGCCGGGGTGCCCCCCGCCGTCGTTCCGCTGGTCGTCGTCATGCGTCCCGGCTTCCCCGCCGGCCGAGCCGGTGCGGCGCCCACCGACTGACGATCAGCTGACGGAACCGCAGGTCGGGTTGGTCATCAGCTTCGCCACCGTCTGGCCCGCCGACGTCTGGCTCAATCCGTCACGGCATCGAGGAGGCCATGCGAGGGTGCTCGCGACGACCCCTCGTTCGGGCCCTCGGGACCGCGCCCGGCCACGCCGAGGAGCATGGCCGGTCGCGGCCCGAGCACGGACCCGGGGGTCCGCCGTGTCCGGCTCAGCAGGTCACCGCTCGTCCGGCGGCGGGGCGGACCGCTCCTTCTCCCGGTTGTCGTGGGCCTGCTTCGCCGCCGGCGCCCGTTCCTCGTCGTACTGGTCCTCGGGCGTCTCGGCGTTCTCGTGCGCGCGCTGCGACGCGCGGGGCGCCTCGGGCTCGGTCATGGTTCACCTCCTGGTCGGGATGTCGGGAGGCTCATGGGATGCCCGTTCCCGGCGCCGCCCAGACAGGCGGCGTCGCTGCTCGGGGGCGGGGCGCGGGCACGGGCGGGCGCCGCGTCGTTGGACGATCAGCGTGCCGCCCGGCCGGTGGTGGGCATCCCCTGACCACGCCGACCTGTCCGAGGAGGAGTCATGGCCGATCCGGCACGCAGACGCGACCGCGGGGAACGCCTCCACCAGGTCTGGTGGGCCTCTCGTTGGATCCTCAACCTGCTGCTCCTGGCCCTCGTCGTGGTCTTCATCCTCCAGAACCGCGAGCCCGTGACCGTGAGGCTGCTCGTCCCGATCGTCCAGATGCCGCAGTGGGTGGCGTTGACGCTGACGCTGGTGATCGGCGCGGCGATCGGGTTCCTGTCCGGGCGACGGCGATGACCAGCCCCAGATGACCCAGCACGCTGCGACCGGCAAGGAGGACCCGTGACCCACACCGCGCACCACACCGACGTGGTCGTCGCCGGGATCGACGGCTCCCTGGCCTCCCGTCTCGCGCTGGCCCGGGCGGCCGACGAGGCGGCGCGGCGAGGGTGGCACCTGCACGTCATCACCGCCTGGCAGGACCCCGCACCGTCCACGGAGGTCGACGACGGAGCCGACCAGCCCGACGATCCCGCAGGGGAGGCGACCGCGCTCGTCGACCGCGAGGTCCTCGCGGTCCTCGGAGAGGACGCCACGACGGCGCGCCGCGCCGAACCCGGCCGTCCCGCGGAGGTCCTCCTCGAGGCGGCGCGGCACGCCCGGCTGCTCGTGATCGGTGCACCGGGTCAGGGCGTCCGCGACCGGTGGCGAGGGGTCGCCGAACAGATCGCCCGCCGGGCCCGGTGCGAGGTCCTCATGGTGCCCGGCCCCGAGGGGCAGGCCGGCGACACGGCGTGACGTGCCCTCGGGGGGAAGACTGGCGCCATGAGTGCGGTCTACGCCCTGAACCTGTTCGACCTCGCCCCGAACGACGACTACAAGGCCTACTCGAAGAGGTCCGCTGCCGCCGTGGCCAAGCACGGCGGCAGCGTGGTCGCCCTCGGTCGGCTGAGCGGGGACTCCCCCAGCTCGGGGGGCTCCCCCCGCCAGGTCCTCGTGCTCGTCGAGTGGCCCTCGAGCGAGGCGTTCCAGGCGTTCAAGGACGACCCCGACCACGTCGACCTCCACCCGCTCCGCGAGGGCGGGACGGAGAACTACCTGTGGTGGGCCTACGACAAGCTCGAGGACCTGCGACCCGTGGTCAACGACAGGGACGTCTGACGGGGACCGCCGGCCGGTCCGGGTCGACCCGGACCGGCCGGCGGCGACGGTGCGGAGGCACCGGCCCGCCCGTCAGTCCTGCCGGGACGGCGACGCCTGGGAGAACTCGGCGACGGTGGTCTCGCCCAGGGATGGGTCCACGGCCTCGTGGTCGTCCTCGTCGAGACCGGAGCCGTCGGCGGGCTCGTTGAGGTCCGAGCTGTCCTCCTGGGAGTGCCGACCGTTGCCGTTGCCGTTACCGGACGCGGTCAGCACCGCTCCCGGCGGCCTGGCGGCCGCCCGCAGTCCCGGCATCGGGGACGCCTCGGACGGCATGCGGACCACGAAGCGTTCCGTGGACATGGCCTTCACCAGCCCGACGCACATCGTGATGAGGACGAGGCAGAAGGGCAGGCCGGCGAGGATGGACGCGGTCTGCAGCGCGCTGAGGGCATCGGCGCCGCTGGCGGCACCGGCGGCGAGCAGGACCGCCGCGATCACCCCCTCCATGACCGCCCAGAACAGGCGCTGCTGCCAGCGCGGGTTCGGGTCGCCGCCGTTGGTGAGGATGTCCACCACGAGGGACCCGGAGTCCGACGAGGTGGCGAAGAACAGGACGACGACGATGATCGCCACCGCCGACGCGAGGAGCGAGACGATCCCCGCGACCGGGAGCTGCTGGAGCAGCACGAACATGCCCGTGTCCGTCGACGCCTCGGCCAACGGGTTGGTCGGGTTCTGCAGCAGGGCCGCCAGCGCGGTGTCACCGAAGACCGTCAGCCACACCATCGACGCGCCGACGGGCGCGAACAGCGCCCCGGCGACGAACGAGCGGATCGTGCGGCCGTAGGAGATGCGGGCCAGGAACATGCCGACGAACGGCGACCAGGAGATCCACCAGCCCCAGTAGAAGAGGGTCCAGCTCGCCTGCCACTCCTGGGCGGCCGGGTTGCCGGGGTAGGTCTGGAAGCTCTGCGCCGGCAGGTTCTGCAGGTAGTAGCCGATGTTGGTGACCGTGGTGTTGAGCAGGTCGCGCGTCGGGCCGAACGCGAACACGAACACCATCAGCGCGAACGCGAGCCACAGGTTGATCAGCGACAGGTTCCTGATGCCCTTGTCGATGCCGAGCATCACCGAGACCACCGCGATCGCGGTGATGCCGAGGATCAGGAAGACCTGCAGCGTCGTGGTGTTCGTGAGCCCGAACAGTGTCTCGAGCCCGGCGCCGACCTGCTGGGCGCCGAGGCCGAGCGAGGTGGCCAGGCCGAACAGGGTGCCGAACACCGCCAGGACGTCGACCACGAAGCCGGGCCACTGGTTGATCCGCTCGCCGAGCAGCGGGTAGAGGGCCGACGCCGGGCGCAGCGGCAGGCCCTTGCGGAACGCGAAGTAGCCGAGCGCCAGTCCGAGCACGATGTAGATCGCCCACGGGTGCAGGCCCCAGTGGAAGAACGTCAGGAACATCGCGTTCTGCGCGGCCTCGGGCGTCCCGGCCGGCCCGACCGGCGGCTCCTGGAGGTAGCTCACCGGCTCGCTGACCGCGTAGTACACGAGCCCGATGCCCATGCCCGCCGTGAACAGCATCGCGAACCAGGACATCGTGCCGTACTCCGGCTTCGAGTCGGCCGGCCCGAGGCGGATACGGCCGTACCGCGAGGCCATGAGCACGAGGACGAAGATCAGGAAGCCGCTGGCGCTGAAGATGTAGAGCCAGCCGAAGTTCTCGACGATCCCCGAGTTGACCGCGCTGGCGGCCGAGGACAACGAGGACGGGGAGATCACGCCCCACAGGACGAGCCCCACCGCGATCACCGCCGAGGAGACGAAGACGGGCGGGCTGGTGTGCTCGCGGAGATATCGGATCACGACGGGGTTCCTCCTCGGGGCGGGCGTAGCTCGTGCTCCGGCGTCGGGGCGAGCAGGATAAGGGGTATGCCGCGCTCGGCGTCGGCTCCGAGACGCTCGTACTCGGTCCGCGTCGCGGCGACGCCTGCACGGGTCGAGATCCGCTGCGCCGCGTCTCCCTCGACGTCGCGGTCGAGCATCCGCATCAGCGCTGCCGCGGTCCGGGGACGGCGCCGTGCGTACTCGGCCAGGCGCCGGCCGGATTCCACCGACGGTAACGGGTACGCCCAGCCGTCGCGCCGCCGAGCGCCGACCTGATAGCTCACCTCGGGGTGGGCGACGACGTTGCGGTACCACTGCGCGCGGCCGCCGTAGCCCGACGCGACGACGTAGGAGCCGGTCACCGGGCCCCGCCCGACGACCTCGAGCACGGCGTGCCGGGGCCGGCCCGTGCGGCGCCCGACGTGGGTCAGCAGCACCAGACGACGCCCGAAGATCCAGCCGAGGCCGCACCGGTAGACCAGGATCGGTGCGCGCACGAGGGCACGCGAGAGCCGGCGTCGCGCCGGATCGGCGGTCCGCATACGTGTGCCCCTCCTCGGTGTCCGCGTCCGAGTGGACCGCCGCCGCACCCCCGCGCGCCACCGGCACGGCCGGACGTCAGGTGATCGCAAGGCGCCACCGGCTCACGCGGGCGCGCCCGGATTCGTTGATCCCCCACGGGGGCGGTGTGCGGCCGTCGAGGGGGCGGCCGCGCACCGCCCCGCCGCGTGTCGACGGAGACCGGAGGAGACCGAGGATGGACGACCCCCGCCCGACCGACCGTTCCGGCGAGGTCGAGGAGACGGTCTGACGGTGTCGCCCACCCCTCGCCGGCGGGCCTTCACGGTCCTGTGGGGCCTGCTCGTCGTGGCCGTCCTGCTCGGCGTCAACCTGCCGCCCGCCCTCGCCTACGTGTCCCGCTGGCGCCACGAGCGGCTGGTCAACAGCCTGCCCTACATGCAGCAGCACGGCCGCTGGGACGTCGTGACCGTGCCGCCGACCGACCGCGTCAACGCCATCCACGCCGCCCTGCTGCCCAGCGGCAAGGTCCTGCTCATCGCCGGGTCGGGCAACAAGGAGGACCTGTTCGCCACCAAGGCGCTCAAGAGCCTGCTCTACGACCCCCGCGACGGCTCCTCGCGCATGATCCCGGTGCCCGACGACATGTTCTGCGGCGGCCAGACGCTGCTGCCCGACGGCCGGCTGCTCGTGGCCGGTGGCACCGCGCGCTACGAGAAACTGGACGGTGCGGTCACCCACGCCGCCGGGGCGATGCGCGTCAAGAACGAGGACCCCGACGTCGCCCGCCCGGTGCCGGCCGGCACCGAGTTCGTCTCCCCCACCGGGCTGCGCTACCGCAGCGCCCGGGACGCCCTCGTGCCACCGGCGGCGAAGACCACCACCAGCACGGGGGCCACGGTGACCGCCAGCGAGGTCACCGTGTTCGTCGAGGCCGTCGTGCCCGGTCCCGGGTCGGTGAACCCGGACCGGGAGCAGTACGCCATCGCCGGGCTGCCGCCGGAGCGCAGCCGGAACCTCTACGGCCTCGGCGCCCCGATGACCCTCGAGAAGCAGGACTACCAGGGCACCGAGAAGGCCTACACCTTCGACCCGGTCAGCGAGACCTGGAGCCGCGTCGGCGACATGGCCTTCGCCCGCTGGTACCCGACCCTGACCCCGATGGTCGACGGGCGGGTCCTGGCCACCTCCGGCCTCGACGGCGTCGGCGAGGTGCTCAACGGTCAGACCGAGATCTTCGACCCCGCGACGAACACCTGGACCGAGCGCAAGGACCTCACGCAGTACTTCCCGACCTATCCGGGGATCTTCACCACGGACCGGCCGGACGAGATGTTCTACACCGGCACGACCGCGGGCTACGGCCCCGCCGACCAGGGCCGCGTGCCCGGTCTCTGGGACCTCGAGGACAACACCGTGAGCCCGGTGCCGGGGCTGCGCGACCCCGATCTGCTCGAGACCGCCGGCGCCACCTGGGTCGGGCCGGTCCAGGACCAGCGGATGGCCGTCATCGGTGGCGGCGGGATCGGCGAGAGCCCCCGCTCCACCGCGCGCATCGACGTCGTCGACCTCGACGACCCGGCGCCGCGGTTCACCCCGGGCCCCGACCTCCCCGCGCCCACCCGCTACCCGAATGTCGTCACGCTGCCCGACGACTCGGTGCTCATCAGCAACGGCTCGGGCGACTACCGCGGCAAGGGCGCCTCGGACCACCTCCTCGCCCGGCTCTACCGGCCGGGACCCGACGGCGGCACGCTCACCGAGGCCGCCGCCCCGGATGTGGGCCGCAACTACCACACCGAGGGGCTCCTGCTGCCCGACGGCCGCGTGCTCACCGCCGGCTCGGACCCGCTGTTCGACGACGAGAACAACACCGTGCCCGGCACCTTCGAACAGCGCCTCGAGATCTACTCGCCGCCCTACCTCTTCCGCGGGCCGCGACCCGAGATCACCGAGGCACCCGGGGAGATCGAGCGCGGCGACACCGCGCTCGTCGCCACCCCCGCCCCCGAGCGGGTCGAGCGGGCCCGCCTGCTGCGGCTCGCGACCTCGACCCACGTCACCAGCGTCGACCAGCGCTCGGTGGCCCTCGACGTGCGGCCCGCGCGCCGGGGGGTCGCCGTCGACGTACCCGCCGCGACCGAGACCGTGCCGAGCGGCTTCTACATGCTCGTGCTGGTCGACGACCGGGGCGTGCCCTCCGAGGGCCGCATCCTGCGCGTCGGCGGGGACGGGTCGAGCCGGACGGAGTGACGGGCGGCGAGATCGTCAGACCGCCGCAAGCCCGCGTACGGGCCGTCCGTGGTGACCTGGACGGGCACGGGCGCGACCGGCTCGTGGCGACGTGGACCCCAAGACGAGAGGTGCGTCATGAGCCTGCTGGGCAACCTGCACGACCTGATCGGTGACCTCCCGGACGGCGGCGCGTCCTGCCCTCCCCCGGAGCCGCCGCCGACCGAACCCTGGCGGCGACCCGTTCGTGCCGGCGGGAGCGGGCCCGCGACGTGCTCGGTGCGCTCGTCCCCCACCCCGACCCGGTCGTACGACGCCACGAGGTCGGCGGTCGCGTAGTCGCCCAGCCGCGGTCGGCACCACCACGGTCCCGGCTCGTGGTGGGGCATCCCCCGTCAGCTGACGATCCGCCGACGATGCGCGTCTCCCCACGGCGGGGGCGTCCCCGTCCGGGCACCTCTCGCCCATGCCCCCACGACGCGCGCACCGATGGCCCCTCGCTCTCCGGCTCGGGGACCACGTGCCCCGGCCCGACGCTCGACGACGGCGACGCGGTGGCGCCGGGGCAGCCGCGGTCCTCATCGCCGCGCTGGTGCTCTCGGCCTGTTCCGCCGGGTCCACCGAACCGGCCGCTCCCGCAGCCACCTCCGCCACCTCCGCGCCCGCGCCACCGCCGGCCCCGTCGCCCGCCCCGGCGCCGTCGCTGCCCGACGTCATCGCCCGGGTCGAGCCGAGCGTGGTCACCGTCCGCCTGCCGGGCGGAGTGGGCAGCGGCGTGGTGTACCGCGACGACCTCGTCGTCACGAACCAGCACGTCGTCGGCGACGTGCGGGGGGTGGTCCTGCAGTTCGCCGACGGCAGCACCACCTCCGGTGAGGTCCTGGCGGCCGACCGCATCAGCGATCTCGCGGTGATCCGCAGCGACCGCGGCGGACTGCCGCCGCTGCCGGTGCGCACCGAGCTCCCCCGCCAGGGCGAGGCCGCGATCGCGGTCGGGAGTCCGCTGGGCCTGGAGAACACGGTCACCGCGGGCATCGTGTCCGCGGTCGGACGGGAGCTGCCCGGACGCACTCCCGGGTCGCCGCTGGGCCTGATCCAGACCGATGCGCCCATCTCGCCGGGCAACTCCGGCGGCGCGCTGGTCGACGCGCAGGGGCGGCTGATCGGCGTCAACGAGATCTACATCCCGCCCGGGACGGGAGCGGTGTCGTTGGGCTTCGCCATCCCGTCGGCCACCGTCGTCGACGTCGCCGACCAGCTCATCACCCGCGGTGCGGTGGCCCATCCCTGGATGGGGGCGTCGCTCACCGCGCTCACCCCCGAGATCCGCGACCGCCTCGGGGTCGACGCGCCGGCCGGTGCCCTCGTGCTCGAGGTCGTCCCCGGCGGGCCGGCCGAGCGCGCCGGACTGCGATCGGGAGACGTGATCACCGGGTTCGCCGGCGCCCCCGTCGCCTCGGTGGAGGACGTCGTGACCCGGCTCGCCGACACCGTTCCCGGACAGAGCGTGCCGCTGACGGTCGCGCGTGCCGGAGCGCCGACGACGCTCCGCCTGGTGGTGGGGGAACGGCCGAGCTGAGCCGGGAGGGCTACCCCTGACGAGGTGTCCCGCGCCATCGTGCGGAGCTTGCGAACGACTGACGTTCGGCGACCGGGTCGGTGGGCGTCGACCTGAGAACCGCGTGAGCCCGAGAGCCCTCCGACGGCTCCGTTCGGCCGTGCCGCGCGCTGCTCGTCGTGTGCGACGGACCCGCCACCGCCGATGTCGCCATCGCTCTCTCAGTCTCACCCTCACCCGTTCGCGAGCCTCCTACCGTCCGTCGCCATCGGATCACCGGGCGGCGCCGCTCCCCCTCGCCGCCGCCCGCGTCCGACGACCTGACCGAGAACGACCACGATCTCGGCGCGGGCCCGGGCTCCCCCTCGACACCCGCCGCGTCCACGCCGAGGCCAGGAGGTTCCCGTGCCCCGACGCGGAAGACACCGCACGACCGCACCCGTTCGCATCGCCGCCGCCGCGGCCGCCGCCCTCGTGGCCGGTGGCATCGTCGTCGCCGCCGGCTCGGCGTCCGCCACACCTGACGCCGACTCCGGGGAGAGCTCGAGCATCGTCAGCACGCTCACCGACTCGCTCGGGTCGGACGGCGGCGACGAGCGGGACTCGGACGACCGGCACCAGGACGACGGCTCCGATCGCGAGGAGTCCGGCCGCGACGAGTCCGGCAGCGAGGGCACGGACGACGAGGCCGAGAGTGACGACCAGGAGCAGGGCGACGGCCGCGACGACCACGGCCGCGACGACCACGGCCGCGACGATCGTGGCGGTGACGACGAGAATCGTGGCGACGACCACGGCCGCGACGGCCGCGACGGTCGAGGCGGTGACGACGAGGACCGTGGCGACCGCGGGGACGACCGGGGCAAGGACCGCGGCAAGGACCGCGGGGAGGACCGCGGGGAGGACCGCGGGGAGGACCGCGGGGAGGACCGCGGGGAGGACCGCGGCGAGGACCGCGGGGAGGGCGAGCAGGCTCCGGAGGAGGAGCAGTTCCCGGGTCGTGGCGAGGCGGCGCCGCCGGACGCCGGCGACTTCGTCGACATCCGCGAGGTCGAGCCCGGCACCGGCGGGGGACGCGGCGGCCGGTTCTCCGAGGCCGGCACGTTCCGCACCGAGTGCGGCACCAACGCCGACGGCGCCCACCGCAACAGCGACAACATCGTGCTGGGTCCGGGCAAGCGCAACGCCGCCCAGCACGTCCACGACTACGTCGGGTCGACGGCGACCACGTTCGCATCCTCGGACGAGGAGATGCGGTCCGCGTCGACGACCTGCGGCAACGGCGACCGGTCGACCTACTACTGGCCGGTGATCCGCGACCTGAACAGCACCGGGTCGGACGCCTTCGAGGACGGCGGCGGGCTCGACGGCAACTTCGGCGCCGTCCTGCCCGCGGCGTCGGTCGACCTGACGTTCCACGGCAACCCCGCCGAGGACGTCGTCGCCGCGCCGCAGGGGCTGCGGATGCCCACCGGCGACGCCAAGGCGCGCACGAACGGCGACGAGAACGCCAACGCGAAGTGGACCTGCACCGGCTTCGAGGACCGGACGACGACGCAGTACCCGCTCTGCCCCCAGGGCAGTGACCTCGTGCGCATCCTCGACTTCCCCAGCTGCTGGGACGGGGAGAACACCGACTCGGAGAACCACCGCGACCACCTGGTCTTCCCCGAGGACGACGGGTCGTGCGCCGAGGGCACGCAGCCCGTCCCGGCCCTGCGGATGACGCTGACCTACGACCGTCCGGACGGTCGCGCCTTCGCGCTCGACTCCTTCCCCGACCAGCAGCACGCCCCCGAGACCGACCACGCGAGCTCGATCAACTTCATGCCCGACGAGCTGATGGACCGCGCGGTGGGCTGCATCAACGACGGTCAGGACTGCTGACGTCCGATCGCGCCGACGTCCGGCCGCCCACCGGTTCTCCGGTGGGCGGCCGGCGTGCGTCGGCACGGAATGTGACCGTCTCGGGCCGCGTCCGCTCCGAACAGCGAGAACGGGGGTGCTCCATCGCCCGATCGGCGGCAGCTCGGCCGCCTCGAGTCGCGAACAGCCTTCGCAGGGGGGACCGGACGTGGGAACATCATCCGGTGCTGATCGGAGGCGCCGTCGCGCCGCGATGAGAGGGGACGCGATGACCGAGGTTCGGACCCCACCGACGACGAGTCCCGAGGGTGGCGTCCGGATCAAACCGGTGGTGTTCTACGGCTCCGCCGCCGTGACCCTGGCCATCGCGTTGTGGGCGATCTTCGCCCCGACGTCCGCGGCCGACACCATCGGCGCGGTGGTGAGCTGGACCTCGCAGTGGTTCGGCTGGTTCTACATCCTGCTGACCACGGTGGTCCTGGTCTTCGTCATCGTCGTGGGGGCCTCGCGCCTCGGCCGGACCCGGCTCGGTCCGGAGCACTCACGGCCGGAGTTCAGCACCTTCGCCTGGGCGTCGATGCTCTTCGCCGCCGGGATCGGCACCGACCTGATGTTCTTCGCGGTCGTCGAGCCGGTCACCCAGTACCTCTCCCCGCCGCGCGGCGAGGGCGGCACCCTGCAGGCCGCCGAGGACGCCACGGTGTGGACGCTCTTCCACTACGGCATCAGCGGCTGGGGGCTCTACGCGCTGATGGGCATGGCGCTGGCGTACTTCGCCTACCGCCGCAACCTCCCGCTCGCGATCCGCTCCGCGCTCTACCCGATCTTCGGCAAGCGGATCCACGGCGGGATCGGCACCGCGGTCGACCTGGCCGCCGTCCTCGGCACCATCTTCGGGGTCGCCGCGTCGCTCGGCATCGGCGTGGTGCTGCTCAACTACGGGCTCACCTTCCTCTTCGGCATCCCGGAGGGCACCGGGGCGCAGATCGGGCTGGTGGCGCTCGCCGTCGCCATCGCCACCGCGTCCGCGGTCAGCGGCGTCGACCGGGGCATCAAGCTGCTCAGCCAGCTCAACGTGCTCCTCGCGATCGGGCTCGCCCTCTACCTGCTCGTCGCGGGCAACACGGTGTTCCTGCTCAACGCGCTCGTGCAGAACGTCGGCGACTTCGTCAGTTCCTTCCCCGGCCTGACACTGGAGACGTTCGCGTTCGACCAGCCCGTCGACTGGCTCAGTGCCTGGACGCTGTTCTTCTGGGCGTGGTGGATCGCCTGGGCGTCCTTCGTCGGGCTGTTCCTGGCCCGCATCTCCCGGGGCCGCACCATCCGCCAGTTCGTGGCCGGGACGCTGATCATCCCGTTCACCTACATCGTCATGTGGATCTCGATCTTCGGGAACAGCGCCATCGAGGTCATCCGCAACGGCGACGCGGCCTTCGGCGCGAACACGATGGAGAACAACGCCCAGGGCTTCTACCAGCTGCTCGCGCAGTACCCCGCCGTCCCGCTCGTCGCCGGGGTCGCCACCTTCGTCGGCCTGCTCTTCTACGTCACGTCGGCCGACTCGGCCGCCCTCGTGATGGCCAACCTGACCTCCCACCTGCCGACGCCGCAGTCGGACGGGGCCCGCCCGGTGCGCATCTTCTGGGCCGTCGCCACCGGTCTGCTCACGGTCGGGATGCTCGCCGTCGGCGGGGTGCCGGCGCTCCAGAACGCCACCATCATCATGGGGCTGCCCTTCGCCTTCGTGATCCTGCTGGTCATGTACGGGCTCTGGAAGGCGCTCCGGTCGGAGGCCCTGCTCGCGGAGAGCCAGCGGTCGGCGCTGCGGTCGTCGATCTCCGGCCGCGCCGGCGCCCACCCGCACGGCCTGCCGGGATGGCGACAGCGTCTCGACCGGGCCCTGTCCTTCCCCGGGCCGGAGCGCGCTCGGGAGTTCCTCGACGACGTGGCGCTCCCCGCGGTCGAGGAGGTGGCCGCCGACCTCAGCCAGCGGGGGGTGGACGCCGAGGTGCTCCAGGAGCGCGACGACGACGGCACCGCGATGGTGGCGCTGGTGGCGGGCGCCGGCGAGGAGCACCCGTTCGCCTACGAGATCCGGCCCCGGCAGGTACCGGTCCCGGTCTACGGGCGGGCCGTGCCGGAGGGCAGCGACACCTACACCCGCCTCGAGGTGCACCTGCGCGACGGTGGCCAGGACTACGACGTCATGGGCTACACGCACGGGCAGCTGATCGACGACGTCCTCGACCAGTACGAGCGGCACCTCGAGTTCGTCCGTCTCGAGCAGGGGATCCGCTGAGCGCGACCCGCCCCTGACTCAGCACCCTCTCAGCCGCCCGCGGCACACTGGGTCCCGGTGTGCCGGGAAGCCTGGTCGGCGGTCACGACGACGTCCGCGACCAGCGAGGTGGTGCCCGATGGCGACCGAGCCGACCCGGCCCGAGCCCGCCCGACCCCTCACCGACCGGGAGAGGGCGGTGCTCGCCGAGATCGCGGCCGAGCTCCGGCGCACCCCCGGACGAGCCGAGGCCCGGGGGCCCCAGGGCCGGCGACCCGGACGTGCGCAGCTCGCGAGGCCGGAGAGCCCCCGGCCCGGAGCGTCCCGACCGCCCGGACCACGGACACGGGCCGTCGTCGAGGTGGTGGTCGTCGTCGTGCTCGCCGTCGTGCTCATGCCGACGGTGTGGGTGGGCGCCGTCCTCGCCGTGGTCGTGCTGGTCGGCCCCCTCGCCGCGACGTGGTGGGCCCGCCACCGCGGCGGGGGCTGACGACCCGGACCGGACACCGACAGAGCGGCGCGCCCGGGGCCGTCGGTGTGCCCCGAGCGCGACGCGCGGACCTCCGCCTCGTGGCGAGCGGAGGGAGCTCGTGATCAGGTCTCGCGGCCCCCGACCACCTCCGACCGGGGCGCCGCAGGTCGCGGCCGGGGCTCCCTCGTCGCCGGGCTCCTGGGCGCCCTCGTCCTGGTCCTGCGAGGGCGCCGGGCGCAGCCGCCGTCGCGGGAGGTCGGGGGGTGACGTGCGGTCGGTCAGAGCGCGCCGCGGCGGATCGCCACGAGGACGATCGCCATGGGCAGCAGCACGACGGCGAGGGAGATCAGTACGCCGGCCCAGGCGCTCGGTAGCACCACCAGGGCGACGGCGAAGACGACGGCGGCCTGGATGGTGGCGTTGTAGGCGCGGGGCGAGAGGCTCTCGTGCCACCGTGTCCGGGTCCGCCGCATGCGCATGCTCAGCGCCGGGTCCTCGGAGGTCGCCTGCGCCTCCAGATCGGACAGCGCCTTCCGCTCCCGCTCGGACAGGGGCCGCGGGTCACGGGGCTGGGGGTCGGGCGCGGCGGGCGTGGCGGCCATGACGACCTTTCCGTCGAGGACAGGACCACGCCGACCAGGCTTCCCGGCACACCGAGGACGACGGTATCGGGAGGAGCTGATGGGAGGCTGAGAGGACGCTGCGCGGCGGTTCGGGGAGCTTCCGCGGGACCCTGCCGCGGCGTAGCGTCCGCGTCGGAGCGCCGGGAAGCCTGGTCGGCACGCAGGAGCTGTCTGGTCCGACCTGTGGGGTGCCCGTGGACGCGTCCGCCGTCAGCACGCGTGCGCTGACCAAGCGCTACGGCTCCGTCCTCGCCCTCGACCACCTCGATCTCGACGTGCGCCCGGGCGAGGTGTTCGGCTTCCTCGGGCCTAACGGCGCCGGCAAGTCGACGACCATGCGCCTGTTGCTGGGTCTCGCCCGGCCCACCTCCGGGCAGGCGCGGATCTTCGGCGTGCCCGTCCAGGACGTCGAGCGAGCCCACCCGCTGCTGGCCCACGTCCCGGCCGACGTCGCCCTGTGGCCGCGCATGACCGGTGCCGAGATCCTCGGACTGCTGGGCGGCACCGGGCCGCCCGTCGATCTCGGCCGCCGCAGGGAGCTCACCGAGCGGCTGGCGCTCGACGTCGGGCGACTCGCTCGCACGTACTCGTCGGGCAACCGCCAGAAGGTGGCGCTGGTCGCCGCCTTCGCCACCGACGCGCCGCTGCTCCTGCTCGACGAACCCACCAGCGGCCTCGATCCCCTCGCCGAGCGGGAGTTCCGCCGCGTGGTCGTCGAGGCGCGCGAGGCCGGCCGGACGGTGTTCCTCAGCTCGCACCAGCTCGGTGAGGTCGACGCGGTCTGCGACCGCGTGGGCGTCCTGCGGGCCGGGCGGCTCGTCGAGGTCTCCAGCATCGCCGCGCTGCGCCGGCGCCTGCGGCGCACCGAGTTCGCGGTCACCCACGACGGGCCCGCCCCCGTCCTGGACCGGGTGCCGGGGGTCGGCCAGGTCGAGCGGCCCGCGCCCGGGCACCTCACCTTCACCGTGTCCGGTCCCCCGGGTCCGGCCCTCGCGGCGCTGGCGGGCGCCGAGGTCCGCTCCGTCGAGGCGCGCGAGCCGTCGATCGAGGAGCTCTTCCTGTCCTACTACGGGGAGCGGGCGTGACCGGCGTCGGCAGCGTGGTGCACGCCCCGGCGCGCCACGCCCGGCACACCGAGCCCGCCGGGCGGGCCCCGTCCACCGCGGTGGCCGGGCTCGTCGCTCGCGAGGTCCGCCGCGGCGCCCTCGTCGTCGTGCTCGTGACCGGTGCGATGACCGCGCTCACCGCCCTCACCCACCGGGGGCTCGCCCCCGGCGACGTGGCCGGTCTCGCCGTCCTCGCCGCCAACGCCGCGGTCCGCACCCTGTTCGGGGAGCCGACAGCCCTGGACACGGCCGGCGGCTTCGCGGTGTGGCGCACGGGGACGCCGCTGGCGGTCCTGGTGGGCGCGTGGAGCGCGCTCACCGCCGTGCGTGTGACCCGCGGGGAGGAGGACGCCGGCCGCTGGGCGCTGGTGGCGGGGGGCCGGATGACGACGACCGCCCTGGTGTCGTGGCACCTCGCGGTCGTGGCCGCGGCCGGCCTGCTCACCGGCGTCGCGGCGACGAGCGCCCTGCTGGTGGCCGGCGCGGACGGCACCGGGGCCGTGCTGCACGGCCTGGGCCTCGGGCTCGTCGCGGTCCTGTTCGCCGGCGTCGGCGGCCTCGCCGCCCAGGTCTGGTCCCACCGGGGTGCCGCGAGCGCCGCCGCTGCCGCGGTCATCGGGGTCGCGCTGCTGGCTCGCATGGTCGGCGACGGGGTCGCGGCGCTGTCGTGGCTCCGCTGGACCTCGCCGTTCGGCCTGCTGGCACTGTCCCGTCCCTACGCCCGCGACCACGTGCTGCCGCTGCTGGTGCTCGGGTGCGCGGCGATCGTCCTGGTCGTGGCCGCTCCCCTGGCCGCGGGCCGCCGCGACCTCGAGACCGGCCTGGTGGGGGTGCCGGCAGCGCGGCCGGCACGGCTGCGCCTGCTGGGGTCGGTCCCGGCATTCGCGGTGCGGCGCCTCCTCGCGCCGCTGGCGGGGTGGGCGGTGGCCGTCGCGGCCTCCTTCGGGCTCGTCGGGCTCGTCGGGGTGTCGGCGACGACGTTCCTGCGCGAGAACCCCCGGTTCGCCGTGCTGGCCGAGCAGGCGGGGATGGGCGGTCTCGACGGGATGAGCGGCTACGCCGCCGCCCTGTTCGCGGTCCTGGCCGTCCCGCTCGGCGTCTTCGCCGCGGCCCGCGTCGCGTCGGTCGCCGCCGAGGAGACCGCCGGCCGGCTGACCCTGCTGCTCGCGGGCCCGGTGCGCCGACCGATGCTCGTGCTCGCCGAGGCCGCTGCCACCGCCCTCGGCGTCGTCGTCCTGGCGCTCACCGCCGCCGTCGCGTTCCGGGCCGGGGCCGGGCTCGGCGGCGGCGCGATCTCCCTCGGAGCCGCGGTGGCCGGTGTGCTGAACGTGGTCCCGGTGGCGCTGCTCTGCCTCGGGGCCGCCGTGGCGGCGCTGGGGTGGCGTCCGCGGTGGACCGCGGCGGTGGGCGCCCTCCCGGCCGTCGGCGGCTTCCTGCTCCAGGCGCTCGCCGAGGACGCCGGCGCCCCGAGATGGGTGCTCGCCCTCTCGCCGTTCCGCCACGTCGCCCCCGTGCCCCTGACGGACGCGCACCCGCCGGGCGCCCTGGTCATGGCCGTCGTGGCCGCGGCGCTGCTGGCGGCGGGGATCGCGGGCCACACCCGTCGGGACCTCGGACCCTGACGGCCCGCCTCCGCGACGCCGGCGCGACCCGGCGGGCCCGTCAGGCGTCGGAGGGCTTGCGGGCCGGCTCTTCGCCGGAGCGCCGCGGGCTCGGGACGGTGGGACGGCCGCCCCACCCGCCGACGGCGGAACCGGTGTGGCCCGTCGTGTCGTGCCCGGCCACCGATCCCCGTCCCTGCGTGTCCTCCGGCGCCGTCGCGGCGCGGGTGCGGCGCACCGAGAACCGGCCGAGGGCGAGCCCGGCCAGCAGGGTCGTGACCGCGCCCAGGCCGCTGGCCATGCCGAGCCGCTCGGCGGCGCTGATGCCCTCACCGGTCACCCCACCGACGAGGACCCCGCTCGGGGTCCAGGGCCACAGGGCGACCCCGATCGTCAGCCAGAGGCCCGCCGCGGCGGCGACCGCCGCGGCGACGAGCCCGACGAGGGGGCGCCGGGTCACGACCAGCGCGATGCCGACGACCAGGAGCACCACGCCGGGGACGATCTGGAGCCAGAGCGCCGCCCACGGCCTCGTCCACGGACCGGCCGGGCTGAGGGCGTAGCCGAAGTAGGGTCCGACCAGCGGCACGAGGAGCGACCACAGCCCCAGGACCGCGATGCCGGCGCCCGCCAGCACGCCCCGGTTCTCGGCGGTCCGGAGCTTCCCGCCGCGCGGTGACTCGTCGGTGTGCGCGTTCATCGAGTCCGCCTCCTCCATCTCCACGGTGTGTCGAGGGCGCCGCGACCGGTCGGTGACGCTCGTGTGCGGCGTGCTCAACGGTTGCCCGTCCGTGGCCGCATGCGGAGATGCGCAGGCTGACGATCCGCTGACACTCGTCGACGGGGACACCGGGGTCTCCCGGGTCCGGGCGTGCTCAGGTCACCGAGCGGCGCAGCGCCGGACGGTCGAGCTTGCCGCTGCCCGTGCGCGGGAGGGCGTCGACGATCTCGATGCGACGGGACCGGCGATCGGCGCTCGTCACCGGTCCGGGCCCAGGGAGTTCAGCTGCCCCACTCAGGGTCCGTCGGCTGGACGGCCCCATGCCTCGACTTGCCCGGCCCCTGAGTGAGCCTCCGGGGCTTCCCCGAGGTCGTGCGGTGCCTGACGAAGAACGCTGGGAGCCGAGAGAGACCGTGCGAGGACGGAGGCTCGGCGTGATGCCCGGTGTCGACACCCTGCTCGCCGTCCAGGGCGGTGGCGTCCCGGGGCTGGCGCCTCTCGCCACGGCAGGGACCCCGGGCTGGCTGCTGGCGATGCTCGGACTCGGCATCCTCGTCGAGGGCCCGGCGGCCACCGTGGTCGCCGGCTCCCTCGCGGGGGCCGGTCTGCTCGGTTGGAGCGCGGTCTGGGCCGTGGCCGTGGTCGCCGACGTCGCCGCCGACAGCGTCTTCTACCTGCTCGGACGAGGCGGCCGTCGGCCGTGGTCGGCAGGACTGATCGCACGGCTCGGCCTGACCGAGGACCGGCGCGCCGCGCTCGTCGATCGTGTGACCACGAGCCTGCCGTGGGTCGTGGTCGGCGCGAAGCTCGTCGACATCGCGGCGATACCGAGCTTCGTGGCCGTGGGTCTCGCCGGGACGCCCTACCGCCGGTTCGCGGCGTGGGTCGTGCCCGTGACGGGCGTGCGGGCCGCGGTGCTCGTCGCGCTCGGCGGGCTGGTCGGCCGCTCGTTCGCCGCGGACCTCGTCGAGCGGCCGTGGCTCGTCGTCGCGGTCGGCGCCGGCCTCGGGCTCGGGCTGCTGATCCTGCGCGCGCTCGGCACGCGTGCGCTCACCGTCTGGAGGAGACGCACGTGAGAATCCTTCTCGGGGCGGACACCTACGCCCCCGACGTCAACGGGGCCAGCTACTTCGCCCAACGCCTCGCCGCGGGCTTCGCCGAGCGCGGCCACGACGTCCACGTCGTCGCCCCGGCCGGCGACACGCGCAGCCGGATCGCGATGCCGGCCGGGCCCGTCACCGAGCACCGCCTGCGCTCGGTGCCCGTTCCCCGGCCGCGTGGCTTCCGGCTGTGCCCGCCGGTGGGGCTGCGGCGGCTCTCGGGGAAGCTGATCGACCGCATCCGTCCCGACGTGGTGCACGTCCAGAGCCACTTGCTCGTGGGCCGGGCCCTGCTGACGGCCGCCGCCGAACGGGGCGTGCCGTCGGTGGCGACGACGCACATGGTCCCCGACAACCTCCTTCCCGCGCTCCCGGTACGCCCGCTGCCGGCGGCCGTGTTGCGCAGGCTGTTCTGGCGCGACGCCGCGCGGGTCCTGGAGCGAGCCGGCGTCGTCACGGCTCCGACCGCGCACGCCGCGGCGCTGGCCGAACACCACGGTGTCGCCGGTCCGATCCTGCTCGTGTCGAACGGCCTCGACCCGACCAGGTTCCGCCCCGACACCGCAGGGCGCGCAGCGGCCTTCCGGAGCCGGCACGGACTCGGACACGGGCCGCTGATCGGGTTCGTGGGGAGGCTGGACCGCGAGAAGCACGTCGACGAGCTCGTGCGCGCACTGGCCCTGCTACCGGAGGTGCTCGACGCCCGGCTGGTGGTGGTCGGCGACGGCGCCGACCGGGCACGGGTGCTGGAGGTGGCCCGCCGGAGCGGGGTGGCGGGCCGCGTGGTGCTGACAGGACGGCTGGACGATGACGACATCCCGGACGCGTATGCGGCGTTCGATGTGTTCGTCAACGCCGGCACCGCCGAGCTCCAGAGTCTGAGCACCCTCGAGGCGATGGCCACGGCGCTCCCGGTCGTGGCCGTCGACGCGGGGGCGTTGCCGCACCTGGCCCGCCACGGTGAGAACGGTTGGCGCTACCCGCACGGTGACATCGACGCACTGGCGAGGGCGCTGTGCGACCTCTTGAGTGACCGGTCCCGAGCACGGCGGATGGGAGCGGCCGGCCGGCGCCTCGCGCTCGAGCACGCGTTGCCGCTCACGCTCGACGCCTTCGAGGACCTGTACCGGACACCGCAGGGTGGGCGCCCTGCCCGCGAGATGACCTGTCGTGGAGGTCGAGCCGCGTGACGACGACGGAGAGCCCCGACGCCCGCGTGCGCGAGCGGGTGGTGGATGGGGTCCGGACCCGGTGGGTCGAGTACGGCGACCCGACCCATCCCCCGCTGCTGGCCCTCCACGGGTTGCGGGGCACCCACGAGGGCTTGGGTCCGATCGCCCGTCGGCTCGCCGGCCTCCACGTCGTGGTGCCGGACCTTCCTGGTTTCGGCGCCACGGCGCCGTTCGAGGACCGTCCGCACGACGTCGCCGGATACGCCCGGTGGGCAGCGGCGTTGGTGGCCGCGACGTCGTCACCGCCGACGCTGCTCGGGCATTCCTTCGGGACGGTCGTCGCCGCTGCGGCGGCCGCGCGAGCCGGGATCCGGGTCCGAGGGCTGGTCCTCGTCAACCCGATCACGCGCCGCGCGACGGGGCCCGGCGCCCTGGCGGCCGCCGCCGTTCACGAGGCCACGGCACTGATCGGCCTGCGCGCGCGGAACGCGCTTCTGCGCCACCGGGCGCTGGCCGATCTCGCCACACTCACCATGACGACCACCGCCGACCCGGCGCTGCGCGCCTGGGTCCGCGAGGAGCATCGCACCCACTTCGTCCGCTTCGCCGACGTCCACGCTCTCGGCCAGGCCTTCCGCGCCGCTCGTACGGGGACCATCGCCCGATACGTCCCCGCCCTCGACGCTCCGACGCTGCTCGTGGCGGGGGCCCGCGACCAGGTCGCTCCGCTTCAGGGCATCGATGCCCTGAGAAGCGCGTTCCCGCAGGTCGACCTGGAGATCGTCCCTGAGGTCGGACACCTGTTGCACTACGAGGCTCCCGATGAGGTCGCCGCCATCGTGCAGGACTTCCTGGAGCGGGTCGGATGAGGGTTCTCGTGGACTGCCGCTACATCCAGGTCGGCCGCGCCGACGGCATCAGCCGATACACCCGAGGAGTGGTGCGGGCTCTGGATCGCCGTCATCCCCTCGAGCTGCTGGTCTGCGATCCGCGGCAGCTCGACGGGCTCCCCGACCGACCCTGGCACCGGATCGGCAGCCCCACCTCACCGCTCGAGCCGTTCGTCGCCCGGCGGATCAACCGGATCGGCGCCGACGTCGTCTTCAGCCCCATGCAGACCGTCGGGAGCCTCGGACGGCGCTTCGCGCTCGTGCTCACCGTGCACGACCTCATCTACTACCGGCACCGCACTCCTCCGCCGTGGGTCCCGGCCCACGTGCGACTGCTGTGGCGGCTCTACCACCTCTCGTGGTGGCCACAGCGGCTCCTGCTGGACCGTGCCGACGCCGTCGCCACGGTGTCCGCGACGACCGCGCGGCTGCTCGCCCGGCACCGGCTCACCCGCCGTCCGGTGAGCGTGGTGCCCGACGCCACGGACTTCCACCTGCCGCCGGCGACGCCGCCCCGGGCGCGGCCCGACGGCGTGCCTCGCCTGGTGTACGCGGGCTCGTTCATGCCGTACAAGAACGTCGAGACCGTCGCCGCGGCGGCCGCGCGGTTGCCCGGCTACGAGTTGCACCTGCTCAGCCCGGCGCCACCGGAAGCGCGTGCCCGACTGGCCGCTGCGGCCGGCTCCGGGCGACTGGTCTTCCACGACGGGGCCGGCGACGAGAGCTATCGGGCCCTGCTCGACTCCGCCGTCGCCCTGCTCTCCGCGTCGCGTGACGAGGGGTTCGGGCTGCCGGTGCTGGAGGCGATGGCGCGGGGCACACCGGTCGTGGTCAGCGACATCCCGGCCTTCCGTGAGGTCGCCGGGCCCTGCGGGATCTTCGTCGACCCCGACGACGCGGACGGCTTCGCCCACGCCGTGAGGCAGCTCGAGGAACCAGCCCGGTGGGCCCGTCGGTCGGCCGCCGCCCGAGAACAGGCCGCCGACCAGACATGGGAGAACACGGCTGAGAGCCTGCTCAGCGCTCTCCGTACCGCTGTCGGAGACCCTCACGGCTGGATTCCGGCCGGGTCGTGGTCGGTCTCTTCGAATCCGGACCTTCTCCGCGGTTGCCGCGGCCGTCCGTCGTGATCGCGAGAACGACGTCGCTCGGGCGGCAGCGCTCGCTGCCGACGGGTGATCGTGGAGCCAAGCTCGGGGGCTCTGCCTCCACGGGCAGCTCCACGCTCACGGGCCGATGAAGATTCATCGACCCGTGAGCTGCGTCGGGACGACAGGATTTGAACCTGCGACCCCTTGACCCCCAGTCAAGTGCGCTACCAAGCTGCGCCACGTCCCGATCGCCCGCGCCCTGGGGCGCGACATCGAAAGGTTACCCCACGGCGGCGTCCCGGCCACGACCCGGGGCCGCGGGCCCGGGGTGAGCGGCGACGTGCCGTGCGGTAGGCATGGGCGGTATGGGGGGATTCCGTCGTTCCGTTCGCCGCCGTGCGCCGCTCGCCCTGCTCGCGGTGCTGGCCGTCGCGCTCGCCGCGTGCGGCGGGACCACCAGCGACGACCCGACACCGGGGACCGTCGCCCCCGGCGAGCGGGACCCGCTGATCCAGCCGTTCGCGTCGGACAGCATCTGGAACACGCCGATCGGGAGCGGGGCGGTCTACGTCCCGGCCGGGCTCGAGCCCCTGCCCAACGGGCTGACCAGCGGCCGCATGCCCCAGGTCGACGACGAACCGATCATCCTGAGCCCCGGGGCGCCCGAGACGCCGATCCTCTACAGCCGCGGCGGCTTCGGCGGCGACCGGTGCGTGGCCGATCCGTCGCGGCTGCTGCGGACCGCGCCGATTCCCGCCGGATACGTCCTGCCCAGCGACAACAAGAACCAGAGCACCGCGATCCTCGGCGCCGACCGGCGCACCGTCATCAACGTCCAGCCGCTCGCCCGCTGCGAGGCCGGCGGGCCCGCGACCAGCCTCGTGTACTTCCCCGACACCGACCTCTACGGCCCCGGCGTCGACGGCGCGCACGGCGGGTCGGGCCTCTCCGCGCTCGGTGGGTCGATCCGCCTCGGCGAGCTGCGGCCCGGGCAGGAGGGGCCGCGCCACGTCCTGAAGGTCAACGTCTACGGCCGCGGTGAGCTCGCCCGGTGCACGGACTCCGCGAGCTGCTCCCGCTGGCCCGCCCGCAAGAGCGACCGCGCCGGCCCGCGCAACTACGGCACCGACGGCGACAACCGCAACGGCGCGATGCGCCTCGGCGCCCTGCTCGCGCTGCCGCCGTCGGTCGACATCGGGGCGATCGGCCTGACCACCGAGCCCGCGCGTCAGCTCGCGTGGACGCTGCAGAACTACGGCGCCTACGTCGTCGACGACACCAACGGCCCGCAGTTCGCCCTCAACGCCGAGGTCGGGCCGGCCGGGTCGATGCGGGAGCAGTTCCGCGACGACTGGGGCTACGACTTCGAGGTCGACTCCGAGGTCACTGACAACCCGTGGGCCGAGGACGTCAAACGGATCCGCCCGCTGCTCCAGGTCGTCGACAACAACGGGCCGGACAGCGTCGGCGGTGGCGGGACCCCACGCCAACCGCTGCTCCCGCCGCTGGGCGACCCGCCGCCGCGGACGGTGGTGCAGCCGCCGCTGGAGGACCAGCCGGAGCCCCCGACGCTGGTGCGCTGACTCCGGCGGATGCGCACCCCCGGTGATCCGCGACATAGTGGGCGGTGTGGCTGCGACGACGCTGACGGCGGCGAACCTGGCGGACCTGCCCGCGGACGTCCCGGGACCGAGCTACGACCGCGGCGCGGTGTCGGTGGGCATCGTGCACTTCGGGGTCGGCGGGTTCCACCGGGCGCACCAGGCGATGTACCTCGACGAGCTGATGCAGCAGGGCAAGGCCCTGGACTGGGGCATCTGCGGCGTGGGCGTGCTCGAGGCCGACAAGAAGATGGCCGAGGTCACGCAGACCCAGGACGACCTCTACACCCTCGTGCTCAAGCACGCCGACGGCCGGCGCGAGGCGCGGGTGATCGGGTCGATCGTCGACTACCTCTACGCGCCCGACGACCCCGAGGCCGTGCTCGACCGCATGGCCGACCCGGCCACGCGGATCGTCAGCCTCACCGTCACCGAGGGCGGCTACCACAAGAACGCCAGCACCGGCGAGTTCGACGACCGCGACCCCGCCATCCAGGCCGACATCGCCGCGGAGCCGGGCACCGCGCCGCGGACGACGTTCGGTTTCCTCGTCGAGGCGCTGCGCCGGCGCCGCGACGACGGCACCGGCCCGTTCACGGTGATGTCCTGCGACAACATCCAGGGCAACGGCCACGTCGCCCACGCCATGATCACGGCGTACGCCCGGCGGAGGGACCCGGAGCTCGCCGACTGGATCGAGGAGAACGTCCCGTTCCCCAACTCGATGGTCGACCGGATCACGCCGCGCACCACCGACTCCGACCGCGAGGAGCTCGAGGCCGACATCGGCATCATCGACGCCTGGCCCGTGGTCTGCGAGCCCTTCACCCAGTGGGTGCTCGAGGACCGGTTCGCGGCCGGGCGCCCCCCGTTCGAGGACGTCGGGGTCCAGGTCGTCGACGACGTCGAGCCCTACGAGCTGATGAAGCTGCGCCTGCTCAACGCGAGCCACCAGGCGATCGCGTACCTCGGCTACCTCGCGGGCTACCGGTACGCGCACGAGGTGGCGGGCGACGCGCTGTTCGCCGGCTTCACCCGCGCCTACATGGACCGCGAGGGCACGCCGACCCTCGCGCCCGTGCCCGGCGTCGACCTCGACGACTACAAGGCCACGCTCATCGAGCGCTTCGCCAACCCGGAGATCCGCGACACCCTCGCCCGCCTGGCCGCCGAGAGCTCCGACCGGATCCCGACGTGGCTGGTGCCGGTCATCCGCACCAATCTGGAGCGCGGCGGCGAGATCGAGCGCTCCGCCCTGGTCGTCGCGGCGTGGGCGCGTTACGCGGAGGGGGTCGACGAGAGCGGCGAGCCGATCGAGGTCGTCGACACCGGCCGCGCCGAGGACCGCATCGCCGCCGCCCGCCGCTACCCCGACGAGCCGCTGGCGTTCCTCGCCGACCGTGACCTGTTCGGCGACCTCGTCGACGACGAGCGCTTCACCACGGCCTACCGCGCGCACCTCGACGCCCTGCACACCGACGGCGCCCGCGCGACCGTCCAGGCCCTGGAGCAGCGGCTGGGCCGGTGAGCCCGGATCAGCGCGGGCTGGGGAGGGCAGGCGCGGACGGAGCGGAGACCCAGGCGACGAGCTGGTCGGGCGGGAGGGGACGCGAGAACAGGTAGCCCTGGGCGGTGGTGCAGCCCATGTCGAGCAGCGTCCGCGCGGCGAGCTCGGTCTCGACGCCCTCGGCGATGAGGTCGAGGCCGAACGAGTGGGCCAGGCCGACGATCGACCGGACGATGGAGAGGTCCTCGGCGGTCCGCCCCAGGTCCTGCACGAAGGTTCGGTCGATCTTGAGGATGGTGACCGGCAGCGCCTTGAGCTGGGCCAGCGAGCTGTAGCCGGTGCCGAAGTCGTCGATGGCGACGCACACGCCGAGCCGGCGCAGGCCGCGCAGCGTCGCCGACGCCGCGTCGAGGTCGCCGACGACGGCGTGCTCGGTGACCTCGAGGACGAGGTCGCGCCCCTGGAGGCCGTGGCGGGCCAGCACCTCGGCGACGGCGTCGACGAAGTCGATGGCGAGGAGCTGCACCGGCGAGACGTTGACCGCCATGGTGAAGTCCGGGCCGACCACGTCGGGGCGGTCACGGCGCCACGCGGCCAGCTGGCGGCACGCGCCGTCGAGCACCCAGCGACCCAGCTCGCCGGCCAGGTTGGTGGCCTCGGCGACGCCGACGAACAGCTCGGGCGACACCGGCCCCAGCGTCGGGTGGTGCCACCGCAGGAGCGCCTCGACACCGCCGGTCGACGCGGTGCGCAGGTCCACGACGGGCTGGTAGTGGATGGCGAGGGTGCCGTCGCGGATCGCCGAGAGCAGGCTCATCTCGACGGTGACCCGCACCTCCTCGCGGACCCGCATCTCCGTGGTGAACGTGACGACCTCGTTGCCGCCGCGCTCCTTCGCCGTGAGCACGGCCTGGTCGGCGCTGCGCAGCCACACGCCGACCTCGGCGGTCGGGGCGTGCGCCACGGCGATCCCGACGCTGACGGTGCGCCGCAGCGACTGCCCGCCGAGCCGGATCGGCTCGGCCATCGCGCGCTGCACCCGCGTCGCGATCGCGGCGGCCTGCGCCTCGTCGGCGGACCCCGCCAGGGCGACGACGAACTCGTCGCCGCCGAGGCGGGCCACCATGTCGTTGACGCCCACCGCGGCGCGGATGCGCTCGGCGACAGCGATGATGAAGCGGTCGCCCGCGTCGTGGCCGAGGAAGTCGTTCGTGGCCTTCAACCGGTCGACGTCGATGAACAGCAGCGCCCGCGGCCCGGGCGGCGGCGACGTCAGCGTCGCCTGCAGGTGCGCGAGCAGCGCGCGGCGGTTGGGCAGGCCGGTGAGCTCGTCGTGGTGGGCGATGTGGCGCAGCTGGTCCTCGGCGAGCAGACGGGCCTGCATCTGGGCGATGAGGGTGGCGATGGTCCGCAGCGCGCGGGTCTCGTCGGCGCTCCAGCCCCGGTCGCCGTACTTGACGAACCCGAAGATGCCGGTCGTGCTCCCGCCCGACCGCAGCGGGATCGAGACGGCCGAGGTGGCGTCCACGCCCGATCCCTGCTTGACCCGCTCCTGGTAGCCCTCCGAGTCGGCGGGGCGCACGGCGTAGATGTCGACGAGGTGCTCGGTCGCCGCGAAGGACGGGTCCGCGGCGTCGAAGAAGATGACGCCGAGCGGGTCCGGGTCGGGCACGACCTCGCGGGGCGGCCACTCCGCGATCAGCACGGTGGCCCGCCGCGCGGCGTCGTGGAACCGCAGGAAGCTCAGGTCCACCTGGAAGTAGGCGACGAGGACCTGCAACATCTCCTCGCTGGCCGTCCGCAGGGTCGTCGAGTCGACGCCCATGAGCGTGGTCGCGACGCGGGTGACGAGCTCGTCGAGGTTCGTCGGCCCGATCTCGCTCTGCGTACGGTTCACGCACGCAGCGTAGCCGTCCTGCGGCCGTTCAGGTAATCGAGGAGATCTCGGTCAGCGGACGCCGGCGGCTGCGGGGTGCGGGGACGTCGGTGTGGCTCAGCCGCAGGACCAGGGCCACCGACTCCTCGGGCCCGAGGCCCGCGATCCCTCGGAAGGCGGACCGCAGGGCCCCGAGCTCGTCGGCGAACCGGGGCGACAACACCACCAGATCGTGGGGGTGTGTCGCGTAGAGGAACACCGGGGACGTCGGGTGCACCGCGAGGCCCTGCTCCTCGGCGGCCACCCACACCGCCTCGACCGCGGCGCCGCCCCGCACGAAGTCCGCCGGCGCCGACCCCGCGACCGTGACGACCGCGAGGGCGGAGCTCGACGCCAGCCGGTCGCGGGTGTCCTCGCCGAGCGCGTCGCCGGCGTCCCAGTCGGCGAGCAGGGCCATGACCTCGGGGCGCCGGGCGATCGCCAGCTTCGCGAGGTCCGCGGGGTCCAGGCCGAGGGTCCGGGTCTCGATGCCGACGTCGGTCCGCGCGGCGCCGGGCTCGACCAGCTCGGCGAACATCTCCCGGTGCAGCCGCTCGGTCAGGTAGCGCACGCGGTCCGACGCGGCGAGCGTCTCCCCCGCGGCGGCCAGGTCGTCGCCGGTGACGAGGTGCACCCGCCCGCCCTCCGCGTGCGCGGCCTCCCGCACCGCCGCGACCACCGCGTCCGCGAGGGGTGCCGGCCGGCCGTGCGCCCGGTTGGTCCCCCGGCGCAGCACCCCGGCGTGGGCGGCCGCGAGGCGCTCGTCGCCGCCGGGCTCGAGACGCAGGGTCGCCACGAGGTCCGGGTCGGCGGGGTCGCCGACGAGCCGGCACGGCCCGAGGGCGCCCGCGGCCGCGGCCGCTGCGCGCGCGTTGAACAAGGCCGCGCCGAGCGCGACGTAGCTGCCGCGGTGCCCGACGTCCATCGTCGTCGTGCGCGCGCGGTCCAGGCGCAGGCGGACCTCCGCGTCGTGGACCTCCACCCGCCACGGCTGGACGTTGCCCCCCGACGGGGCGCGCCGGACGGCCTCGAGGATCCCGTCGACGACCGCCTCAGCGGGCCCCGGAGCCGGCGGGTCCACCGGCTCGTCCTCGGGGGCCGGGGGCTGCTCGACCGGCACGGCCCCGAGCGCGTCGAGACGCTCGTCGAGGTCGACCCGGACGCGCCCGGACGCGAGCTCGCGCCCGGTGCCCAGCCGGCGCACCGCCGCGGCGACGGTCGCCCCGCCCAGCGTGACGTCGCCGCCGAGCTGCGGCCACGTGGTCAGCGTGCGGCCGACCTCGACCATGGACGCCGCCGTCCGCGCCGAGAGGTCCCCGGCGCCGAGGATCCGCAGGACGTGGGGCACCTTGTCCTGCGCCGACAGCGCGCGCAGCGCCGCCGAGTCCACGTCGCCGAGCAGGCCGTGGAGCAGGGGGCGGTCCGGCTCGAGGTCGAAGCGCTCGACGTCGAGCAGGCCGCGGTCGCTGGTCTCCATCAGCACCGGGATGCGCCGGCGGCGCGCCTCCTCGCGCAGCCGGACCTTGACGTCGAGGGAGTCGCACTCCTCGACGAGCACGTCCAGCCCGTCGAGGAACGCGGCGAGGCCGTCGTCGGTGACGCCGTCCGGCTCCACGACCGTGGTCAGGTACGGGTCGAGCTCGGCGATCCGGCGGGCGGCGACCACGGCCTTGTTGACGCCGAGGTCGAGCAGCGTCGCGGGCAGGCGGTTGAGGTTCGAGACCTCCACCGCGTCGAAGTCGGCCAGCCGCAGCTCGCCGCACAGCCCCTCCAGGGCCAGCGTGTGCGCGATCGTGTGCCCGACGCTCAGGCCCACCACGCCGATCCGCAGCCGGCGCAGCCGGTCCTGCTCGGGCGCGGTGATCTTGTTCCGGTTCCGGTCGAGGCGCAGCCGCCGGAAGGCCTCCTCCCCCAGGACGGCGACGACCGTGCGCCGCCACGGGTAGTAGGCCCAGGTGCTCGACGACCCGTCCGACCCCGCCGACCCGGACCGGACGCCGGCCAGGTCGGCCTGCTGGGCCTCCCGCCGGTCGATCACGGTGACGCCCGGGTCGGCGCGCAGCCCGGCCAGGACCTCGGCGTCGGCGGGAACGGTCTCGTCGAGGAGGACGGCGCGCCACGCCCGGTCGTCGGCCGGCCCGGCGCCGCTCACCGCGTGACGGCCGGGATCGCGGGCGACAGCAGCTGGGCGGTCTCCAGGTCGAGAGCCCGGCGGACGCCGTCCGGGACCGTGTCGGGCAGGTCCCAGCGGTCCCACCAGAGGAGGTTGGTGCGGTAGCGGACGTCGGGGTAGCCGGCGGTCGCGAGGCCGCCGACCGCCTGCGCGCCGCTCGCGGCCCACATGGGCAGGGCGTGGGCCGCGGCCGTCCCGAACGCGTACCGGGCCCCGAGGATCATCGAGGCGTGCAGCGGTACCCGGGCGAAACCGCCGACGATCTCGCGGCGGCCCGGGACGTCGCGCTCCACCCACACCGTCTTCGACTCCACCACCCCGAACGGCAGGCGCTCCTCGATCAGCGCCCGGACGAGAGGCTGGTCGGGGTGCCCGTCCCACTCCGCGACGGCGTGCGCCTCGTCGGCTCTGGTGTAGGGCCCCTGGGAGCGCAGGCCGGCGACCACGCGGTCGTCGGGCGAGAGGGCGACGAAGAACAGCGCCGTGGCCGCGCCCTCCCGCACCCGGTCGAGCTCCACGACCCCGCCGACACCGTGGGCGGCGTAGCTGCGCGCGGCCCCGGCGAGGTACTCGTCCCACAGCTCCGGCTCGGCGCGCGGCGTGCTGACGACGATGCGGTGGGGGGACTCGGCGATGCGGTAGCCCCGTGCTCGCGCGCCCGAACGGCCGTCCAGGGTGATCACTGCAGTCACGGCGGCTCCCGACCCGTCGGCCGGACCCCGACCCCGACGACCGCGATCCGACAAGATCCATCGTCGTCGGACGGTTGCCGCGGGCACACCGCCGTGGAGGTGTCACGGTGATCGCTCGTCGGCCTCGTGGCGGCCACGAACCGTGGGCGCCTGCTCCCGGCCGGTGACCGCGGACGCAGCAAACTCGGACGATCGGAGTGGAGCTCGCGGGGGCCGAGGACGTCAGCCGGTGGTCGCGAGCGGGCGCCGCGGATCGCGTCCGGCGAGGGCGAGCACCCGGTCGAGCTCGCTCCCGCCGTCGGTGGTCACCACCGGCCCGTAGAGCCCGGTGCGCTGCTCCTGGGGCGCGTGCTCGAAGTTCACGACGAAGCTGCGGACGATCGCGAGGTCCTCGTCGCGCACGTCGTACGGCGCGCCGATCGCCTGCGCGAGATCCCAGCCGTGCAGCACCAGCTCCTCGAGCGCCACGACCCCGAGGTCGGCGCGCGGCATCGACAGACCGCCGGCCTGGCCCTCGCCCTCCCATGCGCTCGGCTCCCGCCAGGCGGCGACGAGCGCATCCAGGCGGGCGTCGAGCTCGCCGCGCCAGTCGTCGGGCAGCTGCTCCGGCGCCCCGCCGGCCTGCGCCTCCTCGTGCCGGGCGACCCGCACGAAGTGGCCGGCGAAGGCCAGCAGGTGCCCGAGCAGGTCGCGCACCGACCACTGCCCGCACGGGGTCGGTCGGGCGAGGTCGTCGTCGCGCACCCGGGCGACGACGCGGGCGGTCTCCTGCGCGGCGGGTCCGAGATCGTGCACGTCGATCACTCCTTCAGGACAGCGAAGTCCTAGGAATGTATCAGCGTCCGCGACCTCCGCGCTTCCCCTTCTCGCGGACCCGCACGTTGATCTGCACCGGGGTGCCGGTCAGCGGGAAGGTCTCGCGCAGCTTGCGCTCGAGGAAGCGCCGGTACCCGGCCTCGAGGAAGCCCGACGTGAACAGGACGAACGTCGGCGGCCGGTTCTGCGCCTGCGTCGCGTAGAGGATCTTCGGCTGCTTGCCGCCGCGCACCGGCGGCGGGGTGGCGGCGACGACGTCGGCGAGCCACTGGTTGAGCTGGCCGGTCGGCACGCGCCGGTCCCAGTTCTCCAGCGCGGTCCGCATGGCCGGCGCGAGCTTCTGTACCGCCCGGCCCGTGCGCGCCGAGATGTTGACCCGCTCCACCCACGGGAACCGCACCAGCGCCCGCTCGAGCTCGCGCACCATGGCGTGGCGACGGTCCTCGTCGACGAGATCCCACTTGTTCATCGCGAGCACCAGCGCCCGCCCCGCCTCGGCGACCTGCGAGGCGACCCGCAGGTCCTGCTCGCTGATCGGCTCGGAGGCGTCGAGCAGCAGCACCGTCACCTCGGCGGCCTCGATCGCGGCCTTCGTGCGCAGTGACGCGTAGTACTCGGTGCCCGACGCCTGCCCGACCTTGCGCCGCAGGCCGGCCGTGTCGACGATCTTCCAGGTCTCGCCGTCGATCTCGACCAGCGAGTCGACCGGGTCGGTCGTGGTGCCGGCGACGGCGTCGACCACGGAGCGGGTCTCGCCCGTGAGCTGGTTGAGCAGGCTCGACTTGCCCACGTTCGGCTTCCCGACCAGCGCCACCCGCCGCGGGCCGCCCTCGAGGTCCACGTCGTCCCGCGGGGTCTCGGGCATGGCCTCGAGCACGAGGTCGAGCAGGTCGCCCGACCCGCGCCCGTGCAGGCCCGACACCGGGTGCGGCTCACCGAGCCCGAGGCGCCACAGCGCGGCGATCTCGCCCTCGCCCCGCGAGTCGTCGATCTTCGTGGCGGCGAGGATCACCGGGCGGTCCGAGCGGCGCAGCGTGCGCGCCACCGCCTGGTCGACCGCCGTGGCGCCGACCTGGCCGTCGACCACCAGCAGGATCACGTCCGCCGTGCGCATCGCCGTCTCGGCCTGGGCCGCGATCGCGGCCTGCATGCCCTTCGCGTCCGGCTCCCAGCCGCCCGTGTCGAGCAGCGTGAACCGCCGCCCGTTCCACAGCGCGTCGTAGGCGACGCGGTCGCGCGTCACGCCCGAGACGTCCTGGACCACGGCCTCGCGGCGGCCCAGGATGCGGTTGACCAGCGTCGACTTGCCCACGTTGGGGCGCCCGACGACCGCCAGCACCGGCTGCGCCGGGCGTGCGGTGTCGGGAAGATCGCCCGTGCCTTCGCCGACGAGCGAAGCGGGCCCTTCCTGACTCACGTCATCCTCCGTGTCTGCCGACTCCCGCGTCGGCGAGGCCGGTGACCAGTCCGCGGTCCTCGGCCAGGTGCTGCAGGCGTGCGAGCACGCCCTCGATGTCCAGGGTCGAGGTGTCGACCTCGACCGCGTCCTCCGCCGCGCGCAGCGGGGACGCCGCGCGCGAGGAGTCGAGCGTGTCCCGCCGGGCCAGGTCGGCCCGGGTGTCGGGGGCGCCGGAGCGCCCGGCGGCGGTGTTCTCCGCGTCCCGCCGGCCCGCGCGGACCAGCTCGGAGGCGGTGAGGAACACCTTCAGCCCGGCGTCCGGCAGGACGACCGTGCCGATGTCGCGTCCCTCGACGACGATCCCCGCCCCGTCGGCCAGGGCCTCGTCGACGATGCGGCGCTGCTCGGCCACGAGGTGGGTGCGCACCGCCGTGAGCGCCGAGACCGCCGACACCGCCGAGGTGACCTCCGTGCCGCGGATCTCGGCGTCGACGTCCTCGCCGTCGAGACGCACCCGCGGCTCGGCCGGGTCGGTGGACACGGTGACCCGCGCCCCGAGCGCCACGCCGACCACGTCCTCGCCACCGTCGGACGCGGTGGCGGCGACGTCGAGGGCCAGGCCCGCGCGCAGGACGGCGAGCGTCACGGCGCGGTACATGGCGCCGGTGTCGAGGTAGCGCGCGTCCAGCCGCATCGCGAGCCCGCGGGCCGTGGTCGACTTGCCGGTCCCGGAGGGCCCGTCGACGGCGACCACCCCGCGCAACGTCCCGTCCATCCCCGCGCCTCCCGAACGTCGACCCGACAGCGTTCGGAAGACCATTGTGCCCTGCGCACGGGTGTGACGTCCGCCCCGTCCGGCGCTCGTCACGTCCGTCGGCGACCGCAGATCAGAGCCCGACGGCCTTGTACAGCGCCCCGACCTCGTCCTGGCCCAGCTTGCGCAGCGTGCCGGGCCGCTGGTCGCCGAGGCGGACGTCACCGACGGCGGTGCGCACGAGGCGCGCCACGGGCTTGTCGACGGCGTCGAGCAGGCGCCGCACGATGTGCTTGCGGCCCTCGTGCAGCACGACCTCGACCATCACCCGCGCACCCGAGCGGTCGACGACCCGGAAGCTGTCCACCGCGACCGGCCCGTCCTCGAGCTCCACGCCCTCGCGCAGCCGGCGCCCGAGGTCCTTGGGGATGGGCGCGCGGATCTCGGCGAGGTAGGTCTTGGGCACCTCGTACGACGGATGCATCAGCCGATTCGCGAGCTCGCCGTCGTTCGTCAGCAGCAGCAGGCCCTCGGTGGCGGCGTCGAGGCGCCCGACGTGGAACAGGCGCTGCCCCTCGGCCTTCTCCAGGACGATGTCACCGACGCAGCGGCGGCCCTGCTCGTCCCACATCGTCGAGAGCATGCCCTCGGGCTTGTTCAGCGCGAGGTGCACGGTCTCGGTGTCGGTGACGATCCGCGAGCCGTCGACGTGGATCACCGCGGTGTCCGGGTGGACCCGGATGCCCATCTCGGTGACGACCTTCCCGTCGACCTCGACGCGGCCCTCCCGCATGAGGATCTCCGCCTGCCGCCGCGAGGCGACGCCCGCCTCCGCGAGCACCTTCTGCAGGCGGACACCCTCGCCGCCCTCCGACCCGCTCACCGCGCTCCTCCGCTCACCAGGTCCTCCAGCCTACGGCCTGCTCAACGCACCCCGTTCCAGACCTCCTGCTCGGGACCGTCTGGGGTGTCGGTCTCGCTGTCCTCGGCCGCGAAGCGGCGCGTCGTGGGCGTGCCGGCGGTGTACTCGGGCCAGCCGGGGTCGCCGTCGCGGGCGAAGGCCACCCAGGCCGTGCGCATGCGGGCGGCGAGCGCGCGGGTCTCCTCGGTGTCGGGCACGGCGAGCGCGCCGGTGTCGACGTGCCCGACGGCATCGAAGACGAACGGCAGCTCGCGGCCGTGGCAGGCACCGAGGCCGTCCTGGCCCCAGGCGAACAGGTAGCGCCAGGTCCGGCCCGAGGAAGCGCCGTGCGCGTCGGCGAGGCGGCGGGTGGGCACGCCGAACATCCAGTCGGTGCGGATCGCCTCGTGCAGCGCGGCCGGCGTCGCGCCCCGCACCGCGGCGCGGTAGGCGTCGATCACGCGGTCGGGGTCGTCGTGCAGGCGGGCGACGGTGGCGCGCAGGGCCTCCTCGCCGGGCGGCGCGAGCCCGAGCGCCTCGTCGACGAGCCGGTAGAGGGCCATCTCGTCGACGTTGTGGCCGACGAGCAGGTCGACCTCGCTCGCCGCGCCGGCCGCCACGGCGTCCACGGGCGGGCCGTCGAGCAGGTCGCCGTCGATCACGGGACCGAGCACGGCCAGGCCCATGAGCGGGTCGCGCAGCCCCGCGACGGCGAGGTCGGGCGGGTGCCCGCCGAGCCGCGCGACGGCGGCGACGAGGCCCTCGTCGGGGACGTCGACCAGCGCGTGCGGGTCGACGCCGAGCTCGTCGGCCAGGGCCTGCGTGGCGACGGCGGCCTGGGCGGGCGCGAGCACGTGCGAGCCGCCGCCGCTCTGCACCACCGCGCGGCGCACGAGGCCCCGCGGGGCGGCGACGAGCAGGTCGGCGACGCTCAGCGCGCCCGCCGACTCCCCGAACACCGTGATCCGGTCCGGGTCGCCGCCGAACGCCGCGGCGTTGTCGCGCACCCACTGCAGGGCCGCGATCTGGTCGTGCAGCCCGCGGTTGGCGACGACGCCGGGCAGCGCCGCGAACCCGGGCACACCGAGGCGGTAGTTGATCGAGACGACGACGGCGCCCTCCCGGGCGAGCCGCGTGCCGTCGTAGACCGGGGCGCGCCCGGTGCCGCCGGTGAACGACCCGCCGTGCACGAACACCATCACCGGTAGACCCGAGCCACCGGCGTCGGGCGTGCGCACATCGGCGGTCAGGTAGTCCGCGCCGGGCACCCAGCCGGGGCCGACGATCGGGGCGAGGTCGGGCATGCCGGCGATGTCGGTCGGGGCCTGCGGCGCCGTCGGGCCGCGCGCGGTGGCGTCGCGCTCACCGTCCCAGCGGGCCGGCTCGGGGCGGGCGAAGCGCCGCTCCCCCACCGGCGCCGCCGCGTACGGCACGCCGAGGAAGGCGGCCACCCCGTCGGTGACGGTGCCGCGGATGATGCCACCGGTGGTCTTCCGGGTGTCGTCCACTCTGCGCGGATGCCCTATTCGTCGATGTCGTCCACGTCGGGCAGCAGCGGGGCGATCGGGGGCAGCTCGTCGATCGACTGCAGGCCCAGGCGCTCGAGGAACAGCTCGGTCGTGCGGTAGAGCGTGCCGCCGCCGACGTCGGTGCCCGCCTCGATGATCAGCCCGCGGGCGGCCAACGTGCGCATGACGCCGTCGACGTTGACCCCGCGCACCGCCGCCACCCGCGAGCGGGTCACCGGCTGGCGGTAGGCGACGATCGCGAGCGTCTCCAGGGCCGCGCGGGTCAGGCGGGTGCGCTGGCCGTCGAACACGAAGCGCTCGACGTACGGCGCGAAGCGGTCGCGGCTGTAGAGCCGCCAGCCCTCGCCGGTGGCACGCAGCTCGATGCCCCGCTCGCGCTCGGTGTACTCGGCGGCCAGGGCCTGCAGGGCGTCGCCGACCCGGGCGACGGGCTGGCCGAGGACGTCGGCGAGCTGGTCGGTCGGCGCCGGCGCGTCCACCACGAGCAGCACGGCCTCGAGCGCCGCGACGAGCTCGGTGTCGGAGTCGAGGGTCTCCTCGATCTCCTCGAGGGGATCGGGCTCGTTCACGCCTCCTCCTCGACCATCCCGGCGCTGCCCGCGTCACCCCCGGGCGCCCAGCGGACGCGGAGCTCGGCGAACGCCTCGGGCTGGTCGAGGGCGACGTCGCGGGCGCGGTACATCTCGAGCACGGCGAGGAAGCGTCCCACGACCTCGATGCCCTGCTCGCAGTCGGCGACGAGCTCGGCGAACGTCGCCGCGCCCGCCGCCTGCAGCCGCCCCGAGAGGATGCGGACCTGCTCGGGCACCGACACCGTCGACGCGTGCAGGTGGTCCAGGCCGACCGTCGGCGGCGGCTTGGGACGGAACACCGCGGCCGCGATCTCGGCGAACCCGTCGGCGTCGACGCCCAGCTGCACGGGCGGGAGCAGCTCGGCGAACCGCGGCTCCAGCGTCACCGCGCGCGGGTAGCGCATGCGCGCCGCGCCCTCGAGCTCGCGGAAGAGGGCCGCCACCTGCTGGTAGGCGCGGTACTGCAGCAGGCGCGCGAACAGGACGTCGCGCGCCTCGAGCAGCGCGAGGTCCTCCTCGTCCTCCACCTCGGCCTGCGGCAGCAGCCGGGCGGCCTTGAGGTCGAGCAGGGTCGCCGCGACGACGAGGAAGCCCGTGGTCTCCTCGAGGTCCGCGTCGTCGCCCAGCGCGGCCGTGTAGGCGATGAAGTCGTCGGTGACGCGCGAGAGCGCGACCTCGGTGACGTCGAGCTCGTGGCGGCCGATGAGCTGCAGGAGCAGGTCGAACGGCCCGGCGAAGTTGTCCAGGCTGACCTGGAACCGGACGCGTTCGGGGGCTTCCGGCGTCAGCGTCACCGGGCGATGACCTCGCGGGCCAGGGCGCGGTAGGCCTCGGCGCCGGCCGACCGGGTGGCCCACCGGGTGATCGGCTCGCCGGCCACGGTCGTCTCGGGGAAACGCACGGTGCGGTTGATGACGGCGTCGAAGACGAGCTCGCCGAAGGCCTCCACGACGCGGGTCATCACCTCGCGGGTGTGCAGCGTCCGCGGGTCGTACATGGTGGCCAGGATGCCGGTGATCTCGAGCTTGGGGTTCAGCCGGTCCTGCACCTTCTCGATCGTGTCCATCAGCAGCGCCACCCCGCGCAGGCTGAAGAACTCGCACTCGAGCGGGATCAGCACGCCGTCCGCGCACGCCAGCGCGTTGACCGTCAGCAGGCCGAGGGACGGCTGGCAGTCGACGAGGACGTAGTCGTAACGGTCGAGCACCGGCGCGATCGTGCGACCCAGCGACTGCTCGCGGCCGACCTCGGTGACCAGCTGCACCTCGGCCGCGGAGAGGTCGATGTTCGACGGCAGCAGGTCCATCCCCTCGACGGTGGTCGGGCGGATGACGTCGTCGATCGTCGTGCCCTTCTCCATGAGGAGGTTGTAGATCGTCGTCTCGAGCTGGTGGGGCTGCACGCCCAGGCCGACCGACAGGGCGCCCTGCGGGTCGAAGTCGACGAGCAGGACCCGCCGGCCGTACTCGGCGAGCGCGGCGCCGAGGTTGATCGTGGAGGTCGTCTTGCCGACGCCGCCCTTCTGGTTGCACATCGCGAGGACCGTCGCGGGTCCGTGCCCGTCGAGGGGCCCGGGGACCGGGACGTGCCGGCGCGGGCGGCCCGGCGGGACCTCGGCGGTCTGCTCGGGCGCCTGCCCGGGTGGGTTCTCGGGGGGCTGGTCGGTGGCCGGCCAGAGGACCGGCTGCGGGTTCGACATCGCGTGTCCCTCCCTCGCGTGCCCGGCCGCGTGCTCGTGCGATCAGCCTAGGCACCGCGTCGGGCACGCCGGTGCGCGACTCGCCGAGCACGCCGCGGGCTCCGTCACGCTCGTCACCGACGGCCACCCCCTCCTGCCCGTTGTGTCACGATCTCCCGGTCAGCGGAAGGCGGGACGACGCCCTGGCGTGACCACTCGCATACTCTCCGCTTCCCTGCCGTCCGTCGACCACGAGGACGTGAGCGATGACGACCGAGCCGACCACCGCCACGCCCGGCCCGGGCACCCGCAGGGCCGGCACGGGCTGGGTGCGCCCGCTGTGCTGGTCCGCCGTGGCCCTCGAGGGCTTCGACCTCGTCGTCATCGGCGTGGTCATGCCGGTGCTGCTCCGGGACCCGGCGTGGGATCTCGATCCCGCGGGGGCCTCGGTGGTGGTCACCGTCGGCCTGCTGGGCGTCATGGTCGGGGCGCTGACCGTCGGCACCGTCGCCGACCTCTACGGACGCCGCCGCGTCCTCATCGCCACCGTCATCGCGTTCTCGTTGCTCACCCTGGCCTGTGCCTTCGCCACCGGGGCAGTGGTGCTGGGCGTGCTGCGGTTCCTCGCGGGCATCCCCCTGGGCGGGGTGCTGCCGGTCGCGCTGACCCTCGTCGCCGAGAACGCGCGGCAGGGGCGCGGGAGCAGCGCCACCACGGTGCTGATGACCGGCTACCACGTCGGCGCCGTCGCGACCGCGCTGGTCGGAGCCCTGTTCCTCCAGTCCGTCGGGTGGCAGGTGATGTTCGTGGCCGGGGCGCTGCCGGCCCTCGTCCTCGTGCCGCTGCTCCTGATGCGCCTGCCCGAGTCGGCGCAGTACCTGGAGAGCCGTGGCGCCTCCCGCGACTCGAGCTGGCGGGCCGGGCGCGGGGCGGACGTTGCGCAGCGCGCTCCCGGCCGTCGTGGCAACCCGGTGACGGCGCTGTTCCGCGACGGGCTCGCCCGCCCGACGCTGGCGTTCTGGATGGCCTCGTTCATGGGTCTGCTGCTGGTGTACGGGCTCAACACCTGGCTGCCCGAGATCATGCGCTCGGCCGGGTACGCGCTCGGTGCCGCGCTGGTCCTGCTGCTCGTGCTCAACGTGGGCGCGATCCTGGGCCTGCTGCTGGCCGGCTCGGTGGCGAACCGGATCGGCGTCCGACCGGCGACGATCGCGTGGTTCGTGGCGGCGACGCTGTTCCTGGCGCTGCTGTCGATCCGGCTGCCCGGCATCGGTATCTACGTGAGCGTGCTGCTGGCCGGGGTGTTCGTCTTCTCGGCCCAGGTACTCGTCTACGCCTACGTGTCCCAGCTCTATCCCGCGGAGGCCCGCGGGACGGCACTGGGCACCGCGGCCGGTGTCGGGCGCCTGGGCGCGATCGCCGGACCGATCATCGGCGGGGCCCTCCTGCAGGCGGGCATCGCCTACCCGTGGGGCTTCTACGCCTTCGCCGTCGTCGCCGCCCTCGGCGCCCTCGGCGTCGTGCTGGTGGGCCGGGCGCCGGCACGTGCGTGATCTTCCGAGCTAGAGCTCAGAAGATCATGCACGGAGGTACCGGACCACCGTCGTCGCGATCTGGTCGGCGACGACGTCGGGCGGGTGCAGCGGCAGCACGATGTGGCTGATCGTCAGCCGCGCCGCGACCTCGGCGGCCGCGGTCGCGGTGGCCGCGTCGAGCCCCGGCCGGCGACGCGCCAGGAAGTCCGCCGCGCGGTCGCGCGCGGCGGCGACCAGCGGCTCGGCCTCGCTCGTGAGCAGCGGCAGCAGTTCCGCGGCGCCCTGGCCGGTGAGCAGCACGCGCAGCAGCGGGTCGCGGGCGGTGGTGTCGAGCGTGGTCCGCACGGCCGACGACCAGGCGCGGTACAGGTCGTCCTCGCCGTCGAGGGCCGCCTCGAGCTCGCCCAGGAACTCCTCGGTCCGGCGCAGGACCAGCGCCGCGGCGAGGCCCTGCTTGCTCGCGAACTCGTTGTAGAGCGTCTGGCGGCTCACCCCGATGCCGTCGGCGACGTCCTGGAGCCGCAGCCCGCGCCAGCCGCCGGCCACCAGCAGCTCCGCGGCCCGCTCGAGCGCCTCGTCGCGCACGAGTCCCCGGGTGCGGGCGGCGAAGGAGCTGGGCACGGCGCGAGGGTAGACGCTCCCGGCCGTGATGTCTCCACCGTGGACACGAACGCGATCCGTGTCTAGCGTCCGGGGCACCAGCCCACGCCCCGGAGGTGGCCGTGTCCGTGGTCCGCACCGCGACGGGCGAGCGCCTGTCGTCCGTCGTGCTCACGCCGATGCCCGCGGGCGTCGACCGCCGCATCCTCGAGCGGTCGCGGCCGCGCCGGGTCGTGCCGCTGGCCGAGCCGCCCGCCGGCTCGGGCCTGGTCGCCGTCCCCGGTGACGCCGGCCCGCCCGTCATCGGGCACACGCTGACCTACATCCGCTTCGGCCACGCCTTCACCCGCGCCCGGCACGCGACGCTGGGGCCGGTGTCGTGGTGCGGGTTCGCGGGCGAGCACGTCGTCATCGCCGCCGGCCCCGAGGCCACCCACGCCGTGCTGACGAACCCGGAGAAGGCCTACTCGCAGGACGGCTGGCGGTTCCTCGTCGACGACTTCTTCCACCGCGGGCTCATGCTCCTCGACGGCGACGAGCACCGCGTGCACCGCCGCGTCATGCAGGAGGCGTTCACGGCGCCGCGGGTCCGCGGGTACGTCGACCGCACGGTGCGGGTGCTGCGCGAGGCCATCCCGACCTGGCCCCACGGGCGCGAGGTCCGCCTCTACCCGGTGCTCAAGCGGCTGACCCTCGACGTCGCCACGCACGTCTTCATGGACGACCGCTCGGGCCCCGAGGCCGAGGCCGTCAACGACGCGTTCATGGCGTGCGTGCAGGCGGCCAGCGCGATCGTGCGCCGCGACCTGCCCGGCACCCGCTTCCGCGCCGGCCTGCGCGGGCGGGCGCTGCTCGAGCGGTACTTCCGCGAGGCGCTGCCCGCCAAGCGCCGCAGCGACGGCGACGACCTGTTCGCCGCCCTGTGCCGGGCCCGCACCCCGGAGGGCGAGGCGTTCACCGACGACGACGTCGTCAACCACATGATCTTCCTGATGATGGCCGCCCACGACACGTCGACGATCACCAGCGCGGCGGCCGCCTACTACCTCGCTGCCCACCCGGAGTGGCAGGAGCGGGCGCGGGCGGAGTCGCTCGCGCTCGGCGACGCACCGCCGGACCGCGCGGCGCTCGAGTCGCTGACGACGCTGGACCTGGTGATCCGGGAGTCGCTGCGCCTCGCCGCGCCGGTGCCGGTGGTCATGCGGCGCACGACGCGCGACACCGCGCTGCTCGGCCACCACCTCCCGGCGGGCCGGCTCGTCATGGCCGCGGGCGCGGTGAACCACTTCGACCCGGCGATCTGGACCGACCCCGACGTCTTCGACCCCGAGCGCTTCGCCGAGCACCGCCGCGAGGACAAGGGCCACCGCGACGCCTGGATCCCGTTCGGCGGCGGCGTGCACAAATGCCTGGGGATGCTGTTCGGCTCGCTCGAGGTGACCGCGATCCTGCACGAGCTGCTGCGCCACCACCGCATCACCGTCGCGCCGGGCTACACCCCGCGCTGGGACAACACCTCGCTGCCCGTGCCCGCCGACGGACTCCCCCTGCGCCTGGAGCCGCTGGGCTGACCGGGTCATGTGAGCACTTTCCTGCCTCATAGGGCAGGAAAGTGCTCACATACGGGCGCGGGGGTGGGCCATCGCGAACACCTCGCGGAGGGTGTCGACGGTGACCTGGGTGTAGATCTGCGTCGTGGTCACCGAGGCGTGGCCGAGCAGCTCCTGCACGACGCGCAGGTCGGCGCCGCCGTCGAGCAGGTGGGTGGCGAACGAGTGCCGCAGGGTGTGCGGGGAGATCGCACCGGCGACGCCCGCCCGGTCGGCCGCCTCGCGCAGCGACGCCCAGGCGCTCTGGCGCGACAGGCGCGCCCCGCGGGCGTTGAGGAACAGCGCCGGCGTGCCCCTCCCCCGCGCGGCCAGCGCCGGGCGGGCGCGCACGCGGTAGGCCTCGAGCGCGGCGAGCGCCGGCCGCCCGATCGGCACGATCCGCTGCTTGCCGCCCTTGCCGGCCAGGCGCACCGACCGCTCGGTGGTGTCGACGTCGTCGACGTCCAGACCGACGGCCTCGGAGATCCGCGCGCCGGTGGAGTAGAGCAGCTCGAGCAGGGCGCGGTCGCGCACCCCGGCGACGTCGTCCGACTCGCCCCCGCGCGTCGTCAGCAGCCGGTCGACGGTCGCGACGTCCAGCGCCTTCGGCAGGCGCCGCGGCGGCGCGGGCGGGTGCACCTCGCGCGCCACGTCCACGGCGACCATGCCCTCGGCCAGCGCGAACCGGTGCAGGCCCCGGACCGCGACGACGGCCCGCGTCGCCGACGCCGTGGCCAGCGGCGCCCGCCCGCCGGCCCCGGTGCGCAGGGCCACGAGGAAGTCGCCGACCTGACGCTCGGTCACGTCGGCGAGATCTTTCACGCCCTGATCGGCGAGGTGCTCGAGGTAGCGCGCGAGGTCGCGGCGGTACGACGCGAGCGTGTTCTCCGCCGTGCCGCGCTCGACGAGCAGGTGGTCGAGGTAGGCACGGACCGCTGTCGCCGGGACCGTCACGCCACCCCCGGCAGCACCTCGGAGAGCTCGCGGACGGGCAGGTCGTGCGCCGCGCCGACGCCGGGGATGGTCAGCTCGCCGCCGACGACGTTGACGCCCTTCGCGAGCGCGGGGTCGGCGGCCGCGGCCTTCTCCAGCCCCTGGTCGGCGAGCGCGAGCACGTAGGGCAGCGTGACGCCGGTGAGCGCGCGCGTCGAGGTGGTCGGCACGGCGCCCGGGACGTTGGCGACGCAGTAGAAGATCGAGTCCTGCACGCGGTAGGTCGGCTCGGCGTGCGTGGTCGGGCGGGTGTCGGCGAAGCAGCCGCCCTGGTCGACGGCGAGGTCGACGAGCACCGACCCGCGCCGCATCTGCCCCACCAGCTCCGACGACACCAGCACCGGGGCCCGCGCGCCGGGCACGAGCACGGCGCCGATGACCAGGTCGGCCTCGCGGCAGGCCCGCTCGACCTCCGGCGCGCTGGAGAGCACGGTGCGCACGGTGCCCGAGAAGATCTCGTCGACGCGGCGCAGCGCCCGGACGTTGGTGTCGAGCACCTCGACCGACGCCCGCAGCCCCACCGCGATCGTGGTCGCTGCGAGCCCCGAGGTGCCGGCGCCGATGACGGCGACGCGGCCCGGGCGCACGCCGGGCACGCCGCCGAGCAGCACGCCGCGCCCGCCCTGCGCGTTCTCCAGGTGGTGCGCACCCACCTGCGGGGCCATGCGCCCGGCGATCTCACTCATGGGTGCGAGCAGCGGCAGCGCGCCGTCGGCGGTCTGCACCGTCTCGTACGCGACGGCCGTCGCCCCGGCGTCCATGAGCGCGGTCGTGCACTCCCGCGACGCCGCGAGGTGCAGGTAGGTGAAGAGCACCTGCCCGCGCCGCAGCCGGTGGTACTCCTCCCCCACCGGCTCCTTGACCTTGAGCAGCAGCTCGCTCGACGCCCACACGTCGTCGACCTGCTCGAGGATCGTCGCCCCGGCCTCGCGGAAGGCGTCGTCGCTGATCGCGGAGCCCTCGCCCGCGCCGGCCTCGACGAGGACCTCGTGACCGCGGCGCCGGAGCTCGGTCACCCCGATGGGCGTCAACGCCACCCGGTCCTCGTGGTCCTTGACCTCCCGCGGCACGCCCACCTTCATGGCCGGACCATAGCGGGACGCCGGGGCCCGCAGCGCCCGCCGCGCGCGATCGGGTCAGAATGATCTCCGTGCGCCTGGGGACCACGTTGCCGCAGTTCGGGGACGCCGCCGACGAGGCCGACCGGATCGGCGCCTTCGCCGCCGCGGCCGAGGAGGCGGGTGCCGCGAGCCTGTGGGTCGGCGACCGCCTGCTCGCCGCCGTCGACCCGCGGATCGGCTACGGCGGCACCGACACGATCCCGACCGAGTTCCGCCGCGCCCTCGACCCCTTCGCGCTGCTCGCGGTCGCGGCGTCGGCGACGTCGCGCGCGACGCTCGGCACCAGCGTGCTCGTCGGACCGCTCTACCCGCCCGCGGTGCTGGCCCGCTCGCTCGGCACGATCAGCGCCATCGCCCGGGGCCGGCTGGTCGCGGGGCTGGGCATCGGCTGGTCGCCCGAGGAGTACGCCGGCGCCGGTCTCGACTTCGACCACCGCGGCGCCCGCCTCGACGAGCTGCTCGACGGCCTCGACACCCTGTGGTCCGACACCCCCGCGCCCCTGCCCGGCCCGCGGTTCCCGCTGCCCGCCGCGCACGTCGACACCCCGCGCGAGCGCCCGGCGATCTACCTCTCGGCGTGGACGGAGTCCGCGCTGCGCCGCGTCGGGCGCCGCGCCGACGGGTGGCTGCCGGTCGGCCGCCTGCCCAGCGACGACCTCGACGGCCAGGCGCGCGCGCTGCTCCGGTTCCGCGCGAACGTCGACGCCGCCGCGACCGAGGCGGGACGCGACCCCGCCGCCGTCGGCACCGCGCTGCGGATCAACGTGGCGGCCGGCGTCGACGCGGCCGGGATCGCCGACGGCACCCGGCGCCTCGTCGACGCCACCGGGTTCACCGACGTGTTCGTCGACCCCATGTACGTCGCACCCGGCCTCGACGCGACCCTCGACCTGCTCGAGGATCTGGTGCGCCGGACGGCGTAGTCCGCTCGCGCCCGCGCCGTGATCAACGGGGACTTCGCGCGCCTAGAAGCAGCGAACCGCGCGTTCGCTGCGCACGACCCCCGTGGTGCTCAGCCCCGGGCGGCGCGGCGGGCCGCGTACTCGCTCGGCCGGTCCACCCAGGGGGCGTCGACGGGCCGGGCCGCGGACCGGCCGTCGCGCACCGCCGCCGCCGCGAACACGCCCGCCACGCACGGCCCGTTGACCAGCGCGCCGGACAGGGCGCCGGTGACGAGGTCGTCGAGCGGGATCCGGCGGATGACGAGGTCCGCCTCCTCGTCGTCGCCGCCGGCGGGCCGCTCCACCGACCGCAGCCCGCGGGCCAGGAACACCCGCACCGACTCGTCGGCGAAGCCCGGGCACCCGACGATGTCGACCAGCGTCGACCACTCGTCGGCCTCGATCCCGACCTCCTCGACCAGCTCGCGGCGCGCCGCCGCGACCGGCTCCTCGGTCGGGTCGTCGAGCAGCCCGGCCGGCATCTCCCAGATGCGCCGCCCGAGCGCGGGCCGGTACTGGTAGATCATGACGAGCCGGTCGTCCTCGTCGAGCGCCGCGACGGCCACCGCGCCGAAGTGCTCGACCTTCTCCCGGCCGGCCACCCGCCCGCCGGGCATCCGCACGTCGTCGCGGCGCAGCGCGAAGATGGGGCCCTCGTAGAGCGTCTCGCTGCCGACGACGGCGAAGTCGTGCGGACGGCCGTCCGGGCCGTCGTGCGGGTCGGCGAGGGTGTCGGGCGTCCGGGGGCCGGTCGTGGAGGGCCCCGTCACGAGGAGGCCCGCGCCGGCTCGTCGAGGCGCCCGGTCTGCTCGGTGAGGTCGGCGCCGGCAGCGCCGTCCGCGCCGTCCGGGACGTCCGCGTCGTCCGGACCGTCGGTCCGCAGGTCCAGGCGCTGGGAGGTGACGTAGCGCAGCGACGCCGCCACGAAGGCCCGGAACAGCGGGTGCGCGCGCGTCGGCCGGCTCTTGAGCTCGGGGTGCGCCTGGGTACCGACGAAGAACGGGTGCCGGTCGCGGGGCAGCTCGACGAACTCGACGAGCCCGCCGTCCGGCGAGGTCCCGGAGAACACCAGCCCCGCGTCGGCGAGCCGCTCGCGGTAGGCGTTGTTGACCTCGTAGCGGTGGCGGTGGCGCTCGGAGATCCGCCCGGTGCCGTAGGCCGCGCGCGTCACGGTGTCCGGCGCGAGCACCGCGGGCCAGGCGCCGAGGCGCATCGTGCCGCCCATGTCCCGTTCGCCGGCCACGACGTCGGTCTGGTCGGCCATCGTCGAGATCACCGGGTGCGGGGTGGTCTCGTCGAACTCCGCGGAGTTGGCGTCCTCGAGCCCCGCCATCGACCGCGCCGCGTGGATGACCATGCACTGCAGCCCCAGGCACAGGCCCAGCGCGGGGATGCCCTGGCGGTGGGCGTGGTCGAGCGCGCCGACCTTGCCCTCGATGCCGCGGATGCCGAAGCCGCCGGGCACGAGGATGCCGTCGACGCCCTGCAGCGCCGCGGCCGCGCCGGCCGGGGTCTCGCACTCGTCGGAGGGCACCCAGCGCATCGTGACCCGGGCCCGGTGGGCGAACCCGCCGGCGCGCAGCGCCTCGGTGACCGAGAGGTAGGCGTCGGGGAGGTCGACGTACTTCCCGACGATCGCGATCTCGACCGTCTCGCTCGGGTGGTGCACGCGGTCGAGCAGGTCGCCCCACACCGTCCAGTCGACGTCGCGGAACGGCAGCCCGAGCCGGCGCACCACGTACGCGTCGAGGCCCTCGCCGTGCAGCACCTTCGGGATGTCGTAGATCGACCGCGCGTCGGGGCAGGCGACGACGCCGTCCTCCTCGACGTCGCACATGAGGCTGATCTTGCGGGTCATGTCCTCGGGGATCGGCCGGTCGGCGCGCAGCACCAGGCCGTCGGGCTGGATACCGATGTTGCGCAGCGAGGCCACCGAGTGCTGCGTCGGCTTGGTCTTCAGCTCCCCCGACGGCGCGAGGAACGGCACCAGCGACACGTGCAGGAAGAAGCAGTTGTCGCGGCCGACCTCGTGGCGCAGCTGGCGCGCGGCCTCCAGGAAGGGCAGCGACTCGATGTCGCCGACGGTGCCGCCGACCTCGGTGATCACCACGTCGGGCGCCGGGTCCGCCGTCCGCATGGCGAGCACGCGGGACTTGATCTCGTCGGTGATGTGCGGGATGACCTGCACGGTGTCACCGAGGTACTCGCCGCGGCGCTCCTTGGCGATGACGCTCGAGTACACCTGGCCGGTGGTGACGTTGGCCCGCGCGGACAGGTCACGGTCGAGGAAGCGCTCGTAGTGCCCGATGTCGAGATCGGTCTCGGCGCCGTCCTCGGTGACGAAGACCTCGCCGTGCTGGAACGGGTTCATCGTCCCGGGGTCGACGTTGAGGTAGGGGTCCAGCTTCTGCATCGTCACGCGCAGGCCGCGCGCGGTGAGCAGCTGGCCCAGGCTCGACGCCGTCAGGCCCTTGCCGAGCGACGAGGCGACGCCCCCGGTGACGAACACGTGCTTGGTCGTCCGCGTCGGCTGCATGATCAGGACCCCGTCGCGGTCGTGACGGCCGTTCGGGCGATCCTCCGTCGGGAGAGTCCGCGATCCACGGGACCCCACCGTAACAGCGTGTCGCCTCCCCGCCCGAGCGACCCTCCTCAGCCGGCGGCGGGCTGCGGGATGAACGTCCCCGCGGCCGGGCCGTAGACACCGGAGCGCCCGTCGGCCTGCTCGCGCAGCGCCAGCACCGTCGCCACCCGCGACGACGGACCCTCCAGCGCGTCGACGGTCGACAGCCCGCTGCGCATCGCCGGGTCCGCGCGCACGGCCTCCACCGCGCCCGACCCGCTGCGGCCGGCGAGCACCGCACCGGCCCCGACCCGGTCCATCTCCCCCGCGATCCGCGCGACGACGGCGTCGCGGGCGGGGTCGGCGGTCCCGCCGGTGACGACGAGCGCGAGCTCGCCCGGCGACGGGTCCACCGTGTCGGGGGCGGCCAGGTAGCCGGCGTCGGCGAGGGTCCGCAGCGCCGTCGCGACCTCGGGGCCCGTGGTCTGCTCGTCCATCCCCTGCGGGCGGGTGACGAGCAGCGACCCGAGCAGCGAGCCGGTGAGCGTGCCGGTGTCGGTGGTGGTCGGCAGCTGCGCGCCCGCGGGCAGCAGGCGCGGCACCAGCGCGCGCAGCTCCTCGGCCCGCTCGGGCGCGACGGCGGCGTCGGTCAGGACGAGGCGGCCGGTGACGCGCCCGCCCGCGCGGGCCACGAGGTCGGCGACGGCGTCGACGTCCGCCGGGTCCGCGCCGGGCGTGGCGACGACGGCGACCCCGCGGCCGGGCAGCACGCCCGCGACCGTGGACGGGGCGCCGGCCGCCACGAGGCGTTCGGTGGCGAGCAGGCGCGCGCCGACCGCGTCGCGCTCCCCGCGGGTCGCCACGACCTGCTCGGCGAGCTGGTCGCGGTCGGAGGTCAGCGCGCCGAGCACGCGGCCCGAGAGCGCCGAGGCCCCGAGCACGACCCCCAGCGCGAGCGCGAGCAGGACCGCCGCGATCGACACGACGTGGTAGCGCAGCGACATCATCCACGGACCCCCTGAGCAGCGGCGAGCGCCGCCGTCCACCCCTCGCGCACGAGCATCACGATCGCCTCGGCGACGCCGCTGGCCAGCAGCGCCGTCGCGCCGACCGCCATGACGGCCAGCAGCAGGAGCAGGACCGCGCCGGTGGTGACGCGGTGGCGGTGGAGCGCCGCGACCGCCGACGCGTCGACCAGCGTCGGGCCCAGACGCAGCCGCGTCAGGACCGTCGACGGGTTACTGCCGGTGCGGCCGCGGTCGAGGAAGCCCGAGAGCGTGGCGTCGAACCCGCACGCGACCACCAGCGAGGCGCCGTGGCGCTGGGCGAGGATCAGGGCCATGTCCTCGGGGTTCGCCGACGAGGCGAACCCGACCGGGTCGATGCCGGCGTCCTGCAGGCGCGCGAGCCCGGCGATGTGCCCGTCGAGGTCGGCGGGGACGACGACGTCGACGGCCTTGCGCGCGAGCTCCGGGTCGATCTCCAGCGCGGTGCCGACGACCACCGACGGCGTCCAGCCCGCGGCCCGCAGCGCCTCGGCCCCGCCACCCACACCGACGAGCACCGGGCGCTCCTCGCGCACGAAGTGCCGCAGGCGCCGCAGCTCGGTCGCGCGGTCGGGGCCCGGGGCCACGACCAGCACGGTGCGGCCGTTCATCGCCGTCTCGAGGCCCGGGACCCCGACGCCGTCGAGCAGCATCATCCGCTCGCGGCCCATGAACTCGGTGGTGTTCGCCGAGAACGCCTCCAGCTGCGCGGCGAGCCCGGAGCGGGCCTCGGCGAGCTGGTCGGCGACCGTCTCGGGGGTCTGGGAGAAGCCGCGGGCGATCTCCTCGTCACCCAGGTACACGCCGCCGTCGTGGAGCCGGACCGAGGCGCCGTCGCGCAGGCGGCGCAGCACCGCGTCGCCGACGTCGTCGACCAGCGCCACCCCGGCGTCGGTGAGGATCTCCGGGCCGAGGTTCGGGTAGCGGCCCGAGATCGACGGCGAGACGTTGACGACCCCGGCCACCCCGGCGTCGACGAACGCGTGCGCGGTGGCGCGGTCGAGGTCAACCTGGTCGATCACGGCGACGTCGCCGCGGCCGAGCCGGCGCAGCATCTCCGGGGACACCTCACCGCCGGAGCGACCCCCGAGACGCGCCGTGCCGACGACCCCGACCGGCGCCTCCTTCGTCTTCCCGCGCGGCCACTTGATGCCCATGGGTCGATGGTGGTCTCCCGGGGCGCGTGGGACGGAGGCGACGCGCCGAGGGGGACCCCGCCGGTCACCCGGCCCGGCGACTCCGGCGGCTCCCGTTACGCCGCGTGGCCGCACCGCGACTGATCGGTGTCGGGGCTCCGGTAGCGGCCTCGCTGCCCGACCCCGCCCGGTCGGCCGCGGCCGCCGCGAGGAGCTCCTCGGCGTGGGCGCGGCCGGTCTCGGTCTCCTCGGTGCCGGCGAGCATCCGGGCGAGCTCGACCGTGCGCTCGCCGTCGTCGAGCGCGCGGACGCCGCTGCGCGTGACCCCGTCGGTGGCCGCGACGTCGGCGAGACCGCCCTTGTCGACCACGAGGTGGCGGTCGGCGTACGCGGCGACCTGCGCGAGGTGGGTGACGACGACGACCTGGTGGGTGGCGGCGAGGCGCGCGAGGCGCCGGCCGACCTCCACCGCGGCGCGCCCGCCGACCCCGGCGTCGACCTCGTCGAACACCAGCGTCGGCGTGGTGTCCGCCCCGGCGAGCACGACCTCGACCGCGAGCATGACCCGCGAGAGCTCGCCGCCCGAGGCGCCCTTGTGCACCGGCAGCGCCGGCGCGCCCGCGTGCGGGGTGAGCAGGAGCTCGACCTCGTCGGCACCGTCCGGGCCGGCGGCCACCCGGACGCCGTCGACCTCGAGCGCCGCCGCGTCGCCCGGCGCGGCGTCCTTGGCCCGCACGGCGAGCGCCACCGACGCCGTCCCCATCGCCAGGCCGTCGAGCTCGGCCGACACCGCGGCGCCGAACCGGTCGGCGGCCTCGCGGCGGGCGGCCGACACCCGCGCGGCGTGGCCGGCGAGCTCGCCCGCGAGCTGCTCGGCCTCGGCGGCCAGCGCGGCGAGGGCCTCGTCGGAGGTGTCGAGGCCGGTGAGCCGCTCGCGCGCCTGGTCGGCCCAGGCCAGCACCCCGTCGACGTCGGCGGCGTACTTGCGGGTGAGCCCCTTGAGCGCGGCCTGCCGGGCGAGCACCTGCTCGAGACGCTGCGGGTCGGCCTCGAGGCGCTCGAGGTAGTCGGTGAGCTCCGCGGCGGCGTCGCCGATCAGCGCGGCGGCCTCGGCGAGCCGGGGGTCGAGCGCCGCGAGCACCGGGTCCTCGTTGCCCTGCACGCGGCGGCGCGCCTCGCCCAGCAGGCCCACGGCGTCCGACTCCTCGCCCGTGCCGTCCGGTGGACCCGCGAGGGCCGCGAGCGCGCCCGTGGCGGTGGCCCGCAGGTCGTCGGCGTCGGCGAGGCGGCGGGCCTCGGCGACGAGCTCGGCGTCCTCGCCGGGCTGCGGGTCGACCGCCTCGATCTCGGTGAGGCCGTGGCGCAGCATGTCGGCCTCGCGGCTGAGCTCACGAGCCTGCTCGCGACGCCGGCCCAGCTCGGTGACCGCGTGCCGCCACGCCGTGCGCGTGCGCCGGTAGGCGGCCAGGGGCTCGGCCACCGCGGCGCCGGCGAACCGGTCGAGCACCGCACGCTGCTCGGCCGAGCGCAGCAGGCGCAGGGCCTCGTGCTGGCCGTGGACCGCGAGCGCGGCGTCGGTGACGTCGCCCAGCACCGCCATCGGCACCGACCGCCCGCCCAGGTGCGCCCGCGAGCGCCCGTCGGCGGAGACCGTGCGCGCGGCGATGAGGCTGCCGTCGTCGTCCAGCGCCGCGCCGGCGTCGGCGGCCAGGCGCAGGGCCGAGCGGGGCGGACCGTCCTCGTCCTCCTCCCCCTCGTCCTCGGCCTCCGGCGCCGGGGGCAGCAGGAAGCGGCCCTCGACAGTGGCGCGCGTGGCCCCGCGGCGCACGCGCGAGGAGTCGGCCCGACCGCCCCCCAACAGGTGCAGCCCCGTGACCACCATCGTCTTGCCCGCGCCGGTCTCCCCCGTGACCACCGTGAGTCCGGGGTGCAGGTCGAGGGTCGCGTCCTCGATGACCCCGAGGCCCTGGATCCTCAGCTCGCTGAGCACGGCCTCACGATAACCACGTCCCCCGACGCTCCGGGGCCGAACACGCCGATCCGATCGAACACGTGGTCGAACGGTCGGTGTCGGGCGGTCGACGGGGCGGGGCGGGGCGGGGCGGAGCCGGGTCAGGGCCGTCGGCCGCGCCACCCCTGGACGGGCAGGCCGAACTTGCGGACCAGCCGGTCGGTGAACGGCTGCACGCGCAGCCGGGCGAGCAGCACGGGGTTCCGCCCGCGGACCACCTCGACCCGCGAGCCCGGCGGCAGCTCGATCGTGCGCCGGCCGTCGCAGACCAGCACACCCGCGTCGCCGCGGTTGGAGACCTCGAGGGCCACCGACGACTCCGGCGACACCACGAGCGGGCGCGCGAAGAGCGCGTGCGCGTTGCTCGGCACCAGCAGCATCGCCTGCACCTCGGGCCACACCACCGGCCCGCCCGCCGAGAACGCGTAGGCCGTCGAGCCCGTCGGCGTCGCCACCAGCACCCCGTCGCAGGCGAACTCCGACACCGGCCGCGCGTCGACCTCGAGCACCACGTCGAGCAGCCGCGCCCAGTTCATCTTCTCGACGATCGCCTCGTTCAGCGCCCACGTCCGGCCCAGCTCGGTGCCGTTCTGGTGCGCGACGACGTCGACCGTCATGCGCTCCTCGACCCGGTAGGTGCGCGCGACGACGGCGTCGAGGACCTCGTCGAGGTCCTCGGTGTCGGCCTCCGCGAGGAACCCGACGCGACCGAGGTTCACCCCCAGCATCGGTACCCGCGCGTGCCGGGCGAGCTCCGCGGCCCGCAGCAGCGTCCCGTCCCCGCCGAGGACCAGGACGATCTCCATGCCCAGCGCGGCGTCCGAGTCGGGCGAGACCGTGCGCGGGCGCTGGGACTCCGGCAGGTCGTCGAAGAGCCCCTCGTCGGTGGAGTACTCGTCGGGCAGGATCCGCAGGGCGAACCCGGCCTCGGCCAGCCGGCGGGCGGCCTCCGACGCCACGCGCCGGGTCGCGTCCCGCCCGGTGTGGACGACGAGCAACGCGTGGCGCGCCGTAGGGTCGCCGTTCGGGTGGTCGGCCTCGGGGTGGGTGTCCACCGACGCGACGCCGTGCTCGCCGGGCGGCGGGCCGGCGACCCCACCGACCCCGTTGCCCCGTGCCTCGGTCCCGACGCCGGTCACCGGCGCCCTCCCCTCGTCCGCGTCGTTCACGCCGGTCCCCGTTCCACGGCCCGGCGGACCAGGGCCTCGTCGTCCGCGCCGGGGGCCCCGCCCGTGTCGTCGTCGGCCCGCTGCAGCCAGCAGAAGTACTCCACGTTGCCCGACGGCCCGGGCAGCGGGCTCGCGACGGCGTCGCGCAGCACCAGCCCCCGCTCCCGCGCCGCGCCCACGACGTCGAGCACGGCCGAGGCCCGCAGCGCCGGGTCGCGCACGACCCCGCCCGCGCCCAGCCGGTCGCGACCGACCTCGAACTGCGGCTTCACCATCGGCACGAGGTCCCCCCCGGGGAGCGTGCAGGAAACGAGCGCGTCGAGGACCAGGCGCAGCGAGATGAACGACAGGTCGGCGACGACGAGCTCGACCGGCCCGCCGATGTCGTCGGGAGTCAGGGCGCGGACGTTGACGCGGTCGTGGACGGCGACCCGCGGGTCGGTCCGCAGCGACCACACCAGCTGCCCGTAGCCCACGTCGACGGCGACGACCTCCCGCGCCCCGCGGCGCAGCAGGACGTCGGTGAAGCCGCCGGTGGACGCGCCGGCGTCGAGGCAGCGACGACCCTCGACGGCCAGGCCCTGCGGCACGAACGCCTCGAGCGCCCCGAGCAGCTTGCCCGCCCCGCGCGACGCCCACCCCGGGTCCTCGACGTCCTCGCGCACCACGACGGCGGCCGCCGTCTCCACGGCCGTCGCGGGCTTCGTCGCGACCGTCCCGCCGACCGTCACCCGGCCGTCGGCGATGAGCCCCGCCGCGTGCTCCCGCGACCGCGCGAGCCCGCGGCGGACCAGCTCGGCGTCCAGGCGCAGCCGGCGCGCGGTGGACCGGGCCACCGCGCTCAGGTCCGGTCCAGGTCGGCCAGCACCGCGACCAGCGCGTCGTGCACCGCCTCGAACCGGACCGCGTGCTCGGCCGCGTCGTGCTCCCCGGCGCCGTCCCGCCCCTCGGCGGGCAGCGCGGCGACCGCGTCGCGCAGGGTGGCGAGCGCGTCGGTCATGGCGTGTGCTCCCGGGCGGTCGGTGGGCGGGTGCTCCGGACACCACGCTAACGCCTCAGCCGGTGGTCAGCCCGAGTGTGCTGATCACCTTCTCGGCGGCCTCGTCGTCGCCGCGGACCGCGTCGTGGGGTTCCGACGACGCCCACGCCGCGCGGCAGAGGGCCCGCAGGGCGGCGATGGTGTCGCCGGTGTCGCCGTCCCGGCCCTCGAGGAGGAGCGCCGAGCCGTCGCGGCGGGCGGCCCAGCCGCCGGTGTCGCCGTCGTCGATCGCGGTCGGGGCGAGGTCGTCGCCGAGGACCCGCAGGTCGGCGCCGAGGTACGTGGGGCGCCATCCGGACGGCGCGGCGAGGAGGCCCGCCGGGGTCGAGACGCCGGTGAGCACGAGCAGGCTCTCGGCCCCGACCGCGTGGGCGCCGGCGATGTCGGTGTCCAGCCGGTCGCCGACGACGAGGGGGTGCCGGGCGCCGACCCGGTCGATGGCCTGCTGGAGCAGCGGCGCGGCCGGCTTGCCCGCGACGTCGGGCTCGCGCGCACACGCCGTGCGCAGCACCGCGACCATCGACCCGTTGCCCGGGAGCAGGCCCCGCTCGTTGGGCAGGGTGGGGTCCACGTTGCAGGCGACCCAGGCCGCGCCCCGGTTCAGCGCCAGCGCCGCCTCGGCGAGGATGCGCCAGCCGGTGTCCGGCGAGTGGCCCTGCACCACGGCCACCGGCTCGTCCTCCTCGGCCCGGACCGGCTCGAGGCCGACGAGGCGGATCTCCTCGGCGAGCGCCTCCGTGCCGACGACCAGCACCTTGTCGCCGGGCGAGAGCCGCTTGGCCAGCACCGCGGCGCCGGCCTGGGCGCTGGTGACCACGTCGTCGACGTCGAGGGTCAGGCCGAGCTCGCGCAGGTGGTCGGCGACCTCGTCGGGCCCGCGGGAGGCGTTGTTGGTGACGTAGGAGACCGTCGCCCGCGCCCGCACGGCCTCGAGGGTCTCGACCGCGCCGTCGATCGCCGCCGGGCCGCGGTACACCGTGCCGTCGAGGTCGACGAGCAGCGCGTCGTGCGCGCTCACCCCGTCGACCCCGTGCCGGGCGCCGCGTCCTCGCGCTCGGGGTCGGCGGGCGCTCCGGCCTCGGCCTCGGTGTCCTCGGCGGCGGTGTCCTCGGCGGCGGTGTCCTCGTCGACCGCCGCGACGCTCTCGCGGTCGTCGGCGTCGTCCGTCCCGTCCTCGGCCATCTCGTCGGCCTCGGCCTCGGTCTCGGCCTCGGTCTCGGCCTCCGCCATGGCGTCGACGTTCTCGTCCTCGGCCGGCTCGGGGTCGCTCGCGACCGCGGTGTCGCCGACGCCGAGCATGATCGCCCGCTCCTCGGCGTCGGTCTCGCCCTCGACGTCGGTGCGGGCGGCCTCGAGGAAGGCGCGGACGGCGTCGTCGGGGCGCCCGGCCGCCTGCAGGGCCTCGGCGTAGGCGTAGAAGAGCCGCGGCACCCACGGGTCGTCGCGGGACGCGTCGAGCGTGGGCACCTGGAGCCCGACGACCGCCGCGTCGTACTCGCCCAGGTCGCGCCGGGCGCCCGACACCACGATGAGGAGCTCGACGGCGTCCTCCATGCCGAGGTCGCGGGCCTCCGGGCTGCGCGACAGCTCGATGGCCCGCTCGGGGCGGCCGAGGGCGCGCTCGGCGTCCGCCATCACCGGCAGGTGACCGTCGCCGCCCATCCGCCGGCTCGCCCGCAGCTCGGAGAGCGCCTCGGCCCACTCACCGGCGTGGTAGGCCGCGAGGCCCGAGGCCTCGCGGACGATCGCCACCCGGCTCGCCCGGTGCCGCGCGAAGCGGGCGTGGGCGAGGGCCTGCTCGGGGTCATCGTCGACGAGTTCCCCCACGGCGACGAGGTGCCGCGCCACCGTGTCCGCGAGGTCCTTCGGCAGGCCGCGCAGGTCCCGGCGCGCCTCCTGGTCGAGCAGGTCGGGCGTGATGTCGTCGGGCAGGGGCGGCGCGACCGGACGCGGCGCCGCGTCCTGGTGGCGCTGGACCGGCTCCTCACGACGGTCGCCCCGATCGCGGGTCTGCTCGTACGGACGGTCCCCGCGCGGTCCCTGGCGGTCGCGATCGGGGGCCCGGCGCGCGCCCTCCGGACGCCCGCCGCGACCACGGTCGGCGCCGGGCCGGTCGTCCCGGCGCGGGCCGCCCGAGGGGCGGTCACCGGAACGACGGTCATCGCGAGCACGCCCGCCCTGGGGCCGGTCGCCCTGCGGGCGGTCACCACGCGGGCGGTCGTCACGCGGACGATCACCACGGGCCCGGTCGCCCTGCGGGCGCTCGCCACGCGGGCGGTCGTCACGCGGACGGTCGCCACGGGGCCGGTCGTCACGCTGACGGTCGTCGCGCGGACGGTCGCCACGTGGCCGGTCGCCCTGGGGGCGCTCACCACGCGGGCGGTCGTGACGCGGCCGGTCGCCCTGCGGGCGCTCGCTACGCGGGCGGTCGTCACGCTGACGGTCGCCCTGCGCACGATCACCACGCCGCTCGCTCCGGCCGCCGTCGCCGCCCGCGCGCGGACCGCGCGGGGAGCCGCCGGTGGGACGGTCGTCGGGGCGGCCGCCGGACCCGGGAGCTCCGCCACGGTCCCGCGACGGGCCGCCGGGACGTCCGCCGTAACGGTCGGTGCGCGGTCCGCCGCGGCCGGCACCCCGGTCGTCCCCGCTCGCACGCCGAGGGCCACCGCGCTCCGGGCGGCCGGAGCCCTGGTCGCCGCCGGACCGCCGGTCGGGTCCACCGCCGCGTGGGCGCTCACCGCCACGGTCCTCGCGCGGACCGCGGTCGCGACCGCCCGAGCGGTTCCCGCCCGTTCCCTGGCCACCGCCGCGGAGTCCGCCCGTCCGGGGACCACCGCGCGCGCTGGGCGGACGGCCACCGCTGGACGGCTGGTCGTCGCGTGGTGCGCCCGCGGTCCTGCCGCGGCGACCGCCGTCGTCGCCTCCGCGAGCGCCGGCGCCCTCCGACGGGTCGGACGACATGGACGGCCTCCTGTGGACATGCGAACGGGCAGGGCTCCGGCCGGAGTCCTGCCCGTTGAGGTCCTGCTCGATCTCGTGACGGCTCCTGAGAGCCGCCGATGCTGTTACCTACCCCGGGTGTGGGGGTGGTCGGGTGTTCCGGCGGTGTCCTACTCTCCCACGACCTGTCGGTCGCAGTACCATCGGCGCTGGAGGGCTTAGCTTCCGGGTTCGGGATGGGTCCGGGCGTTTCCCCTCCGCTGTGACCACCGGAACACCCCACCACCCCCACAGATCACCTGTGGGGTGGGGTGTGTGGTCGTTGGGATATGCACAGTGGACGCGAACATCGTGTTCGTTACGCATTTGCTTTCACACGTCGTGAGTCTTGAGGTGTGTGTGGGCAAGTCCTCGGCCTATTAGTACCAGTCCACTGAACGCCTTGCGGCGATTACATGTCTGGCCTATCAACCCACTGGTCTGGTGGGGGCCTTAACCCTCGAAGGGGTGGGAGACCTCATCTTGGAACAGGCTTCCCGCTTAGATGCCTTCAGCGGTTATCCTTTCCGAACGTAGCCAACCAGCCGTGCCCCTGGCGGGACAACTGGCACACCAGAGGTTCGTCCGTCCCGGTCCTCTCGTACTAGGGACAGCCTTCCTCAAGTCTCCTGCGCGCGCGGCGGATAGGGACCGAACTGTCTCACGACGTTCTAAACCCAGCTCGCGTACCGCTTTAATGGGCGAACAGCCCAACCCTTGGGACCTACTCCAGCCCCAGGATGCGACGAGCCGACATCGAGGTGCCAAACCATGCCGTCGATATGGACTCTTGGGCAAGATCAGCCTGTTATCCCCGGGGTACCTTTTATCCGTTGAGCGACACCCCATCCACCTGGTGGTGCCGGATCACTAGTCCCGACTTTCGTCCCTGCTCGACCCGTCGGTCTCACAGTCAAGCTCCCTTGTGCACTTGCACTCGACACCTGGTTGCCGACCAGGCTGAGGGAACCTTTGGGCGCCTCCGTTACCCTTTGGGAGGCAACCGCCCCAGTTAAACTACCCACCAGGCACTGTTCCTGGACCAGATCATGGTCCGAGGTTAGATGCCCAATTCGACCAGAGTGGTATTTCAACGTCGACTCCACGACCACTAGCGTGGCCGCTTCCCAGTCTCCCACCTATCCTACACAAGCCGAACCGAGCACCAATACCAAGCTGTAGTGAAGGTCCCGGGGTCTTTCCGTCCTGCCGCGCGTAACGAGCATCTTTACTCGTAGTGCAATTTCGCCGAGTCTGTGGTCGAGACAGCGGGGAAGTCGTTACGCCATTCGTGCAGGTCGGAACTTACCCGACAAGGAATTTCGCTACCTTAGGATGGTTATAGTTACCACCGCCGTTTACTGGCGCTTAAGTTCTCAGCTTCGGCCTTGCGGCCTAACCGGTCCCCTTAACGTTCCAGCACCGGGCAGGCGTCAGTCCGTATACATCGTCTTGCGACTTCGCACGGACCTGTGTTTTTAGTAAACAGTCGCTTCCCCCTGGTCTCTGCGGCCCCACCCCGCTAACCCGCAAGGGGTCTCACGGGACAGGGCCCCCCTTCTCCCGAAGTTACGGGGGCATTTTGCCGAATTCCTTGACCACAGTTCGCTCGAACGCCTCGGTATTCTCTACCTGACCACCTGTGTTGGTTTGGGGTACGGGTCGCGTAGGAACTCGCTAGAGGCTTTTCTCGGCAGCATGGGATCACTCTGCTTCGCCTCAACCGGCTATGCGTCACGTCTCAGCCTCATGGTGTACGGATTTGCCTGTACACCGGCCTACACGCTTGCACCAGCACTACCACTAGCTGGCGGAGCTGCCCTCCTGCGTCACCCCATCGCTTGGCTACTACCAGGCGGGGTCCCGCGCTCCCCCCGAGCTGCTCCCGAAGGAGACAGCCGGGGCTCGGGCGGTTAGCACACCTGGATTCGCCAGGGACGCGCCTACACGAGCACGGGAATATCAACCCGTTGTCCATCGACTACGCCTGTCGGCCTCGCCTTAGGTCCCGGCTCACCCTGGGCGGAAAAACCTGGCCCAGGAACCCTTGGTCATCCGGCGGCAGAGTTTCTCACTCTGCTATCGCTACTCATGCCTGCATTCTCACTCACACGGGCTCCACGGCTGGATCACTCCGCCGCTTCACCGCCCGCATGACGCTCCCCTACCCAACACCACCACCATCCCGCAGGAAGTGTTCACGTGGTGTTGCCGCGGCTTCGGCGGTGCGCTTGAGCCCCGCTACATTGTCGGCGCAGGACCACTTGACCAGTGAGCTATTACGCACTCTTTCAAGGATGGCTGCTTCTAAGCCAACCTCCTGGTTGTCTGGGCGATCCCACATCCTTTCCCACTTAGCGCACGCTTAGGGGCCTTAGCCGGCGATCTGGGCTGTTTCCCTCTCGACGACGAACCTTATCGCCCGCCGTCTCACTGCCGCGCTACACGCTCACCGGCATTCGGAGTTTGGCTGACTTCAGTAAGCTTGTCGGCCCCCTAGGCCAACCAGTGCTCTACCTCCGGTGAGTACCACGCGACGCTGCACCTAAATGCATTTCGGGGAGAACCAGCTATCACGGAGTTTGATTGGCCTTTCACCCCTACCCACAGCTCATCCCCCAGGTTTTCAACCCTGGTGGGTTCGGGCCTCCACGCCGTCTTACCGGCGCTTCACCCTGGCCATGGGTAGATCACCCCGCTTCGGGTCTAGAGCACGCGACTAGAAACGCCCTGTTCGGACTCGCTTTCGCTACGGCTACCCCTCGACGGGTTAACCTCGCCACGTACCGCTAACTCGCAGGCTCATTCTTCAAAAGGCACGCCATCACCCCGCTGTGAAGCTAAGGCTCTGACGGCTTGTAGGCACACGGTTTCAGGTACTATTTCACTCCCCTCCCGGGGTACTTTTCACCTTTCCCTCACGGTACTCGTCCGCTATCGGTCACCAGGGAGTATTTAGGCTTACCGGGTGGTCCCGGCAGATTCACAGCGAATTACACGGGCTCGCTGCTACTCGGGCACGCCACCACGAGGTGGGCGGTGTTTTCGTCTACGGGGGTCTCACCCTCTACGCCGACGCGTCCCAACGCCTTCGACTAACACCACACCACCACCGCACCGGCACGGCAGTACCGGTCCGTGACGCCCCACAACACCCCACCAGCAACGCCTGCCGGCTCTCACACTGGCGGGGTTTAGCCTCTTCCGCTTTCGCTCGCCACTACTCACGGAATCACTCTTGTTTTCTTCTCCTGCGGGTACTGAGATGTTTCACTTCCCCGCGTTCCCTCCCACCGTCCTATACATTCAGACGGCGGTGACACCCCATGACGGGTGCCGGGTTTCCCCATTCGGACACCCTCGGATCAACGCTCGGTTGACAGCTCCCCGAGGACTATCGCGGCCTCCCACGTCCTTCATCGGCTCCTGGTGCCCAGGCATCCACCGTGCGCCCTTGACAACTTGACCAACACACACATCAAGAAATCACGACACAAATGTGCACAGAAACAAAAGATGCTCGCGTCCACTGTACAATTCTCAACGACCACACGAACCAGCGCCCAACCCCACCACACGGTGAAGCGGGCGCTGCCCGTCCAGAGAAGACGTTGTCCCCTCAGGACCCAACAGTGTGCCGCCCCCCGACCCCACCAAGGGGCCAGGAGGACATGTCCGGTGTTTCCACTTTTCTCGAGCAACCCCTTCCCACCCCACGACCACGCCCGAAGACGCGGACCGTGGGAGGTACCGGGGCCCTCCACCACCACGGTGCAGCGCGCAGGACACTCGCCTGCGAGCACCACACCACCAGCGGTGTCCGGTGAAGCTCCTTAGAAAGGAGGTGATCCAGCCGCACCTTCCGGTACGGCTACCTTGTTACGACTTCGTCCCAATCGCCAGTCCCACCTTCGACCGCTCCCCCCCTTGCGGGTTGGGCCACGGGCTTCGGGTGTTACCGACTTTCGTGACGTGACGGGCGGTGTGTACAAGGCCCGGGAACGTATTCACCGCAGCGTTGCTGATCTGCGATTACTAGCGACTCCGACTTCACGGGGTCGAGTTGCAGACCCCGATCCGAACTGAGACCGGCTTTACGAGATTCGCTCCACCTCACGGCTTCGCAGCCCTCTGTACCGGCCATTGTAGCATGTGTGAAGCCCTGGACATAAGGGGCATGATGACTTGACGTCATCCCCACCTTCCTCCGAGTTGACCCCGGCAGTCTCCCATGAGTCCCCGGCATAACCCGCTGGCAACATAGGACAAGGGTTGCGCTCGTTGCGGGACTTAACCCAACATCTCACGACACGAGCTGACGACAGCCATGCACCACCTGCACACCAGCCACAAGGGAACGCCCATCTCTGGACGCGTCTGGTGCATGTCAAACCCAGGTAAGGTTCTTCGCGTTGCATCGAATTAATCCACATGCTCCGCCGCTTGTGCGGGCCCCCGTCAATTCCTTTGAGTTTTAGCCTTGCGGCCGTACTCCCCAGGCGGGGCGCTTAATGCGTTAGCTGCGGCACGGAACCCGTGGAATGGACCCCACACCTAGCGCCCAACGTTTACGGCATGGACTACCAGGGTATCTAATCCTGTTCGCTACCCATGCTTTCGCTCCTCAGCGTCAGTATCGGCCCAGAGACCCGCCTTCGCCACCGGTGTTCCTCCTGATATCTGCGCATTTCACCGCTACACCAGGAATTCCAGTCTCCCCTGCCGAACTCTAGTGATGCCCGTATCGACCGCACGCCCAGAGTTAAGCCCCAGGTTTTCACGGCCGACGCGACACACCGCCTACGAGCTCTTTACGCCCAATAATTCCGGACAACGCTCGCACCCTACGTATTACCGCGGCTGCTGGCACGTAGTTGGCCGGTGCTTCTTCTCGACCTACCGTCAGCCATGCCAAAAGCATGACCTTCGTCGATCGCGAAAGAGGTTTACAACCCGAAGGCCGTCATCCCTCACGCGGCGTTGCTGCGTCAGGCTTCCGCCCATTGCGCAAGATTCCCCACTGCTGCCTCCCGTAGGAGTCTGGGCCGTGTCTCAGTCCCAGTGTGGCCGATCACCCTCTCAGGCCGGCTATCCGTCGTCGCCTTGGTAGGCCATCACCCCACCAACAAGCTGATAGACCGCGGGCCCATCCCCCACCGAAAAAACTTTCCACCAACCAGCATGCACCAGTTGGTCCTATCCGGTATTAGACCCGGTTTCCCAGGCTTATCCCGAAGTGGAGGGCAGGTCACCCACGTGTTACTCACCCGTTCGCCGCTCGTGTACCCCGAAGGGCCTTACCGCTCGACTTGCATGTGTTAAGCACGCCGCCAGCGTTCGTCCTGAGCCAGGATCAAACTCTCCAACAAAAAACATTGGAACAAACAGTCCCAGCAAAAACACCCGGCCCCCACTAGCCAAGGACCAGGCGACTCAAAGAAACCCCACGACACCACACACACGCCACCAACGACGCACACATGATGCCGACGAGGACAAACACACCAAACATTCAGCACACTGTTGAGTTCTCAAAGGACAACCACACGCGCCTCGCCGCGACCGGATCGGTCGGGTTCTTCGCGGTGCTCCCACCCTACACGATCCACCGTGGTGGACCCGCCGGTAGGGCGACCTCCTAGCTTAGTTGTCCGCAGGCCCCGGGGGCAACCCCGTTCTTGCGATGACCAGAACTCTACACACACCGGAAACCCGCCCTGCACCGGGGGGTCGATCTCCGTGTCGTTGCTGGTCACGGGTGGTTCCCGCCTCGTACGGGGCCGAAACCGCCCGTCAGGAGCCCAGGAGCTCCACGCCGGCGGTGTTGCGCTTGCCCCGGCGCACGACGAGCCAGCGGCCGTGGAGCAGGTCGCCGTCGGCCGGCTCCCAGTCCTCGGTCTCGATCTTGGTGTTGTTCACGTAGGCGCCGCCCTCGGCGACGGTGCGTCGGGCCGCGCCCCGGCTGGCGGACAGGCCGCTGCCCACGAGCAGGTCGACGATCGTGGGCTTCTCCGACCGCGTCGCGGTGAACGACGGGATCTCCGCGACGGCCGCCGCGAGCGTCGACGCGTCCAGCGCGGCCAGCTCCCCCCGTCCGAACAGCGCGCGGCTGGCCGCCTCGGCCCGTTCCACCTCGTCCTCGCCGTGCACGAGCGCCGTCACCGACCGGGCGAGCGCCCGCTGCGCCTCGCGCGCCTGCGGCTTCTCCTCGGTGAGGCGCTCGAGCTCGGTGATCTCGTCGTGGGACAGCCAGGTGAAGGCGCGCAGGTAGGTGCCCACCATCGCGTCCTCGGCCTGGATCCAGAACTGGTAGAAGGCGTACGGGCTGGTCAGCCGGCGGTCGAGCCAGACGGTGCCGCTCTCGGTCTTGCCGAACTTGGTGCCGTCGGCCTTGGTGATCAGCGGCGTCCCCAGCGCGTGCAGGGACCGTCCCTCGACGCGGTGGACGAGGTCGGTACCGGCGGTGAGGTTGCCCCACTGGTCGCTACCGCCGGTCTGCAGCGTGCAGCCGTAGCGGCGGAAGAGCTCGAGGAAGTCGTAGGACTGGAGCAACTGGTAGGAGAACTCGGCGTAGCTGATGCCCTCGTCGGACTCCATGCGCCGGCTCACGGCCTCCTTGGCGAGCATCCGCCCGACCCGGAAGTGCTTGCCGACGTCGCGCAGGAAGTCCAGCGCCGAGAGGCCCTCGGTCCAGTCCAGGTTGTTCACCAGCAGCGCGGCGTTCGGTGCCCCCGAGGAGAAGTCGAGGAACGGGCGGAGCTGCGCGCCGAGCTCGTCCACCCAGCCGGCGACGACGTCGCGGTCGTTGAGAATGCGCTCCGACGTCGGCTTCGGGTCGCCGATCAGGCCCGTCGCCCCGCCGACCAGCGCGATAGGACGGTGGCCCGCCTGCTGGAAGCGGGCGAGCGTGAGCCACTGCAGCAGGTGCCCGATGTGCGCGCTGGGCGCGGTGGGGTCGATCCCGGAATAGAGCGTGACCATCCCCGCGTCGAGGTCCCGGCGCAGCGCGTCGAGGTCGGTGCTCTGGGCGATGAGACCCCGCCAGGCGAGGTCGTCGAGGATGTGCGGTCCGGTCACGCGACCAGTCTGCCGAACCCGGTCACCAGTCCGGTCCGTCGGTCCGGGCACGCCCCGCCTTGTACGGCGTCACGGCCCGGGAGCCGGCGACCCAGAACCGCCACGGCCGCTCCTGACCCGCGGCGACGCCGACCCGCGGGCCGGTGCGGACGTCGTCGTCACCGACCGGCGCCCCCGCCAGCAGCCGCACCGGCGAGGACGGGGAGAGCACGTCGACGCCGTTGGCCTCCCGGTCGAGCCCGAGCAGGGTGCACAGCCGCGCCGGCCCCCGGGCGAGCTCCGCGTCGCGACCGCGGGCCGTCGGCCGGCGGGCGTGGGCCGCGCCGACGTCGGAGAGCACCTCCCCCGCCCGCAGCAGCACCGCACCCGCGACGCCGTCGCGCAGGCAGACGACGTTGGCGCAGAAGTGCATGCCGTAGACGAAGTAGACGTACAGATGGCCCGCCGGGCCCCACATCACCGCGTTGCGGGCGGTCCGGCCGCGGTAGCAGTGCGAGCCCGGGTCGTCGGCGCCGCGGTAGGCCTCCACCTCGACGAGCCGGACGCGGACCTCGCCCTGCGGCGTGTCCGCGGCGATCTCGCAGCCGAGCAGCCGGCGCGCCGCCGGGAGGACGTCGTCGGCCAGCGCCGACCGGTCGAGCAGCATCGGCCGCGATCCTGCCCCAGGCGTCGGGCCGGTCAGCGCGCGAGGTGGTCGACGGCCCGCACCGGCTCGGCCTCGTCGTACCCGACGGGCAGGTGCACGCGCCCGGCCGTCGTGCGGAAGTAGACCTCCCAGGCGTGGAAGGCCAGGTAGGCGCGCTCGTCGTCCTGCATCACGGCGGCGTAGGCGCGGACGGCGCGGACGTAGCGCTCGTCGTCGTTGTAGCGCTCCAGGGCCCGGTCGAGGCCGTCGGCGGTGGCCCCGCCGTTGGCGCGCAGGTAGTTGGCCGCGCCGAGGATCGCGTCGTGCGGATCGGTGACGTCACCGCCGAGCCCGTAGCTCGCCCAGGTCGCGGGCATGAACTGCATGGGACCCCGCGCGCCGGCCTCGGAGTGCGAGGCGATGCGGCCCATGCGGCTCTCGACGAGGTTCACCGCGGCGAGCACCGTCCAGGGCACCCCGAAGCGCTCCTGGGCCTCGGCGTAGTGGGCCCGCAGCTGCTCGGGCGGCAGCGGCGCGACGATGCGCCAGGCCGGGAGCATCTCGCCCGGACCGCGCTTCGCCATGGCGAGCAGGTCGCGCCCGGCGCCGACGATGCGCCCGGTCGCCTCGGCGGTCCCCGGCGACAGCGCCGCGAGCACGGCCGGGAGCCGCTCGGGGCGGAAGGCGAGCTCCTCGTAGGCGACCTGGGCGATGCGGCCAGCGGCCGCGACGTCCTGGGGCGAGCGGGCGGGGTCGGCGACGGTGCGCCGGGCCTCCTCGAGCACGGCGGCCAGGGCCACGGGCTCCGTGGGGACGCTCGGGCCGTGGGGGCCGATCGGGTCGGACGACGAGATCGACGACGGCGGCGGCGACGCGGTGGCGGGCGTGCTCGGGGCAGGCGGCGCCGGGTCGCGCGCGCAGCCGGCGAGGGCCGTCAGCGCCGCCGCGAGCAGCGCGACGAACGCCACCCACCGCCGGCTTCCGAGCACGAGGTCCAGCCTAGGCGTCGGGAATCCTCGGAGTGATCGAAGTACCGATACGGACGTTGAGTGTCCGCAACGGCACTTCGCTGACAAACCCTCAGCGGCGGTCGATGGGGCGGCCGGCCCAGGCGTGGGCCTCGATCGCGGCGGCGAAGACGCGGTCGAGCTGCTCGGACACCCGCTTCGGGGCCGTGCCGCCGTGGGCGTCGCGCGAGGCGATCGACCCGGCGACGGTGAGCACCGCGCGGACGTCCGGGGTCAGCGCCGGGTCGCACTGCGCGAGCTCGTCGTCGGTGAGCTCGTCGAGCCCGACGCCGCGGGCCTCGGCGGCCCGGACGCACGCCCCCGCCGCGGCGTGGGCTCGGCGGAACGGGACGCCCTCGCGCACCAGCCACTCGGCGAGGTCGGTGGCCAGCGTGAAGCCGGCCGGGGCGAGCTCGGCGAGGCGGTCGGTGTGGAAGGTCAGCGTCCTGATCATGCCGGCCATCGCCGGGAGCACCATCGCGAGCTGGGCCGCCGAGTCGAACAGCGGCTCCTTGTCCTCCTGCAGGTCCCGGTTGTAGGCCAGCGGGAGCGCCTTGAGCGTCGTCATCAGCCCGGCGAGGTTGCCGACGAGCCGCCCCGCCTTGCCGCGCGCGAGCTCCGCGACGTCCGGGTTCTTCTTCTGCGGCATGATCGACGACCCGGTCGACCAGGCGTCGGCGAGCGTCACGTACCCGAACTCGGCGGTCGCCCAGAGGATGACCTCCTCGGCGATCCGCGAGAGGTCCACCGCGATCTGGGCCAGCACGTACGCGCCCTCGGCGGCGAGGTCGCGCGCCGCCGTGCCGTCGATGGAGTTGTCGACGGCGTCGACGAACCCCAGGTCGCGGGCCACGGCGGCCGGGTCGAGGCCCAGCGACGTGCCGGCCAGCGCCCCCGACCCGTAGGGCGAGTACGCCAGCCGCCGGTCGAGGTCCCGGCAGCGCCCGACGTCGCGCAGCAGGGCCTGGGCGTGCGCCCCGAGGTGGTGGGCGAGCAGCACCGGCTGGGCGTGCTGCAGGTGCGTGCGCCCCGGCATGGCGGCGTCGGGGTGGGCGCGGGCCTGGATGAGCAGCGCGTCGACCACGCCCGCCACGCCCCGCACCACGTCGCGCAGCTCGTCGCGCAGCCACATCCGCAGCTGCGTGGCGATCTGGTCGTTGCGCGACCGCCCGGCCCGCAGGCGCCCGCCGACGTCCTCCCCCGCCCGCTCGATGAGGCCGCGCTCGAGGGCGGTGTGCACGTCCTCGTCGTCCTCGGCGGGCACGAACGCGCCGGAGTCGACGTCGTCGGCGAGCCGGCGCAGACCGTCGAGCATGGCCTCGAGCTGCTCGTCGGTGAGCAGCCCCGCCCCGTGCAGCACCCGCGCGTGGGCCCGGGACCCGGCGATGTCGTACGGCGCGAGCACCCAGTCGAACTGCGTCGACTGCGACAGCGCCGCCATCACCGCGTCCGGGCCCGACGCGAACCGCCCGCCCCAGAGGGCCGAGCCTTCCGGCATCAGCCCAGGTCCCGCTTCGCCGCGATCTTGGAGGGCAGGCCCCAGAGCTGGACGAAGCCCTTGGCCAGCGACTGGTCGAACAGGTCGCCCTCGTCGTAGGTGGCGAGGTTGAAGTCGTAGAGGGACTGCGCGCTGCGCCGGCCCGTCGGGACCGCGCGGCCGCCGTGCAGCGTCATCCGGACCTCGCCGGTGACGTGCTCCTGGGTGGTGTCGACGAAGGCGTCGAGGCTGCGGCGCAGCGGCGAGAACCACAGGCCGTCGTAGACCAGCTCGCCCCAGCGCTGCTCGACCTGGCGCTTGAACCGCGCCTGCTCGCGCTCGACCGTGACGTTCTCCAGCTCCTGGTGCGCGGTGATCAGCGCGATGGCGCCCGGCGCCTCGTAGACCTCGCGGCTCTTGATGCCGACCAGGCGGTCCTCGACCATGTCGAGGCGCCCGATGCCCTGCGCGCCCGCCCGCTGGTTGAGCTGCTCGATGGCCTGCAGCACCGAGACCTTCTGGCCGTCGATCGACACCGGCACGCCGGCCTCGAAGCCGACGACGACCTCGTCGGCGTCGCGGGGCTCGGCGGGGTTCGCGGTGTAGGAGTAGACGTCCTCGATCGGCCCGTTCCAGATGTCCTCGAGGAAGCCGGTCTCGACCGCGCGGCCCCAGACGTTCTGGTCGATCGAGTACGGCGAGCGCTTGCTGACGTCGATCGGGAGCGAGCGCTCCTCGGCCCACTGGATCGCCTTCTCGCGGGTCCAGGCGAAGTCGCGGACCGGGGCGATGACGTCGAGGTCCGGGGCCAGCGCGCCGACGCCGACCTCGAAGCGGACCTGGTCGTTGCCCTTGCCGGTGCAGCCGTGGGCGACGGTCGAGGCCCCGTGGGCGCGGGCCGCGTCGGCGAGGTGCTTGACGATCAGGGGGCGCGACAGCGCCGAGACCAGCGGGTAGCGGTCCATGTAGAGCGCGTTGGCGCGCAGCGCCGGGAGGCAGTACTCCTCGGCGAACTCGTCGCGCGCGTCGGCGACCGCGGCCTCGACCGCGCCGCAGTCCAGGGCCCGCTTGCGGATGACCTCGAGGTCCTCCCCGCCCTGGCCCACGTCGACCGCGACCGCGACGACCTCGCGGCCGGTCTCCTCGGCGATCCAGCCGATGGCGACCGAGGTGTCGAGGCCCCCGGAGTACGCCAGCACGATGCGCTCGCTCACTGCTGTCCTTCTTCCGTCTCGTTCTCGTGTGCGGAGGACGACCGCGCCGTCGTCCTGGTGCCCAGGGCCCGCAGGCGGGCTGCGAGCCCGGCCCCGTCGAGGGGCTCGCGGGCGACGACGAGCACCGTGTCGTCGCCGGCGATGGTGCCGACCACCTCGGCCAGCGAGGCCCGGTCCAGGGCGCTGGCGAGGTAGTGCGCGCCCCCGGGCGGGGTGCGCAGGACCGCGAGGTTCCCGGAGTGGTCGGCGGAGACCAGCAGCTCGGCGAGCAGCCGGGACAGTCTGTCGGTGCCGCCGGTGACGCCGCGCACCGGGCTCCCGTCGTCGGGCACGACGTAGCGCCCGACGCCGCCGTCGACGCCGCGGAGCTTCACCGCGCCCAGCTCGTCGAGGTCGCGCGAGAGCGTCGCCTGCGTGACCTCGACGCCCTCCGACGCCAGCAGCGCGGCCAGCTCGGCCTGGCTGTGCACCTCGCGCTCGGTGAGCAGCGCGACGACCCGGGCCTGGCGGGAGGCCCGGCTCCCGATCGGCGTGCTCCCCTGAACACCCTTCGAGGCGGTCTCGGTCACGAGTGCTCCAGCAGCCACGTGAGCACCGCCTTCTGGGCGTGCAGGCGGTTCTCCGCCTCGTCCCACACCGCCGACGCCGGGCCGTCGATCACACCGGCGGTGATCTCCTCGCCGCGGTGGGCGGGCAGGCAGTGCAGCACGGTGACGTCGGCCGCGGCCCGCGCCACCGCCTCCTCGTCGAGGCGGAACGGCGCGAGGGTGGCGCGGTCGCGGCCGTCGGACTCCTGGCCCATCGAGGTCCAGGTGTCGGTGGCCAGCACGTCCGCGCCCGCGGCGGCCGCGGCGGGGTCGTCGGTGACGACGACGGAGCCGCCGGTCTCCGCGGCCCGCGCCGTCGCGTCGGCGACGACCGAGGGGTCGGGCGTGAAGCCCGCCGGCGCGCCGACCCGCACGTGCATCCCGGCGGTCGCCCCGCCGAGCAGCAGCGACTGGGCCATGTTGTTGGCGCCGTCGCCGAGGTAGGCGAGCACCTGGCCGGCGGTGCGCCCGCGGCGCTCGACGACGGTCTGCAGGTCGGCGAGGACCTGGCAGGGGTGGAAGCCGTCGGTGAGCGCGTTGACGACCGGGACGGTCGCGTGCGCCGCCATCTCCTGGATGCGCTCCTCGGCGCCGGTGCGCCAGACGATGGCGTCGACGTAGCGCGAGAGCACCCGCGCGGTGTCGGCGATCGTCTCGCCGCGGCCCAGCTGGGCGGCCTGGCCGTCGATCATCACCGGGGTGCCGCCGAGCGCGGCGATGCCGACCTCGAACGACACCCGCGTGCGGGTCGAGGCCTTGTCGAACACCACCGCCACCGCCCGCGGACCCTCCAGCGGGCGGAAGCGGAACGGGTCGGCCTTCATGGTGGCCGCCAGCTCGAGCACCTCGGCCTGCTCGGCCGGGGTGAGGTCGTCGTCGCGCAGGAGGTGGCGGACGCGCGTCCCGGTGATCGTCACGAGCCCGCCGCCTCCGCGGCCGCGGCGCCCTGGTCGAGCACCTCGGGCAGGGCGGCGACGAAGCCGTCGAGCTGCGCGTCGGTGACGACGGCGGGCGGGGCGAGCCGCAGGCGTCCGGGCACCGCGTTGTTGATCAGGTAGCCGGCCTCGCGGGCGGCCGCCGTGACCTGCGCGGACACCGGCTCGCGCAGGGCGACGCCGATGAGCAGGCCGGCCGCGTCGACGCCGGTCACCTGCGGGTGGTCGAGCTCGCCGATCCGCCGGCCCAGGTCCTTGCCGATCTCCTCGGCGCGGTCGAGCAGCCCGTCGGCGGCGATCGTGTCGAGAACGGCGAGCGCCGCGGCGCAGGCGACCGGGTTGCCGCCGAACGTCGTCCCGTGCTGGCCGGGACCGAGCAGCTCGCCGGCGTCGCCGATCCCGAGGCACGCGCCGATCGGGAGCCCGCCGCCCAGGCCCTTGGCCAGGGTCACGACGTCGGGCGTGATGCCGGCGCGCTGGTGGGCGAACCAGACGCCGGTGCGCCCGGTACCGGTCTGCACCTCGTCCATGACCAGGAGCGCGCCGTTCTCGGTGGTGATGTCCCGCGCCGCCTGCAGGTAGCCCTCGGGCGGGACGATGACGCCCGCCTCGCCCTGGACGGGCTCGAGGAACACCGCGGCGGTGGCGTCGTCGACCGCGGCGCGCAGGGCCTCGACGTCGCCGTAGGGCACGAACTCGACCCCGGGCGGCATGGGCTCGAACGGCTCGCGCTTGGCGGGCTGGCCGGTGAGCGCGAGCGCGCCCATCGTCCGACCGTGGAACCCGCCCTCGGCCGCCACGATCTTGGTGCGACCGGTCCGGCGGGCGATCTTGAACGCGGCCTCGTTGGCCTCGGCGCCGGAGTTGCAGAGCAGCACGCGCCCCGGGTGGCCCAGCAGGCCCAGCAGGCGCTCGGCAAGTTCCACGGCGACGGGGTTGATGACGAGGTTCGACGTGTGGCCCAGCGTCGCGACCTGCCGCGACACGGCCTCGACGATCGCCGGGTGGGCGTGGCCGAGGAAGTTGACGGCGATCCCGCCGAGCAGGTCGAGGTACTCGCGGCCGTCGGCGTCCCACACCCGCGCGCCCTCGCCGCGCACGAGGCTGATCGGCGGGGTGCCGTAGTTGTCCATGAGGGAGCCGACCCATCGGGAGCGGAGGTCCTCACTCGTGACGGTCATGTCTCAGGCCTCCTTCCCGTCGGCCGGCAGGACCATCGTCCCGACGCCGGCACTCGTGAACACCTCGAGCAGCACGGAGTGCGCCACCCGCCCGTCGATGACGTGCGCCCGCGGCACGCCGCCCTGCACCGCGCGCAGGCAGGCCTCCATCTTCGGGATCATGCCGCTGGCCAGCGTCGGCAGGAGCGCGGCGAGCTCGACGTCGTCGATCGTCGAGCGCAGGCTCGAGCGGTCCGGCCAGTCGGTGTAGAGCCCCTCGACGTCGGTGAGGACGACGAGCTTGCGGGCGCCGAGCGCCTCGGCCAGCGCGGCCGCGGCGGTGTCGGCGTTGACGTTGTGCACGACGCCGTCGACGTCGGGGGCGACGGTCGAGACGACGGGGATGCGCCCGCCCGCGACGAGGTCGAGCACGGCAGCCGGGTTGACCTCGACGACGTCGCCGACGAGGCCGACGTCGACCTGCTCGCCCTCGACCGTCGCGGTGCGCCGCGCCGCGGTGAACAGGCGCGCGTCCTCGCCCGAGAGCCCGACGGCGTAGGGGCCGTGGGCGTTGATCAGCCCGACGAGCTCGCGGCCGACCTGCCCGACGAGCACCATCCGGACGACGTCCATCGTCTCGGGCGTCGTGACCCGCAGGCCGCCGCGGAACTCGCCCTCCATCCCGAGCCGGCCGAGCATGCTCGTGATCTGCGGGCCGCCGCCGTGGACGACGACCGGGCGGATGCCGGCGAGGCGCAGGAAGACCATGTCCTCGGCGAACGCGCGGCGCAGCGCGTCGTCGGTCATGGCGTTGCCGCCGTACTTGACGACGACGACCGCGCCCTGGAAGCGCTGCAGCCAGGGCAGGGCCTCGGCCAGGACGCCGGCCTTGGCGGCGGCCTCGTGGTAGCGGTCGGGGACGTCGGCGGGGACGGGGATGCTGGTCTCGGCGGTGCTCATGTGGAGTACGCGCTGTTCTCCTCGACGTACGCGTGCGAGAGGTCCGTCGTCAGCACCGTGGCCCGCCCGTCGCCGAGCCCCAGGTCGACCTCGACGGTGACCTCGGGGCCGGAGAGGTCGGCCTTGCTCCGGTCGCCGACCGCGGTCGCGGCCTCGCAGAGCAGCACGCCGTTGACGGTGACCGACAGGGTCCCCGGCTCGACCTTCGCCTCGCTCGCCCCGACCGCGGCGGCGATCCGGCCCCAGTTCGGGTCGGAGCCGAACAGCGCGGTCTTGACGAGGCTGTCGCGGGCGATCGTGCGGGCGGCGACCAGCGCGTCGTGGTCGTCGCGGGCCCCGGTGACGGTGACCGCGATCCGCTTGGTGACGCCCTCGGCGTCGGCCTGCAGGCCCCGCGCCAGGTCGGCGCAGACCTCGGTGACGACCTCGGTGAACGCGTCGGCGTCCGCCTCGACGCCCGAGGCGCCGGAGGCGAGCAGCAGCACGGTGTCGTTGGTGCTGGTGGAGCCGTCGATGTCGAGGCGGTCGAAGGTCCGGGCGGTGGCGGCGCGCAGGGCGGCGTCGGCGGTGGCGGCGTCCACGACCGCGTCCGTCGTGACCACGACCAGCATCGTCGCGAGGCTCGGGGCCATCATCCCGGCGCCCTTGGCGAAGCCGCCGACCGTCCAGCCGTGACGGCTCGCGGCGGCCTGCTTGTCGACGGTGTCGGTGGTGAGCACCGAGGTGGCGGCGCGCGTGCCCGCCTCCTCGCCGTCGGCGAGCTCGCCCGTGGCCGCGTCGACGCCCGCGAGGATCTTGTCGAGGGGCAGGCGTTCGCCGATGAGGCCGGTGGAGCAGACGGCCACCTCGATGGCGCCGCAGCCCAGGACGTCGGCGACGTGCTCGGCGGTGCGGTGGGTGTCGCCGAACCCGTCGGGGCCGGTGCAGGCGTTGGCACCGCCGGCGTTGAGGACGACGGCGCGCAGGTCGTGCTCCTGGAGCACCTGCTGCGACCACAGCACGGGCGCGGCCTTGACCTGGTTGCGCGTGAACACGCCCGCCGCGACCTGCTGGGGCCCGTCGTTGACGACGAGGGCGAGGTCGGGGCGCTCGCCGTGAGCCCGCAGGCCGGCGCGGACGCCGGCGGCCCGGAAGCCCCGGGGGGCGGTGACGCTCACGGGTCGCTCCTGTTCACGGGTGCAGTCCCGTCGTCGGGAGACCGAGGGTCTCGTCGAGGCCGAGGGCGAGGTTGACCGACTGGAACGCGCCGCCGGCCGTGCCCTTGGTGAGGTTGTCGATGACGGCGGTCACGACGAGCCGCCCGGCGTCGGGGTCGACGGCGACCTGGATCTGCACGCTGTTCGACCCCACGACCGACTTGGTCTGCGGCTGCACGCCGGCGGGGAGCAGGTGCACGAACGGCTCGGCGTCGTAGGCCTTCGCGTAGGCCTCGCGGGCCTGCTCCTCGGTGATCGCGTCGTCGGCGAGCGGGGCGCCGGCGACCGCGAGGATGCCGCGGGGCATGGGCGCGAGCACGGGCGTGAACGACACCCGCACGGGCTGGGGGCTCACCGTGCTGAGGTTCTGGGTGATCTCCGGGGTGTGCCGGTGCCCGCCGCCGACGCCGTACGCGGTCGCCGAGCCCATGACCTCGGCGCCCAGCAGGTGCGGCTTGGCGGCCTTGCCCGCGCCGGAGGTCCCGGAGAACGCGACGATGCTGACCTCGGGCGCGACCAGGCCGGCGGCGACGGCCGGGAAGGCGGCCAGGGTGCTCGCCGTCGGGTAGCAGCCGGGGACGGCGATGCGCCTCGCGTTCCGGAGGGCCTCGCGGGCACCGGGCAGCTCGGGCAGCCCGTACGGCCACGCGCCGGCGTGGTCGCCGCCGTACCAGCGCTGCCAGGCGGCCGGGTCGGTGAGGCGGTGGTCGGCGCCGCAGTCGACGACGAGCACGTCGGTGGTGCCGCCCGCCCTCCCGAGCTGCGCCGCGAGCTCCGCCGAGCGCCCGTGCGGCAGCGCGAGGAACACGACGTCGTGCCCCGCGAGCTGCTCGGGCGTGGTCTCGGCGATCACGCGATCGGCGAGCGAGGGCAGGTGGGGCTGGTGGGCGCCGAGGGTGGTGCCCGCGGACTCCCCCGCCGTCACCGCCCCGATCTCGACCTCGGGGTGGCCCAGGGCGAGCCGCAGCACCTCACCCCCGACGTACCCGCTGGCTCCGGCGACCGCGACGCGCATACGCATCACTATGCATGTTCACGGAAAGCCATGCAACGGCGGGGGGCCGGGAGTGGCCGGCCACGGGTCAGGGGGTGTCGCGCAGGGAGTGCCGGGGCTTCGTGGTCGACGGGTACGGCGCGCGGGGGCCCCTGTCGGCGCTGCTGCCGGCACTGCTGCCGGCACTGCTGCCGGCACTGCTGCCGGCACTGCTGCGGGGCGCCGACGGGAAGGAGGGGTGCGGCTCGCGGAACGCGCCCGAGGGCTCCCCGAAGGACAGCGACGGGGTGGGCTCGCGGAAGGAGTCCGACGGCAGGGGTTCGCTGAAGGACTCCCTGACCGGCTCGCCGAACGGCAGCGACGGGTGCGGCTCGCGGATGCTCTCGAAGCTGCCCGACCGCGTCATCTGCAGGGCGGGAATGCCCTGGGAGTCGGTGGCGCTGCCGGTCGGGATGCGGGTCCCGGACGGGGGCGTCGGCGGCACGAAGGACGCGGACGGCGCGGACGGCGCGGACGGCGCGGCGGGACGGGGGCCGGTCACGGCCGGGTCGGCGCCCCAGGTCGGCACCACCGGCGTGGCGCCGGTCGGCAGGTCCTCGGCCCCGGCACCCGGGGTGACGTCCGGGATGGCGTCCGGGGTGGCGTCGGCCACGCGCGGCGCGACCGTCGGCGGGGCGTCGGCGTCCGGCATCGGGGCGGCGTCGCGGCGGCCGACGGCGACGAGGTCGCGGCCGAGGAGCCCGGAGACGATCCAGTCCAGGGCGATGCGCACGGTCCGGTCGGCGGTCGGCATGGCCCACAGGTGGTAGGCGCGGTGCAGGGCGAACGCGGGCCACCCGGTCGCGCGCAGGGGGCCGATCTGGGCCGCACCGCGCCGGCGGCCCAGACCGGCCACGGCGCCGGCGTTCTGGTGGCGGTAGCCGCGCAGCAGCCGGCCGGCGAGGAACGCGTCGACGTTGCGCGCGAGCAGCCGGGCCTGGCGCACGGCGTGCTGGGCGGTCGGGGCGGTGGTGACCGGCTCGCCGTCGCGCGGCGCGGGCACGGTCACGTCGGGCACCGCGGCGCAGTCGCCGGCGGTGAAGACGTGGGCGCGGTCGCGGACCTGCAGCGTCGTCGCGCAGCGCACGCGGCCGCGCGGGTCGAGGGGCAGGTCGGTGCGCTCGAGCAGCGGGTTCGGCACGGAGCCGGCGGCGACGACGATCGTGTCGGTGGCGAAGGTCGGCCCGCCGGCGAGGACGACGCGCCCGCCCTCGGCCGAGGTGATCTTCGCCCCGACCCGGACCTCGACGCCGCGGCGCAGCAGCTGGGCGTGCACGCGGGCGGCGAGCGCGGGGCTCACCTCGGGCATGATCCTCCCGGCGGCCTCGAGGAGCACCCACTGGATCTCCTCGGCGATGTACCCGGGCTGGTGCTTCGCGGCGCGGCGCGTCATGTCCTCGAGCTCACCGAGGACCTCCAGGCCCGCGAAGCCGCCGCCGATCACCGTGAAGGTCAGCAGGCGCCGGCGCTCGCTCGGGTCGGTCGTGGACGAGGCGGCGTCGAGGCGGGACAGGACGTGGTCGCGCAGCGCGAGCGCGTCGGTGACCGACCGGAACGGCAGCGCCCGCTCGTCGAGGCCCGGGATCGGCAGGCGTCGGGGGGCCGTCCCGGGCGCGACGACGAGGACGTCGTAGCCGATCTCGCGGGTGCCGCCGTCGGGCAGGCTCACCACGGCGCGGCGGGAGGCGTCGTCGATCGCGGCGACCGAGCCGGTGATGACGTCGCAGCGACGCAGGACCCGGCGCAGCGGCACGGTGAGGTGGCGCGGCTCGATGGCGCCGGCGGCGGCCTCGGGCAGGAACGGCTGGTAGGTCATGTGCGCCTGCGGGTCGACGACCGTGATGCCGGCGATCGCCGTCGACGCGTCGCCCGGGCCGAGGTGGCGCCCGCCGCGCGTCCCGCCGGGCAGGCGGGCCTGCAGCGCCCGCGCCGCGACGAGGCCGGCGTAGCCGCCGCCGACGACGAGCACCCGCGCCCCCTCGGCGGCCGCCGCCGCGCCGCGGGCGCGCAGCCGCACGAGGAACACCACGGCGACGGCGCACAGGAACCCGCCGAGGCCCGCGGCGCCCCACGCGGGCAGGGCGCCGAACACCCAGAACAGGGCGACCACGATCGGCCCGATGACCAGCAGCACGCCGCGCCCGACCACGAAGTCCGCGGTCGACCAGGTGCCGCCGGCGTCCTCGGCCTCGTCGGGAAGGGCCGGGTCCGACGGTTCCTGCGGCTCTCCGGGCGCGCTGGACATGCGTGAGGGCTCCTCGCGGTGCGGGGTCGAGGGGTGCCGTGGCCCGGGCGAGGGGGAGCCCCCGGGTCACGGCCAGGTCACGCTACGGAGACGGACGGCTCCGCGGGGCGGAGCTGAGAACGCGCCGCGCCGCCGACCGTCGATCACCCCGCACCGCGCGGTCACCGGTCGGGTGATCGCCCGAACGGGTCAGTGACCGACCGCCGGGCTCTCAGGTCCGCGACGAACGGTCCCGGCGGGCAGGCGGGCGTGCGCCCGAGCGACGGCGGCGTCGGTGCGGGCGTCGAGGGTGCCGAACGGCGTGACCTCCAGGCGATCGCGCGGCGCCGCCCACGTCCCGACGATCCGCCCGCGGTGGACGATCGTCGGGCGGAACACCCCGTTGCCACCCGGGACGACCCGGTCGAGCTCGCCGGGGGCGAGGACGTGGCCGCGGTCGGCGTAGCCGAGCACGAACTCGTCGAACCCGGGCAGCAGGTGCACCCCGAGCGCGGCGCGCCGGTGCGCGGCGAGGCGGTCGGGCACGGCCGGGTCGAGCAGGTGCTCGGTGCCGTCGACGTCCATCGACGCCAGGTCGGGACGGGCGAGCGCGATGCCGGTGTCGACGTCGGCCATCGGGAGGCCGGTCCACCGGGCGACGTCGGTGCGGGTGGCGGGACCGTGCGAGCGGAAGTAGCGCCGCACCCACTCCCCCAGCGCCTCGTCGCGCTCGAGCACCCGCGGCGACGGGATCCAGCGCGCGACGTCGACGACCACCGGCTCGCCGTCGCGCAGCGGCCCGAAGCACAGGACGCCGGTGGACGCGAGCTCGCCGAGCAGGTGGTAGCCGCGGCCCTGCGCCGGGTCGAGCCCCGCGGCCTCCCACGCGGCGAAGAGCTCCGCGCGCGTGGCGGGCACGGTGGCGAGGGCGAGCTCGCGGGCGCGGTCGAGGTCGGCGTCGACCAGGCCCAGCTCGACCCGACGGCGTGCCGCCCGGACCCGCGGGCGCGGGGTACCGAGCGGGAGCATCCAGCCGAGGTCCTCGGCCGGCACGAGGTGCAGCGTCCCGCGCATCGGCCAGCTGCGGACGACCGCGCCGGCGTCGCACGCCGCGGTCACCGCGTCCCGGGACCGCGACGCCGTGCGCAACGCCAGCGACGTCACCGCGCCCGGGAGGTCCTGGGCCTGCACGGCACCGAGGCGCCGGACGACCGCGGCGACGTCGTCCGTGCGCGGCGCCACCAGCCCCAGCGCGACGAGCCGCAGCAGCCCGACCTCGCTGGTCCTCACGCGCTGGTCCTCACGCGCTGGTCCTCACCCACCGAGATGCTGCCGGAACCACGCCACGGCGTGGGCGTCGACCTCCGCGGCGTGCGGCGTCTGCGGTGCGGGCTCGAGGCCCGGCTCCTCGGCCAGCGCGTGGCCCATGCCGTCGACCAGCACCACGTCGGCGGGCCCGGCCGCCGCCGCCGCGAGGTCCCGGGCCGGTCCGAGGAACGCGCTCGCGTCGTCCTGCGACCCGACGACCAGGCGCACCGGCGTCGTGCCCAGTTCCGCGGCGCGCGCCGGGTAGTCCATGCGCGCGGCGACGGCGTCGGACTCCGGCGTCCACGCGTAGTCGACCCCGAAGAGCGCGCCCAGCACCGACACGACCGGCCGCAGCGCCACCATCGGGCTGACGACGACGAGCGCCGCGACGTCCGTGCGACGCGTCGCCACCTCCAGCGCGACCCCAGCGCCGGCCGAACCGCCGAAGAGCCCGAGCGGGCCGGTGAGGCCGCGCTCGCGCAGCGCGGCCAGCACGCCGTCGCACTCGTCGGCGGCCTGCGCGTTGACCGGGCCGTGCAGGAGCAGGACCGCGTCCTCGTAGCCGCGGCGCATGACCTCGTCCATCCCGCCCTCGGGCAGCCGCGCGCCCGGCATCGGCAGGCCGAGGTAGACCTTCCAGGCGTCGAGCCCGGCGAGCGGCAGCGCGGCGGCGAACGCGGCCTCGCTGCGCGGCGCGTCCATGAGGTGCCAGCCGACGAGCAGCGGCGCGTCGGCCCGCCCGCTCTCCGGCGGCACCAGCAGCGAGGGCACCCCGGCGAGGGTTCCGACCTCGGCGTTCGTGGCGATCACGACGACTCCTCCCACGACGAGCTGTACGCTGTCCAACTTACTGGACGCTGTACAGTTCGTCCATGCCCCGCTCCCCCGGTCAGCGTGCCGGACTGACGTACGAGGCGGTCCTCGCCGCGGCGCGGGAGGTGTTCGCCGAGCGCGGACCGGCCGGGCTCTCGATGCGCGCGGTCGCCGCGGCGCTGGGCGTCGCCCCCAACGCCCTCTACAGCCACGTCGCCGACAAGACGGCGCTGGTGGACGCGCTGCTCGACGACCAGCTCGCCGCGCTCGACCCCCCGGCCCCGGACGTGGAGCCGGTGACCGGGCTGCGCGAGGTGATGCTCGCGACCTACGACCTGCTCGGCCGCCACCCCGACACGGTGCCGCTCTACCTCGCGCGCCAGGGCGCCCGCGGCCCGCGGGCCCGCGCCCTGGGCGCGGCGATGACCGTCCTGCTCGCGCGCCTCGGCCTCGGCGAGGAGGCCGCCGGGCGGGTCGTGCGGGCCCTCATCGTGCACACCCTCGGCTACGCCGCGCTCGCCACCGCCGACGACCCGAACCTCCGTCCGCCCGAGCTGCGCGCCGACCTCGAGGTGACGCTCGACTGGCTGCTGCGGGGAGCGACCGCCTAACGCAGCCGCGCCCCGTGGCGCTCGGCGGCGGTGGCCACCGCGGCGTCGCGGCGCGCCGAGGCCTCCTCGAGGGTCAGCGTCCGGTCCGGGGCGCGCAGGCGCAGGGCGAAGGCCAGCGAGCGCTTGCCCTCGCCGACCTGCGGCCCGGTGTAGACGTCGAACAGGCGCACATCCTCGACGAGGTCACCCCCGCCGTCGCGCAGCGCCGTCACCACCGACGCGGCCGGCACGTCCTCGTCGAGCACCAGCGCCACGTCGAGCAGCACCGGCGGGAACGACGACACCGCGGGCACCGGACGGTCCTCGGCCAGCGGCAGCCGGTCGAGCTCGAGCTCCATGGCACACGTGCGCGCCGGCAGGCCGAGGCCCTCGAGGACCTTCGGGTGCAGCTCGCCGGCGTGCCCGACGAGGGTGTCGCCGAGCGTCAGCGCCGCGCAGCGACCCGGGTGCCACGGTGCGTGCCGGTCCGCGGTGACGGTCAGCTCGGCGCCGTACACCCGGCCCACGAGGCGCGCGGCCTCGATCGCGTCCGCCCAGTCGGCCGGCCGCCCCGGTCCCCACCAGCCGGGCCGCTCCCAGGCCCCGGCCAGCACCGCGCCGACCCGCAGCGGCTGGCGCGGCAGCCCCGCGAGCACCGACGCGACCGCCGCGTCGTCGGGGCGGGCGTCGACCGGCAGCACCGGCGCCGCCGGCGGCTCCTCCGGGCCGGGCCGCACGACCTGCCCCACCTGGTAGAGCGCGAGGTCGCGCAGGCCGCGCGAGACGTTGCGGACCACCGCGTCGAGCAGCCCGGGCAGCAGCGTCGTCGCCATCAGCGAGCGGTCGGCGTCGAGCGGGTTGGCCAGGCGCAGGGCGTTCCGGCGGTCGTCGTCGGCGTCGAGGCCGAACGCGTCGAACACCGTCGGCGGCACGAACGGCGAGGGCAGCACCTCGTCGTACCCGGCGTCGGCCAGCGCGCGCGACACCTGGCGGCGGCGGCGCTGCGCCAGGGTGAGGCCGGTGCCCGGGTGGGCGGCGGGGAGCTCGGACGGGATGCCGGCGTAGCCCTCGAGGCGCAGGACCTCCTCGACGAGGTCGGCCGGGCGCGTCAGGTCGGGGCGCCACGTCGGCGGCTCGGCGCGCAGCCCCGCGCTGCCGCCGTCACCGGGGTCGGCGCCGGCGACCTCCACCCGGCAGCCGATCTGGCTCAGCCGCCGCACCACCGCCCCGCGCTCGTAGCGGGTGCCGGCGACGCGGTCGGGCAGGTCGAGAGCCATGGTCACGGGCTCGGGCGCCGGCACGCCACCCTCGTCGGTGACGCCGGGGGCGACGGTGGCGCCGCCGTAGTGCGCGAGCAGCCAGGCGGCGCGGTCGGTGGCGGCGCGCGCGACGCCCGGGTCGACCTCGCGCTCGAAGCGCCGGGCCGCCTCGCTGGGCAACCGGTGCCGCCGCGCGGCGCGCGCGACCGACGGCGCGTCCCACGTCGCGGCCTCGAGCAGCACGTCCGCGGTGGCGGACCCGACCTCGGTGCTCGCGCCGCCCATGACGCCGGCGAGCCCGATCGGGCCGGAGTCGTCGGTGACGACGACGTCGTCGGGGTCGAGCACGCGCTGGGCGTCGTCCAGCGTGGTGATCTTCTCGTCCTGCGAGGCCCGCCGGACCACGACGTCGCCGCGCACCGTGGACGCGTCGTAGGCGTGCATCGGCTGGCCGAGCTCGAGCATCACGTAGTTGGTGACGTCGACGGCCAGCGAGATCGGGCGCATCCCGCACAGCAGCAGCCGCCGGCGCAGCCACCACGGCGACGGGGCGGTCGGGTCGAGGTCGGTGACGCGGCGGGCGACGAAGCGCCGGCACTGCGACGACGGGTCCAGGCGCACCGGCCACGCCTCGCCCTGCGGCTCCGGCAGGTCGCGGCCGACGAGCGCCGGGTCGCCGTACGCGACGTCGAGCGCGCTCGCGAGCTCGCGGGCCAGGCCGCGCACCGAGAGGCAGTAGCCGCGGTCGGGCGTGACGGCGATGTCGAGGACCGCGTCGTCCAGCCCGAGCAGCACCGCCGCGTCGTCGCCCGGGTCCGCGGTGCCCGGCGGCAGGACGAGGATGCCGCTGTGGTCGTCACCGAGGCCCAGCTCGTCGAGCGCGCAGATCATGCCGTCGGAGACGTGGCCGTAGGTCTTCCGCGCCGCGATGGCGAAGTCGCCGGGCAGCACCGCGCCGGGCAGTGCGACCACGACGAGGTCGCCCTCGACGAAGTTCGTCGCCCCGCAGACGATGCCGCGGGTGCCCGCGCCCTCGCCCTCGGCCTCGTTGTGGTCGGATCCCACGTCGACCCGGCAGTAGCGGATCGGCTTCTTGTACTCCGTGAGCTCCGACAGCGCGGCGACGCGGCCGACGACGAGCGGGCCGGTCGAGGCCGGGATCGGGAGCACGTCCTCGACCTCGAGCCCGACCCGGATCAGCGCCTCACCGACCGCCTCGGCGGTGTGGGAGTCCGCGGGCAGGTCGACGTGCTCGAGGAGCCACGAGACGGGGACGCGCACGGCGACGGGGCCTTTCTGGTGCTGGCTGGCAGGCGGGAGGGGGTGGGGCTAGGGCTCGACGGCGAACGCCGAGGTGAACCGCACGTCGCCCTCGACCATGTCCCGCATGTCGGGCAGGCCGTTGCGGAACATGAGGGTGCGCTCGAGGCCCATGCCGAAGGCGAACCCGGAGTAGACGTCGGGGTCGACGCCGCAGGCGCGCAGGACGTTCGGGTCGACCATGCCGCAGCCGCCCCACTCGACCCAGCCCGCGCCACCCTTCTTCTGCGGGAACCAGACGTCGGGCTCGGCCGACGGCTCGGTGAACGGGAAGTACGAGGGCCGCAGCCGGATCGTCGACTCCTCGCCGAACATCGCCCGCGCGAAGGCGTCGAGCGTGCCCTTGAGGTGGGCCATGGTCAGGCCCTTGTCGACGGCCAGGCCCTCGATCTGGTGGAAGACCGGGGTGTGGGTCGCGTCGAGCTCGTCGGTGCGGAACGTCCGCCCGGGGCAGACGACGTAGACGGGCAGGTCCCGCTCGAGCAGCGCCCGGATCTGCACCGGCGAGGTGTGGGTGCGCAGCACCTGGCGGGCGGGGGCGGGCTCGACGTGGAAGGTGTCCTGCATCGTGCGCGCCGGGTGGTCGGGCAGGAAGTTCAGGGCGTCGAAGTTGAACCACTCCGACTCGACCTCGGGGCCCTCGGCCACCTCGTAGCCCATGCCGACGAAGATGTCGGCGATCCGCTCGGAGAGCTGCGTGAGCGGGTGCCGGCTGCCGCGCGGGTGGCGGTCGCCGGGCAGCGTGACGTCGACGGCCTCCTCGGCGAGCACCCGCTCGTCACGCTCCGCCGACAGCACCGCGTGGCGCTCGTCGTACGCGGTCTGGATCGCGACGCGGACCTCGTTGACCCGCTTCCCCGACTCCGAGCGCGCCTGCGGCGGCAGCGCCCCGATCTCGCGCCGCGCGGTGAGCACCGGCGAGCGGTCGCCGAGGTGCGCGGGCTTCAGCGCGGTCAGCGCGTCGAGCGTGGTGGCTCCCGCGAACGCCGCGCTCGCGTCGGCGCGGGCGGCGTCGAGGGTCTCGGGGTCGAGCGCCGCGACCTGCTTGGGGTCGTAGAGGTCGTTGGTGCCGGACATCGAGGTCGTCTCGCTCCTGCTGCTCTCGGGTGCGCACCGATCCTATCGGAGCAGGTCGAGGGCGATCCCCGGCCGTGGTGACTAGCCGTGCTGCGCCCGGGCCGAGGCGTAGAGGCACACCGCGGCGGCCGTCGCGAGGTTGAGGCTCTCGGCACGGCCGTGGATCGGCACGCGGACGCGGTGGTCGGCGAGGCCCGCGGCGTGGTCGTCGAGACCGTGGGCCTCGCTGCCGAACAGCCACGCCGTCGGGGCGGCCAGCAGCGCGTCGGCGGACGCGTCGAGCACCGTCTCGCCGTCGCCGGCGGCCGCGAGCAGCGTCAGCCCGCGCTCGCGCAGCGCGGCCACGACGGCGTCGACGTCCCGGGACACCGCGAGCGGGAGGTGGAACAGGCTGCCCATCGTCGCGCGCACGCACTTGCCGTTGTGCGGGTCGACCGGCTGGTTCCGGCCGTCCCCGGCGAGCACGACGGCGTCGACGCCGGCCGCGTCGCTGGTGCGGATGACGGTGCCGGCGTTGCCGGGGTCGGCGACGCCGGCGAGCACCGTGACGAGCCGGGGACGGTCGCCGAGGGCCGCGTCGAGCCCGACGGTGACCGTGGAGCAGACGACGGCCACGCCCTGCGGGGTGACGGTGTCCGACAGCCCCGCGGCGGCCTTCTCGGTGACCCGGGCGACGCGCACCCCGGCGGCGATCGCCCGGTCCTCCAGCGTGGGGTCCCGGTCGGCGACGGCGTCGGTGAGGAAGAGGTCGTGCACGCGGCCGGGATCGTCGGCGGCCCACGTGAGGGCCTCGTGCACCGGCCGAACACCCTCGACGAGGAAGCGCCCGGCCTCCGAACGCGCCGCGCGCCGCAGCAGCTTGCGGGCTGCGGCGACGCGCGGCGTGCGTTCGGTGAGGAGCGTGCCCGACGTCAGGCGGCGTCCCCGGTGTCGTGCTTCTTCTGGTCGGTCGGCACCGCCGCGCGGGCGACCTCGACCAGCGCGGTGAACGCGGCCGGGTCCGAGACGGCGATCTCGGCCAGGTTCTTGCGGTCGACCTCGACGCCCGCGAGCTTGAGGCCCTGCATGAACCGGTTGTAGGTCATGTCGTTGGAGCGCGCGGCCGCGTTGATGCGGGTGATCCACAGCTGCCGGAAGTCGCCCTTGCGCTGCTTGCGGTCGCGGTAGGCGTACGTCAGCGAGTGGAGCGTCTGCTCCTTGGCCTTGCGGTAGAGCCGGGAGCGCTGGCCGCGGTAGCCGCTGGCCATCTCCAGGGTGGTGCGACGCTTCTTCTGCGCGTTGACCGCGCGCTTCACGCGTGCCACGTGGTCCTGCCTTCGATCAGATCAGGGAGCGGAGCGGGTCCGGTCCGGATGGGGTCGCGGGGTGGGTCGGCGTGAGGGGGCTCAGGCGCGGCCGAGCAGGCGGCGCATGCGCGAGCTGTCCTGCGGCGCGACCTCGTCGTTGCCGGAGAGCGCGCGGGTCTTGTGGCTGGACTTCTTCTCCAGCAGGTGGCGCTTGCCGGCCTTCTCGCGCAGCAGCTTGCCGCTCCCGGTCACCTTGATGCGCTTCTTGGCGCCGCTGTGCGTCTTGTTCTTCGGCATGTCCTGTCCTTGCTCCTCGTGCGGACCGACGTGCTCCGCCGGGGTGGTCGACGCCCGTCCCGCCGTCGGGGACGACGGTACGGGCGCCCGGGAAGCCGGCCGCACCCGGAGGGGTGCGGCCGGTCGTGCTCGACCCGGTCAGCCCGCCGGCTCGGGGGCCGGCTCCTGCTGCGCCTCCTGCTGGGGGCGCTGGGCCTTCTGCGGCTTCTTGTTCGGCGCCAGGACCATGGTCATGTTCCGGCCGTCCTGCTTCGGCGTCGCCTCGACGTAGCCGAGCTCGCCGACGTCCTCGGCGAGGCGCTGCAGGAGGCGGAAGCCCAGCTCCGGGCGCGACTGCTCGCGGCCACGGAACATGATGGTGACCTTGACCTTGTGACCCTGCCCGAGGAAGCGGGTCACGTGACCCTTCTTCGTCTCGTAGTCGTGCGGGTCGATCTTCGGCCGGAGCTTCTGCTCCTTGATCACCGTCTGCTGCTGGTTGCGCCGCGACTCGCGGGCCTTCTGCGCGCTCTCGTACTTGAACTTGCCGTAGTCCATGAGCTTGCAGACCGGCGGGCGGGCCTGGGCGGCCACCTCGACCAGGTCGAGGTCGGCCTCGCGGGCCAGGCGCAGGGCGTCCTCGATGCGGACGATCCCGACCTGCTCGCCGTTGGGGCCGACCAGTCGCACCTCGGGAACGCGGATGCGCTCGTTGATGCGGGTCTCTGTGCTGATGAGCTCTCCTCGGGTCCGTGACACAGTCTCTGCGACCCGGCGGTCGGAGCCCCGACGAACGTCGGGCCCCGCGCCACGCGAGGTGGCGGCAGGGCCCACGGTCGACCGATCCACGTCCCCTCGCGGCAACGCTGCCGCCGGTGGCGCTCGCGCGCCGCGACGGCCGGACCGGGACCCGCTCACCTGTACGGCGGACGGGTGGGAGCCGGGGCTCCACTTGCCGCTCGGCGGACGCAGAACACCCACCGAGCTGGTCGCTCACCGCACAACGTACCACCGGACCGCGGTGTTCCCGGTCGGCGCCCCGGCCGGGCAGGACGGCGGCGGGGTCAGCGCGCGGCGGCGGCGTCCTCGAGCAGGCGGGCGAGCCCGCGCGGGTCGACCAGCATCGGGGAGTGCGAGGTGTCGATGCCGGCGACACGGTCGGCCGTCGCTGCCATCCGCCGCTGCAGGTCGGGAACCAGGGAGGCGTCCCGCTCGCACACCACGTAGGTCACCGGATGGCGACGGTCCGGAGCGACCGCGGTGTGCCCGAAGTCGGCCAGCGAGGAGTAGCCGAGAGCGTCGTGCCACGGCCGCCAGCGCTCGGCGTCGAGGTCCGCGGCCAGGCCCCGTCGGGTGGTCTCCGGGTCGTCGGAGACCCCGAGGGCGGCACCGCTGGGGTGGACCCGCATCCAGTCGAGGAGCTCCGGGAGCAGGTCGCCGATCCCCTGCCCGCGGGCCGGCCGGAAGGCGCTCACGTAGACCGACGCGGCGATCCCCGGGTGGTCGGCGACCTCGGTGAGGACCAGACCCCCGTAGGAGTGCCCGACGAGCACCGAGGCCTCCGCCTCGTCGAGCAGCCGGCGGACCTCCGCGACGTCGTCGGCGAGCCCACCCAGCGCGGCCGGGTCGGGCCCGGTGCTCGGCAGCTCGGCGAGCGCGACCTCGTGACCGGACTCCTCGAGCACCGCGCGGGTCTCCCCCCAGTAGGTGCTGTCGACGAACCCGCCGTGCACCAGGACGAAACGCGTCATCGTTCCTCCTCCTCACTCCTCCTCGCCGGTACTCACGCCGGGCTCGAGCTGCGGGCCGGGGTACGGATCGGGGTGCGGGCCGCCTCGCGTTCGAGGACGGCGGCGAGCTCCGTGGGCACGGAGAGCTGGGGCCAGTGGGAGCTGACGATCCGCGTGACGGAGTCGGCCTGCGCCGCCATCCGGTCCTGGGCCTCCGGCGGGACCACGGCGTCCCGGGTGCAGATCACGTAGCTCGCGGGGTGGGAGCGCGCGGGTGCGGTGCTCGGCGTGCCGAAGGCGACCGCCGACGAGAGCAGCAGACGCGAGTGCCAGGGACGGAACCGCTCCCGCCCGATGTCCGCGCACAGGGCGGCGTGCGCGCGGTCGAGGTCCGGTGTGACGCTCAGCGCGGTGCCGGTGTCGTCCATCCCGAACCAGTCCGGTGGCTCGTCCCCGCCGAGGGCCGCCAGCGAGACCCCCGGTGAGGGCCAGAAGGCCGCGACGTAGATCGAGCGTGCGATGCGCGGGTGATCGGCGACCTCCGTGAGCACCATGCCGCCGTAGGAGTGGCCGACAGGCACGGCGGGCTCGCCGACCTCGTCGAGCAGGCGCCGCACCGCAGTGGCGTCCTCGACGAGCCCGCCCAGAGCCGCCGGATCGGACCCGGTGCTCGGCAGCTCGGCGACGGCGACGCCGTGGCCGTCGGCCTCGAGCGCCGTCGCCGTCTCGCCCCAGTACAGCCCGTCACTGAACGCCCCGTGCACCAGCACGAACGTGGTCATCGGTGCTTCTCCTCCGTCGCCGGGTCGGTGTCGCGGGAACGGTCCCGGGACGGATTGCGGATGCGTTGCAGTCCACGCCTGCAACGCCGCCGGGCACAGTGGTCCGGGTGCGCGCGAGGTATCCCGACGTCGAAGACGTGATCGTCCGCAACGGTGTGCGGGTCGGCTTCGAGGTGTACGAGCCCCTGGACACCCCGGACACGGCCGTGAGCGTGCTGCTCGTGACCTCGATGCCGCTCGTCCATGCCCGGCAGTGGAAGGCGCAGATCCCGGTGCTGGCGCGGCATGTCCGGGTGGTCGTGGTCGATCATCGCGGGAACGGTCGCAGCGACCGCCCCACCGAGCCCTCGGCCTACGGCATCGAGGAGGACCTCGCCGACCTCGTCGCGGTGCTGGACGCGACGGGGACGGACGAGGTGGTGGTCGTCGGCCTGTCCTCCGGTGCGCACCGCGCCCTCGAGCTCGCCGTCCACCGGCCCGAACGCGTGGTCGGGGTGGCGGCGATCGCGCCGACCGTCGTGTTCGAGATGGACGACTTCGAGGTGGTGCGGGAGCGCTACGACGGCCTCCAGCGCTTCAACCGGCACCACATCACCGCCGACTACGACGACTTCGCGTCCTGGTTCCTCTCCCTGTGCTTCAGCGATGCGCACGCCCTCCACCCCTTCGCGGACGCCCGCGGGTACGCCGCCGAGACGACCCCGGAGGCGCTGGTGGCGTTCTTCGAGGGTCATGCGTTGCCCGATCCGGCGGGCGCCCGCGCCCTGTGCGAGTCCGTGACGTGCCCGGTGCTCGTCGTCCACGGCACCGAGGACGTGCTGATCCCGCACGACCTCGGAGCCGCCGTTGCCGGCTGGACCGGGGGCGACCTGGTCTCGTTGGAGGGCGTGGGTCACGTCCCCATCGCCCGCGAGCCCGTCCGCACGAACCTGCTGCTCCGCGACTTCGTCCGCGCCACCACCGGCCACCGGACCCCCGCGCCGCGCTGGGTCGCGCCGCGGCGGCGGTCACGTCGCGCGCTGTTCCTCTCCTCACCGATCGGCCTCGGTCACGTCCGCCGGGACCTCGCGGTCGCCGACGAGCTGCGGGCCCGGCGCCCGGACGTCGAGGTCGAGTGGCTCGCCCAGGACCCGGTCGCCCCGGTGCTCGCCGCCCGCGGGGAGCGCGTCCACCCGGCCTCCCGGTGGCTGGCCTCGGAGGCGGCGCACGTCGAGGGCGAGGCCGGCGAGCACGACCTCCACGCGTTCCGCGCCCTGCGGTCGATGGACGAGATCCTCACGGCCAACTTCCACGTGCTGGCCGAGCTCGGGGAGTCCGACCACCACGACCTGTGGGTCGGCGACGAGGCCTGGGAGCTCGACCACTTCCTGCACGAGAACCCGGAGCTGAAGTCGGCGGCGTACGCGTGGTTCACGGACTTCGTCGGATTCCTGCCGGTGGACGCCGACGACCCCTGGGAACACCGGATCGCCGCCGACCACAACGCCTGGATGATCGAGCAGGTCGACCGTCTGCCCCGCCTGCGCGACGGCGCCCTGTTCGTCGGCGACGTCGAGGACGTGGTGCCCGACGCCTTCGGCCCCGGCCTGCCCTCCATCCGGGAGTGGACGCGGGACCACTACGCCTTCCCCGGCTACGTCACCGGGTTCACCCCGATGGATTCGGCCGATCGCGAGGGTGTCCGTGCCGAGCTCGGGTGGCGTCCCGGCGAGCCCGTGTGCCTGGTGACCGCCGGCGGCACCGGCATCGGGCTGCCGTTGCTGCGCCGGGTGGTGGACGCGCTGCCCGCGATCCGGTCGCGCATCCCGGATCTGCGAACGGTCGTCGTCACGGGGCCCCGGATCGACACCGCCGCGGTCCCCCCGGCGCCCGGCCTCGAGGTCCACGGGTGGGTGCCCGACCTCTACCGGCACCTCGGCGCGTGCGACGTGGCCATCACACACGGGGGTCTGACCACCACCATGGAGCTCACGGCGAACCGCCGCCCGTTCGTCTACGTGCCCCTGCGCCGACACTTCGAGCAGCAGCGCCACGTGACCCATCGGCTGGCGCGCCACCGTGCCGGCCGGCGGATGGACTGGGACGAGCTGGGCCCGGAGGCGCTGGCCGAGGCCCTGGCCGAGGCCCTGGCGCGCCCCGTCGACTACCGCCCGGTGGCCACCGACGGCGCCTCCCGTGCCGCCGCCCGGCTCGCGACGCTGCTCTGAGCCCCGTCCGTCGCCTCCGGCGCGCCGGAGGCGACGGCGGCGGCGCGGTGGTCGAGGTCGCGCGCAGCGCGCTCCCAGAGCGTCCAGCCGTGGCGGCGGGCCGCGCCGAGCAGGGGCCGCACCGCCTCGCGGGCCGCGGTGGGCTGACCGAGCGCGAGGCGGGCCCGGGCCACGGCGAGGTAGGCGTCGGCACCCCCCAGCCAGCACCCGCCGGGCGGGGCGTCGACCGTCGCGAGCATGCGCTCGCCGCGCCGGACCAGATCCGGGTCCCCCCGGATCTCGGACAACGGGGCCAGGCAGCGCAGCACGTAGGCCTCCGTGCCCCCCTCCTCGGCCAGGGCGAGCCCCGCCGTGAGGACGTGCTCGGCCTCCTCCCGGTCCCCCGGCGCGTCTCGCTCCGCCAGGGCGGTACCGAGGGCGCTGGCGGCGGTGGTCCACCACCAGGCGTGGCGCGGGCGCGCAATGCCCTCGCGGCCTCGATCCACCGCCCGTTCGAGGTCCCCGCGCAGCCGCTCGACGAGGGAGAGGTGCGCATCGAACCACGCCGCATGGGCCGGCAGCCCCACCGCGCGACACAGGGCCTCGGCCTCGTCGATCCTGGCCTCGGCCGTGTCCAGCTCGCCGCGGGCGACCGCAGCCAGGCCCGATTCGAACATCGTCCAGAACAGGACCTGGCGGTCGCCGCGGCGACGGGCCAGGGGCTCTAGCTCGGCCAGGACCGGATCGAGGGCGGCGAGGTCCCCGACGTAGGCCAGCGCGGTCTTGAGGCCGTCGAGACCGGCGACGAGCGATGCCTCGTCGCCGCACCCGCGGGCCGCGGCGAGCCCCAGACGGCCCCAGGCCACCGCGTCGACGAACCGCAGCCGGTTGCTGGCGACCACCGCTCGCCACCCGCAGAGCTCGGCGTCCGCAGACCGGTCGACGCGTGCCTCGGCCACCCGGAGCGCCTCGTCGGCCGCGGGCCCCTCCGGGACCGCGCTCCCGGGCCGTCGTGTCGCGACGGGCGAGGGCATCGCGCACCGGGCGCTGGCGATCGCGGCGGAGACCCCCTCGTCCATCGCCGCGGCGTCGGCCAGGGCATCGCTCGTGCGCGCGCGCACGAGGTGGACGCGGCCCAGGAGCACGGCGTCCCGGGCCGTGATCGCCGCCTCCAGCGCCGCGTCCAGCAGGACCGCGGCATCGCTGGCCGCACCGCGGCCCAGGGCCCGCTGACCGGCGACCAACCAGGCCCGCGCGGCACGGGCGTGCTCACCGATCTCGGCGGCGTGCCGGGCCAGGGCCTCGGGCCGGTCGGCGAGGAGGTCCGCGGCGACCCGGTGGTGAGCGGAGCGCAACGGCGTGGACGTGGAGGCGTAGACGATCTCGCGGACGACGTCGTTGGCGAACTGGTGGGCTGACCGCTCGACGGCGAGGACGTGCGCTCCGGAGGCGCGGTCGAAGCGCCGCAGCACCTCGACCATCGGGACGTCGAGCATCGCCGCGACGATCTCCGGCGCCGGCACCGACCCCAGGACGGCCGCGGCGCGCACGGCCTCGGCCACATCGCGACCGAGGTGACGCAGCCGGGTGTCCACGGCCTCCTGCAGCGTTCCCGGCACGCCTGATTGGCCCTCGGCGAGAGCGCGCAGCGTCTCGGTCACGAACAGCGGGTGACCCCGCGTCCGCCGGGCGATGTCCGCCGCCCGGTCGGGCCGCCCGGCGCGGGCGGCGAGCTCGGCGACCGACTCCGCGGTCAGCGGGCCCAGGGTCAGATGCCTGGCCACCCCGCCGAGCGTCTCGATCACCTCGGCGCCCTCGGTGTCCCGGACGGCAGCGACGAGCAGCACCGGGACGCCCCGGAGCCGGAGCGCTGCGTAGTGGAGGAACTCCGTGCTCGCCGACCCAGCGTCGTGCAGGTCGTCGACGAGCAGCAGGACCGGGCGTGGCGCGGCCAGAGCAGTGAGAAGCGCCCGGAGGGCGTCGAAGGCCTGCCGACGGGCCAGGTCGCCCTCCGCCGGAACCGCCGACGCCCCCAGCACGGCGGCCAGATCCGGGAACAGGGCCGCGAGCACCGGGGCCCGCGCACCGGCCAGGGTGCGAACCTCCGCGGGCGAGCGGGAGGTCAGCTGCGGCGCGACCGCGTCGAGCACCGGCTGGAGGAACAGCGAGCGCTCGGCGGCGTGCCCGCGGGCCCGCAGCACCGTTGCCCCGTCCGCCTCGGCGACCGCGGCCAGGGCGTTCGCCACGGTCGTCTTGCCGATGCCGCCCTCCCCGGCGACGAGCCACAGCGCCGGCTCGCCCCGGCGGGCGGCGGCCCAGGCGTCGGTGAGGACGGCGAGCTCCCGCTCACGGCCGACCGGGGCGCTCGGGAGATCCGGTGCCGGAGTGGCGACGGGGCCGGCCACGCCGGCCGCCTCCTCGTCCCCGACCGGGGGCGCGGTCCCCGCCGGCACATCCTCGACCGGGTCGCCCCGCAGGATGGCCAGGTGGCGCTCTCGGGTCTTCGGCGCGGGATCCACGCCGAGGTCCTCGTTCAGCGCGCCCCGGAGCCGTTCGAAGACCTGGAGCGCGCGGGCCGACTCACCGGCGGCCTGGTAGGCGGTCATGAGCAGGCGGTGCGCGGTGTCGTCGAGGGGGTCGTCCGCCGCGGCGGACCGTGCCGCGGCGGTGGCGGTGGCGACGTCGCCCACTGCGAGCGCCGCCGCGGCGGCGGCGTGCCGCAGGCTGCGGCGCAGCTCCTCGACCTCGGCGCGCAGCGCGCCCACCCACTCGGCGTCGTGCTCGCCGGCCAGCGGCTCCCCCTCGCCGAGCAGCTCGAGGCCGCGTGCGGCGGGGGCGAGGGCCTCCGCGGCCCTCTCGGCCCCGAGCGCGCGCCGCGCCTCAGCGGCCTCCCAGGCGGCGACGTCGAGGTCGACCAGGACGACCGGCGGACCGCCGAGGCGGTAGCCGCCCCGCCCGCCCAGCACGGCTCCCGACCCGAGCCAGGACCGGAGGCGGCTCACGAGGACCGCGACGTTGTCCTCGGGACGCCGGGGCGGCCGGTCGCCCCAGAGCTCCGCGGCCGCGGTCGTCGCGCTGACGTGACGGCCCCGGGCCGCGGCGAGGAGCGCCAGCAGGCGGCGCGCCTTGCGGCTCCCGACGGCCACGGCAGTGCCGGGACGGTCGATGTCGCCGTGGTGCACGGCGAGCTCGCCGGCCAGCCGGACCACCAACGCCATCGCCGCTCCCTCCGCCCACCCGCCACGATGGTTGTGTCACAACGGGTTGTGTACGGACAAGCCGTCCGCAGGCCGTGGAGCTGGGGATGTCAGGGAATCGTCAGGCGCTCAGCGCACACTTGCCGCTACGCGGCGTGACCCTCAGCCCGCTTTCTTCGCGCGGCTCTTGCGGACCGGGCCGGCGTCCGGCGTGACCAGCCTCGACAGGAACTGGCCCGTGTAGCTGCCCTCGACGGCCGCGACCTGTTCCGGCGTGCCCTGGGCGACGACGGTGCCGCCGTTGTTGCCGCCCTCGGGGCCCATGTCGACGACCCAGTCCGACACCTTGATGACGTCGAGGTTGTGCTCGATGACGAGGACGGTGTTGCCCTTGTCGACCAGGCCGTTGATGACGCCGAGCAGCTTGCGGATGTCCTCGAAGTGCAGGCCGGTGGTCGGCTCGTCGAGGATGTAGATCGTCCGGCCCATCGAGCGCTTCTGCAGCTCCGAGGCCAGCTTGACGCGCTGCGCCTCGCCGCCCGACAGCGTCGGCGCCGGCTGGCCCAGGCGGACGTAGCCCAGCCCGACCTCGGTGAGCGTCTGCAGGTGGCGGTGGATCGCCCCGATCGGCTTGAAGAACTCTGCGGCCTCCTCGATCGGCATGTCGAGGACCTCGGCCACGTTCTTGCCCTTGTAGTGCACCTCGAGGGTCTCGCGGTTGTAGCGGGCGCCCTTGCAGACCTCGCAGGGCACGTACACGTCGGGCAGGAAGTTCATCTCGATCTTGATCGTGCCGTCGCCGGCGCACGCCTCGCAGCGCCCGCCCTTGACGTTGAACGAGAACCGCCCGGGCCCGTAGCCGCGCACCTTCGCCTCGTTCGTGCTGGCGAAGAGCTTGCGCATGTGGTCCCAGACGCCGGTGTACGTCGCCGGGTTGGACCGGGGCGTGCGGCCGATGGGCGACTGGTCGACCCGGACGAGCTTGTCGAGGTGCTCGAGGCCCGTGACCCGCGTGTGCCGGCCCGGCACCTGGCGGGCGTTGTTGAGCTTGTTGGCCAGGACCGTGGCCAGGATGTCGTTGACCAGCGTCGACTTCCCCGACCCGGACACCCCGGTGATCGAGACGAGGCAGCCCAGGGGGAACTCGACGTCGACGTCGTGCAGGTTGTGCTCGCGCGCGCCGACCACGCCGACCTGGCGCTTGCGGTCGATCGGCCGCCGGATCTCGGGCACCGGGATCTGCTCGCGACCCGAGAGGTAGGCGCCGGTGAGCGACTCCTCGCTCTTCTCGAGCCCGTCGACCGGCCCCGAGTAGACGACGCGGCCGCCGTGCTCGCCGGCGCCCGGCCCGATGTCGACCACCCAGTCCGAGGCGCGGACGGTGTCCTCGTCGTGCTCGACGACGATCAGGGTGTTGCCGAGGTCGCGCAGGCGGGACAGCGTGTCGATCAGCCGCCGGTTGTCCCGCTGGTGGAGCCCGATCGACGGCTCGTCGAGGACGTAGAGCACGCCGACCAGCCCGGACCCGATCTGCGTGGCGAGGCGGATGCGCTGGGCCTCGCCCCCGGACAGCGTCGCCGCGGCGCGCGCCAGCGACAGGTAGTCGAGCCCGACGTCGAGCAGGAAGCCCAGGCGGGCGTCGATCTCCTTGAGCACCGCGCCCGCGATGACCTGCTCGCGCGTGCCCAGGACCAGGCCCTTCATGAACTCCGCGCAGTCGGCCACCGAGAGCGCGGTGAGGTCGGCGATCGAGCGGTCGCCGAGCGACTCGTGCCGCAGCGTCACCGCGAGGATCTCGGGCTTGAGCCGCGTCCCGCCGCAGGCCGGGCACGGGACGTCGCGCATGTAGCCCTCGTAGCGCTCGCGGGCGCTGTCGGACTCCGCCTGGTCGAGCCGGCGCTCGAGGAAGGGCACGACGCCCTCGAACGACGCGTAGTACGAACGCTCGCGGCCGTAGCGGTTGCGGTAGCGCACGTGCACCTGCTCGTCCGAGCCGTGCAGCACCGCCTTCTGCACCCGCGCGGGCAGCTTGCGCCACGGCGTGTCCATCCGGAACCCGACCTGCTCGGACAGCGCGGTGAGCAGGCGCGTGAAGTACTCCGCGGATTGGCCGATCGCCCACGGCGCGATGGCCCCGTCGGCGAGCGAGAGCTCGTCGTCGGGCACCAGCAGCTCCGGGTCGACCTCCTTCTTGATGCCCAGACCCGCGCACGTCGGGCACGCGCCGTAGGGCGAGTTGAAGGAGAAGGCGCGGGGCTCGAGGTCGTCGACCTGGAGCTGGTGGCCGTTCGGGCACGCCATGCGCTCGGAGAAGCGGCGCTCGCGGTCCGGGTCGTCGTCGGGGAGGTCGACGAAGTCGAGCACGAGGATGCCCTCGGCCAGGCGCAGCGCCGTCTCGACCGAGTCGGTGAGGCGCTGCTTGGCGCTCGACTTCACCGACAACCGGTCGACCACGACGGCGATGTCGTGCTTCTCCTGCTTCTTCAGCGTCGGCGGCTCGGAGAGCGGATGCACCGTGCCGTCGACCAGCACGCGGGAGTAGCCCTGGCCCTGGAGCTGGCTGAACAGGTCGACGTACTCGCCCTTGCGCCCGCGGATGACCGGCGCGAGCACCTGGAACCGGCGGCCCGGCTCCATCTCGAGCACCTGGTCGACGATCTGCTGCGGCGTCTGCTTCGAGATGATCTCGCCGCAGGTCGGGCAGTGGGGCGTGCCGGCGCGGGCGTAGAGGAGCCGCAGGTAGTCGTAGACCTCGGTGATGGTGCCGACCGTCGAGCGCGGGTTGCGGCTGGTCGACTTCTGGTCGATCGACACCGCGGGCGAGAGGCCCTCGATGAAGTCGACGTCGGGCTTGTCCATCTGCCCGAGGAACTGGCGCGCGTAGGCCGACAGCGACTCGACGTACCGGCGCTGGCCCTCGGCGAAGATCGTGTCGAACGCCAGGCTCGACTTGCCCGAGCCCGACAGGCCGGTGAAGACGACCAGGCTGTCGCGGGGCAGGTCGAGATCGACGCCCGTGAGGTTGTGCTCACGAGCGCCCTGGACGACGAGACGATCGACCACGTGCGAGGCCTCCAGGCTCCGGGCGAGAACGCGCCGGGGAGGGAACACGCGACGACGGATGTCTCTTCCCCCGGACCACTCCATGCTAGGAGCGCCCCCCGACAACGGCCGTCCCGCCCGGGTGCGGGGCGACCGGGGTGGGCGTCGGGGCGACGACCGGTTGGTCCATCGGGGTGGTGCCGCCCGGCCTCAGGTCGCCGGGTAGCGCCGGGCGTACCAGGTGGGCGGTTCACCGAAGAGGTCGGCGAAGTCGCGGGAGAGGTGCGCCTGGTCGGCGTAGCCCAGCGTCGCGGCGAGGTCGGCCCAGTCGACCCGTCCCCCGGCCTCGAGCCGCCCGACGACCTCCTGGAGCCGGTAGCGCCGGATCACCCACTTCGGGCCCGGGCCCACGTGCTCGGCGAACAGCCGCTGCAGCGTCCGCATGCTCGTGCCGGCCGCCGCGGCGAGCCGGTCGACCCGGGCGATGGTGGGGTCGGCGGCGACGTGCGCGACGAGCTCGCCGGCCTCCCGCGCCGCGCGGGGCGGCCCGTCGGCGGGCAGGTGGGCGCGGAGCCAGGCCGCCAGGTCCCCGGCGAAGGGCGGCTCGCCGGCGAGGCCCGGCACGTCGGGGACGTCGAGCTCGCGGTCCACCAGCTCGGCCACCGGCCGCCCGGCGACCACCCGGAACACGCCGGGCCGGAACGCCGCGCCCACCACCGACCCGCGCCCGGCCAGCTCGCGGACCAGGTGCCGGCTGCGGGGACCGACGACCCGGGGCCCGCGAGCGAGGGTCGCCCCCGCTGCGTCCGACGCCACCGAGGTGACCCTCGCTCCCCCCTCGGCGCGCCCACCGCCGCCGTCGATCACGGACACATGCACCTGCGGCAGCGGGACGATCTTCTGCCGGTAGGGCTCCGCGTACTCCCACGACGCGGTCCACAGGCGCTCGACCCAGGGCGCGAGGTCGGCGTCGGGCTCGTGCACGGCGATCCGCTGCGCGGTGCGCCAGTGCCCGCCGAGCTCGCGCGGATCCCGCTCCAGCACCTGTCGCGTTCCTCCATGACCTGCCGAGGCGCCGTGGTTAGCGTCCCGACCCGTGTTCCCCGACTTCACGCCCCGCCCGCACCTCGTCGCCGCCGCCGCGGCCCCGCACGGGAAACTGGTCGCGGCCGCCGCCGACCACCTCGACGCCCCCGTCCCCTGCGCGGACTGGACCGTGCGCCACCTCGTCGAGCACATGATGACCTGGACGCCGGTGCTCGCGGGCGCCGGTCGCGGGGCCCCGCCCGAGCCGGGCACGCCGCGGGCCGTCGGCGACTGGCCCGCCGAGCTCGGCGCCGCCCGCGACGACCTCGTCGCCGTGTGGAGCGACCCGGCCTCGTGGTCGGGCACGACGACGATGACGAGCACCGAGCTGCCCGCGGCCGTCGTCGGAACGATGACGTTCTGCGAGCTCGTCCTGCACGCCTGGGACCTCGGCCGCGGGCTCGGCGAGCCGGTGACGTGGGACGACGCCCTGCTCGAGGAGGCGCACGCCGCGCTCGAGGGCCTCACGCCGCTGGGCCGGGGCATGGGCGCGTTCGGCCCGGCCGTCCCCGTCCCCCACGACGCGCCGCTGCTCGACCGCGTCGTCGCCCTCGCGGGCCGCGACCCGCTCTGGACACCCTGATGCGGGCACCATGGTCGGTATGGGCGACATCGATCCCGCGGAGCTGAAGCGTCTGCGCGCGCGGCGGACGTGGAGCTCCGCGACCGAGGTCGATTCCGACGTCGAGCGGGCCCGCGCCGCGTGCGCCGCCAGCCGCGCCGGGCACCTCGCGGTGGTGATGACCGAGGACGGGCCCCCGCGCTGCGAGCACTGCGGCGAGGTCCTGAGCCCGGACGCGCTGCGGAAGGCCGGCTACCGGCCCGAGCGGCGTTAGTCTTCCCCGCGTGGACCTCCTCGACGACTACACCGGTCACGTCGAGCCCGGCGGCCCCGCCGCGCGGCGCGACCTCCAGGACGTCTCGATCACCAAGGTGTCGGTCGGGCCGATGGACAACAACGCCTACCTGCTCGTCGACCGCGCCACCGGCGAGGCGCTGCTCATCGACGCCGCGAACGAGACCGAGCGCCTGCTCGACACCGTCGACACGGTCGCCGACCGCGGCAGGGTGACGAGCCTCGCGACCACCCACAAGCACTGGGACCACATCCAGTCGCTCGAGGACGCGGTCGCCGCCCTCTCCCCCACCACCTACGCCGGCGAGCGCGACGCCCCCGAGCTGCCCGTGGCGCCGGACCACACGGTCGGCGACGGCGACACCGTCGGCTTCGGCGGCTCGCAGGTGGAGATCATCCACCTCGACGGCCACACCCCCGGCTCGATCGCGCTGCTCTACCGCGACCCCGCCGGCTCCGGGCACCTGTTCACCGGCGACTCGCTCTTCCCCGGCGGCCCGGGCAAGACCGCCGGCCCGGACGAGTTCCGTTCGCTGATGGACGACCTCGAGGCCAAGGTCTTCGGACAGCTGGGCGACGACACCGTCGTCTACCCCGGCCACGGCGACGACACGACCCTGGGCACCGAGCGCCCCCATCTCGGGGAGTGGCGCGAACGGGGCTGGTGAGGGCACGGGTCGCCCCGACCCGTCACCCGTTCGGAGCCGGGAGTAGCTAACGCTGCGTCGCCCTGGTGCGATCGAGCGGGTACACGTCGGTCGCAGCCAGCTCGGGGGACCCTTCATGACCAGCACGCAGCAACGCTCGACCAGCGGGAGGACCCGGACGATCCTCGCCATCGTGGCGGCGGTCGTCATCGTCCTCGTCCTGCTGCTCGCCCTGGCGCTCACCGGCGTCGCGAGCAGCCTCTTCGCCCGGCAGGTCGACCGCACCGTCCGCACCGACGTCGACGCGAGCGCCCTCGTGGCGACGCTCGCCACCTACCAGGACTCCTTCCGCGGCGGCACCCTCGCGGCCGGCCGGGTCGACCTCGGCGTGCAGATCGACCAGACCGCCGTCCGGGGCGGCGACGCCGCGGCGCAGCCGGCCACGATCGTCCTGCGCACCTACAGCTGCCCCGGCGCGAACAGCGCCGCGGCGCCCACCCGCCTCACCATCGCCGACGCGGACGCCGCGCACCTGCGGGTCCGCCCGGCGGCCGAGGGCGGTGGGGTGGCGCTGACCGGCGCCTTCGAGATCGTCGGCGTGCAGCCGCTCGCGCCCGGCGTCCCCGAGTGCCGGATCGACCTCGCCGCGCGCTGATCTCTGCCGGACCGTGACCTCGCGGCCGGTGCGCGCCCGCCCCTCGGCCCACCAGGCTGAGGCGTCGTCGGACCCGACGACGACAGGAGCGCGAGGATGCGCGAGGACATCTCTTTCGACGCCGAGGGCGCGACGCTGCGCGGGTGGTTCTACCGACCCGACGGCGACGCGGACGGAGGCCACCCCTGCGTGGTCATGGCCCACGGTTTCTCCGCGGTGAAGGAACAGCACCTCGACGACTACGCCGAGGTGTTCGCCGCCGCCGGGCTGGCGTGCGTGGTGTACGACAACCGCGGGCTCGGCGCCTCGGACGCGGCGCCGGGCAAGCCGCGCCAGGAGATCGATCCCTGGGAGCAGGTCCGCGACTACCAGCACGCGATCACCTACGCGCAGGGCCGTGACGACGTCGACGCCGACCGGATCGGCGTCTGGGGCTCGAGCTACTCGGGCGCCCACGCCTACGTGGTGGGCGCGATCGACCGCCGGGTGAAGGCGGTGTCCGGCCAGGTGCCGCTGGTGTCGGGTCGGCGGGCCTTCGAGTCGCTCGTGCGCATCGACCAGTGGGGACCGACGTGGGAGGCGTTCGCCGCCGACCGTCTCGAGCGGGCCCGTGGGGGCGAGCCGGCGATGATGCCGGTGGTCAGCGAGGACCCGACGGCGCCCGCGGCCCTGCCGACCCCGGACTCGTACGAGTTCTTCACGCGCACGCAGTCCGACCGGGCTCCGTCCTGGCGCAACGAGGTGACACTGCGGTCGATCGAGCTCTTCCAGGGCTACGAGCCCGGCCGTTTCCTGCCGCTCATCGCCCCGACACCGTTGCAGATGGTCGTCGCGCCGTACGACCGGCTCGTCGCCGGCGAGGCCGCGGCCGCCGCGTTCGAGAGCGCGGTGCACCCGAAGAAGCTGGTCATCGTGCCCGGCGGGCACTTCGACGCCTACACCGGCCCCGGCTTCGAGGTCAGCTCCGGCGCCGCCCGAGACTGGTTCGTCGAGCACCTGCACGTCGGCAAGGGGTGAGCCGCTCCGTCACGGCTCCAGGTCCTCGTCCTCCCGGGGCAGGTGCACGACGACGACCTCTCCGGGGGTGAGGCGCACGCGCCGGCCGCTGATCTGCTGGGGGCGCAGCCGGACGGTCCAGGGGTGCGACCCGCGGGCCCACGGTGCCACCCGCCCCTCCGCGGAGCCGGTGGGGTCCTCGACGCCGTAGCCGACGGCCGCGACGCTCCACCCCGTGCGCAGGGCCGGCTCGATCCGGTCCGCCTCGACGGTGAGCGGGCGCCCGGCGCGCACGGCGTCGAGCAGGGGCCCGTCGGCCACGCGGAACAGGAGGTCGTCCCCGTCGACCCCGACGTTCACCAGCCGGACCTCGACGTGCCCGTCCGGCTCGGCCCACGCGAGCCGCCCGACCGGGACGGTGCCCAACAACGCGCGGCACGTCGTCGCGTCGAGCACCTCCAGCCCGTCGTCGCTCGTGTGCATACGCCGCTCCTCCGCCGGGACCCCGGACGGAGGAGACCGTCTCCGGCGCGCCGGCACCAGGGCCGGTCGGCCCGCGCACCGGGTCACGCTCAGGTCGCCGACCACCCGCTCCACCGCGCCACCTCGACCGTGACCGCCGGGCCCTCCGGCGGGTCCGCGCGGTGCTGGGGGTAGCGCTCCCCCAGCGCCGCGCGGACGCGGGCGAGCAGCGGCTCGGCGTCGGAGACGCTCGCCGTCCCGTCGGCGCGCACCCACCAGAGGGTGCTCCAGTCGTCGTCGTAGTGGTCGACGAGCAGCGACACCGCGGGGTCGTCGTCGACGTTGCGCAGCCGCTTGAGGTCGCGGTGGCGCTTGGGCTTCTGGTCGACGGCCATGAGCACGGTGTCCTGCTCGACCGCGAACACCACGGGCACGAGGTGCGGCTGCCCGTCGCCCGACACCGTGGCCAGACGCGCGACGCGCGCCGCGGCGAACCGGCGGCGCGCGTCGTCGACGTCGAGCGTGGGCATCAGTCGACCAGCGTGGCCAGGTCGTCGAGCTCCTTGAGAACCGTGTCGCGGTCGGCCGAGCTCACCCCGTAGATGGCCCGCTCGAGGCCGATGCGGCGGTAGCCCTCGATCGCCTCCGAGGACGTCTCCGCGCCGAACAGCGACATCGGGATCGGGCCGCGCCCGGCGTCGGCAGCGCGCTGCTGCAGGGCGTTCGCGCGCTGCTCGAACTCGTCGATGTTGTCCGGCCCGACGCGCTGGGGCAGCCAGGCGTCGCCGAAGTCGAGGACGCGGTCCTCGACGCCGGGCCCCATGCCGCCGACGTAGACCGGCGGGTGCGGCTCCTGCAGCGGCTTGGGCCACGCCCAGCTGCGCTCGATGTCCACGAACTCGCCGTGGAACTCGGCCTCCTCCTGGGTCCACAGCGCCTTCATCGCCTTGACCTGCTCGGCCATGAGGCGCATGCGGGTCTTCGGGTTGGTGCCGTGGTCGGCCATCTCCTCGCGGTTCCAGCCGCCGCCGATGCCGAACAGGAAGCGCCCGCCCGACAGGCGGTCGAGGCTCGCGACCTCCTTGGCGGTGTGGATGGTGTCGCGCTGGATGACCAGGCAGATGCCCGTGGCGATCTTCAGCGTCGACGTCGCGGCCGCGGCGGCGGTGAGGGCGACGAACGGGTCGTAGGTGTGGACGTACATCCGCGGCAGGTCACCGCCGCCCGGGTAGGGCGACTGCCGGCTCGTCGGGATGTGGCTGTGCTCGGGGAACCAGAGCGAGTCGAAGCCCCGGTCCTCCACCTCCTTGGCCAGCGTGGCCGGGTCGATGGCGTAGTCCGTCGGGAACATCATGATGCCGTGCTGCACGTGCTGCGGGTTATCCCGGCGACGGCGGTGCCATGCTGGAGCGCGATGGACTCCACCCGCGTCGACCGCTGGCTCTGGGCGGTGCGGCTGACGAAGACTCGCGCCGACGCCGCCGAGGCGTGCCGGGGCGGTCACGTGCGCGTCAACGACACCCCGGCCAAGCCGGCGACGCCGGTCCGGGCGGGCGACACGGTGCGCACGCGCGTCTACGAGATCCCGCGGATCGTCGAGGTCGCCAAGGTCATCGAGAAGCGCGTGGGCGCCCCGGTGGCCGTGACCTGCTACGTCGACCACACCCCGCCGCCACCGCCGCCGGAGGAGCGCCCGGCCGCGGTCGCCGTTCGCGACCGCGGCGCCGGGCGCCCCACCAAGCGCGACCGCCGGATGATCGACGCGCTGCGCGAGGAGGCCGAGTCACGGGGCGGGTGACGGCGCCCCGATGTCGGCGGAGAACGAGCGGGTGGTCAGCCCCCGGCCACCGATCCACGGCTCGAAGCCGGCCTGCACGCTGGTCATGTACCACTCGGGCCTGGCGACGCCGCGGCGCTGGGCGTCGGCGACGAACTGGTCGAGGGGCAGGTCGCGGACCTCGAGCGTCGGCTGCTGGCGCACGTAGCTGATCGTCGGCAGGTCGATGGCGCCGAGCCAGACGTCCCACCGGGCACCGGCGATCGTGACCTCGGCCTTCTTGCTGCCGATCGGCTGGACGCGCGGGGTGTTCTTCAGCCAGATCATCAGCTCGAGGCCGGTCGGGCGCCCGTTGCGCCGCGGCGTCGGGTCCATCCAGAGGTCGTAGGAGACGTTGTAGTCGCCGGTCGGGGGCACCGAGACCGCCCACGAGGAGCGCAGCCCGGCGAGCTCGGAGACCCGCTTCGGGAAGGGCGTGCCCTTCGTGCAGTTGCCGTAGTTGCAGCCCCACACCATCGACGGGTACGAGGCGGGCCCGCTCTCCTTGCGGTGGTCGGCCGGGTCGACGACGAAGCCGGTGTCGAAGGCCGTGATGCACTGCGGGGTGTCCGCGCCCCAGACGTTGTTCTGGGCCTCGTAGCGCCCGCCGGCCACCGGCGTGGACTCGGTCTTGCCGCAGACCCGCTTGCCCTCGACACGGGGGGTGCCCGGGTCGGTGGCCAGCGCCGGACTGCCCCCCACCAGCATCGCGAGCACGGCGAGGACCGCCACGACCACACCGCTCATCGCCCGCTTCTGACCGTTCATCCGCCGCCGCCCTCGCCGCTCGACCGTTCGTCGCGCTGAAACGTACGGTGAGCGTGTGGGTGACGACAGGTCGTCTCCCCCGTTCGGGACGGTCAGACCCCGTTCCGGGTGAGGGCGAAGGCGTCGGTCGCGAGGCCCTCGCCGCCGATCCAGGGCTCGAAGCCGGCCTGGATGTTGGTGAGGAACCAGGTCGGCTCGACGACCCCGCGCTCCGTCGCCTCGGTGACGAACTCGCTGACGGGCAGGTCGATCACGGTCGTCGTCGGCTCCGCGCGCACGTAGGAGATGACCGGCGTGCCGTGGTTCTCCCCCGTCCACACCTCCCAGTCCGCGCCGGCGATCCCGACGGTCGCGCGGCGGGACCCGATGGGCTGGACGCGGTCGGTGCGGTCGAGCCAGATCATCAGCTCGGCACCGGTGTTGGCGCCCTCGCGTCGCGGGGTCGGGTCGAGCCACACGTCGTAGGCGACGTTGAAGTCCCCGCGCCGGGGCACGGTGACCGCCCAGCTCGAACGGATGTCGCCCATCTCCGCCAGGGGCAGCGGGTAGGGCGAGTCGCGGGTGCACGTGCCGTAGTTGCAGCCGACGACGATCGAGGGGTAGGCGGCCGGCCCGGAGTCCTTGTCGTGACGCGCGGAGACGACGAAGCCGGTGTCGAAAGCCGTGGTGCACTGGGGCGTGTCGGCGCCCCAGGCGTTGTTCTGGACCTCGTAGCGCCCGCCCGCGACCGGCACCGACTCGGTCTTCCCGCAGATCCGCGGGCCCTCCTGCGGGCCTTCGACGGGTAGGGGCGCGAGCACGCCGCGCGTGGGGTCGCCGGTGCCCGCCGGGGCGGCGGCGGACGGGGTCGCGGGGGCCGGCGACGGCTCGCCGGTCCCGCCGGTGCAGCCGGTGCCGCCGCACCCGACGGCCACGAGCGCGAGCGCGGCCAGGAGCGCGGCGACCGGTCGCCGCGATCGTGTGTCCCCCATACGGGCGAGGCTAGCGAGTGGCCCCCGATGCCCCGAACCGGGTCGCGAGCACCGCCTCGAGCCCCGTCCCGTGCGCGGCGAGGGCGTCGCGGACGTCCGCGGGCGGCGCCTCCCCGCGGATCACGGCGGCGGCGAGGGCGGCGGCGGCCGGCGCGGTCTCGATGCCCGAGCCGCCCTGCCCGGCGTACAGGTGCAGGCCGGGGTGCTCGGGACGGTCGCCGATCACGAGCGCGCGGTCGGGGGCGAAGGTGCGCAGGCCCGTCCAGCTCGTCGCGACCGAGCGCAGACCCAGGGTGGTGACGGCGTTGACGGTCTCGAGCGCACGGGCGACGTCGAGCTCGTCGGGGCGCGGGTCGCCGGGCTCGGCGGGGGTCTCCTCGGACGGGGAGACGAGCAGGTGCTCGCCCTCGGGCTTGGCGTACCAGCGCTCGCCGGCCGACACGACGAACGGGTCGTCGCGGCGCACCGGCGCCCCGTCGGGGAGGCGCACGACGGCGATCGTGCGCCGCAGCGGGCGCAGGCCGACCGGGGCGGCGCCGGCGAGGGCGAGCAGGGTGTCGGTCCAGGCGCCGGCGGCGAGCACGACGGTGCCGGCGGCGAGCTGCTCGTCGCCGAGCCCCACGCGCCAGCCCGTCGCCGTCGCCCGGAGCGAGGTGACCGGGGAGCCCGTCCGGATCTCGCCGCCGCGGGCGCGCAGGGTGCGGCGGTAGTGCTGGTGCAGGCCGAGCGGGTCGGCGTCCTGGGCGTCCTCGACGACCCCGGCGGCGCGCAGGACGTCGGGGCGCAGCGCGGGCCATCGGGCGACGGCCTCGTCGGGGGTCAGCTCGTCGACCGCGTCGAGTCCCAGCAGCTCCTCGCGCAGGGTCCGCTCCTCGGCCTCGTCGTGGGCGACGTGGAGCACGGGGCGCGGGCGCAGGAACGGGTGGCCGGCCTCGTCGGCGAGTGCGGCGAACCGGTCCTTCGAGGCCGCGATCAGCGCCCGGCCCGGCGGCGCGCCGTGGCCGGGGATGTAGCTCGCGGCCGAGCGGCCGGTGGTGTGCCGGGCGAGCTCGGTCTCCCCCTCGACGAGCAGGACCGACGCGTCGCGGGCGAGCTCCGCCGCCACCGACATCCCGGCGATCCCGCCACCCACCACGACCGTGTGTGAGCACTTTCCGGCGCTATAGGGCATGAAAGTACTCACGTACGGAGGTCGAGCCCGAGGTCGAGGACCGGGGCGGAGTGGGTGAGGGCGCCGACGGCGAGGAAGTCGACGCCGGCCGCGGCGTGGGCGGCCCCGACGTCGAGGGTGAGCCCGCCGGAGACCTCGAGGCCGGTGTCCGGGGCGCGACGGTCCCGCCGGGCGACCGCCGCGGCCGACTCGGCCGGCGTGACGTTGTCGAGCAGGACGAGCTCGACCCCGAGGCCGAGCACCTCGTCGAGCTCGTCGAGGGAGTCGACCTCGACCTCGCACGGCAGGTCTGGGGCGGCCCGACGCGCCGCCGCCAGCGCCGCCGTGACCGAGCCCGCCGCGGCGACGTGGTTGTCCTTGATGAGGACCGCGTCGCCCAGCGACATCCGGTGGTTCACCCCGCCACCGCAGCGCACCGCGTACTTCTGCAGGGCGCGCAGCCCCGGGACGGTCTTGCGGGTGTCGCGGATGCGCGCGCGGGTGCCGGCGACGGCGTCGACCCAGGCCGCGGTGGCCGTCGCGACCCCGGAGAGCTGCGAGAGCAGGTTGAGCGCGGTCCGCTCGGCGGTCAGCAGGGTCCGCAGCGGCGCGCGGACGGCGAGGGCGACGTCGCCGGGGACGAGGCGGTCACCGTCGGCGCGGGCGTCGAGCACCTCCAGCTCGGGCCCGCACACCCGCTCGAGCACCCGCACCGCCACCCCGACGCCCGCGAGCGTCCCGGCCGGGCGCGTGCGGAACTCGCCGACCGCGACCGCGCCCTCGGGCACGCACGCGGTGGTGGTGACGTCGGGGCCGTCGCGCAGGTCCTCGTCGAGGGCGCGGGCGACGACGGCGTCGACCTCGGCCGGGTCGAGGGTCACCGGGAGCGCCGTGGTCGTGGCGGTCATGCCGCACCTCCGTGGCGGGCGTCGGTGGTGCCGACGTGCAGGCGCTCGCCCTCGAGGGCGACCGCGGACGAGGCGCGCTGCCAGTGGTCGTCGGTCCGGGGGTGGTCGGCGCGGACGTGGCAGCCGCGGGTCTCGGTGCGCGACCCGGCGGCGGCGAGCAGGGCGTGGGCGGCGAGGGTCAGCGCGGCGTCCTCGACGTCGGCGCGGGTCCGCGGGACGCGCGCGGTGCTCGCGGCCTCGACGGCATCGGAGGCGGCGGCGAGGCCGGCGGCGTCGCGGCCGATCGCCGCGCCGCGCGTCATCGCCGCCTGCAGCCCGGCGCGGTCGGCGATCGGGAGGGGCACGGCGGCCGGGGCGGTGGGCGCGGCGAGGCGCCGCGGGCCGGTGAGGCCGCGGACGACGTCCTCCGCGGCGCGCCGGCCCATGACCAGGCCCTCGAGCAGGCTGTTCGAGGCGAGCCGGTTGGCGCCGTGCAGGCCGGTGCGGGCGACCTCGCCGGCGGCCCAGAGCCCGGGCACCCCGGTGCGGCCGCGGACGTCGGTGACCACCCCGCCGCACGAATAGTGCGCGGCCGGGCGGACCGGGACGGGGTCGCGCGCGAGGTCGACGCCGATCGCGGCGCAGGCGGCGGCGACGGTCGGGAAGCGCGCGGCGACGTCGGGGACCCCGGTGGCGTCGAGCCAGACGTGCTCGGCCCCGAGCTCCGCGAGCCGCCGGGTGATCGCGGCCGCGACGACGTCGCGGGGCGCGAGGTCGCCGAGCGGGTGGACGCCGGCGGTCACCGAGCGCCCGCTCGTGTCCCGCAGCACCGCGCCCTCGCCGCGCAGCGCCTCGGTGACCAGTGGCGCGCGCCCCTTCCCGGCGTCCGGCACGTGCAGCGCCGTCGGGTGGAACTGCACGAACTCGACGTCGGCGAGCGACGCCCCGGCGCGCAGGGCCAGCGCCCAGCCGTCGGCGGTGGCGACCGCGGGATTCGTGGTCGTCTCGTAGAGCGCGCCGACACCGCCGGTCGCGAGCAGCACCGCGGGCGCGGCGAGGAGGCCCGCGCGCCCCTCCTCGTCGCGGACCTCGAGGCCCGCGACGGCGCCGTCGGGGCCGGTGAGCACGGCGGACGCGGCGTGGCCGGGGAGCACGACGATCTCCGCGCGCCGCGTCGCCGCGAGCAGCGCGCGCTCGACCTCGGCGCCCGTGGCGTCGCCGCCGGCGTGCACGACCCGCAGCGCGGAGTGCCCGCCCTCGCGGGTGCGGGCGAGGCCGTCGGGCCCGCCGTCGAACACCGCGCCCTCACCTCGCAGGTCGGCGACCGCCGCGGGGCCGGCGGCGAGGATCGTGCCCGCCGCGGCGGCGTCGACGAGTCCCCCGCCGGCGGCGACGGTGTCGGCGAGGTGGGCCGCGACCGAGTCGCCCGTGATGTCACCGAGCACCACCGCGATGCCCCCCTGGGCCCACCGGGTGCTGCCGGCGTCCGGGGCGTCCTTGGTGGCGACGACCACCCGCAGACCGGCCCGCGCCGCGGTGAGCGCGGCGGTGAGGCCGGCGACGCCCGACCCGACGACGACGAGGTCGGCCGCCGTCTCCCAGCGGGTCACTCCCCGCCCCCGGGCTGCCCGATCTCGATCATCCGCTGGACCGCGCCGCGCGCCCGCGCGGCGGTCGCGGCGTCGACGTGCACCTCGTCGCGGCCCTCGCGCAGCGCCCGCGTCAGGGCGCCCGCAGTGATCATCTTCATGTAGCCGCAGGCGGCGCGCTCGTTGACCGGACGGAAGTCGACGTCGGGGTTGGCGCGGCGCAGCTGGTGGAGCATGCCGACCTCGGTGGCGACGAGCACGCTCTGCTTGGTGGTGTTCTTGGCGGCGTCGAGCATCCCACCCGTCGAGAGGATGTGGACCTGCTCGGCGGGCACCGCGCCCGCCCCGGTGAGGTAGAGCGCGCTGGTGGCGCAGCCGCACTCGGGGTGCACGAACAGGTCGGCGTCGGGGTCGGCCCGGGCCTGCGCGGAGAGCTCGGCGCCGTTGATGCCGGCGTGGACGTGGCACTCGCCGGCCCAGACGTGCAGGTTCTCCCGCCCGGTGACCCGCTTGACGTGGGCGCCGAGGAACTGGTCGGGCAGGAAGAGCACCTCGCGGTCGGCGTCGATGCTCTCGACCACCTCGACCGCGTTCGACGACGTGGCGCAGACGTCCGTCTCGGCCTTCACCGCGGCGGTGGTGTTGACGTAGCTGACGACGACCGCACCCGGGTGCTCGGCCTTCCAGGCGCGCAGCTCGTCGGCGGTGATCGAGTCGGCGAGGCTGCAGCCGGCGCGCGCGTCCGGGATGAGGACGGTCTTCTCCGGCGCGAGGATCTTCGCGGTCTCGGCCATGAAGTGGACGCCGCAGAAGACGATCGTGCTCGCGTCGCTGGCCGCGGCGATGCGGGAGAGGGCGAGCGAGTCGCCGGTGTGGTCGGCGACGTCCTGGATCTCCGGGCGCTGGTAGTTGTGCGCGAGCACCACGGCGTCGCGCTCGCGGGCGAGCCGGCGGACCTCCTCGGCCCAGCCGGGACCCGCGGCCAGGGGCTCGACGAGGTCGGTGGGCGGGGCGTGGAGGCCCGCCTCGTCCGTCGTCTCCGTGCCGCGCAGGACGGTCATCGCCGTCTCCTCCCCCGGTGGCCGCGCCATCCTCGGCGCGGTCCGGTTCGCTCGACTAGTTTTCGCCTCGTGGTCGAAAACGTGCCCCGACCGTACCCCCACGCGGCGCGGCGACGCCACCCCTCGTCACGCGGGGTGGCGAGCACCACCTGCCCGCTCGCGAGGATGTGGCTTTCCTGGCGATGAGTGCGAGCGATGCCGCATCGCTCGCACCCCCTACGATCACGCTCCGTGGACGACGAGGGCGCGGGGGGCGCGGGGAGGTTCGCCCACGACGTGCTGGCGGTGGTCCTGCGGATCATCGAGCCGGTGCCGAGCGTCCTGCTCTGGCAGCGCGCCCGCGAGCCGCACCTCGGGCGCTGGGCCCTGCCCGGCGGGCGGCTGGGCGCCGACGAGGACGTCGAGGCGTCGGTGCGCCGCCACCTGGCCGAGAAGGTCGATCTCGCCGAGGTGGCCCACGTCGAGCAGCTCGGCGTGTTCTCCGACCCCCACCGCGGCCCGCCCCCGCGCCGGGTCGCCACAGCGTTCCTGGGGCTCGTGCCCACCGACGCCGACCCCGCCGTCCCCGACGACACCGCCTGGCACCGCGTCGACCGCCTGCCCCCGACGGCCTTCGACCACGGCGCCATCACCCGCGACGGCCTCGACCGCCTGCGCGCCAAGCTCTCGTACACGAACATCGGGTTCGCGCTCGCGCCCGACGCGTTCACCGTCTCCGAGCTGCGCGACCTCTACGCCGCCGCGCTCGGGCACCGCGTCTCCGCGACCAACCTGCAGCGCGTGCTCACCCGCCGCGGCGTGCTCGTCCCCACCGGCGCGACCGCCGCGTCGGGGCCCGCCGGCGGACGGCCGGCCGCGGTCTTCCGCTTCTCCGAGCACGTGCTGCGCGTGACCGACCCCTTCGCCGCGCTGCGCCCACCGGGCGACACGGGCTGAGCAGGGGGTTCGCGTCCACCCGGCGGGGTACGCCCCGGAGTCGTAGCGTGGGCGACGTGGTCGAGACGCTGCCCCTGTTCCCCCTGGGGACCGTGCTGCTGCCGGGCGCGTCGCTGCCACTGCACATCTTCGAGCCGCGCTACCGGCAGCTGACCATCGACCTGGTCACCGGCACGCTCCCGGGCAAGCAGTTCGGCGTCGTCGCCGTGCGCGAGGGGTGGAGCCCGGACGACGGCCGCGAGGGCCTGCACGACGTCGGGTGCACCGCGACGCTGCGTGAGGTCCGCCGCCTGCCCGACGGCCGCTTCGACATCCAGACCACCGGCGACCGGCGCTTCCGGCTCATCGACGTCGACGACCGCGCGGCCCCCTACCTCGTGGGAGGAGTCGAGTGGCTGCCCGACGACGAGGGCGACGACGAGACCGACCTCGCGCCGCTCGCGATGGCCGCCCGCGCCGCGCACCGTCGCTACTGCACCACCGCGTGGCGCCAGCAGGGCGGCGGCGACGGCGAGATGCCCGCCGAGCTGTCCGAGGAGCCGGCGCCCGACGTCGCCGACCCCGAGCTCGCCCACATCCTCGCCGGCGACTGCCTGCTCCCCCTCGTCGACCGCCAGGAGCTGCTCGAGGAGACCTGCCCGATGGAGCGCCTGCAGCTCGTCCGGCGGTCGATGACCCGCGAGGCCGTGCTGCTCGGCGAGCTGCGCGCGGTGTGGGCGCCGTCGGTGAAGTACGCCGTCGAGCACAGCCTCAACTAAGGGCCCGGGGAGCCCGGTCGATGAGCCTGCCCGTGCCCGTCCTGGAGTTCCTGGCCCACGTCGAGGTCGAGCTCGGCGAGCTGCTCGACCTCGGGACCACCGACGCGGGCCACCGGCGGGTCGTCCCCATCGTCGGCGGCACCGTGACCGGCGAGCGCTTCTCCGGCGTCGTCGTCTCGGGTGGGGCGGACTGGCAGGTGGTCCAGGACGACGGCGCGGTGGTCGTCGACACGCGCTACACGCTGCGGGCCGACGACGGCGCGCTGGTGGGAATCCGCACCGCCGGGGTGCGCTCCGGCCCGCCCGCCGTGCTCGCCGCGCTGGCCCGCGGCGAGGACGCCGACCCCTCGACGTACTACTTCCGCGTCGCCGCGACGTTCGAGACCTCGGCGCCGCGGTACCGGTGGATGACCCGCGTCGTGACGGTGGCGACGGCGCGGCGCGCCCCCTCCGCGGTCGTCTACGACGCCTACACGGTCGGCTGACCGCCGACTCGGGTCAGCGCCGCCAGCACCCGCCGGTAGGCCTCCGCCGCCGGGTCGACGAGCCCCGCGGGTGCCCACTCGTCGGTGACGTGGCACTGCTCGGGCTCGCCGGGGCCGCAGACGATCGTGTCCGCGCCCCCGAGCGCACCGGCGAGCACGCTCGCGTCGGTGAAGTAGGTCGCGTACTGGAACTCACCCCGCCCACCCGCGCCACCCAGCAGCTCCACCGCGCGCGTGACCCGCGCCGGGTCGGTGTCGACGAGCGGCAGCTCGACGAGCCGCTCGGTCTCGACGGGGACCCCGGCCAGGCCGACGACGGTCGCCTCGGCGGCGTCGGCGGTGTCGCCGGGCACGAGGCGCAGGTCGACGGTGAGCGCGGCACGGTCGGGGACGACGTTGGGCTGGACGCCGGCGCGCATCATGCCGACGTTGGCGGTGGTCGCGCCGTGGGTCGAGCTGGTCGGCCAGGCGTCGTGCTCGTGGATCCGGACGGCGGCGCGGGCGAGGTCGACCAGCGCGTTGTGCCCGAGGTCGGGGCGCGAGCCGTGCGCCGGCACCCCGCGGGCGTGCAGCACCAGCCAGAGCACGCCCTTGTGCCCGAGCACCACGCGGTTCGCGGTCGGCTCGGCCACCAGCAGCGTGCCCGACGGGCGCAGCGCGTCGGCCGGGAGCTCGCGGGCGCCCTCGCAGCCGGTCTCCTCGCCGAACGTCAGCACGACCTGCACCCCGGTCCCGCCGGCGCGCACGTGCTCGGCGGCCGCGACGACGGCGGCGGCCACCCCGGCCTTCATGTCGCTCGACCCGCGCCCGCGCAGGCGCCCGTCGACGACGTCGCCGGCGAGCGGGTCGAACGACCACACCGCCTCGTCGGCGGGGACGGTGTCGAGGTGCCCGGTGAGCGTCACCGGGGTCTCGTCGCCGTGGTGGGCGACGAGGTTCGCGCGCCCGGGCCGCGTCTCGTGGATCGCCACGGTGAGCCCGGCGTCCTCGAGACGGTTCGCGACGAGGTCCGCGGCGACCCGCTCCCCGCGGCCGCGGGTGTCGAGGCGGACCAGCTCGCACGCCAGGTCGAGAGCGGCCGTCGAGTGGGTCATGCGGGGTCCCTCCCCATGTCCTCGTGGCCGTCGACGATCGCGGCCAGCACGTAGGACAGCGCCGCGCCCAGGCCCGCGACCAGCGCGATCCACCATGGCCCGGGCGACGGCGGCAGGCTCGTCAGCACGGCGGGCACCGGCGCGCCGGGGACGCCGGCGGGGCCGATCGCGGCGGGGTCGACGAGCACCGGCACCGGGGACGCCGCCCACGCCAGCATCGCGCCGACGCGCCCGCAGAGCCAGCCGCCGACCAGCGCACCGGCCACCAGCGACACGAGCACGACCGGCCCCCGCCGGTGGCGGCGGCGCCACGCCACGGCCCCGGCGATCACCCCGTACGACGCGACGAGCAGCAGGTGGATCGCGACGGCGTCGAAGGCGTGGTCGGCCTCCCCCGCGGGCGACCCGCTGCCCCCGCCGGGCAGGGCCACGACGTGCACGACCGGCGCCAGCAGTGCCCACAGCGCGCCGAGCGGGAGCCCGACGACGGCGAGGATCGCGCCCAGGCGCAGGGCGGCGGGCAGGTCGTCGCGCAGCTCGGCCCGCTCGAGCCGGCCGGAGGGCTCGGTGGGGAGGAAGTCGTCGTCGAGCGCCGTCATGGCCGGAAGCCGTGGGTGCCCGCCGACTCGCCGTGCCGGCTGCAGCGCGCGGTCCAGCCCACGGGGTCGACCTGCACGACCATCCGGCGGGCGCACACCGGGCAGTGCCGCGGCGGGTCGACGGTGGCGAGCCGCCGCTCGCAGGCGGTGTGGTCGCCCTCGGCCCGCGGGGCGCCGCACCAGGCGCAGAAGGGCCGCTCGGCGTTGTCCGCGGCGGTCGCGGGGTCCGCCGGCGGCTCCACGACGGCGCTCACAACGTGTCGTTCAGGGCCTTGATCGGCATCTTGAGGGTCTCGAGCATGTCGAGGTCCTGCTCGGCCGGGCGCCCGAGGTTGGTCAGGTAGTTGCCGACGATGATCGCGTTGACCCCGCCGAGCATGCCCTGCTCCGCGCCGAGGTCGCCGAGGGTCAGCTCGCGGCCGCCGGCGAAGCGCAGCACCGTGCGCGGCAGCGCGAGGCGGAACGCCGCCACGGTCATCAGCGCGTCGGCGCCCTGGGGCACCTCGAGGTGCGCGAACGGCGTGCCGGGGTTGGGGATGAGGAAGTTCAGCGGGACCTCGTCGGGCTCGAGCTCGGCGAGCTGCACCGCGAACTCCGCGCGCTGCTCGAGCGTCTCCCCCATGCCCACGATGCCGCCGCAGCAGACCTCCATGCCCGCCGCGCGCACCATCTGCAGGGTCTCCCAGCGCTCCTCCCAGGAGTGCGTGGTGACGACCTCCGGGAAGTGGCTGCGGGCGGTCTCGAGGTTGTGGTTGTAGCGGTGCACGCCCATCGCGGCGAGCTCGTCGACCTGGGCCTGGGTCAGCATCCCCAGCGAGCAGGCGACGTTGATGTCGACCTCGGCGCGGATCGCGGCGATCCCCGCGCGGACCTGCTCCATGAGCTTCGCGTCCGGCCCGCGCACGGCGGCGACGATGCAGAACTCCGTGGCCCCGGTCTTGGCGGTCTGCTTGGCCGCCTCGACCAGCCGGTCGACGTCCAGCCACGCAGCACGCACCGGGGAGTCGAACAGGCCCGACTGCGAGCAGAAGTGGCAGTCCTCGGGGCAGCCGCCGGTCTTGAGCGACACGATGCCCTCGACCTCGACCTCCGGCCCGCAGTGGCGCATCCGCACCTCGTGGGCCAGCCCGAGGGCCTCGGACAACCGCTCGGTCGGCAGCTCCAGCACGGCCAGGACCTGCTCCTGCGAGAGGCCCTCGCCCCGCTCGAGCACCTGCTCGCGGGCCACGGCGAGGATGTCCCCGCCGGCGTCCTGCGGGGTGGTGCTGGGATCGACGGCCGTCACGCACGGCTCCCTTCGTCGGGCACTCTCGGGCACTGTCGGGCTCGCCGCAGTGTGCCTCACGGTGCGCGCCCGGGGGACCACCCACCGCCGAGGACGGGACCGAGGCCACAGCGCGCGGCCGCGAGGAGGTCCTCGCGGCTCGCCGACCCGAGGCCCGCGGGCAGCACGCCGAGCAGCGGGGCGCCGGTCACGGCCGGCAGGTCGTCGAGGTTGGTCCGCTCGGCGAGGTCGGGGTGCTCCGGGTAGGCGCCGACGACGGTGCCGGCGAGGGTCACCCCGCGGCGGGCGAGCGCCTCGGCGGTCAGCGCGGCGGTGTTGAGCACGCCGAGCCCGGCGCTCGCGACGAGCACGACCGGCGCCGCGAGGCCGGCGGCGACGTCGGCGAGGGTCTCGGCGAGGTCGTTGAAGCGGACGAGCAGCCCTCCCGCGCCCTCGACGATCACCAGGTCGGTGTCCTGGGCCCGGACGGCGTCGACGACCTGCGCGGCCATCACCGGCATCGCCCCGGCCCGGCGCGCCGCGGTCGCGGGCGCGAGGGGCTCGGGGAAGCGGGCGAGCTCCACCGTCCCCACGGGCCCGGCCAGGCCCGCCACGGCGGCGAGGTCGCCGTCCTCCCCCGGCGCGACGCCGGTCTGCGCCGGCTTCACGACCGTCACCCGCTCCCCCGCCGCCCGGGCCAGCGCGGCGATCGCCGCGACCACCACCGTCTTGCCGACGTCGGTGCCGGTGCCGGTGACGACGAGGATGCGCACGGCGGGCGAGGGTAGCCCCGGTCGTCCGGGACCGTCAGACGGTCGCCAGCACCCGCACGGCGCGGCGTCCGGCGTCCTCGTGCACCGCGGCGCAGGTGCAGAACGGCCGCAGGTGCGACAGCAGATCCCCGCCGGTCGCCGTCCCGGACCGCGGCGGGCCGATGACCTCGGCGAACAGCTGGCCGGGGCGGGCACGGACCTCCAGGGTCAGCCCGGCGCCGACGTCGCCGCGGCATCCGAGCACCGCCGCCTCGTGCACGGCGAGCACCGCGGCGCGGACCGCGTCGCCCTCCAGCCCCGCGCGCGCCGCGACCTCGCCGACGCACCGACGCAGCTCGGCGAGGTCGCCCGTGCCGTCGACGCCGAGCCGCGCCGCCACCGCGCCCCACAGGTCGGCGGGGACGGGGTCGGACGTCGGGGGCGGGCGGAAGGCGGGGTTGTCGGCGCGTCCGCTGCTCGCGGCGAGGTGCGGGTGGGTGCTGCGGGCCACCGCGACGAGCTCGGGGTCGGCGTCGCGGCGGCAGCAGCAGATCACCGTCAACGGCAGGTCACCGCGCACGGCGTTCAGCCCGTCCTCGCCGACGCGGCACGCCGACGCCGGCATCGCCGCGGGGTACTGGCCGAGCACCGTGGTGCGCCGGCCGGGCCGGACCCAGTCGCGGGCGGCGGCGAGGAAGCCGGCGGCGGACGGCGGGAGCAGCGACGAGGGCGGCGGGAACGCGACGCGCGCGGCGTCGTCGCCGAGGGCCTCGCGGAAGGCCCGCACGGTGGCGCGGTCGACGACGAGGGACACCTCGTCGCCGTCGGCCAGCGCCCGGCGCACCTCGGCGAGCGCGGCGGCCACGAGGTCGTCGGGGCCGTCGTGGAACAGCGCGAGGTGGACCAGGCCCCCCTCCACCTCGCGGCCCGTCCCGCGGCCCGTCCCGCCGCCCGTCACGGCCCGTCCCCGCTCTCCCGCACCGAGTCGGGCCGTCCCACCGCGTCGAACAGCCGGCGCAGGAAGCGCGAGCCGCCGTGCAGGACGACGTGCTGCCCCTCCGGGGCGGAGCGGGCGGCGAGCATGAGGATGTCGGCGCAGGCCACGTCCATGAAGTCGACGGCCGACAGGTCGAGGTGCAGGTCGGGGCCGGTCGCGTGAGCGCGCGCCGCCCGCAGGGCCCCGTGCACCGCGGCCCCGAAGCGGCGGGCGACGTGCGCGTCCAGGTCGCCGCGGGGCTGCCAGCGCCCGCAGCCGGCGCTCGCCGACCAGACGTCGTCGACGAGGTCGCGGTGGTGCACCGCGACCGTCTCCCAGACCGCGGCCTCGTCCTCGTCGGGCACGCTGAGCTGGCACAGCGTGCGGACCGGGCCCTCGTCGGCGAGGACGTCGAACCCGCCCTCCCACGCGGTGTAGGCCGCGAGGACGTCCTCGTCGGCCAGCGGGAGGCCCGGGCTCTCCTGGGTCAGCGCGACCGTCGGCCAGGCGTCCGCGAACGCGCGCGCCACCTCCTCGCGGAAGAGCGCGGTCACGCCGTCGGCCGTGGCCCGGGTGCGCTCGACGACGGTCGGGAGGTCGAGGAACTCCAGCTGGCCGCTCGCGAGCGCGTCCCGGGCCCCGCGCGGCCCGGCGGGTCCGGTGATCCAGTGCTGGTCGGGGCGCTGGCCCGCCGGCAGCCAGCCCTTGTAGAGGACCTTGGCGCCGTGGGCGAGCTCGCGCTCGATCCACGACGCGGTGCCGCGCCGGCCGTGCTCGACGCCCTCGGCGACGAGCAGCGTGTGGCGGGACCGGACCTCGTGGAGGCCGGGACCGTCCGCGCGCAGGAGTGCCGCCACGTGACCTCCCTCCACCGTCCTCGGTCCGGACCCGGACGAGTACCCCGGAACCACGATCCGTGAACCTGTTCGCTACACTGCGTAGTTCAGGGGAGCGGGCGCCCGCCGATCGGGCGTGCGCGAGTCCATCGAGCGGGGGGGATCGGCGGCGGGCGGCACGACCGACCGGCTCAGCGCGCAGCGACGATCGGCCCGAGCACCTTGTGCAGCACCTGGTCGACGAGCGCGAGGTCGTCGGCGGTGAGGTCGGCCCGGGCGGTCAGGCGCAGCCGCGAGGTGCCCGGCGGCACCGACGGCGGGCGGAAGCAGCCGGCGCGCAGCCCGTGCTCGCCGCAGCCCGCGGCCGCGGCGAGGGCCACCTCGGGGTCGCCGAGCACGACCGGCACCATCGCCGCGGTCGGCGCCGGCACGTCGAGCCCGGGCGCTGCGGCGCGCGCGGAGGCCGCCACCGAGGCCGCGGCGACGTGCAGCGCGGCGACCCGGTCCGGCTCGGCGTCGACGACCGCCAGCGCCGCGAGCGCCGCACCCGCGGCGGCCGGGGCGAGGCCGGTGTCGAAGATGAACGGCCGCGCGGTGTCGACGAGGTGCTCGACCACCGCCCGCTCCCCGAGCACCACCCCGCCCTGGCTGCCGAGCGACTTCGACAGCGTCGCGGTCAGCACCACGTCCGGCGCACCGGCGAGCCCCACCTCGGCGAGCGTGCCGCGCCCGCCGGGGCCGCGGACGCCGAGCCCGTGCGCGTCGTCGACGAGCAGAACGGCGTCGCGGGACCGGCACACCGCGTGCAGCGCCGCGAGCGGCGCGATCCCCCCGTCCACGCTGTCGACGCCGTCGACGACCACCAGCGCGCGGGGCTCCTCCCGCGCCGCGAGCACCTGGTCGACGACCGCGGGGTCGGTGCACCGGGCCACCTCGACCCGGGCGCGCGAGAGCCGCGCGGCGTCGACCAGCGAGGCGTGCGCGGCGACGTCGGAGACCACGAGCGCGCCACGGCCCGACAGTGCCGTCACCGCGCCGAGGTTCGCGGTGTAGCCCGACGAGAAGGCGAGGGCGGCGTCGCTGCCGGTGAAGGCGGCGAGCGCGTCCTCGAGCTCGCCGTGCAGCCGCGTCGAGCCCGTGACCAGCCGCGATCCCGTCGACCCGGCGCCCCACGCCCGCAGCGCGTCGACCCCGGCCTCGACGACGCGCGGGTCTCGGGCGAGGCCCAGGTAGTCGTTGGAGGCGAGGTCGACGACCGGGTCGGCGACCTCCCGCGGGCGCAGCGCGCGCCGCAGCCCCGCCTCCGCGCGCGACGCCGACGTCTGCTCCAGCCACGCACCCAGCCAGCCCACGGCGGCCACCCTACGGGCGCGCCGACGACGCCCCGGCCCGCGCGGCGAGCACCGGGTCTATGTGAGCACTTTCCGGGCCTATAGGCCCGGAAAGTGCTCACATGGGGGTCAGGACGGGTCCGCCGCCGGGAGGGGGATCGCGGAGGTCTCGGGGTCGCCGGGGGTGCCGGAGGCGCCGGCGCCGAGGCGGTCGCGCGAGGCCGCGACGAAGCGGTCCCCGTCCAGCACCGACATGCGCGCGGTGGCGATGTCGAAGTACAGACCCACCATCCGCACGCGGCCGGCGTCGAGGGCCCGCGCCACCGCCGGGTGCTCCCGCAGCCGCTCCAGCTGGACCGCGACGTTGACCATCGCGAGCTGGTCGACGTCCGACGCCCCGCGGGCCGCGGCCCCCGCCGCCACCGGGTGGCCCGCGCGCCACCGCGCGACGCTCTCGCCGGCCCCGTCGAGCCAGCGCCCGAGCACCCCGTCGCCGCCGGTCCCGCGCAGCGCCGCGGTCATCGCCCCGCAGCCCGAGTGCCCGCAGACCACGAGCGTCGGCACCTCGAGGGCGTCGAGGGCGTACTCCACCGACGCCGCCACCGAGGCGTCCCCGCCGTCGACGGGCGCGAGGTTGCCGACGTTGCGGACGGTGAACAGGTCCCCGGGGCCGCTCGAGGTGATCACGTTCGGCACGACCCGCGAGTCCGAGCAGGTCAGGAAGAACGCGGAGGGCGACTGCCGCTCGGCGAGGTCCGACAGGTACGGCGCGACCAGCCCGGCCGCCCGGCGGTGGTACTCGCGCAGGCCGGTGAGGATCGGGTCGTCGGCCGCCTCCTCGTGCCCGTGGCCGGCGCCCGGGCCGTACGTCGCGTCGTGGCCCGCCTGCCACACCGACCACGGCGACAGGAACCGCGGCACCGGGCCGGGACGCCGGTCGCCGGGGCCGCCGTTCGACGCCGCGCGGCGGTCGAGCAGGCCCATCGTCCCGACCTCGTCGACGCGCACGTGCCCGCCGTCCCGCTCGTGGCGCTCGATCCACTCCGAGAGGTGGTCGTAGGCGGCGTGGTCGAGGTAGTCGGTGACGAGGTCGACCACCACCGGCGCGCCGGCCGGCACCTGGCCGAGGCGGCGGGCCAGGCGCGGGATCGACGGGAAGCACAGGGCGCCCTCGACGACGACGTGCCACGGACGCGCGCCGCCGAGCCGGTCGTCGGGCTCCCCCGCCGTCGTGCCCGCCGGCTCCTGGACCTCGATCGACGCCCACACCACGCGGCGCAGCACCAGGAGCAGCGCCAGCACGAGCCCGGCGACGACCCCGGTGAGCAGATCCGTGACCACCACGCCCGCGATCGTCACGAGGTACACGGGCAGCTCGCCGTGGCGGTGCAGCTCGCGCATGTGGGCGAGCTTGACCAGCCGCGCGCCGATGACCACGAGCAGCCCGGCCAGCACGGCCATCGGGATCTGCTCCACGAGCCCCAGCAGCGCCACGGAGAACACGACGATCCAGACGCCGTGCAGGACCGCCGAGGCGCGGCTCCTCGCGCCCGACGCGACGTTGGTCGAGCTGCGGACGATGACCCCGGTGATCGGCAGGCCGCCGAGCAGGCCCGAGAGCGTGTTGCCCGCGCCCTGGCCGATGAGCTCGCGGTCGAGGTCGGACCTCGGGCGGGCGGGGGTGGAGGCCGCCATCCGGTCGACGGCGACCGCGGAGAGCAGGCTCTCGACGCTGGCGATGATCGCGATGGTCAGCACACCCACCGCGAACGCGCCCCACTGGCCGTCGGGCAGCACCGGCGGCGTGACGGCGTCGAACAGCGAGCCGCCGATCTCGACGCGCTCCACCGGCAGCGCGAGCGCCGCGGCCGCGACGGTCACGAGGACCACGGCGAGCAACGGCGCCGGGATGCCGCGCACCCGGCCCGGCACGCTGCGGGGCAGCCGCGGCCAGGCCAGGAGGATCGCGATGACGGCCAGGCCGAGCAGGGTGGCCGGGCCGTGCAGCGCCAGCAGCTGCCCGGGCAGGGCGAGGACGTTCGCGATCGCGTCGTCCTGCTGCTCGCCGCCGAGGACGACGTGCAGCTGGCCGAGCACGATCGTGACGCCGATGCCGGCGAGCATCCCGTGCACGACGGCCGGCGAGATCGCGAGCGCGGCGCGCCCGGTCCGCGTCAGGCCGAAGAGCACCTGCAGGACGCCGGCGGCGACCGTGATCGCGCAGGTGACGCCCCAGCCGAATCGGCCCACGAGGTCGGCGACGACGACGGTGAGGCCGGCCGCGGGCCCGCTGACCTGCAGCGGGGAGCCGCCGAGCGCGCCGGCGACGATGCCGCCGACCGCGGCGGCGATGAGCCCGGCGGTCAGCGGCGCGTCCGAGGCCACCGCGATGCCCAGCGAGAGGGGCACGGCGACGAGGAAGACGACGAGGGAGGCGGGGAGGTCGGCGCGCAGTGTGTCGCGCCAGGTCGGGGTGTCCCGGTCGGGGGCGGGGTCGGGGACGGGGTCGCCCGCGGGGACGGGGTCGTCAGCGGGCACGGCGGTCGCTCCGGTGGTCATGGGTCCTCCGTCGGGGGCCGTGGACCGGCCCGGCGGGGGGTGATCGGCGACGATCACCGGGGATCTGCGGTGTCGGGGGGCGCCCGCGTTCCGGCCGGCGACCACGTCGTCGTGGTCACCCGGCGTCACCATCGCGAGGTCCTCGCGACGGGCCGGGGCGCTGTCGATCACTCTGCCCTACCGGCGGGCCGCCCCTCGGCGCCTCGGAAAGATGATCATTACCGAGCGTTCTGATCAGACCGGGTCGAGCGGTACCAGCGGTACCTCGTCCGAGTGTGACCCCGCCCCGAGCTGGACATCCTGGTCGACACGACAACGCTCGGTCCGCCGTGGACGCGCCCTCCGTTACGCCACCCGGGTGGATTCGGGCGAATCGGGCGATCCGGCAGGGCACGTCACACCGCCTCACGGCGGTCTCATCGTCGTCTCACACCCCCGTCACGCTGCGTTCACCCAGGCGGCGTGACGACCTCTCAGCCGGCCCGCGCCGCGGCGACCATCGCGGCGCCGATCCGCAGGACGTCGTCGGCCGGCGTGACGTAGGGCGGCATCGCGTAGACGAGGTCGCGGAACGGGCGCAACCAGACCCCGTGCGCCTCGGCGGCGGCCTGCGCGGCGGGGACGTCGACGGGTCGGTCGAGCTGGACGACCCCGATCCCGCCCAGCACGCGCACGTCGACCACCCCGGGAAGGTCCCGCGCCGGCGCGAGCCCCTCGCGCAGGCCGGCGCCCAGCGCCGCGACCTCGCCCGCCCAGTCGCGGCGCAGCAGCTCGTCGACGCTCGCCGCGGCCACCGTCGCGGCGAGCGGGTTGGCCATGAACGTCGGCCCGTGCATGAGGCCGCCGGCCTCGCCCTCGCTGATCGCCGTGGCGACCGCCGGGGTGCAGAGGGCGGCGGCCATCGTCAGGTAACCGCCGGTCAGGGCCTTGCCCAGGCACATCACGTCCGGGGCGACCCCGGCCTGCTCGGCGGCGACGAGGGTGCCCGCGCGCCCGAAGCCGGTGGCGATCTCGTCGAACACCAGCACGAGGTCGTGGGCGTCGGCGATCGCCCGCAGCGCCCGCAGGTGGCGGGGGTCGTGGAAGCGCATCCCGCCCGCCCCCTGGACGACGGGCTCGACGATGATCCCGGCGATCTCGTCGGCGTGGGCGTCGGCCACCGCGCGCAGGTGCTCGTCGTAGGCCGCGTCGTAGGCCGCGTCGTGGTCGGACGGCGGGCGGTCGGCGAACACCTGCTGCGGCAGGAACCCGCTCCACGCCGCGTGCATCCCGCCCTCGGGGTCGCAGACGCTCATCGCGCCGAAGGTGTCGCCGTGGTAGCCGCCGCGCCAGGTCATCATGCGCGTGCGCCCGGGACGGCCGCGGGCGCGCTGGTACTGCAGGCACATCTTCAGCGCGACCTCGATCGACACCGACCCCGAGTCGGCGAGGAACACGTGCTCGAGCGGCTCCGGGGTCAGCGCCACGAGGCGCTCGGCCAGCGCCACCGCCGGGTCGTGGGTCAGCCCGCCGAACATCACGTGGCTCATCGCGCCGGTCGCCCGGGTCACCGCGGCGTCGAGCGCCGGGTGCCGGTAGCCGTGCACGGCCGCCCACCACGACGACATGCCGTCGACCAGCTCGCGGCCGTCGTCGAGGGTGAGCCGCACGCCCCGCGCCGAGCGCACCACGAGCGGGTCGGTCCGCCCCGGCATCGGGCCGTAGGGGTGCCAGACGTGCGCCCGGTCGCGGTCGCGCAGCGTGGGAGGCGGCAGGGGCGCCAGTGGTGCGGTCTCCGGCGACGTCATCCGCGCACCGTAACGGCGGGGGCGGGCGCGAGCCCTAGGATCAGGCGTGATGTCCACCCTCGACGAGAGCGCCCCCGACGCGCGGCCGGACCCGTTCTCCCGGCGCCGCGAGGTGGCGGCCACCAGCGCGCGCTCGCTGCTGGTCACGGTGCTCGGCGAGCTCGTGCTGCCCCGCGGCGCGCCGGTGTGGACGCAGACCGTCGTCGACGTCCTGGGGCTCGTCGGGGTCGAGGAGAAGTCGGCCCGCCAGGCCCTCGCCCGCACGGCCGCCGACGGGATGCTCGTCTCCGAGCGGGTGGGCCGGCGGGTCCGGTGGGACCTGACGCCCTGGGGCCGCGACCTGCTCACCGAGGGCGCCGCCCGCATCTACGCGCACGGGCGCACGCGCACGGCGTGGGACGGGCGCTGGCTCGTGGTCGTCGCGAGCGTCCCGGAGCAGCAGCGTGCCCGGCGCCACCGGCTGCGCACCCGCCTGGCGTGGGCGGGGCTCGGCTCCCCCGCCGCGGGCATGTGGGTCTCCCCGGACCCGGAGCGTCTCGAGGAGGTCCGCGAGGTGCTCGCCGAGCACGGGCCGGCCGACGCCCACGTCGTCACCGGCGAGTACCACGGCGAGCTGACCGCCGGCGAGCTCGCCTCGCGGGCGTGGGACCTCGGCGACCTCGAGGCGCGCTACGAGGAGTTCGTCGAGCGCTTCGCCGACCTCGAGCCCGCCCGGGACCCGGCGACGCTCGCCGCGCAGGTCCGCCTCGTCGACGCGTGGCGGCGCTTCCCGTTCCTCGACCCCGGGCTCCCCGACGCCCTGCTGCCCTCCCCGTGGATCGGGCACCGGGCGGCCGAGGTGTTCCACGGCCGGCACACCGCCTGGGCCGACGGCGCGTTGCGGGCGGCGACGACGCTGGGACTCTGACACCGCCCCGCCCCGGTCGCCGCCCGACGCGCGATCAGCCGCCGATCACTGGATCCAGATCGTCTTCGCGTTGACGAACGACTGCGGCCCGAAGCTCGCGAGCTCGCGGCCGTACCCGGAGTTCTTCGCGCCGCCGAACGGCACCTCCGGCGTCGACTCGGTGACCTTGTTGATGTAGACCATGCCCGACTCGACCTCGGTGGCGAAGCGCATCTTCTCGTCCTCGTCGGAGGTCCAGGCGCTGCCACCGAGCCCGAAGTCGGAGTCGTTGGCGATGCGGATGGCGTCGTCGGCGTCGGTGGCGCGGAAGACCAGCGCGACCGGGCCGAAGAGCTCCTCGGAGTAGGCCCGCGACTCCCGCGGGATGTCGGTGAGCACCGTCGGCGGGTACCAGTTGCCCGGCTTGTCGAGGCGCTCGCCGCCGGTCAGCAGGCGAGCACCGGCCTTGATCGAGTCCTGGACCTGCTCGTCGAGGTCGGTGACCCCGTTGCTCTGCGACATCGGCCCGAGGTCGGTGTCGGAGTCCATCGGGTCGCCGATCGTCAGCGCCTCCATCTTCGCCACGAGCTTCTGCGTGAAGTCGTCGGCGATGTCCTGGTGGACGATGAATCGCTTGGCGTTGATGCAGGACTGGCCGTTGTTGAGCATGCGGCTCGAGACGGCGGCGTCGACGACGGCGTCGAGGTCCTCCACCGACGGCATGACGATGAACGGGTCACTGCCGCCGAGCTCGAGCACGCTGGTCTTGACGTTCTGGCCGGCGCGGGCACCGACCTCGCGACCGGCGGGCTCGCTGCCGGTCAGCGTCACGGCGCGCACGCGGGGGTCGTCGATGATGCCCTCGATCATCGGGGAGCCGACGAGCAGCGTCTGGAAGGCGCCCTCGGGGAAGCCGGCGCGGTTCAGCACGTCCTCGATGGCCATGGCGACCTGCGGCACGTTCGACGCGTGCTTGAGCAGGCCGACGTTGCCGGCCATGAGCGCGGGCGCGGCGAAGCGCAGGACCTGCCAGAACGGGAAGTTCCACGGCATGATCGCGAGCACCGGGCCCAGCGGCTGGTAGCGCGTGAAGATCCGGGCGTTCTCGGGGGCGTTCTTCGGCTTCGGCCACTCGACGTCGGCGAGGTCCTCGGCGGCGTGGTCGGCGTACCAGCGGCAGCCCAGCGCGCACTTGGCGATCTCGGCCTTCGCCGCGGCGAAGGTCTTGCCCATCTCGAGGGTGGCGAGCTCGGCGAGGCGGTCGGTCTCCGCGTCGAAGATGTCGGCCGCCGCGCGCAGCCAGCCGGCGCGCTGCTCGAACGTCGTGTCGCGATAGCTCTCGAAGGTGTCCCAGGCGCGCTGGAGCTTCTCCTCCAGCTGCTCGGAGGTGAGGGACTCGAACTCCTCGACGGTCTGCCCCGTGGCGGGGTTCGTCGTTGCGATGGCCATGACGGTCGACTACCCCGCCCGCCCCGCCGGGCAATCCGCCACCGGCGCCGGCTCCGGCACCGGACGGGCGGCGACCCGCTCCGCCCGGGCGAGGGCGACGGCGAGGCCCGCCGCGACGACCCCGGCCAGCGCGAGCATCACCCACCCGTCCCGCAGCAGCCCGAGCTCGTCGGGCCGCCCCGTCGCGTGCGTCCCGATCACCGACACGAGCAGCGCCACCCCGAGCACCGACCCGACCTGCCGCGCCGTCGTGATCACCGAAGACCCCGTGCCCCACCGCTCCGGAGGCAGGGCCGCGCCGACGACCGACGACAGGGCGGGCAGCACGAGGCCGACGCCGAGGCCCGTCGCGAGCTGGCCGGGCAGCATGCCGGCGGCGTAGTCGGGGGCGACGTCGAGGCGCAGCGCCCACCACGTCGGGCCCGCCGCGAACAGCAGGGCGCCCACCGCCACGACCGGCCCGATCCCGACGCGGCCGGTCAGATGGCCCGTGAGCCGCGAGACCACGACGACCACGAGCGGGCCCACCGCGAGCGCCACCCCCGCCGCCGGCGCCGACCAGCCCCACGTCCCGGTGAGGTAGAGGACGTTGACGACGAGCATCCCGGCGAAGCCGGTGGTGAACGCGAGCATCGACAGGGCCGCGAGCCCGACCATCGGGGTGCGCACGACGGTCAGGTCCAGCGCCGGGACGGGGTGGCGGCGCGCGCGCAGGACCACGCCCACCACGCCCAGCACCGCCACGACCAGGCCGGCCACCACCGGTCCGGCCGCCCAGCCCAGGTCGGGCGCCCGGACCAGCGCGTAGGCCAGGGCCCCGACGCCGACGACGAGGCCCACGGCGCCGAGGACGTCGGGCCGCCCGGCCCCGGTGGTCGGCGTGGGGGCCGGGGCGGCCGTGCGCGGCAGGACCCGCAGGCCCGCGACCAGGGCGAGGAGCCCCACCGGCACGTTGACGAGGAAGACCCAGTGCCACGACGCCTCGACCAGCAGCCCGCCCAGCGGGGGCCCGAGCGCGGCCGCGACCGCCCCGATCGAGGCCCAGGCGCCGACGGCGTGCGCCCGCCGCTCGGCGGGGAACGCGGCCAGCAGCAGCGTCAGCGACGTCGGCGTCAGGAGCGCGGCGCCGAGGGCCTGGACGGCGCGGGCGGCCACGAGCAGTCCCACCGACGGCGCGAGGGCGCACGCCGCCGAGGCGAGGGTGAACACCGCGAGCCCGGCGAGGAACACGCGCCGGTGCCCGACCCGGTCGGCGAGGCGCCCGGCGAGGGCCAGGAACGCCGCGAAGACGACCGTGTAGCCGTTGAGGACCCAGGAGATCTGGCCGAGGTCGGTGCCCGGGAAGTCGGCGCGGATGTCGGGGAAGGCCAGGTTGACGATGAACAGGTCGAGGCTCGAGAGGAACGCCGCGGCCGAGGTGACGAGCAGGACCGCGCGCGGGCTCGGTGGCGTCATGCCACGGTCCCCGTCCGGTCGTCGATGAGCCGGCGGGCGAGGTCGACGGCCGTGTCGGCGGCGACCTCGCGGTCGAGACGGTCGCGGTAGGCGGCCTGGAGGTAGAGCCCGTCGACGACCAGCCAGAGCTCCTCGAGCAACCGGTCGGGGTCGGCGACGCCGAGGTCGGCGACCAGGTCGGCGAGCTCGTCGTGCGTCGCGGCGAGGAAGGCGCGTGCCACGCCGACCGGGGTCGGCGGGCCGTCGGCGTCGCCCGGGTCGGCGTCGTCGGGGAACTCCGTGAGGTAGTTGCGGAACGCGCACCCCCGGAAGCCGGGCCGCGCCGTCGTGCTCGCGACCTCGGTGACGAGGGCGAGCAGCTGCGCGCGCGGGGTGTCCTCCGCCGCCTCGCGGGCGCGGCGGGCGGCCGCGGTCCGGATCGCGCGGGCGCGCTCGAGGTAGGCCGCGACCAGGTCGTTCTTCGTCGGGAAGTGGGAGTACAGCAGGTTCTTGCCGGTGCCGGCATCGGAGATCACCTGGTTCATCCCGACCGCGCGCACCCCGTGCTCGTAGTAGAGGCGGGACGCGGTGGTGAGGATGCGCTCCCGCGTGCCGGGGGCGGGCGTCCGTGCCACGGGGGCTCCCTCCGTCGAGGACCGACCAGTCCCGGACCGCTCGGTCCGCCACGGACGCTACACCCGCCGCGGCGGGACGGCGAGCGTCAGCCGCGGCTCGAGGGCTCGGCCAGGCCGGGGTAGACCGCCAGGGCGTTCCCGCCGAGCAGCCGATCGGTCAGGTCGTCGCCGAGCCCGAGCTCGCGGATCGCGGTGATGTTGCGGGCGGGGTCGGCGGACGGCGAGTCGGTGCCGAAGATGCACTTGGCCGCGACCCGCTCGAAGCCGAAGCGCTCGTAGTAGACCGGCAGCTTGCGCGGCGGCAGCCCGGCGACGTCGAGCCACACGTCCTCGCGGGTCAGTGCCAGCGACGCCGCGGCCTCGTAGCTCCAGCCGCGCCCGCCGTGCGCGAGGACGAGCCGCAGGCCGGGGAAGTCGCGCAGGACGTCGTCGAGCAGCACCGGGTCCCCGTGGCGGGCGGTGGCGCCGGGGAAGTTCGACGGGCCGGTGTGGACGATCACCGGCACCCCGCGCTCGAGGCAGCGGGCGTAGGCCGGGTAGAGCTGCGGGTCGTTCGGCGCGATCCCGGCGTGGACCGGGTGCACCTTGAGCGCGACGGCGCCGAGGTCGAGCTGGCGGTCGAGCTCCGCGGCCACCGGGTGGTGCACATGCGGGTTGACGTTGGCGACGATCCGGAACCGTGCCGCGTCGGCCTCGACCAGCGGCAGCATGTCCTCGATCGTCTGCCACCCGGTGGCCTTCGGCGAGTACTCGCAGAACAGCAGCACCCGGTCGACCCCCGCACCCGCGAACAGTGCCGCGACCTTCTCGGGGATCGCGGCGCCGTCGGTGTCGTAGCAGGCCGACCACGCCTCCGCGGGCCCGGCCGGCCCGATCCACTGCGCCCACGGCACCTTGAGCCGGGCGAGGTGGGCGACGTGGACGTGGGCGTCGACGATCACCGGGCGGACGCTACCTTCCGCGCCGGAGATCGCGGGACCGCGCGACGGAGGAGCGCCGGCGTGCGCGTCTCCCCGGCGTGACGGGTCAGTCGAAGAGGTCCGGGTCGGTGCGGACGATCTCGTCCCAGATCGGCTGGAACGCGAACCAGCCGGCGTAGGGCGTGCCGGTCTGCTCGGCGGTGAACTTCGCGTTCACGTGGTCGATCTGCGTCGGCGTGCCGGCGGCCTCGGCGAGGAGCTGGGCCTGGCAGTTGCGCTCGGTGTTGATGAACCACCAGGCGGCCTCGGCGACGGTGTCGCCGACGCTGAAGATGCCGTGGTTCTGGTGGAAGACCATCCGGCGGCCCGTCAGCCCCGTCGCCAGCGCCCGCCCGACCTCGGGGTCGAGCACGACGGCGCCGCGCCCCTCGGTGACGACCCCGTGGTTCTCGTAGAGGGTGCAGGCGTCCTGGGTGATCGGGTCGAGCGGGCGGCCCAGCGACGACCAGGCCTTGCCGTACACCGAGTGCGCGTGCGCGGCGGCCACGACCTCCGGGTGCGCGTGGTGCACCGCGGAGTGGATGACGAAGCCGGCCTGGTTGACCGGCCTGTTCCCGTGCACGACCTGGCCGTCGTGGCTCACGGCGATGAGGTCGGAGACCCGGATGTGCCGGAAGCTCATGCCGAACGGGTTGACCCAGAACAGGTGCGGGTCCTCCGGGTCGCGCACCGTGATGTGACCGGCGATCCCCTCCCCGAACCCGAAGCGCCCGAAGACGCGGAACGCCCCGGCGAGCTGCTGCTTGCGGTGCAGCCGCTCCTCCGCGCTCGTCGCGAACGTCGGCGGCTGGGGCATCCGGATGCCCTCCTGCGACGGGCGGAAGCCCGCCATCTCCGTCTCGGGGCTGGGCGTGTCCTGCGTGGGGGCGGCCATCCCTCGACCGTGCGCCGCGTCACGTCCCCCGGTCAAGGGGTCGTGACGAGCCGGGCGGCGAGGGGCACGTCAGCCGGCCGCGGTCTCCCAGAGCCCGATGACGTTGCCCTCGGGGTCGCGGAAGTAGGCGGCGAAACCCATCTCTCCGACGGGCTGCTTGGCCGCGAGCACCGTGCCGCCGTAGCGGGTGACGTGCCCGAGCGTCTCGTCGATGTCGCCGACGTCGACGACGATCACGGGGCTGCGGGGCTCGTCGTCGCCGCGGCGGAACATGCCGCCGTTGATGTAGCCGGGGTCGGCCGGTGCGCCGTCCTCGGTGACCGGGCCGCTCAGGGCGATCGTGTAGTCCATCCCCGGCATGTCCTGCAGCGTCCAGCGGAACACCGCGCCGTAGAACGCCCGCGCCCGCTCGGCGTCGTCGAACGGGACCTCGAAGTGGACCACCCGACCGCTCATGACCTGCCCCTCCCGGTGCGGCGTGCTCAGCCGAGACGGCTCAGCCCAGACAGCGTGGCCCGAGCAGCGCCTTGAGGTCACCCATCAGCGCGCCCGAGTTCTGGACCTTCAGCCCGTCGTCGAGCCGCAGCACGTGGCTCGCGCCGTTGGCGGCGAGCAGCGTCAGGTGGACCTCGCTCGGGCCCGGGTGCGCGACCAGGACCTCCTTGAGCTTCCCGACCCGCTCCGGCGTGCACCGCGCGCTCTCGATGACGACCTTGACCGGCGCGCCGCCGACCCCGCCGGACAGGTCGGGTACCGCGAGGTCCTCGACGAACAGGCTCACCCGGTCGTCCCGCTTGTTGACCTTGCCCTTGACCAGCACGATCGCGTCCTCGGCGACGTCGATCGACACCGCGGCGTAGGTGCGCGGGAAGAACAGCACCTCGATGCCGCCGGCGAGGTCCTCGATCTGGGCCGACGCCCAGGGCTCGCCCTTCTTGTTCACCCGCCGCGTGACGCTCGCCAGGATGCCGCCGACCGTCACCGTGGCGCCCTCGGCGACGTCACCCTCGAGGATCTTGGTGATCGGGGTGTCGGCGCGGCTCGCGAGCACCTGCTCGATGCCGTTGAGCGGGTGGCCCGAGACGTAGAGGCCGAGCATCTCCCGCTCGAGGGCGAGCCGGTGCTTGGGCTCCCACTCCCCCTCGGGCACCTTGACGTCGAACATACCGGTGGTGTCCGCGCTCTCCTCGTCCGGCCCGTCGAAGCTCCCGAAGAGGTCGAACTGCCCGTCGGCCTCGGCCTTCTTCGTCGTCATCACCGCGTCGACGGCCTCGGCGTGCACCAGCGCGAGGCCCTTGCGCGGGTGGCCCAGCGAGTCGAAGGCGCCGGCCTTGATCAGCGACTCGACCGTCTTCTTGTTGCAGACCTGCTGGGGGACCTTGCGCAGGAAGTCCGAGAAGTCGGTGAACCCGCCCTTCTCGCGCCGGGTCTCGACGATGGCGTCGACGACGTTCGTGCCGACGTTGCGGATGGCGCCCAGGCCGAACCGGATGTCGTCCCCGACCGGGGCGAAGTCGCGCACCGAGTCGTTGACGTCGGGCGGGAGCACCGTGATGCCGATCTTGCGGCACTCGGCGAGGTAGATCGCCGCCTTGTCCTTGTCGTCGCGCACGCTGGTGAGCAGCGCGGCCATGTACTCGGCGGGGTAGTTCGCCTTGAGGTAGGCCGTCCAGTAGGAGACGAGCCCGTAGCCCGCGGTGTGCGCGCGGTTGAAGGCGTAGTCGGAGAACGGGACGAGGATGTCCCACAGCGTCTGGATCGACTGCTGCGAGTAGCCGTTGGCCTTCATGCCGTCGGAGAACGGCACGAACTCCTTGTCGAGGATCTCCTTCTTCTTCTTGCCCATCGCGCGGCGGAGCAGGTCGGCGGAGCCGAGCGAGTAGCCCGCGAGCTGCTGGGCGATCGCCATGACCTGCTCCTGGTAGACGATCAGACCGAACGTCTCGCCCAGGATCTCGGCCAGCGGCTCCGCCAGCTCCGGGTGGATCGGCGTGACCTCCTGCCGGCCGTTCTTGCGGTCGGCGTAGTCGTTGTGCGCGTTGGCGCCCATCGGGCCGGGTCGGTAGAGCGCGAGGACGGCCGAGATGTCCTCGAACGTGGTGGGCTCCATGCGGCGCAGCAGGTCGCGCATCGGGCCCCCGTCGAGCTGGAAGACGCCGAGCGTGTCGCCGCGGGCCAGCAGCTTGTAGGCCTCGGGGTCGTCGAGCTCGAGGGCGTCGAGGTCGAGCGCCGGCTTGCCGTTGAGCGTGATGTTGTGCAGCGCGTCGTCGATGACCGTGAGGTTGCGCAGCCCCAGGAAGTCCATCTTCAGCAGCCCGAGCGTCTCGCAGACGCCCATGTCGAACTGCGTGATGATCGCCCCGTCGGCCTCGCGGCGCTGGATCGGGATGACGTCGATCAGCGGCGTCGACGACATGATCACGCCCGCGGCGTGCACGCCCCACTGGCGCTTGAGGCCCTCGAGGTCGCGCGCGGTGTCGACGATCTCCTTGACCTGCGGGTCGGCCTCGTAGAGGGCGCGGACCTCGGTGGCCTCCGAGTAGCGCTTGTGGCCCGGGTCGAAGATGCCCGAGAGCGGGATGTCCTTGCCCATGACGGCCGGGGGCATCGCCTTGGAGATCCGGTCGGCCACCGCGTAGCCGGGCTGGCCGTAGAGCACCCGCGCCGAGTCCTTGATCGCGGCCTTCGCCTTGATCGTGGAGTAGGTGATGATCTGGGCGATCCGGTCCTCGCCGTACTTCTCGGTGACGTACCGGATCATCTCGCCGCGCCGGCGCTCGTCGAAGTCCAGGTCGATGTCGGGCATCGACTGGCGCTCGGGGTTGAGGAACCGCTCGAAGATCAGGTTGTGCTTGACCGGGTCGAGGTCGGTGATGCCCAGCGCGTAGGCGATGAGGCAGCCGGCGGCCGAGCCGCGGCCGGGGCCGACGCGGATGCCGACCGACTTCGCGTGCTGCACGAGGTCGGCCGTCACCAGGAAGTAGCCGGGGTAGCCCTTCTGCACGATGACGTCGATCTCGTAGGCGGCCTGCTTGCGGTGGCCGTCGGGGACCTGGCCGCCGAACCGCTGGTTGAGACCGCGCTCGACCTCCTTCACCAGCCACGACGCCTCGGTCTCGCCCTCGGGCACCGGGGCGCCGGGCATGAGGTCGCGACCCTCGTGGAACTCGACGTTCACCCGCTCGGCGATCGCGAGGGTGTTGTCGCAGGCCTCGGGGAAGACGCCGTCCCACTGGGCGCGCATCTCCTGCGCGCTCTTGAGGTAGAAGTCCTGCGCGTCGAACCGGAAGCGGTTCGGGTCGTTCATCGTCTTGCCGGTCTGCACGCAGAGCAGCACCTCGTGCGGCTTCGCGTCCTTGGCGTACGTGTAGTGCAGGTCGTTGGTGGCGAGGCCGGGCAGGTCGAGCTTCTTCTTGAGGTCGTAGAGGTCGTCGCGGACCCGGCGCTCGATCTCGATGCCGTGGTCCATGAGCTCGCAGAAGAAGTTGTCCGCGCCGAAGATGTCGCGGTAGTCGCTCGCGGCCTGGCAGGCGCCGTCGAAGTCGCCCTGCTGCAGGTAGCGCGCCACCTCGCCCGACGGGCAGCCGGTGGTGGCGATGATCCCCTTGCCGTAGGTCTCGAGCAGCTCGCGGTCCATGCGCGGCTTGTAGTAGTACCCCTCGAGGCTGGCGAGGCTCGAGAGCCGGAAGAGGTTGTGCATCCCCTCCGTGTTCTCGGCCAGCAGCGTCATGTGGGTGTACATCTGGCCCGGGTTGTCGTCCGAGATGACCTGCCCGCCGAGCGTGGCGCGCTTGCGCTCGTGCCGGCTGCCCGGCGCGAGGTAGCCCTCCATGCCGATGATCGGCTTGACCCCGTGGGCCTGCGACTTCTTCCAGAACTCGTAGGCGCCGAAGGTGTTGCCGTGGTCGGTCATCGCCAGGGCCGGCATGCCCATGCGCGCGGCCTCGGCGAACAGGTCGTCCAGCCGCGCGGCACCGTCGAGCATCGAGAACTCGGTGTGCGTGTGGAGGTGGACGAACGAGTCGCCGGTCACGTCGCGGGACCTCCCTGGGGCGCCGGGCACGGGGTGCCGTCGACCGGCCCCGGGGTACGGGGCACGGCCGGCGGGAGCGCCCCCAGAGTAGACGCGCCCCCCGACAGCGCCGCCCCTCCCCGCGGCCCGCGACCGTCGTCGCTGCTCACCTCCGCCGGCCCGGCGTGTCGCCCGGATCCGGGGTTGCCACAGGCGTCACAGGTGCCCCATCCACCGCTGGTCCTCGGCCGGCAGGAGGGCGTCGGACACCCGATCGGCCTCGCCCGACCCGACGGCCACGACCGCCGCCAGCAGCCAGATCCGCGCGACCAGGACGTCGTCGGGGACCCGGAGGAAGGGCGTGCGCAGCGCCTGCCCCGACCCGAGCGCGCGGACCGCGTCGTCGACCCCGGGACCGGTCTCGCCGAGGGTTCCGGCGACCCAGGCCGCGGCCCGGGCCGGCAGCTCGGGCTGCGGGTGGCGCCGGCGGGCCCGGGCGAGCCAGGCCCCGACGACGACGCCGAGCAGGATCCGGTCGCCCCGCGCGACCAGGCCCCGGGCGGCGCCGGGGTCGCGGTGCTCGACGGTGGCCACCACCGCGGCGCGCAGGGCGTCCCGGAGCGCGCGGACCAGGTCGGCCAGGGCCTCCTCGTCCCCGTCGTCCCCGTCGTCCCCGTCGTCCCCGTCGTCCTCGGCGTCCTCCTCGTCCTCGTCCCCGAGGTCGAGGTCCCACGCGTCGGCGTCGTCGGCATCGTGGTCGAACGCGTGGGGAGACTGCTCGAGGATCTCGCAGTCGCTCAGCATCGGCGCACGCACCCGCTCGACGGCCGCGTCGCGGGGACGCGGGTCGCGGGGCGGGCGCGTCACGGGCGGGCGGGACCGCCGCCTCCGCCGTGCCTCGACCGCCGCCCGCCGCCGACCCTCGCGCCTGCGCCCGCCCATGGCTCCTCCTCGCGTCGTCCCGAGGTGGAGCATGCGCCCGACCCCCGACAGTGCCGGGCCGCGCGGAGATCACCAGGCGGAAAGGCACCTCGGAGGTGCCCCGGGACGTGCGTTTCCGCCTGCTGATCACGAAGCGGGCGGGCGGGCGACGCCAGGCGCCTACAGCAGTCCGGCCCCCGCCAGCGCGGCGCGCACGACCTCGCGCTCGTGGTCGTCGGCCTCGACGAGCGGGAGGCGCAGGCCGCCGGCCCGGAGGCCGAGGAGCTCGAGCGCCGCCTTGACCGGGATGGGGTTGGTCGTCACCCCGAGGGCGTCGAAGACCGGCTTGAGCGAGGCCTCGATCTCGGCGCGCTGGTCGGGCTCGTCGACCATGCGGCGCATCTGGTCGCCGACGACGTGGCTGGCGACGAGGATGCCGCCGCAGCCGCCCATCTCGAGCACCGACCCGAACAGGTCGTCGTTGCCGGCGTAGACGCCGAGGCCGTCGACGGGCGCGAGGTTCGCGTTGTTGGCCTGCTTGACGTAGTCGATCCGCTCGATCTGCGCGAGCTCGGCGAGCAGGTCGTTGGGCAGGTCGACCACGACGCGCGAGGGGATGTTGTAGAGGACCACGGGCTTGTCGGTGGCCCGCGCGACCTCGCCGTAGTGCGCGAGCACTCCCCGCCGGTTCGGCTTGTTGTAGTACGGGGTGACCGAGAGGATCGCGTCGGCGCCCAGCTCCGTGGCCCGCTCGGTCATCTCGCAGGCGTGGCGGGTGTCGTTCGAGCCGGTGGAGGCGACCACCGTCGCGCCCGCGGGCCGGTGCTGTACGGCGAGCTCGACGAGGCGCAGGTGCTCCTCGGCGGACAGCGTCGACGCCTCGCCGGTGGTCCCGCACACGACGAGGCCGTCGGAGCCGTGGGCGTACAGGTGCGCCATCAGGTCCACGAACGCCGTCTCGTCGACCGAGCCGTCGGCGGCGAAGGGGGTCACGATGGCGGTGATGACGGCTCCGAGGCTCATGACCTCAGGTTGCCCCACCGGCCCGGGACGGGTCTACGTCGGGGCCAGGCCGGGTCGGGCCCGTCGACGTTCACCGTCGGCGGGCCCTCGCCGGCACGGCCGATGACGGCCGTCGAGCGCTCGTCCGTGGGGTTGGACTCGCGGTGGACCGTGTGCGGCGGCACCCGCAGGAAGTCGCCGGGCCCGGCCTCGACGGCGTCGGCGCCGCCCGGTCCGAACTCCAGGCGCATGGCGCCGCGGACCACGTAGAGGCTGGTCTCGTGGTCGCCGTGGTGGTGCCAGCCGGACGAGGCGCCGGGCTCGGTGTGCACGAGCCCGGCCCACAGCGCGTCGGTCGAGAACGCCACCTCGCGCCGCATCCCGGGTGTCGGGTCGCCCTCGGCCAGCTCGTCGCCGTGGAAGACCTCGACCGGTTCGCTGCTCACGCGCGACAGCGTGTCAGACGACGGGTCTCACACGGGCTCAGACCAGGCCCAGCTTCTGCACCGCGTCGCGCTCCTCGGCCAGCTCGTTCACCGACGCGTCGATGCGCTCGCGGGAGAAGTCGCTGATCTCCAGGCCCTGGACGATCTCGAACCTCCCGTCCGCCGCCGTCACCGGGAACGACGAGACGAGGCCCTCGGGCACGCCGTAGGAGCCGTCGGAGACGATCGCCGCCGAGGTCCAGTCGTTCGCGCGGGTGCCGTTGACCCAGGTGTGGACGTGGTCGATGGCCGCCGCGGCCGCCGACGCCGCCGACGAGGCGCCGCGCACCTCGATGATCTCCGCGCCGCGCTTGGCCACGCGCGGGATGAACTCGTCGGCCAGCCAGGAACGGTCGACCTCGCCGCCGATCGGCTTGCCGTCGATCTCGGTGTAGGTGACGTCGGGGTACTGGCTGGCCGAGTGGTTGCCCCAGATCGTCACCTTGGAGACCGACCCGACACGCACGCCGTACTTCGTCGCGAGCTGCCCGAGGGCGCGGTTGTGGTCCAGGCGCGTCATGGCGGTGAACCGGTCGGCCGGCACGTCGGAGTTCGACCGCGCGATGAGCGCGTTGGTGTTCGCCGGGTTGCCGACGACCAGCACCTTCACGTCGTCCGCCGCGCCGTTGAGGGCCTCGCCCTGCGGCTTGAAGATGCCGCCGTTGGCCTCGAGCAGGTCGGCACGCTCCATGCCCTTGGTGCGGGGACGGGCCCCCACCAGCAGGGCGACGTTGGTGCCGTCGAACGCCTGGGCGGCGTCGTCGTAGACGTCGATACCGTCGAGCAGCTCGAACGCCGAGTCGTTGAGCTCGAGCGCCGTGCCCTCGGCCGCCTTCACCGCGTCCGGGATCTCCAGCAGCTTCAGCCGGACCGGCACGCCCTCCCCCAGCAGGTCGCCGGCGGCGATGCGGAAGAGCAGCGCGTAGCCGATCTGTCCGGCCGCGCCGGTGACGGTGACGTTGACGGGGGTGGGCGCCATGCCTTCGCTCCTGCTCACTCTCGGTTCCAGTCGGTCGAGGCGGGAGCCTTGCACGTCGGCCCCCGCCCCGCGCACTCAGCCCGGTTCGTCGCCGACGACGATCTGCCCGCGGCGCTGCGCGAGGTACCGGAAGGCGAGCCCGAGCGTGACGAACACGCGGTTGCGGTTGCCCAGCAGCGCGAAGATGTGCACGAACATCCACACGAGCCACGCGAGCACGCCGACGAGCTTGGGTCCGTGGGCGATGTCGGCGACGGCCGAGGCCCGCCCGATCGTCGCCATCGTGCCCTTGTCCCGGTAGTGGAACCGCTCGGTCGGCTCGCCCGCGAGCAGCCGCGTGATCGTGCGGCCGGCGTGCTGGCCGGTCTGGATCGCCGGCTGCGCGAGCTGGGGCAGCGGGTCGTCGTCGATGACCCCGATGTCGCCCACCGCGAAGATCTCGGGGTGCTCGGGCACGCGCAGGTCGCCGCCGACGACGACGCGCCCGCCGCGGCCCTGCGTCAGGCCCCAGGTCTTCACCCGGTCGTGCGCGGCGACGCCGGTCGCCCACACCGTCATGTGCGCGTCGAGCTCCGTGCCGTCGGCCAGCAGCACCGAGTCGGGCCGGACCTCCTTCACGGCGGCCTCGAGGCGCAGCTCCACGCCGCGCCGGCGCAGCTGCTCGGCGGCGTACTCCCGCAGCCGGGGCGCGAACGGCGCGAGGACCTTGTCGGTCATCTCGACCAGCACGACGTGGACCTCGTCCGGGTCCAGCTCCGGGTACCGGTCGGGCAGCACGGTGTTGCGCAGCTCGGCGAGCGTGCCGGCCATCTCGACACCGGTCGCGCCGCCGCCGACGACGACCACCGTGGCGCCCCGGGCCTCGCCCGTCGCCGCGATGTGGTCGAGGTGGCTCGTCATCCGATCCCGCACGGCGAGCGCCTCGGCGCGCGTGTAGATCGGGAACGCGTGCTCGGCGGCGCCGGGGACCCCGAAGTAGTTCGTCGTCACGCCGTTGGCGATGATCAGGTAGTCGTAGCGCAGGTCCGGCCCGACGTCGAGGGAGACCGTGCGGGTCTCCGGGTCGATCGTCGTCACCTCGCCCTTGCGGAACGACGCGCCGGTGTGGGACGCGAACCCGCGGGCGCCGTACGTGATGTCGCCGGGGTTCAGCGCACCCGTCGCCACCTGGTAGAGCAGGGGCTGGAAGGTGCTGTAGCTGTGCCGGTCCACGAGCGTCACGCGGACCGGGGCCTTGCGCAGGCTGCGGACCGCGGCGAGGCCCGCGAAGCCCGCGCCGAGGACGACGACGTGCGGCCGCGTATCGACGTCCTCGATCGACCTCCCCGGCTGCTGCCGGGGCGACGGATCGGCGGTCATGGCTGCCGCCCTCCTCTCGCGGGGTGCCCGTCGGTGCTGGCCGTGACGATTCAGGACCCGCCGGCGGACGGTTCACACTGGCTCTACCCGCCATGGTCCTCCGCCACGCGGCACCGGCCCGCCGGGCGGGGCCGCGTCACCTGTCGGCCCGCTCACAGCCACCGGGGCGGCGGTCAGGCCGGCGGTCAGGGTGGCGGGACGGGGCCGTCGTCGGGGACGGGACCGATGACGCCGGTCTGCTCGGGCAGCAGCGGCGACACCGCGAGCGCGCCGATCCGGGCCCCGGCGGGCGCCACCTCGACCGCCCGCACCCCCGGTCGGGCGGCCAGCGCGGGCGCCGCGGCGGGGTCGATCTCGACGACCAGCGCGAGGACGCACGCGCACCCCGCCGCGAGCCGCGCCGACTCCGTGGCCGCCACCGCCGCGGCCCGTCCCGACGACGAGCGCGCCTGCTCCCCCGCCCGGTTCGCGGCCTGGGCCTCGGCCAGGCGCAGGGCGGCGACGGGGTCGACGGTGCCCGAGTCGTCGAGCCGGACCTGGCGCAGCGCGGTCTGCACGCGCGGCAGGGGCACGCGCAGGACGACCTCGCGCGCCGGCACGCCCCGCACCGCCGCGGCCGCCGCGGCCACGTCCTGCTCGGTGTCCAGCGTGACCAGGGCCGGGCGCGGGCCGGACGGGCCGGGCGGCGGGGTGCGGATCCGGTCGAGGTAGCCGGCGACGGTCTCGCCCGCCGCCGGCCCGAGCCGCGTCGCGTCGGTGCTGCCGGGGATGCCGCCCGGCCCGGGGCGGCTCGCGGACCCGGCCGCCCACGCCGTCACCAGCACGACGACGAGGACGACGGCGAGCACGATCGCGGCGGTCGGCCAGCGCAGGCGCGGCTCGTCGGGTTCGTCGGGCTCGTCGTCGTGCCCGTGGTGGGGGGTGCTCAGCTCGCCGCCCGGAGCGTCTCGAGGGCGTGGGCGAGGTCGGGCGGGGGCTCGCTGGTGAACTCGACCCAGCGGCCGTCGGCGGGATGGTGGAAGCCGAGCCGGTGGGCGTGCAGCCACTGCCGCGTCAGACCCAGCGAGCGGGCGAGGACGGGGTCGGCGCCGTAGGTGATGTCGCCGACGCACGGGTGGCGCACGGCGAAGAAGTGCACGCGGATCTGGTGGGTCCGCCCGGTCTCCAGCTCGACCTCGAGCAGCGACGCGGCCCGGAACGCCTCGAGCGTGCGGTAGTGGGTCACGCTGGGCCGCCCGTCGCGCATCACCGCGAACCGCCAGTCGTGCTTGGGGTGCCGGTCGATGGGCGCGTCGATCGTGCCCTCGCTCGGGTCCGGGTGACCCTGCACCGTCGCGAGGTAGACCTTCGACACCGTGCGCTCGCGGAAGGCGTCCTTGAGCACCGAGTAGGCCCGCTCGGACTTCGCCACCACCATGACCCCGGTGGTGCCGGCGTCGAGGCGGTGCACGACCCCCTGGCGCTCGGCGGCGCCGCTGGTCGCGATGCGGATGCCGAGCGCGGCGAGCCCCGCGACGACGGTCGGGCCGGTCCAGCCGGGGCTCGGGTGCACGGCGACGCCGACCGGCTTGTCGACGACGACGATCTCGGGGTCCTCGTGCAGCACAACCAGGCCCTCGACGGCCTCGGCGGTGACCACCGGTGTCGCGTCGGGGTCGACCGCGGGCTCGGGCAGCTCGACCTCGAGCCAGGCGCCGGCCACGAGCCGGTCGGACTTGCCCACCACCGACCCGTCGACGCGGACCGCCCCGTCGGCGGCGAGCTCGGCGACGACCGTGCGCGACAGCCCGAGCATGCGGGCGAGACCGGCGTCGAGGCGCATGCCGTCGAGGCCGTCGGGGACGGGCAGGGTGCGCAGGCTCATGCGCGCTCCCCCGCGCTCCCCGCGTCGCCCGACCCGGCCCGCGTGCCGTCGAGGTCACGACCGAGCAGCGCCAGCAGCACGAGCGTCACGCCGCCGACGGTGATCGCCGAGTCGGCCACGTTGAACACCGGGAACCAGCCGACCGACACGAAGTCGACGACGTGGCCCTGCAGCGGGCCGGGGCCGCGGAAGAAGCGGTCGACGAGGTTGCCCAGCGCGCCGCCGAGCACCAGCCCGAGCGCGAGCGCCCACCCCCGCGAGCGCAGCCGGCGCGCGAAGCGCACGATGCCGATCACCACGGCGACCGCCACCAGCGTCAGCACCCACGTCAGGCCCGTGGCCAGCGAGAACGCCGCACCGGGGTTGCGCACCAGCGTGAAGGACACGAGGTCGCCCAGCAGCGGCACCCGCTCCCCGTCGGCGAGCCACGACACCATGACGACCTTGGTGACGAGGTCGAGGACCACGACCGTCGCCGTGATCGCCACCAGCATCCCGATCCGCTTCGGGGGCTGGTCCCCCGGCGCCTCGGGCGCGCTGTCCGGCTCGGTGGGTGCGCTGCTCACCGGTCCATCGTCCCAGGAGCCGATCCGTCCTCGGGCGGGGTGGCGCGGCGCCGTCGCCCGTCGCCGTCGCCACGGCCACCACGCAGGGCCGGCGTGCCCCCGGTGTCGCCCCGCCAGCGGGCCAGCCGCCCGGACCGGTCGACCGAGCGGAGCCGCTGCTCGGCCGCGTCGCGCGCGGTCTCGGTGGCGACGACGAGCAGCTGGTCGCCCTCCTGGAGCCGGCTCGCGCCCTGCGGGGTGAAGCTCGCCCCGTCCCGGACGACGAGACTCAGCCCCGAGCCCTCGGGCAGGCGCAGCTCCCGGACGTAGACGCCGTGCAGGCGCGAGCCGACGGGCACGGTCATCTGCAGGAGGTCGGCGCGCAGGGTGTCCAGGGGCGCGGCGTCGACCTCGATCTCCTCGACGCGCGAGTCGCCCGCCAGCCCGAGACGCCGGGCGACCAGCGGCAGCGTCGTGCCCTGGATGAGGACGAGCAGCACCACCAGCACGAACACGACGTCGACGAGGGCGTCGGCGCCGGGCAGGCCCTCGGTGAGCGGGACGAGAGCGAGCACGATGGGCACGGCTCCCCGCAGCCCCGCCCACGACAGGAAGACCTGCTCCCGCCACGGCACCCGGAAGCCGGTCGCGGCGGCCATCACCGACAGCGGTCGCGCCGCGAGCACCAGCACCGCGCCGGCGATGAGCGCCGGCACCACCGCGCCGGCGAGCCGCTCGGGCGAGACGTAGAGCCCGAGGAGCACGAAGAGCCCGATCTGGGCGAGCCAGCCCAGGCCCTCGGCGAACGAGCGGGAGCCCTCGCGGTGGGGCAGCGTGGAGTTGCCGAGGACGAGCGCGGCCACGTAGGTCGCGAGCAGCCCGGATGCGTGCAGCAGCTGCGCCGACGCGAAGGCGAGGATGCACACCGCGAGCGTCGCCAGCGGGTAGAGCCCGGTCGCGGGCAGCGCCGCGCGGCGCAGACCCAGCGCGCCCAGCCGCCCGAGCGCGCCGCCCAGCAGCCCGCCCACGACGAGCTCGTAGACGACGAGCAGCGGGTCGACCCAGCTCAGCGCGGCCGTCGAGGACAGGATCACGACGGCGAGGAAGACGGGCGCGTCGTTGAGCCCGGACTCGAGCTCGAGGGCGCCGGTGAGCCGCCCGGGCAGGCCGAGGTTGCGCAGGACGCTGAACACGGCGGCGGCGTCGGTGGACGAGAGGACCGCGCCCCACAGGAAGGCGACGCGCAGGTCGAGCCCGAGCAGCGCCCAGAGGGCGAGGCCGGTGACGGCGATGCTCACCGCGACGGCGACCGTCGACAGCGCGATCCCGAGCCCGAGCGCCGGGCGCACCGTCGTCCAGCGGGTGGACAGGCCGCCGTCGGCCAGGATGAGCACGAGCGCGGCGACCCCGAGCGCCTGGGTGAGCGCGGCGTCGTCGAAGCGGATGCCCAGCCCCGACTCGCCGAGTGCCACCCCGATCGCGAGGTAGATCAGCAGCGAGGGCAGGCCGACCCGCGTGGAGACCCGCACCGCGAGCACGGAGACGAGCACCACGCCGGCGCCGATCCCGAGCAGGAGGGGCAACTGGTCCACGCGTCGTCTCCCCTCCTCTCACGGAGGGGACGACAGTAGCGAGCAGGCGCCGCCCCGACCGGCCCGGATCTCCGGTCGGTGAGGCGGTTCACCGCGCCGACAGTGATCTCGGTGCTGATCTCGGCGCCCATCCCCGCGGTGATCTCGGCCGCGACCCCGGCGGCGTCCTCCGCGTCCCGGCGGGCGTCAGCGGCGGCTGTCGGCGCTCGCGCCGGTCAGCGAGGCCACCGGCGTGCACCACGAGCAGCCCGTGAACCCGAGCTCGACCGCCTCGGACACGGGCAGCGGGATGACCTCGCGCCCGTAGAGGTAGCTGCACCGGCCGAGGTGGAACAGCGGCTCCTCGTCGATGACGAGGACCTCCTCGTCGATGCCGGCCACCGCCTGGCGGGCGGCGTCGTCGACGACCTCCTCCTCCGGCTGCGCGGCCGGCGGCGGGGGCGGCGGGGCCGCGCCGGGCGGCGGTCCGCCCGGGGGCCGACCGGCGGGACCGCCCGGGCCCGCGGGGCCACCGGGTCCCCCCGAGCCCTGGCCCGTCGGCGGTCGCCTGCCCTGGCCGGGACCCTGGCCGGGAGGCTGGCCGGGAGGCTGGCCGGGAGGCTGGCCGGGAGGTTGGCCGGGAGGCTGGCCCTGCGCCTGACCGGCCGGCGGGCGACCGGGGGCCCCGTCGGCGCCGGCACCGGCCGCCGCGGCGCCGCCGGGCGCCGCCCCGTCGGTCGAGGCCTGGCGCGCCCGGGAGATGTCGCTCATGTCGATGCGCGTGGTCGCCGCGTCGTCGCCCCCGCTCGTGCGGCCCGCGGGCGCGCCGGTGGGCGGCGGGGCGCCGGGTGCGGCGGCCGCAGGCGAGGCGCCACCGAGGCGGGCCTCGGCCGGCGTCCCGGGCATGGGCAGCATCCCGAGCAGGCGCGCGCCCGACGGGGCACCCGGGACACGGGAGGGTTCGGCACCCGGGCGGGCGTTGGTGGTGGCCCAGCGCCCCGAGGGGCCCGGGCGTCCGGACGGGGCCTGCGCACCCGCCTGGCCCGGCCGGCCCTGCTGACCCGGCGCTCCGGGTCCCGACGACCCGGAGCCGGTCGCCGCGGCGGCACCGGCCGCGCCCGCGACGCCGGCCGCGCCCGCGAGACCGGCCGCGGCGGAGCCGGTGCGCTCGCCACCCGGCCGTTCCCTGCTGTCGCGCTCGGCGGTCCCGCCCGGTGCGGGGGCACCCGGGGCCGCGGCCCGGTCCTGGGGGCCGCCCTCGGGACCCTGACGGTCCGGCGGGGCCGGCGTACCGGGTCCCTGCGGACCGGCCGGGGTGCCGGCGTACTGCGGGCCGCTCTGCGGCCCCGGGCCCTGCCCGCCCTGTCCACCCGGCGCGCCCTGTCCGCCCGCGGCGACCGGACCGGAGCCCGAGCCGATCGACGTCGGCGCCGCCGCCTCCGGAGAGCCCTGTCCCGGGCCCGAGGAGTGCACACCCGGGGCGAACCCGGAGGGCGACGAGGCCGACGCGTTCGACGCGGCCGGAGCCGCTGCGGCGGAGGGACGGCGACCGTCGCGCTCACGTCGACGTCGACGGACGACGTCGGCGATGAGGAGCGCGGCCGCGAGCACGCTGGCGATGACCGAGCCCCAGGCCCAGGTGGCCACCGAGGTGACCACGGCGACCACGAGGAGCCCGAAGGCCACCAGCACGCAGAGCAGGACGAGGAGCAGCACGATCGGACCCCCGACTCAGGGCCACGAGCCCGCGCGCCTCGTGGCGCGCGGGCCGGCGGCGGCCGTCAGCTGCCGGCTTCGGCTCGCGAGCCGTAGCCGCTGGTCGCGTACCCGCCGCTGCCGTTGCGCCCGTTGTCGGGCGCCGCGGAGCCCCGGCCGTCGAGGTCGCGCAGCTGCGACTCGAGGTAGGTCTTCAGGCGGGTGCGGTACTCGCGCTCGAAGGTGCGCAGCTCGTCGATCTTCTTCTCGAGCCCGCCCTTCTGCTGCTCGATGAGGCTGATCGTCTCGTTGTGCTTGCGCTGGGCGTCGCGCTCGAGCGTCGACGCCTTGTCGCGCGCCTGCCGCTCGAGGGTCTCCGCGCGCGTCCGCGCGTCGTTGAGCATGGTCTCGGCGCGGGTGCGGGCCTCGTTGACCATGCTGTCCGACTTGGTGCGCGCCTCGGAGAGGAGCTGCTCGGACTTGGTGCGCGCGTCGGCGAGCATCCCGTCGGCCTCGGACTTGGCCTCGGCGGTCAGCCGGTCGGCCATCTCCTGGGCCAGGCCGAGGACCTTCGCGGCCTGCACGTGGTGGTCGCCACCGCCGGCGGCGCCACCGCCCTGCTGCTCCGACATCCCGAACGGCGGCGGCACGACGGCCTGCTGGGTCGGGGGCATCGGCGGCTGCTGGGCCTGCTGCGCGGGCATGGGCTGCTGCACCGTGCGGGGCGCGTCCTCGACGGGCCGGCTCGGCGGCGGGGCCGAGACCTGCGTCGCCGGCCCGGAGCTGCTCTGGGCGGCACTCGCCTTGCTACGTGCGTCGTCCAGATCGGCGTGGGCGGACGAGAGCTGCTGCTCCAGCTGCTCGACCTGCTCGCGGAGGTCGTTGTTCTCCTCGAGCAGACGGCCGAGCTCGGCCTCGACGAGGTCGAGGAAAGCGTCGACCTCGTCCTCGTTGTAGCCCCTCTTACCGATCGGCGGCTTGCTGAACGCGACGTTGTGGACGTCGGCGGGGGTCAGCGGCATCGGATCTCCTCAAGCACTCCTCGGCTGCGGAACCCCAGGTACCTCGGGCTCTTCGAGCTCCGCCACCCGCAGAGTATGACCTCCGCGAGCGACAGAACCATAATGGACGGGTCCAGTGACGCGCTGCCCTCGCCGCCCGAATGGTGACGCAGAGCCACGGTCGGCCGGTCGGAAACCCACAGACCTACCGATTCCCGCGACCGTCGGCGATCCGCCGGTCGGGTCGTGACGGTCCGTGTCCCTCTACGTGCGGTGACAGGAGGGCTGGACGGGTCCGCCGGACCCTCCCGGGCTCTCCGTCACCACGGGCGCACGCTCGGCGCACGGGACGGGCCATCCGGCGCGCCACGCGCCGCGTCGCCCGATCGGCCGCACGGCGGGCCGGGACACGCGGATGCCGGCACCGTACTCACTGATCGCCACCACGCCCACGGCCGTCACCCCGGCGGCCGGGTCCCGCTCACCGGTGCGGCGTCAGGAGGTCGTGGCGTAGTTCGACTCGGCCAGCTTCCGGCGGTCCGCGGCGGAGACCTCGACGTTCGGCGGTGAGAGCAAGAACACGCGGTTGGTGACCTTCTCGATCGACCCGCGCAGGGCGAACGCGAGGCCCGCCGCGAAGTCGACGAGCCGCTTGGCGGCGGCGTCGTCCATCTCGGTCAAGTTCATGATCACCGGAATGCCGTCGCGGTAGCGCTCACCGATCAGCCGCGCCTCGTTGTAGCTCTTCGGCTGCAGCGAGGTGATCTCGGTCGGCCCGCTCTGCGGGTCGGGCTCCGGCTCGGGCTTCGCGGCCGCCCGCACCGAGGCCGTCGCGGCGGCGCCCGCGGCCGCCGACGGGGCCGCCGCGAGCGGGGTCGGGGGCGGGGTGGCCGACGACGTCCCGGCCGTGGCCCCCGTCGCGCCCGCGGTCGACCCGGTGGACGACGGCGAGGAGAGCGACGGCGGCGTGCGGTGCGTCGTCGGGCGCACCGAGGTGTGGCTCGGGCCGGTGTTCGCCGCCCAGCTGCGCCCGCGGCCGGCGCGCGGCACCGACTCGGTGGCCGCGTCGTCGTCGCGGCGGACCTCGGCGTGCTCGGGGTCGCGGGGGCGGGGCGTGCGGCGCTCGCGGGAGTCCTCGTAGCGGTCGGCCCGATCGGCCCGATCGGCACGGTCGAACCGGTCGTAGCGGTCCTCGCGCTCGACCCGGTCCGCCCGGTCGTCGGCGCGCCCGCGGCCGTACCACCCGCTGTCGTAGCCGTCGCCACGTCCGTCGTAGCGGTCGTCGTACCGGTCGTCGTAGCGATCGGCCCCGTAGCGGTGGCGGTCGCCGGAGTGGCGCTCGGTCGGCCGGCGGTCCCGCGCGTCGTAGCGGTCGCCGTCGTAGGCGTCGTAGCCGTCGTAGTCATCCAGCTCGTCGGCCGGGACCATGCCGAAGTACGCCTTCACCCGGTGCAGAGTGGTCATGGCCTCTCCCTGTCCGACGAGACCCCGCACCATCCGGCCCGTGAGTCACACCCGTGTCGTTCACTCACACGGAACGCTAGCTACCGACGGCCGAGCAACGCCGTTCCGACACGCACGCACGTGGACCCGCGTGCCACGGCGGCCTCGAGATCCCCGGACATCCCCGCCGACAGCGTGGTCGCGTGCGGGTGCGCCGCGCGTATCCGCGCCGCGAGATCCGACACCGTGGCGAACACCTCCTCCGGCGCCACCTCCTGCGGGGCGACGGTCATGAGGCCGCCGAGGTGCAGGTGCGCGCAGCCCGCGACCCGGTCCGCGAGCTCGGGGACCTCCGCGACCGGCGCGCCGCCGCGGGTGGGGTCGGCGTCGACGCTGACCTGGACGAGCACCTCGAGCGGCCCCTCCCGCTCCCCCGCGTCCACGGCCTTCGCCGCGGCGGACTCGAGCGCGTCGACGAGGCGCGCGGAGTCGACGGAGTCCACCGCGTGGGCCCACCGCACGAGGCTGCGCGCCTTGTTGCGCTGCAGCCGCCCGACGACGTGCCAGCGCGGGGACGCGTCGGGACGGAGCTCGGCGAGCTCGGCGGCCTTCGCCGACCCCTCCTGCTCCTTGTTCTCCCCGAACGCGGTCAGGCCGAGGTCGGTGAGCAGGGCGACGTCGTGGGCCGGCCACGTCTTGGTGACCGCGAGGAGGCCGACCTCGGCGGGGTCGCGCCGGGCGGCCCGCGCGGCGTCGGCCACCCGCGCCCGCACCGCGGCGAGCGCCTCCTCGAGCTCCGCCCGGCGGGTGCCGGGCTCCGAGGACTCGGACGGGACCGTCACGGCCGGGCGTACTCCCACCACGTCACGCCGGCGAGACGGCCCGTCGGCTGGTCACGGCGGTGACTGAAGAGCTGGTCGTCCTCGAAGGTGCAGCGCGCGTCGACGTCCACGCGCGTGATGCCCAGGTCGTCGAGGCGCCGGCGCAGGCCCGCCCGCAGGTCCAGCGACGGCGTGCCGAGGCGCGTGGTCGCGGCGCTGCCGGGCAGGGCGGCCTCGACCTCGTCGCGCATGGCGGCGGGCACCTCGTAGTCCTGGCCGCAGATCGCCGGGCCGAGGAGCACCTCGATCCGCGGGGTCTCGGCGCCGAGCTCGGCCATCGCCTCCAGCGTGCGCTCGAGGATCCCGGCCTCGGCGCCGCGGCGGCCGGCGTGCGCGGCGGCGACGACCCCGGCCGCCGGGTCGGCGAGCAGGACCGGCACGCAGTCGGCGACGACGACGGCGACGGCCAGGCGCGGCCGGTCGGTGACCAGCGCGTCGGCCGTGGGCGTCTCGCCGCCCGGCGCGGTGACGGGGACGACGTCGGTGCCGTGCACCTGGTGCATCCACACCACGCGCTCGGGCCCGAGGCCGATCCCCTCGCCCAGGCGCCGGCGGTTCGCGGCCACGGCGGCGGGGTCGTCGCCGACGTGGTCGCCGAGGTTGAACCGGTCGTACGGCGGCGCCGACCGGCCTCCGGCCCGGGTGGTCAGGACGCGCCGGACGCGGACCGAGGGGCCCGCGGCGGGCGCGGCGGAGGACCGGGAGCCGGAAGGGGCAGCCACGTCCTCAGCGTCTCATGAACGACGGGACGTCGACCTCGTCCTCGTCGGCGCTGCGGGCGGCCGGCGCCTCCGTGGCGGGGGCCGCCGGGGTGGACGCCGTCCCCTCGCTGCTCGCGGCCTCGCCGGCGGGGGCGGTGGACCCGGTGGACCCGGTGGGCCCCGCCGGGCCGGCGGGCGCGGCCGGGCCGGCGGTGGACGCGCCGGCGGCCGGGCGCTCCACCGCGCTGCGGTCGACCGCCGGCGCGGCCGGGACGGTCGGCGCCGCGGAGACGGCCGGAGTGGGGCCGCCGACGTTCGCCCCGCCGTTGCCGTGACCGGTGCCGTGACCGTTGCCCGCGCCGTTCGCACCCGGCCGCTGGACCTGGCCGGCCTGGGCGGAGACCGTCGAGCTCGCGGAGGCGGAGCCGAGCGCCTGGGGCTCGAGCTTCTTGTGGGTCGGCGAGCCGGAGTCGAAGCCCGCGGCGATGACGGTGACGCGCACCTCGTCGCCGAGCGAGTCGTCGATGACCGTCCCGAAGATGATGTTGGCCTCGGGGTGCGCGGCCTCCTGGACCAGCGACGCGGCCTCGTTGATCTCGAACAGCCCGAGGTCGGAGCCACCGGCGATCGAGAGCAGCACGCCGTACGCACCGTCCATGCTGGCCTCGAGCAGCGGGGAGTTGATGGCCTTGCCGGCCGCCTCCACCGAGCGGTTCTCGCCGCGGGACGAGCCGATGCCCATCAGAGCACTGCCCGCCCCGGACATGACGCTCTTGACGTCGGCGAAGTCGAGGTTGATCAGACCCGGCGTGGTGATCAGGTCGGTGATGCCCTGGACACCGGAGAGCAGGACCTCGTCCGCGCTGCGGAAGGCGTCCATGAGCGAGAGGCCCACGTCGCCGAGCTGCAGGAGCCGGTCGTTGGGGATGACGATGAGCGTGTCGCACTCGTTGCGCAGCTCGGTGATGCCGTTCTCGGCCTGGGTCGCGCGGCGCTTGCCCTCGAAGTTGAAGGGGCGGGTGACGACGCCGATCGTCAGCGCGCCGAGCTTGCGGGCGATGCTCGCCACGACGGGCGCGCCGCCCGTGCCCGTGCCGCCGCCCTCGCCGGCCGTCACGAAGACCATGTCGGCCCCCTTGAGGACCTCCTCGATCTCCTCGCGGTGGTCCTCGGCGGCGCGGCGGCCCACGTCGGGCGCCGCGCCCGCGCCCAGCCCGCGGGTGAGCTCGCGGCCGACGTCGAGTTTGACGTCGGCGTCGGACATGAGGAGCGCCTGCGCGTCGGTGTTCACCGCGATGAACTCGACGCCCTTGAGGCCGACCTCGATCATGCGGTTGACGGCGTTGACGCCGCCACCACCGATGCCGACCACCTTGATCACGGCCAGGTAGTTGTGCGGGGGCGTCATGCGATCCGCCTTTCGTGCTGGGTCTGGCGACGGTCGTCGTCCGGGTCCGGCGTGTCGCAACCCTCGACCTCGAGTGGAGGTTTACGGTGAGGGCTTTCCGGCGACGTGCGCACGGTAGGCAGGCGGAGCAGCGCATTTCCACGAGGCGCGCCGGGCGTGTCCCGACCTCGCGGCACCCGTTCGCCGGGTGGTCGTCACCCACGCGCGAAGTCTCGACCGCTGGTCGACGGTTGTGGCGCGGGCGGTTCTGAGCGAAGGGCCCCTTCGATCGCCTAGATCGTCGAGGGGTGCCCCTCGCCGGAACGCTCCCGGTGCCCCGGGAACCGGCGAAGGGTGCCCCTCGGTGGCTCTTCGGCGCGAAGGGACCCTTCGCTCGGATACCGGACGGGTCAGCTTCCGGACGGCTCAGCGGACGACGGCGAGGTCCGGGGTGGAGACGTCGTAGACCGTGCCGGGGCGGGTGAGCAGGGCGGCGAGCACCGCGGCCTTGCGCTCGTTGTCGGCGTCGGCGCCCCAGCGGACCTCGCGGCCCCCGGTGAGCACGAATCCGACGTCGTAGGGCCCGTTCGCGCGCACCTCGACGAGGTCGGCGCGCAGCGACGCCGGCAGGGCGACGACGACGTCGGCGGCGGCGCGCGTGCCCGGCTCCTCGGGCGAGGGCAGCATCCCGGGCGGGAGCACCAGGGCCGGGACGCCCTCGGGGCGCGCGGGCATCGTGCGGTAGCCGAAGCCGGTGGCGTCGACGAGCACGACCCCGCCGCCCGGGGCGGGGGTGGCGAGCACCGGTTCGCGCTCGGCGACGGTGACGACGAGGGTGCCGGGCCAGTTTCGGGACACGTCGACCGACGCCGTGCGGGGCAGGGTGCGCACGCGCTCGGCCACGGCGTCGCCGTCGAGCCAGAGCAGCGAGGTGCCGGGGCCGACGCCCGCGGCGGTGCGCACGGCCTCGACCTGGTCGGGCGCGGCGCCGACGACCTGTACCTCGCGGACGTCGAGCACCGGCGAGAAGACCGTCAGCCAGACCAGCGCCGCGAGCACCAGCAGGCCCACGGCCACGCCCGCCCACACGCCGCGGCGCCGGGTCGTCGCGGTGACCGGTGTCCGCGGCCGGCGGGTCCGGCCCGGCGACCCGGCCGCCGGGCCCTCCGGGCGCGCGCCGGCGGCCCCGGTGCGGCGCTCGGCGCGGGCGCCCGACGCCGTGCGACCAGCCCGTCCCGCCCGCCCCGACCGGCCGGTGCGACCGGCACGTCCGGTGGGTCGGGCGGCTCCGGTCACCGTGACCCGGCTCCCGGGCTGTCGGGCTGCTCGGGAGCCGCCGTCCGGGCCACCCGGCGCTCGATCTCGCTGAGCACCTCGGGCCCGAGGACGGTGATGTCGCCGGCGCCCATCGTCACGACGAGGTCACCGGGGCGGGCGAGGTCGGCGAGCAGCGCCGGCACCTGGCCCCAGGACGGCTCGTAGTGCACGTGCTCGGGCGGCAGCGTGAGCTGGCGGGCGATGAGCTCGCCGTTGACGCCGGGCTCGGGCTGCTCGCGGGCGCCGTAGACGTCGAGCACCACGACCTCGTCGGCGAGCGAGAGCGCCGCCCCGAACTCGGCGGCGAAGTCGCGGGTGCGCGAGTACAGGTGCGGCTGGAAGGCGACGACGAGCCGCCCGCCCTCCCCCAGCACCGGGCGCGCGGCGCGCAGCTGCGCGGCGACCTTGGTGGGCGCGTGGGCGTAGTCGTCGTACACCCGCACCCCGGCGGCCGTACCGCGGTACTCGAAGCGCCGGCGCACCCCGTCGAACCCGGCGAGCCCGGCGAGCAGGCCGTCGAGCGGCGCGCCGAGGTCGAGGCCCGCGAGCAGGGCGGCGCAGGCGTTGAGGGCCTGGTGCTCGCCGGGGACGCCGAGCCGGAGCTCGTGCTCGGTCCCGGCGAGCGCGAACCGCAGCACCCCGGCCGAGCCCTCGGCGCGGTAGTCGAGCACGTGCAGGTCCTCGTGGCCGGTGGCGGCGCGACCGTAGCGGCGCACGCGGACCCCGCCCTGTCCGGCGCGGTCGCCCAGGGCGGCGGCACCGGGGTCGTCGGCGCAGACCACGAGCGCCCCGCCCGGCTCGACGCGCGCGGCGAAGGCGTCGAAGACGGCCATGTAGGCCTCGGCGGTGCCGTGGTGGTCGAGGTGGTCGGGCTCGACGTTGGTGACGATCGCGACGGCCGGCGAGTAGGCGAGGAACGAGCCGTCGCTCTCGTCGGCCTCGGCGACGAAGACGTCGCCCAGCCCGTGGTGGGCGCTCGAGCCGGAGGCCAGCAGGTCGCCGCCGATCATGAACGACGGGTCCTCGCCGCAGGCCTGCAGCGCCACGACCAGCATCGAGGTGGTCGACGTCTTGCCGGCGCTGCCCGAGACGCAGGCGGCACGGTGGTCGGCCATGAGCTCGGCGAGCACCGACGACCGGTGCAGCACCGGGATGCCGCGCGCCGCGGCCTCGAGGAGCTCGGGGTTGTCCGGGTCGGCCTGGTGCACGGCCTTCGTCGTCACCAGCGCGGTGGGGCCGCCGGGCAGCAGGTCGAGGTTGTGCGCGTCGTGGCCGACGGCCACCTCGGCGCCGAGCGTGCGCAGCGCCAGCACGGCGCGGGAGTCCTTGGCGTCGGACCCCGACACCATCGCCCCGCGGGCGAGCAGGATGCGCGCGATCCCGCTCATCGCGGCGCCGCCCGCGCCGATGAAGTGCACCCGTGAGAGCAGGCGGGGCAAGGGCGGCACGACGGAGTCCGCCGCGACGCGCTGCTCCTGCTCCACCTGCTCGGTCATGCCCGCCTCCCGCTCGCGGTCGCGCGACCCGCCCGTCCTCCGAGGGCCGCCACCTCCAGCACCGTCCGCGCCAGTGTCTCGTCCGCCCCCGCGTGCCCCGAACGCCGGGCTGCCGCCGCGGTCCCCGCGAGCCGCCCCGGGTCGGTCACGAGGCCCGTGACCAGCGACGCCACCTTCTCGCCGGTCAGCTCCGCGTCCGGCACCAGCATCCCGCCGCCGGCGTCGACGACGGGCCGCGCGTTGAGCTCCTGCTCGCCGTTGCCGTGCGGGAGCGGCACGTAGATCGCGGGCAGGCCGACCGTCGACACCTCCGCCACCGTCATCGCGCCGGCCCGGCAGAGGGCGACGTCCGCGGCGGCGTAGGCGAGGTCCATCCGCTCGAGGTAGGGCACGGGGACGTAGGGCGGGTGGGACGACGACACGACTTGGACGGTGGGCTCGGCCGTCGGCCCGTGCGCGTGGAGCACCTGCACCCCGGCCGCGGTGAGCGCGGGCACCGCGGCGGAGACGGCCTCGTTGAGCGAGCGCGCCCCCTGCGAGCCGCCGAACACGAGCAGCACCGGCGCCTGCGGGTCCAGCCCGAAGTGCTCGCGGGCCGCCGCGCGCAGCCCCGCGCGGTCGAGGTCGGCGATGGCGCGGCGCAGCGGGATGCCGACGACGCGCGCGCCGGCGAGCCCGCTGCCGGGCACGGCGGCGACGACCTCGCGCGCGAACCGGGCCCCGACCTTGTTCGCGATCCCCGCCCGCGCGTTCGCCTCGTGCACGACGATCGGCAGGCGCATCGAGGCCGCGGCCAGGTACGCGGGCAGCGCGACGTAGCCGCCGAACCCGACGACGACGTCGGCGCCGACCTCGCGCAGCACCTGCCGCGTGCGCCGCACCGAGCGGGCGACGCGGTAGGGCAGGCGGGCCAGGTCGGCGTTCGGCCTGCGGGGCAGCGGCACCGGCGGGATCAGCTCGAGCGGGTAGCCGCGCGCGGGGATCAGGCGGGTGTCGAGGCCCTTCTCCGTGCCGAGTGCGGTCACCAGGGCGTCGGGCCGCAGGCGACGCACGGCGTCGGCGGTGGCGAGGGCGGGCTCGACGTGCCCGGCGCTGCCACCGCCGGCGACGACGACGGAGAGCGGGTCCATCCGCCCATCGTCCGGGTCCGGGGTCCCGGCGTTCACCGGCCCCCTCCCCGCCGGTCGGGGTGCGGCGCCGGGCGGGACGCGACCTCGGGCTCGGGCAGGCGCAGCGTGCGCGCCAGCCGACCCTGGCCGTGGGCGCGCAGCACCCGGGCGGCCTCGGGCTCGTGGCGCGCGAAGTTGGCCAGCAGGCCCCCGGAGAGCAGGGCGAGCGCCAGCGACGTGCCGCCCGAGGACACGAGCGGCAGCGGGATGCCGGTGACGGGCAGCAGGCCGACGACGTAGCCGACGTTGATGCAGGCCTGGGCCACCAGCCACACCGTCAGCGTCCCCGCGACCACGCGGATCCACGGGTCGACGCTGCGCGCGGCGATCCGCAGGCCCACGTAGGCCAGCGTGGCGAACAGGGCGATGACCGCGCCGGCGCCGACGAACCCGAGCTCCTCGCCGATGATCGCGAAGATGAAGTCGTTGTCGGCGTTGGGCAGGTAGTCCCACTTCGCGCGGCCCTGCCCGAGCCCGGCGCCGAACAGCCCGCCGTCGGCGAGCGAGTAGAGCGCCTGGCGGGCCTGGTAGGCCGGACCGAGGGGGTCGGCGGTCTCCGGGTTGAGGAACGCGGTGATGCGGCTCTGCCGGTAGGTGGCGACGACGCCGAGCACCACGGCGCCGACGACGCCGCTGGAGACGATGAACGCCATGAGCCCCAGCGGCGCGCACGCGAACCACAGCAGCGCGAACACGATGATCATCAACGACACCGTGGTGCCGAGGTCGGGCTGGAGGAGCACCAGGACGAGCACCAGCAGCGACACCGGCAGCAGCGGCATCAGCGCGGCCCGCCAGGTGCGCGGGTGCGGGCGGTGGCGCACGAGGACGTGGGCCCCCCAGAGCGCGAGCGCGATCTTCGTCAGCTCCGAGGGCTGTAGCGACAGCCCGGCCACCCGGAACCAGCTCCGCGACCCGTTGACCTCCGCCCCCAGGCCCGGCACGAGCACGAGCACGAGCAGGACGAGGCAGCCGGCGAGCAGCCACGGGCTGGCGGCGCGCAGCCGGCGCGGCGGCACCCGCAGGCCCAGCCAGAACAGGCCGAGACCGATGAGCGCGAAGACGGCCTGGCGGAAGAACACGCCGTACGACGAGCCGCCCGCCGCGTAGGCCGAGACCGCCGACGCCGAGAGCACCATGACCAGGCCCAGCGCGGTGAGCAGCCCGAACACCGCGAGCACCAGGTGCAGCGAGGTCAGCGGGCGCTCGAGCCACTGGTGCAGGGCGGTGCGGGCGGAGGCGAGGAGCCCGGGCCGCCCGCTCCGACCCGGCCCGCCCCGGCCCGACCCGCGCGCTCCGTGCGGGCCCCGCCGGGTCGGCGCGCTCACGCCGCGCCGCCGCCGGGGGTGCCGCCTGGCGTCCCGGGCGTGTCCGGCGGGCCGTCCGGGACCGTCGCCGCGCCGTGCGGGCCGACCCCGCCGGCGACGGCGCGCGCCGCGGCCGCGAAGGCGTCGCCGCGCGCGGCGTAGTCGCGGAACATGTCCATCGACGCCGCCGCGGGCGCGAGCAGCACGGTGTCGCCCGGCCGGGCCAGCTCCGCCGCGGCGCGCGCCGCCCGGAGCATGCCCTGGTCCCCGGTGTCGTCCATGCCGCCAACCATGTCGCCATCGTCGCCCCCGCCCACGTCCCGGACGGGGACATCCGGGGCGTGTCGCGCGAGCGCGGCGGCCACGAGGGCGCGGTCGCGGCCCAGCACCACCGCCCCGGCGAGCCGCCCGCGGTGCGCGACGACGACGTCGGCGACGTCCGCGCCCTTGAGCAGCCCGCCCGCGACCCACACGACGCGGTCGTGCGCGGCCAGCGACGCGGCGGCGGCGTGCGGGTTGGTGGCCTTCGAGTCGTCGACCCACCGGACCCCGCCGGACTCGGCGACCACGGCGCCGCGGTGGGCGCCCGGCGAGACGGCGCGCAGGCCCGCGGCGACGGCCTCCGACGGCACCCCGTGGGCGCGCGCGAGCGCGGCGGCGGCCAGCGCGTTCGCCTCGCCCGGTGGGCCGGGCGGGGCGATGTCGACGACGTCGGCGAGCCCGGCTCCGTGGCGCTCGACCTTCTCACCGGGGGCGATGCCGAAGGCGCGGTCGACGATCGTGCCGTCGACGATCCCGATCTCCCCCGGTCCGGGCCGTCCCCGGGTGAAGCCGACGTGGACCGGGGCCGGCGCGGCCAGCAGCAGCCCCGCCGCCGCGCGGTCGTCGATCCCCGCGACGGCGACCTCCCCGCGCAGCACCCGGGCCTTCGCGGCGGCGTAGGCGGCCATCGTCCCGTGCCAGTCGAGGTGGTCCTCGGCGAGGTTGAGCACCGCGCCGGCGTAGGGGCGCACCGACGGCGACCACTCCAGCTGGAAGCTCGAGAGCTCGACGGCCAGCACCCGGTGCCCGGCGCGCAGCGCGTCGACCACCGGCAGGCCGATGTTGCCGCAGGCGACGGTGTCCTCCCCCGCCGCGCGCAGGATCGCCTCGAGCATGAGCGTGGTCGTGGTCTTGCCGTTGGTGCCGGTGACCGCGAGCCAGCGCGGCGGGCCGTCGGGGCAGACGGCCGGGTCGTCGCCGAGCCACCACGCGAGCTCGGGCTCGCCGACCATCGGGACCCCGGCGCCGCGGGCCGCGAGCGCGAGCGGGGCGTCGGTGCGGAAGCCGGGGCTGGTGACGACAAGGTCGACACCGTCGGGCAGCGAGGTCAGGTCGCGGGTGCGCGCGACGTCCCGGTCGCCCAGCGCGTCGAGCTGGGCGGGGTCGCCGTCGCCGACGGTCACCCGGGCGCCGAGACCGAGCAGCACGTCGACCACCGAGACCCCGGTCCGGCGCGCCCCGGCGACGAGGACGTGGCGGTCGCGCCACTCAACCACCCGACGCCGCCAACCACTCGCTGTAGAACAGCCCGAGGCCCAGGGCGCAGCAGATCGCCGCGAGCAGCCAGAACCGGATGATCACCGTCGTCTCGGCCCAGCCGGCGAGCTCGAAGTGGTGGTGGAACGGGGCCATGCGGAACGGCCGCCGTCGCGTGGTCCGGAAGACCGCCACCTGGATGACCACCGACAGCGCCTCGACGACGAACACGCCGCCGAGCACGACCAGCAGCAGCTCGGTACGCGTGACCATGGCCAGCCCGGCGAACAGCCCGCCGAGCGCGAGCGAGCCCGTGTCGCCCATGAAGATGCGGGCGGGCGCGGCGTTCCACCACAGGAACCCGATGCACGCCCCCATGGCCGCGGCCGCCACGAGCGTGATGTCCAGGGGATCGCGCACCTGGTAGCAGCCCGCCTCGATCTGCACGCCGCAGGCGTTGCGGAACTGCCAGAACGACACGATGAGATAGGTCGCGAGCACCATCGCCGACGTCCCCGCCGCGAGGCCGTCCAGCCCGTCGGTGAGGTTCACGGCGTTCGAGGCGGCCGTGACGATGAGGTAGCAGAACAGCACGAAGCCGATCGACCCGAAGCCGACGACGGCGATGTCCCGGACGAACGAGAGGTTCGTGGAGACGGGTCGCAGGCCCTGTTCGTCGGGGAACTGCATCGCGAGCACGGCGAAGACCACGGCGCTGACGAACTGCCCGACGAGCTTGGCGGTCTTGTTCAGGCCGAGGTTGCGCTGCCGCCGGATCTTGATGAAGTCGTCGAGGAAGCCGACGACCCCCAGCGCCGTCATCAGCATCAGCACCAGCAGGGCCGACGCCGAGATCGCGACGTCGCCGACCAGGTGCGCGGCGAGGTAGCCGACCCAGACCGCGGTGAGGATCGCGACGCCGCCCATCGTCGGCGTCCCGCGCTTGCCGCGGTGGCTCTGCGGCCCCTCCTCGCGGATCTCCTGGCCGAACCCCTGGCGGATGAACAGCCGGATCACGTACGGGGTCAGGAGGATCGACACGGCCAGCGCGACCCCCGCCGCCACCAGCACGCCCCTCATGGAGCTCCTCCCCCGTCCGCGATCGGTACCGGCCCGGCGTCGGCGAGCACGTCGGCGAGCTTGTCGGCAACGCGCTCCAGTCCCGCCGACCGGGAGGCCTTGATGAGCACCACGTCACCCGGCGCCACGCCCGCGGCGACGAGCTCGGCGGCGGCCGCGGCGTCGGGAACGAGCTGCGAGTCGACGCCCGCCGAGGACGCCGCCTCGTGCAGCGGCCGCGCCCCGTCCCCGACCACCACCAGGCGCGCCACGCCGGTGCGGGCCACCTCGCGCCCGATCTCGGTGTGCGCGCGGGCCGTGTCGTCGCCGAGCTCGGCCATGGCGCCGAGCACCGCGGTGTGCCGTCCACCCATCGCGCCCAGGGTGGCCAGCGCGGCGCGCATCGACTCGGGGTTGGCGTTGTAGGCGTCGTTGAGCACCCGCACGCCGTCGGGGCGCTCGGTGAGCTCCATGCGCCAGCGCGAGCGCGGCGCGGCCGTGCCGAGGCGCTCGGCGACCGTCGCGACGTCCATGCCGGCCTCGATCGCGATCGCCGCGGCGGCGAGGGCGTTGTCGACGTGGTGGGCGCCGTGCAGGCCCAGGCGCACCGGTGCCTCGCCGACGGGCGTGACCAGGCGGAACGTCGCCCGCCCGGCGTCGTCGATCGCGACGTCGGCGGCCCGGACCGTGGCCTGCGGCGCGCGCCCGGTGTGCACGACGCGGGCCACGGTGCGCTCGCGCATCGCCGCCACGACCGGGTCGTCGGCGCCGAGGACGGCCACGCCGTCCGCCGGGAGCGCCTCGACCAGCTCGCCCTTGGCCTGGGCGATCGCCTCGCGGGAGCCGAACTCGCCGAGGTGCGCCGAGCCGACGTTGAGCACCGCGCCGATCCGCGGCGGCGCCACCCGGCACAGCGCCGCGACGTGCCCGCGGTTGCGGGCCGAGAGCTCGAGCACGAGGTGGCGGGTCGAGCGCGTGGCGCGCAGCGCGGTCCACGGGTGGCCGAGCTCGTTGTTGAACGACCCGGGCGGGGCGACGGTCTCGCCCAGCCCCTCGAGCAGGTGCGCGGTGAGGTCCTTGGTCGACGTCTTGCCCGACGAGCCGGTGATCCCGACGACGAGCAGCCCGCTGCCGGTCCGGGGGTCGGTGAGGACGTCGACGACGTGGCGCGCGAGCAGGGCCAGGGCGGCGAGCACCCCGGCGCCCGCGCCGCCGGCGTCCGCGGCGAGGACGTAGGAGCCGGACACCTCGTGCACCGACGGCACGATCACCGCCGGCGCGTCGACCTCGCGGGCCGCGAGCACGCCCTCGGCGCCGGCCGCCATCGCGGCATCGACGAAGTCGTGGCCGTCGACGCGCTCGCCGGGCAGGGCGACGAACAGGCCGCCCGCGGTGACCGCCCGGCTGTCGAACTCGACGGTGCCGGTGACGCGCTCGTCGCCGGTGGCGCGGTGCAGCCGCCCGCCGGTGGCGCGGGCGACGTCGGCGAGGGTCAGCTCGATCACGACGGACCACCGGCACGCAGCGCCCGGCCGAGCTCGTCCACGTCGGAGAACGGGAGCTTCTCGTCCCCCACCTGCTGCCCGGTCTCGTGCCCCTTGCCGGCGACGACCACGACGTCGCCCGGCCGCGCGGCCGCGACGGCGGCGCCGATGGCCGCGCGCCGGTCGCCGATCTCGTCGACGGCGGCGTCGGCGACCTCGCGGGCGCCCTCGAGCACCGCGGCGCGGATCGCGGCCGGATCCTCGGTGCGCGGGTTGTCGTCGGTGACCCACAGGTGGTCCGAGAGCTGGGCGGCGAGCCGGCCCATCACGGGACGCTTGGCGCGGTCGCGGTCGCCGCCGCAGCCCAGCACCGTGAGCACCCGGCCCTCGGTCTGCGCCCGCAGCGTCTCGAGCAGCGCGGCGACGGCGGCGGGCTTGTGCGCGTAGTCGACGACGGCGAGGAACGGCTGGCCCGCCTCGACCCGCTGCATCCGGCCCGGCACGCGGACCTCCGCGAGGCCCCGGACGAGGACCTCCGGGTCGTGGCCGGCGGCGCGCCCGCAGGCCAGCGCGAGCAGGGCGTTGGTGACGTTGAAGGCGCCGGGCAGGCGCAGCGTCACCGGCAGCTCGAGGCCGTCGGGGCCGTGGACCGTGAAGCGCTGGGTGCCGTCGCGCAGGGCGACGACGTCCTCGGCGCGCCAGTCGGCGTCGGGCGCGCCGACGGTCACCGTGTGCTCGCGCACCAGCCGGCGGCCCCACGGCGAGTCGACGCAGACCACCTCGGCCGCCGCGCGCCCGTCGAAGAGCGTCGCCTTCGCGGCGAAGTAGTCCTCCATGTCGGCGTGGAAGTCGAGGTGCTCGGCCGAGAGGTTGGTGAACGCCCCGACCGCGAACCGCGTGCCCGCGACCCGGCCCAGCGCGAGGGCGTGGCTGGAGACCTCCATGGCCACGTGCGTCGCGCCGTCGTCGGCCATCCGGGCGAGCAGGGCCTGCAGATCGGGCGCCTCGGGCGTGGTGAACCCGCTGGGCAGGCGCCGCCCCGCGAGGCGGGTCTCGACGGTACCGATGAGCCCGGTGCGGGCGCCGGCCGCCGCGAGCGCGGCCTCGAGCAGGTACACGGTCGTCGTCTTGCCGCTGGTCCCGGTCACGCCGAGCACGTCGAGGCGCGTCGAGGGGTCGCCGTAGATGCGGGCCGACGCCGGGCCGAGGGCACCGCGCGGGTCGGCGTGGACGAGCACGGGGACGCCGGCGGCACGCAGGGCCGGGCGGGCGGCCCCGTCGACGTCGGTGAGGACCGCGGCGGCACCCTGCTCGAGGGCCTGTGCGGCGTAGTCGGCGCCGTGCGCGCGGGACCCGGGCAGGGCCGCGAACAGGTCGCCCGGGCGCACCTCGTGGGCCCGCAGCGTCGCGCCGGTGACGCGCACGCCGGCCTCGCCGACGATCTCCACCGGGGCCTGCCCGGGCAGCGCCTCGGCGATGCGCCCCGCCACCTCGGTGATCACCACGGGGACCGTCCGCGCGGGCCGCAAGGGGCCGCGGTCGTCGTCTCCGGAGCCGCCGTCGGCGGCCCGCCCCCGGACGGGTCCGGCGGCGTCGTCGGTGGTCCTCGGTGGTGCGGCGGGCACGAGCGCGAAGGCTACTCACCGTCCCCGCGACGCCCGCGCAGCCCCTGTGGCCTGCGATGCCGGTGTTGCCTTCTCGTCAGGGCAGCGTGAGGGGGACGACGCGGGGCGGCGCGGTCGACACCGGCACGGCCCCGTGCTGGGCGAGGTAGGCGCCGATGTCGTGGAACAGCGGGGCGGCGGAGTCGCCGCCCGGCGGCCGGTCGAGCATGAGCGCGACGACGTAGCGGGGGTCCTGCGCCGGGAACATGCCGGCGAAGGTGATCCAGTAGTTCGACTGCGAGTAGCAGCCGCAGCCCGGGTCGACCTGCTGGGCGGTGCCCGTCTTGCCCGCGACCGGGTAGCCGGGGATCGCGGCCTGCGGTCCGGTGCCGCGGTCGCCGCCACGACCGTCCTGGATCACCGACTGCAGCATGTCCCGCATCGTCCGGGCGGTCTCCGGGCTCATCGCCCGGACGGCCTCGGGCACCTCGGACGGGATGCGGACCCCGTCGGCGCCGACCTCGGCCTCGACCAGCCGCGGCGGCACGCGCACGCCGTCGTTGGCCACCGCCTGGTACATGCTCGCCATCTGCAGCGTCGTCATCGACAGGCCCTGGCCGATCGGCAGGTTGCCGAACGTCGAGCCCGACCAGTCCTCCCGCGCCGGCACCGAGCCCGAGCTCTCGCCGGGCAGCTCGATGCCGGTGCGGGTGCCGACGCCGAGCGCCCGCAGCATGTCCGCGAACCGGTCGGGGCCGACGCGCTGCGCGGTCATGAGGGTGCCGACGTTCGACGAGCGCCCGAGCACCCCGTTCAGCGTCATGTTGATCGTGCCGTGCGACCAGGCGTCGCCGATGGTGCGGTCGGCGACGCGGATGCTGCCCGGCACCGCGAGGACGTCCTCGGGGCGCGCCACGCCCGCCTCGACGGCCGCGGCCATCGTCACCAGCTTGTTGACCGACCCCGGCTCGAACGGGCTCGTCACCGACGGGTTGGACAGCTGCGCGCCGGGGGCACCGGGCGCGGCCGGGTTGAACCCGCCCGAGTTGGCCATGGAGAGGACCTGGCCGGTGTGGGCGTCGAGGACCACGGCGCTGCCGCTGCGGGCCCCGACGCGTGCGGTGTAGTCGCGCAGCCGCTGCTCGACGGCGTACTGCAGGTCGGTGTCGAGGGTGAGGACGACGTCGCGGCCCGCCTGCGCCGGCTGCTCGGCGCGCGTGGTGCCGGGGATGACGGCGTCGCTGCCCTCGGCGGTGTCGACGACGCGGAAGCCGTCGGTGCCGGCGAGGGTGGTGTCGAGCGCGCTCTCGAGGCCGATGGAGCCGCGGATCTTCTGGCGGTCCATGTTCCACGACGCGCTGCCGACGACGGTCGCCGCGACGTCGCCGGCCGGGTACTGGCGGGACTCGCGGTCCTCCTCGGCGATCTCCGGGAACGCCTCGCGGACCTGGCGCGCCGCCCCCGGGTCGACCAGCGGGGCGAGCACGACGTAGCTGCGGTCCGAGGTGAGCGACGCGAAGATCGGGCCGGGGTCGAGGCCCAGGATGCGGCCTATCCCGACGGCGATGGCCGACTTGCGCTGGTCCGGTGTCGGCGAGCCCGGCCGGGAGCGGATGGCCGGGTCGTTCCAGTCCTGGGTGATCCGGCGCGGGTTGGCGACGAGCGCCTTGGCCTCGACGCTGAACGCCAGCGGGGTGCCGTAGCGGTCCAGGATCGCGCCGCGCTCGGCGGGCACGGTCAGGCGCGTGGTGCGCTGCTGGGCCGCATCGGCGGACAGCTCCCCCGCCCGCAGGCCCTGGACCTCGACCAGCTTGAGCGTGCACAGCAACAGGACGGACACGAGGAGCACGCGGCCGACCCGCAGGCGCCGGCGCGGGTCCGGCGGGCGGGACGCCGGGCGACGGGCCGGACGGCGCGGCGGGGGCGGCGGCGGGGCCGGACGACGGCCGCTCGGAGCCCGGCCGCGGGGAGCGCGCGCCGGCGGGCGGCTCAGCATCGCCGAGCTCCGCGCCATCAGCGGCCGGCCTCGGTGACCGCGGCGTCGTCCTGCGGGGTCCCGCCGTCCGCACCCTGCTGCGGCTGCGACTGCTCCGGCTGCGACTGCTCCGGGCCGCTCGGCACCGCCACGAGCCGGTCCTCGGCGGCCGCGGCACCCGCGGGCGCCGGCGCCTGCTGGCCGTCGCTGGCGGCCTGGGCGCCGGTGGTGCCGGCCGTGCCCGCCGCCGGCGGGGCCGGCGGGGCGGGGAGGGGCGCGGGCGGCGCGATCGCCTCGGCGGGCCGGGCGTCGCCGATCACCTGGGACGTCCCGTCGGGCGCCACGAGGAGGACCGCCGGCTCCCCGGCCGGCACCATCCCCTGCGCGCGGGCGGCGGCGGCGAGCGCGGGCGCCGACTGGGCGGCCTCGACGTCGCGGTGCAGGCGCTCGGACTGCTCCGAGAGGTCGCGCGCCACCTGGCGGGCCTCGTCGAGGCGGTAGGAGTCGGCCGCCGCGGCCGTGGAGAGCCACAGCGTCGCCACGAGGCCGCCGGTGAGCAGCACCATGATCAGGAGCACGAACGGCGCGGTGCCCGACGCCGCGGGCGGCGCCGCCGTCGTGCCGCCCGGGCGCGGCGCGCTCGGGCGCGGGGTGCTCGGACGCGGGGTGCTCGCCGCCGGCCGCCGGGCCGGGGCGTCGGGCCGGGGGGTGGTGCGGGTGCCCGTCCCGGTGCGGGGCTCCGACAGGGTCGCCGTGCTCATGCTGCCCTCCGCACCGTCGTCGCGGCGGTCCCGTGCTGGGTCATGCCGCCTCCCGCACTCGCTCCGCGGCCCGGAGCCGCACCGACGCCGCTCGTGGGTTGGCGGCGATCTCGTCGTCGTCGGCCTTCTCGGCGCCCCGGGTGAGCAGGCGCAGCTCGGGCTCGTCCTCGGGGCGCACGACCGGCATGTCCGGCGGCGCCTTCGAGCGGCTGTGCTCGGCGAGCACGCGCTTGACGATCCGGTCCTCGAGGGACTGGTAGGACATGACGACCACCCGGCCGCCCACCGCGAGCGCGCGCACCGCCGCCGGGACGGCCGCAGCCACGGCGTCGAGCTCGCCGTTGACCTCCACCCGCAGCGCCTGGAACGTGCGCTTCGCGGGGTGGCCCCCCGTGCGCCGCGCGGCGGCCGGGATCGCGTCCTCGAGGAGGGCGACGAGCTCCGCGCTGGTGCGCAACGGAGCCCGCCGCCGGGCACGCACGACGGCCTCGACGATGCGTCGGGCCGATCGCTCCTCGCCGTAGTCGTGGAGCACCCGGATCAGGTCGCCGGGCGCGTAGGTGTTGAGGACGTCGGCGGCCGTCGGCCCCGTCGAGGGGTCCATCCGCATGTCCAGCGGCGCGTCGCGGGCGTACGAGAACCCGCGCTGGTCCTCGTCCAGCTGCATGGAGGAGACGCCGAGGTCGAACAGGACGCCCTGGACCGTGTCGTACCCGAGGTCGTCGAGCACGTCGGGCAGCGCGTCGAAGACGGCGTGCACGAAATGGGTCCGGTCGGCGTAGGGCGCGAGACGTTCGGAGGCAAGTCGCAGCGCCGACTCGTCCCTATCAACACCCACAAGAGTGAGTCTCGAGTGCTGAGAAAGGAGCGCGGCGGAGTGGCCGGCAGCCCCCAGGGTGGCGTCGACGAGCACGGCGTCGCGGTCGGCGAGGGCCGGCTCGAACAGCGCGACGATGCGGTCGAGCAGCACCGGGACGTGCCGCCGGCCGTCGGCGCCGCGCGCCTCCGGCCCCGCCCCGTGCTCGTCCACCGACGCCTCCACCACCGACTCGTCGACCGGGCCGGGCGGCCCGCCGTGTGCCCGGACCGCGAACCGGTCGCGGTCCGGGTCCTCCAGGGTCCGGTGCCGTCACGTCCCGGCCCGCAGATCGACGGACCTGGCGCCGGGGAAGGTGCGCCAGGGCCGTCGCCCTGCGGACCGAGGCCTCACGGCATCGGACCGTGCGCCCCGTGGGGGCGCCGCCTGTTCGCTTGTCGTCGGTGCGGTCGGTGTCGTCTGGGGGTCAGAAGACGCCGGGCAGCACTTCCTGCTGGGCCTGCGCGTAGTCGTCCTCGTGGGCGTCCTGGTACTGCTGCCACCGGGCGCTGTCCCAGATCTCGAGGCGGCTGACCGCCCCGATGACCGTGCACTCGCGGTCCAGCCCGGCGTAGCGACGCAGTTCGGCCGCGATCGGGATGCGACCCTGGGAGTCGGGGCGCTGCTCGTCGGTGCCGGCGAACAGGTAGCGCTGGTACGCGCGCACCCGCTCGTCGGTGAACGGCGCCTCGGCCACCTTGCGGGCCATCTGCTCGAACTCGTCGCGGGGGAACACGTAGAGGCAGTGGTCCTGGCCCTTGGTGATCATCAACCCCCCTGCGAGCTCGTCCCGGAACTTCGCGGGCAGCGTCAACCTGCCCTTGTCGTCCAATCGCGGGGTGTGGGTGCCGAGGAACACGGCTCCACCTCCCCGGTGGAGCCCCGATCGCCCCACTGCTCACCACCATACCCCACCTTGCCCCACAGCCAAACCATCCCGCGGGTGTGGTGCCCCCCGTTCGAGGGAGTCGTGCCTGGTCAGCACCGGTGGGGCGCGGTGGGGGGAGCTCGCCCGACCATGACCTGCGAGGGGCGCCCGGGGCTCGTCGACACGCCGTTTCCTCGGCTCCCGGGCCGTTCGGGGGGTCTCGAGCGGCGTGCGACGGGCGGCCGGGGGCCCCGTGGGGCGAGGTGGGGCGACCCGTGGGGCGAGGTGGGGCGACCCGTGGGGCGAGGTGGGGCGACCCGTGGGGCGAGGTGGGCCGCCCGGAAGATCAGCGGGCGGAAAGGCACCTCGCGAGGGGCCCCAGGGGTGCTTCTCGGCCTGCTGATCTCGTCCGGCGCGCGCTGAAGCCCGGCCGGTGGGGCGGGGTGGGGCGCGCGCCGGAGTCCGCCCGGGCACGCACGCGCGCGCCAGAAGACCTGCGAACGACGACGCGCCGCCGACCCGGAGGTCGGCGGCGCGTCGGGTGCGTCGGTGGTGCGGGAGCTACTCCTGCTCGAAGCGGCGGCGGAAACGCTCCTCCATGCGGGAGGTGAAGCGGCTGCGCTCCTTCTCCGAGGCGCCGGCGGCGGGGGCCTCGCCCTCGGCGGCGGCCTCCTTCTTCCGGGCGCCGAACGAGGTGATCGCGAGGACGGCACCGCCGAACATCGCGAGGAAGCCGACCACGCTGACGGCGATGCCGATCGTGGACGAACTGAAGACGACGCCGAGCACCAGCATCACGACGCCGACCACGAAGAGCGCGACGCCCTGGATGCGCCGGCGACGCGACGGGCGTCGGAGCTTGCCTCCCCGAACCGTGGACGCGAACTTCGGGTCCTCGTCGTAGAGAGCGCGCTCGATCTGCTCGAGCAGACGCTGCTCGTGCTCGGAGAGCGGCATGATTCTCCTCCGGCACTGAAGGGAGTTCGCCCGACCCGTGGGGGTCCGGCGGGCATCGTCCTGATGACCTGTGCACCATCGTACGAGTCCGCCGTCGTCCCCACTACCCGGACCGGCGTGTTGCCGTCTCGATCATCCGTTCGGCTCCGGCGGGGATACCACTCGGCCCGCGCCCGGATGCTGTCGGTGACGACCACGGGCCGGATCTCCGGCCTCGGACGGTGATCGCGCGCGCTGCGGGTCGGGGTCGCCGAGCAGGCTCGCCGGGCGGACGGCCGCGACGCCGAAGCGGGAACGCGCCTGGTCAGCGGCACGCTCGGCGTCGGACCACCCGTGCTCGGGCTCGCCGAGGACGATCTGCTCGGGCGCGCGGTCGGCGTCGACGAGCCCTTCGCCGCGCACACCGAGCAGCCGGACCGGCGGCACCTCCCCCAGCGCGTCGTGGAGCTCGACCGCGACGGCGTGGAGATCGCGAGCGAGGTCCGTCGGCGCCGGGAGCGTCCGTGCGCGTGTGATCGTCGTGAAGTCGTCGAAGCGGACCTTGAGCGCGACCGTCCGCGCGCGCACGCCGCGCTGCCGCAGCATCCGCGCGGTGCGGTCGGCGAGGCGCAGCAGCTCGCGACGGCGGAGGGCCGGGTCGACGAGGTCGCGGTCGAACGTCTCCTCGGCGCCGGCGGACTTCTCGCGGCCGTGCGGGTCGACCCGGCGCTCGTCGATCCCGTGCGCGAGCGCGAGCAGGTGCGCGGCGTGCGCCTCCCCCACCGCGCGGCGCAGCGTCGACCGACCGGCGGCCGCGACGTCGGCGACGGTGCCGATGCCGTGGCGTGCCAGCACCTCCTCGGTCTTCGCGCCGACGCCCCACAGCGCCCCCACCGGCAGCGGGTCGAGGAACGCGCGGACGCCGTCGGCCGGCACGAGGTGCACGCCGTCGGGCTTCGCGACCCGCGACGCCAGCTTGGCGACGAACATCGTCGACGCGACTCCTACCGAGCACGTGATCCCCTGCGACGCCGCCACCTCCTCGCGGATCGCGGCCGCGACGCCGAGCGGGGTGGTGCCGAGCCGGCGCAGCGCACCCGCCACGTCGAGGAACGCCTCGTCGAGGCTCAGCGGCTGCACCAGCGGCGTCACCGACCGGAACACCGCCATGACCGCGCGGGAGACCTCGGCGTAGGTGGTGAAGTCGGGGCGCAGGAAGACCGCCTGCGGGCAGAGCCGGTGGGCGCGCGCCGACGGCATGGCCGAGCGGACCCCGAACGCGCGCGCCTCGTAGCTGGCCGAGAGCACCACGCCCCGCTCGGGCCCGCCCCCGACGACCACCGGGCGGCCCCGCAGCTCGGGCCGCGAGCGGATCTCCACCGCGGCGTAGAAGGCGTCCATGTCGACGTGCAGGACGCCGCAGCCGGCGTCGCGCCCCTCGGGCGGAGGGGTCGGGCGGGTGGCGCTCAGCCCGGCCGCCGGGCGAGGACGTGCAGCTTCGAGGCCATGTCGCGCAGCGGCGGCGTGCCGGCGGCGATGTCCTCGAGCTCGGCGAGCGGGTCGGACGACGTGCCGGGCTCCAGGACGCCGTCGGGCACGAGGTCGGCGAGCACCCGGTGGCCCTGCACCCGCTCGACCCCGAGCTGCCCGCCGGCCTCGACCAGGGTGCGGATCTCCTCGACGTCCATGCGCCGGCGCAGCGGGTCGCTCTCGCCCCAGCGCCCGTGGGGGTCGACGAGCACCTGGCGCGCCTCGGTGAGCCGGCCCGCGACCACCCGGGAGAGCACCGCCGCGAACCGGCCCGCGACCAGCAGCGACACCGCCCCACCGGGAGCGGCCGCGCCCGCCATCGCCCGGCAGGCCTCCGCGGGGTCGTCCACGTACTCGAGCAGGCCGTGACCGAGCACCAGGTCGGCCTCGGTGTCGCCGACGGCGTCGGCCAGCGCGTCGACGTCGCCCTGGACCGCCCGCACCCCGGCCGCCACGCCGGACTCGCGCGCGCGGCTGCGCAGCACCGCCAGGGCGTTGGCACTCGAGTCGACGACGGTGACCTCGCAGCCGTCCGCGGCCAGGGGCACCGCCCAGGTGCCGCTCCCTCCGCCGACGTCCAGCACCCGGGGAGCCGCGCCCCCGCGCCGCGCCCGGGCGGCGGTGAGCTCGACCCGCAGGGTGCGCGCGACGACGTCGATCGGGGCGAACGACGCGGCTCGGGTCACCGAGACACCGTAGAACGTGTGACGGACGCACGGGCCACCAGTGTCGTCGGGCCGGTAGGTTCCCCCCGTGCACGTCACGGCGGTGCTGAGCCTCAAGGGCGGTGTCGGCAAGACGACGGTCGTCCTGGGGCTGGCCGGGTCGGCCCTGCGCGCCGGGCTGCGCACGCTCGTCGTCGACCTCGACCCGCAGGGCAACGCGACCACGGCACTCGAGCCCGAGGCGACCGAGACGACGATCGCGCAGGCGATGGAGCGCCCGTCGGCGGCGCTGCTGGCCTCGTCGATCGCGCCGAGCGCCTGGGGCGAGGACGTCCACGTGCTCGTCGGCTCCGAGGACATCGAGCGCCACAACCACCCCGACCCCGGTTCGCAACGCCTCGGGCGACTCGCCCACCTGCTCGCCGCCCTGCCCCGCGACGGCCACGACGACACCGACCTCGGCCTCGCGGGCTACGACCTCGTGCTCATCGACTGCCCGCCCTCGCTGGGTCAGCTGACCCGCTCGGCGCTCGTGGCCGTCGACCGCGCGGTGCTCGTCACCGAGCCGACGATCTTCGCCGTCTCCGGCGTCCAGCGCGCCTTCGAGGCCGTCCAGGCCGAGCGGGAGCACAACCCGGACCTCCAGCCGCTGGGCGTGCTGGTCAACAAGTACCGGTCGCGCTCGTCGGAGCACGAGTTCCGGGTCGCCGAGCTGCGCGAGCTCTTCGGCCCGCTCGTGCTCTCCAGCGCGCTGCCCGACCGCAGCGCGGTGCAGCAGGCCCAGGGCGCCGGGGTGCCGATCCAGCGGTGGGACACCCCGGGCGCCCGGGAGATCGCGAGCCAGTTCGACTCGCTGCTCGGCCGCATCGTCCGCTCGCGCTCGGGCCGCTCGCAGCGCGCCCGGGCGCGCCAGGGGCCGGACGCCTAGAGCACGCCGGGCTCAGCGCCCCCGGCCCGCCACCGTGCGGGTGACGAGGGCGAGGAACAGGTCGGCCTGGCGCACCATGTCGTCGGCGTCGCGCTGGGAGACCCGCCCCCGCACGCCGGCCTCGATGGCCGAGCGCGTGGCCGAATGGGCCGCGAAGAACGCCGCCCACTCCCCGTACTCGGGCGCGACGGACGCGAGCAGCGTCCAGGCGTCGGTGGGCCGGGACGACCGCTTCGCCCGCGCCCGCAGCGCGAGCACCGCCGCCGCGGCCCGCAGCGCCCCGAGGTGCGCGGAGCGGAAACGCTCGGCCGGGTCGTCCTCGGCCTGGGCGGCCCGCAGCTCGTCCCGGGCGGCCCCGAGCAGCTGCACCACGGTGCGCGAGGGCGGCGGCGAGGGCGGAGGAGGAGGCGCGGACCGGGCCGTGGCGCCGCGCGCCGGCACGTCGTACGCCCCCTGATCCGGGACGGGCGGGGCGGTGTCACCGGGCGGGGCGGGGTCGGCGGGCGGGGCGGAGTCGGCGGGCGGGGCGGAGCCGGCGGGCGTGGTGTCGAACAGTCCGGGCATGGCGAGGGCGCTGGTCACGGTGGTCCTCCTCCGGGCAGGAGCGGGCAGGAGCGGGCAGGGGTCACGCGCCGGCCCAGCGCAGGTCCCACACGCCGGGGCCGGAGCGCATGCGCAGGACGAACTCGCCGGGCGGCAGGTGCGGCTCGTCCGACCGGCAGGCGAGCACCCGCCAGCACCGGCACCGGTCCCCCCCGACCGGCATGGCCGAGAGGAACGGCCACCGGGACTCCTCGATCCAGCGTTCCTGCACCTCGGTGACCAGGTAGTGGCTGTCGCGCCGGTTGGGGCGACGATGGAACTCGACGGGGTCACCGTCCGCGCAGCGGACCTGGACCGGCGAGGGACTGCGAACCACGATGCGTCCTCCACGGCGGCTCGTGCTCGTCGGCCCGTGGCTCGGGCCGAGCGGGGTGCCTGCCACCGTGGGGAGCCGGCGGCACTCCCGGACGGCGGGGCGCTTCCCCCGCCCCACCGCCCGAGCGATCGAACATGTGTTCGATGCGGACCAGTGAACCCGTTCGACCCGACGCCGTCAAGTCGCCCCGACGGGGCCCTCGGCCCCCTCGACCGGCGCCCCTCCCACCCCCACCGGTCGACGGACGGGTGGCCCCGGGGCACTGACGTGGTGAGATGGCGGTGTGCCCCACCCCGCCGCCTCCGCAGGCCCGGGGGCCGGACGGTGACGGCCGCGCCCGCCCAGGCCTCCGTCGTCGACCTGACCCCCGACGACCTGGCGGCCCGGCTCGACGAGGCCCTGACCGTCTACGTCCGCGCGATGGCCTACCCGCCCGGCACCGTGCGCCAGCGCCGGCCCATGTGGGTCGAGCACTCCCGGCGCGCCGGCTGGCACGCGGTCGGCGCGATCGGCCCCGACCGGTCGCTGTGGGGCATCGCCTACGGCTACCCGGGGGCGCGCGGCCAGTGGTGGTTCGAGGAGGTCCGTCGCGGCCTGCTCGCCGCCGGGCCGCAGGGCCGTGAGCTGGCCGAGACGGTCCTCGGCGACTACTTCGAGCTCACCGAGCTGCACGTGCGCCCCGACGTCCAAGGGGGCGGGATCGGCGAGGCGCTGGCCCGCCGCCTGCTCTCCCACCCGGTCGACCGCCACGTCCTGCTGTCCACCCCGGAGGCCGACGACCCGACCCGCGCCTGGTCGCTCTACCGGCGCCTCGGGTTCCGCGACGTGCTGCGCCACCACCGGTTCACCAGCGACCCGCGCCCGTTCGCGGTGCTCGGGCGCACCCTGCCCCTGGACCCGCCCGGCGCCGGTTCGTCCGGGGACGCCGGGCCGGGACGCGCCTGACCGACGCCGTCGGGGCCGCCTGGCACCATGCGCGGGTGCCCGACGCCGCCCCCGCCCCGCCCAGCACCCCGACCAGGACCCGCCGCGGCCTCGTCCTGCTCGCCGTGCTGCTGGCCCTGGTCGGGGTGCTGGGCGCCGGCTGCGTCCGGGTCCGCGCCGGCCTCGCGGTCTCCCCCGACGACCGGGTGTCCGGCATCGTCGACGTCGCGACCCCGGACGGGTCGCCGGCCGGGCAGGGACCGCCGCTGCAGGTGCCCGACGACCTCAGCGGCGACGTGTCGGTCGAGCGCTACGAGCAGGACGGCTACATCGGCTCGCGGCTGCAGTTCGACGACCTGTCGTTCGACGAGGTCACGCGGGTGCTGCCCGCGATCAGCCCGTCGACGGGCTCGGCGATCCGGGTGCAGATGCGCCGCGCGGGCGACCGGGTGGTCGTCTCGGGCCAGGTCGACCTCACCCGCGTGTCGCCGGAGAGCTCGGACGTGCAGCTCAAGATGGCGTTCCCGGGCACCATCCGCCAGACCGACGGCACGGCCTCGCAGGGCGTCATCAGCTGGACCTTCCAGCCCGGCGCCGTCACCGACGTCAACGCGGTGGTCGAGTACCCGGACCCGAACGCGCCGTCCTGGATCCTCTGGTCGTTGCTGCTGTTCGCCGTCGTCGCGGTGGCCGTCGCGATCGTCGTGCTGCTGGCGATGTCCAGCCGCACCCACCTGCGCACCCGCGCCCGCCGCTGAGTCCGGGACCCGCGGCGGGCGCGGACCGGGTCAGGCGCCCGGGCGCTCGGCGATCCCGAGGCGCTGCACCACGTCCACCACCGCGGGCGAGCGGTTCATGCTGATGTAGTGGATGTTGGTGACGCCCTCGTCGAACATCCGCTGCGAGAGCTCGACGCACAGGTCGATGCCCGCGTCGCGGTAGCCGGCCTTGTCCTCGGCCAGCGGCTCGAGGCGCTCCAGCATCTTCGCGGGCAGCGGCGCGCCGGCGAAGTCCGCGCCGCGCTCGGCCGACTTCGGCGTCGTCACCGGCATGAGGCCCGGCATGATCGGGATGTCGCAGCCCGCCGCCGCGATGCGGTCGCGCATCCGGAGGAACTGGTCGGCGTCGTAGAACATCTGGGTGATCGCGAACTCGGCGCCCGCCTTCACCTTCTGGATGAAGAAACGGGTGTCGGAGTCCTCGTCGACCGACCGCGGGTGCAGGTAGGGGAACGCGGCGACGCCGACGCAGAAGCCCCCGAGGCGGCGCACCATGTGCACCAGCTCCTCGGTGTAGGCCAGGCCCGCGGGGTGCGGCACCCAGTCGGCGTCCTTGTCCCCGGGAGGGTCGCCACGGATGGCGAGCACGTTGCTGATCCCGGCGGCCGCGTACGACCCGATCACCTGCCGCAGGTCCTCGAGGGACGCGTCGACGGCGGTGAGGTGGGCCATCGCGGTGAGCGTGGTGTCGGTGGCGATCCGTCCGGTGGTCCGGACGGTGCGGTCGCGGCTGGAGCCGCCCGCGCCGTAGGTGACCGACACGAACGCCGGGTCGAGGGGCTCGAGGTCACGGATGGTGCGCCAGAGGGTCGCCTCACCCTCGTCGTCCTTGGGCGGGAAGAACTCCGCCGAGAACGTGGGCACCCCGCGCTGGATGCGCTCCGTCACAGTTGCCATCCGTCGACCCTACGGTGACGGGGTGTCCGGACGGAGGTGCCTTGTGACCGGGACCGCCCGATCAGCCGGTTCCGCCGTCCGCCCCTACGCTCGGTGCCGGAGGCGTTGACCGTCGGAAGGGAAGAGCGCGCATGACGGCTAGCGGGGCCTCGACGACGGTCGGGTCCGGGCCCGCGGACCCGATCGGGACGGTTCTGCCGGACGGCTCCCGGGACGGCGTCTCCGCAGGTCGCGACGACCTCGGGGCCATCGAGGCCGACCTGCCCGCCGCCGTGACCGCGGAGCTCGCCGACTACCTCGCGGGCCGGCGCAAGGGCACGCTCGACGTCGCCGAGGAGTTCGCCGAGGCCACCGACGACCTCGCCCGCTTCGTCCTCGACGGCGGCAAGCGGCTGCGGCCCACGTTCGGGTGGTGGGGCTGGCGCGCCGCCGGCGGGCTCGAGCACCCCGGGCCGGTGCTGCGGGCGCTGAGCGCCCTCGAGCTCATCCAGGGCTGCGCGCTGGTGCACGACGACCTCATCGACGACTCGGCGACCCGCCGCGGGCAGCCGACCGTCCACGCGCGGTGGGCCTCCCGCCACGTCGACGCCGCCTGGGCCGGCGACCCCACGCGCTTCGGGGCCGCCGTCGCCATCCTGCTCGGCGACGTGGCGCTGGCCTGGGCCGACGACATGCTCCACGAGTCGGGCCTCGACCCCGCCGTCCTCGCCCGCGGCCGCCCGGTGTGGCAGGCCATGCGCACCGAGGTGCTCGGCGGGCAGTTCCTCGACGTCCGGGGCCACGCCTCGTCGGACTCCTCGCCCGAGACCGCGCTGCGCATCAGCCGCTACAAGACGGCCGCCTACACCGTGGAGCGCCCGCTGCACCTCGGCGCCGCGCTCGCCGGCGCCGACGACGCCACCGTGCGGGCGCTGCGCCACTACGGCCGCGACCTCGGCATCGCCTTCCAGCTGCGCGACGACGTGCTGGGCGTGTTCGGCGACCCGGCCGTCACCGGCAAGCCCGCGGGCGACGACCTGCGCGAGGGCAAGCTGACCCTGCTCGTCGCGCTCGCGCGCGCCCATCCCGACCGGGAGACCGCGGCCGTCGTCGAACGCGCCGTCGGCGACCCGGACCTCGACGCCGACGCCGTGGCCGCCGCCCGCGAGGCGCTGGTGGCCCTCGGGGTGGTCGACGACGTCGAGCGGCGCATCACCGAGCTCACCGCGTCGGCCCTCGACGCCGTCCGGGGCAGCGGCGACGCCGACGCCCCGGTCCTCGCCCCGCCCGCCCCCGAGCGACTCGCCGACCTCGCCGTCGCGGCCACCCGCCGCGTGCGCTGAGCGCGACCCCAGGAGCACCGACCCATCATGATCGCCGCATGACCCGCACCGTCCGGTCCCCCACGGACCACGTCGTCGTCGTGGGCGCCGGCCTCGCCGGCCTCGCCACGGCCCTGCACCTGCTCGGCGCGGGCCGCCGGGTGACCGTCGTCGAGCGCGACCCCACCCCCGGCGGGCGCGCCGGGCGCCTGGACCTCACCCACGGGAACGGCAGCTTCCGCCTCGACACCGGCCCGACCGTCATCACGATGCCCGAGCTGATCGAGGAGGCCCTGGGCGCGGTCGGGGAGAAGATCGGCGACCGCCTCGAGATGGTCGACCTCCACCCCGCCTACCACGCGCGGTTCGCCGACGGCTCCGCGATCGACGTGCACACCGACCCGGGCGCGATGGAGCAGGAGATCCGCGAGAAGGTCTCGGCCGCCGACGCCGAGGGCTACCGGCGGCTGCGGGCCTGGCTCACCGAGCTCTACCGCGTGCAGATGGCGACGTTCATCGACGCCAACTTCGACTCCCCGCTCGACGTCCTGTCCCCCGAGCTCGCCCGCCTCGGCACGCTCGGTGGCTTCGGGCGGCTGGGGCCGCGGATCGCGAAGTACCTCCATGACGAGCGGCTGCGGCGCATCTTCTCCTTCCAGGCGCTCTACGCCGGGGTCCCGCCGGCCCGGGCGCTCGCCGCCTACGCCGTGATCGCCTACATGGACACGATCGCCGGAGTCTCCTTCCCCATGGGCGGGGTGCGGGCGCTCCCGCAGGCGCTCGCGGACGCGGCGGCCGACGCGGGCGCCGAGTTCCGCTACGGGACCACCGTCACCGGTCTCGAGCGCGCGGGCGGGCGGGTGCGCGGCCTGCGGACCGTCGCCACCGACGACCCGACCGCCGACGGCGACCGCCTCGACGCCGACGCCGTCGTCCTGAGCTGCGACCTGCCCGCCGCCTACGCGCTGGTCGGGCGCACCCCGCGGCGCGCGGTGCCGACGCGGTGGTCGCCCTCGGCGTTTGTGTGGCACGCGGGCGTGCCGGCGGGCACCGGGCAGGTGGATCGGCTGGGCCACCACGCGATCTCGTTCGGCGACGCCTGGGCGAGCACGTTCGACGAGATCATCACCGAGGGCCGGCTGATGAGCGACCCCTCACTGCTGATCACCCACCCGACCGCGACCGACCCCTCGCTCGCCCCCGCGGACCACGAGCTGGTCAGCGTCCTCGCCCCGTGCCCGAACACCGAGGTCGCGCCGATGGACTGGGCGCGCGTCGGGCCCCGCTACCGCGACGAGCTGCGCGGGGTGCTCGCCGGCCGCGGGATCGAGCTCGGCGAGCCGGTCGCCGAGCACGTCATCACCCCGGACGACTGGTCGGCGCTCGGCCTCGCGGCGGGCACCCCGTTCTCCGCGGCGCACACGTTCTCCCAGACCGGCCCGTTCCGCGCCGGCAACCTCGTGCGCGGCGAGGGCAACGTCGTGCTCGCCGGGTGCGGCACGACGCCGGGGGTCGGGGTCCCGACGGTGCTGGTGTCGGGGAAGCTCGCGGCCGCCCGGATCACCGGCTGAGCACGGCGTGAGCACCCCGTGAGCACCGCCGAGCTCGACGCCGCGGGCATCACCGACCCGGCGCTGCGCGCGGCGTACGCGCAGTGCCGGGCGCTCAACGCCGCGCACGGGCGCACGTACTTCCTGGCCACGCGCCTGCTCGCCCCCGTCCAGCGGCCCGCCATCCACGCGCTCTACGGCTTCGCCCGCATGGCCGACGACGTCGTCGACGACCCGGACGCCGACGCCTCGCCCGCCGCCGTCGCCGCGCGGCTGGAGGAGGTCCGCGGCCGCATGCGCCGCGGGCTCGAGGGCACCGACCCGCGCACGCTGGTCGCGGAGGGCGAGCCGGTGGTGGCGGCGCTGGCGGACACGGTCGCCCGCTACGGGATCGACCACCGCCACCTCGAGGACTTCATGGACGCCATGGCCATGGACCTCACGGTCACCGACTACGCCACCTTCGACGACCTCGCCCGCTACGTGCACGGCTCGGCGGCGGTGATCGGGCTGCAGGTGCTGCCGGTGCTCGGCACCGTCGCGCCCCGGGAGGAGGCCGCGCCGTACGCCGCCGACCTGGGCGTCGCGTTCCAGGTCACGAACTTCCTGCGCGACGTCGGCGAGGACCTCGACCGCGGGCGCGTCTACCTCCCGCGCGAGGAGCTCGCGGCCTTCGGCGTCGACCGCGAGCTGCTCGACCACTGCCGCGCGACCGGGCGGACCGAGCCGCGCGTGCGCCGCGCGCTGGCGCACCTCGTCGCCCGTACCCGGGCGGTCTACCGGCGTGCCGAGCGCGGGATCCCGATGCTCCACCCCGTCTCGCGGCCCTGCGTGCGCACCGCGTCCGTGCTCTACGGCGGCATCCTCGACGAGATCGTGGCCGCCGACTACGACGTGCTCGGCCGGCGCGTGGCCGTCGGCAACGCCCGGCGGGCGGCCGTCGCCCTGCCCCACCTCGCCCGCGCGGTCGGCACGCGCCTGGTCCGCAGGGCTGACACCATCGCCGGGTGACCGATCTCGTCCTCGCCTTCGACGCCGCCTGCGCGCGGTGCCGGGCGGTCGCCGCGGCCGTCGCCGGGACGGGGCTCGAGGTGCTGCCGCTCGGCGACTACCGGGTGCGGGCGTGGTGCGCCGAGGCGGGTGTGGCCGGGGACGCGCCGACGCTGGTCGAGGTCACGCCGACCGGCGGTGACGACCGGGTGCGGGCGTGGACCGGTCCCGGGCTGGCCGCCGCGCTGGTGCGCCGGCTCGGGCCCCGGCGCACGGCCCGGCTCGTGGGGGCGCTGCGCACCCACGGGGTGCTGGGCGACGCGGTGCGCGCCGGGCTGCCGGGTCCGCTCAGAACGCCATCGCCTGGGCGCGGCGCTTGACCTCGCGCCCGCGGTCCGAGCGCAGGGCGTCGATCGGCATCCCGGGCAGGGACTCGTCGTCGGCGAAGAGCCACCGCAGGATCTCGCCGTCCGCGTAGCCGCCGTCGCGCAGCACCTGGATGGTCCCCGGCAGGCCCTTGACCACCCCGTCGGCGACGAGGAACGCGGCGGGCACCAGCCACCGGTCGTCCTCGCGGACCCCGAGCAGCTGACCCTGCTTGATCATCTGGCTGACCCGGGTGCGGGGCACGCCGAGGCGCTCGGCGACCTGGGCGAGCGTGACGACCTCGATGTCGTGGCCCACGATGGCGGTGACGGCGGACTCGGACACGCGCGTCACTGTGCCAGAGGACGGCGTCGCCGCGGAGCCCGCAACGCGCTCAGAGCTGCGCGATCAGCGCGGCGGCCAGCCCGTCCGGGTTCGCCAGCGCCAGCAGGTGACCGCCGGGGACGACGACCGGCTCGACCCCGGCGCGCTCGCGGGCCAGGCGAGCCTGGAAGTCGGCGGGGAAGAAGCGGTCGTCGGCGCCGACGATCACCGTCACCGGGACCTCCGGCCACGCCGGCAGCGCCCAGCCGTCGACGAACGGTCCGTCGGTCTGCTCGCGCTGGTGCTCGGCGCCCGCCGCCGCGACGTCGACGGGGACGTCGTGGAGGAACTCCCACTGCTCGTCGAAACCCGCGTCCTCGCGGCCCGCGGCGCGGACGGCGGCCCCCTTGGCCTCCTGGTGGCCCGACGCCGTCCACCAGTCACCGGGCGACTCGCCCACCGCCGGGATCATGGCGTTGACGAACACGAGCCGCCGCACGGGGACCCGCCGGGCGACCTCGGCCGCGCTCGGCCCGCCCAGCGACTGGCCGACGACCACGACGTCCGCCGGGTCGGCCCGCTCCCCCAGCGCCGCGAGCGCGACCTCGACGTACTGCGGGACGCCGGCGGCCGGGTCGTCGGCGGGCAGGTCGGGGGCCACGACGTCGTCGCCCCGCGCCCGCAGCCGCTCCGCCACCAGGTGCCAGTACCAGCCCGCCCCGCCGGCGCCGGGCAGCAGCAGCCACGTCGTCACGACGCTGACCCTAGGGCCCTCGTCACCCGTCAGGGGCCGCGCGTCGCGTCCGCGGATCCCCGCAGGTCACCGCCCTCCTCGTAGCATCGGCGCCATGGCCGCACCCACCGCCCACCCCGAGGGGACGGTGCTGGAGGGGCGGTACCGGGTGGACGGGGTGCTCGCGCGCGGGGGCATGTCGGTGGTGCACCGAGGCGTCGACCTGCGGCTGGAGCGCCCGGTGGCGATCAAGGTCCTGGACGGTGCGCTCGCCGGCGACCCCGCCTTCATCCGCCGCTTCGAGCGCGAGGCCCGGGCCGCCGCCCGCCTTGCGCACCCCGGGATCGTCGCGGTCCACGACCAGGGGCGCGACCCCGACGGCACCGTCTTCCTCGTCCTCGAGCTCGTCGAGGGCGGGACGCTGCGCGACGTGCTGCGCGAGCAGGGGCGCCTGCACCCGGCGGCGGCCCTGACGGTCGCCGAGCAGGTGGTCACCGCGCTGCAGGTCGCCCACGACCGGGGCCTCGTGCACCGCGACGTCAAGCCGGAGAACGTGCTGGTCGGGCGGGACGGGGCGGTCAAGGTCGCCGACTTCGGGCTGGTCGCCGCCGCCTGGGAGGCCGGCACCGACGACCCGGACGACCCCGAGGGGTCCGGCGAGGTCGTGCTCGGCACCGTCGCCTACCTCGCGCCCGAGCAGGTCACCGACGGCCGCGCCGACGCCCGCACCGACCTCTACGCCACCGGCGTCGTGCTGTTCGAGCTGCTCACCGGGGTCCCGCCGCACGGCGGCGACGGCGGCGACGACCCGGTGGCCGTCGCGCGCCGGCACGTGACCGAGGACGTGCCGCCGCCCTCGTCCGTGGTCGGCGGCGTCCCCCGCGCGCTCGACCGGCTGGTCCTGGCCGCGACCAGCCGCGACCCCGAGACGCGCCTCGCCGACGCCGACGCCTTCCTCGCCGCGGCCCGCGGGGTGCGGATCGACGCGGACCTGCCGTTCCACCCGGTGCCCCCGCCGCGCCGGCGCGCGGCCGCCGGCTCCCGCCCGCTGCGGGGCACGCGGCTGCTGGACCTCGACGCCGACCACCCGCCGCCGCCGGTCGCGCAGGACGACGACGCCTGGGACGCCTGGGACTCCGGGGACGAGGACCTCGTCGACCTGGACGACGACCTGGACGACGAGCCGGACGACGACCCCGTACCCGCCCGCCGCCGCGGCCCCGACGACCCCGTCGACGACGTCGACGTCGCCATCGAGCGGATCGAGCGCCGTCGGGCCCGGGCCCGCTCCCGCCGGCTGCTCGCCGCCTGGCTCCTCCTCGAGGCGATCGCCGTCGTCGCGGCGGGCGCGGTCGGGTGGGGGCTCGGGCTGCCGGGCTGACTAGCCGCGGAGCATCTCCGCGACGAGGAACGCCAGCTCGAGCGACTGCTGGGTGTTCAGCCGCGGGTCGCAGGCGGTCTCGTAGCGGCCGGCGAGGTCGGTGTCCGAGATGTCCTGGGCGCCGCCGAGGCACTCGGTGACGTCCTCGCCGGTGAGCTCGACGTGGATGCCGCCGGGGTGGGTGCCCAGGCGCTGGTGGACCTCGAAGAAGCCCTGGACCTCGTCGACGACCTGGTCGAAGTGCCGGGTCTTGTAGCCGGTGGACGCCTCGACGGTGTTGCCGTGCATCGGGTCGCACTGCCAGATGACCTGGTGCCCCGACGCCGTGACCTTCTCGACGATGCCCGGCAGCACGTCGCGGACCTTGCCCGCGCCCATCCGCGAGATCAGCGTCAGCCGGCCCGGCTGGTGGTGCGGGTCGAGGCGCTCGACGTACTCGACGGCCTGCTCCGGCGTCGTCGACGGCCCGATCTTGAGGCCGATCGGGTTCGCGAGCAGCTCGGCGAAGGCGATGTGCGCGCCGTCGAGGGCGCGGGTGCGCTCGCCGATCCAGAGGAAGTGCGCGCCGAGGGAGAACAGGCGCGCGTCCTCGTGGCTCGTCGCCTCGACGCGCGAGTCGAGCCGCAGCAGCGCCCGCTCGTAGTCGAGGACCAGCGCCTCGTGGCTCGCGAAGATCTCGGTGCCGCGAAGCGAATGGTCGGTGACGCCGGCCGCGTTCATGAACCGCAGCGCCCGGTCGATCTCCGCGGCCACCGCCTCGTAGCGCTCACCCGCCGCGGAGGTGCGCACGAACTCACGGTTCCACTCGTGGACCTCGTGCAGGTCCGCCATGCCGCCCGACGTCAGCGCGCGGACCAGGTTCATCGCCGCGCCGGCGTTCGCGTAGGCGCGGATCATGCGGCCCGGGTCGGGCACGCGGCGCTCGGCGTGCGCGGCCAGCGAGTTGACCATGTCCCCGCGGTAGCTCGGCAGGCCGAGGGCGTCGGTGCCCGACGAGCGCGGCTTGGCGTACTGCCCCGCGATCCGCCCGATCTTCACGACGGGCAGCGACGCGCCGTAGGTGAGCACCACGGCCATCTGCAGCAGCGTGCGGATGTTCCCGCGCAGGTGGGGCTCGGTGTTGTCGGCGAACGTCTCCGCGCAGTCGCCGCCCTGGAGCAGGAACGCCTCACCCCGCGCGACGGCGGCGAGCTGCGTCTGCAGCCGGTCGACCTCCGCGGGCACCGTGATCGGCGGGACGTGCTCGAGCACGGTGCGCACGTCCGTCACGGCCTGCGGGTCGGGCCAGTCCGGCTGCTGCGCCGCGGGGCGCGCGAGCGCGTCGTCGAGCCGCTCTCGGAGGTGCGAGGGCAGCGGGGGCAGGCCGGGCAGGGCCTCCACGGGAAGGTCGACGGACCACACGGGTCACAACACTACTGGTGCGGTGGTGGCCCCCCGACGTGTTCCCCGTGACGCCCGCCCGCGGCCCGGATCTCACCCCGTGGCGGCCGGACCGTCGGGGTGGAGGCGCCGCCAGTGCTCGTCGATGACGCGCCAGCGGGCGAGGTTGTGGCGGGCGTCGGCGAGGGCGTCGTGGGCGTCGGCCGGGGGCGTGGGCAGCTCCGGGCGCCCGACGTCGTCCCAGCGCTGGCGCAGGTCGCGGGTGAAGCGCGGCAGCGCCCGCGGGAGGTCGGGCATGGCGCCCCAGAGCTGGGCGATCGCCACGTGGTCGTAGGCCGCGTACCAGGCCCAGAGCTCGACCGGGCCCTCGCCGGCGGTCACGAACTCGTAGAACTCCTCGCGGATCCGCAGGCGGCTGCGCCAGGCCGGGTCGGACATCGACGGCAGCTTGTCCAGCACGTTCTTCCGGACCCACGGCCCGGCGCGCATCGGGTCGAACTGGGTCGAGATCGCGTAGAACTCGCGGCCCTGCTCGTCGACCACGCCCACCGAGACCAGCTCGATCGTGGTCCCGTCCTCGATGAACTCGCAGTCGTAGAAGTACCGGGCCACGCGTCCATCCTGTCGCGGACGACCGGTCAGGCGGCCTGCGGGGTGCCGCGGTCCTTGACGGTGCTGGCGTAGACGTCGACGTACTCCTGCCCGGAGAGCACGCGCAGCGCGTCCATGATCTCGTCGGTCATGGCCCGCTCGACCTGCCGGTCGTCGGTGATGCCGTGGTAGCGGGAGAAGTCGAGCGGCTCCCCGATGCGGATGCCGATGCGGCAGGGGCGCCAGAACCGGGAGCCGACGGGGTTGGCCCGGTCCGTGTCGATCATCGCCACCGGGACGACCGGGACGCCGGCCTCGAGCGCCATGCGGGCGACGCCGGTGCGCCCCTTGTACAGGCGGCCGTCGGGCGAGCGGGTGCCCTCGGGGTAGATGCCGAACAGCCGGCCCTCGCGCAGGATCCCGATGCCGGTGTCGAGCGCCGCACGGGCGGCCCGCCCGCTGCCCCGCTCGATGGGCACCTGGCCCATGCCGGTGAAGAACCAGCGCTTGAGCGTGCCGAGCACGCCGGGCTGGGTGAAGTACTCGGACTTCGCGGGGAACGCCATCCGGCGCGGCACCATCAGGGGCAGCACGAACGAGTCGAGCACCGCGAGGTGGTTCGACGCCACGAGCGCCCCGCCGCGACGCGGCAGGTGGTGCGCCCCCTCGACGCGCGGGCGGAAGGCGACACGCATCAACGGCCCGAGCAGGACGTACTTCATGATCCAGTACAGCATCGTGGCCTCTCGTCCCTCGCCGCCCGCCGCGCCGGAGCCTAGGGCCCGGTCGACGCCGGCGGCACCGTCGCGCGGCGGTGTCACACCCGCTCGGACCCGTGGACGGAACCGTCCGGCGCGACACGGCCCCCACCGCGTGACCCGACCGTGTGGGACGTGCCACGATGGAGTTCCCGAGTCCGCTCTCCCCTGCCTCGTCCGCGAGGCGGGCCTGACGCGGCGCCCCCGCGCCCCGGAGGACCCCGTGCCCGTGCTGCCCGGCGCCGAGCCCTTCGCCTCGGATCCCGAGGAGGGCTCGCGGGAGATCGGCGTCGTGCTCAGCCACGGGCTCACCGGTACGCCGCAGAGCATGCGGGCCTGGGGCGAGCACCTGGCCGCGCAGGGCATCGGCGTGCGCGGGCCCCGCCTGCCCGGGCACGGCACCCGCTGGCAGGACCTCAACCGCACCCGCTGGCCCGACTGGTACGGCGAGGTCGAGCGCGCGGTCGACGACCTGCGCCGCGACTACCGCTCGGTGTTCGTCTTCGGCCAGTCGATGGGCGGCACGCTGACGCTGCGCCTCGCCGAGCAGCGCGGCGACGACCTCGCGGGCATCGCGCTGGTCAACCCCTCGGTGACGACGCTGCGCAAGGACGCCCTGGTCGCGCCGTACATCCAGTGGGTCGTGCCGTGGGTGCCCGGCGTCGCGAACGACATCCGCAAGCCCGGGTCGGTCGAGCTCGCCTACGACCGCCTGCCCACGCGCGCGGCCGTGTCGCTGACGGCGCTGTGGCGGCTCGTGCGCGCCGACCTCGGGCGGGTCCGCTGCCCCGTCCTGCTGTTCCGGTCCCCCACCGACCACGTGGTGGAGCCGGTCAACAGCGAGCTCGTCCTCGACGGCGTCTCCTCCGACGACGTCACCGACGTGGTGCTCCACGAGAGCCACCACGTCGCCACGCTCGACAACGACGCGCCCCGGATCTTCGCCGACAGCACGGCGTTCGTCCGCCGCGTGCACGCCGCGCGCGCCGACCGTCCCGGCGCCGCCCGCTCGACTCCAGGGACCCCCGCATGAGCGCGCCCGACCCGGACCCCGTCGACCCGGCCCGCCCCGACCCCGCGCGACCCGACACGGCGGGCCCCGCCGGTCCCCCGGATCCGGGACCCGGCGCGTCCCGCCGTCCCGACCTGCCCGAGGACGTCGACGCCGCCTTCGCCTCGATCGTCGCCGACTGGGCCGCCACCGGCGCCCCGCGCTGGCCCGACGAGGCCCCGGAGACGCCCGAGGCGCGCACCGACGGGCCCTCCTCCGGGCTCGGCACGGCCACCCCGCCCCGGGGCGCCCGCCCGCCGGCGCCCGACACCCCCAGCCCCGGCGCGCGCCGGCGCCCCGAGCCGCCCGCCGAGCCGCCCGCCGAGCCGGCCGCCGGGTCACCGACCGGAACACCGACCGGGCCTCCGCCGGGTCAGCGGCCCACGCCGCCGCGGCCGCCCGAGGACGAGCACTTCGTGCCGCCGGAGCCGCCGCCCCTGCCGCGCCTGGGCCTGAGCAGCCTGCTCGGCCTGGCCCTGCTGGTGGTCGGGGTCGTGCTGCTCGCGGTGCCCGGGCTGCTCGGCGGGCCGGTGGGGCTCGGCATCATCCCGGGCCTGCTGGCCATGACGGCCGGTCTGGGCTGGCTGGTGTTCGGGCTGCGCCGCGGCCGTGAGCCCGAGGGTCCGGACGACGGCGCGGTGCTCTAGGTCGGCGTGCGACCCGCGTCCCCGGGACGCGGGTCGTCCTCGGCGGTCCGGGCCGTCCCGCCGAGGCGTTTCCCGGAAACTCCTCCTCGCTAGAGCTCGGCCCTCTCCCGCGCGTCGAGCGCCGCGCCGACCATGCCGGCCTGCCCGCCGAGCGCCGCCGGGCGGATCTCGGCGACGCGGCGGTGGCCGCCACCGGTGACCTCCTCGGCGTACCGGCGCCGCGCACCGTCGAGGTAGAGCGACGCCGAGGCCGAGACCTCCCCGCCGATCACCACCACGTCCGGGTCGAACACGTCGGCCACCAGCGCGAGCCCCCGGCCCAGCCACTCGGCGAACTCGTCGACGACCCGCCGCGCCAGCTCGTCGCCGGCCTCCGCGGCGCGGGCGACGTCGCGCCCGGTCACCGGCTCCGCGCGCTCCCACGTGGCCCGGAGCAGCGAGAAGTCCTCGGACGCCGCGATCAGCTCCTCCGCCGACCGCCCGAGCGCCGTCCCGCTGCAGTAGCGCTCGAGGCACCCACGCTTGCCGCAGGGACAGGGACGCCCGCCCCGGACGACGGTGAGGTGGCCGAGCTCGGGGGCGACGCCGTACGCGCCGCGGAACACCACGCCGTCGACGAGCAGCGCGGCGCCGATCCCGGTGCCGAGCGCCACGAGCACCGCCACCGACGCGCCCGCCGCCGCACCGACCCGGTGCTCGGCGAGCCCCGCGGCGTTGGCGTCGTGCTCCAGGACGACGGGCAGCCCGAGGCGCTCGGTGAGGCGGTCGACGACGTGGTCGTCGCGCCAGGGGACGTGGGCGCCGAAGGCGACGGTGCGGCGGTCGCGGTCGACGAAGCCCGCGACCGCCAGGCCGACCGCCCTCACGGGGTGCGCCGCGGCGAGGCCGCCGACGAGCTCGGCGACGGTGTCGTCGAGGACCGCCGCGCGGTCGGGGGTCGGGGCGGCCCGCACCTCGGCCACGATCGAGCCGTCGGGGTCGACGACCGCCGCGCGCACCGAGGTCCCCCCGACGTCGACGCCGACGGTCAGCACGAGGCGTCGCCGCCGGGCGCGTCCGCCCCGGGCTCGCGGCCGCGCGCGGGGCGGCGGATGGCGATGCGCTGGACCGACGGCCGCGCCGCGCCGCCCGCCGCCGGGCCGGTGTCGGGCGGGTCTGTGGACTCGGCGACGGGATCGGGGGTGCCGGGCGCGGGCGTGTCGGGCGTCGTGACCGGGGCCGCGGACCCGGCGGGGCCCGCTGCCGCGTCGCGGAAGGTCGCGGAGCGGGGCGAGGCGCGGCGGATCGGCACCTTCCGGCCGCCGGGCGGACCACCGGTCGCGGGGCGGCGGGGTCGGGGCCCGCGGGCACCCGCCGGTGGGCCGGGCTCCCGCTCCGCGCGACCGCCACCGCGCCCCGCGGTTCCGGCCGTGGTTCCGGCCGTGGTTCCCGCCGTGGTTCCCGCCGTGGTTCCCGCCGTGGTTCCCGCCGTGTTCTCCGCCGTGGCCTCCACCGTGCTCGCCGAGGCGGCGGAGATGTCGCTCGCGTCGTCCCCGCGGTCCGCGGCGTCGACCCGTCCGGCACGGGGCGGGTCGGCGCCGGAGGACCCGGACACGTCCGGCGGGATGCCGCCCCACCCGTCCCACGGACCCCACTCCCGGGGCCACCCGGGTGGCGGGCCGTCGTCGGCCCCCGGCGCGGCACCGCCCGGCGCCGGCGGGGTCTGATCGGCGTGGGTGTGGGGATGGCCCGGCTCCTGGTGTGCCTGCACCATCAGCCGCAGCAGCATCATCAGCCCCGACGCCTGCTCGGCGAGCCGGGCGGTGAGCTCCGGCTGCTCGCCGCGCAGCGCCGCGACGAGCGCGCAGACGGGGCACCAGGAGCACGGCCCGGGGCTCTGCGGCGGCCGCATCCCGAGCCGCGAGCGCCGGGAGCCACCCCCGGCAGGCGGCGTCGCCCGCGGCGTCGCCTCCACGCGCGTGCCCAGCCAGTCGATCAGCGCCGACGCCGTCGCGCGCGCCTCCTCGGTCAGCCGCTCCTGCGCGGCGCGCCCGTCCGGGCCGGCACCACCCGCCCCTCCCCCCGGCGTGCTCACCGCATCCACACCGCGGGGTCGGGACGGAACACCACGGAGAGCAGGTCGTCGTCGAGGTCGGCGCCCGTGACCTCGCACCGGCGCAGCACCGGCGGCAGCGCGACCGCCCGCCGGCGGCCGTCGACGGTGACGGCGAGCTCGTCGCCGATGCGCACGAGGTCGACGTCGGCGTCGCCGATGCCGGCGATGTGCAGGTCGAGCACGAACTCGGAGTCGGCCGCGGTCCCGACGCCGGCGGTGCGCCGGACCGCGACGAGGGCCCGCCCGACCGGCCCGTCGAGCGGGTCGTCGTCGCCGTAGAGGGTGTCGGCGAGGTCGGCGAGCCCCTCGACGCCCACCGGCTCGCCCGCGCGGTGGGGCACGCGCCGTACGGGCACGTCGCCGCCGGCGCCGGCGAGGTCGGTGAGCACCGCCTCCTGCTCGGCGCGCCGGGCGCGCACCCAGGTGGCGGCCTCGCCGCGCCCCTTGCCCGCGTCGGGCACGAGCCGGTTGGCGACCATCCCGTCGACGTGCAGCCCGTGCAGCGCCAGCGCGGTGAGGGTCCGCCGGGTCTCGGCCGCGACCATCCGCTCGGGGGTGAGCACGAGGCGGATGGTGGTCGTGCGGTGGTCGGCGAGGAGGTCGCGCAGGCCGGCGAGCTGCTCGGCGAGCCGCGAGAGCGACGCGGCCGCGGCGTCCCACTTCGCCACCGTCGCGCTGCTGCCGGCGAGGCCCGCGAGCACCCCGCGGACCGCACGGCGGTGGGTCGGGAAGAGCCGCTCGAGGTAGGAGCCGAGGGCCTCGGGCAGCGCGAGCAGCCGCAGCGTCTCGGCGGTCGGGCCGCAGTCGACGACCACGACCTCCCAGGGCCCGTCGACGGTCGCGCGGCGCACGTCCTCCAGCGCGAGCAGCTCCTCGACACCGGGCAGGACGGTCAGCTCGTCGGCGACCATCTCGTCGACGCCCGCGCCCGCGAGCAGCGTGCGGAGCTGGGTGCGCAGCGGCTCCCAGGCGTCGTCCACCAGCGCGCGGGTGTCGATGTGCGCCGCGAACAGCCCCGGGTACGACTCGGGCGCGACCTCGCGCGCGGTGCCGTCGAGGCGGGCGTCGAACGCGTCGCCCAGCGAGTGCGCGGGGTCGGCGGACAGGACGAGCACCTTGCGCCCGCCACGGGCCAGCGCCACGGCGGTCGCCGCCGCCGTCGTCGTCTTCCCGACCCCGCCCTTGCCGGTGAACAGCAGGACCCGCACTCAGCCCTCCACGCGACGCTTCAGCCCGGTCAGCGCCTGGTCCATGATGCGCTTCTCGGCCCGCCGCTTGAGGAGGCCGGGCAGCGGCACGGCGAGATCCACCGAGAGGGTGTAGGTGACCTCGGTGCCGTCGCCGGCCTCGGCCAGCCGGTAGCGGCCCCGCTGCTGACGCTGCATCTGCCCGGACACGAGGTCCCAGGTGACGCCGTCGTCCACCCAGTCGTAGGCCAGCACGTAGTTGTCCTTGATGGGCCCGGCGTCGAGGTTGAACCGGACCTGCTCGGGGCGTCCCTCGTCGTCGTGGGTCAGCACCGTGGCCGCGGTGATCGAGTCCGCCCACTCGGGGTAGGAGTCGAAGTCCGCGATGACCCCCAGGACGTCCGAGGCCGGCGCCGCGATCGTGATGGATTGGGTCGACTCGTCGGCCATGGCGCGGAAGGCTACCGCCGTGCCCGGGGTGGACGGCACGCCCGGTGCCACCGCGGCGACCCCCGTGACCGGGCCCTCACGCGCCGGTGACGGCGTGACCCGGACCTCAGGGGCGCGGGGCCGTCGAGCGGTCCTCCGACCACTGCTCCGGCGGCACCCCGGGCGGCCGGCCCGCCTCGAGCCGGTCCTTGAGGGCGAACGCGAGGACCTTGGCCGCCCGCTGACGTCGGACCGCCTCCTTCGTCGCCGCGCGCCGGGAGAGGGTGTCGCCGACGGGGTCGACCCGCAGGAACCAGTGCAGCACCGTGCCGTCGCCGACGGCCTCGAGCCAGACCTCCATGCTGCCCCGCCACGCGTCGCCGACGACGTTCCAGCGCACGCCCTGCACCCCGCGGTCGGTGAACACCTGCAGCGCCAGGTCGGGCCAGAGGCGACGCCAGGCCGCCGGGTCGGCGAACTCGGCCGCGAGCCGCGCGGGCGGCACCGCGAGGAAGGTCTCGTCCACCACGTCGACGCTCGCCACGCACCCAGCGTGGCAGGACACGTCCGTTACCCCTTCCCGGGCCGTCCGATGGGCGGATTGTCCGGCTACCGGGAGGTAGTCCCCGCGACTATGGTCACAGCCGACGCAGCGAGGCGCGGGCAGGAGAGTGGAACGAGATGCAGCAGTACACGGAGCCGGCGACCGCCAAGGTGGCCGACGACGACAACCTCACCGCCGCGCCGTGGGGCAACGCCGACGCCCACGGCGGGGACGTCGCCTACCGCCGGCTGGTGGACGACGGCTGGCAGGACGTCACCTTCGCCGCCTTCCGCGACGAGGTCGCCGCCGTCGCGAAGGGCTTCCTCGCCGCGGGACTGCAGCCGGGCGACCGCGTCGGGCTCGTCTCGCAGACCCGCTACGAGTGGACGCTGATCGACTACGCGCTCTGGGCGGCCGGCGCGGTGACGCTGCCGATCTACGAGACGTCCTCGGCGGACCAGGTCGAGTGGTGCCTGTCGGACTCCGGCGCGCGCGGCGTCGTCGTCGAGTCCGACGAGCACCGCTCCATCGTGGAGGACCTGCGCGAGAAGCTGCCCGACCTCGGGCACGTGTGGCAGATCGACGGGTCGGGCGGCGCGGCCGGTGCCGTCGACGCGCTGCGCGAGGCCGGCGCCGGGGTCGACGACGCGACGCTGGAGCAGCGACGCACGTCGGTGCACGCCGACGACCTCGCCACGCTGATCTACACGTCGGGCACCACGGGCCGCCCGAAGGGCTGCGAGATCACCCACCGCAACCTGCTGTTCGAGGTGCGCGCGGTGGCCGACACGTTCAGCGACCTCATGCAGCCGGGCAACTCGACGCTGCTGTTCCTGCCGCTGGCGCACATCTTCGCCCGCGTCATCCAGTGCGCCGCGATGGAGTACCGCTACGTCATCGGGCACTTCGCCGACACCAGGAAGCTGACCACCGAGCTGCCGCGGTTCCAGCCGGACTTCCTGCTCTCGGTGCCCCGGGTGTTCGAGAAGGTCTACAACGGCGCGAAGGCCAAGGCCCACAACGAGGGCAAGGGCCGCATCTTCGACATGGCCGAGGCGACCGCCGTCTCCTACAGCGAGTCCCTGGACAAGGGCGGCCCGGGCATCGCGCTGCGCCTCCAGCACGCCCTGTTCGACAAGCTGGTCTACGGCAAGCTGCGCGCCGCGCTCGGCGGGCGCTGCGTCGGCGCGGTGTCCGGCGGGTCGGCGCTCGGGGCCCGGATCGGCCACTTCTTCCGGGGCGTCGGCGTCCCGATCCACGAGGGCTACGGGCTCACCGAGACCAGCGCCGCGATCACCGCCAACCCGAACCGGGCGGTCAAGGTCGGCACGGTCGGCAAGCCGATCCCCGGCGTGACCATCGCGGTGGCCGAGGACGGCGAGGTCCTCGCCAAGGGCGACGTCGTGTTCCGCGGCTACTGGAACAACCCCGAGGCGACGGCCTCGACCATCGTCGACGGCTGGTTCCACACCGGCGACCTCGGCAGCCTCGACGACGACGGCTACCTCTCGATCACCGGCCGCAAGAAGGAGCTCATCGTCACCGCCGGCGGGAAGAACGTCGCCCCCGCGGTGCTCGAGGACCGGGTGCGCGCCCACCGCCTCGTCAGCCAGGCCCTCGTCGTCGGCGACAACCGCCCCTACATCGGCGCGCTGATCACCCTCGACCCCGAGGCCCTGCCCGGCTGGAGCCTCGAGCACGGCAAGGACGCCTCCGACGCGGCCTCCCTCGCCGACGACCCGGACGTCCAGGCCGAGATCTCCGGTGCCATCGAGGAGGCGAACAAGGCGGTCTCGCGCGCCGAGGCCATCCGGCAGTGGCGCATCCTCGCCAGCGACTTCACCGAGGAGAGCGGCGAGCTCACCCCGACGATGAAGCTCAAGCGCAACGTCATCGCCGAGAAGCGCGCCGACGACATCGAGGCGGTCTACCAGCGCTGAGCGGTCGCGCGCCGGACGTGGAGGCAGCGAACGGCCTGTTCGCTGCCTCTACGCGCGCGAACTCCCCGTTGATCATCGAGCGGGGTCCTGCGCGCCGTCAGCCGGCGGCGAGGGCGCGCAGGCGGGCGGCGCGGGCGTGCCAGGTCCAGTCGGCGCGCATCCAGCGGCGCCCGGCCTCACCCATGGCGGCGGCGGTGTCGGGGTCGGCGAGGAGGTCCGCGAGGGTGTCGGCGACGTCGGCGGGGTCGCGGCCGTCGACGAGGCGCCCGGTCTCCCCCGGCCGCACGGTCTCCGGCGCGCCGCCCGAGCGCCCGGCGACCACCGGGACGCCGCACGCCTGCGCCTCGAGCAGGACGATGCCGAGGCCCTCGACGTCCAGTCCCCCGCCGAGCGTGCGGCAGGGCAGGGCCGAGACGTCGGCGGCGGCGTGGTGCGCCGGCACCTCGTCGGGGGTCATCGGGCCGGTGAGGACGACGTGGTCGGCGACGTCGTGGGTGCGGGCGAGGCGCCGGAGACGGTCCCGGTCGGGGCCGTCGCCGGCGATGAGCAGGGCGGCGCCCGGCACCGCACGGCGCAGCCGCGGGAGCGCCGCGACCAGCACGTCCTGCCCCTTGCGACGCACCAGGCGCGACACGCAGCCGATGACCGGCCGCTCGCCCAGCCCGTAGCGCCGCCGGATCGCCTCCCGCCCGGCCGGGTCGGGGCGGAAGCGCGCGGTGTCGATGCCCGAGGGCAGCGGCTCGAGGGCGACGTCGGGGCCGAGCGCCGCGGCGATCCGCCCGCGCGTGTAGCGGCTGACCGTGGTGACGACGTCGCTGTCGTGCCCGATGCGCTGCAGGGCCTGGCGGCCGCCCGGCAGCATCGACCAGCCCACCTCGTGCCCGTGGGTGCTCGCCAGCACCCGGGCCGCGCCGGCCCGCCGCAGCGCCGGCGCCATGAGGCCCAGCGGCGCGGCCGCCCCGAACCACACGGTGTGCGCGTCGTGCGCGCGCACCAGCTCCGCGGCCCGCCGGGTCGCCCCGGGCGTCGGCAGCATCATCGTCGTCGGCAGCCGGTGGACCTCGAACGGCTGCTCGGCGTCGAAGCGCCGGCAGGCCGCGCGCCCCTCGTCGGTGTCCCGCCACGTCGAGGCGAGGACGACGAGCTCGTCGGCCGGCAGCCCGGTGGCGAGCGCGTGGAGGTAGGACTGGATGCCCCCGGGCCGGGGCGGGAAGTCGTTGGTGACCAGCAGCGTGCGCGCCACCGCGGGAGCCTCGCACGGGCCACGGCCGCCCCCCGCGACCGGCCCGCTACGCCCAGCGCCGCAGGAACTCCACGGTCGCGGCGTCGACGGCCGCGGGGTCCGAGGCGCTGAGGAAGTGCTGCCCGCCCTCGACGACCTGCAGCTCCGCGTGCGGCGAGCTCGTGAACCGGCCGATCTCGTCCTGCGCGTTGGCCACGGAGTACACGCGGTCCTCGGTGCCGTGCAGCCACAGCACCGGGCAGCGGACCTCGTCGAGGCGCCCGTGGAGCCCGTCGCGGTCGCGCAGGTTGATCGAGCTCGTGCGCAGCCGGCGGCGCCCGTCGTCGCCGGTGTAGTGCTGCTGGTGGGTCGCGTGCCAGAACGCGCGGGTCTCCTCGTCGACCTGGTCGCCGAGGCCCTCCGCGAGCACCGCATCGACGAGGTCGGTCGGGATCACCCAGTCGTCCCCGACCGGCGTCGCGAGCGCGTCGATCGCCGGGGTGCAGAACGTGACGCCGTCCCAGCAGCCCAGCTCGCGGCTGCGGGGGCTCTCGGAGTCCATCGACGTGCCGAGCGGGACGACGCCCTGCACCACGTCCGGCGCCAGCAGCGCCATCCGGACCGCGATCCACCCGCCCTGCGAGGTGCCCAGCGCGAAGGCCCGGCGGACGTCGAGGGCGTCGAGGACCTGCAGCGCCGCGATCGCGGTGTCCCAGTAGGTGAAGTCGGCGTACCCGGCGCGCGTACGACCGTGGCCGTAGGGCTCGATCGCGAGGAGGTTCGCGGTCCGGGCGAGCTCCTCGTCGGCGAACTGCGGCCGGTAGAGCTCCGCCGACGTGGTGAAGGAGTTGACCATGACGAGGGTCGGGCGCGAGGCGTCGACCGGCCCGCTGGTCGCGTAGCCGATGGTCGACCCACCGAGGTGGGGCACGCTGATCGTCTGCGGGGAGCTCATGCCCGGATGGTGTGATCGGGGCCACGTCCCTGTCAACGGCGCTAGAGGACGATCCGCCGGACCCCGCTGAGGCTGGAGCGCACCTGCGACACCTTGACGACGTCGCCGGACTGCGGGGCCTCGAGGAACTGGCCGCCGCCGACGTAGAAGCCGACGTGGGTGACCGGCTCGTTGAAGAACAGCAGGTCGCCCGGGCGCGCGTCCTGGTAGGGCACCGGGACGCCGACGAGCGCCTGCTGCCGCGAGACCCGCGGCATGCCGACCCCGACCTGGCGGTAGGCCCACTGCACGAGCCCCGAGCAGTCGTAGGTGCTCGGGCCGGTGGCGCCCCAGAGGTAGGGCTTGCCCTGCTGGGTGAGCGCGACCCGCAGCGCCTCGATCGCGATGCCGGCGCCGGGGATGTCGGTCGGGAAGTCGGTGGTGCCCCCGCGGCGCAGCGCGGCCAGCGTCGCCGGCGAGGCGTCGGCGAGGGCCTCCTCGGCCGCGGCGACCTCGCGGTCGGCGTCGGCCTTCCGGCGCTCGGCGTCGTCGGCGGTGCGCTGGGCGTCCGCGGCCGCGCGGTCGGCGTCGCGGGTGCGGGCCTCGGCGTCGCGCTCGGCGGTCTCGGCGACCGCGGTGGCGTCGAGGAAGCGCTGCACGACGCGCTGGTTCTCGGTGGAGATGGTGTCGAGCAGCGAGGTGCGGTCGAGGTAGGCCTGCGGGGACTCGCTGCCCAGCAGCGCGGCGAGCGCGTCGAGCTGGCCGCCCTGGTAGGCCGCGCGCGAGACCTGGTCGACGTCGACGAAGGCCCGGTCGCGGTCGGCGCGGGCCTCGTCGGCGGCCTCGCGGGCGCTCTCGGTCTCGCGGCGCGTGCGGTCGGCCTCAGCGCGGCGGACCCCGAGCTGCTCCTCCGCGTCCAGCGACGCCTCCGTGGCGTCGGCCGCGCGGGCGTTGGCCTCGGCGAGGGCCGTGACGGCGTCGGGGGCTCCGGGCGGGACGATGGGGTCGGCCCACGCGGCGGTCGCGCCCCCGAGGCCCGCGACCCCGGCGAGCAGGGCTCCCACCAGCGCCGTGACCGGCACCCTGAGGAGCCGGGCCGTCCGCCCGCGACCGGGACGCACGCCAGCGGCTCGGGGCGACACCACGTCCTCGTCGGGTCCTCTCTGCGCAGCCCGGCCGTGCCACGCCCACGGACCCGCGGGCGGGCCTCGGGCGCCGCCCCCGCGCCGGACGCGTCGGCCCCCGACGGCCTCCATCCGGTGCCCGGCGCGTCCTCGCCGTCCGGGCGAGCGAACCCTACTGGGCCGTCACGGACAGCCCCGACCGACCCACGCCGGACGGTCGGCGCCCGGGCGGCCGAGGGTCCGGCGCGCGGTGGGCGGTGCGCGCTCACCCGACGCCCCGGGCCCGGTGCGGCCGCTGCCGCTGGGATTCGGCGCGCCCGTCCCGCTGCCGGGGCGGCACCTCGGCCGCCGTGGGTGCTGTGGGCGCCGTGGGCGCCGTGGGCGCCGTGGGCGCTGTGGGCGGCACGAGCCGCAGCCGCGGGATGAGCCCGTGGTCGGCCAGCACCTCGAGCGCCCGCTGCTCGACCGGCCCGAACTCCAGCGGCAGCGGGCCGCCGGGCGCGGCGTCGGAGGGGCGCACCCCGGCACCGGCGCCGGCCGGGACGCTGGGCGTGCCGAGGAGCACCCCGACGACGCAGTCGTGGCAGGCGACGTCGCGGACGGCGCAGGTGTCGCAGTCGATGAGCACGGCGAGCCTCCGGGGGCCTCGCTCCCCGGCCGGTCCGGGGTCGTGGCACGCACGCTAGGAGCGACCCCCGACAACGCCGCCGCGGAACGACGGATCCGCAGGTCAGATGCGGGACAGGCGCGTCAGCAGGACGCTCGACGGGACCGGGTGCGCGCCCGCCCGCCGCACCGACTCGACGACCGCGCGGTCCGAGGTGACGACCACCAGCGGGCGGCCCTCGGGCTCCGCGCCCACCAGCGAGCGGATGAGGTCGTCGGCGAGCACCCCGGGGTCGCTGAAGAGCACCCGTACCCCGCGCACCGAGTGCGTCGGCACCCCGGTGATCCCGGCGCCGTCGAACACGAGGGTCGTCTCGGCGCCCGTCCGTGCGGTGAGGGGCGCCAGCGCGGCCACGAGGCGCTCGCGCTGGGCGGCGAGGGAGAGCTCCGGCCAGCCCGTCTTCGTGACGTTGTAGCCGTCGACGACGAGGTGCACCTCGGGCAGGGCGAGCAGCCGGTCGAGCGCCGCGGGGTCGGTGACGCGAGCCTTGGGCGCGGCCCCCGAGCCGGCGCCGACCAGCTCGGCGGGCCGCGCGCCGGCGTCGACCCGCCGCAGCCCCAGCTCGTGGCGCAGGCCCTCGGCGGCGCCCGCGACGGTGTCGACGAGCAGGGCGAGCCGGGCGTCGTCGGCGCGCCGGGCCTCCACCGACGCGCGGCGGGCGCTCGCGAGGTCGTCGGCAGCGCGCCGGGCGCGGTCCTCGGCGGCCGCGGCGAGCTCGCGCCGGCGGTCGCGGTCGCGGCGCAGCTCCTCGAGCTCGGCGCGCAGCCCGCCGTCGCCGGCCTCCTGCGCGGCCCGCAGCGCGGCGGCCTCGTCCTCGGCCCGGCGGACCCGCACGCCCTGCTCGCGCAGGCGCGCGCGCAGCTTGGCGACCTCCTCGCGACCCTCCTCGGCCGCGGCGTCGACGGCGGCGCGCGCCGCGTCCCGCTCGGCGGTCAGGCGCTCCACCTCGGCCCCGAGACGGTCGGCGCGGGCGACGGCGGCGTCTCGCTCCGCGCGCGCCCGTCCCGCGTCCGCGCGCTCGCCCACGTCGCGGACCAGCCCCGAGCCCTCCTCCCGGCCCTCGAGCACGGCGACGGCCGCGGCGTGCACCGGGTCGGGCACGGGCGGCTGCCAGTCCTCCGGGCGCTCCTCGGCCCACCACCCGACGACCCGCGCCGCGAACCCCCCGGCCGAGCCGAGCGCGCCGAGCAGCGGGCCGGCACCGACGCGGGCGCGCTTGGCCGGCGCGAAGCGGGCGACCGGCCGCACGGGCGGCGGGAGCTCCGAGACCGGCAGGTTCCCGACGGCCACGGCCACCAGCTCCGCGACCTTCGCCCGCACCGCCTCCGGCGCGGCCTCGAGCAGCCGGACCCGCACCGCGGCACGGCCGGCGTCGTCCCCGGGATCGTCGCCCTCCGGGACGTCCCCGGCAGCGGGCGGCACGTCCTCCGCGTCGCCGCCGCCCTCGTCCATGACCGGTGAGGCTAGACCCGTGGCGCGCGACGGACCGGCCGTCGACCGCGCACGGAGGACCGCACGGAGGACCGCACGGAGGACGGAGTGTCGGGGGTCGCCCCTAGCGTCCGCCGGCGATGGACGCCACGGCCCGTTCAGCCCGTCCGGTCACCGGCCCGGACCCCCAGCTCTCGTTCGGAGAGCTCGGCACGCCGCTGTCCGCGGTGACGTTCGTGGTGCTCGACCTCGAGACCACGGGCGGCCCGCCGGACTCGGACGCGATCACCGAGATCGGGGCGGTCAAGGTGCGTGGCGGGGAGGTGATCGGCCAGTTCGCGACGCTGGTCGACCCGGGCGTGGCGGTGCCCCCGCAGATCGTCGCGCTCACGGGCATCACCACGGTGATGGTGCGCGACGCCCCGCGCCTGCCGGCGGTCCTCGGCGCGTTCCTGGAGTTCTGCGCGGGCGCGGTGCTCGTCGCTCACAACGCCCCGTTCGACATCGGCCACCTGCGCGCCGCCTGCCGGCGCCACGGCCCCTCGTGGGCGCGCCCCGCCGTCGTCTGCACCGCGCGGCTGGGCCGGCGGGTGCTCAGCCGCGAGGAGGCGCCGTCCTGCCGCCTGTCCGCGCTCGCGACCCTCTTCCGCGCCCGGACCCGCCCGATCCACCGCGCCCTCGACGACGCGAAGGCCACCGTCGACGTCCTGCACGGGCTGCTCGAACGCGTCGGCGGGCGCGGGGTCTCGACGCTCGAGGACCTGCTGGCGCTCCAGGTCGAGGTCAGCCCCGCGCAGCGGGCCAAGCGCCACCTCGCCGACGCCGTCCCCGAGGAGCCCGGGGTGTACCTGTTCCGCGGCCCCGGCGACGAGGTGCTCTACGTCGGCACCAGCGTCGACCTGCGCCGCCGGGTGCGCTCCTACTTCACCGGCGGCGACAAGCGGGCGCGCGTGAAGGAGATGATCGGCCTGGTCGAGCGCGTCGACTGGGTGGTCTGCGCGACCTCGCTGGAGGCCGAGGTCCGCGAGCTGCGCCTGCTCGCCGGGCACGCCCCCCGCTACAACCGCCGCTCGCGCTTCCCCCACCGCGGCTGGTGGGTCGCGCTCACCGACGAGCCGTTCCCGCGCCTGTCGGTGGTCCGCACCCCCCGCGTCGACGCCGTCGGGCCGTTCGGGCGCCGACCCGACGCCGTGCGGGCGGTCGAGGCGCTGCAGGACGCGCTGCCGCTGCGCCCGTGCACCCAGCGGATCCCGGCGCGCGGCGCGTCGGGCACGCCCTGCGCGCTGCACGAGATGGGCCGCTGCGCCGCGCCGTGCGCCGGCCACCTCGACGTCGAGGCCTACCGACCGGTGGTCGCCGACGCCCGGGCGCTGGTCCGGGGTGCCGACGACGCCGGGCTGCGCCGCCTGTCGGCGACGGTCGGCGAGCTCGCGGCGGCCGAGCGCTTCGAGGACGCCGCCGCCCAGCGCGACCGCCTCGCCGACCTCGCCGCGGCGCTCGGCCGGGTCCAGCGGCTCTCCGCGGTCGCCGCGGCGCCGGAGATGATCGCGGCGCGGCCGGACGGGGCGCGCGGGTGGGACCTCGCCGTCGTGCGCCACGGCCGCCTCGCCAGCGCCGGGCGCGCGCGGCGGGGGACGCCGCCGATGCCGGTCGTCGAGGCCCTCGTCGCGTCGGCGGAGACCGTGCTGCCCGGCGACGGGCCGCTGCGGGGCGCGCCGCCCGAGGAGGTCGCCGTCGTCACCCGCTGGCTCGAGCGCCCCGGCACGCGCATGGTCCGCACCACGACACCCTGGGCGATGCCCGCCGCCGGCGCCGGGGCGTGGGCGGGCTGGGTCGGGCGCGCCCGGGAGGCGCGCCGCGGCGCGGGCGAGGCGGTGAGCGCGCCGGGCGAGCCGCCCTAGACTCCCCCGCGTCCGGGGACCTCAGGTCCCGTCGAAGAGCGACGAGGAGCACCCGTGATCACGGCCTTCGTACTGGTCCACGCCGACGCCGACCGCATCCCCGAGACCGCCCAGGCCATCGCGGACCTCGACGGCGTCACCGAGGTCTACTCGTGCGCGGGCGACGTGGACCTCGTGGCCGTGGTCAAGGTGGCCGAGCACGAGCAGCTCGCGGACGCCATCGCCGGCGGCCTGTCGAAGGTGGACGGCGTGCGGAGCACCACCACCCACATCGCCTTCCGCAGCTACTCGTCGCAGGACGACGCGTCGGCCTTCGCGGTGGGTCTGGACTGAGGGGCCTGGACCAGAGCCCGGACCAGAGCCAGGACCAGGGGCCCGGACCAGCGCCCGCTCAGCCCCGCACCCGCCGCGCGACCTCGGACCAGCGCTCGAGCAGCGCCGTCGCGGCCCCGGAGTCCACGGCCTCGGCGGCCCGACGCCGGCCCTCGGCCACGCCCGCGTGCAGGTCGGTCATCGCGGTGCCCGAGACGGCCTCGTCGTGGGCGGCGAGCGCCGCGCCGGCGTTGAGCAGCACCGCGTCGCGCACCGGCCCCGGCTCCCCGGCGAACACCGCGCGGGCCACCGCGGCGTTGTAGGCGGCGTCGCCGCCGCGCAGGTCGCCCGGCCCGGAGACGGGGACGTCGAGCACGGCCGGGTCGAGGGTCTCCACCCGGACCCCGCCCGGGCCGGCGTGCCAGACGGTGGTGGTGGTCGTCGTGGTGACCTCGTCGAGCCCGTCGTCACCGCGCACGACCACCGCCCGGTCGCCGCGCGCCGCGAGCACCTCGGCGAGGATCGGCGCGAACCGCATGTCCGCACACCCGACGAGCGCCGCACCCGGCCGGGCCGGGTTCGTCAGGGGCCCGAGCAGGTTGAACGCCGTCGGGACGCCGAGCTGGCCGCGCACCGGGCCCGCGTGGCGCATCGCGGGGTGGAACACCTGCGCGAAGCAGAAGCCGATCCCCACCTCGTCCACGCACCGGGCAACGGCGTCCGGCCCGAGGTCCACCGGCACGCCGAGTGCCTCGAGCACGTCCACCGACCCGCTCTGCGACGACGCCGCGCGCCCGCCGTGCTTGACCACCCGCGCGCCGGCCGCCGCCATGACCACCGCGGCCATGGTGGAGATGTTGACCGTGTGCGCCCCGTCGCCGCCGGTGCCGACGATGTCGACGACCGGCCCCGGCACGTCGACCCGCCGGGCGTGGGCGAGCATCGCCGTCGCGAGCCCCGCGATCTCGGGCGCCGTCTCGCCCTTGGCGCGCAGCGCGACGACGAACCCGGCGACCTGGGCGGGCGAGGCCTCACCGGACATGACCTGGTCCATGGCCCATTCGGTCTCGTCCGCGGCGAGGTCCCGGCCCGCGAGCAGGCGCCCGAGGAGCCCGGGCCAGCTCGGTGCGGTCACCCGCGGACGGGGGGACGAGCGCGCTCGCGCAGCACGGTGGCGACCGTCTCGGCCGCGGTCACCGGGTCGAGCGGCTGCACGATGACGGCGTCGGCCTGCGACCACGTCGCGAGCCAGTGGTCGTCCCGGCGGCGCACGACGACGATCACCGGCGGCGGGTCGTCGCTCTCGTTCTTGAGCTGGCGGCACACGCCCATGCCGCCCGTGGGCTGGGCCTCGCCGTCGAGCACCGCGAGATCGATCTCGCCCGCGTCGGCGGCGCCGAGCACCTCCGCCACGCTGCTCGCCTCGACGAACCGCAGCCGCGGCAGGTCCGGGGCAGGGCGGCGGCCGACGGCGCCGGCGATCGCCTCGCGGACCTCCGGGCGGTGGCTCATCACCACGACGGTGAGCGTGGTCGCCGGGGCGGTCATCGCGTGGCTCCGCCGCGCTCGGTGTCCTGCATGCGCCGGATGCTAGCGGTCGGCCCGGAACGTCGGCACGGAACGTCACGACCACCTGACGCCCTCCCCCACGGCCCTCGCGACGGGCGCCCACGGACCGGTACGACGACCCGACGTACGACGGCTGGTAGGAGAACCCGCAGGTGAGGGGCGGTGCAGGTCGGCGCGGGTCCGCACCCGGCCACGGCGGCGGTCACGGATCGACGGGTCGGGGCCCGTGCGGCGCCGCGCCCCAGCGGGCTGGTGTCGGCCGGAGGTGTCATCATGACGCCCGTGACGACCGCCCAGGGTGCGCCGGCGCCTTCCTTCAGCGCGAGGATTCACTCCCTCAACCGGCCCAACGTCGTGAGCGTGGGGACGATCATCTGGCTCTCCAGCGAGCTGATGTTCTTCGCCGGGCTGTTCGCCATGTACTTCGTCGCGCGCGCGAACGCCGAGGAATGGCCGCCGTACCCCACCGAGCTCGATGTCCCGTACGCGCTGGTGAACACGATCATCCTGGTGGCCTCGTCGTTCACCTGCCAGTACGGCGTGTTCGCCGCCGAGCGCGGTGACGTCTTCGGCCTGCGCCGCTGGTACGCCATCACCTTCGCCATGGGCACGGTCTTCGTGCTCGGCCAGGTCTTCGAGTACTACACGCTGGTCACCGAGCACGCGACGACGATCGCGAGCAGCTCCTACGGCTCGGTCTTCTACATCACGACCGGTTTCCACGCGCTGCACGTCACCGGCGGTCTGATCGCGTTCGTCCTGCTGATCGCCCGCACGTTCCTCAGTCGGTTCACCCCGGCGCAGGCGACGGCCGCCATCGTCGTCTCGTACTACTGGCACTTCGTGGACGTGGTCTGGATCGGCCTGTTCGCCGTCATCTACTTCATCCGCTGATGGCCGGCACGGGCCACACCCCGCACGACCGCCAGGACCACCACCCACGGCGAGGAGAGCTCGAGGTTGGGCACCCCATGACTGACGAGAAGCCCCGCCCCGCAGGCACGCGGGCACGGCGCGGGTCGAAGATGCGCCGGCGCCTGTCCGGGCTGCTCGCGCTGGGCGTCGCGCTGGTCGCCGTCGGCGGCCTCTACACGGTGTTCACCCCGCAGCCCGACCAGGCGATCGCCGCGGACCCCGCGATCGTCCGCGAGGGCCAGCAGATCTACGACAACTCCTGCATCACCTGCCACGGCACCAACCTGCAGGGCGTGGAGGGGCGCGGTCCCAGCCTCATCGGTGTCGGCGAGGCCTCGGTCTACTACCAGGTCTCGACGGGCCGGATGCCGCTCGCCGCCCAGGGCGCGGCGGCGGAGCGCAAGCCCCCGCGGTTCGACGAGGCCCAGATCGACGCCCTCGGCGCCTTCATCCAGGCCAACGGCGGCGGGCCGACGACGCCGGTGGTCGAGAGCGGCGAGCAGCTGCGCGGCGAGGACCTCGGCCGTGGCGGCGAGCTGTTCCGCCTCAACTGCGCGTCCTGCCACAACTTCACCGGACGCGGCGGGGCCCTGTCGTCGGGCAAGTTCGCCCCGAACCTCGACCCCGCGTCCGAGGAGCAGATCTACGCCGCGATGCTGTCGGGCCCGGCGAACATGCCCGTGTTCGCCGACTCGCAGCTCTCCCCCGAGGAGAAGCGGGACATCATCGGCTACATCAAGTCGGTCTCGAGCAACAACACCGGCGTCAACCCGGGCGGCGCCGGGCTCGGCGGCTTCGGCCCCGTTCCCGAGGGCCTCGTCGCCTTCTTCGTCGGCCTCGCGGCCCTCATCGGTATCTCCCTCTGGATCGGATCCCGCCAGTGAGCACGCGCCCCACCGATACCCCCGCGGACAAGGGCGCCAACGCCCCCACCGAGCCCCACCCGTCGGACGCGACGCCGCGCATCCCGTCGGACGAGGAGCTCGCGCGGATGAGCACCGACGACCTCGTCCGTCTGGGCAACCAGATCGACGACCTCGAGGTCGTCTCGTCCCGCGAGCGCTTCCCCGTGCCGGGCACGCGCGCCGAGAAGCGCGCCGAGCGCCAGGTCGCCGGCTGGTTCATCCTCGCGGCGGTCATGGGGATCGCCTTCCTCGTGGCCTTCATCTGGTGGCCGTGGGAGTACCGGCCGGCCTACGAGGAGGGCGCGTGGGTGTACGCGCTCTACACGCCGATCATCGGGGTCACGTTCGGCCTGTCGGTGTTCGCCATGGGCATGGGCGTCATCGCCTACTCGAAGAAGCTCCTGCCCGAGGACCTCACCATCCAGCAGCGCCACGACGGGCGCTCGAAGGAGATCGACCGCCGGACCGCGGCGGCCCGGCTGGTGCAGACCGGGCAGCAGAGCGGGATCGGCCGCCGCAAGCTCATCTACCGGTCGCTCGGGGCCGCCGGCGGCGTGCTCGGCCTGGGTGTCCTCGTCGCCGCGTTCGGCGGCCTCGTCAAGAACCCGTGGAAGGAGGGCCCGGACTCCCCGCTGCTCGTCACCGAGTGGAAGTCGCACAACGGTGAGCGGGTCTACCTGCGGAAGAACACCGGCGTCCCGACCGACGTCGTCCTCGTCAGGGCCGGCGACCTCGAGCCGGGCGCCATGGAGACGGTCGTCCCGTTCCGGGAGGAGGACCGCACGGACCCCGAGCACCTCGCCGAGATCCTGCGGACGGCCGACTCGCCCGTCATGCTCATCCGGCTCCGGCCGAACGTCGCGGTGATCAAGCGCGAGGGCCAGGAGGACTTCAACTACGGCACGCTGTTCGCCTACTCGAAGATCTGCAGCCACATGGGGTGCCCCACGTCGCTCTACGAGGACCAGACGAACCGCATCCTCTGCCCCTGCCACCAGTCGCAGTTCCAGGCCAACGAGTACGCCAAGCCCGTCTTCGGCCCGGCTGCCCGTCCACTGGCGCAACTGCCGATCGCGGTGGACGATCAGGGTTACCTGTACGCACGCAGCGACTTCATCGAACCGGTGGGTCCGGCGTTCTGGGAGCGGAACTCATGAGCTCGATCACCACACCCACCCGCAAGGGCGGCGGCCTGGCGATGAAGCTGGCCGGAACGGCCGCGGACGAGGCGGACAGCCGCTTCCACCCGGCCGGACCGCTGCGGCGACAGATCAACAAGGTCTTCCCGACGCACTGGTCGTTCATGCTCGGCGAGATCAACATGTACGCGTTCATCGTGCTGCTGCTCTCGGGCACGTGGCTCGCGGTGTTCTACGACCCGTCCATGGCCGAGACGACCTACGAGGGCGTCTACCCCGGTCTGCGCGGCGTGACGGTGTCGATGGCCTACGAGTCGACCGTCAACATCTCGATGGACGTCCGCGGCGGCCTGTTCGTCCGCCAGGTGCACCACTGGGCCGCGCTGCTGTTCGTCGCGGCGATGATCGCGCACATGATGCGGACGTTCTTCACCGGTGCGTTCCGCCGCCCGCGTGAGACGAACTGGGTGCTCGGTGTCGTCCTGCTGCTCACCGGCATGATCGAGGGCTTCCTCGGCTACTCGCTGCCCGACGACCTGCTCTCGGGCACCGGCATCCGCACCGGCGTGTCGGCGATCATCATGTCGATCCCGGTGATCGGCACCTGGCTGCACTGGGCCATCTTCGCCGGCGAGTATCCGGGCGACATCATCATTCCGCGGCTCTACATCGTCCACGTCTTCCTGCTGCCCGGGATCATCCTGGCGGTCATCGCGCTGCACGTGGCGCTGGTGTGGTTCCAGAAGCACACCCAGTTCCCCGGCCCGGGCCGCACCGAGCGCAACGTCGTGGGCGTCCGCATCCTGCCGACGTTCGCCGCCAAGGCCGGCGGCTTCACCATCGTCTCGGTCGGCGTGATGGCGATCATGGGTGGCGCGTTCCAGATCAACCCGATCTGGAAGCTCGGCCCGTACGACCCGACACAGGTCTCCGCCGGCTCCCAGCCCGACTTCTACATGGGCATCTTCGACGGCGCGGTCCGTCTGTGGCCCGCGTGGGAGATGTACCTGTTCGGGCAGTACACGATCTCGGCGATCTTCTTCCCGGCCGTGATCGGGATGGGCATCCTCACCACCCTGCTCGCGCTCTATCCGCTGATCGAGCGCAAGCTGACCGGCGACGAGGCGCACCACAACCTGCTGCAGCGTCCGCGTGACGTGCCCGTGCGCACCGCCACCGGCATGATGGCCATGTTCTTCTACTTCTGGCTGCTGCTGGCGTGCGGCAACGACATCGTCGCCTACACGTTCGACATCTCCCTGAACGTGATGACGTGGATCGGGCGCATCGGCCTGCTCGTCGGCCCGCCGCTCGTGTACTTCGCGACCTATCGGATCTGCCTGGGCCTCCAGCGCAGCGACCGCGAAGTGCTCGAGCACGGCATCGAGACCGGCCACATCAAGCGCCTGCCGCACGGCGAGTTCGTCGAGGTGCACCAGCCCCTCGGCGGCGTGGACGAGCACGGCCACGCGGTCCCGCTCGCCTACCAGGGCGCCAAGGTGCCCAAGCGCATGAACGACCTGGGCTCGGCCGGCTCGCCCCTCAAGGGCGGCTGGTTCCGCCCCGACCCGCCCGAGGAGCAGGAGGCCCTCGCCGGTGGCGGGCACGGTGACGACCCGCTCCAGGTCGAGCCGGGCGAGAACCGCGAGCTCGCGGGCCGTCCGGACGCGGGGCGCCCCCGCGACATCCAGGAGTAGGCAGCAGCACGACCCTCGACGGGCCGGGAGCGTCAGCGCGACGCTCCCGGCCCGTCGTCGTTCCCGGGCCTCCCCCGAGCGCCGCCCGAGATCGACGCGGGGTGTCCTGACGCGTCCTGGCCCGTCCTGGCCCGCCCTGGCCCGTCCTGCAGGGGTGCTCGGCGCACGGGGTGTGCCAGCGATGCGGCATCGCTGGCGTTCAACGCCAGGATCGCCACATCCTCGATCGCGCGACACGCGGCGAGCGCTCCGAGGGCGCACCACCCCGCGCCGCGTTCGGGTCCGCACGAAGGCCGGAGGAGCTGACCCTCCGTGGAGGCGGGCAACAGGACCCAGCGACCCGGACCCAGGGCGTCACCGGCTGCCTCGGACGCAGCGAGGGCGTCCCTCGCTCCCCCACCAGCCACCCACCCAGGACCCCGCGACCCGGACCCAGGGCGTCACCGGCTGCCTCGGACGCGGCGAGGGCGTCCCTCGCTCCCCCACCAGCCGCCCACCCAGGATCCCGCGACCCGGACCGAGGGCGTCACCGGCTGGCTGGCACGCAGCGAGGGCGTCCCTCGCTCCCCGACCAGCCACCCCCGGCGCTCCGCGCGATGGACACGAACGCGCCGTTCGCTCCCCTAGAAGCCGCGAACAGCGCGTTCGCTCCCACCGAGAGGACCGAAGACCACGGCCCCGTCCCCCGGAAAGCCGGGGGACGGGGCCGTGGTCGGACGGTGGGAGCGGCGCCTAGTGCGCCTCGGGACCCGCGTGGTACTCGAAGACGAGGCCGCAGATGGCGATGAGCAGCCCGACGCCGGCGAGCACGATCAGCCACCACTGCCACAGGGCGATCCCGAGGCCGGTCAGCGCGGTGCCGCCCGCGACCGCGAGGGGCCAGTAGCTGCCGGGGCTGAAGAAGCCCACGTCGCCGGCGCCGTCGGACACCTCGGCCTCGGGGTTGTCCTCGGGGCGCTCCTCGAGGCGGCGGGCCACGAAGCGGAAGTACGTCCCGATGATGAGGGTGAGACCGCCGGTCAGCGTGAGGGCGACGATGCCGACCTCCTCGGCGGAGAGGAGGCCGTACACGATCGCGCAGACGAAGCAGAAGACCGTGAGGATCTCGAAGATGCGGGATTCGACTCTCATCGGGTCCTCGCTGACGTCGGGGCGGTGCGGGCGAGCAGGGTCATCGGATGCCGAGCTGCGCCGTCGGGTTGGGGTTGATCACACGGGTGGTGATCGACTCGGGATTGCAGAGCTCGCCGCAGTTCATGGTGGCGAGGGCCTCGTTGGTGGTGAAGCCCTGGCCGGTCTGCGGGTTGGTCTGCGTGCGCAGCTGGAGGAACTGGTCGAACTGCGCCGGCGGCAGCGCGCGCACCTCGAAGTTCATCATCGAGTGGTACGCGCCGCAGAACTCGGCGCAGCGGCCGACGAAGGCGCCGGGCCGTTCGATCCGGTCGATGACCCAGGTGTTCTTCTGGTCGTTGGCCTCGGGATTGGGGATGACGTCCCGCTTGAACAGGAACTCCGGCACCCAGAAGGAGTGGATGACGTCCTTCGACTCCTGGGTGAACTGGATCGGCCTGTCGGTCGGCAGCACGAGGATCGGCACCGACTGCGTCGTGCCCACCACGGAGGCCGGCAGGCCGTTCGGTGCCGTTGTCCCGGGGTAGGTGAACTCCCAGTTCCACTGGAACCCGGTGACCTGGATTTGCAGCTCGTTGCCCTGCGCGTTGCGGTCGACGACGTTCTGCACGACGACCGTGAAGTAGAAGAGCACCGCGACGATGATCAGCGGGATCACCGTGAGCACGAGCTCGAGCGGCAGGTTGTACTGGAACTGGCGCGGCAGGTCCGACGCGCCGGCGCGGCGGCGGTGGAACGCCACGGTCCAGGCCGTCGCACCCCACACCAGGACGCCGACGACGAGCGCGGCCACCGCGGCCCAGGTCCAGAGCGTGCGCATCTGGGTGGCCTCGGGCGTCACGCCCACCGGCCAGCCGAAGCGGAGGACCTCGTCGACCGAGCAGCCGGAGGTGGTCACGGCCACGGCGACGGCCGCCACGGCCAGGCCCACGGCCCGCCGCGCGCGACCGGTGCGGCTCCGGACCGGCGTCCCATCTCGGCGCACTGCTGGCTGCCTTCCTCCTCGCGCGGTGCCCGCCGGTGTCCGCCCAGGTCATCCGACCTCGCGGCGACGTGGCGAGCGGCCCGGCGGACCCGGGCCCCGACGTCGCTGCGGAGACTATCCGAGCGAGCCACTACGCGCTGTCGGAGGGGCGCGGCGGGTCGGTCGGGACCGGCCGCCGGCCCTGCTCCGAGGGCGTCCCCGGGGCGATCCCGCCGGTCGTCATACTGGGCCCGCCCGACCCCGGAACCGGAGGTGTCAGCGGACGCGTGTGCGGCCTGATGGGATTGATCACGTCCGACGGTGCGGGCGCGGCCTGCGCCGGCGCGGTGCAGGAGAGCCTGACCTGCATGCGCCACCGCGGCCCGGACGAGTCCGGTGAGTGGCACGACGAGGACGTGGTGCTCGGCTTCAACCGGCTCTCCATCATCGACGTCGAGGGCTCCCACCAGCCGTTGACGTACGCGAGCGACCGCTACCGCATCGTCTTCAACGGCGAGATCTACAACTACCTCGAGCTGCGCGAGCAGCTCGCCCGCGACCACGGCGTCCAGTTCGTGACCGAGGGCGACACCGAGGCCATCGTCGCCGCCTACGACGTCTGGGGCGCCGACGCGGTGCGCCGGCTGCGCGGCATGTTCGCGTTCCTCATCTGGGACACCCACGAGAAGGTGCTCTTCGGCGCGCGCGACCCGTTCGGCATCAAGCCGCTCTTCGTCGCCGCCGGTCCGCACGGTGTCGCGTTCGCCAGCGAGAAGAAGAGCCTGCTCCAGCTGGCGAAGGCCCTCGACGAGCCGACCACCGCGCCCGACCCGACGGCGCTCCAGCACTACCTGCAGCTGCAGTACGTGCCCGAGCCGCTGACGCTGCACCGCACGATCCGCCGCGTCGAGTCGGGGACGAGCTTCACGGTCTCCCCCGGCGAGACGGTGTTCGCCGAGCGGTACTTCGAGCCGCAGTTCGACGCCAAGCCGGTCGACGACGAGACGCGCCTGCACGCCGAGATCGCCGAGGTGCTGCGCGACTCGGTGGCCAAGCACATGCGCGCCGACGTCACCGTGGGCTCGTTCCTCTCCGGCGGCATCGACTCGACGGTCATCGCGGCGCTCGCCCGCGAGCACAACCCCGACCTCATGACGTTCACCAGCGAGTTCGCCCGCGAGGGCTACTCCGAGGCCGACGTGGCCCGCGAGTCGGCCGAGGCGATCGGGGTGCGCCACGTCGTCCGCACGGTGAGCGCGCAGGAGATGATGGACGCGCTGCCGCTCATCGTCTGGTACCTGGACGACCCGGTCGCCGACCCGGCCCTGGTGCCGCTGTGGTTCGTGGCCCGCGAGGCGCGCAAGCACGTCAAGGTCGTGCTGTCCGGCGAGGGCGCCGACGAGCTGTTCGGCGGCTACACCATCTACCGGGAGCCGCTCTCCCTCGCACCGTTCGAGAAGCTGCCCGGCGCGGTCCGCAAGCTGGCGGGGGCGCTGTCGACGCGGCTGCCCGACGGCGTGCGCGGCAAGGACCTGCTGCGCCGCGGCGCGCTGCCCCTCGAGGAGCGCTACTACGGCAACGCGCGGATCTTCCGCAACGACCAGCTCGCCGCGGTGCTGCGGGGCCACGACCCCGAGCTCTCGTACACCGACGTCACCGCGCCGATCTACGCCGACTCGGGCAGCTGGGACCCGGTGGCGCGCATGCAGCACGTCGACCTCTTCACCTGGCTGCGCGGCGACATCCTCGTCAAGGCCGACAAGATGACGATGGCGAACTCGCTCGAGCTGCGCGTGCCGTTCCTCGACCGCGAGGTCTTCGAGGTCGCGTCGCACCTGCCCACCGAGCAGAAGGTCGCGCACGGCACGACGAAGTACGCCCTGCGGCGGGCCATCGACGGCATCGTCCCGCCGCACGTGCTCCACCGGCGCAAGCTCGGGTTCCCGGTGCCGATCCGCTACTGGCTCGCCCACGACATGCTCGACTGGGCGCGGCAGATCGTCCGCGAGTCGCAGACCGACGCCGTCCTCGACAAGGCGGCGGTCCTGCGGCTCATCGATGAGCACCGCGTCGGACCCGTCGACCACTCGCGGCGCATCTGGACACTGCTCGTGTTCATGCTCTGGCACGGCATCTTCGTCGAGGAGCGCATCCGGCCGGAGATCCCGGAGCCCGACTACCCGGTGTATGCGTGAACGTGCGCCACGCAACGGTCCGGTCCCGGTGACGCCCCGATTCACCTAGTGTCGGCCGCTGGTCCGAAGGACGTAGCGCGACTCGAGAGGTATCCATGGACGTACTGGGGATCGGCAACGCCATCGTCGACGTGCTGTTCCGCACGGACGACGACACCATCCGCGCGCACGAGCTGCCCAAGGGCGGCATGACGCTCATCGACGAGGCCCAGGCGGAGAAGCTCTACACCGAGGCCGGCGACACGACGGAGCGCTCGGGCGGCAGCGTCGCCAACACGATCGCCATCGCCGCGGCCCTGGGCGCCGACGCCGGCTACGTCGGCAAGGTCTCCGACGACCGGCTCGGCACCTCGTTCACCGAGTCGATCCGCTCGCACGGGGTGCACTTCACGACCCCGGCGCTGTCGGGCAGCCCCGCCACCGCGCGGTGCCTGGTCATGGTCACGCCCGACGGCGAGCGCACGATGTCGACGTTCCTCGGCGCCTGCACCGCGCTCGGCCCCGACGACATCGAGCAGGACGACGTCGCGGGCTCGAAGGTCAGCCTCATCGAGGGCTACCTCGCCGACACCGAGCACGCGCGCCGGACGATCGGCAAGGTCGTCGACGCGGCGGCGAAGAGCGAGGCGCGCGTGGCCATGACGCTGTCCGACGCCGGGTGCGTCGAGCGCCACCGCGAGTACTTCCGCGAGCTGGCCCGCGAGAACGTCGAGATCATCATCGCCGACGAGGACGAGGCCGCGGCCCTCGTCGGCGACGACCCGGTCACCTCGCTCCTGCGCGGGCAGGGCGGCAACTGCGAGGTCGTCGTCGTCACCCACGGCCCGAAGGGTTCGACGGTGTACGACGCGGACGGCAGCGTCGAGGAGGTCGGGATCCGCGAGGCCGACGAGCTCGTCGACACCACCGGCGCCGGCGACGCCTACGCGGGCGGCTTCCTCTACGGGTGGACCCGCGGCCTCGGCCACGCGGCGTCGGGGCGCATCGGCGCCGTCGCCGCGTCGTACGTCGTGGCCCAGCTCGGCGCGCAGCCGCCGGAGGGCCTGCGCGACAAGGTCGCCGCCGAGGTGCCCGGCCTGTAGGTCCCCGGACACGACGAAGGGCCCCGGACCAGCAGGTCCGGGGCCCTTTCGTGTGTCAGCTCAGTTGAAGCTGTCGCCGCAGGCGCACGAGCCGCCCGCGTTCGGGTTGTCGATCGTGAAGCCCTGCTTCTCGATGGTGTCGACGAAGTCGATCACCGCGCCCTGCAGGTACGGCGCGCTCATGCGGTCGACCGAGACGGTCAGGCCGTTGAAGTCGCGCTCGAGGTCGCCGTCGAGGCTGCGGTCGTCGAAGAACAGCTGGTAGCGCAGGCCCGCGCAGCCGCCGGGCTGCACGGCGATGCGCAGGGACATGTCGGTGCGGCCCTCCTGGTCGAGCAGGGCCTTCGCCTTGCCGGCCGCGGACTCGGTCAGCTCGACGCCGTGGGGCTTGACCTCGGTGTCGGTCGGCGCGGCAGGGTTCTCGACGGTCATGGTTCTCCCTTGAGCTCCCGGGACGCAGTGCACTCACTCGGCACAACTGGTCGCGGTGCCGTGTATTCCCGTGGGACCGGTGTACCCGTCCCACCGCCCCATGCTCGCACATCGCGGCCGGTGCCTCACGCGTGCGAGAGATCACCGGTGCCGGCGGGTCACTCACGCCGGGCGGGCGCCCCACCGCCGGGCCACGCCCTCGGCGAGGTCGGCCAGGCGTGCCGCGGGCTCGGCGAGCGCCGCCTCCACCGACCCGGCGTCGGCCGCCACCGAGTAGGCGCCCTCGATGCCGGCCGCGAGCGCCTCGCCGGCGGTCATGTCGACCTGCCCGGCCAGCGCGATGCACGGCACCTCGTGCTCCCGGGCCCGCGCCGCCACCACCGTGACGAGCTTGCCGTGCAACGACTGCCCGTCGAGGCGTCCCTCGCCGGTGACCACCAGGTCCGCCCGGTCCAGCGCCGCGTCCAGCCCGGCGACGTCGCGGACGAGCTCGCCGCCGGGGACCCGCCGCGCGCCGAGGGCCAGCAGGGCCGCCCCGAGACCGCCCGCCGCGCCGGCCCCGTGCTGCTCCGCGAGGTCCGGGCGCGCGCACGCCTGCCCCAGCACGGCGCCCCACGTCGTCAGCGCCGCGTCCAGGGCGGCGACGGTGTCGGCGTCGGCGCCCTTCTGCGGCCCGAACACGGCGGCGGCGCCCTGCGGGCCGGTGAGGACGTGGTCGACGTCCGCGGCGACGACGAGGTCGACGCCGCTCAGCCGCGTCACGACCTCGTCCAGACCCTCGAGGCCCGCGACGGCCGCCAGTGCGCCGCCGCCGTCGGGCAGCTCCGCGCCCGCACCGTCGCGGGGCACGGCGCCGAGCGCGGCCAGCATGCCGGCGCCGCCGTCGGTGCACGCCGAGCCGCCGAGCCCGACGACCAGGCGCGCCGGGCCCGCCGCGACCGCCGCCGCGACCAGCTCGCCCACCCCCCGGCTCGTGGCGGCCGTCGCCGTGGCCGGGGTGCGCTCCCCCACCAGGTGCAGCCCGCACGCCGACGCCGACTCGACGTAGGCGCTCCCGTCGAGCTCCAGCCACGTCGCCGTCGTGGGGGCCCCGAGCGGGCCGGTGACCTCGAGGTCGTGCCGGGTCCCGCCGCGGGCGGTGTGCAGGACCTCGACGAACCCGGTCCCGCCGTCGGCCAGCGGCAGCAGGACCGTCGTGTCGGCGGGGACGGTCCGCGCCCAGCCCTCGGCCATCGCGGTCGCGGCCTGGGCGGCGGTGAGGCTGCCGCCGAAGGAGTCGGGAGCGAACAGGACGCGCATGCGGAGCACGGTAGGGGGTCGGCGCGGTGCCCTATCCTGGTCGGCGTGAAGTTCCTGCGCCGTGGATCCTCGACCGGTTCCGCCACCTCCCCCGAGTCCGCCGACGGCACGTCGGACGAGGCCGAGGAGCGCGAGGCCGTGGTGGTCGGCGAGCGGGGCCGCTCGCAGACCGCCGGCAAGGGCCGCCCGACGCCGTCGCGCCGCGACGCGGAGGGCCGCCGGCGCGGGCCCGTGGCGCCGGCGCCGAAGACGCAGCGCGAGGCGATCAAGCGCGCGCGGGCGCTGCGCGGCAACAAGGACGACCGCCGCAAGTCCTCCGCCGACCGCAAGCAGGCCGCGGCCGACCGGCGCAAGCGGATGATGGCCGGCGACGACACGGTGCTCCTCCCCCGCGACCGGGGTCCCGCCCGGGCCTACGCCCGCGACCTCGTCGACGCCCGCCGCAACCTCATGGGCCTGTTCATGCCGCTCGCGGTGGTCATCTTCGTGACGGTGATCGTCCCGGTGCCCGCGGTGCAGACGGCCGGCAGCCTGATCTGCCTCGTCATGCTCGTCATGATGGCGCTCGAGGGCGTCATGCTCGGGCGCTACGTGGTGACGCGGGTGCGCTCGAAGTTCCCGAAGGAGCAGATCGGCGGCCTGTCCTACGGCTGGTACGCGTTCACCCGCGCGACCCAGCTGCGGCGCCTGCGGATGCCCGGCCCGCGCGTGGCGCGCGGCACCACCATCGACTGAGGCGCGCCAATCCCCCGCACCCTCGTCCTCGGCGGCACGCGCTCGGGCAAGTCCGCGCACGCCGAGGCCCTGCTCGACGCCGGCGCGCCCGCCCTGTACGTGGCGACGGCCCGCGGCGTCGACCCGGCCACCGACCCGGAGTGGGCCGACCGCGTCGCGACGCACCGGCAGCGGCGTCCGCCGACCTGGCGCACGGTCGAGGACGCCGACCTCCCCGCGGTGCTCGCCGTCGCGCCCGCCGCGCCGGTGCTCGTCGACGACCTCGCCACCTGGGTGACCGGCCTCCTCGACGACGCCGGGTGGGCGCGCGACGCCCCGTCGGTGGCGGCGGCGCGGAGCGACCTCGTGGCCGCGGTGGCGGGGTACGAGGGGACGCTCGTGCTCGTGTCCGCCGAGGTGGGGCTGGGCGTCGTGCCGTCGACGAGCGCGGGCCGGCGCTTCCGCGACGAGCTCGGCGCGCTCAACCAGGAGCTCGCGGCCGTGTGCGACGAGGTGTGGCTGCTCGTGGCCGGGCTGCCCCTGCGCCTGCGGTGAGCCCCACCGGATACCGTCACCGCGACCCCGTCGAGCCCGTCCCGGGAGGACCGAGCGTGCACCCCGTCGCCTCCGCGTCCGGTGTCGCATCGCCCGACGAGACGGCCCGTCGCGAGGCCCTCGCGGCCCTGCCCGGCGGGACCTACGGGCGGCTCGAGGAGATCGCCGCCTGGCTCGCCGCCTGTCAGGGCCGCGCGCCGGCCCGCGCCCCGCGCCGGGTGCGGGCGGTCCTCTTCGCTGCCGACCACGGGATCGCCGCGGCCGGTGTCTCGGCGCACGCCCCGGGCGAGACCCAGGTGCGGGTGGCCGCCGTCCGGGACGGGTCGGCGCCGGTGTGCCGGTTCGCCGAGACCGCGGACGCGGGGCTGCGGGTGGTCGACGTCGGGCTCGGCGCGCCGGTCGAGGGCGACGCGCGCGACGACCGCGCCGCGCTCCGCGGCGGCGGGCGGCTCGACGTCGAGGACGTCATGACCGCCGACCAGGCCGCGGCGGCGGTGCGCGCGGGCCGCGAGGTGGCCGACGAGGAGGTCGACGAGGGCGCCGACCTGCTCGTGGCGGGCGAGCTCGCCGTCGGCGTCAGCACCCCGACCGCCGTGCTCGCCGCCGCGATGACCGGCCGCGAGCCGGTGGCCGTCGTGGGCCGCGGGAGCGGGATCGACGACCGCGTCTGGATGGTCAAGGCGGCCGCGGTCCGCGACGGGCTGTGGCGGGCCCGGTCGCTGGGCCGCGACCCGATGGGCCTGCTGCGCGTCGCCGGGGGGGCCGACCTGGCCGCGCTCGTGGGCTTCCTGGCCCAGGCCGCGCGGCGCCGCACCCCGGTGCTCCTCGACGGCGCCGCCACGGCCGTCGCCGCGCTGCTCGCCGACACCGACGCGCCCGGCGCCCGCGCCTGGTGGGTGGCCGCGTCGCGGTGCACCGAGCCCGCGCAGGCCGTCGCCCTCGAGCTGCTCGGGCTGGACCCGCTGCTCGACCTGCAGATGCGCGCCGGTCAGGGCACCGGCGCGCTCACGGCCGTCGGGCTGGTGCGGGCGGCCGTGCACGCCGCCGGGTGAGGGCCGGCCTGGCGCTGGCGGTCGCCATGTTCACCGTCGTGCCGGTGCGCGCCTCGCGGATCGACCGGCCGGCGGCGCGGGTGGCGCTGGCGGTGGTGCCGTTGGTCGGGGCGGTGCTCGGCGCGCTGCTCGGGGCCGTCGCGGCGGGACTGGTCGCGGCGGGGGCGCCGGGCCTGCTCGGGGGGCTCGTGGCGGTGGGACTCGGGGCGGCGGCGACGCGGGGCCTGCACCTCGACGGGCTGGCGGACCTCGCCGACGGCCTCGGCAGCCACGGGGACGCCGCCCGCACGCTGGCGATCATGAAGGACCCCGGGGTCGGCGCGTTCGCGGTGGTCTGGCTGGTCGTCGTGCTCGGGGTGCAGGCCGCGGCGTTCGGGGCGCTGGCCGAGCGGGGGCTCCCGGTGGCCGTCGTGGGGGGCGCGCTCGCCCTGGGCCTCGGGCGGGCGGCGTTCGCGTGGGTGGCGCGGCGCGGGGTGCCCGCGGCGTCGCCCGACGGCCTCGGCGCGCTGGTCGCGGGCACCCAGCGGGCGTGGGTGGCGCCGGCGTGGGCGGTCGTGCTCGGGGCGGCCGCGTTCCCGGTGCTGGGCTGGCGCGCCGCGGGCGCCGCCTTGCTGGCCGCCGTGGTCGTCCTGCTCGTCGCCGCCCACGCCCGCCGGCGCCTCGGGGGCGTGTCGGGCGACGTGTTCGGCGCCTGCGCGGAGCTCGCCGTCACCGCCGGCCTGGTCGTGCTGGCGACGGCATAGCCCCCGCAGCGAACGCGCTGTTCGCTGCTTCTAGGCGCGCAAAGTCCCCGTTGATCACGACGACGCGCTCGCGGTGCCTGCCGCGAGCGCGCCGTTCGTGCGCTTAGAAGCAGCGAACAGCGCGTTCGCTGCACCAGCCAGGCACCCGGTGGTCGGGCGCCGGCCTCAGGCCAGCTGCCACATCCAGCCGCGGGTGTCGGGCGCCGCGCCGCGCTGGATGGCCGTGAGGCGATCGCGCAGCCGGTGGGTCATCGGGCCCGGGGAGCCGTCGCCGATGTCGTAGCCGCCGCCCTCGTGCTTGACGGTGCCCACGGGCGTGATCACCGCGGCGGTGCCGCAGGCGAACACCTCGGTGAGGTGCCCGGAGGCGACCTCCTTCTCCACCTCGTCGGTGGAGATGCGGCGCTCGGTGACCGTCGCCCCCTCCTCGGCCGCGAGCTCGAGCAGCGAGCGGCGGGTGACGCCGGGCAGCAGCGAGCCGGTGAGCTCGGGGGTGACGACCTCGACCGCGCCCGAGGAGTCGGTGAACACGAAGAAGAGGTTCATGCCCCCCATCTCCTCGATCCACCGGTGCTCGAGGGCGTCGAGCCACACCACCTGGTCGCAGCCCTGGGCCGACGCCTGGGCCTGGGCCGCGAGCGAGGCCGCGTAGTTGCCGCCGCACTTGGCCTCGCCGGTGCCGCCGGGGACGGCGCGCACGTAGTCGGTCGAGAGCCACACCGTCACCGGGGCCAGCCCGCGCGGGAAGTACGCGCCGGCCGGGGAGGCGATGAGCAGGTAGAGGTACTCCTCGCTCGGCCGCACGCCGAGCCCCGACGACGACCCGAACATGAAGGGCCGCAGGTAGAGCGAGTCCTCGCCGCCGGCGGCCGGCACCCACCGCTTGTCGACCGCGATGAGCTCGCGCAGCGAGTCGACGAACAGGTCCTCGGGCAGCGGCGGCATCGCGAGGCGCTCCGCCGAGCGCTGCATGCGCGCGGCGTTGGCCTGGGGGCGGAACGCGTGCACCGAGTCGTCGGCCCAGCGGTAGGCCTTGAGCCCCTCGAAAATCGTCTGGCTGTAGTGCAGCACGACCGAGGCGGGGTCCATGGCCAGCGGCTGGTAGGGGCCGACCTGGGCGTCGTGCCACCCGCGGGCGGCGTCCCAGGAGACCGTGACCATGTGGTCGGTGAAGAACTTCCCGAACCCGGGCGCGGCGAGTACCTCCGCCACACGCTCCGCGGTCGCCGGGGCGGGGTGCGGGGTGTGGGCGAAGGTCGTACTCATGGGCCCAGACTAGTCCGCCGGGGCAAGGCGCTCCGGCGCCAGCACCGCCCGCGTCACCAGCCCCGCCACCCGCCCGTCACGCACCAGCCACGCGGCCGGCGCGTCCCCGAGCGCCGCGCGGGCGTCCGCCGGCGTCTCTCCCGCCCCGACGCTCGGCGGCACCGGGCGCGCGTGGACGAGGACGGCGTCGTCGTCGGGCAGGCCGTCGAGGTCGGCGGCCGACAGCGCGCCCAGGATCTCCGAGGGCGCCGCGGGCCCGGACTCGCGGTCGCGGGCCACCGGCGCGGGCCCCGGCAGGCCGTCGAGCTCCTCCCGGGCCCGGGCGACGGTCCACGAGGCGCGGAGCACCGGGACGTCGAGGACGTCGCGCTCACCGACCGACCCGGGCTCCTCGAGGAACCCGAGCCGGCGCAGCCAGCCGTCGTCGTGGTACTTCGACAGGTAGGCCCGGCCCGAGTCGGGCGCGACGACCACCACGACGTCGTCGGGACCGAGGTCGGCCGCCACGCGCAGCGCGCCGGCGACCGCCGTCGCCGATGACCCGCCCAGCAGCAGGCCCTCCTCGCGGGCCAGGCGGCGGGCGGTCGCCATGGTGGTGCGGTCGTCGACGCGCACGACCTCGTCGGCCACCGCCCGGTCCCAGTTGGCGGGCCAGGGGTCGTCGACGGTGTCGGGGTGGCGGTAGTGCCCGATCGCCTCGACGTAGTACGGGCTGCCGTCCCCGCCGCCGTAGGCCGAGGTCAGGGGGTCGACGCCGACGACGCGCACCGGCCCGCGCTCCTTGAGCGCCGCGCCGGTCCCCGACAGCGTCCCGCCGGTGCCGATGCCGGCGACGAAGCAGGTGACCGCGCCGCCGGTCTGCTCCCAGATCTCCGGCGCCGTGGTGTCGCGGTGGGCCTGCGGGTTGGCGGGGTTGCCGTACTGGTCGGCGAGCCAGCCACCCGGGGTCTCGTCGGCGATGCGCGCGGCGAGGTTGGTGACGTGGCGCGGGTCCTCCCGGGTCAGCCCGCCCGGGGTCGGCACCACCGCGGCGCCGTACGCGCGCAGCGCCGCGACCTTCTCGGCGGCCGTCGTGTCGGGGACGACGATGACGGTGCGGTAGCCCAGCACGCCGCCGACGAGCGCGAGCCCGATGCCGGTGTTGCCCGACGTGCCCTCGACGATCACCCCGCCGGGCCCCAGCGCCCCGGAGCGCTCGGCGGCGCGCACCATCGCCAGCGCCGCCCGGTCCTTGACGCTGCCGCCGGCGTTCTGCCACTCGGCCTTGACGTACACGCGCGGCGCCAGGCCCTCGGTGACCCGGCGCAGCCGGATCAGGGGCGTGGCACCGATGGCGTCGAGCACGGACTCGTGCACCGCTCCGGACACGGTTCCTCTCTACACGTCAGGATGGCGCCGTGACGTTCCCGGGCTTCGGCGACGCGGTCGTCGACTTCTACGAGGGTCTCGAGGCCGACAACACCAAGGCCTACTGGACCGACAACAAGGCGGTCTACGACGAGCAGGTGCGCGCGCCGATGCTGGCGCTGCTCGCCGACCTGGAAGCGGAGTTCGGCGCGGGCAAGGTCTTCCGCCCCTACCGCGACGTGCGGTTCTCCGCCGACAAGACGCCGTACAAGATCCAGTGCGGCGCCACCGCGGGCGGGCGCTACGTGCAGGTGTCCGCCGACGGGCTGATGGCCGCCGGCGGCTACTACCGGATGTCCTCGGCGCAGGTGGCGCGCTACCGGGCGGCGGTCGACGACGGGCGCCTCGGCCCTGAGCTGGTGGGGATCGTCGACGAGCTGCGCGCCGACGGCTTCACCATCGCCGGCGAGCAGCTGAAGTCGCGGCCCCGCGGCGTCGACCCCGACCACCCGCGCCTCGAGCTGCTGCGCCACAAGAGCCTGTTCGCGTGGCGCTCCTGGCCGCCGTCGGACGAGCTGCACGACCCCGCCCTCGCCGACCGGGTCGCGACGACCTGGCGCCGCCTCGACCCCCTGAACCGGTGGCTCGACGACCACGTCGGCGTCGACCTCGACGACGCCGCCGAGCGTCCGGGGCGCCGTCGGTGATCCGCCGCTGACTCACCGCCCCCACGCGTGCGCGCCCGTACGGTGATCAACGTGCGGACGGGGACGCGGGCCGCCCTCACGGTGGGCGTGCTGCTGGTGCTCGCGCTGCTCGGGGGGCTGCTCTGGTACGCCGCGGCGGAGCGGGTGCCGCGCGCGTTCTGGGAGGTCGTCGACCCGCCGCCGCCAGAGCCGTGCTCGGTCGAGGACCCGACGTCGTCCGGCTGCCTCACCCCGACGGCGCTGCGCCTGCACGACGCCGCGGTCGCCCGGTTCGGGGAGCCGGGCCGCGGCGCCCCGATCCGCTCGATCACCTGCTGGTCGGAGCACGCGTGGAACCCGTCGAGCGACCATCCCGACGGCCGGGCCTGCGACTTCTTCCCCGCCGCGTACGGCGCGTTCGCCGAGGGCGAGGACCTCGCCGACGGCTGGGCGGTGGCGCGGTGGCTGCGCGAGGACGCCGACGAGCTGGGCGTCCGGTACGTCATCTGGCAGGGCCGCATCTGGTACCGGGGCGGCGCCGACGCGGGCGACGGCTGGGGCCGGGCCTACGGCGGGGGCGGCGTCTACGACCCCGACGACGCCACCGGCGGGCACTTCGACCACGTGCACGTCAGCGTCGGCCCCTGACCCCCACGTGAGCACTTTCCGCCCCTATAGGGCAGGAAAGTGCTCACGTGGGGACCGGGTCGTGCGACCAGTCGCGGAGGTTGACCTGGTCGCAGGTGAGGGCGAACGCGTCGATCTCCTCGGGCGGGGCGCCGCCGGCGAACAGCTCGGCGAGGCCGCGGAAGTAGTGCTCCCGCGGTGCGCCGGGGACGAAGAGGATGAGGAACCGCGCGAGCTCGTCGCCGACGGCGTGGAAGCCGTGGACGCCGTTCACCGGCACGTGCGCGAAGTCGCCGCTGCCGAGCACCCGCCACTCGCGGCCGCTCAGCACGCCGAGGCGGCCCGAGATCACCCAGAACGCCTCGGTGAACCCCCGGTGGTAGTGCGGGATCGCGCCCCAGCGCCCGGGCACCGCCGCGCTCTCGAACAGCCCGTAGCCCCCGCCGACCACGTCGGACGGTGCGGTGAAGACCGCCGGCCCGGCCTGCTCGACGTCGGCGCGGAAGCGGTAGGTGCCGGGGTCGGCGGCCGGCGCCTCGCTCGGGAAGCTCACGGGCTCACCGCACCTTCGACGCCACGAACGGCGGGGTGACGACCTCGCACTCCAGCGTCCGGCCGCGCACGTCGATCGCCACGGTGTCGCCCTCGCCGAGCCCCGCGGCGGTGTCGAGCAGCGCCAGCGCGATGCCCGTCCTCAGCGACGGCGAGAAGGTCCCGGACGTCGTCTCGCCGACCACGTCGTCCCCCCGGCGCACCGTCATGTGCCCCCGCGGGACCCCGCGCCCGGTCGCCCGCAGCCCCCACGAGCGGCGACGCGGCCCGGCCTCGCGCTCGGCCAGCAGCGCCTCGCGGCCCCAGAACTCGTCCTTCTTCCAGCCCACGGCGAACCCGCACCGCGCCTGCAGCGGCGTGATGTCCGGGCCCAGGTCCTGGCCGTGCAGCGGCAGCCCGGCCTCGGTGCGCAGCGTGTCGCGCGCGCCGAGCCCGGCGGGCAGGCCGCCCCGCTCACCGACGACGGCGGCCAGCGCGTCCCACAGCTCGCCGGCGCCCGCGACCGGCGCGATGAGCTCGTAGCCCCGCTCCCCGGTGTAGCCCGTGCGGCACACACGCACGAAGCCGCCCCGCCACTCGGCGTCGACGAACGCCATATAGTCGAGCGCTGTGTCGGCAGCGTCCTCCGCGAGCAGCCCCACCTCCGCCAGCACCGCGGGCGACGCCGGCCCCTGCACCGCGAGCACCACGTGCGCGTCGTGCTCGTCGTCGACGGCGATCCCCTCCGGCGCGACCTCGGCCAGCCGCCGGCCCACGCCCGCGGAGTTCGCGGCGTTGGGGACGGCGAACACCTCGTCCGGCCCGACCAGGTAGAGGATGAGGTCGTCGACCACGCCGCCGTCCTCGGCGCAGCACAGGGTGTACTGCGCCTTGCCCGGGACGATGCGCTCCAGCGAGTTGGTCAGGCACCGGTCGACGAACGCCGCCGCACCCGGCCCGTGGACGCGCACCTTGCCGAGGTGGCTGACGTCGAACAGGCCGACGGCCTCGCGGGTGGCGGTGTGCTCGGCCACCGTGCCCCCACGACCGTCACGGCTGTACTGGACCGGCATCTCCCACCCGCCGAAGGGGGCGAACGAGGCCCCGAGGGCGACGTGGTGATCGTGCAGCGGGCTACGTCTGGTCTCGCTCACGGTCTCCGACACCCGCGGCACGGTAGTGGAGGGCCCCCGGTCCTAGCATGTGATCGACACCGTTGACAGGGAGAGACGCGACGTGAGCAGCACCCCCCACCTCGAGCTCCTCGGCGCGCAGCCCGGCGCCGACTCCCTCGCCGACGCGGACGCCCTCGTCGTCGGCGTCCGTCCCGGCCCAGGCAGTGGGGACGGCGGTGGGGACCCGGTCCTCGCCGGCGACACGGCCGTCCTCGGCGACCTCGCGGGCGAGCTCCCGGGCCTGGTCACCCTGCTGGGCGGCACCGGGAAGGCCGAGGAGGTCACCCGGGTGCCGACGCGCGGGGCGATCGGGGTGCCGCTGGTCGTCGCGGTGGGGCTCGGTGCGGAGCCGACCGAGGCCGCCGCGGCGGGCGAGGCGCCCGACGTCGCCGAGCAGGTCCGCCGGGCCGCCGGGGCGGCGGCGCGCGCCCTGCACGGGCACGCCGCGCACGTCGTCACCACGCTCGCGACGGTCGACCTCGCGGCGGCCGTGGAGGGCACGCTGCTCGGCGACTACGCCTTCACCGCCTACAAGAAGACCCCGGAGACCGCCCCGACCGAGCTCACGCGGGTCGGGCTCGTCGGTGACGGCGACGCGGACGTCGTCACCCGCGCCGCCGCGGCCGCGCGCTGGGTCGCCGCGGCGCGCGACCTCGTCAACACCCCGCCCAACGACCTCTACCCCGACGCCTTCGCGGAGCGCGCGCGGGCACTCGCCGAGTCCGTCGGCGTGTCGGTGGAGATCCTCGACGAGGGCCGGCTCGCCGAGGACGGGTACGGCGGCGTCCTGGGCGTGGGCGGCGGGTCCTCGCGGCCGCCGCGCCTGGTGCGCCTGACGTACTCGCCGGATCGAGGAGGGCACGCCGATGGGCCGAGCAGGAAGGTCGCGCTCGTCGGCAAGGGCATCACCTTCGACACCGGCGGCATCTCGATCAAGCCGGCCGCGAACATGGACCACATGACCTCGGACATGTCCGGGGCCGCCGGCGTCGTCGCCGCGACCTGCCTGGCCGCCGAGCTGGGGCTCGACGTCGAGGTCGTCGCCACCGTGCCGATGGCCGAGAACATGCCGTCGGGCACGGCCTACCGCCCGGGCGACGTGCTGACGATGTACGGCGGGACGACGGTCGAGGTCCTCAACACCGACGCCGAGGGCCGCCTGATCCTGGGTGACGCGATCGCCCGGGCCTGCGAGGACTCCCCCGACTACCTGCTCGAGACCTCGACGCTCACCGGCGCCCAGCTCGTCGCCCTCGGGTCGCGCACCCCCGGTGTCATGGGCACCGACGACTTCCGCGACCGCGTCGCCGGCCGCGCCCGGGCCGCCGGCGACGGCGGCTGGGCGATGCCGCTGCCCGAGGAGCTGCGCGCCGACCTGGACTCCCGGGTCGCCGACCTCGCCAACGTCACCAACCACCGCTTCGGCGGCATGCTCGTCGCCGGGATCTTCCTGCGCGAGTTCGTCGCCGAGGGCGTGCCGTGGGTGCACCTCGACATCGCCGGTCCCGCCTTCAACACCGGCGGCCCCCACGGCTACACGCCCAAGGGCGGTACCGGTGTACCCGTCCGGACCATCGCGGCCGTGGTGGAGGACATTGCGCGTCACGGATAGGACACAGGTGGTGACACGGGTGGAAGGATGAACCCGACATCGCCTCCCCGGGGTCTCCGGCTCCGGGCCGGCGACTCCGCACGCCCACACGCCGACGCGGGAGAAGCAGCAGTGAGCGACACGTACGACGTCATCATCCTGGGAGCCGGATCGGGCGGCTACGCCTGCGCGTTCCGCGCCGCCGAGCTCGGCCTGTCGGTCGCGCTGGTGGAGAAGGACAAGGTCGGCGGGACCTGCCTGCACCGCGGCTGCATCCCCACGAAGGCGCTCCTGCACGCCGCCGAGGTGGCCGACTCGGCGCGCGAGGGCGAGCAGTTCGGCGTGAAGAGCTCGCTGTCGGGCATCGACATGAGCGGCGTCAACTCCTACAAGGACAACGTCGTCGCCCGCCTCTACAAGGGCCTGCAGGGCCTGGTGAAGGCGAACAAGGTGACGCTGATCGAGGGCGCCGGCAAGCTGGTCGGGCAGGACACCGTCGAGGTCGACGGGCAGCGCTACCAGGGCCGCCACGTCGTGCTGGCCTCCGGCTCGTACTCGAAGACGCTGCCCGGGCTCGAGCTCGGCGGCCGGGTGCTGACCTCCACCGAGGCGATCAACCTCGACTACGTCCCCGACCGCGTGGTCGTGCTCGGCGGCGGCGTCATCGGCGTGGAGTTCGCGAGCGTCTGGAAGAGCTTCGGCGCCGAGGTGACCATCGTCGAGGCGCTGCCCCACCTCGTGCCCAACGAGGACGAGTTCCTCTCCAAGCAGCTCGAGCGCCAGTTCCGCAAGCGGAAGATCGCGTTCAAGACGGGCACGAAGTTCACCGGCGTCTCGCAGACCGCCGACTCGGTGACGATCTCGCTGGAGAACGGCGAGCAGATCGAGGCCGACCTGCTGCTCGTCGCCGTCGGCCGCGGCCCGAACACCGCCGACCTCGGGTACGAGGAGAACGGCGTCACGCTCGACCGCGGCTTCGTCCCGACGAACGACCGCCTGCACACCGGCGTCGGCAACATCTACGCGGTCGGCGACATCGTCCCGGGCCTCCAGCTCGCCCACCGCGGCTTCCAGCAGGGCATCTTCGTGGCCGAGGAGATCGCCGGGCTGCAGCCGCCGGTGATCGACGAGACGGGCATCCCGCGGGTCACCTACTGCGAGCCCGAGGTGGCGTCGGTCGGGCTCACCGAGGCCCAGGCCAAGGAGCTGTACGGCGACGTGGCGACGACGACGTACGACCTCGCCGGCAACGGCAAGTCGCAGATCCTCAAGACCGCCGGGGCGATCAAGCTCGTCAAGGGCGGCACCGGCGACGACGCCCCCGTGGTCGGCGTCCACATGATCGGCACCCGGATGGGAGAGCAGGTCGGCGAGGCCCAGCTGATCTACAACTGGGAGGCGCTGCCCGCCGACGTGGCGAACCTGATCCACGCCCACCCGACGCAGAACGAGGCCCTCGGGGAGGCGCACCTCGCGCTCGCCGGCAAGCCCCTGCACAGCCACGGCTGACCTGACCCCGAGAACCCAGCGCGAGGAGTACGAGCACGATGGCCTACACCGTCCAGATGCCTGCTCTCGGGGAGAGCGTCACCGAGGGCACGGTGACACGGTGGCTCAAGCAGGAGGGCGACCACGTCGACGTCGACGAGCCCCTGCTCGAGGTCTCGACCGACAAGGTCGACACCGAGATCCCCTCGCCCCAGGCGGGCGTGCTGCAGCGGATCGTGGCGCAGGAGGACGACACCGTCGAGGTCGGCGGCGAGCTCGCCGTCATCGGCGACGAGGGCGAGTCCGCCGGCGCGTCCGGGGGTGACGGCGGCGGCGCGGCCCAGCCGGCCGAGCAGGCCCAGCCGGCGGAGCAGGCCCAGCCGGCGGAGCAGGCCGAGCCCGCCCAACCCGAGCCCCAGGCGTCCGAGCCGGAGGCCGAGCCGCAGCCGGCGGCCTCGTCGGGCGGGTCGTCGGGCGGCTCCTCCGGGGGCACCACGGTGGAGATGCCGGCGCTGGGCGAGTCGGTCACCGAGGGCACCGTGACGCGCTGGCTCAAGCAGGTCGGCGACACCGTCGAGGTCGACGAGCCCCTGCTCGAGGTCTCGACCGACAAGGTCGACACCGAGATCCCGTCGCCCGTGGCCGGCATGGTGCTCGAGCTGCGGGCCGGCGAGGACGACACCGTCGAGGTCGGCGGGGCGCTCGCCGTCATCGGCGATGCGTCGCAGGCCGGGGGCGGCGGGTCGCCGGAGCAGCAGGCCCCGCAGCAGGAGGAGCAGCAGGCCCCGCAGCAGCAGGCCCAGCCCCAGCAGGACCCGCGCCCCGAGCCCGAGCGCCCGGCCGAGCCAGAGCCCGCCGAGGCGTCGAGCGGGGCGCAGGCGGCGTCCGGTGCCGGCGACTACGTCTCCACCGAGACCGAGCAGCCCACGACGTCCAGCGGCCCGGCCAACGCCGGCGCCCTGCACCCGCGCGAGGACACCTCGCAGGGCAACGGCGCCTCGGCGCCGAGCACCGGCGGGACGACCGAGACGGGCTCGCCGTACGTGACACCGCTGGTCCGCAAGCTCGCGGCCGAGCGCGGCGTCGACCTGTCGTCGCTGACCGGCACCGGCGTCGGCGGGCGCATCCGCAAGCAGGACGTCGTCAAGGCCGCCGACGAGCAGGACAAGGCCGCCGCGCCCGCCGCGGCCGGCTCGTCCGACGTCCCGTCCCAGGCCGCGGCGTCCGGTGGCTCGGGCGGCGGCGCGGTGCACGGCGGCGAGGTGCAGAAGCCGTCGGCCTCGGGGGCGCGCGGCTCGTCGGGCGCGCCGGCCCCGGACACCTCCGGGCTGCGCGGCACCACGCAGAAGATGTCGCGGCGCCGGCAGACGATCGCCAAGCGCATGGTGGAGTCGCTGCAGACCTCCGCGCAGCTCACGACGGTCGTCGAGGCCGACCTGACGCGCGTCGCGCGCCTGCGCGACCGCGCCAAGGCCGACTTCGCGCAGCGTGAGGGCGTCAAGCTCTCGTTCCTGCCGTTCATGGCGCTGGCCACGGTCGAGGCGCTCAAGGCGCACCCCGCGGTGAACGCCTCGATCGACACCGAGAAGAGCGAGGTCACCTACCACGGTGCCGAGCACCTGGGCATCGCCGTCGACTCGCCGGCGGGGCTGATCGTGCCGGTCGTGCACGACGCCGGGGACCTCAACCTCGCGGGGCTGGCGCGCAAGATCGCCGACGTGGCCGACCGCACCCGGGCGAACAAGATCACGCCGGACGAGCTCTCGGGCGGCACGTTCACGATCACCAACACCGGCTCGCGGGGCGCGCTGATCGACACGCCGATCATCAACCAGCCCCAGGTCGGCATCCTCGGCACCGGCGCCGTGGTGAAGAAGCCGATGGTGCTCCAGGACGACTCGGGCGGCGACGTCATCGCGGTGCGCTCGACGGCGTACCTGTGCCTGTCGTACGACCACCGGATCGTCGACGGCGCCGACGCCGCCCGCTTCCTCACGACGATGAAGGACCGCCTCGAGGGCGGCGCCTTCGAGGGCGAGCTGGGCCTGTAGGGGTTCGCCGCTTCCGACCGGAGGGCCCCTTCGCGCGACTAGGTGGCGCGAACGGGCCCTTCGCTCGGTCCGGGACGGCCGGCGGGTTTCTGGCCAAGGGCGCCCCTCGCCCGTCTATGCGAGCGAAGGGGCCCTTCGCTCGGAACGGACGCCCCACCCCGGGTCGCGGCGAGCAGGACACTCCGCGACGATCACCCCATGCGCGTCGTCATCGCCGGGTCCTCCGGGCTCATCGGCACCGCCCTGGTCCCCCGGCTGCGGGAGGCCGGCCACGACGTCGTCCGGCTGGTCCGGCGCACCCCGCAGGCCCCGGACGAGCGCGGCTGGGACCCCGCCGCCGGGCACCTCGCCCCGGGGGCGCTCGAGGGTGCCGACGCCGTCGTCAACCTCTCCGGGGCGGGCATCGGCGACAAGCGCTGGACGGGCGCGCGCAAGCAGGAGCTGCGCGACAGCCGCCTGATCCCCACCGACGTGCTCGCCCGGGCCGTCGCCGACCACGGGATCCCGACGATGGTCAGCGGCTCGGCGGTCGGCTGGTACGGCGACACCGGGGCGATGGCCGTCGACGAGACCGCCCGCCGCGGCTCCGGCTTCCTCTCGGACCTCTGCCGCGACTGGGAGGCCGCGACCCGCCCCGCCGACGACGCCGGCGCGCGGGTCGTCCTGGTGCGCACGGGCCTGGTGCTCGCCCCCAACGGCGGGCTGATGGGCCAGCTCAAGCCGCTGTTCCGCTTCGGGCTGGGCGGGAAGCTGGGCTCGGGCACGCAGTACATGCCGTGGATCTCGATCGACGACGAGGTCGACGCGATCCTCCACGCGCTCGAGCACGACACGGTCGTCGGCCCGATGAACGCCACCGGCCCCGACCCGGTGACCAACGACGAGTTCACCCGCGTCCTCGCCGCGCAGATGCACCGGCCCGCGCCGTGGCTGGTGCCCGGGTTCGCGATGCGCACGGTGCTCGGCGAGTTCGCCGACGAGGGCGTGCTGGTCAGCCAGCGGGTGCTGCCGGGGGTGCTGGAGCGCGAGGGGTTCCGCTTCCGCCACCGCACCCTGTCCGAGGCGCTGTCCGCGGTCCTCGACGGCTCATGACCGCCGCCCGCCCCGCCGCCCAGCCCGCCGAGCTCCCCGACGCCGTCGACGTCGTCGTGGTCGGCGCCGGGCTCGCGGGCCTGCGGGCGGCGCAGGTCGTCGCGAGCGCCGGGCGCTCGGTCGTGGTGTGCGAGGCCGGCGACGGGGTGGGCGGGCGGGTGCGCACCGACGTCGTGGACGGCTTCCTCGTCGACCGCGGGTTCCAGATCCTCAACACGTCCTACCCGGCGCTGCGCGCGGCGATCGACCTCGACGCCCTCGACCTGCGCCGCTTCGTGCCCGGCGCCGCGGTCCGGGACGCCGACGGGCGCCTGCACCGCCTCGCCGACCCGCGCCGCGTGCCGACCTGGGCGCCCCGCACCGCCGTCGACCGGCTCCTCGGACCCGGCGAGAAGGCCCGCGTGGCCGCGGTGACGCTGCGCTCACTGCTCGTGCCGCCGTCGCGCCAGGCCCGGGCCCCCGAGCGCTCGACGGCCGACGAGCTGGCGCGGTGGGGCCTCGGCGGGCGGCCGACCGAGACGTTCCTGCGGCCCTTCCTGAACGGCGTGCTGGGCGACCGCGACCTCGAGACCTCCTCGCGGGTGTTCTCCCTGTTCTGGCGCAGCTTCGCGCTCGGCGACCTGACGCTGCCCTCGCGCGGGATCGGTGCCGTGCCCGCCCAGCTCGCGGCCCGGCTGCCCGCGGGGACCGTGCACCTCGGGACCCCCGTCGAGCAGGTGGCGCCCGGGGTCGTCGAGACGGCGCGCGGGCGGGTCCGCGCCGGCGCCGTGGTCGTGGCCACCGAGGGCACCGCCGCCGCCGGTCTCCTCGCCGGGCGCGTGCCGCCGCCGCGCACCTTCGCCCTGACCACGCACTACCACGTCACCGCCGAGCCCCCGACCCGCCGCGCGCTGCTGCACCTCGACGGGGCGGGCGGGCCGGTGGTCAACACGACGGTGCTCACCGCCGGCGCGCCGTCCTACTCCCCCGACCACCGCCACCTCGTCGCGAGCACCGTCCTCGGCCCCGACCCCCTGCCCGGGCGGGAGCTGCGCGGCGAGCTCACCCGCATCTGGGGCACGCCGGTCGGCGGCTGGGACGAGCTCGCCACCGTGCGGGTCCCGCGCGCGCTGCCGGCCGCGGTGCCGCCCACCCCGATCGGCCTGCGCCGGCCCGTGGACCTCGGCGACGGCCTCTTCGTCGCCGGCGACCACCGCGACACCCCGTCGACGCAGGGCGCCCTGGTCAGCGGGCGGCGGACCGCGCAGGAGGCGCTGGCCCACCTCGGGCAGGGGTAGCGTCGGCGCCGTGAGCCGCTCCAGCCGTGCCGCCAGCGAGCCCGTCGAGGTCCACGAGCTCGGCACCGTCGACTACCTCGAGGCCTGGGAGCGCCAGCGCGCGCACGCCGACGCGCGGGTCGCGGGCGGCCCGGACACGCTGCTGCTGCTCGAGCACCCGTCGGTCTACACGGCGGGGCGTCGCACGCTGCCCGAGGAGCGCCCGCTCGACGGCACGCCGGTGATCGACGTCGACCGCGGCGGCAAGATCACCTGGCACGGCCCGGGGCAGCTCGTCGGCTACCCGATCATCGGGCTCGCGCAGCCGGTGGACGTCGTCGACCACGTGCGGCGGCTCGAGCAGGCGCTCATCACGGTGTGCGACCGGCTGCTCGGACCGGCGGGCCTCGCCGTGGGGCGCATCGACGGCCGCAGCGGCGTCTGGCTGCCCGCCGACGACCGCGGCCCCGCCCGCAAGATCGCGGCGATCGGGGTGCGGGTGGCCCGCGGGGTGACGCTGCACGGGTTCGCCCTCAACGCCGATCCGGACCTCGCGGCGTTCGGCGCGATCGTGCCGTGCGGCATCCGCGACGCCGGCGTCACCAGCCTCACCGCCGAGCTCGGGCGCCGCGTGGGTGTCGACGACGTCCGGGACGCCGCGCGGGACGCCGTCCTCGCGGCCCTCGACGGCTCGCTCGCGCTGACCGATCGCACGCTGGCGACACCCCCGGCCGACGCGGCGCAGGACGTCACGGTCGGCGGGCTGACGGTGCGGGTCGGCGCCGCGCGCTGACCCCCGACGTGTCAGCGAAGTGCCGTCGCCGACGTTGAGTGTCCGTATCGGTACTTCGATCACCAGGCTTGACACGCGATCCACCGCGACGGAACGGTGCTCTGGGTCACACCGGGCAACGAGGAGATCGCCGTGGACGTGTCCGTCGCCTTCCCCACCGCCCTGAGCACGCCCGACGACATCGCGCTCGCCGAGCACCTGGGCTACGCCCGGGCGTGGATCTACGACACCCCGCAGCAGAGCCCCGACGTCTGGATGACGCTCGCGCTCGCCGCCGAGCGCACCGAGCGGATCGGGCTCGGCCCCGGCGTCCTCGTCCCCACCCTGCGCCACCCCATGGCCAACGCCGCGGCCACCGCGACCCTCGCCGCGCTCGCCCCGGGACGGGTCGCGGTCGCGTTCGGCACGGGCTTCACCGGCCGGCGGGCGATGGGCTACCGCGCGATCCCGTGGTCGTTCATGGACGCCTACATCCGCGCCTACCGGGGTCTCCTGCGCGGCGAGGTCGTCGAGTGGGAGGGCGCGTCGATGCAGATGCTCCACCCCGACGGCCACGCGCCCGCGCGGCCGGTCGACGTGCCGGTGCTGGTCGGGGCCCTCGGGCCGAAGGGCGACGCCGTCGCGCGCGAGCTCGGCGACGGCCTGTTCGTCACCCTCGCGCAGCCCGACTTCATGTCGGCGTACTCCTGGGTGCCCTACCTCGCGTGGGGCACGGTGCTCGACGAGGACGAGGAGCAGGACTCCGAGCACGCCCGCGAGGCCGCGGGCCCCGGCTGGGCGCTGGCCTACCACGGCGCCTACGAGTTCGGTGGCCCCGACGCCGTGCGCGAGCTCGTCGCCGGGGACGTGTGGATGGACACCGTCGAGCAGACGCCGGAGGAGCAGCGGCACCTCGCCGTGCACGTCGGGCACTGCGTCGAGCTCAACGCCGCCGACGGCGCGGCCTGGCGGGCCGGCGGGCACACCATGGTGCGCGACGCCACCCTGACCGGGACCCGCCACGAGATCCGCGACCGGCTCCACGAGCTCGCCGCCCGCGGCGTCACCGAGATCGTCTTCCAGCCCTGCGGCCCGGACACCCGCGGCGAGCTGGAGCGCTTCCTCGACGCCGCCCGGTGACCTACACCTGCGGCGCGATCGCCGAGGCCACCAGCTCGAGGTGGTCGAGGTCCGAGAGGTCGAGGACCTGCAGGTACACGCGCTGCACCCCGGCCTGCTCGCGGAACGACCCGAGCTTGTCGACGACCTCGGTGGGCGTGCCCGCGAGCCCGTTGGCGCGCAGCTCCTCGGGCGCGCGCCCGATCGCGGCCGCGCGGCGGGCGACCTCGGCGTCGTCCTTGCCCGTGCAGACGACCTGGGCGGTCGAGCGACCCAGCGTCGCGGGGTCGCGCCCGCGATCGCGGCAGGCGTCGTCGACGCGCTGCCGGCCGGCCACGAGGTCGTCGAGCCCGGCGAAGGGCATGTTGAACTCGGTCGCGTACGTCGCGGCGAGCTGCGGGGTGCGCCGCGTGCCGTTGCCACCGACGATGATCGGCGGGTGGGGCGTCTGCAGCGGCTTGGGCAGGCCGGGGCTGTCGGCGAACGTGTAGTGCTCGCCGTGGTGGGTGTACGGGATGCCCACCGGGGTGAGCCAGGATCCGGTGAGGATCTCCAGCTGCTCGGCGAGCAACCCGAACCGCTCCGCGATCGACGGGAACGGGATGCCGTAGGCCCGGTGCTCGGCCTCGTACCAGCCGGTGCCGAGCCCGAGCTCGATGCGCCCGCCCGACATCTGGTCGACCTGCGCGACGGCCACCCCGAGCGGGCCGGGCAGGCGGAACGTGGCGGCGGTCATGAGGGTGCCGAGCCGGATGGTGCTGGTCTCGCGGGCGAGCGCCCCGAGCGTCACCCACGCGTCGGTCGGCCCGGGCAGGCCGTTGGCCTCCCCCATCGCCAGGTAGTGGTCCGATCGGAAGAAGGCGTCGAACCCCGCGTCCTCCGCCGCTCGAGCCACGCGCAGCAGGTCATCGTACGCGGCGCCCTGCTGAGGCTCGGTGAAGATCCGGAGGTCCACACGATCAGGGTAGTCCGGCGGGGCACGTCCGAACCGTCCCCCGGGGGTCACATCCGTCCGACGCCGTCGCCCGCGCGGCGTAGGGTCGGGAGCGTGACGGTCGCCCCCAGCCAAGATCCGTCGAGCCCGCGGAAGATGTTGCGGCTCGAGGTCCGCAACTCCCAGACGCCCATCGAGCGCAAGCCGGAGTGGATCCGGACGCGCGTGGCCACCGGACCGAACTTCACCGAGCTCAAGGGCCTGGTGAAGGGCTCGGGCCTGGCCACCGTGTGCGAGGAGGCCGGCTGCCCCAACATCTTCGAGTGCTGGGAGGACCGCGAGGCGACCTTCCTCATCGGCGGCGAGCAGTGCACCCGCCGGTGCGACTTCTGCCAGATCGACACCGGCAAGCCCTCGCCGCTCGACACGCTGGAGCCGCGCAAGGTCGCCGAGTCGGTCCGCCAGATGGGCCTGCGGTACTCGACCATCACCGGCGTCGCCCGTGACGACCTCGACGACGGCGGCTCGTGGCTCTACGCCGAGACCGTCCGCCAGGTGCACGAGCTCAACCCCGGCACGGGCGTCGAGCTGCTCATCCCCGACTTCGACGGGCGCGCCGACCAGCTCGGACCGGTGTTCGATTCCGCCCCCGAGGTGCTCGCGCACAACCTCGAGACGGTGCCGCGCATCTTCCGGCGGATCCGCCCGGCGTTCCGCTACGAGCGCTCGCTCGACGTCATCCGGCAGGCGCGCGACGCCGGGCTCGTCACCAAGTCGAACCTCATCCTCGGCATGGGCGAGACCCCCGAGGAGGTCACCGGCGCGATGCAGGACCTCGTCGACGCCGGCTGCGAGCTGCTGACGCTCACGCAGTACCTGCGCCCGAGCCTGCGCCACCACCCCGTGGAGCGCTGGGTCAAGCCCGAGGAGTTCGTCTCCCACCGCGACGCCGCCCTGGCCATGGGCTTCCCCGGCGTCATGGCCGGCCCGTTGGTGCGCTCCTCGTACCGCGCGGGTCGGCTGTACGCGCAGGCCAAGCTCGCGCGCGGCGAGGCGCTGCCCGAGGGCATGGCCGAGCTCGCCGAGGAGGGCCCGGCGCGCCAGGAGGTCGGCGAGGTGCTGGAACGGTTGCGGTGACGGGCACGTGAGCCCATAGGGCAGGATGAGGGCATGGCGAAGCGGGGCTCCGGCACGGCGAGCAAGGAAGAGAAGAAGGCCGCCAAGCAGGCCGCGAAGGCGGCGCGTCGCGAGCGCTTCAGCCAGATCTGGCAGGCGTTCCAGATGCAGCGCCGCGAGGACACGCTGCTGCTGCCGCTGATGATCGGCGCGGTCCTCGGCACGGGCCTCGTGCTGTTCCTCGTCGGCCTGCTCATCGGCCAGCAGTGGTTCCTGCTGCCCACCGGCATCCTGCTCGGCGTCCTCCTGGCGGTGATCATCTTCGGTCGCCGCGTGCAGCGGAACGTCTACGCCAAGGCCTCCGGGCAGCCCGGCGCCGCCGGGTGGGCGCTCGACACCATGCGTGGCCAGTGGCGCGTCAGCCAGGCCGTCGCGGGCACGACACAGCTCGACGCCGTGCACCGGGTGATCGGCCGGCCCGGCGTCGTCCTCGTCGCCGAGGGCGCCCCGCACCGCACGAAGAGCCTCGTCGCGCAGGAGAAGAAGCGCGTCGCGCGGATCGTCGGGCAGGTGCCGATCTACGAGGTGATGGTCGGCGAGGACGAGGGCCAGGTCCCGCTGGCGAAGCTGCAGCGGCACATGACGAAGCTGCCGCGCAACATCGACAAGAACCAGATGGAGACCGTCGAGAAGCGCCTCGCCGCGCTGGCCAACCGCAGCGGCCCGGCGGTGCCCAAGGGGCCGGTGCCGAAGAACGCGCAGCAGCTCAAGGGCATGCAGCGCACCGCGCGCCGGCGCTGATCACCGGCTCCGGACCACCATGGTCCGGCTGGCGCGGTCCTGCACGCCGCGGGAGTCGCGGTCGACGATCAGCGCCGGGATGACGAAGAACACGGACAGGGTCCGCACGAGCGTCCACAGCAGCCCGACGCCCGCCTTCTCCGGCCGGTCGAGGCGCACGACGCGCAGGCCGAGCAGCACCATCGCGGGCGTCGTGCCGACCGCCGCCACGGGCACGATCATGATCAGCGCCCAGGTGAGCAGGCTCCAGTTCTGGGGCAGCGCGGGGTAGGTGAACAGGCCCGCGAGCAGGCCGGCGATGACCGCGTCGAGCAGGAACTGCAGACCCCGGCGGCCCAGCGTCGCGACCGACCCGGGACCGCGTTCGGGCAGGCCGAGGCGCTCGCCGGGGTATCCCGGGGACTCCGGCGCCGCGTGCGGGGACGACCCGCGCGACTCCGCCGGCCGCGTCGCGCGGCGTTCGGCGGTGTCGCCGGGGGCCTCGGACGCCGTTCGGGAGGGCGTGTCGGCGGGCGGGGCGGAGCCGTCCAGCCATTCACGGAACCACGACACCGTGACAGGCTACGGCGCACCGGGAGCGCGGGCGGCGCGAGACCGTGGCGGTGCCGCTGCCTCGCCGCCCGAGCACCCGGTGCGCGTTAACTGCTGTGAAACATGCTGGTGACGACCGAGCAACAGCACCCACCTAGCGTCGGGATCACCTGGACCGGTCGCGGTCGACACCCCCGATCAGTGGGTACGGTGCGATCCGCTGACCAGTCGACCCCCGTCGTCCCCGGCCGAGCGTGTGAAGGAGCCACCGAGGGTGTTCAACAATCAGGACGAGGTCTTCAAGTACATCTCCGACGAGGGGGTGAAGTACGTCGACGTCCGCTTCTGCGACCTGCCGGGACAGATGCAGCACTTCACCGTGCCGGCGTCGGAGTTCGACGAGGACGTGTTCACCACCGGCTTCGCCTTCGACGGCTCGTCGATCACCGGCTTCCAGAGCATCAACGAGTCGGACATGTCGCTGCTGCCCGACATCGCGACGGCCCGCGTCGACCCGTTCCGCGCGCAGAAGACCCTCAACGTCAACTTCTTCGTGCACGACCCGCTGACCCTCGAGGCCTACAGCCGCGACCCGCGCAACGTCGCCCGCAAGGCCGAGAAGTTCCTCTCGACCGTCGACGTCGCCGACACCTGCTTCTTCGGGCCCGAGGCGGAGTTCTACATCTTCGACTCGGTGCGCTACGACTCGAAGGCCAACGGCACGTTCTACGAGGTCGACTCGGTCGAGGGCCACTGGAACACCGGCCGCGACGAGGTCGGCGGCAACAAGGGCAACAAGGTCAGCATGAAGGGCGGGTACTTCCCCGTCGAGCCGACCGACCAGAGCTCCGACCTGCGCGCCGCCATCGGCACCAACCTCATGAACGCCGGCTTCGAGCTCGAGAAGCTGCACCACGAGGTCGGCACCGGCGGCCAGGCCGAGATCAACTACAAGTTCAACACGCTGCTGCACGCCGCGGACGACCTGCAGCTGTTCAAGTACATCGTCAAGAACACGGCGTGGCAGGCCGGCAAGACCGTCACCTTCATGCCGAAGCCGCTCGCCGGCGACAACGGCTCGGGCATGCACTGCCACCAGTCGCTGTTCAAGGGCGGCGAGCCGCTGTTCTACGACGCCAACGGCTACGCCGGGCTGTCGGACCTGGGCCGCCACTACATCGGCGGCATCCTGCACCACGCCCCCAGCCTGGTCGCGTTCACCAACGCCACGGCCAACTCGTACCACCGCCTGGTGCCCGGCTTCGAGGCCCCGATCAACCTGGTCTACTCGAACCGGAACCGCTCGGCGTGCGTCCGCATCCCGATCACGGGCGACAACCCGAAGGCCAAGCGCCTCGAGTTCCGCTGCCCCGACTCGTCGGGCAACCCGTACCTGTCCTTTGCCGCCATGATGATGGCCGGCCTCGACGGCATCCGGAACAAGATCGAGCCGCCGACGCCGATCGACAAGGACCTCTACGAGCTGCCTCCGGAGGAGGCCGCGAACATCGCGCAGGTCCCGGCCAGCCTCGACGCCGCGGTGAACAACCTCGAGGCCGACCACGACTACCTGCTCGAGGGCGGCGTGTTCACCTCGGACCTCATCGAGAAGTGGATCGAGCTCAAGCGCGACGACGTGACGGGCCTGCGCCTGCGTCCGCACCCCTACGAGTTCGAGCTGTACTACAACTGCTGATCGGCGGCTCCCGCCGCGACGGCCCCACGACGGCCCGGCACCCCTCACCGGGGTGCCGGGCCGTCGTGCGTCAGCGCGGGTCGCGGCGGATCTGCAGGACCGCGATCGTGACCAGCACGATCCCGACCACACCGAGGGAGAAGAGCACGATCCCGACGGCCGGCTGCGGCGTGAACGTGAACACCAGGCCGGCGACGAGGACCACGCCGCTGATCACCCACCCGACCACGCAGCGGCGGATGGTGGTGAGACCGAGGGCCGAGAGCATGGAGGCCATGCTGGCACGGCGTCAGGGACGGTCCGTCCGGCGGTCCGGCACGTCCTCCCGCGGCGACAGCGCGGCCGCGACGACGTACTGGTAGACGTAGCGGATCTCCTCGCCCCGCCGGACGGGCAGGCACACCCAGCCCACCCACTCCCCCGTCGTCGTCCGCCGCCAGGCCAGCAGCTCGCCGGGGACACGGCTCTGGAGGTCGACGCCCTCGGGCATCGGGCGGACGGGACTCTCCCGCGGACGCGGGTAGGCGATCGCGAGGTCGACCCACACGCGCTTGACCTCGTCGCGCTGCAGCGCGCCGGACCGGTCCTTGCGGCGCTGTGCCGGACCCCGTTCGTCGAACACGTGTTCGATCGTCGGGGATGGACGGCCCGAGCGCCACCCACACGGCCGGGTGTGTCCGGAGATCACCAGGACGCCAGGCACCTCGAGGAGCCCGTCGAGGTGCGTGGCGTCCTGCTGATCTCCCGGCTCGGGCGCCGCAACCCGGTGGCTCAGTCCACCAGGTAGAAGATCCGGTCGACGACCGCGCGGGCGCGGCGGGTGACGCGGCGGTACTCGTCGAGGAACTCGCCCGGGTCGGCGTCGGGGTCGTGGCCCAGCGCCGAGGCCACCGCGGCGAGGTCGCGCCCGGAGCGCGGGACCTCGTCGGTCGGTCGTCCGCGCACGAGCGTGGCGGCGGCGCGTGCGTGGGTGGCCATGGTCCAGCCGGCGGCGAGCTCCTCGGCGTCGCCCGGGTCGACGAGGCCGGCCTTCGCCGCCGCGTCGAGGGCCTCGAGCGTCGAGGGCGTGCGCAGCGACGGCACGGCGCCCGCGTGCTGGAGCTGCAGCAGCTGCACGGTCCACTCGACGTCGGACAGGCCGCCGGTGCCGAGCTTGGTGTGCAGGGCCTTGTCGGCGCGACGGGGCAGGCGCTCGTTGTCGACGCGCGCCTTGATCCGCCGGATCTCGACGGCCTTGGCGTCCGGCAGCCCGTCGGCCGGGTAGCGGTACGGGTCGATCGCCTCGACGAAGGCGGCGCCGAGCTTCTCGTCGCCGGCGACCGGGCGGGCGCGCAGCAGCGCCTGGTACTCCCAGGTGTCGGCGAGCTTGGCGTAGTACTGCCGGTAGGAGTCGAGGGTCCGCACGAGCGGCCCGCTCTTGCCCTCCGGGCGCAGCTTGGTGTCGACCTCGAGCGGCGGGTCCGGGCTCGGCGCGCCCAGCGCCGCCACCGCGGCCTCCGCCACGGCCTTGGCGTACCGGACGGCCTCGGCGTCCTCGACACCCTCGGCGGGCTCGCACACGAACAGCACGTCGGCGTCCGACGAGTAGCCGAGCTCCGCTCCCCCGAGCCGCCCCATCCCGATGACGGCGATCCGGGCGGGCGCCTGGCCGTCCCCCATCTGGCCGCGCTCGGCGGCGGCGAGCGCGGCCTGGAGCACCGCGACCCAGATGCTCGACAGCGCCCCGCAGACGGCGGGGACGTCGAGCAGGCCCAGCAGGTCGGCGCACGCCACCCGCACGAGCTCGATGCGGCGCATGGACCGCCCGACCTGGCCCGCGGAGTCCGGGTCGGTGTGCCGCGCGACGGCCCGGCGCAGCGACGCCGCGACCTCGTCGGGCCGGCGCGCAACGAGCTCGGCGTTCGGCCCGTCACCGGCGAGCAGCCGCAGCACCTCGGGGGTCCTCGGCATCATCTCGGCGACCCAGCGCGAGGTGCCGAGCACGCGCATCAGCCGCTCGGCGGCCACGCCCTCGTCGCGCAGGTAGCCCAGGAACCAGGGCGTGTCGGCGAGGGCCTCGGACACCTTGCGGTAGGCGAGCAGCCCGTGGTCGGGGTCGGCGGAGTGCCCGAGCTCGTCGAGCAGGACGGGCAGCAGCGCGCGCTGGATGCGGCTCGCCCGGCTGACACCGCTGGTCAGGGCCTGCAGGTGGCCGAGCGCGCCCTGCGGCGACGTCCAGCCCAGGGCCTTGAGCCGGCGCATCGCCGACTCCGAGGTGAGGACGAGGTCCTCGCCCGGCACGCGGGCCACCGACTCGAGCAGCGGCCGGTAGAAGAGCTTCTCGTGCAGGCGCCGCACGCGCACCGTGTGCCGCGAGCGCTCGTGCTGGAGCACCCCGACCGCGTCGCGGGACCCGTCGGCGCGCAGCTTGGCCGCGCGCGCGAGCCAGCGCAGGCCCGCGGTGTCGTCGTCGGGCGGGAAGAGGTGGGTGCGGCGCATCTTCTGCAGCTGCACGCGGTGCTCGAGCAGGCGCAGGAAGCGGTACGAGGCGGCGAGGTTCGCGGCGTCGTCGCGGCCGATGTAACCGCCGTCGGCGAGCGCGGCGAGCGCGGCGAGGGTGTTCTGGCTGCGGATCGTCTCGTCGCCCCGCCCGTGGACCATCTGCAGCAGCTGCACGGCGAACTCGACGTCGCGCAGCCCGCCGCGCCCGAGCTTGAGCTCGCGGTCGGCGTGATCGGCGCGGATGTGGTCGACGACGCGGCGGCGCATGGCCCGGACGTCGGCGACGAAGTCGTCGCGGTCGGCGGCGCTCCACACCATCGGCGCGAGGGCCTCGCAGTACTCGCGGGCCAGGTCCTCGTCGCCGGCCACCGGGCGGGCCTTGAGCAGCGCCTGGAACTCCCAGGTCTTCGCCCAGCGCTCGTAGTACGAGACGTGCCCGTCGAGCGTGCGGACCAGCGCGCCCTGCCGGCCCTCGGGGCGCAGGTTGGCGTCGACCTCGAGGAACGCCTCGGTGGCGACGCGCATCATCGTCGAGGCGAGGCGGGTGGCGACGTCGGTCTGCCCCTCGGCCACGAAGATCACGTCGATGTCGCTGACGTAGTTGAGCTCGCGGCCGCCGCACTTGCCCATGCCGATCACCCCGAGACGGCAGGGCAGCGGATCGTCGGGTGCCCGGTCGTCCTTGGTGCCGAGCGCGTCGGCGATCGTCGCGTCGGCGACCGCGAGGGCGGCCCGCAGCCCGGCGGCGGCGAGGTCGGCGAGCGCGGACGCGACGACCTCGACGGGCACGACCGGCAGGTCCGGCTCGCACACCGACTGCAGGTCGGCGGCGGCCAGCGCCAGCACCTCGTCGCGGTAGGCCAGGCGCAGCACCCCGATGCCGGCCGGTTCGAGCACCGTCGCGCGGGGCGCGCCCGCCGCGTCCCGCCCGTGCTCGGCCCCGACCGCCGCGAACAGCGTCTGCGTGCGCGCCTCGAGGTCGGGCAGCTGCGAGGCGTCGTAGGTGCGCCCGGGCGTGTGCTCGGTGCGCAGCGTGCGCCAGCGGTCGGGGTGGCCGACGAGGTGGTCGCCGAGGGCGGTGGAGCCGCCGAGCACCGAGAGCAGCCGCCCCCGCAGGCCCTGGTCGGTGCGCAGGGCCTCGTCGAGTGCCGACCACTCCTGCTCGCCCATCGCCTCCCGCAGGCGCTCGACGGCGAGCAGGGCGAGGTCCGGGTCGGGGCTGCGGGCCAGCGCCCAGACGACGAGCTCGGCGCCCGCGACCGGGGCGTCCTCGTCCCACCAGCCGAGCACCCCGAGGCGGGGGCCGGCGTCGGGGTCGGTCAGCCCGAGGCGCGCCGGCGCGCGGTGGGCGCGGGTCATGCGGTCACCGGAGAGATCACAGCCCCGGTCACAGCGTCGGCAGGTACGTCGCCAGCTCGTACGGGGTGACGTTGCGGCGGTAGGCGTCCCACTCGGCGCGCTTGTTGCGCAGGAAGAAGTCGAAGACGTGCTCGCCGAGGACCTCGGCCATGAGCTCGGAGCGCTCCATCGCCGCGAGCGCGCCGTCGAGGTTCTGCGGCAGCGTCTCGTAGCCCATCGCGCGGCGTTCGCCCTCGGAGAGCATCCAGACGTTGTCCTCCGCGGCCGGCGGCAGCTCGTAGCCCTCGGCGACGCCCTGCAGGCCGGCGCCGAGGATCGCGGCGTAGGCCAGGTAGGGGTTGGCCGCGGTGTCGATGGTGCGCACCTCGACGCGGCGCGACGACGCCTTGCCCGGCGAGTACATCGGCACCCGCACCAGCGCCGAGCGGTTCGCGTGGCCCCAGCACACGGTGGTCGGGGCCTCGCCGCCGACGATGAGGCGCTTGTAGGAGTTGACGAACTGGTTGGTCACCGCGGAGATCTCGCGCGCGTGGCGCAGCACGCCGGCGACGAACGCCTTGCCGGTCTTGGACAGCTCGTAGGGCTCGGACGCGTCGTGGAACGCGTTCTGGTCGCCCTCGAAGAGGCTGACGTGCGTGTGCATCGCCGAGCCGGGGTGCTCGGTGAACGGCTTGGGCATGAAGGACGCGTTGACGCCCTGGGTGATCGCGACCTCCTTGACGATGTAGCGGAAGGTCATGATGTTGTCCGCCATCGTCAGGGCGTCGGCGTAGCGCAGGTCGATCTCCTGCTGGCCCGGCCCGCCCTCGTGGTGGCTGAACTCCACCGAGATGCCCATGGCCTCGAGCGCCTCGATGCAGCGGCGCCGGAAGTGCGGTGCGACGTCGTGGCTCGCCTGGTCGAAGTAGCCGCCGGTGTCGGCGGGCACCGGGGGCGTGCCGTCCCCGGGCAGGTCCCGCAGCAGGTAGAACTCGATCTCGGGGTGGACGTAGCAGGTGAACCCGGCCTCGGCGGCGCGCGAGAGGCTGCGGCGCAGCACGTGGCGCGGGTCGGCCCACGACGGCGAGCCGTCGGGCATCGTGATGTCGCAGTACATGCGCGCCGAGTAGTGCCCGCCACCCGCGGTCTCCCACGGGAGCACCTGGAACGTCGACGGGTCGGGCTTCGCGACCATGTCCGACTCGTACACGCGGGCGAAGCCCTCGATCGCCGACCCGTCGAACCCGATGCCCTCGGCGAAGGCGCCCTCGAGCTCGGCCGGGGCGACCGCGACCGACTTGAGGTAACCGAGCACGTCGGTGAACCACAACCGCACGAAGCGGATGTCGCGCTCCTCCAGCGTGCGCAGGACGAACTCCTGCTGGCGATCCATGCCGCCGACCCTAGGTCCGGGTGCAGATCCTCGAAAGACGGGGCCCGGTCACGTCAGGACGCGGGGCACGTCGCACCGGGCGGTGCGGGCGTGCCGTCGACGAGGTAGCGGGTCGCGACGTCGTCGACGCACTCCGAGCTCTGGAACACCGCGGTGTGCTCGTCGCCGACCTTGGTCAGCAGCGAGCCGTTCAGCGCGCGGGCCAGCTCCACGCCCGCCTGGTACGGCGTGGCCGGGTCGCCGGTGGTCGAGACGACCAGCGGCGGCGCGAGGCCCGGGACCTGCGGCAGGTGCGGCCGGCTCGTCGGCGGGGTCGGCCAGAACGCGCAGCTGTCGCGCGCCGACGAGACCCCGCGCCCGCTGTCGAGGAACGGCGCGGCCTCGTTGTAGGCCTGCGCGCGGGCCAGCGACTGGGCCGGGTCGGTGACGCGCGGGTCGTCGGCGCAGCGGACGACCTCGAACGCGTCCTGCGACGAGGCGTAGGTGCCGTCGGGGTTCCGCTCGTAGTACTCGTCGGCGAGCGTCATCAGCGCACCGCCCTGGCGGGCCCGCAGGTCGTTCAGCGCGCGCACCAGGCGCGGCCAGTACGTCTCGACGTAGAGCGCGTTGATGGTGCCCTGCTGCGCGTCGGCGTAGGACAGCACGCGCCCGTCGGGCAGGGGCAGCGGCGCGTCGATCAGCGGCCGGGTGAGCTGCTGGTAGACCTCGGTGGTGCGCGCCGGGTCCTGCCCGAGCGGACAGTTCGGCCGCGACGCGCAGTCGCGGGCGAAGGCGTCGAACGCGCCCTGGAAGCCGCGGCCCTGCTCGATGAGCTCGGTGGTCGGGTCCTGGTCGGGGTCGAGCGCGCCGTCGAGCACCATCGCCCGCACGTTGGCCGGGAACTGCTCGGCGTAGGTGTAGCCGATCCGGGTGCCGTAGGAGTAGCCGAGGTAGGTCAGCCGCGGGTCGCCGAGCGTCGCCCGCAGCACGTCCATGTCCCGGGCGACGTCGCGGGTGCCGGCGTTGGCGAGCAGGTCCAGGCCGCTGCGCTCGGCGCAGAGCTCGGCGGTGCGCCGCTCCTCGGCCTCGGTCTGGGCGACGCCGGACGGCGAGGCGTCGGTGTCGTCGTCGCGCCGGTCGGCGTCGCGCTCCGCGGGCTCGAGGCAGCGGATCGCGGGCTCGCTGGCGCCGACGCCGCGGGGGTCGAAGCCCACGATGTCGAACCGGCGCCCGACCTCGGTCTGCGCCAGCGAGGTCGACAGGTACGCGGCGGTCTGGACGCCCGAGGCCCCCGGCCCGCCCGGGTTGATCACCAGCGAGCCGATGCGCTCCGGCGACGCCGGCGCCGCGTGGCGCAGCACGGCGATCGTGCCGGTCCGCTCCCCCGGTCGCGCGTAGTCGAGCGGCACCTCCATGCGCGCGCACTGCAGCGCGGGGTCGGCGTAGATCTGCCGGTCCTCGCCGGTGGTCGCGAACGGGACGCACGGCCCCCACGCGAGCTGCTGGCCGTAGAACCGCTCCAGCCCGGGCGGCGCCGCGGCGGCCGGGTCGGGCACCGCGACCCCCGGCACCACCTGCGCGCACGCCCCGAGCACGACCGCGGCGACCCCGAGGACGGCGGCGACCAGGGCACTCGGACGACGGCGGTGTCGGACGGGGGCGGAGCGCACGGCGGCCACCTTCCCACGGGCCCCGTGATCGGCCGGTGACGGGCTCGCCCCTCGACGCATGCGGATTCTCGGTGCCCGACCCCGACGCGGCCCCCGGGGCCCCGGCCCAGGCTCGGGCGATGGACGACGGCGACGTGGTGGTGTGCGGCGCGGGGATCGTCGGTCTCGCGCTGGCGATGATGCTGGCGGGCGACGGCCGCCGCGTGACCGTGCTGGAGTCCGATCCGGCACCGGCACCCGACGGTGCCTCGGTGGCGTGGTCGGGGTGGTCGCGCCGTGGCGTGGCGCAGTTCCACCAGCCGCACGGCATCTTCCCCCGGTTCCGCCACATCTGCGACGAGGGCCTCCCGGGAGTGACCGACGCGCTCCTCGGTGCCGGCTGCCGGGCCTTCGACCCGCTGGACACCTCCCCGCCCTCCCTCGACGACCACGCCTCCTGACCGGACGACGAGCGGCTCCGGTGGGTCACCGGCCGTCGCCCGGTGCTCGAGTCCGTGCTCGCGCAGCGCGCCGAGCACCAGCCGGGGCTCACCGTCCGGCGCGGGGTCCGGGTCACCGGCCTCGTCGAGGGACCGCGCGCCGTCGACGGCGTCCCGCACGTCGCCGGCGTGGTCACCGACCGCGGCGAGCGTCTCCGCGCCGACCTCGTGGTGGACGCCATGGGCCGTCGGAGGCCCGCGGACGCCTGGCTGACCGACCTCGGCGCCGTCGCGCCGGAGCGCGTCGCGGAGGACAGCGGCTTCGCCTACTACACGCGCTACTTCTCCGGTCCCCTGCCCGAGTGGCGCTCGGGGCCCTTGACGCTGCACGGGACGGTCACGCTCCTGACGCTGCCGTCCGACAACGACACGTGGTCGGTGACGGTGTGCGGGAGCTCCCGCGACGTGCCGCTCAAGGAGATGCGACGCCCCGACTGTTTCGACCGCGTCCTGCGCGGCTTCCCGCTCCAGGGCCACTGGGTGGACGCGCCGGCCGAGCCCGGCGTGGAGGTCATGGCCGGGGTGCTCGACCGCACCCGCTCGCTCGTCGTCGACGGCGCGCCGGTCGTCACGGGCTTCACCGCCGTCGGGGACGCCTGGGCCGCCACCAACCCGTCGGCCGGCAAGGGCGTCAGCGTCGGCGTGATGCACGCCCAGCTCCTCCGTGACGTCCTGCGTCGCCACGCCGACGACCCGGCCGCCTTCGCCGCGGCCTTCCACGAGCTCGGGGACGAGCGGGTCGCGCCCTACGTCCGCGACCAGCTGCGTACGGACCGGGCCCGCGTCGCGGAGATGGACGCCCTGCGCCGCGGCGAGACGCCGCCCGCGCCCGATCCCGACGTCGCCGCCTTCGCCGTGGCCGCGATGGAGGACCCCGAGGTCTTCCGCGCCCTCCTCGAGGTCATCACGTGCCTCGCCCTCCCGTCCGAGGTCCTCGCCCGGCCGCGCCTCGCCGACGCCGTCGCCCGGCGCCGTGGAGAGGCACCCGTGCCGCCGCCCGGACCGGACCGCGCGCAGCTGCTGGACCTCATCGCGGGGTGAGCCGGCGCGCCCCCGGAGCGGGCAGCGCGCCGCCCGGCCCGCTCCGCGTTGTGAGGCTGGTCCCAGCGGGCGGCCGCCGCGTCCGCGCGGTGACACGGTGTGCTCATCCACCCCGACGACCCGGGGACCCGCCGCACCCGGTGGGCCTCGAGGCAAGGACGGACGACGATGACGTCACCCCAGGGCACCCCTGCGTCGGCTCCTTCTGGGCGTCCGAAGCGCACCCGCGTGCACCACCTCCAGGAGATGAAGGCCCGCGGCGAGCGCTGGCCGATGCTCACGGCCTACGACGTGAACACCGCGCGGATCTTCGACGAGGCGGGCGTGCCCGTCCTCCTCGTCGGCGACTCGGCCGGCAACACCGTCCTCGGCTACGACACCACGGTGCCGGTGACCACCGAGGAGCTGCTGATCCTCACCCGTGCCGTGGTGCGCGGGGCGCCGCACGCGCTGGTGGTCGCCGACCTCCCGTTCGGCAGCTACCAGGTCTCGGTCGAGCAGGCCGTCACCACCGCGGTCGAGTTCATGAAGTCCGGCGGCGCGCACGCCGTGAAGCTCGAGGGCGGCGCGCACTACGCCGACCGCATCCGCGCGATCGTCGACGCCGGCATCCCGGTGATGGCGCACCTCGGCTTCACCCCGCAGAGCGAGCACGCCCTCGGCGGCTACCGCGTGCAGGGCCGGGGTGACGACGCCGCCGAGAAGCTCCTCGCCGACGCCCGCGCGGTCACCGAGGCCGGCGCGTTCGCGGTCGTGCTCGAGATGGTGCCCGCGCACGTCGCCAAGCGGGTGACGGCCGAGGTGCCGATCCCGACCGTCGGCATCGGCGCCGGCGCCGAGTGCGACGCCCAGGTGCTGGTCTGGACGGACATGGTGGGGCTGGCCGACCCGGCGCGGCGCACCCCGCGGTTCGTCAAGCGCTACGCCGAGATGGGCTCCGTGCTCGCCGAGGCCGCGAGCACCTACGCCCGCGAGGTGCGCGAGGGCGTCTTCCCGGGCCCCGAGCACTCGTTCGACTAGCGCACCTACTCCAGGTCGGTGATCTTGATGCCGGCGTGCACCTTGTAGCGCCGGTTGATCGCGATGAGGTTCGCCGTCAGGCACTCCACCTGGTAGGCGTTGCGCAGCCGTCCGCCGTAGATCCCGCGCACGCCCGGGATGGCGTCGGCGAGGGCGCGCACGACGTCGGTGGCCTCGCGGTCGTCGCCGAGCACGAGGACGTCGCAGTCGACCTCGTCCTGCTCCAGGTCCGCGAGCAGCACCGCGGAGACGTTGTGGAACGCGGCGGTGACCCGCGACCCGGGCAGCAGCTGCTCGGCCTGCTGCGCGGCGCTGCCCTCCTCGACCGGCAGCGGGTACGGGCCCTTCTTGTCGAACCCGATCGGCACGACGCAGTCGACGACGATCTTGCCCTCGAGATGCTCGGCGAGCCCCCGCAGCGTCTCGGCGTGGGACTCCCACGGCACCGCGGCGACGACGACGTCGGCCTCGGCCGCGCAGGTCGCGTTGTCCGCGCCCCGGACGTGGTCGACGCCGGCGGCCTGGCGGTACTCCTGGGCCTTGTTCTCGGCGCGCTCGGCGGCGCGCGAGCCGACGATGACCCGGATCCCGGCCCGGGCCCAGCGCAGCGCCAGCCCCTCGCCCTGGTTGCCGGTGCCGCCGAGCACCCCGACGGTCAGGGTGGTCGGGTCGACGGCCCCGTCGGAGGACGAGTCGGACGAGGTCGGTGCGTTCACGGCGCGGGCTCCCAGCACGAACGGTCAGGACGGACGGTCTCTACCACGATCGGCCGGTGGGCAACCCGGCGAGCATCCCGGCCAGCTCGGCGTGCAGCGCCGCGACCGCGGCGTCGGCGGCCCGTACCGCGGCGGTGAACCCGTAGAAGCCGTGCACCAGGGCGGGGTGCTCGCGTCGGCGGGCGTCCACGCCGGCGGCGGTGAGCGCGTCGGCGAAGGCGTGACCGGCGTCGCGCAGCGGGTCGTAGCCGGCCGTCGCCACGATCGTCGGCGGGAACCCCGTCAGCGTCTCCGCCCGCAGCGGCGAGAGCCGGACGTCGCCGCGCGGGTCGTGGCCGGCGAGGTAGAGCTTGGAGCAGGCCCGGACGTCGGACGCGGTGAGCCAGTAGCCCTCGGCGTTCTCGGCGACCGACGGGTAGCGGCCCTCGAAGTCCGGCGGCGGGTACACGAGCAGGCACGCCGCCGGCGCCCGGCCCTCGTCGCGCAGCGCCAGCGCGGTGACCGCGGCGAGGTTGGCGCCGGCGCTGTCCCCGACGAGGGCGACCGGCCGCGACCCGTCGTGCAGGGCCCGGACCGCGGCGAGGGTGTCGTCCAGCGGCGTCGGGAAGGGGTGCTCGGGAGCGAGGCGGTGGTCGAGGGCGGCGACGTCGGCGCCGAGGTCGTCGGCGAGCCGGGCGGCGACGGCGTCGTAGGCGTCGCCCCCGCCGAGCACCCACCCGCCGCCGTGCACGAAGACGACGAGGGCGTCCGAGGTGCGGTCCGCCGGGCGGTGCCACCGCACCGCGACCCCGCCCGCCTCGCCGGCCTGCGGCGGACGCGCCGGCCGCCCCGCCGCCTCGGTCATCTGCGCGGTGAACCGGGCCCGGGCCTCGCGGACACCGTCGCCGCCGTCGGTCGACCCGGGCACCGTGCCGGCGAACATGGCGGGCTGGTCGGCCCACCGGTCGAGCAGCGCGCGCACCCCCGGGTCGAGGGGCGCGCGGTCGGTGTCGGCCTCGGGACCGTCGGGTACGGCGCTCATCGGCGCCACCCTAGGACTCGGCGCAGGTTCACCTGCTCGGGTCATCCCCGCCATCCGGGTGACGCCGGGATGATGGGCGGCGACGACGGGGGACCCGCCGTTGCCGAATCGATACCGAAGGCGGGGAACCTGCCGGCCCCCGCAGGCGTCATCCCGGTGTCGATCCCCGCGACGCCCCGGAGCTCTCCGGCCTGCCCGGCCGCGAGCGCCGGCGCGGCTCCCCGACGCGCCCCCGCTGCACCCTCACTGCACCCTCACTGCACCCTCACGACCTCGAAGGACCGACGCACCGCGATGGCACTCCCCTGGCCGCACAGCACCCCGACCCTGCCCCGTCCCGTCCCCGCGCCGAGTCCGGCCGCGCGCGTCGCGGCGCTGACCGACCGCGTCGGCACCGCCGCGCGCCGCCGACCCGCGCTCATCCGCCTCGGGGAGATCGCGGCCAACCCGCTCACCGCGCTGGTCGTCATGCTCCTCGGCCTCGCGCTGCTCTTCGTCCTGCCCACGGTCGGGCTGCCGTTCGTGGCGCTCGTGGTCCTGCCCGCGGTCGTGTTCCACCTGCGCCCCGAGCGCCGCACCGCGCTGCGTCGCCCCCTGGGCTGACCGCGCCTCCCGGGTCCCGCACCGACGGCCCCGCTCCCCACGAGGGGGCGGGGCCGTCGGCGTCCCGGGCCGGGGAGCCCCGTGGTGCGGGTCGGCTCAGCCGTCGCCCGCCGACCCGCTCGTGGGGGTGCCGGACGAGGGCTCCGAGGTCGGCTGCGAGGTCGGCTCCGACGTCGGCTCCGACGTCGGCTCCGAGGTCGGCTCGGAGGACGACCCGGTCGTCGGCGTGCTGCTCGGGGTGCTGCTCGGAGTGGTGCCGGGCGTGCTCGGGGTCGTGCTCGGCGTCGTCGTCCCCGGCCGGGTCGTGGGGCGCCCGCCGGTCGACGAGGTCGGGCGCGAGGGCCGGTCGTCGCCCCGCGCCGCGGGCGCCGAGCGGGGCGCGGTCCCGACCCGCGCGGGCGCCGGGCCCGGTGCGGCCGATCCCGGGCCCGCGGTGGCCGCGGCCGGGGCCGGCGGCACCGGGAGGGGCTGCTGGTCGGCGCGCAGGTCGAGGTCCGCGACGGTCGGGGTGATCGTCGTGGGTGACGGCAGCGTTGCACCGATCGGCGCGAGGGCGGGGGCCGCCCAGGGCAGGGGGCTGTCCTGCTCGGCCTCCGCGACCGGCAGCCCGACGCTGGTCGAGGACTGGGTGATCGTCTGGTAGACCGCCGTCGACAGCGACGCCGCGCCGACGATCCCGACGCCGAGGCCGGCGAGGACCCGGGCCCGCCGCTCCCGCCGCCGGTCCCCCGGGTCGACCTCGCCGGGCGTCTCCGGGACCAGCTCGGACGGCGTCACGGTGATCGGTCTCCTCGTCCCTCGGCGGCCCGGACCGGCGCGCGCCGCGTTCCTCCCGCGGCGCCTCGCCGCCCCGGAACGACGGGCCCGGGGCGGCGCCACCCGATCCAACGCGGCATCGGTGTGATCGTCGTTCTGACGATCGGGCGGAACCGTCGAGGCCCGGACGGCCCAGCGCGCTGGGCCACGAATGTCCCGTCGACCTGCGGGAACCCGCGGCGGAGCCCCTGCCAGGAGTCACCGATCGTGACCGCCCCTCACGACGCGTGAGTGACGGCGGCCGCCGCCCGCGCCCGGACGGCCCTAGCATCTCCGCGCGTGACCGCCGAGCAGCAGCCGCCCGCGCCGACGTCCGGGCCCTCGCTGCCCGCCCTCGCCTCCGGGCCGGCGCGGACCGCGTCGCGCATCGGGGAGAACCTGCGGGACTGGGTGACCCGCGGCCACCTCGCCGACACCCGCCGCATGCCGCGCCTGCCGGTCCTGCTCAGCGACGGCTACACGGTGCACCGCTACGAGCCCACCGTCCCCGTCGACCCTGCGCTCGCCCCGCTGTTGCTCGTGCCCCCGCTCGGCGCCCCGGACTTCGCCTTCGACCTGCGCCGCGGCGCGAGCCTCGTCGAGGACCTGCTGGACACCGGGCGCGAGATCTTCATCGTCACCTACGACGCCACAGGGCCGGGCGCGGGCCGTCGCGGGCTCGAACTGTGGGTCGACGAGATCCTCCCGGCCGCCCTGTACGCCGTCGCCGAGAAGCACGAGGACAGGCCTGTGCACCTCGCCGGCTGGAGCCTCGGCGGCCTGTTCACGCTGCTCACGGCGGCGAGCGGGGTGTCGGGCGCGCCCATCCGCTCGGTGACGGCCTTCGCGTCGCCCGTCGACGTCTCCGCGGTCCCCCTCGTGGCGCCGTTCCGGTCGGTCGCCGAGTACACCGGCGGCCGGATCTTCTCCACGGCCTACCGCACGCTCGGTTCGTTCCCGGCGACGGCGGTGAAGTGGGCGTTCCAGCTCACCAGCGTCGAGCGCTACCTGACCAAGCCCGTGACGCTCGCGACCCACCTCGACGACCGGGAGCTGCTGGAGCAGATCGAGGCCGTCGACCTGCTCATGGCGAGCATGACCGCCTACCCCGGGCGGGCGTTCGGGCAGATCTACCACCACGTGATCCGCTCGAACGACCTCGCCGAGGACCGGCTGGCCCTCGCCGGGCGCCGGGTGCGCCTGGCCGACGTCGACGTCCCGGTGCTGCTCGTCGCGGGTGCCGACGACGTCATCGCGCCGGTCGCGGCGGTCGAGCGCGCCACGGAGCTGCTGACCGGGAGCCCCGACCTGCGCTTCGTCGTCCACCCCGGGGGGCACCTCGGCGTGCTCGCCGGGCGCCGGGCCCGCGAGCACGCGTGGCGGGATCTCGAGGCGTTCCTCGCCGACCACGATCACTGATCGACCCGTGTTGGGGGCGACGGAGCGTCGGGTAGGCCCGGACGGTTCGCCGGCAGTCCCCCACCACGAGGAGCTCCTCATGACCGACGTGTCCAGCCAGGGCCCGGCCCGCGGCGACGACCGCTCGGTGCTCACGAACCGCCAGGGCCACCCGGTCTACGACAACCAGAACCAGCGCACGATCGGCGCCCGCGGCCCGGCCACGCTGGAGAACTACCAGTTCCTGGAGAAGATCAGCCACTTCGACCGGGAGCGGATCCCCGAGCGCGTCGTCCACGCCCGCGGCGCCCTGTCGTACGGGTACTTCGAGGCGTACGGCACCTGGGGCGACGAGCCGATCTCCCGCTACACCCGCGCCACGCTGTTCGGTGAGCAGGGCAAGCGCACCGACGTCGCCGTCCGGTTCTCGACGGTCATCGGTGGCCGCGACTCGGCCGAGACGGCGCGCGACCCCCGCGGGTTCGCCGTGAAGTTCTACACCGAGGACGGCAACTGGGACCTCGTCGGCAACAACCTCGGCGTCTTCTTCATCCGGGACGCCATCAAGTTCCCCGACGTCATCCACGCGCTCAAGCCGGACCCCGTGACCTTCCGCCAGGAGCCGAACCGCATCTTCGACTTCATGTCGCAGGTGCCCGAGAGCATGCACATGCTCGTCAACCTGTTCAGCCCGCGCGGCATCCCGTCGGACTACCGCCACCAGCAGGGATTCGGCGTCAACACGTACAAGTGGCTGAACGAGCAGGGTGAGTCGGTGCTGGTCAAGTACCACTGGATCCCGACGCAGGGCGTGCGGTCGATGACCGAGGACGACGCCGCGAACATCCAGGCAGGAGAGCTCGGCCACGCCACCAAGGACCTCTACGAGGCCATCGAGCGCGGCGACTACCCCGAGTGGGAGCTCCGCGTCCAGATGATGAGCGACGAGGAGCACCCCGAGCTCGACTTCGACCCGCTCGACGACACCAAGACGTGGCCGGAGAACGAGTTCCCGCCGAAGCCGGTGGGGCGCATGGTGCTCGACCGCAACGTCGTCAACCAGTTCGCCGAGAACGAGCAGATCGCGTTCGGCACCGGCGTGCTCGTCGACGGGCTCGACTTCTCCGACGACAAGATGCTCGTCGGCCGGACGTTCTCGTACTCCGACACCCAGCGCTACCGCGTCGGTCCGAACTACCTGCAGCTGCCGGTGAACCAGCCGAAGGCGCCGGTGGCGACGAACCAGCGCGACGGGCAGATGGAGTACACCGTCGACCACGGGGTCAACCAGAACCCGCACGTCAACTACGAGCCCTCGATCCACGGCGGGGTGCGGGAGGGTCAGTACCCGCACCACGACGAGCAGGGCCCGGTGATCGAGGGCCGGCTGACGCGCCGGCGCATCCCGCTGGCCAACGACTACCAGCAGGCCGGCCAGCGCTACCTGGTGATGGAGGGCTGGGAGCGCGACGACCTGGTGAACAACTTCGTCGGGCTGCTCTCCCAGTGCGAGCGCGACGTCCAGGAGCGCATGGTCTGGCACTTCTTCCTCGTCGAGGACGACCTGGGCAACCGGGTCGGCGAGGGCCTGGGCATCAAGGCCTCGGACGTCTCGCACCTCGAGCCGTTGGCGAGCCAGACGCTGACCGAGTCCGACCAGCAGCGCCTGGCGAACCTCGGCAGCAACGGCACCCGCGACGTCGGTGACCTGGTCATGACGCACACCGTGCCGAACGAGCGGTTCGTGACCAGCCGCTGACGGTTCGCGGCCACCCTTGAACCGACCGAAGGGCCCCTTCGCTCGACCTGGTCGAGCGACGGGGCCCTTCGGTCGTTCCGGGGAAGGCTCTCTCAGCGCGCCTCGGGCGGGATCTCGTCGGGGTGGTCGTCCTCGGCGAGCGACACCGAGGCGACGACGTCGGACGGGCTGCCGTACTCCACCGGCGGGATCGCGCGCAGGGCGCGGGCCGTCCGATCGTCGTCGCGACGGCGGGCGGCCTCGACGAGCGTGTCGCGGTCGGCGGGGAACGAGACACCGTCCAGGGCGGCGTCGAGGCGATCACGGGTGGTGGACGCGGACACGGGCGGCTCCTCGGTCGGGCCCCGGTCGTTCCGGGGCGCGGGCCGTGGTGCCCGCCGCGCCCCGCGCGGCACACCCGGGCGCACGGAACCACACGGATGTGGTTCACCCGGCCCTGCCGGAGATCCCACCCCGCGGCTCCCGTACGGTCGGCGCCGCTCCCCTGCTCCCCGAGGAAGGACACCGATGGCCGAGACGCTCAAGGCACGCCTTCTCGACTCCGACCGGCGCGGTGCGGTCGTCGCGGACCTCGACGGCCTCGTCGACGCCGAGGTCGCGAACAAGAGCGGCCTGTCCGGCGGCATCGTCAAGACGGGCTACGCCGCCCTCAAGAAGGTCAAGCCGGGCATCGTGCCCGAGGCGATCGACAAGATGCTCGACGAGTTCGTCGACCAGCTCGAGCCCTTCTGGGCCACCTACACCACCGAGGCCACCGGCGACTTCGGCACGTTCCTCGGCACCCGCCCGCACGAGGCGTCCGAGGCCCTGCTGACGGTCACCGACCGGCGCGCGGAGCGCAGCAGCCGCGCGGCGATCACGTCGATCTACGGCAAGCTGCGCCCGAAGGCGCAGGAGAACGTCATCGAGGCCCTCCCGGGTCTCGGCGCGGTGATCGAGAAGCACGCGCGCGTCTGATCTCCCCGCTCCCCCACCGGCGGCCCCGGGACCACGAACTGCTCCGAACGGACCGTGGCTCCGGGGCCGCCGTTCGTGGTGGGGTGATCCGGTGCACATCCTCACGGTTCTCTACAACCACCCCGACGACCCCGCGGCGTTCGACAAGCACTACCAGGGCACTCACGCGCCGCTGGTCGACCCGATCCCCGGCGTCAGGTCGTTCACCTACCGCCGCTGCGCGTCGTTGGACGAGAACCCGCCGCCGTACTACCTCATCGCCGAGCTCGCCTTCGACTCGCTCGAGGACCTGCAGGCCGGCCTGGGCTCCGAGGCCGGCCAACGCGCGGTCGACGACGTGCCCAACTTCGCCGGGGCCGGCGTCACGATGTTCGTGGCCCACGACTGACCTCTCTCCGGGGCCTTGACCTCGACGACGGTCGAGGTCACAGGCTCGGGGGCGTCACCCGACGCCACGGAGGTCAGCATGTCCACACCCGCCCCGTCCCGCTTCCAGGACGCCTACCTCTCCGGCGAGCCGCCGTGGATCATCGGCGAGCCCCAGCCCGCGATCGTCGCCGCCGAGGCCGAGGGGCTGCTGCGGGGCCGGGTGCTCGACCTCGGCTGCGGCACCGGCGAGCACACCGTCCTGCTCGCCGCCCGCGGCTACGACGTCGTCGGGGCCGACTCCGCGCCCGCCGCCCTGGACCGCGCCCGGGCGATCGCGGCGGACCGCGACGTCGCGGCCACCTTCGTCGAGGCCGACGCCCTGCACCCCGACGACCTGCGCGGCTTCGACACCGTCCTCGACAGCGCGCTGTTCCACATCTTCGACACCGAGGACCAGGGCCGGTACGCCGACGCCCTGCGCGACGTGGTGGTCGACGGCGGGCGGGTCGTGCTGCTGGGACTCGCGCCCGGACCGGCGTTCGGCCCCGAGGTGACCGACGACGAGATCCGGGCGGCGTTCGGCCGCCCGGGCTGGCGGATCGAGGAGCTGCGCGAGAGCACCTACCGCGGGCGGGTGCCCGACGCCGAGCAGGCGGAGACGCTGCGCGTGCCCGTCGGCGGGCACGTCGACCTGCCGGCGTGGCTGGCGGTGGCGCGCCGGGTCTGACTCAGGCCGCGAGGTCCTCCGGCGGCACCGTGCCGGCCAGCTCGGCGAGCATCGCGATGTTGAGCTCGAAGGCGTGGCACGCCTCGTCGGCGATCCGGGCGCGCTCGACGTCGTCCCACGCCGCCTCGCCGGCGGCGTCGAGCAGCGCGCGGTAGCGGGTGCGGAAGGGCGGCACGGGGCCGAGGGCGGCGAAGTCGTAGAAGCGGGCGCCGTCCCCGGTCACGCCGTAGGTGCGCCGCAGCAGCCCGCGCACCGCCTGCCCGCCGGCAAGGTCGCCGAGGTAGCGCGTGTAGTGGTGGGCGACCCAGCCGCCGGGCCAGGCGTCGACGGTCGCGCGGATGCGGTCGGCGTAGGCGGCGGTGGCGGGCAGCGGGGCGAGGTCGTCGGCCCAGGCGGGTCCGCGGAGGAACGCGAGGTCGGTGGCAATGGCGTCGCGACGGTGCAGCGCGTCGACCGCGAAGCCGCCCGCGACGGGGTGGTCGCGCAGCCGGTCGGCGCCGTCCTCGAGCGCCGAGTAGACATGCCAGTACTGGACGACGAGCGTCGCGTAGTCGTCGAGCGCGAGGCGCCCGCCGAGCAGGGCGTCCATGTAGGTCGAGTGGTGCGCGCGCTCGTGGGCGGCGGCGGTGGCACGACGCAGGGCCTGGGAGAAGGGCTGGTGCTCGCTCACGGTCCGCCTCCGGTGTCGCTGGGCTACCGACGACGACACTAGGGTCCGCGATCGAGTAAGGCTAGCCTCACCCGACCGGCGGCGGCGTCCGCCAGGCGATGCTCGCGGCCGACGCCGCCGAGTACGACGTCGCCGGGGTCCGCAGCCCGACCCGGCTGTCGGGGGTCGGCCCTACGGTCCGGTGCATGGCTCTCTGGACCGACTTCGCCGCGGCCGCGCCCCGCATCGCCGAGGTCTTCACACGTCGCCACGCCGCCACCGGGTCGCTGTGCATGCTCGGCACGTTGAGACCCGACGGCTTCCCCCGCATCAGCCCGATGGAGCCGCGGTTCCTCGAGGGCGACCTGTGGCTGGTCGGCATGCCGGACACCGCGAAGTTCGCGGACCTGCGCGCCGACCCGCGGTTCGCCCTGCACACCGCGACGACCGACACGCGGGTCAGCGAGGGCGACGCGAAGCTCTGGGGCCGGGTCGAGGACGTCCGCGACGAGGCGCTGCACCAGCGCTTCGCCGAGGCGGTCTACGAGGAGATCGGGCTCGACCTGCGCGGCCAGCGCTTCGACCAGTTCCTCCGGACGGACATCCTCGGTGCGGCGTCCGTGGCCGTCGGCGAGCACATGGACGTCACCACGTGTCGGGAGGGCGGTGCGGAGAGGGTCGTCCGCAAGCACTGACCGCCGACAGCGCGGTCAGCGCGGTCAGCGCGGTCAGCTCGGCAGGACGAACTGGTAGCCCTGCTCCTGCAGCCAGGGCAGGAGCTGCCGCACGGCCTCGACCGTCTGCTCGCGCGGTCCGCCGCCGTCGTGGAAGAGCACGACCGCGCCGGGGTGCATGCCCTGCTGGACGCTGTCGACGATCGCGGCGGTCCCGGGCTGGGTCCAGTCCAGGGTGTCGACCGACCAGCTCAGCGGACGCATGCCGGTCTCCGCCGCGACCTGGTCGAGGGCCGGCGTCCAGGCACCCTCCGGGGCGCGGAAGTAGTCGATCGTGGCGGGCGGGTCGACGACCTCGGCGATCGTGGTCCGGCTGTTGTTCAGTTGGCGGCTCATGGTGTCGTGGTCGCCGTAGCCCACGGTCGCGTCGTGGGTCATCGTGTGGTCGCAGAGGCGGTGACCCTCGGCGACGATGCGCTGCATCAGTTCGGGCTGGGCCACGGCCTGGTCCCCGATGGTGCAGAACGTGGCCTTTGCCCCGTACTCGGCCAGGAGGTCGAGCACCTGCGGCGTGTACGGCGGGGTCGGCCCGTCGTCGAAGGTCAGGGCCACCGTCGGCCGGTCGGTGCCGGTGTCGGTGACGGTGAGACGAGACGGTGTGATCGCGGGGCGGGCGAAGCCCGGCATGCCGAGGGCCGGGGCGTCCTCGGCGGCGCGGACCGGGCGACCGGCGGCGTTCACGGCCGCGGGCGCGGTGACGGCCGGGCCGGTCGCGAGGACCTGGCGTGCGCCGACGTCACTGAGCACGACGGCGGTCACGCCGGTCATCAGCGCGATCGTCGTCAGCAGCCCGGCCCATCGGTAGATGTAGGGCGGGCTGACGATCTGGCGCAGGATGACGCGCTGCCGAGGAGTGAGCATCAATCTCATCCGTCCCATCAGTCACAGGCGTCACAGCGAGAGACACCATAGAGGGCCTCTCTCGTGACGAGCGAGGGACCCTCTACGTCTGATCGAGTGAATGTCGTTCCAGGACGACCGGGGCGGCTCGCCGTTCACGTACGCGGGCGGCGGGGAAGCCCGCCCGCGTGAAGAAGCTGATCAACGCGACCGAGGACGTCGTCCCCGAGGCCCTGACCGGGGTCGCCCGGGTCACCGAGGGCGCCGCACTGGTGGAGGGCCACCGCGTCCTCGTGCGCAGGGACCGGACAGCGGGACGGGTTGCCGTCCTCTCGGGTGGGGGCTCGGGCCACGAGCCCGCGTTCGCCGGGTACGTCGGGCCGGGACACCTCGACGGCGCCGTGTGCGGCGAGGTGTTCGCCTCGCCCGGGGTGGACGCCGTGCTCGCGGCGATCCGCGCGGTCGACGACCCGACGCTGCTCGTCGTCATGAACTACACCGGCGACCGGCTCAACTTCGGCCTGGCCGCGCAGCTCGCGCGCGCCGAGGGCCGGGAGTGCGCCATGATCACCGTCGCCGACGACGTCGCCCTCGACGCCGACGACGACGTCACCGCCGGCCGCCGCGGCCTCGCCGGGACGGTGCTCGTGACCAAGGTGGCCGGCGCCGCGGCGGCCGCGGGCCGGTCGCTCGAGGAGGTCACCGAGGCCGCGCGGGCCGCCGCTGCCGTGGTGGGCACGATGGGCCTCGCGCTGAGCCCGGCGACCGTGCCCGGCGGCGAGGCCGGTTTCTCGCTCGGCGACGAGGAGATCGAGATCGGGCTCGGCATCCACGGCGAGCCCGGCGTGCGGCGGGAGTCGCTGCGCGGAGCGGACGAGCTCGTCGACGAGCTGGTCGCGACCGTGTGCGACGACCGCGGGATCGGCGCCGGCGACCGCGTCGTCGTCCTGGTCAACGGCACCGGCGCCACGCCGCCGATGGAGCTCTCGATCGTGCTGCGACGTGCCGTCGAGAACCTCGGCGAGCGTGGCGTCACCGTCGAGCGCGGCTGGTCGGGCACCTTCCTCTCGTCGATCGACATGGCCGGGGTGTCGGTCGCGCTGCTGCCCGTCGACGACGACCGCCTCGCGCTGATCGACGCGCCCGCCCGCTCGGCGGGCTGGCCGTCGGGCTCCGGCGTGCTCTCCGGTCCGGCGTCCGAGCCCGTGCCGTCGGTCGGCGTGCGGGGCGAGGCGACGCCGGTCTCCGGCGACGGCTCCGGGCGGCTGCGCGGCACGGTGGAGGCGGTCGACCGGGCGGTCCAGGAGGCCGAGGACCACCTCACCGAGCTCGACGCCGCCACCGGCGACGGCGACCTCGGCACCTCGCTGTCCCGTGGGGCGAAGGCGGTGCAGGACGACCTCGACACCACCGACCTCGACGACCCCGTCGCCACCCTGCGCACGGTCGCCGCGTCGGTGCGCCGGGCCATCGGCGGCACCTCCGGCCCGCTGCTCGCGACGGCGCTGCTGCACGCGGCCGAGCACCTCGACGCCGGCGGGTCGCCGGACGAGGCCCTGCGCGCCGCCGCGGACGGGATCGCCGACCTCGGCGGGGCCCGGCGCGGCGACCGCACCCTGCTCGACGCCCTCTACCCCGCCGCCGACACGCTCGCGTCCTCCGGCTCGATGGCCGACGCCGCCGACGCCGCGGCCGAGGGCGCCGAGGCCACCGCGACCATGACCCCCCGCCGGGGCCGGTCGAGCTACCTCGGCGAGCGCGCCCACGGCCACCGCGACGCCGGCGCCGAGGCCGTCGTGGTCGTGCTGCGGGCACTGGCCGACGCCTGACACCGGTCGCGACCGGCAGGGCCGACTATTGACTTTCGATAGGTATCGCTCGACGATCGATCCATGAGCCCGATCGTCATCGGTGCCCTGCGGGCACTCCTCGCCCTCATCGCGCTCGGGGCCCTGGCCGGTCAGGTCGCGATCGTCGTCGCCGTCGTCCTCGGGTTCGCCGGGGGCGGGGTGACGGGCGTGGCGCTGCTCTACGCCGTGCTCGGCGTCGCGGCGCTCGCCGCCCTCGAGGTGGGTCTGGTCGCCCTGTGGGTGCTGCTGGCGATGGTCCGCCGCGGGGCGATCTTCGACGACGCCGCCTTCCGCTGGGTCCGCGTCGTGACCGTCGCCGGTCTCGTCGCCGCGCTCGTCGTCGCCACGGTCTGCGTGCACTACGGGGAGGTCGACGACGCGCCCGGCATGGTCCTCATCGGCGGTGCGGTCGCGGTCGGCGGCGCCGCCTACGCCCTGCTCATGCTCGTCATGCGCGGGCTGCTGGCGAACGCGACGGGGCTGCGCCGCGAGCTCGACGAGGTGGTCTGATGATCGTCGTCGACATCGACGTCATGCTCGCGCGCCGCAAGATGTCGGTCACCGAGTTCGCCGAGGCCGTCGGCATCACCCCGGCCAACGTCGCCGTGCTCAAGAACGGTCGCGCCAAGGCCGTCCGCTTCACGACCCTCGACGCCGTCTGCCGCGTCCTCGACTGCCAGCCCGGCGACGTCCTGCGCCGGGTGCCCGACGAGGAGCACGCGCACGTCAGCCCAGCGCCCTGAGCCCGATCACGCCGCCGACGATCGCCAGCAGGAAGACGATCCGCAGCGCGCTCACCGGCTCCTCGCCCGTGGCCATCGCGTAGGCGACGGTCAGGGCCGCGCCGATCCCGACCCAGACCGCGTACGAGGTGCCGGTCGGCAGGGTGCGCATGGCCCACGCCAGCCCGATCATGCTCAGGAGCAGGGCGACGACGAAGACGATCGACGGCACGAGCCGGGAGAAGCCGGCGGCCTTGCCGAGGGCGGTCGCCCAGACGGCTTCCAGGACACCGGAGACGACGAGCACGATCCACGCCATGAGGGGCCTCGCAGGGTCGCCGTCTTGTCGTGGGCTGGGTACGGCGCCGCTCGTCCAGGAGCCCCGATCGCCGGGGCACGCGGTCATGCTCGCAACGGCGTACGCCGGCCGCCACGTCACGTGTGGTGGGTCCGGTTTCCACCCGCCTCCGCGGTCCACGACCGGAGGGTGAGCACGGCGTCGGCGAACGCCGCCGGCGCCTCGTAGGGCAGCGCGTGGCCCGCGTCGACGACCCGGTGCTCGTGGCGGGCGGTGAACAACGCGGCGTGGTCGGCGGTGCCGCCGGGCTTGAGGGTGTCGCTCGCCCCGTCCAGCGTCACCGCGGGCACGGTGATCGGCGGGCGCGCGGTCAGCCGGGCCTCGAGGGCGTCGTGGACCGGGTCGCCGTCGGCGTTGCCGAGCGCGTGGCGGTAGGCGTGGACGACGACGTCGACGAAGTCGGGGTTGTCGAACGCCGCGGCCGTCCGGTCGAACAGGGCGTCGTCGAACGCCCAGCGCGGCGACCACTGACGCCACAGCATCCGGCACAGCTCGCGGCGGTGGGCGGCGAGCCCCGCCCGGCCGCGCTCGGTCTGGAACAGGTGCTGGTACCAGAGCGCGTGCTCGAGGGCCGGGTCCGCCGGCGCGCGCTGGGCGGCGACGTCGATGATGTCGTAGCTCGCCAGGGACACGAGCCCGGCCACCCGCTCCGGCCACAGCGCGGCCACGACGCAGGCCGACAGCCCACCCCAGTCGTAGCCGCCGACGACCGGGGCGTGGAGCTGCAGGGCGTCGAGCAGGGCGAGCAGGTCGGACCCGAGAGCCGCCTGCTGCCCGCTGCGCATCGTCGTCGCCGACCGGAAGCGCGTCGGTCCGTGCCCGCGCAGGTACGGGCGGACCACCCGCGCCCCTTGCGCGGTCAGGTGCGGGACGACCTCGTCGTAGGCGTGGACGTCGTACGGGAAGCCGTGGACGAGCACGACCGGCCAGCCGTCGGCGGGCCCGTCCTCGAGGTAGGTGGTGGTCAGGACCCCGGCGTCGACCTGCCGCGTGATCGCCACGGGCCTCGACCCTAGAGGTCAGCGCCGCCGCAGCGCGGCGTCGAGCTCCCGGAGCAGCTCGCCCACGCGCCCTCCCCCGGCCGGCGCCTCCGGGTAGCGCCGCAGGACCTCGACGACCGCGGGCGTCGCGGCGCGCCCGGCCTCGTCGAGCTGCGCGGTCGCCGCCTGCTCGCCGGCCGCGAGCTCGGTCGCCCGGGCCGCGTGGGCCGCCGCGCCGAGGACGTGCCGGACCTGCGTGGCGTTCGGCAGCGGGTGCAGGTACGCCGCCGACGCCGCGGCCGTCGCCGCTCGGGCGGCGTGCTCCGCGGCCGGGATGTCGGTCTCGCCGGCGGCCCGCAGCGCCGCCCAGGCCGTGTCACGCAGTGCCCGGCCGCGGCGCCCGCCGTCCGCGAACGCCCGGGCGGCGTCGACCGCCTCGCGCGGGCGGGCGTCGGCGGGGTGGACGGTCTCGTAGCGGACCAGCACGACCTCGGCGCAGGTCGCCGCGAACGCGGTGACGGCGCGCAGCTCGTCGGTGGTCAGCGGGATCTCGTCAGGCATCGGCCAGCCACGACAGCATCCGGCCCCGCGACCAGCACCGCCCGACGGCCTCGGCGCGCAGCGTCCGGTGCGCGAGCAGGGCCACGCCGAGGATGCTGTGCCCGGACGCGTGGCGGTCCCCCATCGTCGGCACCCCCGGCGCCACCCCGACGCCCTCTGCCGACACCCACGCCACCGGCCGTCGCGCGCCCGCGACGTCGAGGCCCCGCAGGAACCGCAGCCGCGCCTCGACGGAGTAGCGCGCCAGGGCCCAGGTCGTCGTGACCACCGGCAGCGCGTCCGCGGGCACGCGGTCGATCGCCGCGGGGAGCAGGTCGATCGGATCGCCGCCCAGGAGCAGTGGGCGCTCCGCGGCCGCCAGGGCGATCGCCGCGTCGAGCCGCTCCGGCTGGTCGGGCTCGCCGGTGCGCAGCCACCTCACGTCCTCGGGATCGGTGACGTCCACCGGCTCGCGGTCCACGCCGATCCGCGCCACGACCGCGGGCACCGCCCGGTCCGGCACCGGCCGCTCCCCCACCACCGTGGCCTCGAGCTGCACCGGCGACCGCGAATCGCCCAGCACGAGCCCGGTGCTGTAGGTGACGGCGACGCGGTCGACGACCAGGTTGAACCCCGCCGAGCACCCGACGTCGACGAGCCCGACCGCGGCCGCGCCGGCCCGGTGCGCGGCCTCGGCGACGAGCGGGTGGAGCACGGTGGCGCGCCCGGTCTCATCGGCCGGCCGTCGCCGTCGGGCCACGACGCCTCCTGTCGAGCGGGTGCCGTCGCGCCATCCTGCCCCGCTGTCGGTGCCCCGGCCTACCGTCCTCGACGACGACCGGAGGAGGCGCCGATGGACGAGACCGACCCGGACGACCCGGTGATGCAGCGCATCACCGCCGCGATCGAGCAGGGTCACGCGGGCGACCCGACGGGCGCCCGTGCGGGGCTCGAGGCCATCTGGGAGGAGGTCGGTCCCGACGGCGACCCCTTCCACCGCGTCGTCCTCGCCCACTTCGCCGCCGACGTGCAGGAGGACCCGGCGGCCGAGCTCGCCTGGGACGAGCGGGCGTTGGCGGCGGCCGACGAGGTCACCGACGAGCGCGCGCAGCAGTACCACGCCTCGCTCGCGGTGGCGGGGTTCTACCCGTCGCTGCACCTCAACCTGGCCGACGTCCACCGCCGGCTCGGCGACCTCGACGCGGCGCGCCACCACGTCGCCGCCGCCCGCGCGCGGCTCCCGGACCTGCCCGACGACGGGTACGGCGCGATGATCCGCGCCGGCTTCGAGCGGGTCGGCGCGCTCGTCGAGGCCGGCGACACCTCGGCCGCGAGCGTCGAGACGTGACGAGCCTGCTTCCGCGGGGCGAGGTCGCGGTCCACGTCTGATCGGGCGCGGCGTGGCGACGATCGAGGATGTCCGTTCGCTGTGCTCGCCCCTCGGACACGGTTGTCGTCGCCGTCGCAGTGGGCAGCCCCGGACCCATGAGCGAACCCACCACCGACCGCCGGGAGACGGAGACCCGTGACGAGGGCCCGGCGCCGCGCGGCGAGGCCTCCCCCGGGGCGACGTCGCCGGCGACCTACGAGGACACGGAGCAGGCCGACCGCCAGGGCCGCCACGTCGCCGACGACGTCGAGGACAACGCCGACCTCGACGGGTAGCGGTCCCGCCGACACCCCACCGGGTCACCGACGCGGGGCGTAGGCCAACACCACCGCGCCGCTCTGCATCTCGGTCACCCCCGCCAGCTGCATCCCCGTGGTGCCGATGCCCGTCAGCAGCGACTCGCCGGACCCGGCGACGAACGGCGAGATGCTCAGGTGCAGCTCGTCCAGCAGGCCGGCCTCGACGAGCGCCCGGCTGAACGGGCCGTTGCCGTACTTCAGCAGCGTGCCGTCGCCGGCCTCCTTGAGCCGGGCGACGGCCTCGACGGCGTCGCCGTCGAGCACCTGCGCGTTCCAGGCGGCCTCGGTCAGCGTGGTCGAGGCGACGTGCTTGGGCAGGGCGTTGAGCCTGTCGGCGAGCCCGCCGCTCCGGGTCGGCCACGTCGCGGCGAAGCCCTCGTAGGTCTCCCGTCCGAGCACGAGCCCGACGACGTCCGCCAACAGCCCGAACTGGTACTCGAGGTGGTCGTCGCCGGGCGCGAGCGTCAACTGGGTGGCCCAGAAGGCGTCGCCGGAGGTCATCCCGTCGATCGACACGTGGTCGAACTCGATCAGTCTGCGCATGGCCGGAGCCAAGCAGCGGCGTGAGCCGGCCGTCTTGTACCGAACCGAACGCCGCGGGCTCAGAACGCGAGGAAGGGCACGCCCGAGCGCAGCTCGGCGGGCGTGTGCCCCGTCGCCCACCGCATCGCCCGTGCGAGCTGGGGCTGGTCGTAGTAGCCGCCGGCGGCGACGACGTCGCCGATCGCCGCGCCCGCGGCGAGGAGCTGCGCGGCGCGCTGGGCCTGCTCGATGCTGGTGAGCTTGCGGCGCGAGATGCCGACGGCCCGGCGGAACCGGAGCTGCGCCGTCCGCTCGGACATCCCCTGCGGCCGGTCGCCGTGGCGGATGTCGTCGACGACCGGATCGAACGACAACAGGCCGGAGCGCACGAGCCGCTCGAGGAAGACGTCGATGTTCTGCTCGGTCGGCATCTCCCAGTCCCGCCCGTCGAGCAGGACCCGGCCGGAGGGCGACGTCGGCAACAGGGCGTCGTTGAGGTCCGTGAGCCCGGACGGCGGGAACATCGGCAGGTAGGCGCCGAGCTGCAGGTCGACACCGAAGAACGCGCAGTCCGCAGGGCAGGTCATGCGCGTGGCCCGGGTCTCGGGTCCGCGCAGGTGCACGCCCAGCCCGTCACCGCTCCGCGCGATGACGATCATCGAGGAGCCCTTGACCCCCGAGGTGAACGCGGTCGGGGCGTCGGAGCTCGCCGACCACACGCGCCGTGCCAGCGGGGGCGCGCCGGCGACGGTGTCGAACACCAACCCCATCGGGGTGAGGGTAGTGCGCAGCCGCGACGTCGCGAGGATCTCCGGGGACGGGGTGCGGGGCGGACGAGCCGGCCTGTAAGCCGGATCCTGTGCCCACGTCCCTCGCGGGAGCGTGGGTGGCGACCATCCATCTCGGCCCGCCGTCGCCGGCGGGCTCCAGCGGTCTACCCGCAGATCTCGGGCGGGCAGCCCTCGGACGACCTGCGCGGCCGGTCCTCGCGGACCGACCTTCTTGACCTTGCTCCGGGTGGGGTTTACCGAGCCGTCCTGGTCACCCAGGACGCTGGTGGTCTCTTACACCACCGTTTCACCCTCACCACCGCGGTGGCGGTGGCGGTCTGTTCTCTGTGGCACTGTCCCGCGGGTCACCCCGGGTTGCTGTTGGCAACCACCCTGCCCTGTGGAGTCCGGACTTTCCTCGACGGCCCTCGTGGGGCCGCCGCGGTCGCCCGGCCGGCTCGTCCGCACCCCGAATCGTACAGACGCGACGAGGGGCACCTTCCGCAGGCGCCGGTACCTGTCGATCATGCGGAGTGTGCCCGTCGGGGCGCCGGACGGCACGCGCGCCCACGCCCCGACCGTTAGCGTCGCGCATCGTGTCGGACCCGTCGGTGCTCCAGATCGTGCTCCTGGCGGCCCTCGGGCTGCTCGCCGGCGCGGTGAACGCCGTCGCCGGCGGCGGGTCGCTCATCGTCTTCCCCGCGCTGCTGGCGGTGGGCATGCCGCCGTTGCCCGCCAACGTCACGAACTCGGTGGCGCAGTGGCCGGGCTACGCGGGCTCGACGGTCAACGCCCGCCACGACCTGAAACGACAGCGTCGCCGCCTCGTCTCCACCGGCATCGTCGCCGCGCTGGGCTCGGCGCTGGGGTGCGCGCTGCTGCTGATCCTGCCGCAGTCGGTGTTCGACGCCGTCGTCCCCGTGCTCGTCCTGCTCGCGAGCCTGACCCTCGGCGCGCAGCCCTGGATCAAGCGGTGGACCGGGCGGACCGAGCGGACCGCCGACAACCCGAAGGTCCTGCTCCCGTCGATCTTCCTCGCCGCGGTCTACGGCGGCTACTTCGGCGGCGCGCTGGGCGTGGTGCTCATCGCGGTGCTCTCGTTGCTCGCCCACGACACGCTGCGGCGTCTCAACGCGGTGAAGGTGCTGCTCTCGCTGGTCACGAGCACGGTGACCGTGGTGCTCTTCGCGTTCTTCGCGCCGGTCGACTGGTTCGCCGTGCTGCTGCTCGCGCCGACGACGCTCGTCGGCGGCTTCCTCGGCATGGCCGTCGCCAAGAAGATGCCCGACGGCGTCCTGCGCTGGAGCGTCGTGGTGCTCGGCGTCGCGGTGGCGATCTACCTGTTCCTGCGGTGAGGCGGTGAGGTCGACGTGACCGTCGTCGCCGTCGGCCTGCTGGCCGTCGTCCTCGTCGGCGCGGTCACCCGGCCCCGCAACCTGCCCGAGGCGACGGCCGCGATCCCGGCCGCGGTGATCGTCCTCGCGACCGGCCTGCTCGCGCCGCAGCAGGCGTGGGACGAGGTCCGGGAGCTCGGACCGACCGTCGGGTTCCTCGCCGCGGTGCTCGTGCTGGCCCACCTCGCCGACGCCGAGGGCGTGTTCCGGTGGGCCGGCGGCCTGCTCGCCCACCACTCGTCCGGGAGCACGCGACGCCTCTTCGCCCTCGTCGTCCTCGCCGCCGCGGCGACGACCGCCGTCCTGGGCCTCGACGCCACCGTCGTCCTGCTCACCCCGGTCGTCCTCGACACCGCCCGGCGCCTCGGCGCGCGCCCGGCCCCGCACGCCTTCGCCTGCGCGCACCTGGCCAACAGCGGCTCGCTGCTGCTGCCCGTCGCGAACCTCACCAACCTCCTGGCCCTCCAGGCGAGCGGCCTGACGTTCCTCGGCTTCGCCGGGCTCATGGTGCTGCCGCAGCTCGCGGTGCTGGTCGTCGAGTACCTGGGGCTGCGGCTGACCTTCCGCGGCGACCTCGCGACGCCCGCCCACCCCGCCGACGACGAGGAGGAGGTGCCGGCGCCCCGCGTCGCGCTCGCGGTGCTGGCGGCGACGCTGCTGGGCTTCGCGGCCGCCTCGCCGCTGGGGATCGAGCCGGTGTGGGTCGCCGTGGTGGGCGCGGCGGCGCTGGCCACCCGCACCCTGATCACCCGCCGCACGCGCCTCCGGGACGTCGTGGCCTCGGCGTCGCCCCTGTTCTGCCTGTTCGTGCTGGCGCTGGGCGTGGTGGTCGCCGCCGTGACCGAGCGGGGCCTCGGCGACCTGGTCGCGGGCCTCCTGCCGACCGGGACCTCCTTCACCGCGCTCCTCGGGCTCGCGGCGATCGCGGCGGTGCTCGCGAACCTCGTCAACAACCTGCCGGCGACCCTCGTCCTGCTCGCCGCGCTGGGTCCCACGCCCGCGGTGGGTGCCGAGCTCGCGGTGCTCATCGGGGTCAACGTGGGCCCGAACCTCACCCCGGTCGGCTCGCTCGCGACCCTCCTGTGGCGGCGGGTGCTCGCGGCGCGCGGCGTCCCCGCCCCGCTTCCGACGTTCACGGTGGCGGGGCTCGCGACCGTCCCGCTCGGCGTCGTCGCCGGGACGGCCGCGCTCTGGCTCAGCCTCGCGGTGCCGGGCTGACCTCCATCGACTGCGTGCCGAGCGTCGCCAGCAGGTCGAGGCGGCCGCGGGCGTCGGTGCCCGGGGTGGGCGTGAAGACGAGCAGGCGCAGGTCGTCCTCGGCGGTGGTCAGCGTGTCGCACTCGACCTCGACATCGCCGACCTCGGGGTGCTCGACGACCTTGTGGCTCTGCTGGTGCACGGCGACGACCCCCGAGTACCAGAGCTCGGCGAACTCCGCACTCGTCGCGTAGAGGTCCGCGACGAGCGCCGACAGGTCCGGGTCGTGGGGGTAGCGGCTGGTGCTGCCGCGCAGGTCGGCGGTCAGCGAGCGGGCGAGGGCGGCGAGCTCCTCGGTGGTGTGCCGGACGCGGTCGCTCGGCGAGCCCTCGACGAACAGCCGCCAGGGCGTGTTGCGGCTCCGCTCGGACAGGGCGCTCGGGTCGCCCATGAGCGCGGCGTAGAGCGGGTTCCACGCGATCAGCGTGAAGGTCGCGTCGAGGACCGCGACGGGGTTGTCGTGCAGGGCGTCGAGGATGCGACGCGCGCCGGACGGGATGCGCCGCGAGATGCGGCCGCGCTCGGGGGCGTGGCCGGCGAGCCGGAACAGGTGCGCCTGCTCGGCGTCGGACAGGCGCAGCGCGCGGGCCAGCGACGCGCACACCTGCGCCGACGGGGTGCGGGTACGGCCCTGCTCGAGGCGCACGACGTAGTCGATGGAGATGCCGGCGAGCAGCGCCAGCTCCTCGCGGCGCAGACCCGGCGCGCGCCGCGGGGCGTTGACCGCCATCCCGACCTCCGCGGGGTCGGTCCGGTCCCGCCACGTGCGGAGGGCGGCCGCCAGCTCACCGGTGCTCACGCCCCGATCATCCGCTTCGGCGCCCGGCCGTGGGGGGTACGCGGGTTACCAGGACGATCCGTCGCTCCCCGACCACCGGCCCGGCGACCAAGGTAGGAGCCATGACCACCCCCGCACTGACCGACCGCCTCGCGCTCGCCGACGACCTCGTCCTGACCCGGATGGGCTACGGCACCATGCAGCTCGCCGGTCCGGGCGTCATGGGCCCGCCGCGCGACCGCGACGAGGCGGTCGCCGTCCTGCGCGAGGCCGTCGACCGCGGCGTCACGCACATCGACACCAGCGACTTCTACGGCCCGTTCATCGTCAACGAGATCGTCCGGGAGGCCCTGCACCCGTACCCGACGGACGTGCGGATCGTCACCAAGCTCGGCGCCCGGCGCGGCGAGGACGGATCGTGGAACCTCGACACCTCGCCCGACGAGCTGCGCCGCGAGGTACACGAGAACCTCGACCGGCTCGGGCTGGAGACCCTCGACGTCGTCAACCTGCGCGTGTCCGACGACCACAGCGAGTCCCTCGCCGAGGCGTTCCGCACCCTGGCCGAGCTGCGCGAGCAGGGCCTGATCCGCCACCTCGGGGTCAGCAACGTCTCCCCCGAGCAGCTCGCCGAGGCCCGGGAGATCGCCCCCGTGGTGTGCGTGCAGAACCACTACAACCTCGTGCACCGCACCGACGACGAGCTCGTCGACCACTGCGCCGCCGAGGGCATCGCCTACACCTCCTTCTTCCCGCTCGGCGGGTTCAGCCCGCTGCAGTCGGACACGCTGACGCGCGTCGCCGAGCGCGTCGGGGCGACGCCGCAGCAGACGGCGCTGGCCTGGCTGCTGCAGCGCTCGCCGACGATGCTGCTCATCCCCGGCACCTCGTCGCGGGCCCACCTGCGGGAGAACCTCGCGGCCGCCGACCTCGAGCTGCCCGCGGACGCCGTCGCCGAGCTGGACGCGATCGGCTGACGGGCTGGCGCGGGGGCCGGTGGCGTTGCGCGACCGGCCCCGGCTCGGCACGCTGCGGCGGTGACCGCTCCCGACGCGGAGGCCCGTGCGCGGGTGCGCGCCCAGGCCCAGGGCATCGCGGACGGCTGGTCGGCACCGGACGCGCCGCCCTCCTGGGCCCTGACCGCCGAGCTGTTCCGGTCGATCGCCACCGAGCCCGACCTGCTCGGGCTCGCGGCGGCCGTCCCGCTCGACCGCCTGCCGCCGTTGCTGCTCAGCGCCGCCGTCCGCTACCTCGTCGCGCGCCGGCGTCCCGACCCGCTGACGAGCTACTTCCCCTTCCCCGGCACCGGGCAGCCGCCCCTCGACGACGGCTTCCGCCCCGCCCTGGTCGCGTTCGCGCGCGAGCACGCCGGGGAGCTCGCCCAGCTCTGCGCCGAGCACCGCTACCAGATGAACGAGGTCGCCCGGAGCGCCGACGTCGTCGCCGTGCTGGGTCATCTGTCCGGGCAGCGCCCGGACCCCGACCGGCCGATCGCACTGGTCGACCTCGGCACCGGCGCCGGGCTGGGCCTGCACCTCGACCGGTATCGCTACCGCTTCGGCGACCGGACCCTCGGCGACGACGACGCCGCGTTGACCATCGCCCCCGAGCTGCGCGGGCGGCCCGCACCGCTGCCCGAGCGCTTCCCCCCGATCACCGCCCGCCTCGGGGTCGACGTCGAGCCGCTGGACCTCGAGGACCGGCGCGTCCACGACTGGCTCGCCGCCTGCATCCCGCCCGAGACCTCGGCGGTCGACCGGTTCGCCGCCGCGGCCACGGTGGCCCGCGCGCACCCGGTGACGACGGTGCGCGCCGACCTCGCCGACGACCTGCCCGGCCTCTGCGCGGCGATGCCCGACGACGCGCTCCTCGTGCTCGTCGACACCTACGTGCACGTGTTCCTCACCGCCGACGAGCGCGCCCGCTTCCGCCGCCAGCTCACCCGGCTCGGCCGCGACGTCGAGTGGATCTCGGTCGACCCGCTCGTGCCGCTGGGCGCCGACGGACGCGAGAGCACCCAGTACCTGCGGGTCCCGCCGCGGGCGCTGGAGGCCACCCGCGCGGGCGTCACCGGCGTCATCGGGCACCTGTCGGTGCGTCGGGACGGCTCGACGTCGGGTGAGGTCCTGGGTCTGGCGCACCCGGGCGGGGCGTGGCTGGAGTGGCTGTGAGCGTCCGGAACGCGGGCGCGAGCAGGGCCACGACCACGACGGCACCGACCAGCCCGGCGAGCACGAGCCCCGCGACGGGCAGCCCCGCGCCGGCCGCGACGGCAGCGAGCGGGGCGCTGGTCAGGGCCGGGGCGGCGAGGACGACGGTGTTCTGCGCACCGAGGACCCGCCCGCGCATCGCGTCCGGGGTGGCCTCGACGACGACGACGCCGAGCAGGGCGCCCGCCGGCGCGTAGGTCAGCCCGACGAGCGCGGCGCCGGCCAGCACGAGCCACGGCGAGGACATCGCGCCGACCGCGGCGAACCCGGCGAGCGTGCCCGCCATGCCGACGACGAAGAAGGTCCGGCGACGCAGCCGGCCGGCGAGCGCGGCGTAGAGCGCCGACCCGGCGACGCTGCCCCCGGCGAACGCGCTGAGCGTCAGCCCGGTGAGGGCGGGCAGCCCGACCTCGCTGAAGTAGGCCGGCATCAACGTCGTCTGCAGCGAGCTGATGACCGCCGCGAACATCGCCGTCAGCAGCGTGGCCCCGAGGACCAGGCGGTGGCCGGCGAGGAAGCGCCAGGCGACGGCGAGGTCGCGGCCCGCCCGCCGCAGCGCCGTCCCGGCGCCGACCGCGGCCGGGTCGTCGTCGCGGGTCACCACCCCGGTCCGCGGGTCGAGCAGGAGCGCGGTCAGGGCTGCGAGCAGGCTCGTCCCGGCGGTCGCCAGCATCAGCGTCGGCGAGGGCCCGAGCACCCCGACGAGCAGCCCGCCGACGCCCGGCCCGGCCAGGACGAGCACGTTCGCGACGGTCTCGCGCGTCGCGACCAGCCGGTCGAGGGAGCCCCCACCGAGCCGGACCAGCGCGGGGAGCAGGGTCTCGTGCGCCGTCATGCCCGGCACCCGGATGACCGCGCCGAGCACGCCGAGCACGAGGAACCACGTCATGTCCAGGCCCCACAGCGCGTCGACGACGGGCAGCGCGGCGATCACCACGGCGGCGAGGACGTCCGCGGCGACCGACACCCACCGACGGTCGAGCCGGTCGACGAGCAGCCCGGAGACCAGCCCGGCCGCCGCCGACGCCGCCGTGGAGGTCGTGGCGAGGACGCCCGCGGCGAGCACGTCGCCGGTGCGGGCGAGCACGAGCAGCGGCATCACCACCGAGGCGATGCCCGCCCCGAGCAGCGACAGCCCGTACGACGCGAAGTACAGCGGGGCGCTGCGGCGGTCGACCACGTGCGGCCTCCGGATCTCGGGGGGTGGGACGCCGTCCAGCAGGCACCCGGCCGTCGGGGCACGCTCAAGCCGGACGTCGGTGACCCACGACACGGTCGGCGCCCTTGACCGTGCCGCAGCGGCACGGTCTGCACTGTGGTCGGAGAACGGCGGACGTCCCGGGAGGAGCCGACCATGGGGTGGAGCACCCGCCAGCTCGCGGAGCTCTCGGGCACGACGCTGCGCGCCGTGCGGCACTACCACGAGGTGGGCCTGCTCGAGGAGCCCGTGCGGCGCTCCAACGGCTACAAGCAGTACGGGGTGGCGCACCTCGTGCGCGTGCTGCGGATCAAGCGCCTGACCGAGCTGGGCTTCTCGCTCGCCCAGATCGCCGAGATGGGCGACACCGAGGACCACCCCGAGCAGGCCCTGCGCACCCTCGACGCCGAGCTCGCGGCCACGATCGAGCGGCTGCAGCGGGCGCGGGTCGAGCTCGCGACGATCCTGCAGCGGCACGCGCCCGCCGACCTCCCGCCCGAGCTCGGACGGATCGCCGACACCGAGATGTCCGACGCCGACCGGTCACTGGTCGTCGTGCTGAGCCGGGTGCTGGGCGGCGAGAGCCTGCAGGCCTACGCGGACATGATCCGCGAGACGCCGACCGACCCGACGTTCAAGGAGTTCGACGACCTGCCCGTCGAGGCCGACGAGGCGACCCGCCAGGACCTCGCCGAGCGCATGGCCCCCGGCGCCCACGCCCTGCGCACGGCCTACCCCGGCCTGCGCAGCACCGCGGGGACGCAGATGAGCCGGCGGCGCGCCCAGGAGACCGTCGGCATCGCGCTGCGCGAGCTCTACAACGACGCCCAGCGCGACGTCATGGCCCGGATGGAGGCCGTGCTCGCCGAGATGTTCCCCGGGTCGGAGGCGGGCGTCCCGCAGCCCGGCGATCAGGCCAGGTAGGACGTGTCGTTCACCAGGCGGACGGAGGCCCCGCCGTCGGGCCAGAACTCGACCACCGACAGGCACGCCAGGTCGAGGTGCAGGCGGTAGAGCATCTGCGGGCCGGCGTCGAGGGCCCGGCGCAGGATCAGCTTGATCGGCGTCACGTGGCTGACGACGATGACCGTCTCGCCCGCATGGCGGCGCAGGAGGTCGTCGAGGGCGCCGTCGACGCGCCGGGAGACGACGTCGAAGCTCTCGCCCCGCGGCGGGCTGACCGCGCTGTCGGAGAGCCACGCCCGGTGGACCTCGGGATCCTGGGCGGCGGCCTCCGAGAACGTCAGGCCCTCCCAGGTGCCGAAGTCGGTCTCGGTGAGGCGCTCGTCGACGGCGACGCCGAGCCCCAGGACGCCCGCCACCGGCTCCGCGGTCTGCCGGGCCCGCATCAGCGGCGAGCTGAGCACCGTGCGGATGTGGCCGTCGGGGGCGACGTGGCGGGCGGCCAGCGCGGTCGCGGCGGCGGCGGCCTGCTCGAGGCCCTCGCGGGTCAGCTCGGGGTCGCCGCGGCCCGAGTAGCGCCGCTCGACCGACAGCGGGCTCTGCCCGTGCCGCAGCAGCAGCACCCGGGTCGGCGGGGTGCTCCCCCGACCCGTCCACGACCCGGCCGTGCTCACGCGTTCGCCCCCTTGCCCGTCCGCACCACGATCGCCCCGCACTGCTCGCAGCGCACGACGTCGTCGGGCGCGGCGGCGGTGACGTCGCGGAGCTCGCTGCGGTCCATCTCCAGGCGGCACGCGCCGCAGCGGGCGCCGACGAGCTCGCCGGCCCCGGTCCCCGTCCGCGCGCGCAGCTGGTCGTAGAGCCCGACGAGGTCCGCCGGGAGCTCGCCGGCGAGCGTGGTGCGCTCGGCGCCGCGCCGCTCCTCGAGCACGTCGAGGTCGCCGATCGCGCCGTCGCGGCGCTCGACGGCGTCGGCCAGCGCGGTCTCGGCGGCCTCGAGCCCCGCCTGCTCGTGGGCGAGGTCGGTCTCGGCGGCGTCGAGGCGCTCCATCACCTCGAGCTGCTCGTCCTCCAGCACGCCGCGACGGCGGGCGAGCGTGTCGAGCTCGTGGGACAGGTCGGTCATCTGCTTGGCCGACACGCTGCCCGAGTCCATGAGCCCGCGGTCGCGCTCCTCGCGGGTGCGGACCTGGGTGACCTCCTGCTCGAGCTTCGCGACCTCGCGCCCCAGGTCGCTCACCGAGGTCCGCGCGCGCACCACCGCGTCCCGGTGGCCCTGCGCGGTCTTCTCGGCGTCCTCGACCGCGGTCTGCTCGGGCAGGGTGCTGCGCCGGTGCCGGGCCCGGGCGAGCTCGGCGTCGAGCGCCGCGAGGTCGAGGAGGCGGCGCTGGTCGGACGGGTCGGCCTTCACGAGATCATCGCTCCTGCTCCGGCGGGCTCGGGCCCGGTGTCGTCGGCGGCGGCCCCGCCGCGCTGCGGATCGCTGGGGTGACCGAGGCTCCAGGCGTCGGTGCGGGCGGTCGACACGGTGACCTCCGGCCCCGGCGCGGCCGCCCGCAGCACGTCCGCGGCCTGCGCGCACCAGGGGTGCTCGGAGGCCCAGTGCGCGACGTCGACCAGGGCGGGCGCGCCCGGCTCGGCGAGGTGGTCGGTGGCGGGGTGGTGGCGCAGGTCGGCGGTGACGTAGACGTCGACCCCGGCCGCGCGGGCGAGGTGCAGCATCGAGTCGCCCGCGCCCCCGGAGACCGCGACGCGCTGCACCGTGCGCTGCCGGTCGCCGCCGGCGCGCACGCCCCACGCCGTGGCCGGCAGCGCGTCGGCGACGCGGCGGGTGAACGCGGCGAGCGTCTCCGGCCCCGCGAGCGTCCCGATCCGCCCGATGCCGACCCCGCCACCCACCCCGGGCGCGTCGTCCTGCGGGGCCAGCGGGCGCTCGACGGTCACGCCGAGGGCGGCGGCCAGGGCGTCGGACACGCCGGGGTTCGCCGCGTCGGCGTTGGTGTGCGCGCTGAACAGGGCGATGCCGTGGCGGATGAGCCGGTGGACCGCCGAGCCCTTCGGCGCCGTCGTCGCCACCGCGTGCACCCCGCGCAGCAGCAGCGGGTGGTGGGTGACGAGGAGGTCTGCTCTCTTCGTGATCGCTTCCTCGATGACCTCCGGCAGCGGGTCCACGGCGATCAGGACCCGGCGCACCGGCGCCGCCGGGTCGCCGACCGTCAGCCCCACCGCGTCCCAGTCCTGCGCCAGGGCCGGCGGGTACGCGGCCTCGAGCGCGGCGACGGCGTCGGCGACGGTGGTCATGACAGCCCATTCTGCCCACCGCGGCCGTGGTGCTCCGGTGCGGGCGCGCGGGGGTGCCGCAACGAGCGTGGCGTTCGCTGCTCCGCGGCGGACGAACGCCCCGTTCGCCTGCGACGCGGGCGCTCCCGGGGCCGAGGGGTTCACCCCCCGACGTCGGGGGCGCGCCCCCTCGTGATCGGCACGATGCTCGATCACGCTTGTGAGCAGCGAGGACGCGCCGCTCCGGCGGGTCCCGCGGCGACGAGGGGGAACCATGACGAGGGAGAGCTGGCCGGAGCGGAGCCGCCGAACGGCGGCCCGGTGGTGGGACGCGGCGTCCCGCCCGGCGAAGGACGCGGCGGCGGACCGGAGGCGTCGTCGCACCATCCACCGGACCTGGCGGGGGGTCGTCCGCGCGGCCGGGCTGTCCGCGACGGTCCACGCGGCGAGCGGGGTCTTCCGCATCACGCCGCGGATCACGCGCATCGTGCTCGGCCGGTCCGAGCGTTTCACCATCCTGCTCGGCCGCGGCCAGGACTTCGACGACATCGAGGCGGCCGGCAAGGAGATCGCGCGGGCCTTCGACGTCCCCCGCATCCGGCTGACGGAGCTGCCCGCCGACCAGCTCGAGATCGAGCTGCACGTCCCGGCCTCGGACCCGCGTCCCGAGCCGACCCCCGTCGTCACGGTGACGGTCCGCCGGACCGTGGTGGTCCAGCACACGGCTCGCTTCGACTTCTCCCTGGTCGCCTGACCGGCGGCCCCTCGGTCACGCCGCCCGCCCGACCGGGATCATGGCGGACGTGCACGTCGTCTTCGTCTGTTCGGGCAACATCTGCCGCTCGCCGGTGGCCGAGAGCGTCTTCCGCGCGCGCCTGGCCGAGGCCGGTCTCGCCGAGGCGGTGACCGTCACCAGCGCCGGGACCGGCGACTGGCACGTCGGCGAGCCGATGGACCGGCGCGCGGCGGCGTCCCTGCGTGACCGGGGCTACGAGACCCGGCACACCGCGCGGCAGGTCGACGACGAGCAGCTCGGCGCCGACCTGCTCGTCGCCGCCACCGCCGACCACGTCCGCGACCTCGTCGCCGCGGGCGCCGACCCCGACCGCGTCGTGCTCCTGCGGGCGTTCGACCCGGAGGCCCCCGAGGGCGCCGAGGTGCCCGACCCCTACTTCGGCGGTCCCGACGGGTTCGACGAGGTCATCGGCATGGTCGAGGCGGCGATGCCCGGTCTGGTGGAGCGGGTGCGGCGGTGACGTCGGTCGACTCCCTGCTCGCCGGGTCCGGCGGCGGGGGCGTGCGGATGACGACGCTGGACGACGGGACCGAGGTCGTCGTCAAGTCCGGCGAGCCGTCGGCGATCGCGGCGGAGGCGGCGGGGCTGCGCTGGCTCGCGGAGCCCGGGGAGGTCGGGGTGCCGGAGGTGCTCGGGACCGCCGAGGGCCGGATGGTCTCCACCCGCGTGCCGTCGGGGTCGCCGGACGCCGTGGCCGCCGAGCGCTTCGGGCGGGGCCTCGCCGCCCTGCACGCGGCGGGCGCGCCGGCGTTCGGGTCGCCGCCGCCGGGCGGGCCGGTGGAGGCCTGGATCGGCGGGGCGCGCATGGAGAACGTGACCGCCTCCGCGGACCAGGACTGGCCGTCCTGGTACGCCGAGCACCGCGTCCTGCCCCACGCGCGCCGCGCCCTCGGGGGTGACGACCTCGCCGTCGTCGAGCGGGCGTGCGCCCGGTTCGCCGCGGTGGCCGGGCCGCCCGAGCCGCCGGCGCGCCTGCACGGCGACCTGTGGACGGGCAACGTGCTGTGGTCCGGCGGGCAGGGCTGGGTGATCGACCCGGCCGCGCACGGCGGGCACCGCGAGACCGACCTGGCCATGCTCGCCCTCTTCGGGGCCCCGCAGCTCGAGACGATCCTCGCCGCCTACGACGAGACCGCCCCGCTCGCCGACGGCTGGCGCGATCGCGTGGGCCTCCACCAGCTCTGGCCCCTGCTCGTGCACGCCGAGCTGTTCGGGGGCGGGTACGCGCGGCAGGCCCTGGCGGTCTGCGAGCGCCTGGGCGGGTAGAGCGCTCCCGCGGGCGCGACCGACCACGGTACCGACGGCACCCACGTAACCTGACCCCGTGCGGTTCCTGCTGCGACCCGGGTGGATCGCGCTGACGCTCGTGGTGGTCGCGTTCGCGTTCGCCTGCTACTACCTGCTCGCGCCCTGGCAGTTCCACCGCAGCGACGAGCGCGACGAGGTCAACGCCGCGCTGACCCGCGGGGTGGCGACGGCGCCCGTGCCCCGCGCCGAGCTCGTCGCCCCGGGCACGGCGCCGGGCGAGGACGTGGCGTGGCGCCAGGTCTCGGTCACCGGGACCTATCGCCCCGAGGGCGAGGTCCTCGTGCGGCTGCGGGTCGTCGAGGGTCACCCGGCCAGCGAGGTGATGACCCCGCTGGTCACCACGACCGGCGAGACCCTCCTGGTCGACCGCGGCTACGTCCGCACCGACGGCCGGGGCGCGCTGCCGCCGATCCCGGCGCCGCCGGCGGGGGTCGTCACCATCGTCGGTCACCAGCGCCTCGACGAGCGACCGGCGAACCGGCCCACGACCGTCGAGGACGGGCAGCGCCAGGTCTACGCGGCCGACACGGGCACCGTCACCGCGGCGAACGGGATCCCGACGAGCCCGGGCTACGTCCAGCTGGTCGCCGGCCAGCCCGGGGTGCTCACCGCCGTCCCGCTGCCCCCGCCCGACCCGAACCCGTCGTACTCCTACGCCTGGCAGTGGCTGATCTTCGGGCTGATGGCGATCGGCGCGTGGATCTACTTCGCGCGGCTGGAGTACCGCCGCGCCCACGGGCTCGAACCGCGGCCCCGCGACGACCAGGACCCGCGCGACGCCGCCGACGGCACCTACTGGGACGCGCGGCCGACGAGCACCGACAGCGAGGCCGGCACCGACAGCGACACCGGCACCGCCCCCGACACCGGCGCCGACCAGGAGCTGGCCGACCGCCACGGGGGCCGCTGACGCGTGATCGTGGGGACTTTCCCGACGTTCAATGCGTGCGTGGCCGCCAGGCTGACACGACCATGGCGAGCGCGGCCGTCACCAGGCCCACGAGGCGGGAGAGGCGGACGGCGCGGGGCAGGTCGGCGACGGCGGGCGGGCGGCCGTCGCCGAGCACCGGGCGGTCCTGCACGCCGTAGGGGTAGACGGTGCGCCCGCCGAGGCGCAGCCCCAGGGCGCCGGCGAACGACGCCTCCACGGGGCCGGCGTTCGGGCTCGGGTGGGCGGGGGCGTCCCGGCGCCACGCCCGCCACGCCGCCGCCGGCGAGCCGCCGACCAGGGGCGCGACAGCGGTCGTGACCAGCGCCGACACGCGCGCGGGCACCACGCCGGCGACGTCGTCCGCGCGCGCCGAGGCCCACCCGAAGTGCCGGTAGCGCGCCGACCGGTGCCCGACCATCGCGTCGAGGGTGTTCACCGCCCGGTGCCCGAGCAGCCCGGGCACCCCGGCGATCGCGCCCCACACCAGCGGCGCCACGAAGGCGTCGGCGGTGTTCTCGGCGACCGACTCCAGCGCCGCCCGCGCGAGACCGTCGGGGTCGAGGGCCGACGGGTCGCGCCCGCACAGGTGCGGCAGCCGCTCCCGTGCGGCGCCGACGTCACCGGCGGACAGCGACGCCGCCATCGCCGCGCCCTCGCCCGCGAGGGAGGTCCCACCCAGCACCGTCCAGGTCGCCGCCGCCGTCAGCCCGGTGTGCACCGCGGGGTGCCGCACACGCTCGACCAGCAGCCCCACGCCCACCGCCCCGCCGACGAGCACCGCCGCGTACGCCACGCCCGGACCGCGCCGGTCGGCCCACCACCGCCGCTCGAGCCACGACGCCACCGCCCCGAACGCCGCGACGGGGTGCCCGCGTCGCGGGTCGCCGAGCACGGCGTCGGCGAGCACCCCCAGCGCGAGGCCCGCGGCGCGACCGGGACGGGGCCCGCTGAGAACGACCCGGCACGCCCGCACCCCGCGATGATCTCACCCCGCGCGTGACAGGGTGCTCGCCATGGGCTTCAGCGACGACCTGTGGGCCGACGGCGCCGACGTCTACGCCCGGGTGCGGGAGCACCCCTTCCTCACCGGCCTCGCCGACGGGACCCTCCCCCACGACGCGTTCCGGCACTTCATCGTGCAGGACGCCCACTACCTGCGCGGCTACGCCCGCGCCCTCGCGCTCCTGGCGGCCCGCGCGCCCTCCGAGGCCGACACGGTGATGTTCAGCGGCCACGCCGCCGGGGCGATCGCCGCCGAGCAGGAGATGCACGCCGGGCTCGCCGACGCCCTCGGGCTCTCGGGCGCCGAGGCCGCGGCCGTGCCCGTCGCGCCCACCACCACCGCCTACACGTCCTACCTGCTCGCCACCTGCCACGGCGGCTCCTTCGCCGAGGGGCTCGGCGCGGTCCTGCCCTGCTACTGGATCTACGCCGAGGTCGGCGAGGCCCTGCTCGCGGCCTCCTCCCCCGACCCGCTCTACGCCCGCTGGATCGCCATGTACGGCGGCGAGGAGTTCCGGGCCGTCGTCGACGCGGTGCTCGCGCTCACCGACCGGATCGGGCCGACCCTCGGCGACGCGGAGCGCGAGCGCGTCCGGGCGCACTTCGTCACGACCTGCCGCTACGAGTGGATGTTCTGGGACGCGGCCTGGCGGCAGGAGACCTGGCCGGTCTAACGACGGGCCCTCAGGGCGTGGGGCGCCGCAGCACGAACCGCGTCTCGACGACGTGCGGCGCGGTCCCGGGCGCCCGGCCCGGCGCGCTCGGCACCAGCGCGCCCTGCGGGCCGGCCAGGGCGACGAGCTCCCAGCCCTGCCGGCCCAGGTGGTTGAGCTGCTCGGCGTACACGCGCGCCCAGGCGACGCGGTAGGGCCGGTACTCCTCGAGCAGCAGCTCGCCGGCCGGGCCGATCGCGTAGATCTGCCACTCCGCGCTCTCGCCGTCCGCGGCGGCGTCCTCGGACAGGCCGACCGCCGAGATCTCCAGCGTCGCGTACTCCCAGGCGGCGGTCACGGGGCTCAGGAGGCCCGGCGACCGCGACGGTGCTGCGGCGCGAGGGCCGCGGCGCGGGCGGCCTCGGAGCTCCGGGCGGTGGCGCGGGCGGTGCGGGCCCGGCGCAGCGCGGAGCTCCGGCCCGTCGACGACGCGGCGCGGGCACGATCGGTCGTCGCACCGAGCGTCGTCACCGTCCGGCCCGACCCGCGGGGGCCCGGCGTGCCGCCGTCGCCGGTGAGCACGAACCCGCCGACCTTCGCGACCAGGCCGAGGACGATCGCCGTCGGCCCGAGCACCCACGCACCCGGCACGCCGAGCACGAGCACGCCGATGCCGATCCCGAGGAGGACCAGACCGCCGAGCATGAGGAGAGCCGAACGCACGGCACCACGCTACGTGATCGGCGGCGGGTCATCAGTCGACAGTTCAGGGCAAGGGCGGCGGCGACGTCGCGATGACGACCGCGCCCCGGGGTCGTAGGGTGAGCCGATCTCGTCTGGGAGGGCACATGGAGTTCGCTGTCCGGTACGTCAACGGCCCTCTGCAGGGCATCGGGTCGATCACGCTGCCCGACGACGCCGGCGAGGAGCCGCCGCTGCTCCAGCGCATCCCGCTGCCGAGTGGTGAGCACGGCCTGCGGCGCACGGTGTCGGACATGGCCGGTGGCGGGCAGGTCGCCATCTACGAGCGCACCGGCTTCAACGGGCCGGCCGGCGAGTGGGAGTTCTCCCTGGTCCGCGTGGAGTAGCCACCGGCCCGGCAGCGAGGGCAGGATCGGGACGTGTCCACCGAGTCCGCCGCCGAGTCCGCCGCCGGGTCCAGCACCGCGCCCGGCACCGGCGTCCTGCGCCCCGCCACCGCCGACGACGCCCCCCGGGTCGCCGCGATCTTCGCGGGCTACGTGCTGCGCTCCATCGCCACCTTCGTCGAGGAGCCCCCCACCGACGACACCTGGCGCGAGCGCATCACCACCGGCTACGGCCACGGGCTGCCGTTCCTCGTCGCCGAGGTCGACGGCGAGGTCGAGGGCTTCGCGTACGCGGCGTCGTTCCGGCCGCACGCGGCCTACCGCTACACCGTCGAGGACTCGATCTACATCGCGCCGGAGGCGGCCGGTCGCGGGCTCGGGTCGCAGCTGCTCGTGGGCCTGCTCGACGCCCTGCGGGGTACCGAGGTGCGCCAGGTCGTGGCCGTCATCGCCGCGCTGGCGGGGTCGCGCCACGACACCCCGTCGATCGTGCTGCACCGCCGCCTCGGCTTCGTCGAGGTCGGGCGGTTGCCGTCGGTGGGCTACAAGTACGGCCAGTGGGCCGACACCGTGCTCATGCAGGCCGACCTGCGTCCCGACGGCTGAGCCCGCCTCCGTACGACGACGTCGGGCCGCCCCGCGAGGTGCGGGACGGCCCGACGAGCATGATCGAAGTACCGTTACGGACGTTGAGTGTCAGCGAAGGCACTTCGCTGACGCCCCGGGTCAGGCCTCGACGGCCACCGCGGTCGCGGGGCGCCGGGCCCAGTTCCGCTGCGCGTGGCGGACGAGGGCGGTGGCCACCCCGACGCCCGCTCCCGCACTCACGATCATGCCCATGAACACTGCCGCCATGACGGCTCCTCCTCACCACGTGCACGCGCCGGGGCCGGTGACCGGGTCCGGATGACCCGACCGGTCCACGAGGCTTGCGAACGGCGGGTGCTGACTGCACCCACGAAGTGAGACGCGCGACGGACGGCACGTGTTCCACCCGTCGCGGGCGCCCCCGCATGACTCCACGCACAGCAACCGCGTGCGTTCACCCTGTGCCTCCGGCGGGTCCGCAGTAATGTCCGACCGAACGGAAAAGTAAACGGGCGTTAACGACTTTCGGGATTGTTCCCGTCAAAGCGGACAAAGGTTCCCGTCGGGAGTAGCGCTCCGGCGACGAGGGGAGTCGGCATGACCCAGACCGAGGAGGGCGGCGGGACACCGGAGGGCGTCACCGTCACCGACACACCCACCATGCAGCGCGCGGTCGGTGCCGCGGCGGTCGGCAACATCACCGAGTGGTTCGACTTCGGGGTCTACGCCTACCTCGCGACGACCATCGAGGAGAACTTCTTCCCGCCCGACAACCCGACGTTGGCGCAGGTCGGGGTGTTCGCGGGCTTCGCGGTGTCGTTCCTGGTCCGACCGCTGGGCGGGCTGTTCTTCGGCCCGCTGGGCGACCGCATCGGCCGCACCAAGGTCCTGTCGATCACCGTCATCATGATGGCGATCGGGACCTTCCTGCTCGGGCTCATCCCGTCGTACGCCTCCATCGGCATCTGGGCGCCGATCCTGCTCGTGCTCTGCCGCGTCGTACAGGGATTCTCCACCGGCGGCGAGTACGCGGGCGCGATGACGTTCATCGCCGAGTACTCCCCCGACCGCCGGCGCGGTTTCTTCGGCAGTTTCCTGGAATGCGGCACGTTCATCGGCTACGCGCTCGGCGCGACGGTGGCGACCATCATCCCGCTGGTCTCGACCCCGGAGTTCGCGTCCACCTGGGCGTGGCGCATCCCGTTCTTCATCGCGTTGCCGCTGGGCATCGTCGGCGTGTATCTGCGGGTGCGGCTCGAGGAGACACCGGCATTCCAGACGCTGCTCTCGGAATCCGAGGAGCGCGAGGGCACGCAGGCCGGCGCCGGCATCAAGAAGCTGTTCGTCGACTACTGGCCGGCCATGCTCGCGGCCGGCGGGCTCGTCGTGGCCTGGAACGTCCCGAACTACATGCTCACCAGCTACATGCCGACCTACCTCGAGGACAACGTCACCGTCGTGGGCGGCACCGCGATCGACAGCACGACCTCGCAGTGGCTCCAGATCGCCGTGCTCTGGGTGGCGGTCTTCATCATCCCGCTGCTGGGCCGTCTGTCGGACCGCGTCGGCCGCAAGCCGATCCTGTGGGCCGGGGCCGTCGGGACGATCGTCCTCGCCTTCCCCATGATCTTGGTGCTCAAGAGCGGGTCGGTGCCGCTGGTCGGCCTGGGCCTCGCCGTCATGGGCGCGCTGCTGATCTGCTTCTCGGCGACCTGCCCGTCGACGCTGCCGGCGCTGTTCCCCACCGAGATCCGCTACGGCGGCCTGTCCATCTCGTTCAACATCTTCGTCTCGGCCTTCGCCGGGACGACATCGCTGATCATGACGGCCGTGGTGCTCAGCACCGGGTGGGCCTACTGGCCCGCGGTCTACCTGATCATCTTCGGGATCGTCGGCGTCGTCGTGCTGACCAGGCTGCGCGACCCCGCCGGGCGCCCGCTGCCCGGCTCGAACCCCGCGGTCTCCACCGAGCAGGAGGCCCGCGAGCTCGTCGCGGCCCGGGGCTGACCGACCTCGATGGTGGGCGCCGGGGGTGTCGGTGGCGCGCAACACGGGCACGATGAGCCCGTGTCCTCGTCGACCGCCGCCCCCGGCCCCACCGTCTTCGTCCTGTTCGGCGCCACGGGCGACCTGGCCCAGCGCCTGGTGCTGCCGTCGTTCTTCCGCCTCGTCCAGGAGAAGCTCCTGCCCGACGAGTGGCGGCTGATCGGCAACGGGCGCCGCAGCAAGACCGACGAGCAGTTCCGCGACGAGGTCCGCGAGGCCCTGGAGCAGTTCGGCGGCCTGACGCCGGAGGACGGGCCGTGGGACGAGTTCGCCGCGGGGCTGCGCTTCGCCGGTGGCGGGTTCACGGCCGACGACCCCGGCGAGCTGCTCGACCGCGTCGCCGAGGCCCGCGGCGAGATCGGGCAGGACGCGCAGCTGGTGCACTACCTCGGCCTGCCGCCCCAGACCTTCGGCGACTACACCCGCGCCCTCGGCGCCCACGGCCTCGCCGAGGGCTCGCGGGTGGTCTACGAGAAGCCGTTCGGCACGTCCCTGGAGAGCTTCCGCGAGCTCGACCGCGTCGTGCACGACGTGCTCGACGAGTCGCAGGTCTTCCGCATCGACCACTTCCTGGGCAAGGAGGCCACCCAGGAGCTGCGGGCCCTGCGCTTCGCCAACGGCCTGTTCGGCAGCTCCTGGGACCGCCACCACGTCGCCGCGGTCGAGATCGACGTCCCGGAGACCCTCGACGTCGCCGACCGCGCCGAGTTCTACGACGCCACCGGCGCGGTGCTCGACATGCTCGTGACGCACCTGTTCCAGGTCGCCGCCGAGGTCGCCATGGACCCGCCGGCGTCGTTCGCGCCCGACGACGTGGCCGCCGCTCGCAACGACGTCATCCGGTGCTTCCGCACGCTCGCGCGCGACGAGGTGGTCCGCGGGCAGTTCGACGGCTACCGCGACCTCGACCACGTCGCCGACGACTCGACCACCGAGACCTTCGTCGCCGCCCGCCTCTGGGTCGACAGCGACCGCTGGCGCGGCGTGCCCTTCCTGCTGCGCACCGGCAAGCGGATGGCCGAGAGCCACCAGAAGGTCAACCTGGTCTTCCGCGACCCCGAGGGCGGCCCGGTCGCCGAGCGCGACCTGCCCTCGCGCGGCAACGTGCTCTGCTTCGACCTCGCCGGCGACGGCGCGCTGGCGCTGTCGATGAACGTCAAGACGCCCGGGGCGTCGTCGGAGCTGGGCTCCACGTGGACCCAGATCCCGCTGGACACGCTCTCGGGCGGCGACCCGCTCCCCCCGTACGTGCGGCTCATCCACGACGTGCTCACCGGCGACCGGGCCCTGTTCACCCGCCCCGACGGCCTCGAGGACGTCTGGACCGCGGCCGCCGAGGTGCTCGACGACCACCGCCGGCCCGAGCCCTACGCGCCGGGCAGCTGGGGTCCCGAGTCGGCCCTGCGCCTCGCCGACCCCGTCGGCTGGGTCCTCCCCGGCTAGTCCGTTCGGCCCATGTGAGCGATGTTCCCGGCGATCGCCGGGAAAATCGCTCACATGGGCCGGTCCTGGGCGGCCCGCCGGCCCTCGGTCGCGACGGGCAGCGCTAGCGTGGTGGCCTGGACGGCGATGAGCTGCTCAGTGCTGCGACCCGGGCTCGCCGGCGTACTCGGGGCCGGCCTGCTGGCGCCGGGCCGGGTCCTCGGCCCGGGCACCCTCGATGGCGCGCCACACGGCCTCCGGGGTCAGCGGCATGTCGATGTGCCGCACGCCCAGGTGCGAGAGCGCGTCGACGACGGCGTTGTGCACCGCGGGCGTCGAGCCGATCGTGCCCGACTCCCCGATGCCCTTGGCGCCGATCGGGTTGAGGTGGGTCGGGGTCTCGGTGTTCGACACCTCGAACCCGCACAGGTCCGCCGCCGACGGGATGACGTAGGACGCCAGGTTGCCGCTGGTCGGGTTGCCGTCCTCGTCGAACGTGACCCGCTCGTAGAGGGCCTGCGCGATGCCCTGCGCGATGCCGCCGTGCTGCTGCCCGGCGACCAGCATCGGGTTGAGGATGCGGCCCGCGTCGTCGACGGCGACGTGGCGGCGCTGGCGCACCATGCCGGTGTCGAGGTCGACGTCGACGACAGCGATGTGCGAGCCGAACGGGAAGCTCGACTGGCCCTGCTTGAAGTCGAGCTCCTCGAGCAGCGGGCCCTTCGACCCGTCGTCGGTGCCCGAGCCGTCCTCGGCGGCGGTCGCGACCTGCGACCAGGTGATCTCCCGGTCGGCGATGCCGCGGACACCGAAGCCGCCGTCGGTCTGCTCGATGTCGTCCACGGACGCCTCGAGCAGGTGCGCCGCGATCTCCTTGGCGCGCGAGACCAGCTGCTCGGAGGCGTTGTGGATCGCGCTGCCGCCGGTCTGCAGCGAGCGCGAGCCCAGCGTCCCGGCGCCGCTGCGCACGAGCGAGGTGTCGGACTGGACGACCTTGATCTTGTCCATCGGCACCCCGAGGACCCCGGACGCGAGCTGCGCGTACGCGGTCTCGTGGCCCTGCCCGTGGGCGCTGGTGCCGGCCATGACGGTGAAGGTGCCGTCCGGGTGCGCCTGCGCCGAGCCGTACTCGCCGTCGAGGCCGAGCGGAGCGGTGACCTCGACGTAGGACGCGACGCCGATGCCCAGCGCGGTGCGGCTGCCCTCGGCGCGACGGCGCTCCTGCTCGGCGCGCAGCGCGTCGTAGTCGGCGGCCTGCTTGACCGCGTCGAGCGCCTTCTCGTGCTCGGCGTTGTCGTACTCGGCGCCGGTGAGGCTCGTCATCGGGAACGCGTCGGGCTGCAGGAAGTTCTTCCGGCGCATCTCCAGCGGGTCGACGCCGATCTCGTCGGCGGCGATGTCGATGATCCGCTCGAGCAGCTGCGTCGCCTCCGGACGCCCCGCCCCGCGGTAGGCGCCGGTGGTCGTCGTGTTGGTGACGACGGTCTTCCACGTGAAGTCGATGGCCGGGATGTCGTAGACGCCCTGGGCCATGAGCTGGGTCAGGCTCGGCAGGATCGTGCCGACCGCCGGGTACATGCCCCCGTCGCCGACGACGGTCGCGCGCAGCCCGACGATCGTGCCGTCGCGCTTCACGCCCAGCTCGGCGTGCTGCACCTGGGCGCGGCCGTGCACCATCGAGAGCATGTTCTCGGAGCGGGTCTCGGTCCAGCGGACCGGCCGGCCGAGGTCCATCGCGGCGCGCGCGGCGATCGAGTACTCGGGGTAGGCCGTCGCCTTCGGGCCGAAGCCGCCGCCGACGCGCGGGGCGATGACGCGCACCTGGGTGGCGTCGAGGCCGAGGTCGCTCGCGAGGGCGTCGCGCGCACCGTGCGGGGTCTGGATCGACAGCCACAGCGTGACGCCGCCGTCGGGCTCGCCGGGGACCGCGACGCAGGCGTTCGGCTCCATGGGGACGCCCGCGAGGCGCTGGTTGTAGAACTTGCCGGACACCACGACGTCGGCCTCGTCGAACAGGCCCTCGACGTCGCCGGTGCCCGCGCCCGCGACGACGTTCGAGCCGTGCTCCTCGAAGATCACCGGCGCGTCGTCGGCGAGGGCCTCCTCGATGCCGACGACGGCGGGCAGCGGGTCGATGTCGGGGAAGACGCTCTCGGCGGCGTCCAGCGCCTGGCCCGCGGTCTCGGCGACGACCGCGGCGATGATGTCGCCGACGAAACGCACGCGCCCGCGCGCGAGCGGCGGGCGCGACATGGCGTCGGGGACGACGCCGGGCAGGCCCGGCCGGTCGGCGATCTGCAGGTCACCGTCGGTGTAGACGCCCACGACGCCCGGCTTCGCCCGCGCCTCCTCGACGTCGACCGCGTTCAGGGTCCCGTGCGCGATGGGCGAGCGGACGAAGACCACGTGGTACGAGCCCTCGACGGGCAGGTCACCGGTGTACTGGGAGGCCCCGGTGATCAGGGCCTGGTCCTCGGTCCGCTTGACCGAGTGGCCGAAGATCGATCCTGATCGGCTGGGGGTGATGGTCATCGCCGTGCTCCCTCGGTGTCGTGGCGGCGCGGTCAGAAGATCAGACCGTCTCCGTGGCGTCGAGTGCAGATTTCCACGCCGGTTCCGCTCGCGCGCGTCCGGCGGCCGAACGTCCGTGCGTCGGCGACCGTCCGGACCATCGGGGGCGGCGCTGCCGCCGACCGTGGGAGCCCGTCAGCTCTCCGGCACGTGCTCGTCGATCTCGGCGAGCCAGATCGTCGCCGACGAGTCCGACGGCGCGCGCCAGTCCCCGCGCGGCGAGAGCGAGCCGCCCGCGACGACCTTCGGACCGTTGGGCTGCGCCGAGCGCTTGAACTGGGCGAACCCGAAGAAGCGCTGGGCGAAGACCCGCAGCCAACCCCGGATCTCCGAGAGGTCGTAGGCCCGCCGGTCGCCCTCGGGGTAGCCCGGCGGCCAGACCCCGGCGTCGACGTCGCGCCAGGCGTGCCACGACAGGAACGCGATCCGCGACGGCCGGAACCCGTGGCGCAGCACCCAGTAGAGGGTGAAGTCCTGCAGGTCGTAGGGCCCGATCTTCTGCTCGCTGGACTGGATGTCCTGGTCGGCGTCCGCGGGGACGAGCTCCGGGCTGATCTCGGTGTCGAGGACGTCCTGCAGCACCGTGCCGACCTCGTCGGAGAACTGCTCCGAGCTGATCACCCAGCGGATGAGGTGCTGCACGAGCGTCTTCGGGACGCCGCTGTTGACCGTGTAGTGGCTCATCTGGTCGCCGACGCCGTAGGTGGACCAGCCGAGCGCGGCCTCGGACAGGTCGCCGGTGCCCAGCACGATGCCACCGCGCTGGTTCGCGGCCCGGAACAGGTAGTCGGTGCGCAGGCCGGCCTGGACGTTCTCGAACGTCACGTCGTACTGCGGCTCGCCCTGCGAGAACGGGTGGTCGAGGTTCGCCAGCATGAGCCGGGCGGTCTCGGTGATGTCGATGGTCTCGAACGTGGCGCCCAGGGCCTCGGCGAGGCGCTCGGCGTTGCCCTTCGTCCGCTCCCCCGTCGCGAAGCCCGGCAGCGTGAACGCGAGGATGTCCGAGCGGGGGCGCCCGGCGCGGTCCATCGCCCGGGCGGCGACGATGAGCGCGTGGGTGGAGTCGAGCCCGCCCGAGACCCCGATGACGACCTTGGCGTCGCCGATCGCCCGCAGCCGCTGCAGCAGCCCGGCGACCTGGATGTTGTAGGCCTCGAAGCAGTCCTGCTCGAGGCGGGCCGGGTCGGCCGGGACGAACGGGAAGCGCTCGACGGTCCGCCGGAAGCCGATGTCGCCCGCCGGCGGGTCGAGCACGAAGCCGATCGTGCGGAACGGCTGCTCCTCGCGGCGCCGGTTGTCGTCGAAGGTGCCCATGCGCAGGCGCTCGGAGCGCACCAGGCGCAGGTCGACGTCGGCGACCGCGTGCCGCTCGCCGGCCGGGAACCGCTCGGTCTCGGCCAGCAGCACCCCGTTCTCGTGGATGCTCGTCTGCCCGTCCCACGAGACCTCGGTGGTCGATTCCCCGTCGCCCGCCGCGGCGTAGACGTAGGCCGCCGAGCACCGCGCGGACGCCGACCGCGCGAGCAGCTGGCGGTCGTCGGCGCGCCCGACCGTGATGGGGCTGCCCGAGATGTTCGCGAGCACCGTGGCCCCGGCGAGCGCGGCGTGGGCACTCGGGGGGATCGGCACGAACATGTCCTCGCAGACCTCGACGTGCAGCACGAGACCGTCGACGTCGGTGGCGTCGAAGAGCAGGTCGGCGCCGAACGGCACGTCCTCGCCGAGCATGTGGATCGTCCCGGCCTCACCGGCGCCGGACGCCATCTGGCGGGGTTCGTAGAACTCGCGGTAGTTCGGCAGGTAGGTCTTGGGGACGACGCCCAGGACCCGCCCGCGGTGCACGACGACCGCGCAGTTGTAGATGCGGTGGCGGTGGCGCAGCGGCGCGCCCAGCACGAGCACCGGGGTCAGCTCCGACGACGCCGCGACGATCTCGGCGAGGGCGTCGACCACCCCGTCGAGGAGCGTGTCCTGCATCAGCAGGTCCTCGATGGAGTAGCCCGAGAGCGTCAGCTCCGGGAACACGGCGAGGCCCGCCCCGTCGTCGTGGACCTGCCGGGCCACCGCGAGCAGGGACGCGGCGTTCGCCGGCGGGTCGGCGATCGTCGTGCGGACCGTCGCGGCCGCGACGCGCACGAAGCCCTGGTGGTACACCGAGGTGAAGGGCGGGCTGGGCATTCCTGCACTCTGCATGTCCGGGGCTGTCCTCCTGGGCCGACGACGCGGGCGAGCGTAGATCGCCCGCCCGGTCGCCGCCGGAGGGTCAGACGGTGCTGGTCGGAGGGCTGGTCGGAGGGCTGGTCGGAGGCGTCGGGTCGTCCGGCGGCGACACCGGCGCGACACGCTCCCCCGCCCCCTCCTCGGGCACCAGCGCCCAGGCGGCCAGGTAGGCGATCAGACCCACGAGGTGCCCGAACACGGCCAGGAGTACCGCGAGGACGCGGACGAGGTTCGCGTCCAGCCCGGTGCGCGCGGCGATCCCGCCGCACACGCCGGCGATCCAGCGGTCGCGGACGCTGCGGCGGAAGCCGAAGGCCGGCACGGACGAGGGGACGGGGCTGCTGCTCTGCGGGGTGGTCATGCCCCGAGCGTGCCGACGCGCCGGGGCCCCGCCCTCCGGGTCGGGCCCTGGTGGTTCCCCGATCCGTGGGGTCCGGGTCCCTCGGGGTCGGTGGACGGGAACGGGGCCCGCCGCTGTTGTGGTGACGCAACGTCAGGTTTTGCCCGTCCAACCGCCGTGGTCAACCGATCGGAGCTGTCACCGTTCGCCGCTCTCTGACGTGCGTGACCGGTGCCACGGGGCATTCGGGCGGCCCTACCGCACGGGTGGCCACGCCCACAACGACCCGGAGTGACCCGCCCCGGCGGCGCGGGGATACTCGTCGGTAACCGAGCGGTCCCCGTGGACCGCCAGGAGGTGACCCGATGACCGCGCCGACCCGTACGACCAGCACGATCGACAGCTCGACCGAGGCCGCTCCCTGGGTGCTCGCGCACGCCACGGCGTGCGCCGAGGCCGTGGCCACGGCCCTGGACCTGCTCGACGAGGACGACGTCGAGGTCGTCCCGGACGGCACCGGTGCCGGCTTCACCCTGCGGGTGCACGCCGACCCGCCGCGTGCGGTCCGCGCCGTGCGCTGGTCGGCGGTCGAGGGGTGGGCGGCGACGGCGGACGCGGCCCTGCGCCGCGCCCCGCGGTGGCGCGCGCTGCCCCTGGCGGCCGACGCCGAGCCGCTGACGCTGTGCGAGGTGCTGCGCACCGGGCGGTGAGGGCTCACCCGGGGACGGGGCGCCGGCGCGGGCGTTCGCCGGTGCGGGCCCCTCGTCCGCACCGGCGGCCCCGGATCGGAACGTACCGGGCGGTCCCCTCGTCGTGAAGGTGGATGCCGCGACACCCGTGTGGCGGCCACCCGGACGTACGCACAAAGACGTACAGCGCATCGGCCGCCGCCACCCCTAGCCTCGGTGATCGACGTCCCCGCCCACGGGGACGCACGGGAGGCGTCATGCGCGACCCACTGGCCGATCGGCTGATCCAGGAGCCACGCATCCGGCGGATCGTGCGCCGGCCACCGACCGCGGCCGGAGCCGCCACGGCACCCCCCGTGCCGGCTCCCCGGGGCGAGGAGCCGGACGTCCCGGCGCCCCGGTCGCCGGAGCCCGAGGAGCGCACGAGCGCCTGATCGACCGCCTAGCGGTCGCGTCCGCGTGCGCGCCCGCGGGGACGGTCGTCGTCCCGGTCGCCGTCGCGGTCGGAGCGGGCCTGGGCCCGCCAGCGCTCGTACCAGCGCTCCCACGACGCGGCGGCACGGTCGGCGGAGTCGGCGGAGTCGCGCGACCGTCGGCTCGTCGACGGCGAGGACGACGCGACCTCCTCGACGTCGTCGGCCGTGCTGGTCGTGCGACGCGGGGTGGTCGTGGTCGGCGGCGCGGCCGGGACGACCGGTGGCGCGGCCACCGGAACGGGCGCGGGCACGGGCGACTCGGGCGCCGCGAGCGGCACCGGGTCCGACGAGCCCGTCGCGGCCGCGACGACCCCCGCCGCCCCCAGGACGCCGACGAGCCCGGCGCCCACGGCCACCACCCGGCGTGCGGGCCGCCGCGACCGGCGCGGCGGCGGGGCGACCGGCGTCGCCCCCCTGGTCGCGGGACGGGCGGCGGGACGGGCGGGCCCGGGCAGCAGGAGCGGGCCGGTGCGGGCCTCGTCGGCGTCGAGACCGGTCGGGTCGGCCTCGCCCGGGTCGGGGGGCGTGCCCTCGCCGAGCAGGTCGGCGTGGACCGCGGTGCCGGTGCCGCGTGCCTCGCCGTCCCCGGCCCCGGTCACCGGGAGGGCGCCGCTCGCGGGCGCCACGTCGCGCCCCGCGAGCAGCCGCGCCGCGCGGGCCGCGTCGGGCCGGCGGGCGGGGTCGTGGTCGAGCAGGGCGCGCAGGACCGGCGTCAGGTCCCCGGCGCGCCGGGCGGGCGCCACCACGCCCGTCGCGACGCGCGAGAGCACCTCGAGCGCGTTGCCGCCGTCCCCGACGGGCGGGGCGCCCTCGAGCGCGGCGTAGAGCGTGGCGCCCAGCGAGAACACGTCGGCGGCGGCCGTCGCCGGGCCACCGCGCGCGAGCTCGGGGGCCATGAAGTGCGGCGTCCCGGCCACGAGCTGGTCGGCGGTGCCGGGTTCGGCGTCGACGACGGCGATGCCGAAGTCGGCGACGGTGACGGTGTCGCCGAGCCCGATCATGACGTTGGCGGGCTTGACGTCGCGGTGGACGATGCCCCGCGCGTGCATGGCGGCGAGCCCCTCGGCGATCTGCGCGCCGATCGCGGCGACCCGCACGGGCGGCAGGGGGCCCTCGCGATCGAGGAGGTCCGCCAGGGACGGGGCGGCGACGTACTCCATGACGAGGCAGACCTCGCCGTCGAGCTCGGTCATGTCGAAGATCGCGGCGAGCCGCGGGTGGTGCAGGCGGGCGGCGACGCGCCCCTCCCGGTGCGCCCGCTCGCGCACGAGGCGCGCGCGCTGCGCGTCGAGGGCGCGGCCGCCGTGGAGACGCTTGATCGCGACGTCGCGGTCCAGCAGCTCGTCGTGGGCGCGCCACACCGAGCCCGATCCCCCGCGCCCCACGGGCGCGAGCAGGAGGTAGCGACCGGCCACGAGGCGACCGGGCTCGATCGTGGCCCGGCCGTCCTCGAGGGCGACCGGCACCGAGGTCGGCGTCGTCATGCCCCTCCCTTCTGCTCCGTGACCGCGTATCGCGCGCCGTGACCATTCCGTTACCGAATCCGGCCGCGATCGTCCGGACCCCCGATCGGGTGGCGCCGCATCCTCGCCCGACCCTCGACGGGGCCGCCGCCCGACCCGCCCGAGGGCGGCTGTGACCGGGGCCATCCCGGCTGCGGTGTGGGGGGACACAGCGATCACCGCCCCCGCGCGGAGGTTCGTGTCGGTACCTTGGGTACCTAGTACTTCAGGTACCGAACGGGCCCCAGACGATGCGGAGGCAACCCCTCATGGCCATCTCGGACATCAAGGAGTTCACGCACCTGAGCGAGGCCGACGTCGCGGCCATCGGGCGTGAGTTCGACGCGGTCCGCCGCGACGTCGAGGTGTCGCGCGGGGAGGACGACGCCGCGTACATCCGCGGCGTCATCAGGCTGCAGCGCCGCCTGGAGATCGGCGGACGCGTGGCGCTGGTCGGCAGCATCCTGCCGCCGCTCTGGATCGCCGGCACCGCCGCGCTGGCCGCCTCCAAGATCCTCGAGAACATGGAGATCGGCCACAACGTCATGCACGGCCAGTGGGACTGGATGAACGATCCGGAGATCCACTCGGCGCAGTGGGAGTGGGACAACGTCTGCCCCGCGGACCAGTGGAAGCACTCCCACAACTACCTGCACCACACGTACACGAACGTGATCGGCAAGGACAAGGACGTCGGGTACGAGATCCTCCGCGTCCGCTCCGACCAGCCGTGGCACCCCTACTACCTGGGCCAGCCGCTCTACAACGCGCTGCTGATGTTCCTGTTCCAGTGGGGTGTCGCGCTGCACGACCTCGACATCGAGGGCGCGGCAAAGATGGACGCCGACCCCGAGGAGATGAAGGCCAAGCTGCGCCAGATCGGGCGCAAGGCGGGCAAGCAGGCGCTCAAGGACTACGTGGCCTTCCCGGCGCTGTCCGGCCCGTTCTTCCCCGCGACGATCGCGGCCAACGCGACGGCGAACCTCATCCGCAACGTCTGGTCCTACGCGATCATCTTCTGCGGCCACTTCCCCGACGGGGCCGAGGTGTTCACCGAGGAGGAACTCGACGGCGAGACGTGGGGCGAGTGGTACCTGCGCCAGCTGCTCGGGTCGGCCAACTTCACCGGCGGCAGGCTCATGCACCTCATGAGCGGCAACCTCGGCTACCAGATCGAGCACCACCTGTTCCCCGACCTGCCGTCGAACCGGTACCCGGAGATCGCGGAGAAGGTGCGCGACATCTGCGCGCGCTGGGACCTGCCCTACACGACCGGTCCGTTCCCGCGGCAGTTCTGGCAGTCGACACGGTCGATCTGGAAGCTGTCGCTGCCGGTGGCGGGCGAGCTCAAGCGCTTCGTCGACCGGCTGACCGGCCGCGAGGAGCGGGCCCCGCAGCCCGCCGACGTCCCGGCTCCGCGCACCGGGAGCACCCCCGCCGCGGAGCCGGTGGCCGCCTGAGGTGCGCTCCGCGCAGGTGAGCAGAAAGACGTGCCGGAGCACGTCCTTCTGCTCACCTGCCGTGAGGCACCGGGTCAGCCGGGGTGCGTCTCGCCGCCGGCCGGGGCCAGGACCTCGCCGCTGTAGTACGACGAGAGCCGGTTCGCCGCGAAGAACACGTACGACGGCGCGATCTCGTCGGGGGACGCCGGGCGCCCGATCGGGGCCTGCGCGCCGAACGAGTCGACCTTGTCCTCGGGCATCGTCGCCGGGATCAGCGGCGTCCACACCGGCCCGGGGGCGACGCAGTTGACGCGGATGCCACGCGGGAGCAGCTGCTGGGACAGCGACATCGTCAGCGCGTGCACCGCGCCCTTGGCCGCGGAGTAGTCGAGCAGCGCCTTGTTGCCGCGCAGGCCGTTGACCGAGCCGGTATTGATGATCGCCGAGCCCTCCCCCAGGTGCGGCAGCGCGTCCTTCGTGATCCAGAAGAAGCTGGACACGTTGGTCGCGAACGTGCGCTCCCACTGCTCGTCGGAGAGCTCCTCGGGCCCGTCGACCGGCGTCTGCACCGCGGCGTTGTTGACCACGACGTCCAGGCCGCCGAGCTCCTCGACCGCCCGCCCGACCATGCGGGCGCAGTGGTCGCGGTCGGCGATGTCGCCGGGCAGGCGCACGCACCGGCGGCCCTTGGCCTCGACCACGGACTGGGTGTGCGTCGCGTCGTCCCCCTCGGAGAGGTAGCTGATCGCGACGTCGGCGCCCTCCTCGGCGAACGCGACCGCGACGGCGCGCCCGATGCCGGAGTCACCGCCGGTGATCAGCGCCTTCTTCCCGGCCAGGAGGTCGCGCCCGACGTAGTCGCGCATCTCGTCGTTCGGCTCGGGGTCCATCGCCCCGGTGCTGCCGGGGTGGGTCTGTTCCTGCGGGGGAGGCTGCGTCATGCGCGCGGGACTTGACGGCCGTGCCCGGGCACGAAACGTGCCCGGGCACGGCACCCGTCAGCGCAGGGCGGCGATCTTGTCGAGGACGGTCTTGCGGTTCTTGGTCCGCCGCTCGTAGGCGTCGACCTTGCCCAGGTCGCCCGCGGAGAGCCCGTCGAGCTTCGCGACGACCTCGGTCGCGTTGAGGTCGTCGTAGCCCGCGATCGGCAGGTCGTCCTCCACCGACACCGCCCCCTTGGCCTCGCCCTCGGCCTGGGCGACGCCCGGGACGCGACGGGCCTGGTCGGCGGCCGCGCCGGCCGCGCCCCCGATCCCGGAGCCGAGGCGCTGGAGGAGCGCCGGGAAGGTCTCCGCGAGCTCCCGGGTGAACTGCGCCTGGGCGCGGGCGAACGCCTGCACCCACTCGGCGGTCCGGTTGCCGGCCGCCTCCTCGGCCTCGGCCACGTTCTCGAGCAGCTCCTTGTACGCGCGCAGCGACTCCTCGCCGCCCTGCCGTGCGCGGCTCACGATCTGCTCGTTCAGGCTCCGGACCTGCTCGACCACCTGCTCGACCCGCGGGTTGCCCGCCATCGCTCCTCCTCGGTGTGTGCCTTCACCTGTCACTCGGTGCACATCGAGCGCTCGTTTCCCGGCCGGTGCACACCCCCAAACAGGGGAACGACCTCTCCTCCCGGGCAGGGATGGCCGCGGGCCGGACGACGGGTGTTCCGGTGATCGGGATCAGCCGTGTGACGCGCCTCGCAACGCGACCTACGATGGTGACGACGGCGACACCCGTTGTGTTGGGAGTACCGAGGATGCGCAAGCCACGCCACGTGCGTCTCACCGAGCCCCTCGTCCGGGAGAACGGCGAGCTCCGGCCGGCGAGCTGGGACGAGGCGCTCACCCGCGCCGCGGCCGGCCTGCGCGGCGTGCCCGCCGACGCGTTCGGGATGTTCAGCTGCTCGAAGGCGACGAACGAGATGAACTACACCGCGGAGAAGTTCACGCGGGTGGTGATGGGCAGCAACAACGTCGACAGCTGCAACCGCACTTGACACGCTCCCAGTGTCGTCGGTCTGACGACGGTGTTCGGTGCCGGCGGCGGCACCTCCGCCTACGTGGAGGCGGAGCACGCCGACCTGCTGGTGCTGTGGGGCTCCAACGCCCGTGAGACGCACCCGATCTTCTTCCACCACGTGCTGCAGGGCCTGCGCAACGGCGCCCGCCTGTTCTCGGTGGACCCGCGCCACACCTCGACCGCGCACTGGGCGGACTCGTGGCTCGGGCTCGACGTGGGCACGGACATCGCGCTCGCCAACGCGATCGGGCGCGAGATCATCCACGCGGGCCTGGTGAACCGCGCGTTCGTCGACCGGGCGACCACCGGGTTCGACGACTACGCGGCGACGGTCGAGCCCTACACCCTCGAGCGCGCCGAGGAGATCACCGGCGTGCCCGCGGCCTCGATCCGCGAGCTGGCGCACGCCTACGCCCGGGCCGACCGCGCCCAGATCTGCTGGACGCTCGGCATCACCGAGCACCACAACGCCGCCGACTACGTGTTCGCGCTGATCAACCTCGCGCTGCTCACCGGGCACGTCGGGCGCTACGGGTCGGGCCTGGTGCCGCTGCGCGGGCAGAACAACGTGCAGGGCGGCGGTGACATGGGGGCGATCCCGGCCAAGCTGCCCGGCGGGTACGACGTCGGCGACGAGGACGCCCGCGCCCGCTACGCCGCGGTCTGGGGCACCGACGACTACCCCCGCGAGCCGGGGATGCACCTGTCGCAGATGTTCGAGGCGATGGAGCGCGGCGAGCTGCGCGCGCTCTACTGCATCGGCGAGAACCCGGCGGAGTCCGAGGCCAACGCGGCGCACGCGCGCCACCTGCTGTCGAGCCTCGACTGCCTGATCGTGCAGGACATCTTCCGCACCGCCACCGCCGAGCTCGCCGACGTCGTCTTCCCGGCGACGGCCGACTGGTGCGAGTACGAGGGCACGGTCACCAACTCCGAGCGACGCGTGCAGCGCGTCCGCAAGGCGATCGAGCCGCCGGGGCAGGCGCGCCCGGACACCCACATCATCTCGGCGCTGGCCACCGCGCTGGGGCACGACTGGGGCGAGCCGACCGCCGAGGAGGTGTGGGACGAGCTGCGCTCGGTGTCGCTGAACTGGCACGCCGGCATGAGCTACGCCCGCCTCGACGCCCTCGGCGGGCTCCAGTGGCCCTGTCCGTCGGAGGACCACCCGGGCACGCCGCTCATGCACGCCCGGCTGTGGGCCGACGACCCCGCCGACCGCGGCCGCCCGGCGCCGTTCACGCCGGTCGAGCACGTGGCGCCCGTCGACGCCCTCGACGACGAGTTCCCCATCCGCCTGACCACGGTGCGGGTGCTCGACGCCTACAACTCCGGCGTGCAGACCGGGGGCTACTCGTCGCCGCTGCGCCGCCGGGAGTCGCTGCGCATCGACGCCGACGACGCGGCCCGCCTCGGGATCGCCGACGGCGACCGGGTCCGCGTGGTCTCGCGGCGCGGCGCCGTCGAGGCGCCGGTCGCCGTCGACCCGTCGCTGCGTCCGGGGCTCGCGTCCTTCACCCCGCACTTCACCGAGGAGGTGGACGTCAACGTGCTGACCAACGACGCCTGGGACCCGAAGTCGGGCACCTCGGAGTTCAAGGCCACGGCCGTCCGCGTGGAGAAGCTGCCCGTCCAGGCGCCGCCGATGCCGGTGGCAGGAAGCTGACGCATGGATCTGCACCTCTCGAAGGCCGAGCCCACCACCGTCGAGCGCGACACGATCGACGCGGCCTTCGGCGCCCTCACGGATCCCACCAGCCGTGAGGACCGGCCCACCCGCTCGCACCACGCCGGACACGATGCCCGCGCCCGGCGGCACCTGCTCCTGCCGGTGCTGCACGCGGTGCACGACGCCGTCGGCTGGATCTCCGAGGGCGCGCTCAACCACGTGGCGCGCACGCTCTCGGTGCCCCCGGCGGAGATCTACGGGGTCGCGACGTTCTACGCGATGTTCGCCGTCGAGCCCCGGGCGCCGCGGGTGGTGCACGTCTGCGACGACGTCGCCTGCGGCCCCTACGGCGGCGAGGAGATCGCGACGGCGCTGACCGACGCGCTGGGCCCCGAGGGTGAGGGGGAACAGGCCTGCTGGGTGCGCAGCCCCTGCCTGGGCCTGTGCGAGCGCGCGCCCGCGGTGCTCCACCAGCGCACCGCGGAGCCCGACCTCTCCCAGGCCCCCGCGCGCCCCGACGAGGTGCTGGCCGCGGCCCGCACCGCCGAGCCCGGGGTCGCCGACGACGCCGACGCCGCGTTCGCCGACACCCGCGTCAGCGCCCCGCAGAGCGGCCCGCGCGGCACCCTGCCCGGGGGCGGGCCGCTGCGCCTGCTGCGCAGGATCGGCGTCGTCGACCCCGAGAGCCTCGACGACTACCGCGCCCACGGCGGCTACGCCGCCCTGCGCCGGGCGGTCGACCTCGGGCCGACGCGGGTGATCACCGAGCTCGAGGACTCCTCGCTGACCGGGCGCGGCGGCGCCGCGTTCCCCACCGGCGTGAAGTGGAAGGGCGTCGCCGGGGCGCCGGAGCGTCCGCACTACCTCGTCTGCAACGCCGACGAGTCCGAGCCGGGCACGTTCAAGGACCGCGTGCTCATGGAGGGCGACCCGTTCGCCCTGGTCGAGGCCATGACGATCGCCGGCTACGTCACGGGCGCGCGCACCGGCTACCTCTACATCCGCGGCGAGTACCCCCTGGCCACGCGCCGGCTCGAGAACGCGATCGCCGCCGCCCGGGCCCGCGGCTTCCTCGGCGACGACGTCATGGGTGAGGGTTTCGGCTTCGACATCGAGCTGCGCCGCGGCGCCGGGGCCTACATCTGCGGCGAGGAGACCGCGCTGCTCGAGTCGATCGAGGGCTTCCGCGGCGAGCCGCGCAACAAGCCGCCGTTCCCGAGCGTCGTCGGCCTGTTCGGCAAGCCCACCGCGATCAACAACGTCGAGACGCTCTACAACGTGCTCGGCGTGCTCGACCGGGGCGGCCAGGCGTTCGCCGAGATCGGCGGGGGGCGCTCGACGGGGACGAAGCTCTTCTGCGTCTCCGGGGCGGTCGGAACGCCCGGGGTCTACGAGGTCGAGTTCGGCGCGACGCTGCGCGAGCTGCTCGACCTCGCCGGTGGCGCGCGCGGCGAGCTGCGCACGGTGCTGCTCGGCGGCGCGGCCGGCGGGTTCGTCATGCCCGAGGACCTCGACGTCGCGCTGACCCTCGAGGGCGCGCGCGACATCGGGGCGACGCTCGGGTCGGGCGTGGTCCTCGTGTTCGACTCCCACGCCGACCTCACCGGCACGCTGCGGCGGATCGCGGCGTTCTTCCGCGACGAGTCGTGCGGCCAGTGCGTGCCGTGCCGCGTCGGCACCGTCCGCCAGGAGGAGGCGCTCGCCCGGCTCGAGCGCGACACCCCGATCGGCTCGCGCGAGACCGAGATCGCCCTGCTCGACGACCTCGCGCGGGTCATGCGCGACGCCTCGATCTGCGGGCTCGGCCAGACCGCGCCCGCCGCGGTCACCTCGGCCCTGCAGCTCGGGCTGCTCGACCCGCCAGACAGGGAGCACTCCGACAGGGGTTCCCGCAACGGGAAGGTCCCCTCGGCATGACCGACACCCAGCACACGACCACCCCCGGCGACCCCGTGTCCGGCAAGGGCCCGGCCGGCTCCGGCGGCGGCTCGGCGGGCCCGCCCGACGGCCAGCGGATCGACGGCGAGACCGAGGCCTCGGGCGGCGCGGCCGTCACCACCACCGCCGAGACCGGGCCGCCCCCGGGTGAGCGCACCGACGGCGACACCCACGCGCCGTCGGCGGTGGGCCCGACGGTGGTCGACCCGGTCGCCCCGGCCCGCGGTCCCGAGGAACGCCTGAGCAGCGGCCCGGTGATGCTCGGGACGATCAAGCGGCGGGTCACTCTCAGCCTCGACGGCCGCGAGGTCCGCGTGCCCGAGGGGTCGACGATCCTCGACGCGCTGCACGACGAAGGCACCCCGGAGCAGGCCGACACCCCGACGCTGTGCTGGGCGCCGAACATGGACCCGATCAACGCGTGCCGGGTGTGCGTGGTCGAGGTGGAGGGCTCCCGCACGCTCGTACCGTCGTGCGCGCGGACGTGCGAGGACGGCATGGCGGTGCGCACCGACACCGAGAAGGTGCGCCACAGCCGCCGCATGGTGCTCGAGCTGCTGTCGTCGTCGGTGGACATGGACCGGGCGAGTGCGGACGTCCAGCGCTGGATCGGCGACTACGGCGTCGACCCCACCCGCTACGGCCCGCCCGCCCCGCCCAACGCCGCGGGCGAGCGCGACCGGCGGCACGCGGGGCACCACCACACGCCCGACGGGTCGTCGGCGGAGACCGTGCACCAGCCCGTCAAGGTCGACAACGACCTGTACGTGCGCGACTACTCGCGGTGCATCATGTGCTACAAGTGCGTCAACGCCTGCGGCAGCGACGCGCAGTTCACGTTCGCGATCGCCGCGGCCGGGCGCGGGTTCGACGCCCGCATCGCCACCGAGTTCGACGCCCCGCTGCCCGAGTCGGCGTGCGTCTACTGCGGCAACTGCATCGGCGTCTGCCCCACCGGCGCGCTGGTGTCCCGCCGCGAGCACGAGCTGCGCGAGGCCGGCGAGTGGCACCCCGAGTCCGAGACGGTGACGACGACCATCTGCTCGTTCTGCGGGGTCGGCTGCAACCTCGAGCTGCACGTCCAGCAGAACGAGATCGTCAACGTCACGAGCCCCGCCGACCACTCCGTGACCCACGGGCACCTGTGCATCAAGGGGCGGTTCGGCTTCCAGCACGTCCAGAACTTCTGAGCCGACCAGGGTCACCACCGACCGCGAACGGCCGAACACGCAGGGCCATGAGGTGCCAACGCCGTGGCGGACCTTCTCGCGGGGGTACGGGGCTGGTGGGCTGTGCGCAACCGAAGGAGGAGTCGGCCGTGGCGGTGCCGGAGAACAGGTCGAAGAGCAGGGAACGGGACCGGACCGACGAGGTGGTGGACGGCCTCCACCAGCTCGTCGCGGCCGGGCGGATCGACGACGTCGAGGCGGTGCTGACCACGCTCATCGAGAGCGAGCCCGCCGAGGAGCCGTCGGTCGAGGACCGGGAGACGCGCTCCTACGCCGAGGGCATGCGCGACGGCCTCGCGCTGGCCCGGCGGGCGCAGGAGCAGGGGTGACCGCCGCCGCCGCGTACGACCCGGTGGCCGACGGCCGTCCGGCTCCGGCGCGTCCCGCGTCGGTGCCGGACGCGAACCCCACGGCGTCGGCCGCATCGGGTGCTTCCGCGTCGTCGCCCGAGACGCCGTCCGCGGGCGACCGGCTCCGCGCCCTGGCCGTCACCGCGATCGACCGGCTGGCCGGGGTGGCCGCCGCGAAGGTCGAGGAGTACGCCGACAGGCTCGGTGACCTCGCCGCCGACGCCGCCCGGGGCCAGCTCCCCGGCGGGGTGGGCGGCAACGCGCTGATCAAGGGAGCGCTGGCGAAGCTGCAGGGCCAGAACCCGGTGGTCGCCGCGATCAAGGGCGCGGTCGGGGCGATGAGCACGACGACGAAGGTGGTCGTCGCGCTGCTGCTGATCCTCACCGCGGTGCTCGCGCCGGTCGCGCTGCTGGTGCTGGCGCTGGTGCTGCTCGTCGCGGCGATCGTCGGGGCGGTCAGGAACTGAGCGGTCGGCGCCCGTGGGTCACGTGCCCTCGGTCGCCCCCGTGGACGCGGTCACCTGGGCCGGCTCGCCGGTCGGTTCGGGCGGGGCGCCCTGGGCGCCTCCCCCGCCGTCGGTGATCTCCCCGGCCTGGTCCTGGGCGTGCTGCGCGGGGCGCGAGGGCGGGCGCAGGCCCTCGTAGATCGCGGGCTGGATGTCCCAGGTGTTCCAGTACGAGGCCCCGGGCAGGTCGGTGTACGACACCGTGACCTGGAAGTCCTCGCCCTCGAGGCCGTTCTTGCGCAGGAACGTCATCTGGTCGTCGAGGTCGTCCCAGAAGCAGGTGATCCGGGCACCCGGGGAGAGCGACGTCAGGCCGATGGAGAACAGCGGCAGCCCGGAGACGACGACGCCGTCGGAGCTCTCGATCGGGCGGGAGAACTCGAAGCTGATCGACTTGGCCGGGCCCTGGCCGACGTTCTCCACCGCGAGGCTGAGCGCGCGCGTCCCGTGGTCGAACTCGTCGTGGACCGCGACCACCGGCCGCCCGGCGGCGAGGAACTCCTGGCGGACCTCCCGCACCGACTCCCGCGCCGCCCGCAGCTGGAAGTAGATGACGACGATGAAGGCCGCGTAGAGCAGCGGTGACAGGACCTGCGCGATCCCTTGGACGATCTCCAGCGCCGACACGACGGCCTCCTGTCGAGACGTCACCGCGGGCCGGCCGGGACGACCCGGACGGCCCGCGGTGGGTGAGCGCTCCGCTCAGCGGATACCGACGACCTCCTGGGCCAGCGCGGCGTGACGCGTCTGGGCCGCGGAGACGATGCCGCTGCGGTTCTTGTTCGCCTCTTCGTAGACGATGACCTTGTTCAGGCTCTCGACGTCGTCGAGCTGCTTGATCTCGGCCACGGCGTCGCTGACGCCGAGCTGGTCGTAGTTGCGGATCGGCAGCTCGCTCGCGTGCAGGGCGCCGAGGCGGGCGCGGGCCTCGTGGAGGACCTGCGCGGCGTCGGTCGCGCCCTCGCGACGGCTGACGCGCTCGGCACGGTCCAGCGCGGCGTCGCGGCCGGTGGTCAGCACCTCGCGGGTGTCCTCGCCGAGCCGGACGGCACGCCCGGCGGTGTCCGTGACGACCGCGCGGACCTGGTCGCCGCCCTGCTGGAGGCGGGCGGCCCAGCGGCTGACCTGCTCGCGGGCGAAGTTGACCGGCAGGCGCACCGCGCGGGTGGCGCCGCCGACGACCATCTGCACCGGCGTCGGCCGCAGCGCCGGCGGGCCGCCGAGCGCGTGCTCCGCGAGCACGGTGGTCAGCCACTCGATGGTGGCCGAGTGCGCCTCCTCGAGGCGGTCGGCGAGCTGGCGGACGCCGGTGTCCTTGGCGGTCTCGGCGAGGGCCCGCAGGTAGACGGCGCGATCACGCAGCTGGTGCTCGAGCGTCAGGTCGCCGAGCAGGGCCTCGTCGACCGGGCCGGCCTGCTCGACGGTGCCCTTGACGACGGCGCCGACGCGACCCACCAGCGGCGAGACGATGTCGGCGACACCGCCGAGGCGCTGCAGCTCGCGGGTGATCTCGGCGCTGCGTCGCTCGGCGTTCTGGGCGTTCTGCGTCAGCTCGCGCCGGACGGCCTCGGTCCGTGCCTGGGCCACGCGGATGCGCGCGACCTGGACCTCGGTCTGGGTCAACTGCAGCATCGAGCGCAGCTGGGCGATGATGTCGGCCTGGTGGCTCACACTTCTCCTCGATCAGATTCGGTGTCGGTGCGTGTGCTCGTCCGACCTCGCGGCCGGTCGCCCATCGGCTACCACGTCATCGCGGCGCGTATTCGTCCGCGCCCGGTGTGACACCGGTCGCGGGCCGGTGAGCGGGCACGACGGCCGGGTCCGGGGTCCCGCCGGTTCGGCGGCGCGGCGGGTTCCCCGGGCGGGGTCGGGTGGGCATCCCCGCGGGCATGACGCACCCGACCAACCGTCACGGGGAACCGCCCAACCCCGACGCCGAGGGCACGCCCGGTCAGCACGACCAGCAGGGTCGGGGCTCGGGCCCGTACGCCCCGCCGAGCCGTGACGAGCAGGGCAACCCGCTGCCGTCGGTGCCCCACGAGGGTCTGCTGGGCCGGATCGGCACCGCCCTCGTCGCGGGCGAGGTCGTCGTGCTCGCCGTCGTGGGCGTCGCCGGGCTCGTCACGAGCTGGGGTGCCTCGTTCACCGAGCAGGTGCCGAACACGGTCCTCGCCCTGCGCCTCAACCCCGCCCACAGCCTGCTGCTGCTGATGACGGCGGTGCTGGGCGCGGTGTGCCTGCGCAGGCGCACGTGGCTGCGCGCGTTCGCCGGGCTCCAGGCCGTGGTCTACCTGCTGCTGTTCGTCTTCGGGTCGGCGTTCAGCGTCAACACGGCGGGCTCGACGTTCCTCGCCCTCAACACCGCCGACCACGTGCTGCACGGGGTGCTCGCGATCCTCGGGTTCATCGTGGTGATGATCTCGAGTGCGCGGATCGTCGAGCCGCCGCCCGGTTCCCTGCCCTACCCCGGCGTGCTGTCCGAGGGCGAGGACCCGCCGCAGGGCCCGACGCCGGAGCAGCCGGAGCCGAGCCGCGACTCGCCGGTCAACCGGGGCCGGACCGAGCCGCATCCCGACGACCGGGCGGACCGGGGCGCGGACCGGTCCTGACCGGCAACACACGAGCGGGCGTCGGCCACCGTGGTGGGGCCGCTCCTCCCGCGGTCAGGCCGCCGGGCGCACGGCGCGCACCACGACGAGCTCCTCGGTGTGCTGGTCCGCCGTCGCCAGCCCGCGCTCGCGCAGCAGCGCGCTGCGCGCGGTGAGCACCGGGCCGTAGGGGTGCTCGTGGCGGGCGACCACCTCGGCGGACAGACCGCGCGCCTCCAGGCGGGCCACTGTCAGGGCGGGGTCGTTGAACGCCGAGTGCACGACCAACAGGCGCCCGCCCCCGGTGAGCACCCCGGGCGCCTCGTCACAGACCCGGTCGAGGACGGCGCGACCGTCGCGCCCGCCGTCGAAGGCCCGCGCCCAACCGTGGGTCGGGAGGTCGTCGGTGGCGGCCGGCACGTAGGGCGGGTTGGAGACGACGACGTCGAACCGCTCCCCCGCCACCGGAGCCGTCAGGTCGCCGCGCCGCGTCCGCACCCGGCGCCCGTGCCGGGCCGCGTTGACGCGGGTCGAGAGCAGCGCGCGGCGCGAGAGGTCGACGGCGGTGACGTCGGTGCCCGGGACCCCCGCGGCGACCACCGAGAGCGCGCCGGCACCGGCGCCGAGCTCGAGGACGCGGCACGGGCGGGCGGCGCCGCATCCGTGGTCGGTGAGCTCGTCGCGCAGGACGTCGGCGAGCAGCCACGTGTCGCGCTGCACCGGGTAGACGCCGGGCACGCGGAACACGCGGTGGTGGGGGCGGATCCCGGTCGCGGGTACCGGGGGGACTCCGGCCCCGGACGTCCCGGACGTCCCGGACGTCTCGGACCTCCCGGACGTCTCGGACGTCCCGGACGTCCCGGACGTCTCGGCGGGGATGGCGTCGCGGGTGCGGCGCGGCTCGGGTGCGACGGTCGTCATCGGCTCCTCGGCTCGGCTCGGTGGTGACGAGTCGGGTCGCGGTCGCCGGCTGGGCTCGGTCTCGACCTCGGCGTCGACCCGCGGCAGGCGTTACCCGGTCTCCCCCGTTGCTCCATCCCCCGCAGCGCCGTTGATCGGCGTCGCGGATGTCACGTGCGGGACGACGCTCCGGCGGCGACCCGATCGGGTACCACGACGTGCGCCCGGAGCCGGCGTTCGCCGTGCCGACCTCGCGAAGGAGCGATCCGTGCCCGTCCTGCCCCGCGCCCGCGGTCCGGTCTCGAGCGACGTGCTCGACGTGCTCGCCGGCCGTCGCCCCGCCGCCGACCTGCCGCGCCGGCCCGAGGTCCACCAGCTGGACCCCGTCGGCGAGGACCTCCAGCTCGCGCTCTACTGCCTCTACGAGGTGCACTACCGCTCGTTCGACGGGGTCGCCGACGACCTGGAGTGGGACCCGGACCTCCTGCGCCTGCGCGCCGACCTCGAGGCGCCGTTCCTCGACGCGGTGCGGGCGCGGGTCGCGGGTGGCGACGACGTCGACGCCGCGATCGACGGGCTGCTCGTCGAGCCCACCGAGGGCACCGGGCCGTCGTGGCACCTCGCGCGCGACGGCGAGCGCTGGCAGCTCGACGAGTACGTCGCGCACCGGTCGATCTACCACCTCAAGGAGGCCGACCCGCAGGCCTGGGTGATCCCGCGGCTCGACGGCGTCGAGGGCCGGGCGAAGGCGTCGCTGATGACCGTCGAGCACGACGAGTTCGGTGCCGGGCGCGCCGAGCGGGTGCACGCCCGGATCTACGCCGCGATGATGGCGGGCCTCGGGCTGGACACCGCGTACGGCGCCTACCTCGACGTGGCGCCCGCCCCGACGCTCGCGACCGTCAACATCATGAGCCTGTTCGGCCTGCACCGGCGCTGGCGCGGGGCGTCGGTGGGGCAGTTCGCGCTCATCGAGATCACCTCGCCGCCCGGGGCGGCACGGCTCGTGTCCGCGATCGAGCGGCTGGGGCTGCCGGGCGAGGTCACCGACTTCTACGCCGAGCACGTCGAGGCCGACGCGGTGCACGAGCAGCTGGTGCGCCGCGAGCTCGTCGCCGGCCTCCTCGAGCGGGAGCCGGAGCTCGCCGCCGACGTCGTCCTCGGGATCCAGGCCTCGACGCTGCTCGAGGACGACCTCGCCGACCACCTCGTGCGGTCCTGGTCGGCCGGCACGTCGTCGCTGCGGGCGCCGGCGCTGCCGGCCGCCGCCTGATCAGCCGGCCGACCAACCCGCCTGATCAGCGGCCTGGTCAGCCCGTCTGCTCCCGGTCGGGCCGCACCTTGCGCCGGTGGCTCGTGTCGCAGAACGGGTAGCGCTTGGTCCGCCGGCACGCGCACAGCGCGACGACCGGGCGCTCGCTGGTCACCATGGTGCCGTCGGGCAGCTCCAGCTCGACCGGCCCCTCGACCAGGAACGGCCCGCCCTCGGTCATCGTCACCCGCGTCGGGCGCTGTGCTGCCATGGCGGCGACTACCCCGCGAAGCGCGCCCGGCACACGCCCGCGAGCTCGCCGGGGCGCGTGAGCGGCACCATGTGCGCCCCGTCGCGGGTCGTCACCGCCGTGATCCCCGGGCGGACCGCCGCCAGGGCGTCGATCCACGACGCGGGCGCGAGGTGGTCGTGCGGGCCGCGGACGACCACGACCGGCACCGCGGAGTCCCGCAGCGCCGCGCGCAGGTCGTGACCCCGGGCGGCGCGCAGGGCGCGGCCGAAGCCGGAGAGCCGGGTGGTGAGGTAGTCGCGCACCATGCCCGGCACGCGCCGCGGGTCCTCGCGGACCGCGGTGCGCAGCCAGCGGGCGGCCAGGCCCGTGCGTGGCGTGAAGCGGGGATCCGGGGGCGGGCCGACGAGCACCAGCCCGCGCACCGCCGCGGGGTGGCGCCGGGCGACCTCGGCGACCACCTGGCAGCTCGCGGAGTGCCCGAGCAGCACGACCGGCCCGTCGGCGAGCTCGCTCAGGCGCTGGGCGAGGCGGTCGGCGGACGCGGGCGGGTCGAGCGGTGTCGCGCGGTCGGCGCGCAGCCCGAACGCCGGCAGCGCGACGACGGCCGTGGGCAGGGTGCGCTCGAGGCGGGCGGCGACGCCCCGCCAGCCGCGCGTGGTCAGCCCGAGGCCGGGGATGGCGACCGCCGAGGGCGGGCCCGACGCCGGCAGGAGGTCGCTCATGCCGACCGGCGCACCACGAGCGTGGCGGGCAGGAGGCGCTGCGGGGTGTCCTGCTCCGTGTCCTGGTCGCTGTCCTGGTCGCTCGCCTCGCGCCGGGCGCGCACCACGCCGTCGAGGACCTCGACCAGCGTGCGCCCGAGCTCGTACTTGTCGGTGTGCACGGTGGTCAGGGGCGGGTCGAGGTCGGCGGCGAGGGTCAGGTCGTCGTAGCCGACCACCGCACAGTCGTCCGGCACCCGGCGGCCCCGCTCGCGCAGCGCGCGGATGGCGCCGACGGCCATGAGGTCGTTGAACGCGAAGAGCGCGGTGACGTCGGGATGCTCGCGGAGCAGCTCGGCGGCCGCCGCGGCGCCACCGGTGATCGTCGGCGGGCCGGTGACGACCGGTGCGCCCGGCGCGGCGGCGGCGGTGAACGCGTGGCGGCGCACGTGGTCGACGCCGACGGCGCCGTCGAGCATCCCGAGGCGGCGGTGCCCCCGAGCGTGCAGGTGCTCGACGGCGAGCCGGGTGCCGGTGGCGAAGTCCGACGACACCGCGGCGACCGTCGGGGCCGGCGCCCGGCGGTCGGCGACGACCAGCGGCACGCGCCGGTGCAGGCCCACCAGCTCCTCGTCGCCGAGCGCCTCGAAGAACCCGATGACGCCCTCGGCGCCCCGCTCGAGGATCTCCCGCGCCGCCGCCGCCTCGCGCCCGGCGTGCGCGTCGGTGTTGTGCACGACGACCGAGAAGCCCCCGGCCGCGGCGGCGTCGAACACCCCGCGGGCGACGGCCGGGAAGAAGGGGTTGGCGATGTCGGAGAGGATCAGCCCGACCGTGCCGGCGCGCTGCGTGCGCATGCCGCGGGCGAACATGCTGGGCCGGTAGTCCAGCTCCTCGATCGTCGCCAGCACCCGCCGCCGGGTGGCCGCGCTGATCTCGCCCTTGCCGTTCATCGCCCGCGACACGGTCTGGCGCGAGACGCCCGCGGCCCGGGCGACGTCGTCGATCGTCACCCGCACCGACGGTGCCGCGTGACCGGTCTCCATCGTGTCGACCCTAGTGCCGCCGGGCCGGCGTCCAGGGCTCGCGACGCGCCCCGCCGGCCGGGTGCACCTCGCGGACCACGGGCTCGGGGTGACCGTCGTCGGCCGCGCGGCGGCCCACCGCCTCGACGATCCCCTCGGCCGCGGACGCCGGGGCCAGCACGAGGACGCTCCCGCCGAACCCGCCCCCGACCAGCCGCGCCCCCAGCGCGCCGTGCTCCAGGGCCGCCTCGACGACCGCGTCGAGCGCCGGGACCGAGACCCCGAAGTCGTCGCGCAGCGAGGCGTGCGACGCGGTCAGCTCGGGGCCGACCTCGGCGGGCCGGCCCGCGCGCAGGAGCTCGACGACCCGGTGGACCCGCGCCTGCTCGGTGACGACGTGGCGGGTGCGTCTGCGCAGGTCGCCGTCCAGCTGGTCGAGCATCGTCGGCGTCGCGTCCCGCAGGGCCGGCACGCCGAGCGCCGCGGCGGCGGCGACGCACGCCGCGCGGCGGTCGGCGTAGCCGCCGTCGGCGAGGTCGTGGCGCACGCGGGTGTCGACGACGAGCGTCACCAGCCCGACCTCGTCGAGCCCCAGCGCCACGTCCTGCCCCTCGAGCGTGCGGCAGTCGAGCAGCAGCGCCGCACCGTCGCGGCAGAGCAGCGAGGCGGCCTGGTCCATGATCCCGACCGGGGCGCCGACGACGTCGTTCTCCGCGCGGCGCCCGGCACGGGCGAGGGTCGGGCGGTCGAGGTCGGCGCCGGTGAGCTCGGCGACCGCGAGCGCCACCGCGCACTCCAGCGCCGCCGACGACGAGAGCCCCGACCCGAGCGGGACGTCGCCGGCGACGACGAGGTCCCAGCCGTCCTCGCCCGGTAGCCCCGCCTCGCGCAGTGCCCAGAGCGTCCCGAGCGCGTACGCGGACCACCCCCGCGCTCGGGGCAGCGCGTCCAGCGTCGTCGTCACCGGCTCGTCGGGCGCCTGCGCGGAGCGGACCGTGACGGTGTCGTCGGACCGGCGGGCCGCGGCGACCCGGCAGTGGCGGTCGATGGCGAAGGGCAGCACGTGCCCCTCGTTGTGGTCGGTGTGCTCGCCGATGAGGTTCACCCGCCCGGGCGCGGCGAACACGCCCTCCGGCTCGCGCCCAACGGCCTCCCGGAACGCCACGGCGACCTCCGCGACGTCCGGGGTGGTCAGCCTGGGGTCCACGCCGTCGCTGGACGCCAGGAGATCCCCCCGCTCGTTCACGCCGGCACCTCCACCCGTGCACAGGCCTCGCGGAGGCGCTCGGCGGCCACCTCCGGCGCGACGTCGGTGAGGAACGCGCCGCCGAAGGTCTCCGAGCCCGCGAGGTACTTCAGCTTGCCCCCGCCCCGGTGTGGTGGGCAGATCTCGAGGTGCAGGTGGGCGACGTCGCGGTCGCTCCCGTCGGTGGGCGCGGCGTGAAGGCCGAGCAGGTACGAGGTCTCGGCGCCGAAGAAGGCGTCGTAGCCGGCCAGGACCCGGGCCAGCACGCCGGCGAGGTCGGCGCGGGCTTCGCCCGGGAGCTCGGGCAGCGACGGCACGTGCTCGCGGGTCCAGATGTCGACCTCGTACGGGAAGCGCGCCCACGGCGGCACCCCGGCGACGACGTGCTCCCCGGCGACGACCTCGCGGGGCCCGCCCGCCTCGGCCGCGACGACGTCGCAGAACACGCAGCGCCCGGTGCGGTCGTGGTGGCGGCGCCCGGCGGCGAGCTCGCGCGCCGGGCGCGGCGGGACGTCGGGGTAGGCGTAGATCTGGCCGTGCGGGTGGTGCAGCGTGACGCCCACCGCCTCGCCCTTGTTCTCGAACGGGAGCACGTAGCGCACGCCGGGGTCGGCGCCGAGGCCCGCGACGCGGCGCGCCCAGGTCTCGAGGAGCAGCCGCACGCGCGCGGTCCCGACGTCGGCGAGCGTGGCGTCGTGGTCGTCGGTGAACACGACGACCTCGCAGTGCCCGTAGGCCGGCTCGACGGGCACGAGGTCGGTGCCGGCGATGTCCGGCGCGGGCGGGCGGGTCGAGAGCGACGGGAAGCGGTTGTCGAAGACCGCGACGTCGAAGTGGTCGCGGGGGATCTCGGTGGGCTCGTGACCGGGACGCGTCGGGCACAGGGGGCAGGCCGCGGCCGACGGCTTGTAGGTCCGGTCCTGGCGGTGGGTCGCGAACGTGACCCACTCGTCGTGGGTCGGGTCGTACCGGCGCTCGCTCACGTCCCCTCCTCCCCCTCGGCCGTCCCCTCGGCCGTCCCCTCCGACCACGAGAAGAACCGGATCGTGCGGCCGTCGGGCAGCTGCTCGACCTCCTCGAGGACGTCCTGACCGACCGCGGCAGCTCCTGCGGTGCCTCCTGCGGTGCCTCCTGCGCCGTGCCCGTCCAACACCCCTCCCCTTGACGCGGAACCAACACCGGGATCAGTCTCGTGAACCATCACGTTAACGTTCACGGCCCGGAAGTGACAGGGAGACGCGATGCTGCGGCTCGACTTGGGATGGCTGGACTACACCCTGCTGGCGGTCTACTTCGTGGTCGTCCTGGGCATCGGCGTCGTCGCCCGGCGCGCGGTGGGCACCAGCGCCGACTTCCTGCTCGCCGGACGCTCGCTGCCGGCGTGGGTGACCGGCCTGGCGTTCGTCGCCGCGAACCTCGGCGCCACCGAGATCATCGGGATGGCGGCCAACGGCGCGCAGTACGGCGTCGCGACCGTGCACTACTACTGGATCGGCGCCATCCCCGCGATGGTGTTCCTCGGCATCGTGATGATGCCCTTCTACTACCGCAGCAAGGTCCGCTCGGTGCCGGAGTTCCTGCGGCTGCGCTACAACAACGAGACCCACGTGCTCAACGCCGTGGTGTTCGCGGTGGCGAGCGTGCTCATCGCCGGCGTCAACCTCTACGCGCTCGCGATCGTGCTCCAGGCCCTGCTCGGGTGGCCGCTGTGGGCCGGCATCCTCGCCTCTGCCGCGGTGGTCCTGGTCTACATCGGCGCCGGCGGCCTGGGATCGGCGATCTACGGCGAGGTCCTGCAGTTCTTCATCATCCTCGCCGGCCTGGTGCCGCTCGCGATCGTCGCGGTGCGCTCGGTGGGCGGGTTCGGTGAGCTCGGGCGCCGCGTCGAGGCGTCCGCCCTCGGCCCGGAGGGCCTGCACGCGTGGCAAGGCACGGGCGCCGGGGACGTCACCAACCCCATCGGCGCGAGCTGGATCGGCATCGTGCTCGGGCTCGGCTTCGTCCTCTCCTTCGGCTACTGGACGACGAACTTCGCCGAGATCCAGCGCGCCCTCTCGGCCAAGGACCGGTCGGCGTCCCAGCGCACGCCACTCATCGCCGCGTTCCCGAAGATCCTGATCCCGGCCGTCACGATCATCCCGGGTCTGGTCGCGCTCGTCGCCATCCCGAACTTCGGCAACGACGAGACCGGTGGGCTCGAGTACAACGACGCCATCCCCGCGCTCATGGGCCAGTTGCTGCCGCAGGGCATCCTCGGCGTCGCCGTCACCGGCCTGTTCGCGTCGTTCATGGCGGGTGTGGCGGCGAACGTCAGCTCGCTCAACACCGTCGTCACCTACGACCTCGTGCAGCCCTACCTCGCGCGGGTCCGCTCGGACGCGTACTACCTGACGATGGGCCGGGCGGTCACCGCGGGCGGGGTGCTCATCGCCGTCGGCGCCGCGTTCCTCGCGGCCGGCTTCAACAACATCATGACCTACCTGCAGTCGCTGTTCGGCATCTTCAACGCGCCGATCTTCGCGACGTTCATCCTCGGCATGTTCTGGAAGCGGACCACCGGCTGGGGCGGGTTCTGGGGCCTGCTCTCGGGCGTGGTCGCGGGCACCGCGGTGTTCGTGCTGTCGAAGGCCGGCCTGCTGACCTTCGGTTCGGACATCGAGGTGACCTTCTACCAGGCGGGGGCGGCGTTCCTCGTCGACGCCGTGGTCACCGTGCTGGTCTCGCTGTTCGGCCGCGCCCCGGCACGGTCGCAGCTCGCCGGGATCGTCTACGGGGTCGCGGGCGCCGACGGCGTCGTGCCAACCATCCGCCAGCCGCGCGAGGCCGTGTGGTGGCGCCGGCCGGTGCTGCTCGGCGGCATCGCCCTCGCCCTGACCGTCGTCCTCAACATCCTGTTCGCCTGAGGAGTCCGTCGTGACCAGTGAGAACACCCCCGCCGTCACGAGCCGGATGGCCCGGCTGTTCGACGTGCGGTACGTCATCGGAGGGCTGCTCGGCCTCTACGGCGTGGTGCTGGTGATCGTCGGGCTCACCGACGGCCCGGCCGAGCGCGCGCAGGCGGCCGGGTTCGCGGTGAACCTGTGGACCGGGATCGTGCTGCTCGTCGTGGCCGCCGCCTTCCTGCTCTGGGCCTCGCTGCGCCCGCTGGGGATCGAGGTCGACGAGGACGCCGACGACCTCGCAGCTCCCCCGCGGAGCTGAGTACCGGACTCAGAGGGGAACGCGGGGTCGCCCGCCGGGTCGGGGCTGCTGGTCGGGGTCGATCCAGGGTGGCGGGGTGAACCAGGGCAGCCCGTCGACGATGGCGACCTGCCAGTGGCCGTGGTGGATGAGCCGGTGGTGATAGCAGCACGCCAGCACCAGGTTGGCCAGGCAGGTCGGCCCACCGTCGGCCCAGTGGTGCAGGTGGTGGGCCTGGCAGCGGCGGGGTCGGCGGTCGCAGCCGGGGAAGGCGCAGCCGCCGTCGCGCAGGTTGAGCGCCCGGCGGATCGCCTCGGGCACGGTGCGGGTGGCGCGGCCGACGTCGAGGGGCTCGGAGCGCGACCCGAGCACCACGGGCACGACCTCGACGTCGCAGGCCCAGCGGCGCGCGGTGGCGGCGGCGACCCGGTGTCCGGAGTCGAGGGTGGCGTGGCCGGTGGCCGCCTGCAGCCACCGGTGGTCCATCGTGATCGTCAGCAGCGCCCGGCCGGGCCGCTCGACCCGCGGCGGCCGCTCGACCCGCCCCGCCCGCTCGGGTGCCGGGCGCGGCGCGGAGATCAGGGCATCCTCGGCGTCCTGGGTGTCCTGGTCGGCGGTGTCGTCGACCGGGTCGGGCTGGCCGGTGTCGGGCTGGCCGGTGTCGGGCTGGCCGGTGTCGGCGGTGAGGCCGCCGGGGCGGCGGGCGTCCTGGACGAGGTCCTTGAGCCCGTCGGCGCGGCGGCGCCCGATCTCGCGGCGGTCCTCGGGCCCGCACGGCTGGGCCAGGGCGTCGATGACCTCGCAGAACGCCTCGGCGTCGACCGGATCGTGCAACCGGCCCTTGTACTCCAACGCGCCGTCGCGGCGCCGCCGCACCCACACCAGCTCGTCGCGGCAGTCCTCCCCGTCGCCCGGGGCGACCCCGTCCGGGTCCAGCCGCGCCAGCAACGCCTCGGCGGCCTTGGCCAGCGCGCGCGGCGCCAACCACGTGGCCTGGGCGGCCAGCATCGCCTCGGCCTGCGCCCACTGCTCGACGCTCACCGTGTCCACCCGGTCCAGCCGGGCCATCGTGCGGCGGATCACCGCCAGGTGCCCCGCCCCGATCTGCCCCGCCGCGGCCACGGCCGCGGTGGCCGGCAGCCGCGGCGCCAACGACTCCCCCAGCAACGAGCACCGCGCCACGAGGTCGGCAGCCTCCTCGCACCACCGCTTCGCGTCGTGGGCGTCGACGCGCCACAGCTCCGCCACCAGCCGCGCCGTACCCCGATCCCCGGTGCGCTCGGCGACCCCGCCCGCCTCGAGCGCGGCGATGTCCTCGAGCAACCGGAACTGCTCGACGCGCAACGCCACCATCCGCGCCCGGGCACGGTCGAGCAGCCCCTGCCCGCCCACACCCACCGGTTCGCTCATGTGTTCGAACCTAGAACACACCCCCGACACCGCGGCGCCCAACGCTGAGACCCGTCTCAGCGAGACCCGGCCTCCTGGTCGTCGGCGAGGCGGTGCACGGACGCGGCGAAGGTGTCGGCGGCGCGGCGACGGGCGGACAGGGAGCGGGCGCCGACGTCGGTGAGCCGGTAGCGGCGGGGGTCCGAGGACGGGCGACTGACGAGGCGGTTGCGCTGGAGCCGGTGCAGGGTGGGCACGATCCGGGAGTAGGGCAGGTCGAGCGCGTCGCCGACCTGAGCGCGGAGCGTCTCGGCGATCTCGTCCTGTCGCTTCGCGCCGCCGGCCAGCGCGGCGAGGACCAGGGCGTCGATCTGGCCGCGATCGCGGATGCGGGCCCGCGAGCCGGTCGCGCGTGCAGTCATGGTCACGAGGATGGCCCATCACGGCCGGAGGACAAACGACGCCGAAGGGTCCAGCAGATGAGCCCGGACGGGCGATCCTCGCAGGTCAGGCGGGTCGAGCGACCGGTGGGAGGCCTCTCGCCCACCGCCAGGTCGAACCCGCTGGCGGACCGCACGGTCACCGTCCTAGCCTCCGCCGCCGTGGAGATCGAGACGACGGGCCGGGACGCGGTGCGGCGGGCGCTGGAGGCGGCGGGGTCGCCGCGGGAGATCCGGACGTTCGACACGGCGGTGCCCTCGGCGGCGGCCGCGGCGGAGCAGCTGGGGTGCGAGGTCGGCGCGATCGCCAACAGCCTCGTGTTCACCGCCGGCGACGGCGTCGTGCTGGTGCTGGCGTCGGGGGCGCACCGCGTCGACCCCGGCCGGGTCGCCGCGCACCTGGGGGTCGCCAAGCGCCGGGTGAAGCGCGCCGACCCCGAGACCGTGCTGCGCGCCACGGGCCAGCGCGTCGGCGGCGTCGCGCCGGTCGGGCACCCGGCGCCGCTGCCGTGCGTCGTCGACGTCGCTCTCACCGCCTACCCGACGGTGTGGGCGGGCGCGGGCGACGAGCACGCGATGTTCCCGACCACGGCCGCGGAGCTCGTCGAGCTCACCAGCGGGACCCTGCTCGAGGTCGCCGCCGACTGACGCTGGCGTGAGCCGCGCGCGGCGTGTCGCGCTCGCGAGAATGTGGCGATCCTGGCGATAAATGCCAGCGAAGCCGCATCGCTAGCACATCCCACGTTCGTGTGAGCGCGAGCACGACCCCAAATGTGGACGCGACGTCCACTTCGTGCTTCTATATGGGCGCAGCGTCCACATCAACGGACCGGAGGAGACCATGAGCAGCACCGAGCCCACCTCGGCAACCACCCGCACCGCGCTCGTCACGGGCGGCTCCGGCGGTATCGGCCGCGCCGTGGCCGAGCGCCTCGCCGCCGACGGCATGGCGGTCGGCGTCCACTACGCGGGCAACAAGGCCCGCGCCGAGGAGGTCGTCGCGACGATCGAGGAGGCCGGCGGGCAGGCGATCGCCGTCGGCGGCGACGTCGCCGACCCCGAGGAGATGGCCGCCGCGTTCGACGCGGTCGAGCAGGCCTTCGGCGGCGTCGACGTCGTCGTCAACACGGCCGGGATCATGATCCTGACCCCGATCGCCGAGCTCGACCTCGACGACCTCGACCGCATGCACCGCACCAACATCCGCGGCACGGTCGTCGTCGCCCAGCAGGCGGCGCGCCGGGTCCGCGCCGGCGGGGCGATCATCGCGTTCTCGACGACGGTCACGCGCCTGTCCCTCCCGACCTACGGCGCCTACGTCGCCAGCAAGGGCGCGGTCGAGGCGCTCGTGCCGGTGCTCGCCCGCGAGATGCGCGGCCGTGACGTCACCGTCAACGCCGTCGCGCCCGGGCCGACGGCCACCCCGCTGTTCCTCGACGGCAAGTCCGAGGAGCAGGTCGCGTCCCTCGCCGCCGCCCCGCCGCTCGAGCGCCTCGGACAGCCCGGCGACATCGCCGAGGCCGTCGCGTTCCTCGCCGGACCCGCCCGGTGGGTCAACGGCCAGACCCTGTTCGCCAACGGCGGGCTGGCCTGAGAGGAGAAGGCACATGATCATCGTCATCAGCGGGGCGTCGTCCGGCTTCGGCGCCATGACCGCCCGCGCGCTGGCGCGGGCCGGGCACACCGTCCACGCCGGCATCCGCGACACCGCCGGCCGCAACGCGCCGGCGGTCGCCGAGGCCGCGGCGTTCGCCGCCGAGCACGGGGTGGACCTGCGGACCGTCGAGCTCGACGTCGCCGACCAGGCGTCGGTCGACGCCGCGGTCGCGCGGATCGTGGCCGAGAGCGGTGGGCTCGACGTGGTGGTCCACAACGCCGGGCACATGGTGCTCGGCCCGACCGAGGCCTTCACCCCCGAGCAGCTCGCGAGCGTCTACGACACCAACGTCGTGTCGACCCAGCGCCTCAACCGCGCGGCCCTCCCCCACCTGCGGGGCCAGGGCCACGGGCTCGTGCTCTGGGTCGGGTCGACGAGCACCCGCGGCGGCACCCCGCCCTACCTCGCGCCGTACTTCGCGGCCAAGGCGGGGATGGACTCGCTCGCGGTCAGCTACGCCGCCGAGCTCGCCCGGTTCGGCGTCGACACCTCGATCGTCGTGCCCGGCTCGTTCACCAGCGGCACCAACCACTTCGCCCATGCCGGTCGGGCGGCCGACGAGGCGGTGGCCGCCGCGTACGAGGAGCGCTACGGCGGGCTGATGGACCAGGTCGGGGCGCGCCTCGCCGAGCTCGCACCCCCCGACGCCGACCCCGCCGAGGTCGCGCGGGCGATCGTCCGCGTCGTCGACACCCCGGCCGGACAGCGGCCGTTCCGGGTCCACGTCGACCCGGCCGACGACGGCGCCGAGGTCGTCAACGCCGTCGGCGACCGCGTGCGCACCGAGTTCTACCGGCGCATCGGCCTCGACGATCTCCTGCACGCGGAGCCGCTAGCGTGATCCCGGTGACCGAGCAGCAGACCCCGCGGCGGGGCCGAGGGCGCCGGCCCGCGGACGAGGTCCGCGGCGAGGTGCTCGCCGCCGCGGGAAACCTGCTGCTGGCCGAGGGCATAGCCGGCTTCACCTTCGAGCGCGTCTCGGCGATCTCGGGCGCGAGCCGGACCACGCTGCACAAGTGGTGGCCCTCCCGCGGGGCGCTCGCCGCCGAGGCGTACTTCCGCACCGTCGAGAGCACGCTGGCCTTCCCCGACACCGGCGACATCGCCGCCGACCTCACCGAGCAGCTGCTCGCCTTCGTGCGGCTGCTGACCGGGACCGCGGCGGGGCGGGTGCTCGCGGAGCTCATCGGGTGGGCGCAGACCGACCCGGAGCTCGCCGCCGCCTACCGCGAGCACTACTCGGCGCCGCGCCGCGCGCTCGCCGTCACCGCGGTCGAGACCGCGCGCGACCGCGGCCAGGTGCGCGACGACGTCGACGCCGAAGCGGTGGTCGACCAGCTGTGGGGCGCCTGCTACCACCGGCTGCTCATCCCCGACCAGCCCCTGACCGAGACCTTCGCCCGCACGCTGGTCGACCAGCTCGTGCACGGGCTCCGTCCCGGGGAGATCACGCCCTCCTGAAGAGGAACAGCCCGTACTGCCACACCGGGTCGATCCACTCGGTGTCGAGGTCGAAGCCCGCAGCCGCCGCCTCGGCGACGAACTCCGGGCGCCCGAACTTCACCGAATAGCCGTGCACCAGCGACTCCCCGCGACGCAGGTCGAGCGCGTGGTCGAGGCCCCGGAAGGTGACCGTCTGGTCCTCGGTGGCGAACAGGTGCCCGACGACCGCTGAGACCTCCGGGTCCCACCTCGCCCGCGGGTAGAACCGGTCGGCGCGCGCGTCGCCGTCGAAGACCCGGGTGAAGTGCTCGAGCTGGTTCTGCCGGAACCGCGCCTGGGCGGTGGCGCCGGGCGGGTCGTTGTAGGCAGCCTCGAGCACGTCACCGGGCTTGAGGAGGTCGGCGGTGACGAGGAAGTGGTCGCCGGGCTCGAGGGTGGCGGCCACGTCGTCGAGCAGCGCCGCGCGCTCGGCGGTGGTCGTGTTGCCGACGGCGCTACCCAGCCACACGACGGTCAGCGGGCCGGGCCGGTGCGCCCGCAGGTGGGCGAGCGCGGCCTCGTAGCGGCCCCACAGCCCCTGCACGGTCAGCCCGTCGATCTCGGCGGGCAGCTCGGCGGCGCTGCGCTCGAGCATCGCGCGGGTCACGTCGATCGGCAGGTAGGTCGTCGGGCGCCGCCGCTGGCACGCCCCGAGCAGGAGGCGGGTCTTGGCCGCGCTGCCGCTGCCCAGCTCGGCGACGTGCGCGCCGACCCGCTCGGCGACCTCGTCGGCGTGGCGCTTGAGGAGCCCGAACTCCGCCGGCAGCAGGTAGTACGACGGCAGCTGCGAGAGCTCGACCCACAGGTCGGCGCCGACGGCGTCGTAGCCGTACCAGGCGGGGATGCGCGGCGGCGTCTCGCGCAGGCCGGCGACCACGGCGTCGCGGTCGTCCCAGGACGCCGCGTCCGCGACGGACTCCACGGTGACGATGTCGGGAGCCGTCGACGACCCCGCGGTCACGCGTCACCCGCCGGGCGCATGAAGGTGACGACGAGGACGTCCCGGCGCGCCGGCTTCGCCGGGTCCACCGGTCGGATCGGTTCGACGCCGTGCCAGGTGCGCCGGTCGTCGCCGACGAGCAGCGTCCCGTGCTCGGCCAGCGTCGTGGTGAGGATCTCGCGGCCGTCGCCGTCGACGACGGTGCTCGCGCCGCCGGTGGCGTTCCCGCGGTCCACCAGCAGCGAGGACACGAGCGTGACGCCGTCCTGGTGGCGTCCCTCGGGGGTCGCGTCGCCGCGGCTGCCGGCGGAGCCGAGCACGCGGAACGGGTGGACGTGGACGTCCCAGCGCGGCGGGTCGTCCAGCGCGCCGGCGATCCCGCCGAGCGTTGCGAGGACGCCGTCGAGGACGGGGTCGGTGAGGAAGGCCTCGGTCAGGGGCTCGAAGGCGCGGCCCTCGTCGACGAAGAGCGGGTTGGTGTCGGCGGGCTGGCGGAACTCGCCGTGGGGCGTGAGCTCCCGCCGCCCGTCCGGGGTGACGGCGAACCGCCCGTACCGGCGCCGGCGCTCGGTGCCCGAGCGCGCGGCGTAGGGGTCGGCGGCCAGGTCGTCCCAGTGGTCGGCGAAGGCCGCCCAGCGGGTCTCGTCGACGCCGAGCCGGTGCAGGACGTCGGTGCCCGGCACGACGTGGGCGCCGGGGTCGACCACGGCCGCGCGGGCCCGGTCGAGGACGGGGTCGTCGGTCCGGTCCGTCACGGAGCTCGGGTGCTCGCTCGTCACGTGCATGGGCGTCCGGCTACCCACCCGACCGGGCGTCGTGCACGCGGGTCGCCGGTGGCGCGCGGCGGCGTCCGGCGTAGCATGGACGAGGCGTTACTGGATCGATCCGGAACCTCCTCGGCTCCGGGTCGTCCGGCCGGCGCCCGGGACCGCCCGGTGGACACGCCGGGAGGCCACCGCTCCCCGTACACCCGCATCCGCGAAGCGAGAGCCCGTGTCCCTGCGCACCACCCCCGACTCCGAGGTCGACGCCCTCGACACCGAGATCGCGGAGCTGCGTCAGCTCCTCGACCGGCTCGACGGCCTGACCCACCAGGCGCGCACCCGGCTGCGCCGCATCGAGCAGCACCGCAACGGCGTCGACGCCCGCTGGATCGACCGCACGCGCTGACACCCGTTCCCCCTGGCCCGCCCCGACCCCGTCGGGGCGGGCCGACGTGTGTGCGGGCCGGTCAGGCGGCGAGTGCCGCGTAACGACCCTCGCGGTCGACCAGCTCGGCGTGCGTCCCGCTCTCCACCACGCGGCCGTGGTCGAGCACCGCGATGCGGTTGGCGTGGCGCACCGTCGAGAGGCGGTGGGCGATGGTCAGCGTCGTGCGGTGGCGCGCGAGGTCGTCGAGGGCGAGCTGCACGGCGCGCTCGGTCTCGGTGTCCAGCGCGCTGGTGGCCTCGTCGAGGACGAGCACGCGCGGGTCGCGCAGCAGCGTGCGCGCGATCGCGATGCGCTGCTTCTCGCCCCCGGAGAACCGGTGGCCCCGGGCGCCGACCATCGTGTCGTAGCCCTCGGGCAGCGCGGCGACGACGTCGTGGATGCGCGCCGCGCGGGCGGCCGCCTCGACCTCGGCGTCGGTCGCGTCGGGCTTCGCCGCGCGCAGGTTCTCGCGCACGGTGGTGTGCAGCAGGTAGGTCTCCTGGCTGACGACGCCGACGACGCGGGCGAGGTCGGCGAGGCGCAGGTCGCGCAGGTCGACGCCGTCGATGGTGATCCGGCCGGCGTCGGGGTCGTGGAGGCGGGCGACGAGCGCGCCGAGCGTCGTCTTGCCCGACCCCGTCTCCCCCACCAGCGCGAGCGTCGTGCCCGCGGGGATCGCGAGGTCGACGTCGTCGAGCGCGGGCCGGTCGCCGCCGGGGTGGGTGAAGGTGACGCCCTCGATCCGGACGTCGCCCCGCACCTCACCCAGCTCGACGGGGTGCTCCGGGTCGGCGATGTCCACGACCAGGTCCTGGTACTCGAAGATCCGCGAGAACAGGGCCAGCGAGCTGGCGACCTGCACGCCGACGTCGAGCAGGCCCGAGAGCGGCCGGAAGATGCCGGCCTGCAGCGAGGTGAAGGCGACGAGCGTGCCGATCGAGAGCTCGCCGACGGTCCAGGGCAGCCCGGCGCCGAGGTAGATCAGGGCCGGGATCGCGGCGAAGACCACGCTCATCGTGGCCATGCGCCAGCGGCCGGCGAGCTGGCTGCGCAGCTCGAGGTCGGTCAGGCGGGCCGAGGACGCCGTGAAGCGCTCGACGAGGGCCGGGCCGGTGCCGAGGGTGCGGTGCAGCGCGGCGGCGTCGACCGACAGGCCCTCCTCGATGGTGACGTTGAGGTCGGCGAGCTCGCGCTGGCGGGCGGCGGTGAGCTCGCGGCGCATCCGGGCGACGCGCCGGCTGACGAGGACCGCCGGCGGCAGCACCACGAGCGTGACCAGCGAGAGCTGCCAGGACAGCGCGACCATCGCGACGGCGGTCGCGACGACGGTGGTGAGGTTGGCGGCGATCGACGTCGCGGTCGAGGTGACCACGGTCTGCATGCCGCCGATGTCGTTGGTGATGCGCGACTGCACCTCGCCGGTGCGGGTGCGCGTGAAGAAGCCCAGCGACTGGCGCTGCAGGTGGGCGAAGACGTCGGTGCGCAGCCGGTGCATGACGCGCTGCCCGACGCCGGTGGAGATCCAGGTCTGGACGACGCCGAGGGCGGCGGTGATCGCGGCGACGGCGACCATGCCGCCGGCGAGCCAGGCCAGCAGGGGCAGGTCGCGGTGCGGGAGCGCGTCGTCGATGACGGCGCGCAGCAGGAACGGCGAGGCCATGGCGACGATCGACGACGCGACGATGACGGCGACGACGACCGAGAGCGGCCCGCGGTGGGGACGGAACAGGCGCGCGATACGGCGCAGGGACACGTGCCGGGCCTGCTCGGCCTCGCGGGCGCGTGTCTCGGGAGAGGTGTCGACGGGGCGGGGCAAGGGGCGGCTCCCTGCGGTCCGGTGGGGACGGGGATGGTGGTGACTGTGCTGAGGGAACCTCAACGTGAGGCTACAACAGCACTTCCCCTACACTATTCCCCGTGGAGGACGACGGCTCGCTGGCCGCGGCGTTCTGGCAGGTCGCCCGGCGCCTGCGCCACCAGTCGCGCGACGCCCTCGCCCCCTGGGGCATCTCACCCTCGCAGCTCCGGGCCCTCGACGTGCTGCTGCGCCACGGCCCGGTGCGCCCCGGCGGGCTCGCCGAGCACCTGCACATCGCCCCGCGCTCGGCCACCGAGGTCGTCGACGCGCTCGCCGAGCGGGGGCTCGTCGAGCGCCGTCCCGACCCGGCCGACCGCCGCGCCACCCAGGTGGTCGTGACCGCCGCCGGCACGGCGCTCGGCGAGGCGGTCCGCGCGGCGCGCGCCACCGAGGCCGACCGGGTGTTCGCCGTGCTCGACGACGCCGACCGCGCCGAGCTGCACCGCCTGCTGCGCCGCCTCGCCGACGGGCCGTGACCGGCACGCGGCACGGGTCGGGTCAGCCGCCGACCCCGGGTCGGGCGTCCAGCACCTCGCGCAGCGTCGCGGCGAACTCGTCGGGCTTGCCGGGCCAGCCGAACTCGCCGTCGGCGAAGCCGCCGTGGTGGCTCGGGAAGACGACGGCCTCCTGCCCGAGGGCAGCGGCCGTCGCGCGGGCGGTGCGCGCGGTGTAGGTGTCGCCGGTCTCCTCGCCCACGGCGACGACGACACGGCTGGGCACCGAGGTCAGCCGGTCGACGTCGAGGACGTGGTCGGTCACGGCCAGCGAACGGTCCGAGAGCAGCGGGTCGTCGCGGGAGCCGTCGTCCTCGGTCGGCATGCCGAACGCCGCGGGGTCGGGGGTGGGCCGGGCGAAGTAGGCGTCGGTGAACTCGCCGGGCCACGACGCCATCGCCATGAAGGCCGCCATGCCGTGCCCCCATCCCTTGGCCTGGTAGACCTCGCGGAATCCGCGGGAGGCGCGGTCGACGGCCGCGGCGTCGGGCAGCACGCCGGTGATCGGCGGCTCGTGGGCCACGAGCGTGACGACGTCCTCGGGGTGCGTCGCGACGAGCTGCAGCCCGGTGACCGCTCCCCCGCTGCTGCCGAACACCTCCACCGGTCCGGCGCCGAGCTCGGCGACCAGCGCGTGCAGGTCCTCCGCCTGGGTCTGCGGGCTGTTGTCGGTGCGGCCGTCGCTGCGGGTGCTGCGCCCGAGCCCGCGCGGGTCGTAGGTGACGACGGTGCGGTCCGCGAAGCGGGTCGCGAAGCCGCGGAAGCCGCTCGCGTCCATCGGCTGGCCGATCATCAGCAGCACCGGGCGGCCGTCGGCGGGCGGCAGCGGGCCGTCCACGTCGTAGACGATCTCGGCGCCGGCCGTCGACAGGACACGCGTCTCCACCACGACTCCTCGGGATGAGTACGGAAAGAGGACCAACAAGTTCTAGCCTCGCAGTCCCCGTGCGGAGCGTCAAGGACGGTGATGAGGTGGGCGCCATGCCGGAGTCGGACCCCGCCGCCGCGACCACGATCGTCACCACCGGGGAGCAGGAGGAGCTGCGTGGCGAGGTCCGCGAGCTGTGCGCCCGCTTCCCGGACGCCTACTGGCGCGAGCGCGACCGGGCCCGCGAGTACCCCGACGCGTTCGTCGACGCGCTGACCGAGGCCGGCTACCTCGCGGTGCTCATCCCCACCGAGTACGGCGGCGGCGGGCTCGGGATCACCGAGGGCTCGATCGTGCTCGAGGAGATCAACCGCTCGGGCGGGCACTCGGCGGCCTGCCACGCCCAGATGTACACGATGGGCGCGCTGCTCAAGCACGGCAGCGAGCACCAGAAGAAGACCTATCTCCCGGCGATCGCCGACGGCACCCTGCGCCTGCAGGCCTTCTCGATCACCGAGCCGGGCGCCGGCTCCAACACCACCGACATCCGCACCATCGCCGTGCGCGACGGCGAGGACTACGTCCTGACCGGGCACAAGAACTGGACCAGCCGCCTCGAGCAGTCCGACCTCGCCCTCGTCCTCGCCCGCACCTCGCCCCGCAGCGAGGACCCGGCGGAGCGCACCCGGGGCATCAGCCTGTTCCTCGTCGACCTGCGCGAGGTCCGCCGCGACCAGCCCGACACGCTGCAGGTCACGCCGGTGCGCACGATGTTCAACTACGCCACCAACGAGGTGCGCTACGAGGGCATGCGCGTCCCCGCGAGCGCGCTGATCGGCGAGGAGGGCAAGGGCTTCCGCTACGTCATCGACGGATGGAACGCCGAGCGCATCCTGCTCGCCGCCGAGGCGGTGGGCGACGGCTACTGGTTCATCGGCCGGGCGACGGCCTACGCGAACGACCGCGAGGTCTTCGACCGCCCGATCGGCGCGAACCAGGGCGTGCAGTTCCCGCTCGCCCGCGCCTACGCGCAGGTCACCGCCGCCGACCTCATGCGCTACCGCGCCGCGGCCCTGTTCGACGCCGGCGAGAAGTGCGGCGAGCAGGCCAACCTCGCGAAGTTCCTGGCCAGCGAGGCGAGCTGGCAGGCCGCCAACGCCTGCCTGGACACCCACGGCGGCTACGGCTTCGTCGACACCTGGGACGTCGAGCGCAAGTTCCGCGAGACGCGGATGTACCAGGTCGCGCCGGTGAACAACAACCTCGTGCTCGCCTACGTCGGCCAGCACGTGCTGGGGCTGCCGCGCTCGTACTAGGTGCTCGACGATCGCCGTGGGGGCCGCCACCGCGCGCGAAGCAGACCTGGTTCCCGAGGGCACTACTGTGTGCGTGCGGACCACCGGTGCACCGAGCAAGGAGGCTGACGTGCAGCCCGTCCGGCGACCGAACCCGCTGCGGTGGCTCTGGTACGCCTACGGCGGCGGGCTCCCCGCGCGCCACGCCTCGTGGGTGCTGCACGACACCACGTGCCGGACCTGGTGGCTGCGCCACGTCCTCCGGGCGATCGTGCAGATCTCCCCGTTCGTCATCGCGATCATCGTGTTCGTGCCCGGACCGCTGTGGCTGCGGATGATGTGCGCGCTCGGCGGCGCGATCATGGGCCTGATCTTCTCGATCAGCTACCTGCACGAGACCGCCGAGCACCGGCTGGTCAAGGCCGGCTACCCGATCGGCACCGGTCCGGCGACCCGCGCCGAGCGCACCGCCGACAAGGACGCCGCCGCGGCCGAGCGCTACGCCGCCCGCTACCGGACGCCGCCCGGACGGTGACGGCCCCGCTCCCCCTCGGCGGGTGAGGCACGCTCCTGCGACGTCGCGACACGCTGGGCCCGCCGTCCACCCGTGCCGGACAGCCGTCACGAAGCCGGACCCGCGGACGGCGCCCGTCGACGGCGAACAGGAGTGACGAGATGGCCGACACGAAGCGCACGCCGCCCCAGTGGGTGGACGCGATCTACCGGCGGGAGCCGCAGTCGTACGGCACCGACGTCGACGACCGGACGCCCTGGATCCGCTTCGCCGCCGTCGTGATGATCATCGTGGGCGCGATCGCGGTGATCCAGGGCCTCGTCGCGCTGCTGAGCCCGACCTTCTACGTGACCAACGGCGACGGCCGGGTGCTCGCCGTCCTGTCCGCCACCGGCTGGGGCTGGGTCCACCTCGTGCTCGGCGTGCTGGTCGCCGCCGCCGGTGTGGGCATCCTCGCCGACCAGCTGTGGGCACGGGTGGTGGGGATCGTCCTCGCCGCGACCAGCCTCCTGGTCAACCTGGCGTTCATCGCGGCCTACCCCATGTGGGCCGTCGTCGTCATCGCCCTCGACGTGGCGGTGATCGCTGCGCTGGTGACCGACCGTCGGGGCGCACGCACCTGACGCACCCCGGACAGCACCGCGGCGCGGCGGTGCCGTCCGGCGGTGGCCGACCTCAGTGGCCGAGGATGCGCCGCTTCTGGTCCTCGAACTCCGCGTCGGTCAGCACGCCCTGGCTGCGGAGCTCCGCGAGCTCCTTGAGCTGAGAGATCGTGTCGCCACCGGGCGCGGCGGGTGCCCCGTACTGCGGTTCGGCGTACTGCGGCGGCGCCCCGTACTGCGGCTGGGCGTATTGCGGCTGGGCGTATTGCGGCTGGGCGTACTGCGGCGCGTCGGCGGCCTCCTGGGCCGCCCACCGCCCGGCCTGGCGCCGCGACACGCGGTTCGAGACCGCCGTCGCGGTGCCCGCCACCAGCGCCGTCCGTGCGAGTCCTCGCAACAGTCCCGGCATGCTCCTCACCCCGTCCCGTCGGCCCCGGCGGCCGCGGGCGCGGCGTCGAGGGAAGCCATCACGAGGTCGACGGGGATGCGTCCCCCGGCGACCAGCTGCGCGCCGCTCCGGCGCAGAGCCGACGCCAGGGGCGCCGCCCACACGTTCTCGTAGACGAGGACCACCGCGGTCGCCCCCGGCTCCAGCACGCCGCCGGCCTCGGCGAGGTCGCCCTCGTCGAGCAGCCCCGACGCGGCGCCGTGGAACAGCGTCAGGTCGGGGACGCCGTCGCCGTCGAGGTCGGCGATCTCGACCCGCGTCACCGTGCGGTCGTCCTCCTTGCGCAGGAAGACCAGGTCGAGGATGCGGATCAGGCCGCGCTCCACGAGGTCGATCAGCAGGGGCAGGCCCTCACCCGTCGCCGCACCCGGCGGGAACTCGATGACCAGGTAGTCGATGGGCCCGGTGTCAGGTCCGGGATCGTCCACGATCTCCTCCTTCCGTCGGCCGCCGCACATCGGGAGGCGGGCCGTGGTGCGACGCTCCCGTCCCGCTCGCCGTCGGGCATCGCCCGTCGTGGGTGAGCGGGCGGGCCCGCCGGCTGGCGGCCCGGCCGGTCATACCCGCCGGGTGAGCCGCCGGTGCCCGCCCGGTTGTCTCGTGGACGCCGACCGACGCGGAGGAGGAGTGACCGTGTTCCTGTACTGGTACCTGCGCCGCATCGCCCGGACCGCCCACGACATCCCCTGGGTCCACCTGGCCATCGGCCTCGTCGGCAACCTCGCCTTCGTCGTCGGCAGCCTGTTCTTCCTCAGCCCGGCGCTGACGAGGGCCGGCACCTGGCTCTTCGTCGTCGCGTCGTGGGGCCTGCTCATCGGCGTGCTCGGCGAGATCATGGTCCGCTGGGAGGTGCGGCGCCGGGCGGCCGCGCCCGCGCCTGCGGGACCGACGGCCGGGACGGCCCCGGCCGACGGCTGACGTCAGGACGACGGGTTCTCCGGCCCGGCGGGGTCGTGCGCCGGCGCCAACCGCGCCGCCGCGACGTGGGCGACCACCACCGCCACGATCACCAGCGGGGTGACGGCCAGGGCGTCGTCGGCGAGCAGCAGCACCGCCAGCAGCACCGAGGTCAGCGGCAGCCGCAGCATCACCACCGACATGGCGCCGATGCCCATCGCGACCGCCGGCACGAGCGAGAGCCCGGGCAGCGGCGCGAGCGCGAGACCGCCCGCGGCGCCGATGAACATCGCCGGGAAGATCGGGCCGCCGCGGAAGGCGCTCAGGGAGACCGCGTACGCGAGCGCCTTGCACGCCACGAGCACGACCAGGGCGCCGATCGAGAACCGTGCGGGGTCGGCGAGCAGGTCCGGGAGCGCCTCCTCGCCGGAGAAGAGCACGTCGGAGGTGGGGTGCCCGGTGGTGAGGGCGTAGAGCGCGGCGAGTCCGCCCACCACGAGGCCCGCGAGGGTCGTCAGCAGGAGCCGCGACCGGTCGACCAGGTCGCGCAGCCGGAGGCCGGCCCGCGCGATCGTCGTCCCGAGGACCGCGGCGGCGAGGCCGATGACGACGGCCCAGGCGAACTGCGCGATGTCGGGGCGCGCGAAGGCGGGCAGACCGGGCAGGGCCAGGGACACCGGGCCGAGACCGGTCAGCGAGTCCAGCCCGAGGAAGATCAGCGAGCCGACGCCGGACGCGAGGAGGCCCGGGAGCAGGACGAGGCCCAGGGTCGCGCCCCCGATCCCCGCGGCCTCCATCAGCAGGAACGCGCCGAGCAGGGGCGAGCCCAGCAGCGTGCTGATCGCGGCGAAGCTCCCGGTGCTCGCGACGACCGTCACCGTGGACGGGGTGGGCGACGTGCGGGCGGCGCGCACCGCGAGGACGGCCAGGCCGCCGCCGATGGCGATCAGCGGCGCCTCCGGCCCGAGCACGGCACCGAACACGAGGGTCCCGGCGGCGGCGAGGATCACGCCGGGCAGCTCCCGCGCGGTCGGTGGCGCGTGGGGCGTGAAGCCGTCCGCCGGGGAGTGCCCGCCCTCTCCGGGCAGGTAGCGGATCGTCGCCCCGACGAGCAGCCCCCCGACCGCGAGCACGGGCAGTGGCCACCACACGGGCGACGGCCCCAGGCCCAGCGCCGCCGGCAGCGCGACGAACAGGCCCTCCTGCAGCAGCGCGACGCCCTGCAGGAAGCCGTACGCCAGGGCCGAGATCGGCACCCCGAGCAGGGCCGCGAGCGCGAGCAGCCGCAGGTAGGCCGGCGAGCGCAGGAGCTCGGCCGGGGTGGGCCCGCCGGGAGGCCCGCCGCCCGTCGCCGCGGGGGCCGAACCGGTCGTCCCCGACGACATCACGACGACCCCCGGCCCGTGGCCGGCAGCTCCCGCGTACCGCCCAGGACCTCGGACAGGCGGGCGGGGACGTCCGCGAGGCCGGCCTCGTCGAGGGCGCGGCGCAGCGCAGCCGTGTCGGCGGGGGGCGGCGGCCCGGCCGCCACGACCTGGAGCACACCCTGGCTGAAGGTCACGTCGACAACCTGCCACGCCTGCGCCCGCGCCCACCCCTGGACCGCCGGTTGGGCGGTCGTGAGCACCTGCTGGCCGCGGGCGGTCTCGTAGCTCCCGATCCCGAGCGGGACGCTCACGGCGATGAGCAGGATCCCGAGGACGACGACGGTGCGGGCCCGCAGCCGGCCCACGGGCCGGCCCACGGCGGCCGCGACCGCCCGCACGCGGCAGGCCGCGAGCACCACCGTCCCGGTGGCGAGGATGGCGGTGACGTTCGTGCCGAACAGCAGCAGCGCCCCGGCGGCCTGGTCGGGCGCCCCGGACTCGATCGTCGCCCCGACCACGACCAGCGGCGGGACGAGGGAGATGGCGATGGCCACCCCGGGCAGGGTGTCGGAGACGTCGGCGCGGACGAGCGCGAAGGCGCCGACGGCGCCCGTCGCGAGCGCCCCGACCAGGTCGACGAGCGCGGGCGCCACGCGGGAGGCGACCTGCGAGTTCGTCGCCGCGAGCTCGGGCACCGGGCTCAGCAGGCCCGAGAGGTAGCCGACGACGACCACCAGGACCGCACCCCCGACCACGTACGCGACACTGCGGACCACCTGGCGCCGGTCGGCCAGCACCACGGCCAGGGCGGTGCCGAGGATCGGCGTCATCAGCGGGGCGACGATCATCGCGCCGATCACGGTGGCTGTCGAGTCGGCGACGACGCCGGCGCCGGCGATCACCCCGGCGAGGGTGAGCAGCACCCAGAACGCGGAGCGGCCGGCCCGGTCGCCCAGGTAGAGCTTCCCCGTCATGCGGTCCAGGTCCGCCGCGGTGACCCGGACGAACAGGGTCGCGCGGAGCACGGCCGTCACACCGCGCCTCCCACCGGACGCTCGTCCCGGTCCGGCACCGGGATCGTGTGGACCGTCGACGCGGCCGCGGCGGCCAGCTCGGCGGCGGTCGGTCGCGGCCGGCGGCCCGCGCGGCGGGCGAGCGGGATGCCCAGGACGCTGACGATCGCCAGCGCGATCACCGCGCGGGAGAAGGCGGTGGCCAGCGCGTCGGGCGGGGTGGCGCCGGCGGTGATCTGCGCGGCGTCCGTCGAGGTGTAGAGCCCGGAGACGACCGCCGTGACGACGGCCCCGCCGACGTAGCGGGCCATGTTCGAGATGCCCGACGCAGCGCCCACCTGGGCCGGCGGCACCGCGGCCGTCGCCGCGGACGACGCGGGCCCGTTGGAGAAGCTCAGCCCGACGGCGACCGCGAGCAGGCCCGGGAGGAACCACAGGTAGGTCCACGACGCCTCGACGAAGGCGAGCGCCACGAACCCGCCGGTGAGCAGCAGGAACCCGAGCACCACGACCGGACGGCCGCCGAAGCGGTTGGCCAGGGGCGTGATCACGGGTGCGGCCACGACGACGAGCGCGGCCACCGGCAGGCAGGCGAGCCCCGCCTCGAGGCTGGTCATGCCGAACGCCGCCGGGTCCTGGAAGTAGAGGCTGAGGAGGAACGAGATCCCGGCGATCGCCCCCGCGCCGATGAGGATCGCGACCGTCGAGCCGACGAGCAGCATGTTGCGCAGGAGCGCGAGGTCGACCAGTGGCGCGGTGACCCGGCGCTCGACGAGGACGAAGCCGACGGTGGCCGCGACGGACATGGCGAAGCAACCGAGGGTCGCGGGCGAGGCCCAGCCCCAGGTGCCGCCCTCGGTGACCGCGAAGACCAGCGGCGCGAGGATCGCCGCGACGAGGACGGTCCCCCACAGGTCGATCGAGCGGGGACGGTCCGGGTCGCGCGACTCGGGGACCGCGGCGAGGACCCACGGGATGCACACCGCGGCGATCGCGGCGTCGATCCAGAACAGGCCCTGCCACCCCGTCGCCTCCGCGAGCACGCCGCCGACCACCGGCCCCGCCGCGGCCCCGGCCGCCGAAGCCGCGCCCCACAGCGCCACCGCCCGCAGGCGCGCCGGTCCCGAGGTCGCGACCGAGAGCAGGGAGAGCCCCGTCGCGAGGATCGCGGCGCCGGACGCGCCCTGGATCACCCGCCCGAGCACGACCATCTCGCCCGAGCGGGCCAGGGCGATGAGGACGCAGGAGGCGACGAAGAGCCCCAGCCCGGCGACGAACATGAGGCGGCGCCCGAAGACGTCGCCCATCGCGCCCGTGGTGACGATGGTGGCCGCGCCGACCAGCAGGTAGCCGGTGACCGCCCACTGCAGCAGGGAGATCGGCGCCGCGAGGTCGGCGCTGATCGAGGGCAGCAGGATGCTCACCGCCGAGGTGTTGGCGTTCACGACGAACGTCGAGAGGCAGCTCGTCGCGAGGACGCTGCCCGCTCCCCGTGTGGCCGGCGCCTGCGTGTCGGACATGGCGCGACCCTGGTCCGCCGCCGGGGTCGCCCGCCTCATCCACTCCGGGTGACTCCCGGCCCGTCTCATCCGGTTGGGGTGAGGTCCGCGCTCCCGCCGCGGAGCACCGTCGGCCACCACGATCCGAGGTGTGCCCTGGAGGAGATCATGACCGAACAGCAGACCCCGCCGGCCTCGGGACCGGCGATGACGCCCCGCGCGAACGGGACGATGGCGCCGCCCCGCGACTCGGGCGCCTGGACGGGATGGGTCCGTTTCGGCGGCGTCGTGATGACGATCATCGGCGGGTTCGCCGTCATCCAGGGCCTCCTCGCGCTGTTCTCGCCGACGTACGTGACGCTGACGAGCGCCGGCATCCTGGCGTTCGACCTCACCGCGTGGGGCTGGCTGCACCTCCTGCTCGGCGTCCTGGTGCTGGCCACCGGCCTGGCCCTCGTGGGCAGCGCGCCGGGCTGGGCCCGCGGGACGGCGATCGTCCTGCTCGCGCTCAACACGATCGTGCAGCTGGCCTACATGCCGGCCTACCCCATCTGGTCGCTGGTCCTCATCGCGCTGGACATCGTCGTGATCTTCGCGCTGATGGTCACGTGGGACGAGGCCTCGGCCTACTGATCACCACCGGCTGCGAGTCCGCCGACGAGGCCCGCCCGGGTGACGGGCGGGCCTCGCTCGTGCGGGGGTGAGGGGTGTTGCCGTGGATCCCGAGGCACCGTCGGGACGGCGGGTCGCGCTGGTCCTCGCGCGGGCGACGGTCACGGTCGTGCTGCTCGTGACGGTGTACTTCGCGCTGCCGCTGCGGGCGCGGGAGGACGACGGGACGCTCGTGCTGTTCCTGCTCGGGCTCGTCGCGCTCGTCGCGATGGTCGTGTGGCAGCTGCGGGCGATCACGACGGCCGTGCACCCCGGCCTGCGGGCGGTCGAGACCTTCACCAGCGCGATCCCGCTGTTCCTGCTGATCTTCGCGGCGACCTACGTGGTGCTCGACGGGTCGCGCCCCGGGACGTTCTCCGAGCCGATGTCCCGGGTCGACGCCCTCTACTTCACCGTCACGGTCTTCGCGACCGTCGGGTTCGGCGACATCGCCCCGGTCAGCGAGACCGCGCGAATCCTGGTGACCGTGCAGATGGTCGCCGACCTGCTCGTGCTCGGCCTCCTCGTCAACGCGGTGCTCGAGGCGGTCCGGCGGGGGCGCTCCCGTCGTACCGGCTCCGGGCGTCCGTCGTCCTGACCCCCTCCCCGCCCCCTCCCGATCCCCGGAGCGACCGTCATGCCCGCGACTCCCGTGACCCCGGTGTCCTCCGTGCCCTCCGTGCCGGCCGAAGCGACGGCGCCGCAGCCCTCCACCGGCTGGCACGTCGACGTGCCCCTCCTCGGCCCGGTGGGGTGGCCGCCGACCGGCACGCTGGCCTTCGTCGTCGTCCTCGGCGGGCTGGTGGCCGTCGACATCCTGGCGTGGCCGGTGGCGGTCGCCATCGGCGCCGGACACGTCCTGGCCCGCGACCACGACCACCGGATCCTCCGGGAGGTCGGCGAGACCCTGCAGGAGGCGTGATGCTCGACGACGCCGAGCGCGAGTCGCTCGCCGAGACCGAACGGCAGCTGGCCCGCACCGACCCCCACCTCGTCGCCCTGCTCCGCGACGGCGGCACCCGGCGCCGCCGGATGGTGGCCGTCGCCGTCTGGGTCGTCGGGGTCCTCACGTCGCTGCTCGTGGTGGGCCTGCTCTTCCTCGGCCTCGGGTGGCAGGCGCTCCTCGTCGCCACGCTGACGACACTGGTGCTCGGCCGGCGCGGGTGGCGGGCGCTGTGGCGCGGCCGCCCGTGACGAGCCCTACCGATCCAGCGGGTGCGCCTCGACGACGGTGAGCCCGAGCAGGCGCAGCTGTTCGAGGATGCCGTGCAGGTGCGCGTCGTCGACGACGGTCCCGCGCAGCACCGCGCCGGGCCGGACCTCCTCGACGTCCATGTCGCAGAACGCCTCGCGGGCGGTCCCGGTCAGCGGGCCGTCGACCCGGAACTCGTAGCGCCGATCGGTCATCGGTGTCCTCCCCCCGTCGCGGCAGCCCGAGCGTCGCGGACGGGACGGGACTCCGCCCTCACCCGTCGAGGATGGTCCGGGCGCCCGGCCCGTCCCGTTCATCCGGGCGGGGTGAGCCGGGGTGGGGCGGTGGCCACGACGGTCGAGGACCGACGGGGGGGCCACCGGCTCCCCGCTGGCCCTCCGGATCCCGGGAGACACCGACGATGAGCCCGTCCGATCACGCACGGAGCATCCTGCCCATCCCCGACCGTCCCGCGCCCGGGCTCACCACCTACGACGCCAAGGACCCCGACACGGCGTTCGCGCCGATCGAGCCGCTGCTCCCCCCGACCGGCGCGCCGAACGTCGTCGTGGTCCTGCTCGACGACGTCGGCTTCGGGGCCTCGTCGACCTTCGGCGGTCCCTGCCGGACCCCCACCGCCGACCGCCTGGCGGCTCGCGGCCTGCGCTACAACCGGTTCCACACGACCGCGCTCTGCGCGCCCACCCGGCAGGCCCTGCTGACCGGCCGCAACCACCACTCCGTGGGCATGGGCAGCATCACCGAGACGGCGACCTCGGCGCCGGGCTACTGCTCCGTGCGACCCAACACCAAGGCGCCGCTGCCGATGACGCTCAAGCTCAACGGCTACTCCACCGCCCAGTTCGGGAAGTGCCACGAGGTCCCGGTCTGGCAGACCTCTCCCCTGGGCCCCTTCGACGCCTGGCCGACCGGCGGCGGTGGCTTCGAGACCTTCTACGGCTTCATCGGCGGCGAGAACAACCAGTGGGAGCCCGCGCTCTACGACGGGACGACCGCCGTGGAGCCCCCGTCGACCGCGGAGGAGGGCTACCACCTCACCGAGGACCTCGCCGATCGCGCCACCGCCTGGATGCGCCAGCAGAAGGCGCTCATGCCCGAGCGACCCTTCTTCGTCTACTTCGCCCCGGGGGCGACCCACGCCCCGCACCACGTCCCGAAGGAGTGGACCGACCGCTACCGCGGCGAGTTCGACGACGGGTGGGACGCGGCACGCGAGCGCACGTTTGCCCGGCAGAAGGAGGCCGGCCTGATCCCGCCGGAGGCCGAGCTCACCGCGCGCCACGACGAGATTCCCGCGTGGGAGGACATGCCCGACGAGCTCAAGCCGGTGCTGGCCCGGCAGATGGAGGTCTACGCGGGCTTCCTGGAGCACACCGACCACCAGGTGGGCCGTCTCGTCGACACCCTGGAGGACCTGGGGATCCTCGACGACACGCTGGTCTACTACATCGTCGGGGACAACGGGGCCTCCGCCGAGGGCACCGTCAACGGCGCCTTCAACGAGATGGCCAACTTCAACGGCATGGCCGCGCTCGAGACGACGGAGTTCCTGCGCAGCAAGATGGACGAGTTCGGCTCGCCCGAGTCCTACAACCACTACTCCGTGGGCTGGGCCTGGGCGATGAACACGCCCTTCCAGTGGACCAAGCAGGTCGCCTCCCACTGGGGCGGCACCCGCAACGGCACGGTCGTGCACTGGCCGCGCGGGACCAGCGGCCCCGGCGGCCTGCGGTCCCAGTTCACCCACGTCATCGACCTGGCCCCGACGATCCTCGAGGCGGCCGGCATCCCGGAGCCGACCATGGTCAACGGCGTGCTGCAGTCCCCGATCGAGGGCACGAGCATGCTCTACACCTTCTCGGCGCCGGACGCACCGGAGCGCCACGACCTGCAGTACTTCGAGATGTTCGGCAATCGCGGCATCTACCACCGGCGATGGAGCGCGGTGACCAAGCACCGCACGCCGTGGCTGATGATGAACCACCAACCGCCGCCGTTCGACGAGGACGTCTGGGAGCTCTACGACGGGAGCAGCGACGACAGTCAGGCCCGCGACCTCGCCGCCGACAAGCCCGAGGTCCTCGCCCGCCTCCAGCGGCTCTGGCTCATCGAAGCCACCAAGTACGGGGTCCTGCCGATGGACGACCGCACCAGCGAGCGCGTGGAACCCTCGATGGCCGGGCGACCCACGTTGATCCGGGGCACCTCGCAGCTCTTCTACCCGGGCATGGGGCGGCTGTCGGAGAACAGCGTGCTCAGCATCAAGAACCGCTCGTTCTCCGTCACCGCGGAGGTCGACGTCCCGGACGGCGGGGCGCACGGCGTGCTCATCGCGCAGGGCGGGAGGTTCGGCGGGTGGGCCGTGTACCTGCAGGAAGGCCGGCCGACGTTCTGCTACAACGTGCTCGGCATCCGGCTCTTCACCATCCGCAGCGAGTCGCCCGTGCCCGCCGGCGTCCACCAGGTGCGCGCCGCGTTCGCCTACGACGGCGGCGGCCTCGCGAAGGGCGGGGACGTGTCGCTGCTCGTCGACGGCGACGCCGTGGGCGCCGGACGTGTCGAGATGACGCAGCCGGCCATCTTCTCCGCCGACGAGACCACCGACATCGGACGCGAGGAGGGCACGCCGGTCAGCCCGGACTACACGGCGGCGACCAGCCGGTTCACCGGCCGCATCCGCTGGGTCCTGCTCGACGTCGGCGAGGACACCCACGACCACCACATCGACCCGGAGGAGCGTCTGCGGATCGCCATCGCGCGGCAGTAGTCGGGCGTGCGGCCGATCGACGGGACTCGACCGAACTGCCCGTGATCACGCGTTCTCGTCCCGTCGCGGTCTGGTCCGAACGTCGGCGTGGATGCCGCCGGAGGATCGAACACCCACCGGTGCCTGCCTGCTTCCGGACAGTGGCAACAAATCCTATCGTTGCTCTGACCAGGGTTCCCTCAGGCAGGCGAGGTCAAGCAGATGGCCCACCCCCGTCACGGTCCCCCGCCGCTCCCGGCCGGTCACGTCCGGCGCCGGGCGCTCGAGGACGTCCTCGACCAGGGGGCCGAGCGGGACCTGACGGTGCTGTCCGCGCCCCCGGGGTCGGGCAAGACGTCGCTGCTGGCCGCGTGGGTGGGCGACGACCACGGCGGCGCCACGGCCTGGGTGTGCCTCGAGCCCGAGGACCGCGACCCGCGCCGCCTGTGGCGCGCGGTCCTCGGGGAGCTGGCGGCGCTGTCGGTGGTCCCGTCGTCCAGCCGGCTCCACCGCCTCGTGGTGTCGCGGTCGACGGTGGCCCCCGAGTTCCTCACCGAGCTCACCGCGGCGATCGTCGCCCTGCCGTCGACGGTGCGCCTGGTGCTGGACGACGTCCACCACCTCGCGGACCCGCTCTCGCAGCAGGGTCTGTCCATGCTCCTGCGCGACACGGGCGACCGGCTCCGCCTCGTCCTCGCGGGCCGCCGCGACCCCCCGCTCCCGTTGCCGCGCCTGCGGATGGACGAGCGGGTCGTCGAGCTGCGCGCCGACCAGCTGGCGTTCTCGCCGGCGGAGTCGGCGGCGCTCTTCGCCACCTGCGGCCCGGACCTGACGCCCGCCCAGGTCGCGGTGCTGCACGAGCGCACCGGCGGCTGGGTCGCCGGTCTGCGGCTGGCCGCGCTGTCGCTGCGCGACCACCCCGACCCCGACCGGTTCCTCGCGGGGTTCTCCGGCGACGAACGGCCGGTCGCGGACTACCTCGTCGACGAGGTCCTCGCCGGCCTCGCGGAGCCCCAGCGCGAGGTCCTGCGCCGGATCAGCGTGGCTCGTCGGGTGCCGGCCGGGCTCGCGGCCCGGCTCGCCGGTCGCGACGACGCGGCCGAGGTGCTCGACGACCTCGCCCACACCACGGGCCTGGTCGCCGGCAGCGGCGCCCGCGGGGACCCCTACCGCCTCCCGGAGCTCCTGCGCTCCCACCTCGTCGCCGATCTCGGCCGGCGGGGTCCGACGTCGGTCGCGGTGCTCGAGAGGGACGCCGCCGCCTGGTGGGCCGAGCAGGGCTCGCCGGTCGAGGCGCTGCGCCACGCGGGCCGGGCGGGCGACCCGGCGCTGCTCGCCGACCTCGTCGGACGCTGGGGTCCGTGGCTCGCGGGCCGGGGTGAGCGCGAGGCGCTGGCGGCGGCCTCCTCCGAGGAGGGCGGCGACACCCGTCTCGCCGTCGCCGCGGCCCACGTCCACCTCGCCCGCGGGGAGCACGAGCGCGCCCGCGCGGCGCTGCGCCGGGCACGCCGCGACCGGCGTCCGGGTCCGGACGCCGCAGCGTTCCGGGCCGCGACCGAGCGGGTCCTCGGCCGCGCGCTGCCCGTCGCGGACCGTGAGCCGGTGCCCGCCGAGCCCGCGCTCGCCGCGCACGGCCGGATCGGGCGCGGCGCCGCGGCCCTCCGCGCCGACGACCCGACCCTCGCCCGCACCGAGCTCGGCGCCGGCCTGGCTCTGGCCCACCGGCTCGGCCTCGAGGTGCTCGCGCACCGCGGCCGGTGCCTGCTGGCCGCCGCCCTGTGGACCGCCGGCGACGTGCCGCGCGCCCGGGCGGCGGCGGACCGGGCGCTCGCCGAGGCCGGCGCGCAGGGGCCCGGCAGCCCGCCGTGGTCGGCGGTCGCGCGGGCGGTCGCCGCCCACGCGGCCCTGCTGCGCGCCGACCCCGGGGCGACCCGCGCCCTGACCGACGCCGGCGAGGAGGTCGCCGACCCGGTGGTGCGCTTCGCGCTGCTGTGCGCCCGGGCCGGTGCCGCGGCCGACCTGGGCGGGCGGACCGCCGGGCTGCTCGCGCTGCAGGCCGCGCGGGCGGCCCTCGGCGCCACGGCGGTCCCGGGCGCGCTCGCCGCGACCGCGGCGCTGCTCGAGCACCGGGCCGCCGTGGAGCTGGGCCACGCCACCGCGGCGGGCGCGGTCACCGCCTGGCTCGCCGGCCGCGAGCCGGCGAGCCCCGCGCTGGCGTTGATCCGCGGGTGGAGCGCGGCCGCGACGGGCGACCTCGCCGACGCCCGCACGGCGATCGCCGTCCTGCTCGTGCCGACGGTGAGCCCGTCGCCGCCCGCCCTCGACGTCGAGGCATGGCTGCTCGAGGCACGGATCCGGCTCGCGCGGGCCGACCGCCCGGGCGCCCGCGCCGCCGCCCGGCACGCCGTCGACCTCGCCGCCCGGCGCGACGCTCTGCGGCCCTTCGTCCACGCCGACGGCGGGGTGCGCGCCCTGCTGGTGGACGAGCTCGCGACCGGCGCGCCCCGGGCCGCGTTCGTCGCCCGGGCGCTGGCGGCGGGTGCGACGTCGCCCGCCGGGGTCGCGCTGAGCGGCCGCGAGCACGACGTGCTGGCCCGCCTGCCCTCGCTGGAGAGCTTCGACGAGATCGCAGGCGACCTCGACGTCTCCATCAACACGATCAAGACCCACGTCCGGGCGCTCTACGGCAAGCTCGGGGTCACGACCCGGCGGGACGCGGTGCTCGTCGCCCACGAGCAGGGCCTGCTGGGGTGACGGAGCACCCGGGACCGTCGCCCCGCACCGTCCTCGCGCTGCTCGCCGCCCTCATGCTCGTCGACTTCGCCGACCGCCAGGTCCTCGTCGCGGCCTTCCCCTACCTGCGGGCGGAGTGGGGACTCGACGACGCCACGCTCGGGGCGCTCGTCTCGGCGGTGACGCTGACGGTGGGCCTGGGCGCCCTGCCGGTCGCCGCGCTCGTGGACCGGTGGAGCCGGGTCCGGGCGATCGCGCTCATGGGCACGGTGTGGAGCGTGGCGTCGGCGGCGTCGGCGCTCGCCCCCGGACCGGGCACGCTCCTCGCCGCTCGGATCGGGGTGGGGGCCGGCGAGGCGGGCTACGGGCCCGCCGGCGGCGCCCTGCTCGCCACCGTGTTCCCGGCGACGCGCCGTGCGGCGGTGCTCGGCGTGTTCCAGGCGGCCGGACCGCTCGGCACCGTCGTAGGGATGGCGCTGGGCAGCGTGGTCGCCGCGCAGTGGGGCTGGCGGTGGGCGGTCGCCCTGTTCGCCGTGCCGGGGCTGCTGCTCGCGCTCGCCGTGCTGCGGGTGGGCGACTACCCGACCGTGCGCCCCGCGCGGGTGCGCGGGGCGGTCGCCGGGGTCCTGCGCACCCGCACCGTCCCTGCCGCCGTCACCGGCATGGTGCTGCTGCTCGTCGTCGCCTCGGCGCTGTACACGTGGCTCCCCACGCACCTCGAGCGCGAGCTCGGCCTCGCCCCGGCGGCCGCGGGCGGGCTCGCCGCCGTCGTCGTGCTGGCCGGGGTCGCCGGCACCGCGGGGGCCGGGCTGCTCACCGACCGCGCCGCCCGCCGGGACCCCGCGGCGCGCCTGCGGACGCCCGTGCTCGCCGGGCTCGCTTCCGCCGCGCTGCTCGTGCCCGCGTTCGCGGTGGTGCCCGCCGGCCCCGTCCAGGTGACCCTCGTCCTGCTGGGGTCGGCGGCGGTGACCGCCGCGATCGGTCCCGCGGCCGCCGCGATCGTGGACGTCACCGACCCCGCAGCCCGGGCGACCGCGGTCTCCGTGCTGGTCGTCGCCCAGAACCTGCTCGGGCTGACCGTGGGTCCGGTCCTGACCGGCGTCCTCGCGGAGGCGCTCGGGCTCGCCACGGCGCTCACGCTCGTCGCCGGGCTCGGGATGGTCGCCGCCGGGGCATTCCGACTGGCGGGACACACCTACCTCGGTGACCGTGAAGCCATGACCTCGCCTCGCGAACCCGTCCCGGTGGTCGGGGCGTAGCGCCGTGGCCACCCGCCGCGCCTCGTCAGGACCCGTCGTGGCGGGCCCCTGGACGGCGCCGCCGACCGCGGCGCCGGGTGCGGCGCCTGCTGCCGCCTCCGTCATCGGCACGCCGGGCCGCACCGGGGCCGAGCACGCCGCACCCGTGGCGACGCACATCGTCGAGCGCCCACGCCTGCACACCCTCCTCGACCAGGCCGTCACGGAGGCCGCCGCCACCCTCGTCGTCGGGCCCGCGGGCTGGGGCAAGACGCTGCTCGTCGGCTCCTGGCTCGCCGGCGGGGCCGGTGGGCGGTCCGGGGCGTGGGTGACGCTCGGGGCCGGGCACGACGAGCCCACGGTGTTCTGGGCCGCGCTCGCCCGGGCGGTGGGGCCGCGGGCCGGCCCGGCCGCCGCCGCGGCGCTCGCCCGGCTGCACGGCCGCGCCGGCGGCCGGCTCGCCGACCCCGACGAGCTGCCCGGCGCGTTCGCCCACGCCCTGCGGCAGGCGGAGCACCCGGTCGTCGTCGTCCTCGACGATCTCCACGAGGTGTCCTCGCCGGTCGTGCACCAGGGGCTGCGCAGCCTGGTCGAGCGGCCCGTGCCGTCGCTCGCGCTCGTCGCCACCAGCCGCCGCGACCCGCCCTGGCCGATCACCCGCCTGCGGCTGGCGGGCCTGCTCGCCGAGGTCCGGCCCGACGAGCTCGCCTTCCGCGACGACGAGGCCGCCGCCCTCTTCGCGCAGCTCGGCGTGCCCGCCGGCGACGGGCACGTCCGGGAGATGGTCGCGCGGACCGGAGGCTGGGCGGCGGGGATGCGGCTGGCCGCGCTCGACCTGGCCGCACGGCCGAACGTCGACGACGCGGTCGCCGCGTTCTCCGGCGACGCGCACAGCGTGTCGGCGTACCTGCTCGACGAGGTCCTCGGACGCCAGCCGGCCGAGCTCGTGGCGTTCCTCGAACAGATCAGCGTCGTCGACCTCGTCCGCGCGGACCTCGCAGACGCGCTGACCGGGCGCACCGACAGCGAGACGATGCTCGCCGAGCTGTCCGCCGCGCACCTGTTCGTCCAGGCGCTCGACCACCCGGGTCGCTGGTACCGCCTGCACCGCCTGGTCCTGGACGTGCTGCGGGCACGCCCGCTCTCCCGCCGCGAGCGGCGCGACCGCCACCGCCGCGCCGCCGAGTGGTTCCGCGACCAGGAGATGCCGCTCGAGGCCCTGCGGTCGGCGCTGCGCGGGGAGCTGTGGGCGCTGGCCGCCGACGTGGCGGGCGCCCACCTCGTCGCGCTCGTCCTGCGCGGCTCCGCCGACGAGGTCGCTCGCGCCCTCGTGGCGGTCCCGGAACCGGTCCTGCTCGAGCGGCCCGAGCTCGCCACGGCACTGGCCGGCGCCAGGATGGCCCGCGGCGACACGACGCAGGTCACGGCACTGGTCGCGGCCGCCCGGCGGGGCGCGGGCGCGCTCGGTGCGCGCCGGCACCGCCTCGAGGTCCACCTCGCCCTCATCGAGGCCGCGCACGCTCGCGCGCGAGGTGATCTCGATCGCGCCGCCCGCGCGCTCCGCGCGGTGCGCCTCGACGTCACCACCCTGGGGCGCTGGGGGGTGCGGGACGCCGCCGTCGTCCCGGCCGTGGCACTCGCCAACCTCGGGACCGCCGAGCTCTGGACCGGGGACCTCGTCGCCGCCGAGGACCACCTGCGCGCGACCGCCGACGGGGCCGGCCCCGCGCCGCTGCCCCGCGTCAACGCCGCGGCCCACCTCGCCCTGCTCGCGTGCGAGCGCGGCGAGCTCGACGACGCGGAGCGGCGTGCCCGCACGGTCGCCGAGGCGGCCGGCGAGGTCGGCTGGACGCGGATGCCGCAGGTCGCGCCGGCGTTCCTGACGCTGGCCCGGGTGACGATCGACCGCGACGAGCCGGGTGCCGCCGAGGTCTGGCTCGCCCGCCTCGCCGCGGTCGAGGAGGTCGCGCCCGAGCCCCACGTGCAGCTCGCCCGGTCGTTGGCGCTCGCGATCCGCCACGACGCCGCCGGCGACCGCGACGAGGCGCTCTCCCGCCTGCGGGATGCCCGGGCCCGGGCAGGGTCGTGGACGCCGCCCCGGCCGCTGGACGAGCAGTGCGCGCTCGCCGAGGCCGACCTCCTGGCGCGGACGGGCGCTCCTGACGCCGCGCGGGCGGTCGCCGACCGGCTGGGCCCGGCGCGCACCGACGCCGGTCGGGTCGCCGCCGCCCGGCTGCTGCTGCACCTCGGGGAACCGGTCGCCGACGTCCTGGGCGACACCGTCACCAGCGCCCTGCCGCGGGTGCGCACCGAGGCGTGCCTGGTCGGCGCCCTCGCCGCCGAGCGCGCCGGCGACACGGAGCGGGCGACGGCGCTGCTGGAGGAGGCCCTCCTCGCCGCCGCGCCCCACGGGCTGCGCCGGCCCTTCCTCGCCGAGCCCACGCTCGCGGACCTCCTGCGTCGCCGCGTCGACCGGGGCAGCGGGGCGGCCGGCTACGCGGTCGACCTGCTCGAGCGCCTCACCGGCCGGCCCGCGGACCGGGCGGCACGTCCCGCGCTCGCCGAGCCCCTCACCGAGAGGGAGGCGACGATGCTGCGCTACCTCGCGAGCACGCTGTCGAACCCCGAGATCGCCGCCGAGCTGTACGTCTCGGTGAACACCGTCAAGACCCACCAGCGGGCCGTCTACCGCAAGCTCGCCGCGACCGGCCGGCGGGAGGCGGTTCGCCGGGCGCGGGACCTCGGGCTGCTGTGAATGGCCATGCCCGCCTCATCCCGGGAGGACGACGCCGTCTCACCCGCCCGACCGACACCCTCCGTGGCGACGAGCCGGAGGTCGCCCGAGATGGTCCGCATCCCCGCGAGCAGGACGGCGGTGCCGGCACTGCCCGCCTGGCACGTGGCGCGCCCCGCGCTGTGGCGCCACCTGGAGGCCGCCGCGCCCGGAACGCTCGTCGCGGTCATCGCGCCGGCGGGGTCGGGCAAGACCGTCGTGCTCGCCGAGTGGGCCCGCCACGGCCACGGCCCGACCGCCTGGGTGGGCCTCGACCGGGACGACGCCGACCCCGACCGCTTCTGGTCGGCGGTGCACGCGGGCGTGCTCGCGAGCGGTGCCGTCCCCGCGTCCAGCCCGCTGCACCACCTCGGCGGGGACGCCGAGACCCTCGCCGACGGGCTGCTCGAGGGCCTCGCGGTCCTGTCCGGCCCACTGCGCCTCGTGCTCGACGACGTCCACGTGCTCGCCGACCGGCAGGCCGGCGTCCGCGCCCTGGCCCGCCTGGTGCGCCACCGCCCGGCCGGGCTGCGCCTGGTCCTCGCGGCCCGCTCCGACCCCGCCGTCGGGCTGCCCCGGCTCCGCCTCGAGGACGGTCTGCGGGAGCTGCGCGCCGGCGGCCTGCGATTCTCCGTGGGCGACACCGGTGTGCTCGCCGCGGCCAGCGGCGTGGACCTCGGCAGCGAGGACGTCGTCACCCTCCACCGGCGCACCGACGGGTGGGCCGCGGGGCTGCGGCTCGCGGTGCTCGCGCTGCGCCGCGAGGGCGGTGCGGCGGGTCTCACGCGGTTCTCCGGCGACGAGCGCACGGTCGCCGACTACCTGGGCGGGGAGATCCTCGCCGGCCTCGACCCGGACGACCGTGCGCTGCTCGACGACCTCAGCGTCTGCCGCCGCCTGCCCGACGCCCTCGCGGTGACGCTCTCCGGGCACGCCGACGTCGCGCGCCGGCTGGAGGAGCTGGTGCAAGGGCTGGGGATGGTCGAGCGTGCCGGCGCGGGCGAGCACCGCATCCACGCCCTGCTGCGCGCGCACCTCGCCGCCGACCTCGCCCGGCGACGCCCCGGACGTCACCGCCGGCAGCACGCCACGGCCGCGCGGTGGTGGGCGGAGCACGCCGAGCACGCCGACCGCGGCGCCGCCGGTCATGCGCTCCACCACGCCGAGCGGGCCGAGGACCCGGCCCTGACCGCCGAGCTCCTCGGCCGCCTCGCCGTGCCGCTCCTGCTGCGCGGGGAGCGCTCCGTCCTGCGCCGCGCGTTGCGGACGGCCGGCGACGCCGCGCTGCGCTCCGACCCGCGCGTGGCGCTGGTCGCGGCGCTCGCCCACCTCGAGGCGCGCGAGCCGGCGGCCGCGGCGGCGCGGCTGCGGCTCGCCCGGCAGGCCTGGCCCGCCGCGCCCGGTCGCGACCTCGCGGCCCTGCGCGCGGCGTGCGAGCTGCTCACCGGTGGCCGGACCACGGTCCCCCCGGACGTGGTCGCCGACGACCCGGGCGTCGCCGGCCTCCTGCACCTCGCCCGCGGGACCGCGCTGCTGACCGCCCCGTGCGACGCGGCCACCGCCGCCACCGCTCGCGGCGAGCTCCACCGCGCCCTGGCGACCGCGCACGCCGAGGCCCTCCCCCACCTCGAGCAGGCCGCCCTCGCCGAGCTCGCCCTGGCCGCGCTGGCCGACGGCGACGCCGCCGGGGTGGCCGGGGCCGGGGAGGCCGCGGTAGACACCGCGAGTACCCCGGAGCACCGGCCCCGCCTGGCCCGCACGGTCGCGCTGCTCGCCTGGTCCGACCTGCTGCGCGGCGAGCCCGCCCGCGCCGCGGACCGGTGCGCGCGCCTCCTCGACGACGCCGATGTCGCAGACGGCCCCGACCCGCTCGCCCCGGCCGACCGGTACGCGGTGCGCGCGGTACACGGCAGCGCGGTCGGCGACCTGGGCTGCCGGGGTGAGGGGCTCGCGGCGGCGCGCGCGGCCCGGGCCGACCTGGGCGCCGCGCCGCTCCCCGCCGCGCTCGCCGAGGCCCTGGCGCTGCTCGAGCACCGCGCGGCGCTGCGGCTGGGCAACCTGCGCGCCGCGGGCGAGGTCGCCGCGTGGCTCGTGGAGCGGGTCGGCCCGGGGACGGACACCGACGTCCTGGTGCGGGCGTGGACCGAGGCGGCGACGGGTCGCTGGGAGGCCGCGAGGGCCGCGGTCGCCCCGCTGCGCCGGTCGCCGGCGACCGTGCTCGTCGAGGCCCGTCTCGTCGAGGCCGAGGCCGCCCTGCGGGCCGGCGACACCGCCGCCGCCCGGGGCACGCTGGACGCCGCCCTCGCTCTCGCTCGAACCCGCGACCTCGTGCGCCCCTTCGCCCTCGCCAGGCCACTCGTCCGGGCCCTGCTCCTGGAGCAACCCACCGCGCAGACCACGCAGGCCACGCCCGCCGCCCGTGGCCACGCCCGCCGGCTCGCCGCCGCCTGCGCCGCGGTCACCGACGAGCCCGCCCTGCCGCTGTCGGAGCGGGAGCTCGTCGTCCTCGCGCTGCTGCCCTCGCTGCTCGACGCGCCGACGATGGCCGAGGAGCTCGTCGTCTCCGTGAACACCGTCAAGACCCAGATCCGCTCGATCTACGCGAAGCTCGGGGTGTCGACCCGGCGGGCCGCGGTGGACCGGGCGCGGGAGCGCGGCCTGCTCGTTTGACTCCCGTTCACCTGCCCGGGATGAGGCGGCCAGACGTCCGTGCGACGAGCATCGGTGTCGGCGGTGGTCGACCGGGGCGCCGCCGGAAGAGCGAGGAGACGGCCGTGTCGGGACGCTTCGAGATCCGGGTCAGCGGACGGCTGTCGGACCGCGCGCGGGCCGCCTTCGCGGACATGGCCGTCAACGAGGTGCCCGCCGAGACCGTCCTGTCGGGCGTCTCGCGGGACGCCGACGAGGTGCACGTCATCCTCGACCGGATCCAGGAGCTCGGGCTCGAGCTGGTCTCGTTGCGGCAGGTCCGGGAGCCGGGCGACGCGTGACGGGTCGCCCGGCCCACCGGCCCACGCCCGTGCTCAGGCCTTGAGCGGCTCCTGCTCATCGACGTCGGAGAACACCTCGCGCAGCTGCGCCTCCTGGTCGCCCGAGAGGTTGGTGTGCAGCAGCTCGGCGTGGCTGCCCCGGAACGCGTCGGCGACCTTGTCGGTCACCGCGTTCTGGGTCAGCGCGAACAGCGCCGAGGTCCCCGGGGTGACCTTCGAGCGCACCTCGTCGATGAACTCGTCGTCGATCCCCACGTCGGACAGCGAGCCCGCCAGCGCACCGGTCGCCGCGCCGATGGCCATGCCCAGCAGCGGGACGAAGAAGATCAGCCCGAACAGCAGGCCCCAGAAGCTGCCGCCGAGGGCGCCGCCGCCCGCGAGGTTGTGCAGCTGCCGGGTCTTCGGCCGCTTCCGGTCGGCGGGCCACGTGACCACGGCCGCGTCCAGGACCTGGATCAGCTCCTGCTTCTGCAGGTCTTCGAGCGTCGCGAGGGCCTGGTCGGCGCCCTCCGGGGTCGGGAACTTCCATGCCGTCAGGGTCGCCATCGGTCATCCTCCTCGGTGCCACGGACCGCCCTCCGGCACCGAGATGATCGGCGCACCCGGCGCGGAGGGCTCGTCCCGACCTTCGCCGAGGCCCCCGTCGGCGACCTCATCCGCTGGGGGTGACCCCGCGGAGGAACGGGCCGGACGGCGCACCGCGACGAAGTGGCCCACGAGCGCGCCGCCCAGCATCACCACCCCGAACGCCACGAACCACGACAGGATGACGAAGACGATCCCGAGCGGCCCGTACTGGCGGTAGTGCACCGTGATCGCCGGCGACAGCACGAGGCCAGCGGCGAGCCGGAGCCCCACGAGCCCGAGTCCGATGAGGACCGCGCCCGGCAGCAGGCGCGACCACGGCACGCGCCCGGCGAGCAGGAGGTACTGGGTCCACCACGCCCAGATCACCGTGAGGGGCGTCCCGAGGGCGAGGACCGCGACGAGCCACGCAGCGCCGTCGAGGACGGGCCCGACGAACGCCGCGGCCGCGGCCAGCGCCAGGAAGGTCAGCAGCCACACGAGGGGGCGCCAGAGCTCACGGACGCTCCCGTGCGGCAGGTCCCAGACGAGCTCGTACCCGCGCTGGAGCGCGAGCGGCCAGCGCACGGTGAGGATCACGGTGAGGACCAGCCCGATGCCGGTGGTGGCCCCGGAGACCGTGGTGGTGGTGGGGAAGAGCTGCTGCAGGTCGTGGGCGGCCTCCGGGGTGAGGCCGAGCCGGCGGACGAACCCGGCCACGGCGCCGTCGCTGCGCCCGAGCGGCACGACCGCGGCGAGGGTGACCAGCGCCGGGACCACGAGCGTGAAGGCCAGGGCAGCCAGGATCAGCGCCTGCTTGGTGAGCTGCACGTCGACGATCCGCCGCGTCAGCAGCCCGGCCGACGACGCCTCGTAGCGCGTGCGTGTGTCCCGCAGCCGGTCGCGCCAGGCGGGCGGCGCGGAGTCGTCGTCGGGTCGGTCGGCGGAGGTCATCGGGCGCCCGATCAGTGCAGCGCGGCCTTGAGCAGCACGATCCCGGACCCGACGACCAGCGAGGCGGCAGCCCAGGCGAGCTGGACCACGGGGCGGCGCCGGGCCGCGCGCCCGCCGAGCACGCTCAGCACCGTGAGCGCGGCCACCCCCACCCACAGCGTGACGTCGATCCGCACGCCGACCTCGAGGCCGGTCAGCGTCAGCACTCCCAGCAGCAGGCCCGCGACGACGCCGGGCACCGCGGTGCCGACGCTCTCCTCGGCCACGTGGCGCAGGGTGCGCCGGCCCGAGCGCGGCGGCCCGGTGAGCGTGCGGGCGAGAAGTCCCGCGTACGTCTCGCACAGGAAGATCGCGACGCCCGTGCCGGCGACCGTCACGGCCGCCACCCCCGGCACCGGGTCGTAGTCCCCCAGGTAGGCGAGCACCGACATCGCCAGCAGCGTGCCGTACACCGAGGCGCGCAACCGGTCGTGCCGCAGCACCGCGGGCAGACGGGGCGCCGTCGCGGACGGGAGCTCCGGAGAGGTGGTCACACGGTCTCCTCCGGGGTGGGCGGGACGGGCGGCCACCCGGTGGGAAGGCGCGACCCGGGACGCTACGCACCGCACGGGGCGCGGTGCTCACCCCGCGCGGGTGAGCCACGTCGCGGCCGGCGTCCCTACCGTCGTCGGCATGTCGACCTCCATCGAGGCGCCCGACGCCACGGCGCGCGCCGGGATGCCCCGCGCGCTGATGCTGCTGGTCGGAGCGGCCGCCATCGTGATCACCGTCGCCGGCCTCCAGATCGGGGCCTGGCTGATCGCTCCCATCCTGCTGGCGCTGGTCGTGGTCATCGCGGTCAGCCCGATCCAGGGGTGGATGCGCCGGCGGGGTCTGCCCGGCTGGTCGAGCGTGCTCGCCCTCTTCCTGGTCATCTTCGGGGTCATCATCGGGCTGGTGTGGGTGCTGCTGGCGTCGGTCGGGCAGCTCGTCGCGCTGGTGCCGCAGTACTCCGACCGCATCACCCAGATCACGGGGTCGCTCTCGGCGACGCTCACCCGGCTCGGTTTCGACCCGGCGCAGGCCCGGGCGACCGCGGCGTCGGCCGACACCAGCCAGATCCTGGGCGCGATCGGCGGCGTGCTGTCCGGCCTGAGCGGAGCCCTGACCAGCATCGTGTTCATCCTCGCGCTGCTGCTGTTCCTCATCGCGGAGGCGGGGGGCGCCAGCCGGCGCCTGGAGGCGATCGGCGCGGACCGGCCGCACATGGTCTCGGCCCTGCAGGGCTTCGCCGGCGGCACGCGGCGCTACCTCGTCGTCACCGCGGTCTTCGGGCTCATCGTCGCGGTCCTCGACTCGATCGCGCTCGCGATCATGGGCATCCCGCTGGTGGTGCTGTGGGGGCTGCTGTCGTTCATCACGAACTTCATCCCGAACATCGGCTTCATCATCGGCCTCGTCCCGCCGGCGTTCGTCGCGCTGCTCGTCGGCGGCTGGCAGCTTGGGCTCACCGTGGTGGTCGTCTACATCGTCCTCAACGCGGTGGTGCAGTCGCTCATCCAGCCCTACTTCACCGGCGACGCCGTCGGGCTCTCCACGACCATCACGTTCGTGGCGCTGCTGTTCTGGGCCTGGGTCCTCGGCCCGCTCGGGGCCCTGCTGGCGATCCCGGCCACGCTGCTGATCAAGGCGGTGCTCGTCGACTGCGACCCGAGCGCGCGCTGGGTCGAGGCGCTCATCGGTGCGAACAGCCCGCCGGACAAGGGGGGCAAGCGGGGCAGGCACGCGGAGGAGACCGGCACCGACGACCGTCCACCCACCGACGGGGACCAGCCCGACACGGCCGGTGACAGAACCGGTGACGAAGCCGGTGACGAGGCGGGCGACGTCCCGGCGACACCGGCGCCGCCCCGCGCCACACCGGTGACGTGAGGCCGGGCCGGACCGGCACACTGAGGCCGTGACCGATCCCGACAGGACGACCGGCGACGACCGCGACCAGGGCGACGAGCTCGCCTTCGAGCAGCTCGACGAGGCCGAGTCCCTCGACGACCCGGACCTCGCCGACCCCCTCGACGAGGGCGTCTCGCCGAACGAGCAGCCCTGGGGCACCGACGCCTGGGGCACCACGCCCGAGGAGGAGCGCGAGGGCCAGCCGCTGGCCGCGCGCCTGCGCCGCGAGGACCCCGAGCGCACCGACCGCGACGCGGGTGACGACATCGGCGATGCGAGCGACACCGACGGCGAGCCGTGGGACGACGAGGTCGGCGAGGGCCGCTCCGGGCGGTTGGTCCTGCGCGAGGACGGCGAGGACTTCTTCGCCGACGACGTCGGCGTCGACGGGGCCGGGGCGAGCGCCGAGGAGGCGGCGGTCCACCTGGTCGACGACGACCGCTGACGCGGCGCGCCGTGACGACAGGACCGGCGACCGCCGCCACGACGTCGCCGTCGGGGCGCGAGGTCGCGCTCGCCGTCACCCGGTCGGTGCTGACGGTGGTGCTGCTCGTGCTCGTCTACCTCGCGCTGCCGCTGCGGACCGCCGACGGCGACGGCGCGTGGCTGCTGTTCGTCGTGGGGCTCCCGGCGCTCGCGGCCGTGATCGCCTGGCAGCTGCGCGCGATCGTCGAGGCGCGCCGCCCCGCCCTGCGCGCGCTCGAGGCGTTCGCGACGGCGATCCCGCTGTACCTGCTGCTGTTCGCGGCGACCTACGTGCTGCTCTCCGCGGCCCACCCCGGCACCTTCACCGTGCCGCTGACCCGCGTCGACGCGCTGTACTTCACGGTGACGGTGTTCGCCACCGTCGGCTTCGGCGACATCGCGGCGGTCAGCCAGACCGGCCGGGTGCTGGTCACGCTCCAGATGGTCGGCAACCTGCTGGTGCTCGGCCTCCTGGTCCGCACGTTCCTCGAGGCCGTCCGGCGCGGTCAGCGCCGGCGCCAGGGGCCCTGAGGGCGGCGGCCGGGCTCAGGCGAGCTGCGAGAGGGCCACCGCGGAGAGGCCCCGGCGGGCGGTGCGCCCGAGCAGCCCGTCGACGGTGCCGGCGACCCCGACCCGCTGCGGGCCCTCGTGCAGGACGACGACCCGGCCGCGGCGCGCGACCAGGTCGAGCCACCGCGGGGTGGTGGCCGTCCCGGCCCCGGCGCCGCTGATCGCGACCGCGGTGCCCAGCACGCAGCGCAGGCCCTCCTCCTCGGCGATCGCGACGTGGCGCCGCGTCGGCCACCCGGAGCCGGGCCGGAACCAGCGCACCGGGCCGTGGGCCGCGAGCACCCGCTGGGTCGCGCGCAGGTCCTCCCGGAACGCCGCAGGCGCCCGGCGCCAGGTCGGCTCGTCGCGCCAGGTGTGGTTGCCGATCTCGTGTCCCCCGGCCGCGATCCGGGCCATGAGGTCGGGGTACGCGGTGGCCCGCTCGCCGAGCAGGAAGAACGTCGCGTGCGCCCCGTGCCGGGCCAGGACGTCGAGCAGCGCGGGCGTCGTGGCCGGGTGGGGGCCGTCGTCGACGGTCAGCACGAACCGCGGCTCCCGGGTCGGGACGGTGAAGACCACCCGGCCCCGCAGGACGGGGGCGATCGCGGCGACGAGAGGGGTGGGCACCGGACTCAGTCTGCCCTCCGTGGGCCCGTCAGGTGTCGTGGCGCGCGCCCTCCCGGGTGCGGGCGGGGTCGACCTCGCGCTGCGGGTGGCGCCGCAGGTACTCGCCCTCGAGCTCGCGGGTGCGGCGGTCGTGGGCCGCGAGGGCGTCGTCGCTGCCGTGGCGGAAGGTGACGTGCCGCGTGTCGTGGAGGTGCGCCAGCTCGGTGAGCAGGTGGTCCTCGTCGAGCTCGCGGGGGTCCCGTCCCGGCGCGCTGCCGTTGTCCGTGGTCATGGGCCGGGGCGTACCCGACCGGCCCCGCGCGCACCCTCGGGCCGACGGGGGCGGCTGCTAGCTTCGCCGCCATGGCCGACGTGCACGACGTCCGCCGGCTCGCGCTCGGTCTGGACGGCGTCGAGGAGCGCGACTGCGACGGCTTCGACTTCCGCGTGGGCGGCCGGGGCTTCGTCTGGTCCTACCCCGACCGCAGCGGCGGGCGCCGGGTCCTGCGCACCGACGTCGCCGTGCTCTTCGTCGGCGACGAGGCCGAGCGGCAGGCCCTGCTGCGCGGCGAGCCCGACCTGTTCTTCTCGACGCCCTCCTACGAGGGCCTGCCCCTCGTGCTGCTGCGCCTCGCGGCCGTCGACGTCGCGCGCCTGGGCGAGCTGGTCACCGACGCCTGGCGCATGCGGGTGGAGCAGGACCGCTGAGCACTCACTCGCCGGTGAACGTGGCCTTCCCGTGGCCCTGCTCGACGAACGAGGCCATCGCGCCGCGCAGGTCGGCGGTGGCGAACAGGGCCCCGGCGGCCTGCGGGGTCACCTCGTGCGCGGCCTCGAGCCCGCCCTCGGCGAGGTGGCGCAGGATCTCCTTCGTCGCCGCGTGCGCCCGGGTCGGGCCGGTGGCGAGCGCCGTGGCGAACGCCCGCGCGGCGTCGTCGAACCCGTCCTCGGGCATCAGCCGGTCGACGACGCCCCAGCCCTCGAGCTCCTCGGCGCCGAAGCGCCCCGCGGTCATGACGAGCAGCCGCGCCCGCCCCGCGCCGGCGCGCTCGGCGAGGCGCTGGGTGCCGCCCATCGCCGGGGTCAGCCCGACCGTGGCCTCGATCAGGCCGAACGACGCCCGCGGCGTGGCGACGATGAGGTCGCACGCCAGCGCCACCTCGAACGCCCAGGTCAGCGTCAGCCCGTGCGCGGCGAAGACCGTCGGGAACGGCAGGTGGTGGACCCGCCGCCCGAGGTCGACGAGCTCGGCGAAGTACGCGGTGCCGCCCGCGGCGTCCCCGGCCTGCGCCATGGGGTGGAAGACCTGCTTGACGTCGACGCCGCCGCTGACGACCTTGCCCTCCGCGCGCACCAGCGCCGCGCGCGGCCGGGCGCCCTCCAGCTCGGCGACGGCCGCGCGCAGCGCCTCGTGCAGCGCCTCGTCGTAGAGGTTGAGCGGCGGGTGGTCGATGGTCACCACGGCGAGGCCGGCGTCGTCCACGTCGACGGTCACGGGGGGCGGGGTCACGGGGGCCGGGGTCATGACCGTGAACCTGCCCTACACCGGCCGCCCGAGCAGCGCGAGCAGCACGTCGCGGGGCTCCGCGCTGCGCGGGGTCACCGGCGCGGCCCACAGCCCGGGCCCGGTGAGCATGATCGGGTCGCTCCGGACGTAGGCCAGGGCGCGGCCGACGCCGACCGGGTCGAGCTCCTCGCCCTGCCCGGCGCCGCGCGCGAGGTCCCACTCGTGGACGGTGAGGTCGAGCAGCATCTGCTCGGCGTACTCCTCGACCGGGAGCCACCCGAACGACGTGTGCACCCGGGGGGCGTGGGTGTCGGTCGCCGTCCACGCCGGCCGTGACCGGGCGACGGCGCGCTCCCACGCACCGCGCGGGTCGCCCTGGAGCAGGTCGCCCTCGTAGCGGTCGCCGACCACGTCCATCGTCGTGCCCGCCAGGACGTGCGGCGCCCAGAGGTGCTCGAGGCAGAGGTGCGCGACGAGGTCGGCCGCGCTCCAGTCGGTGCAGGGTGTCGGGGCGGCCCAGGTGCCGGGGTCCACGGCGCGGACCCGGGCGCTGAGCCGGTCCAGCGCGCCGGGGACCAGCGCGCGGGCGTCGGCGGAGTCGGTCACGGACACCGACCCTGCTCCTCGCCGCCCGCCCCGTCGAGGGCCGGCACCGGCGAGGGTCAGGGGCGTCGAGGGTCAGGGGCGTCGAGGGTCAGCGCGGCGTCGGCAGGTGCACGGTCAGGCGCACCGTCGTGCCGTCGCGGGGGTCGCTGTGGACCTGCACGAGGTCGCAGAGCTGGTGGGCCAACCGCAGGCCGTAGCCGCGGCCCTCGGCGGGGCCGCAGGGGTGGCGTCCCACCAGCGGGTCGGCGATCCAGCCGCTGTCCTGCACCTCGCAGACCACCGCGGCCGGCTCGGCCCCCTCCCAGCCGGGCGCGCCCGCCTGCCGCGTCCACAGCGCGAGGAGCCCGGGACGCCCGGTGTGCACGACGGTGTTCACCGCCACCTCGTGGGCGGCCAGCGCGAGGTCCGCCGCCCGGTCCTCGTCGAGGCCGGCCCGCAGGGCGTGCTCGGCGGCCGCCGTCCGCACCGCCCGCGGCCCGGTCGGCGCGCTGAACACCAGCGTCTCGCCGAGCTCGGTCGGCTCGACCAGCGGCCCGGCGACGCCCTGGGCGAACCCGGTGGGGTCGACGTAGCGCCCGCTCGCCGCGGTGTGCCCGTGCTCGACGAGCACGGGGTGGGTGCGCTCCGCGTCGGCGATGACGGCCGGGGCGAGCGCGGTGGTGTCGTACGGGCAGAGCACGGTCGCGGGGCGGTCCGCGAGCGCGACGTTGATGAGGGCCTCGTGCTGGACCGCGGCGGCATACTCCTGCGGGGTACGCCCGTCCCAGATCGGCTCGCCGATGATGCGCACCCGCCCCCGGGCGGCGTGCTCGTCGACGAACGCCCGCAGGACCCCGGCGATGATGCGGCCGGGGTTGCGACCGGCGAGCGTCATGTCGTGCAGGACGACCCGCGACGCGAGCGGGCCGAGGGCGTCGCGCACGAGGGCGAGGCGGCTCGGCGGCGCGGCCATCATCACCGGCTCGTCGCGCTCGAGCCCCTCGCGCAGGAACGGCACGGTCCCGGCGACGTAGGCCCCGTCGTCGGCGTAGAACAGCGCCGGGTGCACCAGCGTGCCGGCCCCGCCGTCGCGCGACGGGGCGTGATCGGGTCCGGGATCCACTGCGGCGGCTCCGGGTGTCGGTGTCCTGGCGACGCCATCATGCCTGGTCCGGAGGCTGATCACCGCCCTCACCCGCGGTGTCCTCACCGCCCGCGGGCGAGGTGCGCAACGTCGTGGTGCGCTCGCCCGGTGGCCTTCCCCCGGCTGCGCCGGCGCACTGCGCCGCCGACGCGGTCAGCGGCGCCCCTTGCTCTGCCAGTAGCCCGGCCCGGGGGTGTCGACGGTGTGGCGCCGGCTCTTCGCGTTCCACGACCAGCGCCCGGCGCCCAGGCCCCAGCTCACGCCGTCCGGGCCGGCGTGCAGGCGCAGCGGCCCGAAGCGGAACGTGCGACGCATGTGGTGTCGCGGATGAACGCGGGGCAGCAGACGGAATCCCATGGGGAGCCTCCTTCGTCGTCTCGACAACGGATGCCCCCGGCGTGCGGGTTCCCGAACGACGCCGTCCGGACGAACCGGGCGCGTCAGGTGGTGGCGGGGACCTCGGCGCGCGCCTGCGCCCGCCCCGCCGCGGCGGCCCGGTGGCGCAGCAGCATGCGCCGGCCGGCCAGCACCCCGAGCCCGGCCACGAGCATCGCGACCGCCGCGACCACCCAGGCCGTCGCGAACGACGCCCCCGTCGCGAGCAGGCCGAACCCGACCGGCCCGAGGCACCCGCCCGCGTACACCCCGACCTGCACGATCGCGGTCGCCGCGGCCGGCGCGGTCGGGTTGAGCCGCACCACGGCGAACTGGAGCAGTCCGGGCCACGACCAGCCGAGCCCGAAGCCCAGCACCGTGCCGACGACCAGCGCCGTCGAGCCGGGCAGCGCGAGCAGCAGGACGCCCGCGGCCCCGAGGACCAGGCACCCGGCGACCACCGCGACGTGGCCGCCCCCGCGCCGGTCGGCGAGCCACCCGTGCAGCATGCGCATGACCACCGCGACGACGCTGCCCAGCGTCAGCACGAGACCGGCGAGGCCGGGGGCGACGCCGCCGTCGACGGCCGAGGCGACCAGGAAGATGCTCAGTCCCGTGGAGCTCGCCGCGCCGAGCCCGGCCGCGACGCCGATGACCGCGAGCGCGCCGGTCGCGCGGTCGGCGGTCCGGTCGGCGGAGCGCTCCTCGGGCCCGGACCCGTGCGGCGCCACGGCCAGCGCCGCGAGCGCGAGGCCCGCGCCGATGACGTACGCCCAGCGCCAGCCGACCGTGAGCCCGACGGCCGGCACCGCGAGGCCGGCGAGGAGGGTCGCCAGCGGGACGCAGGCCTGCTTGACCCCGAACGACAGCCCGAGCCGCGCCGCGGGCATCGCCCGGGCGAGGGTGAGGTTGGTGCTGAGCTGGCCCATGACGTTGGTCCAGGCCCCGAGCAGCACGAGCGCGACGACGGCGGTGAAGCTGCGGGCGAACCACGCGGTGGCGAGCATCGCGACCGCGGCGCCCACCAGTCCGATCCGGCTGGTCCGCCGCGACCCGAGCCGCTCGACGAGCTTGCCGACCGGCAGCGACACCAGCGCCGACACCCCGAAGTAGGCGGACACCACGAGGCCCAGCGCGGCCGGGTCGAAGCCCAGCTCGGCGCCGATCTGCACCGACAGCGCGCCCAGCAGGAACACCGGCAGCACCGTGGCGGTGGTGATCGCGACGGCCCCGGCCCCGGTCCGCAGCGCCGACTGCTCGCTCATCGTGAGCAATGCTAACCGACGTCCGGGACGAACGAGACGGCCGGCGGGGGCTGTGGCCCCGCGGGTATGAGGCGCGGGACCACAGCCGGGAGGCCGAGCGGCGCCCCTGACAGCGCGCTCGGCCGGGTCACCCGGTCGAGGGTGGGATCAGAGCGCGCGGACCGAGTCGGCCTGCGGGCCCTTCTGGCCCTGGCTCCACTCGAAGCTGACCCGCTGGTTCTCCTCGAGGGACTTGAAGCCGCCGCCCTCGATGGCGGAGTAGTGGACGAAGACGTCCTTCGCGCCGTCATCGGGGGCGATGAAGCCGAACCCCTTCTCGGCGTTGAACCACTTGACCGTGCCTTCGGACATGCATCCTCTTTCGTTCGCGGCCGGGCGACCGGATGTCGCCGGCGGGTCATTGCCCGACGGCACGCACCGACGAGGGACCGACTGTGCGAGCGGAGTCGAAATCGACCGATCCACGGAGCTCGAGCACAGAGGACAAGAAGAAGGCAACTGGCGCGGACCCTAGCACCCGGTCGTGGCGGCTCAGACCGCCGCGGTCCCGATCAGCCCCTTGCGCGTGACGAGCCCGGCGAGCTCGGACTCGGTGAGGTCGTCGGTGCCCTCGGGCCGGCGGGGCAGCACGAGGTAGCGCGACTCGGCGCTCGCGTCCCACACCGTGATCTGGGTCGACGCCGGCAGGTCCAGGCCGAGCTCGCGCAGCACGCCACGCGGGTCGCGCACCACCCGCGAGCGGTACGCCTCGCTCTTGTACCAGCTCGGCGAGGGGCCGAGGAGCGCGATCGGGTAGCAGGAGCACAGCGTGCAGACGACGACGTGGTGCTCGTCGGCGTCGTTGGCGACGACGATCAGCTTCTGTTCCTGGAGCGCCCCGCCCATCGAGAACCCGAGCTCGCCGATCGCCGCGTTGCCGTCGGCGAGCAGCCGGGCGCGGAAGTCCGGGTCGACCCAGGCGCGGGCGACGATCGCGGCGCCGTTCGCCGGGGAGCCGCCGGCGGCGAAGGCGTCGAGGCGCTCGTCGATCTCGCCCGGCGCCAGCCAGCCGCGCTCCTCCAGCAGCGCCTCGAGGTGCCGCACCTGCGCGGCGAGCGGCGCGTCGTCGTGGGCGCTGCTGTGGGTGGTGCTCACCGGTTCCCCTCCTCGTCGGGTTCGAGGTAGTCCTCCCAGAGCTCGACGACCACCGCGTGCTCGCCCTCGCCGAACAGGTCGCGGGCGGCGAAGCGCACGTGGTGGACCGCTCGCGGTTCCGAGGGCAGGCCGCGGGCGCGCTCGTCGGCGAGCGGGTGGTGCCCGGCGGTCGAGACGATCACCCCGCGCGCGCCGCGGGCGTAGCGGGGCAGGCGGGTGTGGCCCGGCGGGTCGGGGATCCGGGTGCGCACCCGGTCGCCCGGGGCGAACCGGTCGGGGCGGTCAGGCACCGGCCAGCTCCCCCGGGGTCGCGAGCCCCTTCTCCGCGAGCAGCGTGGTGATCGCCCGCAGCCACTTCTCGTAGTACGAGGCGGCGAGGTACTGCTCGGGCGGGATGCGCTCGATCGCGTCGCGGAACTCGTCGAGGTTGTAGACGCCCCGGCGGATCATCGCCGCGTTGAGGGCGACGACGTGCGCCTCCCAGTCGGCGTGGAACGCGGGCTCGTCCGGCTCCTCGACGATCGGCGGGAACCCGACCATCCCGCCCACGTCGTTGATGCGGCTCACGAGAGCGTTCCTACCGCCCCGACACCGGACCCGGCCAGAGCACGGACCGGCCCGGTCCTCGGCGTCGACCCCGGCATCGATCACGATCTCGGTGACGGAGGACCGCACATCTGCGGTGGTTCGTCACCGAGATCGCGATCGACGAGCCCCGGGGCCTTGACGCCGGCTCCCGCCGGGACCTACCCCTGGACCGACAACCGCGGCGAGCACGGGGTGGGCGCATGACGACGGGGTCGATCACCGGCCGGGGCATGACCCTCAGCGACATCCTGGCCCGCTGGGCCCGCGGCACGCCCGACGCGGAGGTCCTCGTCGACGCCGGCACCGGGGTGCGGCGCACCTACGCGCAGTCCGACGACCGGATCACGCGCCTGGCGAACACCCTGACCGCCGAGGGGGTCGAGCCGGGCGACCGGGTCGCGGTCCTGGGCCTCAACAGCGCCGACCTGCTCGAGTCCTACCTCGCGGTCCTGCGCGCCGGGGCGATCTGCGTGCCGGTGAACTTCCGGCTCGTCGCCGCCGAGGTGGCCTACGCGCTGCGCGACTCGGGGGCCGTCGTCGCGATCGCGGACGTCGCCACCGCGGGCCTCCTGGGCGACGCCCGCGCCCACGCGCCCGACGTCCGCCGCACGATCACCATCGGCGACGACCTCGACGACGTCCTCGCCGCCGCCGACCCCACCTACCGCGAGCTCGCCGTCGGCGACGACGCGACCGCGTTCATCATGTACACCTCGGGGACCACCGGCGCCCCGAAGGGCGCGATGCTCAGCCACCGCAACCTCTACCTGCACGCCTTCTCGACGACGATGCACCTCGGCGGGCCGGGCGGTCCGGGCGTCTGGCTCTCGGGCACCCCGTTGTTCCACATCGCGGGCGTCGCGGGCTTCCTCCCGACGCTGTTCGCGGGCGGCACCACCGTGATCCCGCCCTCCACCGGCTTCGACCCCGACGCCGTGCTCGACGTCCTCGAGCGCGAACGGGTCACGGCGTGCTTCTTCGTCCCCGCGCAGTGGGCGGCGCTGTGCGAACGGGTCGCCGCGCAGGACCGCGACCTCTCGGCGCTGCGCAGGGCGTCGTGGGGCGCGGCGCCGGCCTCGACCGCCCTGCTCCGCACGATGATCGCGACCTTCCCCGGCGCCGACATCGTCACCTCGTTCGGCCAGACCGAGTGCAGCCCGGTCACCACGACGCTGCGCGGCGAGGACGCCGTGCGGAAGATCGGCTCGGTGGGCACACCGATGATCAACGTCGAGTGCCGGGTCGTGGACGACGAGATGCGCGACGTGACCCCGGGCGAGGTCGGCGAGATCGTCTACCGCGGGCCGCTGGTGATGTCGGGCTACTGGAACAAGCCCGAGCAGACCGCCGAGGCGTTCCGCGGCGGCTGGTTCCACTCGGGCGACCTCGTCCGCCAGGACCCCGACGGCTACTACTACGTCGTCGACCGCAAGAAGGACATGATCATCTCGGGCGGTGAGAACATCTACTGCGCCGAGGTCGAGAACGTCCTCGCCGGCCACCCGCAGGTCGCCGACGTCGCCCTCATCGGCGTCGCCGACGAGAAGTGGGGCGAGACCCCGCTCGCGGTGATCGTGCCGTGCGAGCCCGACGACCCGCCCACCCCGGAGTCGGTCGACGAGCACTGCCGCGCGCAGCTGGCCCGCTACAAGCGGCCCCGCCGGATCGCGGTGGTCGACGCCCTGCCGCGCAACGCCACCGGCAAGGTCCAGAAGACGGTGCTGCGCGAGCAGGAGCTGGCGGGCTCGCTGGCCTCGCAGGCGGTGTCCTGACGGGTCAGTCGGGCGTCGGTGTCGACTCGGCGACCAGCCAGCGGGCGACGTCGACGAGCTTGATGTTCGTCTCCTGCGAGCTGCGTACGAGGCGCTGGAACGCCTCGTCGTCGCGCAGGCCGAAGCGCTCCATGAGGATGCCCTTGGCGGTGCCGATGACGTCGCGGGAGGTCACGGCCCTGTCGAGCTGGGCGGCCCGCTGGGCGCCGCGCAGCGCGAGGCCGGCCTGGTTCGCGAACAGCGCGCCGAGGACGCGGTCGTCCTCGTCGAAGGCGTGGGTGCGGCGGCTGAACAGGTTCAGCGACGCCGCCCGCTTGTTCTCGCTGTAGAGCTGGAACGACAGCGAGCTGTGGACGCCGTGGTCGAGGGCGCGGCGCACGAAGGTCGGCCAGCGCTCGGTGTGCTCGGAGAAGTCCTGGACGAGCACGATCTCCTCGTCGTAGATCGACTCCACGCACGGGCCCTCGCCGGTGTCGGCCTGCACCTGGTCGAGCTCGTTGACGACCTCGTCGGTGGTGGCCGGCGAGACGATCTTCCCCCGGCCCTCGAGCAGCAGCACGCCGGCGAGGTCGGTGGCCGGCGAGGTGTCGACGGCGGCGGCGAGGATCAGCGCGAGGGTGTCCTCGACGCTCCCCGCGGCGCCGAACCGCCGCCCCGAGGTCAGGAGGTCGCGCAGGCGCGCGTCGTCCTCGGCGAACACCGTCACCCGCCCTCTCGTCGGTCTCGGTGGGGCCTCCGGGAAGGCCCCCGCGAACCGACCGACCCTAACGCGCGGCGGGGCCCCACACCGACGGCGGCCCGGTCACGCACCGGCGCGCAGCCGCGCGAGCGCGATGAGGTCGTCGAGGTGCCGGTAGACGTTCGTCCGGCAGCACACGGCCTCGCCGCACGGGCGTCCGGCGAGGTGGCGCGACACCGCGACGCCGACGTCGTGGTCCACCACCCGCACCGCCGCGGGCAGGCGGCGGTGCGCAGCGGAGACCACGACGGCGGCGAGGCGGGCGTCGGGCAGCAGGCAGACCCGGGTGGTCAGCACCGCGCCGCCACCCCCTCGGGGTCGCCCATGCTCAGCGTTCGAACACGGCGGTGATCGTGGCGCGGGCCAGCGTGTGGCTGAAGAGGTTGAAGCCGAGGAAGGCCGGGGTGGCGGTCCGCGGGATCCCCAGCGTCGGCACGTCCACCGCGTGCACCACGAAGTAGTAGTGGTGGACGCCGTGGCCCTCGGGCGGCGCCGCCCCCAGGTACTGGCGGATGCCGGCGTCGTTCGGGAGCACGATCGCCCCCTGCGGCAGGCGCGAGCCGTCCGGGTCGCCCGCCCCCGCCACCAGCTCGGTGACGTCGGCCGGGACGTCCGCGACCGCCCAGTGCCAGAAGCCGCTGGCGGTGGGCGCGTCGGGGTCGTAGCAGGTGACCGCGAAGCTGCGGGTGGCGGTGGGGAACCCCTGCCAGCGCAGCTGCGGCGACCGGTCCTCCCCGCCGGGCACGCCCATGATCCCGCTGGTGTGCGGGGCGGCCAGGGGCGTGCCGTCGGCGACGTCGGTGCTGGTCAGCGTGAACGTCGGGACCTCGGGGAGGAACGTGTACGGGTCGGGCGGGGCGAGTGCTGTCGTCATCCGTGCCTCCGTCAGGCGAGGGTCTTCGTGAGCTCGGTGGCGATGTACTCCGCCTGTCGCGTGGCGAGCGCGACGATCGTGAGCGTCGGGTTCGCCGCGGCGCCGGTCGTGAAGACGCTGCCGTCGGCGATGAACAGGTTCGGCATGTCGTGGGCGCGCCCGTACCGGTCCACGACGCCGTCGCGGGGCCGCTGGCTCATGCGGCAGGTCCCGAGGTTGTGCGTCGACGGGTAGGGCGGCGTCTCGATCGTCTTCACGGCGCCGACGGCCTGGTAGACCGACGCGCCCTGGCGCTGCCCGTGGCGACGCATCGCGGTGTCGTTGGGGTGGTCGTCGAAGTGGACGTTGGCCACCGGGAGGCCGTGCTGGTCGACGGTGTCGCCCGAGAGCGTCACGCGGTTGTCGGCGCGTGGCATGTCCTCGCCGACGATCCACATGCCCGCGGTGTTGCGGTAGCCGTCGAGCAGCTCCGAGATGTGGCTGCCCCAGCGCCCGGGCGCGATGAACTTCGCCAGGAACGCGGGCCCCAGCGAGATCGTCTCCATGTAGTAGCCGCCGACGAAGCCGCGGTCGGTGTCGAGGCGGGACTCGTCGGCGATGACCCCGGCCATCGTCTCGCCGCGCCACATCCGCACCGGCTTGTCGAACTGCCCCCACACGGTGCCGGTGGTGTGCCGCATGTAGTTGCGCCCGACCTGGCCCGACGAGTTCGCCAGCCCGTCGGGGTGCTGCGCGGAGCCCGACAGCAGGAGCAGGCGGGCGGTCTCGATCGAGTTGCCGGCGACGACGACCACCGCGGCGCGCTGGCGGCGCAGGGTGCCGTTGCGGTCGACGTAGAGCACACCGGTCGCCTTGCCGGCGGCGTCGTGCTCGATCTGCGCGACGTGGCTCTCGGGGCGCAGGTCGAGGTTGCCGGTCTTCTCGGCCTTCGGCAGCTCGGCGACCAGCGTCGACCACTTCGAGCCGTGCTTGTCGCCCTGGAAGTTGAAGCCGTCCTGCAGCGTGGCCGGGCGGCCGTCGTAGGGCTCGGCGTTGGTCGCGTAGGGCCCGGTCGAGTAGTACCGGTAGCCGAGCTTCTCCGCGCCGTTCGCGAAGACCTTGTAGTTGTTGTTGGCCGGCAGCGGCGGACGCCCGTGGCGGTGCGTGACGCCCATCTTGATCTCGGCCTTGTCGTAGTAGGGCTCGAGCTCGGACAGGGCGATCGGCCAGTCCAGGAGGCTCGCGCCGTCGAGGTCGCCGTAGGTCGAGCGCGCGGTGAACTCGTGGGCCTTGAAGCGCGGGCACGCGCCGGCCCAGTGGGTGGTCGTGCCGCCGACGGCCTTGACCAGCCAGGCGGGGAGGTTCGGGAAGTCCTTCGCCACCTGCCAGCTGCCCGACGTGGTGCGCGTGTCGGACCAGGCCATCTGAGCGAAGGCCGGCCACTCGTCCTGGTGGTAGTCCGCGCCGGTCAGGTGCGGCCCGGCCTCCAGCACGACGGTCTTGAAACCGCGCTGGCAGAGCTCGCCTGCGACCGTGCCGCCACCGGCTCCGGAGCCGACCACCACCACGACGTCGGTGTCGTCGTACGCGAAGCGGGTCATGCCGGCACCTCTCCCTCGAACTCGATCTTCGGATCGGGCAGCCAGTCCAGGTCGTCGAAGCCGCGGTCGACGTAGCCGCCCTTGTCGTACGACGGGCCCTCGTAGCCCAGCAGCTCCCACACCTCGGGGTCGCTGTAGAGCGTCACCACCGCGCTGTCCACGATCGCGGTGAGGAACGGGGACCCGTCGGCCCCGCGCAGCACGGCGCCGGCCGTGTCCGCGTCGAGCTCGGCGAACGGGGCCTCCCGCTGCGCGTCGAGGTCGACGAGGCCCTGGATCAGCTGCGCGAGGAACCGCGGGTCCTTCCCGGCCTCGGCGATCACCGCGTCCGCGGCGCGCTCGTAGGGTCCTCGCGGGAACGTGCTGTGCGGGAACGCCGCGTACACCACGTTCACCAGCGTCTGGCGGTCCTGCGCCGTCAGCAGACTGCTTCCCACCGCACCTCTCCTCTCCCTGCTCCCTCTGCGTGGCCGTCCTGCGGGCACGGGCGATCGACCGGCGACCCCCGGTGGGGCGTCGGTGGTGTGGTGGTGGCGGTGTCGTCCGGGCGTCTACGTGGTCGCGGGGCCCTCGTCGGCGCCCGAGGGCAGTCGGATCGCATAGCGGGCGATCCGGCGGTAGATCGTGGAGCGGCTCATCCCGAGCCGGGCGGCGGCGCGGGCGGGGGTGGCGCCGGGCTCGGCGAGGGCGCGGACGATCTCGTCGCGCTCCAGTGTCTCCAGGCGGGTGAGCTGGTGGTGGGTGCCGGTGAAGACCTCGGGCGGGAGGTCCCGCTCGGTGACGACGTCGGCCCGCGCCGCCGCGTGCCGCACGACCTCGCGCAGCTGCGTGGCGTTGCCCGGCCAGTGGTAGGTGCAGAGGGCGTGCTCGGCCGCGGGCGTGAACCGCGCGCCGCGGCGGACGTCGCGGGCGAAGAAGGACGCGAGCGGCAGGACGTCGTCTCTGCGGTGGCGCAGCGCGGGGAGCTCGACCACCCGGCCGACCAGCGGGCGCAGGACGTCGGGCACCGCGGACGGGTCGGGCGCGGTGACGGCGAGCGGGGTGCCGGACCGGGCGGCAAGGGCGGCGAGGTCGTCGGCCGCCCATGCGGGCAGCTGGTCGGCGCGGCCGACGACGACGCCGGTGCCGGGCTTGCGCAGTTCCGGGGACCAGAGCTCCCACCAGGACGCGACGTGCTCGGGCTCCGGGGGCCGCACGTGGAGCACCCGGCGCCCGCGCCGGGCGCGGGCGTGGGCGGCGCCGAGGAGCGCGCCCTTCCCGACGCCCGCCTCCCCCACCACGGCGACGCCCTCGCCGGCGAGCAGGGCCGCGCCGACCTCGTCGGCCGCCGCCCGCCAGGCGGGACCGAGGTCGTCGGCGTACGGGGCGGCGTCCTCGTCGACCGCGGTGCGGACGGGCGCGACCCGGCCGCGGTTCACCGGCCGCGCGCCGCGCCCGTGCCCGCGGGCGAGCATGAGCGCCTCGGTGGTGCGGGCGGCCGTGCGTGCGAGGGCGAGCAGCAGGCGGTGGGACTGCTGGGACCAGGTCGTGAGGTTGACGCTGCCGACCAGCGCGCCGCTGACCGGGTCGGTGACGGGCGCCGCGGCGCACGTGTAGCCCCACAGTCGGGTGCAGTAGTGCTGGTCGGCGCGCACGAGAGTCGGCACGCGGTCGGCGAGGGCGAGGCCCAGCCCGGTGGTGCCGGTGGTGCGCTCCGAGTAGTCGAACCCGGGGGCGAGGGACACGGCGTCGAGGGCCTGGAGCAGGACCCGGTCGCTGCACACGCGGTTGAGCACGAGGCCGTCGGTGTCGGTGAGCATCAGGCTCACCGGCTCGTCGGCGAGCGTCCCCTGCAGCTCGGTGAGGACCTCGCGCCCGGCCTCGAAGAACGACGACTCGTCGTCGACCGCGCCCGCGTAGGCAGGCCGCACCGCGTCGAGCGCCACGCCGTAGCCCGCGCTGCGTCGCCACGACGCGACGAGCCGCCGCGGGAGCACCGACGGATCGCGGTCGCGCGCGAGCGCCAGCTGCTCGCGGTCGCACAAATCCGTCGTCATCTCGGCCTCTCCCCGGCGCGTCATCGCACCCCGGAACGCGCTCGACTGTGGCAGAGACAACAGCCGGGGGAAGGGCCGTCGAGTGTCAACCTGAGACGCCCGGCGGCGGCGACCGTCCTCCTCGACATGAGGTGAGGCTAACCTCACATCTGGCAATCGCGATAGACCCCTCTCAGACCGGTGCCCAGGTGAGGTCGCGCAGGAGCCCGACCGCGGCCGCGGGCCCCTCTAACTGCTCCGGGAACGCCCGCCGCACCCGCAGACCCTCGGCACCGCCGGCGGCGTCCGACTCCCCGCGCACCTCACCGCGTCCGGGCGTGCCGTCCTCGCCGGGCTCGCGCCCGCCCAGCGCCGGGCCCTGCTCGCCGGCGCCGGACCCCTGGTGCGGCGCACCGACCGCGGCCCGACCTCACTGCGCGCGCTGTCCGCAGTGCTGGCCGCCGAGGCCCGGCGCGGCTGGTCGGTCGAGGACGGCGAGGTCAGCCGCGGCTACGCCTCGGTCGCCCGGGCGGTCCGCGACGCCGACGGGGAGGCGGTCGCCGCGATCAGCGTGACGTTCCCGCACCACTGCGAGCCGGTGTGCGACGCCGACTTCGGCGACCTCGCGGCGGTCGTCGGGCGGACCGCCGTCGAGGTCACCCGCCGGCTCGGTGGTCGATCAGGGGCGGGCGTCAGGCCGCCTGCACCACCTGGGGGCGGTAGCTCTCGATGATGTCCATGAACTCGCGGTGCTCCGCGTCCGGGACGCCGAGGAAGCTCAGGGTCGCCGCGATCTCCATCGACACCGCGTCGAAGCCCTTCTCGTCGATGGAGAGCTCGTCGTGGGCCCTGACCATGTCCTCGCCGAAGTAGCACTTCGGGCCGCCCGCGGCCTCGATCGACCAGGCCGTCACGAGGAACTTGTAGCCCGGCGCGTTGGCCGGGTTCCCGTGGTGCTCGTGGACCGCCTCGTTGGCGTTGACCGCGGCGTTGGCGAAGAGCCGGTCGACGAGGACGTCGACCGCGCCGGCGATGCCGTAGACGCCGCCGAGGCGCTCGTACAGGGACTGCTCGGCCATGGGGACCCCCTCCGTCGTCGCCGCCGGTGACGTGGTGGGTCGGCGGCGTGATCACGTTCACTCTGGCGGGCCCGACGCGCCGCGGTCAATGGCGCACAACCGATCAGCCGGGCACGACCCAGCCCTTGACGAACGCGAAGTGCTCGTCGAACCGCAGGACCGGCTCGTCGCGGTAGGCGTGCCGGAACTGGGCGATGCCCTCGCGGAGCTCGTCCTCCGAGAACTCCCCCAGCACGGAGAGGTAGCGCGCCTCGAGCAGCCGGACGTAGCGCTCGCGGTCGATGGTGGTGTGGAAGGTCCGGTAGCTGACGCTGGTGCGCAGGCCCACCGCCGCGGCCGTGTCGACGATCTCCGCCGGCTCGGGCTGGAGCTGCGCGAAGCGCTCGTGGGCCTCGCGGAACAGCGGGTGGTTGATCGTCCGCGGGAGCATCACCACGAGGATCCGGCCGTGGCGTGACAGCAGTCCGACGAGCCCGTCGAGGGTCGCCCGTGGGTCGCGGACGTGGTGGATCGACTCCTTCATGACGATGGCGTCGAGCTGCTCGCCGCCGGGCAGCGGGACCACCCCGGTCGCGAGGTCCTCGGCCCCCGCGACGAGGGGCTGCAGGGCGGCCAGCTTCGGGAGGCGCTCGAGCATGGCCGGCACGGGGTCGACGCAGAGGATCGGCCGGGTCGGTCGGACGGTCTCGGCGATGCGCCGGGTGTAGAGGCCGGTGCCGCAGCCGACGTCGGCGATGGCGTCCGAGGACGTCAGCCGCAGCGCGTCGGTGATCGCGTCGGCGAAGCGGCGCACGTAGTCCGGGTCGTAGGACCAGTGCTCGTCGTAGTCGGCGGCGACGCGCTCGTAGTGCTCGGCGGTCCGGTCGGTCATGGCGGCCTCCCCGCGTGCGCTGTGACGGCGGTCTCGTCGTCGCGTCAGGGTGGCACGCGTGGACCGGACGGAGCAGGGGTGGTGGAGATCGGATTCGTCGGCCGGCGCCCGTGTCGGTGCCGCGGTCGGTGGGGTGATCCCCGTCCCGGAGCGGCCGAGCGGGTGGTGTCGCCGCCGTCTCCTCCCGCGGAGGCCTGCTCGTCTGGTGCCGGGACGCCGGACGTGCCAGCGTTCCCGTCATGGACATCGGCCCCGTCCGCCGCCGCCTCACCGCCGAACCGATCAGCTCGCCCGTGCCGGGTGACGCCGTCGAGGTCGACGGGTCCGACGACGTCGTCAGCACCACCGTCCCCGGCGACACCACCGCCCCCGACGACTCCGTGCCGCAGCCCGCTCGGTGACGACCCCGGTCGACCCGCACCGCCCCGGGCCCGCCGAGCTCCTGGGCGTCCCGGACCTGCCCGCGCCGATCCTCGGGTGGCGGACCTGGCGCGTGGGGCGCCGGGCCCAGCGCCGCGCCGATCTCATCGCGCCGCTGGCCGGCGTCGTGTGGCCGGCACGTCGGCCGATGATCGCCCACTGCGGGTCGGCGGGGCACTCGCCGCCCGGCGACCGCTGCCGCTGCGGCCTCTACGCCGTCGCGGACCCCGGCACGCTGGAGTGGGGCCCGTCCGACGTCGAGGTGCTGGGTGTCGTGGCGCTGTGGGGGCAGGTCGTCGAGGGGACGCGCGGCTGGCGGGCGTCGCACGGCTACCCCCGGGTGATCGTCGCGGGCCCCGGCGTGCCCCCCGAGCAGCGGGCCGCGCTGGCCCGCCGCTACGGGGTGCCGGTGCACGGCGCGGACCTGCCGGCCAAGGCGCTCGCCACGCAGCTCTCCGGCGACCGGGCCGTCGCCGACCGCCTCCGCCACCGCCCGGTGGACGAGACCGAGGCCCTGCTCGCCGAGCGGATGCCCGAGTGGACGCGACGCTGGCAGGCACGGCAGGCCTGCACCGCGCGGCGTCCCGGGACCCTCGGCCGGCTCTGGCGACGGCGCTGACGCGCTCTGGCGCGGACGGCGCGGCCGGAGAGAAGTGAGACCTCTTCGTGACCTCCAGCAGGCCCTCGTCGGCCCTCGACGGGGCCGCCACTGTCGGAGGGCACCTCTAACGTCGTCCCCGTGAGCATCGACCACGACCTCCGGCCCGGCCTCGCCGCCGAGCTGGACGCGCTCGCCCCGGGCGCGGAGCTGGTCGCTGCTCTCGAGCGCCTCTCGCCGGCCGCGCTCACGGGCGAGGACCTCGCGGCCTACCTGCGGGCCTGCCAGCGCGCGACCAGCCGCGGCGCCGCCCGCCTGCTCGACGCGATGCACCACCTGGGCCGCGCGCAGGCCGACCGGGTCGACCGCCGTGCCGGGCTCGACGAGTTCTCCGGCGACGAGGTCGCGGCGGTGCTCGGGTGGGGCCGCACCATGACCAGCCGGAGGCTGGAGCTCGCCGACGACCTGCAGGATCGCCTGCCCGACCTCGGCGACGCCCTGTGGCACGGGGTCGTCGACGAGCACAAGGCGACCCGCTTCAGCGAGGGCACGCGCGACCTCGCCGACGACCTCGCCCGCCATGTCTGCCAGGTGCTCCTGCCCGAGGCCGCCGAGCTCCCGCCCGCCGAGCTCGTCCGGCGCATCGAGCAGGTGGCGACGGCCCTCGACCCCGAGTGGGCGGCGCGCCGCGCCGCGCGGGCGGAGAAGAACGCCCGGGTGATCCTCACCCCCAACCCCACGGGCACCGCGACCTTCTCGGTGTGCGACGTCGCCGCGCCCAGCGGGCTCGCCATGCGCGACCGGTGCGACGCCCTGGCCGCCGCCGTGCGCCACCTCGGGGTGCTGACGCCCATCGGCGCCCTCCGGGCGCAGGTCGCCGAGCGTCTCCTCGACGGGTCGGTGGCGGGTCTCGACGACCGGGAGGTCGCCCTGCTCCTCGCCGCCGAGTTCCACGAGCACAACCGCCCCGACGCGGGCACGACCGGCGACGAGGCCGGCCCGGGTGACCGCTCCGGCCGGGGCTCGGACGACCCGGACGGCTCCGACGGCTCCGACGGCTCCGGCGGCTCCGGCGGCTCCGGCGGCTCCGGCGGCTCCGGCGGCGCCGACGGCGCCGACGGCGCCGACGGCGCCGACGGCTCCGACCAGGGACCGGACGACGACCCCGACGACGACCCCGACGACGACCCGGACGACGACCCGGACGACGACGGTGGCGGCCGGGCCGACGACGGTCTCGACGGCCCCGATGACCGGCCGGGCGGTCCGGCGGGCGGCGCACCCACACCCGCGGACCACCCGAGCGAGCAGGGCGTCCTCGACCTGCCGGACCTCCCCGACGAGCACGAGCCGGCCTCCCCGCCGACGATCGCGGGGGCGGACCCGGGGTCCGGGCGTCCCCGGTGCGGCACGTCCGAGCTCCGGCTGCGGCTCACCACCGCGCTCGGCCTCGACGACCTGCCCGCCACCGTCCCCGGCTACGGCAACCTGCTCGCCCACCACGCCCGGACCATGCTCACCGGCTACCGGAGCGGCGAGTGGCGCATCGTCCTCACCGACGACGAGGGCCGCCTCCAGCACGTCCTGCTCGCCCGACGACGACCAGGGCCACCACGACGATCTCCACGACCAGGCGAGCCCCCGGAGCCACCGGACCGGGGGCGGGTCGAAGCGTGCACCGCGATCGTCGAGCTCCAGGTCCCGACGACGCTGGCGGCCGCCCTCGACCCGCGCGCCCACCCCGGCTGGTCCGGTCTGATCGCCGAGATCCAGCGCCGCCTCGACGAGCTCGGCGCGCAGCCCGACGCGCCCTCACCCGCCCGCCCCCACGAGACCCTCGCCGACCACCGACGGCGGCGTCCTCGGATCGAGATCGACCGGTGGGTGCGGGTCCGCGACCGGCACTGCGTGGCGCCCTGCTGCCGGCGATCCGCGCGCCGGGCCGACCTCGACCACACCCGCGACTGGGCCCTCCTCGGCATCACGTCGCACACCAACCTCGGGGTCCTCGACCGACACCACCACCGCGCCAAGCACCTCGCCGGCTGGCAGGTCGCCCAGCCGTCACCCGGGTTGTTCACCTTCCGCACCCGCGCCGGCGTCCGCCACACCACGCGCCCGAAGAAGATCATCGAGCCGCTCCCCCGCCCCCGCCCGGCGGCACGGCCCCGACCGCTCCCCTTCGACGGCCCGGTCGTCGACCCCGACCCGGAGGCCGATGCCGCCGAGGAGGACGCCTGGCGCCGGAGCTTCCTGCGCCGCACCGGGATGATCACCGAGACCACGCCGACCCCGCCCTCGCGGTACGCGGACGACGGCCCGCCGCCCTTCTGAGCAGGCCCGGGCACCGAAGAGGTCAGTCCTGTCAGGACGAGCCAGCCCCCGGCCGCGCCCGCAGGTGCAGGAACAGCGGCACCCGCTGCCAGCGCCGGTCGGCGCCGTCCCGCACGAACGCTCGCGTGTCGTCGCCGAGCGGGTGGTGGAGCGAGCGGAAGGTCATCCCCAGCCCGGCGCGCTCGATCGCACCGGCGTGCCGTCCACGCCCGCAAGTCTCAGCCATCGAAGAGGTCGCCGGCGAGGTACTTGATCCCCGTGTCCACGGCCACCGTCACGACCGTGCCGCCCGGGCCGACCTCCCGCGCCAGCTCCAGCGCGCCCGCGACGTTCAGCGCCGACGACGTCCCGACGAACAGCCCCTCCTCCCGGGCCAGCCGCCGGGCCAGCTCCCGCGCCCCGTCCTCGTCCAGCGCCCGCGCGTCGTCGTACGCCCCTGGGTCGTCCGGAGAGGAGGGCGCCAGCAGCGGCGGGACGAATCCCGGTCGCCGTCCCCTCCACCCGGTGCGGCCCGCCCGTCCCGGCCGTCAGCGTCGGCGAGCTCGCCGGCTCCAGCGCCACCACCCGCGTCGGCCCCGCCCCGTGCAGCACCCCGGCCACGCCGGCGAGCATCCCGCCCGTCCCGACGGCCGCGCAGAAGACGTCCACCGCCGGAGCCTGCGCCAGGATCTCCCGCCCGAGCTCGGCGTAGCCGACGAGGGCGTCGGCGTTGTGGAACTGGTCGGTCCAGAAGGCGTCCTGCTCGGCGACGATCCGGTCGACCTCGGCCCGCATCCGCACGAACAGGTCCGGCGTGATCCGCCCCTCGCGGCTCGGCACCACCGTCAGGTCCGCGCCGAAGGCCCGCATCGTGCGCAGCTTCTCCGGCGAGAAGGCATCGGAGGAGACCACCGACAGCGGGTGCCCGAGGACCGCGCACACGAAGGCCAGCGACGACCCGGTGCTCCCGCCCGTGAACTCCACGACACGCCGCCCCGGCCGCAGCTCCCCCCGCGCCCGCGCGCCCGCCACGATCGCCGTCGCCATCCGGTCCTTGTAGCTGCCCGTCGGGTTCGCGCCCTCGAGCTTGACCAGCACGTCCGCGGCCCCCGCGGGCACGACCCGGCGCAGCCGCACCATCGGGGTGCCGCCGACCGCGTCGAGCACCGACGGCGCCACCCCCGCGTGTCCGGCCACGCCCGACAGCATGCTCCGGGAACGGCCGGTCCTGCGACGACGGACCTGCGACGATGAACCGATGGGCTCCGACCGGCTCGCCGCGCTCCCGCCCGTCCGCGAGGTCCCGGCCGAGCGGGTGCGGGAGGCGCTGGTCGGCACCCCGACCGTCGTGGTGCTCGACGACGACCCCACCGGCACCCAGACCGTCCGCGACCTCCCCGTCCTCACCCGGTGGACCGCCGAGGACGTCGACTGGGCCCTCGCCCAGGACACCCCCGCCGTCTTCGTCCTCACCAACACCCGCAGCCTCGGCCCCGACGACGCCGCCGCGCGCACCCGCGAGGTCGTCCGTACCTGCCTCGCGGTGGCCGGCCGCCGCGGCACCGACGTCGTCTTCGCCAGCCGCAGCGACTCCACGCTGCGCGGGCACTTCCCGCTCGAGACCGACGTGATCGCCCGGGAGGCCGGCGCCTCCGACGCGGTGATCCTCGCGCCCGCCTTCCCCGACGCCGGGCGCATCACCCTCGACGGCATCCACTGGCTGCGCGACGCCGACGGGCTCACCCAGGTCGCGGACAGCGAGTTCGCCGCCGACGCCACCTTCGGCTACCGCTCCTCGCGCCTCGCCGCCTGGGTCGCGGAGAAGAGCGGCGGCGCCGTCCCGGCCGCGGACGTCGCCGAGGTCGGCATCGAGGAGCTCCGCAGCAGCACGATCACCCTGCCGCGCGGACGGGTGATCGTCCTCGACGCCGTCGTCGACGACGACCTGCGGGCGGCCGTCCTCGCGATCCTCGCCGCCGAGCGGGCCGGCGCCCGCTACGTCTACCAGGTCGGGCCCTCGTTCGTCCGCGCTCGCGCGGGCCAGGACGCGCAGCCACCGCTGACCGACGCCGAGCTCACGCAGGCGATCGGAGACGGCCACGGCCTGCTCGTCGCCGGCTCCCACGTCGGGCGGACGAGCCGCCAGCTCGAGCGCCTCGCCGCCCGCCGCGACCTCGCGCGCGTCGAGCTCGACGTCGCGGCCGTGCTGGACGGCGAACCCCTGGACGACGTCGTCACCCGCACACAGGAGGCGCTCGCGCACCGCACCACCCTCGTCAGCACCTCCCGCACCCTCGTCACCGGCCGCGACGAGGCCGAGAGCCTGGCCATCGCCCGCCGGGTCAGCGCCGCGCTCACGACCGTCGTCGGGCAGGTCGTCGGGGCGCTGGAGCCCGCCTACGTCCTCGCCAAGGGCGGCATCACCTCGTCGGACGTCGCCACCGGGTCCCTGCGCGCCGACCGCGCCTGGGTGCGCGGCTCGATGCTCCCCGGGCTCGTGTCGCTCTGGGCCCCGACCAGCGGCCCGCCGCTGGTCGTGTTCCCCGGCAACGTGGGTGACGACGAGGCCCTCGCCGACGTCGTCGACCGCCTCGAGGAGGCCGCATGCGCGTGATCGTCACCGGCGGGTCGGGGTTCCTGGGGACGCTGCTGTGCCGTCGGCTGCTCGCCGGCCCGGTCGGGATCGGCGGCGCGGCGCCGGCCGACGTCGAGCGGCTGGTCGTCGTCGACCTGGTCCCGCCCGCCGACGACGTCGCCACCGACCTCCGCGTCGAGCACGTGCAGGGCGAGCTCAGCCGCACCCTCGGCGAGGAGGCCGACGCCGTCTTCCACCTCGCGGGGGTGGTCAGCGGCGCCGCCGAGGCCGACTTCGACGCCGGTATGCACACCAATCTCGACGGCACCCGCGCCGTGCTCGAGTACACCCGCGGCCACGCGACGCCGCCGGTGCTGGTGTTCACCAGCTCACTCGCGGTGTTCGGGAGCGACCCGGCGATCGGGCCGGTCGGCACCGTCGACGACGACACGCTCCCCCGCCCGCAGTCCAGCTACGGGATCCAGAAGTTCATCGGCGAGCAGCTCGTCGCCGACTACACCCGCAAGGGCTTCGTACGCGGCCGCTCGGTGCGCCTGATGACCGTCTCGGTGCGCCCCGGGCGTCCCAACGCCGCGGCGTCGAGCTTCCTGTCGGGCATCGTCCGCGAGCCGCTCGCGGGCGAGCGCGCCGTCTGCCCGGCGCCGCCCGACATGGCCGTCGCGCTGTCGTCGCCGCCGCGCACCCTCGACGGCATCGTGCGCGCCGCCGAGGTCGACGACGCCACCTGGGGCAGCCGCACCGCGATGAACCTCCCCGCGTTGACGACCACCCCCCGCGCGATGCTCGCCGCCCTCGATCGCGTCGCCGGGCCCGGCACCAGCGACCTCGTCGACTGGGCCGAGGACCCGGCGGTCGTCGCCGTCGTCGGCAGCTGGCCCGACCGCTTCGAGACCCCCCGCGCCCACACCCTCGGCCTCACCGCCGACTCCTCGTACGACGACGTCGTCCGCGCCTACGTGAGGGGCTGACGCGGACGACGTCGCCGGGGCCGGGGAGCCCGTCTCAGGCGCGCGACACCGGCACGCCCTGGCCCGGGTCGATCCTCGTGGGCCCGTCCTTGCCGGGCTTGACGTCGAAGTCGAAGATCCCGGTCGGCAGGTAGACCGTCGAGCACGAGTTCGGGATGTCGACGACGCCCGACAGGCGCCCCTCGATCGGCGCCGCACCCAGGATCATGTAGGCCTGGATGGGCGAGTAGCCGAAGGTCGTCAGGTAGTCGATGGCGTGCAGGCAGGCCCGCTGGTACGACAGGTGCGAGTCGAGGTAGCGCTGCTCGCCGTCGAGGGTGACCGACGTGCCGGAGAAGGCGATCCACTCGCTGTACTGCGGGTCGGTGTTGCCCGGGACGAAGATCGCGTTCTCGGAGACGCCGTACGTCTGCATCCCGCCCTTGATCAGGTCGACGTGCAGGTCGATGAACCCGCCCATCTCGATCGCGCCGCAGAACGTGATCTCGCCGTCGCCCTGGGAGAAGTGCAGGTCGCCCATCGACAGGTTCGCGCCGTCGACGAACACCGGGTAGAAGACGCGGCTGCCCTTGGTGAAGTTCTTGATGTCCTGGTTGCCGCCGTTCTCGCGTGGCGGTGCGGTGCGGGCCGCCTCGTTGCGGGCCCGCTCGAAGTCGTCGCCCGACAGGGAGCCGAGGATCGCCGCTTCGGGCTGGGGCGGCAGGGCCAGCGGCGGCACCCGCTGCGGATCGGTGTCGATGAGGGCCTGCTCGCGGGCGTTCCACTTGCCCAGCAGGTCGTGCGACGGCGCGGTCCCCATGAGGCCGGGGTGGACGATGCCGGTGAACTCGACGTGCGGGACGTGGCGCGAGGTGGCCTTGCCGCCGCGGAAGTCCCAGATGACCTTGTAGGCGTCCGGGAAGTGGTCGGTGAGGAACCCGCCGCCGTTGGTCTTGGCGAACACGCCGGTGTAGCCCCAGCCCTGGCCGGCCAGTGGGCCGGAGTCCTCCTGCGGGATCGGGCCGACGTCGAGGATGTCGACGATGAGCAGGTCGCCGGGCTGCGCGCCCTCGACCGCGATCGGGCCGGAGAGCACGTGCACGTTGTTGAGCGGGGCGTGGAGGATGTCGTCGGCCGAGTCGTCGTTGACGATCGCGCCGTCGAACCACTCCCGGCAGTCGACCCGGAACACGTCCCCCGGCTTGACGTGCACCTGGGCGGGCACGTCGGGGTGCCAGCGGTTGTGGCCGACGATCTGCTGGTCGGTGAACTTCTTGCTGCTGTCGAGCGGGAAGATCTTCTTGGGCATCGGGCTCTCCTCGGGATGTGGGTGGTCAGGCGGGGACGCGCTCGCCGGAGGCGGCGGGCGCGGGCGGGGCGGGCTGCTGCCGACGCGCCCACGGGACCAGGGCGGCGTAGACGACGACCCCGAAGATCGCGAGGCCGGTGGCCAGCGGGACGCCGATCTCGGCGTAGACCCCGGTCAGGAGCAGGAGCGCGGGGATCCAGGCGGTCACCCACCCCTGGATGGCGCAGACCGCGCCGGTGTAGCGCCCGATCCCGTCGCGCCGCCGGCCCAGCAGCACGAAGAAGAGCGACCAGAGGAACGCCCAGTGGAGCCAGATGACACCGAAGGCCGGGTCGGCGAAGCGGGTGAAGTTCAGCGCGGAGAAGACGAGCGCGGTGATGGCGACGAACAGGCAGAAGTAGCCGAGCCCGGTGCCGTCGAGGTCCCAGGTGAGGTTCACCGCGACGTAGAGGTAGGTGAACGAGAACAGGAACAGGCCGGACGCCGCCAGGATGACGTCGGCGTCACCGTCCGCCGTGAAGATCAGGTAGAGCGGCGTGATGATCTGCAGCCCGCCGACGAAGAAGTTCATCGGTGCGGCCGAGCGGGCGTCGATCCACCCCAGCAGCATGACGCCGTTGATGAACAGCACGGCGCCGACGAAGAGCAGGCCGACGCTAGCCACGGGGCGGCGCCGATCGGGGTCGCAGCACGGGACGTCCTCTCTGTCGTGGTCCCGCCCGAGGAGGAGGGCAGGAGGCATCGCGGCCCCGGGACGACCGGGGCGGACGGGGTTGCGGTCAGGGACGGCGGTCAGGAGCGGCGGTGAGGGCCGCGGTCAGGGACGGCGGTCAGGGGCCGGTCAGGGGCGCGGTCAGGGGCGCGGTCAGGGGCGCGGTCAGGGGCGCGGTCAGGGGCGCGGCAGCGCCGCGGTGCGGGGGTCGAGGGGGCGCGACGGCCCGACGGGCCGGGGTGGTGGCGCGCTGACGACGGCGGGCTCGGTGCGCGAGGCCTCGGCGCGGTCGATCGCCGCGACCTTCCCGCGGTCGGCGAGCGCGAGCCGCGGCGCAGTGATCATCTTGGCGGCGTCGGCGCCGCAGGTCGGGCACGGGACGACCGCGGGCGCCGTGCCCATCGGCCGCATCACGTCCACGGGACCGTCCGCACCGCAGCGGTACGCGTAGAGCGGCATCGCCGGGCTCCTCCTTCGTCGAGGCCTCGACGGCGAGGCGGGTGTGACCCAGGAATTCCTTTCCCAGGAAACTAGCGACGCCCCGGTCGGGCGTCAACAGTCAGAGCTGCTGCACGACGTCCCAGGTCAGGCCGTCGGCGACGGCGAGGAAGACCCGCTGGCGCAGGTGCCGGTCGCGCAGCTCGACCGTGCCGCGCGGGCTCTCGTAGGCCAGGCCGTCGGCCACCGACATCATCGCCGGCACCTGCGTCGACCCGGCCCGGCGCATCAGCTCGGCGAGCAGCCGGACGCCCTCGTAGCAGGACTCGCCGAGGCTGTTGAGCACCGGCGCGTCGTCGCCGAACTCGCGGAAGTAGGTGGCGGCGAACTCCAGCCCGGAGCTCGTCGCGAGGTCCTCGAAGTAGCCCGCCGACGTCATGAGCCCCCGGGTGCTCTCCGGCCCGGAGGCGAGCAGGACGTTCTCCTCGATGAGCGAGCTGAAGCGCAGGATGTCCCGGTCGAGCCCCGCCGCGGCGAAGGCCCGGTTGAAGGCGACGGCGTCGTCGCCGATGAGCAGCATCAGCACCGCGTCGCAGCCGCTGGCCTCGACGCGACCCAGGACGGCCGAGAAGTCGGAGGTCCCGAGCGGCACGAACATCTCGTCGCAGACGGTGCCGCCGATCCGGCGGAGATAGCGCGCCGCCGTCGTCGCCGAGCGGCGGGGCCAGACGTAGTCGTCGCCGACGATCGTCCAGCGCTGCACGCCGGCGGTGCCCGCGAACCAGTCGAGCGTCGGCCCGAGCTGGAGGTCCGGCGTCTCGCCGGTGAGGAAGAGGCCCGGCCGGTCCTCGCCGCCCTCGTAGAGCGCCGTGTAGGCGTAGGGGACGCGGCCGCGGATGCGCGGGGCGACCGCCTCGCGGACCGCCGAGATGTGCCAGCCCGTGACGGCCTGGACCGCGCCGGCGCTGACCAGCGCGTCGACCTCGATCGCCACCTCCTCCGGGCCGCGGCCCCCGTCGACCGGCACGAGGTTGAGCTCCCGGCCCAGCACCCCGCCGTCGGCGTTGATCTCCTGCACCGCGAGCGCCGCGCAGCTCTCGCAGGACGGCCCGAAGATCCCGGCGGGGCCCTGCAACGGGATCACGAGGGCCATGTCCAGCACGTCGCGTCCGCGGGCGCGGTATAGCGACTCGGCCATGAGAAGACGCTAGCGACCGCGGCCACGCCTGGTGCTCCTCCGATCGGACGAGCCGCGCAGGCCTCCCCGCCGAGACCGGTCCCGCGGCTACGATCGAGCGGTGCCGACCAGTGCCGGAAGGCCCTCCGGGGAGGGCGACGAGGCCCTTCGGCTGCTCTCGCTCGTCGAGCGCACCCTCACCGGACGGCTCGAGGAGGCGCTGCGCGCCTGCGGGTCGAGCCTCGACCAGTGGCGGATCCTCAGCCTGCTCGCCGAGCGCGGCGGCTGCCCCATGAACGTGGTCGCCGACCACGTGCTCCTGCTGGCGCCCAAGCTCAGCAAGCTCGTGGACCGCATGGTGTCGGCGAACCTCGTGCTGCGCCGCCGCGACCACGCCGACCGCCGGCGCGTGCTCATCGTCGTCTCCCCCCGCGGGCGGCAGGCCCTCGCGGAGTGGGACGCGGCGACCGCCGGCATCCGCGGCCAGTTCCGGGACGTCCTCGGCGCGGACGCCGAGCTCTTCGACGCCCTGCTGCGGCGCCTGCAGGAGGGCCTGACCCCGGCCCGGCTCGAGACGCCGCTCCAGGCCTGACGCTCAGCAGCTCGCCACGTACCTCTCGTCGTCGGGGACGGCCGTGGCGATGACGGCGTCCAGCCCGTCGCGGGCGGCGGCGAGCTCGTCGATCATGGCGGTGAGCCGGTCGCGCTCGCGGTGCAGGTCGTCGAGCAGCTCCGGGCAGCTCGCCACCAGCCGCGGGCCGTCGGCGCCCATGCACGGCAGGAGCTCGGCGATGGTGGCCGTCGAGAGCCCGGCGGCGAGCAGGGTGCGCACGTGGTGGACGACGTCGACGTCCGCCTCGGCGTACTCCCGGTAGCCCGACGCCGCCCGCCGCGGGCGCAGCAGGCCCTGCTCCTCGTAGTAGCGCAGGAGGCGCGGCGCCACCCCGACCCGACGCGCCAGCTCACCGATCCGCACGTCCCCGACCTCCGGGCTTGACCTTCACACCGGCGTCAGACTCTAGCGTCCCGGGCCATGGAGCACGACGCCGTCACCGTCCTGGGCCTCGGCGCGATGGGCACCGCCCTCGCCCGCGCCCTCCTCGCCGCCGGACACCCCGTCACCGTCTGGAACCGCACGCCCGCCCGCGCCGACGCCCTGCTCGGCGAGGGCGCCCGCCCGGCCCCCGACCCCGCGAGCGCCGTCGCCGCGAGCCCGCTGACCATCGTCTGCCTGCTCGACGACGACGCCGTGCGCACCGTCCTCACCGGGGTCGACCTCGCCGGCGCCACGCTGGTCAACCTGACCTCGGGGACGCCCGAGCACGCCCGGGCCACCAGCGCGTGGCTCACCGATCGCGGCGCCGAGGTCCTCGCCGGGACGATCATGGTGCCGACCCCGCTCGTCGGCCCCGACGAGGGCCTGGTCCTCTACAGCGGGGCGGCCGCGGTGCACGAGCGGCACCGCACGACGCTCGAGGCGCTCGGGCGCACCGACCTCCTCGGGGACGACCCCGGGCGCGCCGCCCTGCTCGACCTCGGGATGCTCGACGTCTTCTTCGCCGGCCTGGCGTCGTTCCTGCACGCCGCGGCCGTGGTGGGCCGGGACGGCGTCCCGGCCGGCGAGTTCGTGCGCTACGCCGAGGAGGTCGTCGCGATCCTGCCCGCCACCTTCCGCGGGCTGGCGGAGGACGTCGACGCCGGGACCCACCCCGGCGACGAGGACAACCTCGTCATGGACGCCGCCGCCCTCGCCCACGTCGTCGCGACGAGCCGGGCGCGGGGCGTCGACCCGGCGCTGCCGGAGCTGGTCCACGGACTGGCGCGGCGGGCCGTCGACCGGGGCCACGGCGGGGACGGGTTCTCGCGGGTGGTGGACGAGCTCAGGTCGCCGCGTCGCCCGGATGGCGCGGTCGTCCCCGCAGCCGCCGGCGGACGTTGACCACCAGCTGCGTCGTCGCCAGCAGGGCCAGCACGGCCCACAGCGCCGCGGCCGCGGTCACCACGAGCACCGCCACCGACGGGACGGTGCCCGCGGCCGCGAGCGCGACGCCGCCGATGACCAGGCGGCTGGGGCGCTCGGCGATGGTCACCACGCCGGTCTCGGCCATCCCCGCCGCGCTCGCGCTCGCGCGGATCGACTCGTCGAGCACGGTGAGGACCGCGGCCGCCGCGCACACCGGTCCGGGCGCACCGAGCAGCCACAGGGCGGTGACCATGCTGACGTCGCCGACGCGGTCGACGATCTGGTCGAGCACCCGGCCCCACGCGGTCGCGGCGCCGGTGAGCTCGGCGACCGCCCCGTCCACGCCGTCGAGCAGCGCGACGAGCACGACGAGCCCGGCCGCGAGCAGCGCCCACCGCCCGCCGAGCGCGGCGACACCGGCGATCGCGACCGCCCCGACCCCGCCCACGCCCGTCACCCACGACGGCGGCACCCCGCGGCGGGCGAGCGGCGCCGCGAGGACGTGCGACACGCGCAACCAGGCGCGCGCCGGGCGGGAGCCGGCCACGTCGTAGTCGCCGTGCGCCCGCGACCAGCGCGCGACGTAGTCCTCGTGGTCTTCCTCGTGGTCGTCCACGTGCACCCCGAACCCCCCGGCCGACGGTCGACAGGTCCGAACAGCCTACTGGCGATCAACCCCCGGACCGGGCCGTGGCGACGAAGCAGTAGCGGTTGACGCTGAAGAGGTAGTCGGTGCCCCGGGAGCGGAGGTCGTCGGTCCAGCGCGCCGCGTCCTCCGCGGTGAGTCCGTCGCGCCCGGTCACGTAGTCGGCGATGGTGAACATGGTGTGCGCGCTGTAGGTGTCCTCGGCGAGGACCGGGTTGAACAGCGGCACGAGCACGCGCTCGGCGACGTCGAACCCCGCGCGCTCGAGCAGGCCCGGCAGGGCCCGGGGCAGGTGCGGATCGACGAGGTGCTCGTCCCACGCCGCCATCACCCGCCGGTGCAGGTCACGGTCGGCGGCGTGCCAGACCACCGAGTCCCAGTCGGTGTCGAGGACGACGACCCGCCCGCCGGCCCGGAGCACCCGGTGCACCTCGCGCAGCGCCCCGAGGACGTCGGCCACGTACTCGTACACCTGGGTCGACACCACCGCGTCGAAGGACCCGTCGGCGTACGGCAGGGCCTCGGCGCCGCCCTCGTCGATGCCGACCCACGGGAGGTCCGCGACGTGCTCGGCGGCGACGGCGTTCATCGCGGTGCTGGGGTCGACGCCGCGGACCGAGCCCTCGGGCCCGACCGCCTCGGCGATCGACCGGACCAGGAAGCCCGGCCCGGACCCGACGTCGAGGACGTCCTCGCCGGGCAGCGGGCGGAGCAGCGCCAGCACCCGCTCGCGCTGCCCGACGACGTCCGGCGTGGCGTAGACGGCCTGGATGCGGCGGGCGGCCTCCTCGCCGAACGGCAGCATCCGTCGAGCCTCCCGCGGCGCCGGGCCCGGGACAAGGACGTCGCCGCGGCCGCGCTGTCGGGGGTCGGTGCCATCCTCGGCGCATGGCGAGGTGGCGCGAGGTCGAGGCAGCGGTACCGGAGTTCGCGGCGCGGGTGCGGGCGCTGTTCGACGCCCACCGGCACAAGACCCTCGCCACCCTGCGCGCCGACGGGTCACCGCGGATCTCCGGCATCGAGACCGTGTTCGACGACGGCGAGCTGGCGTTCGGCTCCATGCCCGGCGCGCGCAAGGGCGCGGACCTGCGCCGCGACCCCCGCTTCGCCCTGCACAGCGCCACCGTCGACCCCGTCGAGGGCGAGGAGGCGCGGTGGCCGGGCGAGGGGAAGATCGCGGGGCGGGCGGTCGCGGCGGTAGCGGCGGGCCCGGTCGGCGGGGAGGCCGAGGGCGACCTGTTCCACGCCGACGTCACCGAGGTCGTCCACACCCACCTCGACCCGGCGGCGACGCTGCTCGTCGTCGAGTGGTGGACCCCGACGGCCGGGCTGCGCCGCGTGGAGCGGGCGTGACCCGGCTCAGACGGCCCGGAAGTCCGCGGGCCGCTCCGGCGACGCCGCGGCGAGGGCCCGCCGCACCCCGTCGGCGTCGAGGTCCGCGGCGTAGACCGGCGTGCCCGGCTGCTGGCGCCAGGACTCCTCGAGGGGTCCGGCGTCGACCGGGTCGAACCCGAGCTCGTCGACCAGCGCCATGACGGTGTCCTTCGCCGGGCCGTCGGCGCCCGCGACCGGCAGCGCGATGCGTCCGGCCGTCCCCCGCGACGCCCCGCGCTCGAGGAGGTGCCGCCAGTGGATGCCGTTGAACACCTTGTAGACCGGCGTCCCGAGCTGCTCGGCGACCCAGACGCTTTCCGGCGTCCCGCCCTCCAGGGCGTCGATCCGCCCGTCGCGCTGCCGCGGGTAGTAGTTGTTCGTCTCGATGACCGGGGCGCCCGGCTTCGCCCCGGCGACGAGGCCCGGCCCCAGGTCGGGGGTGTTCCTCTGCGGGATGCTGACGATCACCACGTCTGCGTCCGCCGCCGCCTCCCGGGCCCACACCGGCGTCGCGCCGGTCTCCGCCGCCAGCTCCGCCAGCGTCTCCGGGGCGCGCGAATTGGCGACGCGGACCTCGTGCCCCAGCGCCGTCAGCCGCCGCGTCAGCGTGGCGCCGATCAGGCCCGTCCCGATGATCCCGATCCTCATGCGCGGAGCAACCCCGGGATGCTCGACGGTGTTCCGGCGTGCCGCCGCGCCTCCCGCCCGGATGGCGGTACACTCGATGACGAACCGTGGCACGCCGCGCGGGAACCTTCCTGCTGCGGCCGCTCGACGTGGACCGTTCGGTGTCCGCGACGGCGTTCTGCCGTTCCCGCCGCGGCTCAGCTCGCCGTGCGCGGGGCGCGTCCGCCCCGCCGGCGACACCAACACACGCCGCACGCAGGCCCGGCACCACCGCCGGGCGTCCCGGAGGAGGTCCATGGCTCGTCGAGGCCAGCCGCAGAACAGTGCTCGCCGTGGTGGTGCCCCCGGGCCCCGCCGGCGGGGCGGGCGGCGGCGCGAGGACGTGACGGCGGTGCTCACGCGCGCCGTGCAGGAGGTCCGCTCCGCGCTGGGCAACGGCCGGGTGACGTCGTCGACCCGGACGAAGTTCCAGGCCGTCGCCCTGGCGCTGCGCGACGAGCGCGCTCGGGTGCGGGCCGACGAGGAGCTCACCGACGCCCGCCGGAACGACCGCCTCAAGCGCCTCGACGACATCGCGACCGACCTCGCGAAGACCGCCGTCCGGCACCCGGCGCTCCTGGCGCTGCTCAGCGAGGACGCGGTCGTCTCCGACGACGCCCGCTCGCTCGAACGCGAGATGCTGCGCCGCGCGGGGATCGAGGCCCCCGCCGAGCCGGAGCCCGAGGCCGAGGAGCCCGAGGCCGAGCCCGCCAAGCCGGGCGTCGTGCCGCAGTCGGTCGTCTCGCGCCGGCTCGCGAACCCGTTCCTCGAGCCCGACTTCTCCGCCGCCCGCCCGGCCCCGGCGCGCCCGACCCCGCTGAGCAGCTGGGAGCTGCTCGACCCGTTGCTGCGCTCCTTCGAGCGCGCGAGCGACGGGGTCTCGACGAGCATGGCCCTGCCCGGGCCCGGGAACGTGCGGGTCCCCGGCGGCCGCGAGCTCATGCCGCACCAGGCGAAGCTGGTCGCCGCCGCCTCCGACGGCCACCGGACCTTCCTGCTCGCCGACGAGCCCGGCCTCGGCAAGACCGCCCAGGCGCTGCTGGCCGCCGAGGCGGCAAAGGCCTATCCCCTGCTGGTCGTCGTGCCCAACGTCGTCAAGACCAACTGGGTCCGCGAGGCCGGGCTCTGGTCGACGCGGCGCACCGCCACCGCGGTCCAGGGCAACGGCGAGTCCGTCGACGGCTTCGCCGACATCGTCGTCGTCAACTACGAGGTCCTCGACCGGCACATGGGCTGGCTGCGCGACTTCGGGTTCCGCGGGATGGTCGTCGACGAGGCCCACTTCATCAAGAACAAGACCTCGCAGCGCTCCCAGCACGTCCTGGCCCTGTCCGAGCGCATCCGGGCCTTCACCGCGCGCCCGCTGCTCATGGCGCTGACCGGCACCCCGCTGATCAACGACATCGAGGACTTCCTCGCCATCTGGGAGTTCCTCGGCTGGATCGACGAGAAGAAGCCGCTCGCCGAGCTCATGGACGCGCTGACGGCCACCGGGCTGACGCCGGCCGACCCCGGGTTCTCGTCCGCGGCCCGCCAGGCCGTCGTGGACCGGGGCATCGTCCGACGCCGCAAGGTCGACGTGGCCGCCGACATCCCGGCGCGCCGCATCGCCGACCTGCCCGTCGAGCTCGACGGCCCGACCGGCCGCTCCATCCGGGCCGCGGAGCGCGACCTCGCCCGCCGCATGGTGGCGCGCTACCGCGACGCCCTCGCGGCACGGGGCTCCGACCCCGGCGAGGGCCCGGACGGTGTAGACCACGAGCTGGTCGCGCGCGTCGCCACGTGGGAGCAGAAGGACGCCGCCAACTCCCCGGGCGGCGACAACGTGTTCTCGATGATGCGGCGCATCGGCCGGGCCAAGGCCACGCTCGCCGCCGACTACGCCGTCCAGCTCGCGCGCAGCGCCGGCAAGGTCGTCTTCTTCGCCAAGCACATCGACGTCATGGACGCCGCCGAGGAGACGTTCGCCCAGGCCGGCGTGCGCTTCTCGTCGATCCGCGGCGACCAGCCGCCCGGCGTGCGGCAGCGCAACATCGACGCGTTCGTCGAGGACCGGGGCGTGTCCGTCGCGGTGTGCTCGCTGACCGCGGCCGGGGTCGGCATCAACCTGCAGGTCGCGTCGAACATCGTGCTCGCGGAGCTGCCGTGGACCGCGGCGGAGCAGACGCAGGCCATCGACCGCAGCCACCGCATCGGGCAGACCGAGCCGGTCACGGCGTGGCGCATCCTCGCCGCGCAGACGATCGACGCGCGGATCGCGGACCTCATCGACGACAAGGCGGGCCTCGCCGCGGCGGCGCTCGACGGGTCCGACGAGCAGGTCGGCTCGTCCACCGACGCGCAGCACGCGACCCTGGTCGCGCTGCTGACGGAGGCGCTCCGGGCCGGCGATTAGGGTGGCCGCCGTGCCGATGACCGCCAAGTACGCGACCACCTGCGGGGTCTGCGCCGCGCCCGTCACACCCGGCGAGGAGATCGCGCGGTCCGGGGAGCGGTGGGCGCACGCGGGGTGCGCGTCGACGGCGGGGAACGGATCCTCCTCGAAGGCTGCCCCCAAGCCTGCGGCCAAGGCCAAGAAGCCCCCGCGCCCCGACATGCCCGCCGCCGAGGGGGCGCTCGAGGTGTGGACCGACGGCGCGTGCTCCGGCAACCCGGGGCCCGGCGGCTGGGCCTGGGCCACCCGCGACGGCCGGCAGGCCAGCGGTGGCGAGCCCGCCACCACCAACCAGCGCATGGAGATCCGCGCCGCGCTCGAGGCGGTGCGCGCGCTGGACGGCCCGCTGGTCGTGGTCAGCGACTCCACCTACGTCGTGAACTGCTTCCGCGACGGCTGGTGGAAGGGCTGGCTCGCCCGCGGCTGGGTGACCAGCGCGAAGAAGCCGGTGGTCAGCCGCGACCTCTGGGAGCCGCTGATCACGATCGTCACCGAGCGCGGCGACATCTCCTTCCGGTGGACCAAGGGCCACTCGGGCGACGAGATGAACGACCTCGTCGACCGCCTCGCGGTGGAGCAGTCGAAGGCCGTCGCGAGCTGACGCGACCCCCCGGGCGACACCGCAGGGTCGGCACGTCTCCCCCTCGCCACGCGGGCCGGCCTGCTTTCGGGTGAACATCGCCCACGAGCAGCGGCAGTGGCGTGACGATGCGCCGGTGACTTCCTCAGCACCGACGGCCCGGCGGCTCGCGATCGCGGTCGGGGCCGCCCTGGCGTCGGTCCTGACGCTCGCCGGCTGTGGCGGCAGCAGCGGGCCGCAGTCGTACCCCGACCTCAGCGGGGTCATTCAGAACGGCGGCCTCGTCGTGTGCTCCTCGCAGCCCGTCCCGAACCCGCCGGAGACCCAGGCCCAGGAGACCCAGGCCCTCACGGTCGGCTCGACCGACGCGGGCGAGCTCTCCGCCCAGGGCCAGGACGGCGACGGCGACCTCACCTGCGCCCCGAGCGCGGTCACCGTCGCGACCGCGTCGCGCTACGACGACCAGGACGCCCGTGACCAGGCCGCCCAGTCGCTGCAGGGCACGGTGCCGCCCGGGAGCGGCACGACCGTGCACAGCACCGGCTCCTTCGTGGTCGTCGTCGCGAACCCGAACAACGACGGCCCGACCGACCGCCTCAACGAGGTCCTGACGCAGGCGTCGTCGTGAGCGGCGACACGTAGGCTCCGGGCGGCCCCGGTCGACCAGCCCCTGGAGGAGCCCGTGTACCTCGCCATCGCCACCGACGGTGTCGAGCTCCAGCAGCCCGAGAGGACCAACGAGTTCTACGCGTCCTACTGGGAGCGGCTCGGGCCCGACGAGATCACCAAGCTGCTGGCCGAGCACGACGCCGGCGTGCTCCTCGACGACTTCAACCACGTCATGGTCCCGGTGGCCACGCTGCGGCGCCTCGCCGCCGGCCGTGTGCCCGAGGGCTGGGAGGACGACTTCGCCGGCATGCTCGCGTACGCCCGCGAGAAGGGATGGCTCAGCGAGGACGGCGAGGCCGTCCGCGCCCACCTCGAGCGCGAGCGCTGACCGTCACCGGCTTGACCATGCCGCGACGGCACGGTGTTGCGTGGTCTCCGTGACCCCCGAGCCGGAGCCGAGCATGACCGCCGCACCGCTGATCGACGTCGAGGAGTTCTTCGCCGACCCGGAGTTCGCCGCCCCGACGATCTCCCCGGACGGCACGCGGATCGCCTACCTCGCGCCGCACCGGGGCCGGCGCAACGTCTGGGTGCGCGGGGTCGACGAGACCCACGACGACGCCGTCCCCGTCACCCACGACGAGCGGCGCGGGATCACCAGCTACTACTGGACCGACGACCCGCGCTGGCTGCTCTACCGCCAGGACACCGACGGCGACGAGGCGTGGCACCTCCACCGCGTCGACCTCGGCGATCCGGACGCGCCCGCCGTCGACCTCACCCCGCTGGCGGCAGGCTCGCGCGTCTTCGCCGTCGACCCCGAGACGTCGGTGCCCGGCACGGTCATCGCCTGGATGAACCCGCGGCCGCTGTTCGTCGACGTGTTCCGCATCGACGTCGCCACCGGCGAGACGACGCCGCTGGTGGAGCGGACCGACCCCGCCGAGACGTTCCTGGTGGACCGGACCGGACGCGCGACCTGGTTCATCGCGCAGGACGACGACGGGACCCACGAGATCTCCGCCGCCGACCCCGACACCGGGGACCGGCGGCTCGTGCACCGGGCCGGCGGGCCGGAGCACCCGATGGGGGTCTTCCTGCTCCCCACCCCGGACGGCCGCGGCGTGCTGCTCGGCGACTACCAGGACTCCGACGACCTGCGGTTGATCCGGGTCGACCGCGACACCGGGGAGCAGACGGTGGTCGCGGCGGTGGACGGGCACAGCCTGGACACCTCGAGCGCGGTCGCCGAGACCCTGCCGCCCACCGTGTTCGTCAGCCGGCGCACCGGCGAGGTCATCGCCGCCCGCTTCACCGGCGACCGGCCGCGCGTCGTGCCGGTCGAGCCCGGGTTCGCCGACGTCGCGGCGGCCCTGGAGAAGCTCTCCGACGGCGTGCTGGACACCGTGTCCTCCGACCTCGCCGAGCAGCGCTGGGTCGCCACCTTCGTCCACGACCGCGAGCCGGGCACGGCCTGGTTCTACGACCACGCCACCGGCGAGGCCCGCCTGCTCCACCGCGCGACGCGCCCGGACCCGTCCCTGCTCGCGCCGATGACCTCGATCGCGCTCACCGCCCGCGACGGCCTGCCGCTGCACGGCTTCCTCACGCTGCCCGTGGGGGTCGAGCCGTCGCGCCTGCCGCTGGTGCTGCTGGTGCACGGCGGGCCGTGGTGGCACGACAGCTGGGGCCACCTCGCCGCCGTGCAGTTCCTGGCCAACCGCGGCTACGCGGTGCTGCGGGTCAACTTCCGCGGCTCGACCGGGTACGGCCGGCGTCACCTCACGGCCGCGATCGGCCAGTTCGCCGGGAAAATGCACGACGACCTCATCGACGCCGTGGACTGGGCGATCGCGCAGGGCTACGCCGACCCCGACCGCGTCGCGATCGTCGGCGGGTCCTACGGCGGCTACGCGGCCCTGGTCGGCGTCACCGTCACCCCCGACCGTTTCGCCGCCGCCGTCGACTACGTCGGTATCTCCGACCTCGCGAACTTCCTGGCCGCGCTGCCACCGTTCGTGCGCGCGAACATGACCAACAGCTGGATCCGCTACGTCGGCGATCCCGACGACCCCGCGCAGCTCGCCGACATGCGGGCCCGCTCCCCGATCACCATGGTCGACCGCATCCGCACCCCGCTGCTCGTCGCCCAGGGCGCCAACGACGTGCGCGTCGTGCAGGCCGAGTCCGACAACATCGTGGCGCCGCTGCGGGCGCGCGGGGTACCGGTGGAGTACCTGGTGGCCGACGACGAGGGCCACGGCTTCGAGAACCCGGAGAACCAGGTCCTGCTCTTCCGCGCCATCGAGCGGCACCTCGCCGAGCACCTCGGCGGGCGGTCCGGGCAGGCCTGACCGAGCACGGCGGAAGGGGACACCGATGGACCGGCCGACGACCGCGGTCACGGGGGCGACGGGGCGTCTCGGCGGACGGGTCGCGCGCCTGCTCGCCGGGCGCGGCGTCGCCCAGCGCCTGGCGGTGCGCAGCCCCGACCGCGCACCCGCGCTGCCCGAGGCCGTGCCCGTGCGCTGCGCCTACGACCGGCCCGACCAGGTCGCGAGCGCGCTCGACGGCGTCGAGACCGTCCTCATGGTCTCCGGCTCCGAGACCCCTGACCGCGTCGAGCAGCACCGGACCTTCATCGACGCCGCCGCGGCCGCCGGGGTGCACCGGCTCGTCTACGTCTCGTTCTACGGCGCCGCACCGGACGCCACGTTCACGCTCGCGCGCGACCACCACGCCACCGAGGAGCACCTGCGCGCCAGCGGCCTCGTCACCGTCGTCCTGCGCGACAACTTCTACCTCGACTTCCTGCCCGAGCTCGTCGAGGCCGACGGCGTCATCCGCGGGCCCGCCGGCACCGGGCGCGTCGCCGCGGTGGCGCAGGACGACATCGCCGAGGCCGCCGCCGCGGTCCTCACCGAGCCCGGCCCCCACGACGGCGCGATCTACAGCCTCACCGGACCCGAGGCCCTCACCCTCGCCGAGGCCGCCGAGGCCATCGGCCGGCGCACCGGCCGGTCGGTGCGGTTCCAGGACCAGACCCTCGACGAGGCCTACGCCTCCCGCGCCGGCCAGGCCCCGGACTGGCAGCTCGACGCCTGGGTGAGCACCTACACCGCCATCGCCGCCGGCGAGCTCGCGAGCGTCACCGACGACGTCCCCCGGCTCACCGGCCACCCGGCCCGGTCACTCGACGACCTGCTCGCCGCGCAGCGCTGACTCCTTGCCCGCCGCGACGCCCCGGGCCGATGATCTCGGGGGACCCGGGGTGAGGAGCAGCGGATGGACGATCGCGACCGGCACCCGCGACCGCCGACGGTGAACCGGCGCAGCGCGCTGATCGCCACCTCCGCTGCGCTGGGGCTGGCGGGATGCGGTGCCCCGGAGCCCGAGCCCGCGCCCCGCCCCCGCGGCGGCGGCCTCCCCTTCACCGCCACGCCGGGCCCCGGGTCGGGGGCGACCGGCACCGTGGTCGGCCCGGCCGCGGAGGTCCCGGTGGGCGGCGGGAAGGTCTTCCCGGCGCTCGAGGTCGTCGTCACCCAGCCGAGCCCGGGGCGCTACGAGGGCTTCTCCGCCGTGTGCACCCACACCGCGTGCATCGTCGCCGAGGTCGCGGACGGGACCATCAACTGCCCCTGTCACGGCAGCCGCTTCAACCTCGACGGCTCCGTGGCTCGCGGTCCCGCCGAGCGGCCACTCACCGTGAGATCGGTCCGGGTCGACGGAGGACAGCTACTGCTCGAATGATGTAACGTCCTCACCCAGAGTGGCGACGATCACGGTGTCGGCGTCGGTGTGGCGAGACACCGCGGGCGCTCGGGGGGAGAAATCGTGAAGCGGTTCGGCCAGTACGAGATCCAGTCGCTGATCGGCCGCGGCGGGATGGGCGAGGTCTACCTCGCCCACGACGGCCGGCGCGACCGCGAGGTCGCGCTGAAGCTGCTCCCCGAGGCGCTCGGGAAGGACCCCGACTACGAGCGTCGCTTCCGCCGCGAGTCGTACCGCGCCGCGCGGCTCCGCGAGCCGCACGTGATCCCCATCCACGACTACGGGGAGGTCGACGGGCGCCTGTTCATCGACATGCGCCTGGTCGACGGCCAGGACCTCGCGACGCTGCTGGCCGCCGAAGGTGCGCTGCCCCCGGAGCGGGCCGTCGCGCTCGTCGGCCAGGTCGCGGACGCGCTGGACGCCGCCCACGAGGCCGACCTCATCCACCGCGACGTCAAGCCGGCCAACATCCTCGTGACGCCGAACGACTTCGTCTACGTCGCCGACTTCGGCATCGCGCACAGCGTCGGCCAGACGCAGTCCACCGCCACCTCGAACGGCGCCGCCGCCGGCACCCTCGACTACATGGCGCCCGAGCGCTTCACCAACGGCACCATCGGGCCCCGCACCGACGTCTACTCGCTGGCCTGCGTGCTGTTCGAGTGCCTGACCGGGACCAAGCCGTTCCTCGGCGGCGACTTCCCCACGCAGGTGTACGCCCACGTCTACCTCGAGCCGCGGCGCCCGAGCGAGGTCACCCCCGGGCTGTCCACCGCGCTCGACGACGTCGTCGCCCGCGGCCTGGCCAAGGACCCCGACGAGCGCTTCGCCAGCGCCGGCGAGCTCGCCCGCGCCGCGCGGGAGGCCCTGCACGGCGGGCAGACGGTCGGGTTCGCCACGGCGGCGCCGACGACGGCCGCGACCACGGCGGCTCCGGTCGCACCGCCGGCCGCGGCCACGACGGTCATCGCCGCGCCCGCGACGCCGGCGACCGCCGCCGTGCCCACCACGACCGTCCCGGCGCCGCGCACGAGCGACAGCAACCCGAACCACGGGGCGCCGTCGGGGTCCGCCCCGGCCGCGCCCCCGACCCCTCCGCCCCCACCGCCCACACCGCCGACGCCGCCCGCGCGCCCCGAGGGCGAGGGCGCCGGGGGCCTGGCGCCGAAGCGCCGGACGCGGACCCTCACGACGGTGCTGGTCGCGGCCGTCGCGGTGCTCGCGGTCCTCGCGACGGTCGGCGTGGTGGCCCTGCTCGGCGGCGGCTCGAGCTCGCCGGGCGGGGCGTCGGTGGGCGTGCCGTTCGACCCGGACGCGGGTCCGCGCCCCGTCGCCAGCAGCGTCGCCCGCCCGACGGTCGGCCCGACGGTCCAGGTGGGCTCGACACCCGGGTACATGGAGATCGCCCCGAGCGGCGACTACGGCTACATCGCCAACCGCGCGGCCGGCGTCCTGACCGTGTTCGACACGACGCGCAACCAGCCCACCGGCGTGATCCCCGTGCCCGACGGCGGCCCACAGTTCATCGCGTTCTCCCCCGACGGGACCCGCGCCTACGTCAGCATCTTCAACCAGGACTACAGCCTCAACGAGGTCGGCGTCCTGGACACCGAGAACGGCACGTTCGTCGCCCGCGTGCCCACCGGCAAGCGTCCCTTCGCGCTCGACGTCAGCCCCGACGGGCGCAAGGTCTACGTGCCCAACCACGACTCGGGCTCGCTGACGGTCATCGACACCGAGACCAACACCGTCGTGAACACGATCGCGCTCGCGCCCAACCCGCACTGGGTCGACTTCTCCCCCGACGGCACCCGGCTCTACGCGGCCAACCACGAGTCCAACGTCATCACGACGATCGACCCCAGCACCGACACCATCCTGGGCACGGTGGCGGTCGGCAAGAGCCCGCACTCGATCATCCGGCACACGACCCGTCCGCTGGTCTTCAACGCGAACTACGACGACAGCAGCGTCTCGGTGACCGACGTGGACACCAACCGGGTCGTCGCCACGATCCCGACGGCGAGCCACCCGCAGGACATCACGCTCAGCGCCGACGGCAAGCACGCCTACCTGGCGACGGTGGACGCGAACTTCATCCAGGTCATGGACACCACGACCTTCCGGATCACCGCGGAGGTCCCGACGGGCCGGGGCCCGACGAGCATCGCGGTGTCGCCGGACGGGCGGCAGGGCTACGCCACCAACCTGCTCGACGGCAGCGTCACGGTCATCAACCTCGCCAGCACGGCCTGAGCCGGTGAGCGTGCTCAGCGCCGAGCGTGCCGTGGCCGCCCGTCGCCCGCTGCCGGCGGCGGGACGGCTCGTCGTCGTGACCGGCGCCCCGCGGTCCGGGCGGACGGCCGTCGTCAACGCCCTGCTCGGCGCGCCCGCCGTGCCGGAGGGCCGGCTGCCGTGCACCGACCCCACCGTCCTGGTGCGGTGGGGCGACCGGCCGGGCGGCCACCTGTACCGCAGCCCGGACGACCGTCCCGACTGGTTCAGCCTCGACCAGCTCGCCGGGTGGGCCGCGGCCTCGGTCGCGCCGTTCATGGCGTTCGCCGACGTCCTCCACCCGAGCGAGCTGCTCCGGGAGGTCACCCTCGTCGACGGCGGCGACCCGGCCGCGGTCGCCGGCGGGGCGCGGGTGCACGTCGTCGACGTGACCGCGGGTCCCGGCCCCGACGCGGGCGCCGCTCCGGGGCTCCTGGTCCTCACCAAGCTCGACCTCGTGGCCGACGACGAGCGCGACGCGCGCCGCGCCGCGGTCCTCGAGCCGTGGGGGGACGTCCCGCACGTGGTCGTCGACGCCCCGCGGACGCTGCGGGCGCTCGCGAAGCGCAACGGCCGGGCCTACGTCGCGTCCGGTGGCGCCGGCCTGCGCCACGCCGTCCGGCGCGTCGCGCAGGGCCAACGGGCCGTCTGACCGGGGCGGGTCACCGGTGGAGCCGCGGCGGTTCGGGCCCTACCGCCTCGAGCGCCTGATCGAGGCCGGGGGCACGGGCGAGGTCTACGAGGCCGTCGACGTCGAGCGGGACCGCCCGGTCGCCCTGAAGCTCTCCCCGGACGATCCCGACCTGCAGGAGCGGTTCCGTCGCGCCTGCCGCCTCGCCGCCCGCCTGCGCGACCCGCACGTCATCCCGATCCACGACTACGGCGAGGTCGACCGCCGCCCGTACCTCGAGATGAGGCTCGTCGAGGACGGGGTCACGCTCGCCTCGCTGCTGCGGGCGGACGCCCCGCTCGACCCGGGGCGCGCCGTGCGGCTCGTGGCCCAGGTCGCCGAGGCCCTCGACGCCGCCCACCAGGACGGCCTCGTGCACGGGGACGTCCGGGCGGAGAACGTGCTGGTCACCCCGGACGACTTCGTCTACGTGCTCGACTTCGGCGCCGCCGGCGCGCCCGAAGACGTCGACCCCCACGCCGACGTCACGGCGCTCGCGCGGCTGCTCGGGACGTGCGTGGCGGGGGCCGGCGGCCCGCTCGTCACCGTCGTCGCCCGGGGCACGGCGGGCCACTACCCGAGCGCCGGTGCCCTGGCCGCGGCCGCGCGGCAGGCCCTCGAGGCCTCGCCGCCGGCCCCCGCTCCACGGCCCGCAGGGCTGACCCTCGTCGAGCGCGGCGCCGGCGCCCTCGTCCTCGCCGTGGCGGCGGCCCTCCTCGCGGTCACGCTGGTCGGGCAGCCCGAGGTCGTGGCGGCACCCCGTCCGGGCGGGAGCGAGCCGATCGGCGTGGGGCACAGCCACGCCGTCCCCGAGATCACCGACCTGGTCCCGACGGCGCCGACGCCCTCCGCCATAGCGATCACGGGCGACGGGCGCTCGGCCTGGATCGCGCACCGGGACCTCCGCACGGTCACGGTGCTGGACCCGTTCTCCCGGTCCACGGTGGCGACGATCCCGGTGCCCGCCCCGCCGCGGGCGATCGTCCTCGACCCGGCGGGGCAGCAGGCCGTCGTCACCTGCCGGGACGAGGGCGGCGCCGTCGACCGGGTCGTCACGGTGGACGTGCCGACCCGCACCGTCACGCGCACCGAGGAGCGTCCCGCGGGCCCGGACGACGTCGCCGTCGCGGCCGGGCGCGCCTACGCCGTGGACAGCGGATCGGATCGCGTCGCCGTCCTCGACCCCGCGACCGACGCCGCCCTCTCCACCATCCCGGTCGGGCGGAGCCCGGTCGCCGTCGCGGTGTCCCCGGACGGGTCGCGCCTCGCCGTGGCGAACCGGGGCGACGACACCGTCTCGGTGGTCGACGTCCGGTCCGGGCGGGTGGCCGCGACGGTGCCGGTCGGCGACGGGCCCGCGGACGTCGCGTTCGCCCCCGACGGCGCGTACGTCTACACCGCCGACGCCGCGGGCCGCACCGTCACGTCCGTCGACGTCGGGACCGGCCGGGTCAGCGCCACCGTGCAGGTCGGCGGCTCCCCCGCCGCCGTGGCGCCCGAGCCGCACGGCCGGCTCGCCTACGTGACGCTGGTCGACGAGTCGCGGCTCGCGACCCTCTCGATCGGCCACTGATCGGTCACTGAACCCTCTGTCCACCGGCGGCTACTCGCCGAAGGCCACCCGGACGTCGTCGGTGGTGGTGCGGTCCCGCTGGGTCGGGAACACGTGCTCGGTCTCGACGGGCTCGAGCACCACCTCGTCGGCGACGATCGCGGGGTCGACGCGCAGGACCGCGTAGCCGCCCACCGCCCCGGCGCCGAAGCCAGGCGCGAAGATCCGCTGCGGGCGGGTGATCACGCCGTCGCGGACCGCGTCGTGGACGGCGATCGGGATGCTCGCGGCCGAGACGTTGCCCATCGACTCGATGTTGAAGTAGAGCTGGTCCTCCGAGAGCCCGGCCTTCGCGGCCAGGTCGAGGATCATCGTCTTGTTGGCCTGGTGCGGGACGATGAGGTCGATGCTCTCCAGCAGCGTGCGGCCGGGGTCGTCGGGGTCGGTCTGGTCGCGGAGCTCGCCGAGCATCTGATCGAGGTAGCGCTGGACCAGCGACTTCACCTCGGGCCCGTAGACGGTGATGTCGTTGTCGAACTCCGGATTCGGCCAGATGATCGAGTTGACCTCCGACGCCGGCCCGCTCGCGTAGGTCTGCAGGACCTCGACGTCCACCGGGGCGCCGTCCCGGGCCGGAGCGACGACCATCGCCGACGCGCCGTCACCGAAGATCATGCGTGACGTGCGGGCGCTCCCGATCTTGTCCGAGAACTTCTCGACGCACACCAGCAGCACCGGCCGCTCGACCTCCTGGATCTGCCGCACCGCCTCGGCGAGCCCGTAGGGCAGGCCGGCGCAGGCCGCGACCATGTCCATCGAGGTGTGGGTCTGCGCCAGCCCCAGCTCGCCGGACACCCAGCAGGCGATGGACGGGATCTGGCGGTTGCTGGTGCACGTGCTGACCAGGACCGCGCCGATCTCGTCGCGGTCCCGGCCGGACTTCGCGAGCGCGGCGCGAGCGGCGTCGAGCGCGAGGTGGTGGGGGTCGCGCGTCGAGTAGCGTCGCCGGCGGATGCCGGTCTTCTTCGCGATCTCCTCGGCGCTCATCGGCGACCAGGAGAAGCTGGTGTTGCGGATGACGTCGACGTTGTCGCAGACGTGCTCGCCGCGCACCACGGCCAGGGCCTCCAGCGCCGGGCGCACCGCGAACGCCTCGCGCACCCGCACCGGCGGGTAGGGCGTCCGGGGCGCCACCGGCTCGGCCGGGACCGTGGCGGCGAAGGGCGACGGGGTGTCGCGGGCCTGTTTGACCCGCTCGATGAACGCCCGCACGTCGCGGTCGCGGGGGTGGAAGGTGACGACGAAGTCGTCGGGGCCGATCTCGGCGGCCGGGCGCAGCGTGGTCCGCGAGCCGTCCCAGGGGTAGAGGTTGTGCAGCACCATCGCCCAGCGCGTGAGGGCCTCGAGCTCGGGCACCTCCTCGTCGGCGTCGAGGATCTCGTCCATCGTGAAGCGGTGGTGGTCGGGGTCGTGGTCGGGCATCACGAAGGTCAGGGCGTCGGGCTGCGCCGTGAACTCGGCGACGGTCGGCTTGATCGCGGGCAGCTCGGTGGCGTGGTGCAGCTTGTGCCGGAACACGTCGAAGAGCAGGGCGAACACCCGGTCCTCGGTGTCGGCGGCCCACCGCGCCGGCAGCTCCTGGTAGGCGCGCTCGACCGCCGCGACCTTGCGCTCGCGGTCCTCCCACGGCGTCAGCACCGGCAGGAAGACGTCGTCACGCTGCCGCGGGACGTCGCGCCACCGCATCGGACGCTTGTCGAACATCGTCATCGAGTACCGGTTGACCCAGAACAGGTTCTGGCCGAGGTCGCGCAGCAGCTCGAAGCGGCTCGGGTAGGAGCCGCTCTCCACCCGCTGCAGGATGTCGGTGCCCGTCGGGGCCTTCGCCTCGAAGTCCCGCTCGATGACCGCGGTGAACTGCTCGAGCGTGTCGAGGACCGTGAAGTCCAGCTCGCCGAAGAAGTTGGCCGGGAAGACCAGCCGGCCATGTCGGTTGATCACGAACGGCTTCACCGAGCCACCTCCGGCGTCCTGCGCGAGCGATGGCCGGGTCAGCCATGTGGGTGTCCACTCTAGAAGAGCGGACGGCCTGTCGGGGCGGCCGCACGTGCGGCACGTGGTTCCCCCTCCTCGTCGACAGCCGGCGAGGCAGTGGTGACGCCGGGCGGGGTCCGTCGCGGGAGCGCCGACGGCGATGTCCAGGGGCTCCCGGGTCGTCGAGGCAACTCGGCGCCGGCCAGCCAGGTTCGCTGCGGCACGACGTGCGAGGACGCGGGGGCGACGAGCGGTACGGCTGACGCGGTTTACGACGGCGTCCTCGAGGAACGGCGGGGGCGGCCGTGGTCCGCGTTCCAACGACTGAAGCGCCGGATTCCGCACGGTCGGCGATCACCGTCGGCCGACGAGCTCGCCACCCTGGCCCCCGAGAGCCGACCTCCGTCACCACCGGCGGTTGAGCGGGCGTCCGGGCCGCGCTCCCCCAGCAGCGTGCTGCGCACCCCGCCCCGACCGCGGTGTCCGACCACGAGCATGTCGGTGTCCCGGGCGGCCTCGACGAGCACCGGCGCCGCCCGACCGGCCACCGCCTCCCCGGAGATCGGTACGGCGCGCAGGTGCTCCGGGAGACGTTCGCGTAGCCGCTCCACCTCGGCGCTCGTCTGGCCCGCCTCTGGGCGCGGATCACGTCGGAATCGGGCACCGGTTCGACACCGGACGCGAACGCCCAGATCTCCCGAGGGGGTCCAGGGCGGTGCGCACCCGCACCTGCGCGTCACGGAGCGCGGCCTGACGAGGACGGGGCAAGGCGCGTGCAGCACACAGCTCAGCCCGACCGACCCCAGCGCCACACTGCGCAGTCTCCGCGGCCCCGGTGCCCCACGACCAGCAGGTGGGCGCCCGGCCTCGACGAGCACGTCGGCCGGGCGCCCGACCTGGGGCCGGACCTCGACCGGCACCCCCGCGACCTCGGAGTCGTCGGCCATCACCCGGTCGACGCGCTCGCGGGTGTCCTGCTCGTGTGCTGCCTGGATCTTGGCCTCGTCGTGCATCGGCAACCCGTAGAACTCGGAGAGCGTCAGCTCCGGGCGCTCCCGGGCCGACACCGCCAGGAGTCGCCCTCCCCGGCGGGCGGCCTCCTGCAGGGCATACCGCAGGGCCACGTCCCCGTGGGCAGAGCCGTCGACACCGGCGATCACGAGGGGACCTCTCTCTCTCCTCGGACATCGCACACTCCCGTTCCTGTCGTCCGGACGCGGCTGCGCCGGAGCCGGGCCCGCGCCAGGCGCATCGAGCGTGCTCCGCCCCACACCACGACCACAGGGGCGAACGGCCACCCGGCGGCACCGGAAGACCCGGGACCTCGGTCAGGCCACCTCCAGGATCCGGGGTGACGTGGAGCGGCGTCCCGGCGATCCCCGTGCGGAGGGCCGGCCCGGCCAGCTCCTGCGCGAAAGGGCCGCCCCGCTGGTGTACACCGACCAGCTCCGTCGAGCCGATGGGCAACGTCTCGGCCGCGAGTCCAGCGCCGTGGCGCATGGCCCGGGGTCACGCCCGCCTGCTGCACGACCACGAGGAGCTGGTGTTGCGGATGGGCCTCGACATCCCCTCACCCGACACCTACTCTCGTTCTGTGAGTCAGCACGCTGTTCCGTCTCATGGTACGTCCGAGGGATGGGGCTCGTCCCCGTTGAGCGACGTGCTCCGACGCGCGCGGGTGCTGCCGGTGCTGCGGTCGGCGTCGGCCGAGGACGCGCGGCGCAACGTGGCGTCGCTCGCGGGTGCGGGGCTGCCGGCGGTGGAGCTGACGACGACGACCCCGGGCTGGAGCGAAGCACTCGCGGCGGCGATCCTCGAGCACCCCGAGCTGCGGCTCGGGCTCGGCACGGTGCGCGACGTGGACGACGTGCGCCGCGCGGTGGACGTCGGAGCGCACTTCCTCGTGACGCCCTGGCCCGCACCGGCGGTGCGCCGCGCGGCGGAGGTCGCGGGCGTCCCCGTGATCGAGGGCGGCCTGACCCCCGGCGAGCTCGCCTCCGGGGCGCGGCACGGCCCGGTCAAGCTGTTCCCGGCCTCGACCGTCGGTCCGCACTACCTCCGGACGGTGCGCCCGGTCCTCGCCGGGGCCGAGGTCGTGCCGACCGGGGGGATCGGTCTCGACGACGTGGAGGAGTGGCTCGCCGCCGGTGCCCTTGCCGTCGGGGTCGGCAACGACCTGCTGCGCGCCCTCGCCGCGGACCCGGGCCGGACCGTCGAGCGGCTCTCCGCGGTGTGCGGAGCGAGCCGGTGATGCCCGGCGCCCGCCCGCCGGTCGGCCTCGACGTCCTGGTCGTGGGTGAGCCGCTGATCGAGCTCACGTCTCCCGAGCCATTGCCCAGCGCCACCACCTTCACGATGTCGTTCTCGGGCGATGCCCTCAACGCCGCCGCCGCCGCGGCCGCTGCCGGGGCCCGCACGACGCTGCTGACCCGCGTCGGCGACGACGCCCTCGGCGCCCGGCTCGTTCGCCGGATCGCGGAGCTGGGGGTGACACCGGTGGCGGTCGCGGTCGACGCCCCGACCGGCGCCTACCTCTCCGCCCTCGACCCGGGCGGCACCGCGGAGTTCGTCTACCTCCGACGCGGCAGCGCGGCCTCCGGCCTGTCGCCCTCCGACCTCGCCGCGGTCCCCCTCGGCCACGTCGGAGCCCTGCTGTGCAGCGGCGTCACCACGGCGCTCTCGCCCGGCGCCGCCGACACCGTCCTCCACGCCGCCCGCGCGGTCGCCTCCCACGGCGGCAGCGTGGTCTACGACCCGAACTACCGCTCCCGCCTGACCACCCCGCACGACGCCCGCGCGGCGCTCGAGCGCATCGCCCCGTCGTGCCGTGTCGTCACCCCGTCCTGTCCGGGCGACTCGGTGCCCCTGCTCGGGGTGGACGATCCGGAGGAGACGGCCCGCCGGATCATGGCGCTGGGCGCGGACGCGGTCGTGGTGACGCTCGGCGAGCACGGGCTGCTCGTCGCCTCCGACCGCGACACCGCGCCGGTCCGGCTGGCGCCGGTCCCGGCGGCGCACGTCGTCGACCAGACCGGGGCCGGCGACGCGCTCGCGGGGACGCTCGCCGCCCGGCTCGCCGCCGGCGATCCCGTGCTGGACGCGGCCCGGCTGGGCGCCGCCGCCGCCGCGCTCTCGCTCGCCGGTGCGGGGGGCACCGGGCGGGTGCCCACCCTGGCCGAGACCCGTGCCGCGCTGTCGGGGGTCCCGGCGGGCTGACCGGCGCCGATCAGCGCGGGGCGCCGAGCAGGGCGGAGATCTCCCGTGCCGTCTTCGCCGCGATCGGGCCGACCTCGTCGGGCGCCCGGCTCGTCGGGTCGTTGGTCAGCTGGGAGACGCTCACCGCGCCGACGGCCCGACCGGTGTGGTCGAAGACCGCGGCCCCGACACAGCGCACCCCGGCCTCGTTCTCCTCGTCGTCGACCGACCATCCGCGTGCCCGCACCCCGGCGAGGTGCTCGAGCACGTCGCCGGCGTCGGTGATCGTGCGCGGCGTCCGCGGCTCGAGGCGCACGCGGTCGAGCAGGGCGGCGGCCTCGGCGTGCGGCAGCGCCGCGAGCAGGGCCTTGCCGATCGAGGTGCAGTACAGCGGGATGGCCATGCCGACCCGAGAGGCCATCCGGTACGGCTTGCTGCCCTCGACCTTGGCCACGTAGACCGCCTCGTGGCCGTCGAGCAGGGCCAGGTGCACCGTGCCGCCGGTCTGCTGCTGCAGGGCGGCGAGCTCGGGCCGCGCCCGCTCGGCGGCGTCGGTGCGCGCGAGCACCCGCCCCGCGAGACCCAGGATGCGGGGCCCGCCCTGGTAGGTGCCCTGCTCGGTGACACGGGCGAAGCCGAGACGGGTGAAGTCCTGCAGGATGCGGTGCACGGTCGACTTGTGGATGCCGGTGGCGTCGGAGATGTCGGCGATGCGCTCGTGCTCGCCGAGGGCGTCGAGCACCGCGAGCGTCTTCTCGACCGCGTTGCTACCGGACGGGCGGGGCACGACGACAGCCTAGGCTGCGTCAGTAGCGCAACCAGGTCCCGGCGTCGACCACGACGTCCTCGCCGGTGACCAGGTCCATCGCGAGCAGCCCGAGCACCGCTTGCGCCACGTGCTCGGGCTCGACGGTGCGCCGCAGCGGCGCCCGCTCGCGCTCGGCGGCCGCGAGGGCGTCGAACCCCTCCTGCCCGTGCAGCGCGGTCTGCCAGCGGGTGGCGACGGTGCCGGGCGTGACGGCGTTGACCCGCACCTCGGGCGCGAGCGCCCGGGCCAGGTCGCGGGTGAGCGCGAGCAGGGCGGCCTTGCTGACCCCGTAGACGATGGAGGACCCGATCGCCCGGTAGGCCGAGATCGACGAGACGTTGACCACGGCCCCGTCGGCCGCGCGCAGGGCGGGGCCGAGCGCCCGGGCGCACCGGAAGGCGCCGACGCAATTGACGTCCAGGACGTCGTGCCACAGATCGTCGGTGGCACCTTCCAGATCCTCGAACGCCACCGTCCGCGTCGTGCCGGCGTTGTTGACCAGGACATCGACACGACCGTGGCGCGCCACGGCATCACGGGCGACCGCCCGCACGGTCTCGTCGTCGGTGACGTCGAGCAGGACGGCCTCCGAGCCGCGAGCGCCCAGGGCGTGCAGCCGCTCGACCACCGCCCGCGCCTCGTCCGCCGAGCGCGTGTGGCCGACCAGCACGGCCGCGGCCCCCGCGTGCGCCAGTCGCTCGGCGACCGCGGCCCCGATCCCGGTGCCGCCCCCGGTCACCACCGCCACCGTCCCGATCAGATCCATCCGTCCTCCTCGGTCTCCGCCGCTGGGGTCACCCGTGGTCCCGTACGACGGCACCCACGCCGTCGACGCCCAGTCGCCGAGCGATCTCGGCGACGACGGTGACGAGCTCGTCGTCGGCTCCGAGCTCGCCGGGCACGAGGTCGCCGAGCGACAGCACCGCGCGCACCGGCTCCGCGGAGGTCGCGGCCCGGGCGAGCCGGGCGGCGTGGGCGTCGCGAGGCGCCCACCGGAGCTGCTGAAGGGAGCGCACCCACGCCGCGAGCACGACCGCCGCGCGGCGTGGCATCCGCCCCGCCCGGCGGTGCTCGAGGACGGGGGCGAGCAGCCGTGGCTCGATCTTCAGCGAGGTGTCGGCCGCGATCTGGTCGAGCGGATGGACCAGGCCGCGCTCGGTGAAGCGCGCCATCGAGGTCTGCGCGACCTCCACGGGCCGCAGGCCGGGCACCGCGGGCACGGTCGGCACGAGCTCCTCGTGGAGCAGGGCGCCGACGAAGGCGGCGAGACCCTCGTCGGCCATCGCCCCGGCGACCGTCGCGTGCCCGGTCAGGCGCCCGAGCAGGGCGAGCGCGGTGTGCGGGGCGTTGACCAGCCGCAGCTTGGCGCGGGCCCAGGGCGCGACGTCGGGCACCACGAGCGCGCCGGCACGTTCCCAGGGGGGCCGCTCGGGAGGCAGGTCGTCCGCGATCACCCAGAGCCGGTGGCGCTCGGTGGCGACCGTGGCGTCGTCGACGACGCCGAGGAGCCCGGCGGCCTGCTCGCGGTCGGACGGCGAGGGCGGGGGCACGATGCGGTCGACCACGGTGGAGGGGAAGCGCACCAGCTCGCCGACCCAGTCCGCCACGTCACCGCGGTCGGTGCGCCGGCAGTACTCGTCGACCAGGCCGGCGAGCAGGCCCCCGCCGTCGTCGACGTTGTCACAGACCAGGACCGCGAGGTCCGGCGCGCCGCGCGCGGCCCGGGCGGAGAGCCCGTCGACGAGCCGCCCGACGAGGCTGTCGGCGGGACGGTCGGGGTGGGCGAGGTCCGCCGCGAGCACCGGGTCGTCGACGCGCAGCCGGCGGGTCGCCGGATCGTGCCGGTACCCGGCCTCCGTGACGGTCACCGTCACGACACCCACCTCGGGGTCGGCGATGCGCTCGCGCAGCGCCACGGGCTCCTCGGCGGCCACCAGGACCTCGCGGACCGCCCCGACCACCCCGGCCCGGACGCCGCGCGTGGAGCGCTCGAGCACGCTGTAGAGACCGTCCTGGCGGCGCAAGGCGTCCGCGATCGTGCGGGAGGAGCTGGCCACCGCGCAGATTCCCCACCCCTCTCGCCCCGGGGCCGCGTCCTCCGTCAGTGGTGCCGTGTGCGCCCGGAAGAACGCTCCGGCCCCCAGGTGCACCATCCGGACCCGGTCGGGGCGGGCCGAGCGGGGGCGCAGGCCGGCCCCGCCGGGTGCCGGGCCCGTGGTGATCAACGGTTGGGGGCGAGCGCCACCGGGCCCGCCTCGTTCATGTCGCGGTCCTTCATCTCCGGCGCGGCCAGGAACGCCACCAATGACACGGCGCACAGGGCGATCATCAGCGCCGCCACCCAGACCGCGCTTCCGTCGTCGGTGACCAGCGCCGCCGCCACCAGTGGCGTGAACCCGGCGAGGGCGGCACCGACCTCGCGAGAGGTCGCGAATCCGCTGTAGCGGACCCGAGCCCCGAACAGCTCGCTGTAGAACGCCGGCTGCACGGCGATCATCGGCGCCACCCCGAAGGCGGTGGCCACGACGAGCGCGAGCACGACCAGGGCCGGCTGGCGGGTCTCGAGGAGCAGGAAGAAGGGGTAGATGAACGCGGCGAGGAACACCACCGAGAACACGTTGAGGGGTTTCCGCCCGATGCGGTCGGACAGCGCCCCGTACACCGGCTGGAGCGCGATGACCACCAGCCCGAAGAGGATCACACCGGTGAGCACCGTGGAGCGCGGGATGTCGAGCCGCGTGGTGGCGTAGGAGACCGTGAACGTGGCGAACAGGTAGATCCCGGCCGTGTCGGCGATGTGGGCGCCGATCCCGATGAGCATGTTCCTGGGGTAGCTGCGCAGCGCCTCCAGCACCGGCAGCTTGATCACCTGTTGCTGGGCCGTGAGGTTCTTGAACGTCGGCGACTCCTCGACGCGCAGGCGGACGTACAGCGAGACCGCGATCAGCGCGAAGCTGACCAGGAACGGGACCCGCCAGCCCCACGAGAGCAGGTCCTCCTGGGGCAGCAGCGCCACCAGCAGGAACGACACCGTGCCGAGCACCAGGCCGATCTGGACGCCGGTCTGGGCGTAGGAGGTGTAGTAGCCGCGCCGGGCCGGCGGGGCGTGCTCGGCGAGCAGCGTCGACGCGCCACCGAACTCCGCACCGGCGCCGAGCCCCTGGAGCACGCGCAGCAGCACGAGCAGGACCGGCGCCGCGGCGCCGATGCTGGCGTAGGTGGGCAGCAGGCCGATGACGCCGGTGGAGACACCCATGATCAGGGTGGTGAGGATCAGCGTCTCCCGCCGACCGATGCGGTCGCCGATGTGCCCGAAGACGATGCCGCCCAGCGGGCGGAACACGAACCCGACCCCGAAGGTGGCGAACGCGGTGAGGGTGCCGACGACCGGGTCGGCCTGCGGGAAGAACAGCACGTTGAACACGAGCGCCGCGGCCGTGCCGTAGATGAAGAAGTCGTACCACTCCAGCGCGGTGCCGACGACGGCGCCGAACACGACCCGGCGCAGGGCCTCGGGCGACGTGGCGGCGACGGACCCGTCAGGAGCGTCGCCGGGAGTCGGGGGCGCGGTCCGGTCGGGCTGCGGGCCGGGCGAGGGCAAGGTCATGTCGGCTCTCCTGCGGTGTGCGGGACGAGGTTGGTGAGGTCGGCCCAGGTGGCCGTGGGGAGGGGAACGCCGTGTTCGAGGCGGTGGTGACGCGCGCGCTCCTCGGGCTCGCCCGGCAGCAGGACGCCGTCGGAGCCCGCGGCCGCCGGGGTCGCGTGCAGCTCGGCGCGCAGGTCCTCGACGCGCGCGCGGAAGGTCGCCAGCGACGTGAACCGCTCGACGTCCAGCGCCGAGATCACGGTGCCGTTGGTGCCGTCGTACCCGGTCAGACCGGCCGGGCCCGCCCCGCTGAGCAGGCCACCGACGACGTCGATCATCACGGCCAGCGCGTAGCCCTTGTGGCCGCCGAAGGGCAGCAGGGCCCCGCCCTCGTAGAACGCCGACGGGTCGGTGCTCGGGTCGCCGTCGGCGTCGACCAGCACGCCCTGCGGGATCGCCTCGCCGCGGGCGCGCGCCACGGCCAGCTTGCCCTCGGCCGAGGCCGACGTCGCCCAGTCGAGGACGAGCGGCGGAGCGCCCTCGCCCGCCGGGGCCGCCCAGGCGAGCGGGTTGGTGCCGAGCCGGCGTCCGCGTCCGCCCCAGGGCGCCACCGTGGCGTCGGCGTGGCAGTACGCCGTCCCGACGAGACCCCGGTCGGCGAGCGTCGAGACGTACTCGCCGAGCCGGCCGATGTGGTTGCAGCGGCGGATGACGACGGTTGCGGACCCGTGCTCGCCGACCAGCCGCGCGACCTCGTCGGCGGCCAGCCGTGCCGCCGGCTGGCCGAACCCGAAACCCGCGTCGACGGTCGCCGTGGCTCCCGAGCGCTCGACGACCTCGGGGCGTGCCGCCGGACGGATCTGGCCACGGGAGACGAGCTCGAGGTAGGGCGCGACCCGGCGCACCCCGTGGGAGTCGTGCCCGACCAGGTTGGCGGCGACCAGGGAGTCGGCGACCACGCTCGCGAGATCCGCGGGCGTGCCCGCCCCCTCGAGGGCCCGACCCGCGACGCGGGCGAGCTCCTTCGCGTCCACCAGGACGACGTCGTCCATACCGCCTCTGTTTCGCCACATGGAATCACGTTTTGTTCCACGCAAAGACTACGAGTGGGGCCGGGACGAGGGAAGGGCTCGGGCCGAGATCGACGAACGGGCCGTCGCCTGCCCGGCACGCGCCCGACACGCGGGGGGCGGGTGCACCCCTGGCCGGGCGATGCGTGGGCAGATGTCGACGTGTGCGCTAGCGTTCCCGGGCGTGGAGGCGAACGAGAACCTCGCGTTCGACGCGTTGTCGGACCGCGTCCGCCGCCGCATCCTCGCCGTCCTGGGCGAGGACGGGGAGCTCAGCGTCGGCGAGATCGCCGCGCGCGTCGAGGCCGTCGGCCGGACAACGGTGTCGAGCCACCTGCGCGTGCTCCGCACCTCGGGCGTGGTCACCGAGCGCCGCGACGGGCGCCACCGCCTCTACTCGCTCGACGTGGACGGCACCGTCCGCGACGCCTTCGTCTACCTGCAGTCGATCCTGCGCGACGCGGTGGACGCGATCGACCCCGCCGACTCCGCGGACCCGGAGGGTTCCGTCGAGCACGCCGGGTCCGGGCGTGACGAGCGTGGGGTCGGCTGACCCACGCGGCACCGCGACGACCGGCACGACGGTCGCCGCGGAACGCACCGTTCACCTCGAGCCGCACGAGGTCTTCGCGCGCTTCGGCGACGCACAGGACGCGGGCTGGCTCTTCGGCGCTCGCTGCGACCGTGTCGCGGAGGGTGCGCCCGTGAGCATGCGTCTGCCCGTCGACCGGCGCGGAGCCCACGACGGCCTCGACATCCTCGGGCGGTTCTCCCGGGTGGTCCCGGACTCGCTGCTCGTCGTCGAGCACACGCAGCCCTGGCACGGCCGGTTGTGCGTCCGGCTCGCCGGCGCCGGGAGGGGACGCACGCGGGTGCGGGTGCGGGCGACGATCCCCCCGGACGGCCTGCAGTGGTTGCTGCACCGCCGCGGTGTCCCGCTGCCCGAGCCCCCCGACGACGGGTCCCTGCGCATCGGCGTGATCACGTCGATGTCGGGCACCGGCGCGGTGTTCTCGATGGCGGCCGGGGCGATGGCCGAGATGGCGGTCGACGAGGTCAACGCCGACGGCGGCGTGGCCGGACGCCGGCTGTCCCTGCTGAGCGCCGACGACGCCACCGACGCCCAGCAGGCCGCCGTCGAGGCGCGCCGCATGGTGCGCCTGGGCTGCCGTGCGGTCTTCGTCAACGGTACGTCGGCGAGCTTCGACGCGGTCCGCGGCGCCGTGGAGAGCAGCGGCGGCCTGCTCGTCCACTGCGTCATCAACGAGGGCGGCGGCGCCTCCCCCACCGTCCTGCGCCTCGGCGAGCGTCCCCACGCGCAGGTCGACGCCCTCGTCGCCCCGACGATGCGGAGCACCGGGGGGCGGCGGTGGTTCCTCGTCGGCCAGGACTACGTCTGGTCCCACGGCGCCCACCGGGACGCGCGCCGGTCGGTCGAGGCCGCCGCCGGCCACGTCGCGGGCGAGGTGTTCGTGCCGCTCGGCACCACGGACTTCGCCGCCCTCACCGCAGCGATCCACCGGTCGTCGGCCGATCTCGTGCTCAGCTCGCTGGTCGGCGCGGACGAGGTCGCCTTCGAGCGGGCCAGCCTCGCCGCCGGCCTGCGCGACACGACGCGCACGGTGTCGCTGGTGCTCGACGAGGCGACGCTGGGGCACGTCGGCGAACGTGCCGCCGAGGGCCTGCGGACCGCACTGGGGTACTTCCAGCACGGGCCCGTGACCGGCAACGCCGAGCTGCTCGCCCGGTACCGCGCGGCGCGCGGCCCCCTCGCCCCGCCGATCACCGCGCTCTCCGAGACGGTCTACGAGGCGATCCACCAGTACGCGCGCGTCCTGCACCGTGACCCGGACGGTTCGGCGGCGACGCACGCACGCGCCTGGCGTGAGCAGCGCTCGGGCCGCGACGACGTGGTCGGGTCCCGGGACGTCCTGGCACCGCGGCTCTACACCGCGCGGGCCCGTGGCACGTCGCTGGTCGTCGACGACCTCGCCCCCGCTCCGACGGGCCCGTCACGACCCACGCGTTGACATGTCGGCGTCCATTGACATGTTGAGCTCGGGCTCCCTACCGTGCGCCGGGTCACACCCGTCGGCCGCCGGACCGAGCGGCCCGCCCGACCCGACCCGAGGAGCCCGCCCGTGCCACTCCCCCACCCTGACCGAGCCGCCCTGCAGAAGGTCACCGAGCACTACGGGCTCGGGCTCTCCGACGGTGAGCTCGACGAGTACGCCCCGGTCGTCGACGGCCTGCTGGGCTCGTGGACCGCGGTGGAGGAGCTCTACCGGGCCGAGGTCGCCCCGAGCACCCCGCAGCGCCGTTGGTCGCGGCCCGAGCAGGCGGACAACCCGTACAACGCCTGGTACGTGACCACGTCGATCGCGGGAGCCGCCGACGGCCCGCTCGCGGGGCGCACCGTGGCGGTCAAGGACAACACCGCGGTCGCCGGTGTACCGATGACGAACGGGTCCGCGCTGGTGGAGGGCTACGTCCCCTCCGAGGACGCCACCATCGTGCAGCGCCTGCTCGGCGCCGGCGCCACGATCACGGGCAAGGCCGTCTGCGAGGACCTCTGCTTCTCCGGGGCGTCCATCACCGCGAACACCGGTCACGTCGAGAATCCGTGGGACACCAGCCGGACCGCCGGGGCGTCGTCCAGCGGCAGCGGCGCACTGGTGGCCGGCGGCCACGTCGACATGGCCACCGGGGGCGACCAGGGCGGTTCGATCCGCATCCCGGCCGCCAACTGCGGTCTCGTCGGGCACAAGCCCACCTGGGGCCTCGTCCCCTACACCGGCGGCTTCCCGATCGAGGCCACGATCGATCACCTCGGCCCTATCACCCGCACCACCACGGACGCGGCGCTGATGCTCTCGGTCATCGCGGGCCGCGACGGTCACGACCCGCGCCAGCCCGCCGACCTCGTCCCCGGGGACTACGTCGGCGCGCTCGAGCAGGGCGCGAAGGGCCTGCGCGTCGGGATCCTGCGCGAGGGCTTCGGGCGCCCGGAGTCCGAGCAGGCGGTGGACGACGCGGTCCGCCGGGCGACGACCGCGCTCGCCGACGCCGGGATGGTCATCAGCGAGGTCTCGGTGCCGTGGCACCGGCACGGATCGGCGATCTGGGACGTCATCGCGAGCGAGGGAGCGTGCTCGCAGATGATCGACAACTTCGGGTACGGCCTCAACTGGAAGGGCCACTACGACCCCGAGCTCATGGACCACTTCGGCCGGCGGTGGGCCGAGGACGGCGGCAGGTTCGCGACGACGGTGACGCTCGTCCTGCTCGCGGGCAAGTACGGGCTGACGACGTCCCACGGCAAGCACTACGCCATGGCGCAGAACCTGGCCCCGAGGCTGACCGCGGCCTACGACGAGGCACTCGCGGAGGTCGACCTGCTCGTGCTGCCGACGCTGCCCATGCGCGCCACCGTCCGGCCGGCGCCGGACGCGCGCCCGCCGGAGGTCCTGGCCCGGGCGCTGGAGATGCTCGGGAACACCGCTCCCTTCGACGTCACCGGCCACCCGGCGTGTTCGGTGCCGGCGGGACTCGCCGAAGGCCTGCCCGTGGGGATGATGATGGTCGGCCGCCACTTCGACGACGCGACCGTCCTGCGGGCGGCGCACGCCTTCGAGCAGTCCGTCGGCGGCTTCCCCGCGCCCGCCGGCGCAGCGGCATCCGCCTGACGCCGAACCACGGTCCGGCCGGCCGCGGAGCGAGGCCCCGCCACCGCGTGGCGGCTCCCGGCCCCGCACGGCGTCGAGGACGTCCTCGACGCCGTGCGCCGCGACATCGCGATCACGTCCCGCACCCGCCCCTCGAGGAGCAGCGATGAGCACCGGTTACCTCTGGCACGAGATCTTCGGCTGGCACGACACCGGGAGCGGCGCCCTGTTCCCCGCCGACCCCGCCGCCGGTCACCAGCCGATCAGCCACCACGTCGCCCACCCCGACACCAAGCGCCGGATGCACGAGCTCATCTGCGTGTCCGGGCTGATCGACCACCTCACGCGCATCGAGGGCCGCGAGGCCACCCGCGAGGAGCTCACCCGCGTCCACGCGGCCGCCCACGTCGACCGGATCGCGGCGGAGAGCGAGCAGCCCAAGGGCGGCGACGCGGGCGACGGCATCTCCCCGTTCGGCAAGGGCGCATACCGGATCGCCGCGCTCGGCGCGGGCAGTGCCGTCGCGATGACCGAGGCCGTCGTCGACGGCCGCGTCGACAACGGCTACGCGCTGGTCAACCCCGCCGGCCACCACGCCGTGCCCGAGACCGGGATGGGCTTCTGCCTGTTCAACAACGTCGCCGTCGCGGCCAGGCACGCCCAGGCCGCGCTCGGCGTCGAGCGCCTGGCGATCGTCGACTGGGACGTCCACCACGGCAACGGCGCGCAGGCGATCTTCGGCGACGACCCGTCGGTCCTGACCGTCTCGCTGCACCAGGACCGTTGCTTCCCGCCGAACTCAGGGCTCGTCGAGGAGCGCGGCACCGGGGCCGGCCAGGGCTACAACCTCAACATCCCCATGCCCGTCGGCTGCGGCGACGGCGCCTACCGGTACGCCGCGGAGACGGTCATCGGCCCGGCGCTGGACGCCTTCCGTCCCGAGCTCGTGCTCGTCGCCTCGGGCTTCGACCCCAACGCGATGGATCCGCTGGCCCGCCAGCTCGTCACCACCCGGGGCTTCACCACCCTGACCCGCACGGTGATGGAGGCCGCCGAACGGCACGCCGGGAGCCGACTGGTGCTCGTGCAGGAAGGCGGCTACAGCCCCGTCTACGTGCCCTTCTGCGGCCTGGCGACGATCGAGACCCTGGCCCGCGTGCACGTCCTCGAGGACGCCGTCCTGCCCGTCGTCGGCGGCATGGGCGGCCACGACCTCGAGCCGCACCAGCAGGCGCTGGTCGATCGCGTCGCCACCCACGTGGCCGACATCGCCGCCCCGGCCGGGCGACGCTGACGCCGCCCCGGGGGCGAGACCGCACCGGCGCCCCACGCTCGCCTCGCGGCTCGCCGCGAGCGCCGTACCGAGTGTCCAGTTTCCGCACACCGCAGCGCGGGACACCGGCGGCATGCTGACGCGACCGGACAGCGCGGTCGGGTCCACGGCCGCGGATCGAGACCGTTGGAGCCTCCGTGAGCCGTCTGCGTTTCGGCACCTTCCTGGCGCCCTTCCACAAGCCCGGCCAGAACCCGACCCTGGCCCTGCAGCGCGATCTCGAGCTGGTCGAGCACCTCGACCGCCTCGGCTACGACGAGGCCTGGATCGGGGAGCACCACTCCGCGGGGTCGGAGCTCATCGCCTCGCCGGAGATCTTCATGGCCGCCGCGGCCGAGCGGACCCGTCGGATCAAGCTGGGCACCGGCGTCACGTCCGTCGCGTACCACAACCCGCTGTGGGTGGCCGACCGGATGGTGATGCTGGACCACCTCACGCGCGGGCGGGCCATGCTGGGCTGCGGGCCGGGCTCGCTGCCGACGGATTCGTCGATGATCGGTCTGACCCCCACCGACACGCGCGAGCTGCTCGACGAGAACCTCGACATCATCATGCGTCTGCTGCGCGGGGAGTCGGTCACGCGGCAGACGAAGACGCACAACCTCGTCGACGCCCAGCTCCAGCTGCGTCCGTTCAGTGATCCGTGCTTCGACATCGTCGTAGCGGCCGTGGCCTCGCCGACGGGCCCGCGCATGGCGGGGCAGCACGGTGTCGGTCTGCTGTCGATCGGCGCGACGCTGACCCAGGACGGGTTCGACGCGCTCGCCCACCACTGGAACGTCGTGGAGGAGCGTGCGGCGCACCACCGTCAGCCCGCACCCGACCGACGCGACTGGCGCCTGGTCGGCCTGATGCACATCGCCGAGACCAAGGAGCAGGCCTACCGCGACGTCGAGTACGGCATCGAGCACTGGTTCAACTACTTCCAGAAGGTCGCCGCGTTCCCGCAGATGGCCGTCGGTGACAGCTCGGACGTCAAGGGCATGATCGACTTCATCAACGAGGCCGGCATCGGCGCCATCGGCACCGTCGAGGACGCCCAGGCACAGGTCCAGCGGCTCGTCGAGCAGTCCGGCGGCTTCGGCGGCTTCATGCTCCTCGGCCACGAGTGGGCCAACCCGGAGGCGACCCGTCGCTCCTACGAGCTGATCGCCCAGCAGGTCTTCCCGGAGTTCCAGGGGCAGCGCGCGAGCACTCTCGCCGCGAAGGACCGGGCCTCCCGGACCCGCGAGGGCCACGCGCAGACCCAGCTCGACGCCGTCGAGACCATGACCAAGCGCTACGAGCAGGAGAAGGCCGGCACCGGCTAGCCCGCCAACGGGACGGGCCCGCCGCCTCGGGCCCGTCCCCCGGCGCGCGGGACGGCAGGATGGAGCGGGGACAGGAGGATCGAGGATGGGCGCAGAGGGCCCCTGGGAGCTGTTCCAGGCGGGTCACGAACCGCGTGACGTCCCGCGCGAGGTGCTCACCTCCTGGCGCCGTTCCCGGTTCAGCGGGGTGGACCCGGAGTACGTCGAGGTCCCCTTCGTCGAGACCGACCTGGACTCCCAGTTCTCGCGTGTGGCGACGCCGATCATGGCGGGGATGGCCGAGCTCCTGGTCGGGGACCGCTCGTGCCTGGCCCTCTCCGACGCGAGCGGCAGCGTCATCTGGCGCTGGGTGTCCGAGCCGATGCTCAGACACGTCCTCGACGACCTGTCGGTCAGCGAGGGCTTCAACTTCGGCGAGGAGGTCGTCGGCACGAACGGCCTCGGCACCGCGCTGGAGACCGGTGGGCTTGCCGTGGTCCGCGGCTCCGAGCACTACGTCCACCGCTTCCACGACGTCACCTGCGTCGCCGCGCCGGTGCGGCACCCGATCACGCGGCGCACCGTCGGCGCGGTCAACGTCACGTGCCGGGCCGCCGACACCAACTCGCTGCTCACCGTCGTGGTGCGCAAGCTCGCCGCGGAGATCCGGACCGCCCTCCACGACCGCTCCACCCGGCGGGAGCGCCAGCTGCTCTCGGCGTTCCTGCGGGCACAGCGCCGGGCGAGCGGGCCGGTCGCGGTCGTCGGTGACGACCTGATCATCACCAACCAGGAGGCGGCCGACCTCGGGCTGGACCGCCGCGCCATCTGGGACGAGATCCGCTCCCGCCGCGGCGGCCCGGACCGGAGCTGTCTGGCGCTCCCCGCCGAAGCCACCGCCGACCTCACCCTGGAGGTCACGATCGTGCGGGACGGCAACGCGCCGGCGGGTGCCGTGCTCACGGTGCCGGGTCCTGCCGGGGAGACACCACCGGCGGCCACCCGCAGTACCACCCGCAGAGCCGTTCGCGGTGCCCCCCGCAGTGCCGTTCGCGGTGCCCGCCGCAGTGCCGTTCGCGGTGCCCCCCGCGGTGCTCCCGAGGTGGCGGACACCGACGGCCATCACCGCCTCGCCGAGCAGGCGCGCGCCGCGTTCCCCGCCTCCCCGCTGGCCGTCATCGGCGAGAACGGGACGGGCAAGGCAACAATCCTGCAGGACGCCCTCGACGAGGACCCCGGCACCCTCGACGCGGCGACCTACGCCCTCGACCCGGCCGGGTGGCTGGCGGAGCTGCGGTCGGGCGGGGACCACCCCGTCGTCCTGCGGCACCTCGAGCTGCTCGACACCGCCGGTGCCCGCGCCGTGGCGTCGGCCCTGACCGATGCCCCGCGCCGGGCCCCGCTCGGGCTGACGATCACCGTGGCGGAGGGCGAGACGCCGCCGGCACCCGCGCGGCTGCTCGTGGACGCGCTGACCGCGGCCACTCTGGCGGTGCCTCCCCTGCGCCGGGCCCCTGACACCGTGGTCTCGCTCGCCCGCGCCGAGCTCGGGCGCCACGATCCCGCTCTGCGGTTCGCGCCCGACGCGCTCGCGGCCCTGCGCCGGCACCACTGGCCGGGCAACCTCGCCGAGCTCGTCCGCGTCGTGCGCGACGCCGCCCACGCGGCGACCGGGGACACGCTGGGGCTGGCCACGCTCTCGGCGGACGTGCGGGACGCCCACGGTCGCCGGGCGCTCACCCCCCTCGAGCACGCCGAGGCCTCCGTCATCGCCTCCGTGCTGCGCGAGCACGACGGCAACAAGTCCACCGCGGCCCGCACGCTCGGCATCTCGCGGACCGCTCTCTACTCGAAGATCCGTCGTTACCGCCTCTGACCCGGCGGCCACGCGCCGCGTCGACCGGCACCCCGCACGTCGCCCGCGCGCCCGGCGGCCCGAGGAGGAGTCCTGCCATGAGGATCGACAGCGCCCGGGTGGACCGGGTCGCCCCCGCCCTCGAGGCGCTCGCGGCCGGTCGCCCCGCCGTGCTGGTCGACGACGAGGCCGGCGCCGGTGACCTGGTGATCGCCGCCGCGGGCGCCACCGGTGCGCCGGTCGCGTTCGTCGTGCGGCACTCGACGGGCTTCCTGGAGGTCGCCCTCGACGCCGGGACGTGCTGCCGACTGCGGCTGTCCGCCGCGACCGGGGACGACGGCTCCGCGCAGCGGGTGTCGGTCGACCGGCGGGGGCGCGGCACCGGCATCTCGGCGGCCGACCGGGCCGCGACGCTCGGTGCCCTCGCCGACCCGGCGTCGACCCACGACGCGTTCACCAGACCCGGGCACGTGGTCCCCCTGCGCGCCGAGCCCGGGGGCGTCCTCGTCCGGCGCGGGCGCGTCGAGGCGGCCGCCGACCTCGCGATCCTGGCCGGGCTGCCGGCCGCGGCGGCGCTGGCCGGGCTCGTGTCGCCGGCCCGTCCGAGCGAGATGGCCGGCCCGGACGAGCTGGAGGCGTTCGCGGCCGAGCACGACCTCCCCGTGGTGACGATCGCCGAGGTGCACGCCCACCGCCGCGCCACCGAGCCCGCCGTCGAGCGTGCCGCCGTCGTGGCCCTCCCCACCGACCGCGGCGCCTTCGCCGTCACCGGCTTCCACGAGGTCCTCACGGGCGCGACCCACCTCGTCCTGAGCGCCGGCGACCTCACGGGCTCGACGCCCGTGCCGTTGCACGTGCGGCGCGAGTGCCTGAGCGGGGACGTCCTGCGCTCGACGGCGTGCTCCTGCGCGGCGTCCCTCGCGTGGTCGATGGCCACCATCGAGGACCAGGGCCGCGGGCTCCTCGTCTACCTCCGCCCGCGCGGCGCGGTGCGGGCCTGCGGGCTCACCGACGTCGCGGACGACGAGGCCGCCGCCAGCGCCGTCGTGGTGGGCGCCCTGCGCGACCTCGGGATCGAGCAGGTCCTGCTCGTGGACGCGACCCCCGGCCTGGCCACGGCCCTGCGCACCGCGGGCGTCGCCATCGGCGACGCCGCGACGAGGACGCTGGCCGGCTGACGGCCGACCGGCCCCGGGGCGGCCGGCATGACCGGGGCACGAAAACGACGTGTCCGGCGCGTGGAAGACACCCGCCCCGGGTGCGGGCTGGAATGCGTCACGTCCCTCACGGCGACTCCACCACCCTCGGAGGACCTGATGCCCGAGATCCCCACCACCGAGTTCTGGCGCGACCTCAAGCCGATCGTCGACTCCCTCAAGCCCGACGCGCAGCCCGAGGTGTTCCACCAGCTCGCCCCGATCGACGACGACCGGTACTACGTGCCCTTCAGCGACACCGTCGCCTCCCGCCCGCTGTGGATCTCCCCGCGCGACAACCGGTGGGCCGACGTCCTGCTCGCGCGATCGGCGGGCCTGGTCAACCGGCACTACCACCCCCACGAGGTGTTCGCCTACACGATCAGCGGCAAGTGGGGCTACCTCGAGCAGCCGTGGACCGCGACGGCGGGCTCGTTCGTCTTCGAGACGCCCGGCGAGGGGCACACGCTCGTCGCCTACGAGTCCGAGGAGCCGATGCGCTGCTTCTTCGTGGTCAAGGGCCCGCTGCTCTGGCTCGACGAGAACGGTGAGAGCGCCGGTCACTTCGACGTGCACGACTACCTCGCGCTGTGCCGCGAGCACTACGACCGCGTCGGCATCGGCGCGGACTACGTCGACACCCTGATCCGCTGACGGACCGGGGATGACCGACACCTCGCCGGGCGCGCCGAGCGCCTACACCCCGCCCCCCCGCGGCGGCCGTTACCAGAACGTGCTGCTCGCGATCCTGTTCGCGACGTTCGGGTTCGTGTTCTTCGACCGGCTGATGCTCAACTACCTGACGCCGTTCTTCAAGGACGAGCTCGGGCTGAACAACACCGCCGTCGGCCTGCTGGGCGGCATCCCCGCCCTGACCTGGGCGCTCGCCGGGATGTTGATCGGCTACCTCTCCGATCGCCGGGACCGGCGCAAGCCCCTGCTGATCGGCGCGATCATCGCGTTCACGGTGTTCTCGGCCATGTCCGGGCTGGCCGGCGGCGTGGCGAGCCTGATCCTGCTGCGGGCCCTCATGGGGGCCGCGGAGGGCGCGGTCCTGCCGCTGGCCCAGCCGATGATGATGCACTCCTCCGAGGTACGTCGCCGCGGGCTCAACATGGGCCTGCTACAGGGGTCCTCGGCCGGGCTGCTGGGCGGCATCGTGGGCCCGCTGGTCACGGTATGGATCGCCGAGACCTACGGGTGGCGCACCGCCTTCTTCGCCACCGTGATCCCCGGCGCGGTCCTCGCGGTCCTGGTGCTCGTGTTCGTTCGGGACCTGCGCCTGCGTCACCCCGCCACCGTCGCGATGGACGAGGGCCGGCCGGGAACGCCCGAGGCCACCCCCGACGCCGGCCGCAGCCTGCTCGCCCAACGCAACATCGTGGTCTGCCTGCTCGTCGCGGTCTTCTTCCTCACCTGGTTCGTCACGACCCAGACGTTCACCCCGCTCTACCTGACCGAGGTCAAGGGCTTCGACCCGGGCACGATGGGGTTCGTCATGAGCGGTATCGGCATCGCCTGGGTGCTGTGGGGGGCGCTGGTCCCCGGCATCTCCGACCGGTGGGGCCGCCGGCCCACCATGATCGCCTTCTCCGGGCTCGCCGCGCTCTCCCCGCTGGCGATCATCGTGCTCGACACCCCCTGGGTCCTCTGGCTCGCGCTCATCGTGACCTACACCGGCCTCGGGTGCTTCACCCTGTTCATGGCGACCATCCCGGCCGAGACGGTCTCGCGGGCCCGCATGGCGACCGCCCTCGGGCTGATCATGGGTACCGGCGAGATCGTGGGTGGTTTCGTGATGCCCACCGTCGCCGGGGCGCTCTCCGACGCGTTCGGACTCGGCACCTCGATGGCGATGGCCTCGCTGGCCGCCGTCGTGGTCGTCGGGCTCTGCTTCGGCCTGGTCGAGACCGCACCGTCCCGGCTCCGCGCCGGCGGGTCGGCGCCCACCGAGACAGCGCGGGAGCCGGCGTGAGCACCGCGGTCGGTCGCGCCCGCGTCGGAACGGCGACGCGGACGCGGACGGGCCGCGCGCTGCGGTGGCACGGCGCGGGCGACCTGCGCCTCGAGCACATCGAGGTCCGGGCGCCGGGGCCCGGCGAGGTGCTCGTCGCCGTCGCCTACTGCGGGGTGTGCGGCAGCGACCTCCACGAGATCGCCGACGGGCCGCACGCCATCCCGACCGCGGTACCGCACGCACTGTCGGGGGCGCGGGCGCCGGTGGTGCTCGGGCACGAGTTCTCCGGGACGGTGCTCGAGGTGGGGGCGGGCGTGACCCACGTCCGCCCCGGCCACGCGGTGGCCGTCGAGCCCAACTACCGCTGCGGGACGTGCACCGCCTGCCGCGAGGGCCGCTACGAGGTGTGCGACCACTCCGGCTTCGCGGGGCTGATGGGCGACGGGGGCATGGCCGAGATGGCCGTCGTCCCGGCCTACATGCTCCACGTGCTCCCGGACGGGTTCGACCTGGCCGCGGCCGCGGTGCTCGAGCCGGCCGCGGTCGCCCTGCACGCGCTGCGCCGTGCGGGATGGTCGTCAGGCGATCCGGCGCTCGTCCTGGGACTCGGACCGATCGGCGCCCTGCTGTGTGCCCTGATGCGGTCCGGCGGGGCCTCGCTCGTCATCGGGGTCGATCCCCAACCGGCCCGCCGGGCGTGGGCCGAAGGACTCGGGACGATCGCCCTCGACCCCGCCGAGGACGTCGCTGCCGCCTGCCGGGAGCACACCGGCGGCGACGGTGTCGCCGTGGCCTTCGAGGCGGTCGGCGCGCAGCGAGCCACCGACACCGCCGTGAGCGCTGTGCGCCGCGGGGGCGACGTGGTGCTCCTCGGGCTCGTCCCGTCGCTGTCCCTGCCCGCCTTCGCCATGGTGAACGCCGAGATCGGGCTGATCACCAGCGTCGGCTACCGCGACTGCCACGCCGAGCTCATCGACCTCGTCGAGCAGAGCCGCCTCGATCTCGCCGGGCTCGTGAGCGAGTCGGTGCCGCTGGCCGAGGCCGCCGAGCTGTTGACGGCTCGAGCGGCCGGAGGTGCGCCGGGGCTCAAGACCCTGGTGCGCTGCGGCAACGGGGACGACGCATGAGCTGGGACCCGGTGCTCTTCGCCGGGGCGACCGTGCTCGTCACCGGCGGCACCTCCGGCATCGGCGCGGGCGTGGCGTGCCGCTTCGCCGAGCTCGGCGCCCAGGTCCTCGCGGTGGGGCTCGACGCCGACGGGCCGGAGGCCCCCCGTGCCGAGCGCGTCCGGACCCGCGAGGTCGACGTGACCGACCCGGCGGCCTGCGAGGAGCTGGTCGCGGGCCTGGACCGGCTCGACGTCCTCGTGCACTGCGCCGGGATCAGCCGCGATCGTGCCGAGTACGACATGGCCGCCTTCGAACAGGTCCTCGCCGTGAACCTCACCGCGACGATGCGGCTGTGCACGCTCGCGCGCAGCCTGCTCGCGGCGTCGGGCGGCAGCGTGCTGACGACGGCGTCGATGTACTCGTCGGTCGGGGCGGGCGACCGTCCGGGCTACGGGGCCAGCAAGGGTGGTACCGCCGCCCTGACCCGCGCGCTCGCCGTCGAGTACGCGGTCGACGGTGTGCGGGTGAACAGCGTCGCCCCCGGCTGGATCGCCACCCCGCTGTCGAGCGGCCTGCGGGCCGACGTCGCCGCCTCGGCCGCGGTCCTCGGCCGGACCCCGCTGGGCCGGTGGGGCACGCCGGAGGACGTCGCGGACGCCTACGTCTTCCTGGCCTCGCCCGCGGCCCGTTACGTCACGGGCGTCGTCCTGCCCGTGGACGGTGGCTACCTCACCGTTTGACGAGTCACCGTTTGACGAGTCAGCGTTTGACGGGGCACCGTCTGGCGAGGCGGTGCCCACCACGTCGCACGCGTGACAGCGTCCGTCCTCCGGTGAAGTGGGATGGCTCATGACCCTGGTGTGTCGCACGTCGGTCTCCACGGTGGCGGTCCCGGTCCGGGATCGCCTGGCCTACTGGGAGCAGTACAACGCCGAGGCGCTGGTCGGGCTGACCTGCACGACCTACGACGAGCGCGGGCTCATCGCCCACCAGGTCAACCTGGACCTGGGCGGGGTGCGCGTCGCCGAGATCTCGGGCAACCCGCACGTGATCGAGCGGGCTCCGCGCACCGTGGCCTCCGCGCCGAAGGGCTCCACGTTCGTCACGCTGCTCACCGCGGGGGACGCGTTCTTCTACCACGAGTCGGGCTTCACGCGGCTCGAGCCGGGGGACGCGATCGTCTACGACACCGACCGGCCCTACCTGTTCGGGTTCGGCACCGACATGCGCCAGTTGCTGGTCGACCTGCCCTCGTCGTCCGAGCTCGGCCTCCTCCCGCCGTCCGCGCCGCTGCTCGTGCAGGGGCGGGGCCCGGGGTCACGGCCCGCGGCCGCCCGCCGCCTCGTTCGGACGCTGGAGACCGTGGTCGCCGAGCTGGGCGAGCGCGGAGCCGCATCCGGACCCGGTCCGGGCGCCGCGGTCCAGGAGGCCGTGAGCGCGCTGGTGCTCGATCCGAGCACCGCCGGTCGGGCCGCCGTCCTCTCGGCCTTCGAGTCGTTCGTCGACGAGCACCTCGCCGAGCCGTCGTTGAGTCCCGACGAGGTCGCAGCCGCCCTGGGCTTCTCCACCCGCCACCTCAACCGCCTCCTGCGCGAGGAAGGCACCTCGGTCGGTCGCCGGATCGCCGACCGCCGCCTCCGGCAGGCGCGCGCGGACCTGTCCGACCCGGCGCTGGCCCACCGCTCGATCGGCGAGATCGCCCACCGATGGGCCTTCGCCTCCCAGGCCCACTTCGCGACGTCGTTTCGCCGCGCATTCGGCGTCACCCCCTCGACCTGGCGCAGCGATGCCCACGGTGGGCGGACCCCGGACTGACATCCGGGCTGGCCGCCCGACCACCCGCGAGGCCAGGACCTCGGCGTCCCGCCCCGCGTCGGGGCTCCCCGCGGGGCGCGGCCCTCGTGGCCGAGTGTGCGACCTGCGTGGGCGCGGCAGTGTGCTGGTTCAACACGTCCCGGACCGGTGTCTCGCGACATGCCGGACAGATGTCGCAGGTGATCCCGGGCAGCAGCGAGACGCTCGCTCATGTCGTCCAAGGCGCGTCTGGTGATCACCGCGGTCGTCATCGAGAAACGGCCGGTCGCACAAGTCGCCCGCGACTACGAGGTGTCCCGCTCCTGGCGGGCCACGGTCTACCGGATCTTGGTCCGTCACGCCCAGGTCGTCCCCACGCCGGCCGAACGGCCCACATCGTCCTACCTGCGCTTCGAGGCCACCTACGACAACGAGTGCTGGCAGTCCGACTTCACCCACCACCGCCTCGCCGACGGCTCCGACGTCGAGATCATCACCTGGCTCGACGACCACGCCTGCTACGCACTGAGAGTGAGCGCGCACCGCCGCGTCACCGCCGGGATCGTGGCCGCCACCCTCACCGACGCGGCCGCCCGGCACGGGGCTTCCCGGCGGCGACCCTGACCGACAACGGCATGGTCTACACCGTCCGGCTGGCCTCGCGCCGTGGTGGGCGCACCGCACTCGAGCACGAACTCGCCCGCCGCGGCATCACCCAGAAGAACAGCCGCCCCTCACACCCCACCACCTGCGGCAAGGTCGAACGCTTCCAGCAGACCCTGAAGAACTGGCTGCGCGAGCAACCCCACCCGCCGGTCACGACCGTCGAGCTCCAAGCCCTCCTCGACCGCTTCGTCGAGATCTACATCCATCACCGACCGCACCGCGCGCTCGCCCATCGAGCCACCCCGGCCACCGCCTACACGACCCGACCCAAGGCCGTTCCCGGCTCCGGGACCACGCCCGACGACCACCACCACGTCCGCACCGACAAGATCGACAAGTCCGGGACGGTCACCCTGCGCGTCGCCGGGCGGCGCCTGCGCCACATCGGCATCGGCCGACCCCACGTCCTGCTGCTCATCCAGAACCACCACGGACGCGTCATCGACGGCACCACCGGCGAACTCCTGCGCGGGCTCGACATCGACCTCACCCACGAGTACCAGCCCGGACGACCAACAACCCCGACATGACAAACGCCCGAACCCCCACAACGTGGGTTCGGGCGTCCGGGATGTCCTGAGACATCACAGCGTGGGCGCGGCAGGATTCGAACCTGCGACCGACGGCTTGTAAGGCCGTTGCTCTTCCGCTGAGCTACGCGCCCGGTCCGGAGCGAACGGGGAGTTCGTGCGCCGAGAAGCCGCGAACCGCCCGTTCGCTCCGACGAGGAACTAGGCCGCGAGCTTCTCCAGCTGGTCGCGCCAGCCCTGCTGGTCGCGGGCGTCCCCGGGACCGTTGCGCTCGAGGAACTGCACGACGCCGTCCTTGTCGACCAGGAACGTCCCGCGGAACGAGAAGCCCAGGTCGGAGCTGAACACGCCGTACGACTCGCCCACCGCGCCGTGGGGCCAGAAGTCGCTGAGCAGGGGGAACTCGTAGCCCTCCTGCTGCGCGAAGACCTTGAGCGACCAGGTCGTGTCGCAGGAGACGGCGAGGATCTGGACCTGGTCGTTCTGGAACGCCGAGAGGTCGTCGCGCACCGAGCAGAGCTCGCCGGTGCAGATGCCGGAGAACGCGAAGGGGTAGAACACCACCAGGACGGCCTTCTGGCCGCGGAACTCGCGCAGCGAGATCTCCTGGCCGTCCTGGTTCTTGAGCGTGAAGTCGGGGGCCTGGGAGCCCACCTCGACGGTCATCTCGACCTGTCTCCTGTCCGTCCGGGTCACCGAGCCCGGCCAGCCTAACGACCTGCAGGCCCCGGCAGGACCACCCCGCCGCAGGTCACCGGCGGCTCACCGGCGGCTCACCGGCGGCGCTGCGCGGCCTTCGGCGGCACCAGGCGGGTGGCGACCCAGCCCTCGGACAGGCTGATGTTCGAGGTCTGCGAGAGCCCGGCGGTGGGGGCGGCCTCGGCGATCTCGGAGGGCTCGACGTGACCGTCGTTGCCGGTCTTGGGCGTGAGCACCCAGATGACCCCGTCGTCGGTCATCGGGGAGCGCGCGTCCATGAGGGTGTCGACGAGGTCGCCGTCCCCGTCGCGCCACCAGAGGAGCACGACGTCGACGACCTCCTGGGCGTCCTCGTCGAGCAGATCCTCGCCGCAGCGTTCCTCGATCGCCGACCGCACCTCGTCGTCGACGTCGGAGTCCCAGCCCAGCTCCTGAACGATCATGCCCGGTTCGATGCCGAGCTTGCCGGCGAGATCGGACTTGTCCGAGTCTCCCGTGGCCGCGACCACGCGTACTTCCCCCTTCTCACGCCTCGGGGCGACGTGCGAGGTGCACGTCACCCGTGTGAAGCGCCCAGCGAACACGGCCACCGCACGGCGCGCAACCAGCCACGCGGGTCGGGTGGTCCCGTCCGTGCCCGGATGCCGCCCCGACCGTCCGCGTCCGGGCTACCCGTCGGTAGACGTGACGCGCAGGAGATGGCGGGTGACGATGGGGTGACCGCGGAGCACCAGCGGGACGGCGCCACCACGGACGACCGGGCAGAATCGGTTCCGAAAACCGGCCAGGAGCCCGCGATCCGGACCCGGCCGCGCGCCGTCGACGACCAGCGACAGGGAGAGCCATCCGTGACCACCCAGAAGGGCAGCGCTGGCAGGGCCACCGCGGACACCGGCCGGGTCCACATCATCCGCGACGGCCTCTCGTCGCACCTGCCGGACATCGATCCGGACGAGACCGCCGAGTGGATCGAGTCCTTCGACGCCATGCTCGCCGGGCAGGGCGAGCAGCGTGCGCGCTACATCATGTTGCAGCTGCTCCAGCGGGCCCGCGAGCGCCGGGTCTCGGTGCCGTCGCTGTACTCCACCGACTACGTCAACACCATCCCCACCGACCAGGAGCCCTGGTTCCCGGGTGACGAGGAGACCGAGCGGCGCTACCGGGCGTGGATCCGGTGGAACGCGGCGGCGATGGTGCACCGCGCGCAGCGCCCGGGTGTCGGGGTCGGCGGCCACATCTCCACCTACGCGTCGGCCGCGTCGCTCTACGAGGTCGGCTTCAACTGGTTCTTCCGCGGCAAGGACCACCCGGGCGGCGGCGACCACGTCTTCATCCAGGGCCACGCCTCCCCCGGCATCTACGCGCGCGCCTTCCTCGAGGGGCGCCTCGGCGCGCAGCACCTCGACGGCTTCCGCCAGGAGCTCTCCCACGCGGGCCCCGGGGGCGGGCTGCCGTCGTACCCGCACCCGCGCCTCATGCCGGCGTTCTGGGAGCACCCGACGGTGTCGATGGGCCTCGGGCCGATCAACGCGATCTTCCAGGCGCGCTTCGACCGCTACCTGCACAACCGCGGGCTCAAGGACACCAGCCAGCAGCACACGTGGGCGTTCCTCGGCGACGGCGAGATGGACGAGCCCGAGTCCCGGGGCGCCATCCACGTCGCGGCGGCCGAGGCCCTGGACAACCTGACCTTCGTCATCAACTGCAACCTGCAGCGCCTCGACGGGCCGGTGCACGGCAACGGCAAGGTCATCCAGGAGCTGGAGTCGTTCTTCCGCGGCGCCGGCTGGAACGTCGTCAAGGTGATCTGGGGCCGGGAGTGGGACCGGCTGCTGCACGCCGACCGCGACGGCGCGCTGATCAACCTGATGAACAACACGCCGGACGGCGACTTCCAGACCTACAAGGCCAACAACGGCGCCTACGTCCGCGAGCACTTCTTCGGCCGCGACCCGCGGACGAAGGAGCTGGTCAAGGACCTGTCCGACGACGACGTCTGGAACCTCAAGCGCGGCGCCCACGACTACCGCAAGGTCTACGCGGCCTACCAGGCGGCCATGGAGCACCAGGGCCGGCCGACGGTCATCCTCGCCAAGTCGATCAAGGGCTACACGCTCGGTCCGACGTTCGAGGGCCGCAACGCGACCCACCAGATGAAGAAGCTGACGCTGCAGGACCTCAAGACGTTCCGCGACGAGGTCCGCGTGCCGATCAGCGACGCCGAGCTCGAGCGCGACCCGTACCTGCCGCCCTACTACCACCCGGGCGCCGACGCGCCGGAGATCGAGTACATGCTCGACCGCCGCCGCCAGCTCGGCGGGCCGCTGCCCGAGCGCCGGGTGCCGGGCAAGCCACTGGTGCTGCCCGGCGACAAGGTCTACGACGTGGTCAAGCGCGGCTCGGGCAAGCAGGAGATCGCCACGACGATGGCGTTCGTCCGGCTGGTCAAGGAGCTCACCCGCGACGCGGAGATCGGCAAGCGGGTCGTCCCGATCATCCCGGACGAGGCGCGGACGTTCGGGATGGACTCGTTCTTCTCCAACCTGAAGATCTACAACCCCGAGGGCCAGCTCTACACCTCGGTCGACCACGACCAGCTGCTCGCCTACCGCGAGTCCGAGGCCGGCCAGCTGCTCCACGAGGGCATCAACGAGGCCGGGTCGGTCGGCTCGTTCACCGCGGTGGGAACGTCGTACGCCACCCACGGCGAGCCGATGATCCCGATCTACATCTTCTACTCGATGTTCGGGTTCCAGCGCACCGGCGACGGCATCTGGGCGGCCGCCGACCAGATGGCCCGCGGCTTCCTGCTCGGTGCGACGGCCGGCCGGACGACGCTGGTGGGCGAGGGTCTGCAGCACAACGACGGGCACTCCGTGCTGCTCGCGGCCACCAATCCCGGCGTCGTCGCCTACGACCCGGCGTACGCCTACGAGATCGGGCACATCGTCCGTGACGGGCTCGCGCGCATGTACGGCGAGGCCGATCCGCACCGCGACCCGAACGTCATCTACTACCTGACGGTCTACAACGAGCCCTACCAGCAGCCCGCCGAGCCCGAGGGCCTCGACGTCGACGGACTGCTGCGCGGGCTCTACCGCTACGCCCAGGCGCCCGGTGGCCCCGGGCCGCGCGCGCAGGTCCTCGCGTCCGGCGTCGCCATGCCGTGGGCGCTCGAGGCGCAGCGGATGCTCGCCGAGGAGTGGGGCGTGCAGACCGACGTGTGGTCGGCGACGTCGTGGGGCGAGCTGCGTCGCGACGGCGTGGAGTGCGACGAGCACAACCACGCCCACCCCGAGGTCGACCCGCGCACCCCGTACGTCACCGAGGCCCTCGCCGACGCCGCCGGGCCCGTGGTGGCGGTGTCGGACTGGATGAAGGCGGTCCCCGACCTGATCCGCAAGTGGGTGCCCGGCGACTACACCGTGCTCGGCACCGACGGCTTCGGGCTCTCGGACACGCGCCCCGCGGTGCGGCGCCACTTCGGCGTCGACGCGGAGAACATCGTCGTCGGCGTGCTCGCCGCACTGGCCCGCCGCGGCGAGGTCGGGCGCGACACCGTGGTCCAGGCCGCCCGGCAGTACCGGATCGACGACCCCCAGGCGGCCGGTCCCCAGACGTCCGACTCCGGAGTGGCGTGACCGTTCGGTGACCGTTCGTCGCGGGGTTGGTGGTCGGGGCTGGCAGACGACCCCGTCCTTCCGGATAGGCTGTCGGCGTCGCGCACCTCGGACGTCTCCGGACGATCCGGGACGCGACTCCGACGTGCGGAGCCCGGACTCCAGCGGCGGATCTGAAGGCCGGGGCTGATCGACGCCTCGGGACATCGGTATGAGGAGCAAGAATGGCAGAAGGCACCGTCAAGTGGTTCAACAGCGAGAAGGGCTTCGGCTTCCTCGCTCCCGACGGTGGTGGCGCTGACGTGTTCGTCCACTACTCGGCCATCCAGGCCCGCGGCTTCCGCACCCTGGACGAGGGTCAGCGCGTCTCGTTCGACGTCGAGCAGGGCCAGAAGGGCCTGCAGGCCGTTCAGGTCACGCCGCTCTAAGCAACGCAGCGGAGTCACCTCACGAAGACGGGGGCGGTGCGTCGGGAGACGCACCGCCCCCGTCGTGTGTCCGGGGTCGGGTTGCGCGCGGTGATCGCGGAGCTCTCCCACCACCCGGCGCTCCCCACGCCCCTCACACGGTGGTGACGACGACGAGCTCAGCGCCGTCGGGACCCGCGTCGAGGGTGACCGGGCCCGTGCCCGTGATCTCCAGCGCATCGCCCGCCCCCGCATCGCCCGCCCCGGCCCCGTCCAGCGACCCGCGCGCGACGTGCACGTGGCGGAAGGTGCCGTCGGCAGGCGCCCACGTCACCCCGGCCCCGAGGCGCGCGACCGTCACCGTGACACCCGGACGGCGCAGGGCGAGGACGAAGGGGCCGGCGTCGAGGTCGGGGCGGTGGTGGGTCAGCGACGGCTCCCCCGCCGGCGGGTCGTCGAGGCCCGGCGTCACCCAGAGCTGGAGCAGGTGCACCGGGCCCTCGTCGGCCGCGCGCTCGTCGTGGTGCCAGCCGGTGCCGGCGACGAGGTGCTGCAGGGTGCCGGCGGGCACGCGCGTCTCGCGGCCGTCGGGGCCGGTGTGGACCATGGTGCCGTCGAGCACCCACGCGAGGATCTCCACGTCGCGGTGCTCGTGCGCGCCGTAGGCGACGCCGGCGTCGAGGACGTCGTCGTTGTGGGCGACCAGCGCGCCGAAGGAGGTCCGCTCGGGGTCGTAGTGGGCGCCGAAGGACAGCCCGTGGCGCGAGGACACGCCGCCGCCCGCGCTCTCGGGACGGTCGGTGCGCAGGAGACGTCGGAGCGTCGGCATCCGTGGAATGCTGCCCCGATGGGTCGAGCTCCGCTGCGCTGCGTCTCCCGCCGGCCATGACCAGCGCGGCAGCGCCAGGGCGGCAGGACCCCCGGCGCAGCCCCGTGCGCGCCACGACGCTGCGGCGCCTGGAGAAGGCGTCCGGGGACCTCGCCGCGGCCGGGGTCGCGGCGATGGGCGAGCGTCTCGCCTGGTTCGGGCGGTTGACCGCCGAGCAGCGCTCCGGGGTCCTGCTGGTCACGCAGACCGGGGCGGCGAACTTCGTCGCCTGGCTCCGCGACCCCGACGCCACCCCGCGCCTGACCGCCGAGGCCTTCCGCTCCGCCCCGCTCGACCTCGCGCGCCGGGTGACGCTGCGCCAGACCGTGGAGCTCGTGCGCATCGCGATCCAGGTGTTCGAGGAGCGCATCCCGGACCTCGGCGCCGACGAGGCCGAGCGCGCCGCCCTCGTGCACGCGATCCTCCGGTTCGGCCGCGAGGTCGCGTTCTCCGCCGCCACGGTCTACGCGAGCGCCGCGGAGGCACGCGGGGCGTGGGACGCGCGCCTCGAGGCGCTGGTCGTCGACGCCGTGGTGCGCGGCGAGGCGGAGGAGACGCTGCTGTCGCGGGCCGCGGCGCTGGGGTGGGACCCGGCGGCCGAGGCGACGGTGCTCGTCGGGGAGCCGCCGGCCGAGGAGCCGCCCGAGCCGCTGCACGCCGTGCGCCGCGCCGCGCACCGGGCCGGCGCCACCGTCCTGCTCGGCACCCACGGCGCCCGCCTCGTCATGATCGCGGGACCCGGCGCGCCGCTGGCGGAGCTCTCGGCGTCGTTCGGGCCGGGCGCGGTCGTCACGGGGCCGACGGCCGCCGGGCTGACCGGTGCCCACCGCAGCGCGACCGCCGCGCTCGCCGGGCACCGGGCGGTGCGCGCCTGGCCCGGGGCGCCGCGCCCCGTCGCCGCCGACGACCTGCTGCCCGAGCGCGTGCTCGACGGCGACGCCGAGGCCGTCGAGCAGCTGCGCCGTGACGTCGCGACGCCCCTGCGCGCGGCCGGCGGGGAGCTCGCCGCCACCGTGGAGTGCTACCTCGACGCCGCCGGGGTGCTCGAGGCGGCGGCCCGGCGGCTCTTCGTCCACCCCAACACCGTGCGGTACCGCCTGCGGCGGGTGGCCGAACTCACGGGGGTCCACCCCGGCGACGCGCGGGGCGGGCTGGTGCTGCGCCTGGCGATCGGGTTGGACCGTCTGCACCCGGACGGCGAGCCCGGATGAGCGCTGAGCTGCGCGGACGATCGTGGTCGCCGGTCTCGCGCCAGGTGTGTGACCCAGGGCATTGTGGGAACACGACAACGGCGACGGGCACGGTTTCGTCGCTCCGAGCCTTCGGAGGAGACCCCGAGCCGTGATGAGGTGGCCCACGTGATCGCGATCCTCGCTCCCGGCCAGGGCGCCCAGAAGCCCGGCATGCTCGCCCCGTGGCTCGACCGCCCGGAGGCCCGCGGACGGCTCGAGACCTTCTCCGAGGCGGCCGGCCTCGACCTCGTGCACCTCGGCACCGAGGCCGACGAGGCCGCGATCGCCGACACCGCCGTCACCCAGCCGCTGCTCGTCGCGTCGGCGCTGCTGGCGTGGGACCAGCTGCGGCTGCAGGTCTCGGTCCCCGACGACACGATGGTCGCCGGGCACTCGGTGGGCGAGCTCGCCGCCGCCGCGATCGCCGAGGTCCTCGACGCCGAGCAGGCCGTCGCCCTCGCCGCCGTCCGCGGCCGCGAGATGGCCGCCGCCTGCGCCGAGGAGCCGACGACGATGGCCGCGGTGCTCGGCGGCGACGCCGACGCCGTGCTCGCCCGTCTCGCCGAGCTCGACCTCGAGCCCGCCAACCGCAACGGCACCGGGCAGCTAGTCGCCGCGGGCCGCACGGAGGCCGTCGACGAGCTCGTCGCCTCCCCGCCCGAGGGCGCCCGGGTGCGCGGGCTGTCGGTGGCCGGCGCGTTCCACACCCGCTTCATGGAGCCCGCCGAGAAGGCACTCGGTGCGTGGGTCGCCGAGCACCGCGGCCGGCTCTCCCCCGCCGACCCGACCCACCCGCTGATCCAGAACGCGGACGGCGCCGTGGTCACCGACGGGTCGGAGATGCTCGACCGGCTCGTCGCGCAGGTGACGCGCTCGGTGCGCTGGGACGCCTGCATGGACACCATGCGGGAGCGCGGCGTCTCCGGCGTGGTCGAGCTGACGCCCGCCGGCACGCTCACCGGGATGGTGAAGCGGCAGATCAAGGGCACGCCGACCCACAACGTCAACACCCCCGACGACCTGGAGAAGGCCGTGCAGATGATCGAGGGCGGGTCGAGATGAGGCTGCAGCTCACCCCGCAGGCCGCCGGCGCGCGCCTCCTCGGGCTCGGCAGCATGCAGCCCGACCGGGTCGTCACCAACCACGACCTCGAGAAGATCGTCGAGACCGACGACCAGTGGATCCAGAGCCGCGTCGGCATCGTCGAGCGCCGCTTCGGCGGCGACGACGACTCCGTCGTCTCGATGGGTGTCGAGGCCGGGTCGAAGGCGCTCGCCGACGCGGGCCTCGGCCCCACCGACCTCGACGCGGTCATCGTCGCCACCTGCACCATGCCGAAGCCGATCCCCAACGCCGCCGCCCAGACCGCCGACCGCATCGGTGCGGGCGGCATCGGCGCGATGGACCTCAACACCGCCTGCGCCGGCTTCTGCTACGGCACCGGGCTCGCCGGCGACATGATCCGCTCCGGCACGGCGAAGCACGTCCTGGTCATCGGCTCGGAGAAGCTCTCCGACTGGCTCGACATGAACGACCGCTCGACGTGCATCATCTTCGCCGACGGCGCGGGCGCGGCGGTGGTCGGCCCGGCCGCCACCGAGGAGGAGGTCGGCGTCGGGCCCGTCATCTGGGGTGCGGCCGGCGACCTCGTCTCCACGATCCACATCGACGAGACCGACGCGCTGCGCCAGGAGGGGCAGGCGGTGTTCCGCTGGGCCACGACGAAGATCGCGCCGGTCGCGCTGCGCGCGGTCGAGGCGGCGGGCCTGCAGCCCTCCGACATCGACGTCCTCGTCCCCCACCAGGCCAACCTGCGCATCGTCGAGGCCATCGCGAAGCGGCTGCGCCAGGTCGGGGGCCGCGACGACCTGCGGGTCGCCGACGACATCCAGTACTCCGGCAACACCTCGTCGGCCTCGATCCCGATGGCCATCGACCACATGCGCGGTGCCGGGCGCGTGCGCTCCGGCGACGTCGCGCTGCTGGTCGGCTTCGGGGCCGGCCTGTCGTACGCGGCGCAGGTCGTCGTCCTGCCATGACCGTCCTGCCCTGACCCTCCTGCCGTGACCGTCCTGCCCCGATCTGTCCTACGGTGCGCACCCGAGCACCGGCAGGACGTCCGACCGCACGTCCGCACGTCCGAGAAAGAGAAAGGGAGCCCGTGGCGACCAACGAAGAGATCCTGCCCGACCTCGCGAGCATCGTGGAGGAGGTGGCCGGCGTCGACGCCGCAGAGGTGACCGCGGAGAAGTCGTTCGTGGACGATCTGGACATCGACTCGCTGTCGATGGTCGAGATCGCGGTCCAGGCCGAGGACAAGTTCGGCGTCAAGATCCCGGACGACGAGCTCGCGAAGCTCACCACCGTCCAGGACGCCGTCGACTACATCTCCAACCACTCGTAAGGGGCGACGCGTGAGCAGCACCGGCCAGGGGGTCGTCGTCACCGGTATGGGAGCGACGACCCCGCTCGGCGGCGACGTGGCGACCACCTGGGACGGCCTCCTGGCCGGTCGCAGCGCCGCGTCGAAGATCGAGCAGGACTGGGTCGACACCTTCGAGCTGCCCGTGAAGATCGCGTCGCAGCTCGCGGTGGAGCCCGGGGAGATCCTCAAGCGCGTGGAGGCGCGCCGCCTCGACCGCAGCGAGCAGACCGCGATCATCGCGGCCCGCGAGGCCTGGCAGCACGCGGACCTCGGCGACTACCCGGCCACCGAGGACGGGTCGCCGAAGGTCGACGCGCTGCGGCTCGCGGTCATCATCGGCACCGGCATCGGCGGGGCGCTGACCCTGCTCGGCCAGGACGACATCCTCGAGCAGCAGGGCCTGCGCAAGGTCGCGGTCCTGACCATCCCGATGCTCATGCCCAACGGGCCGGCCGCGCACGTGGGCCTGGAGTTCGGGGCGGCCGCGGGCGTCCACGCGCCCGTGAGCGCCTGCGCGTCCGGCGCCGAGGCGATCGCCTGGGGCTGGCGGATGCTCATGGCGAACGAGGTCGACGTCGTCGTCGCCGGCGGCACCGAGGCCTGCATCCACCCGATCACGCTGGCGGGTTTCAGCCAGGCCCGCACCATGGCGCTGCGCAACGACGAGCCCGAGCGTGCCTCGCGCCCGTTCGACACCGGGCGCAACGGGTTCGTGCTCGGCGAGGGCTCGGGCATGGTGGTGCTCGAGCGCGAGGAGTTCGCCGCCGCCCGCGGGGCCACCGTGCACGGGCGGCTCGCGGGCATCGGCACCAGCGCCGACGCGTACCACATCACCGCGCCGGACCCCGAGGGCACGGGCCAGTCCCGGGCCGTCGCCAATGCGCTGCGCACCGCGGGCCTCGAGCCCGCCGACGTCGGCCACGTCAACTGCCACGCCACCGCCACCAACGTCGGCGACGTGGCCGAGACCGTGGCCGTGAAGAAGGCGATCGGCGACCACCCGGTGCTCACCGCACCGAAGGGCTCGCTCGGTCACCTGCTGGGCGCCGCCGGCGCGGTCGAGGCGATCGCGACGATCCTGTCGGTGCGCGAGGGGCTCATCCCGCCCACCGCGAACCTCGAGGAGCTCGACCCCGACGTCACCCTCGACGTCGTGGCCGGCGAGGCCCGCAAGACGAGCCTGGACGCCGCGATCAGCGACTCCTTCGGCTTCGGCGGGCACAACGTCTGCCTGGCGTTCACGCCCGCCTAACAGGGTGTGCGGAGCTGGCTGCCCGGCCTCGGTTCGACGAGGCGGGGTGTGCCGCTCGCGGTCTCGACCACCGCGCTGATCTGCCAGCACAGGCGCGGGACGCGGACGTCGGGCGGGGCGACGGCGGGGTCCTGGGTGGTGACGTAGCCCAGGGGCACGACGATCTCCCCGCCCGCGACCGGGTCCAGGCGCCGGACGACCACCGAGCCCACCCGCTGGGTGCGCGCGGTGTCGGCGAACGTCGCCGGGTCGACGCGGGCGTCGGGCACGAGCGTGGCGCGGTAGGCGGCGAGGTCGCCGGCGTTGCGCGCGTCGGTCCAGCGCTGCACGAGGTCGCGCACCGCGGCCGCCTGCGGGTGGACCGCGGCGGCCGGCGAGAGCACGACCGTCGGCGGGCCCGCCGACCCGTCGCCGGGGAGGTCGACCCCGGCCAGCACCGGGCCGGTGTCGCCCACCGCGGCCCGGCCGACGACCGCCGCGCGGGCCCCGAGCAGGGCCCCCGCGACGACGAGCAGGGTCAGCGCCACGACGAGCACCACCGGCACGACGATCCCCGGGCGCAGCCGATCGGCCGGCGCACCGTCGCGGAACCGCCCGAGCATGCCGTCCAGACTGCCAGCACTCCCCGACACTCCCCGGGCGGGCGTCAGGTCAGCCCACCTGGTGCAGGCGTGCCGGCGCCACGCCGTCCCCGGCGTAGCGGAACTCCTCGAGGGCCGCGTCCCAGCGGGTGCCGAGGAGGTCGTCGAGGCGGCGGGTCAGCGATTCGCGGGTGGACGCGCCGGCGAGGGCGGCACGCACCTGGTCCTCACCGAGGACGATGTCGCCGTTCGCGCTCGTGCGCCCGTGCCAGAGACCCAGGCCGGGGACGTGGCTGAAGCGCTCGCCGTCGGTGCCCGGCGAGGGGTCCTCGGTGACCTCGAAGCGCACCATGCCCCAGGCGCGCAGCGCGGTCGCCAGACGGGCCGCGGTGCCCACGGGACCGTCCCACGCCACCTCGGCACGCACCGACCCCGGTGCCGCGTCCTGCGCGGACCAGTCCAGTGCGACCCGGGCGTCGAGGACGCCCGAGATCGCCCACTCGACGTGCGGCCGGACCGCAGACGGCGACGAGTGGACGTAGATCACGCCACGGGTGCTCACTGCTGACCTCCGACTGAGACGAGAAGCGTCTTCCCCAACGTCCTCGTGCTCGGGCAGAGATCGAACCGATCGCAACCGGCGTGAAGTGTGCACCGTGATGCTCCTGTGGCGCCAGTGTCACCGATTCCCGGGCGTGTCGCGGACCTCGACCGTAGAGTCGTCACACCGTGACCGAGGATGACCGTCCGAGCACGGGCGGTGCCCGGTTCGGCGACGTCCTCGCCGATCCCCAGTTCCGCGCCCTGTGGGCCGCGCAGCTGCTCTCGGTGCTCGGCGACCAGGTCGCCCGCGTCGCGCTGGCCGTGCTCGTCTTCACCGACACCGGCTCGGCCGGGCTCACCGCGCTGACCTACGCCCTGACCTTCCTGCCCGACCTCGTCGCCGGCCCCCTGCTCTCCGGCATCGCCGACCGGGCGCCGCGGCGCGCGACGATGGTCGTCACCGACCTCCTGCGGGCGGCGCTGCTCGCCCTCATGGCGATCCCCGGGACGCCGTTCTGGGTGCTCTGCCTGCTCGTCGTCGCCGGCCAGCTGCTCGCGGCGCCCTTCGCGGCCGCGCGGGCGGCGATCCTGCCGCACGTGCTCGCCGGGGAGCGCTACGTCGTGGCGTCGGCGGTGTCGGGCACGACGTACCAGAGCGGGCAGGTCCTCGGGTTCGCGCTCGGCGGCCCGCTCGTGGCCCTGGTGGGCGTGCCGGTCGCGCTGCTCGGGGACGCGGTCACGTTCGTGCTCTCGGCGGTGATCCTGCAGCTCGGGGTGGCCGAGCAGCGGGTGACGACGTCGGTGGAGGGCCGGGCCGGCTCCGGGCTGCGCGAGGGCGCCCGGATCGTGACCGGCGACCGGCGGCTGCGCGCGCTCGTGGCGCTGGCCTGCGTGTCGGCGTTCGTGGTGACGATCGAGGGACTCGCGGCGCCCTACGCGGCCTCGCTGGGCGGGGGCCCGGTGGCCGTGGGGCTGCTGCTGGCCGCGAACCCGCTCGGGGCGGCGCTGGGTATCGTGCTGCTCGCGCGCCTCGTGCCGCCCGAGCGCCGCGACCGGCTGCTCGGGCCGCTCGCCGTCACCTCCTGCGTGCCCCTGATCGCCTCGGCGCTCGACCCGCCGCTCGCGGGGGTGGTGGCGCTGTGGGTCGCGTCGGGGCTCGCCTGCGCCTACCAGGTGCCGGCGAACGCGGCCTTCGTCGCCGCGGTCCCCGACGCCCACCGCGGCCAGGCCTTCGGGCTCGCGGTGACGGCGCTGCGCGTCACCCAGGGCCTCGGGGTGCTGCTCGCGGGCGTGCTCGCCGAGGCCACCGGCCCGTCGACCGCCGTGGCGATCTCCGGCGGGGTCGGCGTGCTCGTGGCGCTGGGGTGCGCGCTCGCCTGGACCCGCGCCCGCCGGCCCTGAGCGAGCGAGGGACGCCCTGGCTGCGCACCAGGCAGCCGGGGCGTCCTTCGCTTCGCTGTGCAGCCGACCACTGGACGCGGCGCCGCATGTCGACACCTCGTGCGACGGAGGAGCAGGAGGTGTCGAACCGGCTTGCCGCGACTCCTAGTGCCAGTTGGAGTCGCGGTGCCAGTTGGAGTCCGCGTAGTGCCAGTTGGAGTCCCGGTGCCAGTTGGAGTCGCGGTGCCAGTTCGAGTCCGCGTAGTGCCAGTTGGAGTCGCGGTGCCAGTTCGAGTCGGCCACGGGGCGTCCTTTCGCAGGGGGGCGGGAAGATCGACCGGGACGGCGTCCCGGACGACACGGACGTGGTCCATCGCACACGCTGTGTGGCGGACCGGGTCGCGGCGACGAGCGCCGGACTGATCGCCCTCCGCGTTGACGGAGAGCGACCGAACTGTCACATCCGGCGGCACGTCGCCGTGCATCCGCCCCTCGATGCTGGTCAAAGAAGCGGTGCGTGACCAGACGGCGACTGGGCGTCAACCAACGGGGTGATCTCTTCCCAACGGGTGACGTCCACTGCCGAGATCCAGAGTCCGTCGGTACCGTGTTCCGCACGCGGAGACCGCCCGGCGCGGGCTCTGCCGAGCCCGGAGGAGGTCACACATCGTGACGGCGCGTGAACCCTGGAGGGGTCCCAGCGACCCCGGGTCCGCGCTCACTCCCGCGCCCGGACCAACGCGCCCCGAGCGGCCGGTACGCGCCGTGACCGACGCCGGGATCCCGGCCGAGGGCGGCGGGGGTGCGCGCCCCTGGCGTCACGCCCGCCATCGCCGCGAGGACACCGGCGCCACCGGCGCGGCCGGTGTTGCCCAGAACACACCGCCCCGGCCCTCCCTGGGGCGCCGGCTCGACCCGCGGCGCTGGAGCCTGTGGCAGGCGCCGCGCCGGGTCGTCGTCGCGGTGCTCCTCGTCGACGTGCTCGCCGTTGCGCTCTCGCTGGCCGTCGCGGGACTCGAGCCGGTGGGCCCAGCCGATTGGCGGGCCCTCGCGCTGCTCGTCCTCGGGCTCGTCGTCCACGTCGAGACGGCGCGCGGCATCGAGCGGCGCCGCGAGGTCGTCGCCGACGGCGCGCCCTACATCGAGCTGAAATCGGTGTGGAGCTTCGCGGGCCTCCTGCTGCTCCCCCTCGGCCTCGCCCTCGCGCTCGTCGTCGTCACGTTCGCCTACTGGTGGCTGCGAGTCAGCCAGCGCCCGGTGCCCCACCGGTGGACCTACTCGGCGGCGACGGTCCTCATCGCGTCCGTGGCCGCCTGGGCGGTGCTCGAGCTCATCCCCGGCGGGCTGCTGGCCAAGGTGGCCGGGCCGGTCGGGCTCCTCGTGCTCGTCGCCGCGGGCCTGACGCGCTGGACCGTCAACCACGGTCTCGTCGTCTTCATGATCTGCCTGAGCGCCCCCGGCACGCCCTGGTGGAAGCGCCTCGGCTCCCCCACCGACACGCTCATCGGGCTCGGCGCGCTGGCCCTCGGCGCCGCGCTCGCGGTCGTGGCCCTGACGACGCCGTGGCTGCTCCCGGTGCTGCTCGTGCCCGTGATGGGCATGCACCGCGGCTTCCTCCTCCAGCAGTTCGCCCGCGCCGCGCGCACCGACCCGAAGACCGGCCTCGCCAACGCCTCGGCCTGGCGCGACCAGGCCGAGCGCGAGCTCGCCCGATTGCGGCGCCGGGGCGGCGAGCTCGGCGTCATCATGGTCGACATCGACGCCTTCAAGGCGATCAACGACCGGCACGGCCACCTCGTCGGCGACGCCGTCCTGCGCGCCGTGGCCGACACGCTGCGCTCCGAGGTCCGCCCCTACGACGCCGTCGGGCGCTTCGGCGGCGAGGAGTTCGTGGTGCTGCTCGCCGAGGCGGGGCCCGAGCAGGTGGGCACCACGGCCGAGCGGCTGCGCCGGCGGATCAGCGAGTGCGAGGTCGAGGTCGCCCCCGCCCTCGGCGGCGGCACCGTGCAGGGGCTGACGGCCTCGATCGGCACGGCGTCGTTCCCGGACGCGTCGCGCGACCTCGACGGCCTCATGGTCAGCGCCGACACGGCGCTCTACGCCGCCAAGCACGGGGGCCGCAACCGGGTGGAGTGCGCGCCCCCGCGCCAGGCGCCGCGCTAGCGACCTACCGGAAGGCCGCGATGCCCGTGACGGCCTGGCCGATCGAGAGGGCGTGCATCTCCTCGGTGCCCTCGTAGGTCAGGACGGTCTCGAGGTTCGTCATGTGCCGGAACACCGGGTACTCGAGGGTGATCCCGTTGCCGCCGAGCACGGTGCGCGCGGTGCGGGCGACGTCCAGCGCGGCCCGGACGTTGGCCATCTTCCCGAAGCTGACCTGCGCGGGGTGGAGCTGCTCGGCGTCCTTGAGCCGGCCGATGCGCGACGCCGTGAGGCCCGCCTGGTTGACGCTGACGACCATGTCGGCGAGCTTGCGCTGGGTGAGCTGGAACCCGGCGATGGGCTGGCCGAACTGCTCGCGGTCGACGGCGTAGGTGCGCGCCGACTCGTAGCAGGTGCGCGCCGCCCCGACCGCGCCCCAGAGGATGCCGTAGCGGGCCTCGTTGAGGCACGACAGCGGGCCCTTGAGGCCCTGCACCTCGGGGAACACCGCGTCGGCGGGCAGGCGGACGCCCTCGAGGACGAGCTCGGCGGTCAGCGACGCGCGCAGCGAGAGCTTGTGCTTGACCTCGTTGGCGGTGAACCCGGGGGTGTCGGTGGGCACGACGAAGCCGCGGATGCCCTTGCTGCCCTGCTCGGGGTCGGTCTGCGCCCACACCACGGCGACGTCGGCCAGGGTGCCGTTGGTGATCCACATCTTGGAGCCGTCGAGCACCCAGTCGTCCCCGTCCCGGCGGGCCCGGGTGCGCATCGAGCCCGGGTCCGAGCCCGCGTCGGCCTCGGTGAGCCCGAAGCAGCCGAGCGCCTCGCCCGTCGCCATCCGCGGGAGCCACTGCTGCTTGTGCTCCTCGGAGCCCCAGCGGTGGATCGCGAACATCGCCAGCGACCCCTGCACCGACACGAACGACCGCAGCCCCGAGTCGACGGCCTCGAGCTCGCGGCAGGCCAGGCCGTAGCTCGTGGCGTTGGTGCCGGCGCAGCCGTAGCCCTCGAGGTGCATGCCGAGCAGGCCGAGCGAGCCCAGGCCCTTCGCGATGTCGCGGGGCAGGGTGTTCGACTCGTACCACTCGGCTATGCGCGGCTCGAGCTCCACGGCCGCGTAGTCGCGCACGGCGTCGCGGATGTCCCGCTCCTCGGCGCTCAGGTCGGCGTCGACGGCGAGGAAGTCACTGGGGTCGGGAGGTGCGGCAGCCATGGCTTCACGGTAGGTGTTCGACGGCCTCGGGACCTGCCCAGAACGCCCCGAACCCCGGGTGCAGCGCCAGGTCCGACACCTCGTCCACCGGCGTCCAGCGCAGCTCGGTGGCCTCGCCGTCGGTGGGCTCGAGGGGCGGGGGCTCGTCGGTGTCGAGGCGCGCGTGGACGGTGACGTAGGACCAGCCGCCGTGGTCGTCGGTGGTCTCGCCGGTCAGCCGGACCCGCGAGGCGTCGACGCCGGTCTCCTCCACGGCCTCGCGCAGCGCGGCGTCCCGGGCGGACTCGCCGGAGTCGCGGGCGCCGCCGGGGATGCCCCACGTCCCGCCGTGGTGGCTCCACCAGACCCGGTGGGCGAGCAGGACCGCGTCGCCGTGGCGCAGCAGCAGCCCGGCCGCCCCGAACCGCCCCCAGTGCCGGTGGCCCGCGTCGCACACGACCCAGCCGTCACCGTCGCCACGCACGGGAGATCACACTAAGCGCAGCGGGCCCCGACGGCGATCGCGGCGGCCGGAACGGGAACATGACGGCCATGAGTGCCGTACCCCCGTTCGGGGCCGAGGAAGAACTGCTGCTGGTCGACCCGGCCACCGGCTCCCCCCGCGGGCGGGCCGGCCGGGTGCGCGACGCGGCGTCCGGCGAGCTCGACGGGGAGATGCGCACCGAGCAGGTGGAGACGGCGACCGCACCCCACCACGACGCGGCCTCCCTCGCCGACGACCTGCGCCGCCGGCGGCGCGAGGCGCGCGAGGCGGCGCACCGGGAGGGCGTGGACGTCGCCGGCCTGGCCACCTCGCCGGTCGCGCCGGACGAGGCGTCGGAGCCGAACGCGGTGCCCGACGGGCGCTACGGCGACATCGCGGAGCGCTTCGGCGCCATCGCCACCGCCCAGCTGACGAGCGGGCAGCACGTGCACGTCGAGGTCGCCTCCCCCGAGGAGGGTGTCGGCGTCCTCGACCGCATCGGGCCGTGGCTGCCGGTGCTGCGGGCGCTGGCGAGCAACTCCCCCTGCTGGCGGGGCCGCGACACGACCTACGCGAGCTACCGCAGCGTCGTCTGGTCGCGGTGGCCGTCGGCCGGCCCGACGCGGGTCTTCGGCTCGCTGGCCGCCCACGACGAGGCCGTCGCGGCGATGCTCGCCACCGACACCGTGCTCGACGAGGCGATGGTCTACTTCGACGCCCGGCTCTCCCGCGAGCTCGGCACGGTCGAGGTGCGGGTGTGCGACGTGGCGCTCGAGGTCGACGACGCGGTGCTGGTCGCGGTGCTCGCGCGGGCCCTGGTCACCACGGCGGCCCGCGAGGCGCGCGACGGCGTCGCCCCCCGCGACGAGCCGATCGAGGCCCTGCGCCTCGCGCACTGGCGGGCGGCGCGCTGGGGGCTCACCGCCGAGCTCGTCGACCCGCGCGGCGGCAAGCCCGCCCCGGCCGGCGACGTGCTGCGGGCCCTCCAGGAGCACGTGGCCGGGGCGCTGGCCGAGGCCGGCGACGCGGACCTCGCGACCGACGGCTGCGCGCGCGTCCTGGCGAACGGGACCGGGTCGGTCCGCCAGCGCGCGGCCATCGAGGCCGCCGGCGGGGACCTCGCCGGCGCCGTGCACGCGGCGGTGGAGCGCTTCCTGCCCTGACCGACCTTGTGTGAGCACTTTCCGGGCCCATAGGCCCGGAAAGTGCTCACGTGGGGGCGGCGGCGGTGATGCCCCGGGCCATGGCGCCGAAGACGGTGGGCGCGCCGGCGAGCAGGGCGCGGCCGTAGACGAGGCCCGCGAGGCCGGAGGGGACGAACGCCACGTCGAGGCGCAGGTGCGCGCCGTGCCCGGAGACGTCGGGGTCGACGGCCAGCGTGAGGGTCAGACGCCCGGGCTGGCGCAGCTCGGAGCGCAGCACCAGGCGCGCGCCGGGCTCGACGGCCTCGACGCACCAGCCGTCGACGACGTCGCCGGCCCGCAGCGCCCGGCCGTGCGGGCGGCCGCGGTAGCCGCCGACCCCACCGAGGAGCTGGTCGGCCCAGCCCCACAGCGTCCAGGCGCCGAGCGGGACGTACCAGCCGGCGTCCCCGCCGATGCCGGCCACGACCGCCCAGAGCGCCGCCGCGTCCGCGCGGCACGGGGCCGTCGTGCCCCAGCGGTGGACGGTGCCGCCGGAGCCCACCGGGTCGGTGGGGCCCGCGAGCGCGGGGTCGCCGGCGGGCGGCGACGCGGGGGCCTCGTACCGCCGGCCCAGCGCCGCGCGGACCGCGTCGTCGTAGGTCGTGCGCCCGCCCGGCGGCGGCCCGATCACGGTGAGGACGTCGTCCTCGCGGCAGACGAGGTCGTCGGCCAGCGACTCGATCAGCGGCGTCGCCAGCCCGCGGGGCAGCGGCGTCAGGGCCTCGACGACCCGCCCGGCGAGGGCGGGCCCACCGGGCGGCACCGGCACGGGCACCGGGACGACCGCGCTCTGGGGCAGGCCCGCGAGGCGCAGGTAGCGGCGGACGAGCTCCAGGTAGCTCAGGACGTCGGGGCCGCCGACGTCGAAGCGTCGGTCGACCTCGGGCGGCAGGGCGAGGGCGCCGACCAGGTAGTGCATGACGTCGGCGATCGCGATCGGCTGCGTGCGGTGCGCGAGCCACGGGACCGCGGGCAGCACGGGGACCCGTTCGGCGAGGTGGCGGATCATCTCGAAGCTCGCCGAGCCCGAGCCCACGACGATCGAGGCCTCGAGCGCCACGGTGGGCACGGCGCCGTCGAGGAAGACGTCGGCCACCTCGGCGCGCGACGACAGGTGCCGGGACGCGGCGCCCCCCGGGCGCAGGCCCCCCAGGTAGACGATGCGTCCCACCCCGGCCCGGGCGGCCGCGGTGCTGACGAGACGGGCGGCGCTGCGGTCCCGCTCGGGGAAGTCGGGCCGCTCGAGGGCGTGGGCGAGGTGGACGACGGCGTCGGCGCCCCCGACCAGCGTCCGCACCGCCTCCGGGTCGGCGAGGTCGCCGAGGACCGCGTCGACGCGCTCGGCCCAGCCCGTCGCCGCGAGCTTGTGCGGGCTGCGCACCAGCACCGCGACGTCGTGCCCGTCGGAGAGCAGGCGCCGGACCAGGCGCACGCCCACGTAGCCCGTCCCGCCGATCACCGCGCAGCGCATGGGGCCATCCTGGGGCGGAACGGGCGGTGCCGGCACCCCGGGCGATCAGGAGACGGTGGGCTTGCCTGGGCGGTCGAACGGACGCTGGTCGACGAACAGGCCGCCGCCGCGCCGGGCCACGAGGGTGAGCTGCCACACGCCGAACGCGAGCAGCACCAGGCCGATGATCCCCTGGCCGAGGACCAGGGCCACGATGCCCGCGGTGACGACCACCCAGATGACGACGTCCCGCGCCGTCCGTCGTGCCGTCTTCATCGCAGGTCGCCTCCGTCCCACGTCCGGGGGTCACCCGGTCGTGTCCCCGCTCCGGCCAGTCTGGCCCGCGGGAGGCCGAACCGCAGCACTCCGGCATGCTCGAGGTGGTCCCCACCCGTTCGCCGCGACCCGTGGGCGGAGCGTGAGCGCACGAAGTGTGCGACATCACACAGGTTCAGCAGGGTGGCGCGGATCAAATGCGTTTGCCCGACGCGCTGTACGGCTAGATCATGGAGGCTCGTTCGACACGGGGTTCCGGCATGCCCGGGAACCACGGCCGCGACCAGGTGTCGCGGGTGGAGGGAACCGATCCGGCTCCCTCGACGTCATATCGAGTACCGAAGTGCTCCGGACCCCGGGGCGCGGGCCCACCCGGGCCGCTCCGAGGACCGACACGCAGGAACCCCCGGATACGTACCGACGCCCGGCGCACGAACCGTGCCGCAGGGGCCGTCGCGAGGTGCGCACGCGCGCGCCTCGCGTCGGGCCCGGCGGCACCAGGCCCGCCCCGCCCGCTCCGGCGGGGCACGGGCCGGTGAGACCACCGACGAGCGAGATGGGACTGGCAAGGACATGGATTGGGAGCAGGCGGCCTGCCGCGACCACGACCCCGAACTCTTCTTCCCCCTGACCGAGCACGGTCCGGGCTCCGCGCAGCTGGCCGAGGCCAAGGCGGTCTGCCACAGCTGCCCCCTCCAGCGTGGCTGCCTGCAGTGGGCCATGGACACCGGCCAGGAGGCCGGCGTGTGGGGCGGGACCAGCGAGGACGAGCGGCGCGCCATGCGCCGTGCCGCGCGCGTGGGCGACGTCGCGCGCCCGCACGCCGCCTGAGCGGCGCGCACAGCACGCACACGACGGGCCCGCCCCCAAGCCGGGGGCGGGCCCGTCGTCGTCGGTGGGCCGGGCGGACCGGCCGGGGGCTCAGCCCCGGCCGGTGACCTTCCGCGCGGCGAACTGCAGCACCTGGCCGCTGGTGGAGATGACGGCCCCGGCGATGCTGAAGCCGGTCTTCACCGCCATCGAGGCGGCGTTGCCGACGATGCGCACCGGGTTGTAGCCCGGCGCGTTGTCCCGCACCTGGTCGGCCGCCTCGCGCACGTTGCGGTCCAGCTGCTGGGCCGCGGCCTCGCTGGCGCGGTTGACCCGCTGTGCCGCGGCGTCGCCCGCCCCGTCCAGCTCCGAGGCGACCCCGGCCGACACGGTGGCGGCGCGGTCGCCGCTCTCGGCGAGCGACCCACCGGCCTCGTCGGCGCGGGCCCTGGCCTCCGAGCCGGCGTGCTGGGCCACGCGGGTGGCGTCCTTGGCGATCCGCTCCCCCGCGCGCGACGTGGTGGTGGCCACCTGCTCGCCGCTGGTCTGCGCGATCGACGAGGCGTCCTTGGCGGCCGCCGACACCGACTTCTCGCCCGACGCGGCCTTCGCGGCCTCGTCGGCGACGCCCGACGCGCCGGCCTCGGCCTGCGCGGCGGCCTTCTTGCCCGACTCCTGGGCGCGGTCGGCGTCCTTCTGCGCGGTCGCCTTCGCGTCCTCGCCGACCTTCTTCGCGCTCGACGACGCCTTGTCCGACGCGGACTCCGCCTTCGCGCGGGCCCCCTCGGCGTTGGCCTTCGTCGTCGCCTTGGCCGCCTCGGCGGGCGCGCTGTCGGTGCTGTTGACCGTGTGGGTCTCGCGGACCTTGCCGTCCGTGCCGTGCACGACGACCTTGCCGCCGCCGTCCTTCTGCACGATCTCGGTCGCCCGCTCGACGGCCTCGGCCTGCGTGGCCGCCTTGGCGCTGGCTCGCTGGGCGCCCTTCTTCTGCACCTGCCAGCCGTCCTCGGTGGGAACGACGTACCGGTCGGCCATGACGGTCTCAACTCCTGTTCGACGGTGTCTTCACCAAGCCTGATGCCCAGGCCTCGACCTGCACAAACGCATCAGTAACCGGCACCGCACTCACCCGTTCAGCGCCTCCGCGGCGCGCTCCTGCAGCTCGAGGTACCGCTTGGCGGCCTCGTCGCGGATCTCCTCGAGGCGCTCCAGCCAGGACGCCTGGGGCGAGCCCTCGGGCACCACGATCGGCCCGTAGCGCTCCACCAGCCGCGGCCCGACCACCGACGCGGCGGTGGCGACGCCGGCGGACCCGGCGGCCTGCGCCCAGGCGACGGGGCCCAGCGGGACGCAGCCGAAGAACTGGCTCACGCCCGGGGTCTGCACCACCGCGACCAGCGCGCCCGCGGACACCACGCTCGCCCCGATGACCAGCGGGCTGCGCCCGCCGCCGGCGACGATCGTCTGCCCGAGCTGCGTGCCGACCAGCGCGGTCAGCGCGACCGTGCGCGCCCGCGCCGGGCTGCCGTACGGCGTGCTCTGGGCGGCCAGCCAGGCGAGGCTCGCGCCGCCGGCCGTGGCCATGGCACGCAGCCCGATCTCCTGGTTGAGCGCCTCGCCCAGCGACGCCTCCGGGCCCTCGGCGAGCAGCGAGGCCGCCGACCCGGGCTCGGGCGCGCGCACCGCCAGGGCGAGCGAGGGCACGAGGTCGGTGAGCAGGTTGACCAGCAGCAGCTGGCGCGCGTTGAGCGGCGAGGTGCCCGTGGTGGTCGCCCCGAGCACCGTGAAGGCGATCTCGCCGAGGTTGCCGCCGACGAGCACGCCGAGCGCCTCGCGCACCGACGCCCACATCGCGCGGCCCTCGACCAGCGCGGCGAGGATCGTCTCGAGGCGGTCGTCGGTGATGACGAGGTCCGCGGCGGCGCGCGCGGCGGGGGTGCCGCGCCGACCGAGCGCGATGCCCACGTCGGCCAGGCGGATCGCCGGGGCGTCGTTGGCGCCGTCGCCCGTCATGGCCACCGTGCGCCCGAGGCGCTGGAAGGCCTGCACGATCCGCACCTTGTGCGACGGCGTCCCGCGGGCGACCACCCGCACCTTCGGCAGCAGGTCGTCGAGGGCGTCGTCGTCGAGGGCGTCGAGGTCGGAGCCGGTGACGACGACCCCGCCGTTGAGGACGTCGAGCTCCTCGGCGACCGCCTCGGCGGTGCTCGGGTGGTCCCCGGTGATCATGACGACCTGCACCCCGGCGTCGCGCAGGTCGCGCACCGTGGCCTGCGAGCCGGCCCGCACCGGGTCGGTGAACCCGACGAAGCCGGTGAACTCGAGATCGGCGACGTCGCCGTCGTCGAGGGCGTCCTCGGAGCCGCCGTCGGTGTCGCGCCCGTCGGCGCGCGCCGCGTACTCGTCGGCGGTGAGCACCCGTTCCGCGACGGCGAGCACGCGCATGCCCTGGCCCGCGAGCAGCTCGGTGTGCTCGACGAGGCGCTGGCGGGCCTCGTCGTCGAGCGGGTCACCGCCCCAGCTCGCCGCGCGGGCGATGACGACCTCGGGCGCGCCCTTGACCGAGAGGAGGCGGTAGGGCCCGTCCTCCTCGCCGGCGTCCTTCGGCGGCTCGACCTCGCCGAGGGTGGCGTGGTAGCCACGGGAGGGGTCGAAGTCGAGCGACGCGACCGGCCACCAGCCCGGGCGCTTGTGGGCCGGGTCGACGTCGAACTGCTGGCCGCCGGAGACCACCGCGCGGTCGGTGAGGTGCGCGAGCCGCTCCCCCGGCGCCGGGCGCGGCGTCGCGCGCAGGGCCGCGGCGAGCACGCGCCGCTGGCGCTTGCGCAGCCGGTCGGTGGGCCGCAGCTTGATGCCGTCCGAGATCGCCGAGAGGGCCAGGCGGCCCTCGGTGAGGGTGCCGGTCTTGTCGAAGCACAGGACGTCGGTGCGCCCGATCGCCTCGATCGTGCGCGGGTTGCGGACCAGCGCGCCCTCGGCCGACAGGCGCCGCGCGGACGCGAGCTGGGCGGCCGAGACCACGAACGGCAGTCCCTCGGGCACGCTGGCCACGGCCAGGCCGACGCCGGAGTGCAGGTTCTGCTGGAACGGCAGCCCGCGCACCGCGCCGGCGGCCACGACGGCGGCCGCCGAGCCCAGCGCGAGCGGGGTGGTGATGCGGGTCAGGCCGGCGAGGCGCTCGTCGACGCCCGCGACCGGCGCGGCGGCCTTCGCGGCGGCGGTGGAACGGCCGACCTCGGTGCTCGAGCCGGTGGCGACGACGACCGCGCGCCCGCGGCCGGTGGCCACGGTGCTGCCCTCGTAGAGCATCGAGCGGCGGTCGGCGACGGTGCGCGCGATGACCGGGACCGGGGTCTTCGTCACCGGCAGCGACTCGCCGGTCAGCGACGACTCGTCGAGCTCGAGCGCGTCCGAGGACAGCACGCGGCAGTCGGCGGGGACGACGTCGTCGGGACCGAGCTCGATGACGTCGCCGACGACGACCTCGTCGGCGCCCACCCCGCGCGCGGTGCCGTCGCGCACGACCCGCGTGCGGATCGCGGAGCGCTCGAGCAGCCCGGCGACGGCGCGCTCGGTGGCGACCTGCTGGACGCCGCCGATCAGCGCGGAGAACGCGGTGACACCGACGACGATCGCGGCGTCGACGATCGCGCCGATCGCCGCGGAGAGGACCGCGCCGCCGGCGAGGACCGGGGTCAGCGGGTTGTTGAGCTCGTCGAGGAACGCGCGCCCGAGCGTCGTCTGGCTCTCGGCGGCGGCCGGGTCGTCGCGGTAGCGACGGTGCGCCTCGGCGGTGGTCAGGCCCTGCTCGGTGACGTCGAGGCGCGCGAGCACGGTGCTCGTGGGCATGACGTGCCACGGCGTGCGGCTGACGCCGGGCACCACGACGCGGCGCCCGAGCTCGGTCGCCGACCAGGCGCCCGCGCCGAGCGAGACCCCGGCCGCGCCGTTGACGGCGAGGCCCGCGAGGCCCGGGGCCGCGGGGGTCGTGCCCGCGGTGGCCATGACGGCGCCGAGCACCGTGCCGGCCCGCGCGAGGTTCACCGACCGGCCGGACACCCCGCGGGCGACCTTGACCCCCTCGATGAGCAGCGCGGCGGTGCCGAGGTCGTCGCCGACGAGGACGTGCGCGCCCCACGGGGCGACGCCGTCGGGACGGGAGACGCCGACACCGACGTCGGCGGCGGCCAGGGCGCGGCGGTCGCGGGAGACGACGAGCACGCCCGCACCGGCGGCCTGCAGGTCGCGCACCGAGGAGCGCAGGGCCTCCCCGCCCGCGACGGTGCGGTCGCCCGCCGCGGCGCCGCCGACCTCGCCGCCGATCACCAGCGTGACGCCGGCGCGGCGCGCGGCCGCGGCCAGGGCCTCGGCGGCCGAGGCGGGCTCGGGCAGCACGCCGACGACGGCGGCGAGCCGGTCGCCGCGGCGCAGGCCGAGCACGAGGGTGGCGCCGTCGGCGACGAGGGCGTCGGCGGCGGAGACCGCGCGCTCCTCGTCACCGCCGGGGACGTCGTCGAGGCCGGCGAGCAGCCAGTGCTCGGTGGTGCCGGTCGAGTCGTCGGTGACCCGGTGCGGCGCTGTCGGCGCGGTGGGGTCGAACAGCTCGTGGACCCGCGGGACGAGCTCCTCGAGCGGGTCGGTCGCGCCGTCGTCGCCGGGCAGCGGCAGCAGGTCGCCCAGCATGAGCACGCCGGTGGTCAGCGCGTCGGCGTCGAGCACCACGGTGTCGACCCGGTCCATGCGGCGCAGCGCCGACGGCTCGACCACCACCGCACCGCGGCGCGCGAGCACCCGGCCGAACGTGGTCGCGAAGCCCTCGCGGCCGAGGCGCCCGGCCTTCGGCAGCGTCGACAGGGCGACGCCGGCGGCCTTGCGCACGTCCCGGGTCGCGGCCGCGGTGGCGGCGAACCCGCCCGCGGCGGCCATCCCGACCACGTCGCCGTGGCGCTCGACCGGGCCGGCGGGCAGCGCGACCGGGCGCTCCTCGAGCAGGTCGTCGTCGGCGGGCGCGCCGGCGTGGTCGGCGGACTCGAGCAGGCGCGGTTCGGCCCGGCTCCACGTCGTGGTGCGCGCGCGGACCTCGGCGACCTGCAGCGCGCGGTAGGCGGCGTCGACCACGAGGCCCGTGGTGCCCTGGCCGAGGGCCTGGGCGGCGGCGTTGGACAGGGCGAGCAGGACGTTGGCGCGGTCCTGGCCGACGGCGCGCTCGACGGCGGCGCGCAGGCGGGGCTGGTGGTCGACGAACGTCGCGGCCGAGGAGAGCTCGGCGGGTAGTGGGCTGCGGCGCAGGACGCGGCCGACCGCGGCGACGCCGATGCCGGCGAGGTCGGCGGCGAGCGCGGTGAAGGCCTGCTGCGCGCCGCCTAGCGAGGGCGAACCGGCGGGCTCGACGGCGACCCCGCCCTCGCGCTCCTCGAGGATCTCGACCAGGTCGACGAGGTCGTCCACCAGCTCGTCGTCGGGCAGCGCGCCCTGCCCGTCCGGGCCCTCGGGCAGGCCCACGACGACGGCGGCGAGGTGCGCGTTCGCCGCGGCCCACCCGACGTCCGGGTGCGCGGCGAGCGCCTTCTCCACGGCCCGGGCCAGCTCCGACCCGGACTCGCGGGCCACCGCGGGCACCCCGATCTGCACCAGGCCGGCGCCGCGCCACACGCGACGACCCCGGTGGCGGAACGGGTCCACGCGGTCGAGCACGCCGGCGGCGATGCCGAACGGGTCCACCACGCGCGCGAGGAGACCCCGGGAGGGGCGAGGGGCGGGTTGGGATGCCATGAGGGTGGCTGTCGTCCTTCCGTCGGAGCGGGGAGCGGTGAGTACCCGATCGCGCCTCACCGTGCGCGCGCTCGCGGTCACGGACGGCCCAACGCCCGCTCCCGGCGAGCCACACCTTACGGGCGGTCGAGGGCAGGTGATCGGAGTGAACGCGACCCGGAAGTGGCGCCCGGGTGAATGTCACGCCGATCGGGTGCCCCGGCGGCGCCGCCGGCGGACGCGCCCGGGCCGCCGGGCCCCGCCGCGAGGGCCGCGAGGGCGTGCAGCACCCGCCCGGCGGGCCGCCAGGAGGCGAAGCGCAGGGCGGCCCGGCGCACGGCGGCGACGACGCCGTTCCCGGGCAGGAAGAAGTGGCGGGAGCGGCGCGCGGCGCTGGCGGCCGCGAGGGCCGCCGGACGGTGCGAGGCCTCCCACGCGGCGAGGCCCGCCTCGACGTCGTCGGGGTGCTCGGCGAGGTGCGTGCCGAGCGTCTCGCCGCCGACGAGCGCCAGCGCCGAACCCTGTCCCGAGTAGAGCGTCGGGCACCACGCGGCGTCCCCGACCAGCACGATCCGCCCGCGGCGCCACGACCCGAGCCGGATCTGCGCGACGGTGTCGACGTGGGTGGTGCCGGCCTCCTCGACCCCGTCGAGGATCTCCGGCACCAGGCCCGCGAAGTCGCCGTAGACACGCCGCAGCGCGCCCACCGGGTCGGCGGCCGCCCGCCACGCCGCCTCGCGCCCGTCGACGCCCAGCAGCTCGGCGCGGAACGTGAAGAACACGACCGGGGCGTGCCCGGCGACGGCCATGAGGTGCGCGGTGCGCCCCACCTCGGCGGGCACGACGTAGTCGCCCTCGCGCAGGCCGCCGGGCAGGCGCGGGAGCACCGCGGAGATCACGACGTGGTCGAACTCGTGGCGGAAGCGGCTCTCCGGGCCGAACACCATCCCGCGCACCGCCGAGCGCACCCCGTCGGCCCCGACGAGCAGGTCGAACCGCTCGCGCGACGCCCCCTGCGGGCCGTCGAGGACGACGTCCACCCCGTGGCGGCGGGGCTCGATGCGCCGCGGCACGGTGGCGAAGCGGACCGCGACCTCCGCGGGCCGCGCGTCCCACAGCGCGGCCTCGAGGTCACCGCGGACGAGCGCGAGCGCGCGGGGATCGTCGGCCAGCGACGCCTCGACCCGCGAGACCGTGCGCCCGCGGGCGTCGACCCCGGTGATGATCCCGTCGGCGGGCAGGCGGGTGCGCAGGGCGTGCGACACCCCGAGCCGGTCGGCGGCGGCGAGGCCCTCCGGCGCGAGGCGCACGAAGTAGCCGCCGGTGCGGCGCGCGGGCGCCCGCTCGCACACCGTCACCGTCCAGCCGGCCCGGTGCAGCGAGGTCGCGGCGGCGAGCCCGGCCACGCCGGCGCCGACGACGAGCGCCCGCGGTCGTCCGTCGCGCCCGATCCGGTCCACGATGTCCAGGGTAGGCGCCGAGGTCCTGGCGTCCCCCGGCGACGGACGTGGGCTCGCCCTCACACGCACGACGGCCCCGCCACCCCGGCGGGGTGGCGGGGCCGTGGCGGTGGTGGCTCCGGCTCCGGTCAGGGCTGCGACGGGCCGAGACGGGCTGCGACGGGCCGAGACGGGCTCAGACGCGCGCCGGGTCGACCCGGCGGAAGTGCTGGCAGTCGCACTGGGCGCAGTGGTCGCCGAGGTAGTAGTGCTCGTGCGACTCGCGCGGGTGCTTGCAGGAGCAGAGGTCCACGAGCGGGACGCGCGCCAGGGACGGCGGCATCGGGGCACGGAGGACGGGGAGGTGGGTCCGACGGTGGTCGATGAGCTTCATGTCGAGGAGGTCCGTTGAGGTGGAGGGGTCGGCAGGGGCGGTCGAAGAGCGGTCGTGGGCACTTCGGGCCCGCACGCGCGGTAGACGCGGGCGGAGGGCCGTGCTGTGGGCACGGAGCGAGCGGTGTGCTCGCCCCGGGCCGCGGCGAGCTCGCGACGTGCCCACGCCAGTTCGCGTCGGGCCCGGTCGAGCTCGTCGTGGGCCTGGTCCCGCTCGCGCGTGACCAGGGCCACCTCGTCCTGCAGGGACACGACCATCGCGGCCGCGGTGAGGGTGAGCCCCTCGTCGAACAGCTCGCGGATCCGGGAGGCGAGGGTCAGCTGGCGGCGCGTCCAGCGCCGGTGCCCGCCTGCGGAGCGCTCCGGGCGGACCATCCGACCCGCGTCCAGACTCCGGAGGAACGCCGGCCGCACGCCGAGGAACTCCGCCGCCTGACCGGTGGTCAGCGGGGGGTCCTCCTCGTCGAGGCTGTCGGCGCCCACGGCTTCCGTCGCGTCCTTGCGTTCGTGCTCTGCGCAGTCCGGCCCCACCGCTGAGCAGGGCGGACGTGGAGAAGTTCTACTCGGCACTGCAATTTCTGTCAATGCTCGTGGCGGCGGTGCGGGGCGTGTCACCCGAGGGGGGTGCTCGGGGCGGCGACCGATGGGTGACGGCACTGCATCGATCACCCGAATTCGCGAATCCGGTATGTCGATGTGCCCCGATCCGGGTAGAGGAGGTGGAAGGATGGAGATCGGAGTCCGGGGAGGGGGGAGACAGGCATGTCCGACGACGATCCCTCCGCCGTGCCCGGCCCCCCGCTCCCCGAGCGGCTGGGGCAGCGCTTCGCCCTCGGCGAGCTGATCGGGCGCGGCACGTGCTCCGAGGTCTACCGGGCGCACGACCTCCTGCTCGACCGGGACGCCGCGGTGAAGATCTTCCCCGTGGAGAACGACCCGCGCATCGAGCGCGAGGTCGCGCTCATGGCCTCGCTCGACCACCCGAGCCTCGTCCCCGTCTTCGACGTCGGCCACGTCGCCGGCCGCGCGTTCGTCGTCATGTCGCTCCTGGGCGGCGGCAACCTCAGCGATCGCCTCGCCGACGGCCCGATGGGGGTCACCGAGACGCTGCTGGCCGTCGCGTCGGTGGCCGACGGCCTCGGCCACGTCCACCGCGCGGGCGTCCTCCACCGCGACGTCACGCCGCGCAACGTGCTGTTCGACGACGACGGGCGCGCGCACCTCTCCGACTTCGGCGTCGCCTTCGTCGCCGACGCCCCCCGGATCACCGACACCGGCATCGTCGTTGGTTCGGCGCCCTACCTCGCGCCGGAGCAGGTCCGCGGCGAGACCGTCGGGCCGCCCGCCGACGTCTACGCGCTGGGCCTCGTGATGATCGAGGCCCTCACCGGGCGGCCCGCCTACGACGGCAGGCCGCTGGCCGCCGCCCGCGCCCGCCTCGAGCGCCGCCCGGACATCCCGGACGGGCTGGACATCGAGGTCGTCGCGCTCCTCGACGCGATGACGGCGGACGACCCGGCGCACCGGCCCACCGCCGAGCAGGTGTGCGTCGGCCTGCGCCGCGCCGCGCTCGCCGCCGAGACGCTGACGCCGCTGCGCGCGATCGTCCCGCCGGCCGGTGCGGGGCTCGCCGGCGCCGTCCCGGAGGCAACCACCGAGACCCTGCGCCCCGGCGGGCCGACGCCGGCCGCGGCCCCCGTCGGCGTGCGCGGCGCCGTCGCCGGGTCGCTCGGGATGCCCGCCACCGACGACGCCGGGACGAGCGGGACCGCCGAGACGCCGGCGGCCCCTGCCCGCACCCGGCGACCCCGGGCTGCCGACGCCGGCGGGATCGCCGTGGCCGCGTCGGTCGCCGCGGCGGTGCTGCTCGCGGGCGGCGTCGTCGTCGCCTCGGCCTGGACCGGGGACGGCGTGAGCTCGGTCGCGGCCCCCGCGGCCACCGTGCCGCCGCCCACCGCGGAGATCGTCACCGACCCCGGCGGGGGCGGCACCTTCGCCGACGGCCTGCGCGCACGCCCCGCGCCGGAATCCGACGAGGACGCGCCGGTCACCCACGAGCGGAGCTCGGCATCCACCGGCGCCGACGACGGGACCCGCCACGCGGTGGCGACCACCGACGACGCCTCCTCCCCCGCGCCGAGCGAGGAGCCCTCGTCGCCGACGCCCCCGTCGACGCCCCCGTCGACGCCCACCTCGACCCCGCCGTCGACCACCCCGCCGTCGACCACGCCCTCGTCGACCGCCCCACCGTCGACCACCCCGCCGTCGACCACGCCCTCGCCGACCACCCCGTCGTCGACCCCGTCGTCCGGCGCCCCCACCTCGACCTCGCCGCAGGAGCTGCTGCCGGGCGTCACGCTGCCGAGCCTGCCGACCCGCTCCTCGACCGAGGAGCCGGCGCCGTCGACGACCACGACGCGCGCGAGCACCACCAGCTCGGCGGCCCCGACCTCCCCGACCTCCACCACGCCCGAGGACGACGAGACCAGCCAGGCCGGCGGGTCCGACGAGGCCGCCGAGACCACCACGACCACCCCGCGGCGGGCGGCCCTGGCCGACCCGGCGATCGAGGCCCTGGGCGGGCTGCTCGGCGGCCGCTGAGCCCGGTCCCGGGTCAGCGGTCGAAACCCTCGACCCGCACCACGCCCGGCGCCCCGCCGTGGCGGGCGGCGTCCTGCTCGATCGCGGCGAGCGACGCCGCCGCGCGGCCGCACGGGAACCCGTAGCGGGCCCGGACGCGCTCGCTCGCCTCGATGAGCGCGGTGCGGGCCCGCGCGAGGAGGTCCGGGGTGGCGTAGCCGGCCCCCTCCTCGACATGCTCGGTGAGCACCAGCGAGGGCGAGTAGTAGCGGCGCGCGGTCCCGTCGGGCCAGCGCAGGCGGACGTGCACCTCGGGCATGGCGGTGATCGTCGCGCACGGAGGTGTCGGCGGTGTTGCCCGCGGTGTGCTCCGCGCGAGGACGAGGAGTGGATCCCGGGCCGGGCCCCGCGCGGCGACCGTGGTCCCCGGCGCGGCAAGCTGTGCGCCGTGGCGGGATTCCGGGACGTGGTCGGACGGGCACTGCAGGCCGGTCTGGACCTGCTGAACAAGCAGGTCGACGGGCAGGGCCGGCGGGACGGGCGGGGCCGGCGGGACGGACAGGGCCGGCGGGACGACCGGCACGGCCCCGAGCAGGCCGCCCCGGCACCGACGCCCGGGGTCCGCACCGCACCGGCGCGGGACCGGGCGCGCTCGATCTCCTACCAGCCCGACCTCGACGGGGCCGCCGACCCGGGCGAGGTCGTGTGGACCTGGGTGCCCTTCGAGGAGGACGCCTCGCAGGGCAAGGACCGCCCGGTCCTGGTCGTGGCCCGTGCCGGGCAGGGCGAGCTGCTGGGCCTGATGCTGTCGAGCCAGGAGCACCGCCGCGACGACGCCCACTGGCTGCCGGTCGGGTCGGGCGGCTGGGACCGCGAGGGCCGCGACTCGTTCGTCCGCCTCGACCGCGTGCTCGAGATCCCCGAGCACGGCATCCGGCGGGAGGGCGCGGTCATGCCGGCCGATCGCTTCGAGCGCGTCGCGGCCGAGCTCCGCGGCGGCTACGGCTGGAACTGACCGCAGATCGTCAGGACGCGGGCCACCACCCGTTCGCGGGAACGGCTACCCTCCGGTGCACGACCCGGGTACCGCCGGGTCGTCGCGGGAAGGGGCTGCCGGTGATCGCTCGGGAGCCCGCGTGCCGACCGGTCCACGCCCCGACCCACCCGTCGGGCGGAACGCCGCCCCGGGCTCACCGCGTCGTCCCGGCCCTCGCGGTCCCGAGGGTGTAGGGAGTGCCCGTGCCGATCGAGCCCGCGTCCGCCTCCCCCGCGTCGTCCCCGTCGTTCGCGGGCGCCGAGCACGCCGAGGACGTGCTCGACGTGCCCGACGCGTCGGACGGCGCGGTCGGCCCGCTCGTCCTCGGCGCCGGCGTCACCGACCGCGGGCACCGGCGCCGCCGCAACGAGGACTCGTTCGCGCTCTGCCGCGCGGCCACCACCGAGGGCACGCCCACCGTCGTCGCCGTCGTCTGCGACGGCGTCGCGTCGGTGCCCGGCGGCGACACCGCGTCGCGCACCGCCTGCGACGTCGCCGTCGCGGCCGGGCAGGAGGCGCTCGCCGACGGCCAGGACCTCGACGACGCCGCCGCGAGCGCCGCCGACGCCGCGCGCACGGCCGTGTCCGCGCTCGCCCCGGGCAGCGGTCAGGCCCCGGCGTGCACCTACGTCGCCGCCATGCTCGACGCCGGGCGCGCCGTCGTCAGCTGGGCCGGCGACAGCCGCGCCTACTGGCTCTGCCCCGGCGCGCCCGACGAGTCGACCGTGCTCACCGAGGACGACTCGTGGGCCGCGGAGATGGTGGCCGCGGGCATGGTCGCCGCCGACGACGCCCTCGCCGACCCGCGCGCCCACGTGATCACCCGCTGGCTCGCCGCCGACGCGCCCGACGTCGTCGCCCGGCACCGCAGCTGGGAGCTCGACGAGCACGGCGTCCTGCTGCTGTGCAGCGACGGGGTGTGGAACCACCTGCCCGACGCCGCGGTCCTCGCGGGCCTGCTCGACGGGACGCCCACCGACATGGAGACCGTGCACGCCGCGGCCCGCCGGCTCGTCGTGGCCGCGCTCGACGAGGGCGGGCACGACAACGCCACCGCGGTGGTGCTCGCGGTCGCGCCCGGCTGACCGACGGCGATCCACGGCGCGCCGACCTACAGCGGGGTGCGCGCCGCCAGGTGCGCCGGCGTCATGGCCAGGGCGATCATCACGTCGCCGCTGTCGGCGTACGGGCGGTCGGGGATCTGCTCGAGCTTCGTGCGGGTGCGGGCGTCGAGGCCGTAGTCGTCGGCCACGACCAGGATCTGCCAGCGGCGCAGCGGGAACGGCTGGCCGTCGAGGACCGCACGGAGACCGGGCACCCCTCCACCGATACCGGTGCTCCGACCGGGCGACAACGTGAGGGGTCCGACAGCGGTGATCTCAGCCGACGGGCACCGGCCGCGTGCCGTGGAGCAGCGCGCCCGTCAGCCGCGCCCGCGGGTCGGCGGCGACGTCGAGGGGGTCGGGCTCGACGTCGGCGCGGACGAGCAGGTCACCGAGGGCGGCGATCATCGCGCCGTTGTCGGTGCACAGCCGGATCGGCGGCACGCGCAGGGTGATCCCGGCGGCGGCGCAGCGCTCCTCGACCAGCCCGCGCACCCGCGAGTTCGCCGCGACGCCGCCGACCACGAGCAGGGTGTCGGCGCCCTGGTCGGCGCAGGCGGCGACGGCCTTGCGGGCGAGGGTGTCGGCGACGGCCTCCTGGAACGACGCCGCGATGTCGGGCACGGGCAGCGGGCCGTCCTGCCGCTCCACCCACCGCGCGACCGCCGTCTTGAGCCCCGAGAAGGAGAACGTCCACGGCGGGTCGGACGGGCCGGTGAGCGGGCGCGGGAAGGCGATGGCGTGCGGGTCGCCCTCGCGCGCGGCCCGGTCGATCGCGGGGCCGCCCGGGTAGGGCAGGCCGATCAGCCGCGCGACCTTGTCGAACGCCTCGCCGGCGGCGTCGTCGACGGTGTCGCCGAGGTGCACGACCTCGTCGCGGGCCAGGTCCCCGACGGAGAGCAGCGAGGTGTGGCCGCCCGAGACGATCAGCGCCACACAGCGCGGGGGCAGCGGCCCGTGGTCGAGGACGTCGACCGCGGCGTGGCCCGCGAGGTGGTGCACGGCGTAGAGCGGGACGCCCGCGGCCAGCGCGTACGCCTTGCCCGCGGCGAGCCCCACCTGCAGCGCCGGGCTCAGCCCCGGCCCCGCGGTGACGGCGACGGCGGTGACGTCGGCGAGGTCGACCTCGGCGCGGCGCAGCGCCGTACGCACCATCGGCGCCATCGCCTCGAGGTGGGCCCGCGCCGCGACCTCGGGCACCACGCCGCCGAAGCGCGCGTGCTCGTCCATGCTCGAGGCCAGCGCGTCGCCGAGCAGCCGTCCCTCCGACACGAGACCGACGCCGGTCTCGTCGCAGGACGTCTCGATGCCGAGGACCAGGGGCGTGCTCACCCCGGCCATTGTGCGCTGCCGCCCGGTCCTGCCCGGATCAGCCCCCGGCCGGGACCAGGCGGCGGCGCGTGCGCGCGGGGTCGCCGCGGTACCACGCGAGGGTCGCGGCGATGCCGGTGTCCCAGTCGGTGGCGCGGGTGGTGAAGGCCGCCCGGAAGGCCGAGTCGTCGACGAGGAACGGCTGCTCGAACTGGTAGAGCAGCTCGGCGCCCTCGCGGACCACCGGGGACACGAGCCGCAGACCGGCGACCATCGCCGGGGTGATGCGCCCGACGCGCGGCGGGTGCCCGGCGGCGGCGAAGACCTTCTCCACGAACAGCCGGCCGGTGATCGGCGGCGGCACCGGGGTGTGCCAGACGCGACCCGTCGTGTCCGCCGGGGCCAGGGCCAGCTCGACGAGCGCCGCGCCGACGTCGGGGGCGTAGCCGGCGGTCACGGGCAGGTCGGGGTCGCCGGGCCACCGGGCGGTGCGCCCGTGCACCGCGGCCGCGAAGATGCCGCCGGCCAGCAGCGACTCCACCCCCGGCCCCCACAGCTCCGGCGCCCGGCCGATGACCGTCTCGACCTCCCCGCGCGCGTGGGCGGCCAGCACCATCTCGGCGAGCCACGCCCGCAGCACGCCCTTGCCCGAGACCGGCGCGACCGTCGTGTCCTCCCGCATCGGGCCGTCGACCCGCCCGTACATCCACGTGTCGTCGGCGAGCACGAGCCGCGCGCCGGCCGCGCCCGCGGCCGCGAGCAGCGCGCGGGTGGCGGCCGGGAAGACCGCGCGCCACGCGGAAAAGGGCGGGTTCACGCAGTGGTGGACCGCCGCGGCGTCGCGGCAGACGTCGCGCATCGCGGCGGGGTCGGCGGCGTCGGCGGCGACGACCTCGGCCGCCTCGACGCCCTCGACCGGTGCCCCCGAGCGGCTCACGGCGCGGATCGGGAGTCCGCGGCGGGCGAGCTCCGCGCAGACGGCGCGGCCGATGCCGCCCGTGGCGCCGACGACGACGTGGGTGCCGGTCATGCGTTCTCCTCCACGGACGGGGTGCCGAGCAGGCGGTCGAGCGCGGCCGCCGAGGCCCGTGCGGGCAGGGCGGCGGTCAGGGTGGAGCGCAGCGCCACCGCGAGCGGCGAGCGCCAGGCCGCGACGGCGCCGGCGGTGCGCGAGCGGCGGGCGACGGCCTCGGCGGCGGGCCGGCGGCGGGCCTCGTAGGCGGCGAGCGACGACGGGTCGGTGGTCGCGTCCTGCGCCAGCGCCACCGCGTCGAGGAAGGCCTGCGCGGCGCCCTGGCCGAGGTTCGGGGTCATGGCGTGGGCGGCGTCGCCGAGCAGGGCGACGCGGCCGCGGTGCCAGGCGCGCGGTGGGGTGAGGTCGGCGAGCGGGTGCACGAGGACCGGGCCGACGGCGGCGTCGAGCACCGCGGGGACGGGGTCGTGCCAGCCGGCGAAACGCGCCCGCAGCCAGGGCACGGGGTCGCCGGCGGGCACCTCACGGCTCGGCACCACCGCGTACGCGTAGGTGCGCCCGCCAGGCAGCGGGCCGAGACCGACGTACTCGCCGCGGCCCCAGCTCTCGCCGCCGGCGTCGAGGGCGTGCTCGGCGACCAGGCGGAACGCCGTCTGCCCGGTGTCCCGCACGGTCGCCTCGGGCCACAGCGCACCCCGCACGAGGCTGCGCAGCCCGTCGGCGGCGACCACCAGCTCGGCCTCGTGGCGCCCGCCCGCGTCGTCGTGCACGACGGCCGGGGTCGCCGCGTCCCCGGGCTCGACGCGGGTGACGCCGGCTCCGGCGCGCACCGGCGGGGCGGCCGCGAGCAGCAGCGCGAACAGGTCGGGGCGCGGGAGCACGACCACGCCGTCGCCCTGCCGGCGCCGGAGGTCCGCCGCGTCGACGTGGGCGAGCCACCGGCCGGACGCGGTGCGGATGCCGCCGCCGATCTCGACCGTGCCCGCGTCCCGGGCCGCGTCGCCGAGCCCGAGGGCGTCGAGCGCGCGCAGGGCGTTGGGCCACAGCGCGATGCCCGCCCCGGACGACGTCGGCGGGTCGCGGCGCTCGAGCACCGTGACCTCCCAGCCCGCGCGCCGCAGCGCGATCGCGCCGGCCAGCCCGCCCAGCCCCGCTCCCACCACGACCGCCCGTCCCATGGCCCGGCTCCTCTACGCCTGTAGTAGGCAGTACTCTACGGCTGTAGAGGAACCGTCGGGAAGGGGCCGTCCGTGGACCGTCGGGACGTGCTCGCCGACGCGGCGATCGCCGTGCTCGCCCGCGACGGCGGCCGCGGGCTGACCCACCGCGCGGTCGACGCCACCGCAGCGCTCGCCGAGGGCACCAGCTCCTACTACTTCCGCACCCGCGCGGCCCTGCTGCAGGCCTGCGTCGACCGGCTGACCGCGCAGACCCTCGCCGAGGTGCCCTCCACGACACGCCCCCCGGCCGACGTCGACGAGCTCGTCGAGGCCGCCGTGGCGCTGGTCGGGCGCTGGCTCACCGCCGACCGCGACCGGCTGCTCGCGCGGTGGGAGCTGGCGCTGGAGTCGACGCGGCGCCCCGAGCTCGGCGCGGCGCTGCGCACCGGGGGCGCCCGCGTCCGCCGGCGCGTCGCCGCGACGCTGGACGGGCTGGGCGTGCCCGACGCCGCGCGCCGCGCCGACGACCTCGTCGCCTGCCTCGACGGCCTCGCCTTCGACGACCTCGCCGGCGCCGGCCCGCGCCGCGACACCGCGGGCCTGCGGGCCGCGGTCACCGACGCCGTGCACGGGTTCACGTCCGGGCGGGCGTGACCCGCCGGCGCGGCAGGAGCGCCAGCACCGCCACCGCGAGCAGGATCTCGAGGGCGAACGCCGCCTGCTGCAGCACCGCGTCGACCAGCGGGAAGTGCGCGAGGTGGAAGGTGTGGAACACCGCGTGCGGCACGGCGAACACGAGGAACGCGACGACCGCGGCGATCACCAACCGCCGCTCGGGCCACCACGCCGCGAAGGCCAGCACCACGCCGAGGGCGAGCGTGCCGGCGCCGTGGTCGCGCACGAGGTGCTCGTTGAACGGCGGGAGCAGGGCGACCCAGGGCGTGCCGCCGTACGGGAAGGCGTCGTAGAACAGCTGCGGGAGCACCAACGCCCAGAGGCCGACCACCAGCTGGAACGCGGCGAGGAGGCCGAGAAGCGCCCTCACGACCGCACCCCCGCCGCCAGGTACTGCTCGAAGGTGACGACGCCCTCGGCGTGCGCCGGCGTGAGGTGCGCGCCCTCGCGGAAGCCGCGGGCGATCGCCCCGGGGACGCGCAGCGGCAGCACCGGACGGCGCTTCCCGGTCGCCCGCGCCCAGACCCGGGCGAGGTCGTCCATGGCCCGGACCTCCGGCCCGCCCAGGTCCGGCGCGCGCCCCGAGGGCGGCGCGGCGACGAGGTCCGCGAGGCGCGCGGCGACGTCGCCGACCGCGATCGGCTGGAACGACGCCCCGGCCAGCACGGGCAGGACGCCGACGCGGGCGGTGGCGGCGAAGAGCGTCGCGAGCAGGTCGTGGAACTGCGTCGCGCGCAGGATCGACCACGGCAGCCCCGAGCCCTCGACGAGCTGCTCGCTCTGCACCTTCTCGCGGTAGTAGGGCAGCGGGATGCGGTCGGCGCCGACGATCGAGACGTGGACGAGGTGCGCCACCCCGGCCCGGCGCGCGGCGTCGACGAGGCGCGCGGTAGCCGACGCGTCGCCCTTCGGGCGGCTGGCCAGGTGGACGACCGTGCCGATCCCCGCCAGCGCCCCGTCGAGGCCCTCGCCGGTGGCGAGATCGCCGACCACCCGCCCCGGCCCCGCGCGACGGCTCAGCACCCGCGGACCGTCGAGCAGCGGGACGAGCGCGCTCCCCAGCGTCCCCGTCCCCCGGTCACCAGCACGGTCATGACGTCCTCCCGGTCCCCGGGCGTCCGGCCGGCGCCCGCTCAGAGAGGTCGACCGGACAGCCCCGCCGAACGTGACAGCTGCGCGACGAGGAACGCGAGCTTCTCGGGGTTGCGCAGGATGCGGACCGTGGCGACCTGGTCACCGGCGGGCTCGATCGTCAGGACCCCGTCGAGCACGCCGTCGAGGAACGCGAGCGCCGCCGGGGCGCCGTTGACCTCCGCGGCCGCCCCCGTCCGCCGCGGTCGTCGCGGCCCGAGGACGCCGACGAGGAAGCGGGCGACGGCGTCGCGGCCGTGCACGGGGCGACGGGCGGCGCTCACCCTGCCCCCGCCGTCGGACCACACCGTGACGTCGGCGGCCAGCAGGGCCTCGAGCCCCGCCACGTCGCCCTCGCGCGCGGCGGCGACGAACCGGGCGAGCAGCGGGCCGACGTCGGCGGGGTCGGTGGGCGGGGTCGCCGGCACCCCGTCCGCGGCGAGGTGGCGCCGGGCGCGGGTGTGCAGCTGGCGCGAGCCGGCCACGGTGACGTCGAGGACCGCGGCGACCTCGGCGTGGCTGTGCCCGAACGCCTCGCGCAGCACGTAGACCGCGCGCTCGGGCGGGGTCAGCCGCTCCAGCGTCGTGAGCAGGGCCAGCGACACCGACTCGCGCTCCTCCACCGTCGCGGCCGGGCCGGTCGCCGGGTCGGTGGTGAGGATCGGCTCGGGCAGCCAGGGGCCGACGTAGGTCTCGCGGCGCGCGCGGGCGGAGTCGAGGCGGTTGAGGCAGAGCCGGGTGACGACGGTCGTCAGCCACGCCGCGGGGTTGTCGACCTCCGCCTCGCGCCCCGCCCAGCGCAGCCAGGCGTCCTGCACCACGTCCTCGGCGTCGTGCGCCGACCCCAGCATCCGGTAGGCCAGGCCGAACAGGCGGGGACGCTGCGCGGTGAAGGCGTCCGTCGTCACGCCCGCCATCCTGGCCCGCTCCGGACGGGCTTGCCTTCGAGTGCGCTCGAAGCCCTACGGTCGACGGTGTGAGCGTGACGACCGACCGGCTGCGGAACCTCATCCACACCACGGAGGGCGAGCTGCCCCCGTTGACGGCGGAGCTGGTGCGGGACCTCGAGATCCCCGACCGGATGGCCATCGCCGAGGTCGCGGCGCTGACCGGGGTCAGCGCCCATACGCTGCGCTACTACGAGCGGATCGGTCTGGTCGACGTGCCCCGCGACGGCTCGGGCCGGCGGGTCTACGACCGCGACGCCGTCGGCCGGGTCGTGTTCATCTCGCGGCTGCGCGACTCCGACATGCCGATCGCGGCGATCGCCCGCTACGTCGATCTCGTCAAGCAGGGCCCCGCGACCGAGCCGGAGCGCCTGGCGCTGCTGGAGGCCCACCGCGAGGACATCCTGCACCGCCTGCGCGACCTGCAGGCCGCCCTGGCCGTCGTCGACTACAAGATCACCACCTACGGCGGGGCCTGCGGGACCTGACCTCCCCATGGCGTTGCCATAGCATCCCCGGATGGCGCGGCAGAAGGACCCGGCGGTGCGCACGCAGCTGCTGGAGCGCGCCGCGCGGATGCTGCGGGAGCGCGAGCCGATCACGTTGCGGTCGCTGGTCGCCGGGACCGGGGTCTCGACGATGGCCGTCTACACCTACTTCGGCGGGATGGACGGCGTGTGGCGCGCGCTGCGCCAGGAGGGCTTCACGCGGCTCGCGGCCCGCCTCGACGCCCTCGTCGTCCCGGCCGACCCCGTCGAGGACCTCGTGGCGGGCACCGCCGCCTACGCCGTCAACGCTCTCGAGCACCCCGACCTCTACCGCGTCATGTTCGACGCGACCGTCGAGCTCGAAGACGTCGCGGCCGCCGAGGCGACCCTCGGGTACCTCGAGCGCGCCGCGCGACGGTGCCGGCAGGAGGGCCGGATCGCGCCGGACACCGACCCCGACCGGCTCGCCACCGAGGTCTGGACCGTCTGCCACGGGATCGTGTCGCTGGTGGTCAGCCGTGTCGCGTCACGGCGCACCCTCGCCTCGGGGGTCCCCCTCCTCACCGCCGTCATCGTCGCCGCGGGTGACGACCCCGCGGCCTGCCGGCGCTCGGTCGAGGCCGGCTGGGCGGCGCTGCGCCCGCCGACGGACAGCGCCCGGGAGATCGTTCAGGGCAGCGTTCAGGACAGCACGGCGACGGCGTCGACCTCGACGAGGTAGCCGGGCGCGGCCAGCGCGGTGACCCCGATCCAGGTGCTCGGCTGCTGGAGCTCGACGCCCAGGGCCGCGGCCGCACGGTCGCGCCCGGCGACGAGCTGATCGGCCTTCGACGCGTCGAGGTCGACGACATAGATCGTGACCTTGGCCAGGTCGGCCGGCGTCGCCCCGACCGCGTCGAGCGCGGCGGCGACGTTGAGGAACGCCTGCTCGGCCTGCGCGGCGAGGTCGTCGCGGCCCACGAGGTTCCCGTCCACGTCCCAGGACACCTGACCGGCCAGGTAGACGGTGCGCGAGCCCCGCGTGTCGGCGACCTGGTGGTGGACGTCGACCCGGTGGACGCGCTCGGGGTGCACCAGCTGCACGGACATGGTCGTGCTCCTCTCTCGTCCCGGCATCGGTCAAGTATAGCAAAGCGATGCTATACAAGCGGTCTGTTTCCCGAGGGACCGGTCGAGAGTGGACCGGAATCCGGGAAACCACGGTCGGGAGAACTGGCGGGACGCGATTCCTGCGCTCATCCCCGTCGCGTCACGACGCGGCCGCCGGCCCGACACCGTCAGTAGGCGATGCCGAAGACCCACACGAGCAGGGTCATGGTGGTGAGGGTGATCAGCACGACGGCGATGAGGTTGAGCCAGAACCCGCCGCGGATCATCTGGCCGATCGTCACGTAGCCCGAGCCGTAGGCGATCGCGTTGGGCGGGGTGGCGACCGGCAGCATGAACGCGCAGGTGGCCGCGAGGGCGACCGGTGCGGTCAGCAGCAGCACCGGGGTGCCCACACCCATCGCGACGCCGCCGACGAGGGGCAGGAACGTCGCCGCCGTGGCGGTGTTGCTGGTCAGCTCCGTCAGCAGCAGCACCCCGGCCACGAGCAGCAGCACGAACAGCACCGTCGGGACGACGCCGAGCGCCCCGGCCTGCTCGCCGATCCACTGCGAGAGCCCGCTGTCGTCGAACTGCGCGGAGAGCGCGAGGCCGCCCCCGAACAGCAGGAGCACGCCCCACGGCAGCTTCAGCGCGCTCTCCCAGTCGAGCAGCCGCACGCCGCGGGCGGCGCCGGCCGGGGCGAGGAACAGCAGGACACCGATCGCCATGGCGATGCCCGCGTCGCTGATCGCCGGGTCCTCCCAGATGAGCGGGATCCCCACCCAGCTCACCGCGGCCAGGACGAACGCCGCGAGGACCCGCTTCTCCCCGCTCGAGGGCGGGCCCAGCTTGGCGAGCTCGCCGTCGATCAGCGCGTGACCGCCGGGGATGCGGTCGATCTCGGGCTTGAACAGCACCTTCGTGAGCACGAACCAGGCGACGACCAGGAACACCGCGGCCAGCGGCAGGCCCACGAGCATCCACTGCCCGAAGCCGATCTGGATGCCCTGCGTCTCCAGATACCCCACGAGCAGGGTGTTGGGCGGCGTCCCGATGATCGTCGCCAGGGAGCCGATGGACGCGGCGTAGGCGATGCCCAGCATCAGCGCGGTGCCGAACGTCGAGCGCACCACCGTGCGCCGGGCGCTCTCGTCGTCCCCGTCGGCCCCGTCGGTGGCGCCCGGGGCACCGGTGGTGGCCGGGTCGAGCACGAGCAGCAGCACCGAGATCCCGATCGGCAGCATCATCACCGAGGTCGCGGTGTTGGAGACCCACATGCTCAGGAAGCCGGTGGCCACCATGAACCCGGCGATGAGCATCGTGGGGTTGGTCCCCATCGCCCGGATGGTGACGAGGGCGATGCGGCGGTGCAGGTTCCAGCGCTGCATGGCCAGGGCCAGCAGGAAGCCGCCCATGAACAGGAAGATGATGTCGTCGCCGTAGGAGGCACCGACGTCGCTGACGGACGGCTCGCCGAGCACGGGGAAGAGCACCAGCGGCAGCAGGGCGGTGGCCGGGATCGGGATGGCCTCGGTCATCCACCAGATGCCCATGAGCACCGCGACCGCGGCGGTCAGCCGCGCCTCGGGCGCGAGGCTCGCCGGCAGCACGAGGTAGACCAGCCCCGCCCCGACCAGGCCCGCGACCAGCCCGATCCGGTGCCGTCGGACGGTGCTCGGCGCCTCCGGCTCGGTCTGCAGGCCCGGGGAACGGTAGCGCTCGTCGGTCTCCGTGGTGCTGTCGTCCCCGGCCTCCTGGCCCGCGGTCCGGTCGCTCATCGGCACCCCCCGTGGTCGGTCGCGTGTGGACCGTCACCGTAGGGCGGCGGCGTCACCCGCCCGTGTGCCGCACCTTACAATCGTCCGACGATGTCAGCACCCGGCGTCAGCCACCCTCGGCGTCGCCCTCGGCCTCGAGGAACGCCTCGCGCAACTGCTCGACCATCGCCGGGTCCGGGCTCTCCCACAGGCCGCGGTCGACGGCCTCGAGCAGGCGCTCGGCCATGCCGTGCAGGGCCCAGGGGTTGGCCTCGCGCAGGAACGCGCGGTTCTCGGGGTCGAGGACGTAGTTCTCGGTCAGCGAGCCGTACATCCAGTCGCTGACGGTCCCCGCCGTCGCGTCCCAGCCGAACAGGTAGTCGACGGTCGCGGCCATCTCGAACGCGCCCTTGTAGCCGTGCCGCCGCATGGCCGCCATCCAGCGCGGGTTGACGACGCGCGAGCGGAACACCCGCGCCGTCTCCTCGATCAGCGACCGCGTCCGCACGTTCTCCGGACGCGTCGAGTCGCCGACGTACGCCGCCGGCGCCGCCCCGGTCAGCGCGCGGACCGTGGCGATCATGCCGCCGTGGTACTGGTAGTAGTCGTCGGAGTCGGCGATGTCGTGCTCGCGGGTGTCGATGTTCTTCGCCGCCACCGCGATCCGCCGGTAGGCCGCGCGCATCTCCTCGACCGCCGACTCGCCCTGGCGCCCGCGCCCGTAGGCGTGCCCGCCCCAGGTCGTGTAGATCTCCGCGAGGTCGGCGTCGCCGCGCCAGTCGCGCGAGTCCATCGCCTGCAGCAGCCCCGCCCCGTACGCGCCGGGCGGCGAGCCGAAGATCCTCGTCGTGGCGGCCTGCCAGCTCGCCCCGGAGGCCGCGTCGGCGCGCGCGTGCGCGGCGACGAAGTTGTCCTCGTCGGGCTCCTCCAGCGCGGCGACGAGCGCCACCGCGTCGTCCATCGTCGCCACGACGTGCGGGAACGCGTCGCGGAAGAACCCGGAGATGCGCAGCACGACGTCCACGCGCGGGCGCCCGAGCTCGGCCGACGGCACGACCTCGAGCCCCGTCACGCGCCGCGACGCCTCGTCCCACACCGGCCGCACGCCCATGAGCGCGAGCGCTTCGGCGACGTCGTCACCGGAGGTGCGCATCGCGGCGGTCCCCCACAGCGAGAGGCCCACGCTGGTCGGCCACTCCCCGTCGTGGTCGGCGCGGTACCGCTCGAGCAGCGAGTCGGCCAGCATCTGCCCGGTCTCCCAGGCCAGCCGCGACGGCACCGCGCGCGGGTCGATCGAGTAGAAGTTCCGCCCGGTCGGCAGCACGTTGACCAGCCCGCGCAGCGGCGACCCGCTCGGCCCGGCCGTGACGTGCCCGCCGTCGAGGGCGTGCAGGACACCGGTGATCTCGTCGGTGGTGCGGTCCAGGCGCGGGACGACCTCGGTCGCGGCGAAGGTCAGGATGTCGGTGACGGTCGCGTCGGGACGACCGAGGACCTCGAGGGTGACCTGGGCCGGTTCGGTCCAGGCGCGCTTCTCCATGCCGAGCACGAGCGAGTGGGCGGTCTCCTCGAAGCGGTCGGTGTCGCTGCGCGACGTCGTCCCGTCCTCGACCATGCCCAGCGCCTCGCGCAGCCCGGGCAGCGACTGCGTGCCCGACCACAGCTGCCGCGCCCGCAGGACCGCGAGCACCATGTCGACGCGCTCCTGCCCGCTCGGCGCGCGCCCGAGGATGTGCAGGCCGTCGCGGATCTGCGCGTCCTTGATCTCGCAGAGCCAGCCGTCGAGGTGCATGACGAAGTCGTCGAAGCGCTCGTCGTCGGGCTGGTCGGTGACGCCGAGGTCGCTGTCGAGCTTCGCGGCCTGGATCAGCTGCCAGATCTGCCCGCGGATCGCGGTGATCTTGCCGGGGTCCATCGCCTGGATCGACGCGTACTCGTCGAGCAGCTGCTCGAGCCGCGCCAGGTCGCCGTACGACTCGGCGCGCGCCATCGGCGGCACCAGGTGGTCGACGAGCGTCGCGTGCGCCCGGCGCTTGGCCTGCGTCCCCTCGCCCGGGTCGTTGACGAGGAACGGGTAGACCAGCGGCAGGTCGCCGAGGATCGGGTCGGGCGCGCAGGACGCGCTGCTCGCGACCGTCTTGCCCGGCAGCCACTCGAGGTTGCCGTGCTTGCCGACGTGCACCAGCGCGTGCGCCCCGAACGTGCTCTGCAGCCAGCGGTAGGCCGCGAGGTAGTGGTGGCTCGGCGGCAGGTCGGGGTCGTGGTAGATCGCGATCGGGTTCTCGCCGAACCCGCGCGGCGGCTGCATCATCACGACGACGTTGTCCCGCTGCAGCGCGGCGACGGTGATCGCGCCGTCGTGGAGGAACATCTCCCCCGGCGCCGGGCCCCAGTGCTCCTCGACCCCGGCGCGGAAGTCGTCGGGCAGGGTCGCGAACCACGCCGTGTACTCGTCGACGGGGATGCGGATCGGGTTGGCGGCGAGCTGGTCCTCGGACAGCCAGTCCTGGTCGTAGCCGCCGGCGTCGATGAGCGCGCGGATGAGCAGGTCGCCGTCGCCCTCGGCGAGACCCGGCACCTCCCCGATCCCGTAGCCGGCATCCTTCATCGCCTGCAGGAGGCGCACCACCGACGCCGGCGTGTCCAGCCCCACCGCGTTGCCGATGCGGGCGTGCTTCGTCGGGTAGGCGGACAGCACGAGGGCGATGCGCTTCTCGGCGTTCGGCACGTGGCGCAGCCGGGCGTGGCTCACCGCCAGCCCCGCCACGCGCGCGGCCCGCTCGGGGTCGGCGACGTAGACCGGGAGCCCGTCGGCGTCGGTCTCCTTGAAGCTGAACGGCACGGTGATGATGCGGCCGTCGAACTCCGGGACGGCGACCTGGTTCGCGGCGTCCAGCGGGCTCACGCCGTCGTCGTCGTCGAGCCACTCGTCGCGGGTCCGCGTCAGGCACAGCGCCTGCAGGATCGGGACGTCGAGCGCGGCGAGCGCACCGGTGTCCCAGCTCTCGTCGTCCTCGCCGGCGCTGGCCGCCGCGGGTCGCGAGCCGCCGGCCGCGAGCACGGTCGTGACCAGCACGTCCGCGTGGCGCAGGACCTCGACCAGCTCGTCGTCGGGGCTGCGCAGCGACGAGCAGAACACGGGCTCGGGCACCCCGCCGGCGTCGACCACCGCCCGGCACAGGGCGTCGACGAACGCCGTGTTCCCGGCCATGTGGTGCGCGCGGTAGTAGACGACGGCGACCCGGGGGCGGGCGTGGGGTGTTGCAGCGAACGCGCTGTTCGTTGCGCTAGAAGCAGCGAACAGCGCGTTCGCTGCGTCCTCCGGATGCTCCCAGCCGTCCAGGCGCCCCCAGCTCGGCATCTCGGCGGGCGGCTCGAAGCCGTGGCCGGTGAGCAGGACCGTGTCGGACAGGAAGTGGTGGAGCTGCGCGAGGTTCTCCGGCCCGCCCTGGGCGAGGTAGAGGTGCGCCTGGGTCGCGACGCCGACCGGCACCGTCGACGACTCCATCAGCTGCGCGTCCGGGCTCTGCTCCCCGCCGAGCACGACGACGGGCCGCGGCTGCGACGGCGCGAGCAGCGCGTCCAGCCCGTCCTCCCACGCCTGGCGGCCGCCGAGCAGGCGCACGACGACGAGGTCGACGCCGTCGAGCAGGCCGTCGAGCTCGTCCACCGCCACCCGCGCCGGGTTCGCCCAGCGCCAACCACCCGCCTGACCGGGTGCGCTGGCCCGCGCCGAGCGCAGGTCGGTGTCCGAGGTCGAGAGCAGCAGGAGCACCGCGCCTCCAGGCCGATGTATGAACACCTAGATAGATGTTGAGGACCAGTCGTGGCTACTGTGTCACGGATGCCCGCTCCCCGACGACGTGACGGTGCCCCGGTCCGGGCCCGGCCCGACGCGTGCCCGGGGGCCTGGCGCCGTCACGACGCCGCCGACGGGGCGCTCGCGCGGTTCCGCCCGGTGGGCGGCGCGATCGCCCCCGCGGAGCTGCGCCTGCTGGCCGGTGTTGCCGGTACGGCCGCCGACGCCGCCCCGCTCGAGCTCACGTCGCGGGGATCCTGGCAGGTGCGCGGCCTCACGGTGAAGGGTGCCGACGATCTCGCCGCCGTCCTGTCGGCGATCGGCGGGCCCGCCCCGCTCCTCGACGACCGTGGCCGCGACGTGCCCTGCAGCGTGGTGGCCTCGCCGCGCTCGCCGGCGGTCGACGCGCCGGCCCGCGCGATCGCCGACGCCCTGCGCGGGCGCACCGAGGTCCCCGGCCGCCTGCTCGTCGCGATCGACGACGGCACGGGCGACGTGCTGGGCCTCGGCGCCGACGTGGCCGTGGTGCTCGGCGGCGGGCTGTGGCTCGCCGGCGCCCCCACCGACGTCACCGGCAAGCACCCCACCGCCGACCCCGCGGCCCTGGCCCTCGCCGCGGTCGAGGCCTTCCTCGCCGTGCGCGGCGACGCCTGGCGTGTGGCCGAGGTGGGCGCCGACGCCGTGCTCGGTGCGCTCCGCGCTCGTGAGCAGAGAAGAGTGCTGGAGCACGCCGACGTGCTCACGAGCGCGGAGCGCACCTGCCTCGAGGTCCTCCCCCGCCTGGGCGAGGTCACGCCCGCCGCAGCGCGGGTGCTCGCCGACCTCGGCGACGAGGGCGCCACGCTGCGCGTCACGCCGTGGCGGACGGTGGTGCTGCGCGACCCGCCCGACGACGCCCGCGAACGCCTGGCGCCCCACGTCGAGATCGGGCCCTCGCGCTGGGCGAGCCTCTCGGCGTGCGTCGGTGCACCGCGCTGCGCCAAGTCGCACACCGACGTCCGCGGCGACCTCGCCCGCGCCGTCGCCACCGGCCGCGCCGGCGGGCTCCTGCACCAGCACTGGGTCGGCTGCGACCGGGCCTGCGGCACGCCGGCCGGACCCGTCGCCGTGGTCGAGGGCACGCCCGGCGGTACCTATCGCACGATCGTCCGAACAGGGAGGGTGTCGGGGTGAGCGAGACGACGGAGAGGTCGGCCGTCCCCTCCTACGTCGCCGACGGGCCGGAGATCTACCGCCGCTCGTTCGCGATCATCCGCGCCGAGGCGGACCTCGCGCACCTGCCCGAGGACGCCCACGACACCGTCGTCCGCATGATCCACTCCTGCGGGATGGTCGACCTCGCCGCCGACACGGAGGTCTCCCCCGGCGCGGTCGCCGCCGCCCACGCGGCCCTGCGCGCCGGGGCACCGATCCTCTGCGACGCGATGATGGTCGCGAGCGGCATCACGCGGCGCTTCCTGCCCGCGGACAACGAGGTGCTCTGCACCCTGCACGACGCGCAGGTCCCCGACCTCGCCGCCACCCTGCAGACCACCCGCAGCGCCGCCGCCCTCGAGCTGTGGCGCGAGCACCTCGACGGCGCGGTCGTCGCGATCGGCAACGCCCCGACCGCCCTGTTCCACCTGCTCGAGATGATCGAGCAGGGCGCGCCCCGGCCGGCCGTCGTGCTGGGGCTGCCGGTCGGGTTCGTCGGGGCGATGGAGTCGAAGGCGGCGCTGGTGGGCTTCGGGTCGGGCGGGGACGGCACAGCCATCGAGCACGTCGTCGTCCACGGCCGGCGCGGCGGCTCGGCGATGACGGTCGGTGCGGTGAACGCGCTGGCGCTGGGGGCACGGGCGTGACCGGCACCCTCTACGGCGTGGGCGTCGGCCCCGGCGACCCGTCGCTGATGACCGTGCGCGCCGTCGACCTCGTCCGCGGCGCCGACGTCGTCGCCTACCACTGCGCGCGCCACGGGCGGTCGCACGCCCGTGGGATCGTCGCGCAGTACCTCGGGACCCAGGTCGAGGAGCAGCTCACCTACCCCGTCACCACGGAACGGACCGACGACTACCAGGGCCGCCTCGACGCCTTCTACGCCGAGGCCGCCGCCCGCCTGGCCGCGCACCTCGACGCCGGCCGCGACGTCGTCGTGGTCGCCGAGGGCGACCCGTTCTTCTACGGCTCGTACATGCACCTCCACAAGCGCCTCGCCGACCGCTACCCCACCGAGGTCGTGCCCGGCGTGACGTCGGTGGCCGCCGCGGCGGCAGCCCTCGGGCGCCCGCTGGTGGAGCGCGACGAGGTGCTGACCGTCCTGCCCGGCACCCTCCCGCCCGACGAGCTCGCCGCGCGCCTCGCGCAGACCGACGCCGCGGCGGTGATGAAGCTCGGGCGCACGTTCACCGGCGTCCGCGCGGCGCTCGCCACGTCGGGTCGGCTCGACGAGGCCTTCTACGTCGAGCGTGCCTCCACCGACGCGCAGCGCACCGCCCCGCTCGCCGACGTCGCCCCCGACTCGGTGCCCTACTTCGCCGTGGGCATCGTCCCCTCGCGGGTGCACGCCGACTCCACGCCGACCGCGCGCGCGGAGACGGCGGCCCTGATCGACAGGGGGATCGACGGGGGGATCGACCGCCACCACACCGGCGACGTGGTCGTCGTCGGCCTCGGGCCGGGCGCCCGCGACCGCCTGACCCCCGAGGCCGCCGCCGCGCTGGCGGCCGCGGACGACGTCGTCGGCTACGCCACCTACACCGCTCGCGTGCCCCCGAACCCGCGCCAGCGGGTGCACGCCTCGGACAACAAGGTGGAGTCCGAGCGCGCCGCGTTCGCCCTCGACCTCGCGCGCGACGGACGGCGGGTGGCCGTCGTCTCCTCCGGCGACCCGGGGGTGTTCGCGATGGCCTCGGCGGTCGTCGAGGTCGCCGCCGCCGACTACCCCGACGTGCCCGTGCGCGTCGTCCCGGGCGTCTCGGCCGCCCAGGCCGTCGCCGCCCGCGTCGGCGCCCCGCTCGGGCACGACTACGCGATGGTCTCGCTGTCGGACCGCCTCAAGCCGTGGGAGGTCGTCGAGCGGAGACTGGCCGCGGTCGCCGACGCCGACATGGCGGTCGCGCTGTACAACCCGGCGTCGCGGTCGCGGACCTGGCAGGTCGAGGCGGCCCGTGACCTGCTCCTGAAGTACCGCGACCCGTCGACGCCGGTGGTCGTCGGCCGGGACGTCGACGGGCCGGAGGAGTCGGTGCGCGTGGTGCGCCTCGCCGACCTCGTCCCGGGCGAGGTCGACATGCGCACCCTGCTCATCGTCGGCGCGTCGACGTCGCGCTGGCCGGCGCCGGGCACCGTCTACACGCCGCGGCGCTACGGCTGAGCCGGCTCAGGAGGGGTCGCCCTCCAGCGGGATCCAGTTCCAGTCCTCGCCCGGCCGGTCGCGGGCGACGAGCCGGCCGCAGGTCGGGCAGAAGATCTCGTCGGCGGCCATGAACTCGTTGCCGGAGTCGAAGTTGGTCACCACCCAGGCGTGCTGGCGTCCGCCCAGGCACAACCACTGCTCGTCAGCCACCCCCGGATCGTGTCAGGCGACCTGGGTCAGCGTCGCCGACTCGGAGGGCCGCGTCTCCCACCGGTCGAGCGGGAGGTCGGCGACGGAGGCGAACAGCTCCTGCGCGCCCGCGGCCATCGCCTCGGGCGAGGCCCAGACGGAGATCGCGACGATGCGCGAGCCGTCGGGCTCCTCGAACGCGCCGATCTCGTCGAGACCGGCGATGTGCGCCGAGGTCTCACGGATGACGGCCATCGCCGCGAGCATGTCCTCGCGGTGCTCGGGCCTGGGGAAGTGGACGACCTGGAACAGGACGCGGGACATCGGTCCTCCTCGGTGCGGGCGGTGGACGAGCTGACGGGCGGTCTCGAGGGCCGCGCCCCACAGCACGTGCAGGACGCGGCGCCCCGGGACCCCGGTGGTCATGCCCAGAGCCCCACGGGGTTGCCGTCGGGGTCGGCGACGACGGCGATGCGGCCGTAGCCCCCGGGCAGCTCCATGGGCGGCAGGAGGGTGGCGGCGCCGAGGTCACCGGCGCGGGCCAGGTCGCCCTCGAGGTCGTCGACCCGCACGTAGATCTTCACGCCGGTGTCGCCCGGGCCCACCGACGGGCCGATGCCGCCGGGGATCGCGTCGTCACCGGCGCCGGTGTCGACCATGGCGTAGCCCTCCATCGACGGGTCGTCGCTGGTCGTCCAGCCGAACAGGGCGCTGTAGAACTCGCGGATCTTCTCGGGCGCGGAGCTGGTGATCTCGAAGTACGCGACGGGCCTGCCCATGGTGACTCCCTGGGGTCGGTTGGTATCTAGCTAACGTTAGTGAGTACTTTCGTTAGTCGTCAAGGGACAGGTCGGGTTTGGCGCCGGGCATACTCGACGCGTGCGGCGCTTCCGCCGGTCCCCTCCCCGCCGACCCCTCGACGCGGTCGAGCTCGCGGAGGCGGCCGCCCTCGGCGATCTCGTCGCCGTCGTGTGCGTCCTGACGCGCCTCTTCCCGATCGGCCCGCTCGGGACGGTGATCGCCGCGTTCCCGGCGGCCGTGCTCGCCGCCCGCCGGCCGGGGCGCACGGGGGCGGTCGGGGTGCTCGTCGCCGTCGTCGTCGCGTTCCTCGTCGGTGGCGTCGGTCCGGCCGGGAGCGCCGCGTCGGCGGCGTCGCTGGGCTGGCTGCTCGGGGTCGGGGCCCGGCGCGGGTGGTCGACGGTGCGGACGGCGCTGACCGGCGTCGTCGTCCTCGCCCTGCCGACGTCGCTGGTCGGGACCGCGCTGCTCGCGCTGCTGGCCGCCTACCGCGAGCTCGTCCTCGACCAGCTGCGCACCTCGTGGGGAGGCATGGCCCGCCTCCTGCGCGCGGTCGGGGCGACCGACCACGTCACGGCCACCGGCGACCGGGTGGTCGCCGTGATCACCGGCTACTGGTGGGTGACCCTGCCCGCGGCGGCGATCGTCGCGACGCTGCTCGGGGTGGCCCTCGCCGCGCTCGTGCTGGCGCGACCGCTGCGCGCGGTCCGGCGCCTGCTGCCCACCGACCTCGCCGGTCGGCTGCCGTCCGGGCGCACCGAGGCCCCCGCTCCGCTGCCGCTGCGCCTGCGCGGGGTCGTGCTGCCCTCCGGCCCGCCCGTCGACCTGGACCTCGAGGCGGGCACGTTCGCCGTGGTCACCGGCCCGAACGGGGCCGGGAAGTCGACGCTCGGGCGGGTGGTGGCCGGGCGGCCGCCGGCGGCGGGCACCGTCGAGCGCCCGGGCGACGCGGGCCTCGGCGCGGTCGGCGGGACGGGGATGGTGTTCCAGCGCCCCGACAGCCAGGTCCTCGGCGTGCGCGCCGCCGACGACCTGCGCTGGGGCCTCCCGCCCGGCCAGGACGTGCCGGTCGACGCCCTGCTCGCGCGCGTCGGGCTCGAGGGCGCCGGCGACCGGGAGACGGCGACGCTGTCGGGCGGCGAGCTCCAGCGCCTGGCGGTCGCGGCGCTGCTCGCGCGCCGGCCCGCGGTGGTCGTCAGCGACGAGAGCACCGCGATGCTCGACCCCGACGGGCGCGAGGAGGTCACCGCGCTGCTGCGCAGCCTGACGCGCACCGAGGGTGTCGCCGTCCTGCACATCACCCACCACGACCCCGGGTCCGCCGACGTCGCCGTCGCGCTGCCGGGTGCCGACCGCGCGCCGGCCGCCCCGCCCGGGTCGTGGGGCCCGCCCCGTCCCGCCGCCGGCGGCGCGCTGCGCCTGCGGGGGGTCGACGTCGTGCACGACGCGGGCACCCCGTGGCGCCGCCCGGTGCTCGCCGGCATCGACCTGCGCATCCCCGCCGGGCACACGGTGCTGGTCACGGGCCCGAACGGCGCCGGGAAGACGAGCCTCGCATGGCTGCTCGCCGGTCTGGCGACCCCGGCGCGCGGCACCGCCACCCTCGACGGCGCGCCCCTGCGCAACGGGCGCGACGGCGCGCTGCTCGCCGTCCAGCACGCGCGCCCGGCCCTGCTGCGCCCGACCGTCGGCGAGGAGGTCGAGGACGCCGCCGGCGTCGGGCCCCGCACCGCCGACACCACCCTCGCCGCCCTCGGGCTCGACCCGGCGGTCTACCGCGACCGGCCCGTCGACGAGCTCTCCGGCGGCGAGCAGCGCCGGGTCCTGCTCGCCGGGCTGCTCGGGGCGGGCCCGCGGGTGCTGGTGCTCGACGAGCCCCTCGCCGGGCTCGACACCGACGCCGCGACGGCCGTCCGCAACGCCCTGGGGGCGGCCCGGGCGGCGGGGACGACGCTGATCGTCGTCACCCACGACACCGCACCCCTGGCCGACCTCGCGGACGCGGTGCTGCACGTCGACGACGGGACGGTCCACGGACCGCCGTCGCTCGTCGGCGCGCACGCCCCGGACCCCGCCGAGAAGGAACGCCGGAGCCGCGGTGCCCTCGGCGCCGTGCGCACGCTGCCACGTCCCTCGCCGCTGCACCGCGCCTGGGCGGGCACGAAGATCGCGGCGCTGGCGCTGACCGCGGGCTGCCTGTTCGTCGACCCGACCTGGCCGACGCTCGCGGCCGCGACCGCCGTGCTGCTGGTCGGGGCGGTCGCCGCCCGCCTGCCGCGCGGTGCCGTGCCCCGACCGCCGCGCTGGCTGCTGCTCTGGCTGCCGGCGATCGTGCTCTCGACGCTGTCGACGCGCCCGCCGCTGGTCGAGGTGGTCGGCACCGAGCTCAGCATCGGCGGGCTGGAGCGGGTCGTGCTGTTCCTCGCGACGACGCTGGTCTCGCTGCTCGGGGCGGCGCTGCTCATCGCGACCACCCCGCTGGGCGCGTTCCCGCCGCTGCTCGAACGGCTGGCGCGCGTCGGGCGGCGGCTGCGCCTCCCGCTGCGCACCCCGACGACCGGGATCGCGCTGGGCCTGCGACTGGTCCCGCTGCTGCTCGCCGAGGGCCGCACGTCGTGGCAGCTGCTGGGCCAGCGCCGCCCGGCGGGGCGGCAGTCGGTGCCGCTGCGCGAGCAGGTGCGCACGGGCGTGCGGACGGCGATGCTCGCCTGCGCCATGGCCGTGCGCCGGGCCGCCGAGACGGGCGAGGCCATCAGCGCGCGGGGCGGGCTCGGCGCCGTCGCGGGCCCCGACCAGCGCCCCGGCCTCCGCGACCTCGTCCTGCTGCTCGTCGTCGCCGCCATCCTCGCGGTGGGGGTGCTGGCGTTCTAGGAGACTGCTGAAGAAGTCAGCGCGTCGAGGCTGGTGGTCGGCGGGTGGGCTGGGATCCTTGTCGGGTGCAGGGTCGCTCTGATGATCAGCGTGAGTTGCTGGATGTGGAGTCGGTCGCCGGGCATTTGCTGAAGCCGGGCAGCGTGTTCGCGTTCCTGGCCGCGCATCGGGCCCGGCTGTTCGCCCCGGAGCTGTTCGCCGACCTGTTTCCCACCCGCCGCGGCCGGCCGAGTGTGCCGCCGGAGGTGGTGGCCACGGTGCTGGTTCTGCAGGCCCTGCACGGCCTGTCGGACCGGGAAGCTGTCGAGGCACTCACGTTCGATCTGCGGTGGAAAGCCGCCTGCGGGCTGGCGATCACCGACACCGCGTTCGACGCCTCGACGCTGACCTACTGGCGACGCCGGCTGGCCGCCTCGAACAGCCCGAACCGCATCTTCGAGACCGTCGCCGCGGTGGTCGCCGAGACTGGTGCGGTGGCGGGGAAGACCCGCCGGGCGCTGGACTCGACGATTCTGGATGACGCGGTGGCCCGCCAGGACACCGTGACCCAGCTGATCGCCGCGATCCGCCGGGTCGCCCGCGACGTCGGTGCCGGCGCCGAGGTCGTCACGGCGGTCACCACGAGCGGGCATGACTACTCCCACCCGGGCAAGCCGCAGATCGCCTGGGACGACCCCGCGGCCCGTGACGAGCTGGTCTCCGCGTTGGTCAACGACGCGTTGGCGGTACTCGCCGAGCTGGAGACGCGCCACCCCGGCGGGGCCGGGCTCGACGAGCGCGCCAGTCAGGCGGTGGCGTTGTTGGCGCTGGTCGCCGGGCAGGACGTCGAGCCTGCCGAGGGCTCCGATGGCACCGACGGGCGCTGGCGCATCGCGACCAAGGTGGCCCCGGACCGGGTGATCTCCACCGTCGATCCCGACACCCGCCACGCGCACAAGTCCCGGGAGCGCCGCCAGGACGGCTACCGCGCGCACGTGGTGGTCGAGCCCGACACCGGGCTGATCACCAACACCAGGCTCACCCAAGCCTCGGGCCCGGACAACAGCGACGCCACTGTCGGTATCGCCCTGCTCACCGGCGACCCCAACCTCGAGGCCGCCGCCAGCGAGCCGGGCGAGGCGCTGGAGGTGCTGGCCGACTCGGCCTACGGCACCGGCGACGCCCTGGCCGCGCTCGCCGCGGCCGGGCACACCGCGGTGATCAAGCCGTGGCCGCTGCGCCCGACCGTCCCCGGCGGGTTCACCATCGACGACTTCACCCACGATCCGGCCGCGAGCACCATGACCTGCCCGAACGGGATCACCCGCCCGATCACTGCGAGCGGAGCAGCGATCTTCGGGGCGCACTGCCGCGACTGCCCACTGCGCGCGCAATGCACCACCGCCACCTACGGGCGCACCCTGCACCTCGGGCCGCACCACGCGCTGCAACGAGCACACCGCGCCCGGGCGAGCACCCCCGAGCACCTCGAGTCCTACCGTCGGCACCGGCCCATGGTCGAGCGCTCCATCGCCTGGCTGACCCGCGGCAACCGGCGCGTCCCCCACCGCGGCGTGGTCAAGAACAACGCCTGGCTGCACACCCGCGTCGCCGCGCTCAACCTCCGCCGAATGATCACCTTCGGACTGCACCTCGACCACGGCCGATGGGCCCTGGCCGCAAGCTGATCCGAGGACCCAGCCGACTACCGGCCCGGCTACGGCCTCGACAGCCCATCAACAACCCGCCACTATCAGCGCCGGGCGGAGCGACCTCTTGTCGCACCCACGGGTGCTGACCGCAGCACGACTGCCGAGGCGCCCCGCCCACCAACCCACTTCTTCAGCGGGCTCCTAGCGGGGTGTCAGCGAAGTGCCTTGGCGGACACTCAACGTCCGTATCGGTACTTCGATCACACGTGCGCGAGCACCGCGTCCACGGAGTCCACGGCCGTCACGCCCTCCGGCACGGGCGGGCGGTCCACGAGCAGCACCGGCACCGACCGCTCGCGGGCGGCGACGAGCTTGGCCTCGGTGACGCCGCCGGAGTCCTTGGCGACGACCAGCGTGATCCCGTGGCGCTCGAGCAGCGCGCGCTCGTCGCCGAGGGCGAACGGGCCGCGGGCCAGCACGAGCTCGCTGCGCAGCGGCAGCACGTCGGGCGCCTCGATCGCGCGGACGAGGAACCACGCGTCGACGTCGAGGAACGCCCCGACGCCCTGACGACCGGTCGCGAGCAGCACCCGCGCGCCGGCCGGGACCGCGGCCGCGGCGGCCGCGAGCGACGGCACGCGGGTCCAGCGGTCGCCGGGGCCGGCGGTCCACCCGGGCCGGCGCAGCACGACGAGCGGGGTGCCGGTGCGGGCCGCCGCGCCCGCGGCGTGGTCGGTCATCGCCGCCGCGAACGGGTGGGTGGCGTCGACGAGCACGTCGACGGCGGCCAGCGCGGCCGCCAGCCCCTCGACCCCGCCGAACCCGCCCGTGCGCACCTCCCCCGCCGGCAGCCGCGGGTGACGCGTGCGCCCCGCGAGCGACGTCGTCACCGCGTGGCCCGCGGCCGCGAGCCGCGCCGCGAGCTCCCGCGCCTCGGCCGTGCCGCCGAGGACGAGCACACGCCGCGTCACGATGACCCCGCGGGATTCCGGCGAAGGGCGCCCCTCGCCGATCTAGCCGAGCGAAGGTGCCCTTCGCTCAGAACCCGCTCGCCCACTCCGTTCCGGCGAAGGGCGCCCCTCGCCGATCTAGTCGCGCGAAGGGGCCCTTCGCTCAGAACCACGCGGCTCACGGCCGAGCGCGCGCCGCGGAGTAGAGGTGCGACTCGCAGCCCTCGGCCACGCCGACCACCGGCCCCACGACGATCACCGCGGTGCGCCGGACGTCGGCGGCCTCGACGCGCTCGGTGATGTCGGCGAGCGTGCCGCGCAGCACCACCTCGTCGTCGCGCGACGCCCGGGCCACCACGGCGACGGGCTCCGACGCCGGCCGGTGCCGGCGCAGCGCCTCCACCACCGAGGCGCAGCGCTGCACGGCCAGGTGCAGCACGAGCGTCCCGCCGGCCGCGGCCCAGACGTCGAGCGACTCCCCCGGCGGCATCGGCGTGGCGTTGGCGGCGTCGCGGGTGAGCACCACCGACTGGCCCACCCCGGGCACGGTGAGCTCGGTGCGCAGGGCCGCGGCGGCGGCCGAGAACGCGGGGACGCCGGGCACGATCTCCCACGGCACGCCGGCCTCGTCGAGGCGCCGCGCCTGCTCGGCGACCGCGGAGAACACCGCCGGGTCGCCCGAGCACAGCCGCGCCACGTCATGGCCCGCCTCGTGGGCGGCGACCAGCTCGGCGGTGATCTCGTCGAGGGTCATCCGCGCGGTGTCGACCTGCCGGGCGTGCGGCGGGCACTGCCCCAGCAGCTCGGGCGGCACGAGCGAGCCCGCGTAGAGGCAGACCGGGCTGGTCGCGATCGCACGCAGCCCGCGCACGGTGATGAGGTCGGGGGCGCCGGGGCCCGCGCCGACGAAGCGGACGGTCACTCAGACATCCTTGCGCGCGACGAGCTGCGTGACGCCGGCCAGGGGCCGCCACCCGGAGAACCGCCCGACCGGCGCGACGCGCTCGATCCCGATCCGGCGCAGCGCCCCGCCGTGGTCGGCACGGAAGGCGGCGAGCGCGGCCTCGCCCTCCACGGTGACGGTGTTGACGACGAACCGCCCGCCGGGTCGCAGCGCGGCCCACGCGGCGTCGAGCATCCCGGGCGCCGACGCCCCGCCGCCGACGAAGACCGCGTCGGGGGGGTCGAGTCCCGCCAGCGCCTCGGGCGCCCGCCCGACCACCACCCGCAGCCCCGGCACCCCGAGGGTCGCGGCGTTGGCGCGGATGCGCTCGGCCCGGTCCTCGCGCACCTCGACGCTGACCGCCCGGCAGGCGGGGTGGTGGCGCATCCACTCGATGGCGATGCTGCCGGCCCCGCCGCCGACGTCCCACAGCAGCGCGCCGGGCGCGGGCCGCAGCGCGGCGACCGACAGCGCGCGGACCTCGGCCTTCGTCAGCTGGCCGTCGTGGTCGTAGGCGTCGTCGGGCAGGCCCGGGGCGCGGCCGAGGAACGGGTCGTCGGGGACCTCGGGGCAGGTCACGGCGACGACGGCGAGCGGGTCGCCCGACGGCTGGTCCCAGTCGCGCGCGCGGCCGTCGACGCGGCTCTCCCCCGGCGCGCCGAGCGAGGCCAGCACGGTCAGCGACGCCTCGCCGTACCCCCAGGTCTCCAGCGCGGCGGCCAGCGCCGCCGGGGCCTCGCCGTCGGGCACGAGCACCAGCAGCCGCCGCCGCGGCGCCAGCGCGGCCCGGACCGCCGCGAGCGGACGCCCGACCGTCGAGAGCACCTCGACGTCCTGCGCCGCCCAGCCCAGGCGCGCGCACGCCAGGGCGAGCGAGGACGGCGCGGGCAGCACGGTCGCCGCCGGGTCGTGGGCGAGGACGGCCGAGCCGATGCCGTAGAACGTCGGGTCGCCGCTGGCGAGGACGGCGAGGGTCCGGTCGGCGTGCTCGGCGAGCAGGCCGGGCAGCGCGGGCATCAGGGGCGAGGGCCAGGTGACCTGCTCGGCGGACGACACGGGCAGCAGCGCGAGCTGGCGCGGCGCACCGAGCACGACGTCGGCCTTCTCCAGCGCGGCGCGGGCGGGTTCACCCAGCCCGGGCCACCCGTCGGCGCCGATGCCGACCACGGTCACGCTCACCACGACACCTCATCACGGACGCCCCAGCGACGGCGCTGGGAGCCTCGTCACGAGCCGGGTCACGAGCCGGGTCACGAGCCGGGTCACGCGCCGGGTCGCGAGCCGGGTCACGCGCCGGGTCACGCGCCGGGTCGCGAGCCGGGTCACGCGCCGGGTCACGCGCCGGGTCACGCGCCGCTGTAGCGCAGCCCCGTCATCGTCAGCACCGTGCGGTCGCGGTCGTCCCGCAGCACCGCACGCGCGCTGCGCAGGCGCCGGCCGCCGTGCTCGATCTCGGTCGTCGCGTGCACCGTGCGGCCGTCGACGGGCACCGCGCGCAGGAACGTCGCCGTGGCCTCGTCCGCCGGACCGCCCAGCACGTCGGCGAGCGCCCGGGCGGGCAGCGACGCCAGCGCCCCGCCCTGCACGACGCCCGCGTGGTTCACCGCGACGTGGTCGGGGGCCGCGCCCTCGAGCACGAGCCCGTCGGGCGCGCGCGGCGGGTCGGACCAGGTCGACGCGGCGCCGGGCCACGTCGACGCGGCGACCTCGTCGGCGAGGACCGCGTTGCGCCCGACCGCCCGCGCGACCGTGCGACCGGCGTCGTCGGTGATCATTGCGGTGCTCAGGGCGACGCCGTCGGTGACGTCGTCCAGCGTGCCCACCGCGCGCAGCGACCCGGAGGTGCGCGCGACGACGTGCAGCGTCAGCCGCAGCGTCGTGATCCGCTCCCCGGCGGCGAGCGTGCCGGTGACGGCCACGCCGGTGACGAAGTCGGCGAGCACCCACAGCGCCGCGTCGGGCTCGCGCGCCGGTGCCGGCAGCGCGGGCAGCGCGGGCAGCGCGGGCAGCGCGGGCAGCGCGGGCAGCGCGGGCAGCGCGGGCAGCGCGGGCAGCGCGGGCAGCGCGGGCAGCGCGGGCAGCGCGGGCAGCACCGCCTCGGCCCGCCCGGGCTCGACCGCCCGCAGCCGGGCCCCGACGGCCGCGTGCACCGGCGCGAGCGGGAGGTCGTCGGCGACGCAGCGCTCGAGCGCCCGCAGCGGGGCGTCGGTGGCGGTGCTCAGGACCGCGCGCCGGCGCGGATGTGCGGCGTGACCCCGGTCAGCTCCGCGGCGAGGTCCCACAGCGCGGCCTGGGTGGCGCGGTCGTGCGAGGCGACCGTCGAGCCGACCGGCACCGGCGGCCCGGAGATCTCCTGGAAGCCGCTGGGGCCGACGTAGGTGCCGCCGGGCAGGTCGGGCACCGTCGCCGCGTAGAGCGTGGGCTGCGCGCCACCGGCCGGGCCCTGCGCGACGATCTTGTTGAAGACGCCCATGGCGAGGTCCTGCACCGACTCGGTGCGGCTCTGCAGGTTGGTCGCGCTGTAGCCGGGGTGCGCGGCCATCGAGCGCAGCGGCGAGCCGGCGGCGACGAAGCGGTGCTCGAGCTCGTAGGCGAACATCAGGTCGGCGAGCTTCGACTGCCCGTAGGCGAGCCAGCGCTGGTAGCGCCGCCGCCGCCAGTTGAGGTCGGCGAGGTCGATCTTCCCGACGCGGTGGGCGACGCTCGACAGCGTCACCACGCGGTCGGTGACCACGTCGAGCAGCAGCCCCGTCAGGGCGAAGTGGCCGAGGAAGTTCGTGCCGATCTGCATCTCGAAGCCGTCGGCGGTGCGCCGCTCGGGGACCGCCATGAGGCCGGCGTTGTTGATCAGGACGTCGACCGGGCCGTCGAGGTCGGCGGCGAAGGCGCGCACCGAGGAGAGGTCGGCGAGGTCGAGGCGGCGGACCTCGGTGGTGCCGCGACCGGTGATCTCGGCGGTGATCTCGGCGGCGGCCTGCTCGCCCTTGTCGGTGTCGCGCACGGCGAGCACGACGCGGGCGCCGGCGCGCACCAGCTCGCGGGACGCCTCGAGGCCGATCCCGGAGTTCGCGCCGGTGACGACGAACGTGCGGCCGGACTGGTCTCCGATGTCGGCGGGGGTCCACGCGGTCATGCGCGTCCCGTGCCCCGCGGGGTGCTGATCCAAACGGTGGTCAGGGGGTGGTCAGGGCCGCGCGAGCACCTCGGCCAGGTGGCGGTACACCTCGACGTTGACGCCCAGCCCGACGTGGCTGCCGCGGACCTCGCGCCACTCCGCGTCGTCGGGGCGGCAGGCCGAGGGCCGCACGATCCCGTCCCCCGCGCTCCAGACGGCGACGACCGGCGGCGCGGCCGGCGCCTGCAGGTCGGCGGAGAACGGGCACGGGCAGCGCACGGTCAGGCAGTGCGGCCGGTGGGGGCGCACGACGTTCTGCGCGACGCGGGCGCCGCCGACCGCCGCGAGCGTGAGCACCGACGCGTCGAGCTGCGAGGCCAGCGGGCTGCCGAGGGCCACGACGCGCCGCACCCGGTCGGGGCTGCGCGCCGCGAGCGCGCGGGCGAACAGGCCGCCCCGGCTGTGCCCGACGAGGGTGACCGGGGCGCCGGCGCGCTCGGCGACGTCGGTGAGCCGGCGGTCGAGGCGGCGCACCGCGGCCTCGGAGCAGTCGACGTTCCAGGAGATGCCCGAGCGGTAGGACCGGTGGCCGATCCTGCGCAGCCAGTCGTGCAGGACCGCGAGGGTGAGGTCGCCGGCGAGGAACCCGGGCACGAGCATCACCGGCGCCCCGTCGCCGTGCGGGACGTCCGCGCCGCGCCAGGTGTCGGACAGGAGCAGCCGCGCCAGCTCGAGGTGCACCCGCGCCTCACCGAACGGGCGTCCCCACCAGCGCACCGGCGGCGGAAGCTCCGTCACGCCTCAACCCTATGTGAGCACTTTCCGGGGCTATAGGCCCGGAAAGTACTCACATGGGTGGGTCAGCCCCGGGCGTAGGTCTCCGCCGTCTTGGGCTCGAACTCCAGCGCGACGAAGGGCTCGTCGCTGATCACCCAGGCGTCGTGGCCCGGGGTCAGGCGGTAGGTCTCGCCGGCGTCGAGGTCCGCCTCGGTGCCGTCGTCGGCCCTGACGTGCAGGCGGCCCGCCACCACGTAGCCCAGGTGGGCCGTCTGGCAGCTCTCCCCGCCGACCACCGGCTTGATGCACTCCGACCAGCGCCAGCCCGGCTGCAGCGTCGCCCGACCGACCGTGGTGTCCCCGAGCTGCACGACCTCGAGGCGGGTCTTGTCCGGGGTGCGGGTCTCGTCCGGCGCACCCATGTTCCTGTGCTCGATCGCGGCCATGACGGCCTCCTTCGACGTGGCTCACCCGGGAACCCCGGGCGCCCCCCGTCGGGCCGCTCAGTGTGACCCTGCCCGCCGGGCCCGTCGCCGGACGCCACCCGTTCGGCCCTGCGCACGTCACTCAGGGCCAGCGTGTCAGCGTGCCCGGGTACAGCGCGTCGACGATCTGCGCCCACAGCTCCTGCGCCGGGACGGCCGCGCCGTTCCCGGCGTTGACCATCACCACGACGGTCGCCTGCCGCGCCGGGAGGTGGAAGACCATGTCGCTGTAACCGAAGATCGAGCCGTCGTGGCCCACCCAGTCACCGACCTGCGTCACGCCCAGCCCGTACTGCAGCCGGATGCCCGAGGCGGTCAGCGGCCCCCACACCTGGCGATCGGTCGCACCGGCGAGCATCGGGGCGTAGCGGGCCATGTCCGGCACCGTGGAGATCATCGCGCCGGCCGACCCGGGCACGGCGGGATTGGAGACCGTCCCGTCGCGGTAGGGCGGCGGGGTCTGGTCGTCGCCGGTGGCGATGGAGCCGCGGGCGAACGGCGCCGGGAGGTCGTCGCCCGAGGTCGGGTACGACGTCTGCGCGAGCCCCATCGCGCGCGCCTGCGCCGCGATCGCCTCGCCGGCGGGGCGGCCGGTCGCGCGCTCGAGGACGAAGCCGAGCAGGACGTACTCGGAGTTCGAGTACCGGGTCTCCGTGTTCGGCGGGCGGGCCTCGCCGGCGTGGGCCTGCAGGATCGGGACGACGTCCTCGGCGCGCCACCCCGGCAGCATCGGGTCGGCGTCGTAGCGGGCTCCGAAGCCGGGGTCCTCGGTGAAGTCGTAGACGCCGCCGCGCATGGCGACGAGGTCCCGCACCCGGATCCGCTCGCCGTTCGGGACACCGGCCACCGAGTCCGAGATCGGGGCGTCGAGCGACAGCCGCCCCTCGCCGGCGAGAGCGAGCACGGCGGCGGCGGTGAAGGACTTCGTGACGCTCGCGATGCGGTAGTGCGCGTCGGGCGCCATGGGGGTGCCGGCGGTGTCGGACGTCCCGTACGCGCGCAGCATCCGCAGGCCCGCCGGGTCCTCGATCGCCACCACCGCGCCGGTGATGCCGTTGCCGAGCGCGGCGTTCGCGAGCTGGTCGACCCGGGCGGCGGGGTCACCGCCCGGCGCGGCCGCCGCCGGGCTCGGCGCGGCCGGGGGCGGCGCCGCGCCCGACGAGCACGCCGCGAGCGCGGCCACGAGCAGGGGGACGAGGAGGGGGACGAGGAGGGGGACGAGCCGTGCTCTCCGCGGTGTCGTCACCCGGTCACCGCGATCATGACGTGGATCACGACCACGACCGTAGGAGATCAGGAGCACCGGAGCTGTCAGCGCGGCGACAGCGGCCGGCTCACCGTGCGCGATCGGTGAGGTAGCGGACGACGGCGAGGACGCGACGGTGGTCGTCGTCGGTCACCGCCAGGCCGAGCGCGTCGTAGATCCCCGACGAGTGGGCCACCACGGCCTTCTCGGTGATCCCCAGCCGGCGGGCGATCCCGCTGTTCGTGCGGCCCTCGGCGATGAGGGCGAGGACCTGCCGGCGACGGGGCCCGAGACCGGCGACGGCATCCTCGCGGCGCGACATCATCGCCGCCGCGACCTCGGGGTCGAGGGCCGTCCCGCCCGCGGCGACGCGGCGGAGGTCGTCGCAGAACCCGGCGCCGTCGGCGATGCGGTACTTCAGCAGGTAGCCCACGCCCGCCGCGGAGTCCCCGAGCAGCTCGCGCGCGTACCGCCGGGCGACGTGCTGGGACAGGACGACGACGGCGGTGCCCGGCACCTCGGCACGGACCCGCACCGCGGCGCGCAGGCCGTCGTCGGTGTGCGTCGGCGGCATCCGGATGTCGGTGACGAGCACGTCGGGGCGGCGCTGCCGGGTCAGCTCGACCACCTCGTCGGCGTCGGCGGCGCTGCCCACGACCTCGATCCCGGGCCGTTCCAGCACCAGGACGAGCCCTTCGCGCAGCAGCGCCTCGTCCTCGCCGATCACGACCCGCACGGCACCTCCAGCACCAGGCGGGTGCCCCGGCCCGGGGCACTGTCGAGGACGATGCCGCCACCGACCGCGCCCGCACGGTCGGCGACGCCCCGCAGGCCGGCGCCCGCCCCGACCCGCGCGCCCCCGACGCCGTCGTCGGTGACCTCCACCCGCAGCCGGCCGGCGACCCGGGCGACGTCGACGGCGATCTTGGTCGCGCCGGCGTGCTTGGCCGCGTTGGTGACCGCCTCGACGACCACGTGGTACGCGGTGCTCTCGACGGCCGGGAGGAGGTCGTCGTCGGCGCCCGCCTCGGCGGTGAGCACCAACGGCAGCGGGCTGCGCTCGGCGAGCTCCTCGACGGCGGCGACCAGGCCCTGCTCGATGAGCAGCGCGGGCAGCACGCCGTGGACGAGGTCGCGCAGCTCGGTGACGGCGTCCTCGATCCCCCGCCGCACCGCCGCGAGCGAGCCCTCCTCGGCCACCGAGGCGTCCGACGCGGCGACGGCCAGCAGCACCAGCCGGCTCTGCAGGCGGTCGTGCAGGTCCCGGGCGAGCCGGCGGCGCTCGCGGTCGCCGGAGGCGACGAGGCGCGCCCGGGACGCCCGCAGGTCCTCCCGACTCGCGAGCAGCGCCGCCGTCAGCCGCTCCCGGTCGGCGGCGAGGGCGACGATGCTCCCGGCCGCTCGGACCGGTTCGGGGTCGGGGTGCAGCGCGCGGTCGTGGATGACGACGGCGACCGCCCGCTCCCCCAGCACGACGGGGACGGCGACCCGGTCGTCGCCCGGCGGCGGGAGCGCCACCGGGGCGCCGGCCTCGTCGACCCACTCCCCGGCGGCCCACTCCCCGGGGACCCACGCCCCGGCAGCCCCCTCGGGGCGCTCCACCGGGAACGCGAGCCGCAGGGACGGGTCGCCGAGCGCGCGGGCCAGCGCCCCGCGCAGGTCGCCCTCACGCCCGGGGCGGGCGAGCCAGGCCGCGAGCTCCTGGAGCTCCCCGGTGCGCGCGAACCCGCCGCGCAGCATCGCCGCCGCGATCGCCACCGGCACCCCGGCCTGCGCGAGGAGCTGCAGCACCGGGGCGAGCAGCGGGTCGGCGCCGGCGTAGCGGGTCAGCGCGCTGAGCACCGAGATGCTCAGCACCGCCACCGCGCCGTAGGCGTACACGGGCAGCAGGGCCCGGCGCCGGTCGCGGTCGGCGACGACCAGACGCCGCACGAGCAGCAGGGCCGCCGCGCCGAGCAGGACGGTCGCCGCGACCGTCTGGGCCAGCGTCGCCGCCGTCGCGAGGGCCGGCCGGTCGGCGACGAACAGCGGGTCGTAGGGCGGGGACAGGGGTCGCCACGCGTAGCGGGCCGGCTGCGGCAGGACGGCCACGGCGTAGCCGGTCGCGGCCAGCGCGCGCGGGACCGGGGTGCCGAGCCGCCCGGACGGGAACGCGAGCAGCGCGTGCAGCACCACCGCGACCGGGATCCAGGCGGTGATCTGGCCGACGGCGATCAGGGGCGGGACGAGGGTGTTGACCAGCCCCGCCGCGAGCCACGCCAGGCCGCCGCCGACGAGGATCGCGCCGGTGCGGTTGCTCGGGCGGCGCGCCCAGGCCACGGCCCCGACCCCGGCGTACACGACGCCGGTGAGCGGGAGCAGCACGAGCAGGGCGTACGGAGCCTCCGGGCTGCCGACGAGCAGCACCATCTCGATCGCCGCGCAGAGCGCGACCGCGCCGACGAGCGCGACGAGGGCGAGGCGCAGGGTGCGCGTCGTCGCGCTCGCCCGTCGCCCCCCGGGGTCCACCTGATCACGGTGGCACGCCGCGGGGGCCGGGTCGAGACCGTGCCAGAGGCCGTGACGGGCGGGGCCGGGCCGATCACACGGCGTCGGGGGACTCCTCCTCGAGACGCTGCCGGCCGAGCCGGCCACGGGTCACGACGACCAGCACGAGCGCGACGACCCCGAAGCCGATCATGTACGGGAACGCGCTGGCCACGGCCTCGGGCGGGAAGATCGCCCCCAGGGTGCCGGTGAACGTGTCGATCGAGGAGTGCACGAGGACCGCGAGCAGCAGGCTGGCGCGCGTGTTGTTGAAGACCCAGGTGATCACGACGGTGAAGGTGATCGCGGTGAGGGTGAACAGCACGATGCCCGCCGGCCCGCCGCCGCCCGACGACGCCGCCCAGGACGGCACCATGAACTCGGGCAGGTGCCAGAGCGCCCACAGCACGCCGAGCAGCAGCGAGGCGCCGAGCGGCCCGAGCGAGCGCTGCATGCGCGGCAGGGCGAAGCCGCGCCAGCCGATCTCCTCGAACAGCGGCCCGCCGAGCACCGTCACGAGCAGGAACGTCACCACGTAGGACAGGAGGTAGGACGGACCGCCGAGCGCGCCGAACGCGGGCGTCGTGCCCGCGTAGACCATGGTGCCCACGAGCATGATCAGCGGCACGCCGACGAGCGCCACGACGTACCAGCGCAGCCCGACCCGCCAGAGCACGAGGCGCGCGAGGAGAGCGCGGACGGCGCCCGGGCCGCCGGTCACCCGCGCCATCACGAGCCCGGCCACGGTCGGGCCGGCGAGGATCGCCGCCGCGTTCAGATAGCCGACCAGTGCGGGATCGATCCGCACCGGGAGGAGCCCCGCCCCGTCCTGGCCGAGCACCCACGGCGACCACACGATCCACGAGAACGCGTAGGCCATGACGAAGAACGCGACGACCGGGTGGCGGGCGAGGAGCCCCCGCCGCTCGGACCGCGCTCGCTCCGGTGACACCGTCATGCTCGCCCTCCCGCAGCCCCGCGCCGGCTGTCGATCAGCCCGGCGCCGACGCTAGGCAGCACGCGGCGTGACGAGAAGGGACCTGGGTCCATCACCCCGACGGCCTAGTCAGGCGCGCTTCGCGGATAGGTCAGACGTCGGACGACGATCTCGGCCGGGCCGCGGTGCCCGGCGCGGGCGAGCGGGCCCGCGACGAGCACGCCCGCGAGCCACGTCGCGAGCCCCACCAGGGTCGCCGTCACCAGCGACGCCGAGGACCCCAGCCCGCCGGCGATCGTCGCGAACACGGCGACGAACACCACCGACTGGGAGAGGTACAGCGTCATCGACCACGTCCCGGCGGCCGCGACGAGGTCGCGCCCCGGCCAGGACACGCTGCCGAGCAGGCCCATGACGCCCAGCAGCCCGAGCGCACCCGCGTAGCCCCCGGCGGCGTGGGCCGCGCCGGCCAGCGCCCCGGTCGCCCCCGTCGGCGCCCACGTCCCCGCGACGGCCAGGGCCAGCGGCAGCCCGAGCAGCACGCCCGCCCCGAGCCCGCCCACCGCCCACACCGCGAGCCGACGCCGGTGCACGACGGGGTCGTCGAGCGTCCCGGACTGCGCGATCACCACGCCCACCAGCACCGCGGGTGCGGTGAGCAGCGCCGAGAACAGCGTCGTCACCAGCCACGCCGACGGGTGCTCGCCGAGGAAGGCGGCGACCGTGGGCGCCGCGATCGAGGGCACCGTCGGCACCCCCTGCGGGGTGCCCTGCCCGGTGGAGAGCAGCACCGCGATCGCCGCGATCCCCCCGGCCGTCACGAGGAGCGCCCGGGACGCCGTGGCCGACTCCCCGCGGCTGCCCACCGACGAGGCCACCATCGGCGCGCACAGCAGCGCCAGCAGTCCGTAGGCGCCGATGATGTCGCCGGGGAAGAGCAGGACGCCGTGCAGCGCCCCCACCCCGAGCAGCACCAGCCCCCGGCGGCGCAGCACCCGCTCGGGCGCGCGCTCGGCCAGTCGCGCCAGGCCGTAGCCGACGAGCGCGGCGAACAGCGGGTAGACGCGCCCGTCGACGAGCACCATCTGCACGACGGCGAGGACGCGGTCCGCCCCCGGGAGCTCCGCCGGGTAGCCGCGGTAGCCGATGGGGCGGGCGACGAGGTAGAGGTGCGCGTTGGCCACCGCGATGAGCGCGAGCAGCAGCCCCCGCGCGAGGTCGGGGGTGACGCTGCGCGTCGCCAGTCCGGCCGGTCCGGTCACCCTGGATTCCTCCTGCTCCGCCCCGTGTCTCCCCCGACCGGCGCCCGGCGGGCCGCGCCGGAGGACGGCGAGGATGACACGATGGCCCGGTGCACCTCACCGAGCCCCCGGACGGCGCGCCGGACGACGCCGCCCGCCTCGCGCAGCGGCACCGCGCGCTGGACGAGGACCACCGGGTGTGCGACGCCATCGCCGCCCTGCCCGACGACGCCGTGATGCACGCCTGGGTCACCCGCTTCGCCCTGCTCGCCGACCCCACGCGCCTGACGCTGCTGCTCTGCATCCACGCCGCCGGCGAGATCTGCGTGTCCGACCTCGCGGTCGCCGCGGGCCTCAAGGACACCACGACGTCCCAGGCGCTGCGCCTGCTGCGCGCGCAGGGCCTGGTCGCCACCCGCCGGGCCGGGCGCGTGGTGCGCTACCGGCTGGCCGACGAGACCGTGCACGCGCTGCTGCACGAGGTCGTCGGCGAGCCCGCCCGGCTGTAGCTCACAGCGCGAAGAGCTCCTCGAGGATCTGGGTCAGCCGGCGCGCCTCGATGAGGAACGCGTCGTGCCCGAACGGCGACTCGATGCGCCGCACCTCGCCCGCCCCGGGGATCAGGGCGGCGAGCTCCTCCTGCTGGTGCAGGGGGTAGAGCCGGTCGGACACCGAGCCCGCGACGACCGTCCGCGCCGTCACCGCGTCCAGCGCCTCGGCCAGCGACCCGCGGCCGCGGGCGACGTCGTGGCCGTTCATCGCCCGCGTGAGCTCGACGTAGCTGCCGGCGTCGAAGCGGTGCACGAGCTTCTCGGCGTGGTGGTCGAGGTAGCTCTCGACCGCGAAGCGCCCGTCGGTGCCCGGGTCCTCGCCCGGCTGCGGCCGGCGCGCGAAGCGCGTGTCGTACTCCTCGGCGGTCCGGTAGGTGTTGTGCGCGATCCGGCGCGCGACGCCCAGCCCGACGTGCGGGCCCTGCCCGCGCTCCCGGTCGTGGTAGTCGCCGCCGTTCCAGGCGGGGTCCTCGCGGATCGCGGCGAGCTGCGGGGAGGCCCACGCGATCTGGTCGGCCGACGCCGCGGCGGGCGAGCACAGCAGCAGCAGGCGCTCCACCCGCGCCGGGAACGTGGCGGCCCACTCGAGCGCGCGCATGCCGCCCATCGAGCCGCCGAGCACCGCGGCCCAGCTGCCGATGCCCAGCGCGTCGGCGAACCGCGCCTCCACCGCCACCTGGTCGCGCACCGTCGTCCGCGGGAACCGCGAGCCCCACGCCCGGCCGTCGGACGCCGGCGTGGCCGGGCCGGTCGTGCCCTGGCAGCCGCCGAGGACGTTGGGCGCGACGACGAACCAGCGGTCGGTGTCGATGGCCTTGCCGGGCCCGACCAGCGCCGTCCACCAGCCCGGCGTCGGGTGTCCGAGGCCCGCCTCGCCGGTGACGTGGCTGTCACCGGTCAGCGCGTGCAGGACCAGGACGGCGTTCGTGCCGTCGAATCGTCCCCACGTCTCGTAGGCGACACGGACGTCGGGCAGCGTCTCGCCGCCCTCGAGGGTGACCGCGCCGAGCTCGACGAAGCGGCGGTCACCGACCGGGTCCCCCTCCCGCCACGCGCCGGTGGCGGGAGGGAGCACCGGGACGGTCTGCAGTGAGTCGGTCACGCAGCCAGGGCCCTCACTGGGCCGACTTGGCCGCGGTGAAGCCCGCCTCGAGGTCGGCCAGGACGTCCTCGACGTTCTCGATCCCGACCGACAGGCGCACCAGGCCCGGCGTCACCCCGCTGGAGCGCTGCTCGGGCTCCGAGAGCTGGCTGTGCGTCGTCGACGCCGGGTGCACGATGAGGCTGCGCACGTCGCCGATGTTGGCGAGGTTCGAATGCAGGCTCGTGCCGTCGACGAACGCCCGGCCGGCCTCGACGCCGCCGCGCAGGTCGAACGCGACGATGCTGCCCGCGCCGCGAGGCATGTAGCGCTGCTGCGCCGCGTGCCACGGGCTGGACGCCAGACCGGCGTAGTAGACCTTCTCGACCTCGTCGCGGCCCTCGAGCCACTCGGCGACGCGCTGCGCGTTGTCGACGTGGCGCTCCAGGCGCAGCGACAGCGTCTCGATGCCCTGCAGGATGAGGAAGGCGTTGAACGGGCTCAGCGCCGCCCCGGTGTCGCGCAGGTGCTGGACCCGCATCTTCGCGGCGAACGCGCCCGGCCCGAGGGCCTCCCAGAACTTCAGGCCGTGGTAGCTCGGGTCCGGCTCGTTGAAGCCGGGGAAGCGCTGCGGGTCGTCGCCGAACGAGAACGTGCCGCCGTCGACGACCAGGCCGGCGATGCTCGTCCCGTGCCCGCCGAGGAACTTGGTGGCCGAGTGGATGACGATGTCCGCGCCGTGCTCGATCGGGCGCACGAGGAACGGCGTGGGCACCGTGTTGTCCACCATCAGCGGGACGCCCGCCTCGTGGGCGGCGTCGGCCACGGCCCGGATGTCGAGCACGTTGTTCGCCGGGTTGGGCAGCGTCTCGGCGAAGAAGAACTTGGTGTTCGGCCGGACGGCGTCGCGCCACTGCCCGAGGTCGTCCTGGTCGTCGATGAACGTGACCTCGATGCCCATCTTGGGCAGCGTGTAGTGGAAGAGGTTGTAGGTGCCGCCGTACAGGCTGGGGCTCGAGACGAAGTGGTCGCCCGCCTCGGCGATCGTCAGGATCGCCGCCGTCGTGGCCGCGCTGCCCGACGCGAACGCGAGAGCCGCGACCCCGCCCTCGAGCGCCGCGACGCGCTGCTCGAGGACGTCGTTGGTCGGGTTCATGATCCGCGTGTAGATGTTGCCCGGCTCGGCGAGGCTGAACAGGTCGGCGCCGTGCTGGGTGTCGCGGAACGTGTACGACGTCGTCTGGTAGATCGGCGTCGCCCGGGCGTTCGTCGTCGGGTCGGGGCTCGCGCCCGCGTGGATCTGCTGGGTCTCGAACGACCAGCCGGCGTTCGCGTCCGTCATGGGGTGATCACTCCATCGTGGGGTGGTTCGGGGGATGTGCTCGTCGCGCTCGCCGCGCTCGTCGTCGGTCGGGGTGCTGCCCCTCAACGACACCGCTCGTCGAACGCGTCGACACGACGACTCGGCCAGAAACCTTCGAGATCGACCCGCACCACGGCGGCGATCCTCTCGCCGGAGGCCACCGGGCACAACTCGCGCGCCGGGGTCACGGGGGTCACGTCCACCACCGCCTGGCGTGTCGGAGCGCTTGCTGGCAGCCTGCCAACGATGACGGCCTTCGCGGTGGATCTCGGTGACCGGGAGTTCTGGGCGGCGCCCTGGGCGCAGCGGTTCGAGGCGTTCGCCGGCCTGCGCGCCGACGCCGGCCTGCCGTGGTTCGCCGAGCCCGAGTTCCCCGGCTTCGAGAGGGGGCCGGGGTTCCGCGCGGTCACCCGCCACGCCGACGTCGAGTACGTCAGCAAGCACCCGGCCCTCTTCTGCTCGGGCCGCGGCGCGGTGTCGATCCTCGACCTGCCCGCCGAGGCGCACGAGTTCTTCGGCTCGCTGATCAGCATGGACGCCCCGCGGCACACGAAGATTCGCCGAATCGCCGCGCAGGCGTTCACGCCGCGGCGGACCGAGGCGCTGCTCGACGACGTGACCCGGGTGTCCCGCGAGGTGATCGCCACGGCGCGTGAGAAGGCGCTCGCCGGTGACGGGTCGTTCGACCTCGTCACCGACGTCTCCGCGCGCATCCCGCTGCTGATCATCTGCGACATGATGGGCGTGCCGGAGTCGCGGCGCGAGGAGGTCTTCGCGCACTCCAACGTCATCCTGGCCGGCGACGACCCCGAGTACGTCACCTCGGACAACCCGCTCGGGGACTACCTCGCCGCGGGCGCCGGGCTCTCGGGCCTGATGACCGAGCTGGCCGCGGCCCGCGAGGCCGAGCCGACCGACGACGTCACCTCCGCGCTCGTGCACGGCACGGTCGACGGCGAGCGGCTCACGCACCAGGAGATCGCGTCCTTCTTCATCCTGCTCTGCGTCGCCGGCAACGAGACCACCCGCAACGCGATCACCCACGGGGTCTGGGGCATGCACCTCGACCCGGCCCAGTGGGAGGCGTGGTCGGGCGACGTCGAGGGCGTCACCCCGACCGCCGTCGACGAGGTCGTGCGCTGGGCCTCCCCCATCAACTGGATGCGCCGCACCGCGGTCGAGGACACGACCGTCGGCGACGTCGAGGTCGCGGCCGGCGAGAAGCTGCTGCTCGTGTACGGGGCGGCCAACCGCGACGGGACCGTGTTCACCGACCCGGACCGGCTCGACCTGCGCCGCTCCCCCAACCCCCACCAGGGCTTCGGCGCCCACGGCCCGCACTTCTGCCTCGGCGCCCACCTCGCCCGCCGCGAGATCGCCGTGGCCTTCCGCGAGCTCTTCGCCGGGATGCCCGACCTGCGCGTCGTCGGCGAGCCCGATCGCCTGCGCAGCATCTTCGTCAACGGGATCAAGCACCTCCCCGTCGCGATCGCCGGGACCGACGCGGCGCGCTGACCGGCCCCGGCGCCTCGTGATCACGAGTTCGGTGACGAACGCCCGCAGAAGTGCGGGGGTTCGTCACCGAGGTCGCGATCATCGGGCCGGCGAGGGAGATCAGCTCGTCCGTACGGTCGAACCTGATCTCCGCGACGACCGCACGGGCGGGCTGATCTTTCTCAGGAAGCGGAGGCCCGCACCGGCGTCTCGACGGTGTCCGCCTCGGCGTTCCGCCGGGCGCGGTGGAGCACCCGGTGACGCAGGGCGAAGGCGGCCAGCGCCGAGAGGATCAGCGTGCCCACCACCGCCGGCGTCCCCAGCCCGCCGGGCACCGAGTCCACGGCCATGGCCTGGACGTCGCTGGTGGTGGTGACGCGGGCACCGTCGCCCTCGGCAGCCATCACGCGCAGCGGGCTGCCCGCCGGGGCGAGGAGCGCGAGGTTCGGTGCTCCGAAGTTCAGCGCCGGCACCCCGGCCAGGAGCCCGGCACCGCTGCCCGCTCCCGGTGCGACGAGGTTCGCGTTGCGGGCAGCCTGCTCCTGCGCGGCGCGCTGGGCCGCCCCAGCCGCGTCGTGCGCCGCGGCCTCCTGCTGAGCGTGCTGCTGCGACGCCTGCTGAGCCGTCTGGTCCCGCCTCGTCACCTGGGGTGCAGTGGGCGTCGAGGTGGCCGTCGGGCGAGACGTCGTTGTCGAGGTCGGTGGCGCGCTCGTCGTGGTGGTCGGCGGCACCACGACCACCTTCTGGAGGGCCCCACTGACGTCAGCGAGGACTGCCAGCAATCCCAACCGATTGCGACAGGTCCCGTCCTTGCCACGTGTGAACGGCTCGGCCACCTCGTAGCTGTCGTCGCCGACCTTGCACGTCTCAGGTTCCGCCGACGCCGCCCCCGCCCCGAGGGCCAGGGCCCCGGTGACGAGGGCGCCGACGATCACGCTCGGGAGCGGACGACCGGGACGGACGAGCATGCGCGGACCCCTTCGGCCGGATGGTGGACCCCCGAGTCGCACCCGTGTGGTTTGCGCGGTCATCGGTGCGTGCCGACCGTTGTTACCCGCCGGTCGCCCTTGCTGAGGAAGTGACTCGCTTCGGCCCAGCGCCTGCGGGCCGGACGGCGGTAACGGTTGACCCGAAGGCGAGGCGCGCGCCCGGGCGGATCGGTTGCGCCCTACAGGTCAACGCGCAGGCCCGACCGGGTGTCGGCCTCGTGCTCCACGCACCTGCCCGGTTGCGGTGCGTGACACTGATCGCATGACCGGGGAGTCGTTGCGCCTGGAGTTCCGGCGCCAGGTGCGCGAGCGGGTCCTCACGACCGCGTACCAGCACACGGTCGAGCGCGGCTGGGAGCGGGTGCGCGTGGGTGAGGTCGCCGTCGATTCCGGCGTCTCGCGCCCCACCCTCTACCGGGAGTTCGGGAACAAGGACGGGCTCGGCGAGGCGCTCATGAACCGCGAGGCCGAGCGCTTCTTCGCCGCCATCACCGAGGCCCTGGGCGAGCACGACGACGTCGGCGAGGCGGTCGCCGCCGCCACGCGCCTGACCCTCGAGGAGGCCGCGCGCAACCCCCTGCTGCGCGCCGTCCTCACCGGCAGCCGCTCGGGCGACGCCGGCCTGCTGCCGTTCCTGACCTCGCGCTCCGAGTCGATCCGCGAGTCCGCGCGCGCCCTGCTCGCCACCTGGCTGGAGCAGCGCCGCCCCGACCTCCTGCCGACCCGGATCGAGGAGGCCGTCGACGCCGTCGTCCGCCTCGTCATCTCGCACGTCGTCGCGCCGGCCCTCGACCCGGTCGACGTCGGCCAGCGCGTGTCCCGCCTCCTCCTGGCCCTCGTCCGACCGCCGAACTGAGACAAAAATCGGGTCTTGTCTCAGCGAGCGTCACAGCGCAGACTGTGTCGCGAGCCGTCGCGTCGAGGGAGACAGGCCCATGAGCACCACCGAAGTGACCACCGGGGACCGGACCGAGAGCGTCCCGCCGCGCCCGTGGCGGGACCGCAAGCGCTACCTCTGGCCGCTGGCCACGCTGATGCCGGCGATGCCGTTCGCCGGCGCCGGCCTGGTCGCGCTGACCGGCAGCCCCGTCTTCTGGTGGCTCGGGCCGATGATCCTGTTCGTCATCCTGCCGACGCTCGACATGGTGTTCGGCGCGACCGACGACAACCCGCCGGAGGACGAGCGCGAGCGGCTCGAGGCCGACCGCTACTACCGCTGGGTCACCTACCTGTTCCTGCCGATCCAGTACGCGAGCCTGGTGTTCAGCTGCTGGGTGTGGGCCACCTGGGGTCTGCCGTGGCACGCGCAGCTCGGCCTCGCGCTGACGATGGGCGTGGTCAGCGGCGTCGCCATCAACACCGCCCACGAGCTGGGGCACAAGCGCGAGGACGTCGAGCGCTGGCTGTCGAAGATCGCGCTGGCCAGCTCCGCGTACGGGCACTTCTACGTCGAGCACAACCGTGGCCACCACGTCCGCGTCGCGACCCCGGAGGACCCGGCGAGCTCGCGGCTGGGCGAGAGCTTCTGGGCCTTCCTGCCGCGCACGGTGTGGGGCAGCCTGCGCTCCTCCTGGCACCTGGAGCGCAAGCGGCGCGCCAAGGGCCGCCACAGCCTGCTCGACCACGAGATCGCGGTGGCCTGGGCGATGACCGTCGTCCTGTTCGTCGCCCTGGTCGCCGTCTTCGGCTGGGCGGTGCTGCCGTGGCTGGTGCTGCAGGCGGTGGTCGGGTTCACGCTGCTCGAGGTCGTCAACTACCTGGAGCACTACGGCCTCAAGCGCGGCAAGCGCGCCGACGGGCGCTACGAGCGCACCGACCCGCGCCACAGCTGGAACGCCGACCACACCGTGTCGAACCTGCTGCTCTACCAGCTGCAGCGCCACTCCGACCACCACGCCAACCCGCTGCGCCGCTACCAGACGCTGCGCCACTTCGAGGAGTCCCCGCAGCTGCCCAGCGGCTACGGCTCGATGATCGTCGTGGCCCTGTTCCCGCCGGTGTGGCGGCGGATCATGGACCCGAAGGTCCTCGCGCACTACGACGGCGACGTGACGCTCGCGAACCTCCACCCGCGCACGCGGGAGCGGTACCTCTCCCGGTACGCGCGGACATAGATTCGGCGCCGCGGGCGTTGCCACCGGGAGTGAGCGCCCCCGCAGCGGCCCCTGCCGACGCCCTCGACCCCGCCCGCCGCGGCCGGCTCTTCGCCGCGGTGGCCGGGGTCGTCGTGCTCTTCCTGGCCGCCTCGAGCGTCCCGTCCCCGCTCTACGTCGTCTACCAGGCGCAGTGGGGCTTCTCCGCCGCGACGCTAACGGTGGTCTTCGCCGTCTACGTGCTGTTCCTGCTGGCGTCGCTGCTGGTGGTCGGCGGGCTCTCCGACCACGTCGGACGACGGCCGGTGCTGGCCGTCGCGCTGGCGGTTCAGACGGTGGCCGTCGTGCTGTTCCTCGTCGCCGACGGGGTGACGACGCTGCTCGTGGCGCGGGCGGTGCAGGGCGCCGCGACCGGGGCGGCGATCACGGCGATGGCCGCGACGCTGGTCGACCTGCACCCGCGCCGGGCCGGGCTCGCCAACGCCACGACGCCGCTGGTCGGGCTCGCGCTCGGCGCCCTGGGCTGCGGGCTGCTCGTCGAGTACGCGCCGGCCCCGACGCGGCTGGTGTGGGGCGTGCTGCTGGCCGGGTTCGCGGTCGTCGCCGTCGTGCTCGCCCTGCTGCCCGAGACCGCGCCGCGCCGGGCCGGCGCCTGGGCGTCGCTGCGACCCCGGGTCCGCATCCCCGAGGGCCTGCGCGCCGACGTGCTGGCCATCGCGCCGACCCTCGCAGCGAGCTGGGCGCTCGGCGGGCTCTACCTGTCGCTGGGCCCGTCGGTGGCCGCCGAGATCCTGGGCCTGCGCAGCCACCTCGTCGGCGGGATCGTCGTGACGCTGCTGTGCGGGGTCGGCGCGCTGACCGCGATCACGGTCTTCCGCCGCCCGCCGGAGACGCTGCTCGCGCCCGCCGGCGGGCTGCTCGCGCTGGGCACCCTGGTGACGCTCGGCGGCCTGGTGCTGTCGTCGCCGCTGCTCACGGCGGTGGGGACGGTCGTCGCCGGGCTCGGGTTCGGGTCGGCGTCGCTGGCCTGCTTCGGCACGCTGGCGCGGATCGCGGCGCCGGAGACCCGCGGCGAGCTCATGGCCGTCGCGTACACCATCGCCTACCTCGCGTTCAGCCTCCCGGCCGTCGTCGCCGGGATCCTCACCGTGCGGATCGGTCTGCAGCCGGTCGCGGAGGGGTACGGGCTGGTCGTCGTCGCCCTCGGCCTCACCGCGGTCGTCGCGCGCCTGCTCGTGGTGCGCTCGCGCCGCGCGCGGGAGTGTGCCGGGACCTGACGCGGGCACCCCGCCGCCGACCCCACCGGAAGGACTCCCCATGCCCCGCCCCCCGCTGCCCGACGAGACCCAGCAGCTCCTGGCCCGTCCCAACCCGAGCGTGGTCGTGTCCCTGCGTCCCGACGGCCAGCCGGTGTCGGTGGCCACCTGGTACCTCTGGGAGGACAACCGGGTGCTGGTGAACATGGACAACGCGCGCAAGCGCGTCGAGTACCTCAAGAACGACCCGCGGGTCTCGATCACCGTCCTCGCCGAGGACGACTGGTACACCCACGTCAGCATGCAGGGCCACGTCGTCGAGTGGGCGGACGACCCGGAGCTCGCGGACATCGACCGGCTCGCGCAGCACTACACCGGCAAGCCCTACCCGATCCGCGACCGCGGACGGGTCAGCGCGTGGATCGAGGTCGACCGGTGGCACGGCTGGGGCGCGCACAAGGCCACCGACAACCCGGACAACGTCGGCTGATCGGGGCCCTCCCGGGCGGGGTGCGGTCACCCGTTCGGCATCGCCGCGCGCGTGGTTAGGGTTGCCTCGGTCGGCGCAGGAAGGATCGTCGCCGCCGTCCTGCCGCGTCGCGACGGAGGTGTGCGTGACCCTCGCCCGTGGGCCCCGCCCGGGCCCCGCCGGTGATCTCTCCCCCGGGTTCGATCCCGGTCGTGGACCCGTGTACGACACGGTGCTGGACGCGGTGGGCACGACGCCCCTGGTCCGGCTCGGGCGGATGTTCCCGCAGCCCGGCATGGCGGTCCTCGCCAAGCTCGAGCTGATGAACCCGGGCGGCAGCATGAAGGACCGCTCAGCGCGCTACATCGTCAGCACGGGGCTCGCGGACGGCTCCATCCCGCCGGGCAGCCGCCTCGTCGAGTCGAGCTCGGGCAACTTCGGGGTCGCCGTGGCGATGGCCGCGCGCCTGCACGGTCTCGCGTTCACCTGCGTCGTCGACCCCCACGCGAGCGCCGCCACCGTCGCGGTCATGCGCGGGCTCGGGGCGGACGTCGTCACCGTCGACGAGCCGGACGAGGCCGGCGGCTACCTGCACACCCGCCTCGCCCGCGTCCACGAGATCCTCGCGACCACGCCCGACACCGTGTGGATCAACCAGTACGCCAACGACCGCAACTGGCTCGCCCACTACCACGGCACCGGCGCCGAGATCGCCGAGGCGATGGTCGCCCCGACCCACCTCGTCGGCGCCGTCTCCACCACCGGCAGCCTGCTCGGCTGCGCCCGGCGGCTGCGCGAGAGCGGACCGGTCGAGGTCGTCGCCGCCGACGCCGTCGGCTCGGTGATCTTCGGCCCGGTGGGCGCGGAGACGGCAGCGCGGCGGGAGCTGCCGGGGCTCGGGTCCAGCCGCGTCCCCGAGCTGCACTCCCCCACCGAGATCGACCGCGTCGAGCACGTCGACGACGCCACGGCGGCCGAGGCGTGCCGCGAGCTGCTCGCGACCGAGGCGATCTTCGCGGGCGGCTCCACCGGCGCCGTCGTCACCGCGGTGCGCCGCCTGGTGCGCGACCTCGCCCCGCCGGCCCGGATCGTCGCGATCTTCCCCGACCGCGGTGACCGCTACCTCGACCGCGTGTGGGACGACGCGTGGCTCGACCGGGCCCGCGCCCGCCGGGTCGCCGCGCCGGTCTGAGCCGCCGGTGAGCACCGACCCGCGCGTCCTCGTCCTGCGCGACCTGCTCGACGCGGCCGTCGCCGAGGACCTCGCGGGCGCCGGGCGGGTGCGCCCCGGGTCGGGGCCGGACGGCCGGCCGGGCACGTGGGTGCGCCTGCTCCTGCCCGACGGGCGCTGCCTCGCCTGGCGGGCCCGGGCGGGCGGGGTGCTGCAGACCTCGCGCTACGTCGACGGGCCGGTACTGGTCGGGGCGCCGGGCGAACCGGTGTCCGAGACGACCGACCCCGCCGCGGTCCTCGAGGTCCTCGCCCCCGACGCGCCCTGCGGGGACGTCGTGGCCCGGGACCTGGGGACGGCGGTGGCGCACGCACTGTCCCTTCCCGCCGGCTCCGGTGAGGAGCTGGCGGCCGTGCGGGGCCGCCCCTTCCACCCGACGGCGCGGGCGGTGGCCGGCTGGTCGCGCGCGGAGCTCGACCGCTGGGGCCCGGGCCGGGAGGTCGCGCTGGACTGGGTCGCCGTGCGCCGCGACCACGTGCGGCACGGCACCGCGGGCCCCGTGGCCGCCGACGGCGCACCCGAGACCCCGGACGGCTACGAGGCGCTGCCCGTGCACCCGTTCGACCGCGAGCGCGTGCTCCCCGTCGCCTTCGGGCGCGAGCTCGCCGACGGCAGGGTCGTCCCGCTGGCCCGCGGGGTCGGGTCGGGCACGGCGACGTCGTCGCTGCGCACCCTCGACCTCGGCGGCGACCGGCACCTCAAGCTCCCGCTCGGGGTGACGACGCTGGGCTCGGCGCGCCTGCTCGGGGCGCGCTCGCTCGACCACGGGCAGCGCGGCGAGCTGGTGCTGCGCCGGGTACTCGCGGCCGACCCCGCCCTCGCGGCGCGGGTGGCGGTCGCCGGCGAGTCGGCGTGGTCGGGGTTCGCCGCCCCCGACGGCAGCGACGAGTTCCACGACCGGCCCGGGCACCTCGCCGCGGCGCTGCGCCGCCTGCCCCCGTGCCCCCATGGGGCTGTGCGCCTGCCCCTCGCGGCGCTCGCGGCGCCGGCCTGGGACGGGGCGCTGTCCGGGCTCGGGGACCCGGCGGCGGTGTTCGGCGCGGTGGTCGAGGCCGTCGTCGAGGCCGGGATCGGGTTCCTGCGCCACGGCGTGCTGCCGGAGATGCACGGGCAGAACGTCCTGGTGGAGGTGCGCTCCGGCCGGGTGGAGCGACTGGTGCTGCGCGACCACGACGCCGTGCGCGTCCACCCGCGCTGGCTCTCGGTCCCCGACCCCGCCTACCGCCTCGCGCCCCGCGGGACGCAGTCGCTGCGCCTGGACACCCCCGCGGAGCTGATCGGCTTCTTCTGCACCCTCGCCGTCGAGGTCGGGCTGGGCGGAGTGGTCGAAGCCCTGGTGCGCGCCACCGGGGAGCCCGAGCCGCGGTGGTGGTCGGTGATCCGGCACGCCGTGGAGGGGGCCGTCGACCGGACGCGCAGCCCGGTGGTCCGCCAGGCGTTGCGGGCGACGCTGCTCGACGCGGAGACCTGGCCCTACCGCACGGTGCTGCGCCCGCTGCTCGAGCGCGGCCCCTCGCGGGGCACGAGCATGCCAGCGGGCACCACGCGCGTCCCGAACCCGCTGCGGGCGGTGCCGTGAGGCCCGCCGAGGTCGCCGACGCGCTGGCGGCCGCGGGCCCGGTGCGCGACCGGGTGCTCGCGCAGCTCGTCGAGTCTCTGGTGCTCGAGGACGCCGTCGAGGTCGTCGGCGACGGTGGCCCCGGGACGACCGCCGGACCGTTCGCGCTGCGGTTCCTGCGCACGCCGTCGTTCGGGCGGGTGCGGCTGACGGCCCCGGTGACGCGCGACGGGCGGCCCGTCACCCCCGCCGAGTTCCTCGCCGACGCGCCGGTCCGCGCCGACCCCGCGCGCCGGGCCCGCCTGGCCGGCGAGCTCGCCGCGACCGTGCTCGGCGACGCGCTGGCGGTGCGCGCGCGCCCGGCCGGCCCGCTCGACCCGGACGCGGGCCACGCCGTGCTCGAGGCGCTCGTCGCGGACGGGCACCGCTACCACCCGGCGTACAAGTCGCGGATCGGGTTCGGGGTCGACGACCTCCTCGCCTACACCCCCGAGTTCGCGCCGACGGTGCGCCCGGTGCTGCTCGACGCCGACCCGTCGCTGGTCGCGGTGTCGGCGTCGGCGGGGCTCGACCCGGCGTCGGTGTGGCGCGCGCCGGCGGGGCGCGTCGGGATCCCCGTGCACCCGTGGCAGTGGGACCACCACGTGGCCGCCGCCCACGCCGAGGCCCTGGCGTCGGGGGCGTTGCGGGTGCAGGGCGACGACCCGGGGACCTACCGACCGCAGGCCTCGATCCGCACGCTGGCGCGGGTAGACAGGCCCTCCGCCCCGTCGGTGAAGCTGCCGCTGGCCATCACGAACACGTCGACCTCGCGGGGCCTCGCGCCGCACACCGTCCGCAACGCCGCCCCGATCTCGGACTGGCTGGCGGGTCTGGTGGCCGGCGACCCGGTGCTGGCGGACAAGGCCCGGGTGATCGTGCTGCGCGAGGTCCTCGGCGTGACCGTCGACGCGGGGCTGGGCGCGATCTGGCGGGAGAGCCTGCACGGGTACCTGCACCCCGGCGAGCGGGCCGTGCCGTTCCCGGGGCTGGCGTCGCGCTCGGTCGAGGGCGTGCCGCTGATCGACCCGTGGGTCCGGGCGCAGGGCGCGCGGGGGTGGGTGGAGCGGCTGGTCACGGCGACGGTGCTGCCGCTGGTGCACCTGCTCGTCGTGCACGGGGTGGCGCTGGAGTCGCACGCGCAGAACATGCTGCTCGTGCACGCCGGGGGCCTGCCGACGCGGGTGGCGCTCCAGGACTTCCACGACGGGGTGCGGTTCTCGCGGTCGCTGCTGCGCGCGCCGGCGCCGGTGCTGGAGGCCCCGCCGGCCGACCACCCCAACGCCAACTCCTTCCTCGAGACCGACGACCCCGCCCAGGTCACGGGGTTCCTGCTCGACTGCCTGTGCTTCGTGAACCTGGCCGAGGTGGCGTGGGTGCTGGCGAGCGACTACGGGTTCGGCGAGGAGGAGTTCTGGGCGGTCGTCGCGCGGGCGATCCGCGACCACGCCGGCCGGGTGCCGGAGTTTGCCGCCCGGCTGGCGACCTTCGACGTCTTCGCCCCGACGCTCGAGATCGAGAAGCTCACCACCCGCCGCCTCTGGCCCGACACCGAGCTCCGGGTGCACGACCTCCCGAACCCCCTACGTGAGCACTTTCCGGGGCTATAGCCCCGGAAAGTGCTCACGTAGCCCGGTCAGCGCAGGCCCACCGTCCGGAAGAGGCCGGAGGGGTCGTACTGCTCGCGCACGGCGGTGAGGAACGCGAGCGTCTCGGCGTCCCAGAGCGCCCCGAGCCGCCCGCCCGCCGCCGGGCCCTGGAAGTTCGGCAGCCCGCCGACCGTCCACGGCCGCACCGCGTCGACGACCCCGCGCGCCGCGGCCGGCGCGACCGCCGCCACCGGCGGGAACATCGGCGCCAGCGCGTAGAGGTGGAACGCGGCGTCCCGGCCCGCGACCGCGTCGTGGCCGCGCTCGGGGCGCCGCGCGATCGCCCCGCCGAGGTGGCGCAGCTCGGCCATGATCAGGGGCGTCTCCACCCCCGGCCCGGCGACGGCCAGCAGCGCGTCGACGGCCTCGGCGGGCAGGCTGCCCAGCGCCGCCGAGTCGTCCCAGATCGGCATCGGGTCGGTGGGGTCGGCGTGGATCGCGTCGATCGCCGCGAACGGCATCTCGTCGACCATGTCCGCGATCGGCGTCGCCACCGCCCGCATGGGCGCGAGCAGCGCGGCACCCTCCGCGGCGTCGCCGAGGTGCGTGAAGCGCAGGTGGGTCACGAAGGCACCCTGCAGCGGCGGCGGCAGCGTCGGGTCCGGGGGCAGGCGCAGCAGGGCGATCGAGCTCGATGCGGCGTCGGGCAGCGTCGCCACCCACTCCCGCCAGGCGTGCAGCAGCGCCGGCGACGCCTCGCCGGGGAAGAAGATGCCGCCGCCGTACAGGCGCGCGACGGGGTGCAGCGCGATCTCCATCTCGGTGACGACGCCGAACCCGGTCTTGCCGCCGCGCAGGGCGTCGAACAGGTCGGGCTCGCGCGCGGCGTCGACGTCGCGCTCGACGCCGTCGGCGGTGACGATCCGGAGCCGGCGGACCTGGTCGGCGCCGGTGCCGAACGCCCGGGACAGCGGGCCGTGCCCGCCGCCGAGGCAGAAGCCGACGACCCCGACCTGCGACGACGACCCGCACACCGGCGCCAGACCGTGCTCGGCGGCCGCGGCGATGACCTGCTTCCACGGTGTGCCGCCGCCGACGACCGCGGTGCGGGTGGCCGGGTCGACGCGCACGTCGTCGAGGTGCCGCGTCGAGACCAGCACCGAGCCGGCGAGGTCGGAGAGCAGCTGGTGGCCGGTGGCCTGCACCGTGACGGGCCGGCCCTCGGCGCCGGCCCAGCGCACCGCGGCGACGACGTCGGCGGGGCTCCGGGCCTCGACGACCAGGTCGGGCCGTGGCGTGGTCGTGGTGACGAACGGGGCGACGGCCGCGGCGAAGGCCGGGTCGCCGGGCTCGAGGGCGGCGGGGAGCGCGGGGGCGGTCATGGTCGGGTCCTTCCGGTGGGTGCGGGGAGGGTCAGCGGTTCAGCGGGCGGCGGTGGCGTCGATCTCGACGGCCATGCCGGGCAGGGCGAGGCGCGCGACCCCGAGGAGGGTCGTCGGCGGGGTGGCGCCGAGGGCGTCGAGCCGCTCGGTGATCGCGCCGTAGGCGGCGAGGGCGGTGTCGACGTCGGTCACGTAGACGACGAGGCGGGTGACGTCGCGCAGGTCCATGCCGCCGCGGGCCAGGAGGTCCTCCACGTACGCCATGGCGAGCGCCATCTGCGCGTACACGTCGCCGGTGTGCAGGACCTGCCCGTCGGCGTCGATCGACCCCTGACCGGCCACGGTGAGTAGCTGCGCGGGTGCCGGGCGGAGCTGGGCCTGGTCGTAGCGCAGGGACGCGTTCCAGGTGGTCGGGTTGATCCGCTGCGGGGCGGTGAGCTGCGGGAGTGGCATGGGGCAGAGCCTGGACCGCCGATCACGGCCCGCCCATCCCAGGGACCTGGGGTCCGGCCACCCCAGATATCTGGGATACCTCATCCGTCGCAGCGCGCACTACAGTGGGTGACGTGACCGTGATGAGCGCCGAGCGGGTGCGCGCCCAGATCGACGGGCTCGCCGCGGCGGGCCTGGACTGGCCCACCTTCGGCGCCGCCGCGATCGAGACCCTGCGCCGGGCGCTGCCGTTCTCCGCGGCGTGCCTGGCGACGCTCGACCCCGCGACCGAGCTGGTCACCGCCACCGTCAAGTGGGGCGACGTCGACGACGAGCACGACCTGCAGTGGTCCTACTACGAGTACGAGGTCGACGACGTCTACGACTTCCGCACGGTGTCGCGCCGGCCCGGGGCGGTCGCCGCGCTGGGCGCCGAGACCGGGGGCGACCCGGTGCGCTCGCGGCGGTTCGCCGAGATGTTCTCGCCGATCTGGGACTTCTCCGACGAGCTGCGGGCGGGCCTCGCCGCCGACGGCGCGACGTGGGGCGGCATCGCGCTGTTCCACCAGGGCGGGCGCACGTTCACGCTCGCCGAGCAGGAGTTCGTGAGCTCGGTGGCGCCGGGGTTCGCCCGCGGGCTGCGCACCGGGCTCGTCGTCGGCGCCGTCGACCTCGCGGCCGCGGACCACGGTGGGGCGCCGGCGGTGCTCGTGGTCGACGCGGACGACGAGGTGGTGTCGGCCAACGTCGGCGCCGAGGCCCGCGTCGCCGACCTGGGCGGCGGGCCGCTGGGCGAGTCGCCGCTACCGCAGGTGGTGTGCGCGATCGTCGGGGCCGCGCGGCGGCGGGCGTCGGACCCCACCGCCGCGGTCCCCCGGGCCCGGCTGCGCTCGCGGTCGGGGCGCTGGCTGGTCGCGCACGCGTCGCCGCTGGTGGGGCGGGGCGGGCGCGGCACCGACGTCGTCGTCACCCTCGAGGACGCCCGGCCGCCCGAGGTGATCCCGCTGATCGTCGCGTCCTACGGCCTGACCGGGCGCGAGCGCGACGTCGTCGGCCTCGTGCTCGCGGGCGTCGACACCGCCGACGTCGCGGCGCGGCTGCACCTCTCGGCGTACACGGTGCAGGACCACCTCAAGAAGGTCTTCACGAAGGTCGGCGTGCGCAGCCGCCGCGAGCTGATCGCCCGGATCTACCACGACCACTACGTCCCGCACCTCGTCGAGGGCGGCGCCCTGGCCCCCTCGGGGTGGTTCGCGCCGTAGCTCGTGAGCACTTTCCGGGCCTATAGGCCCGGAAAGTGCTCACGTGCGCGTAGCGCACACTGGCTCCACGTGGACGGGCTCTTCGTGGCGACGCCGTCGCCCGCGCTGGTCGAGATGGTCGGCGCCGCCGGGTACGACGTGGCGATCCTCGACGCCGAGCACGCGCTCGTCTCCCCCGACACCCTGCAGGAGATGATCCGCGCCGCCGAGGTGGCCGGGATCGCGCCGTGGGTGCGGGTGCCCGAGCACGACCCGGGGTTCGTCCTGCGCGTGCTCGACGCCGGGGCGACGGGCGTGGTGATCCCGCACGTGAGGACCCGCGCCGACGTCGAGGAGGTCGTGCGCGCGGCCCGGTACGCGCCGGCAGGGATGCGGTCGCTGAACTCGGGGCGGATGGTCGGCTACGGCCGGGTGGACCTCGCGACCCACGTGGCGACGGCGAACGCGCAGGTCACGGTGGTCGCGATGATCGAGGACGCCGAGGCGCTCGACGTCATCGACGAGATCGTCGCGACCCCGGGGCTGGACATGGTGCTCGAGGGCGCCGCCGACCTGTCCCAGTCGCTCGGGGTGCCGTGGCGCACGCGGCACCCGCGCGTGCGCCGGGCCGTCGAGCAGGTCCACGCCGCCTGCGCGCGCCACGGCGTGCGGTTCTGCGCCATCCCCCGCGTGCCCGCCGACGTCCACCGCTGGCGCGCCCGCGGCGTGCGCGACCTCGTCCACGGCGAGGAGCGGTCCCTGGCGGTGCGCGCCTTCCGTTCCCAGGTGAGCGAAATTCCCGGCTACAGCCGGGAACTTCGCTCACACGAGGACGTGATCGCCGCCGCCGTCGCCGGCCCGGGCCCGGTGTGCCTCTACTCCTACGATCTGCGCGCCCTGCAGGAGCACGTCCGGGCGGTCGTCGACGCCCTGCCGCCGCGGTGCCGGATGTTCTACGCGGTCAAGGCGAACGCCGACGAGCGGGTCGTCGCCGCTCTCGACGGGATCGTCGCCGGGTTCGAGGTCGCGTCGGGCGGCGAGCTGCGCGTCGTCGGCGACGCCGCACCGGACGCCGCGGTGCTCCTGGGCGGCCCGGCGCCGACCGACGACGAGCTCGCCGCCGCGGTCGCCGCCGGTGTCACCCGCGTCCACGTCGAGAGCCTGCTCGGCCTGCACCGGCTCAGCGACGCCGCGACCGCCCACGGCACCACCGCCGACGTCCTCCTGCGCGTCAACCTCGCCGGCCCCTTCCCGGCGGCCCGGATCGCCATGGCCGGGCGCCCGACCCAGTTCGGGATCGACGAGACCGACCTCCCCGCCGCCGTCGAGGCAGCGACGAGCCTGCCCGGGATCCGCCTCGCCGGGTTCCACCTGCACTCGCTGTCCAACAACCTCGACCCCGCCACCCACCTCGCGATGCTCGGGCACTACCGCGACGTCGTGCTCGCCTGGGAGGAGCGGTTCGGGGTCCGCGCCGAGGTCGTGAACGTCGGCGGCGGCATCGGCGTCGACTACGCGGCACTCGACACCCCGTTCGACTGGCCGGCCTTCTGCCGCGGCCTCGACGAGCTCCTGACGACGTTCCCCGCCCACTGGCGTGAGATCGACTTCGAGTGCGGGCGCTTCCTCGTCGCCCGCTGCGGCGTCTACGCCGCCGAGGTGCTCGACCTCAAGCACACCCACGGTCACGCCCACGCCCTGCTGCGCGGCGGCACGCACCACTTCCGCCTGCCCGCGTCCTGGCAGCACAGCCACCCGTTCCACGTCGTGCCCGTCGACGCGTGGCCCGCGGGGCGCCCGCGCCCCGAGGTCACCGGCGAGGAGGTGACGATCTGCGGCGAGCTCTGCACCCCGAAGGACACCCTCGCCCGCGCGCCCGTCGACCGGCTCCAGGCCGGTGACGTCGTCGTGTTCGACGCCGCGGGCGCCTACGGCTGGGACATCTCCCACCACGAGTTCCTGCGCCATCCGCACCCGCAGCGCGTCTTCCTCGGGCCGTGACGGATCAGCTCGCCTGCCGCTGCCCGTCGATCTTCCAGACGCCGTCGGCGAAGACCAGCCGGAACACCGTGCGCTCGTCGACCTCGCGGCCGTCGGCGTAGCGATAGGTCACCGTGGCGTCGACCTCGTCGCCGCCCGCGGACGACACCCCCCGCACGGTGACCTGCTGCATCTGGCCCCAGAACGCCCGGTAGCTCTCGAACCCGCCCGCGGTCTGCTGCTGGAACGAGGGCGTCAGGCGCCGCCAGCCCTCGTCCAGCTGGTCGGGGATCAGGCCGTAGTAGTCGATGATCGCCTGCTGGCGGGCCTGCTCCTCGGGGCTCCCGGACGGCGCCACCGTCGAGCCGCCGCCGGCGCTGCCGCTGCCCCCACCGCCGTCGCCCGCCGCGCTGCCGGTGGCGCCGCCCGTGCCCTCGCCCTCGGGCGCCGAGCTCTCCGGCGCGGCCGTGCCGCCCGGCACCGACGCGCCCGGCCGGTCAGCGGTCGTGCTCAGCAGCGCCGCCAGCGCGATCACGGCGACGACCGCGACGACCGCCGCCGCGGCCACGAGCCACGGCCACCGACGGCCACGGGCCGGCTCCTCGGTCGTCGGCGGCTCGTCCGGCCCTCCCGGACCAGCCGGACCGTCGCCGGGCGTCCCGACCGGCGCCGTCGTGGCCGGGCGCGTGTCGGGCGGCACGGCGACGGCGCCCTCCGACGCCCCGTGCCCCCCGGGAGCCGGTGGAGCCCCCGACGCGGGAGCCGGCGGGGGTGACGACACCGCGGGGGGCGGCGCCGCGCGTGACGCCGCGGGTGGCGCTGCGGGTGGTGACGCGGTCGACGACACGGACGCCGCCGGCGCCGACGTCACGGACATCCGCACGGGCGCCGGCGCATGGTCCGGCGCATGGTCCGGCCCGCGATCCGGCGCGTGGTCCGGCCCGTGCTCCGGCGCGTGCTCCGGCGCGTGGTCCGGCCCGCGGTCCGGTGCGTGCTCCGCTGCGTGGTCCGGCGCGGGAGCCCGGGCGGGCGCCGGGGACGGCCCGGGCTTCGCCGCCGGCACCGGCCGCGCCAGCACCGGCGTCACCGGCCCCTCCTCGGTGCCGGCCTCCGTCGACACGAGACGGGCGAGGTCGTCGCGCACCTGCCGCATGTCCGGGCGCTCCGCCGGCCCGGGCCGCAGCAGCGCCTCGACGAGCGGGGTGATCGGCCCGCGCGGCGTGGGCCGGGCGTACTCCCCGGACGCCACGCGGTGCAGCACCGCCAGCGGGTTGTCGCCGGTGCCGAAGGGCGGCGCGCCCTCGAGCGCGGCGTAGAGCGTCGAGCCGAGCGAGTACACGTCGGACCGGAAGTCGGCCGCCCCGCCGCGGGCCACCTCCGGCGCGAGGTAGGCCGGGGTGCCGGCCATCATCCCGGTCGAGGTGAGGGTGACGTCGTCGACGGCGCGGGCGATCCCGAAGTCGGTGACCTTGGCCAGCCCGTCGTCGGCGAGCAGCACGTTGCCGGGCTTGACGTCGCGGTGGACGATCCCGGCCTGGTGCGCGGCCGCGAGGGCGTCGGCCACCTGGCGCCCCAGCCGCGCGACCCGCTGCGGGTCGAGCGGGCCGTCGCCGACGAGGACCTCGGCGAGGCTGCGCGACGCCAGGTACTCCATGACCAGCCACGGGCGGTCGTCGTGCTCGACGACGTCGTAGACCGCGATCGCGTGCGGGTGGTGCAGCCGGGCGATCATCCGGCCCTCGCGGAAGACCCGCCGGTGGGCGCGGTCGCGGGACTGGTCGTCGGCGCCGGCGGGCAGGGAGACCTGCTTGAGCGCGACCTCCCGCTGCAGCCGGTCGTCCTCGGCGCGCCAGACGACGCCCATCGCGCCCTGCCCGACGCGCGCGAGGACGCGGTAGCGCTCGGCGACCAGCTCACCCTCGTCGGCCACCCGCGCTCCTCGCCGTCACGACGTCGTCTCCCGTTCGGTGCGGGGAGTCTGCCCCAGACGAGCGACGATCATGTGCAGACCGGGCGGTCAGCCCGACGGGAGCCGGAAACCGCCCGTCATGAGCTCGTAGCTCATCTCGTGCACGTCCTGGGTGGTGACGAGGTCGATGCCCCGGCGCGCGGCCTCGGCGCGCGCGGCGCCGAACGTGGCGTCGGAGTCCTCGTGCGAGCGCCCGAGCGTCCAGTAGCGGATGGCGTGGCAGTGGCTGCGCGCGAGCCCGCGGTCGAGGCGCAGGTGCTCGCGGATCGCCTTGACCGCGTGCCCCTCCCCCGCGACCCACACCGCGGTCCCGGCGGTGACCGCGCGGGCGCGCACGGCGTCGACGAGCGAGCCGCCCAGCGCCCGGTGCACCCACGTGACGGGGCGGGCGAGCGGCTGCTCGTCCTCGGGGTCGGCGACCTCGACGACCGTCGCGACGGGCAGGTCCGCGGGCAGCGCCTCGTGCAGGGCGGCGATGGCGGGCAGCGCCGTGTCGTCGCCGGCGAGCAGGACCGCACGGGCGTCGGCGGGCGCGGTCCAGCCGCCGCCCGGGCCGACGACGCCGGCGGGGTCGCCGGGGTGCGCCGCGGTGGCCCACCGCCCGGCGGCGGAGTCGCCGTGCAGGGCGATGTCGATCGTCATCGTGCCGCGGGCGCGGTCGAGCGCGCGCACGGTCATGCTGCGCGCGTAGGGCCGCGAGCAGTCCGCGGGCCACGTCAGCCCCGACGGGCCGGGGCTCGGGAGCGCGACCGGCGCCCCGGGCTCGGCGAAGAGCAGGCGGACGTGCGCGGCGGGCGGCACGGGCTCGAGGGCGCGCAGGGCGGGACCACCCAGCGTCACCCGCTGCATGCGCGGGGTGAGGCGTTCGGTCGCCACCACCTCGAGCAGCGGCAGCACCGCCATCCTCGCCACGGCCCCTCCTTCACCCGAACGCGAGGAAGGCTAGCCTCACCATCCTGGATCGAGCCACCCCGCGACCCGGTCGGGGCGCCGGGCGCGGTCCCGGACGCGACGGGCGGAGGTCAGGTCACAGCCCGAACACCTTGCGCGCGGTCTCGCCGAGGATGTTCCGCTTGGCGTGGTCGTCGAGGAACGGCAGCGACGCGATGCGCCCGGGGACGTCGAAATCCCAATGCGGCCAGTCCGACGAGTACATCAGCGTGTTCGGGGCGTCGATGGCCCGCAGCGTCGCCTCGAGCAGCGCGTCGTCGGTCCACTCCATGGGCTGCGAGGTGTAGTACATCTCGCGCATGTAGTGCGACGGCGGCTTCGTCAGCAGCGGGGCGTCGGACTGGCGCATGTAGTACTCGTGGTCGAGCCGCTGCATCATGAACGGCACCCACGCCAGCCCGCTCTCGATCCAGATCGTGCGCAGGTTCGGGAAGCGCTCGGGGATCCCGTTGATGACCCAGTTGGTCATGTGGGTCATGTTGCAGGTCACGAAGCTCATGGCGTGCGCCGACAGGAAGCGGTTCATCGTCGACGTCATCGAGTCGCCCTGGTTCGGGCCGGCGTGGAAGCCGATCGGCAGGCCCCGCTCCTCGAGCATCCGGTAGAGCGGCATGTACGCGTTGCGGTGCACGCCCGCGTGGCGCTGGCTGGTGACGAGGAAGCCGATGACGCCGGGGTGGTCGGCGAACTCCTCGACGGTCGCCAGGCACGCGTCGGGGTCTTCGAACGGCAGGCCGAGCATCGTCTTGACCCGCGGCTCGCGCGGCAGGATCTGGCTGGTGAACCAGCGGTTGTAGGCCTGGAGGAGCGCGCTCGCGACCTGCGGCTGCGGGTGCAGGCCGGTCTCGAGCATCGGCTGCGGGAAGACGACCTGCAGGTCGATGCTCATCGCGTCCATGGCCCGGCGCACGAGCGTCACGTCCCGCTCCGCGCCGGACGCCGCGCCCGGTGTCTCCTCGGCGAGCGACGCCTGGTGCGGGATGCGCCCGGAGACGTCCTGCATCGTCAGCCCGGGCGGGTGGTTGTGCAGAGCGAGGTGGGAGGCCTGCGGCCAGTTGCGCATCATCTGGTGCGCGGTGTCCTTGAGCACCGGCGAGTCCAGGTACTCGAGGATCTCCGGCCACGAGTCGAGCTCCACGTGGTGGGAGTCGACGTCGACGATGAAGTAGTCGTCGAGCCCGTAGCGCTCGGTGTCGCGGGCGGCGTTGGCGAGGATCTCGCGGCTGTCGGTGTGGGTGGTGATCTCCTGCGTCGGCAGGCGACGCACACCGTCGTCGATGGTCATGAGCTGCTCCTCGAGAACCAGAGGGCGAGGTCGAACGGGTTGAGGTCGTGCGCCTTGAGCGCCGCGGTCGCGAGCACGACCGCCTCCGTGGGCGTGATGTCGGTGCCCGTCGGCGGGTGCGCGTCCTCCTCGGCGGCGACGGCGTAGAGGCGGCCGGCGACGGCGAACAGGCGGCGGGCGACGTCGGGGTCCAGGGCCGCGATGGCCCCGTCGCCGAGGCCGGCGTCGACCTCGGTGGTCAGCTCCTCCACCAAGGAGGCGATGCGCTCAGACCGTGACACGGATCCGCCCGCCCTCCTCGGCGACCGTCACCGGGCGCAGCGCGTAGTCCGGCCGCCCGGGGTGGCGGCCGGTCGTCACGTCGTACTCGAAGCCGTGCCAGGGGCAGACGACGTGCATGACGGAGTCGTCGAAGACGAGGCCGAGGCTGCGCTGCCCGTCGTCGAGGCGCTCGCGCACCCGCGAGACGATGCGGCCCTGGCAGGCCGGGCCGCCCTGGTGGGCGCAGGTGTTCTCGTAGGCGTAGAGGCGGTCGCGGAAGCGGAAGACGCCGACGGTGACGGCGTCGGCGCCGTGCCCGAGGGTGACGACGAGCCGCCCGCGCTCGGCGACCTCGTCGCTCGCGCCGACGTCGTAGGTCCGCGCCGCCGGCGCCGTCCCGCCGGCGCCCGTCGACCCGTCCAGCGTGGTGGTCATGCGATCCACCGTGCGCCGCGCCACAACCGTTGTAAAGTTCAGGTATGTGGGCTGATACGTGAGCAATCCTGAGTATTCGCTGCGGCAGCTCGCCTACTTCGTCGCGGTCGCCGAGGCGGGGACGCTGGCCGGGGCGTCGGCGACGCTGCACGTCTCGGCGTCGGCGCTCTCACTCGCCCTCGACCAGCTCGAACGCGCCCTCGACGCCCAGCTCACCGTGCGCCGCCGCGCGCACGGCATCCGCCTCACGCCCGCGGGTCAGGAGACGCTGCGCCGGGCCCGGCGGCTGCTGCGCGAGGCCGGGGAGCTCGCCGACGCCGCGGCCGGCGACCCGGGCGAGGTCGCCGGCACCGTGCGGGTCGGCTGCTACACCACCCTCGCCCCCGGCCTGCTCCCCGCGGCGATCGGGCGCTTCACCGCGCGGCACCCGCGGGCACGCGTCGAGTTCGTCGAGGGCTCGCAGGACCTGCTCCAGCGGGGCCTGCTCTCCGGCGAGCTCGACGTCGCCGTCGTCTACGACCACCGCCTCGACCCGGCCCTCGAGCTCACCGGGGTCTCGGCGAACACGCCGCACCTCGTCCTGCCCCGCGGCCACGCGCTGCTGCAGGGGACGCGGCCGGTCGCGCTCGCGGACCTCGCCGGCGAGCCGATGGTCCTGCTGGACCTGCCGCCCAGCTCGGAGCACGCCCTCGGCGTCTGCCTCGCCGCCGGGCTGACACCCCGCGTCCGCTACCGCACGGCGAACGCCGAGACCGCCCGGGCGCTCGTGGCGCAGGGGCTGGGTTTCACGGTGCTCGCCCAGGCCGACCCGGGTGCCGGACGACGCGACGCGGTGGTCGCCGTGTCGATCGCGGAGGAGCCCGCCCCGCTGCCGATCGTGCTGGCCTGGTCGGGGCAGGTGGCCCCGACCGCGACGGCACGGGCCTTCGCGGCGGCGGTCGCCCCGTGAGCCGTGCACGACGCGGTCGCGATGGCCAGGATGGGACGGACAGGACGCACGACAGGCGGAGGCCACCGGTGGCTGAACTGCAGGACGACGAGTACGTCGCGGCACACCTGCGCGACGACCTCACCGAGGAGCCGCCGCCCTGGCCGCCCCACGAGATCGTGCCGGGGCTGTGGCAGTCCGGGAGCCCCGAGCCGGGCGAGCACTGGGACGCGGTGTTCGACCTGCACGGCAGCGCGCCGCCGCTCGAGGACGTCGAGTTCTACGTGCACTGGATCATCGAGGACGGCCCGGCGCCGGACTTCGCGACGCTGCGCGGGCTCGCCGACCTCGTCGACGACATGCGCAACGGGGGCAAGCGCGTGCTCATCCACTGCGCGGCGGGGATCAACCGCTCGGGGCTGCTCTCGGCGGCCGCGTTGATCCGCGGCGGTCACGACCCCGACGAGGCGATCGACCTGGTGCGCCGGGCGCGCACGGGCGCGCTCAACAACCCGAACTTCGTCGACCTGCTCCACGACCCCCGCTGGCACCGCCGGCCGGAGTGACCCCCGAGGGGGCGGACAGCTCGTCGCACGGGGCGCGTCGACGACGCCGTCCCCGCCGCGGAGAGGGGTCGTCCGGGCGTCGACCGACGCCGGCTCAGACCGTGTCGGCGAAGGTGCGGTGCGGCAGGTCGATGCCGTCGGTGTAGTGCTCGGCGGCGGCCCGCAGCCACATCGCCCGGCGCTCCTCGGCGTCCGGCTCGGGGAACCGCTCGCACATGCGCGCCCGGCCCGACGTCGCCTCCCCGCACGGCCCCCACACCTCGGCGTACTCGTACTGCCGCGACTCGGTCAGCGCGCGGGCCAGCACGACCGCGTCGTCGTGGTTCTCGCTCCACCCGAGGCTGTGCCAGCCCTCCTCGTCGGGCTGACGGCCCGGCGGGTCGGCCCACGCGCGGACCTCCCAGTCGAGCTCGGCGTGCTCGTGGCGGCGGCGGTCGGACAGCGGACGTTCACTCATGGCGATCGCGCTCCTCGCTCGGTCCCGGCGACGGAGGCGGCCCGGCCGCGAGGGGTGTGGCCGGGTCGTCAGCACCCGGTGTACACCCGCCGTTCACGCAGGTCGAGCCGACGAAACGGTCCTTCCGGGCGCCCTGCCACGTATCTCCGCGATCGTCAGGGAGACGCAAGACACCGGGTCGCCTCGGCGAGGTCCACGACGTCGGCGTACTTGGCGTCGAGGTCGGCGAGGTTCTGGTCGTGCAGCGCGGTGTTCCGGTCGGCGCACGCGTCGGCGACGACGATGGGCCGGAAGCCGTGCGCGAGCGCGTCGGTGGCGGTGGCGCGCACGCAGCCCGAGGTCGACACCCCGGCGACGACGACGGTGTCGACGCCGCGGGCGCGCAGCGTCCCCGCCAGCGAGGTGCCCGCGAACGACGACGCGTGCTGCTTGACGACGAGCGCCTCGCCGTCGGCCGGCGCCAGCGCGAGCTCGCCCCACCCGCCCGGCGCGCCCTCGGCGAAGCAGGCGAGCGAGGGCACCTTGGCGGCGAAGAAGCCGGCGTCGGCCATGTCCGGGGCGAACCGCACGACCGTCCAGAGCACGGGGAGCCGCGCGCCGCGGGCGGTGGCCACGAGGTCGGCGCAGGCCTCGACGACGGCCGGCGCGTCGAGGAAGAAGGGGCCGCCGGGCTCGGTGTAGGCGCGCACGAGGTCGACGACGACCACGGCGGGCCGGCTCCCCCAGCCCACGCGGCCGGCGAACGGGGCGCCGTGCGGGTTGCTCACCGCGCACCCACCATCACCGCGCGGGCGTTGCCCAGGTGGCAGCGCATCACCGCGCCCGCCCAGTCCCCGTCGCCGGCCCGCAGCGCGGCGACGATCTCGAGGTGGTGGGCGAGGCTGCGGGCGAGCGAGTCGGCGTCGTAGGCGCGGAAGGTCCGGGTGACGACGGGCGTGTGCACGACGTTCCCGAGCGCCGCGGCCAGCGCCGGCGCGTGGGCGAGGTCGAGCAGGCGCGCGTGGAAGTCGCGGTTGAGGTCGACGAGCGCGTCGAGGTCCTGGTCGGCCCCCGGGGCGCCGAGCTCCTGCATGCGGCGGGCGAGCGCCTCGAGGGCGTCGAGGTCGGCGGCCGTGGCGTGGGCGGCGGCGCGGGCGGTGGCACGGGGCTCGAGGGCGAGGCGGACGTCGAAGATGCCGTCGAGGTCGGCCCGGGAGAACCGGGTGACCCGCGCGCCGCGGTGGGCCTCGAGCTCGACCAGTCCCTCGGCGGCCAGCCGAGTGAGCGCCTCGCGGACCGGGGTGCGGGAGAGCCCCAGCCGCTCGGCGGTCTCGACCTCGCCGACGTGAGCCCCCGCCGCGAGGTCACCCTCGAGGATGGCGGTGCGCAGGTCGGCGAGCGCGCGCTCGGAGGCGCGTGCGGTGGTGCTGGTCATCGCCCTCCCGTCCCGTGATTGTGTGCAACTTAGGGTGCGTCGCCGCGCGCGACAAGGCACGATCGGCCACGGCCGTCCCCCGTTGTGCACAAGGAGCCCGCGTCGTGGGAGATCTGCTCAGCCGCCCCGGCAACCGCCGCGCCCGCCTGCGCGAGCTGCTCGACTCCGGGCGGCCCGTCCTCGCCCCCGGCGCCTTCGACGCCCACTCGGCGCGCCTCGTGGAGCAGGCGGGGTTCGACGTCGCCTACATGACCGGCTTCGGCACCACGGCCTCGCTGCTCGGGCGCCCGGACGTCGGCCTGCTCGGCCAGGCCGAGATGGTCGACAACGCGCGCCGGATGGCCGCGACGATCGACGTCCCGCTCATCGCCGACGCCGACACCGGCTACGGCAACCCGATCAACGTCATCCGCACCGTGCGCGAGTACGAGCAGGCGGGCGTCGCCGGGCTCCACATCGAGGACCAGGTGATGCCCAAGCGCTGCGGGCACCTCGCGGGCAAGGTCGTCGTCCCGTGCGAGGACATGGAGGCGAAGATCCGGGCGGCGGTCGAGGCCCGGTCCGACCCCGACATGGTCGTCATCGCGCGCACCGACGTCGCCGCCGTCGAGGGTCTCGACGCCGCGATCGACCGGGCGCGCCGCTTCCACGACGCCGGTGCCGACGTCCTCTTCGTCGAGGCGCCGACCTCCGAGGAGGCGATCGAGACGGTCGCGAAGGAGCTCGCCGGCCACCGCCTGCTGTTCAACTGGGCCGAGGGCGGCCGCACCCCGTCGCTGACCTACGACCGCCTCGCCGAGCTCGGCTTCTCGCTCGTCCTGTTCCCGGTGTCGACGCTGCTCGCCGCCGACACCGCCATGCGCTCGGTGCTCGCGCGTCTGCGCGCCGACGGCACCCCGGCCGCGGTGCTCGACGAGATCGGCGGCCTCGACGCCTTCGCCGCGCGCGAGGGTCTGGACGAGATCCGCGAGCTGGAGCAGCGCTTCACGACGTGAGCCGGGGCGCCGGCGCCGTCGTCGCGAGCACCCCGGCGAGGGGCACGTTCCACAGGCCGCGAGGCCTCTCGATCATGCCGAACGTGCCCCTCGCGGACCCGCGAGCGCCGGGCTCACTCCCCCGCGTCCACTCCCCCGTCGCGGCGCCAGCGGTCGCCCTCGAGGTGGTCGAGGTCCAGGTCGGCCGCGGCCTGCAGCGCCTCGGGCGAGCGGGCCACCAGCAGCGACATCCACAGCGGGTAGCGCTCCTGCTGGCGCAGCGAGACCTCGTGCTGCCCGGCGATGAGCAGCCCCGGGCGCGGGAGCCGGCACCAGCAGCGGGCGTGGTCGGGCATCGGCGCGTCGGGGTGGTGCGGGCAGTGCACGACGTGGTCGAGGAGGTTCGCGACGCGCTCGCGCACGGTCCACAGCGTGCGCACCGCGGTCTGCTCGTCGGTCTCCCCCAGCGCGACCCCGCCCTGCTGGCTGAACCCGATGACCCGCCCGCCGGCGCCCTTCCACAGCCGCAGCCGCTCGACGGCGTCCGGGAAGACCTCGATGTCGAACGGGCCGCGGTAGGGGCGGCCGAGGTCCTCGGGCGTCTTGCGCAGCACGCCCTCGACCTCGACGAAGAGCATCGGCACCGCGGGCCACGACGGTGGGGTCATGGCCCGGCGATCGTAGTGGTTCGCGGCACCGTGAGCGCTCGCCCGGCGCGGACGAGCACCCACGAGGGCGTCACGACCGCAGGGCGCGACGCAGCAGCTTCCCCGTCACGGTCTTCGGGATCTCGTCCATCAGCTCCACCTGGCGCGGGTACTTGTACGCCGACATCCGCTCCTTGCAGAACGCGATGAGCTCGTCGGGCTCGACGCTGTGGCCCGGGCGCACCGAGACGAACGCCTTGACCGTCTCGCCGCGATACTCGTCGGGCACGCCGACGACCGCCGCCTCACGGACCGCGGGGTGCTCGTAGAGCACGTCCTCGACCTCGCGCGGCCAGACCTTGTAGCCGCCGGCGTTGATCTGGTCCTTCTTGCGGTCGACGACGTAGAACCAGCCCTCGGCGTCCATGTAGCCCACGTCGCCGGTCCTGAGCTCCACCGACCCGTCGGGGGCGCGCAGCGCGTTCTGCGTCTCCTCGGGCTTGTTCCAGTACCCGGGCACCACCTGCGGCCCGCGCGTGACGATCTCGCCGACCTCGCCGACGTCGGCATCGGTGCCGTCGTCGCGGACGATCCGCACCACCGTCGAGAACACCGGCACGCCGACCGACAGGGCGCCCGACGCCGAGTCCACCGGGGCGTCGGCCTCGCGCGGCACGCCGTGCGAGGGCGAGCTGGTCTCGGTGAGCCCGTAGAAGTTGTGGATGTAGAGCCCGAACTGGTCGGAGAACGCCGTGATCGTCGACGGCGGGATCGGCGCGCCGCCGGAGTACAGCCGGGTCATCGACGCGAGGTCCTCGCGCTTGGCGCCCTCGGCGTTCATCAGCGCGATGAACACGGTGATCGAGCCGATCGAGAACGTCGGGCGGTGCTCGCGGATCGCGTCGAGCACCACGCCCGGCTCGAAGCGGTAGGCGAGCACCAGCGGGATCGGGATCAGCAGGGCGATCGCCATGTGCCCGATGACGCCGGTGATGTGGAACAGGGGCGCGACGCCGAGCACCGAGTCCTCGGGGCCGAGCTGGATCCAGTCGCGATAGGTGCGCGCGTTGAACACGACGTTGCGGTGGGTGTTCATCGCGCCCTTGGGCGGGCCGGTGGTGCCCGAGGTGTAGCCGAGGAACGCGACGTCGTCGAGGCCCAGGTCGACCGGCTCGGGCTTGCGATCCCCGATCGCCGCGAGCACCTCGGTGAGGTCCTCGGTGCCCTCGTGCCGCGTGCGCTCCATGCCCGTGAAGAGCCGCTCGTCGTGGCGGGTCTGGTACTCCAGCGGCGAGGTCGTCCAGGCGATGCGCAGCGACGGGATCGTCGGGACGACCTCCGCCGCGACCTGGCCGAACAGGTCCTCCTCGGCGAGCAGCGCGGTCGCCTCGCAGTCCGCGAGCAACGTGGTCAGCTCGCGGGTCCGGCTCATCGGGTTGATCGAGACGACGATGCCGCCGGCCTTCCACGTGCCGATGACGGCGATGAGCACCTGCGGGATGTTCTGCAGGTACGTCGCGAGCCGGTGCCCCTTCTCGAAGCCGCGGTCGGCGAGCGCGACGGCGAACCGGTCGGAGAGGCGGTCGAGCTCGCGCAGCGTGAGCGTGCCGTCGAAGTAGCGGACGATCTCGGTGTCCGGCGAGCGCTCCAGCGCCGCCGAGAACATCGCCAGCGCACTCGGGTACTCGGGCTCGACGTCGTGCGGGTAGTCGTCGCGGTAGCGCGGCAGCCAGGGCCGTTCGTCGTACGTCCCCATCAGCGGATCACCACGGGGTTGACGGGCGAGCCGGTCGCCTCGTGGATCTTCAGGGGCGCCGCGGTGTAGAGGAAGTCCCACCGGCCGTCGGCGGCGCAGGCGTCGGCCAGGTCGTCGAGCCAGATGATCTCGGCGAGGCTGACGCCGAGGTTGCGCAGCAGCGAGGCGTGCAGCGGCAGCAGCACCCCGGTCTCCGGGTGCGCGGTGACCTCGTTGGCGATGGTGTCGGTGACGAGGTTCGGGATCTCCTTGTCCTGGAACCACTGCACGAGCTCGCGCGAGTAGGTCAGGCCCGGCTCGACGAAGCCCTCGTAGAACTCCTCGGCGGGCGTCGCGTAGAAGTACTTCAGGAAGCCGGTGCGCACGAGCAGGATGTCCCGGTTCTCGATGGTCACGCCCTGCGTCGACGCGGCGGACTGCAGGTCCTCGTGCGTGAACGTCTCGCCCTTGTCGAGCCAGTCCTTGCCGCGGTGGCGCGCCATGTCGACGAGCACGCCGCGTCCGGCGACGCCCCGCTCGGCGATGGGCAGGATCGACGCCCAGCTCATGCCGCCGCCGGTGGTGGTGTCGGCGTGGCGCCCGTTCCAGAGCGTGTCGTCGTACCAGGCGTGGCCCAGCGCGTCGTACTGCGAGGAGCCCTGCAGGAAGATCTCGGCCTTGTCGTCGGTCGCGCGGATGCCGCCGGGGAAGCTCGGGCCCTCGCCGGACTCGAAGACGTCGTGGTCCCACACCATCTCGCGCTTGATGCCCTCGCGACCGGGGAAGACCGGGTCGCCGTGGGGGTGGCCCATCGGGCACTGCAGCGTGAAGACCTGGCCGCTCTTGACGCTGGCCACGCCGCGCAGCACCTGGTTCGCGTCGAGGTAGTTCAGGGAGCCGACCTCGTCGTCGTCGCCCCACTTGCCCCAGTTCTGCGGGGGGTCGTCGCCCAGCAGTTCCCGCATCGACGGGACGTCGGCCATGAGCTCCTCCTCGAGATCACGTGGAGATCACCGTGGAGATCACCGTGACCCGGCCCACGGTGCACCGTCGCTCCGCGGGCGACAAGGGGTCGCCGCGGCGGTGCGTTCCGTGACGAGGACGGGGGTCGTTCGGGACGCTACGGTTCGGCCATGCGGCCGACGGTCGAGGACCTCGCGGAGATCGAGTGGTTCCGCCGTCTGCCCGCCGACCTCCTCGTTCAGGCCGCCCGCGCCACCGCCGTGGTGACGCTCGCCCGCGACGCCGAGCTCTACCGCTCGGGCGGCGTCGCCGACGCGTTCTTCGTGCTCCTGCGCGGCCGGGTCGGGGCGTGGCGCGGCGACCCGACGGGGCCCGAGTCGATGCTCTACTTCGTCGCCGACCGCCGCCACGAGAGCCTGTGCCTCGAGAACGTCGTCGCCGACATCCCCTACTTCGCCACGATGCGCGCGCTGCTCGACGACACCCGCGTCCTGCGCGTGCCGGCGACGCTGCTGCCCACGATGCTCGCCGCCGACCGCGAGCTCGGGATCGCGATCGCGCGCCACATCGCCGAGCGGCTGCAGGCCTTCACCGAGCAGATGACCGACCTCGGCTCGCTGCCCGTCGTGCGCCGCGTGGCGAAGTTCCTGCTGGCCAGCCGGCAGCACGGGTCCGACCTCGTCGTCGTCACCCTGCGCCAGGCCGAGGTGGCGAGCCGGCTCGGGGCGGCCCGGCAGTCGGTCAACCAGGCGCTCGCGACGCTGGTGGCGCGCGGGATCATCGAGCCGGTGGGGCGCGGGGTCTACCGGATCCACGACCGGCCGGGTCTCGTGGCGCTCGCCCGCGGCGGGCCCGCGCCGGGGCCTGGATCACGGGCGCGCGGCGTGGTCGGATCACGGGGTGCCCGCGACGCATGAGGTCACCAACCAGGTCCCCGATCTCGTCGGCCACGACGTGGCCGCCGACCCGCCGCTGCTCGAGGCGCTCGAGCGCGAGGGGGCCGGGTGGTACCGCGACGAGCTGCACGCCGTCGGCCGCCTGGCCGGCTCCGCGACCGCGCAGGAGTGGGCCGACGCCGCGCACCGCAACGAGCCCCGGCTGCGCACCCACGACCGCGTCGGGCACCGCATCGACGAGGTCGACTACGACCCCGGCTACCAGGAGCTGACCCGCGTCGCCGTCGAGCACGGCTTCGCCGGCGCCGCGTGGGCCGACGACCGGCCCGGCGCCCACGTCGCCCGCGCGGCCGGCTACGTGACGTGGAGCCAGGTCGAGGCGGGCCACGGCTGCCCGATCACCATGACCTACGCCGTCCTGCCCGCCCTGCGCGCCGCGCCCGAGCTGCTCGCGCAGTACGGCCCGGGCCTGACCAGCCGGGTGCACGACCCCGGGCTGCGGGTGCCGACGACCAAGCGCGGCCTGCTCGCCGGCATGGGCATGACCGAGAAGCAGGGCGGCTCCGACGTCCGCGCGAACACCACGGTCGCCCGGCCCGACGGCTCCGGGGACACCGTCTACCGCCTGACCGGGCACAAGTGGTTCACCAGCGCCCCGATGTGCGACCTGTTCCTGGTGCTCGCGCAGGCCGGCGGGGCGAGCGGAGCGACGGGTCAGGGCGGCGGAGCCGGGCTGACCTGCTTCCTCGTGCCGCGCGTGCTGCCCGACGGCACGCGCAACACCTTCCGCATCCAGCGGCTCAAGGACAAGCTCGGCAACCGGTCGAACGCCTCCTCCGAGCCGGAGTTCGACGACACCGTCGCCTGGCGGGTCGGTGACGAGGGCCGGGGCGTGCGGACGATCATCGAGATGGTCGCGTGCACGCGTCTCGACACCGCGCTGGGCTCGACGGCCGGGATGCGGGCGGCGGTGTCGCGGGCCGCGCACCACGCGCGGTACCGCTCGGCGTTCGGGCGGACGCTGATCGAGCAGCCGCTGATGCGCGAGGTGCTCGCCGACCTCGCCTGCGAGTCCGAGGGTGCGGTGGCGCTGGCGATGCGGCTGGCGGGCGCGCAGGACCGGGCGGCGGGCGACCAGCACGAGGCGGCGTTCCGGCGGATCGGCGTGACGCTGGGCAAGTACTGGATCTGCAAGCGCCAGACCGCCGTCGTCGGCGAGGCGCTCGAATGTCTCGGCGGCAACGGCTACGTCGAGGAGTCCGGCATGCCGCGACTGTTCCGCGAGGCGCCGCTGAACTCGATCTGGGAGGGCTCGGGCAACGTCAACGCCCTCGACCTGCTGCGCCTTCTGGCCCGCGAGCCCGCGACGCTGGAGGCCTATCGCGCCGAGGTGCTCGGCGTCGACGACCGCGTCGACGCCGGGTTCAAGGACGTCGAGGCCGAGCTCGCCGCCCCCGAGGAGCGCGGTGCGCGGCGTCTCGCCGAGCGGATGGCGGTGCTGCTCACCGGGGCGCTGCTGGTCCGCAACGCCCCCTCGGCGGTGGCCGACGCCTACGTCGGCTCGCGGGTGGCCGGCGACCACGGGCACGCGTTCGGCACCCTGCCCCGCGGCACCGACGTCGACGCGCTGCTGGCGCGGCTGCCCGAGACGGAGGCGAGCGCCTGATGGACCACCTCATGCCGGGTGTGCGGGCCGCCGAGGTCCAGGGCCGCATCCGCACCCACTACCTCGAGTCCGGGCCGTCCGACGGCGAGCCCGTGGTGTTCGTGCACGGCAACCTCTCGACGGGCCGGTTCTTCGAGCACCTCATGCCCGGCGCGCCCGAGCGCTGGCACATCCTCGCCCCGGACATGCGCTGCTTCGGACGCTCCGAGGCCGCCCCGATCGACGCGACGCGCGGGCTCGGCGACTGGGCCGACGACCTGATCGGGTTCCTCGACGCGCTGGGGATCGACCGCCCCGCGCACCTCGTCGGCTGGTCCACGGCGGGCGCCGCGATCGCCCTCGTGGCGCGCGCCCGGCCCGTGGCGTCGCTGACCTTCCTCGACCCCGTCGCGCCCTACGGGTTCGGCGGGACCTTCCGCGACGGCAGCCCCTGCTGGCCCGACTTCGCGGGCTCCGGCGCCGGGGTCGCGAACCCCGAGTTCGTCCGCCGCCTGCGCGAGGGCGACCGCGGCGAGGACAGCCCGCTCTCGCCCCGCAACGTCATGAACGCGACCTACTGGCGCGCCGGGCACCGCGAGCCCCGCGACCGCGAGGACGTGCTCGTCGACGAGATCCTGCTGACGACGATCTCCGACGACGGCTACCCGGGCGACGCGCAGAGCTCGGAGAACTGGCCGGGCAGCGCGCCGGGCACCCGCGGGCTGCTCAACGCGCTGTCGCCGAAGTACTGCGACTGGTCGTGGCTGCCCACGCTCGCCGAGAAGCCGCCGGTGCTCTGGACCCACGGCAGCGACGACGTCGTGGTCGCCGACGGGTCGGCGCTGGAGCTCGGCACCCTCGGCGCGGGCGGGGTCGTGCCCGGCTGGCCCGGCGCCGACGCCTTCCCGCCCCAGCCGATGGTCAGCCAGATCCGCGAGGTGCTCGAGGCCTACCGCGCGGCGGGCGGGCGCGCGGAGATCGAGGAGTTCACGGGCTCCGGCCACGGCCCGCACGTCGACGCCGCCGAGCGGTGGGCGGCGACCTACTGGGCGTTCGTGGAGAGCGTGCGCTAGCTGAAGACCTGGTCCAGCCCGGTGAGCTTCAGCGCGCGGGCGGGCTGGCCGCGGGCCCCGCGGAGCACGAAGGTGGCGCCGACCTCGGTCGCGCGGCGGTGGGCGCCGAGCAGGACGCGCAGGCCGCAGGAGTCGCAGTAGGTCACCTCGGCGAGGTCGACGACGAGGTCCGCGGGCGGGTCGTGGAGCGCGGCGCCGACGGCGTCGTCGAGGCGGCCGTGGCTGTCGTAGTCGAGGTCACCGCCCACCACCACGACGGCCCGACCACCGGGGCCGTCCGTCCGCTCGGTGCGGATCGTCAGCTCGGGCATCGCGCCACCTCCTCACCCCACCGGGGCGGGCCGGCCTCCGTGGGCCCCGGGAGCGGAGCGGAGGAGTCGGACCGTGCGGGGGGAGTCTGCCAACGCCGCGGCCAACGCGTCGAGAGCGGGCGCGACCTCGCCGGTCCGCAGGCCGTCGGGGATCGTCACCGTGCCGACCCAGCGCACGAAGCCGTCGAAGAGGCCGGGGTCGTCGACGAACACGGCGGCGGCGAGGAAGTCGACGAGGTGCCCGAGGTCGTCGGCGAGCTCGTCGGGCACGTCGGCGGTCCCGGGCCGGACGGCCGCGGCGACGTGGCGCACGAGCTCGGCGCGGCGGGCGTGCAGCACCGCCTGCTCCTCGCGGGCCGGGACATCGCCGGGGGTGCCCGGGGTGCCGGTCGCCCTCGGGTCGGCGTCGGCGTCCTCGTCGGCGAACCACGGACCGTCGGGGTCCGCGGCGAGCATGGCGGCCGCCGCCCGGCCGTCGGGCGCCCAGCCGTCGGCGCCGACGGCGCGCGCCCACCGGCCGTCCTCGCCGAACGCGGCCCCGCCGGCGAGCACCGGCGTGCCCGTGGCGTGGCAGGCCTCGACCATCCGCCGCGCGGCGGGCAGCCGGGAGGGCAGCGAGCTGGAGATCGCGACGACGTCCGGCCCGGCCCGGTGCACGTGCGTCGCGAGCTGCGCGGCCGGCACCGAGGCGCCGAGGAACTCCACCGTCCAGCCGTGCCGGGCGAGGACCTCGGCGAGCAGCCGCGCGGGCAGCCCGTGCCACTCGCCGTCGAGGCAGGCCACCGCGACCTTCCCGAGCCCGCTCGGCACGGGCGCCGGGGCGCGCTGCGCGACCGCCGCGACGACCCGCTCGCTGATATGGGTGGCGACGTGCTCCTGCACGACGGTCCACTCCCCCGCCGCCCATAGGTCGCCGACCTCGCGCTGCGCGCCGGCGACGACGTCGAGCAGCACCGTCTCGGCGTCGACGCCCGCGTCGAGGGCACCGAGCGCCACCGCCACCGCGCCGGGCTCGTCGGACGCGGCGAGCCGCTCGAGGTACGCGGCGCGCAGGGCGTCCGGGTCATCGCCCGGGGACGTGCTGGTCACGCCTCGGTCCTCGGCGGCGCGGCGGCCGCGTGCGGGGGTGCCTGGACGGCGAGCATCGCGATGTCGTCGTGGTCGTGACCGTCGAGCCAGGACACGACGGTCTGCTCGAGGTACTCGCAGAGCACGGCGGCCGGGGTGCCGGCACAGCGCGGGAGGGCCTCGGCGAGACGCTCCTCGCCGAAGAAGTCACCGGCGCCGCGGGCCTCGACGACGCCGTCGCTGTAGAGCAGGCAGGTGTCGCCGGGTGAGAGCAGCACCTCGGCCTCGCCGAACCGGGCCCCGCGCAGGCCGCCGACGAGCATCCCGGCCACCGGCACCGCCTCGACCTCCCCGTTCGCGCGCAGCACCAGCGGCGGCGGGTGCCCGCCCGTGGCCAGCCGCAGCGCGACCGTGCCGTCGCCCCGGGTGCGGGCGTCGCCGAGCACCATCGTCGCGAACCGCGGGCTCTCGTCGCGGGTGGCGACGGCGTCGAGCAGGGCGGTGTTGAGCAGCGGGAGCAGGCGGCCCGGACGGTCCTCGAGCAGCCGCAGCGCGTGCCACGACTGCCGGACCCGCCCGGAGAGCACCGCGGCCTCGATGCCCTTGCCGCACACGTCGCCGAGCAGGAACGCCGACCGCTGTTCCCCGGGGTCGAGCTCCCCTATCGGCGTGCTCCCCCGATTGCTGCGTCTCCCGGAGCCGTCGACGACCTCGTAGAAGTCGCCCCCGACCCGCATCGTCTCGCGCGCCGGGCGGTAGGCCGCGCCCCACGCGATGCCGGGGGTGGCGGGCAGGCGCGGCGCGGCGAGGCTCTCCTGGAGGACGGCCCCGAGGTGGGCCTGCTCCTCGTGCAGCGCGGCCGCGGCCAGCGCGGCGCCGGCGCGGGCCACGTAGGAGGTGAGCACGTCCTCCTCGGCGACGGCGAGCGGGTCGCCGAGGCCCGGTCCCGCGCTGCGGGGGCCGGCGAGCACGACGAGGGCGTCGACGACCCCGGTGGTCGGCACCGCGAGCGCGCGCACGGCCCCGGCGGGCGCCTCCAGCCCCGTCAGCGTCGCCAGGTCGGCGGTGAGGAACGGGTCGCCGGTGCCGGCACCCTCGCCGGTCAGCGCGGCGGCGAGGCGGGGGACGCGGGCGAGGTCGGCGGCCTCCGCGTGGCCGAGGCGGGGGCGCCCGCCGCCGAGCTCCGCGGACGCCCAGGTGACGGTGTCGTCGTGGCGCACGACGAGCGTCACGCCCGCGGCCAGGCGCGGGACGGCGAGCGCGGCGACGCGGCGCGCGGTGCGGTCGAGGTGCAGGACGCCGTGCAGCGCCCGCCCGGCCTCGGCGAGGAAGGCGGCGCGCTCCTGGGCGGCGAGCAGCGTGTCGGCGCGCGCGTGCTCGCCGGTGACGTCGCGCAGGTACCAGGTGGTGTCGCCGTCCCGGGGCTCCGGCGGCGGGGGCGGGGCCGCGCCGAGGACCGGACCGCGGCGGCCGCGCAGGTGGCGCTCGCCCTCGGGGTGGACGACGACCGTCTCGAAGCTCGCGGGCGCGTCCCGGTCGTGGACCGCGCGCGAGAGTACCTCGCAGCGGGCCGCGTCGACGACCTCGCCGACGCGCAGCCGGGGAAGGAGCTCGCGGGCGGCGGGGTTCGCGGCGCGCACGACACCGGCGCGGTCGCAGACGACGACACCCTCCTCGAGCCCGTCGAGCAGGCCCGGTCCGCCGTCGGGCGGCGGGGCCGGGCGCGCGGGGGTGGTCGCGGCGGCGGGGGCGTCGGCGGGCTCGGCGGACCCGGCCGGCCCGGCGGCCTCGCGTGTCGGGGCGCCGTGACGTCCCTCCATGCCGCCCCCTCCCGTCCGACGATCCGGATCACCGTAGTCGACCGCCGGCCGGGACACCGTCACCTGCGGGCGACCGGACGGCGAGCCGTCGGTGACCGCGGACGAGCGGTGGGTGACGACGGACGGCCGGGCGGGCGCCACCCGGACGGTGTCCGCGACGGCCCGTCCCGCGGCGGCCCGCCTGCGCCGTCCGGTGTGATGCGGGCGGGCGCGGTGGGTACCGGCCCGCCATGAGCATCAGCCTGGAGCAGGCCCAGAGCATCGTGTCCGCCGCGCTCGCGCACGCCCGCGCGCAGGGGTTCAAGCCGCTCACGGTGGCGGTGCTCGACCCGGGCGGCGCGGTCGTGGCGCTGGGCCGCGAGGACGGGTCGGGCTTCCTGCGCCCCGACGTCGCCACCGCCAAGGCCTACGGCGTGCTCGGTCTCGGCATGGACAGCCGGGCGATCGCCGCGCGCGCCGCGGACTCGGCGGAGTTCTTCACCTCGGTCGCGTCGCTGACCGGCGGCAAGGTGTTCTCGGTGCCCGGCGGGGTGTTCATCCACGACGACGCCGGCGCCCTGCTCGGTGCGGCGGGCGCCAGCGGGGACGCCTCGCTCGCCGACGAGGAGGCCGTCGTCGCCGGCATCCAGGCCGCCGGCCTCACCCCCCGGACGGGCGCCTGACGGCAGGTGGTCCGATCGTCGCAGTGTCACGCGGCCGTCCGGATGGATTCTCGATACTCCCGAGCAAGATCGGCCGAGGACCGGGCACAGTGCCGTGCGACCGGAGGAGGTGGCGCGGGCCGTGACTGGCGGCGGTCTCCATCGCGGGCGTGTCACGGGCGGCCCCAACACCGGCGCGCACTGGTGGGGTGGTCGCGGCCCGGCCGGCGGCGGCTCGCACGCGGCGCCCGGCGGCCGTCGGCGCCTGCCGGTGCTCCTGCTCCTGCTGGGGGTCCTCGTCCTGGGCGGTGTCGCCGTCGCCGTCGCGGTCACCGGCACGTCCGACCCGCCACCGGCGCCGGCCGCCTCGCGCGCGCCGGCCCCGCCGCTGTCCGCCGCCTCCGGCACGCCGGCGACGTCCACCGCCGGCGGCGCCGACGTCGCCGTCCTGCAGGACACGATCGACGACGTCCTCGCGGCCACACCGCTGCGCTTCCCGCCGGACGGCGCCACGCCGGTGGACGGGGCCGACGAGGCCGTCGAGCGCCTGGCCGGGGCGTTGCGCGCGGCCCCCGACTCGCCGGTCACCGTCGAGGGCCACACCGCCCCGACCGGCGAGGACACCGACGACGCCCAGGACCTCTCGCAGCAGCGCGCCGAGGAGATCGTGCGCCGGCTGGAGGCGGCCGGGGTCCCCGCCGGCAGCCTCACCGCCGTCGGCGTCGGGTCGCAGCGGCCGCGGGACTCGCTCGCGGCCAGCCGCCGGGTCGAGGTCCGGGTGACCGACTGACGGCCCGGACTAGGAGACTGCTGAAGAACTCAGCGCGTCGGCGCTGGTGGTCGGCGCTCGGGCTGGGATCCTCTTTGGGTGCAGGGGCGCTCTGATGATCAGCGTGAGTTGCTGGATGTGGAGTCGGTCGCCGGGCATCTGCTCAAGCCGGGCAGCGTGTTCGCGTTCCTGGCCGCCCACCGGATGAGGCTGTTCGCGCCGGAGCTGTTCAGCGACCTGTTCCCGACCCGCCGGGGCCGGCCGAGTGTGCCGCCGGAGGTGGTGGCCAGCGTGCTGGTGCTCCAGGCGCTGCACGGGCTGTCGGACCGGGAGGTGGTGGAGGCACTGACGTTCGATCTGCGGTGGAAAGCCGCGTGCGGGCTGGCGATCACCGATGCCGCGTTCGACCCGTCGACGTTGACCTACTGGCGACGTCGGCTGGCCGCCTCGGCCCGCCCGAACCGCATCTTCGAGGTCGTCGCGCAGGTCATCGCCGCGTCCGGGGCGGTGGCGGGGAAGACCCGCCGGGCGCTGGACTCGACGATCCTGGATGACGCGGTGGCCCGCCAGGACACCGTGACCCAGCTGATCGCCGCGGTCCGTCGGGTCGCTCGCGAGGTTCCCGACGGCGCCGAGATCGTCGCAACGGTCGCCACGAGCGGGCACGACTACGCGAAGACCGGCAAGCCCGAGATCGCTTGGGACGATCCGGCCGCTCGCGACGAGTTGGTCTCGACACTGGTGGGCGACGCGCTGGCGGTGCTCGCCGAGCTCGAGGAACGCCATCCCGACAGCGCGGGGCTGGAGGCCAAGGCGGCCGAGGCGGTGGCGTTGCTTGCCCTGGTCGCGGGCCAGGACGTCGAACCCGCGGAGGGCTCGGATGGCACCGACGGCCGCTGGCGCATCGCCCGCCAGGTCGCCCCGGACCGGGTGATCTCCACCGTCGATCCCGACACCCGCCACGCCCACAAGAGCCGCGAACGCCGCCAGGACGGGTTCAAGGCCCATGTGGTGGTCGAGCCCGACACCGGGCTGATCACCAACACCGCCCTGACCAAGGCCACCGGGCCGGACAACAGCGACGCCACCGTGGGCATCGGCCTGCTGGCCGGCGATGCGAGTGTGGACTCCGCGGTCGGTGACCCGGTCGAGGTGCTGGCCGACTCGGCCTACGGCACCGGCGACGCGCTGGCCGTGCTCGAGCAGGCCGGCCACACCGCGGTGATCAAGCCGTGGCCGCTGCGTCCTGCCATCGAGGGCGGGTTCACCCTCGACGACTTCGCCGTCGACGAGACCGCCGGCACCGTCACCTGCCCCAACGGGCTCACCCGTCCCATCACCGCCAGCCGCACAGTGAACTTCAGGGCGGCCTGCACCGGCTGCCCGCTCCGCGCCCGCTGCACCAACTCCGCGCACGGCAGGAAGCTGGCGCTGCATCCCCACCACGAGCTCCACCGCGCCCACCGAGCCCGCGCCAGCACCGACCCCGGCTTCGCCGAGACCTACCGGCGTCACCGACCGATGGTGGAGCGCTCCATCGCCTGGCTGACCCGCGGCAACCGCCGCGTCCCCCACCGCGGCGTGACCAAGAACAACGCCTGGCTGCACACCCGCGTCGCCGCGATCAACCTGCGCCGCCTGCTCACCCTCGGGCTGCACCTCGACCACGACCGCTGGACCCTCGCCGCGGCCTGACCCCGGCCCTCGGCTCCAGCCTCGACACAACCGTCGACCCGGGCCACCATCGTCGCCGGGCGGGGCGACCTCTCGTCGCACCCACGGGTGCTGACCTCACCGCAGCGCGACTGCCGCGAGGCGCCCCGCCCCCCAACCCCACTTCTTCAGCGGTCTCCTAGGTCGGCAGGACCCCCGCCCGCCGCCGGTAGTCGTCGACGAACGCCAGCAGCTCCGGACCCCGCGGCCGGCGCCCGGCGACGACGTCGCACGTCCCGGTCTTGGTATCCATGATGTGGACGTTGGGGTCCAGCGAGATGCCGATGAGCTCGTTGGCGGCGTCGCCGGTGACGAGCCCGTTCGGCCCCCAGTGCCACGGCAGCCCCACCTGGTGCACGAGCTCGCCGTCGATGCGCAGCGGCTTGCAGCGCTCGGTGACGACGACGCGGGCCTCGATCGCCGACCGCGCGGTGACGATCGTGGCCCAGCCCGTGTGCTCCAGGCCCCGCTCGGCGGCCAGCGCCGGGGAGACCTCGACGAACATCTCCGGCGCGAGCTCCGCGAGGTAGGGCGTCCACCGGCTCATCCCGCCCGCCGTGTGGTGCTCGGCGATGCGGAACGTCGTGAACGCGTAGGGGAACACCTCCGAGCCCGGCTGGTGGTCCGACGGGTTGTAGAGGTTGTCGGGCCGCTCGAAGCGCTGCCGCGCGGGGTTGGCCCGGGTCGCCGGGTGCACCGCGTTGCGCGTCGGCGACTCCTCCGGCTCGTAGTGCACCGGCATCGGGCCGTCGGCCAGCCCGGTCGGAGCGTAGAGCCAGATCCGCCCGTCGGCCTGCATGATGAACGGCTCGTCACCGCCGATGGCGTCCTGGGCCGTGGCGCCCTCGGGCGGCCGGTAGGACGGCGGCTTCGTGGCCTCGAAGTCCGGCACGTCGTGCCCGGTCCAGGACTGCGACTCCTCGTCCCACCACACGTAGGCCTTGCGCTCGCTCCACGGCCGGCCCTCGGGATCGGCCGAGGCGCGGTTGTAGAGCACGCGCCGGTTCATCGGCCACGCCCAGCCCCACTCCAGCGCGGCGAGGCTCTCCCCGCCGCCGGGCGTGCGCCGGGCGGCCTGGTTGACGCCGTCGGCGTAGACGCCCGAGTAGATCCAGCACCCGCAGGAGGTGGAGCCGTCGTCCGCCAACGCGGTGTAGCCCGACACCGGGTCACCCTGCGCGTCGACCCCGCTGATCTCCTTGAGGACCGCGTGCGCGTCGGGGTCGCCGTGCGGCCCCTCAGTGGGGTAGTCCCAGGTCAGCGCCCGGATCCCGTCGTCGCGGGACAGGCCGGAGTCCGCCAGCCGCGCCCGGATCCGCCGGCCCAGCTCGTGGACGAACCACAGGTCGCTGCGCGCGTCGCCCGGCGGCTCGACGGCCTTGTGCCGCCACTGCAGCAGTCGCTGGGTGTTGGTGAACGACCCCTCCTTCTCGACGTGCGTGGCCGCGGGCAGCAGGAAGACCTCGGTGTCGATGTCCTCGGTGCGCATCTCGCCGGTCTCGATCTCGGGCCCGTCCTTCCAGAACGTGGCCGTCTCGATCTCCTGCAGGTCACGCACCACCAGCCACCTCAGCGCCGCGAGGCCCTGGCGCTGCTGCTTGGAGTTCGTCGTCCCGACCGCGGGGTTCTCGCCGAGGACGAAGTAGCCCTCGCAGTGCCCGTCGATCATGTTGAGGACGGTGGTGAACGTCGAGTGGTCGCCGGTGATCCGCGGGACGAGGTCGAAGCAGAAGTCGTTCTCCGGGGTGGCCGCGTCGCCGTACCAGGCCTTGAGCAGGCTCACCATGTAGGCGGGCATGTTGCCCCAGAAGCCCTTGGCCGCCGCGTCGGCCTCGAGGAAGTCCGACAGCTCCATCTTCTTGTGGGCGTGCGGCATCGGGATGTAGCCCGGCAACAGGTCGTAGAGCGTCGGGATGTCGGTGGAGCCCTGGATGGTGGCGTGCCCGCGCAGGGCCATGATCCCGCCGCCGGGCCGGCCGACGTTGCCCAGCAGGCCCTGCAGGATCGAGGCGCAGCGGATGTACTGCACGCCGACCGTGTGCTGGGTCCAGCCCACCGAGTAGACCCACATCGTGGTGCGCTCGCGCCCGGAGTTCGCGCAGATCGCCTCGGCGACCTGGTGGAACTGGCCCACCGACATCCCGCAGACCCGCGAGACCATCTCCGGGGTGTAGCGCGCGAAGTGGCGCTTGAGCACCTGGTACACGCAGCGCGGGTGCGTCAGCGTGTCGTCGCGGACCGGCTCGCCGCGGAAGTTCGCCCCGCCCGACCCCGCCGACTCGGACTGGCCGAGCAGGTGGGTCAGGCGGTTCGACTCGCGGCGGGCCTCGGGCTGGTGCTCGTCGGAGTCCCACTGGTCGCGGTCGCCGGAGGCGGCGGCCACGTCGGCGCCCTCGTACTGCCAGGTCGACGTGTCGTAGGTGCCCGACCCGGGGTCCCACCCGGAGTAGAGCCCCTCGTCGCCGACGTCGGCGAACTCCTCGGTCACCAGCAGCGGGGCGTTGGTGTAGGCGACGACGTACTCGCGGAAGTCCTTCTCCTCCGAGAGGACGTGGTTGATCAGCCCACCGAGGAAGGCGATGTCGGTGCCGGGCCGGATCGGGACGTGCGCGTCCGCCACGGCGCTGGTGCGCGTGAAGCGCGGGTCGACGTGGATGATCTTCGCACCGCGCGCCTTGGCCTCCATGACCCACTGGAAGCCGACCGGGTGTGCCTCGGCCATGTTCGAGCCCTCGAGCACGACGCAGTCGGCCTGCGCGATGTCCTGCTGGGTGTTGGTGGCGCCGCCGCGCCCGAAGCTGGTCCCCAGACCGGGGACGGTGGAGCTGTGTCAGATGCGCGCCTGGTTCTCCACCTGGACGGCGCCGATCGCGGTGTAGAGCTTCTTGAGGAGGTAGTTCTCCTCGTTGTCCAGCGTGGCGCCGCCGAGGTGGGCGATGCCCAGCGTGCGGTGCAGGACGCGGCCCTCGTCGTCGGTGTCCTGCCAGGTCCGCGCCCGGGTGTCGACGACGCGGTCGGCGATCATGTCCATCGCCGTGTCGAGGTCGAGGTCCTCCCAGTCGGTGCCGCCGGGCCGGCGGTAGCGCACGCGCGTCACCCGCGACGGCGAGGTCACCAGGGACAGGCTCGACGAGCCGCGGGGGCAGAGCCGGCCGCGGCTGATCGGCGAGTCCGGGTCGCCCTCGATCTGGGTGACGCGCCCGTCCTTCGCGTACACGCGCTGGCCGCAGCCGACGGCGCAGAAGGGGCACACCGAGCGGGTGACGCTGTCGGCGTCCGCCGTGCGCGCGTGCCACTCGGTGTCGGAGGACGACTCGACCGCGGCACCGCGTCCCAGGGGGTCGGGACCGGTCAGCTGGCGGACCAACGGCCAGGAGCGGATCAGGTCGGCCGCACGGCGGGACAGGCTCACGGCAAGCGCCTCCGGAGGTCTCCGGGTGGTGGGGGCGCACGGCTGCCGAGGGTGAACCGAGTGGGAGAACGGTGTCACCGGCCGGAGGAGAGCGCAAACAGGGGCGACGACGTTTGCGGCGCCGCCGGATCACCCACCTCTCGGCGACCCGCCCGACCCCGTGGAGGAGCCATGAGCCAGCAGACCGACGAATCGGACCGTTCGGACCCCGACGCCGGGCACGAGGGCGAGGCCATCACCCTCACGCTCGGCGACCGCGAGATCGTGCTGCGCCAGCGCTACGAGCTGCTGAGCATCCTCAACGACATCGGCATCTTCCTGTTCTTCACCATCGGCAGCATCGCCTTCTACTGGCACGAGCTGTTCAACGTGGGCGTGACGCTGTTCGTCATCGGCAGCGTGCAGCTCGGCATCCGCCCGCTCATCCGCTTCACCCGTCGCGTCCAGCTGCGCAAGGCCTCCCGGGGCATGCCGCACGAGGTGGCGCGGGACTTCTGAGGTCGCCGCTGTCCGCGTCCCGCAGCGCGGGGACTCCGGAGGGCCCGGCGGGGTCGGGCCGTTGGACCCCTGCCCCCGCGGGCACCGCGCTGTTGCCTCGGAGGCCCGCAGCTCCGGGAGGTGACCGACGATGGGCGACATCGACGAGACCGGCCGCACGCAGGCCACGCGGGACGGGCCGCCGGACGACGAGGAGCCGCTGGCGAGGCTGAAGGTCCGCGACATCAAGCGCCGGCTCGACGGGCACGAGACGGAGGCCGACATCGCGCGCGACTTCCGGATCCGTCCCGCGACCGTCCGCCGGATCCGGGACGGCGAGGTGTGGGCCGACGTGCCGAGCCCGACCGGTCGACCCTGGCCCCTCGACCTCGGCCTGTGGGGGGAGCCCGGTGGGGAGAGCGAGCGAGCCTTCCCTCCTCGGCGTCGGACCTCCCGGGACGACCCGGCACCGCGGCGCGGGGACACCTGAGCCACGGACGAGCCACCACGGACGAGCCACCGACCCACGCCGGGCGACCGGGTCAGCGCCGCGGCGTCTCGTCGTCGAGCTCGTGGTGGCGGACGGCGGCGCCGCGGTCGAGCGTCGTCAGCACCCGCTGCCACCACGGCTGCTCGGGCAGCGTGTGCCCGGGCTGCGGGGAGTCGTCGCCCGGCGCCGGGAGCAGGCGGTCGACGAGCGCCAGCGCCCGCTGGGTCAGCCCGGGGGCGAGCCCGTGCACGCGCAGCCCGACCTTCGCCGCCGGCGTCAGCACGACCTCGGGCCGCCCGGCGAGCCCGCCCGCGACGATCCGGCGGGCCGCGGCGCCCGCGTCCATGGACAGCAGCGGGAGCGACGCCAGCGTCGTGAACCACCGCAGCTCGCGCTCGCGGTCGCCGCCGACCAGGGCGTTGCGCGTGGACCCGGTGCGCATGAGCCCCGGGACGACGGTCGTGACGCTGATCCCGTCGCGACCGGCCTCGGTGCGCAGGGACTCGGCGAAGCCGACCGTCGCGAACTTCGCCGCGGTGTAGGGCAGCAGGCGCGGTGTGGGGATCTTCCCGCCGATCGAGCTGATGACGACGACCCGTCCCCCGCCGCGGCGGCGCATCACGTCGACGGCGGCCATCACCGGGTACACGGCGCTCCAGAAGATCGCGTCGTGGGCGTCGGCGACGTCCTGCGCGGTCAGCGCGCGCACCGGCGCGACCTGGATGATCCCGGCGTTGGCGACGACGACGTCGAGGCGCCCGAGCTGCGTCATCGCCGTCTCGACGACCGCCTCGGCGGCGGGTCGTGACGCGAGGTCGGCGGGCAACGTCAGCACCGTCGCGCCGGTGGCCTCGAGGTCGACGCGGGCCGCCTCCAGCCCGTCGGCGGAGCGGGCCACGACGGCCAGGTCGTGGCCGCGCCGGCCCAGCTCCTGCGCGATGAGGAACCCCAGCCCCCGGCTGGCGCCGAGCACCAGCGCCACCGGGCGGTCACCCCCGCCGCGGCCGGTCGCGGACGCGGGGCCGTCGGGCGCCGGGGTGTCCTCGCGGGTCCCGGTGCGTTCGTCCAGCACGACGATCCCTCCCAGGGCGCACGGCGTTCTCCGGGCGTCGGCGGCCCCGTCCGTGCTCGCGGACGCCGCCGATCGTGCCCGCGGCTACCCGCGCGACCGCCGTCGCTACCGGCGCCCGGTCCGACGGACGCCGGCCCGGCCGGGACCGGGCACGTCGCGGTTTCACGACGCCGTCACCGGACACCCCCGGTCATCGGGTTGAGCGAGCCAGCCCATTCCTCCGGCGGACACACCGCCGTTCCCGGCGTGCGACACCGCGGCGAGCCGCGGCCGACGACGCGCGCCCACCTCCGGCAAGGGAGCCCCATGAGCACGCGCAACACCGTCCTGCACGCCCTGCACGACGTCGGCCTGGCCGCCTGGTTCGGCGGCTCGCTGTTCGGCCTCGCGGGCCTGAACGCGGCGGCCGAGGAGGCCGGCGACCGGCGCACCGCCGACCGTGTCTCCAGCATCGGCTGGGCCAAGTGGAGTCCGGTCAACGTCGCCGCCATCGCTGCCCACACGATCGGCGGCGCCGGCCTGCTGGCCGAGAACCGCAAGCGTGCGCTGGCCCAGAAGGGCCACACCGGCACGGTCAACGCCAAGCTCGCGCTGACCGTCGCCGCGATCGCCGCGTCCGGCTACACGCGCATCGTCGGCAAGAAGGTCGAGGACGCGGTCGTCCACCAGGCGTCCGGCGTGTCGTCGTCGACCACCTCGACGCTCTCCGACGCCACCGCCAAGCAGGGCGGCGGCAGCGGCGTGGGCGAGGCCGCCCGCGAGGCCGACAAGCGCATCGGGCAGGCCGCCAGCACCGTCGCCGAGCAGCTGCCGGCCGACGTCGCGAGCGCCAACCGCCAGCTGCACGCCCTGCAGTACGCGATCCCGGTGCTCACCGGCGCGATCGTCGTGCTCTCCGCGCAGGCCAGCGAGCAGCAGCGCCCGGGCGACCAGGTCCGGGGCATCGCCCGCCGCGCCGGCTCCGCCGTGCAGTCGATCGCCTCCGCGGCGGCGGCCTGACCGCCCAGGAGTTCCCCTCACCGGCCGGTACCGCCCCTCGCGGTGCCGGCCGGTGGTGTGTCGTCAGTCGGGACGCACGACCGCCTTGATGGCGTCGGGGTCCCGGCGGGCGGCGAGCAGCGCGTCCTCGGCGCCGTCGAGGTCGTGGTGCGAGGTCACCATGTCGTCGAGCCGCACCGCCCCGGACGCCGCCAGCGCGATCGCCGCCGGGTAGACGTGGGCGTAGCGGAAGGTCCCCTTGACCACCAGCTCGCGGGACTGCACGACGTCCAGCGGCAGCGTCACCTGCTCCCCCGTGCCGACGAGCACGACGGTCGCGGCGGGCGCGGTCGCGGAGATCGCGAGGTCCACCGCGGCCTGCACGCCCGTGCACTCCAGCACGACGTCGACCGGCGCGAGCCCCGGGTCGCCGGCGGCGGGGTCGACGACCGCGTCGGCGCCGAACTCGAGGGCCTTGGCGCGTCGCCGCTCCACCGGGTCGGAGACCGCGACGTGCGCGGCGCCCCGGGCCTTCGCGACCTGCAGGCAGAGCAGCCCGACCGGCCCGGCGCCGCTGACGAACACGCGCACGTCCGGCCCGATCTCCGCCTTGCCCGCGGCGTGCACCGCGACGGCCAGCGGCTCGATCATCGCCGCGGCGTCGTCGGTCAGGCCGTCGGGCACGGGGTGGGCGCGGGTGGTGGGGACCACGACGTACTGCGCGAACGACCCGTCGATCGGCGGGGTCGCGAAGAACGCGATCCACGGGCATAGGTGGTAGCGCCCGCGGACGCACTGCTCGCAGCGCCCGCAGTTGCGCTGCGGCTCGACCGCGACGCGCGTCCCGACCGCCGGCGCCTCGACGCCCTCGCCCAGGGCGCTGACCACGCCCGAGGTCTCGTGCCCGAGGACGAGCGGGGCGTGCATGACGAACCCGCCGATGCGACCGTGGTCGTAGTAGTGCACGTCGGAGCCGCAGACGCTCACCGCCCGCACCGCGACCTGCACCTCCCCCGGGCCGGGCTCGGGGACCGGGCGGTTCTCGACGGTCATGTGCTCGGGCTCCTGGAGCACGGCCACGCGCTGCTCGACGGTCATGGACCCGGGGTACCCGACTCAATCGACGGCTGCGCGGACCTTCCGCGACGGCGAGAAGACACGCAGGTCGAGCATCCCCGGCGGCTCGGCGACCCCGGGTCCGCCCGCGTCGACCCACGCGACGACCTCGTCCTCGGTCTCGGCGTCGAGGACCCCGAACAGCCACACCGGCCGCGCGCCCGCGGCCCGCCCGTCCCGCGACGGGGACACGACCACGACGTTGGAGTACGCGCAGGCGTCGAGGCAGTCGGTGACCCGCACGCGCGCGCCCGTCGCCTCGAACCGGGCGAGCTGGGCGCGGTGGTCGATCTCGGGGTGCTTGCGCGCGGTGCCGCAGCAGCAGCCGCGGCAGACGGTGAGGGACGGGCCGCTGGTCATCACCCGCGACGGTACGTCAGCGGACGATCACCGCTGCCTCAGCGCCAGGTCGACGTGAGGCAGGCCAGGCGCCCGCCGGCGGTGCCCGCCTCGCCCGGTGCGGTCGCCGTCATCTCCTCCTCGTGCACGACCACCGAGGCCGGCGCCCGCTCCGGGAACCCGAACGGCACGGTGGCGGTCGCCGTGCCCGCCCCGGCCGCGTCGGTGCGCAGGTCCAGCCACACCTCGTTCTGCGGGTTCGCGTACGCGGGATCGGACGAGGGCGCCTGCGGCGTGGCGGCCGGGTCGACGCGGTTCTGGAAGTGCGGCCCGGCGTCGGCGCCGGTGGGTCCGCACGGCCGGACGTGGGCGTGCACCGCGTAGCCGCGGTCCGGGCGCATCCCCGCGACCCGGAACGTCGCCGTCGTCGAGCCCTCCGCCGGCACGACCTCGAGCACGAGCCGCGCGCCCGCCGGTGCGGCGTCGGGCGTGTAGGTCAGGGCGGGCCCGCCCTGCGCGGCCGGGGCGAGGACGCCCTCGGTCACGAGCGGGGCGGCCGCCTCGGAGGACGAGCAGCTCGCGACGAGCGCGGCACCCGCGAGGAGCAGGGCGATGTGGGCGGAACGGCGCAGCACGGGACGATCCTGGCAGGAGCCGGCGCACCCGGCGTCACCGGCCACTCACCCGGCGTGTCCCCGCCGCCGTCGAGACCTCCTGCCGGACCGGCCCGGCGGTTACCGTGGAGCCGGCCCTCGGGCGGGTCCGACGACGAAGGGGACGCCGATGACCACCACCTCCGTGACGGCGACCGTTCCCGTCGTGCGCGCGCTGGTCGCGGCCCTGCCCGCGGGGCGGGTCGTCGAGGACCCCGACGTCCTCGCGAGCTACGCCCACGACGACGCCGAGTGGGCCCCGCACGCGCGGCCGGCGGCCGTCGTGCGCCCCCGCACCGCCGAGGAGTGCCGGGACGTCGTGCTCGCGTGCCTGGCGCACCGCGCGCCGGTGGTGCCGCGCGGCGCGGGCACCGGGCTCTCGGGCGGGGCCAACGCCACCGAGGACAGCGTGGTGCTCTCCACCGAGCACATGACCGAGGTGCTCGAGATCGACGGCGCCGAGCGGCTGGCGGTCGTGCAGCCCGGCGTGGTCAACGACCACCTGCGCGCGGCCTGCGCCGACCAGGGCCTCTGGTACCCGCCGGACCCGGCGAGCTCGCCCTGGTCGACGATCGGCGGCAACGTCGCCACCAACGCCGGCGGCGTGTGCTGCGTGAAGTACGGCGTCACCCGCGACTACGTGCTCGGGGTGCAGGTGGTCAACGGGCTCGGCGAGCTCGTCCGGCTCGGGCGGCGCACCGCCAAGGGCGTCGCCGGGCTCGACCTCGCGGGGCTGATGGTGGGCTCGGAGGGCACGCTCGGCGTGATCACCGAGGTCACCGTGAAGCTGCGGCCCGCCCGCGCGCCCGAGCACACCGTCGCGGGCTACTTCGACTCGGTCGTCGACGCCGGGCGTGCCGTCGCGGCGATCACGGCGGCCGGGCTGACGCCCTCGGCGCTCGAACTCGTCGACCGCACCTGCCTCGAGGCCGTCGACGCCTGGAAGAACATGGGTCTGGCCGCCGAGGCCGACGTCGTGCTGCTGGGCCGCTCCGACGCGCCGGGTGCCGCCGGCGACGCGGAGGCGGCGGAGATGCTGCGCCACTTCTCCGACGCGGGGGCGACGTTCTCCGCGCAGGCGGCCGACGCCGAGGAGGCCGAGGCGCTCTTCGCCGCGCGCCGGCTGGCCTACCCGGCGCTGGAACGGCTCGGGCCGGTGCTCACCGAGGACGTCTGCGTGCCCCGCGCCGCCGTGCCCGAGATGCTCGCCCGCATCCAGGAGATCGGCCGCCGCCACGACACGACGATCGCCAACCTCGCCCACGCCGGCGACGGCAACCTGCACCCGCTGCTCATCACCCCGGTCGGCGACGAGCCGGCCCGGCAGCGCGCGCAGGCGGCGTTCGAGGAGATCCTCGCCGACGCCCTCGCGCTCGGCGGCACGGTCACCGGCGAGCACGGCATCGGCCTGCTCAAGCGGGACGGCCTGCACCGGGAGCAGGCCCCCGAGGTGCTCGCGATGCAGCACGCCGTGAAGGCCGCCCTCGACCCGCACGGGATCCTCAACCCCGGCAAGGGCATCTGAGCCGTTTCCCGGTGGTGGGCCCCGGGAAGTCCGCGCCGTGACCGACGTCCCGGCCCCCGACGCGTACGACGACCACGGCGGCTCCGTCCGCCACGAGACCGGCGAGGACGCGCCCGGCCCCGATCGCCGCGGCGACCTCGACGAGGCCACCGTCGAGGCGCTGGGCAAGCTGAGCGAGGGCTTGGAGTTCGTGGAGCGCGCCCGCGGCCACCTCTACGCGTTCCACCAGCTCTCGGGCACCGCCGACCTCACCATCGGCACCGCCGTCAACGCCTTCCGCGAGGCCGGTCACGACGCGATCGCCGACCGGCTCGCCGACGAGCTCGTGGGGCGGAACCTGCTCGAGGGGCGCTGGAGCTTCCAGATCGTCGAGGAGTACGACGACACCTACTGGTCGGTGGTCCGCGACCACGAGCGCCGGGCCCGCGAGCAGCTCGGGGGCGGGCGGCGGCACGTGTTCGAGGCGGCGATGAAGGAGTCGCGCCGCACCCACGGGCGCCGGCACCACGAGGCGCGGCCGGGCGACGAGGTGCGCTGAGGCGCCGCACGGCGTGTCGCGCGGGCGAGGATGTGGCGATCCTGGCTTCTGTTGCCAGCGATGCCGCATCGCTCGTCAGGAGCCGCCGGAGGTGGAGGTGGCGCTGGAGCTGTCGGTGGTCGTGGGGCTCGTCGTGTCCGGCGTGGCGGCGCCGCGGCAGGGTGCGCCCCACACGCCGCGCTCGGCGAGGCGGGCGCGGTCCTGGGCCGCGCGGACCGGTGGCATGGCGGCCGGGTCGGCGCCCACCGGGTAGGCGCGGGCGATGCCGGCCTCGGCGGCGAGCACCGCGTAGTCGGCGCCGTCGAGGGTGACCGCGGCGAGGCGGCGGTCGAAGCGGTCGGTCGCGGGCCCACCCACGAGCCGGACCGCGCGGCGGTCGAGGACGCGCGAGGCGAAGGCGGTGGCCTGCGCGCCGTAGCACGTGCCCGGCGGCTGCACCCCCAGGGCACGCACCCGCACGACCGCGCCGCCGTCGGGCAGGCGGACGTCGAGCGTCACCGCGTCGACCACCCGCTCCACGACGACCCGCTCCCCCCGTGGGGCGGTGCCGACGCCGGTGAGGGCGGCCGCGGGGTCCGCGGGAGGGACGGGCCCCGCGGCCACCGGTGCGGCTCCCGGCGAGCCCGGGGCGGTCACCAGCGTCACGACGGCGGCCGCCGCGCAGACGGCGACGGCGACGCCGAGGAGGAGGCGGGCGAGCGCGACGCGGGACACGCGCTCATGGTGACTGATCGTGATGGGTAGTCGACGTTCGGTCACCGGGGGCGTCGGTCACCCGATCAGGTCGCGACCACCGGCAGCCGTCGCGTGCCGAGCACACGACCCGTGTACGGCCGCTGCTCCCCCTCGCCCACGGACAGCCCAGCGTAGCGAGCGGTCATCTCCTCGAGCGCCACGCGCGCCTCGAGACGGGCGAGCGGCGCGCCGAGGCAGAAGTGGATGCCGTGACCGAACGCGGTCTGGGCGCCGCCGCCGATGCCGGGGCGGGTGGGGTCGAAGCGCTCGGGGTCCGGGTGCGCGTCGGGGTCGTGGGTGGCCGAGAGCAGCCACGGCATGACGAACGAGCGCGCCGGCACCGTCGTCCCCGCGACCTCGACGTCGCGCGTGGTGGCCCGCGCGGTTAGCGGGAAGGGCGGGCGCAGCCGCAGCACCTCCTCGATCGTCGCGGGGATCGTCGACGGGTCCGCGCGCAGCGCCGCCCACGCGCCGGGGTGCTCGTCGAGCATCCGCACCGCGTTGCCCAGCAGCAGCGTGGTCGTGATGTGGCCGGCGAAGAGCAGCAGCATCGAGAAGTTGGCGGCCTCCTCGTCGTCGAGGACCCGGCCGTCGACCTCCGTGGTCACGAGCGCGGACACGAGGTCGTCGGCGGGCTCGGCGCGCCGGGTGCGGCACCAGTCGCCGAGGTAGCCGGTGATCTCGCCCAGCGCGTCGCGGACGCGGGGGTCGTCGACCGCCTCCTTCGGGTCGTCGACCTGCATCGAGAACAGCCCGTCGGCCCACTCCCGGAACCGGCCGCGGTCGGCGGCGGGCAGCCCGAGCATCTCGGCGATGACGGTGACGGGCAGCGGGAAGGCCAGGGTGTCGACGAGGTCGAAGGTGGCGGGGGCGTCGGGGAGCATCTCGCGGGTCAGCTCGCGGATGCGCGGCTCGAGCCCGGCCACGCGCTTCGGGGTGAACGACCGGCTGACGAGGTGGCGCAGCGCCCCGTGCTCCGGCGGGTCGAGGCGGGTGAGCATGCCCTTGCTCATCTGCTGCGCCTGCGGCATCACCGCCGAGAAGTCCGAGCTGAACGTGGCCGTGTCGCGCAGCACGAGCTCGACGTCGGCGGCGCGGGTGACGTGGTGCACGCCGTAGCGGTCACGCCAGACGGGCGCCTCGGCGCGCAGGTGGGCGAGCCAGTCGAGGACGGCGGGCAGGTCGGCGACGTCGGGGGGCAGGTCGCGGTCTCGGGTGGTGTCGGTGCTGGTCATGGCTCCTCCGGGAGGGCCGCGGTGAGGTGGTGGAGGGTGCGCTCGTAGAGCGCGGCGAGGCCGGGGGCCGCCGCCGCGAGGGCGGCCGGGTCCGGCTGTCCGGGCGGGGTGAAGCCCGCCCGGACGACGGCGGCGAGAGCGTCGGCCCGGGCCGTGACGTCCATCCCGGCACCGGCCGGGACGAGGTGGTCGACGAAGAAGCCGATGCTGGCGGCGTTCAACCGGTAGGTCAGATCGGGCGTCGTGGCCGGGTCGTCGGCGAGCAGGCCGTGCCGGTGGAGCAGCGCGACGTGCTCGCGGGCGAACTCCGACTTGTCGGTGACGACCTCGAGCCCGGTCTTCGTGTCGGTGGCGATCGCGCCGAGGACCTCGACGTCGCCCGCGAACAGGGCCCGGGTGAGCGGCCGGTGCTGGACCGCGAGGAACGTCCGGCGCAGGGTGACGTCGAGCGCGGCCTCGGCCGGGTCCGCCCGCAGCGCGGCGAGCAGCTCCGCGGTGACGTCGACCGACTCCCGCACCAGCACCCCGGCGAAGAGCTCGAGCTTGCTGGCGAAGTGCAGGTACACGGTGCCCTTGCCCACGCCGGCCCGGCGGGCGACGTCCTCGACGGTGACCCGCCGGTAGCCGTGGGCGAGCAGCAGCTCCCCCGCCGCGTCCAGCATCTGCGCCACCCGGCCCACGCGGCCCTCCTCGCCGACCCGTGACCAGATTTCTCATCCGGTCACGGGTCACGGTAGGCCTCGACGTGCCGCGCGGACAGCCCTCGCGCGGAGATCATCGGACCGGCAAGCTCTCGGGTCATGACGAGAACGGTGCGGTTCTCCGAGCTCGGCGAGCCCGACGTGCTGCGGATCGACGACGAGCCCGACCCGGCGCCGGGGCCCGGCGAGGTCGCGGTGGACGTCGCCGCCATCGGCCTCAACCGGGCGGAGTCGATGTTCCGGCGGGGCACCTACATCGAGGAGACCCGGCTCCCGGCGCGGCTGGGCTACGAGTGCTCGGGCACCGTGGCCGCCCTCGGCGAGGGCGTCACGCGCTGGTCGGTCGGCGACCGCGTCAGCGTCGTCCCGGCGTTCTCGATGAACGACTACGGCGTCTACGCCGACCGCGCCGTCGTGCCGGCCCGCGCGCTCGTGCCGCTGCCCGCGGCGACGAGCTGGGTCGACGGTGCCGCGGTGTGGATGCCGTTCCTGGTCGCCTACGGCGGGCTCGTCGAGACGGGCGGGCTGCGGGCCGGCGACCACGTCCTGGTCACCGCCGCGACCTCGAGCGTCGGGCTGGCGTCCCTCGCGGTCGCCACCCGGGTGGGCGCGGTCCCGATCGCCACCAGCCGGTCGAGCGCAAAGGCGCAGCAGCTGTACGACGCGGGCGCGGCGCACGTGGTCGCGACCGGCGAGGAGGACCTCGTCGAGCGCGTCCTGGAGATCACCGACGGTCGCGGGTGCGAGCACGTGTTCGACGCCGTCGCCGGGCCGGGGGTCGCCGAGCTGGCCCGGGCCACCGCGAGGGGCGGGGTGCTGACGATCCACGGGCTGCTCTCGGGGCAGCCGACGCCCTTCCCGGCCGAGACGTTGCCCGATCTCTGGATGCGGGCCTATACGTTGTTCGCGATGACACACGACGCAGAGCGGCTGCGCCGCGCGGGCGCCTTCGTGGGCGCGGGCCTGCAGGACGGCGCCTTCGCGCCGCAGGTCGACCGGGTGTTCGAGGGCCTCGACCAGGTGGTCGACGCCCACCGGCACCTCGAGTCGAACACCCAGGTCGGCAAGATCGTCCTGCTCCCGGGCGGCACGCGGTGAGCGCCGAGGAGATCCCCGACGCCGTGACCGACTGGTTCCGCGCCCACGTCGACGAGGTCGAGGGCGCCCTGGCGTTCACGCGCATCGCGGGCGGGCGCTCGAACCTGACCTACCGGGTCACCGACGAGGCGGGGCACGCGTGGGCGCTGCGGCGCCCGCCGCTGGGCGGGGTGCTGGAGACCGCGCACGACATGGGGCGCGAGTGGCGCTTCCTCTCGGCGCTCAACCCCACCGACGTGCCGGTGCCCACGCCGCGGGCGTTCTGCGACGACCACGACGTCTGGGGCGCCGACCTCTACGTCATGGACTTCGCGCCCGGCACGGTCCTCAACGACACCGCGTCCGGGGAGAAGGTGCCGGCGGCGGCGCGCACGAACGTCGGCACGACGACCATCGACGTGCTCGCCGCCCTGCACCACGTCGAGCCGTCGTCGGTCGGCCTCGACGACCTCGCCCGGCCCGGCAACTTCGTCGCCCGCCAGCTCAAGCGCTGGCACCGGCAGGCGCACCAGTCGGCGATGGAGGACCTGTCGGCCATCGACGCCACCCACGAGGCATTGGCCGCTCGCATCCCGGAGGGCGAGGTCGGGATCGTCCACGGCGACTTCCGTCCCGGCAACATCTCCTACGACGCCGACGGGCGGGCGGTGGCGGTGTTCGACTGGGAGCTCGCGACCATCGGCGACCCGCTCTGCGACCTCGGGCACCTGCTCGTGTCGTGGAGCGAGCCCGGCGACACGGTGCCCGAGGCGCTCTCCAGCCCCACGCCGGCCGGCGGCTACCCCACCCGCGAGGAGCTCGTCGCGCGCTACACCGCGGCGACGGGCACCGGGGACGTCGACATCGCCTACTACCTCGCGTTCGCGCGGTGGCGCGCCGCGTGCATCCACGCCGGCGTCTGGACCCGCTACCGGGCGGGCGACATGGGCGCCGACGCCGACCCCGACGAGGTCACCGGCCCCGAGGCCATCGACCTGCAGGCCGAGACAGCGCTGGCGGAGCTGCAGCGCTGACCCTCGTGTGAGCGCGGGTGCGCGTCACAGGTGGGCGCGGTCACGGTGCGGGTCCGGCCGGGACGGTCCGGGCACCACACTGGGAGCGGCCCCGCGCTCGGCGTCGGCGTGCGGGACCGCTCCCCCAGCGCCGACGTGCCCGGAGTCCCGCGAATGATCACCGGCGAGTGCCACTACTGCGAGTCCGTACGGGTGTGGAAGCTCTACCCCCTGCGCCACGAGGACGGCTGCCCCACCGGCGGCCGCCGCCCCCAGCGCCTCAGCCCGGACGACGCGGCCCTCTTCGCCCACCCGGACCTCGCCGAGCTCGACCTCGAGATCAGCGCCTGGTACCCGCAGCTGGTGGCCTGACCCCGCCGGCGCGCCTCTCCTCGGGGACTTCCTCGGGGGTCGACCCCGAGGCTGCGGCGCCGACCCGTCCCTAGCGTCGTGCGCACCCGGCGGAACGGACGAGGGTGGGTGGGCGGGATGGGAGACGTCGAGCGCGACTGGGTGATGCTGCGCGGTCAGGTGTCGTGCCTGCTGCTCGCGCTGCGCGAGGCCGAGACCGAGGGCGGGGTCCCGCTCCCGGTGCCGCTGACGCACGGCGAGACCCTGCGCAGCTGGACCGCCGCGACGCGTGCGCCGGGCGCGGACGACGGGGAGGCCCTGGACCTCCTCGGCTGGGCGGCCCGCACGCTCGGGCGCTCGCTGTGCCGGTGGCGGGCGACGGGTGTCCGCGACGTGGTCGCGACCGTGCTGCTCCGCGAGGCGGCGGCGCACGGCTGCGAGCCCGAGCTGCTGGTGGCGCAGGTGGCGCGCGTCCAGGGCGTCCTCACCGCGCCCGACCCGGTCTCGGCCGCGCTCGTGTGGGACGCGCTGGCCTCCACCGGCGCCGAGACCGACACCGACGCCCCCGCCTGCTGAGGAGAGAGGGACCTCCGTGGACTACACGACCATGCGCGGCCTGTTCTTCGCGCCGCCCGACCGGCCCCGACCCGCCGACCCGCCCGCCCGCCGCGACCCGTCGCCGGCGCGCGCCCTGCGGGACGCCGTCGAGGCGGTGGCCTGCCTGTCGATCTGGTCGCCCGAGGCGGCCGAGGGCTACGCCGCGGTCGGGCTCGACGACTACTTCGCCGCCTACGTCCGCCAGCGCACCGCGCCGCTCGGGACGCCGCCGACGGCCGTCGCGGTGATGGCGCTCGGGGTGTTCGAGCCCGGTCTCGTCGGCCCGCAGTACGAGGCCGGCGTGGCGGCGGCGCCGCTCGCCGACGTCGTGCGGGTCCGCGTCGAGGCGCCGGGCGCGACGCTGCGCCGGCTGCTCGGTGACGTGGACGCCGAGGCCGCCGCGCTGCTGCCCGCCCTGCGCCGCGGTATCGACGCGGCCGACGTCACCGCCCGCCCCCTGTTCACCGGCCTGACCGTCGAGCCCTGGCCGTCCGACCCGCTCGCCGCCCTCGTGCACGCGTGCCACGTCCTGCGCGAGCACCGCGGCGACTCCCACCTCGCGGTCTGCGCCGTCGACGGGCTCGACGCGGTGCAGATGAACGTGCTCACCGAGCTCTGGTGCGGCTACCCCCTCGGGGCCTACACGCCGTCCCGCGGCTGGAGCCCGGAGCAGATCGCGGCGGCCGTCACCGGGCTGCGGGGGCGGGGACTGCTCGACGGCGAGGCGCTGAGCGACGACGGCCTGCGATACCGCGCCGACCTCGAGGGGCGGACGGACGCGATGCAGCAGGCCGTCGTCGACGCGATCGGCGACGATCTCCCGGCGGTCACCAAGCGGCTCGCCGAATGGTCCGACGCCCTGGTCGACCTCGACGCCGCGCCGCCCGACCCGGCGAAGCGGCTCGCCGGCTGACCATGTGAGCACTTTCCGGGCCTAGAGGCCCGGAAAGTGCTCACATACCGATCAGGCCTCCGGCTCGGGCTCCGGCCCGTCGATCGGCTCCTCGTGCCCGGAGCCCAGCACGGCGCCGGGGACGTCGCCACCCTGCTCCACGACCGGCTCGTACGACGGCTCGCCCTGCGCCGGCGGCTGGTCGGCCGTGGCCAGCGGGTCGGTGCGGTCGCTGCGCTCGCCCGCCATCAGTGCGCGCCCTCGAGCGTCGCCGCCGGGCCGGCCGCCGGGGTGCTCACGAGCTCCGCGGCCAGCTCGCGCAGCCGGAAGCGCTGCACCTTGCCCGTCGCGGTGCGCGGGATCTCGCCGATCTCGATGACGTGGCGCGGGCGCTTGAACGACGCCAGTCCCTCGCGGCACCAGGCGACCAGCGCCTCGGGGTCGACCGTGTGCCCCTCGTGCGGCACGACGCAGGCGACGGGCACGTCGAGCCCGTCCGCGTCGTGCACCGCCACGACGACGACCTCGGCGACCGACGGGTGCGCCACCAGCCGCTCCTCGACCTCGGCCGGCGTCACCCAGATGCCGCCGACCTTGAGGACGTCGTCGGTGCGCCCGAGGCAGGTGTAGGTGCCGTCGGGGTTGCGGACGTAGGTGTCGCCGGTGCGCAGCCACTCCCCCTCGAAGACGAGGCGGTTGGTGGCGGTGCGGCACCAGTAGCCGGTGCAGATCGAGTCGCCGCGCACGTAGAGCGTGCCGGTCTCGCCGTCGGGCACCGGGCTGCCGTCGCTGCCCCGGATCTCGACGTCGTAGCCGGGCACGGGCACCCCGGAGGTCCCGGGGACGACCTCGCCGGGCCGGTTGGACAGGTAGATGTGCAGCGCCTCGGTGGACCCGATGCCGTCGAGCACCTCGATCCCGAAGACCGAGCGCATCCCCTCGACCATCCGCGCCGGCAGCGCCTCGCCCGCCGAGACCCCGCGGCGCACGGTCGCGAACGCCGCCGGGTCGACCTGCCCCGACTCGGCCGCCGCGAGCAGCGGACCGAACGAGCTCGGGGTGCCGAAGAACATCGTCACGCGGTGGCGCGAGGCGAGCTCGGCGAGCAGCGCCGGCGTCGGGCGCGACGGCTCGAGCACCGCCGCGGCGCCGACCGACAGCGGGAAGAACATCGAGTTCCCGATGCCGTAGGCGAAGAACAGCTTCGCCACCGACAGGCACAGGTCGTCCGGGCGGATGCCGAGCACCTGCTGCCCGTAGGTCTCGCAGACGACGCGGATGTCGGCGTGCCGGTGCATCGCGGCCTTCGGCTTGCCCGTCGTGCCCGAGGTGTAGAGCCACAGCGCCTGCGACTCGTCCCAGGTGTCGTACGCCGGCGGCGCGCCGCCCAGCGCGTCCCCGGCGGCGAGCATCTCGTCCCACGTCCGCGCGGCCACATCGGCGCCGAAGCCGGACGCGTCGTCGCCGGTGACGACGACCTCCGCGACGTCCCCGCCCCGCTCCCGCGCCGCGAGGACGGCGGCGCGGGAGGTGTCGGCGAACGTCGCGGAGCAGACCAGCAGGCGGCTGCGCGAGTCGGCGACGAGCACCGCCAGCTCCGCGCCGCGCAGCATCGTCGACACCGGCACCGCGACCGCGCCGAGCCGCATCGTCGCGAGGATGCCGGTGAACAGCTCGACCTCGTCGACCATGCACAGCACGACCCGCTGCTCGGGCTGCACGCCCAGCGCCGCGAGCCCGGCCGCGACCCGCCCTGTCTCCGCGTCGAGCTCGGCGTAGGTCAGCGAGCGGGACGGGGCCCGCACCGCCTCCCGGTCGCCCTCGCCGGCCGCGATCCGGCGGCCGACGAGGTAGTCCGCGGCATTGAACGACTCCGCCATGCGCTGCCCGTCCTCGCTGTGGTGATGGCGTGGTGTGGTGGGTGGCCCGATCGTGGCCCGCGCCGCGCCCGAGCGGAAGACGCGTCAGTTGAAGTGCACGTACTCGAAGTCCACGGGCTTGTCGTTGATCCCGTTGGTCGGCGGCGCGATCCAGCTCGCAATCTTCCCGGGCTCCAGGACGGGGTGCATGAGCCCGCGCACGTGGGTCTTGTCGACCTCGGTGGGCAGCCAGCGGTCCTCGTTCCGCTGCCACTCGTCCTCGGAGATCATCCGGCCCTCGGGCGAGATCCGCTGGCCCGCGAACGCCCCCACCTGGCGGTTGAAGCCGACGTGGGGCAGGTAGAGCTGCGCGTCGATGCCGTGCTTGCTGAGGATGCGGTTCCAGCGCTTGAGGCCGTTGGAGCAGTCGCCGATGTACTCGCTGCGCAGGTCCTGGTTCAGCGCGAGCAGCGCCGGCACCTCGGACGTCGTGATCTGCCCGTCGCGCACGGCGTCCACCGCGCCGGCGTCGTCGGTGAGCACGTGGTCGTCCTTGCGCCGCTCCTCCTGCCAGCGGCCCTTCAAGCCCGCGGTGAAGTAGTTGGCGGCGTTGGTGGACGACTCGTTGCCGAAGAGGTCCAGCGAGACCGTGTAGTGGAAGTTGATGTACTTCTGGATCATGTCGAGCGGGATGCCGCCGGCGCCCGCGACGTCGGCGGAGTCGTGCTCGTTCATCAGCTGCGCGGTGCGGGTGACCACGCGGTCGATGCCGGTGGTGCCCACGAACATGTGGTGGGCCTCCTCCTTGAGCATGAACTCGCAGGTCCGGGAGAGCGGGTCGAAGCCCGACTCCTTGAGCGTGCCGAGCTGGTACTTCCCGTCGCGGTCGGTGAAGTACGTGAACATGTAGAACGACAGCCAGTCCGGGGTCTCCTCGTTGAAGGCCCCGAGGATGCGCGGCGAGTCGTCCGAGCCGGAGTTGCGCGCGAGGAGCTGGTCGGCCTCCTCGCGCCCGGCGCGACCGAAGTAGGCGTGGAGCAGGTACACCATCGCCCAGAGGTGGCGGCCCTCCTCCACGTTGACCTGGAACAGGTTGCGCATGTCGTAGAGCGACGGCGCCGTGGCGCCGAGGAAGCGCTGCTGCTCGACCGACGCGGGCTCGGTGTCGCCCTGGATGACGATGAGGCGCTGCAGGTCGGCGCGGTACTCGCCGGGCACCTCCTGCCAGACCGGCTCGCCCTTGTGCTCACCGAAGGCGATCTTGCGGTCCGGGTCGTGCTCGGAGAGGAAGACGCCCCACCGGTACTCGTTCATCGGCACGTGGTCGAAGTGCGCCCAGCCCTCGCGGCCGACGTCGACGGCCGTGCGCAGGTAGACGTCCTTGGTGTCGACGGCCGGACCCATGTCGCCCCACCAGTCGAGGAAGTTGGGCTGCCAGCGCTCGAGCGCGCGCTGGAGCTTGCGGTCCGACGCGAGGTCGACGTTGTTCGGGATCTTGGCGTCGAAGTCGATCCTCGGGCGTGATGACGTCACGGGGTCACACTCGCTTCTTGTCGAAGTCGGCCTTGCGCCCGGTGCCGTAGCGGCGCAGCGCACCCTCGGCCCCCGACGCGTTCGGGCGGATGAAGATCCAGTTCTGCCAGGCGGTGAGGCGGCCGAAGATCCGCGACTCCATCGTCTCCGGGCCGACGAAGCGGTGGTTGGCCTCCATGCCGGTCAGCGCGTCCGGGGACAGCGACGCCCGCTCCTCGAGCAGGATGCGGATCTCGTCGGCCCAGTCGATGTCGTCGGGGGCGTCGGTGACCAGCCCGGCCTCCTCGGCCTGCGCTCCGGTCATCCGCTCGCCCACCCGCTCCTGCAGCGCCGCGACGGTCTCGTCGTCGCCGTAGAAGCGGGACTGCAGGCGGGTCAGGCCGTTGCCCATCGGGAAGGCGCCGAAGTTGGACGCGGTCAGGACGATCTGCGCCGGGTCCTGCTCCTCGTCCAGATCCTCGAACGTGCCCTCGAGCATGTACTGCCGGTCGCACGCCAGGGCGAGCTCCAGGAGCGCGCCGGCGAAGCAGCTGCCGGGCTCGATCAGCGCGATGAGGCTGCGGCTCGTGACGTCGAGGCGCTTGAGCGTGCGCTTGAAGTAGTGGCGGATCTCGTTGACCAGCCAGTCCGAGCCCGAGCGCTCGGCGATCACCCGCTCGAAGGCCAGCGCGCCCTCGACCGAGCCCTGGGTCGTGATCAGCCAGGTGCCGATGTCGAGCTCGTTGGTGCGCAGCCGCAGGACGAGGTCGTCGAGCTCGCGGGTCATGGCGAGCGGCCAGAAGTCGGCGTCGAGCGCGTGGATGCGCTCCAGCGACTCGGGCACCGTGCCGGGCTCGGGGCCGAGGACGGTGATCGTCGCCGTGCGCGCCTCACGGTCGATCGCGCAGCGCACGTTCGGGTAGGTGATCGCGTCCTCGGTGACCTCGCGGCGAAGGGGCGGGAGGTCGATCCCCCGGGCGCCCTGCGGTCGCGACGATCCGGCGGCCGCCTCGGCGGCCCGCTGCCGCACGGTCTCGTCCCACTGCTTGCGCGACACCGTCTCGTCGACGAGCTTCCACTCGACGGCCTTCGGCCCCTGGAAGCCCTCCGACTTGGTGGCGAAGATGTCGGCGCGGTCCCTGCGGACGTGGCGCTTGTCGGTGACGCGGGTGAGCCCGCCGGTGCCGGGCAGCACGCCGAGCAGCGGGACCTCCGGGAGCGCGACGGCGCTCGACCGGTCGTTGACCAGCAGGATCGTCTCGCACGCCAGCGCCATCTCGTAGCCGCCGCCCGCCGCGGTGCCGTTGAGCGCGGCCACCCAGGTCTGGCCCGAGTGCGCGGTCATGTCCTCGATGCCGTTGCGCGTCTCGTTGGTGAACTTGCAGAAGTTCACCTTCCAGGGGTGGCTCGACTGCGCCAGCATCCGGATGTTCGCGCCCGCGCAGAAGTTCGAGTCCTTGCCGCTGGTCAGCACCACGCTGCGCACCTCGGGGTGGGAGAAGCGCAGCCGCTGGGTGATGTCGTAGAGCTCGATGTCCACACCCAGGTCGTACGAGTTGAGCTTGAGCTCGTAGCCCGGGACGAGGCCGCCGTCCTCGGCGACGTCGAGGTAGACCCAGGCCGTCTCGCCGTCGACCTCCAGGCGCCAGTGCCGGTAGCGCGTCGGGTCGGTGTCGAAGTCGACCTGTGGAACGGTCTCCAGAGGGGTTGCGGCTGGCGCGTCCTCGACAACGGTCACGGTGGTGGTCCTCCCTTGTCGTGCGGGCCACAGTCTACGAGAATTCGACGGCAGTGCATAGAGCTGTAGAACTTCTGGAGGGCACGATGACGTGGCACTGGGTCGCCGAGCACGAGCCCCGCTGGGACCAGGACAAGGCGGCGGCGCTGGGCGACCTGCCCCCCACCCTGTTCGGTCTCGGCCACCCCGAGGTGGGCCGCCCGCTGGGCGACGCGTGGTGGCGGGTGGAGGACGACACGGGCGCCGCCATCGGCTACGGCCGGCTCGACGACACGTGGGGCGACGCCGAGATCCTGATCATCGCCGCACCGACGGTGCGCGGGACCGGGGTCGGCGCGTTCGTGCTCGACAACCTCGAGCGGGAGGCCGCGGCCCGGCAGCTCAACTACGTCTACAACGTCGTGCCGACGCGCCACCCCGACGGCGAGGACGTGCGCGGGTGGCTGACGCACCACGGGTTCGCGGCCACCGAGGTCGGCGAGCTGCGCAAGCGCGTGGCGTCCGGCGCGGCACCGGGCACGGACTAGCCGACCAGCGTCGGGAGCTGCCGGCGCACCCCGTCGCGGAGGTCGTCGAGCGCGTCGGGCGACCCGGCGAGGTGGCGCAGCAGCGCCTGCTGGAACAGGCCGTCGACGGTCGCGTACGCGAACGACGGCGAGCACGTCGGCGTCGCGCCGACCAGCCCGGCGTACGCCTCGACCGTCCGCCAGATCATGCGCTGCAGGCTGTCGTCGATCTCGGCGACGTCGGCGCGGAACGACTCCTCGAACAGCGACTGGCCGCGCAGGTCGTACCAGAGCCGGTGCATCAGCGCGTCCTGCGCGAGCGTGTCGGCGAGGGCGTCGCCGACGCCCGCGAGCAGGGCGGCCGGCCCGGTCGCCGTGGCCACGATCCCGTCGTGTCGGTCCACGCAGTGGGCCTTGTACCGCCGCACGCAGTAGGCGATGAGGTCGACCTTGTCGCGGAAGTAGTAGTGCAGCACCCCGTGCGAGAAGCCGGAGTCCTTCGCGATCTCCCGCAGGCTCGTGCGCGCGTACCCGCGCTCGGACAGCGTCAGCAGCGCCGCGTCGGCGAGCCGGCGGCGACGGTCGGCGACCTTGTCCACCCGGCGCCGCGCGATGCGGTCGGCCGGGGCGTCGAACTCGGCGTCGGGCCCGTCGACGGGCCCGGCGACGGACGGGGACGTGCTGGTCACGGGCGGTCTCCGGTGGGATCGAGACGTCCGAGCGTAGCCGACCGCGGACTCCTGGACAGTCGTCCAACGATTCCTTGACGGCCGTCCGAGACCGTCCCTACGTTTGTGACCTGCGTCGCACCAGCGAAGCACGGGACGTGTCGTCCGGCCGCGGCGCCGGCGGGAAGGACTGCGGATGAGTGACGAGCTCGCCGGCCGGAGGGTGCTGATCACCGGCGGCGCCCGCGGCCTGGGCGCCGGGATGGGCGCGGCCATGGCGGCCGCCGGGGCCTCGGTGGTGCTGGGCGACGTGCTCAAGGACGTCGGCGAGCAGACCGCGGCGGGCATCCCGGGCGCGCGCTTCGTCCCCCTCGACGTCACCGACGACGCGCAGTGGGAGGCCGCGGTCGCCCAGACGGTCGCGGAGCTCGGCGGGCTCGACGTCGTGGTCAACAACGCCGGGCTCGAGGTCACGTCGCTGCTCGTCGACACCGAGCCCGACGACGTCCGGCGCATGCTCGAGGTCAACCTGCTCGGCACGATGCTCGGCATCAAGCACGCGTTCCGCGCCATGCGTCCCGGCGGTGTGGCGGGCAACGGCGGCGCGGTCATCAACATCGCCTCGGTGGCGGCGACCATCGCCTTCCCGGCGATCGCCGGCTACTCGGCGACGAAGTCGGGCGTCGACCGCCTCACCCGCGTCGCCGCCATGGAGTCGGGGAAGCTCGGCTACGGGGTGCGCGTGAACTGCCTCTACCCCGGCCTCGTGCCCACCGACATGGGCGTCAAGCTCGCGGTGGAGACCTCGGGGCTGGGGCTGTTCGAGAGCCCGGACGCCGCCGTCGCCGCGGTCGTCGACCTGACCCCGTCGGGCCGGCTCGCCGAGGTGTCCGACATCGCCGACGTGGCGGTGTTCCTCGCCTCCGACGCGGCGCGCTTCGTCAACGGGGCCGGCCTGCCGGTCGACGGCGGGATGGGCATGTGAGATCGCGTCCTCGGTGACGGGACGCCGCAGGTGTGCGGGGTCCCGTCACCGGGGTCGTGATCAGCGGTGCCCGGCCACCCCGCGGGGCTCGTAGCGCTCCTCGAGGCCGGCGATCTCGTCGTCGTCGAGGTGCAGGTCCAACGCCGCGACCGCGTCGTCGAGGTGGTGGGCCTTCGTCGCCCCGACGATCGGGGCGTCGACCACGGGGTTGGACAGCACCCACGCCAGCGCCACCTGCGCCCGGGAGACCCCGCGCTTCTCGGCGACCTCGGCCACCTTCTCGACGATGTGCCGGTCGGTGTCGCGGTAGAGCGTCTTGCCGAACTCGTCGGTCTCGCCGCGGGTGGTGGACTCGTCCCAGTCGCGCGTGAGCTTGCCGCGGGCCAGCGGGCTCCACGGGATCGAGCCGACGCCCTCGTCGGCGCAGAGCGGGAGCATCTCCCGCTCCTCCTCGCGGTAGAGCAGGTTGTAGTGGTCCTGCATCGTCACGAACCGGCTCCACCCGTTGACGTCCTGCAGGTGCAGCGCCTTCGAGAACTGCCACGCCCACATCGACGACGCCCCGATGTAGCGCGCCTTGCCCGCCTTGACCACGTCGTGCAGGGCCTCGAGCGTCTCCTCGATCGGCGTCTCATGGTCCCAGCGGTGGATCTGGTAGAGGTCCACGTAGTCCATGCCGAGGCGGCGCAGCGAGGCGTCGATGCCGGTCATGATCGCCTTGCGGGAGAGGCCGGCGCCGTTGGGGCCCTGCCGCATGCGGTTGAACACCTTGGTGGCGACGACGATCTCGTCGCGGTCGGCCATCTCGTTCAGCCAGCGGCCGGTGATCTCCTCGGAGGTGCCGGCCGAGTAGACGTCCGCGGTGTCGAAGAAGTTGATGCCGGCGTCGAGCGCCTGCCGGAAGAAGGGCTCGGCGTCGTCGGCGTCGAGCGACCAGGGCCAGCCGCCGGCGTCGGGGACGCCGTAGCTCATGCAGCCCAGGCAGATGCGCGAGACGTCGAGACCCGTCATGCCGAGCTTCGTGTACTCCATGGACGTCAGCGTGCCCCACCGACCGTTCGCCGACGCGGGATCCGCACGGGGAATCGGCCGGTGATCGGCCGCGCTGGCCCGGAGAGCGTCGCCGCACGCCGGGACAGCGCCGTCCCCTCAGCGCGAACCGCCCGGAACCACCCGGAACCTTCCAGAACGGTCGTACGCCCCGTGAACTCTCCCGCCGACGCGTCGCCGGACCGGCGCCGCTGGCTGATCCTGGCCGTCATCGGGGTCGCCCAGTTGATGGTGATCCTCGACAACTCCATCGTGAATATCGCCCTGCCCTCGGCCCAGGCGGACCTCGGGTTCGACGACGCGCAGCGCCAGTGGGTCGTCACGGCCTACGCGCTGGCGTTCGGGAGCCTGCTGCTGCTCGGCGGCCGGCTCTCGGACCTCTTCGGGCGCAAGCGCGCCTTCCTCGTCGGGCTCGTCGGGTTCGCCGTCGCATCGGTGCTCGGCGGGCTCGCGCCCGGCTTCGAGCTGCTCGTGGCCGCCCGCGCCCTGCAGGGTGTCTTCGGCGCGCTGCTCGCGCCGGCCGCGCTGTCGCTGCTGACCACGACGTTCACGGAGGGACGGGAGCGGGCGCGCGCGTTCGGCGTGTTCGCCGCCCTCGCCGGCTCCGGCGCGGCGATCGGGCTGCTGCTGGGGGGCGCGCTGACCCAGTACGTCGACTGGCGCTGGTGCATGTACGTGAACGCCGTCTTCGCCGCGGTCGCCTTCGTCGGGGCCTCGCTCCTGCTCCCGGCGCACCCGGTCGAGCACCGGCCCCGCCTCGACGTCCTCGGCACGGTCCTGGCGTCCGCGGGCCTGTTCGGCGTGGTCTACGGCTTCGCGAGCGCCGAGACCGACGGCTGGTCCTCGCCGCTGGTCTACACCTTCCTCGCGGCGGGCCTCGTCCTGCTCGTGGCCTTCGTCGTCGTCCAGCGCCGGGTGCGGGCCCCGCTGCTGCCGCTGCGCGTGGTCACCGACCGCTTCCGCGGCGGCTCGTTCCTCACGATCCTCGTGCTGACCACCGGCATGTTCGCGGTGACGCTGTTCCTCGCGTACGTGCTGCAGCAGGTCTTCGGCTTCTCGCCGCTGCTCACCGGGGTGGCGTTCCTGCCGATGGTGGCGTGCATCGTGACGGCCGCGAACACCGTGCCCACGTACCTGCTCCCCCGCACCGGCCCGAAGCCGCTGGTGGTGCTGGGGATGCTGCTGGGCGCCGGCGGCCTGTTCTGGTTCTCGTTCCTGACCCCGACCTCCGGGTACGCGAGCCACGTCCTCGGCCCGCTGATGATGATCGGCCTGGGCATGGGGACCGCCATGTCGACCTCGATCAACACCGCGACCTACGGCGTCGACCCCGGTGACGCCGGTGTCGCCTCGGCGTCGGTGAACACGATGCAGCAGGTCGGCGGGTCGGTGGGCACGGCGCTGCTCTCGAGCGTCGCGGGCACCGCGACCGCGGGCTTCGCCGGGCCGCCGCTCGCGGCCGCGCTGCACGGCTACACGGTCGCGTTCCTCGTCGCCGCCGGGATCTTCGTCGGTGGCGCCGTGGTCGTCGGCCTCCTCATCCCGGCCGGGCGCACCACCGGACGCCGCGCGGTGACGACGCGGACCGACGCCCCGGACTCCGCTGCGCCGGTCGGTACCGGCCTCGCCGGGGCGGTCCGCGACGCCACGGGGCGGACGGTCGCGGGCGCCACGCTGACCCTCGTCGACCCCGCGGGCCGCGAGGCGGGGCGGGCGGTCAGCACCGACGGCGGCGACTTCGACCTGCGCGCCGACGCCCCCGGCGACCACCTGCTCGTCACCGGCGCCCCGGGCCTCGCCCCCAGTGCCCAGCGGATCGTGCTCCTCGACGGCCGCACCACCCGCGGCGACGTGGTGCTCGACCTCGCCGCGGAGCCCGCCCGCACCTGACCTCGCCCGGGGGTGGGAGCGAGGGCCACCTCGGCTGCGTCCTGCGCAGCGAGCGTGACCCTCGCTCCCCCGGGGGCGAGCCCACCTCACGCCGTGTGGTGCACCTCCTGCTTGGCGTGCACCGGGGTCGGCATCCCGACGGAGCGGGCCTTGAGCTGCAGGGCGAGGTAGAGCGAGTAGAAGCGCGACTGGTGCAGGTTGCCGCCGTGGAACCACAGGTTGTCCTGCTGGGTCGGCTTCCACATGTTGCGCTGCTCGCCCTCCCAGGGACCGGGGTCCTTGGTGGTGTCCGAGCCCAGGCCCCAGACCTTGCCGACGCGGTCGGCCATCTCCTGGCCGATGATGTCGGCGGCGCGCTGGTTCATCGAACCGTAGCCGGTGGCCAGCACGAGCAGGTCGGCCTCGAGGCGGGTGCCGTCGTCGAGGACGACCTCGTGCTCGGTGAGCTCGCTGATCTGCCCCTTGGCCAGCTTCACCTTGCCCTCCGCGACGAGGTCGGCGGCGCCCACGTCGATGTAGTAGCCCGAGCCGCGGCGCAGGTACTTCATGAACAGGCCCGAGTCGTCGTCGCCGAAATCCAGGTCGAAGCCGGCCTCGGTGAGCTTGCGGTAGAAGTCCGCGTCGATCTCGCGGGCCTTGTCGTAGGTCGGCTTCTGGAACGTGTGCATGATCCGGTACGGCAACGACGCGAAGATCATGTCCGCGGTGTGGGTGTCGATGCCGCCCGCCACCGCGCGCTCCGAGTAGAGGTCGCCGAGCCCGTACTCCATGAGCGTGTCGGACTTGATGATGTGCGTGGAGCTGCGCTGCACCATCGTCACGTCGGCGCCGACCTCCCACAGCGCCCCGCAGATGTCGAACGCCGAGTTGTTCGACCCGATGACCACGACCTTCTTGCCCTTGTAGGCGTCGGGGCCGGGGTGCTGGCTGGAGTGCTGGATCTCGCCCTGGAACTTCTCCTGGCCCGGGATGGCCGGGATGTTCGGCTTGCCCGAGACCCCCAGGGCGAAGACCAGCTGCTTCGGGCGGAGGGTGACCTCGCTGGAACCGTCGGGGCCGGCGCGGTCGACGACGACCGACCACTCGCCGGACGCCTCGTCGAAGGTCGCGGACTTCGCGGTGGTGGAGCCCCAGTAGTTCAGCTCCATGATCTTCGTGTACATCTCGAGCCAGTCGCCGATCTTGTCCTTCGGCGCGAACACCGGCCAGTTGTCCGGGAACTTGAGGTAGGGCAGGTGGTCGTACCAGACCGGGTCGTGCAGGGCGAGGCTCTTGTAGCGCTTGCGCCAGGAGTCGCCCGGGCGCTCGTTGGCTTCGACGATGATCGCCTCGACGCCGAGCTGGCGCAGCCGCGCGCCCAGCGCGATCCCGCCCTGCCCGCCACCGATGATGACGACCTCGGGCTGGCGCGTGTAGCCCAGCTCCGCGGCCTCGGCCTCGCGGCGCTCCCGCCAGGTCACGCGGTCGGGGTTGGCGCCGTGCTCGGTGCCGAACGGCCGGCGGTCCCCGCGCGGCTCCTCGTGGCCCTTGAGCTCGTCCAGCGTGGTCAGCAGCGTCCAGGCCTTGCCGTCGCTGTTCAGCCGCAGGTGCCCGCTGCCCCGCCCGATCGCGGTCTCGAAGGTCAGCCACGCCTCGGTGACCCCGTCGGCCTCGGTCGGCTCGCCCGTCACCTCGAAACTCACCGGGGCCACCTGGCGCGCGGCCTCCGACCCCACCACGCCGGCCACGCCCGACGGGCCCTCCACGGTGACCAGGTTCCAGGTGAACGACACCAGGTCCCGCCAGTACGACTCGTCCGCGAACAGCGCCCCGGCGCGCTCGGCGTCGCCCGACGACACCGCGTCGGCGAAGTCCGCGAGCCAGCTGCTCACCCGCCGTCCGGTCTCGGTGCGGCCGCTCTCCACCGTCTGCGTCACTGCTGCCTCTCTCCACCGGGCGACCTCGGAGTGTCGACCGTGGGCGGACGCCCGCCTCCGCCCCCGGTCCTCCTGCGTGCCCGACAGTGAAGCCGATCACGCCCGCCGGCGGCAGGGGTTGCAGGGAGGTTGCGTGCGCCCGTAGGTGAGCACTTTCCGGGGCTATAGGCCCGGAAAGTGCTCACACGAGGGTCAGCCGAGGACCAGGGGGCGGTAGCCGAGGACGCTGGCGGCGCCGTCGAGGTAGGCGCGGCGGTGGGCGCGCGGGACCCACTCCTCCACCGGGTGCACGGTGAGCATCCCGCCGCCGGCGATGCGCCGGTGCTCCTCGTCGGCGACGGCGGCCGAGGCGTCCTGCTCGCCCTGGGCCCGGGCGACCTGCTCCGGAGTCATGACCGGCAGGCTCCCCCACGACGACGGCGCCCGTCCAGCACGAGGGGACCGACGCCGATCAGAAGATCGAGTACGCCCCGTCCACGACGATCTCGTCGCCCGTGTGGAACCCGCCCGCCCCGCCCGCGAGGTACACCGCGAGGCGCGCGAAGTCGTCGGGCGCACCCCAGCGCCGCTGCGGCATCCGCGGCATCACGGCGGCCTCGAAGCGCTCGTCGTGCAGCGTGCGGGAGGCCAGCGGTGTCTCGGTCCAGCCCACGACCAGCGAGTGCGCGTTGACCCCGTACCGCGCGAGCTCGATCGCCAGGCCCTTGATGATCGCGGTCAGCCCCGCCTTGCTCGCGGCGTACGCCTGGTTGCGCGGCGCGCCGTGGACCGTCGACACGCTCGAGGTGCCGACGAGCACCCCGCCACCGCCCCGGTCGACCATGTGCCGCGCCGCGGCCCGCAGCGTCAGGAACGCGCCGTCGAGGTCGACCCGCGTCACCCGCCGCCACTCCTCCAGCGTGGTGTCGACGAAGCGGCTCCCGGACCCGCCGATCCCGGCGTTGGCGAAGCACGAGTCGATGCGGCCGAAGTGCTCGAGCACGCCGGCGAAGGCGGCCTCGACGTCGTCCTCGTCGCCGACGTCGCAGCGCCAGGACCGCACGCGCGTGCCGTGGGCGCCCAGCTCCTCGACCGCGGCGGCGTTGCGTTCCTCGTTGGTCCCCCAGATCGCGACGTCCGCGCCGCTCCGCGCGAGACCCCGGGCCATGCCCAGACCGATCCCCGAGTTCCCGCCGGTCACGAGCGCGACGTGCCCGGTGAGGTCGAAGAGACCGCCGGTCACCTGACCGCCCACCGCCCCGTGAACGTCGCGTCGCGCTTCTCGTTGAAGGCCGCGAACGCCTCGGGCGCGTCCTCTCCCGCGAAGTTGACCGACTGCGCCCGGGCCTCGCTCGCCAGCGCGTCGCGCAGCGGGCGGTCGGCGTTCTCGTGCAGCAGGGCCTTGGACTGCGACACCGCGACCGGCGCCATCGCCGCGAGACGGCTCGCCAGGTCGGCGGCGTAGGCCTCGATCTCCTCGACGGGGACCACCCAGGTCACCAGCCCGAGCCGCAGGGCCTCGTCGGCGTCGATCATCTCGGCGAGCAGCGCGAGGCGCTTGGCCTGCTGCATCCCCACCAGGCGCGGGAGCAGCCACGAGCCGCCGAAGTCGAGCGAGAGCCCGCGCCTGGCGAAGATCTGGGAGAACCGCGAGCGAGGGGTCGCGACGACGAGGTCGCAGCCCAGCGCGAGGTTCCAGCCCGCCCCGACCGCGACGCCGTCGACCGCCGCGACGGTGGGCACCGGCAGATCGTGCAGCAGCAGGGCGACGTCGTTGACGAAGCGCATCCGGTCGAGCGGGTGGCCCTCGCGCGCACCCGACAGGTCGGCGCCGGCGCAGAAGTCGCCGCCCGCGCCCGTGATCACCACGGCCCGCACCTCGGGGTCCCGGCGCACCGCGGAGAGCCGGGTGTGCAGCGCCTCCCACAGCGCCGCGTCCAGCGCGTTCTTGCGGTGCGGGCGGTTGAGGGTGAGCGTGAGGACCCCGCCCTCCCGCCCGACGAGCAGGACCTCGTCGTCCATGGTGCGCGGCTCCGTCCCCGGTCGGCTGATGACCTCGCGAACCTATCGATCGATCGTTCGGGGGTCGAGGCGCTCTATGCTGTCGCGATGACCAGCCCGGCGGCGGTGCCGCGCGGGGGCGGGCGGGAGGCCATCACGCGCGCCGCCCGCGAGAGCTTCGCCGAGCGCGGCTACCACGGGACCTCGATCCGCGACATCGCCGCGCGCGCCGGCCTGTCCCTCTCGGCGCTCTACCACTGGCACGCCGGCAAGCAGGAGCTGCTCGCCGCGCTCGTCGAGGAGAGCACCGAGGAGTACTTCCGCCGCTGCGACGAGGCCCTGCGCGACGCCGGCGACGACCCGGCGGCCCGCCTGCGCGCCCTCGTCCGCGCGACGATCGAGTACCGGGTCAGCCGTCAGGTCGAGAGCACCATCACCGCCTCGGAGTGGCGCAACCTCGACCCCGGGAACCGCGAGCGCCTCGACGCGCTGCGCGCCGCCGCGTCGACGCTCTGGGCCGACCTCGTCGCCGAGGGCGTCGCCCGCGGCGTGTTCCGGTGCGAGCACCCCGACGACGCGCGCCGGGCCGTCGTCGCCGCGTGCAACGCCATCGCCCAGTGGTACGAGCCCGAGCGGAGCGGACTCGACGTGCCGGCCCTCGTCGAGCGCTACACCGCGATCGCCCTGCGGATCGTCGACTGCCGGTAGCGCCTCACAGCTTGGTCAGCACCACCTCGGCGGTGGACTTCTCGTGGTCCGGCGGCGCGTCCTCCACGTCCATCCAGGTCAGCGTGCCGTCCTCGATCACCGCCGCGTAGCGCTGCGACCGGACCCCGAGCCCGAAATCGGTGGCGTCCATGTCGGTGCCCATCGCCTTCGCGAACAGGGCCGACCCGTCGGCGAGCATGGTGATGCCGTGGACCTGCTGGTCCTTCGCCCAGGCGCCCATGACGAACGGGTCGTTGACCGAGACGCACACGATCCGGTCGACGCCCTTGTCCGCGATCTCGCCGGCCCGGGCCACGAAGCCCGGGAGGTGCGCGTCGCTGCACGTCGGACTGAACGCGGCGGGGACGCCGAACAGCACGCTCCGCCCGCTCGCGAAGAGCTCGCCGGAGCGCACGGACTCCGTGTTCCCCGCGGCGTCCACCGTCGTCAGCGGCACGTCGGGGATCTTCTCTCCCACAGCGATCATCGTTCGGGGCTCCTTCGATGGGTTGCGGACAACTACTAGCTGCCCACGGCAGCGGCGTCCAGGAGGTGAGCGAACTTCCGCTTCGCCTCCTCGCGGCGGGTCGGCACGTGCTCGCTCGGGACCTCGCGGGGCTCGTAGCCGCGCAGCACCCGCCGCGCGACGGTGACCTTGTGGACCTCGTCCGGGCCGTCGTAGATCCGCGCCGCGCGGGCGTGGCGGTACATGTTCTCGAGCGGCAGGTCGGTGGTGAAGCCCAGCGAGCCGTGCACCTGGATCGCGCGGTCGATGACGTTGTACAGGACCGTCGCGCCGTAGAACTTGATCATCGCGATGTCGGTGAGCGCCGCCTCGGTGCCGCCCTGGTCCATCTTCCAGGCGGCCTGCAGCGTCATCAGCCGCGCGGCGGTCATCTCCGCGGTCGAGGTCGCGATCCAGTCCTGGACCATCTGCTTCTCCGAGAGCACCGACCCGTGCGTGTACCGCGACACCGCCCGCTCGCAGAGCATGTCGAAGGCGCGCTGCGACTGCCCCAGCCAGCGCATGCAGTGGTGGATGCGCCCGGGCCCGAGACGCTTCTGCGCGAGCAGGAAGCCGTCGCCCTCCGCGCCGATGAGGTTCTCGGCCGGCACCCGGACGTCGCGGTAGACGACCTCGGCGTGCCCGCCGGGCTGCCCGGAGCGCTCCTCCGGGTGCTCCATCGTCGGGATGTCGCGCAGGACCTCGACGCCCGGGGTGTCGGTCGGGACCACGAACATCGACGCCCGCCGCCGCGGCGCCGCGTCCGGGTCGGTGACGGCCATGAGGATGAGGAAGTCGGCCACCGACCCGTTCGACGTGAACCACTTGTGCCCGTTGACGACGTACTCGTCGCCGACGCGCTCGGCCCGCGTCGTCAGCAGGGTGGGGTCGGCGCCGGCGTTCGGCTCGGTCATCGAGAAGGCGCTGCGCAGCTCGCCGTCGAGCAGCGGCTCCATCCAGCGCTTCTTCTGGTCGTCGTTCGCCCCGAGGGCGAGCAGCTCCGCGTTGCCGGAGTCGGGCGCGTTGTTGCCGAAGACCGCCGGGGCGTACGCGCACTGGCCGAGGATCTCGTGCATCAGCCCGAGCTTGACCTGCCCGAACCCGCCCCCGCCGAGCTCCGGCGGCAGGTGCGCGGCCCACAGCCCGCGCGCCTTGACCTCCTCCTTGAGCGGGGCGGTCGCCCGCGCCATCGTCTCCCCGTCGAGGTCGAGGGTCTCGAGGGGGAGGATCTCCTCCCGGACGAAGGTGCGCATCCACGCGAGCTGCGCCTCGAACTCGGGCTCGGTGGAGAAGTCCCAGGCCATGCGCTGTCCTTTCAGGCCGTGTAGGCGAGGTCGAGTCCGGTGCCGTCCCACTCGAGGGTGTACAGCACGCCCCGCCCCGAGGACGTCACCCAGGCCGTGCGCGAGTCGGCGCCGGCGAAGCAGATGTTCGTGACGTACGGGTCGTGCTCGGGCACCGGGATCTGCCGGCGCAGCTCCCCGTCCGGCGCGATCACGCTGATCGCGCCGGTCATCAGCGTCGCGACGCAGACGTTGCCCGCCCCGTCGACCGCGAGCGAGTCGAGCAGCTGGTAGCCGCCGAACCCGTGCAGCAGCGCCGCGCCGCGCGGCCCCACCGGCTCCGCGGCGCGGGCCAGGCGTCCGGGACGCGCGACGTCCCACGCCCAGACCCGGCCGGTGACGGTCTCGGCGATGTAGAGCCGGGACCCGTCGGGCGAGAGGCCGACGCCGTTGGGCTGGGTCAGCGGATGGACGACCTCGGTGATCGAGGACCCGTCGGCCTGCGCGTGGTACAGCGCCCCGGTGTCGCGGTCGCGCTCGCGGCTCTTGCCGATGTCGGTGAACCAGAAGCCGCCGTCGGTGTCGAAGACGATGTCGTTGGGCCCGCGCAGGGGCCGGCCGTCGCACTCGGTGTAGAGCGTGGTGACGGAGCCGGCGTCCGGCCCGTCGAGCTCGACCCGCTGGATGCTCCCGCCGACGTAGTCCGGGGGCTGGTGGCCGGGCGCGGTGATCCCGTCGCGGTCGTGCCAGGCGAAGCCGCCGTTGTTGCAGACGTAGACCGCACCGTCGGGCCCGATCGCCGCGCCGTTGGGTCCGCCGCCGAGCTCGGCCACCACGGACGTCTGGCCGTCGGGCGCGACGCGGGTCAGCGTGCCCCGTCGGATCTCGACGACGAGGACGTCGCCGCCGGCCAGGGCGACGGGTCCCTCCGGGAACCCCAACCCGGTCGCCACGGCGCGCATGCTCACGAGCCTCTCCCTGAACGGTCGTTCAGCGCAATGTCGGGGAGAGCTCACCCGGGTCGCGAGAGGTGGCGCGGGTCGGCGACCGCGAGCTTGTCGGTCACCGCGGCGCGGACGGCCGCGAGCAGCTCCGGGTCGGTGTCGTCGACCTCGCCGCGGCGGATCGCGGCCGCGAGCCCGGCCTGGTCGGCGTACCCGAGCGCCGCGAGCCGGTCGCGGTGGCGCCGCTCGAGCTCCGGGCCCAGCGCGATCTCCCGCCCGACGCCGTCGAGGACGTTCGCCGCGACCCGCCCGAGGAACGCGAGGCGCTCGTCGCCGGTGGTCATGACCTCGTCGCGCAGGAAGCCCGCGACGGCCTCGACGAGGTCGCCGGCGCTCGGCCGTCCGCCCAGGTCGGATCGCGGGGCCGGGGGATCCCGGCGCCCGGCTCGGCGGGCAGCCCGAGCAGGAGCAGCAGGTCGTGCTCCTGCTCGGCGACCCGCCGGCCGATCGCGGCCAGCTCGACCGAGCGCGTCTCCCCCGCGAGGTGGCGCCCGGCCATGCGCCGGCACCCCAGCGCCCACCACGTCGTGCGGTGGACCTGCCACCACCGCACGGCCTCGGGGTCGGGGCGCACGCCGGCGACCTCGGCGTAGCCGTCGAGCAGCTCGTCGATCGTGCCGAGACCCGCGACGGGCAGCGGCGAGCCGAAGCGCCAGCACTTGACGCAGAGCCACCCGAGGTCCTCGCGCGGGTCGCCGCGGTGGACCTGCTCCCAGTCGAGGACCGCGGCGAGCCCGGACTCGTCGACGATGAGGTTGCCGAGCCGGAAGTCGCCGTGGACGAGGGCGTCGGGGACCGGGTCGGGGCGGTGCCGGTCGAGCCACCGCAGGGCGATCTCCACGGTCGGCAGCGGCTCGTCGAGCGCGTCGTAGGTGGCGCGCAGGTCCTCGACGGGGTCGTCCGCCGGGAGCCCGGGGACCGCGTCGAGCGGGATGGCGTGGACGCGCGCGAGGGTGCGGCCCAGCTCGCCGGCCAGGCCCTCGCGAGCCGACGCGAAGCGCTCCTCGCGCAGGATGCGGGGCCCGAGGGTCTCGCCGTCGACGTGTTCGGTGAGCAGGTAGGGCGCGGCGACGACCGCCGGGTCGCTACCGCTGTCGACCAGCGGCGGGACCGGGACGCCCGCCGCCGCGGCCGCCGCCAGCGACGCCGCCTCGAGCGCCATGCCCTCGGGGCGGTCGTCGCCGGGCGGGTCGCGGCGCAGCACGAGGGCGCGGGAGCCATCGGCGTCGATCGCGGTGAACGACCACGTCTCGCGGCTGGCCCCGGCGGTCAGGCGGCGCAGGCCCTCGATGCGGACGTCGGTGCCGGTGACCGCGCCGAGGCGTCGGGCGAGCCGGTCACCGAGATCGCCGCCGGTCACCGCTGCCTGTTCGGGCCCGCGAAGCGGAACAGGTAGGCCGCGACCTTGCGCATCTGGATCTCCTCGGCGCCCTCGGTGATCCGGTAGCGCCGGTGGTGGCGGTAGATGTGCTCGAACGGCGTGTGCCGCGAGTAGCCGAGGCCGCCGTGCACCTGCATGGCGCGGTCCGCGGCGTCGCACACGAAGCGGTTGGCCCGGTAGTTGCACATCGAGACGCGGTCGCTGATCTCCGTGTGCGGGACGCGGTCGAGCTCCCACGCCGTCTTGCGGACCAGCCCGCGCAGCATCTCGCCCTCGGTCGCCAGCTCGACCAGCGGCCACTGGATCGCCTGCCGCGTGGCCAGCGGCGCGCCGAACGTCTGCCGCTCGCGGGCATAGGTGACGCTGCGGTCGATGCAGTACTGCCCCGCGCCGACGCCCGACGCGGCCTGGCGGATGCGGTTCTCGTGCACGAACGTCTGCGCGACGGCGAGCCCCTCGCCCTCCGCACCGAAGATCGCCTCGTCCGGGACCCGCACGTCGCGCAGGCTCACCTCGGCGTGGTCGGTGGGCATGTTGAACGTCCACCAGTGGAAGTCGACCGAGAAGCCCGGGGTGTCGGTCGGCACGAAGAACGCGGTGATCCCGCGCGCGTCGCCGTCGGAGCCCGACGTGCGGGCGAAGACGACGTCGTGGGTCGCGGAGTGCATGTTGGAGTTCCAGCGCTTCGCGCCGTTGATCACCCAGTCGCCCCCGTCGCGGACGGCGCGGGTCTCCATCCACGTGGCGTCGCTGCCGTGGTCGGGCTCGGTGAGACCGAACCCCAGCCGCGCGATGCGCGTGAGCATCGGCTCGAGGAACTCCTCGCGCTGCGCGTCGGTGCCGAACGCCATGAGCATGTGCACGAACGGGAAGTTGCCGACCACCGACGACTCGTTCTGCAGGTCGTTGTGCAGCCCGAGCCCGCGGTGCGCGAGGTGCTCGCGGATCACCGCCATGTCGAGGTTCGTCCCGCCGGACCCGCCCACCGCCGTCGGCAGCCCGTAGCGCAGCCACCCCGCGGCGTCGGCCCGGCGGAACATCTCGCCGAGCAGCTCCTCCCACTCGCGCCGCGGGACGCCGCCGTTCTCGAAGTCGGTGCGGGCGTACTCGCGGCGGTGGTCGAAGAACCGCTGGTTGTCGTCCTGCTCCTCGAGCGGCCTGATCTCCCGCTCGATGAAGTCGTCGAGGTCCGCGAGACGCTGCGTCAGCTCGGTCGGGATCTCGAAGTCCACGCCGACCTCCTCCTGAACGACCGTTCAGGGAGCATGCCAGCGTCGCGCGGCTCGCGGGAAGGGACGGGCGACCGAGGACCGGAGATCAGGAGCACGTCACATGCGCCTCGGCCGCCTGAGCTCCGGGGCCGCACGGGTTGACCCCGTACTCCTGATCACGGTGGAGGCGCGGGCACGGCGTGTCGCGCCGGCGAGCGTGTGGCGATCCTGGCGTCAGATGCCAGCGATGCCGCATCGCTGGTAGACCCCCTGCCATGAGCGACGAGCAGGAACGGGTGCGGGTCCAGGTCGTCGACGGCGTCGCCGACGTGCGGCTGTCGCGGCCGGAGAAGCGCAACGCCCTCGACCCGGCGATGTTCGAGGGCCTGGTCCAGGCCGGCGAGTCGCTGCGCGGGGACCCCTCGGTGCGGGTCGCGGTGCTCTCCGGCGAGGGCCCCGACTTCTGCGCCGGGCTCGACTTCGGCTCGTTCCGCGCGATGGCGGGCGGCGAGCGGCTCTCGGCGTCCGCGCAGCTCCCGCCGTCGAGCGGGCCCGCGCGGGCGACCGGGCAGCGCGCGGCGTGGGTGTGGGCCGAGCTCGAGGTCCCGGTGATCGCCGCCATCCGGGGCAACGCGCTGGGCGGGGGCCTGCAGATCGCGCTCGGCGCCGACATCCGCATCGTCGCCCCCGACGCGCGCCTGTCGGTGATGGAGGTCAAGTGGGGCCTGATCCCGGACATGACCGGGACGCAGGTGCTCCCCGAGCTCGTCGGGCGGGACGTCGCCAAGGAGCTCACGCTGACCGCGCGGGTCGTCAGCGGCACCGAGGCCGCCGCGCTCGGGCTGTGCACCCGCACCGACGACGACCCCCTTGGCGCCGCTCTGGCGCTCGCCCGCGAGATCGCCGGTCGCAGCCCGCACGCCGTCCGCGCAGCCAAGCGCCTGCTCGACGCCGCCGGCCGCGTCGACCTCGCCACCGGCTTCGCCGCCGAGCAGACCGAGATCGGCGCGCTGATCGGCAGCGCGAACCAGGTGGAGGCGGTGACCGCGGGCTTCGAGAAGCGCGCGCCGGTCTTCGACGAGGTCTGACCTCGGCCAATGTCAGGCGTCCAGGACGCCCATCAGCACCGAGGCGACGTCCTCCCCGAGCTCGCGCGACGAGCGCGGGCCGGCCGGGTCGAACCACTTGTAGGTCCAGTTCGCGGCACCGAGGCAGGTGTTGACGTAGGTCCCGACCGACATCGGCAGGGTCCGCCCGGTCTCGCGCAGGTGGGCCGCCACGGCGTGGCGCACCACGCGCTCGAACTCGCGGCGGCGCTCGAGGATCGGCTCGGCGAGCTCGGGCGGCAGCGCCGACTCCTCGTGGAAGCAGATCGTCAGCAGATCCCGGTGCTCGCAGGTGTACCGGACCCGCTCGACGATCAGCCCCCGCACCGCCTCCCGCGACGACGGCGCCTCGGCGACGATCCGCCGCGCGCTCCTCAGGCTCTCGTCGAGGACCTCCTCGTAGACCGCGACGAGCAGGTCCTGCTTGGTGCGGACGTAGTGGTACAGCGTCGGCTTCCGCAGGCCGACCTGGTCGGCCACCTCGTTCATCGACGCGGCCCGGTAGCCGCGGCGGCTGAACACGGCGACGGCGCCCGCGAGGATGCGCTGCCGCTGCTCGTCGGCGCGGCTGCCCGTCGCCGACCCTGCCCCGGTCTCCCGTGTCGCCATCGCGCTCCCGGTTCCCCTCGGACGTCTTGACCGAACGTCTGTGACGTGAGGTACTTTCGCCCGACCGGTCGGTCGAGACAAGGAGCAATGTGGCTGACGACCTCGGCGAGCTGCACGAGGACTTCCGGCGGACGTGCCGGGCGTTCACCGACCAGCGCGTGCGCCCCGTCGTCGCGGAGGCCGAGCGCGCGGGACGTCCGCCCGAGCGCCTGTGGAAGGAGCTCGGCGACGCGGGCCTGCTGGGCCTGCTGACGCCCGAGGAGTTCGGGGGCTCCGGCGGCACCGACGGGGACGACCGGGCCGACGACGGGTCCGGCCGGTCGCTCGCGGTCGCCGTGCTCGCCGAGGAGCTCTCCCGGGCCTGCGGCGGCATCGCGGTCAGCGCGCTGGTCAGCGCCTACATGGCCGCCCCCCACCTCGTCCGCTACGGCACCCCCGCGCAGCGCGAGCGCTGGGTCGGACCCCTCGCGGCCGGCGAGGCGATCGCCGCCATCGCCGTCACCGAGCCCGGCGCCGGCTCCGACGTCGCGGGCATCACCACGCGGGCGCGGCGGACCGGATCGGGCTGGGTGCTCGACGGCCGCAAGATGTACATCACCAACGCCGGCCTCGCCGACGTGCTGGTCGTCGGCGCCAAGACCGACCCCGACGGCGGCCACCGCGGCATCACGACGTTCGTGGTCCCCGCCGGGACGCCGGGGCTGTCGATGGGCGCGCCGCTGGCGAAGATGGGCTGGCACTCGTCGGACACCCGCGAGGTCGTCCTCGACGGCGTGGAGCTGGCCGAGGACGCGGTGCTGGGCGTCGAGGGCCGCGGTTTCCACCAGATCATGGCGGCGTTCCAGCTGGAGCGGGTCGCGCTCGCCGCCATGGGGCTCGGCCACGCCGCCGAGGCACTCGACACGGTCACCGAGTACGTCCGCGGGCGCGAGGTGGCGGGCGAGCCGCTGACCGCGCGCCAGACGATCCGGCACCGGCTCGCCGCGATGGAGGTCGAGCTCGAGGCGGCCCGCGTCCTGACCTACCGGGCGGCCGACCGCCTCGACCACGGCCATCCCGACGCCGACCGCTCGGTCGCCGCCGCGAAGTACTTCGCGGCCAAGGCGGCGGCGTGGATCGTCGACGAGGCCGTGCAGCTCTTCGGCGGCGCCGGCTACCTCGAGGAGACCCCGATCGCGCGCCACCACCGCGACGTGCGCATCCTGCGCATCGGCGGCGGCACCGACGAGATCCAGCTCGAGATCCTCGGGAAGCGGCTCGTCCCGTGACCGGCACCGCCCGCGACACACCTCCCCCGTGGGAGGTGCCGGCGCCCCATCCCCCCGGACGCCGGCACCTCCCTCGGGGGACGACGTGCTCGCGGCGGCGGAGGTGGCCCGCCGTGGCGGGGACACCAGCCGGTGGCCGGACAAGCTGCCGGTGCGCGAGCGCCTCGCGGTGCTGCTCGACCCGGGCAGCTTCGTCGAGGACGGCGTGCTGGCGTCGGCGGGCACCCCGGGGATGCCGGCCGACGGCGTCGTCACCGGGGTGGGCACCGTCGAGGGCCGCCCGGTCGCGGTGATCGCCCACGACTTCGGCGTCAAGGCCGGCTCGTGGGGCGAGCGGACCTGCGAGAAGCAGATCCGCATCCTCGAGCGCGCCGACCGCGACCTGCTGCCCGTCTTCTACCTCGTCGACTCCGCGGGCGGCCGGCTCACCGAGCAGATGGGCTTCTTCCCCGGCCGACGCGGCGCCTCCAAGATCTTCCACCTGCAGGTCGCGCTGTCGGGGCGCGTGCCCCAGATCTGCTGCCTGCACGGCCCCTCGGCCGCGGGCGGGGCGTACATGCCCGCCTTCACCGACTGGGTCGGCATGGTCGACGGGCAGGCGTCGATGTACCTCGCGTCGCCGCGGGTGGCCGAGAAGGTCACCGGCGAGCTCACCACCGCCGAGGAGATGGGCGGCGCGCGGATGCACGCCGAGGTCTCCGGGTGCGGCGACGCGGTGTTCGACGAGGACTGGCAGGCCGTCGCCGCCGCCCGGTTGCTGTTCTCCTACCTCCCGGGCCGGTTCGACGCCCTCCCCCCGGACGCCGAGCCGGTCGAGCCGGAGGCCGCCGGCTGGGACGGCCTCGTGCCCGAGGACCCGACCGTCGGCTACGACATCGCCGGCGTGATCGACCGGCTCGTCGACGGCGGCTCGTTCTTCGAGGTCAAGCCCGACTGGGCGCCCGAGATCGTGGTCGGGTTCGCGCGGCTCGAGGGGCGGGTCGTCGGGCTCGTCGCCAACCAGCCGCGGGTGCGCAGCGGCGCGATCCACGTCGACTCCGCCGACAAGGCCGCGCGCTTCATCAGCCTCTGCGACGCCTTCAACGTCCCGCTGCTGTTCCTGCAGGACGTGCCCGGCTTCATGGTCGGCGTCGCGGTCGAGCGCCAGGGCATCATCCGCCACGGCGCCAAGATGATCACTGCCATGGCGTCGGCCGAGGTCCCGAAGTTCACGGTCGTGCTGCGCAAGGCCTACGCCGCGGGCTTCTACGCGATGTGCGCGCCCGGGTTCGAGCCCCGGGCCACCCTCGCCCTGCCCAGCGCGTTCATCGGCGCGATGGGACCCGAGGCGTCGGTCAACGCGGTGTACGCCGGCAAGATCGCGGAGATCGCGGACGAGGACGAGCGCGAGGCGTTCGTCGCCGCCCGCGTCGAGGAGCACCGCGCCGAGGTCAACCTGCTGCGCATGGGCGACGAGCTCGTCGTCGACGCCGTCGTGCCCGGCGAGGAGCTGCGCGCGGAGCTGGTCGCGCGCCTGCGCCACGCCGACGGCTGGACCCGCACCCGCGGCCGCCGTCACCACCCCGTCAGCCCTGTCTGAGTTCCCGTTCGCAGGAGAGACGATCATGGACGATCGCGACACCCTGGCCACGCTCATCTCCGCGCCGCGGCAGCCCCTCGACGAGCGGTGGCGCTCCGGAGAGCGTGCGGCCGAGCTCGCCGAGGCCCGCGCCCTCCACGACCGCGACCCCGACGACTACTGGGCCTGGGTCGCCGGGAAGCACCGCTGGCTGACGCCCTGGCAGACCGTGCGCACCGGCGAGCTCGGCGACTTCCGGTACTTCGACGGCGGGCGAATCAACGTCGCCGACAACTGCGTCGACCGCTGGGCCGACGACCCGGCCACCGCCGACCGCCCCGCGGTCGTGTGGGAGGGCGAGCCCGGCGACACCCGCACACTGACCTACGCGCAGCTCGCCGACGAGGTGAACCGGCTCGCCGGCGGGCTGCGCTCGCTCGGGATCGGCCACGGCGACGTCGTCGCGGTCTTCATGCCCAACCTCGTCGAGGCCTTCACCGCGATCCACGCGTGCAACAAGATCGGCGCGATCTACACCGTGCTGTTCTCCGGGTTCGGGCGCGACGCCGTCGCCTCGCGCCTGGCGGCCGCGCGCGCGAAGGCCGTCATCGTCGCCGACGCGATCTACCGGCGCGGGAGGACGGTCGAGCTGCTCGAGACCCTGCGCGCGGCCCGGCCCGAGGCGCCGACCGTCGAGCACGTGGTGGTCGTCGACCGCACCGGGCGCGGGGTCGAGCTCGGGCCGGGCGAGGTGTCCTACGCGGCCCTGCTCGCCGAGCACCCCGAGGGCGCGCCGACCGTCGCCCTCGACCCCAACGAGCCCGCGTTCCTGATCTTCACCAGCGGCACCGAGTCCCGCCCCAAGGGCGTCGTGCACTCGGTCGGCGGCTTCCTGCTGGGCACCTGGGCGAACGTGCACTGGCAGGCCGGACCCGTCGAGGGCGACGTCTACTGGGTGGCCGCGGACGTCGGCTGGCTGACCTTCCCGATCCAGGCCGTCATCGGCGGGCTGGCGCACGGCTCGACGATCGCCTGCTACGAGGGCGCGCTGGACACGCCGGGCCCGTCGCGCTTCTACGACATCTGCGCGCGGCACGGCGTCACCCAGGTCCTGTGCGCGCCGACGGTGCTGCGGATGCTGCGCAAGTTCGGTGACGACCTCGCCGCGGAGCACCCGCTCCCCCGCCTCGCCCTGATCACCGTGCAGGGCGAGCCCCTCGACGGCGAGACCTTCACCTGGGCGACCGAGACCTACGGCGTGCCGGTCGTCAACGCCTACGGGCAGACCGAGACCGGGTCGACGTGGACCTACCCCGTCACCGGCGTCGACGACCTCAAGGCCGGCTCGGCGGGCACACCGGTGCCCGGGCACGCCTACGCGGTGGTCGACGACGACGGCCACGAGGTGCCGGCGGGGGTGAAGGGCAACCTCGTCATGACCCGCCCGTTCCCGACGCTCGCGCGCACCGTGTGGGACGACCACGAGCGCTACCTCTCCACCTACTTCGGGCGTTTCCCGGGCCGCTACGCCACCAACGACGAGGCCGTCGTCGACGACGACGGGCACCTCTGGGTGCTCGGGCGGGCCGACGACGTCATCAACGTGGCCGCGCACCGCCTGTCGACCATGGAGATCGAGGCGGTGGTGACCACCCATCCCCGCGTGGTGGAGGCGGCCGTCGTCGGGATCCCGGACCCGACCAAGGGCACGGTGCCGGTCGCGTTCGTGACCGTTACCGGCGGGAGCGCCGACGACGTCCCCGACGAGGTGCGCGCCCTCGTCGCCGACACCATCGGCGGCATCGCCCGGCCCGACCGCGTCATCGTCACCGCGGCGATGCCGAAGACCCGCACCGGCAAGATCATGCGGCGCCTGATGCGCGAGGTCCTGCTGCACGGCGAGGCCCGCAGCGACACCAGCGCGCTGGAGGACCCGGGGTCGCTGGACACCCTCGCGGCCGCGGTGAACGCGTGAGCGGCCTCTGGTTCGAGGACCTCACCGAGGGCCTCGTCGTCGAGCACGCGACCCGGCGCACGGTCACCGAGACCGACAACGTGCTGTTCACCACGATGACGATGAACCCGGCGCCGCTGCACCTCGACCACGCGTACGCGGCGACCACGGAGTTCGGGCGCCCGCTGGTCAACAGCATGTTCACCCTGGCCCTGGTGGTCGGGCTGTCGGTGCCGGAGCTGACGCTCGGCACGATCGTCGCCCAGCTCGGGCTCGACGAGGTGGCGTTCCCGGCGCCGGTGTTCCACGGTGACACCGTGCGGGTGGAGACCGAGGTCGTGTCGGCGCGGGAGTCGAGGAAACGTCCCGAGGCCGGGATCGTGGTGTTCGCCCACCGGGCGTTCAACCAGCGCGACGAGCTGGTGTGCTCCTGCACGCGCACCGGCCTGATGCACCGGCGGCCGGCGTGAGGGTCCCGCGGAGCCTGCTGTTCGTGCCCGGCGCGCGGCCCGACATGGTCGCCAAGGTGCCGCGCTGGTCGCCCGACGCGGTGGCCGTCGACCTCGAGGACGCCGTCGCCGCGGCCGACAAGGAGACCGCGCGCGAGGCGACGGTGCGGGCGGTCGGCGAGCTCGCCGACGGCGACACCCTCGTGCTCGTCCGCGTCAACGGCCCGACGACGCCGTGGTACGCCGACGACGTCGCCGCGGTCGCGGGCTCCGGGGCGCACGGGGTGGTGTTGCCCAAGCTCGAGTCGCCCGAGCAGCTCGCCGACCTGCGCGCGCGCCTCGACCTCCCGGTGGTCGGCGGGCTGGAGAGCGCGCGCGGCATCGCCCGGTGCCGCGAGATCCTCGCCGGCGGCGACCTGCTCGCCGCCTACTTCGGCGCCGAGGACTACATCGCCTCGGTCGGCGGGCGGCGCACCGCGGGGTCGCTCGAGGTGCTGCACGCGCGCAGCGAGGTGGTGCTCGCGGGCGCGCTGGGCGGGGTCGGGCTGCTCGACCAGGCCGTGGTCGCCGCGCACGACGCCGAGGCGTTCCGCGCCGACGCCGCCGCCGGCCGCGACCTCGGCTACGACGGCAAGATCTGCATCCACCCCTCGCAGGTCGCGCTCGCCCACGAGGCCTTCACGCCGACCGACGACGAGATCGCACACGCCCGGCTCGTCGTCGAGGCGGGGCGCTCCGGGGTCGGGGTGGTCGACGGGGAGATGGTCGACGACGTGCACCTGCGGATGGCGGCGGCGGTGCTCTCCCGCGCGGGAGTGTCGTGAGGGTCGGGCTGATGATGCCGCCGACCATGGCGGCGCAGGACGCCCGGCGGGCCGAGGAGCAGGGCTTCGACATCGTCGCCGCCGGCGAGCACGTGCTCTTCGGCAGCCCGACGGCCAACGCGTTCGTCACCCTCGCCGCGGCCGCGGCGGTCAGCAGCGGGGTGCGGCTGCTCAGCGCGGTGACGCTGCTGCCGCTCTACCCGGCGCCGCTCGCCGCGAAGATGGCGACCACCCTGGATCGCGTCTCCGGCGGGCGCTTCGAGCTCGGCATCGGGGTGGGCGGCGAGAACCCCGTGGAGTTCGCGGCCTGCGGGGTCCCGGTGCGCGAGCGCGGACGACGCACCGACGAGGGCCTCGACGTGCTCGGGCGCCTGTTCGCCGGCGAGGCGATCGACGTCGACGGCACCCCGGCGACGCTCGACCCGCTCCCCCTGCAGCGCCCGCGCCCACCGATCTGGGTCGGCGGGCGCTCGGAGGCGTCGATGCGCCGCGCGGGCCGCGCGGGCGACGTCTGGATGCCGTACCTCGGCAGCCCCGACCGCGTGGCCCGCGGGCTGCGCACCGCCCGTGAGGAGGCCGAGCGCCACGGCCGCGACCCCGCCGGGGTCACCGGCGCGTACTTCGCCTGGAGCTGCGTCGACACCCATCCCGCGGCCGCCCGGCAGGCCGCCTTGGACTCGCTGGCGGCGACCTACGGCCAGGACATGGAGCGGATCGTCGACGCCTGCGTCCCGCACGGCACGCCCGAGCAGGTCGCCGCGCGCCTCGCCGAGTACCGCGACGCGGGCGCGGAGTCGGTGGTGGTGGCGCCGGCGGTCGGTCCGGGCGGGCTCGAGGGCATGGTCGACCTCCTGGCCGGCGAGGTGCTCCCCCGCCTGCGCTGATCGTGAGGACGCGGTCCCGAACGAGACCTCCTCACCTCGGGGTCCGAGCGCTGGCAGCATCGTCCCCCGTGGCGACGACGCAGGTCCTGGTCCTCGGGCTCGATCCCCGCACGGTGCCGGGGTACGACCCGGCGCCGGTGGTCGCGAAGATCGCCGACGGCGAGCGGCGCTTCGTCGAGCGCGGCATCGCCGCCCGTCACGAGCTGCTCCCCTACGACGAGGACCCCGACGCCCTGGCCGCCCGCATCGCCGACGTCCTCGCCGCCGAGCCGTACGCCTGCGTCGTCGTCGGCGGCGGGATCCGCACCGACGAGCCACGCCTGGAGTTCTTCGAGCGCGTCGTGAACCTCGTCCGCCGCCACGCGCCGCAGGCCGCCATCGCGTTCACCGCGGGCGCGGGCGACGCCGCCGACGCGGCCGCCCGCTGGCTGCCGCGCCCGTGAGGGCGACCCTGCGTGGAGGTGTGCACACCGCACCGTGACGGCGGGACGAGGTCGTGCCGGCGGCCCAGTCTCGTGACCACTCCTTTGCCGAACCTTGACCCTGGTCCGGGCGGGCCGTTCGATGGCCGGGCACCCCGACGACGAGGAGCACCGCCATGGCCAGCGACGCGTCCGGAACCGACTCGGTCGAGGGCGGCCGCGCCGGACCCTCCCTACGGGTGCCGCGCCGGGTCGCCGCGGCCAGTCTCGTCGGCACGACCATCGAGTGGTTCGACTTCTTCATCTACGGCACCGCCGCGGCGCTGGTGTTCAACAAGGTGTTCTTCCCGGCCGCCGACCCGGCGATCGGGACGATCGCCGCGCTCGGCACCTTCGCCACCGGCTTCATCGCCCGCCCGATCGGCGGCGCGGTGTTCGCGCACTTCGGCGACCGGGTCGGCCGCAAGCCGATGCTCGTGTACTCGCTGCTGCTCATGGGCGTCGCGACGGTCGGCATCGGGCTGCTGCCCGGCTACGCGGCGATCGGTGTCCTCGCCCCCGTCCTGCTCGTGGTGCTGCGCTTCGCCCAGGGCTTCGGGGTCGGCGGCGAGTGGGGCGGCGCCGCGCTCATGGCCGTGGAGAACGCCCCCGAGGGCCGGCGCGGCTTCTACGGCAGCTGGCCCCAGGTCGGCGTCCCGCTCGGGCTCGTCCTGGGCACCGGCTCGTTCCTCGTGCTCGACCTGACCGTCAGCGAGCCGGCCTTCCAGTCCTGGGGCTGGCGGATCCCCTTCCTCGCCAGCGCGGTGCTCATCGCCGTCGGGATGTGGATCCGGCTCACCGTGGCCGAGAGCCCGGTGTTCCGCCGCGACCAGGAGCGGCGCGAGGCGAGCAGGCTGCCGGTGCTGCAGGTGCTCCGGGAGCACCCGAAGCTCATCCTCCTGGCGGCGGGGTCGTTCGTCGCCACCAACGCGACCTTCTACATCAGCTCGGTCTGGCTCGTCTCCTACGCGACGACCGAGCTCGGCTACACGCGCAGCACGATCCTCGGCGCCAACACCTTCCTGTCCGCGTCGGACATCCCGATGATCCTGCTGCTCGGGCTCCTGTCCGACCGGGTCGGGCGCCGACCGATGTTCCTGGCCGGGATGGCGGTGCTCGCGCTGTTCGCGATCCCCTACTTCCTGCTCGTGCAGACCGGGGTCATCGGGCTGTTCATCCTCGGCGGGCTCATCGTCCAGGCCTGCCGCAGCTCGGTGTACGGGCCGCAGTCGGCGTACTTCTCCGAGCTCTTCCCGACCCACCTGCGCTACAGCGGCGCCTCGCTCGCCTACCAGCTCGCGTCGATCGTCGGCGGCCTCGCGCCGGCCATCTGCGGCCTGCTCGTGCTCTGGACGGGCAGCCTCATGGCGGTCGCCGGCTTCACGGTCCTGCTCGCCCTCATCTCGCTGGCCAGCAGCTGGGCGATGAGCGAGACGCTGACCCGGGGCCTCGACGGCCCGGACGAGGCGCCCACGCGCGGGGTGGCCGCGCAGGCCTGACGTCCCCGGTCAGCGCGCGGGCTCGTCGATCCCGAACACGGCCCGCGCGTTGCCCGCGGTGCAACGCTCGCGCTCCTCGTCCCCGGGAACGTCGCGAGGAACGCCGCGATGTCCGCCGCCGACGGGCGCTGGAAGGGCTGGTCGGTGGAGAACGGCGGCCGTTCGGGCGTGGTGACCTTCGAGACGCTCGAGGTTGTCGCCCATCTCGTCGAGGGCGACGCTCTCGTCGCCCCGCTCGACGGGCAGGGCCTTCACGGCGGAGGTGAGCTCCGGCAGGTTCCCGTGCTCCTCGATCGCGATCAGGGACGACGCCGGTCTCCCCCTCGAGGCGGAGGGCGCCGGCGCGGCTCGTCCCCCGGACGGACGCGGCCCGACGGCCCGGGGGGCATCGTGGACGGCGCCGGGACACGAGGGGGCGATCCCTCGCGGCACGACGGTCCGGTCACCGACCACGGATGGAGCGAGGGACATGACGGGCGCGGGCGCCGACACGAGCCGCGGACAGCAGGACGAGCAGACCGAGCCCGTCACGGCGACGCCGAAGCGCTTCCGGTGGCGGACGAAGGACTACACGCCCGAGGAGATCGCCGAGGCCAAGAAGGTCTGGCGCGACGCCATGCCGTGGGACCACCCGATGTCGCGCGGCGACAAGGTCCTGGTCCTCTCCACGCTCGGCGTCCTCGTCGCGATGCTGGCGACGATGCCGCTGCGGCCGTTCCTGCTGGCGTCGCACCCCACCGCCCTGGCCGCCGTCACCGGCAGCCTCTCCGCGACCGGGGCGGGCGCCGCGTTCGCGCGGATCGGCGAGGGGAACCTGTGGCTGGTCATCGTCGCCGGGACCTTCGGCATGATCAAGTTCGACTGGCTGTTCTGGCTGGCCGGGCGCCGGTGGGGCGAGAAGATCGTCGCGCTGTGGGCGCCCGGTGACGTCGCGCAGCGCTTCGTCACGTGGATCCGGTCGGCGCCGCGGTGGGCGACCGCGCTGGCCGTCGTCGGTGCCTCGCTGCCCGGCGTGCCGGGCGCCGCGGTGTTCGCCCTGGCCGGTCTCGGGCGCATGCGGCTGCTGCCGTTCCTCGTCCTCGACGCCCTCGGGGCGGCGCTCATGACCGGGCTCGTCGCCGGCCTCGGCTTCGGGATCGGGCAGCACGCCGTCGACGTCGTCCTCACGGTCGACCGGTACGCGCTGTGGATCTCCCTGGGACTGATCGTCCTGGTGTCGGTCAAGGCCGGCCGGCGCTCGCAGCGGGAGCAGAAGGCCCGGAAGGCCCAGAAGCCCGAGAAGGCCGAGCCGACCGAGCCGGAGACCTCGGCCTGATCAGCCCGGAGCCGTGGACGGCTCGGCGCGGCGGACCGCGCTGGGGGCGTGCCCGCGGTGGCGGTGGAACGCGGTGCTGAAGCTGAAGGGGTTGGCGTACCCGACGCGGCGGGCGACCGCCGCCACGGTGGCGTCGGGCTCGGTGACGAGCGCGCGCTCGGCGAGGTCGAAGCGGTGCTCGCGCAGGTAGGACAGCGGCGAGGTGCCGACCTCCTCGCGGAACCGGCGGGCGAACGCCGCCCGGCTGACCCCGGCGTGCGCGGCGAGGCGCGCCACCGTCCAGGGCCGGGAGGGGTCGTCGTGGATGGCGGCGAGCGCGGCGGCGACGCCGGGGTCGGTGGCCGTCACCTCGCCGGCCGCCGCGGTGAGGACGTCGCGCACGGTGTCGGTGACGAGCCAGTCGAGCAGGCGGGTGGACACGACGTCGGTGGTGGGGGCGGCCTCGAGCTGGTCGGTGACGCGCTCGACGAGCAGCCGGCAGAACTCCGAGTCGGCGCGCACGACCGCCCGCGCGGGCAGCAGCGCCAGCCGGGGCGCGGCGCCGCGCAGCGCGAACTCGGCGACGAGCAGCGTCGCGCCCTCGTCGCCGACCCGGACGGCGAGGCGGCCGGGGCCGCGCAGGAGGACCGCGTCGCCGGGGTGCAGGGCGCCGTCGCCGAGGTCCGCCTCCCCGCGCGCGACGGCCACGAGGGCCCACCGCCCGCCGGTGGGGACGGTGGCGTGGCCGGGGGCGAGCGCGTCGGCACGCATCGCGGGCTCCTCGACGTGGACCGTCCCGAGCAGCGCGTCGATCGTCCCCACCTCCCCGAGGTTAGACGCTCGTGGAGGTGGAGGTTGGACGCTCGCGAAGGTGCCGGAGCGTCGCGCCGATGGGCAGGACCTCCTCCGCGGACGAGCCTGGGGGCATGGCAGACGATGTGGCGGTCCTCGCCGGGACCGGGAAGTCGGGCCGGCGTCTCGCGGCGGCGTTGCGCGTCGCGGGACACAAGGTCCGGGCGGCGGGACGACGCGGGCCGGTGCGGTTCGACTGGGACGAGCCGGCGACGTGGGGCGGGGTGGTCGAGGGCGCCGACGCGCTCTACCTCGTGGCCCCGTACAGCGACCCCGCGCCGATCGCGCCGTTCGTGGACACCGCGGTCGCCGCCGGGGTCCGGCGCCTGGTGATGATCTCCGGCCGCGGGCTCGAGCACTTCGACGGGCGGTTCGGCGACACGATGGTCGAGGCGGAGCGCGCGGTCGCGGCGACGGGGCGGGGCACGATCCTGCGCGCCTCGAACTTCGCCCAGAGCTTCACCGAGGACGCGCTCGCGCCCGGGGTGCGGGCGGGCCGGCTCGCCCTGCCCGCGAAGGCCGAGGTCGCCGACGCGTTCGTCGACCTCGGCGACGTCGTCGCCGTCGCCGCGCACGTCCTGACCACCCCCGGGTACGAGGGCCGCACCTACGAGCTCACCGGACCCGAGTCGCTGTCGTTCGGCGAGGCGGTCGACGTCATCGCCGCCGCGACCGGCCGCGACATCCGCTACGAGGCGCTCGACCCCGACGCCTACGCCGTCGAGCTGCGCGCCGACGGCACCGACGAGGCGACCGTCGAGGAGCTCGTCGGGCTCTTCGCGATCATGAGCGAGGGCCACCTCGACGCCGTGACCGACGACGTCGCGCGCCTGCTCGGACGGCCCCCGCACCCCTTCCGCGAGTGGGCCGTCGAACAGGCCGCGCTCGGCGCCTGGCACTGACACCCCTTCTCCTGGAGGCCACCGGCATGCTCACCGACGACGACCGCGCCCTGCTCGACCGCCCGCTGCACGGCCTGCTGACGATCCCGCCCGCACCGGGGCGCCTGCCCGCACCGCGCCCGGTGTGGTTCGAGGCGACGCTCGAGGGCGGCGTCCAGCTGTTCTCGCTGGTGAGCTCGCCCAAGGTGCGCCGCCTCGAGGCCGACCCGCAGGCCACGTTCGTCGTGGTCCGGCCGAACGGCGAGACCGAGGGCTGGGTGTCGATCGAGGCGGACGTGACCGTCCACCACGACGGCGCCAAGGAGCTCGCGGACCGCCTCGCCCAGCGCTACTGGGACGACCCGGACTCCGACGAGCACCGCGCGACCGCGGCGGCCTGGGCGGAGGAGGACGACATCCGGCGGATCGTCCTGCACCCGCGCCGCGTCACCCGCGTCTGAGCGCCCTTGCCCCGGGGTGACGAAACCCTGACCCCGGCGCACGGCCCCTGTGCCCGTAGCGGTGATTCTGCGGCGACGCCGATCGGCGGACGCTGTCGTGGTCACCCCCCGTCGGGCGCCAGGGAGCCTTGATGACCACGACCGAACCGCCTCGTCCGCGGACCCCGCACGCGGCGGGTGCGGTCACCCACCGCTTCCCGACGCCCCGGCCGCCGGCGGGCCCGGGGGCGCGGCCGGGCGTGCGGCCCCCGTCGGTCGACGCGCCGACGGTGAGGTTCACCCCGACCCGACCGATCGAGGTGGTCGCCGCGCCCGCCGCCTCCCGGACGTCACGGGTCCGCGGCGTGGACGTGGCCCGGGCTCTGGCGCTGATCGGGATGATCGCCGCCCACACGCTCCCGCTGTCCGCCGGCGACCAGCCGACGCTGGTCGGGCGCGTGGTCAACGGGCCCGCCGCGGCGCTGTTCGGCGTGCTGGCCGGGCTCTCGGTGGCGCTGCTGACCGGGCGGCGCCGCGTCGAGACCGGCACCGGGGGCGGCCGCCGCCACGCCCTGCGCCTGGTGGTGCGGGGCCTCGCGATCGGCACGATCGGGCTCGCCCTCGGCCAGGCCGAGCTCGGCAGCATCGACGTGATCCTCACCTACTACGGCGTGCTGTTCGTGCTCGCCGTGCCGCTGGTGCTCCTGCCGACCCGCGTGCTGGCCGGGCTCGGCGCGGCGCTCGTCGTCGTCGCCCCGATCACGAACCACCTGCTGCGGGCGCAGCTGCCGCCCACCGAGCTGCTCGACCCGTCGTTCACGATGCTCGTCACCGACCCCGCCGGGCTGCTGACCACCCTGCTGTTCACCGGCGCCTACCCGGTCTGGCCGTGGCTGGCCTACCTCTGCGTCGGCATCGCCGTCGGCCGCCTGCGCCTCGACCGCACCCGCACCGCCGCCCTGCTCGCCCTCGGCGGCGCCGCGCTCGCCACGGTCGCCGCGGTCACCTCGGCCGTGGCGCTCCAGGTGGCGGGTGGCCTCGGGCCGGTCCTCACGACGACCGGGCTCGACCCCGAGGAGGTCGCGGGCCTGGTCGTCGAGGGGCCGAACGGCGTCACGCCGGCCACGAGCTGGTGGTGGCTCGCGGTGTCGTTGCCGCACTCCTCCACGCCGTTCGACCTCGCGCGCACGATCGGGACCTCGCTGACGGTGCTGGGCCTGGCGCTGCTGCTCGACCGGCTGGTCGCCCGCTTCACCGACCGCACGCCCGGGCGCGTGCTGGGCGCGGTGCGGGCTCCGCTCGCCGCGGCCGGGTCGATGACCCTGACCTTCTACGTGCTGCACGTCGTCGTCACCGGGCTCGCCGAGGGGACCGACCCGTGGGTGATCTTCGGAGTGCAGGCCGTCGGCGCCCTGGTCGCGGGGATGGCGTGGCAGCGGTTCCTGGGCCGCGGCCCGCTGGAGGCCGGGGTGGCGCGGCTCGTCGACGCGGTGGCGCCCGCCCCGGCGACGACCCCGGCCCCGGCCACCTCGCGCCGTGTCGGGGCGGGCCTCGCGTCCGCGGTCGCCATCGGCGCCCTGCTCGTCGCCGTGACCGCCGGCGCCGGCGTGGCCCTGGCCTTCCCGTCGACCGGCGACCCGGCCGCGACGAGCGCGGAGACCGAGACGTCCGAGGAGGAGCCGGCCGACGCCGGGACGGCCGAGGAGACGGAGACGACCGGCACCGCCGAGCCGGGCGCCACCGCCGAGGACCCCGCCTCCGGGACAGGCGCCACCGACGACGACGCGGGCGACGCCGGCGACTCCGGCGAGGCCGGCGAGGCCGGCGAGGGCGGGACCGGGTCGGGCGAGGACGGCTGATCGAGGTGGGGCAGGTCGGGCTCGAACCGACGACCTGACGGATTATGAGACCGTTCGGACGCTCTCCGGGGGTGCCCGGGAACGCCGGTTCCCGATGACCGCGTAGCCGCGTTGTTACTGGTCAGAGCAACAAGTCCGCGTTGTCGGTCCCCGTAGCTCCCCGTCGCGCCGTGTCGCTCCCCGCGCTCGTCCGGGTCCCGTACGGGCCCCCGCGATCTTGAGCGTGCACCGGTGAGCGATCTTGTTCGCGGGAGTCGTGTACTCTGTGTAGTCATTCTTCGTACACAGCGCCACCTTCGCTCTCGTGATCAACTTCGTCCCGGGACCTCGTGCGCCGACTCCTCGGCCGTGGCCGGCCAGGGCGCCACCGCTCGACCGGAGGTGGCGGTCAGTGGTCGATGCGGGACCGTCGCCGTCGTCGGTAGCCGTTACCGAACCTTGACCTTGGTCGTTGATCCGAGGCCAGGCGGCGCGCTCGTCGTGCGGCCGCCGTGTGTATCGAGGGGGAACTATGTCGAGTCGGCACGGTCAGCCAGACCCGAGCGACGAGACGACGCAGCAGGCTTACTACGGCTCGCGGGGGCAGCAGCAGAGCTACGGCCAGCAGCCCGCTCAGCAGTCGGGACCGTACGGGAACTATCCACCGCCTGGCCCAGGCCAGTATGGGTCGGGCGGCCCGAACCAGCCGCCACCCCCGCAGTATCAGTTCGCGGGCGGCTACCAGCCGCCGCAGCCTCCCGCCCGCAAGAAGCGCAAGAAGTGGCCGTGGATCGTGGGGGCCGTCGCCCTCCTCTTCCTGATCATCGCGGTGTCCGGTGGCGGAGGGGCCCAGCCGACCACACCCGCAGCGGGGGTCGGGCAGCCGTCGAGTGCTGCACCCGCCGCGCCTTCAGCGGACGCGTCTGAGTCCGAGGCGCCCGCCGGTGGCAGCGGAACTGTCGTCTATGAGGTGACCGGCGAAGGCCGCGCCACCAACGTCACCTACTCGTCGAACGGCAGCGGAGGCCAGTCGCAGCGCACGAACGTCCGGCTGCCCTTCCGCGAGGAGATCCAAGCCGAGGAGTTCTTCGGCTTCTACTCCGTCGTCGCCCAGAACGGCCAGAGCGGCGGCACGATAACCTGCAAGATCACCAAGGATGGTGAGGTGATCGGCGAGGGCGAGTCAGAAGGCGCGTTCGCCGTAGTCACCTGCAACGGTTCGTAGCCATGCCGTAAGACCTATCGACGGCCCGGCCTCCCGCTTAGGAGCGCCGGGCCGTTGTGTTTCCACCTGGGGGTAGCCGAATCTCTGGGCGCGTGACCATCGTCTCATTCGCCTACTCCACGGCCGGTTCCGCGCCGGCACGATCCCGCACGACCGCACACAGCCCCGCGATTCGCCGTCGGACCCGGGGCGAGCTTCCTAGCGTCCCGAGACGTGCGATCTGCCCCGTGTGACGAACAGCCCCGACGGACGGCCGATCCGGGCGCGGGTACGCCGCAGTCTCGGACTCTGAGCCCCATGATGCGCCCTCGTTCCATCGCTCCCCACGCGAACCGGTCCCGCCCGGGTCGGCCCTACCGCCACCACCGGTCAGCCCGCGAGCGCCCACGAGAGGCGGCCCGCTCGCGTAGTCTAGTGAGCGGTCACCTTCTGGGGTGCCGAGCCGGGCCCGGACGACCCGCTGCCGCGTATATTCTATTTCTTCTTATTGTTCATACATCGCGGTTCGATCCTGCATCCTGCGGGGAGAACTAATGAGCAATCAAGTTCGCGATTGGCTTATAGTAGCGACTCTCGTCGTTGCTGTACTGGCTTTGGGAGTCGCGGTACTGGCGATGATTCCCGACTGGCTACAACTTATTGCGGAACTCGCAAAGGTGCCGTAGATGCGACAACGCCCCGGTCTCCCACGTCGGGGAGCCGGGGCGTTGGTCGGGCGGGGGCGGGTTACTCCTCGGCGTCGTCCTCCTCGAACGCAACCCAGTCGTGGACCGGGGCGGCGAGCCCGCGCATCGGCATCGAGCTCATCGTCTCGAACCGCCACCACACGCGGCCCTCGCGCTCGACGGTCGCCCTGTCGAACAGCAGCGCCTCGCCGCAGTCGGTCGGGCACCCATTCTCGTCCTCCAGGACGGAGAGCGCCGCCCGTCGGGCCAGGTCCGACGGGGGCGGGGTCGCGCCCTCGCGGACGTACGCGCCAGCCGAGACACCCAGCGCTCGATCTGGCGCGCGGTGATCGCCAAGGCGGCGAGATCGGGCCCGTTGCGGCGGACGAGGTGTCGGGGCCGGGCGTGCGTCACGGAGACAGCTCCTCTCGGTTGGATCGGAGAGAAGCCGGCGCTGATTCCCCGTTCTCTCCTAGGGAGTCAGCGCAGCCCGCGCGGGACCGCTGCCTTCCGTGTCGCTCCGGGGCTCCCCGCTGCTACCCGGGTCCGTCCGGGTCCCGGTAGGGTCCCGGTAGGGTTCCGACGATCTTGGAAGCGCGGTCGCTGGGCAACCTCGTAGGGCCACGACCAGCGATAATGGGTGGGGCAGGTCGGGCTCGAACCGACGACCTGACGAATTATGAGTTCGCTGCTCTGACCAGCTGAGCTACTGCCCCCCGGGGCGCCGCGCGCCGGGGCGGTCACGGCGGGGCGAGCGTACGACACTTCGGGCACGGGGCCGCCGAGCCCGCTCGACGTGACATCGGTGTGAACCCGCGTGACGGCGGCGTGATCTTGTCGAGATCCTCGCGAGGACCACCCGAAGGGCCCTGGACAAGGGCGTGCGGTCGCGCGGTGCAGTCAGTCCGTCACAGCGCGCGTGATGATCTCGTTACCGAGTCCCGGAATGGGCCGTTCTGGCTTGAACCGGACGCCGGGAGCCCGCGATGGTTCGGCCGTTCGGGTCAGCCGGACCCGGACGGTCACCGTCCTGATCGGGAAGGACTCCCATGAAGAAGAGCACGATGCGCCTCGCGTTCGCCGCCGTCGCCGTCCCCGCGGCCGTCACCGGCGTCGCCGCCCCGGCGGCCAGCGCGGTCGAGCTGGCGCCGTACGCCCACCAGCTCGACGAGGACGTCGCCGCCACCGAGGCCGAGGTCGGCGCCGCCGTCGACGCGCTGGGCCTCGCCGCCGAGTGACCACCCGACACCGCGTCGGTCGCACGACCAGCAGTGATGCAGCAGTGACGTACTGAGAGCCGCTCCCCACAGCAGCTTCCGCGAGGGCCCGGGTCGGGACCGACCCGGGCCCTCCGCGCGTCCGCGGGACGCGAACGCTGGACATCGCGGGGTTCGCCGACGACGCTGGTGGCACGTCACGTCGATCGCACGAGTTGCTCGGAGGCCGCCATGCGCCTGGGACGTCGACTCTCCGCCGGCATCGCCGAGGACCCGCCCGCGCCCGCAGCGCCCGAGGAGCGCGCGGTCGAGGAGGTCCTCGAGGACACGGATCAGCGTGAGCCGGCCGAGCAGCTGGTCGATCGCTAGGCACCGGCCGGAGGGCCCGCTCACCGGGTACAAGATCGCGTACCCGATGATCTCCGCGGACTCGCGCCGCGCGGGCTTCAACGGCGTCGCGTTGGGCCGCTCGCAGGTCTACGGCGCGGTCGCCGACGCCGTGTGCATCCAGAGCCCGCGGCACCGCTGCCCGTCGTCGTGGTGCGACTGCGGCTTCTACTGCTTCCACGCGCGGGACGACGCCCGCGACCTCGCATGCGACCCGCAGTACCAGCACTGCGTGCTGCTCGAGGTCGCGGCGTCCGGCCGGTTCGTGCGCTACGAGCTGGGCCTGCGCTACGCGCGCCAGACGGTCCGCTCCGTGCGGCTGGGGCGATGCGGCTGCGGCCGCGCGGCGACGGCGCTCGCCGACGGCGGGCCCGGCATCGTCGGCTGGCGGCGCCTGCACCCGGTGTGCGGGCTGTGCGCCGGCCCCCGTCCCGTGCTGACGCCGGAGGCGTTCGGGGTGCTGCTGGGACACGTGCCGGTGCAGGCCGAGGACGCCGCCGCCGACGGGCTCGCCCCGCTCGCGGGGCTCGGGGGCGAGGTCGACGAGGCCGCCCTCGTGCCGTTGCTCAGCGCCGAGGTGGCGCTGTTGCAGGCGCGCCTCGACCAGGTCCAGAGCCGCCTGGAGCAGCTGACCGACCGTTCGGACTGATCGCGACGCGCCCTGGCGTGGCCGCGCGCGGGCGCCCGGTGTAGGCAGGACGGGTGACCTCCCTCGAGCTGGGTCCCCTGCTCCGCCACGTCGGCACCACCACGGCCACGATCTGGGTCGAGACGAGCGAGCGCTGCACGGTCGAGGTGCTCGGCGCGTCCGCCCCGACCTTCGAGGTCTGCGGGCAGCACTACGCGCTCGTCGTCGTCGACGGCCTCGAGCCCGGGACCGTCCGCTCCTACGAGGTGCGCCTCGACGGCGAGCTGGTGTGGCCGATCGAGGGCACCTCGACGCCGCCGAGCTACCTGCGCACCCGCCTGGAGCGCACGCCCGAGCCCGACACCACGCGGTTGCGGTTCGTCTTCGGCTCCTGCCGCTACCCGCCGACCGACGACCCCGAGCTGGAGGCCTCGCTCGGCATCGACGCGCTCGACGCCTTCGCGACGCGGCTGATGGACGAGGTCGCCGCGGCCGAGGACCCGGCGACGGTCCTGCCCGACGCGCTGTGCCTGCTCGGCGACCAGGTCTACGCCGACGAGATCACCCCGCGCACCGAGCGCTGGATCCGGGAGAACCGTGACCCCGACGCCGAGGACGGCCCGGGCCTGGAGATCGCGGACTACGGCGAGTACGCCCACCTCTACAGCGAGTCGTGGACCGACCGGGAGCTGCGCTGGCTGCTCTCGACGGTGCCGACGGCGATGATCTTCGACGACCACGACGTGCGCGACGACTGGAACACCTCGCAGACCTGGCGCGACCAGATGGCGTCGAAGCCGTGGTGGCCGCAGCGCATCCGGGCCGGGCTCGCCTCGTACTGGGTCTACCAGCACCTGGGCAACCTCGACCCCGCGACGCGCGACGCCGACCCGCTCTACCGCAAGGTCCTCGAGGCCGACGGCGACGTCTTCGAGATGCTCGCCGACTTCGCCGCCCGCGCCGACGCCGAGGTCGGCGAGCCCACCGGCGTGCGCTGGAGCTACCGCTGGGACCTGGGACGCACGCGGCTGCTGATGGTGGACTCGCGCTGCGCGCGGGTGCTCAACGACGAGAACCGCCTGATGATCAACGACCACTCGTTCTCCTGGATCGAGGAGAACGCGTCGGAGCCCGACGAGGAGGTCGACCACCTGCTGCTCGGCTCGTCGATCCCGTGGCTGATGCCGCCCGCGGTCAGCCACGTCCAGTCGCTCGACGAGTGGGCCGCCGCGCGGGGCAGCAAGCTCGCCGAGACCGTGCGCCAGGCCGTCGACCTCGAGCACTGGCCGGCCTTCCGCGCCTCGTTCGACCGCCTCGCCGACCTCGTCCGCGGCGTCGCCTCGGGCCCGTCGGCGCCGGCGACGGTGTGCGTGCTCTCCGGGGACGTCCACCACAGCTACGCCGCCGAGGCCCGCTACTCCTCCCCCACCCGTTCCCGGGTCTACCAGCTGACCTGCTCGCCCGTGCGCAACGGCGTCCCGTGGTTCATGGAGTACGTGTTCGCGCTGGGCTGGTGGCGGCGCCTGACCAACGCCCTGGGAGGCGTCGCCAGGGCGGCGGGGATCGGGGACCTGCCGCTGTCCTGGTCGACGATCGGTGGGCCGTGGTTCGGCAACGCAGTGTCGACGCTCGAGGTCAGCGGCCGCGACGCCCGCATCCGCGTCGAGCGCTCGGGCAGCCGCGGCGGCCTCGAGGCGGTGGCGGAGCTCCCGCTGACCTGAGCGGAACCGATCGGCGGTCGGCTGCGTCGAACCCTGTGCCGGATCGGGTGCGTGTCGGTGCCCGTCCGGGCCGTGGCGTCGTTCTACGGTCAGGGGTCGAGCAGCGGAGGGAGCAGGCGTGCGGTTCGTGCACACCGCCGACTGGCAGCTCGGCATGACGCGACGGGTCCTCGGGGCCCGGCCGCCCAGGGAGGCCGCCGGCGGGCTGACCGGCGAGGCCCAGGCCCGCTTCGCCCAGGCCCGCCTCGACGCCGTGTCCGCGCTCGGGCGCCTCGCCGACGAGCGCGATGCCGCCTTCGTCCTCGTCTGCGGCGACGTCTTCGAGTCCAACCTCGTCGGTCCCGACGTCGTCGCCCGCGCCTGCGAGGCGCTGGCGTCGTTCCGCACACCGGTGCTGCTCCTGCCCGGCAACCACGATCCCGCCGACGCCGCCTGCGTGATGCGCCGCCCCGACTTCGCGCGCCGCTGCCCGCCCCACGTCACGGTGCTCGACACCCCGGGCGTGCACGAGGTCGCGCCGGGCGTGGAGGTCGTCGCCGCGCCGTGGCGGTCCAAGCACCCGCTCACCGATCTCGTCGGCGAGCAGCTCGCCGCCCTCGAGCCCGCGCCGCCGGGCACGGTACGGGTGCTCGCGGGGCACGGCGAGCTCGACGTCCTCGACCCCGACGACGACGAGCCGGCCCGCATCCGTCGCGACGGGGTGCTCGCGGCGCTGGCCGACGGCCGCGTGCACTACGTGGCGCTCGGCGACCGGCACTCGGCCTGGGTCGACGCCGTCGACGACCGCATCCGCCACCCCGGCACGCCGGAGGTCACCGATTTCGACGAGGTCGACCCGGGCCACGTCCTGGTCGTCGACCTCGACGAGCGCGCCGCGCAGGTGGCGGTCGAGACCGTGGGCCGCTGGCGGTTCGTCCGCCACGACGCGCGTCTCGACGGCGACGAGGACCTCGACGCGCTCGACGCCCGGCTCGGCGCGCTGCCCGACAAGGAGCGCACCGCGGTGCGGCTGGCGCTGGTCGGCACGCTGTCGCTGCGGCAGCGCGGCCGCCTCGACGACATGCTCGCCGCGCACGGCCACGCCTTCGCCGCGGTCGAGGTGCTCGAGCAGCACTCCGACCTCGCGACGGTCCCCGACGACGCCGACCTCGACGACCTCGACCTGCACGGCTTCGCCGGCGACGCCGCCACCGATCTCTTCGCCGCCGCCGGCCGCGAGGACGGCGAGGCCCGCGACGCCCTGCGCCTGCTCCACCGGCTGGTCGGGGGCCCGCGATGAGGCTGCACCGCATCCGGCTGCGCGACTTCCGCGGCGTGCACGACCGCGAGGTCGCCCTCGCCGAGCGCGGGGTCACCGTGCTGCAGGGAGACAACGAGGTCGGCAAGACCTCGACGGTCGCCGCGCTCGACCTGCTCTTCGACGCCGCCGACTCCTCGCGCCGCGCCGACATCCGCGCCGCGCAGCCGGCCGGGGTCGACGCCGGGCCCGAGGTCGAGGCCGAGGTGTCCACCGGCCCCTACCGCTTCGTCTACCGCAAGCGCTGGCTGCGCCGGCCGCGCACCGAGCTGCACGTGCTCGAGCCCGCCCGCGAGCAGCTCACCGGGGCCGACGCGCACGCCCGCGTGACGGCCATCCTCGACGAGACCATGGACCGTGTGCTGTGGCGCGGGCTGCGGGTCGAGCAGCACACCGCGGTCGGCCAGGCCGATCTCGGTGGCCAGGACGCCCTGACCCGCGCGCTCGACCGCGCCGCCTCGGGTGCGGGCGGGACGGCGCGCCCCGACCCCACCGCCGACGACGGGCTGGTCGAGCGCGCCGTCGAGGAGCTGCGCCGCTACCGCACGCCCAGCGGCCGGGCCACCGGCGAGCTGCGCGCCGCCGAGGTGCGCCTCGCCGACGCCGAGGTCGAGCACGAGCGCTGCCGGGCCGCGCTGGAGGCCGTGGAGCGCGACGTGGCCGCCCGCGACCGGCTCGACGCCGACGCCGCGGGCGTCCGGAGCCGGCGCCTCGCCCACGCCGCCCAGGCCACCGAGCTCGAGGACCGCTGGGCCGGGCTGCAGTCGCGGCTGCGGGAGGTCGAGACGGCACGCGGCCGCGCCGTGCTGGCGCGCGAGCGCGCGGGGACCGCTCGCGAGCGCCGGGAGGCGCGCGACGCCCTGGTCGCCGCGGTCGAGGCCGACTCCGCCGTGGTCGCGCGCGCCGAGGAGGCGCGTGACGCCCACGACGCCGAGCACACCGCGGCTCGCGACGAGCGCGACGCCCGGCGCGCCGCCGACACCGCGGCCCGCGAGGAGGCCGCAGCCGCCCGCCGGGCCGCCGACGGCGCCGCCCGGGACGTGTCCGCCGCCCGCGACCGCGTCGAGCTCGCCGACCTCGCCGAGCGCCTGCGCCGGGTCGAGGAGGCCGAGGCCGGCCTCGCCGCCGCCGAGCGCGTTCTCGCGGCCGCCACGGTCGGCCCCGACGACCTCGACGCGCTCGAGGACCTCGCCCGCGACCTCCTGCGCGCCGAGGCCGCCCGCGACGCCGCCGCCACGCGCGTCGAGCTGGCCGCGCCGGCGGAGCTGACGATCGAGGTCGACGGCGAGCCGGTGACGCTCGCGCCCGGCGAGACACGCTCGCTGCCGGTGGCGGGGTCGCGGGCGGTGTCGGTGCCCGGGGTGCTCGACGTGCGCGTGCGGCCCGGCCACGACGAGGCCGGTCGCGACGACGCCGTGCGGGCGAGCGCCCGCGCGCTGGCGCAGCGGTGCGCGGAGCTGGGCGTCGCCGACCTCGAGGCCGCCCGCGCCGCCCGCCGCCGTGCCGACGAGGCGTCCCGGCGCGCGAGCGAGCACCGCGCGGCGCGCGACCGCGAGCTCGCCGGCCACGGCAGCACCGCCGCCCTGCGCCGGGCCCACGACGCGGTGCGCGGGCGGCTGGACGACGGACACGGGGGCGACCACGGGGACGACCTGTTCTCGGTCGCCGAGGCCGCGCCCGAGCCCGTCGACGCCGCCGACCTCGCGGCGCTGCGGCAGGCGTCCGACGCGGCGCGCGCGGCCGCCGACGACGCCGCGCGCCGGGCCGACGAGGCCGGGGCGGCGTGCCGGGCGGCCGAGGACGCGGTGCGCGGGGCCGAGACCCGCGGGGCGGTGCTCGCCGAGCGGGTGGCCGACGCGCAGCACGCCCACGCGCGCCGGGCCGAGGAGCTGCGGGCCGCCCGCGCCGCGGAGCCGGACGCCGACCTCGCGGCCGCCGAGGAGGACCGCCGGGCCCGGGCGCGGGAGGCCGAGCGGGAGCACGAGTCGCTGGCCGCGGCGCTCGCCGACGACGACCCCGACACGGTCGAGGCGCGGGTGGTCAACGCGCGGGCGGTCGACGAGCGCCTCGCCGCCGAGGCCGCCCGCCTCGAGCGCGAGCACGCCGAGACCACCGGGCGCCTGCAGGCCGCGGGCCTCGAGGGCTGGCACGACCAGCTCGCCGCCGCCGCGACCGAGCTCGAGGCCGCGGTCCGCGACCACGACGCCGTCGCCCGCCGGGCCGCCGCCGCGCGCCGCCTGCACGAGACCCTGGCGCGCCACCGCGACCGGGTCCGGCGCTCCTACGTCGCCCCGTTCCGCACCCAGGTCGAGCGGCTCGCGCGGATCGTGTTCGGGTCGTCGCTGTCGCTGGAGATCGACGAGGACCTCCGCATCACCCACCGCACGCTCCACGGCACCACGGTCGCGTTCGGCGCGCTCTCCAGCGGCGCGCAGGAGCAGCTCGGGCTGTGCGCCCGCCTGGCCTGTGCCGCGCTGGTGGACCCGGCCGACGGGGTGCCGGTGGTCATCGACGACGCCCTCGGCCACACCGACCCCGAGCGCCTCGCCCGCCTCGGCGCCGTGTTCACGGCGGCCACCGCGGCCGAGGGCGCGGCCCAGGTCGTGGTCCTCACCTGTACCCCGGAGCGCTACCACGGCGTCGGCGCCGCCACGGTCGTCCCGCTCGCCCCGTCCCGCCGCCCCGACGACGACCACCGGGACGGGCGGCACGACCACCCCGAGGAGCAGGACGCGGCGCCCGCCGCCGACGACTCCCCCGCCCGCTCGCCGGGCACGGTCGTCGACCTGCCGCGCGCCCCGCGCGCGGGCTGACCTGCCGGGCCGACGTCGGCGTCTGGTCGACCTCCCCGCACGCCGGGCCGACAGGTCTCGGGCCGCTCCCGGCCCGTCCGTCGGCGCGACCAGCCCGCGCGAACGGGGAGTTCGCGCGCCTAGAAGCAGCGAACAGCGCGTTCGCTGCAACCCCCCGCTCAGCCGCGGCCCAGCAGCCCCCGCCACCACGTCCGCCGCGCCACGGTCACCGCCGGCCCCTGCTCCGGCGCGGGTTCCCCCGCCGGCACCGCCCGCCGCCGCGCCCGCTCCTCCCGCCAGCGCGCCACGACCTCGTCCGAGCGCGGCATCGGCACCGCGACCTGCGGGCCGTCGGGGAAGCGCAACCAGGCGGCGACGCGCGCGGCGAGGGCGGCGACGGTGTCGCGGACCTCGCGCTCGGTCTCCATGTCCCGCACGGTCTCGGGCAGGCGGTCGATCTCGCGGCGTAGGCGCAGCGGGGTGGGCAGCAGGACGTCGTTGGGGATGCCCTCGCGCTCGAGGTACGAGCGCAGCCACCAGTTCTCCTCGTAGGGGCGGTTGCGCCCGGGCAGGGGGCGGCCCGCGCCGCGCAGCCCGTCGAACTTGCCCTCGTCCTGGGCGTCGCGGATGCGCTGCTCGACGACGGACTCGTAACGCTCCCAGTACCCCTCGTCCCGCATCGCCACCCGAGGTTACGGAGCACCGGCCGGCAGGGCGATCGCGGTGATCACCAGCCCGTCGCGCACCACCCAGCGCCCGGCGAACCCCGTCACCTCGCGCCCGTCCACCACCGGCCCGGGGACGCGCAGCGCCGCACGGAACGTGCCGTCGGCCGCCGGGACGAGATCGGCCTCCTCGAATCCCAGCCAGCGCCCGGTCAGCGGGAACCACGCCTTGTAGACGCTCTCCTTGGCGCTGAACAGGAGCTTGTCCCACCGCACCCCGGGCACCTCGCGCGCCAGCGCGGCGAGCACCGCCCGTTCGCGCTCGTCGGACACCGCCTCGAGCACGCCCTCGGGCAGCGCGACGTGCGGCTCGGCGTCGAGGCCCACGCTGCGGACCTCGGTCCGCCACGCCACGGCCGCGCCCCGGAACCCGGCGCAGTGGGTGATCGCGCCGACCACGCCCTCGGGCCAGATGGGGGCGCGCTTCTCCCCCACCGGGATCGCGGCGGCCGGGGCGCCGAGCCGGCTCAGGGCGTCGCGCGCGCAGGTCCGGGCCGTCGTGAACTCCGCGCGCCGGGTGGCGACCGCGCGCTCCACGGCGGCCTCCTCCTCCGGCGCGAGCACGGCCGACGGGTCGTCGTCGGCCCGGGCCACCGCGACCACCGAGCCGGGCAGGAGGTCGCCGAGCGCGTCGGTCGGGGCCGTCACGACCGGGCCCAGGTCGCGCGCTGCTCCGCCGCCCAGGCGGTGAACGGGTCGGGCTCGGCGAGCTCCCGGCCCGGCAGGATCTCCCGCAGCGCGCCGCGCACCAGGCCGTGGCGCTGCCACTCGCGCGGGTAGCCGACCGAGACCTCCTCGCAGCGCACGCCGTCCTCCCACGTCGTACGCGGGACGTGGAGGTGGCCGTAGACGACGGCCACCGCGTCGTGGCGCACGTGCCAGTCGGCCGTGGCCGTGGTGCCGCACCACAGCGCGAACTCGGGGTGGCGCAGGATGCGGGTGGGGTGCGGGGTCAGCGGCCAGTGGTTGACCAGCACCGTCGGCATCCCCGCCGGCCGCTGCGCGAGGCGCGCCTCGGTGCGGGCGAGCCGGTCGGCGCACCACGCGGCGGGATCTCCGAAGGGGTCGCTGGACATGAGGATCTCGTCGGTGCACACGACCCCGGCCTCGCGGGCGACCTCGAGCGCCTCCGCGTTCGACGCGGAGGCCGGGATCGACGGCGGGCGCACCGAGTAGTCGTAGAGCAGGAACATCGGGCACACCAACGCCGGGCCGCCCTCCCCGTCCCACACCGGCCACGGGTCCTCCGGCGTGAGCACGCCCAGCCCGCGCGCGGCCTCGACGAGGTGGTCGTAGCGCGCCGGGCCCACGAGGTCGACCTCGTCACCCGGCGGCGTCCAGAGCTCGTGGTTGCCCGGCACCCAGACCACGCGCGCGAAGCGCTCGGCCAGGAGGCCCAGGGCCCAGGTCACGGTGTCGACGCGGTCACCGACGTCCCCGGCGACGATCAGCCAGTCGTCGGGGTGGGTGGGGTGCAGCTCGCGGACCAGGTCCTCGTTCTCCGAGCGGTTGACGTGCAGGTCGCTCGTGGCCAGCAGGCGCGGGCCGCTGCTCATGGGTCCTCCCGATCTCCCCGACCCGTCCACGGTACGGATCCCGCGAGGAGCCGGCCGTGTCGTCGTGAGCGGTCTCCCAGCGGGAACCCAGGTGAGCACGAGATGTCGGGTCCGGGTCGCGCTGGCACCATGAGTCGGGTGCCGCCGCGCCACCGCCCGTCACTGCCGCTGCCGGCGCGGGTCCGTTCGGTCATGGCCGAGGGCGACTACGAGCGGGCCGGGCTCCTCGAGGGCCTGACCGGCGACGAGCGGCGCACGCGCATCTCGGTGCTGGAGTCGCTCGCGGCCGACGGGGTCGCGTTCGACACCATGCGGGACGCCATCGCGCGCGACCGCCTCGGGCTGCTGCTGCTCGAGCGCACGCTGCGCCCCGAGGACGGGCACTCGCTCACCGACGTCTGCCGCCTCGCCGAGGTGGACGCCGATGTCGCTCGGCGCTGGTTCCAGGCCCTGGGCCGCCCGCTCGCGCCCGACCCCGACGACCCCATCTACACCGACGAGGACGTCGAGATCGCCGGACGCATCCACCGCTATCGCGGCCTGGGCTTCAGCGACGAGGAGATGATGCCGGTCGTCCGGGCGATCGGACGGGGCGTGCTCAACATCGCCGACGCCCTCGGCGGGCTGCTCGGCGAGGCCCTGCTGGCCCCCGGCGAGCCCGAGCCGGAGACGGCGCTGCGCTACGCCGCCGAGGCGCGGCGCATCGTCGAGGACGACTCGCTGCACCTCGTCCATCTCGTCGCCGCCGCCCTCGCCGACCGCATCCGCTCGCACGCGCTGGCCGTCGAGGAGTCGAGCGCGGGCCGGCTGCAGGGCGCGCAGGACGTGACGGTCTGCTTCGCCGACCTCGTCGGCTTCACCGACCTCGGCGAGAGCGTCTCCGCTATCGAGCTCAGCGAGGTCGCCGAGATGCTCTCGGCCTGCGCGACGGAGGTGGTCGCCTCGCCGGTGCGGCTGGCGAAGGTCATCGGCGACGCGGTCATGCTCGTCTCCCCCGACCCGACCGCGCTGGTCCACGCCGCCGTCGCGCTCGTCGAGGCGTGGTCGGCCCCCGACGACGGGCGCCCGGCGCTGCGGGTGGGCGTCGCCCGGGGCGTGGGGGTGCCGCGCGCCGGCGACTGGTTCGGGCCGCCGGTCAACCTCGCCAGCCGCGTCACCGAGACCGCACGGCCCGGCGAGGTGACGGTCACGGCGGCCGTCCACGACGCGGTGCTCGCCGCGACACCGGACGGGGTCGAGCCCCTCCGCTTCCGCACGGCCGCGCCGCGCAAGTTCAAGGGTGTACGCGGAGCGCAACGGCTGTACAGGGTGCAACGTCGCCCGAACGGCGCGGGTCGGCACGGCACGCGCACCGATCCGGTGAAATAGGCCGATCCTCGGATTGGAGGCTGCGCCGTTCGGAGTAATTCCGGGTCCGGAACGTCGGGAACGTCCGACGTCCGGCACAAGGAGCGATCGACGTGGAAACGAAGACCAAGAGGCGTCTCGGCGCCGTCGTCGGAGGGATCGCGCTCGCCTGCGTCGCGGGCGTCGCGCTCGCCGCCTGGCTGTCCTCCGGGGCCGGCACCGCCGAGGGCAGCTCGACCCAGGCCGTCAGCTCGACGATCACACCCCAGGACCGCGCCGCGGGCCTCTACCCCGGGGCGACGACGACGGCGACCGTCACGGTCGACAACCCGAATCCGTATCCCGTGATCGTCACCGCGATCTCGCCCGGGAGCTCGAACGCCACCGGCGACAACTGCCCCGCCGGCACCGTCACCACCGGCGGGCTGACCAACCCGACCGGCACCATCCCGCCCGCCGGCACGGGGACGTACACGCTGACGGCGAGGATGATCGCCGACCCGGCGAACTCCTGCCAGAACCAGACGTTCGTCCTGCCGCTCACCGCGAGCCTGGCCTCCGCGGCGCAGTAGGTGTCCCCCCTCGGACGCGCCCGCTGGTCGTCCGGGCGACGGATCTCGTGGCGGTGGTGGGCCCGACGCCTGCCGACCGTCGGCGTCGTCGGTGTCGTCGTCGCCGTTCTGCTGGGGGCCGGGCTCGCCTCGGCCGCCTGGCTGTCGAGCGGCGGCGGCACCGCGTCGTCGCGGGCCGGCCAGGCCCTGCCGCCGACGACGACCGTGGTGCCCGGCACGGCGTTCACCACGAACCTGCTCTACCCGAGCACCAGCGGCGACGTGAAGATCACCGTCAACAACCCGAACGCCTACCCCGTCAGGGTCACCTCGGTCGCCCCCAACGGCGCCCCCACGGCGGCCGGCGGGGTGGGCACGTGCGCGACCACCGGCGTCAGCCTCACCGCGGTCGCGCCGGGGACCGCGATCCCCGCCGGCGGGTCGGCGACCCTGACGCTCGCCGGCGCGGCGTCGATGACCAGCGCCTCGGAGACCGGATGCCAGAACGCGACCTTCACCATCCCCGTGACCGTCGCGATCACGAGCACATGAGCCGCCGCACGGACCGCGGCGTCCCCGCCGTCCTGGTCGTCACGCTGCTGCTCGCGGGCGGCGGCGTGGCGACCGCGGCCTGGCAGACCACGAACACCGGGACCGCGACGGCGCGGGCCGGGCAGATCGAGGCCCCGACCGGCGTCGCGATCGGCGCGGCCACGTGCACCACGAGCGGCCTCGTCACGACGGCGACCATCCCCGTGAGCTGGAACGCGGTCGGCGGCGCGGGCCAGTACACGGTGGCGTCGAGCCGCCCGCTCGGCCTCGGGGTGCCCCCACCGAGGACCGTGACCGACACGTCCACGACGCTGACCACCACGGTGACGCTGACGTCCATCACCGTGCGCGTCACCGCGAGCGCCGGCAGCTGGACCAGCGCGCCGAGCGCGCCGGTGCAGCGGACGGTGACCTGCTCCGGCGCCACCGCGAGCACGACCACGACTCCGCCGACGACGACGCCGACGACACCGACGCCCACCGGCCCGGCCCCGACGCCGGCCCCGACGGCACCGACCACGACGACACCGACCACGGCCACCCCGCGGCGCTGAGCAGCGGCGGTGATGGTGGGCCGGAGGGCCCGCTCCCCAGCTGCCTGGTCCGGCCCACCATCACGCCGTCGGTGCCCCCCGGGGCACCGGATCGCCGGGAGGTCCTCACCGGCTCGGAGCAGAGCGTGGCCGACCCGCGGGGGTCGGCACCAGGGCAGCGCGCCCAGCTTCACTCGACACGGGCACGGGTTCACTCGACCCGGTGAACGCCGGCCGACCGACGGCGGACGCGCGCGGGATGGACAGTCAACGCACGGGATGTACGGTCGGGCCAGGGGCCGGATCCCAGCCCGCCCGGCGTCCACCCGGCCGAGAGCCGTGGTCGCCGCCGTCGAGGTGAGGACATCCGCACCGTGTACGACCCGGATCACGAACAGCTCGTCAAGGCGCTACGGCGGGCCGCCGAGCAGCTCACCGAGAACCGCAGCATCCGTGATCTCGAGACGACGGTCTCGAAGCTCGTCAACGCAGCGGTCGCGAGCATCCCAGGGGCCTCCGGCGGCGGCATCTCCCGCACCGAGCGGGGCACGGTGCGTTCGAGCCACGCGACCGAGGACCGCGTCTACGAGCTCGACCAGCTCCAGTCCGACCTCGGACAGGGTCCGTGCATCACCGCCGCCGACGACCCGCCCGAGGCCGGGGTCGTGGTGGCCGCCGACCTCGCCGGGGAGGACGCCGGGCGCTGGCCGGAGTTCGCCCCACGGTGCGTCGAGGCCGGGTACCGCTCGCTGATGTCGGTGCAGCTGTCCCTGCACGGCGAGCGCCGCTCGGCGCTCAACATCTACAGCCACGACGCGCACGTGTTCGACGCCTCGGCGCAGCTCACCGCGGGGCTGTTCGGCCTCCAGGCGGCGATGCTGCTGCACGGCGCGGACCACGCCGCCCACCTCGGCCACGCGCTGGAGAGCCGCGACACGATCGGGCAGGCCAAGGGCATCCTCATGGAGCGCTTCACCGTCGACGACGACGAGGCGTTCCAGATGCTCGTCGGCTCCTCGCAGGAGACCAACATCCGGCTGGTCGACGTGGCGCGCTGGCTCACCGAGGAGGCGCTGGCGCGCCGCGCCGACAGCCAGCGCCACACGCCCCGCGACCGCCGCTGAGGACGGGATCGCGCACCAGGCCATCGTCGCTGTGACCTGGGGAAAGGGCTCCTCCGACTGGACTCGAACCAGTAACCCTTCGGTTAACAGCCGAATGCTCTGCCGATTGAGCTACGGAGGACTGCCGACGTCCGGCACTCGCGGCCGGACGGGGTACACGCTACCGCACGGGGCTCACCGCCTTTCCCCGCGGGGTGGGGCAGGATGGGCCCGCACGAGACGTCGCGGAGGAGAACGCCTGATGATGATCCCGTTCCTGCTGGGTGCCGGTGTCGGCTACGTGCTCGGCACGCGGGCCGGGCGCGAGCGCTACGAGCAGCTCTCGCGCGCCTACCGTCGCGTCGCGGACCACCCGAGCGTCCAGGGGGCGGCCGGTGTGGCCCGCGCGAAGGCCGGCGAGGCCGTGCAGACCGGCGTGGCGATGGCCCGCGAGCGGGTGGCGCCCGCGGGCGGCGCGCCGGACAGCTCCGCCGGCGGCGGGCCCTCGGCGCCCGGCCGGTCGACCACCAACGGCACCGCCCGGTAGGTCAGGCGCCGAGCACCGCGAAGACGCGTCGGAACCCGAACCACGTGACGCCGGCGTCGTCGGGCGGGTAGGCGTCGCGTAGCCGGGGCGCGAGCTCCGCGCGCAGCCGATCCCACCCGGGGTCGTCGAGCGCGTCGCGCACCGGGCGCAGGGTGGTGCCGGCGATCCAGTCGCCGACCGGGTCCTCCCCGGTGAGCGGGTGCAGGTACGTCGTCTCCCAGCAGTCGACGGCGCCGCCGGGGCGCGCGCTCGACAGGAGCCGCGCGTACTCCGCGGGCTCGCCGACGCCGTAGCCGGGCAGGCCGTCCGGGACGAGGTCCGCCCACGCCGGACTCGCCAGCAGCTCGCGCGGGATCCGGTGCGACGGCGAGCGCTCATTGCCCGGCACCTGCACCGCGAGCCAGCCGCCCGCGGGCAGCGCCGCCGCCCAGCGGGCCAGGAGCTCGCGGTGCTCGGGCACCCAGTGCAGCACCGCGTTGCTGACGACGACGTCGGTGTCCGGGCCCGGCGCGAAGTCGCGGACGTCGGCGAGCTCCGCGTCCACCCCGTGCGCGCGGGCCGCGGCGACCATGTCCGGCGACGCGTCCGACGCCCGCACCCGCGCCTGCGGCCAGCGCCGCGCGAGCACGTCGGTCAGGTGCCCGGGGCCGCAGCCGAGGTCGACGACCTCGCGGGGCGCGCTCGCGCCGATCCGGGCGACGAGGTCGAGGAAGGGCCGGGCCCGGTGGTCGTCGTGGCGGCGGTAGAGCGCCGGGTCCCAGGTGAGGGTCACTCCGGGTCGGCCCGACCGGCGTCCCGCAGCTTCTCCCCCACCCCCGCGGCGACGGTGCGCACGACCTCCGGGTCGGTGCCCGGGTCGGGGCGCACGTGCAGGACGACCCCGGCACCGGGCACGCGGCGCTGGACGAACCACGCGCCGCCGTCACCGAGGTCGTGGTGCTGGCTGTCCTTGACCGCCGCGGTGACGCGGCGGTGCACGGTCTCGGGGAGCCTGCCCGGGGTGGTCAGCGGGACGCGGCGCGGCGCGCGGTCGGCGAGCACGACCACCCCGCCCGCGAGCTCCTCGACCTCGTCGGCCTCGATCACCTCGAGCGCGCCGGACGCCCACGTCGCCTTCGTGACGAGGTGCCAGTCGACGCGGTGCGCGCCCTCGCCCGAGGCCGCGGGCGGCAGCCAGAGCCCGAGGTCGGTCGCGAGCACGATCGAGCCGCGCGGGCCGCGGCCGTCGGCGATGACCCGCTCACCGCCGTCGAGCGTGCCGGTGAAGCCCTCCGGCACCGGCTCGCGGCCCGTGAGCAGGGCGGCGAGCCGGTCGCGCACGCCGCTCACAGCGAGACCGCCCCGGTGGCCTGGTCGCGCAGGGCCTTCTTGTACTGCTCGAGCGCGACGAGGTCGCCGTAGAGCTCGTGGTACTCGTCGGCGTCGTTGAGCGGCGAGAGCCGCTGCAGCCGCGACTTGATCTCCGAGACCTGGCGCTCGACGAGGGTGCCCTGCAGCGCGCTCATCATCGAGGTGATGTAGCGGTGCTCGTCGGGCTCACGGGTCTGGAGCGGCTCCACGGCGAGCTCGTGGACCAGCGACCGGTAGGCGCTCGGGACCTCGGCGCCGACGGCGGAGATCCACGCCGAGCCCGACCACCCCGCCGACGTGCCCCCGGCCGCGAGCACCGCCCGGTGCACCGCCAGGTAGGCCTCGTTCGAGAACGCGTCCTCGGGCAGCGAGTCGTAGAGCGGGCCGGCGAGCGCGGGCGCCTGCAGCGCGGCCTTGAGCACCTCGCGCTGCACGCGCAGGCGCGGGTCGTCGCGGGCGGGCAGCGCGGGCCCGTCGGTGCCCCGGCCCTGCGGCTTGCGCGGCGCCCGGCGGGCGGAGGCGTCGACGGGCGCGCCGGCCGTCTCGCGCACCCGGCGCACCACCTGCGCCTCGTCGGTCCACCCGACCCAGCCCGCGAGCCGGCGCGCATAGCCGTCGCGGAGGTCTTCGCGGCGGATGCGCGCGACCTCGGGGACGGCGCGCTGCAGCGCCGCGACCTGGCCCTCGACGGTGCCGAGGTCGTGCTCGTCGAGGATCGCCCGGATGATGAAGCTGAACAGCGGCGCGCGCTGGGCCACCAGGTCGCGCAGCGCGACCTCGCCACGGCGTTGCCGCAGGTCGCAGGGGTCCATGTCGTCGGGGGCGACGGCGATGTAGGTCTGGGTGGCGAACTGCTGGTCGCCCTCGAACGCCTTGCGCGCCGCGGCCTGCCCGGCGGCGTCGCCGTCGAAGACGTAGATGACCTCGCCGCGGTCGAACGAGTCGTCCATGAGCAGGCGGCGCAGCACCGCGACGTGCTCGTCACCGAAGGCCGTCCCGCAGCTCGCGACGGCCGTCCGCACGCCGGCGAGGTGCATGGCCATGACGTCGGTGTAGCCCTCGACGATCACCGCCTGGCGGGTCTTCGCGATCTCCCGCTTCGCCTTGTCGAGCCCGAAAAGCACCTTCGACTTGTGGTAGACGGGCGTCTCGGGGGTGTTGAGGTACTTGGCCTCGATGCGGTCGTCGTCGAACAGCCGCCGCGCGCCGAAGCCCACGACGTCGCCGCCGAGGTCGCGGATCGGCCAGAGCAGCCGCCGGTGGAACCGGTCCATGTACCCGCGCTGGCCCGGGCGCGAGAGCCCCGCCTTCTCGAGCTCCTCGAGCGTGAAGCCCTGGGCGAGCAGGTGCTTGGTGAGCCTGTCCCACCCCGACGGCGCGAACCCGCAGCCGAAGTCCTCGGCGGCGGCCTGGTCGAAGCCGCGCTCGGCGAGGAACTCGCGGGCCTTCTGTGCCTCCCCCGGCGCGCGCAGCTGCTCGGCGTAGAACTCGGCGGCGAGCTTGTTGGCCGCGAGCAGGCGGCTGCGCGTGCCGCGGTCCTTCTGGACGCTCGACCCGCCGCCCTCGTAGGTCAGGCGGTAGCCGACCCGGTCCGCGAGCTTCTCCACGGCCTCGACGAAGCCCAGCTGCTCGATCTTCATGATGAAGTCGATGACGCTGCCGCCCTCGCCGCAGCCGAAGCAGTGGAACGTGCCGTGGGTGGGGCGGACGTTGAACGACGGCGTCTTCTCGTCGTGGAACGGGCAGAGGCCCTTCACCGACCCCGCGCTCGCGCGGCGCAGCGCGACGTACTCGCCGACGACCTCGTCCACCCGGTTGCGGTCGCGCACCTCCGCGATGTCCGCGTCCCGGATGCGCCCCGCCATGGCCCCAGTCTAGGACGCCGCCGACCGGCTCCGGCCCGGACGGCCGATGTCACGCCGGCGAGCCCGGCGCCGGGGTGGCCGCGGGGTGTGGCAGCGAGGGACTCCTTCGCTGCGTCCCGGGCACCCGGGGTGTCCCTCGCTCCACCGGGGCGGGGAAGTTCGGCGCGCCGCGGCCGGTTGCTCCCCCCAGCACGTCAGCGACGCCGAGGAGGCACCAGCATGCAGCTCGACCTGTCCGGACGGACCGCGCTGGTCACGGGCTCGACCGGCGGGATCGGGCGGGCGATCGCCGTCGACCTCGCCCGTGCCGGTGCGCGGGTGGTCGTCAACGGCCGCGGGCAGGAGCGGGTGGACGAGGCCGTCGCCGCGGTCCGCGAGGAGACCGGCGGCGAGGTCGTCGGGGTCGCCGCCGACGTCACCACCGCCGAGGGCGCCGCGGCGCTCGCGGCCGCCGAGCCCGACGTCGACGTGCTGGTCAACAACCTCGGCATCTTCGGCGCCCAGCCGGCACTGGAGATCAACGACGACGACTGGCGCCGCTACTTCGAGGTCAACGTGCTGGCCGCGACGCGCCTCATCCGCACCTACCTGCCCGGCATGATCGCCCGCGGCTGGGGCCGCGTGCTCGACATCGCCAGCGACTCCGCCGTCGTCATCCCCGCGGAGATGATCCACTACGGGATGTCGAAGACGGCCCTGCTCGCGGTGTCGCGCGGGTTCGCCAAGGAGGCTGCCGGCACCGGCGTCACCGTCAACTCCGTGATCGCCGGACCCACGCACACCGGCGGCGTCGAGGGGTTCGTCCGCGAGCTGGTCGGCGACGACCTGCCGTGGGACGAGGCGCAGCGCGAGTTCATGGTCACCTACCGCCCGCAGTCGCTGCTGCAGCGCCTCATCGAGCCCGAGGAGATCGCGCACCTCGTCACGTACCTGGCCTCGCCGCTGGCGTCGGCCACGACGGGCGCCGCGGTGCGCGTCGACGGCGGGTACGTCGACTCGATCGTGCCCTGAGCGACGGGTCAGTGGAACGCGGCCCGGTCCACGACGACCCGGTCGATCTCGCCGTCGGCGACGTAGTGCCCGTCGCCGTCGATGGCGCTGACGTCGAAGGTGAGCCGGTCACCCTCGGTGGTCAGGGTGGCGTAGACGTCGACGGCGCCGCCGACCGGCGTCGGGCGCCGGTGCCGCACGCGGATCGCCGCGCCCACGGTGGTCTGCCCCGGTCGCAGGCGCGGGGCGGCCTCGGCCACGGTCTCCGCCTCGAGCCACGCGATCAGCCGCGGCGTCCCGAGCACGGGTACCTCACCGCTGCCCAGGGCGATGGCGGTGTCGTCCTCGCTGACCGTGTACCTCATCGCGGCGATGGTAGGTCCGGGTGCGCCTCCGACGCACGCGAGCACCCGTGGCCGTGGAGCGCACGAGTCCGCGCGGTGGGCGGGACGGGGACGCGGAGGGCGTGAGCTCCGCCCGCGGGGGCGTCAGGTGGTGGCGTCGCGATGCAGGCCCAGCAGGTGGCGGTAGGCCGCGGCGCTCATCGCGATCATCGATCGCTCGTCGTCGGTGGACTCGCGGCGCACCTTGCCCGGCACGCCGGCGACCAGCGAGTTCGGCGGGATCACCACGCCCTGCGACACCACCGCGCCGGCGGCGACGATCGAGCCGCGCCCGATGGTCGCCCCGTTGAGGATGACCGCGCCCATCCCGACCAGGCAGTCGTCCTCGACCGTGCACCCGTGCACGACAGCGCGGTGCCCGACGGTGACGTTGCTGCCGATCGACGCCGGGAAGCCGGGGTCGGCGTGGATCACGGTGCCGTCCTGCACCGAGGTGCCCACCCCCACCGTGACCGCCTCGGTGTCGGCGCGGACCACCGCCGTGTACCAGACGCCGGTGTCCTTCCCGATCGTCACGCGGCCCGCGAGGACCGCGCCCGGCGCGACCCACGCCGCCGCGTCGACCGACGGGGTGTGACCGTCCACGGTGATCAGCTGCACGGCGTTTCTCCTTCGAGTGGCAGCGAACGGGTATCTCGTGCGCATAGAAGCAGCGAACAGCCCGTTCGCTGCCCAGCAGCGGCCTCAGCCCACCGAGCGCGCCTCGCGCAGGCGCGTACACCACCGCGGGACGGCGGCGTCGGTGAGCACGGCGACCTGGTCGACGACGACCCGCAGGCGCGCCGCGTCGTCCCCGGCCGCCTCCCACGCCGGCACGAACGCCGGGTCGAGCGCGCGGGGAGCACCGGCCGCGAGGCGCTCGACGAGCTCGGTGACCAGCGCGCGCTGCTGCGTCTGCACCGCGAGCCGGGCCGGGTCGCGCATCACCCAGCGCAGCGCCGCCGCCTTGAGCACCGCCACCTCGGCGCCGACGGCCGCAGGCACCACGAGGTCCGCGCCGTGCCCGCCCGGCACGACGTCGTCGCCGACCGCGTCGCGGGTCGCCTCGACGGTGCGGGTGACGAAGCGCCCGACGAGCTCGCTGGTCAGGCGTTTGAGCGCGGCGGCGGCGGCCAGCGATCCGTCGTGCGCGCCGTGCGCCGCGGCCGCGCGCACCACCGGCAGCTCGGCGAGCACCCCCGCGGCGTGCTCGAGGTCGGCGGGCGGGGCGGCGGAGAACGCCTCGGCGGCCAGCGCCGCGAGCTCGGCGCGCTCGGTGGGACGACCCAGCCAGGCGAGCACGATGCGCCCGGCGAGGATGCCGTCCTCGAGGTCGTGGACCGAGTAGGCGACGTCGTCGGCCCAGTCCATGATCTGCGCCTCGACGCAGCGCCGGTCGCCGACGACGCCCTCGCGGATCCAGGTGAAGACGCCGACGTCGTCGGGGTAGACACCGAACTTGCGCACCCCGGGGCGGCGCTCCCACGGGTACTTGAGGCACGCGTCGAGCACGGCGCGCGTGAGGTTGAGCCCGCGGCAGCGGTCGTCGTCGAGCACCTTGGGCTCGAGCCGCGTGAGGATCCGCAGCGTCTGGGCGTTGCCCTCGAACCCGCCGCAGTCCCCCGCGAGCGCGTGCAGGGCCCGCTCGCCGTTGTGCCCGTAGGGCGGGTGGCCGATGTCGTGGGCGAGGCCCGCGGTGTCGACGACGTCGGGGTCGGCGCCGAGGTCCTCGGCCATCCCGCGCCCGATCTGCGCCACCTCGAGCGAGTGCGTCAGGCGGGTGCGGGGCACGCCGGTGACCGCGACGTCCTCGTCGGGCCCGACGACCTGCGTCTTGCCGGCGAGGCGGCGCAGCGCGGCGGAGTGCAGCACCCGGGCCCGGTCGCGGGCGAACGGCGAGCGGCGGTCGCGGCCAGGCTTGGGCGCCTCGTCGAACAGGCGCGCCGCGCGGCGCCCCGCGTCCACGGCTAGCTCCACGGCTAGCCCAGCCCGGGGTCGGAGAAGTCCGGCGACCCGTGCGTGAGGTGGTAGTACAGCAACGCCCCGGTCTCGCGGACGATGTAGCGGAACTGGGTCTCGCGCGTCTGCACCACCGGTCCGCGCTTGGTCGGCGACGTCGTCGCCTCGAGCCCGACGTCGTCGGCCATGGTGCGCGAGCGCAGCGAGTGCCACGGGTCGCTGACCAGCACCGCCGAGCGCCACCCGCGCGCCTCCGCGACCGCGGCGACGGCCTCGAAGCTCTCGTAGGTGTCGCGGCCCTCGTCGACCGGCAGCAGCGCCTGCCCCGGCACGCCGTTCTCGACGAGCCACTGCTCGCCGGCCTGCGCCTCGGTGAACGCGTCGCCCGCCGCGGCCCCGCCGACCGTGACGATCCGTGGCGCGACACCCTCCTCGTAGAGCTCGAGGGCGTGCTGCAGGCGAGCGCGGAACACCGGCGACGGGCGCCCGTCGTACTGCGCCGCGCCGAGCACGACGATCATGTCGACCGGCTGGCGCTCGTCGACCCGGCCCAGCTGCCAGACGCGCACCGCGGTACCGCCGACGAGCAGCAGGGCGACCACGACCGCGCCGACCACCACCCGCGGCGCCCAGGCCAGCGCGGCACGGGCCGTGCCGCCGGTGTCGTCGGTGGTGGCGTGTGGACCGGCGTTCGGACCGGGGCGGTTCATGCGCCGATCGGTCCGGCCGCCCGGCCCAGGGCCGACGGATCGCGGCCGCTGCGCACCGCGAGCACCTCGCCGACGATCGAGACCGCCGTCTCGGCCGGGGTGCGGGCGCCGAGGTCGAGCCCGACGGGGCCGTGGATGCGCGCCAGCTGCTCCGCGGTGACCCCGACGGCGAGCAGGCGCTCGCGCCGCGCCGCCTGGGTGCGCCGCGAGCCCAGGGCGCCGAGGAAGCCGCGCCCGGAGATGCCGGTGCGCAGGACGGCGTCGAACGCGGGGTCGTGGTCGAGCAGGACGAGCACGTCGGCGTCTGTGAACGCGGCGACGGCGGCGTCGGCCTCGGCGACGGTGTCGGCGCGCCGCGCGGTCCACCCGAGCAGCGCGCTCTGGGCGGCCAGGGCGTCGGCGATCGCCCCGCCACCGACCACGACCACCGTCGGCACCGGCACCCACAGGTCGACGAGCACGTCCGCGCCGTCCTCGAGCACCACCCGCTCGGTGGCCGTGGCCCCCCGGCGCAGCAGGCCCCGCACGTGGGCGGCTGCGGCCGCGTCCACCGCGGCGAAGCCCAGCGAGCCCTCGACCACGTCGAGCTCACCGCCGGTGATCGCCAGCGACGCCGACCCGTCCGCACGCGTCACGAGCGCCGCCGGCACCCCGGCCACGAACGCCTCGGCGAGCGCGCGGGCCGGCGCGGCGTCGAGGGGGTGGCCCAGCAGCGTCGCCCCGCCCGCGCAGGCGAGCCCGGCGGCGACCGCGGCGTCCTCGGCCACGTGGGCCTCGACGACCTCCGGCCGGGCGCGCGCCTCCGTCGCCAGCGCGGTGGCGCGGTCGTCCAGGGCGCCGCGCAGCAGCTCCCCGCCGAGCGCGCCGTCGGCGCCCGCGACGAGCAGCTGGCCGGGCTCGACGGTGCCGAACCCGTGCCGGTCGAGCACGCGGACCACCGCCCGCGCCTCGTCGCCCCGCGCCAGGACCGCGGCCACCTCGCTCAGGTCGCTCACCCGTCCCAGCGTAGGCGAGGCCCCCGACCATGCCTGGCCGCCGGGCCGGGGTGGTTGCAGCGAACGCGCCGTTCGCTGCTTCTACGCGCGTGAGGTCCCCGTTCGCGAACGGAGGAGGCGTGCATCGCGATCGCGAACGGGGAGTTCGGACGCCTAGAAGCGGTGAGATACCCGTTCGCTGCGGAAGACCCGGCGGCTCAGCAGCCGATCAGCCGGGCCGCGAGGTAGGACTCGAGCTGGTCGAGGGACACGCGCTCCTGGGTCATCGCGTCGCGGTGCCGGACCGTCGCGGCCCGGTCGTTCAGCGAGTCGAAGTCGACCGTCACGCAGAACGGCGTGCCGATCTCGTCCTGGCGGCGGTAGCGGCGGCCGATGGCGCCGGCGTCGTCGAACTCGACGTTCCAGTGCTTGCGCAGGGTGGTCGCGACGTCGCGCGCCACCGGCGAGAGGTCGGCGTTGCGGGAGAGCGGCAGCACCGCGGCCTTGACCGGCGCGAGGCGCGGGTCGAGGCGCAGCACCGTGCGCTTGTCGACGCCGCCCTTGGCGTTGGGCGCCTCGTCCTCGGTGTAGGCCTCGAGCAGGAACGCCATCATCGGGCGGCCGACGCCCGCGGCCGGCTCGATGACGTAGGGCCGGTAGCGGGAGTCGGTCGCCTGGTCGTAGTAGCTCAGGTCGACGCCGCTGTGGTTGGTGTGGGTGGTGAGGTCGAAGTCGGTGCGGTTCGCGATGCCCTCGAGCTCGCCCCACTCCTGGCCGGCGTTGAACTGGAACCGGTACTCCACGTCGACGGTGCGCTTGGAGTAGTGGGAGAGCTTCTCCTTGGGGTGCTCGTAGTGCCGCAGGTTGTCCGCGGCGATCCCCAGGTCGGTGTACCACCGGGTGCGTTCGTCGATCCAGTACTGGTGCCACTGCTCGTCCGAGCCCGGCTCGACGAAGAACTCCATCTCCATCTGCTCGAACTCGCGGGTGCGGAAGATGAAGTTGCCCGGCGTGATCTCGTTGCGGAAGCTCTTGCCGATCTGGCCGATGCCGAACGGCGGCTTCTTGCGCGCGGCGGACATGACGTTGGCGAAGTTGACGAAGATGCCCTGCGCGGTCTCGGGCCGCAGGTAGTGCAGGCCCTCCTCGGACTCCACCGGGCCGAGATAGGTCTTGAGCATCATGTTGAACTCGCGCGGCGCGGTGTACTCCCCGCGCACGCCGCAGTTCGGGCACGGCACCGTCGACAGGTCGTAGCCGACCTTGCCCTCGGCGTCGACGGTCTCCAGCGACGGGCCGCCGGTGCGCTCGCTGAAGTCCTCCGCGAGCTGGTCGGCGCGGAAGCGCCGGTGGCAGTTGGTGCACTCGACCAGCGGGTCGGTGAACACGTCGACGTGGCCCGAGGCCACCCACACCTGGCGCGGCAGGATCACGCTCGAGTCGAGGCCGACGACGTCCTCGCGGCCGGTGACCATCGACTTCCACCACTGGCGCTTGATGTTGTCCTTGAGCTCCACGCCCAGCGGGCCGTAGTCCCAGGCCGACCGGGTCCCGCCGTAGATCTCCCCGGACGGGAAGACGAAGCCGCGGCGCTTGCAGAGGTTGACCACGGTCTCGATGCGGGCGCTGCCGGTGGGGGTGGGCACGGTGGTACTCCGGGGATCGTGAGGTGTCGCTGGGTGGCGTTGTCGTGGCGGACGTCGTCGTGCTGGGCGCCGTCGTGATGGCACTGTCGTGCGGGTGCACCCAGCGTAGCGAGCGCACCAGCGGCGGCCGTCGGGCGGCGGCGCCCCCGGCTACCGGTCGCTGAGCAGGCTCGGGTGCTCGGTGACGCCGTCGGGACCCGCGACGAGCGCCCGCTCGTGCGCGGCGGGCTCGTCGGTGAGCGCCTCGGAGAGCAGCGGCACCACGTGCTCGCGCACGTCGAAGGGCTGCAGGGCGCGCCGGTACGCGGTGACGGTGGCGAAGCGGGCGGCGAGGACCCAACGGCCCGGTTCCTCGATCGCCCGGCCGAGGTCGACGCCCTCGCAGCCGGGCTGGGCGGCGAGCAGGGCGACGGCGCGCCGGGCGCGCTCCAGGAACGCCGGGGCTTCCCCCGCGGCCGGCGCGAACCGGCAGACCAGCAGCATCCGGAGTCCTCCCCCGAAGGTCGACAACGGATGCCATTATCGGAGGGACAACGTCGGGGTGCAGGCCCCGTCGGCGGAGGCGATGCCGGGAGGAAGCGGTGAGCGCTCGCGGACCGGGACGGACGCGCACGCCCTTCACCGGGCGGCGCGGCCGGATGCTGCCCGGCGAGGGGCCGCTGGCGCGCGTGCCCGCGGTCGCGGTGTTCGCCGCCGTGGTCGTCGTGTTCGCCGTCGGTGTGATCGTCGGCGGGGTGCCCGGCGCGATCCTCCTGGGGCTCCTCGCCGCGGGCGTCGCGGTGCTGCTGGCGGCGACCTGGGCGCGGCTGCGTCCGAGCGAGCGGCTGGTGCGCGTGCTCGTCCTCGCCGTGCTCGTCGCCATCGCGCTCGGGCTGGTGCTGCGGTGACGGCGCCGTCGCGGTCCACGGTGGGTGTGTCCGACGCCCTGCACGAGGCGCCCCTGACCGGGTCGGGGCCGCCCGGCCCCGAGACGCCAGGCTCGACGGCGCTCGTGGCCGCCGGCGACCTGCTGCGCGCCCTCGCCGCGCCGGTCCGGATCGCGATCGTCCTGCAGCTGCGCAGCTCGCCGCGCTGCGTCCACGAGCTGGTCGACGCCCTCGAGGTGACCCAGCCGCTGATCAGCCAGCACCTGCGGGTGCTCAAGGCCGCGGGCGTGGTGCGCGGCGACCGGCGGGGGCGCGAGGTCGTCTACCGCCTCGTCGACGACCACCTGGCGCACATCGTCGTCGACGCCGTCGCGCACGTGGAGGAGGAGTCGTGACGACCTCCGGTTCCCGCACGCCGTCGGTGCCGGGCCTGCGCGCCACGCGGCAGCGCGCGGCGATCGCCGGCCTGCTCGACGAGCTGCGCGACTTCCGGTCCGCCCAGGAGATCCACGAGGAGCTCCGCCGCCGCGGCGAGGGCATCGGCCTGACCACGGTGTACCGCACCCTGCAGGCGCTCGCCGACGCCGACGAGATCGACGTCCTGCGCACCGGCACCGGCGAGGCGTCCTACCGCCGCTGCTCCGAGCACCACCACCACCACCTCGTCTGCCGCGTGTGCGGCAGGACCGTCGAGGTCGAGGGCCCGGCCGTCGAGCACTGGGCCGACCGCGTCGCCGCCGAGCACGGCTTCGCCGAGATCTCCCACACCGTCGAGATCCTCGGCGTCTGCGCCTCCTGCCGCGCCGCGGGCTGAGCGCACCCGTCGTGGCGGGGGGTGGCCGCGCGCGCACGCCCCCGGCACGCCGAGAGCCGGGCCCCGCGCGGGGGCCCGGCTCTCGTCGGTGGTGCTGATGACGCGCTGACTACTCGCGGTCGGCCGAGGGACGCCCGGCCGCCTCGGGGCGAGGACCGGGACCGGTGTCGACGACCTCGGTGCCCGACGGGTCGTCGTCCTTCGGCGTCGTCCGGTGCCGCGCTGCCTGCGCGCGGGCCTCGTCCGGGTCCGCGGGCACGGCCGGGGTCTCCCCCGTCGAGAACGGGTCCCGGACGCCGTAGATGTCGGCGTAGGTCGGGCCGCTGGAATCACTCGAGCGCTGGCGGGACTTCGGCGTCGGGAAGGCCTGCACGTGCAGGTAGAAGTCCTCGCCGTGCTTGTCGGTGCCGTGGTCGACGGCCTGCTCCATGACCTCGAGGCCCTTGCGCTCGCGCAGGATCACGGGGTCGTGGTTGAGGTCGCGCATGAAGGCGACGCAGAGGAACACCATGATCACGACGAACGGCGCCGCGACCAGAATGGTGAGGCTCTGCAGGCCGGACAGCGCGTCCTCGCCGCCGACGAGCAGCATGATGATCGCCACCGCGCCCATCACGCAGCCCCAGAAGATGACGACCCAGCGGGAGGGCTCGTCGGTGCCGCGCTGCGAGAGTGTCCCGGTGACGATGGACGCCGCGTCGGCGCCGGACACGAAGAAGATCGCCACCAGCACCATCACGAGCAGGCCGGTGAACGTCGCCCACGGGTAGGCGCCGAGCACGGCGAACAGCTGGTCCTGCGTGTCGGCCGCGGCCGGGTTGAGTCCCGCCTGCTGCTGGCTGATCGCGGTGCCGCCGAAGATCGCGAACCAGACCAGGCTCACGAGGCTGGGCACGAGGATCACGCCGCCGACGAACTGGCGGATGGTGCGCCCGCGGCTGATCTTCGCCAGGAACATGCCGACGAAGGGCGTCCAGGAGATCCACCACGCCCAGTAGAAGACCGTCCAGGAGCTCAGCCACTCGAGCATCGCCTCGCCGCCGGTGGCCTCGGTGCGCCCGACCATCTCGGCCCAGTCGCCGATGTAGGCGCCGATCGCGGTCGGGATGAGGTCGAGGATGATCACCGTCGGGCCGACGACGAACAGGAACAGCGCCAGGACACCGGCGAGCACCATGTTGATGTTCGAGAGCCACTGGATGCCCTTGGCGACGCCGGACACCGCCGAGAGCACGAACGCCGCGGTGAGCACGACGATCAGTGGGACGAGCACCTCGTTACCTGCCCCGGGCAGGAACCCGGTGACGTCGAGGCCACCGCCGATCTGCAGGGCGCCGAGGCCGAGCGACGCGGCGGAACCGAAGATCGTCGCGAAGATCGCGATGATGTCGATGACGCGACCGACCGCGCCGTTGGCCGCCTTCTCGCCGATGAGCGGGATGAAGGCGGAGCTGATCAGCTGGCGACGGCCCTTGCGGAACGTCGAGTAGGCGATGGCGAGACCGACCACCGCGTAGATCGCCCACGGGTGCAGCGTCCAGTGGAACAGCGAGGTGGCCATCGCCGTGCGCAGGGCGCCCACCTGGTCGCCGGGTACGACCGAGCCGGGCGGCGGCTCGGTGAAGAACGACAGCGGCTCGGCGACGCCGTAGAACATCAGGCCGATGCCCATGCCGGCGCTGAACATCATCGCGATCCACGAGACCGTGCGGTACTCGGGCTGCTCGTCGTCATGACCGAGGCGGATGCGCCCGAAGCGGCTGAACGCCAGCCAGAGCGCGAAGGCCACGAAACCGGTGGCGGCGAGGATGAAGCCCCAGCCGCCGCCTCGGATGACGCCGCTGAGCATCGTGCTGGAGACGGTGCTGAGGCTCTCGGTGCCGAGGACGCCCCAGCCGACGAAGACGACGGCCAGCGCCGCGCCGACCCCGAAGACCACCCAGTCGGTGCCGTGCTTGCGGTCCGCCGCGCTTTCGGCCGGGACGTCCGGTTCGCCGCCCGGCGGACCGGCGGAACCCGGTGGTGACGAGAAGATCCTGTGTCATCGCGAGTCGCGCCTCCCCGGCCTCGAGAGACGCCTCTCCTCTCCGCATGGTGGACCGACGCGGGAGTCTACGGGTGGTTCCGACGGATCATCCCGCTTTCCGACGATCGAGGTCGCGACGCCGCGTTCCGGGTCAGTATTCGTACACCGGTTCGGGTGTGGCAACCAGCGACGACGATGTCACCGTGAGTGTCGGGACGTGGCCGTCCGAGGCGGTGCCCGTCCCGGGGACGACGCGACCGCGCACGGCGACCCACCGATCACCTCCCGCACCTCCCTCGCCACCTCCCTCGCCACCTCCCTCGCCACCTCCCACGTCACCGCCCTCGCCCGAACCGCCCGGTCCGACCCCGTCGAGCAGGCCTCGGGGGTCGGCGAGGTGGACCCGCACGGCCGAGGCGTCGGCGGCGCAGCAGGTGATCACGAGGCGCGCCAGGTCGACCGGCGCGGTGCCTCCGGGCCGCGGCGTGGTGGCCGGCACGAGGAAGCCCGTCACCGTGACGTCACGGGTGGTGATCACCCCGTGCGGGTCGGCGGCGGCGCGCGAGACCACCTCCAGCAGTCCCAGCGCCGGCGCATCGCCCGGCGGCAGCGGATCGTCGGGCACCGCGGCCACCGGCGCGGCGCGTGCCCCCGGCCCGCCGACCGCCGCCGAGCCGAGTGCCGGCGGCACCACGAGCAGCAGCGCGAGCACCGGCAGCACGAGCATCCACGCGGCCGACCCGGCGCGCTCGCCGTGCCCGTGACCCCCGTGGCCGCCCTGGCCTTCGCCGTCCCCGACCGGCAGCCCCCGCAGGTCGCGCACGAGCCCCACCACCGCCACCGCGACGAGCACCACGCCGGCGAGCAGCACCGGCGTCGCCGACCACGGTCGCACGTAGCGCAGGTACGACCCGTCGAGCACGATCTTGACCAGCACCCCGCCCACGAGCACCAGCAGCACGTGCTGCGTGTCGCGGCTCATCGCGGGCCGCCGAGGACCAGCAGGCCCGCGCCCAGGGCGCACGTCACCGCGACCACGAACGTCAGCGGCGCGAACCGGGCCGCGAACGCGCGCCCGAACGCCCCGGCCTGCAGGGCGACGAGCTTCACGTCCACCGCCGGCCCGACGACGAGGAACACCAGGCGCGGCAGCAGCGGCAGCGCCGCGAGCGACGCCGCGACGAACGCGTCGGCCTCGCTGCACAGGGCGAGCAGCACCGCCAGCACCGCCATGACGGCGACGGCGAGCACGAGGTGCCCGGCGAGCCCGTCGAGCCAGCTCTGCGGGAGGACCACCGTCATCACCGCCGCCGCGAGCCCGCCGAGCACGAGGAAGCCGCCGGCGTCGACGACGTCGTGGCGCGCGGTCTCGGCGAACACCGCCCACCGCGGCGTCCCGTCGTCGGGCGGCGGGCGGCGCACGCGGGCGGCCATCCACTCCGCGCGCCCGAACCGGCTCCACAGCCAGCCCACGCCGACCGCGGTGGCGGCCGACCCGAGCAGGCGCGCGAGGACCATCTCGGGGTGGTCGGGGAACGCGACGGCCGTCGCGACCAGCACGACCGGGTTGATGGCCGGCGCGGCGAGGAGGAACGCCAGCGCCGCGGCCTCGGGCACGCCCTGGGCGACCAGCCGGCGGGCCACGGGCACGGACGCGCACTCGCACCCCGGCAGCACCAGTCCCGCCGCACCCGCCACGGGCACGGCGAGGGCCGGGCGCGCGGGCAGCACCCGGCGCAGCACCGCGGGCGACACCCACGCCGCGATCGCCCCCGACAGCAGCGTCCCGAGCACCAGGAACGGCAGCGCCTGCACGCACACCGCGACGAAGACCGTCGCGGCCGTCCGCACCACCCCGACGTCGAGCAGCCCCACGAGCGGGCCCTGCAGCGCCGTGGCCGCGAGGAGCGTCCCGCAGAGCACCACGAGCGAGCCGGAGCCGCGCCACGTCGCGCGGGGCGCGTCGGTCGGTCGCGAGGAGCTCACGAGCCGTGATGCTCCCAGCCGATCACCGCGCCCTCACAGGCCCGGCTCCGGTCCAGGGGACAGGTGGGCGGGGTGGGGACGGACGCGGGCGACGCCACGCCGGGCACTGTGCCGGACGTCGTAGCGGCGGGGGCCGACCGGCGCTCACTCGCCGGGGACGAGGTCCTCCCGGACCTGCTCGGCGGTCGACACCACGAGTCGCAGCAGCGTCCCGAGCGGCCCCACGGCGAGCCCCTCGGCCGGGAAGGCGTAGCGCAGGGTCACGTCCCAGCCCCGGTCGGTCGCAACCGCGCCGAGCGTGCCGAACAGCCCCTGACCCGCGCGTTCGGCGACCAGCCGCGGGGTCTGCGCGTCGGTGAGGTCCCAGGCGACGACGCAGGTCAGGCTCAGCACGGCGAGCCCCTCGACCAGCTCGACCCCCTGGATCGCGCACGGCACGGCGCCGCTGCGGAACGACAGCGCGCCGTCGTCGTCCACGTGCACGTCGACGAACTGCTCCATCGCCTCGCGGGCGGTGATGAGCAGGCTCGCGGTGGTGGCGGCCTCACGGCTCACGAGGTACCGGTCCCTTCGGCTCGGTCCATGGCGCCGCCGTAGCGACGGTCGCGCCGGGCGTAGATCTCGCACGCCTCCCAGAGGTGGCGCCGGTCGAAGTCGGGGAAGAGGGTGTCGAGGAAGACCATCTCGGCGTAGGCCGACTGCCAGAGCAGGAAGTTCGACGTCCGCTGCTCCCCCGAGCTGCGCAGGAACAGGTCGACGTCGGGCATGTCGGGCTCGTCGAGGTGGCGGGCGAGGGCCTTCTCGTCGATGCGCTCGGGGTCGAGCTCGCCGCGCGCCGCCCGCCGCGCGAGCTCCCTCGCGGCACCGACGATCTCCGCGCGCCCGCCGTAGTTGACGCACATGGTGAGGGTGACGACGTCGTTGTCGCGGGTCATCTCCTCGGCGGTCTCGAGCTCCTTGATCACGCTGCGCCAGAGCCGGGGTCGCTGCCCCGACCAGCGCACGCGCACACCCATCGCGTGCATCTCGTCGCGACGACGGCGGATGACGTCGCGGTTGAAGCCGAGCAGGAAGCGCACCTCGTCGGGGCTGCGGCGCCAATTCTCGGTGGAGAAGGCGTAGGCCGAGATCCACTTGACGCCGATATCGATGCAGCCGCGCACGACGTCGAGCAGCTGGCCCTCGCCCTGCCGGTGGCCCTCGATGCGCGGCAGCCCGCGCTGGTTGGCCCAGCGTCCGTTGCCGTCCATCACCAGCGCGACGTGGTTCGGCACCAGCTCGCGCGGGATGGCGGGCGGGGTGGCGCCGCTGGGGTGCGGGGTCGGCGCCATCACCGTCGGGTCGTCGCGGCCGCGCAGCGGACGGTGCGAGCGGCCGCGGTCGGGGCGCATGCGGGGGCTCACCGGGCGACCTCGGGGGTCGGAGGTGCCGGTTGCGACCGAAGGGGCCCTTCGCTCGACACCTCGCCGACCTCGTCCCGGCGAAGGGAACCCACGGCCGGCTCTTCCGCGCGAGGGGGCCCTTCGCTCGGCTCGTCGAGCTCCAGCCCCGACCCCGCCGCGAGGTCCACGCGCGGCACGCCGCCGCGGCGGTCGACCAGGGGCAGCGAGCGCAGGGTGCGCTCGAGGTGCCACTGGAGGTGGGCGGCGACGAGGCCCGCGGTGTCGCGGCGGGCGGCGCCGTCGGTGCCCTCGGCCGTGGCCCAGTCGCCGTCGCGCAGGGCCTCGAGGAGCCGCCAGGTCGGCTCCGACGGCACCACGGCGCCCGACGGCCGGCAGGGCTCGCACACCGCGCCGCCCGCGGGCACCGAGAAGCGGCGGTGGTACGGCACGCCCTCGGTGCCGCAGCGGGCGCACTCGGTGATCGCCGGTGCCCAGCCCGCGATGACCATGGCCCGCAGCAGGAACGCGTCGAGCACGAGGTAGGGGTCGCGGGTGCCGCCGGCGAGCCCGCGGAGCGCGCCGACGAGCAGCAGGAACAGCTCGCGGGCGGGTTCGCCCTCCTCGGAGGTGAGCCGGTCGGCGGTCTCGAGCAGGGCGCAGCCGGCGGTGTAGCGGGGGTAGTCGCCGGTGAGCCCCCCGCCGAAGGCGTCGAGGGTCTGCACCTGGGTGACGATGTCGAGGCTGCGCCCGGTGTGCAGCTGCAGGTCCACGTGGCCGAACGGCTCCAGCCGCGCCCCGAACCGCGAGCTCGTACGCCGCACGCCCTTGGCGACGGCGCGCACCTTGCCGTGCCGGTGGGTCAGGAGCGTGACGATGCGGTCGGCCTCGCCGAGCTTCTGCAGCCGCAGCACCACCCCGGTGTCGCGATAGAAGCCCACGCCCTCATCGTCGCACCCCGCCCCGACCCCGGCAGCCACGGCGTGTCGCGCCGCGAGGATGTGGCGATCCTGGCGTTGAACGCCAGCGATGCCGCATCGCTAGAACCCCAGGCGGCGGAGCTGGCGGGGGTCGCGCTGCCAGTCCTTGGCGACCTTGACGAACAGGTCGAGGTGGACCTTCTCCCCCAGCAGCGCCTCGATCTGGCGGCGGGCCTCGGTGCCGACGTGCTTGAGCCGCGAGCCGCCCTTGCCGATCACGATCGACTTCTGGCTGTCGCGCTCGACGAAGATCTCGGCGCGCACGGTGAGGACCTTGCCCGGCGTCATCTCCTCGACGACCACCGCCAGCGAGTGCGGCAGCTCGTCGCGCACGCCCTCGAGCGCGGCCTCGCGGACGAACTCGGCGATCAGGGTGGTCTCGGGCTCGTCGGAGAGCTCGCCGGAGGGGTAGAGCGGCGGACCGGGAGGCATGCGCGCGAGCAGGAGGTCCGCCAGCAACGAGACCTGGTGGCCCGACGACGCGGACACCGGGACGATCTCGGCGAACTCGTGCCCGAGCGTCTCGCCCAGGCCCTGCAGCGTCAGCAGCCGCTCGGCGATCACCTCGGGGCGCACGAGGTCGGTCTTGGTGAGGATGCCGATCACCGGGGTCTTCGCGGTGACCTTCGCCAGCTCGGTGGCGATGAACCGGTCGCCCGGCCCGACCTCCTGGTCGGCGGGCACGCAGAAGCCGATGACGTCGACCTCGGCCCACGTCGTGTGCACCACGTCGTTGAGCCGCTCCCCCAGCAGCGTGCGCGGGCGGTGCAGGCCGGGGGTGTCGACGAGCACCAGCTGCCCGTCCTCGCGGTGCACGACGCCCCGGATCGCGTGCCGCGTCGTCTGCGGGCGCGACGACGTGATCGCGACCTTCGACCCGACCAGCGCGTTCGTCAGCGTCGACTTCCCGACGTTCGGCCGGCCGACGAAGCAGGCGAACCCCGAGCGGAAGCCGTCGGCGATCTCAGGCGTCGACACTCTTGCCCTCCAGCCGCGCCACGATCTCGCGGCCGATCGGCAGCGCCGCCGTCGCCGCGGGCGAGGGCGCGTTGAGCACGTGCAGCACGCTCGGCCCGCCTCCGGAACCCGACTCGGCGTCCCCGTCCTGCACGAACAGGAAGTCGTCCACGAGCGACCCGTCCGGCCGGACCGCCTGCGCCCGCACCCCGGCGCGCCGGGCGACGTCGTGCGGCGGCCGCAGGTCGCCGGCGGTCACGCCGGGCAGCATCCGCGCCACGGCCGCGGCCATCGCGCGTCGCGACAGCGACCGGTACATCTCCCCCAGCCCGTAGCGCCACTGCTTCCCCGCGAGCGCCAGGAAGCCGGGGGCGGTGAGCGTGCCCGCGAGCTCGCGCAGCCGCAGCGTGCGCCAGTCGTAGCCCTCGCGCGCCAGGGCGAGCACGGCGTTCGGGCCGACGTGCACCGACCCGTCGACGCCGCGGGTCGCGTGCACGCCGAGGAACGGGAACGCGGGGTCGGGCACGGGGTAGACGAGCCCGCGCACGGCCTCGCCGATCGGCCCGACCAGATCGGAGTACTCGCCGCGGAACGGCACGATGCGCACGCCCGGGTCGAAGCCCGAGGCGCGGGCGATCTCGTCGGAGCGCAGGCCCGCGCACACGACGACCTGGCCGGCGACCAGGTCGCCCCGGTCGGTGTGCACGACGGTGTCGTGGCGGCGCCGCTGCACCGACCGCACGGCCCGTCCGGTGTGCAGGACCGCGCCCCGCTCGACGGCGAGGTCGGCGAGCCTGCGGGTGATCGCCCCGTAGTCGCAGATCCCCGTCGACGGCACCCAGAGCCCGGCGATCGCGGCCACTGCGGGCTCGCGCTCGCGGACGCCGGCCTCGTCGATCTCGTGCACCTCGACGCCGTTGGCGCGGCCACGCCGGACCAGCTCGGCCATCCGCGGCAGCTCGGCGGCGTCGGTGGCGACGACGACCTTCCCGCACTCCTGGTACGGCAGCGCGTGCTCGGCGCAGAACTCCTTGGTCTCCGCGCACCCGGCGACGGCCAGCCGTGCCTTCAGCGAGCCCGGCGCGTAGTACAGCCCGGAGTGGATGACGTTGGAGTTCCGGCCGGTCTGGTGGGTGGCGGGGGTGTGCTCGCGCTCGACGAGGGCCACCGACGTGTGTCCCGCGGCGAGCAGCTCGTGCAGCACCGCGAACCCGACGATGCCCCCGCCCACCACGACGACGTCGTGGCGCGGGCTGGGCGCCACGGGCAGGCTCACGTCAGCCACGGTCGTCCTCTCCGTCGCGGGCGCCGGGGCGGGCTCCGGCGGGGGCGAAGTCGCCCTCGGCCCGGTCGGCCGGGTCGGCGGGGTCGGCACGGTCGGTGTCCCCCGCATCCTCTCCCGCATCGTCGCCCGTCGACGCCGCGGGTCCGGCGGCCGGGGCCTGGTCACCGGCGGGCTCCGCCTCCTCGCCCGGCGCGCGCCACACCAGCAGGCTCCGGATGCGCATGCGGCCCCGGGCGTCCTCGCCGCCCTCCGCGCGCAGGCGCAGCCCGGCGATCTCGGCTTCGGCGCCGGGCAGCGGCACGCGCCCGAGCCGCTGGGCGAGCAGCCCGCCCACGGTGTCGACGTCCTCGACGTCGAACTCGGTGCCGGTGGCCTCCTCGAGGTCCTCCACCGGCAGCCGGGCGGCCACCCGCCAGGTGTGGTCGTCGACGTGGTCGAGGGGGCGGTGCTCGGCGGCGTCGTACTCGTCGGTGATCTCCCCGACGATCTCCTCGAGCAGGTCCTCGATGGTCACCAGGCCCGCGGTGCCGCCGTACTCGTCGACGACGAGGGCCATGTGGTTGCGGTCGCGCTGCATGTCGCGCAGCAGGGCGTCGGCGCGCTTGGAGTCGGGCACGAAGTTGGCGGGCCGCATGACCTCGCCCACCGCGCCCGGCGCGTCGGCCGGCGCGTCGTTGTCGACGGTGCGCCGCACCAGGTCCTTGAGGTACACGACGCCGACGGTGTCGTCGACGTTCTCGCCGATCACGGGGATGCGCGAGTAGCCGCTGCGCAGCGCGAGGGCCAGGGCCTGGCGCACGGTCTTCTCGCGCTCGATCCAGACGACCTCGGTGCGCGGCACCATGACCTCGCGGACCCGGGTGTCCCCGAGGTCGAACACCGACTGGATCATCGCGCGCTCGTCGTCGTCGACCAGGCCCCCGCGCTCGGCCATGTCGACCATCTCGCGCAGCTCGACCTCGGACGAGAACGGTCCCTCGCGGAAGCCGACGCCGGGGGTCAACGCGTTGCCGACGACGATGAGCAGCGACGCCAGCGGGCCCAGCAGGCGCGCGAGCAGACGCACCGGGCCGGCCACGCCCAGCGCCATGCCGTAGGGGTGCTGGCGGCCGAGCGTGCGCGGCCCGACCCCGATGAGCACGTACGACACGAGCACCACGACCAGCCCCGCGACCAGCAGCGCGAGCCAGTCCGGCCCGATGAGCTGCAGGGCCACGAACGCACCGAGCACGGTCGCGGCCGCCTCGCAGGTCAGCCGCAGCAGCATCAGCAGGTTGAGGTGGCGGGGGCGGTCGGCGACGATCGCGGCCAGCGAGCGGGCCCCGGTCGCGCCCTCGCGCACGAGCCCGTCGACCCGGGCCCGCGACACGGTCGAGATCGCCGCGTCGGCGGCCGCGAACACCCCGGCGAGCGGGACGAGGAGGACCGCGGCGACGAGCTGACCGATCAGCTCGGGGGTCACGACGAGGCGCCCGGCTCGTCCAGGCCGACGGTGCCGAGCAGGCGGTCGTCCTTCGCGCGCTCCCGCGCGGTGCGGGCCGCGGCGGCCGCGCGCTCCCGCGCGGCGCGCTCGGCCTCGGCGCGGGCGGCGCGCCAGTCGGCGAGCAGCTCGGCCTGCAGGCCGAACATCTGGCGCTCCTCGTCGGGCTCGGCGTGGTCGTAGCCGAGCAGGTGCAGCACGCCGTGGACGGTCAGCAGGTGCAGTTCGTCCTCCAGACCGTGCCCGGCGGCCGCGGCCTGGTCGGCGGCGAACGCGGGGCAGAGCACGATGTCGCCGAGCAGCGCCGGGCCCGACGACGGCGCGTCGGGGCGGCGCGCCGAGTCGTACTCGTCCATGGGGAACGACATGACGTCGGTGGGTCCGGGCTCGTCGAGCCAACGCTCGTGCAGCTCGGCCATGGGCTCCAGCTCGATGAGCATGATCGAGAGCTCGGCGAGCGGGCTCACCCCCATGCGGTCGAGGGCGTAGCGCGCGACCTCGACGATCGGGCCCTCCGCCACCTCGACGCCGGACTCGTTGGCGATCTCGATGCTCATGGGGGCCTCGTCGGTGGGGTGGGTCATCGTCCTCGGCGCTCGCGGTTGCGCGGTCCGACCGGCGGCCCGGTGCGCGGGGCGTTGGACACGGCCTGGGGACGCCGCTGCTGCTGGGCCGCGTCGTAGCGGCCGTAGGCGTCGATGATGTCGGCGACGAGCCGGTGGCGCACGACGTCCTGGCTGGTCAGTTCGGCGAACTCGACGTCGTCGACACCGTCGAGGATGTCGCGGACCACCCGGAGCCCGGACGTCGATCCACCCGGCAGGTCGACCTGGGTGACGTCACCGGTGACGACCATCTTCGAGTTGAAGCCCAGTCGGGTGAGGAACATCTTCATCTGTTCCGGCGTCGTGTTCTGGGCCTCGTCGAGGATGATGAAGGCGTCGTTCAACGACCGACCCCTCATGTAGGCCAGAGGGGCGATCTCAATAGTTCCTGCGGCCATGAGCTTTGGTACGGATTCCGCGTCGAGCATGTCGTGCAGCGCGTCGTACAGCGGCCGCAGGTACGGGTCGATCTTCTCCGAGAGCGTGCCGGGCAGGAACCCCAGCCGCTCCCCGGCCTCGACCGCGGGGCGGGTCAGGATGATCCGGTTGACCTGCTTGGCCTGCAGCGCCTGCACGGCCTTGGCCATCGCCAGGTAGGTCTTGCCGGTGCCCGCCGGGCCGATCCCGAAGACGATCGTGTTGACGTCGATGGCGTCGACGTAGCGCTTCTGGTTGAGCGTCTTGGGCCGGACGGTGCGCCCGCGGCGGGAGACGATGTCGAGGCTGAGCACCTCGGCGGGCGACGGCGGGCCGTCACCCTCGCCGTCCTCGTCGCGCAGCATGCGCACCGAGCGCCGCACCGCGTCGGGGTCGATCTGCTGGCCGCGGCTGGCCAGGACGACCAGCTCGGCGAACACCCGCTCCGCGAACGCCACGTCGGCGGGCTCGCCCGAGAGGGTCAGCTCGTTGCCGCGGACGTGGACGTCGGCGGCCAGCAGCCTCTCGGCCTCGCGCAGGTTCTCGTCGCGCTTGCCCAGGAGCGCCAGGAGCGCCGCCTCCGGCACCACGATCCGGGAGGTTCCGTCACCGGTCACGTGCTGAACAGTCCTGCTTCCTCGCCGTCGGTCCTTGACACGATCCTAGCGCCACCGCGGGGGTGACCGGGGTGCCGCTCACAGCAGCCCCTCGACCTCCTCGCGCACCACCGCCCACGCGGGCCGGTCGGGGTCGATCACCGCGAAGTGGTCGACGCCGGGCAGCACGCGCAGGCGGGCGTCCCCACGGGCCGCGGTCGCGGCCGTGACGTAGCGCTGCGACTGGTCCACCGGCACCACCGTGTCCGCGTCCCCGTGGACGCACACCACGGGTGCCGGCGCGGGCACGAGGGCCGCCGGCGAGGCGAGGGCGTAGCGGTCGGCGACGGTGTCGGGGCGCCCGCCGAGCAGGTCGACCACGGCGCCGCCGCCGAGGTTCGCCGCGGCCCCGGCGACGAGGTCGAGCACCCCCGCCTGACTCACCGTGCCGACGGGGCGCACCCGCGGGTCCGCGCCCGGGCGGCCGGTGTCGAGCCGCTCCCGGCTCGCGGCCCAGGTGACGAGCTGCCCGCCCGCCGAGTGCCCGAGCAGCACGACGCGGTCGAGGTCGAGGCGCCCGCCCGCGGCCTGCTGGACCGGGCCGGCGAGCAGGTCGACGGCGTCGGCGACGTCGGTGAACGTCGCGGGCCAGCCCCCGCCCGCCCCGACCCGTCGGTACTCGACGTTCCACGCCGCGATCCCGCGGTTGGTGAGGTCGACCGCGAGCGGCGTGCCCAGCTCGAGGCCGTACGCCGCGCGCCAGTAGCCGCCGTGCACGACGACCACCACGGGCACCGGCCCCGAACCGGGCGGCAGGTGCAGCACGCCGAACTGCGCGGGGTCCTTGCCGTAGACCAGCGTCCGCGGTGCCGGGGTGCCGGGCTGGGTGGGCGGGATGACGACGTCCCCGGCCGGGGTGCCCACGCGGCTGCAGGCGGCGAGGGCGGCCACGCCCGTCAGCCCCAGCGCGCCCAGGAGCGACCGGCGCGCCATCCTGACCCCCAACCCGTCACCTCCATCGCCCGGTCCGCGCGCCCAGCGCCCCGAGCGCCACGGCCGCGGCGCTCGAGGTCCGCAGCACGCCCGGGCCCATCCGCACCTCGCGCGCTCCGGCGCCGGCGAGCAGCGCGCGCTCGTCGTCGGTCACCCCGCCCTCGGGCCCGACGACGAGCACCAGCTCCCCGCGGTCGGGCAGGGCGACCTCGGCGAGCGTCTCGGCCGCCGTCGCCTCGAGGACCAGCACGGCGTCGGCGTCGCGCTTCGCCAGGTCGCCGGTGGTGGCGGGCGGGGCGACATCGGGGACCCGGGCCCGGCGGGCCTGCTTGGCGGCCTCGCGGGCGGCGGAGCGCCAGCGGGCGAGCGCCTTCTCACCGCGGGTGCCGTCGTCCCAGCGCGCGACGCAACGCTCGGCGCGCCAGGGCAGGATCGCGTCGACGCCCGCCTCGGTCGCGAGCTCGACGGCGAGCTCGGCGCGGTCGCCCTTGACCAGGGCCTGGGCCAGCGTGACGCGCAGCGCCGGCTCGTCCTCCGCCCGCCGCTCGAGCACCGACGTCGCCACCCGGCCCTTGGCCACCTCGGTCACCGTCGCCCGCGCCCGCGTGCCGGCCCCGTCGCCGAGCAGCACGACCTCGCCGGGGCGCACCCGGCGCACGTCGGCGGCGTGGCGGCCCTCGGCGCCGGAGAGCACGACCTCGCCGTCCGCGGGCACCGCGTCGACCCAGAAGAGGGCCGGGCGGGTCCAGGCCTCGGAGACCGCGTGCGTCACCGCGCGCGGCCGCCCTGACGCCGGCGTCCGAACAGGCCGTTGCGGTGCGCCGCGAGCTCGGGGCGCTCCTCGCCGCGCAGCTCGGCGAGCTCGCGCATCAGCTCGGTCTGGCGGGTGTCGAGCCGGTCGGGGACCTGGACGTCGAGGTGGACGAGCAGGTCACCCCGCCCGTCGGTGCGTCCCGTGGAGCGCAGGCGGGGCATGCCGCGCCCGCGCAGGGTCAGCGTGGTGTTGGGCTGGGTGCCCGGCTCGATGGTCAGCTCCTCCTCGCCCTCGAGGGTGCGCTGCGGCAGCGTCGTGCCGAGCGCCGCCGCGGTCATCGGCAGGCTGACGTGGCAGTGCAGGTCGACGCCGTCGCGGGTGAAGTACTCGTGGCGCTCCTCGGAGACCTCGATGTAGAGGTCGCCGGCCGGGCCGCCGCCGGGGCCGACCTCGCCCTGGTTGGCCATCCGGATGCGCATGCCGTCGCCGACGCCCGCGGGCACCTGGACGGTGACGGTCCGCCGGGACCGCACGCGGCCGTCGCCGCCGCACTGCGAGCAGGGGCTGGGGATGATCTCGCCGGTGCCGCGGCAGACCGGGCAGGCGCGCGCCGTGACGACCTGGCCGATGAACGAGCGCTGCACGTTCTGGATCTCGCCGCGGCCGTCGCAGGTGTCGCAGGTCTCGGTGCGGGTGCCGGGCTCGGCGCCGCCGCCGTGGCACTTCTCGCAGAGCACCGCGGTGTCGACGGTGAGGTCGCGGGCGACGCCGGTCGCGCACTCCTCGAGCGTGAGGTCGATGCGGATCAGCGCGTCCTCGCCCGGCTGGACGCGGCTGCGCGGGCCGCGCCCGCCGGTCGCCCCGGCGGCGCCGAAGAAGGCGTCCATGATGTCGCCGAGGCCGCCGAACCCGGCCGCGGAGAACCCGCCGGCGCCGCCCCCGCCGCCGCCCCGGCTGGTGTCCAGCGGGTCGCCACCGAGGTCGACGATGCGGCGCTTCTGCGGGTCGGTGAGGACCTCGTAGGCGTTCTTGACGTCCTGGAACCGCGCCTGGGTCTCGGCGTCGGGGTTGACGTCGGGGTGCAGTTCGCGGGCGAGCTTGCGGTACGCCCGCTTGATCTCGCCGTCGTCCGCCTCCCGGGACACGCCCAGGATTCCGTAGTAGTCCTTCGCCACGCTGGTCCTCGTCCGTCCTGTTGCTCTCGAGCCGCCGCCCGCGTCGCGGGCGCTCAGCGTCCCCCGACGATCTCACCGACGTAGCGCGCCACCGCACGCACCGCCGCGATCGCGCTGGGGTAGTCCATGCGGGTCGGACCCACGACACCCATCCCGCCCAGGGCGGTGGTGCCCCCTCCGTAGCCGATCGACACCGTGGAGGCGCTCCACAGGTCCTCGGACTCGTTCTCCTCACCGATGCGCACCGTGACCGTGCCCGCGTCGCTCGCGGAGGTCAGCAGCCGCAGCACGACCACCTGCTCCTCGAGCGCCTCCAGCATGCCGTGCAGCGCCGCGGCGTCGGTGCCCGCCCGGGTGAGGTTCGCGGTGCCGCCCAGCACCAGGCGCTCCTCGGGCCGCTCGAGCAGCGCCTCGATGAGCACCGCGGCCACGCTGAGCAGCGGTGAGCGCAGGCCGTCGGGGGCGTCGTCGGGCAGCTCGGACATCCGCGCCGACGCCGTCGCCAGCGGCTGCCCGACCAGCGCGTTGTTCAGCAGCGCCCGCAGCCGCGACACGTCCTCCTCGTCGAGGACGTCGCCGAGGTCGACGACGCGCTGGTCGACGCGGCCGGTGTCGGTGATCAGCACCAGCATCAGCCGTGCCGGGGTCAACCGCACCACCTCGAGGTGGCGCACCGTCGAGCGGGTCAGCGTCGGGTACTGGACGACGGCGACCTGGCGCGTGAGCTGCGCGAGCAGGCGCACGCTGCGCCGCAGGACGTCGTCGAGGTCGACCGCGCCCTCGAGGAACGTGGTGATCGCCCGGCGCTCGGCGGCCGAGAGCGGCTTGACCTGGTGCAGGCGGTCGACGAAGAGCCGGTAGCCCTTGTCTGTGGGGATCCGCCCGGCGCTGGTGTGCGGCTGGGCGATGTAGCCCTCCTCCTCCAGCGTCGCCATGTCGTTGCGCACGGTCGCGCTGGAGACGCCGAGGTTGTGCCGCTCGACGAGGGCCTTCGAGCCGACCGGCTCGTTGGTGGCCACGAAGTCCGCGACGATCGCGCGCAGGACGGCGACGCGGCGCTCCTCGGCGTTCACCGCGTCCACCTCCCCGCCTCCGGCGTGGCTGTCGTGCTCCCGTCCGCGACCCCGTCGGGTCCGACCCACCATGGTAGGCGAGGCGCGCGGTGGCGTCCGGGGAGCGCGGGAGGTCCACCGAGCGCGACCGGGGAGGCGGAGCCGCCACCACGTGCGGCGGAGCGGCGCACGGTCGTCGTCGATGCTTCGAGAAGGGACCCGGCCCGCCCCCGAGGAGGTCACGCGGCGCTCGGGCGGTCGTTGCGCGAAACGGCCCTCACGCCCGTCGGCGCGGTGTGAGCATGGCCGCGTGCCGGAGGGGATGGACGTCCGACCCGAGGACCTGCGTCGGGGCGCGGCGCTGCTGCGTGACGACGCGGGCCGGGTCGGCGCCGCGCTCGGTCCGGCCGGGGAGGGGGCCGCGTCGACGGCCACGGCCGCCGACGACGGGCCGCTCGCCGAGGCGGCCGACGCCCTCGCCGTCCGGCTCGACGCCCTGCTCCGCGCCGTCACCGGCAGCATCACCGAGTGCGCGGACGCCCTCGACGCCGCGAGCACCGCGTACCTCGGGACCGACCAGGGCGCGGCCGCCGGTCTCGGCGAGCCCGGCGCTCCGCCCGTCGTCCTGCCCGGCTTCGAGCCGCCCCGCTGATGCCGCTCGCCGGGGACGCCGACGCCCTGCTCGTGGCCGCCGAGCAGCTGGCCACGGCCGCCGGGACGCTCGGCACCCTCCGCGACGACCTGGCCGGTCACGCCCGCTCGATCACCGCGGACTGGTCGGGCCTCGCGGCGCCGATGGCCCTCGCGCGGATCGACGGGAACGCCCAGGAGCTGGGCCGCGCCGCCGACGCCCTCGCCGGCATCGTCGGACCGCTGCGGACGTACGCCGAGGAGCTGCGGGCGGCGCAGCGCGACGTCGCGCTCGGCGAGCAGCAGGCCGCCCCGGCGCCCGTCGACGCGGCGTCGATGGCGGCGGCGTTCGAGCGCGCCCTCGCCGCGAACGAGGCGGCGGCGCGCGCGGTCGACGCGGCGGCGGATGCCCTGCCCGGGGCGCCGCCGGCCACGACACCCCGGTCCGGGGAGGCGGGGTCCGGCGCCGCGCCGGCCGGGGTCGGCAACATCGCCGCGTCCCTCGGCAACGCGGCGCTCCAGCATCCCGCGTCGGGCCTCGCCGTCGTCGGCGGCGCCGCCCTCGCGGGCGTGAGCGCGGTCGGCGTGGTCGGTGGGACGGCCGCGACCGCGACCGGGGTCGGCGCGCCGGTGGGCGTCCCCCTCGCCGGCCTCTCGGCGGTGGGCGTCGCGGCCGGGGTCGGGCTCGCCGGCGCGGGCGCCGTCGACCTCACCCACCACGCCCTGGGCGACGACCGCGTGGCGCCGTTCCAGGTCGACGAGGAGACCGGGGCGCGCGGCTGGCCGGTCGGGTCGGTGCCCGAGAGGATCGTCACCGCCGGCAGGCCGGGCCACTCACGGCGCATCCGCGAGGTGGACAGCGACGAGGAGGTGGGCGCGCTGTACGACGAGCTCAGCGAAGGCGGTGAACCGATCGTTCGAGCCGGCTACGACGGGCCCGTTGTTCGCCTCGCTGACGGAACCGAAGTCGGACTTCGACCGGACTCCTTGTCCGGCGGCCGTACCGTCGACGCCACCTTGCCGAACGGAGAGATATGGAAGGTTCACCTGCCGAAGCAGCGCTAGACCGCGCATCGGTGCGCGACATCCTGAGTTGGGGCTGCGAGGACTGGGTCGATCTCGCCTTCGCCCGCCAGTACGTGAGCGACGAGATCGGCCGCGTACCACCTGCTGAACTGCGCCGCCAGACGATCGAGGTCGTGGGGCAGCTGCTCGACGCCGACTTGTTCGTCGCGGGCGATCTCTCCGCCTCCGGGTTCACGCCGTGGCCGCTGGACGCCAGGGGCTCCATCGAGCGAATCCGCCAGGAATGGGACGACGGCACCGTCACGATGCACACGGGCGACGTCTGTTGGTTGCAGATTACCGACAAGGGCAGAGCGCTCGCGCAATCCCTGATCGATTCCGAATGAGCTGCCTCGACCGGCTCAACCCCACGGTTGCCAGCACCATCAAGACGGTCCTCGGCCAGCGCGCTCCGCGGCTCCTCGACGCGCTCGAGGAGAGCGAGCCTCCCGCGACGGCCGTGCGGGAACAGGTGCTCGACGTCCTCAGCGACGAGTTCGTGCGCGAGGGGCTCCAGCCCGACCACGAGCCGAATCCCTACGGCGTCGAGGTCGATGACGCGCTGGGCTGGTTCCTCAAGGCCTATCCGATCACCGAGCCGACGCGCGGCACCGACAGCTGGCCGCCCGACCCCGATCTTCGCGGACCGGAGCGAGCGGAGCACCCGTGACCGATGTCCTCGAGCGCGAGTCGGCCCGCCACATCCTGATCCGGGGCCTGAGCGACTGGGTCGACCTCGGCGTCGCGCGCCAGGACGTGAGCGACGGGGTCGGCGACGTCGGTCCGGCCGAGCTCCGCGAGCAGACCCTCGGCGTCCTCGCCGCCCTGCTCGACGAGCAGCCCTGAGCCGGTCGTCAGCGCGGTGATCGCTCCCGGTGCTCCCCCGGGCCTCTCTCACGACCCGCGAGGAGCACCCACAGCGATCACGCGACGAACCCGCGTGCGACGGGCACGTTCCGCAGGCCCCGGAGCCTCTCGATCATGCGCACCGTGCCCCTCGCCGCCCCGCGAACCCCTCACGACCCCGCCAGCGAGATCGCGACGCCGTCGGCGAGCAGCCGCCCGCGCCGGGTCAGCACCGCCCGCCCGCGGGCCCAGTCCGACGGCGCCAGCAGGCCCTCGCGCGCGGCCCGGTCGGCGGCGGCGCGCCCGGCCCCGTCCAGCACCGACGCCGCGAGCCCGTCCACCGTGCGCAGCTCGAGCAGCACCTGCTCGAGGTGGGCCTCGCCCGGCGTCACCAGCTCGCGGGCCTCGGCCGGCGAGCGTCCCGCCGCCAACACCGCCGAGTACCGCGCGGGGTGCCGCACGTTCCACCAGCGGGTGCCGCCGACGTGGGAGTGCGCGCCCGGCCCGGCGCCCCACCAGTCACCGCCGCCCCAGTACCCGAGGTTGTGCCGGCACCGCGCCTCGACCGAGCGCGCCCAGTTGGACACCTCGTACCAGCCCAGGCCCGCCGCGGTGAGGACGTCGTCGACGATCTCGTAGCGGTCGGCGAGCACGTCGTCGTCGGGCATCGGCAGTTCGCCGCGCGCCACCCGCCGGGCCAGGGTCGTGCCCTGCTCGACGATCAGCGAGTACGCCGAGACGTGGTCGGCGCCCGAGGCGAGGACGGCGTCGAGAGAGCGGCGCAGGTCGTCGTCGGTCTCGGTCGGCGTGCCGTAGATGAGGTCGAGGTTGACGTGGCGCAGCCCCGCGTCGAGCGCCGCCCGGGCCACCGAGACCGCCGCGCCCGGCGTGTGCCGCCGGTCGAGCACCGCGAGCACGTGGTCGACGTCCGACTGCATCCCGAGCGACAGCCGCGTGTAGCCGGCGTCGGCGATCGCGCCCAGCAGCTCCGGCGTCGTCGACTCCGGGTTCGCCTCCGTCGTCACCTCGGCGCCGGGCCGCAGCCCGAACGAGGACCGCACGGCGTCGAGCACCGCGACCAGCCCCTCGGCCCCCAGCAGGGACGGGGTCCCGCCGCCGAGGAACACGGTGTCGGCCGGTGGAGCCGTGCCGAGCACGGAGACCGCCAGGTCGAGCTCGCGCCGCAGCCCCTCGAGCCAGGACGCCGGCGAGGCGGGGTCGTCGGACGAGGTCAGCCCGAGGTCGGTGGCCGTGTAGGTGTTGAAGTCGCAGTAACCGCAGCGCGTCGCGCAGAACGGGACGTGCACGTACACCCCGAACGGCCGCGTGCCGAGCCCGGCCAGCGACGCGGGCGGCAGCGCGCCGTCCGCGGGCGCGGGCTCGCCGGTGGGGGGGACGGAGGGCACGCCTCCATTCTGCGCTCGCCGAGGGGACCACCCGGGTAGGCCCGCACCCCGCCGGCGCGGTCGACGCCACGCCCGCCGCGGTGCCGTTCGCCGAGCAGCCGCGAGCGTCACGTGGAAAAGCGCCCCGTGCTCGTGGCAGTCTGGCGATCGTGCGTGCGACGGGCCTGCTCCTGGTGAGCCGACGCCATGTCGACCTCGTGCGCCTCGCGAGCGCTCTCTGCCGACGCTGATCGCGTCCCGCCACCACATCCGAGCGGGCACGCGCGCGTCCGGCGAGCCCTGCTCCGCGGTCGTGCGTGCCCGTGCGCCACCCGGAGGAACCGCCCGCATGCCCGCTAGTCCTGGCGCCCCCTCGTCCGAGAACGCCCGCACCTCGGAGGAGTCGTACGCGGAGACCACCCCGCTGCGGCACCCCGGAGCCACCGAGGACGCGCCACCGAAGCCGAGGCCGGCGCGCGCCCGGAAGGGCAAGGCCGAGGGGCAGTGGGCCCTGGGCTACCGGGAGCCGCTCAACAAGAACGAGCAGTCGAAGAAGGACGACCACCCGCTCAACGTGCGGGCGCGCATCGAGAACATCTACGCCCACCGCGGCTTCGACTCGATCGACCCCGCCGACCTGCGCGGCCGTTTCCGCTGGATGGGGCTCTACACCCAGCGCGCCGAAGGCTTCCCGGGCACCGACACCGGGCACGTCGACGAGGAGCTGCTGGACGCGCCGCACTTCATGATGCGCGTGCGCGTCGACGGCGGCGGGCTGACCACCGAGCAGCTGCGGGTGATCGGCGAGATCTCCCAGACCTTCGCCCGCGACACCGCCGACGTCACCGACCGCGAGAACGTGCAGCTGCACTGGGTCCGCGTCGAGGACGTCCCGGAGATCTGGCGCCGCCTCGAGGCCGTCGGGCTCTCCACCACCGAGGCCTGCGGCGACTGCCCGCGCGTCGTGCTCGGCTCGCCCGTGGCCGGCATCAGCGCCGACGAGATCCTCGACGGCACCCCGGCCATCGAGGAGATCGTCGAGCGCTTCATCGGCGACCGGTCGCTCGCGAACCTGCCCCGCAAGTTCAAGACGGCGATCTCCGGGCAGCAGGACGTCGCGCACGAGGTCAACGACGTCAGCTTCGTCGGCGTCGTCCACCCCGAGCACGGACCCGGCTTCGACCTGCAGGTCGGCGGCGGCCTGTCGACCAACCCGAAGCTCGCGGTGCGCCTGGGTGCGTGGGTGCCGCTCGCCGAGGTCGCCGACGTCTGGCAGGGCGTCGTGCAGGTGTTCCGCGACTACGGCTACCGCCGGCTGCGCACCCGCGCGCGCATCAAGTTCCTCATCGCCGACTGGGGACCGGAGAAGTTCCGCCAGGTCCTCGAGGACGAGTACCTCGGCCGGTCGCTCGTCGACGGCCCCGCGCCCGAGGAGATCGCCGGGATCATCGACCACGTCGGCGTCCACCAGCAGGTCGACGGCAACCACTACGTCGGCGTCGCCCCGCCCGCCGGGCGCACCAGCGGCTCGACGCTCGTCGGCGTCGCGAAGGCCGCCGAGGAGGCCGGCTCGACGCGGGTGCGCCTCACGCCCTACCAGAAGATCCTGGTCCTGGACGTGCCGCCGGCGAAGCTCGACGGGCTGACCACCGCGCTCGACCACCTCGGCCTGCCCGCGCGTCCCACGCCGTGGCGGCGGGCGACGATGGCCTGCACGGGCCTGGAGTTCTGCAAGCTCGCGTTCGTCGACACCAAGAACCGGGCCGGCGAGCTCGTCGAGGAGCTGGACCGGCGCCTCGCCGACGTCCAGGACACCCTCGAGCAGCCCATCTCGATCAACCTCAACGGCTGCCCGAACTCCTGCGCGCGGGTGCAGGTCGCCGACATCGGGCTCAAGGGCCAGATCATCAACGACGCCGACGGCAACCCGGCCGCGGGCTTCCAGGTGCACCTCGGCGGCGGCCTCGGCCTCGACGCCGGCTTCGGGCGCAAGCTGCGCGGCCACAAGGTGCTCTCGACCGAGCTCGGCGACTACGTCGAGCGGGTCGTCCGCCGCTTCGCCGAGCACCGCGAGCCCGGCGAGCGCTTCGCCCAGTGGGTCGTGCGCGCGGACGAGGCGCAGCTGTCATGAGGTTGGCGGTGCAGTACTGCCCGTACTGCGGGGAGCAGGACCTGCGTCCCCGCGAGGAGCCCCGGGGCGCGTGGGAGTGCGCGGACTGCCGCAGCACCTTCGTCGTCACCGGAGCCACGCAGCCGGCGGAAGGACGAGCATGACCACCACACCGACCGAGACGTCCCACGAGGCCCGCGAGGACCGGCGCACCGCCGCCCTCGCCGCCGGCGAGCACTTCGCCGCCCGCGAGGGGGTCGTGGGCCACGAGGAGCTCACCCGCGAGATCCTCGCCTGGGCCGCCGAGACGTTCGGCGCGGACCTCGTCGTCGCCTCGAACATGCAGGACGCCGTGCTGGTCGAGCTCGGCGCCGCCGCCCGTCCCGGCGTGGACGTGCTGTTCCTCGAGACCGGCTACCACTTCGCCGAGACCCTCGGCACCCGCGACGCGGTCGCGCAGGTCTACGGCGTGCGCATCGTGCAGGCCGAGCCCGAGCTCACCGTCGCCGAGCAGGACGCGGCGTACGGCAAGGACCTCTTCGCCACCGACCCCGGCGCGTGCTGCGGGATGCGCAAGGTCGAGCCGCTGAAGACGACCCTGGCGCGGTACGACGCCTGGGTCACCGGCGTCCGCCGCGTCGAGGCCCCGACGCGGGCGACGACGCCGCTGGTCACGTGGGACGAGCGCCACGGGCTGGTCAAGATCAACCCGATCGCGCACTGGAGCGACGAGCAGATGGACGCCTACATCCGCGAGCACGCGATCCTGGTCAACCCGCTGGTGGACGCGGGCTACCCGTCCATCGGCTGCGCGCCGTGCACCGCCAAGCCGGCCCCCGGCGCGGACCCGCGCAGCGGGCGCTGGGCGGGCTTCTCCAAGACCGAGTGCGGGCTGCACGGATGAGCGCGCCGGCCCTGTCCGACCAGCTGGACGCCCTCGAGTCCGAGGCCGTCCACGTCATGCGCGAGGTCGCGGGCGAGTTCGACCGCCCCGTGATCCTCTTCTCCGGCGGCAAGGACTCGATGCTGCTGGTGCACCTCGCCGCGAAGGCGTTCTGGCCCGCGCCGATCCCGTTCCCGGTGCTCCACGTCGACACCGGGCACAATTTCGAGGAGGTCATCGACTTCCGCGACCGCGTCGTCGAGCGCTACGGCCTGACCCTCGAGGTCGCCCGCGTGCAGGACTACATCGACGACGGGCGCCTCGCCGAGCGCACCGACGGCACCCGCAACCCGCTGCAGACCACGCCGCTGCTCGACGCCATCGCCGAGCACCGCCACGACGCGGTGTTCGGCGGCGGACGCCGCGACGAGGAGCGCGCGCGGGCCAAGGAGCGCATCTTCTCCCTCCGCAACGCCTTCGGCGCCTGGGAGCCGAGCCGCCAGCGCCCCGAGCTGTGGAACCTCTACAACGGCCGCCACAAGCCCGGCGAGCACGTGCGCGTGTTCCCGCTGTCGAACTTCACCGAGCTCGACGTGTGGCGCTACATCGCCCGCGAGGGCGTCGAGCTGCCGTCGATCTACTACGCGCACACCCGTGACGTCTTCTCCCGCGACGGGATGTGGCTGACCAGCGGGCCGTGGGGCGGGCCCCGCGACGGGGAGGAGGTCGTCACGAAGTCGGTGCGCTACCGCACCGTCGGCGACGGCTCCTGCACCGGCGCGGTGGAGTCGACGGCGTCGACGCTCGACGAGGTGCTGGCCGAGGTCCGCGAGAGCCGCCTCACCGAGCGCGGGGCGACGCGCGCCGACGACCACCTGTCGGAGGCCGCCATGGAGGACCGCAAGCGAGAGGGCTACTTCTGATGGCTGACCTGCTCAAGCTCGCGACCGCGGGGTCGGTCGACGACGGCAAGTCGACCCTCGTCGGGCGGCTGCTCTACGACACGAAGTCGGTGCTCGCCGACCAGATGGAGGCCGTCGAGCGGGCGACGGTGGGCGGCGGGGACCCGGACCTCTCGCTGCTCGTCGACGGCCTGCGCTCCGAGCGCGAGCAGGGCATCACGATCGACGTGGCCTACCGCTACTTCGCGACGCCGCGGCGCTCGTTCGTCCTCGCCGACACCCCGGGCCACGTGCAGTACACCCGCAACACGGTGACCGGCGCGTCGACCGCGCAGCTGGCGGTCCTGCTGGTCGACGCCCGCCACGGCGTCGTCGAGCAGACGCGGCGCCACGTCGCGGTGATGGGCCTGCTGCGGGTGCCGCGCCTGGTGCTCGCGGTCAACAAGATGGACCTCGTCGACTTCGACGAGAACACCTACTGGCGCATCGCCAAGGAGTTCCTCGGGCTCAGCGAGGCGCTGGGCTACGCCGAGGACGCCGTCGTCGCGATCCCGCTGTCGGCGAGGAAGGGCGACAACGTCGTCGTGCCCTCGACGCGGACGCCCTGGTACGAGGGCCCGACGCTGCTCGACCACCTCGAGTCGGTGTCGGTCGAGGGCGCCGACCACACTGCGCCGTTCCGGTTCCCGGTGCAGTACGTCGTGCGGCCGCGGACCGAGTCGCACCCCGACTACCGCGGCTACGCCGGGCGGGTCGCCGCCGGCACCGTGCGCGTGGGCGACGAGGTCGAGGTCCTGCCCGACGGGCACCGCACCCGGGTCGAGGGCATCGACACCGCCGACGGCGAGCAGGACGCCGCGCACGACGGGCAGAGCGTCGTCCTGCGCCTGGCCGACGACCTCGGCATCGCCCGCGGCGCGCTCCTCGCGGCCCCCGGCGCGCCCGAGCCGGTCACCGAGTTCGACGCGACGCTCGCGTGGCTGCACGAGAAGCCGCTGCGCCCGGGCGCGCGCCTGCTGCTCAAGCACGGCACGCGCACGGTGCAGGCGATCGTCGGCGCGGTGACCCACCGGCTCGACACCGAGGACCTCACGGTCGTCCCGGACCCGGGCGAGCTGGCCATCAACGACATGGGCCAGGCCTCGCTGACGGTGTCCGAACCGCTGCCGCTCGACCCGTACGACGAGGTCGCGGCCACCGGGTCGTTCCTGCTCGTCGACCCGCAGGCCGGCGACACCCTCGCCGCCGGCCTGGTCGGGCGCCCGCTGGTCGCCCGGCCGCTCGACGGGCGCTGAGCCCACTGGGTCGTGGGCGGGCGCATGGCCGGCGCCACACCCCGGTTGTGGCCCGCGCCGCGCTCACCGAGGATCACCGCGTGGACACGGGGAGGGATCTGACGCGGCGCCGCCACGTCGACCTCATGCGCACCGCCCACGGCACCTGTCGCTGACACACGCCTCCGCACCCCGTCCCCCCGCTCCCGGGAGCCCGTGTGTCCGCCGTCTCCTCCCCCGCCGCGCCCGCGCGCACCCCGCGCCGGGTCGCGCTCGCCAGCGCGATCGGCACCACCATCGAGTGGTACGACTTCTACCTCTACGCCACCGCCACCGCGCTGGTGTTCAACCAGCTGTTCTTCCCCTCGATCAGCCCCACCGCCGGCACGCTCGCGGCCTTCGCGACCTACGCCGCGGGCTTCGGCGCGCGGCCGATCGGTGCGGTGATCGCCGGGCACCTCGGTGACCGCCTCGGGCGCCGCACGGTCCTCGTCGGGGCGCTCGTGCTCATGGGCGTCGCGACCACGCTGATCGGGGTCCTGCCGACGTTCGCGACGATCGGCGTCGCGGCCCCGGTGCTGCTCGTGGTGCTGCGGATCCTCCAGGGCCTCGCGGTCGGCGGCGAGTGGGCGGGCGCGGCGATCCTCGCCGTCGAGCACGCCCCGCCGCGGCGGCGCGGGTTCTTCGGCAGCTTCACCCAGCTCGGCTCCCCGGCCGGGATGCTGCTCGCGACCGGGCTGTTCTTCCTGGTCCGCACGGCCGTCGGCGACGCCGCGTTCGTCGAGTTCTGGTGGCGACTGCCGTTCCTGGCCAGCGCCGTGCTCGTGATCATCGGCCTGGTCATCCGCCTGCGCATCTCCGACGCGCCCGCGTTCGCCGAGCTCCGCGCGCAGGGCAAGGTCGCGCGGCTGCCCGTCGTCGAGGTCTTCCGGGCCGCCCCGCGCGAGGTCCTGCTGACCACCGGGCTGCGGCTCTCGCAGATCGCGCTGTTCGTGCTGATCACGACCTACGGCCTGACCTACATCGCGAGCGAGATCGGCCGCGGCTCGAGCGCCGGGCTCCTCGCGGTGGTCGTCTCGGCGGCGCTGGGCCTCGCCACGACGCCCCTGTGGGCGATCCTGTCCGACCGCGTCGGGCGCCGGACGCCCTACCTGTTCGGCGCCGTCGGCGGCACCGTCGCGCTGCTGCTGTTCTTCCTCGCCGTCGGCACCGGGTCGACGGTGCTGGTCGTGCTCGCCGTGGTGCTCGCGGTCAACGCCACCCACGACGCCATGTACGGCCCGCAGGCGGCGTGGTTCGCGGAGCTGTTCACCGTGCGGCTGCGCTACAGCGGCGCGTCGCTGGGCTACGGCATCGGCTCGGTGATCGCCGGCGGCTTCGCCCCGCTGGTGGCGGCGGCGGTCGTCGGTGCCACCGGGTCGTTCTGGCCCGTCGTGGTGATCTTCGCCGGCGTGTCCGTGCTGACCGTCGTGGCCGCGCTGTTCGCCCGCGAGACCGCGTTCGACGACGCGGTCTAGAAAGGACGCCGTGCTCTCTGACAAACGGAGAATCCACCTCAACGCCTTCGCCATGAACTGCGCCGGTCACCAGTCGGCGGGGCTCTGGCGCCACCCCGACGACCGGGGCCACCGCTACACCGACCTCGAGCACTGGACCTCCCTCGCCCGCACGCTCGAGGACGCGGGCTTCGACGCGCTGTTCCTCGCCGACGTGCTCGGGATCTACGACGTGTACGGCGGGTCGCGGGACGCGGCGGTGCGAGCCGGGGCGCAGGTCCCGCTCGGCGACCCGATGCTGCTGGTGCCGGCCATGGCCGCGGCGACGTCGCGGCTCGGGTTCGGGGTGACGGTGTCGGTCAGCTACGAGCACCCCTACGCGCTGGCGCGCCGCCTCACGACGCTCGACCACCTGACGAAGGGCCGCGTCGCCTGGAACGTCGTCACCGGCTACCTGTCGAGCGCGGCGGCGAACCTCGGGCTGGGCGAGCAGCTGCCGCACGACGAGCGCTACGCGATGGCCGAGGAGTACCTCGAGGTCTGCTACAAGCTCTGGGAGACCTCCTGGGACGAGGACGCCGTGGTCCGCGACGTCGAGCGCGGCATCTACACCGACCCGGCGAAGGTCCACGACGTCGCCCACCACGGCACGTGGTTCGACGTCCCCGGGCCCTTCCTGTGCGAACCGTCGCCGCAACGCACGCCGGCGATCTTCCAGGCGGGTGCCTCGTCGCGCGGCAAGGCGTTCGCCGGCAGGCACGCCGAGGCGGTGTTCGTGTCCGGGCCGACGACCGGCGTCGTCGCGAGGTCGGTGGCGGGCATCCGGGAGGCGGTCGCCGAGGCGGGCCGGGACCCCGAGTCGGTGACGATCTTCGTGCAGCTGGCGCCGGTGGTGGCCGAGACGTCGTCCGCAGCACGGGAGCTCTACGAGAGCTACCTCGCCGCGGCCTCCCGCGAAGGTGCGATGGCGCTGTTCGGCGGCTGGACCGGGCTCGACCTCGCCGACGTGCCGCCCGACCAGCCGCTGCGCCACGTCCACACCGAGGCCGGCCAGACCGCCCTCGCGTCGTTCACCACCGACGACCCGGACCGGGAGTGGACGATCGACGAGATCGCCGCGCACCTCGCGGTCGGCGGCCGCGGGCCGGTGGCGGTCGGATCGCCGACCGAGGTCGCCGACGAGATGGAGCGCTGGATCGACGAGACCGGCGCCGACGGCTTCAACCTCGCCTACGCGGTCACGCCGGGCACGTTCGAGCAGGTCGCGACCCTGGTCGTCCCGGAGCTGCGCCGGCGCGGGCGGATGCCGGAGACCCCGCCGGGTGGGACGCTGCGCGAGGTGCTGGGCGGCCGGGGACCGCGCGCCGACGCGAGCCACCCGGCCGGGGCGCTGCGCTCTTCCGGGGCCTCGTGAGCCCGGCGTCGCGGACCGCCGCCGACCCCGAGGTCGCCGCGCTGCTCGCCCGGATCGCCGCGGGCGCCGCGGAGCGGGAGCGGACCGACGCCTCGCCGTTCGAGGAGGTGGCGGCGGTGGCGCGTGCCGGGCTAGGGGCGCTGTCGCTGCCGGTCGACGAGGGCGGGCGGGGCGCGTCGGTGCGCGAGGTGCTGGCGTTCGTCGTCGACCTCGCCGAGGCCGACCCGATCGTCGCCCACGTCCTGCGCACCCACTACAGCCAGGTCATCGGCTTCCTGCGCCACCCCGACCCGGAGGTGCGGCGGCGCTGGGTCGACGAGATCCGCGCCGGCAAGGTGTTCGGGAACGCGATCAGCGAGACCGGCCCGTCCGCGGCGGGCGGGCACGAGTTCGACACCCGGCTCGACGAGGTCGACGGCCGCCTCGTCCTGGGCGGCACCAAGTACTACAGCACCGGAACCCTGTACGCGGACTGGATCGCGGTCGCGGCCCGGGTGCCCGACGACCGCGTCGCCACGGTGATGGTGCCCGCCGACCGCCCCGGCGTGGAGGTCGTCGACGACTGGGACGGCATGGGCCAGAGCCGCACCGGCACCGGGACGACGACGTTCACCGACGTCGCCGTCGAGCCCCGCGACGTCTTGGGCGCGCGGCCCCGCCTCGAGCCGCGCCCGCCCGGCGACGTCGCGTTCCTGCAGCTCTACCTGCACGCGCTGGTCGCCGGCATCCTGCGCTCGGTCGCCACCGACGCGGCCGGGGTGGTCCGCTCGCGCAGCCGCACCTTCGAGCACGCGCCCACCCCGCAGGCCGTCGACGACCCGATCCTGCACGAGACCGTGGGCCGGCTGTCGGCGACGGCGTGGGTGGCGCAGGCGGCGGTGCTGACCGCAGCCGACGCGATCGACGCCGTGATGGCGGCGTGGGAGAAGGGCGAGCCGACCGAGGAGCTGCTGCTCGCGGCGTCGCTGGCGCACACGTCGGTGAAGGTGCACCTCGACCGCGTCGCGCTCGACGCGGCGACCACGCTGTTCGACGTCGGCGGGGCCTCGGCGTCCAGCCGCGCCCGCAACCTCGACCGGCACTGGCGCAACCTCCGCACGATCACGCTGCACAACCCGGCGAGCTACAAGGCCGCGGCCATCGGCCGCCACCTCGTCACCGGCGCCCCGCTCCCGACGAACGGTTACTTCTGACCCGCACGTGAGTTGCCGACCTTCGCGACCGTCAGCAGGACGACCGCGTCCTCGACGGCCTCGAGGCGATGGCGGCCGTCGGACACGACGAGCAGATCGCCCCGGCGCCCGTCCCACGCGTCCTTCTCGGACACGAGGCGCACCCGGCCGTGCAGCACGACCAGCGTCGCCTCGCCGGGGTTCTCGTGCTCGCCGAGCTCGCGGCCGCCGGTCAGCGCGATGACCGTCTGGCGCATGACGTTGCCGTGCCCGCCCACCACCGTGTGGGCGGCGCGCCCGGCCGAGCTGCTGCGCGCGGCCGCGAGCTGCTGGCGGGCGCAGGCGTCGAGGGAGAGCTTGAGCATGGTCGTCCCCGTCCGTGCCGTGGTGGTGGACGACCATGGTCACCGCTCGGGCCCGGTCGCGGACACCGCCGAACGACACGATCAGGCGCTCGTCCACGGACGCGGCCGCCGCGTCTGCCCGACCCGGGCCGTCGGGAGGGCCACCGGCTCCGCGCCCGCCACCACCCGGTTCGACACCGACCCGATGCCCTCGACGACCAGCGTGACGACGTCACCGGGCCGCAGCGGCGGGGGCGCGGCCTCGCCCGCCTGCGCCCAGTACTCGAGCAGGCAGCCCGTGCCGCAGGTCCCCGACGCGAGCACGTCGCCGGTCCGCAGCTCCGCCCCGCGCGAGGCGTAGGCGACGATCTCCTCGAACGACCACGCCATGCTCGCCGAGCTGTCCCCGCCCCCGGGCAGCGGGACGCCGTTGACCTCCGCGTGCATCTCCAGCGCCAGGCGCCCGTCGCGGCGGAACGGCGCCAGCTCGTCGGCGGTGACGATCCAGGGCCCGAGGGTGTTGGCGAAGTCCTTGCCCTTCACCGGGCCGAGGCCCACCGGGACCACCGGCGCCATGAGGTCGCGCGCGGACCAGTCGTTGAACAGCGTGTACCCGGCGATGTGCTCGCCCGCCTGCTCGGGGGTGAGGTCCCGTCCGGGGCGGCCGATCACCGCGGCCAGCTCGAGCTCGAAGTCGAGCCGCTCGCACCCGGGCGGGACCGCGACGGGCTCGTCCGGCCCGATCACGGCGTTGGTGTTGGAGAAGTAGAAGACGGGCTGCTCGTACCACTCCGGGGGCGGCGCCGTGCGCCCGAGCAGCGTGAGGCTGCCCTCGAGGTGCTCCTCGAAGGTGATGTAGTCGCGCAGCGTCGGTGGCGCCACCGGGGCGAGCAGCCGCACGGAGGACAGCGGGCGGGGCGGACCGTCGGCGGTCCGCGCCACCAGGTCGTCGCGCTCGGCCGACGCCAGCAGCTCGTCCGTCCCGACGGTCAGGGGCTGCACCACGTCCCCGTCGACGACGCCCGCCCGGGGCGTCCCGTCGATCGCGAGGCGGGCGATCCTCATGCCTGCTCCCCCAGCTCGAACGCGGCGATCCGGCCGAACTGCTCCAGGCGGGCGGCGCGGGGGCGGGAGGGGTCGAGCTCCTCGTAGACGTTGAGGACGTTCGCAGCGATGCGCCCCTGCTCGGACATCGCGGCGAACCGTCCGAGGTCGATCGACGCGACGGCCTCCTCGACGGTCAGGCCGGCCTCGAACCGCTTGGTCGCCTCCTGTTCCACGAACACGAGGTAGTCGCGGACCCACCGGACGCCGTCCTTGTCCGTGAGCGGCCCGTGGCCCGGCACGATCGCGGTGAGCGGCAGGTCGAGGATCCGCTCGCAGGCGGCGGTGCAGCGCGCGACCGGGCCCGTCCACACGAGCGGGGCGCCGCCGATGAAGAGGATGTCGCCGGTGTAGACGACGCCGGCGTCCGGGACGTGGACCAGGACGTCGCCCGGGGTGTGCGCGGGTCCGACCTGGATGAGCCGCACCTGGCGCCCGCCGACGTCGAGGTCGAGCTCGCCGGTGAAGGTGCGGGTGGGCGGGGTGGCGACGATCCCGGTGAGGTCGAAGTGGCCCGAGATCGAGCGGATGAACGCGCCGACCCGGTCCTGGCGGTCGGAGAGGCCGGCCAGCTCGGCGATCGCGGCCGGGGTCATCAGCGCCGCGGCGGCCGCCGAGGCGACGATCTCCACCTCGGGCCCGGCGACGAGCTGGTTGCCGTGCCAGTGGTCGCCGTCGGAGTGCGTGTTGACCAGGGTCCGGATCGGGTGGTCCGCGGTCAGCGGGGCGTACCCGTCGAGCATCTCGGCGGTGTGCGGCAGGTCGTAGTGCGTGTCGACCAGCAGCGACACCCCGGCGCCGCGCACCAGTCCCGTGTTGCTCTCGCCCCACCGGCCCTCCGGGAGCAGCCAGGCGTGGCAGTCGCCGCCCAGGTCGTGGGGGCCCTTCGCGTAGCTCGCCGTCACGCTGTCACTCCTGCCGGCACGAGGCGGACCGGCAGCGCGTCGAACTTGCGCATCGTGCCGCTGGGGCTGCGCACCGCGTCGCCGGTGCGCTCGAACCGTTGCACCCGGCGGGTCAGCTCGGTGAGCATCGACGTCGCCTCCATCCGCGCCAGCGGGGCACCGAGGCAGAGGTGGATCGACGTGCCGAGCGCGAGGTGCGTGCGGGCGTTCTCCCTCGTCACGTCGAGCCGGTCCGGGTCGGCGAACTGCCGGGGGTCGCGCCCCGTCGACCCCAGGACCGCGCACACCGTCGCGCCGGCGGGGATCGCGACCCCGCCGACCTCGGCCTCGTCGCGGGTGCGGCGGTAGAAGACGCGGAAGGGCGCCTCGAAGCGCAGCAGCTCCTCGACGGCGTTCGGGACGAGGTCGGGGCGGGCGCGCAGCAGCTCCCACTGGTCGGGCTGCTCGACGAACGCGTCGATCGCGTTGCCCAGCAGCGCGCCGGTGGAGTCGACGCCGGCCAGCCAGATGGAGGCGAGGGTCATCAGCCGCTCCGGGCCCTCCGGGTCGAGGCGGCCGGTGCTGCCGCCGTCCATGATCAGGCGCCCGAGGCAGTGAGCGGGCAGGCCGGGGATGCCGTCCGCCCCCAGCCAGGTCAGGGCCTCGAGCAGGAGCTCGGTGTGGCGCGGGTCCGCCGCCGGCTCCTGGGCGCGCACGACGGCGTCGCTCCAGTCGACCAGCGCCTGGCAGCTGGGCGGGGTGAGACCGGTGAGCATCGCCATCGCGCGGTCGGGCATCGGCTGGGCGAGCGCCGGGACGGCGTCGACCTCCCCGTGGGCGAGCGCCTGCTCGACGATCGCCGCGGCCGCGGACTCGATCCCCGGTCGCAGCTGCTCGATCTCGGCCCGCGCGAACGGCGGCTGGACCGCCCGGCGGATGCGGGTGTGCTCGGGCGGGTCGGTCTCGATGAGCGGGTAGCGCTCGGTGCGGCCGAGCGCGCTCTCGTAGGTGGCGCCGTCGCCGGAGACGAAACGGCGGTGGTCGCGCAGCACCGCGGCGGCCTCGACGTGGCCCGGGACGAGCCAGATGTCCCGCTCGGGCTCGTGGGTCACCGGACCGCGAGCGCGCAGCTCGGCGTAGAGGGGGTAGGGGTCGCGCAGGGCCTCGGGCCGGTAGAGGTCGATGGCGTCGCGCCGCGGCGTCGCAGCTACGTTGGACATACTTCTCCCTGGTGAGAGGGTTGCACTCGGGTGCAGGTGGCGGTGCCGAAACAGTTGCACCCGAGTGCAGGACGTGTCAAGCGTCACGACGACGGGAGCGACGGTGAGCGCGGCCGGACAGGGCGCCGGGGGCGGACGCGCGTCCGCGACGAGGGACGCCCTCTACGAGGCGGCGGCCGCGCTGTTCGTGGAGCGCGGCTACGAGGACACGACGATGGCCGACATCGCCGAGCGGGCCGGGACGTCGCGCCGGACGGCGTTCAACCACTTCCCCAGCAAGGGCGACATCCCGATGCTGTGGACCCGCCGGATGGCCGACGACGCCGTCGAGGTGATCACGGGGTCGACCGAGGAGCCGGCGCCGGAGCGCATCCGCGCCTACTTCCGGCTGATCAGCCGGCTCGTCGAGGCGGAGCCGGAGCTGACCCGGCAGATGATGCTGGGCTGGACCGAGGCCACCGGCCCGATCCGCTACGAGTCCCAGCTCCTGGCCGACCTGCGGCCCCTGCTGCGCGAGGGCCAGGAGCGCGGGGAGGTCCGTGCGGACGTCGACGTCGCCGAGGCCGCGCGCACCCTGTCCGACGTGTACATGGGCGTGGTCTTCCGGTGGGTCCGCGACCCGGACGCGCTCGGGTCGTTCCCGGACGTCGCCGACGGCGGGATCGAGCTCGTGCTCTCGGCCGTCCGCGCGCACGGCTGAGCGCCGCTCCCCGCCGCCTCACCGACGGAGGTGCTCGAGCAGGGCCTCGGTCGGGGCCTGGACCGGGAGGAACGCGGCCTCGCGCAGGCGACGCGAGGTGGGGCTGTCGGCGACGTAGCCCGCGCCGCCGACGACGGCCGCCTCGAGCCGCGTCGCCTCGCCCGCGAGCCGCGCGGCCTCGTGGCGCAGGGCCGCCTGGTCGCGGGGCCCGGCGGCCGCGGGGCTCGCGGCGAGGCGCTGGAGCCGGCCCTCGGCCGCCGCCAGCGCCCCGGCGACCTCCTCCGCGCGCGGCGCCAGCGACGCGGCGACGCCGGTCAGGTGCGGGCCCGCTTCGGCCACCGACCGCCGCGCCAGCCCCAGGCAGAACGCCGACTGCACGAGCACGAGCCGCGGCCGGCAGGCGCCGACGAACCCCACCAGGTCCTCGGTGAGCACCCGCTCCGGGGCGACCGCGACGTCGGTCAGCGTCAGCGAGGACGAGGCGGTGGCGTTCATCGCGAGCAGGTGCGGCCGCGGGTGCACGGTGACCCCGGGAGCGTCGACGTCGATCGCCACGACCGCGCGCCCGTCGCCAGCCCGGACCGGGACCACCAGCAGGGTCCCCGGGAACAGGTTCGACGCCCAGCTCACCGGCCCGTCGACCCGCAGGCCCGCCCCGTCCCGGCGCGCCACCAGCGGCACCGGCCCGAACCCCGCGAGCTCGCGCAGCGCCGGCGCCAGACCCGTCGAGCCGAAGCGCTCGGCGCGGGCCAGCGCCCCGAGGTCGTCGGCGCGGGCGTGCGCCAGGTAGTCGACCACCATCCGGTGCGCCCACGTCGAGAACGCGGTGGCCAGGCAGCTCGCCCCGAGCTCCGCGACCAGCGTCACGAGGTCGGGGAGCTCACCCGCGCGCTCCGGGCCGCTCCCGAGCGCGAGCAGGTCCTGCGCGGCGAGCTCGCGCAGCGTCGGGCGTACGTCGGACCCACCGCGGTCGAGTGCCGGTGCGCGCTGCTCGACACGGGCGAGCAGGGCGGCGACGTCCTCGGTGTCGACCACGGTGCTCGCCTTCCCCGCCCGGTCCCCGACCGAACGCCCGCCGGCCTCGCTCAGCCGCGGGACCGGTTCTCGCCCCACCGCTCCCAGTGCACGACCTGCTCGACGGGCTGGCGCCGCGGCGTCGACCAGCGCCCACGCACCGGGTAGCCGAGGGGCACGAGGCCCATCGCCGCAGCGTCCTCGGGCAGCTCGAGCAGCTCGTCGACCTCCCGCTCGCCGGTGATGAGGTGCAGCGACGTCAGCACGCCGCCGATGCCGTGCGCCCGCGCGGCGAGCAGCAGCTGCTGCACCGCGCCGTAGATGGACCCGCCGAGTCGCTTGTCGGTCGAGCCCGAGGCGTTGCGCAGCACCGGCACCACGAACACGGGGGCCTCGGCCAGGTGGTGGGCGAGGTGGTCGGCGGCGCGGAACGACGCGGGGCTCAGGCCGTCCGCGGCGCCGTCGCGGGCCGGGTCGAGCAGCTCCTCGCGGCGCACCCCGTAGATCTTCTCCCAGCCCTGCCGGTAGTGCTCGGCGATACGGGTCTTCACCGTCGGGTCGGTGACGACGACCCAGCCCCAGGCCTGGCGGTTGCCGCCGGACGGGCCACGGACGGCGGTGTCGAGCAGCTCCCACAGCACGTCGTCGGGGATCGGGGTGTCGGCGAGATAGCGCCGCGCCGGGGTCGTGCGCAGGCCCTCGAGCAGGTCGACGTGCTCGGTCACGGGTCTTCCTCCTCTGATCGACAGGGCGGGCCCACCGTAGGCACGTCCCGCGCGGCGACGGGAGGTCCGCGGGCGAGCGAGGCCCGGTGCGGAATGGTGTCGCGACGCGGGCGGTTGTCGTCGGAGTGGCACCCGGACACCCCGGGCCGCTCGACGAGCCGGTCCGCAGCTCCCTGCTCGGCGCCCACGCGCACCTCGCGCAGGGCCTCGGAAACGCGCTGCGCTACGACCCCGAGGTCACGCCGTTCCTCGCCGAGCCCCGCAGCGCCGCCGAGTGGGGCGACGTCGCCGCGCTCGTCGGACCCGGTGGCACGACGGTGGTCCCGGCCTTCGGGCCCCTCGACCCGGTCGGTCTGGAGGTCGGGCGCACGCTGCCCGGGGTGCAGCTCGTCGGCGACGACGTCGCCGGCCACGACGATCCGGGCCTGGTCCGCCTCGGGCCCGACGACGTCCCGGCGATGCGCGAGCTCGTGGCGCGCACGAGACCGGGGCCGTTCGGGCCGCGGACCATCACCATGGGCACCTACCTGGGCGTCGTCTCCGGCGGCGAGCTCGTCGCCATGGCCGGTGAGCGCCTGCACCCGCCCGGGTACACCGAGATCAGCGCGGTCTGCACCGACGCGGCCCACCGTGGCCGAGGGCTCGCGACCCGGCTCGTCCTGGCCGTCGTCGCCAGCATCCGGGCGCGGGGCGAGGTCCCGTTCCTGCACGCCGCGGCGTCCAACACCGGGGCGATCCGGCTGTACGAGGCCCTCGGCTTCCGGCTGCGCGCCCGTCCGGACTTCACCGCGCTGACCGTCCCGAGCACCGTTCCGAGCACCGTCCCCGCGCGGACGTAGCGGACAGGAGGACCATGACCCTGCACCTGGCGGTCGCCCTCGACGGCACCGGCTGGCACCCGGCGTCGTGGCGCGAGCCCGGCGCCCGCGCCGACGAGCTGTTCACCGCGGGCTTCTGGGTCGACCAGGTCCGCGAGGCCGAGGCCGGCCTGCTCGACCTCGTCACCATCGAGGACTCCTTCGCCCTCGACAGCGACCGCGCCGACCGCGCCCAGGGACGCCTCGACGCCCAGCTCATCGCCCTGCGCGTCGGACCCGTGACCAGCCACATCGGGCTGGTGCCGACGGTGATCACCACGCACACCGAGCCGTTCCACGTCTCCACCGAGATCGCGACGCTCGACTACGTCACGACCGGGCGGGCCGGGGTGCGGGTGAAGGTGTCGTCGCGGGCGGACGAGTACGCGCTGTTCGGGCGCCGCGAGTACGGCGCGGAGAGCCACGAGAGCCTGTTCGACGAGGCCGCCGACCACATCGAGGTCCAGCGCCGGCTGTGGGACTCGTGGGAGGACGACGCCGAGATCCGCGACGCCGCGACCGGCCGGTTCGTCGACCGCGACAAGCTGCACTACATCGACTTCGCCGGCGACCACTTCTCGGTGCGCGGCCCCTCGATCACCCCGCGCCCCCCGCAGGGCCAGCCGCTGGTCAGCGCGCTCGCGCACGTCGACGTCGCCTACCGGCTCGCCGCTCGCGGCGCCGACCTGGTGTTCGTGACGCCGGGCGGGGTCGGGCGCTCCGGGCCGACCGGGGACGCGGAGGCCATCCTGCGCCAGGTCCGTGCGGAGGAGGCGTCGGTCGGGCGCACGGGCGAGGAGCTGCGCGTGCTCGGTGACCTGCTCGTCGTGCTCGACGACAGCGCCGACGCCGCGCGGGAGCGCCTCGCCCGCCTCGACGCGGCCGACGGTGCGGAGCTGCGCAGCGACGCGCGCATCCTCACCGGCACGGTCGCCGACGTCGCCGACGTCCTCGAGTCCTGGCACGCCACCGGCCTCGCCGGCGCCCGCCTGCGCCCGGCCGTCACCGCCCACGACCTGCCGCGCATCACCCGCGAGCTCGTCCCGGAGCTGCAGCGCCGGGGCCTCCACCGCACCGCCTACGACGCCGACACCCTGCGCGGCCACTTCGGCCTCGCGCGTCCGGCCGACCGCTACGCGCAGACCTGAGGAGGAGCACCGTGCCCACGAAGCAGATCCACCTCGCCGCCCACTTCCCCGGCGTCAACAACACGACGGTCTGGAGCGACCCGGCGTCGGGCAGCCACATCGAATTCGCGTCGTTCCGCCGCTTCGCGCAGGCCGCGGAGCGGGGGAAGTTCGACTTCCTGTTCCTCGCCGAGGGTCTGCGGCTGCGCGAGCAGGGCGGGCGCATCTACGACCTCGACGTCATGGGCCGCCCCGACAACGTGGCGATCCTGCAGGCGCTCGCCGCCGTCACCGAGCACATCGGGCTGGCCGGCACCGTGAACTCGACGTTCAACGAGCCGCTCGACGTCGCCCGCAAGCTCGCGACGCTCGACCACCTCTCCGGCGGGCGGGCGGCGTGGAACGTCGTGACCAGCTGGGACGAGTTCACCGGCGAGAACTTCCGCCGCGGCGGCTACCTGCCCAAGGACAAGCGCTACCTGCGCGCCCAGGAGATGCTCGCGACCGCGCAGGCGCTGTGGGACTCGTGGGACGCCGACGAGGTGCTCGCCGACGCCGCGAGCGGGCAGTTCCTGCGCCACGGGGACGCGGGGCGGTTCGCGATCCGCTCCGACCAGTTCGACATCTCCGGGCGCTTCCCGGTGCCCCGCAGCCCGCAGGGCCGCCCGGTGATCATTCAGGCCGGTGACTCCGAGGAGGGTCGCGAGTTCGCCGCCTCGAGCGCGGACGCAATCTTCACCCGGCACGCCGAGCTGGAGGCCGGCCAGGAGTTCTACGCCGACGTCAAGGCGCGGCTCGCGAAGTTCGGCCGGCGCCCGGAGGACCTGAAGATCCTGCCGGCGGCGACGTTCGTGCTCGGGGACACCGAGGAAGAGGCCGCGGAGAACGCGCGGCAGGTGCAGTACCAGCAGGTCGGGCCGGCGACGGCGATCGCGTTCGCCGAGCAGGTCTGGAACCGCGACCTCTCCGATGTCGACCCCGACGGCCCCGTCCCCTCGTTCGACCCGAGGACCGACGACGACGTCGACTCCGGCGAGCACATCTCGAAGGGCCGGGCGAGCGTGCGGATGTACCGGGACCCGGTGGCGACGGCGCACGAGTGGCGCGAGCTCGGCGAGCGGGAGGGCCTGTCGCTGCGCGAGGTCGTCATCCGCAAGAACGGGCGGCACACGTTCGTCGGGACCCCGCAGCGGGTCGCGGACACGATCGACGAGTTCGTGCAGTCCGACGCCTCGGACGGCTTCGTGCTGGTCCCGCACATCACGCCGGGCGGAATGGACCCGTTCGTCGACCAGGTCGTGCCGCTGCTGCAGGAGAAGGGCTCGTTCCGCACCGAGTACGAGGGCACGACACTGCGCGAGCACCTCGGCCTGCGGCCCTCCCCCACCACCGTCGCGGCGGTCGGCGTGGAGGCCTGATGCCGGGCCGGGTGACACGATCACCGGTGTGAGGCCCGCCGCGCTCGACACGGTCACGGGGTCGTGATCGATCGCCCGACACGGCGCTGACGATCGTCCGGCCGTCCCCGTGCTCGGCAGCAGGCGGACGAATGTGACGATTCGCGTCACCGCGGGACGATCCGGACGCTTACGGTCTGCGCCCATGAGCGCGTCGCCGTCCCCGGCTCCCTCTCGCACACCGATCATCAAGGTGGTCGCTGCGAGCATGCTCGGCACCACCGTCGAGTGGTACGACTTCTTCCTCTACGGGGTCGCGGCGGCGATCGTCTTCCCCGCGGTCTTCTTCCCCGACGCCGACCCGGTCGCGGGCACCCTGCTGTCCTTCGGCACCTTCGCCATCGGCTTCATCGCCCGACCCCTGGGTGGCCTGGTCTTCGGGCACTACGGCGACAAGATCGGCCGCAAGAAGCTGCTGGTCGTCAGCCTGATGATGATGGGCCTCTCGACGTTCCTCATCGGCCTGCTCCCGGGGTACGCCTCCATCGGGGTCGCGGCACCGATCCTCCTCATCCTGCTGCGCCTGATCCAGGGCTTCGCCCTCGGCGGGGAGTGGGGCGGAGCGGTGCTCATCGTCTCCGAGCACGGCGACCCGAAGCGTCGCGGGTTCTGGGCGAGCTGGCCCCAGGCCGGGGCGCCCGCCGGGCAGTTGCTCGCCAACGGCCTGCTCGCGCTGCTGGCCGTCGTGCAGTCCGAGGCCGCGTTCCAGAGCTGGGGCTGGCGCATCCCCTTCCTGCTCTCCGCGATCCTCATCGGCATCGGGCTCTACGTGCGGCTCTCCGTCGAGGAGTCCCCGGTGTTCCGGCAGGCCCAGGAGCGTGCCGCCGCGGCGGCCGCCGAGCGGGCGGGCGGGGCCTCCGCGGCCAAGGAGCCCATGCCGATCCTCGAGGTGTTCCGCCGCTACCCCCGCGAGGTCGTCACGGCCATGGGGGCGCGCTTCGCCGAGAACGTCTCCTACTACATCTTCACCATCGTCATCTCGACCTACATGACCCAGCGGTTCGGCCTCCCGTCGTCGTTCGTGCTGGGCGCGGTCCTCATCGGGGCCGCGGTGCACGTCGTGACGATCCCGCTCTGGGGCGCCGTCTCCGATCGGGTGGGGCGCCGCCCGGTCTACGTGTTCGGCGCCGCCGGGGTCGGCCTCTGGGCGTTCGCGTTCTTCGCCCTGCTCGACACCGAGAGCTTCGCCCTCACCGCCCTCGCGGTCGTCGTCGGCCTCGTCCTGCACGGCGCCATGTACGGGCCGCAGGCGGCCTTCCTGTCCGAGCTGTTCGGCACCAAGGTCCGCTACTCGGGGGTGTCCATCGGCTACCAGCTGGCGTCGGTGGCCGCGGGCGGGCTCGCTCCGGTCATCTCGGTGGCCCTGCTCTCGGCGTTCGGCACCGGCTACGCGATCGCGGCCTACGTCGCCGCGAGCTCGGTGCTGACGCTGGTCGCGGTCCTGTCCTACCGGGAGACCCGCGACCGGGACCTGAGCGCCGACGCGGGGTTCGGCCGCCCGGAGCGCACGACGCGGACGGCCGCCTCCTGAGTCGCCCGTCCGTCCGTGATCGCCGCGGTCGGCACCGGCGCTCCTCGGTGGACCTCGGCGACCTCGCCGCCGCGCCGAGCACGGCGCGTGGGTGATCGTGCGCGCTCCGGCCTGGTCCGGTTGCGCGCGATCGGGTAGGAACGTGGTCGTGAGCGTGCTGGTGCGACGTCTGCACGTCGACCTCTGCCGGCTCGCGACGACCACGTGTCGTCGCGGCTGATCCGCTCACGTCCTCCGCTCTCCCGCACGCCCGCGCGCCCGGTGTGCTCCCCCACGCCTGCAGAAAGGCCCGCCCATGGCCATCGCGCCCAAGGAGACCGTCGTCCCGTTCGCCGTCCACGGCGAGGGCACCGGTGTCGCGCAGGAGCTCACCGCCGGCGGTCACGTCTTCAGCACCGACGCCTACCCCTCGTTCGGCGGTGCCGACGCCGCCCCGAGCCCGCTGTTCTACGCCCTCGGCTCGCTGACGTCGTGCAACCAGGTCACCGCCAGCCTCGTCGCCAAGGACCTCGGCGTCCGGCTCGGCAGGTGGACCTTCGACATCCAGGGCGACCTGGACACCGCCGTCCTCGTCGGCGGCGCCGAGGGCAACGCGAACTTCGACAAGGTCGAGGTCCGCGCCACCGTCGAGACCGACGCCAGCGAGGAGCAGTTCGCGACACTGATCTCGGAGACCGAGCGGCGCTGCCCCGTGACGCAGCTCTTCCGCCGCTCGGGGCTGGAGTTCGTCAACGACTGGACCCGCGCGGAGCTCCCTGCCGCCGTCTGACGACGTGCCCCGCCGAGGTGCCGGCGGGCCCCGGGTCCGTTAGCTGTTCGGCCGGGCCGCGGGGTCTCCCGGCACCGCCATCTGCGGGTAGAAGACCGGCAGGATCGCCTTGAGCAGCGCCACCGCGGAGCCCTCCCCCTCGGGCACGGTGGCGAGGTTCGTCGCGATGGTGATCGTCAGTCCCGTCGCGGGGTCCTGGCCGGTGAAGGTCATGAACCCCGGGATCTGGCCGTCGTGCCCGATCAGCGGCCCGAACCGTGCGATGCCGAGGCCGTAGCCGCCCGTCCCCGGATGCGCGGGATCGGTGGGGCGGATGCTGGCGAGGCGCACCTGCTGCATCCGCGGGTCGAGCAGGCGGCCGTCCACGAGGGCCTGGGCGTAGGTGACGAGGTCGGGCACCGTGGAGATGGCGCCGCCGGCGGTCCACGCCCAGGACGGGTTCGCGTCGGTCTCGTCGTTCGGGAGCAGCCGGCCCGACCGCGCCTCGACCTGCTGGTCCGGGGGCAGGGCGTAGGTGTCGATCGTCGAGAGGTTCGTCCCGAACGAGTAGCCGCGGGGGTGCGGCGCCGGGATCGTCGCGTCCGTCCGGGCCGGCAGCGACGTCTGCGGCAGCCCCAGCGGAGTGAAGATCCGCTCCTGGAAGGCCTGCTGGACCGGCTGACCGGTGATCCGCTCGATCACCTCTCCGAGCAGCACGATGTTGGTGTTGCTGTACTCGAACTCCGTGCCCGGCGAGGCGTCGACGGGGTGCGAGAACGCGATGGCCAGCAGCTCGTCCGGCGTCCACACCCGGGCCGGGTCGGCGTCGAGGGCGGCGTCGAAGCCCCGGTCGAAGGTGTAGCTGAACAGGCCGCTGCGCATCGACGCGAGCTGCGCGATCGTGATGCGGTCGCCGTTCGGGACGCCCGGGCGGAACCGTGCGATCGGGTCGTCGAGCGAGAGCCGGCCCTCCCCCACGAGCTGGAGGATGACCGTGGAGGTCATCGTCTTGGTGACGCTGCCGATGCGGACGTGGTCGTCGATCGTCGGCGGGTCGTCGCGGCCGATCGCGCGGGTGCCGAAGGTGCCGGTCCACTCGCCCCGCGTGGGCGAGACGATCCGCACCACCGCGCCGGGGATGACGTCCGCGGCCATCGCCGCGGTGATCCTGCGGGTGACGTCGGCGGCGTAGTCCGGGGGCGCGGGCGCCGGCGCGCCGCACCCGGCCAGCGCGAGCACGGCGGCGAGCAGCGCGGCCGCCGTGGCGGCGAGGTGCCTGGCGCTCATCGCCGGAGGGTGGCGTCGAGCCAGTCGAAGACCCGCTGGCTCCACAACGCGCCCGCGCCGGCCTCGTCGTGCTCGCCCGCGCCCTCGGCGTTCGTGAACCGGATGTACTCCTTGGGCACGGTCAGCGCCTCGAACAGCGGCTGGGCATCGTTGCCGCGCACGTCGTCCTCGCCCGTGCACAGCAGCGTCGGGCAGGTGATCCGCGGGGCGAGGCCCTCGAGCGTGTAGTCCCGCGACTGCCGCAGGTAGTCCAGGGGCGTCGCGAACCCGTGGGTGAGCATCCCGCGCTCCAGCGTGAACGCGAGCTCCGGGCTCTCGGCCATCTCGGCGCGCAGCACCGCGTTGAGCTCGTCGGGGTTCCCGGTGTCGAGCTGTTCGCGGTACTGCGGGGGCAGCAGGTACTTCGCGCTGGGTCCCGGGGTGTACTGCGGGGCATCGGCGACGAGCGCGGCGACCCGGTGCTCGGCGGTCGCGGCGCGGGGCGCGAGATAGCCGCCCCAGCTGCGGCCCATCAGCACGATGCGACCGTGATCGACCTCCGGCCGGGCGAGCAGCCAGTCGACCTGCGGGGTGACGACGGCCTCCCAGTCGGGGCGGAAGACCAGGCCCTGCTCGACGAGCGCGCCGCCCTGGCCCGGGCCGTCGACGAGGAGGACGGCGTAGCCACGACGCAGCGCGGCGACCCCGCCGGCGAGGAACGACTCCTCCTTGGTGCCGTCGTAACCCCCGACCATCGCGACCGTCGGGTGCGGCCCGTTGCCCGCGGGCCGGATCCACCAGGCGGCGAGCCGCGTGGACCCGTACGGGATCTCGACCGCCTCCGTGCGCCACTCCGACAACCGCGCCGCCTGCGCGAAGGCGTCGCGCTGGCGCCGGTAGGCGTCGACGAACCGCGGGTCGAGCGGCGGTCGGTACAGGAAGATGCCGGAGGTGCGGTAGTAGGTGACCGCCCGCAGGTAGCCCTCGTACGCGCTGACCCTGCGACCCGCGGCGGCGCTCGCCTCGGCGTCGGCCCGGACGCGGTCGCCGAGGGCCTGCCACTCCCGCAGCCAGGCGTCGCGGTCGCCGGGCGGGATCCGCCGGGCCGTCATGAACGCCTCACCGACGTCGGCGCCGCCGTAGGGGATGGTGTCGAGCGCGCGCAGGAACTGGCCGTCGAACTCGCCGTCGGCGAACGCGAGGCCGGTCAGCGTGGTGGGGGTCGGCGTCGGCGCGGGACCGGGGGTCGGGCCGGCGGTGGGCGCCGGGGCCGCGGACGTGGTGCTGCCCGTGCAGGCCGCGAGCGTGGCCACCGCAGCCAGCCCCGTGAGCCCGACGGCCGTGCCGCGCAGCAGCCCGCGACGGCTGGGCGGGGTGGGGGTGGTGCGCTCCATGGGGGCTCCTCGGACCGGCGTCGGGTGACGGCCGGAGGATCGAGGGACCCGCTCTCACCGGGCTCGCACACCGCTCACAGCGCGCGGGCGGCCCGAGGCGACGGTGTCTCGTCCAGGACGAGGGCGGAGACGAGCGCGGCGGGGTCGAGCCTGCCGGTGCGCTGCCCGCTCTCCCAGTGGCGCGCGAACTCCCGGGGCCCCAGCTCCGCGCGCAACGCCGCCAGCCGCGCCTCGGTGCCGGGGTGCCAGGGCCAGTCGCGACCCTGACGCGTGCTGAGCTCCGAGGACGCCGCGTAGGCGCGGGCCGCCTCGCCGAGCTGGCCGGCGTTCATCAGGTGCGTACCCCGCGACTCGACCGAGTCGGCGAAGTTGCGGGTGCCGAGGCGCAGCTGCGTGCGCAGGACCGCGTCGGCGTACCGCAGGCCCGCGACGCCGTCGCCGGCGAACTGCGCGGCGATCGAGTGGGTGACCTCGGCGAACAGCGCACCGAGCTGGTTGCCGATCGCCGCGTTGTCCGCGAGCACCGCATCGGCGAGCGCCATGGCGCGCTCGACCTCGCCCTCGAGCAGGGCGGAGGCGGCGAGGACCGCACGCCCCGCGAGGGCGGTGTGGGCGTCGCCCGCCTCGTCGGCGACCGTCACCGCGGCCGCGGCGGCGGTGGTCGCCCACGCCGAGGCGTCGCCGCTCCAGGCGCAGACCGCGGCGACGAGCAGCACCCGCGCCGCCTCCGCAGCCCGGTCCGGCGGCGCCGCGCGGAGCACCGGCACGGCCGCGGCGAGGTCCCGGTCAGCCGCGTCGACGTCGCGACCCAGGGCCGCGGCGCACCCGCGCACGGCGGTGAGCACCGCCGCGTCGAGGCCGGTCAGCGTCGCGGCAGCCGCCCCCGCGGCCTCCGCCCAACGAGCGAGCTCCACGAGCCGCTCGCGGTCGTGCCAGTAGACGACGAGGCGGGCCGCGAGCGTGGCCCCGGCCGGAGCGGGACGGTCTACGAGCAGGGCGCGCAGGCAGGCGCGGACCGAGGCGAGGTCGTCGTCGAGCCGGTCGTAGTACGCGGGCTGGCCGGCCGCACCCGGCAGCGGCCCGGCGAGCACGCGGTCGAGGACCCACCGGTCCCGCGCCGCGGCGACCGCCGCCCGCTCGGTCGCGTCGAGGAGCCGGTCGGCGTGGGCGCGGATCGGTTCGAGCTGCCGGAACGTCGTCGCCCGGCCCGCCACCTCCGGCCGGACCGCGGTGACGAGGGACCGGTGCGCCAGGCCGCCGAGCAGGTCGAGCGCCTGGTCGGGGTGCAGCGGCTCGATCGAGCACAGCGCGGCGGCCGCCTCGACGGTGACGGGTCCGGCGACGACCGCGAGCCGGCGGTGCAGGACCTGCTCGTCCGGCCCCGCGAGCCGGTAGCTCCACTCCACGGTCGCGAGCAGGGTGGCGTGGCGGTCCGGACCGGGTCCGCTGCGGGAGAGGTGTGCGGGCGAGCGCTCGAGACTGTCGGCGATCTCGGTCAGCTCGAAGGTCCGCGAGCGAGCCGCCGCCAGCTCGATGCCCAGCGGCAGGCCGCCGACCGCGGCGCAGATGCGGCGCAGCGCCGGCCCGTCCGGCCCGGTCGGGTCGAGGTCGGGGCGGGTGTCGGCCGCCCGCTCGAGGAACAGGCGGACGGCGGCGGCGCGAGCGAGCTCGGCCGGCGGGGCGTCGGGGTCGGGCACGGCCAGGGGCTCCAGCTGGTGTCGGTGCTCGCCGGGCACCTCGAGGGGCTCGCGACTCGTGGCCAGGACGGCCGTCCCGGGACAGGCGTCGAGCAGCCCGTCGACGAACGCGCCCGCGCCCGGCAGCACGTGCTCGCAGTTGTCCAGGACGAGGAGGGCCCGCCGCGCGGCGAGGTGGGTGCGGACCAGCTGCTCTGCCGGCGTGTCGGCGACGGGCGTGAGGGCCAGCGCCTCGGCGACGGCGACGGCGACGGCGACGGCGACGGCGTCGGACACCGGGGCGAGGTCGACGAACCAGACGCCGTCGGGGAACCGGTCGCGCGTCGCCGCGACGATCTCGGTGGCCAGCCGCGTCTTGCCGACGCCCCCGGGCCCGACGAGCGTCACGAGGGCCTGCGGGGCGAGACGCGGCTCGAGGCGCGCCCGGTCCTCCTCCCGGCCGACCATGCTCCGCCGCCGACCCGGCAGTCGCAGGTCGACGGCGCGTGCGGCGCCGGCGGGCGTCGGGGCGGCCTCGGGGCGCAGCTCGTCGTCGTGGGTGAGAATCCGGTGGTGCAGGCGGGCCAGGTCCGGGCCCGGATCGACCCCGAGCTCGTCGGCGAGCATCCGTCGGACGTGGTCGAAGGCCGCCAGCGCGGCCGCCTGCCGTCCGGACCGGTACAGCCCGAGGATGCGCAGCTCCCACAGCCGCTCCCGCAGGGGGTGCTCGGCCACGAGGGCGGCGAGCTCGTGGGCGGCGCGCTCGGGCTGGCCGACCGCCATCAGCGCGACGGCGCGGTGCTCGGCGAGGTCGAGGCGGAGGTCGCTGAACCGCTCGCGCACGGGCGCGAGCCAGCCGGTGTCGGCGACGTCGGCGCAGAACGGTCCGCGCCACCGGCCCAGGGCAGGCTCGCTCGTGGCGATGACCTCGTCGTGGCGCCCCTCCCCCAGCCAGGCGCGGCAGGAGGTGCTCGCGGCGGCCAGTCGTCGCGAGTCGAGGTGCCCGGCGGGGACCTCGAGTCGGTAGCCGGCCGGGTCGGTGGTCAGCACGCTCGGCGCGACGCGGGCTGCCCGGTCGGGTTCGAGGACCTTGCGGAGCCTCCAGATGTGCGACTCCAGGACCTTCCCGCCGCGCGCGGGCGGCTCGGCGCCCCAGATCGCCTCGACGAGCGGGGCCGTGCCGACCGGTTCACCGACACGGGAGAGCAGGACCGCGAGGACCGTGGAGAGCCGGGCTCCCCCGGGCGGGCGCACGACGTCGTCGTCGTCGAGCAGGAGCGGCCCGAGGTCCCGAAACTCCACGGCTCGCCACCGTAGTGCCGGTCATGGCCGGTGCGTCCGGTGCGGAGCCCAGGCCTCCCCCGTTCGGGGCCGTCGGTGTGAGAGCGCCGTGAGACCGGCATCGGAGAGCCTCCGACCGTCGGGGTCCGCACTGCCCGGGAGGGGTGGCCGCCGTGGCCGTCGGAACGCTGCACGAGATCACGCCGGACCTGGTGCTCGTCGAGGGCCGCCACCCGCACACGCTGTGGGGCGATCCGGACGTCCCGACCATCGCGGTGTACCGCTGCGGTCCGCGCCTCTACCTGCTCGACTCCGGTGCCGGTCCCGAGCAGGCGGCGGCCGTCCGCGCGGTGGCCGCCCGCCACCGGGGGATCGAGGAGGTGCTGCTGCTCAACAGTCACGGGCACCCCGACCACCTCGCCAACAACGACGTGCTCGGCGCGATCCCCGCCGCGCGCCGCCGCCACCACATCCCCCGCGCGGCACGCCCCGCACTCGACCACGCGGCCTTCTTCGCCCGCATGTACCGCTCGGGCGTGGGTTGGTTCGACTACCTCGAGGGACTGGACCTGCAGCCCGACCGCGTCGCCGACCTCCTGCGCGCGCTCGGGGCGCCGGCGACCCTGGCCGCCGACGACGTGGCCGACCTCGGGAAGCGGGCTGTCGCGCTCGGGCTCGAGCCCGCGTTGCGCGACCTCGTGCCGTCCCTCGTCGTCGACGTCCTCCTGCGCACCTATCCCCCGATCCACGCGAGCGTCGCGACGATGGTCGACTACGAGGAGCGGGGCCCCGCCGGGGAGATCACGATCGGGTCCACCCGCTGGACCGGATGGTCCTTCGCCGACGAGCAGGGCCGCCCCGAGGTGCAGGTGCTGGAGTCCGGGGGCCACTCGGCCGGGGGCGTCGTCTACCACCTGCCCGGGGCCCGCTTCCTCGTGCTCGCCGACGAGACCTCCGCGCTGCCGATCTGGACCGACGCGGACCCCCGCCGCACCGCGGCGACCGCGTCCCGGGCGATCAGCCTGATCGATGAGGGGTTGGTCGACGGGATCGGCGCCGGGCACTCGCCGATGCTGCCCGTCCGCGGCGCCGAGGCCCGGGCCCGCCTGACGCAGATCCTCGACACCTGCCGGGAGTTCGCGGCGGCGGTGGAGGCGGTCCTGCGCCGGCACCCGGTGGGGTTGTGCATCGACGAGCTCTACGCCGAGCTCCTGGCCGACGCCGTGCCACGCTCGGTGATCGCGGTCCAGGCGAGCCTGCAGTTCCCGGTGTTCGGCACCTTCCTCAAGCTGACCCTGCTCAACCACTGCCGACTGCAAGGCTGGCCGACCGGCACCGACGCGTCCGGCCGCCCGACGTTCCGGCTGCCGTGAGCGGGTCGTGCGCCTGCACCCCGACCCCGCGTTCGACCAGCTGCTCGGCGACCCCGGCGCCGCCGACCCGGCTGCCGTCGCGGCCGCCGCCGGCCGGCTCGCGAGCGGCGACGTGGACGGGTGGACGCGGTTCTGGCGCGCCGCGGGCGACCGCGCGCTCAGGGGTGCCGACGACCGCCTCGCGGCCGACGACGTGTCCGGGGCCCGACGGGCCCTGCTCGCCGCCGCCGAGGCGTACGGCTTCGCCGCGCACGTCGTCGGTCCGGACGAGGAGTCCCACCGCCGCGACCGGGCCGCCCAGGTCGCGGCGTTCCGGGCGGCCGTGCCGCTGCTCCCCCACCCCGTCGAGGTCGTCGGCACCGACGCGTACCTCGTCGGCGCCTCCCGGACCGTGTGCGCCGTGGTGCCGCTGCCCGAGGGATGGCCGGCCGCCGCCGGATACGCACGGTTCGCGGTCCCCGCGCTCGCCCACGGCGTCGACTGTCTCGTCCTCGGTGGGGGCACGCCGTGGACCGCAGCCCGCCTCCGCAACGATTCCCGGCTGGTCGTCGTCGGCTGGGGGGCGATGGTCCCGACGGTGACGGCCGCGGTCCGGCGCGACCACGAGCTCGTGGGTGTGGTGTGGAGCGCGCCCGTGGGCGTGGCCGTGCCCGCGCCCGACACCGACGCCCCGACCCGCGCGTTCGGCCCGGGCACGCCGGTCGACGCCGCGATGGCGTGGATCGCGGCGCTGGTACCTCCGTCCCGGGGGGCGCCGCGTCCGCCGGTCGCGAACACGGGCCCGAGCAGGGCGCCCGGTCCCTAGCGTCCCGGACCATGACGGTGACGACCCGCTCGGTCTCCCACCCGGCCGACGGGCTGGAGATGGTGTCCCACCTCGCGCTGCCGGCCGGGGACGACCGGCGTCCCGCGGTCCTGATCGGGCCCGAGGGGCCGGGGCTCAACGCGTTCCAGCGCCGCCGGGCCGACGCGCTCGCCGAGCTGGGGTACGTCGCGCTGGCGTTCGACATCCACGGCGGACGCTGGTTCGACGACCCGCAGGAGATGCTGGCGCGGGTGATGCCGCTGCTCGGCGATCCCGAGCGGCTGCGCGACATCGGGCGGTAGGCGCTCGACGTCCTGCGCGCCGAGCCCCGCACCGACCCGGACCGGGTCGCCGCGATCGGCTACGGCACAGGCGGCGCGATCGGGCTGGAGCTGGGGCGCGCCGGCGTCCCGCTGCGCGCGATCGCGACGGTCAACGGGCTGATCACGGGCCGTCCCGGCGAGGCGGCGAACATCCGCTGCCCGGTGTGGGCCGGCGTCGGGTCGGAGGACCCGATCCAGGCGCCGGCGCAGCGCGAGGCCTTCACCACCGAAATGGCGGAGGCGGGCGTCGACTGGCGCCTCGTGATCTACGGCGGCGCGCAGCACGCCTTCCACCACCCGCCGACGACCGCGGACGGCTCGGTCGCCGCCGACGGGTCGTACGGGCAGACCGTGCTGCCGGGCGTCGCCTTCCACGCGCGGCACGCGGCGCGGGCGTGGGACGACGTCGTGCGCCTGCTCGCCGAGTGCGTGTGAGCCGCTTCCCGCGATCCGCGCTCGGCGGCAGGATCAGCCCCCGTGGCGAGGATGCGCGCGGTGGTGCTCGGCGGGCCCGGCGACCTGACCGCCCTGCAGATCAAGGACCTGATCGTCCCGGAGCCCGAGCCCGGCCAGGTGCTCATCGCGGTCAAGGCGTTCGGCATCAACCGCTCCGAGCTGCACACCCGCCTCGGGCTCGCCGAGGGCGTGACGTTCCCCCGCGTGCCCGGCATCGAGGCGGCGGGCGTGGTCGCGGTGTGCCCGGGCGGCGAGTTCGTGCCGGGGCAGCAGGTCGTCACGATGATGGGCGGGATGGGCCGCACCTTCGACGGCGGCTACGCCGAGTACACGTGCGTGCCGGCGTCGCAGGTCATCGCGTTCTACAGCGACCTGCCCTGGCCGACCATCGGCGCGGTGCCCGAGATGCTGCAGACCGCGCACGGCGCGCTGACCGACGGGCTCGACGTGCGCCCCGGCCAGTCGCTGCTCGTCCGCGGGGGGACGTCGTCGGTGGGGATGGCGACCGCGGTGCTCGCCAAGGCCCGCGGCCTGACCGTCCTCGCGACGACCCGTTCGGCGGCCAAGGGTGAGCGGTTGCGCGCGCTCGGCGTCGACCACGTGCTCGTCGACGACGGGGAGGTCGCCGCGCAGGTCCACGCCGTGCTCGGCGACGGCGTCGACACCGCGCTCGAGCTCGTCGGCACCCCGACGCTGCCCGACACCCTGCGCGCGACCCGCCGCCACGGCGTCGTGTGCTTCGCCGGGATGCTGTCGAACGAGTGGACGGTGCCCGACTTCTCCCCCATCGACCACCTGCCGCGCGGGGTCCGGCTGACCGCCTACGGCGGCGAGGCCGCCGATCTCCCCGCGTCCGTGCTGCAGGGCTTCCTCGACGACGTCGCCGCGGGCCGCGCGACCGTCCCGCTCGGGCAGGTGTTCCCGATCGAGCGCATCCGCGACGCCCACTCGATCATGGAGGGCGACCGGGCCACGGGGAAGATCGTCGTGCTCCCCCGGCCCCTGCGGTGGCGGCCGGTGGGGGCCGGGCGCCCGGTCCCGCCCGTGCCACAGTGACCGCCATGGCTGACGAGCACGACGAACTGGTGCACCTCGACGTCGCGGGCGGCACGGCGACGATCACCCTCGACTCGCCGCGCAACCGCAACGCCCTCTCCGCGCAGTTGCGGCGGGAGCTGTCCGCGCACCTGGACACGGCCGTCGACGACGACGCCGTGCGCGTCATCGTCCTCACCCACACCGGCCCGGTGTTCTGCTCGGGCATGGACCTGCGCGAGTCCCGCGGCGCCGGCTCGTCCGACCAGGGCGTCAACGAGTTCCCCGCGATCCTCACCGCGCTCTGGTACTCCGACACGCCCGTCGTCGCCCGGCTGGCCGGCCCGGCGCGCGCCGGCGGGGTCGGCCTGGTGTCCGCCTGCGACATCGCCATCGCCGCGCGGGAGGCCACGTTCGCGTTCAGCGAGGTGCGCATCGGCGTCGTCCCCGCCGTCATCTCGGCGACCGTGCTCCCCCGCCTGCTCCCCCGCGCGGCCCACGAGCTGATGCTCACCGGCGAGACCTTCGACGCCGACCGCGCCGCCGCCATCGGGCTGGTCAACAGCGCGGTGGACGCCGACGGCCTCGACGCCGAGGTCGCCCGCTACACCGACATGCTCGCCCGCGGCGGCCCCCGCGCCCTCGCGGCGACGAAGGCGATGCTGCGCCGTGACCGCGGCGAGCACCTCGCCCAGGACCTCGAGGCGATGCTCGCGCTGTCCGCGGAGTTCTTCGCCTCCGAGGAGGGGCAGGAGGGCATGTCCGCGTTCGCCGAGAAGCGCGCGCCCGCGTGGGTCCCGGAGGGGTAGCGACCGTCCGTCAGACGAGGTTGACGACGATCACGAGCGCGAGCAGCGCGATCAACGTCAGCGAGACCCAGATCCGGGCCGTGCGCCGGTCCACGGGAGTCAGGACTCCGGGGTCGTCCGGGCGGCCGCGTCCGCGCGTCGCCGGGCGCGCCGCTCGGCGGCCTCGAGGCGCGCGGCCACCGAGCGCTCGACGACGGTGTCGATGACCGCGGCCGCGCCCCAGCACAGGGGCCCGACCACGGCCACGACGAGGACGACCTGGACGGCGAAGTCGAGCTGGGTCAGCCACAGCTCGACGCCGTCCCACCAGGTCGCGACGGCTCGCAGCACGCCGTCGACGGTACGCGGGCGCCGCTGACGCCCATCAGCGGGCCGGTCAGCGGGCCGGTCAGCCGGCCGGTCAGCGGGCCAGGAAGTCCTCGAGGATCGGCGCGACGATCCCGACCCGGCCGACCACCTCGGTGTGCCTCGTGCGCGGCAGCACGGCGAGCGCGGCGTCGGGGATCGCGTCGGTCATCGCGACGGCGTGGTCGACGCGCACGAAGTCGTGGTCGCCGATCATCACCAGCGTCCGGGCCGGGACCCCGGCGAGCTGCGCGGGCGTCCAGTTCTGCTCAGCGGTGACGATCGGGTCGAGCTTCGTGACCACCTGCTCGAAGGTGGAGAGCCCGAAGCGCTCGTACTGCGCGACCATCGCCCCGAACTCGGCCTCGGTGGGCATCCGCGTGGACGTCGCGGAGGTCGACGGGTCGTGGATCTCGGGGTGGTAGCCGTCCCTGCGGGTGTGGACGGCCGCGAGCACGAGCCGGTCGACGCGGTCGGGGTGGCGCACCGCGGTCTCCAGCGCGACGAGCCCGCCCCAGCTGAAGCCGAGCACGTCGGCGCGCGCGAGCCCGAGGTGGTCCAGGACCCCGACGACGTCGTCGGCCATCCGGGCGAGCGTGATCTCGCGGTCCGCGGGATCGGGCGTGCGCCCGTGGCCCTGGAGCTCGACCGGGACCACCCGGCGGTGCGGCACGAGGGCCGGGAGGAGGGCGCCGAAGCTGAGGTCGAGGGTCTGCGCGCCGCCGTGGAGCAGGACGAGCGGCTCGCCGGAGCCGTGGTCCTCGTAGTAGACGTCGAGCCCGGGCAGGGGTGCGCGGGCGCCGGTGGCGGTGGAGCCGGTCACGGGGGTCTCCTCGGTGCGGGGTGTCGTCACCGGAGTCGACTCCGCGCGGCGCCCGAACTCATCGGGCGTGCCGCGAGCCGTCCCGGATAGGTTGCGGGGCATGTTCGCGGTCTACGCCTCCGAGCCCAACGCCGACGACCCGATCGCCTCCCTCGTGGTGGGCGAGCGGCCCGACCCCGAGGTCCCGGACGGCTGGGTCCGGGTGAAGGTCGAGGCGGCGAGCCTCAACATGCACGACCTGTGGACGCTGCGCGGCGTGGGGCTCAAACCCGACCAGTTCCCCATGATCCTCGGCTGCGACGGCGCCGGGACGCTCGACGACGGCACCCCGGTCGTCCTGCACTCGCTCATGGGCGACCCGGACTGGAAGGACGACGAGACCCTCGACCCCCAGCGCAAGATGCTCACCGAGTGGGCGCAGGGCAGCTTCGCCGACTACGTCGTGGTCCCGAAGCGCAACGCGCTGCCCCGCCCGGAGGGCATGACCGCCACCGCCGGCGCGGTGATGGGGACGGCGTGGCTCACCGCCTATCGCATGCTGTTCACCAAGTCGGGCCTGCGCGGCGGGCAGACGATGCTCGTGCAGGGCGCGTCGGGTGGCGTGTCGACGGCGCTGATCCAGCTCGGGCGCGCGGCCGGGATGCAGGTCTGGGTCACCGGGCGCACCGACGAGAAGCGCGAGCTGGCGCTGCGGCTGGGCGCGCACCAGGTGTTCGAGTCGAACGGGAAGCTGCCGGGCAAGGTGCAGGCGGTGTTCGAGACCGTCGGCGAGGCGACCTGGAAGCACTCGGTGCGCGCGCTGGTGCCCGGCGGCACGATCGTCTGCTCGGGCGCGACGTCGGGCAACCAGCCGCCCGCCGAGCTCGCGCAGATGTTCTTCCTGCAGAAGAACCTGGTCGGCTCGACGATGGGCACGCTCGCCGAGCTGCGCGACCTGCTCGACTTCGTGGCGGCCACGGGCATCAGCCCGGAGATCGGCCAGGAGCTCCCGATGGCCGACGCGAAGGACGGCTTCCAGTCGATGCTCGACGGCGTCACGGCCGGCAAGATCGTCTTCACCCGGTAGGCCCGTGTGCGTGCTCTACTGAGCTAGAGCTCAGAAGATCACGAACGGAGGAAGGCGAGCAGGGCGTCGGTGACGGTGGTGGGGTGGCGGGCGGGGAGCCAGTGGTCGCCGCCGGGGACGGTGACGTCGGTGAACGGGCCGTCGAGGTGGCGCGCCGACCCGCTCATCTGGGCCTCGCCCAGCGCGACGTCCGCCTCGCCGTGCATGCCCAGCACCGGGATCGTGAGCCGCGGCAGGCCGAGCGGGGTCTCGTCGACGAAGGTGCGCGGGTCGATGTTCGCGCGGTACCAGTTCAGGCCCGCGACCAGCGCGCCCGGCCGTTCGAGGTCGGCGATCTGGGTCCGCACGAGCTCGTCGTCGATGCCGCGGTGCAGCCAGCGCCGGAGGAGCGCCCAGTCGTCGGCCGGCAGGACCTCCTCGGCCACTCCCGGGAACCGGAACCAGAGCATGTACCAGGACAGGGCGCGCTGCTCGAGGCCCGCGGCCCGGAACGCCTCGGGGTGCCCGACGGCCAGGGCCGCGTAGCGCGTGACGCGGTCGCTGCGCAGGGCGAGCGCCCAGCCGACGACCGAGCCGAAGTCGTGCCCGGCCACCGCGGCCCGCTCGACGCCGCGCTCGTCGAGCAGGGCGAGCACGTCGGCCACCGAGCGGTGGATGCGGTAGGCGTCGACGTCGTCGGGGCGGTCGCTGTCGCCGAAGCCGCGCAGGTCCGGGGCGATCACCCGGTACCCGGCGGCGACGAGCGCCTCGGCCTGCGCCCGCCACAGCGACGCGCGGTCGGGGAAGCCGTGCAGGAGCACGACGGCCGGGCCGCTCCCGGCGTCGAGCACCGAGAGCGTGATGTCGGGCAGGGTGACGCGGACGGGCGCGGGGAGCTCCACGCGGCCCATCACATCAGGCCGAGCGGCGGCGGCTGAGCCCGGCGGCGAGGACGTCGAGCGCCGCGCGGGCCAGGGCGTCGTTGGCGCGGAAGCTCAGGGCGTTGGTGTTCGGGCGGGTGAACGCCCCGGGGAGCCGGATGTTGGTGTGCGGCCCGATGGCGAACCGGCACGGGTCCGGCCGGCCCTCGGCGTCGACGAGCCGGAAGTCCGACGCGCGCACCCGCACCAGGCCCGTGTTGTGCAGCGTCACCGACGCCCCGGAGTGCGCGACCGCGGCGTCGGCGGCGTGCACGGCCTGTCCCCCGTCGTCGGCGTGCTCCTCGCGCAGGGTCTCCTCGTCGAGCAGGCCCTCGGCGTGCAGGCCGGCGAGCATCGGGTCGTCGCTGCGGCTCACGCTCGGCGAGGACAGGCGCGCCTCGACGAACGTCGGTGCGGTGACGGCGATGCCGTCGAGCGACGCGCTGGTGGCCCGGAAGCCGTCGTCGACGGGCTCCACGCGCAGGCCCGCGCCGAGGAACACGACGTGGCCGGCGCGCGAGAGCGCGAGCAGCTGGCGCAGGCGCGGCCCGGGCGGCCCGCTGGCGAGCGAGCTGAAGAAGTTCTGCCACCACGCGAGGTCCTGGGCGCGCGAGCGCGGCGTCAGCGCCGTCGTCCCCGCGAGCTCCGCGACCTGCGCGAACACGCTCAACAGCCCGACGAACGCTCCGAGCTCGGCGGTGTGGCGGTCGTCGACGTGGCGCGCGAGGTCGTCGAGGACGTAGCCGCGCAGGCGCTCCTGCAGGCTCGCGAGGTCGGACTCGCAGACGTCGGCGAGCGGGCGGTCCATGCGCTCGAAGTCGAGCCGGTCGGCGGGGTCGGGGACGAACCCGGCGACGAGCTCCCACATCGCGGGCGTGTACCAGTCGAGCTCGGCGAAGCGCAGCGCGAAGTCGTCCCAGACGCCGCGGACGCGGTCGGGGTGGCCCGCGAAGAGCTCGTGGTAGTACGCCCAGCCGACCTCCTTGGCCATGAGCGGCCACACGTCGCGGCGCAGGTCGACGTCGCCGCGCCGGACGAACGCGGCGATCTCGTCGGGGCCGAGGAAGCGCGGCAGCGGGGGCCGCGGTCCGCGCAGCGCGTACTCGGTCTTGGCGTGGTACGGCACGCCGCGGCCGGACCCGACGTGCACGACGGGCTCGCGGCCGGAGGGCTCGTAGTCCAGCGTGCCGTCGCCGCGGTCACGGAACCGGCCGCCGCGGCCCTCGAACAGCAGCACCACGAGGTCGATGAACGCCAGGCCCATCCCGCGGGCGACGACGGTGTCGCCGGCGGGGATGCGGTCGAGGTCGGAGTCGGTGGTCTGCTCGGGCGGGAAGTAGCGCAGCCCGCGCGCGTCGGCGTGCGCGGCCAGCGCCGCCTCGTCCTCGGTGGGCGCGGCGTCGAGGTGGCCCGAGGCGAGGACCAGGACGTCGGCGGGGATCTCGTCCGGCTCGCCCTCGAGGAGCACCGTGTCCGGGGCGCCGCGGCGCAGCCCGACCGCGCGGGTGTCGTGCCGGTGCACCCGGACCTGCGGCGGCAGGGTCGCGAGGACGCGGCGCAGCACGAAGTCGAGGTAGTGGCTCTGCAGGCGGCGGGTGGCGAACGTCGCGGGCCCGAGGGCCCGCAGCTCGTCGCCGACCGGGCCCTCGGGGACCGTCTCGCCGTCCAGCTCGCCGTCGCGGACCGCCACGGCCCACTCGTAGAGCGACGGGCCGGGCACGATGGGCCCCTCGCAGCGCACGCTGTCGTCAGTGAACATCGTGACGTCGGCGGCCATGGAGTTCATCCACAGCAGCGCCGACTGGTCCTCGCGCCAGATGCGCCCCGCGCCCTGCGGGTAGGGGTCGACGAGGTGGACGTCGAGCACCTCGCCCGGGGGCAGGAACTCGGGCGCGCCGGCCGCCAGGCGTTCGAGCACACCGGTCCCGCGGGGGCCGCCCCCGACGATCACGACCGACCGTGGCACCAGTCCGCTCCTCCGCGCCGTCCCCGGGTGAGTGCCCCTGCTCCTGCAGGGTCAACCACCCGGGGGCGCGAACGCATCCCGCGGACCGGCCGGGTCAGCGGCGCTTGGGACCGCGGGACCCCCGCGCGGAGGCGGCCTCGTCGCCCGAGGCGCGGCGCAGGCCCATCGGACGGCCCGCGACACGGGCGCGCTGCAGGCGCTTGACCACCGGGACGGGCACGTCGGCGGGCAGCTCGACCAGCGTGTGGTCGGTGCGGATGTCGATGTGCCCGATGTGCGCCGAGTCGAGGCCCGCCTCGTTGGCAATGGCCCCGACGATGGCGCCCGGGCGCACGCGCTGGTTGTGGCCGACGTCGATGCGGTAGGTGTCGGTGCCCGACCCGACCGACCACGACGGGGCCTTGCCGCCACCACTGCCGCGGCCCTGGCCGCGCTCGGGCCTGGGGCCCTTGCGGTCGGGGCGCTCGCCGCGCGGCGGCGGGGCGGGCAGGTCCTCGACCAGCAGGGGCTTGTCGCCCTGGACCATCTTGGCCAGCGACGCCGCCAGCTCCATCGGGTCCACCCCGGTCTCGGCGACGTAGTCGCCGACGATGCCGCGGAACACGTCCATCGGGTCGCCGCCGGCGACGGTGCCGTCGAGGGTGCCGGTGATGCGGTCGGCGAAGCGGCGCTTGCGCACGTCGTTGACCTCGTCGGTGCCCGGCACCGACATCTCCTCGGCCTTCTGCTTCGTGACGCCCTCGATCATCCGCATGGTGCGGATCTGGCCGCGGGTGACGAACGAGATGGCCTCGCCGCTGCGCCCGGCCCGCCCGGTGCGACCGATGCGGTGCACGTAGGACTCGGGGTCGGTCGGCAGGTCGTGGTTGACGACGAGCGAGATGCGGTCGACGTCGAGACCGCGGGCGGCGACGTCGGTGGCCACCAGCACGTCGATCTTGCCGGCGCGCAGGTCGCCGATCGTCTTCTCGCGCTGCGGCTGCGACAGGTCACCCGAGATGGCGACGGCCGCGAAGCCGCGGCGGTGCAGGGCCTCGGTGACGTCGGTGGTGTTCTGGCGGGTGCGCACGAACACCAGGCAGGCGTCGAAGTCCTCGACCTGCAGGATCCGCGACAGCGCGTCGGCCTTCTGCCGCTCGGGCAGCACGACGTAGCGTTGCCGGGTGTTGACCGCGGTCTGGGTCCTCGACTTGATCGAGACCTCGGCCGGCGCGTTGAGGTGGCGGCGCGAGACCTCGCGGATGGCACCGGGCATCGTCGCCGAGAAGAGCGCCACCTGCCGGTCGGCGGGCAGCAGGTCGAAGATGTGCTCGACCTCCTCGAGGAAGCCCATCTGCAGCATCTCGTCGGCCTCGTCGAGCACGAAGTGCGCGACGTCGGTGAGGTCGAGCGTGCCCTTCTCGAGGTGGTCCGAGATGCGACCGGGGGTGCCGACCACGATCTGGCCGCCGCGGCGCAGCCCGTGCAGCTGCGGGCCGTAGGGCGCGCCGCCGTAGAGCTGGACGACGTTCAGCCCGGGCACGCCGGCGCCGAGACGCTCGACGGCCTCGGCGACCTGGATCGCGAGCTCGCGGGTCGGGGTCAGCACGAGGGCCTGCACCGACTTCTGCGCCGGGTCGATCGCCGAGAGGATCGGCAGCGCGAACGCGGCGGTCTTGCCCGTGCCGGTCTGCGCGAGGCCGAGGACGTCGCGGCCCGAGAGCAGCAGCGGGATCGTCTCGGCCTGGATCGGGGTGGGGGTGTCGAACCCGGACTCGACCAGGGTCGGCAGCAGCCGCTCGGCGACGCCGAGCGCGGCGAAGCCCGAGGCCGGCGCCGCGCCGGTCTCGTCGGTGGCCTCGACGTCCTCGCCGGTGGGCTGGTCGTCGGTGGCCGTGTCGGTGGCCGTATCGGTGGCCGTGGTGTCGGCGGCGTCGTCGGACGCCTCGGGGGAAGAGGGAGAGATCACGTCGACGAGCTCGACGTCGTTCTCGGACAGGACAGCAGCGTTGGTCACGTAGTTCTTTCAGGAGAGGGAGCTCTGGACAACGAGAGCTGTCCGCGGACCGGTCGCAGACGAGGTCCCACCCAGGCCGACAGCTCGGCGTTGACAACCACTCTACGCGAACCGACATTCCCGGCCGCCGAGCGCATCGGCGGCCGGGCGCCTGTCGGGCCGCTCAGGAGACGCTGAGCACCGCGTCCGTCCCGGCTGTGCCGTCGGCGGCCGGGACGAGAGGTGCCACCCGGACGACCGGGTCGGCGAGCGCGGTCTGCGGGGTCCGGTCGATCCCGAAGCGGAACACGTCGGGGCGCGCGTAGTGCCCCGCGCCGTCGGCGAAGTACTTGGCGAAGGCGATGACGTCCAGGTCCAGGTCGGCGGTCACGATCTGCTCGGTGTCCCGGTGGGGCTCGGCGAGCCACTTGCCGTTCGGCCCGAGGAAGCCCGTGAGTCCCCCACCGGTCGTCGGGGCGTCGGGTCCGGGCGTGACCCCGAGGCGGTCGACGATCTCCTGGGTGATCATGCCCTGGGTCACGACCACGTACGTCTGCGCGCAGATCGCGTGGGCCTGGGCGAGCGTCGTCGAGTAGTGGTCGAAGTCTCCGGCGTTCGGATCGGCGTGGGTGGCGTTGATGGCGGGCCACGACGCGATGTGGATCTGCTCGCCGAGAGCGGCGAGGGCGTAGCGCGCCAGGTCCATGCTGTGCTCGAAGCAGATGAGGCCGCCCAGGCGGGCGAACCCCGTGTCGACGACGAAGACGTCCCGCCCGTCTCCGCGGCCCCACACCGTGCGCTCGGCGTTGGTCGGGTGCAGCTTGCGGTGACGGGCGACGAGCTGGCCGGTCGGGCTGAAGTAGGCCTGCGTGTTGTAGAGCGTGCCCCCCTCCCGCTCGTCGACACCGAGCACGACCCAGGTGCCCGCCTCGCGGGCAGCCTCGCCGATCGCCTCGGACTCGCGGCTGGGCAGCTCGATGCTGTTGGCGTAGAGCTCGGCGAACAGCGGCGCGGCGTACTTCGGGGTGTGCGACCAGATCCAGTGGGGATAGCCGGGCAGGAAGGTCTCCGGGAACACCGTCAGCTTCGCCCCCTGCGCGCCCGCGTCGCGGACGAACTCGCGGACGCGCTCGACGCCGGCGGCGAGGTCGAGGAACGGGGCTGCCGCGTGGACGGCGGCGACGCGGACGGTGGAGCCGTTGTCGGTCATGCCCGGACGCTAGGACCCCCGCCGTCGGCGCTGTCGACGATCCGTGCAACCTCCCCGTCCAGGATCCGGGCCCGGTAGGCCGAGGGCGACGTGCCGAACTCGGCGCGGAACGAGCGGCCGAGCTGCGTGGGTCCGGCCATGCCGACCAGGGCCGCGACGTCGCCGATCGGGATCTCCGCCACGGCGAGCAGCGCCCGGGCCCGCTCGAGCCTGGCGTGGCGGATGGTGGCGGCCACGGATCGCCGCCGCCCGGCGAAGGCCAGGTAGAGGGTGCGTCGTGACACACCGAGGACCTCGGCGAGGTACTCCGGCGTGAGGGTGGGCGACGCGAATCGCCGGGCGATGAGCTCGACGGCGGCGTCGTGCACCGAGGCACCCGGAGCCTGCGGCCCGGGCGCGAGGCGGACGAGCCGGTCGAGGGTGAGCTCGCGGTCGCGGTCGGACGTGTCGGCATCGGTCAGCGCGAGCAGGCCCGACCGCACCGTCGCCGACGCCGCACCGCGGAGGCGACGGGCGACGAGCTGCTCGAGCCGACCCTCACCGGCGGCCAGGGCATCGCGCGGCAGCAGCGCCACGACGAGCCCGAACGGACCGGCCCCACCCACGGTGTAGGGCCGCGAGGTGTCGTACAGGGCGATCTCGCCGGGCTCCAGGTCGGCGCGCCGGGCGTCCTGGGTCACGGTGACGACACCGCGGACGGGGATCGCCACCTTGACCTGGCCCCCGCCGGAGCCGCGGGCGAGGTCGGCGGTCCGGACGGCGGTGTGGGCGGTGGCGGAGAGCCCGCAGAGCGTGACCCCGCCACGACGGCGGACCGCGATCGTCCCGTCGACCGTCGCCGACGGCGCGTCGATCTGCAGGGGGACGAGGAAGCGGGCCGTGACCGCGCTCCACGTGTGCCGACGGACCCGCGCCGGCACGGAAGCCGCGTGGAAGCTCTCGGCGTCGGAGAGGTCCGGCGACACGGGACCCGCGGCCGCCGGCCGGCGTCCCCGAGCACCTGCGGGCTCCACGCCCCTCATCGAACAGGTCGGACGTCCGCGCGGCCAGCCCCGCCCGGTCGCGCTACTTCTTGGACTTCGCCTTGTCCACCGCGTTCTGGTCGGTGGACAGCGCCGCGACGAAGGCCTCCTGCGGGACGTCGACCCGCCCGATAGTCTTCATCCGCTTCTTGCCCTCCTTCTGCTTCTCGAGCAGCTTGCGCTTGCGGGTGATGTCCCCGCCGTAGCACTTGGAGAGCACGTCCTTGCGGATCGCGCGGATCGTCTCGCGGGCGATGATCCGCGAGCCGATGGCGGCCTGGATCGGCACCTCGAACTGCTGGCGCGGGATGAGCTCGCGCAGCTTGCCGGCCATGTCGTTGCCGTAGGCGTAGGCCGCGTCCTTGTGCACGATCGCCGAGAAGGCGTCGACGGGCTCGCCCTGCAGCAGGATGTCGACCTTGACGAGGTCGGAGGCCTGCTCGCCGGCGGGCTCGTAGTTCAGCGACGCGTAGCCGCGGGTGCGCGACTTCAGGACGTCGAAGAAGTCGAAGATGATCTCGGCGAGCGGCATCGTGTAGCGCAGCTCGACGCGGCTGTCGGACAGGTAGTCCATGCCCTCGAGCGACCCGCGCCGCGACTGGCACAGCTCCATGATCGGCCCGACGAAGTCGGACGGGGCCAGCACCGACACCTTGGTGATCGGCTCGTAGATCGTCGAGACCTTGCCCTCGGGCCACTCCGCCGGGTTGGTGACCTCGACCTCGCCACCGTCGTCGAGCTCGACGCGGTAGACGGTGTTGGGCGCCGTGGAGATGAGGTCGAGCCCGTACTCGCGCTCGAGCCGGTCGCGGGTGATCTCGAGGTGCAGCAGGCCGAGGAAGCCGCAGCGGAACCCGAAGCCCAGCGCCGCCGAGGTCTCCGGCTCGTAGGACAGGGCGGCGTCGTTGAGCCGCAGGCGGTCCAGGGCGTCGCGCAGGATCGGGTAGTCCGACCCGTCGATGGGATAGAGCCCGGAGTAGACCATCGGCTGCGGGTCGCGGTACCCGCCGAGCGGCTCGGTGGCGCCCTTGCGCTCCCAGGTGACGGTGTCGCCGACGCGCGACTGGCGGACGTCCTTCACGCCGGTCATGAGGTAGCCCACCTCGCCGACGCCCAGGCCCTGGCAGGGCTTCTGGTCCGGCGAGATGATCCCGACCTCGAGCAGCTCGTGGACGGCGTTGGTGCTCATCATCCGGATGCGTTCACGCGGGGTGATCTTCCCGTCGACGACGCGGATGTAGGTGACGACGCCGCGGTAGGTGTCGTAGACCGAGTCGAAGATCATCGCGCGGGCCGGGGCGTCGGCGTCGCCGACCGGGGCGGGAACGCGGCGCACCACCTCGTCGAGCACCGCCTCGACACCGTCGCCGGTCTTGGCGCTGATGCGCAGGACCTCGTCGGGCTCGCAGCCGATGAGGTGCGCGATCTCCTCGGCGTAGCGCTCGGGCTCGGCCGCCGGCAGGTCGATCTTGTTGAGCACCGGGATGATCTCGAGGTCGTGCTCCATGGCCAGGTAGAGGTTGGCCAGGGTCTGCGCCTCGATGCCCTGCGCGGCGTCGACCAGCAGGATCGCGCCCTCGCACGCGGCCAGCGAACGGCTGACCTCGTAGGTGAAGTCGACGTGGCCCGGGGTGTCGATGAGGTGCAGGACGTGGTCGCGCATCTCGCCGTCGGGGCCCGCGGCGTACCAGGGCAGGCGCACGTTCTGCGCCTTGATCGTGATGCCGCGCTCGCGCTCGATGTCCATGCGGTCGAGGTACTGCGCGCGGTAGGCGCGCTCCCCGAGGACGCCGGTCATCTGCAGCATGCGGTCGGCCAGCGTCGACTTGCCGTGGTCGATGTGGGCGATGATGCAGAAGTTGCGGATCTGTGCGGGCGGCGTGAACGTCTCGTCCGCGAAGCCCTGCGTGCCCGGCCGTCCAGGGTTGCTGGCGGACTGCTGGGTGGTCTGGCTCAACGGGATCCTCGCGTTCTGGGTCGGCCGGCTCCTCCCCATCGTCCCACGAGGCCCGGTGACCTTCCGCGCTGTGCGGGGTTGGTAGCCTCGGAGCACTGCGTGAGGCGGTCGAGCGCCCCCGCGCGCTCCCGTGAGCCGTACAGCACCGACAGACGAGGTCCGAGAACTCCGTGGCGAACATCAAGCAGCAGGTCAAGCGCATCCGCAAGAGCGAGGAGGCGCGCCAGCGCAACAAGGCGGCCAAGTCGCGCATCAAGACCGCGATCCGCCGCTACCGCGAGGCCGTCCAGGCCGGTGACCAGGAGCTGGCCACCACCCGGCAGCGCGAGGCCGCCCGCCTGCTCGACAAGGCCGTCAGCAAGGGCGTCATCCACAAGAACCAGGCCGCGAACAAGAAGTCGCGCATGGCCCACCGCGCCGAGCGCTTCACGGTCGACGCCAAGGCGGGCAAGACCCCGGCCTGACCGGCCCCTCGGCTCGACACGGCCCGTCCCCGCTGCGCCGGGGGCGGGCCGCTCGCGTGTGCGGGGGTTTGTCAGCGAAGTGCCGTTGCAGACGTTGAGTGTCCGTATCCGTCCTTCGATCATGGACGGCCTTCTCAGCGGCGAGCGCTCCCCCGGGCCGCGACGACGAGCTCGACGGCGTGCTCGAGCGCGTAGGACGGGTCGGCCGCCGCGCCCTTGACGTCGGCGTTGAGGTCGGCGACGACGCCCATGGCCTGCGCGAGCCCCTCCGCCGACCAGCCGCGCCCGTTCTGCTGGCCCCGGCGGACCTTCCAGGGCGGCATCTTCAGCGACGACGCGAGGCTGTACGGGTCGCCGCGACCGACGGCGCCGACCCGCGCGGCGGTGCGCACACCGTCGGCCAGGGCGTCGGCGACGACGACGTGCGGCACGCCCGTGTCGAGCGCCCAGCGCAGGGCCTCCAGCGCGCCGGTGCGGTCGCCGGTCATCGCCCGGTCGGCCACCGCGAAACCCGTGACCTCGGCGCGACCCCGGTGGAAGGCGCGCACCGCGTCGGCGTCGATGTGCCCGCCCGAGTCGGACGCGAGCTGGGACGCGGCGGCGGCGAGCTCGCGCAGGTCCGAGCCCACGGCGTCCATGAGCAGCCCGAGCGCCTCGCCGGTGATCTTGCCGCCGGCCTGGCGGACCTCGGTGCGCACGAAGTCGGCCCGCTGGTCGTCCGACAGGGACGCCGCGGACGCCTCGGTCGCGCCGGCACCGCGCAGCCCCTCGAGCAGCGCGTCCCCCTTGCCCCCGCCCTTGCCGCCGCCCTTGCCGCCCTTCGCGGCGCCCTTGGCGGGACGGCGCCCGGCGCTCTTGGGCGGACCGCGGTGGACGACGACGAGCGTGACGCCGTCGCTCGGCGCCCTGGCGTAGTCGAGCAGCAGCGTCGTCACCTCGGCGCCCGCGTCGTGGCCGTTCTCCACCACGACGACCCGCGACTCGGCGAACAGCGACGGGCTGACCAGCTCGCCCAGCCCGCCCGCCGTGAGCTCGCCGGCGGGGAGGCGGGTGACCTCCACGGCCGGGTCGGCGTCCCGCGCGGCGGCGATCGCCCGTGCCACCGCGCGCTCGACCAGCAGCCCCTCGTCGCCGACCACCAGGTGCAGCGGACCCGGGGCGTCGGAGGTGCTCGACGGGCTCACGCGTCTCATCGTTCCACGGACCCCCGACGGCCCCGGCGCGGCGACGGTCGGTCGTCGGGACGACGCGGTGGTGAGGAGCGTCTCGGCGCGGGTCGCGCTGTGGTCGGCCCGGTCGGCGTCCCGTAGTCTTCTCCGCCGGATGTCCCGGGAGGGACGCCACACAACCGCATACGGCTCATCCAGAGGGGTAGAGGGACCGGCCCGACGACACCCCGGCAACCGGCGCCAGCGTTCTGCGGCGATCACGGTGCCAATTCCGACCCGTCCGCGGGGAAGATGAGGAGGACTTCCTGCCATGACGCTGACTGCCCAGCCCACGACCAGCACGGGTTACGACCTGGGCCCCGCCGCCGCCCTCTCCTGCCGGGCCTGCGGCCACCGCATGGACCTGGCCGCCGAGTTCGCCTGTCCGCAGTGCTTCGGGCCCCTCGAGATCGCCTATGACTTCGGCCGCCTCACCCGCGAGGACATCGAGCGCGGCCCCCGCAGCATCTGGCGCTACAAGGCGCTGCTGCCGGTGCCGAGCACCGTCGAGGCGATCCCCAACACCGACCCCGGCTACACCCGGCTGCTGCGCGCCGACCGCCTCGGCGCCGCGCTCGGGATCAGGAACCTGTGGGTCAAGGACGACACCGGCAACCCGACGCACTCCTTCAAGGACCGCGTCGTCGGCGTCGCCCTCGCCGCCGCCCGCGAGCTCGGCTTCACCACGCTCGCCTGCCCGTCGACGGGCAACCTCGCGAACGCCACCGCCGCCGCGGCCGCCCGCGCCGGCTGGGACTCGGTCGTGCTGGTCCCCGCCTCCCTCGAGCGCGCGAAGATCCTCATGACCGCGGTGTACGACACCAACCTGCTGGCGTGCGAGGGCACGTACGACGACGTCAACCGCCTGGCCACCGAGCTCGCGTTCGAGCAGGAGGACTGGGCGTTCGTCAACGTCAACGTCCGGCCCTACTACGCCGAGGGGTCGAAGACGCTCGGGTACGAGGTCGCCGAGCAGCTCGGCTGGCGCGTGCCGGCCCAGACCGTCGTCCCGATCGCGTCGGGCTCGCAGCTGACCAAGGTCGACAAGGCCTACGGCGAGCTGATCTCGCTCGGGCTGGTCGACGACGCCGACTACAAGGTGTTCGGCGCCCAGGCCGCCGGGTGCTCGCCGGTGTCGACCGCCTTCCGCGAGGGCACCGACGTCGTCCGCCCGCAGAAGCCGGACACGATCGCCCGCTCGCTGGCGATCGGGAACCCCGCCGACGGCCCCTACGTCCTCGACGCCGTGCGCCGCTGCGGCGGCTCGATCACCGACGTCACCGACGAGGAGGTGCGCGACGGCATCCGGCTGCTCGCCCGCACCGAGGGCGTGTTCGCCGAGACCGCCGGCGGCGTCACCGTGGCCAACGCCAGGAAGATGGTGGAGTCCGGCGACCTCGACCCGGACGCCGACACGGTCCTGCTGATCACCGGCGACGGCCTGAAGACCCTGGACGCGATCGAGCACCAGGTGGGCCCGAAGGCGACGATCCCGGCCACCTCGGCGGCGGTGCGCGAGGCGCTGGGGCTGTAGGTCGGTGACGGACCCGTGTCCTCGGGACACGGGTCCGGGCCGCCACCACCGCCTCACCGCCGCTTCGGGTCGGGACGCGGGTCCCCGCGGGCGACGACGGCGGGCGGCGCCTGCGGGCCGGGCATGCTGACGACCGCGAGGTCGCCCGACTCGTCGGTGCGCCGCACGAGCGCCCCGCTGCGGGCGAGCAGGCCCACGACGCCCGGGTTCGGGTGGCCGTAGGTGTTGCCGCGGCCCACGCTGACCAGCGCCAACGAGGCACGCGGTGCGGTCAGGAAGGTCGGCAGCGACGACCGCGAGCCGTGGTGGGGCACCTTGAGGATCTCGGCCTGCAGGTCCGACCCCGAGCCCAGCAACGACGACTGGGACGACAGCTCGGCGTCGCCGGGCAGCAGCACCCGCCCGACCGGCGTGTGCGCGCGCAGCACCACCGAGGTGTCGTTGACCGCCGACCCGTCCTCGCCGTCGACGTAGGCCGACGAGCGCACGGGGCCGAGCACCTCGAGCACCAGCTCCGGCCAGCGCATCACCGTGCCCCGCCCCACGCCGACCACCGGGACGCGCGCCGCGCCGGCCCGGCGCACCACCTGCGCGAGCGTGTCCGCGGGCGCGCGAGCGGGACCCAGCGCGATCCCGCCGACCGCCCGCCCCGCGAGGGCGCCGGCGAGGCCGCCGACGTGGTCGGCGTGCAGGTGCGTGAGCACCACGAGCGCCAGCGAGCGCACGCCCAGCCGCGCCAGGCACCCGTCGACCGCGCCGGCGTCCGGGCCGGCGTCGACGAGGACCGCCCGCCCCGGCTCGCCCGTCGCGAGCACCAGCGCGTCGCCCTGCCCGACGTCGCAGGCCACCAGCGACCAGCGCGCCGGCGGCCAGCCCGGCGGCGCCACGCGCGTCGGGACGAGGACCAGCAGCGCGCCGACCAGCACCGCGGCCACCACCGCGCGCAGGCGCCGCCACCGCAGGGCCGCGGCGACCAGGACGACTGCCGCGGCGAGCGCCAGTCCCCCGGTCACCCCGCCCGGCCACGCGAGCGTCGCGCCCGGGACCGCCGCGCAGCGGCGCGCCACCCACACCAGCCACGTCACCCCGGGCCCCGCCACCCACACCAGGGCGTGCGCGCCGCCCGTCCACACCGGGGCGAGCGCCGCGGCCGCCACCCCGAGGACGGTCACCGGCGCGACGGCCGGCGCCGCGAGCAGGTTCGCCACGACCGCGACGAGGCTGACCTCGCCCGACAGGCCGGCGATCACCGGCGCGGTGACGACGTGCGCGGCCACGGGCACCGCGAGCGCCTCGGCCACGCCCGGCGGCACCCGGCGCGCCCGCATCCGCGCGACGAACCCCGGCGCGAGCAGCACCAGCGCCCCGGTGGCCAGGACCGACAGCGCGAACCCCGGGTCGGTCGCGAGCCCCGGGTCGACGAGGAGCAGCACCACGATCGCCGCACACAGCGCCGGCACCACCGAGCGCCGCCGCCCGACCGCCAGCGCGAGCACCGTGATCCCGCCCATCACGGCCGCCCGCAGCACGCTCGGGGACGGCCGCGCGAGCACCACGAACCCGACCAGCGCCAGCCCCGCGAGCACGGCGGCCGTCCGCGGGCCGAGCCGCCCGAGGCGGGCGAGCAGCAGCACCGCGCCGCAGATGATCGCCACGTTCGTGCCGGAGACGGCCGTCAGGTGGGTCAGGCCGGCGGTCCGGAAGTCGGCGTCGAGGCCGGGCGAGACGCCCGAGGTGTCGCCGACGACGAGTCCGGGCAGCAGGCCCGCCGGGTCCTCGGCCAGCACCGCGCGGGCGGCGTCGCGCAGGCCGCCGCGCAGGTCGCCGGCCGCCCGCTGCAGCGCGGGCACGGCGCCGACGTCGCGCGGGGGCCCGCGCACCTGCAGCACCGCGACGGTGAGGTCGGCGCGGTCGGGCGGCGCGAGGCGGCCCCGCGCACCGACGAGCTGCCCGGGGAGCAGGCCGCCCCACTCGTCGGCGGGCGCGATCAGCACGACGCGGCCGCCGGCACGCCACCCCGGCCCGGCGCCGATCTGGCCGCCGACCAGCTCCCCGCGCAGCACCACCCGCCCGGGCCCGGGCACCGTCGAGCGGACCGGGCGCGGGTCGGTGGTGACGACGAGGTCGAGGCGCGCGGACACGCCGTTGCCGGTGGCCGGGCGCAGCGGGTGGTCGGCGACCGCGAAGGCACCCAGGCCCGCCACGAGCCCCACGGCCGCCGCGCACCCGCCGGTCGCCACGACGACGGCGCGCACGCCGCCCGCGGCCACCACCACGGCGTGCGGACCGTCCGCGCGGGACCGGCGCGCGGCGACGACCACGGCCACCACGGCCAGGGCCACCAGCACGAGGGCGACGCCCCAGCCGACGGCGAGCGCGGCGATCGCGACGCCCCACGACGCCAGCGCCGCGGGCACCAGCCGCAGGTCGGGCGGGGCCGGGAGCTCGGGCGCCTCGGCGAGCGGCATCGCGCGCGCGGGCGGCCGTGTGGTCCGCCGGCGCGCCGGGGGCTCGGCGTTCACACCGTGACCAGGTCGCGGAGGTTGGCGAAGCGGGCGTCGCCGATCCCGCTGACCTCCTGGAGCTGCTCGATCGCGCCGAACCGCCCGTTCTGGGTGCGCCACTCGAGGATGCGCTGGGCGGTGACCGGTCCGACGCCGGGGAGCTGGTCGAGCTGTTCGAGGGTGGCGGTGTTGAGGTCGAGCCGCCCGCCCGGGGCGCCACCGGGCGCTCCCCCGGCCGGCGCGGCCGCCGCCCCGGCACCCGCGCTCCCGGCTCCGGCCGCGGGCGGGGTCACCGGGGTGGGCACGCCCACCACCACCTGCTCGCCGTCGTTGATCCGCGCGGCCAGGTTGAGCCCGGTCAGGTCCGCCTCGGGCGTCGCGCCGCCGGCCGCGTCGATCGCGTCGCCGACGCGGCTGCCCGGCGGGATCCGCACGAGCCCGGGCCGTTCCACCTTCCCGGACACCGACACCACGATCGGGCCCTCGGCCGCCGGCGGCGGGGCGCCGGACCCCGGGACCAGGGACGGGGGCAGGGACGGGGCGGGTGGCGCGCCGGCGACCACGGGCAGCGCGGGGACGGGCTCGGGCACCGGGCGGTCGGACCACACGCCCACCGCCGCCACCACGGCCGCGACGGCGGCGACGGTCGCGAGCGCCAGGGCCCCGGTACGACCCGGGTCCCACCGCGCGCCCACCCACGACGCCGGCAGCCACCGCTCCGCCCATCGCCGGGCGCGCTCGCCCCGCGCGGGCGGGTCCCAGGCGCTGCCGCGGGAGGCCGGCGGGTCGTCCTCGTCGTCGTCCCACCAGGGGTCGGCCGGCGGTGCGGCGGACCGCGAGCCCTCGGGCGCAGCGTCCGACGCCGAGGGGTGGGCACGGTCCGGGTCCGGTTCCTCCCGCCATGCCCCGGGACGCGACGGACGATCACCGCCACCCGGCACCACCGCCACGCGCGGCAGCCGTAGCCGCGCGGCCGGCGTACCCGGCGCCGCGCCCGGCCAGCCGACCCGTTCAGCAGGCCCCGCCGGCTCCCCCACCTCGACGTCCTCCCGCCCGCCCCGGTCGTCACCCCGACCGCCGAGCGCCCGCAGGCGTGCGCGGGTGCCGTCGGCGTCGGGCGGGGCGGAGCGGGCCATGTGCGGGACGCTAGGAAGCCCCGGACCGGCAGGGACAGCACCGACCGCCGCCCTGGGGACAGCCGCCGGCGCTGGGGACACCGGACCGCACCGGCGGGGACGACACGCCGCCAGGAGGCCCAGGACGAGAGCCCGCCCGGCGTGGTCTCCCGGCGGCACTCAGCCCAGGGCCCGGCGCACCTCGGCCCCCACCGCCTCGCCGACCGCGGCGTGCGCGGACCAGCCCCAGTGGATGCCGTCGGGATTGCCGTGGCCGCCGAGGACGTGGTCGGCGACCAGGGGCGCGGGGTCCACCAGCCGCACGCCGGTCGAGGACGCCCAGGCCCGCAGCGCCGCCACGTGCCGCTCCCGCCCGGCGTGCACCCCGCCGTAGAACGGCGACCGGTGCACCGCCGGCAGCATCCCGACCACCGGCAGGCCCGGGACCAGCGTCGTCACGGCCAGGCGCAGGCGCTCCAGGTGCCGCACCGTCTCCCCCGGCGCCAGGGCCACGGGCCCCGCGGCGCCCAGCACCCGGGCGGCCCGCGGCGTGACCCAGGCGTGCGCCTCGCGCGCCGCCCGGCGCACGCGCGGCGCGCGGATCGCCGGGATCAGCTCGCGCAGCGCCGTCGGCACCGGCGAGGGCAGCGTGTCCATGCCCCCCACGCCGAGGACCACCGCGTCCGCGTGACGCAGCGACGCCCAGAGGCGCGGGTCACCGACCATCGCACGCCACGCGTGGCGCGCGGTCCACCCCAGGCCCGCGTGCAGCTCGGCCCGGCCGCCCAGCGACGCGGCGGCCACGTGGGGCCACAGGCGGGGCTCGTCGGCGGGCTCAGCGCGGTCCGGGCCGTGGAACGACAGCGAGTCGGCGATGACCACCAGGACCGGGCCGGAGCTCACGCCCCCAGGCCCCACGCCCGCAGGCGCCAGCGGTCGATGCGGTGCTCGAGGACCGCCCAGGCGCAGTTGTGCAGCGGCTGCAGGGAGTGCCAGGCGTCGAGCGGCCAGCCGAGCGTCGACGCGGTCAGCGCGCCGATCGTGCCGCCGTGGGCGACGACCATCGCCGTCTGGTGCTCGTCGGCCCCGGCCAGCTCGTCGGCCAGCTCGTCGAGGACGGGCACCGCGCGGCGGGCGACGTCGACCCGGGACTCGCCGCCGGGCGGCGCCCACGCGGGATCGGTGCGCCACGCCTCGAGACCGCCCGGCCAGCCGGCCTCGACCTCCGGGCCGGTCAGGCCCTCCCACTCGCCGAGGGCCGTCTCGCGCAGCCGCGGCTCGGGGCGCGGCACCAGCTCGGCCTCCTTGGCGACGGCCTCGGCCGTGCGCCAGGCGCGCACCTGGTCGGACGCGACGAGCAGCGTCGGCTCGTAGGTCGCGAGGACGGGCGCGGCGGCGAGGGCCTGGGCGCGTCCGAGGTCGTCGAGGTCCGGGTCGAGCCGGCCCTGCATGCGACTCTCGGCGTTCCACGTCGTCCGGCCGTGGCGGGCGAGGACGATCCGGTGGAGGCTCACTCGCCGGCGGCGGACCGGTCGGCGGGGGGCCCGTGGACCTCGGCGGGCAGCGGCACGGCGGGGCAGTCCTTCCACAGCCGCTCGAGGCCGTAGAACTCCCGCTCCTCGCTGTGCATCACGTGGACGACGATGTCGGCGAAGTCCAGGAGCACCCACCGGGCCTCCTGGGTGCCCTCGCGGCGCACCGGCTTGGCCTCGAGGTCGCGCAGCTTCTCCTCGACGCTGTCGACGATCGCCTGCACCTGGCGCTCGTTGGGGGCCGACGCGATGACGAAGGCGTCGGTGAGCGGGAGGCGCTCGGACACGTCGATGGCGACGACGTCCTGGGCCAGCTTGTCGGCGGCGGCGAGCGCGGCGGTCTCGGCCAGACGGCGCGCGCGGTCGGTGACGGCCACGAAACCCTTCGGGGACGGCGGAACGGGCGGTCCGATCCTACTCGACGCACCCGACGGGTCACCGGAGTCACGCGGGCGCGCCGTCCCCGTCACCCGTCGCATACTGGTCCGATGGCGGACTTCGGGGACGGACTGGCCCAGGGCGCCGATCTGGTGGCGGCCGCCGAGAACGCGGTCGCGCAGGCCACGGCGCCGCTCGGCGGGCGGCGTCCCGACCTGCTCGCGGTCTTCGTCTGCCACCCCGACCCCGAGGAGGTCGGCCGCGCGGGCGAGCGGGCGATGCAGGTCGCGGGCGCGCGGGTGGCCGTCGGCTGCAGCGCCGGCGGTGTCATCGGCGACGGGCGGGGCGTCGAGGCGCGGCCGGCGGTCGCGGTGTGGGCGGCCGCGCTGCCCGACGCGTCGCTGACCCCGTTCCGCCTGCACGCCACCCGCACCGAGACCGGCATCACCGTCGGGGGCATGCCCGTCCGCACCGACGCCGACGAGGTCGCGATCGTGCTCGCCGACCCCTACACCTTCCCGATCCAGGGCTTCGTCGAGCAGTCCGGGCAGGCGCTGCGCGGGCTGCCGCTGGTCGGCGGGCTCGCCTCGGGCCCCGGCGGCGCGGGCGCGACGCGGCTGTTCCTCGACGGCGCCGTGCACGAGCGCGGCGTGGTCGGCGTGACGATCGGCGGCGACGTCCGGGTCCGCACACTGGTCAGCCAGGGGTGCCGGCCGGTGGGGCCGACGATGACGGTGACGGCCGCCGAGGGCCCGCACCTGCAGGGGCTCGCGGGCCAGCCGGCCTACCGCAAGCTGGAGCAGATCGTCGGCGAGCTCGACGAGCACGAGCAGCAGATGGTGGCCCAGGGCCTGCACCTCGGCGTGGCGATGGACGAGTACGCCGACGACCACCGGCAGGGCGACTTCCTCATCCGCGGCGTCGTGGGCGCCGACCCGGAGCAGGGCACGGTGACCGTCGGCGACGTCGTCGAGGTGGGCCGCACGGTGCGCTTCCAGGTCCGCGACGCCGCGAGCGCCGACGCCGACCTCGACTGGCTCATGACCCGCTTCCGCGGCGAGGGCAGCACGGCCGGTGCGCTGCTGTTCTCGTGCAACGGGCGCGGGCGGGCCATGTTCCCCGACGCCGACCACGACGTCGCCGCCGTCCGGCGGGGCCTCGCCCCCGAGGGGGTCGCGGGGTTCTTCGCCGCCGGCGAGATCGGGCCCGTCGCGGCGCGGAACCACCTGCACGCGTTCACCGCGTCGGTGCTCGCCTTCGGCGGCTGACGAACCCCCGCGCACGCCCGCGGGCCGCCGGTCCCTACCGTGGTCGGCGCCCGCGAGCCGACACGGAGGACCACGACCGGCGATGACCCTCGCCCCACAGCAGGAGGAGCGCCTCCCGGAGGACGTCGTCGCCCTCCTGCGCGCCCCGAACCCGTGCTTCCTCGCGACGGTCACGCCTGACGGCACGCCCGAGACCTCCGAGACGTGGGTGGACACCGACGGCGTGCACGTGGTGCTCAACGCCGTCGAGGGCGTGCAGACGGTCCACAACGTGCGCCGCGACCCGCGGGTGTCGGTCGCGATCGCCGACGCCCGCCGCGCCGGGCACGTCGTCACGGTGCGCGGACGGGTCGTGGACGTCAGCCCGGTGGGCGCGGTCGAGCACCTCGAGTCCCTCGCCCGGCGCTACCTCGGCCGGCCCTACCCGTGGCACCGCCCCGGGCAGACGCGCCTCATCGTCCGCATCGCCCCGACCGCCGTCCACCGCCAGAGCTGACCCCGCCGGCTACCGCGCCTCGGTCACGGACGCGACCTCGCCCGTCGTGGGCAGGAGCGGGCCGGCCAGGTCGGGCCGGGCGAGCACCACGCCGAGCCCGACGAGCAGCACGACGAGAGCGGCGACGACGGCGGACACGAGCGCCACCGCGGGGCGTCGACGCCGGCTCGCCGCCGGCGCCGGGACGACGGCGGGCACGAGCGCCGGATGGTGGTGGTCGCGCAGCGCCTCCGGGGGCCAGGGTCCCCAGCCGCCGTCCGGGGGTGCCGGGCGCTCGACGACCGGCTGCACCGGGACCGCGCCCGCCGGCGGCGTCCGCGGGCCCCGGCTCCCGGTGCGGACGAACCCGCCCGGGGCGTCGGCCCACGCGCGGCGGACCCGCTCCTGCTCGTCGAGGGCGATCCAGGCGGGCACGGCGGGGACCGGCGGGTGCTCCGGCGGGCCCCCGGTCTCGACGGGCGGGGCGGCGCGGGGCCGCGGGACGAGGACCACGCGGATGCGCTGCGGGGTCACCGGGACGTCGCGGTCCTGCGCGCCGTCGGGGGCGGAGTGGCGCCCCATCAGCCTGTGTGGGTGTCGACGGGACGCGGCGTCAGCACCGAGATCACTCTCCCCCCGAGCGGCCGGGCCCTCCGACGGGCACGGCATCCACCGCGGATCTCGGGTCGATCACGGGACGTGTTAGTGGAACCGCGAAGTCGTCACCCGATCGTGTCCCGCGGAGCCGGACGGCTACTCGGAGGCGACGTGCTCGGTCGGGCCGAGCACCCGGCCCTGCCCGTGCGGCCGGTAGAGCCCGCGCTTGGCGATGTACTGCACGACGCCGTCGGGCACGAGGTACCAGACCGGCTCCCCCGCCGCGACGCGCTCGCGGCAGGCCGTCGACGAGATCGCCATCGCCGGCACCTCGAGCAGGCTCACCGCGCCGCGGGGCAGGTGGTCGCCGTCGAGGTCGAAGCCGGGCCGGGTGACGCCCACGAAGTGCGCGAGCCGGAACATCTCGTCGGCGCGGTGCCACGACAGGATCTGCTCGAGGGCGTCCGCGCCGGTGATGAAGAAGAGCTCGTCGTCGGGGAAGATCGCCGCCAGGTCCTGCAGGGTGTCCACGGTGTAGGTGGGCCCGTCGCGGTCGACGTCGACGCGGCTGACCGTGAACCGCGGGTTCGACGCCGTGGCGACGACGGTCATGAGGTAGCGGTCCTCGGCCGCGCTGACCTCGTAGCCCGCCTTGCGGTAGGGCTGGCCGGTGGGCACGAAGACGACCTCGTCGAGCGCGAAGCGGACCTGGGCCTCGCTGGCCGCCACGAGGTGACCGTGGTGAATGGGGTCGAAGGTGCCGCCCATGACCCCGATCCGGCGGCCGCTCATCCGTTCAGCCTAGGTGCGCTCACACCGGCAGCAGTCCCGACACCACGCCCGCCAGCTGGGCGGCCGTGCGGCACTCGTGCATGGGCACGACCTCGCCGTAGCGACGGGCCGCCGAGTCGCCGGTGCCCCACTGCGCCTGCGGCTCGGGGTTGAGCCAGTGCACGTGCCGCGCCCGCTCGGCGAGGTCGGCGAGCACGGTGAGGTTCGGGTCGCGGTAGTTGGTGCGGGCGTCGCCGAGCAGGAGCAGCGAGGTCCGCGGGCCGACGACGTCCGGCCAGCCCTCGCGGAACCGCCCGAGCGCCGAGCCGTAGTCGCTGTGGCCGTCGAACGCGATGAGCCCGGGGCGCGCGGTGATCTCGGCCATCACGCCGCCGAGGTCGGCGTTCGGGCCGAAGAGGTCGGTGACCTCGACGCAGCCGTCGACGAAGCAGAAGATCCGGATGCGGGAGAACTGCTCGCGCAGGGCCTGGACCAGCATCATCGTGAAGTGGCTGAACCCCGCCACCGACCCCGAGACGTCGCAGAAGAGCACCAGCTCGGGGCGCCCGGGACGCGGGCGGCGGAACGCCGGGCGCATCGGCACCCCGCCGGTGGACATCGAGCGGCGCAGCGTGCGGCGCAGGTCGATCGGGCCGCGGCGCGCCCGGCGGCGACGCGCGGCGAGCCGTGACGCGAGGTGGCGCGCGAGCGGGGCGACGCGGCGGCGCAGGTCGGCGAGCTGCTCGGAGTTGGCCGTCAGGAAGTCGACGCGGTCGCCCTGCTTGGGCACCCCGGTGCGCGCCGCCGCCTCCCGCCCGCGGATCTCCGCACCCCGCCGACGCGTCTCGTCGGTGACCATCCGCCGGAACGCCGCGATCCGCTCCCGCACCTCGCGGCGCGAGACCTCCTCGGCGAAGGGGCTGTCCCACGCCGCGTCCGGACCCCCGCGCAGGTCGGCGAGCACGCGGGCCAGCAGCGTCTCGGGCCGTACGGCGTTGAGGGCCTGGTAGGCCGACCACGTGGACGGCCGCCCGCCGCCACCCTCGCCGCGGTCACCCCCGCCCCCGCCCTGTCCCTGACCCTGACCGCCCTGCCCCTGACCCCGGCCCACCGCGCCCAGGCCGTCGACGATCGCCCGCGCCAGCTCGGCCATCGCGGCCGTGTCGCCGTCGCGCAGCAGGCCGGCGAGCAGGTCGCGCAGGGCCTCGACGTCCACCGTCCCGTCGTCGGCGTAGGGCAGCGCGACCTCGCCCAGCGCGGCGCCCTGCCCCAGCGGGAACCACAGGTCGAACAGCGCGTCGAACACCGCCCGCTGCCCCGAACGGCGCAGCATCGCCGCCGCCAGACCCTCGCGCAGCTGCTCGCGGCGCAGGAGGTCGAGCTCGGCGATCACCGCCGCCGCGTCCACCGACTCCCCCGGGCCCACCGCGATCCCGGCCCGCCGCAGCGCACCGACGAAGTCGACGAGGTGGGCCGGCAGGCCGCCGGTGACGGAGGGCGCGCTCACTAGTTCAACCGCAGCTCGGCGACCGCCCGCTGCGCGTCGGCCTGGTGCTTGAGGACGACGCCGAGGGTGGCCCGCACCGTCTCGTCGTCCAGGGTGTCGAGGCCGAGGGCGAGCAGCGTGCGGCCCCAGTCGATCGTCTCCGACACCGACGGCGCCTTGCGCAGCGCGATGCCGCGCAGCACGCCCACGATGCGCACGAGCTCCTCGGCGAGCGCCTCGGGCAGCTGCGGCACGCGGGCGAGCACGATGCGGCGCTCGAGCTCCGGGTCGGGGAAGTCGAGGTGCAGGAAGAGGCAGCGGCGCTTGAGCGCCTCGGAGAGCTCGCGGGTGGCGTTCGAGGTCAGCAGCGTGAACGGGCGCTGGTTCGCGGTGATCGTGCCCCACTCCGGCACCGTGACCTGGAAGTCGCCGAGCACCTCCAGCAGCAGGCCCTCGACCTCGACGTCGGCCTTGTCGGTCTCGTCGACCAGCAGCACCGTCGGCTCCTCGCGGCGGATCGCGGTGAGCAGCGGGCGGGGCAGCAGGAACTCCTCGGAGAACACGTCGTCGCGCGTGTCGTCCCACGACTCGCCCTGGCTGGCGGTGATCCGCAGGAGCTGCTTGGCGTGGTTCCACTCGTAGAGCGCGCGGGCCTCGTCGATGCCCTCGTAGCACTGCAGCCGCACCAGCCCCGCGCCCGTCGCGTCGGCGACCGCGCGCGCCAGCTCCGTCTTCCCGACCCCGGCCGGGCCCTCGACCAGCAGCGGCTTGCCGAGGCGGTCGGCGAGGAAGACGGTGGTCGCGACGGCGGTGGATGCGAGGTAGCCGACGTCGGCGAGCCGGGTGACGACGTCGTCGACGGAGTCGAACAGGGCCTTCTGGGCCTTCTCGCCGACCGGCTCGGTGCTCACGGGCCGCATCCTGCCTCGCGCGCCCCGTGCTGTCTCGGCGATGTGGTCGACGCGGGACGGCGAGGTCGCCCGTGCCGGGCGAACACCGGATGACATCCTGGCGACGCAGCAACCGCTGTTCCGTCGTGTCGTTGAACGTGGGGTGAACGTGAAGCGGCTCCTGGTGGTGCTCGTCACCGCGATCACGACACTGACGCTGCTGTCGGTCGTCGTCGCCCTCGTCCGCCCCGCGCCCCCGGCGCTCTGGGCCTACGTCGACGTGCTCGAGCCCTACAACCTCCCCACCTGGCTCGGCGCGACGGTGCTGCTCGCGACCACCCTCGCGTGCCTGGCGAACGCGCTGGTCGCCGCGGGCCGCGGCCGGTGGGGCACCGGGTGCTGGACCGCGGCCGCCGGGGCGACGGCGGTGGCGTCGCTGTGCGTCGCGACCGGCCTGCACACCCGCATCGACGGCCTCGCCCGCCAGGCCGTGGGCACGAACCCCCTGACCACCGACTGGCTGCTCCCCGCCGTCGTCGCCGGGCTCCTGCTCGCCACGCCCTACGCCCTGCTCGCGCGGCGGCTGCGCGACGGACGCCGGCTGGCGGGAGCGCTGGTGACGTTCGGTGTCGGCGCCCTCGGCGGCGAGCTCGTGGCCCGCGCGCTCGGCGAGGGCGGGCGGGTCCTCGCCGCGGCGGCGGAGGGCGTGCAGGGGCTCGGGGCCGCGGGGCTCCTCGTCGTCGTGGTGTCGGCGCTGCACGCGGCGCGTCGCGGCACCGAGGTCCGCCTGACCTCCGACCTCCCGGCCACGGCCCCCCGCGACCTCCCGGCCGTCCCGCGCCGCCGCCGCACCTGGGTCCTGCTCGTCGTCGTCACGCTGGGCCTGGCCGGGCTCAGCCTGCTGCTGACCCTCGCGCTGCCGGCACCGGGCCCGAAGCTCGCGCAGTGGGTCGGCTACCTCGACGTCGACGGCGAGGGGAACGTGCCGACCTGGTGGAGCGTCGGCCTCCTCGTGACCGCCGCCGCGGCGCACCTCGTCGCGGGGCTGGTCGGCCGGACGGCCGGGACGCGCGGGGCGGCCGGGTGGCTCGTCACCGCCGCGATCCTCGCGGGGATGTCGCTCGACGACATGACCTCGATCCACGAGCGGGTGGGCGACCTCGTGCGCCCCGAGGGCGCCGCCGCCGCGGGCGACCCCGGCGGGAGCTTCTCGTTCTACTGGGTCGTCCCCGGCAGCGCGGTCGCCCTGCTCATCGCGGTCGCGGTCGGCCTGCTCGCGCTGCGCCTGCGCGGACGGCCCCGCTGGCTCCTCATCATCGGGCTCGGCGTGCTGTTCCTGTTCGCCCTCGGCCTCGAGGGCGTCCAGGGCGTGGTCCTGGCCCAGGGCACCGGCGGACGGGTCGCGGAGGTGCTCGCCTACCACCTCGAGGAACTGGGCGAGAACCTCGGCGCGCTCCTGCTGCTCGGGGCGGCCACCAGCGCGCTGGCCCTGCAGCGCCGCGACGGCGGCCTGGACGTCCGCTACACGGGCGCCGGCGCCGGCGACGCCGAGGACGGGGACGCCCTGTTCGCCGCCGAGCAGGACGCCGCGCGCCTCGCCGCGAGCCCCACCGAGGCGATCCCGGTGGGCACCGCCGCTCGCCCCGCGCGCGAGCGGGGCGTCCGCGCCGGCGGGTGACCGACGGCGGGCCACCGGGACCGCCCCCGCGCTGTCGGACCCGTCGGCCACCATGGTGAGCATGACGGCACCCACCGACACCGGCCTGCGGGCCGACGCCGAGGCCACGCTGCAGCGTCTGGCCGGCCCCGACGCCGCGCTGCGCGAGGACCAGTGGGCGGCGATCCACGCGCTGGTCGCGGAGGGGCGCCGGGCGCTGGTGGTGCAGCGCACCGGGTGGGGCAAGAGCGCGGTGTACTTCGTGGCCACCGCGCTCGTCCGCGCCCGCGGCGGCGGGCCGACGGTCATCGTGAGCCCGCTGCTCGCGCTGATGCGCAACCAGATCGACGCGGCCGGACGGGCCGGGATCCACGCGGTGACGGTCAACTCCGCCAACACCGACGACTGGCGGGACGTCTACGCCCAGGTGCAGGCGGGCGCGGTCGACGTGCTGCTCGTGAGCCCGGAGCGGCTGAACAACCCCGAGTTCCGCGACCAGGTGCTCCCGGAGCTCAGCCGCACCGCGGGCCTGCTCGTGGTCGACGAGGCGCACTGCATCTCCGACTGGGGGCACGACTTCCGGCCCGACTACCGCCGCCTGCGCACCCTGATCGCCGAGCTGCCCGACGGCGTCCCCGTGCTCGCCACCACGGCCACGGCCAACGACCGGGTGACCAGCGACGTGGCCGACCAGCTGGGCGTCTCGCCGTCGAACGCCGGGGCGCTGGTGCTGCGGGGCGAGCTCGACCGCGAGTCGCTGCGCCTGGGCGTGCTGCCGCTGGACAAGGGCGCGGACCGCTTCGCCTGGCTCGCCCAGCACCTCGACGACCTGCCGGGCTCGGGCATCGTCTACACGCTCACGGTGTCGGCCGCCGACGAGCTCGCGGCGTTCCTGCGGGAGCGGGGCCACGCCGTCGCCGCCTACACCGGCAAGACCGACCCGGCCGAGCGCGAGCGCGCCGAGGACGACCTGCTGGCCAACCGCGTCAAGGCGCTGGTGGCGACGAGCGCGCTGGGCATGGGCTTCGACAAGCCGGACCTCGGCTTCGTCGTCCACCTCGGGGCGCCGCAGTCGCCCGTGGCCTACTACCAGCAGATCGGGCGCGCGGGCCGCGGCGTCGAGCGCGCCGAGGTGCTGCTGCTGCCCGGCCCGGAGGACCGCGACATCTGGGCGTACTTCGCCTCGCTGGCCTTCCCCGCCGAGCCGCAGGTCCGGGTGGCGCTGTCCGTGCTCGGCGACGCCGGGCGCCCCATGTCCACCGCGGCCCTCGAGCCGCGGGTGGAGCTGTCCCGCGGCCGGCTCGAGATGATGCTCAAGGTGCTCGACACCGACGGCGCCGTCCGCCGGGTCAAGGGCGGCTGGGAGGCCACCGGGCAGCCCTGGGAGTACGACGGGCGGCGCTACCTCGGCCTCGCGAAGGCCCGCCGGGCCGAGCAGCAGGCGATGCTCGACTACATCGCCACCGACGGCTGCCGCATGGAGTTCCTGCGCCGCCAGCTCGACGACCCGGGCGCGGCGCCGTGCGGGCGCTGCGACAACTGCACCGGCGAGCGGTACGACCCGACCATCGGCGAGGACGTGCGCGTCCAGGCCCGGACGACGCTGGACCGGCCGGGCGTGCCGCTCGCGCCGCGCAAGCAGTGGCCCAGCGGCATGGACGCCCTCGACGTCCCGCTCAAGGGCAGGATCAGGCCCGAGGAGGCGGCCGAGGAGGGCCGCGCGCTCGGCCGGCTCACCGACGTCGGGTGGGGCCCGCGCCTGCGCCCGCTGCTGCGCGCCGACGACCTCGTGCCCGACGCCGCCGTCGACGCCGCGGTCGAGGTGCTCAAGGGCTGGGACTGGGCGCAGCGCCCGGCCGGCGTCGTCCGGCTGCCCAGCCGGCGCCGCCCCGTGCTCGTCGAGAGCTTCGCCCAGCGCATCGCGAGCATCGGGCGCCTGCCGCTGCTCGGGGCGCTCACCGACACCGCGCCGCCGATCTACGACGACCCGGAGGACGACACCGAGCCCGAGCCCCCGAACTCCGCGCAGCGCCTCGCCGAGGTGTGGTCCCGGCTGTCGGTCCCGTCCGGCCTGGACCCGAGCGGCGGGCCGGTCCTGCTCGTCGACGACGTCGCCGACTCGGGCTGGACGATCACCGTGGCGGCGGCCCTGCTGCGCCGGGCCGGCGCGCCGGCCGTGCTGCCGTTCGTGCTGGCCACCACGGGCTGAGCGCCGGCCGTCTGGCACGCTCTCCGCAGGACACGGGCCCCCGCGACCGCGGGGCCCGCGCCGCGACGGGGGGACGATGACGGCCGGGACGACGCTGCCGCCGTGGACGCCCACCGATCCCCCGGGCGCCGCGGATCCCGCGTCACCGCACCGGCGGCGCGCCCTGCTCCTGCGGCTGTCGCTCGCGGTCCTGGTGGCCGGACTCGTCGGCGTCGGGCTCGTCGCCCGGCTCGGCCTCGTCGGCGGCGAGGCGATCGGCGCGGCGGACAACGGCGACGCGATCCGGCTCTACTGCGTCGCCGAGCTCGTTCCCGACACCGACGACCGCGCCGCCCCGGGCCACGGCGTCGCCGTCACCGAGTACCGCACGGGCGGCCCCGGCTGCTCCCGCGAGGCGCCGACGACGTCCGCCGGCCTGCTCCTCCGGGCGACCGTGGCCGTGGGGACGGCCCTCGACGCCTCCCCGCCGGCCCCGGACGGCTCCACACGCTTCTCGTTCGAGTGGCTCGCCGGCGTCTACGTCGCCCTGTTCGCCCTCGGGGCGGGCGTGGCGACGCTCGCGGCCACGGCGGGGCGGCGGGGAGCGCGCGCGGTGCCGGTCGTGCTCGCCGTCGTCGTACCGCCGCTGCTCCCCCTGCTCGCGGTGACGTGGTGGTCGCGGTTCCTCGTGTCCTCGTTCAGCGAGCCCGCCGGCCTGCTCGGGACGGCCTGGCTGGCCTGGGGCCTGCTGGCGCTGGCGGTCACGCGTCCGGCGCACCGTGGAGCCCGGCTGGCCGCGCTGGCCCTCGTCGCCCTCGGCGGCCTCGTCGCGGCGACCGGCAAGCCAGGCTTCGTCGCCGTCGGCCTCGCCGCCGTCGCGGCCTGCCTGCTGGTCACGGTCGGCACGACGCGGTGGTGGCGGCGCGTGCCCGGCGTCGTGGCCGCGATGGCCGTGCTCGCCCTCGCCGCCGCCCCGGTGCAGTCCTCGCTGCGTGCCCAGGACGAGGCGTACGCCCAGGTCAACGCCCACAACCTCGCGTTCACCGCCGTGCTCCCGGAGGCGGGCCCGTCGGCGACCGGACCGCTCGGGCTGCGGCCCGAGGCCTTCGGGCAGGCCGGGCAGCACTTCTACCTCGACGGCGGGCGCAGCGTGCGGGACTGGGACGCGACGGTCGGTGCCCGGCCCGAGGAGCTGCGGGCCGCCTCGCTGCGGTTCGTCGCCGAGCACCCCCGCGTGCTCGCGCGGATGGTGCACCGCGGGCTGCTGGCGACGCTGCGGCCGCAGGTCCCCTACCTCGCCACGGAGACGGCCGGCGCCCGGACGGTCAGCGGCTCGATCCCCCGCCCGTCCTTCCCCGAGGGCTCGCAGACGATGGGTCCGATGTTCGTCTACCTCGACGGGCTGCCGGGGCGGTGGGTGCCACCTGCCGTGGTCGCGCTGGCCCTCCTGGCCGGCGCCCTCACGCTGCTCCCGTCGCGACGCCTCGGTGCCGTGCTCGGACGTCGGGACGTCGTGGGTCCGGCCCGTCCCGGTGCGCTCCTCGGGCTCACCGCGCTCGGTGTGGTGGTGGTCGCGGTCCTCGGCGACGGCTACTGCGAGCTCGCCAAGCACGTGTGGCTCGCCTCGTACACGCTGGTCGTGACCGGCGGCGTGCTCCTCGTCGCCGCCCTCGCCGCGGTGGGGCACGCACACCACCGCCGCGGCCGACCGGCCGGCGACTGACGGGCCGCGACCGGTCCTCGCCGGGTTCTCGTCCCGCTCTCAGCACCCGTTCAGCTCCGTCGTCGACACTCGTGGGTGAAATGTCGGGTTCGCCGCCCGATCCCGCCGAGCCCTCCCGTCGACGAGAGGACCCGAGGATGACGACGCCCGGCCTCCCGGAGCCGTCCGACGAGCCGCGCCCGCTCTCCGATCACGAGAGACGCGCCCTGCTCGACCTCGAGGCGCGCCTCGCCGGCGAGGACCCGGCGCTGAGCCTGCGGCTGCGCCCGCGGGCGGCCTGGCGGGACCACGTGTCCGACCGGGCGGTCAACCTGCTCGTGCAGGTCGCCGTGGTGGTCGTCGTCCTCGTCGTGGTGCTGCCCGGGCCGTGGGCGGCCACGCTCGTCGCGGTGACGCTCATGGTCGTCCCGGGCACGATCTCGCTGCTGATCTCCCGTCAGGAGTACCGCGAACGGCGGGAGCAGCGGGAGCGCGGGGCGGACCCGGAGCCCGGCGGCGCGGGGTCCTGACCGGGCGGCCGGTTCCCGTCGGCACGGCCCGGGTGGTATGCCCTGCGGTGTGACGATCGCCGCGCTCTACCGCTACCCCGTCAAGTCGATGCTCGGGGAGACCCTCAGCCGTGCCGTGATCGACGAGCGGGGCGTGATCGGCGACCGCGCCTACGCCGTGCTCGACGTCGAGACCGGCATCGTCGCCAGCGCCAAGGTGCCCAAGCGCTGGGCGACGCTGCTCGCGTTCTCCGCCGCGTACACCGGCGAGCCGGTGCCCGGCGAGGCGGCCCCGCCCGTCGTGATCACGTTCCCGGACGGCTCGACGCGCCGCAGCGACGACCCCGACATCGACCAGGCGCTCACCGACGTCCTCGGTCGCGAGGTCAAGCTCATCACGACCCCGCCGGACGGCGTGGCGTTCGAGGAGCTCTGGGTCGACATCGAGGGCGTCGAGCGCGCCGAGCTGGGGCCCGAGCACATCATCGAGGCCACCACGAAGCGGCAGGAGGACACCGGCGAGGCGATCAGCCACTTCGACGTCGCCGGCTTCGCCCCGCCCGGCCGCTTCTACGACCTCTGCGCCATGCACGTCATCACCGAGTCGACGCTCGCGCGCCTGCGCGAGCTCGCGCCCGACAGCGACTTCGACGCCCGCCGCTACCGGCCCAACATCGTGCTCAGCGACACCGAGCCCGGGTTCGTCGAGAACGACTGGCCGGGCCGCGAGATGACCCTCGGCGACGACGTCCGGCTCTCCTTCAGCTTCCAGACCATGCGCTGCGTCATGACGACGATGGCGCAGCAGGACCTCCCCGAGGACCGCAACACGCTGCGCACGGTGGCCAAGAACAACCGCATCGACATCGCGCACCCGGTGGTCGGCGGGAAGTGGGCCTGCGCCGGGGTGTACGCCGACGTCAGCGCCGGCGGCGAGGTCGCCGTCGGCGACGCCCACGCCTGACGGTCGGCCCCCGATCGGCCACGCCGAGGAGAGCACACACCCGTGGACACCCGCTCGAGCACGGTCGACGGGGTGCTGGCCCGCAGCGCGCGCCGCACCCCCGACCGTGTCGCCCTGCACTTCGCCGACCGCACCTGGACCTACCGCGAGCTCGACGACGCCGTGACCCGGGCCGCCGGGTTCCTCGGCGAGCTCGGGATCGGCGCGGGCGACCGCGTCGCCACCTACGGCAGGAACTCCGACGCCTACCTGCTCGCGTTCCTGGGCTGCGCGCGGCTCGGCGGGGTGCACGTGCCGATCAACTACGCGCTGACCGGCGAGGAGCTGGGCTACCTCGTCGAGCAGTCGGGCAGCAAGCTGCTGCTCATCGACCCGGCGCTGGCCGGCCCCGTCGACGCGCTGCCCACCCAGCCCCGGCAGGTCGTCCCGTTGCGCGACGCGCCCGGCTCGCTGCTCGAGCGGGCCGGTAGCGGCGACGTGCCCGAGCTCCTCGCGACGGTCGCCGACACCGACCTCGTGCAGCTGCTCTACACGTCGGGCACGACCTCGCGGCCCAAGGGCGCGATGATGACCCACCGCGGCCTCGTGCACGAGTACGTCTCGGGCGTGCACGCGCTGGCGATGTCGCAGGACGACCGGCCGCTGCACGCCATGCCGCTGTACCACTCGGCGGGCATGCAGCTCTTCCTCATGCCCTACCTGATGGTCGGTGCCACGAACCACCTCATGGAGGCCCCGGACGTCCCGGAGATCCTCCGGCGCATCGAGGCCGACGGGATCGGGGCGATCTTCCTGGCGCCGACGGTGTGGGTGCCGCTGGTCAACCACCCCGACTTCGGCACCCGTGACCTGACGAGCCTGCGCAAGGCGTTCTACGGCGCGTCGATCATGCCGGTGCCGATCCTGACCAGGCTCCGCGAGGCACTGCCCGCGCTCGGCGTCTACAACTGCTTCGGCCAGTCCGAGATCGGTCCGCTGGCCACCGTGCTGCAGCCCGAGGAGCACGACGAGCGCCCGGAGTCGTGCGGGCGCCCGGTCCTTTTCGTCGAGCTGCGGGTGATCGACGACGACGGGCACGACGTCGAGCCCGGCGGCACCGGCGAGGTCGTCTACCGCTCGCCACAGCTCTGCGAGGGCTACTGGGACAAGCCCGACGAGACCGCCGAGGCCTTCCGCGACGGCTGGTTCCACTCCGGCGACCTCGTGCGCATCGACTCCCAGGGCTACATCACCGTGGTCGACCGGATCAAGGACGTGATCAACACCGGTGGGGTGCTCGTCGCGTCCCGCGAGGTGGAGGACGCGCTCTACACCCACGAGGCGGTCGCCGAGGTCGCCGTCATCGGCAGCCCCGACGAGCGGTGGATCGAGGCCGTGACGGCGTTCGTGGTGACGAAGTCGGAGGTCTCCGCCGACGACCTCGTCGCCCACGCGCGCGGGCGGCTCGCGGGCTACAAGACGCCCAAGCACATCCACTTCGTCGACGAGCTGCCCCGCAACCAGTCGGGCAAGCTCCTCAAGCGCGTCCTGCGCGACCAGCTGCCCGGCTGATGGCGCCGCCGACACGCGAGCGCTCGGGGAACGCCTTCACCCGGGGCGGCTGGTGGTTCCTCGTGCACGTGCTCAGCTTCGGCGTGCTGCTGCCGGTGCCGCTCGCGCACGCGGCGGCCCGCACCCGGCGTCGGGGTCACGTCGCGGCGGCGGGCGTCGCGCTGGTGGTGGTCGTCAGCACCGTCGTCTGCCTCGGCGCGGCCGGCCGCGACCCCGAGGGGCGCTTCGTCGGTCTCGCCGGCGGTCTCGCGACCGCGGGCATCTGGACGGCCTTCGTCGGGGGTCTCGTGGCGCTCGTCGTCATCCGGCCCCAGGTGTTCGGGCCGCGAGTGAAGCCCCCGAGCTGGGACCGGCCGCCCCCGGATCCGGCCGTCGCGGCGGCGCTGGCGGCCCGGACCCGCCGCGACGAGGCCCGTCGGCTCGCCGTCGAGGACCCGCTGCTCGCCCGCGACCTGCGCGTCGGACGCCCCGACCTGCCGCGCACCTACGACGACGGCGGGCTCGTCGACCTCAACACCGCGCCGGGCCCCGTCATCGCCCGGACCTGCGGGATCGCCCCCGCCCACGCCGAGCGCATCGTGGCGTGCCGCAGCGCCGCCGGGCGGTTCGCCACCGTCGACGACGTCTTCGCCTGGGCGGACCTCCCCTACGACGTCTGGGACCTCGTGCGCGACCGCGGTGTCGTGCTCGGGCGCTGAGGCCCGAGGGGCACGACGGGGCCGGAGGTCGAGGAGTCGTCGACGCGCCGGCGGGTACGCGGTGCGTGACCCGGCACGCACCGCGAACCGGGAGCGCGGCCCGGGCGAATCCCCGGCAGCGCCGTCGTCCCCGGATCCGAGGAGGATCATGTCCGTCGCACCCCGCCGTCCCCGAGCCCACCTCGTCGCGGCGGTGCTCACCGCCGGCCTGCTCGCGGGGTGCTCGGGCGCGGCGGAACCCGAGGCACCGGCGCCGCCCCCTCCGACGTCCGCCCCGTCCGCGGCACCGGCCTCGCCGGGACCGCCCGCCACCGGCTTCGAGGGCCGCCCGATCCGCCCCGCCGCCGAGCCCGGGGACGCTCCGGAGCCGACCGAGCCGCCGGCCGGCGAGGTGGTGGCCCTGCCGCCGAACTCCCTGCCGTGGGGCGTGGCCGCGGACCCGGCCAGCGGGCTCGTGCTCACCGCGCTGCGTGCCCCGATCGCGGTCGGGGTGCTCGACCCCCGGACCCGCGAGGTCTCCCTCGCCCCCGCACCCGGCGGGGCCCGGATGATCGACCTCGTCGAGCCGGGCGGGCCGCTGCTCTTCCCGTCGGAGACGACCGACACCCTGGCGCGCCTGTCCGTGCCCTCGATGCAGGTCGAGTCGAGCGCCCCCGCCGGGCGCAACCCGCACCAGGCGGTGCAGGTCGGCGACACCACCTTCGTCACCGAGGAGTTCGGCCACGCGGTCCGCGCCCTGCGCGGGGGCGAGACCGTCGCCCGGTTCACCGAGCCGGTCCAGCCGGGCGGGATCACCGCGGTCGGCAACCGGGTGGCCGCCGTCGACGTGGGCACCGGCACCCTGTTCGTCTACGACGCGACCACGATGCAGCGGGTCGCGGCGCTGCCCGCGGGTGAGGGCCCGAGCCACGTCGTGCCGATCGGCGGCTCCCGGGTCGCGGTGTGCGACGTCGCGGGCCGGGCCATCCTCACCTACGACCTCGCCGGGACCCCGCGGGAGCTGGGGCGGGCCGACGTGCCCGGCCGCGCCTTCTGGGTCGAGGCCGACCCGGCGCAGGGCACCGTCTACGCCGCGCTCTCGGACGTCAACCGGGTCGCGCGCCTGTCGGTCGCCCCGGACGGCACCCCGACCCTGGAGGCGACGCTGCCCACCGTGCGCCAGCCCAACTCGATGGACCTCGACCCCACGACGGGGATGCTCTACGTCGCCGGCTACACCTCGGCGGCGCTGCAGATGGTGCCGGTGTCGGCGTTCGCCGCGTGATGCCGAGGACTACTCCGGGTGCCCGATCGCCGTCGACGTCGGCACCACCACGAACTGGCGCAGGCACAGGTCGGTGAACACCACCGGTCCGCGCGGGCCCGGGACGTGGTCGACGTTGATGCCGGTCTCGGGCACCCGGCGCAGCTTGACCCCGTCGAGCAGGCGCGTCGTCGCGTTCCAGAACGCGCCGGTGCCGGCGTAGGTGTCGAGGAACGTGCGGGCGGCGGCCTCGTCGGCGGTGACGATCGTCGCCGCGAGACCCGAGGTCTCGCGGTTGGCGATCGCCGCGGCGTCGGCGGGGCCGTCGGCCGGCGCGACCGTCACCGTCGCCTCGCGCCCGTCGTCGAGCGCCCACTCGTGACCGAGCGGGTGGTCGTGCGGCGGCAGCGAGGCGCGCAGCCCGTGCTGCTCGAGGAGGGCGACGAGGGCGGGGACCGCCTCGTCCCAACGGTGGCGGTCGACGAGCAGCAGGTTGAGCCGGTTGCAGACACCGAGCCGGTCGATCGACGAGGTCACGAGGTGGTGGGCGAGCTCGGTGGTCGCCGCGCGGTCGACGTAGAGCACCCCGCCACCGTCGGCGTGGGCGAGGGTGCGCACACCGTGCCGGGCCGCCTCGAGGCCCAGGGAGCGGGTGGTGTCTCCCGATCCGCGCAGGATCACCAGCGGGACGAGCCCGGGGTGGCGGACCAGCTCGACCGCGCACTCCCGGCGCGGGTCGGTGACGAGCACGACCGCGTCGGGGTCGAGGCCCGCCCCCGCGAGCGCCGGGGCGACGACCGCCTCCATGAGCGCGGTGGCCGAGGCGAGCGCCGCCCCGCCGGTGCGCAGCACGCCGGCGTTGCGGGACTTCACGAGCTGCGAGGCGACGTCGACCACCACGTTCGGGCGGGCCTCGAAGTTGGCGCCGATCACGCCGACGGGCCGGCGCCGCTCGATGAGCCGCAGGCCGTCCGGGCGCTCCTCGAGCACGGTGTCGGTCTCGGGGGACGGGACGTCGGCGAGCTCGAGGAGCGTCTCGGCCATGGCGTCGAGGCGGTCGCGGTCGAGGCGCAGGCGGTCGACGAGCGCGGGGGTGGTGCCCGCGGCCTCGGCGGCCTCGACGTCCGCGGCGTTCGCGACGAGCACCGTGTCCGCGGCCTCGGCGAGCAGCGCCGCCATCCCCCGCAGCGCGGCGGCGACCTCGTGGTCGCCGGCCGCGGCCATCGCCGGCGCCGCGGCGGCGGCGCGGCGACCGCAGTCGGTGACGACGGCGGCCGGGTCGGTGCCGGCGTCGGCGCGGGTGTCGGCGGACGTGTCGGCGGGGGTCGTGGTCACGGCGAGCTCACCTCGGCGGGGGCGGGTTCCGGGATCGTGGGGACGACCGGCACGAGGTCGTCGGCGTGCACGACCTCGCGCCGCAGCTCGGGCGGGAGGTCGTCGCTGGAGCGGCCGGTGATCTCGGGGAGCTCCTCGGCGTCGAAGCCGACGACGCCGCGGGCGACGACCTCCCCGCGCGGGTCGACGAGGTCGACCACGTCCCCGGACTCGAAGTCGCCGTCCGAGCCGGTGATGCCGGCGGCGAGCAGCGAGCGCCGACGACCGACCACGGCGCGCACGGCGCCGTCGTCGAGGTGCAGCCGCCCGCGGGTGCCGGCCATGTGCCGCAGCCAGAACCGGCGCGCCGACAGCCGCGGGCCGTGGGGCGCGAACACCGTGCCGACCCCGGCGCCGTCGAGCGCGGCGGGCGCCTCGGCGGCGGAGGCGACGAGCACCGGCACCCCCGCGCCGCTGGCGAGGTCGGCGGCCGCGAGCTTGGAGGCCATGCCGCCGGTGCCCAGCGACGACGGCTTGCCGACGCGGACCCCGGCGAGCTCCGCCCCGCCCGTCACCTCGCGGACCAGCGAGGCGCCCGGGGAGCGCGGGTCGGCGTCGTAGACCCCGTCGACGTCGGAGAGCAGCACCAAGGCGTCGGCGGAGATCACGTGGGCGACGAGCGCGGCGAGCCGGTCGTTGTCGCCGAAGCGGATCTCGTCGGTCGCCACCGTGTCGTTCTCGTTGACCACCGGCACCACCCCGAGCCCGAGCAGGCGCTCGAAGGTGCGCTGCGCGTTGCGGTAGGGCTGGCGGCGCACGACGTCGTGACTGGTCAGCAGCACCTGCCCGACCGTGCGGCCGTGGCGGGCGAAGGCCTCGGCGTACGCGCGGGTCAGGTGCAGCTGACCGACGCCGGCCGCGGCCTGCTGGGTCGCGAGGTCCCGGGGCCGTCGCGGCAGCCCGAGCGGGCGCAGCCCGGCCGCGATCGCCCCGGACGACACGAGCACCACCTGGGTGCCCGCGGCCCGCGCGGCCACGGCGTCCACCAGCGCGTCGAGCTTGGCGACGTCCAGCCCGCCGTCGACGGTGGTCAGCGACGACGACCCGACCTTGACCACGAGGCGCCGCGCGCCCGCGACGGCCGCGCGGGCGCTCACCGGTCGCCCTCGTGGTGGCCCTCGTGGTCCTCGTGGTCGTAGTCCTCGTGCCAGGGCGCGACGCCGAGCTCGTCGTCGCTGCGGTGGCGGCGGCGCTCGTCGCGGGCGGCGCGGCGCTCGGTGGCCGACGCGCGCTCGGCCTGGCCCTGCCCCTCGAGGCGCGGGTCGGTGCCCCGGTTGCCGCGCATGGCGGCGACGCCGGCGGGCGTCGAGGGCTCCCAGTCGAAGGTGTGGACGCCGATCGTCACCATGTCGCCGGGCACGGCACCCGCCTCGGCGAGGGCCTCCTCGACCCCGAGGCGGGCGAGCCGGTCGGCGAGGTAGCCGACGGCCTCGTCGTTGGCGAAGTCGGTCTGGCGGACCCACCGCTCGGGCTTCTCGCCCTTGACGAGGAAGCCTTCCTCGGGGTCCGGCTCGACGGTGAAGCCGGTGTCGTCGACCGCGGTGGGCCGCAGCACGACCCGCGGCGCGGTCGAGGGCACCGCGCTCGCGCGGGCGTCGTCGACCGCGGCGGCCATCGCGTAGGCGAGCGTGTCCAGGCCGGCGTGCGACGCCGTGGAGATCTCCACGACCGGCCACCCGAACGCCGCCACGTCGTCGTGGACCATCTCCGCCAGCTCGGCGGCGTCCGGCACGTCGATCTTGTTGAGGGCGACGATCCGGGGTCGGGCGGCGAGATCGGTGCCCAGCGCCGGGGTGTAGGCCGCGAGCTCGTGCTCGAGGGCGCGGATGTCCGAGACCGGGTCGCGGTCGGGCTCGAACGTCGCGCAGTCGACGACGTGCACGAGCACCGAGCAGCGCTCGATGTGCCGCAGGAAGTCCAGGCCCAGGCCCTTGCCGCTGCTCGCGCCGGGGATGAGACCGGGGACGTCGGCGACGGTGAACGTGCTGCCGCCCGCGGAGACGACGCCGAGGTTGGGCGCCAGCGTGGTGAACGGGTAGTCGGCGATCTTCGGCTTGGCGGCGCTCAGCGCGCTGACCAGCGACGACTTGCCCGCACTCGGGTAGCCGACGAGCCCGACGTCGGCCATCGACCGCAGCTCGAGCACCAGGTCGCGCGACTCGCCGGGCTCCCCCAGCAGCGCGAACCCCGGTGCCTTGCGCGAGGGCCCGGCCAGGGCCGCGTTGCCCAGCCCGCCCCGACCGCCGCGCACGGCGACGAACCGCGTGCCCGGGCCGGTGAGGTCGCCGAGGACCTCGCCGTCGGTGTCGAGCACGACCGTGCCCTCGGGCACCGCGAGCTCGATGTCGTCGGCGTTCGCCCCGTTGCGGAAGCTGCCCTGGCCCGGGCGGCCGTTGCCGGCCGTCGCATGCGGGCGGTGGTGGAAGTCGAGCAGGGTGTGCACGCCGGGGTCGACGACGAGGACGACGTCCCCGCCGCGCCCGCCGTTGCCGCCGTCGGGGCCCCCGAGGGGCACGAACTTCTCGCGGCGGATCGACGCACAGCCGTGGCCGCCGCTGCCCGCCGTGACGTGCAGCGTCACGTGGTCGACGAAGCGGGCCATCGCGGAGTGCTGTCCTTCCGGTGTCTCGTGTCCGCGGAGTGGCTCCGCGGACGATCGGTGTCCGTCGTTCCACTCACTCGCTGAGGTGGTGACGAACGAAAGGGGTGGGCCCGTTCCCGGACCCACCCCTGACGGTACTGCTGACGTATCTCAGGCGGAGACGGTCTCCTCCGCCGGGATGACGCTGACGTTCTTGCGCCCGCGGCGCGACCCGAAGGTCACGGCGCCGGGCACCAGGGCGAACAGCGTGTCGTCGCCGCCGCGGCCGACACCGACGCCCGGGTGGAACTTGGTGCCGCGCTGGCGGACGAGGATCTCGCCGGCCTTGACGACCTGGCCGCCGAAGCGCTTGACCCCGAGCCGCTGGGCGTTGGAGTCGCGACCGTTGCGGGAGCTGGACGCACCCTTCTTGTGAGCCATTCCTGCTCCCCTTACTTCGAGATGTTCGTGACCTCGAGGCGGCTGTAGCGCTGGCGGTGGCCGACGCGCCGCTTGTACCCGGTCTTGTTCTTGTACTTCAGGATCTTGATCTTCGGGCCCTTGGCGTCCCCGACGATGTTGCCGGAGATCGAGACCTTCTCCAGGTCGGACGCCGAGCTGAGCACGGTGCTGCCGTCGACGACCAGCACCGGCTGGAGGTCGACCGTGTCACCGTCGAGGAGCTCCACGTCGATGACGTCGCCGACCGCGACCTTGTACTGCTTGCCGCCGGTCTTCACGATCGCGTACATCTTCCGCGGGACTCCTCGTCTGGCTCTGGTGGCTTCCGGCTCCGGCGCGGCCCGTGCGGTGCGGACCCGGCGCTCTCGGTGCCGCGGGTGGCTTGCTCGTGACCCGGCGGGCACCGACGTCCGAGAATACCCGCCCGCACCCCGGGGTCCGGACCCCGGGGTGCCGGGGGATCGATCGAGGCGGATCAGCTCGCCGATCCGCCCGCCGGCGGACCGGCCGGGCGCGAGGCGGCACGCCGCCGGCGGGGACGGGCCGACCCGCTGCCCGTGGGCACGGCCGCCGACGCCGTGGCCGGCTCGGCGGCCGGCTCCTCGGTGGCCGGCCCCGCGGGCGTGACCAGCCCTTCCTCGCGGCCGTCGGCACCGTGGCCGTTGGCACCGCCGCCGATGGCGCCGGTGATGCGCGGCCGCTCGGCGTCCGGCCCCGACGGCTCCGGCGCCGCGGGCGCGGTGCCGTTGGCGCCCGGGGTGTGCTCGGCGAGGTCGGCCTCCAGGGCGACCTCGGCCTGCACCGCCTGGTGGATCGTCTGCTCGACGGACTCGACGGACTCGACGGACTCGACGGACTCGACGGACTCGACGGGCTCGACGGGCTCGACGGCGCCGGTCTCCGCGGCCTCGGCGGCGGTGCCGGCGGCGGTGGCCGTCGCCAGGCCCGCCTCCAGCTCCACCTCGGCCTCGTCCGCCTCGACGACGGTCTCGGCGGCGGCGTCCCCGTCCCCGACCGTCCCGGACTCCCCGGCACCGGCCTCGGCGGGAGCCTCGGCCGGGCCGTCCGCCGTGACCTGGCTCGGCCCGGTGGTCGTCGTGGTCTGGGTGGTGTCGGTGGTCTCGGGCTCGTCCTCGTCGTCGCCCGGCAGCAGGCCGGTGGCGGCCGCGACGGTCGCGGGCGAGGCGCCCTCGGAGCGCTCGGCCCGGCGACCACGCCGGCTGCGGCGCCCGGAGGATCCGCCCTCGCCGCCGCTCCTGCCCTCGCCCTTGCCCTCGCCGTTGCCCTTGCCCGACCCGTTGGCGCCGTTCGAGCCGCTGGATCCCTGCCCGTTCGCGCTGCTGCCGTTGGACCCCGACCCGCCGTGCTCGTGGCCGATCACCGGCTCGGTGGAGACGATGACGCCGCGGCCGCGGCAGTGCTCGCAGGTCGTCGAGAACTCGTCGAGCAGGCCCTGGCCGACGCGCTTGCGCGTCATCTGCACCAGGCCGAGCGAGGTGACCTCGGAGACCTGGTGGCGGGTGCGGTCGCGGCCCAGGCACTCGGTGAGCCGGCGCAGCACGAGGTCGCGGTTCGACTCCAGGACCATGTCGATGAAGTCGATGACGATCATGCCGCCGATGTCGCGCAGCCGGAGCTGGCGGACGATCTCCTCGGCGGCCTCGAGGTTGTTGCGGGTGACCGTCTCCTCGAGGTTGCCGCCGGAGCCGGTGAACTTGCCGGTGTTGACGTCGACGACGGTCATCGCCTCGGTGCGGTCGATGACCAGCGTGCCGCCCGAGGGCAGCCACACCTTGCGGTCCAGTGCCTTGATCAGCTGCTCGTCGATCCGGTAGGCGGCGAAGACGTCCTGCGGGCCCACGTGGCGCGTCAGGCGCCCCGCGAGCTCGGGCGCGACGTGCGCGACGTAGCCCTCGAGGGTCTCCCACGCCCGCTCGCCGGAGACGACGAGCGAGGAGAAGTCCTCGTTGAACATGTCACGCACGACGCGGATGAGGAGGTCGGGCTCCTCGTAGACCAGCGTCGGACCCTTCGAGCTCTTCGCGCCCGCGGCCGAGGACTCGATCGCCTCCCACTGCGCGGTGAGGCGGCGCACGTCGCGCTCGAGATCGGACTCGCTGACGCCCTCGGCGGCCGTGCGGATGATCACGCCCGACTCGTCGGGGACGATCCGCTTGAGGATCTCCTTGAGGCGCTTGCGCTCGGTGTCGGGCAGCTTGCGGCTGATCCCGGTGGCCCCGCCCGCGGGCACGTAGACCAGGAAGCGGCCCGGCAGGCTGATCTGGGTGGTCAGGCGCGCGCCCTTGTGGCCGACCGGGTCCTTCGTCACCTGGACGAGCACCTGGTCGCCGGTCGACAGCGCCTGCTCGATCTTGCGCTGCTTGCCCTCGAGGCCCGAGGCGTCCCAGTTGACCTCGCCGGCGTAGAGCACGGCGTTGCGGCCCCGGCCGATGTCGACGAACGCCGCCTCCATCGACGGGAGCACGTTCTGCACCCGGCCGAGGTAGACGTTGCCGACCATCGAGTTCTGGCCCTCGCCCGCCACGAAGTGCTCCACGAGGACGCCGTCCTCGAGCACCCCGATCTGGCTGCGCCCGGCCTGCTGGCGCACGACCATGGTGCGCTCGACGGCCTCGCGGCGGGCCAGGAACTCCGACTCGGACAGGATCGACGGGCGGCGACGCCCCGACTCGCGGCCGTCGCGGCGGCGCTGGCGCTTGGCCTCGAGCCGCGTCGAGCCCTTGACGCCGCGCACCTCGTCGTTGGAGGAGCGGCCGCCCTCGGGGCGCTCGACGCGGTCGCGGACGTGGGTGACGGTGTCCGGCGGGTCGTCGCGGTCGGCGGAGCCGTCGGACGAGGCGCCGGAGGAGCTGCCGGAGGAGCTGTCGTCCGACGAGCGGCGACGCCGCCGCCGACGGCGCCGCGAGCCGCCGGACGACTCGCCCTCGCTGCCCTCGGCGGTGTCGTCGTCGCCGGTCTCCTCGCCGTCGCCGCTGTCGTCGCCGTCGCCGCTGCCGTCGCCGCTGCCGTCGCCGCTCCCGTCGTCGGAGGACGCGGACCCGTCGCCGGAGTCGTTGCCGTCGCCGGAGCCGGTCGCGTCGTCCGACTCGCCCTGGTCGTCGCCCTCGGCGTCGCTGCCGTCGGTGTCGTCGCTGCCACCACGGCCGCGCCCGCGACCGCGGCGCCCGCGGCGCCGGCGGCGGCGGCCGCCGTCCTCGTCGTCGTCACCGTCGCCCGGCTCGCCCGTCTCGGGGCCGGTCTCCGGCGCCGCGGTGGTGTCGGCCGGGGCGGACCCGTCGGTGGCGGCGGGCTGCCCGTCCCCGGCGGGGGCGGGCTCCTTGGTGGTCTCGGTCTCGCCGGTCGTCTCGGTCTCGGTGGCCTCGCCCGGGGTCACGACGCCAGTCGAACGGCTGCCGCGCCGCCGGCGCGTGCGGGACGGCGCGGCGTCCGGGGTGCTCGTCGACTCGGGCGCCAGGAACATCGGCGCGGCGAAGGCCGGCGCGGCGGTACCCGATGAGCCCGGGGTGCTCGCGGGGGCCTGGCCGGGCAGGGTCGTCGCCCCGTCACCGACACCAGCCGTGATGTCGTCGGTGGTGTCGAGCGCGGGCACGGAGTCCGCCGGCTCGGGCAGGTCGTCGAGCACCGCGGCGGCGCCCGGGGTGGCCTGGGCGACCGGGCCGGCCTCCGGACTCGCGGCGGGGCTGCCCGGGGCCGGGAACAGGTCCTCGACCACCTCGGCGACGACCCCGCGGTCGACGCTGGACTGTGCGCTGCGCGCCCCCACCCCGAGCCGGGCCAGCACGGCCAGCAGCTCGCGGCTGGACGTGCCCACGACGCGGGCGAGCGCGTGCACCCGCACCTTGTCCGGGAGCGCGGCCAGGGCCGCGTCGTCGGGGCGTCCGGGTGCGACGGAACCCCCCGCGGCGGAGTCTCCGCCGGAGGGGGTGTCGATGTCGGTCATCCATCTCCTCCGCCCCCGGGCGCGACCCGGGGGTCGCGGCCACACGGGGACCTCGCGTGGTCTCGCCTGGACGGTCGTCGGGGACGGCCGCCGACTGCGGCACGGCCGGCGGGTCTCTCTCGGGAGTCGTCGGACCGTGCGATCGCCGAAGTGGGAGCACCGAGGCCGACCGGGTCCGTCCTGGGGACTACGCGGTGGGTGCCGCGCGGTCCGCCGCGAGCGGGTCGATCAGCTCCCCGCGCTCGTCGAGCCGTCCCTGCGCCCACCGGGTGGCCCTGTTGGGCTCCGGGAACTCGAGGCCGGCGACGGCGCGGAGGGCACTGCACACATCGTCGGGTCGTGCGGCCGGCGTGGTGTGCCGTACGACCGCTGTCAGTCTCCCACACGTCGCCGCTCGTGCACGGTCCTCCCGGTCGACGTCGACCGGTTCGTCCGTCCGGGTGAGCGAACAGCGCAGTTCGGCGACCGCCGCTCGCACGTCCAGGGGCTTCGGGCCGTTCTTCGTGACGCGTTCCACCGACACCTCCGGCGCCGCGAGGAACGCCTCGACGGCCGGGGCGAGCGTGTCGTCGGACACGCCGGGCGTCTCGATCTCCCAGACGCTCGCGTCGATCCGGTCGGCGAGCGCGCCCGGGCCGGCCGGCACGACCTCCATCACGGCGAGCCCGTCGGGCAGCACCGCGTCGACCTCGCGGGCCACGACCACCGGGTCGAGGTGCTCGGTGACGCCGATCTCGAGGTACTCCGCCTCGCTCGCCGCGCCGGTGGGCGCGGCCCCGATCCACGACAGGCGCGGGTGCGGGCTGAACCCCTGCGAGAGGGCCACCGGCACCCCCGCACGGCGCAGCGTCCACTCCATGGTCCGCGCGATGTCGCGGTGCGAGCTGAACCGCGCCCGCCCACGCTTGGCGTAGCGCATGCGGAGCTTCCCGACGACCGGCGCCGACGGGTGCGGCGCGTCGCCGGCCCTGGCCTTGAGCACCGAGGGCCGTCCACCCTGCGTCCCACCCTGCGTCCCGACCATCAGCTCGTCCCTCCCGGTCCTCCGCCGGTGGGCAGGACCACGATGTCGTCGCCGGCCGCGGTGAACCCGGCGGCGCGGTAGAAGGCGGCGCCCGCCGGCGACGGGCGCAGCACGAGGCGCACCAGCCCCCGCTCGCGGGCGTGGGCCACGGCGGCGCCGAGGAGCTTGCGGGGGACGCCGCGGGGCGCGGCCCCGAGGGCGACGAGGCTACCGACGTAGCCCCACCGCTCCCCCGTGCGCCCGGGCGCGGGCATGGCGGCGACCTCGGCGACGTCGAGGGACCCGACGGCCGCCCAGTCCTCGCCGCCGTCACCGCTCTGCGCCTCGGCCACCCACACGACGTGGTGGGACAGCTCGGCGCGCCACCACGTCGCGAAGTCCTGCTCGAAGCCCGGGTCCTCGCCCGGGGCGGCGCGTCCGCGCTGCTCGACCCAGGCGCGGCGCAGCGCGGCGACGGCGTCGCCGTCGGTGGGGCCGGCCCGGCGCACCCGCACCGCGGGCGCAGCGCGCTCGGCGCGCTCGGGCGGCACCGCGCGCTCCGGCGGCCGGGGCTCTCCGGGGCGCGACCCGGCCGTGCTCACGGGCGCTCGGCCCCCGTCGTCACTCGTCACGCCCCGCGGTGGTCGCCGCGGGGGTGGACGTCGCGGCGGCGAAGGCCGGGTTGCGGACCGGGGTCGAGGTCCGGTGGTCGACCGGCGTGAGCGGCAGCGAGGGGCGCCCCGGAGGGGCCATCTGGATCTCGGTGCCCATCGTCGGGCACACGCCGCAGTCGAAGCAGGGCGTCCAGCGGCAGTCGTCCTGCTCCTGCGCGGCCAGGGCGTCCTGCCAGTCGTCCCAGAGCCAGCCGCGGTCGAGACCCGAGTCGAGGTGGTCCCACGGGAGGATCTCGTGCTCGCCGCGCTCGCGGGTGGTGAACCAGTCGAGGTCGACGCCCTGGTCGACGGGGAGCTCGCTCGCGGCGGCGGCGACCCAGCGCTCGAACGAGAAGTGCTCGCTCCACCCGTCGAACTGCTGGCCCTCGCGCCAGGCGCGCTCGATGACGCGCCCGATGCGGCGGTCACCCCTGCTGAGCAGGCCCTCGACCAGGCTGGGTTGCCCGTCGTGGTACCGCAGGCCGATGTTGCGGCCCAGCGAGCGGTCGCTGTTGATGGCCTCGCGGAGCTTGCGCAGCCGCGCGTCGACGACGTCGGGCGCCGTCTGTCCGGCCCACTGGAACGGGGTGTGCGGCTTGGGCACGAAGGCGCCGATCGACACCGTCGCGCGCACGTCGCCCCGGCCCGCGGCCTTGCGGCCGGCACGGATGACCTCGTGGGCCATCGACGCGATCTGCAGCACGTCCTCGTCGGTCTCGGTGGGCAGACCGCACATGAAGTAGAGCTTGACCTGCCGCCACCCGTGCTCGTAGGCGGTGGAGACGGTCGCGATGAGCTCCTCCTCGGAGACCATCTTGTTGATCACCTTGCGCAGCCGCTCCGACCCGCCCTCGGGGGCGAAGGTCAGGCCGCTGCGGCGCCCGGAGCGGGTGAGCTCCTCGGCGAGGGTGACGTTGAACGCGTCGACGCGCGTCGACGGCAGGGACAGGCCGGTGCCGGTGCCCTCGTAGCGGTCGGCGAGGCCCTTGGCGATCTCGCCGATGCCCGAGTGGTCGGCCGACGACAGCGAGAGCAGGCCCACCTCGTGGTAGCCCGAGCTCTTCAGCCCCTGCTCGACCATCTCTCCCACGCCCTGCGGCGACCGCTCGCGCACCGGGCGCGTGATCATGCCGGCCTGGCAGAAGCGGCACCCGCGGGTGCAGCCGCGGAAGATCTCGACGCTCATCCGTTCGTGCACGGTCTCGGCCATCGGGACGAGCGGGGCCTTGGGGTAGGGCCAGTCGTCGAGGTCGGAGGTGGTCCGCTTGTGGACGCGCTCCGGGGCCGCCGGGCTGGTCGGCGTGACCGCGGCGATGGTGCCGTCGTCGCCGTAGGTGACCTCGTAGAGCCCCGGGACGTAGACGCCGGGCACCGCGGCCAGGCGCTCGAGCGTCGCCCGCCGGTCCAGGCCCTCGGCCTTCGCGGCCTTGACGACGTCGGTGATGTCGCCGACGACCTCCTCCCCGTCCCCCAGGGCGACGAGGTCGACGAAGTCGGCGATCGGCTCCGGGTTGAAGGCGGCGTGCCCGCCCGCGAGCACCAGGGGATGCTCGGTGGTGCGGTCCGCGGCGTGCAGCGGGATGCCGGCGAGGTCGAGGATCGACAGGAGGTTCGTGTAGCCGAGCTCGGTGGCGAAGCTGACGCCGAGCACGTCGAACGCGCCGACCGGTCGGTGCCCGTCGACGGTGAACTGCGGCACCCCGTGCTCGCGCATCAGCGCGGCGAGGTCCGGCCACACGGCGTAGGTGCGCTCGGCGAGGGCGTCGGGGCGCTCGTTGAGGACCTCGTAGAGGATCATCAGGCCCTGGTTGGGCAGCCCGACCTCGTACGCGTCGGGGTAGCAGAGCGCCCAGTGGACCGGCACCGCCCCCCACGGCTTGGTCCCCGCGTTGCGCTCGCCGCCGACGTACTGCACCGGCTTGCGGACCCGGGGCAGGAGGGGCTCCAGGCTCTCGAACACGGACTCGACCACCCACCCAGGGTAACGAGCGTCCCGCCCGCCCCGGCCCACCCGGGGCGTGACGCCGAGCGGGCCCGGAGGCTCGGTCCCGGACCGGACCCGCTCGACGTCAGGAGATCAGCCGAACCAGAGCTTGATCTCGCGCTCGGCGGACTCGGGCGAGTCGGAGCCGTGCACGATGTTCGAGCCCGTCTCGAGGGCCAGGTCGCCGCGGATGGACCCGGGCACGGCCTTCTCGACGGGGTCGGTGCCGCCGGCGATCTGGCGGAAGGCGGCGACGGCGCGCGGGCCCTCGACGACCATCGCGGCGACCGGCGCCGAGGTGATGAAGCTCAGCAGCTCCTCGTAGAAGCCCTTGCCCTCGTGCTCGGCGTAGTGCTGCTCGGCGAGGCCGCGGTCGACGGCCTTCAGCTCCAGCGACACGAGGCGCAGCCCCTTGCGCTCGATGCGCGCGATGACCTCGCCGACCAGGCCCCGCTGCACGCCGTCGGGCTTGACCAGCACCAGGGTGCGCTCGTCCACGTCGTTCCCCTCACAGATGGATGTCGGAGGGGGCCGAGCCTAACGAGCCTCGTCGGGCGCCCCGCTCGGCCCACGGCTACTCGGGTCCGGCGCCGCTGCGCTGCGCGAACTCCCGCTGGCGGCGCAGCACCTCGTGCCGCATCCACAGCATCAGCGCCCACACGAGACAGAACACGAGGCCCAGCACGCCCAGCGACGGCGACACGACCCAGCCGAGCAGCATGAGCACCTGCAGGCCCAGAGCCAGCGGCAGGCCCCAGGGACGCGAGAAGGTCGCGATCGCGACGATCATCCCGAGCGTCAGCACGACCACCCAGGCGATCTTCACCGGGGTCAGCCCGCCCTCGACCTTGTCCATGACGAGCAGCCCGAGCGGCACCGTGACGACCTCGAGCGACAGGCACGCGCTCGCCGGGCCGCGGAACGCCTTGCGCGCCGCGGCACCACCGTCGGGCACGCCGGGCTCGGGCGCTCCGGGATCGGTCACTCCGGGCTCGGTCACTGCGGCTCCCGTCCCAGCAGCGTGCGGGCCTCCCCCGCCGCGACCACCGAGCCCACGACCAGCACGCCCGCGCCGGCGACCGGGGTCTCGGGGTCGTCGGTCTCCTCGGCCAGCCCGATCGCGGTCTCCAGCGCGGCGTCCATCCGGGTCTCGACGACCACGCGGTCGGCGCCGAAGAACCCGACCGCGAGGCTCCCGAGCTCGTCGGCGTCCATGGCGCGCGGCGAGCTGACGGCGGTGACGACGACCTCGTCGAGCACCGGCTCGAGCGCGGCGAGGATGCCCTCGGCGTCCTTGTCGGCCATCACCGCGACGACCCCGACCAGCCGGCGGAACGAGAACTCCTCGCGCACCGCGGCCGCCGCCGCCCGCGCACCGTGGGGGTTGTGCGCGGCGTCCACGACGACCGTCGGCGCCGAGCGCAGCCGCTCCAGCCGCCCGGGCACCCGCACCGAGGCGAACGCGTCCCGCACGGCGGCGATGTCGAGCTTGCGCGACGCCCCGGCCCCGAAGAACGCCTCGACGCTCGCCAGCGCCAGCGCCGCGTTCTTGGCCTGGTGCTCGCCGAAGAGCGGGAGGTAGATGTCGTCGTACTCGCCGCCGAGCCCCTGCAGGCGCAGCTGCTGGCCCCCGACGGCGACCTCGCGCCCGAGCACCCCGAACTCCATGCCGGAGCGGGCGACCTCGGCGTCCATCGCCACCGCGCGCTCGAGCAGCACCTTCGCCGCCTCGGGCGACTGCTCGGCCATGAGGGCGACGGCGCCCTGCTTGATGACGCCGGCCTTCTCGGCCGCGATGCCGCCCAGCTCCGGGCCGAGGTAGTTGACGTGGTCGATGTCGATGGGCGTGATCGCGGCGACGACGGCGTCGGCGACGTTGGTGGCGTCCCACGACCCGCCGAGCCCGACCTCGAGCACCGCGACGTCCACCGGGGCGTCCGCGAACGCCGCGAACGCCATGCCGGTGAGCACCTCGAACTTCGAGAGCTTCGGCCCGTCCCCCTGCGCGCGGTCGACGATCCCGAGGAACGGGGCGATCTCCTGGTAGATCTCGACGTAGCGCCGCGCGCTGATCGGCGCGCCGTCGATCGCGATCCGCTCGGTGACCCGCTGCAGGTGCGGGCTGGTGTAGCGGCCGGTGCGCGGGCCGATGCGCGTGAGCAGCGCGTCGATCATCCGCGTGACCGAGCTCTTGCCGTTGGTCCCGGCGACGTGGATCGCCGGGTAGGAGCGCTGCGGGTCGCCCAGCACCTCGACCAGCGCGCGGATGCGGTCGAGCGACGGGGCGATCCGCGTCTCGGGCCAGCGCTGGTCGAGCTCGGTCTCGACGGCGCGCAGGGCCGCGAGCGCCTCGGCGTCGTCGGGCTCGTGAGCGGGCCGGTCGTCGGTCGGCCCCGTCGTCACGCCGTGGCTCAGCGCGTCGGCGAGGGCGCCGCCGCCCGGCCCGGAGCCGGAGTCGTCGGCGCCGCCCGCCATCGCCAGGAGCTGGGCCAGCTCGTCGGCGTCCGCGTCACCGGACGCGTCCTGGTCCGCCGACACGGAGCCCCAGCGGTCGTCGCTCGTCATCACCCTCGATGCTACGACGCGTCGCTCGCCGCCCCGGACCCGCTCAGAAGAGCGCGGGCACCTTGAGCACCAGGGAGTAGACCCCGTAGAGGAACGGGATCAGCACCCAGAGCCAGGCGACGGCGGTCAGGACGGCGCGGCCGCCGGAGGGGGCTGACGTGGTGCGGTCGCTCATCGGTTCGCTCCCTCTCGGCGGTCCTCGGCGGCGGCCGAGCCCTCGGGCGCGGCACGCTCGGCGTCACTGACGTAGTGCTTCGGGTCGACCGGGCGGATGAGCTCGTTCGCGACGAACCCGACCGCCAGCAGCGCGGTCATGATGATGAAGGACGTGGTGTAGCGGGCCGGGCCCTCGGCGTCGCTGGCGTCGACGATCGCGTTCACGATGAGCGGCCCGAGCACGCCGGCGGCGGACCAGGCCGTGAGCAGCCGGCCGTGGATCGCACCGACCTGGTAGGTGCCGAACAGGTCCTTGAGATATGCGGGGACCGTGGCGAAGCCCGCGCCGTAGAACGACAGGATCAGCAGCGACGCGATGAGGAAGACGACCTTGTTGCCCTCGCCGAGGGTGAGGATCACCAGGTAGAGCAGGGCGCCGAGGCCGAGGTACATCCGGTAGATGTTCTTGCGCCCGACGAGGTCGGACGTCGACGACCACACGAATCGGCCGATCATGTTGGCCAGCGAGAGGATCGCGACGAACGCCGCGGCCGCGCCGGCGAGCTGTTGTGCGGGGGTGGTGGACCCGAAGAAGTCGCGGAAGATGCCGTCGGCGCGTTCGAGGATGCCGATGCCCGCCGTGACGTTGAAGCACAGCACGATCCACAGGAACCAGAACTGCGGCAGGCGGACCGCCTTCGACACCGAGACGGCCGGACCGCGCTGGGCCGGGTCCTCCGACTCGGCGGGGGCGCCGGGCGGGCGCCAGCCCTCCGGGGGCACCCGGATCAGCAGCCAGCCGAGGGACATGAAGACCGCGTAGGCGATGCCGAGGACGAGGAAGGTCGAGGCGAGACCACTGGGCGTGCGGCCGAAGGCGTTGAGCAGCGCGGTCTCGACCGGCGAGGCGATGAGCGCGCCACCGCCGAACCCCATGATGGCGATGCCGGTCGCCATGCCGGGCCGGTCGACGAACCACTTGATCAGCGTCGACACCGGCGAGATGTAACCGATGCCCAGGCCGATGCCGCCGACGGCGCCGTATCCCACGACGACCAGCCAGTACTGCCCCATGGCGATGCCGGCCGCGGAGATGAGGAAACCGGCGGCGAAGCAGGCCGTCGCGACGGCCATCGCCCAACGCGGGCCGCGGCGCTCGACCTGCGTCCCGAACACGGCCGCCGACAGACCGAGCATGACGATGGCGAGCTGGAAGGGCAGCGCGGTCGCCGTGCCCGAGAGCTGCAGACCCTGACCCAGCCCGGTCTTGAGCACGCTCCACGCGTACGCCTGGCCGATGCCCAGGTGGACGGCCAGCGCCGCCGGCGGGACGAGCCAGCGGCTCCACCCCGGTGGTGCGACGATGGAGGAGCGATCGAAGAAGCCGCCGGCCATGGATGGTCCCCTTTCGCCGCCGCCGTCCGGTACGACGGCCCTTACCCGGTCGGTTGAGCAGTCACACACCGATCACACACAGCGACGGATCGGAGGGACGGCCATGGGACGCGTGACGGTGAAGCGGCCGGTGCTGCACATCGAGGACGGCGCGACGCGGCGACGCCCGGACACCCTGGCCGCCGAGGAGCCGCTGGAGATCCGGGTGGCCGGCCGGTCCCTGGCCGTCACGATGCGCACGCCGGGCCACGACGTCGAGCTCACCCACGGGTTCCTGCTCACCGAGGGCGTGATCGGCGACCGCGAGGACGTCGCGACGGCCCGCTACTGCGACTCGGTCGACGACAGCGGCCGCAACACCTACAACGTCCTCGACATCGCCCTCGCCCCCGGCGTCGCGCCGCCGGACGACTCGGTCGAGCGGCGCTTCTACACGACGTCGTCGTGCGGGGTCTGCGGCAAGGCCTCGCTGGACGCGGTGCGGACGAAGACGCAGTTCGCGCCCGGCGACGACGCGGTCTCCCTCACCCCCGAGGTCCTCGCGGGCCTGCCCGACACGCTGCGCGCCGCGCAGGCCGTCTTCGACAGCACCGGCGGGCTGCACGCCGCCGGCCTCTTCCGCGCGGACGGCACGCTGATCGTCGCGCGCGAGGACGTCGGGCGGCACAACGCGGTGGACAAGGTCCTCGGGTACGCGCTGCTCCAGGGCGGCATCCCGGCGCGCGGCACCGTGCTCATGGTCTCGGGGCGCGCCTCGTTCGAGCTGACGCAGAAGGCGGTCATGGCCGGCGTGCCGGTGCTCGCGGCGGTGTCGGCGCCCTCGTCCCTGGCCGTCGAGATGGCCCGGGAGTCGGGGATGACGCTGGTCGGCTTCCTGCGCGGCCGGTCGATGAACGTCTACGCCGGGACCCAGCGGATCGCCACCGAAAACGCTCCCCTGGTCGGGGGCTGACGCGCGGCACGCCGCCCGCCATCGTCCGACCTCCGCCCGTACGGTGCGCGCGGACCCCGGCGCGCGTGGAGGGAGGACGCCGACCGTGCCCGCCCGACCGACCCGCCGCCAGTTCCTCCTCGGCTCCGCCACCACCCTCGGGATCACCGGGGCGCTCGGGGTCGGCGGGCTGCTCGTCGGCCGGGACGACCCGGCTCCCCCGCCCCAGCGCATCCCCGACCCGCCGCGCCGCCCGTCGCCCACCGACGCCGTCCGGACCGTCGAGTGGATCCCCTCCGAGGCCCGCGGTCGCCGGGTCCGGCTGGTCACCGTGCTGCCCCCGGGCGCCGACCGCGCGCAGCTGCCGGTGTGCGTCGCGCTGCACGGGCTGCGGGGCAACGCCCTGTGGTTCGGCGAGGCCGGCAACCGCGGGCTGCTCGGCGACGCCTGGGCTCGTGGCGTGCCGACGTTCGCGCTGGTGGGCGTCGACGGCGGCGACAACTACTGGCACCCCTACGGCCGCGACGACGACCCGCTGCGCATGCTCCTCGACGAGCTGCCCGGCTGGCTGCGCGAGCGCGGCCTCGCCGTCGCCCCCGCGCCGGGCGACCTGCCCGGCGAGCCGGCCCTGGCCGCCGGCGTGTCGATGGGCGGGGCCGGCGCGCTGCTCTACACGCGCGAGCGGGTCCGCCGGCGGCGCCCGCCGCGCGCGGTCGGCGTCGTCAGCCCCGGCCTGTTCACCGACTGGCGCGCCGCCGCCCGCCGCCCGTTCCGCGACCGGCTCGACTGGGAGGCGAACGACCCGCTGCGCTTCTCCGCGGAGCTGGCGGGCGTGCCGACGGGCGTGTGGTGCGGCGACCGCGACCCGTTCGTCGAGGCCACCCGGCGCTACGTCGCGGTCGCGCGCCCGGAGGTGGCGACGATCGGTCCGGGGCGTCACGACGGGGTCTACTACGCGCGCGTCATGCCGGACGTGATCGGCTTCCTCGGCCGCCACGCCCGCGACCCGCGGCCCGGCGCGGGACTGCGCCGCGCCGGCTGAGCCGCGGGGACCGCTAGGCCGACTTGTCCCGACGCTCCCGCCGCGAGGGCTGGCGCGGGACGATCGTCGGGTTCACGTTCTCCTTGACGGTCTGCTCGGTGACCACGACCTTGGCGACGTCGTCGCGACCCGGGATGTCGTACATCACCGGGTTGAGGACCTCTTCCATGATCGCGCGCAGACCGCGGGCACCGGTGCCGCGGAGGATCGCGAGGTCGGCGATGGCCTCGAGCGCCTCGGCGGCGAACTCGAGCTCGACGCCGTCCATCTCGAAGAGCTTCTGGTACTGCTTGACCAGCGCGTTGCGCGGCTCGGTGAGGATCTGCACGAGGCTCGGCTGGTCGAGGTTCGACACCGAGGCGACGACCGGCACGCGGCCGATGAACTCGGGGATGAGCCCGAACTTGATGAGGTCCTCGGGCAGCGTGTCGCCGAACGACTCGGCGGACTCCATCTCGGCCTTGGAGCGGATGTCGGCGCCGAAGCCGAGGCCGCCGCGCCCGACGCGCTCGGCGATGATCTTCTCGAGGCCCGCGAAGGCCCCGGCCACGATGAACAGGACGTTCGTCGTGTCGATCTGGATGAACTCCTGGTGCGGGTGCTTGCGCCCACCCTGGGGCGGCACCGACGCCGTCGTGCCCTCGAGGATCTTCAGCAGGGCCTGCTGGACGCCCTCGCCGGAGACGTCGCGCGTGATCGACGGGTTCTCCGACTTCCGCGCGATCTTGTCGACCTCGTCGATGTAGATGATGCCGGTCTCGGCGCGCTTCACGTCGTAGTCGGCGGCCTGGATCAACTTGAGGAGGATGTTCTCGACGTCCTCGCCCACGTAGCCGGCCTCGGTGAGGGCCGTGGCGTCCGCGATGGCGAACGGGACGTTGAGCAGCTTCGCCAGGGTCTGCGCGAGGTAGGTCTTGCCGCACCCGGTGGGGCCGAGCATGAGGATGTTCGACTTCGCCAGCTCGACGGTGTCGTCGTTGCGGCTGTTCTCGCGGTTCTTCTCGCCGGCCTGGACACGCTTGTAGTGGTTGTAGACCGCCACCGAGAGCGTCTTCTTGGTGTCGTCCTGGCCGATCACGTACTGATCGAGGAAGTCGTGGATCTCGGTCGGCTTCGGGAGCTCGTCGAGCTTGACCTCACCGGCCTCGGCGAGCTCCTCCTCGATGATCTCGTTGCACAGGTCGATGCACTCATCGCAGATGTACACGCCCGGACCCGCGATGAGCTTCTTGACCTGCTTCTGGCTCTTCCCGCAGAAGGAGCACTTCAGCAGGTCACCGCCGTCGCCGATGCGTGCCATCGCAGCAGACCTCGTGTCCCCTCCGGCGCACCGTGGTCGGTGCGCTCGTTGTGGTTGACCGTACCTGCCCACCCCGTCGGACGGGGAGGTTCGAGACCGGTGGATCGTGCAGGTCGCGGGCTCGCGACGCCGATGCGCAGCACCGGCCGCACGACGCTCCCTCGACCAGCGGTCGGCCCGCTGCGCCGGGTGCGCCGCGCCCCTCCCCGGGGCCCCGCCGCGGTGGACGGGCCCCGGGAGCGGGTCAGCGCGAGGCGGAGAGCTTGCGGCTCGCCACCACGTCGTCGATGAGGCCGTAGTCCTTGGCCTCGGCGGCCGTCAGGATCTTGTCGCGCTCGACGTCCTGGCGGATCTGCTCGGCGCTGCGGTTGGTGTGCCGCGCGAGCGTCTCCTCCATGAGGCGGCGCATGCGCGAGATCTCCGCGGCCTGGATCTCCAGGTCCGACACCTGGCCGTAGAAGCCCTCGGTGGCCGGCTGGTGGATCATGACCCGCGCGTTCGGCACCGCGAGCCGCTTGCCCGGCGCGCCGGCGCCGAGGATCACCGCGGCGGCCGACGCGGCCTGCCCGAGGCAGACCGTCGCGATGTCGGGACGCACGTACTGCATCGTGTCGTAGATCGCCATGAGCGCGGTGAACGAGCCACCCGGCGAGTTGATGTACATCGTGATGTCGCGGTCCGGGTCGTTCGACTCCAGGAACAGCAGCTGCGCCATCACGTCGTTCGCCGACGCGTCGTCGATCTGCACCCCGAGGAAGATGATCCTCTCCTCGAAGAGCTTGTTGTACGGGTTCGACTCCTTGACGCCGTAGCTCGTGCGCTCGACGAAGGAGGGGAGGATGTAGCGCGACTGCGGCGAGGCCGGAGCCGTGCCACCGGGCACGTGGAGCTCACTCATCTGCGTCTCCCGTCTCAGGAACTCTGGCCGTTGCCGTTGGTGCTCGGCTGGTCCGACGCACGCGTCACCACGTGGTCGATGAAGCCGTACTCGAGGGCCTCCTGCGCCGAGAACCAGCGGTCCCGGTCGGAGTCCTCGGTGATGCGCTCGAACGTCTGGCCGGTGTGCTCCGCGATCAGCTCGGCCATCTCGCGCTTGAGCTTGCGCATGGACTCGGCGCGGATCGTGATGTCCGACTCCGTGCCGCCGAGGCCACCGGAGGGTTGGTGCATCATGATCTGCGCGTGCGGCAGCGCGAGGCGCTTGCCGGGGGCCCCCGCGGAGAGCAGGAACTGCCCCATCGAGGCGGCGAGGCCCATCGCGACCGTCGACACGTCGGGCTCGATCCACTGCATGGTGTCGAAGATCGCCATGCCCGCCGACACCGAGCCACCCGGCGAGTTGATGTAGAGCGTGATGTCGGACTTGGGGTCCTCGGCCGAGAGCAGCAGGAGCTGCGCCGAGATCTGGTTGGCGATCGTGTCGTTGACCTCCTGACCCAGGACCACGATGCGCTCCCGCAGGAGGCGCTCGTAGACCGAGTCGTTGAGGGTCATCGATCCCCCGGCGGAGCGCATGACCGCCCCGGCCGGGATGGAGAGGTGCTGGCTCACCTGTGTCCCCGCTTTCTCTGCTGAGGTGATCGGTCTGGCGTCGGTCGGGCCCTCCGGGTCGAACACCGTCGACAGTAACCACCGGCAGGGGTCCGGCAGTCCGTCGACGGGCCGTGTTCGCTCCTGGCCGATGGAACGGCCGTCGGACGGGTCACTAAGACGCGGGAGGGCCCGTCGGGTACCGGTGCCCGACGGGCTCGGGGTCAGGTACGCGAGGTGGAGTCGGGCGCGCCGACGACCTCGGTGTCGGCCGTGTCGTCGGCCTCGACCTGCGAGCTGGGCGAGGCGGGGTCGCTGGCGTCGCTGTCGGCGGCGGCCACCTGGCTGCCGTCGGTCGGGCCGGCGGCCGTGTCCGCACCCTGCGCGGAGGGCGCGTCCTCGTCGGGGCTCGGCGTGTCCTCGGTGGCCTCGTCGATCGTCTCGCCCTCGACCTCGCCGGCGGTGCCGAAGAGCTCGGACAGGTCGACCTCGGCGCCGCCGGGGCCGGTGATCGTGGCCGCCTGCACGACGGTGGCCAGCGCCTTGCCGCGCCGGACGTCGGCGAAGATCGCGCCGAGCTGGTTGGCCTGCTGCGCCTGCTGGATGTACTCCTCGGGGCTCACCCCGAAGCGCTGGGCCTGCATCATGATGCGTTCCATGAGCTCCTGCTGCTCGACCTGGACGCCCGCCTCGTCGGCGATGGTGTCCAGGAGCAGCTGGGTCTTCACGGCCTGCTCGGCGTTGGTGCGCAGCTCGGTGTCGAACTCCTCGCGGGTCTGGCCCTGGGACTCGACGTACTCCGTGAGGCGCGCCTCGTCGTGGTCGAACTCGTGGATCGCCTCGTGCGCGCGGACCTCGACCTCGGACTGCACGACCGACTCGGGCAGCGGCACGTCCGCGGCCTCGAGCAGGGCCTCGAGCACGCGGTCGCGCGCCTGGCTGCCCTGCTCCATCTTCTTCACGCGCGAGTAGCGGGTGCGCAGGTCGTCCTTGAGCTCGTCGAGCGTGTCGAACTCGCTGGCGAGCTGGGCGAACTCGTCGTCGGCCTCCGGGAGCTGGCGCTCCTTGACCGACTGGACGGTGACCGAGACCTCGCTGTCCTTGCCGGCGTGCTCGCCCGCGACGAGCTTCGTCGTGAACTGCTTGGTCTCGCCCGCGGTCATGCCCTCGAGCGCCTCGTCGAGGCCCTCGATGAGCTGGCCCGAGCCGACCTCGTGGGACATGCCCGAGGTCTGGGCCTCCTCGACGGGCTCGCCGTCGACGGTCGCGGACAGGTCGATGACGACGAAGTCGCCGTTCCGGACGGCGCGGTCGACGCCGGTCAACGTGCCGAAGCGCGCCTGCAGGCCCTTGAGCTGCTCGTCGACGTCGTCGTCGGTGACCTCGGCGTCGTCGACCTCGACGGCGATCGAGGTGTAGTCGGGCACCGTGATCTCGGGGCGGATGTCGACCTCGGCGGTGAACGCGAGCTTGTCGCCGTCCTCGATCTCGGTGACCTCGATCTCGGGCTGGCCCAGCGGCTGGACCTCGGCCTCGGAGACGGCTTCGCCGTACTTGGCCGGGACGGCCTCGTTGACGACCTCCTCGAGCACGACGCCGCGACCCAGGCGCTGGTCGAGGATGCGCGCGGGCGCCTTCCCGGGGCGGAAGCCCGGGATGCGCACCTGCTGCGCGATCTTCTTGTACGCCCGGTCGAAGTTGGGCTTGAGCTCGTCGAAGGGCACCTCGACGGCGAGTTTGACGCGCGTCGGCGACAGGTGCTCGACGGTGGACTTCACTGGTCGTCTCTCCTCGGGGCAGGCCATCGTGCGCTCGTGCAGTGACCCGGCCGGAACACCGTGGGCGTACGGGCGGGTCGGTCCGTGGCGTGACGCGGGAGGCCGTCCTCACCGCTCACGGTCGAGGAGCACCGGAGCACCGGTGCCTGAACCTGCTGACGCGCCCGCCCGGGCGTGGCGGCGAGTCTAGACGTGACCCCTGTCTGCTCGCCGTGGCGCCCGCCCGGCGGGTCCGCGCGAGCCGCCGACCTCTCCGCGGCGACCGCCGACCTCACGGCGGGCGGCGCGTGGCGGGTCCCCGGGGCGGTCCTCCTGCCGCCCGTCTCTCGGGACGGACGACGCGTCGCTCGTCCCGGTCGCGACACGCCGAGGGTTGCGTCCGTTCGGAGGACAGGACGCCCCCTCGTCGCGACGTTGGACGTCCCGCTCGCGGCTGGCACCGTGGGGAGGCCTCGCCACCGCTCCCCGATCGGCGGGGCCCCGTCACGAGGAGGAGGACGTGAGCCCCATGAAGAAGATCCGCCTCAACATCGAGCGTGCCCTCGAGACCTTCGAGGTGCTCGCCGGGTACGGCACGAAGCGGCGCAAGCGCACGCGACGCTGAGGTGACCCGGTCGGCGGCAGGGTCACCCGCGAGGTCCGCGGACTGTTCGGCGTGCCTGGCGCTGTGCTGCGTCGGGCCGTCGTTCGCGGCCTCGGCCGACTTCGCCGTCGACAAGCCGGCGCACACCCCGTGCCGGCACCTGCGGCCGGACCACGGCTGTGCCATCCACGACCGCCTGCGGCCCCGCGGCTTCCCGGGCTGCGTGGTGTTCGACTGCTTCGGCGCGGGGCAGCAGGTCGTGCAGGTCACCTTCGGGGGCTCGGGCCGGCGGGTCCCGGCGATGTTCGACGCCCTCGAGGTGCTGCGGCCGCTGCACGAGGTCCTCGCCCTGTTGGACGAGGCCGCCCGCTCGGCCGCGCTCGGCGCGGACGCGGCCGCGCTCGTCGCCCGCGTCGAGGAGACGGTGCGCGGCGACCCCGACGCCCTCGCCGTCGTCGACGTCGGCGCCGTGCGCCGCGAGGCGGGGGCGCTGTTCGACGACTACGTCGCGGCCGTCCACGCCGGCCGGCCGGGTGCCGACCTGCGGGGCGCCGACCTCCTGGGCGCCGACCTGCGCCGCCGCGACCTGCGCGCCGCCCGGCTGCGCGGCGCGCTGCTCGTCGGGGCCGACCTGCGCGGCGTCGACCTCGACGGCGCCGAGCTGCTCGGCGCCGACCTCCGCGGTGCGGACGTGCGCGGCGCCCGCCTGGAGGGCGCGCTGCTGCTCACGGCCCCGCAGCTCGCCGCCGCGCGGGGTGACGCGGCCACCACCGTGCCCGCCCATCTCACCCGCCCTGACCACTGGGCTGCTCTACCGTCCGGCCGGTGACCGTCCGCTCGATCGCGCTCTTCGTGCTCGCCGCCGTGCTGGAGATCGGCGGTGCGTGGCTCGTGTGGCAGGCGGTGCGCGAGGGACGGGCGTGGTGGCTCGCCGCGCTCGGGGTGATCGCGCTCGGGTGCTACGGGTTCGTCGCCGCGTTCCAGCCCGACGCCGCCTTCGGCCGGGTGCTCGCCGCGTACGGCGGGGTCTTCGTCGCCGGCTCGCTGGCGTGGGGCGTCGTCCTCGACGGCTACCGGCCCGACCGGTTCGACATCGTCGGCGCGGTCATCTGCCTCATCGGGGTCGGCGTCATCATGTACGCGCCCCGCTGAGACGCTCCGCGAGCTCGTCGAGGTCGCCGACGAACCACAGCTCGCGGCCGCGGTTCGCCTCGCGGACCCAGTCGGCCACCGGCCCCGACGTGGCGCCCAGCTCGCCGACCACCACCAGGCGGAGCCGGTGGTTCACAAACTTCTGCACGACCGCGCCGGCCACGCCGCTGGAGAGCCGGGCGAAGGCCGGGTCGAGGCGCTCGACCGGGATGGCGACGACGTCGGCCCCCGTGCCGTACGTCTGTCCGATGACGTCGAGCGCGGTGGCCTCGTCGCCGACCGCCGGGCCCTCGCGGTCGAGGACCAGCACGCGGACGCCGTGTATCTCGCGGGTCGTCGCCATGCCCCGATCGTCCCGCGGCACGCGAGGCGATTCGGCGTGATGGTGTGGCGGCCCTGCCGGTGAAGAGCCACCTGTCACAGCAGGGCCGCCGGGGCGGCTGCTCGCGTGAACCGCGGCCGCCATCCTCGCGCGGCGTCACGTCGCTGGTGCCTGCGGGTCGCTCCCGTCGGCGTCCCGACGCCGCCGCGCTTCACAGGTGTCAAGCACCGCGCGCGCGACGCTACGTCCCCACGAACCCCGACCACGGCGCCGCGACGGTGAGCGGTGCGTCCCAGCAGGAGGAACAGCGCGCGTGCCCACCAGCAGCACCCCTCCTCGACCCGAGGCGTCCGTCGAGGAGGTTCCGGAGGAGTCGGCATCCGACGACCCCAGCCATAGACCGTCCGGGGCACCCACCGGAGCGACGACGTGATCACCGCGGTGCTGCTGCTCCTGCTCGGCCTGCTGCTGACGGCCGCGATCATCGCGGCGAACGGCTACTTCGTGGCGCAGGAGTTCGCGTACATGTCCGTCGACCGGTCCCGTCTGCGGGCCGCGGCCGACGGCGGTGACGACGGCGCGAAGCGGGCGCTGGACGTCACGCGGCGCACGTCGTTCATGCTGTCGGGGGCCCAGCTCGGGATCACCGTGACCGGGCTGCTCGTCGGGTACGTGGCCGAGCCGTTCATCGGTGAGTCGCTCGGAACCCTGCTCGGGGCCGGCGGTGTCCCCACCGGCGTCGGCATCGCCGTGGGCACCGTGACCGCGCTGGTCCTGGCGTCGGTCGTCCAGATGGTCTTCGGGGAGCTGTTCCCGAAGAACCTGGCGATCGCCGCCCCGGAACCGCTGTCCAAGGCCCTGGCCCGCTCGACCAAGCTGTACCTGGCCGTGTTCGGCTGGCTCATCGCGTTCTTCGACATGTCGTCCAACGCCGTGCTGCGCCTGCTGCGCGTGGAGCCCGTGCACGACATCGACAGCAGCGCGACGGCCGAGGACCTCGAGCACATCATCGACGACTCCCGCACGAGCGGGGACCTGCCGGACGAGCTGTCGGTGCTGCTGGACCGGATCCTCGACTTCCCCGACCGCGACGTCGAGCACGCCATGATCCCGCGGGCGCGGGTGGGTGTCGTGGCCCCGGAGACCACCGTCGCCGAGATGTGGGCCCTCATGTCCACCGGGCACACCCGCTACCCCGTGCTGGGCGCGCACGACGAGCCTCTCGGCGTCGTGCACCTGTCCGACGTCCTCGTCGCCGAACCGACCGACGACCGCCCGGTGACCACGCTCATGCGGTCGGCACTGGTCATCCCCACCCTCATGCCGCTGCCCGATGCGCTGGAGCGCCTCACCCGCAGCAGGAACGAGCTCGCGTGCGTCATCGACGAGTACGGCGGCCTCAGCGGGGTCCTGACCATGGAGGACCTGGCCGAGGAGCTGGTCGGCGAGATCAGCGACGAGCACGACGACGAGGACGACGCCGCCGCCGCGGAGGCCGACGGCGAGGACGCGTGGATCATGGACGGCGACCTGCCCCTGGACGAGGCCGAGCGCGTCATCGGCCGTGAGCTCCCCCGGGGCGACTTCGAGACCCTCGCCGGTCTGATCATCGCCCACGGCGGGGACCTGCCCGCGCCGGGCGACACCGTCGAACTCGAACTGCCGCACGAGGCCGCCGACATGGTCGGTGAGGACCTCCGGCCGCGCCGGCTCGACATCGAGGTCATGAAGGTCGAACGCCACGTCCCCAGCGTGCTGAGGGTCCACCTGCCGCCGGCCGGCGCACCCGGGCCGACCGACGACCGGCACGCGGAGGACCACCGATGAACCCGTGGGGGGTCACCGCCGTCACGGCGCTGCTGATCGTGCTCAGCGCCTTCTTCGTCGTCATCGAGTTCGCCCTGATCGGCGCCCGCAAGCACCGCCTGGAGCAGGACGCGGTACGCAGCCCCGCCGCACGGGCGGCGCTGCGCGGCATGAACGAGCTCACGGTCATGCTCGCCGGGGCCCAGCTGGGCATCACGGCCTGCACGTTCGCGCTGGGTGCGATCACCAAGCCGGCGGTCGACGCCTGGCTCGGGCCGGTGCTCGACTCCCTGGGCCTGCCGACGTGGCTGGCCGGCGGCGCGGCGTTCGCCCTGTCCCTGTTCGCGGTGACGTTCCTGCACCTGGTGATCGGCGAGATGGCCCCCAAGTCGTGGGCCATCGCCCACCCCGAGTTCGCCGCCCGCCTCATCGGCATCCCCTCGCGCGGCTTCACCTTCTTCCTCCGGCCGTTCCTGCTGTGGGTCAACGCGATCGCCAACCGCCTGGTCGCCCGGGCCGGCGTCGACCCGGTCGACCGGGCCGCCGTCGGCGGGCGCGACGCGGCGACGATCCGCAGCCTCGTCGAGCACTCGGAGAAGGCCGGCGTGCTGGAGCCCGAGCTGGGCACGCAGCTGTCGGAGGTGATCGAGCTCCAGGGGCTGACGGTCGCGGACATCACGACCCCCGACGCCACGCCCACGGCCGTCGACGCCGACGCGGTCGTGGCCGACGTCCGCGCCGCCGCCCGGGCGTCCGGTCACCTGCGCATCCTCGTGCGCGACCACGCCGGCCGACTGGGCCACGTGGTGCACGTCCGCGACACGATGCGGGCGGACGCCGGCGAGCGAGCGTCCGAGATGGCGCGCCCGGCCCTCCGCGTCCAGGCGGAGACACCGGTGTACGAGCTGCTGCGCCAGATGCGCGAGCAGCGCGAGCAGCTCGCCGTGGTCGAGCAGGGCCCGGACCTCGTCGGCGTCGTCACCCTGACCGACGTCGTGCGCCGTGTGCTCCCCGGCGCCGGAGCAACGGTCAGGGCGGCTGGCTGACGGCTGCCACCGGGTCGGCAGGCTCGCCGATCACCGGCCGGCCTGGCGACGGAGGACGACCTCGGAGCGCCGTCGATGCAGCAACGGGTGCAGTCGCGGCCCCCTAGCGCGGCCCAGGAGGCGCGCCGGGAAAGTTCGTGCAGGTCACCTACGGTCGGGGTGGCGGGATTCGAACCCACGGCCCCTCGCTCCCAAAGCCCTCGGACCTTGTACGAGTAGGTACTTGGACCCGCTCTGAGCTGCGGCGATGCTCCGGGTCCGTCTACCCGAACGGCCTCGTACTCGGGTCGACTGTTGTACGGCTGTTGTCAGCTCCAGCCGCGGGCGACGGCCCACAAGCTGAGCCCCCGTCCCTCGCGCCGGAGGGCGAGCCAAGTTCGGATCAGTCGCATGATCGAGCAGCGTGGCGCCGTAATCTGCTCGTGTCCATCGAACAAGCGTGCGAGCGCAGCTCAGCGCGTCTACGGCGAGGTCATCCTCTTAGTGCCCGCGTCGGCGACCCGGGAGGCCGCCCGAGGCCGTGCGCACCGAATGGTCGGGAGCAGGCGCGGGCGTGCTCGGAGGCGGAGGATTCTCGGCCGGGGCATGCGGACCCCGTCGATCGGTGCTCGCAGGGTCCCGAGGGATCGAGCGTGCGGCACGCAGCTCGCGTTGCGACATCACCACGTCAAGGCGCCGAGCGTGAGGAGGCTGGTGAACTTCCGCATGAGTCCCACGACGCTCCCTCGATTCGTTGCGCCCCAGCGGCGCGACTGACGACGACATCGTTCGCTTGTGGAACACCGTTACCGGCTCTCAGCCGCACAGGGGCCGCCTTCGGGGTCTCTCCCTCGGCGGCGCGGGGTCGCCTCGGACAGGTCGATCGTGCCGGGGCAAGGGCCACACCTCGGACTCTGCCGCCGGCTCACCTGCTGACCGTGGCCCTTGCGGCGGTGCGAGCGGGCTGTCAGACCCCGGAAGCGCCGGCGAGGGCGAGACCCCGTCCCGACCACCACCGCACTCCCGACCCGCTCGGCACTCGGGCCCCCTCTCCTGAGGCCGGTGCCCTGGTCCAGGGCGGAGCGCCTTGTCGCCGAAGGCTCACGTTCCCCTCGCTGATTCCGTCCGCCGCCGTCTCGCCGCTCTGACCACCAGGGCCGCGAGACGGCCTATCTGACGCGCCCACACCGCAGACCCCGACGGGTCCTGTGGCGATGCCGCGCGTCCGCATGCGGTCACACGCCGCGAGACGGCCTCTCCGAGAGGCCTCGCCGTGTCCCACTCCCCCACCTCGAGCACGCGGTCCCGCTCGTCCTCGGCGTCGTCGCCAGCTCGCTCGTTGCGGCGGTCGCTGCCCGCACTGCCTGATCCCTGGCGCACGTACACGCCTCCTGCCGCTGCCTCGCCGTCCGTGGCGGCCGTGGGAGGCGAGGCCGGCCCGCCGGCGCGGGTCGAAGACAGGAGCGGCCGGCGGAAGCCGGCCGCGTCCGACCCGGCCGCCCCGGTCGCCGAAGGCGGCCGGCCTGGGCTTGTTCTATGTGCCATATCGGGCCGCGGGCCCAGCGACCACGCCGACACCGAGTCTGACGACCTCGACGAAACGCCACTCCCGGACGCCGTGCCGGACTCGGTGGCGGGGCTGTGGACTCCGGCGTTCCCCTCTCCTGAGCTCGTCGACGCGGCGGCCGCGATGCTGCCCGCGATCCGTGAGGAGCCCGGGACGCTCGCGGAAGGGCCGCGGTGGGAGCTGACCGTCGGACCGGGAGTGTTCGCGGTCGCCTGCCACGACTGGGCACGCCGGGAACGCACCGAGGAACGGGCCCGCGCGGCGCACGTGAAGGATGTCGATGCCGCGGTGGCCGCGCACATCGCCACCGGGGAGTGGCCCGAACCTCCGACGCCGCGGACGGCGATCACCTCGTGGTCGCGCAAGAGCAGGGCGAACATGGTGCGACGGCTCTGCGAGCTGGACTACACCCCGCTCTACGCCTCCGGCCGGCTCCCGGCGATGGTGACGCTGACCTACCCCGGCGACTGGCTCACCGTCGTCCCCACCGGCCAGGTGCTCAAGCGGCACCTCAAGGCGCTGCGCAAGCGCTACGCCCGCGCCTGGGGCGAGGAGTGGGCGTGCGTGTGGAAGCTGGAGTTCCAGCGTCGCGGTGCCCCGCACGTGCACATGCTCTGCACCCCGCCCCACGGCCGCGCCCGCACCACGGGCGAGACGTTCGCCATGTGGCTCTCCGCGGCCTGGGCCGACGTCGTCGACCACCCCGACCCCGAGCAGCGCCGCCGCCACGAACGCGCCGGCACCGCCCTCGACTACGCCGAGGGCCTGCGCGCCACCGACCCACGCCGGGTCGCGGCCTACTTCACCAAGCACGGCCTCATGGCTAGCAAGGAGTACCAGCACCACGTCCCACCCGAGTGGTCCGAAGCCGGCACCGGCCCCGGGCGGTTCTGGGGCGTCTGGACCCTCCAACGCGCCGTCCGCACCGTCCACGTCTCCCCCGAGGACGGCATCCGCGCCGGCCGCACCGCCCGTCGCTGGGCCAAGGCCCAGCGCCGCGCACAGCAGACCTGGAAGCCGCGCGTCGACCAGGCCACCGGCCGAGTTCGGTTCCGCCGGAGCCGTACCCGCGTCCGTCTGATGACCAACGGCAACCGCGGCTGGATCGCGCTCAGCCGAGGCCCGGTCTTCGCGGCAAGGCTCGCCTCATTCTTGGTCGAGGGCATCGCCCCCCAGCTAGCTAGCTAGCTAACGAACGAGTCTCTTGATCAGGAACCCCACGGGATCGTTGGGCTCGCCCGAGACAACCATCTGAAGGTTCACGCCATGCTCGGCTAGGGAATTCGTGTTCAAGTAGTACTGAGTACGCTCCAACACGACGATATCTTCCTCAATCAGACGCCGAAGCATAGTCTTTCGCTCGCTACTATTCTTCACGACGCGCTGATCCAGCTTCTCGTAATACACGCTTGGGCGCGAGCCACCCCCTTGCCGGAAGGAACGGAGGATGGCGCGAAAGTCCATATACTCCTCCACCGTCACGCCCGACGGAAGCGCAATGGAACCCTTAAAAGGCTGCAGGACGGGACGCACCCACTCACTAATTACAGTGAACGAATCGGGGTGAGTGGCCTCAACTGACTGGAGCCCTGGCGTCTGGATAGCTTCCCGCCTCGAAGCGATACCGCAAGGACCTACGATTCCGGAGCGGCGATTCAAATTGACCGACAACGCATCGGCCTCAATTACAACTTCTCCCGCAAAAATCGTTGCATCGGGCCCATACAGAAACCTCTCTCCTCGCTGTCCTAAGACCACCATCGAAGAGGTTATGAATATCCCGCGACTAAACTTCTCCGGCAAGAAGAGTATCTGACTGTCCCTCTTCACCAGAAATTCGAGCGGGTCGCCTTTTTCTTCGTTCACATCAGCCAGCAGTAGAACACCATCGGCGTCTACGATATCGTAATATGTGCATATAGTCGGCGCAGTCGTATTCGCCGCAGCCAGAGCATTCGATGTGATCAGTGCTGGCACGTCTTGATCACTGATCGTCGGCAAGTCATCTTCGCGCGGCGCGAATTGATGAACAAATTGATGGAAGTACGGACCTACTCGCTGCCCGGTACGATCTGGACAGGGAGTCAATGCGTCTGAGCAGAGAGTGTCGGCGGCCGCGCAAGCTACTAGGTAGTCATTAAAGACTATGTTGACGATTTCATTCCCTGCCCAAAATGGATGATCGGCAATGAATCGTTCACAGGCACCCTCGTACGCCTCGACCAGCGACCGAGGAAGGGACACGACCCTACTTGGCTCCAGCTGACAGTCGAACTTTCGGGCTATGAGCCGAATGGCCTGCTCTCGCGGCGAGTAGAGGTTTTCAAAGTCCGGAGTCGAGCCCTCATGCGCCGACTGCGCTGAACGGAAGACGTCGGTTGTTTGCTTGACAAACTTACCCTGCTCACGCTGAAGAATACTATCGATGATTTCGAGAAGAATCGCGTCTGAATTCGCCCCACGCTGCATTCCGGCACTCTTGGCAGCCTGCGGGTTGGGTACAGCCAAGAACTCTGAGAGCACTGACAATACTGGTGCGTATCCCAGAAAGTTGCAAACATCCGGCCACGCATTCTGCGCTAAGACCTCGCCATTTCGCAACGAGCTAGCTATCTCTCCCATCTGAGCGTCGCGCAGTTCGAGAAAGGGCTGCCGGTGCGTGAAGGCAACGTCGTAGCTCCCGCTCTTGCCTTCGTCGATCTGGCGCTGCATATAGCTGTCGATGTAATCGCATGCCTGCTCGTAGCTGAAGTAATCGAGCGAAGCCGATCCAAGAGGGTGCTCGGAAACCGCGAAGTGCAACTTGATCAGCGAGGCGGTGTCTGGTCGCGAGAACAGCACAAAGCTCACGGGGCCAGGCGACTCTTCCGCGATCCGGCTCAGATCATCGAGAAACGCTTCAAAATTCCTCGTGCCTGCCTTGAGATGAGCCTCATCTAGAGCATCAATGACCACTCCTGCAGACCCTCCCGCCAAACGCGCGAGATAGGTGGAGCTAATACCAAAGGCGTCCTGCACTAAGCCTGATAACGAATACGAACCGACCTGTGCGGCTGATGTGTCGACTATGGGCCAACCAGTAGTGGCCGCCGTTGCTGCTGCCGCCATACTCTTGCCCAGCGCACCAGGGGCCTCGATAAGAACCACTCGAGCGCCGGCCGGGAAATTCGTGTCTCGTAGGTCCGGCCACACGAATCCCGCGGGAACGGCATCGACGAAGGACAGCGCACGCGCGCCCTTCGGCTTCTTCTGAGGTCGGTCGCCGATAAGCGCGGGTAGCGCCTCTACCAGGGCCCTCATGCTATCAACCGACATAGATTGGATTCCCCCTAGAGACTGAACCTTTCCCGAGCACTATCGCGGCACCGAGCTTTGATGTTACTCGGCTGTACCGCAACGGGCTCGTCCTGGGCTTGAGCTTTCGCGCTGAGCCTAGGCGTACACGCTCAACCACTCTCGCTGGGACCATGCAAGCTCCAAAGCGGCACTTAGGCCGGGAGAGGCGATTTCAGACTTGCGTATCGTCATTATTGTGTTCTGCTCGAAAGGCACCACATTAGTCGGGATCGCTCCTTCCGGATTTTGATTCACAGCGTCTGGGAATAGCTCATCGTAGATACCGCCTTGCAGGACGGCGACCGTGATGATGTCGCAAGCCAGCGTGAGGGCGTCAATTGTCACACCGAGAACGTAGAGGCGAAGTCGACCTGTAGCTAGCGCCTCGTCCATGGCGGCGAACGGACTTGAGTCGTAATTGATCGGGCGTCCAGTACCGTCGTACTCCGCATGACCAAGCAACTCTTCCGCGCATTCTCGCTGAATATTGCGCCAGATAGAGAAGTCGTTTGCTATGGCATCCGGCCTTACAGAGCTGGGCTGGAAGATACCCGCAGGGAGGAGGTGAAGCATTCTTCCACCTCCAGCGACACTGGCGCCGTCACGCTGATGAAGCACCATGCTCGGTGAGTCGCCGCTCCGAATCATCAACGTCCCGATGGCCCCCATAACCGGGCGACGGTTAAGATCGAAGGGGTCCGCGATAAGCTTTCGAAAGGACAGCCGGCGCCAGGAGGCCTGCGCGAGCTGGAAGCTGCCGTCGGCGCCGGCGCGGCCGTGGTGAAGTGCTGTCTCATGTGCGACCGCTTCGTTGGTGTCGATGGCGTCGAAGAAGCCCATCGACCCGAAGCGCAGTTGCTCGGTCGGCCGGCTCCAGTCGACGTCGAGGAGTCGGAAACATAGCCGGTTCTCGAAGAGGCGCGGCGGCGCCAGGTCTCGGACGGCGTGGCTGTACCGCTTGTAGCGATGCGTCGGCGACGCCAGCGGCCGTACAAGCTCGGACTCCCGCTCCGAGCCTGTGATGGCCGGCTCCCCCGCGTCCTCCAAGCGGTCGAGCACCACCTGATGCAACGGGATCGGCTCGGGTGGCAGCCATGAGGGATGCGCGATGACGCCCGTGTTCTCCAGCCCCGGGACGCGGTACTCGGGGTAGAGCTGTTCGGCCAGAACCGCCAGCGCACGGCGTGAGCCGCCGAGCTGCTCGCGCACGCGCTTCCAGTCGGCCTGGTCCTTCGCCACCTGGGGGTCCTGCTCCCCCGGCGTCGACAGGATCGCCATCAGCTCGCCGGTCTCACCGCTGCTGCGTTGCCTGGGCGTCTGGGTTGGACGTGGCCGGCGGAACCCCAGCTCGTCGACCGCGACGCCGAAGTACTCGGCGAGCAGCCGGCGGTAGAACGGCTGGGGCCACTCGACCTCGCCGCGCTCCCACCGACCGATGGTCTTCTTCGTGATCTCCACCGGCCGGTCGAACTTGTCGTTCGACAGCACGCTCAACGCTTCGGCGAGGTCCTGTTGGGACAGGCCGGCGTCCTCCCGCAGCGCGATCAGCTCGGTGTTCGTCGGGCGCACCGCTGCTGGCTGTCCCATGGGCTCACGGTAGGCCGCCCGGGCGTCCGGGATGGCCATGTCTCTCCGATGTCCCCGGTTCGGCCCCACGCCGGGTACGAGCTGGGACGTCGCTGGGCTCGGATGATCTAGCCCGGACGACTGGACTTCTTGCCATGAGCGAGAACCGGTCACCGAGTGCGGCGAGGCCGCCAGCGGCACGGCGTCAGCGCCGGCTGCGCATGGTCGCGGAGCTGCGCGGCCAGGTCGAGGACGTCAGTCGCCAGACCGAGCGTCTCGCTCTGGCTCGTCGCCGTCAGCTAGCTGCTGCTCGATCGCGTCGAGGCGAGAACTCATGATCGCCAACGACTCCTTGATGGTCGCCAGCTCGGCCACGATCGGATCGTCGGCGTCCGGGTCTTCCGCCGGGTCCCGGCCGTCGGCCACCGCAGCCAGGTGGTCCGGCGACCATCCCAGCGCCTCGGACAGGGCGGTGAGCGTCCGCGGATTGCGCCGGCGCGCGCTGCTCGTGTCGTTCTGCAGCTGGCGGATCGTCGCCACGCTCACCTGCGAGCGCTGCGAGAGCTCCTGCTGGGTCCATCCGAGCTCGGCCAGGCGGGTCTTGATCGCCACCGCGACCGCGGACCACTCCCCTGCCACCTGTGCCTCCCGGCGCCCGGCAACCGCTCTGACCAGCGCCGACTCTAGCGCTGGGACCAGCGCTCGGGCTCCTCCGACTCACCGCGTCCACTATCGCTATTCCTTGCGCTATAGTTAGCGCTAGAACAACCGCTACCGACTGTTGAGGACGAGTTCGATGCCCCAGAACTTCAAGATCGACCAGGCGGCCACCTTCGAGTCGCTGCTGTTCCTGTCCTGCGAGCCCAAGACGGCGTTCGGGGACAACTACCGGCAGGAGACCACCAAGGACGGTCTGCCCAAGTGGCAGTTCCAGCTCGCCGCTCGCTTCCGGCAGTTCGGGCGGGCTACCAACGAGATCATCAACGTGGGGGTGGTCGCCGAGCAGGACCCGGGCCAGGACCTCATGCCGGCCACCCCGGTCCAGCTCGTCGGCTTCGAGATCGGCGTGATGGACAAGCGCAACCGGGACGGCGAGCCAATCGGCGCGCAGGTCTGGTACCGGTGCGAGGAGGTCCGCCCTCTCACCGCCACGGGCCCGGCCCGCTCGGGCAAGCAGCCCGCCAACGCTGGCTCCTCCGCGTCGACCTCCGAGGCGGCCACCTCAGGGGCGACGTCATGAGCTGGCAGACCCGCGCCGCGTGCCGCGACGCCGACCCCGAGCTGTTCTTTCCGCCCTCCGACGACGACACCAGCGTGATCGTCGCCCGCCACCGGATGGCCGTGGCCCCGATCTGCCAGGGCTGCCCGGTCGCCACCGAGTGCCTGCGCTGGGCCCTGGACACCGGCCAGGACTACGGCCTCTGGGCCGCCACGACCCCCACCGACCGCCGCGCCATCCGCCGGGCCCGCCTGGCCGGCGTCCCGGACCCCGTCGCCGACTCAGAGCCCATGTGCCCGGCCTGCTCGCTGCTGTTCGCCCTCCCGGCGGTGGACGGCGAGCTGTGCCCGACCTGCCGCGAGAGGACCCCCTGATGTCCATCGAACACGTCCCGCCCGCCCCCGGATGGCACCGCAGCGGCCGCACCCGCGGCCCCGCCGGCTTCCTGTCCCGCCACCGCGCCCGCCGCGCCCAGCGCGACTACGAGGCCTCCGTCGTCGCCTTCGCCCACGCGCTCCGCGGGGAGTTCCGCGAGGCCTGCACCGGCCTGCACATCTGCCACTACGTCCAGGTCGCCGCCGGCATCACTGTCCGCACCCCGCGCGTCGGCGAGGTCCGACCCGGCCCGCCGCTGCGCTTCACCGTCGAGCTGCTGCCCGGCCAGGAACCCGGCGACTTCACCGCCAAGCAGAACGGGCCCCGGCTCGCCCACACCCTCGGCGGCCACGGACTGCGCGTCGAACCACTCGCCGGCCGCTGGGTCCGACTCGTCGTCCTCCAGCACGACCCGCTGCGCGACGGCTTCGGGCTCCCCTCGCTCACCGTCCCGACCGGCACGGAGCCGGTGGTCCTGGGGCGCACCGAGGACGGCATCACTCTCGGCCACGCGATCGCCGACCCCGCGCACCTCGGGGTGCAGGGCCAGAACGGGTCGGGCAAGTCCGCGTTCTGCTACGGCTTGCTCTCCCAGCTCGCCGCCGCCCCCGACGTGTTGGTCGCCGGCTCGGACATCACCGGGCTGCTGCTCGGCCGCGCCTGGGACGGCACTGCCCACCGAGCACATCAAGTCGTCGGGACGGGCGACCTCGTCGCTCATGCGGTCCTGCTCGAGGACCTCGTCGCCGAGATGGACCGTCGACTCGAGGCGGTCCCGCCGCGCCGGGACAAGATCGAGCCCACGCCGGCCACTCCGACCGTGCTCGTGGTGCTCGAGGAGGCGCCGGGTCTGCTGCGGGCGGCCGATGCGCTGCCGAAGCCCAAGCGCGGCGAGGGCATCCCGGTCGGCGACCGCATCCGCACGGCGGTGCTCCGGCTCCTCAGTGAGGGCCGCAAGGCCGCGTTCCGGGTCCTGATGCTCGCCCAGCGCTTCGAAGCGACCGCCGTCGGTGGCGGCTACGCCCGCGACCAGTTCGCCCTACGCCTGAGCTTCCGCGTGCCCGCCGACTCGCTGGAGATGCTCCACGGCGCCGACGCCCGGCAGCTGGGTCAGGAGCACGCCAACGCCGACCCCGGTGTCGCCTACCTCTCCGGGCTCGGGCGCGACTGCGAGCGCATCCGCGTGCCGTACCTCGGGGACTACGGCGAGTACGTCGACCGCGTCCAGCGCTTCGGACGGCGGGCCGAGTCATGAACCTCATCGCGATCGTGATCATCGCCGGCCTCGTCACCGCCCTGCTGGTCAAGAGCCACCGCGCCGCGCCCGCGCTCGTGTCCGGTGTCTTGACCCTCGTGCTGCTCTTCGCCGCCTTCCCGACCCTCGGCCCGGCGGTGTCGAGCAGCGCGGGCGAGTTCGCCCAACAGCTCGGCGCCGCTACCGACCGCGCCGCCGACGTCCCTGAGGATCGGCCATGAGCGACCTCGCCCGTCACGTCACCACCGCCGCGGAAGCCATGGCGCAGGCCAACCACGCCACCTTCCGCGACCCCATCACCCCGCCCGACGCCTACGACGTCGTCGGTGGCCTCGTCGACCTCGTCCGCCGGCTTCCGCAGCTCGCCGACTTCCTTACCCGCTCCATGACCCGGGCCGACCCGGCGGACTACTTCGACGACCGCGACAGCGACGGGGAGCCGGACACCAAGCTCACTCTCACTGTCGCGCTCGCCGGCTTGTTCGGCGCCCGCCACGACCTCACCGAGCTGGCCTTCCACCTCGAACAGACCCACAACGCCCTCGGCCACCTCGGCCGCCACACACCGGAGGACTGACCCATGGACGCACTGCTGTTCACCGCCGAGGAAGCCGCTGAAATCCTCAAGATCAGCCGCTGCAAGGTCTACGACCTGCTCCGGAACCGCGAGCTGCGTTCCATCAAGATCGGTGGCTCGCGGCGCATCCCCCGCACCGCGCTGGAGGAGTACGTCTCCCAGCTGGTCGAAGCGGAAGCGGTCGCGTAATGGCCGGCGACGACCGCGGCCGACGTCGAAAGGTCAACGGCGAGGGAACGATCACCAAGCGCAGTGACGGCCGCTGGACCGGCGCCGCGTACGTCTACACGACCTCGGGGGCGATCCGCCGGAAGTGGGTCTACGGACGCAGCTTCGAGGAGGTCCGAGGCAAGCTCGACCAGCTCAAGGCCCGGTCCGCCAACGGCGATGCGGCGCCGGACGGCTCCACCCCGCTCGGGGACTTCCTCGACGAGTGGCTGAAGGAAGTGGCGATCGAGAAGCGGGCCACGACCTGGCAGGGCTACGAGTCGGCGGTCCGGCTGCACATCAAGCCGGCGCTCGGGCGCAAGCGGTTGGAGAAGCTCACCGGCGCGGAGGTCCGCGCGTTCATGGCCGGCCTGCGCGAGAAGTGCTTGTGCTGCGCGAACGGCCGGGACCGCCACAAGCCGCGCGAGGAGCAGTGCTGCTCGGCCGGCCGCTGCTGTGGTTCTCACCCGTCGGTGCGGCAGCTCCAGTACGTCCACGCGGTGCTGCGGAACGCTCTCGGGCACGCCGAGCGCATGGAGCTGGTCCCGCGCAATGTCGCCAAGCTCGTGAAGGTCAAGACACCGAAGTACAAGATCGGCAAGGGGCTGCCGGTCGCTCAGGCGCGCGCATTGCTCGCGGCCGCCGAGGACACGCGCTTCTCCGCCGCTTACGTCCTGGCCGCAACGCTGGGCCTGCGCCGCGGTGAGCTGCTCGGGCTGCGTTGGCAGGACGTCGACTTCGAGGCGGCGACGCTCACCGTCGAGCAGACCGTCCAGCGAGTCGGCGACCGACTCATCGTCGAGCGGGCCAAGACCGAGGCGTCAGAGGCGACGATCCCGCTACCGAAGGTGACCCGGAAGGCGCTGCTCGCCCATCGCGAACGCCAGGACGCCGACCGGGCCGAGGCGCGCGAGTGCTGGCAGGACCACGGCCTCGTGTTCGCCACGCAGATCGGGACGCCGATCGAGCCGCGCGCCCTGGATCGAGACTTCTCGCTGCTGCGGGTCCGCGCCGGCCTGCCGGCGGTCCGGCTCCACGACCTGCGCCACACCGTGGTGAGCCTGCTGCTGAGCCTCGGCACTCCCCCGCACGTCGTGCAGGCCATCGCCCGCCACGCGGACATCGACGTGACCATGACGATCTACGCCCACACCAACCTCGACGCCATGCGCCAGGCCCTCGACGCCATCGACTGGGAGGGCGAGTGATGTCCCGTTGTTGTCAGGCTGTTGTCAGGAGGGGGTCAGCGACCGCCCTCGCGACCACGTCAACGCAGGTCACATACGGTCGGGGTGGCGGGATTCGAACCCACGGCCCCTCGCTCCCAAAGCGAGTGCGCTACCAAGCTGCGCCACACCCCGTGGCGGCGAGTCTAGGGGCGGGGTCCGCCGACCGCGGAGGCGCCGCTGCCTCCCGGCCCGGTGATGACGACGGTCAGTCCAGCCCGCGGACGATGTGGTCGTCCTCGATGCCCTCGACCCCGTCGATGACCTCGCGTGCGGTGTTCATCCCCGACTCCCTTCCTCGATGGCGTCCGACGTACCCAGGGTGGCGTGGAGTAGATACCTACCGGGCCGTACTCGTAGGACGTCACGCTCGGCTGATCGTTCCAGTCGATCGGTCAAGACACGATCGGGATCGTTCAGGAGCCGGTCGCCGGGCCGTCACGTCATGGTCAGGGCGTGGTCCCGGCGCGGTCCGGACGCCGGTGCCCCAGGCGGCCGAGCGGGGAGAACCCATCCGCTACGGTGGTCGCGGGCCTCATCGGCCCGCCGCGGGCGTAGCTCAATGGTAGAGCCCCAGTCTTCCAAACTGGCTACGCGGGTTCGATTCCCGTCGCCCGCTCCACGGCGTTCGCGCTGGTCAGCGCGGTGCCGGCCGCGTCGGCAGGGCGTGGCGTCTGCTCCTGGTGCCTTCGCCGTGTGATTGACATGCGATCAGCCGGAGGCTTCGAGGCTCTCCGGACAGCCGCGTCGGGCACCCTCGGTGCATGGTCCAGATCGCCGGCAGCCGGGTCGCCCTGCGCGCCTTCGAGCCCTCCGATGCCGAGGTCGCGTGGCGCTGGAGGCACGATCCCGCAGTCGTGCGCTGGCTGGAGACCGGGCTTCCGGAGTCGTTCCACCAGTTCCAGAGCCGCTTCGACGTGGTCACGCGTCCTTGCTACGAGCGCCTCGACCTCGCCATCGAGCCCCTCGCCGACCGCACCTTGGTCGGACTCGTCGGTCTGCGGGGAGCCAAGCCCGAGATCGGGGACGCCGAGCTCGCCGTCTACATCGGCGAGACCGACTACTGGGGTCGTGGTCTCGGCACCGACGCCGTCCGCACCATCTGCCGCTACGGCTTCGACGTCATGCGCCTGCACAAGGTCTGGCTCAGCGTGTTCCCCCAGAACGAGAGCGCTCGCCACGTGTACGACAAGCTCGGATTCGTCGAGGAGGGCCGGTTGCGCGAGGGCTACCGCGCCGAAGGTGCCTGGCACGACAAGCTGATCATGGGTCTGTTCTCGCACGAGCTGCGAGACTGACAACTGCCGGCGACGCCACGCGGGGTCCAACCGTGGCCGAGCCGCGTAGTCGCCTAATAACGTTATTGACTTATATAAGTCTCGATCGGCAGAGTACGCGCTCGTGCACGCGTTCGACGTCCTCGGCGACCCGGTGCGCCGGCGCGTCCTGGAACTGCTCGCCGACGGCGAGCAGACCTCCGGTGCGATCACGGAGGTGATCCAGGCCGAGTTCGGGCTCTCCCAGCCGGCGGTCTCCCAACATCTGCGCGTGCTGCGTGACAGCGGCTTCGCGTCGGTGCGAGCAGCGGGCACCCGCCGGTTCTACGCCGTCGAGCCCGCGCCGCTGAGCGAGGTCGACGCGTGGTTGGACCGGTTCCGCCGGTTGTGGGACCAGCGCCTCGATGCTCTCGAGACCGAGCTGGCCCGGGGCAGGCGCGCGGCTCGGAGCCGGACCGGCGACGTCCTCGCCCGACCGCCGGAGCGCGGCACGGACCCAGACACGACCGATCCGACCGCGAAGGGGACGTGACGATGAAGGATGTGCTCGACGAGCTGGCCGCTGCCCGCCGGACGATGGGGACGGCGACCCTGCCCGCCGGCGAGGCCTACACCGTGGAGCTCCGGCGCCGCTACGACGCGCACCTCGACGACGTGTGGGACGCCATCACCAACCCCGAGCGACTGAGCCGTTGGATGAAGCCGGTCACCGGCGACCTGCGCGTCGGCGGGGCCTTCGAGCTGGAGGGCGGCGAGCACGGTGAGATCCTCCGGTGCGAGCCGCCGCGGCTGCTGCGGGTGTCCTGGATGTTCGGGCCCGATGCCGACGAGTGGCCGGGCACGAGCGAGGTCGAGGTGCGCCTGTCTCCAGGCTCGGCCGGGGACACCGAGTTCGAGCTGGTCCATGCCGCGGCCGTCGGAGAGCCCATGTTCCCCACCTATGGTCCCGGCGCCGGAGGCGTCGGCTGGGACCTGCACCTCCTCACCCTCGCCAGGTTCCTGAGCGGTGGCCACGTTCTCGACCACGAGGAGTTCGAGGCTTCGCCTGCCGGACACGAGTTCAGCCGGCGCAGCGCCGCCGCCTGGGGCGAGGCCCACCTGGCCGCCGGCGGCGAACCGGACCACGTCGCGGCCGCGGTCGAGGCCACGACCGCGTTCTACACCTCCACCGGGGACGCGGCGACGCAGCCGAGCGGCTCGCCGCTGAGCTGAGGAGCTTGCCGCGCGGGCGCCGTCCCCGCCCCCCGGCAAGACCGCACCTCAACGGGTCGCTGGTGCGACGGCCCGACGGCTGTCGACGCCCGAGACCACGATCATGACCGCGGTGAGCGCGAGGGTCGCGACGGCGATCGTCGACAGCGCCGCGTCGAGGGGCAGCGCGATCGTGAGGACGCCGACCAGCAGGGTCGGGAGCCCGGCGCCCAGGTAGAAGGCGGAGTAGACGGCCGCGGCGGTGCCGCTGGCCCGCTCCGCCGTGGCCGTGGTGGCGACGGCGGTGGTCGCCCCGCCGTAGAGCAGGCCGTTGGCCAGCCCGGCGACGACACAGGCGGTCAGGACCGCGGTGAGCGAGCCGACGCCGAGCGCGAGGACCACGAGTGACGTGGCCAGGGCGACCAGGCCCGCGAGCTGGGCACGGCGGGGTCCCAGTCGACCGACCGCGGGGATGGTCACCGTCGACCAGACGAGCAGCGCACCGGCGAGACCTCCGGCCAGGAGCGGGTCATCGAGGTCGAGGAAGCGTTCGGCGACCGAGGAGATCAGCCCGAGGAAGAGACCGACCACGGCCCAGCCGAGGAACCCGTTCACGGCGGCGACGACGAGGGCCCTCCGCGCGCTGCGGGTCGTCCCGGCCCCGCCGGGCGCCGTGCGCACGATCGAGGCCCCGGGGTCGCGCACGGTCCCGAGCCCGATGAACACGACGGCGAGCAGGACGAGGTTCACCCCGAAGGGCAGGAGGCCGGGAGCAGGCCCGAACCCGGTGAGTGCTCCCCCGAGGACGGGGCCCGCACCCGTGCCGAGGGTGAACACGACAGCGGACACCCCGCCCGCGCGCACCTTGTCCGCACCGCTGGTCGCGACCGCGACCCCGGCGCCGGTGACGACGGCGAGCGCGATGCCGTAGGCGACACGACCGAGGATCAGCCAGGCGGTGCTCGGCGCGAGGGCGAGGGCGAGGGATCCCGCGGCGGCGATGACGATGCCGCAACGCATGACGCGACGCGGGGAGAACCGGTCGCCCAGGGCGCCCAGCAGGAAGACCGCAGGGACGCTGACCAGGGGGTACACGGCGTAGACGGCCGTGAGCGTCACGTCGGTGAAGCCGAGCTGCGCCTGGTAGGCGGGGTAGAGCGGGCTCGGGATCCCGGCACCGGCGGCCCCGAGGGCGAGCAGCGCGAGCGCCCACGCCTGCGCGGGTCGGGAGTGCGCCCGGGTCGAGGGGTCGGTCGGGGCAGGCGCGGCAGCGGTCACGGCGTCGACGATGCGCACCGCGATCGTTCAGCACCAGCGCACGCTTCTTCACCGAGCGCGTAGCATCGCTACATGATCGACCCGCGGTTGAGGACGCTGCAGCTCGTGGCCCACCACGGCTCGGTCAGTGCGGCCGCGAGGGCGTTGCACTTCACGTCGTCCGCCGTGTCGCAGCAGCTGCGCGGGCTCTCCGACGAGCTCGGGGTGGCGCTGGTGCGCCAGGTCGGACGTCGCATGGAGCCCACGGCGGCGGGCCACGTCCTGCTGCGTCACGCGGAGGCGCTGCACGCCCGCGCCGAGACCGCGCGCGCGGAGCTGGCCGGCGCCGAGGACACACCGGGCACGATCGGGCTGTGCGGGTTCTCGACCGCGGCGACGAGGTTCCTCGTCCCCACGGCCGCCGCCCTGCGCGAGCGCTTCCCCGCCCTGGCGATCCAGGTCGTCGAGGCCGAGCCGGCGCGCTGCATCGACCTGCTGCTGGCCGGCGACTGCGACCTCGCGCTGCTCGTGGTCGACGACCGCGTCCCGCCCGCGACCGACCGTCGCTTCGAGCAGCACCCCGTGCACGACGACCCGATCGACCTCGCCGTCCCGGTCGGGCACCCCCTGACCACCCGGCCCGAGGTGACGCTGCGGGACGCGGCCGCCGAGCCGTTCATCACCTGCCGGCCCGACAGCGCGTACCACCGGCTCACCCTCGCCGCGTGCCAGGCGGCCGGCTTCCGCCCGACCGTCGCCCACCACGCCGACGAGTGGGACACCGGCACCGCGCTCGTCGCCCACGGTTTCGGGATCTTCATGCTCCCGCGGCTGGCCCCGGTGCACCCCGGCACCGACATCGTCCGCCTGCGCCTCGGCGGACGCGCGGCCCCGGTCCGGCGGATCGTCGCGGTGACCCGCGCCGGCGCCGCCGCCCAGCCCGTGATCAGCCACGCGCTGACGTCGATCACGGACATCGCCGGGTCGATCGCGGAGTGACCCGACCCCGACGCCGTGGCGAGGGGGCGCCGCCCTCACGCCCGGTCGGACGCGGGCGCCGGCAGCTCGGCGCCGACCCGCTGGGCCCCGATGACCGCGAGCAGCTGGAGCTTCTCGTGGCTCTCGCTGCCCGGGACGGCGGTGTAGACGAAGAGCCGGTGCGACTGGTCGGGGTCGAGCAGCGTCTGGCAGTTCAGCGTCAGCGTCCCCAGCTCGGGGTGGACGAGGCGTTTGGTGTCGGCCGGGTGCAGGCCGACCTCGTGGTCGTCCCACAGCCGGCGGAACTCCGCGCTCTCGGCGCGCAGGAGGTCCACGAACGCGGCGGCCCGGGAGCCGGGCCCGCGCATCGTCGCGATCTGGCGCAGGCCCGCGGCGTACATCCGCGAGAGGAACGCGTGGTCCTCGGGTGCGTAGAGCGCGCGCGTGGCGGGGTCGGTGAACCACCGGTAGCCGCGGCTGCGCGCCGGGCCGGTGTAGTGGGTCGTGTCGCCGGTGAGCGCGACGCCCATCGGTGTCTGACGCAGGGTCTCGCCGAGCTCGGTGACGATCTCGGCGGGGGTGTCGACGAGCCGGTCGAGGATGCGCAGCAGGCCGGGGCTGATGTGTTCGCTGGCCGCGCCGCGGGCGGGCGGCTGGTGCCCGACGAGTCGGAAGAGGTGGTCGCGCTCGTCGAGCGACAGGTGCAGGCCCTGCGCGATCGACGCGATCATCTGCTCCGAGGGCTGCGGGCCGCGCTCGCGCTCGAGGCGCGCGTAGTAGTCGGTCGACATGTGGCACAGCGCCGCGACCTCCTCGCGCCGCAGCCCGCTCGTGCGGCGGCGCTGCCCCCGCGGCAGGCCGACGTCCTCGGGCTGCAGCGACTCGCGACGGCGCCGGAGGAACGCCGCCAGCCCGGCCCGATCGATCATCGTCGTCCCGCCCTCTCCTCGGTGCTCCCTCGTTCCTACCGGCACGGAGCTCCGGAGAGCCACGGATCGTCGATCCCCCCTTCGGCCGCACGGTGGCGATGGCCGTGCGGCGGGGCGGTCCCGTCAGCCACGGATCGGCAGGCCGTGGTTGTCGCCGCGGCGACGGGCGAGTGTCGAGGGCGTCCACCCCCGACGCCCCAGGAGCGCTCCCATGACGAACGATCTCGCGGCCGCCCCGACCGAGCGGTTCGCCACCGCTCGTCCTGCCGCTCACCGGCTCGAGGACCGGCCCGACGACCAGCCGGACGACCAGACCGACGACCACACCGACGACCAGCCGACGACATTGTCCGCGGCGCTGCGCCGCAGCCTCGCGCGGTCCGGGGGCATGACGGGCATCCTCGTCGCCGGCCTGCCCGCGATCGCCTTCGTCGCCGCCGACGCCGTGGGCGGGCTGACCTGGGCGTTCATCGCCCTCGCCGTCGCCGCGCCCGTGGCCTTCGGCGTCCGGCTGGCCCGCCGCGAGTCGCTGCGGGGCGCGCTGATCGGTCTCGCCGTCGCCGGCGTCTGCGCGGGCATCGCCGCCTTCTCCGGCGAGGCGCGGGCCTTCTTCCTGCTGCCGACCCTCATCCCCGCGGTGCTCGGGGTGGTCTTCCTCGGCTCGGTCCTCGTGCGCCGACCGGTTACCGGCATGATCTTCAACCGCCTCGTCGGCGGCCCCGCGGACTGGCGCGAGCACGCCCGCCTGCTGCGCGTCTACACCCTCAGCACGCTCGCCGCCGTCGCGTTCCACGCCGTGAACCTCGTCGCGCGCGGGTTCGCCTACCTCGCCGACCAGCCGGCCGTCCTCGCCGCCCTCGGCGTCGCGGCCGCCCCCGTCTTCGCCGTCATCGCCGCCGTCACCCTCGTCGCCGCCCGCCGCGCGATCACGGCCGCTCCGTAGCCGGCCCCGATCTCGGACCTCCAGGAGGAACCATGTCCCGCACGCCCTTCACCGTCCCCGACCTCACCGGCCGCCGCGCCGTCGTCACCGGCGCCAGCGACGGCATCGGCGTCGGCATCGCCCGGCGACTGGCCGCCGCGGGAGCCGAGGTGGTGCTGCCGGTCCGCAACCCGCGCAAGGGCGAGGCGGCCCTCGGCGCCATCCGCGAGCAGGTCCCCGGCGCCGCGGTGTCGCTGCGCGAGCTCGACCTGTCCTCGCTCGCCTCGGTCGCCGCGCTCGGCGCCGCGATGCGCGAGGAGGACCGGCCGATCGACCTGCTCATCAACAACGCTGGCGTCATGACCCCGCCGGAGCGGCAGACCACCGTCGACGGCTTCGAGCTGCAGTGGGGCACCAACCACCTCGGCCACGTCGCCCTCGTGGCCCAGCTCCTGCCGCTGCTGCGCGCCGCGCGCGGCCGGGTGACCTCCCAGCTCAGCATCGCCGCCCGCGTCGGGTCGATCGACTGGGACGACCTGAACGCGGAGCGCTCCTACGACGGGATGCGCGCCTACCGGCGGTCGAAGATCGCGTTCGGGCTCTTCGCGCTCGAGCTCGACCGCCGCAGCCGCGCCGGCGGCTGGGGCATCACGAGCAACGCCGCGCACCCGGGCATCGCGCCGTCGAACCTGCTCATGGCCCGCCCCGAGCTCGGGCGTTCCGAGGCGGTGCGCGGCCGCAGGGTGATCGGCTTCCTGTCCGCCCACGGCATCCTCGCCGGCACCGCCGAGAGCGCCGGGCTCCCCGCCCTCTACGCCGCGACGTCGTCGCGGGCCCGCAGCGGGCACTTCTACGGTCCCCAGGGCCTCGGCGGCCTGGGCGGCCCGCCCGGGGAGCAGAAGTCGTGGCCGACGCTGCGCAGCATCGAGGAGGCCGAGCGGGTCTGGCGGGTCTCGCAGGAGATGACGGGGGTGTCGTTCCCCGCGACGTCCCCGCAGGCGGCGCCGCGCGCCTGACGGCGAGGGACGCCCGTGGACGGCCGGTCGGCCGCCCGCGGGCGCCCTGTCGTGCCGGCACCGTCAGGCGGCGGCGCCGAACCACCGGGGCAGCGTCGCCGACAGCCCCTCCTGGTCCTCGCCGGCCCACGCCACGTGGCCGTCCGGGCGCAGCAGCGCCGCCGGGACGTCGAGCTCCTCGCTGACGTCGACGACGTGGTCGACGCGGTCGGCCCAGCCCGCCACCGTCAGCGCGCCGGTCTGGTCGAGCAGCAGCCCGCGGCCCTCGTGCAGCAGCGCGTACAGCCGCCCCCGCTCCAGCCCGATGTCGCGCAGCCGCCGGCCGACGAGGTCGTGCCCGCCGCCGAGGTCGTAGCGGACCGCCGTGCGGGTGATCTTCTCGGTGAGGTGGCGCCGGACGTCCTCGTAGGCCAGGAGCTCGGTGACCAGCCGCCGGACCGCGCGGGCACCGGGCTCGGTGGACATCAGCTCCATCTGCGCCCGCGAGCTCCACAGGACGTCCGCACCCGCCGGGTGCCGCTCGGCCTCGTAGGTGTCGAGCAGCCCGTCCGGCGCCCAGCCGGCGACCGCCGCGGCGAGCTTCCACCCCAGGTTGACCGCGTCCTGGATGCCGAGGTTGAGCCCCTGCCCGCCCACCGGCGGGTGGACGTGCGCCGCGTCGCCGGCCAGGAGGACGCGGCCCACCCGGTAGCGCTCGGCCTGGCGGGTGGCGTCGCCGAAGCGGGAGAGCCAGCGCGGGGAGTGGACGCCGAGGTCGGTGCCCGCGACCGCCCGCAGCTGCCCGCGCACCTCGTCGAGGGTGGGCGGCACGGAGCGGTCCGCGGCGACCCCGTCGGCGGGGACCACGACCCGGTACACCTCGTCGCCGGCGAGGGACCCGACGCCGAAGCGCAGCTGGGTGCGGCGGACGTCGGCGACGACCGCGGCCACCGTCTCCGGCGACTCCCCCACCTCCATCTCGCCGATCAGCGTTTCGGTCCGCGACGGCTCGCCGGTGAACGGAACGCCGAGCAGCCGGCGCACGGTGCTGCGCCCGCCGTCGCAACCGACGACGTAGCGCGCCCGGCGCTGCGTACCGTCGTCGAGCGCCACGGTCACGCCCTCGGCGTCCTGCTCGAGGCCCACCACCGCGACGCCGCGCCGGACGTCGGCGCCGAGCTCGGCGGCGCGCTCGGCGAGCAGCCGGTCGGTGGTGGGCTGCGGGATGGCGAGGACGTAGGCGTGGGCGGAGTCGAGCCGCTCGGGCGGGGGCGAGGGGATGGCGGCGAAGAAGCCGCCGACGGGGTGCTGGGTCCCGACGGCGAGGAAGCGGTCGAGCACGCCGCGCTGGTCGAGGATCTCGATGCTGCGCGCGTGCAGCCCCAGCGAGCGCACGACCGGGGTGGGCTCCGCGTCCCGGTCGAGCACGAGCACGTCCACGCCGTGCAGGCGCAGCTCGCTCGCCAGCACCAGTCCCGCAGGGCCGGCACCGACGACGATCACGTCGGACAAGAATCCTCCCGGGAAACGCAACGACGATTCCGCGCGAATGCGCAGGGCGCGCATTCTGCGGAAGGCACCGGGCCTTGCCACAAGTCCCCCGGTGCGCTATACGGTGGACATGGCCGGGGAATTCCCGGCGACGGTCAGGATGCGGTGGCGCGCCGCCGACGTCCGACCAGCCCGAGCCCGATGTACATGCCGAGCAGGGCGACGGCGAGGCCCGCGACGGCGTGGCCCGTCAGGGGCTCGCCGAGGAGCGGGACGGCGGCGAGCGCCGTGACCGCCGGGACGAGGTTGAGCAGCGAGCTCACGTGCACTGTCGAGCGCCGCCGCAGCAGCACGAACATCAGCGCGAACGCGCCCGCGGAGTTCACCACACCGAGCCAGAGCGAGGTCCACCAGCCGGCGGCGTCGGCGGGCAGCCAGGCGGCGCCCAGGAACGGCAGGGCGGCCGCGGTGACGACCAGCGAGGTCCCCATCTGCACGGCGACGCTCGTCGCGACGGGCGTGTCGTCGTTGAACCGCTTCTGGTACAGGGTGCCGGCGGCCATCGACAGCGCGCCGAGCACCGGCAGCACGATCGTCGTGCCGAGGTCCCCGCCGAGGCGGTCGGACAGGACGATGTAGACCCCGCACGCCCCGACGATCAGGCCGATCACGGGCGCCGCGCCGAGGCGGGTGGACAGCACCAGCGGCGTGAGCAGGCCGACGAGCAGCGGCGCCATGCCGAGCACGAGGCTGGTGACGCCCGCCGGGACGCCCGCGGCGAGCCCGGAGTAGCAGAAGGCGAACTGCCCGACCTGCAGCAGCAGGGCCGTCACGACGAGGTGGCCCCACGCCCGTCCCCGCGGCAGCGCGGGCCGGGTGGCGACGACCGCGACCAGCACCACCGCGAACGCGACGAGGAACCGCCACAGCAGCACCGTCGGCACCGCCATGTGCGCGGTGGCGATCTTGCCGACGACGAACCCGGAGGCGTAGACGGGCACGAACAGGACGCTGAGGACCGGGACGACCCAGGCCCGCGACGGGGCCGGCCCCGCGACGCCGGACGGGCCGGCGGCCACGGGCCCGGCGCGCCTGTCACGGAGCATGGCCTCCAGTCCATAGCACCGCTAACGACAACGCAAACGGTCGCCCGTCACACCGTCAGAGGGCCGCGTACAGCGCCGATTCGAAGTCGCCGTAGAGCTTCCACGCCTCGTGCTCGCTGATGAACGGCAGCGAGTTCGTGTAGATCGAGGCGCAGATGCCCGTGCTGCGGTCGATCCAGAAGTGGGTGTTGAGCAGGCCCGCCCACGCCCCGCTCCACGCCCGGCGCCGTCCGGGGACGTCGTCGGTGTTGAGCAGCAGGCCGTAGCCCCAGGTCCAGCCCGGTCCGAGGTGCAGGACGTCGGTGGTGGCCGGGTCGGCCGACGCGATCTCCTCGGGGAAGGGCAGGCCACCGAGCTGGTCGGAGAACGCCGCGTCGACGGTCTCCTGGCGCAGGATGCGCGTGCCGTCGAGCTCGCCGCCGCGCAGCAGCGCGCGCTCGAACCGGATGTAGTCGCGCGGGGTGGAGTGCAGGCCGTGGCCGCCCGCCCACCACTCGGGGTCGTCGGGCAGGAGCTTGCCGGCGTTGGTCCACGCGCCGTCCTCGCCGCGGACGTGTACCGGGGTCTTGTTGCCCTGCTGCGCGTCGCCGAGGGCGAACACGGTGTCGTCCATGCCGAGCGGGCCGGTGACGTTGTCCTTGACGACGACGTCGAGCGTCGTGCCGGCGACGGCCTCGACGACGAGCCCGAGCCAGTCGGTGTTGATGCCGTACTCGAAGCGCGTGCCGGGGTCGGTGACCATCGGTGCCAGCAGCGCGCGCCGCAGGCCCGGAACGACGTTCGGGTGGCCGGTGAGCTGCTCGTAGCGGTGGAGGTCGGCGTTCCAGAACCAGTAGCTCAGCCCCGAGGTGTGGGTGACGAGGTGCCTCACCGTCGCCTTCGTCGCGGGCGCGCGCAGGCGCGGCGTGTCCCCGTCGAAGCCGTCGAGCACCTGGATCCGGGCGAACTCCGGCACGTACTGCTCGACCGGCGCGTCGAGGTCCAGCTCGCCGCGCTCCACCTGCTGCAGCGCGGTGGTCGTCGCGACCATCTTGGTCATCGACATGATCCGGAAGTGCGTGCTCGTGGAGACCTGGTCGGGCTCCCCCACCGCGCGCGGCCCGACGGCGCCCTCGTAGAACACGCCGTCCGCGTCGGCGGCGATCGCCGCGACGTGGGGCACGTGCCCGGCGTCGACGGCGGCCGCCAGCACCCCGTCGATGCCGGAGCCGTCGATCGTCCTGCTCATGGCTGGCCCTCCTCGAGTGATCGGGACCACCAGTGTGCGGGGCGCCACACTGTGCGGCGACCCGACGAACGGAGGGGTGGCACATGCACCTCGCGTGGAACCCGATGCTGGTCGAGCAGGTCGACTTCCAGTGGCGGGGCTTCCGGGCCCGCCTCGACGGCCTGACCGACGAGCAGTACCTCTGGGAGCCCGCGCCCGGCGCGTGGAGCGTGCGGCCGCGCGGTACGTCCCCCTGGCCGATGGCCGCCGGCGCGGGCGACCTGGTCATCGACTTCGCGTTCCCCGAGCCCGACCCGCCGCCGGTCACGACCATCGCCTGGCGGCTCGGCCACGTCATCGTCGGCGTGCTCGCGATGCGGGTGGCCGGCCATTTCGGCGGGCCGCCGGTGGACTACGCCGGCCATCACTACGCCGGTACCGCGGTCGAGGCCCGCGCCCAGCTCGACGAGGCCTACGCGGCCTGGGTGGCGGGGGTGCGCGGGCTCGGCGAGGCCGGTCTCACCGAACCGTGCGGCCCGAGCGAGGGGCCGTACGCCGAGGAGCCGATGGCCCTGCTGGTGCTGCACATCAACCGCGAGCTGCTCCACCACGGCGCCGAGATCGCCCTGCTGCTCGATCTGCACCGCGCGCGGATCGGCTGACCCGGCCTCCGGCATCATGGGCGCCGATGGCCACCGGCACGGCGGACGCGACCGCGACGACGGATCCGCTCCCCCGGCGCCGGGCGCGGCCACCGCGGTGGCTCGTCGGGGTCCTCGCGGGGCTCGCCGCGGCGCTCCTGGTCGTCCTCGCGACCCGCCTGCTCACGGGGACCCCGCTCGGCGTCGAGGACAACGGCGACGGCTACCGGCTCTTCTGCGGCGCCGGCCTCACCCCGCTCACGGCCGACGGCTACGCGAGCTGGCGCGGCGGCTGGACCACCGACTACGCCGTCGGCCCGCCGACCTGCGAGGACCCGGTCCCCTCCTCGGCGCTCTCCATCGCGCGGGCGACGACGGCACTGACCGGGACCACGTGGTCGCCGGTGGTGCTGGGCTGGACGTACGCGGTGCTGGTCGGGCTGGTCGTGGGGCTCGGCGCGTGGGCGGCGTCGGCCGCGGGCCACCGGCGGGCGCTGGTCGTCGCGGCCCCGGTGCTCCCGCTGGCCGCCGCGACGTTCTCGCGCTTCTTCGTCTCCACCTACAGCGAGCCGGCCGGGCTGCTCGGCGCCGTGACCGCGGGCGTCGGGGTCGCCGCGGTGCTCGCCACGCGCCGCGAGCACCGGGCCGCGCGGGTCGTCGCCCTCGCGCTGACCGCGGCCGGGGGCCTGGTGGCGACGACGGCGAAGGTCGCCTACGTCCCGCTGCTCGCCGCGGCGGTGCTCGTCTGCGCGGCGACGGCGGTCGGGACCGCGCGCCCGCGCCGCGCCGGGCCGGCGATCGCGCTGGTCACGACGCTGCTCGCCGTCGTCCCGGTGACCGCGGCGCTCGCCCGCCAGCAACAGTTCTACGCGCCGGTCAACGCCCACAACCTGGTGTTCACGACGGTCCTGCTCGAGGTCGGGCCGTCGGCGACGCCCCTGGTGGGTTTGCCGCCCGAGGCCGTCGAGCTCACCGGCAACGGCTACTTCAACGGCCCGCCGCGCCCCGACGGGGTCCCGTGGTGGGAGGGCGCGATCCTCGGCCGGCCCGGCGAGACCCGCGTGGCGGCGCTCGTCGTGCTCGCCGAGCACCCCTCGGCGGCCGCGCGGGCGGTGGGCGTGGGCCTGCAGGCCACCACCCTCGCCGACCTGCCCTACCTGGATGCGCTGCCCGCACCCGCGACGGCGCTCTCCTCGCCGGACGGGCACCCCGGATGGTCGGGGGCGCGCCAGCCCGACCTCGCGCAGGTCCTGCAGGACACCCGCCGCCCGCCGTGGTTGCCGTCCGCGCTGGTGGTGGTCGCCCTCGCGGCCGCGGCGACCGCGCGGTGGCAGGGCCGGGCGGGGCGGTGGTCGCTGGCCGCCGGTCTCACGGCGGGGACCGCCCTCGCGCTCGTCGTCGTGGCGGTGGCCGGCGACGGCTACTTCGAGATCTTCAAGCACGTGTGGCTCGCGGCGTACCTGCTGGCGGTGTCGGGGCTCGCGCTGGTCGGGGCTCTCGTCACCGCGGTGGTGGCCCGCCGGGAGCAGGGCCGTCGGGGGTAGGGCCGTCGGGAGTAGGAAGGAGCCGTGCGCGCGTACGGCTTCCGCCGCCCCGGCGGCCCCGACCAGCAGGCCTTCCTCGACGTCCCGGTGCCCGAGCCGGGGCCCGGCGAGCTGCTCGTGCGGGTGCGCGCCGCGGGCGTCAACCCGGGCGACTGGCGGCTGCGCGACGGCGAGTACGGGCACACCGGGTCGGCGGTGCTGGGCCGCGAGGTGGCGGGCACGGTCGTCGCGACCGGGCCGGACGTCACGGGCTTCGCGCCGGGCGACGAGGTGTTCGGCGGCTGCCCGGGGATGGTCGGCGGCTGGGCCGAGCAGGCGCTGGTGACCGCGTCGTTCGCGGCGCACCGCCCGACCGCCGTCCCGCCCCGGGACGCGGCCGCGCTGCCCGTGGCGGCCGGCACGGCGTACGACGCGCTCGAGGCGCTGGCCCTGCCGGCGGGCGCGACGCTCGTGGTCAACGGTGCGGGCGGCGGAGTCGGCATCCCGACCGTGCAGCTGGCGCGGGCGCGCGGCCTGCACGTGGTCGGCGTCGCGAGCGAGGGCAAGCAGGACCTGCTGAGCGAGCTCGGGGCGACAGCGGTCGTCGGCGGCCCCGAGGTGGCGCACCACGTCCGCGTGGCGGCTCCCGACGGCGTCGACGGAGTGTTCGACCTCGTCGGCGGGGACGCCCTGCGCGCGGTCGCGACGCTCGTCGACCCGGCCCACCTGTTCTCCGTCGCCGACAAGCCCCTCGTCGCCGAGCTCGGCGGGCGCGACGTGCCCCGCGACCGCAGCACCGCGGTGCTCGACGCCCTCGCCGCGCGCGTCGCGGCGGGCGACCTGGATCCGTGGGTGCGCACGGTCGTCCCGTTCGCGCGGGCCGCCGACGCGCTCGCGGCCGTGGAGGACGGGCACGTGCTGGGCAAGGTCGTGCTCGATCTGAGCAGCTGATCCCGTCCGGAGCAGGTGATGTCACGGTGCGCGAACACCACGGATGGCATTTCACCCGAACGTCTTACTCATCACTCCGTCGAGCGGTTCGAGAGGCCGTCCGCCGTGGCGCTTTCGCCCGTTCGGAGTCACCGGCACGACCGTCCGTTTGACTGAGCATGTGTTCAGCGAACGACCCCTCGATGAACCCTCGCTCATCGGCTCGGGAGACTCCTCCACGCCGCGGTCGACGCGGTGTCCGTGACCCGAAGGGAGTCCCCATGACCCGACTGCAGCGCCTCGCCGCCGCCACCGCCCTCGCCGGTGCTGGCAGCCTCGCCCTCGCCGGCGTGGCGAGCGCGTCCGAGTCCCACTCGTCGGACGGCGAGTCGACCCACGAGAGCAGCGACCGCAACGGCCTGGTCGGCGGCCTCGTCGGGGCGGGCGGCGAGCTCGTCGGCGGCGTCGGCGGCCTGCTGGGCGGCGTCACGGGGGCGGCCGACAGCGTGCTGGGGAGCGACGCTGTCGCCGACGTGGTCGACGGCCTGATCTGAGCCACCGCGTCCCGACCCGTCGGGGGTATCGGGGCGCCGAGGCCGGTCAGGTGAGGTGACGGGTGCGGGTCCCGGTGGCGCCGGAATCGCCACCGGGACCCGCACCCGTCGCATGTTGCACGACCCCGGGGCCGCGGGGAGGGTGTGGCGGTGCCGGTGCCCGACGAGCCCACCCCGCCCGGCGGGACCCCCCGCGCCGGCTCGCGTGCCGAGGCCCGGGAGCGCACGCACGCCGGGCTGCTCGACGCCGCCGCGTCCGTGTTCGCCGAGAAGGGCTACGGCGCCGCGTCGGTCGGCGAGATCGCCCGCACCGCCGGGGTGTCCGTCGGCTCGATCTACGCGCACTTCGCGGGCAAGCAGGACCTCTTCCTCGCCCTCATGGACCGCCGCCGCGTCGCCGAGATGGCCGAGGCCCGGGGGCACCTCGCCGACGGCCTCCCGTCCGCGCTGCACGACCTCGACCACCGCGTCGCGGCCACCGCCGACGACGGGCGCGCGGCCCTCCTCGCCGCCGAGGCCTGGCTCTACGCGATGCGCGACCCCGACTTCGGCGCCGACCTCGCCGCCCACCAGGAGCGCCTGCGCGCCGACCTGCTCCCCCTCATCCGCGCCGAGCGCGAGCGCCGGGGCGCGACGTGGTCGCTCCGCGACGAGGAGGTCGCGACGGTGGCCCTGGGCCTGTTCACCGGGCTCGTGCAGCACCGTCGCCTCGACCGCGACAGCGTGCCGGCCGACCTCTACGGGCGGGCGCTGCTTGCGCTGCTGGACGGGCTCGCCTAGGGCTCGGTTCGGTCCCCGGTCCGGTCGTCGGTCCGGTCGTCGGTCCGGTCGACCGGCCCGTCCCCCGCCGGCGTCGGCGCCAGCCGCCGCAGCCCGTGGTAGCCGACGATGACGACGATCGTGCCCAGGGCGATCCCCGACAGCGACCCGCCGCCGACGCTCAGCGCGACGTCGCCGATGCCGATGACGATGCCCGCGGCGAGCGGGACGAGGACCTCGGGGCGCGAGAAGTCGACCTTGTTCTCCACCCAGATCCGCGCCCCGAGCAGGCCGATCATGCCGTAGAGCACCACTGTGATGCCGCCGAGCACGCCGCCCGGCGTGGCCGCGACGACCGCGCCGAACTTGGGGCAGAAGCCGATCGCGAGCGCGACGACCGCGGCCACCCAGTACGCCGCGGTGGAGTACACGCGGGTCGCCGCCATGACGCCGATGTTCTCCGCGTACGTGGTGGTCGGCGAGCCGCCGACACCGCCGGCCACCGCCGTCGCGATGCCGTCGGCGGCCAGCGCGCGTCCGAGGTAGGGGTCGAGGTCCTCGCGGGTCATGTTGGCGACGGCCTTGACGTGCCCGGTGTTCTCGGCGATGAGCGCGATCGCCACGGGCACGACCAGGAGGATCGCCGAGGCGCTGAAGGCGGGGAGGTGCAGGCCGGGAGCCGCCGGCGTCCCCAGCGGCAGGCCGATCCACGGCGCGTCGGCCACCCCGGACAGGTCCACGCGCGGGTGGGTGGACACGACGCCCGACGCGTCGGGACCCGTGATCGGCCCGAGCAGCGCGTCGAGCAGCAGAGACAGGCCGTACCCGACGACGAGCCCGACGAGCACCCCGAGCCGGCCCAGCATCCCGCGCCCGGCCACCGCGGTGACCATGACGACGAGCATCGTGATCACCGCGACGACCTCGTCCTGCGGCCAGTAGGTGCCGGCGACCACCGGGGCGAGGTTGAAGCCGATGAGCAGCACGACCGCGCCGGTGACGGCCGGCGGCAGCACCGCGGACACGGTGCGGGCGCCGCCGAGGTGCACGGCCAGCCCGACCAGCGCGACCACCACCCCGCAGACCGCGATCGCACCCGTCACCTCGGCGCTGGTGCCGCCGTCGGCCCGGACCGCGGCCACCACCCCGACGAACGACGCGCTCGTGCCGAGGTAGCTGGGCACCCGCCCGCGCGTCATCAGCAGGAACAGCATCGTCGCGAGGCCCGAGAGCAGGATCGCGAGGTTCGGGTCGAGGCCCATGAGCACGGGGAAGACGAACGTCGCCCCGAACATCGCGAGGACGTGCTGGGCGCCGAGGCCCACCGTGCGGCCCCACGACAGCCGCTCCTCGGGCCGTACCACCTCGCCCGGTGCGGGCGCGCGCCCGTCGCCGTGCAGCGTCCATCCCCTGATCACGGGCGACACCCTAGGGCCGATCACCCGGGGCGGGCGGCCATCCCGTCGAGCAGCAGGTGCAGGTAGCGCCGCCAGCGGCGGGCGTCGTGCTCGGCGGTGACGACGGCCATGTGCACGACGACGGGCAGGTCCTCGGGCACGAGGTCGGGCCGCACCACGCCGGCGGCCTGCCCGCGACGCAGCAGCTCGCCCAGCGGCGCCAGGGTGCGGGCGGCGAGCTCGGGGGTGAACGCCCCGGTCGCCTTCGCCGCGGCGAGCAGCCCGCGGTGGCGGGTGACGCCGTCGACGAGGCCCTCGAGGACCCCGGTCAGCGCCGCCCACGGGTCGTCGACGGCGGCGGCGCGCGCCAGCAGCGGCTCGACGGACTCGGCGACGTAGTCCTCGAGGACCGCGGCGACGAGCTCGTCGCGCCCGGCGAAACGGCGGTAGAGCGTGGAGGGCGCCACCCCCGCCCGCCGGGCGACCTCCTCGAGCGCCACGTCCGGCCCGCCGGCCTCGAGCGCCGCGCGGGCCGCGGCGAGGATCGCGGCGTGGTTGCGCGCCGCGTCCGCGCGCAGCGGGCGTGCCACCGGATTGGGCGGGGCGGACATCCCGGTCAGCCTAACCCGGGGTGGGGCGCCTCACTCCTCCACTCACTCCTCCACTCACTCCTCCACGAGCGCCAGCGCCCCCGACGGGCACTGGGCGACGGCGTTGCGGACCTCGGCCTCCTGCTCGGCCGACGGGTGGTCCTGCAGCACCACGACGAGGGCGTCGTCGTCCTGGTCGAAGACGTCCTCGGCGGCGAGCACGCAGTTGCCGGCGCCGATGCAGACGTCGCGGTCGGCCTGGATCCTCATGGTCTCTCGTCTCCTCCGGTGGTGGTGGTCACCAGGTCACGGGCAGCGCGCGCAGCCCGTGCACGACGGTGGCCGAGCGGAACTCGACGTCCTCGAAGGGGATGCCCAGCGCGAGGCCCGGGAAGCGTCGCAGCAGCGCGGGGAACGCCACCGCCATCTCGGCCCGCGCCAGCGGCGCGCCGAGGCAATGGTGCACCCCGTGGCCGAACGCCACGTGCGGGGCGATCGTGCGGGTGACGTCGAGGTCGTCGGGGCGCTCGACGGCGGCGGGGTCGCGGTTGGCCGACGGCAGCGAGAGCACCAGCAGGTCGCCGGCCGCGACGGGTGTGCCGCCGACCGTCGTGTCCTCGCGCGCGGTGCGCGGGATCCCGGAGTGCACGACCGAGAGGAACCGCAGCAGCTCCTCGATGGCGGGGGCGACGGCGCCGGGCTCGTCGCGCACGAGGGCCAGCTGGTCGGGCGCGCGCAGCAGCGCGAGCGTGCCGAGCCCGAGCATGTTGGCGGTGGTCTCGTGCCCGGCGATGAGCAGCAGCGAGGCGATGCCGACGAGCTCGGCGCGCGTGAGGTCGTCGCCGTGCTCGCGCACCAGCATCCCGAGCATGTCGTCGCCGGGCGCGGCGAACGCGCGGTCGACGAGCTCGCCCATATAGGCGCGGGACTCGGCGGCGACCTGCCCGCGCTCCTCCAGCGAGCGGCTCAGGTCGATCTGCCGGGTCGCGCGGTCCTGGAACTCGTGGCGGTCGGCGTACGGGACCCCGAGCAGCTCGCAGATGACGAGGCTCGGCACCGGCAGGGCGAAGGCGCTGACGAGGTCCGCCGGCGGGCCGGCCGCGGCCATGGCGTCGAGGTGCTCGTCGACGATCTCGGTGATCCGCGGCTCGAGGCGCCGGATGCGCTTGACCGTGAACTCGCCGGTGAGCAGTCGGCGCAGCCGCGTGTGCTCGGGCGGGTCGGTGGCGAGCAGGTTGCCGGCGCGCGGGTCCTCGCCGTCCGGCGTGGGGATGCGGGGCATGCCGGTGTTGGTGAAGCGCTCGGCGTCGCCGAGGACCTCGCGCACGTCGGCGTACCGCGTCACGAGCCGGGCGGTCGTGCCGAACGCCGTCCGGACCGTCGGGAAGCCGTCCTCGTCGCGGGCGGCCTGCGTCTCCCCGACCGGGGCGAACCGGTCGCGCTGCATGTGCCGGGGGATGGTGGTGGTCATCGTCGCTCCCGTCGTCGGAGACCCGACGGTACGCGAAGTGGGAGCGGACTGCCGTTTCGTGTCCGTGAGGCCCGGACTGGCTACCCGGGGGCCATGGGTGCAGACGAGCGGATCGTCCTGGTGACCGGTGCGGGACGCGGGCTGGGCGTCGAGATCGCGCGCCAGCTGGTGTCGGCGGGGGCCACGGTGGTGTGCGCGGCCCGCGACACCGAGGCCGCCGCGTCGACGGCGAAGGAGCTCGGCGACGGGGCGTGGCCGCTGACCCTCGACGTCACCGAGTCCGAGTCGGTGCGGGCCGCGGTCGAGGCGGTCGACCGGCGCCACGGGCGGCTCGACGCGCTGGTGAACAACGCGGCCGTCAACTTCGACTCGGGCGCCGACCCGGTCGTCGAGGACCTCGAGGTCGCCGACGGGGCCTGGCGCACCAACGTGCTCGCGCCGTGGCGGCTGTCCCAGGCGTGCGCGCCGCTGCTGCGCGCGGGCCGCGACCCGGTGATCGTCAACGTGACGAGCGGGCTCGGCTCGCTGGCGCGGATGGGGGCGTCGTCGCCGGCCTACAGCGTGTCGAAGGCCGGCATCAACGCGCTGACCCGCGTGTTCGCCGACGCCCTGACACGCGAGGGGATCGCGGTGCACGCGGTCTCGCCCGGCTGGACCGCCACCGACATGGGCGGCGCGGGCGGGCGGCCGGTCGCCGACGGCGCGCGGGGCATCGTCGACGTCGTCCGCTCCCCCGGCTCCTTCCCCTCCGGCTCGTTCCTCCAGGACGGCGAGCACGTGCCGTGGTGACGCCCCTGACGTGAGCACTTTCATCCCCTATAGGGGCAGAAAGTGCTCACGTACCCAGGGCGCGGGCCGCGTCGACGAAGTGGGCGACGGCGGGCGAGCGGTCGGTGCGGCGCCAGGCGACCTGCAGCGCCACCATCGGCACGTCGCCCGACAGCGGCCGGAACACCACGCCCGGCGGGCGGAGGTTCGCGTAGTACGCGGGCTGCAGCGACACCCCGAGGCCCGCGGCGACCAGGCCCAGCTGGGTCTCGATGTCCGCACCCTCGGCGACGATGCGCGGGCTGAAGCCGTGGTCGCGGCAATAGCTCGTGATGATGTCGAAGAACGCCATCCCGAGCGGACGGGGCCACAGCACGAACGGCTCGTCGGCGAGCGCCTCCGGCGTGATCTCCTCGCGCCCGGCGAGCGGGTGGTCGCCGGGCAGGGCGGCCAGGAGCGGCTCGGAGACGAGGTGCTCGACGGCCACGGTCGCCGTCGGCGGGGCGGCGCGCACCAGGCCGACGTCGAGGCGCCCGTCGGCGATCGCGACGAGCTGCGCGGCGGTGTCCTGCTGGGAGACCTCGAGCTGCAGGTCGGGGAACTCGGCGCGCATCGCCCGCAGGATCTGCGGGGTGATCGAGGCGAGCGCCGTCCCCACCGAGCCCACCACGAGCAGCCCGACCGCCCCGTTCGCCGCCTGCGCGACGAGCGACTGCGCGCGCTCGGCCTCGAACAGCACCCGCGGCGCGGCGTCGAGCAGCACGCGCCCGGCCGGGGTCAGCTCGGTGGCGCGGCTCGAGCGGTCGAACAGGGCCGCGCCGAGCGCCTTCTCCAGCGACCGGATCTGCTGGGAGAGCGCGGGCTGGCTGACGTGCAGGCGTCGGGCCGCGCGGCTGAAGTGCAGCTCCGAGGCCACGGTGAGGAACACCCGCAGCTGCCGCAGCTCGACGTCCATTCCCCGATCCTGCCCCGGCGCGCGGGCCATAAGGCAGGGCTGATGACAGCAGAGGCAGGGGTGATCGTCGATCCGCACCACCGGCGGCGGGGAGCAGCGAGGGTGAGAGCACATCCGAGACCAGACCCGGAGTGATCACCGTGCCCACCCCTCGCGAAGCCCGCCTCGTCGTCGTCGGCGTCGGCGGCCTCGGCGCCGCCGCCACCTACTGGCTCTCCCGCGCCGCCGGCGGCCGCGTGCTTGCCCTCGAGCGCCACGCCCTCGGCCACCACCACGGCGCGAGCCAGGACCACTCGCGGATCATCCGCTACGCCCAGCACCAGGACGCCTACGCCGCCCTCGCGCCCGCCGCCTACGCCGCCTGGCGCGACGTCGAGCGGGTCTCGGGCCAGACCCTCGTCACCGAGACCGGCGGGCTCGTCATCGAGGACGTCGACGCCCGGCAGGGCCTCGCGACCGGGGGCCGCGACATCGGCGGCTACGCCGCGGTGGCCGACCGGCACGGGGTCGACTTCGAGCTGCTCGACGCACGCGCCGTCGAGCGCCGCTGGCCGCAGTTCCACCTCGCGGGCACCGAGCAGGCCTTCTACCAGCGGCGCACGGGGATCGTCGACGCCCGGCGCGCCAACGCCACCCACGTCGCCCTGGCGCGCGGGCACGGCGCGGAGATCCGCGAGCACAGCCCGGTGCGGGCCCTGCGCCCCGCCGGCGGGCACGTCGAGGTCGTCCTCGACGACGAGGTCGTCCGCGCCGAGCACGTCGTCGTCGCCGCCGACGCGCGCACCAACGAGGTGCTCGACGGGCTGACGTCGATCCCGCTGACGGTCACCCAGGAGCAGGTCACCTACTACGCCACGCCCCACCTGCTCGACTTCTCCCCCGAGCGCTTCCCGGTGTTCATGTGGCACGGCGGCGACAACTTCTACGGCTTCCCGGTCCACGGCGAGGTCGCGACGAAGCTCGGGCAGCACATGGGCGGGCACGAGGTCACCGCCGACACCCGCACCTACGACCCCGACCCGCTGCGCCGGAAGCGCCAGGAGGCCTTCCTCGCCGAGCACCTGCCCGGCTTCGGCGGGCCCGAGCTGTACACGAAGACCTGCCTGTACACGATCCCGCCCGACCAGCACTACGTCGTCGACACGCTGCCCGGCGCGCGCGTCAGCGTCCTCGTCGGGGCCGGGCACGCGTTCAAGTTCGCGTCGCTGCTCGGCCGGATCGCCGCCGACCTCGCCACGACGGGCACGACCCGGCACCCCGTCGGGACGTTCGCCCTCGACCGCCCCGCTCTCACCGACCCGAGCTGGGGGCGCGCCTTCCATGTCTGACCTCGTGACCCGCACGCCGGGCTGGTCGCTGCCGCAGGCGGCCTACACCGACCCCGACGTCTACGCCGCCGACCTCGACCGCGTCTTCGCCGCGCACTGGCTCTTCGCCGGGCACACCGCCGAGCTCGACGCCCCCGGCCGCTACGTCACCGTCGACGTCGGCCAGGACCGCGTGATCGTCGTGCGCGGCGAGGGCGGGGTCCTGCACGCCCACCACGACGTGTGCGCCCACCGCGGCTCGCGCGTCGCGCCCGACGACCGCGGCCAGGTCAGGGCGTTCGTCTGCCCGTACCACCAGTGGGTCTACGCCCTGGACGGGACGCTGCGCTCGGCGCGGCTGATGGGCGACTGCTTCGCGACGTCGTCCTACCGGCTCGCGCCCGTCGCCGTCCGCGAGATCGCCGGGCTCGTGTTCGTGTGCCTCGCCGACGAGCCGCCCGACGTCGGCCCCTTCGCCGCCGCGCTCGAGCCGCGCCTCGGCCCGCACGGGCTCGCCGACGCCCGCATCGCCCTGCGCGAGCACTACCGCGTCGCCGCGAACTGGAAGACGCTCGTCGAGAACAACCGCGAGTGCTACCACTGCGCCGGCAGCCACCCCGAGTTCTCCCTGTCGAACTTCGACGTCGGCGTCAACGGCGACGTCCGCACCAACCCGCGCTACGACCGGGCGCTCGCCGCCGCCCGCACCCGCTGGAGGGCGCAGGGCCTGCCCGGCGAGGACGTCAACTTCCCCGGCGGCGCCCCGTACCGCATCGCGCGGCTGCCCCTGCGCGACGGCTTCCTGTCCGAGACTCTCGACGGGCGACCGCTCGCCCCGCCGATGGGGACGCTGTCCGACCCCGACGTCGGGAGCCTGCGCGTCATCTCGCTGCCCAACCTGTGGGCCCACGCCAACGCCGACTACGCGGTGACCACCCGCCTGACCCCGATCGACGCCGCGACCACCGACGTCGAGCTCTGCTTCCTCGTCGACCGCGACGCGGACGTCGACACCGACGCCCTCGCCGCGGTGTGGCGCGCGACCTCGGAGCAGGACTGGGTGCTGTGCGAGAAGAACTACGCCGGCATCGCGTCGCGCGGCTACCGCCCGGGCCCGCTCTCGCCGGTGGTCGAGGCGTCGGTGGAGGCGTTCCTCGACTGGTACCTCGCCACCCTCCACCCCCGCCCCGCCGCCGCGTAGGTGCCTTCGGCAGGTGGGCGCACCCCGTGTGGGTGGTCGCGGCACCTCGATGGCGTGACGCCTGATGTCTCTTGTGGGGGTCGGGGCCGACACTGACCGCCGTCGGACAGCGTGATCGTGACGGTGATCGGGGCGAGGATGGGCTGTCGGTCGGTGGTGGTCGCGGCGCTGGTCGCGACGGCGCTGACGCTCGGGGCGGGCGCGGCGGGCGCGGCGGGCGCGGCGGGCGCGGCGGGCGCGGCGGGTGCGTCGGAGCCGGCAGGCGCGGCGGGTGCGGCGGGTGCGGCCCTGCCCACGGGCAGTCCGGCCAGCGGCGGCGACGGCAACCGGCGCGTCGCGCTCGGCGACTCGTGGGCCGCCGGGACCGCGGCCGGCGCGGTCGAGGCGGCCTCGGGCACCTGCCGGCGCAGCGACGTCGCCTACCCCCCGCTGCTCGCCCGTGCCGCCGCCGAGACGGCCTGGACCTCGCGCGCGTGCTCGTCGTCCACCGGCGGCGGCAACGGCCAGTTCACCTCGCTCACGGCCACGACCGAGGTCGTCACCGCGACCGTCGGCGCCGACGCCACCGGCCTGGGCGCGCTCGCCGCCGCCTGCTCGTCCGCGGGCACCCCGGCGCGCTGCGACACCGCTCTCGCCCGCTTCGACCGCGCCCTGCGGACCCTGCCGGGCGCCCTCGACGCGGCGCTGCGCGACATCCGCGCCCGGGCCCCCCGGGCCGCGGTGACCTTCACCGGCTACCCCCACCTCGCCGAGGGCAAGGCCTGCCCGAAGGGCCCGGCCGACGCCGCGCGCGCGGCCCGCGTCGACGGCGCCGTGGACCGGCTCGACACGGTCCTCGCCGAGCGGGTGACCGCCGCCGGCCTGCGCTTCGTCGACGTCCGCCCGGCCTTCGCCGGCCACGGCGTCTGCTCGGGCACGCCCTGGCTGACCTCCCTGACCGACAGCGAGGCACTGCTGGCCGGCGGCCCGAACGCCGACGGCCACGCCCGCGGCGTGCTGACGGCTCTGGCCGCGGCCGGCCCCGCGGTCCCGCCGACGACGCCCCCGACGCCCGCCTCCCCCGCCGACGGGCGCGTGGCGGCGGGCCTGTTCCCGGGCTGAGGGTCAGCCGCCGAAGACCTCGAACGCGACGCGCTCACCGTCCGTCGTCATCTCCACGACCTCGCGGGCCTGCTCCGTGACCGGGCGCGGGTCGAGCGCCGCCAGATAGGTCGCGTGCTCGGCGAGCGAGGCGACGGCGACCTCCCGGTACCCCGCGACGTCGACGGCGTGGGTCGGCTGCGTCGAGGCGGCCACGGCGACCCGCTGCACCCCCTGCCACGGCTCGAAGCCCTCGTCGACGAGCTCGGGGAAGATCCATCGGTTGCCCGCGTCCCCGGCGGCGTCGATCGTCGCGCGGCCGACCGCCCGGTGGTCGGCGCTGTTCCACAGGCCCGGCCCGAACGTCTCGTGGTGGCTGCCGACGACCACCATCTCCGGGCGCACCCGGCGGATCTCCCGCGCGATGTCGCGGCGCAGCGCGGGACCCTCGACGACCACCCCGTCGCGGTGGCCGTCGAGGAAGCGCACCTCGTGCGCGCCGACGACGGCCGCGCTGCGCCGCTCCTCGTCCTCGCGCACGCCGGCAGCCTTCTCCGGGGGCAGGTCGTGGATGCCGGCCTCACCGCGGGTGACCAGCAGGTACGACACCTCCTTGCCCTCGGCGGTCCAGCGCGCGACCGCGGCGGCGGTGCCGTACTCGAGGTCGTCGGGATGCGCGGCGACGGCCAGCACCCGCGTGACGTCGTCGGGCAGCGGCGGCAGGTCGGTGTTCATGACGGACAGGGTGGGACCTCGAGCAAGGTCGAGGTCAAGCCGTCGGGTCCAGCTGCGCCACCAGGCGCTTCGGTGCCACACAGCGGTAGGCGTCGGTGACGACGCCCCGGACCTCGTCCCAGTCCGGCCCGCCCGGCTCGACGTCGAGACGCATCCCGAGCCAGCCGCGGTGCCCGACGTAGGGCGGGACGAAGAAGCGGGCCGGCTCGGCGTCGACCATGTCCTGCTGGGCGCCGTCGGGCGCGGCCACCCAGATCGCGAGGTGCTTGTCACCGTGGTGGTACGGGACCCAGCTCGCGAACATCCGGCGCACGAACCACGACGGCGACCCGTGGCTCACCTTCTCGGTCGCCTCGGGCAGCGCGAGGCAGACCTCCCGCATCCGCGCGAGCAGCTCGTCGGGGTCCACGCCCGCGATCCTGCCTAGAGAGCGAGCGCGCTCACCAGCGTCGCGAGCACGAACACCGCGAGCACGACGATTGTGACCACGCGGATCCAGGGCCGGTGCGTCGTCACCCCGGGCTCGGAGGCGCCCTCGGTGGGGTCGGTGCGCTCGGCGGGCTCGGTCATCTCGTTCCTCACGAAGGGGACGGATCGGGCACCCACGAGGCTACCGTCCCGCGCTCGACGTACCGGCCGGGGTCGCGTGGCGCCCGGCGTTCGGGCCGGGCCGGCCGCGGCGGGCCGCCACCGGATCCTCGACGTCGGCCGCGTGCCGGGCCCGTCGGGACGGGGTGTCGTCGGCGGCGTGGCGGCTGCCGGACCTGCTCGACGCGGGCGCCCGGGTCGAGGGGGCGGTCGAGGGGGTGGGCAACGGGGTGGGCGCGGCCGTCGGCAGCGGGCCGGAGAGCGGGGACGACGTCCGCGGTGCCGGCGCGGGGTCGAGGGGCGCGTCGAGCGGGTCGACCCGCGCGTGCTCGCCGGTCGGCACGTACCGGGAGGACCGGCCGGCCGTGCCGGCGGTGCCCCCGGCGCTCGGCGCGCCGAACGACAGCGCCGAGGCGAAGCTGTCCAGCCCGGCCAGGGCCGGCACCTCGGCGTCGCGCCGAGGAGCCGGTCGCGTCGGGCCGGAGCGGACACGGAAGGCGTCGGTGCGGTCCTCGGACGGGGGTGCGGTCGAGGACGGAGGTGCGGTCGAGGACGTGGCGGCGACGGGGGCCGCGGGACGAGCGGGGCGGGGCACCGGGCCGCTCGGCGGCCGGGCCGGGGACGCCGTCGACGGCCGGGCCGCAGTCGGGGCCGCAGTCGGGGCCGCAGTCGGGGCCGCAGTCGGGGCCGCAGTCGGGGCCGCACGCGGAGCCGCACGCGGAGCCGCAGGCGGGTTCGGGGCTGCGGGCTGGGCCGCGGTGGGGACCCCGGGTGCGGCCGGGCTCGGGGCCGCAGGTGCGGCCGGGCTCGGGGCCGCAGGTGCGGCCGGGCTCGGGGCCGCAGGTGCGGCCGGGCTCGGGGCCGCAGGCGGGGCGGGGTCCCGGGGCGACGCCGGCGGAGCGGCCGGGCCGGCGGTCGGGACGGCGGCCGGGCGCCGGGCTCGGATGGCGACGCGCGTGGGTTCGCCCGCCGGGCCCGGGGCCGGAGCAGCGGCCGGGGCCGTCTCCGCAACCGGGGCCGGGGTCGGGCCCGGCGTCGAAGCCGGGGCCGGGGCCGGGCTCGGGCCCGATGCCGGGGCCGGGGCCGGGGCCGCCGGGGAAGCCGCTCCCGCGGGCCGCCCCACGGTCTCGGTCGGCGCCGCGCCGCGCGCCGCGGGTCCGGGACGGGCGGACCCGTCCGCCTCCTCCCGCCGCGGGCGGGGCCGGGCGGGGCGCACCGGGACGGGCACGATCTCCTCGACCGGCGCGGCGGCGGCCCCCGGCGCCGGTGCGGGCGGGCGACGCCGGAAGAGGTGCTGGGCGGCCGCGGAGCAGAGGTAGCCGAAGCCCACGAGGCTCCAGAACGCGACGACGACGAGCTGCACGACGGTCGGCGGGTCGCTGAGCATCACCAGCTGCACGCCGGCCACCGCGAGGCCCGCGACCCCGAGCAGGACCGAGAACCGCGAGCGCGTGGTCAGCTGCCACCGCGGGCGACGCGGGGCGACCTCCGTGGGTCGAGCCGCGGTCCGCTGCCTCTCCCGGGCCACGCCCACCTCCCTCGTTCGGGTCGCGCGACCCGGACACCAGTCAACACAACGGGCGAACGGGCGTCGCGCACCCCCGCCCCGGACGGGCCACGCGTCACCCTCCCGAGTGACACATCGGTCGCGGGGCGCGAAACGTAACGGTCAGGTCGCGGACTGGCATCGCTCGCACCAGAACAGGTTCCGGCTCGCGTGCGTGCGCTGGGAGACCTCGGTGCCGCACACGCGGCACGGCTGACCCGTGCGGCGGTACACGTACACCTCGCGGCCGCAGCTGCGGCCGTGCGGCTGGTCGTGCCCGTGATCACACGACCGGTGCTCGGGTCGCACGGTGTCGATCGCCCCGCGGCGAACGCCGTCGGCGAGCAGCGCCACGAGGTCGGCCCACACCGCCTCCCACCGCTCGCGCCCGAGCTCGCGACCGGGCAGCAGCGGATCCAGGCCGTGCCGGAACAGGACCTCGGCGCGGTAGACGTTGCCGACCCCGGCGATCACCGACTGGTCCATGAGCAGCGTGGCCAGCGGTGCGCGCGAGCGGGAGATGCGGGCCCAGGCGGCCTCGGGGTCGGTGTCCGCGCGCAGCGGATCGGCGCCGAGGCGGGCGCGCAGGCCGTCGACCTCGCCCTCGGTGAGCACCTCGCAGGCGATCGGCCCGCGCAGGTCGGCCCAGTGCGTCGGACCGACCATGCGCATCCGCACCTGCCCGCGCGGGGGCGTGACGTCGCCGCGATGGGTCGAGAACTTGCCGTAGAGCCCGAGGTGCACGTGGACGACGAGGTCGTCGGCGTAGACGTGGAAGAGGTGCTTGCCGTGCGCCTCGGCCGCGCGCAGCACCCGGCCGTCGACGAGCTCGGCGTCCCGGGCGAAGCGGCCCTGCGGCGAGGACACCGCGACCTCGTGCCCGACGAACCGCCGCGTGTGTGTGCTCGCGAGCCGGCGAATCGTGTGGCCTTCGGGCACCCGGCGTGCGTACCCCGCGTCCGGGGCCGTCAGTCCTGGGGCAGCGCCGGGGGCCGGCCCGTCTGCTCGTAGGTGGTGAGCATGTCGATGCGTCGCTGGTGGCGCCCGCCCTCGAAGGCGGTGGCGAGGAACGCGCTCACGATCTCGGTGGCCTGCTCGAGGCTGTGCATCCGCGCGCCGACGGCGACGACCTGAGCGTCGTTGTGCTTGCGGCCGAGCTGCGCGGTCTCGACGCTCCAGGCCAGCGCGGCACGGCAGCCGGGCACCTTGTTCGCCGCGATCTGCTCCCCGTTGCCCGACCCGCCGATCACGACGCCCAGGGCGCCCTGCTCGGCGACGGTCCGGCGACCGGTCTCGACGCAGTAGGGCGGGTAGTCGTCGTTCGGATCGAACTCGGCCGGCCCGACGTCGACGACGTCGTGCCCCGCCTGCGCCAGCTCGCGCAGCAGGTGGGCCTTGAGCTCGAAACCCGCGTGGTCCGATCCGAGGAAGACGCGCACCCGCGCAGTCTGTCAGGTGTGATGCGGACCGCCGCGGGGGTAGTGGTGAGCCGCTCGGAAACATCGCCGTGACACACCGATCGTAGGTTGACCAGCTATGACAGCGCGTTCGTCGGACCGTCGGCTGGCTCCCGCGCGCGAGGTCGTCCTCGGGGTGGAGGAGGAGTTCCACCTCGTCGACCTCGAGACGCGCTCGGCCGTGCCGCGCGTGCCCGAGCTGCTCGACGAGCTGCAGGCCCTCGACGGCGGGATCGGCACCGCGTTCGCCGCGGAGCTGAAGCCCTCGATCATCGAGACCAACTCCGCGCCGACGACCGACCTCGCCGACCTGCGCACCGACCTCGTGCGGCTGCGCGGCATGCTCGCGAACATCGCCGACGAGCACGGCCTCGGCGTCGTCGGGTCCGGCAGCGTCCCCCTCATCGACGGCTCGGCCGAGGGCATCACGCCGTCGCCGCGCTACGAGCGGATGCGCGACGAGTACCAGATGCTCGCCTTCGAGCAGCAGATCTGCGGCACCCAGGTGCATGTCGACGTCCCGGACCGCGACGCGGCGATCACGGTGATGCAGCACAGCGCGCCGTGGCTGCCGATCCTGCTGGCGCTCTCGGCGAGCTCGCCGTTCTGGAAGAGCGAGGACACCGGCTACGCGAGCTCGCGCACGCTGGCCTGGCACCGCTGGCCCACCGCCGGCCCGCCGGCGCCCCTGCGTGACGCCGCCGACTACGACGCGCTTATCGCCGACCTGCTCGCCTCCGGGACCATGTCCGACCCGGGCATGGTCTATTTCGACATGCGGCCCTCGGCGCACCAGCGGACGGTCGAGGTCCGCATCTGCGACGCGAGCCCGAGCGTCGACGGCGTCGTGCTGATCGCCGGGCTGTCGCGGGCGCTCGTGCGCCACGGGGTGCGCGCCCACCTCGAGGGCCGCCCGACGCCGCAGTACCGCGCGGAGCTGCTGCGTGCCGCGAGCTGGCGGGCGGCGCGCTCGGGGCTCGAGGGCGACCTCGTCGACGTGCCGGGCCGCGAGCTCGTGCCGCCCTCGCGGGCGGTGCGGCTCATGCTCGAGCACCTCGCCGACGACCTCGACGAGGCCGGCGACCGCGCCGTGGTCGAGGAGCTGGCGCTGGAGGCGCTCGCCCGCGGGAGCTCGGCGGCGCGGCAGCGCCAGCGCGCGAACCGCAACGGCAACCTCGAGGCCGTCGTCGACATGCTCGTGGCCGAGACCCGCGGTGCCCCGGACTCGCCGGTCGACGCGCCGGTCTCGGCGACCGTCGCCCCGGTGATGCTCGCCGACTACGTCTCCCCCGGGTACGACGAGGCCGTCGCCGAGGACGGCACCGTGCGCCCGGCGTACTCGTGGCTCGTCTCGACCCTGGAGCGGATCGGCCCGTCCGGGCTGCTCGTGCACGAGAAGAGCCGTGACGCCGAGCAGCGCGCCCGCGACATGTTCTTCCCGCAGTCCGACGACGCCGAGCGGCTCTTCCCCCTCGACCTCGTCCCGCGCCTCATCACCGCGGGCGAGTGGACGACGCTCACCGAGGGCCTGGTCCAGCGCGCCCGCACCTGCGAGGCGCTGCTGCAGGACCTGCACGGCGAGCGCGCCTGCCTGCACGACGGGGTGCTGCCCGAGGGCGCCCTGCGCTGGCTGCCCCGCCCGCACGAGGCCGCGATGAACCTGCACCCGGGCGCGACGCGGGCCCTGATCAGCGGCCTGGACCTCGTGTGCGACGGCGAGGGCGAGTGGAAGGTCCTCGAGGACAACCTGCGCATCCCGTCGGGCATCGGCTTCGCGATGGCCGACCGCCGCGTGGTGCGCAGCGTGCTGCCCGAGCTGCAGGCCCCGAACGGCGTGCTCGACGCCGACGAGGGTCCGGCGATGCTGCGCGAGGCGCTGCTGGCGTGCGCGCCGCCGGCGGCGGGCAGCGACCCGGTGCTCGCCGTCGTCACCGAGGGCCCGAGCGACGCGGCGTACTTCGAGCACCGCATGCTCGCCGAAGAGATGGGCGTGCCGTTGCTCACGCCGGGCGAGCTGCGCGCGGCCGCCGGCATGATCACGGTGGCGGCGACCGGGCGCCCCGTCGACGTCGTCTACCGGCGCATCGACGAGGAGGTCCTCTTCGAGGCCACCGACGCGGGCGGCGTCCGGCTCGGCGGCCCGATCCAGGACGCCGTGCGCACCGGCCGCCTGACCCTCGCCAACGCGCCGGGCAACGGGCTCGTCGACGACAAGGGCGTCTACCCCTTCATCTCCGCGCTCACGGAGTACTACTTCGGTGAGAAGGCGACGCTCGCCGCGGTCCCGACCTGGTCGTGCGCCGAGCCCGACCAGCGCGAGTACGTCCTGGACCACCTCGCCGAGCTCGTGCTCAAGCCCGTCGACGGCTACGGCGGGCAGGGCATCGTCATCGGGCCCCACGCGCAGGAGCGGGAGCTCGAACAAGCCGCGGCGGCGGTGCGGGCGGAGCCGAACGGGTTCGTGGCCCAGGAGACCGTCCGGATCTCCACGCACCCCACGTTCACGGGCACGGCGCTGGAGCCGCGGGTCGTCGACCTGCGGGCGTTCGTCGTCCTCGCCCCCACCCCGACCGTGCTCCCGACCCCGCTCACACGGGTCGCGCCCGCCGACTCGCTCGTGGTCAACTCCTCGCGCGGCGGCGGGTCGAAGGACACCTGGATCCTGCGCTGACGTGCGCGTGACCCGGAGGAGGCAGAAGTTTGTGCGGCATCGCCGGTGAGTTCCGCTTCGACGGCCGGTCGGCCGAGGCCCGGACGGTCCTCGACATGGCCCGGGTCCTCGAGCCCCGCGGCCCCGACGGCTGGGGCGTGGTCGGCCACGGGCCGCTGGCCCTCGCCCACCAGCGGCTGAAGATCATCGACCTGTCCGAGACCGGCGCGCAGCCGATGGTGGACTCCGAGCTCGGTCTCACCGCCGTCTTCAACGGGATCATCTACAACTACAAGGAGCTGCGCGACGAGCTCCACGCGCAGGGCTACCGCTTCTTCTCGACCTCGGACACCGAGGTGCTGCTCAAGGCCTTCCACCGGTGGGGGAAGGCGTGCGTCGAGCACTTCAAGGGCATGTTCGCGTTCGCCGTCGCCGACCGCCGCACCGGCGAGCTCGTGCTCGGCCGTGACCGGCTGGGGATCAAGCCGCTCTACGTCGCGCAGGTACCCGGCGCGCTGCGCTTCGCGTCGTCGCTGCCGGCGCTGCTCGCGGGCGGCGGGCTCAACACCGACGTCGACCGCGTCGCCCTGCACCACTACATGAGCTTCCACTCGGTGGTGCCGGCGCCGCGCACGATCCTGCAGGGCGTCCGCAAGCTCCCGCCCGCCACCGTGCGGACGGTCTCCCCCGACGGCGGCACCGAGGACTGGCTCTACTGGACCCCCGAGTTCGTCCGCGACGGGGAGAAGAGCGCGCAGGAGTGGGCCGACACCGCGCTGACCTCGCTGCGCACCGCCGTCGAGCGCCGCATGGTCGCCGACGTCCCGGTCGGCGTGCTGCTCTCCGGCGGCATCGACTCGTCGATCGTCGTGGCGCTGCTCGCGGAGATGGGTCAGAAGGACCTCAAGACCTTCTCGATCGGCTTCGAGTCCGAGGCCGGCGAGCAGGGCGACGAGTTCGACTACTCCGACCTCGTCGCGAAGACCTACGGCACCGACCACGTGAAGTTCACGGTCCCCAAGCACGAGACCGACGACGCGCTCTCCGGCGCGGTCGCGGCGATGGCCGAGCCGATGGTCAGCCACGACGTCGTCGCCTTCTACCTGCTCTCGCGCGAGGTCTCGAAGTCGATCAAGGTGGTGCAGTCGGGGCAGGGCGCGGACGAGATCCTCGGCGGCTACGACTGGTACCCGCCGCTCGCCGGCATCGCGCGCGACGGCGCCCTCGACGCCTACCAGAAGGCCTTCTTCGACCGGCCGCACAGCGAGGTCGCCCAGCTGCTGACCACCGAGGCGCTGGTCGACGACGACGTGAGCCGCGCGTTCGTCGCCGAGCACTTCGGCCGGCCCGGCGCGGACTCCGCCGTCGACGCCGCCCTGCGCCTCGACACCACGATCATGCTCGTCGACGACCCCGTGAAGCGCGTCGACAACATGACCATGGCGTGGGGCCTCGAGGCGCGCGTGCCGTTCCTCGACCACGAGTTCGTCGAGACGATGGGCGCCTGCCCGCCGGAGTACAAGCTCGCCGACGGCGGCAAGGGCGTCCTCAAGGCCGCCGCCCGCGGCGTGCTGCCCGACGAGATCATCGACCGGAAGAAGGGCTACTTCCCGGTGCCGGCGATCCGCCAGCTCTCGGGGCCGGTCCTCGAGCGCGTGCGGGGCGCCCTCACCGACCCCGCGGCGACGTCGCGCGGGCTCTTCCGCCCGGAGGCCGTCACGCAGATGCTGGACGACCCGAACTCCGGTCGGACCAACCTCGGCGCGAACGCCCTGTGGCAGGTCGCACTGTTGGAGATGTGGCTGCAGGCCCACGGCATCACCTAGTCGCGCGCTGGGTACCGTGCCCGGCGACGGGGAACGTGTGCGACGAGGAGGAGGCCCGGGGCGGTGGACGAGTGGATCAGCGCCACGCGTTGCTGGTCACCCAGCCCCTCCCCCGACGGCACCGCGATCGCCTTCGTCTGGGACGGCGACGGGCGCCCGCAGGTCCGCCTGCACCGGCGTGCCACCGGCGAGGAGTGGTCCCTCGACACCGGACCGGACCTCGTCTCCGCGGTGCGCTGGTCCCCCGACGGCGCGTGGCTCGCGGTGGAGACCGCGCCCGACGGCGGTGAGCGCACCAACGTCGCGATCATCCGGCCGGACGGCAGCGACCTGCGCCCCGTGCGCGGGGTGGGCGACGCCGACCGGGGCGCGGTGACCCTGGACCGCTTCACGCACACCGGGTCGGTGCTCGCGATCACCGAGTCCGACGTCGAGACGACGACGGCCTGGCTCGTCGACGCCGACAGCGGGCAGCGCCAGCGGCTCGGTTCCGGGCACGCCCTGCAGATCCTCGACGTGAGCCGCGACCGCCGCCGCGTCCTGCTGCGCCGCGGGCGGCGGGGCTCGCGCCACGTCGGCATCGTGGACCTCGACGGCACCGAGGGCTGGCACGAGATCGACAGCAACCGCGGGCCCGGCGGGCCCCCGGGAGCCGTCGAGCACCCGGTGGCCATCACCTGGAACTCCAGCGTCGTCGCGGGCCGCTTCTGCCCCGACGGGACGCAGATGTACCTGCTCACGGACGGCGGCCGCGAGCGGGCCGCGCTGGTGCGGGTCGACGTCGCCACCGACGCGCGGCCCATGAGCCCCGAGGTCCTCGCCGAGCGCACCGACGCCGACCTCGAGCGCTTCGCGCTCACCGAGGACGCCGCGCTCGCCGCGCTGGTGTGGAACGTCGAGGGGCGCAGCGAGGTCGACCTGCTCGACATCGCCACCGGCAAGTGCTCGTCCTACGCCCCGCCCGGCGACGTCGTCACCGGCGCCGTGTTCAGCCACGACGGCGACTCGCTGGTCATGGGCATCCAGTCGCCCGAGGTGCCGGCGGCGGTGTGGTGCCACGAGCTGTCGTCGGACACCACGGCGCTGATCTGCCCGCAGGAGGAGCCCCGCTGGTCGCCGGGGCAGCTGGTGCACCCGACGCTCGAGGTCGTCGCCACCCCCGACGGCCTGCGCCTGCCCGGCTGGCTCTACCGCCCGCGGGGCCAGACCGGGCCGCTGCCGACGGTGATCTTCCTGCACGGCGGGCCGGAGGCGCAGGAGCGCCCGGTGTTCACCCCGCTCTACCAGCACATCCTCGCCCGCGGGATCGCCGTGTACGCCGCGAACGTGCGCGGCTCGGCGGGGTTCGGGCGCTCGTTCGTCAACGCCGACAACGGCGCCGGGCGCTTCGCGGCGATCCGGGACGTGGCCTCGTGCGTCGAGCACCTCGTCGACTCGGGCGTCACCGACCCGGCACGCGTCGGCGTCATGGGCCGGTCCTACGGCGGCTACCTGACGCTCGCGGCGCTCGTGAACCACCCGGAGCTCTTCGCCGTCGGCATCGACGTGTGCGGCATGGCCGACTTCGAGACCTTCTTCGCCCGCACCGAGCCGTGGATCGCCGACGCCGCGGTCGGCGAGTACGGCCACCCGATCCACGACCGCAACCTCCTGCGCGAGCTCTCCCCGGTGCACCGCATGGAGCACCTGCGGGCGCCGCTGCTCGTCGTGCACGGCAAGTGGGACACCAACGTGCCCGTGCACGAGGCCGAGCTCGCGGTGCACGGGGCCAAGGCCGCGGGCGTGCCGTTCCGCTACCTGCTCTTCGACGACGAGGGCCACGAGATCCAGCGCACCGAGAACCGCGTGCGCTTCATCCACGAGTGCGTGGAGTGGCTCGGCGAGCACCTGGACGCTCCGGCGGTCTGACCGCCGACTTCCGCCGAACGCCCCTCTCCGGGCCGCGGCTCCTGCCAGCATCCGGGGTGTGACCGCACCGGGCGAGGGGTTCGACGTCCGCCCCGGCGAGCTGCGCGCGGGCGCGGCGGCCCTGCGCGGCGACGCGGAGGCGCTGGCGGCCGCCGGTCGGGCGGCGTCCGCCGCCGCGACCTCGGTGGGTGGGGCGTGCGGCGTCGAGCCGCTGGTGACCGCGGTGGCCCGGTTCGCGCAGGCCCTCGACGGCGCGGTCGGCGCGGTGGCGACGCGGGTCGGTGACGCCGCCGCGTCGCTCGACGCCTCGGCGACCACGTACGCCACCGACGACCGGGGCGCCGCGGGCGGGCTCGGCGGGCCGGACGGTGGACCCACGGTCGTGCTGCCCGGGCTGGGTGGGCCCTGATGCCGCTGCCCGGCGACCCGGGCGCGGTCGAGGCGGCCGCCGACGCCCTCGACCGGGCCGCCCGGGACCTCGCGACGGTCGGCGACGGCGTGGCGGGCCACGGGCGGGTCGCGACGGCCGCCTGGTCGGGGTCCGCGGCGGTGCTCGCGGCGAGCACCGTCGGCACGGCCGCCACCGGCACCCGCGCCACCGCCGACGCGACACGCGCCGCGGTCGGGCCGCTGCGCACCTTCGCCGCCGAGCTCCGCCGCGCGCAGCAGGACTGGCTCGAGGGCGAGCGGATGGCGGTGCAGGGCGAGGCGCTGCTCGTCGGGGTGGGGTCGGGCGCGCCGGCCGACGCCGCGCGGGAGTCCGGGCGGCTCGCGGTCAGCGACGGCGTCGCGGTCATGGCCTCGGCGGAGGACCGGGCGCGTGCCGCGGCCGAGGACGCGGCGCGGGCCCTCGACGCCGCCGGCGCGACCCTGGCCGGGCTGATCCCCGCCGCGCCGACCGGTGCGCCACCCGACGGCAACGCGTGGGACGGGCTGGTGAAGGCCGGCGGGGACGTCGTCGACGAGGTCACGAACACGGTCGGCGGCGTCCTCGACCACGTCAACGTCCTCGACCCCGGCTTCGGCGACACGTGGGCGGGCACGTGGGAGACCACCCAGGCCGCGGTGACCGACCCGCTCGGTGCCGTCGGGAGCATGGTGCAGGGCACGGTCGAGCCCGTCGTCGACTCGTACCGGACCGGCGGGCTGGACGAGGCCATCGGCCGCAGCCCCGGCGTGATCGCCGCCGCCCTGGGCGGCAAGGGGCTCACCAAGCTCGGACGCTTCGGCGAACTGCCCGAGTACGGCCCCGATCCCCGCCCGAGCACACCCCTCGCCCCTCACGGCGGGCTCCAGCGGCACGAGGACGCCGGTGGGCACACGCTGAGGCCGAGAAAGGCGCATGTCGGCGCGACCGACGAGGAGCTCCTCGAACGCCAAGCGAGGGCGAACAGACCCATCGAGTCCTCGAGCTACGACGACCGCCAGACCGCCGAGAGGGCCATCCACGACAACATCGCCGCGAACCAGGCGGCGATCGACGACTGGCTCGCCTCTGGTCCGACCCTGCCGCAGGAGTTCGAGTTCGAGCACCCGTGGTCCATCGGTCGGTATGCCCCGGAGAACGCGACCCTGTCCGACGTGGTCGACGTCCCTGTCTCTCGGGTGGTCCTGATGGCCGACCCGTCCATGCCCGGCGGCTACTACATCCTGACGTCCTATCCCCGGCCCGTGGAGGATCCGTAGACATGACCAGCGCTCGACGCTCTCAGCTCCGGACCCTCTTCGCCACTTACCTCAACCAGGATTTCGAGGACGACTACGGCAGCCCGTCAAAGGCGGTCGGCGCCTACTGCCGAGCGGCGAGCGAAGAGCACCGGATGACGACCGCCCAAGAGGTGGGCGACATCCTGCGGATGACCAGCGACGAGGAGGGCGCGCGGCGCGCCGTGGCGGCCCTGGCGCTCGAGTACCACCCCGAAGCGGAGGGCTGGCAGATGCGCGAGTGGCTCGCCGAGCTGGAGCGCTTCCTGCGCGACCCGGGCGGTCCGACGCGGCTCGACTGGCCCCACGAGACCACCGAGGGGACGACGTCGTGACCGACCGACGCATCGACCTCGACGGCATCGCGTGGGACTGGCAGCCCGGGCGGCAGGACGTCACACCGTCCGGCCGGTCGATCGAGTCGTCGAGCTTCCCCGACCGCGAGGTCGCCGAGCACTGTGTCGCGGCGAACCTGGCGGGCAACGGCGACGTCATCGCGGCGTGGCTCGCCACCGCGCGCCCGACGCTGGGGACGACGTGGGAGCACGGCACCACCGCCGGACGTCACGTGCCGAAGTGGGCGGAGGCCGCGGCCGACATCGTCGACGTCACGTCCTCGCTGGTCGTGCTGCGCCGGGACCCGACGATGCCCGAGGGCTACCACGTGCACACCGCGTACCCGGTCCCCACGCGCCACGTCGACGGCGTCGACCCGACGTCGGCGCCGTGGCAGGCGCTCGCCGGCGTCTTCACCGGCTACCTCCACCAGGACGTCGGCGACGACCACGGGTCGATCGCGGGCGGGCTGCAGGCCTTCGCACAGGAGTGGCCGCGGGACGACGTGTGGGCGGCGACGGGCCAGGCGCAGCGGCTGCTCGACCGCTTCCCCACCGAGGACGCCACGCGGGCGGCGACCGAGGCGCTGGGCCTCGAGTTCCACCCGCCCTCGGCGGGCCAGTCCTACCGGCTCTGGCTGGGCGACCTCCAGCAGATCCTCTGGCGCGCCGCGCCCTGACCCCGACCGCCGCAGCACTGGCGGCACTCTCAAGAGATCGACAGGGAGAGCTCCCGCGCCGTCACCACCGCTCCGCCCGCCGGAACACGGCCACGAGCACGACCAGCACCACCGCGGGCGCCAGGAGCCAGAACGGTCGGGCGAGCACCCACCCCGCGTCCGGCACCCCGCCCGGAGCCGCGCCGAGGCGCTCCACCACGAGGAACACCGCCGCGAACGCCGTCATGTGCCATAGGAACAGCGTCATCGCCGTCGCGTTGACCGCCACCACCCCCCGCCACGGCCGGCGCCGGCGCAGCAGCCGGTCCGCGGCCGGCGCGACGAGCGCGATCAGCCCGAGCTGCAGGACGGCCAGCGCGGCGACCGTCGGCGTCGTCGGCCACAGGTTCGCGCCCACCATCGTCCGCGGGTAGCCGAGCACGCCGGTCAGCACGACGAGCAGGCCGAACCCGCTTCCGGCGACGGCCAGCGCCACCCCGCGCGGCACCCGTCCGCGGTCGCGCCAGAGGTAGCCGAGCTGGTGCACGAGCACCCACACCAGTGCCGACGACAGCCACCCGACGGCCGGCAGGGCGGCGACCCGCAGTGCCTCGGCCACGGCCACCGCGAGCACCAGGACGAGCAGGGTCGCCGCCGGCGCCCGTCGGTGCCACTCCGCCGTCACGGGCACCAGGGCCGTGACCAGCGCGTACACGCCGAGGAACCACAGCGGCGTCAGCATGCCCGGGAACCACGCCACCAGCGGCGTCGCCGCTCCCGCCGCCGTCGCAACGGCCTCGACGACGACCCACGCCCCGACCCACACCGCGACCGGCACGAGCAGGCGCCGCGCCCGCCGCCGCAGGAACACCCCCGCGCGGCGGCCCGCGGCGTCCCACCCGGCGAGGTCGGCGAACCCGCCGACGACGAAGAACGCCGGCATCACCTGCAGCACCCACGTCGCCGCCCACCCGAGCGGCACGGCGTCGACCGGGTTCGACATCACGATCACGCCGTCGGCACCGCGGTGGGTCAGCGACCCGACCCAGTGCCAGAGGATCACCACGACGATCGCGGCGGCGCGCACCGCGTCGACGAGCCGGTCCCGCGCGGGCGGGGTCGCGTCGGCGAGGGCCGCGACCCCGCCCGGCGCGCGGTGCCCGTCGTGCCGACCAGTCGTCACGCACGAGAGCATCCCGTCGATGACCGTGCAGGTGAAGCGGGTGGCGCCAGGGTCCTGGCCGAGGTGCTCAGAGCTGGATCGACTTGACCTCGAGGAACTCCTCGAGCCCGTAGCGCCCGAGCTCGCGGCCGGTGCCCGACTGCTTGTAGCCGCCGAACGGCGCGAGCGGGTTGAACGCGCCGCCGTTGACGTCGACCTGCCCGGTGCGCATCCGCTTGGCGACCTCCAGCCCGCGCTCCTGCGACCCCGCGAACACCGCGCCGGCGAGGCCGTAGACCGTCGCATTGGCGATCTCGACGGCCTCGTCCTCGTCGGCGTACGGCATCACCGACAGCACCGGGCCGAAGATCTCCTCCTGCGCGATGGTCATGTCCGGCCGGACGCCGGAGAAGATCGTCGGGCGGACGTAGGCGCCGCGCTCGAGCCCGTCGGGACGCCCCGGGCCGCCGGCGGCCAGCTCGGCGCCCTCCTCGACGCCCCGGGTGATGTAGTGCTCGACCCGCTCGCGCTGGCGGTCCGACGACATCGGCCCGACGCGCGTCGACTCGTCGGTGGGGTCGCCGACGGTGTACTTCGCCGACTGCTCGACGGCCATCTCGACGACCTGGTCGTGCAGCGCCTCGGGCACGAGCAGGCGGGTCCACGCGGTGCACGTCTGCCCGCCGTTGATGAAGCAGTTGCCGAGGCCGAGCTTGACCGCCTGAGTGAGGTCGGCGTCGTCGAGGACGATGTTGGCGGACTTCCCGCCGAGCTCGAGCGCGACCCGCTTGACGGTCCCGGCGGCGACCTCCTGGACGCGCCGGCCCGCGGGCACCGACCCCGTGAACGACATCATGTCGACCAGCGGGTGCTTCGCCAGCGCCTCGCCCGCCTCGGGTCCCGTGCCGTGGACGACGTTGAGGACCCCGCCGGGAAGGCCGGCCTCGGCGGTGATCTCGGCGAGGATGCTCGCCGTCAGCGGCGCGACCTCGCTGGGCTTCAGCACGATCGTGCAGCCCGCGACCAGCGCCGGCGCGACCTTGGCGACGACCTGGTGCAGCGGGTAGTTCCACGGCGTCACCGCCCCGACGACACCGACGGGCTCGCGGACGACCAGCGAGTTGCCGATCTCCTCGGTCCACGGGAACGACTCGGCGAGCCCGGCGACGCCCTTCGAGGTCGCCATCGGCATACCGACCTGGACGGAGTTCGCGAACTTCGTCGGCGACCCCATCTCGGCGGTGATGGACGCCGCGATTTCCCCGCTGCGCGCCTTGATGCCTTCGCGGATCGCCAGCACCGTCGCCACCCGGTCCGCGAGCGGCGTCGCCGCCCACCGGTTGAAGGCGTGCCGCGCGGCGACCACCGCGGTGTCGATCTCCGAGGCGCCGCCCGCGGGCACCTCGGCGATCGTCTCCCCGGTCGCCGGGTTCACCACCGGGATCGCTCCGGGACCCTCCTGCCAGGTCCCGTCGATCCAGTGCCGCGACAGGGTCTCGACGCTCGCCGTCATACCCGCTGACCTCCAGGGTGCTCGTCCGGTCCTCCACCCAAGGTGCCCGCGGAGGCGGCGACGAACCCCGAGAGGCGACCTCTCAGCGACGCGGCCCCGGGACCGCCGGGCCGCCGCCGCCGTCGAGGCGGATCGCGTCGGCCATCCCCACGACGACCTCGCGGTCGCCCTCGTAGGGGTCGCGGCCGTGGGCGGTGCGGATGTTGTCGACGACCAGCACGTCGCCCGCCTGCCACGGTTCGCGGACCGTGTGCGCGGCGTACGCGTTGTTGATCAGGTTGACGACGTCCTCGCCGATCGGCTCGCCGTTGCCGAACCGCGTGGTGAACGGCAGCCCGTCGGGCCCGTAGGACTCCACGAGGTACTCGCGCACGTCGGGGTCGAGCGTCCACTCGTTGAGGAACGCGACCTGGTTGAACCAGCACGGCCGCCCGTCCACGGGGTGCCGCACCACGGCGCGCCGGCGCTGGCGGGTGCTCAGGCCGTCGCCGTTCCAGGTGAACTCGATGCCCTGACTGCGGCAGTAGTGCTCGACGGCGCCCCGGTCGTCGGTGCCGAACGCCTCGGCCCACGACGCGCCGATCTCGTCGTTGTAGTTGCGGACCAGCATCCAGCCCTCGTGGTCGAGCCGTGAGACCAGCGCCGGCGGCAGGGCCTGGAGGACGGCGGAGGCGTCGCCGACCGGGGTGGCGCCGCCGGCGGCGGGCGGGGTGAGGCAGGCGAAGAACATGAACGCCGGCGGGTCGGGCAGGTAGCTCAGCTCGTTGTGCAGGCACATCTGCTGGGTCGAGGGCCACGGGGTGGCCGAGTACAGCCCGTTCCCGAGCGCCGTGCGAGCCGCGAACGCCTCCCGCTCGGCCAGCAGGCCCACCGCCGCGAGACGGCCCATCACGGCCGCGGTCTGCGCGTGGTCGCGGACCCCGAGGCCCCGGATGAGCACCGAGCCGTGCCGGGCGACGATCTGCCGGACGTCGTTGCGGTGGAACGCCGCCCAGCCGACCGGGTCGGGCCCGGGGTTGACCCACAGGACCGGCGGGTGGCCGGGGCGGAGGTCGAGGTTGCCGGCGGCGGGCGGCTGCATCGTGGACGACATGGCGGGACTCCCAGGGCGGATCGGGCGGTCGGCGGGTCGGGCGGGAGATCAGGCGGGCGGGGTGGGCGTGCTCTGCGAGCCCACCGTGGGCAGCTGGTCGGGGTCGGGCAGGGTGTAGCGGCCGGTCAGGCGCGCGTAGGCGCCGTAGTGCTCCTCGCGCCACATCGGGGCGTACACGGTGTCGAGGTAGCGCTCGCCGGAGTCCGGCGCCAGGGTCACGGCGGTCATGCCCGGTCGGCCGTGCTCGTTCATCCAGGCCTGGGCGCCCGCGACGACGGTGCCGGTGGAGCCGCCGAAGAGGAACCCGCGCATCGCGAGGCGCTGGCACATCCGCAGGGTCTCGGTCTCGGGGACGATGACGACGTCGTCGATCATCGAGCGGTCGAGCGCGGGCGGGGTCATGCCCATCCCCAGGCCGGGGATGCGGCGGGTGCCGGCCTCGCCGCCGAAGCTCACCGAGCCCTCGACGTCGATCGCGACGACCTTGACGTGCGGGCGGTGCTGCTTGAACCAGCGCGCGGTGCCCATCAGCGTCCCGCAGGTGCCCGCACCGACGAACACGACGTCGAGGCGCGGGAAGTTGTGGGCGATCGCCGGCCCCGTCTGGGCGTAGTGGGCGCCGGCGTTGGCCGGGTTCTCGTACTGGTTGAGCCAGACGGCGTCGGGGTTCTTCGCGCAGATCGAGGCCAGGTGCTCGATGCGGGCGCCGAGCAGGCCGGTCTCGGGGTGGGGCACGTCGACGACGTGCACCTCGCCGCCGAAGGCCTCGATGAGCTTGCGGGTCTGCTCGTTGCAGCGGTCGTCGGTGACGCAGATGAAGCGGTAGCCGTGGTTGGCGCAGACCATCGCCAGCGCGACACCGAGGTTGCCCGACGACGACTCGACGACGATCGACCACGGGTTGAGCAGTCCCTGGGCCTGCGCCGACCCGATCATCGAGGCCGCGGCCTTCAGCTTCACCGACCCCGCGAAGTTCATGCCCTCGACCTTGAGGAACAGGTTGTGCTCGACGATCGCCCGCAGGTCGACGAAGAGGTCGTCGGTGTTGTACTGCTGGGGGGCGGAGATGATGGTCATGGCGACCTCCTCGGTTTCGCTGTCGTCGTCCCGGTGTGATCACCAGAATCCGCCGTGGCGGTCCGCGTCGACATCGCCGCGGGGCCACCCTTTCCCCGGCCCGGGGTCAGGCTTTCCTCACCCCGGGGCAAGGGGGCGCGGGTGCCGTGATCCATCGCGGGGCCTCCGATCAGCCCGCGGCGGGCGTCAGGAGGATGGCCACGTAGACGGCGCCCGCGATCAGCGCGGCGGCCCCGAGGACCGCCAGGACGACCCAGAGGACCGTCCGCAGGGTGTGCCGCTCGGCCGCCGGTTCCTCCGGCGTGGGCGCGCCGAGCGGTTCCGGCGCGGTGGTCGGGCCCTGCGCCGTGCTCGGGGCCTGCGCCGTGCTCGGGGCCTGCGGGGGCGCGGGAGCCGGGACGGGCGTCACCGGCCGCAGGGCCGGCGACGACGCGAACGACTCCCCCGCGGGCGGGCCCGAGGGCCGGGCGGGGGGACGGCCGGTGGAGGGCGACGCGGTCGGCCCCGCCTGCCCGGCCTGCCCCGGGGTCCCGCGCTGCCGGTCGCCGAGCCGCAGGTCCGACGTGACGCCCTCCCCGCCGGGCGGGCGCGCCGGGCGGGACGGGCGCGTCGGCTGGAGGGGCTGGGAGTGCTGGGTGGCCTGAGAGGCCGGCTGTCCTGGTGGAGCCGGTCGCGGGCCGCCTCCCGCACCGACGGTCCCGCCCGCCCGGCCGGTCGTCGGCCTCGGCGCGTCCCGCCTCGCCGTCCCGATCTCGCGCGTCGGGGGCGTTTCGGGTCGCGGTGTCTCGGGTCGCGGCGTCCCGCCGATGCGGGTCCGCGGGCCGGGTGCGTCGCGGACCACCGCCGCCTGCGCCGCGGGCCGCGGCATCGCCGTCGTGGCGTCGGCCCCGGCGGGCGCGACAGCGGGCGCCATGGCGGTGCGTGCGGGCACGGCCGTGGTCGGCACGTCCAGCGATGCCGCGGCGGGCGAGACCTGGGTGCCGCTGCGAGGGGGGGCCGTGCGGGCCTCGGACGGCGCGGACGGCGCGGACGGCGTGCTGGTCGGCTGCTTCTCGACCGCTGCCGGCTCGGCGGCCGGTGCCTCCCGGGCCTCCTGGACCCCCTGGGCCTCCTGCTCCTGCACGGCCCCGGCGGGGGCCGCCGCGGGCGCGGCGAGCTCGGGCGTCGCGCCGTCGACGACGTGCTCGGCGGGTGCGGGTGTCTCCTCCCGCGGGGCCGCGGTGGTCGGGGTCGACGGCACCGGCGTCCCGGTCCCCGCGTCGAGCGCCGCCCGGGCCGCGGCGGCGAGCTCGCCCGCGCTCGCGGGACGCTGGGCGGGGTCCTTGGCCAGGCCCGCGGCGATGACGGCGTCGAAGGCCTCGTGCAGGCCGGGGACCGCGCGCGACGGGGTGGGCGGCGTCCACGTCAGGTGGGCGGTCATGAGCTCGGTGAAGCCGTCGAGCGGAAAGGGTCGGCTCCCGGTGAGGCACTCGAAGAGCAGGCACGCCAGCGCGTAGATGTCGATGCCCACCCCGCCCTCGCCCCGGAACCGCTCCGGGGCCATGTAGTCGAGGCTGCCGATGAGCGTGCGGGTCCCGGTGAGCGCCGAGCTCTCGTCGCCCGTCATGGAGCGGGTGATCCCGAAGTCGACGAGGTAGACGAAGTCGTGGGCGCCGACCGCGTCGTCGATGAGGACGTTCGACGGCTTGACGTCGCGGTGCACGAGGCCCGCGTGGTGGGCGGCGTCGAGCGCGGAGGCGACCTGCTCGATGATCGCCACCGCGCGGGCGGGCTTCAGCCGGCCCTCGGCCTCGATGGTCTTCTCGAGGTCGGCGCCACCGACGAGCCGCATGTCGAGGAACAGCCGCCCGTCGATCTCGCCGTAGCGGTGGATGGGGATGACGTGCGGGCTGTGCAGGCGCGCGGTCAGGCGGGCCTCGCGCCGGAAGCGCTTCTGGAACTCGTCGTCGTTGGCCGTCCCGGCCACGAGGCGCTTGAGCGCGACGACGCGGTCGTGCTCAGTGTCGAAGGCCTCGAACACCTCGCCCATGCCGCCGCGACCGACGCGACGGCGCAGCTCGTAGGGCCCGAACCGCTCGACCACCCGAGGCACCCCCTGACACCCGGTCGACGCTGGTGACACTATGTCGCACGCACACCCGTTCGTGGTACATGCCGCGTAGTAGTCTCACCCGAAAGTCACGTTCTGTCACCACCCCCGCTCGGGTGGATCCGCGGGAGGAGGCGAGGTGGCCGACGACGGGGACCGCGCGACGAGCTTCCTCGAGGTGTGGCGGCCCGGCGGCGTCGAGGTCGTCCTCCTCTCCCCACCGACGGTGACGGTCGGGCGCGGCGAGGGCAACGGTGTCGTGCTCGACCACGACGGCCAGGTGTCGTCGCTGCACGCCGTGCTGCAGGCCTACGGGCCGAGCTGGGCGATCCGCGACCTCGGCAGCACCAACGGCACGGTCGTCGGCGGCGAGCGCCTCATCGCCGAGCGCGCCCTGCGCCACGGCGACGTCATCCACGTCGGCGCGACCCGCATGGTGTTCCGCGGCGCCGCGGGGCGGGCGGCGCCCACGACGGCGCCGCGCCGGGCCCCGGAGCTCACGCGCCGCGAGCACGACGTCCTCGTCGCGCTGTGCCGGCCGCTGTTCTCCGGGGCGGTGTTCACCGAGCCGGCCACGGCGCGCGACATCGCCGCCGCGCTCGTCGTCTCCGAGGCCGCGGTCAAGCAGCACCTGCTGCGCCTCTACGACAAGTTCGAGCTCGACCCGGCGAGCACCCGGCGCCGCGTCGAGCTCGCCAACGCGGCCCTCGAGCGCGGGGCGGTCACCCCCGGCGAGCTGGCCTGACGCCCGCCGGGAGCCGTCCCGCCCTCAGCCGTACCGCTTGAGCTCGTGGAAGAAGTCCTCGACCACGTGCAGGCCCCCGGTCCTCGTGACGTGGTCGTAGACGTCCTTGCCGAGCGCGAGGTCGAGGATGCCGAGGCCGAACGGCGAGAACACGACGGTCCGGTCGGTGGGCAGCGTCATCCGCTCCTCGAGCACGTCGCCCAGCGTCCCGTGCACGTGCTCGCGGTTGCCGGTCTCCTGCTCCACGAGGTGCACGGAGGTGTTGGCGCGCAGGCAGTGGTCGACGTCGTCGACGATGTTGGTCGACGCCTGGATGACCTCGGTGCCCAGGTCGCGCAGCGACACGTGCAGCACCAGCGGGTGGTGGTCGAACCACGCCGGGTCGTGGACGTGCGGCGTCCCGGCGACCGTGGCGAAGACGACGAGGTCGCTGTTGCGGATCAGCGACTCGGCGTCGTCGTGGACGGTGACGGTCCCCGTGCCGTCCTGCGTCTCGAGGTAGCCGCGGAAGCCCTCGGCGCTCTCCGGCTTGAGGTCGAACACGCCGGTCTCGTCGAAGGTCCAGCCGGTGGCCGCGAGGTAGGTGTGCAGGTAGCGGGCGATGAGGCCCACCCCGAAGAAGCCGACGCGGCGGGGCCGCTCCCGGCCCCGGGTCAGCCGATCGGCGGCCAGCGCCGCCGAGGCCGAGGTGCGGCTCGCGTTGATGATCGACGCCTCGAGGCAGGCGAAGGGGTAGCCCGTGTCGTGGTCGTTGAGGATCAGCACCGCCGACGCGCGGGGCACCCCGGCCGCCACGTTCTCGGGGAAGCTCGAGACCCACTTGATCCCGTCGACGTTGACGTCGCCGCCGACCGACGCGGGCAGCGCGATGATCCGCGACGTGGGCCGGTCGGCGAAGGTGAGGAAGTACGACGGCGGGTTGTGGGTGCGCCCGGCGTCGTGGAGCCGGTAGGTCTCCTCCATGAGGGCGACAACGTCGCGCTCCCGACCGCGCAACGCCTCTCCCACCTGGGCACCCGGGATCACCGCGAACGGCGGCACCGTCACTGACATCGCAGACTCCTTCGGGGTGGTCACGTCGAGGGCGTGAGGTCGGAGGGACGCAACCGGACCGTCGGGGCGTCCACCGCGGCCGTCGCCCCGGGTGACGCGGGCGCGGGTGCCGGGGCGGGAGCTGAGGCGGGAGCCGGGGCGGGTGCCGGCTCGGCGGCCGTGCGGCCGTCGATGAGGGCGGCGAGGTCGGCGAGCACGGGGTGCGCCACGATCTCGGGCAGCGTGACGGCCTTCTTCAGGCCGACCGCCATCTTCACGGCGAGCAGCGACGAGCCGCCGCGCTCGAAGAAGTGGGTGTCACGCCCCAGCGCCGACGCGTCGACGCCGAGCAGCGGCGCCCAGACGGCGGCGACGCGCTCCTCGGTCGGGGTCAGCGGGGTGGTGTCGCCGTCGCCGGCGGGCTCGGGCTCGTCCATCGCGAGCGCGAGGGCCGTGAGCGCCTTGCGGTCGATCTTGCCGTTGGGCGTCAGCGGCAGGGTCTCCTGGTGGTGCAGCACCGGCGGGACCATGTACACGGGCAGCGAGGCCTCGAGGGTCCCGCGCAGCACCGCGGTCTCCACGGGCGCGGCGGCGCCGTAGAAGCCGACCAGCTGCTTGCCCCGCCCCGGCCGCTCGGCGACGACCACCGCCGCGTCGCGCACGCCGGGCGCGCGCAGCAGGGTGTTCTCGACCTCGCCGATCTCGATGCGGAACCCGGAGATCTTCACCTGGTGGTCGCGGCGGCCGAGGAAGTCGAGCTTCCCGTCGGGCTGCCACCGACCGTGGTCGCCGCTGCGGTAGAGCCGCTCGCCCGGCCGCAGCGGGTCGGGCACGAACGCTATGGCGGTTCGTTCGGGGTCGTTGACGTAGCCGCGCCCGACGCAGACCCCGGAGAACACGATCTCGCCGGGCGCACCGAGCGGCACCGGGTTCAGGTGCTCGTCGACGACGTACACGCGCACGTTGGGGACGGCGGGCCCGAGCGGCACCCGCTCCCCCGTGGGCACCGCGGTGAGGATCTCGTGGTTGGTGTCGTCGCAGGTCTCGGTCAGGCCGTAGGCGTTGACCACCGCGACGTCGGGGCGCACCGAGAACCAGCGCGCCACCAGCTCCTTCTTGACCGCCTCGCCGGTGACCGCGATCCGGCGCAGCGCGGGCAGGACCTCGGTGGCCGGCGCGTCCTGCTGCTCGAGGAACGAGACGACGACGTCGAGGTAGGACGGGACGAGCTGGGCGACCTCGACCCGCCGTCGGGCCAGGAGGTCGACGAAGCGCGGGACGTCGAGGATCGTGTCCTGCTCGACGATGACCGTCGTGCCGCCCACCAGCCACGGCGCCACGAGCTGCCAGAGCGAGATGTCGAAGCACTGGGGGGCGGTCTCGGTGACCACCGTGCCCTCGACGATCCCGAGGTCCTCGATCTTGGCGTAGAGGTGGTTGACCATCCCCGCGTGCTCGCACATGGCGCCCTTCGGCTCGCCGGTGGAGCCGGAGGTGAAGTACAGGTAGGCGAGCCGGTCGCCGGCGATCTCGACCCGCGGCACCGCGTCCCCGTGCTCCTCGGCGACCGCGTCGTCGAGGAGCAGGCGCTCGGGGGCCGCCGTCCCGAGGTTCGCCAGGGCCTCGTCGAGGGTCGTCGTGCTGCCCCGCTCCCCCAGCACCAGCTGCGCGTCGGCGCGGGTGAGGACTCCTGCGATGCGGTCGGCCGGGAAGTGGGGCTCCAGCGGCAGGTACGCGGCGCCCGCCTTGAGGATGCCGAGCACGGACGCGGCCCAGTCGAGGGTGCGCTCGGCCACCACCGCGACGATGCCCTCGTGCGGGAGGCCGCGGGCCAGGATCGCGCGCGCGACGCGGTCGGTGACCTCGTCGAGCTCGCGGTAGGTCCACGACCGGTCGCCGTTGACCACGGCGACGCGATCGGGGTCGGCGGCCGCCCGCGCCCGGATGATCTCGTGCGCGGGCATGGCCGGGCGCTCGCGGACCGGGCCCGCGAGGCCGTCGACCTGGGCGGCCAGCTCCTCCGGGCCGACGAGCCCCTGCGCGCCCGGCGCCGCGTCCGGGTCGGCGCACAGCTGCCCGAGCGCGGTGAGGTGGTAGCCGGCGACCCGCTCGGCGGCCGCGACGTCGAGCTCGCCGGGTCGGTGCACGACCCGCAGGACGTCGGCGGCCGGGCGGTCGATCCGGACGACGGCGTCGTCGGCGAGCGGGGGCGCGTCCTCCGTGCCGCCGACCGCGGGCGCCAGCACCGTCTCCGGCCACAGGCCGGTCAGGTCGCGCCGGGCCTGGGCCAGGGCGACCTCGTCCCCGGGCTGGTCCGCGCCGGTCAGCTCGGTGAGCGCGGTGGCCGCGGCGGCGGCCAGGACGCGCCACGACGCGACCTCGGTGTCGAGGCGGGCCGGCAGCGTCCGGCCGGCGACCTCGACCCCGGCGAGGACCTCGGGCTCCGCGGTGAGCGCCGCGAGGACCCGGGCGTGCGCCGCGAGCAGCAGCGCCTCCGGGACGACGCCCAGGCGCCCGGCCTGCGCGGAGACGTCGTCGAGCAGCGCCGCCGGGACGGGCACCGTGGTCGCGACCGGCCCCTCCCCGGGCGCCCCGGGGGTCAGGCTCCACCGGGGCACGGCGGTGGCGCCGCTGGCCAGGACGGCGCGCCAGCGGGCGTCGTCGGTGACGGCGCACGCGGCGGTCGTGGTGTCGGTCATGGGATCCGTCCTCGGGTTCGGTCAGTCGAGGCCTCGGGCGGGGTTGCCGCCCCAGGACTCACCGGCCGGCACCTCCTCGCCCTTCATCAGGAACGTGTCGGGGGCGAGCTTCGCGTCGTCGCCGATGGTCGTGCCGTAGTGCACGAAGGAGGAGACGCCGAGCGTGACGCGGTCGCCGATCGCGACGCGGTCCGACTTGAACCCGCCGTCCTCCTGCGAGTGGCACTGGACGACGGTGCCCTCGCCGAGCGTGACGTCGTCACCGATGGACGTGAACGCCTTCTCGGTGAGGTTGACGCCGTCGTCGAACACCCGCTTGCCGACGCGGACGCCGAGCAGGCGCCACACCATGGGCTTGAACGGGGTGCCGTTGAACATCTGCACCCAGTCGGGCGCGGGCACCTTCCAGTACCTCTCGTGGCGCCAGAACCGGGGGTCGTAGATCGAGCAGCCGTCCGGCGCGAGCTCCTTCAGCGGCGCGACGGCGCGCTCGACCAGCGCGAACCAGGCGACGAGCAGGACGATGCCGACGAGCTCGACGATGACGACCTCGCCCGGCCCCGCCTGGATCGGCAGCGACGCGACCGCCACGACGCCCACGAGGGCCAGGTAACCGAAGAGCCACCGCGTGAGCAGACGCAGCGCCATCGAGACACCGTTGTGGCGGTTCTTGCGGCGCAGCGACGCGGCGAGCTCGGCGGCGTCCTCGACGTCGAGGGCGCTGTCGCGCGCGACCTTGCGCGGGATCTCGAAGCTCGGGGAGCCGAGCAGGCCGACGCCGTGGCGGACCTTCCCCTGCATCGGGACCTGCACCTTCGTCGCCAGCAGGCAGTCGTCGCCGGTGCGGCCCTGCGGCGGGTAGGCGATCTTGTTGCCGAGGAAGTTGTTCGCGCCGATCGTCGTCCGGGAGACCCGGAACGACGTCGCGGAGTACTCGGCGTTCATCACCGACAGGCCGTCGGCGACGACGGTGCCGCGCCCCACGCTCGTCAGGTACGGGTTCTCGTGCTGGACCGCCATCCCGAAGTTCGAACCGGTCTGCACGAGCGGGCGGAGCTTGTAGCCGATGAACACGAGGTAGTGCGCGATCGCGGAGCTGTCGCCGAACAGCTCGACGTAGGACTTGATGTTGGTGGACGCCCCGATCCCGCGGTGCAGCCAGTAGCGCACCCCGTAGAGGGGGTAGACGTGGTCGGGCCGGACCCCGAGCGCGAAGAGCCGCGGGAGGGTCGCGACCGTGACCAGGCCCAGGACGATGGCGCCGAAGTAGAGCGCCCCGCTGAGCGCGAGCAGCTGGAGGTGGAAGCTCGCCGTGGCCAGCACGCCGGGCGCGGGCTCGAGGAGCGAGGCGAACAGCGGCACCAGGCTGTAGAGCGCACCCGCGATCGCGAGGGCGGCCGGCGAGGCCACCGCGAGGACGAACGCGAGCAGCACCGACGAGTAGACGACGCGGCGCACGCGGCTGCCGGGCGCGGGCGGGACGGCGGGCAGCGGACCCTCGGTGGTGCGCCGTCCGGGCGAGCCGTGCCAGACCTCGCCCACCGGGATCGCCTGGCCCGCGTGCAACGACGAGCTGTGCGCGAGCGACGCGCCGTCGCCGACGGCGGTCCGCACGTCGAGCACCGTCGACTCGCCGACGAAGGCGCCCGCGCCGATGCTGACCCCGCCGATCTCGATCCGGCCGTCGTGCGGGCGGTAGCAGGCGATGACGGACTGCTTCCGCACGAGGCTGCCGTCGCCGACGCTGAACAGGTCGGTGCACACCGGCACCTGACCCGAGAGGTAGACGACGTCCCGGCCGACCTTCGCCCCGAGCGCGCGCAGGTAGAGCGTGAACGCGGGCGTACCGGCGAACAGCACCATCGGGCTCGTGCGGACCAGTGTCTTGACCACCCAGAACCGCAGGTAGGCGGGACTCCACACGCGGAACGACCCGGGCTTCCAGCGCCCGATGAGCACCCACTTCGCCACGATCGGCAGCACGCTCAGCGCGACGAACCCGACGACCCCCGCCCAGAGGGCCGAGAGATACCCGCCGACGACCCCGGGCGCGGTCGTGACCCCCTCGAAGCCCCACACGAGGATCACGGCGGCGAGGTAGCTGTAGGCCAGGACGCACGCGAGCTGGGCCGCGCCGCACAGGACGAACGCCGCGGTGCCCGCGCGGGGACCGGTGGGCTCCTCGGTCTCGGTCACCGAGGGGCCGGCGGGCCCGGACGGCCCTCGGTCGGCGGCGCCGCCGAGGGCCTTCGTGAGGCTCGCGATGGTCGGGTTCGCGTAGATGTCGGGCATGCCGACCGACGGCAGGTCGTCGCGCTTGCGGGTCCGGGCGCAGAAGCGGGCCATGAGCAGCGAGTCGGCGCCCAGGTCGTCGAAGAAGTGCGCGTCGGGCGGCACGTCGGGGCGCTCGAGCACCTCGGCGAGCACGCCGGCGAGCCCGCTGGTCGTGCGCGCGGCCCCGCCGGCATCGGCCGGCTTCGCGGCGGGGGCGAGGGCCACGGCGAGCGAGGCGAGGGTCGGGTTCTGGTAGATGTCCTGCATCGCCGCCGACGGCAGGTCGGGGTGCTTGCGGATGCGCGCGCAGAAGCGGGCCATCAGCAGCGAGTCGGCGCCCAGGTCGTCGAAGAAGTTGCCGTCCTTCGGCACGTCCGGGCGGCCGAGGATCTCGACCAGGATCTCCCGCAGCAGGGCCTCGGTCGCGCCGGGCGCCGCGGCCGCGCTCGGCGTCTCGGGCTTCGCGGGCGGGGCCGGCGCGGTGACGGGCTTCGCAGGAGGGGCGGGGGCGGCCGCCGTGTACCCGGGCCGGGCCGCGGGCGGACGCACGCCCGGCCCGGCGGGACCGCGGTGTGGCGGCGGGCCCGGGCGGGTCGGTGGAGCGGGTCGGCCCGGGGCGCCGGGTCGCGGCGGCGCACCGTGGCGCGCGGGCGGCGCCGGCCGGCCGCCGGCGGGGGTCGGGGGTCCGGGGGCTGGTCGGCCGGGCGTCGCGGGACCGGGCGCCGCCGGACCCGGGGCTCCCGGGCGGCGCCCGGGCGGGGCGGGCTGGGCGGGCGGCGCCGACGGGCGTGCGGCCGGCGCTACGGGCGCGCTCGGGCGCAGGGCGGAGGGCGGTGTGGCTGCGGGCGGTGTGGCTGCGGGCGGTGTGGCTGCGGGCGGTGTGGCTGCGGGCGGTGTGCTGGCGGGCTTGACGGCGGGCGGGGCGGGGGTGGCCCGCACCGCGGTCGTCGGCGCGTCGACGGAGCTCGGTGCCGGGCGCGCCGGCGTCACCCGCGTCGGCGCGTCCAGGCCCGAGGCCGATGGTGGGGCGGTCGGTCCGGCGCTCCGTGCGGCGCTCGGTCCGACGCCGGGTCCGGCGCCCGGTCCGGCGCCCGGTCCGGCGCCCGGTCCGGCGCTCGGTCCGCCGTCGGCCGGGCGGTCGCCGCTCGCTCCGCCGTCGGTCGGGCGGTCGCCGCTCGGCGGGGCGTGGGGCGGCGGGCCCTGGGTGGACGGGGCGTCGGTCGACGGGGCCGGGGTCGCCGCTTCGGCGTCCGCGGTGGCCGTGGACCCGCCGACGGCCGTGCCCTCGTCGGCCGCGGTGGTCTCGACGGCCGGCGGAGCCTCGCCGACCTCGCCGACCTCGTCGGGCAGCGTGTCCGGCAGGGACATGACGGTCGTGCGCCGCGACTGCCGGGGACCGGGACGGGGCGTCGGACGCGCCGACGTCGGCGCGATGCGCTCCCCCCGGCCGCCGGAGCCGTCGAGGCGGGCGATCCGCTCGACGTCGCCGGCGGGCGTGACCCGGCCGAGGTCGCCGGTGCGGAACATCGTCCCGCCACGACCCGGCACCGGCACGAACGCCTCGGCGCTGAGGTCCCGACGCCCGACGTAGCCGCGCCCGACCCCGACCCCCGTGACGCCGATCTCGCCGATCGCGCCGGGCGGGAGGAGCCGTCGCGGGTCGGCCGGGTCGGCGACCACGACGTCGTCGCCGGGCAGCGGTCGCCAGAACCCCGCCGGCTGGTGGGGCGACACCTCGGTCCACAGGGCCGCGACCGTGGTCTCGGGGCCGCCGTGCAGGGCGACGATCCGCCGGCCGGGGCGCTGCCAGCCGGCGAGGAGGTCGCGCGGCCGGTCGGGCCCGGTGAGCAGGAGCAGCCGCAGGTCGGGCAGCGGCTCGTCGACCCCGTCGAGGTCCTCGGCGCTCGCACGGAGCACAGTGACACGGTGCTCGCGCAGGTGGCGCCCGAGGTCGGCACCGCGCAGCCGCGGTCCCGGCGGCGCGGTGACGACGGCGGCGCCGGACGACCACGCGAGCCACGTCTCGAGGAGCGCGAGGTCGGAGCCCGCGCTGGTATCGTGGTGGACCCGGTCGTCGGCCCCGAGCCGCAGGAGCCCGACGGCGGCGTGGAGGAAGGCGGCGGCGGCGTCGTGCCCCACGGCCGTGGCGCGCAGGCCGCCGCGGGCCCCGGCGGCGTGGTCGGCGGCGTGGACCACCACGTAGGCCGGCATCCCGACGACCGCACCGCGCTCGGCCTCGGTCAGCCGTTGGGCGTCCTCGTCGTCGACGCGGGACCGGACGCGGTCGAGGTAGACGGCGTCGACGTCGGACTCGTCGAGCCGCGCCGCCGCGGCGGTCGTCGTGAGCACGACGCCCGCACCCGCCGCCTCGAGCACGGCCGCGAGCGCCCCGTCCGGGAGGCGGGCGTCGAGCGGCACCCAGACCGCACCGATGCGGGCCGTCGCGAGTTGGGCGACGAGGACGTCGGCGGGGCGGTCGAGCAGCAGTGCCACCCGGTCGCCGGCCGCGATCCGGCGTCGTCGCAGGTAGCGGGCCAGGCGCACCGCCGCGGTCTCGAGCGCGACGTACGACATCGGACCGTCCGCGGTCTCCAGCGCGGTCCGCTGGGCCCGGCCGTGGCGGCGGAGCTCGTCACAGGTCCGCTCGGCGAGGCGGTCGATCCTGGCGTCGGCGGGAGCGGGCGCCGGCCCGGGGGCCGGCCCCGGACCGGCGCCCGGCCGGCGTCGGGATTCGGTCCACCGGCGCCGGGCCGCGGGCGCGTCGGGGCGCACCGCCGCGACGCCGTGCGGTGCACCGGCGACCATGGCGGCTCCCCCACGTTCGTGCCCTGACCCTTGCGCGGACCACGGCATCGTCACGCAGAGACGTCATGGTCGCCCAGGGTCATCACACGAACGGAGTACGTGCGCCGGGACGTCGTGGATCCACGGGCACGTGGAGCGCGCCCCCGACCACGGGCGGTCACCGCCCGTGGATCACAGTCAGTCGAACGACAGCTCGGTGTCGCGGGTGCGCTTGAGCTCGTAGAAGTACTCGTAGCCCGCGAGGAGCTTGGCGCCGTCGAAGATCGTGCCGGCCTGCTCGCCCTTGGGGATGCGGGTCATGACCGGGCCGAAGTACGCCGAGCCCTCCACGTGGATCACCGGGGTGCCGACGTCCATGCCGACCGGGTCCATGCCCTCGTGGTGGGACTTCTTCAGCGCCTCGTCGACGTCCGTCGACGTCGCGGCCTGCGCGAGCGACTCGGGCAGGCCGACCTCGGCCAGCGACTTCGCGATGACGTCGTCGAAGTCCTTGTTGCCCTCGTTGTGGATCTTCGTGCCCATCGCCGTGTAGAGGGGCGCCAGGACCTCGTCGCCGTGCTCCTGGGCGGCCGCGATGCACACGCGCACGGGCTTCCAGCCCTCGTCCATCATCGACTGGTACTTCTCGTCGAGCTCGCGACCCGAGTTGAGCACCGAGAGGCTCATGACGTGCCAGTGCGTCTCGACGTCGCGCACCTTCTCGACCTCGAGCATCCAGCGCGAGGTGATCCAGGCGAACGGGCACAGCGGGTCGAACCAGAAGTCGACGCGGGTCTTCTCAGCCATGGGGTCGGGTTCCCTTCTCCGATGTCCTCACTCGGCCAACCCGTGCGATGGGCCGTGATGTTCCCGGTCCGCCGTAGGGTGGCGCCGTGGCTGCCCCGAACCTGACCCGCACCGACGCGATCGCGCGCGCCGAGCTGCTCGACGTCGCGTCCTACGCGGTCGACCTGGACCTCACCGACGGGGCCGGCGCCCCCGGCGAGGCCACGTTCCGCACCACGACGACGGTGCGCTTCCGGGCCGCCGAGCCGGGCGCGTCGACGTGGATCGACTTCGTCGGCGCCGGCGTCCGGTCGGCGACCCTCAACGGTCGCGCGCTCGAGGTCGGCGGCTACGACGAGGAGAAGGGCATCGCGCTGCCCGACCTCGCCGCCGAGAACGAGCTCGTCGTCGACGCCGACGGGCGCTACATGAACACCGGCGAGGGCCTGCACCGCTTCGTCGACCAGGTGGACGGCGGGGTCTACCTCTACAGCCAGTTCGAGACCGCGGACGCCAAGCGGATGTTCGCCTGCTTCGACCAGCCCGACCTCAAGGCCACGATCACCGTGACCGTCACCGCGTCCCCGGACTGGCAGGTCGTCTCCAACGGCGCGACCGAGGCCGTCACCGAGGCCGACCACGGCGCCAAGAGGCACGCGTTCGCCACCACACCGCCGATCTCGACCTACCTCGTCGCGCTCGTCGCGGGCCCGTACGCCCGATGGGACGACACCTACACCGACGAGCACGGCACGATCCCGCTCGGCATCTTCTGCCGCGCGAGCCTCGCCGAGCACATGGACGCCGAGCGGCTGTTCACCGAGACCAAGCAGGGCTTCGGCTTCTACCACCGCAACTTCGGCGTGCCCTACCCCTTCGGCAAGTACGACCAGCTCTTCGTGCCGGAGTTCAACGCCGGCGCCATGGAGAACGTCGGCGCCGTGACGTTCCTCGAGGACTACGTCTTCCGCAGCCGCGTCACCCGCTACCTCTACGAGCGCCGCGCCGAGACCGTGCTGCACGAGATGGCCCACATGTGGTTCGGCGACCTCGTGACGATGCGCTGGTGGGACGACCTGTGGCTCAACGAGTCGTTCGCGACCTGGGCCAGCGTCGTCAGCCAGGCCGAGGCCACCGAGTACCGCAACGCGTGGACGACGTTCGCCAACGTCGAGAAGTCGTGGGCCTACCGCCAGGACCAGCTGCCCTCGACCCACCCCGTCGCCGCGGACATCCCCGACCTGCAGGCCGTCGAGGTCAACTTCGACGGCATCACCTACGCCAAGGGCGCGTCGGTGCTCAAGCAGCTGGTCAGCTACGTCGGGCAGGAGGAGTTCCTGTCCGGGCTGCGGCTGTACTTCTCGCGCCACGCCTACGGCAACGCGACCTTCGACGACCTGCTCGGCGCCCTCACCGAGGCCTCCGGCCGCGACCTGTCGGGCTGGAGCGCGCAGTGGCTGCGCACCACCGGGCTGAACTCCCTCGCGCCGTCGTTCGCGGTCGGCGAGGACGGTCGATACACCGCGTTCGAGGTGGTCCAGGGCGGCGCCCGGCCGGGCGCGGGCGAGCTGCGGACCCACCGCCTCGCGGTCGGCGTCTACGGCTCCGAGAACGCTGACGGCTCCGGGAAGCTCGTGCGGCAGCACCGCGTCGAGCTCGACGTCGACGGCGACCGCACCGAGGTCCCGGAGCTGGTCGGGGTCGAGGCCGGCGCGCTCGTGCTCGTCAACGACGACGACCTCACCTACTGCACGATGCGCCTCGACGAGCGCTCGCTGACCACCCTGATCGACCGCATCGGCGACATCGCCGAGCCGCTCCCGCGCACCCTGTGCTGGTCGGCGGCGTGGGAGATGACCCGCGAGGCCGAGCTGCGCGCCCGCGACTTCGTCGCGCTCGTGACCGCGGGCCTCGCCGCCGAGTCCGAGGTCGGCGTCGTCCAGCGGCTCCTGCTCCAGGCCCAGACCGCGCTCGCCTCGTACGCCGAGCCCGGCTGGGCGGTCACCGAGGGGTGGCCGACGTTCGTCGCGCGCCTGCTCGAGCTCGCCCACGCCGACCCGGGCTCGGACCACCAGCTCGCGATCGTCAACGCCCTCGCGGGGTCGGTGCTCACCGCCGAGGCGCTCGACACCGTCGCCGGCTGGCGGGACGGGACCGCCCCGCTCGAGGGCCTGACCGTCGACACCGACCTGCGCTGGCGGCTCCTGCACGCACTCGTCGCGCACGGGGCGGCGGGCGAGGCCGAGATCGACGCCGAGTACGAGCGCGACAACACCGCCACCGGACGCCGCATGGCCGAGCGGGGCCGCGCGCTCATCCCGACCCCGGAGGCCAAGGCCGAGGCCTGGCGGCGCGCCGTCGAGGACGACACGCTGCCGAACGCCATCAACGCCGCGATCATCATGGGCTTCTCGCACCCGGCGCAGCAGGCCCTGCTCACCGACTACGTCGGGAAGTACTTCGCGGTCGTCGACGAGGTCTGGGCCCGCCGCTCCTCCGAGCAGGCCCAGCCGATGGTGCAGGGGCTCTTCCCGTCCTGGGCCGTGGAGCAGGCGACGGTCGACGCCGCCGACGCCTGGCTCGCCGACGAGCACCCGCCGGCCCTGCGCCGCCTCGTCACCGAGGGCCGCGCCGGCGTCGTCCGCGCCCTCGCCGCCCGGGAGTTCGACCGCGGCTGAGGCCCGACCCCAGAACGAACGAACGCGCTGTTCGCTGCGCTAGAAGCAGCGAACAGCGCGTTCGCTGCTCTCGCCGGGCCGGCTCAGTGCGCGTGTCCTGCCTGGTCGGCGAGCATCGTGATGCCCTCGACCATGCCGCCGACGAGGTCGGACTCCTTGAACGAGGCGACCATGCTCATCACCGCGAGCTTGGCGCCGCGGTCGTCGATGCGCCGGCCCGACTCGGCGCCGGTCACGACCTCGACGACCCGCTCGCCCGGCGAGACGGCCACGACGACCGCCTCGGGGGCGTGGTCGGCCAGCGAGGCGTGCAGCTCCTCGGCGCGCTCGCGCGACCGGGAGCCGAGCGCCCCCACGTAGAGGGTGAACAGCAGCCCGGTCTCGCGGCAGGCGAGCGTCAGGGCCTCGTCGAGGCGCGAGAGCTGCGACGGGGAGAACGGCGCGCGGTTGTCCTCCGCGTGCACGTCGGCGGCCTCGGAGATCCGCCCGGAGGCGGTGGACACGCGCGCCTGGCCGACGATGGGGTCCTCGAGGACCCCCGGACCCTGGGTCAGCCGGGTGGTCTCGCCGGGGGCGTCCTGACCGGCAGGGACGACGTCACCACGTGCCACGAGCGCCTCCTCGGGCGGTGTGCTCGGCGGCCGGGCTCGCGGGCACGGCCTCGACGGTCGGCCCGGTGACGCCCGAGCCTCGGGGGTTGCCCATCCACCACAGCGGCTCGTGGTCCCACACGTCGCCGGAGCGGTACCGCGCACCACGCCCCGACGGACGGATCAGGGTCATGGCCGCGATCAGGGCGATCCCCCCGAGCGAGGTCACCCCGTAGAGCAGGAACGTGGTCATCGGGCTCACGCGCAGCACCGTAGTGGATGCCGTCGACGACGTCCCGTCGTAGGAGGGGTGCTCACACGCTCACCCCTCGGGCGGGCGACGATCCCTCCAGGGCCGCGCCGCCTCGAGCTCCGCGGCCAGCCCGAGCAGCACGTCCTCCTCCCCGCGGCGCCCCCGCAGCGCCGTCCCGACGGGCAGCCCGTCGGACCAGCAGAGCGGCAGCGAGATCGCGGGCTCGCCGGTGAGGTTCGCGATCGCGGTCCAGGGCGTGAAGGCGATCTGGCGGGCGAAGTCGTCGGCAGGGTCGCCGCCGGTGGTGAACCAGCCGACGGGACGCGGGGGCAGCGCGACGGTGGGGGTGAGCACGGCGTCGTAGCCCGCCCGCTCGGCGACGAGGCGCCGCGTCACGACCTGCACCGTGTGCAGCGCCCCCATCGCCGCCGCGCCGTCGTACTCGCGTCCGCGGGCGCGCAGGTAGCGGGTCAGCGGCAGCAGGCGCGGCTCGTCGGCGGGGTCGACGGGGTCACCCAGCGAGAGCACCTGCCACAGCGTGAGGAACGCCGCGACGCCCTCGTCGGGCAGGCGGACCCGCACCGGCTCGACGTCGTGCCCGATCTCCTCGAGCAGGGCGCCGACCTCCTCGGCGGCCGCACGGCACGCGGGGTCGACGACCACGTCGTGGCCGTCGAGCGGCGGGTCGACGGCGAGCGCGATCCGCCGGCGCCCCACCGGCCGCGCCAGCGCGCCGAGGTAGCCGCCGGCGGGCGGGGCCGCGGGCACGAACGGCTCCCCCGCCGACGGGCGCGCCATCGCGTCGAGCAGCGCGGCGGCGTCGGCGACGGTATGCGCGAGCGGGCCGTGCACCGACAGCCCCGCCGGGTCGCCGCCGGCCGGGCCCGCCGGCACGCGCCCGCGTGTGGTCTTGAGCCCGACGAGCCCGCACACCGCCGCCGGGATGCGGATCGACCCGCCGCCGTCGGTGCCGTGCGCGACGGGCAGCACTCCCGCGGCGACGGCGGCCGCCGCGCCACCCGACGACCCGCCCGCCGACCGGGTCCGGTCCCACGGCGTGACGGCCGGCGGCGCCCCGGCCGGCTCGGTGTAGCAGGGCAGCCCGAACTCGGGCACGGCCGTCTTGCCGACGCTGATCGTGCCGGCCTCGCGCAGCAGCCCGACGACGTCGTCGTCGCGGTCGGGGACCCAGCCGTCGTAGATCACCGAGCCGCGCCGGGTCAGGACGCCGGCGGTCGCCGTGAGGTCCTTGACCGCGGTCGGGACGCCGGCGAGCGGGCCGGCGCCGTCCGGGCCCGCCCGGTCGAGCGCCCGCGCCGCGTCCCGGGCGCGCTCGGGCGTGAGCAGCGCGAACGCGCCGAGCTCCGGGCCCAGACGTTCGGCGCGCGCGAGGGCGGCGTCGACGGCGTCGAGCGCCGGGAGGTCGCCGCGCCGGATCGCCGCGGCGGTCTCGAGGGCGGTCAGCTCGTGGAGATCGCTCACGGTTGCGCCATGCTGCCGCACGCCGGGGACACGCGTCGTGTCAGCGAAGTGCCCTCGCTGACACCGAACGTCCGTATCGGTACTTCGATCACCGAGCAGACGACGTCAGGCGGCCGTCTCGCCCAGGTACGGCAGCCACAGCGGATCGGCGTCGACGAGCCCGGCGAGCAGGCGCCAGTGCCGCCCGCGGGGCGCGGTGGGCATGGTGCGCAACGGCCAGCCGAGCTCGGCGAGCAGCTTGTCGGCCTTGCGGTGGTTGCAGCGCGCGCAGCAGGCCACGCAGTTCTCCCACGTGTGCGTGCCGCCGCGGCTGCGGGGCACCACGTGGTCGATGGTCTCGGCGCGCCCGCCGCAGTACGCGCAGCGGAAGCGGTCGCGGTGCATGAGGGCGGCCCGCGTCAGCGGCACCCGCGCCCGGTACGGCACGCGGACGTAGGCGACGAGGCGGATGACGGAGGGGACCTCGACCGCGCCGGTCGCCGAGTGCAGGACGAGCCCGGCGGCGTCGCCGTGGACCACCTCGGCCTTGCCGCAGACCAGCAGGACGATCGCGCGCCGCAGCGGCAGCGCGGTGAGGGGCTCGAAGGTGGCGTTGAGGAGCAGGACCCGGCGGCGGCCCCAGGGCGGCGACGGCGGCGGGGCGGGGGGATCGTCCGGGGAGGCGGGAGGAGGGGGAGCGACGGTGAGCTCGGGGACGGGATCGGGAGGGTCGGACGCGCGGTACGGCGCGGTGGTGGGCGAGACCTCGCTGACCAGCGGAGTCACGCTGCCGGGTTGTCGTTCGTGCACACGACCACCTCCCGGAGAAGTTGGCCTAGTCGACCACACAACGGGCCCGATCGCACGCGTGTTCTCACCGTGCGCATCGGCGCGCCATCCCCGCGTCACCGGCGTGTCGCCGGGGGTCGGGAGGCGTCGGGACCCGCCGAGCCCGTGCTCTACCGTCGGGTGACGTGACCGTGCCGCCGCCGACCCCGCCACCGGCCACCCCCGGGCCGGAGCCCGACCTCTCGTCGCCGCTGTCCGCGATCCCGTCCACGCCGCCCGCCTGCGCCGCCGACCAGGGCTCGCTGTGCGAGCGGGTCTACCGGCTCACCCAGACCGATTGGCTATCGCGTTCGGCCGACGAGCTGTTCGCCCACCTCGTCGTCGTGCTGCTCATCGTCATCGTGGCCGTGGTGCTGCGGCACATGGTGCACCGCGCGATCAAGCGCCTGACCAGCGGCGCCGGCCGGGGACGCGTGCCCGCGCTGCTGCGTCCCCTGCGCGACCGGGCCGTGCGCACGCTCAAGGACGCCGCCCCGCTGATGGTCGAGCGGCGCGCCCAGCGCGCCCAGGCGATCGGGTCGGTGCTGCGGTCGTTCTCGACGATGCTGATCTACGGCGTCGCGTTCGTGCTGATCCTGGGCGAGTTCGGGGTCAACCTCGCCCCGATCATCGCCTCGGCCGGCATCGTCGGTGTCGCGATCGGCTTCGGCGCGCAGAACCTCGTCCGCGACTTCCTGTCCGGCATCTTCATGATGCTCGAGGACCAGTACGGCGTCGGCGACGTCGTCGACCTCGGTGAGGCCACCGGCACCGTCGAGGCGGTCGGCCTGCGGGTGACGACGCTGCGCGACATCGCCGGCACCGTCTGGTACGTCCGCAATGGCGAGGTGCTGCGGGTCGGCAACTCCAGCCAGGGCTACTCGGTCGCGGTCGTCGACATCCCCGTCGGGCACACCGCGGACGTCGACGACGCCCTCGAGATCGCCGAGCGCGCCGCGAACGCCGAGTGCGCGGAGCCGAAGATCGCGAGCAAGGTGATCGCGCCGCCGGAGATGCTCGGCGTCCAGTCCGTGACCGCCGAGGGCGTCCTCCTGCGCCTGACCATCCGGACCCGCCCCGGCGAGCAGTGGGCGGTGCAGCGGGCGGTCGCCGCCGAGGTCAAGTCGCAGCTCGACGTCGCGGGCGTGCCGGCGCCGTTCCCGTTCGCCGGGCGCCCCGGCGTCGCGGGCCCCGGCACCCCGGCGGTCTGACCCGGGGCCGGTCTGGCTCCACCCACCCGGACCGGATCTGGGACGGTGGAGGGGTGAGCGCACCACAGGCCGGTCGACCCGACACGTTCTACGAGGCCGTGGGCGGGCACGAGACGTTCGTGGCGATCGTGCACCGCTTCTACGAGCAGGTCGCCGACGACCCGGTCCTGCGTCCCCTCTACCCCGAGGAGGACCTGGGGCCCGCCGAGCAGCGCCTGCTGATGTTCCTCGAGCAGTACTGGGGCGGCCCGCAGACCTACTCCCACCAGCGCGGGCACCCGCGCCTGCGCATGCGGCACGGCCCGTTCCCGATCGGGCCGCTCGAGCGCGACGCGTGGCTGCGCTGCATGCGCGTCGCCGTCGACGAGGCCGACCTGCCCGAGGAGCGGCGCCGCCAGATGTGGGAGTACTTCGAGATGGCGGCGACGAGCATGATGAACAAGGCCTGGTAGACACGCGATCATGACCGACAACCCGCTGCAGAACGTCAGCTTCCCCTCCGGCGGACGGACGGCGCACGGCTACCTCGCGCTGCCCGAGTCGGGCGTCGGCCCCGGCGTGATCGTGATCCAGGAGTGGTGGGGCCTGACCAGCCACATCGCCGACGTCACCAACCGCCTCGCCGCCGAGGGCTTCGTCGCGCTGGCCCCCGACCTCTACGGCGGGACGACCACGCACGACGCCGACGAGGCCGGCCGGCTCATGCAGCAGCTGCCCGTCGACCGGGCGGCCACCGACCTCGCCGGCGCCGTCGACTTCCTGCTCGACCACGAGGCCGTGGTCGGGCGCAAGGTCGGCGCCGTCGGGTTCTGCATGGGCGGCGGGTTCGTGCTGGTCCTGGCCGCGCAGCAGGGCGACCGGATCGGCGCCGCGGTGCCGTTCTACGGCGTGCTGGGCGAGGACTACCCGAGCTTCGCGAACCTCTCCGCGCCGCTTCTCGGGCACTTCGGCGAGCAGGACGAGATGGCCGGCCCCGAGGCCGTGAAGCAGCTCGCCGACCGGATCGAGGCCGAGGCCGGCCGGCGCCCCGACTTCCGCCTCTACCCCGCGGGCCACGCGTTCTTCAACGACGAGGACCACCTCGGCACCTACGACCCCGACCAGGCCCGCATCGCCTGGAACGAGACGCTGAACTTCCTGCGGTCGACCCTGCGCTGACCCTTCGTGAGCACTTTCCGGGCCTATAGGCCCGGAAACTGCTCACATCAGCACGGTGAGGGCCGGGCGGCGGTGGCGGACGATCGCGGCCGCGCCCACCTCGAGGCGCAGCCACCCCCCGTCCCCGGACAGCGCCACCGGCACCGGCCCGCGGTCCTCCGGCCACCCCATGCCCGCGACGGCGACGACGCAGCGCGCCGGCACCCGCACCCCGCCGCCCTCCCACACCGGCTGGTCCAGCCGTGACGGGTCGGCGCGGGCCACCGCGTCGTCGACCTCGTCGGCCGCGAGGTGCCCGATCACCTCCCACGCGAGGGCGCCGGGCAGGTCGCCGCGCCAGCGATCGTCGACCGCCCTGCCGGGGTCGAGCTCGGGGGCGTCGACCACCGAGAGCGCCGCGAGCAGGTCCGACGCCACCACGGTCACGTCGGCGGGGGTGACGGAGCCGCGCGCGCCGGTGGTCACGAGCACCCCGAACGGCGTGCCCGCCCACAGCGCGACCGCACCGTCCGTGTGGCGCAGCCGCACCACGGCCGCGGAGTCGAGGCGCACGACGCGGCCGACGACGTCGGCGAGCGTGGCCCGGTCCGCCGCGTCCGGGATCGCCAGGGTCACGCCGCGCGGCCGTCCTCGGTGTACCCGGCCAGGAACTCCCGCTCCTCGGCCGTGAGGCGCCGGGGTCGTGCGGTGGCGAGCTCGTAGGGCACGAGCTGGGTGGTGGCGGTGACGGCGGGCTTGGCCGCGTCCCAGCCACCGTCGCCGTCGGGCAGCAGCAGCCGGTACGCGACGCGGAACGACGCGGCCCGCACGTCCCGGGCGGTCATCTCGACGCGCACGCCCGCCGGTGTCCACGGGATCGGCCGGTGGTAGGCGACGTCGAGGGCGGCGACCAGCAGCCCGGCCTCGAACGCCGCCACGCCCGCCCGGGTCGCGGCGTCGAAGAGCAGCCCGGTGCGGGCGTCCTCGAGCAGCGTCACCACGCGGGCGTGGTTGACGTGCCCGTAGGCGTCCTGGTCCGACCAGCGGACGGCGACGTCGGCGACGTAGGGGGCCACGCGGCTGCTCTCTCCTGATCCCGTCCTCAGCGGACCATGCTGCGGATCTGGCGTGCGGCGACCGACACCGTCGCGAGGTCCGCGTGCCCGACCTTCGCGATCTCGGCGAGCGCCGAACGGGCCCGCATCAGGCGCGAGGCGTTGGCCTGCTCCCAGTGCTCGATCTTCTCGTCCGCGGACTCCTCCGGCCCCGTGTCGGCGAGCACGTCGAGCGTGATCGCGCGCAGGGACGAGTACAGCTCGTCGCGCAGGGACAGCCGGGCGAGCGCGTGCCACCGGTCGGAGCGCTCGAGGCCGGCGACGGCCGTGAGCAGGGCGTCGAGGCCGAGGTGCTCGGAGAGCGCGTAGTAGAGCTCCGCGACGGCGAGCAGCTCGTCGTCGGTGACCTCGCCGTCGTCGGCGACGAGCCCGCCCTGCTCGCGCTCGGCGTACTCGGCGATCTCCACGACGTCGAGCAGCCCGAACGCGTAGAGCCCGCCCACGGCCCGGCGGGCGAGGTCGACCGGCGCGCCGGCGTCGACGAAGGCCTGCGTGCGGTGCGCGAGCCCCTCGGCCTCGCGGCCGCGCAGGAGCTCGGGCACCCGGGGCGCCAGCTGGCTGACCCACGGCGAGAACCGCGCGACCTCCGCGCCCACCGCCAGCGGCTGCGGGCGGTGGGTGAGGAACCAGCGCGCGACGCGGTCGAGCTGGCGGCGCGCGGCGAGGGTGAGCCGGTCGGCGACGAGCGTCGAGAGCGTCTGCTCCCCCGCCGCGACCTCGTCGGCGAGCGCGTCGAGCCCGAACACGGTGGTCGCGACGTGGAAGGCGCGCGCCGCGTCGCCCGCGGTGGCGGCCACCTCCTGCCCGAGCCGGTGCACGAACGTCAGCCCGCCGCCGTCGACCACGGCGTTCGACAGCATCGTCGTCACGATCTGGCGGCGCAGCGGGTGCGCGGCGACGGCGTCGGGGAAGCGCTCGGCGAGCACCGGCGGGAAGTAGGACGGCAGGCGGCGCGCGAACACCTCGAGGTCGGGCACCTCGGACGCCGCGAGCGCGTCGGTGAGGTCGAGCTTGACGTGCGCCATGAGCGTCGAGAGCTCGGGGCTCGACAGGCCCTCCCCCGCCGCGCGCCGGGCCGCGAACTCCTCGGCGTCGGGCAGCACGTCGAGCTCGCGGTCGAGCCGGCCGCGCTCCTCGAGGTCGGCGACCAGCGCCTCGTGCACGTGCGCCATCCCCGCCGCGTGCGACCGGGAGACGCCCAGCACCTCGTTCTGGCTGACGTTGTCGGCGAGCACCAGCCCGGCGACGTCCTCGGTGGTCGCCGCGATCTGCTCGTCGCGCTCGGCGGGCGCGAGCTCCCCGCGCTCGACCAACGAGTCCAGCAGGATCTTGATGTTGACCTCGTGGTCGGAGCAGTCGACGCCGGCGCTGTTGTCGATCGCGTCGGTGTTGACCTTGCCGCCGCGGCGGGCGTACTCGATGCGCCCGCGCTGCGTGAGGCCGAGGTTGCCGCCCTCGCCGACCACGACCACCCGCAGCTCGTCGCCGTCGACGCGCACGGCGTCGTTGCCCTTGTCGCCGACGTCGGCGTGGGTCTCGGTGGACGCCTTGACGTAGGTGCCGATCCCGCCGTTCCACAGCAGGTCGGCGGGCGCGCGCAGGATCGCGCGCACCAGCGTCGGCGGTTCGACCTCGCCGGGGTCGATGCCCAGCACCTCGGCGGCGCGCGGGGACACCGGGATCGCCTTCATCGTGCGCGGGTAGACGCCGCCGCCCGCGCTGATGAGGGACTCGTCGTAGTCCGTCCACGACGAGCGCGGCAGCTCGAAGAGCCGGCGCCGCTCGGCGTACGAGACGGCGGGGTCGGGGTCGGGGTCGAGGAAGACGTGGCGGTGGTCGAACGCCGCGACGATCCTCAGGTGCTCCGAGAGCAGCATGCCGTTACCGAACACGTCGCCGGACATGTCCCCGACACCGACCACGGTGATCTCGTCGCGCGCGAGGTCGCGGCCGAGCTCGCGGAAGTGGCGCCGGACGCTCTCCCACGCGCCGCGGGCCGTGATGGCCATGGCCTTGTGGTCGTAGCCGACCGAGCCCCCGGACGCGAACGCGTCGCCCAGCCAGAACCCGTACTCGGTGGCGACCGCGTTCGCGAGGTCGGAGAACGTCGCCGTGCCCTTGTCCGCGGCGACCACGAGGTACGGGTCGTCGCCGTCGTAGCGCACGACGTCGGCGGGCGTGCGGATCGCCGACTGCGCCCCGTGCCCGGCGCGGTCGTCGACGAGGTCGAGCAGGCCGGACACGAACATGCGGTAGCAGGCGACGCCCTCGGCGCGCGCGGCGTCGCGGTCGGCGGCGGCGTCGCCGGTCGGGGCCGGCGGGCGCTTCACGACGAACCCGCCCTTGGCGCCCACGGGCACGATGACCGCGTTCTTCACGGCCTGCGCCTTGACCAGCCCGAGGATCTCGGTGCGGTAGTCCTGCAGGCGGTCCGACCAGCGCAGCCCGCCGCGGGCGATCGCGCCGAAGCGCAGGTGGACGCCCTCGACGCGGTTGGAGTGCACGAACGTCTCGACCGCGGGCACCGGCTCCGGCACGCCCGGGACCTGCGCGGGGTCGAGCTTGAGCGCGAGGAACGGCCGGGGCGCGCCCTCGGCGTCACGACGGAAGAAGTTGGTGCGCAGCGTCGCCCGGACCACGCCCAGCAGCGAGCGCAGGATCCGGTCGGCGTCGAGGTTGGTGACCTCGGCGATCGCGGCGGTGACCCGCGCGTCGACCTCGGCCACCCGCCGGTCCCGCTCCTCGTCGCCGAGCGCGGGGTCGAAGCGGGCCTCGAACAGCTCGACCAGGGCGACGGCGACGTCACGGTGCGCGCCGACGACGTCGGTGATGTAGCTCTGCCCGTAGGCGCTGCCGACCTGGCGCAGATAGCGCGAGAACGCCCGCAGCATCGCGGCCTGCCGCCACGTCAGCCCGGCGCGCAGGACCAGCGCGTTGAAGCCGTCGGCGCCGGCGAGCCCGGTCCACACCGCGTCGAACGCATCGGCGAACCGCTCGGTGAGGTCGTGCTCGGTGCCCGGCGGCACCGCCTCGGTGTCCCCGAGGCGCAGGCCGAAGTCGTTGATCCAGCACGCGACGCCGTCGCTGCGGGTGACGCCGTAGGGGCGCTCGTCGACGACGACCACGCCCAGCGACTGCAGCGCCGGCAGGACCGACGACAGCGTCGCCCGACGGCCCGCGAGGTAGAGCTTCAGGCGCCGGTCGCCGGCGTCGGGCGAGTCCGGCCGGTAGAGCCGCACGGCGGTGTCGCGGCCGTCGGCGGGGTCGTCCTCGTCCGTGCGTGGTGTGAGGCCCTCGAGGACGCGCAGGTCCAGCAGGCCGCGGTCCGGACCGAAGTCCTCCTTGTAGGCCTCGGCGAACGGCTCCCCGACGGCCGCGATGGCCGCACGCTCCTCGCCGGTGGCGAGCTCGCGCAGGCGGTCGGCCCAGGTCCGCGCCGCCTCGGCGAGGTCGTCGGTGAGCGCCTCCAGGTCCGGCGTCACCGGGTCCTCGCGCCCCGTGTGCACGGTGACGTGCAGGAGCGCCAGCTGGTCCTCGGTGACGCGGGCGGTGTGCTCGATGTCGGTGCCGCGCAGGTCGCGGGTGAGGACCTCCTGCATCCGCAGCCGCGCCGCCGTCGTGTAGCGGTCGCGGGGCAGGTAGATCATGCAGGAGAAGTAGCGGCCGAACGGGTCGCGGCGCAGGAACAGGCGCACCCGGCGCCGCTCGGCGAGGTCGAGCACGCCGGTGGCCGTGGCCTCGAGCGAGGCGCGGTCGGTGCACAGCAGCTCCGCGCGCGGGTAGGTCTGGAGCACCTCGAGCAGGCGCTGCCCCGACCACGAGTCCACGGGCAGCCCCGCCTCGACGACGACCTCCTGCACGCGCCGGGACACCACGGGGATGCCGAGGACGTCGGCGTGCCGGGCGGCGACGGTGAGGATGCCGAGGAAGCGGTGCTCGCCGACCAGCCGGCCCTCGTCGTCGAAGATGCTCACGCCGACGTAGAGCGGGTGCTCCGGGCGGTGGACCGTCGAGCGGGCGCTGGCGCGCGTCAGCACGAGCCGCCGGCGCGGCGCGGTGGCCCCCGCGGTGCCGGCGGGGCTCACGCTGTCCGGGCTCGCGGTCAGGGTGCGGGCGACGAGGCTGTCGCGGCGCAGCACGCCCAGGCCCGAGGCGAGGACCCCGCGCAGCGCGGGCCCGTCCGGGGTGTCGACGAGCTCCTGGCGCCGGTAGCCCAGCATGATCAGGTTGCCCTGCGCGAACCAGCGCAGCAGCGCGACCGTGTCCGCGATCTCCGTCCCGCCGCCGTGCCCGTCGAGCTCGTCGGCGAGCGCGCGGGCCGTCGACACCATCCGGTCGCCGTCCTCGACGACCTCCCGGACGTCGGTGAGCACGCCGGAGAGCCGCGCGTGCAGGTCGGCGGCGAGGTCGCGCGCCGGGTCGGAGCCGGGCAGGTCGCCGAGCTCGATGTTCATCCACGACTCGGCGACCGTCCCGGGCGGGGGTGCCGCCGCGTCGGCGAGCGGGAGGATGTCGAGCAGCTCCCCGCGCACGTCGCGGCGCACGACGATCACCGGGTGCACCACGCGGTGGACGCTCGCGCCCGTGCGGTCGAGCTCGGCGAGCACCGAGTCGATGAGGAACGGCATGTCGTCGGTGACCACGAGCACCGAGATGCGCCCCTCGGAGCCCGGGGTGTCGAGCACCGCGGTCACCGGCTTCCCCGGCACCCGCAGCCGCGCGAGGCTGCGGTGCGCGCGCACGGTCGCGAGCGCGTCCTCGGGCTCGGCGACGAGCTCGCCCCCGGGGACGCGGTCGAAGTAGGTGACGGCGAGCTCGCCGAGCGCGGAGTCGGGCGGATCCTGCGACGCGGCGACCGTGCGCAGGGCGCCGCGGTCCGCCGGCCAGCCGGTGCGGGTGCCGGCCGCGACCGTCGTGCTCGTGCTCGACGTCATGTCGCGCTACCGGGTGCCGGGGACCGGCGGGCCGCCACACGCCCGGCCCGGGAGGCGTCGCTGTACGTCCGCGCGTCCACGGCGGCCCACCCTAACGTCGCGCGGCCGTGCGCCGCGGGCCGGAGGACGGGCGGCGGCCGCGGGGAGACTCACCGCCGCGCCCGCCGGTCGTCGACGGGCGCGACCGGGCCCTGGTCCGCGGAGTGGTACGCATCCATGGCGTCGGCGAGCAGATCGGCGAGTCGGGGCCCGGAGTCGTCGGCGCGCCGGGCCGTCGGGACCCCGTTGCGCGTGCGCGGGCCCGGGCGGCCATCGGTCCGCCGCGGCGACTCGGGGCCGCGCGGCGCGTCGTGGCGGTGGGCCTCGACCTGCGTCGTCGGGGCCGGCGGGCTCTCCGCGACGCCCGCCGTGCCGCCGAGCGGGCCTCCGTGGGGCTGGTACTCGCTGAGCAGGTCGACCAGCGTCAACGCCAGCTCCTGCGCGTACTCGTCGTCCTCGGGGCGGCTCGTCCCGGGAGGGAGGAGCGCCCCGACCTCGGCCCCGCCGTTGCCACGCCCGTCCGGGTGCGCGGTGACGGTGACCGGCTCGTCGGTGAGCTCGGGTCGCCCCCGATCGGGACGCCCGCCGAGGCCGGCGAGGTGCTCGCGGTCGGCGCGCCGGTCGCCGGCGCGGGGGACCCGCCCGTTCCCCCGGTCGCCCTCGTCGCGCACGGCTTGCGGGTCGGCTGCAGGCTCCGACGCCACCGGCCGCACCCGGGGCCACCCGTTCGACCGCTCGCCGCCCGCGAGCCCGATCGCTCCGTCGGCGTCGGGCGCACCCCCTCCGTCCGGGTCGGCCCGCACCACGCGGCCCGCCCCGACCGAGCCGTTGCGCCGCTCGCGGTCCTCCCGATCGTCCCCGGGGTCCGGGGCGCGGTGGCCTCTGCGGCGTCGCGGGGCGGGCTCGTCGGCCGCCGTTTCCGCGCTCCGAGGTCGGCCGGACGAGCCGGCGGGTGCGGTGGCGCTCCCGTGGGCGGAGCGGTCGTCGTCCGGGCCGGCCGCGCCGGCGACGGAGCTCGCGGACTCCGCCCCTCCGCGGTCGGGGCGCGGGGCGCCGAGCGCGTCGTCGTGGCCGTCCTGCTCGGGGCGGCGGCGCAGGATCGACTCGGGCACCTCCCACCGCGCGCGGGCCCGGGCGAGGCGACGGCTGCGGGCCTCGGCGGCCGCGTCCACGTCGTCCGCGGCGCCGTCGCCGGAGACCTCGTGGCTCTCCTCCCGGACGGGGGTCCCGCCGGGCGGGGTCGTGAAGGGGTCGAGGCTCCCCCCGCGCGCGGCGGCCAGGGCCGCGGCGAGCGCGTCGCCCGGGTCGGCCTCCTCCCGGTACCGCCCGCGACGGCGCGGCGCCGCGGCGTCGGTCCGGTCCGGGGCCACCGACGCGGCGGGCTCCGCGGCGCCGGTCGCCGCGAGGTGCGCACCGTCGACGTCGCCGAGGCCCGCACTACCGGGGGCGTCGCTCCGTGGTCTCTCGACCACCGCAGCGCTCTCCACCGCGACGACCGGGGACTCCGCGACGACCGGGGACTCCGCGACGACCGGGGACTCCGCGACGACCGGGGACTCCGCGACGACCGGGGACTCCGCGAGGGCCGGGGGCTCGGCGACGTCCGACGGCCGAGCGGGCCGGCCCCCCGGCGTCGCCAGCGCGACGGCCAGCGCGATCCGCGCGGTCGTGGTCTCGTCCCTCGCGGCCTCGGCGTGGGCGTGGGCGCGTCGCAGCTCGTCGAGGACGTGCCGGCTCTCGCCCCGGCGGGCCGCGACCTCCGCGAGCACCTCGACGGCCTCCGCGGCCTGCCCCTCGTGACCGTGGTCGACGAGGTCGACCTCCGCCTCCCGCGCCAGGCGCGCGGCGGTGTCGACGTCCCCGGCGGGCAGCCAGACACCGCGGGCGAGGACGCAGCGCATCCGGCCGACCGCCAGCGACGTCGTGGCCTGCGGCGTCGCCGCGAGCCAGGGCGCCGCCAGCTCGCGGGCCTCCTCGCCTCGCCCGAGCTCGGCGAGCAGCCCGACCTGGTCCGCCACGAGGATCGCCGCCTCGCGGCCGGTCCCGGTGCCGACCGTCGTCACGTCCCGCAGCACCGCGAGTGCCCCGGACGCGTCCCCCGCGACGCGACGGGCGCGGGCCCGCGACCGCTGCACGGCGAGCCGCCGGACGTCGTCCGACGCGTCCCCGACGAGCTCCTCGACCTGACGGGCCGCCGCGTCCACCCCGGGGACGTCGCCCCGCGCCGCCCGCGCGGCGCACCACGCCACCAGCGCGTCGGCACGCGCCGCGGCCGGGAGGACCTGGCCCCCCGCCAACGGCTCGAGCACCGCCTCGGCGGCGTCGACGTCCTCGCAGCGCACCGCGGCCCGGGCCAGTTCACAGCGCAGCAGCGCGGCGTCCGTGGTCCGGCCCTCGCGCTCCGCGGCCTGCAGTTGCGGCACGGCGCGCAGGATCAGCGCCGCGGCCCGGTCGGACTGCCCGAGCGCGAGCACCGCCGAGCGCTCCGCCGCGCTGCGGGCACCGACGTCGGTGCCCGCAGACCGCGCGACGTGCTCGGCCAGCGCGACGCTGAGCTGCGGGTCGGCCCACCGCAGCCCCTCGGCGACCTCGAGGATCGCGCTCGCGCTGAGTCCGTGGACCGCGGACTGCCGCGCCGAGCTCTCCACCGCGTCCGGGTCCTCAGTCCCGGGTCAGCTTGCGGTGGGTGACGCGGTGCGGACGGGCGGCGTCGGGACCGAGGCGCTCGATCTTGTTCTCCTCGTAGTCCGCGAAGTTGCCCTCGAACCAGAACCACGCCGCCGGGTGGTCGTCGGTGCCCTCCCACGCGAGGATGTGGGTGCAGACGCGGTCGAGGAACCAGCGGTCGTGCGACACGACCACCGCGCAGCCCGGGAAGTTCTCCAGGGCGTTCTCCAGCGACGACAGCGTCTCGACGTCGAGGTCGTTCGTGGGCTCGTCGAGCAGGAGCAGGTTGCCGCCCTGCTGAAGGGTGAGCGCCAGGTTCAGGCGGTTGCGCTCACCACCGGAGAGGACGTTTACCGGCTTCTGCTGGTCCGGTCCCTTGAACCCGAACGCCGACAGATAGGCCCGCGACGGCATCTCGACCTGGCCGACCTGGATGTGGTCGAGGCCGCCCGAGACGACCTTCCACACGTTGTCCGTGCCCGACAGGCCCTCGCGGCTCTGGTCGACGTACGACAGCTTCACCGTGTCGCCGACCCGGACCTCGCCCGAGTCCGGCTTCTCGAGCCCGACGATGGTCTTGAACAGCGTCGTCTTCCCGACGCCGTTCGGACCGATGACCCCGACGATGCCGTTGGGCGGCAGCGAGAACGACAGGTCCTTGATGAGCAGGCGGTCGTCGAAACCCTTGTCGAGGTGGCTGACCTCGACCACCACGTTGCCCAGCCGGGGGCCCGGCGGGATCTGGATCTCCTCGAAGTCGAGCTTGCGCGTCTTCTCCGCCTCGGCGGCCATCTCCTCGTACCGGGCCAGACGCGACTTGCTCTTGGCCTGCCGCGCCTTCGCCCCGGAGCGCACCCACGCGAGCTCGTCGGCGAGCCGCTTGCGCAGCTTCGCGTCCTTGCGGCCCTGGACCGCGACGCGCTCGGCCTTCTTCTCGAGGTAGGTCGAGTAGTTGCCCTCGTACGGGTAGGCCCGGCCGCGGTCCAGCTCGAGGATCCACTCGGCGACGTTGTCGAGGAAGTACCGGTCGTGGGTGACGGCCAGGACGGCGCCCTCGTACGACGCGAGGTGCTGCTCGAGCCACTGCACGCTCTCGGCGTCGAGGTGGTTGGTCGGCTCGTCGAGCAGGAGCAGGTCGGGCTTGCTGATGAGCAGCTTGCACAGGGCGACCCGGCGGCGCTCGCCGCCCGACAGGTGCGTCACCGGCTCGTCGCCGGGCGGGCAGCGCAGGGCGTCCATCGCCTGCTGCAGCTGCGAGTCGAGGTCCCACGCGTCGGCGTTGTCGAGGTCCTCCTGGAGGCCGCCCATCTCCTCCATGAGCTCGTCGGAGTAGTCGGTGGCCATGAGCTCGGCGATCTCGTTGTAGCGCGCGAGCTTGCTCGCGACCTCGCCGGCGCCCTCCTGGACGTTGCCGAGGACCGTCTTCTCCTCGTTGAGCGGCGGCTCCTGCTGCAGGATGCCGACGGTCGACCCCGGGGCAGCGAACGCCTCGCCGTTGTTGGCCTGGTCCAGTCCGGCCATGATCTTGAGAACGCTCGACTTGCCCGCCCCGTTGGGGCCGACGACACCGATCTTCGCGCCAGGCAGGAAGTTCAGCGTGACGTCGTCGAGGATGACCTTGTCACCATGGGCCTTGCGAACCTTCTTCATGGTGTAGATGAACTCAGCCACGCCCACGATGGTAGTTGCCACGACTCGGCGTCCACCGGCCCCGGGGCGGTTCAGGCGCTCGCCCGCCCGGCGCCGGACCGCCGACGTTCCCCCGCCTCGATCCCGGTGACCGTCGCCCCCTCCGCGCTCGCCTCAAGGCCCACGCCCGGCACCTCTTCGTCCACGCCGGCCGCGGCCTCGGCCGTCGGCGTCACCACGACGCCCGCGTCGGCGGTGACGTCGCCGGCTTCCGTCGTCACGCCGGCCTCGCCCGCTCCCGGACGCCAGCGGTGGACCTTCGCGGTGCAGCGCGCGAGGTCGGGTCCGACCGCGACGGCGCTGATCTCGGTCATGTAGCGGCGCACGCCCTCGGCCTCGTACTCCCGGACCGACAGCCGCCCGGTGACGATGACCGGGTCGCCCTTCGTCAGGCAGCGCGCGCCGTCGGCGAGCCGCCGCCAGCAGTTCACGGAGGCGGTGAAGCGATCCCCGTCGATCCACGTCTCCGACGCCTTGTCCCACCGGCGCTCCGAGCTCGCCACCCGGAACGTCACGAGCTCGTGCTCCTGGTTCGGACCCACCCGCCGCGCGATCACGTCGCCGGCGACGTTCCCCGTCACCGTCACCATCGTCTCGTTCACGTCGCACTCCGCTCGTCTGAGAGGACGGGGCACTTCCCCGGCCCGCACGAGGAGCGTCGCGCGGTGACGTGCCCGGGCGTGAGCACCATCCGACGGCCTGGGGACAACCGCCAGGGGTGGGGACGCAGCGGCGCGGCCGTGACCGCGTTCTCGGTCCATCTGGACCAGACGGCAGGTCCGTCGGGCCCACCGGTCGTGTCCCTGGGGGGAGACGTGAAAAAAAGGGGCGAGTGCTCCTGGGTGGGAGTTCTCGCCCCTTTTTTTTGGGGGTGGTGCTCGAGATGTGTGTGTGTGTGTGGGGGTGGTCGGGTGTTCCGGCGGTGTCCTACTCTCCCACGACCTGTCGGTCGCAGTACCATCGGCGCTGGAGGGCTTAGCTTCCGGGTTCGGGATGGGTCCGGGCGTTTCCCCTCCGCTGTGACCACCGGAACACCCCACCACCCCCACAGATCACCTGTGGGGTGGGGTGTGTGGTCGTTGGGATATGCACAGTGGACGCGAACATCGGTTGTTCGTTACGCAGTTGTACTTGCCGTGAGTCTTGATGGGTGTGTGGGCAAGTCCTCGGCCTATTAGTACCAGTCCACTGAACGCCTTGCGGCGATTACATGTCTGGCCTATCAACCCACTGGTCTGGTGGGGGCCTTAACCCTCGAAGGGGTGGGAGACCTCATCTTGGAACAGGCTTCCCGCTTAGATGCCTTCAGCGGTTATCCTTTCCGAACGTAGCCAACCAGCCGTGCCCCTGGCGGGACAACTGGCACACCAGAGGTTCGTCCGTCCCGGTCCTCTCGTACTAGGGACAGCCTTCCTCAAGTCTCCTGCGCGCGCGGCGGATAGGGACCGAACTGTCTCACGACGTTCTAAACCCAGCTCGCGTACCGCTTTAATGGGCGAACAGCCCAACCCTTGGGACCTACTCCAGCCCCAGGATGCGACGAGCCGACATCGAGGTGCCAAACCATGCCGTCGATATGGACTCTTGGGCAAGATCAGCCTGTTATCCCCGGGGTACCTTTTATCCGTTGAGCGACACCCCATCCACCTGGTGGTGCCGGATCACTAGTCCCGACTTTCGTCCCTGCTCGACCCGTCGGTCTCACAGTCAAGCTCCCTTGTGCACTTGCACTCGACACCTGGTTGCCGACCAGGCTGAGGGAACCTTTGGGCGCCTCCGTTACCCTTTGGGAGGCAACCGCCCCAGTTAAACTACCCACCAGGCACTGTTCCTGGACCAGATCATGGTCCGAGGTTAGATGCCCAATTCGACCAGAGTGGTATTTCAACGGCGACTCCACGACCACTAGCGTGGCCGCTTCCCAGTCTCCCACCTATCCTACACAAGCCGAACCGAGCACCAATACCAAGCTGTAGTGAAGGTCCCGGGGTCTTTCCGTCCTGCCGCGCGTAACGAGCATCTTTACTCGTAGTGCAATTTCGCCGAGTCTGTGGTCGAGACAGCGGGGAAGTCGTTACGCCATTCGTGCAGGTCGGAACTTACCCGACAAGGAATTTCGCTACCTTAGGATGGTTATAGTTACCACCGCCGTTTACTGGCGCTTAAGTTCTCAGCTTCGGCCTTGCGGCCTAACCGGTCCCCTTAACGTTCCAGCACCGGGCAGGCGTCAGTCCGTATACATCGTCTTGCGACTTCGCACGGACCTGTGTTTTTAGTAAACAGTCGCTTCCCCCTGGTCTCTGCGGCCCCACCCCGCTAACCCGCAAGGGGTTTCACGGGACAGGGCCCCCCTTCTCCCGAAGTTACGGGGGCATTTTGCCGAATTCCTTGACCACAGTTCGCTCGAACGCCTCGGTATTCTCTACCTGACCACCTGTGTTGGTTTGGGGTACGGGTCGCGTAGGAACTCGCTAGAGGCTTTTCTCGGCAGCATGGGATCACTCTGCTTCGCCTCAACCGGCTATGCGTCACGTCTCAGCCTCATGGTGTACGGATTTGCCTGTACACCGGCCTACACGCTTGCACCAGCACTACCACTAGCTGGCGGAGCTGCCCTCCTGCGTCACCCCATCGCTTGGCTACTACCAGGCGGGGTCCCGCGCTCCCCCCGAGCTGCTCCCGAAGGAGACAGCCGGGGCTCGGGCGGTTAGCACACCTGGATTCGCCAGGGACGCGCCTACACGAGCACGGGAATATCAACCCGTTGTCCATCGACTACGCCTGTCGGCCTCGCCTTAGGTCCCGGCTCACCCTGGGCGGAAAAACCTGGCCCAGGAACCCTTGGTCATCCGGCGGCAGAGTTTCTCACTCTGCTATCGCTACTCATGCCTGCATTCTCACTCACACGGGCTCCACGGCTGGATCACTCCGCCGCTTCACCGCCCGCATGACGCTCCCCTACCCAACACCACCACCATCCCGCAGGAAGTGTTCACGTGGTGTTGCCGCGGCTTCGGCGGTGCGCTTGAGCCCCGCTACATTGTCGGCGCAGGACCACTTGACCAGTGAGCTATTACGCACTCTTTCAAGGATGGCTGCTTCTAAGCCAACCTCCTGGTTGTCTGGGCGATCCCACATCCTTTCCCACTTAGCGCACGCTTAGGGGCCTTAGCCGGCGATCTGGGCTGTTTCCCTCTCGACGACGAACCTTATCGCCCGCCGTCTCACTGCCGCGCTACACGCTCACCGGCATTCGGAGTTTGGCTGACTTCAGTAAGCTTGTCGGCCCCCTAGGCCAACCAGTGCTCTACCTCCGGTGAGTACCACGCGACGCTGCACCTAAATGCATTTCGGGGAGAACCAGCTATCACGGAGTTTGATTGGCCTTTCACCCCTACCCACAGCTCATCCCCCAGGTTTTCAACCCTGGTGGGTTCGGGCCTCCACGCCGTCTTACCGGCGCTTCACCCTGGCCATGGGTAGATCACCCCGCTTCGGGTCTAGAGCACGCGACTAGAAACGCCCTGTTCGGACTCGCTTTCGCTACGGCTACCCCTCGACGGGTTAACCTCGCCACGTACCGCTAACTCGCAGGCTCATTCTTCAAAAGGCACGCCATCACCCCGCTGTGAAGCTAAGGCTCTGACGGCTTGTAGGCACACGGTTTCAGGTACTATTTCACTCCCCTCCCGGGGTACTTTTCACCTTTCCCTCACGGTACTCGTCCGCTATCGGTCACCAGGGAGTATTTAGGCTTACCGGGTGGTCCCGGCAGATTCACAGCGAATTACACGGGCTCGCTGCTACTCGGGCACGCCACCACGAGGTGGGCGGTGTTTTCGTCTACGGGGGTCTCACCCTCTACGCCGACGCGTCCCAACGCCTTCGACTAACACCACACCACCACCGCACCGGCACGGCAGTACCGGTCCGTGACGCCCCACAACACCCCACCAGCAACGCCTGCCGGCTCTCACACTGGCGGGGTTTAGCCTCTTCCGCTTTCGCTCGCCACTACTCACGGAATCACTCTTGTTTTCTTCTCCTGCGGGTACTGAGATGTTTCACTTCCCCGCGTTCCCTCCCACCGTCCTATACATTCAGACGGCGGTGACACCCCATGACGGGTGCCGGGTTTCCCCATTCGGACACCCTCGGATCAACGCTCGGTTGACAGCTCCCCGAGGACTATCGCGGCCTCCCACGTCCTTCATCGGCTCCTGGTGCCCAGGCATCCACCGTGCGCCCTTGACAACTTGACCAACACACACATCAAGAAATCACGACACAAATGTGCACAGAAACAAAAGATGCTCGCGTCCACTGTACAATTCTCAACGACCACACGAACCAGCGCCCAACCCCACCACACGGTGAAGCGGGCGCTGCCCGTCCAGAGAAGACGTTGTCCCCTCAGGACCCAACAGTGTGCCGCCCCCCGACCCCACCAAGAGGCCAGGAGGACATGTCCGGTGTTTCCACTTTTCTCGAGCAACCCCTTCCCACCCCACGACCACGCCCGAAGACGCGGACCGTGGGAGGTACCGGGGCCCTCCACCACCACGGTGCAGCGCGCAGGACACTCGCCTGCGAGCACCACACCACCAGCGGTGTCCGGTGAAGCTCCTTAGAAAGGAGGTGATCCAGCCGCACCTTCCGGTACGGCTACCTTGTTACGACTTCGTCCCAATCGCCAGTCCCACCTTCGACCGCTCCCCCCCTTGCGGGTTGGGCCACGGGCTTCGGGTGTTACCGACTTTCGTGACGTGACGGGCGGTGTGTACAAGGCCCGGGAACGTATTCACCGCAGCGTTGCTGATCTGCGATTACTAGCGACTCCGACTTCACGGGGTCGAGTTGCAGACCCCGATCCGAACTGAGACCGGCTTTACGAGATTCGCTCCACCTCACGGCTTCGCAGCCCTCTGTACCGGCCATTGTAGCATGTGTGAAGCCCTGGACATAAGGGGCATGATGACTTGACGTCATCCCCACCTTCCTCCGAGTTGACCCCGGCAGTCTCCCATGAGTCCCCGGCATAACCCGCTGGCAACATAGGACAAGGGTTGCGCTCGTTGCGGGACTTAACCCAACATCTCACGACACGAGCTGACGACAGCCATGCACCACCTGCACACCAGCCACAAGGGAACGCCCATCTCTGGACGCGTCTGGTGCATGTCAAACCCAGGTAAGGTTCTTCGCGTTGCATCGAATTAATCCACATGCTCCGCCGCTTGTGCGGGCCCCCGTCAATTCCTTTGAGTTTTAGCCTTGCGGCCGTACTCCCCAGGCGGGGCGCTTAATGCGTTAGCTGCGGCACGGAACCCGTGGAATGGACCCCACACCTAGCGCCCAACGTTTACGGCATGGACTACCAGGGTATCTAATCCTGTTCGCTACCCATGCTTTCGCTCCTCAGCGTCAGTATCGGCCCAGAGACCCGCCTTCGCCACCGGTGTTCCTCCTGATATCTGCGCATTTCACCGCTACACCAGGAATTCCAGTCTCCCCTGCCGAACTCTAGTGATGCCCGTATCGACCGCACGCCCAGAGTTAAGCCCCAGGTTTTCACGGCCGACGCGACACACCGCCTACGAGCTCTTTACGCCCAATAATTCCGGACAACGCTCGCACCCTACGTATTACCGCGGCTGCTGGCACGTAGTTGGCCGGTGCTTCTTCTCGACCTACCGTCAGCCATGCCAAAAGCATGACCTTCGTCGATCGCGAAAGAGGTTTACAACCCGAAGGCCGTCATCCCTCACGCGGCGTTGCTGCGTCAGGCTTCCGCCCATTGCGCAAGATTCCCCACTGCTGCCTCCCGTAGGAGTCTGGGCCGTGTCTCAGTCCCAGTGTGGCCGATCACCCTCTCAGGCCGGCTATCCGTCGTCGCCTTGGTAGGCCATCACCCCACCAACAAGCTGATAGACCGCGGGCCCATCCCCCACCGAAAAAACTTTCCACCAACCAGCATGCACCAGTTGGTCCTATCCGGTATTAGACCCGGTTTCCCAGGCTTATCCCGAAGTGGAGGGCAGGTCACCCACGTGTTACTCACCCGTTCGCCGCTCGTGTACCCCGAAGGGCCTTACCGCTCGACTTGCATGTGTTAAGCACGCCGCCAGCGTTCGTCCTGAGCCAGGATCAAACTCTCCAACAAAAAACATTGGAACAAACAGTCCCAGCAAAAACACCCGGCCCCCACTAGCCAAGGACCAGGCGACTCAAAGAAACCCCACGACACCACACACACGCCACCAACGACGCACACATGATGCCGACGAGGACAAACACACCAAACATTCAGCACACTGTTGAGTTCTCAAAGGACAACCACA